>CAWCZI010000015.1:0-206141 GCA_963799995.1 uncultured Solirubrobacterales bacterium | reverse complement strand
CGCAAGGCCGCTAGCCAGAGAGCGTGAGCTTGCCCGGCTTGGTCCGGATCCACGGCGGCTTGTAGAGAAGCTCCACCGTGTCGCCGTCCTCGAGTGACACGTCGATCTCGGCGGGGCCCATTCGGGCTGGCAGCAACCACGCCACGTACATCTCGACGTGATGGTTGCCCGCACCCACCTCTACGTCGTTCGGCTTGGACAGAGACAGCTCCTGCTCCTCGCCGCCGTCGATCGTCACCCGCAACGGGCGCGCCTTGAGAGCGGACTGAACCACAGGGACCTTCGAGGTGATTCGGATCGTGGCCATGATCTGACCCTATCGGTTGATCGGCGCCTGGCGGAAGGCGCCGTATTTCAGCGACGCCGAGCGCGCTGCCCTGGCGCTGACCGAGGCCGCCGCCTGCGTTCTTTGATGTCTGTTGACATGCAGCCAGTCGGCTGCCTATAATTCATGCAGCCATATGGCTGCATATTTCGACAGGCAGACGCCGGACGACCGGTACAGGAGGAATGCCGTGAGCATGCACAAAACAGCTACACGCGAGGAGTGGCTCGCCGCGCGCGAGCAGCTGCTGAAGCGGGAGAAGGAGCACACACGACTTGGCGAGGAGCTCGCTCGGCAGCGGCGCGAGCTGCCATGGGTGCCGGTCGACAAGGATTACCGGCTCACCACGGAAAATGGTCCGATGACGCTGGCGGAGCTGTTCGATGGCCGCTCGCAGCTGGTGGTCTACCACTTCATGTTCGGGCCGGACTACGAGGCAGGTTGCCCGGTCTGCTCCTCGATCGCCGACAGCTTCAACGGAGTGCTCGAGCACCTCAAGGCCCGCGACGTGACGATGATCTGCATCTCACGTGCGCCGCTCGAGAAGCTGCTTGCGTACCGCGAGCGGATGGGCTGGGACTTCACTTGGGCATCGAGCCACGAGAGCGACTTCAACTGGGACTTCGAGCACTCGTCGACAAGGGATCAGGTGAGCGAATGGGCAGACCAGGCGCCCGCACTGGTGTCGCGGTTCTCATCCGCATGCGGGACCGACGTGGTCGGCTACTTCACCGAGCGCCCGGGCCTGAGCGTCTTTGCGCGCTCGGACGAGGACGTCTACCTGACCTACTCGACCAGCGCCAGGGGGCTCGAGCCGGTGATGGTCTATTACGGCATCTTCGACCTGACGCCCAGTGGACGAGATCAGGGCGAGCCGGCGGATCCGTTCTGGATCCGTCGCCACGACGAGTTCGAGGCTGCGTGAGGTGATGGCGCAGGTCGCCGTCAGGCCCCGCGCGGAGTCCTACCTGATACCCACGGCGGTGATCGCCGGGGTCGTTACGGCCGCCGGCGCTGCCTGGCTCATCCTGGCGGAGCGTATGGCGGGCATGGACACCGGCCCCGGAGGCGATCCGGGTGCGCTTGGCTGGTTTGCCGGCACGTGGGCGGTCATGACGGCGGCGATGATGCTGCCCGTCTCAGCGCCCGCGCTCATGCGCGCGACGAATGCACGACGCGCGCAGGCACCCGCGGCGTCGGTTCTTTTCCTCGCCGGGTACGGAGCGGTCTGGATGCTCGCCGGGCTGCTCGGCTATTCGCTCGTGCAGGCCGCCCGCGGCCTGCATCTTGGCGCGCTCGGGTGGTCTTCGGCGGGGCGCTATGTCGCGGGCGCATCGGTGGCGGGGGCCGGTCTGTACCAGCTCACTGCCGCCAAGCGCCGGTGGTTGGCGCGGTGCACCGGAGCAGAAATCCACATGCGGCGCGACCGCATCGCCGGCCCGCTGCGGGCCGGCATCGAGCACGGCGGCTGCTGTGTGGCTTGCTGCTGGAGCCTGATGGCTGCGCTGTACGCACTCGGGATGATGAGCATCACCTGGATGGCCGTGGTCACGGTCCTGATCGCCGGTGAGCGACTGCTGCCGCGTCGTGCGCTCGCGGTGCACGCTGTCGCCGTGGTCTTGATCGTCCTCGGCGTAGCGGTGGCGGCGTGGCCCACCGCGGTGCCCGCACTGACGCTCTCGCGCACCGCGCACCAAATGACGATGGGGATCCCCCGACCGATGCGCGGGGCAGCGCACGCGATGCCGTAACGACGGCCACGTGATTGCGTGTTGGGATGTCAGCACTCGTGGACGCCAGGCCCCGAACTTTGACGGCCGCTGTTCCCGGTGCGATGATCGCCGCGGGCCAGCGGCCGACGATCGGAGATGCAGCCACGGGGACAGGACGCTGAGCTATGAGGGCGGAGGACGGACTCGACTGGGGCGGCGCTCGATTCTGGTCCGCCCTGTGTGCGGTTGTGCTCGTCGCGGCGAGCATGCTTGCCGGTCCCGCCAGGGCCGCTGCGGTGACCCGGGCCGATGGGGCTCAGTTGATCGTCGCCACTCCGGGCGACGATCCTGACGCAAGCTTTCAGAACCCTGCGTTCTCACCCACGGGCTCGGAGCTGTTCTTCACGAAGTACCTGTGCGGATATGACGCGGGCGCCGACGGAAGCTGCGCTGAGAATCAAGGTGGTCAGCTTCTCGATGAGTCGGCAGCGGGCGGAGCGCTGACGATCCTGTACGGGACCTGCCCGAAGCCCCCGGAACCGCTCAGCTGCGACGACGAGCCGACCAACGTCAACGGCCTGGCGAGTTGGAATCGTCCATCGAACCGAGTGGCGTTCGCGGTGAGCGGCAACGGCGTCTTCGCGGGCGATGGCGACATCGCGACGGTGCTCGGTAACGGCACCGGGCTCAACCGAGTGACCCATGCCACTAACGCCTCCTATCTCGAGCCGACTTTCGATCCGGCCGGCACGACGATCGCGTTTGAGGCTGATCAGCTGAACGTCGACGATGTCGGCAATCACGCCAGCTTGATGACGGTCACCCCCGATCCTCAAGGCAGGAAGCTGGGCAGCGGACTGAGCTTTCTGATCAACGGCCCCAAGACCGATAGCGACAACCGGCTTCCAGTCTGGTCACCGGACGGCAAGCTGATCCTGTTTCAGCGGCGGACCAACCTCACCGATCCGAATGAGCCCTACAACCTGTTCACGATCAACCCGATCACGGCGGCGATGACGCAGCTCACCGGCCGTCGTGGCCAGCCGACGTTTGGCGACAACGATGACAGCGATGCCTCGTGGTCCCCGGACGGTAAGTGGGTTCTCGACTCCGCGACGTACTACAACTCGGCCGGTGAACCGAACATCTGGGTCGTCTCGGCTGACGGCACGCAACTGGTCCGCCCGACCAACAACCTCCACGAGGACGGGGCACCCGCGATGAGCCCGGACGGTGCGTGGATCTACTTCGAGTCCCACGTGGGGAGCGACGGCACCGTCTCGCAGATCTGGCGGATCTCCTCACCAGTTCGGTCCGATGGCTCGATGCAGGTTTTCCGCCCGACGACCTCCTCGCCCGTGGCCGCGAGCGCTCCGTCGGCGCAGAACCCCTGCTATGTCCCGAATTCGAACACGCTGCTATTCACGGAGTTCACCGCGGGCTACAACAACCCGAGCGGTACCGGGAGTGCAGGCCTGTTCTCGGTGGCCGCGGCCGGCGGCAATCCGAGCACGGTCGTGTTCCACTCTGGGCAATCGGCGGTCAACCTGCCCGGCACCTGTTACAGCTCAGCGACCGGACGGATCGCCTACTCCTCGGATCTTGTCAACACCGACAACATCTGGACGTCGCTACCCGGAGCGAGAAACGACTCCGAGCACCAGGTGACCTGCCTGACCGCTCCGACGCTGCACGCCGAGGAGCCGAGCTGGGCCCCGGACGGCAAGACGCTGACCTACGAGCTCGACGATGACAACGACGTCAATCGCACGACCATCTGGACGATCCCGGCGAACAACAACTGTGCCCACCCGGTGGCGCCGACCGAAATCGTGCCGGCGCCCAGCGGCCGTTGCCCTGGGCAGAAGGCACCGCCTCCGGACAACCATGAGCCGAACTGGTCCCCGAATGGGAAACAGATCGTGTTCCAGAGCGCCGCCACAGACTCCGCCGAGACGGTCAACCTGTGGACTGTCACCCCGGGCGGTTGCGGACTGACACGGGTCACCAACGACACGGACTCCGACACGGATCCCAGCTGGTCGCCTGACTCGCGGTCGATCGTGTACTCGACGGACTTCGAAGCGCCGACCGGTATTGCGAACCTGTTCGTCGTCAAGGCGGTAGCAGGAGGCGCAAAGACGCGGCTGACGAGCCAGTGCTTCTACGACGGCGCTCCGTCATGGTCGCCGGACGGCAGATCGGTGAGCTTCGAGTCGTGGGCCGATCCGCACTCCGACACCAACGATCATCCGACATCGATCTGGCGGATCGCCGCGTCGGCTCACCCGACCGCGCCTCACTGCTGAGGCTTCGCGGTACCCGGGTGGGATCGCTCAGAACTCCTCGCAGGCTCAGCCCGCGGGGGTGATCCGGACGATGACGTGCGACCAGCGCGCGCTTGCGCGGGGGCCGAAGGCATCAGATTAGGGGTTGGTCGGGCGCGACCCAGCCGGCGGCTGACGACCCGCTCGTCACCGAGTACTCGACGCCGCCGGGTTCCCGGGGCAACGCCGTGTTCGTCGGCGGGGTCTGGTACTCGCTCAACGGATGGCTGACCTGGGCGCTCGGGACGCTCGACGGGGCCGTGCCCGGTGCCCGCGGCGACGCGTTCAGTGAGCTCGTCCGCAACACGCTGGCAGCCCACGCGACCGCCTTCCCGAACTCGTGGGACGGGATCCTCTCGGTCGACGACGCCTGCCACGCCTGCCGCGCGCGCATCCGATTGGGCGCTCGGCGCGGGCGGGAGTGAGAGACTGGATCGGGTGACGAGCATTTCAGAGCGCGAGCGGGCCGGCCTCGCGACGCACGACCCGCAGCGTGTCCAACACCTCGCGATGCTCGAGTACGGGTCGCGAAGGGACTTCAACGATCCGAGCCTCGCCTACCGGCGGTTGTTCGGGGAGCTGCTCGGCACGTTCATGCTGGTGCTGGTGGCCGCCGGTGGTGGTGTCCTGCATGCCAGGGGTCAGATAAGTCTGGCCGCCGCGGTGGTCGCGCCGGGCCTGATGGTGATGGCGATCATCCTCTTCATGGGCGCCGTGTCGGGGGCTCACCTCAACCCCATCGTCTCGATTGCCTTCGCGTTGCGGGGGGAGTTTCCATGGAAGCGGGTGCCTGGCTACATCGTCGTGCAGCTGCTGGGCGCCACGTGCGCGTCCCTGTTCCTGCTGGCCGTGTTCGGCAACATCGAGCACCTCGGCGCGACGTTGCCGGGTCCCGGATACCACACGTGGCAGGCGTTCATGCTGGAGGTCGTGCTCACGGCTACGCTGGTCAGCGTGATCCTCGGCACCGCGTCATCCGCACAGAACGTCGGCGCGATCGGGGCGCTTGGGGTCGGCGGCTACATCGCCCTCGCCGGGCTCTGGGCGGCCCCCGTCAGCGGGACCTCGATGAATCCCGCCCGCTCGTTCGGCCCTGCCCTGGTTGGGGGCGATTGGAAGGCGTTCTGGGCCTACGTCGCCGGCCCGCTGTTCGGCGCGTTGATCGCGGTGGGCTGTGCGGTGATCCTGCGCGGCCGCGGCGGTGATGCGACCGCTCGCCTGGCGGCCTCCGGTGCGCTGGGGACGCACGGTGGCCAGGGGGGCGGTGAGTCGGCAGCGTGATCGAACCCGGGGTTCACATCAAGTGGGCTGCCGACGTGGCCGACCACGACTACGCGGCCGCGCACGCCTACCTGTCGCTGAAGCTCGGCGGGGACGCGGTCGAGAAGGCCGTCGAGCGCCTCCGCAAGGCGGAGCTCACCACCCGGCGCGCGAACGACATCCTGCGAGCCGCCGGGCTGACGGCGGCGCCTCTCGACGACCCGGGCGTGATGAAGGATCTGATCAAGGCGATCGAGGGAAAGTCGCTCAGCCCGGTACTCGTGTTGAGCGGCAAGAAGGGAGCCGACATCGCCGACGGCTTTCATCGGGTCTCACTCGTCTACCGACTCGACCCGTACACGGAAGTGCCGCTGAAGCTCGCCTGACCCGCCCTGGACGGTGGCCGTCCTCGCGTTTACGAGGATGGAAACCCGTCGGGCCGTGGGGCCGACTCGAGCGAGTGCGCGCAGTCAGCGAGCGCCGCACGGAGCGCGTCGACATCCCCGGGTGACAGGGTGGCGAGCATGTCGGCCTCGATCATGTCCATCGCCGACTCACATCGACTCAGAATGTCGAGTCCGATCGCGGTCACCGACGCCTGCAGCACTCGGCGGTTGGCCGGCGACGGAGTACGGCGGACGAGGCCGCGGCGCTCCAAGCCGGAAACGACCAAATTCATTGCCTGAGGCGTGACGAACGCCCACCTGGCGAGGCCAGCACTGGACAGACCGTCGCGGTTGCGAAGGACGCTCAACGTGACGTACTCGGTCGTTGTGATGCCGTGGGCGCTGACCGCACGGTCGAGCCGGCCCCGGAGGCGCCTCTCGACGCGATACACGAGGTAGCTGACGCGCGGCTCGATGCTCGCCGCAATCGAGTCGAGCGGCTGTGCGTCATCTGCATCTGGCTGCACGTGCCAACGGTACCCGGCCGGCCGATGGCAGCCTCACAGCGCGAGCTGCTGAGTCTGCGCCTTCGAGGTTGACAAGTTCCTTGATACTCGGTTACGCTCGACGCACCAAAAGTCGTTGTGATGAAGGTTAGTCAGAGCGGGAGAGAGACATGTCGAAGCGGGTTTTGGGTGCGCGGCTTGGATTGAGCTTTGTGCTGCTCGTTGCGGTGGGCTTGATCGTTCAGATCCTCGTTATCGGGGGCGAGTCGCCGGCGCGCGGCTCCGGACCGTCGGGCCTTGCGCTCGTGGCTGAGCAATACAAGGCCGAAGGCGGCATCCCAGCGACGGCGCCTGAGGCCATCAGCGAGTTCGATGCGATGGCGGCCGAGGGCGTCCCGGTGACGGTGGCCAAGGCGCATTGCCGGCCGGGGGATCTGGTCGAGACGGGGCTGCAGGGTCAGGTGCCGATCGTCGACCGCCTCGACGGGCGGGCAGCCGAGGGGTACCACTGCAACCTTGCTCAGGTTGCGGACTTCGGAGCCCGCAGAGACGATCCGACGCAGCAGTGGACCACCGGCTGGGCGAACTTCGATACCTACAAGAACTGCGCGTACTACTCAAACGGCGATGATCCGCAACACGGCGGCACCGTCGTGCTCGACGTGTCCGACCCGGCTCGTCCGATCCAGACCGCCTTCCTGACGGCGCCGGCTATGCAGGGGCCGTGGGAGTCGCTGCGCGTGAACGCGGAGCGAGGCCTGCTCGTGGCCGACCACAAAGGGAGCAACAACCCCGCGAGCGGCGATCCGGTCGGAGCGTCCCCGTTCGCCGTCTACTCCGTCAAAGAGGACTGCGCCCATCCACGGCTGCTCTACAGCGGAGACCTGCCACACGCGGTTGGGCACGAGGGCTGGTTCGAGCCTGACGGCAACGTGTACTACGCGAGCGCGGGCGGAACTCCCGCGGAGCTCGTGCCGGTCGACCTCCGGGACCCGAGTCATCCGAAGGAGATGGGGGTCTGGAACATCTCGAGCCATGGGGGCTCGACGAGCGCGGACGGCAAGCAGACCTACGTTTGCGTCCTATCGACCCCAGCCTGATCAACCCCAGCACGGTCGACATCCTCGACACGTCCACAATCGCGGCCGGCCATCCACAGAGCTCGCCACACATCATCGGGCAGGTCAGTCTCCCCGACACCTCCGCCTGTCAGCAGACTTACCCGGTGCAGTATGGGACCCACCACTACCTGATCCAGTTCGGCGAGCTTCCGACCAAGCAGGGCTGCCAGCCCGGCGATGACCGCCCGAACTTCTCCCGGCCGCACCTCATCGACATCACGGATCCGACCCATCCTCGGATCGTGTCGGTCTGGGAGAACCAGATCTCCCTGCCGCAGAACTGCGCCGCCGCCGCCACCGATCGCTCCTTCGCGCTGAACCAGAACGTTGCCGGGCTGGCTGCACTGTTCGTCTACGGGACGCATCAATGCACGCCGGACCGGCTCAACGATCCGACGCTGCTCGCATGTGCCGAATTCCACTCCGGCCTGAGGGTCTACGACATCCGCAACCCGTTTGCCCCGAAGGAGATCGCGTACTGGAACGACGGCACGCTCAGTCCTACTGACCCGACCGTCGACATCGCGCCGGCGAGACCAGTGATCCGCCCGGACCTCGGAGAGATCTGGTTCCAGGACTCATTCTCGGGTTTCCATGTGCTCAAGTTCGAGGACGGGATCTATCCGTTCAAGGACTCGACGACCTGTTCGAACAGGTGGGACTACCTCTTCGCTCAGTACGACCTCGCCGCTCACTGCCCCAAGACGCAGACGGCCTTCAACGTATGCCGGCGCGCGCTTGTGACCTCGCTGCGGGCGCTGCTCGGCCGCTGGCTGGCGGCTCGGGTACGCCGCGCCACGGTTTCGATTCGCGGTCGCCGCATTCGAAGGCTGGGCGGGTCGTCGCAGGCCATCCGGCGCCCGTTCAGCGTTCGGGGTCTGCGCGGGTCCAAGACCACGCTCACCGTTGTGGCCCACCTACGGAACGGCAGGGTGGTCAAGCGATCGCGTGCGTTCCCGCTATGCGGACGAGCGTCGTGATGACGGCATCGGCGTATTCGCTAGGAGCCCGCGTGCGCGAGGAACTCGTCGAGCCCGACGCGGGCCTCGCGCTGGACCTTGGCCCGGAGGATCGGCGTCCAACCGAGGGCCAGTCCGGCCGGGCCCAGCGCCTGGCGCGCCCAGGCGTAGAACGAGAAGGAATCGCGGTGCTGGGCGATCAGCCCGTGCTCGAAGCGGAACTCGGCGCGGACATCGTTGTGGACTCGGCGACCGGTGGAGAACGTGTAGTCGGCGATCCAGTGCGCGCTTCCGCGCGCGTCGGCGGCCTCTCGCTCTGAGAGCTCGACCCGGAGGTCTTTGGCCCGGCCGGTGAGCATCCGCCACATGGCTCCCGGCTCGCCGTCGCGCAGATCCGTGAAGACCGGGTCCGAGAAGCGCGCACCGGGTGCGTAGCACGCCGCCATTGCGTCCCCGTCCAAGCTGGCGAAGGCAGCGTAGAAGCGGTCGATCAGCGCTTCGTTGGGATGGGCCATCGGTGCACGCTACCAACCGCGCCGCAGTTCACGGACCCGACTGACATTCAGCGGCTCAGGGGCAGCTGCTCAGGGGGCTCCCCGGATCGGCTCGGCGGCCAGCCCGAGCGAGACACTGGCCGGGCGGGGCGACGTCAACAGCAGCACCAACCCGCCGGCCTCGGTCCGGCAGGCGCCGGCCCGACGCGTAATCGACTCGCATGTGCGGTCCTGGATCAGTATCCGGCCGAGCGGTCTGGAGGCGGCCGCTTGCAGAAGCCAGCCGCGACGTTCGTAATCCGCATCCAGCGTGTTCAGACCGTCCTGGGCCGCGCACCCGTAGGCGACGTCACGCCGGTGGGTCACCAGCAACTGGGCTCGCGTGTCTGAATAGGTGCGGGTCAGAACGGCGCACTGGGCGAGGAGCGTGTCGGGGTTCGCCACGGCGACGACGGGGTGAGCTGTGGTATCGGCGGCGGTCACCGCCCGGGTCTCTGATCTGTAACGGGCCTGGGCCACGATCGTGCTCGCAGCGCCCACCAGCGCGATCGCGACCAACACCGCGCGCGCGTTCAGGCGGCGATCACGATGGGAGCGGCCACGCCGGTGTCGGCGGGCAGTTGACAGGCTGAAGTAGAGGACAACCCACAATCCGATCGGCATCGGGAGCAGGAAGCGAGATCCCGACAGGTAGAGGTCGGGGTGCACGTCCAGCGTGTCCGTCACCGAGAGGATGATCAGCAGGACGGCGAGGAACGCCAGCGCCGCCACGGCAGGCTCGGGCTTGCGGAACGCGACGCTGACCGCGACCGCCCCGATCAGCACGATGGCGATGGCGATGAGCGGGGCGGCCGGGCGCTGCCACAGCTGCGGCTCATAGAACCCGAACAGCCGAGCCGGGTGGCGCAGGTTTGTACCGAGCACCGACAGCTGAAGCTTGGTGTTGACGTTGGCGGCCGTGAGGTCGATCGAGTGGGCCCGGTACCAGAAGCGGTCGGTCAGCACCCAGCCGACGGGCACGAGGAGGGCTGCACCGGCGGCCAAGAGCGTGCGGCGCGGCCGATCCAGCAGGTGGCGCCATGCGCTCACGGTGGTGCCAGCGAGCGCCGGGACGACTGCCACCGCCACGGCGTTGTCCCACGCGATCGCCAGTCCGCCGACCGCGATCAACACGGCGAGCCGGAGCCGGGGCCGGCGAATCGCCACCGCGGCGGCGACCGCGACCGCTCCGGCCAGGTCGCCGCTCAGAACACCACGCGGCGCGTCGAACAGCAGCAGGTAGGGAACGCTCATGCAGACCGGCAGCGCCAGCGCGGCGGCGGCCGCCAGCGAATGCCCCCGGCGGTTGGCGGCCCAGGCCAGCACCAGCCAGCATGCGCTGGCCATGAGCATCGCGGCG
This sequence comes from uncultured Solirubrobacterales bacterium, assembly GCA_963799995.1. Classification (GTDB taxonomy): domain Bacteria; phylum Actinomycetota; class Thermoleophilia; order Solirubrobacterales; family Solirubrobacteraceae; genus Palsa-465. The sequence goes on along the minus strand of CAWCZI010000015.1, from coordinate 195,652 downwards.
AGCGGGCTCGCCAGAGCGAGGGAGAGGCCGAGCAGATGCAGCAACTCGCCCGGGAGGGCCTCGAACACCGTATTGTAGTTCTGGCCGTAGAAGTTCGGCTCGTGAACGTGGAGGTTGAGCAGTTCGCGGCCGGCGAACCACAGCAGCGTCTGATCCTCGTCGGTGGCGAACCTGCTGTAGCCGAACAGGGCACGGAGTTGGTCGATCTCAAAGCAGCAAAAGAGAACGATCAGACCGAGCCACGAAGCGCGGCTACGACCCGCGCTGCGCGCAATCGGCTGGCACTTCGCGGGTGCCGTATCGGCTTCGTCCTCGGCTGTCGCGCCGTCGGGCCCAATCGGAGCCGTGCGCTCATCAACCAGCACCCGGGGGTTATCGGCATCCGCCGGCAGAGGCGTGAGCCGCGATGACCACTAGGGCGAGGGCGGTCGCGGCGTCGACTGCGAGTGACCACCGCGGGCGAGCAGAAACGCGCCGGTGAGCCCACCCGCCGAGAATGTCTGCCGGGTCACGCGGACCGGCACGGCCGACGTCAGTCTGAGCACCGAGAACTGGTTGATCCGCGTGAGCCGCCCACTCGCATGGAAGCTGCCCAGCTGGCGAGGGATCTCGACAGAGCGTGCCTGGGGGCTGCAGACGACGAACCCACCGGAGAACAGCACGTCGTACCAGTTGCTCTGATCGGCAGCGGCGATCACGTCGATTTCCCTGACGACGGCTCCGGTCGCCGGCGCGAAGCGCAATCCCGGGACATAGAGTGAAAGCGGCAGCACCTGGCAGCCGTTGATGGCGAAGATCACGCGATCCGACCGGGAGTCAAGCGCCCTGGCGACGGTGCGCCAGGCCGGGCGCTGCAGCCGGGGGTCGATGCCGACTCCGATCACTGTGGCGATCCCGATCGCACACAACACGGTCGCACCAGCGACGCCGAGCGCGCCGGCACGACGAACGCCCAATCCTGCAGCGAGTACCAGGGCGACGGGCAGCCACAGCGCGATCACGTTGCGAGTATTCAATTGGTCGAGGTTCATCAAGATCAGCGCGGCGACGATCCCGAACCCGGCCAGGGCGAGCTTCGCGACGAACAGGATCGACCGTCGCTCGTCGCCGTCCGCGCGTCTGACAATCAGCCAGGCCGAGAGTCCGATGACGATCGCTGTGGCCAGCAGCAGCCATTGGCTTGCGAGCGCGTTGGGACCGAGCGCGAACTGCTTCGGAACGTCGCCGATTCGCTTGGGTAGGGGTACTCGGTTGATCCAGTTGCTGATCCCGAGATTGTGCAACTGCCGAAGGGCAAGCAGAACGAGAAGCGAGCCGCAGACGGCCACGGCGACGACGCCCGTGCGGACGCAGCGCGTGCTTCGATGACGACCGAGCAGGAACAGCCCCTCAGGGATGATCACCAGCGCGGCGTAGTAGTGAGTCATAAGCGCCAGGGTCGCCGCGATCGTCCACGTGACCATCCATCCTCGCGTCGGCCGGATCCGCACGTGAGCGAATGCGAGCAACGCCACGGTGGTCAGGAGGACCAGTAGTGAATACGCCCGCGCCTCCTGTGAGTACCACACCAGCAGTGGGTTGCAGGCGATGAGCGCCGCAACGATCAACCCGGTGCGACGCGAGAGGAGCTTCGCGCCGGCGGCATATCCAACGGGTACCGTGACGACTCCGGCGAGCGCCGAGAGTGACCTGAGACCGGCCTCACCGTAGCCGAACACGTGCGCCCACAGCCATGCGAGGATGAAGTAGAGCGGGGGAGTCGTCTCCCATCGTGGAACGCGCGCCACCAGCCGCGGCAGCGATGTGTGAAGGATCGCAACCGTGTCCGCCTCGTCGAACCAGTAGCTCTGGTGGCCCAGTCCCACAAAGCGGACCGTGGCTGCGAGCATGGTCAACGCACACACCGCGGCGACGGTACGGCTGACGCGCCATTGTGCGGACCGCGCGCGCGGCGCTACCTGCCGTGGCCGCTCTCTGACGGCTACTGCGCCCACGCGGTCACGCCTTGCCCGTTCCGATCGGTTGCGACGGCACGATGTATCCGGATCTCGTTCCGACCCACGGCTCAGGGATCGGCCGCCGTGCCGCAGCGGGCAACTAGACAAACGTCTAAGCCCTGGTCGGCCACGGATCGACGATAGCCCGATCGGGCTAAAGCAGTCCGCGCCCACGGTCGATATGCCCGTACATGCGGATGGGAAGCCTGTAGATGCGTCCGACCGGCCGGCACCAAGATGAATCGATGCGGGCGGTCCGTCGCAGGCCGAAGTGCGCCGGGACCATCGACGACTCGGCGATCAGGATTGCTCGCAGCATCCGCAGAACGACGATCGAGCAGTCCAAACGGGCGAATGTCGGTCACATCGGCTCTGCGCTGTCGATAGCCGACATCCTGGCGGCGCTGTTCGCCGGACCGCTCGCGAGTGTGGACGCCGACGACCCGGATCGGCATCGCCTGGTCCTCTCCAAGGGGCATGCTGTGCTGGCGCTGTACGGCGCATTGCACGCCTGTGGCCGGCTGACGGATGCTCAGCTCGATACGTATTGCGGCGACGGGAGTCACCTTGCCGGACACCCCGAGCACGCGCTCGCGGGGGTCGACTTCTCGACCGGCTCGCTCGGCCAGGGATTGTCCATGGCCGCCGGCGCCGCGCTCGGGGCTCGGCTACAGGGCTCCGAACGGCTCGTATTCGCCGTGATGAGTGACGCGGAGTGCAACGAAGGCTCGGTGTGGGAGGCCGCGATGTTCGCGGCGCAGCATCGCCTCTCGCGCCTCGTCGCAATCATCGACGTCAACGGACAGCAGGCGCTCGGATATACGCGCGACGTGCTCGATCTCGAACCGCTGGCGGCACGCTGGGAGAGCTTCGGCTGGGATGTCCATGACGTCGACGGGCACGACGTGCGCGCGCTCGGGGCCACGGTGCAGGGTCTGCGCATGGACGGCGGCCCACCACATGTCGTGCTGGCGCGGACGGTGGCCGGCAAGGGAGTGAGATTCATGGAGAACCGGATCGAGTGGCACTACCTGCCACAGACCGACGCCGAGTACGCCCTCGCGCTGGACGAGCTGACCAAGGGAGAGAGAGATGAGACGCGAATTCGTTGAGTCGCTCGTTGATATTGCGGCGCGTGACGAGCGAGTGGTTCTGCTTACTGGGGACCTCGGCTTTGCCGCGCTCGAACCGTTCTCCGAGCGCTTTCCTGACAGGTTCTTCAACGCCGGCGTCGCGGAGCAGAACATGGTCGGAATGGCGACCGGAATGGCGGAGGCGGGCCTGACCCCCTACGTCTACTCGATTTCGACGTTTGCCTCGATGCGAGCTTATGAGTTCATCCGCAACGGCCCGGTCATTCACGATCTGCCGGTGCGCGTCGTCGGAATCGGCGAGGGAGCTGACTACAGCCACAACGGCGTCACGCACTACGCACTCGAGGACGTTGCGCTGATGCGCGCTCAGCCCGGGCTGACGCTCGTCACTCCCGCGTCTGCGGGCCAGGTCCCATCGATGATGCGCGCCGTGCAGGACGTTGCTGGGCCCGCCTACATCAGGCTCAGCAAGCTTTCGACTTCGGTCCGCGGTCTTCCGGATGAATTCGAGCTCGGCCGGGCGCACCGGATCGGGGCCGGGGAGGACGTGGTGATCGTCGCGCTCGGGGCGATCGCCCCCAATGCGGTGGCCTGCGCGGAGCTGCTGGCTGAGCGGGGTGTGCACGCGAGCGTCGTCGTCGTCACGAGCGTCACGCCAGCCCCGATCGAGGACTTGGTCGCGGCGCTCTCGCGCACGAGCCTCGCGATCTCGGTCGAGGCGCACTACGTGAACGGTGGAGTCGGATCGCTCGTCGCCGAGGTCGTTGCGGAAACCGGGCTCCGATGCCGGCTCGTTCGCGCCGGCGCGAAGACGGCGCCGGCCGGGATGTCCGGCAGCCTCGGCTACATGCACGAGCAGTTGGGGATCAGTCCGGAGCGGCTCGCCGCCCGGGTGATGGAGGCGCTCGAGGTCCGAGTCTCGGTCGGGGTGCTGTGAAGCTCTCAGCCGTGATCGCCTGCTATCGGGACGCTCCCGCTGTGCCGATCATGCACGAGCGGCTCGTCCGCGCGTTCGCCGAGGTGGGCGCGGATTACGAGATCATCTTCGTCAACGACGGGTCGCCTGACGACGCGCGGGGGGTGCTCGCAGAGCTCGCCGCGCGCGATCCGAACGTGGTCGTGATCAACCATGCGCGCGCGTTTGGCTCCCAGAGCGCATTCACCTCCGGGATGCGGATCGCGACCGGCGACGCCGTGGTGCTCCTGGACGGCGATCTCCAGGACCCGCCTGAGATGATTCCCCAGTTCGTCGCCCGCTGGCAGGAGGGCTACGAGGTGGTCTACGGCGAGCGGGTGAAGCGTGAGACGACGTTCTTCATGCGTCACGCCTACCGGGTCTTCTACCGGGTCTTCAAGCGGCTCGCGTACGTGAACGTTCCGCTCGATGCCGGTGACTTCAGTCTCATCGACCGCCGCGTCGTCGACGCGATCAACGCGATGCCGGAGAGCCACCGGTTCGTCCGTGGCCTTCGTGCCTGGGTCGGTTACCGGCAGCTGGGCGTGCCGTATGTGCGGCCTGAGCGGATGTTCGGTACGACGACGAACTCATTTCGCAAGAACCTGGGGTGGGCACGCCGAGCGATCGTCTCGTTTTCCTACGCTCCGCTTGACGCGATCACGGGCATCGCGCTGGCCGTCGTGGGCATCGCGTCGCTCGGGTTGGTGGTGCAGATCGGGCTTCGGATTCTGGCCCCACAGTCGGCGCCCAAGGGCTTCACCACGGTCATCTCCGTCGTGCTCTTCATCGGGGGAATCCAGCTGCTGTGTCTGGCGATCATCGGAACGTATCTGGCGCACATGTACGAGGAGGTGAAGGGTCGACCGCCGTACGTGGTCGAGTCGGTGATGAATCCGCCGGCGGGAGCACAGTTCCCGGACCGGGTGGTCGTCTCGACTCCCGGCACAGAGACCGCCAGCGACACCGAGGCGGGCTCGGGCACCGGCGCCGAACCGGAATGGATCGACTCCGTGATCGATTCCGTCGTCGCCAGCACGGACCCCCGAGCGAGGCTGGGAACGCCGGCGGAGACGCTGTGAGCGCGCGAGCCGGCGCGACCTGCGCCGAGCCCACCGAACGTCTCGGACTGCAGCCGACATCCTGCGCGATCTGCGGGACCCTGGGGAACGCCGACGAGCTATATCCCGCGACGCTGACACCGGGCGCGTTCACCGCAACGGTGTTCTCGGCTCGTCGGCTGCCCGATCGCGTCCACTACCGGATGGTTCGCTGCCGTTCGTGTGATCTGGTTCGCTCGGACCCCGTCCTCGGGGCCGAGGGCCTTGCCGAGCTCTACCGGGCCTCGTCGTTCGATTACGGCGATGAGCTCGATGGTCTGCGCACGACCTACGGACGGGCGCTCGAGCGGTTGGTCTCAGCTCGTCCCCGAGCGGGCGGGGCTGCTCGACATCGGTTGCGGAAGCGGGTTCGTGCTGGAGCTGGCGCATGACGGGGGCTGGGCCGGCGTGCGAGGCGTCGAGCCGAGCAAGGACGCGATCGCGAAGGCACGTCGCGATATCCGGCGGCGGATCGCCGCGGACGTAATGCGGCCCGACCTGTTTGAGCACGACTCGTTTGACGCGGTGACGATGTTTCAGGTCCTCGACCACATGCCGGACCCCGTCGGACTGCTGGACGAGTGCCGGCGCGTTCTGAGACCCGGCGGTGTTGCGATGGCGTTCAACCACAACGTGCGCGCCTGGTCCGCGCGCCTGTTGGGAGAGCGCAGCCCGATCGTTGACATCGAGCACACCTACCTGTACTCGCCCGCGACGATGCGAAGGCTCTTCGATCGAGCTGGATTCGATGTCGTGTCGGTCAGGCCGGTGCGCAACACGTATTCCATCTCCTATCTCGCCCACCTGCTCCCCTTGCCGGCTCGGCAGAAGAGGCCACTGCTCTCGCTTCTCCGACGTTCCCGGCTCGGCCGGCGCGAGGCGACGGTTCCGCTGGGCAACCTCTGTCTGATCGCACGCCGCCGGCCATGAAGGCGCTCGTCACCGGGGCGGGTGGCTTCGTCGGGGCCAACCTGATCCGGCATCTGCTCAACCGGGGCGACGAACCGGTCGCGGTGCTCCGGCCAGGGCCAGGCAGCTGGCGACTCGAGGAGATCACCGACGATGCGCACATCGCATTCGTCGATCTAACGAGCGCGGAGGACGTGCATCGCCTGGTGGGCGAGGTCCGCCCCGACGTGGTCTTCAACCTTGCCGCCTACGGTGCCTACTCCTGGCAGAAGGACTTCGATCGGATGCTCGCGGTCAACGTCAGGGCCACCGAGACGCTGCTGGAGGCGGCCCGAGGCGTCGACGCTCGCCTCGTCCAGGCGGGGTCATCCTCGGAATACGGTTTCGCCGACCGGGCCACGACCGAGCTCGATCGCGTCGAGCCCAACTCCCACTATGCGATCACCAAGGTGGCGGCGACACAGCTGTGCCGTCTGGCCGCGGCTCGATACGGCCAGCACGCGGTCACGCTTCGGTTGTACTCCGTCTACGGGCCGTGGGAGGAGCCCGCCCGGCTGATGCCGACCCTGGTGGCGCGAGCGTTGGACGGGACCTTCCCCCCACTGGTGGCCCCCGAGACCGCGCGCGATTTCGTCTGGGTCGAGGATGTGTGCGACGCATTCATCCGCGCGGCCTCTGGAGACCTCGAGCTCTCAGACGAGGTCCTGAACATCGCCAGCGGACGGCAGACAACGCTGCGGTCGCTGGTCGCCATCGCTCAGCAGGTCTTCGAGCTTCAGGGCGAACCGGAGTGGGGCGCCATGGAGCGCCGGGTCTGGGACACGTCGGTGTGGGTGGGAGACCCGACGCTCACCGGGAAGTCGATCGGCTGGCGGACGGTCACGTCTTTGAGCGCCGGACTCGCACAGCTCGGGGCATGGATGCAGGCAGAGCCGCAGCGGCGACAGCGGTACCGCCAGCTGGCGCCTGCGCCGCGACCTCCGGCTCGGACCGCCGCCTAGCGCTCGGGCGTACCTAGCGCCAGGTTTTCACGTCTCGTGACTTTCATTCCGCCGCGGCTCGCCGGAAGGGCTGGCCGGGCTGCCGGACGCTCAGCCAGATGCTGTACGCCCCCGTCTGATACACGGCATGAAAATGGCGCCGGACAAACGTGTTGGGTAGCGCGGAGCCGGCTCGTGCCTCGGGCCATATCTGCTCCCGGTAAAACGGCAACGACAGGTCATCCAGTACCAGCACATCTGCCCGATGGAGGTCGTCCATCAAGCGGTGCGTGAACACCGGAGTGTCGTCACCGGGACCGAGCTCCAGGTAGAACCCAGCGGGGCGCAGGCGCGGAGTGAGAAAGTACAGTTCCGTGGGGGTGGAGAACGCCCACCGCAGATCGGCCGGTCCGACAAAGAGCTTCTGACCCGGCCGGACGTGCGTGTCGAGCCAGTCCAGGACCCGCTGTTGTTGGCGTGCGCTCCGGGCCGAGGATGCGTCAAAGCTCCGGCCATCGTTACGAACCACGGAGCCTATCTCAGGGCTGGCAGTCATCCAGATCGCCGTCGCGGCCAGCAACGAAATCGCCAGCGTGGCGGACCTTGGGGGGGTTCTTCTCAATAGAGCCCACGGAAGCAGCCCCAGGCTCACTGGACCAACGAAGGCATAGTGACCGCTGTCGGGGCGCTGAAACAGCTGTGGCAGCAGCACAAGGCTGAGCAGCGCCATAGCCAGCCAGCACCGTGTCACCGGGGTTGCCCCGAGTCGACGAAGCTCCCGGATCGCCGCGAAGCCGACGATAAGGGTGGCGGCCGACAGGACGACGAGGAATTTGACCCCTGCTGGAAACGGGTATCCCGACAACGGCAATTCGTGAAGGCGCGCCTCGACGCCGTAGGTCCAGAACCGCGACCACCCGGCCGCAAGGAGGTTCCAGATCAGAGGTGATGCGCCGAGTGCGATGCCGATCGTAAACGTCGCCTTCGGTCTCGCCCCTGCTCCCCAAACCAGCGCCAATGAGGACAGGAGCGCCGCGACGCCGAGATCAGGTCTCGCGCTCGCAGCGGCGCCGGCGAGGACGCCAGACATGCCCCAGAGCGTTGTGGAGATCCGCGGACGCTGGTCGGACAGCGCGGCCCGCGCGCACCACAACCCCCAGAGCAAGCATGCAAGCGCGAAGTACCAGCCGTATGCGACCGGCACCTGCGGCATGCCGACGGGGAGGATCGCGACGGTGGCGAGGCTGGCGCCCGCCACCGCCAAACCTACTCCGAGCGGCCAAAGAAGCGCGAGAATCGCCAGGATTGTCCCCAGCCGGTAGGTGACACCTACGGCGCGCTCGACCGTAACGCTCGGGCCGAGCACCTGGTACGCGGCGGCGAGCGGAAGATATGCGCCAGGTCCGTACGAGCTTTGAAAATCCCGGAAGGGCACCTCGCCGTGCAGGATCAGTTCCGGGTACTCGAGCACGATGCCCTCATCCATCGTCGCGATGGGGGCCCGCCAGGTCGCGGACAGGCCGAGCAACAGCAGAGCCAACACCACGACGACCGCGCTGATTGCGCGACCGTGCCCGCGGAAGACGCCAGACCGTTGCGGGGGCAGCGGCAGAACGGTTCGTCGCACTCCGGCTGTCACCGAAGCTGCGCGATCAGTCAGCACCTTGCCGTTATCGGCATTCGCCAGGGGTCACGTGAACTGCGGAAGGCTCAGGCTCGCCCATCTGACGCACGCTGCGCGAGCAGGCGGGCCCCCGCCGCCGCTCGCACCACGCCCCGTACGTATCGCCCCCGGACGCTTGGATCGTTGCCCCGTGATCTGCGTCCTGCTATGTCGCGGCCCCGGTGACCGCTGATCGGCAGAATGCCGGTCGATCGTTTACGTGGCGTTTCCGGGACGTTTCCGCGGGTGGGCTGCTCAGAGGCTGGCGGGCTCCGCTGGGCGCAACGGGCGCACCGCGATCGCCACGTCTACCAGCGCGCAGAGCCGGTCGCGGTCGTCGCGGAACTCGTGCCCCCAGAGCCACTCGCGCTCGTCGTGGTGGCGCAGCTTGGCCGAGACGTGAACCATCCCGCCGGTGACCGGTCGCAGGAAGCTCGCCGAGTTGCTCAGCCCCGAGCCGATCATGCCGTCGCGCCAGACGGCGTGGACCGTAGCCACCGAGGCGACGGTCTCGGCGACGGCGGAGTAGATGCCCCCATGCAGCAGTCCCAGCGGCTGCTTGAGATTCTCACGGACCTCGAAGCGGACCTGGGCAGAGTCAGGGCCGAGCTCGACCCACTCGAGACCGAGGAACCCCTCGAAGGTCCGTTCGAGCTCGATCAGCGGCGCGGGAAGCGCGCCCGCATCCCACGGCGACGCGGCACTCACGAGGGGCTGCCGAAGACCACGGACTTGGTCTCGGTGTAGAAGTCCAACGCCTCGATGCCGTGCTCCTTGCCGTAGCCGCTTGACTTCCAGCCTCCGAAGGGAAGCTCGTCATAGACCTTGGTGCGGGAGTTGACCCACGTGTAGCCGGCCTCGATCCGCTCGGCGGTGAGACGCGCACGCTGCAGGTCACGCGTCCACACCGAGGATCCGAGCCCGTACGGCGACGCGTTGGCGCGCTGGATCGCCTCGTCGAGGTCGCGCACCCGCCAGATCGGCAGCGCCGGGCCGAACACCTCCTCGGTCGCCATCGGCGAGTCGTGTGGCGGGTCGACGACCACGGTCGGCTCGTAGAAGAAGCCACCGTCGAGCTCGGGGTCCCCGGGTGTTCCGCCTCCGGCGGTCAGCTCGCCTCCCGTCGCCACCGACCGCCTGACCTGATCCGCGACCCTGTCGCGTCCGGCGGCGGTGTGCAAGGGCCCCATCTGCGAGCCCTGGACGTCGCCGACGCCCGACCTTGAGCCGCTTGGCCTTCGCCGTCACCTGCTCGATCACGTCGATCGGCGACCGAATCGAACACGTACACCCGCTTGATCGCCAGGCACGCCTGGCCGCAGTTGTAGAACCGGCCCATCGAGGCGGCGCTGGCCGCGGCGCCCAGGTCCGCGTCGTCGCAGATGATCATTGGATCCGACCCGCCGAGCTCGAGCGTGACCCGTTTGGTGCCGCTCGCCGCCAGCGCCATGATCTGCTCACCGACCGGAGTGGAGCCGGTGAAGGCGATCTTGCGGACCAGTGGATGGCGGACAAGGGCCGCGCCGGTGACCGGGCCGCTTCCGGTCACCACGTTGAAGACGCCGGCCGGCAGGCCGCCCTGCACCAGCAGCTCCGCGAAGCGCAGCGTTGTCAGCGGCGTCGTGTCCGCCGGCTTGCCGACGACCGTGTTACCGGCGACCAGGGCCGGCGCGAGCTTGTTGCACAGAAGCGTCGTCGGGAAGTTCCAGGGAACGATCGCGCCGACCACGCCGAGCGGCCGGCGCAGCACGATCCCATCGACGCCGGGATCTAGGTTGGGGACGTGAACGCCGCGCAGAGCCCGTGACAGCCCGACGTAGTGCATCAGCGTGTCGACGGCCTTGGTGAGTTCGATCCGGGAGTCGCGCAGGGTCTTGCCCTGCTCGCGGGTGAGCAGCGGGATCAGCTCCTCCAGGTGCTCCTCGACGTGGTGCGCGGCTCGGCCGAGCACCTCTCCTCGCCGGCTGACGGCCAGGCGTGACCAGTCACCGAACGCCCGGGCCGCGGCCTGCACCGCCGTGTCGACATCAGCCGAGGTGCCCTGCGGTACCTCGGCGAACACCTGACCGAGCCCGGGGTTGGTGATCGGTAGTGCGTCACCCCCGTTGCCGTGCTCGCGGCCGTCGATGAAGGCACCGGGATGAGCGACGATCGTCTCGGTGCTCATGCGCCCACGAACTGCGGGGCCCGCTTCTCGCTGAAGGCAGTGAGGCCCTCGTGAGCGTCTCGTGATCCGAACAGGACCTCGATCCGCTCGCGCTCCAGCGCAAGCCCCTCCGCGAGCGGCCGGTCGACCCCCCCGTAGACGGCGCGCTTGATCTCCGCGAGCGCCAGAGGCGGGAGCGTCCGCAGCCTCTCGATGTGCCCGTCGAACGCCGCCTGGTCTGCGAACACCTGGGAGACGAGGCCCAGTCCGAGCGCCTCGTCGGGGGAGAGCTGACGTCCGGTGGCGAGGAGCTCGAGCGCCGGACCGACGCCGATCAGTCGCGGTAGACGCTGGGTGCCGCCGTTGCCGGGCAGGATGCCAAGCGTCACCTCGGGGGTCCCGAGCCGGTAGCGGCCCTCAAGCGCGTAGCGCACGTCGCACGCGAGCGCCATCTCCAGGCCGCCGCCGAGCGCGTGGCCGGCGATGCAGGCGACGAACAGCTTTGGTGACCTTGCCATCGACGACAGCGTCTCATGGGCGAGGTTGATCATCTCCATGTTGTCCGGCACATCGTTGGCCAGAAAGCGCTTGATGTCGGCCCCGGCCGAGAAGAACTTCTCGCTCGCCGAGCGGAGCACGACGACACGCGCCGACGCATCCCCGGTCGCGGCGTCGACGGCCGAGCGCAGCTCGCGCACGAAGCCGATGTCGTAGGAGTTGGCGGGAGGGTTGTCGAGCGTGATCGCGCCGCTCTCGTACGTAACGGCCATCAGGCCAGCCCTCCCACAACCACCGACTTGAGCTCCACATAGGAGTCCAGCGCCTCGATCCCGTGCTCCTTGCCCACGCCCGACGCCTTCATGCCGCCGAACGGCAGCTCGTCATAGCCATAGTGGATCTGGTTTACCCAGGTCATGCCGGCGTCGATCCGGAGGGCCGCACGGTGGATGAGGCGGGCGTCGTGAGTCCACAGCGACGAGCCGAGGCCGTAGGGGGTGTCGTTGGCACGAGCGATCGCGTCGTCAAAATCGGTGAAGCGCAGCACCGGCAGCACCGGGCCGAACACCTCCTCGGTCATCAGCCGCGAATCGGCGGACGGCTCGGCGACGACCGCCGGCTCGAGGAAGAAGCCCTTCCCGGCGGATCCGGTCTGACCGCCGATCAGGAGCTCGCCGCCCGAGGAGACGCCGCTCTCGATCTGCTCGAGCAGCTCATCGCGCCCGGAGCGGGTGTGGATCGGCCCCATCCGCAGCCTGGGCTTCTCCGCCTTGACCGTCCCGTCGCCCGGCTCATAGCGACCCACCCGATCGACGAGCTGCGACACGAACGCGTCGTACACCGAGTCGTGGACGAACACCCGCTTGCAACCCAGGCAGGCCTGTCCGGCGTTCCAGTAGCGGCCGATGATCACCGCCTTGACGGCAGCGTCGACATCGGCGTCAGCGCAGACGATCACCGGATCGGAGCCGCCCAGCTCCAGCGACAGGCGCTTGAGCTCGGGAGCCGCCAGGGCGGCCACGTGACGCCCGACCTCGGTCGAGCCGGTAAACGCCACACGCCGGACATCCGGGTGGCCCACCAGCGCGTCGCCGATCACCGAGCCGCGCCCGGTGACCACGTTGAGCACACCGTCGGGGACCCCAGCCTCGGAGAACAGTCGCGCCACCTCGAGTGTGGCCAGCGGCGTCGTGGCCGCCGGCTTGGCGACGACGGTGTTGCCGGCGGCGAGCGCGGGCGCGACCTTGGTCCCGAGCAGTGTGAGCGGGAAGTTGTAGGGCGTGATCGCGGCGCAGACCCCCATCGGGCGGCGGATCACCATCCCGTACGCGGGCCCGAGCGTCGAGGGGAGGTCGTGATAGGCACCGCGCACCTTGGTCGCGGCCTCGGCGTAGAACCGGACCCCGTGAGCGAGGTGGTTGACCTCTCCGATCGCCTCGGCCAGCGGCTTGCCCTGCTCCGAGGTCAGCGTCGCCGCGAGCTGCTTGGCATTCTCGTGAATCAGGTCGGCGGCTCTGGACAGAATCGCGGCGCGCTTCTCGACGTCGGTGCGCGACCAGTCTCCGAACGCCCGCTGCGCGGTGGCCACCGCCAGCTCGACGTCCTCCGGCGAGCCGGCCGGCACTGTGTCCACGACATCCTCGGTCGCGGGGTTGACTACCTCGATCTCCTCGTGGGCTGTGGCCTTGAGCCACTCACCTCCGATCAGCATCTCGGGCACGGGGCCTCCTTGGTTCTCATGCGATGCGCGCGTCGTCGAGTACGCGGACGCGGCTCGCGGTCATGTATCGCTTGCTGTATTGCTGGTACTCGGCCGCCGCGCGGCGCGTCCACTGAAGCGCCGACCCCGACAGCTGCTTCTTCTCCCGGGCCGGCACGCCGGCGCTCAAGACCCCGGGTGCCACCTGACCGCGCTCGGGGACCACGGTCCCGGCGGCGACCATCGCCCCGGCCCCGACGCGCGCGTGCTGGAGCACGATCGCGCCCATCCCGACGAGCGCCTCGTCCTCGATCACGCAGCCTTCGAGCAGGGCGCCGTGACCGACGGTCACGCGGTCACCCACGACCGTGGGCAGATCGGTGGCGCAGTGGATGACGACGTTGTCCTGGATCGAGCACTCGACGCCGATCTCGATGTGGGAGGTGTCACCGCGCAGGACGGCGCCAAACCAGATGTTGGCGCGGTCACCGATTCTCACGTCGCCCACCAGCACCGCGGTAGGGGCCAGGAACACTCCGTCCCCGATCGTGGGACTGACGCCGTCGAGCTCGACGATCGTGGCCATCAGCGCCCCGCGAAATCGTGGCTTGACCTCACTGGCGAGAGACTATACGCTGGCGGGCGTAAGTCAAGTGTCATACCTGCGAAAGGCAAACTGTGGTCGCCACCGCCGCGCAAGAGCTCGCGCCACTGACGGAGGACCAGGTTCGGGAGCACCTCGCCGCCGGCAAGCTGGTCGAGGGCCTGCAGCACATGTCGCCCACCTACCTTGAGGGAATGCGGCGCATTCTCACCGTCTCGGCCGACACCGAGTTCGTCAGCGCGCCGTCCTACCTCCGGGCCGCCGGCCATGCCCCGGCGCTCAACAACTTCGGGTCGGCGATGTCGATCATCCAGGACGAGCTGGCCCACGCCCACATCGGCTACCGCCTGCTCGGCGACCTGGGCGTCGACATGGACTGGCTGATCTACGAGCGACCGGCAGCGCAGTTCAAGTACCCCTACGCCTTCGATGTCCCGCTCGACTCGTGGGTGGAGCTGGTGTGCGCCAACGCGATGTACGACCAGGCGGGGTTCGTGCTGCTTTCCGACGTGTTTCAGTCGAGCACCTTCGGGCCGTGGAAGCGCGCGCTGGCCAAGGTCGACAAGGAGGAGACATTCCATCTGCGCCACGGCCGCACGTGGTGCAAGAAGCTCTGCAAGGACCCCGAGGGCAGGGCGTTGGTCCAGGCCGCAGTCGACTGGATGTTCATCCTGACGCTCGAGTGGTTCGGCCTGCCGGATCACCGCAAGCAGCACTCCGAGCAGCTCGACTACGGCTTCAAGGGGAAGTCCAACGATGAGCTGCGCCAGGCGTGGATGCGCGAGGTGGTGCCGTTCATGGAGGAGATCGGGATTCGCGTGCCCGCCCACCTCGACGCCGAGAGTGATTCCTACACGATCGACTGCCCGTTCCCCGCGCGCTTTGACCAGGAGAAGCGCGAGTGGCTGCTGGAGGATGGGGCGATCGAGTGGGACGAGGTGATCACCCGGTGGCGCGGGCGCGGACCGATGAATCAGACCTACGTCACCACCCTGCAACGCGGGTATCAGACCACGTCGCTGCGGCGGGCCGCTGCGTGAGCGTCGCGCCGCTGACCGACGCCCAGCGGGTGGAGTCCCGGATCTGGGAGGCGCTGCGTCATGTCGATGACCCGGAGATCCCCGTGTCGGTCGTCGGGATGGGCCTGATCGTGTCGGTGGCATACCGGCCCGAGCGCCGCCGGGCCGAGCTGGCTATCACGTTCACCGCGATGGGGTGTCCCGCCACCGAGTTCATCGAGGATGACATCCGCGAGGCGGTGCTGGGCGACCCGGAGATCGACGCGGTGGACATCGAGGTGGTGTGGGATCCCGTGTGGACCAAGAACCGCATTCGCGCGGACGCGCGTCAGACGATGCGCCGGCTGGGGATCGCCGTATGAGCCGCGCCGACGAGACCGTCTGGGAGGTGTTCGCGCGCAAGGCCTATGAGGAGCCGCTGCACCACGTCGGCACCGTCACCGAGTCCGACGAGGACTTGGCGCTCGTGTCGGCGCGGGCGATCTACGACGAGCAGCCGTGGATCCACATGATCCTGGTGCCGCGCCACGAGATCCGGGAGGCGATCCGCGCATGAGCGCCACTCCGTCCGCGGTCGACGCCGGCACGGCGACGATGATCTCGCTGATCGGCTCGCTGGCCGACAACAAGGGGGCGCTCGGCCGTCGCTACGGCGAGTGGGCCGTGAGTGCGCCCACGATCGAGTCCGCGGTCGCCGCCGCGGCGATGGCGCAGGACGAGCTGGGCCATGCTCGCTCCACCTATCCGGTGCTCGCCAAGCTCGGGGTCGTGCGCGAGGATGAGGGCCTGGACGCCGGGCATCCGCTGCGGGTGATCGCCGCCGAGCTCCCGGACTGGGCGTCGGTGATCGCGGCCAACCTCGTGGTCGACGGCATCCTCACGACGTTCGTGGCGACCGCGCGCGAGAGCTCGATCGAGCCGCTGGCACAGCGGGCGCGCAAGATCCTGCAGGAGGAGGGCGCGCACCGCGTCCACGCCGAGGCGTGGTGCAAGCGCATCTGCCGAGCCGGCGGCGATGACCGCGAGCTGCTGTGCCGCCGCACTGAGGAGATGTGGAGCCAGGCCGCCCGCTGGCCGGGACCGGCCGACCACCCCGGGTACGCCGCCGCGGTGGCCGGCAGGATGCTGAGCGAAGGCCCGTCCGCGGTTCGCGGCCGCGTCCGCGAGTGGCTCTGCGGAATGCTGGAGGCCGAGGGCGCGGGCCTGGCGCTCGAGGATCCCACCGACTGGTCGGACTGGGACGAGGGGCGGCGCCAGTGAGCGCCATCGCGCCGAGCTGCCCATTCTGCGACTCGGTTGACGTCGAGCTCGTGTCGGCCTGGGGCGGTCAGCTGATCACCAGCCAGATGCGCTGCCGGGCCTGCAACACGCACTTCGAGGCGCTGCGCGATGACTTCGACGCGCCCGACCACTTCGACACTGCAGCGGGCGAGCGGCCGGCGTCATGGACCAGCAGCTGAGGAGGCGATCGGTCGGGGCGCCCGCGGCTCGGTCGCTGCTGCTGACCGTGCTCGGCGAGTACGTCCTGCCGCGGTCGGGAGGCGTCTGGCAGGAGACCCTGGTCGCTGCGCTGGTCTCCCTCGGCTACAACCCGCAGGCGGCACGTCAGGCCCTGTCGCGCAGCACTCGCGACGGCTGGTTGTCCGCGGAGCGGCGAGGACGCCGCGCCCGCATGACCCTCGGGGAGCCGACGGCGGAGCTTCTCAGCGCCGGCGCTGAGCGGATCTACTCGTTCGGGCAGCCATGGCAGTGGGACGGGCGGTGGCTGGTCGTCGTGCTGCGCGTGCCGGAGGAGAGCCGGGCGGTCCGCCACCAGCTGCGCTCGCGCCTGGCGTGGGCGGGCCTGGGCTCTCTGGGTGGCGGGGTGTGGCTGACGCCGCACGTGGAGCGTGAGCCCGAGCTCGCCTCTGCGATCAACGACGCGCCGGCGGCCGGGGCGCATTCGTTCGTGGCCCGGTTCGGTTCGATCGGCGATCCCGAGCAGCTGGTGGCCGACGCCTGGGATCTCGAGCGCGTCCGTGAGCAGTACGCAGCCTTCATCGACGACTTCCGCGGCGTACGCGCGGTCACGCCTGAGGCCTGCTTCCGCCAGCAGACTCTGCTGGTGCACGCGTGGCGAAGGTTCCCGTTTCTGGACCCCGACCTGCCGGCGCCGCTGCTGGCGCCCGGCTGGCCCGGCGGGCGGGCGCACGACCTGTTCTTGCGCTGTCACGACCGGTGGCGGGCCAAGGCGGTGGAGTACTTCGAACAGCTCGAGGACGAGCTCGGGATAGGAGAGGAGCGGGCCGCATGAGACACGAGGGTGGCGGTGAGCGCGCCAACGCCAGTGACCTGGTCGAGCGCCAAGTGGCTGCTGGTCACGGTGGGGCGCTCGCGATCATCGCCGGCGACGCGAGCCTCACCTACGATCGGCTGCGGCGCCAGGTCAACCGTGCCGGGCACCTGCTGCGCGAGCTCGGCGTGCGGCGCGAGCAGCGCGTACTACTCGTCCTCGACGACACCTCGGTGTTCCCGATCGTGTTCCTCGGGGCGATGCGCATCGGAGCCGTGCCGGTCCCGGTAAGTCCGCTGGACAAGGACGACAACTTCCGTCATTTCGTCGACGATTCATATGCCGAGCTCGTCGTCACCGACGCCGGGATGCTGGATCGGCTGAAGGGCGCGCTGGACAGCCGTTCCGTGCGCTGGCTGGTCAGGGGCGGGACCGGTCCCGACGTCGCCGAGCTCGACGAGGGCCTGCGCGCCCAGCCCGAAGAGCTGGACGCGGCCCCGACTCACCGCGACGACATGGCCTTCTGGCTGTACAGCTCGGGGTCGACCGGCAAGCCCAAGGGGGTCGTCCACCTGCAGCACGACATCGGTGTGACCTGCGAGAGCTACGCGGCGGGGGTGCTGGAGCTGGGCCCGGAGGACGTCACGTTCTCGACGACAAAGCTGTTTCACGCCTACGGGCTCGGCAACGGGCTGTCGTTCCCGCTGTCCTCGGGCGCCACCGCGGTGCTGATGAGCGGCCTGACGAAGCCTCCGGCGATCCTCGAGACTCTCCGCCGCCACCGGCCGTCGGTGTTCTTCTCGGTGCCGGCCCTGTTCGCCGCGCTCGTCCGCGATCCCGAGGCTGACGGGGCCCTGGACTCAGTGCGCTTGTGCGTGTCGGCGGCCGAGCCCCTGCCGCCGGCGACGATCCAGCGCTGGCGCGAGCGCTTCGGGCTCGACATCGTCGATGGGATCGGCTCGACGGAGATGCTGCACATCTACTGCTCCAACCGTCCCGGCCAGATAGAGCCCGGGACGACCGGGTGGCCGGTGCCCGGCTACGAGCTGCGACTCCTCGACGACGAGGGGGAGCTCGTCGAGGGTCCGGGAATCGGGGAGCTGCAGGTGCAAGGCGACTCTTGCGCCGCCTACTACTGGCACCAGCACGAGAAGACAAAGGCGTCGATGCTCGGCGACTGGTTCGCCACCGGCGACCGCTACGAGCGTCGTGAGGACCGGGCCTACAGCTATGTCGGCCGCGTCGACGACATGCTCAAGGTGGGAGGGCTCTGGGTCTCGCCGGTGGACATGGAACACGCCCTCAGCGAGCACCCGCGGGTCAGCGGAGTGGGCGTTGTCGGCGTCACGCTCGAGGGGTCAGGCCGCATCGCCGCTTACGTGCAGTGCGCCGGTGAGCGCGGGGACGACGCGCTCGCCGACGAGCTGCGGGCCTGGTGCAAGGAGCGGTTGCGGCGCTACGAGTATCCGCACCTGGTGCAGTTCGTTGATGACCTGCCCCGGACTCTCACCGGGAAGGTGCAGCGCTTCCGTCTGCGCGAGTGGGCCGCCGGCGCGGCCCTCAGTCGAACGATCGCAGGAACAGGCGGTCGGCGCGCACGGTGGCGGTGAGCCGTTTGTCGGCGATGCCGACCTCCTGGATGATCCCGTGGCGGACCTTGAGGATGCCGTGGCTGGAGCCGTTGGGGACGAGATACCACGTGTTCCTGCCGACGGTGTAGTGGCGCCCGACGTGGAGCTTGCGCTTCACCTTGCTGAGCTTCGCTCCCGGGCGCACGCCGTGCAGGGCGTAGCGCCGGTTGGCGGTCAGCGCGACCACTATCCGGCCCTGCACGCGACGCCGCTGTTTGCGAGAGATGCTGCGCAGCAGCTTTGCCGACGGATATCCGGCCCGGATGCCCAGCGCCCTGAGGCAGTAGAAGTCCATGCTACGGCGGTCGCGCAGCGACCAGATCGGGTACAGCTTGCGAGCCCGCGAGCGCTTCATGCCCAGAGACAGCTTGCCGAGGGACCTCGACGACAGGCGCCCCGTGGCCTTGGGGCAGTCGGCGTGGCTGCCGCCACCGCCCGAGCCGCCGCTGCCGCCGCTTCCACCGCCACCGCCGGTTCCACCGCCACCGCCACCACCGCCACCGCCACCGCCGCCGGGGCCGCCGCCGGTGCCGGGCGGTCCGATCGTCAGCTCGAACGGCGTCGTGGCGTCGATCAGGTTGAAGAGGTTCGTCGACGACTGCGGCGTGGTGGAGGTTGCCGTGAACGCGGTGCCGCTGTAGAGGACTGTCCCGGCCGGGGGGCTGCCCACGTCCGAGAGCGGGACGTGCAGCGTGATCACGCCGGTCTTTGAGTCGTAGGAAGCCTGCGAGGAGCTGAGGACGTCGGTCTGGGGGAACGTCATGTACTTCGTATGCTCGCCCGGGTTGGCCGGGGGAAGGCCGGCTGTGTTACCGGCGAAGAAGGTGGGCTTGCCCGAGCCGCCGGCGTTGTCCATGCCGACGTAGTAGATGTCGCCGTTGCCGGTCGTCCCCGGCTTGACCACCGTCCAGCGGATCAGCCAGCTGGCGTCCGGACCGCCCTCCGCGGTGGAGGCGGCCAGGCTTGACAGGCTCTTGACGTGAATCGTCGCCACGAGCGTCTGCTTGGCGCCGTTGGCCAGCGACGCTCCAGTCAGATCGAGGTTGGGGGTCGCCGTGACACGGGTGCCGTTGGACGAGAAATCGGCATCACCCGTCGGGTCGGTGACCGAACCCAGGGCGAGACCGGGGCCACCGTTCTGGCTGACGGTGCCGACCGAAGCGAACAGGCTCGGGCCGCTGAGCTGGCGGCTGATGACCTCGGGCCCGGCGTCCTCTCCGCCGGAGGTGTCGGCCGAGGTGTCGAACACGTAGGAGACAACGGCGGCGCCCTGGGAATCCGTGCTGACCTGCAGGAAGTCTCCGAGGCTGCGGTCGCCGCCGGTCGCGCAGCCGATGCCGTTGGTGCAGATCTGGCCGTGCTTGACCGAGGACTCGCTGACGTCCGCGGTCGTGTAGGACGGGGAGGCGCCGTTGGCCGTGAGGCTCTGGGCCATCTGCACCGACCACTCAGCCTTGGTGAAGCTCCCAGCCCCGTACAGCGTGCAGGTGCCCGAGCCACTGGCACACGTCCCCTTCTCGTTGAGCTCACTCGTGTGGTAATAGGCGACGTCGACCCGGCCATTGGTGCCGGCGGTGATCCAGGGGAAGGTGTTGGTGCCGGCGCTGGCGCCGCTGCCCGTAATCCGCTCCGGGGCAGACCAGGTGAGCTTGGAGGGGTCAGCTCCCGCCGGCTCCAATGAGTGCACGACGTAGATCTGCTCAGGCGCGCTGAGGGCGCCGAAATTCGGATCGGAGCTCGAGGCGTGGTCCAGCGGCCCCGCCGTGAACGTCACGTACAGGTAGCCGGCCGTGTCGCGCGCGATGCTCGCGAAGTTCTCGCCCGCCAGCTCCTCGGGGTTGCCGGCGGCATCGACGCAGGTGGGGTTGGCGCACAGCGAGGCGTCGAGGTTGGGACTCTCTGACCACGTCGCGGTGGTCGGCGTACCCAGTGTGATCTTGCCCTCGGACACGCGAACGCCGACCTCTCCGCCCGAGCCCTCGGTCGACGTGTGGGCGATATAGACGTTGCCGGTGCTGGGATCGACGACCTGGTTGCCGGAGATCCCCTCGTTGTCGGTCACGCAGTCCTGGATCGCGGCGCCGGCGCAGTCGCCGGTCAGCGCCGTCGTGTCTGGATTGACCACGGGCAGGAAGTGGGTGCCGTCGGTCGAGACCGTCTCGACCAGCTGGTTGCCGCCGCTGGCCGACGTATCGGTGGCGTCGTAGTCCTGGTAGAGGACGAGGTTGCCCTGCGCCGAGCTGCCGGTGCCGGCGAACCACATCCTGTCGTCCGGCGTGTTCGGGGCGCCCGCGCAGTTGGTCGACCAGGTGGCTCCACCGTCGGTGCTCATGCTGTTGGAGATGTTGGTCAACCCCTGGAGGTCTGAGAAGTACAGCGCATTGTGGGAATCCAGGAACAGGTCGGTATCGCCGCCGCCGACGCAGGTCGAGGGCTTGCCCGGGCCCAGGTTGCCAGGCGTGAGCTGGTAGGAATTGCCGTGATCACGCGAGGACCAGACGAAGCTCTGGGTGGTCGAGAAGCCAAACGGGACCGACGTGTACGTCACGCCGTTTGTGTCGATCTTCACGTCGGGCTCGAAGCCCGGCCGCTGCTCATCGACCACGACGGCGTGCGAGAAGCCGATCGCGGCGGGCGCTGCGCGGCTCACCCGCTTGGACGCGGACGCGCCCGGGATCGCGATCACCGCAATGGCCGCGGTCAGCAGCAAGGCGAGCGACGTCCGCTTCATCATCTTCCTCCCGCCCGAAACCGTGCGCCTGCCCCGAGCACTCCGTCATTGGTCAGAAAAAATGAGCGTACTTCGCGTGTCAAGCGACTGCGCCGATCAGCTCACCGGAGCGCTGATCACCTGACCGGCGGGGGCGCCCCCTCGGTACTGGCCACCAGCGTCGGATCCCAGTCGCAGACGAGGCAGGCATGCTGGAAGGCCGAACGGGCGAACTCGAGCGCGAAGCGACGCGGGTCAGCTGCGGCACGGACATCGTCGTAATCGAGCACGTACTCACCCAGCTCGGGCTCCCAGCGCGCCGCGTCGGGGGACAGGGTGGCACCGGCGAAGCCGTCGGGCGCGGGGTGCGCGTAGGCATAGAACGCCGCCCGGCGGTAGCGCGGATCACCTGGCCACCAGCCAACGGCGATCTCCTGCGCATCCATGGCGTTGCGCATAATGAAGTCGTCCGAGGGCGGGGCAGCGGGACGGCCCGAGAACAGGTTGACGGCCAGGTCGAACGATCCCCACCAGGCGTTCACGGGCGTGGAGCGACCGCGGTACGGCGCGCGGAACTCGGCCAGCACCAAGGCGGCCTGGGTCGCAGCGGCGAAGTAGGACTCGACCGCGGCTGGGTCATAGCTCGCGTGCTCGTGATCCTCGTCCAGGGGCGCCGTCCACGCCACCTCCTGCGGCGTCGGGTCGATCTCGACATGGCCGCCGAGCTGTCGCAGCGCATGCAGCAGCTCGCGCGTCACCTCGCCCACCGCGCGGTCGGGAGCGAGCGCCACGCGGTGCCGGCGACCGTCGCTGTGCTCGGCGACAGCTTCGTGGGTGCCCAGGTCCAGCGCCACGACCAGGGCGCCCGACCCGTCCGGGGCGGGCAGGGGAGCGGTCTCCCAGCCCCGCGCGGTCAGCCGCAGCGCCGCGTGCTGGAGCTGTGGCTCAGGCGGCGCGAGCCTCACGGCCAGCTTGCCGAGCACCTGGGTGTGGGCGTGCAGTGTGTCGCAGGTGGCGACCCAATCGTCATAGGAGAGCGCGGGCCAGGCCTCGGACATACGGTCAAGCTACCAGCGACGGGGGCACGCGCTCTCGATCAGTTCCGGGGGCCGGCCGCTCTCCCGGTAGCCGTGCTCACAACGTATCGTTGGCGCATGGCCTACGCCGTCCCCAGGTTTGCGGTTGATGGCTGACGCCGCGCTGCGCGCCGAGGTCCACGGGGTTGCGACGGCAGAGGCTGTTCGCGACGCGGTCGTTGCCCGGGCCCGCGAGCTCGGTCTGCTGGGCTGGGCGCGGGTGGGGGATGGGGACTCGGTGCAGGTGCACGCCGAGGGCGATCCCGCCACGCTAGACGCGCTCGTGGCGTTCCTGCGGGATGCCGCCGCGCCGCCGGCCGGCGAGGTCGCGGCCGAGGTCGAGGTCACGCCCGTTCGCGTCGAGGGCCATGAGCAGTTCGCGGCCCGCGGGGTGAGCGCCGGAGAATTTGTCGTCCAAGAGCACCAGGCCACTGCTCATCACTTCGATCTGCGCCTCGAGGTCGACGGCGTGATGCGCTCGTGGGCGGTGCCGAAGGGGCCGTCGCAGGACCCGGGCGCCAAGCGACTGGCCGTCCAGGTCGAGGACCACGACAAGTCCCACAACACATTCGAGGGGGGATACGAGCGCGGCGGGGTGATCGTCTGGGACCGCGGGACCTACGAGCAGGGCGGGAGGGTGGCATGGCCAGAGGCGCTGGACCGCGGCCACGCCGTGTTCGTCCTGCACGGGGAGAAGCTGCGCGGGGGCTTCGCGCTGCAGCGGACCCGGCCGGCTTCACCTCCGCAGTGGCTGCTGGTCAAACGCCGCGACGACCAGGCCCGTCCCGGCGGTGACGTCGTGGCCGAGCAGCCCCGCTCGGTGCTGAGCGGTCGCACCCTCGAGGAGCTGCTGGCGGGCGTCGCGGCGGAGCCCGAGGAGTCCGCAAGATGACCGGCCCCGACGTCGCGGTGGTCGGCGCGGGCGTGACCGGCCTGGCGACGGCGGATGCGCTGCTGCAGCGAGGGGCCTCGGTGGTCGTGTACGAGCGGGCCGTGCCGGGCAACGCGCAGTCGGGGGGCGAGTCGCGCATCTTCCGTCACCTCCACTGGGACCGGCGGCTCGCCGAGTTCGCGCTCGAAGGCCGCGGCCTCTGGCGGGAATGGGAGCAACGATTCGACCGCGAGCTGCTCGCCCGGGTCGGCGTCGTCTCCCTGGGCCCGCAGGTCGCGCAGCAGCTGGCCGTGCTCTCCGGCCTCGCCGACGTCCGAGTCCGCCCGATCGACGGTGACGAGGTGCGCGAGCGCCTGTCCCTGCTGGCGCCGTGGGAGGGTCCGGCGCTGCTCGATCAAGACGGCGGCGTGATCCGGGCGCGAGCCACGATCGCGGCGCTGGTCGAGGCCGTCGGTGACCGTTTCGTGTTCGACGAGGTGCTGTCGCTGATGAGCACCGCGGACGGGCTGGTCGAGCTGCGCAGCGGCGGCCAGACGCGCACTTATGACCGGGTCGTGGTGTGCGCCGGACGGGGATCGCCGGCAGTGGCCGCCAGCGCCGGTGTGGCGCTGCCGATGAGCCAGTCCGCGCACGTGCGCCTGAGCTACCGGGTGCGCAATCCTTCGGGCGTGCCTCTGGCGTGCCTCCTGGACGGCAGCAACGCGTTCGGTGAGCCCGCGGCCTACGCCGATCCGCTCCCCGGCAATCGCGAGTACGCCGTCGGCCTTGACAACGCGCCGCTGCACGACGACGGCTCGCTGGTCTCACCGGGTGCGCTCGCCGTGGCGGCGCGCCGCACGAGCGCGTATGTCGCGCGGGCCCTCCCGGGCCTGCACCCCGAGCCGGTCGACGTGCGCCATTGCATGCCCACCGAGCTTCCGTGGGGCGAAGACGGTATCGGCGTCTGGCGCCAGGCCGGCCTGCTCGTGCTGGCCGGCAACAACATGTTCAAGCACGCGCCCGCACTGGGGCGCGCCCTGGCCGCCGCGGCGCTGGACGATCAGCTGGATCCGCGGCTCGAGCCCGGCGCCGAGCTCGGACGGCCCGGCGCCGGCTGACTACGGCCCAAAGGCCGACGGAGCCCCATGATGGGTATCTAAACGAACCATACGTTCGCTTAGATATCCATCATGGCCGCCACCGGGCCGTGACCGGCCTCAGTTCTCGGAGGGCTGGACCTGCGGCACGCCGTGGTGGTCGACGTGCGGGTGCGGAATGTGCGGAGGGCGGTGCGCCTCGGCAGCGCTCTGGATGTCTCGCCGGGTGACCGTCACCCAGGTCACGAGCGCGATGAACACGACCAGCGCCACGGCGCTGACGGCGCCGTCGCCCTGTCCGAGCCCGCTGATCGACGGCGGCTTGCTGAACCAGTCAGCGAACGAGGCGCCGAGCGGCCGGGTCACGACGTACGCCGCCCAGAAGGCCAGGATCGGGTTCAACCGCCCCCGCCACCATGCTACGGCCGGGATCGCGAATACCACCGCGAACAGCACCGCAGACTCGAAGAAGCCCCAGTGCAGGGAGAGCGCCGTGAGGTCGCCGGCCGCCGTACCGAGCGCGAACGTGCCGAGGACCGCCGTCCAGTAGAAGGCCTCCCGGCGGCGGGTGTTGATGCTGTGGATCGAGAGGGTGCCCTCACGCCGATTCCAGAGAAAGAACGTCACGGCCACGATCAGCGCGAACACCGGCGTCGTCACCGAGTACGGGATGCTGGCGCCGTCGTGGACGCCGTCGGCGGCCATCGTTCCGAACACCGCGACCATCATCACCGCGAACCAGTAGACCGGAGCCCGGTACTCGCCGGCGCGGAGCTGGAGCCACAGGGCGAAGGCAAGGCCGAAAATCCCGACGGCCCCAGCGATCGGCACGCTGTGCTGGCCCATGAAATCCGACATCGCCTCACCCATACCGGTGGTGAGGAGCTTGAGGACCCAGAAGATCAGCGTGATCTCGGGAACCTTGACCGCGAGCGGGTGACGCGCGCGGATGCTGCGTCGTCTGGATGGCGTCGCCAACTTGAAGTCCTTTCGTAAACGGCGATCGTGGCCGCGGTCGGATCGTGGTGGCAACGATCCTCCGGGCGCCGACCGATGAGAGCGGGGCCCCGCGGTTCAGGCTGGGGTTCGGCCCTGAGCCTGAGTTAAAAAGCCCGTGCTGGCCAGCACGACGCATCAGAAGCGAACCTGGCGCTAAAGCGCCGCTAACGGTCCGGGAGAACCCGGGGCCCGATGTGCTCGGGGGGAACCCCCGGACGGAACCCCGCGGGACGCGCCGGCAGTCCGAAGTCCGACCCGCGAGCAACGAGGCGCTCGGCGCAGCGCTCGGTCAGCGCCGAGATCGTCAGCGACGGATTCACACCCAGTGATGTGGGGACGATCGAGCCGTCGATGCAGTACAGCCCCTCATAGCCAAACACCGCGCCGCCGTCGTCGACCACCCCGAGGTCGGGCGAGTCGGCCATCCGGCAGCCCCCGAGCGGATGTGCGCAGTAGACGCCCTGGGTCTCGGTCAGCGGCATGAAGCGGCCGAGGCCTCGCCGGGTCGCTACCTGGCGGATCGCCTCGTTGGCGGCAGCGCGGACCGCCAGCGACTGGTCTGACATCGAGTAGTCAAACGTGCCGAAGGCGATCGGTCCAGCGTTCGGCCGCACGGCCGCGCCCTGCGGCGGCGGCGCGAGAAAGGTCCCGTCGTGGGTGTCCTGCACCATGGCCAGCAGCTCGATCCGGTTGGCCCAGTGGGCCACCGCCTGCTTCTTCTGCAGGCCCCACCACGACGGTCCCCCCGGCAGCGTGCGGCCGCTGTCGTAGAGGAAGTTGGTCAATGTCGAGAGGAAGATCTCCTGCAGCGTGAACCTGGTTCCGTCGTACTGGTGACCGCGGCGGCCCACCCACCAGTCGTAGCTCATGGTCGTGATCGGCTTGCCCTTGTAGAACTCGTCGTAGCCGGGGAGGCCGAGCACCGATCGCACGCGGTTCGGGTCGAACTCCACGGCCGCGACGTGGTCGCCGTTGACGCCCAGGTTGCGGCCGAGCTGCGGCGAGAGCGCCGGCAGGTAGGGGCGCGAACGCATCAGCAGCGGCGGTGTTCCCATCGCTCCGGAGGCGAGCACGAGCACCTTGCATTCGATCTCGACCTGCTGGCCGGTGGGCGCTCGCGTCGGCGCGGAGCCGTCGTTGTCCATCACGTCGGCTCCGACGATGTAGCGGTAGGGGCGGGCGCTCGACTGCATGATCGACTCGACCTGGAGGCTGGGGAGCACCTGCACGCCGGCGTTCTCGGCCGCCCACAGGTAGTTGGTGATGAGCGAGTTCTTGCCGGCGAAGATGCAGCCCGTGTGACACCACTTGGCGTTCACGCAGCGCTCGGGGGAGATCGCCACCGGGACCCGGTCGCATGTGTGGCCGGCGGCGGCGAGCGTCGCCGCCCACAGACCTCCGGACTTCGACACCTGCTCCCAGCTCGGACGCGAGACCCGCAACCCCTGCTCGGCGCGCGCGTAGTAGGGGTCGAGGACTGATCGCGAGACGGCCCGCGGCCACATGCGGCGGGGCTGGCCATCGCCCGGTGCTCGGTCTCGCCGCTCGAAGGTCTCGGTCGGTGACCGCAGCGAAGCGGCCAGGTACAGGTTCGAGCCGCCGCCGACGGCGTTCGCCGTCACCACCTGCGCGCCCTGGCCCTGGATCAGGAGATACACATCGGAGAGGTGGTCGATGTCCATCGACTGGCGGAAGTCGGTGTGTCCGTAGCGGCGACCCCGCTCGAGTACCGCAATGGCGCCCGGGTCCGCCCCGGCAGCGCGGTACAGCTCCGCCAGCCGCCACGCGGTGATCGAGCCGCCGAAGCCCGACCCGACGATCGCCACGTCGACGCGCATGGTCATCCCGGCGCACCTTGGCGTGCGAGTCCCGTCACGGCAGCGAACCCGTGCTTGTCCGCTCCCTGCTCAGTGCACGGTCATACGAGTAGTCGGCATATCCGTTCGGAGCCGTGCCAGGCAGCCCCATCACCCGGTATCCCGAAGCTCGCGCCGCCGTCGCGTCACGGATCAGCGCTGCGGCGCAGAACGCCGTGAACGGGACCGCGGCGGCCGCCTCCCAGACCAGGCGGGTCGGATTCTGGAAGTCGAGTCCGGCCAGGCACACCTGCACCCGCGCGGAGAACCCGAGATCCAGGAAGTCACCGCCGTGGGGCACCGAGCGTGCCTCCAGCTCGGTCAGGAAGGCGGGTTCGAGGTCATCAAAACCGACCTCCGGGTGGTGAAACAGCGCGAGTGCATCGGCCTGAACGGCGCCCGGCAGGCGATCGACACCGGCGATCGCCAGCGGGTGGACCGTATTGCCGAGGTCGGTCCGGGTCGTCTTGCATCCCGGGAGGATCGTGTCCGAGAAAGCCTGCAGGGTCGCGTCGGGGAGCGTCAGGCCAGGAAGGGACGGCAGCGCGCTCGAAAGGGACGGCAACCCCCGTTCCTTGACCAGCGGCAGCGCCGGGGCTGCGAGAGCCCCCAGTGCGAGCGTCGATGCGCGCCCCAGCAGCCGGCGGCGCGTGAGCAGCTCGAGCAGCTCGCGGTGTGACGCCGCGCTCACCCGATGCGCCCGAGGATCCCGGACAGCATGCGGGGTGAGAGCGGTGCGGAGACGCCGGCCGAGCCGTTTGCGCAACTCGGGTCCGCGGGCACGTCATCGTGGGTGATGAAGCCGCCGGTCCCAGGGCCGAAGTAACGGCGGTAGCGAGCGGGGAAGCCCGGAAGTGACGTGGGGTCGAAGGTCTGCCCGGCGACAGTGAAGTGCTTGACCCACACGCCGCCGTCCCCGGTCGCCTTGTCAAAGAAGTAATGCCCGACGAAGTCGTACAGGACAGTGCGTCCGTCGGACTGGATGATCGAGCCGCGCCAGTGGTCCTCCTGGAAGTAGGAGCACTTGGGCACGGCCGCGGCCACGCGCGCCGGCTCCCGGGTCAGGAAGGTGACGATCCCCAGCTGGGTGACATTCTGGTTGGTCTTGTCGAAACTCACGCAATACGGATCGGCGCCCGGGTCAGGGACCTCGGTTCCCTGACCGGCGTTCTGGATCTTGCAGTGGAAGGGATTGGCGCCGTTCCAGGGCGTGGGGTTGCTCAGCGCGGCGGCCGGTCCCGTCGTGAACACGAAAGCGAGTGCGGTCACGAGCACGCACGTGATGACGGGCACGAACGCCGTCACCGGTGCAGCGATCCTCTGCCGCGCTGCGGTCCTGATGCCTCCCATCAGGCGCTCCACTGTACGGCATCGTTCAACGGAGCGCGTCGGTTGGTGCGCTACGCCCGCCCGCGGCTCGGGGACCGCCGCCGTGGCTTCTTCGGCGGTGGCTCGGGCTCCTCCTGTTCGAGGTCGGTCGCCTCGGCGTCCACTTCGTCGAAGTCCTCGTCGTCCTCCGCCGGCAGTTCGTCCTCCTCGGCCTCTGCCAGTGGCTCGTCGTCCTCGTACTCCTCGAGCTCGTCGTCCTCGTACTCCCCGGGCTCGTCGTCCTCGTACTCCCCGGGCTCGTCATCCTCGTCCTCCCCGAGCTCGTCGTCGGGGTGCTCACGCTGTTCGGCGAGCACCTCCTGAAGCGAGCCGAGCATGTGGCGCCCCCGGGAGCTGGCCAGGGCGCGGCCCGCCGTGGCCAGACCGGCTCCCAGGAGCATTGCGCGTCCAGTGGACAGGACCGGCTTCTTGGCCTTCTTGGTCTGCTTGGACTCCGGCTGGGCCGCTTCCCGCAGCGCCGCCTCGGCGAGCTGACGGACGGTGCGGCCGAGATCGATCGGCATCGTCTTCCTCCTAATCGTTGGAGCCGCGCGAACGGCTTCTGCGTCCGGAGCCGGAGCTCCCGGAGCCGCCGGAGGAGGAGCGCCCCCGCGAGGAGCCCGAGCCGCCGCTGCCTGCGTTGCTGCGCCCGCGCGAGGACGCGCTGCGCGACGACGAGCGGCCCGAGCCACTGCGCTGCGAGCTCGTGGCACGAGTTCCCGACTCCTCATCGGCACCGTGCCCGTTGGAGGACGCGCGACGCCGGCGCCGAGCCCGCGGCTTGGGATCCGCCTCCGCCTCCGCCTCGTCTTCGTCCTCGGCGTCGTCGCCCTCGTCTGCGGTGTCCTCGTCGCTTGACGCATCGCCCTGCTCGGACTCCTCCTCGAAGGCCTCCGGGTCGGAGTACTCACGGTCCTCGTCGTAGGTGGGGTCGTGTTCCTCGATTAGTTCGCCATCCTCGATCACGCCGCGCCACGCCCCGCTCTCCTTCTCCTGCATCTCGATGAATGCCTTGAACCGGTGCAGGTCGCCGCGGGCAGCGCGTTTGACGTGACGCATGCCGCGGGCCGCCTTTTCGAGCAGACCGCCGGGTTGCACATCGAGCCCGAGCAGGACACGTGTCAGGTTGGGGCCGAGTTCGTGGAAGGTCACGACTCCGGCGTGCGTGATGCCCTGACTGACGCGCCATTTGATCCTCTCATCGGGGCGCTGGGTGTCGATCTTGGCGGTGAACTCCTTGGTCTTGCCCCAGATCTTGGTGGCGAAGGAAACCGTGCAGTCATCTTCCTGGGTCACCCGGGTGACGCGGTGCATGAAACTCGGCCAGTCCTCGAACTGGGTCCATTGGTTGTAGACCACCTCGAGTGGAGCACCGATGTCGACACTTTGCTGCACGGGCATCCGCCGATTCCGGCCGATGCCGAGTCCACCGCCCTTGGTGCCCCCGCCTCCCCCTCCGAACGGAAGCGCGTCCTTGAGTGTGTCCTTGAGCAGGCCGGCGGGACCGCCGGCCTCGTCGAGCTTGTCGCCGACCTTGTCTCCGAGCTGCGAGCCGAGATGATCGCCGGCCTCGGAGGCCATGCCCTTGACCGCCTGCCCCGGGGACTTGAGCGCGTCCTGCACGCCATCGATGCCCATATCCCTGACCAGCCTGCCGACGGCCTTCACGGCCATCGGAGCCAGCGCAGCCGCCCCGACCCCGGCAGCCACGCCGCGCACGCCCGAAAGCCCGCCACCTGACTTCTTGTCACGCCCAGTGCCCGGAGTCTTCCCGGCTCCATCGATTGCATTGATCAAAAGATCGCGGACGGTTCCCTGGATGTCTGTAGCCATTCCCCTGCTCCCTCCGGACGGTTTCCCCTCTCGCTCAGAGGCTTACCCGGACGGGGGAGACGGAAACTGTCCGCATGCGTACCTACGGCTGCCGCCGGTCACCAGAAAATCGGTAAATTCAGTGCAGGTGGGGGTTTGAGAGCGCAGAGGCGCTCTGCACCAGCCGGTGGGGTGTCCACTGACACCTGGACGCTTGGGTTCAACTGTGTAGATCGCCAGGTGACCGGGTAGCCGAAAAGTAACCGGCCCGCTGAGCGCCTGACCAGTCAGCGTCAGGCGAGGTGCGGGGTACCGAGTGCAAACCAGGGAGGTAGGCATGGCCGTCGACAGTGAGCGCGGCACCAGCGGCCGCACGCGGTCGAATGGTCGATCGTCTTCGAAATCCGCGGGTGGTTCGTCCACCGCTCGCAGTGCGAGTCGAGGACGGCAGACCGGCAGTAACGGGCCCGCCAAGGGTACGGCCCGCGGTTCGAAGCCGACCGCAACGGCTCGCAGTTCGAAGCCCGCCGCAGCGGCTCGCGGGGCGTCTGCCTCGAAGGCCACGGGCTCCGCATCGAAGAACAGGGGCTCCGTGTCGAAGGACACGGGTTCGGCGTCGAAGGACACGGGTTCGGCGTCAAAGAACACGGGTTCGGCGTCAAAGAACACGGGTTCGGCGTCAAAGAGCGCCAGGTCCGCGTCGAGGAGCACACGCGCCACATCCGCGCGCCGATCCGGCGCCAAGACCACGGCGGCGCCCAGGACCGAAGCGCGTTCACGCACCGCGAGCGGTGGCGCTCAGAAGCGAGCTCCACGCTCAGGCAACGGACACTCCCAGGACCGCGGGATGCGCGACGCCATCAGTCGTGTCGGGGTCCCGCTCGTGACCGCTGCGGCCGGCATCGCCGGCGGCGTGCTGCTCGGACGCGGCGCGCAGCAGCGTGAGCGCAAGGTCTTCGGCGTCCGCGTTCCGAACACCAAGGTCGTTCGCGTTCCCGGCCCCAAGATCGACCTCGGCGGCTTGGCCGGGCAGGTCGGGGAGGCGGGGCGCCAGTTCGGCAAGCTCGCACGGGAGGTGCGGGCGGTCCGCGAGAAGGCGGAGCAGGTCAGCCGCGTCCTGAGTTAGGACCTGATGGCCACGATCAGCGCACCACGCGGATCCGGGCGGTCCAGGAGAGAACCGCCCGCTCGGGGATCGGGAACTTCTCGCCCGGCGGCTAAGCGGACCGGCAGGTCGGCGGCCAAGCGCGCCGATAAGCCGGCGGCCGGACCGCGTGGAAAGGCCGTCGCGAAGGCGGTTGCGAAGCCCGCGGCGAAGACCACCGTGAAGGCAGCCGCCCGGTCAAGCTCGCGCGCGGTTGGCTCGCACGGCCCGTCGAAACTCGCTCGCAAGGCGGCGCTGAAGGTCGCCCAGAAGCTCGCACGCCGGACCGTCGAGTCGGGCGCGGCGATGGTCCGGCGCACGGCTGAGCTGACCGGCCAACGCGGGAGTGGAGCCATAGCCGCCGGTCTGCGCCGGCGGATTCCGATCCAGCGCGCCGTCGATGTCGCGGTACCGCTCGACGTGGCCTGGCGAGAGTGGATGGCGCTCGACAGCCTCCCCGAGGGTGTCGATCGCGTTCAGGACATCGAGCGCGACGGTGACGGACGGCTGACCGGCCACACCACTGGCCGGGACGGCGCCGAGTGGGAGGCCGAGATCCTCGACGAGCGCGAGCGACAGAGCTTCGCGTGGCAGTCGGTCGAGGGGTCGGATGTCGCCGGCCTTGTCACCTTCCATGAGCTGAGCAGACGACTCACCCGCATCGAGCTCAGTCTCGACATCGTGCCCGCCGATGCCAGGCAGGCGCTGGCCGTCGTCGGCCGCGTGGCCGATCACCGCGCCGAGGTCGATCTGCGACGCCTCAAGGCTCGTCTCGAGCTCATCAACCCGGACGTCTACGAGAACGCCTGACGCCGCGGACCGGTAAGTCCAGCAAACCCCCAACGAAAGGTCACATGTCAACCACAGCGATGTCGCGCGGAGCCGGCTCCGGCTACGTACAGAGGTCCGGCTCCAGTGGGCTTTACGAGATCCTCGACCTGCTGCTCGACAAGGGGCTGGTCGTAGACGTGTTCCTGCGGGTGTCGCTTGTCGGCATCGAGCTACTGACCGTGGATGCCCGGATCGTGATCGCCAGCGTCGACACGTACCTGCGGTTCGCCGAGGCGGTCAACCGCCTGGACCTGACCGAGCAGGGCGGCCAAGGCCTCCCGGAGATCATGGAGAACATCACCGAGGGCGGCGCCGAGAGCAAGACCAAGGGCGTGCTCGAAGGCGCCAAGGAAAAGCTGTTCGGCAGTGACGATGACGATGACAACGACGGAGACGAGCAGAAGTCCGGCAGCGGCACTAGCTCGCGCTCGCGGAGCGGGTCGGGCTCCGGATCCCGTTCACGCCAGCGAGCGTCCACCCGCGGCCGCTCGAGCAGCAGCTAGCTCGTGAACGCCATCTGTGCCAAGTACGTCTACGGCGTCGTCGACGCCGCCGCCCGGGTTCCGTCGCGAGGGGGGATCGACGACGCGCCGCTGGCGCTCGTCGGCAGCGGGCCCGTGGCGGCCTTGGTCAGCGATGTGCCCGGAGAGCTGAGAATGGGCCGCGATGCGATGACCGCACACGCGCGCGTGCTGGAGGAGACGCACGCGCTGGGGACCGTTCTGCCGATGCGTTTCGGCGTTGTCATGCGGGACGGCGAGGCGGTCCGCAGCGACCTGCTCGATGTTCACTGCGAGGAGCTGACGAGGCAGCTGGCCGAGTTCGCCGGCAAGGTCGAGCTCAAACTGCGAGCGATGTACGAGGAGGAGACCCTAATGCGCGAGGTGGTGCGCGACGACCGAGACGTGGCGGACCTGCGCGCCGGCCTGCGAGGGCGATCTGAGGACGCTACGTACTACGCGCGCATCCGGCTGGGAGAGCTGATCGCCAAGGCGATCGAGCGCAAACGGGCCGTGGACGCCGAGCAGATCCTGGCTTCTCTGTCACCGCTGGCGCTGGCTGTGGATGTGGCCGAGCCCTCACACGAGCGGGTCGCGCTAGGCGCTTCGTTTCTGGTCCAGGAGGCGGCGCTCGAGCAGTTCGACGGCGCGGTGGATCGCATCGGGGAAAAGCAGGCGGGACGGATGCGGCTTCGCTACACCGGGCCACTGCCTCCGCACTCCTTCGTCCGTCTTTCTATGGAGGCGTGAGCGTGGGCCTGTTCACCGGATTGCTGACGCTGCCGCTGGCGCCCGTTCGCGGCGTCGTATGGGTGGCCGACCAGGTGGCCCAGGAGGCAGAGCGCCAGCTCTACGACGAGGGCGCCATCCGCGCGGAGCTGGTGGCGCTCGAGCTGGAGGCTGAGGAGGGAGCGCTCAGCGACCAGGAGGTTCGGGCGCGCGAGGATGAGCTGCTCGAGCGCCTGGCTGTCAGCCGCTCGCGCCAGGCCCCGCCCGGCCGGCAACCGGATCCAACCCGTTTCGAGGAGAGCGACTGATGCCCCAGGCAGCCAAACGCCAGAACAGAGGCCGCGGTCAGGGCCTGTCCGCGCGCGACGCGGTGCAGCGCGTGCGTGACGACCTCCCCGAGCTGCTCGGCCGCCCGCTCGAGTCGGTGCTCGGCGTGCAGCGTGACGACGAGGACGGCTGGGTAGTGACTGTGTCGGTGGTCGAGCTCCGGCGGATTCCGAGCTCGACGGACGTGCTCGGCGCCTACACCGTCACGCTCGACGATGGCGGTGAGCTGACCGGCTACCAGCGGCGCCGGCGCTACAACCGCAGCCAGGCTGACGAGGACTAGCGCAATGTCCGCTCTCAACCCAGGTATGTCGGGCCGCCTGCCCCAGACCTACGGCCGCTCCGACCTGGCACCCCACGGAGGCGGTCCGGCCAACCTTGCCGACATCCTCGAACGCGTGCTCGACAAGGGAATCGTCATCGCCGGCGACATCCAGGTGAATCTGCTCGACATCGAGCTGCTGACAATCAAGATCCGCCTGCTGGTGGCGTCGGTCGACCGTGCCCGCGAGATGGGCATCAACTGGTGGGAGAACGATCCGCGCCTGTCGGACAAGGGCGAGCGTCTGGAGAACGAGAACCGCGAGCTCCGCGAGCGCTTGGAGCGACTGGAGGCCGCCGTGGAAGAGCAGAACGGATCCGACAAGCCGGCAAGGGGACAGAGTGCGCGCGGGGGATGAATCGTTCGAGCGGCTGCGCTCCGCGATCGAGGAGCTGGCGGCCGGCGACGTGATCGAGCTGCTGGCCGAGGCTCGCGCGGAGGCGCGCTCGCGCGTACGCTCGATGCTGACCGAGGCGATGGCTCAGGCGATGCTCGAAGGAGCTCGCGAGGAGCTGGGCCGCGAGATGCCGAGCCGCGAGCGACCGACCTCGCTGCCACCGGCCCCCCGCGTCGACGCGCTGGGGTGGTATGTGTACTGCGTGACCCGTGCCGACGGAGCCGCCCTTGGCGAGCTCTCCGGGATCGATCCCGATCACGGCGCGACGCCTCTGCGCGAGGGCCCGCTGACCGCGATCGTCAGTCGGGTGCCGCTGGCGGACTTCGAAGAGGAGAGCCTTCGCGAGCACCTCGGCGACATGGATTGGCTGGAGCGCACCGCGCGCCGTCATGAGGACGTGCTCGACGCGGTGCGGTCGGTGCGGACGGTGATCCCGATGCGGCTTTGCACGGTCTACCGCGACGAGGTCGGCGTGCGCACGATGCTCGACCGCGAGGCCGACGCGCTGATCGGGGGGCTCGCGGAGCTGGACGGCAAGGCGGAGTGGGGTGTCAAGGTGTTCGCGCTCGGCGCGGAGGCTGAGCCCGAGGCTGACGGCGGCCACCACGCCGTCGAGTCCAGCGCCGGAACGGCCTACATGGAGGGCCGCCGCCGGGAGCACGACCGCCGCCGGCGCGCCGGGCGCCGTCACGATGAGGCGTGCGCCTCCATCCACGCGCGCCTGAGCGCCGTTTCGATCGGGGCGCAGCTGGCCGTGCCGCAGAGACCCGAGATGAGCGAGCGCCACGAAGAGATGATCCTCAACGGCGTATATCTGATCGAGGACAGCCGGCAGGAGCGCTTCCACGCCCAGATCTCCGCGCTGCGGGCCGAGTACGAACCGGTGGGACTGGCGCTCGAGCCGACCGGGCCGTGGCCGGCCTACAACTTCGTGCCGCAGACGATCGGAGCGACCCGGTGAGTACCGAGGCGGCCACGCTCACCACCCGGGCTCAGGTCGCGCGTGACGTCAGTCTGGTCGACCTTCTCGACCGGCTGTTGCAGGGCGGGGTTGTGATCCACGGCGACCTGACCCTGTCCGCGGCCGATATCGATCTGGTGAGGCTCGACCTGCGGGTTCTGGTGGCCGCGATCGACAAGGCGGCCGGGCGATGAGCCTGCTCGTCTACGCGATCGCCGACGGCCCCGTCGACCCCTCCGGTCGCGCCGGGGGAGTGGCGGGGCGCGCGGTGCACGCGGTCGGCGCCGACGGGCTGGTCGCCCTGGTCAGCGAGCACGAGCTCGCTCCGGCCGTGGACGAAGCCTCCCTGTGGGCGTTCGACGAGGTGATCGAGTCCCACATGGCCGACCGGGCTGTGCTGCCCGCCCGCTTCGGAAGCATGGTCCAGGACGGGGCGGCGGTTCTGGCGTTGCTCAACGACCGGCGAGCCGAGCTGAGCGCCAAGCTCGAGCGCGTGCGCGGCGCCGTCGAGCTCGGAGTACGAGCCGTTTGGCGTGACCTGGCCGGCGGGTCGGCACCGGATCTCGAGCCGACGGGTACGTCATACATGCTCGACCGCGTCGCCGGCAACCGGCGGGCGCGCGAGGAGACCCAGCGCATCGATCGGGCACTGGCCCCGCTGGCCCGCGCGACCCGCTGTCACGTGCTTCCGCGGCCCTCGATTGCGGTCAGTGCGGCCTACCTCGTGGATCGCGGCCGAGTGGGGGAGTTCGCGGCGGCGGTCGCCGCGCTCGACGCGAAGACCGAGGACGTCGAGCTCGCGTGCACGGGACCATGGCCCCCGTACAGCTTCGCCGGGGAGCATGGCGATGGCTGACAAGCTCCTCGCCGGCACCGCCCGCCCGCTCGCCGGGGGTGAGCTGGATCGGATCGAGGCCTCCCTGTGCCGGAGGGTGGGCGCTGATCCCGAAGGACTCGAGAAGGGCCTCGCCCAGCTCGTCCTGACCGTGGTCGAGCTTCTGCGCCAGCTGATGGAGCGCCAGGCAGTCCATCGCGTGGAGGGAGGAGCGCTCAGCACCGACGAGGTGGAGCGCCTGGGGCGCACGTTCATGGCGCTGTCGGAGCGCATGGACGAGCTCAAGGAGACCTTTGGCCTGACTGACGAGGATCTCAACCTCAACCTGGGTCCCCTCGGGGACCTCATCTAGAAACGGAGGCACGCATGCCGGCAACGCAGGAGCGCTACTTCGAGATGCTGATGGAGCGGGTCCGCAGCGACCGTTATCCCAGCCATCAGCTGCTGGATCGGATCGAGGGTTCGTTCTGGACTCCGGAGCAGATCCACGAGTATCTCGAGATGCTGATCGACAAGGCCGATGAGTCGTGGTACATGAGCCACCAGCTGCTCGGCCGCATCCAGCGACTGCTGGCCGTCGCCGCGTCCTCATGACCGGCGCGGCGCTACGTACGCTCGGCAAGGCCGCGGCCGAGCGCGTCAGCGGAACCGGACCGGGGCCGATCCGCGCGTTCGTGGCCGCGGCGGTGACGGGCACGGCCACCGCGGTGCTGACCTACCGCGTGCTTCGCAGCGGATCCGACAACTAGCTACGGGTACAACCACCAACGAGAGGAACCACAGATGGGCGATCGCCTACAACGCATCAAGGGCAAGACCGAGGAGCTGAAGGGACGCGCGAAGAAAGACGCGGGCCGTGCCGTCGGTGACGGCGGGGTTGAGGCGCGAGGCGTCGGTGAGATCGTCAAGGGCAAGACGCGAAACGCGGCGGGGCGGGCCCGCAGCGCCGCCAAGAAGGCCACCCGCTGAGATCGTCCTCTAGGTGGGAGCGCCGAGATCGACCACCTCGGAGGGGCGCCAGGTCTCGAGCAGGCCGCGTGCGTCGTCTTCGCTGAGGGCGGGCGAGATAAGGTCGCCCTGGCCGTATTCGCACCCGAGCAGGCGCAGGCGACGCAGCGCGTCCGGGCTCTCCACACCCTCGGCGATCACCGGGACTCCCAGGCTGTGGGCCAGCGCGACCGCGGAGCGGGTGATCACCTCGGCCTCGGGCTGCTGGGACATGGTGGCGACGAAGCTGCGGTCGATCTTCAGGGCTTCGATCGGGAAGCGGTACAGCGACGTCAGCGACGAGTAGCCGGTGCCGAAGTCGTCGAGGAGTAGACCGAGACCGGCGCTGCGCAGCTCCGCGAGCAGATGCTCGGAGCGCTCCAGCTCCATCAGCGTGCCCTCGGTGATCTCCAACTTGAGCGCCTCCGCCGGCAGCCCGGAGTCGTGGATCGCCGAGCGGATCTGCCCGGCCAGGCCAGGGTCGTCCAGCTGGCGTCCGGACAGGTTGACGCTGACGCTGACGTCGTCGGACACAAGCCCGTCGTGGCGCCAGCGCGCCAGCGCGCGCACGGCGGTGCTCATCACGTGGTGGCCCAGGGCGCCGATCACGCCCGTCTCCTCGGCGATCGAGATGAACTCGGCCGGAGACACCGATGCCCACTCCTCGGGCCAACGCGCGAGTGCCTCGAAGCTGACGATGCGCCCGGTGGCGAGCTCGATGATCGGCTGGTAGTGCACTCCGAGCAGCGACGACTCGACGGCGTAGCGCACTCCACGCCGCAGGGCCAGCCGATCGGTGACGCGGCGGTGCATGCGCTCGTCGAACACAGCGAACCGGGCGCGGCCGCGTCGCTTGGCGTCGTACATCGCGATGTCCGCGCGACGGATGAGCTCGGCGGACCCGAGGCTCGAGGCGCTGAGCGAGATGCCGATGCTGGCGGAGATGAACAGCTCGTTGCCGTCGATGTCAAACGGCTCGTCGAGTGAGCGCAGAATGCGCTCGGCGATGAAGCTGGCCTCCAGCGGATCGTCGAGCCCATCCAGCAGCACCGTGAACTCGTCGCCGCCAAGCCGCGCGACCGTGTCACCGGGGCGGACCGTTGCCAGGACCCGCTCGGCGAGCGCGACCAGCAGGTGATCCCCGACGGCGTGGCTGAGACTGTCGTTGACCAGCTTGAAGCCGTCGAGATCGAGGAACAGGATCGCGCACCCGATGGCCGGCTCGCGACTGGCCCGCTGCAGGAGCTGGTCGACACGGTCGGTGAACAGGGTCCGGTTCGGAAGGCCCGTGAGCGTGTCGTGCAGAGCATCGTGCTCGAGACGCAGCTGGGTGATCCGCCGGTCGGTCATATCGGAGAGCGACCCGGCGATCCGCGTCGGAGTCCCGTCGACGCTGCGGATCGCGAGCCCGCGGGTCATCACCCAGCGCCAGCCGCCATCGGCGTGGCGGATCCGGTACTCGCACTCCAGATGCGGCTCTCGCCCCTCGAGATGGGCCGTGATCGCGCCGCGCAGCCGTGGCAGGTCGTCCGGCGCGACCAGATCGAACCAGGCCGAGGGACGGTCGTGACGAGGCTCCTCGGGCAGGCCGAGGATCGCGTGCCAGCGGCCTGAGAGGTAGACCCTGTCGCTGTCCAGGTCCCAGTCCCAGATTCCGTCGCTGGCGGCCCGCACCGCGAGCGCGTAGCGCTCCGCCTTCTGGTGGCTGATCGCGTAGCGGATCGAGCGCTCGAGCTCGGCGCGGTCGAGCTCCTGCTTGACCAGGAAGTCGGTGACGCCAAGTGCGGTGGCCTCGATGTCGATCTCGTATGTGGCGTGGCCGGTGAGCATGATCACGGGCGCAGAGGGACCGTCAGCGAAGGCCTCGCGAACGAGCTCGAGCCCGTTGCGCTCGCCAAGCCGGTAGTCGATCAGGTAGACGTCGTGCCGCTGCTCGCCGATCGCCTCCAGGGCGGCGGCGTAGTCCGAGCACCAGTCGACCTCGAATTGCACACGGTCCTGGCCGGCCAGCATCTCGCTGGTGATCAGGTAGTCGTCCTCGTCGTCGTCGACGAGCAGCACGCGGACGATGTCGGCGCTATCCATGAGCTTGCGGGCGTATGGACGCGCAACTCACGAGCTCACCGCGATCGCTTTGCATGGCCACTGGCTGTCTCGGCGGGTCATTGGGGCTTCTTGATACCCGGTAGCCAGAATTACGACCATTGCCTGGCGCTTCGCCGAAGCAGGCCGGACCGGCCCCGGGTCGTCATCGAGCAGCGCTACTTGAGCGCCACCAGAACATCGCCCGCCGGGACCACGATCAGGCCCGCTGACGTCGCAAGGCCGGTCAGCGGACTTGAAACGTTCTGCTCATCGGGTGCCGGGATCCCCGACCCGACATTGACCGACCAGGCGACACGCCCGGTCGTGGCTGAGAGCCCGTACAGCTCACCCGAGCTGCCGCCGATCATGACGATGCCGCCGGCCTCCAGGGGCGCTGAGTCCAGGGTGCCGTCACCGGCAAAGCTCCACAGCTGCGACTCGGTTGACAGGTTGACCCCGGCGAGCGTCGAGCCGTTGAGGTCGTAGCTGCGATCCGAGTCCACCGCTGGAGCCGGTCCCGATGCGCTGAACGCCCCCATGACGGTTCCGGAGAACTCCTTCAGCACTGCCGGATAGGAGAAATCTCGGACGAACAGCCTTCCGTCGGCGACGACCGGCGTCTTGCCCCCGCCGCCTTCGCAGGCGGTGCTGCGGTGCCAGTGCAGGGCGCCGGAGGCGGCGAAGAAGTCGTAGGTCTGCCCGCAGGCATATGACACGTAGACACCTCCGTTGTCGACCGCGGGGGAGCTGTTGTCGCCGTTCTCGACAGCGGCAGTCCACGCAATTGCGCCCGTCGCTTCGTTGAGTGCGTAGACGGTACCGCCGCTCCCGGCGCCGCCCGTGTACACGAAGCCGTGACTGGCCGTCGGCGGGGACGTGAACATCGACTGGTCGGGCAGCTGGACCGACCACAGCGGCTGCCCGCCATAGGCTCCGAATGCCTGCATCAAGCCTCCGGCGTTGACGGCGAAAATGCGGCTGTTGTCGTAAGCGAGCCCCGACCAGTTGTAGTTTCCTCCGAGATCGACGGGCCCCCACGCGACGTCTCCCGACAGAGCGTCAAGTGCGTAGAGCTTCGTTCCGCTCCCGCCGCTGTTGGCGACCGTCACGTACACATACTGTCCTACGATCAGCGGATACGAGATCGCGCCGCCCAGGTTGTTGGACCACAGCTTCGTGGGGCCGGCGGCGCTCTGGGTCACCGGGTTGGCCGTCACCCCGGTGTGGCCCGCGTTCAGTTGATAGGCGACCGCGGGGACCTCGATCGCCGGCGACGGCCGTGGCGCGGCGGCCGCAGTTGCCGGGCCGCAGACCAATGTGACCCCGAGCGCTGCGACCAGCTTCAGTCCTCGTCGATGAAATCCGTTCGCCATCGCTCACGCGCCTTTCGACCCTCTGTGGAGGTCACTGCTCGAATGCGCTGTCAGTGCTGCACATTCAAGCGCCGATGATCGTGTTGTATCGGCTCTCCGGCAGATAACCTGAGTCCCGCGACGCGGTCGAGCGGCAGGCGGGTACGATCGCGGACATGGACCTGCTCTCGGTGGCCGACCGCTCGTGGCCGGCGCTGCGGCGGTTCACGGACGCGCACACGCACGTGTACCGCCTGACCCGGGGCCTGATCGG
Organism: uncultured Solirubrobacterales bacterium; assembly: GCA_963799995.1. Classification (GTDB taxonomy): domain Bacteria; phylum Actinomycetota; class Thermoleophilia; order Solirubrobacterales; family Solirubrobacteraceae; genus Palsa-465. Next base: position 154,552 of record CAWCZI010000015.1, on the reverse strand, counting down.
CCATCGCTTCCCGGGCTCGCCGCCGATCCTGCTCCTCGATCACGTCGGAGCGAAGAGCGGTGTCGCACGCGCCACTCCGCTGCTGTACGTCGAGGACGGCGACGACCTCGTGGTCGTCGCCTCCAAGGGCGGCCATCCACGGCATCCGGCCTGGTACCACAACCTGCGCGCACATCCCGACACCACGGTCCAGGTCGGGTCGCGCCGGCGGTCGGTGCACGCCAGGGTCGCATCGGCGCGGGAGCGTGAGCGCCTGTGGCCGATGGCCGTGGCCGCCTACGGCGGGTACACCGGCTACCAGCAGCGAGCGCCGCGGGAGATCCCGCTGGTGATCCTGGAAGCGCACGGGCGCCCGGCACCGCAGGCTGCACGGGCGCCCGGCACCGTAGGCTGAGCACACAACACCAGCGAGACAGAGGAGCGCAGCGAGATGGGGCTCTCAGACAAGCTCAAGCAAATCGGCGACAAGGCCAAGGACGCCGCGGCCGAGCATCGCGACCAGATCTCAAGCGCCGTCGAGACCGCCGCGGGGGTCGCCGACAAGCGGACGAAGGGTCGTTACACCGACAAGATCCACCGCGCGACCCAGAGAACCGAGTCCTCGCTGGACAGGCTCGGTCCGCTCCAGGACGGGGCTCCGGGGACACCCCCGGCCGACACGCCCGCGTCCGAGACGCCTGTGTCCGACGCGCCTTAGACGATGCTCGGCGTGCCGGGCAGCGCCACGGCGTCACTTGCCCATGAGTCGGGCAGCCGCGCGTCGGGCACGAAGCGGCGGCCGAGCACGCGCTCGATCGCGACCACAACGTCGGGATCGAACTGCGTGCCGGCGCAGCGCCGCAGCTCGGTCAGCGCGTCCTCGACGTCACGCGCCCCACGGTAGGGGCGGTTGGTGGTCATGGCGTTGTAGGCGTCGCACACGCAGACGATCCGCGACTCGATCGGGATCGTCGCGCCGGCCAGGCCGTCGGGATACCCGTGTCCGTCGTAGCGCTCGTGGGAGGAGCGGACCAGGCGCCCGACGCCCGCCAGCGTGCCGCCGACCTGGCGCAGCATCGCCTCGCCCTCGATCGTGTGGCGGCGCATGATGTCCCACTCGGCCTCGTCGAGCTTGCCGGGCTTGTTGAGGATCTGGGTCGGAATGCGGATCTTGCCGACGTCGTGCAGGAGCGCCGCGAACTCGGCGTCTCGCCGGTGGATCGCGTCCAGCCCCAGGACCTCGGCCACCTCGACCGACAGGTCGACCACCTGGCGGGTGTGGACCCCGGTGTAGTGGTCGACGGCATCGATCACGTCGCCGAGCAGCTGGGCGGCTCCGCGATAGGCGGAGCTCAGCTCGAGGGTGCTGTCCAGGCGCTCCTTGCGCTCGTGGGCGAAAATCGACAGCAATCCCATCAGCGGGAGCGTGAGCAGGATGACCTCAGGCCGGACGGCCGCCGAGGCAGCGACCGCAATACCGGCACACGAGAAGCACGCGTCGGTGACGTAGAGCCACACCATCTGCGGCTGCTCGCTCGGCTTCACCTGCTCCGCGAACCAGGTCCGGGCCAGGCCCGTGCCGCAGTCGAACAGCAGCTGCGCACCGAGCGCCAGGAGCAGGACGGGCCAGTGGTTCCACGAGAAGTCCTGACCGCCCGCCAGCACGAGCACGAGCGCCGGACCGAGCGAGTAGAAGCCGTCGCCGACCCGGGCGGCGACACGGGTAGCCGACAGCTTTCCGCGCAGTGCCTCGGGCCACAGATCCAGCACCGAGCATGCCGCCACGATCAGCGGCACCAAGGGCGTCGGCAGCATGAACAGCATCGGCACGAACACCAGCTGTGTGGGAGCCGTCCACGCGCTGCCCACCGGGAAGCGGACCCGCGCGGCCACCAGGTAGGCGACGACGCAGAGCACGAGCGCGGATCCCGACAGCGGGCGTGCCCAGCTGCTCAGGGTGGCCAACAGGCCCGCGCCGACCAGGAAGACGAGCGCGCTGACGAGCTCGGTCGAGGTGACGCGCCCAACGGGTCCGCGATCGGCGTGCCGTTCCTGGGCCGATCTGAGGAGGCTCTCAGCCCCGGGTGTTTCGTAAGAGTCGAGGTCCATCAAAGGGGAGCCACGGCGGTGTCCCTTCAGCCGCGGTTCCAGGGGTCGATGAACACGTCGTCGATCTGGGGCGAGCCGGTCAGCCCGCTGACGCGAAGCGAGACCTGAGCGGTCCCGTCGCCGCCGAACAGCTCTGAGCCGGTGAGCAGGATTGGCGAGGGGGCCCAGCTGCTGCCCGCCCAGGCGATCCCCACGGGGATGGCCGTGCCGCCGTAGACGACCTGGACGAGCGCGGCGCCGGTCCCGCCGATGAAGAAGCGGAGCGTCGGATCGCTGGCGTCGACGCAGGTGGAGGGTGAAACCGCGGACGCGCCCGGGGGGAGGGAGAGCGAGCTCGCGCCCAGCGTCCCCGTGACCGCGTAGGGCTCGCTGCCCGCGACCAACTGCGCCCCGTGCCTCAGCGTCCAGGTCGAGGTCTCGAAGTCCCCGCCCGGGACGAGCTCGTAGGAGGACTGATCTCCCCACTGCGCGAAGGGCTGGCTGAGACCGGCGGCGGGGCAGCTGGAGTCGGCCTGGGCGGCGACCGGGGCGCCAGCGCCGGCGGCGCACACCGCTGCGGCTGTGGAAAGTGCAAGCAGGGCGCGTCGGAGTGAGACGATCATGGGCCGGATTCCTGGAGTCGGGGGGCGCGATTGGGTGCTCCGGGTCGGGCCTCGTTTACCGGCCTGCACTCGAGCAACGCATTCATCGGCAGCTCCGCCGGTGGCCTGTGCACAGATGCCTGAATGCAGAGCTTTGGTCTCGATAGCAACGCAGAATCCATGCGCGGGTGTTGGCGGCCAACCACGCAGCCCGAGCCGGGACGCTGAGCCGGGATCCGACGGGATCCGCTAGCGCAGGCGCCGGTCGTCTCGACGCAGGACGTCGGTGAATCGCTTTGGCACAGCGGCGCCGTCTCCGCGCTCCCAGAGCGTGACCACGACGAGCTCATCGCCGTCCGGGCGGCAGACGTAGACCAGGTCGGGACGCTCGACATCGTGGACGAGCAGCGTGCCGCGCTCTCCGGGAGCCACCCGCCCGGCCTCGCGCGCGCGGGCGACGCGCGAAGAGATCTCTGCCTTCTCCTGCAGCGAGCCGCGGACGCGCTGGCGGAAGCGCTCGGCGGCGTGGTCGGTGACGGCGATCAGCATTTCGGTGGTGGCGTCAGACGCGCTGTGGCAGACGGCGGGCATGGCGTCCGATCCCCTTCCAGGGCTCGCCGTCGCTGCGCAGGCGCGCGCCGGCGTCCCGCACCGTCCACCGATCTGGACGCAGGGTGCGGTCCGAGAGCTCGTCCCAGGCGACCGGCATCGCAACCGGCGCCCGCGGCCTCGGCCTGACGCCGTAGGGCGCGACCACGTGCTGGGCGTAGTTGATCCTGTTGACGTCGACGTAGATCCGCGCGCCGCGATCCGCGCGACGCCATTCGAGCGTCAGATGGCGTTCGTCCTCCGACACCATCGCCTCGGCCAGTGCCCGGGCGAAACGATGCACGACCTCGAACGTCGGCCCTCGTCGCAGCGGGGCGACGACATGTACACCTCGGGAGCCGGTCACCATCGCGAACGGGGTGAGGCCGGCGTCGCGCAGCCGGTCGCCCGCGGCTCGGGCCGCCGCCCGCACCTCGGTGAAGCCTATCCCCGGCGACGGATCGAAGTCGACAATAAGGCGGTCGGGCTGCTGTGGCCGGTCGACACGCGAGAGCCAGATGTGCGGCGTGATCACGTTCTGGCCCACCAGGTACACGAGCGTGGCGGCGTCGCGGGCGATCACCTGGGTCAGTGAGCCGCCGCGTTTGGGGACCTCGGCGGTTGCGATCCACGACGGGAAGTGGCCCGGTATCGACTTCATGAAGAAGCCCTTGCCATCGATTCCCTGAGGGAACGCCTGCAGCGCCAGCGGCCGGTCCCGGAGATGCGGCAGCATGGCTTCGGCCACTGCCTCGTAGTGGTGTACCAGGTCGAGCTTGGTGACCTTCGGTTGGGCGAACAGCGCCTTGTCGGGATGCGTGAGCTCAATGGTCCGCCGCCCGACGCGGACCGCCGCGGCGCCGGAGGCGGCCGCGGTTGCCGGGGTGGCGGCCCGTGGGGATGTAGATGTTGGCGTGATCGCCTCGCTCGCAGTCGCCGCGAACGCTACCAACGGCTCTCTCTGAATCAGCCGAACGCCTAGGGATGCCTAGACCAAGGTGCGGGATCGCGGGCGCCACCGCGAGCCGATGCACGGGTGTGTCCAGCCTCGTGGGTATCGCGCCACGCGTGAGCCGTCCGCAACTTCACGCTCGCGGCCTCGCAGGGCACAGCCTGCTGCAGTTCGCGCCGGCGATGGTCGTGACAGCTGTGCTCGCGCTCACCCTCGTTCCCGCGCTGGTCTCGTCTCACGGCAACGCGACCGGGTTCATCTCGTTCGGGCGTGCTTACGTCGGACAGACGCACCCGCCGCCGGGCGCCCTGGTCCTCTCTTCCCGGGGCTACGACGGCCAGTACTTCTTCGCTCAGGCCAGGGATCCCCTTCTGCTGAGCGCAAAGACGGTCAGCAGTCTCGGTCCGGTCGCCTTCCGCCTGCAACGGGTGGCCTATCCGCTGGCCGCATTCCTGGTGGCGGGGGGACACGATGCGGTTCTGCCATGGACCCTGCTGGCGGTCAACGTGTTCCTGGTCCTGGTGCTCACTCTCGGCTTCGCCCGCTTCGCCATCCGGAACGGCTGGTCGCCGTGGTGGGCGCTGGCGGTCGGGCTGCTGCCCGGATTCGTCGTTGCCACCTGGGGCGACATGAGCGACGTAATGGCCACGGGTGCAATGTTGTGCGGGCTGATTGCGTGGAGCAGAGGTCGCCGGGCGCTGGCCGCCGTATCACTTACGGTCGCGGTCCTGGCACGGGAGCCGATGATGCTGGCGGTGGTCGCGATCGCCGCCGAAGCGGCTGCGGGCGCCTGGCGTGCCCGAGGACGACCCGGGGAGCCGGCACGGATCCTCCGTGCTGCCCGCCCGGTTGTGATGATCCCCGTCGCCGTCTTTCTCGCGTGGCAGGTGTATCTGACCCTGCGCCTCCACGGTCCGGCCGGGACGCCGATGGCCGCGTATCAGCTCCCGTTCACGGCGATCGTCGCCGAGGTGTCAAAGGCGCTGCGCTCAGGCTCGGCGCTGGGGGGCGGCTGGGACATCGCCTACCTGGCGGTGATGGTCACCGGCATCCTCTTTGCGCTTCGAAATCTGCGGCGGGGCGGCGGCGCCGTCGGGCTGACAGCTGCACTCTTCGGGCTCAGCCTGCTTGTCGTCACGTTCGGAAACGACTGGAGCTACACCCGTCTGAGCGCCCCCATGTTCGCGGTGCTGCTGTTCGGCGGGCTGCAGCGCAAGGACCGTTCCGTGCTGGCTCTGTGCGCGCTTTTGCCCATCCTCGGACTGTTCTCGCCCCTCGTGCTGTTCTGATAACGATCGAATCGTGAACCGACTGTTCACGGCCGGAAAACATCCGGCCGCGACGGCCGGTCGTTACAACTCGCTGAAATATGGCTAAAGGGATCGAGGGCAGCGGCCGACATTGACTCCTGTAACCGCCTGGACAGGAGATCTGGATCTATGCAAGCCCTAGTCGAAGATCAGGCCGCCGCGAGCGGATCCAACACCGTTCGCATCAAGGTGCTGCTAGCCGACGACCATCCGTTGATCATCGCCGGCATCCGCAGGACGATCGAGGATCTCGACGACGTTGAAGTCGTGGGCGAGGCGCATTCCGGCTCGGAGCTTCTGCATCTGGTCGAGCGCCGGTCTCCTGACATCGTCCTCATGGACCTGAGGATGCCCGGGGTGGCGGGGGTCGAGGCGATCCAGCGGATTCGCAACGGCTGGCCGGATATCAAGGTGGTGGTGCTGTCGGCGTGTGACGACCGGCCGACGATCGATGCTGCGCTGGGCGCCGGCGCGAGCGCGTACGTCCTCAAGAGCGCTCACGCGGTCGATATCGCCTCCGTGCTTCGGCAGGCTTCCAGCGGAGCCGTGTTTCACGCTCCGGCGTATCGTCCGGACGCTCCCGGTTCGGCGCAGGTGTCCGCGCTGCCCGCACTGACCGACCGGGAACGCTCGATTCTCTCCGCCGTGGCGTCTGGGATGACCACCGCCGCGATCAGCCGTGACCTGTGGATCAGCGAGCACACGATCAAGTTCCACCTGACCAACATCTACCGCAAGCTCGGCGTCGCGAACCGCGCCGGTGCGGTTCGCTACGCGCTCGAGAACGGGATCGCTTAGCCCGGCAGGCTTACGGCTCCACGGTCGGCCACCGCGGCAGAGTCGCGGAGATGACCGTTGGGCCGCCGGGGCGGCTGACGATCTCGGTGCGCCCGCCGAGCATCCGCACGCGCTCGTGCATGCCCACCAGTCCGAGCCGGCCGGCGCGCGCCGCGCGCACGAGCGTCGACTCGGTGTCGAAGCCGCACCCATCGTCACTGATCTCGGCGCGGATGCCGCGCTGGTCGGAGTCGATCATGATCTGCACGCTCTGTGCGTCGCTGTGCTTGCGAATGTTGCTGAGCGCTTCGCGGATCAGGGCCAAGAGCGTGATCTGCTGCGAATCGGTGAGATGGTCGAGCGCGCCGGTGAGCCGGGTCAGCGGCTCGACGCCGGTCCGGGCGGCGAACGCGTCCGTGATCTCGGTCAGCGCCTGGGGCAGTGAACCCGGCGTCAGGAACGGAGATTGGACGGCCGAGGACAACCGCCGCAGATCGCCGTCGAGCGCGATGAGCTGGGCCTCGAGGTCATCCAGGCGTCCGATCAGCCGGCCGGCGTTCGGGTCGGCCGCGACGATCGGGCGCAGTTGGTCTCGGAACAGCGCCAGGTCCTGAGCCAGCAGGTGCACATCCTGCTGCGGGCCGTCGTGCAGGTCGAAGCGGAGCCTCGCCAGGCGACGCTGGACCGAGCTCGTCACTTCCTCGTCGTTCGCATTCTCTCGGGTCAGGAGCGCTTCGCGGTCGAGCAGCGCGGCCAGCATCGGGGCCGCCGCTGACAGCAGCAGGTGGGCGGCGTCAGGCTCCGCGCCCGCGCCATCCACCAGCGCGGCGGCGCTCGGAGCGTAGAGGCGTTCGATCCGAAGGCCGAGCATGCCTGCCGCTGCCTTGGGGTCGCGGTTCTCGAACAGGGCCTGGGCCGCCTCGCGCATGGTCCGGCGCTTCAAGTCTCCGGCGTGGGAGACCTCGACCGCCGCCCCTTCGGATTGCTTCCACAGCGATGCCGAGGTGGCCTGCGAGAACGTCATCAGGAGGGCGAGCTGGACCTCGATGGCGACCTCAACCGGGAGCTCCAGCAGTCGGGCCGCTCGCAGCACCTCGCGCCCGAGCGCGACGCGCGGGAGCCCGGCCAGCTCCCGCACCCCGACGATCAGGCGCTCGGTCTCCAGCGGGTTGGCGGCCAGATCCACCGCGGCTGCGCCGAGCAGATCCGCGGCGTAGCCGAGGGCGATCGAGGGGATCGATTCGACCGCGCGGCCGCAGCTCTGAAATAGCTGTCGCGCCTGCAGTCGCGCGGCCTCCCGCGTCTCGCTCGGCAGGCTCGAGCCCGCGCCGGCGTCGTCTACGCGACTGAGCAGACGGTCGAGCCCGTCGAGGGCTCGTGCTTTGCGCCGGGTGATGGCCACCGGGCCAATTCTGCCCTAGCGCGGGGTCGTATCAGAAACTGGAGCTTCCCAGACGCTCCGGTGCGAAGGAGTTCGGGCCGAGCCTGGGGACGTGGACCTCGCGGAACTGGGCCAGATAACCGGCCGGCAGCTTGTTGGTGTCGAACCACCCGGCGCCGCCGCCGGGACGGGCGATGCCGCTCGTTCCGAAGTAGCGATTGCCGATCCGCATGAACGTGTGCCCGGGGTTGTAGAAGATGGTCACCCTGCCCGGGCCGGCCGGGAACTTCCAGATCGGGATGTCACCGGACACCGTCGTGGGAACCTTGTAGCCCGCCTGCTGCATGACATAGGACACCGATCCCGAGCAGTCGAAGGGGCCAAAGCGAGCCGGCTGCTCATGGCCGCCCCCGTAGACGTAGGGGAAGTTGGCGGCGCTGACCATGTTCGCCGAGGCGATCAGGCGGTCGTAGTGCGACATCAATCCGCCGCGATAGCGAATGACCGGGCGGCGCTTCTGGCTGGTGGAGAAGAACACCGAGAAGGTCCCTCGCCGGTTCACGGTGGCACGCGCAAAGAGGGCGTGTGTGGCGATCGCGTTGGCGCGTGCCATCACCTCGTCCACGTACCAGCCGGCATGGTTGTAGGCGAACACGGCCTGCCCGATGTCGCGAGCGCCACCGGCGGCGGCGAGATAGCGCGCGGCCGAGAAGATCGCGTCACGAGGGTCGTAGGGGTTGGGGACGCTGTGCCCATCGGCGGCGACCCCCCACTGCTTCCAGGTCGAGGGCTCGAACTGCATCCAGCCCAAAGCGCCGGCTGAAGATGTGCTGAGGTCGCGGCCATAATCGCTCTCGACAGCGTTGATCGCCGCCAGCACCTGCCAGCGGATGCCGTATCGGCGGCCGGCCTCCATGTAGATCGGGATCAGGAACTGGGGCGGCTGGTTGCCGTTGGCCAGCAGGTTGGAGAGGTTGCTGAGCGCCCCCGCCAGCGACGGGTCGGTGCTCACCGTGCCGGTCCACGAAGCCGGGCCGTTGTACCCAGGGGTCGAGGACCATGTGGGGACGGTGCCGGCCGGCGCCACGCCACCGTCCGAGGCCAGCTTCACCGGCGGCTTGGCGGAGAGCCCGCCGAGGGGCTGTACGCCCGGACGGCTGCTGGTCTGCTCGGGACTCTTGGCGAGGGGCGTCGGGGGCGCAGCGGTGAGATGGCCGGGCGTCGCGGCGCCGGGAACCTTGCCCGAGGCGCCCTCCGGTGCCTTCACGGGAGGCTTCGGCGGGGGAGTGCCGGTGCCGGTGGTACCCGTCCCCGTGGTGCCGGTGGGCGTTGTGACACCTGTCGTCCCCGTGGTGGTGGTGGTGCCGGTGGCGCCCGTGGCCGGCTGGGTGCCGGGCCCCGGGGTCGGCGTGGTGGGCGGAGCCGGCGCCGCCGGGGCCGAGAAGATGTGCGTCAGCTTGGGATGCGTGAGGTGCCTGATCGTGGATGTGTCGCGCTTTGCCCGTGCCACCGGCGGGATGGTGGCCATCGGGTGCGACACCGCGATCGTGGGGATGTGCCGACGCGCGGGGCTGTGCCGACTCGGGCGGAGGGCAGCCGGCTTGGCCTTGCCGGGGGTGGTGGCCTTGCCCCGGGCGGTGGTCTTGCCGGGAATGGTGGCCTTGCCCGGGGTGGTGGCCTTCTGCTTGGAGACCGTGGGGACGTTGACCGCGGGCGTGGCGCCGGACTTCTCCGCCCCGCCCGCCTTTGCGGTGCCGGAGGCGCGGGTGCTCGAGGTGGCGGAGCTCGTGCTCGCAGCGGCGGCTCGGGTGGCGGCCTTCTGCGCCGCCTCGCGAGAGAGAGCGAGCGCCAGGCGCTCGGCTGCCTTGATCCGCTCGGCCGAGCCCGCCTGCGCCGGAGCGGCAGTTTTCGCCGCGCGGGCGGGGCCAGTTGCCATTCCCGTGGCGGCTAGCGCGACGGCCGGCGTGGAGGTGGTCGTCACGACCGCGAGGGTGGCCAGAGCTGCGAGGCGGTGGCTGTTCGGAGAGCCGCCGATCCGCGAGGGCGAGTAACCGCGGCGGCGGGGCGCCCCAAGGCGCAGGGGCTGCGTGTCGATGACGCGGATGCCGGGGCTGGGGAGGCCGAGGGCGATTCCGCCTTCGGCGGTGAGCTCGAACAGAGCGTGCTGGAACTCGACGACTGCCAGCGGAACCGCGAACGAGGCGCGCCACAGCAGCTCTCCGGCGTTGTCTGAGTCTGCCGCGGCGATGCCGAGCAGCCGACGCTCGTAGCTACACGCGCGCGCGGGGTAGACGGTGTCGTCGGTCGCAAGCCCTCGCCGGACCACCAGGCCGGTGTCCGCGGGGGCGCCGAGCTTCGAGCCGAGCCGAGCCAGGAGACGCAGGACCGCCCACTCGTCCCCAACGCGCGAGTAGTCAAAGCGCTCGACGGCGAGCTCGTGGCCGCTAGCGCGCTGCACTGGCGACTCCGTTCTCCCTGATGTCCTCACGGGCCCGCTCGATCGCGCCGAGCACTCCGTCGAAGTCGGTCCACTTGGGTAGCACGGGCAACGTCGCGAGCCCGGGCTGGAGGTCCTCGCTGACGGCCACGAGGGCCACCCGCGGGTACAGGGTCTCGAGCCGGGCGGCCTCACGGGCGGTCTCGGCCAGCGAAGTAGCGGCATCGATCAGGACGACGTCCACCGCGTCGCGCGCGACCAGCTCCACGATGTCGTCGCCGTGACGCAGGATCTGGACCGCGTAGCCGCGCTGCGAGAGCAGCATCGAGGCGAGCGCGCGGAAGCGGCGATCGTGCACCACCAGCAGGACTCGACCAAGGAAGGGGCCCGTAGTGTCTTCGCGCATGTGACGAATGTCGCCCCGACAAGCTGGCGACCCGACCCCACGAAGGTCTAGGACGGGCTGTCGGTTCTTCTCACTTACGCCTGCGGGGGCCGGCGTGTGGGCCTCGGCTGCACCTTTGTCTAGGTGTAACTAGCCGTTCTTCCGTCTTGCAGACCGGCCCCGCGTTCCGATGCTCCTGGCATGGCGGGCAAGCCACACATCAACAAAACACCGGTCTTCAGTCACGCCGGTGGGCCACTTTCCGCCACTAATAACAAGCTCCGGCCAACCGGCATGACTATACAGGGAGGAGGTGAACACAAATGCTGAATAGCCTTTTCGATCTCGTCGGCTTTCTGAAGCTCCGCTTCGGCCACGATGAGGGACAGACGATGGCTGAGTACGGCATCCTGATCGCGGTGATCGCCATCATCGTGGTGGTTGCGGCAGTCGTCCTGGGGACGAACCTCTCCACCCTCTTCGGTAGCGCCGCTACCAAGGCGTAGTCAGACTCACGCGAAGACTCGGCGCCCGTCCGGCCACCGCACCAGTGCGGGGACCAGGCGGGCGCTTTCGCGTTCTCCGGGCCGGCGCTCTCGCGTCCCCGAGCCACCTGCACCTTGGTGGTACCTCAACCAGACGTTTCGCCAGTTGCCGGCACCGCGCACCGGCTCGATACCGATCCGGTGCTACAGGCTCTCCTCAGCAGATGGCGGACCATCGTCTCCAGCGCTGACATTCGCAGGCGCGACTGGGGCCAGACGATGGCCGAGTATGCGCTCATCGTCGTGGTCATAGCGATTGTGGTCATCGTCGCCGCGAAGCTGTTCGGCGGCAACGTGTCGACCCAGGTCAGCACCAGCGCCGGCCACCTCTGAGACCGGAACGCCGGTCGGTCGGTACCCGTGCCAGCGCACGGCAACACTCACGGCCCACCTCGGCGACGACCTGGACCTTGGTCTAGGTGGAACTAGAGGTTCTCTCAGTGCGGACCCGCTAACGACGGATCGATACGAGAGCAGTGCGGGCCAACCTCCCGCCCCCGACCGTCCAAGAGTCAATGATCCGATGCCCACAGATTTCCACGATCTTCCGCCGGCTCACCGCCCGCACGCGCCAGGAGCGCGGTCAGGCGATGGTCGAGTTCGCGGTGATTCTTCCCGTCCTGATGCTGATCGTCTACGGGATCCTGTGGTTCGGGCGCTACGAGGACTACTCCAATCAGGAGACCCAGATGGCAGAGGAGGGGGCCCGGCTGGCCGCCGTCAACAGCAACCCGGGCTCGACCACAGTGCCGACCGCGACGCTGCAGAACTACATCCAGGCTCAGGCACAGCCCGAGCTCCAGGCGGGGAGCTCCGACGTGACCAGCGCCGCCAAGGTCTACATCTACTACCCGACGGGGTCGAGCAACGCCGTCGGCAGCTCGGTCCGGGTGTGCGTCATGGCCACCTTCAAGTACCCGTTCCTGTCGCTTTCCGAGAACGTCGCGGAGCTGGCGACGATGCGCATCGAACAGGCCGATACCACCGCCTTCACCGCGGATACCACTCTTCCCTCGGGGTGCACGAAATCGTGACACCCAACAAACCACTGAAGCCACAAGGAGCATCAAAGTGAGACTGCCGCAACGACGAATGGCGAGGCCGAGCCTCGGAGGCATGCTGGCCACACGCCAGGGTGCGTTGATACTGGCGCTCCTGTGCGCCGCGATCGCGGCGGGCATCCTGGTCATGGCGCTCAGCAGCTACAAGCAAAGCGTCCAGACCACAGTCAAGCAGGCAACGGTGCTCATCGCCACGGGCGAGATCCAGAAGGGGACCACCGGGGACCAGATCGCTTCTGAGCAGCTCTACAAGGCGACCCCGGTCGTCGCGACCCAGCTGCAGGCAGACGCGATCGGCGACGCCTCCGAGCTGCAGGGCAAGATCGCCTCGTCAGACATCCTTCCGGGTCAGCAGCTCACGACTGCCGACTTCACGACCACGCTCGGTGCGGGCAGTCTGCTCGCACCCAATCAGCGCGCGGTGTCGATCCCGTCCGACCAGATCCATTCCAGCCTCGGCATCGTCAACCCGGGCGACCGGGTGGACCTCTACGAGGAGCTGAAGATCCAGTCGCCCTCCGGTACGAAGCCTGAGATCGCACTGCTCGACCCCAACGTGCTCGTGCTCAAGACTCCAAGCGGGGGCCTGGCCGGGGCGGCTCCCGCCGCCGGCACGGCCACCAGTGGAGCGGCCGCCGCGTCGAGCGCGGCTGCGGGGGGAGCGATGGTCCTCGCGCTGACGTCCACACAGGTCCCTGCGGTGGCGCTGACAGCCGATAACGGCACGCTCTGGATGGCCCTGCGGCCCGCGAACGCGACCGGAACCGTTGGTGGCGTCGTAACGCTCGCCACGGTCATAGCCCAGGCCCAGGCCGCCACAGCCACGGCTGCCTCGTCCGGCTCAAGCACCTCATCCAATTCCAAGAACCACACAACTGGAGGGCATCCATGAGCTCCGAGCTGAACGTGCTGGTCGCGCTCGACGGCGAGGTCGATCGGGGACTGATCGAGACCCTCGTCGCCCGTGACCCGAACATCACCGTGATCGACTACCTGGAGCTCGACGGCCCCTCGTCGAGCGGACTCGGGACCGGCGACGCGCTGATCGTCGCCGTCGCCGACTACACCGCCGAGGCCCGGGACTTCGTCGTCAAGGCCCACCGACAGCATGCCAACCGCCCGATCGTGCTGCTCTGCCCCAGCGGCAGCGGGGGCTCTCTCGGCGAGGCGTTCAACAACGGCGTCGACGACATCGTCGCGCCTCCCCACCGACCTGTCGGCCAGCGTCGATCCGGCGCTGGCGCGCCAGCTGGCGTTCACGATTGAGAAGGCGGTGATGCGCAAGCGCGGCACCTCCAAGCCGAAGGCCGAAACCGTGCGCAACGTGATCTGCGTGCTCGGGCTCAAGGGCGGCAGCGGCAAGACGCTGACGTCGGTCAACCTGGGCGTCTCGCTGGCCCAGGCCGGCCACAGCGTCGCGCTGATGGACCTCGACCTGCAGTTCGGCGACGTCGCGCTGGCGATGGGCCTGACCCCGATGCGCACGATCTATGACCTGGTCCGCTCCGGCGGCTCGCTCGATGCGGGCAAGCTCGAGGACTTCCTGATGGAGCATCCGTCCGGCGCTCGGGCGCTGCTCGCGCCGGTACGTCCCGATCAGGCGGCGATGATCACCGTCCCGTTCCTGGCCGAGGTCCAGCGCCTGCTGGGCGAGATGTTCGAGTTCGTCGTGATCGACACCCCGCCGAGCTTCGCGCCCGAGGTGATCAGCGCCGTGGACTCCTCCAACGACGTGCTCGTGGTCGCGATGCGCGACACGCTGTCGCTCAAGAACACCAAGCTCGGACTGGAGACGCTCGAGCGGATGGAGTACGACCGCCGCCGCGTCAAGATCCTGCTCAACCGCGCCAACACCAACGTGGGGATCGAGCGCGAGGACGTGCTCGCGATCCTCGGCCGCGACGTCGACATCCTGGTCCCCAGCCACCGCGACATCACCCGCTCGATCAACCAGGGCGAGCCGATCGCGCTGCAGCGCGGCGTCCGAGGCGGCCAAGGCGTTCCGCGCGCTGGCCGACCTCTACATCGACGCCGCCGAGGCACGCAAGAAGCACGGCGGCGGCGGCGGCTCGGTGATCGAGCTGCCGACCGCCGAGCCGAGCCGGAGGCGGCACGGCCCCAGCGGCAGTCGATCTTCCGGCGGAAGCGCAGGAGCGCCTGATGCAGCTGCACGAGCGCCTGTCCAACGGCGGCGAGCAGGAGCGGCCAGGAGGCCGCTTCGCGATCCCGTTCTCCGAGATGAAGAACCGGATCCACATGGAGCTGATCGAGGACCTCGGACGCCAGCTGTTCAACACCGACGATCGATCGAGGCAGGCGCTGCGCCTGCGCGTCCAGGACGAGCTGCGCGACCGGCTTGCCCAAGAGCCGGGCATCTCCCGCGAGGATCGCGAGCGGATCGCGCTCGAGCTGACCGCCGACATCGTCGGCCACGGCCCGCTGGAGCGCCTGCTCGAGGACGACACGGTGACGGAGATCATGGTCAACGGGCCCTACGACGTCTGGGTCGAGCGGGCCGGCCGCCTGCACAAGACGCCGGTCCGGTTCACCGACGACGGGTCACCTGCAGCGGATCATCTCCAAGATGGTCGCCCAGGTCGGGCGCCGCATCGACGAGGCCTCGCCGATGGTCGACGCCCGCCTGCCCGACGGCAGCCGTATCAACGCGACGATCCCGCCGCTGTCGCTCACCGGGCCGCTGCTGACGATCCGGAAGTTCGGCAAGACCCGGCTGGACATGGACTCGTTGATCAAGCGGGACGCGCTGACGCCCGAGACCGCGGACCTGCTGGCCGCGCTGCGTCCAGGCGCGGCTGAACATCCTGATCGCGGGCGGCACCGGCTCCGGTAAGACGACGATGCTCAACGCGCTGTCGGCGTCGATTCCCGACAGCGAGCGGATCATCACGATCGAGGACGCCGCCGAGCTCTACCTCAACCAGCGCCACGTGCTGCGGCTCGAGTCGCGGCCCAAGAACATCGAGGGCGAGGGCGAGATCGCGATCCGCGACCTCGTCCGCAACTCGCTGCGTATGCGCCCCGACCGGATCGTCGTCGGGGAGTGTCCGCGGCGCCGAGGCGCTGGACATGCTCCAGGCGATGAACACCGGCCACGACGGCTCGCTGTCGACGCTGCACGCCAACACGCCCGCGCGACGCCCTGGCCCGCCTGGAGACGATGGTGCTGATGGCCGGCTACGACCTGCCGCTGCGCGCGATCCGCGAGCAGATCGCCTCGGCGCTGGACCTGCTGATCCAGATCGAGCGCATGAGCGACGGGACCCGTCGCGTGGTCGCGGTCACCGAGGTCCAGCGCATGGAGGCCGACGTGATCACGCTGCAGGACCTCTACACCTTCCAGGTCGACGCCGTCGCCCAGCACCAACCACGATCGTCGGCTCGCTGAAGCCCACCGGACTGCGGCCCGGGTTCCTGGAGAAGTTCGAGCGCCGCGGGATCGAGCTTCCCGACGACCTCGTAGGCGGTCGTCCCGAGCTCGTGGGTGTGGGTGACGGTCGTGGCTGAGCGTCGCGCGGCACGGCGGCGCCGCTCGCTGGCGCTGGTCGCGGTCCTCGCTGCGGTGCTCGCCGTCCCGGGGTCGGGCGCCTCCGCGACGGTGACCACCGCCGCTCGTACCACCACGGCCACCAAGGCGCACGCCTCTACCAAGGCCAAGGCCAAGCCCCGCACGCCGCCGCCTGTCCCGCTGTCGGGGTGGCTGTCTGGCGGGGTCGCGTTTCCGCAACGCGCGGTGGTGCTGAACGCGCCGTCAGGGGGTCCGCTCACAGCCGCGGCTCTCCACGTCACCGAGAACGGGGTGCCCGTCACCGGAGCGACCCTCACGCCTCTCGCACAGGCGGGGCAGGGCGATCTCGGTGTGATGCTGGCGGTCGACCAGAGCACCGCCATGGCGGGAGCGCCGCTGACCGCGGCGATGACCGCCGTGCGAGGCTTCGCCGGCCAGCGCACCCCGCAGGAGCAGGTCGGTCTGATCACCTTCGACCAGACACCCAACGTGATCCTGCACCCGAGCAGCGACACCACGTCGATCTTCCGCTCGCTCGTCGCCGTGCCGTGGACCGGACCACAGGCCAACGTGTCGGCCGCGACGCAGCTCGCCCTCTCCGAGCTGGCCCATGCAAAGCTGGCGGTCGGTGCGATCGTCGTGATCGCCGACGGTGCACAGACGCTTGTCACGCCCAACGGGGCGACGCCGGCGTCGGTCAAGGCGGCGGCCCTGGCCGCTCGCGTCCCCGTGTTCACGATCGGCCTCCAGGATGCCCGTTCGAGCGCGAGCGCGCTGAACGCGCTCAAGGCGAGTTCCCCGTCCCCGGGGCAGTTCGTCACGACCACGGCGGCGCAGCTGCCGACGGTGCTCGCGCAGATCCAGAGCGCGCTCACCCGCGGGTATGTCCTGCGCTATCGCTCTGCGCAGCCGGCCGGCCAGGCAGTCAACCTGACCGTGAGCGCGACGAGCGCCCCGGGGAGCGTGCAGGCCAGCTACCAGGCGCCGAAGGCCGCCGCCCCGAAACGCCCGGCGGTGACGCCGTCTCCAAAGCCGGTCGGACGCCACACGGGACCCGACTTCTCCCACAGCACGTTGCTCACCCCGCAACCCGCGTTCGCGACGCCCGCGCCGCCGCCGGCGCCTGCGGCACAGACCTCGTTCTGGAGCTCCTCGGGATCGATCCCGATCGTGGCCGGGATCGCCGGCCTCCTGTTTGTGTTCTCGGCGTGGTTGGTCCTCCACAGGCCCTCGAAGCGCGCTGTGCTGGTCCGGGTCAAGAGCTTCATCCCCGGCGAGGATGGGTCCGAGCCCGGCGATTCGATCCAGATCGCGTCTCGCGGCGGAAAGCCGCGCCTGTTCGAGCGCGCCAGATGGTGGGCGCCGTTCGTGCAGGACGTGGCGATCGCTCGCAGCAGCTTGGCCCCCACCGCTCTGGTCAAGCGCGCGGCCATCGGCGGCGCTCTCGTCAGCGTGCTCGCGTTCGTGGTCTCTGGCTCGCTGCTGATAGCGGTCGTGCCACTGCTGCTGTGGCCGTTCGTGTTGCGGATGTTCATCAAGCGCGGTGCGCGTAAGCAGCGGGAGCTGTTCGCCGACGCGTTGCCGGGGTACCTGCAGGACCTCTCGAGCTCGATGCGTGTCGGGCGGAGCTTCGCAAGCGCGCTCGGGATCGTCGCCGCCAGCGCCGACGAGCCGGTCCGCTCAGAGCTCGAGCGTGCCGTCACCGACGAGCAGCTGGGGCGGCCGCTCGAGGAGTCGCTCGAGGCCGTGGCGAAGCGGATGCAGGCCAACGACATGGACCAGGTGGCGCTGATCGCCTCGCTGGGACGGCGGTCGGGATCAAACGTGGCTGAGGCGCTGGAGCGCGTCGCCGACGGGGCTCGTGATCGGGCCGACCTGCGCCGCGAGATCAAGGCCCTCACGGCCCAGGCGAAGATGTCGAACATTGTGCTCACCGGCCTGCCGCCACTGCTTCTGCTGGCGATCTCGCTTGTCTCGCCGCAGTATGCCCATCCACTGCTGCACACCACCATCGGGGTCATCCTGCTGGTAGTCGCCGCGCTGATGGTGTTCGGCGGGTGGAAGGTGATGAAGAAGATCACGACGATAAAGGCATGACGCGATGACCATCCTTCTGTTCATAATCGGAATCGGCCTCGTCGGCGTCAGCGGGCGCCTGCTGGCGCGCGCGGTCGTCATCCCGAGGTTGCAGCTGAAGTCGCATCTGCGCGAGATCGCCGACTACGGCTTCGACGGCCCCGTGACCGAGGTCGACCTGCCGATCATGATGCGCCTGAAGCGGTCATTCCGCAGGCTCGCCACGCGCGTCGGCGGACTGGTGATGCGGCGCTTCTCAGTGCCGGCGCCGCTGCGCTACAGCGAGCTGGCGGCGGCGGGCTTCTACGACGTTTCCGAAGAGCTGGTGCACGGCTATCGCGTGCTGGCCGGAATCGGGCTGCCGCTGTGCCTGCTGGCGCTGTTCGAGGCAGGCGGCAGCGTCGGCGCGCTCGCGATGGTGGCGGTCGTGATGTCCGGCGCCGCCGGTTTCATCCTCCCCTCATTCGTGATCCGCAAGCGCGGCGCCGCGCGGCTGGATGACATCGAGCGCCAGCTGCCGGAGCTGATCGATCTGCTGATCGCTACGGTTGAGGCGGGGATGGGCTTCACCGCCTCGCTGGGGATGATCGCCGAGCGCATCGAGGCGCCCCTCGGCGATGAGCTCCGGCTGACGATGAAGCAGCAGACGCTCGGCATGTCGACCGGGCAGGCGCTCGAGGACATGGCCAACCGCTGCCAGACCACGTCGATGCGGGCCTTCGTCCGCACCGCCGTGCGCGGCGAGTCGCTGGGCGTCTCGATCGGGCCCGTGCTGCGCGAGCTCTCGCAAGACCAGCGCAAGCGCCGGCGTATGGCGGCCCGTGAGAAAATGCAGAAGGCTCCGGTGAAGATGATCTTCCCGCTGATGTTCCTGATCATGCCGGCGCTGATGATCGTGCTGATGTACCCGGTGGTGTACTCGCTGTCGCACAACATTCCCGGGTTCTGAGTCGGCCGCCCGCCGGCGGTTTTCACCGATCGTCAACATCGCGCCGGCGACCGTCGCATAGCGTCCCGCTCCGTTTCACACACCACGTAAAGGAGCAGGGGAAATGCTCGCATTGCGCGGACGCCGGCGACGGCGCCTCAGGGTTGTGGCTGCGCTCGCTGGCACCGGAGCCCTGGCCCTGGCCGGCGGGGCCGGAGCCGATAGCTCAGCGGCCAGTACAAAGACGACACCCACGCCGACGGCGTCGAGCCCAACCACCGCCTCGCCGATCAAGCACGTCGTGGTCATCATTGGCGAGAACCACAGCTTCGACAACGTCTTCGCCACCTACAAGCCGCCGGCCGGGCAGACCGTCGACAACCTCCTCTCCGAAGGGATCGTGACGGCCAGGGGCGGACTCGGTCCGCACGCCTCGCTGGCTAGGCAGGAGCAGGCCTCCGACACCAAGAAATACCAGCTGGACCCGGCGGACACCAGCCCGTTCACCACCCTTCCGCAGCCCAACACCACGTACGTCTCGCAGGCCTGCAGCGGTCAGAAGGGCGATGTGCCCGACAGCCGCTTCCCGGCCAATCTGGCCAACGGCCCATATCAGATCACCGCGTCGGTCCCGTACTTCGACGACCACGGCCAGTACCAGCAGTTCGGCACCTGCGAGTTCGAGGGGGCCTTCGTGGGCGACCCGATCCACCGCTTCTACCAGATGTATCAGCAGGTCTCCGAGGGTCACAACGATCTCTGGACCTGGGTCCACGAGACCTCGGGTGACAACAACGGCGACCCACCGCCGAGCCCGTTCAATAGCCAGTCCACCGACCAGGGCGCGCTCGACATGGGCTACTACAACATGGCCCAGGGTGACGCCCCGGTGCTCAAGGACCTGGCCAACCACTACGCCATGTCCGACAACTATCACCAGGCGGTGATGGGCGGCACGGGCGCCAACCACATCGCGCTCGGCACCGGCGACGCCGCCTACTACCAGGACACCAATGGCGGCGCCATCACTCCCCCGGCCGGGGAGATCGAGAATCCGAACCCGATGCCGGGCACCAACAACTGGTACACGCAGGACGGCTACGGCAAGCCCGGGACAACGGACGGCGGTAGCTACTCGAACTGCTCGGACCACACGGCTCCCGGGGTCGCCGGGGTGTTCGGCTATCTGAACACGCTGTCGTACAAGGTCGCCGACCTGTGCGCGTCGGGGCACTACTATCTGCTCAACAACTACAACCCCGGCTACAACGTCGACGGGACCCTGAACACGTCGACGTTCACCGTGCCCCCTCAGCACGACCTGCCCACGATCGGCGGCGAGCTGTCGGCTCACGGGATCACCTGGGGTTACTTCGGCGAGGGCTACGACAACGGTCAGGTGGGCCCGAACTACTGCGGGATCTGCGATCCGATGCAGTACTCGAGCGCGATCATGACCAATCCGCAGCTCCGCGCCAAGGTGCAGCACGGTCTCGGCGACTTCGACGCTGACGCGACCAACGGCACGCTGCCCGCGGTGTCGTTCCTGAAGCCCGGCGACGACGATGGCCATCCCGGCTACTCGACGCTGGCGGCGTTCGAGCAGTTCGTCACCCACGCCGTCGACGAGGTCCAGAACAATCCCTCGCTGTGGAAGAGCACGGCGATCTTCGTCACCTTCGACGAGGGCGGCGGCTACTACGACTCGGGCTACATCCAGCCGATCTCGTTCTTCGGTGACGGCACGCGGGTGCCGATGATCGCGATCTCGCCGTACTCAAAGCAGGGCTACATCAGCCACACCTACACCGACCACGTCTCGATCCTCAAGTTCATCGAGCGCAACTGGGGCCTGCCCGTCCTGTCCTCACGCAGCCTGGACCGTCTCCCGAACCCGACGACGAGCTCCACCAACCCATACGTGCCGACCAACAGCCCCGCGATCGGAGATCTGTTCGACATGTTCAACTTCAACGGAAAGCCGGCCAGGCCGGCCGCGCTACCGGCTCCGCGGCTGGTGCAGACCGGCACGCAGACGTTCCACATCGCGCCGCTGCAGCGCTGACGGACCGCGGCAGCGGACGCCCGGCGCTGACGTCGCGGCAGCGGGCTCAGGCCAGCTCGGCTGAGCCCGCTGCGGCCGCCGTCGCCGCGCCCTTGATGCGGCTCGGCGCCGACCGCAGGCGGGACCGGCGCGGCATGCGCAGCCTGGCGGTGGGGAACACGATCCGGAGGGCGATCACGCCCTGGATCGCCATCCACGGCACCGCCAAGCGCAGCGTCTCCGGGGGATGGGGCCCCAGCTGGCTCCCGACGGGGACGATCGCCGCGGACACCACGGAGATCAGCGGCGTGCACATCGGCAGCAGCCAGAGCTTGGACGCTCGTGGCGACACGAGGGCGATCGGTACCAGGAGCAACACCATGTAGTGCTCCCACACGATCGGTGTGGAGGCCAGTGCCGCGACGACCGCCAGCGCGAACGCGCGGCGGGCTCCATCCGGTCCCGAGGCGATCCGCCAGGCGACCAGCAGCAGGCCCGCCGCGAGCACCAGCGCCGCGGCTCCGGCGATCCCGGAAGGTACGCCGGCCACGTCCAGCACCGAGGCTACAGACACCGCACGCCCCTCCTGGATGAAGGAGATCTCCGACAGCATCCGCGGGTACTGCAGCATGCCGTCAAAGCCGATTACCGCCCAGGCGCCCAGCGTCAGGACGCCCCCCGCGGCGATCGTCAGCGCAAACGCCCGGTAGCGCCGGGTGAGCAGCAGCCAGACAGCCACAGGCCACGGGAACACTTTGGCGGCGATCAGCGATGCCGCAGCGAGCGCCGGCGGCCACAGCCGGTCGCGGTGGCGCCACACGACCCCGACCCCGAGCACCAGGAGCGGACCGACGGCGCCCAGGTAGAGGCCGAACATGAACGGCCAGGAGATCGTGGCCAGGACCAGGCAACGCCAGTCGCGCACGCCCAGCAAGCGAAGTCCGACGAGCATCGCCACGATCGATGCGACCGTGTAGATCGTTCCCGCGAGCCAGAACGGCAGCAGGCTCAGCGGCAGCATCGCGAGGTTCGCGGCGGCTGGATACACGGGGATCGAGAATGGCCTGGCCGCGGTCTCGCCGATCGCGATCCGGCCGCTGCGCATGACCGCCGCCTGGTGGGCCAAGAAGCCGGGGCGGTAAGGGCTGTGCCCGTGGAGGATCGCCAGGCCCGCGTTGTACAACCCGCCGTGGAAGTCGTACAGCGCGCCCGGTCCGGGCTTCTCGATGACCGTGTAGATCATCGCCAGCCCCGAGAGCACGACGGCTCCCGCCAGCAGCCAGAACCCGACCCGTCGCGCGGCGCGGAGGTGTCCGGTCATTGCACCAGGCTGGGCGGGCTCGAGGCGCCGCCGATCTGGGCTCCGCTGCCGGCCCACGTGGCCGTCGACCCGCCGCTGTTGATCGTGATCGCCTGGCCCTCGAGGAAGGAGGACACGGTGCCGCTCGGCGCGTTGACGGTCAGCAGCGGGGAGTTGGGGACGAAGATCGTGCCGCCGTTGAGGAAGTCGAATCCGTTGGCGTTGACGTTGACGTTGCTTGAGTCCATGTCATAGAAGCCGAGATCCTGCAGGCTCGATGGGACGCCGCCCGCGGCGAGGTCGGTCGCGTCGGGTGTGAAGCTGTCGGGCCCCTGGTTGAACTGCATGCTGGACGAGGCCACGAAGGTACACGTGCACGTCAGCCCGCTCGAGTTGAACTCGATCGTCTGATAGCAGTAGACGCCCTTGGCCAACGTCGCGTTGTTCTCGTTCTGGATGTTCAGATCGGTACCGGTGATGGTGCACGCCGGATCGTTGCCGTGGCTCAGCGGGAGCGTGGAGAAGTACGAGGTCCAGTCCTCGGGCCACGGGAGGTTCGCGGTGGTCTGCGTGGGCGTCGTCGCGCCGCCGGTGTCGTACTTGTTGTTGGTGGGGTTGTTGTTGGTGAAGCCGCACCCGTTGGGGCCGCCATAGGTGGTGGAGTCATAGCTGTTGTTGGCCCCGGCCTCGGTCATGCCGCCGTTGGTGTGCAGCCCTCCGTTGATGGTCAGGTTGCTGTCATTGAGGTAGAGGGTCGAGTTGTTGTTGCAGGCCGTGCTCTTCGAGAAGACCGCGTACTTGGCGCCGCCGCCGCTGCCGGCCGCGGCGACGGCGCTCGCGCTGACGTTGTAGCTGGTCTTGTTGCCCGCCAGCAGCCGCCCGAAGAAGGTCGGCGAGGCCGCGGTGACTGTCACCTTCACCTGGTTGGTCGTGCTGTTGTAGTCGGGGGTGACATTCACGGTCGCGCCCGGGTAGTTCGTGAGGGCGTAAGTCGTGCCGTCGCTCGAGGCGCCCGCGGTGCTCGTGGGAAGATCCTGGGCCGCCGCCAGGGCGCCCGCGTCGGCCGCGGCCTGTGCCTGGCTCTCGGACTGGTGCAACGAGCCGAGGTCGATCGCCAGCGCGCCGAGGGCGAGGAAGGTGGTCATCAGGAACGCCATCAGCACCAGCACGACGCCGCTCTCCTCCGATCCGCGCCGGCGGATTCGCCCGAGTTGGTGGCGTGCCCGGATGCCGGCATCGATACGGATGGGGTTCATGTCGCTCATTGCAGTAGTCCGGTCAGTGCTCCGCCGACCGAGCGCGCGCGACACGGTGACGGAGAGGTTGTTTGATGGATCGATGGGGCCGATGCGGTTCATGGTCAGCCGCCTCCGGCCTCGGCGGCGCTGCGCAGGATCACGAGCCGATCACCGTCGTTGTAGAGGACCCGCCGGCCGGGCTCGGCGAGGAAGCCCTTCACCGTCTGGGGCTCGTAGCGGCGGTCGAGCACCAGCAGTCGGTACCCGTGGGCCAGCTGCTTCCAGTTGGTTCCGACGACATCGAACAGGTTGGTCAGCTCGCGCAGTTGTGTGGGGCCCATCAGCTCGAAGCGGGCGTCGTCAGCGATCCGGCCGTCCAGCGAGCGGTCGCGCCACAGCAGCCAGTCGGAGAACCCGGTGTCGGCCATGACCTTCAGCGCCGGGTCTGCGGTGGTGGCGTTGCGCACGGCGGTCAGGACGCCGGGTCGCTGGTAGCTGTACTCGATAGCCGAGGCCGGACGTGCGAGTGTCGCCACCGCGGCCGCGCAGGCCACGAGCAGCGCCAGCCCGAGCAGAACGCCGTTGACCAGGGCATGGTCCTGCGGGCCGCGCGACCGCTCGCGGGTCCCACCGAGGTCCAGCGACACCGGGACCACCATCAGGGCGAACAGTCCGAGGAACAGCACGTTGCGTACGACCGAGACGCTTCCGGCGGCCAGCACCACGAGCGCGATCCGCTCCCACGCGGTGGTGCGCTCAGGGTTGCGGCCGAACGACCACAGCGCCAGCCCGGCCAGGCCCAGCGCGGCCACCGCGATCAGCGGCTGGCTGGTCACGGGCTGCCACTCCATGACCGCTTGGCGCAGCGATCCGCCGACCATCGTCGAGCGGTAGTAGCCGATGATGCCGAGTCCGTACGGCGTGAGCAGGATCGCTACGGGCGCGCCGAGCATCAGCGCGAGGGGTCGCGCCCAAGCGCGGGCCGACGCCAGCAGGGAGTGGCGGCGCTCCCAGGCCACGGTCAGCCCGCGCAGGCCGACGAGCCCGGCGCCCAACGTCACGGTGCCGTGCAGGTTGGCCCACAGGACCAGCAGCGGCAGGCACCAGTACACGCGGCGCGAGGGGGTCCGCGTGTCCCGCGCGAGGAGGTAGGCGACAGCCATGAACAACGGGATCACGAAGGTCTGGGTGCGCACCTCGCGGGCCGGGTCGATCAGCAGGATGCAGACCGGAAGCGTCACCAGCACCGACGGGAACGGCGCGCCGAGCCGGCGCGCGGCGGCGACGCCGCCGGCTACGCCGCTCACCAGCAGGAAGGTGTTGACCAGCCCGAGGAGACCGAACCCGCCAACGAGGTAGAGGGCGTAGCTGGCGCCCTGCGAGAGCCACTGCTGGTCGATCCACTGATGGCCGGCCGCCAGCGAGGTCAACAGCTCATGGTGCGGCACGCCGCTCTGCCACACCTCGCGCCCGGTGACCAGCGCCAGCCAGCTGTCATTGGAGAAGTCAATGGGGAGGGACAGCAGGATCGTCACGAAACCGAGCACCGCCACGGCCAGGAGCGCGTCGACGCCCATCCGTGCCAGGCGCTCGCGCGCCCACCCGCGCGAGCTGCCTCCAAGCACGGGCTCGTGCGGGAACGCCAATGACGACATGCGATGACCATCGTCCCTGGCACCCCCCAACACATCCGACGATGCGGTAGGTCAACCTGGACGAAGGTCTAGGTGAGCCCCCGCCCCACCGGGCGATACGTGAAATGCGTGTCCAAGCCGCTCGCCCTTTCCCGCCTGGCGCCGAACGCCGTGCTGGTCGCCAGCGTCGCGCTCGTGCTCGCCCTCGCTGCCCTCCTCGGTCGTGTCGGCGCCGACGCCCGCTGGCTGGCCGCGCTCGGCCATGTGATCGCCTCACGTCACACGATTCCCGCCGGAGTCCCGTTCGCGGCCGAGCCGACGGCCCACTGGCCGAACGTGCTCGTGCTGGCCGAGCTGATCTTCAACGGGCTCGACCGGGCGCTGGGCGACCGTGGGCTGATGCTGGCACAGCTGCTGGCGGTGGTCCTGGCCCTCGGCGTGCTGGCGCGCGACGCCCGCGCCGAGGGGGCGGAGCCGGTCGGGATCGGCGCCGCCCTGCTGGTGGCCGGCGTGGGTGCTCTGCCGAGCCTCGCCATCGCCCGGGTGCAGCTGTTCTCGCTGGTGCTGTTCCCGGTGGTGTTGGCGCTTCTGCGAGCGCAGACGCGCTCTCCGTCGCGAGCCATCTGGTGGGTGGTGCCGTTGCTGGCGCTGTGGTCCAATCTCCACGGCGCGGCGCTGCTCGGCCTCGGGCTCGTGCTCGCCTACCTGGCGCTGCACCGCGGCCGGCGCCAGCCCCTGCTGGCCGTCGGGGTGGGGGCCGCCTCGTCGCTGGCCCTGTGCCTTACGCCGGCGCTGCTGCGGACTCCCGCCTACTACGGGGGTGTGCTCACCAACCTGGCCGCGCAACGGGGGGAGGGGCTGTGGGGGCCGTTGTCGCTGAGCTCTCCGCTGGATCTGGTCCTGCTCGCCGCGGCGCTCGCGCTCGGGGTGCGGATGTGGCGCGCGCGACCGGCACTGTGGGAGTGGATCGCGATCGCGGCTCTGGCGCTGCTGACCGTGCGGGCCGACCGCGACGGTGTGTGGCTGCTGTTCATGCTGGTCGCTCCCGCTGCGCGCGTCCTGCACCCCGAGCGCTCGATGCGAGCGCTGGCGCCGGTGGCCGCTGTCGCCTCCGTCGCCGTGCTCGCCGTGTCGCTGGCTCACGGTCCGACACCCTCGGGCGCCAGTGCCCGGCTGGTCGCCGGCGCGGTGACGCTCGCGCACGGCTCTCCGGTGCTCGCCGACGGCTCGATCGACGAGCAGGTCGCCCTGGCCGGCGGGCGCATCTGGGCTGGGGACCCGATCGATGCCTTCTCGCACCCGGTTCAGGCGGCGTATCTCGACTGGCTCGACGGCGCTGCCGCCGGGCGCAGCGCGCTGACGCCGGCGGTGCGCGTCGTGCTGGTCGGGCGCGGCACCGCGACGCAGGCGCTGATGAGCCGCACCCCGGGCTTCGTGCAGACGCGCACGGACGCCAGCACGATCATGTACGCGCGGGCGGGGTAGCGCGATCGGTGAGCGCAGGGTCCGCGGCGAGGGCCTCGAGGCGCTCGCCGACCCGTCCGTGGCGACGGCTCGTGTCGGGTGTCCGCACGGCCCGCGCGACCACGTCGCGGCTACCCACGATCACGGTGGCTATCTGCGCGCGGGTGACCGCGGTGTAGAGCATCTCGCGGCGCAGGAAGAATGCCCCAGCCGCCGGGTGGGCCACGATCACCGAGATCGGCAACTCGATCCCCTGGCCCCGGTGGACCGAGCAGGCGTAGGCCAGGCGCAGCCGGTCGGTTTCCTCGTGGGCAAGGCGGAAGACCGCGTCATCGCCGCCCAGCAGCAGCGCCGGATCGTCGGCGGGCTCATCCCGCGCGTCGGCCTGCCGGCTCCGTTTCGCGGGGCTGGGGCCGTCGTCGCCGCCGATCTCGTCGAGCAGTCGCACCAGGGTGCCGTTCATGAGTCCGAGCTCGTGCAGGTTGCGCCCGGTCATCATCAGCTTGTCCCCGATCCGCAGCCGGCCGCCGCGCACCGGCCGGCCGCCGGGGTTGAGCGCCCCGCGCAGCGCCGCGTTGAGCGCGTCGATTCCGAGCTCGCCACGGTAGACGGGGGCGAACACCTGGATGTCGCGGACGGGATCGACGCCGTAATGGGTGGGCAGGCGCTCGCTGACCAGGGAGACGATCTCCTCCAACGCCAGCCGCGGTGAGGAACGCTCGATCAGGAACAAGTCGCGGCGCATCCCCTCGCCGGCGATGAACGTTGGCGGCTGGCCGCGCCGGATCGCGTGGGCGGCCTGGACGATCATGCTGCCGGCCGCCTGGCGGAAGATGTGCGTCAGCCGCGTCGTCGGCACGAGCTCGGAGCCGACCAGCTCGGCGAACGGCTTGCCGGCGCCGACCGGGGCGAGCTGATCGGCGTCGCCGACCAGGACGACGTGAGTGCCGTCGCCGACGGCGCGCAGCAGCGTGACCAGCAGCTCGAGGTTGGCCATCGAGGTCTCGTCGACGATCAGCAGGTCGCAACCGAGAGGGTCGTGCTGATCGTGCAGCGGGCCTTCGCCCGGGACCCAGCCGAGCGCCGAGTGGACGGTGCGCGCCCGCAGGCCGCCGCTGGCCTCCGTGATCCGGACGGCGGCGCGCCCGGTTGGCGCCACCAGCATGACCCGTGCCCCCCGCGCGACCGCCGTCGCGGCGATGGTCCTGATCGACGCCGTCTTGCCGGTGCCCGGCCCTCCGGTGATCACCGACAGCCGGTGCGCGAAGGCTGACCGCAGCGCGCCCCGCTGCTCCTCGGTGAGCTCGTCGGGTCGATCGCCGGCGTCGGCTGAGACGCTCGCCGGGGTGCTCAGCCGCTCCGCCGGCGGGGCGCGGACCAGCGCATCGACGCGCTCGGCGAGCTCCGCCTCGAGCTCGGCGGTGGCGGCCCGGTAGATCCAGTCCTGCTCGCGTACGATTCTGCCGGTCCGCTGGAGGTCTTCGACCACGTCGGATGCGACCTCGGCCCCCCCGAGCAGCGTTTCGGCGCCGGTCAGCAGCGCTCCGAGTGGCAGGCACGCGCTGCCGCTGCGCTCGGCCTCGGACAGAACGTGCATGATCGCGGCGCGTTCGCGCAGGTCGGGGCCGATCTCCTCGCCCGAGGCGGTGGCGATCCGGTCAGCGATCATGAACCCGACGCCGAACACGCTCGTCAGCTCGTACGGGTTGGCGCGCAGAATCTCGTTGGCCCCGTCGCCGTAGTGATCGTGGATCCGTGCTGCCAGGTAGGCGAGACCGTGCGGAGCCAGCATCAGGTGCAGCCGCCGGGTGACGCGGATCGTCTGCCATGACTCCTGCGCCTCCTCGGCCCGGGCGTGGCGCAGCCCGATCGTCGCGAACGCGCCGGCCGGATCCTCGTCGATGGCATCGAGCACCGCGCTGGGGCCGAACCGCGCCACCAGCTCGGCGGCTCGCTTGGCGCCAACGTGCTTGACGCGGCGCAGGTAGCCGATCAGCGTCTGCGGATCCTCCGGCGCCAGGGGCCGCGCCTCGCTCACCTTGACCTGGCGCCCGTAGCGGCTGTCCTGCACCCAGGTGCCGACGACACGAGCCCGCTCGCGCTCCTCGAGGTGCACCAGCGGTCCCACCAGTGCGACCGGCGTCCCGTCCGCGCCGGCGGCGTCGAGCACCGCCCAGCCGGTGGCCTCGTTGGCATAGCGGACGTGGCGGATCGTCACCTCGCCGTCGAAGCTGTCCTGCATGGCGCTGACGTTAGCCCGGCAGGCGACCGGGCGGCCGGGATTGTTGGCGAGATGTCACACACCGCTCGTCGTTGTCCCGGGAGGTGCCTGCGGGGGGGACCACTAGGGCAGGCGCTTGCCCGGCGCCACGATGTACACCTGCTGCCCGGTCGCGAAGTTGCCCTGGTCGCTGGGGCTCGAGGGCGGCGGGCGGAACACGTCGATGTGGCGGCCGATGATCGCCCCGCCCGTGTCGTCGGCCTCGAACCATCCGCCGTTGACGCCCGCGTACGCCGGAATGTAGATGTGACTGCCGAGCGGGATCAGGCTGGGGTCGACGGCTACGCTGCGCAGGTAGGACAGCGGGCGCGAGGGCCCGGGCGCGAACGAGATGCCCGCCGGGGGGCTGACGTAGCGCACCCCGGTGCCGCTCGACCAGCCGCCGTCAGCGAGCGGGAAGGTGAGTGCTCCGCTGCTGCTGCGCCAGAAGCCGCCGGTGCGCCAGAACGGAGCGTCGGCGCCGACCCCGAACCTGGCGCCGTTGCCGCCGCCCGCGGTCAGCCAGCCGCCCGAACCGAGGTTTGCGATGTGGTACGGGCGGCCGTCGAGGCCGATGCCGTCGCCCTCCATGGAGAGCCCGCGCGCCGAGTACAGCCAGTCGATCCGGTGGGCTCCCGGGAGGCCGGGGGCCGCCACCGCGCGGCCTACGAACCACGACTCGAGCGCCGGGTAGTACTCGGTCAGCTCGAAGCCGCCGAGCCACCTCCCATCGCCGCCGATCGCCGGCGGCGGCGGCGCCTTGATCGTGTTGAGCGTGAACGTGACCGTCACCCGGTGGGCGGGAGCGGTGACCGCCGGCACAGTGCCCAGCGAGGCCAGCTTGCGGTTCAGGCCGGCGCTGGCGGGAGCCAGGTACTTGGCGGGATCGGCCTGGATCGCGCGCTCGCGGGCAGCCGCGGCGGGGCCGCGCCAGGTGACCGCCAGGTTCGCGCCGGCGCTCCGCGAACCCAGCCGCGCCGCGGTGAAGCGAAACGAGTTGCCCCCGGGCTCGAGCCGTGCGGGCACCGCGAACGAGCCGTCGGGGCGCGGGTTCACGGCGGAGCGCGTCCCATCGGGGCCCCGGAGGTAGACGGTGGCGCCGGCGGGGCTGACCACGCCGCGCAGCACCGGCTTGGCCGCGGCGGTCGCGTAGCTGACCGTCCGCGCGCTCGAGAGGCCGATCAGGGGCAGCTGGAGCCGCAGCGTCACCACCGGTGGCGGTGGCGGGGGCCGGCTGGCCACGGCGGCCGGCCTGTCGCCGACGACGCGGTGGGCCCGGGCCGGCGACGACGACCCGCAGCCGGCGAGTCCGAGCGCCGGGCCGGCGAGTCCGAATGCCCCGCCGGCCAGGATCGTGGCGTCCCGGAGCCTCATCTCGCGCTCAGCGTAGCCCCCTGGGCCGGCGCCTGACTCAGCTCTCGTGGCGCGCTGCAGTCCAGCGGCGCTCCCGCGGACTACGGGGCGGTGCCGGTGTCGGTCGAGCCGCTCATCGAGACGCTGCCCGCGCTGACGCCGGACTGGGATCCGCCACCGCCGATGGCGCCGCTGCCCGCGCTGACGCCGGACTGGGATCCGCCACCGCCGATGGCGCCGCTCGTCGAGATGCACGGGCCTGGCGCGGTGCTGGCCGCTGGGGGCGTGCAGGACCGAGCCGGCTCGGTCGCGAAGGTCTGGGTCGTGGTGGCCCCCGGGGTGGCCACGTCGGCTGATTTGACGTCGTGAACACCGGGCCACCAGGCCACGAACCAGCCGTTGGCGGTGCTCGCCAACACGCGGGTCCCGTCGTCGAGGAGCAGCGTCGCGCCCGTCACGTCCGACGCGGTGCGACCCTCGGCGAACGAGAGCTGCCGGCCGTCACGGGTGGTCATGTGTGTCGAGGACAGCATCACTCGTCCGGCGGGGACGTCTGCCGGACCGCTCGATGCTGTGGCCGCCAACGAGGTGAACGAGGGACCGGTGATGCACGATGCGCTGCTGTGGGGACTGGCGAAGATCACGAAGGTGAACGGCCCGCGGGAGTCGGTCAGCGCCGGCTTGAGCCCGACGGAGCCGCCGAGGTCCTGGATCTTCGTGGTGGCCGTGCTGGGCATCGTGGCCAGCCGCTGCCGGCATGCCGCCTCGGCGGCGGCGATCTGGCCCGGGCCGGCGGGGGTGGGGGAGGGCGTCCAGCCTGCGAACGCTGCGGTCGTGCCGGCGCCGAGTCCAGCGATCCAGACCGCTACTCCGGCGACCCCGGCGGTGGTCACCGCCCCGAGGGCCACCGGCGGGCGCAGAGACCTCGTGCGCGGCTGGTAGTCGAGGCGGCGCAGACGCTCTCCCGTGCCGGGTGAAAGCTCGCAGGCGCGGGCCGCGAATGCTTCGCGCAGCTCGGATTCCAGTTGCTCGGTCATCATCGTCACTCCTTGGGGGTCAGTTGAGTTGCGGGGCGCTCACGATGGGTGGGGCTCAGCACCGCCTCGAGCCGGGTCAGTCCACGCGAGGCGGTGCTCTTGACGGTGCCCAGCGAGCATCCGAGCAGCGCGGCGACCTGGGCTTCGGAGAGGTCCTCGAAGTAGCGCAGCACGAGCACTGCGCGCTGGCGCGGTGGGAGCGTGCCCAGCGCCTGGATCAGCTCCGACCGGGCGTCGACGCCGCTGAGCTCGCGCCGCGACCGCTCATCGGCGCGCGTCTCGAGCGCTGCGGGGTCGGCGTGCTCGAGCTCCTGCCGGCGGCGGGAACGGCGGCGCGAATCGTCGAGGGCGAGGTTGACCAGCACCCTTCGGGCGTAGGCCAGCGGATGTTCCATCGAGCGCACGCGCGGCCACTTCCGGGCCACGGACAGCAGGCACTCCTGAACGAGGTCCTCGGCCTCGGACAGGTCCCAGACGACGAGATAGGCCGTGCGCAGCAGCGTGTCGGTCGACTCGGCGACGAAGCGCTCGAACTCGTCTCGCGACCGCTGGGCTCGGCTCGGGGTGGGCCGTCGGGGAGTGATCCTCACATCTGCTTGAACCCCCGCGGCCCCCGAAAAGGTTGAGTCGGGACCTCAGTCCGGCGTCGGGCCGGGCCTGCGCTCGGCCCGGCGCACGGCGGCGCAGATCCCGTCGCTGCCGACCAGATTCTGGAAGGCGCGGACGATCGGCCGGACCGCCGCCAGGCCGATCCGGCCCTGGCTTCCGAGGCCCTCCACCCGTGCTTCGGAGAAGATCGACGATCGGCCGTCCGGGTCCGCCAGCACCCAGTTGGCCAGCACCACGCGGGCCGTCCCGCGCTGCGACCAATCGCGGAAGTCCTCCGGCGAGCTCAGCTCAGGGTAATCACGGCGCAGCGTCCAGATCCGTCCCACCAGTCCCGAGACGAGCGCTC
Organism: uncultured Solirubrobacterales bacterium; assembly: GCA_963799995.1. Taxonomy (GTDB): domain Bacteria; phylum Actinomycetota; class Thermoleophilia; order Solirubrobacterales; family Solirubrobacteraceae; genus Palsa-465. The sequence goes on along the minus strand of CAWCZI010000015.1, from coordinate 122,632 downwards.
GCTCACCCTCCGCCAGGATGATGAACGGCGGTTCGCGGAACAGGGAATCAAAGGTCTCGTCGCGCTCGAGCCCCGGGATCCGCCAGCGCACGAGCCGGCCGAGCCGCGCCGCCTCGGTGAGGCTCACCGCCCGGGCAGCGTCCCACAGCTCGTCGGCCGAGACGGCGCTCGTCCGGGAGTGGGCTACGCGGAGGGCGGGATCCGGGAGCCATCTGTCCAGATCCGGACGCACCGAGCCCGGGCTACCCTCGGCTGCGCGCATCGCACCTTTCTAGCGCAGCTTGAGCCATGATCCCCGCGTGATCCGCCACGCCCTGGCGCCTGTCGTGCCCGCCGCTGCCGGAGCGCTCGAGCTGCCGCGCGTGCTGCCCGCCGCCGGGGGCGTCGTGCTGACGTTCGACGACGGCCCGCACCCCGAGGGCACGCCCGCCGTCCTGGACGTCCTCGCGCGTGCGGGTGCGCGCGCGACCTTCTTCGTGATCGGAGAGCAGGTTCACCGCCGCCCGTGGCTGGTGGCGGAGATCGCCGGGGCGGGGCACGGTGTGGCCCTCCATGGCCATCGTCACCGCCTGCAGTCGTGGCTGACCGCCACACAGGTCCGCGACGATCTGGCGCGCGGCTGCGCCGAGATCGAGGACGCGATCGGGGTCGGGCCGGTCTGGCACCGGCCGCCCTACGGCATCTACAGCCCGGCCGGGCTGCGGGCCGCGCGCCACGGCGGGCTGCGGCCGCTGCTGTGGTCGCGGTGGGGCAAGGACTGGCGAGGGCACACGACGCCGCCGCGGATCGCGCGGCGCGTGCTCCACGGTGTGTTGCCGGGAGATGTGATCCTCCTGCACGACGCCGACTTCTACAGTGCCCGGGGGTCCTACCGGCACACGGTCAAGGCCCTCGAGCTCGTGACTTCAGAGCTTCGGCGTCGTAGACTCGATACCGTCCTGCCTGTCTGACAGGCTTGTCACAGCGCACACTGAATGGCAGGATTGGCAAACTGCGCGCGGGAACGGACGCCGCCGGCCGGCGGAGCTGGGTGTCCACCGCGTACTCAGGGCGCCGCCCTCGATATGACTACTGCTTCGACCTCGGCTTCCCAACAGAGCACCCCCGACTACGCGCGGTTTGCGATCGGCTTCGACCATCGCGATCGCGACCGGCTGCATGCCTTGATCGACCAGGTGCTCGACTCCAATCGGTGGTCGGAGGCCGGCATGGTCGACGCCTTCGAGGCGGCGTGGGAGTCTCACAACGAGGTGCCCGCAGTGGCTGTCTCCAGCTGGGCCGGCGGGGCGCTGGCGGCGCTGCACTTCGCCGGCGTTGACGGCCAGACGGTCCTATGCCCGTCCAACACCTTCATGGCCACCCCGCTGGCGGCGATCCGCTCGGGCGCCGAGGTCCAGTTCGTGGACTGCAACCGCGAGGACCTCTGCATGTCGTTCGCCGACTTCGAGCGGGCTGCCGAGGAGTTCAAGCCCCGTGCGGCGTTCCTGGTCCACATCGGCGGTCACATCGCCTTCGACACCGAGCGGATCGCGGACTACTGCCGCGAGCACGGGATCTTCCTGATCGAGGACTGCGCCCACGCCCACGGTGCGGTCTGGAATGGCCGGCGGGCGGGGACGTACGGCGACGCAGGCGTGTACTCGCTGTATGCCACCAAGACGATCTCCACCGGCGAGGGTGGTGTCCTCGTCTCGCGCCGGCCCGAGGTCGTGCAGCACGCCCGTGACTTCCGCAACTACGGCAAGCCCGATCACGAGGTCCCCGGCCTGAACTTCCGCATGAGCGAGTTCACGGCCGCGCTCGGACTGGTGCAGATAGAGCGGTTGCCCGAGATCGTGGCCTGGAAGAATGGGGTCGCGCGATCCGAGCTCGATCCCGCCCACCCCAGCCGCCTGCAGCTGCCCGAGGGCATGGTCTCCGGGCTGTACAAGTACATCGTGTTCGACTGGCTCGAGCGCTCCACGGGCCGCGTCTACGATCAGCCCTGCCATCGGATCATGGGCCACGATGTCGAGCTTCCCAATTCCGACTGGGTGGCGCGAAACCATTCGTGCGTTCCGTTGTACTACAGACCGGAAAGCTGAGTAATGCGCGTCCTCGTCACAGGTGGCTCCGGGTTCATCGGCTCACACGTCGTGGACAAGCTGCGCGCCCGCGGTCACGAGCCTGTGATCTACGACCTGCGCCCGTCGCCATGGCACCACGACCCGGCCAACCCGGTCGACACCGTGCTGGGGTCGATCACCGACCGCGAGGCCCTCGAGCGCGCGCTGCACAGCTGCGACGCCGTGGCCCACCTCGCCGCCGTCGCCGATGTCAACGACGTACATGCCGAGCCCGAGGACGCCGAGCGCGTCAACGCGCGCGGCACGGTCGCCGTGCTCGAGGCGGCCCGCCGGGCCGGGGTCAAGCGGATCGTCTACGCCTCGACGATCTGGGTCTACTCCGACTGCGAGCCCGAGGAGGTCGACGAGGACACGCTGCTGCCGCCGCCGAGCCACCTCTACACCAGCACGAAGCTGGCCGGCGAGCTGTACTGCAAGGCCTACCAGGAGCTGTACGGGATCGATTACACGATCCTGCGTTTCGGGATCCCGTACGGGCCGCGCGCCCGGGAGGCCGCGGTCATCCCGGCGTTCGTCAACAAGGCCCTGGCCGGCGACCCGCTGACGCTGGCCGGAGACGGCCTGCAGTCGCGTAAGTTCGTCTACGTCGAGGATCTCGCCGACGGGGTCGCGCTCGGGCTCAGCGACGTGGCGGTCAACCGGGTCTACAACCTGGCCAGTGACGAGACCGTGACGATCAAGCAGATCGCCGAGACCGTCCAGGAGCTGATGGGCGATGTCGAGATCGTCTACACGCCCGCCCGCCCAGGTGACTTCGGCGGCAAGATCGTCTCCAGCGACCGCGCCGAGCGGGAACTCGGCTGGACCGCCGCGACGCCGTTCTCGGAGGGGGTGCGGCGGTACATCGGCTGGCGCCACGAACAGGCCGAGGCCAAGAAGGATGAGGAGGAGGCCGCGGTGATCCCGGCCGGTGAGCCCGACGCCGAGGCCAAGCCCCGCCAGGTCCTGATCATCTCCGCGGACATCGGCGAGGGCCACGACCTTCCGGCGCGCGCCGTCGCGCGCGAGTTCCGTGACGAGGATCCCGATGTCCAGGTCTCGATCGTCAACGGCCTGCCGGCGATGGGACCGATCCTCACCAAGATCCTTCGCGAGAACTCGGCCTTCATGTTCACGTTCGTGCCGTGGCTGTTCGATCTGCAGTACCGGCTGTTCATGTACTTCGCGCCGACGCGTTGGCTGTCGCGCAAGCTGCTGACCTTCTTCGGCCGGCGCGGTCTGATGCGCCTGATCAGGGCGCACAACCCCGACCTGATCGTCTCCACCTACCCGGGCGTCACGGCCGTGCTCGGCGAACTCAGACGCACCAACCGCCTGAAGGTCCCGTGCTATTCGTCGATCACCGATCTGGCGGGGCTGCAGTTCTGGGCCCATCCCGGGATCGACCTTCACTTCATCACCCATCCCGAGTCGGCCGAGGAGGTCGAGCGGATCGCCGGACCCGGCAGCGTGCGCTGGGCCAAGCCGCCGACGGCACCGGCGTTCCTCGCCACCCGGTCACGCGCCGACGCGCGGCGGGCCCTCGGCCTGCCCGCTCAGGGCCGCGTGATCGCCGTCTCCGGCGGTGGCTGGGGGGTCGGCGACCTCGCCGGCGCCACTCGCGCCTCGCTGCAGTTCGAGGACGCCACCGTGCTGTGTCTGTGCGGCCGCAACGATCGCCTGCGCAGGAAGGTCACCGCGCGTTTCGCGGACGAGCCCCGGCTGCGGATCATGGGTTTCACCGATCGCATGGGCGACATCCTGGCTGCCGCCGACGTGCTCGTCCACTCGAGCGCAGGCTTGACCGTGCTCGAGGCGATCATCCGCGGCTGCCCGGTGGTCTCCTACGGCTTCGGCTACGGGCACGTCCGCGCCTCCAACGCCGGGCTCGAGCGCTTCAGGCTCGCCCAGGTGGCACGCAACGAGCGTGAGCTCGGCCCCGCGATCAAGCATGCACTCGAGCACCAGCCCGAGCCGGATCCTTCCTTCGCCCGGCGGCCGTCCACCGCCTCGCTGATCCTCGGTGACGAGCGCCGGGCGCGGACGATTCCGGTCTGGCGCGTGCGGAGCGCTCGCGCCGCCGTGACCACGGCGGTGGCCCTGGGGGTGGTGGCCTGGACGCTCACCGCCGGCGCGTCCTACTCGCTGGTCTCGCACTTCGCCCACATTCGACCGGTGACGACCTTCGAGACCGACCGCCCCGAGATCGGCGTGCTCATCGACGCCCCGCGCGGTCAGGTTTCCGCGCTCGCCGGAATGCTCTCCAGCTACGGCATCCATGCGTCGTTCACGCTCGGGCAGGCCTCCTCGCCGATCGAGACCACGGTGCTCAGCTACGGCGACCAGGCGGTGCCCCGCCTGCCCACCGGCGGCCTGGTGAGGTGGCTGGGGGCCCGCGGCCAGCTGCGGCGACTGATCACCTCGATGGGCTACAGCCGACACTTCCTGTACGCGTCGAGCGGTCCGAGCCTCGGCCAGTGGCTGATCGCGCACGGCGCCGGCGGGCGTCTCGTGGCCGGCGCGGTCCGGCTTCAGGACAGCGATGACCCGCTCGGCCGGCTGCGTCCGGGCGAGGTCGTGGAGGTAGCGATCACCAGCCAGCGCCAGCTGATGCCATTGCTGGGCAAGCTCCTGTTCGGGCTGCACGCCGATCACCTGGCGGCGGTTCCGGTGGGCCGGCTGGTGAGGGATGCCGGCACGTCGGTCTGAGCTGCCCGAGTCGCTGCCAATCTCCCTCGAAGACGTGCGCCGGGCGGCGGCCCGCCTTGATGGGGTTGCCCACCGGACCCCGGTTCTGAGCTCGCGGACGCTCGACGCGATGCTCGGCGCCCGGGTCGCGCTCAAGGTCGAAGCGCTGCAACGTGGTGGGGCGTTCAAGTTCCGCGGCGCCTACAACGCGATCTCGTCACTGGGGCCCGACGCGCTCGCCCGCGGCGTGTGCGCCGTCTCGTCGGGCAACCACGCCCAGGCGGTGACCCTGGCCGCCGGCCTGTGCGGCACCCACTCGGTGATCCTGATGCCGTCCGATGCCCCCGCGCTCAAGCGGGCGGCGACCGAGGGCTACGGCGCCGAGGTCGTGGAGTTCGACCGCTACCGCGACGACCGCGAGCAGCTGGTGCGCGCCCTTGCCGCCGAACGCGGCCTCACGCTCGTGCACCCGTTCGACGATCCGCTTGTGATGGCCGGTCAGGGCACGGTCGCGCTCGAGCTGGCCGAGCAGGCCGCCGAGCTCGACGTCGTGGTCGTGCCGGTCGGCGGCGGGGGCCTGATCTCGGGATGCGCGACCGTGCTCAAGTCCCTGTGGCCGGCGGCGCGTGTGGTCGGGGTGGAGCCGGCGGCCAGCGACGATGTGGCGCGTTCGCTGGCCAGCGGGAATCGCGAGCGTGTGCAGGTGGGGCGCACGATCGCCGACGGTCAGCAGACGGAGACGCCCGGCGAATTGACCTGGCCTGTGATCCGGGCGCTCGTGGACGAGGTCGTGACCGTCAGCGATCCACAGATCGTTGCGACGATGCGATGGCTGTTCGAGCGTATGAAGCTGGTGGTCGAGCCAAGCGGAGCGTCCGGTTTGGCGGCCCTGGTCGCCGGCATTCTGCGGTTCGACGGTGAACGGGTGGGCGTGGTCCTGTCGGGCGGCAACATCGGGGCCGCCCAGTTCGCCGGGTTGATGGGATGACGGAGCGCTCGTGGCGCGTCGCGTCGAGCTACCAGTGCACCCCGCGGGTGGCCTGGGCGAATGCGCGCTGCTCGGCCTGGGTGCGCCGGTCGGGCGGCTTCTCCTTCTCCTTGTCGCCCTCCGGGAACAGCTGGTAGGCACGGTTGACGACGAGGTCCTGCGCGCCGGGGGCGATCGCGTAGGTCAGCTGTCCGAGGCTCCCGAGCGTGGTTGCGATCCGCTTGGGGCGCTTGCGGATCGCCTCGGCGATCATGCCCGCCGCCTGCTCTGGCGTGAGCGTCGGGACGCGATCGTAGATCTTCGTCGGCGCGATCATGGGCGTCCGGACCAGCGGCATGTAGACGGTCGTGATGTGAACCCCATCGCCGATGATCTCCGGCCCGATCGAGCGCGAGAAGGCGTCGAGCGCGGCCTTGGACGCGAGGTAGGCCGCGAACCGCGGCGTGTTGATCTGCAGCCCGATGCTCGAGATGTTGATGATGTGCCCACTGCCACGCTCGCGCATGTTCGGCAGCAGATCGAGGATCAGCTTGACCGGCGCGAAGTAGTTGAGCTGCATCGTCCGCTGGTAGTCGTGAAAGCGATCGTAGGAGCGGTTGATCGAGCGGCGGATCGACTTGCCGGCGTTGTTGACCAGCACGTCGACGTGCCCGTGCTCGGTGAGCACCTCGTTGGCCATCCGGTCCACGTCGTCGGGATCGGACAGGTCACAGGGGTGAACGAACGCCTGACCGCCCGCCTCGCGCACCTGCTCCGCCGCTTCCTCGAGCTTGTCGCGGGTGCGGGCCACCAGCAGCACCGTGCCGTGTGCCGCGCCGATCTTCAGCGACGCCGCGTGGCCGATCCCGGAGGAGGCGCCGGTTATCAGCACCGTGCGGCCCTTGACTGCGCCCTCCAGCGACGGGGCGATGATGCCCCCGGCGCCGGGGATTCGCTTTCCGAACGCCTGCAGCGTACGGATGCCGCCGACCGCCATATCTGTCAGGTCTGGCGCCATCGCTAGTGGGCTTCGCTTCGTGACACCTGAAACCGAGCATATAGCGCGACACCGAGGGGCGTCCACGCGGAGGGCCGTCCACGCGGAGCGCCGGGCCGCCGGCCGCTCAGCGGCGGCTCGAGAGCTTGCCGACGAGCAACTCCACGGAGCGCTGCAGGTCTCCGATCGTGGCCTGCTCGACGCTGGTGATGCCGAGCTTGCGGTTCAGCCACGCGTTGATCTCACGGTGGCTGGTGCCGTCGCGCCGGCGCAGCTCGGAGACCAGGCGGTGGCGCTCGTCCCGGAGCCGCGCGCGTCGCTCGAAGGCCGGGATCTCGTTCGCGGCCGGCTGGGCGGGCGCGGCGGGCTCGGCGCCGGGCGTCTCGTAGCCGGCGGCGGTCCTGTAGGTGGCGGGCGCTTCGTAGGTGGCGAGCGCCGCGGACGACCAGCGGGACGCCGCGGAACCGGCTCCGCCCGCTCCGGGGGCCGGTGATCCGAACAAGGTCATCTGGGGGGCCACGTCGGCGCTCAGGGGGACGAACTCCGGCGCCTCGCCGCGCTCGGTCTCGCGGCGCTCGGCTGGTTCATCGAACCCCTCATCCTCGTCTCCGGGACGGCGCAGCGCCCGGCGCAGCTCCTGCTCGATCGTCGCGGCATGGTCTCTGAGCACCGGGTCGGCGGGCACGTACAGCCAGCTCGGATCGGCCGGGCGTCCCGGCAGCGTACGGACGAAGCGCCCGACGATCTGGCGGAAGATCAACGGCGTCTTGGCGGCGGTGGCGTACACCCCGACCCGCAGCCGAGGGATGTCGACCCCTTCGGAGACCATGTTGACGGCGACGATCCACGGGTCGGTGGAGTTCGTGAACGCCGCCAGCTTGGCGGCCGCCCGAGGCTCGGCGTGCAGCACCACCAGCGGCACCCTGCCCGTGACCTGGCGCAGCAGGGCGGCGATCCGGCGGGCGTGCTCGGAGTCGGCGGCGATCACCAGGCCGCCGGCGTCGCGGTGGCCCTCCCTGCGGATCGTGCGCAGCTTCGCGTCGGCCTCGGAGAGGATCCGCTGGAGGCCGTCGGGCAGCTCGGTCGAGATCGCCGTGCGGTAGCGGCGGCTGGCCTCGCGGGTCGAGAGAACCGTCTCGAACGTCGACTCGATCACGTCGTCGCCGCTGCGCCACGACAGTGTGCCGTCGTAGGCGACGAAGCACACTGGGCGGCAGATCCCTTCGGCGACTGCCTCGGCATAGGTGTAGGAGACGTCGGGCTCGGCCATCCCGTCGACGTCGTAGCTGACGCCCGGGATCGGCGTGGCGTCGGAGCGGAACGGCGTGCCGGACAGCAGCAGCCATCGAGGAGCGGTCAAGAACGCCTTGGTGAACCCCACGCCCCAGGTCAGGTCCTCACCGAGATGATGGGCCTCGTCGGCGATCACGAGCGTGCGCCGCGGCAGTGTCCGGCCCCAGCGCACAGGCGCCTTGGCGATCCGGGCGTAGGTCACCGAGACACCGTGGAAGCCGGCCGGAGGCCGGGGGGACTCGGTGTCGGGGGCGAGGTCGACGCCGAGCCCGGCGGCCGCTCGCGCCCACTGGCGCGTAAGGGGCGCGGTGGGGCACGCGATCAGCACCCCGCTGATAGCGCCGGCCTGGAGCTGCTCGCGCGCGAGCTCGAGCGCGGGACGTGTCTTGCCGGCCCCCGGCGCGGCCGAGAGCAGGAACGGACCGTCCTTCCAGCGGGCCATCTCGGTGAGCGCCCGCCGCTGCCAGGTGCGCAGGGCGGAGTGGTTCGAGACGGTTCGCAGGGAGGGCACGGGTCGGCCATCGTGAAGGATGCGCCGGACGAAATGAGCTCGGCGTTGTGGTCACGGTGCCATCCGGTGAGGATGCGAACATCTGTTCGTAGATGATCGTCTGTGTCCTGATCCCCCGCTTCGCGCTCACAACCGCCGCCGGCGATCGTGGTGAGCTGCTCCAGACGGCGGTGGCACTCGCGCCGGAGCCCGGGGGGACCCAGCAGATCGGAGAGGTGTCTCCCGCCGCCGAGGCGTTCGGAGTGCATCCCGGGATGCGGCTCGGAGAAGCACTCGCGCGCTGCCCGCGCCTGGCCCTGGTCGCACCGGATCCGGCCGGGGTGGCCGATTCCTGGGAGCGACTGCTGGTGCGTCTGGAGTCGATGGGGGCGGCTGTCGAGCCCGAGCGACCGGGACTCGTGTGCTTCGATGCGCGTGGGCTGCTGAGACTGCACGGGGGGGTTGAGGGCGTGCTGGCGGCCGCACGGCGGGCGTTGCGCTTCCCGGCTCGCTTCGGGGTCGCGCCCTCGCGCTTTGCGGCGGTCGCGGCGGCGACGAAGGCTCGGGTTCGACGTCCAGAGATCGTGGCCGGAGGCCTCGGACCGGCTGATCGGGTACGGGCTGATCGGGTGCGAGCCAATCGGGAGGGGTCCGATCAGGTGCGAGCCGATCGGGAGCGGGCGCGGGCCTATCTGGCGCCGCTGCCGGTGGCGCTGCTGCGCGCCCGGGCGTCGCTGGCGGACCTGCCCGAGGCGCTCGAGCGGCTCGGGGTGAAGACGCTCGGCGAGCTCGCGGAGCTGCCGGTGGCAGCCCTGGCCGACCGCTTCGGGAAGGCGGGTCTGGTGGCTCACGAGCTGGCCGGCGGGGGAGACACCGCGCTCAGCCCCCGGCCCGCCGGCGAGTTCCTACGCGAGGCACTCGAGCTGCCCGAGGCGGGCTCGGGCACCCAGCTCGAGCGCGGGCTCGGACTGCTGATCGATCGTCTGCTCGCCCGGCGTGAACGTCGGGGGCGGACGCTGCGGGGCGTGGTCATCTCGGCGGTGCTGGTGGAGCAGGGGGGGACGTGGCGCGAGCAGGTGGTGTTTCGCGAAGCGCTGGCGGACCCCGTGCGCATGCGCCTGGCGCTGACGCCGCGGCTGGTGACCCTCCCCGCCCCGGCCGAGGAGCTCAGGCTCGCCGTCGAGCGCTTCGGCCCGCCGGCCAGCGATCAGCGGACGCTGCTCGACGATCCGGCACAGGCGCGGGCCGCCCGCCTGCGCGAGGCCATCCGACAGGCCCGTGCCGCCGCGGGGCCCGATGCGGCGCTGCGCGTGCTGGAGATCGACCCGGACTCCCGCTTCCCGGAGCGGCGCGCGGTCCTCACCCCGTTCGAGGGATGAGCGGTCCCCGGAGACTCTCGGTGCCCCGCCGGGTCGCGGTCAGGGCGGATGCGGACGGACGCCCGGAGGTGGTCGATGAGCGCGCGGTCGACGCCGTTCGCGAGTCGTGGCTGATCGAGGATCGCTGGTGGACCGAGAAGCCGCTGCGCCGGCGCTACTGGGAGGTAGTCACCACCTGCGGGCGCAACGAGATCGTGTTCCACGATCTGCTCAGCGGGAGGTGGTGGCGCCAGCGCTGACCGAACTCACGGCACTAGACTCAGGCCTCTCGATGTCCCCCGTCAGCACCACGATCGATCCCGGACCGGTCGCGCTTGGCACCTGGAGCGGCGGTCGTTTCATGCACTTCGGCGAGCCGGTCGACGACGAGCGCTTTGAGGCGCTGATCACGCCCGACGACACGATCCGGACCGTGATCACCGCGGACGTGTACGGCGCCGGCGAGGCCGACTCGATGCTGGGGCGCGCGCTGGCTGGCCGCCCGCGGGACCGGACCTGCGTCGTCGGCGCGGTCGGGCACGATTTCTACGAGGGCGAGCGCCAGGGCGCCAAGGGCTTCCCGCGCTTCACCGACCCGTCGCTGCGGGGTGAGAGCGGCTATGCCGACTACCTGCGGATGGCCACCGAGCGCAGCCTCGAACGCTGCGGCCTCGACGCGTTCGATCTGCTCCTGCTGCACAACCCGGATCGCACCGGCTACACCAGCGAGAGCGTGTGGAACGGGATGGCAGCGCTGCGCGACGCCGGCCTCACGCGTCTGCTGGGCGTCGCGCCCGGTCCCGCGAACGGCTTCACGCTCGACGTGATCGACTGCTTTGAGCGCTTCGGTGCCCTGATCGACTGGGCGATGATCATTCTCGGCCCGATGGAGCCGTGGCCCGGGGAGCTCGTGCTCGGCGCCGCCGGAGCGGCGGACGTGAAGCTGATCACCCGCGTGGTCGACTACGGTGGCGTCATGTTCGATGACCTGCGTCCCGACTCCGAGCTCGCTCCCCGCGACCACCGGTCGTTCCGCCCGCCAGGCTGGATCGAGGGCGGCCGCCGGCGGCTCGACACGATGCGCCCGATCGCTGAGCGCGCCGGACTCACCCCGATCCAGCTCGCCTGCCAGTGGAACCTCGCGCAGGATCCCGTGGCCTGCGTCGTGCCGACGCTGATCCAGGAGAGCGGGTCCGGGGCTCGCCGGGTCGAGGACAAGCGCGCCGAGCTGGCCGCGCTGCCGCCCGAGATCCGTCTCACCGCCGACGACGTCGAGGCCATCCGCCGGTTCGGCGACAACACGGGCTCGATGTCGCTAAAGGGCGCCAGCCCTCAGCACGCCGGCGACGAGCTCCCCGATCGCTGGGATCTCGACGACCGCCTGGAGCAGGTGGCCCGCCGCTGGCGGATCGAGCCGGGACGCGACCTCGCCCAGCGGGTGGCGGCGTGAGCTTCCGCCTGACCGGCGGGTGCGGCTGCGGCGCGGTCCGCTTCGAGATCACGGCCCCGCTGAGGTCCTCGGTCTACTGTCACTGCACGCGCTGTCAGCGCCGGACCGGGACCGCGGCCTCGGTCAACGCGCGCGTCGAACCCGGCGCCTTCCGGCTGCTGGCGGGCGAGGACAGCCTGCGGGCCTGGAGACCCGAGGGTGGGGCCGAGAAGTGGTTCTGCGGCGAGTGCGGAGCCGCCCTCTACAGCCAGGTGGTCGGGGACCCGCCGCAGATCGGCGTACGCCTCGGCGCCCTGGACAGCGACCCCGGCATCCGCCCACGCGCGCACCAGTACGTCGCGTACGCCGCCCCCTGGGAGAAGCTCCCGGACGACGGCCTGCCGCGTTATGCGGAGGGGACCCCGGCCTCCTGAGGGTGGGGGCCCGGGACCGCTGGGCCCTGGTCGGGCTCGGCCCGGACCCAGTCGCAGCCCGCCGACAGATCCTCGACGCCGATCGCGGCGGCGACGTTGAGCCACATCCCATAGCGGAAGAAGTCGTCGATCCGCTCGGATTCCGCGCCCGAGAGCTGCTGGACGTGCCTGACCAGCTGCGCGTACCAGGCGCGGACCCGGTCGCGGATCACCTCGTCGTCGCAGGCGGCGTAGGACTGCAGCTGGGCCATCAGGTAGTCGCGGTCGGACTGCAGCAGCGCCACGTAGGAGTCCCCCATCGCCTGCAGGACATCGGTGTCCGGGGGGGCGGTAGCGGGATCGAACGCCGCGGCCGCGCGGCTGAAGTGCTCGCCGGTGCGTTCGAAGCACCGCTCGACGGCCGCGAGGAACAGCTCGCGCTTGCTCCCGAACAGGCTGAACACGTACGGCTGCGCGACCCCCACTCGGCGCGCGATCCGGTCCACCGGCGTGCCGTGCAGGCCGCCACGCGCGAACTCGTGCACCGCCGCGTCGATCAGCGCGTCCCGGCGCTCGGAGGCGGGGACACGGCGGGGCCGGCTGGCGGCTTCGCTTGTCGACGGGGTGGCCACGATGCCTCGGAGGCGATCGATCCTACGCCAAGCTGAGGTCGCCGCTGCGGGCCGGTGCGGACGCGTTCTCGGCGGCCTCCTCGCGGGCGTGCTCATGGGCGCTCGCCCTGGTGCTGAACGGCAGCAGCAGCGGGATTGCCGCACCCACACCGAGGACCGCCGTCCCGACCCACATCGCCGGCGTCAGGCCGTCGACGAAGGCCTGCGGAGAGCTGTAGCCGCCGTGGCTCGTGAACACCGTCGCCAGCACCGAGACGCCGAGCACGCCTCCCAGCTCGCGGATCGCGTTGGTGGCACCCGAGGCCTGGCCCGCCTGATCGCTGCGCACTGAGGCCAGCACCGCGTTGGCGGCCGGGGCGAACACGAGCGCCATGCCCGACCCGCCGAGGATGAACGGACCGATCATGCTGGCGTAGGTCTGGTGCACGCCGGTCAGCGATGCCAACCAGCCCAGTGCGATCGCCTGCAGAGCGAGGCCCGCCGCCATGAACAGCCGGCTGCCGAAGCGCTCGGAGAAGAATCCGGCCAGCGGCGACACGACCATCGTCGCCCCGGTCCATACGAGCAGCTTGACGCCTGCCTGCAGGGGCGAATTACCGAGCACGTTCTGGAGGTACTGGCTGAGGAAGAAGATCGAGCCGAACATCCCGAAGTACATGGCCAGCGAGACCGCGTTGGTGACCGCGAACCCGCGCTGGGCGAAGAAGGCCATCGGGAGCATCGGTGCCTGCGCACGCCGCTCGTGGGCGACGAACGCGCCCACGAGGACCGCGCCGGCGGCCAGCGAGACGATCACCTCGGTGCTGGTCCAGCCGACGGTCTGGCTGCGAACCAGCCCGAACACCAGCCCGAACAGTCCGGTCGATCCAAGCGCCAGCCCGAGCAGGTCGAGCTGCCTGGAGGGACCGTAGCTCTCGGCCAGGCGCATCCTCGCCAGCGGCACCAGCGCCACTCCGATCGGGACGTTGATCCAGAAGATCCACTGCCACGACGCCGCCTGCACGACCGCGCCGCCGACGAGCGGCCCGAGCGCAACGGCGACGCCGCTGATCGCCGACCACACGCCGATCGCGATCCCCCGCCGCTCCGGAGGGAAGGCGGCGGCCAGCAGGGTCAGCGTCAGGGGGGTGGAGATCGCCGCGCCGACGCCCTGCGTGGCCCGGAACACGATCAGCAGGCCGATCGAGGGGGCCAGGGCGGCGGCCGCCGAGGATGCCGTGAACAGGGAGATCCCGATCATGAACATCCTTCTGCGCCCGAAGCGGTCGCCGAGGGCGGCGCCGGTGAGCAGCAGGACGGCGTACGACAGGACGTAGGCGTTGACCGTCCACTCCAGCGACTGGATCGAGGCGCCGAGGTCGCGGTGGATGCTGGGCAGCGCGACGCTCACGACGAGGTTGTCGAGCACCACCATGAACAGCCCGATCGAAACGATCGCGAGCGTCCAGCCCCGCCTGCGTGCCTCCGTCATGTGAGTCATGGAAGTCCCTCCGCCGTCGCTGTGATTAGTGACTGCTAAGTGTTGCTAGGACAAGATTAGCAGTCACTAATAATTTGTCAAGCAGCGTGGTGTTGCTGTGGCCGCCGGAGGAGATGCGAACATGTGTTCCCATGTATGCCGAGCTGCATTGTCACTCCGCGTTCTCGTTCCTGGACGGCGCCTCGCTCCCCGATGAGCTGGTGCCTGCGGCGCTGGCGCTGGGCTACGAAGCGGTGGCTTTGACCGATCACAACACCGTCTCGGGCTCGATGGAGTTCGCGGTCTCCGCCCGGGCGCTCGGCCTGCGTCCGATTCACGGCGCCGAGATCGACCTCGAGGACGGGCGTCATCTGACCCTGCTCGTCCGGGATGCCCGGGGCTGGTCGAACCTGTGCCGCATTCTGACCCGGGCGCACGCGCACACGCGTGACGGCCGGGAGGGGGCACCCGCCACCGATCCCGTGACCCCGATCGAGACCGTGCTCGAGCACACCGCGGGCCTGGTCTGCCTGAGCGGCTGTGCGCTGCGGGGCGTGCACGATCGCCCGACGCTCGAGCGGCTGCTGGAGGCGTTCGGCATAGGCGGGCTGCGGGTGGAGCTCCAGCGCCCCTTCCACCGTGACGATCGGGCGCGCAACCGGCGGCTGTCGGAGCTGGCGCGGCGCCTCGGCGTGGCCTGCGTGGCCACCGGCAACGTCCATGCCCATGCCCGCTCGCGGGCCCCCGTGCAGGACGCGTTCGTGGCCATCCGGCTGCACTCGACGCTCGACGCCTCCGAGCCGCAGCGGCGCGGAAACTTCAGCCACGTGCTCGCATCGCCGGAGGCGATGGTGGCGCGCTTTGCCGAGCATCCGGAGGCGGTCGCCGAGACCGTGCGGCTGGCCGGGGAGCTGCGCTTCGACCTCGGCAGCGACCTGGGGTACCGCTACCCGGGTGCGGAGGACGGCGACGCGCTGCGCAAGCTGGCCGAGCTGTGCGGCGCGCGGATGGTGGAGCGCTATGAGCACGTGCCACGGGACATCCGCGGGCGCGCGTATGCGCGCCTGGAGGAGGAGATGCGGATCATCGAGTCGCTGGGTCTGCCCGGCTTCTTCCTGCTGCACCACGACATGCTCGAGCTCGCGCGCGAAGTGGCGGTCGAGGTGCGCGGTCCCGACAGCGCCCGCTCTCTGCTGCCGCCGGGGCGCGGACGCGGCTCCAGCGTGTCCTCGATCGTCTGCTACCTGACCGGGCTCTCGCACGTCGATCCGATCGCCAACGAGCTGCTGATCGGGCGCTTCCTCAACGACGAGCTGACCTCGCTGCCCGACATCGACCTCGATTTCCCGCGCGACATCCGTGAGAAGCTGATCCCGCGCGTGCACGAGCGCTACGGCCATGACCGCTCGGCCCTGGTGGCGGCCTTTCCAACTTACCGCGCGCGAGGCGCGATCCGCGAGCTCGGCAAGGCGCTGGGTCTGCCTCCCGGGGAGATCGAGCGGGTGGCGCGCGGAAGCGAGGGCTGGGACGCGCGCGAGGTATCCCGGGACATCGAGAGCGCCTTCGGGGTCGAGCTGGGTGACGAGTTCGCCCAGCCGAGGGAGCGGGCGCTGGCCGCGGCCCGGGACTATCACGACCCCCCGCCTCCGCCGCCGGATCCGCGGCGCGACGTGGGGCGGCCGGGGGCGGGGATGACGCCTCGACGTGGTGTCGGGGGGCGGTGGGCGTGGCTGGCCCGGCTGGCCGCCGAGGCCCACGGGCTGCCGCGCCATCTGTCTCAGCACTCAGGGGGGATGATCATCGCCACCCGGCCGCTGATCGACTGCTGCCCGATCGTGCCGGCGGCGATGGAGGGGCGCCAGATCGTCCACTGGGACAAGGACTCCTGCTCGGACGCCGGCTTTCTGAAGATCGACCTGCTGGGGCTGGGGATGCTCTCGGCGGTCGAGCGCACGGTCGAGATGATCGCGCGCACGCGGGGCGAGCGGATCGATCTGTCGCGGATCCCCTACGACGACCCGGCCACCTATGAGTGCATCCAGAACGCCGACACCACGGGGGTGTTCCAGATCGAGAGCCGGGCCCAGATGGCGTCGCTGCGCCGGACTCGGCCGGAGAACCTCAAGGATTTGACGGTCCAGGTGGCGATCGTCCGGCCCGGGCCGATCCAGGGCGGCGCCGTGAACCCCTACATCGAGCGCCGCCAGCGGATGCGCGTCGACCCCGATTACCGGGTTCCCTACGAGCATCCCTCGCTGGAGGAGCCGCTCGGTGAGACGCTGGGGACGATCATCTTCCAGGACCAGGTGCTCGAGGTGGCGATCGCCTTTGCCGGCTTCGGCATCGGCGAGGCGGAGGGCCTGCGGCGGGCGATGAGCCGCAAGCGCTCGGATGCGGCGATCCAGGCCTATCACGAGCGCTTCGTGGTCGGGGCCCAGCGCAAGCACGGAGTCGATGCGGAGACCGCCGAGCGGGTGTTCACGATGGTCAAGGGGTTCTCGGGGTTCGGCTTCCCGAAGGCCCATGGCGCCGCGTTCGGGCTGCTCGCATATCAATCCACGTGGCTGCGCGTCCACTACACGGCGGAGCTGTTGTGCGCGCTGCTCAACGAGCAGCCGATGGGCTTCTATCCGCCGGACGCGCTCGTCCACGAGGCACAGCGCCGGGGGATCGAGGTGCTCGGCCCGGACGTCAACCACAGCGAGGTCGAGTGCGAGATCGAGCACGCGAGCGTGGTGGGCGAGGCCGAGGCGGGCCCGGGCGATCCGGTGCCGCAAAGGGTGCGGATCGGCCTCGGCTACGTCCGTGGGGTGCGCGCCGATGAGGTGGCGGCGCTGGTCAGCGCGCGCAAGCAGGGCGGTGCCTTCCGGAGCCTGTCCGATCTGGCCTCGCGTGCCGGCGCGGGCGGCCCCGCGCTGGAGCTGCTGGCGTGGTCGGGGGCGTGCGACGCGCTCGCCGACGCGGGCCAGCGGGCCGAAGCGGGGCCGGCCGAGGGGGGTCGGCGGGGCGGCTCAGCCCGCCGGACCGCGCTCTGGCAGCTGGGCGTCATGACGCCCGGGCGCCGCGTCCCGGGTGGCACCCAGCTGGCGCTGCCGCTCGATCTGCCGGCGCCCCCGGAGTTGCGCGGGCTCTCCGCCTGGGAGGAGATGCTGGCCGACTACGGCACCATCGGTCTCACCGCTCGTGCGCATCCTCTCGCGCTGCTGCGCGAGCGCCTGCCTGGGAATGTGGTCACGAGCCGGGACCTCGAGACGCTCCAGCACGGCAGGCGGGTGAGGACCGGTGGCTTGGTGGTCGCGCGTCAGCGCCCGGGCACGGCCAGCGGCGTGGTCTTCATCCTGCTCGAGGACGAGTACGGGACGATCAACCTGATCGTCCCGCCCGCGATCTACGAGCGCCATCGCCTGACGGTCAGGACCGAGCCGCTGATGCTGGTCGAGGGCAAGCTCGAGCGCTTCGCCGCCGGCGGGGGACAGGTCAACGTGCTCGTCAGCCGAGTCGCCTCGATCGATGCGCCCGACCGGGTGCTGGCCGAGGTCAAGGACTTCTCGATGCTCGACGAGCAGGTCAGGCGCGGTCTCGCCGAGCAGAAGGCGGCGTCGGTTGCGGGTGGTGGCGAGGTTGCGGCCGGCGCCGGTGGAGAGGCGGAGGACTTCCGCGCCGTCGCGCCGCCGGTGATGAGCTTCGCGTCCGGGCGCCGTCGATGACGAGGACACGCCGCGACGCTCCCGTCGTAGCACTCGCCCCGCCGGTGGACGGTCGCGGTGGCCCCGCCGAGCGACCCCTGCACCCGGTCTGCACGATAACCTGCCGCTCGCGTGCTCCCCGTTCTGGCATTTATCGCCTTCTGGGTCATCCTCGCCTTGGGCCTCTTCTTCGTCGCCTCGCGCGGCGGGCTGAGCGGAGCCCGGGCGACGCTCCAGCGCCAGACCCGCAGCGCCAACCGGATGGTCGGCGTCGCCTTCGTGTTCATCCTCGTCGGCTTCGGGGTGGTGCTTCCGGCCGCGATGCTGATCGGAAATCACGACAACGCCAATGCTCAGGTGGGCGGCTACTCGCTGACCTCGGGCGAGCGGTCCGGTCGCGAGCTGTTCGGGGTCCACTGCGCTGTCTGTCACACCCTGGCCGCCGCCAACGCGGCCGGAAAGGTCGGTCCCAACCTGGACATGCTCAAGCCCCCGGCCTCGCTCGTCCTGCACACGCTGGCCAACGGGTGCCTTCCGAACGCGCCCTCCGGCTCCGCCGAGCAGTGCCTCGGCCAGGGCGTCATGCCCGCCGACGTAGTGACCGGGAAAGATGCGCAGAACGTCGCCAACTTCGTCGCGCGCGTAGCCGGCAAGGAGTAGTCCTCGCGAATTGCGGGATCGTCCGGACGCTGCGGCGCTGGCGTCCGAGCCCGCTGGTAGCATCGCCGCCCGGTAATGCCAGATTCCCACACCCGCTCTGGGCGAAGGCAGATCTGGGAGCAGGCGGAGGATCCGTATCCGCCTGTGCGCAAGGACGGCGTACCCGGACGCCGCACCGTGACGATCACCGGCCAAGGGGCCGAGGGATACGCGTCGCGCAACGGCACCCGCCCGTCCGCCGCGATCCGCCATCGCCAACTCCCGCGTCACGAGCGCGCCGACTTCCGGCCCGACCGCGCTGCCCTATGGGCGGTGATGCTCGGCCTGATGCTGATCGCCGCAGCCGCCACCAGCGCGCACGCCGCCGTGCTGGGATCGCACCACAACGTCGCGCACCACCTCGCCGTCACGCACCAGCTCGCGCAGCAGCTCGCGAGACTCGCCGGTTCTCGCTGAGGTCGGTCCGGCGGCCGCCCTCCGGACGCTGGCGGAGGGGCCCCGGCGGAGCCCCTCCGGGCCTCGGGCGCAAGTGGCCATTAGGCGTTTCTCCACCCCATGTGATCCTGCCTTTATCAGCCGACGTATAAGGAGATATGGGCGCGGATTCACACCTTGTGTGAGCGGCGCGACAGAGATACACTTATCTCCCGTAAGTAGATGCCAAAAATAAAGGGCAGGATTGACCAAGTCTTGCCAGCCCTATGAGACCCCCTGGTGGTCAGCATGAAGATTCCGATGAGCAGGTTCCAGATTCACGACGACCTGACGGCTCCCGATGGCTCGGTCGCGGTGCTGCGCGGTGCGCTGGCCTCGGGCGGGCAGCTGCCGAACTTCCTCGGCGTGCTCGCGGGCTCGCCCGCGGCGCTGCGCGCATATGCGCGCTTTCGCTCGGAGCTCCGCCACGGGAAGCTGACGCTGCCGACGCTCGAGCGGATCGCGCTCGCGGTTGCCGAGCACTATCAGTCGGCGCCGGGGATCGCCATGCATTCGCGCACCGCCCGAGGCGCCGGGCTCGCTTTGGATGAGGTGGCGCTGGCGCGCAAGTTCAGCTCCAAGGACCCGCGCGAGGCCGCGCTGCTGCGCTACCTGCAGGCGCTGCTCCAGGACGGTGGCCGACTCCCGATGTACCTGCACGAGGAGGCCCGGGAGGCCGGCTGGGACGACGAGGAGATCCTCGAGGCAATCGCCGCGGTGACGCTCGAGGGCTTCGCGGCCATGGTCAACGTCGCCGGGGAGGTTCCGGTCGATGGCTCCTCGGAGGCCTCGCGAGCTCTGGAAGCCGCTTAGCCCGGGTCAGAAGCCGACCGGTCGCGTAAGCTCCCGAGTACCTCATGGCCGCTGAGCATCAGACCGGCACGAGTGACTCGAAGGCGCCCAGTGGCCCCTGCTGCCCTCTCTACCACGAGGCGGTGGAGCTCGTCGGACGACGCTGGACCGGAGCGATCCTCCGCGTCCTGATGGACGGGCCGTTGCGCTTCTCAGAAATCGCTCAGGTGATCCCCGAGCTCTCCGACAGGCTCCTCTCCGAGCGCATGAAGGAGCTCGAGGCCCGGGGGATCGTGGAGCGAACGGTGATCTCCGGACCGCCGCTGCGGGTGCACTACGAGCTGTCAGAGATGGGACAGGAGCTCGAGCCCGCGCTGGCGGAGATCCAGACCTGGGCCCGGCGCTGGCTCGGCCATCGCTCGGCCGCCGGCGTGTGATCGGCGCCGGTCAGCTCACGGCGGCGGTGTGGCGGACACCGTTGCGCGTCCAGCTGAGCGTGCCGTGGCTCAACCGCAGCGAGCCGAATCGTACCCCGATGCCCGAGTCGAGCACCCGCACTGATCCAGCCACTGCCGCCGCGACCTCGCCGCCTTGCCGGTGAGTGGCGATCGAGGACGAGGAAACGATCCACCCGGCCGTTCCGGAAGCGCTCACGACGATCGCAGTGATCGACTCGAAGCTCTCGGGTCCCGGATTGCCGTTGAACGCGTCACTGGCGCTGAGCTGCCGGCCGTCGGTCAGACGCTTCACCACCACCTGACTGCTGCTGGTATCAACGCCGCAGCGGCGGACGGCGTAGGCGGCGAGCCTGCCCGCAACCGCCACCTGGCCAACGCTCGCGCCGCCTATGCACAGCGTTGGTGCTGCCGAGCCGGATCGGACCATGCCCGCCCTGTGCGCACCCGTAGAGGACGTGGCCGCGTGCGTACACACGGGCCTGGGAGCTGTGAGCCACGGAGTGGTCCGCGGCCGGCCCGCAATGGGCGGTGGCAGAGCCGGCCGACGATGCCGCCGACGAGGAGCCGCACGCGGCGAGCGCGCAAACGGCGGCGGTGAGAGGGAGCCATCGGCCCATGCCAAGAACACTACGCCACCGCCGACGGCTCATCACAAGTAACGTTCCGCGACCGATGTCCGATACCCCCCGCACTCCAGAGGAGATCATCGCGTACGTCGCGGATCGCGACATACGCTTCATCCGGCTGTGGTTCACCGACGTCCTGGGCCAGCTGAAGGCGTTCTCGATCAACGTCACCGAGCTGGCCGACGCCTTCGAGGGCGGGATGGGCTTTGACGGCTCCTCGATCACCGGCTTCAACGCGATCGAGGAGTCGGACATGATCGCGATGCCTGACCCGATCACTTTCACCGCGCTGCCATGGCGGCCCGACGAGGCCGGGGTGGCGCGCATGTTCTGCGACATCCTGACGCCCGAGCGGACCCCGTACGAGGGCGATCCCCGCCACGTGCTGCGCCGCGCCGTGCAGCGGGCGGAGCGGATGGGCTTTGACCACTTCTACGTCGGGCCCGAGCTCGAGTACTTCTACTTCCGCGACTCGCAAGTCGACCGAGGTGCTCGACGAGGGCGGCTACTTCGACCTGACCACGCTCGACGCGGGCTCGGACCTGCGGCGCGAGACGGTGCTGGCGCTCGAGCAGCTCGGGATCCACACCGAGTACACCCACCACGAGGTCGGCCCCAGCCAGCACGAGATCGACATGCGCTACGCCGACGCGCTGAAGATGGCCGACGACTGCATGACCTACCGGATCACGGTCAAGGAATACGCGATGAAGTACGGCCTGCACGCGACCTTCATGCCCAAGCCGCTTGTTCGGCGAGAACGGGTCCGGCATGCACACGCACCAATCGCTGTTCCGCGGCGAGGACAACGCGTTCTACGACGCCGACGACCCGTACTTCCTGTCCGACGTGGGGAAGGCGTTCATCGCCGGTCAGCTGCGCCACGCGCGGGAGATCTGCTCGATCTTCGCCCAGTGGGTCAACTCCTACAAGCGGCTGGTCCCCGGCTACGAGGCTCCGGTCTACGTGGCCTGGTCGCGCCGCAACCGCTCGGCGCTGGTGCGTGTCCCGCTGTATCACCCCGGCAAGGAGCGCACCACGCGGATGGAGCTGCGCTGCCCCGATCCTGCCTGCAATCCGTACCTGACCTTCGCCGTGCTGCTGCAGGCGGGCCTGGAGGGCATTGAGCACGGCTACGAGCTGCCCGATCCGATGGAGAAGAACCTCTACCACCTGTCCCCGGACGAGCGGCGGCGGCTCGGCATCGATCAGCTGCCCGAGACGCTGGGCGAGGCGATCGAGCTGACCGCGCAGTCCGAGCTGGTGCTGCGCACGCTCGGCGAGCACATGTTCAACCGCTACATCGAGATCAAGCGCCAGGAGTGGGACGACTACCGCGTCCAGGTCACTCCCTGGGAGCTGCAGCGCTACCTGCCGGTGCTGTAGAAGGGGCCCTACAACGACGCGGCGAGCTGCGCAGGCGTCGTCACCGGCGCTTGACACGCGAAGTGCTGGCACACGTAGGCCGCCGCGTGTCCGTCCACCTCCGTGCGCCCCTCGAGCAGCGGAACGCCGTCCGGGGGGCCACCGGCCATCACGACGTACGGATGAAAGCTGTGGCGCACCACGTCGGTGAGCGCGTCGGCCTCGGCCCCCTGACCGGCGATCGCGACCTCCCGGACCGAGGCCAGGTGGAAGTCGATCGCCCGTAGCGCGTGCCCGAAAGCCAGCGGATGGCGCCCGGCGATCGCGCTCAGCAGCGCCAGCGCGCCGAGCGCGTGACGCTCGTACTCCGCCCGGCCTGAGAGCAGGGCCAGGCGCAGCAGCCCGAACGCGGCCGACGAGCTGCCCGACGGGATCGGCGAGTCCTCGAGGTCCTTGCGGCGCGGGAAATCCGACTCCCGGTCCGCGGCGGTGGTGAAGAAGCCGCCACGCTCGCGGTCTGAGAAACGCTCGACGATCGCATCGGCCACGGCCACCGCCTCGTGGTACCAGCGGGGCTCGAAGGTCGCCTCATACAGGGTCAGCAGTGCCTCGAGCAGGAACGCGTGGTCCTCGAGGTAGGCCTCGATGTGGGCACGGCCGTCCTTCCAGGTCCGCAGTAGGCGCCCATCGGCATCCCGGAGGGACCCGAGCACGAACGCGGCGCAGTCGACCGCGGCCTGCACGTAGTCAGGACGGCCGAGGGCCGAGCCGGCCTCCGCCAGCGCCGAGATCATCAGCGCGTTCCACGAGCACAGGCGCTTGTCATCCAGGCCCGGACGCACCCGGGCGGCGCGCGCGCCGTAGAGCCGGCAGCGGATCTCCGGCAGGCGCTCAGGCGTGGCGCCGCGGCCCTCGAGCACGTTGGCGGCGCCCTCGAAGTTGCCGGCCTCGGTGGCGCCGAAGAAGGCGATCGCCTGCTCGGCCAGCTCGGGGTCGTCCAGGGCCTCGCGCAGCTCGGCCACCGTCCAGACGTAGAACTTCCCCTCCACGCCCTCGGAGTCGGCATCGAGCGCGGAGCAGAACCCGCCCTCGGGGCCGCGCATCTCGCGCAGCGCCCAGTCGAGCGTCTCCTGGCACGCGCGGCGCAGCAGCGGCTCGCCCGAGACCTGCCAGCCGTGCAGGTAGGCCCGGGCAAGCAGGGCGTTGTCGTAGAGCATCTTCTCGAAGTGAGGCACGGTCCAGGTCGCGTCGACGGAGTAGCGCGCGAACCCGCCGCCCACCTGGTCGTAGATGCCTCCGCGTGCCATCGCCCGCAGGGTGCCCAGCGACATCTCCCGCTCGCCGCGGACCAGGAGCAGCTCGAGGACCGAGGCCATAGGGAACTTCGGCGCCCGCGCGAAGCCGCCGCGCTCGGCGTCGTAGGAGCCGCGCAGCGCCTGTACCGCCTCGCTCAGGATCGCCTCGGTGAGCGGCTCGGAGGAGGCCTGCATGCGGGCGGTGGCGCCCAGCGACGCGGCCACCCTCGCGCCCTGGTCGGCGACCTCGGGCCGGCGCTCGGTCCACGCCGCGGATACCGCCTCGAGCACCGTGCGCCAGTCCGGCATCCCGTGGCGCGGCTCGGGCGGGTAGTAGGTGCCGACGTAGAACGGCTGGCGGTCCGGGGTCAAGAACGCGTTCAGCGGCCACCCGCCCTGGCCGGTCATTGCCTGGCAGGCCTCCATGCAGGCGGCATCCACGTCGGGGCGCTCCTCGCGGTCGACCTTGATGCATACGAAGCGCTCGTTCATGAGCGCCGCCACCTCGGGATCCTCGAAGGACTCGCGCTCCATCACGTGGCACCAGTGGCAGGCCGAGTAGCCGATCGAGATCAGCAGCGGGCGGTCCTCGTCGCGGGCGCGGCTCAGCGCTTCGGGACCCCACGGGTACCAGTCGACCGGGTTGTCCATGTGCTGGCGCAGGTAGGGCGAGGTCTCGGCGGCGAGTCGGTTGGGCACGGGGTTGAGGCTACCCGGGCGGCCGACCCGGAATAGGCTGTGGACATTGATGCCAGAGAGGAAGGAGACCACTTGCCCGATCATCGCGAAGCCGTAACCGCCCCGGACGCGCCGGCGGCGATCGGTCCCTATGTGCACGGGATCGTGGCCGGCGGCCTGCTGTTCTGCTCCGGTCAGATCCCGCTGGACCCGCGCACGGGGGACCTGGTCGGGAGCACGGCCGCGGACCAGGCGGGCCGGTGCCTCGAGAACCTCGCTGCCGTCTGCCAGGCCGCGGGGACGACGCTCGGCGATGCTGTCAAGGTCACGATCTACCTGACCGACATGAGTGCGTTCTCGTCAGTCAACGAGGTTTACGGATCGTTCTTCGAGCACAATCCGCCGGCGCGGGTCGCCGTCGGCGTGGCGGCGCTGCCGCGCGGCGCGCAGGTGGAGATGGATGCGGTGGTGGCGTTTGGCGCCTGAGCAGACCATGGCCGCCGTGACGGTCGCCGACGTCCGCCGGGCCGCGGCCACCGGCGCCGGAGAGATCCGCGAGACGCCGGTGCTGAGCTCGCGCACGCTGCTGGAGCGGACCGGCGCGACGGTGGCGCTCAAGGCCGAGAACCTACAGCGCACCGGCTCGTTCAAGATCCGCGGCGCGCTGGCCAAGATCGCCTCGCTGCCCGACGGCGAGTGTGCCCGCGGAGTAGTGGCCGGCAGCGCCGGCAACCACGCCCAGGCGGTCGCCTATGCCGCCCGCGTCCGCGGGGTGGCGTGCGAGGTGTTCATGCCCGAGGCGGCGCCGATCGCCAAGGCCGAGGCTGCGGTCGCGCTCGGCGCGACCGTGCGTCTGGTCGGCGCGACCGTGCAGGAGTCGCTGGAGGCGGCTCACGAGCGTGCCCGCAGCGGCGGGCTGGCCTTCGTTCATCCCTACGACGACCCCGAGGTGATCGCGGGCCAGGGCGGGCTGGGGCTCGAGCTGCTGGTGCAGGTCCCCGACCTGGCGCGGGTGATCGTCCCCGTGGGCGGCGGTGGGCTGATCAGCGGGGTCGCGGTGGCGATCAGGTCCGAGCGTCCCGACGTCCAGGTGATCGGCGTCCAGGTCGACACGTGCGCGCCGCTGCCGGCGTCGCTGGCGGCCGGCGAGCCCGTGGGGGTCGACTCGGCGCTGACGATCGCCGACGGGATAGCGGTCAAGCGGCCGGGGCGGCTGACGCTGGCGCTGATCGAGCGCTGGGTCGACCAGGTCGTGGTCGTGGCCGAGGACAGCGTCGCCGAGGCGATGGTGTTCCTGCTCGAACGGGCCAAGCTGGTGGTGGAGGGCGCGGGTGCCGTCGGCGTCGCCGCGCTGCTCAACGGGCAGGTGGACGGCACCGGCCCGGGAAGCACGGCCGTGGTGCTATCAGGGGGCAACGTCGATCCGGGGCTGCTGGCTCAGATCGCCCGCCGTCACGAGAGCCAGGCGGGGCGGCGGTTCGTGCTGCTGGCCCGTCTGCCGGATCGTCCCGGCTCATTGGCGGTGCTGCTCGCGCTGGTCGGGCAGCTGGGCGCCAACCTACTCGACGTCGAGCACCTGCGGGAGGGGTTTGACCTGCACGTGCGCGAGAGCGCCGTCCAGCTGGTGCTGGAGACGCGCGGCCGGGGCCACGCCGAGCAGGTCACGCGCGCCGTGCGCGACGCCGGCTACGCCGAGCCGCGCGCGGTCCGGTAGTCGCGCGCCGCCGCCACGAGCGCGGAGATGACGCGGCTGCGCTCGTCGGCCTCGGGGTGCCATTGCACGCCGAGCACGAAGCGCCGGTCGTGCGCCTCGACCGCCTCGACCAGGTCGTCGAGTACGGCGTGTCCGGTGACCGCCAGGCCGGGACCGACCGCATCCACGCCCTGGTGGTGGTGGGACTTGGTCCCGTGCATCTGCTCGCCGGCCACTTCAGCAACCAGCGAGCCCTCGAGCAGGCGCACCTCGTGGTCGGAGTCGGCGAAGCTCCCCGGCGTACGCCGGTGCTCCTCGTGGCCGTAGCGGTCCGGCAGGTGCTGCACCAGTGTGCCCCCGAACACGATGTTGAGCAGCTGCATCCCGCGGCAGATGCCGAGCACCGGCATGTCGCGCTCAACGGCGCGGCGGGTCAGCGCCAGCTCTACCTGGTCGCGCTCGGGGACGGTGCCGTTGGTGGCAGGGTGAGGGTCGGCACCGTAGGAGGCGGGGTCGATGTCGTTGCCACCCGACAGGATCAGCCCGTCGACGCGGTCGAGCAGGTCGTCGGGGTTGTCGACCAGCGCCAGGTCTGGCCCGACCGTCAGCGCCAGGCCCCCGGCGCGGTGGACCGCCTCGACATAGCCGAACGGAAGCAGCAGGGCCGCCTGGTTCCAGACGCCCCAGCTGGCGTCCGAGATGCCGGTGGTGACAGCGATCGCGGGTCGGCGGTGGTTCGCGCTCATCGGGTGGCGGTGGCTCGGCGGTCGGGCTCGTGCATCGTTGTTTTCAGCCTAGCGACGGCTTCTGGCTGCGCAGGAGCGCGCGCTGGACCTTGCCGCTGGCGGTCTTGGGGAGGTCCGCCGCGAACTCGACGATCCGCGGATACTTGTAGGGAGCGGTCTCGCTCTTGACGTGGTCCTGGAGCGTTCTGGCCAGATCGTCGCTCGGCGTGTAGCCGTCGCGGAGGACCACCACCGCGCGGACGACGGCGCCGCGCTCGTCGTCGGGGGCGGCGACGACGGCGGCCTCGGCCACGGCCTGGTGCGAGACCAGCGCCGACTCGACCTCGAACGGGCCGATCCGATAGCCGGCGGATATGATCACGTCATCGGTGCGGCCCTCGAAGTACAGGTAGCCGTCGTCGTCGGTGCGGACGCGGTCGCCGGTGTGCCAGGGCGTGTGCTCGGGGGCGGGCGTGCCGTCCAGATAGCCGACGAAGAAGGTCGGGTCGGTGGCCGGGTCGGTCAGGACCAGCTCGCCCTCGTCAGAGACGGTCAGGTCGACGCCCGGTAGCGGACGGCCCATCGAACCCGGGCGGACGGCGGCGCCGGCTGCCTGGCCCGTGAGCTGGCCGGTCTCCGTCTGGCCGTAGCCGTCGCGGATTTCGAGCCCCGTGCCCTCCTTGAAGGCGCGGAGCACCTCGGGGTTGAGCGCCTCCCCGGCGGCGACCATTCCGCGGAGGTGCTCGAGCCGCCTGGGCTCGGCGCGCTTGGCGATCACCCGGTACTCGGTGGGGGCCATGCAGAGCACGTTCACTTTTTCCGAGGCGAGGACATCGAGCCGCTCGTGCGGATCAAAGCGGGCGTCGTGCAGGAGCGCCGCGGCGCCGTTCAGCCACGGGGCGATGAACACGTTGCGGGCCGACTTCGACCAGCCGCTGGCGGCGGTGCACCAGACGAGGTCGCCCGGGCGGGCGTCCAGCCACCCGGTGGCCTGCAGGTGCTGGCCCGGGAGGTAGCGCTGACCGTGGACGACGCCCTTGGCCTCGCCGGTGGTGCCGCTGGTGAACGTGATCAGGCATGGGTCGGTCGGGCCCAGGTCCGCGGGCGGCGCGGGCTGGTGATCGAACAGGCCAGGATCGGGGATGAGCGCTATGTCGCAGGACGGCTGGGCGCTCGCCAGCTCGGCCTCGTTGCGGACGTCGGCGACGATCAGCTTGGGGTCGGCGGCGGCCAGGCGCTGTCTGAGGTCCTTGGCGCGCAGCTGCTCGTTGCACGGCAGGGCGACCGCGCCGATCCGGAAGCAGGCCACCATCGTCAGCACCCACTGGGGACGGTTCCCGATCAGCGTCAGCACCACGTCGCCGCGCGTGACTCCGCGCGCGGCCAGGGCGCCGGCGAGCCGGGCCGACCGGTCCGCGACCTCGCCGAAGGTCCACTCGCGCCGTGTGCCGTCGCGGTCAAGCTGGACCAGGGCGCGGGCGCTGGGGTCCGCCTTCTCGACGACGTCGCGGGAGAAGTTCATCGGGCTCGGCAGTCTGCCACGAGCAGCGGCCCCAGCCCATCCGGGCCTCAGCCCGTGATCGGGGGTTGGTAGCCTCGAAGGTATGGGACTGATGACCGGATCCGGGCCGTTGGGCAAGCAGCCGGCCGGGACCTTCAACTTCACGCCCCCGCCTCCGGGACGCGCGCTCTACCTGGAGCCGACGCCGAAGCGGATCCGTGTTGAGGTGGGGGGCGAGGTGATCGCCGACAGCCGCCGCGCGATGATGCTGCACGAGGGTGGGGCCCAGCCGCTCTACTACTTCCCGCCCGAAGACGTGCGCTCAGAGTTCCTGGAGCCGACCGACCGCCACACGCACTGCCCGAAGAAGGGCGACGCCTCGTACTACACGATCCGGGCGGGGGGCGAGGAGGTCGAGAACGGTGCCTGGTACTACCCGGAGGTGCTGCCGGATGCGCCCGCCGGACTCACTGGCCTGATCGCCTTCTACTTCAATCGCATGGGCCGCTGGCTCGAGGAGGGCGAGGAGATCGGCGTGCACCCGCGCGACCCGTATCACCGGCTCGACGTGGTGGCCACCGACCGGCACATCCGCGTGTCGCTGCAGGGCGAGCTCCTTGCCGAGACCGACCGGGCCCTGGCGCTGTTCGAGTCAAACCTGCCGGCGCGTTGGTACATCCCACGCGAGGACGTCGTCGCCGAGCTCGAGGCCACCGACACGATCACGCATTGCCCCTACAAGGGTGAGGCCCACTATCACTCGGTGCGCCTGCGCGAGGCGGGTAACGGCGACGGCGCCGCCGATGGCAAGGATCTGATCTGGTACTACGACGAGCCGTTGCCGGAGGCGTCGCGGATCGCGGGGCTGCTGTGCTTCTTCAACGAGAAGGTCGACATCGAGCTCGACGGCGAGCTCCAGGAGCGCCCCGCCTCACCGTGGAGCCGTGGCGTCAGGTCCGAGGCGCAGAACGCGCCCCCGGCACAGACGCGCGGCTGACTCAGACGCTTTAGCCGGCGGCGCGTCTGGCGAAGATCCTGTTGAGGCGTTCGGCTTCTCTGGCGGGCGTTTCGGTGAGGCGGTCCCAGGTGATGCGGACGGTTTCGATGCCGGCGGCGAGGCGGTCGGTGTCGCGGTCGCGGTCGGAGGTGAACGTGGGGTGGTCGCGGTGGTAGTCCCAGCCGTCGAGCTCGACGATCAGGCGGTGGTCGGGGAACCAGGTGTCGGCTTCGAACCCTTCGACGATCGTGTTGACGATCGGGACCGGGAAGTCGTAGCGGGCGCAGAAGGCGACGAAGCGTCGTTCGAATTCTGAGCGGGTGGGGGTGTAGACGCTGATCGCTGTGCTGAGGGGCTTGGTGCCGGGGTGGTGGGGGAATCGTTCGACGATCTCGTGCAGCGCTGATTTGGAGAGCAGCTTGGCGCGGAGAGCGTCAGCGAGGGTCCGGCCGAGGCGGTTCCAGCGGTCCAGGTCGCGGGCGCAATCAAGGATCGTGCGGGCCGGGCTGGTCACCCGGATGCCGGTGCGGGTTCGGAAGTCTTTGGGTTTCAGGTCGACGCTTCGGTGCGTGACAATCCCGGGACGCTTGCGCTTGGTCGGGGCGGTGACGTGGGCCGGTAGCGGCCACTTGTCGCTCAGACCCCAGAGGCTGAGGGCCGATTGGTGGCTGAGGGCTGCTCCCGGTCCGCAGGCGAGGACCGCGGCGGCGTAGCGCTCGACCGTAGTCTGCGGGGGTCTGCCCACGGCAAAGACGCCTTGATGGACGGGATACAAACGTCCGGTCCTGACCCGATGCTTGATCGCGCCCGGTCCCAGACTGAGCCCGCGCAGCTGCCGATGGGTGATGTTGCCGTGCTGCCGGCCCGCGGTCCGGGCGATCGGCTCATCGATCGACGGGCTCACACGGAGGGTGTGGTCGTAAAAGGCTGCATATCAGCCCTTAGCGACCAAGCCCCCCGAAACCACCCCCTCCCAAGCCCAAACCGTCACACAATTGACCCACGGCGTGAGGAAACCGGCAGAAGTCCAGGGTCGGGGAGCGGACATGGTGCCGTCCGGGCCCCGCCCCGCCGGTATTCTCGGACGCGCCCCCGAGAAACAGCCGCACAGGAGCGCCGAATGGCCGTTGAAACGCAGCATCACGATCGCACGGATGAGCAGAAGGCGATCTGCGAGATGGTCCACCAGTTCGCCGACGAGCAGATCCTGCCCAACGCCGAGCACTACGACCACGAGGACAGCTTTCCGGAGCCGATCGTCGAGCAGATGAAGGAGCTCGGGCTGTTCGGGGTGACGATCCCCGAGGAGTACGGCGGCATGGGGCTCGACCTGACGACGTACGCGATGATCGTCGAGGAGCTCAGCCGGGGCTGGATCAGCATCTCCGGGATCGTCAACACCCACTTCATCGGCTCCTATCTGCTGATGAAGTTCGGCACCGACGAGCAAAAGCAGAAGTACCTGCCGAAGATGGCGACCGGGGAGATCCGGGCGGCGTTCAGCCTGTCAGAGCCCGAGCTCGGGTCCGACGTCGCGGCCATCAAGACGTCGGCCAAGAAGGTCGACGACGACACCTACGAGATCAACGGCACCAAGATGTGGGTCACCAACGGCCTGCGCGCGGGCCTGGTGTTCGTCCTGGTCAGGACCGATCCCGGCGCCGAGCCCAAGCATCGCGGGCTGACCTGTTTCATCGCCGAGAAGGAGCCGGGCGTCAGTGAGAACACGGGCGATTACGCCGGGTTCAACGTCCCGCCGCAGATCAAGAAGATGGGCTACAAGGGCGTCGAGTCGACCGAGCTCGTGTTCGACGGCTACAAGGTGCCCGCGGAGAACATCCTCGGAGGCGAGGAGGCGGGGCTGAACAAGGGCTTCGGCCAGATGATGGACGCGCTGGAGCTCGGACGAGTCAATGTCGCGGCCCGCGGCGTCGGCCTCGCCCAGCGCGCGCTGGAGCTGGCGCTGAAGTATTCCCAGGAGCGTCGGGCCTTCGGCAAGCCGATCGCCGAGCACCAGGCGATTCAGTTCAAGCTCGCCGACATGGCGACCCAGATCGAGGCGGCCCGGCTGCTCACGCGCCAGGCGGCTCGGATGAAGGACGCCGGCGAGCGATCCGACATCGAGGCCGGCATGGCGAAGCTGTTCGCCTCCGAGACCGGGCGCATGTGTGCCGAGGAGTGCCTGCGTATCCACGGCGGCTACGGCTACTCCAAGGAGTACGAGATCGAGCGGATCTACCGCGACGCGCCGCTGCTGCTGATCGGCGAGGGCACCTCGGAGATCCAGCGGATGGTCATCGGGCGCAAGCTGCTTCAGCGCCACAAGATCTAGCGCCACGGTCATACCAGCCGGAACGCGGGGCCGGGAGGTGTGACCATCCGTTGACCGGGCTTGCGGACCGGTGTGGGCGGCGCTAAGTTCCGACGCGAAACAAATCGGCGGGGGGTCGATACATGACTGGTGCAGTGGCGTGGCAGATGATTTTGCGCGGAAGGCTGGGCGGGGCGGTGTGCGCCTTGGTGGCGGTGACCGCGCTCGTGCTGGTCCCGGCGGCGTCGGCGCACTCGGCTCCCCCGTCCGCCCGCCGGGCTGCCGCGCTCAGCTCGCCTCTGATGCACGCCGCCGACGGCGGCTACAACATCCCGCTGACCCAGCAGCAGCAGGAAGCGGCCCAGCGCAAGGCAGCCAACCGCACGGCTGACTTCCTCGACAAGACCGCCGACGCCACCATGGGCCTGGGCGCGGCGATCATGGGCTACGGCCTGGCCACCGGGCCCGGGGAGTCGGTGGCGGGCCCCGTCGGGCTCGGGATCGTGGCCTTCGGCGCCGGGCTGAAGACGGGCGCGGCGCTCGGCAAGTATCTGTGGGGGGATCCCTTCCGCGACCGTCACTACAAGCTGATCGCAAAGCCGCTGCCGGTGAACATCCCAACCCTCAGCGGGTCCGGCGCGCCGGCCATCAACGAGGCTGCGACGCGCTACCTGGTCGCGTCGCTCAAGCTGGTGGAGCTCGGGCAGGCCTACCAGACCTCGCTGAACAGGGCGATCGGTGCGCACGCCGCCCACAACACGCACTGGACGGTCCGCCAGCTCGCCACCGCCGCCACGTATGCGAAGCGCGGCGCGACCATGTTCCTGAGCCTCCACGGCCTGCGCGAAAAGATGGCCGCCGCGATCTCAGCGGCCGGACTGTCGACGGTGACGGTGCCCGCGACGACGGCCGCGCAGCGTCAGACGGCGCTGAAGGCGACGATCGCAAAGCTGCCGAAGGCCGTGTTCGACCTGTTCAAGCAAAAGCCGCTAAAGGGGCACAGCATCTCCTCGCTGCTGAGCCCGTCCGCCGCCACCGGCGTGGCCGCCGGCACGTACTCGCTGAGCGCCGCGGTGCAGTCGAGGTCGCTGGACCAGGCCGAGGACAAGCTGGCGGGGCACCTGCGGACGTTCGCGCTGATCGTCAAGAGCCTGAAGCCGGGCCACCTGCCTGCCGGCCTGTGACGACGGGGCGCGGGCGCTCGCCACGCGCCCGGTCGCTGGGACAGAGGACCGGATCCGTCGTGCGCCCAGTTCGCTACGGTTGAATGATCCAGCAATCCGGGAGAGCTGACATGCACTCACGTACGGCGAGCAGGAACAGGATCATCAAGCGCGCGGCCGCCGGCCTCGTGGCCATGGCGATCGCGGCGCCGGCCGCGGTGGCGGCGACCTCGTCGGGCACCGCGGTGGTGCACTCGCACGTCGAGCGGTCGGGCACCGTCGCCGTCAGCGGCTACGACGGCGGAGCCGCGCTGGCAACGTCGTCGTCCAAGTAGGACCGTCAACACTAGACTTCGCGCCCTGGCCTCGCCGAACGACACCAAGGTGCTGATCGAGACCGCTGTGACGCGGTTCATCGACGAGGTGCCCGCCCTGGCGCCGCTGAAGCTGGTGGCCGGCCTGGAGCTTCGCGGCCGGGGCGACATCCAGCTCTACCGGATCGAGATGCCCGGCCCCCGCGTGACGAAGGACATCGCCTCCGACGCGAAGGTCCGCCTGTCGATCCCGCGATCGCACTTCAACGAGCTGGCCACCAAGGGCCACGTACGCGACTGGGTGCAGGCGTTCGCCAGCGGTGACGCCAAGGCCACCGGCATCGATCAGATCCTGAAGCTGATCGTCAACGTGGTCGAGCGCCAGCAGGAGCGCTCCCGCACCCGCAAGGCCAAGCACTCCTGACCGGCGCTCAGCGGGTGGCGACCAGCTGTTCGGCGGCGCTCAGCTGCTGCTCGACCAGGCGCAAGCCCGCGTCCCAGAACCCCGGGTCGGCGAGGTCGATGCCGACCATGGCACCGAGCTCCTCGGGGCTGCGTGAGCCGCCGGCGGCCAGTAGCTCCAGGTAGTGCGGGGCGAACGACGGCCCCTCCTCGAGGTAGCGGCCGTAGACCGACAGCGCCAGCAGCTGCCCGTAGGCGTAGGCGTACACGTAGCCGGGCGTGTTGATGAAGTGCGGGACGTAGGACCACCAGCTCTGGTAGCCATCGGTCATCTGGACCGAGTCGCCGAACAGCTCGGCCTGGGATTCGGTCCAGGACTCTCCGATGCGCTCCACCGACAGCTCGCCCTCCTCGCGCCGGCGGGTGTGGACCAGGTGCTCGAAGCGATTCATCGCCATCTGACGGAAGACGGTGGCGACGGCGCCGTCGATCCGCTCGGCCAGCAGGCTGAGGCGGGCGTTGTCATCGGGAGCGGCGTCGAGCATCCGCCCGAACACCAGTGCCTCGCCGAACACCGATGCCGTCTCGGCCAGCGTCAGCGGGGTCGACTGCTGAAAGACGCCCTGGGGCTGAGCCAGCGCCGCGTGCAGGCCGTGGCCGAGCTCATGCGCCAGCGTCAGCACGTCGCGCCGGCGGGCCGTGAAGTTCAGCATCACGTACGGGTGCGCGCTGGGGACGGTATAGGCGCAGAACGCTCCGCCCCGCTTGTGGGGGCGCACCGGCGCGTCGATCCAGCGCTCATCGAAGAAGCGCCGGGCGACCCGGCCGGCCTCGTCGGCGAACGACGCGTACGTGTCGACGACCAGCTCGCGCGACTCGGCGAACGAGAACATCACGTCCTCGCGCAGCACCGGGGCGGCGCGGTCGTAGTCGGCGATCTTGTCAACGCCCAGCAGCTGGGCCTTCAGCCGGTACCAGCGCTGGGGGATGTCGAAGCGGCCGCGGACGGCGTGGACGAGCGCCATCACCGATTCATCGGAGGCCTCATTGGCGAGGTTGCGCGCGGCCAGCCAGTGCGGATAGGACCGCAGCCGGTCCTCGACGGCCTTGTCGTAGAGGAGCGTGTTGAAGATGAAGGCCCGGGTGCGCAGGCCGGGTTCCAGCGCCTCGGTGACCGCTTCGGCGGTCGCGCGGCGGCTATCGCGGTCCGGTGACTGCAGGCGGCTCAGCGCGAGCTCGAGCGAAATCTCCTCGCCGTCGGACTGAACGCGCAGCGCCGCGCACTGCTCGCCGAACAGGCGGCTCCAGGCCGCTTGGCTGGCGATCGCCTTCTCGGCGAGGATCTTCTCCTCCGGCTCGGACAGCAGGTGGGGGCGGTAGCGACGGGCGCTGCGCAGGT
This sequence comes from uncultured Solirubrobacterales bacterium, assembly GCA_963799995.1. Classification (GTDB taxonomy): domain Bacteria; phylum Actinomycetota; class Thermoleophilia; order Solirubrobacterales; family Solirubrobacteraceae; genus Palsa-465. The sequence goes on along the minus strand of CAWCZI010000015.1, from coordinate 88,262 downwards.
AGTGGGCGCAGAAGCCGAGGTCCGGATCGGCCAGCAGCTCCTCGGCGCGGTCGTCGCCGATCGCGGCCCACTCGAGCTCGAAGAAGAGCAGCTTGGTCTCGATCTCGGTGGCGCGCTCCTGGACGAGCTGGAGCAGCGCACCGCGCGCCGCGTCGGCCGTGTCGGTGGCGAAGCGCAGCGACGCGAACGAGCCCGCCTTGCCGACCAGCTCGTTGATCTCGGCCAGCTCGCGCATCGCCGCCGTGAGGCCTGCGGCGTCGAGCTCGGCCAGCCTGCCGGCATGGCCGGCGGCGAACGCCGACGCCCGCTCGCCGGCCTCCTCGAGCTGGCGGCGTACGCCCGCCTCGCCCTCGCCGTCGGCCAGCGGGCTCAGGTCCCACTCGGTCGCGAGCAGCTCGGGGTCGGAGAGAAGTTCTGCAGCGGTCGACATTCCGGTGAGAGGTTAGCCGCGCGATGCCCACGACTGTCAATAGTGTTGGCGGCAGTGAGGGACGTCCTTGCATCGCTCGGCCGGCCGGTGCGGCTGCTGGCGGCCGGCGGCACGATCTCGATGCAGGGCGAGCGCGCGGTGCCATCGCTCGACGCGGATGAGCTGATACGCGCGGTGCCGCCGCTGGCGGCGGTGCCGCAGCTGAGGGCCGAGACGGTCCTGGCGATGCCCGGCTCGCAGCTCGAGCTGTCGCACGCGTTGGCGCTCGCCACGCGTGCCCGCGACGTGGCTCGGGGCGGGGAGGGAGTTGTGATCACCACCGGCACCGACACGCTCGAGGAGCTGGCGGTCGCGTGCGCGATGACCTACCACGCAGACGCTCCGATCGTGATCACCGGCGCCAACCGGCCGGCGAGCCGCCCCGGCGCCGACGGCCCCGCCAACCTGCTCGACGCGGTGGCGCTGGCCGGGTCTGACGCCGCGGCCGGACTCGGGACAGTGGTCGTGTTCGGTGGGGAGGTCCACGCCGCGATGAGCGTCCGCAAGATCGATAGCACCGGACCGGCAGCGTTCGGCTCGCCGGCCGCCGGTCCGCTGGGACGGATCGTCGAGGGTCGTGTGTGGCTGCACGCGCGGCCGCTCGCGCACACCGTGCTGGCGCCTGATTCGCTGTCCTACCGGGTGCCGATCGTCACCGCCGCGCTCGGCGACGACGGTGAGCTGCTGAGGACCGCCTCGCGGACCGCCGACGGCTTGGTGGTCGCGGTGCTGGGGGCCGGGCACCTGCCGCCCGGGATGCTGCATGCCCTGCGCGAGGCGGCCGTCCGGCTGCCTGCGCTGCTCACCTGCCGCGTGGACCGCGGGTCAATGCTGTTTGCGACCTACGGCTTCGAGGGGGCCGAGGCCGATCTGCGCTCGACCGGCGCGGTCTGCGTTCCCTTCCTGTCGGCGCCGGCGGCGCGGATGGCGCTGCTGTGCTGTCTGGGGGCGGGGCTCGACAGCGCCGGGATCCGAGATGCGCTGGCGCCGTGGGACGCTCGGCTAGATTTTGCTCGCAGGTGAAGGGCAACAAGCGAATCTGGCTGGTCGTGCTGGTGGCGGCCGGGCTCGGTCTGACGGGCTGCGGCCAGTCGTCCTCGGGCCGCTCTCCGCAGCTGGCCGGGGTGCCACTGGCCGGCGGGCTGCGTGTGCTCGCCCAGATTCACCGTTGCGACCGCGGCGCCAGCCCCTACTGCGCGGTGCAGCTGGTGGTGGTGGGCCGCGGTCCCGGAGGCGCGGCGGCGCTGGTCACCCGGGAATCCGAGCGCCTGAAGGCACTCGGATGGACCAGCTCGCAGGGAGACACCGGTAAAGAGCAGGCCGCGGACTCGCCGGGGCACAAGCTGCGCCTGACCTACGCCGGCGCCTCCGATGACCTGCAGGCCCTGGACATGGGCTGGATCATGCGTGCGCCGCTGATCGGCCGGGCGCTGTCTGAGACGATGTTCGACCGCACGCCGGCGCTCTCGCTCATGCTGCAGACGGGCCCGACGTGACCCGCAGGCGGCGGTCGGGGCCGACCGAGACGGAGCCGCGGCCGGCGAGCAGGTCACGCAGGTCATCGCCAACGAGCTCGCGCCGCCAGCCGCTCAGCGTGCGCAGCTCCGGCTCGGGCTCCGAGCGCCGGGCGGCGCCCACGATCTGCTCGAGCTCCGCGCGCGACGCGATCAGCTCGTAGGCCAGTCCCGCCTCCAGCGCCCGGGCGCGCAGCAGCGCCTCGGCGAGCGCGATCAGCGGCGCGTCGCCGGCCTCGGAGCGCCCTCTCGCCTCGTCTCGAGGGATTGGCGGAGCCTGCAGGCCGCGGGCGATGGCGTCGATGATCGCCGGGCCGCGGCGCTTGATGGTGGGCGGATGGATGCCCCGGATCTGCTCCAGCGCGGACACGTTCGAGGGATGCCGCTTGGCCAGCTCGACCAGCGGCGCATCAGCGAGGATCGATCCCACCGGACGGTCCTGCTCGGAGGCGGTGCGCTCGCGCCAGGCGGCCAGCTCACGGGCGACCGCGCGGGCGCGCGGATCCAACTGCCCGACCCGGGGCAGGCGCTCCCACGCCGTCAGCGGGTCGCGCTCGTCGGTCGCGGTCTCCAGCCGCCGGCATTCCTCACGGGCCCAGCCGAGCCGGCCGCTCTCGGTGAGCCGCTCCTGGATCACGTCGGCGAGCTGCAACAGGTGCGCGACGTCCTCGGCGGCGTAGCCGAGCTGCTCTGACGTCAATGGCCGCGCATCCCAGCGCGTGTAGCTGGCGGTCTTGCCGACCCTGAGGCCGAGCATCGACCCGAGCAGGTTTCCGTAGCCGGCCTGGGCGCTGGCACCGGCAAAGCCGGCCGCGATCTGGGTGTCGAACAGATTGGTCAGCCGGGTGTGCCAGACCCGCTTGAGGATCGCCACGTCCTGGCGCCCGGCGTGCAGGACGATATCCACCGCCGGATCGGCCAGCAGCCGGGCGAGCGGCGAGACGTCGACGTCGGCCAGCGCGTCAATCAGGTAGATCAGCGGCTCGCCGCGCGGATCGGGGTTGTCGACCGCGACCTGCACCAGGCACAGCAGTGCCCGGTAGCGGCCCTCGGACATGAACTCCGTGTCGATCCCGAAACGGCCCGCCGCGCGCGCGTGGCCTGCGGCGTCCGCGATCTCGGCTGACGTTGCTAGCCCCCCAGCATCCATGTAGCGCGCACCCTACACCGCCGCAGTGGCGCGCGGGGCTTAACCTACCCCCCTGGTAGGATTTCAGCCAGATGATCTTCTCCTCCAAGGCCGAGTACGGCGTCCGCCTGATGATCGAGTTGGGGCGTCAGTCGCCGGAGCATCCCACCAGCCTGAAGGCGATCGCCGACGCCGAAGGACTGCCGCTGGCCTACCTCGAGCAGGTGGTCGCGAGGCTGCGCAAGGCCGGGCTGGTGATGAGTGCGCGCGGTGCGCACGGCGGTTATTGGCTGGCGCGCCCGGCCGAGGAGATCGCGATGGACGAGGTGGTCCAGGCACTCGAGGGCTCGATCGCCCCGATGGAGTGCTTCGTCCATGACCACACCGAACGGGTGCTGTGCTCCCACCTGCCCGACGCCGGCCGCGGCTGCGCCACGAAGCTTCTGTGGACTCGCGTCCAGGGCGGGATCATCCGCTCGCTGCAGGCGACCACGCTCGCCGAGCTGGTGGAGTTCTCCGGCCGCGGTGATGGCGCCCCGGCCGCCCGAGCCCGCAGTGCCCCCTCGACCATGACCGTCGCCGGCGCACCGGCGGCCTGAAAAACGAAAGCTGAGCATGCCCGATCTCGAGATCAGAAACCTCCACGTCCGCGCCGGTGAGAAGGAGATCTTGCGTGGCCTCGACCTGGTCGTCGGCAAGGGCGAGATTCACGCCCTGATGGGGCCCAACGGCTCCGGCAAGTCGACGTTGGCCAACGCGATCATGGGACATCCCAACCTCGAGGTGACCGAGGGTCAGATCATCTGGGGCGGCGAGGACATCACCGAGGCCGACACCGACGAGCGCGCCCGGATGGGCCTGTTCATGGCCTTCCAGTACCCCGTCTCGGTGCCCGGTGTGACCGTGACCAAGTACCTGCGAACGGTGATGAACGCGCACCGCGACGCCCACGGCGAGGAGCCGATCTCGCTCAAGGAGTTCGCGCAGACCGTCAAAGCGGCGATGGAGCTCGTCAAGGTTCCCGAGGAGTTCTCCCGCCGCTACCTGAACGAGGGGTTTTCCGGCGGTGAGAAGAAGCGGATGGAGATCCTCCAGCTGGCGCTGCAGAAGCCCGAGCTGGCGATCCTCGACGAGACCGACTCCGGCCTCGACATCGACGCGCTCAGGGTGGTGGCCGACGGCGTCAACTCGGTCGCCGGTCCCGACCTCGGCGTGCTCATCATCACCCACTACCAGCGGATCCTTCACCTCGTCGAGCCCAGCCACGTGCATGTCATGTACCGCGGGCGGATCGTGCGCGAAGGCGGTCCACAGCTCGTGACCGAGCTCGAGGCCAAGGGCTACGGCTGGATCACGGACGAGCTCGAAGAAGCCGTCGCCTGAGCGGCGAGGCGGCACGATGAGCACCGTCGAAGCAATCCGTGGCGTCGCCGCCGAGTTCCCGACGCTGCGGCGCGAGTTCGACGGGCGCCCGCTCTGCTATCTGGACTCGGCGGCCACCTCGCAGACCCCCCAGCCGGTGATCGACGCCATCACCGGTTACTACACCGACACTCGGGCATCGATCCACCGCGGCGTGTACCCGTTGGCGGTCGAGGCCACCGACCTGTTCGAGGGTGCCCGGCAGCGGATCGCGCGCTGGCTCGGCTCGACGATCGAGGAGACGATCTTCACCGCCAACGCCACCGCGTCGATCAATCTCGTCGCCTACACGTGGGGCCGCCAGAACGTCGGCCCCGGCGACCTCGTGCTGCTCACCGAGATGGAGCACCACTCCAACATCGTGCCGTGGCAGCTGCTCTGCACCGAGCGCGGAGCCGAGCTGGCATACGTCCCGGTGCTCGAAGACGGCCGCCTCGATGACGACGCGCTCGAGGCGCTGCTGGCCCGGGGTCCCAAGCTGCTGGCGTTGGCCCACGTCTCGAACGTCCTGGGAACGATCAACCCGATCGCCCCGATCGTGGCGCGCGCCCACGACGCCGGCGCCGTGGTGGTCGTCGACGGCGCCCAGGCGATCCCGCAGATCCCCGTTGACCTGCGTGAGCTCGACGCCGACTTCTACGCCTGGACCGGGCACAAGGCCTACGGGCCGACCGGCATCGGCGTCCTGCACGGCCGCCGCGAGCTGCTCGAGCGGATGCCCCCCTTCATCGGCGGCGGGCACATGATCAAGCAGGTGCTGGCGAACGAGTCGACGTGGACCGACCTGCCGTGGAAGTTCGAGGCCGGGACATCGCAGATCTCCGAGGCGATCGGGCTGGGCGCGGCGGTGGACTGGATCGCCGACCTCGGGATCGGGCAGATCCGCGAGCACGAGGTAGCGTTGGTCGACGACGCCCTGACGCGGCTGGCGGAGGTCCCCGGGCTCACGATTCACGGGCCGCCGGAGGCCGCTGACCGCGGAGCCCTGGTGTCGTTCGTGCTCGAAGGCGCTCATCCCCACGACGTCGGCGAGATCCTCGGCCGTGAGGGCGTATGCGTGCGCACCGGGCACCACTGCGCGCAGCCACTGATGCGCCGGCTCGGCGTCGCGGCAACGACGCGGGCATCGTTTGCGGCCCACAACAGCTCCGCCGACACCGACCGGCTGATCGACGCCCTCGGTACCGTCGCCGAGGTGCTGCAGCTCTAGTGCTCGCAGGCAGCTCGGCTCGATGACCCGCATCGAAACCCCGTTCGGCTTTCAGTCGACCGCGGCCGAGGTGGCGGCCGGCATCGACCTGGCGGGTAGGCGCGCGATCGTCACCGGCGCGGCATCGGGCATCGGGATCGAGACCGCACGGGCTCTGGCCGGCGCCGGCGCCGAGGTGACCTTGGCCGTCCGCGACCTGGCGGCGGGGGAGCGCACCGCGCAGGACATCCGCAGCTCGACGAGCAACGACGCCGTCACCGTGGCCGAGCTCGAGCTCTCCGACCGGGAGTCGATCTCCGCGTTCACGCATGCCTGGGACGGGCCGCTGCACCTGCTGGTCAACAACGCGGGCGTGATGGCGATCCCCGAGCGCGAACTGACGCCCGAGGGAATCGAGATGCAGTTCGCGGTCAACCATCTGGGCCACTTCGCGCTCGCGCTGGGACTGCACGGTGGGCTGGTGGCGGACGGCGCGGCACGGATCGTGTCGGTCAGCTCGAGCGCGCACCTGGCCTCGCCGGTGATCTTCGACGACCTGAGCTTCGCCTTCCGTCCCTACGACCCGGGGCTCGCCTACGGGCAGTCCAAGACCGCCAACGTGCTGTTCGCGGTCGAGGCGACGCGGCGCTGGGGCACCGAGGGCATAACCGCCAACTCGCTCATGCCCGGCTCGATTGCCACCCGGCTGCAGCGCCATGTGGGCGGGACGCGGGCGCCCGCTGAGATGCAGAAGACCCCCGCGCAGGGCGCCGCGACTTCCGTCCTGCTGGCCGTGTCGCCGCTGCTTGAGGGAATCGGCGGTCGCTATTTCAACGACTGCAACGAGGCCGAGGTGCTCGACCACCGGCCCGAGATGGCGCTCACCGGCGTGGCGCCGTACGCGCTCGATCCGGACAACGCGGCGCGCCTGTGGGAGGTCTCGCTGGAGCTGCTGGGCTGGGCTCCCGAGGGCTCGACGGGGCCCGCTGGGATCTAAGTGGGCCCGCTAGCCTTCTAAGCACGATGGACGACCTGTACCGCGAGAACATCCTCGAGCACTACAAGCGGCCCCACAACTGGAGCCCGCCCGCGCCTGAGCTCGACCACGTCGATCTGGAGTTCCATGATCTGAACCCGCTGTGCGGAGACGAGCTGACGGTCAAGCTGGCGGTCGGCGAGGACCAGCGGATCGAGGGCGTGCGCTTCGAGGGTCACGGGTGCGCGATCTCGCAGGCGGCGGCGTCGATGGCCTCCGACGAGGTCAAGGGGATGAAGGTCTCCGAGCTGCTGTCGCTGGACCGGTCATTTGTGCTCGACCTGCTGGGAATCGATATCTCGGCCCAGCGGATGAAGTGCGCGCTGCTGTCGCTCAAGGTGCTCAAGAGCGCCTCGCTCGGGCAGGCCGTCGGCTGGGAGTCCGAGACTCCCGAGGCTGCCACCGGGTAGCGCCTGCCGGCGCCGGCGCGGCCCGGCCCGGCCCGCGCAACCGCGCACGCGTCTTGCGTCGTTGGGATAGCGTGTCGCGCCGAAGCATCATGGGGCGCAGCCGGCCATCCAAACCAATACGCAGAGGACTCGGCTGAGGGCACCGGCTCTGCCGAAGGAGGCATCACCCATGACTGACAAACGCCCGCGTCGGCCGTCGCTGTTCGCGTTGGTCGCCTTGGCGCTCGTGCTCGCGTGCCTGACCGTCAGTGGCGCTCTGGCCAAGGGCAGGACCCACGTCCTCACCGGCGAGGGTGTCTACATTCACCCGGGCGGGTTCGTCGACGTGACGCCCGGCGACGTCGTGACCGCCGATTCCCATTGTCCCGCCGGCTACGACATCATCTCCGGTGGCTATGACGAGCGGGGTTCGATCACGCTCAACGTCGTCGCCAGCCACACCCTCGTCGACGGGCACAACCACTTCGCCGGCTGGGAGGTGCAGGTGGTCAATCCGCCGCTTGGCCAGGACGGTGAGATCCAAGCGGTCTCCATCTGCGGCAAGTACACCAGCGCGGAGCTCTAACGCATCGCGGACCGGGTGTCGTGATCTGAGCGGCTCAGATCACGACACCGGGCGCGATCCTCCAGCCGCGGCCGCTAGACTCCGATGAGCAAATCCGATCCCCCCGCTAGGTATTATTCAGCCCGTGCCCTCCCTCATCGAAGTCTGCCCCCTTTCAGAGCTCGCCCCGGGCGAGCGACGCCTGGTCGAATGGGACGACATGGAGATCGGCGTATTCAACTGCGCCGGCGATCTCTACGCGATCGAGGACCGCTGCTCGCACGATGACGGGCCCCTCGCCGAGGGCGAGTTCGACCAGCAGACATGCACGGTCGAATGCCCCCGTCACGGCTCGCTGTTCGACCTGCGGACCGGTAAGCCCAAGACCCTGCCCGCGTATGTCCCGGTGGAGACGTTTCCGGTGATCATCGAGGACGAAACGATCAAGCTGGAGGTGGAGTAAGTGGCCACTCCCGAGACCCTTCCGATCCCTGTGCCGCCGTTGAGCACGAATGAGCAGCTCTCGCAGATCAACGCGGACTACACCGAGCGCTACGGGTTCCACGACGCCGAGAACTACCTGTACAAGGCCCCCAAGGGCTTGACCCGGGAGCTGGTGGCCAGGATCTCGGAGTTCAAGTCAGAGCCGCAGTGGATGCGCGACTTCCGGCTGAAGGCGCTCGACCACTTCCTGGCTCGCCCGATGCCGACGTGGGGTTCGCCGATGCTCGCCGAGGTCGACTTTGACGACATCCATTACTTCGTCCGCGCCTCCGAGCGCGCCGAGCGCTCCTGGGACGACGTGCCCGAGGACGTCAAGAAGACCTTCGACCGGCTCGGGATCCCCGAGGCGGAGCGCAAGTTCCTATCAGGCGTTGGTGCTCAGTACGAGAGCGAGGTCGTCTACCACCAGGTTCACGAGGACCTTGAGAAGCAGGGCGTGATCTTCCTCGACATGGACTCGGCGCTGCGCGACCACGAGGAGCTCGTGCGCGAGTACTTCGCCACGATCATCCCGGCCAACGACAACAAGCTCGCCTCGCTCAACAGCGCCGTCTGGTCGGGTGGCTCGTTCGTCTACGTGCCACCGGGCGTACACGTGGAGATGCCGCTGCAGGCCTACTTCCGCATCAACACCGAGTCGATGGGGCAGTTCGAGCGGACGCTGATCATCGCCGACGAGGGCTCCTACGTGCACTACGTCGAGGGCTGCACCGCGCCGACCTACAGCTCATCCTCGCTGCACTCCGCGGTGGTCGAGCTGATCGCCAAGCCCGGAGCCCGGATCCGCTACACGACGGTACAGAACTGGTCGACCAACGTCTTCAACCTGGTCACCAAGCGGGCAGTGGCCGAGACCGACGCGACGGTCGAGTGGGTCGACTGCAACCTCGGCTCCAAGCTGACGATGAAGTACCCCAGCGTCTACCTGATGGGTGAGCGCGCGCACGGGGAGATCCTCTCGATCGCCTTCGCCGGCAAGGACCAGCACCAGGACGCCGGCGGCAAGATCATCCACGTCGCGCCGAACACGACCTCGAACATCTTCGCCAAGTCGATCTCCAAGGACGGCGGCCGCGGCTCCTACCGAGGCCTGCTGGAGATCGCCAAGGGCGCCCACGGCTCGCGCTCGAAGGTGGTCTGCGATGCGCTGCTGCTCGACGAGGATTCGCGCTCGGACACCTACCCGACGATCCGCATCAGTGAGGACGACGTCAACGTCGGCCACGAGGCCACCGTGTCCAAGGTCGGCGACGACCAGCTCTTCTACCTGATGTCGCACGGCATCTCCGAGGAGGAGGCCTCCAAGCTGATCGTCAACGGCTTCATCGAGCCGATCACCAAGGAGCTCCCGATGGAGTACGCCGTCGAGATGAACCGGCTGATCGAGCTGCAGATGGAGGGCTCGATTGGCTAGCGCTACCGGCACCACCGCCGAGCCGGAGTTCATGGCGGCGCGCCGCGAGCGTGCCGCCGCGCTCAGCTCCACGGCGCAGCTGCCTCAGTTCAAGGGCCGCGCGGGGTGGGAGTTCACCGATATCAGCTCGCTGGACCTGACGGCCTACCGGCCCGCGGGGGCGCCCCACAACGGCCAGGCCGCCGCTGCGCCGGCGCCGCTGTTCTCACCGGACGCGGCCGCCGAGCTGCGCCAGATCGACGGCGGGGAGGCGACGCTCACCGGTGAGCTGCCGCAGGGCGTGATCGTGGGCTCGCTGGAACGCGCGGCCGCCGAGCACCCCGAGCTCTTGCGCCGGCATCTGGACTCGGTGGTCGACCCCGAGGACGTGTTCGCGACCCGCGCCGATGCGGCCGCGGGCGGGGGCGCGTTCGTGTACGTGCCGGCCGGGGTGGCCGTCGGCGGGCCGATCGTCCTCACCGCGATCCAGGCGCAGTCGGGCACCGAGCTCGGCCGCCGCGTGCTGGTCGTGCTGGAGGCCGGCAGCGAGGCCGAGGTATGGGAGCAGACCCTGTCAGCGCAGGCCGACACCGACGGCATCGTGGACACGGTGTTCGAGCTTGTCGTCGGCGAGAACTCGCACCTGCGCTTCGTCTCCGGTCAGGATCTCTCGGAGCGAAGCTGGATCTTCGGCACCCACCGCGCCGAGGTGGGTCGCGACGCGTCGCTGGACTGGGTGGCACTGGGGTTCGGCTCCGGCGGCGGACACGTCCGGATGGAGACGCGACTCGGGGGCCCGGGGGCCGACGCGCGCGTCACCGGCGCCTACGCCTGCCACGGCCGCCAGCACATCGACTTCGACACCACCCAGGAGCACGCGGCGCCGAGCACCACCTCCGATCTGGCCTTCCGCGGCGTGTTGCAGGGACGCTCGTCGGCGGTGTGGAAGGGCAACATCATCGTGGACCCGGGCGCTCAGAAAACCGACGCCTTCCAGGAGTCGCGCAACCTTCTGCTCTCCAAGCGCGCCCACGCGGACGCGATCCCGGGGCTGGAGATCCAAGCCAACGACGTCCGCTGCACCCACGCCGCGGCCATCGCTCAGGTTGATCCCGAGCAGCTCTTCTATCTGCGCTCACACGGTCTCCCCGAGCCTGCCGCCAAGCGGCTGGTGATCGAGGGCTTCCTGTCCGCGCTGGTGGAGCGCTTCCCGGCCGGACCGGTGCGCGAAGTGCTGGGCGACGCGCTCGAAAAGCGTCTGTCGCTGATCCTCGGCGACTGAGGGCTCGCGACCGGGTTTTGGCGGGGCCGTTCGCGCCGGGGGCTACGATGCCCGGGTCATGGCGCGCGTCACCACCATGCCGATGGTCGCGCTGGGGTACGGCAAGTTCGTCCGTGCCGATCGTGTCTACGCACTGATCCCGCTGGAGGCGCCCGACCGCGGCGACGGCCGGCGCACGCTGGTGCACGTGGACGGGATCGAGGGTCCGCTGGTGGCGTCGCGCTCGGAGGTGGCGATCGCCCAGGACCTCGCGGCCGCGCTCGGGCACGAGGACCCGCGCGGCCGTCGCGAGAGCGCTGCGACGATTCCCGGGCAGGAGCCGCTCTTCTACTCGTAGGGAGCGCACCGGCGTCATGCGACAGGTCCTGCTGCTGCGCGGAATCAATCTCGGCCCGACTCGCCGCGTGCCGATGGCCGACCTGCGCGCGATGTTCGGCGATGCCGGCTACGGGGACGTCCGCACGTATGTGCAGAGCGGGAACGTGGTGGTCTCCAGCGACGCGGCGCCCGCGCAGCTTGAGCGCGAGGCCTCGGGGTTGATCGCCGAGCGGTTCGGATTCGACGTGCCGGTCGTCGTCAGGACCCGGGACGAGCTGGCCGCGGTCGTGGCCGCCGATCCGCTCGGCGACGTTGTCGAGGACCCCAAGCGCTATCAGGTGAGCTTCCTCGACGCTCCGCTCGCGGACGACGTCGGGCAGCGGCTGCGGGCGCTGGTCGTGGAGCCCGAGGCGCTCGTGGTCGCGGACCGCGAGATCTACGCCTGGCACCCCGCGGGCGTCGCCCGCTCCAAGCTGTGGAGCGGCCTTGCCGGTAAGGGGCTCGGCGTGACCGCGACCGCTCGCAACTGGACGACGGTCACGACTCTGCTGGCGATGGCGGACGAGTAGGCGCCGTGCGCACGTACGTGGTCGCCGATGTGTTCACGACGGTGCCGTTGGAGGGCAACGCCGTGGCTGTGTTCCACGATGGGCAGGGGCTGAGTGGCGAGCTCATGCAGCGGGCCGCACGCGAGCTCAATCTGTCAGAGACGGTGTTCGTGCTGGCCTCCGACAGCCCCGACGACCACGCCCGGGTGCGCATCTTCACCCCGTCCACCGAGCTGCCGTTCGCCGGGCATCCGGTCCTGGGGACCGCGTTCATCTTGGGCGACCGTCTGGGCATCGACGTCGTGCGGCTGCGGACGGGCTCGGGACCGGTGAGGGTCGCTCTCCGGCGCGAGGAGGGCCTGATCGTGTTCGGCGAGATGGACCAGCCGATCCCGACCTGGGAGCCGTTCCGGGAGGCCGATGCGTTGCTGGCGGCCGTCGGCGTGGAGCGCTCCGGGCTGCCCGTCGAGGTCTACGACAACGGGCCCCGGCACACATTCGTCGAGCTCGAGGACGAGGAAGCCGTAGCGTCGCTGCGCCCGGACATGCGCGCGCTCGAGCGTCTCGGTCCGGTTGGGATCAGCTGCTTTGCGGTCTCGGACGGCGGGGGGGTTCGCACGCGGATGTTCGGACCGGGGCTGGGGGTGCCCGAGGATCCAGCCACGGGGTCGGCCGCGGGGCCGCTGGCGGTACACCTGGCGCGCCACGGCCGGACGGATTTTGGACAGCGACTCGAGATCCGCCAGGGGATCGAGATCGGGAGGCCGTCTCGGCTGGAGGCGGTGGCCGAGGGGTCGTCCGGGCGGATCGAGCGGGTCGCGGTTGGCGGCGCGGCAGTGATCGTTGCCCGCGGCGAGTTCCGGCTGGACTGACAGACGCAGGTTCCGGCCCGACTGACAGACGCGGGTTCCGGCCCGAGCCGTTAGGGTGAGCGCGGTGCGGATCACGTCACGCCAGCGACGCGCGCTCGAGGACATCTGTGATGCATTCTGTCCCGACGGCGACGGTCTGCCGAGCGCGCGCGAGCTGGGTGTCGCAGACGCGGTGCTGGCGGCCCTGCAGGCGGTCCGTCCCGCCGAGCAGAGGCAGTTGGCGGCGCTGCTGAGCGTGTGGGACACGCCGCTGATGGGGGCCGTTGGCGGTCAGGGATGGACTCGCTTCGGCGCGATGGCGCCCGACCAGCGGGAAGCGGTGCTGCGCTCCTGGGCGGATTCGCGGCTGCCTGACCGGCGAGCCGCGTTCCAGGCCCTGCGCAAGGCGGCGCTGCTCTTCTACTACATCGTTCCCGGGCGCGACGGTGGGCGTAACCCGGCGTGGGACGCGATCGGCTACGACGGGCCGCTCGGCCCGCTGGCGGAGGCTCCGCCCAAGGCGCTCACGCCGACCGGGATCGATCGTGACACGACGCTTGACTGCGACGTGGTGATCGTGGGCTCGGGCGCCGGCGGGGGAGCGGCAGCCGGCGTACTGGCCGGCTCAGGGCTGGACGTGATCGTGGTCGAGGGCGGCGACTACTACGACGACGAGGACTTCGAGGGGAGCGAATTCCAGGCACTCACGCGCTATTACATGGGTGCCCCCAACGCCACCCACGATCAGAGCGTCGGCCTCATCGCCGGTTCGTGCCTCGGTGGCGGGACGGTGGTCAACTACTCGACGTCGTTCCGCACGCCCGATGACGTGCGCCAGGAGTGGGCTGGGCTCGGGGTCCCCGCGTTCGCCTCCGCCGACTACGACGTGAGCCTCGACGCCGTGTGGGAGCGCCTGGGCGTCAACCAGGAGCACAACGAGCCCTCGACCCGGGAGCGAAAGCTCCAGGAGGGATGCGTGGCGCTCGGGTGGCACGTGGACGCCATGCCACGCGGCGTGCGCCACTGCGCGCAGGGTCGCGAGTGCGGCTACTGCGGACTCGGTTGCCGCGTCGGCGCCAAGCAGTCGGTCGTCAAGACATGGCTGGCCGATGCCCACACCGCGGGCGCTCGGCTGATCGTCCGCACGCGCGTGCAGCGGGTCCGGATCGAGGGCGGGGTGGCTCGCGGGATCGAGGGACGGACCGCGGACGGGCATCGCGTGGTGGTCAAGGCGCGCGCCGTGATCGTCGCCTGCGGCGCGATCCACACTCCCGCGCTGCTGCGCCGCTCGGGGCTGAGCAACGAGAACATAGGCCGGAATCTCCGGCTGCATCCGGCGGGCGTCGTGTTCGGCGTGTTCGAGGAGGAGCTCAAGCCGTGGGAGGGCGTCATGCAGGCGCTGTACTCCGATCAGTTCCGCGATCTGGACGATGGCTACGGGCTGAAGTTCGAGACCGCCGCCATGCACCCGCACCTGCTGATCCCATTCGGCCCGTGGCGCAGCTCCGCTGACCACCTGCGGATGACCGAGGCGATGTCGAACACCGTCCCGATCGGGGTGCTGCTGCGCGACCGCGATGGCGGCGAGGTCCGCGTCGGGCGCGACGGCGAGCCGGTCGTGCGCTACCGGCTGTCGGACTTCGATGCCGGGCACCTGCGGACCGGCATCGACGGAGCCGCCCAGCTGCTGGAGGCGGCGGGAGCGCGGCGGATCTTCTCCTCGCACTCGAAGTGGGTCGGCTACGAGCCTGGCAGGTCAGGCTCGCGCGGGCTGTTCATGGCCGACGCCGATGCCGCCGGATACGGTGCCGGGCAGATGGTCCTGAACTCGTTTCACATCCTCGGCTCGGCGCGGATGGGGGGCTCGGCGGAGATGTCGGCCTGCGACCCGACCGGGCAGACCTGGGAGACCCGCAACCTGTACGTGCTCGACGGCTCGTCGTTCCCGACCGCCTCGGGGGTCAACCCCCAGATCTCGATCCAGGCGATCGCGCACATGAGCGCGCGGGGGCTCGCCGCCCGTCTGACGTAACGCCTCAGGCGGCTTTAGAGGTCCAGGCTGTCCACCCGGGACGGCGGTTCGCAGGCCCCGGGCCGGACCCGGGACGGCGGGTTGAGCCGTCCGCGCACGGGTGAGATACTCGACGCACCCGATTGTCTTTCACCTGCCGGAGGTGAGCTCATGTCAGAGCCGGCCCATGTCCTTGTCGTTGCCCATCAGACGGCGGCGACCCCCGCTCTGCTGGATGCGGTCCGCGAACGCGCACGCAGCGGTCCCGCGACCTTCCACCTGGTGGTCCCACGCCACGCGCACGGGATGCACAAGGTCGTCGATCCACAGGACACCGACGACGAGGAGGCTCAGCAGGTCCTCGGAGCCGCGCTGCCCAAGCTGGGGGAGGCCGCCGGGCGACCGGTCACCGGGAGCCTGGGTGACGCGGAGCCGTTGAGCGCGATCCAGGACGCGGTGAACCTCGGCCACTACGACGAGATCATCATCTCGACGCTGCCCCCACGCCTGTCGCGCTGGCTGAAGCTCGACCTCGTGTCAAAGACGCGCGCGCTCGGGCTACCGGTGACGCACGTGGAGGCGGCGAGCCGGGCGGCGGAGCCGGTCGCCGCCGGCCAGACGTGAGTTGACCCGGGCGTCGGGGATGGGAGTCGATCCGGGCGTCCGGAATGTGAGATCGGCCGGATACCCGGGTAGCCTGCTGCCCGGTGAAGCTTGCGACCTTCAAAGCGCCCGGTCGCCCTGAGCCGCTGTCCGGGCTGGTTGATGACGATCACGTGACCGCCTTCGACGGCCCGGACGGCGTCGTGAAGGTCCTGGCCGGTGCCTCGGTCCCCGAGGCCGCGATCGGCGACTGGCCCTTGTCCGAGGTGACGTTGCTGGCGCCGGTTCCCCAGCCCGGGACGATCTACGCGATCGGCCTCAACTACGCCGACCACATCGCCGAGATGGGCGGCACGCCGCCCGAGGCGCCCGTGGTGTTCGTCAAGGTCCGCGGGTCGGCGGCGCCTCCCGGAGGCCCCATCCGCTGCCCAGCCGTAGTCCGTCGCCTCGACTACGAGGGAGAGCTCGTCATCGTCATGGGTGCGTACGGCGAGATCGCGGGCTACTGCATCGCCGATGACGTCAGTGCACGTGACCTGCAGAGGCGAGAGCCGCAGTGGACCCGTGCCAAGGGCGCCGACACCTTCTGCCCGTTCGGTCCGTGGGTGACGACCCCCGATGAGGTGCCCGACGCGGGCAACCTGCGACTGCGAACCTGGGTCAACGACGAGCTGCGCCAGGACTCAAGCACGTCGAACCTGATCTTCGGCTGCACTGAGCTCATCGACTTCATCTCGCAGACGTGCACGCTGGCGCCGGGCGATCTGATCCTGACCGGCACGCCCAACGGCGTCGGCCAGGCGCAGGACCCGCCGCGGTTTCTGAGCTCGGGCGACCGGGTAAGAATCGCAATCGAGAAGCTAGGCGAGATCGAGCACTCCGTCGAATAGCGGGCCCGGGTTTCGAGGAGAGAGGGAGGTTGGGATGCTGAGGCTCCACCCGAGCACCGTCGATTACGTGATCTTGGGGATCTATTTCGTGGTCGTGCTGGGCATCGGGTTCATCGCCCGCCTGGCGATCAAGACCGATCTGGACTTCTTCCTCTCCGGTCGCTCGCTCCCGGCCTGGATCACGGGCCTGGCGTTCATCGCCGCCAACCTCGGCGCGCTGGAGATTCTCGGGCAGGCCGCCAACGGCGCCCAGTACGGGGTCGCCGCCGTGCACTACTACTGGCTCGGTGCCGTCCCGGCGATGGTCTTCCTCGGGCTGGTGATGATGCCCTTCTACTACGGGGCGAAGGTACGGTCGGTCCCCGAGTACCTGAGGCTGCGCTTCAACGAGGCCACCCACGCCTTCAACGCGGCGACCTTCGCGCTCGCGACCGTGCTGATCTCCGGCGTCAACCTGTTCGCACTGGCGCTGATCATCCATCTGATGCTCGGGTGGTCGATCGCCTTCGCGATTCTGGTCGCCGCGGCGCTGGTGCTGGTCTACATCACGCTCGGCGGGCTGACCTCGGCGATCTACAACGAGGTGCTCCAGTTCTTCGTGATCGTCGCCGCCCTGCTGCCGCTGACGCTCGTGGCCCTGCACGCGGTCGGCGGCGTCAACGGTCTGATCAACCGCGTCAAGCACTTCAAGCCGCTCGGGGACGCGGGGCTGCACGCGTGGCGCGGACTCGGGATCCACCATGTGACCAACCCACTGATGTCTGACTGGGTCGGGATCGTGTTCGGACTCGGCTTCGTGCTCGGCTTTGGCTACTGGACGACCAACTTCGCCGAGGTCCAGCGCGCGCTGTCGGCGCGCAACATGTCGGCCTCCCGGCGGACGCCGCTGATCGGCGCTTTCCCCAAGATCTTCCTGCCCGCCATCATCATCCTGCCGGGCCTGATCGCGGTGGTGACGGTCAAGGGCCTGGGCGTCGGCAGCGCCCTCGGGATGCAGTACAACACCGCGATCCCGCACCTGATCGGCAACTACCTGCCGGAGGGGATGCTAGGCCTGGCGGTGACCGGCATGCTGGCGGCGTTCATGGCGGGCGTGGCGGCCAATGTGACCGCCTTCAACACGGTCGTCACCTACGACCTGATCCAGGCCTACTTCGCCAAGGAGCGCGACTCCGCGTACTACCTGCGCGCCGGGCGGCTGGTGACGATCGGCGGAATCCTGATCTCGGTGGCCACGGCTTTCATCGCCAAGGGCTACTCGAACATCATGAATTACATCCAGACGCTGTTCTCGATCTTCAACGCGCCGCTGTTCGCGACCTTCATCATCGCCATGTTCTGGCGCCGGGCGACGGCGTGGGGCGGCTTCTTCAGCCTTGTCGCCGGGACCGCCGCCGCTTACGCGGTCAACCGTCTGAACGCCTACCACACGATCTTCAGTTTCGGGTCGGCGCTCAGCGCCAGTTTCTGGCAGGCGATCATCGCCTTCCTGGTCGATGCCGTGGTCATGGTGGGGGTCTCGCTTGTCACCAGGCCGAAGCCCACCGAGGAGCTGCGGGGGCTCGTCTGGGGCCTGACTCGCGCCGAGGAGGCCGAGGTCAACGAAGATCCGCGCGACAAGCTGTGGTGGCGCTCGCCGGCGCTGCTCGGTGGCGTGGCGATCGCGCTGGTCGTGATCCTGAACATCATCTTCATCTAGAGAGGCAGCCTCAGTGTCATCCACCGACAAGCCGTTCGGAGTTCCCGGGACCAGCGACGAGGCGCAGCAGGCCGGCCTCAGCGACGAGGAGGAGGCCGCCGCCGCCCGCGCGGCCAACCGCTTCGACATCCGCCGTCTGATCGGCGCGCTGTTCGCGCTCTACGGGCTGATCCTGCTGATCCTCGGACTGGTCGGCTCCCACCACGTCAAGACCAAGGCGGCCGGGATCAATGTCGATCTGTGGACGGGCATCGGCATGCTCGTGTTCGCTGCGCTGATGATCTTCTGGGCGCTGAGCAAGCCGGTCATGCCCGAGCCGCCGGAGACACGCGGCCAGGGCTCGGGCCGGATCCGCCGGGCGCCGGCGACGTAGCCGCTACCCGAGCGTCGCCTCGACGCTGATCTGGATTCCCGCCAAGGCGCGCGAGACTGGACAGTTCTTAGCGGCGGCCTGCGCGGCCTGCTCGAACTGCGCCTGGTCGATGTCCGGCACGCGGCCGCTGACGGTGAGCTCGGAGGTCGTGACCGTGGGTGCCCCGTCCTTCTGATCGAGCGTGACCTTGGCGGTCACCTCGAGGTGCTCCGGATCATGGCCGCTCGATGAGAGCTCGTTGGCCAGCGCCATCGAGAAGCAGGAGGAATGAGCGGCGGCGATCAGCTCCTCAGGGCTGGTCTTGCCCTCCGAGCGCTGCGTGCGCGAGGCCCAGGTGACGCTCAGGTCGCTGAGCGCGCCGCTGGCACCGTTCAGGGTTCCGCCGCCGTGCGGGAGGTCGCCGTCCCATGTGGTGGTGGCAGATCTCTCGGCAATCGGCATCGGGCATGAGCTCCTGTCAGTGCGGTGGTTCGGTCAGTGGGGATGCGAGCCGGCCAGTTGCTCGATCCGGCTCAGGAACGCTGTCCCAGCGGCGGTGCGGGTCACGCGGCCGTTGGTGACGATCTCGCAGCCGCTCGCCCCGACCGTGACCGCGCGGCGTCCTCCGCCCCGATAGGCGAACAGAGCGAGGATCTCCGCGCCGTTGTCCTCCGGGCAGGCGGCCAGCGCCGGCGGCCGGGGCAGACGGTCGAGCGCGCGCACGAACCCGCGCAGGCGCCGGGCGCCGGTTATCAGCCGCGAGCGCAGCAGATGAAGCTGGGGATGGCTGTTGAGCCCGGCGTAGGCGCACAGGCGGAGCGCCACCGCGCCCGGCGGCGCCAGGCGTCCCCGGCCGCTCGCCGGCTCGTTGCCTGCCGGGACGTGCTGCGGAGCGCTGGCGGGACAGCTCGACGGAGTCGTCGAGGCCGTCGAGGCGCGGGCCTCGTGCGGTCCAAGGAAAAGAAGGGCGAGGACGGCGGCGGCCGCGGCGGCCAAGAGGGCGACTCCGGCCCGCGATCGCCGTCCCGGGCTTGAAAGCCACCCCCGGTGTGAAGAGGGAGTCACTACCGGCGATGGTAGCCCACCCCGGAACCGCTCCGGACAGCGGCCGGGCCGCCCCCGCGGGGACGGCCCGGAGCACTGCATCGAATCCTTCAGACGAGCGTCAGTAGCTGTTCAGCCACTTGGTGGTGAACGCGGCGCCTGATGTCAGGGCCGACGCGGAGGACAGCAGGTAGCTGTCGGTGGCGTCGACCATGTCTATGGGCGAGCTTCCCATCGCGCCGATCGTCTCAGAGTGGCCCGCCTTGGTCCCGGCCCCGCTCGTGAACGCCCACGTGCCGTAATCGGCCAGCGGGGCGATCCCGATCGAGAACGCCGAGCGCTCGGAGATCCACTCGTCGCTGGTGTCGACGCAGGTCGTGGCCGCGCAGGTGGCGGTCTTGGAGACGTTGTCGCCCGTGCGGGTCGAGTCGACGACGGTGAGCTTGTAGCTCGTGCCGGTCCGTGCGACCACCGCGGTGATCTTGTCGCCCGGCTGCAGGGTCTTGCCAACCTCGACCGTCCCGGCCGGATACATCTCATACCAGGTGAAGTACGTGGGCTTGTCCTCGAAGCACCAGCCGATCGTGCCGTCCTGCTCGACGGTGTTGGAGTTTCCCCCGTCGATGCCGACCCACTCCGAGGTGATCGTGTCCTCGGCGGTACAGACCACCTTCGGCGTGGTCCAGGCGCCCGAGACGCGGGAGAACTCGCCGTGGGTGGTGGACAGGTCCTCGTAGCCGGACCAGTTGTAGCTGTAGTTCGTGGTGTTGGAGCTGAACCCGCTCGGGGCCGGCGCGGCCAGTTCCGGTGCCGCGTTGTGCTTCAGGTACCTGATCAACGCCGCTCTGGCCCGCGCCACGAAGCGGGCGTGGGAGGACTGCTTGGCTACTGCGGTTCCGGCCAGACCGAACATAAGGGCGCCGCCGATCCCGGCGACGAGGGCGAGCCTGGAAGCTCCGCGTAGTGCGCGCTGCATGAAAACCCCCTATTAAATTGTCCGGCCACACTCACCTACCCCGGCCGGAGGTGTCAGTGTCGGGTCGCAGTATCTCAGCGGCGCGCAGCGCCAGTGTTTTTTTCACGTGTGCATTCAGGGGGCCCCGGCGGGACCGCGCGGGCCGGATCAGTGGTGCTCGATGACGCGGTCGATCAGACCGTAGGCGACGGCCTCGTCGGGCTTGAAGAAGCGATCGCGCTCCATGTCATGGTGCACCTGCTCGAACGACTGGCCGGTGTGGTGCGCGTAGATCTCGTCGATCCGCTCGCGCACCTTGAGGATCTCCCGAGCGTGGATCTCGATGTCGCTGGACTGGCCCTCGAAGCCCGCGGAGGGCTGGTGGATCAGGATCCGGCTGTTGGGCAGTGAGAACCGCTTCCCCTTGGCGCCGCCGGTCAGCAGCAGCGAGCCCATCGACATGGCGATCCCGACACAGATCGTCTGGATCTGCGGCTTGATGAAGTTCATCGTGTCGTAGATCGCCAGTCCGGAGTAGATCGAGCCGCCCGGGGTGTTGATGTACATCGAGATGTCCTTGTCGGGATCCTGGGACTCGAGGTGGAGCAGCTGCGCCACCACCAGGTTGGCGATCTGGTCATCGATCGGGGAGCCGAGGAAGATGATCCGCTCGTTGAGCAGCCGGCTGTAGATGTCGAACTCGCGCTCGCCGCGCGCCGTCCGCTCGATCACCATCGGGACTAGGGGCATGACCACAACCCTAGAACATGCGCGAGCCCGTGGCCGTGCGCACCGGTCGGCCGGCGGCGCGGCGGCGTTTGGAGACAATGCGCCCGCGGTGCGTGGCGCTACGGGACCACGACCGCGGTGCCCTCGAAGCGCCCGTCGCGCAGATCGGCCAGGGCCTGCTCGGCGTCCTCGAGCGCGTACCGCGTGGTGGTCGTGCGCACCGGCACCTGAGGCGCGAGCTCCAGGAACTCATGGCCGTCCTGGCGAGTCAAATTCGCGACCGAGCGGACCATCCGCTCGTGCCACAGCAGCTCGTATGGGAACGACGGGATGTCGCTCATGTGGATCCCCGCGCAGACGACCGAGCCGCCGGGGGCGAGGGCATTCAGCGCGGTTGGTATGAGCGCCCCGGCCGGGGCGAAGATGATCGCCGCGTCCAGCTCCTCGGGCGGCTTGGTGTCGCTGGCACCGGCCCACACCGCGCCCAGTGAGCGCGCGAAGCGCTCGCCGCGCTCGTCGCCGGGTCGGGTGAAGGCGTACACCTCGCGCCCCTGGTGTACGGCCACCTGGCAGATCATGTGCGCCGCCGAGCCAAAGCCGTAGAGGCCGAGCCGGGCCGCGTCGCCGGCCAGGCGGAGCGCCCGGTAACCGATCAGCCCTCCGCACAGCAGCGGCGCCGCCTGTTCATCGGAGAGCCCGTCTCCGAGCGGGAGGCAGAAGCGCTCGTCGGCAACGGTCAGCTCGGCGTAGCCGCCGTCGATATCGCGTCCGGTGAAGCGGGCGCTCACGCACAGATTCTCCTGGCCGCGGGCGCAGTAGCGGCAGTCGCCGTCGGTGAAGCCGAGCCACGGCACGCCGACGCGGCGGCCGTCCTGTGTCCGGGCGACGATCTGGTGGCCGAGGATGACCGGGAGCTTGGGCGCGTCGATCTCGGCGTCGCGCAGGTGCAGGTCGGTGCGGCACACGGCACAGGCCTTGACCTCGAGCAGGAGTTGGCCCGGGCCTGGCGTCGGATCCGGGACGGTGGACGCCTTCAGCGGCTCGCCCGGGCGCTCCAGCAGCATCGCGCGCATGGTGGGATGTTAGGGGTGACCCGTTAGCGTTCCGCGGCGGTGGTTCCGCTCAACGTGCCCAACGTCCTGACCGTTGTCCGGATCCTGCTGGTGCCGGTGCTGGTGATCGCCCTGCTCGAGAAGACCGGCGGCGGCGACCTGCTTGCCGCGATCGTGTTCGCGGTCGCGTCGCTGACCGACGCCATCGACGGCTACCTGGCGCGCTCGCGCAACTGGGTCACGACGTTCGGCAAGCTGATGGACCCGATTGCCGACAAGCTGTTGATCGTGGCCGCGCTGGTCGCGCTGGTGTCCCTCGGCCGACTGGAGGCGTGGGTGGCGATCGTCGTCATCTCACGTGAGTTCGCGGTCACCGCGCTGCGGCTGGCGGCGGGCTCCCAGCAGGGGATCGTGATCTCCGCCAGCTCGTTCGGGAAGTTGAAGACCGCGTTTCAGGTCGCGATGGTGATGAGCCTGATCGCCGTCGGAAAGCACCCGGCATGGGTGACCGTGCTCGTGTACGTGACGGTGGTCATCACGATCCTGTCTGGAGCCGACTATTTCTTCGGGGCGCGGCGGCGGCTCAACGAGACCACGCGCACCAGCGGCGGCGCCCGCCACGAGACATGAGCGACGACACGTTTGCCCGCATTGACCGGTTGATCGCAGTCGGCCTGCGCTTGGCGGGCTCGGCGACGAGCGGCCGGGTGCTGCTGGCCAGGATCGCGGCGGCCGTCGACCCTGTGCTGGTCCCCCGCCCGTGGGGCGACACGATCCTCGAGGAGCTCGAGAGAGCGCGGGCCACGGCGCTCGAGCCGCTGCCCATGCGGACGATCGAGCGTGTGCTCCGGGATGCGTGGGGAGCGAAGCCCGTCGACGAGCTCGACGAGCTGGAGTCCGATCCGGTCGCGGTCACGCCGACCTCGCAGGTGCACCGTGGCGTCTTGGACGGCGCGCCGGTGGCTGTCAAAGTGCTGCGCCCGGGTCTCGCTGCCTCGGTCCGGCAGGACCTCGCGCTGTTGGACGGGCTGATGCGCCCGCTCGGAGCGGCGTTTCCGGCACTCGACGCGGGCGCGGTGCTCGACGAGTTTCGCGAGCGCGCGCTCGAGGAGCTCGACCTCGAGCACGAGGCCGGGGTTCAGCGCCGCTTTCACCGGGCGCTACGTAACCACCCGCTGTTCATGGCCCCGGCGCCGATCACGGCGCTCTGCCGCCCCGAGGTGCTCGTGGGCGCGTGGATCGACGGGGTGCCCCTGCACCGGGCGCCCGACCCGGACACGGCCGCTGCGCGGCTGGTCGTATTCGTGATCGGGTCAGCGCGGTTCGGCACGATCTATGCCGACGCCGATCCCGATGATGTGCTCGTCGTCGGCGACGGCCGCCTCGCGATCCTCGATTACGGCCTGACGCGTGAGGTCGACGCCGCCAGGCTCGACGCCTCGGCCGCAGCCCTCGAGGCGTTCACCAGCGACGACGCCGACGCATTTGGGCCGTCGCTGGAGTGGCTCGGCTGGCTGCCTTCGAGCCACGCCGCTGAGGCGCTCGCGCTCGGGCGGGGAGTGCTCGGCGAGCTGGCCGGAACCGAGCCGGCGCGTCTCGACACCGACGCGCTGCTCATTGCCCGCGACCGGCTGCTGGAGCAGCCCGAGCGGCTGGCCGGCCTGGTGCTGGCCGGTGCTCTCCCGCCGGCGGACGTTTGGCCCACGCTGGCCGTAGGTCAGCTGTTCTCGGCGATCGCCCGGGTCGGTGCAACCGGGCCCTGGCGCGAGCTGGCCCGAGCGGCGCTCCGCGAGGGCTGGAGCGCCACGGTCTAGCCGTCGCCCGTCGTTCGCCGAACGGGGGAGTGACTCAGGAAGCCCTCTAGGGCGTGCCCGCCAGCCACGCGCTGAGCGTGGTGTGACTGGCCGCCGGGTCGCCGCCGGCGAGCTCGGTGCGGATCTCGCCCAGGGTGCCGAAGCGCTCGGCGACGACGTTGTGCTGGTGAATCGTCTCGAGGTTCACCTGCCGGGCCGACACGAACGTCCGGTCATCAAGCGTCGGAAAGCGCTCGATCACGCCGCGCACCATCTCGCGTACGCAGTCCTCGACGAAGCGCGGCCGGCGATGGGCCTTCTCGACCACATGGGCCTCGTCGGAGCGCTTCATCAGCTCATAGATCTCCGAGGACATCGACTGCTCGACGATCGCCAGCAGCGTCGCGGCATCGATCTCAGCCTCGCACAGCTCCGTGCAGCCGATGTGGAGCGTGCCCAGGCCGCGTTGATTGTGGGTGGCCACGGGAACTGCTTCGAGGATCCGGTCGATCTCGTCGCGGTCAAAGCCCTCCTGCCCGAGCCGATCGCGCGCCGCGCCGGCCACCAGCTCCTGCGCGCACGGGCACGCCGTCATGCCCTGGGCGGTGACTCCGACCAGGCGGCGGGTCCCGAGCTCGGTGGCCACCGCGCATCCGTGCAGTGTGTAGAGCTCCTGCGTCATGATTCCCGAGACCGGTGCGGGCTTGTGCTCGGGGAAGCGCGCCTCGACGCTCACCTCGGCCCGGCGCGCGCCCTGGCGGGTGCGGACCAGCTGGGCGATGCGCTCGGCGAGCGTCTCGGCCTTGAACGTCGAGTCGCCGAGGACGACGTCGCCGATGGCCTCGTTGACCACCTCCTCGAAGCGCGACATGTGCGCGCCCTTCTGGTTCGCGCCGAGCTCGATGACGCATTCAAAGCGAGCCGAGAACAACTGCTCGACGCCGTTCTGACGCAGCCGGATCACCTTCTCGACACCCGTCACGCCGACCCGCGAGAGGCTCAGGGCGAGCGTGGGAGTCCCAGCCTGGACGTCGATCAGGGCGGTGGTGGAGGCCTGGTGGTCGGACATCGCTCCCTACAGAGTAGAGCCGCTGCGCCGGAAGCTTCGTGGAGCGGGAATTCGCGGCGGCGGCCGATTGTGGTATCACTCGCCGGTCGTATCAGGAGTCACGAGTGGGAGTCACCCTCGAATTCCGGGGGCCTCGAGGACACGTATGGGAGGAGCTCAGGGGCTGTGAGCGTTGAGGAAATCGTTCTCTTGAACGACGATGCGCCGATCGCGCAATCAGAGGAGCTCGCTCCGCTGATCGCCGAGGCGCACGAGCGGGGCTATCTGACGTTCGCTCAGATCGAGGCGTGCCTCGAAGAGGTGGAGGTCACCAAGGAGCAGCTGAGTGAGCTACACGCGTACCTGGACGAGCAGGGGATCGACGTCGTCGCGGAGGACGGCCGTCCGGCCAAGTCCGAGGCTGGAAGCGTCGAGGCCAACGCGCGGGTGGCCGCCGAGCCCGAGCCCGACCGGCGCAAGAAGGTGGAGCTCGACCTGACCGTCGAGCCGAGCCTGGACTCACTGCGCCTGTACCTGCGCTCGATCGGGCGCGTGAACCTGCTCACTGCCGAGCAGGAGGTACAGCTGGCCCGGCGGATCGAGCGCGGCGACATGCGCGCCAAGCAGCAGATGATCGAGGCCAACCTGCGGTTGGTCGTCTCGATCGCGAAGTCCTACCTGGGACGCGGGCTGACGTTCCTCGATCTGATCCAGGAGGGGTCGATGGGTCTGATCCGCGCGGTGGAGAAGTTCGACTACCGCCGTGGCTACAAGTTCTCGACGTACGCCACGTGGTGGATCCGCCAGGCGGTAACGCGCGCCATCGCCGACAAGGGCCGGACGATCCGGATCCCAGTGCACATGGTCGAGAAGCTCAACAAGGTGGTGCACGTGGAGCGTCAGCTGATCCAGCAGCTGGGTCGCGAGCCGACGCCCGAGGAGATCGCCACCGAGCTCGAGATGACGGTGCGCGAGGTCCGCGACGTGTTGCGGATGGCGCTGCAGCCGATCTCGCTGGAGAAGCCGATCGGTGAGGAGGACGACTCCGAGCTGGGCGACTTCGTCGAGGACCAGAACGCCGAGTCGCCGTTCGAGCAGGCCTCCGAGCACCTGCGCAAGGAGAACCTGCGCCGGGCGCTGGCGGCGCTGCCCGAGCGCGAGCGCGAGGTGATCGAGATGCGCTTCGGTCTGACCGGCGAGCGGCCGTACACGCTCGAGGAGGTCGGTCGTGCCTTCAACGTGACCCGCGAGCGGATCCGCCAGATCGAGAACCACACGCTCAAGAAGCTCGAAGCGCTGCCAGAGGCGCAGCGGCTGCGCGACGCTTCGTGACGTCTCTGTGACAACTTTGTAACAGAACGCTCTTTCTGTCCGGACCGGAACGTATGTTCTCGTCATGGACACAGCGGTCAAGCGGGATCCGAGGGGTCAGGGGGACCAGGGTGAGCTCGCCGCAATCGTGTGGCTGATGTCGCACGGAGCCGCTGTCTTCATGCCGCTCGGCCATTGCCGAGACTACGATCTCGTCGCCGATTTCGGCGAGCGGCCGCTGCGCGTCCAGGTCAAGACGTCGACCCAGTTCAGAATCAACCGTTGGGACATAACGGTCTGCACTCGCGGTGGAAACCGGAGCTGGAGCGGGATGGTCAAGTACCTGGATCCATCCCGCTACGACTACCTGTTCGTGCTCGTCGCGGATGGGAGACAGTGGTTCATCCCGGCGGGCGAAGTGGGCGGAACGGCGGGCGTCCGGCTCGGCGGTCCGAAGTACGCCGAATATGAGATCGAGCCCGGACAGCCGATCCGTCCGAGACGGTCATCGCTAGACTCAGCGACCCCCTGGCGGGATACCCGAGCGGTCAAAGGGACCAGACTGTAAATCTGGCGGCACAGCCTTCGCAGGTTCGAATCCTGCTCCCGCCACTGGCCACTCCGGCGGCCCTTTTTTGCTCATGGATTCCGACGAACTCGAGACTTCCGAAGAGCCCGAAGATGTCGCTGAGCGCGACGCTCGATCCGAGCGGTTTCGACGGCTGGCCGTGCAGGTCGACAGCCAGCCGGCGCTGCTGACCGCCGCTCAGCGGCTGCGGCAGCGGCTGCCGGGGGATGCGCGTTTCGGCGATCCGCTGTCGACGGCAGGGGCGGAGCCGGTGGAGGTCGTGGCCCGCCGCGTGTCGGCGCTTCAGCCCGAGCGCAAGAGCGTGATCCAGGAGCTGGGGCTGGCCGGCCTGCAGGTGTGGCAGTCGCTGTCGGAGTCCACCGGCCGCGGGCGCGGCGAGCAGCCGATGGCGATTCTGTTCACGGACCTGGTCGGGTTCTCGCGCTGGGCGCTGAAGGCCGGGGACGAGGCCACGCTGCAGCTGCTTCGTGAGGTGGGGACCTGCGTGGAGGCGATGGTCCTCCGGGAGAACGGCCGGATCGTCAAGCGGCTCGGCGACGGGGTGATGGCCACCTTCCTCGAGGCCCGGCCGGCGATCGATGCGGCGCTCGAGGCCCAGGAGGTGGTGGCCGGCATCGAGGTCGACGGCTACCGGCCGAAGCTGCGCGCCGGCATTCACTGGGGCTCCCCCCGCAAGTTGGGCGGCGACTATCTCGGCGTCGACGTCAACATCGCGGCACGGATCGGAGACGCCGCCAAGGCCGACTGCGTGCTGGTCTCCGACACGCTGCTGGGGCATGTCGACACGGACGGCCTGCAGACGGGCAAGGCCAAGCGCCTGCGGGCCGAAGGCGCCCCGCGCGACCTGCATGTGATCCAGGTCAAGCGCGCCTGAGACGGTGTCCGTTCGGCGGTTGCAGCCGGTGCACGATTCCGTGCACCAGGCGGGGGCC
Organism: uncultured Solirubrobacterales bacterium; assembly: GCA_963799995.1. Taxonomy (GTDB): domain Bacteria; phylum Actinomycetota; class Thermoleophilia; order Solirubrobacterales; family Solirubrobacteraceae; genus Palsa-465. The sequence goes on along the minus strand of CAWCZI010000015.1, from coordinate 60,645 downwards.
CGTGGGCCGGGAAGCGGGCCCGTGTTACCTTGACGGCCGTTCCCACCAGAGCTGGGAAATCCGGCATTCAAGCCGCCACAGCTCCGTCGGCCCGCGATGCCCATGCCAAGCCCGATCAGGCCATATCACCGCCGGGCCGGAGCGGCCCTAACGATCCTGCTGGCGCTCGTCGCGATCGCCTCGCTGAGCTCGGGCCCGCCGCCCGCCCGGGCAGCCGGCACGGCCGGCCTGAAGCAGAAGATCAGCTCCGGCCAGAGCCGGATCTCATCTCTGGCAGGGGCAGTGAGCGCCGCCAGCAAGCGGGTTGCGAGCCTGGACTCGAGCATCGGAGCGCTCGAGGGGCAGATCTCCCGCATCCAGTCCAGCCTCGATGCCGACCGCGCCCAGCTGTTGAAGCTGCGCACCGAGCTCGACTCAGCGCGAATCCGGCTTGCCCAGCTGCAGGCGGCGGAGCTCCGGACACAAGCGGTGCTCTCGCGCCAGCTCGTCGGGAGCTATGAGAGCGACCGTCCCGACATCGTCACGGTGGTGCTCGAGTCCACCGGCTTCAACAACCTGCTGGAGCGGCTGGCGTTCGCCTCCCGGATCAGCCATCAGGACGCCCAGATCGTCGGGCGGGTGCGCTCAGCGCGCCGCGCCGTCGCCGCGCAGGCCACCCGGCTCGGGGCGCTGTCCGAGCGCCAGCAGCGCCTGACGCTGCAGGTCCTCTATCAGCGCAACCGGCTCGGTCGCGACAAGGTGGCTCTGGTCACGCAGCAGATCGCCGCCACCAGGGTGCGCAACGGGAAGGTCGGTCAACTCTCGAGCGCCCGCGGCCAGGTCGCGTCGCTGCGCCATCAGCTGGCGTCGCTCGAGGCCGCACAGGCCCGCCAGGCGGCCGCGGCGGCACAGCGCAACTCGGGCAGCTCCAGCGGCTCGAGCGGCTCATCGAGCGGTCCGGTGAGCGCGCCCAGCAGCGGCAGCTTCACGTTCCCGATGCCAAAGGGAGACGCATCGCCGCCGGGCACCTGGTCGCTGGACGACGGGGTGGACATCTCGGCGCCCGGTGGCACCCCCGAGGTTGCGGTCTGCTCGGGCACCGTTGTCCTGCACGGCATCGGCGGCTTCGGCCCCTCCGCACCGGTGATCCACTGCGACAGCCCCCTCGCCGGATACGACTACGTCTACTACGGGCACGCGGGCCCGGGCAACTGGGTCCCGGTCGGCACGCACGTCAGCCAGGGCCAGGTCATCTCCCAGGTCGGCTACGGGATCGTCGGCATCTCCACCGGCCCGCACCTGGAGATCGGTTTCGCCGACTCCAGCGGATCCCCGGTCGGCCCCTCCAGCGCCCCGGCCATGATGTCCCTGCTCCAGTCGGCCTACGGCGGCTGACCGGCCATCCGCGCGCGGCGGCCGGGGCTACCGCAGCCTGATCGTCCGCCTGATCAGAATCTTTCGGTCCTGCTCGACCCGGAGTGTGTAGCGCCCCGCGGGAGGCATGTGCCGCCGGTAGCGGAAGATCAACCGCCGCTTGTGCTTGCCCAGCCGGGCGATCGTGAATCTGGCGATCTGCCTGTGGCCTCGGTCGAGCGTGACGACGACCTTCCTCAGCGCCCCTCCGGAGCTCCACAGCTTGACGTCGAGCCCGTGGAAGCGCTTGACGCGGCCGAAGCTTCTGAACCTCAACTTCGGCTTTGGGGTCTGTCCGGGCGCGGCCTTGGGCACGGGCAGCGGAACCAGGGAGTTGCCGGTGCCGATCGAGCTGCAGCCATTGGGCACCGCCTCGCCGTTCAGCCGGTCGGTCAGGAACGTCAACGCCCCCTGCTCGAACGGGACCGCGGCGTTGCCGTGGTCGTCGCCGCTGTAGACGTTGAACTGGAGCGGGACGCCGCGCTGGCAGTAGGTGTGCGCCAGCGCCTCGACATCGTTGGCCACCATCACGCCGTCTCCGGTGCCGTCGGCGTTGCCGACACCGATGAACAGGGGACCCTTCGGCGTGCCCGTGCGGCTCATGATGAGCTCGTCGCCGATCCTCACCAGGTCGGGCAGCTGGAGGTAGTTCTGATACTGGGGCTTGAGCAGCTGCTGGATCTTGAGCCCTGGGTAGTTGCCAACAAAGTTGTTGATGCACTCCGTCCTGACCTGGTCGGTCACCTTGACGCCGTACGGCGACAGGTAGGACTGAAAGCTCACGTGGAAGGCCCGACTGAGCGAAACCAGCACCGCCGGGATCACGCCCGACCAGGAGGGACTGCCGTTGATGTAGGCGAGGTTGTGGAAAAAGTCCACGGGTACCCCGCCCTCGGCCGTCCCGACGATGTCGAGGCCGGGCGCGTAGCTGGCCGCCAGCTCGCTGGCGAACTCGGTGGCGATCGAGCCGCCCGAGTAGCCGACCATCCCCACGGGCGTGCTCGCCTCGGGCGTGCCGAGGAGGTTCTCGGCGGCGCGGATGCCGTCGAGCGTGTCGTAGCCCGACTCCTGCCCGGCGGCCCAGTCGAGCTGCTCACCCTCGTAGTCGGGGACGACGACCGTGTCGCCGGCGGCGACGTAGCCGAGGATGATCTGCTCCTCCTGCTGCGCCGTGCTGTAGCTCGAGTTCCCGCCCTGGAGGGTGTAGGACGGATCGCATTCGGACCCGAGCGCGTCGTAGGCCGTCTGGTAGGAGACGATCTTCGGCGTGCCCGCTGTCACTGCCGGCCGGATGATCGTGGCGACCGTGACCGTCGGCTCGCCCGCCTCGCCCGCGGTCCGGTACAGCACCTGGGTGGCGGTGATCGGCGTCGAGCTCCCATTCTCCGCCACCGCGACCGTCCTCGACCGCAGGACCTTGCCGGCAGCGATCCCAGCCAGCGATCCCGAGTACGAATAGAACGGATCGCTGGACGGCAGTGTCGGTCCGCTGGTCGCCCGAGCCCCGGACGCGACCGCCAGGACGATGACCAGGGTTGCCACCACGGCTACGGGCACCCCTGTCAATCGCCTGCTCACAGCTCCCTCTCGGTCGGTTCCCACCCGCGTAGGATGAGGCAACGCGGACGCCGATACTACGACTTCCGGCGGTTCGGCACGCCACCTGGCACGCCGGGCGTCTCGCCCCGATCGCGACCCCCCCCGGCCCCTACGCCGGCGGGGCGGATCGCTCCGCGGCCCGCCCCCGGGAGACGCGAACTCGCTACGCTGGCGCGAGCGCCCTCTTAGCTCAGCTGGTAGAGCACTTCCATGGTAAGGAAGGGGTCGTCGGTTCGAGTCCGACAGAGGGCTCTGCGACTGTCGAGCGGCGAGGCTCGTCATCGGGCGCTGAGTGCGGATCGCGCCTTTCCACACCAGAAAATCGCTGGCGGGCTCGTCAGGTTGTCTGGTAGGTTTGCGGCCGAAAGGGGGCGACCATCGGACCGGGATTCCTCAGAGGCATCGGCGTCGCCGTAGCGCTGGCTGCGGCTGCACCGGCGTGCGCGGCGGCCGACAGCTCGTTGGTACTGGCGCCGTCAACGCTCGGTGGGCCCGGCTGGCACGCGGCTCCGGGGAGCGTCGCTCGCGGGCGCTCCGCGCTGTCGGCTGGGCTGCCTCGCCGCCTGGTCCTCCTGGTGAAGCGCTCGGCCGCGGAGGCGTCCGCGGCTCGCCTCGGGCCGGAGACCGTGAGCTCGGACGCGTTCGTGTTCGGCTCAGAGAGCGCGGCTCGCAAGGTGCTGACGGCATGGAAGCGACATCGCCGGGCCTTGACGCTGAAGCTCGGCCAGGACGGTGCGATCGTCTCCACGCGCTCGGGGCGCCTATTCACGACGGTCTGGCGGGAGGGCACGCGGCTGGGAGTCCTGATCGTGCGCTGGAGCTCGGGTCAGGGCAGCCAGGCGGCGGCGACCGCGCCGGCCCCGCTCGCCGATCTGGACCTCCGCTCGGCGCTCGCGGTGACGGCATGGGACAAAGTGATGGCGCAGGCGCGCCCCGACGGCTCGCTGCCCACCCAGGCGGCGCTCCAGGGCCTGGCGCTCACCTACGGGTCGCTTCCCGGCGTGGACCCGCCCTCGGGCGCCCCGAGCACACAGCCGTCGGGCACGAGCGCCGCGCTGCCGGTCCTGGCGCAGCTCGGGCGGCTCTCGGCCCGGCTGCGCCGCGCCGTGCTGGAGCGGCTGGATCTAGCCGGCGGAGGCCAGCGGGCCCACGATGCGAGCGCGCAGTCCCTGCGCGGCGCTGGTCCGCGCGCCCGCGACGCCAGCTACGGAGACCCGAATTTCACGCCGTCGACGGCACTGACCGCCGAGGCGAGCGTGTGGGCGGCCCGGGAGGGCATGATGCTCCCGGGAGATCCGACGATGGCGCTGACGATCGTCGCGGGCTACGCGCGGCTCAAGAAGACTGACGCCGCCGATGCCTATCCGGTCAACGCCAAGGGCGACCTAAGCGACGCAGGCCCGTATTGCCGCGTGCGGGTCGATCTTGCCAAGCAGGGTGGAGGCAGCGAGCAGCTGGCGACCACACTTGCGCACGAGGTGTTCCACTGCTGGGAGTTCGACCTGGCGCCCGGCCGGTGGGAGGGCGACGGCGACTGGATGATGGAGGGTCTGGCCGAGTGGGCCTCGCTGACGGTGGTCAAGCCCCCATACGATCCCGAAGGCCAGTTCATCACGCAGTACATAAAGACGGCTGATGCGCCGACGTTCGAGCGCACCTACTCCGCGATCGGCTTCTGGGGCCATGTGCAGGACACCACCGGGGACCTCTGGTCACGGATACCCTCGATCCTCCGGACGACGTCGGCCGCTGCCGGCTTTGCGGCCGCCGGCGGTAACGAGGACCAGTTCCTGTCCACATGGGCCTCCAGCCAGGTTCGCGCCTCGACCGGCGGCCCCGAGTGGGACATGTTCAGCCCGCTGCGGCCGCCCGGGAGCGCGACACTGAAGGTCGACGCGATCAAGGACACGGTCGAGGACCTGTCGCTCACGGTCGCTCCGTACTCGACCCAGCACGTCGAGATCCAGCCCTTCCCGGACGAGCCGCTGCTGCACGTGGCGCTGACCGCGGGCGTCGGCCGCCTCAGCGTCATGCACAACTACACCAGCCTCGGCGACGGGTGGTTCTGCATGACCTCGAGCTGCCAGTGCCCGCCAGGCTCGAGCTCCATGCCGCCTTCCAGTCAGCCCCTGGAGGCCGGGGCCGATCTGGCGCTGGCTGGGGGCGGCTCGGGGACCGACGTCGAGCTGGAGTTTCACAGCCTCAAGGAGTTCTGCTCCGGGCTGGAGGTCACCCAGACCGACAAGGGGTCCTGCGTCGGTTGCGGCAGCCCACCGACACTGGTCTTCGAGGTGACCCAGCCGGGCACGTGCGTGCTGGATACAGCCGGCACGGTCACCGTCACGCTGACCGGCGACGGCGGCGGTTCGCTGGTCCTCACCGTGCCGGGGTACGCCGCGCTCCCGACAAGGTCAGACGGGGCCAAGGTGATCCAGTTCCAGGCTCCGCGGGACGGCGGCCCCGATGTCGTGCTGCCGGGGACCGACTGGAGCAGCGGTGACTTCTTCGCGCAGGACCCGGGCATACAGATCCCACAGGGAGTGGGGACGATCCAGAAAGATGGCCGCGGCGGCACCCTGGCGGTGATCCTGTTCTCGCCGTCGGTCGGCGACGCCGCCAGCCGGCTGGCGTCCGGGTCGTTCAGCTGCAAGTCGCCGATCAAGTAAGGCATCGCCGCGCGGCGCCGTCGCGTGTCTGGCCCGGGTCGCGCAGGATCTCGACGTATCCGTCCGTCCCATGCACTCGGATCCGCTGCCCGTCCCGGATCAGGCTCGTAGCGTGCTCAACTCCCACGACCGCCGGCAAGCCGTACTCGCGTGCGATTACCGCGCCGTGGGTCATCAGGCCCCCGACCTCCGTCACCAGGCCTTTGATCGCGAGGAACAGGGGCGTCCAGCTCGGATCGGTGTAGGTCGTAACGAGGATGTCGCCGGCTTCGATGTCGGCGTGCGCGATGTCTTGGATGACGCGGGCGCGCCCTTCGACCGTGCCGGCAGAGACCGGTACGCCGATCAGCGCGCCTGTGGGGACATCGTCGCGTCGGTAGGCCCCGGCGATGACCTCGCCGCCTGAGGTGAGCACGCGGGGCGGAGTGAGCGCTTGGTTCAAACGAAACGTGTCCTTGCGCCGGCTGATCAGCTGCTGGTCCACTCGGCAGGTGATCACGACGTCGTGGAGCTCGTGGAAGGTGAGATAGAAGATGTCCTCCGGGTCACGAAGCACATCTGACTGCACGAGGCGCTCGGCTTCTTGAAGCAGCGCCTGCTTGTACACGAAGTAGCGGCTGACGATGCCGTATTTCGGATACTCGCGGTACCCGGCGAAGGTCCGGAGGCGGTCGATCATCCGCTTGGCCTCTTCGGCCTTCCTCACTCCGTCTGGCAAGGCGCGCAGGCGCTCCAGCAGCTCCTGTTCCTCGCTCCGGGCCGCTTGCCGCCCCTGTTCGAGGCGCCGCTCGGCCTCGCCGGGCGTGAAGTTCCTGATGTTGTCGAGGATCAGCGCCACGAGCGTGGTGGGGCGCTCGCTCCATCGGGGCCTGGTGATGTCGATCTCGCCGACGCAGCGCATGCCGTACGTCTCAAGGTAGACACGGATCGCGCCTTGGGCTTCTCGCCCGCCTGCGAGCGTGGGCAACTCGTCGAGGAAGCTCTCGTCCTCGACGTTTTCCAGAAAGGCCACCACGTCCGGGTGCGGGCGGATCACATCGGCGACGTCCAGCAGCGCCAGCCCCATCTCGGACGTGACGTTGCCCGGGGCGGACAGCGTGAGCGTGTCGGCTGCGTTCCTCTCGCCCAGCCACGCTTCCAGGTGCTCGTTGAGCCACCACGTGGCCTGCATCCCCGCCATGATCGCCTGAATGCTCAGCGGATCACTGAGGACTCGCTTGTGCTCCTTGAAGGCCTCCAGCAGAAAGTGAAACAGCGCTGGCCCGGACTTCGTCTGGATATCGCGCTTCAGGGCGGCGATCGAGACCTGGTTGCGCTCGATCAGCTCGGTGACGATCGCCGGATCGGTGTCGATCTGAGCGGGCGTGCTCCCGACCGGCGGCCCGCCCGGGACGGGTGGGTCCGTATCTGGAAGCGAGGGGAGGAAGTCGCCACGTTCGAGGATCGTCTGCAGCGCGTCCCCGATCAGCGGATCGCCTCTCGCCATGACCTCCAGGAGACCTACCCGAGTCGTCGGCGAAGCCAGTCGTTGGGTGACGTCGACGAACAGCCTGCCACCGGCCTCGTGCATCGGCGCCATGGCCGTCAGCTGCCACACGGAGACCCCGAGGGGCCTCATCGCCTCGGTCATCATCTGCCCATGACCGACTGAGACGTACACGTGGTTCTCTCGGTCGGCGGCCTCGGGGATCGGGAACAGCGTCGTGATCGGCCGGCTCTGGACGATCCAGAAGTCGCCCTCGGCCAGGCACCATTCGATGTCCTGGGGATGGCCGAAATGCGCTTCGATCCGCCGGCCCAGCTGCACGAGCCGCACGACCTGCGCGTCCGTGAGCGTCGGCTGCGCCAGCCGCGCCGGCGCGACCGCCCTCGCGACGACCTCGCCGTCGCGCACCTTGAAGGTGTCCGTGATCACGAGGCCGGAGACCAGCGCCTCACCTAGACCGAAGCTCGCCTCGACCGAGGCAACCTTCCGGCTGGAACTGACCGGGTCGGCCGTGAACAGGATCCCGGCAGCCTGCGGGACGACCATCTGCTGCACGACCACGGCCATCTGGACCTTGTGGTGCTCGAAACCGTTCCGCAGGCGGTAGGTCACGGCCCGCTCGCTGAACAGCGAGGCCCAGCACCGGCTCACGTGCTGAAGGACGGCCCGCGGGCCGACGACGTCCAGGTAGGAGTCGTATTGGCCCGCGAAGGATGCGCTCGGCAAGTCCTCCGCCGTCGCGCTCGATCGAACGGCGCAGCCCGCCTGATCGTTGAATCCGTCCCGCCCGTCCAGCGCACGCTCAATCGCCGACGTCACATCGTCAGGGATCGCGATTCCTTCAATGGCACGACGGATCTCCGCGCTCAGGGCGCGGACCGCCTCCCCATCCCCCGGCTCCAAGCGCGAGAGCCGAGCGAGCTGATCGTCGATCGACGGCGCTCCCGCCAGGATCCGCTGGAACGCGTCCGCCCTCACGCAGAATCCAGGCGGCACGGGGATGCCTTCGATCCGCCAAAGCTCCCCCAGGAGCGCGCCCTTGCCGCCAACGACCGCAACGTGGGTGTGGTCGATGTCCTGGAAATCCAACACATAGCCCATCCGCTCATCTCCCTCGGAGTTGACCTCGGCAACTCCGCTCCTGTTCACCGGTTCAGTCCTGCGGTAGTCGTTCGTCAGGCCTGTCCCCGGACGGCTGAGATGTTGAGCCGGACATAGTCGAGTGGGAGGCTGACCCCGGCGACGACAGCAGCTGCAAATGGCTCGCGCCGCTGCGTGGGGAGCCGCGCGAGATGCGCCGCGAGAATCGACGTTCGCACGAAGGCGGCCACGTCCTCCGGATAGGTCGGGCGCTCCTCCAACCAGCACCTGACCGCTGTGAACCCGGCGTCGTGCAACCGCTGTTCGGTTTCCGGCGGCGCGGCGAAGACCCAGGGCGACCACCCGACGAGCTCGGGAGCGCGATCGCGCGCGACTCCGTCGATGACCTTGCGGACGCGATCGATGTTGCCCTGTCCGCCGCATTGAGCCTCGAGGACACCACCCGGTCGGAGAGCCTGAGCCAATCGCGCCCAGAGCCGATCATGGTCGGTGACCCAGTGCAGCGCCGCCGTCGAGACGACCGCATCGACGGGCTCATCGAGTCCGATATCGAGCGCGTCCTGACACCACACCTCGGCCCGGTCGCCGAGTCGCTCTCGTGCGAGTGAGACCATGTCCTGGGAAGCGTCCACCGCGAGCACTCGGCCGTGTGGAACCAGCGCCAGCAGCAACTCAGTGACGCGGCCCGTGCCGCATCCGACGTCCAGAATCGTGCTGTCGGCGTCGATGCCGTCCAGCCGCGCGAGCACGTCTGAAGCCCAAGCCTGCTGAGGCTGGCTCGACTGGTCATACGTACGCGCGTCCCAGGGAGTGCCCACCGAGGCGTCAGACTACGGTAGTGCACCATCTCCTTACCCGTGATGTCCAGTGGGTGATTCGCCGCACACGGTCGACAAGTGCATGAACGCGGGCGAGTGCGCGTCGGTCGACCTCGGGATCCCGACCCAGTACCCGCCGTCGCCCATCAGCGTGCCGTAGGGGTTCGCCTCGGGCGAGTCGGGCGATGGAGGTGGATCGGGCTTCGGGTCGGGAAGGCCGGAGATCCCATGCGCGCGCATGCACTTCGCCCAGTGGACCAGCCGTGCATAAGCGTGCGCGGACGGCGGTCCCGAGACGGGGCGCTTCACCGGCAGCAGCTGCTTGCACGCTGTCTGAGCGGTCTCGAACGCGGGGGAGGACGGGTTGATCCCGGGGGTGCTGACGTCGAATCCGCCGCCGTTTGGGGCCGGGTCGCGGAAGGTCGGTACACCGTGGGAGCGCATGCAGCGGGCGAAGTTCAGCGTCTCCTGCTGGAGCTGGGTCTGGCTCGAGTTGGGGCCGGAGCTGCCCAAGGAGCTCGAGCTGCTGGGGGAGCTTGAGCCGCAGGCGGCGATCACCATGCTGACGAGGATCATTGCTGTGATGCGGATCGGGTCGCTAATCATGTCTTTCTCGGGGGTGGATCATCGTGGCCGTCGGCGTCCGGTTGGGGGCGCGCCACGCTGCTGCGCTCGCAGAGGAAGCGCTCATGTGGGCGGGCAGGCTTTGAGGGCGGCCTGGAACCTCGGCGTGCCGTCATTGATTCCAACGGAGGCAGGTTCGGGTTCGCGGCCGTCGCTGCCTGGGTCGGGGTAGTTTCGGACGCCGTGGGCGCGTATGCACCGCGAGAACCTCAGCGCCTGCTCTCTCATCTGCTGCACCTGGGCGGGGGTCATCCCGCTGCCGCCGTTCGGCAGCTGGTGCTGGCAGGCTCTGGCGGCCGCCTGCAACTGGGAGCTGCTGACCTCCTGAGCGGCCGCCGCAGCGAGGGGTTTGGGGATCTGTCCGCTGCTGGTGGGGTCGGGATACTTCGACACCCCGTGGGAGCGCATGCAGCGCGAGAAGGTGAGCGCTCCGGTCGAGCCGTGCTGCGCCACGTGACTATCCGCTGAGCCGCTGCATGCCGCCGCCAGCAGGGGTAGACCGGCCGTCGTGATGACGGCGGCTGCGGTTCGTGTTGTTCGCGGCCATGCTCGCCGTGGCCATCGTTTGGCACGGCTGCGGTCGTTCATCATGCGCACCTCTGAGGGGTTGGGTCGTGGCTGTCCGGTCTAGCGCGTACCCCATGACACGAGCCGAACGATGTTAGGCGGGTGTCATCTGCTCGCTGGCGATGGCGTTGTGTCCCGGCCTCAGCTATAGCGTCTGTCGGCAGAGCTCGGCGGCCCGCGCGCGGGCGGCCTGGCGGACCAGGTGGTCGCGCTCGGCGAGGTTCGTGGCCCGGCGGGCGGCCTCGGCGTAGGCCGTGGCGGCGGCAGGGAGGTCGCCGCTGAGCTCGTGCAGGTGGGCTCGGACGGCGTGCCAGCGGTGCCGCTCGCCGAGCACCTCGCGCAGCCGGTCGGTCTCGCGCAGACCGGGGGCGCCGCCGAGGACGTGGCCGACCGCGACCGCGCGCCCGAGCACCGCGGCGGGGTCCTGGCGCACCGGGTCGTCGGTGAGGGCGACGAGATCGTCGTACCAGGCGAGTATCTGCGGCCAGTCGGTGTCCTCGGCGCTGGCCGCGTCGTCGTGCAGGGCGGCGATGGCCGCCTCGACCTGGTAGCGGCCGGGGCGCTGTTGCGCCGTCTGCATGGTCAGCGCCGACTGCAGGACGCGCACGCCCTCGGCGATCTCGCGGGTGTCCCACAGGCCGCGGTCCTGTCGGTCGAGCGTGACGATGCGACCCTCTGAGTCGGCTCGCGCCGGGAGGCGGGCGTGGTTGAGGAGCATCAGCGCGAGCAGCCCGCGCGCCTCCGGTTCCTCGGTGGCCAGGGTGAGTTGGCGGGCGAGCCGGATCGCCTCTCCGGCCAGGTCGGGCGGGTGGGCCCGGATACGCGGGCCAGTATGCCCGGCCGTGTAGACGAGGTAGAGCACGCGCAGCACGACGGCGAGGTCGCCGGGCTGGTCCAGGCGGCGGACGGGCGGGCCGGCAAGGGTGCGCTTGGCGCGGCTGATCCGCTGCGCCATCGTCGCCTCCGGCACGTAGAAGGCGTCGGCGATCTCCCGGGTGGTGAGGCCGCCGACGGCGCGCAGGGTCAGCGCCACCTGGGAGGCGGGCGCGAGGTCGGGGTGACAGCAGCAGAAGAGCAAAAAGAGGGTGTCGTCGCCCACCTCGCTCGCGACCGGTCGCGGCTCGGCGTACATCGCCTCCTCGCGGCGGTGACGCGCGGCCTCGCTGCGGCGGGCGTCGACGAGCCGCCGGGTAGCGACCGTCTGAAGCCACGCGCGCGGGTCGCGCGGCGGGTGCTCGGGCCACACCCGCAGCGCCTCGAGCAGCGCCTCTTGGAGCGCGTCCTCGGCGGCGTCGAAGTCCTCGCCGCGCCGGACCAGGCCCGCGAGCACCCGAGGGACGAGAACACGCAGTGCGCCGTCGTCCAGCGATCGCGTCGGCTCGTCGACCACGCTCACGTCAGTCGTCCGAGGGCGCCCCGGACATGACCTCGCGGACGTCGATCCACTCGTACAGCGGCTCCCCGCCGGGGCCGGGCTCGGAGGAGACGTAGGCCGCGACCTCGAGCGCACGCTCGTAGGACTCGACGTCGATCATGTACCAGCCCGCGATCAGGTCGCTGGTCTCGGGGTGCGGGCCGTCGGTCGTTACGGGCGCCGCGTCCGGACCGCCGTAGCGCACCCAGGCGCGCGCGGGCGTGAGCGCCTGCGCGTCGACGTACTCGCCGTTCTCCCGTAGCAGCTCGCTGACGTGCCTCTGGAAGGCCATGTGCGCCTCCACGTCCTCGGGCGCCCACCGGTCCATCGGCGGGAAGGGATGATGCGGTTCCGGGCCTCCGCGGTAGCGTTTGAGGAGCAGGTACTTCGGCATGGTGTCTCCTGGTGTCGTGGGCCCCGCCTGTCGAGGCCTTCACCTGGTGAGCGGAGCCGGTCAGAGCTTCTCGACATGAAATCACTCAGGAGCCGCGATTTCCGCTGCAGCGGACGCGGTCTCCGACGAGGGGGCTCTTGGGCGACTCGGATAAAGTGGACGGCGGCTCGGTGCTCGTCTGATGTCCAAGGTCCTGATCACAGGCTCCGCCGACGGGCTCGGCCGCGAGGCGGCCAACCAGCTCGTCCGCGGCGGCCACGAAGTGGTCCTCCACGCTCGCGACGAGGCGCGCGCCCAACGGGCGTTGGCCGGCGTCCCGGGGGCGGCCGCGGCTCTGCCGGGAGACCTCTCCTCGGTCACGAGCACCCGAGCACTGGCCGACCAGATCAACGCCGCCGGCGTCTTCGACGCGATCATCGACAACGCCGGTATCGGCTACCGCGAGCGCACCCGGCGCGAGACCGAGGACGGACTCGAGCACGTCTTTCAGACCAACGTCCTGGCGCCCTACCTGCTGACCGCGCTCGTGAACCGCCCGGCGCGGCTCATCTATCTCAGCTCGGGCCTGCACATGTCGGGTGATCCAGATCTCGCGGACCTGCAGTGGGAACACCGGCCCTGGGACGGCTACCAGGCGTACTCGGACTCCAAGCTGTTCGACGCGGTGCTCGCCGCAGCGGTCGCTCGCCGGTGGCCGGACGTCGTCAGCAGCTCGGTTGACCCCGGCTGGGTGCGGACGAAGATGGGTGGACGGGGCGCGCCCGGCGAGCTCGGCCCCGGAGCCGAGACGCAGGTCTGGCTCGCGACCAGTAACGACCCGCTCGCCCGGCAAAGCGGCCGCCACTTTCACCACCGAGGACTGCGCGACACGCACCCCGCCGTCGCCGACCCGGTTGTCCAGGACGGTCTGCTCGCCGCCTGCTATGAGCTCACCGGCGAGGCGATCACCGACTCGACGGGTCCGGGGCATGCCGAGTGAGGCCCTTGAGCCTAAACAGACCCGCGCGATGGAGAGAGGAGGTCCGAGCTGCTGTGGCCGGGCGCGAGCTCGGCGTCGTTTGTGGATAGCAGCGATCGGAGCTTGGTCCGCGCGCGGTGCGCCCGGACCCGCACGACGTTGGGGGAGATGCCGAGGACTTGTCCGATCTGGCGCGGCGTGAGCCCATCCCAGGAGATCATCGTGATGATCTCCTGATCCAAGGCCGATAGCTCAGAGAGGGCGGCCGTGATCGATGCGGGCTGGCGGGGCGAACGGGCGGTTGCCGCCAACCGCAGCTCCTCTGCGAGCGACCGCGCCGCGGCGGCGAGACGTCGGTGACGTTCGTGGCCGCGGCGCATCACGTTTCGCGCGACCCCGAACAGCCATGGGCGTGCCTCCACGCCGGCGGGGATCTGATGGCGTTTCTCCCAGGCCACGAGATAGGTCTCGGCCAGGCAGTCAGCGGCGTCCTCAGGTGTCGGGCAGCGTCGAAGCAGGAACGCGAGTACGTCGGCGTTGGTCTCGGTGTAGAGCGCGGCGAAGCTCGCCTCGTCAGCGGCTGCGCCACTCATCGACCGCCACCAACGGTGGGGTGATAGGTCAGATGCCCTGCGCCGGGGAGATCCTCGATCGAGTTGACGACCCCCCGCTTGATGAACACCGTATATCCCAGAACGGTCCCTCGGGGCATCGGGGCGGCGCCGGGGACCTCGGGCGCCAGGGGCGCCATCTGGACCAGCTGGGTCTGGAGCGGCTCGCTGGTGCTGGGGTCGAACAGCAGCTCCCTGCGGGTGGCTTCGTCGCCCACCTCCGCGTGTGGGATCGCCACCGCGATTCCGCGGCGTCCGATCCTGTCGGTCTGCCAGCCGAGAAGCTCGACCCCTGGTAGGTGCGCGATCACCCGATAGAGGGCCGCTCGCAGCGTCGGGGAGGTTGAGGCGAACAGCAGCCGGTCGGCGATCACCTCGAACGCACTCGCCGTGGCCACCTCGGAGGCCGTCGCCCCCGCCGTGGCCGTGGGCGGGGTCCGCGTGGCGCGCAGCTCGCGCTTGATCGCTCGCAGCAGGGCTCCCGGCTGCGTCGGCAGGCCCGCTGGGTCGTAGTCGCTGTAGTAGGCGCCGACTCCTGGATAGGCCGAGTCACCATCCTGGTTGGGCATGATCTCGGCCAACGACAGCCCGTGCGCCCGAGCCATCGCGCGGTCCGGGGGGGCAAGAAAGCCCGCCCGACTGTTGACGATCCGCTCACGCCCGGAGCCGTTGGCCTTGTACCAGTCCTCCTTGGTATCGGATTGCCAGAAGCGAAAGCCGAAGCCGCGGAATGCGCCTGAGGACGTCACGCCTTCCTGCACCTTCACATACTCGTACTGGCGTGGTGTGGGGTAGACCGCCGTCTGGCGCATCGCCGTGCTGGCCGCGCGATCAAGCGCGATCGCGGCCGACGCCGGCGTCGGTCCGAATTGCGCATCGTGCGTCCCGCCCGTCGGCAGCAGGGCGGTCGCGGTCAGCACCCCGGCGGCCAGCACCGCCACCAGAGCCCCCGACAGAGCCAGACGCCGCCGACCAGCCCGCAGCCTCAGCGATGTCTCCGAACGGCCACTGCGGCGGGCTTCTCGGAAGATGGCGTCGCCCAGCGCGTCCCGGGCGTACTCCACGCTTTCGACGGAGAGGACATCGCGGTCAAGCGGATCAACCGATTTCAGAAGACGCTCGACATCTTCATCTGAGGACAGCGTTCGGGCCATCTTCTTCTCCGTCTGTCGTGGTCCACCCATACATCCGTGAGAAGGCCGATTTCATTACACACCCCCCGCATCAGCCCGCCGTGCGTCGCTGCGGTCGGTCATAGATGTGCAGGACAGCCCCGGTGTCGAACGCCTGCGCGCCGGCGAGGTGAAGATCGATCGGGCCGGGGAATCGGCGAAAGATGTTCAGCCCCTGACCGGCCAGCACCGGGTTGATCACCAGCCGGTATTCGTCGATCACGGCGGCGGCGAGCAGCGCGTGCGCGAACCCGGCGCCACCCCAGGCGATGATGTCGCCCCCGGGCTCACGCTTGAGCGCGTCGATCTCTTCGACGAGATCGCCGCGGGCGATCCGCGAGGTATCCCAGGGTGCGTCCTGCAGCGTCCGCGAGAACACGACCTTGGGCAGATCGTTCATCGGGGCGGCGTACGCATCGTCCGAGTGTGGCCAGTGTGCTGCCATCTCGAGGTAGGTGGTGCGACCCATGATGTGGCATCCCGCCTGGCCCAGCCAGTCGAGCTTCAGCCGCTTGAGCTCGGGATCCTCTCGAACGGGGCTGAGACCGCCGGCTTCCTTCGGTGCGGCGACGACACCGTCGAGCGAGATCGACATCTCCAGGATCACGTTGCGCATCGACTTCCTCCGGGTTTCTGGGTTCGCCGTGATCGGGTCAGATCGCGGCACTGATCAGGCGTCGAACGAACCCGCCCAGAATCGACACATCCCCGCGATTTCCGCGCTCCCGATCGCCATGCCTCCGTCGCGGATCGGAGGGCTTCTCCGGGGCCTGGGCGTTAGGTGCGGACGACGCGCGCGGCGCCGAAGGCGAGCGGCTCGCCCACCGGGCCGGGTAGCTCGACCACGATCTCGGCGAGGCCCTCGTCCCCCTGTTCGAGGGCGACGTGCTGTTCGCGGTCGAGGCGCAGCGTCTTCCCGTTGGGCTCGAGCCCGAGGACCTTGGCCCAGCGGGCGGCCACCGCATCGGGGTCCGGGACGCGCACGGTCACCCCGACAAGCCGTCCCGGGGCGCCCTGGCCGGCGTGGCCGATCCAGTCAGGGCCGCCCCAACGCCAGCTCTCGGGCGGCAGCGGGCGGTCGATCGAGACGATCGTCCCGCCGAGGTCGGCGGGGTGCAGATGGCTGGCGGAGATGTCGTCGAGATCGATGCTCCACACGGTTCTGATCGCGAGCGTGCGCGCGCGCTCGCGCGCGCTCGCGAGATCGTCGAGCTGGAAGATGAGCATGTAGCCGCCCTCGCCGCGGCGCTCGAGGTGGCGCCCGGCAGCCGTCCCATCTTGGGTGGGGGAGACGATCTCGAGGAAGTCCTCACCCAGCGCGCACACGACGTTGTGCAGCCCGAACGCGCCGACCGCGGGGTCGCGAAAAGGCTCGCCCAGTCCGAGTGCCGCACGCAAACGCTCGTAGGCGGGCTCGAGGTCGCGCGCGACGAGCACCGCCTGGCGAAGGCGAACGCCGGTTGACCGCGGGCGGGGCACCCCCGATAGCCTACGTCCATGGCGGCGATCGAGACCGGCACACAGGACCTTCTGGTTCGTGTCGAGGACGGTGTGGCCGTCCTCACGATGAACCGCCCGGAGCGCCGCAACGCCCTCTCGCCGGCGATGCTCGACGCGCTTGGACGGGCGCTCGAGGAGGCCGAGGGCAACGACGACGTTGCCTGCATTCTGCTCACCGGCGCGGGCGGCGCGTTCTGCGCGGGCGGCGATGTCAAGGCGATGGCCGAGAGCAACGCCACGGACAAGGACTACGATGCGCTGGTGGCTGTTCAGCGCCGCAGCCAGCGCGCGACCTCTGGCCGCCTGCATGCGATGCCGAAGCCGACGATCGCCGCGCTCCCGGGCGCGGCAGCCGGCGCCGGGCTCGCGCTTGCCCTCGCGTGCGACCTGCGCATCGCCGCGCGCGGTGCGGTCCTGACCACCGCGTTTGTGCGGGTCGGCCTCGCCGGCGACTACGGTGGCACCTGGTTTCTCACCCGGCTCGTCGGTTCGGCGCGCGCCCGGGAGCTGTACTTCCTCTCCGAGCGGATCTCAGCCGAGGAGGCCGAGCGGCTGGGGATCGTGAACCGCGTCGTCGACGACGAGCGTCTGGAGGAGGAGGCGCTCGCGCTCGCCGCTCGCCTCGCCGCCGGGCCGCGCACCGCGCTCAGGTACATGAAGGAGAACCTCAACCGAGCCGAGAACGGCGACGAGCTCGGCGAGTGCATGGACCTCGAGGCCACCCACCACCTCCGCACAGCCCTGACCGACGACCACCGCGAAGCCGCCGCCGCCTTCGCCGAGAAGCGCCAGCCGATCTTCGGCGCCAGGTAGCTATATGACGTGTCTGTGCGAGAGGAGGAACTCGGCGAGCAGACGGGCTGAGGGATGAAGGTCTTCGCGGTCGGCGATGAGCAGCGCAAATTGGCGCTTGAATTTCAGGCCTTCGACGGGGACGACCTCGAGAAGGTCCCCTGGACTGAGCGATAGTGAGGAGGTCAGTACCGGCGCCCCTCGCTCGCGAGCGGCGGATTTGGCTGCGGCTGTAGACCCGACTTCTGAGAGCGGCCGGGCCGCAGTCAGCTCTCGCGCCGCGAGCGCGGCCTCGACAGTGGCGCGTGAGTTGGCGGCGGGGTCGCGCATCACCATCGGCGTCGAGAGAAACTCCTTGAGACTGACCGAGCTGCGACGCGCCCAAGGGTGAGCGAGGGGCACGGCAAGCACCACCTCGTCCTCGCAGAACAAGTCGGCAACGAGGAGCTCGTCCGCACTCTGGCCTGGATCGAGCGCGCACAGGCCGATGTCGGCGCGCCCGTCTCGCACGAGCGACTGCACGACGCTCGAGTTCGCGGAGATGACCTCCACCGCGAAATGCTCGCTGTCAGCTGAGCTTTGAAATTCAGCGAGAAGGTTCGCCAGCAGGTATTCGGTGATCGTATGGCTGGCGGCCAGCCGGGCCGGCACCGAGTGTGGCTGCAGCTGGCCGAGAAGCTCCCCGACGGACTCCGCGTGCGCGAGCATCCGGCGCGCCTCCGCGTAGAGCCGTTGCCCGGCCGCGGTTGCGCGCACCCCGGCCGGACTGCGGACGAGTAACTGCGTGCCGGCCATCCGTTCAAGATTTCGAATGCGCTTGGAGAGGGCCGGCTGGCTGATGTACAGGCGCCGACCCGCGCGAGTGATGCTGCCGAGGTCCACTGCAGCACAGAAGGCGCGCAGGTCACCTATCTCAGGAAGGCTGGTCGTCGTCGGGCCGGTCATCTACGTACACCTCTCCCGCGAGCCTCCGCCGGCCGCGCGGTCGATTGCGTAGCCATAACCATGGGTTATAGCGGCCTGGGCGCATCCGGATCGCAAAACGCCCGAAAGCGCATGCCTGACGGTCGACGAGGTCTTACGGTCAGAGAAAAGATTTCGAGGAGACCATCATGGAAGACCAAGCACAGAGCAATCAGTACACCGACGGCGGGGAGCAGTTCACGCCCGCTGGAATCGCCTCTTTCAACAGCAAATTGACCGTCTTGTTCTTCAGCGGACTCGGACTGCTGGCGACCACCGCCGTGGCCTGCGCGGTCATCCTGGCCCTGACGCTCAACCGCCCAGCGGCGAACGTGACGATGGCGGGGACCACCGGTATGAACATGCCGGGAATGACTTCCTCCGGCACAGCGGCCTCGGGCACTCCCGCATCCTCTGCCGTGCCCACAGCTGTCAGGCTGAAGGTCATTCCTTCAAGTAAGAGGGGCCCGGATGGCAAGCTCCATGATGCCTTTACGGTCACGAACTTCGCCGTCCACGTCGGCCAACCGGTGAAGCTCACGATCGACAACACCGACAACCAGCCGCACAGCATCACCTCTCCGGCAGCGGGCGTCAGCATCGTCGCCAAGCCCGGCGTGCACACCTACACGCTGCTCGTCAACAAGAGTGGTCGGTTCCTGTGGTACTGCGCATACCCGTGCGACTCTGACGCCCACGGCTGGGCGATGACACACCCCGGCTTCATGAGCGGCTACATCACCGCCGTCTGAGCTCCCAGACAACGTCGGCATCTCCGGGGGGAGCCATGCTCCCCCCGATTCGTGTTGCGGAGCGACTCGAGTTCTGTGGGGGGTGGCTCCGGCGGTGCTTACACGTCGCTCATGGTGTCCCCTGGTTGGTTTCTTCGCCATCGGCAAACCGATGCTCGAGTTCGCGGATCTCGGGCAGTCCGATGAACTCAAGGAACCGATCGAATGGCGGCAGCGTCGGCAGCGCATCGATCGGCGAGCCCTGCTCCCGGATCTGCGCCAGCAGCGCGCGCATCGCGGCGGTGGCAGCCAGGAGCGTCCCGATCGGGAAGATGACCAGCTTGAAACCGAGTTGCGCAAGCAAGGAATGCGTGACCGGAGGCGTCCTGGCTCCCTCGGCGTAGTTGAACAGCAGCGGCACGCCGGGCAGGGCGGTGGCTATGGCCTCGATCTCGGCGACCGACTGCGGCGCCTCGACGAACAGCATGTCGGCCCCCTCATCTCGGTAACGCCGCGCCCGGTCGAGCGCGGCCGGCAACCCCTCGACCGCCCGCGCGTCGGTGCGAGCGATGATGAGGAACTCGTCGCGGTGGCGCGCAGCCACCGCCGCGCGCACCTTGGCGGCCATCTCGCCCGCGGGGATGACGTGCTTGCCGTCCATGTGCCCGCACTTCTTGGGCATCACCTGATCCTCGATGTGGATCGCGGCGACGCCGGCCGCCTCGTACTCCTGCACCGTGCGGATCACGTTGATCGGGTTGCCGTATCCGGTGTCGGCGTCAGCGATCACCGGGATCGACACCGCAGCCGAGATGCGGCGTGCGTTGTCGACCATCTCTGACATCGTCATCAGGCCGACGTCGGGCCGCCCGAGGCGGGAGGCGGCGCTCCCGAACCCGGTCATGTAGGCCGCCGCGAAGCCGGCCTCCTCAACCAGCCTCGCTCCCAGCGCGTCATAACAGCCGGGTGCGAGCAGCATCTCGTCGCCGGCGAGCAGTGCCGGCAGCGTCGAGGCTGCCTGGGCACGATCATCGAGCAGATCCGCCATCCAGAACACTCCGTGGTCGGTCGACAGCCGGTCGTGGCCGCGAGCTTACGCCCTGCCGCGATCGGCGACGACTGCGTATGTTGCTCGGGTGCGTCGCGGGGTTCTGAGCCGGCCGGAGTTTCGGCTGCTTCTCGGGGGCAGCGCGGTCTCATCGTTCGGAGATCGACTGGTGCCGGTGGCGCTCGCGTTCGCCGTCCTGGATCTCACCGGTTCTGTCAGCGCCCTGGGTGTGGTGTTGGCGGCGCAGACGGTTCCGCTGGTGCTGTTCGTGCTGTTGGGGGGAGTGTGGGCCGACCGGCTGCCGCGCCAGGTGGTGATGCTGTCCTCCGATCTGGCGCGTGCGGTCAGCCAGGCGGCGAGCGCGGTTCTGCTGCTGACCGGGCACGCGCAGGTCTGGGAGCTCGCCGCGCTCCAGGCCATCTACGGAACCGCAGAGGCGTTCTTCGGGCCCGCGTCGACCGCCGTCGTCCCTCAGACCGTCGACGCGTCTCGCCTTCAGGAAGCCAACGCTCTGCTCGGCCTGTCCAGCAGCGTCTCGGCGGTGATGGGGCCCGCGGTGGCCGGGGTGATCGTGGCGACGATCGGCCCCGGCTGGGGGTTGGCGATCGACGCGGCGACCTTCGTGATCAGCGCGGCATTCCTCAGCCGGCTCCGTCTCCCCGACGCTCCTCCGGCCGTCGCCAGGCGCACACTCGATGAGCTACGCGCGGGCTGGCAGACGTTTCGATCTCAGACCTGGCTGTGGGTGACAGCGGGCTACTTCGCGTTGTTCCTGGCGTTCGGCTACAGCCCCTTTCAGGTGCTCGGCCCGCAGGTCTCCCGTCGCTTCCTGGGCGGAGCCGCGGCCTGGGCGGCGATCAGCGTCGCGCGCGGCGTCGGATCGCTGGCCGGCGGCGGAGTCGGACTACGCTGGCGGCCACGGCACCCGCTGAGGGCGGCGTTCATCGTGTTCCTGATCGGCACACCCGCGCTGCTGGCGGCGATGGCGGCGCACGCGCCGGTGCCGATCATCGTCTGCCTGGCGGTGATCGACGGCATCACCAGCGCGTTCTTCAACACCATGTGGTTCACCGCGATCCAGACCACCGTCGCGCCCGCTGAGCTGTCGCGAGTCGCGTCCTGGGACTACCTCGCATCGGTTGCCCCGCAACCCGTGGGACAGGCCTTGGCCGGACCGATCGCAGGCGTCATCGGGATCGGGGCAACGCTCTACGGGGCGAGCGGATTCACGCTCGCGCTGCTGATCATCGTGCTCGCCATCCCCGCAGTCCGCAACTTCAGCTATGGACAGTCCGAGCGCTTGCGAGCGCCGCGGTAGGGCTAGCTCTAACACGCAGGACTCCGGCTCCCCGGCTGGTGAGAACGCTGCGCGGGGTTCAGTCTGTGCTCATGCGGTCAAAGCGAATGTCCACGATCACCGTCCCCGGATCTGATGTCCGAGGCGAACAGGTAGCCGAAGCGCTGCGTCAGGGCCTCGGCTCCCGGTACGACGATCGCAGCTCCTTGGCACCGGCCGCTCGCGCTCTTGACTTGACGAAGTCATACGGGTCCCGCGACGGCGTCGTGCGTGCGCTCGACGGCGTCAATGTCGAGTTCGAGCGGGGCCGCTTCACTGCCGTGATGGGTCCCTCGGGCTCGGGGAAGTCGACGCTGATGCACTGCATGGCGGGGCTCGACGTATCGACGTCGGGCCGCACTTTCGTGGGAGATCAGGAGATCGGGAAGCTCGATGATGCAGCTCTGACCGAGTTGCGCCGAGATCGGATCGGCTTCGTGTTCCAGTCGTTCAACCTCGTCCCGACGCTGAGCGCCGCCGAGAACATCACGCTTCCGCTTGACCTGGCCGGGGTGAAGGTCGATCGGGCGTGGTTTGACCATCTCGTGCAAGCCCTCGGGATCGCAGACCGGCTGTCGCACCTTCCCAGTGAGATGTCCGGTGGCCAGCAGCAACGGATCGCGTGCGTCCGGGCGCTGATCCGCCGCCCCGAGCTGATCTTCGCCGATGAGCCAACCGGCAACCTCGACTCGAGCTCATCCGGCTGAGTTGCTGGGATTCCTGCGCGACGCGGTCACCGAGCACGGCCAATCGATCGTGATGGTCACTCACGACCCGCGGGCCGCGGCCTACGCCGACCGGGTCGTGTTCCTGGGCGACGGCCGGGTGGTGGGCGAGCTGGCCTCGCCGACGGCCGACCTGGTGCTGACGCAGATGATGAAGCTGGGGAGCTAGCGGTCCAGCGATGATGAAGATCACGGTACGGGGCCTGCTCGCCCGGAAGCTGCGGCTGGCGCTGACCGCGCTGGCGATCGTGCTGGGGGTGACGTTCGTGACCGGGACGCTGGTCCTCACCGACACGCTGAACCGCACGTTCGACACGCTGATCGGGACCGCCTATCAGCACATCAACTTCCAGATCCGCGGCACGGCGGCCTTCAACAACGACACCGCGGCCGCCGCCAACGGCACCGGCGACCGCAAGCCGATCCCGGCGTCGCTCGCTGCGGCGGTTCGCCGTCTGCCCGGGGTCGCCTCTGCAGACCCATCCGTCGCCGGCTACGCGCAGTTCGTGTCCGGTGGGAACGCGATCGGCGGCGCCGCGTCGGCGTTGGGGTTCTCGTTTGACCCCAACCGGCAGCTGTCGTCGGTGCGGCTCGTCGAGGGCAGTGCTCCGAGCGCCGCCGATGACGTGGTGATCGATAAGGGAACGGCGATGAAGTACCACTTCCGGGTCGGCGACCGGGTGCGCGTGCTCTCGGGCGGCCCGCCCGAGAGCTTCACCATCACCGGCATCGTGACCTTCGGCAGCGCCGACAACCTGGCCGGTGCGACGCTGGCCGGCTTTGACCTGCCGACGGCACAGGCACTGTTCAACACGCGCGGCGACTACGACACGATCAACATCCTGGCCAAGCCGGGCGCCGACAACATCCGCCTTCAACGCGCGATCGCCCAGATCCTCCCGCCGGGCGTGCAGGTGGTCAGCGGCCAGACGGTCGCCAGCGAGCTCTCGAGCTGCCGTCAGCAACGCGCTCTCGTTCCTCTCGACGGCGCTGCTGGTGTTCGCGCTGATCTCGCTGTTCGTCGGCGCCTTCACCATCTTCAACACGTTCTCGATCACGGTCGGGCAGCGGACACGTGAGCTGGCGCTGCTCCGCATTGTCGGAGCCAGCCGCCGCCAGGTGTTCCGGTCGGTGCTGGGCGAGGCCGTCCTCGTGGGACTCGCCGCCTCCCTGATCGGCCTCGGGCTCGGCGTGCTGGCCGCGGTCGCGCTCAGAGCGCTGCTGGGGGCGTTCGGGATCACGCTGCCCTCAGCGCCGCTGGTGTTCGAGGCCCGCACGGTCGTGCTCGCGCTCGCGGTTGGCGTCGGGGTCACCGTGATCTCGGCGATCGGCCCGGCCCGGCGCGCCGTGCGGATCGCGCCCGTCGCCGCGCTCGCGGCGACGCGCGAAGAACACTCGGAGTCGCTGCGACGGCGAGTCACCATCGGCGGCCTCGCGGCGACCGGTGGCATCGCCGCCCTCGTCGCGGGGCTGACCGCGCCGGCGATCCTGCTCGTCGGGCTCGGCGCGGTGGCCGTGTTCATCGCTGCCGGCATGCTGGCGCCGATCGTCGCGCGGCCGATGTCGGGCGACGCTCGGGCGACCGCTGGCTGCGCTGCTCGGCGCGCCCGGGAAGGCTGGGACGCGAGAACTCGATGCGCAGCCCGCGACGGACCGCCCAGACCGCCGCCGCGCTGATGGTCGGCATCGCGCTCGTGTCGGCGATCGCGGTGCTCGGCGCCTCGCTCTCGCAATCGGCGAGAACCAACCTCGAGAGCGCGGTCACCGCTGACGACATCATCACCGGCCCGAGTTCCGGGTTCAGCACCTCGGTCGCCGCCGCCGTCTCCCGGATCCCGGGGGTGTCGACGGTCACCAACGTGTACAAGGGACAGTTCGAGCTCCGAGGCTCGCTCTCGAGCCTTGACGCCGTGACCCCGGCCGGCCTGCGGCGGACCGTCCACCTGGCGATCACCGCCGGACGCGGCGCTCCCGCTCTCGCCGCCGGCCAGCTGCTGATCGACACCACGACCGCGAGCGCCCAGCACCTCTCGGTGGGCTCGATGGTACCGGTCACCTTCGCGCAGACCGGCCCCGCGACGATGCGGATCGGCGGGATCTTCACGGCCAACCCGCTGATCGGCAGCTACGTGGCCGGCGCCGGCTTCTTCCGCTCCCACTTCCACAACCCGCTGCCGGTCGCCGTCCTCGTCAGCACGCAACCAGGCGCCGGCCATGTCGAGAGGGCCGTCAACCGCTACCTCAACGTGTACCCGAACGTCGGGGTGCAGTCGCGAGCCCAGTTCGAGCAGTCCCAGCAGGCCGTCGGTCAACCAGGAGCTCGGACTGGTCTACGTTCTCCTGGCCCTGGCCGATCCTCGTCGCGCTGATCGGGATCGTCAACACCCTGATGCTGTCGGTGTTCGAGCGCACCCACGAGCTCGGCCTGCTCCGCGCCGTGGGGATGAAACGCCGCCAGGTCCGGGCGATGATCCGATCCGAGGCCGTGATCATCGCCCTGTTCGGCGCCGTCATCGGCGTCGATCATCGGGACCGGGCTCGGCGTCGCCTTCGCGGCATCGCTCAAACCGCAGGGCATCACCGAGATCGCCATCCCCTAGGCCAGCCTGGTGGGGTTCCTGGTCCTCGCCGCGCTGCTCGGGCTGGTCGCCGCCAGCTGGCCGGCCCGCCGGGCCGCCAAGCTCGACGTGCTCGCGGCGATCGCGGCCGAGTGACGCAGTCGCGACGAATCTCGCTGCCGATGAAGGCACAAGCTCTGTCGCTACGTGCGCGGCTGCCGGGGTGCTGGCGGGCGCCGGCGCGGTCTGGCTGGCGGCGCACCAGCCACCCGGTCGCCCGACCGAGCCCGGTCCGGTGCTCACCCTGCTGGTGGGCGCCTCGCTGCTGGGCTGCGGACTTGCGTCGCTGGCGAGCTCGGCCGGAGAACCGGGTCGGGCAGATCATGGTGTTCACCGGCTTTGCCTGGTTCGCCGAGCTGCTGGTCGAGGCCACCCCGTCGTGGCTGAACACGATCGGACTGGCGCGTGCAGTCGGCTGTGGATCATCGGCTTGGTCTACCTGCTGCTCTCGTTCCCGTCCGGTCGGCTGCCGGGCCGGCTCGACCGCTGGCTGGTGGCGGGCGGGGGCGTCGCTGCGATCGGCTGTCCAGCTGGTGGCGATGCTGTACGGCAACAAGGCGGGCCTGCGCTGCCCGGGCTGTGCGAACAACCTCCTGCAGGTCGTCCACGACAATCACAAGGCCCAGGGCTGGCTGGGCCTTCAGCGCCTGGTCGGGCGCCCCGCTCATCGCCGCCGTCATCGCGCTGCTCGATCAAGCGCTGGCTGCCGGCGCAGGCGCGGCTCAGCGGCGCGCGGTCGCGCCGGTGCTGGTGGCGGGATGCGCCACGCTCGCCGCGCTTGGCTGGACCGTCGTCTTCGACCTGCTCGGCGACCCCCTCGGCGCGCTTCCCGCGAACGTCTACTTCACGCTGATGGCGACGGTACCGGTCGCGGTGCTGTTCGTGTTCCTGCAACGACGGCTGGCGCGCGGCATGGTCGCGGGGCTCGTCGTCGAGCTGGGCGGACCGAGCGCCTCCGTCGACCTGCGCCAAGCGCTCGCCCGGGCCCTGGGCGACCCGTCGCTCCAGCTCGCGTTCTGGTTCCCGTCCGAGAGGCATTACGTGGACGGCGACGGTACGCCGGTCAAGCTCCCTGACGCATGACAGCGGGCGCAGCTCGACGTTCGTCGAGCGCGACGGACAGCCGGTCGCTGTCCTGCTGCACGACCCCGTGCTGGAGCACAACGCCGAGCTCGTGGCGTCGGTGTGCGCGGCCGCGAGCCTCACGCTCGAGAACGAGCGCCTCCAGGCCGAGCTGCGCGCCCGGCTGGCTCGAGCTGCAGGCATCGCGCGCGCGGCTGGTGCAGGCGACCGACGCCGAGCGGCGGCGGATCGAGCGCGACCTCCACGACGGCACCCAGCAGCGGCTGGTCTCGATCGCGATGTCGCTCGGGCCTGCTCGAGACAAA
Organism: uncultured Solirubrobacterales bacterium; assembly: GCA_963799995.1. Classification (GTDB taxonomy): domain Bacteria; phylum Actinomycetota; class Thermoleophilia; order Solirubrobacterales; family Solirubrobacteraceae; genus Palsa-465. The sequence goes on along the minus strand of CAWCZI010000015.1, from coordinate 34,742 downwards.
GCTCCCGGGCCAGGCCGAAGCCGCCCAACCGCTCGTGCGCGAGACTCGTGAAGCGCTCGCGCTCGCGCTCGCGGAGCTGCGCGAGCTCACCCACGGCATAAACCCACCGCTGCTCACCGAGCGCGGGCTCCCGGCGGCGCTCGACGAGCTGTGCCGCCGCGCCGCGCTTCCCACACGCCTGGACCTGGTGCTCGATCGGCGGCTACCCGAGCAGATCGAGACCGCCGCCTACTTCGTGGTCAGCGAGGCGCTGACGAACGCCGCCAAGCACTCCCACGGCAGCGAGATCCGAGTCCTCGCCTCCTACCGCGATCAGCGCCTGACCATCGAGATCGCCGACGACGGCATCGGCAGCGCCGCCCCCACCGGCGGCTCCGGACTGCGCGGGCTCGCCGACCGCGTCGAGGCGCTCGGCGGCCGGTTCACGATCTCGAGCCCGCCGGGCCGAGGCACCACCCTGCGAGCCGAGATCCCGTGCGCGTAGCCCTGGCCGACGACGCGGTCATCCTGCGAGAAGGCCTGTCGCGCCTGCTCGAAGAGGCCGGCTTTGAAGTCGTCGGGCTCGCCGCCGACGCCGACGCTCTGCTCGAGCTGGTCGAGCGCACCCGTCCTGACGTCGCGATCATCGACATCCGGATGCCACCGACACACACCGACGAAGGGCTGCGCGCGGCCAAGATCATCCGCGAGCGATGGCCCGCGATCGGCATCCTCGTCCTCTCCCAGCACGTCAACACCCGCTACGCGCTCGAGCTGCTCTCCACCGGGACCGACGGTGTCGGCTACCTGCTGAAGGAGCGCGTGTCCGACCTGAACGAGCTCTCGGCGAGCGTCAATCGGGTCGGGAACGGAGGATCGGTTCTCGACCCGGCGGTCGTCGGCGAGCTCGTCGGCCGACGCCGGCAAGGCGACAACCCGCTCGAGCGCCTCACCGATCGCGAACGCGAAGTGCTCGCGCTGATCGCCGAAGGACGCTCAAACCACGCGATCGCCGAGCGGCTGTTCGTCACCGAGCACACCGTCGAGAAGCACGTCAAGAACATCCTCGGCACGCTGCGCCTCCCGCAATCCCCCGACGACCACAGACGCGTGCTCGCGGTCATCACGTACCTCAACTCTCAGTAGGGAGCATCACGCGTCGGCGATCCGGCTCAGCAGCACGAGAGCGTGATGCACCAGGGCTCGCTCGTCGGCGTCGAGCTCGCGTTCGAGCACGTCGGTGAGCCAGGTCTCGCGCCGGGCGCGCGTCGTGCGCAGCAGATCCAGCCCCGTAGGCGTCAGCTCGACGTAGGCGCGGCGCCCGTCGGCCGGATCGGGACGGCGCGAGACCAGTCCGGCTGTCTCCAGGTCGTGCACGGTCTGCGCCATCGACTGCGGGCGCATCCGCTCGCGGGCGGCTAGATCGCTGATGCTGGACGGTCCGTCGCGGTCGAGGCGGCCGAGCACGGCCATGCGCCCGACCGACGGCCCGGGCTCGGCGCGAAGCCGGCGAACGACACGCCCAAGTGTCTCGCGCAGCTCATGAGCCAGCTGCGGGCTCGTTGGCTCCAGGACCGGCATGGGCAGAGTCTAGATGATCTTCTACAGGAAAACTGTTCAGGCCACCTGTGTATTGTCACCTATGCGGAATGCCCACCCTCACCTCGGATCGTTACAAGTGGATCGCCCTGCTGAACGCCACCCTGGCGGTGCTGTTGGCGACCCTGGACGGCTCCATCACGATCATCGCGATGCCCGACATCTTCCGGGGCATCCACCTCGATCCGCTCGTCCCGGCGAACTCGTTCTACCTGCTGTGGATGATCCTCGGCTACCTGGTTGTGACCAGCGTCCTGATCGTGAGCCTCGGACGGCTGGGCGACATGGTCGGGCGGGTCAAGATCTACCGGCTGGGCTTCATCATCTACACGGTCGCGTCGCTGCTGCTCGCGATCGACTGGCTGCAGGGCAGCGGCGGGGCGATCTACCTGATCGGCCTCCGGGTCGTGCAGGGCATCGGTGGAGCGTGCCTGCTGGCGAACGCAGCGGCGATCATCACCGATGCCTTCCCGGTCAACCAGCGTGGGATGGCGCTGGGGATCAACAACATCGTCGGCGTCAGCGGGACATTCATCGGGCTGGTGCTCGGCGGCGTGCTCGCCCCGATCAACTGGCGGCTGGTGTTCCTGATCTCGGTTCCGGTCGGGATCTTCGGAACGATCTGGGCCTACCGCAGTCTGCGTGAGCTCAGTTCGCCCAAGGCGGCGCCGGTCGACTGGTGGGGCAACGTCACGTTCGCCCTCGGCCTGGTCCTGATCATGGTGGCGGTCACATACGGCATCCGCCCGGCGGGCGGGCATGCGGTCGGCTGGGGCAGCGCGCGGGTGCTGGGCCTGCTCGCCGGCGGGGTCGCGTCCCTGATCGCGTTCGTCCTGATCGAGCGCCGCTCCCGCGATCCGATGTTCCGCCTGCCTCTGTTCCGGATACGCGCGTTCACTTTCGGCACGCTTTCGACCTTCCTGTCGTCGATCGCGCGCGGGGGCCTGATGTTCATGCTGATCATCTGGCTGCAGGGCATCTGGCTACCCCAGCACGGCTATGACTTCACGGAGACGCCGCTGTGGGCCGGGATCTACATGCTGCCGCTGACGATCGGCCTGCTGTGCGCGGGCCCCGCCTCCGGCTACCTGTCGGATCGTTTCGGCGCCCGGCCCTTCGCCACCTCCGGGATGCTGCTGACGGCGGTCGGGTTCGGACTTCTGCTGCTGCTGCCGACGAACTTCTCCTACATCTCATTCGGGCTGATCCTGCTGCTGATCGGGCTATCGATGGGTCTATTCGCCTCGCCCAACCGGGCGGCGGTGATGAACAGCCTGCCGCGGACGGACCGGGGTGCGGGCGGGGCGATGAACCAGACGTTCCAGAACTCCGCGCAGGTGCTGTCGATCGGCGTGTTCTTCACGCTGATGATCATCGGGCTGGCGTCCAGCCTGCCGCATGCGATGAGCTCCGGCCTCGAGGCCCACGGCGTATCGGCGGCTGCCGCCCACCGGGCCTCGACGCTCCCGCCGGTCTCGATCCTGTTCGCCGCCTTCCTGGGTTACAACCCGGTCCAGCACCTTGTCGGCGCCCACACCCTGTCGACGTTGTCGGCGCACAGCCAGTCGATCCTGACGGGCAGCTCGTTCTTCCCCAACCTGATCTCCGCGCCGTTCCGTGACGGGCTGCACGCAGCCTTCGAGTTCGCGATCGTCGCCTGTCTGATCGCCGCGGCGGCATCGCTGATGCGAGGCGGACGCCCTGCCCACGACGACGACCCCGCGCCGGCCGGCGCGCCCGTTCCCCGTCCCCTGCTGGCGGCCGAGCCCGAGGAGCAACATGCTGTATGAGGACGCACGGGTGGCCTGAGGCTAATTCGAAACTCCGTCCGGGCAGGACCGTTTGAGTGATCACTCGGTGAAACCGGTCGAACGGAGGACGTGGTGGACGAAGACTGCACCATGGCCACGAAATGGGAGCTGACCGGCGCGCTGTCGAAGCTGATCGTGCTGCTCGCGGTGTTCGCGCTGGGACTATGGGCTGCGGCCGGCGCCGGCGCCCGACGCGCTGCTCTCGCCCGGGACCCGATCGTCCCGACGGCCCAGCTCACTCCGTCCGACACCGGCGAGCGTCTTCAGTCGGTGGTGGTGGCCGGCAACTATGTGTTCGCCGCCGCGCCCCAGACCTCCGGGGCGGCCGGACCTACGCAGGGGGCGATCTTCGTCTTCGCCGCGCCTGCGGGCGGATGGTCGGGCAGCCTGCATGAGGTGGCGGAGCTGACCGCCGGCTCCGGCGCGTCCACCGATGAGCTGGGTTGGTCGCTCGCGGTGTCGCCCGACGGACAGACCGTGGTCGCCGGTGCGTACGGATCCTCGCCGGCGGCGGTCTACGCGTTCTCCGAGCCCGCCGGAGGCTGGGCGGGTCGCTTGCATCAGTCGGCCGAGTTGGTCGCGGCCGATCCCGTCACCGCGAGTCAACTCGGGTGGTCGGTCACCATGGATGGAGACAACGTCGTCGCGGGGGACCCAGCGGCCTCCGCTGTGTATGTGTTCGCCAGGCCGGCGGATGGGTGGTCGGGAACCGTGGCCGACACCGCCAAGCTGACCAGCACCGACCCAACCGTGTACCAGGGGTCCGCGATCGGTTTCGGATGGACAGTCGCCGCGTCGAGCCAGACCATCGTCGTGGGCGAAGTGCCGGCGGCATTCAACTGGCCGGGTGTCGCCTACGTCTATACGGAGCCGGCGGGCGGATGGCGTGACGCGACCCAGTCGGCGAGGCTCACCGCGTCGAGTGGAACGCTCATGCATCAGTTTCCGGGACCCGGTGCGGGGCAGGTCGCCGTTTCTGACGACGGCGCCATCGTGGCCGTTCCGGGCTGGGTCCCAGGCAGGCCGGCCGCGATCCCCGGCGCGATCTTCGTCTACGCCGAGCCCGCTGGAGGCTGGGCCGGAACGCTGACCGAGAGCGCCAGGCTGAGCAGCAGCACCGGCACATCGGTGGCCGACCCGGTGATGTCCGGATCGACGATCTTCGCCGGGAACGGCGTCCAGGAGTACGCGTACCTCCGGCCCGCCGGCGGCTGGTTGGGCGATCAGACCGAGTCGGCCACGCTGACCGCTGCCGTCGCGGGTCCGTTGGGGCAGGTCAGCGCCGCGGGGCCCTATCTGGTGGCGGGCGGTTCGCTGGCCGGATCGACCGCGGCCGCCCTGGGCGACGCCTACCTGTTCACCGAGCCCGCCGGCGGCTGGTCGGGGGCCATCCACGAGACCGCCGAGCTGAGCGGCGCGGGGCCCTCGACAAACGGGTCAGCCGCCAACGTGTTCTCCGAGCCCTCCGGCGGCTGGTCCAGCGAGCCCGCGTCCGCGACGGTCAGCCCCTCCGGTGACCCCAACGCAGTGACGCTCGGGTCGGTTGCCGCCTCGGGTCCCACCGTCGTGGCGACCCCGGACGCCGGCGTTCCGTTCGAGCCATTTGCGCAGGGGCCGGCCTACGTGTTCACCGAGCCTGGCGGGGGGTGGGCGCCCGAGGCCCAGGCGGCCACCCTGTCGGCCTCCGACCGTACCGCGCTTGGTCCCGCTGCCGTCTCCGGGCCGACGGTCATCGCGGCCGGCGGCGGAAAGGTCTACGTGTTCGCTCAGCCATCGGGCGGCTGGAACGGACCCACGCACGAATCGGCCATCCTGAGCGATCCCCGAGGCGCGCTGAGCTCCGCGGCGGTAGCGGGCCCTGCCGTCGTGGCCGGGTCCGATGTGTTCACGGAGCCCGCGTCCGGCTGGGCGGGCGCGATCGGGCCGAGCGCTCATCTTGCGGCACCGCGCGGAGACGGCCTCGGCGGTCCGGTCGCGATCGTGGGGACGACGGTCGTTGCCGAGAGCTCGCCTGATGCACCCGGCGGCGCGGACACGGCATTCGTCTACCAGCGTCCCGCGGACGGGTGGTCCGGAACGATCCAGCCGGCGGCGATCCTCGACGGCGGCGCCGGCTTGCGCTTCGGCACGGCGCTGGCGTTCTCGGGGCGCATGGTCACCGCGCTGGGCACCGCGGGCTTCGACGGGGCCCCGGCGGTCGCGAACTTCGTCGAGCCCGCTCACGGGTGGGCGGGGACGTTGCCGCCCAACGCGACCATATTCAACGACTGGTCCAGCAGCCCGCTGACGTCCGCCGTCGCGGCGGACCACGGAACGGTCGCGGTCGTGACCACCTACGGGAACGATAAATACATGATGCTCACCGGCGGCACGCTCGAGGTGTTCGACGGGCCGGCGAACGGCTGGGCGCACGGGAGCGAGACGGCCCCGACGGCCGCGATCTCGGTCACGGCGAGCCAGACCTCGGTCGCACTCGAGCCCCACACCGCGTTCCTCTCGGGTGAAGCGATCACCGTCCTGGCGCTGGCAGGCGTCGGCCCGCCGGCGGTATCGGGCCTACGAGTCTCCGGACTCTCCGACGGCCGGCCGACGCTGAGAGTCAAGGTCTACGGTGGAATCGGCGCTCCGGCTCTGCGATCGGTCGTCATCCTCCTGCCGCGCGGCCTGAGCGTCTCGCGGCACATCCGGCGGCGGGGTCGCGGGATCTCGATCGGCGGCGCGACCAGACACTCCGTGTCGCTGACGCATGGACGGCTGCGTCTGACGCTTACCGGCAGCCCCCGGGCGGTCACGATCACGCTCGGACGAGGTGTGGTCGCGGAGAGCGCAGCGCTGCAACGGAGGGTGACATCGATGAGGGCCCGCCGCCGGCACCGGAGCCACGGCATCCGCCTCGCGGTATCCCTCACCGCAGTGGATCTCGCCGGGACCGCGACACGGCTGCGCGCGGTGGCGACGGTTCGTTGAGCGGCCGGCGAGATGCGTCACCACCGCCGGGAGCGCCCGCGGTGCGATCAGGGGGCGAGCAGGTGCATCAGCTGGTCGACGGCCAGATCGACCTGCCGCCGGCGGGCGACGCTGCCGGTCAGGTCGCGGCCCAGCGACGTCATCAGGGTGTTGCGCAGCGACATCGGCGCGAACGTCAGCGCGATGAAGACCAGGATCGCGTCCTCGACCGCGAACGGCCGCAGGCCGCGACTGCCGGCGACTCGCCGCACCGCGCCGAACGCGTCGAGCATCGCCGTGGAGCTGGTGGTGCGCGCGCCCATGCTCCGGCCACCGGCCAGCTCCTCGCGCATCACCAGCTCGACGAAGCCCGGCCGCTCGACCAGAAACTGCATGTAGCGCTCGGCGGCGATCGTCAGCGCCGCCCGCAGGGCATCCGGGCCGGCGTCATCCGAACACCACTCGTGCACCGGCTTGAAGGCGGCCGTCGCGGCCGCCTGGCGCGCTGCGTAGGCGCGATCGAGCACCTCGACGTAGAGCTGCTCCTTGGAGCCGAAGAAGTAGCTGGGCGTGCCCCGCGACAGGCCCGCGCCGGCGGCGATGTCGTTGAGGCTGGCCCCCTCGTAGCCACGCGTCGAGAATAGGCGCGCGGCCACGGCGAGGATCGCCTCGCGACTGCGTGCGGCGTCGCGTGTCGGCTCGGCGGTGCGGGCGCTCATCGATCGCCGATGTGCCCGCCGGCCAGCCGCGAGACGACCGGGCGCCGCAGCGCCTGCCGGGCCCCGGCCGCGAGCTCGTGCACGATCTCGGCCGCCGGACGTTCTTGTGCGAGCTCGTGGGCCTCGCCTGCCCACAGGTTGATCAGATCCGGGTTGCCATCCTCGCGAGCCTGCTTTCGCAGCGCCGCGGTGACGTAGTGGATCTCGGGGTAGGCGACCGGCGCGTGCGCATCGTGCCTGGCCATGAAGCCGTTGCGGATGCCCCGGGCCAGCCGGCCCGTGAAGGCGCGGGTGAGCGCGGTGTCGGTTTCGCTCGCGAGCGCCGCGCGGTGGGCGGGGCTCGTGCCGGCCTCGGGGGAGAGCATGAACGCCGTCCCGATCTGGGCCGCGTCGGCGCCGGCGCACAGCACGGCCGCGAGCGCGGGGCCGGTCGCGATCCCACCGGACGCCACCAGCGGCAGGGTGACGGCCTCCCGGACGAGCGCGAGCAGCGGCAGGAGCCCGTAGGGCACCAACTCCGCACGATCGACGAACGAGCCGCGATGGCCCCCGGCCTCCGCGCCCTGCACGACCACGGCATCGGCTCCGGCCGCCTCGGCCACCCGCGCCTCCCGGGGCGAGGTGACCGTGACCCAGACCTCCGAGCCGGCCGCCCGCAGCGATCCGATGACGGCGTGGTCGGGGCATCCGAACGTGAACGAGACGACCGCCGGGCTCTGGGCGCGCAGCAGCTCCAGCTTTGCCTCCCAGTCGTCGTCGTCGTAGCGCGGCCAGCCGATCTCCACCCCGGCGTCGCGCGACCAGTCCTTCAGCCGCTCGAGGTAGGAACCATAAGCCGCGGGGTCGGTCCGACCGGCACCGGGCACGAACAGATTCACGCCGAACCGCGCCGTCGTCAGCTGTGTGACCGCGTCGATCCGTTCCCGCAGCTGTGCGGCCGTCAGGTAGCCGGATGCCAGGAACCCGAGGCCGCCCGCGTCGGAGACGGCCGCGGCCAGCGAGGCAGTCGACGGGCCGCCGGCCAGCGGGGCGAGGACGATCGGCAGCGCGAGCTCATCGGTGAGCATGGGCAGCACCTCCTTTTCCCGAGGGCTCGGTCAGGGCCCGGGCGGCCTCCTCGAGCCTGTCGTCGCCGTAGTAGATCGCTGCACCGGCGCGCAGCGATGGGATCCCGCGGACCCCCGCATCCCAGGCCTGCTCGGTGCGGACGCGCAGCTCGTCCTTGATCGCCCGGGTTTCCATGGCGGACTTCATCGCGCCCGGATCCAGGCCGGCGCGCGCGGCGCACTCACCGAGAATCCCGGGATCGGCGATGTCGCCCCCTTCGGCGAACTGGCGGCGAAACACCGCCCTCGCGAACGAGTGCACCCGGCCCTCTCGCTTGGCCCACACCGCCGCCCGCATCGCAGCCAGGCCATTCGCCGGCCAGCCCGCCGGCCACACGAACGGTGGGAGCCCGTAGCGGGCCGCACGCTCCTCCAACTCCGCCACGCGCGCGTCGCGCTCGGGGGTGAGAGCCCAGGATCCCGATCCGCGCCGCGCGAAGATCGCCCCGAGCAGGACCGGCTCGAGCTCGGGAGCACGACCCAGAACGGCTCCGGCACGCTCGACGGCGACGTAGGCGTAGGGAGAGCCAAGGTCGAAGTAGAGCGACGGGGCCGGCATCGAGCCATCGTACTAGCTAGCTAAACGCTCGACAAGTAACCGATCCACGATCAGGATGTCCGCGACCGGCCAACCGCCGAGGCCGTGGTGCCGATCGCCTCCGGCATCCGGGCGCTGCCGGATCGAACGCCCGATCTGACGGGGATCAGGTGTTGGGGCTCTGCGGGGTCTGCTGTGCGTTGGCGGGGGGCACGATCGGAGCAACGTGCCCGAAGTGGCTGAAGGTGAGGCTGCCCCGAGCGTCGTTGGCCTTGCCGTCGTTGCAGACGTCGACCTGGCCGCCGGCTCGCTGGCCGCCGGTGGCGATGTAGCGCAGCGGGTACGGCGGGCCGCTCGCCGCGACCGCCAGCTGGCCGGGTGAGGAGCCGGGAGCGTTGCCCGCGTCCCGCAGGACGATTGCCGGCCGTCCTCCGATCGTCGTGCGCCCGGCGATGCTGAGCCGGCCGTGGTCCTCGCCCAGGCAGCGCGCGAGGGTCGCCGGCGCCAGCGAGCCGAGTGACTTGGTCACAGAGCCGGCCGCCGCCGAGGGCACCTGGATCCAGCGATCGGCGAGGCGCGCCGCCTTGGCGCCGGCCCCGCCCTGCGAGCTCCAGAACGTCGCGTTGGCGCGGATGTAGGAGGAGTTGGGCAGGCTGATCAGCTCGGCGTCAGCCTTCCCGATCGCGAACACAAGATCGATCGTGCTCGGCCCGGTGGTGGTCAGCTGGAGGCGGAGTCGCTGGTGGCTCTGGGTGATGGTCCCCCGCATTGTGTAGCCCTTGGCGGAACGCAGCGCGGCGGTGGCGGCGGCCAGGATTCGAGTCGGCGGAACCGATGCGAGGCCCGTCGCCGCGGTCGTGCTCGAGGACGCCGAGGTCGTGCTCGAAGATGCCGAGGTCGAGGCAGACGATGTCGCCACGCCGGTCGTCGCGCTCGTGCTGCTCGAATGGCTCGAGCCGCCGGACCCGCATCCCGCGATCGCCACCAGGCACCCGAAGGCGAGTGCGATCAGGCGGCATCTGGTCTTCATCTAGTAGATGCCCTCGCGACGGGCGTAGCGCTCGGCCCGCTCGCGGTCGTAGGCGTCGGCATCGAAGGAGGGGTCGTTCAGCGAGCGGAAGATCGCTCCGGAGCTCGGCAGCTCGGAACGGTCCACGTGGCGCTCCGGGTTCCACAGGTCCGAACGGATCAGGGCCTTCGGGCACTGTGTGTAGGCCTCGCGGATCGTGATCAGTATCCCGAGCCGTGGCACCTTGCCCTCGACCGCACAAGGGGCCAGCAACTCGGGGTCGTCGACGAGCACCGCGTCACCGTTGACGCGGAAGGTGTCGCCGACACCCGGGATCAAAAACAGCAGCGCGATACGCGGGTCGGCCAGAAGGTTGGTGAGGCTGTCGGCGATCCGATTTCCGGGCCGCTCGGGCAGCAGCAGCGTGACGTCGTCGAGGATCTGCACGAATCCCGGCGGGTCTCCGCGCGGGGAGACGTCGAGGCCGCCGTCGGGCTTGGCGGTGGCGACGCATACGAACGGCGAGCTCTCGATGAACTGCCGCGTGAGGTCGTTGAGCCGGTCGGTGATCTTGGTGACGACCAGCTCGGTCGGCGTGCCGATCAGCGCTCTCAGCTCGGCTTCGTCGGTGATCGTCCGCAGCGTCCGCACCCTCTCGAGCATACAAGTGGCTACGGGACCACGGTCAGCGGGTCGCCGACCGTGATCTCGCCCTCGTCGAGGATGTCCGCCCGCAGGCCGCCGCGGTGAACGAGCGCTCGTAGCACTGGACGTCCTGCGTAGCGCTGCACCACCGTGCAGGGCTCACACAGCCGCCTGCCGCGGCAGCGGACGGCGCCGATCCTGAACTCCATCCCCACCAGCCCGTTGAGCTCGATCCCGCGGGTCACCAGGTTGCGGCGGTGCTCATCGGGCAGCAGTGGCGGATCGAAGGACTCGCACACCTCGGCCTCGATCAGCGTCAGCGCGCTGCCCGGCGCGCCCGAGGGAAACGTGCCCTCGCCGGTCACGTGGCGATCGCCGTCCAGTCCTCGTCCGGGAAGCGCGTGCGCGGCGCGCACCGCCCGGGCCGGCTCGCCGGCCCTCGGCGCCACGGCGATCGCCTCCACGCGGCCGGATCGCCGCGGGACCTCAGGCCGCGGCGGGAGCGCGAGGGCGATATCGGCGGCGGCGATCAGGAAACCGTCCTCGATCTCGGCGTCCTCGATCGAGCCGTCTCCAGCCGGATCCCACACGACGCCGGAGGGGACCCCGTACATGACCACGGATCGACGCGCGTCCGTGCCTCGAGCGCGCACGCGCGCGATCCAGGGCCCCGGCCAGGAGAACGCGCCGGGCTCGGCGATCCGGGCGATGCTCAGGCCGTAGCCGCCGAGCCAGCGCGAGATCGACCATCCGGTGGCGGCGTCCTCACCTGTGCCCGGCTCCGGGATCTCGTGTAGCGCCAGCTCTATGACCGTGGCCACGCACGCCCGGAATGACGCCGTGTCGAGCGAGTCTGGCGACGGCTCGAGCCGAATCTCCTTCACGACCGTCAGGGTAGTGGCGGGGACCGTGTCACCGAGATGCACCGGCTGCCCGAGCTGGTGGCCGCTCGGGCGCGGGCGTGACCGGCTCGGGACCGGGCGTGGCCGGCCACGGGGTGCGGGCCAGCAGCTCGAGACCGCGCCGCGCCCAGTCGATCTCCATCCGTGCCCGGGCGATCAGGCCCTCGTAGGCGAACACCTTGGCGGCGACGATCGCGTCGTGCTCGGCGGCCGGTCGCTGGTCGAGCCGCTCGCGCAGGATCGGGTCGGTGCGCTCGCGCAGAGCCGTGGCCATGGTCTCCCAGGCGGCCAGCCACCGCTGGTAGTGGGCGATGTGCAGCTCGAACTGGGCGCGCGCACCATCGGCATCGGCCCACTCCAGGTAGGCGGCCTTGAGGCGGTAGGGGTCCTTCTCGCGGGTCGGCTCCACCGGTGTGCTGGCCTGCCGGCGCAGCTCGTCCATGCCGGCGCCGGTGAGCCGGTAACGGCGCTTGACCCCCAGGCGGCCCCGGGGCAGCTCCTCGGACTCCAGCAGCCCCTCGGCCTCCATGCGGCGGAGCTCCGGATAGATCTGCGTGTGCGGCGCGTGCCACACGAACGCCACCGAGCGGTCGAAGATTGCGATCAGGTCATAGCCCGTGCGCGGGGTCGAGGAGAGCAGGGCCAGGAGGGCGAAGCGCAGTATGTATGTCAATATATACATTCCTGCAAACGGGTCCCAGAGGGAGAGTCGACCTTGTCTGAGCGCACCACGCCTCCGTTTCGAGCCGACCACGTCGGCAGCCTGCTGCGGCCTCCCGAGCTGACCCGGGCGCGAGCCGAGTTCAAGGCCGGCCGTATCGATACCCCGCACCTGCGAGCGGTCGAGGACGAGGCCATCCTCGGCGTGATCGAGCTCCAGCGCGACGCCGGCATGCAGACCGTGACCGACGGGGAGTTCCGCCGCACGTCCTGGCACATGGACTTCATCTACTCGCTCGACGGGGTCGAGCAGGTGGAGGGGGAGAGCATCCACGTGCAGTTCAAGAACGCCGAGGGCGAGTACGACTACGCGCCGCCGGCGATGCGGGTCTCGGGCAAGGTCGGGCTGCCCCAGCCGATCTTCGCCGACGCCTTCACCTACCTCCGCGACCACGCGGGTCCCGAGCAGACGCCCAAGCTGACGATCCCGTCGCCGAGCATGGTCCACTACCGGGGCGGCAACTCCTCGATCGACAAGTCGGCGTACCCGGAGATGGACGCCTTCTGGGATGACCTGACCGGTGCCTATGCGGCGCAGATCCGGGGCGTCTACGAGCTCGGCTGCCGCTACCTGCAGCTCGACGACACGAGCCTCGCCTACATCAACGACCCGGCGCAGCGAGCGCACATCGAGCAGATCGGCGGTGATCCCGACCACTTGCACGAGCAGTACATCGCCAACATCAACAAGGCTCTGGCGGACAAGCCCGACGACCTCGTGATCACGACCCACCTGTGCCGCGGCAACAACCAGTCGATGTGGGCGGCGGAGGGCGGCTACGACTTCGTCGCCGAGGCGCTGTTCGGCGACCTGAACGTCAACGGCTACTTCCTGGAGTTCGACGACGACCGCTCGGGCACGTTCGAGCCGCTGCGCTTCGTCCCCAAGGGCAAGCAGGTCGTCCTCGGCCTGGTCACCACCAAGAGCCCCAAGCTGGAGGGCAAGGAGCTGCTCAAGCGGCGGATCGACGAGGCCTCGAAGTTCGTCGACGTCGACCAGCTCTGCATCTCGGGCCAGTGCGGCTTCTCCTCGACCGAGGAGGGCAACAAGCTGACGATCGAGGAGGAGAAGGCGAAGCTGGAGTTGCTGGTCGACGTGGCGGGCGAGGTCTGGGACTGATGGGTGACCCCGATCCCGGGGGCGCCGGCCGGTGAGCGAGCGTGCCCGCCGGTTACTGCAGGGCGCCTTTGACACCCACATCCACGTGGGGCCCGACGTGGTGCCAAGGATCGTGGACGACATCACGCTGGCCCGGCGCTTCGCCGCGCTGGGGATGGCCGGCTTTCAGCTGAAATCGCACTACACCTCGACGGCCGAGCGGGCCTCGGTCGTGGGGGCGGCGGTGCCGGGCGTCCAGGTTCTCGGTGCGATCGCGCTCAACCGCGCGGTCGGCGGGATGAACCCGCTGGCGGTCGAGATCGCCGCCCGCGAGGGCGCGCGCACGGTGTGGCTGCCGACGGTGGATTCGGTCAACGAGTCCCATGAGCGAGAGGCGCCGCCCGGCGCCAAGGTCCCGGTCTGGGTGCGCCTCCAGCTCGAGCTGCGCGAGCAGGGCGTCGAGATCGAGCCGGTTGCCGTGCTCGACGCGAACGGCGCGGTGCTGTCCGAGACGCGCGCGGTGCTGGCGCGGATCGCCCGGCACGGGATGGTGCTCGCCACCGGCCACCTGGGGCGTGACGAGATCTTCGCCGTCGTCGATGCGGCGCTCGAGGCGGGGGTCACCCAGATCGTCATCACCCACCCCGAGTTCCCGTCCCAGAATCTGTCGGTTGAGGATCAGCTGGCGCTGGCCGGGAAAGGAGCGCTGCTCGAGCGCTGCTTCACCACGCCGCACACCGGCAAGATCGAATGGGAGCAGTGGATCGAGAACATCCGCGCGTGCGGGCCCCGGCGATCGGTGCTGTCCACCGATCTGGGCCAGACCTTCAATCCGCCCGTGGAGGAGGGGATGGAGATCATGGTCGACCGCTTGCTCGAGGCGGGCATCGAGGAGGAGGATGTGCGCGTGATGGCGGTCCACAACACACGTCGCGTCGCGGGGGTGCAGGACTGGTGAGCGCGCGGCGGATGCTAGTGATCGGCGCCCACTCGGCCGACTTCGTGTGGCGAGCGGGCGGGGCGGTGGCGGTCTGCACGGACGCCGGCGGCGCGGCCCGGGTGATCGCCCTGTCCTATGGAGAACGAGGCGAGTCGGGCGAGCTGTGGAAGGAGCCCGATCAAACGGTGCAGCGCGTCAAGGAGATCCGCCACGGCGAGGCCGAGCGCGCGGCGGCGGCGCTCGGGGCGGAGTTCCGCTGCCTGGACCTCGGCGACTACCCGCTGGAGATCGACGGCGATGCGCTGCGCCAGATCTCCGACGAGATCCGTGACTTCGCGCCGGACGTGCTGATCACCCACACCGACACCGACCCCTTCAATCCCGATCACCCGGTTGCCTTCGCGGCCGTGCAACGCGCGCGGAGCCTGGCCGCCGGCGCTGGAGTGCAGAGCGCGTTCGCGACCGTCAGGCCGCCCGCGTTCTTCCTGTTCGAGCCCCACCAGCCGGAGCTGTGCAACTTCACTCCGAACACGTTCGTGGACATCACGTCGGTGCTGGAGGCCAAGGTGGCCGCGATGTCGGAGATGAAGGCCCAGAAGTACCTGCAGACCTACTACCGCGAGCGCGCCGATCACCGCGGAAACCACGCCCGGCGGGCGTCCGGCAACCAGGAGATCCGCCAGGCAGAGGCGTTTCAGCGGATGATCCCGCAAGTGGTGGAGCAACTTTGACCGGGCCGCTGACCGAGCTGGCCGAGCTGGGCTCGGCGACCGTGTACGAGGCCGGCGGCCGAGGCGGATATGTGGATGCCGACCTGATCCAGGTGATCCCGGGCTCCAGCGTGGCGGGGCCGGCGCTGACGGTCAGCTGCGGCCAGGACGACAACCTGATGGTCCACGCTGCCATGGCCGAGGTGCAGCCCGGCGACGTGCTGGTGCTGACGATGCCCGAGCCCCGCCCGGTGGCGCTGGTCGGCGACCTGCTGGCGACCCAGGCGCTCGCGCAGGGGGCGGCCGCGATCCTGGTCGACGCGTCGGTGCGCGACATCGACGAGCTGCGGCAGCTGGGGCTGCCGATCTGGGCCCGCTGGGTCCGGGTGCACGGCGCCAACAAGACCGCCGTGGGCTCGATCGGCGAGCCGGTGGTGGTGGGCGGCGCTGTGATCCGCCGCGGCGACGTGGTCGTGCTCGACGCCGACGGCGCGGCGGTGGTGGAGGCAGAGCGCGTCGATGAGGTGCTCGACGCCTCGCGTGGGCGGGCCGACAAGGAGACCCTAAAGCGCGCCAAGCTTCGCGACGGAGCGCTGTCCTACGACCTCGACGGGCTGCGCGAGCGGGTGCAAGGGGCGTGACCCGGCAGCTCAACGAGCTCGCCCAGGTGGCCCATGCCGAGCTGCTGACGCCGTTCCCGGATGACAGCCTGCGTTTCTTCGTCGAGTTGTTCGGGATGCAGGTCGAGGCGCGCGAGGGACAGTCGGTCTACCTCCGGGGCTGGGGTGACTACCAGCGTTACAGCCTGAAGCTGACCGAGGCGCCCCTGCCGGGTCTCGGCCACATGGCATTACGCGCCTGGAGCCCGGAGGCGCTCGAACGCCGCGTGCGGGCGATCTCGGACACCGGGCTCGGCTTGGGATGGATCGATGGGGATGTCGGCCACGGCCCGGCGTATGAGTTCACCGACCCCGACGGCCACCGCATGGAGGTCTACTTCGAGGGCGAGCGCTACGAGCCGCCGGAGGATCTGCGCCCCCGGCTCAAGAACGTGCCCCAGCGCTACGTCGGCCGTGGCGCCGCGGTCAAGCGCCTGGACCACGTCAACATCCTGGCGCAGGACGTGACCGCCAACCGGCGCTTCGCCGAGGACCAGCTCGGCTTTCGACTGTACGAGCAGATCGTGCTCGACAGCGGCGTCGAGTCCGGGGCCTGGATGAGCTTGACGATCGCCGCCCACGAGCTGATCTACGTGGCCGACTTCGCGGGGGCGCGCGGGCGGTTGCACCACCTGGCGTTCTTCGTCGACACGCGCGAGGAGGTGCTGCGCGCCGCCGACCTGATGCTGGACGCCGACGTCCCGATCGAGGCCGCGCCGTCCAAGCACGCCGTCGCCCAGGGGATGTTCCTGTACGTGTACGAGCCCGGCGGCAACCGCGTCGAAGTGACCACCGGCACCCACTTCATCTACGACCCGCAGTACGAGCCGGTGGTGTGGACCGAGGCCGAACGCGCACGGGGGCAGGCGTGGGGCGTGAAGACCGTGGAGACATTCCACACCTACGGGACGCCCGACATCAGCGGCGAGGCGACGGGGCCGCCGATCCCGCCCACCAGCCGTCACCGCTGACGCTCGACGGACCGCGCAGCTCCCAGCGCCCGTATCACGGGCATGCGGCGATGCCTGCTCGTGCTCCTATCGCTCGGGCTGAGCGCGTGCGGTGGCGGCCAGGACCACACGACCCGTTCGCAGAGCCGCCGCATCTCGGCGGCCAACCCCGCGCCTCGGGCGACCTGGGCCGGTTGCGGCATGCGGGGCCTCGTCCGGGCGCCGCTCGCCCAGGAGCCGGGGGTTTACCGGGCGGGCCCGCTGATGCTCGTGCTGGGTCAGGACCCGGCGCAGTTCGGTTCAGGCCAGCTCCACGGGCAATTCGCGGGCAGCAAGGCGATCGCGGTCGTGCACGGGCCTCGACCGGTGAGGCTGACCGTGGACCCGGCCTCGCGCGCGCGGCTTCAGCTGCAGTTCGACGCCCGGCTGGGCCGCCTGGCAGAGGCAGCCGTGTTCCCGGCCTGTGGCAAGCGTCTGTACCGGACGATGGGCGGGCTCAACTTCAGCGGCACGGGCTGCGTCGGTCTGCACGCGAGCGTGGGTGGCCCGGCGGGGGTGGTTGTCATCCCGATGCTGATCGTGCTCGGGAACAGCCTGCGCGGATGCCCGGCCGTCTCGGCGCTCCCGCCCGCCGCCGTCGGCCAGGTCACCGTCGGCGTCGCGTGTCCGGTGCCGAACTCGGTGCGCTGCGACCGTCTCGGAGTGGGGGTGGAGGTTCCCGGGCCGGCCACGCTGGTCACAGCTTCGGTCGACGGCCGCCTGGTCACGCTGAACCCGCCGGATCCGGGCGGCGATCTGTGGCAGAGCTACCTCTACGAGGCGGGGCTGCGGCGGCGGGGCGGGCCGCTTGACACTCACGCGGTGCACGGGCGCTGGATCGGCGACCCGCCGGTGATCGTCCACGTCCGCGTGACCGTGTTCCGTCCTGACGGCAGCGCGGGCGCCACATCGGAGACGATGAACCTGCATCCCGGCTTCGGGTGACCGGCCAGACCCTGGCGCGTACCCGTGGTGTGTACCCCGGTGCGCGCCACTTCACGGTGTCCTAGGGATCTCACAGAGCCCAGAAGTCTCCGGTCAGCCCGGCCTGCGCGAGCAGGGTCTGCGACTGCTCCGTGCTGCGGGGCCGCCAGTCGGGACGCAGCCGGTCGCCGTACCAGCTGACCGCCAGCCCGAAGAGCTGCGCCAGCCCGACCGTCGCCCCCGGTGCGCGGCCGTGGGCCCGGCACCAGTCCTCGACCTCCTCCTCCGACCGGAAGAGCAGCATCGTCGCTCAGGTGAAGGCGATGTCCTCCCACCATCGCCTCGCCGGCACCGCCACGTGGAACAGGGCGTTCGTGGTGGGGGCTCCGCCGGTGGTGGGGACTCCGCCGGTGATCTCGATCGTGACGCCGTTCGCGGTCACGATGGCCTCTGGCAGATCGAGCGCCGCCACGATCCCGAGCCCGTCCCACGCGCAGTTCCCCCACCAGGTCCGGCCTCCGGCGTCGACGCGGGCGCCATCGCGGTGCGCGGCGAGCGGATGCGCCATCAGGATCCCGTCGTCGTCATCGAGGACGACCACGTGGTGCTCGGCGAGGCTGCGCAGCAGCGCGCCATCGCCGCGGTGCAGCGTCGCCGGTGGGCGGCCGGTGTCGGCAAAGGACGTGAAGACCCGGCGGCGCAGCTCCAGCTGCGGCGGCGTCAAGACCCCGGGCGCGAGCACGTCTGTGCAGACTAGCCCGTGGGGCCCCCCGGTTGTGGGCATCGGCGATGGGGTACGGTCGAATGCGTGGGAACCATTGCCCCCGGTCCAGCCGCCGTCCCGGTCCCGGATCCCGCCGTGGTCGCCGCACTCGAGCTCGGCTGGGAGGTTGCAGACCTGTACGCGGGAGTGCTGCCGACGCCGGTGGTCTCCGAGCTGCCGGCCACGCTGCCGGCCTTCGAGGACCTGCAACCCCGTCAGCGAACGAGTGCCGGCGTCGCCAGGGTCTCGGCGTTGATCGACCGCGCCGGCTGTGGCGGGGCGCTCTGCACCGCAGCTCTCGAGGGCCTCCTCGACGGCGACGCGGGGGCCTGGCGCCGCGGCGTGCACGACCTGCACGTCGGACTGGTGGCGAGCCTCCATGGCCGCGAGGCGGCGCCGGCACGGGCTTACGAGCTCGGCCGCTCGCTGGCCGACACCTCACGTGATCCGCATGACCTGGGCGCGCTGATCGACCGGTTGGAGCCGCCGAGGCTGCTGGCGATCGAGGGCGCGCTCGCCGACCTGAGCTCGAAGCTCCCGGCGCACTCGGCAGCAGCGGTGGCGGCCACGCTCGAGCAGTGGAAGCAGTGGAGCGTGCTGGCCCGTGCCCGCGAGAGCATGGATGGCGTGCGTGGCGCACTGTCGCGCCAGCGGGCGCTGTGGCGAGCGCTGCTGAGCGGGGAGAAGGACGCCCGCGACATGCTCGACCCCGACACAGCGGTCGCGGCGTCGGTCCGTCACGCCTCCCGGCTCGCGACGATGGTCCGCGGGCTGGCCGGCGCGTATCTGCCCGCGCTGGCGGTGCTCGCCGCCGCGGCCTTCCTGGTCCTCTACGTGATCATCGACCGCACCGGGATCGCGACGGTCGTGGCCGCCCTCGGAGCGCTGGCAGCGACGATGATCGCGATCCGTAAGGGGGTGGGCCTCACCGTCCAGGAAACGATCGACGAGCTCCGTCCGCGGCTCTGGGGGGCCGAGCTCGACGCCGCGGTGGCGCAATCGATCCTCAGGTTGCCCCCCGGCCCGCCACCCGCCGAGCGCCATCGGCTGTCGCTGGCCCGATCGTCGTCGGCCGGCGAGGGCGAGCAGGCCGCCGGAGCCATCTCCCAGCACGTCGACCGCGCGTTGCGTGTCACGCGCAGCGCCCGCAAGCAGGGCTTCAGGGTGCCGGCCTCAGGGCCGGCTAGTGCCGTATCTCCAAAGCCCGAGGAGGGCGCCGCGGTCAATGGCAAGCATTCGGCCTGACGTTTTTGTTCTCAGGCTATGAATTCTGGGCTCCGGCGGTCACCATATTCCGCAAGAGCCAGCGCTAAAGGTATGAAAAACTGGCGCTGTGACCCGTGTAGAGCGCACAGCCAACCTGATCGGCGTGGTGCTGCCCTTCCTCGGGGTGCTGGCCGCGGTGGTCCTGCTCTGGAACCGGGCGGTGGACGCCGCCGACCTGGCGATCCTCGCGGTCACCTACATGCTGACGGCCGTCGGGGTGACGGTCGGTTATCACCGGCTGCTCACCCACCGTGCGTTTCAGACCCACCCGTGGCTGGAGCGAACGTTCGCGGTGCTCGGCTCTCTGTCGGTGCAGGGATCGGTCATGGACTGGGTCGCCGACCATCGCAAGCACCACGCCCATACCGACCGGGAGGGTGACCCGCATAGCCCGCACGTCGGGCACGGCAGCGGTCTGGCCGGGCTGTGGCACGCCCACGTGGGCTGGCTGCTGGAGACCCAGGGGCAGGCCGACTGGCGTCGCTACGCATCCGAGCTGTACGAGGATCCCGCGATGCGGGCGATCGGCCGCAGCTTTCCGCTGCTGGCGCTGATCTCGCTCCTCGCCCCTGCTGCCGCCGGCTTCGTCGTGCACGGCGGGACCGTCGGCGGAGCGCTACGCGGACTCGTGTGGGGCGGTCTGGTCCGGATCTTCATCGTCCATCACGTGACCTGGTCTGTGAACTCGGTCTGTCACTTCTTCGGTAGCCGGCGCTTCGACGTCGACGACCACTCCACCAACGTCGGCTGGCTCGCGGTGCTCTCGCTAGGGGAGTCCTGGCATCACAACCACCATGCGTTCCCGCGCTCGGCCTACCACGGTCTGCGGTGGTGGGAGGTCGACCCATCCGGATTGATCATCTCGGGTTTGGAGCGCGTAGGGCTGGCCTGGAACGTGGTGCGGATCGCGCCCGAGCGCCAGCGCTCACGGACGCTCGCGCGCGCTCTTTAGGCCTCCGAGCTGCGTCGAGCCCGTGTGGTGGTCGAAGGGTGCTCGGCCCAGGGGCTGCTCAGCTCGCGGCCACAGTCCGCGCACAGGCCGGAGATCACGTGCTCGGCGGACTCGGGACTGAAGCCGGCGGCGCGCGCCGCCCCGAGGAGAGGACCGTCGTCCAGCCGGACGTCGAGGTCGTCGACGCGGCCGCAGCGGCGGCAGACCATGTGCTGGTGGGGCTCGACCCTGGCGTCATATAGGGCGGAGGCGCCGCCCGTGTCGATCCGCCGGGCCAGCCCGAGCTCCACCAGCAGCTCGAGGGTCGCGTAGACAGTTGGGGTCGAGGTGCCGGGAAGCTCATCTCGGACCGCCGAGCGGATCTCATCGGCGGTGCAGTGGCGGCCGCGGCGCCGCAGCTCACGCAGGATCACCAGCCGCTGTGGCGTGGCCCGCTGACCCCGGGCATGCAGGATCCCGACGAGGTCGGCGGGGGCTCCGGCGCTGGGGGGTGACTGGGTGGGGTGCTCGATCGGGTAGTGGCTGCTCACGTGGCTCGCTCTTGTAAGGGAGTCCTAATAATAACACAGTTGCTATAGTGACCAACGCATGCCGGACACGCTGAACCTCAAGCGCATCGATGAGCGGACGCTGGTCCTGCACTACGTGCAGCCGGGGCTGGTCGGGCTCATCGATGGCACCCTGTCGACGCTCGCGCCGATCTTCGCCGCCGCCCTCCTGTCGGGATCGCACGCGGCGCTGTTCGTCGGCCTGGCCACCGCGGTCGGCGCCGGCATCAGCATGGGCTTCTCCGAGGCGCTGTCCGATGACGGCACGCAGACCGGCCGTGGCTCAGCGGTGGCGCGCGGGATCGTCACCGGTGTGATGACCACGGTCGGGGGCGTCTTTCACTCGCTGCCGTTCCTGATTCACGAGGTCCACACCGCGCTCGTGGTGGCCGGCATCGTGGTGGCGCTCGAGCTGATCACGATCTCGCTGATCCGCAAGCGCTATCTCGACGTGTCGCTGCGCACCAGCTTGGTGCAGGTGGCGCTGGGCGGCGCGCTGATCGTGGCCGCCGGCGTCGGGCTCGGCAGCGCCTGAGACGTCGCGCCGGGCAGCGTTTGAGAGGTCGCGCCGGGCAGCGACCAAGGCGCAGCCCCGACCGAGCGTTTCCGCGTAGAGTCCCGCCCCAGCACCATGGAGATCGCCGGCAAGCACGTGATCGTGACGGGAGCTGGGAACGGCATCGGCCGTGCCTGTGCACTGGCCTTCGCCGCCGAGGGCACGGCGCGGCTCGTGGTGGCCGACCTGGACTCGGAGCGGGCGCAGGCGGTGGCGGCGCAAGCCGGATCGGCGGCGGTCGCGGCCACGGTCGACGTCAGCCGCGAGGCTGAGATCCGGCGGTTGATCGCAGACGCTCGCGAGGCGGGAGGGCCGATCGACCTGTTCTTCTCCAACGCCGGGGTGCCCGGCCCAGCAGGCGGCCCGGAGGCCGACGACGACGAGCTCGAGCTCACCTGGCGGGTCAATGTCATGGCCCACGTATGGGCGGCCCGCGAGCTGCTGCCCGAGATGGTGCAGCGCGGCGACGGCTACCTGGTCAGCACCGCCTCGGCGGCCGGACTCCTCACCCAGGTCTCGGCGCTCGGCTATTCGATGACCAAGGCCGCCGCGGTCTCGGTCGCGGAGTGGCTCGCGATCACCTACGGCGACGCCGGGGTGAAGGTCTCCTGCCTATGCCCGCAGGCGGTCCGCACGGCGATGCTCGATCGGGCGCTCGAGGACCCGATCGGGGCGGCGCCGCTGTTGGCGGGCGGGCTGCTCGAGCCCGAGGACGTGGCACGCGAGGTCGTACAGGCGATCCGCGACGAGCGCTTCCTGATCCTTCCGCACGCGGACGTCGCGCATCACATGGCGCTCAAGGGCGCTCAGCCGGAGCGGTGGCTCAACGGGATGCGGCGGCTCGTGCGCGAGGCCCGCGCCGCCGCCGAGCCCGGCTCATAGTCAGCGCCGGGAGGCGTGCTCGAGCTGGACGCGGAGCGCGGGCCAGCTCCCCCGCACGTCCTCCAGCGCCGACCGCGCCGCGGCGCGATCGCCGCTCGACGCGGAGGCCTCGAGCGCTCCGAGGGCGTCCAGGACCGGCTGGGCGCCGATCATCAGGGCGCTGTTGCGCCCGGAGTGCGCCGCGCCCGCCACCCTGGCCAGGTCGCCGTCGTGCAGAGCCGCGCCGGCATCGGCCACGGCGCCCTCGAGCTCCTCGATCAGCGTCCTGACGATCTCCTCCAGCTCCAGGCCGAGGGCCTCGGGAAGATCGGTCAGCCGTCCGAGGTCGAGCTCGTCAGCCACCTGCGGCGCCGGACTCGAGCGGACCCGGAGCCGGATCGCGTAGGGCGATCGGGGCGGCCAGGATCGCGTCCGGGATCCCGAAGGCGTCGACCAGCGCTCCGGCTTGCTGGCGCATCTCGTTGCACAGGCGGTTCACCTCGCGCGTGATCGCCTTGCAGCGTGGCCCGGTCAGCCGGCCGTGCTCCTGGAAGAAGCCCTTGGCGGACTCGAGCTCGTACAGCGCGTACAGGTCGGAGACCAGCTTCAGCGCCCCGCACAGCGACGCGTCGTCGCAAGCCTCGATCGCGGCGCGCAGGGCCTCGAGCAGGACAGTCGACATGTGCGCCTCTGCGACCGCGACCGCGTGATCCTGGACGGCGCGGAAGACCTCGAACGGGTCGTAGCCGTCGCCCAGGCCGCGGCGGAAGCGCTGCGCGACCGAGGCCGTCATGTGGCCCTCGCGCCAGCGCAGCAGGTCGAGCTGGTAGTCGGGCTCGAGCAGGTCGCCGTGGTCGTCACCGCCCCCGACCGCGTCGCCGATCATGCCCCCCACCGCGTCGCCGATGACCTGCACGATCTTGCGGGCGAACAGCCGCTCGACAACGGTCTCCACCGCCTGTCCGGCGATGAAGGTGACGGTCTCCACGGGGTTGAGCTCACCGAAGTGATGCTGGTAGCCGGTCAGCAGGCCCTTGGCCAGGAGCATCATCAGCACCGTGTTGTCGCCCTCGAAGGTCGTGAACACGTCGGTGTCGGCTTTCAGCGCCGCGAAGCGGTTGACGCTCAGGTAGCCGGCGCCGCCGCAGCACTCGCGGCACGTCTGGATCGTTGCAGTGGCGTGCCAGGTAGCGGTGGCCTTCATCCCGGCGGCCAGCGACTCGAGCTCGCGACGCTCCTCGTCCGGAGTGTCCGGATTGCGGAACACGGCGTCGAAGCGATCGAGCAGCTCGGCCTGCGCGAAATGCAACGCGTACGTCTTGGCCAGCAGCGGCATCAGCCGTCGCTGGTGGGTGCGGTAGTCCAACAGCTGGACCTCGTGGCCCGGCTCGGGCCCGAACTGGCGACGGCGCAGGCCATGACGGACCCCGATCGTGAGCGCGGTCTTGGCGGCGCTGACCGCGGCGCCCGAGATGCACACGCGCCCCTGCACCAGGGTCCCCACCATCGTGAAGAAGCGCCGGTTGGGGTTCTCGATCGGACTGGTGTACCGGCCGTCGGTGTCGACGTCGCCGAAGCGGTTGAGCAGGGCCTCGCGCCCGACGCGCACGTGGTCAAACCAGATGCGGCCGTTGTCGACGCCGTTCAGCCCCATCTTCTCGCCGTCGTCCTCGATGCGGATGCCGTCGCACACCTGGCCGTGCCCGTCGCGGAGCTCGACCACGAAGGCGTGCACGCCGTGCGACTCATCTCCGATCACGAGCTGGGCGAACACCGCTGCGACCCGACCGTGGCAGGCGGCGTTGCCGATGTAGTCCTTGCGGTCGACATCGGTGGGGGTGTGGATCACAAATTCATCATCGTCGGGGTCGTAGGTCGCCGTGGTCTGCAGCTGTTGGACATCGGAGCCATGGCCGGCCTCGGTCATCGCAAAGCAGCCGGTCAGCTCCATCGAGGCGGTGTCGCGCAGGTAGCGCTCGTGATGACGCTCGGTGCCGAGCTGCTGGATCGCGCCGCCCCACAGCCCGAACTGAACACCGAACTTGACCAGCAGCGACAGGTCACCCAGGGCGATCGTCTCGAACCCGGCGACGTTGGCGCCCGGATCCCCCTGGCCCCCGTACTCCTCGGGGAAGCCCGGCGCGGTCAGCCCCTCGGCGGCGAGCGTCTGCGCCCACTCCAGCACCCGCTGGCGATACTCAGCGGTCGGCAGCGCGACCACGGGAGCGAACTCGGGCCGGGAGAGAACCTCTCGCAGCTGCGTCCGCAGCGGGGCGTAGCGGCCATCCAGCAGCCCGGCCATGGCGGCCGGCTCGAATGGGGCTGTGTCGGTGCTCGGGGCCGCCACGGCGACAGCATATGGCCTGCCCGCTCGCACCCGCGGCGGCGGACCGGTGTGTGGCGAGCGTGTCTTCGGCGACCGTCAGGGGCGCAACAGGTGGCGCAGCCGCCGCGCGAAACCGCCGACATGATCGTGGCGGAGGCTGGCCAGACCCGTGAGGCCGAGCAGCCCCACGAACACCCCGGCGATCAGCGCCAGCACCGCCAGCACCGCCGGCCAGTGGGCCTCGAGCCGCTCGCGGCCGGCGGCCAGCAGCCGTTTGGCATCGGGTCCGGCGAACGTCAGCGTGGCCAGCATCGCCAGCAGCGGCAGGATGAAGCAGATGTTGAACAAGACCAGCAGCATCACCATGCGCACGACGTCGAGGTCGGCCGCAACGAGCGCTGCGATGGCCGCGAAGTAGGGGAACGCGGTCGGAAGCTCGACGGCGGTGATGGTGGCCCCGAGCAGCGCGCTGGAGCGCCCGGGGCGCATTTCCTTGGGCTCATGACGGCTGAGGCCATGGCGGTGGCCCCACAGGAACACGGATGCGCTGACCATTGCGACACCGGCGAGAACCTCGAGTACATAGCTGAGCCGGCGTCCCGGGTGGGGGATCAGCGACAACAGCAGCTGACCGGGCCCCAAAGCGATCACGAGCCCCCCCACCAGGTAGACGACGAATACCGCCAGGGTGAACTCCAGCAGCTGCCTGCGTGGGTGCTCTCCGGCGGCGAGATACAGCGCCGGCGCGATCGTGGTGGGGTTCACGGAGTCGGCCAGACCGATCGAGATCACGAGGCCGATCAGCCGGAGCATGCGAGGATTCTGCCCGCATGGCCGTCTCGACGCGCGGCTCGTGTCCGCGGTGGGGACGCCGAGTCATGCCCGCGGCGGGGCGCTACACTCCTCAACCGGCGCCGGGCGGCGTTCGTTTTGACGCCCGCGGCTCGGGCGCCCAGCCACTGATCACGACCCGTCGGGAAACGCGTATGGCCCGTGGAGACGTCCGGATCGCAGCCACTCTCGCATGCGAAGAGTGCAAGCGCCGGAACTACCAGACGAACAAGAGCAAGCGGAACAACCCCGAGCGCCTGCAGCTGCGCAAGTACTGCCGCTGGTGCCGCTGCCACACGCCGCACCGCGAAACGCGCTGACCGCGCGACCGGAGCAGTCCCATGGCCCGCAACCGCAAACGTGCAAAGGAACGGCGCGCGCGCCATCCATCCGCCGCGCCGGTCTCACGCGCGGGCTTCGGTGCACGTCCGGAGCGCGATGAGCGCGACCAAACGCCGGGTCCGCTCCAGCACGCCACACCCGACTCCGAGCTCGCCGACGCTCAGCTCGCGCTGGGCCGCCCGGAGCTGGCGGCCGGCGAGGAGCTCGGCGGCCCCGACGAGGAGTACGCGGATGACGAGGACCTGTTCGAGGCCGGCGATGATGGTCCCGCCAACGGCTCAGGCGGTGGGGGCTCCGGCGGCGGGGAGCTGACCCCGGCCGGGGCGGGCGGCGCGGCTGTTCCCGCGCGGCGCCGGTCTCCCGCCAATCGCCTGGTCACCTTCCTGCAGGGAAGCTGGCGTGAGCTGCAGCGGGTACAGTGGCCTAACCGGCAGCAAGTCATGCAGGCCACCGGGGTGGTCATCGGGTTCGTGATCGTGGCCGGGGTATTCCTCGGCGTAGCCGATACGCTCGCCGGCAAAGTCGTCAATCTGATCCTGAAGTAAGAGAGAGCATGTTCCGCTGGTACGTCGTCAACACTTATTCCGGGCACGAGAACAAGGTCAAGCACAACCTCGAGCACCGCGTCGTCTCGCTCAACCAGAAGCGTGCGGTGCGACAGATCGTCGTTCCCACCGAGTCCGTGTCCGAGATGAAGGACAACCAGAAGATCACGGTCGAGAAGCGAACGATGCCGGGTTACGTGCTCGTCCAGATGGACCTCAACGAGGACTCGTGGTCGCTGGTCAAGGGCACACCCGGAGTCACCGGGTTCGTCGGCGCGTCCAACGAGCCGGTGCCGCTGACCCAGGCCGAGGTCGACCGTCTCCTGCACCAGGAGACCACCGAGCGCCCGCGCAGCCGCGCCCAGTTCTCGATCGGCGAGTCGGTGAAGGTCGTCTCCGGGCCGCTGTCTGACTTCAGTGGCGAGATCTCCGAGGTCAACGAGGATGCGCAGCGCCTCAAGGTGCTGGTCTCGATCTTCGGCCGGGAGACCCCGGTCGAGGTCGGCTTCGACCAGGTCAAGAAGATCTAGGAGAGCAGATGGCCAAGAAAGTCCTAACCCAGATCAAGCTCCAGGCCGTGGGCGGCCAGGCCAGCCCGGCGCCTCCCGTCGGCCCGGCCCTGGGCCAGCACGGCGTCAACATCATGGAGTTCGTCAAGGCGTTCAACGCCCAGACCCAGTCCGACCTCGGCACGGTGATCCCGGTCGTCATCACCGTCTACGAGGACCGCTCGTTCACCTTCATCACCAAGAGCCCGCCCGCGGCGGTGCTGATCAAGCAGGCACTCTCGCTCGAGAAGGGCTCGGCCGAGCCGAATCGTGACAAGGTCGCCAAGATCACTCAGGATCAACTCAAGGCGATCGCCGAGAAGAAGATGAAGGACCTCAACGCCGGCGACATCGACGCGGCGGCGAAGATCATCGCCGGCACCGCTCGCTCGATGGGCGTCGAGGTCGTCTGAGCACGAGTTTTCAGGAGAAAGCATGTCCAAGCACGGAAAAGCCTATGTCGAGGCCAAGAAGCGTCTTGACCGCACTCGCGAGTATCAGCCCGCTGAGGCGATCGCGCTGGTCAAGCAGCTGAGCACCGTCAAGTTCAACGAGTCTGTCGAGGTCCACGTCCGCACCGGCCTCAACGTGCGCCACGCCGACGAGCAGCTGCGCGGCACGGTGGCGCTGCCCAACGGCCTCGGCAAGGAGGTCAAGATCGCCGTCTTCGCCCAGGGCGACAAGGCCCGCGAGGCGGAGGAGGCCGGCGCCGACGTGGTCGGCGGTGAGGACCTGGCCAAGCGCATCCAAGAGGGCTTCGACGACTTCGACGTCGCCATCGCCACTCCGGACATGATGCCGATCGTGGGGCGTCTGGGCCGGATCCTCGGCCCTGCCGGCAAGATGCCGAACCCCAAGGTCGGCACGGTCACGATGGACGTGACCAAGGCGGTGAGCGAGTCCAAGTCGGGCAAGGTGGAGTACCGCACCGACCGCACCGCGATCGTCCACCTCGTGATCGGCAAGCGCGACTTCGAGGAGCGCCTCCTGCTCGAGAACTACGCCGCCGTGATGGACGAGCTCATCCGCGCCAAGCCGTCCGCGGCCAAGGGCCGCTACATCCGCTCGGTGACCTTCGCCACGACGATGGGTCCCGGCATCAAGGTCGACCCATCGCGCACCCGCGACATCGTCGAGGAGCCGGTCGCCGCCTAGTATTCGTCTTAATCGCCCAGAGAATCAGCCCCAGACCTCCGGCCGCGCAACGCGCGCAAGTCCGGAGTAGGCGGAAGCTCGAACGGTCACCGGTCCCGCCCGCGGGAACTCCGGCTCCTTCGAACGCCCGCCGATGAGCGGGCGTTTCTCGTGAGAGAGAGCCACCGATGAACCGAGAACAGAAATCAGCAGTGATCGACGAGATCGCCGAGCAGATCGGCGCTTCCGAGGCGATCTTCGCAGTCGATTACCGCGGGATCACAGTGGCCCAGGTGGCCGACCTGCGTGACCGCTTGCGCGAGGCGGACACCCGCTTCCGGGTCGTCAAGAACTCCCTCTCAGAGCGGGCCGCCGACAAGGCCGGCGCCTCGGACCTGAAACCCATGCTGGTCGGGCCGACCGCGCTGGCGATGGTCCGCGGAGACGCTGCGCTCGCCGCGAAGGCGCTCAACGACCTGGCCCGGCAGCTCAACCTGCTCGAGTTCAAGGGCGGGTTGCTCAACGGGGCCGTGCTGAGCGCCGACGATGTCCGTTCGATCGCCCGTCTGCCCTCGCGCGACATCCTCTACGCCCAGCTCGTGGGAACCGTCGCGGCGCCGCTGACCGGGCTCGCCCGAGGGCTGAACGCGCTGATCGCCGGGGTCGCGATCCAGCTGCAGGCGATCGTCGACCAAGGACTCGTGTCCGGGAGCGCTCCCGCGGTCGAGGCGGCGCCGGCCGCGGAGCCCGAGCCCGAGCCCGAGGCGGCTGCGGAACCCGAGCCCGAGCCCGAGCCCGAGGCGGCTGCGGAAGCCCGAGCCCGGAGCCCGAGCCCGAGGCGGCTGCGGAACCCGAGCCCACCCCCACACCGGAATCTGAAACCGAAACGGCACCCGCGCGGACGCGGCGTCCGACGAATAAGGAGGAAGCATGGCTACCACAGAGGAATGGATCGACGAGCTCAAGGCCATCTCGGTGCTCGAGCTCTCCGAGCGCATCAAGGCGCTTGAGGAGGCGTTCGGTGTCTCCGCGACGGCGGTCGCGCCGGCCGCGGCGCCCGGAGCGGCCGGCGACGGCGCTGCCGAGGAGGAGGAGGAGCAGACCAGCTTCGACGTGGTCCTCACCGCCGCCGGCGACAAGAAGATCCAGGTGATCAAGGTCGTCCGGGCCGCCACCGGCCTCGGGCTCAAGGAGGCCAAGGCGCTCGTCGACGAGGCTCCCAAGCCCGTCAAGGAGGGCATCGAAAAGGCCGAGGCCGACAAGCTCAAGGCCGACATCGAGGAGGCCGGAGGGTCCGTCGAGCTCAAGTAGCTCACCGCTCTCACGTCTTTCCGCGCGCTTCGCACCTCCGGGTGCGGGGCGCGCTGTGCGTTAAACCCGGAGTCTTGGTCGCTATGGGTCCCATGTGACCCCTTTGCGACCACGCCCCCCGCAGCCCGTCCCAAGCCGTTGCGGACTTGGCGGCGGCCGCGTCGTCCCCGCGTCAAGCCCCTTCGGAAGTTCTTCGCGTGCTCTGACCTTGATGTTCGCGGGCCCTGGTGAGGTGGGGAGCATGACGATCCGAGCCCAACTCCCACACCCTCCGGCCGGCGTCGACCCGCGCGATGTGCGGGAGCGCCCCACGGCCGGCCTCGACGCCGATCACACGTTCATCGTCGACTCGTTCTCGCTGCTCGACCATCGCACGCGCGGGCGGGCCGTGCCCCGTGAGCTCGCGCCCCCGGGCCGGTACCTGTCGATCGAGGACGGCGAAGACGTCAGGCTGATCGCGCTTGACCGGCCGATCACCCACATCGGCCGCGGGCTGTCGGCCGACGTCCGGATCGAGGACAACCACGTGTCTCGCCGGCACGCCATCGTCGCCCTCCGCGCCGATGGAGCCCGACTGCTCGACGACCGCAGCTTCAACGGCACCTATGTCAACGGGCGCGCGGTGACGATCTCGTATCTGACAGACGGGGACGTGCTGCGGGTGGGCCGGGTGGTGTTCCGCTACGTCGAGATCGACCCGCGCGCCGCGCCGGCGCGGTCACGGTCACAGCCGCTGCGCCGGATCCCGCTGGCCCGGCTCGGCCGCCGGCTCGTGCCGGTCGGCGTCGGCGCCTGAGCGGCCCGGCCCCGGCCGGTCGGCGTCGGCGCCTGAGCGACCCGGCCCCGGCCGGCGGCTCGGCCGGTCGGCGCCGGGACCGAGGGGACGTGTGTAGCCCCGGCTTGCTCCTTGCGCGATTTGCCCCTACACTCCGCCGGGTCAGCCAATAGCCGTAGCCGCCCAAACATCCGGTACCGCGCCACATACGCGGTCGCCGAGGGCGGGGTCCGTGAGAGCTGAGCGGTCCTCCACAGGGCGCCCTTGCCGTGTGCTATCTTCGCTGGTCGCGCTCGTGTCGAGCATTTTGCTCGCGCCCGCGTTCCGCTCTCCCTCACGACCGCCGAGGAGTCGCAGTCTTGGCAACCGCTCACGCCCCCCGGACGCGCCGTAGTTTCGCGCGTCTGAACAAGGTCCTTGAAGTCCCCAACCTCATCGATATCCAGCGCAAGTCCTTCGCCTGGCTGACCGAGCCCGAAGGGGGCGGCCTGCGCGAGACGATCGACGACATCTCGCCGATCGAGGACTACACCGGCAATCTCGCCGTCCAGTTCGGCGAATTCACCTTCGACGAGCCCGTGGCGAGCCTCGAGCAGTGTCGTGAGAAGGACCTGACGTACGCGCGGCCGCTGACCGTCACGGTCGCGTTCATCAACCGCGAGACCGGGGAGATCCGGGAGCAGTCGGTGTTCATGGGCGACTTCCCGTGGATGACCGAGCGGGGCACGTTCATCATCAACGGCACCGAGCGCGTGGTGGTCACGCAGCTGGTCCGTTCCCCGGGCGCGTACCTGATGGAGCCCAAGGACCGCGAGAAGCAGGTCTTCATCGCCAACCTGATGCCGGCCCGCGGGTCGTGGCTGGAGCTCGAGATCGACAAGAAGGGCCGCGTCTACGTGCGCATCGATCGCAAGCGCAAGCTGCCGGTCACGGTGCTGCTGCGCGCGATGGGCTACGCGTCGGACGAGGAGATCCTCAACCTGTTCGACAACTCGCTCTACATCCGCAACACGGTCGACGCCGATCCCGAGGTCACGCGGACCGAGGAGGGCTCGCTGATCGAGCTGTTCAAGAAGCAGCGCCCCGGCGAGCCGCCGTCGATCGACGCCGCCCGCTCGCTGCTCAACCAGCTGTTCTTCGACCCCAAGCGTTATGACTTGACGCGAGTTGGCCGCTACAAGCTGAACTCGCGGCTCGGGCTCGACATCGACCTCGATTCCCGCACGCTGACCCACGACGACATCATCGCCCTGGTTCGCGAGCTGGTGTCGCTGCCCAAGCTGCTCGGCATGCCCGAGGAGCTCGAGGCCGAGGTCAAGGACTACGCCGCCGAGGCGGTGTCGATGCCGCGCGAGGCGATTCAGGATCACCTCGACGAGTACGAGCACTTCGGCAACCGGCGCCTGCGCACGGTCGGCGAGCTGATCCAGGAGGCGTTCCGGATCGGCCTCTACCGGATGGAGCGCGTCGTGCGCGAGCGTCTGACCACCGAGGATGCGGACACGATCACGCCGCAGACGATCGTCAACATCCGCCCGGTGGTCGCGGCGCTGAAGGAGTTCTTCGGCTCCAGCCAGCTGTCGCAGTTCATGGACCAGACCAACTCGCTGGCCGGGCTCAGGCACCGGCGGCGGCTGAGCGCTCTGGGCGCCGGCGGTCTGACGCGCGAGCGCGCGCCGATCGAGGTCCGCGACGTGCACCCGACCCACTACGGCCGCATGTGCCCGATCGAGACCCCGGAGGGCCCGAACATCGGCCTGATCGGTTCGCTGTCCTCCTACGCGGAGATCTCCGAGCACGGGTTCGTCACGACCCCGTACCGCGTCGTCAAGAACGGCAAGGTCACCGACGAGATCGTGCGGATCGACGCCACCCAGGAGGAGGAGCGGATCATCGCCCAGGCCAACCAGCCGGTCGATGACAATGGCAAGCTGGTCGGCGACGAGATCATCTGTCGCACCCAGGCCGGTCAGTACGTGACCGTCGCCGCGGAGGAGGTCGACCTGATCGATGTCTCGCCGGAGCAGATCTGGTCCGTGACGACGGCGATGATCCCGTTCCTCGAGCACGACGACGCCAACCGCGCTCTGATGGGCTCCAACATGCAGGCCCAGGCGGTGCCGCTGCTGGTGACCGACGCGCCACTGGTCGGCACCGGAATGGAGCGCCGGGCGGCGATCGACACCGGTGACGTCTCGATCGCGCGGGCCGCCGGCACGGTGTCCTACGTCGACGCCGAGCAGATCGTCGTCGACGGCAGCGACGGCTCCCAGGAGGAGTACGAGCTGCAGAAGTTCATGCGCTCCAACCAGGGCACGCTGATCCACCAGAAGCCGATCGTGAACGTCGGCGCGCCCGTCGACGAGGGCGCGGTCCTCGCCGACGGCTCGGCCACCGACATGGGCGAGATGGCGCTGGGCAAGAACCTGCTGGTGGCCTTCATGTCCTGGGAGGGCTACAACTTCGAGGACGCGATCATTCTCTCCAAGCGCCTCGTTTCCGACGACGAGCTCACCTCGATTCACATCGAGGAATACGAGATCGACGCCCGGACCACGAAGCTCGGCGACGAGGAGATCACCCGCGACATCCCCAACCGCTCCGAGGAGTCGTTGCGCAACCTCGACGATCGCGGCATCGTCCGCATCGGTGCCGAGGTGGCCTCCGGCGATCTGCTGGTCGGCAAGGTCACGCCGAAGGGCGAGACGGAGCTGACGGCCGAGGAGAAGCTGATCCGCGCGATCTTCAAGGAGAAGGCGCGCGAGGTCCGCGACACCTCGCTCAAGGTGCCCCACGGCGAGGGCGGCGTCGTCATCGACGTCAAGACCTTCAGCCGGGACGAGGGCGACGACCTGCCGCCGGGCGTCAACGACCTGGTGCGTGTGTTCGTGGCCAAGAAGCGCAAGATCGCCGAGGGCGACAAGCTCGCCGGGCGCCACGGCAACAAGGGCGTGATCTCCAAGATCGTCGACGAGCAGGACATGCCGTTCCTCGAGGACGGCACGCCCGTCGACGTGATCCTCAACCCGCTCGGCGTCCCGAGCCGGATGAACGTCGGTCAGATCCTCGAGACCCACCTCGGCTGGGTGGCCGCCAACGGCTGGTACGAGGACGGTTCGGAGGCCCGCAAGCACGCCACCAACGGCGGCTCGCGTCCTGACGGCCGGCCCGGCAAGGTCTACGTGGCCACACCGGTGTTCGACGGCGCCACGGTGGCGGACGTCGACGAGGCGCTCGTGCGCTGGCAGGACGAGCACAACGAGTCAAACGGCCTGATCAAGATGGACGTCGACAAGAAGCGTCGCGAGGGCGAGCAGGCGTCCGGCAAGACCACCCTTTACAACGGTCGCACCGGCGAGCCGTTCGAGGAGCAGGTCACCGTCGGATACATGTACATCCTCAAGCTGCTGCACCTTGTCGACGACAAGATCCACGCCCGCTCCACCGGCCCCTACTCGCTCGTCACCCAGCAGCCGTTGGGCGGCAAGGCGCAGTTCGGCGGCCAGCGCTTCGGCGAGATGGAGGTGTGGGCGCTCGAGGCCTACGGCGCCGCGTACACGCTGCAGGAGATGCTGACGATCAAGTCCGACGACACCGTCGGGCGGGTCAAGGCATACGAGGCGATCGTCAAGGGCGAGAACATCGCCGAGCCGTCGATTCCCGAGTCGTTCAAGGTCCTGCTCAAGGAGATGCAGTCGCTGGCGCTCGACGTCAACGTCGTCTCCGAGGAGGGCGAGCGGGCGGAGATGCGCGAGGAGGACGACGACCTCCTGCGGGCAGCCGAAGAGCTCGGCATCGATCTCAGTGGCGTTCGGGCCACCGACGGCGCGGCCGCCGATGAGGCGACCGAGCACGAGGGCGAGACCGTCGAGGCCTCCGCCGAGGAGGACGCGGTCGAGGACCCCGACCTCGTGTCCGGAGAGGAGCTCGAGACCGAGGACTTCAGCACCGAGGAGGACCCGATGCTGGAGGCCGACATCCCCGCGGGTGACGCAGAAGGCGTACTGGAAGAAGACGAGGCATGACGCGGACCGGCGCCGGGCGACCGGCGCCGGATCCCAGCACCGGCCACAGGATTTCAAGCACTAAGGACTCACTTTGATCGACATAAATAATTTCGACGCAATCGAGATTGGCCTCGCCTCTTCCAAGCAGATTCGCTCGTGGAGCTCGGGCGAGGTCACCAAGCCGGAGACCATCAACTACCGGACGCTCAAGCCCGAGAAGGACGGCCTCTTCTGCGAGCGCATCTTCGGTCCGACGAAGGACTGGGAGTGCTATTGCGGCAAGTACAAGCGTGTCCGCTACAAGGGCATCGTGTGCGAGCGCTGCGGCGTCGAGGTCACGCGCTCCAAGGTCCGCCGCGAGCGCATGGGCCACATCGACCTTGCCGCCCCGGTCAGCCACATCTGGTTCTTCAAGGGTGTCCCGAGCCGGATCGGCTACCTGCTCGACATGGCTCCCAAGGAGCTCGAGAAGGTCCTGTACTTCGCGGCCTCGATGGTCACCTGGGTCGATGACGAGGCCCGGGACCGCGACGTCGAGTCGCTGGAGGGCGAGGTCAACAAGGTCCTCGACGCGTATGCGGCCGAGAAGGAGGAGCGCGTTCTCGAACTGCGCGAGTCCCTGGCCCGTCGTGAGGAGTTCCTGAACTCGGCCAAGACCGGCCGTGACTTCTCCGACGAC
Organism: uncultured Solirubrobacterales bacterium; assembly: GCA_963799995.1. Lineage (GTDB taxonomy): Bacteria > Actinomycetota > Thermoleophilia > Solirubrobacterales > Solirubrobacteraceae > Palsa-465. The sequence goes on along the minus strand of CAWCZI010000015.1, from coordinate 3 downwards.
GAC
>CAWCZI010000014.1:0-1116034 GCA_963799995.1 uncultured Solirubrobacterales bacterium | reverse complement strand
CCACGAGTGGTACCCATGTCAACAACTTCTGTGCGGATTCACGCACCGGAAAATAGAAAAGGCCCGCAAATGCGGACCTTTTCGTAAGTAGCGGGGGCGGGATTCGAACCCGCGACCTTCGGGTTATGAGCCCGACGAGCTACCAGACTGCTCCACCCCGCGGCGGACTACCCCCCCCCCCAATCGAATATAGCAACCGACCGGGAGTTTTTGGCGTCCCGGCGCCCGCCTAACAGACCTCTAAGCGGGCCGCCAAGGGCCGACTCGACCGCCTGGCAACCGCAGCACGAGCCGAACACGCTCGATAGGGTTCCGGCCTTGTCCGACCCTCACTCCGGGCACAACCACTCGATCCACTCGGTCTCCTCGGAGCACTCGGCCTTCGTGTGGGACAACGCGCTCGCGCCCGCCCTCGAGGTTGAGTCGGGCGCGACCGTCGAGCTCGAGACCGCCGACGCGTCCGGCGGGCAGCTGAACGAGCGCTCGACCGCCGAGGACGTGAAGAACCTCGACCTCAACCGGGTCAACCCGGTCACCGGCCCCATCTACGTCAAGGGCGCCAAGCCGGGCGACGTCCTCGCCGTGGAGATCAGGGAGCTCAAGCCCCACGACTGGGGCTGGACGGCGATCATCCCGGGCTTCGGCCTGCTGGCCGATGAGTTCCCCGACCCCTGGCTCAACATCTCGCAAGTCGACCCGCAAAGCAGCACCGTCCAATTCGCCGACGGCATCACCCTCCCCTTCGCCCCCTTCCCGGGCACGATCGGCGTCGCCCCGCAAGAGCCCGGACAGCACTCCGTCGTCCCCCCCACCAAGTGGGGCGGGAACATGGACATCAAGCACCTGCGCCCCGGGACCACCCTCTTCCTCCCGGTCGCGCGTCGACGGCGCCCTGTTCAGCGTCGGCGACACCCACGCCGCGATGGGCGACGCCGAGGTGTGCGGCACCGCGGTCGAATGCGCCATGGACATCACCGTCCGCCTCAGCGTCCGCCAGGACATCAAGCGCCCGCTACCCCCAGTACCACGTCCCCAGCAACCAGCTGAGCGCAGCCGAGACCTCGAGCTACCACGTGTGCACCGGCATCGGCCCCGACCTGTTCGAGGCCACGAAAGAGGCGACCCGGGCGATCATCGACCACATCGTTGAGCGCTACGGCCGCAGCCGCCAGGAGGCCTACGCGATCGCCTCGACCGCGGTCGACCTGCGCATCCACGAGGTGGTCGACGTGCCCAACTGGTGCGTCGGCGCGTTCCTGCCCGAGGCGATCTTCGACTGAGGGGATTCGGAACCCGCCGGGCGGGGAAGGGGACCCGGGACTGACCGTGGAGACCAGCCCCCCCAGCCCCCCCAGCCCCGCAGGCCCCCCGGCCCCTCAGGCCCCGCAGGCACCGAGGGCGCACAGCGCCCGTCCGGGCTGCGACGCGAGCTGAAGTTCTGGGAGGCGATCGCCCTCTCGATCGCGATCATGGCGCCGACCGCGGCGATGGCGCTCAACGGCGTTGCCCCCGCCGGCCTGATCGGTCGCGCCGTGCCGCTGGCGTTCATCTTCGCCACCGTCGGCGTGCTGCTGGTCTCCTACGCGTTCATCCGCCTCAGCCGGTATTTCAGCCACGCCGGCTCGGTGTTCGCCCTCACCGGCATGACGCTCGGCCCGCAGGCCGGGTTCTTCTCGGGCTGGGCGCTGCTCGGCACCTACTTCGCGTTCACGTGCGCGTCGACCGCCGAGGCCGGCACCTTCGGCGTCGCGTTCCTGCAGGGCACGAACATCTGGAACGGCGCCGACTACATGGTGATCGCCGCCGTCGCCGCCGTGCTGATCGCGGTCCTGGCCTTCGGGGACATCCGCGTGGCCACCCGGTCGCTGCTCGGCATGGAGGGCATCTCGGTCACGCTGATCCTGATCCTGATGGTGGTGATCGTGGTCAAGCTGATCGCCGGCTCCTCGCCGCACGGCCAGGGCATCACCCTCGACGTGTTCAAGATCCCCGGCGGCACGCCGTTCTCCAAGGTGGCCACGGCGGCGGTGTTCGGCTTCCTGTCGTTCGCGGGCTTTGAGGGCGCCGCGTCGCTCGGCGAGGAGACCGACAACCCGCGCCGCGAGATCCCGCGCGCGATCCGCAACGCGGTGATCGGCTCCGGGATCTTCTACATCCTCTGCATCCTGGTCCAGACCTGGGGCTTTGGCATCAACGCCAGCGGCATCAAGGCCTTCTCGACGAGCGCGGCGCCGCTCGGGGACCTGGCCAAGAGCTACGTCGGCAGCGCGATGAGCGACGCCATCAACGCCGGCGCCACCGTGAGCGCGTTCGCCAGCGGGCTCGGCGCCGCCACCGCAGGCGCGCGGATCCTGTTCGCGCTCGCCCGGGACACACGCTTTGAAAATGTCCTCGGCCGGACCTCCACTCGAACTGGGGCTCCTGCGGGAGCGCTCACCGTCGTGCTGATCGTCGGCGTCGGCGCGATCGTGGTCCAGCGGATCGCCAACGTGTCGGCCGTCAACGCCTTCTTCTATCCCGGCACCCTCGGCGTCCTCAGCCTGCTGGTGGCCTACATCGTCACCAACGTCGGGGCGATCAACCACCTGTTCATCCGCGCGCGCCGCGCGCCGATGTACGAGCTCGTGATCCCGATCCTCGGCATCGCGTTCCTGCTCTACACGCTCGACAAGAACGTGTTCGGCGTGGCCTTCCCGTACAACCGGTTCCCGATCGTGGTCGGGGTGTGGCTCCTGGTCGGCCTCGTGATCGTGCTCGCCAGTCCGCGGCTAGCCGCGCGGATCCGCGTCTCGCTGGCCCGCGACGAGGGCATCGAGCCCTAAAACGCCCGGCTCGAGCCCGCCGATCGTCCGCTCCATAACGATCGGGTGAAGTAACACGCTCGGCCCTCCGATCTACGGCTCAGATGCATGTGAGGATCTGGCGAACCGCCGTGCCCGCTCATCCGGTCCACGGACGGTCCAACGCCCCCCGGGCTACCGGACGTCTGGCCCTGCTCACCGCACTGGCCCTGATCGTCGTCGGCGACGGCCGCACTCCTGCTGCATCCGTGGCAGACGGGACCGCAAACGTCGCCAACCGGACCGCGCGTGTACAGGCGAACTTCATCGCCGACTCGGTCCTCAAAGCTCAGCTTCGCCCGGCCGACCTGCAGTCACCGGTCTCGGCCGCACGGCGCCGGACCCTCGATCGGCTGTTCCGCCGACAGATCCTGGTCGACGGCATCGCCGTCGCCAGCGTCCGCGGAGCCGACGGCCGGGTCACCTACTCGACCGACCATGACCTGATCGGCCGGTCCGCACCTGGTCCACGCGGCTCCCACCACGTCGATGTCACGGTCCCACTGACCGTCCGCTGCCGCAACGCCGGCGGGCTCGCTGGAGCTCTTCACCGACGCAGCAGCGCCGGCGGGCCAGAGCGTGCTTGCGTTCGTGTTGCTGGCCGGCGTGATCGGACTGGCCCTGCTCACGGTCTACATCTCCATCTCCGCCGCGCCGCGCAAGACCCCCAGGCGGCGCGAGAGTGACGCCGAGCAGATGGAGGACATGGAGCGCCGGGCGTTCCACGACACGCTCACGGGTCTGCCCAACCGGGAGCTCCTGCACCGCCGGGTGGCCGATGCCATTGAAAGCGTCAAGCGCGACGGCGGGACCGTCGCGGTCATGCTGATGGACCTCGACCGCTTCAAGGAGATCAACGACACCTTCGGCCACCAGAGCGGCGACCAGCTGCTGTGCGAGGTCGCCGGCCACCTGACACAGGCGGTGCGCGCCCAGGACACGGTCGCCCGGCTCGGGGGTGACGAGTTCGCGATTCTGTGCTCGCCCGTCGCCGGTCCCCTCGGCGCCGTGGCGCTGGCCGAGCGCGCGATCGAGCAGGTGCAGGCCAGCCACACCGTGGCCGGCGTCGAGGTCGACGTGGACGCGAGCATCGGCATCGCCCTGTTCCCGCGCCACGGCGACACCGTCGACGAGCTGCTGCGCTGCGCCGACATCGCCATGTACGCCAGCAAGACCAGCGGCGCCCCCACCCTATTCGCGCCCGAGCTCGATCACCACTCGGCCGCCCGGCTCACCCTCGCGTCTCAGCTTCGTCGCGCGATCGCCCAGCGCGAGCTCGCGGTCTACTTCCAGCCCAAGGCCGACTTCGACTCGGGTCAGATCTCGAGCGTCGAGGCGCTCGTCCGCTGGGAGCACCCCGAGCACGGCCTGCTCCCGCCTGACCGCTTCATCCCACTGGCCGAGCAGACGGGGCTGATCCGCCCGCTGACCACGTTCGTTCTGGACTCGGCGCTCGAGCAGTGCCGAGCCTGGCGCCACGAGGGGCTCAACCTGGCCGTCGCCGTCAACATCACCGGCCGGGACCTGCTCGACCAGCGGTTTGCCGAGGAGGTCAAGGATCTGTTGCGCAAGTGGGAGGTGATGCCGTCCCGGCTCGAGCTCGAGATCACCGAGAACACGGTGCTCACCGACCCCGTCCGCGCTCGCACGGTCCTGATGACGCTCAACCAGCTCGGGGTGCGTCTCGCCATCGATGACTTCGGCAGCGGCAACTCCTCGCTCGGCTACCTCAAGCGGCTGCCGATCGACGTTCTGAAGATCGACAAGTCGTTCGTGCTGCAGATGCACGACAACGAGGACGACGCCGTGATCGTCCGCTCGACGATTGACCTCGGCCACAACCTCGGCCTCAAGGTAGTGGCCGAAGGCGTGAGCTCGGTCAGCGCATGGGATCGGTTGCGCGGCCTCGGCTGCGACGTCGCCCAGGGCTACTACCTCTCAAAGCCGGTACCGGGCTCCGAGATCGCCGGCCTGATCACGGACGAGGGGGTGCGCGACAGGCCCGCGCGCCACAAGGCTCGCGTGGCGTACCGTGAGCCTCCTCCGGCACCCGCTCACGGCAGCGCAAGACCCGACTCCCCCGCGCTCGTCAGCGACTGACCGCCTCGCAGCGGTTGCAGAGACCGCGGTCTCGGGTACTTTGCCGAGGATGCCCGACACCACCTATCACCCCGCCGCCTCCCGCGAGCTCGGCGCGTACCTGGCAACCCCCCGCGGCGACGGGCCGTGGCCCGGCGTGGTCGTGGTCATGGACGCGCTCGGACTGTCGGATGACATCCGCGACCAGGCCGACCGCCTGGCCGCCGCCGGCTTTCTGGCATTCGCCCCCGACCTCTACTCGGGCCGCGGCCCGAAGTGCGTGATCGCCACGCTGCAGGCGTCGCGCTCGGGCTCGGGTGAGGCCTACGAGGACATCGAGGCGGCGCGCCAGTGGCTGGCCGAGCGCGACGACTGCACCGGCAAGATCGGCATCATCGGCTTCTGCATGGGCGGCGGCTTCGCGGTGCTGTGCGCGCCCAAGTACGCCTTCGCCGCCGCGTCGGTCAACTACGGCGAGGTGCCCAAGGACGCGACCGAGCGCTTGGCCGGCGCGTGCCCGATCGTCGCCAGCTACGGCAAGCGCGACAAGACGTTGCAGGGCCGCGCGCAAAGGCTGGAACAGGCGCTCACCACCCTCAATGTCCCACACGACGTCAAGGAGTATCCGGACGCCGGCCACAGCTTCCTGAACCGGATCAACACCGGGCCGCTGTTCGCGCCGCTGGTGAAGTTCGTCGGCTTCAACTACCACCACCCGTCCGCCGAGGACGCGTGGCGGCGGATCTTCACCTTCTTCGACGCTCACCTGGGTCACGCCGAGCCCAGCTCGCGCACCTCCACCTGACCCAGCAGCCGCCGGTACAGCTCGGCGTCGAACGAGCCGGCCAGCGGCGCCGCCACGGCGGCGGCCGACAGCGCGACCGCGTCCGCGAGCCGGTGCGGCCAGTCGGACCCCTCGGCGATCCCCACCGCCAGCGCCGCCGACGCCGCATCCCCGGCCCCGGTCGGATTGCCGCGCAAGGCCTCCGGGGGCGCGGCGCTCCAGGCTCCCCCATCGACGACGGCGACCAATCCCGCCGGCCCCCGGGAGATGACGACCTCGCGCGCCCCGGCAGCGCGCAGCGCGACGGCGCCGCCCACAACGTCCTCGCCGGGCGCGAAGCCGGCCAGCTCGTCCTCGTTGATCTTGACCAGCGCCGGCCCGTGGGTGACGCCGAGCGCCAACGGCTCCTCGGCGACGTCGAGCAGCGCCGGCACATCAACACGGTGCGCGAGCGCGATCAGCCGGGCGTAGGCGTTGCGCGGCACCCCCGGCGGCAGCCGCCCCGAAAGCACCACTACGTCGGCGCCCGCGACCAGCTCCCCGAAGCGCGCCAGCATCGCGTGCCACTCATCCACGGTCACCTGAGGACCGGGCTCGGAGAACCCCGTCGCCGCTCCGTCTGCGTCGACGATCATCAGGGCGATCCGCGAGGCGTCGGCGACCTCGACCGTGGCGTCCGCGATGCCGCTGCTCGCCAGCTCCGCCCGCGCCCGCGCTCCCGGATCGCCCCCCGCCAGCCCCGTGACCACGGTCTCGTGGCCGAGCGCGTGCAGGACCCGGGCCACGTTGATCCCCTTGCCGCCGGCGCGGCGGCCGACCACCTCCACCTGGCTGGTCTCCCCCACGCGCACGCGCTCGGCGCGATAGGTGACGTCGAGCGCGAGATTGAGCGTGACGGTCAGGATCACGCGGCGAGTCCCACCGGCGGACCGCACACCCACGAGCCCCTGACCAGCGTGCCGCACGCCCGCAGCTCTTCATCGAGCACCGCCAGATCGGCATCCATCCCGACCGCGATCGCGCCCAGCCGATCCCCCAGCCCCAGCACCCGCGCCGGGCACGACGAGGCCAGCGCGACCGCCTCCGGCACGTCCAGTCCCAGCCAGCGCACCGCCCCGGCCACCGCGGCGTCCATCGTCAGCATGCTCCCAGCCAGCGACTCACCAGCAGAGCCCGTCCCGACCGTGGCGCGAGACCCGGACACGCGCACGGGCCTGTCGCCGAGTCGGTACTCACCGTCGGGCATCCCAGCGCCCTCGATCGCGTCGGTCACCAGCCGCACCCCGTCGAGCCCTTTGGCGTGCACCAGCAGCCGCATCACCGGCGGCGACACGTGCTCCCCGTCGCAGATCAGTTCGCAGCTGACCTCGGGCAGGTCCAGCACCGCGCCCAGCAGCCCCGGCGCCCGGTGGTGAAGCGCCGGCATCGCGTTGAACACGTGCGTCGCCGAACGGGCTCCGGCCGCCACCGCCGCACACGCCTGCTCATACGACGCTTCGCTATGACCCAGCGACGCCACAACACCGCCATCCACGAGCTCGCCGATCAGCTCGAGCGCACCGGGGAGCTCAGGCGCCAGCGTCATCATCCGCACGCAGCCACCTTCCGCTCCGAGCAGCCGCCTCACGACCGCGGAGGCGGGCTCGATGAACGTCCCGGAGTCCATGGCCCCCGGCTGCGCCGGGCTCAGGCACGGCCCCTCCAGGTGCGCGCCCAGAACCCGCGCTCCTGCGCCCAGACCCGCGTCGGCCGCCCGCCGGATCGCCCCCACCGAGGCCACGAGCGAATCCACCGGGGCCGACACCGTCGTGGCCAGCAGGGCCGTGGTCCCGTGACGGACGTGAAAACGGGCCACCGCCGCCACCTCGTCGGGGTCGGCAGTGTTGAACTGCGCGCCCCCACCGCCGTGCACGTGCGTGTCGATAAACCCTGGCACCAGCCAGCGGTCACCGAGCTCGACCAGCTCCCCGCCCGTCGAACCCCCGGACCCGCCCGTCGGACTCCCGGACCCGCCCGGAACCAGACCCACGATCACGCCGTCAGCCACCACCACCTCCCCCGCAAAAACCCCAGCCACGCCGACGATCCGCTCCGAGCGCAGCCGCATCACGTATGCGTGAGCTGGTGCGGGCATCCGCGGATACAACCACGAACGATGAGGACGCACCGCAACCCGCGGCCATGTACGGTGTTCGCACCACAAAGCCGAATCTCCGGGCCAGCCAATCCGGAGAGCGGGGAACCCAGGTATTTGGGGCGAGTCTCGCGGTGTTCCGCGGGAAGCGCTCGCACAGAGCGAGCGCGAGCCCGACAGCTAACCCCGTAGGCGTAAGGCAATGCAGGCGATTCCGAGTGCCGCCGAGGAACTTCGCAATGCCCACAACGCTGTCGTCAACCCGTACCCGTGCTGCCACGGCCAGGATCTTGGCCGTCGCCGTGGCGGCGCTCGCCGTGACGCTGCTCAGCGGGGCCGCGACCGCGTCGGCGGCCTCCCCCTTCCACCGCGTCCTGCGCGCCGGCGATCACGGCGGCGACGTCCGCACGCTCCAGAACTGGCTGAGCCAGATCGGCATCCCCACCCAGGCCGACGGCAACTTCGGCGCCGGCACGCGACGCTCGGTCATCCAGTTCCAGGACGACGCCCACCTCAGTCCGGCCAGCGGCACCGTCGGCGTCCACACAGCGAGAGCGTTGCGTTCGTGGGTGCGCGGGCATCGCTCCGCGGGCACACGTACCGCCCACAACACGCTCACCTCCGCCGACCCGCTTCACCGCGTGCTGCGTGTGGGGATGAGCGGCAGCGACGTCAGGACGCTTCAGAAGTGGCTCACGCAGGTCGGGATAAACACCGGCGAGGACGGAAGCTTCGGTTCTGGCACCAAGACGTCGGTGATCACTTTCCAGACCGCGGCCAACCTGACCCCGGCCAGCGGGACCGTCGGCAAGGACACGGCCAGCACGCTGCAGAGCTGGGTCCAGTCCGGCCGCAAGGCATCCCCGGTGCCCGGGTCACCCACCCCCACGCCGGCCCCCACGTCGAGCTCCGGATGGGTGTTCCCGATGACTCCCAAGAGCCGCGTGGTCTCGCCGTCGAGCTGGACCCAGGACCAGGGCGTCGACATCGGGACAATCGGCAACGCCTGCGGTTCCAAGGTGACCGAGGTCGCGGTCACCGACGGCACGATCGTCCAGGAGGGCGCCTCCGGCTTCGGCCCCGACGCACCGGTCCTGAAGGTCTCGAGCGGTCAGTACGCAGGGCGCTACATCTATTACGGCCACGCACTCCCGGCCCTGGTCAGCGTCGGCGCGCACGTGACCGCGGGCCAGCCGATCGCCGAGGTGGGCTGCGGCGACGTCGGGATCTCGTCCGCGCCGCACCTGGAGATCGGGATCAGCGCGCCGGGCGGCCCGCCGTGCTGCCCGGGCATGGGTCAGACCTCGCAGACGATGTACGACATCGTCCGCAGCCTCTGGGGCAAGTAGCCCGAGAGCCCGTCTTCGGTTCAGAGCCGGTCCGAAGACCAGAGCAGAGCAGCCAGGATCACGCTGACGATCGAGACGACAAGTCCGACGATCCAGCCCTGGGATTTGCTCGAGACCATGATCGCCGCGATCGCCACCCCGATCCCGATGATCCCGCAGGTGGCGATCACACGCACCAGCATCCGCTCGAGCACGGAGCGCCGCCCTTCGCGCGCGGGAAGCATGCCGTGGGAGTCGGCACCTGGGGAGCGTCCGTAGGTCTCGGTGGCCGGGGGTGCGGCCGGGGCCGCGGTGACGTCCGAAGAGGCGTGGGTCGCCTCGGGGGGCTCGACGACCGCCGGCTCGGCCGCGGACTCCTCGTCGTAGGGCGGGCGTTCGACCGGGCGGTCCAGGAAGTCGTCGTCGCGCGCGGGGCCCGGCTGGTCGCTCCCGCTGGCCGGATCGTGCTCGGCGCTCATGATGGTGTGTCTATCACCTTTCGCGACGACCCATAAACACTGAGATCGACACGTCGCGGCCCCGGAAGTAGCATGACCGCTTCGTGACCACTCGAGGAGGTAGAGGGGCGCCGAGGTGAGCACCGCCCAGGCCCAGCGCGTCAAGTCGGTGGCCGACGTGGTCGGCGCGACGATCGCCGCTCAGGGTGTCACCGACGCATTCGGCGTGCTCGGCAGCGGCAACCTGGTCGTCACCAACGCGCTGTGCGACGGGGGCGTGCGCTTCCACCCGGCCCGCCACGAGGGCGGAGCGATCTGCATGGCCGATGGATATGCGCGCGTGAGCGGACGGCTCGCCGTGTGCAGCGTGCATCAGGGACCGGGGCTGACCAACACGATGACCGGACTGACCGAGGCCGCCAAGAGCCGCACGCCGGTGCTGCTGCTGGCCGGCGAGACGCCGGCAGCGGCGCTGACGTCGAACTTCCGGATCGACCAGCACGGACTGGTGGAGTCCGTGGGGGCGATCGCCGACCGGGTGCACGGCGCCGCCACCGCCGCCGACGACGCCCAGCGCGCCTACCAGCGCGCAGTGGTCGAGCGCCGCCCCGTGGTGCTGATGCTCCCGATCGACATCCAGCCCCAGCCGCCGGCGGCAGTACAGGCCCCCCGGCCGCCGCTGCCCGCGCTCGATCCGCCCGAGCCCTCCACGGAGTCGATCCGGGCCGTGGCCGACCTTCTGCAGAGGGCCGAGCGCCCCGTGATCGTGGCCGGCCGCGGCGCGGTCCTCGCCCAGGCCCGGGAGGAGCTCGAGCTCCTCGGCCAGATCACCGGGGCGCTGCTGGCCACCTCGGCCCCGGCCAACGGCCTGTTCGCGGGACTGCCGTTCGCGCTCGGGATCTCGGGCGGCTTCGCGTCGCCGTTCGCCGCCGAGCTGCTGCCCCAGGCCGATGTCATCCTGATCGTGGGCGCGTCGTTCAACCAGTGGACCTCGCGTCACGGGATGCTCGTGGGGCCCGACGCCAAGCTGGTGCAGATCGACACCGAGGCCCGCGCGATCGGCCGCAACCGGCCAGCTGACCTCGCGGTGATCGGCGACGCCCGGGCGTCCGCAAGGCGGCTCGCCGACGAGCTGCAGGCGCGTGGGCACTCGCGCACCGGCTTTCGCACCCCGGACCGCGCCGCCGAGATCGCCCGCCGCGGCTGGGCCGACGACCCCTTTGACGACGCCTCCACCAGCGAGTGGATCGACCCGCGGACGCTGTCGATCGAGCTCGAGCGCCTGCTGCCGGCCGACAAGGCGGTGGCCGTCGATTCCGGACACTTCCTCGGCTATCCCGCGATGTACATGAGCGTTCCCGACGCCCGGGCGTGGGTGTTTCCCAACGGCTTTCAGGCGGTGGGACTGGGCCTCGGCAACGCGATCGGCGCCGCGGTCGCCCGGCCCGACCGGCTGACGGTGGCGGCGATCGGCGACGGTGGCGCGTTCATGGCGCTGGCCGAGCTCGAGACCGCCGCCCGCCTACACCTGAAGCTGCTGGTGCTGATCTACGACGACGCGGCCTACGGCGCCGAGGTCCACCATTTCCGACCGATGGGCCACGACGTCTCGCGCGTGCAGTTCCCCGACGCCGACATCGCCGCGATCGCCACCGCCGCCGGCGCGCGCGGCCAGACGGTCCGCGGTACAGCCGACCTCGAGATCGTCGGCGAATGGCTGGACGAGACACAGCCGCGCCCACTGGTGCTCGACGCCAAGGTCAATCCCACGATCTGCGCCGACTGGCTGGCCGAGGCGTTCCGCGCCGGCTAGCAGCGGCCCCGAACCCAGCCGGCCGGCGGCGGCCCCGAACCCACCCAAACGAAGGAGAAACCACCGATGTCAAGCACCCAGACCGGCCAAGTCTCCGCGCTTCTGGACGCGCTTAGCTCCGGCGCGGTGGAGATCGTCGACCTCACCCAGCCGCTGACCGAGACCACTCCCGTTATCCAGTTGCCGCCCCCGTTCGCCAACACGCCGGGGCTCAGCCGCGAGGAGATCAGCCATTACGACGACCGCGGCCCTGCCTGGGCGTGGTACACGCTGACGATCGGCGAGCATGTCGGCACCCATGTCGACGCCCCGATCCACTGGGTCACCGGCAAGGACGGCGCCGACATCGGCTCGATCGAGGCCTCGACCCTGGTGGGGCCGGCGTGCGTGATCGACAAGACCGCCGAGACCGAGACCGCCGGCGGCGACTACCTGCTGACCGTCGCCGACCTCGAGGCCTGGGAGACCGAGAACGGGCGCATCCCTGACGGCGCCTGGGTGCTGCTGCGCTCCGGCTGGGGCTCGCGTGCCCACGACCAGGAGCGGTTTCTCAACGTCGGTGAGAACGGCCCCCGCACGCCCGGCCCCGACGTCGAGGCCTCGCACTGGCTGGCCAATGAACGCGCCATCGCCGGCTTCGGCACCGAGACCGTCGGAATCGACGCCGGCTCGGCCGGGGGCATGGAGCCGCCCTTCCCGCTGCACAACTTCCTGCTCGGCTCCGGCAAGCTCGGCCTGACCCAGCTCGCCAACCTCGAGCGGGTGCCGATCACCGGGGCGCTGCTGGTGGTCGCCCCGCTTCGGCTGGTCGGCGGCACCGGCAGCCCGAGCCGGGTGTACGCGTTCGTGCCCGCGAGCTAGCTGGTGGGGCGGTGAGCTCGAGCGGCGGCCGGGCGGTCCTGGTCACCGGGGCCTCCCGCGGTATCGGCGCGGCGGTGGCGCGCGCCTTCGCGCAGTCGGGTGACCGCGTCGCGGTCCACTATGGCTCGCGGCGCGAGCAGGCGCAGGAGGTCCTCGAGTCGCTGCCCGGAGACGGGCACCTCGCCGTGCAGGCCGACCTCGCCGATCCTCATCAGGTCCGGCGGATGGTGGACGAGGCCGCTCGAGCGCTGGGCACACTCGACGTGCTGATCAACAACGCCGGCATCTTCGAGCCGCATCCGATCCTCGAGACCTCTTACGAGCAGTGGCAAGAGGCGTGGCGCCGCACGCTCGGCGTCAACCTGGTCGGTCCGGCCAACGTCACGTGGTGCGCGGTGCGCTACATGGGCCGCGGCGGGCGGATCGTCAACGTCGGGTCACGCGGCGCCTTCCGCGGCGAGCCCGAGCAGCCCGCCTACGCGGCGAGCAAGGCCGGCCTGGCCGCGTTCGGCCAGTCGCTGGCCCGCGCCCTCGGGCCCGGCGGCATCTCGGTGACGGCGATCGCCCCCGGCTTCGTCGAGACCGACATGGCGGCGTCCGAGCTGGTCGGTGAGCGGGGGCAGACGCGGAGGGCCGAGAGCCCCCTCGGCCGCGTGGCCACGCCCGAGGAGGTGGCCGCGGCGGTGTACTACCTCGCCTCACCCGAGGCGGAGCTGGCGAGCGGAGCCGTTCTGGACTTCAACGGAGCGTCGCACCTGCGGATCTGAATACCGGTGGCCGGTTTCCGACCGGCGAGATGGCGGTTCAGCGCCTTCCCAGCGGGTCGGTCGGCAGCTCGACGACGTCGAACCAGTACTGGCTCAGACTGCGCATGACGTCGATCAGCGCGGAATGCGTCACGGGCTTTGAGATGAATGAGTTGGCACCGAGCTCGTAGGTGCGCTGGATGTCGGCCTCGTCCTTGGACGTGGTCAGCACGACGACGGGGATCTCGCGCAGCGACTCGTCGGCCTTTATCTCCGCCAGCGCCTCGCGGCCGTCCTTGCGGGGCATGTTGAGGTCGAGCAGGATGATGCCCGGCCGCGATTGGGCCTTCGACGACTTCGCGTACCGACCCTGGCGGCGCAGGTAGTCGATCAGGTCCTGGCCGTCGGCCACGAACTCCATCCCGTCGGCCACGCCCGAGTGCTGGAGCGCGTCGCGGGTGAGCTCGCGATCGTCCTCGTCATCATCGGCCATCAGGATCGTGACTGGCGACCTGGTCCGGTCAAGCGTCGGCATTGCAATTCCTCCGGGGGTGGGTGCGAATCATGAGACCGCAGTCCGCGCGCACGATCATCGTCCGCGCTTTCGGTCGATCAGTGCTGACCCGCCGGGAGCGCAACGCTGACGCGATTGGCCCCGTGGCCGGGATCTGAGTAGTTGATCGGCGGCGTCGGCGAGCGCCTCGCGTAGCTCGCGCGAGTCGGTGTCGGGATACTGCGCGATCACGGCGTGGGTCCCGCCCAGGACCATCGCGACGCGGATCTGCTCGTTGAAGTCGCCCTCGCCGCCGGTGATGAGCGCCTCGATCCGGTCCCTTCGGTCGCTGGACGCGAACGAGGGCCGTGCCAGCGATGCCAGGTCACGGACGATGTACGCCATCAGGCGGCGATGACGCAGGAGATAGTCCAGGTAGTCCTGGACGAACGCGCGGCGCCGGGCGGGCGTTATCGGCGTCTCCTCGTAGGCGTCGAGCAGCTCCTCGATATCGGCAACGGCGGGAGCATGCAGCGCATCAAGGAGATCGTCCTTGGAGTGGAAGTGGTAGTACAGCGCCGCCTTCGTGAAGCCAAGGCGGTCGGCGATCTGCTGCAGCGTGGTGCCGTCGAATCCGTGCTCGGAAAACAGTTCGAGCGCCGCATCGAGGATCCGTCCCCGCGTGTCCTGCTGACTGTTGATCGCCACCGGCCGGAAAAGTAGCACCCTTACTGGCCGACCGGCAAGTGCCGACCGGCAAGTGGCGCGTGCCAGCCTCTCGGGCAGCGCGTCCGGGCACCGGCCAGGCTCCGAACTGGCCAAACGTTAATTTCGCTCAAGCTCTGTCGCTTTCCGTCGATACACGCGGACCGAGCCACGCATGCCCTTCTGTCGGCCCTCAGGGCTGATGCATCGACGCGTTTGGCCCCACCCCTGTGAGCGCGGGTGCCCGGAACTACCGGACGGCGCGCCAAGAGAGCGGCACACATGTACGGATCATGGTTTCGGAAGCTTCTTCTGCCAATGGTTGCCTGCCTGGCGGTACTTGCTTGGGCCGGAACGGCCATTGCCGCTGTGAACTGCCCTCTCGTCCCCCCTCCGCCGTGCGGTCCGCCGGCATTCACCGGCATCGTTATCCAGGCGACCCGCAGCTGCGCCGCCCCGACACCACCCGTCTGCCACGCCCAGCGTGGCAAGAAGGGCAATCGCGGACCCAAGGGCGCTACCGGCTCGGTCGGTAGACGCGGACCGGGCGGCGCCACAGGGCGGACCGGCGCTACCGGCACCCAGGGACTCACGGGCGTCCAGGGCACCATCGGAGCGCCGGGGCCCAGGGGTGAGACCGGTGCCACAGGGCAGGCGGGCCCACAGGGTGTTCCCGGCAGCACCGGGGGGCCCGGAAGCCCCGGGCCATCAGGCCCACGAGGGCCCATCGGGGCGACCGGGGTAACCGGTGCCACCGGCGCAAAAGGATCGACCGGGGCGACAGGCGCGACGGGCGCGCAGGGCACAACCGGCGCGAAAGGCTCCACCGGCGCCACGGGCGCGACAGGCGCGACGGGCACCACCGGCGCGACAGGCGCGACCGGAACCACCGGTGCGACAGGCGCGACCGGAACCACGGGCGCGACGGGAGCAACGGGAGCGACCGGGGCCAGAGGCCTGAAGGGCGTGCAGGGCGACATTGGCGCGACGGGACCCCAAGGGGCCACGGGCGCGAAGGGCTCCACCGGATCCACAGGATCCACGGGCGCGACCGGATCCACGGGCGCGACCGGATCCACGGGCGCGACCGGATCCACGGGCGCGACGGGAACCACAGGCCCCAAGGGTGCCACCGGCAACAACGGCGCCACCGGCGCCACCGGATCCACCGGCGCAACGGGCGCGCAGGGAACCACAGGCGCGAAGGGTGCCACCGGCAACAACGGCGCCACCGGCGCCACCGGATCCACCGGCGCCACCGGATCCACCGGCGCGACGGGCGCAACGGGCGCAACGGGCGCGCAGGGAACCACAGGCGCCACCGGCGCCACCGGCGCCACCGGCGCTCGTGGTCTGAAGGGCGTCCAGGGAACCACCGGCGCAGCCGGTCCCCCCGGCCCTGCCGGTTCGACGGGCGCGACTGGGTCCACGGGCTCCACAGGCTCGACAGGACCCGCGGGCCCGATCGGGACAACCGGGCCGTCAGGACCGACTGGCCCACACGGAGCCACCGGACCGGCCGGACCGAACGGCAGCACCGGGCCGGCCGGACCGAAGGGCACGACCGGCAGCACCGGACCGAAGGGCACGACCGGCAGCACCGGACCGAAGGGCACCAACGGTGCCCCCGGAGCCACCGGACCTGCCGGGGTCACGGGACCGACCGGCGCAACCGGGGCCACGGGCCCCACCGGGACTAACGGACTGGCCGACTACGCATACGTCTACAACCTGGGCGCGGAGACGATCCCGATCGAAGGTCAGATCGACTTCGACACCAACGGCCTGATCACGCCGGGGATCACCCATGCACCCGGCTCGCCCAACATCAACATCATCGATGCCGGCACCTATCTGGTCCGATTCTCGGTCTCGGGAGTGGAGCCGAACCAGATGGCGCTGTTCGAGAACGGAGGCGTCGTCGCCGGCTCCATCTACGCGGCCGGTGCGGGCACTGAACAGAACGACGGGCAGGCGATCATCGCTCTGGCCGCCAACGACGTCCTCACGCTGCGCAATCACTCCTCCGCGGCAGCGGTGACCCTGACCACGCCCATCGGGGGCACGCAGGGCGAGGTGAATGCCTCCGTCACCATCGAACGGCTCAAGTGAGCATCGCAGTTAGATCGAAAGGTTCCACCGTGCTTCTGTCACCAGGTCTCACCCGCAGTCGCAGGCGTCCGGCCGCCCGCTCCGGTCGGCCGGGCCGCTCGGCCCTGGCGGCCGTCGTTCTCGCAGCGGGTCTCGCTGTGACCGCGTGCGGCGGCTCGACCAACCTGTCCGCAGGCCCCAGGATCCTCAACACCAAGAAGATCGAGCGTGCGATCGAGCAGAGTGCGCTGACTCAGCGTGGAGAGCACGCCGTGGTCAGCTGCCCGTCGGGCGTGCACCAGAAGCAGGGGCTCGTCTTCTCCTGCACCGCACTGGTCGGTCACACCTCCACGCCGTTCACCGTCACCGAGCTCGACGGGTCCGGCAATGTGCACTACGCCGCTCGCTGAGCACCGGGCACCGTGATCCACCGGCGTGAGCTCCTCGGCGGCACCTTGGGAGAGGCAGAATCCCACGGATGCATACGGCTCGACACAGCGTCCATCAGCTGGCTCGTGGCGCGCATCGGTCCGGGAGTGCCCGTCACCATCTACGGGTGACCCGGTGAAGCTGAAGACGCCCAGGCGTAGAGGGGAGCGCGCACGCTCCTAGCCTGGGTCGTGTTTCCGCTGGTGCTCAGCCTCGTCTGCGCCGGCTGGGGACTCATGTGTCGCAGCCTGTTCGGCTTGCAGGTCGACGGCGCGCTGGTGGTTGCCCTCGGCTTCGCGGCGGTGATCGTCGCGGCGGGGCTGCTGACCGCCTCTCCGGTGACGGCCCCGGGCACGGTCGTGGTGATCGCGGTGGTGGCGGTCGCGGGGCTGGTCCGTCATCGAAACGAGATACGGCCGGATCGGTGGCCGACGGCGGTGGCGGTCGCGGTCATGCTCGCATTCGGCGCACCGATCCTCCTCTCCGGCCACGCGACCTTCGCGGGTTACATCCGTCTCGATGACACCGCAAGCTGGCTCGGGGTCGTTGACCGCGTGATGAGTCACTCGCGATCGCTTGCCGGCCTCCCTCCGTCGACCTACGCGCTGAACCTGCACTCGTATCTGTTCGGCATGGGATATCCGATCGGCTCGTTCCTCCCGCTGGGCGTGGGCCGGGCGCTGGTCGGCGTCGACGCGGCGTGGGTGTTCCAGCCGTATCTGGCGTTCTGCGGCATGCTCATCGGGCTGTCGGTGTTCTCGTTCAGCCGGCGGTTGATCGACGACGTCAGGTTGCGGGCCATGGTGGCGTTCGTCGCCGCCCAGCCCGCGTTGCTGTACGGCTACAGCCTGTGGGGGGCGATCAAGGAGGTGGCGGCCGCGGCCTTGCTCGCGCTGCTGGTGGTCCTCGTCGCTCAGGCGATCGAGGACGGCCGGGAGCGTCGACGGACGCTTGGGGGACTGGCGATCGCGTCCGCGGCGTTCGGAGTGACCCTCGGCCCCGGGGCGGTCGTGTGGCTCGGACCGGCCCTCGGGCTTGTGGTCGGGACCTGGCTATGGCGCGCTCGCAGAGCTCCTGGCCTGCGCCTCGCGATCGTTGACGGCGGGTTGATGGGCGCCCTCATCGCCACGCTGATGCTCCCGGTCTGGCTGGAGCTGGGGGCGTTCATCAGCGGCTCCACCCCATTGTTCTCAAACGCCGGCGGGGCCAGCTCGACCATGGGCGAGGGAGGGCTGGTCAGCCTGCTCCAGCCGCTCAGCGTCTTCCAGCTCGGCGGAATCTGGCCGGTGGGCGACTTTCGGACCACCGCGCAGACGGCGCTCACGGCACCGCTGCTGGCGGCGGTGGCCCTCGGAATCGTGATCTCGGCCGCCATTGCGGTGCGCCGTCGCCAGCCCAGCCTGATCGTCTACCCGGCGCTGGCGCTGCTGGGATGCCTGCTGGTGTGGCTCGGGGGGAGCAACCCTTGGGTGGTCGGCAAGGCGCTGGCGATCGCCTCGCCGGCGCTGCTCGTGATGGGACTCACCGGCGCTGCGATGCTGCGGTCACGCTCCGCCGCTCTGGCGGTCGCACTGACGGTGGTGATCAGCGGCGGGGTCTTGTGGTCAAACGCCCTCGCGTACCACGACGTCCAGCTGGCACCGGCCGCACGTCTGGGGGAGCTGCAACGTCTCGCTCCCATGGTCGCCGGCAACGGACCGACGCTGATCAACGAGTACGAGATCTACGCCGACCGGCATTTCCTCCGTGACGGGGCACCGACCGAGCCCGCCGAATACCGGCCCGATGCGATCCCCTTGCTCAACGGGAGTCTGCTCACGCAGAGCGCCCAGGCAGACCTGGACTCGTTCTCGTTTGAGACGCTGCTCGCCTACCCGTCGATAGTCACACGCACGTCGCCGGTGGCCAGCCGGCCACCCTCGAGCTACTCGCTGCGCTGGCAGGGCCGGTACTACCAGCTGTGGCAGCGAGCGAGGAACCCGGCCGGCCGCATCCTGGCGCACGTGCCGCTGGGCGATACGACACGCTTTCCGTTCTGCGGTCAGTCCACCACCGGCTACCTCGCACGGTGCTCGATCCAGCCGGCTGCCGTCCCCCCGTGCGCCGAGATCGACCGGCTGGGCGCGATCGCCCGGTCCGACGGTGCGAACCTCGTCGCCTACCAGCGTCCGGCCCCGATCGTCGCACGTGGCGACCAGACGCAGTGGCCGGCGCCGTGGCTGCACGATCCTGCGGCCGGGACGCTGACGCCGACCAGCCCTGGTCGGCTCGACGCGCACATCGCCGTTGACAGCGCGCAGCGCTACGAGCTGTGGCTCGGAGGCTCGTTCGCTCGCGGGTTCTACGTGGGCGTCGATGGCCGCGAGCTCGGACGGGTGGAGAACGAGCTCGCGAACATCGGGCAGTACATCGCGGTCGGCGGGCTCCGGCTGTCACCCGGCGTGCACACGATCACCCTCGATTACCCCTCCGCCGACCTGAGTCCCGGCTCGGGCGCCGACACCACCATCCTCTCCGAAATCGTTCTGCAGCCGATGGACACGCCGGCAACCAGGATGATCACCGTCGACCCGTCCGCCGCGCGGACTCTGTGCGGGCGGTCGCTTGACTGGGTCGAGATCGTCGCCCCGCACAGAGGGTGATGTCGGTCAGAGGGCCTGGTCGCGCGGGTGCGGCCCGACAACCTCGACGTCATAGCTAGCGAGCGCCGCCACGGCCTGATCCGGAGTGCTCGGCGCCAGCTCGAACATCCGCTCGAAGCCGCCGGGGGCGTTGAGCAGGAGCATGCGAGCGGTGGGGCTCTCGATCGTGAACGTGTGGGGCACCGCACGCGGGAAGAAGACGAGGGAGCCCGGATCACCCCGATGGGTCTCCCCCCCGACGTGGAAGCTGACCTGCCCGTCGAGCAGGTAGTACCACTCGTCCTCGTTGCGGTGAACGTGCATCGGCGGCTCCACGCCGGGCGAGCCGACCAGTTCCATCAACCCGATCTGGTCATCGGAGGCCTTCAGCTGGAACGTGGCACTGAACCACGACATCGGTTGCCCCTCACCGGCGGCGAGGTGGTAAGCCTGGCTGGTCTGCGCTGGCATGGTCTGCTCCTTGTCGGTCCGATCTCTCAATGGCGAAGCTGCGGCGCAGGGCCGCCGGGTGCCATGACGCTGGACGCGGTCGGGCAGTCGAGGCTCTCGGGTCCGCCGAGCTCGGAGTTGGCGGGCGGCGCGTATGCGCTCCCGGGCACGCCGCCGACCATCAGCACGCGTGCTCCCTCCGGGCCACTGCGCAGGCGCCGCCGGGCCGACGGGCCGACCCGTACGAACGTCTCGCGATCCAGCCCGACCACGCCGTCGGCCACCACGACCTCGGCCGACCCGTCCAGCAGCAGGTAGAGCTCCTCCTGGCCGTCGTGCAGATGGTCGTGCTCGGGAGCGAGATCGCCGGAGTTCGGTGGCAGATCGGCGACCTGCACGCCGAAGGCGGTGACACCCAGCTCCGCGCGAACACGAGCCACCGCACCGCCGAAAGCCCGCTCCATCTCGCTCAGGCGCTTCACCTCGTAGTCCCCCGGTCCAGTCATCAGGTCCCTAGTCTAAGCTCCTAAAGAGAGCTTTGTCAATGGCTGGCACCGAAGATCTCAACCCGCTGTCCTACGTCGTCCTGGCGCTCGTCGGCGATGGCGGCGCGGGCGCCCACGACCTCGTTCAGATGATGCGTCAGGGCGGCCCGGTGTACTGGGGCGGGGCCCCGAGCAGGCTCTACGCGGAGCCCAAGCGGCTCGCCCGGTGCGGCTACCTGCGCGCGCGTGGCGCGTCGGGTCGCACCCATCCCCGGACGGTCTACACCCTGACCGCCAGCGGACGCAACGCACTGCGTGAGTGGCTGGCCGCTCCGGCGCGCTTTCCCAGGATCAAGAACGAGGCACACCTGCGGCTGCTGGCCGGCGATCTGCTCAGTGACCAGGAGATAGTCGAGAGCTTCCGCGGCATGCTCCCCGAGCTCGACCGGCTCGAGTCATCCGTGCAGGAGATGTACGAGCAGGCGGATCGTGTCCCGCACCGCGCGCGCTACCTGCGCCTCAGCCACGAGTACGCGAGGAAATTGGTCGAGCTCCATCGCCAGTGGGTTGCGGACGTCGAGCGCGAGCTCGCCGACGGCAGCGCCGGCCCATAGAGCGGGGCCGGCGCCGCAGTCTCCGTGCCGCCCGGCTCGGAGTCAGCTCGGGAGCGGCTCGGTCGCACGCGCCCCCGGCGCGTAGCTCGCCTCCGGCTCGAGCATCCCGCGCAACTGGTCGCGCAATGCCGGGGTGTCCTCGTGACCGTGCACGGCGGCCGCGTGCTGCGCGGCGGCGCTCACGACTTCGTCCTCCTCGCCGATAATCGTCAGGGTGCAGCCGCTCTCACTGTCAAAGCGGCGGCAATCGGCCATCTTGCGTGCCATCAACCTCACCTCTGTGTGTGGACGGTGGTCTCGTCTCAGAGGAGCGCATCCCGGTCCCTCATCAGACGACGGGTTCTTCCCGCCTGATAATTTATCTACCAGTAGGTAGATGTCAAGCGAATTCTCAACCATTCCCGCCGCCGCCGAGGCCGCCGCTGAGCAGGCGACACAGCCCAGCTCCCCGGGCGCCCCTCGCCAGCCGCCGGGAAGCCGCCGCAGCCGCTCACCGGGCACCGCGGAGCGAGCCCTCGACGTCGCCGAGCGCGTCGTCCAGACCCGCGGCTTCAACGGCTTCAGCTATGCCGACGTCGCGGGCGAGCTCGGCATCACCAAGGCGAGCCTGCACTACCACTTCCCCGGCAAGGCGGAGCTCGGCGAGGCCCTGATCGTCCGCTACACGGCTCGCTTCCTCGACGCGCTGGAGGGCATCGACCGCGACGTCATCGACGCCTGGGCAAAGCTCGACGCCTACACGAACATCTACAGCGGGGTACTGCGGCAGGGGAGGATGTGCCTGTGCGGAATACTGGCGGCTGAATTCGAGACGCTCCCGCAGGGGATGCGCGAGGCGATCAGTGTTTTCTTCGACGCCAACCTGGCCTGGTTGACCGCGGTGCTCACGCACGGGCGGGCCGACGGCGTCCTAGCGATCGCGGGGCGCACGGAGGATGCGGCGCAGATGCTGCTCAGCGGTCTCGAGGGCGCGATGCTGATCGCGCGCGCGGGCGGAGGCATCGCTCGCTTCGAGTCATCGGCACGCCTGCTCGTCGGCACACTGGCTCCGTAGCCTGCCTGCACACAGGCACGCACGCACGTGCGCACGCCGGCCGCTTCACAGCCTGACCGCCACGGCGGCTCCGAACGGTCTGCGAAACTCGACCGGGACCGGAACGTTTCATTCGATCGATGGGAGTCTCGATCCGGCGCCTGGCCACGGCCGTAGTGATGACCGCCGCGCTGGTCGGCGCCGTCGTGCCGACCGCGCCGGCGGCGGCGCTCACCTGGTCGGCACCCGTGCCGGTGGCCCATCGTCACCCGGTCGCGGTCTACGGAATCCTCGGCGGGATCTCGTGCCCGTCGGCCCGGCTGTGCGTCGCCACCGACAACTTCGGCAACGTGCTGAGCTCAGGCGCCCCGACGACCGCCGCGTGGTCGACCGCTGACCTGGTCGCCGCGGGCGTGCTGAGCAAACCGCAGGGGATCTTTCCGAGCTGGCTGTTCGGGATCGCGTGCCCGTCCTCTCACCTCTGCGTGGCGCTCAGCGAACACGGTCAGATCGTCAGCTCGCGCGATCCCACCGGCCCGGCCGCCGCGTGGAAGGCGGTCAAGGTGCGTCATCTGTTCGGCGAGGGAGCGGGTCAGCTCTCGTGCCCGTCCCCCCACCTGTGCGTAGCCGCCGAGGGCAACATCTTCACCGCGACCGATCCCGCCGGCCGGGGCGGTGCATGGAAGTTCGCCGGGGTCGCCGGGCGCAGGGTCGGGGGCCCGGCCAGCGTCTCGTGCCCGTCGGCGAAGCTGTGCGTCGCCGTCTCGGACGCCGGCGGCGTCTTCGCCTCCACCCATCCCACGCGCGGGAAGAAGGCATGGAGGTCGTGGCGGCTCGAGCACCCATCGGCGCCGAGCTATGGCTTCAAGGCGGTCTCGTGCCCATCCACTCGCCTGTGCGTCGCCGTCGGCGGCGGTGCCCAGGTGGCGTTCTCGCGTCACCCCGCCGGCGGCCCGAGGGCATGGCACAGGACCAGTTCGCGCATCTTCGCCTCATCGCTGTCGTGCCCCAGCCGGCGCTTGTGCGTCGCTGGGATCTACGGCGGCGTGGAGGTCTCGACCGATCCAACCGGGGGGCGGAGGGCCTGGCACCTCGTCCGCACCGGCACCCCCAACGCCCCCGTCACGGCTGTCACCTGTCCGTCCACCCACCTTTGCATCGCTGTCGGCGATCACGGCGAGCTGCTCGGCTCGGCGCATCCCGCCCGCGGCGCCCGCGCCTGGAACTGGGCCGCCAGCGACGGGCAGAACCCGCTGACGGCTGTGTCGTGTCCCACCGTGTCCGAGTGCGTCGCCGGCGGGGACACCCCGGCGTCCGACGGTCAGGGGATCGGCGTCCCGGTGCTCGCGACCACTACCGACCCGGCAGGTGGATCCGGGGCCTGGGCGCTGTCGCGTTCTGTGGGGGCGCAGACGATCTCCTGTCCGGCCGCGAATTTGTGCGTCGCGGGTGACGGCAGCGGTGACATTTTCACCTCCCCCACGCCGACCGGGCCGGCCACCGGCTGGAGCAAGGCGGCCGTGGTCGCACCCGAACTTCAGTGCGAGGGCGAGACGTGCGTCGACACGTACGCGTCGATCACCACGCTCTCATGCCCCGACGCCGGGTTGTGCGCGGGGATGGCGTTCGACAACGCGACCGACCACACCGCCTACGTGACCTCCACCAACCCCACCGGTGGCAGCGCCGCCTGGACCGTCGACGGCAAGCCGAGCTTTGCGGCGGACGGCCTCTCCTGCCCATCGACCACCCTGTGTGTCGGGGTCAGCGGCGCCGCCATCGCCACCACGCTGACGCCCACCAACGGCTCCTCGTGGACCCCGGCCACGGTCGACACCGCCGCGGGCGCCTCCCTGCTGGGCGTGGCCTGCCCCTCCACCGCCCTGTGCGTCGCGGTCGACGACCAGGGCAACATTCTGGCCACGACATCGCCGACGAGCCCGAGCTCGTGGAAGAGCACTGCGGCCGATCCCGGTCACCCACTGCAGAGCGTGGCATGCGCGTCAGCGAAGCTTTGCGTCGCCTCAGACGACCGCGGCAGCGTCGCCACCTCGACCGATCCGGCCACGCCCGGCTCGTGGACCGTCGCCGCTGTGGACTCGGGGGTCGACGTGTTCGGTCAACCGTTGAGAATCGACGCTGCCTCGTGCCCGTCAACTCAGCTGTGCGAGCTTGTCGACAGCGGGGGCAACGTCATCACCGGCCACCCCTGACGAGCGGCGTGCTCCCGGTCGTACTCTGGGCCACGTGACGTCGACATCGCCCGCCCCCGGCTCGCCGGCATCCCGCGCAGGCGCGATGCCGGACGCGCTGCATCCGCGCCATCTCGTCGTTCGCGTCGCGGAGATCGCCGCCATCATCGCGTTGGTCGTGATCGCGATCGGCGCCCTGCCGGGGCTCGATGAGGTGCGCGCGCGTTTCGAGAGCGCGATCCCGGGCTGGATAGTTGCGGTCGCCGTGGCCGAGATCGGGTCTTGCGCCGGCTATCTGCTCGTATTCCGCTCGACCTTCTGCTCGCAGATGCCGTGGGGGCTCAGCTACGACATCGCGATGGCCGAGCAGGCAGCCAACTCGCTGCTGCCGGCCGGGGGAGCCGGAGGCCTCGCACTCGGTGTCTGGGCGCTCCGCCAAGCCGGCATGCCCACCGCCCACATCGCGCGGCGAACCGTGGCGTTCTTCGTCGTCACCAGCGCTGCGAACTTCTTCACCCTGGTGCTGGTGGGGATCGGGGTCTTCCTCGGAATCGTGGCGGGCTCGGGTTCGTGGCTGCTGACCCTCGTGCCTGCGCTCATAACGGCGCTCGGGGTGCTCCTCGTCGGACTGAGCCCACGGCTGCTGCGGGCGGTCGGAGAACGCGGTGCTGGCGCTGACCGGGCTCGCTGGCGCGGCCGAGCGAGCCTCGCCCTGCGCGGGGGGCTGAAGGCCGGCGCCGACGGTGTCGATCAGGCGATCGCACTGCTGCGCTCGCACAGCGTCGGGGTAATCGCAGGCTCGTTGGCGTACATGGCGTTCGACATCGCGGCGCTCGGGTTTGCCTTTGCCGCGGTTGGGCCTGTGCCCGCGATCGGCACGCTCATTCTCGGCTACCTGATTGGCCAGCTCGGCAACCTGGTGCCGCTCCCGGGAGGGATCGGCGGCACCGAAGGCGCCCTGATCGGGGTCTTTGCGCTCTACGGCGTCAACCTCACCAGAGCCACCGCGGCGGTGCTCATCTACCGCCTGTTCCAGCTGGTCATGCCGGCACTGCTCGGCGCGCCCGCCTTCGTCATGCTGCGGCGCCGGCTGCTGCGAACGTCGCAGCCCGCGCTCGTCTGTGCCCCGCTCGCGGTCGAAGTCGTCAACCTCCCGGCGCCGAATTGACGTGCGCACGGTTGCGCGACCTGTCCGCCAACGCATAGCGTTGCGGCGGCGCCCGCATGATCGAACTGTTCAAAGGCTTCGCCACCCGGGAACTCGACACCGAGCGCGGCACGATTCACGCGCGCGTGGGCGGCAGCGGACCGCCGCTGCTGCTCCTGCACGGCTATCCGGAGACGCATCTGATGTGGCACGCCGCCGCGCCACTGCTGGCCGAGCGCTTCACGGTCGTGGTCACCGACCTTGCCGGCTACGGCGACTCGCTGCGGCCGCAGCCGGCGCCCGATCACGCGCCGCACTCCAAGCGGGCGATGGCGCTCGACCAGGTGCAGGCGATGGCGTCGCTCGGCCACGAGCATTTCGCCGTCGCCGGGCACGATCGCGGCGGCCGGGTGGCCTACCGGATGGCGCTCGATCACCCCGACCGCGTGAGCGCGCTGGCCGTGCTCGACATCGTCCCGACCGCCGAGGTGTGGGCCCGGTCCGATGACCGGGTGGCGCTCGGCTACTGGCACTGGGGCTTTCTGGCTCAGCCGGCGCCGCTGCCCGAGCGTCTCATCCTGGGCGCTCCTCAGGCCTACTTCGACCACCACCTGCACGTGATCGGCCTGGGGCGAGAACCCGGCCGCTACCCGCATCAGGTGCTCGACACCTACCGCCGCCAGCTCGCCGACGAGGGCAGCGTGCAGGCCATGTGCGAGGACTACCGCGCCGGCGCGAGCATCGATCGCAGTCACGACGAGGCCGATCGCGGCCGCCCGATCGAGTGCCCTGTCCTCGTCCTGTGGGGCCGCCGGGGCGCGCTTGAGATCTTCTACGGCGACGTGCTCGAGGTGTGGCGCCCGTGGGCGCGCGACCTCCGCGGCCACGGGATCGACGCCACGCACTTCCTGGTCGAGGACCAGCCCGAGCAGGTCGCCCGGGAGCTCACCGAGTTCTTCGCCGGCTGACAGCCCGTTCTGACGAGCATCACGACCATCCCTCGGGCGCGACCAGCAGCTCTGGCGCGTCGGGCTCGAAGGAGCGCTCGAGCTCCTTGCGCACCCCGTCGCCGCGCCCGGCCGGCGGCTTGCGCGATCCGGCCTGGTACTGCGGCACCCAGGCCACCCCGTCGCCCTCGTACTCCTGCTCGGCGGCGGCGTGCAGCGTCCAGTGCGGGTCGTACAGGTGCGGGCGTGCCAGCGCGCACAGGTCGGCGCGGCCGGCCAGCACCGTGGTGTTGACGTCGTCGTAGCTGGCGATCGCGCCGACCGCGATCGTCGGGATCCCCACCTCGTTGCGGATCCGGTCGGCGAACGGCGTCTGGAAGCTGCGCCCGAAGGCCGGGCGCTCCTCCGGTGAGACCTGGCCCGAGGAGACATCGACCAGGTCGCACCCGTGTTCGCGCAGCATCCGCGCGAACTGGACCGCATCGTCGTCGGAGAATCCCCCGTCGACCCAGTCGGTGGCGGAGATGCGCACGCTCATCGGCTTCTCGGAGGGCCACACCGCTCGGCAGGCGTCGAACACCTCCAGCGGGAACCGGGCCCGAGCGGCGAGCGTCCCGCCGTACCGGTCCTCGCGCACATTGGTCAGCGGCGAGAGGAAGCTCGACAGCAGATAGCCGTGCGCGCAGTGGATCTCCAGCAGGTCGAAGCCGGCCTCGAGCGCGCCGCGGCAGGACCACACGAACTGGTCGCGGACCGTGTCCATGTCGGACCGGGTCATCTCCCGGGGCGCCTGGCTGAACGATGCGTACGGAATCGGCGACGGCGCCATCAGCTCCCAGTTGCCCTCGTCGAGCGGCTGATCGATCCCCTCCCACATCAGCTTCGTCGACCCCTTGCGACCGGAGTGCCCGAGCTGCGCGGCCATCGCGCAGCCGCCGCCGTAGCCGTGCGCGAAATCCACGATCCTCCGCCACGCATCGACGTGCTCGGGTCGGTACATGCCGGCGCAGCCGGGGGTGATGCGGCCGACGTCCGAGACGCAGATCATCTCGGAATAGACCAGCGCTGCCCCGCCCAACGAGCGGGCGCCAAGGTGGACGAGGTGAAAGTCTGAGGGGGTGCCGTCGACGGCCGAGTACATGTCCATCGGCGAGACCACCACGCGGTTGGGCAGCTTCAGGTCTCGGAGCCGCATCGGCGCGAACATCGGTGGGCGCTCCGAGAACCCCTCGGAAGCGGCGAACCGCGAGTCGACCTCCCCCACGAACCCGGCGTCGCGCAGGCGCAGGTTGTCGTAGGTCACGCGCCGGCTGCGAGTCAGCAGGTTGAACGCGAACTGCATCCGCTCCTGCCCGACGTAGCGCCCGATCCCCTCAAACCACTCCAGCGAGGCCTGCGCCGCGCGCTGCGTGCTCTCGACCACCGGGCGGCGCTCGCCCTCGTAGGCGGCCAGCGCTCCCGCCACGTCCTGCACCCCGCCGCAGCGAAACGCCCAGGCCAGCGCCACCGCGTCCTCCATCGCCAGCTTGGTGCCCGAGCCGATCGAGAAGTGGGCGGTGTGTGCGGCGTCGCCGAGCAGCACGACGTTGCCCGAGCGCCAGCTGCGGTTGCGCACGGTGGTGAAGTTGATCCACTTGGAGTTGTTGGCCTGCAGCTCGTGACCCTCCAGAGCGTCGGCGAACAGCTCGCGGCAGAAGTCCACGCTCGCCTGGTCTGAGACCCCGGGCGCCAGCGAGCCGGCGGCCACCCCGTCCAGGCCGGCCCGCCGCCACGCCTGCTCGCCGGCCTCGACGATGAACGTGCTCATCCGCTGGTCGTAGGGGTAGGCGTGCGCCTGAAAGACACCGTGCGGGGTCTCCTCGATGAAGAACTTGAACGCGTCGTAGGCGTTCTCGACGCCGAGCCACATGTAGCGGCAGTGGCGCGGATCGAGCGTCGGCCCGAAGTCGTCTGACCGCACGGCGCGCACAGCGCTCGAGGCGCCGTCGGCGCCGACGATCAGGTCGGCCCAGTCGAGCTCCTGAAGCGCCGGGGCCTCGCACGAGAAGCGCACGTCGACGCCCAAATCCAGCGCCCGGCGCTGCAGGATGCCCAGCAGCTCACGTCGGCCGAGCGCCGAGAAGCCGTGCCCCCCCGACCGCGTCCGCACGCCCCGGTGGTGGATGTCGATGTCTGTCCAGTGCACGAAGCGGTCGGTGATCTCGCGGTAGCTGACCGGGTCGGCGTGCTCGAACACGGTCAGCGTCTCGTCGGAGAACACCACCCCGAACCCGAACGCGTCCTCGGCGCGGTTGCGCTCGAACACGGTGATCTCGCAGTCGGGCGCCGCGCGGCGCATCAGGATCGAGAAGTACAGGCCCCCGGGCCCTCCTCCCGCCACCGCGATCCTCATCGCGCCGCCGCCGCGGACAGGACCACTACACGCCCAGGTCGGAGAGGTGCTCGTACTCGAGCGCCAGTCCGTTCACGACGTTGTGCATCAGCGCCAGCGCCGCGCGGACGTTGGCGTGGGCCACAGGCGGCAGGTCCTCGGCGCACAGCGCCTTGAGCTCCTCGTAGACCCCGAGCAGCCGCTGCTCCGACGCACTCATCTCGTTGCCGAGCAGGTCTCGGACGGGCGGCGTCGACGTCACGTGGCCGCCCCGATCGGCGCGTCGCGCCTGTCGACGGTGCGCTTGGCCTTGAGCTCGAACCGCGGCAGCTCTCCGTGGCCGGCACGCTCGATCCGGAAGTTCAGTCCCTCGTGGGCCAGCGCCAGGCGGTTGTGGAGCATCTCGGCCAGTCCCTCCCAGCGATCGTGATCCCAGTCGTCCTTGAGCTCGACGCGCAGCGTGATCTCGTCGCGGACGCCCTCGCGTGTGATCACGGTCTGGAACTCGTCGACCGCGGCGAACTCGCGCACGATCCCCTCGATCGCCCGCGGGTACACGTTGGTGCCGCGGATGATCTTCATGTCGTCGACGCGGCCGAGGATCCCACCCTCGTAGATGTCGAACCCGCGCCCGCATCCGCACCGCTGCGCCGGGATCCGGCAGACCAGGTCGCCGGTGCGGTAGCGCAGCAACGGCGTGCTGCCGCGGCCGAACGAGGTCACGACACGCTCGCCCGGCTCGCCATACTCGACCGGCTCACCCGAGGCGGGGTCGATCACCTCCTCGATCACATGGTCCTCGATTATGTGCGTGCCGCCGGGCTGGTGCTCGCACTCGAACACCATGATCGTGCCGATCTCGGTCATGCCCGCGGTGTCGTAGGCCTTGGCCCCCCACTGCTCCTCGATCAGCGCCTTGGTCTGCGGAATCGACCCGGCAGGTTCACCGGAGAGGATCAGCCGCTGCACGCGCGACCCTCGCAGATCGACGCCCAGTGACTCGGCCTCCTGGGCCAGGCGCAGCGCATAGGTCGGCGTCGAGGCGACCACGGTCACGTCGAAGTCGATGATCTGCCGGACCCGGGCCTCGGTTGTCTGGGCCCCGCCGGGCACGTTGAGGACCCCGATCTTCTCCATCGAATAATGAAGGCCCCAGAAGCCGATGAACGACCCGTAGCCGAACGCGATATAGGCGGTGTCCCCCGGGCGCACCCCGCAGCCCCAGATCCCATAGGCCCACATCTCGGCGATCCAGGCCCAGTCCTTTCGCGAGTCCAGCGCCCGCAGCGGCCCCTTGCCCGTGGTCCCCGAGGTGGTGTGCACGCGGATCGCGCCCTCGCCGCCGATCGTCGGTACCTCGCCGTAGGGCGGATGCTCGAATTGCGAGGTCATCCACTCCTCGCGCGTCAGCATCGGCAGCCGGCGCAGATCAGAGAGCTGGCCGATCGCCGCCGGGTCGACTCCGGGGGCGCGCAAAGTGCGCCGGTACCAGGGGCTGCGCTCGGCCGCCCAGGCCACCTGGCGCTTGAGCTTGGCCAGCTGCAACGCCTCGAGCCCAGCGCGCGCGAGCGTCTCGGTCTTGGGGTTCCAGTAGGGACTCTGGCCTGTACGGGTACTAGCCACCGATGGCGCGGCAGCATACCTATTGATCGGTCGATGTCGAGTATCGTCCCAGCCGGCATGAGCCCGTTCCGCGCGAGCACGCCGATGACACCGGAGTGGCGGAACTTCGATCTGGGCGTGGCCGGCGGGGTGGCCACGGTGACGCTCAACCGCCCAGCCAAGCTCAACGCACTGACGTTCGAGACCTACGCCGACCTGCGCGATCTCGTGGCCGAGCTTCCGCTGCGCGGAGACGTGCGCGCGGTGGTCCTGACCGGGGAGGGCCATGGCTTCTGCTCGGGCGGCGACGTTGAGGAGATCATCGGACCGCTGCTGGAGATGGACACCGCCGGCCTGCTCGAGTTCACGCGGATGACCGGCGGCGTCGTCAAGGCGCTGCGCGAGTGTCCGCTGCCGGTGATCGCCGCGATGAACGGGGTCGCCGCCGGCGCCGGCGCGGTGATCGCGCTGGCCTGCGATTTTCGCCTGCTCTCAGAGTCCGCCTCGTTCGCGTTCCTGTTCACGCGCGTGGGGCTGGCCGGGGCCGACATGGGCGCCGCCTACCTGCTGCCGCGGATCATCGGGCTGGGTCGTGCCACCGAGCTATTGATGCTCGGCGACCCGGTGAGCGCCGAGCGCGCCGCGGCGATCGGGCTGGCCACCGATGTCTGTTCCGCCGATCTTCTGACCGACCGGGCGCAGGCGCTGGCCCGGCGGCTCGCCGACGGCCCCGCGTTCGCGTTCGCCACCACCAAGTCGCTGCTCACCCGGGAGCTCGACATGAGCCTCGGCGCGGCGATCGAGCTCGAGGCGGTGACGCAGGCGCTGCTGATGCAGAGCGAGGACTTCGAGGAGTTCTACCGGGCCTGGGACGAGCGCCGCCGGCCCGAGTGGCAGGGTCGGTGACCGTGGCCGTCGACCCACGCGGGGGCCGCGGGCGTTGAGCGAGCTGATCAACCCCCCGGAGCTGCCGCCGCCGGCCGGCTTCTCGCACGCCGTGAAGGCGGGCGAGACCGTGTACCTGGCCGGCCAGGTGGCCCAGGGACCGGACGGCGAGGTCGTCGGTGACACGATCGCTGAGCAGTTTGATCAGGCGGCCGCGAACCTGCTGACGGCGCTGCGGGCCGCCGGCGGTACCCCCGACGACCTCGTCTCGTTGCAGGTGTTCGTCACCGCCGTGGCCGAGTACCGAGACTCGCTGCCGGCGCTGGCCCGGGTCTGGCGCCGGCACTTCGGCCGCCGCTACCCGGCGATGGGGCTGTTCGGCGTCACCGAGCTGTTCGACCCCGCCGCCAAGGTCGAGCTGATGGGCGTGGCGGTGCTGTCCCCAGGTGAGTGAGCGGACGCTCACCCTGACCGGCGAGGTGCAGAGCCGCAACGCCCAGGGCCGCGAGGCACCGAGCCGGACCGTTGTCGTCACCGGGGGCGCGGGAGGGATCGGCCGGGCGGTGGTCGATCGCTTCGCCGACGCCGGCGACGAGGTGATCGTGCTCGGACGCGACCCGGACGCGCTGGCCGCGATCCGCCAGCAGACGTTCGTCTGCGACGTCACCGAGGAGCAGTCGGTGATCGACGCCTTCGCGCAGATCGGGGCCGTCGACGTGCTGGTCAACAACGCCGGCATCGGCGTGTCGGCACCGCTTGAGCGGACCACGCTCGAGGCGTGGGACCGCCACCTGGCGGTCAACGCCACGGGTGCGTTTTTGTGCATGCGAGCGGTGGTGGCGGGAATGCGCGAGCGCAAGGCCGGCGCGATCGTGAGCATTGCCTCCACAGCCGGCCTGGCCGGCACCCCCTACACCGCCGCCTATGCGGCCTCCAAGCACGCCCTGGTCGGCCTCACCCGGGCGCTGGCCAGCGAGCTGGCCGGCACCGGCGTGCGCGTCAACGCGGTCTGTCCCACGTTCGTGCGCACCGAGATGACGGCGCGATCGGTGGACAACATCGTGCAGCGCACCGGCCGCTCGCAGACCGAGGCCGAAGCTGCGCTGGCCGCCGCCAGCCCGCTCGGACGGCTGCTGGAGCCCGACGAGGTGGCCGAGGCGGTGGTGTTCCTGGCCTCCCCCGCCGCGGCCGGGATCAACGGCCAGTCACTGGTCATCGATGGCGGCGGGTTGCAGCTCTAGGGGACCGCGGGGCGTTGGTCGCTTTGGTGTCACATAGGCCCCTCAGCGACCAAGCCCTCCGGCGGACGTCAGTAGAACGTGACGTGCCGGCGCAGCACGACGTGCGTCGACCCGATCTTGAAGCGCATCGTCACGAGCACCCGCGACCCCGCGCGGGTGGCGCGCCGGGGCAGCCTGATGCGGTAGTACCAGCCCTCGGGCTTGAGCCCCGTGAACGTCTTTGAGTCCAGCAGCTTGCCACGCGCACTCCACACCGTCGCCTTGACCGAGAACCGCCGCCAGGCCGAGAAGGACAGCGGGATGCGCGCGCCGGCATGCACTCGCGCCGGCACCGACATCGCGGCGGGGTGTGACCGGCTGACGCAGAGTGGGCAGGGTGGCGGAGCCGGCGCCGCGACCGAGAACGACCACTGGACCGGGGTCTGGCCGGGCTGCTCGAGATCCGCCGTGTAGGTCCCGCTCACCAGCGGGTGACGCGGGATCAGGAACACCGCGTTGTCGGACTGCAGCAAAGATGCCCCGGTGGGCCCGTACACGGGGTCCGAGGATTGGTAGGTGTTCTCATCGACCAGGCACAGCGTTTGGTCCGCGGTGCCCTCGGCCCCGTGCGGGCCGTTCAGGGTCGCGCTCGCACCGGCCACGGGAGCGGTCGGGAGCAGCACCACCAGGGGCAGGCCGACCGGGTCAAGGTTCTGCCAGCCGCAGGTCTCCCGCGGATCCGGGCTCTCACCGCCGAACGTCGTCAGCCCCGTGGTCATGCCGGGACCGGGGAACAGAACCGGAGTGGTGGCGGCGGGCTGGTTGGGGTCGATCCCCTGGATCACGTCGAGCCCGGCGTATCCCTTCGCGGGGTCGACGGCCAGCGCCACCTGGGTCAGCTGGGCACGCAGCATTCCGATCGCATGAAACGGCGCCGCCAGCCACGTGTCGACAGCACGCATCGGGGTCGTCGCCCCACCCAGGGCAAGGTCGCTGAAACCGGCCTCGGCCGCCCCGTCGGTGCTGTAGTACGGGCTCGCCGGGTTCTCGGTATGAGCCGAGGCATAGCTCCCGGTCCGGTACTGGGCGGGCGTGTTCTCGAGGTAGGCGAGGTGATGCTCGATCCCGATGTCCCAGGCAGGGTTGTCGGTCACCGGCGCCAGCCCGGCCGCGCCGCGGTACTGGTTGATCTCGGTCAGCCACGACGGCGTGTCCGCGCCGGCAACCCCGGGAGCGCCGGCGAGCCCGAGGAGAACACCGGACACCACGGCCAGCCTGAGGAAGAGGGCGCGCATGACGGCGCGAAGCGTCGCAGAAACGGTCTCGCGCTGCCGCCGATTCCATCGACACGGGTTGACCGGTTTCCACTTCTTGACTTTCGGTCGGCGATCGGGGTTACTTACGCGC
The DNA here is from genome assembly GCA_963799995.1 of uncultured Solirubrobacterales bacterium. Classification (GTDB taxonomy): domain Bacteria; phylum Actinomycetota; class Thermoleophilia; order Solirubrobacterales; family Solirubrobacteraceae; genus Palsa-465. The sequence goes on along the minus strand of CAWCZI010000014.1, from coordinate 1,082,299 downwards.
TCAATGGAGTCCCATCTCGGGGTACTGGCCGGTGAGGGACCGCCTCGCGGCCACAGGACGCTGGCCGAGAAGGCGTTTCAGACGTTGCACACGGCGATCATCACCGGGCGTCTGCGTCCGGGCGCCCGGCTCCCGATCGAGGAGCTTGCCCAGCTGCTGAGGATGAGCCCGATGCCGATCCGTGAAGCGCTGCGGCGCCTCGACTCGGCCGGCCTGGTGGAGAACATCCCGCATCGCGGCGCCCGGGTGACCGAGCTGTCGGTGATCGACCTGGCCGAGGTCTACGAGGTGCGGCTGTCGCTCGAGCTTCTGGCGATCCGCCGGGCCGCCGAGCGCTTCACCCGGGCCGACGAGGACGCCGCGCGCCGAGCGCTCGAGGCGCTGCGCGAGATGCTCGACGACAGCTCCGCCGCCACCACGGCCGCCCATGAGGTATTTCATTTCTCGCTCTACCGCGCCGCCGGCTCGGCCTGGCTGCTGCGGCTGATCCGTCCGGTGTGGGAGACCAGCGAGCGCTACTGCCTCGAGGTCCCGGAGTGCCGTCAGCTGCAGGGACGTACCGGCGAGCACGTCGCGATCGTCGACGCCTGCGCGGCTCGCGACCCCGACGGGGCCGCGGCCGCGCTGTGGTTTCACCTCACGACGACCGCGAACAGCATTGCCTCGGGGATGGGCGGCGCACCGCTCTACGATCCGGCCACGCCGCCCACCTCCTAGTGGCCCCCCGGCAACCACTGGCGTTTCCCTTCCCGTCAGTGCAGCAGCTGCAGCGAGTTGGCCGCCGGGCCCGAGCCCGAGTCGTTGACGAAGTAGAGCCCGTCGCCATGCGGCGCCACCGCGAGCCCGAACAGGTCGCCGCCGCCGTTGGCCACCAACTGCTTGGTCGCCACCTGGGTTCCCGATGGGCTCGTCTCGACCAGGTTGCCGTCGGCACCGTTGGCGCTGACCACATCGCCGTTGGGAGCGATCGTCAGCCCCAGCGGGTCGTTCAGCGCACCGCCCGAGGACACGGTCTCCCCACCGCCTCCGATCTCATGCCGGCGCCCCAGGGCGTCGGGCACAGCGGCGATCCGGTTGCCGTTGGAATCGGCGACGTAGAGCACTCCATTCTCGCCGAGGCCCACTCCGGTCGGCCCGACGACGAGCGCGTTCGGGTCGGTGTGCTCGGCGAAACCGCCGGCGATCACGTCGTTGGAGGTCACGACCGGCGCGTGGTGCCCGTGCATCCTCAGCGTGATCCGAACGACGGTCCCTTGGTCGACTACCTTGCCGCCGGCGGCGACCGTGCCGTTGAGCAGGTTGGTGACGAACAGCACCGCGCGCCCGTCGTGCTGCACCGCCGTCATGTCCCACGGGCCGTTGATGTCAGGCGCGGTGATCGTCTTGACCACCTTGCCGGAGGAGTCCAGGATGGTCAGCGCGCCGGCGGTGGCCATCGTCGAGTCCCCGCCCGGAGCGGGCAGGCTGCCGACGACGACGAAGCCGCCTTTGAGCACCGATAGCGCGGTGGTGAGCCCCACCGCCGGGGTCGAGGTCGGGGCCGGCACCACGGCGAACACGTGCTGGCGCCCGCTCGGGGATATCTCGACGATGCTCGAGCCGGTGCCCTGCTGGTTCTGAGAGTTGTTGAAGTTGCTGACGAGGACGTCGCCGCGGACCAGGTCGCCGCGGCTGTGGTCGACGACCGCCACGCCGTAGGGGTTCACGTCGCCGGCGGCGGGGCCGCTGGCGGGAACCGCCGAGGACAGCGTGGAGATCGATCGGAACTGTTCGATGAACGCCTGGTGGTGGGGTGAGTGGGCGAGCGCCGGAGAGGCGGTCAGCGCGGCGGTTAGACCGACCGCGACCGCGACCAGAGTCCGGCGCGCCCGCATGGGACTGCGATGCATGAGACTCCCTTTTGCCGAGTATGGGCTTCTGCCCGCAAGGACCCCGCCCGCGGGCGTTCCTTCCCGGGATGACGCGATCTGGTCTCGAATACCCCGACCGAACCGACACGCAGCCGATCGAAGCCGACCCCAGCGGCGTCAGCGGCCCAGGTACGCCCGCTTGAGATCCTCGCTGCGCAACAGCTCCGCGGCCGGCCCCGAGAGCACGATCTCCCCGGTGGAGAGGACGTAGCCCCGGTCGGCGATCGACAGCGCCATGGTCGCGTTCTGCTCCACCATCAGCACCGCCACACCGGACTCGTGGACCTCCTTGATGATGCGGAAGTTCTGCTGCACGAGCGCGGGCGAGAGCCCCATCGAGGGCTCGTCCATCAACAGCAGCCGCGGCCGCGACATCAGCGCCCGGCCCATCGCCACCATCTGCTGCTCACCGCCCGAGAGCGTGCCGGCCAGCTGCTCGCGCCGCTCGTACAGGCGGGGGAACAGCGTATGCACGCGCTCGAAGTCCGCGTCGAGATTCTGTCCGCGACGCAGCACCGCGCCGAGCTCGAGGTTCTCGCGCACGGTCATCTGTCCGAACAGCCGCCGGTTCTCGGGCACTATCGCCAGCCCGCGGGCGATCCGCTTGGGCACGTCGAAGCCGTTGACCTCCTCGCCGTCGATCAGCACCCGGCCCGACCGCGGGCGCACGATCCCGAGCACGGTCTTCAGGGTCGTGGACTTGCCCGAGGCGTTACCGCCCAGCAGGGAGACGAGCTCGCCCTCGTCGACCTGCAGCGAGATCCCCTCGAGGATCCGCATCTGGCCGTAGTAGGTGGTGACGTTCTCGAGGCTCAGCAGCATGCTCAGGCCTCGGCCAGGGCCTCGGGATCGCGGCCCAGGTAGGCCTCTACCACGGCCGGATGGGTCGCGACGGCATCGAAGCTGCCCTCGGCGATCTTGACGCCATGGTCGAGGGCGACGACCCGATCGGAGATGCCCTCCACGACGTGCATGTCGTGCTCGATCACCAGGATCGCCAGTCCGAGCTCGTCCCGCAGCCGGCCGATCAGCTCGGTCACCTCGTGGGTCTCGTTGGGGTTCATGCCGGCGGCGGGCTCGTCGAGCAGGAGCAGCCGCGGCTTGGTGGCGAGCGCGCGCGCGATCTCCAGCCGGCGGCGATTCGCGTAGGAGAGCACGTAGGCGGGCTGGTCCCAGCGGTAGCCCATCAGCCGCTCGCCGAAGAACGACAGCACCTGCTCGGCGAGCGCATCGATCTCACGTTCCTCCCGGCGCGCGCGAGGCAGGCGCAGGATCGACTCCACCGGCGACGCGCTGGGTGTTGCCATAGGTGGCGGACTTGACGTTCTCCTTGACCGACAGGTTCTGAAACAACCGCAGGCTCTGGAACGTGCGGGCGATCCCGAGGCGGGTGATCGTGTGCGGCCGCTTACCGGAGATGCCGGCGCCGTCGAATCGCACATCGCCATCGGTCGGCCTGTACACCCCGGTGATGACGTTGAAGACCGTCGACTTGCCCGCCCCGTTGGGGCCGATGACGCTGACGATCTCGCGCTCGTCGACGCTGAGCTCGAGTTCGGTGAGAGCCTTCAGCCCGCCGAACGAGAGTGACAGCCGGTCGAGCTCGAGCAGCGCCATCAGTTACCCAGCAGCTCCACGCGGTGGCTTCCGAGGAGGCCCTGCGGGCGCGCGGCCATGGTCAGGATCAGGATCGCCCCGATCATGATCTGAGTCGTGATCGCGGGGTTGACGACCAGCCGGGACTCCCAGCAGCAGGCGGCGATGTAGATGGTCGGGATCACCGCGAGCAGGCGGCGGATGCCCTGCAGGCGCACGATCGCGATCAGCGCGCAGATCAGGACCACGAACAGGATGTTGCCGTAGGTGGCGGGATGGGCGGGGACGATCACGTAGTGGCGCACCGCCGAGCCGATCCAGCCGGTGCTGCCCGGAGAGCCCGCGACCGCCGAGGAGGAGATCACGCTCACGAGCGCGTGGGCGGCGAAGCCGAAGGCGATCACCCCGGCGACCAGCAATCCGAGGTAGCGCCAGGGACGAACCCGCACCAGCAGGGTGAGCACGATCAGGCCGTAGAACAGATAGCCGGCATCGGTGGGACTCGAGAGCATCTGCTCGCCCACGGTCACCACCAGACCGCCGAGGATCGCCCCGGCAATGCTGCCCACGCCGCCCAGCACCAGGCAGGCGTAGATCAGGATCAGGATGTTGGAGGTGAAGTTGGTGGGAAACACGTTGTCCTGCTGGGCGGCGAACACCGTGCCGGCCAAAGCGCCGACCATGGCGCTGAAGCTGAAGGCCATGACCTTGAGCTTGTTGACGGGAATCGTCATCGCCTCGGCGGCCAACGGGTCATCCTGCAGCGCACGCCAGGCGCGCCCGGTTCGAGAGGTGTCCAGCAGACGCAGTACGGCGGCCAGGATCACCACGATCGCCAGGGCCAGGTAGTAGTAGCCCGTCGGAGTGGTGATCGAAGCGCCGAAGCTGTGAAACGGGTCGAGGCCATACAGCCCGTTGACGCCTCCGAGTGTCCCCGGATCGATGTTGTTGACGACCTCCATGAACGCCTGGCCGACGAACAGCGTCACGATCGCCAGGTAGTCGCCGCTCAGCCGCAGAGCGACCAAGCCGATCACCACGCCGACCGCGCCGGCGGCGACGAGGACGATCGGGATCGACTCGATCGCCGGTAGATGGGTCCCCCCTGCGCCATCGGTGCCAAGCGCGTTGGAGGAGAACAACGCATAGCCATAGGCGCCGAAGCCGAAGAACGCGATGTAGCCAAGATCCAGCAGCCCCGCCCAGCCGACCGCGATGTTGAGTCCCAGGGCCAGGATCGCGTAGATCAGGCTGTTGATCGCGACCGTCTGGATGTTGACGTTGCCGGCGATCTGGCCGAACACCAGCCCAGCGAGGGTGACCAGCGCCAGCTTTGGCCACCAGCCCACGCGATCGCTCACGCGCTCGAGGCCGCCCCGCCAGCCGCCGTGGCGCTCCCGGCGCTCGTCGGACTGCGCTACCCACTCGTCGACGCCGACCTTGGCCATGTCAGACCTTCTGCAGCGCCGGGGCTCCGAAGATGCCCGTGGGCCGGATCAGCATCGTCGCGATCAGGATCCCGAACACGATCAGGTCGGTGTACTGACTCGAGATGTAGCTGGCGCTGAACGACTCGCACAGCCCGATGAAGAGGCCGCCGATCATCGCCCCCGGGATGCTCCCGATGCCGCCGACGACAGCTGCGGTGAACGCCTTCAGTCCGGCCAAGAAGCCGATCGTGTTGGAGATCTGATTGAAGGCCAGGCCTGACATCACGCCGGCGACGCCCGCCATCGCCGAGCCGATGAAGAAGGTCAGCGCGATCGTCCGGTTGACGTCGATGCCGAGCATCTCCGCCGCCTCGCGGTCCGACGCGACCGCCCGCATCGACTTGCCGAGCACGGTGTTGTTGACGAGCTGGCGCAGCCCGAGCATCATCAGGACCCCGAGCACGAGGATCATTCCCTGAACGACGTCGATCCTCAGCGCCCCGATGTGCAGCCCGGTTGAGAAGGGCAGGAAGGTCGGGGTCTCGTAGCTGCGCGTGAAGCCGCCGAACAGCAGCAGGACGGTGTTCTCCAGCATGAAGGAGATCCCCAGGGCCGTGATCAGCGGCGCGATCCGCGGAGCGTCGCGCAGGGGGCGGTAGGCGAAGCGTTCCATGGCCACGCCAAGCGCGCCGCAGCCACCCGCCGCCAGCGTGAACATGATCAGCAGCAGCAGCGGCACCGGAATCGTCAGCGCCGCGGGACCCCCGAACCAGCGGATCACGAAGTAGCCGATGTAGGCGCCGACCATGTAGACGTCGCCGTGGGCGAAGTTCAGGAGCTTCAGTACCCCGTAGACCATCGTGTAGCCGAGCGCGATCAGCGCATACAGCATCCCGGTGGTGAGTCCGTTGACGAGGGTTTGGACGAAGACCTGCATGGGTTTCGAGCGGTACGGCCGCGGCGCCGCCCCTCAAACTCAAGGGGCGACGCCGCGCTTTGCACCTCGGCCGGTCAGGTGAGGCCGCCTACTTGTTGGGAATCGAGATGTACTTGCCCGCGCTGTTGATCTTGAACAGGTAGCCCGCATTGGCGGCGAGGTCGCCGTTGGACTTGAACGAGATCGGCACCCCGAGCGGGTTTGCCGAGGCGGGGATGTTGGTCTTCTTGATCGCGGCGAGCACATTGGAGCGGCTCGGCGTCTGTCCCGCCTTGCACACCGACGAGATCGCCTTCATCACCACGTCGGCTGCCGCATAGGTCGGCACACCGAACGCCCCGTACGGCCCGTACTGCGCGACGCCGGAGACGATCGCCTTGTCGACCGGGCTGCTCGAGGTCGAGATATCGGGGCCGAAGTTCGACACGTAGGTGCCGGGGATCTTGAACTGGGTCGCCGAATCGGTCCCGTCGGTGCCGAACAGGGTCGTGGTCTTGTGCTGCTGCTGGACGTCGAGCCCGAACTGCTGGGCGTTGGCCGCCGTCTGCCACGGCAGAACGGTCACCGTCTCGTCCGGCTTCAGCTGCGAGGTCACCAGCGAGGACAGTGCGCTGGCCAGCGTCGCACCCGTGTCGGTGCCGTTGTAGGTCTGGTGGTTGACCTTGATCCCGGCCTTCTGCAGGATCGGCGTCATCACCTTGACGAGGCCCTGCGAGTACGCCTCGGCATCGTCGATGATCAGGACTGCCTTGGGCTTCAAGTGGTTGATGATGTAGTTGGCGTCCTGGGGGCCCTGGATGTCGTCGTCAGGCACGACGCGGAAGAACGTCGGGTTGGCGCCGCTGGTGGCCAGCGCCGGCAGCGTCGCCGAGCCGGAGATGAACGCCATCCCCGCCTTGCCGAACAGCGGTCCGACGGCCTCGACCTCCTGGCTGCCCGCCGGACCGAGCGACGCTACGGCACTCGAGCCGATGATCGCCTGGGTCTTCTGGGTCGCTATGGACGGGGTCAGCTGGGTGTCGTCCTGGGCCAGGGTCACATTGGTCCCGTTGGCCTTGTTGTCGGTGGCCACCGCCAGCTGGGCGAAGTGCAGCTGCTCGAGTCCGAGCTGGGCGACCGGACCGGTGAACGGGCCCTCGATCGCGATCGAGACAGCGCACTTTCCGCCGCCGGCGCTGGCGGCCGTGGTCGCGCTGCCGCTGCTGCTACTGCTACTGCTACTGCTGCTGCTACCGCAGCCGGCCGCGACCAGCGCTGTCAGCGCCGCGGCGACCAGGAACGAACGTTTTCTCATGCCCTTACTCCTCCTCTGGAGTCGGTTTCTCGATCCTGCTCACTCGCGCCCTGATAGGCGGGAGTCCCGTCTGGGTAGTAAGCCTCCGCCGGCGAGCCCGCGGGGCGGAAGACCGCCACCACGCGCATCGACTCGGTACCTGTGTTCTCCAGGCAATGGACCGTGCGCGCCGGAAGCTGGATGCACGAGCCCGGTGACAGCGGTCGCTCGTAGTCACCGGCGTGCATGACGCCCTCCCCGTCGAGCACGTAGATGACCTCGTCGTAGGTGTGGAAGTGCTCGGGAGCCCGAGCGGTGGGAATGTATCCGACGAAGTGGGTGGCCGACCGAAGCCCGCAGGTGGGGTCGGCGACGATTCGGAATTCGCGCTGGGTGGTGGCCTGCCCGACCTCCTGATCGGCGAGCGCCCGCACAATGGGCCGGGGCGGGCCGCCGCCGGGCTCGCCTCCGTCCACGGCATCGCCCTCGCCGTCGCGGGCCTCGCGGCCCAGAGGGATCCTCACCGCCACCAGCCTGAGCGTGTCGGGACCCGGGTTCTCGAGCGCGAACTCGGCCTCGGCCGGGACGTAGACGCCGACCTCGGGCCCGAGCTCATGCGCCTCCCCGCCGACGTGGATCGTGCCCCGGCCCGACAGCACGAACAGGGTCTCCTCGGCTCCGCGGACGGGGATGGGATCGGTACGCCCGGGCGCGCACTCGAGCACGGCCTGCTCGAGCGCGGCAAAGCCGGTCTGCGCACCCACAGTCGGTCGCACCCCGAGCTTCTGCACCGCGCCCGGCCGTATCTCCACTTCTGTGGAGTCGACGACGGTTACGCTCGCCATAAGGTTCCTCTCGCCACCCTCGCACATTCGGCTCGAGGGGGTCAACCCCCTGCACCGCCAGCGTTAGGGTTCGTCGATCTTGGTCGCCTCGACGGTGATCTCGGTACCCGCCAGCGCCAGCGACACCGGGCACGTGGCCCGGGCCCGCTCCGCCAGCTCAGCGAACCGCTCGGCGTCGACGCCGGGCACGTCACCGGCCACGCTGAGATCGAGGCTGGTGATGCGAAAGCCCTCGTCGGTCTGCTGCAGGCGGATCCTGGCTCCCGTCTTCAGGTCGGCCGGCGGATGACCGTCCTCGCTGAGCAGATCGGCCAGCGACATCGTGAAGCAGCCGGCCGAGGCGGCGGCGATCAGCTCCTCCGGGTTGGTCGAGCGCGTTACGTCGTCGATGCGCGCCTTGAGTGTGAAGTCCCCCTCGTAGGCGCCGCTGCCCAGGGCGATCCGGCCGCCACCCTCGGGCACGTTGCCCTGCCACGTGACCTCGGCAGTGCGGATCACTCGAATGCTCACCGGTTTCCAGCCCCCTTTGTGTCGGACGTGCCGCCGCCCGACGGCCGGCTTGCACCAATTCGTATTTTGTAGGCTTGATCAAATCACCGTCCAGCGAGGGGTGCAAGTGCTGCATCAGACCCGCGACCTGAGCCTCGTCCGCGACCGCTTCAGCTCGCTCCAGCAGGGATTCACCTTCTTCGATGCACCGGGCGGGTCTCAGGTTCCCGACGAGGTGGGCGACGCCGTCGCCCGCGCCCTGCGCGAAGCCAGCGCCAACCTCGGTGCGGGCTACGCCACCAGCTTCCGCGCCCGGGAGATCCTCGAGACCGCCGAGGCCGGAGCCGCCCGGTTCCTCGGCTGCGAGCCCCACGAGATCATCTTTGGGCCCAACATGACCTCACTGAACTTCATGCTCTCGCGCACCGCGGGCCGGGGCTTTCAGCCGGGTGATGAGATCCTCGTCTCCTCGCTGGACCATGACGGCGGTGTCGCCCCGTGGCTGGAGCTGGCCCACGACAAGGACCTCGTCGTCAGGCACATCGAGCTGACCGACGACACCCGACTGGACTACGACGACCTCGCCGCCAAGCTCGGCCCGCGCACCCGGGTGGTGGCCTTCGCCTGGGCGTCGAACGCGATCGGAACGATCGTCGACGCCCGGCGCGTCTGCGCGATGGCCCACGAAGCCGGGGCCCTGGCCTGGATCGACGCGGTGCACTACGCCGCCCACGAGCCGATCGACGTCCGCGCCGTCGATGCCGATGTGCTCATCTGCTCGCCCTACAAGTTCTGCGGGCCGCACCTGGGGATCGCCTATGGCCGCCAGTCGGTGCTCGAGTCCTGGCGGCCCTACAAGGCCCGCCCGGCTCCGATGTCGCCGCTGGGGCGCCGCTTCGAGACCGGCACGCTCCCGTTCGAGCTGCTGGCCGGGCTCGGCGCCACGTTTGGCTACCTGGACTCGATCGGCGGCTTCGAGGTGATCCTCCCCTACGAGCGCGAGCTGGGCGAGCGGTTCGTGTCCTCGCTGTCCGATTCCATCACGATCTACGGCCTGCCCGGAATGGACGGTCGCGTCCCCACCTTCCTGATCAACGTCCAAGGGGTCGCCGCGACCGACGTCGCCGCGCGGCTCGCCGAGCAGCAGATGGGCGTCTGGGCCCACGACTCCTGGTACTCGCTCGACCTCTACAAGCGCCTCGGATACGAGCAGGACGCGATCCGGCTCGGGTTCATCCACTACAACACCGCCGACGAGGTCGACCGGCTGGTGGCCGCGCTGGAGACGCTGGCCTCCGGGGCCTAGCCGGCGTCAGCCCGCAGGACCCCCGGCTTCGCGCTCGGCGTCGAACAGCTCCACCAGCCGGCTGCGCACCTCCCAGAGCTTGGGCAGCTGACGCTGGGCCACCAGCTTGCCGAGCACCTGCACCGGAGTGCCCTGGGTGCCGGTGCTGTCCTCTCCGATCGCCCGGGCGACGATGCTGTAGTGGCGAAAGCGCCACTGCCAGATGCGCTCGTCCCAGTCGGTGAGCGCCTCGGCCAGGTCGCGCAGCGCCTCGTGCTCGGCGCCGTGGCGGTAGAGCTCGGTCAGCTCCAGCCCGGCGTGGTCGAGCGCCCGGTCAAAGGCGGCCGAGACCCGGCCGGTGACCTTGGCAACGCGCCGGAAGCCCGGGGAGTCAAAGCCGCTGCCGTGTCCCAGCACCACCCGGATCTGCTGGTAGTCCCACGGATCCAGGCGGTCGAGCATGTCGAGCTGGCTGATGACGTACTGCATGCACAGCACCGCCCGGCGCAACAGCCGCGTCGCGGCGGCCAGGCGATCGCCGTCGATCTGGTCGGCTGCCTCGGAGACCTCGCTGGCGGCCAGCTTCAGCCATAACTCGGAGGCCTGGTGGACGGTCTGGAACAGCAGCTCGTCGCGGTGCACCTGCTCCTCGGGCGACTTCTGCAGCGACAGCAGCTCATCGGTGCGCAGGTAACGCTCGTAGTCGCTGGCGCCCGAGCCCGGTAGGACCGGTTCACTCTGATCGGGCGTGCCATGCCCGCCGACTGCCTCATCTGCGCTCATCGGTCACCTCCGAGGATCTCGGCCAGCATTCCCAGGTTCATGTTGCCCCCCGAGACGATGCACACGACCCTCCCCGTCCCCGCGCGTCCGGCCAGCGCCGCGGCGGTGGCCAGCGCGCCCGCCCCCTCGGCGATCACGCGCATTCGCTCGGCCAGCGTGACCACGGCGGCGCGGGCGTCCTCCAATGGCACCGCGAAGGCGTCGTCGACGACCTCTCGCAGCCGCGGCCACATCGTGTCCAGCACGCGGCGGCTGCCCGACCCGTCGACGAACGACGGCGTGTACTCAACATCGGTCGGCTCGCCGGCCTCAAACGCCGCGTGCAGGGCGGCCCCGGTCCCGGGCTCGGCCGTGTAGATCCGGGTCTGCGGCCGCAGCGCCTTGATCGCCGAGGCTATCCCCACCGTCAGCCCCCCTCCCCCGACGGGGATGACGACCGCGTCGACGTCGGGCAGGTCCTCGAGGATCTCCAGGCCGATGGTGCCGTTTCCGGCCATCACCGCGGGATCCTGCACGGGGTGCACGAACAGCCCCTCGACGCCCTCGATCCGGCTTGTGACGATGGCCTGCCACCACTCGTCGTAGGGGACGCGCAGCACCCGGCCGCCGAGGCGCTCGATCGCCGCCAGCTTGGCCTCCGGGGCGTGCTCGGGCACGGCGATCGTCGCCGGAAGGCCCAGCTCCCGCGCCACCCAGGCCACCCCCTGGGCCATGTTGCCGGCGCTGGCTGTCAGCAGCCCGCGCTCGCGCTCGGCCGCCGGGGCGCTGCGGATCGCGTTGGCGGCGCCGCGGATCTTGAACGAGTTGATCGGCTGCAGAGTCTCGAGCTTGCACCAGATCTCCGCCGGACCGTCCTCGACCCGCAGGCGGATGAGCGGCGTGCGAACGGCCACGTCGGCGATCCGCTCGCGAGCCTCCTGGATGGCCTGCAACGAGATCACAGCTCGACCTCGGCGCCGAGCCCGGCGGCGCGGGCGCGCTGCACGGCCAGGTGCGCCGCGGCCAGGTCCTCGACCGCGATCCCCAACGAGCGGAACACCGTCAGCTCGCCTGGCCCAGCCCGTCCGGGGCGCTGTCCGGCCAACACCTCGCCGAGCTCGGCACGAACGTGCTCCAGACCGGCGATCGCCCCTTCTTGGACCGCCAGCAGAAACTCCCCGGCCTCGGCCAGCACCGACTCGCGGCTGTCACAGAACAGCGCGCCGTCGGCCACCGTCGCCACGTCCAGCTCGCGCGCGGCTGGCGTGCTGGCGCCGACGGCGTTGACGTGCGCGCCCGGAGCCAGCCAGCCCCGCTCCAGTACGGGCTCGCGCGAGTTGGTGGCGGCGACCACGACATCGGCGCCCTCCACAGCCGCGCGAGCGGACTCCACCGCATCCGTGCCGGCGATCGGCGAGTCCTCCACGAGCGCGCGCACGTGCTCGGCGGTCGGTGCGAACACTCGCACCTCTGACCACTCCCGGACGCCGCGCAGCGCCCGCAGGTGCGAGCGCCCCTGCACGCCCGCCCCGAGCACAGCCAGCACCCGTGCGTCGGAACGCGCCAGCAGGCGCGTGGCCGCCGCGGTGACCGCCGCGGTCCGGATCTCCGTGACCGCGGAGGCGTTGAGGATCGCCGTCGGGCGGCCGGTCTCGGCGTCGAACAGGGTCACCGTGCCCTGATGGGCGTCGAGCCCCCGCGCCGGGTTGCCGGGCATGATGCAGATCGACTTCAGCGCGAACGAGCCCGCGGAGCCGTTACCTGCGCCCGCCGCGTAGGCCGGCATCAGGCCCATGAACCCCGCCGCTCCGGGCGGCATCGTGACCATCCGCAGCGGGTTGAACGCCTCGCCGCGGGCACGAGCGGCCAGCACCTCGGCCATCGCCAGCTCGCACGCTTCGGGATCCAGGACGGCGTGCACGTCGGCGTCTGAAAGGACGAGGACGGGCATCAGGAAAACACCCTCCCCAATTGTGCCGCCTCGTCGCTCGAGAGCGGATGCGCCAGCGCCTCGCGCACCGGCTCGAGGTGCTCGGGCCGCCCCGGACCCACCACCACTTGGGAGACGCGCCCGTCGGCCAGCAGCCACGCCAGCGCCGCCCCCGCCATCGAGGTACCGTGCGTACCCGCGATCCGCTCGAGCTCCTCGAGCGCGTCGAAGGTTCGCTCGGCGCCGGCCAGGCCGGCGTAGGGCTCGGGTCGCTGGGTCATCCGCGAGCCCGCCGGATAGGGCTGGCCGCGACGGTACTTCCCCGTCAGCCAGCCGCCCGCGAGCGGACTGAACGCCAGATAGGAGACCGAGCGCCGCTCGCACAGTCCGAGCACGCCGTCGAGGTCGCCCTGTTCCAGCAGCGAGCACGAGTTCTGGACCGCGGCGGGGGCGCCGGCCGCCAGCGCCTGCTCGAGCTGCTCGGCGCTGAAGTTGCTGACCCCGTATGCCCCCGCAAGCCCGTCCGCCACCGCCGCTGAGAACGCGGCCAGCGATTCGCCCAGCGGCACCTCGGAGTCGTGATCGTGCGCCAGGTACAGATCCACCCGCTCGACCCCCAGCCGGTCGAGGCTCGAGAGCAGCTGGCGCCGTACCCGCTCCGGGGCCAGGCCGCGGTCGCCATGCTCGGTCATCGGGTTGAAGGTCTTGGTGGTCAGCGTCGGCCGAACGCCGCGCGCGGCCATCCAGCGCCCGATGGCGGTCTCGCTGCGCCCACCACCGTAGGCGTCGGCGGTGTCGAAGTGGGTGATCCCCAACTCCCACGCCGCATCCATCACCGCCACCGCCTCATCCTCACCGAGGCCCTGGCCGAAGAATGCCGGGGCCGACCCGACGCCGCCGAAGTTGCCGCAGCCCAGGGCCACGCGCGGGAGCTCGCTCCCCGACGTGCCCAGCGCCACCCGCTCGATCTCGAGCGCGGCGCTCACGCCGGCCTGCTGCATCGCGTGGACCTGGGCATGTGTGAGTATTTGATCAACGTTTCGGGCGGGCAGGGAACTCGCGCGAGCGCATCCAACCAATTGGGCAACACCGAATTACGGGAACCAAGACCAGGGAGGCATACATGGGTTCGCGGGTGAACATGTTCCGGGATATCGACCGCATGGACGCGGATGCGTGGGCGGCATACCTCGCGCCTGACGCGGTCATGCGCTTCGGCAACGCCGAGCCGGTGTACGGCCGCGATGGGTGCCGGGACGCGCTGGCCGGGTTCTACGAGACGATCGGCGGCCTGCGCCACGACGTCGTCGAGCAGTGGGAGCACGGCGAGGCGACGATCGTCGAGGCGATGGTCACCTACACGCGCCTGGACGGCGGCGAGGCGACGGTGCCCGTGGTCACCATCTACCGCACCAGCGCGGACGAGCTGATCGCCGACTATCGCGTCTATATCGATCTCGCCCCCGTGTTCGCCTAGCTCTTGGCGTCCCGGCGGACGGCCTAGCTGACCACCTTCTCGTCGGTCTCGATCGGCTCGAGCTGGCTGATCTCCGAGCGCCGGTCCTCCCAGTGGGGGGGTATGCACATGTGGGTGCCCAGCTCGTCCTGCGCCTCGTCGATAAGAAACCCCTCGGGGGTCGAGTACGCGAGCTCGATCAGGGCGCCACCGGGGCTGCGCATGTAGACCGAGTAGAAGTAGCCGCGATCCTTGACGTCGGAAACGTCGGTGAAGCCGAGCCCGACGATCCAGTCCTTGACCGTGGCCTGGTTCTCGGGGGTGACGGCGTCGAGCGCGTGGTGATGGATCGTGCCCTCCCCGAACTGCCACGTGCCCTGCGGCAGGTCGGGCTCCTCGACCAGCTCGAACATGCGGCCGTGACCCTCGTTGGTGCCGAGCACGAACTGGTGGTGCGGTCCGTCGCTTGACTTCAGGTGGGCGCTCAGGCCCTCGGTCAAGAAGAACGTCATCGGGTCGGGCTCGCGGACCGAGGTCGTGGTCCCGTAGGCGCCGCGGATCGCGTGCTCGCCGCTGACCACGCCGTCGTAGGGGTCGCGCGGATCGGGCTCGGGGTCACCGACGATCGAGTAGTCGATCCCGCAGGGGTGCTTGAAGTAGAGGCGCTCGGTCCCGAATCGCTCGCCGCGCTCGTGCTCGACGCCCGCGGCGTCGAGGCGCTCTGACCAGAACCCGATCGAGTCCGCCGGGACCGACAAATTCAGGCTCTTCATCTGGTTGGTGCCGCGCTTGCCCATCCAGCCGGCCTGCCGGTAGGGAAATGCGGTCAGCAGCGTGCTGGCATCGCCCATGCGGTTGCCGTAGTACAGGTGGTAGATCGGTATCTCGCCGTCGAACAGCACCGTCTTCTTGACGCTCTTGAGGCCGAGTAGGCGGACGTGGAAGTCGTAGTCCTCCTGGGCGCCCCCGACGCAGAACGTCAGGTGGTGGGTGCCCCGGACGAAGCCCTTGTTCGGCATCGCTGCTGCTCCTCTCCTCGACGCTTTCGCTCTCTAAGAGGCCAGCGTACTTGAACCCTCAAGCTGCCTTCAGCCCAGCTCGAAGAGCGTGCGCAGACCGTCAACTGCCGCGTCGCTGACGTGATGAACGCGGTCGTCGTAGGTCTCGACGGTGGTCCGCGCGCCGGCCGCCGCGAACGCCCGCGCGGTGGCGTGGGCGCGCTCGATCGCGATCCACTCATCGTGGCGGCTGGAGCCGAAGAACATCGGCAGCCCGTCCACGGGCGCCGGCACGACCTCCTGCCCCGCGGGTCCCATCAGCGTCCCGGTCAGCACCGCGACCCCCTGCCACGATCGCGGCCGCCGCGCCACCAGCTCCGCGATCAGACATGCCCCCTGAGAGAACCCGGCCAGCACGATCCGACCATCCGGGACGCCGGCGGCGGCGGCCACGCCGATCGCGCGCTCGTAGGCCTCGAGCGCACAGTCGACGTCGGGTTGGTTGACCTCGAGCGGGTCGAAGTAGCGGCCGGGGTACCAGGTTCCCCCCGCCGCGACCGGCAGGACGTAGCCGATGTCGGGAAGATCGAGCCGCGCCGCCACGTCGAGCATCACCTGCTCGTCCTGGTTGCGCCCGTGGACGAGGATCCCCACCGACCGGGCCTGCGCCAGGGCCACACCCGCCGCCACCGGCTCGTTCTCCAGATGGGGGTTGGCGCCTGCGCTCACTGGTCATCCTTCTCAAGGGCCCACTGTGCGTCCTCATACAGCCCATACGTGCATGAGGACGCACAGTCCCCACCCACGCAGGCCCGATCACACAACAGCGTCGACAAAGCGGCTCTCACGACCGCGCCGCCCGCACATACTCGCCGCCCGGCCCCACCCACGCGCGGCCGTCGCCCGCTAGCCGCGCCAGTGTTCCCAGCACCCCCCGCGCACCCTCCCACCAGGCGTCTGCAAGCATCAGGAACGGGTGCAGGATCAGGATCTGAAAGCCGCCCAGATGCCCGGTGATCGCGCGCTCGAGGAAGCCCGCGAGCTGATCGGGCGTGAGCGGATCGCGCGCGGCGCCGCGCTGCACCCGCAGGTCGCCGAAGCTCGGCATCAGGTGGTAGGCGTCGACCAGCTCCCACTCGAAGGAAAGGACGGTCAGCCCGTCATGCCGCTGCGGCGCACCCGTGGGCGAGCACCACTGGAAGCCGAGCTCGCGCAGGAGCGCCGGCGTGCGCGGCGTCAGCTCGCCCCCGGGCGGGCGGAAGGCCCGCACCTCCACGCCCAGCTCGGCGAACGCGTGGACGCCGCGCTGAAGAGCCGAGCGCTCCTGCGCCGGCTCCAGCGCATCCCAGCGCTCGTGGCGCCAGCCGTGCATGCCCAGCTCGTGGCCGCGGGCGTCGATCTCACCCAGCGCGTCCGGATACAGCTCGCAGTTGATCGCCTCGACGAAGAAGGTGGCGCGCAATCCGAGGGCCTCGAGCTCGGACAGCAGCCTGGGCAGGGCCGTCAGTACCGACGGATGCCGGCCCAGCGACAGGTCGGGGGGCCAGGTTCCGCGCTCGAGCTCGCTGGCCTCACCCAGGTTGTCGAACGTCAGCACCACCTCACGTGTCCCCTCGGACGTGCGTTGAACGTCCATACCTCAAAACCCCTACTAGGATGTTCGAAGGTCATCGTACCAGCGAGGTCTTATTCCCCATGAGCACATCAGCCGACACAGCACGTCCCATCACGACCGGCAGCGCCGGATCCAGCGGGCACCCGCATCTGCGCGCGACGCTGATCCTGGGCTGCCTGGCGCAGTTCATGGTCATCCTCGACGTCTCCGTCGTCAACGTGGCGCTGCCCGCGATCCGCGGTGCGCTGCATTTCACCGAGGCCGACCTGCAGTGGGTGGTCAACGGCTACACGGTCACGTTTGCGGGGTTCCTGTTGCTCGGGGGCCGCGCCGCGGATCTGCTCGGTCGCCGCCGCGTGTTCGTGACCGGGCTGGTCCTGTTCGCGGTCGCCTCGCTGGCCGGCGGGCTGGCCAACAGCCAGGAGCTGCTGATCATCGCCCGCGCCGTCCAGGGCCTTGGCGGGGCCGTGATCGCGCCGGCGTCGCTGTCGATCCTCACGACCACGTTCGCCGAAGGCCCGGCGCGCAACCGCGCGCTCGGGATCTGGGGGGCGATGGGTGGCGCCGGCGGAGCCGCGGGTGTGCTGCTCGGCGGCGTGCTCACCGACCTGCTCGGCTGGCGCTGGATCCTGTTCATCAACGTGCCGATCGGCCTGGTGGCCGCGTTCTTCGCGCAGCGGATGCTCGCCGAGAGCCGCGGACCGGCGCGGCGGCGCGAGTTCGACCTCGCGGGCGCCGTGGCGGCGACCGTCGGGCTGTCGTTGCTCGTGCTGGGCATCGTCCGCACCGATCAGACTGGCTGGAGCTCGGCCCCGACGCTGGCCCTGATCGCCGGCGGGCTGCTCGTTCTGGCCATCTTCCTGATGATCGAGGGTCGCTTCGCGCGCTCGCCCCTGATGCCGCTGCGGATCTATGCCTCGCGGACGCTGAGCGCCGCCAACGTGGTCGTGCTGCTCGTCGGCGGCGCCACCTTCGGAATGTGGTTCTTCATCTCGCTCTACCTCCAGCAGGTGCTCGGCTATTCGCCGATCCGGGCGGGCCTGGCCTTCCTGCCGATGACACTGCTGATCGTCGCGGGCTCGACCCTGGCCTCGCGCCTCGTGATCCGCGTCGGAACCAAGCCGCTCCTGGTCGCCGGGATGACCGCGCTGACCGCCGGACTGCTCCTGTTCACGACGATCTCCGCCCACGGCACCTACCTCGGAGACGTGCTCATTCCCTCGCTGCTGACCGCGATCGGGATGGGCCTGGCGTTCGTCCCGGCCACGATCGCCGCGGTGTCGGGTGTAGCTCCAGCCGAGGCCGGCCTGGCGTCGGGCCTGGTCAACACGGCCCGCCTGGTCGGTGGCGCGCTGGGGCTGGCCATCCTGGCCGCGCTCGCCACTGCACGCACCAACAGCGATTTGCGCCACGGGGCCATCACCGCCCACGGGGCGCTGACCAACGGCTTTCACCTGGCCTTCGTGGTGGCCGCGAGCTTCGCGTTCATCGGCGGCCTGGTGTCGTTCTTCGGTCTCCCCCGCCGGATGCCGCGGCGCGCGGTCGCAGCCGAGGCCGCACCGGTCGAGACCTCCGCGTAGAGAAACCGGTCAGAATCACGCCTCGTGGCGCGTGTCTTCGTCAGCCGCGAGCTTCCGGGACCGGCGCTCGACCGCCTGCGCGAGGCGCATGAGGTCGACGTCTGGCCGCAGCGACTCCCACCTCCCTATGACGAGCTGCGCCGCCGCACCGAGCACGCCGCGGGCCTGCTGTCGCTGCTGACCGACCGCGTCGACGCGCCGCTGATCGACGGATCGCCCGAGCTGCGTGCGATCGCCAACTACGCGGTCGGGTACGACAACATCGACGTCGAGGCGGCGGCCGCACGCGGGATCCCGGTCGGCAACACCCCGGACGTGCTGACCGACGCCACCGCCGATCTGGCCTTCGCGCTGCTGCTGGCGGCCGCGCGGCGGCTCCCGCAGGCGATCGCCTCGGCGACCTCCGGCGACTGGGTCACCTGGGAGCCCGCGCAGCACCTCGGCTACGACGTCCACGGCGCGACCCTGGGGATCGTCGGGCTGGGCCGGATCGGGCGGGCCGTCGCCCGGCGCGCCGAGGGGTTCGAGATGCGGGTGCTGTCCGCCGGACGGGGCGGATCGACGACGCTGCTGCGGCTGCTCGAGGAGTCAGATTTCGTCTCGTTGCACTGCCCGCTGACCCCCGAGACCCGCCATCTGATCGACGCGACAGCGCTGTCGCTGATGAAACCAACCGCGATCCTCATCAACACCGCCCGCGGGCCGATCGTCGATCAGCGGGCGCTGGCCGCGGCGCTGCACGAGGGCTCGATCGCGGGCGCCGCGCTCGACGTCACCGATCCCGAGCCGCTGCCGCAAGATGACCCCCTGCTGCGCGCTCCCAACGTGATCGTGGCGCCGCACATCGGCTCGGCCACGCATTCCGCGCGCGAGCGGATGACGGACCTGGCCGTGGAGAACCTGCTGGCCGCGCTCGACGGCCGGCCGATGCCCCACCAGGTCGGGTCGTGACCAGCGTGCGCGTCGCCGTCGTCGACATCGGCTCGAACTCCACCCGCCTCTACATCGCCGACGTGCAGGACGGGCGCGTGACGCAGGAGCTCGAGCGCGTCAGCACCGTCACCCGGCTCGGCGCCGGCGTCGACGCCGACGGACGGCTGCGCGAGGACGCGATGCAGCGCGTCTACGACACGCTCGACGACTACCGGGCCAGGATCGACCGCCACGGTTGCGAGCGCGCCGTCGCGGTCCTGACCAGCGCCGTGCGCGACTCCGCCAACGGTCAGGAGTTCGCCGACACCGTGCGCACCCGCTACGAGCTCGATCCCCACGTCCTCTCCGGTGACGAGGAGGCGAGGCTCACCTACCGGGGCGCCACCAGCGAACGCGACCCCGACGACACGACTCCCACGCTCGTGTTCGACATCGGCGGCGGCTCCACCGAGCTCGTCATCGGTCAGGGCACCGAGGTCGTGTTCCACGTCTCCACCCAGGCCGGGGTCGTGCGCCAGACCGAGCGCCACCTGCACGACGACCCGCCCCCGTCCGACCAGCAGGACGCGCTCGCGCGCGATGTGCGGGCGATCCTGGCCGAGGCCGTCCCCACGGAGCAGCGCCGGCGCGTGGAGCGCGCAATCGCGGTCGCGGGCACGGCCACCTCGCTGGCGGCGATCGCGCAGGAGCTCGACCCCTACGACCCCGAGCGGGTGCACGGCTACGTCCTCGACGGCGAGGAGTGCGAGCGGATCCTGGCCCGCCTGGCGAGCCTGCCGCTGTCCGAGCGCCGCCAGGTGGCGGGGCTGCATCCCGACCGCGCGCCGACAATCGTCGCCGGGGTCCTCATCTTCGAAGAGATCCTGCGGATGTTCGGCCTGGAGCGCGTCGAGATCTCCGAGCACGACATCCTGCGCGGCGCCGCGCTCGAGCTGGGCGGCGGGCCCAGCTAGCCCGCGCTCGCGCGCAGCCGGGCGATTCGGTCCAGGCTTAGCATTCAGACCCAACCTGGACGAATGTTCGATTGCTTACTGGCTGGCCAACCAGGATTATGTCCGCGGGGTGCGGAACGCTTAGGCGAACCTCCACCTCACATAGGCTCGAGCGAAGCCGCAGACATCGGCGCCTCCCGCCGTTCGAGCCACTCTAACCGGCCCTTTTGGCACGTACCCCTGCCCGTCCCGATAGGGCCAAACCTGGATCGGAAGCCGCCCGCGCAAGCGGGCGGTTTTCGTTTAAGGAAGGGTGCCGGTCGACCCCCAGAGGCGCCGGTCGACCCCAACGGCGCCGGTCGACCCGGTTGTTGTATGGGCTCGCGGATCAGGCCAGATTGGCCCGGCGCGGGTACGCGACCGCCGGGTCAGTGAGCACGTTGACGACCGCGGGGCGCCCCGCCGCGAATGCCCGCTCGAGCGCGGGGCGCAGCTGACCGGGCTCGCTGACCAGCTCGCCGTGGCAGCCCAGTGCGGCCACCACCTGGTCATACCGAGTCCCCGGACGCAGGTCCGCGGCCACCGAGTAGCCGTACAGGAACTCCATCGGGTGCTTCTCCAGCGCCCAGATCCCGTTGTTGCCGATCACGCCCACGACGTTGACCCCGTGGCGCGCCAGCGTGTCGAACTCCATCCCCGAGAAGCCGAAGGCGCCGTCGCCGAGCAGCAGCACCACCTGGCGGTCGGGGTGCGCGAGCTTGGCCGCCAGCGCATAGCCGGGGCCCGACCCCAGGCACCCGAACGGCCCCGGGTCCAGCCAGCAGCCGGGCCGGTAGGAGTCGACCACGCGGCCCGCGAAGGAGACGAAGTCGCCGCCGTCGCCGATCACGATCGCGTTGCGATCGAGCATCTGCGCCAGCTCGCCGTAGATCCGCATCGGGTGCAGCGGAGCGCGCGGATCGGCCAGGTCCGCGGCCTCGCCGGCGCGCTTCTCATCCTCCACCCTGCGCAGCGCGGAGATCCACTCGGCTCGCATCGCCGCCGGTGGGCCGCCCAGGGAAGCGGTCAGCTGGTCGAGCGTCGCGGGCAGGGCGCCGTAGAGCTCGGCAGCTAGTGGCCGGGGCGACGGGCGCTGGGGCTCGGCCACATCGATCGCGATGATGTCGGCGTCGGCGTGGAAGGCGGCGCCGAAGCCGAGACGGAAGTCAAGCGGCACACCGATCACGAGCGCCACATCGGCGTCCCCGAGCCCGGTGCTGCGCGCGCGGGAGAAGGCCAGCTCGTGGTCGGCCGGCACGCACCCGCGGCCGAGACCGTTGAGGAACACGGGCGCCCGCAGCCGCTCGGCCAGGCGCAGCAGCTGCTCCTCGCCGCGACCCCAGTACAGGCCGGTGCCGGCCATGATCACCGGTCGCTGGGCACCACGCAGCAGCGCCGCCGCGCGATCCACGTCGCCGGAGTCGGCCCCCGGGCCGCGCCAGGGCTCCGGCAGCGGCTCGATCGCCGCGGGAGCATCGGCCTCCATGAACACGTGGTCGAGTGGGAAGTCAAGGAACACAGGGCCCGAGTGCGGCGTCACCGCGGTGCCCATCGCCCGCTGCAGCAGCTGCGGAATCTCGGCCGTGGCCCCCGCGGTGGCCGCGAATTTGACCAGCGGTGAGACGAACGGCACGTGATCCATCTCCTGCAGCGAGCCCTGGCCCCAGCGAAACGCGGGAGCACGCCCGCCCAGGACCAGCATCGGCGAGTGGTTCTCGCTGGCCGAGGCGATCGCGCTCATGCCGTTGGTCACCCCGGGGCCGGCCGTCAGCGCGCACACGCCCAGCGAGCGGGTCACCTTCGCCCAGCCTTCGGCGGCGAACGCGGCCGCCTGCTCGTGGCGCACGTCGACGATGTCGATTCCCTCGGCCCGACAGCCGTCATAGATCGAGAACAGGTGCCCGCCTGAGAGGGTGAACAGCTTCGTGACCCCCTGTGCCCGCAGGATCCGCGCGATCAGCCGCCCACCGTGCTGCTGCGCGTCGACTTCAGTGTCGGTTTCGAGCCCCAATGTGATCGCAACCTAACAGTTGTGGGCGCCGTCGCACGCACCCTGAAAAGTGGTTGATCGGTCGCTCATGAGGTCCGCCGCCAACCGGTATCGGAAAGCATACGATCCTGATCATCGAGATGACCAGCCGCCAGAGCTCCACCCTGCGAGACCACTTCGGGTTGTGCATCGTCCGCGCCTGACGAAACTGACGGTCGCGCTGACGGTGGCGAGCGTTGCTCTCGTTCCTGCCGCCGCGGACGCATCGAGCGCAGACGGCGGGCTCGACACCTCGCCGTTGGCCCTTGCGTCGTTCATCGCGAAGGAGTGCAGCAGCGCGGCGCTGGCTGACGACCCCCTGCTCAGTACCGCCTGCAAGCTCGACGCCGAGCAGGTCGGGACCGCTGCCTACGTGTACGGGATTCCGCTGATGGAGTTCGAGCGCCAGGCGCAGCAGCAGACGAGCGTCACCGTTCCCAACAACCTCTCCGACGCGCCACTGAACCAGCTTGGCTCCGACAGCCAGCTGAACAGTCCGCAACCCGGACACCAGGTGTTCGTGCAACCGAACGTTGACACGCTGTACACGATGGGTCACCTGAATCTGGCGTCCGGCCCGGTCGTGCTCCATGTCCCGCGGATCACGAACAGGCGGTACTACGTATTCCAGTTCCTCGACCCGTACACGAACACGTTCGCGTACGTAGGCACGCGCACCACCGGAGACGCGGCCGGCAACTACCTCATCACCGGCCCGAGATGGCACGGGAAGATCCCGAAGGGACTGCACCAGATCAAGTCGAGCTACGACCGCGTGTGGCTATGCGGGCGGACGCTCGTGAACGGGCCGCGTGACCTTCCGGCCGTCCACCGGATCCAGCGGAAGTATCAGCTGATCCCGTTAGCGCAGTACCGCCGTCACGAGCTGAAGTGGAAGCCGCGCAAGCCGCGGAAGGTGATCCGGACTGCGACCAATGCGCAGGTACCAACCGGTCTTGGGTTCTACGCACAGCTCGGCCAATACCTCAAGCAGAACCCGCCGCCGGCCGCCGACGCCCCCGAGCTGCAGGCGCTCGCCAAGGTGGGGATCGGACCGGGCCTGGACCCGGCCAAGGCCGGCTTGAGCGCATCGGTGCTCAGTGGCCTGGCGGAGGCGTCGGATGGGGGGCTGAGCTATCTCACGAACGAGCGCACCACCTATGCGGCCCTGTCGGCGCTCACCCACGACGGCTGGTTCGTGCCCGGTGCCGATACCGGCAACTTCGGGACCGACTATCAGTGGCGAGCGATCGTCGCCGTGTACGGGCTCGGCGCCAACGAGCCGGCGGAAGCCGAGTACATCGTCGGCGTGATCGACCAGGACGCTCAGAAGCTCGACGGCGGCCAGGACTACGTGATCCATTTCCCGGCCGGCTCGCTGCCGCCGGCTCGGTACTTCTGGTCGCTGACGATGTACGACAGCGATTTCTCGCTCGTGCCCAACGCAATCGACCGCTACGCGCTGGCCAATCACATCCCGGGGCTGAAGTACAACGCCGACGGCTCGCTCGACATCTACATCCAGCACAACCCGCCGCCGGCGGCCGAGCAGGCCAACTGGCTTCCGGCACCCCCCAGTGGCAACTTCGAGGTGACGCTACGCCTGTACGGGCCACAGGCAAGCGCGCTCGACGGCAAGTACGTCTACCCCACGATCACGCGTACATCCTGAAGGAGGCTATCGATGCTGACCTGGCAAGGAGGCTGGCGGAGGTATCGATTATGAGGCGACCGCGCGTACACGGATCCTGGGGCGGGCGTTGTTGACGTAGCCCTTGGGATTCCACAGCGCGGCCTCGTCCTCGGGCTGGGTGGCAGCGGAGGAATCCCAGGCACGCACGCACATCTCATGCTCGCCGGGCGCGAGTTCCACGGTCATGCGCCAGTGTCGCCAGGCCCATCGTCCAAGATCGTCCAGGAGGTCGGCTTGCGACCAGGTCGCGCCGCCATCGATCGAGACGTCGACCCGGGCGACGTGCCGATCCCCACCGGCAAACGCATAGCCGCGCACCTCAACCGGGCCGGCCGTGACGATGGCACCGTCACGTGGAGACAGGACATCGGAGTTGAGCGCCACCAGGCCGAGCGGCATCCCGACACCCGGGCCCGGGGTCCCGTCCGCAGACACGAGCCGGTATACGACTTGCTGGAAGTAACCAGGCCATGGCTCGGACCGCAGCTCGATGCGTTCGAGCCACTTGATGCTGCGCGCGCCGATATAGCCGGGCACGACCACTCGCAGCGGGGCGCCATGAACGGGCGCAAGCGGCGCGCCGTTCATCGCCCAGGCGAGCAGTACCTCAGAGCGCGAGGCCTTATCGAGCGGGATCGAGCCGCCGAACCGCTGGACCGGCTCGACGTCCGGACACAGATCCGCACCCTCAAAACCCACGTGCGACGCATCCCGCAGCGGTCCGGCGAGCCCCAGCACGTCAGCCAGTGCGACGCCGGTCCAGGTTGCGGTGCCGGTGGCACCTGGACCCCATGGCGCCTCCCCGGGGATGTCGCGAATAGCGATCAGTCCCGCGCGCCGGTTGCCGGCGCACTGAAGCGTCGCGGTGACCGTCCGTTCGCGAAACGCCTCGCGCAACGTCTGAAATGAAAGGCTCAGCTCCCGGCCGACCATCCCGTCCACCCGCAGCCGCCACCCATCGGGGTCAATCTCCGGCACCGGGCCGTGAGCACGAACGTAGAACGCGTCCGTGCCAGTCACAGGGTCGGTAAGCGACGCTCGGCCGGTCTCGGCGTTGAACGGGTCCTCTTGATGAACTACGAGATCCTCGCCCTTGCCAAAGCGGCCCACCATCTCAGCTTACGACCAACGGGGCCCACGCCCCAGCCCGCGGCCACTGCCCACAGCGGCAACGCGTCTGCGTGCAGTTCGCCTGCGCCGCGCCGCTACGATCGCCGCCTGCGATCTCAACTGTGCTTGTGGAGAATGCGGCCTGGGCTCGTCGGGGTGCTCGCCGCCGCACTGATCAGCGCCTGCGCAGGATCCGGAGTGAGGCTCTCGGCCAGGCCCGCAGTGGCGCGAGCGAGCCGTCTGCCCGCCGATTACCTCCCGTTGACCGTCGGCCCGGGCCGGGCCTACCAACCCGGGGCGCGGACGGCGCGCGTGCGAGCGGGTCAGCCCGTCGACGGGCTGACGTGCGGGCCCGCCGCCGGGCCCCGGTTCGGCGCCCACATGGAGATCTTCGCCCACCGCCATGTGGTCGCGATCCCCGCGGGGATCGGGGTCGCCCCGCCCCTGACGGCCGTCGCCGGACGGATCTCCACCGGTCGCTGTCGCTACCCGGTCATGACTGCCGACCCCTCGGGCGTCCTTGCCGCGCAGCGCGGACGGCGCATCACGCTCGGCGAGGTGTTCGACCTGTGGGGCCAGCCCCTGACACGCAACGACGTTGCCGGATTCCGAGGACCGCTCACCGTCTACGTGGGCACGCGGCGCCGGCCCGGCGACCCTCGCGCGATAGTGCTCAGCCGCCACGAGCGAATCGTGCTGGAGCTCGCCACGCGGATCCCGCCGCATCGCACGTACGTCTTTCCTCCGGGGCTGTAGCGACACCGCTACGCACCCGCTACGCACCGCTCGCGCTCGCCAGGCGCGGCCGCCGGCGCCAGCGCGGAGACCGGATGGCGAGCCCGCTCGCCACCAGCAGCGCGACTGCGATCACGCCGATCACGACGGCCCCCGTCGAGGATCCGGTGGCCTGCGCGCTACGCAGCGAGACCCGAGCGATCGGATGTCCCCGCTCGGCGGCGATCCGCTCGACGGCGAGGACGGCAGTTTTGACCAGCGTGCCCGAGGCCGCCTTCCCCGTGGTGGCAGCCAACCCCGCCAACGCGCTTGCGGGCCCGGCGTGTTGCGCCGACAGCCCGTTGCCCATCACCACGAGCAGCGGTTGCGGCCCGTGGGCGGAGAGCTCGGTGTCCAAAAAGCGCGCGTATCGGCTCGGCTGGCCGTACAGCTCGGGAATCCCGCCGAGGTCGACCGGACTCGCGATCACGGCCACCTTGAGAGGCAGCCCGGTTGCGGCGATCTCACGCAGGGCGGTATCGAGCGATCGCTGAAGTGGCGCCGGAGTCACCGGCGTGTAGGGCAGGAACGCGTTCTGGATGAGCAGCGTGTCGCTCGCCGGATCGGCGTCGGCAAGGACCGCTGGGGTGCGCACCAGTACGCACCCCAGCGCCGCCAGGACGAGCGCTGCAAGCGCCCGCGGCAGGACGCGGCTCAGAGCCACGCGGCCGATCGCGTTTCGCTCATAGCCGTTTCGCTCATAGCCACTCCGCGCCCGAGGAGCCGCACACCTTCAGTCCCAGCTCCTGCGCCTTGCGAGCCGCGGCCAGCGCCGCTTTGCCAGACGCCTCCGCGAGCTGCGTGTCGCGCACTTCGTTCGCGGTGCCGGTGGCTTCGCTGGTGGATCTCGACCGGGTTTGTGCAGCCACCAAGTCGCGGATCGAGGTCCGCGTCAGCGACAGGAACGACCGCGCGAGCGCGTGCTGCCTACCGGGGTTCAGGCCCGCGAGCTTGGTCAGCGACGCGTCGGTCGCCTGGACGAGATCGTTGAGCTCGGACTGCTGCAGCGACCAGGTCTGCGCGGACCGACCTATGCGGCGCAGCGTCACACGGTTGGCCTGGCAGATGCTGTCGGCGCGGACGTCGAACGCCGTCCGCGTGGCCTTCTTGGCCTTCTTGACCGTCTTGGCCTTCTTGACCGTCCTGGCCTTCTTCTTGGCCTTCGTGGCATCGATGTGCACCGTCGTGGTCGCCGCCGCCCTGCGCGTCGCCCGGGTCGCAGAGTGCGACAGCGCGGTCGTGGCCGCCGCGGCGCCCCAGACGGCGAGCAGTCCAAGGCCCACCACGGCCACGAGGACCAACGACGATCGTGCAATGAATCGGAACATCACTTACCGCTCCCTAGGTTGGGGGTTAGCCTGCACGGCCCGCCGCAGGCGAGGGCACATCGGCACTGGTGGTTGATTTCGCGCCCGTCAGGTCGATGGGCAACGGGGAGAACAACTCATTCGTCGCCGGCTCCCACGCCCCGTCCGTGAAGAACTGGCCTTCGTAGGGCTCGCCGGGGCTCCCCCCGCCGGTCGGAATCAGGTTGTCGGGCAGGAACTGGGCGAGGACCATGCGGAAGATCAGCGTCCCGTCCGCCGGATCGCGGTTGTCCCATGGGGAGGTGGCGATCGTGCTGAACACGCCCGGGTCACGCAACCGCTCGACGATCGCCGACGGCGAATCGCCGTGGACGAGCCCGTAGGCGAGCGCCTGCCCGGCGACGAATCCGCTCAGCCCCGGAACCGTCGCCTGCTCACCGACGACCTGCGGCACGAGCTCCGCATACAGGGACGCATCGTTGCTCGTCGGGTCCACATCGGTGATCGCGCGGACCTGACCTTCGTCACCGAGATCGCCGCTGTCGATCACGAACCGCTCTGAGGCAAGTCGCTGCGAGACGATGATCGGTGTCGGGTCGACGGTGTGCGCGGTCTCCGCGCCGGCCACACGCATCGCGCCGGTGAGCTGATTGAAGTTGCCGTCGGCATAGATGCCGAGCCACCGGCTGGCCGGCAGCAGCGAGCGCAGCTCCGACGCCTGGACCTGATCGGCCGGGATCTCGTCGACCGCGACGTCGTAGGGGCCGAGCGCCGCGCGCAGGCCGGCCAGGCGGCTCTGCGAGTCCGGGTTGTCGGCGATGATCGCCGCGATCCGGTGTGGCGGGTTCGGCGTCGACTTCAGCCCGACCTTGCCGATGTACTGCCCCGCGGCGTAGCCCTCGGCATACGGGTTGGGCGCCATGCGGAACACATCGCGGCCCTGGGTGACCGGGATGTTGTCGTCGGAGACGATCGTCGGGATCGTGTTGCCGACCGCGTCGATCGCCCCCTCGGCGCCCTGCCCGCACGGAGCCAGGAAGGCCACCGGGTGCTCGTGACTGAGCTGGAGGGCCTCGCTGTGAGCCAGCGACGCGCTGCCCTGGTCGTCGAGCACGACCTGGTGCAGCTTTGCACCGTTCAGGCCGCCGGAGGCGTTCATCAGCTCGATGGAGATGAGCGCGCCGAGCTCCTGGCTGCGGCAGTCGATCGCGTCCGGGCCCGACAGGTCGGCCACCGAGGCGACAACCGCGGGCGTCGAACCCGGCGCCGAGCTGTCGCCGATCGTGAACGTCGGGCTGCCGACGGTCGGCTTGCCGTTCTCGATCAGCTGCGCGCTGTACGTCCCGTCGCGCGGAAGCGCGACATCGCCCGACCAGGCCCCGCTGGGTCCGGCGCTACCGGGATGGAGAGTGACACGGAACGAGAGCGCCCCCTGTCGGCAGTCGCAAGCGAGCGCGACTGCCATCGACTTCGGTGTCGGTGGCGGCACGCTTCCGGTCTGGTCAGGCTCGGAGTTGGCCACGATGATCCGGTTGACGCCGACGGCCGCCGGAGCGAGCGTCATCTGGCCGGTTGCCTTGGACAGCGCGACGTCGGCGAACCCCGCCCCCGGGAGCAGATCGCCGCGCTGGGAGGGCAGCGTCTGGCCTCGTCCCTGCAGCGTTCCCGCCAGCAGCGTCGCCACGCCGATCGTCCCCACTGCCAGCACCGCCTCGATGCGCATCAGCCAGCCCGCCCGCCGCTCGCGGGTGGCCGAGGGGCGGCGCAGCGCGCGGCGTGCCAGGATCGTGCTGACCGCGCCGACGACGAGCACCAGGCCGACGACGACGACCTTGATCACCACCAGATGACCGTAGGTCGACCACCGCAGGAAGTACCAGCGGTTGACCTCGCGCACCGCCGCGATGACCCCCGTGACGATCGTCACGGCCGCCGCACCGACGGCGACCGGCGCGTAGGATCTGACCCCGGCGGCCAGTTCGCCGCCGCGGCCGCGGGCCCGTGCCGCCGGCACGAGGCACACCGCAATCGTGATCGCCGCCCCCATCCACAGGCCGGCTGACAGAAGGTGCAGCACCTGGCCGGCGGCGGCGAGAACGCGCAGGTGACGGACGGTCGCCACGTGGCCGTCGATCGCCAGCGCTCCGAGCGCGATCGCGCCGGCGACGCCGTACACCGCCGTGCGCAGTCCGGGCATCCGCCGGCGCAGCGCGAGCGACAGTCCTACGGCGAGGGCGAGAGCCGCCAGACGCACGATGATCGCCACCCCGGTGATCGCCGAGCTGAGCAGGCTGAGCTTGAACCCGGTTGACGCGTCGGCGCGCTCGGCGGCCTCCAGCACCGTCCCGGCGAGCGCCAGCGCGAGCCCCCAGGGCCCAAGCGCGAGCCACCGCCTCTGGACGTCCTCGGCGAGGTCGGCCGAGGTTCGTGTCCGCAGGCATACGACCAGCGCAGCGGCTCCGAGGAGCACGAACGCGGCGATCGCCGCCAGCCAGCGGCCGAATACCGAGACGAGGCTTTCGGTGGGCGCCGACTCGGCACTGGCCGTGGTCGTCGCCAGCAGGCGCTGAGCCCCCGGGGGCGCCTGGCCGTTGGCGCTCGGAACGCCGAACTCGAACGACCCCTCAACCGTGTGGCCATCGCTGCCGTAGGCCACCCACTTGACGGTGTAGATGCCCTCCGACAGACCCGACACGGGCGCCGACATCGCGTCGCCGCCCAGCGCCGCCGTGATCCGCCCGACTTTGGCCTTCTTGCCGCTCTGGCCGGTGACGGTGATCGAGCAGCCCTTGATGACCAGCCCCTCGGTGAACGCGAGCTGAATGCTCGACGGCGTCTTGGAGGCGACCGTCCCGCCCTGCGGGGTGGCCGCCACCAGGTATGGGTGGGCGCTGGCCGCAGGCGCGGCGAGCAGGCCCACCGCCACCAGCAGCGGCGCCAGCCATCTCAGGATGTGCGGCCGGCGGCGGGAGAACCCGCCGCCGGCGCGCATGCGAGGCGTGGTGACGTCCATCACCCTGCCGCGCTGGGTATGTCGTCGGCGCAGTCACCCGGCGGGCAGACCCACGTCATCGCGTGGGGCTTGTAGAACCCGGCGTCCGGATATCCGTACCAGTTGCGTCGGTTGAAGTCGACGCCGAGGCTGCCGTCCTCCTCATCCACGAACGACTTGTCGTAGGTGAGGTTGCCGTCAGGCGCGATGTCGAGCACGTACAGCCGGTGGTCGCCGTCGACCCCTGTGCGTGCGACGAAGTAGTCGTCGAACGCCATCCGGGTCGGGAAGCCATTGGCATTGATCGAGTGGTTGTCCAGCGCTGCCCAGTGCGGTCCGCCGGTCGTCGGGTCGTGGACGATCGCCACGTCGAGCAGCACCGGGCAGTCCCCGATCTCGGACTTCTGGCTCTCCTCGTACTGCGCCGTGTCACTGTTGGGGTTGCCCTTGGGCACGACGTTGTTGGCGATCTCCGCTTCCTCCAGCGCCACCTTGATCCCGGTCTTGGGATCGATCGCATTCATGTCGCACTTCTCGATCCCCTTCTCGCCGTCCTTCACGAGATGGGAGATGTCGAGCACGTACACCATCTTCTCCTCGCCCTGGTCGAAGTAGTTGTCGGCCAGCGGAACGCGACCCTGCACGGTGTGGAACAGCCACCGGTTGTTGGGGCTGGTCTGCACCCAGGCGCCGCCTGAGCAGCCACCGGGCTCATCCTCGAACCCGCCGTTTACGTCATTGGCGCCGCCGTTGCCGCCGGCCCCATTGGTGGCCAGCTGCGAGAAGCCGTCATCCCAGACCTGATGCCACTGGCTGGACGAGACCGGCTTGAGCTTCGTGACGTCGGACGTCCAGAAGACGCCACCGCCGCACATCGACTCCGAGAAGAAGCCCTTCGACGGCAGGAAGTGGCCGTCGTAGGCCTTCTTGTTGCCGTAGGTCCCGTTCGGCGCCGCGTGCGTCTTGGCGCCCTCCATGATGCCGATGTTGGTGTGAGCCGGGTTGGCCGGGTCACGCCAGGTGGCCGGCATGTGAGCGACCGACGTCTCCACCGGATTCTTCGGGTTGGAGATGTTCCACACGCGCACCGTCGGGCGGAACGCGTAGATGTTCGCCGGCTTGACCGGGTCGAGCACGATCTCCCGCGGTTCCGCGTAGTCGTCCGTGACGAGCGTGTTGAGATCCGGGCGCGCCTGGATCCCGTGCGGGTTGGCGCACGTACCGACCGGCTCGGCCTCGAGCGGACTGCAGGTCGCCGCCTCCCGAGGGTCAGTCAGAATCTGGCCGACGCTGCCGGCCGGTGTCACCGACTCGATCGCTCCGGATCCGTTGAGGGTCGCCAGTGCTCCCGGGGAACCGCCGAAGTTGTACAGCGGACCCCCCATCCAGGTGCCGATGTACGTGTCGTTGGCGTGGTTGGCGTTGTCGTACTTGACCGCGTCGAAGGCGTCGGGGATTGATCCCTGCGGCACCGACAGGGGCGTGTTGGTCGTCAGCGCGCTGATGTTCGGGATGTCGTGGACCGTGACCCCGAACGTCCACGAGGAGAACAGGCAACCGAGGATGAGGTTCTCGCCGTTGATCCAGTCGTACTGGGTGTGGTGCGGCTCGCACTCGACGCCGCCGTCGACGTTGAGCGTCGCCAGGTTGACCACGTGGCCGTACAGCGGATTGAGAGTGTGGTTGGCGTTGTACTTGCGACCGTCGATCACCGCGAGGGCGTCGAGGCCCGGCGTGAACTGCGGCACCGCCAGCTCCGACAGACCCTCCGGGTTGATTGTCATGTTCTGGATGAAGTCGCTGATGTCGGTCCCGTCGAGATCAGCGGCGTTCTGCTTGCCGGCCCACACGACGATGTACTCCTGCCGGCAGTACACGGCCTGCGAGTGATGAGGCATGCTCCTCGGGCACGCCTTGGCGTTCTGGTCGCGCGCGGTGATCGCCGCGGGAACGGTGTGGTTGGTCCACTGCCCGAGGTTCGCCGCCGACTTGATCGTCTGGGTCAGCCACGTCGGGTCGATCGGAAGCTCCGCGCCAGGGCCGCCGTTCAGGAACGAGAGATTGGGAGGCGTGATCGTCGGAGTCCCGGGCCCGACCGGATTCCCCACGGTCGGCGGTGAGCCGATAATTGTTGACGGGTTGGGCACGGTGATACCCGCCGCCGGCGCCAGCGCGGTCATCGAGAGCGCCACTACGCCCGTGAGGACGGCCGCGCCCAGTACCCGCCATCGCCAGCGCGACAGGCCCCGACGAGTCGGGGCGTTATCCGCATTTCTCGCCATTTCGTGTTGTGTCCTCCTGCGCGACGTAGTACCACCACTCGCGCCGGGGCGGCGGGCGGCGGCCTGGATAAGTAGCGCGGAAGAGTAGGCGCACCTGCCACGCCTCACCAGTGGCACAACGATCCGATTTATAGGGCCAGAATGGCACTGTCATTTGAGCCCGCGCAAGTTGTCCCGAAGTGACCCCCCACAACGCGCGCGCGTATGTATATATAGTGACTGAAGTGAAACCGAGAACTGTTACCTGCACACTTGCCCTGGCCGCTGCAATCGGCGTGTCGGCCTGTGGCGGCAGCCAGCCCGCGTCGAGCACGCTGACCGCCACCCAGGCCGCGGCGATCCAAGCGCCCGCGGTCAACCAGATCGACCTGTCGACCGGCTCCGACCAGCACCGGATCACCTCGACCATTCAGGCCTTCTACCGGACGACGTGGAACAACCAGGGCGCGGCGGCGTGCTCGCTGTTCTCCTCGCAGGGCGCAAGCGGGTTCCTCAAGGCAGCCAGGGTCGCGTTTCCGAGTTCGGTCAACGCCACGACGTCGTGCGCTCAGGCGATGGCCTTCTTCAACGCGGGCCTGGCCGACCAGGTGGACACCCTGCAGCAGTCGGGCGTCAACGTGTCGGGGAGCATCCTTGATCACGTCGCCGTCAGCGACATCCACGTGCGCGGTCCGATCGCCGCCGCGGAGGCGCCGGTTGGAGTTGACGTGCTGATCAAACCCAAGCGGTTCCTGCTCGTGCGCCAGCGGGGCCAGTGGCTGATCAGCGGATCGCAGAAGATCGGCAAGACCCTCCCGCAGATCCTCGCCGAGGCCAAGGCCCAGGGCGAGTTGCGGGCCAAGCGGTCCACCGGACGCTGATCATTCGGGAGGCCCGGGCTCCCGACTCATCCGGGGGCCCCGGGCTCCCGCAGTGCGCCTTGGCGCACCCCGATCGCGACGGCCTGCGACCGCGTGCGAGCGCCGAGCCGGTGGACGGCACGCTGGATGACCTTGCGTGCAGCGCTCTCAGACATGTGGAGCTCTCGCGCGATCTCGGCGTCGCGCATCCCGTCCGCCAGCAGTTCGATTGCCCGCTGGGCGGGCTGGCCGAGCGACTCAACGGTGGTGCCGGAGCCGGCCACGCCGCCGGTCGACGACGACGACAGCGCGCCCGGCAGCAGTCGCATCCCCAGCGCCGCGGCCTCGAAGGCCAGTCGCAGCGATTCGGGTGTGACCTCGTCGCGCACGAGAATCGCGTCCGCGTGCTCGGCCACGGTCGCGTCGATCCGCTCGCGGGCAGATGCGATCAGAACAATCAGGATCGCTTCGCACTCACCGATCCGGCCGGCCATTTCAGCTGCCCCGGGCGCCGACAGATCCACCACCACCGCCTCCGGCGCATCGTCGGATGGCGCGGTCTCGATCTGCATCGGCCCGGTGGCATCGCTCACGACGAGCGCCCCGGGGCGCCATGGCTCGGGCAGCAACCGCACAAGACCCTGAGCGATCACCGCGCGATCCGAGTAGACGATGATCAGATCAGGCCCTCGCGGGCTGCGATCGCCAGCGCATGAACGCGGGTACGCGCCTCGAGGCGCTCCTGCGCGACGGTGACGTGCTTGCGGACCGAGCGGATGGTGATGCCGAGCCGGTCGGCGATCTCGTCGTCGCGCAGACCCGCGGCGAGCGCTTCGAGCACCTCGCGGCAGCGCGCCGTGAGCGCCACCGAGGGCGCGGCGCCGGCGCGGCCGATCCGCATGGCCGCCGGGATGACTCTGACTCCCGCATCGAGCGCGACCAGCGCGTCGCGGATGCTGTCGGGGCCGACCTCGTCGAGCATCAGGTACGCGTCGGCGCCCGCCAAGGAAGCCGAGCGCAGCAGCGCCGGCTCGCCGCGGTCCACGATGCAGATGACCGCCGGCGCCAGCGCGCGAGCCGCGTCCACCATCTCGACGGGGTCGTCTCCGCGGCCGAGGCCGAGCACGATCGCCCGCGGAGCCGCGCTCATGAACTGGAGCTTGGCGGCGGCGCCCTCGAGGTCGCTCACCCCGACGGCGCACACGATGTCGGAAGCACCAGCGGCGATCTGGGCCAGCCCTGAGCGCATCAGCGGGCGACGATCGACGATCAGCAGGCACTCCTTGACCGATCCCTCCGTCGGCAGCACGGCACGTTCGAGCGGAAACGGGGGCAACGTCATCGAGCTGGTCGTCATCGTCGTGGGCCTCTTGGTCGCGGGGGCTGGGCGTGGGCACGGGGATACCCACGCCTAAGTCAACTAAATCAGTCGATATTGTGGGACACTATTAGCACAAATGCGGTCCGTTGGCCCTACTTCGAGACAATCCGCGGTCCCGGTGACCGTGGCGGCCGAGCGCCTGCGCACGGCCCTGGCGCACGCACTCGAGAGCGAGGCCAGCCTGGCGCGGCGCCTTGGCCGGACGGACACGAGCGTCCGCTTCACGGTGGCCGCGCAGGAGGCGGTGACCCTGCTGCTCGATCAGGATCCTCCTGGCGTCGCCGGCGGCGATGAGCCGGCGGAGATCGAGATCGTGCTCACGCCGGAGCAGGCGACCGGGCTGGCCGTCGGTCAATTTCCGCTGGCCGCTGCGGTGTTCGCCGGGGTGGTCGCTGTGCAGGGACCGGCCCGCGCCTACCTCGAAGTCGACCCGATCCTCCAGCGCATGCTCGCCGGGTCGGCCGGGCGCGCCGAGCGGATCAGCATCCTGACCTCCCAGGCCGAGACCTCCCAGCCTCGCGCCGATGAGAGCACCGCCGACCTGCTCGCGATCGAGACGCGCGGTTTGGTCAAGTCGTTCGGCTCATCCCGGGTGCTCGACGGCGTCGACCTGCGGATCCCCGAGGGCGTCATCTCGGTGGTGCTCGGGCCCTCGGGCGCCGGCAAGAGCGTGCTCTTCCAGCACATCATCGGTCTCCTGTCGCCTGACGCCGGCGAAGTCCGCTTGCGCGGACGGTCGGTCGGGGCGATGCGGCGGTCACAGCTCATGGGTCTGCGGCGCGACGTGGGCGTGATGTTCCAGGACGGGGCCCTGTTCAGCGCGATGACCGTCCACGACAACGTCGCCTTCCCACTGCGCGAGCACACCGATCTGCGCGACCGCGAGATCCGGGAGATCGTCCTCGAGCGACTGCACGACGTTGGCCTCGTGGACGCCGCCCACCAGTTTCCGCGCGAGCTTTCGGGTGGGATGCGCAAGCGCGCCGGACTGGCACGGGCGCTCGTGCTCGATCCGCGGATCCTGCTGTGCGACGAGCCCGACTCGGGACTCGACCCGGTGCGGACCGCGCTGATCGGCGACCTGATCTGCGACCAGCACGCTCGTGGCGGGGGGGTGGTGCTCGTCGTCACCCATGACATCGACCTGGCGCGCCAGATTGCCGATCACGTGTCGGTCCTGTGGGACGGGACGATCGTGCAATCCGGTCTGGCGGCCGACGTGTTCGCGTCCGAGAACCCGTTCGTGCGCCAGTTCCTCGACGGCGGGGTCGAGGGCCCGCTGCAGATGGACTGACGCCAATGTCGCCGAACCGGTCACAGACACGCAGTACCGTCAGCGGGCGTAGGCCGCCTGTGCCCGTGCCATCGCGCACGCTGAGCGAGATCTGGCGCGACAGCGCGACGTTCCGCGGACTGAGCACGAGCAGCGAGATCGGCCGGTTGGCCGCCAGAACCGGCCAGTGCCTGATCCGCCCTCCGTTCAACTGGCTGTGGACGGCCGTCGAGGAGACCAACCGCTTCATCGCACGCTGCGCGATCCCGCTCACCGTCTCGATCTTCTTCTGGGTGCTCGGCTACGCGTTCGTGATGCTGCTGGGCTTCATCCGGCTGCTCGGCGCCGCCGATCGTCTCCCGGGCACCCTCCTGCTGGGTTTCACCCGCGAGCCGATCGTGTGGGTCACCGGGATGGTCTTCGCCGGAACTGTCGGCGCCTCGATCACCGCTGACCTTGCCGCACGCAAGAACCGCGAGGAGCTCGACGCGCTGACCGTGCTGGGCGTCGATCAGATCCGGCTGCTCGTCGTCCCGCGCGTGGTCGCGGCGACAATCGCGTGCACGGTACTCGGGATCTTCGCGATCTTCGTCACGATCCTCACTGACTGGAGCCTCGCGCCGAGCTTCACACCGCTCTCGCATCGCCTCGTGGCCGACGGGATCGTGCAGAGCATGCTGTCCGCCGACCAGATCGCAGCACTGCTGAAGTTCGTCCTGATCGGTGCTTTCGTCGGCGTGGTGAGCTGCGCCAAGGGCCTGTCGGCCGAAGGCGGCACCGAGGGGGTCGGCCGCGCGGTCAATCAGAACATCGTGCTGCTGTTCGCCGGCATCTGGGTGCTCAACAGCCTGTTCAACCTGACCTACCTGACGGTCTTCCCGCAACTCGCGGACTTCAAGGGGTAGCGACGCGTGACGACGGAGCAGGCAACCCCTGAACCACGGCGTCCCGGCGCGCTCGCCGCGGGGCTGGACGAATACGGAGCGCTCATCCGCTTCTCCGCGCGGGCCCTGCTCGGCCTTCCGCGGACTCTCTGGTACATCTCGGAGGTCCTGCGCCAGTTCGCCGCGCTCGCGTTGGAGTCGATCGCGCTGCTGGCCTTCATGGAGGCGATGATCGGGATCACCGCCGCCAATTTCGTGTACTTCCTCGTCCACGCGCTCGGCGCCGCCGACTTCACCGGCGTCGGCGGCGAGTTGACGATCCGCGTCGCCTGCGTGGTCATGTTCGGCTATGTGTTCGTCTCGAAGATCTGCGGCGGTTTCGTCGCCGAGATCGGCACGATGCGGATCGGAGAGGAGATCGCCGCGCTGGAGTCGATCGGCGTCGATCCGATGCGCTACGTCGTCGGCACCCGGATCCTGGCCACGATCATCTTCATCCCGATCGCCACTGCGGTTGCGATGGTGACCTTCTACGCCGGCTTCTACGCCACCGCGGTGATCGTGCTGCACGGCGTATCGGGTGCCGGTCTGAACGAGTTCTACTGGGGCGCGCAGAGCATGAGCGACCTCCTGTACGTGTTTTGCGTGATCGCCGTGGTGACGGTCTCGACGGTGACCGTCGCCTGCTTCTACGGCATGCGCGTGCGCGGAGGTCCGGCGGCGATCGGCGAAGCGGTGGCGCGCGCGGTCGTCGTCAACCTCGTCATCCTGCACATCGTCGGCAGCGTGATCGCCACGCTGTGGTACGCCACCAGCTACGGCCTACCGATCGGCGGCTGATGAGCACTTCGGACCACGTGCGGCGGGCCGCGCCGCTCGCGCTCGTCGCCGTCCTCGTAGCCGTCGGCGCCGTACTCACGCTGGCGCCGGGCGCCGCCAATCGCCGGGTGTGGGTCGAGATCCCCGACGCCACCGGCCTTTACGCGGGCGAGCCGAT
This sequence comes from uncultured Solirubrobacterales bacterium, assembly GCA_963799995.1. Classification (GTDB taxonomy): domain Bacteria; phylum Actinomycetota; class Thermoleophilia; order Solirubrobacterales; family Solirubrobacteraceae; genus Palsa-465. The sequence goes on along the minus strand of CAWCZI010000014.1, from coordinate 1,044,728 downwards.
CCGTGAGGCGGGCCTCGACGTCGGCACGGTGGCATCGGTGGATCCCGTCCAGCACGGCACCCGCGCCCGCGTCGGCCTGGATATCGGCACCCGGCTGTGGCCGCTGACCCGGGGCGTGCGCCTTTCGCTGCGGTGGGGCGGCACGATCTCCTATCTCAACGACTACCTCGACCTGACCCAACCGCCCCGGCCCGGCGTCCCGTATCCCGAGGGCGCCACGCTCCCAACGTCTGCGCTGCGCGTGCCCGTTCAGTTCGACTCGCTGCTCGACGACTTCACCCCGGCGGTGCGCGCCGGGCTGCGCTCCACGCTCGTCAACGGAGGCAGCGCGCTGCAGGCTGCCGAGCAGCCGCTGCGTGACACGATCACGCAGGCCCCGGTAGCGCTCACCCAGGCCGACGCGGTGCTGTCGACTCTCGACGGCTCCCAACAGCAGCTCACCGCATTGATCGGCGCAACGACCCGCGTCGTTGACGCGTTCGACACCTCGCAGCCGTCCGTCGCCGAGTTGGTGCGCGGCGCAGCGTCGACACTGCAGGCTGTCGGCAGCCAGGCGGCCTCGATGCGCGACACGCTCTCGCGTGCGCCGCAGACGTTCGCCGAGACCGACGCAACCCTGGCAACCGCCGACCGGACGCTCGACCTCGCCGGCCACGTCACCACCGCCCTGAGCCCAGGAGTCACGCAGCTGCGAGCGGCAGCCCAGCCGCTGGACCAGCTGCTGCAGACGATCGTGAGGGTCACGCCCGATGCCGAGGCCACCCTGACCACGGCCGGGCGCTCGGCGCCCGAGATCACGCACCTGCTGCAGACCGCGACCACGCTGATGCCGACGATCGGCTCGGTCATCGACCAGTCGGCCCCTCAGCTGGGATGCATCCGCCCCTACACCCCGGACATCGCCGCCTTCTTCACCAACTGGGGCGCGTTCCTGTCGCCGACGGACGGCACCGACTACATCGCACGCGTCGTGCCCTCGGCGATCCTGCCGGCGCTCACCGGCGTGCAGACCGACACCCCGGCGCAGGCGATCGCGCAGTTCCCCGGATTCACCGACTCGTTCCCGCGACCTCCTGGCGAGTCGGCGGGACAGCCCTGGTACCAGCCCCAGTGCGGGGTGACCCCGGACGCGCTCAACCCGGCCGACGACCCTGAAGCCGGGAATGCAAGCCCTGCCCCCCTGCCGCTGTCCAGCGTCGCGCACGCACGGAGCCGGCCGTGAACATCCCCCGGCTGATCGCCCGCGTCGCCCTGCTCGCCGCCGCCGGCGCTGTGGTGCTGATCGTGGTCTCGCGCGGCTCGGGCTACATCGTGCACCTGCGGATGAACGATGCCCTCGGGCTGCGCGACGGCTCCAAGGTCGTGGAGGGCGGCGTTCAGGTCGGGACCGTCCAGCTTCGCCTTGCGCGCCATGACCAGGTCTTCGCCACACTGGATATCGACCGACGCTACGCGCCGGTGGGGCGGGACGCGCGGGCCCAGGTCACGTCGCTCAACCTCCTGGGCCAGAAGAGCCTGCAGCTGCTACCGGGCAACCGGCGCCGCCCCGCGCCGAGCGGGTTTACGCTCGCCGCCAGCCGGGTGACCCCGGCCACGGACCTCGACCAGGTGCTCGACGTGCTCGCCCCCGAGACCCGGTCGCGCCTGACGATCCTCATCGACGAGGCGGGAGCGGCCTTCGCAGGACGGCGGGCGGACATCAGCACCCTGCTCAACGAGCTGCCGAGCTCGCTGAGCGCGGGCTCGAACCTGCTCGGCCAGCTGGATAGCGACAACCAGGCACTTGCCCGGCTGGTGTCGAACTCCGACGCGTTCATCACCTCGATCGACGGCCAGCGCCCACAGCTCGGCAGGCTGGTCAACACGCTGGGACAGGCGGCGGTGAGCGTCGAGCCCCGCGACGCCCAGCTGCAGGCCACGTTGCGCCGGCTGCCCGGCACACTGGCCACCGCCCAGCGGTTCCTCACCGACCTGCGCAACACCACCGTGCCGCTCGGCCCGGCGGCCCGCGACATCCAGACCGTGGCCCCTCCGCTCACGGGCACGCTGCGCCAGCTTGCGCCGTTCACCACCTCGGCGACGCCGGCCCTGCGGGCCGCGAGCGCCGCAGCACCTCAGCTGACGGCGCTCGCCGTGCACGCAACGCCCGTGCTTCAGGAGGCGGTACCGACGCTGAGCGCGCTCACCACAGCGGTCACCGACGCACAGCCGGTGACTCACGCGCTCTCGCTCAGCATCGACAACATCCTCGCCACGGCCTGGAACTGGTCGCACGCCGTCGAGCTGCGCGACAGCCTCTCGCACCTGTTCCGCGCCGAGTTCTCGATCACGCCGCAGACGGCCACGAGGATCGTCAACCAGCTCATCTCCACGGGGGGTCTGCCTGCGGCCCGCGGCAAGAGATCGAACTCGGCGCGGTCCTCGCGATCCGCGGCCGCGCGGGCTCCGGCTGCCGGTGCCTCCGGAGCGTCCGCTCCCTCCGGGACCAACCTGTCCTCCCTGTTTCAGTACCTGCTCAAGCCATGACGCCGACGGCAACTTCACGTCCTATCCGGCGCCGGCGTCGCCAGAGGCGCGATCTCGAGCCGGCGTGGCGGACGACCGTCAGGGGGCTCGCGGTGCTCGCCCTTGTCGGCGTATTTATCTACGTCGGCGTCAGCTCCTACAACGGCGTCCCCTTCGAGCACTACCGGACGCTGACGGTCAAGGTGCCCGACATCGGCAACCTCATCCAGCACGACCCGGTGCGGATCGCGGGAGTGCGAGTCGGACAGGTGACCGCCGAGCAGGCGACGGCGACTGGCACCGCCGCCGTCACGTTGCAGATCGATCCCGGGACCCGGATACCCGTCGGCACCCGGGTGATGGTGCGCACCAACGGCCTGCTCGGTGCGCGCTACGTGCAGCTCATCCCGAGCCGCAGCCGCCAGATGCTCGCCGACGGGGCCACGCTCGTCGGCGGTCCGGGGTCACTCACCGATGGCGTGCCCGAGGCGCTCGACACGTTCGACGCAGCAACGCGGCGTTCGCTCGGCCAGATGCTGCGCGGCCTCGGTCTCGGGGTGCTCGGCCGCGGCACGCAGCTCAACGACGCGCTCGCCGACGCTCCCACGGCGGCGAGCAACTTCACGTTGGTGGCCGGCGCGATCTTGGCGCGACCGGGCGCCGCCTCCCGCCTGCTCCCCGCCCTGGACTCGACGATGGCGCCGCTGGCGGCCGTGCGCGCCCAGATCAGCGCGATGCTGACGCCCGCCAGCCAGGCGTTGGGGCCGCTCGTCTCCGAGCGCTCACAGCTGCGTCAGTCCTTGACCGATGCGCCGCCGGCGCTCCAGAGCACCGCCACGGGGCTGCAGACGGGCGAGACGCTGCTCGCGTCGGCCGATGCGCTAGCCGTGGCGGCCCACCGCACGCTTCCCGTGCTCCCGCACGGGCTGACCGAGGCGACTGCATTGCTACGCAGCAGCCCGACGCCGCTGGCCCGGGCGCGGACATTGCTCGACACGGCGGTGACCGCGATTCCTGCGGCGCTGAAGTTCACTGGCGCGCTCGCCCCTGTGCTCCCGCCGCTGCGCGATGCGCTCACACGCCTGGCCCCGATGCTCGTCACGACCGGGCAGCACGGCTGCGACCTCGAGAACCTCGGCGTGACCCTGCGGAGCATGACCGGCTTCGGGGGCACCGGCACCGGGCCGCTCGGACCGCCGATGGAGTTCCGCGCTCAGATAGCCGGGGGTCCCGAGGCGCTCGATCAGTTCGGCACGTCGACCGATCTGCGCCATGAGGCCTACGCCCCACCGTGCACTCACGACGACCGGCCGGCCTCGGTGGCGAGCGTCCGGAAGGGGCAGCCATGACCGCCGTGCGCCGCCGGCTCGCCGCGATGCCCGACGCCGCCCTCGGCCTGGGCGCCGCCGTGATCACGATCGCGCTGCTGGTGGCCGTCGAGACCGGCGTGGTGTCGGGACTGCTGCACCCGCCCGGCAGCCGGACCGTGCGGGTGGTGTTCGCCGACGCCCGGCAGCTCACGACGGGCGACCCGGTGCGCATCTCCGGTGTCAACGTCGGGACGGTCGGCTCCGTCGCCCTTCGCGGCCGAGCGGCGATGGTGACGATGCAACTCGGGAACAACGCGGGGCCGCTATACGATGACGCGGGCGCCCAGATCCGCTTCCGCACGCTGCTCGGCGGCAACTTCTACATCGATCTGAGCCGCGGTAACCGCAGCTCGGGGACGCTGCGCGGCGCGACGATTCCGGCGGCGCGGACGGGCAGCCAGACCGAGGTCGATGACGTGACCAGCATCGTCCAGGGCGCCGCCAAGCGGGGTCTTGAGACGATGCCGGGTGAGCTCGCCAAGGCGCTGAGCGATCCGCGTTATCCGGCGCAGACGCTGCAGACGCTCGCCCAGCAGTCGCCGGCGCTCGCCGGCGGTCTCGGCGCGCTGCGTGGCAGTGAGCCGACAAGCGATCTGCGGACGCTGATCGACTCGGCGAGCACGACCGTTCAGGCGCTCGACGCTCCCGAGGGGCAGCTGCGCCGGCTCGTCTCCTCGACAGCGTCGTTTCTGCAGGCGACGGGCGCACGGAGCGCCGACCTGCAGCGCACGCTGGCGGGAGCGCCTGGGCTGCTGGCTCGGGCGGACACGACGATGCGCTCGCTGCGCGGCACGCTGACGGTCGTCAACCCGCTGCTCGCCCGGCTGGAGCGTCCGGCCCCGCAGGTGTCACCGACGGTGCGCGAGCTGCGGGCCACGGTCGAGCCGGCCGACGTCCTGCTTGGCCACGCCACCCCGCTGCTGCACGACCTGCGCCCCGCGGTCACGTCGCTGTCGCGGGCGTCGGCGCAGGCGCTGGCGCTGCTGCACGAGCTCACCCCCTCACTCGATCAGCTGGCCGACACCATCCTCCCCTACGCGGCCGAGACCCAGCCCGACTCCAAACACTCGATGGCGGAGATGATCGGTCCCGGGCTCGCCGGGCTCGGGGCGATGGGCGCCTATGAGGACAACGACGGCCACTTCGCGCGCTTCCCGGCGACGGCGGGCAACGCATCGTTCTACCTCCCCTGCCAGCTCTACTTCGCCGACTCCGAGGTCAAACAGCTGCTGGCCTGCGAGAGCATCAGCCAGGCGCTGGGGACGATCTTCGGCGGGGCACCGTGATCGAGATCCGCGATCACGTCGCGCGCGGGCACATCCGCCGCCGCGCGCTGGAAGAGGCTCGCCGGTCGGTGCGCCCGCTGGGCACGCTGGCGTTCGTGTTCGCGGTGACGGCCGCGTGCGCGGCCTTCCTGCTCCTTCAGATCGACAAGCCGGCGCTCGTCAGCTCGCATACCTACCGCTTCGACGTCACAGATGCGACCGGCGTGCAGCCGGGCGTAGACGAGGTCCGCTTCAAGGGGATCCCCGCGGGCAAGGTCACCTCCGTCCGGCTCGACGGTACGCAGCCGGTGATCACCGTAGCGCTGGAGACGAGCTTCGGACGGGTCTACCGCAACGCCACGGCGCAGCTGCGCCCGAACACGCCGCTGCAGGACATGTACCTCGACATCACCTCCCGCGGCACGCCGGACGCGGGCCTCGCGTCGACGACGGCTGCCGTCCCGGCCACGCAGACCGCCACCCCGGTGAGCATCAGCGACGTACTCGACGTGTTCGGGACGCCCGAGCGCACGCGCCTGCAGCAACTGCTGGGCGCGCTCGGCAACGGGCTCGCCGACCGCGGCCAGTCGCTGCGAACCTCGTTCGCCGAGCTGGTCCCGTTCGTGCGCGAGGCGGGTCAGCTGACTGGCCAGCTCGACCTTCACAGCCGGCTGACGAAGCAGCTCGTGCACAACGTCGGGCTGCTGACGACGACGCTCGGCGACCGGGCCACGCAGATCCGGACGCTCGTCGCCGAGGGCGCCAAGACGATGGGCACGCTCGGCGACAACGCGCCGGCCGTCGAGCAGACTCTAACCGAGCTCCCACCAACGATCGCGACCGCGGATCAGGCGCTCACCGCGCTGCAGGGGGTGCTGCCGAGCGTCACCGGAGCCTCCCGGAGCCTCGAGCCGGTCGCGGGGCAGCTCCCGCAGGCACTGGCCGACATCCGACGCCTCACACGCGTTGCGCGGCCGGCGATCACGGCGCTCCAGCAGCCGGTGAGCAAGCTCGTCCCGCTGGCCGGCGCGCTCGTGCCGGTGTCGAAGAACCTCAGCCAATCGGTGACCACGCTGCTTCCGCAGGTCCCCGTGATCAACGAGACGGTGTCCGGCATCGAGGCGTGCCTGCCGAGCCTGTACGGATTCTTCGACTGGGACGCGTCGATGGCGAAGTTCGGCGACGCCCGCGGCGGCGCTCCCCGCGGCAACGCCGTCGGCGGCGGACAGTCGATCGGGGCCCCGAATCCGTTCGAGTTTCCCGAGAAGTCGTGCACGCCGGGGCAGGCGATCGGCGGGCGACTGCCCCAGGCGGGTGACTACAGATGACGCCCACCCCGCGACGGGGTCGCCTGATCACCTTCGCGCTGCTCGTCGTGGCCGCCGCGGGCTTCTTCGTGTGGCTGCTCTCGCTCGGAGGAGCCCTGCCCACGCTGTCCGGCACGCACTACTCGGTCAGCGCGGTGCTCCCCGACGGCGGCTCGCAACTCGTCGACGGCGCTCGCGTGACGATGGCTGGCGTCCAGGTCGGCCAGGTCGAGTCCGTGTCACACCGCGGCTCCGCGGCCGTGGTCGCAATGACGATCGACCACGCGGGCGTGACGCCGCTGCCGGCGGACTCGCGCGCGCAGCTGCGCACCCGGACCCCATTGGGAGAGAACTACATGGAGATCGACATCGGCCACAGCCGCGCACAGATCCCCTCGGGCGGGGTGATCGGAATCGATCAGGCCAAGCAGACGGTCGAGGTCGATCAGGTGCTATCGGTCCTCCAGGGCCGGGCGCGCACCCAGGCGCGACGCCTGATCGCGGGGCTGGGCGGCGCGGTCGATGACCGGGGCGACCGGCTCAACGAGCTTGTCGGGTCGACCGCCGCCACCATCCGCGACGGCTCTCAGCTGATCGACGCGCTCGCTCCCCAGCGTGCCCAGATCGGCCAGCTCGTCCAGCAACTGGGCGATCTGACCGGCTCGATCGGCACAGAGGGGAGCGAGATCCGCGGACTCGCCAACGGCGGACTGGCGACGGTCCGGGCGGTCGCCGACCGCGACCGCCAGCTCGCGAGACTGATCGATGTCCTGCCGCGCACGCTGCGCGCGGTGCAGACGACGACCGGCAAGCTCCAACGGGTCACCGGAGAGGCGGCGCCGGTCCTCTTCAACCTGGCCGCGACGGTCGATGCCGTGCGCCCGGCGGCCCAGCAGCTCGCACCCGCCAGCGACGACCTGCGCTCGGTGCTGGGCGACCTGAGCGTCGCGGCCCCGGCGTTGAACCAGACCCTCGGCCGGCTGAAGCGGTTCTCGCCACCGGCCGCGAAGGTTCTGCCGTCGGCTCGCAAGCTGCTCTGCCAGGCCAACCCGATCCTCCGCTACGGCGAGCCCTACACCGCCGACGTCCTGAACATGCTGACCGAGTTCGGCTCGGCGTCGAATACGTTCGACGCGGTCGGCCACACGCTGTTGATGGCCCCGACGATCAACGAGGACGCCTACGTGTCCCAGACGCCGACGATGGCCGCCGCCATGCAGACGCTCCTGCACTCCGGGCTGTTCAGCGCCTCCAGCCGCCTGACCTACGACCCGTATCCGAAGCCTGGCCAGGCCAACGCCGTCTCCAGCACCGGCCCCCAGGTGACCGGGCCCGCGACCGTCAAGGCCCAGACCGGCTACATCTATCCCCACGTCGTCGCGGACTGCTGACGCCGACCAGCCCGCCGACGACGGCGATCCTCATCCGGAGGCCACCGGCTCGGGCGACCGGGCCGCCATCCGGTCGGTGGCCGGCTCGGTGTCGGGCTGGCGGCGGCGCAGGAACACCACCACCCCGATGACGACGCCCGCGAGCGTCCATAGCCCCCACGCGATGCCCTGGCCAACCTGCGTCGCGATCGGACCGGGGCACGCATCCGAGACCCCCCAACCGATACCGAACACCAGGCTGCCGACGATGTGGCGGCGCTCCGGGGCCTCGCGGCTCCAGTCGACCGGCTGGCCGGTGAACACCGCCCGCACACCGGCACGGCGCAGCAGCCACGCACCCGCCGTGGCCGTCAACACGGCGGCGGCAAAGAATTCGAACAGATACGCGTGCTGGAACAGGAGCGCCCCGCGGATCACGTCGGGCGAGGTCATACCGCTCCACGACAGAGCGACCCCGAAGATCAGTCCGATCACGAGGCCAAAACCCCGCGCGCGCATCAGACGACCGCCTTGATGATGAAGCTGACGGCGATCGCGGTCCCGAAGAAGGTTGCGGTCGCGGCGAGGCTCGCCGGCGACAGCAGCGAGGTGCCGCTCAGACCGTTGCCCGACGTGCAGCCGCCCGACAGCTTGGCGCCGTAGCCGATCAGCACGCCGCTGACGAGCAGGATCGGGGCGATCCATGCCTGTGCGCCGCCGTGCAGGTGCTGGGTCAGCCAGCCGTAACCGTGAAAGTCGGGACCGCCGGCGATCACGGCGAACAAGGTGCCGCCCAGGAACACGCCGATCAGAAACCAGCCACGCCAGTCAAAGCTCAGCGAGCGCCGCGTGAGCTTGGCGATCACCTCGGAGTACCCGCCGGTGACCCCGAGCCGGGCGTTGTAGAGCGCCCGGCACACGATCACGCACAGGCCGAACACCGGCCCCGCGATGTACCAGGGCAGTTGTGAATGAAGCATCGCGAAAGTCGCCTCCAAGCAGGTCGAGATGTCTACTTCTGAAGTTCGCGCCCGAGGCGCTCCCAGGCGGGAACGCCGCCGTCCGTGACGTGAATGACGCGGCCGGCGCCGAAGCGCTGAACGAGGCTGGCGCCGGTCGCGGCGCGCTGACCCGAGGCGCAGATGACGGCGATCGGGCGGTCCGGGTCAAGACCGTCGGGCAATGCGCCGATGTCGTGCCACGGGGTGAAGACCGAGCCCGGAATGTGACCGGCATCCCACTCCGCGCGCTCGCGCACGTCGAGCACCTGCGTCTCGGGAGCCTCGTCGAGTCGCGCCGGGAGATCGTCCACGGCAAGTCGCTCGATGCGCTGCACCTCGCGCCCCTCCTGGCGCCAGCTCGTCATCCCCCCATGCAGGAAGCCGCCCAGGCGGCGCAGGCCGACGGCGACCGCCAACCGGCCGGCGCGTCGTCCGTCGGCATCGTCACGGCCCACGAACACGATCTCCTGCTCAGGATCGGCGAGCCACGCGAGCTTGGAGCCGAACCCGGCGCGAGTCATCGGGTTGGCGACCGAGCCGGGGATGTGCGCGTCGTCGAACTGCAGGTCGGTGCGGACGTCGACCAGCAGCGCGCCACCGGCGCGCTTTGACTCGACCTGGCGCGGGGCGAGCGGGTGGACCTCGACGCCGGCGGTGACAAGCGGCCCGCGGTTGAGCTCGACGATCGCGTGGAAGTTCGGCGGCTGGGGGCCAAGCCCGGCGAGGGATTCGGCGACGAAGGCATCCTCATCGGCGATCTCCAGGGTCGGGTTGTGGTCGCGCTCGTAGCCGATCGTCGAGGCGATCTTCATGTCCATCCCCGGGCCGCCGCACATCGAGCCGCCGAGATGGCCCGGCCACACCTCGACCTCGCCGGGCAGCGCGAGCAACCGGTCGCGCAGCGAGCGAAAGATGCCGCGCGCGCCCTCTTCCTCGTCGACGGCGAGGTCGGGCCGCGCGATGTCGCCGACGAACAGCGAGTCGCCGGTGAGGACCGCCCAGGGCTCGGCGCCGCGCCGCGTGTCGACGAGCGCGAACGCCGTGTGCTCGGGGCGGTGGCCGGGGGTGTGCAGCGCACGGACGGTGAGCGCGCCGAGCGCGAACTCATCGCCGTCGTCGAACGGCAGGTGTTCGTACGAGGGCTGCGCCTCGCGGTGGATGTGGATCGCCGCTCCGGTGGCCGCGGCCAGCCGGCCGTGGCCGGAGACGTGGTCGGCGTGGTTGTGCGTCTCGAAGATGTGCTCGATGCGCACGCCCATGTACCAGGCGAGCTCGAGGTAGGCGTCGATCTCGAACCGCGGGTCCACGACCGCGGCGACGCCGGCGTGCTCGTCTCCGATCAGATAGGAGGCGCAACCGAGGTCGTCGTGGGTGATCTGTCGGAAGATCATGCGATGGGGCGAGGACGGCCATCGCGATCCTCACAAGGCCGGTTAACTTTACCCTCACGGCGCCGGCGACCGCGCCTCCTCGCGTCCGGCCAGCGAGCCCGCGAGATGATCGATCACTTCCCGCGCGTCGTCCTCGATGCCGTGGATGAACGTCGATTTGCGCCGCCTCAGCACGGGCAGCCCGAGGGCGTACAGACCGGGGCTGTCGACGACGCCGCCGTCGTGGCGGAGCCGCCCCTTGGGATCGATCACGGGCACGTCGAGCCACCGGTAATCCGGCCGGAACCCCGTCGCCCAGACGATCGAGCGGATCTCACCGCTCCGGAGGTCAAGACGCAGCCGTGGCGATCGGCCCACCTCGGTCGGTGCGCCGCGCTCGGGGGCATCGACCTCGGCGTCCAGTCCCTCGGTCCGAGCCCACTCGTCGAACGACCCGAGCAGCCGTCTCATCTTCAGGTCCGCGAGCGAGCAGACGTTGCGCAGGCCGCCGGAGAACAGTGCATGGCCGTCACGGACGGCCGCGCAGCGTCCGATTAGCTCGACGCCGATCGCGACGAGCGCGTTGAGATCGAGCGTCGCCCGCTCGGGCGTCCCGACGAGCTGCGGCGAGGGCAGCCGGCGCGCCCGTACAAGATCATCGAGCTCGTCGTAGCGCTGGTCCCAGACACCCGATGCGTCCATCCACCACAGGACATCGCGCCCGCGATAGACCCGCGGCAACCGAACGTGCTCTCCGACCGACAAGATCACCGGCCGGCCCGATCGCCTCAGCTCGGCTGCCAGCTGGACTCCGGTCGCCGATGCCCCGACCACGAGCACGCCTCCCTCGGGGAGTTGCGTGGGGTCGCGGTAGTCAAACGTCGTCAGCTGCTGCACCTCCGCCGGCACCGCCGGCGCAAAGCCGGGCACCGTCGGATGGTTGCAGGCACCGCTCGCGATCACCGCCGTCCGCGAGCGGATCTCGCCGCCGCTCGTGGTCACGTTGTAGCCGTCGTCGGTGCGCCGCACCGAGGTGACATTCGTGCCGGTGCGGACGCGCACGTGAGCGCGCGCGGCGAAGCGATCGATCAGCTCGACGACGTCGGCTGTCGTCATGTAGCCGTCCGGATCCGGGCCTTCGTAGGGAACGCCCGGTAGGCCGCACTGCCAGTTGGGGGTCAGCAGCCGGAGCGAGTCCCAGCGCTCAGAACGCCACGAGTTGGCGATCTCGCCGCGCTCCAGGACGACGTGGTCGATCGACCGTTCGCTGAGAAAGTGGCTGGCGGCCAGGCCGGCGTGTCCGGCGCCGATGACGACGGTGGTGACGCGCTCGATGGCGCGGCCTCAGGGGACCCGGACGCGCTCGTCGACGAGGCCCTCAGGCGACCGCAACAACGACCTCCGTCGGGTTCGAGATGGCGTCGAACACCGCGGAGCGCTTCTGAGACTGGGCGACCAACGCTTCGATGTCGTCCTCGGAGGCGTCGGCGTCGATCTTGAACGTCACCTTGATGTCGTTGAAGCCGTTGCGAACGTCGCTGTCGGCACCGAGGATCCCACGGATGTCGTGGTTGCCCTCGACCGTGGACTCGACCGAGCGCAGCTGAATCCCGCGATTCTGGGCGACGGACGCCACACCGGCGGTCAGGCAGCTCGCCAGCCCGACGAGCAGATACTCGATCGGCGTGATTCCGCCGTCGGGAGCAGCGAACGTCTCCGGGTGATCCGCGTCGAACACGCGCTCGGTCTTGTGGCTCTGCTCCTCACCGAGGCCGAAGTAGTTCTGGATACTTGTCGTGCTGTGAACGCCGTGCTGCCACTTGGACGATGCTCGCCACGTGAACTGGGCGGCCTCTGGCGCGCCTTCCAGAACACCGCGCGCATCGAGCAGCGCCTGCACGTTGACTCCGTTGTCGGCTGTCGTCGTCATCTCGCCCTGTGGCCCCTTTCCCTCATAATGACTGTTTCTCGATCAGGAAGCTCGACAATATCATCCTGGCGAACAAAGCGATGAACACGACCACGGCCCCCGCGCCGACGCCCGCGGCCGGCTCGGTCGGCACCGTCGAGACGCGCTATCTCGAGCTGCCCACCCCGGTCAGGCTCGACTGCGGACGGGATCTCGACCACGTCCGCGTGGCCTACGAGACCTACGGCACGCTCTCTCCCCGGCGTGACAATGTGATCATGGTCTGCCACGCGCTCAGCGGGGACGCCCACGCCGCCGGCTTCTCGAAGGCGGCAGCGCAGCAGAGCACCCGTGACGGCTTCGGGGCCGAGGATCGCGACGGCGCGGCCGGCAGGGGACTCGGCTGGTGGGACGGGATGATCGGCCCCGGAAAGGCCTTCGACACCGACCGGTTCTTCGTGGTCTCCACCAACCTGCTCGGCGGTTGCCGTGGGACCACGGGACCTTCGTCGCCCGACCCGGCGACGGGCGTGCCTTACGGCTCGGACTTCCCCGTGATCACCGTCGCGGACATGGTGAGAACGGAGCGCGCGTTCCTCGACGAGCTCGGGATCGAGCGGCTGGCGGCGGTCGCGGGCGGCTCGCTCGGAGGCATGCAGGCGTTCGAGTGGGCGATCACGTTCGGAGACCAAGTCGACGCGATCGTCGCGATCGCCAGCACGCACGCTCTCCACCCCCAGGGGATGGCGTGGAACGCCATCGCGCGGGAGGCGATCATGCGCGACTCGGCCTGGCAGGGCGGCCATTACCACGACACCAAGGCGCAGCCGGACGCCGGTATGGGCGTCGCGCGAATGATCGGCCACATCACCTACCTCTCAGCGCCGGCGCTCGCTGAGAAGTTCGGCCGGCGCCTCCAGTTCGCGGACGACATCCGCTACACCGTCTCCGAGCCGGAGTTCGAGGTCGAGAGCTACCTTCGCCACCAGGCTGATTCATTCGTCAAGCGCTTTGACGCCAACACCTACCTGTACACGTCGCGGGCGCTGACCTACTTCGATCTCGCCCGGCAGTACGGTGGCGGCTCGCTGACGCGCGCGTTCGAGGACGTATCGGCGCGGACGCTGCTGATCGCCTTCAGCTCTGACTGGCTGTACCCGCCGTCGGGCTCGCGCGAGATCGAGGACGCGCTCCGGAGGCTCGGCAAACCCGTCGAGTTGCACCAGATCGACGCACCGTATGGGCACGACTGCTTCCTGCTCGAGGAGGCGCGGCAGACGCCGATCATCCGTCGCTTTCTGGGAGAGGGTCCGTGACCGGCGAGCATGACCGACCCGAACAGGCGCGGGGGGAGCGCGAGCGACTCGAACAGAGTCGTGAGTTCGGGTTCGAGACTCGCCAGCTCCACGCGGGGCAGCGCCCCGACCCGAACACGGGAGCCCGCGCGGTGCCGATCTTCCAGACCACCAGCTACGTGTTCGAAGACCCCGAGTCGGCAGCGGCCTACTTCAACCTGCAGGAGTACGGGAACACTTACTCGCGCATCATGAACCCGACGGTCGCTGTGTTCGAGGAGCGAGTCGCCAGCCTCGAGGGTGGCTGCGGCGCGGTCGCGTTCGCCAGCGGGCTCGCCGCGCAGGCGGCGGCACTGTTCACGCTGCTGGAGCCGGGCGACCACGTCGTCTCGTCCGCGGCGCTATACGGCGGGACCGTGAACCAGCTCAAGCACGTGCTGCGAAAGCTGAGCGTGGAGCTGACGTGGGTCGACCCGGATGACCCCGAGGAGTGGCGCAGGGCCATCCGCCCGACCACCAAGGCGTTCTTCGGCGAGACGATCGGCAACCCCGCGGGCAACGTGCTGGACATCGAGGCCGTGGCCTCGGTCGCGCACGAGCACGAGTTGCCGCTGATCGTCGACAACACGTTCGCGACGCCGTACCTGTGCCGCCCGATCGAATGGGGCGCCGACATCGTGATCCACTCAGCGACCAAGTTCATCGGCGGCCACGGGACGAGCATCGGCGGCGTCGTCGCCGATTCAGGGACCTTCGATTGGTCCAACGGACGATTTGCGGTGATCGCCGATCCGTCGCCGGCCTACCACGGCCTGCAGTTTCACGAGACCTTCGGGATGTACGGCTACCTGATGAAGCTGCGGGCCGAGACGCTGCGCGATCTCGGCGGCGCGCTCGCCCCGTTCAACGCTTTCCTGTTCCTGCAGGGGCTGGAGACGCTGTCGCTGCGGATGGAACGTCACGTCGAGAACGCGGGAGCGGTCGCGGCCTTCCTTGAGTCCCACGAGCTGGCCTCGCACGTCACCTACCCGGGCTTACCGGGGAGCCGCTACGGATCACTCGTCGAGAAGTACCTGCCACGCGGCGCGGGCGCGGTGTTCTCGTTCGACTGTGCGGGAGGCCGCAGCGGTGGACAGGAACTGATCCGCGGCGTGACACTCTGGTCGCACCTCGCTAACGTCGGCGACGCGAAGAGTCTGATCATCCATCCGGCGAGTACCACGCACCGCCAACTGAGCGACGACGAGTTGAAGGCGGCCGGCGTCAGGCCCGGGACGATCCGGCTGTCGGTTGGCACCGAGTCGGTCGACGATCTGATCTGGGACCTCGAACAGGCACTGGCCAGGGTGACATGAGATGACCGAGCTCGACCACTATCAGGACCCGCTGGCGATCCAGCGTGTGCTCCACGGCGCGCGTACGATCGCGATCGTCGGCCTGTCCGCCAACGTGCTGCGCGCCAGCCACTTCGTCGGCTTCTACCTACAGCGCCACGGCTACCGGGTGATCCCGGTGAACCCCCGTGAGACCGAGGTGCTCGGTGAGACGAGCTACGCCAGCCTGCTCGACGTGCCCGTCGCGATCGACATCGTGAACGTCTTCCGCGCTCCGGACGCGCTCCCGGCGATCGCTCGCGAGGCCGTTGAGATCCACGCCGGCGCCCTCTGGTGCCAGTTCGGCGTCATCAACGAGGAGGGCGCCCGGATCGCCGAGGAGGGCGGCGCGACCGTGATCATGGACCGCTGCTTGAAGGTCGAGCACGCGCGCTATGCGGGGCGGATGCACTGGTTCGGCTTGAACACTGGGCGGGTCACATCGGTCCGGACCGGACTTCAGTAGCCGACCCTCCACACGATCTAGGTGTCCAGCCGCAGCGCGTTGACGATCGCGCCCCCCAGGATGATCAGCGCCAGCACGTAGAACCAGCCGAGCATGATCAGGATGAAGACGATCGTGGTGCCGAACCGCGCGATCGTGGAGATGTTGTCCAGGTAAGCCGGAAACGCGAAGTCGACCACCGAGATCGCCAGGGTCGCCCCCAGTGCCCCCGGCCACACCGCCCGCCACGGGATCGAGCGATTGGGCACCCGCGCGTAGATCACCGTCAGGCATCCGAACAGCAGCAAGATGCCGAACGCGAGGGAGCCGGCGTACACGAACGCCGCCACGTGGGCCAGGTCGAACGGCAGGTCGCTGGCCCCGGCGCGCAGCAGGCTCTGCGCCGTCGGCACCCCCACCGTCGCCACCATGAACAGCAGCACGACGCCGAGCATCGTCAGCGCGAAGCGCTTCTGCTCGAGCCAGCGCCGCGACGGGCATACGTAGATGCGCGAGAACGCGGTGTCCATCGCCCCCCAGAAGGAGGATCCGAGCCACAGGCTCGCGACCAGCGCGAGGACGCCGGTGCTCGTGGTGGAGCTGCGGATCTCGTCCAGGAGCGAGTCGAGCGTGTGCTCGGCAGTCCCCGGGAAGATCTCCTGTAGGTCGCCGAGCACGCTGTGCTGCACGGCGCCGCTCGACAGGACCTGGCCGGCTATGAACAGCCCCAGCAGCGCGATCGGGATGACCCCGAGCAGCATGTTGTAGGCGAGCATCGAGGCCAGTCCCGTGATGTTGGCGTCCCAGGCCAGCCGCCAGAAGCGGCGCAGCGGTCTCATGAGGCTCGGGCTCGAGGTCAGCCCCGCCCGGAGGTGGCGCGCGCTCGCCCGCGCGCGGCTCCGTCCCGGGGGGCGCTCGGTGGCGCTTGTCGTCCTGTCGGAGCCCATAGTCTGACCTTCTCCTGCTTACCCTTCATCGGCACGGACGAACGCCGCTGCAGCTCAAACCGGCCGTCGGGCAGCAGTTCGTGCGTGGCGTCGGTGATCAGGATGTCGTCGCCGGTCTCCCGGGTCGCCGCCTCGACGCGCGCGGCCGTGTTGACCGCATCACCGATGACGGTGAACTCGACCCGGCCACCGCCGCCGACCGTCCCCGCTACCACCGGCCCGGAGTTCACTCCGATGCCGATCTTGATCCGTTCCCCGAAGTCGGTGCGCACGAGCTCGGCGATCTCGAGCGCAGCGGCCACCGCGCGCTCAGCGTGGTCGGGCAGATGCTCGGGCGCCCCGAACACGGCCAGCAGACCGTCGCCGATGAACTTGTTGGCATGTCCACCGTGGCGCAGCAGCGCCGGTACGACGACCGCCCACAGGTCGTTGAGCAGCGCCACGACCTCGGTCGGGTCCGATTGCTCGGCGAACGCCGTGAAGTCTCGGACGTCCAGGAACATGACGCTGACCTTGATCTGCTCCCCCGCCAGGTTGGCGCCCTCGCGCAGGACGCGCTCGGCCAGGCCTGGGTCGACGTAGGCGCCGAACGCGGCGCGCAGCCGGTCGCGCTCGTCGAGTCCCTCGACCATCAGGTTGAAGGACTGCGCCAGCCTCCCCGTCTCGTCAGTTGCCACCACCGGCACCCGCGCGCCAAGATCGCCCGCGCGGACCCGCTCGGTGGCCCGTTGCAGGTCCCCCAGCGAGCTCATCAGCGAGCGCGCGACCAGGATCACCAGCTCGAGAGAGATCGTGAACGACACCACCACGGCGATCGCCCACGACACCCCCAGGTCGTCCAGCGTCGGATGACCCCGGCTCGAGAGCCCGGCGACGACGACGCCGGTGATGATGTTGATCGCCGGGGCGACGGCCAGCAGCCGCCAGCGGAGCGGCAGGCTCGGAGCATCGATCTCGAAATCGTCCGGCAGGCCCTTGGCGACCTCCTCCAGAACCGGCCGCACCACCACCTCCATCGTGAAGTAGCGGACGATCAGGCCGTAACTGAGCACCACCGTGCCGACGACCGACAGGATCAGGTACGAGTACCAAGGCAGGCCGAGCTCCCAGGTCGTGAACGCCATGAACGGCAGGTAGGCGAGCACGAACGGATACCTGCGCATTCTCCGCAGGTACTCCAGCGGCAGCGTCGCCAGCGCCTCCCAGGCAGCGACCGTCGACGTCTCGTCGCGGGCACCGCGCTCCCAGCGCCGCACCGGGCGCCACATTCGCAGCGTCAGCTTTACCGACGACCAGGTTGTCGATCAGAACGAGAGCCTGCGAGACCGCGACCAGCACCAGGAAGTGCGTCCAGGTCATCGGCTGGTAGAGGCGCAGCAGCCCGAGGCCGCCGAGCATCACCAGGTGGGCGATTCCGAACTGGGCCCACACGAGCGCGTAGGAGTTCCAACGCGCGACCGCCCGCACTGCGCGATCGACTGGATCGATCATGCGCACAGTCTGCCAGCGGGCCCCGTCAATCGAGCCGACCCGTGCCGCCGACTGCAGGAGCCGGGCCGTGAGCGGGCCCCGGCTCCGGACGCTCAGCAGACCGGCGCCAGCGGATGGTCGTAGGCAATGGGCTCGCGCAGCAGCGCCGACGCCGCCACGAGCCCGTGCTCGCCTTCGAACCAGCGTTGACCGACCCTGACCACCGGAAGCTCGTTGAGTCCGCGACCGCGCAGACCGCGAGCGGTGCGCAACAGCACCTCGTCGCGGTCGGACTCACCCGCGGCCGCCATGCACTCCTGCAGCGGCAGGCCGGCGGCCGCCGCGGCCTCGGCGAGCGTCTCGGGGTCGTCGAGATCGAAGCCTCCGCAGAAGGCAAGCCGCATCGCCGCCAGCGCGAACCGGGGACCGGCTCCGAGCTCGCAGGCGCGCATCGCCGCCCGCAGCGCGCACGGGACGTCGGCCGGGAAGCGCTCGGGCCACACCAGCGGCAGCCTCAACGCGCGGGCTCCCCGCTCGGCGCGGTCGCGCAGCGCATCGTGACCGTGATCGCGAGCCGGGCGTGACTCATCCGACAGCGCGATCGCGGCGGCCGGCACCCACCGCACGTCTCCGAGCGTGCGCTCCACGCGCTCGGCGGCGAGGTACGAGAGCGGGCAGCCGATGTCGAAGTAGAACGTGGGGGACTCGCCGCGGGCCGGGCCCAGACGGTCGGCCCTGCGGTCCTCTAGGTAGATCAGCTCGCCCATCAAGACCTGTAACGACGTTGTGGAGCAAAACTGGCGCAAAGTTTCGACGCCAATCTTGCGGTTAACCGTCGCGAACGCCTGATTCTTCCGTTATCCTGAAAGTCGGTAGGTGGGAACCGGGAACGTCCAAAGGTCAGGGGACTCAATGTCACATGTACCGCCCCCAAAGCGGCATCCATACGATCAGTGGTCGCCAGATGCCCGTGCGCTGGATCTCGTCGGCGACAAGTGGACGCTGTTGATCGTCCGCGACCTGATCTCGGGTCCGCGGCGGTTTGTGGAGCTCCAGCGCGTCCTGCCGGGGATCTCGACCGAGCAGCTGCGCTCGCGTCTGAACCGCATGGTTGCCGACGGGATGCTCACTCGCAAGCGCTATCGCGAGGTTCCGCCGCGCGTCGACTACGAGCTCACCCAGCGCGCTCAGGAGCTCGCTCCGGTGCTCGGCGAGTTGGCGCGGTGGGGCTACGAGTGGGCCTGGGGCCCTCCCCGCACCGGCGAGAGCATCGACATCGGCGCGATCTTCCGGCTGCTGCCGGGCCTCGTCGGTGACGGCTGGTCGGCTACTGGGACCGCGGAGCTGATCGTCTCCGACGCCCGCGACGGCGAGCCCGCGTCGTATCTGGCCACCATCGACGCGAACGGCGCGAGCCTCTCCGAGCGGACCACGGGACGCGCCGGAACGCGCGTTCGCGGCACGGTCGAAGGGTGGGTGCATGCACTGGCGCCTCTCGGCGACCGCAGCGGCCTGCGCATGACCGGAGACACCGCGCTGGCCGACGCGCTGCTTGATGTGCTCGCTCTGAGCGAGCCCCGGCACGCCCTGGACTCGAGCTCCGAGTCCGCCGCCGGCTGAGCACAACCCGCCCGGGCGAGGCCCGGGGTCTCGTAAATCGGTCGAGGCTGGCCCTGTCGCGAGAGAGGTTGGGGCGGAATTCAGCCGCCTGTGACGGTCCCGGGGAGCGGTCGTGCGTCCTCATGCATCGCCCGTGTGCATGAGGACGCACAGTGCCAGCGGCGCTCGGGGGCCCTTCCTTGCCGCCCTCTTTTAGTGCGGCTCCGGTGGGGCGGCAGCTCAAAGAGCACGTGGGGATTACACGGCGGCTCGGCCCTGATGCGTCAGGAGAACGCACGTGAACAGGCGGCCGCTGCGACACCCGCTCAGGAGGGTGGCGGGTGGGCGCGATCTACTTGTTCGAGTACTGCGCTGCGGTGATGTGCGGGAACTTGCCGCTCTGACCGACGAGCTGGCCCAGCGGCGGGGCCACCCAGCACGCTTGCGTGCCGAGGTGCAGCTGCGAGCTCTGGGTCGAGCCGGCGGCGGTGGAGCCGTCGCCGGGCGCGCCGGTGTTGTTGCAGTCCCAGTTCGGCAGCCCGAAGCTCCCGGGGAACTTGCCGCCGGCGGAGAAGCTGAGCGGGTCGGCCAGCCACAGCGGCGGCGGGTAGGTGTTGCCACGGTTCTGCGCGTCGCGGGTGGTGGCGAGCGACAGCGTCTCGGGTCCGATCGGACCGAACTGGCGCAGGTAGTGGCCGGTGCCGCCGCCGGCGAAGCTGGTGGTCTTGGCGGCGATGCCGGTGGCGCCGTTGGAGATGAAGTCGCTGGTCAGCTGCTGGTGCAGAGACAGCCACGTCAGGATCGGGTTCAGCTGCTCCAGGAACGGTCCGATCGACCCCAGCAGCGGGGTGGTGCCCTTGAGCACGTCGCGGATCGCGGGCAGGCCGGTCTTCGAAACGGTGATCAGCGGCCCGAGGTTGGTGAAGAACGATCGCAGCGACGGTGACAGGTGCGCCACGTCACGCAACGTCGGCCCGAGATTGGTCGCGACCGGCTCGAGCTCCTTGACCAGCGGGTCGGTGTCCTGCGCGAACCCTTGCAGCCGCTGCATCGTGGCCTTGGTCTCGTTCAGGAACGTCGGGAAGACATGGAACGTCGCGGCGATCGCATTGTTGTTGGCCGCCGTCGTCGCGAATGTCGTCTCCCCGGTCGTGATCAGGTTGCGCAAGGCAGACTGATTGACGTCAAGCGCGTTGAACACCGTCCCCGCGTTCTGGACCAGCCTCACCACGGCCGTGTGCTGCACGTCGAGGACCTGCAGCAGGTCGGTCGCGTCGGCCGCGAACTGCGGCAGGTTGCCCAGCACCTGGTTGAGATTCTGGTCGTTGCCCTTGACCGCGATCGCCAACTGCTGCTGCCACACCTGGAACGCGTGGCGTGTCGACGGGTTCAGAGCATTGAAGATCTGATCCAGCTGCACCGCGCTCTGAACATTGCCGCGCGGCAGGATCGCCCCGTCCTGGAGCATCGGGGTGCCGGGCGTCCCCGGCGTCAACTGCACATACGTCTCACCAAGGATCGTCTTCTGGCGCAGGATCGCGTGGGCGTCCTTGTGGATCGGCGCGAACTTATTGCTCATCTGGATCGTCACCAGCGTGCGGTTGTGCTGGGGATCCAGCGACTTGCCGATCACCTTGCCGACCGACACCCCTGCGATCCGCACATCGGCCTCATCCGCCAGCTGACTGGCATCCGGGAACGCCGCCTCGAACCGGTACCCCTGCGGATTGAGCGGGATCGTGCCCCCGAAGGACAGCCACAGGAACAGCAGCAGCCCGATGCACGACAGCGCGAACAACACCATCGTGGCGACCTTGGCGATCGAGGGAGAGCCTGTTTCCATGGATCTACTTGGTGGGCAGGGCCGGGTCGAAGTTGGACAGAGCCGAGACGTTGCCGGTCGTGCGTCCGGACGAGGTGGTGTGGGCGATCTGCGCCAGCGCCCCCGGATGCTGGGCCAGATAGCGCTGGTAGTCGGCCTGGTTGGCGGCGGCCTGCGTGGGACACAGTCCGTTGGCGCCGATGATCGGCGTGATGTTGAGCACGCCCTCGAACTCCGACCCGAGCCCCGGCGAGACGGAGTTGAGGTTGTCGATCAGCTGCGCGTAGGTGGCGCAGCTGGCCTGCAGGAACAGCGGACGGAACACGCCGTTGGCGTCCTGCACCGAGAACAGGGTGCGCACGTCGTGGTCCAGCCACGCCAGCCACCACAGATAGCCGTGCTCGACGTTGCCGGGGTTGTAGCCGAGCATGTTCTCGAAGTGGTTGAGGGTGACGAACGTCTTGGTCAGGTTGGGTGTGGCCTTGGCGAGGTTCAGCGAGGCCGGCTTGAGGTTGCGCACCAGCGGTCGGGCGGCGACCACGAACGGTCGGATCTGGCTCTGGACGATCGGCGTACTCGGCTTGGCCA
Source organism: uncultured Solirubrobacterales bacterium (assembly GCA_963799995.1). GTDB lineage: Bacteria > Actinomycetota > Thermoleophilia > Solirubrobacterales > Solirubrobacteraceae > Palsa-465. The sequence goes on along the minus strand of CAWCZI010000014.1, from coordinate 1,023,092 downwards.
GCGCCACCAGCGCGTGGTTGGCGGCCGGGATCGCCCGGGCCGCGGGCAGCAGATTGCTGGCGGTCGGGCCGAGCAGCTTGGCGAACGCCTGGACCTTGGCCAGCGTCGCGGTGGTCTGGCTCAGCGTCCCCGGGAGGTCGACGATCGTCCGGCTGATGTTGGTGTCCTCGGACGCGAAAGCACGGAAGACCTTGGCGCTCGAGTCGACCAGCTGGACGATCTGTCCCTGCTTGGTGGCCAGCGCGGTGTTCAGGCGCTGCAGCGAGTTGACCAGCTGACGGAGGTCGGTGCCCCGCACCGCGACCGCCTTGTTGAGCCGCGCGAGGTCACGATGGGTGGGCGCAAAGCGCTCGAACACCTGCGCGAGCTCGTCGCCGCCCTTGCCCTTGAGGCCCTGGCCGGCGCCGTTGACCAGCAGCTGCAGGTAGCTGCGGGTGTCGCCGTCCAACGAGGACAGGATCTCGTCGACGTTGATGTCGGGATTGGTGTTGCTGACCGGGATCGTGTAGCCGGCCTTGGCCACGGGCGCGCTCTTGCTGCCGGGATCGACCTCGATGAACATGTCCTTCAGTCCGGTCTTGGGCCGCAGCAGCGCGGTGGCGTCGGTGTGGATCAGGTTCTTGTACTGGTCGTCGATGTTCAGCTGCACGTCGGCCATCCCGTTCTTCAGCGTGACGTTGCCGATCTGGCCGATCTGGACGCCCGAGATACGAACCGACTGACCCTGGCCCGGGGTGACCGCCTGGGCTGTTGAGAACTCTGCGTTGAGCGTGAACGGGGCCGACTGGATGAACGGGAAGCGCAGCCGCTCCTTGCCCAGGATGTAGCCGGCGACGGCGATCGAGAGCACCAGCAGCACGAGAATCGCCCCGAAGTCGCTGGCGTGGTCGCGGATCGCACGCTTCATTTGAGGTTCCCGATCTGGGAGGTGTTGAGGTTGAGTCCGGAGCTCTTGGCCTGTTGTGCGATCGCCTTGATCGCGTTGCTGGTCACGCCCACCCACCGTGCCCTCTCGGCCGCTGTGGTGAGCCCGCTCGACACCTGCGGGACCGGGCCGCTGGACGGCGTCGACAGGTCGGTGATCGGAGCCTGCGTCTCGCAGGGGGTGTTCTCCATATACGGTGGGCGCTTGCCGCCCGGCGGGATTTGAGGCTGCACGGCGTCGATCTTCTCCAGCGACTGGCCGAACAGGCCCGGCGAGAGCGAGTAGGTGAGCGTGCCGCCGGTGCCCAGAACCCGGATGTAGGGGCCGTTGGCGTCGAAGTCGCGAGACTCTCCGGCCAGGCCCGGCAGGTAGTCGACGGCCTCGACATACACCTTCTGTGGCGGGAAGCCGTTGGAGGCGTTGAAGTTCGGATCGGGCACGGTCAGCTGCGACCAGGGGTGGATGACGTTGACCACGCAGCTGGCGGCGGGCCGGACCTGGTTCTTCATCAGCGGGATCGTGGCGTTGGTGAGCTTCGCCAGCGCCGGCACGGTGGGACGCAGGTCGGCGGTCAGGCCGCGCAGCTCGGAGGGCTGGACCAGCAGCCGCAGCTGGGTGATGAACGGGAGGCTGGCGTCGACCGCGGGCCCGGTGGACTTGACCCCCGGGACCAGCGTGCGCGCGAGCTCGCGCAGCGGCGGGAATGCGGTGTTGAGCGCGTTGAACGCGGGGATGGCGGCGCTCAGCGTCCGTGGCAGCTGGACCAGCGTCTGCTGCAGCGCGTTTTGCTGGCGCGCGAAGGCGTTGGCGGTCGTGTTGAAGTCGGTGATCAGGTTCTCGAGGTTCTGCGGATGGGCGTCGAGCGCGCCCGCCGTCTCGCCCTGGGCGGCGATGTAGTTAGAGAGGTCGTGGGGCTGGATGCCGAGCGCGTCGTGGGCGACGATCGACGAGTACTCGTAGGCCGGCAGCCAGTACTGGATCGAGCTGTTGTAGGACGCCCCGGCCTGCCTGACCGCCTTGCCGTACTGCTGCAGCAGGATCTGGAGGTTGCGGCGGGTGTTCTCCTGCAGGCCGGTCAGAACCTGGTCAAGCTGAACCGGCTCGATCCCCTGCTGGATCGAGAACGTGTGACCGGTGCCCGCGACCGGCGCCTCGGGAGTGCCGGGGTCGACGTCGACGAAGAAGTTGCCCTCGAGGAAGATCCGCGGCCGGATCGCGAACGTGGCGTCGTCGTGGATCGGCAGGCCCTGATTCTGGATCGTCATTGTCACGGCGGCGGCCTGGCACGCACTCTGGGTGGTGCTGGCGGACTTGCAGCCGGGCTCGTTGCTGACGCTGGTGACCGTGCCGACGTTGACGCCGGCAATACGCACCAGGCTGCCCTTCTCGAGGCCGTTGGCGTTGGAAAACGCAGCGTGGATCGTGTACGGGCTGGCGAACGGGTTGGCGAACTTGGTGTACGCCGCGTAGGAGAAGAGGATGACCAGCACGATCCCGATCGACCCGGCGAGGAGCGTGCTCATACCCTTGCGGCGCTTGCGCTTGCGGTTGAACAGGCTCATGGGTTGCTCGGGTTGGCCACGAGCTGCGGTCCGGTCGTGGGGTTGCGGCTGAACGTCTCACCGGCGGGAACACGGGCGCGTCCCTTGAACGTCGGGCCCTGATCACCAGGCGTGTGGACGTCGGTGGCGAAGTCCCGGTGCTCGGGGTCGAAGTAGTTCAGGCGCTTGGGATAGCCGCGCTGGCCGGTCTCGCAGTCGGCATTGCCCGCATTGTCGATCGCCGCTCCGTACGGCTGCGCGTGCAGGTACTCGTTGCCGCCGTTCAGCAGCGAGTCCGAGCCGCCGCCGTTGACCGGCTGCGTCGCGCCCTGCGAGCCGACATTGTTGGTCTGCAACGGATTACCGAGATTCAACAACGCCCGCTGCGCAAAACCGAAGCTCGTCGCCTCCGACACATGCTCAGACAGATACGTCCAGAAATAGTTCCAGTCATCACACACCGTCTGATACGGCCCCAGATACCGCAACATCGGATTCAACGTCGACACCGTCGAACTCAACGCATTGATCCCGATATTCGTCCCCGGCGCCAACGCCAAATTCTTCAGCGCCACCATCACCTGCTGCAGATGGCCGTTGAGCGACGGGGTGCGCGCCAGCGTCGTCGTCCCGATCTCGATCGCCGGATTGATATTCGGCAACGCCACCCGCAACTCCGCCGTCGCCGGCGCGAACTTACGCCCCAACGACGATAGATCCACCAAGAACGGCTGCTGCACCCGCAACGACTGGGTAGACACCTGCTCCGTTGACGGCGACTCAGCGATCGTCGACTCAAGCGCATTCGGATCACGACCGATCGCCTCAAACGTCGTCGCCATATCCGTAAACAACCGCGCATTGGTCGCCGCCACCGGCGCCACCGTCCCCATAAACCCCTCCAGGGAGTCAAAGAACCGCGTCAGCTCCGTATGGGGATCCGACAGATACGTCGCCACCGGCCGCAAATGCCCGAACAGCGCCGGGAGGCTCGCGATCGTGTCATTCAGCGCCGACCCGCGACCCGCCAACACGTCCCCGAACCCGACCAGCTCCTTATCGATCGCCGACCGCGTCTTCGGATTGAACGTCTGAAACACATCCTCGAACTGCACCGGCACGCTCGTCTGACTGATCGGCATCGTCCCCCCGTCACCGAACACCCGCTTCGCCGTCCCGAAATGCAGATCCACATACTTCAAACCCAACACCGACCGCGGACGAATCTCCGCCGTCGAATCAACCGGCACCCGCCCCTGCGACGTATTCAGCTTCAACGTCAACTGCGCCGCGACCTGCCCGCTCCGAAGAACGATCGGCTTCATATCCGACACCAAGCCGATCCGAAAACCACCCTCGCGCACCTCATTACCCGCCACCAGATCCGAACCGCTCGCGATATCCAACTTCAACTCCCGCGTCGGCACAAACGGCAAACCCGCATTCGAGTTGTACGCCAAGAACACCGCCACCATGATCACCAGCACCGTCATCGCGCCCACCAGCACCGGATTGGCCAGCGCCGACTGCCTGTGCTTGCGTTGTCCGTCGCTCATGGCGTCAGCAGGTAGTTGAGGAGCGCCTGTGTCTGGCCGGTCGACGGAGCCGCTCCGGTGCTCGCGGATGAGCTGCTGCCGCCGCCGAGCGTCGACAGGATCTGGCCGATCGTCTTGTGCAGGTCGATTGGAGGCGTCGTCGGGCCCGTCCCCGTCCCCGTCCCCGTCCCCGTCGTCGGAGTGGAGCTGCCGGAGCCCTTGGTCGCCGAGGTGGGGATTGTCGCGCCGGTGGGCGACGACGTGGTTGGAGTGCTCGAGGTGCTCGTGGACGCGGAACTGCCCGACTTCGCAGCCGCGGCGGCGGCGTTGGCGGCGTTGACGTCGGCGGCGGTCAGCCGCGCGGCGCTCGTGCTCGGTCCGGTCTGGCCTGGGGGCGCTCCACCCGGATCCGGCACGGGAGCGCTGGGATCCGACGGGTCGGTCTCGTTGACGCCGGGCTGATTGGGCCCGAGCCACGAGTAGCACTGGCGGTACTGCGGTCCGTACTGCTTGAGCGCCAAGGCGATCGTCGCCGGCGTTGCGTAGTTCGAGCACATGCTGCTGAAGAACGCGTCGACGCCGAGGAGGTGGCCCTGGGGGCCGTAGTAGTTGACCGCCAGCGTCTGGTTGAAGACGTAGCCGAGCAGTGCCTGCAGACCGGTGAACCCGGTCCCTCCCGGGCTGCGCGGGTCGGGCTCGACGGCCCGACTCGGATCATCGAGGTCGTGCAGCACGATCGCCAGGTTCCCTGCAAGCTCGGGTGTCGGCTTGGCGAACCGGTTGAGGTCCGCCACCGTGGGCGCGGCTGCCTTGACGGCGGTGCGGCCGGTGACCGACGCCTGGCCCAGCGACTTGATCGCCGGCCGGGCGGACCGCGAGAACGCCGGCAGGTCGGTGAGCAGGCGCTTGATTTGGCCCGAGGCCGCGTTGAGGTTGTTGAGCACCGGGGTGTTGGTGGTGACGGTGGTCGCCAGCTTGGCCATCGCCGGGCGCAACTGCTCGAGGGTCGCGGGGAGGTTCTGGAAGGTCCCGCGCAGGTTGTTCTGCTGGGTGGCGGTGGCCGTCGCCGTGCGGTCGGCCTCGTCGATGAACCGCTCCACCTGGGTGCTGTTGTCGGCCAGCGCCGTGATCACCGTGTTGGAGTCGTGGGTGAGGTTCTGCAGCGTGGTCGAGTCGTTGCCCAGCAGGTTGAGCAGGTTGTCGGTCTCGTCGAGCGCGGGCACCGCGCGGTGCAGCGCCGCCTGCAGGTCCCCCGAGCGAGCCGCGGCGGCTGCGCCGAGCTCGTTGATGATCAGTGTGAAGCGCTGCCGGTAGGGCATCCGCATCACGTCCTGGAGCAAATCGGCGGGGATCGTCGACGTGGTGTTCTGAACCGGAATCGTGCCGCCGGACTTGAGCACCGGACTCTGCCGCGTGCCCGGGTTGCAGTCGATGAAGTACTCGCCGATCAGCGATTCCGGACGCGACTCGCACGTGGCGTCCTTGTGGAACTGACCGAAGGCGGCGTTGGTGACCGAGACGGTGACCACGGCGTGCAGGCTCTTCTTGTCAAGGGCGATGGCCTGGATCGTTCCCGCGGGAACCCCCGCCACCTTGAAGTCGGCGCCGGTGACGATCCCGAATGCGTTGTCGAGCTCGATCTTGTAGGTGCCGCTGGCGTTTCCACTCGACGCCCCACCCGCGACCACGACGAAGCCGACGGCCACCGCCACGATCACCGCGCTGATCAGGATCCGCTTCATGGGCCGGTGGGGACTTCCTTGGGATTACAGGGGTACCCGCTCTCCGGGTAGTAGACGGCGCCGCGCTCGGCCGAGCCCGGGCAGCGGTCGCCCTGGCCCACGACGACCTCGCCGCCGCCGTTGTTGCCGCCACCTCCGCCACCGGTGGGCCCGCCGCCGAGGATTCCGCCCAGCCCGCCGAAAGCGAGGATCCCGCGCAGTGTCGGGTCGACGAACGGCGGCAGGATGTTCAGGGTGCCGTTCTCGATCGAGCCGACCCCGACCACGGGGGCGACACGGCTCGAGCCGCCGTTGGCGTCGATCGTGCCGGGGTGGGTGTAGCCCTCGAACCATCCGGTCAGGTCGACCGCGTAGGGGCGTGCCGTGGCCAGCTCGGGGGTTGACTGGTTCAGCGCCTGGGTCGACGCGGGGAAGGCGCCCTGGCGGACCTTGCCGTCGACGTTGACCGAGCGCACGGTCGAAGCGGCCAGCGGGACGCCGAGCTTCGTGAGCTCGATCAGGTCGTTGTTGGCGCCCGGCCGGCTGATGATGTTTGAAAGGTCTTTGAGCGTCGGGACCGAATCGCGCGCCAGCGGCCGCAACTGGATCAGAAGCTTCTCCAGCTTGGGCGCCACGGGCTTGGAGTCGTCGACCAGCGGCTTGAGGTCGCCAAGCGCGCTGCGCAGGTTGACGAAGGTGGTGTTGGCCAGGCGCATGAAGCCCGGCAGATCCTGCAGCGAGGCCGCCAGGTTGGTCTTCTGCGCGGCCAGCGCGCCGGTGGTCGTCGCCAGGTGCGAGACCAGCCCGCTGAGGTCGGCGCTGCGCTGCGCGACGTCGGTGACGAGGTTGCCGGTCTTGACCAGGAAGTTGGTGAATTGGCCCGTGTTGCGATTGACCTCGCGGAACAACGCGCTCGAGGCGGCCACTGCCGGATTCAGATAGGCGAAGGCCTGCTGGGCGAGCTTGCCCTTGCCCTTGTACTGCGCCGCGGAGCCCAGGAACACGTCCTGCAACCCCTTGCGGGTCGGACCGTTCAGCGTGTTGAAGATCTCGTCGAGGTCGACTTCGCTGGTGGTGTTGTTGGCCGTGATCAGGCCACCGTTCGGGATCCTGGGCGCGTTGGGCTTGCCCAGCTCCAGCGAGACGTAGCGGTTGGCGATCCCCGACAGCGACGTCTCGCGCACGATCGCCTGCGTCCCCTGGGGCAGGTTGTCGTACGCCTTGTTGGTGATGCTGAGCGTGAGCTCAGCATCGCCGTCAGGGGTCAGCGCGATGCCCGACACCGTCCCGATCTGGTTACCGGCGACCTCGACGAGGTCCCCGGAGACGATCTGGCTGGCGTTGGTGAACACCGCCTTGACCTGGTACGTGGACCCGCTGGAGAGCAGGATCACGGCCACGGCCACGAGCGCGACGACAACCGCGGCTATCGCCGCGGCTCGTCCGATCACAGTTGAGTTACGCACCGCCGCGACCTGCCCAATCGTTCTCCTCCCGCGCAGGCTCGTCGGGGGTCCGTGCCCGGCGCGATTCCGGTGGCGAAGCTAGCAGCGGGCTCATTGCACTGTCAATTAGGAACCGTTTGGCCCATGGGCCTGTGTTTGGCTGAATTCGCGCTTGGTTCTGGGGCACAGAGTCGCTAGCTTCTCACGCGTAGCCCGGGTGGTGGAATTGGGTCAGACACGGTCGCCTTAAGAGCGACTGCCTTCGTGGCGTGAGGGTTCGAGTCCCTCCCCGGGTACTGCATCTTCGGGCTTTAGCGCAACTTCTGCGCTGCTAGCGTGTCCAAGGGCCCGTCGAGGAGTCGCGAGAACTGCATCCGGATGGAAGTCTCAGCACTCAAATATTCCGGGGGAATCGGCCTTCACGGCCGTTCGAGGCTGCTCAGGCTGCAGTCGGACGAGCGCCTGGTTTCCTTTCTGCGCAAGGGCAACAACCACGCCTTCGACGTCCTGGTCTCCCGCTACGAGGCGCGCCTGCTGGCCTTCTGCCGCCACCTGCTCGGCTCGCGCGAGGATGCCGAGGACGTGCTGCAGGAGGTGCTGACCGCAGCCTTCAACGCGATCCTCGCCGACAACCGCCCGATCAACGTCCGGCCATGGCTGTACCGCATCGCCCGCAACCGCAGCCTCAACCATCTCCGCCGGATTCAGGCGATCGGCGTCGATTCGATGGACCTGCACTACTCCGACCACGGCGCGAGCACCGCTGACAAGGTCGACGAACGCGAGGAGTTCAGGCTTCTTGTCGGCGACATCCACGAGCTCCCCGAGACCCAGAAGACGGCGCTCGTGCTGCGCGAGATGGACGCCCTCTCCTACGAGCAGATCGCCGAGGCGATGGAGACCACCGTCCCCAGCGTCAAGTCACTCCTGGTCCGCGCGCGCGTATCCCTGGCCGAAGCCGCCGAGGCCCGCCTGCTGTCCTGCGATGAGGTGCGGATGGAGCTCGGCGAGGTGGCCGAGGGCCTGCGGCGCCGGCCGACCCCCCTGGTCCGTCGCCACCTGCGCCAGTGCAAACGCTGCACCAACTTCCGGACCGAGCTCAAGCACACCAACAAGGCGCTCGCCGCCCTGCTGCCGGTGGGCCCGGTCATGCTGCTCAAAAAGCTGCTGATCGCCCATCTCGGCCACTCGGCCGGCGCCGGCTCGGGCGCCACCGCAGCCGGCTCGGGAGCGGCCGGAGCCGCGGGAGTGGGCGCGGCCGGCGTCGGCGCCGCGGGCGCGGGCGCATCCGGAGCCGGGGCAGCGGCCGGCGGCGTGCTGGCCGGCTCGAGCGCCCTGGCCGGTTCTGGAGGCTTCGTCTCTGCCGGGATCGGGGCCCTCGCCGGCAAGGCCGCCGCGGGCCTGGCCGCGGCCGCGCTGGTGACCGGCGCTGCGGTGGAGGCCGACCACAGCACCACCGCCGCGCATCACCCGGTGCATCACGCCGTCGCGATGGCCTCGGTGCCGGCGGCCAGCTCGCCGGCGCAGCAGGCCTCCGTGGCTCCGGCGTACACGCGCCCTGAGCCGCGCTCCACCACGCCGGCCCACGCATCGGTCCGGCCGGCTGACCGGCGCCAGAAGGGCAAGACCGCCGCCGCCAAGTCAGCGACCACCTCGGTCAAGGCCACCTCGACGCCGACCAAGGTCGCGTCAACGACCGGCACGAAGGCGACCATCAACCAGCCGCGGAACGTCAAGGCCACTCCTGCGGGACGGACCCAGAACCAGTCGGACGCGACCGTCCTGGCCCCGGGTACGACCACCGGCACCTCCCCGACCCCTGAGCCGACCAACACCACGACCTCGGGTTCGTCAACGACTCCGACGACCACCCAGCCTGGCTCGGGGACCGGCACTACCGGCGGCACGACGACGCCGACGGGCACGGGTACCGGGACGGGCACGGGAACCGGGACCGGCACAGGAACCGGCACGCCGACGCCGACTCCCGGGACAGGCACACCCACCACTCCGGGGACCCCCACCGTGCCCGGCACCACGACGCCGGTCCTCCCTCCCGACGTGCACACGCCGGGGACCATCCGGCAGACCGCCGCCGCGCTGCGATCGCGCGCTCGCGCAGCGGCTGCCGCCGAGCGCGCCGCTGAGCTGGCCTCCCGGCCCCAGGCCAGGGGCACCACCAAGCTCACGGGCCGTTCGACGCACCATCGCACCGGCGTGCACTCCCGGTCTTGATCGACTTCGACCAGTTCCTGGCGGTCGACATGCGCATCGGCCGGGTCGTCGCTGTCGAAGACTTCCCTGAGGCCCGCAAGCCCGCTTGGAAGCTGACTGTCGACTTCGGCCCCGAGGTCGGCGTCAAGCGCTCATCCGCACAGATCAAGCACTACTCGCGAGCCGAGCTCGAGGACACGCTGGTTGTGGGTGTGGTCAACTTCCCGCCCCGTCAGATCGGGCCTTTCATGTCCGAGGTGCTGGTCCTCGGAGCCCTCGACGACCAGCACGGGGTGGTCCTGCTGCGCCCCGACCGCGACGCCGCGCCAGGCGACCGGATCGGCTGAGTACTTTCCCCTACGGGCCCGGCGTGGCGCCGATGACCAGCCGGCCGCGCACGCGGCCGTCGACCTGCACCGCGTAGACCCCGTTCGGCAGTCCTCTCAGCAGCAGCCGCAGCGGCCGGCCGGGAAGGACGCGGGCCGCGTGTCGGTGCGGTGTCTGCAACAGGAAGGCGTGAGCCCGCCCGTCCTCGGACGCGACCGCGAGCGCGACCGCGGTGCGTTTCGGCGCGCCGATCACGGCGGGGAGCAGGATCCCGCCGGCCCGGATCACGAACCTCGCGGGCAGGCGTACACCGGTGTCGGCAGTCGCCGTGCTGGTGGTGGAGCTGCTGGTGCTGCTGCCAGCCCCGCCCGTGGTGCTCGCGCCCGTCGTGCTCGCGCCCGTGGTGCCCCCGCCCGTTGTGCCCCCGCCCGTTGTGCTGCCCGAACCCGAGCTGCTACCCGAGCCCGAGCTGGCCCCCGAGCCCGGGCTCGAGCTGCTCGGCGAGGTCGACGAGCCGGGCGAGCTCGAGCCGCCGCACCCGGCCGCGAGCACCGAAACGACCACCGCGACAGCCGGCGCGAGCCTCCTCATCGCCGGCGAGCATATCCGGCTCAGCCGGAGTAGATGTCCATCAGGCGCTCGTAGAAACGGTCCTCCGAGAACCGCGACCGAGCCCGCGTGAGCGCGGCTTCGCCGCTCTCACGGCGTGCGACGGGATCGCGCCACAGCCGGCCCAACGCGTCGCTCCAGCGCGCCACATCGCCGGCCGGAAGGACCGCTTGCGCGCCCACCAGCTCGGGCAGGCCGCCGCGGTCGCTCGCCAGCACGGGCACGCCATCCGCCAGCGCGTCAAGCGCGGCGTACGGGCACGGCTCCTCCCAGCGGGAGGGCACCAGCACCATGGCGGCAGCTCTCCGGAGCTCGGCCAGCGCTGCCGGCTCTAGCCGGCCCGTGAATCGCACCTCGGCGCCCCGGGCGCGCTCTCGGAGCCTGGCCTCGTCGGGGCCCTCGCCCGCGATCACCAGCGGCACCGCAGCGGCTCGCGCCGCCGCGATTGCGGTGTCGAAGCCCTTCTCCTCCACCAGGCGGCCACTGACCAACGCGTAGCCGCCCTCGCCGGCGCTCGAGGCAGTGGCGAAGCTCGCCGCCGGCACGAAGTTGGTCAGGGCAGTGGTCCGTTCGGACGGCAGGCCGAGCTCGATCAGGCGCAGAGCGGTGGCGTCGCTCACCGCGACGAAGCAGTCGGCGTGGGCGAACAGTTTCGGCTGCTGCAGAGAGAGCCCGGCGGCGTACGCGGTCGCCTCCCCCACCGAGCCGCGGCAGCGCAGACGCAGCCCGGGGCGGGTGTCCCGGCCGCGGCAACGAAAGCACGGAGCGCCGTCCCGGTAGGCCACCGCGATCGCGCAGAACAGGCGAAAGTTGTGCAGGTGGGCCACGGTCCGTGCGCCGGCCGACTGGGCGGCCGCCAGCGCGCGCCAGCCAAACAGCGGATGGAGGTTGTGGGCGTGGACCACATCGGCGCCGAAGCTCCGCACCGCCGCGGTGACCTCACCGGGATCCGCCCCTCCCTGGATCAGCGTCCGAGCGGCCATGACCCGGGTCGCGGTGGCACTGAAGCGCTCCAGCAATGCCACCTCGTGTCCGCGCGAACGCAGCAGCGAGATCAGGTCGGTGATGGCGCGCTCCTCGCCTCCCTCGGCGCGGTATCGGTTGTGCAGCAGGAGGACGCGCATGGCGGACGAGGTGGGCGGGGCGAGAAACGCCGAAGAGCCGTATGGCCGCGGCAACGCGGAGCGGCGCGGCGGTCCTCGGCGTTATTGTGCCGACGAGGATGACGCAGTCTGGCACGAGCCGTCCGCTGCGTTGTGCCGTGCTGTGGCCGGTCGCCGCCCCCTACCGGGAGCCGTTGTTCGCCGCGCTGGCGGCGCGCGAGGATCTTTGCCTCCGTGTGCTGTACCTGACCGCGCGGCTTGAGGGCTGGGACGTACAGGACGAATGGTTTCCCTCGGTGCACGCCTATGACGCCAGGGTGCTCCCGGCGCGGCAGTGGGCCAGAGCCGGCCGCGGCCCGGTCGTGGTCCCACGCGGGCTGGGGTCTGAGCTTGACGCCTTTGCCCCGGATGTGGTCGTGGTGTCCGAGTTCGGCCCGCCGGCGTTGCTCGCCCGCGCCTGGTGCTCACGCCACCGGCGAGCACTTGTGCATTTCAGCGAGCTGGGAGCGGCCGCCGCTCGCGCCGTACCGGCCCCGCAGCGGCTGGTGCACCGGGTCCTCGCGCGCCGCGCGGCGGGGGCGATCGGGGCCAGTACCCAGGCCCGCAATCGTCTGCTGGCGCTGGGCACCGATCCCGCACGCACAGTGATGAGCCTGCAGAGCGTCGATGCGCAGCGAATCCGCGCCGCGGCTGCCGACACCCGCGCGCATGATCGCGCGCCGGGCCCGCTACGACTGCTGTGCGTGGCGCGACTGGTGCCCGACAAGAATCTCGGGGCGCTGATCGAGGCCGTGGCCGGCGCCGGTCCCGGCGCAGTCCACCTTCACCTGGTCGGCGACGGCCCGCTCCGAGCCGAGCTCGAATCCCAGGCGGCGGCGCTGGGTGCGGTGGTCCACTTTCATGGCTCCCTGACGCCGGCGCAGACGGCTGAGGCCTATGCCAACGCCGACGCTCTGGCGCTGGTCAGCCGCCACGAGCCGTTCGGGGTCGCGCTGCGCGAGGGTGCCGCGGCCGGGCTTGCGCTGATCGCCAGCGCCTGGGCCGGAGCGACGGGCGATGTCGCGGTGGCCGGGCGCAACGCGATCGTGGTCGACCCCGACGACCAGGGCGCGATCGCCGCCGCGGTGCGATCGCTGGCCGACGACCCGGCGCGCCGTGCCGCGATGGCGCAGGCCAGCCGTGAGATTGACGCCGAGTGGCCGCTGGAGCGCAGCGTGGATGCCTTCGCCGAGGCCGTCGTGCTGGCGGGACGCGCGCGCTAGTCCCCCGAGCACAGTCCGAGGCCGTCGAGCCGTTCGGCCGCCCAACGGGCTGACGCTGCGCTTGCTCGGGCTCGGGCTCGGGCTCGGAAAAGGCGGCCAGGAAGGGGTGATGGCCGAGCGTCTGCCGGAGGGCGAAAACGCGCAGCTACCCCTCGTCCGCCAGCAGGGCCGGCAGCACCCGGGTGCGTAGGGCCGCGACCGCGGCCGCCCGGCGATAGGGCTCCAGGCGGACGGCCGCGCGCGCCTGGTAGGCCGCCCGGGCGGCGTCGTCGCGCGTGTAGGCGGCGCGGATCGCGGTGGCCAGTGACAGCGGCTCGAGGTCGGCGGCCACCAGACCGGGATCGATGTCCCGCGCGATCGCCAGCGCCTCGTAGGGACCGCCGGCGGGCGTCGTCACCAGTAGCGCGCCATCCCGCAGTGCCTCCAGCGGAGCCTGGCCGAAGTCCTCCCATCGCGCGGCCGAGATAAAGCAGCGGGCCGTACGCAGCGACCCCCGGAACGCGTCGGCGCTGACGAGCCCCCTGAACGTCACGGCCGGCGGCTCGGACACGCCCCGGCGGGCCAGGAAGGCCAGCGCGGCGTCACGCCCGATCCCGAACACCTCGAGCCGGCGAGGGGGGTCGGCGACCTGGGCCCACGCAGCGCACAGCACATCCAGCCCCTTCGCGTTGTCGGCGGCGTACGCGACCGCCAGATCGAGGTCACGAGCCCCACCGACATCGCCCGACGGCTCGATCGGGACGGCCACGACCTCGGCCCGGGCACTACCGGCCGGCAGGGCGGCGGCACCCACGGACCCGAGCGGGATCAGCAGGCGCGCCCGGGCCAGGCTGCGGCGCTCGAGCGCTCGCACGAGCGCGTTGCGGGCCCCGGGACGGTTCAACGCGGCCGGCGAGTCCAGGCGCACCGCGTACGGCAGCCCTTCGGTGTCCGCCAGCAGCGCCGCCGTCGTGGTGGAGAACAGCACCGCCCGGGGGCGGACGCGGGTCGCCAGGGCCCCGGCCAGCGCGCGCCGGGCGGCCACCGCCTCGACGAGGTCGTTGACCGGGTACCCGCGGCGCAGAGCGTTGGTGGCGCCAAGCCTGACGCTGATCGCGTCCGCGGTCACACCGGCCTCGCGCAGCATCGCCATCAGCAGCGAGTCGGCCACGCGCAGGCCGCGTGTCGTCCCGAGCGAGACGACGAGCACGTCGGTCATGAACTCGCGGCCCGCCGCTCCAGCGCGTGCGCATAAGCGGCCACCGTGTGCTGCCCGCAGCGCGCCCAGGTGAAGTGACCCTCCACCGTCTCCCGCGCCGCGGCCCCGAGCGCAGCCAGTGCGGCGGGATCGCGCAGCTGTGCGGCGATGGCCGCCGCCAGCTCTCGATGATCGTCGCGGGGCACCAGAACGATTCCTGCGCCCGCCGCCGCGATGTCCCGGGGACCGCCCTCGTCGGACAGCGCGATCACGGGCAACCCGGCCGCCATCGCCTCGACGTACGCCACCCCGAAGGGCTCATCCACGCTCGGCATCACGAACAGGTGACAGCGCGCCAGCTCGGCCAGCGCCCGCTGGTGGTCAAGCTGCCCCAGCAGATGGACCCGCTCGGCCAATCCCAGCTGCTCCACGAGGCGCGCCAGCTCCGGCCGCAGCGGCCCGTCCCCGATCACCACGTAGTCCGGCCGTTCCGCCTGCGGTAGCGCCGCCAGGGCGTGCAGCACCACCGCGTGGCGCTTGCGCGCGATCAGGTGCCCGAGCGTGACGATCGTCGGCCGGGTTCGCCGGCGGGGCACGCTCGCGGGCACGCCGGCGCCGAGATGCACAACCTCGGTGGGGAGTCGGTGTCCGGCGATCGTCTCGCAGCGGGCGGCAGCCCATGAGGAATTGGCGATCACCACGTCCGCTGCGTCCAGCGCGACCTGGGTGGCGTGGCGTGCCCACCGGCTGCGCGCATAGACCGAGATCACGTCGGGCCCGTGCGTGGAGACCGCCAGCGCTCGACCGCGGCCGCCCCGCCGTCCCAGCCAGCGGGCGGCGGCATAGCCCGGCGGCGTCACGCAATGGGCGTGGAGGACGTCAAACGGCCACCGGGCGGCCAGACGGTCGAGCGCGCGCGCCAGCGAAGGCGCCATCCAATACCCCCAGGTGCCGTAGCTGTACGGGCGCGGTGGGCTCACGAACGGCGCCGGCACGATCGGGATCCCGTCCAGCTCCCACGACGCCAGCAGGCCGGACACGCCGCCGGCCCAGGCGGCGATGGCTCGCGGGCCCCGGCGCGCAACCGACAGGGGCGGAATCGGTCGCCGGGCCGCGATCACCCGCACCTCGGCTCCGGCGTCACGCGCCGCCACCGCCTGACAGTGTGCCCACACGCCGTGGACCGGGTCCATCGGCGACGGGTACCACTCGGCTACCACCGCGACGCGCAAGCGCGACACCTACGAGGTGGGCCGAGCGCTCGCGACCGCGATCAGGCCGTCGCCGACCGGACCGCCGAACGCCCGGTGGCTGGCCCGCAGCAGAGGGTTGAAGATCAGCTTCCCGGCCCGGCCGGCGAGTGGAGCGAAGCACGAAGCGATCTGCTCGAGCTCAAAGCCGGCGCCGGCGAGCGTGCGATCCAGCGTGCGCGGACCGTAGTAGACACGGTGGTCGGGGTGCACCGACTCCCGTCCGGCGAGCGAGCGCAGACCGATCTTGGGTGAGCAGGCGTTGGGGACGGTCACGCACAGCCGGCCGCCCGGAGCCATCAGCCGCCGGCAACCGCGCAGGAACGCGTCCGCGTCGGGGACGTGCTCGAGCACCTCGCCGGCGATCACCATCGCGTAGCGCTCGAGCTCGCCCTCCGGGATCTGTTCGGTCACGTCGGCCAGCACGAAGCGCTGCGCCGGCATGCGTTCACGCAGTAGCGCCAGCCCCGCCGCGTCGACGTCGAACCCGGTCACCGACGCCACCCGCACCAGTCGCTCGTGAAGCAGGATCCCGGCGGCCGTCAGGGCGGCGGTGTACGGGCTGTCGGCGCAGCCGAGATGGGCGACCTCACCGGTGGTGGCGGCGCAAAGCGCCTCCAGCCACGCCGCCCGGTCGGGGATCAGCGCCATCCGCAGCCGCTCGCCGGCGTGCATCTCGGCCGAGCAGGAGCCGGGCGCGGTACTGGTCGCGCCCGGCTGCCCCATGCCCGTCGCCGAAGCGCTCATTGACCGACCGAGAACAGCGCCTCCAGGTCGTGCCGCGAGTAGACCTCGAAGGCGACCATCGTCTGCGTGCGCCGGACCCCGGCAAGCTGCGAGAGCTTGCCGGTGACGACCTGGGCCAGTGTGTCCTGCTCGCGCAGCCGCAGGATCGCGACGAAGTCCCACTCGCCGGTGACCGAGTACGCCTCGGCCACGCCCTCGATGCCGGCCAGCTCGCCTCCGAGTGTGGCCAGGGCGCTGCCCTCGGCCTGGATCAGGACGATTGCGTGGGTCATGCGGTGTGCGCCTGCCCGGGGTCGAGCACCACGACGGTCGCATCCAGCGCCTTCTCGACATCGGTCTGGAAGGCTGCGGCGTCGGTCTCGATCGGCGGGAAGGTGTTGTAGTGGCAGGGGATGATCGTCTTGGCCCCGACGAAGTCCGCCGCGTCGACGGCATCGTGGCGGTCCATCGTGTAGTGGCCGCCGATGCAGATCAGCGCGATGTCGATCGGATGGCGCTTGCCCACCAGCTGCAGGTCGGAGAACAGGGCGGTGTCGCCGAGGTGGTAGACGATCGTGTCCTTGAAGTTGATCAGCAGCCCGGCGGGGGTGCTGACCGTGCCCTTGGGGGTGGTCGAGGTGTGCCACGCGGGGACCAGCTTGGCCCAGCCCCAGTCAAACGTGGCGGTGCCGCCGAGGTTGCAGTCGACGACTTCGATGCCCTCCTCTCCCAGCTCGCCGGCCAGCTCGGTGATCGCCACCACCGGCGCGCCTGTGCGCTTCGCGATCGCCACCGTGTCGCCGACATGGTCGGCGTGGCCGTGAGTGAGCAGCAGAGTGGTGGCCTGGACCTCATCGGCGGACACGGCCGCCATCGGGTTCCCCGTCAGGAACGGGTCGATCAGCACCGTGGTATCCCCGTCGGACAGGGTGAAGCAAGCGTGGCCGAGAAAGCGCACATCCATGTCGGTATCAGTCCTCCTGTTGAGTTTCGGTATCGATCCCGTCGAGCGCGCGGGAGAGCTCGAACCCGACCGCCACGCCCACCAGCATCCCGAGCCGAGTCTCCTCGGCCAGCAGCGTCCTGAGCGAACGCAGCCGCTCTTCGGGATCCTCGGACGCCGCCGCCTCGCGCACCGCGCCCTCGTGCGCCGAGTCGAACCAGCCGCCCTCGGCGATCGCCTCCGCCAGCACTCTCTGAAGTGACGGCGCCGCCCGCATGACGATGTCCTGCCCCTCGCGCAGCCTCGTGGGGTCGGCGAGCTCCGCGATCGCGGCGTCCAGCTCGGCATCGGTGTAGGCGCGGTCCGGCAAAGGCGTGAGGGATCATACGGAGATGGCCGTGGCGCTCACCTCCCTGTCGCACGGCGCCGGGTGCGGATGCAAGCTGCCGGCGGCGTCGATCGGGCCGCTGCTCGCCGGGCTCCCGGCGATCGCCGATCCCAACGTGCTGGTCGGCTTCGAGACCGCCGACGACGCCGGCGCCTACCGGCTGCGCGACGACCTGGCGATCGTCCAGACCGTGGACTTCTTCACGCCGATCGTCGATGACCCGTTCGACTTCGGCCGGATCGCCGCCTGCAACGCGATCTCGGACATCTACGCGATGGGCGCCACGCCGGTCAGCGCGCTGAACCTGGTGGCGTTCTCGATCGAGGAGCACGGCGCCGACGTGCTGGCCGAGATCCTGCGCGGGGGGGCCGCGGTCGCGGCGCAGGCCGGGGTGGCGATCCTCGGCGGGCACTCGATCGACGATGCCGAGCCCAAGTACGGCATGGCCGTGACCGGCGTGGTCGACCCCCGCGAGCTGCTCACCAACGCCGGCGGCCGCGCCGGCGACGTGCTCGTGCTGACCAAGCCGCTCGGGGCCGGTGCGGTGTCGACCGCGGTCAAACGCGGGCTGAACGCGCCGCTGGCGCAAGCCGTCGAGGTCATGACCACGCTCAACGGCGACGCCCTCGAGGCGCTGCGGGCCGCCGACCATCCACGGGCTCACCGACGTCACCGGATTCGGGCTGCTCGGGCACCTGCACGAACTGGCGCTGGCCAGCGGTGTGGCGGCCGAGCTGCGCGCGGACGCCGTGCCGGCGATCGGCGGAGTGCTGGAGCTTCTCGCCGACCCTTCTGAGCGTGCTGTCGCCGGAGGAACGCGCCGCAACCGCGCCCACGCCGAAAGCTTTGCCACGTTCGACGACGGCGTCGCCGAGGCGCGCCGTTGGCTGGTGTGCGACGCGATGACCTCCGGGGGCCTACTGGCGGCCGTAGCCCCGGAGGCCGCGGACGCCGCGTCGCTCCCCGGCCCCGTCATCGGCCGGCTACTCGACGGCGAGCCGGGCACGATCATCGTGGTCTGACGGCTGACTCTGGCGACAAGACCGGTCCCCCCCACCGGTTTGGTCGCCAGAGTCGAGGGCCAGACCACACTGGGCGATCGTCGGCCCCGGCGGCGCCGCCGGGATTCAGCGACGCGACAGGCGCGCCAGCGGCAGCCCGACCACGAGCCCGGCCAGCGCCCCGACCCCGTCGGCCACCCAGCTGGCACCGGGCACGGCCCACGGCATCAGCGCGACCGCGACCGCGATCGCCGCCGTCCCCAGCAGGTCGCCCTCGACGTCCTCGCGCGCGCGCAGCGACAGCAGATCCGGGATGGCCCACGCTAACAGCAGCGCCAGGGCGGCCCCGTTGGCTCCCATCGCGAACGGGAACGCATACACGGAGGACGTCACCGCCAGCCCGCCCACGCCGCCGACGAGAAACAGCCCCACCACGACCAGCGGCCCGTGGCGGCGTTCGAGCAGCCAGCCGTACAGGCCGATCGCGCCGACCACGACGAACGCGTACCCGCTGTTGTCGTAGGTGAACGCCGCCGTGAACAGGTGCCACCAATGCGACCCCGGCTTGCCCAGGACCGCGAGATCGTTGCCGGAGCCCAGCCCGGTCCGCCACAGCAGCGTGCCCACCAGCGCCAGGACCACCAGCACGATCGTCGCGTACGGGCGCGTGTCGGGGCGGATTCCGGGAATCTCGTCGCGGCGCAGCCGGCTGAGCAGCGGCGGCGGCGAGCGCCGCGGCCGCTTGTCGGTCACGCGGCCCTGACGGTCGAGCTTCGGCGCTCGCTTACGCAGCCGGTTTCCGCAGTAAGGGCACTCGGTGATGTAAGGACTGACCTCGGATCCGCAGCTCTTGCAGATCACGAACAGATCGGGGCCACCGGTGCTCACGAACCGATTGTAGAACCGCTCCGAGAAGCCCCGGACAACCACCCCGAGAACCCCCGCAAATGCGGCTGCGCTACCCGCGCGTGGCGGTCACGATCTCGGCCATGACCTCGCGGAGATCGTGGTTGGCCTCGTAGACCACGACCTGTCGGGCGGCGCCGTTTCCACGGGCCAGGAGATCCTCCACGGCGTCGAGCTCACCGACCGTCCCCAGGTCCACGCAGTAGTCGCGCATCCGCTCGAGCAGCCGGCGGGCCAGCGCGCGAGTGGCGATTCGCTCGGAGCTCGGCAGGTCGACCAGCTCCCCCTCGAGCCCGTGGCGCGCGGCCAGCCATTTGTTCTCGTCGAGCATCTCGAACGGATAGCTCGACAGCCGCTTGCCGCTCTCGTAGTGGTCGGCCAGCTCACGCACCAGGGCCTGGACGAGCGCCGCCAGGCCGAGTGAGTGCTCGATGTGGGTCTGGGAGTCCATCACCCGGATCTCGACGGTTCCGAACTGGGGATGCGGGCGCACGTCGTGCCACAGGTAGGTGTAGTCCTCGATCACCCGGGCCTTGATCATGAACTCGATCCGGCGTTCGTAGTCCTCCCAGTCCTCGTATGTCGGGGGGATCCCCACGCGCGGGAAGGCGCGGAAGATCGGGGTACGGGTCGAGGCCATGCCGGTGGTGTCCGCGCGCCAGAACGGGGAGTTGGCCGACAGGCCCAGCAGCACCGGGATGTGGACGCGCATGCCATTGGCCACGTGGATCGCCTTGTCGGGGTCGTCGAGTCCGACGTGGACGTGCATCCCGAAGATCAGCTCCTGGCGCGCCACGAACCGCAGCGCCGAGATCAGGTCGCGATAGCGGGGGCGCGCGACGATCCGCTGGTCCTCCCACATGGCGAAGGGATGCGTCCCCGCCGAGCCGATCGACAACCCCTTCCCCGACGCGGTCTCGATCACCTGGCGGCGCAGCGCCCGCAGCTGGTGCCCGGCCTGGGCTATGTCCCGGCACGGGTCGGTGGAGATCTCCAGCACCGACTCCATCAGCTCGGGCTTGATCTCGCCCAGGGGAGCCGGCTCGAGCAACGCCTCGATTGCGTTGACGAGCTCCAAGGATTCGGCGTCGAGGATCATCAGCTCCTCCTCGATGCCAATCGTGTAGGCGTGTCCGGCGAAGCGATGCTCCACAGGGCGCGAAGCGTAACGGCGACGCTGGAGCCACGCATCGTCTCGGGCTCCGCGGGTAGCTCTCCTGTCGGTCCCGCTCAGCCCTAGACTGGGCCGGAGAAATCAATATTGAACGAAGGACGGTGTCATGGCGCTCGGCTACGACGGCAAGCTGTACATCCTGGCTTTCGACCATCGCGGGTCGTTTCAGAAGAAGATGTTCGGGATCGAGGGCGATCCCACCCCCGAGGAGACGGAGACGATCGCCGATGCCAAGCATCTGATCTATGAGGGGATGGAGGAGGCCGTCCGCCGCGGCGCCGAGGCCGCCGCCACTGGCGTCCTGGTCGACGAGCAGTTCGGCTCAGACATCCCCCGGCGCGCCAAGGAGCACGGCCTCAAGCTGGCGATGCCGGTCGAGAAGTCCGGTCAGAACGAGTTCGACTTCCAGTACGGCGACGACTTCGGCGCCCACATCGAGAAGTTCGACCCCGACTTCTCCAAGGTGCTGGTCCGCTACAACCCCGAGGATCCCGACACCGAGATGAACCACCGCCAGCTGACGCGCCTCAAGGTGCTGGCCGACTGGCTTCACGACCACGATCGCAAGTTCCTGTTCGAGCTGCTGGTGCCGGCCACCGATGACCAGCTCGCCAAGGTCGACGGCAGCGTGGACCGCTACGACGCCGAGCTGCGCCCCGAGCTGATGCGCGAGTCGATCCTCGATATCCAGGAGTTCGGGATCGAGGTCGACATCTGGAAGATCGAGGGCGTCGACGCCCGCGAGGACGCCGTGATGCTCGCCGAGCAGGCTCGCTCCGGCCCGGGCCGCGAGGGCGTCACCTGCGTTCTGCTTGGCCGCGGTGCCTCCACCGAGAAGGTCGAGGAGTGGCTCGAGGCGGCCGCCACCGTCGATGGCTTCATCGGCTTCGCGATCGGCCGATCGATCTGGTGGGACGCGCTCAAGGCGTTCCTGGCCGACGAACTCGCCCGCGAGGCGGCGGCGACGCAGGTCGCCGAGAACTACCTGCATTTCGTCGGCGTCTACGAGCGCCAGCAGGTCGCCTGAGTTCGATCTGGCGGCGGGGCGAGCGCGCTCTCGGCCCGCCGCCCCCAGGCACTTGGTAGGCTCGCCGCGATGGCGATGAAGATGCGCCAGAGCCTTGCGCAGCTGGAACAGGAATTCCGGCACGAGGCACAGCTGGACCGGACGCGACGTGAGACGCTCCGCCGCCATGCCGTGCGACGCTCCCGGCTCCGCACCCACCAACGCGAGCGGCAGCGCAGCTCGATGCGCTACTGGCTGCTCGTGCTGTCCCTGATCGCGACCGCGGTGATCGTCACGGTCGTGATGTTCGAGACGCTCTACTACCTACTCAGCTGAGGCGGACAGGCCTCCGGCTATTCGTCGGTCTTGCCGAGGCCGCGCAGCGCGGCATCGACCTCCTCGCGAGCATTGGCGGAGCCGACCTGTTCCTCCTGCTGGATCTCCAGGTAGACCTCCTTGCGGAACACGGGGATGTCCCGTGGCGCCTGGATTCCGATCCGCACCTTCTCGCCCATGATCGCCAGCACCGACACTTCGATGTCGTCGCCGATCATGATGCTCTGGTTGGATTTGCGGGTCAGGACCAGCATGGCTTGCCTCCCTGCTCGGCTGCTTGAGGGGGCTGAACACGGTCGCAAATGCCCCGTCCTGCCCTGCGGCCAGCATAGCGTGATCCCTGCCCGTTTCACAACTGGCAAACGGTAGGTTCCATGACCAATTAACCAACATTGAGCACGGAACTTTGGCCGGCGCCGCTGGTCGGTTCGCGCTGCCGCCGTCCGATGTCCGTCAGCTGTACTAGTCTCCGACTCTCTATGGCTCGTAGATCACTTAGACCGGAGCTCAACCGCATCCGCGCATGGGTCCGCCAAGGACGTACGGACGCATGGATCGCCCACCAGCTCGAGGTCACCGTTCAACAGATTCAAGCATTCAAGCGCGACCAGCAGCTCGAACCCGGTGAGGACGTCGACGGTGCCGGGACCGGCGCCGATTTCGATGATGAGATCGATCTGCGCGCGGAGGACGACGCTCTGATCGCCGCCGAGCTCGACGCCGCCGCAGCCGAGGCCGCCGACGAGGATGAGGAAGCCGACGATGACGACGAGGAGGGCGCCGAAGACGGAGAGGAAAAGCCCGCTCGCCGCCGGCGGGGACGCCGTGGAGGCCGGGGCGGGCGGCCTCGCCGCCGCGGCTCGGGCCCGCTCGAGGCGACCTTCGACCACGGCGAGGAGGGCTACGGCCTGTGGCTGGACCCAGCCGTGCAGGACGACCCTGTGTACGCCGAGTACTGGGCGGGCCACCGCCCCGTCGAGGTGGCGATCGAAGAGGATCAGATCGTCATCCGCCGCGCCGGAGAGGCCGACAGCAACGACGACAGCTGACTCCGGTCAGCTGTCGCTGAGGCGGCGGCCCGTGGTGTAGTCGCTCGCCTCGCGTGCGTAGCGCGCGAACGCGGAGCCGGCCACCGTGGTCATGTCCCACGCCGCCGGCGTCGTCGGCGCGACCCGCGTGGCGATGTCAAAGCACCAGTCGGTGCCCTGCTCGTTATAGAGATGCGCCAGCTCGCGCACGGTGAACGGGCCACCGAGCCGGCGACGCAGCTCGGTGACCAGCGCATCGATCACCCGCTCCAGCGCGTCGCGGTCGGCCGCGGGCGCGTCCGCCAGGCGCCGCTGGCCTTCCTGCCACAGCCCCATCAGGGCGTCGAATCCTATCTCCAGGCCCACGCCGCACCCCTCCGTGCGCCGGCGCCCCAGTGCCTGCCTCCTGCCGGGGCTCCCGCCTCCGGGCCTGCGCTCAGCGACCCGTGAGGCCCGTGGGAGGCCCGTGATCACGTACGGGCGCTCGCCGGCGCGGATCATCCCCAGCGCCCGTGCGTCGCGCACGATCGTCGCGGCCTGGCCGAGCGATTTCTGTTCGCGCGCCAGAGCGGCGTTCTCGCGCTGCAGTGAATCGACGATCGCCTGCTGGCTGTCGGCTTGCGACTTCGTCGACAGGTAGGACAGCGTGTGCTGGACGTAGAGGCCGACCACCACGGCCAGCACCACCAGCAATCCGACCCGGCCGGCGCGGTCCCAGCGCACCCGCAGCATCGGGCCGCGCAGCGGTACGCGGCGCGGCCGTGGCGGCGGCGTCCGGGGGCGACGGCGAGGAGCAGCGGTTGCGGGGCGGGCGGACGGCATCCCGTGAGCCCTTCGTTCGACGCGGCCGGGATCCTTCCTGCTGCATGGCCCGCTGCACCGCCCACTTCAGAGGCGCGGCGTCGAACACGGGCCCTGACAACGGCGCGGTCAGGCTCGGAAGACCGAGCGGCCCGGGTAGATCGCCTCCGGACCGAGGGCCTCTTCGATCCGCAGCAGCTGGTTGTACTTGGCCACCCGATCCGTGCGCGACGGCGCGCCGGTCTTGATCTGACCGCAGCCGGTGGCCACCGCCAGGTCGGCGATCGTCACGTCCTCGGTCTCCCCGGAGCGGTGCGACATCACGCAGGCGTAGCCGGCCTCGCGGGCCATCCGCATCGCCGCCAGCGTCTCGGTGAGCGTCCCGATCTGGTTGACCTTGATCAGGATCGCGTTGGCGACGCCGGCTTCGATCCCGCGCTTCAGGCGCTGCGAGTTGGTCACGAACAGGTCGTCCCCGACCAGCTGGATCGTCTTGCCGATCCGCTGCGTGAGCATCGCCCACCCGTCCCAGTCCTCCTCGTCCATCCCATCCTCGATCGAGAGGATCGGGTAGCGGGTCGCGAGCTCCGCCCAGTAGTCGGCCAGCTGCTCGGAGCTCAGCGAGCGCTCCTCGCTCTCGAGCACGTAGGCCCCGTCGCGATACAGCTCGGAGACGGCCGGGTCCAGCGCGATCGCCACCTGGTCGCCGGGGACGTAGCCGGCGGCGCGGATCCCGTCCATCAACACATCCAGTGCCTGGTCGTTTGACTCGAAGTCCGGAGCGAACCCGCCCTCGTCGCCGACGGCGGTCCCCAGGCCCCGCTCATGCAAGGTGCGCTTGAGGTGATGGAACACCTCCGAGCCCATCCGGAGCGCCTCCGAGAACGACCGGGCGCCCACCGGGACGATCATGAACTCCTGGAAGTCGACCGCGTTGTCGGCGTGCGCACCGCCGTTGAGCACGTTCATCATCGGCACGGGCAGAATGTGCGCGGTCTCGCCCCCGAGGTAGCGCCACAGGGGCAGTCGCTCCTCGGCCGCCGACGCGTGGGCGGCAGCCAGCGACACCGCCAGCAGCGCATTGGCCCCCAGACGAGACTTGTTCGGCGTCCCGTCGAGCGTGATCAGCATCCTGTCCAGCGCCGCCTGGCTGGAGGAGTCCTGCCCGCGCACGGCCGTCGCGATCTCCCCGTTGACGTTGTCGACGGCGCGGGTCACGCCCTTGCCGAGCCAGTCCGAGCCGCCATCGCGCAGCTCGGTGGCCTCGAACTCGCCCGTCGACGCTCCCGACGGCACCGCGGCCCGGCCCCACGCCCCGGACTGCACGCTCAGCTCCACCTCCACGGTCGGGTTGCCGCGGCTGTCGAGGATCTGGCGTGCGTGCACGTGCTCGATCTGACTCATGTCGGGGGACCGTCTCCTTCGTGGTGCCGTACGCGGGCGTAGTAGCCGAGCTGCTGCTCAGGCGCGAGATCCTCCCAACTTCCGCCCTCCGATGTCACCAGCTCGACGGCGGCGCTGACGCGCGAGCGAAAGCGCAACGAGGCCGAGCGCAGCGCGAGCTCAGGATCGAGCTTCAGCTTGCGGGCCACATTGACGGTCGCGAACAGGACGTCCCCCAGCTCCCGGAAGCGTTCCTGCAGACCGGAGGCGGCTTCGAGCTCGTCTACCTCTGAGTGCAGCGCCATCAGCGGACCCTCCACCCCAGGGAGGTCGAACCCGCTCGAGGCGGCGCGACGCTGGATCTTGCGGGCGTGCAGCAGCGAGGGGAGGTTCTCGGGCACCTCGCCGAACACGCCGGGCTCGCGTCCGGGCTCCTCGCGCTTGATCGCATCCCAATTGCTCAGCACCTCGGCGGCGGTGTCGGCCTGGGTCTCCCCGAACACGTGCGGATGGCGGCGGATCAGCTTCTCGGTGACGTGCCGGGCCACCTGGGCCAGGTCGCCGGCGCCTCGCTCCTCGAGCAGCAATGAGAGGAAGTGCACCTGGAACAGCACGTCCCCGAGCTCGTCGAGCAGCTTGGCGTCGTCGCCACGGTCGACGGCGTCGGCCAGCTCGTAGGCCTCCTCGACGGTGTGCGGGACGATCGAGCGCTCGTCCTGCTCACGGTCCCACGGACACTCGCGCCGCAGGCGACGTGTGATCTCGTCCAGACGGGTGAGGGAAGCGACGGCGTCCTGAGCGGAGCCGGCGTCCACTACGGGGCGGCGGTGGTGGCCCCGCTCGCGCCGGCGGGCGCGGTCGCGCCGGAGGCCCCGGTGGCGCCCGCGGCACCCGAGACAGCCGTCGCCTTCGGCGCCTTGTAGCCGTTGCAGTCGGCCATCGAGTAGAGCGACCGGCACGTGGTCTTCTTCAGCCAGTCCTTCTTGGCCTGGGCCTCGACCGCGTTCGTCGCGGCCGTCTGCGCCTGGCTGGTCAGCGTCTGCTTGATCAGCGCGCTGGACTGGGCCAGCGACTTGCTGGTGGCCGGGGTGATCTTCGTGACGTCGACCAGGTAGTAGCCGAACTGACCCTTTACGGGGCCGATCAGCTTGTTCAGCGGGGCGCCGAAGGCCGCCGTCGTCAGCGCCGCGTCCTGCTGGCCCTGCGCGACGTTGTTGAGCACCCCGCCGGTGTTCTTCGTGGTCGGATCGATCGAGTACTTCTTGGCCACGACCTTCCAGCTCGTGCCCTTGCGCAGGGCCTTCAGGGCCGCGTTGGCATCGGCCGCAGTCTTGGTCAGCACGATCTTCATGTTGCGGGTCTCGGGCGTGCCGAACTGCGCCTTGTGCGACGCGTAGTAGGCGGCGATCTGCGCGGTGGACACGGTGGTCGGGTGCTTGGCCAGCAGCTTCTGGTAGATCTGCTGGACCCGCACGCGGAAGAGGATGTCGGACATCGTCTGCCCGGTGGAGGTGAGGAACGCCTGGAACTGGGCCGCGGTCGAGAACTGGCCCTTCTTGGCCGCCGCCAGCGCCGTGTTCACCTGCGCCGTCGTGATCTTGATGCCCAGCTTGTGGGCGTCTGCCTGGTACCAGTAGCCCTTGATCAGGAAGTCCATCACCTGGGCCGAGAGCGACGTGAACAGGGTCTTGCAGTCAGTGCGGACCTGAGCGTCCTTGACCTTCTTCAGCGCCGGGATCTGCGCCTTGGCCTGGGCCACGCACTTGGCGAAATTCGGCGGATCGTTGGGCACGATCACGGGCTGGCCGGGGCTCTGCGACGCCTGTCCCTTGGCGGCCACGTACATCCAGTGGTTGAACGCCTTCAGCGTCACGGGGTTGCCGGCCATGTTGACCACGGCGTCACCGGGAACGCCGCTGCCACATCCCGACACGGCGAGCGCTACGGCCACAAAAAAGGCGCCAAGCGCCAGGGTGTACTTCGATCTGTTCATGTCGTGGCCGATGGTAGCGGGACTCGGGCGATCTGGTCGCTCCACTTCGTAAGAGTCCGATAAAAGGCGCGCTGGCTCTTCTTGGGGGCGACCGCTAGGCCGCTTCGCGCGTGACCGAAAGCAGCACGTCGGCGGCTCTGATGATCGCCGGGAAGCGCGCCTTTGGGTCCTTGGGCACCCGCACCGACAGCTGCGACTTACCCGACTCGTACAGTGCCTCCGGGATCTCGGCCCGGATTCGCTTGGCCCGGACAGAGTCGAGCTCGACCGGCGTGACCGCAAGCCGGTCGCCGCGGAAGGTGACCGCCCGTGCACCCGCCTGCCCGAGCTTGATCCGTGCCTGTTGCAGGACGATCAGGTTGCGCAGCGGCTCCGGAAGCTCCCCGAACCGATCCTCGAGCTCCTCGCGCAGCTCGGCCAGGTCGGCCACCTCGCGGGCACCCGCGATCCGCCGGTGCACGTCCACCTTGGCCTGCTCGTAGGGAATGTAGTCCGCCGGGATGTAGGCGTCGACGTTGACGTCGAGACGTACCGGCTCCCATTCCTCGTCGCGGTCCGAGCCCGCCTCGGCGTCCTCCATAGCGGCCACCGCCTCGTCGAGCATCTGCATGTAAAGCTCGAACCCGAGCGCCGCCACGTGCCCTGACTGCTCGTCGCCGAGCAGGTTGCCGGCGCCGCGCAGCTCGAGGTCACGCATCGCGATCTTGAAGCCGGCCCCCAGCTCCGTGTAGTCCGAAAGCGCTGACAGCCGCTGTGCCGCCTCGGGCGTCAACGCTGCGGCGCTCGGATACAGGAGATACGCATAGGCACGCTCGCGGGAGCGCCCCACGCGTCCGCGGATCTGGTAGAGCTGCGACAGGCCGAAGTGGTCCGAGCGCTCGACGATCAGCGTGTTGGCCTGCGGGATGTCGATCCCCGACTCGATGATGCTGGTGCACACCAGCACGTCGGCGTCGCCGCGCAGGAACGACAGCATCCGCCGCTCGAGCATCCGCTCGTCCATCTGCCCGTGGGCGACCTCGAAGCGCATGCCGGGGCACAGCCCGCGCAGCCGGACCGCCGTCTCGTCGATCGTCTCAACGCGGTTGTGCAAAAAGAACGCCTGTCCGTGGCGCTCCTTCTCGCGCAGCAGCGCCCGGCGCACGACCTCCTCGTCGTACTCGCCGACATACGTCTTGATCGGGCGCCGGCCCTCCGGCGGGGTCTCGATGACGCTGATGTCGCGCACTCCGGCCAACGACATCTGCAGCGTGCGCGGGATCGGCGTGGCGCTCATCGAGATCACGTCCACCTTGAGCTTGAGCTGGCGCAGGAGCTCCTTCTGCTTGACGCCGAAGCGCTGCTCCTCATCGACGATCAGCAGCCCCAGATCCTTGGCCCTGACGTCTCGAGACAGCAGGCGGTGGGTGCCGATCAGGATGTCCACCTCGCCCTTGGCGAACCGCGCCACGGCATCCTTCTGCTCGGCCGCCGGCCGGAAGCGCGAGACGTGCTCGATCGTCACCGGGTAGTCCTTCAATCGCTCCGAGAAGGTGCCGTAATGCTGCTGGGCCAGAATCGTGGTCGGTACCAACAGCATCACCTGCTTGCCGTCCTGCACCGCCTTGAACGCCGCCCGCAGCGCCACTTCGGTCTTGCCGTAGCCGACGTCGCCGCAGATCAGGCGGTCCATCGGACGAGGTGCCTCCATGTCGGCCTTGACGAACTCGATCGCGTCGCGCTGGTCGGGGGTCTCGGTGAACGGAAACGCGTCTTCGAACTCACGCTGCCAGTCGGTGTCGTAGGGGAATGCGTGGCCCTGACGGCGCTTGCGCTCGGCGTACAGGTTCAGCAACTCGCCGGCCAGCTCCTGGGCGGCCCGCCGAGCGCGCGCCTTGATCGTGTCCCAGCGCGTGCCGCCGAGCTTGGACAACGGCGGGTGCGCACCGCCTGCCCCGACGTAACGGCTGATCTTGGCCAGCTGGTCGACGGGCACGAACACGCGGTCAGAGCCCGCGTACTCCAGGTACAGGTAGTCGCGGGTCACCCCCGCCACCGTCTTGGTGTCAAAGCCCGAGAAGCGCGCGATCCCGTGGTCCTCATGGACGACGATGTCGCCGGTGCGCAGCTCGGCGAAGCTGCGCAGCACTCCCCGCCGGCGCTCGCGGCCCGGGCTCTCCGCCGCGCGACGGCGATGGAACAGCCGGTGGTCGGGGATCACCGCGAGGTGGAACTGAGGCGCGATGAAGCCGGCCTGCAACCGTGCCTGGGACAACGTGATCAGCCCGGCGCCACCGGCGCCGTCCTCCCCCTCCCCGAGCCAGCGGACCTTCAGCCGGCCGAGGTTGTAGGCGAAACGCTCGCCCTCGCCGCGGCGGGCGAATGCCACCACGGTCCGGTAGCCGGAGCGCGCCAGTTTCTCGAGCTCCGGCTCGGCCTCCTTGAGACCGCGAGCGGCCACGTCGGCGGCCTGGGCACGGAACGCGAACGGCTGGTCCTGGTCGATGCTCGAGAGCCGGATCCGGACTCGCTGTGCCAGCGCGTCGAGGATCCGGTCGGGCTCGACGTACAGATGACCGGCATCGGCGTCGTGGAAGGCCGCCGTCACGTCCTGCCAGTGGTCCGTGAGGGCCGGCGCGAGGTCCTCCTCGCCGGCGATCAGGACCTCAGCGTCGGGTGCCGCCAGCTCGAGGAACGGGTGGAAGTTCCGAACCGGGAGCAGCTCGGTGATGTCGGGGCGCTCAGAGGGATCCTCGAGGGCCGCGATCTCCGCCAGCTCACGGTGCTCGGCGGCCAGCTCGGCGGCAGGTGCCACCTCGACGCAGTCGGCGTCACCCAGCGAGCGCTGAGTGAAGGTCGAGAACCACCGCAGCGACTCGATCTCGTCGCCGAACAGGTCGACACGGACGGCACGGTCCTCGGTCGCCGGGAACAGGTCGAGCAGGCCGCCTCGGATCGCGAACTGGCCGCGGTCCTCGACCTGGTCGACACGCTCGTAGCCGGCGGCCACCAGGTCCATCGCCGTCTCGTCGAGGTCCATGAGCTCCCCGGTGCGCAGCACGAAGCCGTGCGGACGCATCGTCGGGTCGGGCACCTTCTCCGACAGCGCGACCGCGCTGACGACGACCACCGGCGCCTGCTCGCCGGCATCCAGCAGCGCATCGAGGGCCGCGATCCGCAGGCCGACGAGATGGGGCGGCGGGGCCAGATGCGACTCATAGGTGACGCCGCGACTGGGGTAGTAGCGGACCGTGCGCGGCTCGAGCCACGTCCTCAGCCCCGCGGCGAGGTCGCGGGCGGCGCGATCGTCCCCCGCAACCACGATCGCCGGCCTCGCCGCGTCGCGGTCCAACAGCGCGGCCACCAGGTAGGCCCGCAGCGACTGCGACACGAACGCGCTCCCGCCGTCGCGCAGAAGCGCCGCGGTCTGCGGATCGTCGTCTGCATTGGCGAGGAGGGGACGGAGCATCTAGCACCATCGAGTCTAGGCACGCGCCGCGATGGGAGTTCGCGGATTGCCCCGGCCTGGAGCCGGAGCTCGCTCAGGACGGCTCGCGCTCGCCGCGCACCACTCGCTCGGCCTCGTCGGCCGCTCGCTCGACGAGCTCCCGAACCTCCTCCGCGGGCTCGCGGAAACGTCCGAGCACGTAGGCGGCGACCCTGTCGGGATCGGTGGTGGGCGGCCGCCCGACGCCGACGCGCACACGTGCGAAGTCGGGTGAGCCGAAGCCGTCTCGCAGCGACTTCAGTCCATTGTGGCCGGCCAGGCCGCCGCCGGTGCGGACTCGGATCTCCCCGAACGGGAGATCGATCTCGTCATGGAGCACCAGCACGTGGTCGAGCTCCACGCGCAGCTCTCCGCGCGCCGGCCCCGCCGACTGCCCGGCATCGTTCATGTAGGTCTGCGGCAGCAGCACGGCGACCCGGGGCTGCCCGGGCCCGATCCGCCCTTCGGTGAACAGGCCCCGGTAGCGGATCTTGGGCTTGGCCAGATCCCAGCGCGCGATCAGCTCGCGCGCGATCTCGAACCCGATGTTGTGCCGCGTGCGCTCGTATTCGGACCCCGGGTTGCCGAGGCCGACCAGCATCCAGTCGACGGGCGCGCCGCGGCGACCCGGCTGTGGCATGACTTCGAGGCCGGACGCCTATTCGGCGTCGGAGCTCGAGGCGCCGCCGTCCTCGGCGGAGGCCCCGTCTTCGTCGGCGGCCTCGTCGCCGGTGGCGCCCTCCCCGACCAGCTCGGTCTCGGACTCGATCTCATCCTCGTCCTCGAGCTGGAGCCGCGGCGGAGTCAGCGTCGCCACCAGCGTCTCGGGATCGTCGAGCAGCTCGACCCCGGCCGGCGCAGTGACCGCATCCAGCGTCAGCGTGTCACCAATCTGCATCGCGGACACGTCGTGCTGGATCGAGTCGGGAATGTCGTTGGGCAGCGCCTCGATCGTCAGCTCGCGGGTCACATGCTCGAGGACCCCGCCGTCCCGGATGCCCGGGGAGTCCTCCTCCCCGATCAGCTCGAGCTGCACGGTCGACTGGATCTTCACGTCCAGCCGGACGCGCAGCAGATCGATGTGCACGGTGTAGCCGGTGACCGGGTGGCGGTCGAGCTCCTTGACGACGACGGGTGATGCACCGGCGCCTTCGACCTCGAGGTCGAGCACAGCGCCGGCGTCGGCCAGCGCAACCCGGAGATCGCGCGCCTGCACCTGGAACGAGACCGGCTCCTCGCCGCCGCCATAGACAACGCCGGGGACCTGCCCCTCGCGACGGAGACGGCGAACTCCGCGTGACCCGGACGGCTCCCGCGGTGAAACCTTCAGAGATGTGGACGTACGCTGTGCCATGGACGGCGTTCGATGGTAGCGAGCGGACGGCGGGAGCGCCGTCCGAGCGCGTGGAGCTGCCCTGCGTCCGGGGCCGTACGAGCGCGGAAATTTCTGGCTCGCGTTCCTAACGGTGCGATAACCTTGGCCTATGAAGGGCGACCTCCAGGTCATGCTCTGGATCGCTGGCGTCCACCTTCTGGGTCTGGGGTGCGTCGCCGCCCTCCTGATCCCGGCGTTGAAGAACGAACAGACGCCCAAGCGTCGTCCCGACGGCGAGAGCGATGACGGCTGGGGCCGGGGCCCCAAGCGGCCCCCGAGTCCGCCTTCCCCGCCCCGCGGCGGCATCCCGCTGCCCGACTCCGTACCCGCCCGTGCGCGGCTGCGTGACCACCGCCGGCTCTCCGAGCATCTCCCCAGCCGTCAACGCCGGCCCGCGCGCGAGCCCGCTCGGCGGCCCGCGCCGTCCCCGCACCGGACAAGGACCGGATCCGACGGCCGGATCAGAACCGGGTCGGGCAGTCGGCGTCGCTCTTGATCCGCAGGCTCAGCTTCACCACCTCGACACGGAAGCCCTCGAGCACGTCGCCGTCGTGACGCACGCGCAGGCACTGGACGATCGGCTTCGACGAGCCGACGAGCCAGGCCACGCGCGCGGTCCCCACGGTCGCACCCAGCGAGAAGCCCGAGGACGGATTGATCTCGATGATCTGGACCCCGCCCGGATGTCGCAGCGCCGCTACGTTCTGAGCGACCCGGGCGCGGCACGCGGGATCGGTGCGGCAGCCGCTGATCGACGCCTCGATCTGGGCCGCCCGCCCGCCCGCCTCGTCACGGACGAGGTCGGTGATCGTCGCGTCCTCGGCGCCGCTGACACTGAACGCCCGTGCCAGCAGTCCGCTGATCGCCAAGAAGACGACGACTCCGAGGCCGATCAGCAGGATGACGTTGCGGCGGCGCACCGGCGCGCACGGTAGTGGTTGTCCCGCGCGGGGTGCGACCACGGGCCGCCTTCATGCCTGGACCGCGATCAGCCGTCGCTGAGCTCGAGAAAGCGCTGGACCGACGCCTCCTGATGATCGAGGCGCTCGGCGAGGGCAAGCGCGTGCTCGGCGGCGTGCTCCAGGAAGTCCTCCACGCAGCGCTCCGGGTCGTCGGCCAGCGGGTACACGCGGGTCAGGTCCTGCTGCGCGCAGGCGATCCCCATCGGCGGCCGGCCGTCGGCGAGCGTGCGGGCGCCGCACACCGGGGTCACCACCAGCTGCGACTCGGTGGCCACCAGCGCGGTGGGCAGCAGACGCGGCGCCGGCAGCCTCACCGAGAGCTCGACGGAGTGATCGACGCAGACCCCGCTGCCGGCCAGCTCTGAGAGCGGCTCGCGCCACACTCCGAGAACCGTGTCGGCCCCCACCAGCGCGTCGCGCAGCGCCGTGGCCTGCTCCAAGTACAGCCGCTCCGCCTCCTCGCGGTCGAGCGCATCGCCGAGGTCCAGGTCGCACGGCACCCGGAGCAGCTCGCCGGCCGACACGGTCGCGCCTGCGCCCCGGCTACCCAGGGTCACGTAGGTCTGAAGCGTCCCGAGATCGCGACGGCCATGGAAGATCACGGTGACCGCTTCACTCAGCGGGAGCCCGTTGACGCGGAGCGACACGGCCACCGCGGTCGAGTCGTCGAGCAGGGCGCGGCGAAGCAGCTCCTCGGCCCCGCCACCGTCCTCCTGCCTGTGGTCATCCTCGAGCACAGCCACTCCTCCTTGTGCACAAGTTTTACACCTCGTATTTACCCAGGCGCGCCGGTCGGCCACCATCGCCACGTGGAGCATCGGCGACGGCGCAGCCTGGCCAGGGGGCGCAGAGGCGACGCCGACGGACCGGGACGGGCGCGCAGGGGCGGCGGCGGCGATAGGCTGCACCGGCGATGAAGCTCCTCTACACGCCGTTTGCGATCATCGCCGGACGGGTCTCCTCCCGGCTCAGCCGGTCTGTGTTCGCCAGCATCTGGTCCTCGATCGACGACCAGCCGCCCCCGACGCCCGGCTCCGGGCAGGGAAGCATCGGCAAGGTGGTCGGCGCCCAGGCACTGCAGGGCGCGGTCATGGCAGCCGTGGCGGCGGCGGTCAAGCGGATGTTCGCCGCGAGCTTTCATCACCTGATCGGCGCCTGGCCCGAGAAGCCACCCAAGCCGGACTCCGACAAGGACTAGGTCGAGGGGGAGAGAGGCTAGGCCCAGGGCGCGAGCCCTTCGCGCGCCCAGTCCGGAATTGGCGTCTTCACGGCGGTCCGGCGATCGACGAACACGTGTCTCAGAGCTGCCTCCAGAAGCACGTCCCGGTCGCGTTTGAAGCGGTACTCGGTGGCCACGCTGGTGTTGCCCAGATGCGCGACGCGGGCCTCGATGGCGATCTCGTCGTCGAACCGCGCTGAGCCCAGGAAGCGCAGGTTGGCCTCGGCCACGACGATGTCCACGCCCCGGTCGAGCATCGCCTGATAGCCGCCGTAGGCTGCGCGCCAGAGCTCGGTGATCGTATGGTCGACGTAGGCGAGGTAGTGGGCGTTGAACAGCACCCCCTGCGGGTCGCATTCGGCGTAGCGGACCCGCAGCCGGTGCACGAACGGCTCAGCCACCGCCGCCCCCGCGCAGCACGAAGCCCCGCGCCGCCAGCTCACCGAGCGCATCCTCGAAGGCGGTGAAGTCGCGGCGCAGCAGCGCGTCGAGCGGGCGCCCCGATGGCCCGGCGGCCCTGACCCAGCGCCGTAGCACCGGCGCTCCGGCCCGCTCGGCCGCCTCGTCGAGCAGGTCGAGCAGGATCGGCAGCTCGGAGCGATGCTCGAGCTGGCCGGACAGCAGCGTCAGCGGATCGGAGTCAAGCGTGCGGCACAGCTCGTCCTCGCTGAGCCCGAGCAGCTCCATCAGGCGAGCCGCCCGTGCCCCGTGAACGGCGCCCATCTAGAGCTCCGTCGCGTGCGCCCGCACGTGTTCGAGCACGGCGTGCTTGGGGGTCTGGTCCTGGCTCATGGTCACAGTCTCCCACCCGGAGTGCGCTCGGTCAGGCGGCCGCACGCCCCTTGATCGGATCGCGCGTGCCGGTGTTCACGATCCAAACACCTCCTTAACCCGCGATTTGAGAAATTGATGGAGGCGACGGCCCGACACGACCCGGCACTCGAGCACGGCAAGGTTGAAATGGACGCAATCAGGCGAGAGTTCTATTCGCGGCTGACCTACGGTCCGCGGTTCGTCCGCCACTATCGCCACCGCCGCCAGGCCGGCTACTCGGTCGGACGAGCCGTCCGCAGCGCGCGACGCCGGATGCGTCAGCCGGGTCCCTGACCCCCCAGCCGGGTCCCCGACCCCACGCGACGCTCAGAACAGCTGGTTCTCGCCGCCGAACACGTCGCTCACCGAGCCGTCGGTGAAGATCTGACGAATCGAGTTGGTGAGCAGGTCGGCGCACGACAGGACCCGCACGTTGCCCGGGGCCCCCGGCGGGAGCGGGATCGTGTCGGTGACGACCACCTGCTCGAACCCGGCGGCGGCCAGGTTCTCCCATGCGTTGCCCGAGAAGTTGCCGTGCGTCGCCGCCGCATAGATCCGGCGTGCGCCCGCGTCGCGCACAGCCTGGGCGGCCGCCGCCAGCGTGCCCGCGGTGCCGATCATGTCATCGACGAGCAAGGCCGTCTTGTCCTTGACATCGCCGATCACGTAGCTGATCTCGGCCACCTGCTGGGCGGGCCGCTCCTTGTTGAGGATCGCGAGGTCGGCGCCGATCTTGGCCGCGAACTGCTTGTTCAGCTTCACCCGGCCGGCGTCCGGAGCGACCACGACCAGGTCCTCGAGCCCGAGGTCATCGAAGTACTGCGTCAGCATGAACAGGGCGGTCATGTGGTCGCACGGCTTCTGGAAGAAGCCCTGGATCTGACCCGAGTGCAGATCCATGGTGAGGATGCGGTCGATCCCGGCCGCCTCCAGCATCCGCGCCACCAGCCGGGCGCTGATCGGCTCGCGCGGGGCAGACTTCTTGTCCTGGCGCGAATAGCCGTACCACGGAGAGACCGCGATCACACGGTGCGCGGAGCCGCCAACCGCGGCGTCGACCATCTCCAGCAGCTCCATCAGCGCGTCGTTCGGGCTCAGCCCCTCGGCCTCGTTCATGCAGGTCGGCTGCACGATGAACACGTCGGCGCCGCGGACCGACTCCTCGTAACGGCAGTAGACCTCGCCGTTGGCGAACGTCTTCAGCGTCACGTGGCTGAGATCGACGCCGAGCTTGGCGGCGATCTTGTGGGCGAGCTCGGGGTTCGCGCGACCAGAGACGAGCATCAGCCGCTTGTCGTAGTCGAGGCGCATCACGGTGCTCGCTGAGTGGGTCTGAACCACGCCCATCGCGTCCGCGAGTCTACGCTCGCGTGAAGACGGCTCGGCTGCGGTCACACGCGGGCGTGAAGACGGCTCGGTGGCGGTCATGCCGTCCGCCCGGCATCGTCGTTCTCGGCGGCCGCCCGCTCCCGCCGGCGCTCGGCGTAGCCCTCGATGTTCTGCTGGCGGGCCCGGGCAACTCCCAGGGCACCGGGCGGCACGTCTGAGCCGATCACCGAGCCGGCGGCGGTGTACGCATCGTCCCCGACCGTCACCGGGGCGATCAGGGTGGTGTCGACGCTGGTCTTGACCCCGTCGCCGATCGTCGTGCGGTGCTTGCGGTAGCCGTCGTAATTGGCGGTGATCGTGCTGGCCCCGAGGTTGGTGCCCTCCCCGATGTCGGCGTCGCCGATGTAGGAGAGGTGCGGGATCTTGGTCCCGGCGCCCACGTCGGAGTTCTTGATCTCCACGAACGTGCCCGCCTTGCTGCCCTCGCGCAGCACCGTGCCCGGCCGCAGGTAGGCGAACGGCCCGACGCTGACCCGATCGCCGATCACCGCCTCGATCACGTAGGAGTGCACGACCTTGGACCCCTCCCCCACGGTGGCGTCGTGCAGCGTCGAATGGGGCCCGATCACCGAACCTGGCGCGATCCGGGTGCCGCCGTGCAGGGAGCTGAACGGCGCGATCATCACGTCGCGCTCGATCTGCACACCGGCGTCGATCACGGTCGCCGCGGGGTTGACGATCGTCACGCCGGCCAGCATGTGGCGCTCGTGGATCAGCCGCTGGGCGACGGCGGTCACCTCGGCCAGCTGCCGGCGGTCGTTGATCTGCAGCAGCTGGTCGGGATCGGTCAGCTCGTGTGCCTGCACGGTGCGCTCGTGCCGGCGCAGCACCGGCAGGACGTCCGGAAGGTAGTGCTCGCCCTGGGCGTTGTCGGGTCGTACTTCGTCCAGCGCAGTCAGCAGCGCGCCGCCGTCGAACGCGAACATGCCCGTGTTGATCTCCCGGATGTGGAGCTCGAGCTCGGTCGCGTCGCCGTCGGTCTTGGTCTCCACCACCCGCTCGACGCTCCCGTCGGGGGCGCGCACCACCCGGCCGTAGCCCGATGGATCGTCGAGCACGACGGTGGCGATCGTCCCCGCGGCACCCGAGCGCTCGTGGGCCTCGACCAGCCCGGCGATCGATGCGGGCGTGATCAGCGGCACGTCGCCGTTGAGCACAACCACCGTGTCGGCCGCCGCGAACTGCCCGGCTGCCGCCCGGACGGCGTCGGCGGTGCCGAGCGGCTGCGGCTGGACGGCCAGCACCACGTCTGAGTCAAGCGAGCCCTCGAGACGGCGCTCCGGCGAGTCCACGACGACGATCTTGGCTGCCCCGGCCGCCCGCGCGGCCGCGATCGGCCACTCGATGATCGGCCGCCCGCACAGCGGATGCAGCAGCTTCTGCACCGCGGAGCGCATGCGAGTGCCCTGCCCCGCGGCAAGGATGACGACGACGGGCGCGGTCACGGCGAGATCGTAGGCGATCGGACGGACCCGGGCGAGCGCGGACCCCACGCCGTACCGGGGGGCCCTCGTCTGGGCAATTCAATAAAAATCGGTGAAACCACGCCGGACCGACTAAGATCGCCGTTGGGGCAGTTCTGCGGGAGGGCAACAATCAACTATCTGGGGGGTCGCCGGTGCGCGGTTTCGTGACACTTGGTGCGGTCGTTCTATCCATGCTCGCTGGGGCGCAGGCCGCGGGCGCAGCAACCTGGAGCGCGCAGTCGGTGCCCGCTCCACAGTTGGCGAACGGCTCGATTGAGTCGGTTTCCTGCAGCACTTCGACCGCCTGCATGGCGGTCGGATCAGCGATCAATCCGAGCGGCAACGAGCTCCTGCTTGCCGAGACCTGGAACGGCACGAGCTGGGCGATCCACTCGCCGGTCGGCCCGGCCAACGCCACGGTCAGCTACCTGACCGGGGTCTCCTGCACTGCGGCCACCGCGTGCACGGCGGTCGGAGCCTCCAACGGAACCGCGTTGATCTATCGCTGGAACGGCACCACCTGGACGGCTGAGACACCGGCCACCGCGAGCGGCTCGAGTGTGACGCTCAGCGCCGTGTCCTGTGCCGCCGCGACTTCGTGCGAGGCCGCGGGCAGCTACTTCAGCTCCAGCAACCAAGCCGAGCTGATGGCGGCAGAGCGCTGGAATGGCACAACCTGGGTCCTTCAGACGATCGCCTCCCCCACCTCAACGCAGCAGGCATACCTGACATCGATCTCCTGCAAAGCCACGACGGCGTGCACCGCGGTCGGGTCCTATGCGGCGAACGGCGGCGGTCCCACGACGGCCATAGCCGAGACGTACAGCGGGACCACCTGGGTTCGCCATGCGCTGGCGGTGCCGTCGGGCTCGACCATGAGTGCCCTGCATGGTGTCTCGTGCAGCGCCGCCGCCGCGTGCACCGCGATCGGCTACGCCACCAGCAGCGGCAGCGCCTCCAGCACACTGGCCGAGCGCTGGAACGGGACCGCTTGGTCGTCGCAGAGCGTCCCCGGCTCGAACTCGTACACGGGCGTGTCGTGCCCGGTCGCCGCCTACTGCACCGCGGTGGGATTCGTGTACTCCAGCGCCGGCGGCACCTCCGAGGAGATCCCCGCGGCCGAGAAGTGGAACGGCTCCACGTGGTCCAGTCAGACGGTCCCGGCTCCGGCACACGGCGGCTCCTTGAACGGGGTCTCGTGCACCGCCGCGAATGCCTGCACGACCGTCGGCACCGGAGGGACGAACACCGGGTTCCTGGCGAGGACAGCGCCGGCACACGCGGCGCCGAGCGACGCCGGCACCGACACATTCGGCCTGAGTTCGTCGGACTGGTCGCGCCTGCTCAGGGCCACCAGCCACAGCGACGGCACCGCCACGGCGTCACCGTACGTGTACGGAGCGAGCGGGCCGGCCCTGGCCGACCGCTGGAACGGCTCCTCGTGGACGGCCCAGACGGCAGTGAACGTGAGCGGAGCGGCGCCGTCGCAGCTGCAGGCAACGTCGTGCGCAACGTCGACCTCCTGCGTGGCGGTCGGCGAGTTCGATAACCCCGGAATCGGCCAGCAGCTCCCGCTGACAGCGAAGTGGAACGGCTCGACGTGGAGCGTGGTGAGCGCACCCGCTCCCTCCGGCGCGCTGCAAACGCAGTTGGAGGGCGTCTCCTGCACGGCGGCAACGGCGTGCACGGCCGTCGGTTCGTACTACACCACGACGTACACGAGCCTGCCTCTCGCCGAGCGCTTCAATGGCACGGCCTGGTCGATCCAGACCCTCGCCACTCCAGCGAACGCCCAGAACATCACGCTGCGCGGGGTTTCGTGCAGCAGCGCCACGGCGTGCACGGCGGTCGGTTCATATACCAGCACGAGCACGTATCACAACACCCCGCTGGCCGAGCAGTGGAACGGGAGCACCTGGAAGATCCAGGCGACTCCCCAGCCGGCCGCTGCCACTACCGGCAGTTCGCTGAGCGGCGTTTCGTGCAAGACGGCCACCACGTGCACGGCGGCCGGGTCCTACACGAGCAGCAGCGCGCAGTCGGTGGCGTACGAGGTGACCCAGGTCGCCGGGGTGTGGAAGCTGCAGACGATTCCGCTCCCGGCAGGCACCTCATACAGCCTGCTGGGCGGAGTCTCGTGCACCGCCGCCACCGCCTGCACGGCGGTGGGCACATATCAGGGCAGCAGCGGGTCCGGATCGTATGCCGAGCGCTACAACGGCACCGCGTGGAAGCTCCAGAGCATCCCCTCGGGTGCTTACGTGACCCAGGTGTCGTGCGCAACGGCCACGGCGTGCACCGCGGTCGGGTCGGGCTCGGCCGACGGTTGGAACGGCACGACCTGGACGGCTCAGCAGATGGGCACGCCCACCGGTGGTGGCTACCCGTCGATCACCGGGGTCTCGTGCATCAGCGCGACCGTCTGCGAGGCGAGCGGCTCCGTGTACCGGGCCATCTCCGTGCCGGTGGCTGAGCGCTACTCCTGACACATGTGACGGGGGCGGCTCGTACGAGCCGCCCCACGTCACGCAGCACTCTCCTGCACTCCCTCGGCATCGAGGCGCGCCTCATACCACCGGATCCACTTCCGGACGGCGTTATCGGACACCCCGTACTGGCGTCCCACGGCGCTGAAGCCAAGCGTCCGTGTCTCCTCGAGCAGCTGCTCGTAGGGCGGCCGCTCCACCTTGCGCCGCTCCGGCTGGGGCTCGCGGGGGCCGGGGCTGTGCACGCCGCATATCTGCGAGCAGTATCGCTGGGACCAATACTTCGGGACGAATTCCGCGCCGCAGTACTCGCACCGTTTGGGAAGCACGTGGATGCGGTTCTGGCGCCCGCAGTGCGTGTCGAGCGTCGCCGCGCAATTCGGGCAGACGATCTGCAGGTTCTCGATCCGGTTGTCATCGCCGACTCCGTTGATGGGGCGAGGATCGAAGTGGTCGGTGGAGATCCCGTAGTGGGCGATGTGACGCTTGAGCGGGCCGCCACCGCATACCCCGAACATTAGTTCGTACGACGGACGGAAAGGCCCTGCAAATGTACAAAACTGTAAAAATTGGGGAGCCCAGACTTGAACTGGGACGACGAGTTCCAAAGACTCGCGTGCTGCCGATTACACCACTCCCCACAGCGTTGCCGGAGGTCGGTTGAAAGCCTAACTGAGGATGGCCCGGATCTCCGGATCGGTGAGCGGGTCCGCCAGCGCCGCCCGCACGTCCTCGGGCCGGCGCAGCCCGCGCTCGGCGCGCAGCAGGCCGACCTCGAGCTCGGCCTCGCGGGCGGCGACGATCGCGGCCGACATGGCGTCGGGGCTGCGCCACACGCCCTCGGGCAGGGCGAACAGCGCCGCCACGGGCCGCGGGATGCCGACCACGTAGAAGCCGCCGTCGAACTGCGGCCCGAGGATCAGGTCGGCCCCCTCGTCGAGGTCGGTGAGGGCGCTGGACGCGTGGACGGGGCGCCACTGCGGCAGGTCGGGCCAGATGATCAGCACCGGCCCGTGCCCGCGGGTGAACAGGCGGGCGGTGGCCTGGGCCAGCCGGCCGGAGATGCCCGTCCCATGCTGGGGGAAGAGGCTCACGTCGGGGCCCAGGAGGGCTCGCATCTCGGCCTCGGCGTCGACGGGCTCGTAGCCGACATGCACCGCGCCGGGCGCCACCGCGGCGGCCCATCGGGCGGCGCGGGAGATGAGGGCCGCCTGCAGCGCGGCGCAGCGATCGGGGCCGAGCAGCGGTTCGAGCGCCCGGCGGACGGTGAGAGGACGCGGAGCGCGAGCCATCAGCAGGACGGCTGGCGGCGTCGGCGCGTCGGACACCCGCGCTCAGCCCTGCTCGAAGCGATACATCGTGCCCGCCGGCCCCCCCGGCTCCGCGGCCAGGGCCGGGACGGCGCGGCTGAGCACGTCGGCGAACACCGACGAGCTCGAGCCCATCAGCTCGATCAGCGTCGCCACCGGGGTCGGATCGCCGGGCCGCACATCATTGGCGTAGTCGGTGACGAAGCCGATCAGCGCATACGGCAGCTCGAGCTCCCCGCACAGCACGGTCTCCGGGCCTCCCGTCTGGCTGACCGCCACCACGCCGCAGGCGGCGAGCTGGGCTATCTCCGTCGGGGTGTTGAACCGCGGCCCGTCGACGTGGCCATACGCGCCGCCGTCGCGGACCCCCACGCCGGCCGCCGCGGCCGCGGCGAGCAGGGCCGCCCGGACCCCGTCCGAGAACGGGCCTCCGTGCAGGATCCAGTGCCCGCGCGCCGGGTCGCCGTCCTTCAGGAAGTACGTGCAGAGCGACCCGTCAGGGAGCCGGTTGGAGCTGAAGTGCAGGTCGTCGAACACCACCAGGCTGCCGAGCGCGAGCGCCGGGTCGACGGCACCACACGCCGTGCAGCCGATCACCGCGGTCGCGCCCAGCTGTTTCAGCGCCCAGATGTTCGCGCGGTGCGCGACCCGGTTGGACAGCCGCTCGTGCCGGCGGCCATGGCGTGAGACGTGCAGCACCTCGGTCCCGGCGAACTCACCGCGCGAGACGAGTACGTCCCCGTACGGCGTCACCGCCGACACTGGCTCGGCGTGCTCGAAGCCTGCAAGCGCGTGCGTTCCCGACCCCGTGATGATCGCGACCCCCATCGAAGCCGCGATGCTACCGGCGGCGCTCAGGCGGCGGCCAGCTCCGGCCGCTGCTCGGCCAGGTAGGCGTCGAGGTCGTGCGGCAGATGCGTGTCCTCGTAGACCTCGTAATCCTTGAGGCGACCCCAGGAGAGCCGGCCCCAGATCACGAACCGGTTCTCGTACACCCGGGTGCCGTCGGGGGCGTCGAGGTGGTCGTGGCCGCGGATGCAGATCGTCGTGTTCCACGGCATCCCCTTGGCCACGACCTCGTCGGGGAACGTCTGCAGGCCCACCGCGGCCATCCGCCGCAGCCACTGCTCCACCTCCTGCTTGCCGCGGTAAACCCCCGACCAGGAGTTGCGTCCCGGAAAGGTGAGCTGCACGTCGGGGGCATCGAGCGCCAGCGTCGGGCGTATGTCACCGGCGCGGGTGCGCCCCATGACGTAGGAGATCAGCTTCTTGGCCAGCCAGGACTGCATCAGCGGCACCTCCATGCCTAAATTGATCGCTCTAGCGAGTAGGCTAGAGCGAGACCCCGGAAGATGCAAGGGAGAGGCCGATGAGCAGCGGGACAAGGGATCGGATCGTCGACGCGGGCGCGGACCTGTTCCGGCGCCAGGGATACGCCGCGACCGGCGTCAAGCAGATCGTCACCGAGGCGCAGGCGCCGTTCGGCTCCCTGTACCACTTCTTCCCCGGCGGCAAGGAGCAGCTCGGCGCCGCCGCGATCCGGCGCTCGGGCCCGATCTACGAACTGCTGATCCCGGCGATCTTCGACCCCGCCCCCGACCCGGTGAGCGCCGTGCGGGCGTTCTTCGCCGGCGCCGCCGAGCACCTGCGCGAGAGCGGCTACGCCGACGCCTGTCCGATCGCCACCGTGGCGCTGGAGGTCTCGAGCTCGAGCGAGCCGATGCGCGAGGCCTGCGCCGAGGTGTTCGAGAGCTGGATCGCCGCCGGGACCGAGAGGTTCAGCGCCTCCGGGCTGGGTGAGACGACCGCGCGTGAGCTGGCCATCGGCATGTTCGCCGCGCTCGAGGGGGCCTTCGTACTCGCCCGCGCGGTCCGGACCACCGAAGCCCTCGACACCGCCGGCGAGCTGATGGCCGGCGCCGTGCAACGCGCGCTCGACCATCGCTGAGCTTCGTCAGCGGACCCTCAGACCACCGGCTCCACCCGCCGGTGCGCCCAGCTCAGCGCGGAACGCGGCCACCGGCCGCGCCGGGCTCGCTGGCCGGGCCGTGCGGTGCGGCGATCCCCAGCACCCGCATCGCCTTGAGCCCCAGCGACAGCTTCTCGCGTCCGTCGGTCGAGGACACGTCCAGGCCCGTCAGCTCGCGCACCCGCTCGAACCGGTAGCGGATCGTGTGGCGGTGGGTGATCAGGCGCGAGGCGGTGGCGTTGACGTTGGCGTCGCAGTCCAGGAACGTCGCCAGCGTCCCCAGCAGGTCGGTCTCGTACTGCTCGTCGTAGGCCACCAGCGGTCGCACCGTCTCGCTGTAGAAGCGCTTGAGCTCGGCCGGATCGCTCATGTACGGCAGCAGCAGCTGGTAGGTGCCGGTCTCCTCGTAGGCCAGCTCGACTCGCTCGCTGTCGCCTTCGACGACGTTGAGCGCCAGCAGCGCCTCGTTGAATGCCCGCTGCAGGTCCAGCGGGTCCTCGACGCGGCGGCTGCGACCGAGCGCGAACGAGAAGCCCGCCAAGCCTGCCTCGAGCTCGCGCAGGACCGCGGCCGAGACTCGGCGAGCGGTATCGCCGCCGGAGTCGGGAAGCAGGATCACCACATCGGCGGTGTCCCCGTCGCTGGGGGAGGCGATCGATCCGGGGGCGATCGAGCGCGCCCCGCGGCCGGCCACGGCCAGCAGGCGGCGGCGCCAGTCGTCCTCGGTGGGGTTGCGGGCATGTGCGCGCACCACGGCCACACTCCCCCCTGAAGACAGGTCGATGCCCAGCTCCTTGCCACGGGCGATGAGGTCTTCGCGGTCCGCGATCGAGCGCGTCAGGACGGCGTTCTGGAAGCTCGCGGCCGCCTCCTCCGAGGCTCGCTCCGGGGCGCGGACGCGCTCCACCTCGGAGGCGATCAGCGTCGTCACCAGCCGCAGCACGGCGCCGTCGAGGGTGCGCTCGCGGGTACGCATCCGCAGCTGCCCGACCGACACCTCGGCCACCCTGAGATCGAGCGTGGTCACGTCGTCGGCGTCGCGCATCAGCGAGCGCTCGTCGGCCGGCGAGCGTGCCGCCACGGCCAGCACCGTAGCCGAGCGATCGATCAGGATCAGACTCGCGTCGAGCGCCCGGGCCGCCGCACGGAGGATCTCGGGCAGGCCCGCGCCGGACTCGACGGCGTCGGTGATCGCCGCGAACGTCGCGAGGTCCGGGGTGCGAGTCTCCCCGCGCTCAGCGCTTTCGGCCACTTCTCTCACCTTTGCACGCAGACCGCTGGCGCGCGGTCAGAACAGGCGCGGCCACTCGAGGATGATCAGCGCCCCCAGCACGACGCCGACACCCGTGAGCGCGGCTAGGACGTACAGGGACAGAATCACGACCGCCACCCGCTCCAGCGGG
This sequence comes from uncultured Solirubrobacterales bacterium, assembly GCA_963799995.1. GTDB lineage: Bacteria > Actinomycetota > Thermoleophilia > Solirubrobacterales > Solirubrobacteraceae > Palsa-465. The sequence continues at coordinate 978,440 of CAWCZI010000014.1, read as the reverse complement.
CGCCGATAGGCCGTGATCGCCGGTGCGAGCACCAGCGTGCAGAAGGCGGCCAGACCGAAGACGCCCAAGCAGGCGCCGACGAGGTAGGTGACTGTCTGATTGCTCACTGCGCGAACCCTGATTGTGCCGAATACCGCCGCTGACCGAGCCTCACGGCTCAGGAGTGGTGCAAATTCCGCGAATCGACCACTGATTTCGGCGTCCGTGCCAGCACCCCTCTGACAACCGGCTGCGTGCGCGTGGCGAGTCCAAACCGCCCCTGCAATCGCTTCGATGCGAAATGCGCGCGGTGAAAGCCGTCGTGTCCCCAGAAGACGCCGATCACCGTGGGCCCGGAGCCGCACACGAGCGCCTGGTCGGCCCCCTCTCCGACGGCGGCATCGAGCGCGTCGGCGATCTCCGGGCGCAGCGACAGCGCCGCCGGCTGAAGGTCATTGACGATCAGGCGGGCGGGGAGCGGCTGCGGCGTGGTCTCGGAGGCTTCGAGCACGGCCTCGAGATCGGCTGCAAGCGTCCTCAGCTCCGCCTCCGGCCGCGGCAGGCCGAGCCGGTCGGCCTCGCGATACACCTCTGCCGTGGACAGGCCGAACGACTGCGGGAGGACGAGCAGGCTGTGGCTGTCGACGTACACCGGCCGCACGACCTCCCCGGCGCCGGTACCGAGGCTCGGACCCGGGTCGAGCTGGCTGGGCACGTCGGAGCCGAGCCGCGCTGCGATCTCGGCCACCGTCGCTGCGGACACCGGCGCCAGCTCCCGCGCGTAGCTGAGCAGCGCCGCGGCGTCCGCGGAGCCCCCGCCCATGCCGGCGGCGACCGGGATCCGCTTGTCGATCCGCACCCGCACCGGCGGCGCGTCCCAACCCGCGGCTCGCAGCGCCGCGAGGGCCTCCGAGACCAGATTCTCCCCGCGGACCCCCGGACACACGACCTCATCACTGCCGGCCGGCAGAGGCGTGACCCACAGGTCGTCGTCCAGGTCCACGGTCTCGAACAGCGTCACCAGCTCGTGACGGCCGTCGGGCCGCAACGGGCCCACGAACAGGCACAGGTTGACCTTGGCCATCGCCCCGAACCGGGTCTCGCCCGTCATCGCCACGCAAGCCTCCGGGCCAGCTCTGAAAATTCCTCCGGTGACAGCCTCTCGGCGCGCTCGTCCGCCGGGTGCCCGAGCTCGACGAGCGCGGCCCGGGCGTGCTCCCGGATGCCCGCGGCAGCACCTGGCGCCAGCGCCAGCGACCCGGCCAGCGCCTTGCGCCGGTGCGCGAACGCTCCATGAACGAGCGCGCGCAGGCCGTCGTCGGCGCCCGGACCACGGCGACGCAGCCCCAGCAGCACCGAGTCGACGTTCGGCACCGGACGGAACACCGTCCGCGACACCGCGCGCAGCACCTTGACCTCGCAGGCGAGCTGGGCCAGCACCGACGGCACGCCGTAGGCGGGCGACCCAGGGGGGGCGGCCAAGCGCTCGCCGACCTCGCGCTGGACCATCACGACCCAGTCGGTCACGAGAGGCAGTCGATCGATCGTGTTGAGGATCGCCGTGGCGGCGATTCCGTAGGGAAGGTTGGCGACCACCTTGGTCGGCGCGGGGTCAAGCCCCTGCAGGTCGAGCTCGAGCGCGTCGACCATGTGCAGGGTCACATTCGAGAACCCGCCCAGGGCCTCGCGCAGCCGCGGCTCGAGCCGCCTGTCGAGCTCCACCACGTGCACCCACCGGGCCCGCGCCGCCAGTCGCTGCGACAGGAACCCGGGCCCGCCCCCGACCTCGAGCACCACGTCGGCGGCGTCCAGCGCGGCCAGGCGCTCGATCACATCCAGGATGTTGCGATCGATCAGGAAGTTCTGACCGAGGTCGCGCTGGCGCGCCGAGCGCGCGCTCACCATCCGAACAGGGCGGCGGCGCTGCGCTCCACCGAGCGCTCGAGGTCCGCGTAGGACACACGCCGACCGACCGCCAGCGCCCGCGCGGTGAGGACGACGTTGGCGGGCTGGTTCGGGGTTCCCCGCAGCGCTTGCGGCGACAGGTAGGGCGCGTCGGTCTCCACCAGCAGCCGCTCGGCCGGGATTCGCAGCGCCGCTGTTCGCAGCTCCTCGGCCCGGGGGTAAGTTGAGTTTCCGGCGAACGAGAACCACCAGTCTTCGTGGGCCAGGCAGTCCTCGACCCGATCCGCCATCGAGAAACAGTGCAGGACCACCCGCAGTCCGCCGGCATGCTCGTCGAGCAGCTCGAGCGTGTCGTCGTCGGCGGCACGAGTGTGGATCACCAGCGGCTTGCCGGTGCTCCGGGCGAGCTCGATCTGAGCCTCGAAGGCGCGGCGCTGGTCCTCGCGGGGTGCGTGGTCGCGGTAGTAGTCCAGGCCCGTCTCACCGATCGCGACGCAGCGCTCGTGGCTGGCCAGCGCCTCCAGCTCGGCGAGGTCGGCATCGTCGAACCCGGTCGCCTCGCTCGGGTGGCGGCCGATCGCGGCGTAGACCTGGGGAAAGTCCTCGGCGGCGGCCAGCGCCGCCCGGCACGACGCACCATCGGTGCCGACGGTGACGATCCGGGTCACCCCGGCCTCCTCAGCCGCAGCCACCAGCTCGGCGTTGGGCGGGTCGCAGAAGTCGAGGTGGGTGTGGCTGTCGATCACCTGCGCGTCACGCCCGCTTGGGGAAGAGCGGCTCGAGCACCGCCACCGGCCGCCCGCCTCCGCGGGGTGCGAACTCGGCGCCTGCCAGTGACAGCTCGGGCGCGTCGAGGACATCGAGCAGCTTCTGCGCGCTCGTGGGCACGTATGGCGACACCAGGACGCTGATCACCCGGACCGCCTCGGCCAGCGAGGCCAGCGTCTGGTCAAGCTCGCCGGTGGCCTCCGGATCCTTGGCCAGCTGCCACGGCGCTCGCTCCTCGACGTAGCGATTGCAGCGGCGCACGCGACGCCAGATCAACTCGAGCGCGGTGCTGACCTCGGCGGCGTCGAGGAGGTCGCGCAGCTGCGGGATCAGCCCCTCGAACTCGCGGGCCAGCTCCGGGTCGGTGGGCACGTCGGGCACGACCCCGTGGCGGTAGCGATGGACCATGGCGATCGTCCGGCTGGCGAGGTTGCCGTAGTCGTTGGCCAGCTCGTTCTCGTAGCGCGCGGTCACCGCGTCCATGCCGACGGTGCCGTCGGAGCCGAACGAGACATCGCGCATCAGGTAGAAGCGCAGCGCGTCGGTTCCGAATTCCTCGAGCACCGCGAACGGGTCGAGCACGTTGCCCAGCGACTTGCTCATCTTGCGTCCGTCGGCACCCAGCAGGAAGCCGTGGACGAACACGTGCTCGGGGAGGGGCAGGTCCGCCGCCATCAGGATCGCCGGCCAGAAGACGGTGTGGAACTTGAGGATGTCCTTGCCGATGATGTGAAAATTGGCCGGCCAGAAATGGTCGGTCAGGTCCTGACCCGGGCGGGCGTAGCCGAGCGCCGTGTAGTAGTTCAGCAGCGCGTCGAACCACACATAGAAGACGTGCTCGTGGTCCCACGGGACGGTCACGCCCCACTTCAGGTGCTTGCGCGACAGGGATATGTCCTGCAGCCCGGAGGTGATGAACGACCGGGCCTCGTTGAACCGGACCAGCGGCATCACGAAGGCCGGGTGCTCGGCGTAGATCTGCTCCAGGCGGTCCTGGAAGGCGGACAGCTTGAAGAACCAGTTCTCCTCCTGCTTGAGCTCGAGCGGAGTCTCGTGGATCGGGCAGAGATTGCCCTCCAGGATCTCGTTCTCGACCTTGAAGTCGGCGCACCGCGCGCAGTACCAGCCCTCGTAGATGTCCTTGTACGTGTAGCCGTTGTCGTGCACGCGCTGGAGCACCTCCTGCACCCGGCGCTGATGCTCGGGGTCGGTGGTGCGGATGAAGAAGTCGTTGGAGATGCCCAGCAGCGGCATCAGCGCCTTGAAGCGCTCGGCATTGCGGTCGGCCAGCTCCTGGGGACCGATCCCCTCGGCCTGCGCGGCATCGGCGACCGGCTCGCCGTGCTCGTCGGTGCCGGTGAGGAAGAACACATCGTCGTCGCGCTGGCGCATGTGGCGCGCGATCACGTCGGTGGCGATCGCCTCGTAGGCGTGGCCCAGATGGGGCACGCCGTTGACGTAGGAGATCGCGGTGGTGATGTAGAACGGCACGGTCGGTTGCAAGGCTATCCACCGCGCGCTGTACTACCTCGGATATGACTACGACCACGATCCGCGTTCTGGATAACTACATCGCCGGCCGCTGGCAGGCCGCCTCCGCCGCCACCGAACAGCTCGACGTCACCAACCCGGCCACCGGCGAGGTGCTGGCTCGCGTCCCGCTGTCGGGCGCCGCCGACCTCGACGCCGCTGTGCAGGCCGCCCGGGCGGCGCTGCCGCAGTGGCGCGCCGTCTCGACCATCGCCCGTGCCCGCAAGATGTTCGAGCTGCGCGAGCGCCTGCTGGCCCGCTCCGAGGACCTGGCCCGCACGGTCACGCTCGAGATGGGCAAGACGATCGCGGACGCCAGCGCCGAGGTCGGCCGGATGATCGAGATGGTGGAGGCGGCATGCGCCGTGCCGACCACGATGCAGGGACGGATCCTCGAGGACGTCAGCCGCAACATCGACGCCGAGACCGTGCGCCAGCCGGTCGGGGTGTGCGCGGCGATAGTCCCCTTCAACTTCCCGGCGATGGTCCCGTTCTGGTTTCTGCCGTTCGCGATCGCCTGCGGCAACGCGTTCGTGCTCAAGCCCTCCGAGCAGGTCCCGATGACCCAGCAGATCGCGTTCGAGGAGCTCGACGCGCTCGATCTGCCGGCGGGCGTCGTGAACCTCGTCAACGGCGGCCGCGACGTCGTGGAGGGCATCCTCGACCATCCGGGGATAGACGCCGTCTCGTTCGTCGGCTCGGCGCCGGTGGCCAAGCTCGTCTACGAGCGCGCCGCCAAGGCCGGCAAGCGGGTGCAGGCGCTGGGCGGAGCCAAGAACCACATGGTGGTGATGCCCGACGCGGTGATCGACAAGACCGTTGATGGCATCATCGGCTCGGCCTTCGGCGCCGCCGGGCAGCGTTGCATGGCCGGCTCGGTGGTGGTCACCGTCGGCGACGCCCACGAGCAGCTGATGGCGCCGCTCATCGAGGCCACCGAGGCCCTGCGGGTCGGCGACGGACTGGACGAGCGCTCAGACGTCGGGCCCGTCATCTCGTGCGCTGCCCGCGACCGGATCGGCGACTGGATCGAGCGAGCAGTCGCCGCCGGAGCCCGCCCGGCGGTCGACGGGCGAACGGTCGGCTCGGCCGGCGTCGATCCGGGTGGCGCGTACCTCGGCCCCACGATCCTCGATGACGTCACGCCCGAGATGGAGATCGCCCGCGAGGAGGTGTTCGGGCCGGTGCTGAGCGTGATCCGAGCCGCCTCGCTGGACCAGGCGATCGAGATCGTCAACGCCAGCCGCTTCGGCAACGGGACCTCGATCTTCACCGAGTCCGGAGCCTCGGTGCGGCGCTATCGCCACGAGGCTCAAGCCGGGATGATCGGGGTCAACATCGGCGTCGCGGCGCCGGTGGCGTTCTTCCCGTTCAGCGGGTGGAAGGACTCGTTCCTTGGCGACCTGCATGCCCACGGAACCGATGCCGTGGACTTCTTCACGCGCAAGAAGACGGTGACCAGCCGGTACTTCTCCAGCGGCCAGGGCAGCGGCGCCTACTTCGTCGAGCGCTGAGCCTCGGTGAGCGCCTTGTAGAGCGCGTTGGCGCCGGTCTGAGTCAGCTCTGCGACCACGGCGGCGGCGGCGCGCGGCTTGGCGCCCGCCTCCACGAGCCGGCGCAGGGCTCCGAGCGCCTTCTCGAGGTCCCCGCCGGCCCGCTTCGGGGCTGGGCCGACGACGATCACTATTTCCCCGCGGGCGGGCTCTGAGCGGTAGCGGGCGGCGAGCTCGGCCGCGGTTCCGCGCACGACCTCCTCGTGGAGCTTGGTGAGCTCCCGGCACACCGCCACCGCACGCTCGGGCTGGCGCTCGGCCAGCACCTCGAGGGTTGCCGCCAGCCGCCGCGGCGACTCGAACGCGACCAGCGTCTCGGTCTCCGCCAGCACCCGTTCGAGCTCTCCGCGCTTGCGGGGGAGGAACCCCAGAAAGCGCCATCGCTCGGCCGGAAGCGCGCTGGCCACCAGCGCGGACACCGCCGCTGACGGGCCGGGCAGGACCTCCACCCCAAGTCCGGCGGCGACGCATGCCTGCACGAGCACGAAGCCCGGGTCGGACACCAGCGGCATGCCGGCGTCGGAGACGAGCGCCACCACCGTGCCCGCCTGCATCTTCTTCACCAGCTCCCCGGCCCGCGCGCGCTCGTTGTGCTCGTGGTAGCTGACGAGCTCGGCGCCGACGCCGTAGCGGTCCAGCAGGATCCGCGTGCGGCGCGTGTCCTCGCAGGCCACGAGGTCGGCGTCGCGCAGGGCCGCCAGAACCCGCAGGGTGACGTCCTCGAGGTTGCCGATCGGGGTCGGACAGACAACCAGGCGGCCGCTCACGTCAGCGTCCCCGCCAAGCCGTCGAACGCGAGCGCGGCGGCCCCGATCATCCCGGCCTCGACGCCGAACCGGGCGGCGACGACCCGCACCACGTCTCGCGACGGCGTCAACGCCCGCCTGGCCACCTCGGCTCGCGCCGGCGCCAGCAGCAGGTCACCCGCTCCGATCACCCCACCGCCGATCACCACCACCTGCGGGTTGAAGATGTTGACCAGGCTGGAGATCGCGACCCCCAGCCGCGAGCCGATCAACTCGATCGCCTCGATCGCGGCCTGATCGCCGTCGTGGGCCAGCTCGGTGACCAGCGGGCCGGCGAGATCGCGTCCCTCCCGCAGCGCCCGGGCCAGACCTGACTCGGGCCGCTCGCCGGCGATCCGCCGCGCCTCGCGGACGAGCGCTGAACCGGATGCGAACACCTCCACGCACCCGCGGTTGGGGCAGTTGCCCTGGCACGGCGGTCCGTCCATGTCGATCACGACGTGGCCGAGCTCGGCCCCGGCGCCGACCGCACCGCGGTACGGCTCGCCGCGGATGATCAGACCGCCGCCGATCCCGGTCCCGATCGTCATCATCAGGGCCTCGCTGGCCCCCCGGGCGGCGCCCGCGCGGTGCTCGGCGATCGCCGCCAGATTGCCGTCGTTGTCGACGAACACCGGCAGTCCGAGGCGTTCAGCCATCACGTCGGCGAAGCGAATATCGGCCAGCGGCAGGTGGACGGACATGACCGAGGTCCCCGTTCGCCGGTCGATCAGGCACGGGATCCCGAAGCCCACCGCCTCGACGTCGGCTCCGGCTGACTCGCGAACCTCGAGGACGGCGTCGACAGTCGTGTCGAGCAGCGCTCGCTGGTCGAGACCCGCGACGGTTCGCTGGGTGCGGTGATGGACTCCGTGGCCCTGATCGACCGCGCCGGCCAGCAGTTTCGTCCCGCCCAGGTCGACGCCGATGGTGCGTCGCGGCGCCATGGTCGTCACTATATGCAGTGCTCGATGCCTGACGAACCCCGCGATCAGGGGCCCGACGGGGAGCGGCCGTACCGCGTCTACAGCGGTGAGCAGAAAGGCCGATCCTCGACCCAAGAGCGCCCCTACACCGTCTATCGCTCCGCACCGCGCGGATTGCGTTCGCGCCTGCGCGGTCAGGAGGACACGGCGATCGTGGGAGAAGGCGATCGCGGCGGGAGCGGAGACCGCGGGCGTGACGGCAAGCGCCGGGGCGGCGGCCTCTCGAAGCTGGGGGCGCCGGGAACGTCCTGGCGTGACCGGATCACCCCCCGGCGCGTCCTCAAGTATCTGGCGGTGGCGATCGTGGCGTGGCTTCTCCTGTCGCTCGTGCTGTTCATCGTCAGCGCCCAGATCGGGTCCGGCTCGCTGCCCAGCTCGGCGCAGGCCGCCCTGACCTCCGGCGGCAACATGATCACCTCCACCGACACCGTGCTGGTGATCGGCACCGACCAGCGTCCCCCGGGATCCAAGGAGCCGGGGGCGTTCGCCGGCGGCGTGCGCTCGGACACGATCATGCTGTGGCGGATCGGCGGCGGCACCTCGCGGCGCCTGTCGATCCCGCGCGACACGGTGGCCAACATCCCCGGCCATGGCCTGGACAAGATCAACGCCGCCTGGGCCTACGGCGGCCCGGCGCTGGCGATCAGGACGATCGAGAACTTCACCGGGATCAAGATCAACCACATCATCGTCGTCGACTTGGCCAACTTCCCCAAGTTCATCGATGCGATCGGCGGTGTCGACGTCAAGACCGGTCGGATCTGCTCGGAGATCAGCGGCGGAGTGCAGAAGGGCGGCTTCACCCTGAACCTTCGGCCAGGGGTCCACCACCTCGACGGACGCGACGCGCTGACGCTGGCTCGCACACGCGAGAACCGCTGCAACGCCGCCAGCAATGACCTGACCCGCGAGGGCTATCAGCAGAAGATCCTGAACGCGATCAAGTCACAGCTGCTGTCCCCTTCGACCTTTTTCCACTTGCCGTGGGCATCGTGGTACGCACCCCGGGCGATGGGCACCGACATGGGTGCGGCCACCCTGCTGAGCCTGTTCGTGGCGGCCGAGATCGGCGGCTCGGCGCCGACTCAGATCCTCAAGCCGACCGGCGCCGAGACGCTGCCGAACGGCGGCTCGGCGCTGGTGGCCTCACCGGGCGCGGTCCATCGCGCGGTAAACAAGCTGATGAACGGCTGAGGCTCTTCGCACGGCTCCGGCCGGGGCCGGTGGCGCGCCTGCGCCTCCGGTCAGTCAGAGCTCTTGGCGGCCTTGGTCTCGGTCTTCGTGGTCCCGGAGTCCGACTTCGAGTCAGAGCTCGCCGACGCGGACGCCGACTCGGACTTCTTGGCCCCATCCTTGGAGGCGTCGCTGCCCGAGCCCTCCTTGGCCTCTTTCATCTCCCGGGAGCGCTTGCGCGTGCCGTAGTCGGTGTTGTAGAAGCCAGAGCCCTTGAAGTGGACCGCCGGCGGGCGGAAGACGCGCCGGACCGGGGCTCCGCAGACCTCGCAGGTGGAGATCGGATCGTCTGCGAAGGCCTGCCTGACCTCGAAATCGTGACCCTTGCGGCATCGGTACTCGTAGATCGGCATCGCTTCAGGAAGTATAGCTGAGGGGGCTGGCACTCACAGGGGTAGAGTGCCAAACGTGGCGGCGGCGGGTGCCACACGAGGGGTGGCGGGTGCCAAAGGAGGCGGCGGAGGGACGTTCCCGCAGTTTTCGGAGCGGCAGGTTGCGCAGATCGGGCGGATCTGTCCAGTCCGTCTGGACGGGGCGGTACTTTGGTCGGCGAGTGGGGTTGACCTGATATATGGCCAGCGACGAGGCGCTAGACGCAATCGCCCGCGGTCTCGCCCGGGGTATGTCCCGGCGGGATGCGCTGCGTGCCGGAGGAGCAGCCCTCCTCGGCGGCCTCTTGGCCACACCCGGAGAGGCATGGGCCAAGGCCCGAGGCCGCTGCCCCAAGCATCACGTCAAATGCGGCCACAAGTGCTGCCCGCCGGGCGAGGTCTGCGTACACCCCAAGAAGCACAAGCACGCCAAGCATCCGCCGGCGCCCAAATGCCAGTGCCCCCGGAACACCAAGCGGTGCAAGGGCAAGTGCGTCCACTACAAGACCGACGTCAAGAACTGCGGCCGCTGCGGGCACAAGTGCAGTCCCGGACAGCACTGCGCGGGCGGAAAGTGCGGCTGTCCGCCCGGCCAGACCGAGTGCGGAGGCGTGTGCGTCACCATCACCACCGACCCGCACAACTGCGGCGCGTGCGGGAAGGCGTGCGCCACCGGGACCGTCTGCACCAGCGGCCAGTGCGTGTCGAGCGGCTGCCCGGCCGGGACGGTCGAGTGCAGCGGCGCCTGCGTGACGCTCACCACCGATCCCAACAACTGCGGCGCTTGCGGCACGATCTGCGGGTCGGGGACGGTGTGCATGAACGGGACCTGCACCACCACCTGCGCCCCTGGCACCACCGCCTGCGCGGGCGGTTGCGTGGACCTGACCACCGACCAGAACAACTGCGGCGGCTGCGGCATCGTCTGCGCGCCGGGCACGACATGCAACGGCGGCGTCTGCGGCGGCGGCTGCCCCCAGGGACAGACCGATTGCAACGGCACCTGCACCGACACGACCACCGACAACAACAACTGCGGCGCCTGCGACAACGTCTGCGCTCAGGGCACGGTATGCCAGGGCGGCACGTGCAGCACCTGCCCGTCGCCCACCCAGGACTGCAACGGCATCTGCACCAACGTCACAACCGATCCGAGCAACTGCGGCGGCTGCGGAATCGCCTGTGCCGCGAACCAGACGTGCAAGAGCGGCCAGTGCAAGCCGTGCGAGTCCGGCCAGGTCGTGTGCAACGACACATGCTGCTCGGGCACGGCGTGCTGCGGCACCGGTTGCCAGACGGCCCACGACGACGGTGCCGGGATCACCTACTACGACTGCCTGCCCTTGGGCACGCCGGGTGACGCGAGCACCTACACCCTGCAGCTCGCGACCGACGCCCGCAACTCCTATCCGCTCACGAGCGCCAACGACATCCAGACGACCTGCACCCCACCCGGTGTCCCCACTTACGACGTGCTGCTTCGCCAGGACGGTCAGACCTACGTGACCTGGGCGTTTGACGGTCCTTATGCTGGCTTCATGACGGTCAACAACGCCGGTAACGGACCACTGTGCCCGACGAACGCCGACAACGCCTGGACCTAGCGGTTTCGTGAGCGGCGTCCTGCTGGCGATCCGGATCGTGCTGGCGGCCGTGCTGGCGGTCGCGGGCGTGGCGAAGCTGGCCGACCGCGCCGGCGCTCGCGAGGCGGTGACCGGCTTCGGCGTCGCGGAGCCGCTCGCCGGTGCCGTGGCGGCGGTCCTCCCGCTGATCGAGCTGGCGGCTGCGGTCCTGCTGATCCCGAGCGCCACCGCCCGTGCCGGCAGTGGACTGGCGCTGGTGCTGATGCTGGCGTTCAGCGGCGCGATCGCCCGTAGCATCGCCCGCGGGGAGGCGCCCGACTGTCACTGCTTCGGGGCGATCCACTCCGAGCCCGCCGGGCCGCGGACCCTGATCCGCAACCTCGCGCTGGCGGCGCTCGCCGCCGTCGCGCTGGCGGGCGGCGCCGGAACCAGCGCCACCGCGTGGGCCGCAGCGCTCAGCGCCGGCTGGGTGACCGCGGTCGTGCTCGGCGTGGCGCTGGCGGGGGTTGTGACGGGCGGCGGCGCCTTCGCGCTGCGCCTGCTGCGCCGCCACGGCGAGCTGCTGCTGCGGATCGACACGCTCGAGCAGGCGATGAACGCGGGAGGTGTCGCCGTCCCCGCCGCCGAGCCCGCGCCGACGGCTGGGCTGGCACTCGGGAGCGTCGCACCGGAGTTCGCGCTGCCCGACGTGACCGGAGCGGAGGTGACGCTCGCGTCGCTGCTCGCCGCCGGCGACCCGCTGCTCGTCCTGTTCACCGACCCTGGCTGTGGGCCGTGCTCAGCGATGCTGCCACGGGTCGCGGCCTGGCAGCGCGAGCGCCCCGGCGGGCTGCGCCCGGTGCTGGTGAGCCGCGGCGCCCGGGAGGCCAATGTCGCCCACGCCACGAGCCACGGCCTGGTCGACGTGCTGATCCAGACCGACCGCGAGGTCAGCGAGAGCTTCGACGTCTCCGCCACGCCCAGCGCGGTTGTGGTGGCGCCCGACGGAACGATCGCCAGTGCGGCATACGCGGGCGAGGAGCAGATCGCGTCGCTGGTCGAGGGCCCGGCCGGGTATGGCGCGGACGCGGGCGCCGCGCTCGCGATCCAGCGGGTTCCGGCTGCCGTTCGCGCTCCGTCGCCGCCGCCACCGCCCGCGCCCGCGCTGCGCACGCTCGACGGGGCGCCAACCGCGCTCCGCGAGCACCTCCACGGCACGACGCTGCTGGTTTTCTGGAACCCCGGCTGCGGCTTCTGCGCGCAGATGATCGACAGGTTGCGCGAGCTCGATGCCGCGCGCGGCGACGGCGGCCTGCTCCTGGTCTCGACCGGCTCCCCGCAGGCCAACCGCGAGCTGGGGCTGCGCGCAACGGTCCTGCTCGAGGACGGGTTCACCACGGGCAACGCGCTCGGGGCCGGCGGAACGCCGTCCGCGGTGCTGGTCGATCAGCACGGCGCCCCCGTGTCACCCGTGGCCGTCGGCGCCGACGCGGTGGTCTCGCTGGCCGCCGGCGCCGGCGCCGCGATCGCCGCCTGACCCCGGCGGCGCCTAGCCACGGCCGCTTCGCCTCCGGCCGCCGGGCCGGGCGGCGGGAGCGCAGCTAGCATCCTCGGCGCGATGGCCGACAGCGTCACCATGGACAAGATCGTCTCGCTCTCCAAGCGACGCGGGTTCGTCTTTCAGAGCAGCGAGATCTACGGGGGGATCAGCTCCAGCTATGACTACGGCCACTACGGCGTGCTGCTCAAGAACAACGTCAAGGGCCAATGGTGGCGGGCGATGTTGCAGGAGCGCGACGACGTGGTCGGACTCGACTCCGCGATCATCCAGCACCCGCAGACGTGGGTGGCGTCCGGCCACCTGGCCGGGTTCACCGACCCGCTCGTCGACTGCCGCACCTGCAAGCTCCGCTTCCGCGCCGACCACCTCGACGTCTCGGCCTGCGGCCGCAAGCCCTCCAAGCACCCCGGCGAGACGCCGGATTGCGATCTGACCGAGGCCCGCGACTTCAACCTGATGTTCGAGACCACCGTCGGCCCGGTCAGGGAAGAGGGGGCAACGGTCTATCTGCGCCCCGAGACGGCCCAGGGCATCTTCCTGAACTTCAAGAACTACCTGCAGTTCTCCCGCAAGAAGCCGCCGTTCGGGATCGCCCAGATCGGCAAGAGCTTTCGCAACGAGATCACGCCCGGGAACTTCATCTTCCGCACCCGCGAGTTCGAGCAGATGGAGATGGAGTTCTTCGTGCCGCCGGCCGAGGCCCGGCAATGGTTCGAGCACTGGCTCGAGCAGCGCCGCGAGTGGTATCTGCGCCTCGGCATCCGTGCGGACCACCTGCGCCTGCGTCCCCACGACGCCGACGAGCTGTCGCACTACTCGAGCGCGACCAGCGACATCGAGTATCTGTTCCCTATCGGCTGGCAGGAGCTCGAGGGCGTCGCCAATCGCGGCGACTTCGACCTGACCCAGCACACGCAGCACTCTGGCCAGAAGCTCGAGTACGTCGACTCGGCCAGCGGCGAGCGCTACGTCCCCCACGTGATCGAGCCCGCGGCCGGCGCGGACCGCGCGATGCTGGCCTTCCTCGTCGATGCCTATGACGAGGACCAGATCGAGGGCGAATCGCGCACGGTGCTACGGCTGCACCCGCTGCTGGCTCCGGTCAAGGTGGCGGTCCTGCCCCTGGTCCGCAAGGATGGCCAGCCTGAGCTTGCCCGCTCGGTCTACCGCGACCTGCGCGAGCGGATGCAGGCCGAGTACGACGAGGGCGGCGCGATCGGGCGCCGCTACCGCCGTCAGGACGAGATCGGGACCCCCTGGGCGGTGACGATCGATCACCAGTCGCTCGAGGACCACACGGTCACGCTGCGCGACCGTGACAGCCTCGCCCAGGACCGGATATCAGTCGACCAGCTGCCCGCCGAGCTCGAGCGCCGCCTGCGCGAGCCCTGGAGCTCCCCCAAGGAGTAGCGACCGGGGCGCCGGCCCGCTCGCTCACCCGAGTTATCTAGCGTCGGTCTAGCGTCGGGAAGGCGGCCGGGGCGATCGTCGGGAAGGCGGCCGGGGCGATCGTCGGGGAGCGCTAAGCGACGAGCGCCGGGACCAACGCCCCCGCCACCGGTCGACCAGCAGACTGAGGCCGCAGACCGCCAGCACGAGCAGCGCGAGTATCGCAACCACGGCCACGCCCGCAGCGACGATGAGCACGATCGCGGCCAGCACGACCGCCAGTCCGACGTCGATGGCGAGACGGTTCCGCCTCACAGCGGCAGCCGCCGGAAGATCGGCCTCGGTAGGTGGCGCAGCACGGCGAACACGTAGCGCAGGACCCCAGGCACCCAGATCGTGTGCGCCTTACCTGCGAGCGCAGCCACGGCCGCCGTGGCGACGGCATCGGCGGAGGTGGCGAACGGCGCGGGATCGAGCCCTGCCGTCATCCGCGTCGTGACGAATCCCGGCCGCACCACCAGCATGCGCACGCCGCTGCCGTCGACCGCGTCGGCCAGGCCCTGCGCCAGTGCATCGAGCCCCGCCTTGGCGGCTCCGTAGATCGCCTGCCCGGCGCGAGGGCGCTCGACCGCAACGGTGGAGAGCACGATCAGCGAGCCGCTGCCCTGGTCTCGCAACGCGCGGAGGCTGTGCAGCAGCAGCGAGCCGGCGCCGAGAAAATCCACCCGCATGACCTCGGCCGCCTCCTCGGGATCGGCGTCGAGACCCGCCTGAGCACCGAGCACCCCGACGGCCAGCACGACCACGTCGAACCCGCCCGCGGCCTCGAAGACACCGGCGATGGCGTGCGCGTGTGACGCCAGGTCCCCAGCCTCCACCAGCGCGGTCGACCCCGAACCGCAGCCGTCCGCCCTGAGCCGGCGCAGTGCCTGCCCGAGCCCGTCGGGGTCGCGCCCGAGCAGGGTCGGCGTCACCGGCCCGTCGGCGGCCAGCCGCCGCACGATCGCCAGCCCGATCTCGGAGGTCCCACCGATGAGCAGGACGCGCCGGGCGCCGGTGGCGGTCATCCGGCTGCCCTGACCAGACCGGTACGGAGTCCGAGATCCGAGCGCCATATGCGCTCGGGGTCAGCGGCATCGCGGACGGCCCGCCACTCACCCACGCGCGGGTACATCGCCTCGAGCATCTCCGCTGCCAGACGCGCGTCCTTGGCCAGGTACACCCGCCCACCCGCCTCGGCGACCAGCTGGTCAAAGCCTGACATCAGTTCCGCCAGCCCGGGAGCCGCGCGAGGGAGGTCCAGGGTGAGCGTCCACCCTTCGATCGGGAAGGAGAGCGGGGCTCCGTTGGCCACTCCGAAGTCCTTGAGCACGGCGAGGTAGCACGGCACCGGCGAGCGCCGCAGCCGCTCGATGACCGCCTGCAGCGCGGCCTCGCGCCCCTGCGGCAGCACCAGCTGGTACTGGTGAAAGCCGGCGCTGCCGTACAGGCGCGGCCAGCTTTCGAGCCCGTCGAGCGGGAACATGTGCGAGCCGAAGGCCTCAACCCGGCCCACCTCCCGCCGGGGGGACCGGCGGTAGCGGTAGTCGTTGTAGGCGCGAACGACCCCTGCCCGCAGGAGACCGCCGGGCCAGCCCCGGGGGACCGTCAGCCGCGCCGACACCGTGGCGGCATCGGCGGCCGACGGCGCAGGCTCGAGCAGCTGCTCGGCACGCGTGACCACACCCCGGACGAGAGGCGGACCGAGGAGATCGAGCCACGCGACCCGGTGCGGCCCTCCCGGCGCCCGCAGCGCCGCGAGCGCGTCATCGAGCCCTCTGACCCGATCGGTGTCGACCGACAGCGCCCCGCTTCGCAGCTGCGCCAGCTTGATCCGCGCCCACACGATCACCCCGGTCAGGCCCATGCCCCCGAGCGTCGCGCCGAACAGCTGGCCGCCGGCGTCCGGGGTGAGCTCGCGCAGCTCGCCGTCGGCCATCAGCAGCCCGATCGCTTCGACGTGGCTCCCGAACGTGCCGACCGAGCCATGGTTCTTGCCGTGGATGTCGCTCGCGATCGCCCCGCCCACGCTCACGTGCTGGGTTCCGGGCACGACCGGCAGCACCCACCCGGCCGGCGCCAGGGCGCCCAGCAGCTCTCCCAGAGTCACCCCCGCCCCAGCCGTGACCGTGCCGGCCGCGGTGTCGAGCTCGAATCCGTCCAGGCCGGTCGTGTCCAGCACCAGGCCGTTGCGCAACTGTGCGGCGTCGCCGTAGCTGCGGCCCATCCCCCGCGCGATCATGCCGCGACCGGCGACGGCCAGCGTGGCGCGGAGCTCCTCGACGCCGGCCGGCGTCACGACCTCGGCGGGGACGCGCTCGCCGGCGCCCCAACCCGCGAGCTGAGCCTGGCGCCGCGGGGCAGCCGTGGCCCAGGTCGACTCGCTCCTGGGAGTGATGGGATCAGCCAGCAGCCGCATGCACGCTCAATCCGAACAGCGCCAGCCAGGCGATCCCGGCGAGCAGGAGCACGCGATCGGATAGCAGCATCTCTTCAGGGGCTTCGCCGCCGCCGCCTCGCACGAGCGCACCGTAACGCAGCAGGCAGATGGTGAATGGGACCGCGGTCAGCAGCCGCCACGGCACGTCGTCGACGTCCGGCAGCTCGAAGGCCCACACGTAATAGGCGAACAGCGCCACCGCCCCGCTCCCGCTCAGCAGCAGCCGCAGACCTCCGGGCGTGTAGCGCCGCAGGACGTGACGACCGGCCCGTCCGGCCCCGCCCACGCCGGTCCGCAGCAGTTCGGCGTGCCTCTTACCGGTCGCCAGGAACAGTGCGGCACCCGTCACCACCAGCACGAACCAGCGCGAGAGCGTGACCGGTGCCGCCACCCCGCCGGCCAGCGCGCGCAATACGAAGCCGCCGGCGATGGCGACGATGTCGAGCACGATCACTCTGCGCCACAACACCGTGTAGCTGAGCGTCAGCGCCACGTAGCCCGCTCCGACCAGTGCCAGCAGCGGCGTGAGCGCCATGCACATGATGAGTCCGGCCAGCAGCCAGGTCACGCCGAGCGCGCACGCCTCGCCACGTCCGAGCTCACCGGCGGCCACGGGACGCAAGCGCTTGCGCGGGTGGCGCCGGTCCTCCTCGACGTCGCGGACGTCGTTGAGCGCGTAGATGCCCGCCGACAGTAGGCAGAACGCCCCCGCGGCGAAGGCCACCCGCCCGGGCACGTCGTCATGACCGAGCGCTCCCGCTGCTCCGGCGGCCGCGACCACAAGGGCGTTCTTGATCCACTGACGGGGGCGGGCCAGGACGATCGCGGCTTGGGCCCGTGTGCGCCGGCCGCGGCTTGCGTCAGGCGGCCCGGGGCCAGGCCCGGTGCCGGTGACGGCCCTGGGCGGGGCGGTCGCCGGGGTGAGCGGGCGAACCGAACCGGGCCAGGCCGCGGTCGAGTGACGGTCCGCTTGGCGCATCGCGAGACCAAGCTAGGCCCGCCGTATCAACGCAGTGTCTGGGTTAGATGAGGGACCTCTCAGCGTATGGGATTTGATGAGGGACCTCTCAGCGTCCCTTTAGCCTGGCGAGCCCCCCACGCTGGCACGATCGATTCGCGATGCTGGCCCCGACCAGAGCACCGGCGACCCGTAGACCGGTCCGACGACACCCCCATTCCGACCCCCGGCCGGTGCGACGCCGGCCAGCTCGGCGCTGGCGGCGGGTGGCGACGCTGGCCGCTCTGCTGGGCCTGATCCCGGCGGCGCTCTCGTACGCCAGCATGCTCGGCACGCCATCGGATTCGAGCCTCTCGATCCGCACCGTCGAGTGGTTGCGTGACAACGGCGCCCGGGGTCTGGTGAACCGGGTCGAGAACTTCTATTACACGCTCAACGCGCCGGCCACGGGAGGTCCGGCGCTCCATTCGCTCCCCCACCAGGCCGCGATCGGTCCGGCGGCGGCGGCCGCGAGCCGCCACTACTACCGGCCGCCGGCGATCAGGCCCCTGACGCATCCCGCACTGCCGGGCGAGGGCGTCTGGCGGGCAACGTTCGCCGAGGGTGGGCGGCGACCGCCGGTGCTGGTCACGAGCTTCCGACCTGACCCCCACAACTACCCCCAGCTGGTGGCCGGCGTCGCCTGGATCGACAGGACGCGGACGACGACCTGGCTCTATCCGGGGCGGCTGGAGCCGTCCGTATCGATGCCATCTCGGGGACCGATGGAGGTGCCGACGGACCGTCGCTCGAGCCTGGTGGCGACCTTCAACAGCGGCTTCAAGCTCGTCGACTCCGGCGGGGGGTTCGCCAGCGGCGGCCACACCTACGCGCCGCTGCGACGGGGCTTCGCCACGATCCTCCGCTACCGCGACGGGCGCATGGACGTGGTCTCCTGGAACGGCGGTCCCGACGTCGGCCCCGGGATCCTCTACGCACGCCAGAACCTGCCGCTGATCGTGTCCGGCGGGCGGCCGAACCCCAACCTCTCCGACGGCCCCGAATGGGGGCAGACGCTGGGCAACGCGATCAGAGTGTGGCGCTCGGGAGTTGGCGTCGATCGCCACGGCAACCTGATCTACGCGGCCGCCAATGACCAGACTGTCGGTTCGCTGGCCGCGATCCTGATTCACGCCGGCGCGGTCCGGGCGATGCAGCTGGACATCAACACCTACTGGACCAGCTTCATCAGCTACCGGCATCCGGGCGCGGTCGGCGCCGCCAATCTGCTCGCCGACATGGATCGCTCCCCGCAGCGCTACCTGACGCCGGATGATCGGGACTTCTTCGCCGTCTACATGCGCTGATCGGCGGTCGCGAGCGGCCGCGGCCGCCGTGCTCTGCGCCCTGACCCTGACCGGCTGCGGAGGGGTGGCGATGGCGGTCGGCGTGGGCCCCGCCCGGCTCCCGGCGTCCGCCCGGCTCCCGGCGTCCGCCCGGCTCCCGGCGTCCGCCCGGCTTCCGGCGTCCGCCCGGGGCGGGCGCGCGGGCGCTCCATTCGCGGTCGGAGAGCGCGTGGTCACGTTCGTCGACCGCAGCCGCCGGGTCCGCTACCCGGGCCATCCCTCGGAGCCTCGCACCCTGGTGACGATGATCCGCTACCCGGCCGTCGGCCCCCCGTCGCGCACCGACGTGCGCGACGCGCCGCCCGAGCGCGCCTCCGGCCCGTTCCCCCTGGTCGTGTTCGGGCACGGGTTCGCGGTCACCCCGGCGCCGTACTCGCGGCTGCTGCAGGCGTGGGCGCGAGCCGGATACGTGGTCGCCGCCCCGATCTTCCCGCTGGAGAACGCCAACGCCCCCGGCGGCCCGAACGAGAGCGACCTGATCCATCAGCCGCGCGACATGCGCTTCGTCATCAGCCGGATGCTGGCCGGCGACGCCGACCCCCGAAGCCCGCTGGCGGGGATGATCGCGCGCCGCGAGATCGCCGTCAGCGGCCAGTCCGACGGTGGCGAGACGGCGCTGGCCACGGCCTATGACCCCGCCTACCGCGACCGCCGGGTCCGCGCCGCGGTGATTCTCTCGGGCGCCCGGCTCCCGGGCACCGACCTGCGGTTCCCGGCCTCGAGCCCGCCCTTGCTCGCCAGCCAGGGAACCGCCGACACGATCAACAATCCGGCCAACACGTACGCCTTCTTCGACGCCGCGCCACGCCCCAAGTACCTGCTGAGCTTGCTGGGCGCGGGGCACCTGCCCCCGTACACCTACGAGCAGCCGCAGCTGTCGATCGTCGAGCGCGTGTCGATCGCGTTCCTGGATGCCTATCTGAAGAACGGCCCGCGCGGGATCGCGCGGATGATCGCCGCCGGGGACCGCTCGGGCGTCGCGCAGCTCGTCGTCCGCCGCTGACCACCGGCTCGCGGCCGCCCCGCGGTACGCTGCCGCGATGAGCACCCGTGAAGAGCGCATCATGATGCCCGACGGGGGTGAGATGGGCG
The DNA here is from genome assembly GCA_963799995.1 of uncultured Solirubrobacterales bacterium. Classification (GTDB taxonomy): domain Bacteria; phylum Actinomycetota; class Thermoleophilia; order Solirubrobacterales; family Solirubrobacteraceae; genus Palsa-465. Next base: position 958,904 of record CAWCZI010000014.1, on the reverse strand, counting down.
CGTTCGTGGCCGTACCGGCCTCCGGTCACGGACCCGGCGTGTTGGTCCTGATGGAGATCTTCGGCGTCGGCTCCTACATCCGCCGCGCCGCCGAGCGCCTGGCCGAGCTCGGCTACGTGGCCCTGGCCCCCGACCTCTACCGCCGCACCGACCCCGGGCTCGAGGTCGGCCACGCCAAGGAGGACATGCCGCGAGCCTTCGAGGCGGTCGGACGGCTCGACCTGGACGGTGCCGTGCAGGATGCGATCGTCGCCCTGGACCACCTCCGCGGTCTCACAGAGGTCCAGGGGCGGGTGGCGGCGCTCGGGTTCTGCCTCGGCGGCACGCTCGCCTACGGGGTCGCGGCGAAGGACAGCCCCGCTGCCGCCGTCTGCTACTACGGCTCGGGGATCCCGGACGCCCTCGCCGACGGGGAGCAGATCACGTGTCCAGTGCTGTTCCATTTCGGCGCCCAGGACCAGTACATCCCGCTCGAGCAGGCCGAGCTGGTGACAGCCGCCTCGGCACAGCGACCCGACTGGGAGACGCACATCCAGCCCGACGGCGGCCACGCGTTCGATAACCACGACTCGGAGATGTTCTACCGGCCCGAGGCGGCGGCCCGAGCGTGGCAGGTCACCGCTGACTTCCTCCAGCGCGAGCTCGGCGGGGCTCGCGCCTAGACCGCAAACAGCGAGTACCTCCGACGCTTAGGGTTCATATGGAACCCAAACAGACGGTCACCGCCAGGGCGGCTCCGTCGCAAATACGTCCATATGGCGTATTAGCGACGGCGGCCCCCGAGACCACCCCCTCCTAAGCACCCTTCACAAACCGACCCCCACGGCGAGGAGCCCCCTGTCCGGCCGGCCGGCCGGCTCAGGCGGACGCGTTCAGCGCAGCTGGGCCGTCGCCGTGACCACGAAGCCGGAGGCCGTCCTCGATGCTCCCACGCTCTGCACGTCCACGTGCGGATCGGAGAACAGCTGGATCGTCGCCAGACCGCCGAACGGAACGTCGGGCTGGACCACAAGAGCGCCGTTCTCGGCGCGCACGATGGCGTCGACCGTGGCGGTGACCCCGAACAGCGTCGCTGTTCCCTGGAGCGTCAGCTGTCCGCCCGATGAGGCCACAGGCGTCACAGACTGAAGGATCGGCACCGCCGCCCGCAGGTTGGCCTCGGTCACCTCGGCGCTCCCTGTGAGCGTGCTGCCGCGCTTGCGCAGCGACGCGTTGCGCAGCGTCAGCAGACCGGTGTCGAACTCTTGTACGGAGGCATCGAGCGTGCCGGTGTCGGCGCTCTGTCCCAGCGTCCCACCCACCCGCGCGGGCGCCAACCGGTAGTGGCCCAGGCGCACGACGACGCTGTCGGCCTGGTGCCACAGGAGCTCGATCGCCGGGAAGGCTGAGACCTTGACCTCCAGCACCTGGCCATGGCGCGCGAGGCGGTCGCGGATCGACTGCTCGGCGATCCCGGGGAGCACCAGCTGGGCGACGCCCAGCACCACCAGGATCGCGACGACGGCGCCGAGCGCGGCTAGCCGCCGCATGGCGCAGCCCCAGCGGCGCTCACGCCAGCAGCGCGCGCGCCGCGGACACGGCGTGGTCCATCAGCCGGCGCACGTCGAGGTCGGGCTCCGATAGGCGACGTATCGTCACCCCGTCGGCGAGCGCGAACAGGAAGTCGGCCACCTCCCCGGCGGGCGCGCGAAGCTCGAATACCCCCGCCTGACTGCCAACCCGCAGCGCCTCGGCCAGGCGCACGCGGGTGGAGCGGGCCAGTTCGGCCAGCTCGACAGCGAGCTCGCTGTTGCGCTGCCCGACCGTGAACAGCTCGTAGAAGGTGACGACGCCGCTCGAGCCCTCGCCGAGGATTTCCTCGAAACTGCGGACGAGCGCATCGATCAGCTCGTCCGAGTCCGCGGCGCCATTCACCGCCAGCTCCAGCAGCTCACCGCGGACCGCGCACTCGCGCCTGACCACCTCCACCAGGAGGCGCTCCTTGGTCCCGAAGTAGTAGTGCAGCAGTCCGCGGGAGACGCCCGCCTCGCGAGCCACGTGGTCAAACGTGGAGCCGGCGATTCCGCGAGCGGCGACGCTGGTGCGCATCGCCTCCACGATCCTCGCCGCCTTCTCACCCGGCAGCCCGCCGGGGGACGAGCGCTGAGGAACTGCGGCGGCCTCCATCGGCGGCCGATTCTAGTGGGCTGCACCGTAGGTGCGGTCAGGCGACGATTGGTGGCCGACCCCGCCGGGACACGCCACCGCAAACAGCGAGAGCGCCCCGTGGGGCGCTCTCGCACAGGCTGGATGTCGGCGGGCGCTAGGCCGCGGTGACCGGACTGGCCGGCGGCGGGCTCGTCGGCGAGGCGACCGGAGGCGTGTACTGGAACTCCTCCTCGGCGCCGAACAGAGTGTCGAGGACCTTCGAGCGGAGCTTCTCTGACCCGGCCAGAGCGGCAGCGCCGCCTACGACGGCGATCAGGAGCTTGCGGCCAAGCCGCTTGCCCTTCTTCGCGCGCTTCTTGGGGGCGTCGGTGAGAGCCGTGGCGGCGTCCCTGACGGCCTCAGCGGCGTGGCGCAGATCGTTCTGGAGCTTCTTGTCGTCGATCACCGCCTTGTGGGGCGCCTTGCTCGAGAGCAGGCGGTCATAGGCGCTCTTGCCCGACTCGATTGCCTTGCTCACGTTGTCGCGCAGCTTCGGGTCCTCGATCAGGCGCTGCAGGTACGGGTTGGCCTTCGTGATGTTGGCCAGGTCGGCGGCATTGAAGGGCACCGCCTTGGCGACTTTCTTGCGTCGTGATGCCATTGATCTCCCTCAGGTGCGTTGGGCGGGTAACTGCTCAGGATACGCGATACGCCTTGGTCCGCCGGCGGGCCAAGGCGGCTTCTAGGACCTCTTCCACCGACGAGACGAAGACAAACCTGATCGTCCGTCGCAGATGGGCCGGGATCTCGTCGATGTCCTGCTCGTTGAGCTTGGGGGCGATGACCGTCTTGATTCCGTTGCGCTGGGCGGCCAGCGCCTTCTCCTTCAGTCCGCCGATCGGCAGCACCTGGCCCGTCAGCGTCACCTCTCCTGTCATCGCCACGTCGGAGCGCACGGGTCGTCCGGACAGCAGCGACGCCAGCGCGGTCACCATCGCCACCCCGGCGCTGGGACCGTCCTTCGGGGTCGCGCCCGCCGGGACGTGGATATGGATGTCGTGCTTGGCGAACCAGTCGGGCTCGAGGTCGGGCAGCAGCTCGGAGGCGTTGGCGCGGACGAAGGAGAGCGCGGCCTGGGCAGATTCGCGCATCACATCGCCGAGCTGGCCGGTGATCGTCAGGTTCCCTCGCCCCGGCATTCCGGTCGCCTCGATGAACAGCACCTCGCCCCCGGCGGGCGTCCAGGCCAGCCCGGTGGCCACACCGGGCCGCGAGGTCCGGCGGCGGGCCTCGGAGTAGAAGCGGCGTCTGCCGAGCAGCTCGCGCACTCGGGGCTCGGTGACCGTGACCTTGCGGGTGGTCTTCCCCTCGGCGACCTGGCGCGCGAGCTTGCGCACGACGCTGCCGATCTCGCGCTCGAGCTGGCGCACCCCGGCCTCGCGCGTGTAGTCGGCGATGATCACGCGCAGAGCCGAGTCGGTGAAGGCGACCTGACGGGTCGAGAGACCGTTGCGCTCGATCTGACGGGGGACCAGGTAGCGCTTGGCGATCTCGAGCTTCTCGTCGGCCGTGTAGCCGGCGAGCTGGATCACCTCCATCCGGTCGCGCAACGGCCCGGGGATCGTCTCGAGCGTGTTCGCGGTGGTCACGAAGATCACGTGCGAGAGATCGAACGGCAGGTCGAGGTAGTGGTCGCGGAACGCGTGGTTCTGCTCGGGGTCGAGGACCTCGAGCATCGCACTGGAGGGATCGCCCCGGAAGTCCGCGCCCATCTTGTCGATCTCGTCGATCATCAGCAGTGGGTTGTTGGCGCCGGCATCGCGGAGCGCACGGATCATGACCCCGGGCATCGCACCGATGTACGTCCTGCGATGGCCGCGGATCTCCGCCTCGTCGCGAACCCCGCCGACGCTGATCCGCTCGAACTTCCGTCCCAGCGCGCGTGCCATCGACCGGCCCAGAGAGGTCTTTCCCACCCCGGGCGGCCCGACAAAGAGCAGGATCGAACCCCGGGCGTCCGGCTTGAGCTTGCGTACGGCCAGGAACTCGAGGATCCGGTCCTTGACCTGCTCGATGTCGTAGTGGTCGTGGTCGAGCACCTGGCGCGCATTCTCCAGATCGAGGTTGTCCTCGGTGGACTTGTCCCACGGCAGCGACGCGATCCACTCCAGGTATGTGCGGACCACCCCGTACTCCGCCATCGCCGGCTGCAACCGCTCCAGCCGGCTGAGCTCACGGTCGACCTGCTTGCGCGCCTCCTCCGGGAGGCTGATCGCCTCCAGCTGACGGCGAAGCTCGGCGACCTCGGCGCCCGCCTCGTCGGTCTCGCCGAGCTCCTCCTGGATCGCCTTCATCTGCTGGCGCAGGAAGTACTCTCGCTGGCCCTGTTCTAGCTCGGATTGGACCTGGGACTGGATCCGGGTACCGATGGCCGCCACCTCGAGCTCGCGCGCCAGGATCTTCGACAGCCGCCGCAGCCGCTTGGCCACGTCGACCTCCTCCAGCAGCGACTGCTTCTCCTCGGTCGAGAGCCGCAGCGCGCCCGCGATCACGTGCGAGAGGACGCTTGGATCGTCGACGTTGGCGACCATGATCTGGAGCTCCTCGGGCAGGTACGGCACCTGCTCGACGATGCTCGAGAACGTCTGCTGCACGTTTCGCGCCAGCGCCACCAGCTCGGGGTTCTGCTTGACGGTGTCGGGTGCCTCGTCGACCATCGCCACGAGATAGGGCTCGGTCTGGACCCACTCCTGGATGCGCACGCGCTGGCCGCCCTGGATCAGGACCCGAAGACTGCCGTCGGGGAGTCGGATCATCCGGGCCACGACGCCAAGGACGCCGACCTCGTACAGGGCGTCGGGGCCCGGGGTCTCGACCTCGGGGTCGCGTCCGGCCACCATCACGATCGAGCGGTCCCCGCGCAGCACGTCGTTGATCAGTTCGATGGTGCGCGGCTGACCGATGTTCAGCGGCACCATCATGTCGGGGAACGCGACCGTGTCGCGGAGTGGTAGCACGCCGACTCGGGCAGGCAGCGCGCGCGTCCCGTCGACCGTCGCCTCCTGGGCTTCGCCGGCCGGGACGGCGACTTCGATCATGGCGTTTCGCTGCTCTGGATTGGGACGGCCTGGGAGCGCGGCCAGCGCTGCACCAGCGGCAGCTCGACGCGAAGGATCCCATCCTCGTAGCGAGCCACGGCCTCCCCGGCGCGAACGTCGGCGCCGAGCTCGATGACCCGCCGGAAGGGCCCGCGTTCGATCTCGATCTGCTGGTAGACCTCGCCCTCGTCCGCAGCCGGCCCGCGACGGCCCTCGATCACCAGCTTGCGACCCTCGATCCGCAGGCCGACCTCCTCGATCTCGACCCCGGCGATCTCCGCGGTCACGATCGCACGGGGCGGGTCGGAGGCGTACGCGACATCGATCGCGGGCCACGGGGCCGTCCGGCGGCGGGACATTCCGGCGTGCTTGAACACGTCGCCGAAAAGCTGGTCCATCTCCCGCCGCATGCGATCGAAGTTCGCAAACAGATCGCGCTCGGACATCACACGAAAGCGTAACCGCTCCTCGGCTGAGCGCTGCGCCGACCGGATCCGCCCCGCGTGAGTCTGGGCGAACCTGTCAGACCGTGTAGACGGCGCCCTCCTCGGCCAGCTCGACGGGGCCGCCGTAGCTGTCGGTCGCCTCCTGGCGTGCCCACTCGGGATCCATCTCATCGGAGTAGTGGGTCAGCACGAGCCGGCGCGCGCGGGCCAGCTTGCCGTGCTCACCGGCCTCGCACGGCGTGAGATGGCCGCGCTCGCCGCTGCGCTCGGGGCGGGGCAGGGTGGCCTCGATCAGCAGCAGGTCGCTGTCGGCGGCGAAGCTGACCAGCGCCTCGTTGGGCTTGCAGTCGGCGCTGAAGGTGAAGCGCGAGCCGTTGCTGGCCATCTCCACGGCGTAGGTGGACACGAAGTGCGGCACCTCGCAGAAGCGAATCCGCAGCGGCCCTATCGACAGCTCATCGGCGACGGCGTACTCGTGCAGCTCGAAGGCCAGCTCCACCAGGTCCTCGCTGCCCCATGCGCCGACCACCCGCCGGAGCACATCGGCACCGCCCGTCGGGACCCACAGGACCGGCCTCGCGGGGTGATCGGTCCCAGGCCAGCCGCCGACCGGGACCGGCTGCTGGCGCGGGGCGTAGCTGAGCGCGTAACTGAACGGGATCAGATCGAGGAAGTGGTCGGCATGCAGGTGGCTGATGACGACCGCGTCGACGTCAACGTAGTCGCAGATCCGCCGCAGCTTCGAGAACACGCCGTTACCGCAGTCCAGCAGCAAGCTGAAGTCGCCCTCCTGCACCAGGTAGCCGCTGCATGCCCCGGCCGCGTCCTGCCAGGATGGTGACTTGCCCAGCACGGTTATCTGCACGGCTCTCCTCCCTTCCTCGTGTCAGACACTTTAGTTGGCTTCGGCGCAGCTCCGCTGCACATCGCGCCGCCGTGGCTCGCGGTCACCTCGCCGCCCCACAGCTTCGAGGTGGCGACGCTCGTGCTCGGCGGCCTGCTGGTGATCGGAGCGCTGGTCTCGGGAATCGCGCACCGCAGCTTCGTGTCGCTCACCGCGCTGTTCGTCGTGGCCGGCCTGATCCTGGGCCGCGGTGTGACCGGCGTGGTTCACTTCGAGCCCCGCTCCGGCTTCGTCTCAGAGCTTGCGATCGTGGCCCTGATCGTGATCCTGTTCCGCGACGGGCTCGAGGTAGACGGCGAGATGCTGCGGTCGCACTGGCGGCTGCCGCTGCGCAAGCTGGTCCTGGCGATGCCCCTCACCGCGTTGATCGTCGCGCTCGCTACCAGGGTCCTGACGGGACTGACCTGGACCGAGTCCTTCCTCGTCGGCGCCCTGCTCTCGCCGACCGATCCGGTGCTGTCTTCGAGCGTGGTGACCAACCCGCGCGTGCCGGCACTCGTCCGCCACTCCCTGAACCTGGAATCCGGGCTCAATGATGGGCTGGCGCTGCCGGCCGTGCTGGCCCTCGCCGCCGCGCTCGGAGCCGGCGGCTCGCACTTCGTCTGGTGGCGGTTCGTGCTCGAGAACCTCACAATCGGGCTCGCCACCGGGCTCGTCATGGGTTGGGTGGCGGCGCGTGTGATGCCGCGCGCAGGCCGGCTCGGCGACGAGATCGCACCCCACCAGAAGGCGCTCTACGCGCTCGGCAGCGCCTACGCCACCTACGGGGTGGCGGTGCTGCTTCCGGACGGCAACGGACTGATCGCCGTGTACGTGGGTGCGATCGTGCTGGGAATTCAGCGCCCCGACCTGCACCGCTGCTTCGAGCGCCAGGGTGCCGGCGTCGTCGAGATCGTCAAGCTCGGGGTGTTCGTCGTGTTCGGATCGCTGCTCACCTTTCACGGCCTGTTCAGCTCGGGCTGGGCCGCGGTCGGCGTCGCGGCGGTGACGCTCCTGCTCGCGCGGCCGGTGGCGGTGTTCATCGCCCTCGCCGGCACCCCGACAGACACGGCGACACGTGCCTTCATGTCGTGGTTCGGTCCCAAGGGAGTGGCCACGATGACCTTCTCACTGCTGGTGCTCGCGCAGGGGATCTCCGGCGCCACGGCGGTCTTCAACCTCGCAGCGCTCACGGTCTTCTGCTCGATCCTCGCTCATGGCGTGACCGACACCGCCGGAGCCCAATGGCTGGCCGAGCGCCAACAACCCCGCCCGGCCGGAGCGGCGTGAGTCAGTGGCCGTCCTGGTCGCGGCGGCGGTCCGGGTCAAGGATCCACCCCAGCACCAGGGCGACCAGCAGGAACGCGATGAATCCCCCGATCAACGGCCAGTACATGGTCGGAAACATATAGGAGGGCGGTCGCGAACCGAGCCGCCACCGCGGGCGGGGCCGCCCCCGCCCCGACCCCGCCCGGGCTCGCTACGCGTGCAACGAGACCTGCTCGTTGGGGGATGGGAACGCCCACGCCACCTGCAGACGCCGCTCCTGGCGAAATACGAACCGAAGCTGGCTCGGCGGGCGCAGGCCATCGGGATGTGCCGGGCGGAAGGTCGCGCACGGCCCTCCGGCCTGCACGGCGCAGAGGTGATTGCAACCGAAGAAGCAGTTTTCGCAGCTGGCCTTGCCCGCCGCCGACCGACCATTCGCCATACGACTCCCACACCCGTTTCCTGTTGAAGCTCAACTGCCTTGGCGAGGATCAAAGCGGATCTCGCCCCCCTCGTGCTTCCACGAATTCCGGAAAACGCAGGAACTTCCTCCGGACCTAAATACCTGCAAACTGCGGGGTGTCTGTGATTGCGGCGGTTCCTCGCCGCAATTTCCGTAGCTTTGTTGGAGCGATGCCGAAGCCCCCGTCCGAGTCCTGGCTCCCGATGCGCCCGTGAACATCCTCGTCACGGGCGTCAGCGGCTACCTCGGCTCGCTGGTGGCCCCCCGCCTGCAGCGCGACGGGCACTCCGTCATCGGGTTCGCCCGGCAACCGCAGACGATGCAGGTGGGCTTCCCGGTGCTCGAAGGCGACGCCGTATCCGGACGCGGACTGCAGCGAGCCCTCGAGGGCATCGAAGTGGCCTATTTCCTGATCCACTCGATGGATGCCGACAGCGCGCATCCGTTTGCCGCCCGAGAGCGCAGCGCCGCCGAGCGGTTCGCTCAGGCCGCGGTGGCCGCTGGGGTGCGCCGGATCGTCTACCTGGGCGGTCTGATTCCGGACGCCGGCCCCCGCTCAGCGCACCTCGCCAGCCGGCTGGAGGTCGAGCGGATCCTGCTGAGCGCGACTCCGGCTTCGGTGGCGTTGCGCGCCTCGATCGTGATCGGCGCTCGCTCCCGGTCGTTCCGCTTCCTCGTGCGCCTGATCGAGCGCCTGCCGGTTCTGGCGCTTCCAGGTTGGCGCGAGAACAGGACGGCCCCGATCGACGAACGCGACATCGTCGAGATGCTCGCGCGCTGCGCGACCGTGGCCTCGGTCGGGGGACGCTCGCTGGATGTCGGTGGCCCGGACGTCGTCTCCTACGCCGAGCTGATCGACCGGATCCGCGACCTGATGCTGGTGAGTCGTCCGGCGATCAGCCTCGGCCGTTTCACCGTTACTCCGATTGCCAGCCGCATTGCCGCCGTCGTCGCGGGCGAACAAGCGGGCCTGATCGGGCCTCTGATGGACAGCCTCGGTACCGACCTGCTCCCGCGTGACGATCAGGCAGCGGAGTTACTAAAGGTGAACCCTCACTCACTAAATTCGGCGATCGAGCACTCGCTAAGGGTCTGGGAACAGACCGCGCGGCTCGCCGCTCGCTGAGGCGAACTTTGTGACCCGCCGTCCCCGCGACCGTTAGTGTGAGCACTCACCGATGAGCACCGTCAAGGCCGAAATAGAGATCGCCGCGCCGATTGAGAAGGTCTGGGACACCGTTATGAACCCCCAGCGGCTCGCCGACTGGGTCACGATTCACAAGTCCGTGAAGCACGTGTCCGATTCTCCGTTGCGGCGCGGCTCCACCATGGAGCAGGCGATGCACGTGCGGGGGCTCACCTTCCATGTGCGCTGGACAGTTGTCTCGATGAGCGCGCCCGAGCGGGCCGAATGGGAGGGCACCGGCCCAGCGCATTCGCGCGCATTGATCCGTTACGAGCTGGCCCGTGTGGACGAGACGCGGACGAGATTTCAGTACACCAACGAGTTCAAGACCCCTGGCGGACGCCTCGGCAACATTGCGAGCCGGATGATCGTGGGCGCCACTTCGGAGCGAGAGGCTCAGAGTTCACTGAAGCGGTTGAAGGCCCTCCTGGAAGGAAATTGACCCCGAACCAAGTAACGGTGTGTATCGTTGTTTAGACAATTACGTCTAATGCCCGGAGGTAGATCAGGTTGGCAGACTTCGTTGACAGTACGGTGAAGGACATCGACTCGAGGCTGGCCGAGCTAAAACAGGAGGTCGTCAAGCTCGAGGCCGCTCGCTCCGCGCTCGTCGGCACCCGCCGCGGACCCGGCCGCCCGTCGGGCTCCAAGAGCTCCACGCCGCGCCGCGCGGCGCGCAGGCCTGGCCGGCCGCGCGGCCGACGCGCCGGCAACACACGTGCCACGCAGGCACTCGAACTGGTGCGCTCGCAGCCCGGGATCACGATCCCGCAGATCGCCGAGGCACTCAAGATCGAGCCGAATTACCTCTACCGGGTGATGCCCAAGCTCGTCGAGGACGGACAGGTCAAGCGTGACGGACAGGGCTGGCATGCGGCAGGCAGCGCGAGCTGATTAAGGACAGACCGCCGCGATCGACTCCTGACGACGATCGCGGCGGCCTTGACCGGGCGCTCGGTGCGCGCCCGGCGACACATCAATTGGCGCGCGTCAGACCAAGCCGAGCTCGTTGACGGCGTCGCGCTCCTCACCCAGCTCCCTCACCGTCGCGTCGATGCGGGTCCGGGAGAACTCGTCGAGATCAAGGCCCTGCACGATCTCGTACTCACCGCCGGCGCACGTGCATGGGTGCCCGGCGAATATCCCCTCTGCAATGCCGTAGGAGCCGTCGGTCGGTACCGCCATCGACACCCAGTCGCCGTCGGGGGTGCCGAGCACCCAGTCGTGTACGTGATCGATCGCGGCGTTGGCAGCCGATGCCGCGCTGGAAGCGCCTCGTGCTTCGATGATCGCCGCTCCGCGCTTCTGGACCGTGGGGATGAATTCATTCTCGATCCACGCCTGATCATCGATCGTCTCGGCCGCCGGATCTCCCTTGACCTTGGCGTGGTAGACGTCGGGGTACTGAGTGGCCGAATGGTTGCCCCAGATCGTCATGTTGGTGACGTCGCTGACCTGCGCTCCGGTCTTCTTGGCCACCTGCGCGATCGCCCGGTTGTGGTCGAGCCGCATCATCGCGGTGAACCGATCCCGCGGGATGTCAGGGGCATTGCTGGCGGCGATCAGGCAGTTGGTGTTGGCCGGGTTGCCGACCACCAGCACCTTCAGATCCGACGCCGCATGGCCGTTGAGGGCCTGTCCCTGCGGCTTGAAGATGCCGCCGTTGGCCTCGAGGAGGTCACCGCGCTCCATCCCCTTCGTGCGGGGGCGGGCTCCAACCAGCAGGGCGATGTTCACGCCGTCGAACGCCTGGTTGGGGTCGTCGTAGATGTCGACGCCGGCCAGCAGCGCAAACGCCGAGTCGTCGAGTTCCATCGCGGTGCCCTCGGCGGCCTTGACCGCCGCGGGGATCTCGAGCAGCGAGAGGTGCACGGGCGTGTCGGGCCCGAGCAGCTGACCGCTGGCGATCCTGAACAGGATCGCGTAGCCGATCTGACCGGCCGCGCCGGTTACGGCCACCCTGACTGGAGACTTACTGTTTGTTGAGTTCGCACTCACTATTGGTGTGTTCCTTCCTTGACACCCAACGGCGCCCTGGACAGTGCGCTGCGGGAGATCATCTTTGTCGCTTGTCGTGATGCTATAGGCGCCCGGGCTCGCGGGCCGTGGTGCCCGCACCGGCCAGATCGAGCCCGTAGACGTCGCCGAGCTTGCGTCTCAGATACCCCGTGAACGGTGCGACCGAGATCGGTCCCGCGCCGGCGCGCTCGAGCAGCTCGACCGTCCGGTACTTCGAGCCGTGGCGGTGAACGTGCTCGACGAGCCATTCTCGCAGTGGCGTCAGGTCCCCGGCGGCGATCCGCTCGTCGAGATCGGGCATGTGTGCGTGGGCCAGCTCCCACAGCTGACCGGCGATCAGGTTCCCGAGCGCGTAGGTCGGGAAGTAGCCGATCAGGCCGGCCGACCAGTGGACGTCCTGCAGTACCCCGTTGGCGTCGTTGTCGACCTCGAGCCCGAAGAACTCCTTGAAGCGGGCGTTCCACGCCTCGGGTAGATCTCGGACGGCGAGCGTGCCTTCAAGCAGCTGCTGCTCGAGCTCGAAGCGCAGGATGATGTGCAGGGCATAGGTGGCCTCGTCCGCCTCCACGCGGATGAACGACGGGTTGACGCAGTTCACCGCTCGGTACAGCTCGTCGGCATCGAGATCCGCCAGCGGGCCGCCCCGCAGCTCGGCGATCCGGGGCGTCAGTACGGCGCAGAAGGGGCGCCCGCGGCCGACCATGTTCTCCCACAGCCGGCTCTGTGACTCGTGCATGCCCAGGGACTCGCCTCCGCCCAACGGGGTGCGACGCAGCTTGTCCGGGATCCCGGCCTCGTACAAGCCGTGGCCGCACTCGTGCATGGCGCCGTACAGACCCATCGGGAAGTAGGTGTCATCCCAACGTGTGGTGATCCGCACGTCCCCCCGCCCGACGCTGATCGCGAACGGGTGGACGGTGTCGTCCAGCCGCCAGCCATCAGGCCGGAAGCCCATCAGCGACACGGTTTCGGCAACCAGACGGCGCTGGGCCTCGATCGGAAACTCGACGTGCACCGGCCTCGAGTCGACGGCCGCCGAGTTGCTTTTCAGGGCGGCGATCAACGGGATCAGCTCGTCGCGGAGCTCGTTGAACAGCGACGCCACGGTGCTGGTCTTCATCTGCGGCTCGTAGTCGTCGAGCAGGACGTCGTAGGCGCACTCGAAGGCGTCCACGCCGGCGTGGCAGTCGACGTAGCGGCGGGCGAGCTCGAAGTTGTGCTCGAGGTAGGGGATGAACGATTCGAAGTCGGATTGCTCGCGCGCCACCACCCAGGCTTCCTGCCCTACCGACGCCGCCCGGGCCAGCTCGGCCGCCAGCTCCGGTGACACGCGCCGCGCCTTTTCCCATTCCCGGCGCACCAGACGGACCAGGCAGGCGTCATCGTCGCTGTCCTGGGGTGCCGCACCGAGCTCCGCGGTCGCGCCGTCCAGCAGGCGCCCGGTCTCGTCGTGGACCAGCAGCTCGTGCGAGATCAGCTCCAGCGCCGCCAGCGCGTCGGCCCGGGCGCCCCCGCCCTGTGGCGGCATCATCGTCTGTTGATCCCAGTGCGCCAGCGAGGACAGGTGGCCCAGATCGGACAGCTTGCCCATCCTCGCTTTCAGCGCGTCGAGACGCTCACTCACAGTTTGTTCTCCTCGATTGCCTTGTAGTGCCCGGCACCCATACTCCCCTATGCGACCATTGCAGCATGTTCCGCCGATCCCCCTCGATCAGGTTGATCGAGATCTTCGGCATCCGGGTCGGGGCCGATGCCAGCTGGTTCCTGGTCCTGTTCCTGATGATCTTCACGCTTTCGGGGCCGTTCCGCACGACGCTGCACAGTTCTGACTCCGTGGCCTACCTGACCACGGTCGTCACCGTGCTGCTGCTGTTCGGATCGATCGTGGTCCACGAGCTGGGTCACGCGCTGGCCGCCCGGCGCCAGGGCATCGAGGTCAGGCGAATCGACCTTTTCCTGTTCGGTGGCATCACCCAGATGGGACGCGACGCCGCCTCGCCGGGCGAGGACTTCAAGATCGCGGCGGCCGGCCCGCTGGCGACGCTCGGCGTGATCGCCGTCCTCATCGGCACCGACCTGGCGATCGTGGGCGGGCACCGGCTGCGCCACGCGCTCGCGCTCGACAACGACATCCAGATCACTCCGGTGCTGCTGTCGCTCAGCTGGATGCTGCTGCTGAACCTCGTGCTGTTCGTCTTCAACATCGTGCCCGCTTTCCCGCTCGACGGTGGCCGTATCGCCCGCTCGATCGTCTGGCGGATCACGGGTGAGAAGAGCCGTGGCACACAGGTCGCGGCCAAGCTCGGCCAGGGCTTCGCCGTGATCTTGGCCGGACTGGGCATCTGGATGCTGCTGGCCTACGGCAGCTTCGGCGGCGTGTGGCTGGTCGCGCTGGCCTTCATCCTCGGACAGTCCGCCCGGGGCGCCATCGTGCAATCCGCATTGACCGAACGGATCGAGGGCGTGCGGGTGGCCGACATCATGGATACCCACCCCATCGCGATCGCCTCGCAGACCCCGGTCAGCCAGGCCCTGGACGAGTACTTCCTTCGCTACGGGTGGTCGTGGTTCCCGGTCGTCGATGACGGCGGGCACTTCCTCGGCATCGCGCGGCTGGAGCGGGCCCAGGCGTCCTTCGACGGGGGCGAGGGCTGGCTTACGGTCGACTCGATCCTCGAATCCGAGGAGGCCGCGCGCTGGCGCGTGCTCTCGGACCGGCCGGTCACCGAGCTGCTCTCCTCGGAGTCGCTGGGCCGTCTCGGCGCGCTGATGGCGGTCGACAGCGAGGGGGTGCTCCGGGGGGTGGTCACGGTGGGTCAGGTGCGCCGGGTGCTGCAGTCGGCGTTCGGGTCGACCGCCGCTTGACTGAAAGGACCACCGGGCGGCGAGCTGACGCTCGGCCGTCCCCGTGGCCGACGCGCCGCCCGGCGCAGGCTGCGCGCCCGAAGGGCGGTCATGGGGCTGAGCGTTCGGCGGGTCGGCTCATTTATATTGCTGGTCGTGCCCTCTGTGGACGTACTCATCATCGGCGCCGGCCTGGCGGGCCAGCGGGCGGCGCTCGCGGCGGCCCAGACCGGCGCAACCGTCGCCATCATCTCCAAGGTCCATCCCGTCCGTTCGCATTCCGTCGCCGCCGCCGGCGGCATCAACGCGGCCCTGAACCCCGAGGACAGCTGGGAGTCGCACGCCTACGACACGATCAAGGGCTCGGACTACCTCGGCGACCAGGACGCGATCGAGATCATGTGCCGCGAGGCTCCCGGCGAGATCCTGTGGCTCGAGCACGCCGGCGTGACCTTCCACCGCAATGAGACCGGCCACCTGGGTACGCGGGCCTTCGGCGGCGCCTCCGCCGCCCGGACCTACTACGTCGCCGACATCACCGGCCACGCCATCCTGCACGTGCTCTATGAGCAGCTGATGAAGTTCAGCGGCCGGATCGACCGCTACGAAGAGTGGTTCACCACCGATCTGCTCCAGGACGATGATGGCCGCTGCATCGGCGCCATCTGCCGCAACCTGCGCGACGGCGAGCTGCAGGTGTTCAACGCCAAGGCCACGATCCTCGCCTGCGGCGGGGCCGGACAGGCCTACAAGCCGACCACCAACGGCCTGATCGTCACCGGCGACGGGATCGCCCAGGCCTACCGGATCGGCGCGAAGCTCATGGACATGGAGATGATCCAGTACCACCCGACCACGCTGGCCGGCAACGGGCTGCTGATCACCGAGGGGGCGCGCGGCGAGGGGGCCCAGCTGTTCAACGCCAAGGGTGAGCGCTTCATGGAGAAGTACGCGCCCAACAAGCTCGAGCTGGCCTCGCGCGACGTCGTCTCCCGCGCCGAGCAGACCGAGATCGACGAGGGGCGCGGGTTTCCCGACGGAACGGTGGCGCTGGACATCACCAAGGTTCCCAAGCGCCGCGTGCTCGAGGCGCTGCGGGAGATCGTCAACATCGGCCGGGACTTCGCCGGGGTTGACATCACCAGCGAGCCGATCCACATCCACCCCGGCCAGCACTACATCATGGGCGGCGTCAAGACCGACGTCGACGGCCAGACCACGATCCCCGGCCTGTATGCGGCCGGCGAGGTGGCCTGCGTCTCGGTCCATGGCGGCAACCGCCTGGGCGCGAACTCGCTGCTGGACACACTGATCTTCGGCCGCCGCTCCGGCGAGCACGCCGCCAAGCACGCGCTGCACATGCCGATGCCGTCCACTCCCCCGACGCGCGTCGACGACACCGCAGCCACGATCGAGGCCATCATCAACCGCGACCAGGCTGGTCGCAGGGTGTCGGCGATCAAGGAGGAGCTCGGCGTCACGATGAACCAGTACGTGGCGGTGTTCCGCGACGCCGACGGCCTGCAGAAGGCCTATGACGTGATCCGCCGCCTCAAGGAGGAGGCCCCGAAGGCGACCGTCGACGACCGCGGCACGGTCTTCAACCAGGACGTGATCGGCGCCATCGAGCTGGGCTACATGCTCGACTGCGCAGAGGCCACCGTCGTCGCCGCCCAGGAGCGCAAGGAGTCCCGCGGGGCCCAGTTCCGCACCGACTTCCCGGAGCGCAACGACGAGCAATGGCTCAAGCACATCGACGTCACCGCCAACGGCGACGACGTGCCCACGATCAGCTACTCGCCGGTGACGATCACCAAGTGGGAGCCCCAGGAAAGGACGTACTAGACCCGCATGCCCGCATACACGTTGAGGATCCGCAGGTTCGATCCACAGTCTGGAGAGGCTGCGTATTGGGATGAGCATCAGGTCGAGTTAGAGGGCACGAAGTCGGTTCTGGACGCGATCCTCAAGGTCCGCGACGAGGTCGACGGCTCGGTGGGCATCCGCTGCTCCTGCCAGCAGGCGATCTGCGGCTCCTGCGGCGTGCGCATGAACGGCAAACCGGGACTGGCCTGCAACACCCACCTCGACGAGGCGGCGGCCCGGCTCCACGGCGTCGGATGGAACCCCGCCAACGGGGATGGCGACAGCGGGGACGCCACTCCGGCGGGCGTGATCGAGGTCGAGCCGATGGGCAACATGCCCGTCATCCGCGACCTGATCGTCGATATGGACGCGGTGCACTGGAAGAAGATCCAGCGCGTCACCCCGTACCTGATCAACAAGGAGCCCGTCCCCGAGCGCGAGTACATCGTCCCCCACGACAACATGGTCGACGTCACCCAGACGATGGCCTGCATCCAGTGCGGAGCGTGCGTCTCTGACTGCCTCTCGATGGAGATCGACCCGCTGTTCATCGGCCCGGCCGCACTTTCCAAGGCCTATCGCTTCGCCGGCGACCCCCGCGACGCCCAGCACTTCGAGCGCCTCAAGGACCTCTCTGAGGACGAGCACGGGCTCTACGACTGCACCCACTGCTTCAACTGCATCGACGCGTGCCCCAAGGGCGTCGCTCCGATGAGCCAGATCATGCGGCTGCGGCGCAAGGCCGGCAGTGACTTCGAGATCGTGGACCGCAACAACGGCCACCGCCACGAAGACGCATTCGTGACCCTGGTGCGCGACTACGGTCTGCTCAACGAGGCCGAACTGCTCCCGCGGAGCTATGGGGGCAACTCGTGGTTCGGCAAGTTCCACCCAGCAGCCGGCAAGGAGCTGTTGTCCTCGATCGGGACGGTCATCACAGGCGTGATGCGAGGCAAGATGAGCCCGAAGATCGCGCTGTTCGGCCACAAGCTGGCTAAGTCCGACCTCAATCAGCTCAAGAGCCTGTACAGCAGGATCGAAGGGCGCGAGAAGCGGGTGGAGCTCAACCTCTACGTCAGCGGCTACGAGGATGAGCCGGCTGAGGCCCCCGCGGGGGGCGGCACCGAGCAGAGCAGCGAGGCGCCGGCCGACAAGTCCCCCACGTTCCCAGGGGCAGGAGAGCAAGGTCAGTCCTCCTCGAGCGAAAGCGAGAATTCATGAAGGTCGCTTACTGGCCCGGCTGCGTCAGCCGCGGGTTCACGCCCGAGCTGCACGGCTCGATGGCCAAGGTCGCCCCGCTGCTCGACATCGAGCTGATCGAGCTCGACCGCGCCGCCTGTTGCGGCGCCGGGGTGATCGCCGAGCACAACCAGGAGCTGGCGGACACGCTCAACGCCCGTACGTTCGCGCTGGCCCAGGCGACCGACGGCGAGCTGATGATGAACATCTGCTCCACCTGCCAGGGCGCCCAGTCGGAGTGCCAGGAGCGCCTGGACGCCAACACCGAGTATCGCGAGCTATCAACACCAACCTCGCCGACGAGGGCCTCACCTACGACCGAGGCCTGACCAACAAGAACTTCCTCTGGCTCCTGGTCGAGGAGCTCGGGCTCGACGCGCTCAAGGCCAGGGTCAAGCGGCCGCTCACCGATCTCAAGGTGGGCCCGTTCTACGGCTGCTACATCGTGCGCCCAGTGGACCGCCTCGGCGTCGACGAGGACCATCCCCGCGACCGCTACATGCACATGGTGATCGAGGCCCTCGGCGGCACGGTGATCGACTACGCGGGCGTCTACAAGTGCTGTGGCTTCCCCATCATCACGATGAACAAGGACGCCTCGCTGAAGATGGCCGGCCGTCACATCGGCGACGCCATCGATGCCGACGCCGACTGCCTGGTGGTGCCCTGCCCCCTCTGCCACCTCAACCTCGACCTACAGCAGCCCGTGGCTGCCAAGGCCGTCGGCCGCGACCTCGGCCTGCCCGTCCTGCATCTCCCCCAGCTGGTCGGCCTGGCCCTCGGTCTGGACCCCAAGGAGCTCGGCATGAGCAAGCACGTCGTCAAGCCGACCGCGGTCATCGACTGGTCGGCCTCGGTGGTCGCCGGCACCGCCGCTTAGCACGCCGCTCGTTCTAGATGAGCTGACAACGCCCGTTGGTGCCGACGTGGGGCCCACAGAGCAGCGTGACGGTGCAGAACGGTCCACACGTCGGCGAGCGCTGGCCCGGGCAGCGCCGCGTCAGGCCGAGAACGGCTCGCCGTAGCGCTCGGCGAACGCGAACTCCCCCACCGGCCGGCGGCTGAGCTTCTGCGGCCACGGATCGGCGCGATGGCCGACCGCGATGTGCCCGGCCATCGCCACCCCGTCCGGTATCCCGAGCAGTGCCTTGACCTCTGCCTCGGCGGGGACCAACAGCGTGGTGAACGAGGCGCCGAGGCCCTCATGCCGGAGCCCCAGCAGGATGTTGTGCACGAACGGGTACACCGAGGCGCCGCCGACGATGCTGGGGCGGTCGAGCCCCGCATCGGTGATGGCCAGCGCGTCGAGCTCGACGCCGATCACGAGATGCACCGGCACCGCATCGAACGTGCGGGCGTACAGATCGGCGCCCTCGAGCATGCGCAGCCGGCCCGCGGGCAGCCCGCTGGCCTCGCCGGCGTCGAGCGCGGCGCGGCCGCCGGTCTTGACCATGTAGGCGTCCCACGGCTCCTGGTAGAGCTCGCGCAACCGCCGTCGTGTCTCGCGGTCGGTGACCACGACGACGCGCCAGCCCTGGCGATTGCCGCCGCTGGGAGCGAAGCGGGCGTTCTCGAGCACGCGCTCCAGCACCTCCGGCGACACCGCGTCCTCGGTGAACCGGCGCGTCGACGGCGCGCACCGCATCAGCTCGTACAGATCGTCAGGCAACCGCCGTGCCCACGCGATCGGCCACCAGCAGCTCGGCGATCTGCACCGCGTTGGTGGCGGCGCCCTTGCGCAGGTTGTCCGAGACCACCCACATCGACAGGGCCCGCGGGTGTGACAGGTCGCGGCGGATGCGGCCCACGAACACCTCATCGCGGCCCTCGGCGCGCAGCGGTGTGGGCACGTCCTCGAGCACCACGCCCGGAGCGCCGCTGAGGAGCTCTCGGGCCTCGTCGGCGCTGAGCGGTTCGCGGGTCTGCAGGTTGACTGCCTCGGAGTGGCACACGCGCACAGGCACACGCACGCAGGTGACGGCCACGCCGATCGACTCGTCCTCGAGGATCTTGCGCGTTTCGAACATCATCTTGCGCTCCTCGTCGGTGTGGTCGTCTCCGTCCGCGAAGTTGCCGGCAGCGCCGATCACGTTGAAGGCGATGTGGTCCGGATACACCTCGGGGGCCGGCAGCGGGACACCGTGCAGCGAAGCCTCCGCCTGGGCGTCGAGCTCGGCGACAGCAGCGCGACCAGTCCCCGATACCGATTGGTAGGTGGCGACGATCAGCCGTTCGATGCCGGCGGCGGCGTGGATCGGGGCCAGAGCCACCATCAGCTGCATTGTCGAGCAGTTCGGGTTGGCGATCAGTCCGCGGTGGTCCCTAAGGGCGTGCGGATTGACCTCGGAGACCACCAGCGGCACCTCGGGGTCGCGGCGGAAGGCCGACGAGTTGTCGATCACCGTCGCTCCCCGCTCCACGAACCGCGGCGCCCACTCCTTCGACGTCTGACCGCCGGCCGAGAACAGCGCGATGTCGAAGCCGCTGAGGTCAGCGTCGTCATCGAGGCCACGAACCACGCGCCCGTCGATCTGGAGCCCCGCCGACCGGGGGGTTGCGAACAACACGATCTCGTCGGCGGGGAACGAGCGCTCGCGCAGCAGCTCGAGCATCGTGCGCCCCACCTGGCCCGTGGCGCCGACGACGGCTACGCGAGTCATCGCGGCCCCTGTTCGGGCTGGATCCCGCCCTCGCCGAGCTCGAACGCTGAGTGCAGAGCGCGGACGGCCTGCGGGACGCTGTCGGAACGGATCACGCATGAGATCTTGATCGGCGAGGTGGAGATCATCTCGATGTTGATCCCCTCGGCCGCGAGCGTCTGGAACACCTTGGCGGCCACCCCGGGGTGTGAGCGCATGCCCGCGCCGACGATCGACACCTTGCCGATGTCACGGTCGGTGTCGATGCGGGTGACGCCGAGCGCCATCCTCACCGGCTCCAGCGCCTGCTCGGCCGCGAGCAGGTCCTCGGTTCCAATCGTGAACGACACCTCGGCATCGCGGCCCTCCTCGAGCGGCTCGTTCTGGATGATCGTATCCACGTTGCAGTTGGCCTCGGCGAGGGCACCGAAGATCGACGCCGCCGCGCCCGGCCGGTCCGGGACCCCGAGGAGCGTGATCCGCGCCTCGTCGGTCGAGTGCGTCACGGCGGTTATCAGGGGGTGCTCCATGGTCTCGTTCTCTCCGAGGACAAAGGTACCGGGGCCGGGATCGAAGCTCGATCGGCAGTGGATCCGCACCCCGTGTGTCCGCGCATACTCCACCGAGCGCAGCTGCAGCACCTTGGCGCCGGAGGCGGCCATCTCGAGCATCTCCTCGAAGCTCACCTGGGGCAGCTTGCGGGCGTCGGGGACGATCCGCGGGTCGGCGCTGAACACTCCGGCGACATCGGTGTAGATCTCGCACACCTCGGCTCCGATCGCCGCCGCCACCGCGACCGCGGTCGTGTCCGAGCCGCCGCGGCCGAGCGTGGTTACGTCACGGCTGGTCGAGACGCCCTGGAAGCCGGCCACCAGCACGATCAGATCCTCACTGAGCGCCTCGCTGATGCGGTTGGCGCGGACGTCGAGGATTCTCGCTTTGGTGTGCGAGGTGTCGGTCACGATCCCCGCCTGAGAGCCGGTCAGCGATATAGCCCGGTGGCCCAGATCGTTGATCGCCATCGCGCACAGTGCGCACGAGATCCGCTCGCCCGTCGACAGCAGCATGTCCATCTCGCGCCGGTCGGGAAAGGGCGATACCTCCTCGGCCATGGCGATCAGCTCGTCGGTGGTCTTCCCGCGGGCGGACAGGACGGCGACGACGCGCTTGCCCGAGTCGCGCTGGGCGACGATCCGGCGCGCGGCGCGCTTGATCCGCTCGGCGTCGGCGACCGAGGTGCCGCCGAACTTCATCACGACTGTCTCAGGCACGGTCGTCAAGGGTACGTCGGGCCGGGCTATACGGCTCTGCGGCCGGAGAGCGCGCGGCCGAGCGTGAGCTCGTCGGCGTACTCGAGGTCGGCGCCGACCGGCAGCCCGCTGGCCAGCCGGGTCACCGACAGCTCCGGCAGCCGCTCGCGCAGGCCGCCCGCGATGTGCAGCGCGGTGGCCTCGCCGGTCGTGGTCGGGTTGGTGGCGATCACCACCTCGCGGACCTCACCGCCCTGGATGCGGTCGTACAGCTCGCCGATCCGCAGGTCCTCGGGATCGACGCCGTCGATCGGCGACAGCGCTCCTCCGAGCACGTGGTAGCGGCCGGCGAACTCGTGCGTGCGCTCGATCGAGATCACGTCTGAGGGCTCCTCGACGACGCAGATCAGCTCCGGGTCGCGGCGCTGATCTGAGCAGATCCGGCAGCGCGGCCCCTCGGCCAGGTTGAAGCACACCTCGCACAGCCCGATCCGCTCCTTGACCTCGCGGATGGCGTCGGCCAGCGCCGTCGCGTCCTCGTCGCCGGAGCGCAGGATGTGAAACGCCAGACGCTGAGCGGTCCGGCCGCCGACCCCTGGGAGCTTCGAGAGCTCGGTTATCAGCCGCTGCAGCGGAGGTGCGTACAAGGACCGACCGTGAGTCCTACAGGCCCGGGAGCCCGAGGCCGCCGAGGCCGCCTCCGGCGAGGCCGCCGGCGATCCCGCCCATCTTGGCCGCCGCCAGCTCCTGAGCTGCCCGCATCCCCTCGTTGACCGCCGCCAGGACCATGTCCTGGAGCAGCTCGGGATCCTCGGGGTCGATCGCCTCGGGGTCGATCGTGATCGACTTGACCACCAGGTCGCCGGTCACCTGGACCGTGACCATGCCGCCGCCCGCGGACGCGTCTACGACCTCGTCCTTGAGCGCCTCCTGCGCGGCCATCATGTCCTCCTGCATCTTCTGAGCCTGCTTGAGCAGCTGCTGCATGTTGGGCGGCTGGGGCATCTCTATTTCGCCTCTTCCTGATCGGGATCGTCGAGCACTTCCTCGGCGTCGAACTCCTCCATGAACCGGCGTACGAGCTCCTCGCCGCTGAGCCCAGGCCCGCCTTCCTGCGGGGCCGCGACCGGCTCGTCGCGCAGCTCGTAGCGCAGCGCCAGTCCTGCGCCGGTGATCTGCCGCAATGCCTCGGCGGTCACGCGGCGATGATCGTCCTGCTCGGCCTTGCGCTTCAGGAACGCCGCGCCGGTCGGGAATGCGACCGTCACGTCGCGGCCGACGAGGGCCACCGGGCGGGCATCGGCGAGCAGGGCCGCCAGCATCGCGTTGCTCTGGCGCACCATGTCGACCACGGCCGGCCAGGTGGCGACCAGCGTGTCGAGCTCGGGCGCCTCGGAGAGGGCCGCTGGGGCCATGCGCTCCGGGGCCCGCGCCGGCTCGGGGTCGGGCTCCAGCTTGCGCGCGGTCTGGGTCTGCGGAGCTCCGCCGGGAGCCCGGCCGCCGGCCGGGACCGGCGACGAGGCCGGGGACGCAGGCGAAGCCGGAGACGCAGGCGAAGCCGGAGACGCAGGCGAAGCCGGAGACGGTGGCGACGCCGGCGACGCAGCCGCGGGCGCGGGCGAAGCCGCGGGCGGCGGAGGTGCAGCCGACGGGCTGTGAGCGCCATGCTCCACGCCGCGCAGCGCGTTCTCCAGCCGCTCGATCCGAGCCAGCAACGCTGTGGTCGACGGATCGACCTCGGGGGCGGCGGCCTTCACCAGTACGAGCTCGAGTTGGATGCGTGCCTGGGCCCCGTTGGCGCATGCCTCGAGCGCAGCGGCCACCAGGTCGAGCAGCCGGACGACGTCGGTGCCGGTCAGCGCTTGAGCCTGCTCGAGCAGGCGCCGGTCGCGTTCGGGCGTGACCCGGATCTCCTCGGGGACCTCCCCGAGGATCTGGACCGCGAGCAGCTCGCGACCGTGCACCTCCAGATCGCGCAGCACCTGGCCGGGGTCGCGCCCCGCGCCGGCGAGCTTGGCGGCGGCGTGGAGCGCCTGGGCGGGATCGGCCGCGCCGATCGCGTCGAGCGCCTCGAACAGCTGCTCCGCGTCGGCCACGCCGAGGACCGCCAGCACGTCCGCCGAGGTGATCCGCTCGTCCCCGGCGTAGGTCAGCAGCTGCTCGAGCGTACCGAGCGCGTCCCGGAAGCTTCCGGTCGCGTGACGGGCGATCAGGGCCACGGCGCCCGGCTCGATGTCGATCTGCTCCTGCGCGGCAACACGCCTGAGGACCTTGGCCACCTGCTCGACGGTGGGGCGGCCGAAGTCGAACCGATGGCAGCGATCGACGACCGTCGGCAGCACCTTCTGCGCCTCGGTCGTGGCGAGCACGAAGATGGTCCGAGGCGGCGGCTCCTCGAGGGTCTTGAGGAACGCGTTCCAGGCCTGCGAGGACAGCATGTGCGCCTCGTCGAGGATGTAGACCTTGTGGCGACCGGAGACGGGTGCGTAGGCCACCGACTCGCGCAGGTCACGGATGTCGTCCACCGAGTTGTTGGAGGCGGCGTCCATCTCGATCACGTCGAGCGACGTGGCGCTGGCGATCGAGACGCATGAATCGCACACCCCGCACGGCTCGACGGTCGGGCCCTGCTCGCAGTTCAGGCAGGCCGCCAGAATCTTGGCCGTGCTGGTCTTGCCGGTCCCCCGCGAGCCCACGAACAGGTAGGCGTGGTGGACCTTGCCGCGTTTGACGGCGTTCGAGAGCGTGCGCACGACCTGCTCCTGGCCGACGACATCGGCGAACGTCCGGGGACGGTGGCGGCGGTAGAGGGACGGGCCGGTGGACACGGGATTTCGAGTCTAGAGGGCCGGTCGGCCGCCGCCGACCCCGCCCGTCGGGTGGGCGGCGTCCGCCGCCGACGCGGTCCACGGCGGACGGAAAAAAGTGACCGTGCACCCTCCTTCGAAGCCGTACCCAGGGCGCGACCGTTGTCGAGAGACTCCGCTTCGGCACTCCCGTCGCGCCTGAAGGGCACCGCTTAAGGCTGCTTCCTTCCGGACCTGACCTGGTTCACGGCTCTTCATCGCAACGGGACCGAACCATCACCGCCTTCGACAGGGCGCTGACCCCGGGCCTGAGCCCCTCGGGAGGGGATTCAGCCCCGCTAGAGCGGATTACGGGTACAGGGCACCGCTAGCACCCCGCCTAGCACGGTCACCCGGGATGGTAGTGCTTACGGCCCGCCCGCCCCGCGCCGGGGCCGTCCGCCGCCCCCGCCACGGCGCACCGCACGGCACGTCTGTATCTTCCGGACCGGGATGCCAGTCGGGATCATAGGTCTCGGGTACGTCGGACTGCCGCTGGTGGTGGCGTTCGCCGAGGCCGGTGAGCAGGTTCTCGCGATCGATGTCGACGAGGCCAAAGTGGCCGCCATCGAGGCCGGGGAGTCCTACATCGAGGACATCCCGTCCGAGCGTCTGGCCGCCGTTCGCTCGAGCATCCGCGCGTCCACCAGCGTCGAACCCCTCCGCGAGGCCGATGCGCTGCTGATCTGCGTCCCGACGCCGCTGACGCCCAATCGCGAACCCGACCTCGGGCCCCTGCTGGCCGCCGGCGCCACTGCGGCCGAGGTGCTGCAACCCGGCCAGCTGGTGGTGCTCGAGTCGACCACGTTCCCGGGCACCACGCGCGAGCAGCTGGTGCCGCTGCTCGAGGCCGGGGGGCTGCGCGTCGGTGAGGACTTCAACGTGGCTTTCTCCCCAGAGCGAGTCGACCCGGGCCGCACCGACTTCACCCTGCGCAACACCCCCAAGGTGTTGGGCGGCATGACCCCCGAGTGCACCGAGCGCGCGGCCGAGCTCTACGGGCTGGTGTGCGACCACATCGTGCGGGTGTCGACGCCCGAGGCCGCCGAGATGGCCAAGCTGCTGGAGAACATCTTCCGCTCGGTGAACATCGCGCTGGTCAACGAGCTGGCGATCCTGTCGGAGCGCATGGGCCTCGACATCTGGGAGGTCATCGACGCCGCCGCGACCAAGCCCTACGGTTTCATGCGCTTCGAACCGGGGCCGGGGATGGGCGGCCACTGCCTGCCCGTCGATCCGTTCTATCTGACCTGGCGCGCGCGCGAGTTTCACCTGTCGACCGAGTTCATCGAGCTCGCGGGCAAGATCAACCAGCAGATGCCGGTTTACTGCGTGGAGCGGATCGAGCGGGCGCTCAACGATGTGGAGAAGCCGGTCAAGGGCTCCCGCATCGGGATCCTGGGCGTCAGCTACAAGGGCGGCGTCGGCGACATCCGCGAGTCCCCGGCGCTCAGGATCATCGAGGTCTTGGGCCAGCTCGGGGCCGTGATCTCCTACCACGACCCGTTCGTCCCGGCGCTGCCGGAGCTGGGGCTCCAGAGCTCTCCCCTCGAAGAGGTGGCCGATGCCGACGCGGTCGTGCTGGTGACCGCCCACCCCGGCATCGACTACCAGGCACTCGTCGAGCAGGCGCGCCTGTTCGTGGACCTTCGCGGCACCACCCGCGGCATGCGGGTGCAGGATCTGGTCCGGCTGTAACGCGGTCCGCGACGAGCTGACGTGTCGTGTGCAGACGCCGCACGACCGGCGCGATGTTCAAGTGTCGCTCGTGAACGCCTTGACTATTGAAGGTCAGAGGCCGTACCCTCCACGAGCCTGGGGGCCGTGATACGTGCGAACCGAATAAGGGGGCTATCACCCATGGGGTTTCGAGTGTCCAAGCAGACGCTCATCGCAGCATGCGTCGTCGGCGGATCGGCCAGCGCTATGGTCGCCGCGCCGGCCACCGCCGGGGTGACGACGAACGGTCTGCCGCCGACCGTCGCACCGTTGACCGCGAGCTCGCCGGCGCCCGCAGGGCGGGAGCCCGCGCGCCCGTCGACGCACATCTCCTTCAGGCCCGGCATAGCCGTTTCCGTGGGCTCGCTGCCAACGGGCGTCGCCGCGTCCGACTCGACCGCCTACGTCACGAACTCAGACGACAACACGGTCAGCGTCGTCGATCTGGCGACCCACACCGTGAGCAACACGATTCCGGTCGGGCGGTTCCCAGCCGCCGTCGCGCTCAACCCCGCTGACACCCAGGCCTACGTCACCAACTTCCGTGACGGCACGCTGAGCATCATCGACCTGTCGACCGATACCGTCACGCACACCGTGACCGTCGACAAGGATCCCGACGGGGTGGTGGAGTCGGGCGGGCTGGTGTACGTCGCGAGCCTGCTCTCGAGCACGATCGACGTGGTCGACCCGTCTGCGGGCAACGTGACCTCGCGGATCGCCCTGAGCGGATCCAGCGCTCCCGCCGGCCTGGCGGCCTCGACCAACGGCCAGGCGATGTACGTCGACGATGCCCGCAACGGCAGGACCGAGGTGCTGGACCTGTCGGCGCCGTCACCCGACATCAGCGGCACCGTGGACGTGGGGACATATCCGGCCTATCTCGCGGTCGACGGGACGACCGGGTACGTGGCCAACGCGACCCAGGGCGGGTCCACCCCCGGTTCGGTGAGCGTGCTCAACCTCTCCGACCCGTCCAACCCGCTGGCGATCGCCACGGTCGCCGTCGGCTCCCACCCCTATGGGATCGCGGCGCTCCCGGCGCTGGGCGAGGTCCTGGTCTCCAATTCCGGCGACGGGACCATGCAGGCGATCGATGCGACCGACGATACGAAGACATCGCCGATCTCCGTCGGGACCACGCCCGACGCGGTCGCGGTCACTCCCGACCAGACGACCGCCATCGTGAGTAACGAAGGGGACAACACGGTCACGATCCTGCACGTCAACCAGCCCCCGTCGGTCTCGGTACCCGGATCGCAGACAGTCAGCGGCAACGGTCCCAGCTCCAGCAACAGCCTGGCCTTCTCCACCGGCAACGGCGACGCGATCAGCGCCAGCGACCCGGACGCCGGCGCCGACCCCGTCCAGGTGACGCTCAGCGTCGCCCACGGGACCCTCACCCTGCCGAGCACGAGCGGCCTGATCTTCTCCGCCGGCTCCAACGGCAGTGACTCGATGACCTTCACCGGAGCGCTCTCGGACATCAACAGCGATCTGGACGGGCTGACCTACGCGCCCGCAACCAGCTACACCGGGCCGGACCCCCTATCGGTGAGCGTCAATGACCAGGGCAACAGCGGGGACATCGGCACGCCGCAGACAGCGTCGGCCACGGTGCCGATCAGCGTTCAGAACGTAATCACGGCCGGCAACGTCAGCTATACGGGCGCGATCGGCAACACCGCCTTCGGCGTGGGCACCACGCCGTCCTCGCCCTCCACGGACACCAGCGGTACCGTGCTCTCGAACTCCTCCGATGTCAACGGCGACTCGCTCACGGCGGTCCCCGGCACGATCACCACCACCAAGGGCGGCACCGTGGACATGAACGCCGACGGGACGTTCACCTACGAGCCGCCGGCGAGCTATACCGGGAACGACACCTTCACCTTCCAGGTGACCGACGGGACCACGACCAGCCCGGCAACGGCGACAGTCACGGTCGCCGACATGGTCTGGTACGTCAAGAACGACGACACCGGAGCCAACGACGGCCGCTCGACCTCGCCGTTCCACACGCTCGCCCAGGCACAGAGCGCGTCGAGCGCCGGCGATACGATCTACATCTTCCACGGCGACGGCACGACCGCCGGGCAGGATGCCGGGATCACGCTCAAGAGCAGCCAGAGCCTGGTCGGGGCCGCCGACGACCTCATCGTCGGCGGTGCGACGCTGGCGTCGGGCAATTCCGCGAACCGGCCGGATATCGGCAACAGCTCGGGCTCCGGCGTCAGCCTTGCCTCAGGCGACACCGTCGAGGGCCTCAACATCGCGGCCAACACCTCAGGCGCAGCCATCAGCGGGGGCAGCGGCGACAGCGGCGGCACGATTTCAGATGACATCGTCTCCGGCGCGGGCGGCGCCGGCGGGATCGTCCTCAGCAGCTCCAGCGGCGAGTTCGATATCAGCGCTCTGAGCGACTCGGTGATCGGCTCGGGTCCGGGTCTGCAGGACAACAGCGCCGGCACGATCACCGTCACTGGATCGACGAACACGCTCTCGACCCAGACGGGCGACGCACTCGACATCGAGAGCACCACCATCGGCACCGCGGGCGCGACCTTCCAGTCGATCTCGGCCGGGACCACGGGGGCCGGCCCGCTCTACGGGATCTTCCTGAGCAACGCCGGCTCGGGAGGACTGACGGTCACGGGTACCGGCACCACGGCGGGCTCGGGCGGGACGATCCAGAACTCGACCTCGAAGCTCGTCAACGGCACGCAGACGCTGTACGGCAACGTGGTCGCGCGTACCTCGGGCGCGATCAGCCTCAGCAACATGAACCTGCTGACCCCCGCCGACTACAACGTCGCGATTGGCAACGCGACGGGTCTGACTCTGATCAACAACACGATCACGGGGGCGTGGAACGGGAATCCGGCCGCGGTCACCGACGGCGGCGGAGTCACCTATGTGGTGGGGGCGTATGCGTCGGGCTCCACAGAGGTCACCACGCCCGCCGGGTTCGATATCGCCAACAACACGTTCAACAAGACGTTCTCGTCAGGGCCGATTCAGATCGTGCTCGACACCACGCAGCTGGTCACCGGCCACATCACGGGCAACCAGCTCGGCACGACGTCGAACAAGTCGACCTCCAACAGCGGTGGCATCTTCCTCGAGAACGACGGCAACCAGGTGAAGGCCGACATCTCCGGCAACCTCATCTACGGGACCGAGCAGGGCAACGGCATCGATGCGCTCACCGAGCCCGGCAATTACGGACTAGGCGGAGGCTCCGAGCTCGATGTCAACGTCACCAACAACACGGTCGACGACGAGTATCAGGCCGCCGAGGACGCGATCTCGGTGGCGGCGAGCGACGGCAACGGAACGTCGGCATCGACCGTGTGCCTCAACTTTGCGAACAACAACGCGAAGTCGCTCGGCCTGGCCGCGGACGACGGGCTTGCCTCCGATGCCTCCGGCGCCTACCTGCACAACGACTACAACAGCACCGTGTTCAAGATCGCCGGCGGACCGAACGAGAACGCGGGCGCGAATAATGAGGACACGGCCGTCGAGACCTACATCGACACCCAGAACACGCTGTCGGGCCCTCCCGGTGACCAGCAATCCTACGTGCTGCAGTTCGGCTCGGCCGGCTTCACCAACACGAGCTCGTGCCCGCAGGCGCCCGCAGTCAGCCTGTCCAAGGCCGCCGCGCTGACCCAGAAGCTCTCGACCCGCGCACGGAGGCCGCTGAGCCACGCGCAAAGCGCACAGCGACCGACCAGGCGCATCCATCCGGCTCCCGAACGCCGTCGACACCGCGCAGCCATCCAGGGCCGCGTGCGCGCCTTCCGGCGCCACCAGGCCGCTGTGCGACGCGCGGCCGCGCGCGCGGCACGCCGCAGGCACCGGGCGACCCGAGGCTGAGGGGCGACCGGGCGATCACCGCGTAGAATCACGCCCCTCAGGGCGCGTAGCTCAGTGGGAGAGCGCTCGCTTCACACGCGAGAGGTCGCTGGTTCGAGCCCAGCCGTGCCCATGGTCAAATCCGCTGATCGGCGATTTGCCGTTCTCGGCGCTCTGCTCCGTCTGGTTAGAGCTATCAGGCCGGCGGGGACGTGGGAAACTTGCAGTCCGGGCAGAGCTCGGGGATCGCGTCGGGGAGCAGGGTGTCCATGGATCCCGACGTGTTGACCATGCTCACGATGACCACGTCGTTGGCGATCCGGACCACTCCGAACGGGCCGCAATCGGTGCTCTGCTCGGTAACGCAGGCGGTTCCGGCGACGGCCTCGTCGCCGACGTCTTGGAGCGGCGAGTACTGGGCTTTGAGACTCGCCTTCGCCGCTGCGAGCTCCCCGTTGTAGAACCCGTCGGCAGCCGCGTTGCTCCCTTCAACGAACAGTCCCACTTGGGCGACGGGCGGGTTCGTGACGTCGTTGTCAGTGAACAGGCACTCGGTACCGCCGCCGACGCTGCGCGTCGACTCGCTGGTCGTCCCCGGGAAGTCGCCGTTCGTGTACAGGCCATCGCAGGAGCGCGTCGGCAGCGTCGCGGGGATCCGGTGATGCTCGATCTTGATGAAGCGGAAGAACTTGGGCTGGGCGAGCGAGGCGATCTGGGCGGTCACTGACTTGGTCAGAGCGTCGAACATGGGCCCGGCGAGCACGTGCACCGCGCCGGGCACCGCACCCAGGACGATGCCGTTCACCATCGATTGAAGCTTCGACGTGTCGAGGCTGACGGTCGCCTCATCCAAGACGAAGTCATTTGGGATCATCTGCCCCCGCGCGTCCTGATCGGCGAGCTCGGTGTTGGTCGTGTAGGCGAAGTCGGCCGTGTGGTCGCTGCGAAGCGACGTAGAGGTCCCCGACGGATCCTCAGTGGCAAGCTGGCAACTTTGGCCGGCTATGCACCACGTGGGCGTCGGGACACCATTGGCCTGCTCCAAGCCCCAGTTAACGGTGCCGCCGACGACCGAGTTCAGCGACGGCAGGGTCACATTGAGTGCCGAGGCACACTGCGAGACCGCATCAGGCCAGTCAAACCCGCGGGCGTTGCCGACGGTGATCGTAAGCGTCCCTGATTTCGCCACCGCGGGATCAACCCCGAACGAGTTGAACGCCGGGTTCGCGACCGACGTGATCTGCAGGTTACGCAGAGCCGAGACCGCCCACGCGACCACCCCGGCCGTGGCGATGCCCGTGCGGATCACCCCGAGGACCGAGTCGGTAAGGACCGAGGCGACATTCGAGATCGCGCTCTTCGCCAGTGCGACCGCCCCGTTCCACACACCGGTCAAGAAGCTCAGTACTGGGGTCGACGCAGGGCCAACCGTCAACGCATTGAACACCGACTGAAACCCTGACGAGACCCAGTTGGCGAGCGTCACGCACAGGGTCGCGCCGGCTGGCGACGGTCCGGCATCGGACGCGGTCGCCGCGCCGGTGGTCTTCGCCGCGGCCCGCGCAAGGTCTGCGCTGAACAGCGTCAGGATCAGATCAGGGAACACGATGTTCGCCGGATGCGTCCAGTTCTGGGTGCCCAGCAGCTTGCCGGAGAGGATTTCCCCGGGGGTGCCATGAGCCGTTGCATACGCAGCCAGCAGGTAGTCGAATCCCGGATACACCGTCCCGGTCGGCGCGGCCGGCATCGGCAACACGGCATCGATGTCGGAACCCGAGATCCCCGAATGACGTTGGGTCTCAGTCGCATACAACACCGCCTGCGACATGAGCACCCTGATCGACACCGCCGGCGCTGATACGGGCTCCACCGGAGTAGTCGCGCTCGCGGACGTGTAGACACCGACGCCCTCGTTCGCGAGTGCAGCGATGACCTGGCTGACGGTGAGCGTGATCCCAGTTGGCGATGTGCGCAAAGCGACACGGTTCACGTGAACGCCCCAGGACATCTCAGCCCAGCCCGCGGGCGCGGATGGTGCGCCTGTGTCAGCAGATGCCGGCGTTGCCGCCGACAGGGCCGCACAGAGAGCTGCCACGAGGACGGCGCCGCAAAGGACACCGGGCCGTGATCTTCGGGTCACTGCCCCGACCAAAGATCCACGCCAGCACCGTACTCCTGCGGCCACGGGCGGTCAAGCCGTCCAGGCTCGCCACCATCGCTGGATCGACCCTCCCCTTAGTAATCAGCCGCGACCACGGACGTGCTAGGAGAGCGCAGCTGGGCACAATGCCACCGGATGGCGGCCGTCGCACAGCAGAGTCGGTCGCAGGCTCCGCCTGACGATCGCTCCGTCCGCTACCGCGCAGACATCCAGGGTCTGCGCGCGATCGCCGTGCTGGCGGTGGTGGCCAACCACCTCGCGGGCTGGCCGACGGGCAGCTTCGTCGGGGTCGATGTCTTCTTCGTGATCTCGGGCTACCTGATCACCGGGATCCTGGTGCGCGAGTTCGAGACGAGGCAGACGATCTCGTTTCGCGGTTTCTATGCCCGCAGGATCAAGAGGATTCTTCCCGCCGGCCTGTTCGTGATCGGAGTGACCGTCTGCGCCACTCGGGTACTCGCAGGGATCGACCGCTATCACTTCGCCGCCAAGGACGCGATCGCGGCGGTCCTGTTCGTCGCCAACTGGCATTTCGCTCAGACGGGGGTCAACTACTTCGACCAGTCGCTGCCGCCGTCACCCTTACAGCACTACTGGTCGCTCTCGGTCGAGGAGCAGTTCTACTTCGTCTGGCCCTGGCTGATGCTGAGCCTGCTGCTGATCGGCGTGCGCCTGCGGTTCTGGCGCCACGAGCACGCCCGTCTGGTCGCGGGCGTCGCGATCGCCGTGCTCTCCGGCATCTCACTCGCGTGGGCCTTCTCTGCGACCGCGCAGGACCCGACGTCCGCCTACTTCTCCACCTTCGTCCGGGCCTGGGAGCTGGGTCTGGGAGCACTCGTCGCGATCGCCGCTCAGCCGATCGCTCGCGGCGACGCCCGCCTGCGCCTAGCTGTCGCGTGGGTCGGCCTGCTCGGTGTGCTGGGCTCGCTCTTCGTCGTCCCTTCGTCCTCCGGGTTTCCCGCGCCGTGGGCGCTGCTACCGACCCTCTCGACCGCTGCAGTGCTCGGTGCCGGCGCCGGCCTCTCGCGCCGGTCACTGCTGCCGCTGACCAACCCGGTCAGCCAGTACCTGGGCAAGCTCTCCTACAGCCTCTATCTCTGGCACTTCCCGGTTGTCGTCCTTATCGTCACCGTCGTCCCCCGATACTCGGTGGCGTACTGGGTGGCGGGTCTCGCGCTGATCTTCGGGCTGTCCGCCGCTTCGCTTCACCTGCTCGAGGATCCCGCCCGACGCGGGACCTGGTTTCGACAGCGCCCTGGACGTCTTCCGCGGCCGGCGGCCGGCTGGGTGCGATACGCCGCCGCCTGCGCGGGCACCGCGGTCCTCGCCGGAGCCGGCCTTCTCGCCGTCCGCGCGATCAGTCCGACCAGACTTGTACTCCCGGCGGCGGTCCTGATCGGACATACCCAGGACGAGCCGCGAAGCTGCATCGGCGCGGCGGCGCTTGACCCCCGCCATCGCTGCGCGAGGCTCAACAACGGCGATCGAGTCGCGCCGCTGCCCGGCCAGCTGCCCGACGACACGGGCGGCGCCTACGCCTGTTACGCCTACCTACGCCAGCCCATCCACCCATGCGAGTACGGAAGCCGGCGACCCGACGCGATCCGGGTTGCCCTCGTGGGCGACAGCCACGCCGCAGCACTCCTGGCGGCCCTCGAGCCCCAGCTCGACGCGCTGAACTGGCGCGTCACCGCCTTCACCGGCCAGACGTGCGGATGGCTACCCGCCGCAGTCGCACCTGACTGTCCGGGGCTTCGCCTGATCCAGCGGGCGCTCCTTCACCGCCATTACGCGGCCGTCATCGCCACCGAGATCCGCGTGTACACGAGTTCCGTTGCCGACCACCTCAGAGCGATGCGGCCCGTCGCCGCCACCGGCGCGCGCATCGTCGTCATCGAGGATGACCCGGGCGTGTCGGCGGCGAGTACCGCGTGCGTGGCCCGGATCACCTACAGCACGACCGGCAACTGCGGCACCCCCGCCACCGTCGCGTACCAGGATCCGGACCGCCTGGCCCGAGCCGCCGCACGGATCCCCGGGGCACGGGTCGTCAAGACCCGCCGGTTCTACTGCCGCGACGGCTTCTGCCCCGCCACCATCGGCAACGTCCTCGTCTACCGGGACACGGCCGCCCACGTCACCGCCAGCTATGCCCGGACCTTGAGTCCGTACCTCGTCGAAGCGATTGAGGCCGCGCTGCCGGCTGCGCTGCGCTAGAGCACGAAGGG
This sequence comes from uncultured Solirubrobacterales bacterium, assembly GCA_963799995.1. GTDB lineage: Bacteria > Actinomycetota > Thermoleophilia > Solirubrobacterales > Solirubrobacteraceae > Palsa-465. Next base: position 924,760 of record CAWCZI010000014.1, on the reverse strand, counting down.
CACGAGCATCTTGGTGCTGGCTCTGTACGCCGGATACGCGGTCGGGAACGTTGCGGTGAGGTTCTTCTCCTCCATCGATGCGCTGAAGTAGAAGAACCCACCCAGGATCGCGACGACGATCAGGCCAATCAGGTTGGTGGCGAGTGCGGTCCCGAGCACCCCGGCCAAGAGCCCCGAGTAGATCGGGTGACGGACGAATCGGTAAGGACCTGAGGTCACCAGCTCCGGCTCGGCCTTCTGGGTCATGGGCATCCCCCAGTTGCGCCCGAGATGGACGCGAGCCCAGACCGCCAGCGCGATCCCAGACGCGAACACGACGGCCCCGATCACCCCAAGGATCGGACTGGAGACGCCGAGGCTCCCACCGCGTAAGGGGCGGACGAGGAGGATGACCGACAGGACGGACAGGCCCCTCAGGGGGATCCCACGCCTGCCACCTCTGCCCTTCTTCACTCCGAAGGCGGACACGAACCAGTAGACCCAGAAAATGAGCCAGGCGATGGCGATAGCGGTCTGGAGCGTGCGCATGCGTTCGACGGCCCCGCGCGCGTAGCTCAGACCGGTTCGAGCACGAAAACCGAGATCCGCCGGCGCGAGGCTCGGCGCTCGTACTGGTCGAATCCCGGATACACCAGCAGGCCCTCGCGCCAAACCCGGGCCCGACGCTCCCCAGTGGCCTCGACCGCTCGCACGCGCCGGCGGGCGCCGTCGACCACGATGTCGGCCTCGGGATTGGCACGGAGGTTGTGATACCAGCCCGGCTGGCGGTCCTGGCCGAAATTCGAAGCGATGATCGATAGCCCTTCGGGCGATGGAATCCCAAGCACCGGCACAGTCCGCGGTTGGCCGCTCCTGGCCCCGGTCGTGGTCAGCATGACGACGGGGATGCCTGCGAGCAGACTGGCGAATGTATGGCGCCCGCCCGTGAGCCGATGGACCGGGCGGTCGATGTGGTGAAGGACACGGGCAAACAGCCACGATCCAGGTCCACTGGCGGCGAACCGGCGCAGGAATCGCTGAAAGCCGTTTGCCCGGTCATAGGTGATCGGCTCGCTCACGGGCAACACGCTGACCGACTGTCGGCCGGGCGTCAAGTCGACCGGCTCGTTGGCCGGCAACCCGCTCGAAACCGCGCGCCGGGCGGATGCGGAAAACGCTCTTGTGTTCTGACTGTTGGCCGAATAGGGTGGGCCGCATGGCCACCACTCCCGCATCATCACCGCGCGCCGCTCGCTTTGCGGCGCCCTTCGCCGCCGCGCTCGTTCTCATCGCGGCTCTCGCCGTCCCCGCAACCTCGTTCGCGCAGGCGACCCGGACATGGGTCTCCGGCGTCGGCGACGACGCCAACCCGTGCAGCCGGACCGCACCCTGCAAGACATGGGCCGGCGCGATCTCCAAGACCGCCGCCGGCGGTGAGATCGACGCGCTCGATCCCGGTGGGTTCGGGACCCTGACGATCACCAAGTCGATCACGATCTCGGGCGTGGGAACGCAGGCCTCGTCCCTCGCCTCCGGGTTCAACGCGTTCACGATCCAGGCCGCGGCGACCGACCGGGTGACGATCACCAACATCGCCATGAACGGCATCAACGGCACCGGTAACGGCGGCGTCGATGGCGTCAGGATAATCTCGGCGGCCACCGTCAGGCTCGAGAACGACAACATCTTCGACTTCAACGGCAACGGGGTCAACTTCGCCTCCAGTTCCCCCACAGGCAACCCGCAGAGCCGGCTGATCATCGAGAACTCAACGATCGAGGGCAACGGCGGCGCCGGGGTCCTCGCCCTCCCAGCCACGAGCGTCGGTGAGCGCGTGAGCATCATCGGCAGCCACATCGACGACAACGGTTGCGGCGTGACTGCCGGGGGCACGTGCGCCGCCACGGCGGGCACCGCGTTCCCGGTCATCGCGACCACGATCGACTCGTCGATCATCGACAACGGCACCGGGGCCGGGGCAAGCAGCAACGGCGCCGGGATCCAGTCGGTCGGATCGACCGCCGCCAGCGCCATCGGCGGTGACCAGATCCTCGGCAACACGATCGGCTTGAGCAAGGTGCCCACCACGGGCGGCGGGAACATCTTCTCCTTCGGAGACAACGACGTGTTCGGCAACGGAAGCAACGGCCCGACGCCCACCGGGATCACCAAGGAGTCAAGGATCTGGAAGACCGTGAGCGATAACGCACGGAAGATCGCCCGGTCCAAGCACAGGACCAAGAAGACCAAGACGATCAAGAAGAAGTAGGCACTGCGGCGGGGCCGCGAGCCCACGTCAGGTGGGCGCTCGCTGCGGCGGGCGCCGACCGGCACGTGGCTCGGCGGTGAGCCGACACCGTGCTCGGCGGCGCCTCGACACCGGCAGATGACTCAGCGGCGCCGCAACACAAGCACGCCGCTCCATGACCCGCCCGTCGAGCACTGCTCGTAGGCCGGGTGCGGGACGGCGCAGTGTCGCGGCGGCGTCCCCGCCCGGGTCTCGCGCAGACGGATCGAGATCCGCGCGCTTCGGTGCAGGACTCGCATCGGGATCGCGACGGTGCGTGACGTGAACCACCGGTCCGGCCCGTATAGCGGGGAGAAGCTGAAGCCGGGCGTCGCGTATGTGTCACTGAGGCCATCGATCGAGTCGCCCTGGCCGGGACATGTTCCAGGGAGCAGGCCCAGCGTGTAGGAGACGGGGTCGAGCGCGGTGATCTGCAGGGCGTTCGCCACCGGGTCGTAGTGAAGCCGGATCGTCGTGGAAATGAGCGGCTCCCCCCGCGGCGTTCGGACGTGCTGGCGGCACCGCGCCGACGCGTTGTCAAATTTGTAGAGCCCGTCGATGTGCACGTGCGCCACCGAGTCGGCGGCAGTGGTCGTGCCGGTGGCCCCGATCAGCGATGCGATCTTTAGGCAGCCCGGCTCCCGGGCCTGCCGGGAAACCCTGCAGCGAGGGACCTTCAAGTCGGTGCCATAGGACAGCGACCATGTCTGCGTGCTCGAGTCGTGGGCACGGTTGTGATCGGGCTTGCCGCCCGGGTTCGGTGGCTCGGAGTGGTACGTGGTCGCGTAGCGACCGCTGCCGTCGTACGTAACGGCGAAACGAGGCTGCGACTGAAAGCTCCCCGGGCGGGCGCTGAAGGCCCGAGCCTGCGCGGACCCGACCGCCATCGTCGCCCCGGCAGCGAGCGTCGCCGCCGCGAGCGCGGACGTCCGGAGTCCCCTGCCCGCGACTCGCTTCACGGGGCGAGACGCTAGCGCGTGCGTGGCCTAGGAAGCGGCTGCAGCGCCGCTAAATCGACAGGCCGGCGACGCTGGCAAGCACGCGACGGGAGTCGACCGTCCGCAGCTGCTCCTTGAGCCTGCGGTCAGACGCGGCCCAGTACTGAAGACGATGTCCACTCCGGGGTTGGCGGCACCCTGCGTCAGCTCGGCGACGGTTGCGATGACCGTCAGCGACGGCGGCTGGTAGGCATCCTGCTGATCCCCGGCTCGCTTCTGCTCATGGCGCGAAGTGGTCATCTCTCGTTCTCCTCGGGTCCGAACCCCATCGACGACGGCCTGGCCGCGGCACCGTATCACGGCGTTCTCACCGCGGGAAGGTCTGTCAGCAGCTGTTTTCCCCATTCCGGCTGAAACGGCGGACCCCACGGCAGCCGCACTCGCACGACCGGGACCACATCGGCGAGGGCGGCGAGCATGTGGAAGTCCCGCTGGACGATTTCGGTCTCAATCCAGCCCACCGTCCGGGGGTGGCGGACGAGCTCGACCAGCGCCTGCACTCCCCGCAGGCGCCTGATTTCCAAGTCATCGCCTCGGTGATCGGGAAGGGGAACAACGATCGCGGCCAGCGGCAGCCGGCCGGGCCCGGCGGGCGCGGGCGCCACGGCCAGGCGATTGTCGATCGTCGAGCGGGTCCCGGCGCTGCCGATGGCCTCGGCCAGCCCCGCGGCCTGGGCGCGCAGGCGCAGCTCGCGGGAGCCGCTGTAGCACCAGCCCGCATTGCCGTCGCGCTCCACCCGGAGCACGTCGTCGCTGACCAGCCGGGCCCCGGCCGCGCAGCAGAGCGCGGCCACGGTCGACTTCCCGGTTCCCGAGTCGCCCACGAACGCGACGACCCCCGCCTCAACCTGGACGGCACTCGCGTGCAGCACGGTGTGTCCGCGCAGCGCCAGCACCGTCGAGAGGACGCCGCCGATGAGGAGCGCAGCCACGCCCTCGTCGGCGCCCGGCGGCAGGTGCGCGGTGATCATCCGCAGCCCGGCGTCGATGTCGAACTCGCACAGGTCGCTCGCTCGGACCGTGTAGCCACGATCCTGGCGAATCGTCAGCCAGCTGCGCGCGGGCTGCTCCATCACCGCGACCGGCTCTCCATCGGGCGCGTCATCGGGAATCGGCCGCCTCACGCCCCACCGGATGTGGACGTCGGGCGCCGCCACTTGCGCCTCGTCCGCGTCGATCGGCATCTCGGAGCTGACGAGGAGGCCGTGGAGGCGGTAGCTGCGCGTCACCCGGCGGCGGTCGCGCGCGCCGATCCCGTGCTGGTGCCGCCCTCCACCTCGCGAACGCTACCGTGTGGCCGCGATGAGCGCCGTCGCCGCAGTGATGCGCCTCCGGCCCGACGGGACGCCGGCGCCGTCGGCGGAGCCGATGGTCGCGTCCATGGCCCGCCGGGCGCCCGACGGGACCCGCACCTGGAGCGGTGGACCCGCCTCCCTGGGCCACGCGGCCCTCCACGTGACGCCGCACGCGCTGGGCGAACAGCTCCCGCTGGCGGCCGCGGAGGGCAATCTGGCGATCACGGCCGACGCCCGGATCGACAATCGCTCCGAGCTGTTGCGCGAGCTACGGCTTCCGGACGCTGTCGGAGATGGGAGGCTGATCCTGGCCGCCTACGAGCGTTGGGGCGAAAGCTGTCCCGAGCGCCTCCTCGGCGACTTCGCCTTCGCGATCTGGGACGCGCGCCACCGGAGCCTGTTCTGCGCCACCGACCGGTTCGCCGTGAGGCCCCTGCATTGGTACCGCTCCGGCGAGGTGGCCGCCGTGGCGACCGAGATCAAGGCGTTGCTGGCGCTCGACGCCGTGCCGAGACGTCTGAACGCGACGCGCTTGGCCGATGTCCTCACTTTCCAGTTCGAGGACGTCAGGGCGACGGCCTACGAGGACATCGAGCGGCTGCCGGCCGCGCACGCGCTGACCCTCGACGCGAACGGCGCCCGGCTCCGGCGCTACTGGTCGCTGCGCCCCGAGCGCGCTTGGACGGGAGCCACCGACGCCGAGTACGAGGAGGCGTTCCGCGAGACCTTCTTCGAGGCGGTGCGCTGCCGGATGCGCGCGCCCGAGCCCGTGGCCGCCCTACTCAGCGGAGGCATCGACTCCTCCTCGATCGTGTCCGTCGCCCGCCGCCTGCGGTGCGATGCCGTCCCGCCGGCGCCGCCGTTGCATACGTTCTCGGCGCTGTACCCGACAACGCCCCGCGCCGACGAGCGCGAGTACATCGACGCCGTGATCGCCCTTGGCGATCTCGTCCCCCACTTCTTCGAGCCCGAAGCGATGGGGGCGCTGGACGACTGGGAGGGCGCCGCCTGGCGCGGGGACGAGCCGGAGCTGCACTCCGCCGTCCCGTTCGCGCGCGCGGCCTATCCCCCCATCGCCGCGGCGGGCGCGCGGTGCGTCCTCGACGGCCTCGGCGGCGACCTCGCCATCCCCCTCGGCGCCGAGCGCCTCACGGACCTGACGAGAAGGGGCCACTGGCTGACCCTCGCCCATGAGGTCCGGGAACTCGGCTCGGCCGATTACGCGGACCCCAGGTCTCTGCTTCACCAGTTCGTCATCGGCCCGTTCGTGCCGGTTCCGCTGCGCCGGCTCCGCGCGGGCGTGCGAGATCGCCGTGCCGGCCATCCCGCCTGGGCCCGAAGTGTTCCCCTGGACCCTGAGTTCACGCGGCAGGCCCGGCTGGGCGAGCGATACACGGCGCTCAACCGCGGACGCGAGCGACCGCCCTTCAACCCGCGGCGCGCTCACCTTCTCTACTTCACCGCCGGCCTCCTGCCCCTCGCGCTGGCGGGACTGGATCGGCTGTCCGCGGGCTTTGGGCTAGAGGCCCGCTACCCGTTCCTGGACTCGCGAGTAGTCGAGCTGTGCATGGCCATGCCGACCGATCAGAAGCTCCGGGACGGATACGGCCGGGATGTCGTGCGGCGTGCGCTCGTCGACGTCCTTCCGCCGAAGGTCCGCTGGCGTAAGGGCAAGGGCCGGCCGGGGGCGTCGGCCGCGCACACCCTCCCGACCACCGGGCGGGAGACCATGGATGCAGTCATCCTCGGCGACCCGGGCCCGATCGCTCGCTACGTCGACGTCGAGGCCGTCCGGGCGCTCTACCGGCAGTGCCTGGCGGGCGCCGGCCCCCGTGAATGGATGATCGTGTACCGCGTGACGGCAGCCGCGCTGTGGCTCGAGCACGCGCAGGCGCGCTTCGGTCTTCAAGTTTGACGCTGTTACAGGGCGCCGGCCCCAGCCTCGGCGGCCGCCACGAGCTTGCGCAGCCGCGCCAGCTCGCGCGCCTGCTCGCGAAGCGTCTCGTGCAATCCCTGGATCGCCGCCAGCGCCACCCCCACCCCGTCCACCGGATGAATCCGGCCGTCGTCGGCGCCGACGCCGAACGCCTCCCGGAACTCACGGGCGCTCGGTCCGATACCCAGCCGGCCGGTGTCGCTCACTCGCCCTGACCGTCGGTGAGCCGGTCGAGCCGGGCGCGAAGCTCGGCGATCTCCTCGGCCTGTCCGCTGACCAGCTCGTGCAGGGCCTGGATGGCGGCCAGCGCCACCCCCTGGCCGTCGGCGATCTCGATGCGCAGATTGGTGGCCCCCAGGCCGAAGGCGGCATAGAAGTCCTGGGCCATCGGCCCGATGTGGCGGATCTTCCCCTCGTCTGAGAGATAGCTCCAGGATGTGATCGGGAGCCCGACGACGCGGTCCAGCACCTCCTGCGGGCTCAGCTTCTCGAGCTCGGCCACCGCGGCGCCGCTCACCCGCCCTCGGTCTCCAGCAGCTGCTGATCGCGAACATGGGTCAGGAAGTCCTCAACGTCCTGCTCGGCCTGCGCGCCCTCGATGCCGTAGCGATCGATCAGCACCTGGGCGAGCTCCTCACGGGTGGCGCCACCGGCCAGCGCCTCCCAAAGCAGGCTTCCACTCTCGTTGGTACCGAGATACACCCCGCGGGGCGAATCAAGTGCCACCACCTCACCGTCGAGAGTGCGCCACCCCAGTCCGCTCTGGCGCAGCCACAGGCGCTCGCTCATGAGCGCAGCGTACACGCCCTGTTCCGTTACGAGGCGAGGGATCGCGGGCCGTTGATCTCATGCCGCCCTAACATAAGGACCTTCACACCGCACCCCAAATGCGCATAGAGTGGCTCCGTGGCTGAAGGGACCGCGAGCAGCCAGGGGGCTGGCAAAGCACACGACGGACTGCTGCGCGCCGAGCGCGCCGGCCGCCTGGGCGAGCGCGCGACGCTGATCGTCGCGGCGCTCATCGCCACACTCGCCGTCGGCGCCATCTGGATCCTGGTGGGTGGCGCTCCGGGCCGAGCGGTCACGAAACTGACCAAGTCTGGCCAGGCGACCACCGCGTCGCCCGCCAGCCTGGCGGCGTCGCGCGGCATCGGCGCGGACCAGCGCGCGTTCTGGGTTGGACACCGCCACAACCAGCTGCTGGCCGTCAACCGCGCGCAGCGGATGCGGGCGACGTTCGCTCCCGATGGCGTCACGGTGTCGGTTCCTGGAGGCGAGGTGGGGCTCTCGCTGCGCGCCGTCGGCCGTGGACGATCGGTCGCCTCCGCCGCGCGCGTGACACCCACGGCGAGCGCCAACCGCGTGACCTTCTCCCGGGGCGGGCTGCGCGAGTGGTACGCCAACGGGCCGCTCGGCCTCGAGCAGGGCGTGACGCTGCGCGCCCGATCCGCCGCCGGCTCGGCCGGCGAGCTCAGCATCTCCTACGCGCTCACCGGCGCGGCAGCCCGGCTCGATCAGAGCCAGCTCACGTTCACGAGCCCCCGCGGCAAGCCGATTCTCCGCTATAGCGGCCTGACCGCCACCGACGCCCGCGGAAGGACGCTGCCCTCGAGTCTGCAGCTCGACGGACGCCGGCTGCTGCTCCACGTCGATGACGCCGGCGCGCGCTACCCGATCACGGTCGACCCGCTGATGCAGGTGGCCACGCTCACCGCGTCCGACTCGGCGCAGGGCGGCCAGTTCGGCTACAGCGTTGCAGTCTCGGGCACGACGGCCATCGTCGGCGACCCGGGCACCGGCCCCACCTCGAACTTCGTGTCGGCCGGCGCGGCTTACGTGTTCACCGAGCCCGCGTCTGGGTGGGACAACGCGACCCAGACGGCCACGCTCACAGGCATGCCTCCCAGCGGGATGACCACTCAGGGATTCGGCAGTGGGGTGGCCATCTCGGGCAACACGGCGTATGTCGTGTCAAACGAGGCGAGCTCAAGCGTGAATCAGGGAGCGGTCTTCGTGTTCACCGGTGCTGGTTCCGGATGGACGCAGACCGCAGTGCTGACGCCGTCGACGGCTACCCAGTTCGTGACGCTTGGGACTCCCGGAATCGCTCTGTCCGGATCTACGCTGTTCGTCGGCGGCCCAGGCTCCGGAAGCTCCGAGCAGGGGGCCGTGTACGTGTTCACCGAGCCTCCCGGCGGGTGGACGGACGAGCACGAGTCCGCAATCCTGACACCGTCCGGCAGCGGTCTTGACTTCCTCGGTGCCTCGCTCGCGGTGTCCGCCGACGGACAGACGCTGGTCGCCGGCGCGCCGTTCACCGGCGCCGCTAACCAGGGGGCCGTGTACCTGTTCAAGGAGCCCGTGGGCGGATGGAAGAGCGAGACACAGCAGGCGGTCCTCAGTCCCGAAGCCGGGACCAACAGCAATGGGGCCCAGTTCGGCGACAGCGTCTCGATCGACGGCCCGACCGGCGGCGAGACGATCGCGGCCGGCGCACCGCTCGAAACCGTCGGGTCGACGTCGTCGGTGGGCGTGGTGTTCGTTTACACCGAACCGGGCACGGGCTGGGCCAACGCCTCCCCGACCGCGACCCTCTCGCCCTCCGACGGAGCGACCCGCAACCTGTTCGGACTGCAGGTGGCGCTCGGTCAGTTCCCGACCACAGCCGCCAGCCTCAGGGCCTCCCAGGCCACCGTGGAGACGGTGTTCGTCGGCACCGGCGACGGTACGGGTCTCTACCGGTTCGCCGAGCCGGCCACGGGGTGGCAGAGCGCCGCGAGCGCTGCCCTGCTGGGCCTGCAGAGCGCATCTTCGTTCTCGCTGACACTGGCCGGTGGCTACCTGATGGAAGGCGCCGACCACAGCGTCTACCAGCCAGCTCCCGAGACCGTCAACGACGGGTCGGTGAACGTGTTCGACGCTGCCGGCACGAGCGCGACGGCCGTCTCGTGTGCCCCCAACCCGGTGGCCGCGGCGACGGCCACGACCTGCACGGCGACGGTCACCGACCTGTCGGCACGCACACCCTCGCCGCCGGCGGGCACGGTGACGTTCACCTCGACTGATGCGGCGGGCTCGTTCGCCGGGTCGCCGTGCACGCTGGCAGCGACGTCGGCGAGCACGTCTGACTGCGCGGTGTCCTACACGCCCTCGGCGGCGGGCACGCCGACGATCACAGCGGCGTATTCCGGCGATGCCACGCACGCTCCGAGCAGCGGTACCACCAGCCTCACGGTCACCGCCGGCGGTGGCGGTGGTGGTGGTGGCGGCGGCGGTGGTGGTGGTGGTGGTTCCGGGGGAGTGCCGGTCAACACGGCGCTGCCGTCGATCACCGGGTCGCCGTTGCCCACCAAACGTCTCGCCTGCTCCACCGGCTCTTGGACCAACAATCCCACCGGCTTCAAATACCAGTGGGATCGCGGCGGTATGCCGCTGGCGGGCGCGACCAGCTCCACCTACACCGTGCAGATCCTCGACGAGTCCTCCACGCTGACCTGCGTCGTGACCGCCTCCAACGCGGCCGGGGCCGGCGCGCCCGCGACCAGCACCGGCGTGCTCGTCGCGGTCAAAGGCACGCTGAACTGCCCCAAGCCTTCGGGCAGCATCCACGCCCAGAAGCTCGGACCGCTCGCGCTGGGCATGACCCGCGCCAAGGCCCGCAAGACCCTTCACCGCTTCACCGTCACCCACTACGGGTTTGACAACTTCTGCCTCTACGCCGGCTGGGGGATCCGCGTCGGCTTCCCGTCCTCCAAGCTGCTGAAATCCGTCAGCGCGAAACAGCGCCGCAGTCTAAGCGGCAAGATCGTGCTCGCGCTCACCGCCAACCCCTTCTACGCACTACACGGCATCACCCCGGGGATTCGGGTAGCCACCGCCACCCGGAAGCTGAAGTTCGCCAAACGCTTCAAGATCGGCGCCAACTACTGGTATGTCGCCACCGGCAAAGGCCCAGCCAGCATCCTCAAGGTCCGCTCCGGAACGGTGCAGGAGATCGGCATCGCCAACCCCGCACTCACCCACGGACGCACCGCCCAAAAGCGCCTGCTGACCAGCTTCAAAAGCGTCTGACCGAACAGCATGCGGGGGCCGACTGCACCACGTAGCACTTTCCTCCGGCGGCACGGATTGCCCGTAGGGTTCCCCGCTCATGGCTGAGGGCACGGCCGGGAGCCGCGCGATCGTGATGGAGTCATCGGGCTTGCTGCGCGCGAGCGTCCCCGGTCGACTGGGCGACCGGGGGGCGCTGATCCTCGCCGGTTTGCTGGCGGCGCTGGTGTGCGCCACCGCGGCGGTCCTGACCGGCGGCGTCCCGGGGACGGGCTTGACGGAGGGAGCGTCCGGCACGCCGGCGGCTCCCTCCCCGGCCACCCTGGCGGCGTCACGCGGGGTGGGCGCAGACCAGCGCGCCTTCTGGCCGGTTCGCCGCCCCGGCGAACTGCTGACCTACGACGCCCCGCAGCGGATGCGCGCCACGTTCACCGCGGCCGGTGTGCACGTGACGGTACCCGGCGGCAGCGTCGGCCTGTCACTGACGGGCGTCGGACGTGGAAGCTCGGTGCAAGCCGCGTCCCCCGCGGTCCCGGCGGCGAGCGCCAACCGCGTCACCTATGCCCGGCACGGGCTGTCGGAGTGGTACGCCAACGGGCCAATCGGCCTCGAACAGGGCATCACGCTCCGCACCGCGCCCGCCGGCAGCCGTAGCGCCGCAGACGTGAGCCTGTCGTTCGCGCTCACCGGCTCCGCCATCCGGCTGCAGGACGGACAGCTCGTCTTCGCCGGCGCGCACGGCGCCACGATCCTGCGCTACAGCGGCCTGAGCGTCACCGACGCCCGCGGCCGCGCCCTACCCGCCAGCCTGCAACTGGCCGGCCGGCGACTGCTGATCCATGTCGACGACCGCAGCGCCCGATACCCGATCACCGTCGACCCGCTGATACAGGTGGCCACGCTGAACAGCAACGACCCGTCGCAGAAATACGACTTCGGCTATCAGCTGGCCCAGTCGGGCTCGACCCTCGCCGTGGGCGACCCGTATGCGTATCCGATCACCAGCGGGGTGAACAACGGGGGTTATCAGGGAGCGGTGTACGTGTTCACCGAGCCGGCCTCCGGCTGGGCCAACGCCACCCAGTCCGCCACGCTGGTGAGCTCCACGCAGGACCCGAGCCTCTACCTCGGCGCCCACATCGCCGTCTCGGGATCGACGGTGTTCGCCACCGGTTACCAGACCGACACCACCAATGAGACCGGCGGCATCTACGTGTATAACGCGCCGAACGCCGGCTGGAGCTCCTCCACCCCGATCACCGAATCCGGAGTGCTCACGCCCTCGCCGGCGGACGGCAGCTCCGCGTCCATCGGCTCGATGGCGGTGTCCGGCACGACCGTGTTCGGCGGCGGCGTCGTCGGCAGCGGAGGCTCGGCCACGTCGGTGATCTTCGTGTTTGACCAGCCCACGGACGGCGTCTGGTCCGGCGGGCACGAATCGGCCGTGATCACCCCCTCCGGCCCCGCGCAGGACGTCAGCGGCTTCGGAGGTTCCATCGCCGCCTCGGGCTCGACCGTGATCACCGGCGCCGCCGGACCGGGAACGGCCGGTCAAGACGCCGTCTATGTCGAAACCGAGGGCGCGAAAGGGTGGTCGGACCCCACCCAGGCCGTGCTCACCGCACCCGATGGACAGGACGGCTTCCTGGGGCAATCGTTGGCGATCGACGGCACGACGATCGCGGCCGGTGCCCCCCTCCAGGGGTTCAACGGGGGTAAGAACAGCAACACGGGGGCGGTGTACGTCTACTCCCAGCCGCCGGGGGGCGCGTGGGTGTCGACCGCGACGCCAAGCGCCACGCTGCTGGCGTCCGACACCGGCTCGGACCCGGGGCAGGGCACCCATCTGTTCGGTCTCCACATCGCCCTGGGCCCGTTCCCGACCAGCGCGGCCGACGGCACCAGCCGCGTCTCCGGCCAGCCCACGGTCGAGACGTTGTACGCAGGCACCGGCGACGGCACCGGCGTGTACCAGTTCGCCGAGCCGGCCGGCGGGTGGAGCGGCACGATCACCAACCCCGCCGCGCTCGGGCTCCAGAGCGCCTCGGCGTTCTCGCTGGCGATCGCCGGGGGCTACCTGCTGGAGGGCAACGACAACAGCATCTACTACCCCACGGCCCAGGGCAAGTCCGAGCCAGGGCAGGTCAACGTGTTCGAAGCCGGGCACCTGAGCCCGACATCGGTCTCCTGTTCGCCGGCCTCGGTCGCCGCGGGCGGGTCGAGCTCGTGCACGGCGACGGTGACCGACGAGTCCGTGAGCGTGCCGTCGCCGCCGGCGGGCACGGTGACGTTCACCTCGACTGATGCGGCGGGCTCGTTCGCCGGGTCGCCGTGCACGCTGGCAGCGACGTCGGCGAGCACGTCTGACTGCGCGGTGTCCTACACGCCCTCGGCGGCGGGCACGCCGACGATCACAGCGGCGTATTCCGGCGATGCCACGCACGCTCCGAGCAGCGCCACCACCAGCCTCACGGTCACCGCCGGCGGTGGCGGTGGTGGTGGTGGCGGCGGTGGCGGTGGTGGTGGTGGTGGTTCCGGGGGAGTGCCGGTCAACACGGCGCTGCCGTCGATCACCGGGTCGCCGTTGCCCACCAAACGTCTCGCCTGCTCCACCGGCTCTTGGACCAACAATCCCACCGGCTTCAAATACCAGTGGGATCGCGGCGGTATGCCGCTGGCGGGCGCGACCAGCTCCACCTACACCGTGCAGATCCTCGACGAGTCCTCCACGCTGACCTGCGTCGTGACCGCCTCCAACGCGGCCGGGGCCGGCGCGCCCGCGACCAGCACCGGCGTGCTCGTCGCGGTCAAAGGCACGCTGAACTGCCCCAAGCCTTCGGGCAGCATCCACGCCCAGAAGCTCGGACCGCTCGCGCTGGGCATGACCCGCGCCAAGGCCCGCAAGACCCTTCACCGCTTCACCGTCACCCACTACGGGTTTGACAACTTCTGCCTCTACGCCGGCTGGGGGATCCGCGTCGGCTTCCCGTCCTCCAAGCTGCTGAAATCCGTCAGCGCGAAACAGCGCCGCAGTCTAAGCGGCAAGATCGTGCTCGCGCTCACCGCCAACCCCTTCTACGCACTACACGGCATCACCCCGGGGATTCGGGTAGCCACCGCCACCCGGAAGCTGAAGTTCGCCAAACGCTTCAAGATCGGCGCCAACTACTGGTATGTCGCCACCGGCAAAGGCCCAGCCAGCATCCTCAAGGTCCGCTCCGGAACGGTGCAGGAGATCGGCATCGCCAACCCCGCACTCACCCACGGACGCACCGCCCAAAAGCGCCTGCTGACCAGCTTCAAAAGCGTCTGACCCGGGCTCACAGCCACGGGGTTCACCGGGTCACAGTCTGGGGTTCGCAGGCTCCAGCCGCTGCGCGCGGCGTAGCGTCCGCGCCGCCGCGGCCGGCCTCCCGGCGGCCGACTCGAGGGCCGCGGCGTCCTCGAGTCCCTGGATCGAGTCGGGATAGGCGGCCAGCTCTCGCCTCGCCCACGTCATCCCGTAGCGGACGGCACGGGAGCTGCCACGGCCGGCGAGCACGGCGTACGCGTGGGCTGCGATCTGGGCGACCCCGGCATCCCACGGGCGCAGATCTCGGGCGACATCGAAGTCGTGGTCAGCCCCGGCCAGATCCCCCGCAGCCGCCCGGACGAGTGCCGAGCGAAGTGGCAGCTCGGCCGCCGCCCCCGCAGCCAGCACGATCGTGAGCGCCCCCAGGGCGGCGATCGCCAGACCACGGACCGGCCCCAATCCCCGAGCGCCCGACGGCGCCGCGGCCACGAGTGCACCCGCGAACAGCGCCGCCAGCGGGGTGGTACCCGGCCCCGTGAAGTAGAACAGGAGCGCCACGCCATAGCCGGCCAGCCCCGCCAGCATCCCGCCGACCGCCGCCGCCTCCCCCTCGGTTGGTTGTTCGCCGATTGCCCGCGCTCCGCCGCGGAGCACCATGCCCGCCAGGATCGCCCCGATCAGCGCCAGCCCCAGCCCTCCGGCCGCCGCCGCCTGCAGGATCCAGTCGTGGGGGCTGTCGGGAGGGTTGTCCGGCCCGACCTGGACCTCATAGCGCTTGTCGTGATAGGCCGGAATCGTGTCGACGTAGCCGCTCGGTCCGACACCCAGCAGCGGCTTGTCACTGATCAGGGAGACCGTCTCGCCCCACAGGATCCTTCGGCCGCTCACGGTGTGCTGGGCGATCGCCGTGCTGGCCAGCACGCGAGAGCGCGTGGCCGGCAGCGCGAGAACTCCCGCCGCCAGTACGGCGACGGCGACGGCGATCGCGATCCGCGTCCGCCGATCCCCGGCCAGCACCGCCAGGACCAGCGCAACCACCACCGCACCCGCCAGCGCGCCCCGGGAGCCGGACGTGGCCAGCGCCACGGCCGCCGCGATCGCTCCGGCCCGATGGAGGGCGCCGCGCAGCCGGATCGCCACCGCGGCCAGCGGGCCGAGCGCCAGCACAGCCCACGCTCCCTGGTCGCTGGCGTTGCCGAGCAGCGACCCGGGCCGCGAGACGTTGCTGACCAGTGGGCGCAGGCCGGCGGCCTCCAGGACCGCCTCGACGCCGATCGCCAGCGCCGCGACCGCAAGGCAGTCAAGCAGCCATGCCGTCGATCCCCGCGCGCGCCCGGGTCCCAGCAGACGCACCCCGCATACCAGCGCACCGAAGTACACCGGCAGCGCCACGAGGCCCTCGTACCGCGGCGGGCGCCCCAGGATCTGCTGTAGCGGCGTCGGACCCACGATCGCCGCCGCCACCAGGACCAGTCCGGCGAGCGCCAGCAACCCTGCCGCCACCGGGGGTATTGAGCCACGAGCCGGGACGGTCAGCGCCAGCAGCGCCCCCGCGCAGGCCAGCGCCAGCTTCGGGAACACGAACCTGTCGAGGGCTCCCGGCAGCAGCGCTGCCCCGGAGACCGCCACCAGCAGGATCGCCCACCGCTCGCGCGCGAGCAGGCGCGACGGCCGGCCGTCGCCCTGACCGGCCTCCGCTATGGCACTGCTGCTCGGGACATCTCCAGACATTCCAACCGTCCGCTCGCTGGCTTCTGCGGAATGCAGGCTGACAGGACGGCCGCCTCGAGTGCGGCGGCGTCGCTCAGGGCTGTCCTAGCGCGTCGCGGATCTCGGCCGCCACGATGGGGGCGTGGTGGTCGAGATCGTCGTAGGTGTAGCGAAACACTCTGTAGCCGGCGAGTTGCAGCTTTCGGTCACGACGGCGGTCGTTTGCAAACCGCGGACGGCTGCGGTGATACCCGTAGCCGTCCACCTCCACGATCACCTTCTGATCCGGCCACACCGCATCCACGCACTCACCCTCCACCAACACGTTGAACCGCGGCTCCGGCAGCCCCGCCGCCCGAATGATCTCGCGCAAGGTCGCCTCACCGCGTGACTGCGTCCATGGTGCCTCATCGTCCAACTGCGCCACCACCTCCAAGAGCGGCTTCACACCGTGCCGGCCCGGGCTGCGGGCGGCGAGAGCGTTCAGCTTCGTGATGTCGAGAATCTCCCGCCGCTGCGCAGCCTCCACGGCCGCGATCAGCTGACGCCGAAGCGACATCTCCGCATAGTCCAGCAGCGTCCGCTCAAGGCTGGTGACCGGAATCCCGTCGATGACGGTGCGATTCTGCGCGGCAAGAGAACGGGTCTGATGACACCGCACCCCCTTGTGGGACCGCTTCCCCGGCGCCGTCACATCGATCTGCGCCTGCGGGTTCGGCCTGAGATCCCATAGCGCCGCCGCCGCGTGATGGCTCAAAACCGCGTCCGGACCGCACGCCAGCACCGCTGCCATCCAGCACCCCCGGGTTGTCAAACGCGGATGGCCAACCGCGTACACGCCGCGATGAACCGGATGAAGCAGCCCCGACTCCACCCACCGCCACACCATCCATCGACTGAACCCCAGCCCCAGCAGTTGCGCCAACGACACCACACCATGCTGCCGAGCAGCGAGCTCCCCAAGACGTGAGGGAGATTTGTTGCGGTATCCGCTACCAACTTCCTTCACCCCCGTGAGAGCGGACCGCAGACCGATCTTCTCCCCCCGGACCGCAGACCGATCTTCTCCCCGCCAAACCCTTCTCCGACTACGAGGGGCGCATACCCCCGTCGATCAGAATCGATTGGTTGGTGAGGTAGGCATTGCCCACCACCGCAGCGATCAGATCCGCCACCTCCTCCGGCGTCCCAAGACGCCCCACGGGAATCCGTCGCTCGAGCGCGGTCAGCGTCTCCTCATCGGTGGGCATCATGTCGGTGGCGATCAGCGCCGGCGCGACCACGTTGACGGTGACACCCCGGCCCGAACCGAACTGCGACAGCGAGTGTGCGAGGCCGTGCAGCGCGGCCTTGGACGACGCGTAGTGGGGGCCGACGATCCCGCCCGTGTAGGCGGCGACCGATGACACGAGCACGATCCGGCCGAAGCCGCGGTCGATCATGCCGCCGATCGCGGCCCGGGCCAGCAGGAACGGCGCACGTAGGTTGATGGCCATGAAGCGGTCCCAGTCCTCGACGCTGACCCGGCGGGGGTCCTGCTCCATCAGATCGTTGACGCCGGCATTGGCCACGAGGACGTCCACCGGTCCGAGCTCGTGCTCGACCACGGAGACCAGCTCGCTGACAGCCGCCGCATCGGCCATGTCGGCGGCGAACGTCGCCGCGGAGCGCCCGCAAGCTCGCACCTCCTGGGCGACCCGATCGGCCGCGTCGGCGCTGGACCGGTAGCCCACCGCGACGTCGTAGCCGTCCCTGGCCAGCCGCCGTGCAGTGGCGGCTCCGATGCCACGCGATCCGCCCGTGATCATCGCAATAGCCATGACACGAACATAGCCCGCATCCGCTGGCTGCGATCATCGCTCGCATGGCACGAGCACACCGAGGAGTCACGCGCCGGGCGCGCAGGACAGCAGCGCTCGCCGCCATCGCCGTGACGGTGCTGAGCACGGCGGCCCTGCTCGACGGCTGCGGCGGAACCTCAAGCCTCCTGCACCGAAAGCAGCCCCAGGCCGCGAGGAACGTCGACGTGCACACGATCCCCGGGTTCGGCAGGCCGCTGATCCCCACCCCACCGCCCACCGGCACGGCGCCCGACCCGCGCGCCGTCCAGACCATCCGGGCGTGGTCGGCGGCCCTGCGCCGCGGTGACGTGCGCGCGGCGGCGCAGTACTTCAACCTCCCCAGTGAGTTGATCAACGGCGTCGGCGCCGATGGGCTCTCCTCGCTGACCGTGATCCACACCCTCCGCGAGGCGGAGCGGACGATCGCGACGCTGCCCTGCGGAGCGGCGTTCATCTCCGCTGACCAACGCGGCCGCTACGTCAACGCGCTGTTCCGCCTGACCGGCCGCTCTGGGCCCGGCGGCAGCAGCTGCGGTACCGGCGCGGGTCAGACCGCGCGGACCAACTTCCTGATCGTGGACGGGCGGATCGTCGAGTGGATCCGCGCCCCCGACGACCCCGGCGACAACGGCAGCCAGCCGTCGCCTCAGCCCGGCGGTGCCCCGCTGGTGTGAGCGTCGGGGATACGCTCTGCCGACCGTGGCCATGTCCAGCAGCTCCGACCCCTACACGACGCTCGGCGTCGGCCCCGGCGCGTCCGATGCCGAGCTGCGGGCCGCGTACCGCCGGCTGGTGCAGCTGCATCACCCCGACCACAACGGCGGCTCGCCCGAGTCCGAGCGACGGTTCGAGGAGGTGCAGGAGGCCTACGCTCACGTGCGCGAGCTCCGCCGGCGCGGCGACGCCGCCGGTGCGCCACGGCCCGGGGCAGCGCGCTCCACCAGCGCGCGACCGCACGCCTCCAGCTCTCCTCGGCCGGGAGCCACCTCGCCCCCACCCCGAGCAGACCCGGATCTGGAGTCGCGCCTCGCCGAGATGGAACGCGAACTGCGGGCGGCTCGAGCCGCCCGCGACCGGGCCCTGCGCGAGGCCCGGGAGGCGGCGCGTCAGGCGGAACAGTCCGGCGGACCGCAGCGCCCGTCCGACGAGGACCTCGGCTACGTCACCACCGACGACAGCTTCTCGAAGATCCTCGCCGACGCCGCAGCGGGGCTCTCTGAGCATCTGGCCGACGCCCGCCTCGACCACCCGGCCGACTCCGCTCGCGAGAAACCCATCACCAAGCGGGTCGCGGACCTGATCGACGAGCTCGGGTCGCGTCTCACCGGCGAGCACCACAAGCCCTGAACACCGTCCTCCGCGGACCGTCAGCCCACGTGGTGCACGAACAGCGTGCCATACAGACGGCCGGTGAGCCCGAGCTCGGCGACGGCCTCCGCGACCCCCGGATAGTCCGGGTGGCCGTAGTCGTCAAACGCGATCGGCGCCCCCGGTGCCAACACCGGCCGCCACGCCGTCACCTCCGCGATCGTCTGCTCGCGCTCGTGTGAGCTGTCTATGTAGAGCATGTCAACCGGGGCCGCGTCGCGCGGGCCCTCGGATCCGGGCGCGATGACCCTCTCCACCCGCCTGCGCACACTCGAGCCCACCAGCCCGAGGTAGCGCTCCGGCTCGGGTCGCGCGGCGATGTCATAGGTGATGACCCGCCGCCCGCTCGCGGCCAGCGCCAGCGAGATCGCCGTCCACCCGGTGGCAGTGCCGAGCTCCACCACGCGGTCGCGGCCGCGGGCCAGCGCCAGCAGGGTGCGCAGGTCGCGCGGGCGCGTCGACGACATCAGGCTCAGGTAGTCCTGGCTTCGCCAGGCGACGCGCCGCGCCCGAAGCTGGAACCCAGCCACCCGTGGCGGCAGCACGACCAGCTGCGCTGCCCACCGGGCCTCGGCGAGCTGGTGGCGCAGGCGGGCACTCCCTGCCTCGCCGAGGATCCGCCTCACGGCCGGCGTGTCCCAACCGCTCACGCCGGCGATGTTCGCAGCTTGCGCCCACAGTCAGTTCGCCGGTGCCGGTAAGCCCCGGCGGATGTGTGCGTCCGAGCACACTCGGGTAGCCCTACGGGCACACCGGCGCCGTCCAGTCGCGATCGCGGGAGGCGATCCGCATAGGCGGCGGCATACAGAGGAGGTAGGGAATGTCAACGGCTCTGATCGTCGTGATCGTGATTGTGGTGGTCGCCCTGGTGGCGCTTGCCCTCGCTTTGCCGCGGATGCGCGAACAGGCGCGGCTACGGGCGCGGGAGCGTGAGCTGGGGCAGCGCCGCAGCCAAGCAGCGACCGAGCATCGCGAGGCTGCCGAGACGCTCGAGCGGGAGGCGGACGTCGCTGAGCGGCACGCTCGCATCGCCGAGCAGGAAGCCGCCCGCCGGCGGGCGGAGGCCCAGGTGCGCGAGGAGCGCGCCGAGTTGCACGAGCAGGGACTCGCCGACGATGAGCTCGTCGACGACTATGAGCGCGAGCGCCTCGCGGAATCCGCACCGGCGCAGTCCGCACCGGTGCAGTCCACACCGGTGCAGTCCACACCGGTGCAGTCCACACCGGCGCAGTCCACACCGGCGCAGTCCCCGCCCGCGGACGCAGATCTGCGATGAGCTCTGCACCCTCGGTGGCCGCGAGGCGGTCGTCACATCCGGCAACCCGGGCCGGCGAGCGCTGGCTGTCCTGGACTGCCCGGGCCGGACTCGTGTCCCGGGGGGTGGTGTACGGGGTGGTCGGGATCCTGTCCCTGGAGCTGGCCATCGGCGCCGGCGGCGCGACGCCCAGCCAGCGGGGAGCATTGGAGCGGATCGCCCGCGAGCCTCTCGGCGACGTGGCGCTGATCGTGCTGGCTGCCGGGCTGGGCGGCTACGCGATCTGGCGCCTGGTCAGCGCTGTCACCGCACGCCGGCAGTCCGGCGACCACGGGCGCCCGGAGCGCATCGCGGCCGCCGCGAGCGGCCTCGCCTACGCCGCGCTGTGCGCGACCGCAGTCAAGATCCTCGCCGGCGCCAGCACCACCGGAGGGGCCAACAACCCCAAGCGGGCAGCTGCCGGAGTGCTGGGATGGCCGGCCGGCCCCGAGCTTGTCGGCGCTGCTGGGGTGGCGCTCGTCGGCGTCGCCGTCTTCCAGGGCTACTTCGGGTTCGCGCGGAAGTTCCTCGAGCGCCTCCGTACGGGCGAGATGAGCCGGCGCGTCCACGCAACCGTGAGCGCGCTCGGGGTGTTCGGATACCTCGCTCGGATGGTCGTCTTCGCGCTGATCGGGTTCGGGTTGATAAAGGCGGCGCTCGACTACCAACCCCGCGCGGCGATCGGACTCGACGGTGCGCTTCAGAAGCTGGCGCGGAGCTCCGCCGGACCGCTGCTGCTGGGGATCGTCGCCGCCGGCATGATCGGCTTCGCGCTCTACTCGCTGGCCGAGTCCCGTTACCGCAGGGTCTGACCGGCGCGGCCGGCGGACGCCACCCCGGCCGCCGGACGCCACCCCGGCCGCCGAACGCCACCCCGGTGTCAGCTCAGAAGACCGGCTGCTCCCGGTAGTCGCCCCACACCGACTGCAGGGCCTCGACCATCTCTCCTTCGGAGACGCCGGCCCGAGCGGCGTCGATCAGCAGCGGCATCAGGTTGCGCTCGATGCCCGCCGCCTCCTTGATCGCTGTCAGGCACGCCTCGACGGCATCGGCGTCGCGATCGCCGCGGACAGCGCGGACGCGGTCGATCTGCTGGCGCTCGAGCGCGGGGTCGATGCGCAGAAGCTCAGTGGCCTGCTCCTCGCCCTCGGTGAAGCGATTGACGCCGACCACGACGCGACGCCCGGAGTCGATCTCCATCTGGAGCTCGAACGCGGCGTCGGCGATCTCGCGCTGCGGGAAGCCGCGCTTGACCGCCTCCACCATTCCCCCGAGCTCGTCGATCTTGGCGAAGTAGCCGTAGGCCAGCTCCTCCATCCGGTCGGTCAGCGACTCGACGAAGTAGGCCCCGCCGAGCGGGTCGATGGTGCTGGCCACCCCGGTCTCCTCGGCGATGATCTGCTGCGTGCGCAGGGCGATCCGCACCGCCTGCTCGGTGGGGAGCGCGAGGGCCTCGTCGTAGGAGTTGGTGTGCAGCGACTGGGTGCCGCCGAGCACTCCGGCCAGTGCCTCGATCGCGGTGCGCACGATGTTGTTCAGCGGTTGCTGGGCGGTCAGCGACACGCCGGCCGTCTGCGTGTGAAAGCGCATCCGCCACGACTCGGGCTTGCGCGCCCCGAAGGTCTCGCGCAGCTCACGCGCCCAGATCCGCCGGGCGGCGCGGTACTTGGCGATCTCCTCGAAGAAGTCGATCTGGGCGTTGAAGAAGAACGACAGCCGCGGGGCGAAGTCGTCGACGTCCAGTCCCCGGGCGACCGCGTGCTCGACGTAGGTCAGTCCGTCCTTGAGCGTGAACGCCAGCTCCTGGGCAGCGGTCGAGCCGGCCTCGCGGATGTGGTACCCGGAGATGCTGATCGGATGCCAGCGCGGCATGTGCGTGGCGCACCACTGCACCATGTCGGTGACCAGCCGCATCGCCGGGTCGACCGGGAAGCACCATTCCTTCTGGGCGATGTACTCCTTGAGGATGTCGGTCTGGATCGTCCCGCCGAGCCGCTCGGGCGAGACGCCCTGGCGCTCGGCCGCGACCACGTAGAACGCGAGCATGATCGCCGCCGGGGCGTTGATCGTCATCGACACGGTGACCTCGTCGAGCGGGATCCCCGCGAACAGCGTCTCCATGTCTGAGACCGTGTCGATCGCCACCCCCTCGCGCCCCACCTCGCCCAGTGAGCGCGGATGATCGGAGTCGTGGCCCATCAGGGAGGGCATGTCGAACGCCGTCGAGAGGCCGGTCTGCCCGTGCTCGAGCAGGTAGTGAAAACGCTTGTTGGTCTCGGCAGCGGTGCCGAAGCCGGCGAACTGGCGCATCGTCCACAGCCGGCCGCGGTACATCGAGGGGTACACGCCGCGGGTGAAGGGGTACTGGCCGGGGAGCCCGATCGACTCCTCCGGCTGATCGGGTAGGTCGCGCTCGGTGTAGAGCGGGCGGATGTGCTCGCCGGACAGCGACGTGAACGGCACGTCGCGCTCGGGACTGAGGCCATAGGCCTCGCGCCACTGTTCGTAGCTGACCGGGAGGTTGTCGAGCACGCTCACGGCCCCCGATTCTAGTTGGCCCGATAGTAGGAAGGCAAACTATTTTCCGAAGTCACCCTCGTCAACGCGCACCCGGCGCAGGAGCGCGGTCAGCTGCTCGAGCTCACCCCGCCGCAAAGGGAGGGTTCCGAAGCTGGTGGCGTGCATCGCCTCGGTGGCCGCGGCGGCCACCTCACGCCCGCGCTCGGTGATCTCGGCCAGTGTCTTGCGCCGGTCGCTCGGATGCGGCGCCCGCTGCACGTAGCCCAGCTTCTCCAGCCCGTCCACCAGGCTGGTGATGCTGGTCGGGTGCACCTGGAGACGCGCGCCCATCTTGCCCAGCGGCAGCGAGCCCGCGCGGCTGAAGTAGAGCAACATCAGGGCCTCGTAGCGCGCGAATGTCAATCCGTGCGGCTCGAGCGTCTCGTTCAGGCGGGCCAGCAGGATCTGCTGCACCCGCATCACCGAGGTGACGGCCATCATCGGCGCGACCGGACGAGCCCCCCAGCGCTTGCGCCACTGGCGGCCTGCCTCCTCGATCGGGTCAAAGCTGAGCGGTTCCGGCACCTGGCGCGCAAGCTTGGCACGGCCGCCGGACCGGCTCGCGCGCCAACTTCCGCGGCGGCCCAGATTTCGTCCACCGGCCCTGCCGTGCGGCGTATGTGCCAAAGTCCATCGACATCGTCGACGAGCTGCCCAAGAACGCCTCGGGCAAGCTGCTCAAGCGTGAGCTGCGTGAGCGCTTCGGTGGCTCCGCGGCGGCGACCGGCCGGACCGCCTGAGGCGCGGAATCGATGGACCTTCAGCTCACCGGTCGCCGCGCGCTGGTCACCGGCGGAAGTCGCGGGATCGGGCTCGCGGTCGCCAGAACACTCGCCGCGGAGGGCGCCGATGTGGCCCTGGTGGCACGCGACCCGGAGCGGTTGCGACAGGCCGCCGCCGAGCTGGCCGAGAGCTCGGGGCGCCGTTTTGTCGCGCTGGCCGCCGATACCGGCTCAGACGACGAGGTGTCGGCGATGGCTCACACCGCCGAGACAGAACTGGGCGGGGTCGACATCCTGGTCAACTCGGCCGCCCGCCCGAACACCGGTCCGATGCGAGACGAGGATTTCGAACAGGAGATCAACGTCAAGGTCATGGGCTACCTCCGCTGCGCTCGCGCCTTCGCGCCGGCCATGGCCGACCGGGGCTGGGGTCGGATCATCAACATCAGCGGTCTCGCCGCCCGTCAGACGGGCTCGGTCGTCGGCTCGGTTCGCAACGTCGCGGTGGTTGCGATGACCAAGAACCTGGCCGATGAGTACGGACCGCGGGGCGTCAACGTCACCGTCGTTCACCCTGGGATGACTCGCACCGAGCGCCTCCCGGAGACATTGGCCAGGATGGGAACTGCGACCGGGCGCAGCCCCGAGGAGATGGAGCGCGCGATCGCCGCGGCCGTGTCGATCGGCCGGATTGTCAGCGCCGCGGAGGTTGCCGACGTGGTGGCCTTCCTGGCCAGCCCGCGCAGCGTCGCGATCAACGGCGACGCGATCGTCGCCGGCGGCGGCGCCCGCGGGGCGATCTACTACTGATGGCGTAGCCTTCCGCAGCACGGCAATGGGTATCCGAGCGCTCGGCGTCAACCACATCGCGTTCGAGGTCAACGACCTCGACCAGGCCCTCGCTTGGTACGAGCGCTATTTCGAGCTGACCCTGCGCGGGCGCCGGGCGACGATGGCCTGGATCGACCTCGGAGACCAGTTCATCGCACTCAGCCAGGGCGGCGCGGGGGTGCCCGACCGCGACCGTCACGTCGGCCTCGTCGTCGATGACAAGGAGGCGCTCAGAGCCGCGCTGCTTCAGGGCGGCGAGGACGTCTCGCCCAACGGGTCGCTACGCGTTCGGGACCCCTCGGGCAATCAGCTGGAGATCGTCGACTACCGCGACGTCCAGTTCTCGAAGACCCCGGCGGTCCTGCGCGTGATGGGCCTGGAGGGCTTGCGGAAGTCCGACGCCGCCCGCGAGGAGATGCGCGCCAAGGGCATCGACGCAGAGGACTGACGGAGAGCGTCAGGCTGACGCGGGATCGCCGGCGCATTTGTTGAGCTAAGCCCCGCAAGGCCCGCGGCGATATCGTGCCGCCCCATGTCCACGAGCACAGACGCCCGCGTGGCCCTGGTCACCGGCGGCGCGCGCGGTATCGGCGCCGCGATCGCTCGCGGTCTGGCGCAGGATGGGATGACGGTGGTGATCGCCGACATCCGCGCCGAGCAGGCTCGCGACAACGCGCGCGCGATCGAGCAGGCCGGCGGCCGCGGACTCGCGATCGACATGGATATCCGGGACCCCGCCAGCGTCACCGACGGGGTTGCCGCGGCCCGGGCCGAGTGCGGGAAGATCAGCGTGCTGGTCAACGTCGCCGGGTGGGACGAGCTGAAGCCGTTCGTGGACACCGACGAGGAGTTCTGGCAGGAGGTGCTCGAGGTCAACTTCAAGGGTGGGCTGCGCCTCACACACGCCCTGCTGCCATCGATGATCGAGCAGCGCTGGGGCCGGATCGTGAACATCAGCTCGGACGCCGGCCGGGTCGGATCGTCTCTGGAGTCGGTCTACGCAGGCGCCAAGGGGGCGATCATCTCGTTCACCAAGACCGTGGCGCGAGAGACTGCGCGGCTCGGGGTGACCGCCAACATCGTCTGCCCCGGCCCGACCGACACCGAGATGCTCCAGGACGTGGCGTCGGCCCACCCCGATGCCGACAAGGTGCTCGAGCGCCTGGCGCGCGCGGTGCCGATGAAGCGCCTCGGCAAGCCCGAGGACGTCGCCGCTGCGGTGCGGTTCTTCGCCAGCGAGGCCGCCGGGTACATCACGGGCCAGACGCTGTCGGTGAGCGGCGGCCTGACGATGGCCTAGCCAGGCACCGCCGTGGCTCCGCTGAAGGCGCTTGTCACGGGGGCCGCCCGCGAGGGCGGAATCGGTGCGGCGATCGTCGGGCGCCTCCAGGCCGACGGGCTCGTCGTCGAGACGCTCGACCTCGAACCCGGCTGCACCTACCAGGTCGACCTCGTCTCCGGCGAGCTGCCTCCGCTCGACGACATCGACGTGCTGATCTCCAACGCCGGGTTGCCGACGATCTTCGGCGGCGCCCACTCGATGGACCTGGACCGCTGGCAACGCGACCTGGACGTGAACCTGACCGGCAGCTTCCGGGTCGTGCAGGCATGCCTGCGCGGGATGCGCGAGCGGCGCTTCGGGCGGATCGTCGTGATCTCGAGCGTCGCCGCCACCCACGGGATGCCCGCTCAGGTGGCCTACAGCGCCAGCAAGGCAGGGTTGCTCGGGATGATGCGGACCGTGGCTGCCGAAAACGCCGCTCTCGGCATCACCGCGAACGCGATCCTCCCGGGCCTGGTGGCGAGCGCCGGGGTGCTGAGGATGCCCCAGGAGATCATCGACGCGTGGATCGACGTGATCCCCACCCACCGCCTCGTCAGCACCGCCGAGATCGCCGAGGCGGCGGCCTTCTTCGCCTCGCCGGGCGCCGGCAGCGTGACCGGCCAGGAGCTCCTGATCGACGGCGGCCAGACGCTCAACACCTTGTCGGTGACCTCGAGCGTGGTGCGCGGACGCTCGTGAGCGTGGAGCCGGAGCTCGGCGATCTGCACGCGCGGGCGGCGCGCAGCATCTTCGCCGCGCTCCCCGGCGCGACGCTCGGCGAGCTCGAGCCACTGCCGGGCGGGATTTCGAGCCTGACCTTCGCGGCGGCCCTGCGCGGCGACGGCGCCCCGGCCGGAGCGCGAGTCGTCGTCAAGGTGGCCCCGCCGGGACTGGCCCCGGTCCGCAACCGCGACGTGCTGCGACAGGCGCGGGTCCTGAGGGCGCTGGCCGGCGTCCCGGGGGTCGCGGTGCCGGCGGTGCTCGGCGAGGACGACGGTGCGCCCCCGCTGTTCGTCATGACCCACGTGGCCGGCGGGGCCTACGAGCCGCGCTGGGATCTGGCGGATCCCCCGCCGACGCCCGCCACGGTGCGCGAGCGGGTGCTGGCGGCCGCCACCACGCTCGCTCACCTGCACACGCCCACTCCCGTGGAGCTCGGCCTTTCCGGGAGCGAGCAGTCACTCACCCTCATCGAGGAGCTCGAGCGCTGGGGCAAGCTGTTCGCCACCGCCGGCGACGATCTGCGCGGGGACGAGCGCCGGCTGTACGAGGCGCTCGCGGCACGAGCGCCCGACCCCGTGCCTGCCCGCGTCACCCACGGCGACTACCGCCTCGGCAACCTGCTGTTCGTCCAGGCGCGGCTTACAGCCGTCATCGACTGGGAGCTGTGGGCTCTCGGCGACCCCCGCACCGACCTCGCCTGGCTGGTCATGTTCTGCGACCCGGCGATCGAACGCCAGGCGCCTGGGGAAGCTGCGGCCCCAAGATCACTGCCCAGCGCGGCCGACGTCGTCTGCGCCTATGAGGACGTCCGGCCCCGAACACCGTTCGAGCTCGGCTGGTTCACCGCCTACGCCCATTACAAGCTGGCCTCCACGATGTCGGTGCTGGCCAAGCGCAACCGGCGCGCGTCCGAGCCCGACCCGACGCTCGAGCGCGCCGCCCAGACGCTGCCGGCCGCGATCGAGCGAGGCCTGGCCGCGCTACACCGGTGACGACGGCCGCGCCATCCCCTCGGCCAGGTCACCGAATCCGGGGGCGATCACCGCGCCCGGCTGTGCGATCAGCTCCTCGGCCACCAGCGCCTCGGTGGTCAGCATCAGCGCGGCCACCGAGGCGGCGTGCTGGATCGTCAGCCGCGTCACCCGCAGCGGGTCGA
Organism: uncultured Solirubrobacterales bacterium; assembly: GCA_963799995.1. Lineage (GTDB taxonomy): Bacteria > Actinomycetota > Thermoleophilia > Solirubrobacterales > Solirubrobacteraceae > Palsa-465. Next base: position 897,395 of record CAWCZI010000014.1, on the reverse strand, counting down.
TGACCCCGTCGTCGAACAGGTCGCCGAAGGACCCGGTCAAGGCGTTGAGTCCGTGCCCGTCGGGCATCACGCGCACCTGGTCGATCACCGCCTGGCCGTCGTAGCCGGCGTTGGTGGCGACCCAGTACAGCGGCTCGGCCAGCACGGCGGCGATCACCTCGGCGCCGCGCAGGTAGTCGCCCTCGAGCGCCACATCCTCGAGCGCCGCCCCCGCGCGCAGCAGCGCCACACCGCCGCCCGCGACGATTCCCTCGCTGACCGCGGCACGGGTCGCCGCAACCGCGCCCTCGGTGCGGCGCAGCTTCTCTCGCAGCTCGGGTCCCGTAGCGGCTCCCACGTGGATCACGGCCAGGCTGCTCGAGAGCTTGGCCAGACGCTCGCGCAGGACCTCTATGTCGGTGTCCTGCGTCGCGCGCTCGAGCTCGATCCGGATCTGTGACAGCCGCGCTTCGATGCCATCAACTGTGCCGGCGCCCTCCACCAAAACGGTCGAGTCCTCGGTCACGACCACCCGGCGCGCGCGGCCGAACGATTCCGGCGTGACGCCGGCCAGCGTCAGGCCGGCCTCCTCGGCGATCACCTGCCCGCCGGTGAACGCCGCCAGGTCGTGCAGGTGCGCGATCCGCCGGTGCCCGAACCCGGGGGCCCGGACCGCCACGGCTTTGAGCGTGCCGTGCTGGTTGTTCTGCACCAGCAGCCCCAGCGCCGCTCCCTCGACCTTCTCGGCGAAGATGATCAGCGGCCGGGGCGCCCTCATGACCGCGTCAAGCGTCGGCATCAGGTCCTGCACGTGGACGATCGCCCGGTTGGTGAGCAGGATGTAGGGGTCGTCGAAGACGGTCTCCATCCGCTGGGTGTCCTGGACCAGGTAGGGCGAGAAGTGGCCGTTCTCCACGTGCATCCCCTCGACGAACTCGACGTCGATCCCGGGCGAGCCGGCCTCCTCGATCGTCACCACGCCCTCCGGCCCCACACGGTGCAGCGCCCGGGCCACGGCAACCCCGATGCGCTCATCCTCCTTCGCGGCGATCGTGGCCACGTGCGTCAGGTCGGACTCGCTTTGCACGGGCCGCGCGCCGCGCTCGAGCTCGCCCACGACAAGCTCCACCGCGTCCTCGATCCCGCGGCGCAGGAGCATCGGGTTGGCGCCCTCGTCGAGCGCCTTCATGCCCTCGCGGACGATCGCCTGCGCCAGCAGGGTCGCGGTGGTGGTTCCGTCGCCGGTCAGATCGCTGGTCTTGTTGGCGACCTCCCGGACCAGCTGGGCGCCCATGTTCTTGAACTGGTTGGAGAGCTCGATCTCCCTGGCGATCGAGACGCCGTCGTTGGTGATCGTCGGCGGCCCGGTGAGCCGTTCGAGCACGACGTTGCGGCCCTTGGGGCCGAGCGTCACCTTGACCGTGTTGGCCAGCTCATCGACTCCCGCCTGCAACAGCAGCCGGGCCTCGTGATTGAAGTAGAGGATCTTTCCCATGACGAGGGCTCCTGTCGCTTGACGTTGGGCGAAACCGCGGTCAGCCGCCGGCGGGGATCAGGATGCCGCGGCCCTGCAGCCGGCCGCCGTCGAGATCCGCCATCGCGTCGTTGATCGCGTCGAGCGGGTAGGTGCTGGTGTGCAGGGTGACCTTGCCCTGGGCGGTCAGCACCATCAGTTCCTGCAGGTCGGCGTACGTGCCGACCAGGTTGCCGATGAACGAGATCTCGCGGGAGATCACGTCGATCGTCGGGATGTCGATGTTCTCGCCGTAGCCGATCACGTAGTAGAAGCCGCCGTCGCGGACCATCGCGATGCCGTCCTCGATCGCTCCCTTCTCGCCGACGAAGTCGATGATCGCCTCGGCGCCGAGACCGTCGGTCATCTCCCGGACGATGTCGACGTGGCGGCCGGTGACCTGCACGGTGCTGTCGGCGCCCATCTCCCCGGCCAGCGCCAGCGCCCTCTCCGACGGGTCGATGACGATGATCTCGGCCGGCGTCATCGCTTTCAGGCACTGGATGCCGATGTGGCCGAGGCCGCCCGCCCCGATCACCACCGCACGCGTGCCGGCCGTCAGGATCGGGATCGCCTTCTTGACGGCATGGATCGCCGTGAGGCCGGCATCGGCCAGCGCCGCAATGTCCTTGGGCTCCAAGCTCGTGTCGAGCTTGACCACCGACCGCGCCGAGGTCTTCAAGAGATCCGCGAACCCCCCATCGCGATCGATCCCGGGAAACGATCCGTTGAGGCAGTGCATGTCGTCGCCCTTGCGACAGGGCAGGCACAGCCCGCAGGAGATGTAGGGGTGCACGATCACCGTGTCCCCCACCTCGACGTTGGTGACCGCAGAGCCGACCTCGTGCACCCAGCCGGCGTTCTCGTGCCCCGGTGTGTAGGGCAGCTTGACGCCCGACTTCTGCGCCCACTGCCCTTCCTGAATGTGCAGGTCGGTGCGGCACAACCCGGCCGCGCCGATCCTCACGATCACGTCGAGCGGTCCGTCGGCCTTGGGCTCGTCGATGCTCTCGAGCCTGAGCGACTCGTGGTAGGCGTGCAGCCTCGCGGCCTTCATCGGGCAACCTCCTGGTTCTCGGGGGACAAGCCGTGGCGGAAGGCGAGCAGCGAGCGGCAGATGCCGCCGTTGGCCTCGAGGCTGGTCCGCACCAGCCGCCCCATCCTCAGCCAGCGCGGCAACTCATCGACACCCAGCGCCCGGCCATCAGCGAGCACGAACGCCGGCGAGTCCGGGGCGTACGCCAGGCCCAACTCGGACCGCAGTTGCACGCAGCGGACCGTGTCGGCCCCGTCCGGCAGGTCGCGCACGCACATGGCCACCACCTCGTCCGCGTCGGAGCCGGACGCAAGCAGGCCCGAGCAGATCCGCGACTGGCGCGCGGTCAGCGCCTTGCGCTGGAACAGCTCCCGCAGCGACCCGAGCCGGTCGTCGTCGGTCTCCCCCGGGAAGGCACCGGTGAAGCCGTCGCCCCGGCGCAGGGCGGCGTTGATCTCCTCACCGGTGTAGTGATCCTCGAGCATCACGCTCACCCGCCGAACGCCCGGTACCCCGCATACCGCGGCCCGGGCGTCCGCCGCCATCAAGAACGCGAAGTTCGGAGCGCACTGAGGCGTCGGCAGCCGCAGTCGCACCTCGACTTCGCCGTCCGCTGTCACGACGCACGAGGTCACAAACCGCAGCGTGGTGATCGGCTCGTCGAGCTCCGGATCGATCACCCGGTCAAGCGCCGCGAGAACGCGCTCCCGCGACGCGGAGACCGTGGCGCTCATCCCGCGGCCGACTCGACCAGCTGGGCATCCTCCTCGGCGGCCGGCGCGTCCGCGGCGTCGGATACCTGCAGATGCTCCGGGACCTCGATGCCGTACAGCTTGGCGGCGTTCAGACCCAGGATCTTGCGCTTGCCGTTGACATCCAGCCGCGGGTAGTCGGAGAACGTGTCGTCCGGATAGTCCCAGTCCAGGAGCCCGTCGATCTGCCACTTCGGCTCCCAGATCCCGTAGTCAGAGCCGAACAGCATCTTGTCCTCGCCGACCCAGAACAACAGCTCGCCCATCACCTTGGCGAAGAACCTCGGCCGCGCGTACATCAGACCGCCGGTCACCACCGACAGGCCGGCGTAGACGTTGGGCTCCTGCGTCGCCATGAAGCAGAAGTCCTCGATCCGCGGCAGCCCCACGTGCTCGATGATGAAATTGAGCTCCTGGTTGTTGGTGGCGGCGATGTCGACGTCGCGGGGATCGAACGCATCCTTGTCCAGGGGCCAGATCGTCGGGCCCTTGTGAACATGCACGTTCTTTATCCCGAGCTCCTTGCACTTGTCGAGGAAGGGCTGGGTCTGCGGGTCGTCGAGGCGCCAGCCACGCGAGCCGTTGTTCCACTCCGCGGTGTAGAGCTTGACGCCCTGCAGGTTCCAGCGCTTGGCGTCCTGCTCCAACTGCGCGAGGCCGTTGTCGCCGTCGCGCGGGTCAAAACGTCCGTTGACGATCAGCCGCCCGGGATGCTTCTCCGCCATCGCGCCATTGGACTCGGCCGTATTGAATCCGGTCGTGTACCACTCTTTGAGGTACGTGGACTGGAAGATGCCGACGTCGACGCCGCCGTCCTCGAACACGTCCTTGACGAAGTCCTCCTCCGAGTACTTCATGAACTTCTCGATCGGCCAGTGGGTCTCCGGCGGACCGAGTCCCATATAGGCGTGGAAGCACTCTATCCACCCCTTCGCGTACTGCTCCTGGCCCTTGACCCAGTTGGCGGGACTGGCATCCCACATGTGGCAGTGGCTGTCGACGATGAAGTACTGCTCACCGTTCTTCTCGTACATGACTGTCTCCCCCCTAGTTCAGAGCCTGCAGGTCGAAGCTGATGTACTCCGCCGCATCCTCGGGGTTGGCGAACATGATGATGCGATCGTCGAGTACGACCATCCGCCCGTAGTGGGTGGACATGATCTCCTCGAAGTCGTCGTTGCCGAAGTCATCCCAGCCCAGTGCCTCAGCACATTCCTGGTAGTCGATCTCGAACGAGCCGACCCCGTCGACCCGGATCATCGAGGGCAGCACTTCCACGGTGACGTTGTCCTTGTGGCGCATCACCTCCGCGACCACATAGCCGACCTGATTGTTCATCAGTGTCACGCCGGCTCGGTTCGAGGATGTGCGATCCGACTTGAATCGGTCAGTCGAGGTACTCATCGAGCGAGCTCCTTTGCGTCGAGTTGGAAGTCGGCCAGAATCTCTTCGAAGCGGCCGCGTGCGTGCTCGAGGGACTCCTCGAAGCGGATGACCTTCTCGCCGGGCTGTGACCAGATCGGCTGCATGGCGCGGCCGGCAGCGATGCTGCGCGGCGTCCACTCCTCGAGCCAGGCCTGCATGGTGGCCCGGTTCTCCTCGCCGTGCTGCTCGTCCTCGGCGAGCATCCCGAACAGGCGACGCGCCACCCGCGCGTCGCGGGCCGTGTCGGCCTCACCGGCGCCCATCAGCGTCGGGGTGACGAAATCGCCCTGCGGGGCCGCCGCCTGCATGATGAACTCTGAGCGGAACAGCTCGCCCACCAGCGGCTCGAACACGACCGCGGCGGCAAAGAACGCCTCCGCCCAGTCGCGGATTGCAGTCAGCCCCTCGACGTTCTCGCGCACGCCCTGCCAGATCGGATCGTTGTCCCAGGCGTCCTTGTGGGCCGCTCCATCGAATCCCTCGACCGAGTCGGTGAGCTCGAGGTTGTAGAGGATCAGGTCCTGGCCGAAGCGCAGCTTGTGCGCCGAGGCCACCGATAGCGCGTTGTTGATCATGTTGGTGGGGGCGTCGCGCTGGGCCGGCAGGTAGACGTGCATGCCGATGCCGTGCTCGACGTGCGCCCACGCGCCGACGTGGCGCTCGACCGTCTTGATCCAACCGCGGTTCCAGCCGTCGAATGCCCTCGCGGCCTTGGCGTTGGCCAGGTTCTGCCCGATCTGTCGCACCACGTTGGCGTTGTTGCGGTAGATCGTCTGTTCCCACTCCTCATTGGGGTCCAGGAACGCGTGCCAGTTAGACGACTTCAGCGCCGTCCACTCCTGCGGGTACCCAGCGGTGCCATCCGCGAACCCGTAGATCCAGCCCTGGAGCAGATAGCGCTCGGGGTCGGGCTGGACGTCGACCGTCACATCCTCATACACGGTGGCCCGGCGCTTGGCCGGGGTGAAGTAGTTGTAGCTGCGGCTGGTCGAGGAGGGGAACTCGCGCGCACCCGCCTCGGCGTCGGTGAACTCCGGCCTGGGAACGCTGCGTTCCTTGACCGGCGCGTCGGTGTCTGTGGCCATCGCTTTCCCTCTCCTATTTCGCGCGGATCACTCCGCGGTTGTCGTGAACTTGTCGTAGTAGATGCGGGACTCGGGTACCCCGTTCTGCGCCAGCATCCCGATGGCGGCGTCCACCATCGGCGGCGGCCCGCACAGGTATGCGTCCACCTCGCTCAGCTCTGTCTCGAGGCGGGCCACCACGTCGGTGATCAGTCCCTCCTCGCCGTCCCAGCCACCGTCCAGGCCGGCCTCCGACAGCGCCGCCACGAAGCGGAAGTTGGGCAGCCGCCGCTCGAGTTCGGCCAGCTCGTCCAGGTGGAACAGGTCCCGCGGGCCGCGCGCGCCGTAGTAGTAGACCGCGGGCCGATCGGTCCCGTTCTCGGCCATCGCGCGAAGCAGCGCCAGGATCGGCGCCATGCCCGCCCCGCCGCCGATGAAGAGCAGCGGCCGGTCGGACTTCTCTCGCAGTGTGAACACCCCGTAGGGCCCGGTCACGTCGACCTCGTGGCCCTCCTGCAGATCGCCGTTGGCAAGCAGGCTCGAGAACCTGCCCTCGGGATAGACCTTGATCATGAACTCGAGCTGACCGCAGGGCAGATTGGCCATCGAGAACGACCGGACTTCCTCGCTCCCCGGGATCTTGATGTCCACGTACTGGCCGGGCTTGTACTTCAGCTCAGGCCCGCTGAGGACCAGGCGCCGGATGTCGTGCGTCAGCTCCTCGATGGTCTCGACGCGCATCTGCTGGGTCTGCAGGGCGACGCCGGAGCGCAGCACCTCCTCGTCGTAGTTGATCAGCTCGACCTCGAGGTCTGACATCGCGTGGGCGCGGCACAGCAGCGTCCACCCCTCCTCCTTTTCGAAGTCGTTGAGCGCGAACGTCGAATAGCGATCGAGGTCGACCTCGCCGTCGAGCAGGAATGACTTGCAGGCTGCGCACTGTCCCTCTTTGCAGCCGTGCATCAGCATCAGGCCCTGGCGGAAGGCGCCGCGCAGGACGGTCTCGTCCTCGTCGACCTCGAACTCGATGCCGACCGGCTCCAACCGGACTTGGTAGGTGGTTCCCATGCGAGCCTCCGGCAGCGGCGGCGAAGCGGGGCGGTCGACCGGCCCACCCCCGAGTGGACCGGTCACCCTCGCCTCAGCGAACGCTCCTAGCCAGTGGCCTCCGTGGGCCGGCGGCCGGCCGGTCCGCCGCGCTTGTACTCGGCCACGTGCGCTTCGCGCTCCTCGGGGGACATCGCGTTCAGCAGCACATTGGGGCTGTTGAGCGTGTAGCCCTCGACGTTCTCCAGCTTCCACATCTTCTTGGGGTCGAGATCCAGATGTGGCTGCGGGACGAGCGTCTCGCCGTCGTCGCGGACGTAGCCGAGGTCTTTGATCACCTCGGCAAGGTCCTGGCCGTGGTACATGGACTCCCACTCGCGGTGCCCGGTGAGCCTGCCCATCGAGGGTGTCGGGCGGCCCTGGTACTCGGGCCGGAAGGCGACCGCGTCGGTCCAGTGACAGGTCTCCGAGCAGTAGGTGCGCACCTGGCCGTCAACCTCGTCGACCACCATGTCCTCGCGGATCAGGCACGGGACCATGCAGCTCCAACACCGGTGCGGGTACACGTAGTCGGTGTCAGCGTCGAACGTGATCGGAGCGTGCCCGTTCTTCTTGCTGAGTTCGCCATAGCGCTCCCACCACTTGCCGTACTTGTCATACCAGCCCGGGTACTTGTGCTCGAACCACTCGAAGTCCTTGTCGTCCATCGCGTCGATCCGCCAGTAGTTCAGCGGCCATCCGGTGGAGAAGAACTGGGCCACCTCGTGGATGTAGCCCTTGTTCCAGATCCGGTTCCACGACTCCTCGATCAGGTCGTGGGGGATCTTCAGGCCGTACTTCTCGAGCGGCATCAGGTAGCTGCGGTAGTAGTCGTCGTAGATCCAGCGACGCCACGCCTCGGCGTAGCTCTCGCGGTCCTTGCGGCGGTCTTTGGTGCCGTACTCGATGAACGTCCCGATCGCCGCATCTACGACCGCGTGGTTGTTCCACCACGCGTAACGCAGGTCGCGCTCCAGCAGCTCCCGATTGCGCTCGTCGGCGAGCGCCATGAGGATGATCGAGTAACCGTTGGAGATGTGGCGCGACTCGTCTGACTGCACCGAGTGAAAGACCGTCGGCAGCAGGTAGTCGCCGTTGGCGGCGGCTTCGCCCGGCATCGCCACGAAGAGGACATTGGTGAATGCCGTCTCGGCGACGATCGTCAGATAGATGTTGGCCGCGGTGATCGCGTCACCGGTGATGAACCCCTCGCCGAACTGACGGCCGATCGTGCCGGCGTAGCAGTTCTGGAACGCCTTCTCGGTGATGTCGAACCCTGCCGGATCGATGTAGTGGTTCATGTACAGCCGCTTGAGGTTCATCTGGATCGTCGAGTGACGCACCTCGTCGATCATCTGGATCGCCAGGCCGTTATGGACCTCGGGGTTGGGCACGGTGCCGATCGTCAGTGGCATCGCGCGGGCGGCGGAGATCTCCGGGAATGGGATGATCGAGAGGAACAGCTTCTGCCACTCCATCCACCGCTCCTGGACCTGCCGGAACATGTTCCCGCGGATGGCGCCGTCCATTGCCCCGAAGACGCGGTTGTCCTTCTCCTCCTCCATCGGGAAGTAGGAGCGCAGGACCTGCTTGAGCGGGTCCTTCTTCGGCGCCTTCTCGAAGGTGTAATCGGTCGAGTACTTCTCGACCGGCGTGACATAGGTCGGCTCCCAGGAGAGCTCCTGGATCTTGTTGTGAGCCTTGGTGATGCTTGTTCTGCTCACCTCTCACTCCTTGTTTGGTTCCCTCGTTGCCGCGCCGCCACCTGCCGTGACGCGACCTCTCTTTCGAGGCTAGATTCCGCCCTCGTAGCCTGCAAGAAGCGCGGGTTTTTCGCATCTACTTGCAAATCCACCGACACAGAACGCAACTGGGGGCGCGTGCGCTGTGGCCGACTCGAGTGACCGTTCGAGCGCGGTCGCCCCGGCCGGCGCGACGTCCCGTTGGCGCCGGCCGCCGCCCGCGCCCCAGCAGCGACCTGCATCACGATCCGCGCCAGCGAATCCCGCTGGGTGTCGAACACGTGCGGGGTGACCGACAGGCCGAGCGCGGCCACGAACCGGTCGCGCTCGTCGAAGATCGGAGCGGCGATGCAGCAGAAGCTCTGATCGAACTCCTCGCGGTCGACCGCGAACCCGTCGCGGCGCACGCGCCGAAGGTCGGCTTCGAGCTCCGGGCCGGTCGCGATCGTCGCGGGCGTGAAACGCTTCATGCCCCGAGAGACGTACGTGGCCAGCGGCCCCGGGCCAAGCAGCGAGAGGACCACCTTGCCCATCGCCAGAGCGTGGGCGCTATCGCGGATCTCCGAACCGAGCCCCGGCATCCGGGGCACTCCCTGGCGACCGTGAAAGGCCACGATCTCGATCCGTCCCGGCTTCACCATTCCCAGGTAGGAGCGCTTGCGGGTGAGCAGGAACAGCTCATCCACGGTGGCGGCCAGACCGCCGTGCAGCGGGCTCTCGGGCTCGGCGGCCGCGGTCAGCTCCTCAAGCCCTCGGGCCGGGCGGTAGAGCCCTTTGCATTCGTGCACCGCAAAGCCCTCCTCGCACAGGCTGGTGAGCAGGTAGTACGCGGTCGAGACGCTCTTGCCGAGCACCTGTGCGACCTCGTCGGCACGCACGCCTTCGGGGCGCTGTACCAACAACGAGAGCACGCGCAGCACCGAGCGGGCGGTGCTGAGACTGCGACTGGACGCGGCGGCAGGGGCGCGCGCGAGCGCGCGCGCAGACTCGCTCTTCACTCGGACGTTTTCCTCTCCTGCGTCGGTGCGATCCGCCGTTTCCGACGGCCCGATTGACAGTAGAGGACGACCCTCGCGTCAGGCGTTACAGAGGCGTTACACGCCCGAGAGCGACGCTTACTCGGCGTCCGCGGCCGGCGCGGTAGCGCTGCGCAGCTGACCGACCCGCGAGGCCGCCAGGCTGCGGCGGGGATCCTGGAACGGAAGGTTGGAGAGCAGCCGCTGCCACGCCGCCAGGTCGACCCGTCCGGTGGCCGTCTGCACCCACGCCCACAGCGACTCGCGGTCGCCGCCGCTCATCACCGACTGGCGCAGCCAGCCCTCGAGCGCCTCGCGCTCTCGGACGACGCCCGGAGCCCCGGAGGCAGGCAGCAGCGGGCCCGGATAGCGCTCGGCGGCCTCCCGCACTTCGCCGCGGTGAAGCAGACCGCAGACATGCGCGAAGTCGCTCGAGACGCCGCCCTGCAGCCGGTAGTGGTGCTCGGATTCGATCCGGTCGCCCAGCAGCTTGCGCAGCCGCGAGATCTCCACGCGGATGCTGCCGCCCCGGTCGCACGTGCCGTAGACCTCGGCGCTGAGCTCCTCGCTGCTCAAGCCCTCGGGGTGGCCGCACAGCAGCGCGAGGATCTCTGAGTGACGAAGCCGTAGCTGCCGGCGGCTGCCCTGCAGATCGGCGGTCGCGCGGTCACGGCCCAGGAGCGTCAGCCCCAGCATGCCCCCGCCGCCCACGCCGCCCACGCCGACCGGCCGCGCCGATCCGGCCTCGGCCAGCTCACTGGCTCGCACGACGTAAGCCTCCTCGCGGCCGAGGACCTCGGCCACCAGTGACGTGGCTCTGGCGCCGGCCAGCTCGCCGCTGCCCGACAGCTCGTCGCCACCCGGCAACTTGCCGCCGCCGGATAATGCGCCGCCGCCCGCCGGCACGGCCAGGCGCGCCACCGGCAGCCACCCGGTCGGCTGGCTGGCGATCACCCGCCCGCTCGGCGCCAGCAGAGCGCGCGGCCCCGAGCCGTCGTTCAGCTGATCGGCGTAGCGCGCCAGCAGGCGACCGTCGCGGCCGAGCATCTGGCAGCGCAGCTGCGCCTCGACGGCCTGGGCCGTGGCCGTGGCCACCGCCATGCTGTGCGGGTGTACCGTCGACATCTCGCCGGTCAGGTCGATCACGCCGATCACCTGGCCGCTGTCGGGGTCGTGGACCGGCGCGGCCGCGCAGGTCCAGGCCTGGACCACCTCGTTGAAATGCTCGGTGGCGAACACCTGCACCGCATGCTCGGCCGCCAGCGCGGTGCCGATCGCGTTGGTGCCCGCTCCGCCCTCGCTCCACAGCGTCCCCTCGGCGAAGTTCATCGAGTCAGCCGCCCGCAGCCGTACGTTGGCGTTGCCCTCGACCCACAGCAGGATCCCGTTGGCGTCTGAGACCACGATCAGGTGTCGGGACTCGTCGGCGCTGGCGGCAAGGCAGGAGCGGATCATCGGCGCCATCTCGGCCAACGGATGGATCTCCCATCGCGCCGAGGTCTCATCGGCATCGGCCACGATCGGCGCGATCCGAGTCCCCGACGGGTCGACCCCCGCAGCCGCCGAACGGCGCCACGAGTCGGCGATCGGCTCTCGGAGCGTCCGCGATTCACGGCGGCCGGTGAAGCGCTCCCAACCGTCGACGACGAAGCGCTCCCAGGCTCGTCTGACCTCCCGCGCTCGTTGCGTGGGGGCGGTGGCCACATCAATGGCCAGCCACTGGTTCGACATGAGAACGATCAGTCTAGGGCATCCCCGGCCCGCTACCGAGCACTTCTCACCGTGCGCCCACGGCGCGGGTCTATCGGTCTGCGGCGGAGGGGTGCGGCGGGTCCTGCGGGGTTGGGAAGTCCTGATCGATGAGCTCGATCCGGTAGCCATCGGGGTCGGCGACGAAGCAGATCCGGTACTCCTCCCGGGTATCGGTCCCGCCCACCCCATAGGGGGGCTTCTCGGGCTCGACGCCCGCCGCCGCCAGCGTGGCCAGCAGCTGATCGAGGTCGTCGACCACCAGCGCCATGTGGTTGTAGCCGTCGCCGAGGTCGTAGGGCTCGTCACGGCCCACATTGACCGTCAGCTCGAGCACGTCACCGTCGCCGGGGAGGCCCAAGTAGACGTTGTAGGCCGACTCGAAGTTGAGCTGGCCGCGGTGCTCGAAGCCCAGGAGCCGGTAGAACGCGACCGATCTGTCGATGTCGAGCACCCGAATGCAGCTGTGAACGAACCTGGCACCCACCGCGTCCGAGAATAATGCACGGGTGACCGCCGACCCGGGTCAGCCCTCCGGCGCGCTTGAGGGCGTCGACATCCTGGACTTCTCACGCGTGCTGGCGGGCCCCTTCGCGACGATGACGCTGGCCGACCTCGGCGCCACGGTCACCAAGGTGGAGCGGCCCGGCACCGGCGACGAGACCCGCAGCTGGGGCCCACCCCACGACGAACAGGGACGCGCCACCTACTTCGAGTCGGTCAACCGCAACAAGGACAGCATGGTCCTCGACCTGCGCAGCGACGAGGGCCGGGCGGCCGCCTGCGAGCGCGCACGACGTGCCGACGTCGTGGTCGAGAACTTCCGCCCCGGCGTGATGGACGGCCTCGGGCTCGGTTACGACCGGCTGCGCGAGCTCAACCCCGGGATCGTGTATTGCTCGATCACCGGTTTCGGAGCCGGCCGCGGCGCCGAGCTGCCGGGCTACGACCTGCTCGTGCAGGCGCTCGGCGGGCTGATGAGCATCACCGGCTCGCCGGACGGCGAGCCCCAGAAGGTCGGGGTGGCGCTGGTCGACGTGCTGGCGGGGCTGTTCGCGTCGGTCGGGATCCTGGCCGCGCTGCGCCACCGCGACCGCACCGGAACGGGCCAGCGGGTCGAGGTCAACCTGCTCTCGGCGCTGCTGGCGGCGCTTGTCAACCAGGGCGCGGCGTACACGATCGCCGGCGTCGTCCCGCAGCGCCTCGGCAACGCCCACCCCAGCATCTCGCCCTACGAGCTGTACCCGACCGCGGACGGCGAGCTCGTGCTGGCGGTCGGCAACGAGCGCCAGTTCGCGGCGCTGTGCCGGGTGCTGGGCGCGCCGGAGATGGCCGAGGACCCCCGCTTCATCGGCAACGGCGCCCGGGTCGCCAATCGTCAGGCGCTCGGCGCCGAGCTTCGGGCCCGGCTGGCCGCCCGCCCGGCCGCGGAGTGGGCCGCGGAGCTGACAGCCGCGCGCGTCCCTGCCGGCGTGGTCAACGACCTGCGCGGCGCGTTCGCGCTGGCCGAGTCGCTCGGCCTGGAACCGATCGTCGACGTCCCGGGCACCGATGGCGACCACGGCGCGGCACAGCCCGGGGCTCCGGTCCGCCTGACCCGCAACCCGATCCGCCTGTCAGCGACCCCGCCGACCTATCGGAGCGCTCCACCCTCGCTTCCGCAAGCGGGCGGAGAATCGGCATCCTGACGGCGGGTGACGCGATCAGCGGGCGCGCAGCTGGACTCGGAGCCGGTCGATCCGACCCTGCGCATCGGTCACGCTGACGGAGAAGCTGAGCGTCCGCCGGGCGCGCCAACCCATCGCACTGGAGAAGCGCAGCGCCGCGCCGGCGACCGAGAGCTCAACGGGGGCGACGGGGTGGGTGAGCGTGATCGACAGCGATCCGCGGGCCCGCCGCACCGAGAAGCGCAGCCGCTGTCCCTGCGCTCCCCGCGCGGCAATGTCGCGTGTCAGGAGCCTCCGCACGCGTGCGAAGCCGATGCCGTGAGGTGCCGTGATCGAGATCCTCTCGATCGTGTCGCCGTGGCCGGTGATCGTCAGAGCGAGCCGCGGACGCGGACCGGTCACGCCCGTCAGCGCGCCGAAGGCGACGCGGAACGGGTCGCCTCCCGGGCCTCTACGGGTCCCGATGGTCGGACCGGGCCCGCCCGTCGTCGGGCCACCGCCCGTCGGCCCGCCAGTTCCCCCGCCACCGGTTCCCCCGGTCCCGCCCGTTGCTCCACCACCACCGCCTGGCAGCGGACCCCCGACACGAGTGAACCGATCGCCCGCACCCAACGCCGAGGTCCCGCTCGGACCGGTCACCGTCACATCCACGGTCCCCGCCGCCCCGGCGGGGGCTACGGCGGTGATGTCCGTGTCCGAGTGAACGGTGAACGACGTTGCAGCTGCCGACCCGAACCGGACCGCCGTTGCCGCTGAGAAGCCGCTGCCGGTGATCGTCACCGTCGTACCGCCGTCGACAGGGCCGCTCGTGGGGGTGATGCTCGAGACGCTCGGCGGTGTTGCGGGAGCGGCGGTGTAATGCTCGGCCAGCGTGACCGCGACATTGTCGAGGGAGCTGTAGTCCCCAACCGACCAGCACTCCTGCGAGGAGGCACACGACACGCTCAACAGACCCGCCCCTCCTTTGGAGGATTCGTCTTGGAGCCGGGAAGGCGGGGTGGGCACGGGCTGGGTCGTCCACGTTGTCCCGTCCCACACCTCGGCGACGTTTACGAATGTCTGCGACGAAGGGTGGGAGATCGCCTGCTGACCGACCGCGGTGCAGTGAGCCACGGTGAGACACGCCACGGACTTGAGAGAGATCGAAGAAGAGCTTGTGGACGGCGACGGGGTCGTCTGGGGTGACCATCTGGTGCCGTTCCAGCGCTCGGCGAACCCGGCCGTGGCGTCCGAGCCGCCTACCGCCGTGCACGCATCCGCGGTACTGCATGACACGCCGTTGAGCCACGCCTGGGTCAAAGAGGCGGGCACCGGTACGGCGTGAAGCGTCCAGGTGGCGCCGTTGAACTGTGCGGCGAATGGCAGCGTGACCTGCTTCGATGTCAGGTAGCCCCCGACCGCGGTGCAGGCATCGGCGGCGGTGCACGACACGCCCCCGAGCCAAGCGCTCGAGGATCCGGCCGGCTGAGGAGCCTTATCTGCCACCCATCCGCTCCCGGTCCAGTGCTCGAGCAGCGGTCGCTGAGGGTTTCCCGTCACCTCGCCGACGGCGATGCAGAACGCGGCACTCGGGCATGACAATCCGCTGGGCTCGGACGACCCGCTGGAAGGTGGCGGCGGGGTGGGCTTGACCGACCACTGCCGGCCGTCCCACGCTTCAGCAACGTCTCCGCCGAGCGCCATGCACGTCTGCGCTCCCGAGCAGGAAACCGCGTTGAACGACGGCAGGCCCCCGCCGCTCACCGGCGCGGGGGCCTGGGGATCCCAGTCGTTGCCGTCCCATCGGGAGATCAGGCCGCTCCCGACCGCGGTGCAGGCATCGGCCGCCGAGCAGGAGACCCCGGCCAAGAAGCTGTTCACCGCTCCGGGCGGGCTCACCGCCGGCGCCAGCGACCATCTGCTCCCGTCAAAGCCCTCGCCGAGCACCTGATACCGGGCCACCGACTGGTCGGAGCCGCCGACGTTGGTCTCCCCGACTGCGGTGCACGCGTCGACCCCCGAGCACGAAACGGCGGCGAGCGCCTCCTGGTGGCTGACGTCCCCGGTGGGTGAGCTCTCGGCGGTCCACGAGGAGCCGTCCCAGTGCGCCGCGTAACTCGAGCCGCCCAATGGATACTCGACAGAGGTGCAGTCCCGTACCCCCGGACACGAGATCGAATCGCCGCCGCCTCCGGCATTCGCCGTCCAGCTCGTGCCGTTCCAGAACCTCGCGACGCCCTGGTAGGGGTTGTTCGCGTTGTTCGTGTACTCCATTCCCACGGCGAGGCAGGTCGTGGTCGAGGGGCATGCCACCGCGTCCAGCTGGGCCTGGGGCGAGTCGGCGGCGGGCACCGCCTGGGTCGTCCAACTCGACCCGTTCCACAGCTCCGCCAGCAGTCCCTGGCTGGGCGTGCCCAGCCCCACCGAACCCACCGCCACGCAATATCGCGACGACGTGCACGACACGCCGTTGAGCGTGCTCGACGTCTTCACCGCCGGACTCCTCTGCACCGACCACGTGCTCCCGTTCCACGCCTCGGCCAGCGGCATGCCCCCGCTCGCACCGACAGCCACGCACGCATCAGCCGCCGGACACGAGACTGCGAGCAGCGTGTCGTCGCCCGCCGGCGACGGGCTCGCCTTGATGCTCCAACTCGCTCCGTTCCACCGCTCTATCAACGTGTCGATCGCACCGAGGCTCGTCCGGTAGAACCCGACCGCGGTGCAGGCCGCGGCGCCGATGCACGAGACCCCGGAAAACGCCCCCTGCTCCGCGCCGGCAGGCTCGGGCGCCGGGACCACGCTCCAAGTCGCGCCCGCCCGCGTCTCAGCCAGTGGCGCCCGCACACCCGCGCCGTTGATCTCCGCTCCCACCGACATGCAGGTGTCCTTGGCCCAGCACGATGTGGCCGCGAGCGTTCCGCCTGGCTCCTCCTGGTTCGCAGAAGGCACGAGCGTCCAGCCGTCGGCCAGAGCACCGCCGGGCAGCGCCGCGGTCAGCACGGCAACTCCGAGGACTGCAACCAGCATCCGCCTCACGTGCCCCATGGCCTGGCCCGCTTCACCCAAAACGACCGGCTACGAGGCCGGAGTCGATTTACGATACCTGAGTATTCGGCGAACGCAAAGGAAGCGGTCCGGGCCGCGGTCAGACCGCGGGCCGACCGTCCGGGAGCGCCGCCTCGATCGCCGAGATGATCTGCGGGTCCTCGGGCTTGACCTTGGTCGCCCAACGCGCGATCAGGCGGCCGTCGGCTCCGACCAGGTACTTGGTGAAGTTCCACACCGGCGGCCCGGAGTTCGGCTGGCGCGCCAGGTCGCCCCACAACGGCGACGGATCGGCTCGGACCGAGGTGCGTTCGGTGAGCGGGAAGCTGACGCCGTAGTTCTTCTGGCAGAAGGCGCCAATCTCCTCGGCGTCGTCGAACTCCTGATCGGCGAAGTCGGCCGACGGTGAGCCCAGCACCTGCAGCCCCCGGTCGCCGTAGCGCTCGTAGAGCTTCTGCAAGCCCTCGTACTGCGGCGTGAAACCGCATTTGCTGGCCGTGTTGACGATCAGCGTCGGCCGGCCGCGCAGCGAGGACAGGTCCAGCTCACCGCCGTCGAGCAGGCTCACGCGGTGTTCGTAGAGGTCGGTCGGCTCGGGCAGTTTGGGCGTGCGCTTGAAGTACATGCTCACCGTCTGAAGGATGCTCATGCCATGACCGTCCTGGCCCGCAGCGAGTTCAGGGCGCCGACCGCGTACGCGGCGCCCCCGGCGCCGAGCATCCGGCGAAACCAGTTGGCGCCGTCGGTCAGCTCCCGGTAGGCCCACACCAGCAGCGCCACATCGGCCACCGCCGCGGCGCCCCGGGCGGTGTCGCCGCCGGCGCTGCGCGCGACGGCGGCTGACGTGACCGCGGCGATCAGCGGCCGGTTGGGGAACTGAAAGATCGGAAATCGGCGGGGCATCGGTGGCCTTTCAGCTTGACAGGTCGGAGTGCTCGATATTGCGCGCCAGCTCCTCGTGCGAGGAGTCCCCCGCGGGCAGCCGCCGCGCGGTGAGCCGGTCTCCCGCGCCGCGGATCAGCGCGCCGCCCTGCTCGCGGTCGAGACCGAGCGCGGTCAGCTCCCGCATCCGGCGGTCCGTGCTGTCCAGGAACGCGGCGCGCTCGTGCCTGCGGACCATCCAGAAGCCGAGCCGTATCACCGGGTTGGCGATCGACGCCGTGCGCGACACGGCGTGGACGCGGAACTCCACCTGACCCGTGTCGAGCCACTTCCACACCTCCCAGTTCATCTGTCCCTGCTCAACGTGGCCCTCGAGTGTCCGGTAGGCCCATCCGGACACCCGCGCCGTCCGGCCCTCGACCTCACGATGCTCGTCGTAGACCGCGCACACCCGCACGCCGACGTAGACGCGGACCAGGCCGAGCGCCCGGAGCTCGAGCAGCATGTCACGGCCCTTGAGCGGTTGCTCGCGGTCGTAGTGGGCGCGCACGATCGACGGGTCGGCGAACTCGTATCCGCGGATCAGGCGTGCGGCGATCTCAAAGCTGCCCTCCTGTACGGGCTCGCCGGCCGGCTCGGCCGGAAGCGGCTGGCGGCGGCGGTCGACGTTCCAGCCCGCCGGGGGGTGCTCGAGGTCGAGCGCCTCGGCGTCGTAGTTGACCGGACGGCCGGCGAGCTCGTCGAGGCGGCCGCGGACCGAGGGGGCGGGCCCGATGGCGGGTGCGAGGTTCACGCGGGCACGGGATCCTCGGCGCGGCGGGGCGCGGCCCCGAGCGCGTCCAGGCCGTTCTCCACGCGGCAGGTGTCGATCTCGATCCCGCCGGTCATACGGCCGCCGGAGAGCGAAACCACGCCCTCCAGGAACGAGATCCACATGTGCAGCTGGACCTCCTTGGCCATGCGCAGCTGGTGATAGAGCACGTTTGAGAGCCAGTCGGCGCTGCGAGCCCACGACTCGATCTCGAATGCGATCAGCCCCTGCTCCCCGGCGTCGCCGATCCGGAACTCGATCTGTCCCGCCTCGAGGTGGCCGGCCAGTGTGGCCAGGCGAAACGAACGCTCCTGAACGTCGATCACCCGCACCGGCCCGTCCCACGGACCTGGCATCCGCACCACGTACTCGTCGCCGAGTGCCACCGCCTTGCCGACGCCGAGCACCTTCTGAAAGCGCGCGAACTTGGTGGGGGCGGCCCGGTTGACGTCCTCGGTCAGCTTCGCGAACAGCTCGTCCGCCGAGCACGTCGCCGCTTTGATCCTCGTCCGGTAGCGGCGATGAAACAGCGGCCCGCGGCCATCCGGGGCACCGATCACCTCATCTTCGTCAATGCCCGCCGGCAGCGCCGGCGCGACATGTCCATCGGGACCGTCGCCGACGGTTTCACGACGATGCAGTGCCGTGATCCGCCACATGTAGTCCCAGGAGGTGAGGGCGATTCCCGCCGGCCAGGTGGCCGCGGTCAGCCAGCGGCGGGTTGCGGTGGGGCGGCGGGGCACTCCGCCGAGGCTACTGGCCCCCGCCGCCGAGGCTACCCGGCCCCCGCCGCTACGATCACCGGCTTGCTCACCAAATACCTCCACCAGGCCGGCCTGCGCGAATGGCAGATGCAGATCCTCTCGCTGAGCTCCGTCGGACTGTGCATCGGGCTGTGGATCCGCGCCAAGACCGTCGACCAGGATGAGCGCGGCAACGCCGAGCGACGTGCGATCTTCGTGGGACTGTGGCCGCCGACCATCTGGTTGATCGGCGAGTCGCTGTCGCGCCATGAATGATCGATTCCCACGCGCGTCACGAGCCATGAGTGATCGGTTCGGGCCCGTTCCACGTAGGTTGGGCATATGAGCCGGTTGCTCGCCTACGACCGGACCGGACGGGGCGAGCCCCTCGTCCTCCTGCACCCGCTCGGAGCCCACCGGCAGGTCTGGGACCCGATCGTCGAGCGCCTGCGCGACCGCCGCGAGCTCATCGCTGTCGACCTGCCGGGCTTCGGCGACTCGCCGCCGCTGGCGTCCGGGACCCCCACCCCCCGGGCGCTGGCCGGCGCGGTGGTGGAGCTGCTGGAATCGCTCGGGATCGCTCGTCCCCATGTCGCCGGTAACTCACTGGGGGGTTGGGTCGCGCTCGAGCTCGGGCTGCTCGGCGCCGTCCGCAGCGTGGTCGGGATCTCCCCGGCCGGACTGTGGCCGGGTCCGCTGGACCCCAAGCCCGCGATCGCGCACCGCTTGGCGCACGCGCTGCTTCCGCTCGCCGGGTCCGCGGCCGCCAACCCCGTCGGCCGGCGCCTGCTGCTCGGCAGCGCCGTCGCCCACCCCGGTCGGGTCCCGCGCTCCGCGGCCGTCGGGCTGGTCCGCGCCTACGGTCGGGCCCCCGGCTTCAAAGCGGTCAACGACGCCATGCGTGCCGGGGTCTTCACGGGGCTCGAGCGGATCCGCGTCCCGGTCACGCTCGTGTGGCCCGAGCACGACGGACTGGTCAACCGCCCGCCATGGCTGCCCGACAATGTCCGCAGCATCGTCCTGAACGACGCCGGCCACATTCCGATGTGGGACGCCCCCGATGAGCTCGCCCGCATCCTGCTCGAACGCACCCCAGAGGCCAGGTCCTCGCTGCGCCGCACCGCGTAGCGCGGCGCGCCTCAGCCCCCGGCCCGCGCCGCCTGCGCCGCCTTCCCGCCGCCGATCGCCGTGGAGGCCGGAATCCCGACCACCAGGCACAGCGCCGCCGCCACCAGCAGCGTGTGATGAACGGTGCTCGCCGTCAGCGTTCCCGACAGCGCGATACCGGCCAGACCCGCCCCCACCGCCGCGCCGAGCAGCCGTCCCACCGACAGCAGCGCCGAGGTTCGCCCGTGCGAGGCGTTGGGGCTGGCGTTGAGCGCCGCGCGCGAGGTCGGGACGAACAGCATCCCCAGCCCCAACCCAACCGGGATCAGGGGCAGCACGGTGACAAGGCTGTCCAGCGACACGCCTCCGATGCCGAGGATGGCCAGCCCGAGACCGGCCCCGATAAAGCCGAGCAGCGCCGGGAATTGCTCCCCGCGCCGGTCGACCAGCACCCCCGCGAGCGGCGCCGCCGCCCCCACCAGCAGCGCCACCAGCACCAGTGCACCGGAGGCCCCGAGAGCCGAGAAGCCGGCCACCCGTTGGAGGTACTGCTCGGCGATGTAGAAGGCGCCGATCATCACCGCGAACGTGAGTGCGGCGATGAGCGTCGCGGCGAGCACGATCCGGTTCATCGCCGGATTCCCGCCTTCCTCGTCGGTCTGGACGATGTTGGGCAGCAGCCGTGCGATTCCCACCGCCACCAGCACCGTCAGCGGCACCAGCGCCCACCAGTCCGCGCGCCAGCCGAAGGCGACGGTCAGCAGTCCTCCCAGCAGCGGTCCGAGCAGGTTCGACATGCCGGCGCTGGCTCCCCAGATCCCCAGTGCGCTGCCCCGGCGCTCGGCCGGGAATCCGCTGACCGCGCCGGCCAGCGCAGCCGGGCTGACCAGTCCCGCTCCGCAACCCTGTACGACACGGGCGGCGATCAGCGCCCCGAAGCTGTTCGCCACCGCCCCGCCCACGGCGCCGATCGCGAACACGACCAGGCCACCGAGGGCCAGCCTGCGGGCGCCGAAGCGGTCCACCAGCTCGCCGCCGGGGATCAGCAACAGCGCGTAGGCGCCGAAGTACGCGCTCAGCACGACCGAGGTGGTGCTGCCCTTGACATGCAGCCCGTGCGCCACCGTCGGCAGCGCCACCGTGATCAGCGTCCCGTCGAGCTGAAGCAGCGCCGCGGCCGCCGTGCACGCCGCCAGCCGGGTCCATGCCGACCGCGGGACCGGGGGGCCCTCGCTGCGCCGGCGGCGCGACCGTCTGCCGGCCGCCGGTGAGCTGGAAGCGGTGACGGCTTCGGACATCGCTTCCAGTATCGCGACTCGGCGGCGCCGGGCGCCCGCTCGCGTCCGGCGGAGCGTTTCGAAACTGTGAAATCTGCGCCGATTCTTCGCCGCTTCGGCTACCTTCTGCGCCATGCCAATCCAACAGCAGTACGCACTCGGCGCCCGGACCCTCACGCGTGACGAGGCGCGGGCGGTCTTCGGACAGGTGATGGGACTCGTCGCGCTCACCGTCGGCTGCACCGCGCTGGGCGCCTACATCGGGCGCAACCTCACCGGCGGCACGTCGCTGATCATCTTCGTGGCCGCCTTCGCCTGCATCTTCGGGCTTCAGTTCGCGGCGTCGCGGGGTCACGAACAGCTGGCCGTCGGCCTGCTTTTCGGACTCGGCCTGCTGCTTGGCATGGCTGTCGGTCCGGCATTGGCCGTCTACGCCAAGGACAATCCGGCGGCGTTGTGGCAGTCCGCGGGCGCGACCGGTGCGTTCGTCGCGGCGCTCGGCTCCTACGGATACGCGACACGGCGCGACCTGTCGTCGTGGGCTCGGGGCCTGTTCTGGGCACTGCTGGCTCTGATCGCCTTCGGGATCGTCCTGATCTTCGTCTCGATCCCCGGCGGCAACCTGATCTACGCGGTGCTCGGGTTGGTGGTGTTCGGCGCCTTCACGATGTTCGACTTCAACCGCCTGCGCAGCGCCAACATGGCCAGTGCGGTGCCGATCGCGGCCAGGATCTTCCTCGACATCTTCAACATCTTCCTGTTCATGCTGCGGATCTTCGGCGGGGGACGGCGCTAGGCCCCCTGGGGCTGCGGCGGGGGCGGCGCTGGACCCTCGCGGGCGACGGGCGCTACCCGCGCTCGTCGTCGGGGACGTAGTGGCGCGCCCCCCCGGCGTCCTGCCACACGCGCATCACCCGCTTGGTGCGCGGATCGCGGAAGCGTTCGCCGGTCGGGCGCCAATCGACGCCGGGGGCATCGGCGTCGCCGTGGCCCCGCCACCAACCGGCGCGCGACGGGGGTGGATCGCCGGGCAGCGCCGGGAGGCCGGCGAGCGCCTCGATGGCCTCCTCGCGCGTGCGCGCGCCCGCGACAACCTCGACGCGGCGTTCCAGCTCGGTGACCTCGAGCCGGCCGGCGGCCGCATGGAGGCTCAGCTTCTCGTACAGCTGCTCCCGGTCGACATCGCTCAGCCGCACGGTGTGCACCGCCAGAGCGGAGCTCAGCCGACCGGATCCAACTTCACGGCGGTGCCGTAGGCGACGATCTCGGTGAACTGCTGACCGATCTCCGAGGAATCGAAGCGGACGGCGATGACCGCATCGGCGTCCAGCAGGTAGGCGTTCTCGACCATGCGGTCGATGGCGTGCCGGCGCGAGTCCTCGAGCAGCTGGGTGTACTGCGAGATCTCCCCACGGCGCAGCGCCTTGAACGACGCCCCGATGCTCCCGGCGAAGCCCATGCTCCGCACCACCAGGCCATAGACGACGCCGAGATTCTCCCGAACCCGCATCCCGGGCAGCTCCAGCGCGGTGGTCATCTGCAAACCCGCGGAGGCAGAACTGTCGGCCATCGCGCCGGAGCCTATCAATCCATTTCTTATCTGAGCCAGCTACGGTGCGCTCCCGTGCGGACAGAAGCGGCCACAGAATCGTCGCCCCTACGGTCTCTGGCCCGGGGCTTCATCGGCGCACTCGCGGTCGCACTGACGCTCGCCGCATGTGGCTCAAGCTCCTCGAGCTCGTCCTCGGCCACCTCGTCGTCGGCCAGCAGTTCGTCTGCGACCAGCTCGGCGGCCACCAGCTCAGCGGCGGGCGGCCCTACGACTTCATCGACCAGCTCGGCAGCCGGGCCTCAGATCGGCTTCGAGGGCGTCCCGCTCGAGCAGGGGCCCGCGCTCGCCTCCGCCGGGACCACCGGCACCGGGAACGTCGACGGTATCCAGTGCGCGCCCATCGAGCAGCTCGCCTACCACATCCACGCCCACCTGGCGGTGTACGTCAACAGCCGTCTGTACTCGCTTCCCGCGGGCGTCGGGATCCCCGGCTCGGTCGCCCAGCCCACCTCCGAGGGTCCGATCGCGACGATCCCGAAGTGCATTTACTGGCTGCACACCCACACCACCGACGGTGTGATCCACATCGAGTCCCCCACCAAGCGGATCTACAGTCTCGGCGACTTCTTCGACGAGTGGCGCCAGCCGCTCAGCCCCACACAGGTGGCCAGCGTCCACGGGAGGATCACCGCGTTCCTCGACGGCAAGCTATGGAAGAAGAGTCCGCGGGCGATCCCGCTGCTGCCGCACGCCGACATCCAGTTCGACATCGGGCAGCCGGTGCCGCCGCTGCAGAGCGTCAACTGGTCGCGGACCCAGCTCTAGCGCCGCGGCCGCCCGGCCGCTAAGCCGAACGGGTCCTGCGGCGGTGCCGGCGCCTGATCTCGAACCCGACCCCGGCGACGACCACCACGCCGAGCGCGACTCCGGTGACCAGTCCGAGATCGTCGACAGCGTCGATCACCGACGGCCCGGCGAAATACGCGCCGAGCCCGATTCCCACCGCCCAGACCAGGGCCGATGCCGTGTTGACGGCCAGGAATACCGTTGTGCGGACCCGATGGATGCCGGCGATCGGCGCCGGAGTGAGGAGGATCGCGATCACCGGATGGCGTGCGAACACGTCCTCGCCCCGGTTCAGCAAGCGCCGACGCAGGCGACGCAGTGGCCCCGGAGCGGTGAGCAGTCCCTGGCCGGCAACCCGGCCGATCCCCCAGCCGGCCATTCCGCCGCCCGCAGCGGCCACGAACGCCACGAACAGCACCGAGGTGATGTCGAGCTTGTGGTGAGCGGCCAGCACACCGGCCGCGATCAGCACCGGCTCGCCGGGGCCTGGCAGTCCGATCCAGCTCAGCGCCGCGGCCACCGCCAGCCCGGCGTAATCGAACGGCGGCCCGTGGAACCGATGGTGCAGATGAATGTGGATGTGCAGCAGAGCCAGCACCGGCGGCGCGAACGCCACCCGTCCTAGCCGCAAGTCGATCGCTCCACCGCTCGATCGTCGCACACGCCGGGGTCGCCGCTCCGCGCCCCTGCGCCGCCCGGATAGGGACCGTCGGCGGATCGTTGTCCACGTGGCCAATGTCGTCAGGCTCGCCGTGACGCAGGATTGCCCCCCGATGCCGACCAGCGTGATCGTCTCCTACGACGGGACCACCAACGACGACGACGGGCTGTCGCTGGCGCGGATGCTGGCCGCCGGCGGGGCCCAGCTCTCACTCGCCTACGTCCGTCACTCGCACGAGTACGACCCTCGCCGCGAGGAGCTCGCCGAGCACGACGCGCACCGCCGTTTGGAGCACGGTGTCACCTGGCTCGGGGAGCCCGAGACCCCGACCCATGTCGTCGTTGACCCGTCCACGGGCGCTGGGCTGGCGAAGCTCGCCGCCTCCGAGAACGCCGCGCTCGTGGTGTTCGGCTCCGACTACCGGACCTCCCCGGGTAGGGTGGAGCCGGGCGGCGCCGCCCAGCACATGCTCTCGGGCGGCAGCGTGCCCGTGGCCGTGGCCGTGGCGGGGCTGCGCGCCGACGGCGACACCGTCGCGATTCGCAAGATCGCCGTGTCGGGCCCCGACGACGATGACGCGCCCCAGAAGACCGCTGAGTCGCTGGCTCTCGCGCTCGGCGCCGAGATCGTGGGCGCCGACGACCGCTCGGCCGATCTGATCGTCGTCGGATCCCAAGCCGCGGGCCAGCAAGGCAGGATCGCGCTGAGCGGGGCCACCCGGGCGCAGCTGGACTCCGCGCGCAGCTCGGTGATCGTGCTGCCTCGCGGCATCGCGATCGAGTTCTAGCCCGCCCACGGCGCAGCCGCGTTCCAGGCCGCCCTCGGCGCAGCCGCAAACCCTCACCAACCCTGTTTTTCCCTGCTTGCGGGATCGGTTTATCCCTATGTCCAGGACCCGGCACGGTTTGCTGGACGCGAGGCCATGTGGAGGCAAGACCCGGACAGACAAACTCATCACCGAAATGGGCCCAGTGGGGGCCCGCCGCCGCATTTCAGGGCGGCGATCGTTCGCTTCCGTCCCCAAGGACAAGGAGATCCAACTACATGTGGCTGCCATACCCAACGTGGCTTAGCCCGGGAGACAACGCTTGGCAGATGACGGCGGCGACGCTCGTCGGACTGATGAGCGTGCCCGGACTCGTCGTTCTCTACGGCGGGGTGATGCAGAAGCGCTGGTCGATCAACAGCATGATGCTGACGTTCGCCGCCTTCGCGGTCGTGCTCATCGTCTGGGTGCTCTGGGCCTTCAAGATGGGCTTCGGCTCACCGTTCACGGGCCTCGCGCACCACGGCTTCTTCGGCAACTTCATCGGAAAGCCGGGGACGATTCTCAGCCACAGCGCCGAGCAGGGCCAGGCGACGATCCCGTTGGTGACGACAGGACCGAGCTTCCGGTTCCCGCAGGCGACACTGGCGTACTTCCAGTTCGTGTTCGCGGGGATCACGCCGATCCTGATGCTCGGCTCGGTGCTCGGGCGGATCAACTTCAAGGCGTGGATTCCGTTCGTCGCCCTGTGGTCATCGATCGTCTACACGGTGGACGCCTTCACGATCTGGGGCGGCGGCTTCTTCGCCCAGCATGGTGCGGTCGACTTCTCCGGTGGTTACGTGATCCACCTCTCGGCCGGAGTCTCGGGCTTCGTCGCCGCGGCGGTGGTCGGGCCACGCCTCCAGCGCGATCGCGAGATCGACGCGCCGAACAACGTGGCCATGGTCGCGATCGGGGCCGGTCTGCTGTGGCTGGGCTGGAACGGGTTCAACGGTGGTGACCCGTACTTCGCGGGCGCCTCGGCCTCGGCCGCGGTCCTGAACACGAACCTGTGTACGGCGGTCGCGTTCCTGGTGTGGGTCGCCTGGGACTACCTCACCGGCCGCAAACCGGGTCTGATCTCCGGTGTGAACGGCATGATCGTCGGACTGGTCGGCATCACTCCGGCCGCCGGTTACGTCAACGGTTGGGGTGCGATGGCGATCGGGGTGCTCGCCTCGACGATCGTGTACTTCGCTCTGAACTACATGAGTCGTATGCGACCGTTCCGCAACGTCGACGACACCCTGGGCGTGGTCTACACCCATGGCGTCGCCGGCCTCGCGGGAGGTCTGCTGACCGGCGTGTTCGCCGACCCCAACATGATCGTCTACCTCGGCGAGGGCAAGACCCCGAGCATCTCCGCTGGGGGGGTGGTTCACGGCAACTGGACGCTGTTGAAGTGGCAGGCCATCGCCGGCGCGTTCGTGATCGTGTGGTCGGCCGTTGCCACGTTCATCCTCCTGAAGCTCGTCGGGCTCTTCATCCCATTGCGGATGTCCGAGGAGAACATGGAGATCGGCGACACCGCCGAGCACGGCCACGAGGTGTACCCGTCCGACATCCCGTCGCTCGGCTACCCCAACGGCGTGCCGGGCATCTCGTCCGGGGCAGGTCAGACGGCTGCGACGCCGGCATGATCCCGGCCCCGGTCGCTCGAGCCCGGGTGCGCGGTGAGCATGGAGCACGCTCGGGCGTTTGAGAGCAGCCGGAAGTCAGTGCGGGACCGGGGAGCGGAGGCATCCGCTCCCCGGTCCACGCCACTCACGCTCGTCTCCGGGGCAATCGCCGGGGACGACCTGCAGAGCGTTGCGCACGCGGTGGCCGATGCGATCGGCTCCCCTGTCGTGATCGCCATCCCCTCGCTTGGCGAACCGGTGGTGAGCCCCCCGGGCTCGCTTGACGCCGAGCAGCTGAACCGGATCCGCGAGCACGCCGCCGGCACCGGGGCGGACACCGATGCGCCGGGCGCGGCGGAGATCACCGATGCTGTCGCCATCCGGATCGGCGAGCGGACGGTCGGTGTGGTCGCCGCGGCCGGACCGGGACCGGAGGTGGTTTCGCCGGAGCGGCGCGCCTGGCTCGAGGCGGCGGCGGCCGCGGCCTCGGTGGCGGCGCTGATCCGCAGCGAGCGCGCGACCTCGCTCGAGGACTCCAGCTCCGCTTTGCTTCGGGAGCTGGCCGCGGGGGCGCCCGACGACCCTGAACAGCTTCGCGCCCGCGCCCGCCGGCTCGGCCTTGACCTCACGGGCGGAGCTGTGGCCCTGTGCGCCCGCCGCGGGCCGGCCGCCAACGGCCTACCCGGCGGCGCGCTTGACCCCGGAGATACCGGGATGCTGGTCACAGAGCTGCCCGACGGACTGATCCTGGCGCTGGCGCCATCTGGCTCGGTCGGACCCGAGGAGCTCGCCGGCCGCCTGCGATCCGCCGGCCTCACCGTCGCCCTGTCGGCCCCGCGCCGCGATTGCGCCTCCCTGCACGAAGCCTTCCACGAGGCCGCAGTTCTGCTCGAGCTCGGACTAGCCCCCGACGTCCAGCTCGCGAGCGAGGACGAGATCTACCGGCTGTTGATCGGGGTGCTGCTGCGCGATCCCGACGAGCTCGTCACGCTGCGCGAGCGGACCATCTCCCCGCTGACCGCCTACGACGCCCGTCACGACACCGACCTGATGGAGACCCTCAAGGCCTTCCTCGCCCACGACGGCTCGACCACCGAGACCGCCGATGCGATGGCCCTTCATCGCCATACGGTCGGCTACCGGCTGTCCCGCGTGCACGAGGTCTCCGGGCTCTCGCCGTACGAGTCAGACGGCCGCGAGCGCCTAAGCCTCGGGCTCAAAGCCCACCACATCCTGGAGGCCCAGCAGCGTCTGGACGGTCCTGGCTCAGTCGCCAACTAAGTCAGTAGAATTTGTTGGCCGTGCCCTCGCGCTCTTATCTCGTATGCGCTACGCAACGCAGCGGCAGCACGCTCCTCTGCGAGCTGCTGAAGGACACCGGCGTTGCGGGGTGCCCCGAGGAGTACTTCGAGGCGATGCGCAATACCGGCGTTCCGCCGCACCCCGGCCAGTATCTGAAGGACCTTCCGCGCACCGGGGCCGGGATCCGCGACGATCCGTCTCCGCCCGCCGCGCCCCCGCACTCCTCGCTGCACGGCCTCTCCGACTACCGCGAGCACCTCGAGCGCACCTTCCGCCTCGGCACCACGCCCAACGGCGTCTTCGCCTCCAAGCTGATGTGGAGCCAGATCGCCGAGCTTCACGCGCTGGCCGGAGTGCTCCCCGAGTACGCCGGCCTGGAGCCGTTCGCGTTGCTCGAACGGCTGTTCACCAGCCCCCGCTACATCCGGGTGACCCGCCGCGACAAGGTCCGCCAGGCGGTTAGCCTGTGGCGGGCGCTCCAGACCCGGGCGTGGCGGGGCGAGCACGGTCCCGGCGATGACCGGCCGGTCGAGCTGCATTACCGCTACGAGGGCATCCGCCACCTGGTCTCGATGCTGGAGACCGAGGATCACGCGTGGGAGGACTTCCTCACCGCGAACGACGCGCCCGCGCTGTCGATCGTCTACGAGGATGACCTCGAGACCGATCGTGAGGGGTCGGTGCGTGCGGTGCTCGACTACGTCGGCGTCGCGGCGCCTGCCGGCTGGTCCGCGCTGGAGCCGATCAAGCGCCAGGCCGACGCGCTGTCGGATGAGTGGGTGG
The DNA here is from genome assembly GCA_963799995.1 of uncultured Solirubrobacterales bacterium. Classification (GTDB taxonomy): domain Bacteria; phylum Actinomycetota; class Thermoleophilia; order Solirubrobacterales; family Solirubrobacteraceae; genus Palsa-465. The sequence continues at coordinate 868,948 of CAWCZI010000014.1, read as the reverse complement.
CCGCGTACCATCGGGACGCAACGGAGCGCGGGCAGCAGTCCGATGCCGGCGTGATGGCGCTCTGAGCGCCCCGCTCCGCCGCCTGCCCGATGCCCGACTCCGCCCCGCCCAACATCCTCTACCTGAACTCGCACGACACTGGGCGCTATGTCCAGCCCTACGGTCACGCGATCCCGACGCCCAACATCCAGTGGCTCGCCGATCAGGGCGTGATGTTCCGCAACGCGTTCTGCGCCGCCCCCTCATGCTCGGGCAGCCGGGCCGCGCTGCTGACCGGCTCCTACTGCCACAGCAACGGCATGATGGGCCTCGCCCACCGCGGCTTTGCGCTCAATGACTACGGCCAGCACATCGTCCACACGTTGGGCGCCGCCGGGTACCACACCGAGCTGATCGGCGAGCAGCACGTCTCCGCCGACCCCTCGATCCTCGGCTACGACATCGTCCACAAGATCGAGAACACGCGCTCGAGCTCGGTGGCCCCGGCCGCGATCTCGGCGCTATCTGGAGGGATCCCGGAGCCGTTCTTCATGTCCGTCGGCTTCTTCGAGACCCACCGCAGCTTCTTCGCCCCGAGCTCGGTCCGGGACCGCGTCTACTCGCTGCCGCCGCCGTTCTTGCCCGACACGCCCGAGATCCGTCAGGACGTCGCCGCCTACAAGGCCAGCGCGCGCTCCCTGGACCATGGGGTCGGAGCGGTCCTCAACACGCTGCACGAGACCGGTCTGGACCGCAACACGCTGGTGATCTGCACCACCGACCACGGTCTGGCTTTCCCCACCGCCAAGGCCAGCCTGCTGGACCGCGGCATCGGCGTAATGCTGATTGTGCGCGGCGCCGGCTTCTTCGGGGGCATCGCCCACGACGAGCTGGTCTCCCATATCGACATCTTCCCGACGATCTGCGAGGTCGCCGGAATCGACCCGCCATCGTGGGTGCAGGGCCGTTCGCTGGTCGGGCTCGTCGACGGTGTCGACCGTCCGGGAGCCCACCAGGAGATCTTCTCCGAGCTCACCTACCACGCCGCGTATGAGCCTCAGCGGGCGATCCGCACCGAGCGCTTCAAGTACATCCGCCGCTTCGACGACTACCCGTACCCGGTCCTGGCCAACTGCGACGACAGTCCCAGCAAGGAGGCCTACCTGGCCCGCGGCTGGGCGCGCCGCCGGGTCAGCCGCGAGGCCCTGCACGACCTCTTCTTCAACCCCGGCGAGGGTCGCAACGTGATCGACGATCCCGAGTACGCCGAGATCGCGCGGGACATGCGCCGGCGCCTCGAGCAGTGGATGGAGCAGACCGGCGACCCGCTGCTCGACGGGCCCGTGCCGGCGCCGGTCGGGGCCAGGATCAACTCCCAGGACCAGGTCTCGGCCGACGAGCCAACATTCACCGTGCAGGCGGTGGCGGCCGGCGCGGCAACCGGGGGCTGAGGCTCAGCCCAGGACGAGCTCGGCGGCCGTACGCAACGTCGCCGGGTCACCGCCGATCAGCAAAGTGGTGACGATCGACTCACGCCACGCCTCCAGATCGTGTCGGATCTTCTCCGCGGGGCCGATCAGAGTCAGCTGCTCGATCAATTTCGTGGGCACGGCCGCCGCGGCCTCGTTCTTGTGGCCGCCCAGGTACAGCTCCTGGATCTTCGCCACCTCGGCTTCGTAGCCCATGCGGATCGCGACGTTGGCGTGGAAGTTGGTCCCGCGTGCGCCCATCCCCCCGAAGTACAAGGCGTACATCGGCCGCACCGCATCGGCGGCGCTCTCGACGTCGTCGGTGACGATCAGCGGCACCGTCGCGGCGACCTCGAACTCCTCGCGCGTGCGGTGAGCGCCGGGCCTTCTGAGTCCCTCGTCCAGGGCGTCGCGGTAGAAGCCGTCGTGGTAGGGCGAGTAGAACAGCGCCAGCCAGCCGTCGCACAGCTCGCCGGCCAGCGCGATGTTCTTCGGGCCCTCGGCCGCCAGGTAGATCGGGATGTCGCTGCGCAGCGGGCGGATGCTCGCCTTCAGCGGCTTGCCCAGGCCGGTCCCGCCGCGCAGGGGCAGGGGGTAGTGCGGCCCGTCGGCGGTGACAGGTCCCTGGCGCGCCCAGATGTCGCGCAGGATGCCGATGTACTCGCGCATCCGGGCCAGCGGCTTGGCGAACGACTGCCCGTACCAGCCCTCCACCACCTGCGGTCCAGAGACTCCGAGGCCGAGGATCACCCGCCCGCCGCTCAGATGGTCGAGCGTCATCGCCGCCATCGCCGTGGCGGCCGGCGTACGCGCGGAGATCTGGACGATCGCAGTGCCGAGCTTGATCTTCTCGGTGGCCGCCCCCCACCAGGCCAGCGGCATCAGCGCGTCGGACCCGTACGCCTCGGCCGTCCAAACGGAGTCGAAGCCCAACCGGTCGGCCTCGACCACTGACTCGGCCGCGCCCGGCGGCGGACCGCCGGCCCAATAGCCCGTGTTCAGGCCAAGTGCAAGCTCATTCGCCATGCCGGCGCCCACCCTACCGCCGTCGCCGCATCCAGGTCCCCAGCCGCTGCAGGAGGCCGGGTGGCCGGGGCTGGGTGCGCAGCCACTCCTCGCGCGTCGGCAGCCGGCCAGCCTGGCGCGCCGCCAGCACGCACTTCGTGTGCGCATGACGACGCCGGTCCGAGCGGCCCTCGGGCACGATCAGCATGTGCTCGCTGAGCGCCGGCAACCGGCGCCCGCACAGCGGGCAACGGTAGGTTGCGGGCTTGAGGTTCTGCGCGCGGCGCGCGGACCACCAGCGGGCGCTCGATAACTCGGGCATCGCTCAGACAGCATGGCATCGCCCGCCGGCGTCGATGCGCCTCCCCCCTTCGCACCCGCTCTGAATCCGCTCTGTATTGTCGCCCGCGTGGAGCACAGGGACGAGCGGATCATCATCGAGACCGTCCGCCACCGGATCACTGGGGTCCTCCGACTGCCCGCCGACGGGTACCGCAGCCGGCTGACCGACTATCTGAACGCCTCCGAGCGGGTGTTCCTGGCGCTCACCGACGTCGAGGTCACGACGCTGAACGGCACCACGCACGTGGAGAAGCGCGAATTCGTGGTGCTATCGGTGCGCCACATCGTGCTGGCGATGCCGGCCGCCGACGGCGAAGCCGAACTCGGCTGACGGCCACCGGCGACCCAACTGAGGGCAACCGGAGCACCCGGCTGAGGGCGACCGGAGCACCCGGCTAAACTTCTGGCCGTGGCGACCAATCAGGTCAACGAGACGCAGGGCATGAGCCGCAGCGAGCGGCTGCGCGCCTCGCCCCGCATGTTCGACAACGACCTGCTGGACAAGCTCTCGCGCGTGCATCCCGCGGTTCCCCCGGCTCTGTTCGGGCCGGTCATCACGGTGCTGCTGGTCGAGGGCCTGATCCATGGAGCCGGCTGGCTGACGATGGCCTGGCTGCTCGGCGGCTACCTGTTCTGGACGCTGACCGAGTACTGGCTGCATCGGATCGTCTTCCACTTCGAGCCTGAGGCCGGGATCGGCAAGCGCTTGCACTGGATCATCCACGGGGTCCACCACGATCATCCCAACGATCCGATGCGGCTCGTGATGCCGCCGTCGGTCAGCATCCCCCTTGCGGCGGTGTTCCTGCTCGGCTTCGACGCGGTGCTCGGGAGCCCCGGCTTCCTGCCCTTCGGCGCGGGTTTCCTGGGCGGCTACCTCGGCTACGACATGCTGCACTACCACGTGCACCACCACCGCCCCACCACCGCGCTCGGCCGCAGGCTGCGCGAGCTCCACATGCGCCATCACTTCCAGGACCACGAGCGGTATTACGGCGTCAGCGCCCCATTCTGGGACCACGTCTTCGGCACCGCCCCGACGAAGGACGAGCGGGCCAAGCCCGTCACCTGACCCTCGGGCCCGCCGCCCGCCCAAGCGGCCCACCCCACGAGGCCCACTAGGAGACGGAGGGGGCGGGATTCGAACCCGCGGTCCGGGGTCACCGGACTCTGGTTTTCAAGACCAGCGCATTCGACCGCTCTGCCACCCCTCCGGGCGCAGCAGCGGCGATGCTAGCTTGCCTCGGGCGTCCCCCTCAACGGGGGGCCACAACCGCGTCGCCTCGGCCTCGACGCTTGCCGCACCTGCTCTACACTGCGGGACCTCGGGAGAGGTGGCCGAGTGGCTGAAGGCACTCGCCTGCTAAGCGAGTAAGGGGCTCATACCCCTTCGCGGGTTCGAATCCCGCCCTCTCCGTGATTTTGCCGAGAAAGGCGGCGTCAGCCCTTCCCACCGTCTGCGGCAAGCCGTAGGATTCCCGACCACATGGTCGACTTGGTGGCACCGGGCCCGTCTCGAGCGGTCGCTCCGCCAGAGCACCCCGCGGTCCCGCGGCCCGACTTCGACATCGTCCCGCGGGTCGGACTGGTGATCGCCGGGGTCGCGATGGTCGCACTGATCGTCGCGATCGCCGTCAACAAGCTGTGGCCCCTGACGTTCCTGCACGTCGCCGGCGGTGCCGCCTGGACCATCATCGACCTGTTCCTGGGCCTGATCCTCGGTCCGATCATCGGCAAGATGTCGATTCCCGCGCGCGTCGAGTTCACGACCAAGCTGATGCCCAAGATGGTCGTGATCATGCCGACCGTGGTGACACTGACCCTGGCCGCCGGCTGGCAGCTCGGCGTCAAGACCGGCAACGTCTTCAGCGGCAGCCCCAACCACACCTGGGTGGTCGCCAGCTACATCGTCGTCGGCGTCATGGCCGTGCTCGCGCTCGGTCTGCTCGAGCCCGCCAACATCGCGGTCCTGTTCGAGCTCAAGAAGCCCCGCCCCAACCCCGCCGTGATCGAGCGCCTGATGAAGCGCTTTCTCTACTGCGCGGGCGTCCTCGGCGTGATGCAGATCGCGACGCTCGTGATCATGACAAAGCTCGCCTCAGGATGAACGAGGAGCGCTACCCGCCGTTCACCCAGCTGGGGATGGCCTCGCTGGCACTGATCGTCGCGGGCGGGATCTACCTCTCGGCTCACCTGCCCGAGCACGTCCCGCTCGGTCCGGCCGTCGCCCTCCTGATCGCCTCGGTGGTCGTGCTGAGCGTCAACATGGCGTCGCTGCGCCGAGTCGGCGCCTTCGCCTGGCCCAGCTTCCTCCAGGTCGCCAAGTGGGCACTGCTGGCCTATGCGATCACCGCCGGGATGATCGAGTACTCCTTCCTGCGCGACCACCTCAGCGGCGGTCCGCTCGTGGTCCTGACGCTCTCGTTGATCGTCTACGCGGTCCAGGTGCCGACGCTGATCGCGTTCACGGTCGCCCGCTACGCGAACACCGAGCCGACCGAGCCGGACCACTCCGTCGCCTGAGGCTAGAATCGGCCGCCAAGCGCCCGTAGCTCAGCTGGATAGAGCGTCGGTCTACGGAACCGAAGGTCGGGAGTTCGAATCTCTCCGGGCGCGTTAGTAGCTCACCGCACAGCGGGGCCTTTTTCATTTATAGGCTGGCCATCGCCTTCGCGGCCAAGCACTCGCCGGCTGTCGGCGACGCGGGGATCCGCTCGTCGCCGAGGCGGTCGTCCGCGCAGAGTCCCCGTCAGCCCTAGGCGATCGTGAGGGCAGCGCCAGCGTGGGTGAGCCACGGCTGCCGATTGAGCACCCTGGTCGTCAAGATTGCGGCTGACACCGATTGCGCGCATCGCCCAATCGGCGGTTGCGCCACGACTCATGAGGAGGATGACGATGACTGACTCCTATGACGCGGCCGTCGAGCTCGCGGGCGCACTGCTCGGCCGGCCACTGGAGCTTCCGCTGGGCCCGGGAGCGCCCGACAGCGCACACGAGTTTCGCCGTCTCGCGACGCTGCACACGTTCGGTGACAGCTGGCCTCGGACTGAGCAGCTGGACACGCGCTCGCGGAGTCTGATCTCGGTGGCGATCGCCGCAGCGTTGGGTACACACGAGCCGTTGCGCGGACAGTTACGCATCGCGCTGCACAACGGGGTCAGCAAGGACGAGATCGTCGAACTGTTCATCCACCTCGACGCATACGCCGGCGCCGCCCGTGCGTTTGACTCCTACCAGGTCGCGGCGGCCGTGTTCGCAGAACAGCCCTGACCCGTGCGCACGCAGCGACGATGCGATGGCCTCGCCGGACCCCACACCTCATCACCATGACCCGAGCGCCTGCCACCCCCCGGCCGATCGTGGTCATGAAGTCAACTAGCTGCGTTCGCGCGACGGCAGACGCCAGCTCAATCGTGCGCCACTGGGGGCGACCGGATTCACGCGAAGGGGATCGTCGAACGACCGGCGACGGACGAGTCCGTCGGCGATGAGGCGGTCACAGCGGGCCGGCCGGTGAGCGATGAGTGCTCCTCGCGCCAAGGGCTCGCGAGCCGGCGGCTCGACGACGCTAGCTCGACACGACCCGGACCCCCGTCCAGAGTTCGTCAGTTCGCTCCTTGACCTGGCGGCGTCGGGTCATGTCCAAGGGCCACGCGTCTGGCTCTCGGCCCCAGCGTGGTGTTGCGCAGAAAGCCGTCCACCAGCTGCTGGGATCCGCCCACGGAGGTCCAGCCGTCGTCCCACATGGTTGAGAGCAGCCACGAGCGGTTGGCGGGGAACATGAGCTCCGGCAACCTCCAGCTGAACCCCGTCTCGCGCCATTCGGCGGCCTGACGAGGCCCGGCTTGGACGAGCACGTAGCCATAGCCGTAGTAGATCGTGGTCCGGGGTGCGTACGGAAAGACGATGTCGCTTGGTCCTGTGTCGAGATATCCCAGCCACCACGGCTGCTCAGGTGTCTGCTCGGTGAGCAGTTCGATCACGGCCTCCTCGTGCTGGTCGAGCTCCGTTGGGTCGTGTGATTGCGGCAGTTCCAGAGTGCAGTAGGAGTCAAAGATCGGCGGGATCGCGTACGTGATCGTTGGACCTGCCGATGTCCCATCGTTGATCCACGCCGCCTCGCCGCTCGCCCCGAGACGCCACGCGCGTCCGTCCTTGAGGACGTGGTGCCCGTCGCCGAATATCGCTCGTGCCTTCTCGGCAGCGTCGAGGATCAACCGAGCATCGATCTCCTGGCGCACAACCGGAATCTCGACGGCCGGCCACTCACAGACGACAGCGACCGGCCCCGGCGGCGGCAGGGGTGAGATCCAGTAGCCCTGGTGAAAGCGACTCTCCCCTCCCCCGCCGCGCCCACCACCGCGCAAGGCGTCCATGACCGGGCCGCCCACGGGACGGTCGTGGCCGCCGATGCTCGTCGCGGTGCGACCGTCGGCGAACTGCACGCCGACTCTCAGCAGTTGCGGCGGCAGCACGTCACGCCGCTCGCCGACCATCGGCCAGTGCCGGCCGAAGGGGTCCGGCCCGGACCCGTCGCCCTCGCGCGCCAGCTCGTCATATGCGACGCTCGTGCTCGCCCGGATCTCGAGCTCGAACCCCTCCGGGTAGGCATCGAGATAGTCGACAGAGACCGCTGCCCGGTTTGAGCGCGCCAAGAGCAGGTCCCTGACTACCGCCCCGAGCGGCGGGCCCTGCGGCCGCCCGGTCCACGGCGGCGGATTGGCCGGCACAGCTTGCTCAGGCCACCGGTTCGGGGGCGGCTCAAAGAAACGGCTCACACCGCGACTCTAAACGCGTGCTGATGCAGGCCCCGCATGCGCGAACCGCCCAACTCAGGCGGTCCCGCGACCAAAACTAAATTGGGGTCGATATCGCAGCCGAGACTGCGGCCGGTTGGTGGTCAGGATTTGAACATTGACTGGCTTCATGCCGACTGGGACGATTTCGCGCCAGCAAGCCGGGGGAATCGCGGCTTGGGAACAATCATGAATGGGGAAAGCATGAGGCGACGTTTTTGCGTTGCAGCAACGGCTGCACTTCTGGTTTCGGGAGCGATCGGCACCGGGGTCGCGCAGGCAGCCGCTCCGGGTGTGAGCGTGAGAGTGCTGACGACGTTCCCTGCCAATGAGGCTCCGAGCTCGGTGGCCGCAACGAATCAGGGAGATGTGACTGCGCTCGCCGGGACCAACATCGTCCGCGTCGGGCCGGATGGGCAGCAACGGCTGCTGGGAACGTACGCTCCCGGCGCGTTCGGAGAGGCGATCGGTATTGCCTACGGCGCGAACCATCGGCTGTACGCGGCAAATCCCGAGTCCCTCGCCCCCCCGGCCGAGGGCACGATCCTGCAGGTGCTCCCGAACGGCACCACGGCGACGGTGCCCGGGTCCAACGGGATGGTCGCGCCGGACGGTTTCGGGCTCGACTCCGCCACCGGCTACACGTACGCGACCGACATCTATGGGAACGCGATCTGGCGGATATCGCCGTCGGGTGTCGCCGAGCCCTGGACCTCGGTGACGACTAATCCCCTCTTGGTCCTCCCCGACGGGGTGAAGGTGTTCGACGGGGCGGTGTATACCTCGATCGAGAGCGGAAAGATCCTGAGGATCCCGATCAATCGCGACGGCAGTCCGGGCGCCGCCACAGTCTGGGCGCAGGTCCCCGGGCCAGCCTTCTTTGATGACATGGTGCTCGACGACCGCACCGGCGATGTCTACGTGTCGCGGCTCGATACCAACGAGCTGCTCCAGATCACCCCTAGAGGGGTGATATCCCCGATCGCAACGCATGCCGACGGGCTGCTCGGGGCGGCAAACATGGCGCTGATCCACATTGGTCAGAGCACCGTCATCTACGACGCCAACACCAACGACGACTTCCTCGGTACCGGCGCAACCGGTGGGGCTGGTCCGGCGATCTTGAAGATCACAATCCCGAGTCGATCGCGGTAGAGATGTGGTTAGCGGGGGCGGCCGACGGTCGGCCGCCCCGGCAGCCGTCGCACCAGCCGGGTCTGATCCAGCGCGGTGTCGGAATCTAAGTCAACGCCACCTCAGCGCGGGACTACGGCATCTGGTTCCGAGCTGATTGCTGACGTCGCCTGGACTCGTCCGTTCCCGCCGAGCTGGAACCCAACCAAGCCGAATTGCTCAAGCTTGTCCGGGATCACGGTCCGGGGCGGCTCTGACGACTCGACGCCGTCGGGTGTCATGATCATTGCCTGGAGGGGTCCGCTCCAGTCCGAGATGGCCTCGCGCCGCCCGTCGTCGTGGTTAATCGACGCGATCAGCCCGAACACAAAGGGGGAGCGCGGGTTGGTGCAGATCCACCAGTTGTTCACTTCGATGTCGACCCGCGGAACTCGACGCGGCACAAACCCGTAGACGTCTGACCAGCCATCCGGACCACGCGTTTGCAGGACCAGTTCGGAATCGTCCTCGACGACCCGGAAGTTCCAGCCCGACTGCTCGTGCACCGTGTCCGGGTCCGCCCCGAACGGGATCGGATCGAGCAGCGTGCCGAGGCCGAAGCCAGCGTCCGCGTGCCATTTCTTGCCATTGGCGTCGGTGACCCGCAGTACGAGGTGCCCGCTGGGACGTGCCTCAGGGGGCGCACCGCCGACGCGAACGCGCGCGAGCATCGGCTCGACCTGCAGCCCGAGATGTTCGAGCGCGGAGGCGAGCAGCAGGTTGTGCTCAAAGCAGTACCCGCCGCGCCGCTCGACGACCATCTTGCGCTCGAGGTCCTGCTGCTCAAGCGAGACTGGGATGCCCTGGTGCGAATCGAGATTCTCGAACGGAATCGACGTGACGTGCGCGCGGTGGATCGCCTGCCAGGTCGGCGAATCGACCCCCGCAAGACCGATCCGCTCTAGATAGGCGTCGAAGTCGAGCATCGGCGATCGCAGCCTATCTCGCGCGGAGGCTCTCCTGAAATACGCCGTCCAGTTTCAACCCTCACAGGCAGCCGGCCGGGAGATTTGGTGGGGGTTTGGTGTGGCTTTGGTCGCGCCCGGCAGGGTACCGAGCACAGATCTGGAGCCGCACGGCTCGGACATCAAGCAATCAGCGATCGGGGATCCTCGAATGGAGTCATCAGTCCGGAAGGCCGCGCTCCGGCCACAAACGACCTCCGCGCGATCCAGCGGCGATGCCGATAGGCTCGCTCAGGGAACGCGGGGCATACACGTAGGAAAGGGGCTGGGCCTGATGTCAAGAGTTCATGTTGGGGCGTTGCGGCGCTGTGGGCTGGCCGCGTTCGTCGCCGGAGTCGCGCTGATGTTCGCGCCGTCGGCGATGGCGGCAAGTTCATGGTCGGTTCAGCCGACGCCGAGCCAGCCCGGTACGAGCGCCGGTCTGAATGGGGTGTCGTGTCCGTCCGCGAGCTGGTGCGCGGGAGTCGGCTACTCGACGACCAGCGCGGGCGCATACGTGAACCTGGCGGAGGTCTCGAACGGGACCAGCTGGACGGTTGACAGCATCCCGACCTCGGCGGGGACGTCGCTGACGGGCCTGAACGGGGTCGACTGCACGGCGGTCGACGTCTGCATGGCCGTCGGGCGCTACTACCACGCCTCGAGCGCGGAGTCGACCCTCGCCGAGGCCCGCACCGCCAGCGGTTGGTCGATCAAGACCACTCCCAATCCGGCCGGCTCGACCGGGGACACGCTGATCGGCGTCTCATGCTGGACTGCGGGTGGCTGCATCGCCGTCGGCGAGGACAAGAACTCCTCCGGGGATGATGTGACCCTCGCCGAGAAGTGGAACGGCAGCACGTGGGCGGTCACGGCGACCCCGAACCCCGCCGGCGCCACGAGCAGTGTCCTGAACGACGTCGCATGCACGTCAGCGACGAATTGCGTCGCGGTCGGCGCATCGTATGGCGGCACCAAGCAGGTCGGGTTGGCTGAGCACTGGAACGGCACCACCTGGACCATCACCAATGTGCCGAATGTGAGCGGGGCCACGCAAAGCCTCCTGAACGGCATCTCGTGCGTCGCCGCGACCGCGTGCGAGGCCGTTGGCGAATACACGAGCCCGTCCGGCGAGCTCACTCTGACCGAGTTCTACAACGGGACCACGTGGACCGTGCAGGCGAGCCCCAACCCGGCGGGCAGCGACGAGAGCCTGCTCAGCCACGTTTCCTGCACCGCGGCGAAAGCGTGCGACGCTGTCGGGCAGGAGCTCACCACCGCCAAGGCCTACGTGACGCTCGCGGAGCAATGGAACGGCAGCGCGTGGATCGTGGTCGCCACACCGAATGCGGCCGGCGCCGTGGGCTCCTACCTGCGCGGGCTGTCGTGCGTGTCGGCGACCACATGCACGGCCACCGGTGGCGATAATGACAGCTCGGGCACGCAGTTCACGCTCGCTGAGCAGTACGCGCCGCCACCCGCGCTTGCGCTGTCGTGGTCCGCGCCGACCGAGCTGACGGGTGTCGAGCAGACCGCGATGCGGGCGACCACGTGCATCTCGGCGACCGAGTGCGTGACCGTCGGGGACGGCGGCATGGAGGCGACGTTCAACCCGGTCGCGACGGCTGGCCTGCATGCGAAGAAGCTGTCCACGACGGGGGTGACCGGCGTGCCGAACTTTCTGGCGGTCGCGTGCCCGTCGGCGACGCAGTGCACGGCGATGGGCGGACAGGCCGACATGGTCACGTTCAACCCGTCAACCCTGGCGCTGATCAAGGCCAAGAACATCGAGCAACCAAGCGCGGTCGCCATGGTGGACGTCGCGTGCGCGTCGACGTCGCTGTGCGTCGCGGGCGACGAGGCCGGCTACATGTTCGCGTTCGACCCGACGACCGGGGTGCTGTCGGCCCCCAAGAAGCACTTCGACCCCAACGACGACGCGTTCAACGGGATTGCCTGCGCAAGCGGGACGCAGTGCACGGCGGTCAACCAGGTCGGGATCGAGTACACGTTCAATCCGACCGTCTCGCCGCTCCCGACCCCGACCAGTTCGACCAAGGCGACCATCGACGCCAACCCACTGGAGTCGATCTCGTGTCCGTCGGCGACGGTGTGCGTCGCCACCGACGAGCAAGGCACCGAACTGACGTTCAACGCGTCGAGCTCGGCCGCGAAGGGGACGGTCAAGTCGCACGTGCTGGACGCGGGCGACGACCTGATCAGCACGAGCTGCGTCAGCGCAACGCTGTGCGCGACAGTCGACACCGGGGGGAAGGTGTTCGAGGGGATCCCGAACACGAACACGTGGCAGAGCGCCCAGATCCCCGGGTTCCCGAACACCGACGCCATCGCCTGCGCCACCACGGTGCTGTGCGCCGCGGTCGATACCAGCGGCAACCTGTACATCGGAGGGTTGGCGCCGATCAACACGGCGATCCCGGCGATCACCGGCACCGCCGCGAGCGGGGACACGCTCAGCTCGACCAACGGATCATGGACGAGCCCGTATCCGCTGACCTACACCCGCAAGTGGGAGCGGTGCACCGCGACCGGCACCAGCTGTGTCGCGATCGCCGGCGCGACCGCGGTGACGTACAAGCTCGTCGCCGCGGACGTCGGGCACGAGATCACGGTGCAGGTCACCGCCAGCGACGCCGACCACCGGACCGGGGTCGCCATCGCGCATCCCACCAGCAAGGTGACGTGACCCACCGCGCGTTCCCGTCGTGATTGCTCGCGGCCGTCGCCCCTCCCCGGCGACGGCCGCAGAGCGACGGGGCCGCGCTCCGTAGCTTCAGGCCTTTCTTGGTTCTCGGTCGAGAGCCGCGGGTGCGACCGTGCCACCTGTCGCTTGCAACTGTCCGGCCGGGTGGTCGTACGGCGGCGCGACCCCCCAGCCCCAACGTGGCACCGGAGCGTGCGCGACTGTCTGAGCTCCCGGCTGAGAGTTGTGCATCGCCAGCTGCGTACCCCACTCCGCGTAGCCCATGATCGCGGCGCGGAACTCCGGATCGGAGGGAAGCCCCACGTCGTCGGCAGCACGGCTGAGCAGGGTCACGAAAGTGAGTCGCTGCTCGGGGCCGATCGCGAGATTGTGGTGGCGAGCGAGCATGTGCTCGTAGCCTCCGCGCTTCTCGGTGTAAGCGCTGGGGCCGCCCATCACTTCGACCCACCAGTCCGTCACGTGGACGCGATGCTGCTCGCTTATCTTCCCGCCGAACAGCGCCGCGATGTCAGGTGCGCCGGTTTCCACCAAGTCGTAGAAACGGTTCAGCCAGCGCGCGAACGCCTCGCGACCACCGGCCCACTCGTAGATTGTCGGCGTCACGTCATCCACTCAGCGTGAAGCTAGCGAATCCTCGCTGGACGGCCCGATGAGTTCGGTGCACCTGTTCAGTCCTCCGATGCGCCGCCGTCAGCCACTGCGATCCTTGCCGGCCGCGCAGTGGACCAGCACGGCTCCGCGAGCGTTCGCGATGGCGCGAACCGAGGCGACGATCGAGTCTGGACGGTCGGTGATGTAGCTCATATAGGCTTGGACGACACGCGACTCATCCGGCCACCCGCTCGCGTCGGTCGGTGGCCATGGGTTGACGGAGGCGGCGTCGAGATCGGTGTGACCTCTCGACCGCGGGAAGAGCGAGCGATGCTCGATGCGCAAGCGCGGCTCGCGTGTGATCGGCCCGGGTCCCTCGAGCTCCACTTCCTGGTCGGTGGGCAGGTCGAGCACCACGTTCTCGATGCTCATGCCTCGATCGTGGCAGGTCAGATCGGCGCTCCCACGGTAGCCTGAAGATCCGTTTGGTTTCAGCGCCCATGCGATTCGCGATCTCCATCCCGCAGTACGCTCCCGACAGCCGCTTCGACGATGACGCTTTCCGGGCGCATCTGCGCCGCGTCGAGGAGCTTGGGCTGTTTGAGAGTGCCTGGGTGCAGGAGCAGGTAATCGGCGCGGCCGGCAGCCTCGCGCCACTCCAGACGCTGGCCTACGCCGCGGCGTGCACCGAGCAGCTGCGGCTCGGTTGCGCAGTGTTCGTGCTCCCCTTGCACAACCCCCTGCACCTGGCCAAGGCGATCAGCTCGCTTGACTGCCTCAGCCACGGCCGAGTTGAGGTGGGTGTGGCGACCGGCGGACAGGGGCGCCCGTTCGGCGCCTTCGGCGTCGATGCGGACAGGCCTGTTGCCCGCTTCAATGAGGCCCTGGCGCTGATGAAGGCGTGTTGGACGGAGCCCGAGATCAACTTTGATGGGCGGTTGTGGAAGCTCCAGGGGGCCTCGATGGAGCCCAAGCCGGTGCAGAAGCCCTACCCCCCGGTCTGGTTCGGTGGCAGTGCGCCGGCGGGGATGCGCCGCGCGGTGCGGCATGGGGACGGGTTCATGGGCGCCGGCTCTCAGACGGTTGCTCAGTTCGCCGAACAGGTCAAGGTGGTCAGGGAGGAGCTGGCCGCCCAGGACCGCGAGCCCGATACGTTCCGGATCGGCAAGCGCGTCTACATCCATGTCGAGGACGATGCGGCGCGCGGACGCCAGCGACTCGAGGACGCGCTCACGCGACACTACGGTCGCAGCGGCTGGTCGCAACACATCCTCGCCGGCCCGGCCGAGGAATGCACCGCCGGCATCCGAGCGGTGGCGGACGCCGGCGCGGAGCTGATTCTCTTCAACCCGCTCGTCGACGACGCCCACCAGCTCGAGCGCCTCGCGGCCGAGGTGATCCCCGCGGTCAGGTGAATTGGGCCTCAAGCGGCAGCAGCCGCGGAAAGCGTCACTCCCCGAGCGAGCGCTCCATGTCGTCGGCGAGTCCCGGATGGTGGTACGGACCGGGCTCGCGTAACGCAGCGATTACGCGGTGCTGGTTCTCCACGCTCTTGTCGTGGCTGAGCTTAACCTTGCAGACAAATCGCGTGATCGGGATCCGCAGGCCGACCGTTCCCTTGGCCAGCTGCGCGCCCCACTCCGGGTCCAGGAACTGGGGCCGTGTGACGTGTCGCTCGAAGTGCTCGACCAGCCGGGTCAACACCCGCAGGTTCTCGTCCTCGCCGAGGATCTGCGGGACCCCGTGGCAGTGCGCGACGCTGAAGTTCCACGTGGGAGCCGGCGTCGTCCCCGGCACGTACCAGCTCGGGCTGATGTAGCCGTGGCGGCCCTGCACGATCAGCATGATCTCCTGGTCGGCAAACCCGTGAACGCGCTCGTCGGGGCGTCCGACATGGGTCAGCACCGCCAATCCTGGCGCGGCCTCGTCCAAGAGCACCGGATAGTGCGAGGCCACGAGCTCGCCGGCGTTGCTGCTCACCAGAGTGCACCACGGGTTCTCGCGGATCAGCTGGCGTACGACCTCAGGCTCGTCGCTGGCGTGTTTCGGGTTGTGTCGCACGACCCCAGTCTGGCGCGTCGCGGCGCCGGGCGCTCGCTGGAAGCCGACGAAGAGGGTCCATGACCGGCCAGGGCCGGCACCCTCGGCTACACCGTGATGATGGGCGGTCGCATCGTGGGAGAATGAGCTGGTGGCCGAGCACTACCAGCAGCCGGGCTGGTTTACGACCAACGTCTTCAATCGGTTCGTTGCGGCACTGACGCGTCTGGGCGTGAGCGTGTACGGCTCCCGCGTGCTGGAGGTGAAGGGCCGCAAATCCGGGGACTGGCGACGGACACCGGTGAATCTGCTGCGCGTCGATGGGGCCGACTATCTGGTCTCGCCGCGCGGCCACACCCAATGGGTCAGGAACCTGCGCGCGAGCGGCGAAGGGCGACTGCGGGTCGGAAGGCGCATACGAGCGTTCACCGCGGTGGAGCTCGCCGATGACGAGAAGCCGCCGCTGCTGCGGGCATACCTGAAGAAGTGGAAGTTCGAGGTCGGCGTGTTCTTCGACGGCGTCGGGCCTGGCTCCACAGATGACGAGCTGCGCGAGATCGCGCCGAACCATCCGGTTTTTCGGCTGACCAGCTAGCTATCGTCGAGGCTCGGCAGGATCCATGTCCAGCGATCTCGAGGAGGCAGCGTGTCAGGTGGTACCGACGGCGCCGGCGAGCGCGAGCGTGTGTTGGCGGACGGCGCGACGATACCCACGCTCGGCCTCGGCGTGTGGCAGGTTCCCAACGGCCCCGAGTGCGAAAAGGCCGTCCGGTGGGCGCTGGAATGCGGTTACCGCCACATCGACACCGCTCAGGCCTACGGCAACGAGGAGAGCGTCGGACGGGCGCTGCGCGACAGCGGCATCCCGCGCGAGCAGGTCTTCATCACCACGAAGTTCTATCCAGCGCGCCGCGACCCGGCGGCCGAGGCGGAGCAGAGCCTGAGGCGGCTCGGCATCGACCAGGTCGACCTCTACATCGTCCACTGGCCGCAGAAAGGCCCGACCTGGGCCTGGCCAGGGATGGAGGCGGCAAAGGAGCGTGGCTACGCCAGCTCGATCGGCGTCTCGAACTTCAGCGTCGATGAACTCGAGCAGGTGATCGCCGTCGCGAGCACACCCCCGGTGATCAACCAGGTCCAGTTCAGCCCGTTCGAGTACCGCAAGTCGCTGCTCGAGGCGTGTGAATCCCGTCAGGTCTCAGTGGAGGCCTACAGCCCCCTCGGGACCGGCCGGCACCTCGGAGATCCGGCTGTCGCGGAGGTCGCCGAGCGTGTTGGCCGGACCCCGGCACAGGTGCTGCTGCGGTGGTGCCTGCAGCGCCACGCGATCGTCCTGCCCAAGTCGACGCACCGCGAACGGATCGAGGAGAACGCGCAGATCTTCGACTTCGCGCTCTCAGAGCCGGACATGGCCGTCCTGGACTCGCTCGACCGGACCGGCGCCACCGACCGAGCGCGGGAGCACAAGTGGTGGTGACCGACCGTCACCCTGCCCCGGATCCGACTCCCATGGCGATAGGGATGCTGGTGGGCTCTCCGCCGAGCTCCCGCCGGACGATGTCGGCTCCCATCGAGATCGACGCCGCCTTGTGCAGGGCGATGGCCCGGTTGCAGCCGTCGCGACCAAACCCGCAGTCCGAGGAGACGACCAGCATCTCCGGTCGCACGTACTCGAGCGCAACCCGGATATCGGCGGCGACCTCGTCGGGCGTCTCCACCGCCAGGGTCCGGTGGCTGACCGCCCCCAGGGCGACCTTGACTTGGCTGCTGTCCCGATAGGGCGCGAGATGGGGCAGCACCTCGCCGCCGTTGTCCTTGGTCTCCACCGTCCAGACGTCGATGTTGAGACGCTCCATGAAGATCTTCACCGAGGCGGCGTAGGTGCTGTGGGAATAGACCTTCTGCATGTTGGGGTTGCCCCAACATGTGTGCGCCCAGACCTCCACGCCGTCCAGCCCCTCCACCTCATGGTTGAAGGCCTCGATCAGGAATTCGAGCTCGGGATCCTCCGGGTTGGCCGCCGCCACAGCGTGGATGGCCGGCTCCTCGAGCTGGATCACCTGGCAGCCGGCGGCCGCCAGTCGCCGCAGCTCGCGATTGATCAGGCCGGCCATGTCCCAGACCGCGTCCCGCTTGCTGGGGTAGGCGCCGGGGTCGACCTCGATCATGTCGATCAGAGTCTGCGCCGAGATCGTCCCGAACTTGACCGGCCGCGCCGTGCGGGCCTGGGCGATCTCCCACAAGCGCGCAAACTCGAACGGCACCCGCGCCTGCAGGGTCCCCGTCACCTTGGGCCACATCCAGCCCCGAACCAGGATGTCGTGCAGGAGGGTGCCCGGCGGATGCTCGAGCAGCAGGTCGGAGTTAACCGAGAACTCATCCTCGGATAACCCGCCACACCGCTCGAGCGGATAGCGCAACCACGACTGGCCGGCCAGCTCGGTGTCCAGGTGATAGTCACCGTTGGACACGATGTCCAAGCCGGCCAGTTCCTGGTCGCTCACCACGACCGCCGTGGCGTCGATGAACTGCTCCCGGTAGGCACGGTCCAACATCCGATGGGAGAAGCGCTCACCCCGGAGGTTGGCCGAGTACCACGCCGGCCTCGGCCACGACCCAGTGACGGTCGTCGGCAGCAGCCGGTCTTTGGTGGCGGTGAACATGCCGCTACCCAACGGCCTTTTGCACATCGGCAGCCGAGAGCAGCGAGACCACCTTGTTGGTCAGCGGCTGCTGCGCGGCCCAGACCCCGGCTGAGTTGTGGTACTGGTTGAACCGCACCTGACCGGTGACACCGACGTAGTCAATCGTCTTGCCCGCCACGAGGGCCGCCTTGCCCTCGGCGAACGTGTGCACGACGGTGCTCCCCTGAGTGATCTTCGGAATCCAGCTGTTGATCACGCTGGGGCTGGTGCTGTGGCTGGCCTGAATGGCCAGAGCCAGCTCGTTGACGTTGTCGTACGGGGCCTCCGAGTAGTACTGCTGGCCGTCTTGGTTCGCGTCGCGGACCTGGCTCTCGATCGCCTTGAGTCCCTGGATCCAGGTCGTGTAGGCAGGACCGACTGAGGGGGCGTACAGCATCACGCGCACGAACTGGCGCTTGAAGGAGGGCGCCCCGATTGCGGCGTTGGCGGCCCGATCCCAGTTGGGCAGCAGCGTCCCCGAGGTCAGGACGCCCGGCACCGTCACCCCGGCTTGCTTGAGCTCGCCCAGGAACACGCCGGCCGTCTGCGGGTCGGTTTCCGAGGTCAGGACCTGGGGGTGGGCGTTCTTCAGGCGCTGGATCTCGGTCTCATACGAGGTCTGGTCCAAGGCGAGCGACTCGTTGGTGACGATCGAGAGGCCCAGGTGCTTGGCGCCGTTGAGCAGTCCGGGCACGTTGCCCTGAGCTGCCTGGTCGTTGGCGAAGACCGCCGCCACCCGCCGGTAGGGCGTCTTGAGCCCGATGTAGGCGGCCAGGGCATCACCGGCCACATCGTCGCCCGGAATCGTGCGCCACAGATACGAATAGTGGTTGTGGTCGAACGGGATGTCGCCGCCCAGCGTCAGATCCGGGATGTGCGCCTGCTCGAACAGGGGGACCGTGGCGGTGAGCAGGCCGGAGTTCTGGTCCACGATTCCGACCAGGTTCGATGTCGTCGCCAGCATCTTCTGCGCGGCCGGCACGGCATCGGCCGGATCGCCTCGACTGTCGTCGATCGCGCAGGTGAGCTTGTGGCCGTTGACACCGCCGTCGGCGTTGATGAAGTGCAGCGCCGCCATGCACCCGGACTGCTCGAGATACCCGTAGTCAGAGTTCGGCCCGCTGAAGGGGCTGAAGTTGGCGATCGTCAGCGTGCTGCCCTTCCCAGCGCTCGCCGCGCTGCTGCCGCACGCCGCGAGCAGCGGCAGGACGGCGATGGCGGACAGAGTGCCCACCCAGGCCCGGCGATACCTTCGCTGAACCTTGGTCCCGGGAATTCGAGTCACGGCTGCTCCTCTCGGTGATCACCGGGGGCCACGGACACCAGCGGTCAAGCTGGTCGCTGCGACTCCGACGGTTCGAGTTGTACGGCTTAATGTATACAGTCGCCACCACCAAAGTCAAGCATGTGCATGCAGTAATACACCGAGCGGCGACGGTCGAGGCTCGCGCTCACCCGGGTTAGCTCAGATCAGCGTCGAGCAACGGTATCGAGGCAAATCGAGACTGCGGATACACACGCCCACTGCACAGATGCGCGAATGTGTGTAGTTGGTTAAAGTTAGGCTTGGCGCTCAACTGCATCGAGAGCCCGCCGCAGGCGCGCGAACAGGACCTCGATCTGAGACGGCTCGATGACCAGCGCGGGCGAGATCTGAATCGCAGCCAGCCCGAGTGCGCGTGTGAGCACGCCCTGGTCCCGGCAGGCCATGACGACCCCGTCAACCACCCCGGGGCGGGCAGCCAGAACGTCGGGGTCGAGCTCAACCGCGCACAGCAGCCCCACCGTACGCACGGCCCCCACCAGGTGATGATCGCTCAGGCTCTGAGCGGCCGCCGCAAGCACGGGCTCGAGGAATGCAGCGCGGCCGGCCAGGTCCTCGGCCGCAATGATGTCCAGGTTGACCAGCGCGGCCGCGCACGCGCCCGCGTGACCGGAATACGTGTAGCCATGGCGGAACCACCGACCGTCGCCCTCCCAGAAGGGCTCCTTGATGCGGGGAGAGACGATCACCCCGCCCAATGGCATGTAGCCCGACGTGACGCCCTTGGCAAAGGTGATCATGTCCGGGCTCACGCCGAAGCGCTCACATCCGAACGAGTGCCCCAGCCGCCCGAAGCCGCAGATGACCTCGTCGGAGATCAGAAGCACGCCGTGCCGCCGACACAGCTCGGCCACTGCCGGCCAGTAGCCGGTCGGGGGCGCGACCACCCCGCCGGCGCCGATCACCGGCTCGCCGATGAAGGCTCCAATACGCTCGGGACCGATCCGCTCGAACTCCCGCTCCACGGCCTCGATCGAGTCCTCCTCGACGTGGGCGACGTCGGGGACCATGTCGCCGAACGTCTCGCGGTTGGCCGGAATCCCGGCCAGGCTGGTGCCGTACGCGTGCATGCCGTGATAGGCACGGGGGCGACCCACGAGGACGCGTCGCTCGGGCTGCCCGAGCGCGGCCCAGTAGGACCGGACCAGCTTGGCCGCCGTCTCGACCGCATCCGACCCACCTGAGGTCAGGAACACCGCCGCATCGGGGATTGGCGAATACTCGGCGATCCGTGTCGCCGTCGCCAGCGTCGGCTCGGTCGCGTAGGGCCCGAAGGTCGAGTATGAGGGCAGCCGTCGCAGCTGCCGGGCGACCGCGTCGACGATCTCGTCGCGGCCGTAGCCGACGTTGCAGTACCACAGCCCGGCCGTGGCGTCGAGATACGTGCGACCCGATTGATCGGTGACCTCGCAGCCGCGAGCCTCGACGAGCACGAGCTCGCGATGGCGAACCGTGGCCATGTTGGCGAACGGGTGCCAGTAGGCGGTGTCGGTGGCATCTGGTCTGGGCCGGCGCGCGGCGGCGGTCGATGCGGGGACGGTGTCGGTGGACTCCAAATCAGCCATAGGTTCGGCTCTCCTCGACGACGGGCGAGCGGCCACGCAGAAAATCGAAATCGCAGCCCTCGTCGGCTTGTAGGACATGCTCTTCGTACAGCTTCCGGTACCCGCGCGTCTCGACCGGGCTCGCGCGCTTAAATCCCTCGCCGCGGCGCTGCAGCTCACGCTCCTCGACCAGCAGGTCGAGCCGGCGCGCGTTGGCGTCGAGCAGGACGCGGTCGCCGTCCTGGACCAGCGCCAGGGGCCCGCCCACCGCCGACTCGGGGACGACGTGCAGCACAATCGCTCCGTAGGACGTACCCGACATGCGCGCGTCGGAGATCCGGACCAGGTCGCGCACGCCGGCCCGCAGTAGTTTGCGCGGGATCGGGAGCGCGCCCCACTCGGGCATTCCCGGAGCCCCGATCGGCCCACCGTTGCGGAGCACCATCACGCTGTCGGGGTCGATCTCGAGGTCGGGATCGTCCACACGCGCCGCCAGATCATGGATGTTCTCGAACACGACGGCCGTCCCCTCGTGGGCCAGCAGCCGCGCATCGCAGGCCGTCCGCTTCAGCACCGATCCGCCGGGCGCGAGGCTGCCTCGCAGGACGACCAATCCGCCCGTGCTGCTGAGCGGATCGGAAGCCGTGGCGATCACCTCGCGGTCAGTCGTCGCGGCGGTCGCGATGTTCTCGCCGACCGTCTTGCCGGTCACCGTCAGGGCGTCCAGGTCGAGGTGATCGCGAAGCTCGGACATCAGGGCCGGCACGCCACCGGCGAAGTAGAAGGCCTCCATCAGACGGTCGCCGGAGGGCTTGACGTTGACCAGCCATGGCGTGGACTCCGACAGCTCGTCGAAGCGATCGAGATCGAGGTCCACCCCGGCGCGGCGGGCCAGTGCGATCAGATGGATGATGGCGTTGGTGGACCCACCCAGCGCGTGAGTGACCCGGACCGCGTTATCGAACGCCTCCGGGGTGAGGATCTCCGATGGGCGCGGTCCATTGCGAGCCAGCTGCACCGCGCGGTGCCCGACCTGCTCGGCCATCGCCCTCCGGCGCGAGTCGTCAGCCGGAATCGCGGCCGCGCCGGGCAGCGTCATCCCGAGCGCCTCGGTCACGCAGGCCATCGTCGAAGCCGTGCCCATCGTCATGCAGTGCCCGTGACTGCGCGCGATCGAGCCTTCCAGCTGTGACCAGTCCTGACGGGACAGCTCGCCGGCGCGTAACTGCTCGTAGAAGTGCCAGCAATCCGAGCACGAGCCCAGATCGCGGCCGCGCCAGTGACCGTTGAGCATCGGCCCGCCGGTCAGCATCAGGGCCGGGACATTCGCGCTGGCCGCCCCCATCAGGCACCCCGGCTGAGTCTTGTCACACCCGGCTAGCAGCACGACGCTGTCCAGCGGATGGGCGGCGATGCACTCCTCCACGTCCATGGAGAGGAGGTTGCGGTAGAGCATCGTCGTCGGTTTCATCAGCGGCTCAGACAGCGAGATCACCGGGAACTCGAGCGGCAGTCCGCCCGCCATCAGGACGCCGCGCTTGACGTGCTCGGCCAGCGTTCTCAGATGGGCGTTGCAGTTGGTGAGCTCCGACCAGGTGTTGGCGATACCCACGATCGGGCGCCCGGAGATGGCGTCCTGGCTGAAGCCCTCGGTCTTGAGCATCGAACGCTGAAAGAAGCTGTCGAAGTCGTCGCCGTCGAACCAGGCCGCGCTGCGCAGCCTCCGGCCCGAACCCTCTCCCTGCGCTCCCTGAGTACTCATGGCAGCGATCGTGACATGCCGCCGTCGACCGATATGACCTGACCGGTCAGATAGGACGCGGCGGGCGAGGCCAGGAACGTCACCAGCCGCCCGAACTCGACTGGGCGGCCGTAGCGGCCAAGCGGGATCAAGGACAGAAAGCGCTCTCTGACCTGCTCGCCGGTGACGCCCTCGATCTCGCCAAAGCGAGTGTCGAGCTCATCGGCCCGGTCGGTGTGCACCCGGCCCGGGGCGGCCCCGTTGATCCGGATCTCCGGGGCGAGCTCGGAGGCCAGGGTCTTGATCAGTCCGTTGAGCCCCGGACGCAGGACGTTGGAGGTGACCAGGTTGGGCAGGGGAGTGCGGACCGACCCCGAGAGAACGATGACGATCGATGCGCGGTTGCTCTGACGCAGGTGCGGGAGTGCGGACCGGATCAGCCGTAGGGCCGAGAACAGTGTGCCGTCGATCGCTGTCCTCCACGCGGTCTCGTCAAGGTCGACAAACCGCCCCGCCGGCGGGCCGCCTGAGTTGACGACCAGGACGTCGAGCGCGCCGAACTGCTCCACCGCCTGCTCGATGGCCGCCTCCGGCCCTCCGTCGACCGACAGATCACAGGCCACCGGGACGCCTCCGATCTGGACGGCGGTCGCACGGAGGCGGTCGGAATCTCGCGCCAGTAGGGCGACCCTGGCCCCTTCGGCGGCCAGGCATTCGGCGCTGGCCGCTCCCAGCCCGCGACTGGCCCCGCCGACGACTGCGGCTGCACCGTTGAGCCCGAGATCCATCGGATAACTGTATCCAGATTTGACGGATCTGACAAGGCCACTCTCGCCGATTCGCTCGGATATCTGGCGGCAAATGCCGCTTAGGACCGGGCCATACGGTGACTGTGGCCACCGAGCAGCTTGCATAATCTGCATACACTGTGTTAAGTTCGAGTCCTGTCTGGCGCCGCCCTTTCCCTGCCTCTCGAGCGCCTCGACCGACGGGGAATGGGCGCGCTGGCCGCGGCTCACATGACGGTTGACTCGTGCCAAGGAGCGGTTCCGGCGCTGCTGCCGTTCCTGATCGCCCAGCGCGGCTTCAGCTACGCGTCGGCGTCGCTGCTGGTGCTGGCGGCCACGATCAGCTCGTCGATCGTCCAGCCGGTGTTCGGCTACTACTCCGACCGGCGACCGATTCCGTGGCTGATGCCATTCGGGCCGCTGGTCGCGGTCAGCGGGATCGCGGCGGCCGGCCTCGTTTCCAGCTACGCGCTCACGTTCGGGGCGATCCTGGTCAGCGGAGTGGGTGTGGCCGCCTTCCATCCCGAGGGGTCGCGCTTCGCCAACTACGTCTCCGGCTCGCGCCGCGCCACGGGCATGAGCCTGTTCTCGCTGGGCGGCAACATCGGCTTCGCGCTGGGTCCCGCGCTGATCGCGCCCGCGGTGCTCATCTTTGGTCTCGACGGGACGCTCGTTCTCCTCGTCCCCGGCTGTGTCGTGGCTCTGGTGCTGGCCCGGGAGGTGCCGCGGCTGATCTCCTTCGCGCCGGCCCGGGCTGGTGGCGGCGGGCGTCACGCAGGCCCGGACGATCAGTGGCCGGCGTTCGGGCTTCTGGTAGCCGTGATCGGGTGCCGCTCGTGCGTGTATTTCGGGCTGCTCACCTTCCTGCCCGAATATCTGATCCACCTGGGGCACACCTCCAAGGGCACGGCCGACGCGGCCCTGACCATCATGCTGTTGGGCGGCGCGCTGGGGACCGTGATCGGCGGGCGGGTCGCCGACCGGATCGGACGGCGGCCTGTGCTGCTGACCACGATGGCCCTGCTGCCGCCGCTGATCGTCGGCTTCACCGCCCTGAGTGGCGGGCTCGCGCTGGCGATGGTGGGTCTGATCGGCGGCGTCACGATCGCCACCTTCAGCATCACCGTGGTCATGGGCCAGGAATTTCTGCCGAGTCGCATCGGGATCGCGTCCGGGGTGACGCTGGGCTTCTCGATCGGACTCGGCGGCCTGCTGGCGCCGCTGCTGGGGCTGCTCAGCGATGCCGCCGGGCTGCAGACGACGTTCTACGTCCTGGCCGCGGTTCCGCTGCTCGGTGTCGCCCTCGCCCTGTTGCTGCCACCGGGAGGGCCGGCGACGGCGCGTGCCACGGTGACCTAGGCACCGATCCCCCATCGGCGTCAAGCCGGCACGGCCAGGGCCACGTACTTGGTCTGTAGGTATTCGTCAATGAGGCCGATCATGGCCGGGTCGGCGATCACCGGGACTCCTCTCGGACCTGGGTCAGCTCGAGCCGGAGCCCGTGGACCAGCTGGCCGGGCACGAACGCCGAGCGTCGCCGGTCGCCCTCGATGATCAGATCAGGATCCATGCCTCCGCTGAGACTGTGGACGGCAACCACCAGGTCATCCACCTCAAAGCAGACGTGATGCAGCCCCTCGCCGTGCTCCTCGAGGTAGGAGCCCAGCGTGGTGTTGCCGGGCAGAGGCTCTACCAGCTGCAGCGTCACCGGGCCCGCGTCGAGATGGGTGAGGCGCACCGGCGGTATATCGAGCTCCTCCTGCTCGACGACTTTCATCCCCAGCGTCCTCCCGAGGTAGCGCAGCGCCGCGTCGGTGTCGGAGACCAGCAGACCGACGTGGTCAAGACGCCGCCACACGGTCACACCGCCACCTTCCCTTCCAACGGTGGCAGCCCGCAGTCGGCGGCCAGCCCGTCCAGAAGCTCGCGAGTGGGATCGTCGATCGGGATCAGCCCGTCGCGCTCAGCCGCCACGCGATGCTCGCGTTCGCCGGGGATCATGAAAGGCTCGGTGCCGGGCGCCCGGGGGGCGACGTGGACGGCCTCGATCAACCGCCGGAGCCGCTCCCCGTAAGCATCGGACCCGGCCGCGGCCGAGATGTCGATCGCGACCATCAGGTGGCCGACCCCGGCCTCCTCGACCATCTCCGAGCTGACCTGGGCGCCGCTCAGGCAGGCCGACAGGACATCGATCATGAAGGCGAGGCCAAAGCCCTTGTGTCCGGCCATCGGCAGCACCGAGTTGCGCATGGCCTCATCGGCGTCGTCGGTGACGGCGCCGTCCCGGCCGATGGCCCAGCCGCCGGGGATCGGCTGCCCGGCTCGCGCCGCGGCGGCGACTCGTCCCTGGGCGACCACGCTGGTGGCGATATCGAGCGACGGGCCGGCGTACCCGTCGGCGCCAGGGGCGGCCACGGCGAGCGGGTTGGTGCCGAGTATCGGTGCCAGCGCTCCCAGCGGCGCCATTCCCGGATCGCTGTTTGTGATCGCGATCCCGATGCAGTTGTGGGCGGTCGCGAGCTCCGAGAAGAAGGAGGCGGCACCGAAATGGCTCGAGTTGCGGACGGCGGCGGCGCCCACGCCGTAGGTCCGGGCCGTCTCACAGCACCAGTCCATGGCCACGGTCCCGGTATGCGCACCCGGAGCCAGCTGCCCATCGATCAGGGCCAGCGCGCCGCGGACCCGCACCACCTCGGGCTGCGCGTATCCGCGGATGATGCCCCGGTTCAGCCGCGGCACGTACACGCCGAGCAGGACGACGCCGTGTGAGTCCAGACCCCGGCGGTTGGCGTGCAGCATCGAGGCCACGGTGGCCGTCGTGGCCTCGCCCCCCATGCCCGCGGCGGTCAGCAGGTCGCCGGCCCAGCGCCCGAGCGTCTCGCTGTGCACCTGCCAGATGCTCATGGGTAGGTACGGGTCATCGCGCCGTCCACCGGCAGCACCTGGCCGCTCACGTAGGACGCGGCCCGGGACAGCAGGAAGGCCGAGACGGCACCGAATTCCGCCGGGCGTCCGTACCGACCCAGAGGGATGGCGGCGGCGTTGGCAGAACGGACCGCGCTGAGCTTCTCACCGAGGCGGTCGGCCTGAGCCCCATCCAGGGCATCGGCGCGCTCGGTCTGGATCCGTCCCGGAGCAACTCCGTTGACCCTCACCGCCGGGGCGAGCTCCAGGGCCAGGGTCTTGATCAGCCCGACCAATCCCGGGCGCATGACATTGGACGTGACGAGCTGGTCGATCGGCACCCGGATCGAGGAGGACAGGACGATCAGGATCGATGCCTGCTGGCTGTCTCGCAGGTGGGGAAGCGCCGTCCGGATCAGGCGGATCGAACTCAGAAGTGTCCCGTCAACGGCCGTCTCCCAGGCGCCGTCGTCGACGGAGGAGAACCCGCCGGCCGGAGGCCCGCCGGAGTTGACCAGCAGCAGATCCAGACCGCCCATCGCGCCGACGGCTCCGGACACCGCCGCCTCGACTCCGGCCTCGGTGCTGAGGTCGGCGGTGATGGCATGTGCCGCCAGTGCTGACCCTCCGGCGCTCGGGGCTGACCGCGCGACGGTGGCGACCACCGCTCCCTCAGCTGCCAGCGCCGCGGCCACGGCTGCTCCCAGTCCTCGGCTGCCACCCCCGACCAGCGCTCGCGCGCCCTCCAGCCCCAGGTTCACGCTGCGTCCTGCCGATCCAGCGAGATCGCGTTCAGTCGCTCTATCTCCAGCAGCAGTGCGCTGTGATCGAGTTGAGCATGCCCGCTTCCGGCCAGTGACTCATACAACTCGGTCACGCGCTCAACCAGAGGCAGCTCGAGGCCATGCTCGGCGGCCAGGTCGCCGATGATGCGCAGATCCTTGAGCTGACCGGCGACCACGCCTCCGGGGGCGAAGTCGCGCTGCAACATCCTTTGCCCATGCTCCTGCAGGATTCGGCTGTCCGCAAAGCCACCCAGGAGCGCCTCGCGCACGGCCGCGGGATCGCCGCCTGCGCGGGCGACCAGGGTCAGCGCCTCGGCGACCGCCCCGATCGTGACCGCGACGATCAGCTGGTTGGCGGCCTTGGCCACCTGCCCGGCGCCGTCGGGGCCGACGTGCTGCGGCCGGCCAAGCGCACTCAGCAGCGAGTGGCTGCGGTCGAAGTCCTCGTGGCGTCCTCCGACCATGATCGTCAGCGTCCCCGAGGCGGCGCCGCTGGTTCCACCCGACACGGGGGCGTCCAGCGGCGCGTGGCCGAGTGCCCGCAGGCGGTGGGCATGCTCGACGGCCAGGCGAGGGGCGATCGTGCTCATGTCGATCACCAGACGTCCTGGCGCCAGCGCCCCGGCCAGCCCATCCCCGAACAGCACCTCGGAGACAACCTCGCCGTTGAGCAACATCAGGATCACAGCCTCGGCACCCTCGGTTGCCGCCTCCGGGGTGCCGGCTACGGTGGCCCCCGCCGCGGCCAGCGTGCGGGCTCGCTCGGTGGTGCGATTCCAGACGATCAGCTCATGGTCGGCGTCGATCAGTCGCCGGGCGATCGGAGCCCCCATCAGCCCGACGCCGAGCAGTGCGACCTTCACGCCGCGCCGGACGCCGCCGGATCGCCCGGCGGCGCTTGAAAGCGGGCGATGGTCAGCGCGAGGGCCTTGGCGCAGGCGAGGATCTGGTCCTCCTGCACCGACTCGTCAGGCGCGTGGGCGTCGGTGATCCGGCCGGGACCGAAGATCACGACCGGGATCCCACGCGTGGCGAAGTGACCAGCGTCGCTGCCGAACGTCACGGCGCCGAGGTCCTCCCGACCCGTGATGGCGTGGGCGGCGCCCGTGAGAGTCTGGACGATGGTCTGCGCCGGGTCGGTCTCCCAGGCGGCGAACCCGGCGTTGTCCCAGGACACCACCGGGGGATGCCGGCGCAGCCAGTCGTCCGCATCCGCCGCCTGCTGGACCGCCCGCACGATGCTGGCCCGGCCATCGGCCAAGGACTCACCGGGCATCACCCCGAAGCGCCCGACCATCTCGGCGCGCTCGGCCACCGACGAGCGCCACTCACCCGCCCGGGCGACACCGATCGAGAACGGAGCGCCGTCAGGAAGCTGGGCGAACAGCGGATGGGTCTGGCCCGCCCGCCGCCGCTCCTGCTCAGCCTGGAGGGCGCGATAGACCAGGATCATGTTGTCCAGCGCCGACACGCCCATCCAGGGGGTGGCGGCGTGAGCGGATTGCCCTTCGACTCCGACCGTGAAGTGCACGCAGCCCGAGCAGGCCGGGGACGGGATGCATTGGCTGGGCTCGAGCACGATCGCCGCGCCCGGAGTCGGCTCGGCGTCGAGCGCGCTGAGCGTGCCCAATCCGCCCGACTCCTCCGCCACAACGCACTGGAACTGAACGTCGCAATGCAGCTCGATCCCGCTCTGCGCGGCCGCGCGCAGCGCAAACAGCGCGGCTCCGATCGAGGCCTTCATGTCGGTCGCGCCCCGGCCGCGGATGTGCCCGCCGATCCGCTCGCCGCCCCAGGGGTCATAGGACCAGGCCTCCCGAGCACCCGGGGTGACCACGTCCTGATGGGTATTGAGGACCAGCGGTGGCCGGTCGCCGGCGCGTGACGAGCGCAACCACCCGAACACGTTCGGCCTGCGCTCCAGGTCATGCTCGGCGTCGAAGCCGCCCAGACGCTCCTTGAGCCGCGGATCGATCGTCCGCGTGTAGGTCTCGAACTCGTGATCGCGCAGCCAAGCCGAGACGCGCTCGCCGAACGCCTGCTCGTTGCCGGTCACGCTCGGAACACGGACCGAGCCGGCGACGAACTCGCACAGCTCCTCGGACCAGTCATCGAGCATCTCGAGCATCCGGAGCTCGTGCACTTCGGTGGCGGCGGCCTCGGCCATCGTTCTGCTGCCTCGCTCTGGGAGGCCGGGACTCAGACGGCGCCGTTGGTCGGCAGATGGTCGGCCCAGCTCATGATGCCGATCCCGCTGATCCACTCGACCACCGGCTCATAGGCGAGGTTGGTCGCGGGAGCGCCGTTCATGATCCCGAGCAGGATCACCCAGTTGATGACCTCGAAGCCGCCGGCCCCGCCGCCCTCGACGACCTGGTCGTAGGTCTGACTGGTGATGAAGTCCACATCGCCACGCGAGAAGGCGTCCATCATGATCCGGTCCCACTCGGGGGAGATCGTAGGCTCGCCGTTCTGGGCCATCTCCATCTCGCGCCGGCCGAAATCGACAAACAGCTTGGGGTCCTCCTCGAGCACGGCGAGGCCTTCGGTCTGGAAGCGCTTGACCCGCTCCAGAAACGGATGCGGAGGGCTGTAGGGCAGCCAGTACGGAGGCCGGTGAGAGAACGCCCCGGTGGCCAGGATGGCCACCTTCTCGGGCCGTTCCTCGATCACCTCGCGGATCGCCTGACCCAGCTCGTAGGCCCGCCACAGCGGCGCCGTGGGCGGCGTGAAGACGTTGGTGAACACGGGGACGATCGGGATGTCGAACTCCGGCCGTAGCTTCTCCATCGGGACCATCACGGCGTGGCCGAAGTCCGTGTCGTGCACCTGTGTGATCTCGTGCCCACGGTTGATGCAGCCCTCGGCCAGGGCGCGAGCGAAGTCGCTGTTGCTGGCGATCGCGCGCCGTTCGATCCCCAGCCACTCCACATAGTGGGCGGGCGGGCCGTAGTTGGTGTCGCTGACGCTGACGGCGAAGGTCGGCATGAACGGGCGGAAGAAGTTCTCGAAGTGGTCGTCGAAGATGACCAGCAGCAGGTCGGCGTCCGCCTCGGCCAGTTCCTTCTTCAGCTGCGCGACGCCGGCGTCGACGTTGCGGACCTGCTCTTCGGGGGCAGGGTCCGACTCGGCTCCGTCGGCCATCAGTGGTGCGTGCGACATCGCGATTGCGGCGGTGATCGAGCCCATCAGTCCCTCCGTCCAAGGTTTCCGTGCGTCGGATACAACGCCGGGATGTGGTATTCAGGAGCGTCTACTTCAGGGCGCAAACTGTATTCAGTTTCGCCCAGTCGTGTCAAGCCAGCGGGATGGTGATACGGGTGAGTGATGACCGATCTGTATGCAGTCTGAGCCGATAGCTGGCTAGGATCGCGCTTCAGCGGGTTGTGCCACCCCACCTATGCCCTGGTCGTGCGCCCGGCCCAGGAACAGCTTCCCGACGTCGCCCCGGGCCAGGATCTCGGACGCTCGACCGGTGAGACCGACCTTGCCGCCGATCATCACGTAGGCCCTGTGGGAGTGCTCGAGGGCCTGCAGGGCCCGTTGCTCGACCAGGAGGACGCCGGCTCCGGTGGCCGCCAGAGCCGGAATGCGCTCGGCCAGGACCTGCGAGCCCACCGCGGGGGCCAGCCCGGCCGACGGCTCGTCGAGCACGATTAGCTTGGGCGAGGTCATCAACGCCCGCCCGAGCGCGAGCATCTTGCGCTCTCCTCCGCTCAGACTGCCCGCGGCCGATTTCTGCAGCTTGGCCAGCGCCGGGAAGGTGGTGAACACCTGTTCGATGGCGGCGGCAAGCTCGCGCTTGCGCCGGCGGAGCAGATAGCCACCGATCTGCAGATTCTCCCGCACACTCAGGGAGGCGAACACCTCCCGATCCTGGGGCACGTAGCCGATGCCGCGGCGGACGAGCTCGTCTCGCGGCAGATTGGTGACCTGCTCTCCGTCCAACCGGACGCTGCCGCGTTGTACGCGCAGATCCCCGGTGATGGCCTTGAGCAGGGTGCTCTTGCCGGATCCGTTGGCACCGATGATCGACACCACCTCACCCGGACCGACCCACGCCGACACACCGTCCACGACCAGGCTGGCGCCGTAGCCGCTGGCCAGATCGTCGACTTCGAGCAGCGCCGCGGGCGGGTCAGCCTTCGAGGTAGGCATCGATCACCTCCTGATTGTCCCGCAGGTCGGCCATCGAACCCTCAGCCAGAACGCGGCCCTGGACCATGCAGATGACGCGGTCACAGACGAGCTCGACGAGCTGCAGATCGTGCTCGACCATGACCAGCGTCATGCCGTCGGCCAGTAGGCCGGACAGCATCTCGGCGATCGTGCGGGCCAGGCTGGGATTGATGCCCGCCATCGGCTCATCCAGCAGGAGCAGCCGCGCGCGTGCCATCAGCGCTCTCATGATCTCGACCAGCCGTCGCTGGCCTCCGCTCAGCTCACCGGCGTATTCGTTCTGAAGCCGAGCCAGGTCAAAACGATCGAGGATGTCCTGGGCCTGGCTGACCAGCTCGGCCTCGTGCCGGCCCCACCGCCACTTGCCCAGCACGCCCGACCAGATCCCCTCCCCGGCCCACTGCGGGGCTCCCATCAGCATGTTCTCGAGCACCGTCAGGCGGGGGAAGATGTTCGCTGTCTGGAAGGTCCGGGTGATGCCGCAGCCGGAGATCTCGTGCGGCGGGCGTCCGGTGATCAAGCTCCCGGCGAAGCTGACCGTGCCAGCGTCAGGCCGGACCTGCCCGCCGATTACGTTGACCATCGTCGACTTGCCGGCGCCGTTGGGCCCGATCAGGCCGGTGAAGCTGCCCTCGCGCACGGAGAAGGAGGCCCCAGCCACTGCCTGCACCCCGCCGAATGCGCAGCGGATATCGGACACCTCCAGCAGGGTCGAGGTGGCGGGCTGCCCGGGACCGTCGGAGGTGGCGGAGAGGGACGCCACGGACGGGGATTCGCTGGCCGGCGTCAAGACTGCAACGCCTCCTGCGGCTCGAGCTGTCCGCGGAGCTCGGAATCGCGGTCGGCCGGCTGTTCGCGCAGAGGCCGTTTACGCCGCCGCTCGGGGAGCAGACCCCGAGGACGGAACCACATGAAGGCGAGCATCGTCAGCCCGATGATCACCCAGTCCAGAGCTTCGGTCAGCCCCGGGTAGCCGACCTCGGGTAGATAGCGGGTGCCCTCGATCACGGCAATCGGGATCAGCAGCACCCCGAGCATGTTGCCGGCCATGTTTCCGGTGCCCCCGACGATGATGGCGGTGAAGAACAGGAACGTCTCCGGGTAGAGCCAGCTGCCCGGCGCCCACGCGCCGATGTACTGGACGAGGAGACCGCCGCTCAGCCCGGCCAGTCCGCCGCCGACCACCATCGCGATCATGCGCGCCCGTTCTCCGTTGCGCCCCAGAGCCGCGGCGGCTGTCTCGCTGTCGCGGACCGCCCGCAGACGGCGGCCGAATGGCGAGCGAGTGATGTTGCGGACCAGCAGAAAGACGACCAGCGCGAACACCGCCACTAGGCCCAGGTAGGCCCACTGATAACCCACCAGCGAGTACCCGAACTGGGCCTGCATCGGCTTGGGTATGAAGGTGAGGCCGGTGGGCCCGTTCAAGAAGCCGGTCTGGGCTGTCACGAACGCGTTGGCGATGAGCGCGAACACGAGCATGGCCATGGCCTGATAGTCGCCGCGCAATCTGCGCATGCCGATGAAGCCCATGAACACCGAGACCAGGACGCCCGCCAGAATGGCGGCGATGATCGGGAGCGGGAAGCCGAGGTTGAACCCCCCGATATATGTCTCGCCCGCCTGGTAGTAGGACGCCGGATGGAGCGCAACCACGCCGGCGGCATACGCGCCGGCGGCCTGCGGCGCGATGTAGGCGAAGTTGAAAATGCCCGCGACGCCGTACTGGAGGTCGAGGCCCCAGACCGCGATGAGGTTGATGCAGGCCAGAATCGCAATGCTTGAGACGTAGAACTGGACAGCGGTGCTCATCCGACCAGCTCCCGCTGGCTGGCGAACTCGGCGAACAGTCCCTGCGGGCGGATCAGCAGGACCAGGATCAGAATCGCCCAGGCGACGATGTCTTTGTAAGACGGGTCGATCAGCGCAGCCGCGGCCTCACTGGCCACACCCACGATCAACGCGCCCACCATCGCGCCGTAGGGCTGTCCGACCCCGCCGATGATGGCGGCTGCCACCAGAGTGATGAAGAAGCCACTGCCGGTGGTCGAGTTAAAGGCCCCGGTGCCGATGCCAAGCAGGACACCCGACACTCCGCACAGCGCCCCGGAGATGATCCATGCCGCGTTGCGGATCCTGGTCGTCGGCACGCCGCAGGCCCGCGACAGCGCGGGATCACTGGCCGTCGCCCGCATGGCCAGCCCCAACGTGGTGTAGCGCAGCAGAGCGTGGATGCCGAGCATCGCCACCACTGCGCAGCCGATCACCGTCAGCTGAAGCGAGCTCAGAGCCACGCCGTCGATCGAGATGCCGGTGGCCTCGGGAACCGTGAAGCTGTAGTCGCCTGGTCCCTGGATGGCCTGCAGGCCGAACTGTATGACCAGCCCCAGCGCGATGGTCACCATGGCCATTCCGAACAGGGTCGTTCCGCGCTTGACGTAGGACGCCACCACTCCCCGCCCGAGCAGCCAGGAGATGGCCGCGCCGCCGACGCCCCCCATTACGATCGACGCCCACACGCTGGATGCGCCACCGACTATGTAGTAGTCGACGAACATGGCCGCAGTGAGCACCGCGCCGTAGGCCAGGTTGAGCACGTTGGTGATCCCGAACTGCAGGGTGAACCCGACAGCCCCGATGCTGAGCAACGAGCCCGTGTAGGCACCGAACAGGATGATGGTCACCAGGGTGGTCACGCTGTTCGCCCCGCTACGTCGCCGTCGAGAGCGAGCCTCTGCCCGTCGAGGACTGCGTCCGTCACAGGGTTGACCAAGCAGCCGATGCCCTCCAGTTCGACCTCGACCACGTCACCGGAGATCAGAAACCAGGGGGGATTGCGGCGGAAGCCGACTCCCTCGGGGGTGCCGGTGGCGATGATGTCACCTGGGTTGAGGGTCATCAGCCGGCTGACGAACGAAATGATCTCGGCCACCGAGAAGATCATGTTGCGCGTCGAAGAGTGCTGGACGACCTGATCATTGACGCGCGTGGTGAGGGTGATGTCCTGCACGTCGCGGATCTCGTCGAGCGAAACCAACGCCGGTCCGCAGGGGGCGAACGTGTCCAGCGCCTTGCCGGCCAGCCACTGGGAGGTCTCCATCTGGAGGTCGCGGGCAGTGACGTCGTTGAAGGGCATGCAGCCCGCCACGAAGTCCATGGCATCCGCTTCCGACACGGCGTGACATTCCCGGCCGATGACCACCGCCAACTCGCCTTCCCAATCGATCTGGGCGCTGACCGGCGGGCGCCGGATGCTCTGACCGGAGCCGATCAGCGAGGTGGCGAACTTGGCGAACAGGACGGGTCGACGGGGCGTGTCGGCTTCGAATTCGACCGCATGGTCCGCGTAGTTGAGGCCGACACAGATGATCTTGTCGGGGTCGGGAACAGGCGCCGCAAACTGTATGCCGTCGATCTGCAGACCTCCCCCACCAGCGGCGATCCGGGCGGCGCTGTCAGCCAGCCGTGTGCAGAAGCCCTCACCTTTGCGGAGCATCTGCCTGACGGAGAGCTTCGTCTCGACCCGGTCTTCGGCGTCCAGGCCGGCGGCGCGGGCCGCCTCCGCCGCATCCACGAGGACGCCTCGGCTCACTAACCCGGCTCTCAAATCCCCGGCAGGGCCGACGTAGGTCGCGATCCGCATGCAAAACGAAGTGTATGCAGTTTGCGCTACGTGGTCAAGCCCCTGCATACATTTCACCCCGGGCCGTCCGCCGGTCGGTCACCCGGTGCAACGTCAGCGGGTCCTGGGCTGTCTATAGTCGCCTGTCGGTGAGCTGAACCCGGTGTCGGCCGCGAAGCCGGTCTATGTTCTTCACTATTTGGGATGCAGTCATCATGAGGAAGCGGAAGCTTGGAGGCCGGGATGTCGCCAGATGACGCGGTGGATGGGCACGGCCCGGGGTTCGGTGCCGACCTGACCGACGGTCACTCCTCGCCGGAGGACGCCGGCCACCAACGGGCACCGGGCAGCGCGGCGGTGGTCTACCGGGAGTTGCGCCAGGCGATCATCAGGGGTCGTCTCGGCCAGGGAGCTGTTCTGTCGCAGGTCGACCTGGCGCGCCAGTTCGGGGTGAGTCGCACGCCCCTACGCGAAGCGCTGCGGATGCTGCAGGCCGAGGGATTCGTCGAATCGGAGCTCAACCGCAAGGTCCGCGTGGCCTCCTTCACGGTCGACGATCTCCAGCAGCTCTACGCCTCGCGGATCGTGCTCGAGGCACTCGGGATCAGCCAGTCGGTGAGTGTCATGACAGAAGAGGACTTCGCCTATCTGCACCGCGCCCTGGACGAGATGGACCGCCACGGCCAGACCAAGGACCTCGATGCCTGGGAGACCCCCCACGGCGAGTTCCACCGCCGCCTCGTCGCCTACGCCGGCCAGCGCACCGTGGCGATGATCCGCCAACTGGCCGACGGCGCCCAACGCTACCGGCGGGTGTATGTAGCCGAGGGCCCTCGCGCGTGGTCGCACACGGCGATCGAGCACCGGGCCATCCTCACCGCGTGTGAGGCGCGCGATACGCGCGGCGCGGCGTCGGAGCTGGCTCGGCACCTGGCCCGCACCGCGCTGACGGTCATCGCCATGGTGGATCCGAGCCACGACCCCGCCCCGGTTCGCACGGCACTGGCGCTCGTGGCGCCGGATTCCTCGCCCCACGGCGACTAGCCCTCAGCGGCGGGGGCAGCGTCTGCTTCAGCAGGCTCCGTCCCGCCGGGTGGGTCACGCTCAGGCTTTGCCCGCCGGCATCTCGATCCCGTGCTCGCCGGCGAGCGTCAGGCGGCGCCGCAGCGGGACGTACGCGATCGTCCCGCCCAGCGTCGGAATCCAGAATGCGATCGCGTGGTAGACGAGCACCGCCGCGGCCGCGTGGGTGACGGGCAGCCCGTAGAGCGCCAGCGCGCCGATGAGACCGGCATCGAGGATCCCGACCCCGCCGGGGATGGGGACCGCGTTGGCCAGGTAGCCCGCCAGGTAGGCGACCACCAGCGGCGCCAGCGGAGGGAGCGGGCCAACAGCGGCGAACGTCGTCCACAGGACCGCGATGTCGAACAAGAGGTAGCCCACGGCGCCGAGCAAGCGCCAGCTCGGGCGGCCCAGGGCGTGGCGGGCGGCTGGGATTCCGGAGCCGATGTCATCGAGCCAGGCCGCGCCGGCATGGTCGCCGGCGAAACGGCGCGTGACCCGTGGGAGGCCGAGCGCCAAGATGATCGCGCCGGCGGCGACGAGCACAGGCAGGCCTGTGCGCAGCACATCGTGGGGCCCGACGGCGATCCCGGCGAACAGGAGCAGGCCGGCGGCGCCGAGGGTCAGCACATTGATGGCGCTGGTGAGGAAGAACAGCCCGCTCGAGCGTTGCACGATCTGCTTCGTCGGCATGCCGGCGAGGTGAAGCAGCCAGCCGCCGACGGCCAGCGAGCCGACACCGCCTCCGGGCAGCAGCGCGCCCGAGCCCATCTGCGACCACGCCAGCTGGCGCGCGGTGGTCCTCGGCACCGGTCCGAAGAAGTGCCGGAAGATGACCACGAAGCTCAGGCACGAGGCGAGCTCGAGCGCGACCGCGGCGGCCACCAGCGCCGGGCTCATGTCTGCGATCTCGCGCACGACGGGCCGCAGATCCGGGACCGCCAGCAGCACGGCCACCACGCACGAAGCGAGGAGCACGATCGTCACCAGCCGCCGGCGCACAACGCGCCGGTCAAGCGGAGACGGTGAGCCAGAGCGCTTCGAGGGCGCTCCCACCCGCACCTCAATCGGCTCGGCGATCGGGGTACTGGTGGCGGTCACGTCGGCGTCCGATCCGCGGTGGGGTGTGGCGAAGGTCCTAGCGGCTCATGCCGTCGACGGGGCGCTGGGCGAACGCACGGGCGACGAGCTCGGCGACTGACCATCGCCGCAGCGGAGCTATCCGTCTGCTGGACGGTGACGCCGCGCCGGCGGCAGCGCGCCGCCGCCGGCCCAGGGCGCCCCGGACGGCATCTTCGGAGATGAAGTCGCCGGCGGGGAAGGTGGTCCTGTTGGATTCTTGGCTCATGAGGGTCTCCTTGAGTTGAGCGCGCTCGCGGGGCCGGATCCGCAGATCAGCCGCCGCCCGCGGTTTGGAATTAGGTGGTCTCCAGGCTGAGGCTGAGATCGCTCCGCGCTTGTGCTTGGGCGGTGCGGGCGCGAGCGGCACCGTCGGCGGGCAGGACGAACAGTGCGACCAGCAGGCCGAGCCCAAAGATGACCGCGGCCCATTCGAACGCGATCGTGTAGCCATGGATGGCTGCCACCTCAGCGATGCCGGCTGCGTGGGCCTGACCGGATGCGAAGCTGGCCGCGGCGCTGGCGAACACCGTGCTCAGCAGGGCCGTGCCGACCGAGCCACCGACCTGCTGGGAGGTGTTGACCATCGCCGAGGCGATGCCCGCGTCAGTGCTCTTCACGCCGAGGGTGGCGGTCGAGAAGGCCGGCGCGAAGATGCAGCCCATCCCGAGTCCGGTGAGTAGCAGCCCGGGCAGAACGTGGGTCACGTAGGCCCCGTGCGGGGTCAGGCCGGTGAACAGCAGCATCGCGATGAGCCCCAGTGTCATGCCGGCCATGACCAGCGGCCTTGACCCTGTGCGGTGGAGCACCTTGGTCTGCACCGTCGTTGCGGTGAGCACGATCATGGCGGTCATCGGCAGGAACGCGAGACCGGTCTTCAGCGGGGAGAAGCCCAGATCCTGCTGCATGTAGTAGGTCAGGAAGAGGAAGACGGCGAACACGGCGGAGCCCGCGAGGGCGATCGTCGCGTACGCGCCTCCCCGCACCCGGTCCCACACGATGTGCAGCGGCAGCAGCGGGTGCTCCACCCGTCGCTCGAGCGCGATGAAACCGCTCAGCAGCACGGCGCTGGTCGCGAGCGCCGCGATCGTGATCGGACTTGACCACGAGCTCGTCTCCGCGTTGGAGAAGCCGTAGACGAGAGCGAACAGTCCGCCGGAGCCCATCGCCACGCCCGGGAGGTCGATCGGCGCCCGATGCGCCTGACGCTCGTTGCGCAGCAGTCTCAGCGCGACGACGGCGGTCGGCACCGCGATGGCGAGGTTGACATAGAGGCACCAGCGCCAAGAGATGGTCTGGGTGAGGATCCCGCCGAGCAGGAGCCCCAGTGAGCCGCCCCCGGCTGCGATTGCGCTGAAGATCCCGAATGCCTTGGGCCGGTCGCCAGAACCCTGGAAGGTGACCGTCAGCAGCCCGAGTGCGGACGGAGCGAGCAATGCTCCGAAGGCGCCCTGCAGTGCTCGCGCGGCGACGAGCATGCCGAACGATTGCGCGAGCCCGCCGATCGCCGAGGCGATGGCGAAGCCGGTGAGCCCGCCGATGAAGGTCCACTTGCGACCGAACAGGTCACCCAGCTTGCCCCCCAGCAGGAGCAGGCTGCCGAAGGCGAGCGCGTACGCGGTGATGATCCACTGCCGGTTGTCGGTCGAGAAGTGCAGCGCCTTCTGAGCCGATGGCAGCGCGATGTTCACGATCGTCGCGTCGAGCACGACCATCAGCTGTGCGACGCCGAGCAGGGCCAGCACAGCCCACCGGTTGGGGTGCGGAATGGATGTCAGCTTGGCGGTGTTCGTGCTCATTCTCGAGTCCTTCGGTTCGCGGTCGAGAACTCACCATATCACGAATCATCCCTGTTACGGATATGAACGGTGTTGCACGAATTCTATTCACGGTAGGAAGGGTCCTCAAAATCGCGGTATACTGGCTGCTATGGCTTCTCAGACCGCTCAGTTCGCGCCCAGCTCGATGATGCTGCTGCCGCGTCTGGCCAAGCAGGTCATGCGGCGCAGCGACCCGGAGGCGCTCGGGATGGACCTGCGCCTGCTGATGGCGCTCAGCTACCTGGGCGACCATGACGGGGCGCCACAGCAGGAGCTGGTCGACGCGCTGTGCATGGACGCCAAGAACGTAGTGCTGCTGCTCAACGACCTCGAGGACATGGGCCACCTGATTCGCCGCCGCGACTCCGAGGACCGGCGGCGACACCGCGTCCACATCACCGACGCCGGCCGCCGGGCCCTGGAGCGCGCCGCCCGCGCGCAGGAAGCGATCGAGGACGACGTTCTGCAGGGCCTCGATGCTGAGGAGCGCGCCACTCTGTGGGCGCTGCTCACGCGCGCCTTGCGCGGCGCCGACTGCGCCGCGGCGGATCCGTGCGGCAGCGCCACCGCGACCGCCTCGACGTCCTCGTAAACCGCCGCTTGGCGGGAACGTCGCCGTGTAGTCTGCGCCGATGCTTCGGCGCGTCCTGCTGCTCGTCGGCCTGATCCTTCTCAGCCTGCCGAGCGTCGCGGCCGCCCAGGCGTCGAGCTTTCCGATCTTCAGCGGGTTTCACTCCGTGCTGGCGTTCGGCGAGGGTGAAAGCACGTCGGTTCCGGACCTGGCCGCGTTCGAGGCAAACGGAACGGCGCCGGCCGCCGACCTCAGTCAGGACCAGCAGTACGAAGGGCTCGAGCAGGCGTGGCCCGGCTTCACGGCCGCCGATCTGAACAAGTACTACAAGAACTCGGACTTCCAGGCCAAGCCCTCGCAGAGCGTGCTCGACGGACTGCTCGGAGGGCTCGGCGGCGCCGTCGGCGGGTCACCGCCGAGTGTCGAGACCCCGAGCACCGGGGTCACGATCGTCCGTGACCCCGCCACGCAGGTGCCGCGCATCTATGGCGACACGCGCGCGGAGGCGATGTGGGGCGCGGGCTATGTCACGGCCGAGGACCGGCTGTTCTTCATGGACGTGCTTCGGCACACCGCCGAGGGCACCACCGCCGAGCTGCTCGGTCCGAGCGCCGCGGCGGCTGACAGCGCGCAGCTCGGCCTTCAGGACGCCTCGCCGCAGCAGCTGACCGCTCAGATGCAGTCCCTGCCCCGAACGATGGGGGCCGAGGGGGCGCAGACGCTCAACGACATCCAGCAGTACATCGCCGGCATCAACGCGTTCATCGACCTGACCAAGGTCGACCCGGCGCGTCTGCCCGCCGAGTACCCGGCGCTCGGGATCACCCCGCAGCCGTGGACGCTGGCCGACTCAGCCGCCGTCGGCGTCTACCTGATCGGCCAGTTCACCGTGTTCGGCGGCCAGCAGCCCCAGCAGGCCGAAGCGCTGCGGATGGCCGAGCAGAGGCTCGGGCGTCGCAAGGGAGCCGCTGTCTACCGTGACCTGCGCCTCGCCGCCGACCCCGGCGCCGTGGTGACGATCCCCAAGACGTTTCACTCCGACTCCACCGGGCGCATCAACCCGCGCTCGGAGGCGATCATCGACCCCGGCTCGCTGAGGGCCCGCAACGCGGTGACCGGGGCTCCATCGAAGCCGCACCGAGGCGCGGGCGGACTTGCACCTCCCCGCGTGGGCGCGCAGCCTGGCGGTCAACGGGCTGCAGCTCCCCCACCTCGAGTCAAACGCGGTGCTCGTCGACGCCCAGCGCAGCGGGACCGGACAGGCCCTGGCGGTGATGGGACCGCAGGTCGGCTACTACACGCCCGAGGTGTTCCTCGAGTACGAGCTGCACGCCCCGGGCATCGACGTCAGCGGGGTCTCGTTCCCGGGCTCGAGCCCCTACCCCCTGATCGGCCACGGCACCGACTACGCGTGGACCGGCACCTCGGCCTACTCCTCCAACGAGGACGTGTTCGCTGAGCGACTGTGCAACCCCGATGGGTCGGCGCCCTCGTTCGCTTCGACCCACTACCTGTACGACGGACATTGCATCGCGTTCACAACGCGCACCATCACCGAGACCACGCCGGTGGCGCCGACCAGCCCCAGCGCTGCGCAGACGATAACCCTGCACACCCTGAACTCGGTCCACGGCCCCGTCGGCCGCTACGCCACCGTCAACGGCGTCCCCGTGGCGCTGGCGACGGCCGCCGCGACCAGCGGCCACGAGGCCCAGAGCTATGTCGCGTTCATGCGCCTGGCCGAGAACACGCCGACCTCGCCGCAGAGCTTCATAACCGCGATGCGCGCCTACACCGGCAGCGAGAACTGGTTCTACGTCGACCAGAAGAACATCGCGGTCCTGCAGTCGGGCTGGTTCCCGGTGCACGCGCGGGGCAGCAATCCGGACCTGCCGATCTGGGGCACGGGCCGCTGGGACTGGCGCGGCTTTCAGCCGTCCACGCAGGACTACCGGCGCCTGCCGGCCAGCGCCAACCCCAGCTCGATCGACCCCAAGCAGGGCTACCTGGTCAACTGGAACAACGCCATCGCCCACGGCTGGCGGGTCGCGGCCGGCGACTGGGAGAGCGGCCCCGTGGTCCGGGCGACGATCCTCTCAGACCTCCTGAAGTCCGCCCTGAAGCGCGGGCCGCTGGATCTGGCGGGGATCACCGGGATGGTCACGGCCCCGTCGCTGACCGCCGACGTGCGCGGTATGGCGGTGTGGCCGTGGCTGCGCCGCGTGATCGGCGCAAGCCGCAACCCGCAGGTTCGCGGGCTGGTCGCGCTGTTGAGCGGCTGGTCGGCCGCCGGCTCGGAGCGTCGCAGCACCGGCGGCGACAACGTGGTGAACGACAGCCCGGCCGTGCTGCTGATGGACACGTGGTGGCCGCTGCTGGTCCGCGCCGAGTTCCAGCCGGTGGTCGGTCAACCGCTGATGGGCCTGATCGACCAGCAGTTCAACTCGATCAAGCCCGACGGCCTGCGCGACGGGACCGGCAACGGGTTCTTCGAGGGCTGGGCCATGGACGTCCAGAACGACCTGCGCCACGTCCTGCACCGGCATGTCACCGGCCATTTCTCGCGCGGCTACTGCGGCAAGGGCTCGCTCAAACGCTGCCGCACACTGCTGACCAACACGCTCCTGCAGGCCGCCGCTCAGCTGGGCGCCAAGTACGGCCCCTCGATGACCAATTGGAAGCTGCCCGTAACCTGCCCCGTGACGACGCCGCCGAGCTGCGACCAGATCGTGCCGACCAGCGCCGGCGCGATCAGCATCCCGCCGCAGCCTTTCGACAACCGCGGCACGTTCTACCAGGCGGTGGCGGTCAACGGCCACCGGCCCTGAGCTTGATTCGCTCGCACCGCGCGGCTAGGTTTCGCGAGGGCCGACAAACGAAGGAGGGGCAATGAGCACGCAGTGTTATCGGGTTCTTGCGCTGGACGGTGGCGGCATCCGGGGCATCATCCCCGCCTTCGTCCTCAAGGAGATCGAGCTGCACATGGGCCGGCCGATCTCGGAGATGTTCGATCTGATCGCGGGCACCTCGACGGGTGGAATCCTCGCTCTCGGACTGACAAAGCCCGATCAGAACGGAGGCCCGCAGTTCACGGCCGGGGATATGTGCGACCTCTATCTGAACGAGGGCACAAAAATCTTTCCGCATTCGATCTTCCAGGAGGTGAGAACCCTCCACGGGCTGGCGGATGCCCGCTACCCGGCGGGGCCGATCGAGCAGATCCTGGCGCAGCGGTTCGGTGACGCGATGCTGTCCAAGGCGCTCACGGAGGTCGTGATCCCGAGTTACGATCTGACCGCTCCGGGGCCCTACTTCTTCAAGCGCGAGTACGCGGCGAACGAGACGGAGGACTGGGACGTTCGCATGGCGTTCGTGGCGCGCGCGACGAGCGCCGCCCCGACGTACTTCGACCCGGCCGTACTCCCATCCGCCGACGGGCACGGCGATCACGCGTTGGTCGATGGTGGAACCTTCGCCAACAACCCGACGCTTTCTGGCTATGTCGATGCGCTGCGCCTCAAGAAGGATCTTCCCCGAGTCGTGGTCGTGTCGGTCGGCACGGGACTGCCGCCGCAGACGCCCGGCAGCGGCCCGATCCCGATTGAGCCCAACGACGTCGGCGATTTCGGTTTGGTGAAGTGGGCGCGGCCGATCCTGGAGGTCGTGCTCGACGGCGTCCCCAAGGCGGTCGAGTACCAGATGAGCGCGCTGCAGGCGGCCGGCTCCGAGGCGTTGGGGTACTACCGCCTGCAGAGTGCCCTGCCCACCGCCTCGCACGCGCTCGATGACGCATCGCCGGAGAACTGCGCCAAGCTCGTGGCGGACGCCAAGACGCTGATCGACCAGAGCGCGGACACGCTGGCCCAGATTTACGACGAGCTCGCGTGAGGGGATGGGTCCGATGAGTTCAGCGCACATGGTTGGTCATAGAGTGCAACCAACCACAAGGAGGCCACCGTGCCCACCACCGCCAGCCGGATTGGCGAGATCAGCCTCGTGATCGTCGCCGCAGCCGATCAGGACCGGTCGATCGAGTTCTATGAGTCGATCGGCTTCGAGAAGCGGACCGACATCCCGTTCGGCGACAAGTACCGCTGGGTCGAGGTCTATCCGCCCGGGGGAACGACCGGAATCGCGCTGGCGCCCCCGCGGCCCGGCGACGAGGTCAGCGGCAAGGAGACCGGCATCACCCTGACCACCGATGACATCGACGCTACCCACGAGCATCTGCGGTCGCTGGGAGTCGACGTCGATGCCGAGGTCTCGCGCATGGGAGGCCCTGTGCCGCCGATGTTCTGGTTCCGCGACCCCGAGGCCAACACCCTGATGATCGTCCAGAACACCTGAGCTACCCCGGCCCGCCCCGGGCCGCCCGTCCGCCCGGCCCGCTCGCCGCTGGACGGGCGGCCGCGGCGCCGGCGGATCGCCGCCCACCG
The DNA here is from genome assembly GCA_963799995.1 of uncultured Solirubrobacterales bacterium. Lineage (GTDB taxonomy): Bacteria > Actinomycetota > Thermoleophilia > Solirubrobacterales > Solirubrobacteraceae > Palsa-465. Next base: position 825,305 of record CAWCZI010000014.1, on the reverse strand, counting down.
CCGGCGGATCGCCCCCCACCCCCGGCGGACCGCCCCCCGCCGCATGACGCGTCACAATCGAGGGCGCATGCCCGACACGGGGAACGTTCCACAGCAAGGCGGGACCACCGGATCGTGGTTCCCGGTGCCGGACGAGTCAGAGCTGCCCCCAGGCCTTCAGGGCCTGTTCGCCAAGGCCCGGGACCGGCTCGGCTTCGTCCCCAACGTGTTCCGCGTGTACTCGTTCCGGCCCGAACGGCTGAGCGCCTGGTTCGCGCATTACCGTCAGCTCCACGAGCCCACCGATCAGCTAAGCGCCGCAGATCGCGAGATGATCGCGGTCGTGGTGAGCGCGGCCAACGGCTGCCTCTACTGCCTGGTCGCCCACGGAGCGGCCCTGCGTGAGGAGCTCGGCGACCCGGTGCTCGGCGAGCGGGTCTCCTACGACTGGCGCCGCGCCGGCCTGGATTCCCGACACGAGGCGATCTGCGCCTACGCCGAGAAGCTCACCCTCCGCCCCCGGGAGATCACCCGCGCCGACCTCGAGACGCTGCTCAACGCGGGGCTGACGCTCAAGGAGGCGTGGGACGTCGCCGAGATCGCCTCGATGTACAACCTGACCAACCGGATGGCGATGGCCACCAACATGCTGCCCAACGAGGAGTACAGCGGTCAGGGCCGTCCGGGTTGATCAGACCCTAGCTCCGATCCAGTCGCTCGCGGGCCTACCCGCGGCCGATGTACGGCATGTTCGTGGCCATCACGGTGAGGAACTGGACGTTGGCGTGCAGCGGCAGGCTGGCCATGTAGAGCACGGCCTCAGCGGCGTGGCCGACATCCATCATCGGCTCGGCGAGCACGGAGCCATCGGCTTGGAGCGCCCCCTGTCCGAGGCCGGCGCTGAGCTCGGTGGCGGCGTTGCCGATGTCCACCTGGCCGCAGGCGATGTCATGCGCGCGGCCCTCCAGCGAGATCGCCCGGGTCAACCCGGTGACGGCGTGCTTGGTGGCGGTGTAGCCGACGGCGTTCGGCCGCGGGACATGAGCCGAGATCGAGCCGTTGTTGATGATCCGCCCGCCGCGCGGCCGCTGCGCCTTCATCGCGCGAAAGGCCGCCTGGGCACACAGGAAGCTGCCGGTCAGGTTCGTGTCGACGAGGCGCTGCCATTGCTCGAGCGGCAGATCCTCCAACGGCACCGGGGCGCCGAACATCCCTGCGTTGTTGAACAGCAGGTCCACGCGCCCCCATTCGTCGATGACGCGGGCGAACAGCGTCTTCACGCCGGCGGGATCTGAAACGTCGGTCGGCACCAGGACCGCGCCCTCGAGCGTGACGTCGGCCGCCGACAGTGTCTCCCTCAACCGCGCCTCGCGGCGGCCGGCCAGTGCGACGCGGTAGCCCGCATGAAGCAGTCCACGGGTCACCGCCCGCCCGATCCCCGACCCGGCGCCGGTCACTACTGCGACGCGGCCGTGGCGCACCATCCCGCGGACGTTACGGCAAAACCGTCTACCCGGCGGGCGCCTGAGCGCACTTGGCCAGGCACACGCGGGTGGCCAACGGCAGCTCGAGACTGCCGCCGGCGGCGTGGATCGTCGCCGTCACCGCGCTGAGCAGCTCCTCCCGCGTCGCGTGCGCCAGCAGGATGTGATCCTGGTGGGTGCAGAGCAGGCAGGCGTACCCGTCGGCCGTGTAGCGCTGTGACCAAGCATGGGTTCGGACGTCGGGCTCGGAGAACGCCGAGCTCGAGTCGATCTCCGCTCGCCAGTCTCCGGCGAGCGTGGTCGGCTCGCTGTCAGGGTGCATCGGGAAGTCCGGCGCCATCTGCGGGGCCCCAGCGCTGTACGCAGCCGCGAGCGCGCCGCGCAGAGCGCAGCGCTCCCAATCAGGGAATGTCCAGATCGCCGCCAGCGTCCCGCCGGCATGCAGCGCCCCCGCCGCCAGCTCGTACCGGAGCTCCGGATCGATCCAATGCCATGACGCCGCACTGACCAGCGCCGGGAACCGCTCCGACGTGGACCAGCGCTCGAACTCGGTCTCGACGATCTCGACCCCGGGGTGGGCCGCGCACTTGGTCCGCGCGACCGCCGCCATCTCAACGCTCGGCTCGAGTGCCACCACCCCGAGGCCCCGCTCGGCGAACAGCAGCGTGGCTATGCCGGTCCCGGCGCCGACCTCGAGGATCCGTGCCGGGGCGGTCAGCCCCGCCGCCTCGATCACGTCGTCGATCACCGCCCGCGGATACGACGGGCGGACCTGGTCATAGAGCTCGGCCACCAGGCCGAAGGCCAGCCGAGGCGGCACGGGCGTGGCCCCCGGATCGTCAGGCTCACGGGTGGCCCCTCTCGAGTTGCTCTGCATACCGAACATCTACCACGGAGATCGCCACCTCGCGCGTCACCGCTGCCAGCCGCAGGACCCGCAGCCGCCGCAGTCCGGGGCTGAACACGGTCAGGCGCCCATCCAGCAGCGACGAGGTGGCCACGAAGCCCTCGCCGGTGGCCAGCTCAAACGAGCCGTAGGGCGTCCGCGCGCGCCCCAGCACCCGCCCGCTCCCGACCACGGCACGCTCGATGATTCCGCCGTACCCGCTGGTCAGATAGGCGGTGGCGCCGACCAGGCTGACATGCTGAGGCGGGCGGCCGACACCGACGTGAAACAGGATCCGGTGGCTGCGGGCGCTGAGCACGGCGACGTCGGGGCCGGCGGCGGAGCTCACCCAGACCCGTTGACCGTTGGCGGTGAACCCCAGGTCGTGGACAGTGAAGCCGGGGTCAAGCCGTCCGATCACCCGGGGACGGGCGACGTTCGTGGTGTCGAGGATCACGATCGTCCGCGCCGACTCCCCCAGCGCCACCCACAGCCGCCGCTGGTTGGGAGCGAACGCCATGTGATGCGCCCCGGGCCCCACGTACACCCGGTCGATCACCCTCCGGTTTTCCTCCTCGATCACGCTCAACGTGCCGCTGGCGTCGTCGGTCACGTAGGCGTACTGCCCGTCCGGGGAGCAGGCCACGATGTGCGGCGAGTCGAAGCCGCCAAGCACCGCCACTACGTGCAGCGACTGCGGATCGATCAGCGACACCGCCCCGGCACGGGGGCTGACCACGAACGCGTCGCCGCCGCACGTTGCGATGTCCTCAGGGTCGCTGGGCACCGCGATCCGGCGCAGCACGCGGCCGCTGGGCAACACCACCGCGATCACACGGTTCTCGGTCTCGGCGGTGACCAGCGCGATCGGCACGGCGCGGTCCGCCGGCCGCGCGCGCACGGCCTTGCCAGTGCGCTTCGGGCGGGCGCTCCCGTGAGCGCCGCCACAGCCGGCCACCCCGACAGCGATGCCCACTGGCCCAACGGCGGCGAGCACGAGCACCACCGTCCACCGAGGTCTGAGAAGCAGTCCGATCACCCTGACCTCAAGTACGCGCCGGGCCTGCCCGGCGGTCCCACCTCAGCCGGGCAGCCAGCCCTCGCGGAAGGCCACCGGGAAGTCGTCGGGCAGCTCCGCGTACGCCTCGTCGGGGTCCCGGGTCTCTCGCCTGACCCCCGCGCGATGGCTCTGGGCGAGCTCTGACTCGGGGTAGACCACGTCATCGGACAGCCGTGTCCCCACCGCCAGCAGCGTGCATGGACCGTCGCCGGCGCCGACGAACACGTGCTCGGTCCACGGCGGACAGTGCACGAAGTCCCATGCCCGCAGCCGCCGCTCCTGGCCCTCGATCAGCAGCAGGCACTCCCCGGAGAGCACCAGGAAGTCCTCCTGCTCGTTCTCGCGGTGGTAGTAGCAAGCAGCCTGACCGGGCTGTACCACGCCGATGTTGATCCCGATCGCCGGGAACCTGGCCTCTCCCTCGAACCGCGTGTAGGCGCCGAACTCTCCGTCCAGCCAACGCGCCTCGCGGGCGTTGAGCACGAACCAGCCCTCGCCGGACGGCACCTTGCCGCTGTCCGATGGCACGAGCGGGGCTTCGCGGGTCACGATCAGATCCCGGCCAGCGCCTCGTTCAGCGTCGGGCTGGGACGCATCGCCTCGACCACGCGCTCGGGGTCGGGGTGGTAGTAGCCCCCGACGTCGACCGGCGAGCCCTGGACCCCGGCCAGCTCGGCGACGATCTTGTCCTCGTCGGCGGCCAGCCGCTCCGCCAGCGGCTTCATCCGCTCGGCGATCTCTGGATCGTCGAATCGCTCGGCCAGCTCCTGGGCCCAGTAGAGGGCCAGGTAGAAATGGCTGCCGCGATTGTCCAGCTCGCCCGCCTTGCGCATCGGCGAGCGGTTCTCCTCGAGCACCCTGCCGGTGGCGCGGTCCAGGGTCTCCGCCAGCACCCGGGCTCGAGGGTTGTCCTCCTTGTCCGCCAGCATCTCAAACGAGACGGCGAGCGCCAGGTACTCGCCCAGGGAGTCCCAGCGCAGGTGGTTCTCGCGCTCGAACTGCTGGACGTGCTTGGGGGCCGAGCCGCCCGCGCCGGTCTCGAACAGTCCACCGCCCGCCATCAGCGGGACGATCGAGAGCATCTTGGCGCTGGTCCCGAGCTCGAGGATCGGGAACAGGTCGGTCAGGTAGTCGCGCAGCACGTTCCCGGTCACCGAGATCGTGTCCTGCCCCGCGCGGGCGCGCGCGAGCGTGAAGCGCGTCGCCTCCGCCACGTCGAGGATCTCGATCTCCAGGTCGGCGCTGTCGAGCTCGCGCAGCTCGGGTTTCACCTTGGCCAGCAGCTCGCGGTCGTGGGGGCGGGTCTCATCGAGCCAGAACACCGCCGGTGTCCCGGTCGCGCGGGCGCGGTCGACCGCCAGCCGCACCCAATCCCGGATCGGAGCGTCCTTGGTCTGGCACATCCGCCAGATGTCGCCGCTGCCCACCTCGTGCTCGAGCAGCGTCTGACCGGCCTCGTCGACGACGCGCACGGTTCCGGGCACGCGGATCTCGAACGTCTTGTCGTGCGAGCCGTACTCCTCGGCCTGCTGGGCCATCAGCCCGACGTTCGAGGTGCTGCCCATCGTCGACGGGTCAAACGCCCCGTGCTCACGGCAGTCCGCGATGCTCTCGGCGTACAGGTCGGCGTAGGAGTGATCGGGGATCACGAACTTGGTGTCCTCGAGCTCGCCGGCGGCGTTCCACATCTGCCCCGAGGATCGGATCGCTGCCGGCAGCGAGGCATCGATGATCACGTCGCTGGGCACGTGGAGGTTGGTGATGCCGCGGTCGGAGTCGACCATCGCCAGCGACGGGCCGTTCTCGTAGGCCGCGTCGATCGCCGCCTGCACACCGGAGCGCTCGTGATCCGGCAGTTCAGCGATCGCCTCCAGCAGTGCGGCCATGCCATTGTTCGCGTCGACCCCCACGGACTGCAGCGCGGCGGCGTGCTCGGCGAACACGAATGGGAAGAACGCCCGCACGGCATGTCCGAAGATGATCGGATCGGACACCTTCATCATCGTCGCCTTCAGGTGTATGGAAAACAGCACGCCCTGCTGCTTGGCCTCCGCGATCTGCGAGGCGAGAAACACCTCGAGCGCGGCGCGCTGCATGACCGCGGCGTCCAGGACCTCGCCGGCCAGCACCGGGGTCCGCTCCTTGAGCACGGTCACGTTGCCGTCGGAGTCGACGTGCTCGATCCGCACGTCTCCCTCGTGCTGCACCGTGGTCGACTCCTCAGTGGAACGGAAGTCGCCGTCGGCCATCGTCGAGACGTGTGAGCGCGACTCTCCGGACCACTCACCCATCGAGTGGGGGTGGCGCCGGGCGTACTCCTTCACCGACGCCGGCGCGCGGCGATCGGAGTTGCCCTGGCGCAGTACCGGGTTGACCGCGCTGCCCTTGACCTTGTCGTAACGGGCGCGGATCTCGCGCTGCTCGTCGTCAGCGGGCTCGTCCGGGTAGGCGGGGATGTCGCAGCCCTGTTCGCGGAGCTCGGCGATCGCCGCCTTGAGCTGCGGGACCGAGGCGCTGATGTTGGGCAGCTTGATGATGTTGGCTTCCGGCGTGGTGGCCATCTCACCGAGCTCGGCCAGGGCGTCGGGGACGCGCTGCTCGTCGCCCAGGCGCTCGGGGAACTGCGCCAGGATCCGCCCGGACAGCGAGATGTCACGAAGCTCGAGCTCGACCCCGGCGACGGCGGCAAATGACTCCACGATCGGCAGCAGTGACCTGGTGGCCAGCGCCGGCGCCTCGTCGGTGTGGGTGTAGATGATCTTCATCAGGTCTCGGGACCCTACCCCGTGAGCCGTGGCGAGCTAACCGCAGAGTGCCCGGTTCCTACCCCGCAAGCCGTACGGGCCTAACCGGAGATCTTCCAGCTTCCGTCCGATTGCCGGGTCAGCCTCGTCGGCGCCGCACCCGCGGCCAAAAAGCCCTTGAGCGTGCCCCGCGGGCTGGTGATGGACGAGTTGGGAACGCTGGCGTGGCTGCCCTTGACGTCCACCTTGCCGACCTTGGCGCTCTCCAGGCCCGCCTTCTGCGCCGGCGAGAGATGCTCACCCACCAACTTCACCACCTGCGCGCAGGTGGAATGGGGCACCTGGCGCGCGAGCGTCCGCTGCCCGCTCTCGGTGGTCAGCGAGCACACGGTGGCGCCATCGCCCTGTCCCAGCGCGTGCAGTACGCGGCTGACGGTGTCGCTGACCTTCGCTCTGTCGGCGCTGGAGCTGCCGCCACCACACCCGGCGAGGCCTACGACGGCGATCACTCCGAGCGCCGCCGGCATCCGGTTGCACGGAAGAGCCACGGCTCGACCTTACCTCATGCAGCACCGGCTCAGACCCTTCGGAAAGGGTCGCCATGCCCGACCTACCGCGGCTCTGGGATCCGCTTCGGTGAGCCGCCGACGCGGCGGCTCCGCGCTTCTCGCCACGGCTGCTCAGAGGTACGATCGTCGCATGGAACGGCGCATCGTCTACGTCTCGAGACTCACCCGGCTGCCTCTGCTGGGCGCCGACGGCGCCGAGATCGGGCGGGTGGCCGACGCCGTCTTCGACCTCGGCTCCAAGCCGCCCCGGATCAACGGGCTGGTGGTGGCGGTGCAGCGCCGCCGGGTGTTCGTGGGGATCGGCCGTGTCGGGGAGATCGGCACCGACGGCGCCCGCCTGCGGCGCAGCTCGGTCAACCTCCGTCAGTTCGAGCTGCGACCCGGGGAGCGCCTGGTGGCGGGCGAGCTGCTGGGCCGGCGCGTGCGTGATCAGCGAGTGGTCGACATCGGACTGACGCCGGCGCCGGAGCCGTTCGCGTGGGAGATCGGGACGGTGGCGCTGGCGGGGCGCCGCGTCCCGGGCCTGCGCCGGGAGCCCACCGTGCTCGACTGGAGCGAGGTCGGTGAGCTGTTCGCCTCCGACAGCCCCGTCGACCGTCAGGCGGCAGAGCTCGGCAACCTGCACCCCGCGGAGATGGCCGCCACGATCCGGCGTCTGCCGCTCAGCCGCCGGCGCGTGCTCGCGGGCGCGCTCGAGGACGAGCGCTTTGCCGACCTGCTCGAAGAGCTTTCCGAGGACGAGCAGGTCAAGCTCGTCGAGGGTCTGGACCAGGAGCGGCTGGGCCGCGTTCTGGACGAGATGGACGCCGACGACGCCGCCGACCTGCTCGGCGAGTTTCCGGCCCACCGGCAGGCTGAGCTGCTGCACGCCATGGATCCCGAGGAGGCCAAGCCGGTTCGCCGCCTGCTCACCTACCAGCCCGACACCGCGGGCGGCCTGATGACGCCCGAGCCACTGATTCTGGCGCCGACGTCGTCGGTGGCCGACGCGCTGGCGCGGGTGCGAGACCCGGACGTGCCGGTCCCGATGGCGGCCCAGATTTTCGTCTGCCGACCGCCGCTGGAGACGCCGACCGGCCGGTATGTCGGAATGGTCGGCTTTCAGCGCCTTCTCCGCGAGACCCCCTCCAAGCCGCTCGGCCGCTGCGTCGATGAGGAGGTCGAGCCGGTCCCCGCCACCATGAGCGATCGCGAGGTGGCCAGACGGCTGGCCGCCTACGACGTGGTCTCGCTGGCCGTGGTCGACGAGGTCGGACGGTTGGTCGGCGCGGTAACGATCGACGACGTCCTCGACCGGGTCCTGCCCGCCAACTGGCGCGTGGCGCTGTCGGAGGCCTGATGGCGCGCAAGGACGATCTCAGCACCCCGCGCGGGACGGCCGGGGGCCCGGTGTACGACCCCGACGCGTTCGGGCGGTTCGCCGAGCGGCTGGCGCGGTTCCTCGGCACCGGGCGCTACCTCGTCGGCCAGACGCTGATGGTGATCGTGTGGATCACGCTGAACGTGGTCGGGCTGGTGCACCACTGGGACAAGTATCCGTTCATCCTGCTCAACCTGGGATTCTCGACCCAGGCGGCGTACGCGGCGCCGCTGATCCTGCTGGCCCAGAACCGTCAGGCCGACCGCGACCGCGACGAGGTCGAGCGCGACCGCGACATGAACGCGCGCTCGCTGGCCGAGACCGAGTTCCTGGCGCGCGAGATCGCGGGGTTGCGCCTCGCGATCGAGCACAAGGCCGACCGCGATGACCTCACCGAGCAGTTCGACCGGCTGGCCCACATACTCGAGCGCCTGGCCCCGATCGAGGTCGAGGCCGAAGAGCCCCACGAGGCGGAGGACTAGCGGGGCAGGGCGCGCCCTCAGCCGGACGCGCCCTCCCTGCGTCTGCCGGTCACGGCCGGCTAGAGCCCTGTCGAGGCGCTCGAGCCGACCGGCTCCTCGCCGCGCGGGGCGTTGGCCGCGCCCGCGTCCGGACCCGAGCCGTTGGAGCCCTTGATGCCCTGCGCCACCCGGGAGCCGAGCTCGGAGTCGACGCTGGTCCAGTACGTGATCACGCGTTCCTGGACCGGACCGGAGACGGCGTTGGTGGCATGCCCGACGATGTTCGAGACCAGACGATCCTTGGCCCCGTCGTCGAGGACCTCGCGCCACATCGTGCCCGGCTGACCGAAGTCGTCATCCTCGCTGTGCAGCGTGTAGGCGTGGCGGATCATGTCGCCGCCCTCGACACCCCAGTGCGTCTCGCCGAAGCTCGGGTCGGCCGCGGGGCCTCCAAAGCTGTTGGGCGCGTACACCGGCTGATTGCCGTTGTGGCGGTAGCGCATCGCGCCGTCCTTGTTGTAGCTGTGAACCTCGACCTTGGGCTGGTTGATCGGCAGCTGAAGGTAGTTGGGCCCGATCCGGTAGCGATGCGTATCGGGGTAGCTGAACAGCCGCCCGAGCAGCATCTTGTCGGGGCTGGGGCCGATGCCGCGGACCATGTTGGCCGGCTCGAACGCCGCCTGCTCCACCTCGGCGAAGTAGTTCTCCGGGTTGCGGTCCAGCACCATCCGGCCGACAGGGATCAGCGGGTAGTCGCCGTGTGGCCACACCTTGGTCAAATCGAACGGGTTGAAGCGGTAGTCGGCCGCGTCGGCGAACGGCATGATCTGCATGTTCAGCGTCCAGGACGGCGAGTCGCCCTTGGCGATCGAGTCGAACAGGTCGCGGATGTGGAAGTCGGGCTCCTCAGCGACCATCGCCTTGGCCTCCGCGTCGGTGAAGCAGTCGACGCCCTGGTCGGTCTTGAAGTGGTACTTGACCCAGAACTTCTCGCCGCCCTCGTTCTCCCACAGGTATGTGTGGCTCGAGTAGCCGTTCATGTGGCGCCACGTACGCGGTGTGCCGCGGTCGCCCATCAGCCACGTCACCTGGTGCGCGGACTCCGGTGACAGCGTCCAGAAGTCCCACTGCATGTCGTTGGAGCGAAGATTGGTGTCGGGCAGGCGCTTCTGGGAGTGGATGAAGTCCTGGAACTTCGAAGGGTCGCGCACGAAGAAGACCGGCGTGTTGTTGCCGACCATGTCGTAGTTGCCCTCGTCGGTGTAGAACTTGATCGCGAACCCGCGGGGGTCGCGTACCGTGTCGGCGCTGCCGAGCTCACCGGCGACGGTGGAGAAGCGGATGAACAATGGCGTCCGCTTGCCCGGCGCCAAGAAGTCGGCCTTGCAGTACTGGCTGATGTCTTCGGTGACCTCGAAGAACCCGTGGGCGCCGCCGCCCTTGGCGTGGACGACCCGCTCGGGCACACGCTCACGGTTGAACTGCGCCATCTTCTGGATCACGTAGTGGTCCTGGAGCAGGATCGGCCCATCGGGCCCGACGGTCAGCGAGAACTCGTCGCTGGCGGCGGGAATGCCGGCGTCGGTGGTGGTGCGCGGTACCTGGCGCTCGCTCATGCCGGAGGCTCCTTTGGTCGGTTTCGGCTGTTGAAGGCTCGCTCGGAGGACCCTTGCCAATCAGGTACCTCCCTGTGCTGTAGATACCCACGCTTTTCAGCCCCAATCCAGCGTTCGGGACCCTCAACTCGTACGTATGGGGCCGCCGTCGCTAAGTCCCCATATCGGGGACTTTGGGACGGAGGCCTGGCGGTTTCCTTGGTCCGTAGCTGGACGCGTGAGGTTGTGGGGCTGCGGAGGGGTGCTTTCGGGGGCCGCCGTCGCTAACACGCCATATAGGCGTAATTGAGACGGAGGCCTCGCGGCTTCGCCACTCCGTGGCGAGGCGCGTGACGTGTTGGAGCTCGGGAGGGGGTGGTTTCGGGGGCCTACCGTCGCAAAGGGGTCATATGCAACCCACGGCGACGGAGGTCCAGTGAATAGCGTCGGTACACCATCCCTCAATGCGCCTTTTGCCGTTGTCGGCCCCTCACAGACGGTGGTCGGGCGCCACGCCGCCGCGGCCCTGGCCTGCGGACCGGGCGGGCCTGAGCCGCTCGCGGCGGCCCCCGCTGGTCAGGCTGGGGTGGGCCCCGGCGCCTCGGGTCGCGCCACCCCTGGTCTGCCAGGCGCTGGTCATGCGCGGAGCGCGCTCAGGGCCGCGACGCCGATGAGCACGGTGCACACTCCGTAGAGCTGCACGCGACTCACGCGCTCGCGGAACAGTAGGTAGGCCCCGATCACGGTCAGCACGGCAAACTCCGAGGACAGCACCGCCGCGACCGCGATCCCGTGCCGTGCCCCCCAGGTGTAGGAGTAGAAGCCGAGCACCTCGCAGACGCCCGAGGTGAGGACGAGCCCGGCCGCGGAGCGCGACAGCTCCAGGCGCCCGCGCAGCGCCAGCGGCAGTGCCAGCGCCACCACGCCCACGACGCGCGCCGACAGCACCACCCACGAGGACGGCAGCGAGGCGCCGGCACGACCGGCGGCGTACAGCCCGGCGCCGAACGCGAGTGCGGCCAGGCCGGCCAGCAGCATCGACTCGGGGTGCCGGGTTCGGGTCTCTCCGGTCGCCTCGGCCGCCGGCACCGAAGACAGGCCGACGCCGACTGCGATCACAAGCAGGGCCGCGCCCACCCCCGGCGCCAGCGCCTCCCCGGCCACGATCGCGATCACCGCGGCAATCGCCCCCTCGGTGGAGACCACCGGTGCCACCAACGCCACCTTGCCGATGCGCAGAGCCTGGTAGGAGATCGCCAGGCCGGCCACGTTTCCCACCCCGGCCAGCACCAGCCACCACAGCGTCGCCCCGTGCAGCGCCCGCGGCACCCCGGAGATCGCGGCCGCGGGCCCGGCGATCAGCAGCCCGACCAGCATCATCCAGGCGACCACCGAGCGCGGCTCGATCAGCTTGCTCGAGCGAGATGAGCACAGCGTGGACAGGCCCCAGGCCGCGGCGGCGCCGAGGCCGCCCAGGATCGCGATCATCGCCGCATCATGCACCCTCGGAGATGGTCGCCCGCCCGTCTCGCGAGCGTCACCGCCCCAGATCGCCCCGTCGCCCACCACCGCGGTGGTGGGCGACGGCCGAGCGGAGTAGGTTTACGGCGTGCTCGGGCTGCCCGATTCGATCACCACCTGCCTGTTCGATCTGGACGGGGTTCTCACGCAGACCGCCAAGGTTCACGCCGAGGCGTGGAAGCAGACCTTCGACGAGTACCTGCACTCGCGCGCGTCGAAGACCGGCGAGGAGTTCAAGGAGTTCGACAAGCACGATGACTACGACAAGTACGTCGACGGCCTGCCGCGCTACGACGGGGTGCGCAACTTCCTGAAGTCCCGCGGGATCGAGCTGCCCGAGGGCAGCCCCGACGATCCCCCGGACAAGGAGACCATCTGCGGGATCGGAAACCGCAAGAACGACCTCGTCCTCAAGCTGATCAAGGAGCAGGGCGTCCAGGCCTACCCCGGATCCGTCCGCTACGTCAAGGCGGTGCGCGACGCCGGCCTGCACCGCGCCGTGGTGTCCTCGAGCGCCAACTGCAAGGACGTGCTGGTCGCCGCCGGCATCGACGATCTGTTCGAGGTCCGGATCGACGGCAAGGTCGCCGACGAGCAGCACCTCAAGGGCAAGCCCGCCCCCGACACGTTCCTGGCCGGGGCCAAGGCGCTCGGTGTCCAGGCCGCCCAGGCGGTCGTGTTCGAGGATGCGCTGGCGGGAGTGCAGGCCGGCCGCGCCGGCCGCTTCGGTTATGTGGTCGGCGTCGACCGCGTGGGCCAGGCCGACGAGCTGCGCGAGCATGGTGCCAGCGTCGTCGTCAAGGACCTCGCCGAGCTGCTCGACGCATCGTGATCAAGCAGTCCAGGTTCCCGGTCGAGCCCTGGGCGGTGCGCGAGACACATCTGGACCTCGACACCCTGGCGCAGAGCGAGTCGGTGTTCGCACTGGCCAACGGCCACGTCGGGCTGCGCGGCAACCTCGACGAAGGCGAGCCCTACGGGATCCCCGGTACCTACCTCGGCGGCTTCTACGAGGTGCGCCCGCTCCCGTACGCCGAGGCCGGTTACGGCTATCCGGAGGACGGCCAGACGCTCGTCAACGTCACCAACGGCAAGATCATCCGCCTGCTGGTCGAGGATGAACCGTTCGACGTCCGCTACGGCGTGCTGCACAGCCACGAGCGCGTGCTGGACTTCCGTGCCGGCGTCCTGCACCGCACGGCCGAATGGGAGTCGCCGACCGGTCGCAAGGTGCGCGTGCGCTCCACCCGGCTGGTCTCGTTCTCGCAACGCGCGGTGGTGGCGATCGAATATGTGGTCGAGGCCATCGAGGATGCGTTCCCGGTGGTCCTGCAATCCCAGCTGATCGCCAACGAGCCGGGCCCGAGCGCCAGCGGCGACCCGCGCGCCGCCGCGGCGCTGGCTTCGCCGCTGGTCTCCGACGAGTCAAACCAGCACGGCAACCGGGCGATCCTGGTCCACCACACCCGCCAGAGCGGGCTGCACGTGGCCACCGCGATGGACCATCTGGTCGATGGGCCCGCCGACGCCGCTGCCGTCTGCGACGCGTTCGAAGACGTCGCGCGCGTCCAGGTCACGGCCGACATCGCGCCCGGCCGGCCGCTGCGGATCCTCAAGTTGGTCACCTACGGCTGGTCGGCACAGCGTTCCGGCCCCGCGCTCCGTGACCAGGTGGCCGCGGCGGCTGCCGGCGCCATCCACACCGGCTGGGAGGGCCTGCTCAAGGAGCAACGCGCCTACCTGGACGACTTCTGGGAGCGCTCGGACGTCGAGATCGAGGGGGACTCCGAGCTGCAGCAGGCGATCCGCTTCGGGCTCTTTCACACCCTCCAGGCCGGGGCCCGCGGCGAGCAGCGCGCGATCGCCGCCAAGGGGCTCACCGGCCCCGGTTACGACGGTCACACGTTCTGGGACACGGAGATGTTCGTGCTCCCGGTGCTCACCTACACCGCTCCGCGGGCGGCGGCCGATGCCCTGCGCTGGCGCCACGACACGCTCGATCTGGCGCGCGACCGCGCCCGCACGCTCGGGCTGCGCGGCGCGGCCTTCCCATGGCGGACGATCCGTGGCCAGGAATGCTCGAGCTACTGGCCGGCCGGCACGGCCGCGTTTCACATCAACGCCGACATCGCCGACGCGGTGTTCCGCTACCAGTCCGCCACCGAGGACGCCGACTTCGAGCACACCGTCGGGATCGAGCTGCTCGTCGAGACGGCGCGGCTGTGGCGCTCGCTGGGCCACCACGACTCCACCGGCGCGTTCCGGATCGATGGCGTGACCGGGCCAGACGAGTACAGCGCCGTCGCCGATAACAACGTCTACACCAACGTGATGGCGCAGCACAATCTCCGGGCCGCGGCCGACGCCGTCGAGCGCCACCCGCGGCGGGCCGCCGAGCTCGAGGTCGACCAGGAGGAGGCGGCGAGCTGGCGCGACGCAGCCGACCGGATGGTCGTCGTCTACGACGAGGTGCTCGAGGTCCATCCCCAGGCCGAGGGCTTCACCCGCCATCAGAAGTGGGACTTCGAGCACACCGGACCCGACCAATATCCGCTGCTACTGCATTTCCCCTACTTCGACCTCTACCGCAAGCAGGTGGTCAAGCAGGCCGATCTGGTGCTGGCGCTGTTTACGCGCGGGGACTGCTTCACCCCCGAGGAGAAGCTGCGCGACTTCGAGTACTACGAACCGCTGACCGTTCGCGACTCATCCCTGTCGGCCTCCACCCAGGCGGTGATCGCCGCCGAGGTCGGGCATGTGGAGCTCGCCTACGACTACTTCGGCGAGGCCGCCCTGATGGACCTCGACGATCTCGAGCACAACACACGGGACGGCATCCACATCGCGTCAGTGGCCGGGACCTGGATCGCGGCGGTGGCGGGCTTCGGCGGCCTGCGCGATCACGGCGGCGAGCTCACCTTCACTCCTCGCCTGCCGGCGGCGATCACCAAGCTCACATTCCGCCTGGCCTTCCGCGGACGCCGCCTGCGCGTCGAGGTCGAGCACCAACGTGCGCGCTATCACCTGGTCGAGGGCGAGCCGCTCGAGATCACCCATCACGGCGAGCACCTGGTGCTCGACGCCGACACCCCCGCGGAGGGCGAGATCCCCAGGCTGCACCCGCGTCCGTCACCCACCCAGCCGCCCGGACGAGTCCCGGTCAAGCGCCGGCCACCACGCTGAGCGGCGTCACACCTGCACCGGCCGCCTGATTTGCAGACATCGGGCCCGGGTACTGCCTCGATCATGCCCCAAGAACTGAACGTCGCCGACCTGAAGCTCGAGAGCCCTGCCTTCAAGCACCACGAGAGGATCCCCGAGCGCCACACGGGTGACGGGGAGGACGTCTCCCCCGAGCTGCGGTGGTCGGGTGTACCCGAGGGCACGAACTCATTCGCGATCGTGGTCCACGACCCCGACGCGCCGCTCGTCGACGGTTTCACCCACTGGGTGGCCTACGGGATCGCCGGTGATCAGACCGGCCTCCCCGAGGGCGGCGGGGACGCTACGGCCGGCAGCAACTCGTTCGGCAAAACCGGATACGGCGGCCCCGCGCCGCCCCCGGGACACGGCACCCACCATTACTACTTCTGGGTCTACGCACTCGACGAGGACCTCGACCTCGAGCCGGGACTCGACCGGCGGGCGCTGCTTGACCGGATCGAGGATCACGTGATCGAGCAGGCCCGGTTGGTCGGCACCTACAAGCACTGACGGATGGGCAGGCGCGGGCGGACTCGTTTCTGGCCGCGCCGCGCCCCGCCCGAGCTCAGAAGCGGTCCGGCGTCTCCAGCTCGCGCCAGAAGACCGGCGTGGGTCGCTCGGTGACGCCCGCCTCGCCCATCATCTCGGCGACGTCGGTTTCAGCCTCGAAGACCTTCAGAAACGAGTCCGCGTCTGTGGTTGGGTCGGTTTCAGGCAATTCGATCAAGCCCCGGACGCGGGGTCAAGTCGGCCCGTCAGGCGGCGTCTCGCGGCTCGAGAGCCCGCCCCACCGGGCGCACGCTCACGCCACCAGGCGCACGATCGCCACGATCCCGACGACGACGATCACCGCCCGCAGCACCGGCGACGGCAGGCGCCGGCCGGCCCGCGCGCCGATCACTCCGCCCAGCACCGAGCCGGCCGCGATCAGCCCCGCGGGGGCCCACGCGACGTGGGCCACGAACACGAACACGATCCCCGAGACGAGGTTGACCAGGCCCGTCAGCACGACCTTGAGCGCGTTGATCCGCTGCAGCTCCTCCTCCAGCGCCAGGCTGAGCAACGCCAGCAGCAGGATCCCCTGAGCTGCTCCGAAGTAGCCGCCATAGATGCCGGCCGCGAACACTCCGACCAGCAGCAGCGGGCCCCCGTGGCCCTGGGCACGGTCGCGCGCCGTGGTCTCGCCCTCGGCCGCGTCGCTCGCCGCCTGCGACCGCCGGGCTGCCAGCAGGAGCGACAGCCGAGGCTGGACCACGATCAGCACCAGCGCCAGCGCGATGAACACCGGCACGATCGCCTTGAACGCCGACGCGGGGAGGCTGAGCAGCAACACGGCTCCGGTGACGCCGCCCGCGATCGAGGCGCACGCCAGCCGGAGGGTTCGCGCGCGCTGGCCGCTCAGCTCACGCCGGTAGCCCACGGCTCCCGACGCCGAGCCGGGCACCAGACCGACGGTGTTGGACACATTGGCCACCACGGGCGCGTAACCGAAGCCGAGCAGGACCGGGAACGTGAACAGGGTGCCGCTGCCGACGACGGTGTTGATCGTGCCGGCCACCACCCCCGCGGCGAAGATCGCCACCGCATGCAGCACGCTCATCGTCGGTCACGCTTCGCAGGCATCGGCCCCTAACCCAAGCACACCCCGCCGCGCATCCCACAACTCCATTGGACAGCCGGTTCAAACCGGTGCGCGTCCAACCCCCCGAACAAATCGCTCAAGTCGATGGCCGAAGATGCCGATCCGCGTTCTGATGAGGGTGCACGAGTCAGTTCAGGGACGCCGCAGCGAGGCGATTGCTCGCCTCGGCGTGCTCGAGCGCGCCGGCAACCCCGGCCTGACCGGCATCACCCGGGTCGCGTCCTACGTCACCGGCGCCGCCGGCGCCGCCATCCACATCGTCGACGAGACCTACCAGCGCCGCATCGCCGCTGACAACGCCCCGCTCGGCGAGCACCCGCGCGAAGATTCGATGTGCCGGCTGGTGGTGGACTCCGAGGAGCGGATCGTCTGCGCCGACGCCAGCGCCGACCCCCGCTTCAGCTATAGCTCCTTCGTCCAGGGCCCCGACCCGGTGCGTTTCTACGCGTCGGTCCCGCTGCGTACCTCCGATGAGGTCGTCGTCGGCACGCTGTGCGCGTTCGACATCGTCGCTCACGAGATCTCCGACCGCCAGATCTCGCTGCTCGAGGACATGGCCGAGCAGGTCGTATCGCAGCTCGAGCTCACCCGGATCGCACTCGACCTCGGACACGTCGCGTCCCACGATGCGCTCACCGGCGCCGTCAGCCGGCTCGTGCTGGCCGACCGTCTCTCCCAGGCCTTCGCGCGCCGGCTGCGCTACGGCGGCGAGACATTCTTGGCCGTCGTCGCCATCGACGACTTCAACCGCCTCAGCGACTCCTACGGCGCCCCCGCGGGCGACGAGGTCCTGGTGGAGATCGCCAAGCGCCTGCGTCTGGCGATCCGGGCCGAGGACACGGTGGCCCGCACTGGCGGCGACGAGTTCGTGATCCTCGCCGAGATCTCCGCCGACACCCATGTGGAGCAGAATCTGCTGCGCCGCATCGACGACACGCTTGCCAAGGCCGTGTTCTTTGCCGGTGAGGAGCGTCTCGTGAGCATGAGCCTCGGCAGCACCTTCGCCGAGGCCGGCGAGGACCTCCGTGCCGTCCTGCGCCGTGCCGACCGCGGGCTCTACGAGCGCGATCCGCGTCTCCCCGATCCCGCGGCCACCACGCAGCCGACCGTTTCCGCAGCCTGACACACGCGACCTTCGCGACCGGCGCTTATCCTTGCCGCCGTGACCGACTCGCGCACCCCGCCGGCCGAGGCCCAAGGGCCGCTCCCGCAGCCGACCGCCGCCGATCTCCGGGGGCGCTTCACAGGCCGGCTGGTGACTGTCGAGCCGCTCGCGGCCGAGCACGAGCGAGGGCTGATCGAGGCCGCCGTCGACGGCGAGATGTTTCGCTGGATGCCGGTCGACATGGCGTCCTCGGATGACGCGGTCAGGCGCTGGCTGGCGACCTCGCTGGAGAACGCGGGCGCCGGGCGCGAGGTGCCGTTCGCGATCCTCGACGCCCACTCGGGCCGCGTGCTCGGCTCCACCCGGTTTTTGGAGCTGCGCTTCGAGCATCTGCGGGTGGAGATCGGATGGACCTGGCTGGCGCGTTGGGCGTGGTCGACGGGTGCCAATGTCGAGACCAAGCTGCTGCTTTTGACCCACGCGTTCGAACAAGCCGGCTGCCGCCGGGTCGAGTTCAAGACCGACGCCCGTAACGAGCGCTCCCGTGGCGCGCTGACCGCGCTCGGCGCCATCTTCGAAGGGGTCCTTCGCAAGCACATGGTGGTCAGCGAGGGGGGCGCCCGCGATTCGGCCTACTTCTCCGTGATCGACGATGACTGGCCGGCGCTCAAACCGCGGCTGGAGACCCGTCGCGACCAGCATCTGGCGCGACGCGGCGTCTCGTCCTAGTGGCGCGCCCGCAAGTAGTCTGAAGCGATGGCCGAGCGCTTCGACGTCGCGATCCTGGGGGCCGGGCCGGCCGGCGAGCACGCCGCGTCCGCCCTGCTGGCCGAGAACCGCCGGGTGCTGATGATCGAGCGTGACCTGATCGGCGGCGAGTGCACCAACTGGGCCTGCATCCCCACCAAGACGCTGCTGCGACCGACCGATGTGCGCGGGGAGTCCGCGCGGGCCGCCGGAGTACTCCAGGCGGGGCTGGTGTGGCCCGACCTCGCGCGCTACCGCGACTACATGACCTCGGCGGGCGACGATTCGGCGCGGGTCAAGGGCTATGAGGACAAGGGCGCGACCGTCGTCAAGGGCGACGGTCGGCTGACCGGCCCCGGGCGCCTTGCGGTCGAGGACCGGGAGTTCGAGGCCGACGCGATCCTCATCTCTACCGGCTCGGATCCGGTCGTGCCTCCGGTCGACGGGCTCGGCGAGGCCGGCTACTGGACCAACCGCGAGGCCACCGCGCTCGCCCAGATCCCGGCGAACGTGATCGTGCTCGGGGGCGGCCCGGTCGGCGTCGAGCTGGCCCAGTTCCTGCGCCGCTTCGGCAGTGAGGTGTCGCTCGTCCAGGGCTCGCCGCGGCTGGTCGAGCGCGAGGACCCGCGCGTCTCAGAGCTGATGGCGGAGAGCCTGCGCGCCGACGGGATCGACCTCCGGACGGGCGTGCACGGCACGCGCGTCCGGCTGGACGGCGATCAGCGGGTGCTGACGCTCGAGGATGGCTCCGAGCTGCGCGGCGAGCGCCTGATCGTGGCCGTGGGACGACGCCCCCGCAGCCAGGGGATCGGCCTCGAGACAGTCGGCGTGCACCCGGGCCCCCACGGGATCCCGATCGACGAGCATTGCCGCGTGGCCGAGGGCGTCTGGGCGGCCGGCGACTGCACCGGTGTGGCCCTCTTCACCCATCTGGCCAAGTATCAGGCCCGGGTTGCGCTGGCCGAGATGCGCGGGCGCCCGGTCAAGGCGGACTACCGCGCGATCCCGCGCGTCGTCTTCACCGACCCGGAGGTCGCCGCCGTCGGTCTGACCGAGGAGCAGGCGCGCGAGCAGGGCCTCGACGTCGCCGTCGCCACCGTGAAGCTCCCGGAGACGATCGCTCGCCCCTACACCTACGAGCAGGATCCCCGCGGGGAGCTCAGCGTCCTCGCCGATCGCCGTCGCCGGGTGATGGTCGGAGCCTGGGCGGTGTCGCCGCTGGCCAGCGAGTGGATCCATCAGGCGGTGCTGGCGATCCGGGCCGAGGTGCCTCTGGAGGTCCTGCTCGACACAGTCGCGCAATTCCCCTCGTACTCCGAGGGCTACCTCTCGGCACTGCAGCAGCTCGACGTCTGACGCGCCGGCCGGAGACTGACGCTAGCCTGCGCAGTCGCATGGCAGGCGTGGCGTCGACACCGCGTAGGGTCGCGCTGGCGGCGGTGCTCGGGCTGATGCTCGCGCTCGCTCCGGCGGCGATGGCGCGCGCGGCCGCACCGCCCGCCGCCCACACGATCCACATGACCGTGACCCTGCGCCCGCGCGATCCAGCGGCGCTGGCCGCCTACGCCGAGGCCGTCTCGACGCCCGGCTCGAGCGCGTATCTGCACTATCTGACGCCGGCTCAGTTCGCTCGCCGCTTCGGCCCGACGCCGGCGCAGATCACGGCCGTGCGCGGCGCGCTGATGGCTCGTGGTCTGCGCCCTGGCGCGACCACCGCCGGCGGCCTGTCGATTCCGGTGAGCGCCACCGCCGGGCAGCTCGAGCAGGCTATGCCGGCGGCGCTGCTACAGCGCGCGCTACCCGGCCGGCGTAGCGCTGTCGCCGCGATCGCGAAGGCGAGCCTGGGCGCCGCAGCCTCACCGATAGTGCAGTCGGTGCTGGGGCTCGGCGCCGGCGCCGGCCCGCACCCTCTGCTCGTGCGCGCGCCGCGGCATGTGGCTGCGCTGCGGGCAGCGGCAGTCGAGCCGCACGTGGCCACCGGCGGCCCCGAGCCGTGCTCGGCCGCGCAGACCGTGGCCTCGAGCGACAACGCCCACACCGTGGACCAGATCGCGTCCGCCTACGGGTTCCCGGGCCTTTACAGCGCGGGCGACCTGGGCACCGGCGTCACCGTCGCGGTGTATGAGCTCGAGCCCAACTCCGCGGCTGACATCGCCGCCTACCAGTCGTGCTACGGCACCCATACCTCGGTCTCCTACATCCCGGTGGACGGCGGCAGCGGCAGCGGTGACGGAACGGGCGAGGCCGCGCTCGACATCGAGAACCTGATCGGCATGGCCCCGGCCGCCAACGTGCTCGTCTACCAGGGCCCCAACTCGAACTCGAGCGCTCCGGGGTCGGGGCCCTATGACACCTTCGCGGCGATCATCAACCAGGACCGCGCCCGTGTGGTCTCGGTCTCCTGGGGCCAGTGCGAGCCGACGCTCGGCGCCGGTAACGCCGCGGCCGAGAACACGCTCTTTCAGCAGGCCGCCGTCCAGGGCCAGACGATCGTCGCCGCTTCGGGCGACAGCGGTTCCGAGGACTGCGACGCCGGCGGCGCACTGCCGGACACGCGACTGGCCGTCGACGATCCCGCCAGCCAGCCGTTCGTGACCGGGGTCGGCGGCACCACCCTGCAGTCGCTCGGCCCACGCCCCACCGAGAGCGTCTGGAACGGCGGCGGCACGCTCGTCTCCGGGCTGCTGCAGCCCGGAGCCGGAGGCGGCGGCATCTCCAGCCTGTGGCCGATGCCCGCCGACCAGCTCGGCGCGCCCGCTGCGCTGGGTGTGCGCGGACCGGACTCGACGGGCGCACCGTGCGGCCGCGCGGGCGGTCTCTGCCGCCAGGTCCCCGACGTCAGCCTCGACGCCGACCCCAGCACCGGCTACGTCATCTACTGGAACGGCGACGGTTCCGCCGGCCAGCCGTCCGGCTGGCAGGCGATCGGTGGGACGAGCGCGGGCGCGCCCGTGTGGGCGGCGCTGATGGCGCTCGCCGACGCGTCGCCCGGGTGCGCGGGGAGCCCGCTCGGGTACGCGGGACCGGCCCTCTACCGCGCTGCGGGCGGTGCCTACGCGAGTGACTTCAACGACGTCATCACGGGCAACAACGACTTCACCGGGACCAACAACGGCAGCTACACCGCCCGCGCCGGCTACGACGAGGCCAGCGGGCTGGGCTCGCCCAACGCCTCTGCCCTGGCCGCGGACCTGTGCGCCGATTCGCTGCGCCTGCCGACACCGTCCACGCGGCGGCTCGCCGCCCACTCCACGGTATCGCTGCGTCTGCACGCGATCGACGCCCGCGGCACCACGGTCACCTACGGGGCCCACGGACTACCGCCGGGGCTGTCGCTGAACCAGTCGACCGGGCGGATCACGGGCTCGCCGCGCCGGATCGGCACCTTCAACGTCTCCGTGGCGGCTCAGGACTCCGAGAGCTCCACCGCTTCGGCCGCGCTCCAACTCATAGTCGGCGCCGCCTCCAAGCTCTCCCATGTCTCGCTCTCCGGCGTCGCGCAGCTCGAGCCCGCGTTGTCGTTCCGCCTCACCGCAGGCCGCGGCGCCCCCGCCCTTTCCCGGGTGACCGTTTCGTTGCCGAGCTACCTGCAGCTTGTGTCCACGCGCGGGGTCCGCGTCAGCGTCCACGACGCTCGGCGCGCCCGTTTCACGGCGCACCTGTCGCACGGCGCGCTGCGGCTGACCCTTCGCCGGACGGCGACCGAGGTCACGGTGGCGCTCTCGGCCCCGGCGCTACAGGTTGTATCTCGCCGGCTGCCGCAGGCCCGTGGTCACGCGCGCACGAGCTCCAGGCTGAGCCTCGCGCTGATCGACGCCTCCGGCGGGAACACCCGCCTGAGCGACCGCCCGGCGGCCGGCGCAGCCGGGGCGTGAGCGAGCTCAGCGGCAGTTGCAGCGCCGAGATCGCGGCGGACGTTGAGAGGTGCTGGGCGGTCGTACAGGATGTCGAGCGCTGGCCGCAGTGGCAGCGGACGCTCGAGCGTATGGACGTTGTGCAGCGCGACGCCGACGGCCGCCCGATGATCTGCGACACCGTCAGCGACGCCAAGCTGACCCGGGTGTCGGCCCGCGTGGCGGTGAGCTACGACCCCCCGCTCCGGATCGCCTGGAGCCAGGTCGAGTCCGACGATCTCGACTCGATGCACGGCTCGTGGGAGCTCGAGGGTCTCGGAGACGGGCGCACCCGGGCCACCTACCGGCTGTCCGTCGACCCGGGGCGGATCGGACTGCTGGCGCGCCCGATGGAGCGCGTCATCCGGCCGCTGGTGATGGGCCATCAGGCCGACGAGCTGGCCGCCGAGCTCGCCCGGACCGCCTGAGTTCGCCCGGACCGCCTGAGCTCGCCCGCTCCGTCCGGCTCAGAGCGTTCGCGCGGTGCGAGACGCCCAACGACAGGCTTGGGAAGGGAGTTCCCGGCTTTTCCGATGTTCGTCGAGGTCCCAGGATGGGGCTGTGCGTCCTCATGCAGCCTATGTGTGCATGAGGACGCCCACCCCCGATCTGGGACCACATCCGGCGCCGGCACCACGACACCCACCCTGTCCCAAGCACGCAGTAGCCGCACGCACCCAACCACGCGCTACGGCGTCAGCCCAGTATCGTGAGCCCAGGGGCTGGACCACGCGTCACGGCGTCAGCCCGGAACCGTGAGCCCAGGGCTGGACCACAGCGGCGTGGTCAGCCCGGCGTCGGTGAAGCGACGCGAAACGTCCCGGAGCAGCGCGATCATCGCGTTCGCCGCCGGCACCACGCCCGGCGCCGCCATCGTGGCCGCGGTCACCTTGCGCGCCGGACTGCGCGGCGCCAGCGACCGCACGACGATGCCCGGATGCACGCGCGTGAGCGCGAGGCGCGGGATCAGCGCCACCCCCACCCCGGCGGCCACGAGACCCTGCACCGTGTCGTAGTCATCGCTTTCGAAGGCCACGTAGGGCTCGAACCCGGCTGCCAGGCAGGAGCGGACCACGTGACGGGCACAGGGACTCGAAGCGGACGTCTGCACCCACTGCTGGTCGCGTAGGTCGGCCAGCGACAGCTCCGGCTTGGTCGTCAGGGGGTGCTCGGCCGGCAGCGCCAGGTGCATCGGGTCCTCGAGCAGCCTCACCGACCGCAGGCCCTGCCCGGAACGCTCGCGCGCGCCGGGGAAGTCGAACAGCAGCGCGAGATCGAACTCACCCGCCCGCAGGCGCGGAGCGATCTGCTCGGGCTCGCCCTCGGCCAGCGTCAGCGCCACCTCGGGGTGTGCCTGCCGGAAGCGGGCCACCGCCAGCGGCATCAGGGTGGCACCGGCGGAGGGGAACGAGGCCACCCGCAGCTTGCCCGCACGGATCCCGAGCACCGCCGCCAGGTCGGCCTCGGCTGCCTCCACCTCGGCGAAGATCCGCTCCGCGTGGGCCACCAGCGACGACCCCGCGGCCGTCGGGCGCACGCCGCGCCGGTCGCGGATCACGAGCGTCGTCCCGGTCTCCGCCTCGAGCCGCGCGATCGACTGCGAGACCGCCGACTGCGTATACGAGAGCGCCTCGGCGGCGGCCGAGAATGACCCCCGCGTCACGACTTCGCAGAGCACGTGCAGCCGGCCGAGATTAAGCATCAGCAAATCTTATCCTGATGATGACCAACTTCATTAGCACTGATACTCAGGGAATGGGACCCTCGTGGCGAACCAACGACGTACCTACGTATCCATTTTCAGAGGACTCAGAAAGGGTGCCCATGGCGCCGCACGCGATCATCTCGTACGACGACACTCAGAACGACCACGATGCGCTCATGTTCGGGCGGGTTCTGGGCGAGGCTGGCGCCAGGCTGACCCTCGCCTACGTCCGCCATGCAGCCCAGCGCCGCAGCGACCGCGAGGAGTTCGAGGTCCACGAGGCCGACGCCCTGCTCGAGCGCGGCGCGCAGCGGCTCGATGACGCAGACGTCGGACGTCGTGTCGTGCTCAGCGGCTCGACCGCCGAGGGCCTCGGCTGGCTGGCCAGTCAGGAGGACGCGGACGTGATCGTGTTCGGCTCGGACTACCGAACCCCGGCGGGCCACGTGTCCGTATGCGGGTCCGCTCAGCGCCTGCTCGAGCGCGGCATGGCCGCGATCGCCATCGCTCCCTCGGGCTACCGGGGCGATCGTGAGATCGTCACGATCGGCATCCTCCCCGGCTCCGCCGATGAGGCTGCGATCGAGACCGCCTTCTCCCTCGCAGGCCGCCTCGACGCGACCGTCGTCGACCGCGAGCACGGCGTTGACCTGCTGGTCGTCGGCTCCCGCGCCGAGGCTCCCGAGGGTTGCGTGATGATCTCCTCGCGCTCGCAGAATGCGATCGAGGAGGCCACCTCGCCGGTGATCGTCGCCGCGCGCGGCGTCCCGCTGCACTTCGAGACGCTGGTCACGGCGTAGCCCGCGCCAGCCGGCGCAGCCAGCCGGCGGCTATCGTGCCGCCGGCTTGCGAACGCTGGTCATCTCAGATCTGCACCTGGGCAACCGGGCTCATCGTGACGTGGCGCGTCTCGCCGCGCCGCGCACCCGGCTGCTGGAAGCGCTGAAGGACGTCGACCGCCTGGTCGTGCTCGGCGATCTGGCGGAGCTCATGAACCGCCATCCGCAGCGGTCGCTGATCGCCGCCGAGCCGGCCGTGCGCGAGATCGGACGGCGGATGGGCCCGGACCGCGAGGTCGTGCTGGTGCCCGGCAACCACGACGCGCCGCTGATCCGCGCCTGGGCCCGGGCCCAGGGCCGGGAGCTGGCACGCGACGGCTCGGTGCCCCCGGACGCCTCGGCGGCGCTGGCGCGCGTGGTCTCCTGGTTGTCTCCGGCGCGGGTCAGCGTCCACTACCCGGGCGTGTGGCTGGACGACGGCGTGTGGGCGACCCACGGGCACTACCTCGACCGCCATCTGATCCCGGTGTCCGCCTTCGGCCTGCTGCGCCCCTCCCGCGGGCACGACGCCCCGGGCAGCGCGCGGCCCAGCGACTACGAGCGCTCACGCTCGCGCCGCAGCCGCGAGCCGCTGCCGTCACGCTTCCTGCGCCGCCCGCTGGCGACGCTGATCGAGGCCACCGGCGAGATCGTCCGGACCGCCGCGCTCCCGGCCCTCCCCCAGCTGCTCATGAACGCCCGCATGTCGCCCGTCAACGCCCGGATCATCGACCTGCAGATGCGCCATGCGGCGATCCCGGCGATGGGGCGGGTGGCCCGCCGGCTCGGTGTCGACGCCGATTGGATCGTGTTCGGCCACGTCCACCGCAGCGGCCCGCGGGAGGGCGAGGACACGGCGCTGTGGCGCGACCCGCGCGCGCGTCCGCGCACCGGCGCCACCCGGTTTCTCAATACCGGCTCGTGGCTCTACGAGCCGCTGCTGGTGGACCGCGTCGAACCGCCCCACCCCTACTGGCCCGGCGGCGCCGTCCTGCTCGAGCCCGGCCGCGACCCGCGAGCGATCGGGCTCCTCGACGAGCTGACCGCGGCCGATCTGCGCCCCGCGGCCGAGGTGAGGGGCATCTAGGCGAAGCCTACGTTCGCTTAGATGCCCCTCATCCCCTCCCGCCACCGGCCCGGTCCGGGACGGCCGGCTCAGGAACGCAGGATCAGGTGGCTGTCGCCGAACTCGTGCCACAGGTAGCCGCGGGCCAGCGCCTGCTCGTAGGAGCGCTCGAGCAGCTGCGGTCCGGCGATCGCCGCCAGCATCTGCAGGTGCGAGGCTTCGGGCTCGTGCCAGCCCGTGATCAACCCGTCCACTGTGGCGACCCCGCGCTCAGGACCGATCACGACGCTCGTCCACCCGGCACCCGGGGCGACGGTCCCGTCGGGACGCGACACCGACTCGAGCGCCCGGACCACCGTCGTGCCCACAGCGATCACGCGCCCGCCCGCCTCGCGCGTGGCCGACACCAGGCGGGCGGTCCCGGCGGGCACCTCGTACTGCTCGGGGAACGGCGGCTCGTGACGCTCGGGCGAGGAGACGCCGGTGTGAAGCGTGAGCGGGGCCACCGCCACCCCGCGCGCCGCGAGGCCGGAGATCAGCTGGTCGGTGAACGGCCGCCCAGCGCTCGGCATCTCGGCGCTCCCCGGAGTGGTCGCGTAGACGTTCTGGTAGGCCTCGAGCGGCCAGGGGTGCGGCACGTAGCCGTAGCGGATCGGCTCGCCCACGCTGGCCATCAGCCCTTCCACCGTCCGGGCGCCGTTCCAGCGCGCCAGCAGCAGCCGCGAGCTGTAGGCATATGGCGCCACCAGCTCGAGCTCGCCGCCCGACCGCGCGCCGGCGGCACCTCCTCCGCCATCGGCCCCGAGCGTGACCGTCTCCCCCGACCGCCCCCGTTCCGGGCGGGCGCCGTCCGGGGCGCAGCGCAACTCCACCACCCGCCAGCGCGCGTCGAGCCCGGGCGCCCGGGTGGCGAAGTGAACCCGAACGGGACTGCCGTCGGCGCGATGTCCGGGCACCGACGCCGGCAGGGTCGCCGAGACGTTGACCACCACAAGGTCTCCGGACCGCAGAACCGTCACGAGGTCACTGAATCGGGCGTGCGAGATGCGCCCGTCGCCGGCATGGGCGACCATCAGCCGGACTCCGTCGCGGCGCCGCCCGCGGGCCTCGGCCGGTATGTTCGCCTCGAGCGCGCTCGGGAGCTCGAACGCCAGGGCGCTGCTCATGGCGAAGCCTCGGCCAGAAGCTCGCGCGCCTGGTAGCGCCCACTGGGCAGCCGTCCCTCAATCAGCTCCAGCAGGCCGGGGACGCTGTCCTCGGGCGGCGGGCGGTCGGAGATGTCCTCGCCGGGGAACGCCTCCTGGTGCATCGCGGTGCGCATGTCGCCGGGGTCGACTGTGTAGATGCGCAGCTCGGGGTGCTCGGCGGCCAGGATCGCCGTCAGCTGCTCGAGCGCCGCCTTCGAGGATCCGTAGCCGCCCCAACCTTCATAGGCCTCGACGGCGGCGTCAGAGGTCACGTTGATGATCCGGCCGCCGCCGGGGATCAGCGGCAGCGCCATCTGGATCAGCGCCAGCGGCGCCACGGCGTTGACCCGGTAAACCCGCTCGAGCTCGGCCGGTGGGTACTCGGCAAGCGACGGCTGGGGACTGGGGCCGAGCGTGCTGGCGTTGTTGACCAGCAGGTCCAGGTGGCCGTCGGCGGCATCCAGCAGCGCGCCACGGTGCCAGTCGTCGGTCACGTCGCCCGCCACGGCGATCACCTCAGTACGGTGGCGAAGCTCCCCGGCGGCCCGGGCGAGTGCGTCGGCCCCGCGGGCGTCGATGACCAGCTTCCAGTCGCGAAAGGCGAGCTCCCGGGCGAGGGCCAGTCCCAGCCCGCGCGAGGCTCCGGTGATGATTGCAGTTGACATGACCGTCACGCTACGCGCGTCGCGGTCCCGGTTTCCAGCGGCAATTGGTCCTAGGACCTGTGCCCGGCTGCGCCTCCCACGAGTCCCTGCTGCACCGCGAGCAGCGCCGCCTGCGTACGGTCTGAGACGCCCAGCTTGGCCAGCACGTGCCCCACGTGCGTCTTGACCGTCTTCTCGGCGATCCCGAGCTCCACCGCAATCCGCTTGTTCGAGCGCCCGGCGGCGATCAGCTCGAGGACCTCGCGCTCGCGCCGCGTGAGCCGCTCACCGTCGCCGGCGACCGGCCCCTGCGGCGTCGACAGCGTGCGCAGCAGACGGGCCGCCACCGTGGGATCGATCAGCGCCTCGCCGGCGTGAGCGGTGCGCACGGCGCGTGCCAGCTCGGCCGGCTCCACGTCCTTGAGCAGGTAGCCGGCGGCTCCCGCCTGGACCGCCGGCATCAGCCGCTCGTCGTCGAGGAAGCTCGTGAGCACGATCACCCGGGCGTCCGGCACCAGGTCGCGCAGCTCCCGCATCGCCCGCACGCCGTCCAGGCGCGGCATCACCAGGTCCATCAGGATCACATCGGGCGACAGCCGCGGTGCCAGCTCGATCGCCTCGCGCCCGTCGGCGGCCTCCCCCACGACCTCGATCCCGTCCTGGAGCTGCAGGAACGTCCGCAGACCCTCCCGGACCACGGCGTGATCGTCGACGATCATGACCCGGATCGGCTCAGCGGCCATCCCGGAGCACCTCCAGGCGTACCGTCGTCCCGGCTCCGGGAGCGGAGCTGACCTCGAGCGCGCCGCCCAGCTCGCGGGCGCGCTCCTCCATCGAGGTCAGCCCCAGATGTCGCGAGCGCAGCTCTGGATCGCTCGGATCGAAGCCGATCCCGTCGTCGCATACCTCGAGCGTCAGCCGCTGCGCGTCACCGTGCAGGCGCACATCGACCCGGCCCGGGGCAGCGTGGCGAACGGCATTGTGCAGGGCCTCGTGCGCGATCCGCAGGATCTCGAATTCGAGCGGGTCTTGCTGGCCGGCTTCACCGCAGTCGACCCGGAGCTCGACCTCGACGCCGTGCACGCGGCGCAGCATCTCGATCTCCTTGCGCAGCGCGCCCTCCAGCCCGTCGTGGGTCAGATCGGCCGGTCGCAGCCCGAGGATCAGCGATCGCAACTCCCCGAGCGCCTCCCGTGCCAGCTCGCGGACGCGTCCGAGCTGGGCTCGGGCGGCCTCCGGATCGCGCTCCAGCAGGGTGGCCGCCGAGTCGGCGCTGAGGTTGAGGCTGAACAGCTTCTGGCTGACCACGTCGTGCAGCTCGAGTGCCAGGCGGTTGCGCTCGGAGAGGATCGAGAGCTCACGGCTGCGCTCGTACAGCCGGGCGTTGGTGATCGCGATCGCGGCATGCGCGGCGAGCAGCTCGATCAGCTCCCTGTCACCCTCGTCGAACGACGGGGCGTCCTCCTTCTCGGTCAGGTAGAAGGCGCCGATCACCTCGTCGCGGGCGACGATCGGAACCCCCAGGAAGGTGCGCATGTCGGGGTGCTCGCGCGGCCACCAGCCCCGGAAGCGGGGATCGTCGTGGATGTCCTGCGCCAGGTACGCGCCGCTGGTCTCGAGCATCGCCCCGAGCATCCCGTGCGTGCGCGGCAGCGGGCCCATCGAGGCGATCAGCTCGTCGCTCATGCCGGCGACCAGGAAGCGGCGAAAGCCGCCCTGCCCGTCGGGGATGCCGAGCGCCGCGTAGCGCGCACCGGCGAGCTCGCGGGCAGAGTCCACCAGACGCTGCAGTACCTCGTCCACCGACAGCTGCGAGGCGACGGCCAGCACGGCGTCGCTTACCGCCTTCAGCGCCGGGCTCAGCCGCTCGGGCATGGGCGAGACGATAGCCTCGCTATCAGGCATGCCGAAGCTGTTCTTCTACACCCAGGCCGCGATCTGCATATTCGTCCTCGCCGGAATGGTGATCGCAATCACAAAACTCGCCTGAGGGGCGATCTAGAGTGGCTGGCATGATCTCCACGATCGTCGTCGGCACCGACGGCTCGGACACCGCGGCCATCGCCGTCTCAAACGCCATCGAGCTGGCCGCTGCCCTGAAGGCGCGGCTGCAGATCGTCAGCGCCTACGAGCCGGTCTCGGACTCCCGGCTGCGCGCTGATCGCCTGCGCGCCCCACGCGACGTGCAGTGGACGGTCAACCCCCGCGAGGAGGTGCTCGAGCTGCTGGAGTCGGCCGAGCGCGACGCGGGCGCCGGGGGCGTCGAGCATGTGGAGACCTTCGCTCGAGTGGGCGACGCCGCCGATGCCATCCTTGACATTGCCGAGGAGCAGCGCGCCGACCTGATCGTGATCGGCAACAAGGGCATGACCGGCGCCACGCGCTTCCTCCTGGGCTCCGTCCCGAACAAGGTCTCGCACCACGCGCCCTGCTCGGTGTTGATCGTCCGCACCACGTGAGCGGCTCAGCCGCGCGTGGGGGTCAACCGCCGTGGCTCAGCGCCGGCGCGGGTTGGACCACGGGGCTGGTGGCGGCGCCCGCATCGAGGAGGCCGTAGCCGAACTGCGAATTGGGCTGCCCGGAGCCGAGCGCGACGGCCGTCTGCTCGAGCCGGCCGAGGATCTGGTCCGGCGAGGGGTGGGGTCCGATCACGCCGCTGGCGATCACCAGCGCCACTGTGGCCGCCACCTCGGGCGAGGACATCGACGTGCCGATGTAGTAGTTGGGGTATCCGAACCGATCCCAGTGGGGCGTGTCGGTCAGCGTCAGCTGATAGATCGAAGGCAGGTCCCGCTCAGGATGGCAATCGGGATCGGATGACATGATCGCGTCGTCGCCGCCGCCTGGCGCAACGAGGTCGAGCCCGGTGCCCCCGTTGGAGTAGTCCGCCAGGCACCGATCGCGGGTCGTCGCTCCGACCGAGATCACAGTGCCGACGCGGGCCGGATAGGCGATCTGGTTGGTCTGATCGTTGCCCGCCGCGCCGACCACGGTGACGCCGCGACGATGTGCGAAGTTGATCGCGCTCACGATCTCCGGGATCGCCGACCCCGACGAGACCTGGCTGGGAAGGAACTCGAGGCTGAGATTGATGACCTGGGCGTGATGGTTGACGGCGTAGCGGATGCCGCGCGCGATCGTGGTCTCGTCGCCGAGGCCACCGGCGTCGAGCACACGGATCGGCATGATCGAGGCACCGTAGGCGATGCCGGTGAGGCCGACGTGGTTGTTGGTGCTCTCGCCCACCACGCCGGCGACAAACGTCCCGTGGCCGTTGCGGTCCAGCGGATAGCGGTTGCCCGCCACGAAGTCGTACGGGGCGACGAAGCGCGTGCCCCGGAAGTCCGGCGACTCGTGGAACTTGTGCCAGTTACGGTAGGCGACCCCGGTGTCGATGATCGCCACGACCACCCCTCTCCCGCCGGGTCGGTGGACGCCGAACATGTTCGCCCACGCGAGCGGCGCGTCGATGCCCGCGCCGGGCAGCAGGTTCCACTGCAGCCTCTCCCATCCCTTGGCCTGATGGGTGCGCCCGACGTCATCGGGGTACCAGGCATCGGCGGCGTGGGCGATGTAGTTCGGCTCCGCATAGGCGACGCCCGGCTGATGGCGCAGGCGGCGGAGCGCTTGGTTCACGCTTTCGGTGCTCGGCAGCCGCAGAAGCTGCGAGCGTGGCGCAGGCGCGGGGGCCGCCCGGGCGCCGACCCGGGTGCGAATCGCCGCCGACATGCCGGTGGTCGACCACGGGGCATAGCCGACGATCACCTCGTGCGGGACGTAAGCTGCAGCCCCGGCCGAGCCGGCTCCCAGTCCGAGCGTCGCCAGCGCCAGCGCCACCGCGACGGCCAGCACGACCGCCAACCGCCCGCAGGCGGGGCGGGTCGCTCGGCGGCGAAAGGGCTGAAAGATCATCGCAAATGGTTGGCCCCCGACCGTATCGCCCGCCCGGTGGCGCATCGTTAAGACATCATCGGATTCCCGAAAGTTGCCCTTGTTAGACGGTACAGACATCTTTTGTGACCTTCGCCGGTGAGCTCGCGTTTCTTTCCAAGAGACGAATTCTTCATGCGTCTCGCCCTCCGTGAGGCCGAGCGAGCACTGGAACACGGCGACATTCCGGTCGGCTCGGTGGTCGTCAAGGACGGCGAGGTGATCGGCGCCGGACACAACGAACGGGAGGTCCGCGCCGACCCCACCGCCCACGCCGAGCTCATCGCCCTGCGCGACGCCGCCCGCACGTTGGACAGCTGGCGTGTCCTGGACTCGGTCCTCTACGTAACGCTCGAGCCGTGCGCCATGTGCGCCGGGGCGATCGTCCTGGCCCGCGTCCCCCGCGTCGTCTACGGGACCACCGACCCCAAGGCGGGAGCCGCCGGGAGCGTCCTGAACATCCTCGCCGAGCCCCGCCTCAACCACCGCCCCCAGGTGCAATCCGGCCTGCTGGCCGAGGAATGCGCCGACCTCCTGCGCTCCTTCTTCGCCTCCCGGCGCTGAAGACGAGCCCCGCCGCCTTCGTCTAACTTGTTAGCCGCCCCACCGGAGAGGTGGCAGAGCGGTTGAATGCGCCGGTCTCGAAAACCGGTATGGGCTTTCAGTCCATCGGGGGTTCGAATCCCCCCCTCTCCGCTTCCATCGTCGTGTGTCCACCGGACGTTCCGCGCGCGCTGGGCGTCAGCGGTCACAGCGCTCCGGCCCACGGGATCTCCGCCACGCCGCGACCATGGCGTAGGCTCGGTTGGAACGCCAGCGCCGACGCATGGGTGCAGCACACCCGGGATGCGACAGCCGTCGGTGATCATTGAGGAGAAAAACCACGATGCGTGGTCCATCGCCTAAGCCGATGTCGGGTCGAATCGTGAGGACGTTTGTGGCTGGCATAGTCGCGGCGCTGTTGGTCGCGGCGTGCGGCGGCACCGGCAGCTCGAGCTCGAGTCCGGGCTCGAGCTCATCCGGCCAGACGGCGTCGAGCCCGTCCGCCACGACCCCCAGCACGCACGGCAGGTCGCTCACCCTGGGCACGAAGGACTTCACCGAGGAGTTCATCGTCGGCCAGCTCTATCGGCAGGCGCTGGAGGCGCACGGCTGCGCGATCAACTACAAGCAGAACATCGGGGCGACCGAGATCGTCGACAGGGCGCTGACCAGCGGTCAGATCGATGCCTATCCGGAGTACACGGGTGAGTCGGTGGCGACCGTGGCAAAGATCACCAAGACCGTGTCCAGCCCGCAGCAGGAGTACCTCCTCGCCAAGGCGTTCTACGCCAAGCGCGGTCAGGTGATGAGCGACATGACGCCGTTCTC
Source organism: uncultured Solirubrobacterales bacterium (assembly GCA_963799995.1). Classification (GTDB taxonomy): domain Bacteria; phylum Actinomycetota; class Thermoleophilia; order Solirubrobacterales; family Solirubrobacteraceae; genus Palsa-465. The sequence goes on along the minus strand of CAWCZI010000014.1, from coordinate 792,334 downwards.
TGACGTTGACAGGATCGCGGTGCTCAAGTCATACGCTGAGAAGTACGGGTTGGTCTCGACGGCGGACCTCAAGAAGGTCCCGCACTTCACGCTCGGCGCGCGGCCTGAGTTCCTCGCCCGCCAGGAGGGAGTGGCCGGGATGATGAGCGTCTACGGCATCAAGAACTTCACCTTCCAGTCGCTTGCGCTCGGCATCCAGTACCAGGCGCTCGACAGCGGTGCCGTCAACGCGATCGATGTATTCACGACCGATCCGCAGTTGGCCAGCGGCAAGTACACGGTGCTCACGGATCCGAAGAACATCTTCGGATTTCAGAATCTCGCGCTGGTGATAAACAAGAGCAAGCTGAGCGTCTGTCCGAATGTGATGACCGTCGTCAACCACGTCAACAAGCTGCTCACCGTGCCCGCGATGATCGCCATGAACAAGGCGGTCGCGATCGATAACCAGCCGGCGGCTGCGGTGGCAGCCGCGTTCCTGAAGGCCAATCACCTGATCTGATACCGGCCGTTGGGGGACGAGATGTCGCCGCGGCACCCCCGCTGCCGGGCGGCCGAGAATCGCGCCCTCAAGGTGCCGGCTGCCCAGGTCGATGACTCAAGTAGGCTCGGAGCGACCCGGCGCGGGACGTGATGGCCTTCCTGATCTCGTCAAAACGGAGGCCCGTATGGGCAGTCACGGCCGGTGGGCGCAGCGCTGGATCGTGCCTACAGGTTCGGTCGGTCTGATCGTGGTGCTGTGCGTGCTCGCCGGCTTCTCGCTCCTGACCCAGGAGCACGTCGCCACAAGTGCCCACCGAGCCGATGCGGGGAGTGTGCTTAGCACGCTCTATCAGGACGCTCGGTATCGGGTCGGCCTCGAGCAATCGCTGGTGCGAAAGTTTCGCCTGTCCCCCAGCGTCTCGGTGCTCTCTGCCCGAGGCGAGGCGGAAAGTGCGCTCGTCGCGGATTTGGTCCGCATCGCGGCGTTGGCCCGGTCGCCTGCGGCGAAGGCCACGGTTGCCCATCTGTCGGCGGCAGACGGCGCCTACGATGACGTCGGCTACCGGATCATTCAGGCCGTCTATGCGCACGACAATCGGCTGGTCGTGCGATTGGACCAGACCCTCGGCGAGCCGGCGTTCGCTCGCGTGCAGAGCATTGTGACCGGTGAAGCGACGGCCGCTCAGCGGAGCGCCAGCGCCGACGAGGCTGCAATGGCCAGGGAGAGCAGCTCAGCCAGGCAGGCGATGACTGTCGCGTTCGCGCTCGGGCTTGGCCTGATCGCGTTCTTCGGCGTGGTCATCGCCAGGATCTCGAGGCGGTTGAACGAGGCGCGCGTGGTGGAATTCGACACGATGGCGCAGATGGCCAGCACCGACGGGCTGACCGGTCTGCGCAACCACCGCGCGTTTCACGAGGATCTCGATCAGGAGCTTCGCCGCACGAGCCGCGGCCCGACGCCGTTGAGCCTGGTGATGCTCGATCTTGACGATCTCAAGAGCGTCAACGACCAACTGGGTCACCAGGCCGGTGACGAGCGCCTGCGAGCACTCGCAAACGCAATTCGGACCACCCAGCGAGCCGGGGACAGCGCCTTCCGCGTCGGAGGCGACGAGTTCGCCGTGGTGCTGTCAGGCACGCGATGCTGGGGTGCGCTCGAATTCGTGCAGCGCGTTGCGCTGGAACTGGAGTCCCGGGCCCAGGGGGCATCAGTAACGGCCGGCATCTCCGAGGCCCTGGACACTCGCGACAAGGACGAGCTGATCCGCGAGGCCGACCTGGCCTTGATCGGCGCCAAACGGATCAACCAGAGGGCGGCGATCTACAGCCAGGACATGCACGCCAGCGCCGATACGGTCATCGCCGAGGACGAGCATCACACGCAGACGCTCGCCAACGCCCTCGCCCTCGCGGTCGACGCGAAGGACTCTTACACGCGCAGTCACTGCCAGACGGTGGCTCAGCTCAGCGTCGTGATCGCCATGGAGCTGGGCATCGATCGTGAGCGGCTCGTACGCATTCGGCTGGCCGGCCTGCTCCACGATGTGGGGAAGATCGGCGTGCCCGATTCGATCCTGCAGAAGCCGGCTCCGCTCACGCATGCCGAGTACGAGCAGATGAAGGGCCATTCGGTCCTCGGCGCAGCAATCGTCGAGGCAGCTGAAATGCCGGTTGAGGCTCGCTGGGTGCGACACCATCACGAGCGGATCGACGGAGCCGGTTATCCCGACGGTCGCGCCGGCGACGATATCCCGCTCGAGTCGCGCATCATCCACGTTGCCGACGCCTTTGAGGCGATGACCTCCGATCGTCCGTACCGACAGGCCCCAGGTCACAGTTACGCGGTCGAAGAGTTGCGCCGGCACGCCGGCACCCAGTTCGATGGTGAGGTGGTCGAGGCCCTGATCCATTGCCTGGATCCCGCCGGCGGCATAACTGCCGAGCCGCCGGACGTGACAGAAGAACGCATCTCGGTGGCGCAACCAATGCGTTCAACCGCCTGAACGGGCCACTATGCGGAGTCGTCAGCGAGCTGCCGCTTGGAAGTGTGGGAGCAGACGGGTCCAGCCGCGCTGGTTGAGTTCCCGCTGGCCCGCTCCGCGGGCGCCGAGCGCGTCCCAGCCGCGATGCTCGATGGACATCCGCGTGCCGACGCGTGCGTCAGCGGCGAAGGTGATCTCGACCTGGGTGGCGTCGGCCCGGTCCTGGCGTAGATGCCAGATGTAGGAGATGCTGCTTGGCGGGTTCCAGCCGGTGATTTGTCCCCAGTCGTGTTCTTCGCCTTCGGGTGTGCGCTCGTAGATCCGACCTCCGACCCCCGGCTCGATCACGACCTCGACGTCGGGGCGCGCGCTGACGGTGTGGGCCGTCGGCCACCACATGCTGGTGTGCGCGGTCCAGAGTTCGAATGCGCGGTCCGGCGGACAGGCGACGTCGAAGGTGATCCGCAGCGGTTCGGTCACGTCGCGTCGGTGTTGTCGGCGACGAGGCGAAAGCGTGCGGCGGCGTCGCCCCAGACCTCGATCAGATAGGCGCGCACGGCGTTGAGACCCTCGTCGTGGAGTCGGTAGAGCCGTCGCGTCCCCTCGGCCGAGGACGTCACCAGGCCGGCCTCTTTGAGCAGCCGCAGGTGCCGCGAGACGGCCGGCCGGGTGATCGGCATCTCGTCGGCGATCTCTCGGACCGATCGTTCCCTGCCGTGCAGCAGCTCGAGGATCGCGCGGCGGTGCGGGTCGGCCAGCGCCTCGAACGGGTGTGTGGCTTGCCCGGACACGGCTTTGATGGTAGCCAATTAGTTACGGTAACCTTCGCGTTACCATTGAGTGAGGCCAATCACCGGACACCAACCGCAATACCTCGACCCTGGGGAGCACATCCGTGAGCAAACACCTGATCATCCGCTATCGAACCCGACCCGACGCGGCCGAGGAGAACAGCCGCTTGGTCGAGGCGGTCTTCGCTTCGTTGGCCGAACTGGGGCCAGACGACTTCGCGTATACGACCTACCGCCTAACCGATGGCGTCAGCTTCGTGCACATCGCCCGCCTCGACGGAGCCGAGAACCCGCTGGCGACACTCCCCGCGTTCGCCGAGTTCCAGCGCGACCTCGCCGGGCGCTGCGCCGACCCGCCGACGCCAACCACGGCGACCATCGTCGGCTCCTACAGCTCGACAGCTTGACCCGGGCAAATCTTGACCGTCGACGAATTGAAGAGGACCCTGATATGCGTTTCTATGAAGCAACAGCACTGATCGAAGCGCCCCCGGAGCGGGTCTGGGCAGTGCTCACAGATATCGCCGCCTGGCGTGGCTGGGACTCGGGCGTCAGCAACGTCGACGGACGACTCGCGCTCGGCGAGAAGCTAACGATCACCGTCGCCGCCAACCCGGGCCGAGCGTTCCCGGTCAAGGTCCTGACGCTCAGCGAACCGGATCGCATCGTATTCCGTGGCGGCATGCCGCTCGGCCTGTTCACCGGCGAGCGGACCTACACGCTCCAGCGCGAGGGCACCGTCACACGATTCACGATGCGCGAGCAGTACACCGGGCCGCTCGCAGGCATGATCTTCAAATCGATCCCCAACCTCGGCCCATCGTTCCAGCAATTCGCCGACGGACTCAAACAACAAGCCGAAAGCCCGCAACCAATCCCGGGCCGCTAGCGCTGCCCCTCGATGATGCTCCGCCGCGAATCAGGCCCGAGACGTTCGGCGTCGGTCGATGGATATCTACGCGGCACCCGAGCGCTCGCCGCGATCGCGCTAGTCGCTCTTGTCGGTGCCGTGCTCTGGGACGCGTTGGCAGGGAGGTTCTGGGCCCAGCACGCCCTGCTCGCCGGGCTCGTGGTGAGCCTGATCGTGGTGATGCTCACGATCGGGCTGGTAAACGAGGGCCTCGAGCGTCGCAGTCGACAGCGCTGGAGCGTGCCTGGCGCAGTACGTGATGCTGCAGCTCGTCCGCGACGCGCGGATGGTATGGACGGGGGTCGCGCAACTGGCCGGACTCATGCCAACTGATCCGAACGCGACCGAAGGCGACGTCCTCGCCACGGCGACGTCCATCGACGCGGGCTCGAGCGCCGTCCGCGACACAGACCGCCTCACCGCCGCGCTGCGCGAACTCGTCGCCGATACCGACAGACGGAAGCGGCTTCACGACAAGGTCGCGACCCTGTTGGAGCACAAGGACGCGGTGCTGGGCCGATGGGCAGCCGTGATGCTGAACGCCGACGTGTACGCCGAGGTGATCGACCGACATGTGGAGCTGGCGGGCGACTTGGCGTGGGCGAGCAGCCTGCTCGGGCTCGAGCTCGCCCAAGACGACGGGCGAACCGCGAGTGTGAAAGTCGAGTTCGAACGCGCGAAGGCCAAGGTGCTCGGATAGGCCTCAGCCCACGCGGATACCCGAGATCCCGCCATCGACGGCGAGCAGGGTGCCGGTGGTCGATGCCGACAATGGGCTGGCGAGGTAAGCGATGGCGTGAGCCACCTCCTCGGCCGTGACCAGACGCCCCATCGGCTGCCGGGCGCGAAGCGCGCGAGCCGCCTCGTCGGGGTTCTCCGCCCGGTCCAGCAGCCGACCGACCCATGGGGTGTCAGCCGTGCCGGGACTCACCGCGTTGACGCGGATTCCATCCTGGACGTGATCGACGGCCATGGCCAGCGTCAGCGCGGCGACGGCGCCCTTGCTGGCGCCGTACACGGCCCGCTGCGGCAAACCCACGTGCGCTACCACCGAGCACGTGTTGACGATCGCCGCGCTGGGCGATGCTCGCAGGTGGGCCAGTGCGGCCCGCGTGACACGGGCGATCCCGACGACGTTGACGTCGAACACGCGGTGCCACTCGTCGTCGTCATTAGCGGTGATGTCGCCGACCGCTCCGATTCCCGCGTTGTTGACGAGGACGTCGATCCGCCCGAACTCGGCGGCCACGGCACGGACCGCATCGTCGACGGCGGCGCTGTCCCGCACGTCGCACTGAACACGCAGGCCCACCGGGTCGCTCTGTTTCTGAATGTCGCGGTCGAGGACCGCGACCTTGGCTCCGCGCTGTACGAGCAGGCGCGTCGTCGCCGCGCCGATGCCGCTGCAGCCGCCGGTGACGACGGCCACCAGGTCCGTGAAGTCAGTCATGCGTGTTTTCCGATCGTGCTGGGTGGTTGTCAGATACGGGGTCGACGTGGAATCGGTAGGCTCGGACACGGCTTGAGATCCTAAGCCTCGCCCGACCTCCCCGAGGGTGCCGATGCCGACCCAGCGAAGCTCGCAGTGGTATGCCGGGACGGACCGAAACTCCTATCTCCACCGGGCGTGGATGCGACGTGGTCTGCCTGGCCACGCCTTCGATGGTCGCCCACACATCGCGATCGCCAACACCGCCTCGGACCTGACGCCCTGCAATGCCCACCTCAATGAGGTGGCCGAGAGCGTCAAGCAGGGCGTGTACGAGGCGGGTGGCGTCCCGATGAACCTTCCCGTCGTCTCGCTGGGCGAGACCAACGTCCGTCCGACCGCGATGCTGTGGCGCAACATGGCCGCGATGGCCGCCGAGGAGCTGTTGCGCGCCAACCCGATCGACGGCGTGGTCCTGCTGGGTGGATGCGATAAGACGATCCCGGCATTGCTGATGGCGGCGGCGTCGGTGGACCTCCCCGCGGTGGTGCTCCCCGGCGGCCCGATGCTCAGCGGCACCTTCCGCGGGACGGCGCTCGGCTGCGGCACGGACGTGTGGAGGCTGTCGGAGGAGGTGCGCGCGGGGACGCTGTCACAGCAGGACTTCCTGCGGTCGGAGTCCTCGATGATCCGCAGCCGCGGCCACTGCAACACGATGGGAACGGCCTCGACGATGGGGCTGATGGCCGAGGCGCTCGGCACCACCATGCCCGGCGTGGCCGGAACTCCCGCGGCCGACAGCCGCCTGCTCGAGGCCGCGCACGAGACGGGGGCCCTCGCCATCTCCATGGTCCGCGACGGACGAAGGCCCAGCGTGCTCTTGTCCCGCGGCTCGTTCCTGAACGCGATCGTCGCGCTGGCGGCCGTAGGTGGCTCGACCAACGCCGTCATCCACCTGCTCGCGATCGCGGGCCGGCTGGGCATCCCGCTGACGCAGGACGACTTCGACCGCGTCGGCGCCTCGGTGCCGTTGCTCGTGAACCTGCAACCGTCGGGCCGCTTCTTGATGGAGGACTTCCATCGCGCCGGCGGCCTGCTCGCGGTGCTGCGCCAGGTTGAGGATCTGCTCGATCCGACCGCCTTGACCGTCACAGGCCAGCCGCTCGTCGACTACCTCGCGGACGCGGAGATCTGGGACAGCGAGGTGATCAGGCCGCGATCTGACCCGTTGCAGCCGCACGCCGGCATCGCCGTCCTCTACGGCAGCCTCGCCCCGACGGGGGCTGTGATCAAGCCGGCGGCCGCGTCCGAGCATCTGCTGCGCCATCGCGGCCAAGCCGTCGTGTTCGATTCGATCGAGGATTTCCACGCCCGCATCGACGATCCGGAGCTCGAGGTCGACGCCGACTCGGTGCTGGTCTTACGCGGGTGCGGGCCCAAGGGATATCCCGGGATGCCGGAGGTGGCGAACATGCCTCTGCCGAAGAAGCTCCTCGAGCAGGGCGTCCGCGACATGGTTCGCATCTGCGACGGGCGGATGAGCGGAACGGCTTACGGCACCGTCGTTCTTCACGTCTCGCCGGAGGCCGCGGATGGCGGACCGCTCGGATTGCTGCGCACCGGCGACTACGTGATCCTCGACGTCCCGGGACGCCGCCTGGAGATCGACGCCAGTGCGGTGCAACTGGCCGCCCGGACGCCCTCGGCGACGGCGGCCAGTGCGTTCGCCAAACCGGCGCGAGGCTGGGAGAGCCTGTACGTGCGCACCGTGCAGCAGGCCAACACTGGTGCCGATCTGGATTTCCTGGTCGGAGCGAGCGGACATCAGGTGTCGCGTGATTCCCACTGATTCAAACCCGAGCTGATCCGATGAGCACCGGCCGACCGCGACGCGCCCTCGTGACGGGCGGAGCCAGTGGGCTTGGTCGGGCCTGCGCGCAGCGCCTGCGCGCCGAGCACCTCGACGTGATCACCGTCGACATCGCCGACGGAGCCGACCATCGTCTCGACATCACCGATGACGACGCGGTGAGGCAGTTGACAGCCGGGCTGGTGCCGATCGACATCCTGCTCAACAGCGCGGGCATCGTAGGCCCCAACCAGCCGCTGCTGGAGACGACCCGGAGCGAGTGGGAGGCGACCTTCGCGGTCAACGTGCACGGAACCGTCGCCATGTGCCGCAGCGTCATTCCTGGGATGGTGGAGCGCGGCTGGGGGCGGATCGTCAATTTCGCGAGCATGGCCGGCAAGGACGGCAACCCCAACCTGAGCGCCTACTCGGCATCGAAAGCTGCCGTCATCGGCCTCACCAAGTCGCTGGGCAAAGAGCTCGCCACCACCGGGGTGCTGGTCAACGCAATCGCACCGGCCGTGATCGACACCGAGATGAACCAGAAGACCGCCCCCGATGTCCTCGCGCACATCACCAGCCTGATCCCGATGAAGCGCGTGGGCCGACCCGGCGAGGTGGCGGAACTCGTAGCCTGGCTCGCGTCGGACCGCTGCAGCTTCTCCACCGGAGCGGTCTATGACATCAGCGGCGGCCGAGCCACGTATTAGCGCCCCGACCGTCGCGACCACCGGCCATCAGTAGGCGCCGGCGGCAAGCGTGGCCGCGCGGCGTGCGAGGGTGGCGCTCAGTGAGAGACTCGCGGAGCTGTCACCGACGGAGATCCGGTGCCCCGCGTAACGGTCCACGGACGGGCGCGGTTGTTCCAGTGGGCGAAGGAGACCCTGGACAGCGGGATGGTCACGCGACTGGAGGCGCCTGGCGCCAGGAACACGCGGCGGTCGCGCTTGAGCTGCTCGGGCGGCTCGCCCGCGGCCGGCGGATCGCCGACGTACACCTGCGCGACGTCGGCGCCGGCGCGGTCACCGGTATTGGTCATCGTGAAGCTGGCCTGCGCCCCGGCCCGCGTCGGGCGGACCTTCAGGCCGGAGAAGCCGAACGTGGTGTACGAGAGGCCGTAGCCGAACGGGAACAGCGCCTTGATCCGCTTCGCCTGGTACCACCGATAGCCGACCAAGAACCACGCCTCGAACAAACCTTTGATCTGGTCCAGCCACGGCATCAGCACGGGGCCGCCGGTCTCGAGCACGACGATCGTGTTCGGGTTGGCCGCCGCGACCTGAGGGATGAGGGCATTTTGATCGGTCGTCTGGCCGCCGCAACCGCATCGACGGTCGAGGACCCGTCGGCGTAGACGACGGCGTCGCCGTCGGCCGCCGCCCCAACCTTACGCGCCGGCCACGGTCTGCGCGGTGTAGGTTGTCCGCTAGAAGGGCGCGGTCTTTGCGAACGATCGTGAGCCGGTTAGGGGATGCGAGGTTGGATGACCCGATAGATCGACGTGGCTTCCTGGCGGGGTCGGGCGCAGTCGGGCTTTCGCTCGTGTCGGGGAAGGGTGTCCGGCGGGTGGCCGGCGCGAGGGCCCGCAACCCCGGGCCGCCCATCCGCGGGCGAGTGATCCGACGCGGCGCTCCGGGCTTCCGCAATGCCGCGCATGTGTACAACGAGCGCTTCGATGGCGTGTTGCCCTCCCTGGTCGCGCGTCCGGTCGATGCGGCCGACGTCCGTGACGCGGTGAGGTGGGCGGTCGCGAAGGGGATCCGGCTCAGGGCGCGATCCGGTGGCCATAGCTACGCCGGCCACTCGACGCTCTCGGGTGGGATGGTGCTCGACCTGCGCAACATCCGTCACATCAGCGTCGACCGGCGCGGTCGCACGGCGACGATCGGTGCTGGGTCACAGTTGATCGACGTGTACGCCGCTCTGGCGGCTCATGGGGTGACGATCCCGGCCGGCTCCTGTCCTTCGGTCGGCATCGCAGGTCACGCGCTCGGCGGTGGCATGGGGCTCGCGGCTCGCCATCTCGGGCTGACGGCCGACAATCTCGTGAGCGCCCAGATCGTGACCGCGGACGGGCGCCTGCGGACCGCGAGCGCGCATCACGATCCGGATCTCTACTGGGCTCTGCGGGGCGGCGGAGGGGGAAACTTCGGCGTCGTGACGCGGTTCACGTTTCGCGTCCACGCGGTCCCCCGCACCGTCGCCCTGTTCTTCGTGACCTGGCCATGGTCACAGGCCGCAGACGCGCTTTCGGCCTGGCAGGCCTGGGCTCCGCATGCGCGCTCCGAACTGACGTCGATATTCCATCTGAACGGCGGTGGTGGCGGCACCTCGGTCAACGTGAGCGGACAGTATTTCGGTCCTGCCGGCGATCTCACTCGTCTGCTCGCACCGCTGACGGCAGTGAGCGGGTGCAGCGTGTCGGCCGGCGATCACGGATATCTGCACACGCAGCTGATAGCGGCAGGTTGCTCGACGACCCCCCTCACGGCCTGCCACACCGAGGGCACGCGAGCCGGCGGAACGCTGCAACGAGACAGCTTTCAGGCGAAATCGGACTACGTCGCCAGGCCGCTGCCCGCCGGTGTCCGCCGAGCGCTGGTCGAGGCCGTCGAGCAGCGAGCGGGCCTCCCCGGACACGGCTCGATCCTGTTCGACGCCTACGGCGGCGCCATCAACCGGGTCGCGCCTGGAGCAACCGCGTTCGTTCACCGACAGGTCCTGTACTGCATTCAGTATCTGAGCTATCCCGGCGGCGAGAAGTGGTTGGGCTCGACCACACGACAGTTGCGTCGGCATGTGACCGGAGGGGCGTACGTCAACTACACCGACCCTTACCTCGACGGTTGGCAGACCGCGTACTACGGCTCGAACTATCGACGCCTGCTCGAGGTCCGACATGAATTCGATCCTCATCACTACTTCAACTTCCCGCAGGCCATCGGGCGTTAGCTCCTAGCCGGCTTTCGGGGGCTGCCCGTTGGCGCCGCACGCTTTGAACGCGGCTTGGCGCGTGGCGCTGCCCTTGCCTGCGCCGGCACCGCCCGCGGGCGGCGGTCCGGAATGGGTGGGCGGGGTCCCGCTGCCGGCAGCATGTTGCGGGATCGTGACCCCATGCTGTTGCAGGCATTTCGCAAACGCCGCTCGGTTAGCACTCGTGCCTGCACTCGCTGAGGCGACGCTGGTGGTTGATGTGCTCCTGGTGGAGCTGGTGCCGCAGGCGGCGATGACCAGGGTGGTGGCGAGCGTGGTCAGGATGAGCATCGCTCGGCGCGCCGGTCGTGGGGTGGTCTTGTGGAGTGTCATGTCAGTGGCCTCTGGGGATCGATCAGCCGGCTGTGCCGGTCGTGGTTGTGTTGCTGGCCCTGGTGCGGGTGGCGCTCGTGCCGGAATCGCTCACCGAGGTGGCGGTGATCGTTCCGTGGGAGCCCTTGGCGCCCTGGATGACGACCGCGTCGCCGGGTCGCACGGATGTCTTTGAGACGCTGTGAGTCTTGGAGATCTTGGTCGCGGAGGAGAGCGCAACCGTGACCGTGTTGCCCGAGCTGTCGGTCAGGTAGATCGTGTTTCCGTTGACGCCCGAGACGGTGCCGATCGAGGCGTTGCCGCCACCTCGCGCCGCGCCGAGGAAGCCGGCGCGCCCGCCGGCGCCTGTGGCGGCGGGACTTTGTGGGTTGGTGGCGCCTGCTCCCGTAGATGCCAGCGAGACGGTCGTGGCCGCACCGGCGAGTTGGGTCTTCTCGACGCTGATACCGGCGTAGAAACCGGCCGCGCACGTGATGGCCGCGGCCAGAGCCGCGCTCCTGCGGTTGAAGAATCGTCGCCGAGGCCTGCCAGGTGTGCCGGGCTGGTCGGGTTCGGAGGTTTCGTAGCCGCGGGTTGGGATGTCGTACGCGCGAACAGCTCACGGAAGTCGAACGTCGTATGGGGCCGCCGCGGCCATCCACAGAGCGTCCTCCCCGGTGATCGCCACGTCAGCCAGCATCCCCTGCTCACGGAGCGCCTTGCGGATCAGCGACGCCAGCTTCACCTCGTCTTCGACGATCAGCACTCGCACGACGCCCTCAAGGATCCCACCCAGGCCCGGAGCACGCGCTCAAGCGGCCGGCCCCGCACAGCGGCGAGCGTCTTGAACAGCATCACCGGATGGTCACCAGTTGGCGCCGGTGCACGGATATGGTGCCCGCCGCTTCCTACCTCGTGCAAGGAGATGTCGATGTCGAACAGAATCGCTCGTGGGCTCGCCCTGACCATCGCCTTCGGCGTCCTGATCGCGGCACCCGCGCTGGCAGATCCCCATCACGACAACTCACTGGGACCGGGAAACCTGCTCGTCAGCACCAGCGACTACACCCCGGCCAACATCCAGCCGGGCGTCACCGAGCTGCCCCCCGGCTGCACCGGGACCGGCTGCCAGCCGGCCGTCGCGGACGGCTCTTTCCCCTATGTGTTCAACAACGACAGCGCGGACCCGAACTTCGGCGTCACCTCGAAGGTGTTCCTCGACGAGCTGACCCCATGGGGTCGGCCGATGGCGAGGATCCCGGTTCCGGATGACCAGTTCGTGACGAGCTTCTCCTCGAAGTCCGAACTGGCGCTCAACCTCAGTCCGGACGGGCGCTACGTCTCGTTCGTGGGCTATGCCGCGCGTCCGGCCACGATCGACGTGTCGAACGCCAACACCCCCGGCGTGATCGACCCGGGCAACCCCGTCACGGGCGCCTACTACCGGGTGGTGACGCAGCTCGACCGCCACGGCAGGTTCACGTTCACCGAGACCAACGCCTTCAGTGGCGACAACGGCCGAGCGGCGATCACCAACGACGAGCACGGTGCTGATCTGCTCTACGCGGCGGGCAACGCCGGCCAGAGCAAGAAGCCGCCCAATGGCGTCATCCTCGGCGCCGGTGCGCAGTTCATCACGCCGTCGCTCGTCCCCGAGGCCGACCAGTCCCCGGGCCAGCCGACGCCGCTGGGGAGCTTCAACATCACCGAGCTGGGGCTGCCCGCGGACAAGTCCAGCAAGGACAACAACTACCGGGCACTGACGATCAACAACAACGTGCTCTATTACACGAAGGGCAGCGGCGGCAACGGCGTCAACACCGTCTACTTCGTCGACACCACAGGCAAGGCTTGCCCGAACGGTGTCGGGCTGCCCGAGCCCGGTGCCCAGCTGCCGACGTCGCCGCCCACGTTCACGGTGGTCAACGGCGGTCCGGAGCCCACCAACATGTGCATCCTCAAGGGTTTCCCGACGAACCTCGCGACGTCGACGACCATGTACCCGTTCGGGATGTGGTTCGCCAATTCGCACACGCTGTACGTGGCGGATGAGGGCAGCGGAGACAACACCTACTCGACCACGACAGGCCAGTACACCAACGCCACTGCGGCGGCGCAGCCGGCGGCCGGCCTGGAGAAGTGGGTGTTCGACTCGGCCGCCGGCCAATGGAAGCTCGCCTACACCCTGCAGAACGGGCTGAACCTCGGGCAGCCGTACACGATCCCCGGCTACCCGACAGGCGATGACTCGGCGACCGGGCTTCCGTGGTCACCCGCCACTGACGGCCTTCGTGCCCTGACCGGCCGTGTCGACCGCCACGGCACCGCCACGATCTGGGCGGTCACCTCAACCGTCAGCGGTGGCGGGGACCAGGGCGCTGACCCGGACAAGCTCGTGGCGATCAACGATCCGGTCAACGCCACCACACTGGACCCGTCGCAGAGCTTCTCGACTGTCCGCACAGCGAAGTTCGGCCAGATCCTGCGCGGAGTCTCGTTCACGCCCGGGACCGACTCGCATTGAGGCCGCGGTTCACAACCAGTTCGCATGAGGAACACAAATGGGCCACGGAGGGCCTGCTGATCTGACCGATGATCCATGTTGCCGGCGGGACGCCGGTGCGGGGCCAGAGCCTCGCCGGACGCCACTCCTCAGGCGTCCGGCGAGGATCGCGCCAGTGGCTCGACACATGCACCCTTTGCGTCATAGTGAGCCGGACATGGATCCGTCCGAGGGCTCGAGGGGTCAAAGCCTCACCAGACGGCAGCTTCTGAACTACGCCGGGCTGCTCGGAGCGACCGCTGTCGTGAGCAAGCCCGCGGCGGCCTTGGCCGCGCCCCGGGGATGGTCGAGGCTGATCAGGAATGCGGCGAGTGTCAGACCCGCAGGCTCTGACCTGGGGGCGATCGACCACATCGTCATCCTGGTGATGGAGAACCGCTCGTATGACTGCTACTTCGGCGACTACCCCCGGGGGCGTGGCTTCGACGACCACGCCAAGCGCTCGCTGGGAGCGTTCGCCCAGGATTATCCGGGCGGCACCGCCGTGTATCCGAAGCAGAAGCTGCTGCCGTTTCACCTCGACCAACAGTGCCAGAACGATCCCACCCATGACTGGGGCCCGCAGCACCTGTGCTGGAACCACGGGCGGATGGATGCCTGGGTGAAGACCCACACGATGTCGAAGTACGAAGGGGCTGCGGGCACCACCGTGATGGGTTACTACGAGCGCGCCGACCTGCCGTTCTACTACGCGCTGGCCGACCTGTTCACGCTCTGCGACAGCTATCACTGCTCGGTGCTGGGGCCGACCCACCCCAACCGCCTGATGCAGATGAGCGGGACGATCGATCCCGGCGGCAGGGCCGGCGGTCCGGTGACCGACACCAACGCGAGCCCTGACGTGCTGTGGAGTTGCACGTGGCCGACGATGCCGGAGGTGCTCCAGGATGCCGGCATCAGCTGGAAGGTCTACAACCCCAGCAATGTCGGGGTGACCGGCAAGTATGCGGCTCTGGCGGGATACGACACGTGGAATCCCGTGCTCTACAACCCGACCGTCAACCCCGAGGTCATGCTCGTCGCGGACACGGTCCTGCCGTACTTCTCGGCCTTCCGGGACCCGATCTCGCCGCTCTATCAGAAGGCCTTCCTGCCGACGTTTCCCAACGACTTCGCCTCCGACGTGAACTCAGGCGCGCTCCCGAGCGTCTCCTGGATCTGCCCGCCTGCCGGCTGGGATGAGCATCCGTCGGGATCGCCGGCGCGCGGCATGTACTTCACCTCGCTGGTGCTCGACGCGCTCACGTCCAACCCCGCCGTTTGGGCCAGGACCGCGCTGTTCCTCACCTACGACGAGAACGGCGGTTTCTTCGACCACGTCCCGCCGCCGACGCCGCCGCCCGGGACGCCGGGCGAGTACCTCACCGCGCCACCCAGGGGCGGCAACCCGACTCCGGACACGCTCGGGATCTCGGGGCCGGTCGGCCTCGGCCCCCGCGTGCCGATGCTCGTGATCTCACCCTTCAGCCGCGGCGGCCACATCGCCTCGGAGGTATTCGATCACACGTCCCAGCTCAAGCTGATCAGCGGTCGCTTTGATGTCAGCCTGCCGAACGTGTCGGCGTGGCGACGCAAGACGGTCGGCGATCTCACCTCGACCCTGTTCAGAGGCAGCCCGGATACGACCGTCCCGAAGCTGCCGCCGATCGTCATCCCGACGGGCGCAGCGTGCGACACGACCGACCAGGACACCGAGCTGGGAGGCGCCGCGAGCCCCGTGCCGGCACCGCAGCGGATGCCCAGGCAGGGTGGCGGCAGCACACCCGCCGCCTACTACTTCTCAAAGCCGCACAAGAAGCACAACAAGAAGCGCAGGAAGAAGCGCGAGCGCAAGCACCACGCGCAGCACGCGCACGGCACCGAGAGCGCCTGAGCTCGGAGCCAGACTTCACGCAATCGTCACGGGATCGCGTCATCCGACGTCAAACATGGTCTCGGGTGAACTACGTCGAGTTGCATTTCCATCTGCTCCCAGGCGTCGATGATGGGCCTGCGTCGATCGAGCAGAGCCTGGCGCTGGCGAGGGCCGCGGTGGCGGATGGGACCGGGACGGTTGTCACCACCCCGCACGTTCACCCGCAGCACATCGTGGATCCCCGCGAGATCCCCGCTCGTGTCCGGCGGCTCACCGAACTTCTTCGCCGGGAGCACATTCGCCTTCGAGTCCTGCCCGGCGGAGAGCTCGACCACGAGATGGTCGGGCGCCTGTCCGACCAGCAGCTCGAGGTGATCGCACACGGGCCGCCCGGGAGGCGCTGGCTGCTGCTGGAGTCACCGTTCGACGGACTCGACGCTCGGCTCACCGCGGCCGCTGACGAGTTGCGGGCGCGCGGGTTCGCCGTGCTGGTGGCCCACCCCGAGCGATCACTCAGGACTCCCGGCACCGCCGCTGCGCTCGAGCACGAGCGCGCGGCCGAAAGCGTCTTCCAGCTGACGGCCGGGTCGCTGAGTGGCGTCTACGGCCAGGACGCCCGTCAGGTCGCGCTTGGGCTGTTGCGGTCGAGCGCTCGTGCCGTTATCGCCTCGGACGCGCACGGCAACGCCCGTCCGCCCGCGCTGCGCGCGGCGCTCGCTGCGCTCGCTGTCGGCGGCGAGCGCGATCCCGCGCGGTTCGCGTCCGCGATCCCTCACACCCTGCTCACGCAGGGCCTGGAAATCCCCTCGGCCGCGCGGGCGGCGTAGCGATTCGCGTTGGCTTACGGGCCGGCGGGTGGCTCTAGCGGGTCGCCGGCCTCCCACACATCGAGCGCGTCGCCGACCTCCCAGACAGCGTCGGTAACGGTTCTTTCAGTGTGGGGATTGAACAGGGGGCTCTGGCCGTCGGTGAGAAGCTCCCGGGCGAGGACCATCCCCCTGGCCGTCACCGGGGCGGTGCCCTCGAGTCGCTCCGCGAGTCCCAGTATTGCCTCCTGGCCGGCGATCACGGCGGTGTGGTCGATCACCACCGCGGAGAGGATCGGACGTGACCGAGTGCGGGCGGCGTATTTGACGGTTCCCCGAAGATTGCGTGCGGTCTGCTGCCTGGCGCGTGCTGTGATCAGCTGCAGCGTGCGAAGCGCCAGCACCTCGGATTGGCCGATGGCGCCTGCGGTCGCCAGCTTGCGGTCGAGCCACCCGCGAGTGAGGTAAACCCGGAGTCGTAGCATCCGCGGGGCGCTGACCGAATTGCGTCGTTTGAGGCGATGAAGCGGCGCTGTTTGGAGCTTGGTGGCGGCGGTTCTGCTCACACTCAAAGTGTCGCCCCGGCAGCATCAAGGCTGCGTGAAGAAGCGGGCCCGCCCCGCAAAGATTTCATCAAGGTCCTGGGGTTGGCGCGGGCCGCTGGCTTCGGCGCGGCTTGAGGGACGGCGGGACGATCTGCTCGTCCTTGGCCGGCCGCAGGGCGACGATCTCCCCGGGGGCGATGTCCAGCAGCCACGCGACGTCCTCGGGAACGAAGCCCGGGCCGCCACGGTGCGCGGCCGCGATCACGAGGCGGTCGTAGCGCTCGTTCTCGATCGTCTGACGCAGGGCGTGACGAAATGTACGGCCGCGCTCCACGCGCGCGTCGACCGGCACACCGAACGCGGCTGCGCGTTGCTCGATCGCTTCCTGCAGCGGGATCGCGACGTTCGACTGCCGGGGTAGCGCAGTGTCGAGCGGGAGGTGCAGCGGCACGCACGCCAGGAACACCGGAACGAGGGTCGCGTCCTCGGCTCGGGCGAGTCGCAGGGCGGCGTCGAGCGCACGGGCGGAGAGGGCGTGTGCGGCGAACGGGAACAGGATGCGGCGCGTGGAGGTGGCCGCGGCGTGGCTGCGGCCGCGCAGCCGAGGACCGAAGTGAGCCCACGAGACCGCAGCCAGGCCGGCACCGAGCACGACTATGACGACCAGCAATATCACCGTCACGAGGGCTCCCGGTTGGCTCGCTCGGTCCGGTCCGCGACGAACCGCAGGTCGACCCCGGGCAGCAACGCAAGCAGCCGGAACGGCAGCGCCGGCTGCGTCATGCGACGCAGCGCGCTGCGCGGGGCCGGGGTGCCCATCAGGATGTAGGTCGTGCCGCGCTCCTGGGCGATGCGCTGGGTCGTCGTCGCGATGTCCTCTCCGTGTTCGATCAGCAGGTGGGCGCCGAGGATGCTCGCCAGCCGGCGCAGCGCCTCGATCTGCTCGCGCTCGGATTCGCTCGGCTCGTGGTCGGTCACCCACAGCACGTCGAGCTCGGCTCCGAGCCGCTGCGCCGAGCGCCAGGCGCGGCGCACCACGCGCTGTGATTGGGGCCGCGGCGTGATCAGCGCCAGCAGACGTTCCCCGATCGCCTGGGGCGCGGCCGTGTCGAGGAGACGGTCCTCCCGGCCCCGGCCGCCGGCGTCGGTGGGGATCCGCTTCGCTTCGACCTCCTCGGCCACCTGTCGCAGCGCCACCTCCCGTAACGCCGACAGATTCTCAACCTTGAAGAAGTTGTTCAGCGCCGCCTCGACGCGTTCGCCCGGGTAGACCTTCCCGGCGATCAGCCGTTCGATCAGCGATTGCGGGGTGATGTCGATCAGAACTACATCGTCGGCGGAGGTGATGACCGCGTCTGGGACCGTCTCGCGCACGCGGGTCCCGGTCAGCTCGGCGACCTGGTCGTTGAGGCTCTCCAGGTGCTGCACGTTGACGGTCGAGAACACGTCTATCCCTGCCGCCAGGACGTCGTCGATGTCCTCGTAGCGTTTGACGTGTTCGACACCCGGGGCGTTCGTGTGGGCCAGCTCATCGATCAGGCAGAGCTCTGGAGCCCGCTCCAGGATCGCGGGAAGGTCCATTTCCTCGAGCGTCGTGTCGCGGTAGGCGACGCGTCGCCGCGGCACGGTCTCGAGGTCCTGACTCTGGGCGATCGTCTCGTCACGGCCATGCGGTTCGAGATAGCCGATCACCACATCGCGACCGGCCTCCGCCTCAGCCCGTCCCTCCTGCAGCATCCGGTACGTCTTGCCGACCCCCGCGGACATGCCGAGGAAGATCTTGTAGCGGCCGCGCGTCGCGTCCCGGCGCCCGACGCGCTCGGAAGATCCCCCGGCATCGCTGACGATCGGGGTCATCGACCGCCGCCCACAGCCCCCTCTACGCCCCCAGCAGGTTGTGGACGATCAGGTCGATCAGCTTGATCCCGATGAACGGAGCGATGATCCCGCCCAGCCCGTAGATCCACAGGTTTCGGCGCAGGAGCGAGCTGGCGCCGATCGGCCGGTAGGCGACGCCCTTGAGCGAGATCGGAATCAGTAGCGGGATCACGATCGCGTTGAAGATGATCGCCGAGATGACGGCGGAGCGAGGCGTGCCAAGGCTCATGATGTTGAGCACGTGAAGCGGCCCCTGGGCGCCGCGCGTGCTCGCGTAGGTGGCGACGAAGATGGCAGGGAGGATCGCGAAGTACTTGGCGACGTCGTTGGCGATCGAGAATGTGGTCAGTGCGCCGCGGGTGATCAGCAGCTGCTTGCCCACCTCCACGATCTCGATGAGCTTCGTCGGATTGCTGTCCAGGTCGACCATGTTGCCCGCCTCCCGGGCCGCCTGGGTACCGGTGTTCATGGCCACTCCGACGTCGGCCTGGGCCAGCGCGGGGGCGTCGTTGGTGCCGTCGCCCGTCATCGCGACCATCCGGCCCTGGGCCTGCTGATCCTTGATGAGCTGAAGCTTCGCCTCGGGGGTGGCCTCGGCCAGGAAGTCGTCGACGCCGGACTCCTCCGCGATCTTGGCGGCAGTGAGTCGATTGTCGCCGGTGATCATGATCGTGCGGATGCCCATCGCGCGCAGCTGGTCAAAGCGCTGACCCATCCCCTCCTTGATCGTGTCCTTGAGGTAGATGACGCCCATCACCTGGGCATCGCGCGCGACCGCCAACGGGGTGCCGCCCTCGCGTCCGATCCGATCGAGCACGGGCTGCAGCTCGGCCGGCGGGCGCCCGCCCTCCTGACCGACGAAGGCGATGACCGCGTCGCCGGCGCCCTTGCGCAGCTGG
This sequence comes from uncultured Solirubrobacterales bacterium, assembly GCA_963799995.1. Taxonomy (GTDB): domain Bacteria; phylum Actinomycetota; class Thermoleophilia; order Solirubrobacterales; family Solirubrobacteraceae; genus Palsa-465. The sequence goes on along the minus strand of CAWCZI010000014.1, from coordinate 773,059 downwards.
CGGCCGTCGAGATCCACGCCGCTCATTCGGGTCTGCGCGGTGAAGGGGACGAAGTGCGCGTGGAGCCCCGCCATGTCGTGCTCACGAATGCCGTACTGCTTGGCCAGGACGACGATCGAGCGTCCCTCGGGGGTCTCGTCGGCCAGCGACGCGAGCTGCGCCACGTCGGCCAGCTCGGCTTCGGAGACCCCCGGCATCGGGATGAACTCGGACGCCAGCCGGTTGCCGATCGTGATCGTTCCGGTCTTGTCGAGCAGCAGCACGTCGACGTCGCCGGACGCTTCTACGGCGCGCCCCGAGAGCGCCAGGACGTTGCGGCGCACCAGGCGATCCATGCCGGCGATTCCGATCGCCGACAGCAGCGCCCCGATCGTCGTCGGGATCAGCGCCACCAGCAGCGAGATGAGCGTCGTCTCCGAGATCGATGTGTGCGCGAATAACCCGAACGGGCGCAGCGTCGCGACGACGATCATGAAGATCAGCGTCAGGCCGGCGAGCAGGATGTTGAGCGCGATCTCGTTCGGGGTCTTGCGCCGAGCGGCGCCCTCGACCAGAGCGATCATCCGGTCCAGGAACGAATGGCCGGGCTCTTGGGTGATCTCGACGACGATCCGGTCAGACGTGACCCGGGTGCCGCCGGTCACGGCCGAGCGGTCGCCGCCGGATTCGCGGATCACCGGGGCTGACTCGCCGGTGATCGCGGACTCGTCGACGGTCGCGATGCCCTCGATCACGGTCCCGTCGCCGGGGATCAGCTCGCCCGCCTCGACGACCACCACGTCGCCCTTGGTCAGCTCAGAGGCCTGCTTGGTGGTGCCGTCGCGCAGCACCGCGACCGTTTCCTGGCGCATCGCGCGCAGCGTGTCGGCCTGCGCACGTCCACGACCTTCGGCGAACGCCTCGGCCATGTTGGCGAACACGACCGTCAGCCACAGCCAGATCGAGATCGTCACCGTGTACCACGCCGGATCGTTCCCGCCCAGCGCCTTTCCGCCGAACACCTGGATGAACCAGGTCACGGTCGTGATCACGGCGCCGATCTCGACGACGAACATGACCGGATTGCGGATCTGCACGCGCGGATCGAGCTTCTTGAAGCTGTCGATCAGCGCGCGCACGACGATGTCGCGACGGAACAGCGAGATCGCCTGGCGCTCCTGGGGCGCCGCCGGGGTGCTGGTGGACATCAGTGCGCTCCGCTCAAACGGTCGAGGGCGAGGTTGAGCTCGAGCACGTTGACGTCCGGCTCACCGGAGAACCCGAGGCCTCGCCCACCTGTGTACGTGGAGACCAAGGACATGACTCGAGACAGCGACAGGTGACGCACGGCGGCCACCCGATATGCCTGTATGCGGGCGTTCGCGGGCGATATGTCAGGGTCGATTCCCGACGCTGACGTGTCGGCGGCGTCGACCGGGATCTTGGCGGCGTTCAGCCCGCCTGGGTAGTAGTGCCCGTTGAGCTGGATGTAGGTCTGGATGTTGCCCGCAATCGCCTGCTCGGTGACGATGCCGTTCGGGCCGTAGTTGGCAAACGCGCTGCCGGCGGCATTGTCGGCCGGAGTGGTTCCAGACGGGCGCGTCTGGAAGTAACGGGGGTCGGGAGTGGTCACGGGGTTGCCGTTGAGCAGCTGCGGCTTGCCCGTCTTCTTGTTGATCACGACATCGCCGAAATTCTGGCCGATCAGCTTGGAGCCGACCAGCTTGCCGCCGACGTGCACCTGCTGTCCGTTGGCGTTGCCGGGGAAGGCGACCTGGCTGATACCGGTGACCACGAGCGGATAGAGGATCCCGCACAGGAGTGTCATGACCAACATCCCGATCGCGGAGGTGATGATGTCTCGTCTCATGTCAGTAGAGCTGTCCTGTGAGGCCCTGCACGATCGGACCGAGCAGCAGGGCGGGGAAGAAGGTCAATGCGCCGACCAGCACGATCACGCCGATCAGGAGCACCACGAACGTCGGGTTGTCGGTGCGCATGGTCCCCAGGCCGGGGGACTGATCCGCTTGCCGGCCAGCGAGCCGGCGACCGCGAGCGCGAACAGGATTGGCGCGAACCGCGCGAAGACCATGTCGAATCCACCCAGCAGGTCGGCGAACGTGACGCCGTGCGATCCGAGGTTGCCGGCGGTGGGCTGGATGAAGCCGGTATAGCCCGCAAACGCCGAGCCATTGTTGTTGGCCTGGCTGAGGTAGGCATAGAACGTCTCCGAGAAGGCCTGGGGGCCGTGCGAGATCGCGGTGTCGATCGAGGCCCGCCCCGCACTGGAGGCGGTCGCCATGGCGGTGCAGAACAGCGCCGCCAGTGGGGTGATGAGAATTCCGAGCGTCACTAGCTTGATCTCGCGGGCCTCGATCTTCTTGCCCAGGTACTCGGGGGTGCGCCCGACCATCAGGCCGCCGATGAAGACCGCCAGCAGCACGTAGAGCAGGATCGAGTACAGGCCGGTGCCGACGCCGCCGAAGATGACCTCGCTGGCCGACAGGTTGGCGAACGGCACCGCGCCGCCGATGCCGGTGAAGGACTCGATCGCGCTGTTCACGGCGCCGCACGAGGTCACGGTGGTGATCACGTCGAACAGGGCCGAGCCGGCGATCCCGAACCGCTGCTCCTTGCCCTCGAGGTTCCCGCCGGTCGAGCCGGGGATGACCCCGGTGTGCAGGCCGGCCGCGTGCTGTGCGGGAGAGCCGTGCGCCTCGGCGATGTAGGCGACGATCACTGCGCCGAGGAACATGATCATCATCGTTGAGAAGATCGCGTACCCCTGCTTGCGGTTACCCGACATCTTGCCGTACATGAACACGAGGGCCGCTGGGATCAGCAGCACTGCCAGCATCTCGACCAGGTTCGAGAATCCCGTCGGGTTCTCGAACGGATGGGCCGAATTGACGTTGAAGAAGCCGCCGCCGTTGGTCCCGAGCTCCTTGATCGCCTCCTGGGACGCCACCGGACCCATCGCGAGCGTCTGCGACAGCCCGGTGATCCCGTGCACATTCAGATACGAGGTGAAGTTCGCGATCACGCCCTGGGAGACGAGCACCAGTGCAATGACGATCGACACCGGCATGAGCACGTACAGGACGGTGCGCACGATGTCCTGCCAGAAGTTGCCGAGGGACTTGCCGCTGCGTGAGATGATCCCGCGGACCAGTGCCACGGCAACGACGATCCCCACTCCGGCCGAGAGGAAGTTCTGCACCGTCAGGCCAGCCATCTGGCTGAAGTAGCTCATCGTCGTCTCGCCGCCGTAGTACTGCCAGTTCGTGTTCGTCACGAACGACGACGTGGTGTTGAATGTCACGTTCCACGGGGCGGAGTGAAAGCCCTGCGGGTTCAGCCCGGTGAAGCTCCAGAGAGTCTGGGTGCGCAGGATGAAGTACAGCAGCAGCCAGCCGGCCAGCGAGAAGATGATCAGGCTCTTGGCGTACGCCTTCCAGTCCTGGCCTTTGGTCGGGTCGACCCGCATGACCCTGTAGATGAGCCGCTCGGGCCCCCCCACCACTCGATCCATGAACGTGTGCTCACCCGCATACACCGCAGCCATGTAGCTGCCGAACGGGATCGCCAGCGCGGTGAGGATCCCGCAGAAGAGAAAGATCGTGAGCCAGCCGGTGAACGTCATGACTGGTTAGAACTTCTCTCCGCGCAGCAGGGCATACAGCAGGTACGCGCAGACGAGCGCCGACACGATCAGGCCGAAGAGGTCAGCGCCGCTCATATCCGCTCGATCCCGTAGACCAGGGCGAGCAGGATCGCGAACATGACCAGTCCGAGAAGCACGGAGACAATGTCCATGCTCAAGATCTTGGTGCCTGTGCCGTCAAGGCCGCATGTAGAAAGCCCGTCCGGCCATCAAGATTCCATGAAGGCCCGAGCTGCCGCCCGGACCGGGTCTTCAGCTGACGAAGCGGTAGCCGATGCCCGCGTCGGTGCGGATGAAGTTCCGCCCCTCCCCGCCGGCGGCGAGCTTTCCGCGCAGATTCGCGATGTGCGTGCGCAGCAGCGGCGTGGCGTCGTCGTACTCCGGCCCCCACACCTCGGTCAACAGCGCCCGATGGGTCATCAGCAGTCCCCGATTGGTCGCCAGCACCCGCAGCAGCGAGAACTCCAGCGGAGTCAGGTGAACCTCCTCGCCGTCCAGGGTCACCCGGTGAGCCGCCAGGTCGATAACCAGCCCGTCTGACTCGATCCGCGGTTCGGTGGTCGCGCGCCCCGCCCGCCGCAGCAGCGCCGCCACCCGCGCGACCAGCTCACCGGGACCGAACGGCTTGGTCACATAGTCGTCGGCGCCGTTCTGCAACGCCTCGACCTTCACGCGCTCCTCGCCGATGGCCGACAGGACCAGGATCGGGATGTCGCTCCAGTCGCGCAGACGGCGACACACCTCGATTCCCGGCATGTCCGGCAGCATCAGGTCGATGATCGCTGCGTGAGGTCCGGCGATGGCCGCGCGATCGAGCGCCTCTTCGCCGGTCTGACAGCCGAGTACCTCGTAGCCTGCCTCGCGGAGCATGAGACGAAGCGCGCGAAGGATCTGAAGGTCGTCGTCACAGACGAGGATGCGCTCGCCGCTCACGCTGGGCCGCTCGCGATCCGCCCGTCCAGGCCGGCGGATGCCGCAGTCCCCGCCGCTGGCTCCCGGGTGCGGCCATCGGACGGGAGGGTCGCGTTCTGGGGGCGGACGGGCAGGTCGACCACGAAGCTGGACCCCTGGCCCGGCAGCGACTCGACGCCGATCGATCCACCACCGGCCTCGATGAAGCCCTTCGCGATCGCCAGCCCCAATCCCGACCCCTCGTGCGTGGACACCGCCTGGGGCGAACGGTAGAAGGGCAGGAAGATGCGCTCTCGTTCCCGTGCGTCCACGCCGGGGCCCTGATCGACTATGCGCACGCGGACGCGCTGGTTTAGCGCGCGCACGCGCACCACGACCGGCTTTCCGCCCGAATATCGGGCACCGTTCTCCAGCAGGTTCCCGAACGCGCGCTCGAGCTGCCCCGGGTCGCCCTGCAGCAGCGGCACGTCGGAGTCCACCGACAACTGAAAGGCGTCCGTCGCGGCATCGACTGCCTCGATCGCCTCCGACAGGACCTCCTCGATCGAGTACCAATCCGCGCGCGGCTCGAGCGTCCCGGACTGAAGCGTCGTGAGGTCGAGCAGCTTTTCGATCAACCGCGCCAGCCGCAGACCGGCCGAGGTGACCACGTCGCGCACCTCGCGCACGCGCTCCGGCGTCGACCCGTCGGGATCAAGTGCCGCGATCGCCGTCAGGACCGCGGTCACCGGCGTGCGCAGATCATGGGAGACCGACCGAAGGACCGCGGTCTTGGTCTCGTTGCTTCGCCGCAGTGCCGCTGTCTCGACGACCTCCGCCTGAAGTTGGATCCGATGCAGCGCGGCGACCAGGATCGACTCCAGCGGCGGCACGATCCGCTCCGCGACCCGATCGAGCTCCGCCGCGGCCAGCGTCGCCGGGAGGATCAGCGTGCCGATCCGCTCGTCCCCGTCAACCAGCGGGAACGCGACGTGCCGCTCGCTGGAGGCCACCGCGTGCAGTTCGATCGCGGCCGCCCCCACTCCGACGGCCCCCGCGAGCCGCTGCGCCGCCAGCGCGAGCGCCTCATCGATGCTGATCCCGCCGAGCAGCACTCGCGCCAGCTCCGCCGCCAGGTCGGCTTCCCGGCGACGCTGGTCCGCTTCCTCCGCTCGCGCTCGTGCGAGCTCTCCGACGACTCCGGTCGCGACGGCGACGACGACGAACGCGCCAAGCGCAACCCAATTGCGGCTGTCGGCGATCGTGAACTGGCCAGTTGGGGGAAGGTGGAAGAAGTTGAACGCCGCCGCGCTCACAACCGCGGTTGCAAGACCGAGTTGCAGCCCCCACAGCGTCGACACGACCGCGACCGCAGGCAGGTATACGACGGCGAGCGAGACAACCGGCGCGACGCGCGAGAGCGGATAGATCGCCAGCGTCGCCAGCAAGACCGCGCCCACTGCGACCACGACGCCGGTGATCGTCGACGGCCGCTGCCTGCGTAGCAGCAATGGCGCCAACCCACGGTTGTCCATCACGCTCGCATCATGCCGCATTGGCAGCGGCGGCCGGCGAGACCGCGAGGCCGATTCAGACCCGCAGAGCTAACCACAGCAGGACGGTCGCGGCGACCAGCGCCGCCGGCACCGTCAGGGCACCCAGTGCAAGGAATTCGCCGAGTTCCGCGTCCGCGTCCTCGGCGTGCAGGACACGTCGCCACAGCAACGTGGCGAGCGAGCCCACGTAGGTGAGGTTGGGGCCGATGTTCACGCCGATGAGCGTGGCCAGGACGGGGCCGGTACCGGCCCCGGCCGCCACCGGGATGAGCATCAGCGTCGCCGGCAGGTTGTTGACGAGGTTCGCGAAGATGGCGCTCAGCGCGGCAATCCCCAGCAGGTCCGGCAGCGAGCCGCCCGTCGGGAGCAGGGCGCGCACCGCGCTGTCAAGGCCGTTGGCACTCGCCGCCTGAACGATCACGCCGAGGCCGAGCACGAAGATCAGAAAGCCGGGCTCGGCGGCCAGCATCAGCTTCACCGGCGTCGCCGTTCGCCGTGCGAGTGCCGGGATCGTCATCGCCGCGGCGCCCGCAGCGGCGAACCACACCGGTCCGATCCCCAACGCCGAGCTCAGCGCGAACCCCGCCAGCGTGAACGCCAGGACCGTGAGCGCGAAGCGGGGCAGCTCCGGCCGCGCCGGCGACGCAGCCGTGTGGGGCGGACGTTCGAGGTCGACCGCAAAGAACCGCCTGAAGACGATCCACTCCACGCCAACGGCCGCAGTCGTCGGAAGCACCATCAGGGCAGCGAAATGCGCAAACGACAGCTTGCTGGCGTGGAAGGCCAGCAGGTTGGTGAGATTGGACACCGGGAGCAGAAGCGACGCGGAATTGGCCAGATGCGCACACGCGTAGGCGTGAGGCTTGACACTGGTCCGCATCCGAGCCGCCGTCGCGAACACGACCGGGGTGAACAGCACGATCGTGGCGTCGAGGCTCAGCACCGCGGTGATCACGGCGGCGATCACGAACACGAACGCGAGCAGCCGCTGCGGACTTGCACCCGAGCCGCGGGCCATCACCGCACCCATCGCCTCAAACAGTCCCTCGCGCCGGCAGCCGTCGGCGATCAGCAGCATCGCCGCCAGAAAGCCTACGGTCGGTCCCAGATTCGCCAGCGCATGGCCCGCCCCAGACAGTGAGATCGCGCCGGCGATGACCAGCAGCGCCGCGCCGAGGGTGGCGACCACCGCCTCGGGCAGCCACGCGGGCCGCGCGACCGCGACCGCGAGCGTCGCTGCCAGGGCCAGCAGCGCGAGCGTGAGCGCGAGGCCGTCGGTCACGCGGGCTGGTCGAGGTCCGGGCGGCGATGCGTGTCATCGCCCTGGCCGAACGCCGTCGGTGATCTGGTGGCCATCGCTGGTCACGAGGGTACGAGTCCGTGAGGGCCGGGCAGCGCTCCGGCCGGTCGGGTACGCTCTGCAGAGGCGGTCAAATATGAACCGCCTTGAGCCGCGGCGGGGCTGCGAACGCGGACTCGACTACACGCGAGGGCAACGGAGGGCGACGTGAACACGAAACAAGTCGTGTCCGAGCAGGTCATCCGAGGGCCGGTGCGTGTGCGGGGTGCGCGGTTAGCTCTTCTCGCGCTGTTGTCGGTGCTCGCCGCGGTTGCACTGACGCTGCCCGGCGCAGCTCACGCTCAATCGTATCGGGCTCACGCTGCTGACCAGCAGCAGTGCGCGGAGCCGTTTTCGGCGCAGCGCGATCCGTCCAATCCGCTCGCCCTGCCCGTCGCTCCGGGAGCCAATCCCCTCAATGGAGCGCGGTTCTACACCCCCGGGCCGGCCAAGGGCGCAGCCGCAAGCGCGATCGCCACGCTGCTGCACCTCAACCCGCTGAGCCTGCCGATCGACGATTCCTGGGCCAGTTTCGCGGCCCAACTGCAGTCGGGTCCGCTCGCCACGCTGCTGTCGATCAATCCCAGTCTGGCCCACCAGGTCGCCGAGCTGTCGAAGATCGCTGCCGAGCCTGAGGCCCAGCGGCTCAGCATCTATTCGGGGGGTGGTGGCCCCGGCGCAATCTTCGGGCAGGCGGAGAAGATCTTCTGCCGCAACCTGGCGGCGGACCCGGGCTCGATCCCGATCTTCGACACCTATTTCCTGCATCCCGCGCTCGGCGGCTGCCCGACGCCACGCCAGGTGGAGGCCTACGGGCCGACCTTCCGGCGCCGGGTCAACGAGATGGCCGCAGCCACCGACCGCCGGCCGGCGGTGTTCCTGCTGGAGCTCGACGCGATCGGGTCCTCAGGCTGCATCATCCAGCATCACTCGATACGCCAGTGGGAGGCCGACCTACGCTACGAGATGGACAAGATGCAGGCCCTCCCCCACACCGTGGTCTACGTCGAGGGCGGGTATTCGGACTCCAACACCCCCGCCTACGCGGCCCGGATTCTGAATGCAATCGGCGTCCGGCGGATCCGCGGCTTCTTCACCAACGACACGCACATGCAGTGGACGATCAACGAGGTCCGCTACGCGACCAAGATCGCCGGCATGACGCACGGTGCTCATTTCATCGTCAACACCGCCCAGAACGGGCGCGGGCCGCTGCTGAACCCGCACCCGACCACCCAGGGCGTCGAGAATCTCTGCAACCCGCCCAACCGCGGCCTCGGCATCCGGGACACCACCAACACCGGCTATCCGTTTGCCGACGCGTTCATGTGGACCCACCCACCTGGAAACAGCAGCGGGTGCGGCGGTGGCCCTCCGAGCGGCGTGTTCTGGTCCGCAAGGGCGATCCAACTGGCCGAGAACGCCAACAACCAACTCGGACCGGGCTTCCCGAGCCTGCCCTACTGAGGGTCGATGCGCCGCGGCCGCGCGATCGGCGCGCGGCCTGCCACCACAGGCGCATCTAACGTTCGCCGCGCATCAGCTCTCCGATCTGCTCCTGATAGCTGCGGCGGCCGAGGTGGATCACGTGGCTTCCGGGGAACCAGTGCAGCTCGGGGCGGCCCCAGTGCTCCCACAGCATCAGGCTCTGCTCGGGCGGGGCGAGGCGGTCGCCGAGTCCGGCGACGACCATCAGCCGCTCGCGTCCGAGCAGCGGCGGGTAGTTGAGCGGGCTGTGCAGGGCCAGCGCCCGCGCGAGCAGGTCCGGGTCGACGGCGGAGCGTGCGCGCAGGACGCGCGTGGTCACGTTCGCCGGGAACCAGGCGTCGAGCAGCGGCGGGAGCCACACGACGGCGGCGTTGGGGACGGCGAAGTCGAGACGGTCCTCGACTGCGGCGGCCAGGCCGCTGACGTAGCCGCCCAGCGAGAGCCCGGTGATGCCCACCCGAGGGGCGCCGGTGGTGAACAGGTGGTCGATGAAGACGCGCAGATCGTGGATGGCATGAACCATCGCCTCGGTCAGATGGGCCATGCCGAACCGCAGCAGGTCCAGACCGTTGACGGCGGTGCGCGAGGTTCGCCGGGAGCCGTGGAACGGCAGTGTGTAGAGAAGGACGTCCCAGCCGCCGGCGAACAGGTCGCGCAGCGAGAAGAAGGCCACGTTGAACCACGCCGGGGACGCTCCGAAACCGTGGACAACAACCAGGGTCGGCCGGGGCCCGTCCTCGTGTCGCCAGTGCTGCGCCCGCGCGACGGCGTTGTTGGTGTGCCCGGCATAGTCGCGCCGCAGCTGCGGGTTCAGTGCCTCGAACGCGCTGTCGAACCGCAGCAGCTCGACACGGCCGCCGGGGACGTCGGGGCCGTCCCCGGGCCGGGTGTTGACGACGACCGGCTCCGGCTCGATGAACACCGCCGCGGCGTCCTGCGCAGCTGCCAGATCGGCGTAGAACCCGAGGGCGCGGGCGTCGCGACCGATGACGCCGGTGGCCGCCCCGGTCACCGCCGCCACGGCTCCGATAGAGCCCAGTCCGGTGCGGAGCGCGTAGTCGACCGCCACCGAGCCCCCGTAGAGCGCGCGCGAGCGTAGACCAAGGTCTCCGACGTCGGGAAGCGGCGGGCTCGGCGCCGCGGAAACCGCGCCGCGCCCGGGCGCGGAGGCTGTCATGGCTCCCCGACCCGGACGGCCGGCTACTCGTCGGCGGTCGTCAGCTCGGGTGCCGGCAGCGCCTTCGGCGCCTGGGCCACGCGCAGCTCGTAGGCCTGCCGCTTACCGGCGTCGACCTGGTCGAGCAGACGGTCGGCCTTCATCAGCCGGCCGAGGCCCTCGCGGGCACCCCGCGGCAACAGGCCCATGATCGGGCCGATGCGGCCGATCACCCGCGGGACGTAGACATCGAAGCGCGGATGCTCCAGCGCCTCGGCGATCGCCTCGGCGACCTCGTCGGGCTCGGCATTGCGCACGCCACGCGCCGGAGAGAGCCCCGACGAGAGCTCGGTGTTGACGACCCCGGGCATCACGCACGAGACCTCGACGCCGGCCTCGCGCACCTCGGCACGGACCGCCTCGCTGAAGCCGACGACGAAGTGCTTGGTGCCGCAGTAGGTGGCACCGCCGGCGAAGCCGCCCTTGCCGGCCGTTGAGGCGATGTTGACGAGGTGGCCAGAGCGGCGGGCCACGAAGCGCGGCAGGATCTCCTTGACACCGTGCAGGACACCGCGGACGTTGACGTCGAGCATCCGCTCGGCGATCTCGTCGCTTTCGTCGACGACGCGCCCCAGCGGCATGATCCCCGCGTTGTTGATGAGCACGTCGATCGGCCCGAAAGCAGTCTCGGTCTGATCGAGGAACGCCGCGAACGACTCGCGACGCGCGACGTCGACGTGCAGGCCGACGGCGTTGCCGCCGAGTCCGGTGGCGGACTGCTGCGCGAGCGCCAGGTCGATGTCGCCGATCGCGACCCGCATGCCGCGGGCGATGAGGACCCGGGCGGTTGCCAGGCCGATGCCGCGGCCGGCGCCCGTGATGGCGGCGACCCGGCCGTGGAGAGGACGAGGAGGAGTGGCCATACTCCGTACTTTACAGTATGGGCAGCCGACCCGCGCAGGTTCGGGGCGCCGGATCGGCTACCTGCGCGTCAGAACCTCGAGCAGACCCGTGCGGTGCTCGGCCCGCTCGGGCGGGCCCAGGGAACCGGTATGCAGGAACCCGATCCCGGCGTAGTACAGGGTCTTGGCGCGGATCTCGGCATCGACCCCGCTGAAGCCCAGGTCCTCGAAGCACGCTCGGACCTCGCCGAACCCCCAGACGTCGGCCGCGGCCACGTGCTGCTGCAGACGCGGATTCGAGTATGCCCACGCGCGGATGGCACGCTCGAGGTTCCAGGTGGCCGGGTCGGAGATCTCCTCCATCAGGAAGGCCAGGCGCTCGACGGGGTCGGCCGGCGCCGCCTCGGGGAAGGCCCTGATCCCGGCCTCGCGCCAAGCGCAGTAGTAATCGACCAGCGCGACCAGGAACGCGGGCAGGCTCTCGAAGTGCCAGTAGAAGCTGCCCTTGGTCACTCCCAGCCGGCCGGCGAGAGCGTCGACCTTGACGCCGGCCAGGCCCTCGTCGGCGAGCAGCTGCAGGCCGCCGGTGATCCAGTCCTCGGCGGACAGGCGTGGGCGGGTCTGTGGCTGAGCCATGCCCGGAGATCCTGCCACAGCGGACGCGGGCGCCCGGCCGGTGCGAGGACTCAAGCCGCCCGATCGGGGGCCGGCACGGCGGCGAGCTCGCGCTTGAGCACCTTGCCGGTCGGATTGCGCGGCAGCCGGTCCAGGAAGACCACGTCGCGCGGGACCTTGAAGCGCGCGAGGTTCTCCCGGACGTATTCGCGCACGCCGTCCTCGTCGAGGGTGGCTCCCTCCCGGAGCACGACGAAGGCGCGCAACCGCTGCCCGAACGTCTCGTCCTCGACGCCGATCGCCGTTGCCTCCTTGACCTCCGCGTGGCCGCTCAGCAGCAACTCGATCTCGTCCGGGAACACGTTCTCCCCGCCGGACACGATCATCGCGTCGTCGCGCCCATCGATGTAGAGCAGTCCATGGGCGTCGAGGTGCCCGACGTCGCCACTGCTCATCAGCCCGTCCACGATGGCCTTTCCGCCCCCGCCTGTGTATCCCTCGAACGGGATCGCGTTGCCGACGACGATCCGGCCGGTGGTCCCGGTTGGGACCGGACGACCCGTGTCGTCGACGATCCGCAGCCGCGTGCCGAGGGTCGGCGGCCCGACGGTGGCGGGATCGATCCGCAGGTGCTCGGGGCGGGCGATGGTGGCGAACGCCACTTCGGTGCTCCCATACAGGTTGTGGACCACGTCGCCGAGGACCGCCGTCGCGAGCCGCGCCAGCGGCTCGCCTAGCTGCGAGCCGGCGACCAGGGCGATCCGCAGCGACCCGAGGTCCCGCGGCGAGCGCTGCTGCTCCTCGACCAGGCGCTGGAGCATGATCGGCACGAGCACGATCGCCTCGGCCCGGTGCTCGGCGATCGCGTCGAGCACCGCCGCCGGGTCAAAGCGCCGGTGCAGGATCTGCGCCGAGCCGAGCCCGAGGGCGGCGACCCCGTTGACCAGGCCCAGCGAGTGAAACAGGGGCGCGGCGATCATCGTCGTGCCTCCGGCCGGGAACGGCACCGCCTTCAGGAGCGCGCCCATCGGCGTCAACGAGGGCGACGAGCCGCGGTTGGCCCCCTTTGGCGTCCCGGTGGTTCCGCTCGTGAGGATCACGAACGAGCCGTGCTCCTCGGGCGCCGGCGGCGGCGCCGGGTTTCCCCGCCGGGCCTCGTCCATCCAGTCGGTGGCGGCGCCGAGCGCCAGCTCGAGGCCGCCGACCACCGGCTCGAACTCGGGGTCGTAGACCAGCATCTCAGCGCCCTCGCGCTCGGCCACCTCACGCAACTGCGGGCCCGCGAAGTCGGTGTTGAGGAACACGGTCCGTGCGCCGAGCTTCTGCGAGCCGAAGAACGCGTCGTAGAAGCCGCGGTGGTTGCGCACCAGCATCGCGACCGTGCTCCCGGCGCGAACGCCGCGCGCGTGCCAGGCGTTGGCCACTGCGTTGGAGCGGTGGTCGAGCTCGGCGTAGGTGACCGGCCCGTCCTCGTCGATGATCGCCACGCGCTCGGGGTGGCGCACCGCGGCCACCATCGTGGCCGAGCCCATCGGCCCGTAGCGCCTCGTCGCCCGCGCGACCGCGGCCAGGCGCCGCGGTGGATCGATCTGCAGGAACCCGGCTCTGCGCAACACGTGGGCGGAATGCAGCTCGTCGCGCGCGCGGCGCAGCACCCCGACGATGGCATGCTCAGGCATGGTCATAACCGTACCATAGAGTATGGTACGGTGCCGCCATGGACCTTGACGACACTCCCGAACAGGCGGCCTACCGGGCTGGAGTCCGGGCATGGCTCGATGAGCACGCCCACGAGGCTCCGTCGGCGGCCGCCGACGGCCGCCCCGAGCCCACCGCCTGGCGCGCCTGGCAGGGCCGGCTCGCCGAGGCCGGCCTGGTCGGCGTCACCTGGCCCACCGAGCATGGCGGCCGGGGACTCGGACCGATCGAGCAGGTCATCGTTGGCCAGGAGCTCGAACGCGCGCAGGTCCCCGGCCCGATGGGCGTGATCGGCCTGGGTATGTGCGGCCCGGCGCTGATCTACCACGGCACCGACGACCAGCGCGAGCATCTGCCGAGGCTCCTCTCTGGAGAAGAACACTGGTCGCAGCTGTTCTCAGAGCCTGCCGCGGGCTCCGATGTCGCCGGCATCCAGACGCGCGCCACACGGCTCCCCGACGGCTCTTGGTCGATCACCGGGCAGAAGGTCTGGACCACCGGCGCCCAGCACTCCGAGTGGGGCATCCTGATTGCGCGCACCGACCCCGACGTCCCCAAGCACAAGGGGCTGACGATGTTCGTGGTGCCGCTCGCCGGCGCCGAGGGCGTCACCGTCCGCCCGCTCCGTCAGATCATGGGCGACGCGGAGTTCAACGAGATCTTCTTCGACGACCTTCGGGTGCCGGAGGACGCCGTGCTGGGCGGGGTCGGCAACGGCTGGACGGTGGCGCTGACGGTGCTGATGCACGAGCGGCTCTCGATCGGCGCCGGCAGCTGGGGGTCGCTGCTCGACGATGTGATCGGCGCCCTGGCCGGCGACGAGGCGACGCGCGCCGACTCGGTCCTGCGCCAGCGGCTCGGCGCCGTCGCGGCCGAGCTGATGGCCCTGCGCTTCACCGGCTACCGGATGCTCACCGCGGTCCAGCAGGGCCGCATCCCGGGACCGGAAGCCGGGCTCGCCAAGGTCACCACGGTCAACGCCTCCGCGGAGGCCTACGCGCTCGTGCTCGCCGCGCTCGGACCCGACGGCCTCGACGACGTCGCGCCGTGGGGTGCGGGCGTCGCCGGGATGGCCGGCTTCCGCTCGGCCGGCGGCTCTGAGCAGATCCTCCGTAACACCGTCGGCGAGCGGGTGCTCGGCCTGCCTCCCGAGCCGCGCGTGGACAAGGGTGTCCCCTACCGAGAGCTCAAGACCCGCGAGCGCGAGGCGGTCCGCTCGTGAACTTCGCCTTGACCTACGAGCAGGAGCTGTTGCGCGAGGCCGCCCGGACCGCACTCGGCCGGGCGGGCACCGTCGCCGCCGCGCGATCGGAGCTCGATTCCCCCGGTGCGCTGCCGGACCTGTGGCCGGCGTCGATCGAGGCCGGCTGGCCCGGGTTGCTGATCGCCGAGGAGCGGGGCGGGGCCGGCCTCGGTGCGTTCGAGGCGATGCTCGTCGCCGAGGAGTGCGGCCGCGTCCTGGCCTCGATTGCGCTGCTCGGGTCCTGGCCGGCCTCCGTGCTGCTCGACGCCGGCGCCGACGAGGTCTGCACCGAGATCGCCGAGGGAGAGCGCCGCGCTGCCTGGCTGCCGCTGCGCCCGCCGGCGGATGAGGACGAGTCCTGGACCGTCGACGCGCTCCACGGCCGCGGTCGCCGCCCCGCGCCGCACGCGGCCACGGACGATGACCGGGTCAGCCTCTCCGGCACCGTCGGCTTCGCGCCCGACGCGTCCGGTGCCGACCTGCTCGTGGCAACCGGGATCGATGACGAAGGCGGCCTCGTTACCGCGGCGGTCGCGGCCGATGCGACCGGCGTAGAAGTTCGGCCGGTGCGCCGTTACGACCCCACCCGCGCGCTCGCGCACGTGGTGCTCGACGGCGCCATCGGCCGGCGGCTGTACGTCGCCGAGGACGATCTGCGCCGCGCCTGGTGCCTGGCGCAGGGGGTGCTCGCGTCCGAGTCGATCGGCGCGGCGCAGGCGTGCCTGGAGATGGCGACCGAGTACGCGCGCCAGCGGTTTGCGTTCGGGCGTGCGATCGGGTCCTACCAGGGGATCAAGCACCCGCTCACCGAGGTTCTACGGCAGGTCGAGAACGCGCGCTCGCTCCAATACTGGGCGGGATGGGCATGGGAGTCGCGACCCGAGGAGCTGTCGCTGGCCGTGGGCGCGCTGCGCACGGCCGCCGACGGCGCGCTCGAGGCCGCCAGCACCACCAACATCGTCACCCACGGTGGCATCGGTGTCACCTGGGAGCACGACGCCCCGCTCTATCTGCGCCGCGCGACGCTCAGCCCGCTCCTGCTCGGCGGCGCGCAGGCGGCGACCGACGCGTTCGCCACCGAGCTCCTGATCCGCGGCCGGGCCCCGGCACACGGCTGACGGGGTGCGCAGCCGGCGTCCCTAGAGGCACCTCGGTTCAGCGCGGCACGGCGAGGGCGGCCAGCGACATCGTGATGAAGTCTTCGCCGATCGAGGCCAGCGAGCGCTTGCCGCTGGGAACGAACCAGCGGTGGATCCAGTTGAACATTCCGACGATCCCGAGGACCGCGATCTGCGGCGTCACGTCGTCGCGGAACTCCCCGTTCTTCATGCCCGCGGCCACGATCGAGGTCATGACGCGCCCGTAGCGATCGGCGCTGGCGCGGATTGCGTCCGCCTCGGGGCCGGACATGACCTTGTGAAGGCTCTCGGCCAGGAAGACGAACAGTTCGGGGCACTCCTCGAGCATGCGCACGTACTCGCGCAGCGTCGCCGCCAGCTTCTCGCCGGCCGGGATGTTCTGAGCGGCGATCTCCTCGAGGTTCCGGGTGACCGCCGCGATCGGCTCCGTGAGCAGTGCGACGAGCAGCTCCTCCTTGGTCCCCACGTAGTAGTAGAGGGTGGCCCGGCGAATGCCGACCTCCTGGGCGACGTCCTCGAGCGTCGTCTGGGCGTAGCCGATGCGACGGAACACCGCGCTTGCAGCGGCGAGCACCTCCTCCCAGCGCCGGTCCGACCGCCGGCCGCCCGCATTGCGGCGCTCGGCTCGCCGGCGCCCGATCCCGCTCGACTGCAGTTCCGCGGCCATCGCCGCAGTATGTCAACTCGTCAACGCCTACGCTGACGTTGCCGAAGGCGTGACCGAGGCTACGAGCACCTGGCCTGAGACCCGCCCGAGCAGCCGCCCGACCAATCCGGGGACACCAGCGGCGCTGCGCAGTTCTGGCTTGGTCAGCTCGTAGCGCCGACCGGCACGCCGCAGCCCCCCGCCGCCGGCGGCCTGCAGGTTGCGCACCCAGTCAGAGCCCGCGCCGTACAGCACAGCCACGTACACGGTGTCGCCGTCGAGCGCGGCGATCACGGGTGTCGCGTACCGGTTGCCGGACCGGCGACCGGCGTGCTCGACCACGGCCCATGGCGGCAGCCGCGGCGCCCATATCATCTGGATCGGGTTCGTGAACCGGCGGTTGACGCGGGCAACGGCGCGAGGAACGGTGGGCATGCTCCATACCTTACAGTACGGTTGACGCCGATGCCACTCCCCCCCGCTGCCGGTCTGATCGACGTTCATCACCACGTCGTGCCGGGCGCGTATCGCGCCGAGCTTCAGCGCAGCGGGCACAGCACCGTCGGTGGCATCCCACTGCCGCCGTGGGATCCCGAGACGATGCTCGAGCGGATGGACGCGCTCGGCATCGGGCGCGCGGTCGTCTCGATCTCCGCCCCCGCGCTCGTGCCCGTGGCGGCCGGCTGGCGTGCCGAGCTCGCTGGCGTGTGCAACGAGGAACTGGCCGCGCTCTCGCAGGCGCACCCGAGCCGGCTGGGCGCCTTCGCCACCCTGCCACTTCCCGACGTCGATGCTGCGCTCGCCGAGATCGGCCACGCGCTGGGCCCGCTGGGCCTCGACGGGGTCGCACTGCTGACCAACTACGGCGGCCGCTATCCGGGGGACCCCGCCTTCCGGCCGGTACTCGAAGAGCTCGACCGCCGCGGCGCGCTGGTCCAGGTTCATCCCAACCTCCCCCCGGAGATGCCGGCGGCGCGGCTGCGGCTGCCGCCGCCGGTGATCGAGTTCGCATTCGACACCACTCGTGCGGTGGTCGACATGATCGCCTCAGAGACGCTCGAGCGCTACCCCCGGGTCGCGTTCATCCTCTCCCACCTCGGCGGGACCCTCCCGTTCCTCGCCTGGCGGCTGTCGATGCTCGACGCCGTCCCCTCGGCCGCTCACCCCGACCGGCCCCGCACCCCGGTCCGCGAGCAGCTGCGTGGCCTGTACTACGACACCGCGGTCGCCGCCGGGCCCGAGAACCTGCGCCTGGCGGCGGAGCTGCTGGGAACCGACCGCATCCTCTACGGCAGCGACACGCCGTTCGCGCCGGCACCCTTCGTCGACGCCAACACGCGTGGGCTCGAAGAGCTCGACCCGGCCGCTCGGGACGCTGTACGCCGCGACAACGCGCTGCGCCTGCTGGGCCGCCGCTGACCAGCCGGAAAGCTTCTGGATTCGGGGCTGGTGTCGCTTCTACGCCATATGGGCGTAGTTGCGACAGACATCAACCCCTGGCTGTGCTCAGCTCGCCGGGACACGAACCCGCGAGCGCAGCTCGGCGGTGCTCGGCACGGGCGTGAGCGAGTACTCGTAGAGCTTGCGGCGCTCCTCCAGCCATGGCGGGAGCTTCAGCGAGTCACCCATCTCCTCGTAGGAGGGCTCGTCGACGATGAACCCGGGACCCCCGAGCTCCGCGATCTCGAACAGGACGCCGCCGGGCTCGGTGAAGTAGGTGGAGCGGAAGAAGTGCCGGTCGACCGTGCCGGTGGCATCGGGGCACAACGGCCCGACGACGTCGCTCCAGGCGTCGAGCTCATCGGGGCGGCACGCCCACGCCACGTGCTGGACCACGCCGCCGCCGAAGCGGCGCCTGCCGTCCGGCGGCGGATCGATCTCATACCACCCACCGCGCTGATCGCCGCGGCATTCCAGGCGGCCGCCCGCGGTGGCTTCGAAATTCAGTTGCTCGCGGCAGAAGGCATCGCTGTGGGCCACGTCGGTGGCGTAGGCGCGCACCCCGTCAAAGCCCTGCAGCGCGAACTCGGGCGGGACGTCGGGTGCCTCGCCGATCAGCGGCGGGTCGGGAACGTCGACTGCCGCCAGCTCGTGGGCCAGCCCCTCTGGGTCGGCGAAGCGCAGCGTCGATTCGGCGCGCTCGGCACCGACGCCCTCGTCGCCGAGGCGGCGCTCCCAGAAGTCGAGCGCGTCCTGGCCGCCGACGCGCCACACGATCGTGTGGACGTTGCCCGCGCCCGTGCGCCCGTTCGGCCGTCCGCGGTACTCGAAGAACGAGATGTTGTTGCCGTAGGAGGCCTTCTCGTCGCCGTAGAAGATGTGGTACGTCGTCTGGTCGGTCTGGTTGACGGTCTTCTTGACGATCCGCAGGCCGAGCACCCGCACGTAGAAGTCGGCGTTGCTCGGCGCGTCGGCGGTGACGCAGGTGATGTGGTGGATTCCCTCGAGCTTCATGCCTGCAGCATACCAAAAGGTATGGACGCTGTGGCCGGCGTCAGACCTCGATGCGCGGGCGGTCAGACCTCGACCGCGGATGGCGCCAGATCGCGGACGGCCAGCCACGTGCTGCATGCCTGCACCGCGGCCTGGAGCCGGGGCCACTCCTCGCGGCCGATGTAGTAGTGGCTGGCGCCCTTGATGAGGACGGCCTGCTTGTCCGGACCCGCCAACGCGTCGTAGAGCACGGCGGCGTAGCCGGGGGTGCAGATGTTGTCCGCGCTGCCGCTCACCACCAGCGCGGGCACGGTCACGTCGGCGGCCGCCCGCACTCCGTCGCCATTGGCATCGTCGAGACTCCACTGCGAGAGCCAGCTGCGCAACGTCGAGAACCGGGCCAGACCGATCGGCCCGTTGTTGGCGATCCGCGGATCGCCCAGGAACGAGGTCCCCGGCTCGCGGTCGTTGGGGTCGACGGCGGGGTCCAGCGCGCGCGGATCGGCCATCGTCCCGGGAACGACGAAGCCGTGCTCGTCGTGCGGGCGGCCGCTGGCGCGCAGATGCTCGAGCCGCTCGCGAACCTGCGCCGTGATGCGCCGCACGCGCGCGGCCTGCGCCTCCCGGTAGCGCGCCAGGAAATCCGATGTGTACGGCGGCCGGTTCGGGTTCGCCGGGTCGTAGAGATCGAGCTCGGGGTCGCGATCGTCGAAGTCGAGCTCGTCACGCACGGCGGGGTCGATGCAGTCGCACAGCACCCGGTGGCGACTCGGGTGCGCGGCCAGCAGCAGCATCGCGTCGGCGGGGATCAACTCCGCGGTCGTCAAGTTGGGCGGGTCGCCAGCGGGCGTGGCGGTGACCGTCGGGTGGGTCGCCTGGCTCTGGTAGTAGAGCGACAGCGAACCGCCTCCGCTCCACCCGGCGAGCACGATTCGCTCGTAGCCCATGCGTTCGCGCGTGTGACGCACCGCGGCGGCGAGGTCGAGCACCACCTTCTCCATGATCAGGGCGGAGTCGTTGCCGCGGTAGCGGCTGTTGGCGTAGATCACGTGGTGCCCGGCGGCGGCCAGCGCGGTGACCATCGGCAGGTAGGCGCCGCCGCCGACCGGGTGCATGAACACCAGCGCGGTGTCGGAGGGAACCCCGGCCGGCCGCATCCGGTAGGCCTCGAGGAACACCCGGCCCTCCTCGCCGCCGTAGGTGTCCTTGAACGCCGCCTGCTCGCGGAACAGGATCCCGAACGCCTCGCGCTCGATCTCGAAGCCGGCCATGGACGGTACCATACCGCAAGGTACGGCCGATGGCGTACCAAATGGTACGGTGCCCCCGTCCGGCGGACGCGAACAGGAGGAGTGCGAAGAGGATGGACACCGAGAGCGCAGTGCCGATCGCCACCGTCGGCGACCTCACCCCGGCGTGGCTCGAGCGGGTGCTCGACTGCGGAGCGATCACGTTGATCGACACCGAGCGGATCGGCACCGGTCAGATGAGTGAGAGCCACCGGGTCCGGATCGCCTACGGGCCCGGCGCCGCCGGCGGCCCGCGGACGCTCGTGCTGAAGGTCGCCGCCGGCGACGAGATGAGCCGCCAGACGGGCCTGGCCCTCGGCCTCTACGAGCGCGAGGTGCGCTTCTATCGTGAGGTGGCGCCGCTGATCGGCGGCCCCCTGGCCCCCTGCCATCACGCCAGCTTTGACCGCGCCTCGGGCACGTTCGCGCTGCTGCTCGGCGACGCCGGCCCCGCCGTCCAGGGCGATGAGGTCAGCGGCTGCGACCCTGACCGGGCGCGCCTGGCGGTGGCCGAGCTCGGCCGGCTGCACGGCCCGGCGCTCGACAGCACCGCGCTCGCCGCCGCGAGCTGGCTCAACCGCCCCTCCCCGATCAACCAGGGACTGGTCGAGAACCTGCTGACCGGCTTCCTGGAGCGCTACGCCGACCGCGTCGCCCCCGCGCATCGCGAGGTTGCCGAGCGGTTCGCGGCCAGCTTCGACGCCCACATGGCGGCCGCTGCCGACAGCCCACCCGGGATCTCGGGGCTCGTCCACGGCGATTACCGGCTCGACAACCTGCTGTTCGGCACCATCGGCGCTGAGCGCCCGCTGACCGTGGTCGACTGGCAGACGGTCACCTGGGGGCCGGCGCTCACCGACCTGGCGTACTTCCTCGGCTGCGCGCTCACCGTCCAGGACCGCCGGGCGCACGCCGCCGAGCTGCTCGAGATCTACCGCACAGCGCTCGGCCCCGACGCGCCCCTGACCGACACCGACGTCGCCGAGGGCGTGCGCCGGCAGAGCTTCTTCGGGGTGATGATGGCGGTCATCTCGCCGATGCTCGTGCAGCAGACCGAGCGTGGCGACGACATGTTCATGGCCGTCTTCGCCCGGCACTGTCAGCAGGTCCTCGACCTCGACGCCCTCGCCATCCTCCCGCCCGCGCAGGTGACGCAGCCGCTCTCCCCCGACGCGCGCGACGAGGCCCCCCACGCACCCGACCCCGAACCCCTGTGGAACGAGAGCTGGTACTTCGACGTGGCCGATCCCGCTCAGGGCGTGGGCGCCTACGTCCGGCTCGGCCTCACTCCCGGGCACGGCAGCGCCTGGTACACGGCGCTCATCTGCGGCCCGGACCGCCCCACGGTGGCCGTGGTCGACTTCGCGGCGCCGCTCCCGGATCGGGACCTGATGGTCCGCACCGCCGCCTTCACCGCGACCCAGGCGTGCGAGGAGCCGCTGCAACGCTACCGGGTGGCCCTGCGGGGCCGGGGCGAGAGCCACGCCGATCCGGCGGCGCTGCTCCGGGGCGACGCGGGCGAGCCGGTCGATGTCGAGCTCGAGCTCGTGTGGACCACGGCGGCGGCGCCCTACGCCTACCGCCTGACTACGCGCTACGAGATCGCCTGCATCGTGAGCGGCACGCTGCGCATCGCCGACGAGGTGATCGAGCTGCGCGACGCAGCCGGCCAGCGCGATCATTCCTGGGGCGTGCGCGACTGGTGGTCGATGGACTGGATCTGGAGCGCCGGCCATCTCGATGACGGCACCCACCTGCACGGGCTCGACCTCCGGCTCCCGGGACAGCGCCCGATCGGCGCCGGGTACGTGATCGCGCCGGGCGCCGCCCCGGCAGAGCTGTCGCTGGCCCGGGCGCGGGAGACCGTCGCGCCCGATGGCCTCGGCGGCACGACCGTCCAGCACCTCGGCGAGGTCGAGGTCCGTTTCGAGCCACTGGGGCACGGCCCGCTGCGGCTACAGGCCGAGGACGGGCGCGTCGCCATGTTCCCGCGCGCCTGGGGCAGCCTGCATGCGACCGACGGTCGCGAGGGCGTCGGCTGGATGGAGTGGAACCTGAACGTCGGGGCCTGAGGGGCGACCCGCCCTGGGCCTGACGCTCACCCCGCCGGCCCGCCGGCTCAGACCATCGACAGCGAGGGGATGCGGCCCCCGATGGCCAGCGTACCCGCCAGCTCCCGCGAGGTGTCGTAGTCGAAGATGACGTGTCCGGACAGGGTGTCGACGTCGCGCTTGATCCGCTGCAGGGGGTCCTCGAGGAAGTGCGCGCCGCCGCCCGCGGCCTCGACCAGCATCCCGATCACCCGCCGCGACTCGGCCACCACATGAGCGGCGGCCAGCCGGGCCTCGGCACGGAGCCCCAGACCCGCGCGGTCGCCGCCGGCGAGGCATCGCTCGATCGTCCCCGCCGTCTGATCCACGAGCGCACGGCACGCGCGCAGGCAAACCCGCGCCTCGCCGAGGCGCATCTGTGCCGCCGGCTTGTCGCGCTGCGCCCCGCCGCCGTGGGCCAGGACGCGGCTCGCCAGCCGCTGCGCGAACAGCTCCGCGGCGCGCTCGGCGCTGCCCAGCGCGGGCATGGCGGCCGTCATCGCCAGGGCCGGAACGAGCGGCCAGCGGTAGACCGGCGCATCGTGCAGGGCAGCGCCCGGGGCGGTCCCGCCGTAGATCTCGCGGATGCTCACGATCCGGTGGGCAGGGACGAACGCGTCGCGCACATGGACGTCGCCGGAGCCTGTGCCACGCATCCCCTCGGTCCGCCACGTGTCCTTGACCTCGACCTCGGCCGCGGGTACGAGCACGAGCGCGGGCTCGATCTCCTCCTCGGGACCGCACAGCGCGCCGAGCAGCACCCACTCGGCGTGTGCGACCCCGGTCGCCCATGACCAGTGACCCGACAGCCGCACCCCGCCCGCAGCCGGCAGGCCCCGGCCGGTCGGTGCCAGCGGCGCCGGGGCGCGCACGGGCCGCCCCGCGGCGAACAGCTCCTCCTGGGCGCGCTCGTCGAACAGGGCCAGCAACCACACGTGAAGCATGTAGAACCCGAGCGTCCATGCGCTCGAGGCACAGCCGTGGGCCAGCGTCCGCACCGGCTCGAGAATCGCTTCAAAGGCGGCCTGCTCGCCGCCGTAGCGCGCCGGGAGCAGGAGCCTTCCCAACCCGGCGGCCTCGTAGTCGTCGATCGTGGCGTCCGGAAGGCGCCGGAGCTCCTCGGTCTCGCGGGCGCGCTCGGCGAGCCGGTCTACGAGCGGGCCGAGCGCCTGCGGCGTTGCCATCATCTCCCTCAGCATCGGCGTTGCCACCGTCTCCCTCAGCATCAATCCGTGAACAGTACCAAAAGGTATGGAGCCGCCGCCGCCGTTGCTAGCATCGCCGGGCGCAATGGCAACGACACCCACCCGCGGCGCGGCGCCGCCCAGCGGCCCGCGCCTGACCGCCGACGACTGGATCCAGGCCGGCTTCGCCATGATCGCCGAGGAGGGACTTAAGGCGGTCAAGATCGACCGGTTGTGCGATCGCCTCGGCGTGACCAAGGGAAGCTTCTACTGGCACTTCTCAGACATCGACGGCTACCGCGGCGCGCTGGCGCAGGCATGGGGTGAGTTCCGTGACGAGGACCGCCGCGCGTTCGCCGAGCTCGATGCGCTCGAGCCCCGCGAGCGCCTCGGGCGGATGATGACCTCGCTCGCCAGTCCCCGTCAATGGACGCTGGAGCGGGCCATGCGCGAGTGGGCGCGCACCGACCCCAGGGTCGCCGCGTCCGTCCGCGTGACCGACCGCTGGATCTACCGCGCGGTGCGCAAGGCGTTCATCGACCACGGCTTCGCCCCGGACGAGGCCGACTTCCGGGCGCGCGCCACATTCTCGGCCGGGATCGGCTTCATCCATACCTCCGGGCCGCGTCCGGGGACGAAGGCCGCGCGGGAGCGCGAGCGCTTCCTCGATTTCATGATGCGGCCGTAGCCGCCGCACCCGTTCGGGGAACCGGAGCCCGCTCCCGAGAACCGGCACACGGCTCCCGAGAACCGGCACACAGCTCCATACTCACTGGTATGGTGAGGCGCTCCGCGCGGGCGCTGTCGAGCCCCTCCCCCGAGTCGGCTCGCAGTTGCGCCTCGTGGAACCGTATGCCAAGGTTGTCAACGTCTACGTTGATGTTGCCGCAACTCGGATGACGGCAAGCAGCGCGTCTCAGGTGCGTGCTTGCAAAACTCCGGATTTCAGAGGGAAGGCAAGGGAGAGGACCCAGTGCCGCCGGAGCGGTGGTCGAACAACGATCCGCGATCTGCGCCCGACACGATGCCGCCGGAACAGGCGGCTGCGTCCCCCAGCTCGGCGATGGTGGCCGGGGCGCGCCTCGAGGAACAGCCCGCCGCCGAGCTCGTGCCCGCCCGGGAGTGGCTGACGCTTCCCTCCGGGGTGGTCGAGGTGGGCGGGATGCTCGTCCTTGCCGGCCGGGCGCTCGTTCGCGGAATACGAGGTCCCTACGACTACATGCCGGAGTTCGTCACGCAGTTTCGCTTCGTGCTCACGCTGGCCCTGCTGCCGCTGCTGCTGACGGCCTTTGCGCTCTCGTTCGGCCCGGCCGGGATCCAGGCGTCCGGCTTCCTCGGGCTCCTCGGCGCGCTCGACCGCCTGGGCTCGACGTTCGAATTGATCGTGGTCAGGGAGTTTGCCCCGCTGGTCACCGCGATCGTCGTCGCCGGCGTGGCCGGCACCGCCATCTGCGCGGACCTCGGCGCCCGCAAGGTCCGCGAGGAGCTCGACGCGCTCAGCGTGCTCGGCGTCGACGTGATTCGCAGCCTCGTCGTCCCGCGACTGTTCGCGCTGACCCTGGCGGCGATGACGTTCAACGTGTTCGCCCTGGCGGCGGGCATCGGCGGCGCCGTCGTGGTCACGCTCGAGAACCACGCCCCCATCGGCCCGTTCTTCTCGACCTTCTTCGCGGCCGCCAACACGACCGAGCTCGAGGCCTCGTTCCTCAAATGTGCGATCTACGGGGCGGTCATCGCCATCGTCTGCTGTTACAAGGGCCTGGCTGCATCGGGCGGGGCGGAGGGTGTCGGCCGGGCCGTCAACCAGGCGGTCGTCATCTCGTTCTTGTGCATCGGGGCGATCGACTACGTGTTCACCCAACTTCTGCTGGCGACGCATCCATGGCTGTCGGCGATCAGGTAACGCGGCCACCGCGTGCGCGACCCGCCGGCCGGGCCACCGACGAGCTGGCGTCATTCGGCGCCGCGGTCGAGTTCGGCACCGCCACCCTGCGCGGAATCTGGACCGGACGCGTGCTGCGGTACTTCAACGAGGTGCTGCGCCAGGCCAGCACTCTGGTCACGGGCTCGCTGGCCGTGATCCTCGGGCTCGTCGTGGCGCTCGGGCTCGAGATCGGAATCGAGAGCTCATATACCGCGCAGTCGGTCGGTGCCCCGGCGGTTGCGGGAGCGATCTCGGCGCTCGCGGACCTGCGCGAGATCATTCCCTACGCATTCGGCTACATGATGGCCGCCAAGGTCTCCACCGGCTACGTCGCAGAGATCGGGACGATGCGGATCACCGACGAGATCGATGCGCTCGAGGTGATGGGGCTCGATTCGCTCGTCTACCTGAGCACGACGCGGCTGCTCGGCATGTGGCTCGTGCTGCCGTTCATCTACGCGATCTCGATCGCCGTCGCCTTCGTCGGCTCTTACGTCGCGGTCGTGCTGCAGGTGGCCACGACTTCGGCCGGCGGCTACTTCGAGCTGTTCTGGAAGTTCCAGACGCCCACCGACTACCTGTTCTCGGGGATCAAAGGGATGGCGATGGCGACCTTCGTCGTGCTCGTCGGCTGCTACTACGGCTACTCGGTCCGGGGCGGCCCCGTCGACGTCGGCCGGGCCACGGCGAAGGCGATGATCGTCAACCTCGTCGGGGTCCACTTCATCGGGATCATCGGCAGCCAGCTGTTCTGGGGCGGAAGTCCGCGACTCCCGATCGGCGGATGACGGCCACAGCCGCTCGTCAGACCGCGCCCCCACGGCACGACAGCGGGCCGCCCGCGCCACCGCGCCGCACGGCGCGGCGTGCCGCCGTGGTCGGTGTGCTCGCCGCCGCGGCCATCGCCGTGGCCGCCGTGACGTTATTCAACAAGGCCACCTCATACACCCTGAACGCCCGGTTCCTCGACGCCGGCCAGCTCGTCATCGGCGACCGCGTCGAGGTGGCGAGCGTTCCGGTCGGGACCGTTTCCGGGCTCAGCGTCACCGACAACGGGCAGGCCGACGTGACCCTGTCGATCACCGACGGCCACTACGCGCCCCTGCACGTGGGCACCCAGGCGCAGATCCGTGCCCCCGGCCAGGCGGGCGTCGCCAACCGCTACGTCGACATCGCTCCCGGTCCCGTGACCGCACCACCGCTGCACGACGGCGCCGTGCTCTCGACGCAGTTCACCAACGGAATCGTCGACATCGACGAGATGCTCGATTCGTATGATCCGGCAACCCGGCGCGACCTCCAGCAGGTCATCGGGCACAGCTCGCAGATCTTCGCCGGCTCCGGCTCGCGCTACTTCAACCAGCTGCTTGGCGAGCTCTCGCCCGCCCTCGCGCAGACCAGCGGATTGACCGGGCAGCTCAACCAGGATCGGGTCGGGCTTCAGGACCTGATCAAAACCGCCGACACCACGGCCACCGCCCTGGCCTCACGTCAGAGCGACCTGCAGGGGGCGATCGTGAACACGGCAAGGACGCTCCAGGCGGTCGCGCGCGAGCAGCAGCCGCTGGCCGACCTGCTCACCCGCGCCCCCGCGGTCCTGCGAACGAGTACCCACACGCTCGCTGACCTGCGCAGCACGATCGCCACGGTGCGCCCGACGCTGCGCGCCGTGCCCGCGGCCGCGCGACCGCTCGGAGGCGTGCTCCGCCGGCTCGTGCCCACCGCGCGGCAGGCGAGCCCGGTGCTCGCCCGGCTCACCAGACTGCTTCCGTCGCTCGGCTCGGGGCTGCGGGGCTTCGCGGCGCTGGAGCCGGTGGCACGGCCCGCGCTCGGCGCCACCGGCACCGCGCTCCAGGACTCCATGCAGATCCTCACCGGCCTGCGCTACTACGGCCCGGACTTCCTGCTCGGCGTGACCAACGGCCTCGGCGGGATTGCGGCCGGCAACTACGACGAGAACGGGCACTACGCGCGGGTCGAGTTCGTCAATTCACCCCAGACCGCCCTCTCTGGCCTGTTCGGCGGCCTCATTCCGAGCGGGACGCTCGTGCCCGGCGAGTTCGGGGTGCGCAACCATCTGACGGCGCGTTGCCCGGGCGGCGACGCCCCGCCCGCTCCGGACGGCTCGAACCCGTGGGTGGTCAGCTCGTTCTGGTGCAACCCGGCCGATGACGTCCCGCTGAGCGTGGACTTCCCATGAAGCGGCTGATCGTCCTCTTGTTGCTGATCGCGACGCTGCTGGTCGTCGTCGTGGTCACCCAGCCGTTCAGTACCCCGGGCTATCGCGTCGACGCGATCTTCGACACCGCCGACGGCATCAGCACCGGGATGAACGTGGAGATCGCGGGCGTTCCCGAGGGGAGCGTCGTAGGTGTCGCGCTCACCAACTCGATGAAGGCGCGCCTGGAGCTGCGGCTCGACCGGCGCTTCGCGCCGTTCCACACCGATGCCCGCTGCCAGATCCTGCCCGAGGGGATCATCAGCGAGAACTACGTCGAGTGCAACCCGGGGTCGCCGAAGGCGCCGGTCCTGGGCGCCGGCGGCGGGCAGCCGACCGTCCCGGTCGCGCACGACACGACGCCGGTCTCGCTGCAGCAGTTCATCGACATCTTCAGCGTTCCGGTCGCCGACCGCCTACAGCTGCTTCTCAACGAGCTCGGGATCTCGACCGCGGGCCGCGGCGAGGACATCAACCACATCCTCCAACGCGCCAACCCCTCGATCACGCAGGCCAACCGGGTGCTGACCACGGTCGACGGCCAGCGCGCCCAGCTCGCGGACGCGATCTCGCAGACCAACCAGGTGATCACCCAGCTCGCCGCGGGCAAGGACTCGGTCCGGCGCTTTGTCGATCAGGCCGCAAGCACCGCGGAGGTGACCGCGGAGCACCGGGGCGCCCTCGCCTCTGCGATCAACCGGTTGCCGGCATTCCTCTCACAGGCCACCCGGACCTCGGACACCCTGCATCAGCTCAGCGGCGGCGCGGTCCCGCTGCTCGGCGCCCTGCGGGTCGACGGCCCGGCGCTCACGCAGCTCACCCAGACCGTGCCGAACTTCGTCGCCGCGGCCCGGCCGGCGGTTCGCGAGCTTTCGGCGCTGTCGGACACGGGGCGCAGCGCGCTTGCCGCCGCCCGGCCTGCGGCCGCGGCGCTTCACCGCTTCACCAGCAAGGCTCCGACCGGTATCAAGCTGCTTGACCAGTTTCTCTCGAACCTCCAGTCGCGGGGCGGAATCGAGTACGCCTACGAGCTGTTCTACGGGCTCGCCACCGCGCCTGCGCCGTTTGACGACATCTCGCACGTGATCACGCTCAACGCGATCGTCACCCCGTGCCTGGCGAGCCCGACGGCGGCCGGCTGCGATCGCGGGTGGGGCACGACACAGAGCCGCGATCCGGGCGTGGCTCCGGTGGCCTCCACCCGCCCGCAGCACGGCCAGCCGCGCCTCCCCGCGCGGCGGACCTCGACCCCGGCCGCCACCCCCCGCAGCCCAGCCGCGACCGCACCCACCACTCCCGCCTCGACGACGACGCCGGGCTCGACGACCACCCCGTCGAGCACCCCGACCCCACCGTCCCCCACGGGGACCGCGCGTTCGCTGCTCGGGCTCCTGGGCTACCTGACCAAATGAGCACCGCGCGCCGACAACGGGGCCCCCGCCGCAACAGCCTGCGGCTCTACGGCATCACCGGGATCGTCGGCATCGTCGTCGGGCTCGCGATCGTCTACGTCTCCTACACGGCCAACGGAGGCCTCCCTTTCGCCCCCAGCTACCGGATGTTCGTGGAGCTGCCCAACGCACAGCGGCTGCAGCGTGGCAGCGACGTCCGCGTCGGCGGTATCCGCGTCGGCCAGGTGCAGGCCGTCTCGGCCACGCGCGAGTCCGGTGACGCACGGATGCCCCTGGCAAAGCTCGAGCTGTCCCTGTCGCCCTCGGTCGGCCACATTCCCGTCGACAGCCATGTCGAGGAGCAGCCTGCCTCGATCCTGGGGGCCAGCTACCTGCAGCTCACGCTCGGCACGAGCACCACCCGGCTCGCCGCCGGGCGCACCCTGCCCCTGTCGCAGTCCTCTCCGACCGTCCAGCTCACCGACCTGCTCGACATCTTCGACAAGGCGACGGGCCGGAGCATCCAGAGCTCGCTCGGTGACTTTTCGAGCGGGCTCGCCGGACGCGGTGGGGACCTGAACACCACGATCGCCTCATTCGCGCAGCTGCTCGGACCGCTCGAGGACGTCTCCGCGACGCTCGCCTCGCCGCACGCGAACCTCGGCCGGTTCATCGACGGGCTCGACGCCACTTCGACCGCGTTCGCGCCGGTCGCGGGCTCGCTGCGCTCGCTGCTCGGCGACGCGGCCACGACCTTCGAGGCGTTCCGCGGCGACGGCGGCGCCCTGGGGGCCTCGCTCGACCGGCTGCCCGGGACCGAATCGGTCACGACGACCGCGCTCGCCCGCGTAGACCCCGCCCTCGCCGGTGCCACCCAGCTCGCGCGCGAGCTCATCCCGGGCGTCCGGCTGGTCCGCACCGACGTCCCGCAGCTCACCTCCGCGCTACAGGCGGGCACCGCCTCGCTGCGCCAGATCGCGCCGCTCACCACCGAGTTGGAGGTGACGCTGCGCGCCCTGCGCTCGCTGAGCCGCGACCCGGCCACGACCGGCTCCTTCGAGGTGCTCGGCCAGGCCACCAGCGCGCTCAAGACCGCGCTCGATGTGATCGCCCCGGCGCAGATTCAGTGCAACGTGATCCCGCTGTGGGGCCGCAACGTCGCCTACTCGGCGCAGCAGGGCACCAGCGAGTTTCCATTCGTGCCGCTCGGCGTCGTCGGGACCGGCGCGACGAACGAGTACGCCCAGCACGCGACCCCGTCGGACAACCTCCATGTCGACTACCTGCCCCGTGAGAACTATCAGGAGTGCGAGTCCGGCAACGAGCCCTACAGCTCAACCGGCCAGGACCTCTCGAACCCGCCCGGCAACCAGCCCAACCACACGCAGCTGACCTCGCCTCCGCAGGGGGCCCAAGCGATGGCCGCCCATGCCGGGCTGCTCGGGACCGGTGGCACACGATGATCCGGCGCCGATCACGGCGCACGCCGCGCCAGGTGCACCGCCGGCGCCTGCGGCTCGGCATCACCGCCGCCGTGCTGATCCTGATCGGGACCATTCTCAGCTTCACCAAGCAGCTGCCGTTCCTCGGCTCCGGCTACCAGCTGAACGCCGTCTTCGCCTCGGCCAACCAGCTCAAGCCCGGCGACGAGGTGCGGCTGGCCGGCCTGCCGGCGGGCAAGGTGACCGCGATCACCTCCGGCGCGCACAACACAGCGGTGGTGACGATGGACATCACCTCGACCGGTCAGCCGGTCCACGCCGATGCCACCATGGCGATCGAGCCCCGGCTGTTCTTGGAGGGCAGCTTCTATGTGGCGCTCAGCGAGGGAAGCCCGAGCGCGCCGGTGCTCGGCAGCGGGGCGACGATCCCGCAGAAGCAGACCCACATCCCCGTCCAGTACGACCAGTTCCTCGACGTCTTCAACGCCCCGGTGCGCCAGGCGCTCAAGAGCACGCTCAGTCAGTTCGCGGCCGGCCTCGGGAGCGGGCGGGGCTCGCGGCCGAGCAGCACCGGCGCGGGGGCGCTGCGCGGTGCCGTGCGCGAGTTCGCGGGCGCGTTGCCCAGCGCGACCCAGGTCGCCCAGGCCGCGCAGGGCACGCAGCCCGGCGATCTGGTCAAGGTGGTGACGCAGAGCGACGCGATGACCCGGCAGCTGGCCCGCGACCCGGCGGCGCTGCAGGGGATCGTCACCGACACCGACCGCGTCGCCACCGCGCTCTCGGCAAACACGGCGGCGCTGCAGGCGACGATCCAGGGCTTCGACACGCTGCTGCGCCAAACCCCGGGTGCGCTGTCGGTGGTCGATCGCACGCTGCCGACCGTCGACGCGTTCGCGCGGGACCTGCGGCCTGGCCTTCGCGCCGCTCCGGCCCCGCTGCGGGAAGTCGACGACCTGCTCGGCCAGGTTTCGGCACTCGTGGCAAGGCCTGAATTGCCACGGCTGATCGATTCGCTGCAGCCGGTCGTCACCGCGCTGGCGCCGCTGCAGAACCAGCTGAGCACGCTGTTCCCGCGTCTGACCGAGCTTGGCCGCTGCGTCTCCACCCACATCGTTCCCGTGCTCAGCGAGAAGGTCAACGACGGCTCGCTCTCCACCGGCGACCCGGCATGGCTCGATCTGTTCCATTCCGGCACCGGGCTCTCGGGCCTCAGCTCGGACTTCGACGCCAACGGCGTGGCCGTCCGTGCGGGCGTCACCGCCGGCGATCAGACCGTGACCGCCAACGTCCCCGGGCTCGGCAAGCTCGTCGGCAGCAGCTCGAGCGCGATCGAAGGGGTCGACCCGGAGTGGCTCGGGCCCGACGTCGAGCCCCCGTGGCGACCCGACCAACCGTGCGTCGACCAGGCCCTGCCCGACCTCGGTGCCCGCCGCGTGGCCGGCTCGGGCGGACTCACGACGTCGCGCGCGAGGCACACGCGATGAGCTGGCGCAAGCTCCGCCAGAACCTTCCCTTCCTGTTCGTGCTGGCCACGATCACCGTCATCGGGACCGCGGCCGCCGTCGCCGTGCTCCTCGACGAGCGCCTCCCGAACCCGTTCGTCAGTACCTACGACGTGCGGGTCGAGCTGGCGGCCGCCGACGGGGTCGTCCCCGGCTACGGCCAGCCGGTCAACGTGGCGGGCGTGCCGGTGGGCACCATCGCCGGCGCCCGTGTCCAGGGCAGCCGGGCGCTGATCACGATGGCGATCGAGCGCTCAAAGCTCCCGCACGTCTTCCGCGACGCGACCGCCGCGCTCGAGCCGGTGACTCCGCTCAAGGACATGGAGCTCGACCTGGATCCCGGCCACGCGGACGCGGGCACGCTCGGTGCGGGCGTGATCATTCCCGTCGCCGACAGCACGTCGCCGGGTGAGCTCGAGGACCTGCTGGGAGCGCTGGACGCGGACACCCGCAGCTTCCTCGCCTCGCTGATCACCTCGCTCGGGACGGGCACCGCCGGACAGGGACAGAACATGCGCCGGCTGCTCGCCGCACTCGGCCCCACCGCCCACCAGACCAGGGAGATCACCACCGCGCTGGCTGCCCGGAGGGCTGACATCGCGCAGCTCGTTCACAACCTCTCGGTCGTGACCCGGGCGGCGTCTCAGGACGGCCGGCTCGCCCAGGTCGTCCAGGCCGGCGACGCCACGCTGCACGCGGTCGCCACCCAGGATGTGGCCTTGCGGCGCTCGATCGCACAGCTGCCGAAGGCTCTCCAATCCACCGGGCGGGCACTCACCGATGTGCGTGAAATCGCAAGCGCGGCCGGACCGGCGCTGACCGCGCTGACCCCGGCGGTCAAGGGGCTCCCCAAGACGTTGCAGACGCTCGGGCCCTTCTCAGAGACGACGGCCGGGGCGCTGCGCGCGTACGTGCGCCCGTTCGTCCGCGACGCCCAGCCGGCCCTGCGCGACCTGGCGCCCGCGGCGACGCAGCTGACCGCACTCACCCCGCACATCACGAGCGTCACCAAGGTCCTGCAGTACGCGACCAACGAGCTCGCATACAACCCGGGCCAGGGCGATCCGGGAATGCTCTTCTGGCTCGCCTGGGCGGCGCACAACGTCGACTCGGCCACGGGCAACGAGGATGCCCAGGGCTCGATCGCGCGGACGCTGGTCCTGGCCAGCTGCCAGCAGCTCACATCGGCCGCGAACGTCGGCGCGATGCTCGGCGAGCTCATCGGCGTCAAGAACGCGTGCGAGCAGCAGGGCAGCCCGCTCCCAGTCCCTCTCCCGATCTCCGCCGCCCGCAAGCGCTGATGGAAACCCAGGTCCCCCACCGTGGCAAGCTGATTGTTCCCGTGCTGTTCGCGCTCGCGACCGTGATCATCGCCACTTTCACGTGGATCAGCTTCGGGGGGACGGTTCCCTTCACCGCCGCCGGCTACCGCGTGTCCGCCGTGTTCCCGCAGGCGTCGAATCTGTACCCGGGTGACAACGTCCGCATCGCCGGGATCAATGTCGGCCAGGTGGTGGAGGTCCAGCACGCCGGCGACCGGGCCCGGGTGACGATGCAGCTGCAGACCCAGTTCGCGCCGCTGCACCGCGACGCGCGCGCCATCCTGCGGACCAAGACGCTGCTCGGCGAGGCATACATCGAGCTCGCCCCCGGCAGCCGGCGATCGGCGGCGATCGCCGACGGAGGCGCCATGGCTCCGAGCCAGATCGTCGCCGCCCAGCAGCTCAGTGATGTGCTGTCCACGTTCAACCCGCGGACCCGGCGCCAGCTGCAGAGTCTGCTGGGAGGGTTCGCTGCAGCGCTGCACGGGCGCGGGCAGGAACTCAACCAGGCGGTCGGCTGGTCAGCCCCGGCGATGACCAACTTCGGCGGTCTGCTCGTGACACTCGATCAGCAGCGGAGTCAGCTCGGCCAGCTGATCGGCGGCGCCGGGCAGGTGCTGACTGCGGTCGGCCAGCGCCAGGGCGGGGTGCAGGCGGCGATCACGGCCGGCGACCAGGTCTTCCGGGTCACGGCGGCGCGGTCGGCTGGGCTGCGGGCGAGCGTCGATGCATTCCCCGCCTTCCTCCGCCAGTTGCGCGGCACCGCCGGGGATGCTCAGAATGCGGTCGGCGACCTCAACGGCGCCGTGAACTCTCTGCGGCCGGTCGCCCCGCTCGTGACCCCGGCGCTGACCGCGACAACGACGCTCTCGGCACAGCTCAGGCCCCTCTTCGCCGCGCTTCCGGGTCTGGTCGCGGACGGCAAGCGTGGCCTGCCCGCCGCCACCGCGATCCTCACGGCCGCTCGTCCCGCCATCGACCGGCTGCTCCCGGCAATGGAGCAGATCGTCCCGGTGATCCAGCTCTCGGCGGTCGTGCGCGACTCGATCGTGGCGGCGTTCGCCAATGTCGCCTCGGTCGGAGAAGGCCAGATCGTTCAGTCCAACAGTCCCCCTCACCACTTCCTGGCGTCCACCACGCTGCTCTGGAACGAGGCCATCGGTGGCTACCAGAAGCGGCTCCCGACCAACCGCCAGAACACCTACCCGGCGCCGGACTCAGAGCTCGACATCGCCAAGGGGGGGCTGCGGGCATATGACTGCCGCAATATCGGCAACCCGCTGATCGTCCCCGTGATCCCGCCGGGGACCGGCGCGCCGCCGTGCGTCACACAGGGCCCGTGGACGTTCAACGGGCTGTCACGGTACTTCCCGCGGCTGGCGCCGGCGAAGCCCTAGCCTCAGTCCGAATGGGCTTTGGACGCAGCGCGCAGCCCGACGGCGAACGCGGCGAAGATGGCGATTCCGGTCAGCATGGCGGACGGGAGATGCTCGCAGCGATCCGCCACCTCCTGTGTGAGAGGAGACACAGTTTCGCGAGCCGGAGAGCTACAGCCGCTCGAGGCGGATCGGCAGCCCGTCAGACGGCGTCGGGCCGGTCCCGTAGTGCATTGGCGGCTCGTAGCCTGCGGGGACGCTCCAGCGGTAACGCAGGAGCATCTGGTGCATGATCGCCTTGACCTCCATGCCGCCGAAGTGCAGGCCGATGCATTTGTGCGCGCCGCCGCCGAAGGGCGCCCAGGCGTAGCGGTGTGACTTGTCCTCGCGCCGCGGCTCGGCGAAGCGCCCGGGATCGAACGTCTCGGGATCTGACCACCATGGCTCCATCCGCTGCGTCGCGTGGATCGAAGCGACGAGGCGGGTCCCGGCCGGGATGTAGTGCCCGAGCAGCTCGGTGTCCTTGACCGTCTCGCGGAACAGCGCGCCCACGGGCGCGTTGATCCGCATCGTCTCCTTCATCGCGCAGTCGAGCAGCGGCAGCCGGTCCTGATCGTCGAAGTCGATCGTCTCCTTGCCGAGCCCCAGGCACTCCTCGCGGACCTTCTCCTGCCATGCGGGGTTGCGGCCGAGCATGTAGGCCATCATCGACACCGTGATCGTGCTCGTGTCGTGCGCGGCCATCATCGCGAAGATCATGTGGTTGACGATGTCCAGATCGCTGAAGCGATCGCCGTCCTCGGACTCCGCGTGGCAGAGCACGCTGAACAGGTCCCCGCCGTCACCGGCGCGCTTGGACGGCAGCTGGGCGCGGAAGTAGTCCTCCAGGAGCCGGCGGCCACGCAACCCACGGGCCCACACCCCGCCGGGCATGTTGGCGCGCACGATCGCCTGGCCGCCGTGCACGGCGTCGATGAATGCCTTGTTGACCCGGTCGGCCTCGGCGCCCGGGGAGGCACCGGTGAAAACCTCGGTGGCTACGTCGAGTGTCAGCTTCTTGGCCGCGGTGTAGACATGGAAATGCGGCGAGGGCTGCCAGCCATCCAGCCCCTTGACGATGCGAGAGTTCATCACGCCCAGGTAGCTGACCAGGCGCGGGCGGCTGAACGCCTGCTGCATGATCCGCCGGTGGTGCAGATGCTCGTCGAAGTCCAGCAACATCACGCCGCGCCGGAAGAACGCTCCGATCAGGTAGTCGTAGAAGCCGGCGTTGCCGAACGACTTGTCCCGGTTGAGCGCGACCGCCTCGAGCGCGTCGGGGCCGAGGGCGAGCACCGCGGGCGTACCGAGCATGCCGCTCCAGCTGAGCGGCCCGAACTTCGCATACCGGGTGTGGGCCCACCCGATCATGTCGTGCATCCCGTCGAACGTGTGACCGACCACGGGCAGCCCGTAGTCGCCCATCACCGGCTTCAGACCCGAGCCGGACGGAGGCTCGGCCAGCGGCCCGATTCGCTCCGGGACGACCGAACTCACCCGCGCCGCGGCCGAGAGCGCCATGCGGATCAGTTCGTAGGAGGGCGGCAGCAGGCCGTTGCGAGCCGGCGGGTGGGCGATTTCGGAGGTCGACATCCGTCGGAGAATGATACATCTTTTTCAGTCGCATGACTTGTTTCCATCGGCACGGGCGGCTACGCTCGGGTCACGATGTCCGCGACCGCGCCGCGCCGCACCCAGGCCGAACGCCGCGCCACCACCCGCAGCGCGCTGCTCGACGCGGCGCTCGAGCTGCTGGTCGAGGACGGCTACGCCAACCTGACCACGCGGCGCATCGCCGCGCGCGCCGGCGTCTCGCAGGGCGCCCAGCAGCACTACTTCAAGAGCAAGTCCGAACTCGTGCTCGAGGCGGTGCGCCACGCGGTCGCGCAGATCGCCGACGACGCGCTGCACCGCACCGACCTGCTGGCCCTCGAGGGCGCGGCCCGGCAGGAGGCGACGCTCGATGAGATGTGGGCCGTCCATCAATCGCCCGCGTTCAAGGCTACGCTCGAGCTGTGGGCGGCGTCGCGCACCGACACTGAGCTGCGCCGGAGCCTGCGCGCGCTGGAGCGAAGCATCGCCGAGATGATCCGCGAGTCGACGCGGGCCACCCTCGCGCAGGACGCCGAGGACCCTGAGTTGCGTGAGATGATCAATGTCCTGCTCGCCACCGTCCGCGGGATCGCGATGCTGGCCCCGGTCGTTCCGCGTGCCGAGCTCGAGCGCCGATGGAGGGCCGCCAAGCCCAGCCTGCTCGAGCTCTGGAACAACCGCCTCGAGCTCAGCGCTCGCCGCCGTGCCGCGGCTGGGGGCTGAACCCCGGCGGGGGGTCAGCCCAGGGTCGGCGCCGTCACGGCCGGCGCGACGACGACTTCCGGACCCGCGGAGAGCCTGCCGGTGACGATCCGGTCGGTGATTGCCCAACCGGCGTAGCAGAGCGTCCCCACGGTGCCGGTGACGGCCAGCAGGGCGCCGGCGGCGGCGGTGGCGGCCACTCCGTGCGCGCCCAGGATCAGCACGGCGGCCGCCGGGCCGATGCTGGGTCCGATCGGGAGCTGACCGAGGGTGAACATCGTGATCAGCACGGCCATCGCGTCGAAGACCGAGACGTTGATCCCGATCGCGTGCAGCATCAGCCAGTTGCGCGCGACCTGAGCGCACACCGCCGCCAGCACGAGGGCGATCATCCGGACGCGGCCGGGGCGCCGCAGGACGGCCAGGCCCGCCCACAGCCCCGTCCGATAGCGCGTCGGAGAGCCGCCGCAGGGCCGCCACGGCCCCGCCGATGGTCGCGATCGCTATCAGCGGGACCCACCACGGGATGCCGAGCGGCCCGATCAGCGTGAACGAGAAGATGGCTGCCAGCGCGACTTCAACCGTGATGATCGGAACCTCGGCGGCCAGCAGAGCCGGCACGCGCGGGGCGGCCTGCGGGGCGGCTCGCCGCAGCGACGTGATCCGCGCGGCCATTCCCACCGATCCGTTCAGCACGCTCGCCAGGTAGCCGACGCCGGCGGCGCGGAACAGCAGCCGGCGGGGAACCGTTCCGCCCGCTGCGCGAACACACACGTTCCAGGCCTCGGTGCGTGCCAGCAGAGCCACGATCTGGAGTCCAGCGGCGACCAGCAGGAGCGACAGAGGAGCACTGTGGATCGCGTTGACGAACTGCCCGCGCCGTCCGACGAGCTCAAATCCGAGCACGCCCGTGACCGCGAGCGCGCCGACGACGCTCAGGGCGATCCGGCGGCGAAGCGATGGGGAGAAACTGGATTCGTCAGCCTCGAGGCGGCCGACGGCGAGCGAGTCGAACTCAAGCGACAAACGGACTCCGCTTCCTGGCGGTTCCGGAGAATCAGATTGGCGCTGTCTACTCGCACGCGCTCGCGTCAGGCTGGTACTCCCTGCTTCCAGCGTACCAGCGACTGAAAATCGCGCAGGCTCGGGGTTTGCGTCTGCTCAGTCCGTGCGGCGATGATGCTTGCTCGTTCCCTACTGGAGGCTCTCAGATGAACACACCGATAAAGGTCCGTGAGGAGCTGCCGCATGTCGTGCGCTTCTCTCCGAAGGAGATCCGCAAGGCGGTCCGAGATGTCGAGGGATTCAACGCCAAGCTCGCGCTGGTTATCACGCGCAGCGTCGGGACGATGGCGTGCGCCTATCTGTTCGGCGTGATCGCGCTGATCAGCCTGCCCGCCGCGATCACCTCGGGGCAGGTGATCATCATCGTCGCGTGGATAGCCCAGACGTTCCTGCAGCTCGTGCTCCTCTCGATCATCATGGTCGGCCAGACCGTGCAGTCCACCGCGTCGGACGCGCGTGCCGCCAAGGAGTTCGCCGACACCGAGACGATCCTCGACAGGCTCGACACCAACACGGCCGGCGGCATCAAGGATGTGCTCGACGCGATCCACGCGCTCGACAAGAAGTCCGCGTGACCAGACCGACCCTGTACGGGCGACGCCACGCGATCTCCTCCGGGCACTACCTGGCCTCCGCCGCCGGCTTCGCGATCCTCGAGGCGGGCGGCAACGCGATCGACGCGGGATGTGCGGCGGGGATCGCGCTCGGAGTGCTGTGCGCGGACGAGGTCAACGTGGCCGGCGTGGCCCCGATAATGATCCGGACCGGTGCGGGTCGGGTGGTCACAATCGCGGGCCTGGGGCACTGGCCGGCCGCGATCGCGCCCGATCTGTTCCTGCGCGAGTACGGGGGGCTGATCCCTCCGGGGATCCTGCGCACGGTCGTGCCGGCCGCGCCGGACGCGTGGATCACCGCGCTGCGTGACTTCGGCACGATGAGCTTCGGCGAGGTGGCGGGCGAGGCCATCCGCTTCGCCCACGACGGCTTTGCCGTCTACGAGCGTCTCGCCGAGCAGCTGGCCGCAAACGCCGACGGCTACCGGAGGTGGTCCTCCAGCGCCGAGATCTACCTGCCCGGAGGCGAGCCGCCGGCATTCGGCGAGCGCTTCGTACAGAGCGACCTGGCGGCCACGCTTCAGTACATGGCCGACCAGGAGCGCCCGGCCGCGCGCCGCGGTCGCGTTGCCGGTCTGGAGGCGGCGCGGGCCGCCTTCTATTGCGGCGACATCGCCGAGCGTATCGTCGCCTACCACGAGGCCCACGGCGGTTTCCTCTCCCGGTCGGACATGTCGTCGTTCCGCTCGCGCTACGAGGCGCCGGTGCGGGTGCGATGGCGTGACTTCGAGGTGATCACGTGCGGGCCCTGGTGCCAGGGACCGGTGCTGGCTCAGGCCCTGCTGATGCTCGAGCGCCTTGGGCTGGACGGGCTGGCCGCGGATGGGGCCGACTACGCGCACCGCTCGCTCGAGGTGCTCAAGGCGGCCTTCGCAGACCGCGAGTACCGCTACGGCGACCCGCGGTTCGTCGACGTCGGGATGGAGGAGCTGCTCTCAGACGAGCACCTCGACGCGCGCCTGGCGCTGATCGACGACGCGGCCGCTGCCCCGGAGCTGCCGCCGCCGGTCGGCGGCGACGCCACGATCGCCGACCTGCTCCCGGCCCCGGCCGGGCGGCCCGGCCGCAAGCCCGCCTCCGACACCTCGTACGTGTGCGTTGTCGACCGCTGGGGCAACGCCTTCTCGGCCACGCCGTCGGACGGATCCTCGGCATCGCCGGTCATCCCGGGCACCGGCCTGGTGCCGTCCGAGCGCGGCCTGCAGTCGCGCCCGGATCCCCGTCATCCGGCTGGCGTGGCGCCCGGCAAGCGCCCACGGCTGACCCCGAACCCGGCGCTGGCGGTGCGCGACGACGGATCGGTGTTCGCCTTCGGCTGCCCCGGCGGCGACATGCAGGTTCAGGCGATGCTGCAGGTCTTCCTCGGCGTGTTCCACTTCGGGATGGATCTCCAGGAGGCGATCGACGCGCCCCGGTTCTCGACCTGGAGCTTTCCCAACTCGTTCGCGCCGTTTGAGTACCTGGCCAACCGGGTGATGATCGAGGATCGCTTTCCCCAGGCGCTGATCGATCAGCTGACCGCATGGGGGCACGACGTCCGCCGCTGGCCGCGGTTCACGCGCGCCGCCGCCGCCGTCGAGGCGATCTACCTGGACGCGCCGATGGGCTTCCTCCGCGCGGGCGCCGATCCGCGACAGCCGGCGTCCGCGATCGTCAGCTGACTCTCACCCGCGAGAGCCGCCTGCGCGAGGGGCGAGCGCTCTATCTGATCGTGATCGTGACGGGCGCGGAGGGGGTTCCGTGGATCGTCGTTCGGAAGCTGACACGACCACGGTGCGGGCGGGCGATGTCCGCCACCCACCAGCCGCGATGCGACGCGCGGACCGTCGCCACGGTGCGCCAGTGCCGCCCCTCCCGGCGCTGGATCCGGATGGTGACGGCGGCGCGGCCGCCTGAGCTGGTGTCGGCCACGCCCGCGAGCCACATCCGCCCGGGCACCGCATACGCGCGGGACACCCGGAGCGTCGCCACCGGACGGTTCTCGACCCGGAGCGAGGCGGAAGAAGCTCCGTCCGCCGCGGAGCCCGCGTATGCGAACCTCACCACCCCGTCCGGCCCGCTGAAGACATGGACCGATGCCGCTCCCGACCCATCGGTGCGGACCGAGAATGACGACTTACCGTCCTGGATCTGCACGAGAGCCCCTGAAACCGGCGCGCCGTCGATGGTCCGCAGGCTGACCTGCGCCCGCCACCCGGTCTCCGCCGGCACGAGCACCACGTTGCGCGAGCGCGAGACGTCCAGGCAAGCCGTCGCCCCGACGCAGACCCGGTGCGGGCGCGTCACCCGGAGCACCGTGGCCGCGGATGCCACGGGCGGCGCCGTCGTGGTCCCGGGGGGCGTCGTGGTGCCGGGGGGCGTCGTGGTACCGGGGGGCGTCGATGGTGACGTGGCGAACGTGGCCGTCAGGTCGGTGTCGGCGCTCATGGTCACGGTGCAGACGGCACTGCCGGAACAGCCGCCGCCCGTCCAGCCGCTGAACGTCGATCCCGGCGCCGCCGCGGCCGTCACCGTGACCGTCGTGCCCGAGGGATAACTGGCGGAACACGCCGACGGACAGCTGATGCCCTGTCCGCTCACTGACCCGCTGCCGGCACCCGCGAGTGTGACACTCAGCGAGTGGGCGCTGCCCACGTATCCCTGCCCGTCTCCCTCCACCACCACGCATTGCGAGACCGAGGCACAGGCCACGGCGGTCGGGAAGTACGAGCCGGCCAGCGGCGTCGGGGTCGGGGTACCGGGCGCGGCCGGGTCAAACGTCACCTCGGCGCCGTTGGAGTCCTCGTTCGTACCGTTTTCGTCCACCGCGGTGCACTGCCTCGTTGACGGACATGCCACCGATGACATGTAATGGCCGCTGTCGATCGTCGTCGCGGTGGCGGAGCCCGGAGTGGCCGGATCGAATGTCACCTCCGCGCCGGCGCCCACCACTGTGCACTGGCTCGATGACGGGCACGCCACGGCGGCCAGGGCTTGACCGCTGTCGATCGTCGTCGTCGTGGCCCCGTCCGGAGCGGCCGGGTCAAACGTCACCTCCGCCCCGTTGGAGTCGACCGCCGTGCATTGGCTCGATGTCGGGCACGCCACCGAGTTCAAGGCCTGGCCGCTATCGATCGTCGCCGGGCTCGCTGTCGAGGTGCCGCGCGAGGTCGGATCAAAGGACACCTCGTCCCCGCCGCCGCCCACGGCTGTGCACTGGGTCGCCGACGGACAGGCCACGTCGGCCGGAGCGAAGCCGAGGTCCTTGTGGGTCGCGGCGCCGGGGTTGGCCGGGTCGAACGTGATCACCGACTGCTGTCCGGCCGCGCTGCACTGCCTCACCGACGGGCACACGATGCTGCTGAGGAATCCCGCGCTCAGCTTGGCCGGGGTGGGTCGGCTCGGCGCGGCGGGATCGAAGGTCACCTCACGACCGTCCCAGTCGACCGCCGTGCACTGGCTGGTCGACGGGCACGCCACCGCAGCCAGCGGGGCGTTGGGGTCCACCGGGCTCACGGTCGGCGTACCCGGGGCGGCGGGGTCGAAGGTCACCACGTTGCCGCTGTCATCGACCGCGGTGCACTGGTTGACGGACGAGCATGCCACGCCGCTCAGGTATGGGTCCACCTTGTCGATCGCGCTCCGTTTCGCGCTTCCCGGGGTCGCCGGATCGAATGTCACGGCGGAGCCGGTGGAGTCCACGGCCGTGCATTGACTGGCGGACGGGCACGCCACGCCGGCCACTTCGATGCCTGCGGTCGGCTCGATCTCGCCCAGCGTCGGCGTGCCGGGCGCGAGTGGATCGAACGTCACCTCGTCCCCGCTGAACCCAACCGCCGCGCATTCGCTCGCCGACGGGCAGGCGATCCCCACCCAAATACGGTTGGCGACCGGAGCCGAGGTCGACTCGCTGGGCTTTTGAGGGTTGAACGTGATCTCTCCCGCGCTACCGATCAACGTGCACTGGGTCGTCGTCGGGCACGCCACCGGCCCGGATTCCGCCAGCGGAGATGAGGCGGCGTCGCCCGGCGAGGCCGGGTCGAACGTCACCTCGGTGCGATCGATGCCGACCGCGGTGCACTGGCTCGACGACGGACACGCCACCGAGCTCAGGGCATGAGCGTGGATCTGCACCGGGGCTGGGATGCTGCTCGACGCCGGATCGAACGTCACCTCCTGACCGTTCTCATCGACGAGGGTGCACTGGCTGGCCGAGGGGCACGCCATCGCCCTGGGAAAGGTGGTGCTCGAGTCGACCGCGACGGGTACCGGGGAGCCGGGATCCGTGGGATTGAACGTCGCCGCGCCCCCCGCCCACGAGATGACCGTGCATTGCGCCGCCGATGTGCATGCCACCCCGTCGCTCCCGGGTTGGCCGACGCTGCTGGGGCCGTCCAACCGGGTGGGCCCGGACCACGACAACGGCTCGGCGCCGGCTGCCGCGGGGAACGCAGACACGACGACGAGCATCCCGACGAGCACCACCGCACGCCGTGCGCGCACCCACCCGCGACCGGCTCCGAAGACAATCATCTGCTTCCCCTCCCCTGCTGGACCGGCGGTCCGCGCCCGGCTTGGGCCACCATACTCCGGCGGGAAGCAATACGCAAAGCATCTTTACTGTTGGGAGCAGGCCTGCGCTCAGGACTCGAGTCCTATGACCATCGGTCCGGACCGGACCAGCCGTCGCTCACTGCCAGCGCCCCGCCAGAGCCAGGGCCGCCGACCACCGCTCGCGTGCCGCCTCCCGTCCGCGATCCGACCACGTGGGCTCGGCCCGCATGTCGACCGCCACCGGTCCCAGCTCCTCGACGTCGCTCCAGAAGCCGGCGGCCAGCCCCGCCATCACGGCGGCGCCGAGCGCGGTGGCCTCGCGGCGGGCGGCGCGCTGGACGCGGACGCCGGCCAGCTCGGCGAGCCGCTGGACGATCCAGTCCGAGCTGGACATGCCGCCGTCCAGCAGAACCGTCTCCAGCGGCATCACGGCCGCGATCGCCTCCAGCGCATCGGCCACCTGGTGCAGCACTCCGTCGACCACCGCCCGCGCCAGCTGCGCGCGGGTCGTCGCCCGCGTGAGGCCGAGCAGTGCGCCGTGAGTCGCCGGATCCCAGCTCGGCGTGCCGAGACCCTGCAGCGCCGGCACGCAGGCGATCGACCCCGTCTCGGCGCCGGCGTCGCCCAGCAGGCCGTCGAGGTCGGCGGAGACCGGCAGCACCCCGATCTGGGTGAACCAGTCAAGCGCCGCCCCGGCCGCCGGCACGAAGCCCTCCAGCGCGTAGCTGGTCTGACCCCGCGCGCGCCACGCGCACGAGGCGAGCACACCCGCCGGCGGCTCGGGGGCGACCGCGCCGGCCTGGGCAAAGACAAACGCGCCGGTGCCGAGCGTCACCTTCGCGGTCCCCGGATCCCGGCAGCCGAGGCCGAACAGCGACGCCTGCTGATCGCCGAGGATCGCCGTGACGGGCAGCGCTCCGGCCGGCGGCGGGGCCTGCGCCGCGGCGCCCGCGATGTCGTCGGAGTCGAAGATCGGCGGCATCAGCGCGCGCGGGATCCCGAACAGCCCGAGCAGCTCATCGTCCCAATCGCGTCCACCGAGCGGGCACAGCAGTGTCCGTCCCGCGTTGCCCGCGTCGCACAGCTCCGCCCCGCACAGACGGGCCGCCAGCCAGCCCCCGACGTCGTGGTAGATCAGCTCGCCGCCGGCCGCGGCCGCCCGGGCTCCGTGGACGCGATCGAGCACCCAGCCGATCTTCGAGGCCGGAAAGGTGGCGTCGAGCTCGAGACCCGTCCGCGCGCGGACCCAGTCCGCGTGCCCCGCGGCGCTCAGCTCGGCGCAGCGCTGCGCCGTGCGACGGTCCTGCCACACGATCGCCGGATGCACCGGCCGTCCGCTCTCCCGCTCGGCGAGGATGAACGTCTCAGTCTGGTTGGCGATCCCGACCGCCACCACGTCGGCGACCGCCGCCGCGGCTGCCGCCAGCGCCTGTGCGATCGCACTCGACGCCGACGCCGCCAGCTCGTCGGGATCCTGCTCCACGAGCCCGGCGGCCGGGAACGAAGCCCCGACCGCCACGGTCGCCGTGCCGAGCTCCCGGAGCTCGTGATCCAGGGCCACGCAGCGCGTGCTGGAGGTGCCCTGGTCCAGCCCGAGGACGATCTCCGT
This sequence comes from uncultured Solirubrobacterales bacterium, assembly GCA_963799995.1. Classification (GTDB taxonomy): domain Bacteria; phylum Actinomycetota; class Thermoleophilia; order Solirubrobacterales; family Solirubrobacteraceae; genus Palsa-465. The sequence goes on along the minus strand of CAWCZI010000014.1, from coordinate 728,417 downwards.
CAACGCGCAGCGCCCGCGGCCGCCGCCGGGACCCCCAGGGCGTCCCGATATGCACGCAGGGCCCGTTCGTCGTCGGGCTCGGACTCCCCGGCCCGCTCGGCCGCCACGCGGCGCTGCCACGCGTGCACCTCGTGCTGGACGCGGGCGGCGCCCCACCCCAGCTCAGCTGCCATCAGCTCCGCGGCCGGCGCCGCCGCGCGCAGCCCGCGGTCGGCCGACATGATCGCCAGCCGGGTGCGACGCTCGAGCACGTCCTCCAGGTGAAGCGCCCCCTCGTACGCGCACGCGTGAACCACCTCGACCGCCAGGTGCCCCTCCCCGCCCTGCAGCGGCTCGGCCAGCGCGGGCCGCGCGTCGATCAGCGCTTCGAGCTCGGAGACCCGGTCGCCGTACCGGCGCAGCAGACGCTCGATCGCGTCCCGGGCCACCCCGGTCCGCGCCGCCAGCTCGGCGCGGGCCGCCCACACGGCGGCGAACCCGTCCGCGCCTGACAAGGGCACGTCGGCCGTGCTCGAAGCCGGCACAGCTCCCAGCTCCCGAGAAGCCGCGTCGATGAGGTCGGCGGCCATCACCCGGTAGGTCGTGTACTTGCCGCCGGCGATCGTGGTCAGCCCGGGCACGGCGGTCTCGACCACGTGGCGGCGGCTGAGCCGCGTCGTGTCGGCAACTCCGGCCGGCCCGACCAGGGGGCGCAGCCCGGCGAAGACCCCGCGCACGTCCTCGCGTCCCAGCGGCTCGGCCAGCAGCGCGTTGACCTTCGCCAGCACGTAGTCGACGTCGGCCCCGCTGGCGACGGGACGGTCCGGGCCGTGCGTCCACGGCGTGTCGGTGTCGCCGATCAGCCATCCGGCGTCGGTCGGGATCACGAACAGGACGCTCTTCTCGGTACGCGCCAGCAGGCCCGTCGACATCGGGATCCGGTCGCGCGCGACCGTCAGGTGGATGCCCTTCGACGGCCGCATCTGCATCGCGAACTCGGCGCCCGCGCTCGCCCGCACCGAGTCGGTCCACGCCCCGACCGCCAGCGCAACGTGGCGGGCGGCGACGGTGACCGTCTGACCGCTCTCCTGATCGAGGACCTCGGCGCCCGCGACGCGATCGCCGTCGCGCAGCAGCGTCGTCACTCGAGCCCGCGTCGCCACCCGCGCTCCGTGGGCCGCGGCCGTGCGGGCGACCGCGACCACCATCCGCGCATCGTCCTCGGCCGCATCGAAGAAGTGGACCGCCCCGACCAGACCGTCTCCGCTCAGCGCCGGCGCCTGCGCCAGCGCGGTCCGGCGGCTCAGGTGACGATGTCGCGGGACCGAGCGGGCACCGCCCAGCGTGTCGTAGAGCACCAGGCCCGCCCCGAGGTACAGCCGCTCCCAGCCGCGCCCCCGCAGCGGCCACAGGAATCCGACCGGGGAGACCAGGTGCGGCGCCAGCCGCGTGAGCAGCAGCTCGCGTTCGCGCAGTGCCTCGCGCACCAGGCCGATGTCACCCATCTCGAGATAACGCAGCCCGCCGTGAATCAGCTTGCTGGACTTGCTCGACGCCCCCGACGCGAGGTCAGCCGCCTCGACGAGTCCCACCTTCAACCCCCGCGTGGCGGCGTCAAGCGCCGCTCCGGCACCCGTGATGCCACCGCCGACGATCAGCAGGTCGAGGTCCCCCGCGGCCATCGCCGTCAGCGCCTCGCCTCGCGCAGCCGCATCGAGGACGCCGGCCGAGCGAGCCGCTCGCGCCGAGCCGGCCACCTGTGCCGAGCGAGCTGCGGTCTGTGTCCATGCCATGTTCCTCATTGGGCGTCGGGATCAGTCGAACAAGGGCCGCAACGCAGCGTAGAGCCGCCGGTGGCGGGCGTGCAACGCGTCGTAGACCGCGCAGAGGTCGGGGTCGGGTTCCACCGGATCCGCACGCGGACCGGCCATCGCGCGGGCAGCGTCGGCAACGCTGGGGTGGATACCCGCTCCCGCGGCGGCGAGCATCGCCGCGCCGCGCGCCGTCGTCTCCACATCGTGCGGCCGGCACACGGTGAGCCCTGTCACGTGGGCGCGGATGCTGAGCAGCAGATCCCCGCGCGCGCCGCCGCCCACGCACACGAGAGCGGTCAGGCGGCGGCCCGTCGCCGCGATCGCCTCGACCACGTCGCGCAGCGCGAGCGCGTTTCCCTCCAGCAGCGCCCGCGCCATGTGCGCGCGCCCATGGGCCGCGGTCAGCCCGAACCAGCCCGCGCGCGCCCGGGAGTTCCACTCCGGTGTCATCGCGCCCGACAGCGCGGGGACCCATGAGACGCCCTCGGCCCCCGCGGGCGCCCCGGTCGCCAGTGCGTTGAGCAGCTCGTACACGTCGGCGCCGGTAGCCGCCGCCCTGGCCACCTCGGGGCCGCCGAGCTCGTCGCGAAACCAGCGGTACGCGCCCCCGGACAGCCAGCCGGGGTTCTCGAGCAGCCACCGGCCCGGCACCGCGTGGGGATGGAGCTCGACCAGACCGAGCCCATCGACGGCCGGCTCGTCGATGACAGCGCACACGGGCTCGGCGGTGCCCATGACGTCGCACACCTCGCCGGGCTCGGTCACGCCGGCGCCGAGCACGGCGGCCATCTCATCGCCGGCGCCGAGCACGATCTCGGTGTCGGCCGGCAGGCCGGTCGCCTCGCGCAGCCACGGCGCGATCGCACCGAGCACGGCATCGGCGGGGCGCACCGGCGCCAGCCGGTCGGGATCGACCTCGAAGGCGGCGCACGCCTGCTCGCACCACTGCATCCGCGTGGGGTCCAGCAGACCGGTCGACGATGCGTTGGAGGGGTCGACCGCCAGCTCACCGGCCGCCTGGAGAGCGACCCACGAGCCGGGCAGCAGATACGAGGCGGCGGCGCGGTCGACCTCCGGCTCGTGCTCGCGCAGCCACGCGATCTTCGCGGCGACATGGCCAGGGTCCAGGTTGCACCCGGTCTGCTCGCGCAGGCGCTCGGCGTCGACGCGCTCGGCCACCCGGCGGCACTCGGCGCCGGCCCGCCGGTCAGACCAGATCAGGGCCGGATGCAGAGCTTGGCCGTCGCGGTCGGTGGCAACCAGCCCGTCGAGCTGTGAGCCGAACGACACCGCGACGATCCTGCGCTCGCCCGCGGTCAGGCGCACCTCGGCGAGGGTCTGAGTCAGCGCCCGGATCCACTCTCCGGGATCCTGCTCGGCCCATCCGGGACGCGGATAGGAGAGCTCGTGGGGCGCGTAGCTCGACGCGATCAGCTCGCCGTCGGCGTCAAGCGCCTGGGCGCAGGTGCCCTGCGAGCCGACGTCGACCCCCACGACAAGGGGGCCGTCCCCGCTCAGTGCCGCTCCTCGGCAGCGACCCCGGGGCCGTGGCGCACGACCGTGAACGAGAAGGCGTCGGCCAGGTGATGCTCGAGCGAGACCAGCACCGCGATCCCCTCGGCCGTGGTGTCGATCTGCTCGATCGTGAGCAGCAGCGCGCCGCGGGCCACGTCCAGCCGTCGTGCGGTCTCGGCGTCCGCGTTGCCCGGAGTCAGCGTGGCCACTCCGTGGTGGACGACCAGACCGCGCGCGGCCAGTGCCGAGTAGATCGAGCCGTCGCCGATGTCGTGCAGCTCATCGGGGCTTAGGTGGTCGCAGCGGCACCAGTCGATCGTGTCGGCGACCCGGCGTCCGTCCGCCGTGCGCACGCGGCGCAGCGAGCTCACCGGCGTGCCGGGCTCCACGTCCAGCGCCTCAGCGATGCTGGGCGGGGCGGCGACGAGCTGGCAGGTCTCCTCCGCGGTGCCGGGCTCGAGATCGGTCGAGGCGATCAGCGACGAGACCCCAAAGTTGCGGCTCAGGTCGTTGGAAAGGGCCGGCCGATGCGTGACGTACGTGCCCGAACCGTGGCGGCGCCGCACGAACCCCTCCTCCTCGAGCATCGTGATCGCCGCGCGCACCGAGGAACGCGAGACCGCCCGGTCGAGTGCCAGCTCGGGCTCGGACGGCAACTTGTCGCCCGGCGCCAGCTCACCCGAGTGGATGCGGCTGCGCAGCTCCTCGGCGAGCTGGTGGCGCAGCGACCGGGTCGAGCTCACGGTGCCACGACGAGCTTCAGCGCCTCGCCCGCGCGGATGCGCGCGAACGCGCCCGGGGTCTCATCCAGGGGGATGATCTCCGAGACCACCGCGCAGATGCCGCCCGCATCGGTGGCGAGCATGTCGAGCGCGCGCACCTGGTCGCGGTGGCGCGATGCGTAGGAGCCGTGGACCTGGACCTCGCGGTAGTGAAGGACGTTCGATGGGAACTGGATCGCGGTGGTCCCCTTGGGCAGGCCGCCGAAGAACATGACCCGCCCGCGCGGCGCGGCCATTTCCATCGCCTCCACCTGCGCCGAGTCGCTCGAGCAGGCGACGATCACCACGTCGGCGCCAAAGTCACTCGTGGCCCGCATCACCGCGGAGGTGCCATCCTCGGACTCGGTGTCGACGTAGGCCAGCCGCTCGTCACCGAGGATCTCCCGCGCGAGGTCAAGCCGCTGAGCCGTGCGCTCCAGCAGCAGCACCTGTCCGGCACCCTGCAGCCGGGCCAGCGCGGCGTGGGCCGTCCCCACCGGGCCGGCGCCGATCACGACCACGACGTCGTCGAGCGTGATCGCCAGATCCTTGTGGCCGCAGATCACGTCTGACAGGGGGTCAGCGAACGTCGCGTGCGCGGGCGACAGCCCGTCGGGGATCCGGAACAGGTTCTTGAGGGCGATCTGCGGGATCGCGACATGCTCGGCGTAGGCTCCGGGGTGATCGAAGCCCATCAGCTCGCCGTGCAGACACAGGTTCTCGTGGCCGCCGCGGCACATGCGGCAGCGACCGCACCACAGCGTCGAGATGCAATGCACCGAGTCGCCCACCGCGAGCCCCGCCTCGCCGACCTCGCGCTCGGCCCGTGGACCGATCTCGATCAGCTCGCCGGAGATCTCGTGTCCCAGCACCCAGGGCGGGGCGATGCGGCGATCGCCGTTGTAGAAGGAGCGCACGTCGGTCCCGCAGATGCCGCATGCCAGCACCCTCAGCAGGACGCCGTCCTCCGGGCTCCTGGCGTCCGGGGCAGTCCCGATCGACATCTCCCCGGGTCCGTTCCACACCGCTGCGCGCATACGCCTCCTCTCTCGCTGACCGGGCCGAACAGTACCAGGGTTGTCAGACAACTTGTGGACGCCCGGAACCCGCGCCGCGACCCCTCCAGATGGCCAGCCGCGCCTGTACGGATGGCCAGTTGTGGGGTGGGGAGGAGTTCTTAAAGTCCACTTGCGGTCGCAGCGCCCAGCCGTTACTCTGCGCCGCAGTTGTCCGACAACCTAGGGGTTCTGGTTGACTGAATTCATCTTCATGCTGACTCGCGACGACCAGACGATCGCCGATGCGCGTGAGGTCTACGAGTCGATCGCCGGCACCGGCGTCCGTCACGTCGGATGCAAGGACCTGGGGCTCCCCCGGGATGAGCTGGCCGCGCTGATGCAGGATATTCGCGCCAACGGCCACATCAGCTACCTCGAGGTCGTCTCGGAGACCGAGGAGGCCACGCTGGCGTCGGCGCGGGTCGCCGCCGAGATCGGACCGGACTACCTGATCGGCGGCACGGTGATCGAGCCGATCCAGGAGATCCTCGCCGGCTCCGGCGTGCGCTTCTGCCCATACATCGGTCGCGTGATCGACCACCCGTGCCTGCTGCGGGGCACGGTCGACGAGATCGCCGCCGATGCCAGGCGCGCGCAGCAGCTCGGCGTCGACGGCATCAACCTCCTGGCCTACCGCTACGACGGAGACGTTGACCAACTGGTCGAGACCGTGGTGAAGGCGACGACGCTGCCGGTGATCGCGGCCGGATCGGTGGACTCGGCGCAGCGGATCCAGGCGCTGGGCGAGCGCGGCGTGTGGGCGTTCACGATCGGCACCGCGGCACTGGACGGAAAGCTCGTGCCGGGAGCCCCTCTGGCCGGACAGCTCGAGTACATCCTGAACGCGGCCGGCGCCGGCAACGGCGACGGTGCCGGCGGCCCGGCACCGCTGGCCCACACACAGTCGACCGCAGGAGAGTCATGACACCCGAAGAGCGGCAGCTACGCGAAGACCTCGGCGTCCTTGCCTCTTCTGAGCAGGGCCGGCGACTCCTCCAGCTCGGGTTGCGCGGGATCAAGCGCGGCGAGCACGAAGTCACGGCCGGCTGCTGGACCGTGCACGGAAACGCCGGGTGCCTGTTCCAGCATGCCTACTGGGAGGGCGTCCGGGAGGGCGTATTCGCCGATCATGGCCGGCCCGGCGACTGGATCGGCAGCTTCGTCGGGTCGCATGACTACGGCATCGTGATCAGGGTCATCGATGCCTTCGACCGGCTGGCCCGCGCCGCCTACGCCGATCGCGAGCCGCGCGCCTTTCTGCCCCGCCGGATCCGGATCAGACAATCCGAGTGGAATGCGGCGGTTGCGCACCTCCTGGTCAGCGTCCTCGGCGAAACGCAGGCCGGGGAGACCAGCAGGACACCGGTTAGGGAAACCGCACGTGTGTAGCCGAGCCTCAGCACCAGCCCAGCACGAGACCGAGGAGACGACGTGAGCATTCAGGACGATGTGGTTCCTCCAGTGCACCACGAGGGGATGCTCCCCGTGGTCGAGAGCGTCGACGTTGCGCAGCGCAACGATCTGCACAAGCTGAGGCCGGGGGCCGTCGGCCTCGTCGGCGTGCTGTTCCTAACGGTGACGGGATCGGCGCCGATCTCGGCGATGCTGTTCAACACCCCGATCGCGGTCGGCTACGGCAACGGGATCGGTGCGCCTGCCGGATTCCTCGTCGCCGCGATCGTGCTCACCGTCTTCAGCGTCGGCTATGTGGCGATGGCGCGCAAGGTGACCACGGCGGGGGGCTTCTACAGCTTCATCAGCCACGGCCTGGGACGCGAGCTGGGGATGGCCAGCGGCTTCGCGATGGTCGCCGCCTACAGTGTGTTCGAGGTCTCACTCGTCGGCGGATTCGCGTACTTCGCGGCTCTCAAGGGCGCCCGCTACGGCCTGCACATCGAGTGGTACTGGTACGGCTTCGCGATGATCGCGGTGATCGCCGTGCTGTCCTACTTCGAGGTCAAGATCTCCGCTCGCATTCTCGGCATCACTCTGCTGTGCGAGATCGTGACGCTGGTCGTCTTCGACGTGTTCATGTTCTCCAAGGGCACGGTCTCCGCCAGCGCGATCAACCCGCTCAATGCCTTCAAGGGCCTGCCCATCCAGCACGTCGGTGGCACGTCGCTCGCGGCGGGGGCTGCCGGGATCGGCATCTTCTTCGCGTTCTGGTCGTGGGTGGGCTTTGAGATGGCCCCCAACTACGGCGAGGAATCGACCAACCCGAAGCGCAACGTGCCGCGCGCGCTTTACATCTCGGTGATCGGTCTCGGCATCTTCTACACGCTCACGTCATGGGCCGGGATCAGCGGCTACCACTCGCTCGGCCAGGCCGTGAACGTTGCCCAGAACAACTCGGCGAACTTCTACTTCGGACCCGCCCAGCACTACGGCGGGCTGTTCCTCAAGGACTGCCTCAGCTGGTTCATCATCACCGGCTCGTTCGCCTGCGGGATGGCATTCCACAACACCACCGCCCGCTACATGTACTCGCTCGGGCGCGAGGGCGTGCTGCCTCGGGCGCTCGGACGCACTCACCCCAAGCACGCGAGCCCGCACATCGCGTCGAGCACCCAGTCGGTGATCGCCGCGCTGATCCTGCTGGCCTTTGCCCTGTTTGCCGCGGTGGACTCAAAGCTGGGCGCCGGCGACTCCGTCGGCTACCTGCAGGTCTACGGCCTGATGGCGGTCATGGGCGTCGTCTCGATCCTCGCCATCCAGGCGCTGGTGTCGGTGGCGATCTTCAACTACTTCCGCACCCACCACGCGGCCGACCACCATTGGTGGACGACGATCCTGGCTCCGATTCTGGCGACCGTCAGCCAGGCGTACGTGCTGTACCTGGCGATCAAGAACCTCAGCTTCCTGGGGTCCGGCTACGGCTACGCCAAGTGGCTGTGCTGGGGGGACCTGCTGATCTTCCTCGTCGGGCTCGGCTACGCCTTCTACCTGAAGACCAACAACCGCGCCAAGTACGAGACGATCGGGCGCATGATCAACCAGGGCATCGACAAGGTCTGACGCCTGCTGAGGGGGCGGTCTGCGTGACCGCCCCCGCCTCACACCACCTCGACCGATGCCGCGACGACGCTTGCGGTTCGGGGCGCTGAGCGCGCCCGCACGACGATCCGGACGCGATCCCCCCGGAACAGGTCGTGCGAATGCTCGAATGGCACCCCGTCGGCGCTCCACGCGGTGCGCGAGATCGACACGAGCGAGGCGCCGCGGGCCATGCCCAGCAGCCCCGCCTCCGCGGCGCCGGCGGCCACCACCTCGATCCGCTCCTCGGCCTCGCCCGGCTCGAGCCCGTAATCGGCCTGCAGCAGTTCGTATAGCGAGCCGCTCAGTGAATGGTCGAGCAGGCCCGCGAAGCGGTCTGCCGGGAACGTCGCGCGCTCCAGCGAGATGGGCTCGCCGTCGGCCAGCCGCACCCGGACCACCTCGTGGACCAGGTCTCCGGGTTTGAGACCGAGCGCGGTGGCGACGTCCTGCGGCGCCGCGTCGGTGGCGGTCGAGATCACCCGGGCGTCGGACTGGAATCCCTGCCGGCGCAGGTAGGCCGGCAGGCCGGCGAGGCTGGTGAGGTCGCGCTCGATCTTGCGCTCGGCCACGAAGATCCCGCCTGACCGCCCGCGCACGCGGCGGATCGCACCGGCGCGCTCCAGATCTGCCAGGGCGGCGCGCACCGTCTCGCGTGAGACGTCGAGTCGCTGTGCGATCTCGCGCTCGGCGCCCAGCCGCTGTCCCGGCACCAGCTCGCCGGCGTCGATCTGGCGCCGGAGGCGATCGCGGACCACGACCCCAGCGGGACCGAGCGCTCCCGCCACTGCGACTACCCCTCCTCCAGGGCCATCAGCGACTCCGGCAGGATCTGGCCGCCGTCGACGACGATCGTCTGGCCGGTGATGTACGCGGCCTCGTCGGTTGCCAGGAACAGCGCCGCGTTGCCGATGTCGGCGACGGTGCCGAGCCGCTTGAGGGGGATCGAGGATGCCATCGACTCCTGGTACTCGGGGCCCATCTCGTCGAGCCCCTCGCTCTCGATGTTGCCCGGCATGACCGCGTTGACCGTGATCCCGTGTCCCGCCAGCTCGATCGCCGCGGTCCGCAGGAATCCGAGCTGCGCTGCCTTGGTTGCCCCGTAGTGCGACCAGCCCGGGTAGCCCGTGATCGGCCCTGTGATCGACGATGTGAGGATCACGCGGCCGTGGCCGCTGCGCGCCAGCGCTCCGATCGCCGCCTTGACGGCCAGCATCGTGCCCTTGACGTTGGTGGCGAAGATCTGATCGATGTCCTGCTCGGTCATGTCCTCGAGGCGGCTCGCCGGGAAGATCCCGGCGTTCGCGCACAGGACGTCCAGGCCCCCGAAGCGCTCCACCGTCTCGGTGACCATCCGCTCGACGTCTCGGGCGTTGCCCACGTCGGCGGCGAAGAAGGCCACCTCGCCGCCGCCGCCGGAGAGCTCGGCCACCGCGTCGTCGCCAGTGGAACGGTCCCGGCCGGCGATCGCGACACGCGCGCCCGCGTTCAGGAAGGTCTGGGCGATCCCCTTGCCGATGCCCTTGGTTCCCCCGGTAACGAGAACGGCACGGCCGGTCACTGGCGTGAACACGATGCAGCCTCCATGTCCTTTTAGGACGAGTGTGTTGATAAGTAGTCCTCGGCGAGCGCGCAGGTGCCGGTCGTGAAGCCGGCGCCGAGCTCGGCCGCCTCGGGCGCGAACGTGTGATGCGATCCGATCCAGGCGACCAGCAACAGGCGGCGCAGCATCACGAACGTCTGCAGCTCGGCCTCTGCTGCGGCGTCGAGCTCACCGGTCGCTCGGTAGCCGCGGACCCAAGCATCGCGCAGATCGGGCACGCTCGGATGGTCCTCCATGAACGAGACCGCGGTCGCAAAGTCATACATGTACCACGAGAACCCGCAGTCATCGAAGTCGATGACCTTCACCTGATCGTGGTCGATGAGCAGGTTCGCGAGCCGCATGTCCGCGTGGATCAGGCCGAAGCGATCCGGGTCCTGGCCGAAGGCGCGCAGCCGCGCCGCGATCGTCCGGTCCAAGAGCTCAAGCTGCCGGCGCTCCTCGGCGCCCATGCCGAGGCCGTCCTGCCACGCCCCCCAATGCCCTCGGGATCCGATGCTGTACTCGTAGTCCCAGCGCGGCCGGGCGAAGCCGCTCGGTGCAGGCCAGCGACGCACGTGCTCGTGCATTCGCGCCGAGATCGCGCCGAGGATCTCGAATTGGCCCGCGGCGGCAGGGCCGTCGTCGAGGTCGGGGGCGACGCCGTCCATCCACTCGAACATCACGACATTGCGGGACTCGAGGCCCGGAGCCGACACCGTCACCACTCGCGCGCCGTCGGAGGCGGCGAGCGTGCTCGGCGTGTCGACCACGCCGTGCTCGCGCAGCGCGTCCAGCCACATCAGCTCGGACTCGATCTGCGCGACGGTGCGGTAGCCCGGACGATGCACCCGTAGCGCGTAGCGCGCGCCCGCCGCGTGATCCTCGACCCGGTAGGTGTGGTTCTCGGACACGTTGCAGAGGGTCATGGCGGCGTCCGCGCCGATCCCGAAGCGCGGCAGCGCCGCCTGTGCCAACTCGCCGGTCCGGTCTTGCTCTGGACTCATGTCCTCTCTGGGTGCTCGCGCCCGGCGACCGCGCCGAGCACGCGGTCGATCTCTTCGCGCGCCAGCACCATATCCGAGGTCGAGCCGGCTAGATAGACGCGGCCCGCCGCGCCGATCATCGACACGCTGACCAGGGTCATCCCGGGCGCGACGCGCTCGGCGGCGTTGGCGGCCGCGGCGGCGAACAACGCCGGGGTCATCTCGGCGACGAGCAGGCTCTGGCCCGGGAGCAGCATCGACGCCTCGCGGACGCGGTTGATGATGACCGCGTGCTGATCGGTGACGTCCTCGATGATCCCCGTGTACGTCACCCGTGGGCGCAGCGCGTCCTCGGCTCGAGCGCCGATCCCCTCGAGGATCGCCTGCCCCGCCCGGTCAACGGCGTCGCGGTCGGATGCGTGCACCTCGAGCACGCCGAACTGGCGCTCCACGTAATGGATCCCCGGCTCCACCTCCGGCACGGCCTTGAGCGCGAGGTCGATCACGCGCTCGATCGCCAGCGCGGGCGCGACCTCCACGATCAGGGCGTGCTCGCCCTCGATCGGCGGATACCCGCGCGCGCGTGTGGGCGTTCCGAGGTACGCGGCGAACTGCCGGCGCAGGTCCGGGATCGGCAGATAGACGCGAAGGTCGACCGGAGTCTCTGCCACGGCGGGCACCGGTGCGCTTATGACTCTGCGGTGAAGTGCTTGTCGAGGTCAGGGTGCGGCCGCGGGATCACATGCACGGAGATGAGCTCGCCGACCGTCGACGCCGTCTCCGCCCCGGCCTCGGTCGCGGCCTTGACCGCCCCGACGTCGCCGCGGACCACGACCGCCACCAGCCCGTCCCCGACCTGCTGCCGGGACAGGATCGTCACGTTGGCCGCCTTGACCATCGCGTCGGCCGCCGCCAGTGCGGCCACATAGCCCTTCGTCTCGACCATTCCGAGCGCTTCGCTCATGTCACGTCTCCTTGCTGCGTCGTGCGGTTGTCTGTACCTGGCTCCGACTCTCGTGCCGAGGCCTCCGGAGCCTCGTCGAGCGAGCCGATGATCAGCGCGTCGATCGGCGGGTGGTCGGGCGCGAACCAACCCGCGGCGACCGAGCCCGAGGCCACCAGCACCCGCTCCCCGAGGCCGCTGCCCAGGACGTCGAACGCGATCAGCCGCGCTCCATCGTCGCTGCGCACCTCCAGGAAGGCGCCCCGCGGGATCGCCTCCAGGCGCCGCGTGGCCCACACCGATCCAGTCACCGTGCCTTTCAGCATCTGGCCTCCTTTTCGATCTCGACCCCGAGCGCCCGAGCCTGATCGCGTGCAAGCGGGGTCAGCACGGCGCCGCGGGCCAGCACGAGTCGGGCTCCTTGCGCCGCCGCATTGCGCACGGTGCGCTCGGTCACCGCTCCCTTGGTCACCCGAATCGTTCGTGCACCGCCGGCGTTGCTGTCGGCACTGGACCTGGCCGCGGCCGTCCGTCGCAGTCCGAACCGGATCCGGCCGGCGCGGATGGCGCGCCGATCGCGAGGACTCTCCAGCCGCGCGATCAGCGCGCGCACGAAACGATCGAGGTCCGCGTCCGTGTCGATCGTGACCGGCTCCACGCTGACGTCCGGATCATCGCCGGCGACGGGGTCATCCGAGGCGGCTACGCCGACGCCCTCGCCGATCACGTGGCCCGGGACGGCTACGCCGACGCCCTCGCCGATCACCTCCCCTGCAACGGCCGGACCGGTCCAGGTGGAGGGGCGCAGGACAGCCGCGACGGGCGGCGCCGGGACCCGGGGAACCGTCTCGTCTGGCACGCCCGCGCCCGCAATGGGGGCTGGAGGGCCGGCCTGACCGTGCCCGTGCCCGTTGCCGTTGCCATTCGGGCGCGCGCCGGCCGCCGCTTCGCGCACCATCGCGGGCACGATCTCGCGCAGGACCTCCCGGGCGGCTTGGCGCATCGCCTCGGTCGAATCGGGGTCGGTCATCTCGTCCCCTGCAGCGACGCGGTCGCCGCATCAGCGGCGGTGCGCACATCGGACTCTTTGCCGCTTAGGTATACGCGGCCCGTGGCGCCGATCATCCGGTAGTCGACGACCTTGATCTGGGCGGCTTTCTCGGCCTCGTTGACGGCCAAGATTGCGTACGAGGCGGGCTGCATCTCGAGGACGAACAGCGATTCGCCGGGCAGCGCCATCGAGCCCAGCTTGTTGCGGTTGATCAGGAACGCGTGCTGATGGTCCAGGCGCGAGATCAGCTTGGCCGCCAGGATCTTCGGCGGGAGCGCGTCCGATGCAACTGCGTCCAGCGCGTCGAGCACCGCGTCGCGCGCCGATTCGACCGCGGAGGTCGAGCGCGAATGGAACTCCAGGTAGCCGAACTGGCGCTCCACCACGAGGATGCCGGCCTGCGCCTCGGTGTGCTTGAGGACGACGTCGGTCAGCGGCTCGATGTCCAACCCGGGGGCGATCTCGATCACGCCGGCGGCCATCCGCGTGCGGGGCAGCCGCCCGCGCACCCACGTGCCGAGGTAGCACATGGTCTGCGGTTGCAGCTGATCGATGAAGATCGATGAACGCAGCTCGGCCATCGCTATCCCCGCACGACCTCGCGCAGCTCCTCGAGGATCAGCCGCCGCAGCTCCTCGCGGGACAGGCCGAAGTCGCCGGCCGCAGTTTCTGACTGGGGGCCGCCCGCCGGCCCGAGACCACTGCCCGCTGTCTCCGGGCCACTGCCCACGGCCCCCGAGTCACTGCCCACGGCCGCGCTCGCCGGAGCCGCCGCCGCCAGCGCCGACCACGGCTCGAGGCCGGCGAAGTCGCCGAACGGCTCGCTCGGGTCCGAGGCGTAGGCCACCTGCGTCCACTGCACGAGATCGCGCGGCTGCAGGTTCTCGGTCAGCGACGAGCGTCCGAAGAAGCCGGTGCCGATGGTCATGGTCGGCGCAAGGTGGGTGTCCAGGCCGGCGGAGCCGGTGCTGCCCGGGGCGTTGACGCTCACGCGCAGGACGCGCAGCGCCGCACCGTAGGCGAGAATCGTCTCCGCCGAGCGCGAGTGGATCACCGCCGAGTGCCCGGCGCCGCCGATGCGAAGCAGGGCGCGTGCCGCCTCGATGCCACGCTGGGCGTCAGCGACGCGGACCATCCCCAGCAGCGGGAACAGCTTCTCGTGCGCCAGCGTCTCCTCGGGAACGATCAGCCCGAACGGCGCCACGAGCACGCGGGTCCCCGAGGGCACCCGGATCCCGGCGGCGTCCGCCAGCGCGGCGGCGCTCTTGCCCGCCAAGGCCGTGTCGATTCGTCCGTCCGGGTAGCAGGTGGCCCGCACGCGGTCTGTCGATTCGGCGTCGAGCACGTGGGCGCCGTGTCGGCCGAGCTCGGTCGCGAGCGCGTCAGCGATCCCCCGCTCGGCGATCAGCGTCGACTCGTTGGTGCAGAGGATCGAGTTGTCAAACGACTTGCTGTCCGCAAGGCAGCGCGCGGCGCGCGCCAGGTCGGCGGTGGCATCCACCATTGCGGGCACGTTCCCGGGTCCGACGCCGAGCGACGGGTTGCCCGACCGGTAGGCCGCGCGGACGACCGCCGTTCCCCCGGTGGCCACGATCAGGTCAGTTCCGGAGTCGGCCATCAGGCTCTCGATCAGCGGGATCGTCGGCTCCTGCACAACCTGCAGGCAGCCGTCGGGGGCGCCGGCCGCGACCGCCGCGTCGGCCATCAGCCTCACCGCCTCGACGGTGACCTTGCGGGCCAGCGGATGCGGTGACACGACCACCGCGTTGCGGGTCATGAGCGCCAGCAGGACCTTGAAGTAGGCGGTGGCGATCGGGTTGGTCGACGGCGTCAACGCGAGGATCACCCCGGCGGGCTTGGGCACCTCGACCAGCTTGCGGGCGGGGTCGATCCGCGCGCCGACGTAGTCCTCGTCGCCGTAGCGCTCGAACACCCCGCGTGAACACGCCTCGTTCTTGCGCTTCTTGTGCTCGACCACGCCCATGCCCGTCTCCAGCACGGCGTCAGCGGCGAACCGCTCTGCGTTGTCGTAAGCGACGGTCGCCACCGCTTCGGCGATCCGTCGCGTGCGCTCGCGGTCGTAGAGGGCGAACGCGCTTGCCGCCCACCGCGCGCGCTGCAGCATCATCCTCGCCCGCGGAGCGCCCGGCACCTCGGCCGGCCGGGCGTCGCGGATCGCCGCCTCCCCCGTGCTCATGTGTGCACCAGGGTGCTCATGCGGTCACCGCGGCCGCACGTGCCGACGGCGCTCGAGCCTCGGCCCGCGCGAGCTCGATCGCCACGGCGGTCCGGTCGAGCACCTCGTCGACCAGGTCGGGACCGAGCAGGATCCCCGGCTTGAACTGAAGGACGCGGGGGTCGAGCGTGGAGAAGATCGCCCACACCCCGTTCTCGTACAGGTGTCGCATGACCAGCTTGGCGCCCTGCGGGTGATCGAACTCGAGCCCCATGACGACGCCGTCCTGGCGGATCCCGACCAGCCAGTCCGGGTACAGCTCCTGGATCGCGCGCAGCCCGCGACGGACGCGCTCGGCGATGTAGTGCACCATCGACCGGACCTCGGGGCGCCCGCAGATCTCGAGCACCTTGAGAGCCACGATGCAGCCGAGCTCGGCTCCGCCGCCCGTCGAGATATGGCCGAAGCCGTCCTCCTTGAGCCACTGCGAGCACTCCTCTGACACGACGGTGCAGGCGATCGGATACATGCCGCCGGTGATCCCCTTGCCGACGACCATGATGTCGGGCTCGATGCCCGCCTTGGTCACTCCCCACATCTCGCCGGTCCGCATCAGCCCGGTCTGCACCTCGTCGGCGATATACAGGGCGTCGTGACGCTCGCACAACCGCTTGACAGACTGCAGGTAGCCCGGAGCGGGGAGCGGGAACCCGTAGGTTGCCGGGATCGTCTCCATGATCAGCGCCGCCACGTCGTTCCCGCGCAACGCCGCCTCCATCGCGTCCAGGTCGTTGAACGGCACCTGCACGAACTCGTCGGGTCGATCGGCCAGGAACAGGGTCGAGAAGCGGTCGTCCCCCGTGGCCACCGCCAGGCCGGTGTGCCCGTGGTAGCCCTTGCGGATCGAGACGATCTTGCGCCGCTGCCGGGTGTGACGCGCGGTCTTGATCGCGATGTCGATAGCCTCGCCGCCGCCCGAGCCGTAAACGACGCGCCGCAGGTTGGGGGGACATGTGGCCACCAGCGCCTCGGCCAGCGCGGTCCGGGCCAGCGCCGGGAAGTGGTGGTTGCCGATGTCAAAGCGCCCCATCGCCTGCTCGAGCGTCGCGATCAGCTCGGGGTTGCGGTGGCCGAGGTTGTAGGTGCCT
This sequence comes from uncultured Solirubrobacterales bacterium, assembly GCA_963799995.1. Taxonomy (GTDB): domain Bacteria; phylum Actinomycetota; class Thermoleophilia; order Solirubrobacterales; family Solirubrobacteraceae; genus Palsa-465. The sequence goes on along the minus strand of CAWCZI010000014.1, from coordinate 712,371 downwards.
CCGTTGAGGTGCAGGTCGATCAGGCGCCGACCCGCCATATCCCAGAACAGGTAGCCCTCGCGGCGGTCGATCACCAGGTCGACGCCGGCGTCCTGCCAGAACCGTGTCTTGTCGGGGTTCCAGAACTCCTCCGAGCGACGGAGGAAGTCCGCCTTGGAGTCGTAGGAGAAGAAGCCGTAGTCGTACATGGCTTGCCGGCGCTGGCCGACACCGTACCATTTACGCAAAATGTTGTCTAGGCCATTTACCCTAAAAGGCCCGGCGTACCCATGAGGGTCCTCGCGCTGATCCACCACGAGCCCGTCGGCGCCGGAGTGTTCGCCGATGAGGTCGCTCGCCATGGCCACGAGTTCGAGACCTGGCTGCCCTCGGCCGGCGCGCTGCACCGGCCGCTGACCGACTACACCGCGGTCATCGCCTTCGGCGGCGGGATGCAGGCCGACCAGGAGGACAGCCACCCGTGGCTGCGGGCGGTCCGCGACCTGCTCGGGCAAGCGCTGGATCGAGGCGTGCCGACGCTCGGCGTGTGCCTGGGTGCGCAGGTGCTGGCCAGGGCGGCCGGCGGCGCCGTCGGCCCGGCCACGGAGGCCGAATGCGGCTGGCAGCCGGTGCAGCTCACCGACGCCGGGGCCGACGACCAGCTGTTTGCGGGCCTGCCGAGGCAGTTCGACGTGTTCCAGTGGCACTCGTACGCGTTCGACCTACCCCCGGGAGCGATCGCGCTGGCCCGCAGCCCCGTTTGCCTGCAGAGCTTTCGCGTCGGCGGGTGCGCGTGGGGCGTCCAGTGGCATCCCGAGGTGACCGCCGACTCCGTCCTGCTGTGGGCCAGCCGGCACGTTCCGGCCGTCGACGGCGTCCCGGTGGCGATCGATCTGGCGGCGATGAGGGCAACCGTGGCGGCACGGATGGAGGCCACCAACGACGAGGGCCGCGCGCTGTGCGCCCGCTTCCTGGCAGCTGCCGAGGAGCGGGTGGGTTAGCCGGTCACGCCGGATGCCCGCAGCGCCGAGCGCAACGCGCTGTGCCGGTGTGCCACCGACCGGCTGGCCACCGCCACGAAGCTGACGCGCCCGCCCCGGACCCCGTAGACGTACCGGCTCCCGCGGCGGAGCCCGCGAGACAGCCACAGCCCGCCGCCGATGCTCGTGGCCTTGCCGTGTAGGCGCTTGGCCCGCTGGCCCGGCTTGATGCCGCCGGCGGTCCAGCCACGGGCGTTCGTGACCCACAGCCCGACCCGCGCCTTCGAGGTGAAGACCGCGGACAGCGTCCTGGACCGGCTGCGGGCGATGCAGTACCGGTAGGAGTGACCCGGCCGCGACGCCGGCTGTCCGACGGTGAGAAGCAGCTTCTCAAAGCCCACCCCGAGCTTCAGCCGGCCGCTCCCGGCCGGCCCGAGCGTGCCGCGTGCGGAGCGGCAGCTCTCGGCGGGGACACCATCGGCGCGCTCCCACATCTCCAGATAGGACTCCGCGCCGTGCATCATGTCGCTGACGATCTGCGGGCCGCCGGCCTCCTGCACCGACTGCAGCCAGTCGGCGTACATGCCGTAGTTGGCCAGGCCGTCGGTGTTGAGATTGAACGTCCGCTGGCCCCACACCTCGGGCGTGAAGGTGACCTTGCCGTCGTAGGACTTGAACGGGTAGTGGATCGGCGCCTCGTTGTCTGGCCCGGGCTGCTCGGCCAAGCCGTTCATGTCCGAGCCGTACCCGAAGCCGAAGAGGTACTTGGAGGTGTTCTGCGCCTTGTCGGTCTTCCAGGTGGCCACGAACGCGGGGGCCGGGCCGACCGGCTCCGACACGAACCCGCCGGTTGCGTAGATGCGGTGAAATAGCTGCGGCGAGGAGCAGCAGTGCGCGGACACGACGCCGGAGTAGTGCTCGCTCTGGGCTATCGCAAGCGCCGCGTCGGCGGTCTTTGAGTCCATGTGATCGAGCTGGATGATGAAGTGCTGCTTGATCATCTGCTTGATCACGTAGGAGCCGAGGTCGGTCAGCCCGCGCGTGTTGCACTGCGGGCCCGGCCCATAGACGGGGAGCGGGTTTCCGTGCAGCAGCGAGGCCACCGGCCCGTTGAGGAGAGTCGCGAGCGGCCCCGAAGAAGGCGGCGTGACCTGCTCGGCGTCCTGCGTCTGCGCGCTGCACGGCTCCAGCGTGAAGAAGCTCCCGGTCTCATCGCGGTTGCCGGCGTTGATCAGCAGGCCGGTGTCGCCGGCGATCATCTTCGACCCGCCGAAGGCGTTGTCGAACTCGTGCACCGGGAAGAACGTGCGGACCCCGAGGTCGTGCACCTCCTTGAGACCGGCGTCGATCTGAGACTCGTCGCACTGCGGTACGCCATTGGTCTCACCGCAGCCGAAGATCCGCGAGACCTCGATGCCCTCGATCACCGCCAGCTTGCCCTGGTTGATGACGCGCCGGGCCTGGAAGGGGTCGGTGACGATCCGGAACCACCCCTTGCCCGGGCCGCCCGACTGGGCGTCGATGTAGTTCTGCAGCGCGTACAGGTCGCTGCTCTGGATATGCACGCTCGCCATGTCGTTGCACGGGTTCTGACGGGTGGTCATCAGGTTGCACAGGGCCTCGTTGTCGACGAGGTTGGTCACCATCACACGCAGGCCCGCCTTCCACGCCCGCTCGATCGCGGTGTAGTAGTCGCCCTCCTCGGCGATTGCCGTCGGGCTCGGCCAATCGACGAACGTCGGCCACCCGTGCATGCCCGCGGGCCGTGTCGGGCCGCCGAAGTCCAGCAGCGACTCGACCTCGCCGTTGGTTCCCTGCTCGTCCGGCGCGCAGCTGGCCGGCAGCGCGTACGGGGCCCCGTACGGGCTGAACGGGCGACCGCAGTGCCAGTCTCCCCCGAACAGCTCGAACGCGGTCACGTGGGCGTGCCCCTCGACCGTGCCCTGCACTGCGGCCTCCGGGCTCGGTCCGGTGAACGCCGGGCCGGTGGCATCAACCTGGGCCTCGGGGTACACCGCACAGCCCGTGGCGGGGGTCAGCGTCACCGGCATCGATTTCCCGGAGCCCAGGTTTGCGAACTGAAAGCCACTGGCGGAGCTCCCCGTCACGACCCAGGTGGTGGACGGGCTCGGCGTCGACACCGGCGTCAGCGAGGACCCGATGAAGTCGTCGTGGACGCCGTAGAGCAGGTACTGGCCGAGCGCCGCGGCCTGCATCCGGAATGGGGCATCCGCGGACGCGATCGGGCCGGACGGCGAGCTCACGGTGAAGCACCCGTTGACCAGCGAATAGCGGGTCTGAGATGTAGCTGCCGCCGGAGCGGCGGCCACGCGGGTGCCGCCCGACCCGAGCAGCAGAGCGGTCGTCACCAGCACCGCGACGGCGAACGCAGCCAGCCGACCAAACCTCATCTTCAACCATCCTCCAAGTTTTGAGAAATCGCCCGCGGCTACTCTAACCGCACCGGCCCGCCCCTCGCGCCGGATAGACCGTCGGTGGGTCTCAACTGCGGCGGGGCCAGGGCCGCTAGCCGACCCAGCCCTCGGCGGGATATTCCTGGTCGGACACGTGGTCGCCCCACACCGCGTCGACCCCGTGCTCGTCGAGCTCGTGCACCGCCAGATGCGTCATGAAGCGCCCGGGCGCCGACCCGTGCCAGTGCTCCTCGCCCGGCTCGAAGTAGACGCGGTCGCCGGGCCGGATGAGCTCGAGCTGACCGCCGCGGCGCTGGGCCACGCCGAGGCCCTCGGTGACGAAGATCGTCTGGCCGAGTGGATGGGTGTGCCACGCGGTCCGCGCCCCCGGAGTGAAGTGCACACTGTTGACGCGCACCCGTCCCGGCGGGGGCGGCGCGGCCACCGCGTCGACCAGCACGAGCCCGGTGAACCAGTCGCTGGGGCCGGTGTTGGTGGCGACGCCTGCGTTGGTGATCAGCATCCGGGAACCTCCTGGCCGATACGGGCCGTTCGTTTACCGGCAGGAGCCTGCCAGGCGCGGCCGCGACGCGCAGCGCCGCGCGGATCACTTCGCGTCGTGGAAGATCACGCCGAGGGCGGTCCGACGGCCGCGGGTCACGGTGCCGACCCCATGCCGCATGCCCACGCGGTGATGTCCGCTGCGCCCCGCCTGCGGACGCTCGGCCGTCGGAAAGATGACGAAGGCGCCCTGGTCGGGGGTCAGCACGTGCGCCCGGCTCTGTGCCCGTGGATGCTGCTCGAGCAGCACGAACTCGCCGCCCCCGAAGTCGCGTCCGCGCCGGGACAGCACGGTCAGGATCTGCAGCGGGAAGAAGACCTCTCCGTACAGGTCCTGATGCAACGCGTTCCAGTCCCCTTTTCCGTAGCGCAGGATCAGGGGCGTGGGCCGCGTCTGCCCAGCCTGGCGACAGCGCGCCAGCAACGCGTCGTGCTCCAGGGGGAACGTTGGGTTCTCCCCGCGCAACAGCTCCCCCCAGCGGTTGGCGATCGGTGCCAGGTGCGGGTAGAACGACTCCCTCAGAGCCGCGATCGTCTCCGGAAGGGGGTGGTCGAAGTAGCGGTAGCGCCCGTCGCCGAAGCGATGTCGAGCCATCTCGACGGTCGAGCGAAACCGCCCCCCGTCGAACAGCCCCGCGAGCTCATCGCACTCGGCCTCGTCCAGCACGACCGGGGTGATCGCGTGGCCGGTGGCGTCCAGCTGGGCGGCGAGGTCCGGCCAGTTCAGCTCATTCACGCGTCTGCGGACGTCGGCCGCGATATCGACCATCGTGGTGCTCATGCATGGCTCCTTTTGGCTGCTTGTGAAGTGAACGCGCGCCGCGGCGATTTCGTGAGACGAGCTTGCCTTGAGATGGCGCTAGCGTCCCGTCCCATGTCGCGCCGCGCCGCCCGTCTCGCCGGCCTTGAGACGACCGTGTTCACCGAGATGACCGCGCTGGCGGCGCGCACGGGCGCGATCAACCTGGGCCAGGGGTTCCCGGATACCGACGGGCCGTCGGAGGTGCTCGATGCCGCCGTGACGGCTCTGCGCACAGGACAGAACCAGTACGCGCCGCTGCCCGGAGTCCCGGCGCTGCGCGAGGCGGTGCTCGAGCACCAGCGCGACCGCTATGGGCTCGAGCCCGAGGACGTGCTGATCACGTTCGGCGCCACCGAGGCAATCGCCGCGGCGTTGCTGGCGCTGTGCGATCCCGGCGACGAGGTCGTGGTGCTCGAGCCCTACTACGACTCATACGCCGCCTGCATCGGCTTCGCCGGCGCGACCCGGCGGCCGGTGACGTTGCGCCCGCCGGAGTTCGAGCTCGACCCGGAGGCGCTGCGCGCCGCGATCGGGCCTCGCGCGCGCGTGATGCTGCTCAACTCCCCGCACAACCCGACGGGGCGCGTGCTGGCCCGTTCAGAGCTCGAGCTGATCGCCGCGGCGTGCGTGGAGCACGACCTGATCTGCGTCAGCGACGAGGTCTACGAGCACCTGGTCTACGACGGCGAGCACATCCCGCCGGCGACGTTGCCCGGGATGGCGGAGCGGACGCTGACGATCTCGAGCGTCGGCAAGTCGTTCTCGTTCACCGGCTGGAAGATCGGGTGGTGCTCGGGCCCGGCCGATCTTGTCGGCGCCACCCGCACGGTCAAGCAGTACCTGACATTCGCGGGCGGGACGCCGCTGCAGCACGCGGCGGCCGCGGCCCTTCGCCTGCCGCCGGTTCATCTGGAGCGCCTGCGCGACGACCTGCGGCAAAAGCGCGACCAGCTGTGTGCCGGGCTCCGGGACGCCGGGCTTGACCCGCTGGTTCCCGCCGCGACCTACTTCGTCAACGCCGACGTGGGCACCGAGGCGGTCGCCTTCTGTGCCGCGCTGCCGCAGCGCTGCGGGATCGTTGCCATCCCCACGAGCGTGTTCTACGACGACAAGGACGCCGCCTCGACCCTGGTTCGCTTCGCGTTCTGCAAGCGCGGGAACGTGATCGCCGAGGCGAGCCGCCGGCTCAGCGCTTGGGCTGCCAGAACGCCAGCTCGCCCGCCGTCGGGGCTCTGATCACGCTGCGCCAGCCCGCGGGCCCCTCGCGCGGCTCGAGCAGCACGCGGGCCCCAAGGCGGCGCGCCCGTTCGGTGGCCTCGACGATCTCCGGCACCTCGACATAAGGCAGCCACAGCGGCTGCTCGACGGCGCACTCGACGATGCCGCCGCCCACTCCCCCTCCCCACTCCATCGCCAGGTAGTGGCCGTGCCGGGTACGGATCGGATCCGGTCGCCAGCCACAGGTGCCCGTATAGAACGCCCGTGCGCTCTCGAGGTCCCCGGTGTGCAGCTCGAGATGGACCAGCGGGGTGGCGCGAACGGGCTTCATCCTCTGACCGTTAGACCCGGAGCCGGCAGCAAACTCATCGCCGGCGATGAGTCCGGCGTCCCCGACGGGTCTAACCTCTCGATGCAGATGGCGACCCGCTCGACAGGCGCAGGGCCCGCAGATCCGCAGGTGCTGGCGGCAGCGCGAGGCGGGGACGAGCGTGCCTTCGCCCGCCTGGTGGAGCCGCACCGGGGCGAGCTGCACGCCCACTGTTACCGCATGCTCGGCTCCATCCACGACGCCGACGACGCCATGCAGGAGACCCTGCTCCGTGCCTGGCGGGGCCTGCCGCGCTTCCAGGAGCGCAGCTCGCTGCGATCGTGGCTGTACACGATCGCCACCAACACATCGCTCACGCAGATCTCGCGGCGACCCAAGCGGGTGCTGCCGATCGACTATGCGCCCGCCACCGATCCCCACGTCGGGCCCGGACAGCCGATCGTCGAGTCGGTGTGGCTCGAGCCCTATCCCGATGAGATGCTCGCCATCGATGACGCCTACGACGCCCCCGAGGCCCGCTACGAGCAGCGCGAGAGCGTCGAGCTGGCGTTCGTCGCTGCGCTCCAGCACCTGTCCCCCAATCAGCGAGCGGTGCTGATCCTGCGGGAGGTGCTGGCATTCTCGGCCAAGGAGACCGCGGACATCCTCGACACCACCGTGGCGTCGGTCAACAGCGCCCTGCAGCGCGCTCGCGCCACGGTGCAGGAGCGGGTTCCCGAGGAGAGCCAGCAGTCGACCCTGCGGGCACTCGGCGACGACGAGGTGCGACGGCTGGTCAACCGTTACGTCGAGGCGTGGGAGCGCAACGACGTCGAGACGTTCGCCTCGATGCTGGCCGAGGAGGCCACGTTCGCGATGCCGCCGCTGGCCACCTGGTACAGCGGCCGGGACGCGATCAGGACATGGGCCACGGGGTGGCCGATGTCGGGCGACTGGCGCTGGCGCGCCGTGCTCACTCGCGCCAACGGGCAGCCCGCGCTCGGCTTCTACGCCTGGGACGCGGCGCAGGAGGCCTACCTGCCCTTCGCTCTCAACGTGCTCACCTTCCGCGGGCGTCTGATCAGCGACGTGACCGCGTTCATCGCCCGCGCGACCGAGGCCACCGAGCCCGACGCCTACGAGCGTTTTCCCGAGCAGCCGGCAGACCCCGAGCGGCTCGCGGGCACCTTCGAGCGCTTCGGCCTGCCGCCGCGCCTCGCCCTCTAGCGACGACCGCCTCCGAGACGGGCATCGAGCTCAGCCAGCGCCTGCGCGTTGTCGACGAACCTGATCGCGGTCATCCCGGCCCGCTGCGCACCGTCGACGCACATCGGCGTGTCGTCCAGGAACAGCGTCTCCTCGGCGCGCGCACCGAGGCGCTCGCAGACCAGCTCGTAGAAGCGCGGCTCGGGCTTCATCATTCCCTCCTCGTGGGAGTACACGACCGCGTCGCACATGTCCGCGAAGCCATAGGCCTGCTGTTCCCGCTCGCGGGCACCGACAAAGCTGTTGGAGAGGATGCCGGTCCGGTAGCGGGGCCGTAGCGAGGCGAAGTAGGCGGCCAGCTCCTCGTTGAGCCTCCCCATGTACTCCGCCCACAGGTCGTCCATCAGTTCCGCGACACCGACGGCGTCGAGCCCCAGCGCCGCCCCGACGCGGCGCTCCACTTCGGGGAGAGCGATCGCTCCGACGCTGCCGGCGCTGAAGGGTTCGTCCAGGCGCTCCTCCAGCTTGGCGCGCTCGAGTCCCAGCCGCGCCGCCCAGCGCTCCTGCCACCCGGTTGCCGGCGTGTGCTCGAGCACGCCGCCGATGTCGAACACGACCGCCTTCAGCCTCACGGCCGCCATGATCGCGCAGCCAGGGACGCTGTGGACCAGACGAGAGGGCTGGTTTCGGACGCCGTGGTCGCAAAGGGGTCACATGGGACCCAAAGCGACCAGGACTGGCCCTCGACAGCCGCCGGCGACCTCCTCATCTGCTCCGGACCCTCGGCGGCCGCAGGCTACGTCGACTGACTGAAGGCCGTGGCGTCGAAGCCGGGGGCGGACTTGGCCCTGGCGAGCTTGGACAGCGAGAACACGTCCTCCGCCGTGCGCAGAATCGAGTAGGGGTCGTAGGCGGCGGCGTCGCTGCTGCCCGCCTTGGTGAAGGGCGAGAGCACGAGCGCGCCGGTGCGCAGTGGGCTCGTCGAGGTCGCGCTCGGCGCCGCGGTCGCCGATGACGTCGTACTGGCCGAGGTGGTGGTGGCCGAGGTGGTGGTGGCCGAGGTCGTCGTGGCCGACGTCGTCGTGGCCGACGTGGTGGACGACGTGGTGGTCGAGGACGACGACGCGGTGGACGACGACGCCGGCGGTGTCGCCGTGAACACGATCACCAGCGCGCCCGACGCGCGATAGGCGGCCGAGTCCAGGATCGCCGGCACGGTCCGCTTCAGGAACGCGTCGGCGGCGGCAATGCCCGTCGGCTGTCCGGCCGGGCACGCGCTGCCCGCGCCCGAGTCGCACGGGTCGGGTGAGATGAACGCGTAGCTCGGCGTCCGCGACGGCGAGCGCAGTGCTGCTGCATCCTTCCCGAACGGCACGTCGTCGTGCTGGCAGTCGCCGAGATCCAGCAGCGAGTGGAAGTAGACGAACGGGTTGCGCGCGGTGGCGTAGCCGCCGGTGACGTTGTCGTCGGCGGCGCCGTCGTTCGGGTGCACGCACGGAGCGCTCATCCCCTCCACGTAGGCTCGCCACGACAAAGAGGCCCCGTCGAGTTGGTCCCCGATCGTGAGCGCCGTGTTGGGGTACACGCAGCCGTCTCCGGGCACCAGCCCGTCGGCTGCCGGAGCCGCGCCGGTCGGGAAGTCGCTGTATGTCGCACACCCGGCTGTCGTGTCCTTGTTGGGGGCTTGCCCTGAGACCATCGCCAGCAGGTCGGGCAGCGGCGCGCCGCTCAGTGTCCGGTAGCCGCTCAGCAGCTCGCCCTTGGGACGGAGCTTGCCGTTCAAGTAGGTGGCCACCGAGCCGTGACCGAACGCCGCCGCATAGCTCGGCGTGGACAAAGCGATCACGAACAGGTGCTTGACCTTGGACACAGGCGCGGAGCTGCTCGAGGTCGTCGACGTTGTGGACGAGCTGGCGTTCGCGGTCGACGCGTCGCCCGAACCATTTCCCGAGCCACTTCCGGTGTCCGACCCCCCGGTCCCCCCGGAACCACCGCCGCCGGAACCACCCCCGCCGCCGGCCGACCCGGTGTCGCTCGCCGCCGGGTCCGGCGCCGGGGTGCTCGCGGGTGGCGTAGATGCCGCCGGCACCGAGGCCACGGGCGCGGCGGCATGGACCACCTGGCGCGTGTTCAGCGCGGCGATGACGGCCCGCTCCGGCGCCGTCTCACCGAGCGCGGAGACGACGATCAGCGCGCTCACGATCGCCGAGGTGGCGCTGATGACAAGCAGCTGGACGAGCGACACGCGCGCCCCGCCCAGGCGTCTGGCCGCCCGTCTCACCCGCTCAGCGCCTTTGCGCATTGCGAGCAGTAGGCGGCTCCGCGCGCATGCACGGTGCCGCACGACGGGCAGCGCCCGCCGATCCCGGTCTCGGCCGTCGCCAGCAGGTGCTCCACGTGGGAGAGCTCGGCGTCGACGCGCTGCAGGGCCGCCGCACGGCGCATGAGGACCTCCATCCGCACGTGGTCGCGGATCGCCATCTCGTAGAACAGGCCTCCGAGCTCGGCCTGCATGATCGTGAATCGCTCCGTCAGCCGCTCGCGCTCGGCCGCCAGGCCGGGGTCCTCCCGCGAGCGTTCGGTCGTCCGGGCGTTCTCCTCGCGCGAGCGCTCTGTGGTCGCGCCTGGGTCGATCGCGCTCATGGGACCGACACCACGTCGGGGAGGCCGACTCCGGACGCCGCCTGGCCGGTGGCGTGGCTGTCCTTGTTGGCCACCTGCGCGCCCTGGGCCAGCGAGCTCGCTGACGGCTTGTAGTTGGTCACCTGGTGAGCGCTGCCGTAGCGCGTCGTGTTCAGCACCTTCCCCGCCGACGCCGACGCCGACGCGCCGGCGCTCGATCTGACCTGCACCACCTTGGCCGCCGGGAACTTGGCCTTGAGCTTCTTGAGTGCGCTCTGGGCGGCAGCACGGGTCGAGTAGCTTCCCGAGTAGATCACGTAGGCCCCGCTCGGCGGGCTCGGCGTGAGCTTGAAACCCGAGAGCGCGATCAGCCCCACGCCGGTCGCGCCCTTGGCCCGGTCGGCTCGCTCGGCCCTGGCCGCCGCAGGCTGGAACGTGCCGGACGGCAGCGTCCCGAGCGCCACCGTGTAGCCGTGCGACAGGGTGAAGGTGCTGGTCGGCGGCGACGTGTCGGCGCTCGCCACCGCGGCGGCCTGGCCACCCGCCGGGGCGCCACCGCCACCGGCGTACTCGATCACCGGAGCCTTCTCGGCCCGCAGCGCCGCGATCAGCTTGCCGTCGCCACCGCCCGAGGAGCGCCCGATCAGCACCCCGGCGCCCAGCGCCAGCGGAACGACCGCGATCGCCGCGGCGATCCCCAGCGGAGCCGAGCGCCGCCCGCGCCCCGCCGCCGCCGTGCGAGCCGTCCCCGCGGGGAGGGCGCCACTCGCGCGCCGGCGCCGGGTTGCCTGCGCGAAGAAGCGCGCCGCGGGGTCGTCGGCGTGCCGGTGCCGAGCGCCACAGGCAACGCAGTAGCGCTGGCGCTCGTCGAGCGGGGCGCCGCAGTCGTCGCAGGGCTGGTACGGGGAGCCGGCGGTGGACTCGGACGGGGGGCCGGCGGGCGCGGTGCCGGCGGGCGCGGCGCCGGAGGGCGGAGGTACCGCCTCGAGCCTGGGAGGATCGGACATCGGGTGCACGTTCGTCTCCTACTGAAACAGCGTTGGTAGAGCCTCTAGCCGGACGCGGGCATCCCCTGGATGCCCGATCAGGCCGAGGCTGGTGGTGGTCGAGCTTCCGCTCTCCAGGTCGGCGACGGTGGCGCTGCCCGCGGCCGCGTAGCCGCGAGTTCCCCCGGCGATCGCGTACACCTGAAGCTCGGGCTGCGGGACAGCCGACAGGTTGGTCACCGTCACCCGCAGCGCTCCGTCGCCGGCGGATGGGGTTCCCGGCGCCAGCACCGCGCGGATCTGGGGAAGGGCCCTGCGGACGGTTGTCGGGGGTGCCGTCTCGTCCCCGACGACGGCGAACGGCCTGCCGCCGACCCCGAGCGGATGGCGCGGGCTCCGGCCGGTGAACACCCAGGTCAGACTCGCCGTGGCCGGGACCTCGGCGACGTGCGTCCTGAAGTAGTCAAGCCCGGCGGCCCGGTTGAGATATGCGACGGCTCCCCGGCGGCCCCGCAGCCCGACCGAGATCGGGACGTCGTTGAGCGCGTGGCCGGTGGCGTTGCGAAGGCCGACGGCGATCGCCAGACGGCTGCCGTCGCGCAGCATCGTCACCCGGGTGACCCGCAGCTCGTCGCCGGGCCGCCGAACGAGTGTCGACGCCTGACTGGCGATGATGCGCGCGGCCTCGATGTGGGCCCAGCCGGCCTTCTGCTGCGTCGACACGCAGCCGCTCATTGTCGCCCCGAGGGTCGCGACGGCCAGCGGTCCGACGAGCACCCGCAGACGGCGGCGGTCAGCCGAACTCACCACGCACGTACTCCCTGGTTCGCTGCTCGCGCGGGGCGCGGAACAGTTGGGTGGCCGCGCCGTACTCCACGAGCTCACCGAGGTACATGAAGGCGACATAGTCGGCCACGCGGTAGGCCTGCTGCAGGTTGTGCGTGACGATGACCACCGCCACGTCCTCGCGCAGCTTGACGATCAGGTCCTCGATCACCTGCGTGGACTGGGGATCGAGCGCCGAGCACGGCTCGTCGAGCAGCAGCACCTCGGGATCGGCGGCCAGCGCTCGGGCGATGCACAGCCGCTGCTGCTGTCCGCCGGAGAGGCGCAGCGCTGGGTGGTCGAGATCGTCCCCGAGCTCGTCGAACAGCCCGGCGCGCTGGAGCGCGTCGCGAACGGCACCGCGCAGCGCGGCTCGCTTGGGCCGCCGTGACGCCTGCTCGCGCAGGACGTAGGCGATGTTGTCGAACACGCTCATCGGGAACGGGTTCGGCTGCTGGAACACCATCGTCACGCGGCGGCGCAGGGCGGTCGCGTTCAGCGTGGCGATGTCGGCGTCATCGAGGGTGATCCGGCCGCGCTGGGTCACGTCGCGGCTGAGCTCGGTGAGGCGATTGAGCGAGCGCAGCAGAGTCGTCTTGCCGCAGCCCGACGGGCCGATCAGAGCCAGCACCTCGCCCTGGCGGATCGGGAGCGAGACCGAGTCGACCGCCTGCTTTCGGCCGTAGGCGATCGACAGCTCCTCGACCTGCATGCGGTCGATCGCCAGCCCGCTCGACGAGACCCGCCGCCGCCCGCCCACGAACCCCGAGGCCGGAGGCGATCCGTTGCCGTTTGCGTTGCCGTTGCCGTTTGCGTTGCCGTTGCCGGGTTGCCGGGTTGACCCCCTCCTCGCCAGTGAGCCGCCGGACCGGCGGCGGGGTCACGAACTCCATCGCAGCCTCCGCGCACGACGCGTGGCCAAGTCCACGCCGACGTTCAACGCGAGCACGATCATCAGCAGCACGAAGGCGGCGGCGTACGCCTTGGTCGGCTGGTTACCCTCGCCGGTGGGCGCGTTGTAGAAGACGAAGTAGGTCAGCGTGCTGCCCGTGCCGCTCAGCGTCGAGAGCAGGGGGACCGAACCCGAGCCGTTGAACGTCAGCGTCGCCCCCAGCAACACGACGATGATCGCCGTGTCGCCGATCACCCGCCCGGCACCGAGCATCGCCCCGGTGAGCACCGAGGGCCGCGCGGCCGGGAGCAGCACTCGGCGCGTCGTCGCGATCTTGGTCTTGCCGAGCGCGTAGGACGCCTCCCGGACGTGGCTGGGGATCGCCTGCAGGCCTGTGCGCACGTTGGAGACCACGAGGGGCAGCGCGATCAGCGACAGCATCGTCGCCGCCGCGAAGAACGAGCGCCCGAACACGATCCCTCCGGCGCTGCGGCTGAGAAAGCCAAGTGCCGGGCTCTGGAAGAGCAGGATGCCGAACAGCGCCAGCACGATCGACGGGGTCCCGGCGATCATCTCGATCGTCGACTCGGCCACCCGTGCCAGGGCCGCCGGACGCCCGTACTCGCTCAGCCAGACGCCGATCGCGATCCCCACCGGCAGGGCCACCGACATCGCCATGGCGGTCACCAGCAGGGTGCCGAGCAGCGGGTCGAGGAACCCGCCGGTGGTCGCCGCGGTGAACCCCGGCGCCGGGTTGGTCACGAACAGCGACGGCCGCACGTACCTGATCCCCTGCACGAGGAAGTACACGACCAACGACACCGCGATCGCGCAGAACAGCAGTCCCAGCAACCATGCAAACCCGAGCCCGAGGCGGTCACGTAACCGCCACGGTGGCGACTGGGCGGGCTTGGCGCGCCGCGGCCGCGGCGCCTTGACAGGCAGCTCGAGCGTGCTCACGCGCGCACTCCGTAGCGCTTCATCGGCTGCTTGGCGGCCCAGCCACCGAACGACAGCAGCGCCGCCGACAGCAGCAGCACCGCGGCGATCGCGTACAGGGTGTGTCGCATCGGCGGCGTCGAGAGGTCGTCGATGAACGAGATGACCGTCGAGGCCAGCGGACGCGTCGGCTCGACGAAGAAGATCAAGCCGTCGGCGGGGTTCGGCGCCCAGGACACGACCCCGCAGACCATCGAGACCATGACCGCCTCGCCCAGCGCCCGGGCGGTGGCCAGGACAGTGCCGGCCACCAGTGTCGGACGCGCGGTGCGGACCCCGATCTTCCACACCGTCCGCCATTTGTTGATGCCCAGGCCCAGCGAGGCCTCGATCCAGCCCCGCGGGACGGCGCGCAGCCCGTCGGAGAAGATCGACACCATTACCGGGGCGATCATCACCGTCAGGATGATCACCGCGGCGAGCAGGCCGTAGCCGTTCAGGGTCAGGATGCCCTGCACCGAGGCCTTGCTCTGGGCGCTGATCAGGTGGTTGCCGATGAACGGCACCACGACGAACACGCCGATCAGCCCGTAGATCACCGACGGCACGCTGGCCAGCAGCCGGACCACGGGCTCGAGCACGCGCCGCAGCGGATCGGGCGCGAACTCGACGATGAACACCGCCACGAACAGAGAGCACACGAACGCGATCGTCACCGAGCCGCCGACCAGGAGGATCGTCCCCCAGATCAGCGGCCACGCGTGAAACACGTACACCGGACGGCTGAGCGAGGTCCCGGAGTTGAAGATCGCCTGGATCTGGTGGTCGACGTTGCCGCCGCTACCGAACCAGCTGAGGCCGTTGTGCGAGAACGACGGCCACGCCTGGTAGATCACGAACACGAACATGGCGAGCAGCAGCGCCACCACCAGACAGACCAGCGCGCCGAGCGTGAGCTCGGCGCGCCGGTCGGAGTCCGCGGTGGCGGGCTCCAGATCTGGGAGGAACAGGTCCTCGTCCATCTCGGTCCTTCGTCGGCCCGCTTTCAGCGACCTACTTGTTGAAGGCGGACACCGCGCCCGCGCGGTTGATGATCTGGCCGGCCGCCTTGCTGGTACGGACCCAGTCGAAGAACGACGCGGCGGCTGCGCTCGGGTGCTTGTGCGGCAGGACGCCCCAGATGAACCGGCTCATCAGGTAATGCTGGTTCTTGATGTTGGAGGCCTTGCAGGCCACTCCGTTGAGCTTGACCGTCTTGATTCCGCTGCCCTTGCCGGAATGCGCGAGCCCGACGTAGCCGATCGCGTTCGGGTCGGTCTTGATCGCACTGGCGACCAGCCCGTCCGAGCTCAGCTGCTGGACGCTCGAGGCCTGGGTTGCGCCTTTGAGCACCGCCTGCTGGAAGAACGTGTAGGAGCCGGCGGCCGAGTCACGGCCGATCGGGTCGATCGTCGAGGTCAGGTTTGATCCCGCCACCTGGCTCCAGCTGGTGAACACGGCCTCGAAGATGTTCGCCGCGTTCTTGACCCTGAGGTTGCTCAGGCTGTTGGACTTGTTGACGGCCACGCACAGACCATCGAGGTAGAGCTTGAACTGGTCCGTCCCGCCGTCACTGAGCAGCGGCGCCCGGGTGTTGACCGCGAACTGGCTGTGCTTGTCCTGCACGTCCTTGATTCCGGCGTTGCCGCCGTCGGCCGTGTACACGAACTTCACGCTCGGCTTGACGTGCTTGTAGCCCGCGAACAGCGCTGTCAGGATCGGCGCCTCGGCGCTCGAGCCTGAGCCGATCACCGTCGTAGCCGCTGCCGCCGCCGGCAGAGCCAGCGCCGGGATGACGACCGCGGTTGCGGCGATCGTCCTCAGTTTGAGAGTCAATGCAGGTTCCCTTTCTTGGAGTTGCCAGTCGATGTCGCCCCGTACCAGGGACCGTCCTGCGCCCCACCACCCCGTGGAACTTTGGCCCCCGTTTCCAACCCGTGAGGCCGGAAACTCAACAACCTTGATCTAGATTGCGCGGAATCGTAGGCCGGCTTCCCAAGTTTGTCAACAAGATTAATTGGAATTAACTTGGTTGAGCCTGCCGCGGCTCCGCTCACCGCTCGAACCGCGGGGAGGGACGTGCGTATGGTGCGGTGGGTGCGACGGTGGGCACTGCTGCGCAATCGTGACTTCATGCTGCTCTGGACCGGCCAGGCGCTGTCCGGGCTCGGGTCGCAGACGTCCACGGTTGCCTATCCGCTGTTGGTCCTCGCCCTGACCGGCTCCGCTGCCAAGGCGGGGGTGGTCGGTTTGGCGAAATGGCTGCCGCTGGCCGTGTTCGCGGTGCCGGCAGGGGTGCTGGCCGATCGCCTGGATCGCAAGCGGCTGATGATCGCCACCGACGTCGTGCGGATGCTCGGCGCGGCGAGCATCGTCGTCGCACTCTGGCTGGGGCGCCCGCTCTACCTGCAGGTCGTCGCCGTCGCGTTTCTGGACGGAGCTCTGTTCATCACCTCAGAGATCTGCGAGCGCGCTGCGCTTCGGCAGGTCGTTGACGCAGTACAGCTCCCGGACGCCGTCGCTCAGGACGAGGCCCGGAATCACGGGGCCGGCATCGTCGGGCCGCCGCTCGGCGGATTGCTGTTCGCGCTGGCTCGTGCACTGCCGTTCGTTACGGATGCGCTCTCCTTCTTCTGCTCGATGGCCGCGACGTCACTCACCCGCGCGGACTTCCGCAGCGCCGGCACGCCGGACGCGCCTCGCTCCTCAGGCGTGTGGACGGAGCTGACCGACGGGTTCTCCTGGTTGCGTGCGCATCCGTTCTTCCGGACCACCTCGCTGCTGTTCGCCGCCGGCAATCCGGTGTACACCGGGCTCTACCTGCTGGCCATCCTGCTGGCCAAACGCCATGGCGCATCCTCTACCGAGATCGGCGCCATGTTCGCGATCGTCGGCGCCGGCGGACTCCTCGGAGCGATCCTCGCCGGACCCCTGAGACGGCGACTGACCGCCCGCGCGGTGATCGTCGGCGAGGACTGGCTCCTGGTCGGATCCGTGCTGCTGCTGCTGGTCGCGCACAACCCGCTGCTGATCGGCGTGCTGGTGGCCGCAGCGGAGTTCGCGACGCCGGTCGGCAACTCACTCGTCGCCGGCTCCCGCGTCGCGGTGACGCCCGGTCACCTCCAGGGCCGCGTCGCCGCGGCCGCCGCGACGATCGCGATGTCGCTCGCTTGGCTTGGACCACTCGCCGTCGGCCTTGCGTTCGAGCACACCGGACCCGACACCACCGTCTTGATCGTCGGAGCATGGGCACTCGCGCTCGCCGTCATCGCGACGCTCGCGCCCACCCTCCGAGACGGCCCGGCTCACCGCGGGTATAAGTGAGCGATGCCCGGCGAGCCCCTGTTCCCGTCGCTCGGAGCCGACGCCGGCGAACGCCCGGCGCTGGGGTTCCCGGAGCGATCGCTGACTCACCGCGAGCTGCGCGACGCCGCCGCCTGGGTCGCCGCCGAGCTGACGGGGCGCTCGCGGGTGGCCGTCCTGGCCGAGTCGCGGATCGAGACCGCGGTGGCGGTCATCGGAGCCCTCACCGCCGGCGTGCCGATCGTTCCGCTCAATCCCAAGTCAGGCTCCGCCGAGCTTGCCCACATCGTGTCCGACGCCGGCCCCGAGGCCCTGCTGGTAGCGCCGGGGACTCCCGTGCCCGAGGCGTTCACCGGCCGGGACGTGATCGAGGTCGACCTCGACGCGTCGGTCGGCGGCGCGCGGTCCGACGGCAGGCCGGACGCCGCGCGCGACCCAGAGTCTGCGGCGCTGATCGTCTACACGTCTGGGACCACGGGCCCGCCCAAGGGCGCGGTCCTCCCCCGTCGCTCGATCGCCTCCAACCTCGACGCGCTGGCCGACGCGTGGGCCTGGACCGAGCGCGACGTGGTGACCCACGGGCTGCCGCTGTTTCATGTCCACGGCCTCGTGATCGGGATCCTCGGACCAGTGCGCCGTGGCGGCGCCGCCGTGCACCTCGGGCGATTCGCACCCGAGAGCGTGCGGGAGGCGCTCGAGGGCGGGGCGACGATGCTGTTCGGCGTGCCCACCATGTACCGGCGGCTGGCCGACGCCGCCGAAGTCTCCTCAGAGCTGGCGTCGGCGCTGGGCGGCGCACGGCTGCTGGTATCGGGCTCGGCGGCGCTGCCGGCCTCCGAGCACGAGCGCCTGCGGCGGCTGACCGGGCGCGGCGTGGTCGAGCGCTACGGGATGACCGAGACGCTGATGAACACCGCCATCCGCGCCGATGGCGAGCCCCGGCCGGGCTCGGTGGGGCCGCCGCTGGCAGGCCTCGAGCTCCGTCTGGTCGACGACGACGGTCACACGCTCGCTACCGCCGACGGCGAGACGATCGGCGAGATAGAGGTGCGTGGCCCGAACCTGTTCCTCGGATACCTCAACCGCCCCGACGCGACCGCCGAGGCCATGCACGACGGCTGGTTTGCGACCGGCGACATGGCCACCCGCGACGGCGACGGCCATATCCGCATCGTCGGGCGGCGGGCCACCGACCTGATCAAGAGCGGCGGCTACAAGATCGGGGCCGGCGAGATCGAGGGAGCGCTGCGCGAGCACCCGGCGGTCGAGGACGCCGCGGTCACCGGCGAGCCCGACGATGATCTGGGAGAGCGCGTGGTGGCCTGGGTGGTCCTGCGCTCGGGCGCCGAGGCCGGCGAATCAGAGCTGGTCGACCACGTCGCCTCACAGCTCGCGCCCCACAAGCGCCCGCGCACGGTCCGCTTCCTCGACGAGCTCCCGCGCAACGAGCTTGGCAAGGTGCAGAAGAAGCGGCTCGGGGGAGCCTGATACCAGCGGAGCCTGATACCGGCGGGGCCGCGTCCGCGGAGTCGGTACCCTCGATCCAGATGCGACGGTCCAGGCGCACCCTGTCGACGCTGCTCGCCGTGCTCGTTCTCGGCGTGCCCGCCCTCGCGGCTACCGGCTGCGGAGCGACCGGACACGCCCTCGGCGGGATCGTCGCCCACCACATCGCCAATCGCATCCTCGGCCGTCGCACGGCCGGCAAGGTGTTCTGCCTCTACCACGGACACCGCGTGCTGGTGGACCTGCGCACCCACCACGTGTTCGCAGCCGGGATCAACGCCTACGAGGCGTACCGATCCTGCAAGGCCGGCTTCGGCCGCCGCAAGTAGCGGCCACCCCTGCTTCAGACCCGGCTCTCGACGAACTGCTCGCGCAGGGCGGTCTTCTTGAACTTGCCCGTGGCCGTACGCGGGATCTCGTCGACGAACTCGAAGCGGTCGGGCAGCTGCCACTTGGCGTAGACCTTGCCCAGGTGCTCGCGCAGCTCGTCGGGGCTGGCCTGGGCCCCATCGCGCAGCACCACGGCGGCCAGCGGACGCTCACCCCAGCGATCATCGGGGATCGCGATCACCGCCGCCTCGGCCACGGCGGGATGGGCCATCAGCAGGTTTTCGAGATCGACGGAGGAGATCCACTCGCCGCCCGACTTGACGAGGTCCTTGGAGCGGTCGCAGATGCGCAGATTCCCCAGCTCGTTGATCTTGACCACGTCGCCGGTCTGAAACCAGCCGTCGTCGGTGAACTTGTCCGCGCCCTGGCCACGGTGGTAGGCGCGCGCCACCCAGGGACCGCGGACCTCGAGCTCGCCCATCGACTCATCGTCCCAGGGCACCAGTTCCCCGTCCTCGCCGCGGGCGCGTATCTCCACGAACGGCGACGCGGTGCCCTGTCGGCTGCGGTAGTCATAGCGCTCCTCATCGGAGGCGTCGTCGAGCTCGAGCGGCAGCCGGGAGACGCTGCCCAACGGCGAGGTCTCGGTCATCCCCCAGGCGTGGAGGATCGTCAGACCGTGGCGGTCGAAGCCCTGGAGCATGCTCTTCGGCGCCGCCGAGCCCCCTACCACCAGCAGCCGCAGCGCGCTCAGATCCCAGCGGTCGGGCTCGGCCTCGATCGCCTGCAGCACCGTCATCCACACCGTCGGCACGCCGGCGGTGACGGTCACCTTCTCGCCGGCCAGCAGGTCGAGAATGCTGACGGCGTCCAGCTTGGGTCCGGGGAGCACCAGGCCGGCGCCGACCAGCGACGCCGTGTAGATCAAACCCCAGGCGTTGGCGTGGAACATCGGCACCACCGGCAGCAGCGTGTCCCGCGAGGAGATGTCCTTGACGTCGGGCAGCGCCGCCACGAGCGAGTGCAGCACGAGCGAGCGGTGCGAGTAGATCACTCCCTTCGGCCGCCCGGTGGTGCCCGACGTGTAACACATGGCCGCGGCCCGTCGCTCGTCCGCCGCCGGCCACTGCATCGGCTCGGTGCCTTCGAGCAGCGCCTCGTAGTCGAGGTATCCGTCGCGGAGCGCGGCATCGGAGCGTCTGACCACGATCACGTGGTCGAACTCGCGGGCGTCCCGGAACGTCTCGAACACATCGAGCAGCGACTCGTCGACCACGATCGCGCGGTCCTCGGCGTCCTCGACGATGAAGCTCAGCTCGTCGCGGTGCAGGCGCGGATTCAGAGTGTGGATCACGGCCCCCATCGCCGGAAGCGCGAAATACAGCTCCAGATGCTCGGGCTGGTTCCAGAGCAGCGTCGCCACCGGGTCGCCGTCCTCGATTCCCAGCTCGCGCAGCGCGGTCCCGAGGCGCCTGGCCCGTTCGGCGCAGGCCCCGAAGGTCGTGCGGCCGACCTCGCCGTCCGGTCGCCGGTACACGACCTCGCGGTGCGCGCCGAATCGCTCCGCCCGCTCGACTACGGACGTGAGCGACAACGGAAAGTCATCCATCATCAGGCCTTCGCGCATTTCTCCCTCCCGAGTCTCGGTAACTCTCGGTTAAGAGCCTACGCGGGCCGCGGCCTCGGCGCAGCGCTTGCCCCCGGCGGGGCCGGGTGCCCCGTCAGGCGGCGACCAGCTCGCGCTCGGGCGCTGCCTGACGGGCGGCCGGCGGCTCCTCGGTCGAGCCGCCGCCGGAGCGGCCCGGCAGCGCCAGGCGCACGATCTTCTTGACCACCGAGCCGAACTGCTTGTGCAGCGGCCCGGAGTTGTACGGCAGCCCGTAGCGCGCGCAGATCTCGCGCACCTCGACCGCGATCTCCGCGTAACGGTGGGCCGGAATGTCCGGGAACAGATGGTGCTCGATCTGGTGCGACAGATTGCCGCTCAGCAGATGAAACAGCTTGCTCCCGGTGAGGTTGGCCGAGCCGAGCATCTGGCGCACGTACCACCCGCCGCGGGTCTCGTTCTCCACCTCCTCCTCGGAGAACTCCTGCACACCCGCCGGGAAGTGGCCGCAGAAGATGATCATGAACGACCACAGGTTGCGGGTGAGGTTGGCGGTCAGGTTTCCGGTCAGCACGAACGGGGCGCCCGGTCCGGCCAGCAGCGGGAACACCACGTAGTCCTTGAGCACCTGGCGCCGGCCCTTGCGCCAGATCGCGGCCAGGATGTCGCGCTTGTCCGCCAGCGTGATCTCCCCGGCCTCGATCCGCTCCACCTCGAGGTCATGAACGGCGACGCCCCACTGAAACAGCGCGGCCAGCAGCGTGGCGTAGACCGGATTGCCGAGGTCACGAGGGCGCCACGGCTGCTCCTCTGACATGCGCAGCACGCCGTAGCCGATGTCTCGGTCCTTGCCGAGCACGTTGGTGTGGGTGTGATGCATGTAATTGTGCGAGTGGCGCCACTGGTCGCCCGGGCACGCCGTGTCCCACTCAAAGCGCTTGGAGTCCAGGCCCGGCTCCTTCATCCAGTCGTACTGGCCGTGCATCACGTTGTGGCCGATCTCCATGTTGTCGAGGATCTTCGACAGCGCCAGCGCCGCCGTGCCGCCCAGCCATGCCGGCGGCAAGAAGCCGACGAACAGCAGCGCGCGGCCGCTCACCTCGAGTGCGCGCTGGGCCCGGATCACGGCGCGGATGTAGTCGGCGTCGCGCTTGCCGAGGTCCATGACCACGCGGCCACGGAGCTCGTCGAGCTCGTCGCCGAGCGCCTCGATCTGCTCTGCGGTCAGGTCAGGTAGTCCTTGGTTGCTCATCAGTCGTGTCTCCTCTGTTCTAGAGCTCGAGCGCCACGTCCCCAGCGGGGACCGAGATGCAGAGCTGGATGTCTTCGTCTTCCTCGTCTGAGACCGCGCCGGTCAGCACATTGCGCACGGCTCCGCTGGCCTTGCGGCAGGTGCAGGTGTGGCAGATGCCCATGCGGCAGCCGAAGTCGGGCGTCAGCCCGGCGCCCTCGGCCTGCTCGAGCAGCGTCCCCGGCCCGATCTCGGCGCTTTGCTCGCTGCGCAGGAACCGCAACGAGCCCTGGGCGGTCTCACCGGGCGCCACCATGGGCGCCGGCGCGAATGTCTCGGTCAGCATCCGTTCGGGGGCGCCGCCGGCCTGCGACCACGCCGCCCGCGCGCCGTCGATCAGGGACGTCGGCCCGCACACCATTGCCCACGTCGTGCCGTCCACGTCGCCGAGCGTGCCGTCCACGTCGCCGAGCGCCCGAGCGTCGATGTGCCCCCCGCCGGCGCCGGGACTCCGGGTGGCCCGGTAGTCGGCGTGCACACCGCCATGGCGGGCAGCCAGCCGGCTGACCTCTGGGCCGTACAGCCAGTCGCCCTCGGTGCGGGCGTAGTGCAGGAATCTGATCCGGCCGTCGTGGCCCTCGTCGCACAGCGTGCGCAGCATCGACATCACCGGCGTGATGCCGCTGCCGCCGCTGACCAGGATCAGTCGCTCCGGCCGGAGGTCCGGCAGCACGAAAGACCCGGAGGCCGGCGCCAGGTGCACGACCGCCCCGGGCGCCACCGCTTTGCGGAGATGATTGGACACCACGCCCCCGGGGTGCGCGGTCACGGTCAGCTCCAGCTCGCGGCGCGAGCCGTGCTCCGAGCAGGCCGGCGAGTAGGTGCGCGTGCGGCGCACGCCGTCGATCTCGAAGCCGACGCGGACGAACTGCCCGGCGCGGAAGCCGCCCCACGCAGCATTGGGCCGCAGGGTGATGGTCACACTTCGCGCGGTCTGGCGCCGGACCGCCACCACCTCGGCCCGGGCATCGCGGATGGTCAGCGAGGGGCGAATCAGCTCCAGATAGCGGTCGATCCCGTGCGGTCCCACCAGCAGGTCGACGAGCGGCGAGCCGAGGACCTTCCTCATGGCTCTCCCGCGGACCGGTTCCAGGGTGTCAGTGCTCACGATTCCTCTCATCCTTAGTGCACAACCGTTCACTAACTATGGTGGCTATGATTCCCGTCTCCGTCAAGGGGTAGGGTGCTTCCTGTGATCAACCGCACACAAACTTGGTGAACATGCGTACAAGCCGCCCGCGGAGCCATGCCTCGCCACGCAAGGGCGGCTCGGGCCCGAATGGGGAGCGCCGCTCACAGGCCGAGCGCCGCCGGCAGACGCGCCAGGGCCTGCTCGACGCCGCCTTGGAGCAGATGGAGGCCGGGATCGGCTTCGACCGGCTCAGCCTGCGCCGCGTGACCCACGCCGCCGGGGTCGTCCCCGCGGCCTTCTACCGCCACTTCGCGAGCATGGACGAGCTGGGGCTAGCCCTGGTCGACGAGTCGGTCCGCACCCTGCGCTCGATGCTGCGCGAAGCTCGCGAGGGGGCGCCGCCTGAGAGCGTGATCAACAACTCGGTGCGCATCCTCGTCGAGCACGTGCGCGCCCACCGCCGTCACTTCGCCTTCCTCGCCCAGGCCCGCTCGTCGGGAAACGCCGTTCTGCGGCATACGATCCGCAACGAGATCCGGCTGTTCGCGAGCGAGCTGGCCACCGACCTCGCGCGCTTCCCGGTCCTGCGCGAGTGGAGCACAGCCGACCTGCAGATGCTGGCGGGTCTGTTCGTCGACGTGATGATTGCGGCGATCGAATCGATGCTCGACGCCGGCCCCTCGCCGGCGGCCTCTCCGGGCGGCGAGGCCGAGGCCGAGATCGCGGCACTGACGACGCGCCGGCTGCGCCTGATCGTGCTGGCGATTCCGAGCTGGCGCAGCCGCCCCTGACAACCACCGGATACGGTCCCCAAATGCCGCTCGCGCGCCCTCGCACCCCGGCTCTCGAGCTTTCGTGGTCCGGCTGGGGGGACCCGGCGCAGGCAGCACCGCTGCCCGAGGGCCTGCACGCGCTACTGCGCGACGGGCTCGGCGTGCGCGACGGACGCCCCATTCCGGGCTCGATGCGACAGATCGAGCTCGCCGCAATCAGGCTGCCCGAGTCCACGGGCGCGGCGCTGACCGCGGTGGTCGGCGAGCGCTACGCCCGCGACGACCACGAGGTGCGCCTCCGCCACGCCCTCGGGCGCTCGACCATCGACCTCCTCGAGTTGCGCTCGGGACGGCCGCTCGACGCCCCGGACCTGGTCCTGGCGCCCGGCTCGCACGACGAGATCCTTGAGCTGCTGGCCATCTGCAGCGACCGGAGGGTGGCGGTGGTGCCGTTCGGTGGTGGCACCTCGGTGGTCGGAGGCCTGACACCCGAGTCAGCCGGCTTCGCCGGCACGGTCGCGCTTGACCTCAGGCGCCTGAACGCGCTGCGCGCCCTGGACGAGGAATCACGGCTCGCCGTGCTCGAGCCCGGGCTGCGCGGACCCGAGGCCGAGGCGCTCGTGGGCGAGCGTGGGTACACGATCGGGCACTTCCCGCAGTCGTTTCAGTACGCGACGCTCGGCGGGTTCGCCGCCGCCCGCTCCAGCGGCCAGGCGTCGGCCGGCTACGGCCGCTTCGACGAGATGGTGCTCGCCCTCAAGCTCGCCACTCCGGCGGGGACGCTCGAGCTCGGGCGCGCGCCCCGGTCGGCCGCCGGGCCCGACCTGCGCCAGCTCGTGCTCGGCTCCGAGGGCGCGCTCGGGGTGATCACCGAGCTCACGGTCCAGATCCAGCCCGCCCCCGCGGCCCGCATCTACGAGGGCTGGCGCCTGGACTCGTTCGCGCACGGTGCGGCCACGCTGCGCCGGCTGATCCAGGACGGCCACCCGCCGACGGTGCTGCGGCTCTCCGACGAGGCCGAGACCGCGCTGGGGCTCGCCCGCCCGGACCAGGTCGGTGCCGGGGGAACCCCCGCCTCCGCAGGCGCGGCCCCTGGGGGTTGCCTGGCGATCATCGGCTACGAGGGCACCACCGAGGACATCGAGAGCCGGCGCCGTCCGGCCACCCGCACGCTGCGCGAGGCGGGCGCGGAGCCGGTCGACGGCGCCGGGGAGGGTTGGGCGCACGAGCGCTATCGAGGCCCCTACCTGCGCGACTCGCTGCTCGCCGCGGGCGCGCTGGTCGAGACGCTCGAGACCGTCACCTTCTGGTCTTCGCTGCCCGGACTGTACGCGGCCGTGGGAGGCGCCCTGCGCGAGTCGCTGACCGCCCAGGGGACCCCGCCGGTGATCCTCTGCCACGTCTCGCACTTGTATCCGTCCGGAGCCTCTCTGTATTTCACAATCGCGTGCGCCCAGCTTCCCGATCCCGTGTCCCAGTGGCGGCAGGCCAAGGCGGCCGCCTCCGACGCGATCCTCGCGGCCGGGGGCTCCATCACGCACCACCACGGAGTGGGGCGCGACCACCGTCCCTGGTACGAGCGCGAGCTCGGGCCGCTCGGGATCGCCGTCGTCCGGGCCGCCAAGGCGACTCTCGACCCGGTGGGCATCCTCAATCCCGGGATCCTGGTCGGGCCTGTGACCGGGTAAGGGGACCACGTCGGCAATCAAGACCCAGGGAGATCGCATGGGCCCAATCAACGAAACCGATTACGTCAACGCTTTGGCCGATCTGGTTGTGCGCTTCAGCGCCAACCTGCAGCCGGGCCAGATCATGTCGATCTCTTCGGAGCCCGGCAAGGAGGCGCTGGCGCGCGCGATCGCCGAGCGCGCCTACGAGCACGGGGCGCTATTCGTCGACCTCGCCGTATTCGATGTCCACCTCAAGCGGGCCCGCGCGCTCCACGCCGACCGCGACACGCTGGGGTACGTACCGCCGTGGATCGGCGCCCGCACGATGGCGGTCGGCGAGCACCACTGCGCCCGGGTCGCGCTCAGCGGTCCGGTCGCGCCGCGGATCATGGACGACGTCGACCCGCAGCTGCTCGGGCTCGACATGCTCCCGTCGCTGCGTGAGGGGATGACCGTGGTCAACAGCCGCACGACCAACTGGACGATCGTGCCGTGCCCGACCCCGGGGTGGGCCACGCTCGTGCACCCCCGGCTCGAGCCGGCACAGGCACTCGAGCGCCTGTGGCAGCAGGTCGCCCACGTCTGCCGGCTCGACGAGGAGGACCCGGTCGCAGCCTGGGGGGTGCGGCTCGATCAGCTCACCGACGCGGCGCGGCGGCTCGATCAGGCCCGGCTGGACGTGCTGCGCTTCCAGGGCCCAGGCACCGACCTGACGATCGGGCTGCTCCCGAGCAGCCGCTGGCTGGCGGCCCGATTCGAGACCGTCGACGGGATCGTCCACGCTCCCAACATCCCCACCGAGGAGGTGTTCACGACCCCCGACCCCAAGCGAGTCGACGGGGTCGTCACCGCGACCAAGCCGCTGTTCGCGTCCGGGACGACGATCACCGGGCTGCAGGTGCGCTTCGAAAGCGGCCGGGCGGTCAAGATCGACGCCGAGCAGGGCGCCGACGTCGTGCGGAGCCTGGCCGCCCGCGACGCCGGCGCGGCCCGCCTCGGGGAGGTCGCGCTGGTGGATCGCGAGGGCCGCATCGGGCCATTGGACACCGTGTTCTTCGACACTCTGCTGGACGAGAACGCGGCCAGCCACATCGCCCTCGGGCAGGGCTACGAGTTCGCTGTCGCCGATCAGGCCGAGCACGCCGACATCAACGAGTCAGAGATCCACATCGACTTCATGATCGGCGGCAACGACGTAACGGTGACCGGCACGAGCCGTGACGGCACCGAGGTCCCGCTGCTTCAGGACGGCCGCTGGCAGCTCTAGCGAGCGTCACGCTAGGCTAAGCGCGATCCCCGGAGAGGTGCCGGAGCGGTTGAACGGGCGCGACTGGAAATCGCGTAACGGGGGTGACCTCGTTCGGGGGTTCGAATCCCCCCCTCTCCGTTTCTGTGATGGACACCACGTGCTGTGAGTCCAACCGCGGTGATGGACACCACGTCCTGTGGGCACCCAGCCGCATTGGACCCGGCGTCCAGCCGTGAGCTCGCCACTGAGACGACCGGTTGAGATTCCTTGCGTTGGGGGAGGCTGTCTCCTAGAATCCGGCGTCCATGGAAGGGATGGGGACTTTGCCAGCCGGATCTTCAGAAAATGTGCACCAGTGATTGAGCGCCCCGCACTCAGACTCGTCGACGGCGGACTCGACGAGGCCGTCGAGTGGCGCTGGTTCTGCGGGCACTGCGCCGCGCCGGCGCCGAACGGGGCACCTCCCCCCACCGCGCGCGTCTGCGCGTCCTGCGGACTGGGGCTGCTGCTGGAGACGCGCGAGGATGCCGTCCCGACCGACCGTGACGCATTCGTCATCGTCGACAGCGCCCTGCTGGTGCAGGCGATGTCCAAGCAGGCCGAGACCTTCCTCGGTCTCAGCGAGGAGATGGCGATAAACAAGCCGGTCGCCGAGCTGCTGGTCCCGGCCGACGCCGAGGCCCAGGGGCGGACCGGGTTTGCGGCCGCCGTGGCCCAGGCAGCCGGCGGCGACGGTCCGGACACGGCGCGCCGCTTCGTGCGCCCGTGGAACACCTTCGGCGTGCGTATGCGCGCCCGGATCGCCACCTGCGGGCCCCCGCGCGCCGCCCTCGTGGTGCTCGAGGACAGCCGCCCGCCGCTGCGTGCGGTCGGCGCCCGGCAGCGTCCGCCGGCCGGCGCCCGGTAGCCCGCACCCGGCCACCAGCCGCGGCTAGCCCTTCAGACCGGGAGCCGGAGGCAGCTCAGCCGGAGCGCCGAACGCGGTCAGCACCGGCGCGAGCCGGACCGAACCGTCGGGCTGCTGCCCGTTCTCCAGCAGGGCGATGATCGTCCGCCCGACGGCCACGGCGGTCCCGTTCAGGGTGGCCACGTGGACCGGCCGGCCCTCCGGTGGGCGGTAGCGGATGTCGAGCCGTCGCGCCTGGTAGTCGGTCGTATCCGAACAGGAGGTGAGCTCCCGGTAGCGGCCCTGCCCGGGCAGCCACGCCTCGACGTCGTACTTCTTGGCCGCCGAGGCTCCGAGGTCGTTGACGGCGATCGCCACCACCCGGTAGGGAATCTGGAGCTCCTGCATGATCGATTCCTCGATCTCGAGGATGCGCTCGTGCTCGGCGGCGGCGTCCGCGGGCGCCACGAAGCTGAACATCTCGACCTTGTCGAACTGGTGCACACGGAAGATCCCCCGCGTGTCCTTGCCGGCGGCGCCGGCCTCGCGGCGGAAGCAGCTCGAGAAGCCGGCGTAGCGCAGCGGGAGCTGATCGGCGGCCAGGATCTCTTCACGATGCAGTGAAGCCAGAGCCACCTCGGAGGTCCCGGCCAGGTACAGGTCGTCGTCGGGCAGCGCGTAGATCTGCTGCTCGGTGTCGGGCAGCATGCCGGTGCCATAAAGGGCCTGCTCGCGCACCAGGACCGGCGGAATCACCGGCTCGAACCCCTTGCCCATGAGCTTCTCGAGGGCGAAGCGCACGAGCGCGAGCTCGAGCAGCACGAGGTCTCCGCGCAGGTACGCGAAGCGTGAGCCCGACAGGCGGGCACCGCGCTCCATGTCGATCATCTCGCCGGCCAGCTCGAGGTGGTCACGGCCCGTGGCGCCGGCCTCTCCCACCTCGCGGACGACCGTGTCCTCGTCGGGGGCGTCGGCCGCGGGCAGGTTGGGCAGCGCCGCCAGCTCGGCGTCGAGCTGCGCACGCGCCGCCGACTCCTCGTCGCTGAGCGAGCGCCCGCGGGCGGCCAGCGCCGCCAGCTCGGCCCGCTGCTGTTCGGTCGGCGCCCCCCGCAGCGAGCGGCTGGCCTGGTTCTGCTCGGCCCGCAGCTGCTCGAGCTCGGTGGTCAGACGGCGCCACCGGAGATCGAGCTCCAGCACCCGATCGACCGCGGCGGCGGCCTGCTCCCCGCGACGCGACAGCGCAGCACGGACGGCGTCCGGGTCCTGGCGGATCAGCCTGATATCGAGCAAGCTCGCCCCCGGCTACGAGTGCGCTGACTTCTTGTGCTTCTTTGACTTCGACGCGTGCGGCTTCTTCGCCGGAGTCGACGCGACCGCGGTCGACGTCGTGGAGGCAGACGTCGTTGTGGTGGCAGAAGCAGCCGTGGTGGCTGTGGGGGCGCTCGCGCTCGGCAGAGTGCCGATTGCCTTGCTCTGGCACTTGGGGATCCCGATCACCTTGGGCGCCGAGCGCCCGGCGTAGGTGGCGACGAACTTGGCCACCGCGATCGCATCCTTGCCGACGACGATGTTCTGCGGCATGTAAGCCCCGGAGAAGCCGCCGTTCTCGATCGCATACAGAACGCGGTCGATCGGGCGCTCGCAGCGCTGGTCGAAGTTGGGTCCGCTGTTGGCTTGAGCGGTGCGAACGTTGGGCGCCGACCCGTGCGTTGCGGCGTAGGAGAGCGTGTGGCAACCCGCGCAGCGCTGCGAGAACAGCACCGCGCCGGCATACAGCGGGCTGGACTTGGCCACCTTTATGTGCTCGGTGCCGCAGGCCGCGACGATGGCGGCGACGGCCATCGCCGCGCCCGCAAGGAAAAGGACCCTGACCGACCGACTCATCCGGCGGGCATCATAATCGGATCCGGGATGAGGACCCCCGCACCGTGCCGCCCGATCGCCGTGTTCGCGTCCTGCACCCTGTTTCTCGGCGGCGCCCTCGCGGGCTGCGGCCACACGGCCCGCGTCGCCGCCGGCGGCACCCTGCAGGTGGCGCTGACCGAGTACCACGTGGCGCCGCAGAGCGTCCGCGCCGCCGCCGGCGCGCTGACGATCGACGTCCACAACTACGGTCGCCTCAGCCACGATCTGGTGATCTCCTCGGACGGGATTCCGCTCATATCGACAAAGCCGATCGCGCCCGGCCAGAGCGCCGAGCTGTTCACCACGCTCGCCGCCGGCAGATACCTGATGGCCTCGACGATCCTCTCCGACCAGGCGCTGGGCGCGTACGGGACGCTGACCGTCAGACGCTGACCGTCAGACGCTGACCGCCAGACGCTGACCGGCGGGGCCGCAGGCGGGAAGGAGCCGCGCGTGCGACGGCGAACACTCACAGCATCCCCGGCGCCGGTTTTGAGACGTTCGCCATCTTTCATCGACGCGATCGTCCTCCTACGGCGGCAACCAGAGGTAGCCGGCGCCGGGGTCCCTCAGTCCCCGCAGCCGGCCGCGGGAACCCCGGCAGTTGACCGCGAGGCCTCGCGGGCGGACCCTCGCGGGCGGCGCGCTATAAAGGCGGGCGATGGCGCCCGAGCCCGATCCCGAGCTGTTCCGCGAGGTCTTCGGGCGGTTCGCCACCGGCGTGGCCGTGATCACCAGCGCCGGCACCGCGGGGGCCGGCGGGATGACCGCCAACGCCCTGTGCTCGCTCTCGCTCGACCCTCTGCTGGCGCTCGTGTGCTTTGAGAACAGCGCCCGCACACTGCCGATCGTCCGCGAGGCCGGACGCTTTGCGCTCAACGTCCTGGCCTCCGACCAGGAGCAGATCGCGGGCGTGTTCGCCTCGAAGCTGCCCGAGAGCGAGAAGCTCGACGGGGTGGCCCACCGGCTCGAGCACGGCGTGCCCGTCATCGAGGCCTCGCTGGCCTGGGCCGCCTGCGAGCTGCAGGAGCTGATCGCCGGCGGCGACCACACGATCGCGATCGGCCGCGTGCTCTCGATGGGCCTCGGCCAGGGCGAGCCATTGCTGTGGTATTCGGGCCGCTACCACGCGATGCCCGCTTCCTGACTGGCCCTGCCTTTTCGGATCACGGTCGACGCAGGTCACAGTCGACGCAGGTCACGGTTTCGATCTGAATAGTGACCGAATAGCGAACCCTTTTCAGACTCCTGATTCCGGTGCGACGGGTCCCCGTGACAGTCGTGCGACCGGTGCCGTCAGCCGATCACGGGTCGCGCGAAGTCGGCGTCAGCCGTTCCCGGCGCTTCGTGCCCCGCCCTGGCTACCCCGCGGTCCCGGCGGCCCGGATCAGCAGAACGCACATGACCAGCGCGGCCAACGCCATCACGCCGATCTCGCGCTGGACGATCCGGACCACCACCAGCCGCTGCTCGTCCTCTGGCAGCTCGCCGACCGCCGCCGCGGACTCGAACCCGCGTGATTGCAGGACCATCTGTGCCGACGCGATCCGCAGCTGCTCGGCCACGAACGACACGGCCAGCGGCAGCAGCCCGTAGAGGAGGTGCAGGCTCGAGTCCTTCTTGCCCATCAGCACCAGTACCCCGCCGAGCGCGACCTCGACCACCACCACGACCTGGCCGGCGCGCAGCAGGCGCCAGAAGAGCGGGCTGGCGCGGACCCGGTACCAGCACCACGCCCCCCACACACCGGCGCCGCCGGTGAGGACGATCGACAGCACGCCGACGATCAGATGAACGACTTTCATTTCAGCGTGGGATACATAGCCGCATTCCGCACAAGTAACAACCTGTTACAAGCTTCGCCACTTCGGTGATATAAGACTCAGTTGTGCTTCGTGACTATCTGCCGGCGATCGTCTTCCTCGTGCTGGGCGCCGCCGTCGGTGGGTTGTTTGCGGTCCTGAACCTGTTCTTCGGACACCGCCGGCCCAGTCTCAACAAGGATCAGCCGTACGAATGCGGCCTCCCGTCCGAGATCCAGCGGGGCTTTCGCTTCGGGATCAGCTTCTACCTGATCGCGATGCTGTTCATCCTGTTCGACATCGAGGTCATCTTCCTGTATCCGATCGCGGTCGAGTTGCGCGCGTTCGGCAGCTTCGCGCTATACGAGACGATCACGTTCGTCGTGCTGCTGATGGTGGCGTTCGTGTATGTGTGGCGCCGAGGAGCACTGGAATGGAAATAAAGCGCGAGCCGCTCACCGATCCCACCCGGCCGCCGGGGGACTTCCGCGCCCGGCAGCTGATGGCCCGCGACATGATCAGAGGCGATCTCGAGGGTGAGGCGCTGGAGCGCTACGTCGAGCAGGGCGTGCTGACCACGACGATGGACAAGGCCGTCGCCTGGGCGCGCGGCAACTCGTTCTTCCCGCTGACGTTCGGATTGGCCTGCTGCGCGATCGAGATGATGTCGATCGTCGCCGCTCGCGTGGACATCGCCCGGTTCGGGTTCGAGGCGATGCGCGCCTCGCCACGCCAGGCCGACCTGATCATCCTCTCCGGCCGCGTATCGACCAAGATGGCCCCGGTGGTCCGCCGCCTCTACGACCAGATGCTCGAGCCCAAGTGGGCGATCTCGATGGGCGCCTGCTGCTCCTCGATGGGCGTCTTCAACAACTACGCCCTGGTCCCATCGGACAAGTTCATGCCGATCGACGTACACGTGCCGGGCTGTCCGCCACGGCCCGAGGCGCTGGCCCACGGGATTCTGCGCCTGCGCGACAAGGTCCAGGGTCACGAGACCGCCGGCTGGCGCGAGCGCTACGACGCCGTGGGCACCGAGGAGGTCATTCCGGGTGAGACGGGTCTCGGCGCCGACGCGGGGGGCGACAAGGGCGGCGCGATCAACGTGTATCCCGGAGGGGACACCGCGGGTGCCTGACGCGACCGGCCTCGAGCTGACCGCCCACGAGCTCCGCGACGCGAACGCCGACTCGATCATCGGCACCGAGTTTCACCGCGACCGCGCGGTGCTGAACGCCAACCCCGAGCACGTGGTCGAGATCCTGACAGCGCTGCACGGCAAGGGCTACAGCTTCCTGGCCAGCCTGCACGGCGTCGACTACTACCCCGACGAGCCCCGCCTCGGCGTGCTCTACGAGCTGCTCGACATGCACGCCGTCGACAGGATCACGGTCAAGGCGCGGGTCCCGCTCGACGATCCCCGGATCGCGACCGTGACCGGCCTGTTCCCGGGAGCCAACCATCCCGAGCGCGAGGTCTACGACATGTTCGGCGTGATCTTCGAGGGCCATCCAGACCCGCGGCGGATCCTGATGCCAGAGGACTACGAGGGCTTCCCGCAGCGGCGCGACTTCCCGATCGGCGGCGAGCCCGTGCTGTTCACGTACAACGAAGAGAACTCGTACGGCAAATGGCAGTGACCGGCGACTACCGGGCGCGGGAGGAGTCGATCACGCTGGCCTCCGAGCCGGTCGGCGAGTCGCACGAGCTGCTGACGCTCAACATCGGCCCCCACCATCCCGCGACGCACGGGGTGCTGCGGCTGATCGCCACGCTCGAGGGCGAGATCGTGCGCGACATCAAGCCGATCATCGGCTACGTCCACACCGGGATCGAGAAGACGGCCGAGGACAAGGCCTACTGGAAGGTGATCCCGGTCGTCGAGCGGATGGACTACGTCAGCTACTACTTCAACGCGATGGCGTTCTGCGGCGCCGTCGAGTCGCTGCTGGGGGTCGAGGTCCCGCCCCGCGCGCAGTACCTGCGCATCATCCACCTCGAGCTCAACCGGCTGATGTCGCACCTCGTGTGGCTCGGGACGAGCATGCTCGACCTCGGAGCGATCTCGATGTTCTGGTACGCGTTCCGCGAGCGCGAGACGATCCTCGACCTGTTCGAGATGTCCTCGGGCCAGCGGATGCACACCCGCTACTTCCAGGTCGGCGGCGTGATGGAGGACATCCCGCGGGGCTTTGCCGCCAAGCTCCGGAAGTTCGTCGATGAGATGCCGACCCGGGCGGACCAGTACGCCGATCTGCTCGAGAAGAACCAGATCGTGCTCGAGCGCCTGCGCAACACCTGCATCGTCGACGAGCAGACGCTGCTGGAGCTGGGTGTCACCGGGCCGCTCCTGCGCGCCACGGGCAATCCCTGGGACCTGCGCAAGGCGGCCCCGTACTCGAGCTATGACCACTTTGACTTCAAGATCCCCGTTGGCACTGTCGGCGACAACTACGACCGCTACCGCGTACGCCACGCTGAGCTCTACGAGTCGGTGAAGATCATCGACCAAGCGCTCGAGGGACTGCCCGAGGGGCCGTTCATCACCCCTGACCGCAAGGTGGCGCTGCCGCCACGCCACGAGCTCGCCACGAGCATGGAGGCACTGATCCACCACTTCAAGCTCGTCACCGAGGGCTTTCGCGTGCCGCCGGGCGAGGCGTACTACCCGATCGAGGGTCCCCGCGGCGAGCTCGGCTGCTTCGTGCGCGCCGACGGCTCGGCCAAGCCGGCCCGGGTGCACATGCGCGACCCGAGCTTCGTCAACCTGCAGGCGCTGGCGCCGATGGTCAAGGACTCCTACATCGCCGACCTGATCGCGACGCTCGCGATGCTCGACCCGATCCTCGGCGGCATCGACCGGTGACGGTCACACCCGCCACCCTGGGGGAGGTCGACCGCTAGATGTCGCCTCGCGTTCCCGTTCCCCGCTTCGCCCACGGCTCGCGCGTTCCCGGCTGGGACGATGCCGTCGACCTCACAAAGGACCCCGCGGTCATCCCCGACCCGGCGACGACGCCCGTTCCGGATCAGCTCCGCGACACGATCGAGGCGGCCATGGCCAAGTACCCCGACCGCCGCTCGGCGGCCATCCCGGCGTTGCACGCCGCCCAGAGCCTCCACGGCTACTGCTCGCCGGAGGCGATCGACCAGGTGGCCTGTGTGATGCGCCTCACCCCGGCCTATCTGACCTCGGTGGCCACGTTCTACGACATGCTCGAGACCGAGCCCCGCCCCCCGCACCACGACGTCTACGTCTGCACCAACATCACCTGCTCGATGCTCGGCGGCGATGAGCTGCTTCAGGCCATGACCGAGGCGGCCGGCGACGATGTGACGATCGACGTGCGCGGGTTCGAGTGCCTCGGCGCCTGCGACATCGCGCCGATGGCCTCGGTCGACGGCGAGTACATCGGACCGCTCCAGCTCGAGGACGCCGAGCGCGTGGTCGCCGACCTGCACGCCGGGCGCGACGTCATGCCCGAGAAGCAGATCCGCTACCGGCAGTCGGTCGACCCCGGCGTGAACATGTACCCACCCGGCGCGGCGCCGGAGCCCGCGGAGGAGCCCGCGCAGGAGTTCAGCGCCCCCGACCACCCGCACCGCGCCGACACCGCCGGGCTGCCGTCGAGCGAGGCGCAGACCGACCGCCCGGGACCCTCGGCCCCGATCGAGATCCCGCCCGATGACGACACCTCCGGGGAACCCACATGATCAAGATCCTGTTCGACCGCATCGACGAGCCGGGGCTCAACACGCTCGAGGTCTATGAGCGGCGCGGCGGCTACCAGGGGCTGCGCAAGGCGCTGTCGATGAGCCGTGACGAGGTCGTCTCAGAGCTGATGGAGTCCGGCGTCCGCGGACGCGGCGGGGCCGGCTTCCAGATGGGCAAGAAGGTCTCGTTCCTGCCCCACGGCGGCATGGACAAGTACCTGGTCTGCAACGCCGACGAGTCCGAGCCGGGCACCTTCAAGGACCGCGAGCTGATGCAGAAGAGCCCGCACATGCTGATCGAGGGCGTGATCATCGCCGCCTACGCGGGCGAGATCAGCCGGGCCTTCATCTACATCCGCGGCGAGTACGAGGTTCAGGCCGAGATCCTCGAAGCGGCGATCGCCGAGGCCCAGCGCGCGGGCTACATCGGCGAGCGCGTCCTCGGCTCGGACCTGACCCTGTCGCTGGTGCTGCACCGCGGCGCCGGCGCGTACATCTGCGGCGAGGAGACCGGCCTGCTGGACTCGCTCGAGGGCAAGCGCGGTAACCCGCGGCTCAAGCCGCCGTTCCCGGCGATCGAGGGCCTGTATCACGGCCCCACCCTGATCAACAACGTCGAGACACTGGCCACGGTCCCCCACATCATCCAGATGGGCGGCGCCGAGTACGCCAAGATCGGCACCGAGACCTCCACCGGGACCAAGCTCGTGTCGATCTCCGGAGACGTCAAGCGTCCCGGCAACTACGAGATCGAGCTCGGGATCCCGTCTCGAGAGATCATCTACGACCTCGCCGGGGGCCCGCCCGAGGGACGCAAGGTCAAGTTCTGGTTCCCGGGGGGGTCGAGCAGTCCAGTGCTGACCGGGGACGACCTCGACATCCCGTACGACTTCGACAGCATGGCCAAGGCGGGGACGATGCTGGGCTCCGGCGCGATCATCGTCGCCGACGAGCGCCGCAGCGTGCTCGACGTTGCGCTCAAGGTGGCCAAGTTCTACGCCCACGAGTCCTGCGGCAAGTGCGTTCCCTGCCGCGAGGGGACCAACTGGACCCAGAAGATGCTCGAGCGGATCCGCAGCGGCGAGGCGACGCCGATGGACCTCGACATCATGGCCTCCGTCCAGGAGCAGATCATCGGCAACTGCCTGTGCGTGCTCGGTGACGCGATGGCGATGCCGATCGGCTCGATGGTCGCTAAGTTCCGCGTCGAACTGGAGGCCGAGATCGAGGCCGCGCGGGAGCGAGCCGAGGGGGCCGAGATCGGGGATGTCGTCGCGCTGGGCGTCGCGGATCCCCACGCCGGTCCGATTCCCGTCCACTAGCCACGCGCACATGCCACGTCCAGAGCAGAAGACCATCCAGCTGACCATCGACGGGAGAGAGATAAACGCTGCCGAAGGCAGCATGTTGGTGGATGCGGCGAAGCTGGGCGACGTCGAGATCCCCTACTTCTGCTACGAGCCCAAGCTTGGAAACCCTGTCGGCGCCTGTCGCATGTGCCTGGTCGAGATCGAGGGCATCCCCAAGCTCCAGACCTCGTGTTCGACGCCGGTCAAGGATGGGATGGTGGTCCACACCCAGACCGACCGCGTTCGCCACGCGCAGAACGCGGTGGTGGAGTTCCTGCTGGTCAACCACCCGCTCGACTGCCCGGTGTGCGACAAGGGCGGCGAGTGCCCGCTCCAGGACATAACGTTCGGCTGGGGCCTCGGGCGCAGCCGCTTCATCGAGCCCAAGCGCCACTTCCAGAAGCCGCTGGCGCTCTCCCCGCTCGTGGCGATCGACCGCGAGCGGTGCATCCTCTGCTACCGCTGCGTGCGCTTCTCGCAGGAGATCTCCGAGGACTACCAGCTGATCTTCGCCGAACGCGGCGCGCACACCTTCGTCGCCACCCACGACGGCCACCCCTACGTGGCTCCGTTCAGCGGCAACATCGTCGAGCTGTGCCCGGTCGGCGCGCTGACCTCGCAGCCGTACCGCTTCCGGGCGCGGCCCTGGGACATCGAGGGCGCGGCCGGCGTCTGCACCCTGTGCCCGGCGCAGTGCAACGTCACCTTCACCGTCCGCGACGAGCGGGTCGTGCGCGTGCTCTCCCGCGAGCACCCCGAGGTCGACGACGGGTGGCTGTGCGACAAGGGCCGCTTCGCCTACCAGGCGATGCACGTTGATCAGCGGATCACGACCCCCCTGGTGCGCGACGGCGACGAGCTGCGTCCGGTGTCCTGGGAGCGGGCGCTGAGCACAGCCGCCGGGCTGGCTCGCCACCGGGGCCGGGTCGGTGCCCTGGCCGGCGGCCAGGTCTCCAACGAGGAGGGCTTCATCCTCGGGCGGTTGATGCGCGAGGTGCTCGACTCGGCCGACCTCGACTCCCGTCCCGACCGTGGCGTCACCGCCGGCGTCTCGCGGGCGCTCGCCGCCCCCGCGCTCCAGGCCCGGGTCTCCGACCTCGAGTTCGCGCATACCGTGCTGCTCGTGGGCTGCGACCCCGTCGATGACGCCCCGATCCTCGACCTGCGGATCCGCAAGGGGGTGCGCCGGCACGGCGTCAAGCTGGCCGTCGCCAGTGCCCGGCCCACCGCGCTGGACGTCAACGCCGCCCTGGTCGCCCGCTATGCCCCCGGTCAGCTCGAGCGCTTCCTGATCGCGCTCGACGCCGCGCTGACCGACGACGACGTCGAGCCCGCGAGTGCCGAGATCGGTGCGCTCGCCGCCCAGCTGCGCGACGGCGGCAAGGACATCGTGATCGTCTGGGGCGAGCAGATCGGAGACCGCGCCGCCTCGATCCTGCTGCGGATCGCCGACTGGCTCGGGCTGGGCGACTATGCCGGCGCCGGGCTGCTCCAGATCCCCGCCGGCGCCAACGGCCGGGGACTGCGCGAGTCGGGCGTGGTCCCCGACGCGGGGCCCGGCTACGCCGACCTCGACGCCGCCCCCGGGCGAAGCGCCGCTGAGATCGCGCGCGCCGCCGCCGACGGCGATGTGACCGCGCTGTACCTGCTGCAGACCGACCCGGTCAGAGACCGCCCCGACCGCGCCCTGTGGGAGCGCGCCATGCATGCAGCAGCGCTGGTGGTGGCCCACGCGTCGGTGCTGACCGAGGGCCTGCGCGACCACGCCGACGTGATCTTCCCGGCTGAGTCCCATGCCGAGAAGGAGGGCACCGTGGTACACCCCGACGGGCGCCTTCAGCGGCTGCGCCCGGCGGTCGCCCACGCCGGTGAGGTCAAGCCGGGGTGGGCGGTGCTGACCGAGATCGCACACCGCGCCGGCACCGAGCTCGGGATCGAGCGCAGCGCCGACGCGTTCGAGCAACTGGTCGCCCGGGTTCCTTTCTACGAGGGGCTCACGCTCGAGGCACTGAGCGGCCACGGCCTGCGCTGGCCCGAGCGGCCGCAGGCACGCACCGTCTCCGCCGGTCACCAGGTGTCGGTCGACATTCGCCACCGCCCCGCCCCGCCGGCCAGCGAGGCTCAGTCGGACAACGGGGCGCTGCGGCTCGGCACCTACCGGCCGATCTGGGCCTCCCCGGAGGTCGAGGTCTCGCCCGCGCTCAAGTACCAGATCGTCCACCAGACCCTCGAGCTGTCCCCCGAGGATGCCAAGCGACTGGGCATCGAGCACGGCGCCGAAGTCGAGGTCGCTCAGAATGGAACCCGGGTCAAGGCCGCGGCCGCGGTCCGCAGCGGCGTCCCGGCCGGCAGCGCCTTCCTCGCCGACGGGATCGCGGCCGAGTCGGCCAACGCGCTGACCGAGCCGCTGATCGAGGTGCGGCCCGCATGAGCGCGTTCGCGCTGGTCAACTACTTCGAGCCCTGGTGGGTGCAGATCGTCAAGGCGCTCGTGATCTTCCTGGTCATCTTCGGCGTGCTGCCGATCATCGTCGTCTATGAGCGCAAGCTGCTGGGCCGCTTCCAGGGGCGCTACGGACCCAACCGCGTCGGGCCGTTCGGACTCATGCAGCCGCTGGCCGAGATCCTCAAGTTCGCCACCAAGGAGCCGTTCAGGCCCACCACGTCGGTCGCCTATCTGTTCAGGATCGCGCCCGCGATCGCGATCCTGACGGCGGTCGCCTCGCTGGCCCTGATCCCGTTCGGCAACGTCCAGCACATCTTCGGCCAGCGGGTCGGGCTCTACGGGATCGACGTCTCGATCGGTCCCCTGTTCGTGTTCGCCTTCAGCGGCATCTCCTTCTACGGGATCATGCTGGGCGGCTGGGCCTCGGGCTCCAAGTACTCGTTTCTGGGCGCGATGCGCGGCGCCGCGCAGCTGATCTCCTACGAGGTCTCCCAGGGGCTCGCGCTGGTCGGCGTGCTGATGAGCGCCGGCACCCTGTCACTGACGGGCATCGTTCACGCCCAGGGCGGCATGTGGTACTTCATTCCCCAGATCGTCGGCTTCCTGGTCTTCCTGACGGCGTCGTTCGCGGAGACCAACCGCGCTCCGTTCGACCTCGTGGAGGCCGACGCGGAGCTGGTCGGCGGCTACTTCACCGAGTACGGCGGGACGGCCTTCGTGGCCTATCTGTTCGCCGAGTACGCCAACATGATCGTCGTCTCGGGGATCACGGTGACGATGTTCTTCGGCGGCTGGCTGCTGCCCTTCGGAATCGATCCCCCCGGCTGGGTGGACCCGTTCGTGGTGCTGTTCAAGATGTTCCTGGTGGTGACGCTGTTCATCTGGGTGCGCGCCACCCTGCCACGTCTGCGCTACGACCAGCTGATGTCGTTCGGCTGGAAGATCCTGCTGCCGCTGGCGACCCTGAATCTGCTGGTGACCGCGATCGCGGTGGCGTCGTGAGCGCCGCCACCCGTCGCTCGAGGAGGACCTGATGACCCCCTATGACCCCGGCGCCGACGTGATCGAAGTGATCCGCGCCCCCGGTGCGGGTCCCGTGCGGGGGGCCTACCGGACTTTCGGCGAGACCCTGCGGGGGCTCAAGACCACGTTCGCGCGCGTCGTCGAGGGACCCTCGACGATCCAGTACCCGGAGGAGAAGACGCCGGTCTATCCGCGCTTCCGCGGCCGTCACAAGTTGCACCGCTTCGAGGACACCGGACTCGAGAAATGCGTGGGCTGCTCGCTGTGCGCCGCCGCCTGTCCGGCCGACTGCATCCGCGTGGTCGCCGCCGAGAACACCCCCGAGAACCGCGTCTCCGCGGGCGAGCGCTACGCGGCCGTGTACGAGATCAACCTGTCGCGGTGCATCTTCTGCGGCTACTGCGAGGTGGCGTGCCCGTTTGACGCGATCACCATGGGCCACGACTACGAGATGTCTGACTACACGCGCTCTGATCTGATCTTCACCAAGGAGATGCTGCTCGCCGAGCCGATCGAGCGCACGCCGCTGAGGCGGGAGGGCGAGTAGCGAAAGATGTCGGCGGTCCTGTTCTTCATCGCGGCGATCATGGCCCTCACCGGGGCGATCGGCGTGGTCATGCTGCGCAATCCGTTCTATGCCGTGCTGGCGCTGGTCGTGCACCTGATC
Organism: uncultured Solirubrobacterales bacterium; assembly: GCA_963799995.1. Taxonomy (GTDB): domain Bacteria; phylum Actinomycetota; class Thermoleophilia; order Solirubrobacterales; family Solirubrobacteraceae; genus Palsa-465. The sequence goes on along the minus strand of CAWCZI010000014.1, from coordinate 671,947 downwards.
GCGCTGGCGGCGCTGTTTTTGCTGCTGCGCGCGGAGTTCGTCGCCGCCGCTCAGGTGGTCGTGTACGCGGGCGCGGTGATGGTGCTGTACGTGTTCGTGGTCGCCTACATCGGCGGCGGCGATGAACCGCTCGGCCGCCCCGGCGGCGCGCTGAAGGTGCTCGGGCCGGTGTTCGCCCTGGCGTTGGCGGTGGAGCTGTGCATCGCCGTGCTCGGCTCGGCGCTGAAGGGCATCTCCGGCAAAGGAGCCCCGTACGTGCCCGGTTTTGGGTCCCCGGAGGAGATCGGAAAGCTGTTTTTGACCAAGTACCTGCTCCCGTTCGAGCTCGCGTCGCTGCTGCTGCTGGTGGCGGCGATCGGCGCGGTGGTCCTGGCTCGCCGCCGGCGTGGGCTCGAAAGCGACGACGATTCGCTGCGGCTCATCTACCACCCGGTTCGCGGGGACTACACGGGGACAATGGCTGAGAGCACCGGGGTCAGACTCGGCTCGGCCAGCGGCGCGCCCACCGGCACCGAGCCGGGCGACGCCGAGCCCGTCAGCACCCCTTCGGAGGGGGGCTGGTAATGGGCATCGGCTGGTACCTGGTGGTCTCGGCGCTGATCTTCTGCATCGGCGCCGTCGGCGTGCTCACGCGGCCCAATCCGCTCGTGATCCTGCTCTGCCTGGAGCTGATGCTCAACGCCGCCAACCTCGCCCTGGTCGCCTTCTCGCGCATGTGGGGCCACGACGACGGGCAGGTCTTCGCACTGATCGTGCTGGTCGTGGCCGCCTGCGAGGTCACGGTCGGGCTGGGACTGATCGTCGCCATCTACCGCCGCCGGTTGGCGGTCAACGTCGATGAGCTGAACGAGCTGCACGGGTGATCTGAGCTATGGCCGCGACCACCTTCGGATGGCTGATCCTGCTGTTCCCGCTGCTCGGCACGGTGCTGATCGGCCTCGGCTTCCGCGTGCTCAAGGGCACCAGCCCGGGCTGGTTGGCGACGCTGGCGATCGGGCTGTCGTTCGCCTGCTCGGTCGGCGCGCTGATCTCGCTGCTCGGCCAGCCCGAGAGCCATCGGGAGCTCACCTCGACGCTGTGGAACTACGCCTCCAGCGTCCACGTCGACGCCAAGCTCTCGATCCTCGTGGATCCGCTGTCGGTGTTCATGGTGCTGATCGTGTCGGGCGTCTCGACCCTGATCCATATGTACTCGATCGCCTACATGAAGTCCGACGAGGGCTACGCGCGCTACTTCGCCTACCTCAACTACTTCGTGTTCTCGATGCTGCTGCTGGTGCTGGCGGGCAACTTCCTGCTGCTGATCGTCGGCTGGGCGTTCGTCGGCGCCGCCTCCTACCTGCTGATCTCCTTCTGGTACCGGCGCACCACCGCCACCCGCGCCGGCCTGAAGGCGTTCGTGATCAACGTCCTGGGCGACGTGGGCCTGGTGCTGGGGACCTTCTTCATCTTCCGCCACACCGGCACGCTGGACTTCGTGAAGACGTTTCACGACGTGCCGCACGTGTTCGCGCACAACGGCACCGACCTGGTCGCCGGCTGCCTGCTGCTGCTGGTGGGCGCATTCGCCAAATCCGCCCAGGTGCCGTTGCACACATGGTTGCCCGACGCGATGGAGGGCCCCACCCCGGTCTCCGCGCTGATCCATGCCGCGACCATGGTGACGGCCGGCGTCTACCTGATCGCGCGCATGCACCCTCTGTTCGAGCAGGCCCCCACCGCCGCCGACGTCGGCGCCATCGTGGGCTGCGTGACGCTCCTGGTGGCGGCCTCGATCGCGATCGTGCAGACCGATCTCAAGCGCGTCATCGCCTACTCGACGATGTCCCAGATCGGCTACATGATCATGGGCGTCTCGGTCGGGGCCTACTCCGCCGGGCTCTTTCACCTGATGACCCACGCCTTCTTCAAGGCGCTTCTGTTCATGGCCGCCGGCTCGCTGATCAGCGCGATGGGCGGGATTCAGTCTCTGGACCGTATGAGCGGCTTCCGCAAGGCGATGCCGTTCACGTTCGCGTGCTTCATCGTCGGCGGGCTGGCCCTGTCGGGGCTGCCGCCATTCAGCGGCTGGCTGTCGAAGGACGACATCATCGGATACCTCGACAACCGCGGCGGCGGCTTCGAGATCCTCGGCATCCTCGGCTATGTCGGCGCCCTGCTGACCGGCATCTACACGTTCCGGATGATCTTCCGGGCGTTCTTCGGCGAGCCCTGCGAGGAGGCCCGCGAGCTCGAGCACGGCCACCTCGTCCATCACGACACGCCGACCAACCCGATGACCGGTGAGCCCGAGGACACCCACGTCGGCTTCCCGGGGCCCGAGCACCACATCGCCGAGCGCGACCCGGCGATGAAAATCCCGATGGCGACGCTGGCGCTGCTGGCGGTGATCGGCGGCGTGATCCAGATCCCGGGCGTCGACTCCGGCATCACCCGCTTCCTCGCGCCCACGTTCGCGGACTCCCGCCTGGCCCAGCTCGATCCCTCGAACGGCACCTCCTGGGTGGGCCTGATCATCGGAGCTCTGGTCGCCGTGACGGGCATCTCGATCGCCTATCGCATCTGGGTGGTCAAGCCCGGAACCTCGGCAGCCCTGCAGTCGCGCCTGAGCGCTCTGCACACCTTCCTCTACAACAAGTGGTACTTCGACGAGCTGATCGACTTCGCCGTCGTCCGGCCCGCGCAGTGGTTCGGACGCTTCGGCGACTCGGTTCTCGAGCGCGGCGTGATCGCGGGCGGGATCACCGGCGGCACCACCGGCCTGGTCCGGGCGTGCTCGGCCGCCGTCCGCCGCCTGCAGACCGGTTTCGTGCGCTATTACGCGGCCGCGATGCTCATCGGCGTGTTCGGCATGGCCCTCTACTTCCTGATCTCGGCCACATGACGCCCGTGACCTCGACCCCCGCCCGGATCGCATGACGCTCTCGATCCTGATCTGGCTCCCGCTGGCGATCTCGCTGGTGGTCGGTCTGCTGGTGCCGGCGCGACTGGTGCCCCGGGTCACCGTTCTCGGCAGCGTCGTCACGCTGGGGATCGCCGTCTCGTTCCTGGCCCGCTTCACGCTCGGGCGGTCCGGCCTGCAGTTCGTCACCGACAAGGTGTGGATCGCCCCGCTGGGCATCCACTACAAGCTCGGGCTCGATGGCCTCAACGTGGCGCTGGTGGTGCTGACCACGGTGATCTTCACGGCGGGGCTGATCTTCGCCGCCACCCACGAGTGGGAGCGCCCCCGCGTCTTCTACTTCCACTTCGGCCTCGCCCAGAGCGCCGTGCTCGGTGCCTTCTGCGCCCAGGACCTGGCGCTGTTCGTCGCCTTCTTCGACCTGATGCTGATCCCGTTCTACTTCCTAACGGGAATCTGGGGGACCGGTGAGCGGGTGCGCGCCACGACCAAGCTCGTCATCTACACGCTGGTCGGCTCGTTCTTCATGCTGGTGGCCGCAGTCGCCACCGGCGTACTGGCCTCCAGCCAGCACGGGACGCCGCTGACGTTCGTGATCTCCTCGCTGCGCGGGCTGCCGCTCTCGCACACCTCACAGGACTGGATCTTCCTGTGCTTCGCCGTCGCGTTCGTGGTCAAAATGCCGCTGGTCCCGTTCCACGGCTGGCTGGCCGACGGCTACAAGGCGATGCCGATCCCGGCCGTCGCCGTGTTCTCCGCCGTGTTGTCCAAGGTCGCCGCGTACGGGTTCCTGCGGATCGTGCTGCCCCTGTTCCCATACGCCACCGCGCACTTCCAGACGCTGATGCTGGTGGTCGCCGTGGTGTCGGTGATCTGGGGCACCGTGATCGCGTTCACCACCCCCGATGCCCGGCTCGTCGTCGCCTACTCGTCGGTCGCCCAGCTCGGCTTCATCACCCTGGGGATCTTCTCGCTGCGGCCCGAGGGCGAGCAGGGAGCGCTGCTGCAGATGCTCAACCACGCGCTGGTGACGGCACCCCTGTTCTTCATCGTCGCGGCGCTGGCCGCCCGCGCCGGCGGTTCGGAGAAGCTGCGCGACATGGGCGGGATCGCCTTCCGGGCGCCCGTCCTGGCCAGTCTGTTCCTGATCGTCTCGCTGGCCACGCTGGCGATGCCGGGCAGCTCGAACTTCGTCGGCGAGTTCATGATCCTGCTCGGCCTGTTCAAGGCCAAGCTGGCGTTCGCGATGATCGCATCGCTGGGCGTCGTCGGCGCCGCCGTCTACGCCCTGCGGCTGTACATCGGCTCGATGCACAACCGTGCCGGGGAGCGGGTGAGCTCGCGGGACATCGGTCTGCGCGAGGCGCTCCCGATCGTCCCCGTGGTCCTGGTCATCCTCGTGCTGGCGTTCTACCCGCAGTTCGGGCTGCGGCGCTCCGAGCAAGCCACCACACAGGCCCTGATCCCGGCGGAGCTCTACGCCGAGGGCGTCAACCCGATCATCGGGAACGGGGGCTACTACTACCTCACCGGATCCGGCAAAGGCTCTCGACTCTCCGACGTGCCATGAACCTCGCCCTCTCACTCGCCGCCGCCCACGTCAAGGGGCCCCACATCGACTGGGCCTCGTTCTCCCCGTTCGCGGTCCTGGCCGGCGGCGCGCTGATCGTGCTGCTCGTCGGCCTGCTGCCGGGCCGCCCCGCCCGCAGCGGCGCCGTGCCCGTGCTCACCCTTATCACCCTGGCCGTTTCGATCATCGCTGAGATCGTCCGCTTCAAGCACCAGGCGTCGATCATCTCGGGAGCGCTCCAGGTCGACGACCTGGCGCTGATCCTGGACATGATCTTCGCGGTGGCTGCGATCGCCTGCGTGCTGATCTCGCTGCGCTCACCGGCGCCGGACAGCGCGGGCCACGGCGAGTACTACTCGCTGCTGCTGTTCAGCGTGCTCGGGATGGCGGTCCTGGTCTCATCCCAGAACCTGGTCACGCTGTTCGTCGGCTTCGAGCTTTTGTCGATCCCGCTGTATGTCCTGTGCGCCGCGGAGTACCGCCGCGAGGGATCGCTGGAGTCGGGGCTGAAGTACCTCGTGATCGGCTCGGTCGGGTCGGCCACGCTGGTCTACGGGCTGGCGCTGGTCTACGGCTCCACCGGATCCACCGACTTCTCGGGGATCGCCGGCGCGATCTCCTCGAGCCAGCTGGCCGGCGGCCTGCTCGGCGACCCGATGATGCTGACGGGGCTGGCGCTGGTGATCGCGGGGTTCGCCTTCAAGGCCTCGGTGGCGCCCTTTCACCAGTGGACCCCCGACGTGTACGAGGGAGCGCCGACGCCGATCACCGCCTTCATGGCCACGGCCACCAAGGCAGCGGCGCTGGGCATTTTGCTGCGCTTCTTCGACGTCGCCGTGCTCGGTGCCCAGGACACATGGGCGCCCGCCCTGGCGACGATCGCCGCGATCACGATCGTGGTCGGCAACGTCGGCGCGCTCGGCCAGACCTCGCTGAAGCGGATCCTGGGCTACTCGAGCGTGGCCCAGGCCGGCTACATGCTCGCCGGGGTGATCGTGGGCACACGGCTGGGAGTCGACGCCACGGTCCTGTATCTCGCGGTCTACCTGCTGATGAACGTGACCGCGTTCGCGGTCATCGTCGCGTCGCAGCACGAGCGCTCCGACGGTGACGATCTCCTCGGTATCGCCGGGCTGGGCGCCCGCCGCCCGTGGCTGGCATGGCCGATGACGGTGGCGATGCTGTCGCTCGCGGGGATCCCGGGCACCGTCGGCTTCATCGGCAAGTTCCAGCTCATCCACGCACTCGTCAACGGCGACTACACGTGGCTGGCGATCGTGCTCGTGATCGGCTCGATGATCTCGCTGGGGTACTACCTGCGTGTGGTGGCCGCTATGTGGATGAGCCCCGCCACCCCCGCCCCCGCCCCGGTCCCGGTCCCGGCGTCCGCGCTCGCGATCGCCGGCGGGCTGGCACCGATCGCCGGCGGCTCGGCCGAGGCGGACGCCCTGGCCTCCCCGGCTGCCGTCCCGGTAGCGGTCGGCGGTGCGTCACCGCGGACCGGGCCCCCGCCGGAGGTGGTCGGCGTGGCCGTCGTGTTCGCCGTGGCGAGCATCGTGTTCGGGATCGTCCCCTCGCCGCTGTTTGATTTCGTGGCCCACGCGGGCCAAGCCCTCAGCGGCCTGTTCTAGCAGTCCTCGCGACTCGCCTCCGCACGAGGGTGGTTGACGATGGCGACGCCCAAAATCACCAGCGCGATGCCGATCATCGCGCTCGAGCCGGGGAGGGACCCGCGCACGGCTTCGATGAGGACTGCGACGGCCGGGACGAGGAATGTCCACGCGTACACGCGCGTGGACGGCCACCGGCTGAGCGCCGCGTTGAACCCGAGGTAGACCAGGATTTGGCCGCCGATGACCAGGTAGGCGAGTTGCGCGATGAGCGTCGGCCGGCCCCAATCCGTCGACCCACCCGCCAGTAGGACCAGCGGGATCAGCGGGATACCGCCCGCGAGGAATTGCGCAGCGGTGATCCCGGCAATCGAGGTCGGGCTCGCGCCGCGTGAGGACCCGCATCCCGAGCCCGCCACCAGCCCATCCCAGCGCGCCGAGCAGCGCCAGCGCGAGCCCGACCGCGAGACGAGAGCCATGCGCGATGGTGCCCGGATTCGAGAACACGACCAGCAGCACGCCGCCGAATCCGATCACGAGTCCCGCGGCGCGCAGCTGTGTGATCCCCTCGGCGAGCACGAACCGAGCGAGCACTGCCACGAAGAACGGCGCGGAGTTCGCCAGCACCGCCGCGACGGCCGCGCCGGCACGGTCCGTCCCCACGCTGATCCCGACCTGCGTCAGCGTCGTGTTGCCGAGCCCGATCGCGAACGCCCACAGCCACAGCCGTCGCGTGCGCGGAAGGCGACTCCCCATCAGCGGCAACATCGCCGTCAGCAGCGCCCCACCCACGAGCGCCCGGACTGCCGCGATCATGATCGGCGACGTGTGATGCAAGGCTGAGTCGGTAACGGGATACACGACGCCGGCCGCCGTCATCGACACTGCCAGGATCAGCGAAACCGGCAGGCGGCTGGGGCGGACGCCGTCAGATCGATCGGTCACAGGGCAGGCCTCACTACCGGGCCTCGCTGAGGCTGTCCGGAGGCACGTTTAGCAGAAAGTGATAACGGTGGGACGGTGAGATGACCAAACGGCACCTCCGTGCCTGACGTCGGATCCCGGTTCGGGCGCGGATACAGCGAAAAGCGAGTGAGGCGATCGAGCCGGGGCGGGGGTGCGTCAAGTTAAGGGTCCATATCATCATCCAGTTCACACACGTCCCCGGACGGCTGCTGCGAGGCCCGGCTGGGCCGTTGTCACATTCTCACAACCGATTCTGCTTCCGCGGCAGCATCCGCTGAACGCGAGGCGGGTCGTCTGAACTTCCGCGAGCTGTTCGAGCGGACGCATGAGCTGGCCGGTTAGCGTGGCTGGGCCCGGGTAGTCTCGTGGCCATGAACTCACCAGAGCGCAACGCCTCCGACCACCCACTCCCGGGGTCCGTATCGGACCAGAACGCCGAGGAGCAGCCGGGCGGGCACGACGACAAGTCCGGCCAGAAGGGCTCCGGGGGGCCAGAGAAACGGGGCGACGAGCAGGGATCCGGCGGCGAGTCCGGCGAGGGCTCGCAGTCGACCGGCAATCCGGACTCGGCCGGCTAGGGCACGGCCGGCTAGGCCGCTGCGGCCTCGGGCTGGGGCTCGGGCTCGGGCTCGGCGGGGACCGCCGCAGCGTTCCCACCGCGCGCGAAGCGCATCGCCTCGTCCTGCAGCGAGCCCATCCTCAGCGTGACCACGTCCAGCGCGTAGTTCTGGTAGACGCGCCACGGCCGCTCGGCGCCCTGGCGCGGGAACTTGTCCTGCGCGCGCAGGATGTAGCCCGAGTCGAGGTTCAGCAGCGGCACCGAGGCGACCGGCGGGTCTCCCTCCTCGGGCACGCAGTAGGCGTAGTCGTGCTCGCGCATGTGGTTGAGCAGCCGGCACACGTACTCGCAGGTGAGGTCGCACTTGAGCGTCCACGACGCGTTGGTGTAGCCCATCACCAGCGCAGCGTTGGGCACGCCGCTGAGCATCATGCCCTTGTAGGTGAGGTGCTTGGGAAGGTCGAGCTCCTCACCGTCGACGGTGATCTCGATCCCGCCCAGCGGCAGCAGCTCGAGTCCGGTGGCCGAGATCACGACGTCGGCCTCGAGCTCGGCGCCGCTTGCAAGACGCAGGCCGTTCTCGGTGAATGTCTCGATCTTGTCGGTCACCACCGACGCGCGACCGCGGCGCAGCGCCTTGAACAGGTCGCCGTCCGGGCACACGCACAGGCGCTGGTCCCACGGGTTGTAGTCGGGACGGAAGTGGGTGTCGACGTCGAAGCCGGCCGGCAGCTGCGCCTTGACGCCCCTGCGGATCAGCTTCTTGGCCAGCTCCGGCCGGCGGCGGCTGAGCTGGTAGCTGAGGCTCATCAGGGCCACGTTCTTCCACCGCACCGCCTGGTAGGCGGCCATCGACGGGAGCACGCGGCGCGCCACGCGAGCCAGCGGGTCCTCGGCGGGGAGTGACACCAGGTAGCTCGGTGAGCGCTGCAGCATCGTCACGTGCTCGGCTGTCTCGGCCATCGAGGGCACCAGCGTTACCGCGGTGGCGCCGCTGCCAATGACCACCACCCGCTTGCCGGCGTAGTCGAGGTCCTCGGGCCAGTGCTGCGGGTGTACGAGCGTGCCCTGAAAGCGCTCGGCGCCTGGGAACTCCGGGGTGTAGCCGTGGTCGTAGTTGTAATAGCCGCTGCAGCAAAGCAAGAACGTGCAGGTCAGCTCGACGGTCTCGCCGGTGTCGGTCCGCTCGGCCGTCACCGTCCAGCGGGTGTCGGCGGTGCTCCAGGCGGCGGCGATCACGCGATGTCGGCAGCGGATCTTGTCCACAACGCTGTACTCCTGCGCGGTGTCGCGCACGTACTCGAGGATCGACGGGCCGTCGGCGATCGTCTTGGCCTGCTCCCACGGGCGAAACGAATACCCCAGCGTGTGCATGTCGGAGTCCGAGCGGATCCCCGGGTAGCGGAACAGGTCCCAGGTGCCGCCCGTGGCCTCGCGGGCCTCCAGCAGCGCGTAGCTGCGATCCGGGGAGTTGCGCTCCAGATGACAAGCGGCGCCGATCCCGGAAAGCCCGGCGCCGACGATCAGCACATCGACGTGCTCGGGTTCAGTGGTACGCGTGCGTTCCATAGCTCGAATCATACCCCCCGGCCTGCCCTCTGCACCAGTGACAACCGTCACACATGACCATGATGGGTATCTAAGCGAACCATGCCTTCGCTTAAATGACCCTCATCCCCGGGCGGGTGGCCGACGGCCCACGACGCAGCCGACCCCGCCGCTACGATCGGGCGCCCGTGCAGTACCCGGTCGAGACCTTCACCGCCGCCGAGCGCGAGCGCCTGCAGGCGCACTGCACCAACCTCGACCGTCCGGTGTTCGCGCTGGTCAACCTGCCCGAGACGGTGAAGGGTGCGCTCTTCGCGCGCTACTCCCGCTATCAGGGGACTCTCCGGCGGCTTTTGCTCGACGAGTTCGCCGCCGACCTCCCAGAGGTCCCGCACAACGAACGCACCCCCACCGAGGGTGACCGGGCCGCGGGACTCTACGAGCGCATGCTGCTCGGTTACGGCGACGACTCGGTGGCCCAGCTGGGCGGCGCCCACATCGCCTGCGAGTGGGTCTCCAACGTGGCCACCAAAGTGCTGCAGCGCCCGCGCCTGGCCGCCTATCTGGAGCAGTCCACCCGCTACATCGCCTACGACGCCCCGATGCCCTCGCCCCCGGGGGGCTACCGCTACTACCGCGACGCTGAGCTCGGCCCCACGTACGCCGCCGCCATGGACGAGCTATTTGACATCTACGCCGACTCGATCCCGCGTGTGATCGCGTGGGCCGCCGACGAGTTCCCCCGCGCCGCCGATGAGCCCGAGGCCGCGCATGCGCGGGCGCTCAAGGCCAAGGCGCTCGACCTGCTGCGCGGGCTGCTCCCCGCCTCCTCGCTCTCGCACATGGGCATCTACGCCAGCGGACAGACCTACGAGCAGCTGATCCTGCACCTCCTGGCGCACCCGCTGCCCGAAGCGCGCAGCTACGGGACGATGATCCTCGACGAGGTCCGGGCGGTGATGCCGAGCTTCGTGTCCCGCGTCACCCGGCCAGACCGCGGCGGCGAATGGGTCGCCTACCTCGAGCAGCGCGCCCGCGCCGGTGAGCAATGGGCCGACCGGCTTGGCCTGCGCGAGCCGGACCGCGATCCCGACCACGCCGGCCCGTCGGTCCGGCTGGTGCACGTCGACGGGGACGAGTACGACCTCCTGACGGCGCTCCTGTTCGAGTCGAGCACCACCTCAGAGGAGACGATCCGGCGCGGGCTCGAGCCGCTGGACCCGGCCGAGCGTGCCAGGCTCCTCGCCGACCTGGTGGGACCCCGCGCCAACCGTCGCCACCGCCCCGGTCGAGGGTTCGAGGCGCTGCGCTACAGGTTCGAGATCGTCGCGGACTACGGCGCCTTCCGCGACCTGCAGCGCCACCGGATGCTGACCGTGCAATGGCAAGCGCTGACGCCCGATCTGGGTGCCGGTGTGCCCGAGCAGGTACAGCGCGCCGGAGCCGGGGAGAGCTATCGCCGCGCGCTGGAGCGCTCCCGGGTCGAGTACGAGCGACTCGCCGATTCCGGGCTGGGCAGTGCCGCCCCGTACGCACTGTGCCTTGGCTACCGCCTGCGCTTCGTGCTCGACCTCAATGCCCGTGAGGCGATGCAGCTGATCGAGCTGCGCTCCGGCCGCGAGGGCCACCCGAGCTACCGCGCCGTCGCGCACGAGATGCACGCGCAGATTGCCGCGGTCCACCCCGCGGTCGCGGCGACGATGACGCACGTCGACACCGAGACCGAGCCACGGCTCGAGCGGATCCTGTCCGAGATGCGCACCCAGGCGCGGGCCACCGCCGGCTGACGGCCGGACGCGCCCGCCCGACCCGGCCGATCAACACCCGACCTCGTCGCGAGGCCGGCTACGTGGTGATCGTGCCGGGGCCGGCGCCACCGCCTCCCCCTCCGGAGGAGCCGACGGCGCTGGCTTTGAGCGACAGCCCTGTCGGCCACCGGCTGGGGTCGAGCTTCAGGGTCAGCGTCCGCCGGCCGGCGCTGAGGGTGCGGTTCGGGGTCTGGGCAACCACCTTGCCGTGCCGGCGACCGATCACGCGGACGTGTGCGCGGGCCGTGAGCGTGAACGTGAACTCGAGCGTGGTGCGGTGGACCAGGCGGGTGCGGACCTTGCCCCTGATCAGCGGCTTGCTGCTGCGCCGCGCCTTCGACGGCTTGCTCGGCAGCGTCGGCACCGGCGCAGGCGGGGGCGCCGGCGAGTTGTCGATGCCGGTGTCGGCGATCACCGCGGGGATGCCATCGTCCGCGGGCCGGAAGGTGATCACCGATTGGAAGTTCGGATCGGTGTCCTGAGCCAGCTGGGTGCCGTCGGTGAGATGGAAGAGCCAGCCCTGGGTCGTCGCCAGCCAGCAGTCCTCGGCCGCCGGGCATGAGATGGCCGCGGCCGAGCCCTTGGAACCCACCCCCTGTGGCGTCCCCAGCGTGTCCTGGTCGGTGATCGAGGCGGTCCCGTCTCCGGCGACCGCGACCCGATCGACATGCGCGTCCTGATCGGGGTTGCTGATCGACTGGACCGCGATCCATGCCGCGCTCGTGTCCGGCTCGGCGGCCAACGACTGGGGCGTGGGCGTGAACGCTCCGTTCTCGAGCGGCGAGTCGTCCCCGGGGAGCGTCACCAGGTTCGGCACCACCTGGGTCCACGCCCCGTCGACGTAGCGCAGCACGGTAGGGCCGGCAGTGCCCTGCCCGGACGCCGGCGGGTTGCCGTCGGGACCGGCCGCCGCCCACATCTGCGGGTCCGACGCCCCGGCGTGCCAGTCGCTGCTCAGCGCCAGGCCGCCCAGCGTGTCGGGCTCCACCGGGTTGCCACTGCTATCGAGGCCGTAGTCGGGTAGCGGTGGACAGAACGATCCGCAGCCTGGGTCCTGGTTGTCGGCCATGTACAAGCTGTGGAAAGGATCGGTCGGATCCTGGGGCGCCTCGACGTGCACCAGGGGAGGATGGTCGAGGCTCTCGCTGCCGTAGCTGTCTCCTGGCTGCAGCAGCACGCTCTCGAAGATCTGCCCTCTGTCGACCGCCATCGAAGCGATCACGTGGTCCTGCTCTGTGTCCACCACGTTCAGCGAGCTGCCGTCCCAATGCAGGTGGAACGCTCCGGAGGAATCGAGCTGTCCCCCGAACCAGCAGTCCGACGGCGAGCTGCAGGCGGCGGCGTTCATCGGCTTGTAGGAGTTGGGCTGCTCGAGCGGCATCGCGTAGGACGCGACCACCTGTCCGCCCGAGAACTGACACAACGACACGTTGTCGAAGGCCGCGGTTCCTCCGGTGGTGAGCACCTGGCCCTGTCGCTGGTCTGAGATCGTCCAGAACTCGTCAGGTCCGGCCCACGCGATCCGCCCGTCGGCGCCGCCGCACACGGTCGAGAGCTGATGCCAGCTGACTCCGTCGTAGACATAGAGGCCGGCGGGGACGACGCTGTTGCCGGCGGTGATCAGCACGCCGCGGTTGGGCGCCCAGAACTCGATGTCGCCGACGTAGCCGACGGGAAGCGGATACGGGGAGGAGGGAGCGCCGGTGGGGGCCGGTGGCGCCAGCGCGGGCGCCGACACCCAACTGGCCGAGCCATCCGCGGCGTGAGCCGCGCCGCAGCCGAGGGTCAGCAGGAGCGCACAGACCACCACCGTTCTGCGTATCACGGCACGCGTCATCGCTTCTCCGCCTTTGGTTTGACCTGGATGAAATCGACGGGCAGCCGCTCGGACAGCTTCGGCCGTCCGGGCTGAGTGAACGTCACCTGGACCGTGGCGTACAGGCCGTGAGCCCGCATGACGAGCGAGCGGTACCGCTTGGCCAGGACCAGCCGGAGGCGGGTGACGCCCGCAACGCGTGGCCTGGCGGAAGCGGCGGCCACGGTCCGCGCCACGACCAGCGCCGCCGCCGTCCGCCGACGCCCCTGACGGCCCTGACGTCCCAGGCGAGCCAGGCGAGCCTGACGTCCCAGGCGAGCCTGGCGAGCCCGGCGCCTGCCGGCCGCACGCCCGCTGGGCGGGGCCGGGACCGAGGCCCGTGCGGCGACCTTCAGCGTGCCCGCGCCCGGAACGCTCACGTCGAGCAGCACGCTCCGGTCGCGCCGGGCTGTGACCGACGTTCCGATGACCCATTCCGGGGTGATGTCGGGATTGGCGGGAGGCGGGCTGATCGTCTCCACTCCTGGGACAGCCGGCGGCTTGACCTCGGTGGTGGTGAACACCTCGCTGCCCCCCTCGGTGTCGCTGAAAGCGCCGTAGACCAGATTGGTGGCCGAGGAGGCGAACGCGATCGGCCCGTCCCCGGCGCTGAACGACGGGGAAATGACGACGCCGTTGGCCGCTTGGTCGTCGTAACCGCTGCTGACCAGCTGCAGGGTCCCGTCAGTGAGGTCGCCGAGGTACAGCTGCTCGCTCGCCGCGCCGCTGAGCTGCGGAGTGATCAGCGCGGGCGGCGAGTACGGGAACACGACACGGCGGGTGACGAACGCCACCCGGTTGCCTTCGGGGGAGATCGCGATGCTCTCCAGCGGACCCGCCAGCGAGTCGTTGGTGAAGTCCTCGCTGGCCCACTCGGTGAGCCGGGTCACAGCCAGCGAGCGGCTCAGACCGGGCGCCATGCTGACGACGTAGGCGTTGGCCGAGACGTTCGAGCTGCACGTCTGCGTGCACGCCGGGTCCTGCCCGACGGCCGGCTGGGTGGAGAGGATCGCGACGGTCCGGCCGTCGGCACTCAGCTGCGGGGTCGCGTCGTCGAGCGTCGAGCGCGATGTGGTGGTGGCGTTGGTGAAGCCGTCGTAGGCGATCAGGCTGCCGCGCTCGGGGCCCTGGTCCTGCCCGGGGGTCGGGTTCTCTTCTCCGCTCCACTGGGTGTCCAGGGGGCCGCCGCACGCCTGCGGGCACGGCTCACCCGGAGCACTGCCGCCGATCACCCGCAGCGTCGGCGAATCGGGACCGTCGGCGATCCGCCGCCACAGCGGCTCGTCGTACTCGTTGGCGTGCCCGTTGGGCTGGTCGGCGCTGGCCGCGGGCGTCTGGGCCGGGATGTCGATGCCCAGCCACGCCACCGTGCTCCCGTCGCCGCTGATCGCCGCGGAGCTGTCGCCGGGCGCGGAGTTGAGCGTGCCCGCCTGGTTACCGGTCCCGGTCGAGTTGTCGGTCATCGCCGCACCGCCGGCGACCGGTCGGGCCGCCAGGCCGAGCGAGCTCTGCGTTTGGCTGACCAGCGTGGTTGTGCGGGAGTCGAGGTCGCGGACCACCACCTGGGCGACGGGCGTAGTCGTCGCTCCATGCAATCCGGTGACGAGGTTTGAGGCGCCGACCACGGTGAACGCCACCTGGCGTCCGTCGGAGCTGAGTGCCACCCGGTCGGCCGCTGAGGAGCCGCCACCGGGACAGCCGGCGGTACTCGAGCCGCCGTAGGTGAGGCTCGCCGTAGCCCCGCTCACCGCGGAGGCGAGCGTGAACGCTCCCGGCTGGCCGGCCGGCAGCGACATGTCCCGCACGTACACGCTCGAGCACTGCGTGCCGGAGCCCGTAGCCGGATGGGTGGCCGTGGTCGTGAAGCTCACGTAGCGCCCGTCGGCGCTCACGGAGGGCGCGCCCGCGTCGCCGGCTGCCACCAGGTCCAGCGCTCCGCTCTGCAGATTTTTGCGGTAGATGCCGGGGACTCCGGCCTGCGAGCCGGTGAACACGACGTACAGACCGTTGGCCGAGATGACCGGCTGTGAGGCGTAGTCGGACTCCTCGGTGGTGGAGCCCGAGACCAGCACCATCGGTGTGAAGTCCGCACGCGCCGGCGGCGACCCCGCAACCGCCAGTAGCACCGAAACCCAGACCCCCACCATCATGGCTCGCAAGCGCACTCTCATCCCACCGACACCAGGATGTGGTCCACGGCGCGATTGCCGACTCGATCGGCACAGTGGACGGTGATCAGATAGCGCCCGGCCGCACGGTAGCGGTGCACGACGTCGACACTGCCCCGCACCGGTCGCGTCCCGTCGCCGAAGCCGATCGCGGTCGCCCCCTTGCGGGCTCCCGAGCCGCCATCGTGGACGAGTACCCGCACCCCCCTTCCGTCCAGGCGCGTGACCGACACAGTCGGCGGCGTGCCGTCGACCTTGAGCTTGGCTTGAGCGCTGACGGTCTCCTGGCCGGCGCTGTCGGTGGCCACGATGCGAATGGTGTGAACGGCCTGGCTCAGGCCCGCCGCCGGCAACCTGTACCGCAGGCTGGTCAGGCCCCGCACCTTGGTCTGGCCATCGACCACAACCGCGTAGGTGACCGAGCCGATCACGCTGGTCGCCTGACCCCAGCTCACCACCGCCGCTCGAGGCTTGACCCAGTTGAACGGCGTCAGCGGAAAGAACGAGTGCGGCGGCGCCTGGACCGCGGCGACCACCACCTGCGAGGTGGAGCTGAGGCCTTGCTGGAACGCGATCAGCGCGTCGCCGACGCCCGAGGACCCGATGTTGAGTGAACCGATCGGGCCCGAGACCGGCGCCGTCAGCGCCGCCGTCTGCATCCCGCCGTCGGGCAGCGCGTCGCGAACGCGGACCACCGGTCGGCCGGCGCTGTCGGTCGACGGCCACACAGTCGCCCCGCCCCCGTCGGGGTCAAGCGTCGCCAGCGCCGGGTCCCCGGCGGCCGTGCCTAGGTCCTGGGGGCTGCCGGTGCTGGTCTGGGTGCCGGTCACGAGCTCGCTGGCGCCGGCGGCCGTGAACCCGGCCTGGAAGTCCCCGTTGTCGTCGACGGACACGCTGGGTTCGCCGATTGACTGGGCTCCCGCGATCGCCACCGGGCCGCTGAAGTTGCTGGCTCCCGAGGTGAACTCATCCTGCAGCGTGTTGATGAACACGTGCGGTGTGCCCAGAGGTGAGCCCGGGCCGCCGCCGAGCCGGAAGGCCAGCGCGGCGCTCGCGAAGTCCCCGAAGCTGAGCGAGGGGGCGTCCGCGTCGACGGTCACCGGCTTGCCGCCGATCGTCTCGGGGCTGGCCTCCAGCACATAGCCCTGCGTTGTGCCGTACAGCCGGCGGGCCCAGATCCGGGCGACGCCGTTGATGTCGGGCTCCTGCCACGCCACCAGCGCGTCGCCGCCGCGATCGATGGTGATCACGGGAGCGTTGGCGGCTGTGGGCTTTCGCATCGTGACCTGCGCGGGGGCGCGGTTGATGGGGCCGAGCGAGTTCCAGTACAGGCCGTTGAACTCCGCCACCCGCACATCCTCCAGCTCATCGCCCGGGTGCATCGGCGCGATCGTCCCGGGCGGCTGGGTGACCCCCGGGGTCAGCGGGTTGGTCACCACGCGATAGACCACGTACGCCGTCCCGTCAGGCGCCATCGTCAACGACGGGAACACGCCGCTCCCGTCTCCCACGTCGTCGGGGTCGACCTGCATCGGCGGACCGAAGCCCGATGACCCGGGTTGCATGACCGACGACATCAGCTGGTAGTGCGTGGTCGGCGGCTCGTCCCCGACCGACTCCGATGCCCACGGTGCCACCCACACCACCAGCAGCTCGCCGCCATCGCCGGCCGCGATCGCCGGGAAGGTGGCGGGGCCGGGCTGCCCGGCGTCGACCTCGATCGGGGCGCTCCATTGACCCTGGTCAAAGCGCGAGGCGAAGATGTGGGGAACGCCCCCGTCGAGCTGGCGCCACACCACCCCGCCGGTGCCGTCCGAGGCCAGCGCGGCGTCTCCGACTGAGAGCACGCTCGCGCTCGGCCCGGCCAGGACGGTGGTCGGCTCGATCACCGCCGAGGCCCCCGCCGGTGCGACCGTGGCCGCCGCCATCGCGCACGCCAGCACCGCGAGCCGGCGCCTCACTTGCGCTTCCCCTTCCCGTGCCGGTGTGCCGGCGACCTGGGGCGGGAGCGCAGCGTCAGCCGGTACGTGCGCACGTACACCCCGCCCTGGGGATTCGAGGCGCTCACGGTGGCGACCGCCCGGACCGATCGCGAGCTGCTCAGGAACGTCCGGCCGGCCCTTGTCAGGCTCACCTGGAGTGCCGTGCTGTGCCCCCCGTCGAGGCGGAACGCGGCCCGGGCCAGCAGCAGCACCGCCCTGTGGGGCGCTCGGCGGTGGCCCGGCGTCACCGAAGTGGCCACCGCCCGGGCGGTTTCGATCCGCACCGTCCCGGTACACGAGGTCTGCCCGGCGGGACACGACACAGACAGCGCCACCGCTCCGCGGCGCGTGATCTCCGGTGTGAATGTCGCGACGACCGCCGGCGCCTTCACGACAATCGGCGGTGGCGTCGTGCCCGTCGTCGTCGTGGTTGTGGTCGCCGGAGGTGGCGGAGGCGGGGCGGGCCCCACCGTTATGGTCTGGCTGCTGGGAGCGCTCTGCCCGTTCTGACTGTCGTGGACGGTGAGGCTGACGGTGTAGGTGCCCGGCCCCGCGTAGGCGTGGGAGTCCGTGGCCGTGGGCGCGTCGTCGATCGTGCCGTCGCCCCAGTCCCAGTGGTAGTCGATGACGGTGGCCCCCGGCGATGGCGTCGAGCTCGAGGCGTCGAAGTTCACCGCCGAGCCGGCGACCGGGGACTCCGGGGCGTAGGAGAACGAGCTCTGCGGCACCGAGCCCGGGACCACGTCCACGATGCCGGTCTCCTCGTAGACACCGAAGTCGCCCAGGACCTTCAGGGTCACCGGGAACTCGCCAGTTCGGGTGAAGGTCTCGGTCGTCGTGGGATCGGGCCACGTGAACGGCGGCGAGCTGGTGCCGAGGGTGGTCACCGAGTCGCCGTCTCCGAAATCCCATTCGTATGCCCCGACGGCCGCGCCCAGGTACTTGATCGTGGAGGCGTCGAAGCTGACCGTCGACCCAGCCTGCACGGTCAGCGTGGTTCCCGCCGGCTGGAGCGTGCCTCCGGAGAGGCCGAGGCTGAAGGTGCCTGACGGACCCGGGCACGGCTCGCCGGCCTTCGGCGCCAGCTCGATCAGCTCCCGGCCGCCGCGGCGGTTGGCGCCCTGCCCCGCCGAGTCGGTTCCGCGGGTGAGGATCCAGAGGACCCCGTTCGCACCTGCCGCGAGCGAGGGATACGGACTGGCGGACGGGCCGGCGGCGGCGGTGGCCGCGTCCAGCAGGCCGCACGCGGTCCCGGCGGAGGTTGTGCCGCCGCTGTTGACGGCGAGGTTCCCGAGCGTGTCAAATAGCGAGCTCAGCGGTGGCACCGGGTTGGAGATGGTGGTGTCCGCCTCCGGCATCAGCAGTCGGACGCCCGGGTCGTGGTTGGTCCACAGGCCCGGCTTGCCGGATGGGCTCTGAGGGTCGGGCATGTCGGTCGGATCAGGCTCGAACTCCCCGGCGTACAGACCGTTGGAGAGCCCGACCACCTGCGGCGCGGCCAGCAGGGTTGCGGCGGTGGCTCCGTCGGGGTCGGCTGCTTCCACCGGGGCGTCCTCGGTGAACACCGCGGCGCCATCCACTGCCTCGGTGGCGTCATCGGAGTTCTCGGCGGCGTTGATCGGCGAGGAGAGGATCGTCGGGGGTCGCGTGAGCGACGCCGGCACGTCGACGACGTCGATGTTCGACGGCGCGGTGCCGGTCTGCTCGTCGAGCAGCACGGTCAGGCTTCCGTCGGCGGCCGTCGAGATGCCGGCTGGGTTGTAGTTGGCCTCCCCGTTGTCATTTGACAGCCCGCTCAGCACCCGCGCTGACCACAGCGCGGTCACGCTCCCTCTCGACGCCGAGCCGCAGGTGGCGGCCGCGCACACCTGGACGATGCCCGAGGCGGCTCGCTGGTCGGTCGGATCGGCGGCCTGCACGGCGAGGTGACGCACGCCGCCGGAGACGTCGAGGGCCAGCCCCTGCGGTGCGAGCGCATACGGCGTGCCTGCGCTTTCGAGCTGTCCGCTCGTGCTCAGGACGCCCGGGGTCGGGTAGCCGTCGACGCCTGCCGAGAGGCGGTCGCTGGCCAGACCGGTCGCGGGCACGAGCTGGCCGGAGGCGCTCGGCGAGGTCGACCATCCGAGGATCTCGTCCACCGCCTCCAGGCCGAAGTTCTCGTTGAAGTCCAGCACCAGCGAGTAGACGTCCCCGCTGATCGGATCGATTGCCAGACCGAGCATCTCGTCGATTCCCGCGGCCGGCAGGGAGAAGCGATCGGTGCCGAGCACCTTGCCTGTGTCGTCGAGCTTCTGCAGTCGCCAGGTGGTCTTGCTGCCCGCGGCGTTGGCCGGCAGGTCGCTGGTCCGGTCCAGGACATACACGGCGCTGCCATCCCCTCCGGCCGTGGGATCGCTGGGGTCCACCGCGAACCCGACGGGATCGAGGAACCTGCCCGGCGTCAGAGGCCGGTCGTACTTCCCACCGTCATAGGCAGTGGCGTCGAACCCGCCACCGCGCCAGACCTCACCATACTGCCCGATCGTTCCGTACATCGGCCCGTTCTCACGCGTGCCGGAGCGCGACCGCCCCGGAACCTCCGCCCGCGCTCGCGCAGAACTCGCCCCGAGCAGACCCGATGCGCCAACGCTGAAGATCACACACGCCAAGCAAAGCCCCACCCGGGCATGCAACAGCCTCGCCCGTGTCATGCGGCCACCGTAGAGGGACCGGCCGCGGACCGCCAGGAAGTGACACATCCCTAACGACCTGGTTACAACCTGGCCACAAGTCGCAGCCCGTGCCGCAACGGGCGACGGCCCGCCGTCCGGATCGGACGACGAGCCATCGCGCGAGGTGAGAGCTCCGGTTTCCCTACGGCCGGATGGTGGCCGCTGCCGTCTGGGCGTAGGTCACGATCCGCTGGGGCAACTTGGCGTAGTAGAGGTCGGCGACCTGGAGGTCGCGCTGCCCCGCTCCGACCACATAGCGGAGGTAGCTGTACGCGCTCTGACCGGCGGCAGTCGCATCTGCCTCCGTGCCGCCGAAGTCACTAGCGATCACGGTTCCGGGCTCGTTGTACCAGCTCCACCCGAGATCGTAGGTCGCCGCGACGATCGGGTAGTCGTTGCTCTTGACTCCGTTGCTGATGCTGTGGTCGTAGACGTCGGGATCGTCGGCGAGCGTGCCGCCCCAGGTCCCTGTCGGGTGGAACGTGGTGCCGGTCAGAGGGACGGTCCAGTGGCCGACTGCGCTCGGGGTGGCGTTGTTGACATTGATGTTGTTCCCGGTGTAGACGTTCGGGACGCCGGCGGCCGCGGCCTCGGGATCGGCGTAGACCGGGACCGTGGCACCCTCGTTGGACTGGATCCTGGCGTAGGCGATCTGGTGCGAGCCACCGGTGGTGGTCGTCTGGACCGCGCTCGTGTAGCCCGGGGTCGCGGTGGCGGCGTCGGCGAGGTTGGCGTATCCAATCGAGCCCGGTGTGGCGGTGGTGTCGGCCACCAGCTGGGAGCCGCCGCTGTTACCCGTGCTTGTCACGGGAACCGGCCAGGTCGGGTCGTCGACGACGAAGCTCTTCGGGTAATTTGCGTCGCCAGACAGGTGCAGGAAGCCCTTGAACGTGTAGCTGGTGCCGGAGCCCGAGCTGCGCACCTGGAGGGTGATGGCCTGGGTCCCGCCCGTGGTTCCTCCCGCGTCCTTGAACTGGTTCACGCCGGGAGTACCGGACGTGATGCGGGTCAGCTTGAGGTCTTGAAGCAGGGCGCCCCAGGTCTTGGCTGCGTACGACCCGCTCTTCACGACGTTGTTGTCCCACACCTGACGCAGGACGTTGTTCGTGAAGTTGAAACGTGTGTTGGCCCCGACCGTGATCCCTGTCGGAAGGCTCATGATGACCGCCACCGGGGCCTGCGCTACGGGGACCGTGATCTCATCGATCTTGGTCCCGGCATCTCCAGATGCCGCCTGGCTGGCGTTGGCCAGCTGCGTGCCCGCGGTGGTCACCGGGCCCGTGGGGGGGTCGTCGGTGCCGACCCATGCGTCGAGCACGGGCGTCCCGTAGCCGTTGGTCGAGCCGTTGTCGGCGTTGGCGTCCTGGGTGAGGTCCAGCGAGGACGTGTTGTTGCCCCATTCGTCGAGACCGTGTCCACTTGAGCTCGAGAAGTAGGTCGCGGTGGGGGCGTTGCTGAGTGTCGGATGGTCCGCGGCCGTGCTGTGCCACGTCCCGGTCCACACATCGAGCTGCGCGATCTTCTGCAGCGACGAGCCCGACCCGAAGATGTTCTCGCCCGGTACCGTCGTCGCGAACGCGGGAGCCGTCCCCACGATCGCGGTCACACCGAACGCGGCCGCCACGGCGGCGACGCGCTTCGGTAGCGATCTACTTGCCATGTATTACCCCTTCAGATGGGTTTGAGTTTGGTTTTCGGTAACCGCGGGTAGCTAACCGCAGCGTTCAGCCGCTGGACGTCACAACTGGTGACCAAGAAGTGAAGATCCTGGTAACAGGATTCGGTGATCAGTGCCGATCGAGGTCACCATCGCTGCGGGGTCCGTCTGATGTCCGGGGTGCACCTGACCTCCGGGGTGCGCCGTGCCTGCGGAGTGCGCCTGACCTCTGTCCGCGCGTAGGCCGCCGCCCCGCGTACGCCGCGGCGCCGAAGCCCCGCCGCGCCCCCACCCGCGGCCATCACCACCAGCAGCAGCGCCAGCCCCGGCCCCGTGAGGTTGCTCGGCTGATCGGGGTGGTAGGCCGTGAAGTTGTTCTGCGCGCTCTCCACCGCCTCCTCCTCCTTCTTCTCCTCCTGGAGGATCCGCACCGGAATCGGCGACGCGACGGGGACTGAGCCAAACCCGGTCGGCGGGATCGGACGCGCCGCAACGCTGGCCAAGGGAAGCAGGAGCTTCGGTGGGGCGGGGGTCGCCAGGGCCAGGATCGGCGGCGGGATCAACGGGAGCGCCAGCGGCGGCTTGGCCGACAGGGGCGGGATCACCTTCGGCGGAGCGGCCGGCGCCGGCTGGGCGGGAACGGGTGCCGGCGGTGCAGGCGGCGGCGCTTGAAACTTGGTCGGCGGCGGTTGCTGGGCCGGCGGGGGCGGAGGAGGCGGCGGAGCCGACGCGGACGCGGTTGTGGTGGTGGTGGTCGCCACCGTCCCGCAGGGCTGCTGAACACTGCCCTGCTGAACGGTCACGCTCTGGGAGTAGCTGAAACCGCCGCTCGAGATCGAGACCGTCGTCGTCCCGGGGTTGTACGCGCAGAACAGGCCCGAGGTCGGATCGGGGATCGGCTTGCCCGACGCATCCTGGAGCACCTGCCGGGGATTCGTGGAGTTCGGGTCGTGCTCGACGAAGTCTCCGATCTTGGGGTTCGAGGAGGAGAACGTGTACGCCGGCTTGATGAACTCCGAGCAGGCGCTGCCGAAGCATGTCTCGGGCAGGACGGTGTAGGGATCGGGCGCCTCGGCCTCGTCGCCATGGCTCCCGCCGACCCATTCCTCGCCCCCCAACGGGCGCCGGGCCAGCCCCTGGAACAGAGCCACCTGACTGCGCCGCAACAGCGTGCCGTCGGTCGGATCGAGCGCCAGGCCCCCGACGTCGGGGACCAGCGACGCGGTCACCGGAGCGCGGTTGGTGGCGGGGTCGCGCTTGGCCGCGTCGACGCTCACGAGCTCAAAGCCGCTTGCGCCCAGAAACGCCTGGGCGGCAGCCTGGTTGGTCGGTGGGCGGACGTAGCCGAGGGTTCCGGTTCCGAGCACCGGGATCGAGCCCGCTCCGGTGCCGATCGCCTGCTGCACGTTCTGCTGCGCGGCGTCGTAGAACAGGTACGCGGAGGCTCCGTGGGCCAGCAGGGTTCTGGCCACGGTGCTCCCGTCGGCTGCCTGGTTGGGCACGCCGGCGTCGGTGATGTCGTCGGCCCCGACCACCAGGGCCGGGATGCCGGCCCCCTTGGCGGCATCCAACTGGGCCGCCAGCCATGTCAGCTGAACGCCGCCGTTCGCCGACAGGGTGCCGCCGGAGTAGTCGAGCACGATCACCCGGACGGTGCCTCCGGAGCCGGCCGAATCAAACGCGTAGGCGGCGGTGCCGGCGGGTGGAGCGGGGGTCCCGGCGGGGACGGTGCCCGCCGGAACGTGGGCGCCGAGCAGCTGGGCAAAGCCGGCCGCCCCCCCGGTGGAGGCGCTGACATCGGCGCCGTCGGCCGCGGCATAGACTGGCAGCGAGCCACCGCTCGAGAGCACCGACGAGTAGTCCGAGAGCTCGCGATCGACCTCATCCGCGCTCAGTCCGGCCGTGCCCGACCCCAGCCGCTGCCCGGCGTAGAGGAAGGCTCGCAGCCCGCTGATCTGCGACGCCCGTCCGATCGCTCCCTGTAGCCACGCGTCGGGGCCGAGGTTCTGCGCGGCGTCATCGGAGCACGGTTGCGCGCAGCCCGATCCTCCCCCGAGCGCGAACGTCGCCTGCCCCGCCGGCGTGGCGATCGGCGCATCGGCGCTGGCCGGCGGGCTGACGCCGCCACCAAGGCGCTCGATCCCGGCCGTCTGCACGGCGCCGGCCGCGCCGTCGGCGCCGTTGACCTGAAGCTCGTCACCGCCGGTCTGGCCGCCGACCGCCCACCCCTGGTCACCCGCCGGATCGACCAGCAGCGCCAGCACCGGGTCCGGCCAGCCGGGGAGGTCGCCGTCCGACGCGCCGTAGGTGAGCAGGTTCGGATAGTCGGCAAACTGCTGGTCGACCCATCCACCGGCGGTCTCGCGCACCAGGAAACCGTGGCTGGGCAGCGGATCTGGTCCGACCAGCAGCGGAGGCTCCCCGGGGGCGGCGGCCGGGGGGTTGTCGATCTCCTGCCAAAGCAGGTTGTCGTCGCCGCTCGGGTCGCTCTCGGGATCGTCGTCGATGGAGACCAGCGCACGCACAGAGGCGCCGTCGCGGATCGCGGCCAGCGCGGCGATGTTGCCGTTGTCGGAGTCGGCCAGAGGCTGGCTCGAGAACCGCCAGGGCGAGGTCGCGGAGTCGCGTTCGAGCACCACCCCGGGACCGGCGGCCACCGCTCCGCCGTCGGGCAGGCCCGCCACCTTGGAGATCACGGTCTGACCGGCGGGGAGGGTGGCGAGCAACGCCTGCGCCGAGGCGTCGATCTGCCACCCCGAGCCGTCGTTGACCAGGAGCCCGCCCTCCTCCTGCGACGGATTTGCGGGGTTCAGCATCCGGTAGGCCACGATCGCCTCGCCGCCGGCGAACGCCACCGACGTGAAATGCGCCTGGCTGACGGCCGCGGGGACCGTCTGCTGCACCCACGTCTTGCCGTACGCGAGCAGCACACCCTGCTTGCCGACGGCGTAGCCCAGATCGGGGTTGCCCGGCGCGAACGCGATCGCGGTCAGGTTGCCGTGGAAGTTGAACGGCTTGGCGGGATCGGGTTCCCACAGCCCCGTCTGCTGGCGCCACAGCCACATCGCGCCGTCGTCGCCGACGGCGTAGGTGCGCCCGTTCTCGGGCCACGCCACCCCGCGCAGGGTCGGGGTCTGCACGACGCCGGCGGAGTTGTAGAGGAACTCCGGCGACCACCCCTGGCCGGGGGCGTAGCGGGCGATCTCCCCGTGGACGCCGACGGCGACCGCGTTGACGTTGGCCGTCCCCGGGGCCCCGCCGGGCGCCGCGGCCAGGGCCAGCAGCGGTCGGCGGAAGGCAACCGGCCACGGGCTCAGCGCGGTCGCCTGCGGGGTTGCGGTGAGATGCACCACCTCGGGCGTCTCGAGTGGAGCCGTCAGCGAACTGCCGAGCCATCCGTCGGTCGGAGAGCTGAACGCCGCTCCCCCCTCCTTGCTGCCGGACGCGCTCGTGAGCGTCTCGCCCCCGGGGCCGAACGTGCCGCCACCGCCGAGCGCGGTGGCCAGATCGCCGCCGGTCGTCTGGTAGCTGAAGCCGGCCGCGCCGTCGCTGAGTCGCAGTAGCGCCGCGCCGGGCAGGCCGGTGATGATCCGCGTGCCGGGATCGTCGGCCGCCGAGCCAGGCCAGGCGAAGCTGCCGTAGTTCCCGGGCAGGCCGGCCCCGAGCGAGCCCGTGGCCCCCGGGCAGGCCGCGACCGGATCGCACCAGGTGCCGGCGATCTGCGCTGGGGAACCCGGGGAGACGAACACGGTTGCGTCACCGCCGCGGCCACCGCCGAGGCGGAGGTCGACCCATACGCCCTGCCCGCTCGCGGTCAGCAGCGCCCCGCTGCTCAGCGCACTCGCGGTCTCTCCGGAGACTGGGGGCGGAGAGTCGCCGAACAGCCAGCTCGTGGGCTTGACCTGGACCCACACCGGCGACCCGACCGGACTCGTCTGGCGCTCGAACAGCATCGGCGTGCTCGAGCCGGCAGCGGTCGCCTCGAGCCACGCGTCGGCGCCAGACGCCGCTGACACGGCCAGCACCGTGAGCCGGCCGGAGGGAGTCGTGCACGTTCCACTGGTGTCGGTCAAGCAGATCGGCTCGCGTGACCAGGTGCCGTTGAGGTAGTGCAGGACCCCGGGGCTCGACGCGTCCTCGCCGGCGGGCGCCACCACCACACCTGCGTGGCCGCCTTCGTCGAATGCCGACATCGTCGGCACGCCCGATCCCGGGTACAGCGACTCGCCCTTTTTCAGAACCGCGTTCGCGCCGGTTCTTGACGGAGGCGACGCCTGCGCGAACGCTCCGCCCGGATCTCTGGTCACGAGCGTCTCGTCCCCGGTGGCGTCGGTGCCGATCAGGGCCACGCCGCCTGCGGGCGTCACTTCCGACGCCGCCCAGGTGAACGGGATCGCCGCGCCCTGGGCATCGTCGAGCGGCACGACCTGCCAGCTGCCGGCGGCGTTCGTGTAGCGCAGCATGGCCTCGGAGCTCGCGATGCTCTGCGACCCGACCGTGGCCGGCACGGGTCCGAGGAGTCCCTGCGCCCACACCTCGCCCGGCGCCTCTCCGGGCGAGGCGCCGATCACCTCGAGCTGCGCGGCGGGCATCCCGAGCACCGGCTGCGCGGTCAGCCCTCCACCGGCACCCACCGCGTGGGGCAAGCTGCGCCGCGCCGCGGCCGCGCGGCTCGGACTCGCCGCAAGCACCAAAACCGACGAGCCGGCGGCGACCAGCAGCAGCGCCAGAAGCACGATTCCGACAGCGACGGAACCGGGGCGGCGCCTGAGGACTGGGTCGGTGGGCGGCGGGGACCCCACAGCGCTCAGAGCCGCTGGGAGTCGCAGCTCAGGCGCTGCACCGCGGCGCGCGCCCGCGCGAGCAGGCCGGCCGGCAGCGGGGCGAACGAGACGAACCGGACGGCGGACTGTCCCGCTCCGAGCAGAAAGGCGACGAAGCGCCGCGTGGCGGCCGCCTGGCGTGGCGTCATGCCCGCCGCGCACAGGTCCCGGTACACGAGCAGGTAGCTCTCCGAGACGATCGGGTAGGCGCCTGCGGCGGGCGCGTTGACCGTCTCGACGCTGAGGCCGTCGGGTGACCCGACGCCGTCACCGACGGCGCTCGTGGCGCGCAACGTCGGCGCCACGTACGCGCCCGCAGGATCTAGCAGCCGGACCGTGCGGACGCCGGCCGGCAGCCCCTGAGGCTGCTCGACGTAGCCGATCGAGCCGATCGTCGCCCCCACCGCTGACTGGACCGCCTCATCGCTGTCGGCGCTCGTCCCGCCCGTCCAGCGAACCATCGACCCGCTGCCGACGCGCCGGCGCCAGGGCTTCGATGCCGCTGCCAGGTAGGCGGTGAGCAGCGCGGTGGTTGCGGCCGGCGAGCCCCGGTGCACGACCGCCACCGGCATCGACGGGAGCCGCACGCCGGGGTTCTCGCGCGCGATCTGGGGGCTGTTCCAGGACCGCACAGTCCCCAGGTAGATGCCGGCCAGCACCTTGCCGCTGAGCTTGAGCGGGGCGCGCACGCCGGGCAGGTGGTAGATCACGGCCACGGCGGTGAAGCCGACCGGCACGTACAGAGCCGAGGTCCCACCGATCCGCGGCAGGTTGCCGGACACCTGGGCTCCGGCAGCGGACACGAACGAGATCCGGCCCGCCCGGAACTGGGTCATCGCGCTCCCGGGGCTGGTCAGCTGGTAGTCGAGCGTGATGCCCTGCTCGGCCAGGTGGCTGCCCAGTTCCTCGTAGATCGGCGAGGCGGCGTCCAGTCCTGCGCCGCGGAGAACGACCGAGCCCGGGGCGGGCTGCGCCCCTACGGTCGGGGAGCGCGCGATCGTCCCACACCCGCCGGTGGCTAGCGCCGCCGCCAGCGCCGTCACGGCCACGGTCAGCCGGCCCCAACGCCGCCGCGGCAGCGTCGAGCTAGCTGTTGCTCTGGCTGGCAGCACCCGGAACCTTCTCGAATGCGCAGCGGAAGTTCTCGGGCTGGGAGACGGGCTCCGAACCGGCGAACCCGCCCTTGTCGTGGTTGTCGTAGACGGTCACGTACTGGAGCGTCTCGGGCTGGGGCACGGCCGGCTCGGGGGTCGGGTTCGGTTGCCCCTCGTCGGGATTGCCCGTGGAGCCGGCGGTCACGCCCTCCGAGCCGGCGGCATCGGAGCCGCCCGCCGTGGTCACGAGCGTCGCGCTCATCTCGCGCTGGTCCTGCAGGCCGCGGCTGGGGTCCTGCTCAACCGTCGCCGTCAGCGGGGAGTCGTCGATCGTGGACTCGAGCTTGACGCGTGGCGCCGCGCCGATCAGCTGCCCGGCGGTGGGCAGGTAGCCCCCCAGCGACACGCACTTCTGTGAGGCCCAGAAATAGTTGTTCTTGCCGATGTCGGCGTTGGTCAGCGGGTACGGGGACGCCATCAGGCACCAGGTGCCCAGATCGACGGTGGTCGGCGAGCAGCTGCCGGTGAGCTGGGCCGCGGTCTGGCCATCGAGCTTCTTGGCGTTTGTCGCGCTGGCCACGTGGGGAAGGTCGCCGGAGGGGATCTGTTTGGGTAGGTACCTGGCCGGGATGCGCCCGTCGCTCCCGAGACGCACCACCGTCCCGGCGCCGGAGGCGCCCTTGGCGCGGTGCGACCCGGCCCGGCCCCCGGCGGCGCCTGCCAGGCCCGTCGCGGACATGACCAGAGCGGTGATCGAAACCGCCAGCGCTGCCCAGGCCACCGGCCCCGTGCGGGCTCGCGGGCCGCCCCCGACCTGCGCGTGTCGCCCCCCCGACGAGCCCTTCACGCCCCCGGCCCCTGGCGCCTCTGTCCGAAGTCCTCATCGTCGAGGACGGCACGCTCGATCGACGACAGAGACGTCACGTCGATCGGCACGATCGGCGACAGCAGAGCGTCGAGCGCCACGCCCGACAGCGTCTCGTGCTCGAGCAGCGCCTCCGCGATCTCGCGCACGGTGCTCCAGTTGCGCCCCAGCACGTGGGTGGCCCGGGCCTCGGCGTCGCCGACCAGACGCTCGACCTCGCGGTCGATCAGGTCCAGGGTCGAGGGGCCGGTGCTCCCCAGATCCTGCAGCGACGCCCCGAGGAAGACCTCGCCGCCCGCCTCGCCGATCGTGACCGGACCGAGCTTGTCCGACATCCCGAACGAGGTCACCATCCGCCGCGCCAGCTGGGTGGCGGCGTGCAGGTCGTCCGAGACGCCGGTCGAGTACTCGGTGAAGGCGATCCGCTCGCCCGCCGCGCCGGAGATGATCGCGATCAGCTGCATCTCCAGCGCAGTGCGCGAGTGCAGTACCGCGTCGCGGTCGGTGAGCATGTGCGCGGCGGTGCCGAGCGTGCGCCCGCGCGCCACGATCGAGAGCTTGCGATGGGCCGTGGCCTGCCCGATCGCCTCGGTGACGACCGCGTGCGAGGACTCGTGGACCGCGATCAGCCAGCGCTCCTCGGCGGACAGCATGTGTGGCTTGGCCGGCCCCGCCACCACGCGGTCGATCGCCTCCTCCAACAACGGCTGATCGATCTCGACGCTGCCGCCGCGGACCGTCAGCAGCGCCGCCTCGTTGATCACGTTCGCCAGCTCGGCGCCGGAGAACCCCGGCGTCAGCTTGGCGATCTCCTCGAGCGACGTGCCCGGGGCCAGCTGCCGCCTGCCGGCGTGGAGCTTGAGGATCGCGAGGCGGCCGTGCACGTCGGGAACGTCGATCGTGACCTGGCGGTCGAACCGCCCGGGCCGCAGCAGCGCCGGGTCGAGGATGTCGGGCCGGTTGGTGGCGCCGAGGACAACAAGGCCGGCGTCGCCGCCGAAGCCGTCCATCTCGACCAGCATCTGGTTGAGCGTCTGCTCGCGCTCGTCGTTGCCCTGGCCGATGCCGGCCCCGCGCTTGCGCCCGGCGGCGTCGAGCTCGTCGATGAAGATGATCGCCGGTGCGGCCTTGCGGGCCTTGCGAAACAGGTCGCGCACGCGGGCCGCGCCGACGCCCACCAGCGACTCGACGAACTCCGATCCCGACAGCGAGAAGAACGCTGCGTCCGCCTCGCCGGCGACCGCCTTGGCCAGCAGCGTCTTGCCGGTCCCCGGCGGTCCCACCAGCAGCACGCCCTTCGGGGCGGCGGCGCCGACTGCGGTGTACTTGCCCGGGTTGGCCAGGTAGTCGCGTATCTCGCGCAGCTCCGCGACCGCCTCACCGGCCCCCGCCACGTCCTCGAAGGTGATCCGCCCGGTGGTGCCCTTGCCCCTGCGCCGGCCCTTGCCGGCGAAGGCCGAGAAGCCGGCGATGCCGCCGGCACCCCCATCCTGCGAGATCCGCGTGAAGAACGCGAACAGGCACACCAGCAGCACGATCGGGATCAGGAACTGCGCCAGCAGCTGGCGCTGGGGCTTGCCCGACTGCGGATCGATCGAGACGCGCGCACCCGCGTTGGTCAGATCGGCCACCAGCGACTGGGTGGCGGCCCCCGAGCTCGGGTAATTGGCGTAGAAGCGCTGCCCGTTGAACGTGTCCACCACCACCCGCGAGTCGTGGTCGAGCAGCGTGGCATCGGCTATCTGGTGCTCGCCGGCCAGAACCAGCACCCGGCTCAGCGGGAACTCCGCACCCGTCCTCCCGGGAGAGAGTGAACCCAGCAGCAAAAAGAACGTGATCACGAGCCCGATGCTCGCCAGCAGCAGCCCCGTGGTCAGCAGGTCCTTGGTCAGGAAGCGAAGGATCCCGCCGCCGAAGTCGCTCAGCAGGGTCAGCGCGGGGTGGCGGCGCTTGCGGGCCAGTCCTGACGTGACCTTGGCCGGCGTGGAGCCGTTGCGGGCGCCGCGACCGTTACGGCCGTTCGGGCCGCTGCGCCCGTTGCCCGGGGCGGATGGCCGCCGCGGGTTGCGCGACGGTCGTGGTTCGTTCTTGTCGCTTGCGCTCATGTGATCGGCGCGGAGCCCCCAAGCGCGCTCGACTGGACCGCTCAGCCACCGTGGCGGGACCGCCGCCGGATGTATGACGTACCCGCGGCGCTGTGCCTAGGGTGTTCACACGATTACCACAAATGTTGTTCACAGTAACTTCACAGTCCATTCACAAATTAACCGGCCGTTAGGTTCGCGGGTGACAACTGCCCTACGTGGGCCGTTTCCACGAGACGTTCACAGGATGTTCTCTAGTGACCTGACAGGCCTGTGTACCGTGGCCGCGCGGACCGGGGTGAAGGGGCTCCGGATTTACACATGCACGATTACACTGAGGAGGTCCGATGACCCGTTTCCATCGGCGCGTGGCCGCGCTGGTATGTATAGCCATTCTCGGTCCGGCCGCGGCGTTCGCCGCGGCGAAGACCATCATCTCCATGAGCGGCTCCACCTCCGTCTACCCGCTGGCCTTCAACCTGGCCAGGGCCTACAACGGGCTGCACCCCAATGTCGGCTTTCGGATCTTCCAGGGCGGCTCTGACATCGGCGTCAACGACGTCGCGCACGGACGCGTCACGATCGGCAACGCCTCGCGCGATCCCGAGCCCGGGATCGATCCGCACGGCCTGACGTTCACGAAGATCGCCCGTGACGGCGTGTGCGTGATCACCAACAGCTCAAACCCCGTCCCGAACCTGTCGACCGCACAGGTGCAGGCGATCTTCGACGGCAGCGTGAGCAGCTGGGGCTCGGTTCAGGGCGCCCGTCAGCACGGCGCGATCGACCTGCTCACCCGCACCGCCGCGTCGGGTACGGCCGACGCGTTCCAGCAGATCTTCATGGGCGGGACGTCGGCCGGCGCGCACCGGATCTCCGGCACCGCGGTCGCCAAGCAGTCCAACGGCCTGGTCGCCGCCTCCGTGCGGTCGGACCCGAACGCGATCGGGTTCGTGTCGCTTGACTTCGTCAACGGCTCGCATCCCGTCCCCTACAACGGCGTGCCGTGCACGCTGCGCAACGCCAAGAGCGGCCAGTACAAGGGCGTACGTAACTTCTGGATGATCACCCGCGGCAAGCCCAAGGGCGCCGCCAAGGCGTTTCTGAAGTGGATCACCCACTCCGCTACCGCTCGGGGAATCATCAACCAGAACTGGATCCCGCTGCACTAGTGGTCGGTCTCGCAAACCACTGATGCTCCCGGGGGCCGCATCGCGCGCACGGGTGCGGCTCCCGCGGATCGGGGGTGAGCGCGCCGAGTGGCTACTCGGCGCGCTCTCCATCGTTGTGCTGCTGGTGATCGGAGCTCTGGTCGGCTTCGTGTTCTACAACGCCTGGCCGTCGTTCTCGCACAACGGCCTGGCCTGGTTCGGATCCGGCGGCAACGTCAACCTGCAGTTGCGCAACATCTACCACTCGCCGGCCAACCCGGCCAAGTACGACTACCACATCCGTGCCTGGTCACTGATCTACGGCACTCTGCTCAGTACCGGGCTGGCCGTGATCCTGGGTCTGTTCCTCGCCCTCATGGGCGCGGTCTTCATGGTCGAGTTCGCTCCGCCGCTGCTGCGGCGGATGCTGCGACCGGCGGTGCGGCTGCTGGCCGGGGTCCCCTCGGTCATCTATGGGCTGGTCGGACTGCTGGCCCTGGCCCCGCTGGTCAACCGCTACCTGGTGGACGCCAACTTCAAGCTCGCCGTGGCGCCGATCGTCCAGGTCACGGGCACCGGCCTGCTGCTGGCCGTGGTGATCCTGACCGTGATGATCACGCCGATCATGTTGGCGATCATCGCCGACGCGCTCGAGTCGGTCCCCCGGATCTGGATCGAGGGATCGGCCGCCCTCGGCGTCAACCGCTGGCGCACGATGTGGCGGATCTCGGTCCACACCATCCGCCCCGCGATCGCCGCCGGCGTGGTCCTGGCCACCGCCAGGGCGCTCGGCGAGGCGATCATGCTGGTCATGGTCTCGGGCGGGTTCGGGTTCTCCCCCAACCCGCTCGACGGGGCCAACTTCTTCCTCGAGCCGATCCTGCCGCTGGCCGCCGCGATCGTGCAGAACTCCGACGGCCTGTTCTCCGTCAAGCCCTTCCCCCAGACGATCTACGCGTTCGCCGCGGTGCTGCTGGTGTCGGCCGGGCTGCTGTCGCTCGCGGGCTGGGTGGCCAAGCGACCGCTGCGCCGTTACGGACTGCGATGAGCATCGCCGTCCCCAGTCCCGGCGCCCGGCGTACCCGCCCGCGCGACTCGTCCTCGTCCTGGCCGCTGATCGACCGCCTGGGCCTGATTGTCTGCTACCTGGCGGGGCTGTTCCTGTTCCTGTGCGCGCTCGGGATCGTGGTCTTCATGGCGGTCAAGGGGCTGCAGTACATGAACCTGGATCTGCTCGTGCAGCACCCGACCGCCGCCGTCGATCAGAGCAAGGCCGGGGGGTTCCTCGATCCGATCGAGGGAACACTGGCGCTGACCCTGCTCGGGATCCTGATCGCCGGCCCGATCGGCCTGGGCATCGCCATCTGGCTGTCGGAGTACGGCCGCCCCGTGTGGCTGGCCCGGCTGGTGGAGTCCGGAGTCGACGTGATCGCCGGCGTGCCCAGCATCGTCTTGGCCATCTTCGGGCTGATCGTCTTCAGCCAGGCGCTGTTCGCGCCGCTGTCGGTGTCCAGCCAAGGCGTGGTGGCCTACGGCCGCTCGTTCCTGATCGCCGGGATCGTGATGTCGCTGGTCGCGCTGCCCCTGATGGTCGGCTCCAGCCGGGAGGCACTCCAGGCTGTCCCGAACACGGTCCGCGAGGCCAGTTATGCGCTCGGCAAGTCGAAGTGGGTGACGATCCGACACGTCCTGCTGCCCTCGGTGAGGCCCGGGATCGCGACCGGCGCGGCGCTCGGGATGGGCCGGATCATCGGTGATACGGCGATCGCGATCGTGCTCCTCGGAGGCACGCTGGTCAATCAGCCCGGTGGCGGCCCGTGGCCCTTGGATTTCCTGCGCGGCACGGGCTCGACGCTCACCACCTACGTGTACAACAACTCGCCTGTCGGCGAGGGCAACGCGCCCCAGAAGGCCTACGCGGCAGCCTTCTTCCTGCTGCTGATCGTGCTGGTGCTCAACTACGCGGTCGACCGCCTCACCCGAGGCGGGCGCGAGGTGACGGCATGGAGTCGCTGAACCCCCCGCCGCCGATTCGCCGGATCGATCCGAGCGCGATCCCCGCCGCGCAGCCTGCGGCGGTGCGGGCTCCCGCGCCGGATCCGACTGCGGTACGGGCTCCCGCGGGGGACCCGGCGGCGCCCCTGGCCGACGCGCTGGAGGCGATCCCGACGCTGCCCGAGGTGCAGCCGGGCGCGGAGTCCGCGGCGGCCCGGGAGCGGATGCGCTGCGAGCGGGTGACGATCTCCTACGCGTCCAAGATCGCGGTCAACGCCGTCGACCTGGCGATCGCCCAGGGGCAGGTGCTGGCATTGATCGGCCCGTCGGGGTGCGGCAAGACGACCCTGCTGCGCTCGCTCAACCGGCTCACCGAGCTGACGCCGACCGCCGCCCGAGGGGGCCGGATCACGCTGGACGGTCAGGACATCGACGAGCTCGAGGTGACCAGGCTGCGCCGTCGCGTCTCGATGGTCTTCCAGCAGCCCAACCCGTTCCCGATGTCGATCTACGACAACGTCGCCTACGCCCTGCGCGAGCATGGGGAGAAGCGCCGGCGGCGCCCGCGGCGTTCCGAGCTCGAGCCGCAGGTCGTCGAGGCGCTGACCCGGGCCGGCCTGCAGGACGAGGTCGGCGACGACCTCGACCATCCGGCACTCCGGCTCTCCGGTGGGCAGCAGCAGCGGCTGTGCATCGCGCGCTCGCTGGCGGCCGACCCCGAGGTGCTGCTGCTCGACGAGCCCTGCTCGGCGCTCGATCCGCGCTCGACCGCCGTGATCGAGGAGCTGATCACGCGGCTCAAGCGCGATGTTGCGGTCGTGATCGTCACCCACAACCTCCAGCAGGCGCGCCGGATCGCCGATCAGGTCGCGTTCATGTACCTGGGGGAGCTGGTCGAGTATGGGACAGCACGGCAGATCTTCGCGGCGGCGCGGGCCCAGCGCACGCGCGACTACGTGGCCGGGGCGTTCGGATGAGGCCGGCGCTTCTGATCGCCGGCTGCGCCTGCGCGCTGATGGGCCTGACCGCGTGCGAGTCGACCGTCGACGCCGCTCGCAAGATCTCCCGTCAGGGGATCAAGGCCTTTCAGGTCCACGGTCTCAGCGTCGGCCGTATCGACCGCCGGATCCGCATCGTCTCCACCCAGATCCTGCACGACGCCAACGGAACGGCGGCGGTCATCGTGCTGCGCAACACCGGGTCACATCCGATGACCGACGCGCCGATCGCGATCGATGTCCGCGACGCCGCCGGGCACAGCGTGTTCGCCAACAACCAGCCGGGACTCGAGAACGACCTCTCGCACGTTCCGCTGCTGGAACCGGGGAAGCTCGTCGACTGGGTCAACGACCAGGTCCTCCCCGCGGGCACTCCGGTGCGTGTCGTGGCCAGGGTGGGAGCGGGACGTTCGTTGCACTCGCCGCCGCCCAGGATCGAGATCGGGGCGGTCACGCTCACCGACGACCCCGCCAGTGGCTGGGAGGCCAGCGGTCTCATCAGCGACTCCAGCTCGGTCGTTCAGCGCAGTCTGGTGCTGTTCGCCACCGCCCGCCTGGGCGGGCGCATCGTGGCCGCCGGCCGCGGACTGGTGGCCCGCCTGGCCGCCGGCAAGCCGGCTCGCTTTCACATCTACTTCATCGGCAATCCCCACGGCGCACGGATCTCCGTGACCGCCCCACCGTCGAACCTGGCCTAGGGCCTAGGAGCCATGTCCACACCCGCCGTCCCCACCCCGCACGAGCTCGAGCGCCCCGGCTCGACCTGCCCTGCGTGCTCCGCCGCACTCGCCTCCGACCAGCGCTACTGCCTCAACTGCGGGCACCGCCTGACCGAGCCACGCGTCGACTTCCGCCGTGCGCTCGGCCTCGAGCCGACAGGCGCCGCCTTGGCTGCGGGGCCCGTCCGCGGAGCGGATGCGGGGCGCGACCAGCGCGGCGGCCTGATCGTGCTCGTGGCGGTAGCGGCGATCGTCCTCGCGCTCGGCGTGGGCATAGTCATAGGCCGCGGTGACGGCCCCACCCCGGTCGCCGCCAAGCCGACGGTGGTCACGGTGGCGGCCGGTGGCACCGCGGCCGGAGCGGCGGCGGGCTCCACGGGCGGGGCGAGCACGTCGGGCACACCCACCGCGGCGGGCTCCGTCAGCGAGGATTGGCCGGCGGGGGCTTCGGGCTGGACGGTCGAGCTGTCCTCGCTGGCCTTGACCGCCACCGCGAGCGATGTCCAGGCAGCCAAGAGCGCCGCCACCGCGAAGGGAGCGAGCGCCGTCGGCGTCCTCAGCGGCAGCGGGCACAGCGGCACCCCGACTGGGAAGTACGTGATCTACTCGGGCCGCTTCTCCACCCAGAAGCAGGCCAAGGCGGCCCAGCACAAGCTGGTCGGGAAGTTCCCCGGCGCCCTGGTCCTGCACGTGAAGCCGAAGAGCAGCTCCGGCTCGTCCGGCGGCGGTTCGAACGCTACCGCCAGCAACGCCGGCGCCTCCCAGGCGGCTGCTGCGCACAACCTCGGCGGCAGCGCCTACGAGAAGGCCTCCTCCAAACTCCCCAGCACCGTCGGCACCGGCGGCAGCGCTCCCCCCACCGACAACAAGAAGGCCGGCGGCGGCACCTCCGGGTCCTGCATCGGCTGCTGAATGAGCGAAGCAGCGCACAACGGCCGCGCCGCGCCGCGGCGCTCCGACCAGGTCCGCTCCGGGCTCGTGGCCGGCATGCGCCGAATCGGCCTCGCCCACCCGGCGCCGCCGGCGCCGCCGCAGCCCGGACCCCCGGGCAGCTCCCAGGCCATGGACGGCTCCGAGCTGGCCGCCCGCCGTGCCGCGCTGGCCGCGCGCTTCGCCGAGTTGCAATGGGATCTGGGCGGGGTCGTATACGAGATGGCTGGCCGTGACCATTTCCGCCTCGACGTGCTCGTCGCGCGCGCCGCCGAGCTGCAGGAGATCGAGGGCAGCCTCGCCGAGGCCGAGCGCCTGCTTCGGCTGGAGGAGGCCGGTGCCGCCGGGGCGTGCCCGCACTGCGGCTCGCTGTACGCGCGTGGGTCCGACTTCTGCTGGCACTGCGGACTGGCGCTGCGCGCGTGACCGGCGAGCGGGCCTGTCCGAGCTGCGCGACGCCGCTGGCCGGCGACCAGCGCTACTGCCTGGGCTGCGGGCACGCCGTGTCCTCGGCGCTGCCAGCTGCTCAGGGCGGTCCTGACCCGGGGTTCCCCCGTCGCCCTAGGCCCCCGAACTCATCACCGCGCCCAGCCGACCGCCCGGGCCGCCGGCGCCTTCACGGCGATGCTCGCCGCCGGCCTCGGCGTGGGCGTGATCGCCGGCGCGCTCTTCACCCCGCCGAGCCCGGTGCAGGCGGCACAGCTGATCGCGGTGCGCGTCCCGGTGGCCCGCGCCGCGGCCACCACACGGCCTGGCACCGGCTCGGGAGCGAGCAACCCATCCCCGATCCAGCCCCCCGCGCCGCCCGCCCCGCCGGCGCCGGCCCCCGCCACCCCGAGCACCACGACGACGAGCACGACGAGCTCCACGCCGACCACGTCGTCTTCGACCACGTCGTCCTCGACCACAACCACGTCGAGCAGCACCACGACCTCATCGAGCAGCACGACCACGAGCTCGAGCTCGACCACCCCCGGGCCGGTGACGACAACGGTCCGGCTGCCGGCGATCAAGCACGTCTGGTTCGTGATGCTCGCCGATCAGTCGTTCACCTCTCTGTACGGGCCGCAGTCGGGGGCCCACTACCTGGACGGGACGCTCCGGCCGCAGGGGACGCTGCTCAGCGGCTACTACGCCGTCGCCCACGGCGCCCTCGCCGACGGCGTCGCGCTGATCTCCGGACAGGGCCCGACACCCCAGCTGCAGTCAGGCTGCGCGGTGTACGCGCCGGTCAAGCCGGGCACGGTCAGCCAGGCCACCGGGCTCGCCGCCGGGCACGGCTGCGTGTTCCCCGCGACGGTCACGACCCTGCCCGACCAGCTGGCCGCCAACCACCTGACCTGGCGGGCCTACATCGCCGGGCAGGGAGCCCCCGGCGACACCCAGGCCAGCTGCCGCCACCCCGCTGTCGGCGCCCCCGACGCCACGGCGGGCACCGAGACGCCGGCCGACCTGTACGTCACCCGCCGCAACCCGTTCGTGTACTTCGGCTCGCTGACCAAGCAGCCGGCGTGCTCGCAGGACGACGTCGGGCTCGGTCAGCTCGGTCCCGACCTGGCCGGTACCGCCATTCCCAACTTCTCCTGGATCGCCCCCGATCTCTGCACCGCCGGCGACGACGGGGCCTGCCCGGCGGGGTCGACCGTTACCGGCGCCGCCGCCGCCGACGCCTTCCTGGCCACCTGGATCCCCCAGATCGAGGCCACGAGCGCCTACAAGCAGGACGGGATGATCGTGATCGTCTCCGACCAGGCCCCGGCCTCGGGCCCGAACGCCGACTCCAGCTCCTGCTGCGGCAAGCTCGATTACGCCAATACCTCGAACCCGGGTGCCAGCGCCCAGCCTGGGGCGGGTGGCGGACGCACTGGGGCGCTGGTCCTGTCCCCGTTCGCCGCCAAGGGGAAGACCGCCGCGACACCCGCCGACCACTTCACCCTCCTGCGCACGCTCGAGGACATCTTCAACCTCCCGTATCTGGGCTACGCCGCCGAGCGCCATCCGTTCGGCAAGACGGTGTTCCCCGGCGAAGGACGCCAGTAGCCGGTCAAGATCTCGCCTCAGATCGCCGCGGACAGAGCGCTCAGCCCGGAGACGCTTTCGAGCGCTCCGCTTCCTGCTGGCGAAGCTCGATCCGCCTGATCTTCCCGGTCAGGGTCTTGGGGAGGTCGGGCACGAACTCGATCAGGCGGGGGTAGGCGTATGCCGACAGGTGGTCGCGAACGAACGCCTTGATCTCATCGGCAAGCCCGTCGCTCGGCTCGTGGCCCTCGGCCAGCACCACGAACGCCTTGACCACGTTTCCGCGGCGCTCGTCGGGCGCCGCCACGGCCGCCGCCTCGGCCACCGCGGGGTGCTCCAGGCAGGCCGACTCGACCTCGAACGGCCCGATCCGGTAGCCCGCGGAGATGATCACGTCGTCGGCGCGGCCTTCGTACCAGTAATAACCGTCCGGATCGGTCGACGCGGCGTCCTTGGTGTGAAACCACTCCCCGCCGAACGTCTCCGCGGTGTCCTGCGCCGGGCGGTTCCAGTAGCCGAGCGGATAGTGCGGATTCGAGCGGGCCTTCAGGCAGATCTCGCCGCGCTCGCCCTGGGCCACCGGCCGCTCGTCCTCGTCGAGGATCGCCACCTCCCAGCCCGGCATCGGCTTGCCCATCGATCCCTCGCGCACCTCCATGAACGGGAAGTTGGCGCACAGCGGGTAGGACTCGGTCAGTCCGTAGAAGTCCAGCACGGTGACCCCGTACTGGTCGCGGAACCAGCGGATCGCCTCGGGGTTGAGCGGCTCCCCCGCCGAGCACACGATCCGGAACTTCTGCGGGTACCGCGTCCCGGCATCGGCGATCGACATCATCGAGCGGATCGCCGTCGGCGTCCCGAACACGTTGGTGACCTCGTGGCGCGACAGGAAGTCCAGCTGCTTGCTCGGGTCAAAGCCGCCCTCGCGCTGGTACACCGCCTGCACCGCCCCGTAGCGCCACGGTCCGAGCAGCGGCGCGATCCCTGCCGCCCACGCCCACTCGCCCATCCCGTGGAACAGCTCGCCGTCCTGGACGTCGTGGCAGTAGACGAACTCCTCGTGGGCGAGGATGTAGCGGTGCGCGTGCAGGATCCCCTTGGCCAGCCCGGTCGTGCCCGAGGAGTAGTAGAGCTGCGCCGGGTCCTCCGCGGCAGTGTCGACCGTGGCGAACGACGTCGACCCGCTGCCGAGCAGATCCTCGTCGAGGATCAGCACCTGCTCGACCAGCGAGCGCTCCATCCGGTCGGCGTTGGCCTGGTTGGTGACCAGCACCTTCGCCCCGGAGTCGGTCAGGCGGTGACGGATTCCGTCGTCCCCGTACAGGACCGACATCGAGAGCAGGATCGCCCCCAGCTTCCAGGTCCCGAAGAACGCCGCGGCCGTCTCCGGCGTGGGTGGCAGCAGCATCGCGACCCGGTCGCCGCGCTGCACGCCGTGGGCGGCCAGAACGTTCGCGAACCGGTTGGAGTCGTCCTGGAGCTCGCCCCAGGTGAGGCGGCGAACGTTGCCGGCCGGATCCTCGTGGATCATCGCGGGCTTGTCGCGCGGGTGCTTGTCGCACACGTCGGTGGCGATGTTGTAGCGCTCGGGCACCTCCCAGTGGTGACCGGCGCGGGCGTCTTCGTAGGAAGTGAAGGAGCTCATCGGGCAATCATGCCTGATGGATCGGTGTCTGGGTGACGCTCGGAGTAGGCTTTGACGACCTTGGTGGACCTCGGTGTCGGAGTACTGCTGGGGATAGCCCTGGTCGCCGTAACCGTGCTGGGGGTGCGGATGCTCCGTGCCCGGCGCGCCCCGAGCGCACCCCAGGCGGTCGGCATGCAGTCGGCGCTGCACGCCGCCACGTCAACGCTCCCGCATCTGCGCCGCGGCCTGCACTCCCGCTCGGCGTCGCAGGCGGTCCCCCACCTGCTCGCCCTCACCGGCGCGGCGGCGATCGCGCTGGCCGACACGCGGGCGGTGCTGGCGATCGAGGGCGAGGGCCGCGAGCAGGTCCGCCCGGGCGACCTGCTGTCGAGGCTGCTCGAACGCACTCCGGACGATCGCATGCACGTGGTGCCTCGCCTCGTGTCCTCGGACCCGGCCTGCCCGTTGCGCTCGGCGGTGATGGCGCCGCTGACCGTCCAGGGCAGGCGCGCCGGGACCCTGATCGCCTTCTACCGGGGGCAGGGGCGTCCACGCGGCTCCGAGCTGCGCGTCGTGCAGGAGGCAGCCGCCCTGGTCTCCGCTCAGGTGGAGCTGTCGATGCTGCGCGAGCAGGAGGAGCGCCTCGCCCAGGCGGAGCTGCGGGCGCTGCGGGCTCAGATCTCCCCGCACTTCATCTATAACGCGCTGGCGGCGGTGGCCGGCGACATCCACGACCGCCCCGAGGAGGCGCGGGAGCTGC
Organism: uncultured Solirubrobacterales bacterium; assembly: GCA_963799995.1. Classification (GTDB taxonomy): domain Bacteria; phylum Actinomycetota; class Thermoleophilia; order Solirubrobacterales; family Solirubrobacteraceae; genus Palsa-465. The sequence goes on along the minus strand of CAWCZI010000014.1, from coordinate 631,546 downwards.
TGATCGACTTCGCCGAGTTCACGCGCTATCTGTTCCGCGATGGCCGCTCGTATGTCACGCTCGCCGAGGAGGTCGACCATGTCGAGCGCTACCTCCGCCTCGAACAGGCGCGCTTCCGCGACAGTCTGAACGTGACCATCGACGTCGATCCCGACACGCGTGGCGCCGTGGTACCCGCGATGTCGGTCCAGCCACTGGTCGAGAACGCCGTCCGACACGGAGTCGAGCGTCGCGCCGGGACCGGACGGATCGCGATCGTGTCGCGCGTCTCGGGCGGCGACGTCGAGCTGCGTGTGATCGACGACGGGACCGGGATCGAGCCCGAGCGGGTGAGCGCGGTCCTGGCGGGCGCGGGCGGCGGGATCGGGCTCTCCAACGTCGACGCCCGGCTGCGGGCCACCTTCGGCGAGCGCTACGCCCTGCGGATCGAATCCCAGCTGGGCCGCGGTACCACCGCGGTGATGACTGTCCCCAACCTCGCGGGCGAGGGCCCGAGCGAGACGGCGGCCGTGGGCCTCGGTGAGAGCGAGCGCGCATGAGCGCGGACCACCTGACGATCCTCGCCGTCGACGACGAGCACACCCAGCTCGAGGACCTGGCGCGACTGCTGCGCAGCTCCCCCAGCGTCCACGAGGTCGAGTGTGCCTACGACGGTCACGACGCCCTGGAGAAGGCCTCGAGCCACCTCTACGACGCGATCTTCCTCGACGTGCGCATGCCCGACCTCGACGGCATCGCGCTTGGACGCGTGCTGCGCCGCTTCAGGACGCCGCCGCAGCTGGTGTTCGTCAGCGCCTATGACTCCGCCGCCGCCGAGGCCTTCGAGCTGCACGCGCTGGACTACCTGCGAAAGCCGGTGGGGCGCCGCCGGGTCGAGGAGGCGATCGAGCGCGTGTCCGCGGCCGTGGAGCACGCGCCGGCGCCGGACTGGGCTCCGAGCGCAACGGTCGCCGCGGCTCCGGCGCCGCCACTGGCGGGGCCCGACAGCGAGATGATCGCGGTCGCCAACGTCCACGGCGGCTCCACCCGCCTGCTGGCGCGCGGGGCCGTCCACTACGTGCAGTCCTACGGCGACTTCGTGCGCATCGTGACCGCGGATGGGCGCTATCTGCTGCGCGCCACGCTCTCTGACATAGAGCACCGCTGGGCGCCGTTCGGCTTCGTCCGCGTCCACCGCCAGTACGTTGCGAACCTGCGCAACGCCGTCGAGCTACGCCCCCAGTTGGGGGGCACCGCCGAGCTCATGTTCACCGGCGGCGGCACGATCCCGGTCGCCCGCCGGCACACGGCCGAGCTCGGTCGCCTGCTCAGCGTCTGAGACACCGTGGCTGACCTGGATCGCCGCGAGCTCGGGGCCATCTTCGCGGGCGGCGCGGCCGGTGCGCTGTTGCGGGTGTGGCTCGGCACGCGGTTCTCCACTGCCGCCCCGAACTGGCCGTGGGTGACCTTCTTCATCAACATCACGGGAAGCGTCGCCCTGGCCTACTTCGCGACCCGGCTGCAGGAGCGTCTGCCCCTGTCGACGTATCGCCGGCCGTTTCTGGGCACGGGATTCTGCGGCGCCTACACGACCTTCTCCACGATGCAGGTGGAGATCTTGAAGATGCTCGACGACGATCGGATCGGCCTGGCCGTGGGCTACGGGCTGGCGAGCATCACCGCCGGCTACTTCGCGATCTGGGCGACGACCGCGTTCGTGCGACGCTCACGTTTGATCGCATGAGCCTCGGAGTCTGGCTTGCGGTCGCGGGACTGGGCGGCGTGGGGGCGACCGTCCGCTTCCTGCTCGATGGATTCATCGCCGGGCGCCTGGGTCGTGGCTTTCCGTTCGGAACGCTCATCATCAATCTCAGCGGCGCGCTGCTGCTCGGACTGCTCACCGGGCTGGCACTGCGGGGAAGCGCACTCCTGCTCGCTGGAACGGCAACGCTCGGCTCGTATACGACGTTCTCGACCTGGATGCTCGAGACACACCGGCTGGCCGAAGACGCCGATCTACGCGGGGCGGTCGTGAATGTCGCGGCAAGTGTCGTGCTGGGCGTCGCTGCGGCCGCCCTGGGACGTGCCATTGGAGCTCACTGATGAACGATGACTGCCTCAAGCTCACGACCTATTTCGGCGAGCGCGATCGCACCGAAGACCGGCTGCTGGCCGACGAGCTGCTCGACGTCTACGGCAGCCACCAGCTGCAGGTGAGCATCCTGTTGCGAGGCGCGGAGGGCTTTGGACGCCTTCACCACCTGCACACCGACAGGTTGCTGACGCTCTCCGAAGACCTGCCGGTCGTGTCGATCGCGGTGGACCGTCGGGAACGGATCGAGTCCATGCTCGACCGTGTCCTGGAGATCAAACGACGCGGGTTGATCACTCTCGAGCGCGCGCGCCTGCTGTCAGGCGAGATCGGGGCGGTCGAGCTTCCGGACGCCCTGGGAGAGGCGACCAAGCTCACCATCTACGTCGGGCGCCAGGAACGGGCGTCCGGCATGCCGGCATTCGCCGCCGTCTGCGACCTCCTCCATCGCCGCGGGATCGCGGGAGCGACCGCGCTGCTCGGCGTCGACGGCACCAACCGGGGGCGCCGCACACGAGCGAAGTTCTTCGCTCGAAACGCTGAGGTTCCAATGATGATCATCGCCGTCGGTTCGGGCCAGGAGATCGCCCGGGCTCTGCCCGAGCTCGGAGGCCTGCTGCACGACCCGCTCGTGACGCTCGAGCGCGTCCGAGTCTGCAAGCGCGACGGCGAGCTGCTGGGTCGGCCACACGCGCTCCCGGGAACCGACGAGCACGGCCTTGCCCTATGGCAGAAGCTGATGGTCTACACCTCGCAGAGTGCCACCCATGAGGGACGGCCGCTGAACCTCGAGATCATCCGGCGGCTGCGTCGATCAGACGCCGCGGGCGCGACCAGCCTGCGGGGGATCTGGGGCTTTCACGGGGACCACGCCCCCCATGGCGACAGGTTCTTTCAGATCCGCCGCCACGTGCCCGTCGTGACGATCACGGTGGATACCCCGGAACGAACCGCGCGCTCGTTCGAGATCATCGACGAGCTCACGACGGAGCACGGGCTCGTGACCAGCGAGATGGTTCCCGCCATGAGTGCGCTCAGCGAATCAGAGCGAGTCGGCGGCCTCCGACTCGCCAGGCACGACTATTAGCCGAGGTCGCGTTACTCAGCCGCCTGCTCCTCCTTGATCTTGCCCTCGAGCTGCGCCATCACATCCGGGTCGCGCAGCGTGGTCACGTCGCCCAGCGCGCGGCCCTCGGCGATGTCGCGCAGCAGGCGGCGCATGATCTTGCCGCTGCGCGTCTTGGGCAGGTCGTCGGCCCAGATGATCCGCTTCGGACGCGCGAACTTGCCGATCCGGTCGGCCACGCGCGCGCGGATCTCCTCGATCAGCTCATCCGACCCGGCGAGATCGCCCTCCAGGGTCACGAACGCGCAGATCGCCTGTCCGGTGTCCTCGTCGGTCTGGCCGATCACCGCCGACTCAGCGACCTTGCCGTGCGAGACGATCGCCGACTCCACCTCGGCCGTCGACAGCCGGTGGCCCGAGACGTTGACCACGTCGTCGATCCGCCCGATCACCCAGAAGTAGCCGTCCTTGTCCTTGCGGGCCGCGTCGCCGACGACGTAGGTCTCCTTGCCGAACTTGGCGAAGTAGGTCTCGATGAAGCGGTCGTCCTCCTTGTAGAGGGTGCGCAGCATCGAGGGCCACGGCCGCTGGAGCACCAGCAATCCCTGGCCCTCGTCGAGCGGCTTGCCCTCGCGCTCGTCGACCACGTCGGCCTTGACCCCGGGGAACGGGCGCGTGGCCGAGCCGGGCTTGGTGGCCACGATTCCGGGCAGCGGCGTGATCATGATCGCGCCGGTCTCGGTCTGCCACCAGGTGTCGACGATCGGGCAGCGCTCGCCGCCCACCACCTTGTAGTACCACAGCCACGCCTTGGGGTTGATCGGCTCGCCCACGGACCCCAGCAGGCGCAGCTTCTCGAGATTGGCCTTCTCGACGTGCTCGACGCCCCACTTCATGCAGGCGCGGATCGCGGTCGGCGCGGTGTAGAAGATGGTCGCGCCGTAGCGCTCGGCGATCTCCCACCAGATCCCCTTGTGGGGGTAATCGGGGGCGCCCTCCCACATCACCGACGTGGCGCCGTTGCAAAGCGGGCCGTAGACGATGTAGGAGTGCCCGGTGACCCAGCCGACGTCGGCCGCGCACCAGTAGACATCCTCGTCGGGCTTGAGGTCGAACACGTACTTATGGGTCGCGCTCACCCCGGTCAGGTAGCCGCCGGTGGTGTGCAGGATCCCCTTCGGCTTCGCCGTCGAGCCGCTGGTGTAGAGGATGTAGAGCGGGTGCTCGGCGTCGAGCTCCTCGGCCGGGCACTCGGGGTCGGCGGCCTCGCAGATCTCGTGATACCAGACGTCGCGCCCCTCCTGCATCTCACACTCGGCGCCGGTGCCCTTGATCACGACGATGTGCTCGAGCGACTTCACGTCGCCCATGACCTTGTCGACCTGCTGCTTGATCGGCGCCGTCTTGCCCTTGCGGCGCGCGCCGTCGACGGTGATCAGCGCCTTGGCCTCGGAGAACTCCATCCGCTCCTTGACCGAGTCGGGCGAGAAGCCGCCGAAGACCACGTTGTGGGGAGCCCCGATCCGCGCGCAGGCGAGCATCGAGACGACGACCTCGGGAATCATCGGCAGGTAGATCCCGACCACGTCGCCCTTCTGGATCCCGAGATCCTTGAGCGCGTTGGCGAAGCGCTGGACGTCGCGGTGCAGGTCGGCGTACGTGACGTCGCGCTCCTCGCCCTCCTCGCCGCGCCAGTGGTAGGCGACCTTGTCGCCCTTGCCGGCCTCGATGTGACGGTCCAGACAGTTGTAGGAGGCGTTGATCTTGCCGTCCTCGAACCACTTGTAGAACGGCGGGTTCGAATCATCCAGGTCCTGCGTCGGCTCCTTGAACCAGTGCAGCTCCTTGGCCTGCTTGACCCACCACCCCTTCCAGTCGGCCTCCGCCTCTTCGTAGACGGCGGGGTCGTTCAGCAGGGCATGCTCGACGAAGGACTCGGGCGGCTCGAATTTCTCAATATCGAGCATCTCGTCGAGCTGCTGCTCGAGCGTCCCCCCACCTGCCTGAGTCGTATCTGCCATGTGGAGCCTCTCCTTCTCGTAAGCCTCGCGTCGCACCGGTCAGCACCGAGCGCCGGCGCTATGGTCGCGCCGGCGCCCGAGTTGGCCGCAGAGGGCGGCTGTGTCTTGTCTGTAGTTTTACCCCAGTCGCGTAAACGACTCAGAACTTCCGTTCAGCGCCGCAGTGGGAAGACCGGCGCCACGACCCGGCCGAACGTCGAGTTGATCACGCCGGCGAACGATGCGTACCACGCCGCGACGGCCGTGATGATCCCGATGTAGCCGCCGAGCTTGATCGTGCTGTTGGTGGCGCTCGTCCCCCCGGCCAGGGCGGAGTTGCCGATGCCGAGCACGATGAACGTGATCGCCAGCAGCAGGAACACGAGCGCGACCGCGCCCGTGGTCCTCAGTGAGGCGATGAACATGTAGGCGGTGAAGATCCCCCACATCCACAGGTACAGCCCGAGCCCACTGAACAGCTCGGTCTTGGCCACCGATCCAGCCGCCTGGACGATGAAGTAGAACGAGATCCAGAATGCACCGTAGGAGCAGAATGCCACCGCACCGAACGTGTTGCCGGTGCGGAACTCCCAGATACCGGCCGCAAATTGGCCGATCCCCCCGTAGGCGAGTGCCAGCCCGGCAACCAAGGGCAGTAGACCCCCACCAACCAGGCCGGTATCGCCGACCAGGCCGGCGTTGATCAGGCTGAGCACGAACGTGGTTCCAGCGAATGCAGCCAGGCCCAGCGGACCGGGGTCCGCGGGCGTCCAACCCGCGCTTCTGCCGCCGGTGGGATCCTCGGCGGCCGGGGCCACATCGGCCTCACGTGGTGGTAGACGACCTGCTTCCATCTCTGTCCTCCTTGTGTGGGTTGCCGAGACGGTCGCGGGCACGCTCGCGCACCGGTAACCGGTGCGGCAAGCCCTGATCGTCCGACGGCGCCACAGGTACGGCGAGCGGTCGTTCAGCGCCGATGAACGGCGACCGCTGAGCGGAGCGGGCCCTGATCGCTCAGGGCCCGTCTACTAATTCCGGCGCTTGCGCTTGCGCTTGGGGGTGCTCGAGCGGGTGCGCCCGTTGGTGCCCGTAGACAGCCCCCCGGCCGCCTGGGGCTGAGGCTTCGGAGTCGGCCCGCGCCGGGGAGAGGACCCGCCCGCCGCGCCGCCGGCCCCCGCGGCCCGCCGGGCGCGCATCTCGGCCGAGGAGGGCCAGGGCTCGGCGCGTCCGGTCGTCCATGCCGGCGGGATCCCGGTCGGCCAGCGGCCCGAGAACAGGTAGGCCAGCGCCGCCAGCCAGTAGCCCTGGACCACAGGGATCTGGACGATCTGGAACAGGACCAGCGCGCCCGCGAAGATCCCCAGGTAGCCCATGAAGCGGGTCAGAAGGCCCTGCTGCATCGCGGCCAGCGCCACCAGCACGAACGAGACCGCCACCATCAGCGCCGCCGCCTGCCCCACCAGCTGCAGCGCCAGCAGTCCGGCACCGCTGGTCAGGCGGTTGGCCTCGTCGTAGGTCTGCGCGCCCGTGGTGGCGAACTGATGGACCTTGATCGCCACGATGATCGCGTAGGCCACCCCCGTGATCGCGGCCAGCGCGCCGCCGAGGAGCGCCAGGACCCTTATCAGCGGGCGCACCTTGTCGCTGCGCGCCCGCGCGCTCTGGTACAGGTAGACCAGCGTCCAGGCGATCAGCCCCGAAGCGATGGCGTTGATCACCGAGGCGATGAGGTCCAGCGGGAAGCGCTTGTTGGCGGTCAGCAGGTCGAGCGTCAGCTCGTCGACCTTGGTGTGCGCTCCGCCCAGCTGGAGCGCCGCAGCTCCCACCAGCAGCACGCCGGCCAGCAGGGCGACGATCGCCTGGCGGTTGCGCACCCGTGCTTCGTACTGGAGTTGCTGATCGGCGTTCATGCGGCGCCGTATGCTAGTGGTCGTGCATCAACGCGACGCGGATCGCGCCGCGTGCCCGGCCTGCGGGGCCCCGCTGGCCGCGTGGCGGGTGGTCGGGGCCTCCGAGCCGTCGCTGTCGGGTAGGCGCTACGAGCTGTGGCGCTGTCGCGTCTGTGGCACCGCCGTCACCGCCGGGCCACCCGAGCCCGATCTGCACGACGCCGGCGCTTTTCGCGCCGGCCGTCCGCGCCTGCACCGGCTCGCCGGGCCGGCGCTGCGCGCGTTCGATGGACAGCGCCTGCGCATGCTCTCCGAGCTGGCGCAGCCGGGGGCCCGGGTCCTTGACGCCGGAGCCGGACAGGGCCGGTTCGTCGCCCTCGCCCGCGCGGCCGGATTCGACGCGTTCGGGATCGAGCCGGCCCGCCGCGGCGTCGACCGCGCCGCCGCCGTCGGTGCGCCGGTGCTCGAGATCAGCATCGAATCGGCGTCGTTTCAGGCGGGCTCGCTCGACGCGGTCACGCTGTGGCACGTTCTGGAGCACCTCCCCGACCCGGCGGGGGCACTGGCGCGCATTCACGCCTGGCTGGCGCCCGGCGCAGGCCTGCTGATCGGGGTGCCCAATCTGGCCAGCGCCCAGGCCCGGCTGGGACGCGACCGCTGGTACCACCTCGATGTTCCCCGCCACCGGACCCACTTCACCCCGGACGGGCTGCGACGGCTTCTGGACGCCGCCGGGTTCGAGGTGCTGGCGATCCGCCACGGGCTGCTCGAGCACAACCCCTACGGGATGTGGCAGTCGGCCGTCAGCCGGCTCACCCGCCACCCGTCCTACCTGTACAACCTGCTCAAGCGCAACGCCCCGCTCGATCCGCGGGACCTGGCGCTGACCGGGCTGGCCGTGCCGCTGGTTCCGGTGGCGGTACTCGCCGAGCTTGTCGCCGGGCTGGCCCGCCGCGGGGGCACGGTCGCCGTACTGGCCCGCCGCACGGAAATTCCCTCCGGCACGTGATGCTCCCCCGCTACCATTTGACGGTATGGAAGGAAGTGGTGGTTTCGGCGATCTCTTCGGTGACCCCGAGGATCTGCAGCGGCGCCTCGGCGAGTTTGCCGAGCAGATGCAGGGCGCGCAGCGCCTGGCATGGGCCGACAACGCGATCAAGCTCGCGGTGGATCTGACGGTAGCGGCGATCAATCGCGCCAATATCCAGGGGACGACCGAGCAGCAGGCCGAGCAGCTCCGGGCCGTGATGGCGGTCATCTTCCCCGAGGCAGTGACGCTCGTGCGCGAGGCGCGCGAGGGCCTTCAGTAGACCGGCGTCTGCCGCACCGGCACCTGCGGATCAGCGCATCGCCCGATAGCGGCGGATCAGCGCATCGCGCGATAGCGGCGGATCAGCGCATCGCGCGATAGCGGCGGATCAGCGCATCGCGCGATAGCGGCGGATCAGCGCATCGCGCGATAGCGGCGGATCAGCGCGTTCGTCGAGCTGTCGTGGTGCAACTCGGGCTCGTCCTCTGACTCGAGCTCCGGGATGATCCGCTGCGCCAGGGCCTTGCCGAGCTCGACGCCCCACTGATCGAAGGAGTCGATTCCCCAGATCACGCCCTGAGTGAAGACGCTGTGCTCGTACAGGGCCACCAGCACGCCGAGCATGCGCGGCGTGAGCTCCTCGGCCAGGATCACGTTCGTCGGCCGGTTGCCCTCCATCACCCGGTGCGGCGCAATCGCTTCGGGCGTGCCCTCGTCGCGAACCTCCTGCTCGGTCTTGCCGAAGGCCAGCGCCTCCGCCTGCGCGAACACGTTGGACATCAGCAGGTCATGGTGGTCGCCAAGCGGGTTCAGCGTCCGCGCGAACCCGATCAGGTCCAGGGGGATCAGCCTCGTGCCCTGGTGGATGAGCTGGTAGAAGCTGTGCTGTCCGTTGGTGCCCGGCTCGCCCCAGAAGATCGCCCCTGTGTCGTAGTCCACCCGGCGCCCGTCCAGGGTCACGTGCTTGCCGTTTGACTCCATCGTCAGCTGCTGGAGGTAGGCGGGGAAGCGCTTGAGGTACTGCTCGTAGGGCATCACGCCGATCGTCTGAGCGCCGAAGAAGTCGCCGTACCAGAGCGCCAGCAGCCCCATCAGTACCGGCAGGTTGCGCTCCGGCGAGGTGGTGCGGAAGTGCTGATCCATTTCGTGGGACCCGGCCAGCATCTCCGCGAAGCGCTCGGGACCGATGGCGAGCATCGTCGAGAGCCCGATCGCGGATTCCATCGAGTAGCGGCCGCCCACCCACTCCCAGAACTCGAACATGTTCTCGGTATCGATCCCGAACTCCGCCACCTTCTCGGCATTCGTGGACACGGCCACGAAGTGCTTGGCGATCGCCGCCTCGTCGCTCAGCGTGGCGAGAGCCCACTCCCGCGCCGAGCGCGCGTTGGTCATCGTCTCGAGCGTCGTGAACGTCTTCGAGGAGACGATGAACAGCGTCTCCTCGGGGTTGAGGTCGCGCGTGGCCTCGACGAAGTCCGTCGAGTCGACGTTGGATACGAACCGGAACCTCATGCCCCGGTGGCTGTACTGGCGCAACGCCTCGTAGGCCATCACCGGCCCCAGGTCCGAGCCGCCGATGCCGATGTTGACGACGTTGCGGATCGCCTTGCCGGTGTGCCCCTTCCATTCCCCGTCTTGGATCCGCCGCGTGAAGGCGGCCATGCGATCGAGCACCTCGTGCACCTTGGCCACCACGTCCTCGCCGTCCACCATCAAGGTGGTGCCCTTCGGCATCCGTAGGGCGACGTGCAGGACCGAGCGGTTCTCCGAAACGTTGATCCGCTCGCCGCCGAACATCGCCTCAGTGCGCTGCGCCAGCCCCGACTCCTCGGCCAGCGCCACCAGCAGCTTGATCGTCTCGTCGGTGATCCGGTTCTTCGAGTAGTCCAGGAACAGCCCGGCGCCCTCAGCGGTCAGACGCTCGCCGCGCGTCTCGTCCTCGGCGAACAGCTCGCGCAGGTGGCGCTGTGCGATCTGCTCGTGGTGGCGCTCCAGGGCGCCCCATGCGGGACGCTCGCGGAGCGGGGGAATGCTCGAGCCGCTGGTGGTCATCGGTCAGACCTCCCGGAGTCGGTGCGGTCAGGCGCCGGCTAGCGACCCGAGCACGAGCGCGTCGTGCTCGGCCGGCTTGACCTTGTGAAAGACGTCCTTGATCTTGCCGTCTGGCGAGATCACAAACGTGGTCCGCTCGTTACCCATGTACTTGCGCCCGTACATCGACTTCTCCACCCAGACGCCGTACTGCTCGGCCACGGTGTGCTCCTGATCGGCCAGCAGCGGGAAGCCGAGATCGAACTTCTCATCGAACTTGCTCACGGCCTTGACCGGATCCGGTGAGACGCCGAGCACGACCGCGTCGGCCTGCTCGTAGTCGGGCCGGTGGTCGCGGACCCCGCACGCCTGGGTCGTACAGCCCGGGGTGTCCGCTTTGGGGTAGAAGTACAGGACGACGTTCTTGCCGCGCAGCTCGGACAGCGTCACGGGGTTGCCCTGCTGGTCTGGGAGTGTGAAGTCGGGGGCGGTGTCGCCGGGTTGCGGTGTCATCGCCAAAACCCTACTTGAGCAGTCGCGATAGTCGCCGGTCCTTGAGCAGCTTGCCCTCGGTCTGGCAGGTGGGGCAGTAACACATCACGTAGTCCTCGTAGAAGACCGCCTCGAGCGTGTCCCCGCACCGCGGGCAGGGCTCGCCGTTGCGCCGGTGCACGGTCAGGGGCATCGGCAGCTTGTCGGGGATCGGCAGCGTGATCTTCTGCTCGTAGTGGGCGATCGCCCTGCCCAGCTGAGCGATGATCGCGGCGCGCAGGCGCTCGGCCTCGTCGTCGTCGAGGTCGTTGCCGCGCTTGAACGGCGACAGCTTGGCGTCGTGCAGGATCTCGTCCACCCACGAGCGGCCGATTCCGGCGATCACCCGCTGGTCGCGCAGCAGGCCGTGCAGCGGACGCGGCGCGTCCAGCAGCTCCTCCAGCTCGCGCAGCGGCGGCGGATCGGGATAGGCCTCGGGACCGAGCGTGGCCAGCGTCTCCTCGGCGGCCAGGCCCTCCGGCGTCAGCAGCTTGACCCATGCCGCCTGCTTGGTGCCGAACTCGCGCAGCCGCAGCTCCGAGCCGTCGTCGAGCCGGAGCAGCAGCCGGGAGGCGCGATCGCGCAGCGATGCCCGCTTGTCGAACAGCTGCAGCCGGCCCGCTGACATCAGGTGGATCATCAGCGTGAGCTCGTGCTGAAGCTGAATCTGGAACAGCTTCCCGCGCCGCTGAACCCCAACGACCTCGAGCCCCTCGATCGCCGACAGCGGCGGATCGTAGGTCTTCAGCGCGTTGACGCCGGGCGCCAGGGCCGATTCGATCCGCCTCCCCGCAGTGGCGGATCCGATCAGACGGGCAGTGATCTCGACTTCAGGTAATTCGGGCATTTCTCGCTAGTGGTCGTCCCCGTAAGTACGTTCGCACCGAGAGGGGTCACTGGTGGATGCCGGGCAAGGACGCAGAAGGCGATGTGCAGCTCTGCTGCATGAGCTTTCGAGGACGCAGCACGGCGCCGCCAGGGGCGACTCGAATGCGAGCGTATTTGCGGGGACGACCACTGATACCAGCGTACTCATCGCTCAGCGGCAGTTTGCGGAGGGGCCGCCGTCGGAGATACGCCATATGCGCGTAGAAACGACGTAGGCCGCTTCTCATTCGGCGCGCATAACGGTCCGAGGATCTTGTTCGACTGCCTTCAGGGTCGCTTTACGCTGCGAGCCGAGACTCCCCGGCATGAGTGACCTACTGGCAATCTTCGGACCGGCGGACTCGGACACCGAGCTGCTGGAGGGCATCGCGGCCTACCGCCCCACCCGCGTGACTGTGCTGGTGCCCGAGGGCGAAGCCGGCCTCGTGAACGAGGAATCGAGTGCAGGCGCGGCGCTCCGTGACCGCCTGGCCTGCCTGATGGCCGCGATCGAGCGCAGCACCGGCGCCACGGTGGTCGGAGTTGCCGGGGACCGCTCGCAGCTGATCGGCTGGCGCTTCGACCGCGAGCTCTCCCCCCGCATTCCCGTACCGGCCTGAGACCCGGCCGGCCGCGGACCTGGATCTCCCCGCCCCCCAGACTCCCCCGCCCCGAAACCCCCCACCCCCGAACCCCCCACCCCCTGGCCGGGCGACCCGGTCGGCGGCGGCCACCTCCTCGCGCCCCCAGCGTGGCCGCCGCCGGCGTCGCCGGCCCTCCACCCTCCACGTTCACAGGCGTCCCGCCCAGGCCGGCGATAGGCTCCGGCCGAGCATGAGCACCACCGCCGCTCCCGACGACATCGTCCGCACGCACGAGCAGGCGGCGGCCAACGAGCGCGAGCCTCTGCTGGTCCTCGACCCTCTGCACGAGTTCCTGGCTGCGGCCGGTCTGGCCGCCCCCGGGGACCTTTCCGCCGAGCCGATCGGCGACGGTCATTCCAACGTCACCTTCGCGCTTTCCACCGGCGTGGTGCTGCGCCGGCCGCCTCGGGGTCCCCTGCCCCCCAGCGCCCACGACGTCCTGCGCGAGGCCCGCCTGCTGGCGGCCCTCGAGCCGACTGCGGTGCGAACGCCCCGCGTGCTCGCGGTCTGCGACGACACCGAGGTGATCGGCGCGCCCTTCTACGTGATGGAGATGATTCCCGGCGACGTCGTCACCGGCACCGTCCCGGAGGCTCTGGCCTCCCCCGAGCAGCACGACCGGATCGCCGACGAGCTGATCGACTCGCTGGTGGAGCTCCATGCTGTGAACTGGACCACGATCGGGCTCGAGGGCTTCGGCAAGCCGAGTGGCTACCTGGAGCGCCAGCTGCGACGGTTCACGGGCCTGTGGGAGCACAACAAGACGCGCGAGCTCCCCGAGTTCGAGCAGGTCGCCGCCTGGCTGGCTGCCAACCTGCCCTCCTCCCCGCCCGCGACCATCGTGCACGGGGACTACCGGCTCGGCAACGTGATGTTCGCGCCTGGCGCCCCTGCCCGGCTGGCCGCGATCCTCGACTGGGAGATGGCCACGATCGGCGACCCCCTGGCCGACGTCGGCTACATGATGCTCCAATGGACGCAGGCCGATGACGCGCCCAGCCGCTTCGCCTTGTCCAGCGTCACCGCACAGCCGGGCTTTCCCAGCCGGCGCGAGCTCGTCGCCCGCTATGAGGAGCGCTCCGGCCGATCGATGAACTCGCTCGACTGGTACGTGACGCTGGCCCTCTGGAAGGCCGTCGCCTTCATGGAGGGCAACTACAAGCGCGCGATCTCGGGAGCCAGCGACGACCCGTACCTCAAGTCGTTCGGCGAGGGCGTCGCCGAGCTCGCGCAGCGAGCGCTTTACGTCACCGAGAATGGCTTCTAGTACCGACGACAGCCGCTATCGGGGTCTGCTGGTCGACTGGGGCGGGGTGATGACGACCAACCTGTTCGACTCGTTCCGCGCCTTCTGCGAGAGCGAGGGTCTGTCGGTCGAGACCGTCGGTGAGCACTTCCGCAACGATCCGGCGAGCCGGGAGCTGCTGATCGGCCTCGAGACCGGCAAGCTGCCCGAGGAGGAGTTCGAGCCGCGGTTCGCGGCCATCCTCGGCGTCAACGCGGACGGCTTGATCGACCGGCTGTTCGCCGGTGGGCGGCCAGATCTGATGATGCAGGAGGCGGTCCGGCGCAGCCGCGACGCGGGTATTCGCACCGGTCTTCTGTCCAACTCCTGGGGCACCCGCCGCTATCCCCGCGACGTGCTGGCCGAGCTGTTCGACGGCGTGGTCATCTCCGGCGAGGTGGGGATCCGCAAGCCCGACGCCGAGATCTACGAGCTGGCAGCGCGGGAGATCGACGTCGAACCCAGCGCCTGCGTGTTCGTCGACGACCTCCCGTTCAACCTGCCGCCCGCACAGGACCTGGGGATGGCGACGATCCACCACGTCGATCCGATCGAGACCATCGGAGAGCTCGAGGAGCTCCTCGGCGTGGTCCTGCGGTGAGCCGGCGTCTTACCCTCGCGGTGACCCTGACGTTGGCGCTGGGCCTGGCCGGCTGCGGAGCGAGCCCGTTGTCGGCGCCGCAGCTCCGCGCCCGGGCCGCCCGGATCTGCAGCGCCACGGGCGTCAAGACCAACCGGATCCCGACCCCGGACACGCCCAGCGCCGGTGGGCCCTTCCTCAGCCGCGGGATCTCCGCACTGGCGCCCGAGCTGAAGGCTCTGGCGCGGCTGCAACCGGGGGGCGACGCGGCCAGGGTCTACGCCGGGGCGGTCGCCGATGGGCGTGAGGAGCTCCAGGCGCTGCGCTTCACCGTCAGGGGGCTGCGGGCCGGCAACGACCCGGTCGTGGCGATCAAGACACTGCAACAGACCCTGGCCCCACTGGAGTCACGCGCCGATGACGCCTGGGGCTCGCTCGGGATCGAGGCCTGCGCGACCCGCTAGTCCCGGGAGCCGCGCCCGTACAGAACCTTGAACAACCGCCGCAGCATCATCGTCGAGCGCTTCGAGTAGGGGAACATGAACAGCTCCCGCTTGAGCGCGCGGCGCGTTACCAGCAGCGACTGGACCTTGGTGTACTTGCGGATCCCGTTGGCGCCGTGGCGGCTCCCGACTCCGGAGGACTTCCAACCGCCCATCGGCAGGTTGAGCGCCGTGTAGTTGACCTGCGCGTCGTTGACGCACACCACGCCCGCCTCGATCCGGCGCGCCAGCGCCTCGCCCCGGTCCACATCGCGGGTCCAGACGCTGGCCTGGAGCCCGTAGCTGGAGTCGTTGGCGAGGCTGACGCCCTCCTCGGAGTTGGAGATCTTCATGATCGGCAGTGTCGGGCCGAACGTCTCCTCCTGCATGCATTTCATCGTGTGATCGACGTCGACCAGCACCGTTGGCTCGAAGAACCGGCCGGGGCCGCTGACCGCGTGTCCGCCGGTCAGGACCTTGGCGCCCTTCTCGACGGCGTCGCGCATGTGCTCCTCGATGATGTCCAGCTGAGGCGGGAAGATCACGGCGCCGACGTCGACCGTGCCGACGTCGGTCGGAGCCCCCTGACGCAGCCCGCGAACGTTGTCGGTGACCCGCTGCACGAACTCGTCGTACACCGGCGCCTCGACATAGCAGCGCTCGACCGAGATGCAGACCTGGCCGCCGTTGTTCATCGAGTAGAAGGCGGCGGCATTGGCGGCCCGCTCGATGTCGGCGTCGGCGCAGACGATCATCGGGTCCTTGCCGCCGAGCTCGAGGTAGCACGGTACGAGCGCCTCGGCGGCGGCTTTCATGACCGCCTTGCCGGTGCGGCTCGAGCCGGTGAACATCACGCAGTCCACCTCGCCGATCAGTGCGGCGCCGGTGCCGCCGTCGCCGGTCGCGACCTGGAAGACCCCCTCGGGGCAACCGCACTCGCGCAGCATGTCGGCCATCAGCAGCGAGCTCAGCGGCGTCACCTCGCTGGGCTTGAGGATCACGCTGTTGCCGGCCATCAGCGCCGGAATGCAGTCACCGAACGAGTTGGCGATCGGGTAGTTCCACGGGCCGATCACGCCGACCAGGCCATAGGGCTCGTAGCGGATCACGAGCTTCTTGCCCGCGGCGATCGGGTTCTTCCACGACGGCACGCGCTCGTCGGCCAGGTACTTCGGTCCCTCCTTGGCCCAGAACCCGAGCGCCGTCACCGTGTACCCGAGGTCGGCCAGCTGGGCGTCCTCGTAGGTCTTGCCGGTCTCCGCGACCACCGACTCGAGCACCCGCTCCGCGTTGTCGAGCATCCACTTCTGCGCCCGGCGCAAGATCCGCCCGCGTCCCTCAAAGCCGATCGCCGCCCACTGTAGCTGCGCGGCACGCCCCCGCTCGGCCATCGCCCGTATCTCGTCCGCGCCCAGCACCGGGATCGTGGTGATCAGCTCGCCGGTGGCCGGGTTCTCGACTCCGATCGTCTGGGCCGCCGATCCGTTGGTCTCAGCCGGCGTCCGCTGCTCGACGCTCGCCATCCTCTTCCTCCTGCCGTTGGGGTGTGCTCGAAGGCAAGGCTAGTGGTTGTCCGAAGACGACCACGGGCGACGCCGCGATCAGGCGGGATCGAGCTCGATCGAATCGATCGTCGGCGGTTGCACCGGCCGGTCGCGCGCGCCGGTGGGCAGGCCCTCGATCGCGTCGACGGCGTCCATGCCCGCGGTCACCTGACCGAACACGGTGTGCTTTCCGTCGAGCCACGGTGCGCCGTCGGCGGTGACGATGAAGAACTGCGAGCCGTTGGTGTTGGGGCCGGCGTTGGCCATCGCCAGCGCTCCCCGGACCACCTTGTGGTCGTTGAACTCGTCCTCGAACGTGTATCCGGGACCGCCGGTGCCGGTGCCCTCGGGGCACCCGCCCTGGATCATGAAGTCGGGGATCACGCGGTGGAAGATGATCCCGTCATAGAAGCCGTCGCCGGCGAGCTTGCGGAAGTTCTCCACCGTCTTGGGGGCGTCGTCGTCGAACAGCTCGATCGCGATCGTGCCCAGGCTGGTGTTCATATTGGCTGTGCTCATGCCCGGGACACTAGCTGCATGGTCGCCGGCGGCGCTGCGGCCGGCATCGCGAGGGATCGACAGCGACTGTGGCGACAAAACTGGTCGTGGGGGACCAGAAATGTCGCCAGAGTGGCGACCGGGCACCGACTCTGAATACGAAACCGGTGTCATAGACCGGCAACGTATTCAGAGTGCGACCGCGGCCCGGCGCGCACCCGGCGACCCGGGCGGCCACGCCTGACCGCCCGGGATCGCCGTTGCGCGTACCCCCGCCGTCAGCTGCTGGTGTTGGAGGCCGTCTGGACCGCGTTGATCGAGGTCGCGACCGTCGTCGTCGGGGACGTGGTCACGGTGCTCGGGGACACGGACTGCGTGCAGGTCACCGCCGCGGTCGAGCCGTTGCTGGCCGCCGGCGCCGGAAGGCTCAGCGACAGCGAGGCCATCTGACCGTCCGGGCCGGGCTGGAACGTCGCGCTTCGCGTCACCGTGGTGGAGGCGTCGCCTGGCGCGGTCGCGAGCGTGCAGTTCACGGTCACGAGCTTCGCCGCCGCGGGGATCTGCGAGACGTCGAGCTGCGGGGTGGCCGTCACGAGATAGGTCGGGCCCGAGGCGAGGGCCAGCGACTTGATCGTCGTGCCGCCGGACGCCGTCCCGAGCGTCACCGGCGTCGTGGTCGCGGTTGAGAGCTCGGGGGGCGCGGTGGGGTTGCACGTCACCCCGCCCAGGTTGTCGACAGCGGCGATCGCGCTGTTGGCTGCGCACTTGTTGGAGATGCGCACCTGCACCTGGTCTTTGTCGATGCGCCGGATGCCGACCGCGCCGAATTGGATCTTGCGGAAACCGACGGACAGGAAGTCGATCTTGTTGCCGGTCACCGCGTGGGCCTGGAGCTGCGCCGAGCCGACGCTGCCGGGCGGGATCGAGATCGCGGCGTAGGCGCCGCCGCCGAGCGCTACGAACAGGGCCAGCGATGCGATCACGAGTGACGCCGACGGGCGACGTGCGAACAGGGACTTCGAATTCACCGGTACCTCCAGTGTTGGGTATGGCCCGAACAGTGGGCTTTGCTCAGAACAACACGGGCCGGCACCCGTAAGTCGCGCGGCCCGTCAGGGACTGACGCGAACCTGACGCCCGTCAGGTTCGCGCGGGCTCGAGCCGCAGCGCATGGCCGCGGACGTCGCTCCCGCCCGTGAGTTCGACGACCCGGGAGGCTTCTCCTGCGGGCACCTCGACGAACGCGAAACGCTCCAGCACGCGCACGTTGCGAACCGCCTCGCCGTCGAGCCCGGTGGCCGCGGTGATGGCGTGGATGATGTCCGAGGGCTCGATCCCGGCGGCCCGCCCACCGGAGACGATCAGCTTGGTCATCGGGCCGGCGCCATTGCTGGACACGCGGGGCTTGGAGTGACGGCGCGGTGGCGTCTTCACGGCCATTGGCGCCACGTGGGCGTCCTTCACCCACGGAGAGAGCTTGACCCCGGCGTGTCGCTCGATCGCTTGGATGTCCCGCTGCTGGCGCGGCTCGTAGAACGTGATCGCGCGGCCGCTGCGGCCCACCCGCCCGGTCCGCCCGACGCGGTGCACGTACACGTCCGGCGAGATGGGGACGTCGAAGTTGATCACGTGCGAGATGCCGGAGATGTCAAGGCCGCGGGAGGCGACATCGGTGGCGATCAGCAGCGGCAGGCGCCCGTCCTTGAACGAGATCATGACGCCGTCGCGGGAGCCCTGGGACATGTCGCCGTGCAGCGCCTTGACGTTCCAGCCCTTGTCGCGCAGCGACCGGTAGAGCTGGTCGCAGCGGATCTTGGTACGCACGAACACCAGCGCCTGCTCGGGCTTTTCGGCGTCGAGCACGGTGGCCAGCGCCTCCGGCTTGTCGCGCGCGGCGACCTCGAGCGCGAACTGCTCGACCGTGTCGACGGTCAGCGTGTCGGTCTTGACCTTGACGGTGACCGGGTCGTACAGGTACTGGTCGGCGAGCCGGCGGATCTCGGGCGGCATCGTGGCGGAGAACAGCGCCGTCTGGCGGCTCGAGGGAGTGAGTGCAAGGATCCGCTCCACGTCCTCCAGGAAGCCCAGGTCGAGCATCTCGTCGGCCTCGTCGAGCACCACGAACCGGCACGAGTGCAGCATCAGCGAGTGGCGCGAGATCAGGTCCTTGACGCGCCCCACGGTACCGACCACGATCTGGCCGCCGGCCCGCAGCTGAGCCTGCTGGCTGCGGATCGGGGCGCCTCCGAAGACCGCGACGACGTCGACCCCCTTGCGCTTGCCGTAGGCGCGCAGGGCCTGGGTCACCTGGATGCAGAGCTCCCGCGTGGGGGTCAGGACCAAGCCCTGGACCTCCTGCTCGTCGGGGTCGACGTACTGCAGCATGGGCAGCCCGAAGGCCGCTGTCTTGCCCGAGCCGGTCTGCGCCTGGCCGATTACATCGAGTCCCTCGAGCAGCGGCGGGATGGCCTGCTCCTGGATCGGGCTGGGCGATTCGTAGCCGACGTCCTGGACGGCGCTCAGTAGGTCGGGGGCCAGGCCCAGATCGGCGAAGGTTGTCATCTAACCACTGAAAGATAGCTTCAGATCGCTTGACAGCCGAAGCTTCGGTTCCTAATCTTTCGCCGCCTTACGGTTATTCGAGACCGTAGCCGTCGCGCCAGACCCGCCAGCCGCAATGACCGAGTCAGGATCCTCCGACCGCATCGACGCCTATGTGTGGCGCATCAGCGCCGTCGTGATCATCGGCTCGATCATGTCGATCCTCGACACGACGATCGTCAATGTCGCCCTGGCCACGCTCGGGCGCGAGCTGCACTCCACGATTTCCAACATCCAGTGGGTGGTGACCGGCTACATGCTGTCGCTGGCCGCCGTCATCCCGGTTACCGGCTGGGCGGCGCGCCGAGTCGGCGCCAAGCGCGTGTACCTGGTCTCGCTGATCCTGTTCACCGCGGGCTCGGCGCTGTGCGGACTTGCCAGCACCAGCACCGAGCTGATCCTGTTCCGGGTCCTGCAGGGCATCGGCGGCGGGATGATCCTCCCGATCGGCCAGCTGATGATGGCCGAGGCCGCCGGCCCCCAGCGGATGGGACGTGTCATGAGCATCGTCGCGGTGCCCGCGATGCTGGCGCCGATCCTGGGACCGACGATCGGTGGGCTGATCCTCGACAACGCGAGCTGGCGCTGGATCTTCTACGTCAACCTTCCGATCGGTGTGTTCGCCGTGATCTCGGCCCTGCGGGTGCTTCCCACCGTCGAGCGCCAGCGCACCGATCCGCTCGACTTCGTCGGCCTGGTTCTGATGGCCAGCGGGTTGCCGCTCATCACCTACGGCCTGGCCGAGATCGGCAGCACCGGCAGCTTCGGATCTCCCAAGGTGATCATCCCGATCATCGCGGGGATCGCGCTGGTCGCGGCGTTCGTGTGGAACTCGGGGCGGGTGCCCCGGCCTCTGCTCAACCTGCATCTCTACCGACGGCCGACCTTCTCGTCGGCCTCGATCGCGATGTTCTGCCTCGGTGCCGCGCTGTTCGGCGGGATGATCCTGCTGCCGCTCTACTGGCAGAACGTCCGCCACGAGACGGTGGTCGACACCGGCCTGCTGACCGCTCCGCAGGGCCTCGGCGCCGCGCTGGTGATGCCGCTGGCCGGCAAGCTGTCTGACCGTATGGGCGGCGGACCGCTGACCCTGTTCGGCGTGCTCCTGACCACTGTCGCCACCGTTCCCTTCGGCCTGATCGGCGCCCACAGCTCGATCAGCTGGCTGTCGGTGGCCATGTTCATCCGAGGGGTGGGGATCGGGTTCGCGTTCATGCCGGCGATGGCCGCCGCCTTTGCCTCGCTGCAGCGCTCAGAGCTGTCCGACGCGACCCCGCAGCTCAACGTGCTCCAACGGGTCGGCGGCTCTGTCGGCACCGCTGTGCTCGCCGTCGTGCTGCAGCGGGCGCTGGTCGGCGCCCACACCACTTCCGCGGCCGCTTCCGCCTACGGCACGGCGTTCTGGGCCGCCGCCGGACTGACGGCGCTGGCGATCATCCCGTCGGTCATCCTGCTGCGGACCGAGCGCTCCGCCCGACGTGCTCGGGGGCGGGACGCCGGGGGCTCCGAGCAGGAGCTCGCCGAGGTGATCGCGGCGTGAGCCCGGGCGCAATGAGCCCCGGCGCAGCGAGCCCGGGCGCGGCGAGCCCCGGCGCCGCCTCTACCCCCGCCGAAGTCGCCGGCCACAGCGCCTCCGGCCAGCTGGGTGCGTCCTTCAAGGGCCTGATGGCGGCGGTCAGACGGCTGCGCGGCCGCGAGAGCCGCCGCCACGGCGAACTCAGCGACGCTCAGTACCGGCTTCTGTTCGGGCTGCGCGAGCAGGAATCGCTGTCGTCTCGCGATCTGGCGTGCCTGGCCGACCTGTCGGCGGCGACGGCCACCGAGATGCTCGACGGGCTGGCCGCCGCCGGCCTCGTGCGCCGGGTGCGCTCGGAGACCGATCGCCGCGTGGTGCTGACGTCATTGACCGAGGAGGGGCACGCCAAGCTCGAGGAGCGCCACGCGCAGTTCCTACCGCGCTGGGACGCCGCCCTGTCGGAGTTCAGCGACGAGGAACTGCGCGCGGCGGCCGCGGTGTTCGACCGACTGCGTGCGATGTTCGACGAGCTCGCCGCCGACGGTTAGCGGTGTCCAGCCGCGGCAGCCGCGGCCTCCCCGACACTCGCGAACGACACCCGCCCGTCGAGGTGCGGCGTGTCCCGCTTGGCGTCGCGGACCCCGAAGTCGATCCCGTCGGCCGTCCGCGCCTCGGCGAAGCCGACCGTCGCCGGCAGGACGATCGGGCGCTTGAACGCCACCTGCACGGCGAACGCGCCGGGCAGCTCGGAGTCCAGCGCGGCCAGGCAGCGGGCCTTGGTCCACATCCCGTGGGCGATTGCGCTCGGAAACCCGAACAGGCGCGCGCTCAGCGGGTGCACGTGGATCGGGTTCAGGTCGCCCGAGACCGATCCGTACCGCCGGCCGAGGTCGCCCCGAAGCTTCCACGTCGCCGCCACGGGCAGCCCCTCACTGGAGGGGATCTCCGCGCCGGCCGCCGAGCCGGTCTCCGAGCCCGAGCCGCCGCCGCCGCGCCGGAGGTTGGTGGAGACCTCCTCCCACACGAGCTCGGCGCCCGCCCGCGCCTCGGTGTGGATGGCGAACTGACGACCACGCGGATGGGGCTCGACGGGTCCGGCCCACACTCTGAGCGACAACGTCTCGCGAGCGTCGATCTCCCGGTGTTGGCGGATCTCGTTGGCGATGTGGACCAGCCCGATCGCAGGGAACGGGAAGCGCCCGCTCGTCATCAGCGCCAGGTGCAGCGGAAACGCCAGCATGTGCGGGTAGGTTGGCGGCAGCGCGTTGCCCAGCCGGAAGCCGCACACGCGGTCGTACGCGGCCAGGCGGTCGCGATCGGTCTCGACGTCGGACAGGGTGAGGGCATCCGACGGGATCTCTCCCCCGCCGCCGCCGACCCACGGCAGCCGCGAGGCTCCCGGCACCATCGCCAGCCCGGCTCGTGCGAACAGCGGCAGCATCGACGGGGCGGAGCTCAGCTCACGATCGGCCATCAGTGGCCTCCCCGTGAGTGCCTGCGAGGGCCATCCCTAGGCTCCGATCAGGGCCTGGCCGCACACGCGGACCACGTTGCCGGTCACGCCCGCCGACCCCGGACTGGCGTACCAGGCGATGGTCTCGGCGACGTCGATCGGCAGACCGCCCTGCGAGACGCTGTTCAGGCGGCGCCCCGCCTCGCGGATCGCGATCGGCATCGCCGCCGTCATCTTGGTCTCGATGAACCCGGGGGCGACCGCGTTGATGGTCACCCCCCGCTTGGCCAGCTCGGGCGCCCACGCTTGGACCATGCCGATCACCCCTGCCTTCGAGGTCGAGTAGTTGGTCTGGCCGGCGTTGCCGGCGATGCCGCTGATCGAGGAGACGCAGACCACGCGCCCGTTCTCGCGCACCGCCTTGCGCTTGAACAGCTCGCGGTCGATCCGTTGCGGCGCGCTCAGGTTGATGCCGATCACCATGCTCCACAGGTCCTCGCTCATCCGACCCATCGTCTTGTCGCGGGTCACGCCGGCATTGTGGACCACCACATCCACGCCACCGTGCTCTGAGAGCAGGTGGTCGGCGATCTGAGCCGGGGCACCGTCGTCGGTGATGTCGGCGGTCAGCGACGAGCCGCCCAGCCGTCCCGCGACCCCCGTCAGCTCGTCGGCCATCGCCGGCACGTCGAGCCCGACCACGTGCGCTCCATCGCGCGAGAGCACCTGGGCGATCGAGGCGCCGATCCCCCGCGCGGCGCCGGTGACCAGCGCCACCTTGCCGTTCAGGGGCCGGTCCCAGTCGACGGCCCCGGGCGCCGCGGCGGCCGGACCGACGCGCACCACCTGGCCCGAGACGAACGCCGACTTCGGTGACAGGAAGAAGCGCAGCGTCGATTCGAGCTGGTCCTCGGCGCCCGGGCGGACGTAGATCAGCTGCGAGGTGGCGCCCTTGCCGACCTCCTTGCCGATCGCCCGCTCCAGACCCTCGAGCGCTCGCTGGGCGATCTGCTCCGCCGGCTCTGTGCAGTCCTCGGGCGGGGTGCCGAGCACGATCACACGTCCGGACGGCAGCACGCGGCGGATCGTTGGATGCAGGAACGCCCAGGCCTCGACCAATTGGTCGCTGGAGGCGATGCCGGTCGCGTCCAGCACCAGGGCCTTGAAGCGTTCGTCGGCCGGAGCGGCCTCGGGATTGAAGATCCCGGCGTCGAGCCCGGCTGCCGCGGCCGCGCTTCGCAAGTCGTCGTCCATCGGTGTCGAGACCTGGGCGCCGATCGAGCTCAGGACGCCGGCCAGCGCTCCCGCGAGCCGCGATCCGCTCGCGGCGCCGAGCAGCACGGGGCCCTCGATGACCGGCTTGCCCGGCTCGTAGCGCTCCAGGCGCGGCGGGTTGGGGAGGCCGACCTGCTTGGCGACTATGCGCCCGATCGGGGTGTTGACGAGTTGCTGGTAGCGGTCGGCCATCAGGCTGCTGCCTCCATGATCGCGGTGACTCCAAGTCCGCCGGCCGCGCAGATCGAGATCAGGCCGCGGCCGGATCCGCGCTCGGACAGCGCCTTGGCCAGACCGGCGACGATCCGTCCCCCGGTGGCGCCGAACGGGTGCCCGGCCCCGAGCGAGCCGCCGTGCAGGTTCATCCGCTCGCGGTCGATCGAACCCAACGGGGCGTCGAGCTCGAGGCGCTCGCTGCAGAAGACCGGGTCCTCCCACGCTTTCAGCGTGCACAGGACCTGGGCGGCGAACGCCTCGTGGATCTCGTAGAAGTCGAAGTCCTGCAGCGTGATCTCGTTGCGCGCCAACAGCTTGGGCACCGCGTAGGCGGGCGCCATCAGCAGGCCCTCACGCTTGTGAACGTAGTCGACCGCCGCCGTCTGGGCGTCGCTGAAGTAGGCCTGGACTGGGATGTCGTGGGCGGCGGCCCACTCCTCGCTGGCGAGCAGCACGGTCGAGGCGCCATCGCTGAGCGGCGTCGAGTTGCCCGCGGTCATCGTGCCCTCGGGGCCGCCGAACACCGGCTTGAGCTTGGCCAGCTTCTCGATCGACGAGTCGGGGCGCAGGTTCTGGTCGCGCTCGAGGCCGAGGAACGGGACCACCATGTCATCCAGCCAGCCGGTGTCGTACGCGGCGGCGAGGTTGTGGTGGCTGCGGACCGCCAGCTCGTCCTGCTCCCCGCGGCCGATACCCCACTCGCGGGCCATGATCGCGCAGTGCTCGCCCATCGAGAGCCCGGTCCGGGGCTCGGCGTTGCGCGGGATCTCGGGGACCAGCTGCTGCGGGCGCAGCCGCGCCAGCGTGCGCAGTCGGCCGGCGTTTGACTTGGTGCGGCTGAGGTCCAGCAGCACCCCGCGCAGGTCCTCGTTGAGCGCCAGCGGGGCGTCGGAGGTGGTGTCGACGCCGCCCGCGATCCCGCAGTCGATCTGTCCCAGAGCGATCTTGTTCGCCACCAGAACCGTCGCCTCGAGCCCCGTGCCGCATGCCTGCTGGACGTCGTAGGCGGGCGTCTCGGGGGCCAGCGTGGAGCCGAGCACCGACTCGCGCGCGAGGTTGAAGTCGCGGCTGTGCTTGAGCACGGCACCGGCCGCAAACTCCCCCATGGTCTCGCCCTCGAGCGAGAACTTGGACACAAGCGCATCCAGCGTTGCGGTCAGCATGTCCTGGTTGGAGGCCCGTGCATAGGGACCGTTCTGACGGGCGAACGGGATCCGGCTGCCGCCGAGGACCGCCACCCTCCGCGTGGTTGCGTTCATCTCTGGTGAGCTCCTGGTCCGATAGCTTGTTACACCACCGTAGCTTAGTCGCGAAGGGACAGCGCCGGTCCGCACGCGACCCCGCGATCGTGGCCTGAGCCCATCCACCGGGAAGTGGCGTGCTAGGTTGTCGACAGATCCCGGTGACGGTCGGGCGCGGACCGGGCAACAGCGAGGGCGGTAGCGATGATGAGGATGACGTGGCCTGCTGGGCTCGTAGTGGCGTGCCTGCTGGCGTTGGCGCAGACCGCGGGCGCCGCGACGTGGACAACCCAACCCGTGCCGCCGCCGCTGGCGACCAACGGCACCCTCCTCGGGGTGTCCTGCACCGGCACCACGTGTGAGGCGGTCGGCTCGAATCTCAACAGCAGCGGACGCCAGGTCACCTTTGCCCAGGAGTGGACCGGCTCAGCCTGGACGCGCCAGTACCCCCCGAATCCCACCGGCGATCCCCAGGGCGACTCGTTCAACGAGCTGACGGCGATCTCGTGCAGTGCGGCCAATGCCTGCACCGCGCTGGACCTCGACACGTCCGCCTACCTCTTCGGCGCCGCTCAGATCCCCGTCGAGCGCTGGAACGGCTCAGCCTGGTCGGCTCAGACGATCACGCTGCCCAGCGGCGAATACGGCCTGCTCAACGCGATCTCATGCGTTAGCCCCACCTCCTGCACTGCCGTGGGCTCCTACGGGACCCAGGGAGCCGACACCCAGCATTCCCTGGTCGAGCATTGGAACGGCACCACCTGGCAGGCACAGAGCGCCCCGCTCTCGGGCTACACCTCCGTCTTCCTCAACGACGTGTCCTGCCGCTCCACCGCGTGCGTTGCGGTGGGGGCGACCGTGAACTCGTCGAGCCAGAAGGTGGCCCTTGCCGAGATCTACAACGGGACGACATGGGTGGCCAAGCGGCCGGCCACGCTGTCCGGCGCCACGTCCAGCGTGCTGAACGGCATCTCCTGCACCGCGGCCACCACCTGCGTCGCGGTGGGCCAGGCGTCGGGGTCCACCGGTCTCGGCGAGACGCTCAGCGGCACCGCGTGGGCCGCGAAGGCCGTCTCCGGCGTTTCGGATCTCGTCTCGGTGTCCTGTTCGGCGGCCGCCGCGTGCAGCGCGGTCGCCGGCCCCGGATCGACCGTCGAGCGATGGAACGGATCCACGTGGGCCGCGCAGACAGCCGCGAGCGTCACGCCGGCGGCGACGCTCGTGGGGATCTCCTGCGCGGGCGCGGCGGCGTGCACCGCCGTCGGGGCCACCGGGGACGGGTTCCACGGCGCGGCCCGCTCCGTGCAGCCGCGACCTCTGCTTCGCGGCGCAGCGCCGTCACCGAGCAGCCCGGCGGCGCGAGTCGGGGAGCGCAGCGCCTCGATCTCCTACCAGGGAGGCGAGGGAGTCTCGATCGCCGAGGCGTGGAACGGGACCACGTGGAAGCGACAGGGCTCGCTCAATCCGAGCGGCGCCGGAAGCGTGGACGTCGGTGGGCTCAGTTGCGTGAGCACGACGGCATGCGTGCTCGTCGGCACCTACTGGAACGTCGCCGCCCAGCAGAACCAGCCGCTCTCGGAGGTCAAGACGAGCTCGGGCTGGGGCCTCGTCTCGGTTCCGCCCCCGAGCGGGCTCGCCGGCTTCAACGGGGTCTCATGCACGGCCGCGAACTCGTGTCTGGCGGTGGGGGTCAACGGCTACCAGGGCCTCTACGGCAAGTGGAACGGAAGCAGCTGGACAACCGGCACCATCCCGGCGCCGTCAGGTGACTACGGCCTCGATCTCCTATCGGTGTCCTGCCGCACGGCCACCTCATGCGAGGCAGTCGGCGCCGCGAACGGGTCCTCGGGCCAGGTGGCCGTCGCCGAGGGCTGGAATGGAACGACCTGGACACCTCAGAGCGTCTACGTCCCGACCTCCACGAGCTCGGTCCTCTCCAGCATCTCGTGCGTGAGCACGGGCCAGTGCCAGGCCGCCGGGTCCTACTACGCAACATCCTCGGGCACGCAACCGCTGGCCCCGTCCTGGGACGGATACACCTGGTCGACGGGACCGGTACCGATCCCGTCGGGCGCCTCGGGGGCCGAGCTCTACGGGGCGTCGTGCAAGACGAGTACGACCTGCACCGTGGTCGGTGAGTGGAACGGCCCGGGAGCAGGCGGCGGCCTGATCGATCGCTCCAACGGGACCAGCTGGACAGCGCAGACCCCGCCGTCGACCCCCGTCCTGTGGCAGCTCGTCGGAGTCTCGTGCGCCACGACCACCGCCTGCACGACGGTTGCCACGGCAGCGTCGAGCGACTGGTCGGGAACGAGCTGGGGACCGGCTCAGAGCTATGCGGCGCCGGCCGACGGCGGGCAAACGGCGATCGATTCGATCTCCTGCCTGGCCGCCAAGTCGTGCGTCGCGGCCGGCTCGAGCGTGCACCTGCTGGCCTCGCAGATCCCCCTCGTCGAGGGATATTCCTGAGCTAGTCGCCGGCCTTGGTGGCGGTCGTGAACGCCCCGCCGCCGGTGGCGCGGCGGATCAATCGGGGCGCCAGGATCCGCAGTGCCGCCGGAATCCAGTAGTAGCGCGGGACGTAGCGCTCGGCCTTGCCGCCGGGGCCGGCGTCGACGATCGCCTCGGCGACGACGTCGGGCTCGGAGACGATCAGCCGCGTCGCCGCCTTGGCCAGCAGCTCGGTGGCCGGGAAGCCCTCGGTCCTCACGAACCCCGGCAGCACGAGGCCGACATGGACCCCGTGCTCGCGCTCCTCGGTGTGTAGCGCGTCGGTCCAGCCGATCAGCGCGAACTTGGCGGCCGAGTAGGCCCCCGTCCCGGGCCGCGCGACCCGTCCCGCGGTGCTGGCCACGTTGACGATCGCCACCCGGCGCCCGCCGTCAGCCCCAGCCGCCCCCGCAGACCGGGCGGCGCTCGCCCGCAGCAGCGGCAGCAGCGCCTCGGTCAGCCGCGCCGGCGCCTCGAAGTTGAGCTTCATGTGTCGCTCGATGTTCGCCCACCCGGTGTCGCCGAAGCGACCGCGCCACGAGGCGCCGGCGTTGTTGACCAGCAGATCCAGCTGCCCGTGCTCGCGCTCGACGTGCTCGCGCACGCGGCCCGGCGCGTCCGAATCGGTCAGGTCGACTGCCACCGTGCTGACCCGCTCGGGCCCGCCGAGCTCGTGGGCCAGAGCCTGCAGCAGCTCGCCGCGCCGGGCCACCAGCACCAGGCGCATGTCGGCGTCGCGGGCCAGCCGAAGGGCGGTGGCCTCGCCGATACCACTCGAGGCGCCGGTGATCAGGGCGACGTAGGGCATGCCGCGGGCAAGCCTAGCCACCGGCCGACCCGACCCGCGGCCCGGAGCCCCACTGCCTCTCCACCGGATCCCGGTGGGATAGCGTTGCCCGATTGTGAGTAAGAGCACGCTCGCGCTGATCACCGTCCCGTTCGTCACCGGCGTGATCGGCTACGTGACCAACTGGACCGGCGTGCTGATGCTGTTCTATCCGGTCCACTTCAAGGGCATCCAGGCGCATTGGCTGCGGCGGATCTCACGGCTGCTGCCCTACAAGCTGCGCCAGATTCCGGGCGTGATGGTGGGCGGGATCGGCTGGCAGGGGATCGTGCCCTCGCGGGCGGCCAAGATGGGGAGCCTGGCCGTCGACAGCGGGATCTCCAAGATCGGGACCCCAGCCGAGTTCTTCAAGGAGCTCGACCCCGAGAAGATCGCGCAGCAGATCGTCGTCTCCACGAGCGGCGACATCCGCCAGATCGTCGACCACGTGATGGAGCGCGAGCAGCCCGAGCTCTGGCGCGAGCTGCCCACCCAGGTCAAGGACATGATTCACCGCCGGGTGCAGAGCCAGCTACCGGCGGTGATCCGCGAGCTGACCGACCAGATCGGCGACCACATCGAGCAACTGGTCGACGTGAAGCTGATGGTGATCAAGCGCTTCGACCCAGAGCTCGCCAACCGCGTGTTTTTGGACATGGGCCAGCGCGAGCTCAAGTTCATCCAGAACTTTGGCTTCTTCTTCGGCTTCCTGCTCGGGATCCCGGTCGCGCTGCTGACCCACTTCGTGACCTTCTGGTGGCTGCTCCCCCTGCTCGGGATCGCCGTCGGCTGGGTCACCAACTGGGCGGCTCTGTGGATGATCTACGAGCCTCCCGAACCGCGCCGGATCGGTCCCTTCCGCGTGCACGGCCTGTTCATCCGCCGCCAGCACGACGTCGCCGAGGTGTACGCCCGGATCGTGGCCGACGAGATCCTGACCGTGTCGGAGTTCGCGGGCGAGCTGCTGCACGGACCTCAGTCCGACCGGACGCGGGTCCTGATCGAGAGCTCGATGCGGCCGGCGCTCGACCGCGCCGTCGGTCCTGCCCGCCGAGCCGTGCGCGTCGCGATCGGCTCGCGCGAGTACGAGTCGATCCGCGAAGCGTTCGCGACCGAGCCCGTCGAGCACATGATGGAGCCGCTCACCGACCCCGAGTTCAGCCGCACGCAGAGCGGCGCGATCCGTAAGCTCATCACCGAACGGATCCGTGCCATGGCGCCCAGCGACTTCGCCGACCTGCTGCGAACGGCCACCAAGGAGGACGAGTGGCTGCTGCTCCTGCACGGTGCCGTCCTCGGCCTCGCCGGAGGCCTGATCCACCTGGCGATCTTCGGATGACCGACGACCCCGTCTTCACGCTGGACGACGCCGACATCGACGAGCGCCCCGACGCCGACCGGCCGCCCGATGCGCGCCCACTCGAGGAGCAGCTGCTCGAGAACGGGCCGGCACTGGCCCGGCTCGCGGCGGGCATGTGGTGGCGCGCGGCGCGGTGGAGCATGGGCGCCTCGCTGCGTACGGGCGGGCGGCTGGCCCGGGCCGCCGCCGATCCCGTGCTCGCCGCGCAGGTCGTCAACGAGCTCGGCCAGGAGCTGCGCACGTATGCGCGCGACCTGCTGGGGATCACCGAGCTCGATCAGCAGATCCGCCAGCTGATGCCGTCCCCCAACGGGGCTTCTGCCAACGGGTCACGCAACGGCGCCAGTCAAGACGACACCGGGCTGCGCGTCCGCGGTGCCCTGCTGCTGCGCGCCGCCGCCAGCGTCGATGCGGACGACGGCGCCCATCCCGCCTACGCGCGGATCCTGACCGAGCTCGCCCCCGACGAGGCGCGCATCCTGCGCCTGCTGGCCGGCGACGGCCCCCAGCCGGCGGTCGACGTCCGCGCCACCAGCCTGCTCGGCTCTGGTCCCGGTCTGGTGGGAGCGCGGCTCAACATGATCGGCGCCCAGTCCGGCGCCCGTCACCGTGAGCGGGTGCCCGCGTACCTCAACAACCTCGAGCGCCTCGGGCTGATTCGCTTCTCACGCGAGCCGATCGAGGATTCGATCGCCTACCAGGTGCTCGAGGCCCAGCCGGACGTGATGGCGGCGATCCAGCGCGCCGCCCGCGCCCGGACGATCCAGCGCAGCATCGTGCTGACCCCCTTCGGCGAGGACTTCTGCGACGTCTGCCTGCCGCTCGACACCGACGAGATGGAAGCGTTGTCGGAGTCCGCCGCGCCGCCGGACCCGTAGGCCGAGTGGCGTTCTAGGCTCGACCGCAGGGCCGTACAGAACTTCGGATCAGGAGAAGACAGCGATGGACTACGTGAACCTCGGCGCCACCGGGCTGCGCGTCTCGCGCGTATGCCTGGGGATGATGAGCTACGGCACGCACGAGAGCCGACCGTGGACGCTTGACGAGGAGGGGGCCGAGCCGATCCTGCGCCGCGCCGTCGAGGGCGGCATCAATTTCTACGACACCGCCGACGTCTACAACGGCGGCCAGAGCGAGGTCCTCACCGGCCGCCTGCTGCGCAAGCTGTTCGGAATGCGCGAGGAGTACGTCGTCGCCACCAAGGTCCACGGCCGCACGATGCCGGGTGAGAATGGCCAGGGCCTGTCGCGCAAGCACATCATGGCCTCGATCGACGCGTCGCTGGAGCGGCTCGGCACCGACTACGTCGACCTCTACCAGATCCACCGCTTCGACCCGCGCACGCCGATCGAGGAGACCATGGACGCGCTCAACGACGTGGTGAAGGCCGGCAAGACGCGCTACATCGGTGCCTCGAGCATGTTCGCCTGGCAGTTCGCCAAGGCCCAGCGGGTGGCCGGCACCCGGTTTCAGTCGATGCAGAACCACTACAACCTCGTCTACCGCGAGGAGGAGCGGGAGATGATCCCGCAGTGCATCGACCAGGGCGTCGGGGTGATCCCGTGGAGCCCACTGGCCCGCGGCCTGCTGACCGGCAACCGCACCCGCTCCGGGGAGAAGCTGACCAAGCGCGCCCAGACCGACGCGTTCGCCGACAGCCTGTACAAGCCGGAGATCGACTTCGAGGTCGTCGAGCGCGCCGATCAGGTGGCCGCCGACCGCGGCGTCTCCACCGCCCAGGTGGCGCTCGCCTGGCTGCTGCACAAGCCCGGTGTGACCGCGCCGATCGTCGGCGCTACCAAGCTCGAGCACCTGGAGGACGCGCTCGCGGCCGAGCAGCTGGCCCTCTCCCCGGGGGAGATCGAGTCCCTGGAGGAGCTCTATGTCCCCCACCCCGTGGCCGGGCACCTCTAGACCAAACTCGCCGAAAAAACTACTTGCCATCGCTCCGATGCCGGGTTTAGGATCGCGCATTCACAAGCGGCGACACCGAGCCTGATCCAGGGCGAATCCGCGAAGAGGAGGGCCTAGATGGCAACGACCGCACCTGCTGGGCGCGGCACAGACCCGGTACTCGATTCTGAGGGCCTTGACAGAGGGGTCGGTTTCATCGGGCTGCTCTGGGCATCAGAGACTTCCATCATCGGCTCGGGCTGGCTGTTTGGTGCCCTCACCGCGGCGGTGCTCGCCGGCCCCTCGGCGATCCTCGGCTGGGCTCTCGGTTCGGTGATCATCCTGGTACTGGCCCTGGTGCACGCCGAGCTCGGCGGCCTGTTTCCAGTCAGCGGCGGCACGAGCCGCTTCCCCCACTACGCGTTCGGCAGCTTCGCCGGCGCGACGTTCGGCTGGGCCTCCTACCTGCAGGCGGCCAGCGTGGCGCCGATCGAGGTCCTCGCCGCCATCGAGTACCTCTCGACGTCCCACTGGGCCCGGAACTTCTTTCACACCAACCCGGCTGCAGGCTCCGCCGGCGGGACGCTGCACGGCTTTGGCTACCTCGCCGCGGCGATCCTGATGCTCCTGTTCGTGATCATCAACCTCTTCGGCATCCGCTTCTTCGCCAGGATCAACAACACGATCACCACCTGGAAGGTGGCGGTCCCCGTGGTCACGGTCCTGATCCTGCTGATCGGACACTTCCACAGCTCGAACTTCGGCCACGCCGGCGGCGGGTTCTTCACCAGCCACAACGCGATCAAGAACATCCTGCTGACCCTGCCGGCCGGGATCATCTTCTCGCTGCTGGGTTTCGAGCAGGCGGTGCAGCTGGGCGGGGAGTCGGCCAATCCGGGGCGTGACCTTCCCCGCGCGGTGATCCTGTCGATCCTCATCGGCGCGATCCTCTACATCCTCATCGAGGTCGCGTTCATCGGCGCGCTGAAGCCGAGCGTGCTGGCCGCCAACGGTGGGTGGGTCGGTCTCGGCACGAGCAAGAGCGCGGTCGCCGCGAAGCTCACGGCCGGCCCGTTCTTCACCGTCGTCAGCATCGCGGGCATCTCCTGGCTGGCGACCGTGCTGAGGATCGACGCGGTCGTCTCCCCGGGCGGCACCGGACTGATGTACGAGACGGCCTCCGCGCGGCTGTCGTACGGCCTCAGCAAGAACGGGTACGTCCCGACCGCCTTCGAGAGGGTGAGCGACTCCAAGGTCCCGGTCTTCGGGGTGATCGTCGCCACTGTGGTCGGGGTGCTGTTCCTGCTCCCGTTCCCGAGCTGGGCCAAGCTCGTCGGCATCGTCACGAGCGCATCGGTGTTCATGTACGCAGGAGCGCCGGTCGCGCTCGGCGCGCTGCGCAAGCAGAAGCCGGACCTGTCGCGGACCTACCGGCTGCCGGCGGCCGGGATCCTCTCGCCGCTCGCCTTCGCCGGTGCCGGCTGGGTAATCCTGTTCTCGGGGTGGCAGACCTACAGCACGTTGGTCGTGGCCCTACTCCTTGGCTACGCCTTGATCTGGGTTTCGTACTCGATGAAGCTGAATCCAAACGCGCCGGCGATGGACTGGCAGGCGGCGCCCTGGATCATCACGTGGATCATCGGCATGGGGGTGATCACGTACCTGAGTGACTTCGGCCCGGGCGGGATCATCGGCGGCATCGGGTTCTTCAAGAACGTCCTCGACCAGGGCGGCACCGATGCCATCGGCCTGTGGGGCGGGATCATCGCCTCGGGCCTGTTCAGCCTGATCATCTACTACTGGGCCGTGGCCACCCGCCTGCCGGAGTCGAAGGTCGACGAGTACGTCGCCGAGGTCTACCCGCCACCCGTCGCCGAATAGGCGGCACGGATCCGCAGCGCCAGCTCCAGCTCGAAGCGGCCGTCGGGGTCGT
This sequence comes from uncultured Solirubrobacterales bacterium, assembly GCA_963799995.1. GTDB lineage: Bacteria > Actinomycetota > Thermoleophilia > Solirubrobacterales > Solirubrobacteraceae > Palsa-465. The sequence continues at coordinate 598,221 of CAWCZI010000014.1, read as the reverse complement.
CGAGCGCGTCGCCGAGCACCTCTCGCAGCCGGGCGATCCGGTAGCGGACCGTCTGCGGATGGACGTGGAGCTCGGCGGCGATGCCCGGGGTGTGGCGCTGGTGGGCCAGCCACGCGGCGAGCGTCTCGAGCAGCCGGCTCCGCTCGCCGGCCGCGAGCCCGTCCAGCGGGCGCAGGCGGTCACGGGCCAGCGCACGCGCCATCTCCACATCCTGGAGCAGGATCAGGGTCGAGAGCTGCTCCGAGGTCCGGACCAGGCCCGCGCTCGGGAGCGCGCCACGCCCGGCCAGCTCGAGCGTGAGCCGGGCCCAGCGCAGCGAGCGAGGTGCGTCGGCCGGGCCCACGGTCGGTCCCAGAGCGGCGGTCTCATCCTCGATCGCTCGCTCGATCAGGGCGCGGCGGCCGGGACCATCGGGATCCGGCAGCACCAGCCAGGCGCCGGTGGCGTCGCCGCCGGCCAGGACGTCGAAGCCCAACCGCCGTGTGACCGCGATCGGGCTCTCGGCCGCGAGCGCGACGATCGCCAGCGACCGCGGCACCGGCCAGCGCGCCAGCTCGCCGGCCCGCTGCAGCGCTTCGGGGTCGTGCCCGCCGGGGTCGAGCAGCAGCTGGGCCACGCGCCGGCGCCGGCGCTCGCGCTCGCCGGCCTCGTCTGACTGCATCCGCAGGTACCCCTCGACCACGTCTGAGGCGAGCTCGTCGCCGTAGACGAAGATCGCCTCCGCGATCGAGATCGCGATCTGCGCCGAGACGCCGGCGCGCAACGCCAGATCGGCCGCGCCGCGCCATGCCGCCCGGATCCCGGTCCGAAAGGCCGCCCGCAGGTCGTCGAGGTCGCGGCCGGCCTGGAACTCGGCCTCGCCCAGGCGCCGCCACAGCTCGTCGGTCTCGCCCGCTGGCCGGCGCCCGCTCTCCACAGCGTCGAGGAACGAGCGCGCCGCCTGTTCGATCCCCAGCCGGATTCCCATTCCCTCCGGGGCCGTCAGCACCTCGCCGTAGGCAGGGCTGGCGTCGCGCACCGCGCCGACGATCACGTTCACCAGCGTCGGCAGCTCGGCGCGGACCGCGGCCACCGTCTCCGCCGGGAGCGGATCCGCCCGCCACGGCTGAACGCTCATTTGTCACATTGTGACAAAGAGAGGCGGCGAAGACGTTGCCTTACGCGGAGAAACGTCACTCCGGAGTCGCGTAAGTTGTGCCGCGAGACGATGACCGCCGCCCCTCGACGTCGCAGCATCACCCAGACCCACGAGCGCATCGCCCAGCTCGGGTGGGAGCCCGACTACCACCAGCCCGTCGTGCGCTACCCGACGCGCTACCGGTTCCCGCACAAGGCCAAGGACCCGATGCGCCACATCATGCGCGAGTACCTGCCGATGGAGCTCGAAAAGGACGAGCGCGTCTACGGGGGCCACGACGCCGCCGTCCGCGCCGACATGACCAACAAGGCCCACGAGCGCTGGCTGGAGATCCTCAAGCCGTTCATCGTCATCACCAACTACGCCGAGGTCGCGGCGGGACGGTGCATGTCGATGCTGATGAGCGCGGTCCCCAACAACGAGCTGCGCAACGGCTACCACGTCCAGTTCGTCGATGAGATCCGCCACACCGGCATGCAGATGGCGCTGGCCCGCTGGTACGCCCGCAACGTCCCCGACCCGGCCGGCTGGAACCTAGGCCCCGAGGCCTTCAGCGGCTCGGTGCTCACCAATCCCGGGCTGAACATGCTCAGCCACTTCATCGTCGGGGATCCGATCCAGTGCGCGTTCACCCTCCAGGTGGTGGCCGAGACGGCCTTCACCAACATCGTGTTCGTGGCCACCCCCGACGTGGCCGCCCGCAACGGCGACTTCACGCTTCCCACCACCTATCTGAGCGTGCAGTCCGACGAGGCGCGCCACATCTCAAACGGCTACGCGACGCTGCTCACGGTGCTGCAGGACGACCACAACGCGCCGCTGATCGAGCGCGACCTGCAGCAGGCGTTCTGGATCAACCACGCGTTCATCGACGTGTTCTCGGCCGTGGTGACCGAGTACTTCTCCAAGGACCGCTCCGACCCCGAGTGCTTCCTGGACAAGTGGGACCGCTGGGTCCGCGACGACTGGTACCGCGCCTACATCATGAAGCTCGGCAAGCTGGGGCTCGACATTCCGCCCGACATGTTCGAGCGCGCGAGAGAGCGGATCGTCAACGGGATCCACCACCGCCACGCGATCCTCGCCTTCGCGGGCTGGCCGCTGTCGTTCTGGCGCTTCGACCCGCTCGACGAGCGCGACTTCGAGTGGTTCGAGAACAAGTACCCGGGCTGGTATGCGCAGTATGGCGCCTTCTGGGAGGCGTTCCGGCACGGCGCCGACCCCGCCAACGGCTTTCTGCCACTGGACTTCATCAACATGGCGCCCCCGTTCTGCTGGACCTGCCAGGGCCTGTGCGTCAGCGAGGCCGACCGCCGCCACCGCATCGTCGGTCAGCGCACCCGGTTCTACTGCTCCAAGGAGTGCCAGTGGCTCGATGAGTCCAACCCGGGTCGCTATACCGGTGACCGCAACTACCTGGACCGCTACCACGGCTGGGAGGCGTCGCAGGTCGTGCAGGACCTCGGCTTCGTGCGCAGCGACGGTGAGACTTTGATCGGACAGCCGCACCTGGGCGACGAGAACCGCTGGACCCTGTCGGACATCCGCGCGCACGGGCTCACGTTCGTCAGTCCCAACATCCGCGTAGCGCGCGAGCTCGGACTGCCAAGCGGAGACTGGTCGGATGCTCCGCGGACCGACGGCGCGGTTCCGCTGGAGCACGCCGCCACCATCCTGTAATGAGTCCGCGGGTCCGCTTCGAGCCCCTCGGCGAGGAGATCGAGTGCGGCACCGAGGAGACGGTGCTCGATGCCGCCTTCCGCCAGGGATACAACCTCGCCTACGGGTGCCGCGAGGGCCAGTGCTCGGCCTGCAAGTGCTATCTGCTCGAGGGCGAGACCGATCTCAAGCCGTACTCGACGTTCGCCCTCTCCGACACCGAGCGTTCCAACGGCTACACGCTCATGTGCCGGGCGATGCCCGAGCGCGACGTGGTCATCGAGCTCCTCCACTACGACCCCGACAACTACCGCCTCGAGAATGCGATCCGCGACGGCGTGGCAACGGTCGAGGCGGTCACCGAGCTCACGCACGACATCGTCGGGCTGACGCTCCGGGTGGACGACCTGTCGCTGTCCTGGCTGCCCGGGCAGTACCTCGACATCCACGTCCCCGGCGACGACGGCGCACGGCGCTCGTTCTCGATCGCCAACCTCCCCGGCTCTGAGCGCATCGAGCTGATGATCAAGCGCTACCCGGGCGGACGGCTGTCCGGGATGCTCGGCGAGTCGGTGGTCGCGGGCTCGGAGCTCGGCTTCACCGGCCCGTACGGCGCCTTTCACCTGCGCCGCTCGGAGCGTCCGATCCTGATGGTCGCCGGCGGCTCCGGGATGGCCCCGGTGCTGGGGGTGCTGCGCCAGCTCGCGCAGGAGGGTTGCGAGCGCCCGGTGCGCTTCTTCTACGGCGCGCGCGAGGAGCGCGACCTGTTCGCGCTGGACGAGATCGCCGCCCTCGGCCGGCGCCTGGCCGACTTCCGTTTTCACCCGGTGACCGGACGCTTCGTCCACGAGGCCATCGATGAGGAGTTGGCCGAGCCCGACGTCTACATGTGCGGTCCGCCACCGATGCTCGAGGCCGTCGAGGCGATGCTGACCGAGCGCGGAGTCGACCCTGCCCGCATCTTCCAGGACAAGTTCACGACCTCCGCGCAGGCGTCAGCCTCGACTTCGGCCACGGCCACTGAGGGCACCCCCGAGCCGGCGCCGGCGGCCGCGCCCTCCTCCGAGCGCGACTTCGCCTGGTATGAGCCCGCGGGCCGCCGGGCCACGATCTACGAGGACGTGACTGTCGACACCCAGCCCTCGATCCACCGCCATCTGCGGCGGGGCTGGCCGGTCAGCTTCGAGGACGGCCGCGGCACCTGGAACGACGCGTCGACTGAGCTGCGCAGCATCGACTGGTTCGCTTTCCGCGACCCCGGCGAGATGTGGGAGCGCCCCTTCTACCAGGCGGGCACCGCGGTTGAGCACCAGATCGAGGGGGCGATCCGCTCGGCCGCCGAGCAGGGCCTGATCGAGGACTTCGCGCCGCCGTGGGTGGAGTTCCTGGGCGGCGCACTGCAGGTACCGGCGTTCGTCGAGCACGGGCTGTGGTTCGCGCTCGCCACGGCGGCCCGCGACGGACTGTCGGACACCGTGGCCACGTGTATGTGCCTTCAAGCGGCGATGAAGCAGCGCTCGGCGCAGGCGATCGTCCTCTACGCGATGGACCTCGAGCCGCACCTCGGCCGCTCGCTGCCGATCGAGGACGCCCGCCAGGCGTTCCTGTCAGAGCCGGCCTGGCAACCCTCGCGCCGCTACCTCGAGCGCCTGGCCGCGACCCCGGACTGGGCGGAGGTGTTGTTCGCCGCCAACCTCTGCTTCGAGCCCACGGTGGCCACGTTGATCCGCCGCGAGCTCGGCACCCGCGCCGCGGCCGCCAACGGCGACACCGTGACCCCGGCGCTGGCCCGCGCCGAGACGCAGGAGTGGGAGTGGGCCCGCACGTGGACGGTGGCGTTGTCGCAGTTCCTGCTGACCGACGCGGTCCACGGTCAGCACAATCGCGCCGTCTTGGACCGCTGGGTCGCCGACTGGCTGCCACACGCGCTCGACGCCGCAGCGGCGCTCGCCCCCGTGGGCGAGCCGGTGGGCGTTGACGCCGGCCGCGCCGGCCGGCTCATCCGCGCCTACGCCGGCGAGATGCTGGCCGAGGCCGGACTGCCGGAGTGCTGCGAGCTCGTGGGCTACGCCCCCCGGGCGGCGCGCACACCCCCCGGCACGCCCGCACCGCCAGCCGCTGCCCCGGTCCGAAACGCGCCCCCCTCCCCGGAGCCTGGCTGGCCAGCCAGCCAAGGCCCAGAGCGGCCCGCCACCAACGGAACCTACGACCACGTCGGCATCGTCATGGCCAAAAGCGCCGAAGGCGACGCCGTCGCCCGGTTCCTGGCCCGTCGCGACGGCATCGAGGTGATCGAGCAGCCGTCGTTCTGGGACATCCGCGCCTCCGAGCGTCTGGTGATCCCGTATGCCGAGGTCACCGACGAGGTCGGCTATGAGATCGACGCGTACTCGATCCAGCACGAGATGTCGACACACTATGGGCGCATGGTCGCCACCGACGACGCCCTGATGCTGTTCTCCGACCCCACCGAGGCGATGGAGCACCTGCTCTCATGAGGAGGTGGGGTCGCCGCCTCCGCGCTCGCGCCGGCCGCCGCGTGGCCCGGCTCGACCGTCGCCGCACCGCGCACTGGATCATGCTGCGAGCGATGCCCCGCGCGATCCGGATGCGCTTTGACCCGACCTCGGCCGACGGGCTCGACGCCTGCTTCGAGCTTGCCATCCGCGACCCGGCCGGGCGCGACCCGGTGTGCTTCGAGCTGCGTATCGCCGAGGGACGGTGCGAGGTGCAGCCGGGAGGCGCCGCTCGGGCCGGGGCGCGGGCCACGATCGGGGCCGACGACCTGATTCTGCTCGTCTCGGGCGCCGCCTCGTGGCCCGAGCTCCTCTCGAGCGGACGCTTCGAACTCGACGGCGATCCTTTCCTGGCGCTTCGCTTCGCCTCGCTGTTCCGGATGCCGGTGCAGCTCGAGCCGGCCTAGCCGCACCCCGTAACCGACATCTCCTCAGTTCACGCCCTGGGCGAAGATCGAGTTCGGCTCGTACCCCGCGAACTTCACGCTCTGGGCGAACGGCATCCCGCGCCTGACGACCACGCAGTAGGTTCGGGTGCCGGCCCGGTTGGGCACGCACGTCCGGTAGACCCTCCCCGGCTCGATCGTGTAGGTGTCCAGGTGGCCTAGGTTGCCCCGGAACTCCGCCGGCGCTCGGTCCCCCATCCAGGCCACCGCGCGCACCAGCGCGTCGCGCAGCGCCAGCCGGTCGGCCTGGACCGCGGGATGGTGCGCGAGACCCAGTGACAGAAAGCCGGCGGTCACCAACAGGACCGCGAACGTCCCGGCACGGTCGCGGGCCACCACAACCGGCAGGTCGGGACGCCGGCGGCGGATCAGCGCGCTCACCGGCAGCGTCAACACGATCGCAGCGATCAGGTTCACCAACACCGCCGCGATCAGCGCGCCGGGGAACGTCTCCGAGTCCCCTGACACAGGGAGCCGCCAGCCGATGTACGCGTCGAGGACCGGCAGGACGACGAACGCGGGACGCAGCCAGGCGCCGCGCCGGCGCCAGCGCGCGCGAGCGAGCCAGCCACCCTCCATCGACGTAAGCCTAGTGGCCCCGACCCTTGGGGTTTCTCCGGGTCGTCGGGTAATCTCGGCCTCACCCGGACGAGGAGCCGACGACCGGAGATCCCGGAGCGGCTCTGCGACTCAGGGGCCGGACGGAGATCCCGAACGGCCATGGACGAAAGGGAACAAGCGAAGATGGCGACCGACACGGCTCGACCCGTCGATGCCTCGGCAGAGGCCGGCGGGGAGCACGAGCACCTGCAGCTGGAGGACCGCATCTGGCTGCTTCGCGCGATGCTGCTGATGCGCGGCATCGAGGAGCGCGCGATGAGCCTCTACCGCCAGGGCAAGGTCCCGGGCTCCTTCTACGACGGCTTCGGCCAGGAGGCCGTTTCCGCGGGCGCCGCCTTCGCGATGGCGCCACAGGACCGCCTCTGCGTGCTGCACCGCGACCTCGCTGCCCACCTCATTCGAGGCGTCTCGCCGGCGCGGATCCTCTCCCAGTACATGGGGCGCGCGGCCGGGATAACGCGCGGACGCGACGGCAACGTGCACTTCGGTGACCGGCGACTGGGCTGCGTCGGGATGGTCTCGATGCTTCCCGACATGATGCTGGTCGCCACCGGCATGGCGATGGCGTTCAAGCTCCGCGGCGAGGCGCGCTGCGCGCTGACCTGGTTCGGCGACGGATCGACCTCGCGCGGCGACTTCCACGAGGCGATGAACTGGGCCGGGGTCCAGAAGCTGCCGGTGGTGTTCGTGCTCGAGAACAACCAGTACGCCTACTCGACGCCGCTGGCCAAGCAGTTCGCCGTCGATCCGGTGGAGCGGGCCGCCGCCTACGGCTTCGCCGGGGTCACGGTGGACGGCAACGACGCGGAGGCCATGTTCGAGGCCACCCGCGAGGCCCGCGCGCGAGCGGTGGTCGGTGAGGGGCCGACGTTGATCGAGGCCGTGACGATGCGAATGCACGGCCACGCCGCCCACGACGACATGAAGTACGTGCCCAAGGAGCAGGTCGAGGAGTGGCGCCAGCGCGACCCGGTCGAGCGTCAGGAGAAGCGGCTGCGCTCCCTGGGCGTGGACGTGGACGAGGTCCGCGCCGCGGTGTCGGCGGAGATCGAGGCGGCGTCGGCCGAGGCGCTGGCCGGTCCGATGCCCTCACCCGACGACGTACTCGACGGCGTCTTCTGCACGGGTGAGGCCGAGCCCCTCGGCGACGGACTGGCTCCGTGGAGCGGGTTCGCGGCGAAGGCGGGTGCCTGATGGCGGTCATGACCTACCTCCAGGCGATCAGCTCGGCCCTGCGCGACGAGCTGCGCGCCGACGAGCGTGTGCTCGTGATGGGTGAGGACATCGGCGTCTTCGGCGGCGCCTTCAAGGTCACCGACGGGTTCATCGAGGAGTTCGGCGCCGACCGGGTGATGGACACGCCGCTGGCCGAGTCGGCCATCATCGGCTGTGCGGTGGGCGCCGCCGTGGTGGGGCTTCGGCCGGTGTGCGAGATGCAGTTCGCGGATTTCATCTCCTGCGGCTTCGATCAGCTGGTCAACGTGGCCGGGAAGATGCATTACCGCCAGGGCTTGGCGGTGCCGCTGGTGGTTCGGCTGCCCTCGGGCGGCGGCTTCTCGGGAGGCCCGTTTCACTCCCAGAACCCGGAGGCGCTGTTCATGCACTCACCGGGTATCAAGGTGGTGGCGCCGTCGACCGCGCAGGACGCCAAGGGGCTGCTGCACGCCGCGATCCATGACCCCAATCCGGTCTGCTTCATGGAGCACAAGCACCTGTATCGGCGCGTCAAGGGCGAGGTGCCCGAGGGGGTGTTCGAGACGCCGTTCCGAGCTCGGGTGGCGCGATCGGGCTCCGACCTGGTGGTGATCTGTTACGGCGCGATGGTCGACGTCGCGCTCGCGGCGACAGAGGACCTCGAGGGCGCGTCGGTCGAGGTGCTCGACCTGCGCTCGCTGGTGCCGCTGGACGAGGAGGCGATCCTCGACTCCGTGGCGCGCTGTTCGAAGGTGGTGATCGTCGACGAGGCCAACATGACCTGCGCGGCGGGCGCCCAGGTGGCGGCGCTGATCGCCGAGAAGGGCTTCGAGGACCTCGATGGGCCCGTGGTGAGGGTGGCCTCGCCCGACGTTCCGATCCCGTTCTCGCCGCCTCTCGAGCAGGCCGTCCTGCCCGGCGTCGACCGCGTGAAGGAGGCGTGCCGTGAGCTCCTCGACTACTGACCAGCTGATCGACGTGACGATGCCCCAGATGGGCGTCTCGGTCGCCGAGGGGACGGTGGTGGCCTGGCGCGTGGCGGTCGGCGATCGGGTCAAGGCCGACCAGACCGTGTGCGAGATCTCGACCGACAAGATCGACACCGAGGTCCCCGCACCCGTCAGCGGCGTCGTGGCCGAGATCCTGGTGGGCCTCGAGGAGACCGTCGACGTCGGCGTCGTGCTGGCCCGGATCGACAGCGGCAACGGGGACGGCACGGCCACTCCCTCGCCGACGCCGGCGTCCGACGCCGCGCCCTCCCCGGTCACGCCCGCCGCGGCCACGCGCTCGCCGGCCATGCCCTCCCCGGCCACTCCCTCGCCGGCGCCGGCGCCCCCCACAGTGAGCTGCCCGGCCGCCGCTACTCCCCGGTGGTCCAGCGGATCGCCGCCGAGCACGGCATCGACCTCTCGACCGTGCCCGGCACCGGCCGAGGGGGCCGGGTGCGCAAGCAGGACGTTCTGGCGCTGGTCAACGGGAACGGCACGGCGGCCCCCGTGCAAGCTCCACTTCACATCGAGAGCCCCTACCGGCCGGACCCGGTCGCGCCGCCCCCCACCCCGCCGGCGCCCGCTGCTTCGGCAGCCGACAGCGGTCAGCTCTCCCGGATGCGTCGCCAGATCGGCCAGCACATGAAGCGCTCGCTGGAGACCGCCGCCACCTGCACGACGTGGATCGAGGTCGACATGGGACGCGTGGAGGCCGCTCGGAGACGACTCGGCGTGACCGCCCTGGCGTTCGTGGCCAGGGCGACGATCGACGCCCTTCGCGAGCATCCCGCGCTCAACGCCTGGATGGAGGGCGACCGCTACACCCGCGTCGACGACGTGAACCTGGGGATCGCGGTCTCGCTCGGCGATGACGGACTGATCGTGCCCGTCATCCATCGCGCACACGAGCTGTCGGTCGAGGGGCTGGCGGCTCGGATCCGCGACCTCGCCACGCGGGCGCGGGCCCGGCAGCTGACCGCTGACGAGGTCCGGGGCGGCACTTTCACGATCACCAACCCGGGCCAGTACGGGTCGATCATGGCCACCCCGATCATCAACCAGCCGCAGGTCGGGATCCTCGACCTCGAGGCTGTGGTCAAGCGCCCGGTGGTGCTCACCGACGCGGCCGGGAACGACTCGATAGCGATCCGCCCAATGACGATCCTCGGCCTCAGCTGGGATCACCGCGCCCTCGACGGCGCGCTGTCGGCGCAGTTCCTGGCCAGCGTCAAGCGCTCTCTGCAGGGCCTCCCCGGCTAGCCGAACTCCAAGGTCCGGCGAACGCGCTGGTCTACGATTCTCCAGATGGCATCAGGACTGCCCGAACTGTGGGTGTGCCACCTCGGCACGGTCGAGTACCGGGAGGCGCTGGCGCTTCAGGAACGCGTGCGCGCCGCCCGTCAGGTCGAAGCGATCCCCGACACGATGCTGCTGCTCGAGCACTGGCCGGTCTACACCCGCGGGCGGCGCTCGGCCCCGGGTGAGCTCCCGATGGGCGAGGACTGGTACCGGATGCAGGGCATAGACGTCGTCGAGGTCGACCGGGGCGGCAAGGTCACCTACCACGGCCCCGGCCAGCTGGTCGGCTACCCGATCGTGCACGTAGACGACGTGGTCGCCTACGTCCGCACGCTCGAGCGCGCCCTCGTGCAAGCGCTGGCCGAGGAGGGCGTCGAGACCAGGGCCCGGCCCGAGGACGGGCCCGACTACACCGGTGTGTGGGTGGACGATCGCAAGATCGCCTCGATCGGGGTGCACGTGGCCCGAGGTGTGACCACGCACGGCTTCGCCGTCAATGTCGAGAACGACCTGCAGCCCTTCTCCTGGGTCGTGCCCTGCGGGCTCGACGGGGTCGCGATGACCTCGCTGATAAAGGAGACCGGTCGTAACGCCGGCCAGATGCGCTGCCTACGCAAGCGGGTGGCGTTCGCTGTCACGCAGGCCCTGGGGCGCCGCCAGCGGCTGGTGTCGGCCGCGCGGCTGCACGCCGCCATCGGTCAGCTCACTGCGGCCTGAGCGCTCGTCACGCGGCGACGAGCATCGCGGTCAGCATTGCCGCGATCCGCTCGGGCTCCTCGTGCAGCTGGCGCCACGTGATCCAGGAAACGCGCCATCCGGCCGACATCAGCCGCTGCTGCTTTCGGTGGTCAGACTCGAACCGGCGGGAGGTGCTGTGGTACTGGCGACCGTTGGTCTCGATCCCGAATCGGTGCTCGGGCCAGGCGAAGTCGAGGCGGACCATCGGCTCACCATCGCCGGGGTCGACGTAGAACTGCCGCTGCGGTAGCGGCACACCGATGGCGCGGCACAGCGCCAGCATGCGCTCTTCGAACTCGCTCTCGGTCGGGGCCTGCCCCGGCTGGTAGCCCGCCAGCACCCGGCGTAACCGCCCGGCGGAGTGGGCGGTGACATTGCGCTCGAGTTGGTCTTCGAGCGCCCGCGCGTCGAGTCTATGGAGCATCTCGGCCTGCTCCATCGCCCGCTCCACCTCGCGCTGCGAGACGACGCCGGCCAGGTCGAGGATCGTCCGGGCGAGGGTAGTGCACGGGATCCCGTCGATCGTGGTGACGTCGGCGTCGGTCAGCGTGGTGGAGCGGCGGACATCGATCCCGTCGTGGCGACGAACGCTGCGGCCCGGAACGGTGACCTCTATCCGGGCACGGTTGCAGGCGCGGATCTCGTGCAGGTGCGCGGCGTCGCGATGCGAGAGCACCGCGCTGGGTCCGCAGGCCAGGACCGCGGCCATATAGCGGCCCTTTCGAGTGAGCAGGCTGGGAGGGACCAGGGAGTAGACGCCCTTATGAACGCGATGCATGCGCCCGTCCCGCGCCCGATGCTGGACGGCGCGCGCTCCGAGCCCGAGCGCCGAGCATTGCGCCAGCGAGAACACGACATGCTGGGCGGCAGCCAGCGCCGCAAGGGCATGATGGTCACCTAAGCGAACGTATGCTTCGTTTAGATGCCCCTCGTTGCTCATGACCCCGAGCGTGCCGGAAAGAACGTGCCGCGTGGGCTACCGATTACGCCGGTGTAGCCTTAACTTGGTGACGGAACGGCAACATTCGACGCGGTCGCGGGCAAACCCCGGTGGGATTGCCGACGTGCTGACCGTTCTCGGGCCCGACGTCCAACCGCACAGGGGCCGCAAGCCGCCCTGGTTCAAGGTCCCGGCGCCCGGAGGTCCCCGCTACCGGGAGCTGCAGAGCCTCATCAACGAGGAGAACCTGCACACGGTCTGCCAGGAGGCCGCCTGCCCCAACATCGGTGAGTGCTGGCAGCGGGGCACGGCCACCTTCATGATCCTCGGGGACACCTGCACGCGCCGCTGCGGCTTCTGCAACGTCAAGACCGGCAAGCCGACCTGGAACGACCCTCTCGAGCCGGCAAGAGTGGCCCGCTCGGTAGCCAAGATGGGCCTGCGCCACGCGGTCATCACCAGCGTCGACCGCGACGACCTCCCCGACTACGGGGCCGGAGCGTTCGTCGGCGTGATCCGCCAGATCCGCCGGCAGTCCCCGGGTACCAAGATCGAGGTCCTCACCCCCGACTTCCGCGGCGCCGAGATGCCGCTGGCCAAGGTCATCGCCGAGCGTCCCGACGTGTTCAACCACAACGTCGAGGTGGTGCCGCGCCTGTACCCGGTGGCGCGCAGAGGATCGACCTGGGAGCGCTCAAAACGAGTCCTCAGAAACGCCAGGGAGTACGCGGGTGACGAAGTCACCACCAAATCTGGACTCATGGTCGGACTCGGCGAGACGTTCGAGGAGATGCTCGACGCCCTGGGCCAGCTCCGTGAGAACGATGTGCAGGTGATCACCGTCGGCCAGTACCTGAGGCCCACCGAGCGCCACCTGCCGATTGTCCGCTACTGGCACCCCGACGAGTTCAAGCAGCTCGAGATCGAGGCCTACAAGCTCGGCTTCACACACGTCGCGGCCGGACCGCTGGTTCGCTCCAGCTACCACGCCGACCAGCACATCGTCCAAGACGAGCCGGGCATCGGCCCGCTGAGGGAGGCCGTATGAACAAGCGCACGGCATTGATCGCCATCGCCATCACAGCGCTGGCCCTGATCCTGGCGCCAGTCGCCCTGGCCGGTGCAGGCGGGGGCTCCTCGGCCTTCGGCGGCGGCGGTGGTGGTGGCGGCGGAGGCGGCGGCAGCGGCAAGGGCTTCGCGCTGTTCATCATCTTCCGGCTGCTGATCGACATCGCGCTGCTGGGGCACGGCCTGGGCGCGCTGTTCCTGCTCGCGTGCGCCCTGCTGTATCTGTTCATCACCCGCGTGTACCCGACCATGCAGGCGCGCTGGGCCGCCCGCGCGGGCAGCAAGCGCACCACCCACAAGCGAGAGCGCCACGTGGAACTGGCGGCCGCCGAGGCCGCCGAGGACGACCCCGAGTTCGCCCCCGACAACATCAAGGCCACGGCCACCCAGCTGTTCCTCGACATCCAGAATGCCTGGGACAAGAACGACCGGACGAGGCTCCGCGGGCTGGTCGGCCCCGACCTCCTGAACGAATGGGAGCGCCGTCTGGACGATTTCGAGCGTCGCGGCTGGACCAACCATGTCGAGCCCCAGGGCGAGCCGAGCGTCGAGTACGTCGGCCTCTCGCACAAGGGCGACATGGCCACCGACCGGGTCGTGGTCCGGATCGATGCCAAGATCCGGGACTACGTCGTCGACGGCTACGGCCGGCATCTCAAGCGCCAGGGCGCGCTGACCGAGACCACCCGCATCCGGGAGTTCTGGACTCTGCAGCGGCGCGATACCCACCACTGGGTGCTCGCCTCGATCGAGCAGGGTGCCGAAGGCCGGCACGCGCTCGATTCCGACATCGTCGCCACACCGTGGTCGGATGAGCGCGGGATGCGCGACGAGGCGCTGATCGAGGGCGCCGTCGCCGACGCCGTGCCCGAGAGCACGAAGATCTCCGAGGTCGCCGACCTCCAATACGAGGGCGACGCCCAGAGCGCGGCCAACGACCTGAGCGTTGCCGACGGGCGCTTCGCACCAGACGTACTCGAGGTCGCCGCGCGCCGCGCGATCGACGCCTGGGCGATGGCCGTGGACGGGGACGACGCTGTCCTGAAGCGGATCGCCACGCCCAACGCCACCCGGGAGCTCCTGTATGCCGGCGACACGAGCGAGCACACGCGCCTGGTCGTACGCGGTCCGGAGATCAAGCGGATCCGGATCGTCGGCCTCGACGCGGGCGCCGAGCCGCCGACGATGACGATGGAGGTCGACATCACCGGGAGGCGCTACGTCGAGGATCGCGACACCGCGGCGGTGCTCGCCGGCTCAAAGACCCGCGCCACCAGCTTCACCGAGCGCTGGACACTGAGCCTCACCAAGGATGAGCAGCAGCCCTGGCGGATCACGTCGGTGACCGCGCCGGTCGGCCTCGCCTAAGCGCCGCGGGCTCCGCCCGCCACCTAAGCTCCCCGGCGCTGTGATCCCGATCAAGGACAACATGCCGACTGACCGGTTCCCGCTGGTCACGGTCCTGCTGATCCTCGCCAACGTGGTCGCCTACGTGCTGGCGGCCGGACACGGCGGCTCGCTGATCAGCGGCCCCGACGCCCACGAGCTGGTCCGCTACGGCGCTACGCCCTACGCACTCACGCACTCGGGCGCGCACTCGGCGCTGCCGGCCTGGGAGACCGTGTTCACGTCGATGTTCATGCACGCCTCGATCCTCCACATCGCCGGGAACATGCTGTTCCTGTGGATCTTCGGCAACAACGTCGAGGACTCCATGGGCCCGGTGAAGTTCCTGCTCTTCTACCTCGCGGGCGGGATCGCGGCGCTGGCGCTGCAGGTGCTGGTGAGCCCCAACAGCCCCGACCCGACGATCGGCGCCTCGGGCGCGATCGCGGCCGTGCTGGGCGGCTACATCGTGTTGTATCCCCGCGCCCGTGTGCTGACGCTCGTGTTCATCATCCTGTTCTTCACCGTGATCGAGCTGCCGGCGCTGGTGATGCTCGGTGTGTGGTTCGCCGAGCAGGCCGTGTTCAGCGCCGTCGGGCTCACGAACCCGGTCGGCGGAGGCGGCGGCGTGGCCTACTTCGCCCACATCGGCGGGTTTGTCTTCGGAGCGCTGACGATCCGCCTGCTGGCCACCCATCGCAAGCCCACCCCGGCGACCTCCTACGGCTAGCGGTCGACACCGATGCGCATCCTGATCCTGATCGTCGCGCTGCTCTTCATCGCCATGCTGGGGACGCTGACCGCCCTCGACATCGCGAGCAACGGGCTCAACGCGCTGAACGTCGTCTCGATCCTGATCGTGGGGTTGTTCGCCACCGGGATCGTCGGGGCGCTGCTCCAGCGCCCCCGCGAGTGATGCCCGACGCCCGGAGCGATTCGCACATCCCGTTTCGCGCATCGGATTAGGTGCTACCGGAGTGGGGTAGGTGGCCATTCAGTGGATAAGGACGCCACCTCGGGCTTCAGAGTTGACACGATCAGTTCGGGATCAATGGTCATCCTCGGGCTGTTCGGCGAGCTCGATATCTCCGGCCAGTCGCCGTTGATGGCCGAGGTCGACCGGGTGATGCAACGGCACCCGATGGTGCTGGCGATCGACCTGCGTGGCCTCGCGTTCTTGGACTCCAGTGGCGTCGACGTGCTGATCTCCGCGGGACGGCGCTGCCAGCGCGACGGCCAGCGGTTCTTCGTCATCAGAGGGGCGCCGGCGATCGACCGGCTGCTGAACGCCTGCGGTCTCGACGGCCATTTTGAGCTCGTGGCCAGCCCTGATCAGCTCTCCGACGGGGAGCTCGTGCTCGGCGCCGGTCGCTGAGACCGCCGGGAACGGCCCGGGGCTGCTGGTACATTCGGTCGCGTGACGGACCGCACCTCGGAAGCATCGGCGCCGGTCGGAACCGGCGGCAGCGATGCCCGCGAGCGACTGCTGACCGCGGCCTACGAGCTGTTCTCCCGCCAAGGGGTGCAGGCCGTCGGAATCGACGCGATCATCGAGCGCTCGGGCGTGGCGCGCCAGACGATGTACCGCCACTTTCGCTCCAAGCAGGACCTGGTGCTGGCCTTCCTGGAGCGCCGCGAGGAGCTGTGGACGCAAGGCTGGCTGCAGGCCGAGACGGCGCGACGGGCTGCCGACCCGGCTGAGCAGCTGCTGGCGATCTTCGACGTCTTCGACGAGTGGTTTCGCACGCCGAAGTTCGAGGGCTGCTCCTTCATCAACGTGATGCTCGAGCACCCCGATGACAGTCATCCCCTGCATCGGGCGGCGGCCGACTACCTGGCTCGGATCCGCGAGTTCCTGGCCGACCTCGCCGGACGCGCCGGAATCCCCGATCCGGAGGGGTTCGCGCGCCAGTGGCACATCCTCATGAAGGGCTCGATCGTCTCCGCGGGCGAAGGAGACAAAGAGGCGGCGCTGCGCGCCAAGGGACTGGCGACGCTGCTGCTGGCTCAGGCCAGCGGAGCGCCCGGTCTGGGACGCGGCCGGCTGACCGCGGTCCCCAGCTGACCGGACAGCACCGGTCGGGCCAGGAACACAGCGGTGCGGCTGGGATCGATCGTCAGCGCGCGCGTCTCGCCGGTGGGCTCAAAGCCCAGCCGCCGGTAGAACGCCGGAGCGGCGTCGACCCCCTCGATCACGCCGAGTCGCAGGCTCCGGGCGCCCTGCTCTCGCCCCCAGCGATCCACCTCGTCCACGAGCCGGGCTCCGACGCCCGAGCGGCGCTGTGCGGGATCGACCCACATACCCCACAGCTGCACAACGCCGTGGTCGGCATCAAACCACCGGCCACCGGCCATCGCCACCCACCGTCCGCCGATCACCGCCACGAAGATCGCCGCGCCGTCGGCCAGCTCGGACCAGTACGACTCCGGATGCGCGGACTCGACGTCGGCCGACGATGCGAACGCGGCCGGCGAGTCGGTGAGCGCGCGCAGCCTCAGCTCGCGCAGGGCGACTTCATCGCCGCGGGCGACGCGCCTGATCTCCGCGGGCACTAACGCTTAAGTTCCACGAACTCGTGGTCGAAGCGGGCAAAGCGTCCCAGGTCCTCGACGCGATCGCGGACCGCGTCGGCGGTGATGTCGCGAACGCCCTCGGTGCCGAACGCCTCGACGTTGAACGAGGCCAGGGCCGTGCCGTAGGCCATGGCGTTGCGCAGCACGTCGCTGGTGGGCGCCCCGCCGTCACCCCCGCCGAGCGCGCGCGCGATGTAGCCCACGAAGCCGCCGGCAAACGTGTCCCCGGCCCCGGTGGGGTCGATGACCTCCTCGAGCGGATACGCGGGCAGCGCGAAGAAGCTCTCCCCGGTGACCAGCGCCGAGCCGTACTCACCCTGCTTGGCGACCACGATCGAAGGACCCACCGTAAGCACCTCGCGGGCCGCCGAGATCAGGTTCGGCTTACCGGTCAGCTGGCGCAGCTCCTCGTCGTTGAGGATCAGGCAGTCGACCTTGGAGATGATCTCGTGCAGCTCGTCGCGGGCGATGTCGATCCACAGGTTCATCGAGTCGAGCGCGACGAACCTCGCGTCAGCGCACTGCTCGCGGACCTGGAGCTGGAGGCCCGGCTGGATGTTGGCCAGGAACAGGACCTCGGACGCCTTGGAGGCGTCTGACAGCTTCGGCTGGAAGTGCTCGAACACGTTCAGCTGCGTGTCGAGCGTCTCGCGCGTGTTGAGGTCCCAGCCGTACTTGCCCTTCCAGAAGAACGTCTTGCCTCCGGCGACCCGTTCGACGTCGTCGATCGAGGTCCCGCGCGTGGCCAGCACCGCCAGTTCCTCCTCGCCGAAGTCGTCGCCGACCGGGCCGACGATCCGCACCTGATCGAACAGCGACGCGGCCAGGGCGAAGTGGGTGGCGGCGCCGCCCAGCATCCGCTCGCGGACGCCGAACGGCGTCTCGACGGCGTCGAAGGCGATCGACCCGACGACCGTGATGCTCACGCAACCACCTGCTCGGCGGCCCGCTCGTCCAGGCCGGCGGCGGCCCGCAGCTCGTCGACCTTGTCGGTGCGCTCCCACGTGAAGTCGGCGTCATCGCGGCCGAAGTGACCGTAGGCGGCGGTCTTCTGGTAGATCGGGCGATGTAGGTCCAGGCGCTGGCGGAAGGCCGCCGGGCGCAGGTCGAAGTGCTCTGAAACCAGGTCCTCGATGCGTTCGGGCGTGAGACCGGGGGCCTCGGTGCCGAACGTCTCGACCATCACCGACACCGGGCGGGCGACGCCGATCGCGTAGGCCACCTGGACCTCGGCGCGCGCGGCCAGCCCAGCGGCGACCAGGTTCTTGGCCACCCAGCGGGCGGCGTACGCGGCGGAACGGTCGACCTTGGACGGGTCCTTGCCCGAGAACGCGCCGCCTCCGTGGCGGGCCATGCCCCCATACGTGTCGACGATGATCTTGCGCCCGGTCAGCCCGCAGTCGCCGACGGGGCCGCCGATCACGAACCGTCCGGTGGGGTTGACCAGGAAGCCGGCCTGCAGCTCGCGCTCGGTGTACATGTCGGCGGGTAGCGCCGGCACGACCACGTGCTCCCACATGTCTGACTTGATCTGGGGCGACTCGACGCCGTCGGCGTGCTGGGTGGAGATCAGCAGCTTCTCGATCCCCACCGGGCGACCGTCCACGTAGCGCACGCTGACCTGCGTCTTGCCGTCCGGGCGCAGGTACGGCAGCGAGCCGTCCTTGCGCACCTCGGCCAGACGCCGCGCCAGACGGTGTGCCAGCGCGATCGGCAGCGGCATCAGCTCCGGCGTCTCATTGGACGCATAGCCGAACATCATCCCCTGGTCCCCCGCCCCGGCGGCGTCGAGCTCGTCGCCGGCGCTCGAACCGAACCGCTGCTCGTACGCCTGGTCGACGCCCTGCGCGATATCCGCTGACTGCTTGTCGACCGCGTTCAGGACGGCGCAGGAGTCGGCGCTGAAGCCAAGTGCGGCATCGGTGTAGCCGATCTTGCGGATCGTCTCGCGGGCGATCTCCTGGATGTCGACGTAGGTCGTGGTCGTGATCTCCCCGGACACCACCACCAGACCGGTGTTGACCAGCGTCTCGCAGGCCACGCGTCCGGTCGGGTCGTCGCGCAGCACCGCGTCGAGCACCCCATCGGAGATCTGATCGGCGATCTTGTCGGGGTGGCCTTCGGTGACCGATTCGGATGTAAAGAGGTATTGCCGTGGTGCGGCGGACATCGGGGGGCTCGCTTTCGTGGCTTCTTTCTCTGAGCGCGGAAGGGTAGCCAGTGCCAGCCGCGCGGAGTGCCTGTGGCCCTCGGCGCCGGGCGGTCTTGACGGGGTGAACGGACGCGTAGTATGTTGGCTCCCGAGGGAGATCGGTCAGTCTGATCTGGTCGTGCGGCAGGCCCCGAGCGTTCGGCCGGTGCAGGCGACGGTCCTTAAACGCCCCAAGGAGAGGACGCAGCATGCCCATCCCCACCGAGCTCGTCGGATCGCTTCCGCGCCCGATGAAGCTGCAGGAAGCGTACGCCGACTACGACGAGGGCAAGATCGAGTTCGATCAGCTCCAGGCAGCGCAGGACGAGGCCGCGGAGGACTCGATCAAGCGCCTGGAGCAGACCGGTGAGCCGATCGTGACCGATGGCGAGCAGCGCGAGTCGAGCTTTGCCACCTACAACCTGACCGACACGCTGGCCGGCACCGGCCTCGCCGACGGTCTCGCCGGCGACGGCCAGTTCTTCGCGATCTTCGACGATGGCCACAATCGCCAGCTGCCACGCATCACCAAGGGCCCGTTCCGGTACAAGACCTACGCCTCGGAGTACGTCACCAAGAACCGGAAGATCGCCACCCATCCGGTCAAGCAGGCCGTGATATCCCCGTCGATGATGATGCTGCTGTACCCGCTGGACGGGGAGATCGAGGGCTACTCTCGTGACCAGTTCCTCGAGGACTGCGTCAACGAGGCGGAGAAGGACATCCGCCAGTGCTTCGACGCGGGTGCGGTGCGGGTGTCGGTGGACTTCACCGAGGGCCGGCTGGCCAACAAGAACGACTCCCGCAACCCGTGGACCGGCAAGAACATGCTGCAGGAGTTCATCGACCTCAACAACCGCCTCTTCGACCGCTTCAGCGCCGAGGAGCGCAAGAACATCGGGATCCACACCTGCCCCGGCGGTGACTGTGACTCCGTGCACTCCAAGGAGGTCCCCTACGAGCTGCTGCTGGAGCACATGTTCGACATGAACGCCGGTTACTTCCTGATCCAGTGCGCGTCGGAGGAGGACCGGGAGAAGGTCTACGAGCTGTGCGGCAAGTACAGCCGCGAGGACGCCAACGGAGTCGCCCAGGTGTGCTTCATGGGCGTGATCAACCCGCTGACGCCGGAGGTCGAGACGCCCGAGCACGTGCGCGACGAGCTGCTGCTGGCGGCCAAGCACATCCCGATCGAGCGCCTCGGCGCCACCGACGACTGCGGCTTCTCGCCGTTCAGCCGCGACGTCAAGCCCAAGCACGGCTCGCCCGACTTCGCCCGCGACGTGGCGATGCAGAAGATCTCGGCGCGGTTGCAGGGGGTCGCGATGGCCTCCAAGGAGCTCGGGCTCTAAACCGACGGCCGGGCCGGCGTGGCCACCGGGTCGCATGAGGCCCGGTGGTCGCCCTGCTTTCATCCGGGGCTATGCCGTTGCGCGCCATGCCCCGGGTCGGCGGCCGGGTGGTCGTGAGTTTCCTCGGTGCCGCCGTGCGTGGCACGGTCCGGACCGTGTCCGAGGACGGGCGCCGGCTCGAGGTCACGACCGAGGACGGGGAGACGCTCGGCTTCGCGCTCAACCGGGCGACGGCCACTTTCACCGCCGAGGGCCACCAGACCGGCGCGCGGCTGACGTTCACCGATTAGGCGACACGCTCGGCGAATCGACCGCCCCCACGGCGCCGGTGCCGCGCGGCCGACGCTACGCTGCCCGTTCGTGTTCGACCATGTGGTGATCCGCGTCGCTGACCGGCGGGCCAGCCGGCGCTTCTACGAGACGGTGCTGTCGGCAATCGGCCTGGGCCCGCGACGGTCGGGCACCGGCATCGATCAGTGGTGGGAGTTCATCGTCGCCCAGGCCACGATCGAGCGCCCCGTGACGCGCGGCCTGCACATCGCCTTTGTGACGCGGTCGCCCGACGAGGTCGACACCTTCTGGCGGGCGGGCACGCGGGCCGGGTACAAAAGTGACGGCGAGCCCGGACCGAGGCGGCAGTACAGCGACAGCTACTACGGCGGTTTCCTGCTCGATCCCGACGGCAACAGCGTCGAGGCGGTGTGGCATGGCCGCCCACGCCGCGGCCAGGGGATCCTCGATCACCTGTGGATCCGGGTGGCCGATCTCGAGCGCTCGCGCGGGTTCTACGAAGCGATCGCCCCGGCGGCCGGGCTGTCCGTCGATGGCCACGCGGGGGGCGGCGACGGCCTCTTTCACGTGCGCGGCGACGACCGGTCGTTCGCGCTGGTCCACGATGAGCGGCCGGTGAGCGAGAACCTGCACTTGGCCTTTCCGGTGCGCCACGACGCGGACGTGCAGACATTCCACGCCGCGGGCCTCGCCGCCGGCGGGACCGACAACGGCGCGCCCGGGGAACGCCTCCAGTACCACCCCGGCTACTACGCGGCGTTCGTGCTCGATCCCGACGGCAACAACGTCGAGGCCGTCAACCACAACCGCTGACCATCGCCGTCGGCGCATGACGTGCGACCCTGTGGGGATGGCTCGTCTGCTGGTGGTGCTGGTGGCGGCGCTGTCCGCCTTGTCGGTGAGCGGTGCCACGGCGCGCCCGAGCGCCACACCGCCGGCGTCAGCGGCAGTCCGCAAGCCCCGGATCGTGTGGGACGCAATCCCCTTCGGGGCGCGGCGCAAGGCCCAGATGGTGGCCTACGTGCGCCGCCATTACGGCAGCTTCATGAAGCCGACCTGGCGGCTGATCGACCCCCACGTGATCGTGATCCACTACACCGACGCGTCCTATAGCTCGACGTTCAACACGTTCGCAGATGATGTGCCCGACTCCGAGCTGCACGAGCTGCCCGCCACCTGCGCGCACTTCGTGATCGACACCGATGGCACGATCCATCAGCTGGTCTCGCTGGGCACGATGTGCCGTCACACGGTGGGGCTCAACTGGACCGCGATCGGGATCGAGCACGTCGGCTACAGCGACGCCCAGGTGCTCAGCGACCGCCGCCAGATCACGGCCAGCCTCCGACTCGTGCGGTGGCTGCGCTGCCGCTTTCACATCCAGGTCCGCAACGTGATCGGACACAACGAGAGCCTGTCGAGCCCGTACCACCACGAGGACGTGGCCGCATTGCGCACCCAGACCCACAGCGACTTCAACCACCGCGATATGCAGACCTACCGGCGGCGCCTGCGCGCCCTCGGGGGCTGTCCCGCCGTGAGCTAACTTCTGCCACATGGGCATCTCGCGTATCGCAGTGGTCGGAGCCGGGTTCATGGGCTCGGGGATCGCGGAGTCAACGGCGGCGGCGGGGATCGGCGTGACCGTGCACGAGCCCGAGCAGGCGCCGCTCGATCGCTCCCGCAAGCAGCTCGAGACCTCGGTGCAGCGAGCGGTCTCCCGCGGCAAGCTGACCGCCGAGGATGCCGAAGGGCTGCTCGACCGCGTCAGCTACAGCACCTCGTTCGATGATCTCGAGGGGGTCGACGGCGTGATCGAGGCCGTGGTCGAGGACCCGCGCGTCAAGGGCGAGCTGTTCGCCCGCCTCGACGAGCGCCTGCCCGACGCGCAGTTTTTGGCGTCCAACACATCCTCGATCCCGATCGCCGAGCTCGCGGCATGGACGCGGAATCCCGAGCGCGTGCTGGGCCTTCATTTCTTCTCCCCCGTTCCCGTGATGAAGCTGGTCGAGGTCGTGGTCGGCCTCGACTCCGCCGCGGAGACGGTCGACACCGCCGAGGCCTTCGCGAGCGAGATCGGCAAGACGCCGATCCGCACCAAGGACCGGTCGGGGTTCATCGTCAACATGCTGCTGGTCCCGTACCTGATGGCCGCCGTGAGGATGTACGAGGACGGGTTCGCGACCCGCGAGGACATCGATCAGGGCATGAAGCTCGGCGCCGGGCATCCGATGGGGCCGCTGACGCTGTGCGACTTCATCGGCCTCGATGTGCTCTACGCCGTCTGCGTCTCGCTGTATGAGGAGTTCAAGCGACCCGAGTACGCACCCCCGCCGCTGCTCAAGCGGATGGTCGTCTCCGGCCACCACGGCCGCAAGGCGGGACGCGGCTTCTACGAGTACTGAGCCCCGGCGCCCCTCGGGTCTGCCCGGCTGCACTGGTTTCCGCGCCACTCGGGCGGGCTAACTTCGTAGAAGTACCCAAAGACTCCGAATGAGGGTGAGAACCACATGAGCACATCTACTGTCGCCCGAGCCGGCACGTTCGACATCGGCGCCACCACACAGGTCAACCGCCTCGGCTTCGGCACCATGCAGCTGACCGGCCAGGGCGTCTGGGGCGAGCCCGACGATCGCGACGAGGCCATCCGCGTTCTGCGCCGTGCCGCGGAGCTCGACGTCAACCTCATCGACACCGCCGACTCCTATGGCCCGGTCGTGGCCGAGCAGCTGATCCACGAGGCGCTGCACCCCTACTCCGAGGACCTCGTGATCGCCACCAAGGCCGGGCTGACCCGGCACGGCCCCGGCATCTGGAAGCCGCTCGGCCGGCCCGAATATCTGCGCCAGCAGTGCGAGATGAGCCTCCGTCACCTGGGCCTGGAGCGCATCGAGCTCTACCAGCTGCACCGAATCGACCCCCAGGTCCCGCTTGCCGATCAGGTCGGAGAGCTGCGAGCGCTGCAGGAGGAGGGCAAGATCCACCACATCGGGCTCTCCGAGGTCAGCGTCGAACAGCTCGTGGAGGCACGCCAGACGGCGGAGATCGCCTCGGTCCAGAACCTCTTCAACCTGATCAAGCGAGACGCCGAGCCGCTGCTCGACTACGCCGAGGAGAACGGGATCGCCTTCATCCCGTGGTTCCCGCTGGCCACCGGTGACCTGCTCAAGGAGGGCGGGCCGCTGCAGGAGCTGAGCCGGGAGATCGGCGCCACCCCGTCCCAGCTCGCGCTGGCCTGGCTGCTCAAGCGCTCGCCGGTGATGCTGCCGATCCCCGGCACCTCGAGCGTGCGGCACCTCGAGGAGAACGTGGCCGCCGCGGACATCGAGCTCAGCGACGAGCAGTTCGAGAAGCTGACCGCGATCGGCGCCTGAGTCACGGGCGGTCAGGTCACCGCGCGCAGCAGCGCGGTGGCCGCCGCCGCCACGACTACCACCACGATCAACGACGCCCCACGCCACAGCGCCAGGCCGGCGGCCGCCAGGCCGACCAATCGGGCGTCGATCGAGATCGTGCGCCCGTGGCCACCGGTGGTCTCGGTGACAACCAGGGCCGCCAGCAACGCCGGGGCCAGCAGCGGGATCACGCGCGCCACCAGCGGGGGCAGCTCGCGCCCCCCGAACACCAGCGGCCCGAACGCCTTGATCGCCGCGGTGGCCACCGTCAGGGCAGCCACCGTGATCCACACCCGAGTGCTCACGACGCCTCCCCGCCGCCGCGCAGGCCCAGCAGGGCGGCCGCCACGGCGGCGATGATCGGCACCCCCGGGGGGGCCACCGGGGTCAGCACCAGCGCGATCGCCGCGCCCAGGAGCGCGACGCCGACGGCGTTGGACCTGCGCAGCTCGACGATCAGCAGCCCCAGGAAGAATGCCGGAAAGATCGCGTCGAACCCGAGTGCGTCGGGATTCGTGATGATGCCGCCGGCCAGCACTCCCGCGACCGTGCCGAGGACCCATGCCGGGTACTGGATGGCGGTCGCGCCGAGCAGGAAGTCGACGTCGAAGCGCCCGTCCCCCCGACTGGCCATCGCCCACGACGCGTCCACCAGTGCCTGGCCGCGCAGCGCCCGCAGCCACGGGCGGTGACGCAGCCACGGCGCGATCGCGATCCCCATCGGCACGAAGCGGAGGTTCAGCAGGATGCCGGCGACGATCGCCGGCAGCGCACCGCCCCCGGCCGTGAGCACCGCCAGCGCCGCGAACTGCGCCGAGCCGGCGAACACCGTGATCGACATCACGACGGCGGGCACCGCGCCGATCACGGGACGGGCCACGACGCCGAACGAGAAGGCCAGCAGACCCGAGGCCAGCGCGAACGGGACGCCCGCATGCACACCGGCCGACAACGAGCTGGGTCCGTCCTGCGGGGTGCTCACGCGGGCAAGCCTAGAACGCCCCGGCAGAGCTCAGACTGCGACCGGGGCCTCCGACGCTCGCCGCGACGCGCCGACCGAGGCCGCCACCACCAGCGCGATCCCGACCACGGCCCGCGCGCCCAGCCCCTGCCCGAGGACGATCAGCCCCGCCAGCGCCGCCATCCCCGGCTCGAGGCTCATGAGCACGCCGAACACCGAGGTGGCGATGCGCCGCAGAGCTTCGAGCTCGAGCGAGTAGGGGATCGCCGAGGACAGCATTCCGACCGCCGACCCGATCAGCAGCGAATGCGCGGACAGCAGCCGCGATCCGCCCTGGCCGATCCCGAACGGCAGCGACACGACGGAGGCCACCACCATCGCCAGCGCCAGCCCGGTCCCGCCGGAGAAGGCGCGTCCCACGCGCGCGTTGAGGACTATGTAGCCGCCCCAGAAGGCGCCCGCCACCAGTGCCAGCACCACCCCGGCAACGCTCAGATGGCGGGTCCCGCCGTGGGTCAGCGCGACGATCCCGGCCGCCGCCAGCAGCGCCCACAGAAAGTCGACGCGCCGCCGCGAACCGAGCACCGCCACCGTCAGCGGACCGACGAACTCGAACGTCACCGCGATCCCGAGCGGGATGCGATCGAGCGCCTCGTAGAAGCACAGGTTCATCCCCGCCAGCACGAGCCCGAAGCCCACGGCGAGCGCCAGCTCGCGGCGCGTCAGGCCGCGGATCCGGGGGCGCCATAGCGCGATCAGCACCAGGCTCGCCGAAACCAGCCGCAGCGTGACCGCTCCGCCGGGCCCGATCCGCGAGAACAGCGTGTCCGCCACCGCGGCGCCGAACTGGACCGAGGCGATTGCGCCCACCACCAGCACCGGCGACGGCGCCCGGGACAGCAGCGTTGGAGGCGGGCCGCCCGCGGACCGTCCTGGGGCGCTCAAGCCCGTGCCGCCGAGCGCTCCCCCGTCAGCAGCTCCAGGTAGCCGTCGGCGATCTGGTCGGGGTGCAGGCGCCCGCGGGGCCTGTACCACTGGGCGGTGTGGTTGACCATCCCCAGCAGCGCCACCAGCGCCAGCCGCCGATCGACGCCCGTGTCACCGGTGGCGTGCGCCCGCTCGAGCGCACCCTGCACCAGGCGCTCGAACGCCTTGCGGCTGTCGCGCACCCCGCGCCACTGCGCCCCGGACTCCACTTGGTGGCGGACCTGCTGGAAGACGAGCACGTGGTCGCGATACTCGATCACGTTGGCGACCCACATCCGCACCAGCGCGCGGAGCTGCTCCTCGGGCGGGTCGTCGCCGAGTACGAGCTCGCGGGCGCGCTCCAGCAGCGGCTCGGTCAGCTGGTCGCAGATCTCGATCAGCAGCTGCTCCTTGCCCCCGAAGTAGTGATACAGCGCACCGGTGGCCAGACCCATCGACGCCGCAAGATCTGAGACGGTGGTCTGCTCGTAGCCGTGGCGGGCGAACACGCGCGCGCCGGCGGACACCATCTCCTGACGGCGGCGGTCGTAACGCTCGCGCAGAGCGGGGCGGGTGGGACGGGCTGTCACGGGGCGAGATTGTAGAGCGCGGCCGGCCACAAAAGCGAACGACAATTCGAAGTTTGAATGATGCTTCGGTATATTGCCGGGCATGTACTTCGACCTCGATGACGACACCACGCTGCTGCAGCGCACGGTCCGCGAGTTCGCCGAGGCCGAGGTCGCGCCGGCCGCCGCGGAGCTCGACCGGACCAAGTCCTTCCCCTACGAGATCGTCGCCAAGATGGCCGCGCTCGGGTGGATGGGAATCCCGTTTCCGGAATCGGTCGGCGGCGCCGGCGGCACCAGCCTGCAATACGCGATCGCCGTGGAGGAGCTCACCCGCGCCGATTCGAGCGTGGCGATCACGCTCTGCGCCCACACCTCGCTCGGGACCCAGCCGATCTACCTGTTCGGATCCGATGAGCAGAAGGCGCAGTGGCTGCCGAAGCTGTGCTCGGGGGAGATTCTCGGCGCCTTCGGACTGACCGAGCCGGAGGCGGGATCAGACGCCGGCAACGTCCGGACCAGGGCCCGGCTGAGCGACGGTGAATGGGTGATCAACGGCGCCAAGCAGTTCATCACCAACGCCGGGACCGATATCTCGGGCGTCGTCTGCATCACCGCCCGGACTGACCCCGCCCACGCCGGCACCGACGGCGAAGCCAGTGGTCACGAGGTCTCCAACCTGATCGTCGCCAATGGCACCCCCGGCTACGAGCAGGCCGAGCCGTACCGCAAGATGGGCTGGAACGCGTCGGACACGCGCCCGCTGACGTTCACCGACTGCCGGGTGCCGGCGGAGAACCTGCTCGGGCACCGCGGGCAGGGGTTCCGCCAGTTCCTGCAGGTGCTCGACATCGGGCGGATCGGCGTCGCAGCGATGGGTGTCGGGCTGGCCCAGGGGGCGCTGGACCAGGCGCTGGCCTACGCCAAGGAGCGACGTGCCTTCGGCAAGCCGATATCGAAGTTCCAGACGATCCAGGCCAAGCTCGCCGACCTGGTCACCGAGATCGAGGCCGCGCGCCTGCTCACCTACAAGGCGGCGTGGCTGAAGGA
The DNA here is from genome assembly GCA_963799995.1 of uncultured Solirubrobacterales bacterium. GTDB lineage: Bacteria > Actinomycetota > Thermoleophilia > Solirubrobacterales > Solirubrobacteraceae > Palsa-465. Next base: position 570,878 of record CAWCZI010000014.1, on the reverse strand, counting down.
TCAGAGCCGGCCGTTTGCGCTGACCGCCGCTCAGGCCAAGCTGAAGACCGGCCGGCTGGCGGTGCGCGCCACCGAGGAGGCGGTGCAGATCCACGGCGGCTACGGCTACATCGAGGAGTACCCCGTCTGCCGTTTCTACCGCGACGCCAAGATCCTCACCATCGGAGAGGGCACCGACGAGGTTCAGCAGATGGTGATCGCGCGGGCGCTCGGGGCATGACCGCGCACGCCGGCGACCGCACCGGACCGCCGCCCGGCGCCACGATCCCCGACCGCGCCCGGATTCGCGAGGTCGGCCCTCGCGACGGGTTTCAGAACGAGCCCGAGATCGTCCCCACCGATCTCAAGGTCGCCCTGATCGACGCGCTGGCCCGCACCGGGTTGAAGCGTCTCGAGGTGACGAGCTTCGTGCGCGCCGACGTGATTCCACAGCTGGCCGATGCCACCGAGGTACTGCGGCGGATCGACGTGCCCGAGTCCGTGAGCCGCGGCGTCCTCATTCCCAATCGCCGCGGCCTGGAGAACGCGCTCGCCGTCCGTGATCGCTTTGATGAGATCAACGTCTTCCTGTCGGCGTCCGAGACGCACAACCGCAAGAACGTCAACCGCTCCGTGGAGGAGTCGCTGCGCGATCTGGAAACCGTGCTGCCTGATGCGCGCGCCGCCGGCCTGCGCTGCGAGGGCGTGATCAGCGTCTCCTTCGGCTGCCCCTACGAGGGCCGCGTCGAGCCCGAGAGGGTCTTCGCGATCGCCGAGCGGCTGGCCGCCGCCGGCGCCGAGGAGGTCGGGTTCGGAGACACCACCGGGATGGCCAATCCACGGCAGGTGCGCGAGTTCTTCGACGCCGCCCGGCGACGCCTCGGCCCCGATCTGGAGCTCACCGCTCACTTCCACAACACCCGCGGCCAAGGGCTGGCCAACGTCTACGCGGCGCTCGAGTCGGGGATCGACTCGTTCGAATCGAGCTTCGGCGAGCTCGGAGGCTGCCCGGTTCCGCCCGGGGCCACCGGCAACGTCGCCACCGAGGACGTCGTCTCGATGCTGCACGAGATCGGCGTGCAGACCGGCGTCGACCTGCCGGCACTGATCGCCTGCACGCGCACGCTCCAGCGCCATCTGGGCCGCGCCCTCGGCAGCCACACCCTCGTGGCCGGCCCCGTCGACTGGCACCGCTGATGTTCGACACCGTGCTGATCGCCAACCGGGGAGAAATTGCCCGCCGGGTGATCCGAACCCTGGCCCGCCTCGGCATCCGCTCGGTCGCGATCTACGTGCCCGCCGACCGCGGCGCACCGCACGTCCGCGAGGCCGACCGGGCGCTACCGGTCACCTCCTACCTGGACATCGACGGCGTGATCGGAGCGTGCCGGCGCGGCGGGGCGGACGCCCTGCACCCCGGGTACGGCTTCCTTTCGGAGAATCCCGAGCTGGCGCGGGCCTGCACCGCCGCGAGCGTCGTGTTCGTCGGGCCGCCTCCCGAGGCCGCCGAGCTGATGGGTGACAAGCTCCGGGCCAAGGCGGCCGCGGGCGACGCCGGCGTTCCGGTGGTCCCGAGCTTCACCACCGAGGAGGCCCGGACGGCCGCCTACCCGTTGCTGGTCAAGGCCGCCGCCGGTGGCGGTGGGCGCGGGATGCGGGTCGTGCAGCGCGCCGAGGACCTCGACGCCGCGATCGCCTCGGCCCAGCGAGAGGCCGAGGCCGGGTTCGCCGATGACCGTGTCTTCATCGAGCGCTTCCTCCCCCGCGCGCGGCACATCGAGGTGCAGGTGATCGCCGACGCGCACGGCGCCGTGCTCCATCTCGGCGAGCGCGAGTGCTCGTTGCAGCGACGCCACCAGAAGGTGATCGAGGAGTCGCCCTCGCCGGTCGTCTCCCCCGAGCTGCGCGCACGGCTGGGGGCCGAGGCGGTGGCCCTGGCCCGCGCCGGCGGCTACGTGAACGCGGGGACGGTTGAGTTCATCGCCGACTTCGAGCGGCCGGAGGAGCACTACTTCCTGGAGATGAACGCGCGGCTGCAGGTCGAGCACCCCGTCACCGAGCTCGTCACCGGGCTCGACCTGGTCGAGCTCCAGCTCCGGGTGGCCGCCGGCGAACGCCTGCCGCTGACCCAGGAGCAGGTCCGGCTCACCGGCCACGCCATCGAGGCCCGCATCAACGCCGAGGACCCGGCGCGCGACTTCCTTCCGGCCACGGGACGGGTCCTGGCCTACCGGCGGGCGGACCGAGAGCGTGTCCGCCTCGATGATGCGATCGAGGTCGGCAGCGTGGTCGACACGTCGTTCGACTCGCTACTGGCCAAGGTGATCGTCCACGGAGCCGACCGCCGCGCCGCGCTGACACGCCTCGAGCATGCACTCGGCGAGACCGCGATCCTCGGCGTGGTCACCACCACCGGGTTCCTGCGCCGGCTGATCGCCCGCGACGACGTCCGCGCTGGGCGGATCGACACCGGGCTGATCGAGCGCCTGGCGCCGGGTGGCGCCGGTCCGGAGATCACCGACCAGGAGGTCGCACGCGCCGCGGCCCGGGTCTCGCTGGCAGTGGCCGCCGAGCGGGCGGGGGATGATCCGTTCGGGCGGGTCGACGGCTGGAGGCTGGGTGGACGCCGGGCCCGCTCCTGGTGGCGGTTGTCGGTCGGCGGCCGCGACCCCGTCGAGGTGTGTGTCAGCGCCGGCGCCGCGGACCGCACAGGTCAGGACAGCTACGCGATCGCCGACGCGCAAGGCGGCCGCGTCGAATGGGTCTACGCGCTCGAGCGGGGCGAGGTGTCGTGGCTGGGCACCGCCGGCTGGGCGTGGCCGGTGCAGCGCAGCTCGCTGCGCGACGCGGCCGATACGCACGCTGACGGCGAGCTGCGCGCGCCGATGCCCGGGCAGGTGCTGCTGGTCCCGGCTGCGGTCGGCCAGGCCGTCAGCGCCGGCGACCCGGTGGTCGTGCTCGAGTCGATGAAGATGGAGCTGGTCCTGACCGCCCCCGTCGACGGACACGTCACCGAGCTGAGCGTCGCAGTCGGCGACCGGGTCGTCGTCGACCAGTCGCTGGCCCGCGTGCAAGCGCCCGAGTCCGCGGCCCCCGCGCCCGCGCCCGCGGCCGCGGCCGCCCCCGTGGAGGCCCCGGCGTGAGCGTGCTCAGCACCGCCGTCAACCCCGCCTCGGACGAGTTCAAGGCAAACCTGGCCGCCGGCGAGGCGCTGGTCAGCGACCTGCGAGCACAGCTCGACCGGGTCGCCCTGGGCGGCGGGGAGCGCGCCCGCGAGCGCCACCTCAGCCGGGGCAAGCTGCTTCCCCGCGAGCGCGTCGACCGGCTGCTGGACCCCGGCGCTCCATTCTTGGAGCTCTCCCCGATGGCGGCACACGGCATGTACGACGACGAGGCGCCCGGCGCCGGGATCATCACCGGTATCGGCCGCGTGTCGGGACGCGAGTGCGTGATCGTCGCCAACGATGCGACCGTCAAGGGCGGGACCTACTACCCGATGACGGTCAAGAAGCACCTGCGCGCGCAGGAGGTGGCGCTTCACAACCGGCTCCCATGCATCTATCTGGTGGACTCCGGAGGCGCGTTCCTGCCTCGCCAGGACGAGGTGTTCCCCGACCGCGAGCACTTCGGCCGCATCTTCTTCAACCAGGCAACCATGTCGGCCGCCGAGATCCCGCAGATCGCCTCGGTGATGGGATCCTGTACGGCCGGCGGCGCCTACGTCCCGGCGATGAGCGACGAGACCGTGATCGTGCGCAACCAGGGAACGATCTTCCTCGGCGGCCCGCCGCTGGTGAAGGCCGCCACCGGCGAGGAGGTGACCGCCGAGGAGCTGGGCGGCGGCGAGCTGCACTCCCGCACCTCGGGCGTCACCGACCACCTCGCCGACGACGATCGTCACGCCCTGGAGATCGTGCGGGGGATCGTGGCTACGCTCGCGCCCAAGCCGCCGCTGCCGTGGGCCCGCGCCACCGCCGAGCCGCCGGCCGTCGATCCCGACACGCTGCTCGGGGTGATCCCCGACGATCTGCGCCGGCCCTACGACGCCCGCGAGCTGATCGCCCGGATCGTCGACGGCTCGCGGCTGCAGGAGTTCAAAGAGCTCTACGGCGCGACCCTGGTGTGCGGGTTCGCCCACATCCATGGCCACCCGGTCGGCATCCTCGCCAACAACGGGATCCTGTTCTCAGAGAGCGCGCTGAAAGGCGCGCACTTCATCGAGCTGTGCGACCAGCGCCGGATCCCGCTGCTGTTCCTGCAGAACATCACCGGCTTCATGGTCGGGCGCGACTACGAGGCCGGCGGGATCGCCAAGCACGGCGCCAAGCTCGTGACGGCGGTCTCGACCGCCCGGGTGCCGAAGCTCACGGTGATCGTCGGCGGCTCCTTCGGCGCCGGCAACTACGGAATGGCCGGCCGCGCCTATTCGCCGCGGCTGCTGTGGATGTGGCCGGGAGCCCGCATCTCGGTGATGGGCGGTGAACAGGCGGCGACGGTCATGACCGAGGTCGGCCAGGCGGAGACCGGAGCGCAGCTCAAGGCCCAGTACGAACGCCAGGGACACCCCTATTACGCCACGGCACGGCTGTGGGACGACGGCGTGATCGATCCGCGCGAGACCCGCGACGTGCTCGGCCTGGCGCTGTCGGCGGCCGGCAACGCCCCGCTGGCCGACGTCCGCTACGGCGTCTTCAGGATGTGATCAACGGCGTCTTTGAGGATGTCGGGGCGGTAAGGGCGCAGCGGCCTCAGGGTAAGGGGTCGGTGTCCGCAAGCGGCTCCATTCACCCGATGTGCAGAGCGCCTCTTAGGAGCAGCATTGTCGGTGCCCCCGAACAGAGGAACCGCAGATGCTCACGAGGATCGAACAGGCAGGACTCACCGTACGGTTCGCCGATCGCGACGACGACGAGGTGGCCGACGTGCTGGCCGAACTCGACAGCGCCCCGGCGCTGGGCGGCCGTCGCCTCCTGGCGCTCTCCGACGGCTGGCCGGTGGCGGCGATCTCGCTCGAAGACGGGCGCGTCGTGGCCAATCCATTCACCCCGACCGCCGAGGCCGTGGCGATGCTGCGACTGCGCGCGGGCCAGCTCGACCGGGCCGCGGAGCGGCATCCGAGGCGCCTCAGGTCTTGGCGACGAGCGCAGGCTGCGTAGCCGTCGTGGACGGCTCGAACCGGCGAGGCGAGATCTTGATCTCGGCGGCGGGCAGCGGGTGCGCGAACAGGAACCCCTGGCCGTAGCGGCAGCCTGAACGGTGCAGGAGGTCGCGCTGGGAGTTGGTCTCGACGCCCTCGGCCACGACCTCGATCTGCATTCCGTCGCCGAGCGCGAGGATCGCGCGGACGAGCGCCTCGTCGCGGAAGTCCGCGTGACACTCCTCGAGGAACGAGCGGTCGATCTTGATCACGTCGACGGCGAAGCTCTTGAGGTAGGCGAGGGTGGAGTAACCGGTCCCGAAGTCGTCGAGCGCGATCTGGATCCCCAGGTCTCGCAGTCGCTCCAGGTTGTCCAGCTCCAGCGGCCCCGGCGCCAGCAGCACGCCCTCGGTGATCTCCAGCGCGAGCGCGGATCCCGGGACGTTGCTCTCGTCCAGGATTCCCTGGATCACCTCGACGATGTTCGCCACGGCGAGCTGCACCGGTGACAGGTTCACGGTCATGCGGAGCTGATCGTCGAACTCGCCGCGCCAGCTGCCAAGCTGCCGGCAGGCGGTGCGCAACACGTGCTCGCCGATCCCGACGATGTCGCCGCTGACCTCGGCGACCGGTATGAAATCGGTGGGGCTGACCTCGCCGAGCTCCGGATGGCGCCAGCGCGCCAGTGCCTCGAAACCTCGGGTCCGTCCGGTCTCGAGGTCGACGATCGGCTGGAAGGCGACGGTGATCTCGTCGCGGTGCACGGCGCCGCGAAGCGCTCCGCGGATCCGCACCCGCGCCGCGGACCGGGCCGCGTCCTCGCGCCCTGCGGCTCCGACCTGGCGGCGGCTGCCGCGGGTGTCGCGCATGGCCTGCTCGGCGCGGACGACAAGCTCCTCGCCGGTGGTCTCGGGGTCGCCGTAGGCGATGCCCACGGTGACGCCGATCGACAGCGAGTCGCCGTGGACGGTCAGCGTCTCACCGCAGACTCCGTCGCGGACCTGCCGCGCCAGCTCCAGGGCCTCGCTTTCGTCGTGAATGTCGGGCCGGATCACGATGAATGAGTCGGCGCCGATGCGGCCCAGGACGTCGTCGGCGGCCAGCTGCCACGCGATCCGGCGCGAGACGCGCTTGAGGACGCGGTCGGCGTGACTGACGCCGTAGTTCTGGTTGATCATGCCGGCGTCTTGGACCGCAACCGCGAGCCCGAGCACGCGGCGTTCGCGGTGCCCGGAGCGCAGGTGATCGCAGAACGCCGTCGTCAGCGCCCGGTTGGGGAGTCCTGTGAGCCGGTCGTTGAGGCTCTGCGCGGCCAGGGCGCGCCGCAGGTCGAGTTGGCTGGTGACCGCCGAGGCCAGATCGTCGAGCACGCGCAGCTCGAACTTGGTCCATTGGTGCGGCTGACGATCGATCGCGCAGAAGGCGCCGACGGCGTTGCCGTCCTCGAGCACCAACGGCACCCCGGCATAGGCGATGAGGTCGAGGTCGCGGATCGCGAGGCTGTCACTCACCAGCCCGCACTTGCGGGAGTCCTCGATCACGAGCGGACGATTGCTGTTGACCGCGTACTGGCAGAAGGAGTGGCTCAGCGGCGTCTGGCGGGCTTTGGACCACGGCGCCTGCAGACCCTGCTGGCTCTTGAAGAACTGACGATCGCGGTCGATCAGCGAGACCAGCGCGACGGGCACGCCGAGCAGGTCGGTCGCGAGCCGGGTGAAGCGGTCAAACGCCTCCTCGGGCTCGGTGTCGAGGATCCCCAGGTCGCGCAGCGCGGCCAGCCGCGCGCCGTCGGCGATTCGGTCCCGGGGCTCGGCTCCCTCCGGCTCTTGAGCGGAGAGGCTATGTTCTGCAATCGACACGAGGCGGGCATCGGTCGGCATCCTCACCGGCTTTAGCGGCGAACCAAAGCATGGTGTTTCGACGGCTAAAGCTGCAAATTGAGTGTGGGATTCGATTCTGGACGAATGAACGATGAATCCAGGAATCGCTGCGACCTGTCGATACGTCTCATCCACATCAGACTGGAGACCGGTATGAACCATCCAACCAAGCTCGCGCTCGCGGGCGTCAGCGCGCTGGCGCTGGCGGCGTGCGGCGGATCGAGCAGCACCAGCAGTACCGATGCCGGTGCGAGCTTCACGTCGAAGGCCACGGCCATCTGCGACAGCGTCAACAGCCAGATCGCCGCGCTACCGGCGCCGAAGACCAACGCCGACGCCGCGAAGGTCGGAGCGCAGGAGATCAGCATCACCGGCCCGGCCGTGACCAAGATGAAGGCCGTGACCGCGCCTGCGGCCAAGAAGTCCCAGTTCACGCAGTGGACCTCCAACCTGGCCCAGACCCAGGCCGTCAACATCCAGCTGCTTGCCGCGCTCAAGGCCGGCGATCAGGCGAAGTTCACGGCGCTCGCCACCAAGAGCAAGTCGCTGAACACCAAGGGCAACACGCTGGCCGCGGGCCTTGGACTGACGGCCTGCTCCAAGAACGTCCAGCCCGGCAGCGCCAACAGCTCCGCCAGCTCGAGCTGATCGGACCGCGTCGCCCGGCGTGCCGCCCGATCGCGGCGGCACGCCCGGCGCGCCCACGGTTGTGGCATCGTGCGGTAATGGCCGCGACGCTGCACCGCCATGGCGGGGGACTGACCTGGACCGAACCTGGCGCGATGGCCCGGTCAGCCCACGCATTGGTGTCCGATGCTCGCGTGTGGCTGATCGACCCCTACGACGATCTGCCGGCACTCACCGCAGCGGCCGAGCTCGGTGAGCCCGCCGGTGTGATTCAGCTGCTGGATCGCCACAACCGCGACTGTGAGACGATCGCCGGGCACCTCGGCGTGCCGCTCGAGCGCCTGCCCAAGTCGCTCGGCACCAGCCCGTTCGAGGTGGTGCCCGTGATCTCGCGGCGCGGCTGGAACGAGATCGCCCTGTGGTGGGCCGACGAGCAGACGCTCGTCATTGCCGAGGCGCTGGGCACCGCGCCGGCGTTCGCGCTCGGGCGGCCGCTCGGCGTCCACCCGCTGCTCCGGCTCACGCCCCCGCGCGGGAGCCTGCGCGGACACCGGCCGCAGCGCATCCTCGCCGGCCACGGGCCACCGCTGCAGGACGGCGCCGCGCCAGCGCTCGCCGAGGCGCTGGACCGCTCCCGCTCCGACGCGCCGCGATTGCTGCTCAAGCTGCCCTCGCTGGTGCGCGGCCGTTAGTGCCCGAGCAGGACGGCCGCACCGGGGGCGGATAGGCTACGCCGCCCATGATCGGCGACATCCTCTGGACACCGCCGGCGGACCTGCGCGGGACCGAGATCGGCCGCTTCATCGCCTGGCTGCGAGAGCACCGCGATCTACACCTTGACTCCTACGACCAGGTATGGCGCTGGTCGGTACAGGATCAGGAGGGATTCTGGGGCGCGCTGTGGGATTTCTACGAGATCCGCTCGCACGCGCCCTACGAGCGCGTGCTGTCCTCGGCGCAGATGCCGGGCGCGAAGTGGTTCACCGGGGCGCGGCTCAATTACGCGGAGCATCTCGTCGGCAGAGACGAGGACCAGCACAAGACCGCCGTGCTGGCCGAGTCCCAGACGCGTCCGCCGATCGAGCTGACGTTCGGCGAGCTGCGCGCCCTGGCGGGTCGGGTCAGGGCGGGGCTCAAGCGTCTCGGGGTCGGCCCCGGCGACCGCGTCGTCGCCTACCTGCCGAACATCCCCGAGACGCTGGCGGCGTTCATCGCCACCACCAGCCTGGGGGCGATCTGGGCAGCCTGCGCGCCCGAGTTCGGCGCCCGCAGCGTGGTCGATCGCTTCTCGCAGATCGAGCCGAAGGTGATGCTGGCCGTCGGCGGCTATGGCTTTCGCCAGCGCTACGTCGACAGGCGCGAGGAGGTGCAGGCCATCCGCGACCGCCTCACGACCCTCGAGCACGTCGTGGGGGTGCCCTACGGCGACGCCGAGATTCCCGACGCCGTCGCCTGGTCAGAGCTCACCGCCGACAGCGCCCCGCTCGAGTTCGAGCCGGTGGCCTTCGACCACCCGCTGTATGTGCTGTTCTCCTCGGGCACGACCGGGCTGCCCAAGGCGATCGTCCATGGCCACGGCGGCCAGCTGATCGAGCACCACAAGAACCAGGGGCTGGGCTGGGACCTCAAGCCCGGCGAGCGGCTGCTGTGGTTCTCGACCACAGCCTGGATGATGTGGAACGCGCTGGTCTCCGCGCTGCTGCTGCGCTCCTCGATCGTGATGCTCGACGGGGACCCGGCGTGGCCCGATCTGCTGCAGCAGTGGCGGCTGGCGCAGCGAAACCGAGCGACCATCATGGGCGTCTCGCCACCGTTTCTGATGGCGTGCCGCAAGGCCGGACTCGAGCTCGGCCGCGAGTGCGACCTGAGCTCCCTGCGGGCGCTGTGCACGGCCGGCTCGCCGCTGCCCGCCGAGGGCTACCGCTACGTCTACGAGCAGCTCGATCCCAGCGTGGTCCTGATCAACGGCTCGGGCGGCACCGACGTGTGCACCGGCCTGGTCTCGGGCTCGTTCGGCCAGCCCGTCTATGAGGGAGAGATCTCCGGTCCCTGCCTCGGGGTGGCCGCCTGTGCCTTCGACGCCGACGGCAACCCGGTGGTGGGCGAGCTCGGCGAGCTGGTGATCACCAAGCCGATGCCGTCGATGCCGGTGGCCCTGTGGGGCGACTCCGACGGCGAGCGCTACCGCGCGTCGTACTTCGACCGCTATCCCGGCGTGTGGCGCCAGGGCGACTGGATCCGGTTCACGGAGCGCGGCAGCTGCGTTCTCACCGGGCGCTCGGACGCAACCCTCAACCGGGGCGGCGTGCGCCTCGGCACGGGCGAGTTCTACGCGCTGGTGGAGGAGATCCCCGAGGTAGCCGACGCGCTGGTGGTGCATCTGGAGGACGACGGCGGCGGCATGGGCGAGCTGCTGCTGTTCGTTGTACCGGCACCGGGCTCAGAGATCGACGAACAAGTGCAGAGCCGGATCGCCGCGGCCCTGCGGCGTGACCTCTCCCCTCGCCATGTCCCCGATGCGATCGTCTCGGTCCCGGGGATCCCCCGCACGCTGACCGGCAAGAAGCTCGAGGCGCCGGTCAAGCGGATCCTGCGGGGCGAGCCCGCCGAGAAGGTGGCCAGCCGTGATTCCCTGGCCGATCCGGCGGCGCTGGATGCGTTCGTGGCCCTGGCCGCGGGGCGCTCGGGGTCGCGGGCTCCACTACCATAGGCCTCTCCGAGGTCGGGCTCCGCCCGGAAGGAGAGTGAAGGGTGAGATGGCGCTAGCCGAGGCAGTGAGTGCGGAGCCGGCGGGCCGGCCGCAGCGGGAGCCTGAGCGGTGGCGCGTGTCCGGCGGCGATCAGGCCAGCCGCCTGAACTCGTGGTCGCAGATCCTGGCCGATACCCACCTGGCGTTCGAGGTCAAGCCGACCTTCCGCACCCCGGCGCGCTTTGAGGGAGCGGTCACCCGCCGCGCGATCGGCGAGCTGATGTTGGTCGACTGCGCTGCGTCACCGTTCCTCGGGCATCGCAGCAGGGACTTGATGGACGGCCGCCCGGGGGCGGCGACCAACGAGGACGTACTCGGCTTCCAGTTCGTGTGCAAGGGCGTCGAGCTGGTCCGCGAGGGCGACCGCCAGCTGGCGCTAAACGCTGGTGACGCGGTCCTATGGGACGGCATGCAGCCGACCGAGGTCGAGATCGTCGAGGCGTTCTACAAGCGCACGCTGCTGTTCCCGCGTGAGCAGGTGTTCGCGGTGTGCCCGCGGCTGGCGGAGGTCAGTGCGCTGCCCTCGTTGGCCGGCAGCGGCAGTGCCCGGCTGCTCGTGCGCTACATGAACGCGCTGGCGCTGGAGCTGCCCCAGCTCGAGACGGCGGCCGCCGCCGCCGCGGCCAACGCGGCGCTGGAGCTGCTGCGCGCGGCGATCGAGCCCAATCTCCCCTCAGATCGCTCCGCCACCCGCACCGCGATGCGAGCCGAGATCGCCCGTTACGTGCGCACACACCTCCAGGACCCGGCGCTGGGGCCGGCCTCGATCGCCCGCGCCTACGCGATGTCGGTACGAGCGCTGCACGCCCTGTTCGAGGACGTCGATGCCTCGGTCGCGGGGCTCGTGCGCTCCGAGCGCCTGGCCCGCTGCCTGGAGGACCTGCGCCAGCGCAACGGTGGCTCGGTGACCGACATCGCCTTCCGCTGGGGCTTCTGCGACGCCGCCCACTTCTCACGCGTGTTCAAGCGCGAGTTCGGCTCCACGCCCAGTGAGGTGCGCCAGGCCGCGCTGGCGGACGTGTCAGGCGCGCCCTGACCGCTTGCGGATGCGCCGCGGCTTGCCGATGTGCCGCGGCTTGCGGATGCGCCGCGGCTTCATGTAGGAGATCGCGACCCGGGTCGTGTACACGGTCGTGCCGAGCGCCGGACCGCCGCCCGGATACTCCTGGACGGTGTCGGACGGTCCGAGCGGGACCGCGATCGACAGCCGGCGCCCGCGCCCGGTCGCAAGCGTCCGCCGCGTGGTCGCGCCGGCCGCGTTGATCGTGACCCGGTAACGGCTGCCCCGCCGGTAGCGGGGCGGCGTGATCACCGTCGCGCTGCCGCTGCCCTGCAGCTCGAACCCGCTCGCCGTGGCCGAGCGCAGCGTGCTCAGCTCCCGCACCTGGCGGTTTGTCTTCACCGTCCAACCGAACGCCCCGTAGGCGGCGTCCGCGCTCGTATAGGTCACCGCCGTCGGCGCGGGGGGTGGATGCGCGAAGTCATCCATCACCGCGCCGATCGACCACCGCAGATCGCGCGCCCAGTAGGGCCAGCTGTGGGTCCCGGGCCCGTAGTCGTCGAACGTGCTCGCGATGCCGAGCGCCTGCAGGCGGTTGTGGAACAGGATCGAGAGCTGCTGCACCCCGCTCTCGATGGCCATCGCCTCGGGGTTGGGCACGGCCGAATCCAACGGGCCCGGCTGGCCGTTGCCGGTGTAGATGACCAGGCGCATCCCGCGGAGGTTCTCGGCCAGCGTCGTCGGATCGTGTGCGGCCCAGTTGATCTCCTGCGCCGTGCGCGGCCCGAACATCGAATATGGCGCCACCCCGTCCAGCGCGGTCTCGGTGGCGTTGATGATCGGCGTGACCAGCGCCTGAGCCTCGGCGTCGTAGGCGATGTCCGGCGCGCCTGAGAACGACAGCGCCTCGCTGAACAGATCCGGGTGGCGCGCGGCGTAGCTCATCGAGCAGAACCCGCCCTGCGACAGGCCGGCGATCGCGCGGCCGTCCCGGTCGGCAAGCGTCCGGAGCCCGTGATCGATCCACGGGATCAGCTCGTCGATGTGGAAGCGCTCCCACTGAGGATTGCCGTAGGCACCCCCGTTGTACCAGTCGGTGCACCACCCGCCGCCGTTGTCGTTCTGGGCGATGTCCGGCATCACGACGATCAGCTGACGGCCGGCGGTCGTCTTCTCCGCGTCGCCCATCGTCGTCCAGTCTGCGGCGCCGCCGCTCGTGCCGTGCAGCAGGTAGAGCACGGGGTAGCGCCGGCGCGGGTGCGTGGCGTAACCGTCGGGGAGCAGGATCCGGACGTTGGCGGTTCCGTTGAGTGCCGGCGTCGAGACCGTGAGCGCCAGCAGCCGGGCGTCGAGCTGGCGTTCGGAGACGACGTGGATCCCATCGGCATCGGGCAGCGCCGGCGGCCCGGCCGCACTGGCTCCGGCCGCACTGGCTCCGGCCGCACGGGCCCCGGCCGCCGGGAGCGCGACCATGACACAGGCGAGCAGCGCGGCGCGACTGATCACGCGCCGAAGCCTATCCGCGGCGGGCGGCGCAGAGGGCGACGAGGGCAGAGGGCGACGCGGCGGCAACGGCCGGCCGGGATCAGAGGCCGAGGCCAGAGCGGCGGTCCAGCACGCGGACGGCCTTGCCCTCGCTGCGTGGCAGCGTCCCCGGCTCCCGCACGTCGATCTGAAAGCGCAGGCCGGTGTGCTCGCGCAACAGGCCCGCGAGCATGCCCGCCAGCGCGACGTGGTCGGCGCCCGGAGCCGGCTCGAGCTCCAGGCGCAGCTCGTCGAGGGCTCCGTGGCGCTCGACGATCAGCCTGTATTGGGAAGTCGCGCCGTTGACGCCGAGCAGCAGATGCTCGACCTGTGAGGGGTGCAGGTTGACGCCGCGCACGATCAGCATGTCGTCGTGGCGCCCGCGCAGGCCGGTGACGCGCTGGAACGTCCGTCCGCACGGGCACGGGCCGTCGCTGAGGCGCCCGATGTCGCCGGTCCGGTAGCGGATCAGCGGCAGCGCCTCCTTGGTCAGCGTCGTGAACACGAGCTCGCCCTCGACGCCGGGGGCGACCGCCCGGCCGTCGGCGGGATCGATCACCTCGACCAGGAAGTGGTCCTCCTGGACATGCAGTCCCGTGCGAGCCGGGCACTCGGACGCGACCCCGGGACCACACATCTCCGACAGCCCGTAGAAGCTGACCGCCCGTAGCCCCGGGAGCTCGCGCTCGATCTCCGCGCGCAGGCCCTCGCCCCACGGCTCGCCGCCGAACAGGCCCAGCTCGAGTGGCAGCTCGGCGGCGTCGACGCCGGCGTCACGAAGCCCCTGGGCGATGATCAGCGCGTAGGACGGGCTCGAGACCAGGACGTGGGCGCCGAGGTCGCGCAGCAGCATCGCCTGGCGGGCGGTCCGCCCCCCCGACACCGGGACGACCGTGGCGCCGATCCGCTCGCCTCCCTGGTGGAAGCCGAGCCCGCCCGTGAACAGGCCATAGCCGTTGGCGTTGTGAATCGTCATCCCCTCCCGGACGCCCGCCATGGTCATGCCCCGGGCCATCAGCTCGGTCCACACGTCGAGATCGGCGCGCGTATAGCCGACCACCGTCGGCTTGCCGTGCGTTCCGCTCGAAGCGTGCACGCGGACCAGCTCCTCGCGCGGCACCGCCAGCAGGCCGAACGGGTAGCTCTCGCGCAGGTCGGACTTGAGCATGAATCCGATCCGCTCGAGGTCGGACAGCGTGGCGACGTCCTGGGCGTCGGCGATCCCGGCCTCAGCCAGGCGCCGGGCTCCCAGCGGCTGGCGTCCCAGCACGCGCTCCACGGCCCCGCGAAGCCGCTCCAGCTGCAGCTCGAGCAGCTCCTCTCGCGGCCATGTCTCGACGCGGTCCCAGACCTCAGCTGGCCTCACGCCGGCGACCATTCCAATGCTGCTCGAGGTTTGAGACCAGGGCGGGGCTGAGGTGACAGCCAGCCTGCTCGCGTGCGTACACCGACATGTACTCGCGGAACAGGTCCAAGGGCTCCTGACCGGCGCGGATGGCGCGGCGGTTGGCGGCGGCGTTGACCAGGCCCGAGCTGGTCAGCGCCTCGATCCGAGCGCCGATCGCATCGTCCATCTGCTCGGGCTCCACCACCTCGTCGCACAGCATCGCGGCGTCGGGCTCCCCCGCGGTCCACTCCCGGCCCGACAGGATCGCCTGGCGCGCGGCGCGATCGCCGACGAACCTCGGCAGCCGCAGGTTCGAGGCGCCGGGGATGATCCCCTCGCGGCGGGCGGGCAGGTACAGGCGCGATCCGCGCGTCGCGATCACGTGATCGAGCACGTGCAGCAGCTGGCACGCGCCGCCGATCGCGTAGGTCTCGACGGCGCCGATCCACAGCTTCTCGACCCCGGTGCTCAGTCCCCGGTAGAGCTTTGACACGTACCCCAGGTCGCGCACGAGGTAGAACAGGAAGTCGATCTGCCCCTGATACAGGTGGGTGAGGTTGATGCCCGCTCCGAACACGCGCTGGCCGGCATAACGGGGGTGGTCGACGACGGCGCCGCGAAACACCCCGACCTCGATATCGGGATCGAGCAGGATCAGGTCCACCGCCCACTCCGTTTGCGCCAGCGTGGTGCCGTCCTCGGCATTGAGGTGCGCGGGGTTTGAGAGCTCGAGCACGCCGGCGCGGCCGCGCCGGGTGACCCGTGCCGAACCCAGGTCTGCGACACCCGTGGCCCGGAACCCGGGCAGGAGCGCGAGCGCCTCGGGCGTGGGCGTCAGCATCGACTCGACGAGGTGGCGCCCCGTACGTGGGTCGGCCAGCACCTCGGCCACGAACGTGCCCTGCACCGCTTCGATGCCCTCCTTGTCGGCCAGGAACCGAGCGCGCTCGACTTCCATCTCGGCGCGCGTCGGGAGCCGGCCCGGATCGCGCTCGGCGGCCTCGTAGACCAGCTGCTCGAGGCGCAGCGGCACGGTGCAGCCGTCGGTCAGCTCGTCATAGATCGTGGTCGACGTAGTGGTCATGGCGGAGACCCGTCACGGCAATCTAACGCCGATCCTCGCTCGCGTTGCGCTTCATGACAAGCCGCGGTGCGCTGGCCGGCACGCCTCGCGCCGGCGCGGCCGCACCGGGATAGGGTGCGCGACATGGCCGGATTGATGGACGGCAAAGCGGGGCTGGTCACCGGAGCGGCCAGCGGCATCGGCAGGGCGTGCGCGCTGCGCTTCGCGGCCGAGGGCGCGAAGGTCGCAGTAGCCGACCTGGCCGGGGCTGAGGCGGGCGCCGCCGAGACCGTGCAGGCGATCCGGGCCGCGGGCGGCACGGCCGAGTTCATCGCCTGCGACGTGGCCAGCGCCGCCGACAACGAGGCGCTGGTGGCCCACGTCGTCGGGCACTACGGGCGGCTGGACTTCGCGCATAACAACGCCGGAATCGGCGTCCACCGGCTGCTGCACGAGACCCCCGATGACGACTTCGACCGCGTGATCGCGGTCAACCTGCGCGGGACCTTCCTGGGCATGAAGCACCAAATCCGCGCGATGCTGGCCAACGAGATGCCCAACCGCGGGGCGATCGTCAACACCTCGTCAAACGCCGGCCTGATGGCGGTGACGATGCTCAGCGCCTATGCGGCCAGCAAGCACGGGATCCTGGGGCTGACCAAGAACGGCGCGGTCGAGTACGCCGACGAGGGAATCCGCGTCAACGCGGTCTGCCCCGGAGCGATCATGACCCCGCTGATGTCAGACCAGCCGCCCGAGCGCCAGCAGGAGATCCTCGCCCCGCAGGCGATGACGCGCTTCGGCGACCCCGCCGAGGTGGCCGCCGCGGTGGTGTGGCTGTGCTCCGAGCAGGCCTCGTTCATCACCGGGGTCGCGCTGCCCGTGGACGCCGGCTCGGTGGCCTGGGTGTCGGCGCACCGAGCCTGACCCGCGACCCCCGCCCGATGATGCGCCCCGCGACCAGGCGGCCTGCCGGCACGAGGCGCCCCGGCGATCAGGCGGCCGGGGCGCCCACCACCACTCCCTCGGCGGAGGCGGACCTTGCGTGTTCGCGGCTGTCGCGCGATGAGATCAGCAGCGCCGCCAGAATCGCGCCCGCAATCGCGAATCCCGAGCCGACCATGAATGCGCGATCAAAGCCCCTGGTCAGCGCGATCGACGCGCTGTGGACCCCAGCGTGGAACACATCCTGGGTGCGGCTGTTGGCGATCGTGGCCAGGATCGCCAGTCCGAGCGCACCGCCGACCTGCTGAGAGGTGTTGATCAGCCCCGAGGCCAGGCCGGCCTCGTGCGGTCGCGTGCCGGTCACGGCGGCGATCGTCACCGGGACGAACGCGAACCCGAGGCCGAAGGCGGCCAGCAGCGACGGACCGAGGACGTCGGCTGCGAACGAGCCGCCGGTCGGCGGCACCTGTGAGAACCACAGCAGGCCTCCGGCGATCAGCAGCAGCCCCCCGATCAGGGGTGTCTTGAAGCCCAGCCGCGTGACCAGCTGCGACGCCACGCCGGCCGACACGATGATCCCGACCGCCAGCGGTAGGTACGAGATGCCCGTCTTGATCGGCGAGTAGTGCAGCACGTTCTGGAGGTAGAGAGAGATGAAGAAGAACATCGAGAACAGCGACATCCCGATCAGCAGCCCGACGATGTTCGCTCCCCGCAGGGTCCGCAGCCGGAAGATCGAGAACGGCATCAGCGGACTGCGCTGACGCAGCTCGATGACGACGAACGCCACCAGCAGGACCGCCGCGCCGGCTAGGCGCAGCAGTGTGGTGGTCGAGCCCCATCCCGAGTTGACCGCGTCGACGACGGCGTAGACCAGCAGCGCGAGCCCCGCCGTCACGGTCACGGCGCCCGGCAGGTCGAACGACTTGTTGGCTGTGTCGCCCCGGCTCTCGACCAGCGTCCGGGGGGCCATCGCCGCGGCCGCGAGGCCGATCGGCACGTTGACGAACAGCACCCAGCGCCAGCTCAGCCCGCTGGTCAGGATCCCGCCGAGCAGCACCCCGGCGGCGCCGCCCGCGCCGGCGACCGCGCCCCAGATCCCGAGCGCGCGGTTTCGCTCAGATCCCTCCGCGAACGTGGTGGTGATGATCGACAGGGCGGCCGGGGAGACAACCGCGGCGCCGAGACCCTGGACGGCGCGGGCGGCGATCAGCCATCCCTCGGACTGGGCGATGCCGCCGGCGAACGACGCCACCGAGAACAGCACCAACCCGACCATGAACATGCGCCGGCGGCCGAACAGGTCCGCCATGCGTCCCCCGAGCAGGAGGAAGCCGCCGAAGGTGAGCGTATAAGCGTTCACGACCCACGACAGATCGGCGCGGGCGAAGTGCAGGTGCTGGCCGATCGACGGCAGCGCGACGTTGACGATCGACGCGTCGATCACGATCACGAACTGCGTCATCGCCAGGAGCAGAAGCGCGAGGCTCTTGGACCGGACCTCTGGCGTATCGGACCGGAGCTCGGTGGACAATGGTGTGGATATCTGGGAAGGTGTGGACGATGACATGGAAGCTGACCTCCGGTTCCGTTTGGTTCCGGGGACTATAGTGAACCATGGTTCCGTTTGTCAACGGATCTTTTCGCACAGACCATGACGGACATTCTTGATACCGCCGAAAGACCGCTCCGCGCTGACGCACGGCGTAATCGCGAGCGGATTCTCGAGAGCGCGCGCAAGGTGTTCTCCGAGTCGGGGTCCGAAGCCCAGATCGACGATGTGGCGCGACACGCGGGCGTCGGGGTGGGCACGGTCTACCGGCACTTCCCCACCAAGGACGCGCTGCTTGCCGAGCTCGTGCGCCAGAAGTTCCGCCGCCTGAGCGACCGCGCTCGCGAGGCGTTGGAGCGGACCGGCGAGCCCTTCGAGGTGGTGGCCGACCTGATGGCCGCGAACGCCGCGGAGCTGCAGCAGGACGCCGTCATGCAGCAGACCCTGGTCGGCTTGGACGAGCAGATCTGGGCGCACGCCGCGCCAGAGCAGCAGGAGCTGCTCGACCTCACCGGAGAGCTGATCGAGCGGGCCAAGCGGGCGGGGACGATCCGCGCCGATGCCACCGCGTTGGACATCGCGATGCTGATGTGCGGGCTGTGCGCGACGATGGGTCACTCCGCTCCCGGCTTTGACTCCCATCGCTATCTGGACCTCGCAATCGACTCACTCCGGGCGCGTTAGCACGTCCTGCCTGCGCGCCGGGTCAACCCCCGCAGCGCGCATCGACTGGCGCCCGGGGCCTGCGGTGGTTTAGATTCGGCAGCGCATGGCCAATGTGGTGGGACAGAGAGTTCGCCGGCTCGAGGATCCCCGGTTCCTGACCGGGAAGGGCCGCTATGTCGATGACCTGCGCCCGGAGGGGGCGCTGCACGCCGTGTTCGTGCGCTCGTATATGGCGCATGCCCGGATCGTCGAGATCGATTCGTCGGCTGCCGCCGAGATTGCGGGCGTGCAGGTGTTCACCGCCGCCGAGGTCGGGCTCGGCGCCAACCCCGCGCCTCCGTTCATCGGCATCGACGAGCGCATGTTCCGGCCGTTTCTGGCCTCGGAGCGGGCGCGGTTCGTCGGGGACATCGTCGCCGTCGTCCTGGCCGAGACGCGCGAGGCCGCGTTCGACGCGGCCGAGCTGGTGGCCGTCGACTATGACGCGCTGCCCGTGGTCACAGACCCGCGCGAGGCCGCGCGCGACGAGGTGCTCCTGTTCGACGAGGTGGGTACGAACGTCTGCTTTCACCACCCGCCGGAGAACCCCGACCCGAACTTCTTCGATGGCTGCGATGTGGTCGCCTCGGGCACGGTCGAGAGCCCCCGGCTGGCCGC
Organism: uncultured Solirubrobacterales bacterium; assembly: GCA_963799995.1. Classification (GTDB taxonomy): domain Bacteria; phylum Actinomycetota; class Thermoleophilia; order Solirubrobacterales; family Solirubrobacteraceae; genus Palsa-465. The sequence goes on along the minus strand of CAWCZI010000014.1, from coordinate 551,712 downwards.
GTGTCCGATGGAGCCCCGCGCCACCGCGGCCCAGTTCGGCGAGGACGGGCGGCTCACCGTCTGGCTGTCGACGCAGACCCCGCACCAGGACAAGATGGGCCTGTCGATGTCACTGGGGCTCGAGCCCGACCAGGTGCGGGTCGTCGCGCCCGATGTCGGCGGTGGCTTCGGCGGCAAGGGCCTCGCGGTCGAGGACGTGATCCTGGGCTGGCTGGCGCGGGCCACCGGCCGTACCGTCCGGTGGACCGAGACGCGCAGCGAGAACCTGGTGGCGATGCACCAGGGTCGTGCGCAGTGGATCGACTTCGAGATCGGCGGCGGCCGCGACGGCAAGGTGCAGGCGCTGCGGCTGAAGATCCTCCAGGACGCGGGCGCCTACCCCGGCATCGGCGCGTTCCTGGCCAACCTGACGGCGCTGATGGCCAGCGGCGTGTACGCGATCCCCAAGATCGAGATCGACGTGACGGCGGTCGTGACCAACAGCACCCCCACCGGCCCGGTGCGCGGCGCGGGCCGGCCCGAGGCCACGCAGATGATCGAGCACGCGATCGAGCTCTTTGGGGAGCAGGTCGGCCTCGACACCGTGGAGATCCGCAAGCGCAACTTCATCGCCCGCGACGCCTTCCCGGCCACCACCGCCTCCGGTGCTCACTACGACATCGGCGATTACGAGGCCGCGCTGGACCTCGCGCTCGAGCACGCCGGCTACGACGAGCTTCGCCGCGAGCAGTCCGAGCGCCGCGCCGCCGGCAACCCGGTGCAGCTGGGCATCGGGATCAGCGCCTACGTCGAGGTCACCAACGGCCTCGCCGAGGCCGAGTTCGGATCCGTCGAGATCACGCCCGACGGCGGAGCGATCGTGCGCACCGGCTCGCTTTCGCAGGGGCAGGGCCACGAGACCACGTTCGCCCAGGTGGTCGCCGAGCGCACCGGCCTCCCGATGGAGAAGATCACGGTGACGCGTGGCGACACCGACGACGTGGCCCGCGGCACCGGCACCTACGGGTCCAAGTCGACCCAGATCGGTGGAGTCGCCGCCGGCCAGGCCTCGGAGGCGGTGGTCAAGCGCGCCAAGGAGCTTGCCGCCGATGCGCTCGAGGCCAACGTCGATGACATGGTTCTCGACCTCGAGGCCGGGCGCTTCCACGTCGCCGGGGCGCCCGAGCCGGCGCTCGACTGGTCACAGCTGGCCTCACGCTTGAAGGACGACGGACAGCTCGCCGAGCTGACCGCCGAGGTCGACTTCGAGCCCTCCCAGCCCACGTTCCCGTTCGGAGCACACATCGCCGCGGTCGAGGTCGACACCGAGACCGGCAGCGTTCATCTGCGCCGGATCATCGCCGTCGACGACGCCGGCACGATCATCAACCCGATGGTCGCCGACGGCCAGGTTCATGGCGGGCTCGCCGCCGGGATCGCCCAGGCCCTGTTCGAGGAGCTCCGCTACGACGAGGACGGCAACCCCCAGAACGCCAACCTCGTCACCTACTGCTTTCCGGCGGCGCCCGAGCTCCCGATGTTCGAGCGCGTCGAGATGGAGACCCCCACCCCGATCAACCCGCTCGGTGCCAAGGGGATCGGCGAGTCGGGCACGATCGGCGCCACTCCCGCCGTGCACAATGCCGTCATCGATGCGCTGCGGCCCTACGGGATCAGCTACCTGCCGATGCCGGCCAACGGGATGCGCGTGTGGGAGGCGCTTCAGGACGCCCAGGCCGGGTCTTAAGAGCGGCCAGTAGCGGCGCCGACCGGCGTCTGCGCATGCACGACGGGCTTGGTCGTGCGGGCCGTCTTGTTCGACTGGGCGGCGTTGGTCGGATGGACGGGCTTGGCCGGATGGGCGGCCTTGTTCGTGTGGACCGGCTTGGTTGTGCGGGCCGTTTTGTTCGTGTGGACGGGCTTGTTCGGGTGGACGCGCTTCGTCTTGTGCGTCGGCTTCGCGCTCTTGACCGGCTTCGCGAGGCGGACCGGCTTCGCGAGGCGGACCGGCTTCGCGACCCGGACCGGCTTGGCCGGATGCACCGGATGGGCACCGTTGGCGGGACGGCCGCGGGCCCGACCACGCCCGTGCGAGCCTCCAGCCCGACCGCGGTTGGTCGCGCCCGTGCCACCTGCCCCGTCCCTCGCACGCGGGGGCACCCTGCCGGTGAGCTTGCCGGTTCCCGCCCGGGCAATGGCCGGTTGATGACCGTGCCCGACCCCGGGAGTGACGCCACCGAACGGGCTGGCACCCGACCGGCCCGGGACGAGCGTCGCGAACACCGGCTGACCTCGGCCCGCGCCCAGGCTCGCGGCCTCACCCCCGGTCACGCCGCTCGGAGCCCGGTGGACGTGCAGGCCCGCAGCGGGACGCGCACCGCTCCAAGGATGGTGGACAGCCACGTAGCCGGCCCCCGCGACCACGCCGGCCAGCAGCGTCGCGCCCACGAGCTTGGCCGCCAGCGACCCGGTGACCCACGCCGCTGCGCCCGTGCCGCCGGTTGCCGCGCCGGCGGCTGCCGTGCCACCGACGGCGGTGGCGCCGCTCGCGCTGGCGACGCCGCCCAGCGCCGAGCCGGTCCCGAACTTGGTCCAGGCCAGCGCGGCGGGGAGCGGCAGGACGCCGAGCGACCTCATCGACCGGCGCTGCGCTCGTAGGCTGCGGGCCATGTGGGCGCACGGGTCGCATTGGCGCAGGTGGGCCCGGAGCTGGCCTCGCTCGGCGCGCGGGAGCGAGCCGTCGAGCTGGCGGGAGATCGCCTGCTCTGCCTGCCCGCACGTCAGGCTTCCCTCGAGCTGCTCGCGGACGCTGCGGCGGGCGCGGAACAGCAGCGTCTCGACCGCCGACGCCGACACGGCGAGGATCTCCGCAATCTCGGCGATCGGGCGCCCCTCGAGCTCGCGCATGACCAGAGCGGCCCGCTGATTGACCGGGATCTGACCCAGCGCCCGTGTCAGGTCGTCGGCGGACACGCCGTCTTGGTCATCGACCAGTGCGGCGGCGTCGTCCTCGAGCTCCACCTCTCGCGGCCGGCGGGCGGCCTGGCGAAAATGCTGCAGGCACAGGTTGTGGGCAATCACCCGCAGCCAGCGGCCCGCCGCCCGGGGGCGCTCCCCGCGCAGCAGCGCCCGGTACGCGTTGAGGAACGTCGTCTGCGTGACGTCCTCGGCATCCGCCGGGCTGTCCAGCATCACGACGGCGTACCGGTAGACCTCGTCGACATGACGCTTGTAGAGCGACTCGAACGCCCGCTCCGGCGAACCGCGCAATCCGGGCATGCGCGTCATGGATTCAAGCTATCGCTGCTGTTCATCGTCGGGTGCACCTCACGATCATGTCCGACGGCCGCCTGCCCGGCCTCCCAGCCGGGCAGGCGACCCTTCGCTCCCCTGTCCCTTCCCCTGTCAAGAAGGCATCACGTCCGGTGGACGGGTCAGGGCTTGGCGGATTTGGCCACTCGGAGATCGGCGTGGCGAACCGTGATCGCTGGCGTGAAGCCGGTCGTCGAGCAGCGCTTGGGCAGCTCGGTGATGGTGCCGTGCAGGCCCACGTGGCTGCCGGCGCCAGGAGCAGTCGAATCTACGCCGTGATGGAACACGACACGAGCGTCGGTGAGCGTGAACGTCTGAGCGCCGGTCGGGGCGCGGTGGTTCGCCCGGGTCACATCCACCACGATCGTCCCGTTGTAGCGGTCGTGACCGGTGCCGGGCGTGAGCGCGGACGACACGAGGGTGCCGGCGGCGTTGTAGCCGCGCTTGTGCACGTAGCACGCCTTGCCGTTGGCCTTGCTGCCGTGCCCATGGGCCGGATGGACCGGATGGACCGGGTGGGCGGGGTGTGGCGGCTTCGCGGCCTGCGCGGCGCCGGTCACGCCCAGTGCCCCGATCACGGTCAGCAGCAGGAACTTCCTCATTGCGTTCTCTCCTTCGACGTTTTCCTTGTCGATAGAAGAGATCCCGGACGAGTGCAGAGCTTGCGCTGTGCTCGCAATGTTGTGGGTCTGTCGGACGGTAGTGGCCGCCGCTCGCGCTGGGCTAAAGCAGCTCCAGCAGGTCGGCCACGCCGTCGACCGCCGCGTCCGGGCGACGCGCAGCAGGTACCCGCTCGAGGTCGACGTCGCCGCTGATCCCGCTGCGCACGAGCACGGTCCGCGAGCCGCCCATCCGCCCGAGCGCGATGTCCATCCCGAGGTCGTCGCCGATCACCGCTATCTCACTCGCGGGCATCCCCAGCCGCGTCACCAGCGCCGCCACCGCCGCTCGCGATGGCTTGCCGAGCACCCTCGGCCGTGCACCGGTGACCTTGGCGATCGCCGCCGTGATCATCGCCCCACGGGAGAAGATCATCCCGTTGGCGCCCGCGTAGCCGCGCACGTAGGAGCTGGTCAGCAGCGGTGCGCCGCCGTACGCGATCGCCCTCGCTGCGCGCTCCAGCATCTCCATCGGGAACTCGTCCAGGTGCGCGACGAACACGACGCCCGGATCCTCACCGTCACCGACGAGCCGCACCCCCTCCCCCGCCATGTGCTCTGACACGGCGCGCGAGGCGAACAGCAGCGCGGGCCGCCGCGGGTGGTGGCGCAGCAGCCACGTCGTCGCGCTGTCGGTCGGGGTGAGGACCTCGTCGTCGGCGACCGGCAGACCGTCTTCGCGTAGGCCGGCTGCGATCCGCGCCGACGGCACGTGGCTGCCGTTGGTGAACAGCACGAACCGGCGCCCGGTTGCCCGGATGCGGTCGAGGACCTCTACCGCTCCGGGTTGCGGACGGCCGCGGCCGTCGGGACCGCGGTGCAGCAGCGTCCCGTCGATGTCGAACATGAACCCGCCGACGTCGTCGAGCCGTACCGGCGCGTCACCCACGGCGCCACACCACCCGCTCCCCCCCGGACACGATCTCGGCGCTGCGCAGCGAGGGCCGGCGCTCGAGCTCGGCCAGCAGCGTCACCAGGGGTGAGCGCCCGGGGCGTGCCGCGGGCAGCGGCGCGCCGGTGCTGCCCGCCGCGTCGCGCGACGCGACCATCGCGTCCACCTGCTCGGCCGGCATGGTCAGGCGCAGCAGCAGTTCCTCGTCGGAGATCCGCGTCCCGAAGCGGCCGCGAGCGCCGTCGAGCGACAGCGGCTCGAGGTGGGCGAGCTTGGCGGCCTGGGGCCGGGCGCGCACCCGGTCGGCGATGTCCGGGTCGACCGGCGCCGGCGGGTCGCCGTAATGCCCGAGGAAGTAGCGCACCGTCTCATCGGAGACGTTGGCCCACCGCTCGCCGTCGATCACGTTGCGTGCCGCCTGGCTGGCGATGAACTGCGACACCGGCGTGACGATGATCGGATAGCCCATCTCGGCCCTCACCCGGGTGACCTCCTCGAGCACCTCGCCGAACAGCTCGGGGCGGCGCAGCTCGCCGAGCATCCGCCGGGTCGTGGTCACCATGCCGCCGGGCAACTGATGGCGGTAGTAGGCGGCGTCGAACTCCCGCGGCTCCCCGGCCGGCAGCCCCTTGGCCCGCGCCACCTCAGCGAAGTGCTCGGACACCGCCGCCTGCGCGTCGAGATCGAGCTCATGCGCGAAGCCCGACGCCTGCACATTGCCCACGGTGCTCAGCGCCTCAGGCTGCGAGGTGCCGCGCCCTAGGGGACCGGAGGCGGTGTGGAGCACGCCGAAGCCGACCCGTAGCCCCTCGAGGTAGACCTGCGGGGCCAGCCCGATCGTGCAGTGGCTGTGCAGCTCCAGCGGCCTTCCGGCAGCTCCCGCCAGGAACGCCGGGGCCAGCTCGCGCACGGCGTCCACGGTCAGCAGGCCGCCGGGGTCTTTGAGGTACAGGCGATCCATGTCGGCACAGTCGGCCAGCGCCGCGGCCCGCTCGGCGTAGTAGTCGTGGGTGTGGACCGGGCTGATCGAGTACGTGAGGCCGATGACCACCTCCTCGATCCCCTCGGCCTTGGCCATCGCCGCGATTCGCCGCACGCGCGCCGGGTCGTTGGAGGGGTCGGCGATCTGCATCCGGCGAAGGCCGTTGCGGACCACCAGCCGGAACGACAGCCGCATCACCTCCTCGTCGGCCGGCACCCAGGAGATGAAGCGCATCCCGGTGCTGATCATCCCCAGCGGCGTGTCCGGCATCGCCGCGCTGACCAGCCGGATCCGCTCCCACGGATCCTCGTGGTGAAAGCGCACGGAGACCGCCATGTGGGTGCTCGATGTGAAGTCCAGCGCGTGGTAGCCAACCCGGTCGAGTGTGGGCGCGATCGCCAGCACATCCGGCGTGGTCAGCCCCGTGGCGCTCCATAGGCTCTGGTTGCCGTCGCGCGTTGTCGTGTCGATGAACTGGACCGGTCCGCTCATCAGATCGCCCGCTCCAGCCAGTCGGTCGACACCGGGCCGGCCCTGAAGTCGGGATGGCCGAGGACGCTGATCAGCAGCGTCCGGTTGGTCTCGACGCCCTCCACGTCGAGGTCCTCGAGCGCATCGATGAGGACGTCGATGGCCTGCTCGCGGTCCGCTGCGGATCCGATCAGCTTGGCCAGCAGGGAGTCGTAGTACGGCGGCACGGCAGCGCCCACGAAGCAGTGCGTGTCGACCCGCAGGCCCCGGCGCTCGGGCACCGAGAACAGCGACAGCGTGCCCGGCGAGGGCATGAACCCGCGGGTGACGTCCTCGGCGTTCAGCCGGCACTCGACGGCGTGGCCGGTGAAGGTGACGTCCTCCTGCTGGAAACCGAGGGGCTTGCCGGCGGCGATTTCCAGCTGCAAGGCCACGAGGTCGTGACCGGTGATGGCCTCGGTGACCGGATGCTCGACTTGGATCCGGCAGTTGACCTCGAGGAAATACGGATCTCCGCCGTCCGCATCGACCACGAACTCGGCGGTGCCCAGATTCACGTAGCCGACCGCGGCGGCGAACGCGACCGCCGCCTCGCGCAGGACCGCGCGCGTGTCCTGCGGCAGCCCCGGCGCGGGCGCCTCCTCGATCACCTTCTGATAGCGGCGCTGCACCGAGCAGTCGCGCTCCCCGAGATGAACCGCTCGGCCATCGCCATCGGCCGCGATCTGCACCTCGACGTGGCGGGCCCGTTGCACGAGCCGTTCGATGTACACGCGGTCGTCAGCGAACGCCGCCGAGGCCTCACCGCGTGCCAGCCCGACCAGTTCCTCGAGCTCGCTCGGATCGTGCACGCGCTTGATCCCGCGCCCGCCGCCGCCCCCGGCGGCCTTGACCAGGACCGGGTAGCCGATCTCGCCGGCCAGCGTGCGCGCCTGCGCGATGCTGCTCACCTCCCCTCCCGGCAGCACCGGCACCCCGGCGCGCTCCGCCTCGGCGCGGGCCGCCAGCTTGTCCCCGGCGAGCTCGATCGCCGCCGTCGGCGGCCCCACGAACACGAGCCCGTGCTCACGAGCGCGCGCCGCCAGACGCGGGCTCTCCGACAGGAACCCGTAGCCCGGGTGGATCGCGTCGCAGCCCGTGCCGAGCGCGGCCTGGACCACGATGTCGTCACGCAGGTAGCTCTGCCCCGCCGGCCCCGGCCCGAGGCACACCACCCGGTCGGCCAGCTGCGCCGCCATGCCTTCGCGGTCGACGTCAGAGCAGCCGATCACGCACTCCAGGTCGAGCTTGCGGCACGCCTGGACGATCCGCACCGCGATCTCCCCCCGGTTGGGGATGAAGACCCGCTTCATGCCGGGCGCGGGCGTCTCACTGCGGGCATACCGGGCGCGGGCGTCTCACTGCGGGCGCACCCGGAACAGCGGCGCCCCGTACTCGACCAGCTCCCCGTTGGCCGGACACACCTCCTCGACCGTCCCCGAGATGCCGGCCGGCACCGAGTTCATCATCTTCATCACCTCGATGATGCAAACGGTGGTGTCGGGCTCGACGGTTGCTCCTATGTCGACGAACGGTTCCTTTCCCGGAGACTCGGCGCGGTAGAAGGTGCCGAGCATGGGGCTTGGGATGGTGACGAGACCGTCCGGCTGCTCGCTTCGGACGGTCGGCGTAGGTGTCGGGGCCGGGGCCGGAGCCGGGGATGAAGCCTCCCTGACTGCTGAACGGCGACGAGTCAGGGATTCTTCATCCCCGAGCCCGCCGCCCTTCGTGACGTGGAGCGAGAACTCGGCGGTCTCCACCCGCAGTTCCTGCAGGTCTGACAGGTCGATGATGCGCAGGATCTCGCGGACGTCGTCGTGGGTGAGCATCAGCCGTGCCCTTGGGTCCTCGCGCCGGAGCCCGTGGCCGTTCCGACACCGAATTGCTTCATGACGAGCGACAGGGCGGACGCCGGCGGGTCCTTGGGCTTCGACGCGGTCTTGCCCGTTGCCGTGACCGGGCGCGATTGGAGGACGAACAGGTTCTCCGGCGGCTGCATGCCGCGGGCGATCGCCCATTCGATGTCCTGATGGGAGCCGAAGTGGCGCTCGACCCGGCGCGCGATCGACACCAGGGTCTCCAGCGCCTCCCGATCCAGGCACCGGGCCTCGCGGCGCGCGGGCTCCACCGCGACGGCGTGCGCCCCGCGCCCGTCGGGCCGGGGCACGTACTGGATGGTCTTGTCGTGGACGTGCTCGCGGACGACTTCGCCGGTCACCTTGCTCACGAGAAAGTCGTCAGGGGTGACCTCGCCGCCGACCACGGCCAGGCCGAGCCCCCAGCTGGCGTTGATGGCCACCATGCTGGGGTCGCCGCTGACCGGGTTGCAGGTGAACATCACCCCGGACACCTCGGCGTCGACCATCGCCTGGACGGTGACTCCCATCGCCGGCGGGCCGGCTTCGCCCAGCCGCGCTCGGTACGAGATCGCCGGCACGCTGTACAGGCTCGCCCAGCAGTCGCGGACCGCCTCGCACACCGCTTCAACGTCGCGCACCCACAGGTAGGTGTCCTGCTGCCCGGCGAAGGTGGCCTGCCCGCTGTCCTCACCGACCGCGCTCGAGCGCACCGCCACTGGGGCCGTGGTCCCCGGCACCGCCGCCCCCGGACCACCGAGCGCGCGATAGCGCTCCTGCACCTCCGAGCGCACGGCCGCGGGCAGCTCGGCCGAGCGGATCGCCTCGACGATCGACCGCGAGGCCTCCCCCACCGAGTCGACATCCGCCACGTCGGCCCGTCCCAGCGCCTGCTGCGCAAACCCCGACAGCTCCGAATCGGCCATGAACGCGGAGAACGCCGCGGCCGAGATCCCGAACCCCGCGGGCACCGGGATGCCGGCCGCCAGCAGCTCCCCGAGCGCGGCGCTCTTGCCCCCGAATGCGGGCTCGTCGCCTCGCCTCAGGTCCTCCAGCGGCCGAGTGCAGGGGGTCATGGCGCGTGGTCGAGCAGGGTCACCACGCCGGCCGTGCCGTCCACGCGGATCATCTGGCCGGTGTGGATCTGCGAGGTCGCACGGCCGGTGCCGACCACCGCCGGCAGGCCGTACTCGCGGCACACGATCGCCGCGTGCGACATCACGCCGCCGACATCCGTGACGGTGGCCCTGATCTTGGAGAAGATCGGCGCCCACGCCGGTGAGGTGCTGCCGCAGACGAGGATCTCGCCGTCGCGGATGTCGGCGATCTCGCGCACCGAGCGCACCACCCGCGCCGGGCCCTCCACCGTTCCCGGTGATGCCGCGGCCCCGTTGAGCTCCCGGCCGCCGTCGACCTGGCGCGCCCACTCGCGGACACGATCGGTCGTTACGCCCCACAGCATGATCGTCATCGGGTCCGTCACGGCCTCCGGGACGACGCCGAGTGCCGGCGGCGGCGTCCATGCGGCCAGGCGCTCGAGCAGCGCCTTGCGCCGGTCCACGATCGGCGGCCAGTGCTTGGGACCCAGCGCCACCCCACCCGTGGCCCAGGTCAGCGTCAGCTCGTCCAGCGCCGAGGCGACCTCGTAGCGCGAGAGCTGGAACACGTCCTCACCGTCCTCGATGAATCCGTGCTTGGCCAGCAGCGCTCCGAACTCGCGCAGCTTGTTCCACCACCGCGTGAGAAACCAGTAGTCGCAGAAGAACTTGTGCTCCTCGACGTAAGGGAAGACCGTCCGGCTGAGCGCCAGCAGGTCGTTCCACGGCCCCCGCACCTCGTCGTCGAGCAGCGCGCCGTACTCCTTGGCCAGACGGTCTCGCTCGCGCCTGATCTCCTCGGTCGGGCGGTCGATCTGCTGACCGGCGCGCAACGCGGCCATGTGCCCGATCAGCGCCGCGTAGGGGATGCTCGGATCGTCGAGCCAGCTGCCGTAGTAGTGGTACAGGCCGTCGCCGGTGGCCATGTTGAACCACGGGTCCTTGACCTTCTCGAGCTCGGCGAGCCAGCCCCTGCCGGCCTCGCTCTCGGCCAGCTCCGCGTCGATCTGGTCCGGGGTGCGGCCCTCCACGAAAACGGAGTCCACGCCGGTCTCGATCGCCAGCCGCGCCAGCCGGCGCAGCTCGGCGTCGGGCTTGAACAGCAGCACGTCGATCCCGGCCACCATCTGCGCGATGTGCTGGTCGGGGATGTCGGGCAGGTGGGCCTTGCACAGCTCGACGAAGGTGGCATACGCCCCGTAGCCGAGCAGCAGGAACTCGAAGTGGTGCTGCCACATCAGGTCGCCCATCCGCAGCAGGCGCCCATAGGTCTCGAGCACCTCGTAGAAGGCGGTGTTGCGATCGTCGCCGAAGGCCACCTCGTCGGACTCGTACTCGGGCAGCTCCGGGACCTCGAGCTTGCCGAGATCGGCGATCAGCGTCTCCATCTTCGTGCGCCACTTCCCGTACAGCTCTTCCCAGTTCTCGTAGTAGTAGCCGGCCCGCTTCTGAAAGAAGCCGGCCCGCTCGGCGATCTTGTCCGGGTCGGTGACCGGGTTGCCCGAGATGTAGATGTAGCCATTGACGGCGCGGTAGTCGATCCCCATCGCCGGTGGCACCGCGAACACGCGGTTCTGCCACGAGCCCACCGCCTGATAGGGCGAGTCGATGCAGATCACGTCGAAGGCGGGCATCGGAACCGGAAAGTGCATCGAGTTCCAGAACCAGAACCGGTTCTCGTCGGTGTCCCGCCGGCGCTCGTCGAACAGGGCGTAGTAGGGGTACATCTCCTCCCAGCCCTCGCAGCCCGGTGGTGTCTGCACCGAGTACGGGCTCGGAAACGCGCCGAGCGCGGGTGCCGTGCTGCTCATCTGAAAACCTCCCTCGCGATCCGGCTCGGCCCACGCGGTGGCCACGCCCTGTGCCCTTATACGGTCGCGCGCCGCCGAAGTCAACCCGGCGTTCCGTGGACGCGGCCGGGCTTGCTCCTCAGCGCAGTCCGGCTTGAGGGACCGCGCTCGATGGATCGACCGGCCCCCGGCTCACGACTACGATCCGCAGCGTGACCGGGTTCTTGCTGATCCACGGCGCCTTCGGGGGCGCCTGGTGCTGGGAACCGGTGGCGCCGCGGCTGCGCGACGCCGGCCACGACGCCGAGGCCATCGATCTCCCGGGGGCCGGGGCGGACACGACGCCGCTGGCCGAGGTGGACCTCAATCGCTATGCCGATCGCATCTGCCACGTGCTGGGCGCGGGCGCGCCAAGGGTGCTCGTCGGGCAGAGCATGGGCGGGCTTGCGATCACGCAGGCGGCCGCGCGCCGGCCCGACAAGGTCATCGGGCTCATCTACGTGTCGGCGTTCATACCGCAGGATGGCCAGAGCCTGATCGACCTGACCGCCCTCCCGGAGGCCGCGGGTGATCAGGTTCAGGCCAACATCGTCGTCGAGGGTGACCCCCCGATCGCGCAGATGCCGCCGCACGCCGCGGCGGCCGCGCTGTACAACTGCGCCACCGAGGCGCAGGCGGCATGGGCCGCCCAGCGACTGGGTCCACAGCCGGTGGCGGCGTTCACCCAGCCCTTCGTGCTCGGAGAACAGGCCGACGCCTTCGCGAGCCTCCCCCGGGCCTACGTCTCCTGCCTGCAGGACCGAGCGATCCCGCTGGCAATGCAGCGGCGCATGTACACCACCGCCGGCTGCGACCCGGTGATCGAGATCGACACCGATCACTCGCCCTGGCTCTCGCGCACCGACGAGCTGGTCGCAGCGCTGCTCGAGATCGCCACCGCCTTCGCATAACTCGCCGCCACACACCCCCCAGCGGCGCGCAACCGAAACGTTGCGTAACTTAGTAGACGAATAGCGCAACCAACTTACGCAACGTTTGAGTTGCGCGCCCTGGCGCGAACGGCCGAGTTCATGCCGCCTCATCATCACCCGAGACCACCCCTCCCAGCTGCCTTTTCCGACCCCCCGGAACGCGACAACGGCTGCTGACGTGCCACTCCACCCCATCGCGCGCATCGACAAGAAGCCCGGCACGGGTTGGCTGGACGCCGCGCAAGCCCGCCGTTAGCTTGATTGACGGTCTCCGAATCAACGAGGAGAGTGGATGGGCGAGATCGAGCTGGTGAACCTGTACTGGACCTCCGCCGGCCCAGTGGACGTCCACTACGGGCGCGAGTGGAGCACGTTTGAGTGGCGCGACCGCTGCGCCGAGGCGGCCCGTGTCGGCTTTCGCGGGCTCGGGCTCTGGCACGCCGACGTGGCCCACCAGCTGAAGACGCGCACGCTTCATGAGATGAAGCAGATCTTCGACGACGCCGGGCTGGCCCATCTCGAGGTCGAGTTCCTCGCGGACTTCTTCGTCGACCCGGCCCAACCGGCCCGCGTCGAGTCCGACCGGCTTCGCCCGCAGCTGTTCGAAACGGCGGCGGCCTTCGGCGCACACCACATCAAGGTGGGCAACATCCCGGGCACCCCGTGCGAGCTGGGCCGTCTGACTGAGGAGTTCGCCGCGCTATGCGACGACGCGGCCGACCACACCGACGCCAAGGTGGTCTACGAGTTCATGCCGTTCGACGTCAACGTCAACACGCTCGATGCCGCGCTGACCCTCGTCACCGAGGCCGGCCGCGACAACGGCGCCCTGGCGATCGACACCTGGCATATGTCAAAGCTCGGTATCGCCCCCGATGAGCTGCGCCGGATCCCACCCCGGTACCTGGGCTGGGTCGAGCTCTCCGACGGCCAGCTACAGGACATGGAGGACCGGATCGACGAGACGATCAACCATCGCCGGCTGCCGGGCGAGGGTCAGTTCGACATACCCGGCTACGTCGACGTCCTGAGCGACAGCGGCTACGCGGGGCCGTGGGGCGTCGAGGTGCTGTCGGCGGAGCTTCGCAGCCTGCCGATCGAGCAGGAGTTCGAGCGCGCGTACGAGACGACCGCCGCGCAGTTCCGCGCAGGCGTCACATGAGCACTACAGAGGAGCACACGGTGAGCACGACCGAGATCGACGACGACCGCCTGGTCTGGATCTTCAGGCAGATGCTGCGGATCCGCGAGTTCGAGGAGCGCGTGAAGCGGACCTTCGAGGAGCACCCCGGTGTGATCCGCGGCCACACCCACCTGGCCGACGGCGCCGAGGCGTCGATCGTCGGATCGCTCGCCACGCTCGAGCCGACCGATCAGCTGATGGCCACCTATCGCTGCCACGGCTATCCGATCGCACTCGGTACCGACACCAAGGCGATCATGGCCGAGATCTACGGCCGCAGCGACGGGCTGTGCGGAGGCTACGGCGGCTCGATGCATCTGGTCGACCCCGAGCGCGGGTTCATGGGCACGTCGGGGATCGTCGGGCAGGGCATCCCCCAGGCCACCGGCGTCGCCTTTGCCGCCCAGCTCCGGAATCGATCCCACCCGCCCTCCCCCAAACCACCTCAGGTCGTGCTGTGCTTCTTCGGCGACGGCGCCTCTAAACAGGGCGCGTTCCATGAGTCGCTCAACCTCGCGTCGCTGTGGAAGCTGCCGATCGTCTACGTGATGGAGAACAACAACTACAACGTGGGCACGCGCTCTGACCAGGAGGATGCGAACGCGGCCGTCGGTGAGCCGTTGTCGGTCAAGGCCAAGGCCTACAGCATGCCCGGCGTCACCGTCGACGGTGGCGACCCGGTCGCGGTCTACGCAACCGTCGGCGCGGCGGTCGCTCGCGCCCGCCGCGGCGACGGCCCCACGCTGGTCGAGTCCAAGGTCTATCGCCTGTCGGCCCACGGCAACCTGATCGCGCCGCCCGGCGTGCCGCTTCACTACCCGGAGCACGAGGCGATCACGGTGTTCGGAAACCGCGAGGAGTACGAGGCCGCGCTACGCGGCGACCCCGTGCCCCGCTTCCGTGCGCGCCTCGTTGAGCAGGGCACGCTGAGCGCCGAGCAAGCCGACGAGATGGCCCGGGACGCCCGCGACGAGATGGAGGCGGCCGTGCAGTTCGGGCTCGACAGCCCGTTCCCGGAGCCCGAAGCAGCGACCAAGTACGTCTACGCCTGAGTGGGAGAGGAACGATGGCACGAGAGATTCCCTACATCGTGGCGGTCGAGGAAGGGCTGCACCAGGAGATGGCCCGGGACGAGACCGTCGTCTTCTATGGTCAAGATGTCGCTCCCGCAGAGGACGACAAATGGCGCCAGGCCTTTGGGTCAGACAGGGTCCGGGTCAGCCCGATCTCCGAGACGGCCGAGATCGGCATGGCGGTCGGCTTGGCGCTCGCCGGCTATCGACCGGTGGTGGAGCTGCTGATGTCCGAGTTCATGCTCGTGGCGATGAACCAGGTAGTCAACGAGGGCCCGCGCCTGCGGTACATGAGCGGCGGGCGGGTCAAGGTCCCGCTCGTGCTCAAGGCCGGCTACGGGTTCACCGCCGGGTGGGCGGGCCAGCACACCGGCTCGATCTACAGCATGTTCTGCGGCGTGCCCGGGCTCAAGGTGGTGGTGCCCTCGACGCCCGCCGACGCCAAGGGCCTGTTCGCCTCGGCCATCCGCGACGACAACCCCGTCGTCTACCTCATCCACTACCTGCTCGTGCTCGAGCACGGCGACGTGCCAGAGGGCGAATACCTCGTGCCCCTGGGCGAGGCGGCGATCCGCCGGCCCGGCTCCGACGTCACGATCGTGGCCACCGGCTGGACGGTCGGCAAGGCGCTGGAGGCAGCCGAGGTGCTGGCGGGCGAGGGCATCCAGGCCGAGGTGATCGACCCGCGCACGCTGCAGCCGCTCGACATGCCGACGATCCTCGCCTCGGTCCAGAAGACGGGTCACGTGGTCCTCGCCGACCAGGGCACCCGTCACGCTTCCGCGGCCTCGTTCATCGCGGCCGAGATCGCCGAGTACGGGTTCGGGTCGCTCAAGGCGCCGATCAAGCTGGTGACCGCGTTGGACGCCACCGTGCCCTACAGCGAGCCGATGGAGGCGTACGTGCTGCCTGACCAGAACAAGATCGCCGGGGCGGTTCGCGAGGTGCTCGGCACCGCCCCGGTCGCCGCGTAACGTCCAACAAAGTGGCCGGGGGCAAGCGCGCACGGGGTACGACGGCGGCCGGGCTGGGGCCGAGAGACGCGCGGGCGCTGCTGGTGACGATGTGGCGGATCCGCTGCTTCGAGGAGCGCGTCGCCCAGCTCTACCGCACCCTGCAGGTGCACGGGTTGATCCACCTCAGCATCGGCTCCGAGGGCGTGGCCGCCGCCGTCTGCGCTCACCTCCGTGACGACGACGCCGTCTACAGCGGCCATCGCGCCCACGGCCACGCGCTGGCCAAGGGCGCTCCGATGACGACGACGATGGCCGAGCTGATGGGCCGCTCGGCCGGTCTCTGCCACGGGCTGGGCGGCTCGATGCACCTGGTCGACGCCGCCCACGGGCTGATGGGCGCCACCGGCGTGGTCGGGGGGAATCTCCCGATGGCCGCCGGCGACGCGCTGAAATCCAAGCTGGACGGATCAGACCGCGTGACCGTCGTGTTCTTCGGCGACGGCGCTGTGCAGGCCGGGCACTTCCACGAGACCGTGAATCTGGCCGCGCTGTGGGAGCTGCCGGTGATCTTCGTGTGCGAGAACAACGGCATGGCGGAGTTCACGCCGCGCTCGGCGCACACCCGGGTCGAGTCGGTATGTGCCGTGGTCGCGCCCTACGGGTTCGAACGCCGGATCGTCGACGGCTCGGACGTCGAGGCTCTGTACAGCACCGCCGGAGAGTTCGTGGCGGCCGCCCGCGCGGGCACGGGCGGGCCGGGGGCGGGTGGGCGGGGCGGACTGGGGGCGGGTGGGCGGGGTCCCTTTCTCATGGAGTGCAGCACGCACCGCTTCCGCGGACACTACGAGGGCGACCAGCAGGCCTATCGCGACGCGCTCGAAGAGTCCGAGACGGCCAAGCTAGACCCGATCGTCAAGCTCGAGCGCCAGGCGGTCACGCGCCGCTGGGTGCGCAAGAGCGACGCCCGCGCGATCGAGGCCGCCGCCCGCGCCGAGGTGGAGGCGGCGGTGGCGTTCGCCCGCGACAGCCCGCCGCTGTCAGAGCGCGCAGCCGCCGAACTGGTGTATGCGGGGACCGGGGACTGATGGCGACGGCGGACACGACGACATTCGTGCAGGAGGTCAACGGCGCCCTGGCGCGGGCGATGCGCGAGGACCCGCGGGTGATCGTGCTCGGCGAGGACGTCGCCGAGGGTGGCCCGTACCAGGCGACCTCCGGGCTGGCCGAGGAGTTCGGCCCCGGGCGGGTGCTCAACACGCCGATCAGCGAGGGCGCCGTCTGCGGTGTGGCCATCGGAGCGGCCCAGGCGGGCCTGCGGCCGGTGGTCGAGATCATGTTCATCGACTTCATCACGCTGGCTCTCGACCAGCTGGTCAACCAGGCCGCCAAGGCCCATTACATGTCGGGCGGGCAGCTGTCGGTCCCGATGGTCCTGCGCACCCAGGGTGGTACCGGCGGCAGGGCGGGGGCCCAGCACTCACAGAGCCTCGAGGCGTGGCTCACCCACGTGCCCGGGCTCAAGGTCGTGATGCCGTCGAGCGCGGCCGACGCGGCCGGCCTGCTGGCCTCGGCGATCGCCGATCCCAACCCGGTGGTGTTCGTGGAGAACAAGTCGCTGTACTTCCGCCGCGAAGCCGTGCCCGACACCCGCGCACCGCTGCCGCTGGGTGGCGCACACCGCCTGCGCGCCGGCCGCGACGTCGCGATCGTCGCGCTGGGCCGGATGGTGGGCGAGGCGATGGTGGCGGCCGAGCGCCTCGCCGCCGAGGGGATCGAGGCCGAGGTGATCGATCCGCGGACGCTGGTCCCGCTCGACCTCGACCCGATCGCCGAGTCGGTGCGCCGTACCGGACGCGCGGTCGTCGCCCACGAGGCGGTCCGCAGCGGCGGCTTCGGCGCCGAGCTGGCCGCCCAGCTCCAGGACGCCGCGTTCGACTATCTGGAGGCGCCGATTCAGCGCGTGGGCGCCCCCTTCACCCCGGTCCCGCTGAGCCCCTCGCTCGAGGATGCGTACCGGCCCGGCAGCGAGGAGATCCACGC
This sequence comes from uncultured Solirubrobacterales bacterium, assembly GCA_963799995.1. Lineage (GTDB taxonomy): Bacteria > Actinomycetota > Thermoleophilia > Solirubrobacterales > Solirubrobacteraceae > Palsa-465. Next base: position 534,412 of record CAWCZI010000014.1, on the reverse strand, counting down.
CGCCGCGCGAATGGCTGTGCAGTGGCCCCACCGCGAGGATCCGGTTGCAGTCGGTATCGGCGGGTTCGGCGAGCGATGAGCTCAGACCGGCTCACGCTCGGGCTTCTCCGGCAACGCGATCAGCGACGCGCCAGGCAGCCGGTGAAGCACGTCGCGATGCTCGACCACGATCTCCAGGTTGCGACTCGCCAGCCGCGCATGCTCGCGGGCCAGCGCCTCGGCCCGGCCGCTCTGGCGCCGCTCGATCGCCTCGATCAGCGCTTCATGGTGGCGGTGGGCGAGGATCAGGATCTCACGCGAGGCGGGCAGTTCGGCCTCGGCAAGAACGAATGCGCTGGGGCTCGCGAATGGCAGCGACATGATCCCCTCGAGCGCCCGCTCGAGCAGCGGGCTGCGGGCCATCTTGATCAGACGGGCGTGGAAGGACTCATTGAGGTGCAGGTAGCGCTCGAACGACTCGTAGTCACCGCGCTGCACGAGCTTGTGGACCGTCTCGTTGATCGTCCGCAGCGCCCGCAGGTCGCGGGCCGTAGCGCCGCGCTCGGCCGCGAACCGTGCCGCCGTTCCCTCGAGCACACCGCGCAGCTCGATCGCGTCGCGGACGTCGCCCTGGGTGAACTCGCGCACGACGTAGCCGCCGCCGTCGAGCCCGCGCAGCAGGCCCTCGTGCTCGAGCTCGGCCAGCGCGAGACGCAACGGCGTGCGCGAGACGCCGATCATCTCAACCAGCCGCAGCTCGGACATCCGCTCTCCCGGGGCGAACTCGCCGCTGAAGATGAGCTCACGGAGGCGGAGCAGGGCTCGCGTGATCTGGGTTCGGTTCGCTGGCCTGGCCAATGGAACCGCCGCGGCGTAGGACGGGAGGGCTCGGTGGCTGCGAGTCCGTGGCTGGCCGCCGGGGCGCAGGCGGCAGTCTATCCCGCAAAAAGGGTTGCATGCAGAAACTTGTCCCGCGGGCCCGCCAAGGCCTTTTTAGGGCCTTGTTAGCGCGTGGTTGCATGCAGGCGCCCGTCGAATTAGTATCGGCCGAGACTTCGGGCGGATCCCGGGGCCGGGTTCATACTCTGAGGAGAGGAGAAGGTCGGTGAGCACCTTTCATGCCGTGCCGCGCGTGCGGTTCGGCTTCGCGTTGCTGACGGTCGTCGCGCTGATTGCGCTGGCGGGCTGCGGCAGCAGTAGCAGCAGTAGCAGCAGTTCGACTAGTTCGGGCGGGGCCACGAGCTCCAGCGCTAGCTCGAGCGCCACCAGCGCCGGCACCGGGACCAGCAGCAGCGGGTCCGTCGACATCTCGTCGTGCGGGACCAAGCCCGGGGTCGCGGCCACCGGAACGCCGATCAACATCGGCACGATCGATACGCATCAGCCGGGCACCGACTTCACCGATGGCCCGAACATGATCAACGCCTACTTCAGCTGCGTCAACGCCAACGGTGGCGTCAACGGGCATCCGCTGAAGCTGTTCGTGCAGCTCGATCAGACGCAGCCGTCGCAGGTCGCGGCAGCCGCCAAGCAGCTCATCCAGGGCGATCACGTCGTCGCCATCGATGGCGTCTTCGATCTGCTCGAGTGCACGCTGGACCAGAGCTACTGGAAGCAGCTCGGAATCTATGAGATGGACGCGGGCATCGCGCCCGAGTGCTGGTCGACGCCTAACAGCGCCGCGGTCAACATGGGTCCGCGCTACAGCTCGGACGGCGCCGTGCAGTACGCGATTCAGTCCCTACACGCCTCGAAGATCGTGTTCGTGCAGTCAAACGTGCCCGGGACCGGGTACATCGCCGCCGGCCCGGCGGCGCTGGCGGCCGCGTCGCACGTGCCGATCACCGAGCTGACCGAGAACGTGCCGATCAACGACGCCAACTCGGTCGCGCTCAACCTGGTCGATAAGGCCGGACCCAATGGCTCCGTGATCCTCAACTTCACCCCGCCCGAGGCGCTGGTGATCCTGCAGGCCGCGCAGAAGCTCGGCCTCGAGGACCGGGTCAAGTCGTGGGGCTGCTCCACTCCGTGCAACACCGACTTCCTGGCCAAGTCGCTGGGACCGAAGTGGAACCACAAGCTGTTCGTCAATGCCGAGCTGACCGACGTCGATGATCACAACGGCCCGGAGGTGCAGGTGTACAAGGCGATCCTCGCCAAGTACGGCTCGAGCGTCGCCGGCGGCATCGGCTCGTTCAGCCAGATGGGCTTCGTCCTGGCCAAGTTCCTCACGCAGGCGCTCGAGACGGTCAAGGGCCCGTACACGATCAAGAGCGTCAACGCCGCGATCCTCGGCATCAAGGACTACAAGACCGAGATGCTTTGCGATCCGTGGACATACGGCAAGGTCGCTCTGCACATCCCCAACCACACCGACTACACCACGACCCCCGATAATGGGAAGATGGTCACGGCTCAGGGATGCACCGACATCTCCTCGGCCGACCCGCAGATCGCCCAGTATCTCGCTGCGGCGAAGAAGGCCGGGATCTCAACGGGGAGCTGAAGGTAAATCCATGCGATCGGGGAGCTGAGCGTCAGCGAATATGCACTCGTTCATCCTCATGGCACTGTCACTGCCCAGCTGGACCGACGAGCAGCCGTTTCTCGTCACCGGGCTGGCGCTCGGAGGGGTCTATGCCCTGTCCGGCGTGGGCATGATCGTGCTCTACCGAACGACCGGGGTCCTGAACCTGTCGTTCGGTGCCGTGGGGGCGTTCGGCGCCCTGATCGCGTGGCAGCTGATCAACCACTCCGGCACCAATCAATGGTTGGCCTATCTCGTGGCGATCCTGGTCGCCGGAGTGTTGACCCTGGCCTACGGGATGGTGTTCGGCAGAGCGCTGTCGGGTCGTGACCCGCTGGTCAAGACAACCGCCACGCTCGGCCTGACCCTCATCCTGCTGGGGGTGATGGACCTGCTCTGGACGTCCAACGGCGGCGCGTCGCGTGCGATCACGCTGCCGACCGACAACCACGGTTTCATGCTGGGCCAGGTCCAGGTCACCACCACCGACGTGATCGGCGTGGCGGTCGGCGTGGCGATCACGATCGTCACCACGGCGTTTCTGCGCTTCTCAAAGCTCGGCACCGCGATGCGCGCGATGGCCAACGACCGCGAGATCACCGCGACGCTCGGAGTCCCGGTGCGGCGGGTCGAGGCGGCGGCCTGGTTCGGGTGCGGGATCGTCTCGGGCATAGCCGGGATCCTGCTCGCCGACCTGGTGGCGCTCGACGCCACGACGCTGACCTTCCTGGTGATCTCCTCGTTGGCGGCGGCGCTGATCGCCCGGCTGACCTCGATCGTCGTCACATTCGTGGCCGCGATCGTGATCGGGGTGGTCGACGCCATGGTCACGCCGATCAACTCTTTGAGCAACTACCGCGACATGACGCCATTCGTGCTCGCGGCGGTGGCGCTGCTGGTCCTCAACCGGCGGAGCGTGATGTCGATGGCGCGGCAGGAGTTCTAGGTGGCCACCGAGCTGGCGACCCCGGCACAGCCCGCCTCGCCACCGTCGGCACCGCCCCGCCTCGAGCGGGGCTTCCTGTTGCGGGCGGCGATCATCACCGTGCTGCTGCTGTTCGTCCTGATCGGGCTGCCGCAGCTGCTCAGCATCTACTACATCGACGCGATGACGCAGGTCGCCGTGTACGCCGTGGTCGCGCTGGGGCTGGGAGTGCTGGTCGGACGCGTGGGACTGGTATCGCTGGGTCAGGCGGCGGTGCTGGCGATCGGTGCCTGGGTGGCCGCCCGGCTGCTGTTCGCGACCTCGCTGCCGTTCGAGCTCGTGATCCTGATCTCCGGCCTGATCACGATGGTCCTGGGCACCCTGGTGAGCCTGCCGGCGATGCGGATGCGGGGCCTATTCCTGGCGCTCATCACGCTGATGCTCGCCGGCGCCATCACGGTGGTGCTGGCGTCGCTGAACTTCCCCAACGGCGGTCACGGCTTCAGCGGATACAACGGCGGCGCGCTTCATGCCCCGCAGATCCGGCGCCCCGGCATCGCCCTCACCGACACGGCCTACTTCCGCTACTCGGTGATCGTGGCGGTGGTGATGTTCCTGCTGGTCCTGCTCCACGTGCGCTCGCGCCCGGGCCGGGCGTGGGCGGCGATCCGCCAGAGTGAGCCGGCGGCCCAGGCTGCCGGAATCAACACGACCCTGTACAAGCTGTGGGCATTCGCGCTGGCCTCGTTCGTCACCGGAGTGGCCGGCGGGGTGCTGGCGGGGGCCGTGCGCTACCTGTACTCGATCGACTTCCAGACCCAGGACTCGATCACGCTGCTGGCCGTCGTGCTCATGGGCGGCGCCTACAGCATCTGGGGCGCGGTCGTGGCCGCGCTGCTGCTGCAGCTGCTGCCGGCGGTCCTCAACAACGCCGGGGTCTCCCCTGACTGGCTGATCATCCTGTTCGGCATCGGCGTCCTGCAGGTGCTGACCACCGCTCCCACCGGCATCGTCGACCAGCTACCACGCGACCTCGGGCGCCTGTTCAGATTCGTGACCGGCCGCGCACGCCGGGCCGCCGCGGGTGAGGGGAGTGCGTCGTGATCGAGGTCTCCGATCTGACGGTCCGCTTCGGCGGGGTCACCTCGCTGGACGGGATGAGCGTGACGTTCGAGAAGGGGACGTGCGGGCTGATCGGACCCAACGGCGCGGGCAAGACGACGTTCTTCAACGTGCTCAGCGGCTTCATCCGGCCCGCGGCCGGATCCGTCACCGCCGACGGCGAGAACCTTCTCAAGATGGCGCACTTCCGGCGCGCCCGGTGGGGTGTCCGGCGCACCTTCCAGACCGAGCAGGCGATCGAGGGCCTCTCGATCTATGAGAACGTGGCGATGATCCACGAGCACTCCAAGCTGGCCGGAGCATCGCGTCGCGAGGACGTGCTCGGAGCGATCTCGATCGTCGGCCTCGACGCCGACCCCGAGACCAAGGTCCGCACGCTCGGCGCAGGTGCACGCCGACTGGTCGAGGTGGCGCGAGCGATCGTGGGCAAGCCGAAGGTAGTGCTCCTCGACGAGCCCGCCGCCGGACTCCCCGACCGCGAGACCGAGCACCTCGGCCGGGTGATCCGCGAGATCCCGGAGCACACCGACGCGCTCGTGATCCTCGTCGATCACGACATGAGCCTCGTGTCGTCGTGCTGTGCCGTCACGGCCGTGCTGGACTTCGGCAAGCTGATCGCGTCGGGCCCCACGGCCGAAGTGCTGCGCAACGAACAGGTCGTCCGCGCGTACCTGGGCACCGAGGAGGCGCATCAGTGAGCGGCGACTCTCTGAAGCTCAGCGGGCTGGTGGTGGCGCGTGGCGGCCGCGACGTGGTCCGCGGCGTGTCGTTGGACGTCGTTCCCGGTGAGGTCACGGCACTGCTCGGTCCCAACGGCGCCGGCAAGTCGAGCATGGTGCTGGCCGTCGGCGGGGTGCTCGCGCTGAAGGCGGGCTCGGTCAAGCTGGGCGATCGCGAGCTGGCGGGACGCCGGCCCGAGCAGGTCCGCCGCGCCGGCGTGGCCATCGTCCCGGAGGGGCGGCGCCTGCTCCCCGCGCTCACCGTCGAGGACAACCTCAGGGTCGCCACCTACTCGCTGAGCAGCGGCGACGCCAAGAGGGGACGCGCCCGCGCGCTGGAGCTGTTCCCGGAGCTCGAGAAGCGCCTGCACATGCCGGCGCGGGCGCTGTCGGGCGGCGAGCAGCAGATGGTCGTGCTGGCCCAGGCGCTGGTCTCAGACCCACGCTTCGTGATCATCGACGAGCTGTCGCTCGGACTGGCGCCGGTCGTGGTGCAACGCCTGATCCCGACGATCCGCGGGGTGGCCGAGAGCGGTGCCGGGGTGCTGCTGATCGAGCAGTTCGCAACGGTCGCCCTCGGTCTGGCCAACGGCGCCTACGTGATGGAGGGCGGCCGGATCCAGTACTCCGGCAACGCCAAGGAGCTGCGCGAGGATCCGGCGCTGCTGCATTCGGCCTACCTGCTGCGCACGGCGGCCGCAGACCCCGTTCCGGCGCCGACCGAGAGCCTGCCGGCCGGCGGATGAGCGCCGCGGACGGGGTCGCCGGACTCGAGCACCTGCTGGTGCTCAGCGACGACATCGACCGCGCGGCCGACTTCTACGTCCAGACGCTCGGGCTGCGGGTCGGCGAGCGTCCGCCCTTTGAGTTCACCGGCTACTGGCTGTACGCGGGGCAGACCCCATGCCTGCACATCGGCGGCCGGGCGTCGTATCGCGAGCACGCCGCGAAGATGGGGATCGAGGTGCCCGACCGTCTCGACGGCCGCGGCCCCGTCGACCACATCGCCTTCGGCGCCTCTGACTACGACGCGATCAGCGAGCGTCTGGAGCGAGCCGGCGTGGACCCGGTGCGCAACGAGATCCCCGGCGGCGGGCCGAGGCAGCTGTTCTTCGACAGCCCCGATGGGATCCGGATCGAGATCAACGTCCGAGCGAAAGCAGGTGGAGATGACTGACACGCAGACCGCCAACGCCCCGGCGAGCGGCCGTCGCACGACGCCGCCGTTCCGCGCCGACCACGTGGGCAGCCTCCTGCGCCCCAAGCAGCTGCTGCAGGCGCGCGAGAACCACGCCGGCGGCCGGATCTCCGACGCGGAGCTGCGGGCCATCGAGGACGACGCGATCCGCGACGTCGTCGCGATGCAGCGCGACGTCGGCCTGCAATCGGCTACCGACGGGGAGTTCCGCCGCGCCTCCTGGCACATGGACTTCATCTACCAGCTCGGCGGGATCGAGAAGGTCAAGGGGGACATCCGCGTCAAGTTCCGCAACGCTGACGGCGAGGTGGACTTCAAGCCGGCGGCGATCGCCGTCAAGGGCAAGGTGCGTCTCGAGCACACCATCTTCGATCAGGACTTCCAGTTCCTGCAGGGAGTCGTCGACGACGGGGTGACCCCCAAGCTGACCATCCCCTCCCCCAACATGGTCCATTACCGGGGCGGCCGCGCGGCGCTCGATCCGAGCGCCTACACCGACGTGGAGCCGTTCTGGACCGACCTCGCCCAGGCCTACGCCGACGAGGTCCGCGCCGTCGCCGAGCTCGGCTGCACCTACCTGCAGTTCGACGACACCAGCCTGGCCTACCTCAACGACCCGCGCCAGCGCGAGGCGATGCAGGACCGCGGCGAGGACTCCGCCCACCTGCACGAGACCTACGTGCGCAACATCAACAACGCGCTCGCCGAGCGGCCCGCCGGGCTGACCGTCACCACGCACCTGTGCCGCGGCAACTTCCGGTCGTCGTGGGCGGCCGAGGGCGGCTACGACTTCGTCGCCGAGACGCTGTTCGGCGGCCTCGACGTCGACGGCTTCTTCCTCGAGTACGACGATGCCCGCTCGGGCGGCTTCGAGCCGCTGCGGTTCGTCGCGCCGGGCAAGATGGTGGTGCTGGGCCTGGTCACCAGCAAGCGCGGCGAGCTCGAGTCCAGCGACGAGCTCAAGCGCCGGGTCGAGGAGGCGTCCAAGTTCGTGCCGATCGAGCAGCTCTGCCTCTCGCCCCAGTGCGGCTTCTCCTCGACCGTCGAGGGGAACGCCGTCACCTACGACGAGCAGGTGGCAAAGCTCGAGCTGATCGTGAAGACCGCGGCCGAGGTGTGGGGTTGATGGGCGGCCCGGCGACCACGAGGAGAAAGTGATGCACGCGGCCGTGACCGAGCGCGTGGGGTCGATGTCGGTGCTCGAACGGCCCGATCCACCCGACCCGGGACCGGGTGAGGTGCTGGTGCGGCCTGAGGCGGTCGGCATCTGCGGCTCGGACTACCACTTCTTCGCCGGCGAGCTGTCCAGACGCGCGGGCGGCGGCCAGTTCCCCCGGGTCCAGGGCCACGAGATCGCCGCCACGATCGCCGCGCTCGGCTCCGAATGCCGGCCCGAGCTCGAGGTCGGCCAGCGGGTCGCGCTGTGGCCGCTGCACGCGTGCGGGCGCTGCTACCCGTGCCGCGTCGAGCGCACCAACGCGTGTGACAACTTCGAGCTGATCGGGATCCACGTTGACGGCGGGCTGCAGGGTCTGCTCACCGTCGGCCAGGAACACGCGTTCCCGATTGCCACCGCCGACGCCGCGGTCGCGGCGATGACCGAGCCCGTGTCGATAGCCGTGCGCGCCGTGCGCCGGGCGCGGATCGAGCCCGGCGAGCCGGTGGTGGTGCTCGGCGCCGGCCCGATCGGTCAGTGCGTCGCGCTGGTCGCCGGCGAGCGTGGCGCCCGCGTTCTGGTGATCGACCCGCAGGAGAGCCGGCTCGAGCTCGCCCGAGCGCTCGGTGCCGAGACCCTGACCTGGACCGAGGGCGACGCCGTGGTGGCGCGGGCTCGTGAGTGGGCCGGTCCCGGTGGCCCTCCGGTGGCGGTCGATGCCACCGGAGTCCCCGCCGCGGTGCGGGCGATGGTCGACATGGTCGCCTCGGCCGGCCGGGCTGTGCAGGTCGGCATGTCCACCGACGAGGTGTCGCTGCGGATCGGCAGCCTGACCGAGAAGGAGCTCGACCTGCTCGGGGTCAGCTGCTGTGACGCCGAGGACTTCGCCGAGGCCGTCGCCGTGGTGGAGCGAAACGCCGATCTGGTCGCCCGCCTGGTCAGCCACCAGTTCCCGTTGGCCGAGGCGCCCGAGGCGCTGCGCTTCGCCATGAGCAATCCGACGAAGGTGATGAAGGTGGTGATCCGCGGTGAGTGAGGCACTGCAGTTCGACTACGTCGTGGTGGGCGCGGGCTCGGCGGGGTGCGTGCTGGCGGCGCGCCTGAGCGAGGACCCGGATGTGCGCGTGGCCCTGCTGGAGGCGGGTGACGAGGACACCCAACCGGAGATCCACGTACCCGCGGCGTTCCCGGCGCTGTTCAAGTCCAGCCTCGACTGGGACCTGCTGGGTGAGCAGGAGCCGGGCCTCGACAACCGCCGCCTGTATCTCCCACGGGGCAAGATGCTCGGCGGCTGCAGCTCGATCAACGCGATGATCTATGTCCGCGGCAACCGAGCCGACTACGACGGCTGGGCGGCGGCTGGGCACGAGGGATGGGGCTACGACGACGTGCTGCCGTACTTCAAGCGCTCCGAGGACAACGAGCGCGGCGAGGATGCCTACCACGGTGCCGGGGGTCCGATGGCGGTGTCCGAGAGCCGGTCGATGCACCCGCTGGTGGACACGATGCTGCAAGCCGCGCGGCAGGCCGGCCACGAGGCCAACCCCGACTTCAACGGCGTCCGTCAGGAGGGCGTGGGCCGCTTCCAGCTCACCCAGCGTGAGGGCCTGCGCTGCTCCACCGCCGACGCGTTCCTGAGGCCGGCCCTGGGGCGGGACAATCTGACGGTTCTCACCCGGGCGATGGCGCTGCGGATCCTGTTCGACGGCTCCCGCGCCGTCGGGGTCGAGATCTCCCGCGACGGCCAGGTCGTGGAGGTCCGCGCCGAGCGCGAGGTTCTGCTGGCCGCCGGCACCTACCAGTCGCCGACCCTGTTGATGCTGTCGGGAATCGGGCCCGAGGACCAGCTCCAGCCGCTGGCGATCGAGATGCGCTCGGACCTGCCGGTCGGCCACGGGCTACAGGACCACTGCATGGCGCAGGTCAACTACCTGACCGACGAGCCGTCGCTGTTCATGGCGGTGACCCCCGAGAACTTCGCGCTGCTCGAGGCCGAGGGGCGGGGGCCCTTGAGCTCCAACATCCCCGAGGCGGCGGGCTTCTTCCGCACCCGGGCGGGCCTCGACGCACCCGACGTGGAGTTCCACTTCGCGCCATCCCTGTTCTTCGACGAGGGCCTGACCGCCCCCGCCGACCACGGCTACTGCTTCGGCCCGGTGGTTATCAAGCCCACCAGCCGGGGTCGGGTGATGCTGCGCGCACCGCTGCCCGACTCCAAGCCGCGCGTGCTGTGCAACTTCCTCACGAGCGAGGAGGACAAGGCCAGCATGCTCGCCGGGCTACGGATGGCGCTGGAGATCGCGGCGCAGGCGCCGCTGAAGGCCGTCGAGCGCGAGCCGTTCAGCGTCCCCGCGTCCGATTCCGACGAGGATCTGATGGCCTTCGCCCGCCGCGCCGGGCAGAGCGTCTACCACCCCACCTCGACCTGCGCGATCGGCTCGGTGGTCGACTCAGAGCTCCGGGTCTACGGGTTCGAGGGCCTGCGCGTGGTCGACGCCTCGGTGATGCCCGACATCACGCGCGGCAACACCAACGCGCCCACGATCATGATCGCCGAGCGGGCGGCGGACCTGATCCGGGCGGGTACGGGGGCTCAGGCTGCGGCCGGGGTCGCGTAACGCGGTCGCGAGCTCGGGCCGGGCCCGGTCGTGGGCGAGGGCTCGCGGCGGCGTTGCGTTGGACCACCGTCTAGTCAGGGTCTGGTAACGGCCAAAGGCGCATTGAGGGATGGGCTACTGACGCTGATCGCGAGGCCTCCGTCGCAAATACGCCTATATGGCGTACTAGCGACGGCAGCCCCCCGAAACCACCCCCTCCCCAGCGATAAACCGTCACGCAGCGAGCGGACCGCCGGAAAGCCACGCCGCGCCCCGCTCGTACAGACGCTCCACCTCAGGACCGACCAGCCCCGGCATGTCGCGCTTGACCTCGTAGCCGATTGCGGTCTGGACGTACGCGAGGTGCCGGTAGCCCTCGGGAAAGCCATTCAGACGCGCGGCGTCCAGCGAAAGCCGCGCACCCGGATCAACGGGGTCGAGGCGGTCCTTCTCGTAGATCGGCTGGCGCAGCACGATCCCCCAGCGCCCGGAACGCCTCTCCAGGAAGTCGTAGAAGCGCCCCGTGCAGACCACATCGCACTGCACGCCGTCGACCGGGGCTCGCTGCGAGATCGTCATCTTGGTCTGGGCGATCGCCCGCTCGCCGGCCACGTCCACCGACGTCCCGCCGAGGAAGTGCAGGATGCGCACGCCGCGCTCGAAGCCCTCGCGGCTGACGCGGATGAAGTCGGCCGCCGGCCCCTGAAACCAGGTGGCCATCATCACGCCGTCGTCGTGCCAGACGGTGGCGAAGCGTTCCCAGTCCCCGGCGTCGCGCCACACCGCCCAGTTCTGCACCAACTCGCGGATCTGCTCGCGGTCGCTCTCAGCCATGGCGCTCTGGAGTCTGACCGACCTGCGGCACATTGGTTGCGCTATCCGCAACCAATCTCCCACACCCCTGTCCAAGGGCGCACCGCGACCTTGCACACAGCGCAGCCGCCCTTGCCGCCCGGTAGGCCGCGGCGTAGCGTGCGCACGTGATGCACGTGCTCGATGAGCGTCAGGCGGTGGTGGTGCGCGCCGTGTGCGAGCGGATCGTCCCCGGCTGCGCGCGAACCGGCGGCGAGGTCTATGTCGACGCGCTGCTGGCCCGGATGCCGCCCCCGGCCCGCGAGCAGGCGCTGGCGGCCTTCGAGAAGCTCGCGGCGCCCGCCGCCGCGAGCACCGCAGAGCTCGGCGAGTACACCCTGACCCCCGAGTTCCAGATGGTCCGGGCACTGGCGTGCGAGGCCTTCTACAGCGACTTCGTCGCCCCCGGGGCAGACGGGCCCGGAGGGTGGCAGGAGATCGACTTCGCCCCACCGCTCGCCGCGCGCCTGAACAAGGACTGGTCCTACCTGGGGATCACCGGATGAGCCGGGGCCGCGCGTGCATGCAGGGGATCGCCGGATGAACGGAGAGCGCTACGACGTCGTGGTCGTCGGCTCCGGCGCCGGCGGTGGAGTGATCGCCGGCGAGCTGGCCGACGCCGGTGCCCGCGTCCTGCTGCTGGAATCCGGCCCCCACAAGACGGCCGCGGATTTCATGCGCTGGGAGGCCCGCGCGAGCCACGAGCTGTGGTTCCCGCCGGCGTTCGCGGAGCCGCCGTCCGAGACCGAGCCGCCGCTGATCGTGTTCCGCGGCCACTGCGTCGGCGGCACCACGACGATCAACACCAAGGTCGCCCTGCGCCCCACCGCGCAGGACTACGAGAAGTGGCACGCCGCCGGTGGCCTGTTTTCAGACGCCGGCGAGCCGTTCGCCGAGCGTGACCTGATCGCCCACATCGAGCGCGTGGAGCAGCGGCTCGGGGTTCGCGAGCGCACCGACTGGCAGCAGTGCGTCCACACGGTCGAGCCGGGGTTCGCCGCGATGGACGCCGGACTGGAGCCGGTCATCTCCTACACCGACGCCAACTGCATGCGCTGCGGGTCCTGTCTGCAGGGCTGCCCGACCAACGCCGGCAAGTCGACGCTCAACACCTACATCCATCCGCCGTGGGCCGGCGGGCGCCTAGAGCTGCGCGCCGGCTGCCGCGTGCAGCGGGTCACGATCGAGGGCGGCGCGGACGGTCCCGAGGCCACGGGCATCGAGTACGTCGAGGCCGGCACCGGCGCGCGCCACACGATCGCCTCCGACGTGGTGGTGATCGCCGCCGGCACGCTGGCCACCCCGCAGCTGCTGCTGCGCTCGGGCGTCAGGGAGGCCGCCGGGCACTCCGCCAGCGCCGAGCAGATCGGCCGCCACGTCGGCTTTCACCCCGCGCGCCTGGTGGAGGGCCTGTTCGATCAGGTCCAGGACGCCCACATGGTCTATCCGATCACCGCGCACTGCATGAAGTTCCAGCGCGACGAGGACGGCGGGTTCGTCGTCGAGGCGTCCACCATCCAGGACCCGATCGGCTTCGCCACCGCCCTCTCGGACGAGCGCGGCATCCCGCTGTGGGGCGAGGAGCTGTCTGAGGCGATGCGCAGCTACCGCCACTACACGGGCCTGCTGACGATGGTCAACGACGAGAACCACGGCACCGCCTGGATCGACGACCAAGGCGCCGACCGCTACTCGTTCGATTGGAGCGACACCGAGCGCGAGCGGATCGACGCCTCGCTGCAGTTCGCCCGCGAGGTGCTTCAGGCGGCGGGGGCCAAGCGCATCTACCAGACGGGCGTGCTCAGCACCCACGTCCAGGGGGGCTGCCGGATGGGCTCAGACCCCGAGCGCTCGGTGGTCAACGCCCACGGCGAGTCCCACGACATCAGGCGGCTGTTCGTCGGCGACGGCTCGGTGCTGCCGCGCACGCTGTCGGTCAACCCTTCACTGACGATCATGTCGCTGGCCAGCAGGTTGGCGCAGTATCTGGCCGCCGGCGAGCACGGTTACTTCGGCCGGGCGTCCGCCCGCACGGCCGCCGCCTAGAGCCCCCCGGTGGCCCGCCCGAGGATCGTCATCGCCGGCGCCGGAGGCGGGGTCGGAGCGTCGGTGGCTTTTAACCTGTTGCTGTCGACCCTTGATTGCGAGCTGATCCTGCTCGACAGCCGCCGCGAGATGCTGCTCTCGCATCTGTGGGACCTCGAGCAGGTGCTCGAGCAGCGGACCGGCGGGATGGTGCGCGAGGGCACCGACGCGGACGTCGCCGACGCCGACCTGCTGGTGCTGACCGCCGCGGCGCCGCTCACCGTCAACCAGTCGCGAATGGTCTACCTGGAGGCCAACGCAGCGATCCTGGCCCCGCTGCTGGACCTGCTCCCCGCGGACTGGGGCGGCGTGCTGATCGTGGTCACCAACCCGGTTGACCCGCTGTGCACCTGGGCCCTTCACCGCACCGGGCTCGAGCGCGCCCGCGTGCTCGGATACACGCTGAACGACACGCTCCGGCTGCGCACCGGGATCGCCAGGGCGCTCGGCGCGGCGCCCGCCAGCGTGCGGGCGTGGACGATCGGCGAGCACGGAGATCTCAACGTGCCGCTGCTGGACCGCATCGAGGTCGACGGCCGGCCCGTGGACCTCAGCGACCGGCAGCTACGTCAGGTGCACGAATTCACCAGCGGCTGGTACGTCCGGCATGTGGCGCTGGACTCCGGGCGCTCCTCGACGTGGACCTCGGGGCTCGGCATCGCGCGGATGGCCGCCGCCTGCACGGGGTCCGGCCCCGGCGACCCGTGGCCGGCGTCGGTCAACCTGGAGGGCGAGTACGGGATCGAGGGCGTCAGCCTCAGCGTCCCGGTCATACTCGCCGCCGGCGGAGCGCAGACGATCCTCGAGTGGCCGCTGACCTCAGCCCAGCGCGATCGCCTGCACGCTGCCGCGGACCTCGTCCGCGAGGCCGCCGCCGGGCTGCTCAGCTCCGCGCCGCGGTCGGCGTCATAACGCGCGGGGCGAACAGGAAGTTGATCGCCAGCGCGGCGAGGCCGGCGACGCCGATCACGATCGACATCGGCAGCGCGTCGTGACCGCCCCCCACCCCCACCAGCGGCGCCACAACCGCCCCCGAGCCGAACTGCCCCAGCCCGAGCAGCGCCGACGCCGCGCCGAGCGCCCCCTCCTGGTGCGCCATCGCGCTGGCGGTGCCGTTGGGGAGCACGAGCCCGTTGGCCGACAGCAGCACGAAGAAGCAGACCAGCAGCGCCGCGAGGCCGCCGTGCGCAACGGTCACGAGCACGGTGGCCAGCGATGCGACCGCGACCGCCACCAGGCCCCGACGCAGCAGCACGTCGGAACCCAGGCGCCCCACGGTCCGCCCGCTCAGCTGCGAGACGGCGATCAGCCCCGCGGAGTTGACGGCGAAGACGACGCTGAAGAGCTGCGGCGAGATCCCGTAGATGTTCTCGAGCACGAACGACGAGCCGGCGATGTAGGCGAACATGGCCGCGAACGACAGCGAGAAGGAGGCGGCGTGGGGGCTGAAGCTGCGGTCGCCCAGCAGCGCGCGGAAGGTACGCAGCACCGCACGCAGCCCGCCACCGTGGCGCTGCTCGGGCGCCAGCGTCTCCGGCAGCCCGAGCACGGCGGCCAGCAGCAGCGGCACGCCGATCACCGCCAGGATCACGAACACTCCTCGCCACGAGGTGAAGGCCAGCACCTGACCGCCGATCAGTGGAGCGCACACCGGGGCGACGCCGGTCACCGCCATCAGGACCGAGAACATACGTGCCGCCGTGGTGCCGTCGGACAGGTCGCGGACGATCGCCCGCGCGATCACGATCCCGACCCCGCCCGCCATCCCCTGCAGCAACCGAACCACCACCAGAACCGCGACCGAGGGCGCGGCCGCGCACGCCGCTGAGGCGACCACGTAAGCGAGCAGCCCCGCGATCAGCGGCCGCCGCCGGCCATGGGTGTCGCTCAGCGGCCCCGCCACGAGCTGCCCAAGCCCCAGCCCGAGCATGCAACCGGTGATCGTCAGCTGCCCGGCCGAGGCCGAGGCGTGCAGCCCGCGGGTCAGCGACGGCAGTCCGGGCAGGTACATGTCCAGCGACAGGGGACCGAAGGCCGACAGCGCCCCCAGGATCAGCAGCTGACGGCGTGTCGGCCGCCGCTCGAGCTCGAGCGCCCGCCCTCGCCCCGGGGCGGCGGACGTCAAGCTAGCTTCCGACCGCCACCTCGACGAGCAGCGGCTCGCGCCGCCGAGCCAGCGTCGGCAGGACCTCGTCGAACGTCTCGAGCAGCGCGGCGTGACTGTCCACGTTGATGGCCCGGCAGCCGAGACAGCGCGCGATGCCGGCGATGTCGATCGAGCCGAACGCCGGCCACGCCGACGGCGCGTTGTGCTGGCGCGCGAGCCCGTCCATGACCGCATAGCGGCCGTTGGCCATCACGAGCAGCAGCGCACCGATCTCGTAGTGGGCAGCGCTCCACAGCGCCTGAATCGCGTACATCGAGGAGCCATCGCCGATCACGCCCACCACCGGGCGGCTGGGATCTCCCATCCGCAGCCCGATCGAGCCGGCCATGCCGAACCCCAGGCCGCCGTTCGCGCACGCGACGAAGCCTCCCGGGGAGCGGACCGGGACGCGGCGGTAGAGCTCGGGCTGGCTGGAGGGGGTCTCCTCGACGAGCACCGCGTCACGGGGCAGGCGCTCGGCCAGCGCCGCGAACACGTGCCCTGGCATCAGCGGCTCACCCGCGGCCGGCGGCGGCGGCGCGGGAGGGCGCACAAATGCCGGCCCGGCCTGCGCCGGCCGCCCCCCACCTGCTCGGCCAGCGCGGCGCATGCGCCGGGCACCGGCGCGACGATCGCCAGCTCGCAGGGGCTGCGATGGGCCTCGGCCGGATCGTCGGTGAGCACGGCGACGCGGGTGCCCTCCGCAACCATCGGGCAGCGCTCGTCGAACAGGTACAGCCGGAAGGCGCTGGTCCCGACGGCCACGACCAGGTCGTGGGGCTCGAGCGTCTCGCGCATCTGGCGCCGGCGCCACGGCAGATGGCCGGCGAACAGGGGATGGTCCTGGGGGAAGCCGGCGCGGCGCGCGAAGGACTCCTGCCAAACCGGGGCCTGGAGGCGCTCGGCGAGCGCGATCATCGCCTCCCACCCCTCGCAGCTGTCGCTGCCGTGGCCGACCACGAACGCCGGCGCTTCGGCGCTGTCGATCAGGTCGACCAGCTCGGCCACATCCGAGGGCGCCACCGAGGCCGGGCGCAGGGTCCGCTCAGGCCAGCCCGCCGCGAGCGGATCGGCGGTCTCGAGCCAATCGCCCATCGGCACCACCACGAGCGCCGGGCCTCGCTGCGACTGGGCCTCGTTATACGCACGGGCGATCGCTCCCGGGACGTCCTGGGCGCGTACCGGCAGGCTGGCCCACACCGGGTACTCGCCGGCCAGCTTCTCCAGTGCGCGCCCGGCCAGGAACGGCTCGTAGGCCAGCTGGCGGCGATCCTGCTGTCCGACCACGATGACCAGCGGCGCGCGGCAGTCGCGCGCATTGGCGATCGCGTTGACCGCGTTGCCGAGGCCGGCGGACGTGTGCAGATTGACCAGCGCCGGCTCGCCGCGAGCCAGCGCGTACCCGGTCGCGATCCCCACCACCGAGCCCTCGTGCAGGCCGAGGACGAAGTGGATGTCCGGCGGCAGCGCGGTCAGGAACGGGATCTCGGTCGAGCCCGGGTTCCCGAAGATCGTCGTCATGCCAAACCTGCGCAGCACATCGAAGGCCGCGTCGCGGACGGTCCGGCGCGGTTCGGCCGCCGGGCTTGGGCTACCCGCGGCAGGCACGTCGGCGGTGTGGACTGTCATCGGTCATGCCTTTCCGAGTCCCAGGCGCTGCGCGGGGTCCAACGCTATCACGTGCGCTTTGAGAACATTCGGCCGCATTGCGTACGTCAGCCGGGTGAATCACCGCCGGCGCGGAACGCGTCCCAGCGAGAGAGAGGAAATACCGTGCCCTTAGCCGGATTACAGGACAGGGTCGTGATGGTGACCGGTGGCGCCTCCGGAATCGGCCGCGCCACCGTCGCGCGCCTGGTGCAGGAGGGCGCGCGGGTGGCGCTGGTGGACCTCGATGGCGACGCCGCCGCCGCGGCGGCCCGGGAGCTGGGTGACGCCGTGCTCGGACTCAGAGGCGACGTGTCCTCGGAGCCAGATGTCGAGCGCTACTTCGTCGAGACGATCGAGCGCTTCGGCCGGGTCGACTCACTGCACAACAACGCCGGGATCGAGGGACCGGTGGCGCCGCTCGTCGACTTCGACATCGACAGCTTCCAGACCCTGGTGCGGATAAACGTGCTGGGGATCTTCCTCAACCTGCGCCAGATGCTCCGCACCGCGCGCGCCGCGGGCTCGCCGGCGACGATCGTCAACATGACCTCGGCGGCGGGCCAGCACGGGGTTCCCGGCCTCGGCGTCTACGGCGCCACCAAGGCGGCGATCATCGGTCTCACCCGCTCGGCGGCCGTCGAGAGCGCCGCCGACGGGATCCGCGTCAACGCGATCGCGCCCGGGCCCGTCGATACGCCGCTGTTCGATCGCTTCGAGGACGAGTTCCGCAACGCGGCGGAGGGGTTCCTCCCGGCCGGGCGCCTCGGCCGCCCCGAGGAGGTCGCGGCGCTGGCCGCGTTTCTGCTCTCCGATGAGGCGCCGTTCATCACCGGCGCGGTCTACAACATCGACGGCGGCGAGACGGCATGATCGCCCCCGCCGATCCGGCTGAGTTGGGGGTGCTGGAGGCGCGCGAGCTGCTGGCTCGCCGGAGGCTCTCGGCACTCGAGCTCACCGAGGCCTGCCTGCGCCGGATCGAGCAGCTAAACGGCGGGCCGCCGAGCGCCGACGGCTCGCCGGAGGCGATCAACGCCTGGGTCCGGCTCTACCCGGAGCTGGCTCGCGCGCAGGCCCGCGCCGCCGATGAGCGGCTGGCTCGCGACGGCCGCAGCGCGCCGTCACTGTGTGGGATCCCGATCGGGCTCAAGGACCTCTACGGGGTCAGGGGGCTGGAGCTGACCGCGTCCAGCCGCGTGCTGGCGGGCAACGTGGCGCAGCGCGACTGCGCCGTCTGGGCGGCGCTACGCCGGCACGGCATGGTCCTGCTGGGTCACACCCACACGCACGAGTTCGCCGCCGGCGGCACCACCGACCAGGTCGGCAACCCGTGGGCGCCCGACCGGGTGGCCGGCGGGTCCAGCGGAGGCAGCGCCGCGGCGCTGGCGGCGCGGATGACGCCCGCCGCGCTCGGCTCAGACACCTGCGGCTCGCTGCGGATCCCCTCGGCGTGCTGCGGGATAAGCACGATCAAGCCGACACACGGGCGGATCTCACTGGACGGCATCCTCCCCCTCGCCCCCACGCTCGACCATCCCGGGCCGATGGCCCGCACCGTCGCCGACTGCGCGGTCCTGCTGCAGGCGATGCTGAGCGCCGGACCGGCCGTCGACCCGGCGCTGCCGCCACCCGAGCAGCTGCCGGAGCTGGCGCAGACCCCGCGTCCCGGCCCGCGACCGCTGGCCGGCATGACGATCGCGCTGACCGACCGCACCGAGCGCCTCCCGCTCGACTCCGCGGTGACCGCCGGGCTCGAGACCGCCCGCGCCGCGTGCGAACGGCTCGGCGCCCACGTCATCTCTCGCCCGACGCCGTGGGAGCTCGACTGGGACGACCTCAGCCTCGTGCTCCTGACCGAGGCGTGGGCGCACCACTCGGCCTACGCGGACCGGCACGCGCTGTACCGCCCCGCGATCGCTCAGTTCATCGAGGCGTCCCGCGGGTTCACCGACGCCGCCGCCTACCTCGGGGCGCAGCAGCGGCGTGCCGCGGGCACCGCGGAATGGGAGCGATGGTTCTCCGAGCATGGCGTCGACCTCGTGCTTGAACCGACGCTGCCGATCGTGCCCTACGGCCGCGGACCTGGCTACGACCGCGGCCACGCCGGCGGCGCTGGTGACCCGATGATCGCGCTCACCGCGCTGTGGGACCTGACGGGGATGCCGGTGGCGGCCCTGCCGGTGACGTGGGAGGCCGGCGTCTCGCTGATCGCCCGCCGGGGCGGCGAGGCCCCGCTCACGCAGGCGGCGATCGATCTGCAGGAGCACGCGCTCGGGATCCCGGAGTGGGCCCCGGCCGCGTGACGGCGGTCGATGACGAGACGGCCGACGCGCGGGTCAGGCGCTCGCCGGCGCCGGCACCGGGGCGAAGGAGAAGCTCACGCCCGTCAGCTGCTCGGAGACCTCCCACAGGCGCCGCGCGGTCTCGGGATCCAGCGCCGCGCGCGCCGGCGCGACCAGTGTCGGATGGCCGCGCATCTCCTGGAAGCCGTCGGGTCCGGCGAACGATCCGCCGGGGATGTCTGCGGTCGCCGCGTACAGCGTCGGCAGCGCGCCGTGCAGGGCATCCTGGGCCCAGACGCGGTTGAGCACCACCGAGCCGATGCGCTCGAGCCGCGACGGAGTGGCCGCGAACTGGAGGTTGGTGGCGGCGTAGCCCGGGTGGGCGGCGACGCTCAGCAGCTCGGAGTCGACGGCCCGCAGACGCCGGTCGAGCTCGAGCGTGAACAGCAGGTTGGCCAGCTTGGATTGCCCGTAGGCGAACCAGCGCCGGTAGGAGCGCTCGCGCTGCAGGTCCTCGAAGTCGATCTTGCCGATCTTGTGCGCCGTGCTCGAGACGGTGACCACACGCGCCTCGGGCGTGGCCATGAGTTTGTCGAGCAGCAGCCCGGTGAGCGCGAAGTGACCCAGGTGGTTGGTCCCGAGCTGCAGCTCGAACCCGTCCTCGGTGGTGGTCCGGGGCGGCACCATGACACCGGCGTTGTTGATCAGCAGGTCGAGGTGGTCGCCGTCGTAGCCGGCGGCGAACTCCCGCACCGAGCGCAGCGACGCCAGGTCCAGCGACGCCACCTCGACGCTGGCCTCGGGGAGCTCGCGCCTGATCTGGGCCGCAGCGGCCTCGCCCTTGCCGGTATTCCGGCAGGCCATGATCACGTGGGCGCCGGCGCGGGCGAGCTCGCGGGCGGCGCACAGGCCGATGCCGCTGTTGGCGCCGGTGACGATGACGGTGCGCCCGTGCTGGTCTGGGAGGTCGGCGGCGGTCCAGGGCATGTCGGTGGTTCCTTTCGAAGTTCTGAGCGGGGGCGAGGCGATGCTGCGGACTGAATCCCGATTATGGCACTCACGATGCCAGATGTCAACGATAGTGCCATTTGGCACCGCCGGTAGACTATTTTCCCATGAGCACCGGCCTTCGCGAGCGCAAGAAGCTTCAGACCCGCGAGCACATCACCGAGGCGGCCATCCGCCTGTTCGCCGAGCGGGGCTTCGACGGGACCACCGTCGATGACATCGCCGACGCCGCCGACGTCTCGCGCCGCACGTTCTTTCGCTACTTCGCCCGCAAGGAGGACGTCGTCCTGGCCTGGAAGCAAGAGGCCGCCGACGAGCTCCGTCGAGCGCTGGCAGAGCGCCCCGCCGCCGAGGCGCCGCTGGACGCCGTGCAGGGGGCGATCAGCACCCTGGCTGAGAGCTACGGCGCGCGGCGCGAGCTGACCCTCGGCCTGCTGCGCCTGTTCGAGCGCCCGCTCGAGCTCCCCCACGCCGCGCACGACGCCTGGGACGAGATCCTCACCCAGGGCCTCGCCACCCGGCTCGGCGTCGACCCCGAGCGGGATCCTCGCCCCCGGTTGGTCGCCTCGGTCGGCTTCGCGGTCCTGATCGCCACCGTCCAGAGCTGGGGCTCGGCCGGCGCGCGGGCTGACCTCGGTGCCCTGCTGCAGAGCAACTTCGCGGCGCTGCGCGCGGAGGTGAAGGGCTGAGCGCGAACGCGGACGCGCCATCAGCGCGCCCGCGGTCCATCCCCGGGCTCAGCTCACAGCGCGCGGTCTAGCAGCGCGAACAGCTCGGTGAAGTGACGCTCGGCGGCCGCCTCGTCGTAGACGGCGGCGTCGGACATCGTGTACCCGTGCTTGGCTCCGCTGTACAGCTCTGAGCGATAGCGCGCACCGACCTCGTCGAGCGTGCGCTCGAGCTCTGAGATCTGCTCCGGGGTCATGCTGGGGTCCTCGTCGGCGTGCCCGAAGTACAGCTCCGCGTTGATGTCACCCGCCGAGCGGTGGGGACTGTCCGGCGCGTCGGTGACCAGACCGCCGCCGTGGAAGCTCCCGAGAGCCGCCACTCGGTCGGGATAGGCGGCAGCGATCCGCCACCCGACGCGGCCGCCCATGCAGTAGCCGACGATCGCCACCGGTCCCGGAGCCTCCTGCTCCAGCCGACCGAGGTACGCCTCGGCATCGCTGATGATCGCCTCCGTGGTCAGCTGTCCCATCAGCGGACGGACCACCTCCATCAGCTTGGCGCGGCCGTCGGGATCGTCGGGATCGACCGCCGGGACCACCTCGGGAGCGCGGCCGCCCCGGTAGAAGGCGTTGGGCGCCAGGACCACGTAGCCCTGGTCGGCGATCCGGTCGGCCATCTCCTCGATCCGGGGCCGGAGACCGAGCGCATCGATTATCAGAAGCACGCCCGGATGCGGCTGGTCGTCGTCGGGACGCGTGAGGTAGGCGTCGGCCACCCCGTCGGCGGTGGTTATGTCAATGGTTGAGCTTGGCATCACAACAGGATCGCACGAAGCATGATCTAGGCTCTCCGGGACCAGCCCGTGCTCCAGCACCACACCGAGACCGGCGGACCGACCCGCGCGCTCGCCGAGCTGGCCGTGGCCTACCCCGCCTCGGAGATCCCGGACGCCGTCGCGCATCGCCTGCGCCGGCTGATGCTCGACTGGACCGGGATCACGGCGTTCGCCGCCCACCATGCCGAGAACGCGCCCGCCGTCCGCGCCGCCGTGGAGCGGCTCGACGCCGGCGGCGGCGAGGCCACGGCCGTCGCGCTGGCCGACGGGCGCAGTCCGTTGTACGCGGCCCTGCTCAACGGCACGTTCGCGCACTCGATGGACTTCGATGACACCAACATCGCACAGATCGGGCACCCCGGCTCGGTCGTGATCGCGGCCGCGCTGGCCGACGCCGAGCGTCTTGACGCAAACGTCGGTGCCTTCTACGAGGCCGTCGCGGTCGGATACGAGGTCTGCTGCCGGATCGGCGCCGCCCTCGGGCCGGCCGCTTATGACCGGGGCTTTCACATGACCGCGGTGTCGGGGATCTTCGGCGCCGTCGCGGCGGCCTCGCGGCTGCGCTCGCTCACCGCCGAGGTCACGATGGCGGCGTTCGGGCTCGCGCTCTCAAAGGCCGCCGGGAGCATGCAGTACCTGGCCAACGGCTCCTGGAACAAGCGCCTTCACCCCGGATTCGCCGCCCATGACGGGCTGCTGTGCACGGAGCTCGCGCAGGCGGGCGTGACCGGGGCCGCCGAGCCGCTCGAGGGTCGCTACGGACTCCTGCACAGTTACAGCGAGGCCGCCCGGCCCGAGCTGCTGACCGACGGCCTCGGGGAGTCCTGGATGGCGCTGCAGACCGCCGTCAAGCCATACCCCTCGTGCCGGCTGGCCCACGGCGCGATCGACGCCGCGCTGGCGCTCCGCGAGCAGGTCCCGGCGCAGCGGCGCGCGCAGGCGCGGATCGCCGTGCGCCTGTCCCCGCCGGCCTACCAGCTGGTCGGCGAGCGGGTGGATAACAAGCTTGCGCCCGCGGGCACGGTCGACGCCCAGTTCAGCGTCTACTTCCAGGTCGCGGCGGCATGGCTCGACGGCAGGGTGCAGTGGGCCAGCTACGAGCGCATCGGCGACGACGACCTGCTGCGGATGGCCTCACGTGTGAGCGCGCAACGCGATCGCGACGTCACCCGCAACGGCGCCGTGCTGACGGTCGAGCTGGACGGGGCGACGCTGACCGAGACGGTCTCGGTGCCGCTCGGAGAGCCCGGCAACTGGATCGACGACGACGGGCTGCGCGCCAAGTTCCTGCTCCATGCGGGTCGCGTGTTCGGCCAGGATCGGGCGCCCGCGATCGCTGACAGCGTCCTGGAGATCGAGCCGGAGCGCCGGCTGCGCGAGCTCTCCACGCAGCTGCGACTCCGGCCCGAGGACCAGCCGGCCGGCAGCTAGACCCGCTCCGGCGCCGGCAGCAGCCGGGTGAGCCCGGCGACCGCCAGCAGCAGCACCGCCAGCTCGGCGAGGCTCAGCTCCAGCGCATGGGCGTAGCCGTGGTGCAGCGCGCCGAAGAAGATCACGCCGGTGACCGCGACGCCGAGCGCGCTGCCGATGTTCTGCATCGTGGCCAGCGCGCCCGAAGCGGCGCCCGTGTCGTCGTGATGCACGCCGGACATGATCGTCGTCGTGAGCGGGACGATCAGCAGGCCCATCCCGGCACCGATCAGGACCAGCCCCGGCATCAGCGGCCACACCGAGCCGGCCACACCGATCGCGGCCACGGCGGTCAGCAGCAGGCCGTGTCCGGCGGCCAGCACCAGCGCCCCGGCGGCTACCAGCTCCCGGCCGTAGCGCGCGAGCAGTCCCGGGGCCCGCGCCGAGGCGACCACGTAGGCCACCGCGAGGACGGTGAACACCAGTCCGGCGTGCAGCGCGCTGAGGCCGCGGCCCTCCTGCAGGTACAGCGCGAGCACCAAAAAGAACGCCGCCTGCCCGCCCCAGAACGCAAGCTGAGTGACCAGCCCGGCGCTGAACGATCGCACCGCCAGCAGGGACGGTCCGATCAGCGGCGCGCCGCCGGCTCGGGCCAGGCGCCGCTGCTGCACGGCGAAGGCGCCGAGGAGGACGGGTGCCGCGGCGAGCGAGACCCAGGTCCACAGCGGCCAGCCGTGCTGGCGCCCCTCCACCAGCGGCAGGATGATCGCGGTCACCCCGGCCGTGATCAGCGCGGTCCCGGCGGGATCGAGCCCACTGCGCCGTCCCGCGCCCGACTCGGGGACCAGCCGCGGAGCCAGGATCAGGGCCACGATCCCCACCGGGAGGTTGATCAAAAAGCAGCTGCGCCACCCCAGGCCGGCGATGTCGGCTGCAACGAGGCCGCCGCCGATCAGCTGCCCGCCGGCGGCGGCGATCCCCATCACCAACCCGTAGGCGCCCAGCGCCTTGGGCAGGTCCTCGCCGGAGAACGAGGCGCTGATCAGCGCCAGCACGTTGGGCATCAGGAGTGCGGCGCCGACCCCCTGGGCCAGCCGCGCCAGCACCAGCTCGGTCGGCGTCCCGGCGAGACCGCAGGCGGTCGAGGCCAGCGTGAACAGCGCCAGCCCGATCGAGAACGCGCGCCGGCGGCCGATCTGGTCCCCCAACCGCGCGGCTCCGATCAGGAACACCGCCGAGGTCAGGGAATAGCCGGCCACCACCCATTCGATCGCGCCGGCGCCCGCGTGAAGGTCACGCTGCATCGAGGGGAGTGCGACGTTGACGATGAAGAAGTCGAGCACGACCATGAACGTGCCCGCGAGGACGACCGGGAGGGCCGCCCAGCGGCTCTGGGCCGCAAGCGCGAGCCGGCGGCCCGCGCGAGAGTGTGAGTGCTGCGTTGTCGCTGTCATGCACGGCAGCGTCGCGCCCGGCCTGCAGCCTGTCGATTACCTCAGCGGTAAGCGTCCTGCGGCTTTGCTACAAGGCAAGCATGGCGATGTTCCTGCTCATCAACGTCCGCTCGGGACCTGAGTACCGCCTCGATCGAGCCCTCGAGGAGCAGTCGGGCTGGACCGAACACGCCGCCTTCATGGATGAACTGGTGGAGGCGGGATTCATCGTCCTGGGCGGCCCGCTCGCCGACGAGCGGCGTGTGGCATTTGTCATCGAGGCGGAGTCCGAGGCGGCGATCCGTGCCACGCTCGCGCGGGACCCGTGGCACGAGACCCACCTGCGGATCGACACGATCGATCCGTGGACGATCCGGCTCGACGGCCGCAGCAGTTAACGCATCGAGTCGCCCCAGACCCGAGGTCCCGTAACCCGACTGCGCCGGCGCTCCTCAGGAGAACTGCTCAGCAAAGGGCGAGCGGTCTGAGCCGACCGCCGTGCAGGTCCCTGGAGCCGGGCAGGAGACCGCCGACAGCCCGCCGGAGTCAGAGCCGTTGGGATCGGAGTCGACCGGGTTGGGAGTGCCCTGCACCGTCCAACCGCTCGGACCCCCGGATACCGCGAGCGGCTCGGCACCTGCGAGCTGGGAACTGCCTTGGTCGCCGACCGCGGTACAGGAAGCCGAGCCAGTGCACGACACCCCGAGCAGACCGAGGCCGCCCGACGGCGTCGCCTCGAGGCTCCAGGCCGTCCCGTTCCAGTACTCGGCAAACGTTCCCCCGCCGTCGACCGTGCCGACGGCCATGCAGGACGGGGGCATCACGGCCAGGATCAGATTGGTGTTGTGAGCGCTGGTGCACGACACGCTTGTCAGGCTGCGACTGGCGCCGGCGGGGTCGGGAACGCTCTGTACCGTCCATGCCGCCCCGTTGAAGCGTTCGGCTAGCAGCGACCCCGTTCCCTTGGCCGCGTTGAAAGTGTCGCCGACGGCCGTGCAGGCGTTGACGGCGGTGCAGGACACCGCCGAGAGCTCCGCGCCGGCCGGGCTCGGGATCGACTGGATCGCCCAACTCGCACCGTTCCAGGTCTCGGCGAGCGCATGAGCATCTCCACCCTGGTTCAGATAGTGGCCGACCGCCGTGCAGGTGTCCACCGACGGACACGAGATCCCGGACAGGACCGCTTCCTCGCCGGCTGGGTTGGGGCTGCTCTGGATGCTCCAGGTGCTGCCGTTCCAGCGCTCGGCAAGTGTCAGAATCGGACCCTGGGTCGTCTGGATGCTGTAGCTGCCCACCGTCGTGCAGGCGGTCGCCGAGGGGCATGAGACGCCGGTGAGCTGGTCGTAGTGGGAGCCGGAGCGATTGAGCGAGCCCTGGACGGACCACTTCCCGGCGCTCAGTCGCTCCACCAGCGTCTGCCGGCTGGAGTCGGAGAGGCTCTCGCGATCGCCGACGGCTGTGCACACGCCGGCCGCGGAGCAGGAAACGCCGAACACGTCGGTGGGCACCGGCGCGGGCGTGGCCGGGGTGCTCTGGATCGTCCACGTGCTGCCGTTCCAGTGCTCAGCCAGAGCCGGCGCGAGCCCGGAGATGCCGCCAACGGCCGTACAGGCGCTCGGCGAACCGCAGGAGACCCCTCCGAGCGAAGCATGCCTTCCGCTCGGCACGGGGAAGCTCTGGATGCTCCAGGCTGTCCCGTTGGACCGCTCGACCAACGGCTCTGGGTTGCCCGTGGAATCGTGGACCGTGGCCGCGAGCACGCACGCGTTGGACGCGGGGCAGGAGACAGCGTCCACCGACGGCCCAGAGCCGGCGGCGGAAGGCGTGCTCTGCACTGTCCATACGGTGCCGTTCCAGCGCTCGACCAGCAGCGTGCCGTGCGTCGAGTCGGTGGTGTACTGGATGCCAACCGCGGTGCAGGCGCTCGGCCCGGAGCACGAGATCCGGCTCAGCTCAGCCGACTTCCCGGCCGGCGTGGGCGCGCTCTGAAGCGTCCAGGCGGAGCCATTCCACCGCTGCGCCAGCGCGAGCTGGCGACCGGTTCCGGCACCGGAGCCACCGACCGCAAAGCAGAGGCTCGGCGTCGGACAGGAGACGCCGTTGAGCGCGGACGCGGCGGCGACGGTCGGGGTTGCCTGCTGCGACCAACTGGTCCCGTTCCAGCGGTCGACCAGGACCTCAGAGCCGCCCGACCCGACCGCGGTGCAGGCGTCAGCCGTCGCGCAGGAGATGCCGTTCAGCGACGCGCTCCCATCCTGCGCCGAGGGCAGGTACGCGAGCTTCCATGCCGTACCGGGCGAGCTCACCGCGACGGGGAAGGTGCCGTGCGTCCCGGCGATGACCTTGCCCACCGCGACGCAGTGGCCGGCGGCGCACGAGACGTCGGCCAGGCTCGCAACAGTGTCGGGGCCGGCCTGCGGCAGGCTCTCGAGGCTCCACGCCGTGCCGTCGTAGCGCTCCGCCATTGTCATGTCCGAGTAGCCTCCGACCGCGACGCAGACGCCGGTCGAGGCGCAGGAGACCGCACCGAGCTCACTCTGGGCCTGCTGGCGGACCGGCGCCATCGCCTGCAGGCGCCAGCTCGAGGCTTCGGCGCCACCCGCGACCAGCAGGACCAGAGCCGACGCGACCAACACACCGACCGTGGCCAATCGCACTGTCGTCATCGCCTGCGCCTCCGCTCGGTATCCGATCCGCCCCAGCCCCCCCGGCCTGTATGGCCCCAGCGAGACGCAGGATCATGCTCGCAGCCGCCGCTCAACCTGTCAAGACACTCTCACCAATCGCCGCGATGCCGCCGCTCAGAGCAGGTGCACCTTGGGCAGCTTGCCCCAGCGGATCTCGACCGTGATCTTCTCGGGCCGGAAGTGCCTCTCGGTGATCATGATCGTGATTTTGTCCCCCGCCCGGTAGTAGCGCCCGTTGAGCGAGCGGGTCAACCGGTTGAGCTGGCGCCAGTTGGCCCGGTCGCGTAAACGGTGGCGGGGGCAGCCCTTGCCCTTGCAGCTGAAGTTGATCGTCGCGTTGTGGGGCAGCCTTCTGATCGTGACCTTGTGCAGGCGCGTGGTGTTGCGCTTCCACACCCAGCTGATCTTGATCTGCAGATGCTTGAGACGGAGCTTGGGGAAGGTGGTGTTCTTGGGGACCAGGACGACCGGATCGCTGGGTGCCGTCGGTGCCGGGGCCGGTGGCGGTGGTGGCGGCGGGCAGGCCGCGAACGCCGGCCGCGTATACCTGGCCGCCCCGATGGCCCGCGTGCCGTTCGTACGGCTGGACCACAGCGCACGCCCGCCCGGGCCGTAGACGACGAAGTTCCCATCCTCCTGGAGGTGGGCAGAGGAACCCGGCTTGTCGGTGGCGCTCTTGAACAGCACCCGGCGAGCCGACGTGTACAGGACCATGTCACCGGAGGGCTGCATCTCGAGGTGGTTGCCCGGGATGCCCCACGTGTGGGTTGACCACAGGGCGCCCGTCGTCCCGTACAGGACGAGGTTGCCGTCCGCCTGCATGTAGACCTCGTACTGGTCGTTTAGCGAGAAGATCCGCTGCCCCGGATACAAGTCGTCGCCCGGCTCGAGCACCGTGTTCACGGTGTGGGTGGACCACACGGCATGGGCGGCGTTGTAGAGCACGAGGTTCCCGTCCTCCTGAACCACCAGGTTGGTGCAGCCGGCGGTGCTGGTGTTGCTCGACCAGAGCGTCTGGCCGCCGGAATCGAGCAGGACGAGGTTGCCGTCGTCCTGAAGGACCGCGTGATCGCCGGTGTCCCCTGCCGTGCCGCTGCTCCACAGGACCCGTCCCGCCGCCAGCCCGTTGAGCGTGGACAGGACCAGATCGCCGTCGTCCTGGAGAGCGAGGACGTAGTGACCGTCGATTGAGACCAGCGTCTGTCCCGCGGTCAGCGTCTGGCCCCCCAGCAACGTGTCGGTGGCCGCCGCATTCGCCACGCCGAACACGAGCGAGATCGCCAATCCGACCATGGCTCCCAGCCAAGCTCGCCTCCTGAGCACCACCTGGAGGGTAACGGCCCAGAGCCGCACGTGAGTCCCCTCCGACCAGGTGCGGCCGGGCCGTGATCAGGGCTTGATCGTCGGCAGTGAGCGCGCGTAGCGGCTGGGGTCGTTCAGCGCCGCCGCCGTGTACCGGCGGGCACCCGCGTACTGCGATCGGAAGGAGGCGTCCGACAGCGAGAAGATCCTGACGTGCCCGCCCGCCTCGGGGGTGCTGACGAAGTTGCCGTTGCCGATGTAGACGCCTGCATGGTGGACGAAATGGGTGGTGTCGGCAAAGAACACGGCATCGCCGGGCCGCAGATGCTCGGTGGCGACGGGTATGCCGACGTCGAACTGCTCTGCCGCGACGCGCGGAAGCTGGATCCCCTCGCGTGCGTACGCATCGTGGACGAGTCCCGACGCGTCGGCGCCGGGGCTCGAGCCACCGGACCCGTAGACCGCGCCGACCAGCTTCTTGGCCATCTCGGCCGCCTGCTGGCCCACCGCCACGTGCACCACCTGGTCGGGCGCCGGAGCGAGATCCGCGCCGCGCAGGAGCTCCTGTGCCGTGCCCAGCTGGAGCTGGTAGCGGTAGCGGTACTCGGCGGCCGGCTGTTCCACGTTGGCAACCCACTCGCCCCACGTGCTCGGGCTCTGGGCCAGCGCCGGATCTTCGTTGCGGGCCGCGACCGCGTGATCGATGAACCACTGGATCTGCAGGTCGGGATGATCGGGGTAACCGGCGTAGGCGCCCTCGTTCCAGATGCCGAGCCGCATCTGGAAGAAGCCGACCGAGTCTCGGTCTCCGTAGTTGAGGTTGCGCAGGCCCGACTCGGTCAGCGATGCCATCACCGGCAGCTCAGGCGGCAGCCCCGCGCGCTGTGCGTACGCGCCCATCCACGCTGCGAGCTGCTGCGGCGTGGCGCTGTCGCCGGGGTAGGAGAGAGGATCCCCGGGGACGTCGGGGGCGGCAGAGGGATGCTCGGCCGCCGGAGCTTGGCCGTGCCCGTGCGGGTCAACCGCGGCACCGCCGGAGCCCTGCCCGGTGTGCGCCGCCCCCGGTCCCGTCTGCGCCGCCCCCGGTCCGGTCTGTGCCGCCTCCTGCCCCGGCGCGGCCGCAAAGCCTGCGGCCCGCGGTGGTGAGGGGGCCGGCGCCCGGGCGCCGCCCGCGGTGGGGGACCGCCCTGCCGGTGTGCTCTGGGGTAGCGGCGACGCAGCCACGACCGGGTGCGCGGCGGCCGCAGCGGCCGCCGGTCTCAGGGCCAGCGGCGGGACGTCGACGCTCGCGCCGATGCTGGGCTTCGCCGGCGCCGGCGCCGGCGCCGGCGCCGGGGCCCGCGGCGTCGCCGGCACGGCGGATGCGGGGTGGTGCGCGGGCGGGTTCAGCACACGGTCCACGGCTCGCGCAGCCTCGCCCTCGAGGCCCGGGGCGGCTCGCTCGGCGATGTGGGTGAAGTCGACGCCCTCGGCGGCCGCCGCCACCATCACCCCGGCCAGGCTCGAGCGTGACTCGCGCAGTTCCAGGGTCATCAGCGCGCGCCGGCCGCGGCCGAGGCCCTGTGCCAGCTCGAGCAGGCCGTGCTCGCGGAGCACGGACGCGGGGTCTGCCCGGAACCGGCGCCGCAGCTCGGGATCGCCGAGCAGGTGCTCGATCAGGTCAGCGCTGCGCTCGACCTCCTCAGACATCCTGCTCCCCCCGGCGGCGCGTGTGACTCACAGCAGCCTGATCGCCGGAAGCGTGCCGTTGCGGATCAGGATCCTCACCCGCTCCGCCCGGTACCCGCGCGCCGTGATCCTGATGAACACGATGTCACCAGCGCGGTACACGTGGCCCTCGGTCGCCTTCTCGAGCCGTCTCAGCTTGCGCGAGACAACGGTCTGGGCGTGACGCGGACAGCCGGCGCCGTGACACAGGATCCGGATCCTGGCGCTGCGCGGGAGCCGGCTCATCCGGACCTTCGTCAGGCGCGTCCGGCGGTGGTTCCACGTCCAGCTCAGCAGGATCTTGACGCGCAGATGGCGGCGTCCGCCGGGCTGCGGAACCGGTGACGGCACCGGCTGCGTGATCACCGGCGCCGGCGGCGGCGGCTCGGCCTGGAAGCTGACCTCATATCCCCCGCTGGCCAGGCCGGCGATGCTGGGGCTGGTCCCGGAGGCCATGGTCAGCCCGGTGTCGTTGGTGCCCGCCGAGCCGTAGACACACAGATTGCCGTCCGAGCACCTGAAGGCGACCTCGTAGCCGCCGTGCGCGAGGGCCGCGATGCTGGGGTTGGTGCTGGACGCCATCGCCAGGCCGGTGTCGCCGCCACCGGCGGAGCCGACGGTCCACAGATGGCCCGTGTTGGCCTCGAACGTCGCTTCCCAGCCCCCGCTGCCCAGCTGCGCGATGCCGGGGCTCGTGCCGGCCATCATGCCGTACCCCTCGTCGGTATCGCCCGCCGGGCTGGATGTGAACAGGTTCGACGTGTTGGCCTCGAAGTCCGTCAGGTAGCTCGAGCCGAGCGCGGTGATGTCGGGGTTGGTGCCGGACCACAAGCCGTCCTGGAGATCCGCGGTGCCGGCCGTCCCGGCCGTCCACAGGTAGGTGGTGTTCGCCTCGATCGCGGCCTCGTAGCCGCCCCCGGGAAGTCCGGTGATGGCGGGACTCGTGCCCGGCATCATCCCGAGCTGCCAGTCCTTGACGTCCGCGCCGCCGGCCGTCCACAACGACGTGGTGTTGGCCTGGAAGGCCGTCTGCCAGCTGCCGTTCGAGAGCGCCGCGATGGCCGGGCTCGTGCCGGCCGCCATCCCGAGCGGGAGAGCGCCGGTGCCGTCGGTTCCGGCGGTGGTCAGTTGTCCGCCGGTCCCCTGGTAGGCGATCTCGTAGCCGCCGCCCGTCAGTCCGGCAATGCTCGGGCTGGTGTCGTGGAGCACCTGCTGCTGGGCGTCGCCGGTACCCGCGTCACCGAAGATCCACAGGTCCCCGTTGGCAGCCGGCGCGACCGCCGGGAACGCCGCCCCCAGGACGGCGGCGAGGAGCACCAGAAGGACGCTATGCCGGGCTCGCCTCACAGCGACTCACAGTATTGCCGCGGCGCGAGGCAACTGCGCTGGATACCTGTGTAACGCGCAGCAGTGTGTGAGCAAAGCGGCCCCGCGGGTAAGATCGTCATGTGCGGCTGGTAGGGACAGCGACGATCTGCGTGCTCGCCGCCTTCGGCGCGGCGTTCCTGGTCGGCCGCGCGGTCAGCCATCAGGGGCCCGCGCGCGCCGCTGCCGCCGCGACGATCGAAACGACCGCGAGCCCGGCCCCTCGGACCCCTCCGGCACATGCCACGACGACCGCGGATGTCGCGCTGGCGGCGCAGTTCGTTCCCGGGCTCACGTCGCTCAAGCGGGTCAAGCGCGCCCACCGCCATCACGCCGTTCACCACGCCGCCCCGCCGGTGAGCTCGAGCCCTCCGCCCACGGTGACCACGCCGCCACAGACAACCCCCGTCTACCAGCCGCCCCCGAGCTCTTCGAGCGGATCTGGATCGACCGGCGGGGGAGGCTCCGGCACCACTTCCGTCGGAGGCGGCGGGCACAAGAAGAGCAGCGGCGGCTCCGGGACGACGACCATCGGAGGCTGACGCCGTCGCGCTCGAGTGTGCCGCCCGGACACCGGCGGTGGCGGTTAGTCGAGGTCGGCGGGGCGTACGACGCTGGTGGCCAGGACGCGCTCGGCCAGCAGCAGTCGCTTCTGGTTCTGCGGGGCCCCGTCGAGGCCGAAGCGGCTGAACAGGACCCGCAGGTGACCCTTGACCGCCGACAGGCTGAGCACCAGTTCGGCGGCGATCTGCTCGTTGGTCGCCGGCGCCGCCGGTCCCTCGCCGCCGAGCGGCCGGCACAGCGCCACCAGCACCCGGCGTTGCGCGTCGGAGACCTCGGGCACGGGCAGCGTCGGGACGGAGATCGTGGCCAGTACCGGCTCGGGCTCGGGATGGCGAAACCCGATCAGGGTGTCGCCGGCTCCGATCACGTCCCCATCGCGCAGCGTCCGCTGCCCCCGCAGGTGCTCCCCGTTGACGAACGTGCCGTTGCGCGACAGCCCATCGTCCTCGATCACCCAGCGAGAGCCGCGCCGCTCCAGGTAGGCGTGTACGCCCGAGACGCGGGGGTCCCACGCGATCTCGAGGTCGCTGCCGGGCGCCCGCCCCAGCACCAGACGCTCGCCGTCGAGCATGATCACCTGCTGGGTGCCGGTGTCGTCGCGCAGGAACACGAACGGCGTGAAAAGGCGTGCCGCGCGAATCAGGGCCTGCAACTCGGTGGCACTCACGGCGTTCCCCAACACCGCCGTCTCCTGAGCCCGCACGCGGCCAGCGTACAGGGTGGCGAACCCGCCGCAGGCTCATAGCCCGGCCGGATGCAGGACGGTGTTGAACGAGGCCAGGTACTCGTGGCTGGGCGTGAACTCGTGCACGAACGGCGCACCGCCCGAGGCGCTGCCCCCTCCGGCCTCGTAGAAGCGGCCGTTGAGATCGATGATCACATGCTCGTTCAGACCGCACCCGGTGCGGTCGTAGATCGTCACGAAACGCCCGCGCCCGGTGGCGATGCCCGCCTGGGCCGCGAATCCCTCGGTCGTCTGCGGGGCGCTCAGATAGCCGCCCGAGCGCAGCACCGCGGACACGAATCCCGAGCAGTCAAGGCCGCCCGCGGTGCTCCAGCCGGCATGACCCCCTCCGGACACGTATGGCGTGCCGAGCAGCGAGTCGGCGTACCGGATCATCGTCGCGATCCGCTGCCGGGCCACCGCCGGCGAGACCTCGCCGACTGCGCCGGCCACCGCCGCCCCGGCCGACGCGCCGCCGCCCGCGGCGCTGATCGGCCCGCCCAGGTCGATTACGGTCGTGCCGTGGCCGAGCGACGGCCGGATGACAGCGCCGCGCTGCGCCTGCGCGATGGCCGCCCGACAGGTGTCGCGCAGGCTCCCGAACTCATCGAGCAGCGCGAACGCACGGTGTCTGAGGTTTCCGATCTCCGCGTTGTAGTCGCCCACGGAGCCCTCCGCGCGCTCCACGGCCAGCTCGGCCTCGACGAGCGCTCGTTGCGTCACGCCCCGAGCATGGGCGGCGGTCCGCAGCTCGCTCGCCGCGGCCTGCGCGGCGGCCTGGGCCGGGCCGAGCCGGGAGATCGCGTCGTCCAACGCACCCGCCACCTGGACGAACTCGTACTGGATCCGGGCCAGCTCGGGCTCGTAGGCGTAGAGCGCGGCCGCTACGCCGGCAAGCCCCGCCCTGACCCTGTCGAGCTCCCCGGGCAGGCGCCCGATCGCGCGTCGGAAGGCATCGGCCGCACGTCCGGACCAGGTGCCGTCATGCTGCGCGGCGCTCAGTCCGTCGGAGGTCGAGTGCGCCCCCGCGGCCGCGGTGCGGAAACTGGCGGCCAGCGTGGCGACCTCGTCGGGGATCGCCGCCAGCAGGTCGGTGGCGCGCGGGTCGGCGAGCGGGTCGCTCATCGCCGCAGTATCGGCTTCACGCTCCGGCACCGGTAGTGGCCGGGGGTATGGACGCCGCGATACCCGCTTTCAGCGCTCGAGCAGCCGGGCCTTCGGGAGTCGGTTGTCGCGGATCTGAAGCTCGATGCGCTCGGCGGTGCGCCGCGGCGCTGAGACTGTGATCGTCAGCCTGTCGCCGGAGCTGAAGCGCCGCCCTCGGAGCCCGCCCAGCAGCTTCTTCACGCTCCGCGCGCCGGCGCTGGTCACCCGCAGCCGGGGGCAGCCGGGCCCCCGGCAGCCCACCGAGACGCGGGCGGTCCGCGGGAGGCGGCGCACCGAGATCGAGCGCAGCAGGGTCCGTCGTCCCTTCCAGCGCCAGCTCATCACGAACGTGGCGTGCACCGCGCCGCGACGGCCCGGCGCCGGCGTCGTCTGCGGATTGGACGTCGTGATGCTCTGATCGAGGACCGTCGACGTGTTCTGGGCGGCGTCGGCGATCGCCGCCGTCAGCTCATGCGGACCGTCGGCCAGCCCCTCGGTCGCCACCGGCACGTCGACCACCTCGGTGGCCAGGCACGGCTGCTGCCAGTCGAACATCAGCGCCCCCGAGCTCTGGTCGGTACCGACGGCAACGCACCTGCCACCGTTGGCATCGGGGGTACCCGACCACACCGGCTTGCCGTCGAGCGACACCGTCACGGAGTACACCCCCGGGCCGCCGGGGTCCGTCGCGGTGAACACGAGATGAGCGGTTCCCCGCACCCCCCTTTGAAGAGCGCTGCCGGAGAAGTGCGATCCCTCGGGCGCGCTGCTGTTGCTCAGCAACAGATCCGCTTGGCGAATCTGCACCAGCGCCCACGCCCCGAACGCGCCGTTCTGGTCGCATTGGCCGCCATAGCCACCGCACTCGGCCTGGGCGTAGAGATTGCCGCCGCGGTTGGCGGGCAGTGTGATCGGGCCGGCGTAGTCCAGGCCTCCGTTGCCACAGTCGATCGACGTCTGCACGCACTGGAAGAACACGTTGCTGGTGTCGTACTGAAACGCCGGCTCATAGAGGGCGGCGGTACCGTCGGCGAGGCTACCCGAGCTCGTGGCGTTGGCGACGAGGCTGACCTGCATAGTGCCTCCCGCCAGTGTCGAGCCGGCAGGGGGCTGGTACTCGAGGTCCTCGCTGTCTCCCACGTTCGCCGGCGCCTGATCTGCCAGGGTGGCCGACATCGGCGAGGTGGCTGAGCACTGGGTCTGATTGTCGGACGGATACTTGGGACTGCCGGTGGCAAAACTCGACCATCCGTCGCTCGGCGCCGTCGACCCGTCGGGATTCACGCACGCGACCTGCATCCACTGCCCCGCGCGCGCCGCCGTGGCGGTGAACCCCAGCAGCCCCAGCAGTGCCAGCACTGCCAGCAGCGCCAGCAGGAGCGGCGGGCAGGCCGGGCGGGCCGCGCCGAGCCGGGTCGCGGCGCTGGTCATCGGCGCCCGAGCAGCCGCGCCTGCGGCAATCGGTTGTCTCGCATCAGCAGCTGGATCCGCTCGGCGTCGCGGCGCGGCGCGGTCACGGTGATCCGGAGCTTGTCGCCGGCCCGGAAGCGACGTCCGGCCAGGGCTCGCTCGAGCTTGTCGATGCGCCTGGCGGTCGCCGAGCTGACTCGCAGCGCGGGGCAACCGTGTCCCGTACAGCGGACGCCCACGCGCGCGTCGCGAGGTAGGCGCTCGGCTCGGATCGAACGCAGCAGCGTCCGGCGCCCATTCCAGCTCCAGCTGATGACGAAGCGGGCGTGCACGGCGCGTCCGTGGCCCGCCGGAGTGGTGATCGGATTGGAGGTGGTGATCGCCTGGTCGAGCACGGTGGAGGTGTTTCCGGCGGCGTCGCCGACGATCACGGTGAGCTCGTGCGAGCCGTCCGACAGACCCTGCGTGGGCACCGGTACGTCAACCGCTTCGGTTGCGAGGCACGGCTGCTGGGAGTCGAACATCAGCGCCCCGGAGGACTGGTCGGTCCCGACGGGCACGCACGCACCACCGTTGGTGCTCGGGGTGCCCTGCCACACGGGTCGGCCGTCGAGCGCCGCCTGCACCGCGTAGACCCCGGGGCCGCCTGGATCGGTGGCGGTGAACACGAGGTGCGCGGTTCCGTGCGCGGCCTTCTGGAGGGCGCTGCCGCTGAAGTTCGCACCCTCCGGAGAGGCCGCGCTGGACAGCAGAAAACGCGCCGAGCTCAGCTGCACCGACGCCCACGCGCCGTTGCTGCCGCCGGAGTCGCACGAGTACCCCGGGGCGCCGCCGCAGCCCGCGCCGATGTAGAAGTTCCCGCCGCGATTTGCGGGCAGCGCCAGTTCTCCGCTGAAGTCGTTTGCACCGTTCGCGCACGGCGCGAGGCCCGAGGCGCACTGAAAGAACACATCGCTGCCGTCGTACTGGAACGCCGGCTCGTACAGAACAGCGGTGCCCGAGGCGTTCCCGCCGGGGTGGGTGCCGTCGGCGCTGAGGCTGACGTCAACGGTGCCGCCGATCAGCTTCGAGCCGGCCGGCGGCTGGTACTCGAGGTCCTCGCTGGTCCCCACCGGGGCGGGGGCCGCGGTGCTCAGGATCGCCGACATCGGCGAGCCGGGAGAGCAGGCCGTGTCGTTGTTGGATGCGTAGCCAGGTGACCCCGTGGTGAAGCTCGTCCACCCGTCGCTCGGAGCCGGCGACCCGTCCGGATCGACGCACGAGACCTGCATCCACTCGCCGGCCCGTGCCGGCGGCGCTCCGCTCGCCAGCAGCGCAAGTGCCGCGACTCCGGCGGCCGATACCCGCGCCACGACTGCGATCGAGTGCCCTCGCCTCACCGCGCGCCGAGTCTAGAGAAGCGTCTGAGCCGAGGCGCCTGTTCAGCCGATCGTCGTGGTGCCCGAGCCACCGGTCGAGCCGCCGGTGGAGCCGCCACCACCGTGGCCGCCTCCGATGACCGTCGTCCCGGATCCACTGTGGGGCGGGTGAGCGCCGTTCCCGGCCCGCGAGACCCGCTGCTCGATCCGCTCGTAGGCCGCCGCGGCGCTGGCCAGCCTCCCCATCATGTCCATGATCTGCTCGCCGATCTGGACTATGCCCCAATGCCAGCGGCCGCAGAAGTGCTGCAGCTCCCCCTCGAGCTCGCGGCCGCCGAGGACGCCGTCGTAGCCGGCGGCCACCGTATGCATCCCCAGTAGCTGGTCGTGCAGATACCCCAGACGGTCGCGGACCGCCAGCAGCGAATGCGAGTCGACCACGAAACGGGACACGGAGGCCAGTATCGGCCGCCGCCCCGGCGGGGGAAAGTGGCCACGGGTATCGAGCGGGCAGTACCCCGAGCGGTACCCGCCCGCCTGCCGCGCCGGTACGCTGAGCGCGGCGCAGATGCGAGTCGTGCTCGACAATCCCGCTGGTGACGTAGCGGATCTCGAGCTGCGCCTGGGCCGCGACGACGCCACGGTCGGGGACCTGCTCGACGCACTGCCCGACGCCGCTGATGCCCGCGGCATCGTCATCGACGGGCGCTTCTGCCACGTCGACCTGGCACTGTCGGAGATCGGCCTCTACGAGGGCGCGCGCATCCACCCGGCCGACGGTGCCCCCGACAACGGCGAGATCGTCACCGCCCCGCTCGAGCTGCGCGTGATCGCCGGCTTCGACGCCGGCCGGCGGATGGCGCTGTCGCCCGGCGGCATCGTCGTGGGACGCGACCCCGACTGCGACCTGGTGCTCGGCGACGAGGGCGTCTCCCGCCGGCATCTGCGGGTGCAGCCGAGCCCCGGCGGCCTGCGCGCGACCGTCAGCGACCTCGAGTCGATCAACGGCACCTGGGTCGAGGGCCGACGGATCCGGCAGCCGACCGACGTCGAGCCGGACACCGTCTTCGAGGCCGGGGACGTCGCCTTCACGATCGCCCCGCAGAGCCCGGGGCTCGCGCTCGATCCGGTCCGCCAGGCCAGCCTGGCCGGCACGATCGCGTTCAACCGCCCACCCCGCTCACGCTCGCGCGCTCCGGATGAGCCGTTGAGCGTGCCCGAGGAGCCCCGCGAGACGCAGCGGCCCCGGTTCAGCGTCGCCTCGGCGGTCGGACCTCTGATCCTGGGCGCGGTGATGGTGGTGGTCCTGCACAGCATCATCTACGCGCTGTTCATGCTGCTCAGTCCGGTGCTCGTGATCGGCAGCTGGATCGAGCAGCGCCGCCACGCCTCGCGCAGCTCGCGCGGAGACCAGCGCGACTACGCCGACAAGCTCGAGACGTTCACTCGCGAGGTTGCGCGCCGGCAGGCCGCCGAGCTGGCCCGCCGGCGTGACGCCTTCCCGGACCTCGCCGGCATATGCCGGCGGGCAGCGGCCCCCGATCCCCGCCTGTGGGAGCGCCGACCCGACGACGACGACTTCCTGAGCCTGTCGGCGGGCTTCGGCGAGGTCCCGTTCCGTCCCGCGCTGGCCGAGCGCCATGCCCCTGCCGGGGCCGCCGAGGTGGTGCTGGCCGAGCACGGCTCGTTGCAGCTGGCACCCGTCCCGGTGGCGCTGCACAACGGCGGTGTGGTCGGCATCGTCGGCGAGCGAGACCAGGCGCTGGCGCTGGCCCGCGCCCTGATCTGCCAGGCCGCGGTGCTGCACGGACCGGCCGACCTGACGCTGGCGGTGTTCACCGAGCAGCCGGCCCGCGAAGACTGGGACTGGGTCAAGTGGCTCCCCCACGCCCGTGACGCCGGGGGCGGCGCCGGCGGCCTGCTGGCGGTGGGGACGACGGCCGGCGCCGCGCTGGCGTCAGAGCTCGCCGATCGCGACCCCGACGATCCCCGTCGGGTCCTGGCCGTGCTCGACAGCCCGGAGCTGATCGAGGGACGCGGGGCTGCCGGTCGCGCGCTGCTGCGGGCCGGCGAGAAGTTCAGCGGGATCGTGCTCGCCCGCTCCAGCGAGCGGCTGCCGGCGGCGTGCACGACGGTGATCGAGCTCGCTGACGAGGCCGGCGAGGCCCGACTGCAACGCCCTCAGGTGGGCGAGCGCATCGACCCGGTGCTGGTGGCCGGCGTCTCGGGCGCAACCGCACGCGCGTGCGCGCTGGCCCTGGCCCGCTTCGAGGATGCCGACCTGCAGCTGGCCGGCGGCGCGCTGCCGGGCGACGTGGCCTGTTCTCGCTGCTGCTCGGTGGCCGCCGCCGACGGCGCCGAGCTGCGGGAGCGCTGGCGCTCCTCGGGCCGGCAGACGACGCTGGCGGCCACCTTCGCCCTGTCCGAGGACGGGCCGCTGGCGATCGACCTGGTCGCCGATGGTCCGCACGGCCTGATCGCCGGCACCACGGGCGCGGGCAAGAGCGAGCTGCTGCGCAGCCTGGTGGCCGCGCTGGCCGCCGAGCACCCGCCGTCGCGGGTCAACTTCGTGCTGGTCGACTACAAGGGCGGCAGCGCGTTCGCCGAGTGCGCCGAGCTGCCCCACACCGTCGGCATGGTCACCGACCTCGACGAGCACCTCGGCGAGCGGGCCCTGCTGAGCCTCGAGGCCGAGCTCCGCTACCGCGAGCGGGTGCTGCGCGAGCACCGTGCCTCGGACCTGATCGAGCACGACCGCCTGGTCGCCGACGGCCGGGCCGAGCCGCTGCCGCGGCTGCTGGTGATCATCGACGAGTTCGCCACGCTGGCCGCCGAGCTGCCGGACTTCGTCCCGTCGCTGGTCGGCATCGCGCAGCGCGGCCGCAGTCTCGGCGTGCACATGATCCTCGCCACCCAGCGGCCGTCGGGCGCGGTCAACGAGAACATCCGGGCCAACACCAACCTGCGCGTCTGCCTGCGCGTGCAGACTCCGCAGGACTCCACCGACGTGATCGACTCGCCGGCGGCCGCCAAGATCCCGCGCACGCAGCCCGGCCGCGCCCAGGTCCGGCTCGGGCCGTCCGAGCTGGTTCCGGTGCAGACGGCGCTGGTCACGGGCACCACCGCCTCCGGACCGTCCGCCGCGGTCGCCATGCAGCCGTTCGTACTCGGCGAGCACGGCGCCGCGCAACGGCGACGATCAGGCCACAGAGGGCCACGTCGGACCTCCAGCGGTCTGGTCGCGGCGGCCAACGACGCATGTGCCGGCGCCGAGCCGCCGCGCCGGCCGTGGCTGGCGCCGCTGCCCGGGGAGGTGGACCTCGAGCGGCTGCTCGAGCTCGGCCCGCCGCGCCCGCTCGGCCGGCGAGCGCGGGCTGACGGTACCGCTCGCCCTGGCCGACGACCCCGAGGCCCAGGCCCAGTACCCCGTCGGCTGGAACCTCAGCGCCGGCAACCTGCTCCTGTACGGGATCGGCGGCAGCGGCACGACCACGGCGCTGGCCACCGTGGCGCTCGTCGCTGGCGGATACCACCGACCCGACCCACCTGCACATCTACGTGCTCGACTTCGGCGCCGGCGAGCTGGGACCGCTGGCCGGGCTCCCCCACGTCGGCGCGGTGATCGGCGCCTCCGAGCACGAGCGCCAGCGGCGGCTGCTGCAGCGCCTGCGCGGCGAGCTCGGCGTCCGGCGCGGACTGGACCCGGCCGCGCGCGCAGCGGCGCCGCGGATCGTCGTGCTGCTCGACGGCTACGGGGGCTTTGCCTCCGAGCACGGTGACCTCGCCGGCGACGCGCTGCGCGAGGCGCTGG
The DNA here is from genome assembly GCA_963799995.1 of uncultured Solirubrobacterales bacterium. GTDB lineage: Bacteria > Actinomycetota > Thermoleophilia > Solirubrobacterales > Solirubrobacteraceae > Palsa-465. The sequence goes on along the minus strand of CAWCZI010000014.1, from coordinate 493,748 downwards.
CGCGCGTGTGGGCCGACGGCCCCGAGCTCGGCATCCACGTCGCGATCGCCGCCGATCGACTGGGCGCGGTGCCCACCGCGCTGGCCTCGCTGGCCCAGCAGCGCCTCGCCTTCCAGCTCGCCGACGTCGCCGACTACGCGCAGTTCGGGCTGCTGCGGCGCTCGATCCCCCAGTTCGTGCCCGGCCGCGCCGTCGTCGGCGGCTCCGCCCAGGTGATCCAGGTGGCGCGGGCTCGATCCGCGCTGCGCGACGAGGTGGCCCAGCGGGCCGACGACGGCGGGCCGCTGCACGGCGGCCCCCCGCCGGTCGAGGTGCTCCCCGAGAGCGTCGGGCTGGACGCCCTGCTCGGCGCGGGCCGGGCCGAGCGCGAGCCCCTGTTCATCCCGATCGGGATCGGGGACGACTCGCTGGAGCCGGTCGGCTTCGAGCTCTACGAGGGCGACCACGCGATGATCGCCGGGCCCCCTCGCACCGGCCGCACGACCTCGCTGCTGGTGGTGGCCGAGGTGGTGGCGCAGCTGTACCCCGGGATCCCGCTGATCGGCCTCGCCACGCGCCGCTCGGCGCTGCGCGAGTGCCCAGCGCTGGACCGGGTTCTCACCTCCGCCGACCAGCTCGCCGAGCTGGCCGGGGATCTGCGCGCCTCCGACCAGCTGCAGCTGCTGTTGATCGACGACGCCGACGCGGTCGACGATCCCGGTCGCGCGCTCAGCGATCTGTTCTCGACCCCGCTGCCCAACCTGCACGCCGTCGTCGCCGGGCGCACCGACGCGCTCAAGACGATCGGGCACTGGAGCCTGGGCGTGCGACGCTCCCGCACCGGCCTGCTGCTCCAGCCCGACGTCCAGATGGACGGGGCTCTGCTCGGGATCACGCTCCCGCGCCGGCCGCTGCCCCCGGTCCGCCCCGGCTGCGGCTACCGGATCGACCCGAGCGGGTTCGAGCTGGTCCAGGTCGCCCAGGCCTCCAGCTGACCGCGCTGTCTCCGCGAGGCGTTTGCCGGGGGCTCGGGGCGCAAAAAGGCGGCGAGGAAGGGGTGATGTGCCGGCGTCCGCAGGGGGTCTTGGTCGCTTTGGGTTGTATGTGACCCCACAGCGACCAAGGCCTACCGAAAACAGACCGGAAAGTACCCAACCTCCCCCTTCCTAGCCGCCGTTGTTCGCTCCGCACCCCCACCGCCGACCCGAGCGCCCAAACAGAGCCCGAAGCTACTCCGAGTCGGGACTCGGAACTTGCCCTTCGCGCTCAGCCCGAGCCCGGACATTGGCCCGTGCCGCCGGGTCACCGTGGCGCAGCCCCTGGCTGCGCGCCCAGATGTTGCCCTGGGTCCCCCAGCGGCGATAGAAGCCGCCGAGCGCCAGCAGCGTGCAGGCGCCGATCAGCAGCGCCGCTGCGCCGGCCTGCCCGTGGGAGCCGTAGGCCTCCCGGGCGGAGGCCCCGCCGGCCAGCCACGCGACCTCCCCGGCCGCCAGCACCAGCGCCGCGGCCGACCACAGCGCGGCTGAGACCCGGTCATTGCCCCAGGTCCACGCACGCGGGACACCGAGCACGAGCGCCACCAGCGCCACCGCCGCGGATGCCTCCACCGCACTGGCGGCGTTGAGCACCAGGGCCACGAGCGCTAGTACCTGCGCGCCGTAGCGGGGGATCGGGCGGCGGCCCTCGGGCGGCTCGGTCCCCGGCCAGCCGAAGCGGCGCCGGTGCACAAAGGCGCGAGATCGGCGCGCGGCGGCGGCGGCCTCGGCGGCGCGATCCCTGCTGGCGTTGCTCACCTGACCAGTCCTTTCTCCGGCCCGCGACAGGATCGTCGCACAGCCCTTGTGCTCAGGCCAGTTCCGAGGTGGCGGCCATCGCGTCGAAGAGCTGCTCCCACTCCTGCGCGGCGCTCGTCTGAGCTGTTGCCAACGTGATCGTGAGCAGGCCGTGGGCGGTGTCGATCAGGTACTGAACCTTGAGCATCCGCAGCGGCTCACCGGCGATGCGCGCGCCCGTACGCGCCACCTCCAGAACCCGCACGCCGCTCCCGACCGGCAGCGTGATCGCCGTCACGTCGGCGCCGGTGAACGCGTCCGCGTCAAGCGGCTCCGAGGACACTGGGGCCGATGGTCCGGCAAGGGCCACCGACAGACCCGCCGCCAGTGGCCTGCCGTCCGCAGCCACGGCCACCAGGCTGCGCAGCATCAGCAGCCGGGCCTCCTCGCTGCCACGCGCGGCGAAGGCCAGCGCCGCCGCCAGCGGGCCGTCCAACACCTGCTCGGCGTCGGGCGCCAGCAGGTCGATCTGCCGCCACTGCTCGGGGAGGGCGATCGCGAAGCTCACGTTGGGGGTTGACACGCTCGATCCCCGTCTCATGCCGCCGCCGGGACGCAGCCGGCGGGCGTCTCGGACCCCGGCGCGACCTTCTCCTTGAGCGCGTCGAGGCCCTGATCGAGGCCGGTGTGGCCGAGCTCGTTGACCAGGCCGAGGCGGGCCTTGACCGTTTTGGCCGCCGCCAGCGCCGCCGCCGTGCTGGAACGCATGTAGTTGATCCGAGCCGGGCTGGAGAGCCGGGCTGCGCTGTGCGTGATCAGCGAGCGCTGCTGATTACTGAGGTCGGCCAGCGCCTGCGAATGCGTGGCACCCTCGGCTCGCGCCAGCCCGTAGGACTCGAGCGCGCTGCTCTTACCGGCCAGATGCTCGACGTCGGTCTCGGCGCCCGCGGTCCCGGGGAGGTCGACCTTGCCGGCGGCGAATCCGGCCAGGTCGAACCCGACGTCGGTCATGCTGCCCTTGCCCTCGGCCACGAGGCCCGCGTCAGCTCCGGTCTTGGTGACGGTGGACGCCGTCCCGGCGGCCGTCGCGATCCCGTCGGCGCCTTCGGCCACCTCGACCACGCCCTCGAGGCCGAGCGCATCGGCCGGGCAGAGGACGACCGCGGCGACGAGCCCCACGGCGGCCGCCACGGTTCCGACGTCGCCGCCGAGCTTGCTCCAGTCCTTGAGGTCGGTGGGGTGCTGCATGACCTGCCAGATATCCGAGGGGAGGCTGGCGGCGGCGTGAACCACGTTCTTGGCGAACTTCACGACGAAGTGCCCGACGCCGCTCATGAAGTTGCCGATCGAGTGCAGCGCGCTGGAGAACCAGCTGCTGTGGTCTTGGGGCGCCAGGCCTGCGGCGCTCGAGACGGCGGAGCCGGCGTGGCCGCGGACCGTGTCGAACTCGTCCAGCAGCTGGTACGCCCGGCTCTGCAGGCCCGAGAGCTCATCCTGCGCGCGCCCGACGGCGCTGCCGGCGGATTGCACCGCGTTGTGCGCGTCCACCACCGCCGGTGTCGACGAGGTGGCCTGCGGGGCCGCGTTGGCGGTGGTCAGGTTGCCCTGAGCGGTGGCCAGGTTGCCCTGCGCGGACGAAAGACTCGACTGGGCGCTGCCAAGCTGAGCGGCCAGCGACTGAAACTGGGACTTGATCGGACCCAGCTGGGTCTCGTAGCCGTCCAGAGCCGAGGCCGCGTCGCCGTATGACTGTTGCACCCGGTCAAGGTCACCCGGCAGCTTGCCGAGCTGCGCCCGAAACGCGTCGGCAGAGGCGCCGGTCCAGTTGGCGTCGTGCGCCCCGCGCAGGGCGGCCGCCGACTGCTCGGCCTGCGAGGAGACCCGCCGGAAGGCGCCGGCCAGCGCTCCGACCTCGCCGGGGTCGGCGGCCAGGAGGCGCTGGGCGCGTGGGTCTGACAGCGGATCGCCCATCACGCGTCACCGGCCTCGCAGGCACGCTGGATCTCGCTCTCCGATCTCCCGTAGGCGGCAGCCGCGGCGGTCAGCCGCTCCACGACCTTCCCCATGTGATCGCCGAGCTGCCCGATCCCGTAGCCCCAGTGGCTGCAGAACTGCTCGACCTTACCCTCGAGATCTGAGCCGCCGAGCAGCCCCTCGTACCCCGTCGCCACTCCGTGCATCCCCTGCATCTCGGAATGGACGCTCGACAGGGTCGAGGAGAGCTCGTTCAGCGTGGCCGGATCGACCGTGAACGTGGCCATCGTCGGTCGGTTCCCGTTTCGTCTGACCCGAGCGCAAGGCTCAGGCCATCGAGGAGCGGATCGCGTCCTCGGTCTGCTGATACTGGGTGCCGGCGGAGCCGAGCAGCCGCGAGATGCCGTCCAGCGCGTCCTTCAGACCGGCGGCCGAACGCTGCCACTCGTCCCACAGCGAATGGAACTGACCCGAGGCCGAGCCCTGCCACTCGCCGCCGACGACGCCCAGCACCTCACCCTGCATGCGCGCGAGCTGGTCCTGGATGCTGTTGGAGCCCGACTGCACGTTGCTCGACAGAGTGTGCAGCTCCTCCGAGGTGACCTTGATGAGACTCATGACGCAACCTCCAAACGGTTTTTCGAGGCGTCGCATCCTGACGACGCACAGGCAGTATCCGATCCGCCTGGGCAACCTGGAAGTGGCCGAAGGTATGGAGTGCGCGATACCCGTCGAGCCCGCTAACGACCACTCGCTACAGCTTGCCGACCTGGCGTCGCAGCCGATTCTCATCGGTCCTGACCCCGGCCCAGGCCCGATTCCACGCCTTGGCGTTGCCCGCACGCGCCGCCGCCGCGAGGCGGCCGTACCCTGCTGCGGTACTGGTCAGGCTGCTCTCGAGCGGCGATGCCAGCGGGCTCTTGCCGATCAGCGGCTGCACCCGGTTGGCCGCGTTCACGTAGTCGCGCTCGATGGCGGCGGCGTCGGCCGCCTGGCCCTTGGGCGTGCTCTCATTGAGCAGCTTGGTCAGACGCTGGGTCCGGGACACTCCCAGCCGGGACACCACATTCGTGAGCTTGCGGTTGCTCGCGGCAACCCCGGCGGCGGCCGCGCGCTGGGCCGCGGCCCGCTCCGCTGCGGCGCGCGCGGCGGCGGCGCGCTGGGCGGAAGTGGGGCCACTGGGCTTCGACGTGCCGCCGCTCTGGGCAACGACTACGCCGGCGGCGGCGGCCACGCACATCGCGAGCACGATCGCCGCGGCGATCAGGCGCCGGCGCACGATGTCGGATCTCCCGCCCTCATCGTCGTCGTCGGTGAGGCGATGCCGGCGTGCGATGCGCAGCATCGTGGTGTTGCTGCGACGCGACGAGCGGTGCGGCGCGATCGTCGTCTGCGGACCGTCGAGCTCAGAGCCGCCGATGGTCTGGGCCACCGGAGCCCGCACCGGCTCGGGCTCCTCGGCGCCAGCCTCCGGCGCGCCCGGCTGCGCTGCGTCGAACGCCGCCGGCGTCAGCGTGTGCGCGGCCCGGGTCCCGTCGTCCCGGGTCGCCAGTCGCGCCTCGCGCCGCCAGCGCGGGCCGAGCAGGTCCAGGATCACGTCCTCGAGCTCCTCCCAGGCCTCGTCGGCGCTCTGGAAGCGCTCCTCCGGAGCCTTGGCCAGCATCCGGCCGAGCCAGTCCGCGATTCCCTCGTCGACGTCCGGGGCGACCGTGCGTACCGAGGGGATCGGCTCGTGGACCTGTCGGTAGAGGACGGCCACCGGCGTGTCGGTCTCCTCGAACGGAACCTGCCCGGTGAGCAGCTCCCAGGCGACGATTCCGAGCGAGTAGAGGTCGGTGGCGGGTGTCAGGTCGCTGCCGAGGGCCTGCTCGGGCGACATATATGCGGGCGTGCCGATGGTTGTGCCGGCAACCGTCACCACCGCACGGGTGACGGCGTTGTTGAACGCCCGGGCGACGCCGAAGTCGGCGATCTTGACCCGCCCGTCGATAGCCACCAGTAGGTTCTCGGGCTTGAGGTCACGGTGCACGATCGCGTGTGCCTCACCGTGTGACAGACCGGCGAGCACGCCCTCCAGGACCCCCGCGATCTGCGCCGTCGAGAGCTTGCCCACGTACTGGCGCAGAGAACCGTACGGGAGGTACTCCATCGCGATGTACGGGACCCCGCCGTCCTCGAAGAACTCGTGCACGGTGACCACATTGGCGTGGTTCATCGAGCCGGCCAACCGCGACTCCTCGACGAAGCGCTCGGCGAAGCTGGTGTCGGCCGTGTGATACGGCGCCAGCTCCTTGAGCGCGACGTGTCGCCGCAGATCACGTTGGTGGGCGAGGTAGACCACGGCGGCGCCTCCGCGTCCGATCACCTCGAGCAGGTCGTATCGCCCTACCCGCTTGAGAACGTCTGGCATCGACTGTCTCAGTCTGCCACCGTTAGCCGTCACCATGCTCTGCCCGATCTGCCGCCGTCAGCTTGTTCGTTCGGATACCCGCTGCAGCGCATGTGGAACCCCGCGCGATGGGGCCCGCCACCTCGATCTCGTGCTGCCCGGCGGGGAGCGGGTACCACTCGAGCGCACGCTCGTGATCGGGCGCGCTCCCGCGTCGGAGCTCCGCGTCGACGACCCTTCGGTTTCGCGCACACATGCGGTGATCGACGTCGACGGCCACCGGGCCGAGCTTGAGGACGCCGGCTCGAGCTATGGGACATTCGTCGACGGGCGGCGGCTCTCGGGCCGGGTTGCGCTGGCTGCAGGGATGCGAATCGACCTCGGCGACTACCGCATCGAGGTGGCCGAGCGGATCGACGCCGGCGCCGCCGCGCGCACGGTATCGGTGCCCGCCGGGATCAGCCTGATCGTCGCGCAGCCCGCGGTGCGTCGCTCCCGGCTGCGGGGCCACGGCGCCCGCAAGCCGCGGCTGCGCTCCGGCTGGTCGCTGAAGCGGCTCGACGCCGCCGAGGGTGAGGAGCGCTACGTCCTCAAGGACCATCGCTCGGGGGCCCTGCTGCGCCTGGCCGAGCCGGAGGCCGAGCTGGCCCAGCTGCTCGACGGCAACCGCGACCTGATCGACCTGATCGGTGAGGCGACCGCACGCTGTGGCGCCGACGGCCCAGGACGCCTGGCTCGACTGCTGGCCGAGCTGGCCGACCGGGGACTGCTCGCGGGCGTTGAGGAGCGCGCCGCCGACGCCGGTCGCGGCGCCTGGCTTCAGCGCCTCGTGCGCCCCCGCGAGCGGACGATCCCGCGCGTCCCGGAGTTGATCGCGGCCCTGTACCGGCGCGGCGGCTTTCTCTTGTTCACAAACGCCGCGCTCGCATTGCTGGCCGCGGTCGCGGCGGCGGGGCTGGTGGCGTTCGTCGCGGTGGTGGTCGGACGCTACGGGACGCCCTTCGTGGTTGCCCGGCGCGTCGGCCTCGGCGCGCTGGTGTTCGTCGCCGCTCGCTTCCTGCTCGTGGTCTGCCACGAGCTCGCCCACGGTCTGACCGCGGAATCGTTCGGGCGTCCGATCTCGCGCGCCGGGATAAAGGTTGCACTGGTGTTCCCGTACGTGTTCGTCGACACCACGGACGCCTGGTTCGAGTCGCGGCGGCGCCGGATCATGATCAGCGTGGCCGGACCGGCCAGCGACGTGGTGCTGGGCGGAGCGTTCGCGCTCGGCTGCCTGGTCTCGCCGCCGGGCAGCGTGCGCGACATCCTCTTCCAGGTGGCGTTCGGGGGCTACGTCGGGGCGCTCTTCAACCTCAACCCGCTGCTCGAGCGCGACGGCTATCACGTGCTCGTCGACCTCCTGCGCGAGCCCGGACTGCGGCGGCGAGCATCGGCGCGCCTGACCGAGGTGCTGTCGGGGCACCGGACCGCCGGCGCAGGCGGGCGCCTGCTCGGCTACGCGGTGGCATCGCTGGTCTGGTCCGCGCTGACGGTGGCCTTCGCGGTGGTGCTGTCACTGCGCTACTACCATCGCCTCGCCTCGCTCGCCCCGGCCGCGCTGGTGTGGACGGTGCTGGCGGCGTTCTACATCGTGCTCGCGCTGCCGCTCGCGGCCCAGCTGCTGCGACCGCTGTGGACGCGCATGTACCGGCCCGGACCCGGGATCGCCGCCGGTCGCTGACGCCCGGCTGGACCCCCCGGTTACGATCCGCGCTCGCCCAGCAGCACGTGATCAACCTCGTCGCGTGACCGGCGTGACGAGCTTTCGCCAACCCGACCACTTCCCCGCGGAGTTGCGGACCCGCACGTACCGGGGAGCCTTCGAGGACTTGATGTGCAGCGTGCGGCTGAGATGGAGAATCCCGCGACGGTGGCAGCTGCGGATCGGGATCGCCGTGCCCCCGCCACGCCGGCTCGACACGGCAGCGGCGCACACGCCGACGATCCGGTCGCGCGCCGCCAGCCGGATCGTGTAGCGCGAGAGCCGGGACTTCACACGAGCGAGCGATGCGGCGTGGCCGCGCTGTGCACTTGACACCAGCACCGCCGACTGGACGGTCGGAGCCTGCTCATCGAGGATGATGCTGTCGGTGAAGGTGATCAGCGACAGGTCGCCCGGTCCGCCGAGGAAGCGGACGTAGACGGTCTTCGGAAGGCGGTCGGCGCCGGTCTGCTCGAGCGTCCACGCGATCTGGGGTGACAGTGGGAGCGTGGTGGCGTTCCCACTCGCGCCGAACCCTCCGTTGTTGGAGATGAGGGCCTGACTGGTGCCGCCCGGCCAGACGAGTCCGACCTGGACGTCGGGGTCGTCGGTCGCGTAATCGCCGCTGTTGATCAGCACGCCGACGTTGCCGGACGGGGGCGTCGGCTCGACGTTGACGGTGACCGTCGCCGTGCTGGTGAGGCCGACCGAGTTGGTGACCCGGACGGCAGCAGAGTAAGTCCCGGGAGACGTGTAGGAATGCTGGAGGGTCGGCGTGGTACCGCTGCTGGTGAAGGTTCCGGTCCCCTCCGGGTCCCATGAGTAGTCGGTGATCGGGGCCCCCTCCGGGTCACTCGATCCGGAGGCGTCGAAGCTGACGGTGGCCCCCGCCGCCGGCTGGGCATCGTTGGCCGTGATCTCGGCGTGCGGGGCCGCGGTGTCGACGGTGAAGTGCGACGTCGGTCCGGGCTGCGTGTTCCCGGCCTGGTCGAAGGCCACAACCTGCCAGGAGTGCGGCCCGTCGGCGAGGGCCGAGGGCGGCGTGTAGGACGTGGCGCTCGACGGGAGGTCCCCGCCGCTCTGGGCGCCGTCGATCAGGACGCGGTAGCCCCCAAGGCCGCTTCCGCCGTCTGATGCGGCGGTCCACTCGAGGGTCGGCGTCGCGTCGTCGATCCTCGCCCCATCCGCCGGCGCCGAGTTGGTGACCGCGGTGGGGGGCGCGGCGTCGACGGTGAAGCCGGCGCTCGCGCTCGTGCGGACGTTGCCGTCCGCATCGATCGCCTTGACCAGCCAGGTGTGCGCGCCCTGCGCGAGCACCGTGTCCGCCGTGACCGTGCAGAGCCCATTCGAACACGCCGAGATCGGGACTGACTGGTCCTCGGCGCTGTCGATCCAGAGCTCGTAGTGGTCGACGCCGGACCCGGTGTCGGTCGTGGCGTTCCACGAGAATGTCGGCTGGGGCGGCAGATTCTGGCTGCCGTCGGCCGGAGCGACGAGATCGAACGCCGCCGGCGGGACGGTGTCAATCGGGAATGCCCAGGCCGCGCCGATTCCGCCGTTGTCCCCGGGGCCGCCGAAGATCGCGGTGCCCCCATCGTTCGAGAGTGCCACGCTCTCGCCGAATCCCGCGGCGCCAGAGGCATCGGCGGCGACGAGCTTGGGCCCGAGTTGGGTCCACGTCGGACTCGCCTGCGTGAACACCCACGCGGCCCCCACTCCGCCGCGGTCGCCCGACCCACCGATCACGCCACTGCTCCCGTCGCCGGCGAGGCTGACGCTGATGCCGAAATCCTCCCCGTCGTTGTTCTGTCCGCCGGGCGTGGCGTCGTCGGGGGTGAGCTTCGCACCCTGCTGTGACCAGGTCGTTGCGCTGCGGGTGAACACCCACGCCGCGCCCGCGAGATTGTTATCGAAGGGGCCGCCGACCATCGCCGTGTTTCCGTCACCGGACAGGGCGACGCTCCAGCCGAAGTCCGCGTGACCGCTCGCGTCGCTCGGCGTGAGCTGCGGGACCTGTGCCGTCCAGGTGGATCCCGAGCGCACGAACGCCCACGCGCCCCCACCGCCCTGGTTGGAGATCTGCCCGATCAGAGCCGTGGTCCCGTCGCCCGAGAGAGCGACTGCGGACGCGAAGTCGCCGCTACCGCCGGGGGCGGTGAGCTTCGGGCCCTGCTGGGCCCACCCCGAGCCGGAATCGGTGAACACCCACGCGGCGCCGGTGCCGTTGTTGTCTCCCCGGCCCGCGATCAGGGCGGTGTTCCCGTCCGCCGACAGGGCCACGTGCTCCCCGAACAGCGCCTGGCCGTTCTCATCACTCGGCGTCAGCATCGAGCTGCTCTGGGTCCAGCTCGACCCCGAGCGCGTGAAGATCCACGCCGCGCCCTTCTCGTTGGCTTCCCCAGACGCGCCGATCAGTGCGGTGTTGCCATCAGCGGACAGCGCCACGCCGCTGCCGAAAGCGAGACTGGCGGTCGATGACTGGCCGCTCGGAATCAGCTTCGGACCCTCCTGGGTCCAGGTGGACCCGGAGCGCACGAACACCCACGCGGCGCCGGCGCTGTTGTTGTCCTGACCGCCGCCGACGATGGCGGTGTTCCCATCGGCGGATACCGCCACACTGCCTCCGGCCCCCGGGGCCCCAGTCGGATCGCTCGGGACCAGCTTCGGTCCCTGCTGAACCATCGGATCGATTGTGACCGGATACCGGGCGCCTGCTTCATCGACGCGCAGCTGCAGCAAGCCCCGGGCGATCCGTAGTCGTGCCGGCAGCGCACGGCCACTCGCGTCGACGGCCGAGAGCGACCCATAGCGCAGGAGCGCAGGACCGTCCGTCGAGCGGGCGAACGTGACCTGTGCGCCGGATTGGCGGGGGACCAATCCCCCGGACACGCGCTCCATGATCGTGAGCGGGCCCGCGCCCATTCCGGGCCGTCCACGGAGCGTGAAGCCCTGCTCGAGCCCGAGCGGTCCGTTGCGGTACCACTCGCTGACCGCGCCGCGGCGGTACACGATCCGGTTCTGGCGTGCCACGGGCACAACCGAGCCGAGGGGCATCAGCCGAGACCCCACCCCGACGCTCTCAACGCTCATCGTGAGCGCGCCGCCAGCGGCCGCCACGGTGACGCCCCCGCGCCCGAAGCGCGAGACCACGCCTCCACCGGACGCGGACCAGCGCTCGTCGCCGAGCGCCGTGACGGCAAACCGCGGCTGCTCGGCGGCGACGGTCGAGGAGACGACCGGCCGCAGAGCCGCGGGTAGGGACCACAGAAGCGATGGCGCGCTATGCGCGACGGGTGACCCAGGCCGTATGCCGAGCGCGGGATCCGCGTCCCGAGCAACGATCGCGGAGGCCCACGCCAGCAGCACCGCACATACCACCGCGATCACGGTGCCCGTCTGTAGCGGGCGGGGAGCCCTGCGAGGCCGGGCAAACGCCGACCGCTCGGGGCCGGCGATCATCCCCGCACCAACAGGCTGCCATTCCATGGTGAACGCATCATACGGGCGTCCGGTGAAGAGATGTCCACGCATTCGAGATGTCCACGCATTCGCTCGGTGACGTAGAAGCAAATCCCTGACCCCGTTCGCTGCCGGCGCAAGATCCCTGACCGGTTTGCCAACCGGTTACGAACGCGTCGGGTCAGCCCGCGCTGTACAGCAGCGCCCCCTCGCGCGGCGTGCTCTCCGCGGGATCGCGTCCGCCCAGCCACGCGGCTGCTTCGTCCAGTGCGGCGGCGTGGTCCAACGGCGGGGTGCGGTCGAGCAGGGCGTCGAGATCCGTGATGCCGAGGACCGCGAGGGTCTCGTCGCGCAGAACGCATTCCGGCCACAGGTCGGAATCCAGCGCCTCGATGATCCGCTCGGCCTGCGCCAGCCACCGGCCGGCCGTCTCGGGCTCGACCTCGGCGGCATAGCGGGCCGCCAGCCACAGCGCGAAGGCGGCCAGCGGCTGCACGCTGGGCCGCCGCATCTGCTCGAGCGCATCGACCAGCGCCCCGTGAGCGATCGCTTCGTCACGGGCAGACTGCGCCAGCAACCGCGTGCCGACCGCGCTGGCGAGCATGAACTCGTGTCCGATCTCCTCGCCCTTCTCGACGCTCAGCGATGCGTGCTCGCAGGCTGACTGCAGCCGTCCGTCGACGTAGGCGTCGAGAGCGAGGAAGTAGTGGATCCAGCCGATCGCCCGAGGACTGGACTCGGGCGTGAGCAGCGCGATCAGCTCTGGCCGCATGCGCCTCATCTCTTCCCGGTCGCGCGCGTTCAGCGCCAGCCCGAACAGGTTCCCGGTCGCGGTGGTGAGCGCCTCCTGGTCGCCGATCCGGGCTGCACACGCGGCCAGCCGGCGGTGCCAGATCTTCGCGCCCGGGCTGTAATCGATAAACGCCACAGCTCGCACCAGCGCAACCTCCCGGTCCCCGGGAATCGAGAAGCGCTCGAGCAGCCGGTCGGCCAGCTCCTGGCTCTCCTGGCGCAGCATCCCGGCGAGCCACAGCGGCCGCAGGGCGAGGCCCAGAGCGAGCGCCGATTGCTCGTCCCCCATCTCGATCGCGTCCTCGAACGCCGCGCGCAGATTGGCGTGGTCGGGCAGCAGCGGAGCCGCCAGCTCGCCCGGGGAGCCGCCGTCATCGAACGCTTCGATCGAGCCCGCCACCTGTGTGGCGAAATGCCGTCGCAGACGGGCGCGGGTCTGCTCCGTCCTGCCGTCGGCCTGGAGTTCGTCCAGCGCGAAGGCCCGCACCAGTTCCAGCAGTTCGAACCGCCCCTCGACGGCCTGGCGGCGGACGAGGCTGGCCTCGAGCAGCTCGTCGATCTGGCGCCCGACAGGCTCTCCGGCCACCGCCTCGAGCGCTCCCAGCGTGAACCCACCAAGGAACACTCCCGCGCTGCACAGCGTGTGACGGCCGGCCGGGGTCAGCAGGTCATAACTCCAGCGAATCGTCGCCTGGAGCGTCTGCTGGCGGTCGGGGAGGTCCCTCAACGCGTGCTCGCCGATCGACAACGGCCGCGCCAGCTGATCGGCTATCTGCGCCGGGCTGAGCAGGTGCGATCGAGATGCGGCCAGCTCGATCGCGAGCGGCAGACCGTCGAGCGCACGGCAGATCGTGGCCACGGTCAGCCCTGTCGCCGCGTCGATCTCCAGCTTGCGATTGGCGGCCGTCGCACACTGCTCGAACAGCTGGACTGCCGGACTCTGCACCACCTCCTGGTGGCTCTCACCCTCGGGCAGCGCCAACGGCTCCACCTCGAAGGTCTGCTCGCCGCGGATCCGCAGCGCCGTCCGGCTCGAGACCAGCACGCGGATCCGCGGTGCCGGCGCCAGGAGCTCGGCGACCAGCGCCGCCGCGGCCAGCAGATGCTCGAAGTTGTCGATCAGGAGCAGCAGCTCACGGTCGCGCAGGTAGGTGGCGAGGCCGTCGGCACCGGGGCCGTCGGTCCCGTCGCGCTGGGCCAGCGCCGTCGCGATCTCGGCGGCCACCAGGGCCGGATCCGTCAGCCGCTCGAGTCGGACGAACACGGCTCCGTCCGCGTACCCGGGCTCCAGGCGCCGGCCGAGCTCCAGTAGCAGCCGTGTCTTTCCCACCCCGCCCGCCCCGGTCAGCGTCACCATCCGCACGTCGGGGTCGGCGGTCAGGTCGGTCAGTGCGTCGAGCTCCCGCTGCCGGCCGACCATCCGGGTCAGCGGTCTTGGCAGGTTGGAGGCCGCGGCCACCCTGGCCGCCGGCGTCGGCTCGAACTCGACCATCAGCGTCGGATCGCGGTCGAGGATCCGCCGCTGGAGCTCGACCAGCGCCTCTCCGGGCTCCAGGCCGAGCTCGGTCGCGAACAGCCGGCGGGCCCGCTGGTAGGCCTCCAGCGCATCCGCCTGGCGGCCCGCTCGATGCAGGGCCAGCATCAGCTGACCCCACGCGCGCTCTTCGAACGGATGCTCGGCGCAAAGGCGCTCGAGCTCGGCCAGCAGCTCACCCGACGCGCCGGCGGCCAGTTCCACGTCGACTCGCAGGAGAATCGCCTGCAGGCGCTTCTCCTCGAGCGCCCGTCGCCATTGAGCGACGCTGCCCTCGGAGGCCACGTCACACAGCGGCTCCCCGCGGAACAGCGCCAGCGCCTCGGTCAGCAGCGCCAGCGCCCGCGCCCGGTCCGGCTCTGCTCTGGCCTGGTCGATCAGCTGGTCAAACCGCCACACGTCCAGCTCGAAGCCGCCTGCACTCAACGCATACCCCGCCGCCTCCAGCACCAGCAGGCCGCCGAGCAGACCGCGGAGCTTTGACAGGTGGACGTGCAGCGCCGACACCGCGCTCGCGGGCGGATGCTCACCCCACAGCTCGTCGATCAGCCGGTCGCGGGAGAGCGGTGCGCTGCCGCTCTGCACCAGCAGCGCGAGCAGCGAGCGCTGGCGCCCGCTGGGGAGGGCCACGGCCTGTCCATCCCGCTCGAGCACAAGCGGGCCAAGCACCGCAAAACGACAAATGCCCTCGGTCACCCACTAACAGGCTAATGGACGCAACAAAGCCCCCCTTTGGCGTTCCTTTGGCGCGCCTTCGGCGGCGTCGCTCAGGGTTCGCCACATCGAGTCAATCGTTCAACGAGGAGGGACAACCAGTGGGACTCTTGAGCAAGATGCGTGACCTCACCGGGTCGGTATCGAAGGAACTTCTGGAGAAGGGACTGCTCGGCCGGGGGATCATCGTCAGCGTTCAGCAGACGTCGGTCAGCACCGGAGCGGACTTCGACCCCGCGCACGTGTGCGTGTTCACGGTCGAGGTGGCGCTGGACAACGTCCCGCGCTACACCGCCACCTGCCGCCAGGCCGTACGGGCGACGATCATTCCCCAGCTGATGACATCGGGCGTCACCGTCGCCGTACGGGTCGATCCCGACGATCACAGCCGCTTCGTCCTGTCGCTCGGCGAGGAGCCGCCGACGGTGACGATGGCCACTTCCGGCGACAAGAACACCGGCTCGGCTGCGCGCATCCTCGAGCAGGGTCTGCCGTGCAAGGCGGTGATCGTCCAGTCCCAGCCGCTCGGGATGCGCAACCCCAAGGGCGACGATATGTACGCCTTCGCGCTGACGGTGATGGCCGAGGGGCGGCCGCCCTACCAGATCCAGGTCGGCAATCCGGTCCCGGCCGCGGCTCTTCCGCTCCTCTACCCGGGCAAGACCGTGCCCGCCAAGAGGATGCCCGACGGCGACGAGCGCGAGCTCGTCATCGATTGGGACGCGGCGCTCGCCGAGCTGTCATCCAGCGCCGCCTGACAGCAGACACCGCAGTACTCGAACTCAAAAACGCAGTCACATTCAAAACAAGGAGCAGACAATGGTTCTCGTCACCCGTAGCTGGCGTTTGTGGAGTATCGGCATGGCCGTTTCCCTGGGCATCTTCCTGATCGTTTACTTCACCGCGATCCAGCCAAGCGTCAACACCGCCAATCAGGCGGTCAAGTCAGGCATCCAGCAGACACAGCAGGCGCTCAACCAGGCCCAGAAGCAGATCAACTCCGCCACCGGTCAGGCCAACTCAGCCGCTGGTCAGGCCGCCACCGTCAACAAGCAGGCCAACAAGCAGCTCAGCAAGGCCGCGACTCTGGCCAAGTGCGTCGTCGCGGCCGGGACCGACGTGTCGAAGGTGACCGCCTGCCAGACCAAGTACGGCGGCTGATCCGCAAGCGGGGCGCCTGATCACAGAGCCGGGGGACGGCGCCGGGGCGCCGTGCCGAGCGGCCCGCGAGGCAGCAACGCCTCGCGGGCCGCAGTGCGTCCGTCCCCCGCCGCCGGGTTGTCCAGATGGCCCGGCCAAACTTCAGCGATCCACCTCTGTGAGTCGATGGACCTCGATGAGGCGCGACCGGATCCGAGCACGCTGGCGGACGACGGGGGGATTGGCTCCTTTTGGCGGAGCGGCGCTGCTCGCCTGGCTGGCCGTGCCCATCGGCGATTCGGTCGACTGGGCGCAGTACGCGCTGGCCACCGGACTGCTGCTCGCCACCGGCGTCCTGGCCATGCTGCGGATCTGGGGACGCCGGTCCGCGTGGCTCGGCATCGTGCCGAGCTCGCTCGTCTTCCTGGCTGCGGTCGGGCTGTTGCGCAACTCGGCCGGCGGGATCAACTCGGGCGCCGGGGCCCTCGCGATGGTGCCCGTCTTCTATACGGCGCTGCACGCCCGGCGGCGCCGAGAGATGGTCGCGGTGATCGGCGGACTTGCCGTCTTCTATCTCGCACCGATCCTGATCGTGGGGGCACCGCACTACCCGGACAGCCAGTACCGCACGGCGCTGCTGTCGGTCGCGGTGAGCTCGATCATCGGCTTCGCGACTCAGCTGCTGGTCAGAGATGTCCGTCTCCAGGCCAGCGATGCGCAGGCGCGGGGACTGATGCTCGAGCAGGTGTCAGAGACTGTCCACAGCCTGTTCGAGAGCCCGCAGGCGCGCGTCGACGTGTGTAACGCCGCCCGGCGGATCAGCTCCGGCACGGCAGCGCTGCTGTACGAGCCGGTGCCCGAATCAGGTGAGCTGCGCTGCACCGCGAACAGCGGATCCGCGTCCGCCGCGGGTGTCTCGGCCCAGCCCACAAGCACAGCCCACGAGGTGTTTCGCTCGGGGCGTGCGGCCCTGATCACCGAAGACTTCGAGGCGAAGGTTGGCAGCGTCGACATGTGGATCGCGGATGGGCGCCCGTCCTCGATCCTGTATCAGCCGCTGATGAAGGGCGCGGCGGCGCTCGGGGTGCTGGTGGTGGCCTGGTCAGACGCGGTCCGCCTCGACGATTCACGCGCCACCGTCGCCGCGCTGCTGGCGCACGAGGCAGCGGCGGTCATCGACCGGGCAGACGCGCTGGACTTCCTGACCGATGAAGCCCAGACCGACTCGCTGACCGGCCTGCCCAATCGACGCGCGTGGGACGCCGCGCTCAAACGGGCGCTCGCGCAGAACCGGCGCATGACGGTCGCGATGCTCGACCTCGATCACTTCAAGGAGTTCAACGACACGTTCGGCCACCCGGCCGGCGACCGGCTGCTGAAGGAGACCGCGGCAGCGTGGCGCGATCAGCTTCGCTCGGGAGACGTGCTGGCGCGGATAGGAGGCGAGGAGTTCGCACTCATGTTCGACTGCGAGGTCAACGATGCACTCGAGATCGTCGAGCGGCTTCGCGACAGCGTCACGCAGAACCGCACCTGTTCCGCCGGGATCGCCGTTCGTCTGTTCGGAGAGACGCTCGAGCACCTGCTGGCCCGCAGCGATCGCGCGCTCTACGACGCCAAGGCCGGCGGTCGCGACCGCACGCACGTGAGCCGGCTGGACATCGTGCTACCCGAAGCCGAACGCTAACCGGCTCAGAGAATCCGGAAGGCGACCTGGCTGACCGCGCCCCTGGGAGTCCTGTGCGCTCGGCCGGTGCCGGCGCGCAGGAGGTAGCGACCGCGCGCCAGTCGGTGGCCTCTGGCGCGGCCGGTCAAGAAGAAGCCATTACGGCCGGCCCGGCCGGCCTGGGTGAAGCGCCCTACGAACGTGTCGCGAGTGCAGACGCGGCGCGACTGCTTGCGGCACCCGCGGCGATCGTGGACCGCAAGGATCTCGAACTCGGTGACCACCCGCCGGCTCACGCGGTAGCTCACGCGCGCGGGACCGCGGCGCCCGTGCATGGCACCCCGGACGGCGGGGCGAAAAGCGGCCGGATGGATCCGGAGCCTGGTGACGCGGGGAGCGCGCGCCGTCATCACAGCCCCGAGTCGCTCGATCGGCGCGGGCTTCCAACGGCCGTCGAGTGCGGCCGGCCTGGGCTGATAGAGCCGCAAGACCAGGTGAAACGAACCGCTCGGCGCCGGGAGCCAGTTGGCTCGCTGCTGCGGATCCGTGGGCGCGGCGTGCTGAACGTCGAGCGTCAGCGATCCGTCTCGCGCGTATTGCAGACCGCGGGTGCGATCGCCGATCGCGTAGCGATCGAGCGCGTTGGCGTACAGGAAGTCCGCCGCGTCGTACATGGTCAACGACCAGAACGCGCCGACCGGGGGCAGGTCCCCCTTGGGGAAGCGGATCGTGTAGCGCTGCCCGCCGTCGAGGGGACGGCCCGTGACGTCAGTGTCGGCGATCGGATAGATCGATTGCTCGGGCGTGTTGGCCCCCAGCAGATCGCGGGCGACGATGGCCCGGCCAAGGTACCGTGTCCCGTAGCGCCCGACCCAATTGCCGAGTATCTCCCAGCCGTTGTTCGAGCGGCGGCTGGCGGCATTTAGCTCGGCCTCCGCGGCGACGATGATCCGCGCGCCGGCAGCCGTTCCTGCGCTCAGCGCCGCGGCGGCGACGGGGTCGCCGGCGATCGACGGCAGCGGCGGCGCTTCGTCTGAGAGATCGTCGAGCAGGCTCTGCCCGGGCGTCGGGTGAGGAACCTCGACTCCCGCGGGACCCATCGCCTCCAGGGCACAGTCGTCGGCCGCCGGCGGCGGATCGATGTTCATCTCGTCGTTGAGCGTCGCGATGAACTCGGCGCCGGTCGGAATGCTCTTGGGGATCGTGGGCGGGTACTGGCTGAGCACCACCGGCGGCTGCCGAGCGCCCGTCTCCCACGCCGACAGCGGCGTCGACTCGTACTGCTCCTGAAGCTGCTTGACGGCGGGTAGATCGGCGGTGCTGTTGACCAGCGTGCGCCCCAGCAGCCACACGGTGCTGCTCGGGGAGTCGACGCGGGTCACCCCGGCCGGGATCGACCCGCTCCACCCCGGCGGTACCAACGCGTAGGCACCGGCTCGCGTGCCCGTCGAGCCGCTGCCGACGTACGCGAACGCGTTGGAGAACGCGTCGAGGAACTGAAACGTGTAGAAGCGCCCCCCGGTGTCGGGCACGCTGATCACCACGGGGCCGGTGGTCAGATCGAGCCACTCGACCGTGTAGGCCGTGTCGACGTTCGGTGACACGACGGTCTGGACGGTCGGGTCGGCCAGGGCGTTTACGCTCACGATCTCGTTACGGGGGAGGTGCTTGACCGTCGCGCGCACGCTGACCTGCGCCAGCCCGTATACGTAGGCCGCCGCCGCCGCGGCGAAGATCTGCCGCGCCCGCGCCCGCGTCGGGGCGTCGTCGCCCTGCAGGCCGGCGGCATACGCGTCGGCCGCCTGCTGCACCGCGGGGGAGAGAAATCCCTTCAGCCCGGGAACGTCGGTGCCGAACGCGCAGGCGGCGAGCGGCGCGCTGGATGCCATGGCCACGGACTGAGCCTGAGCGAGGAAGGGCATGGCCAGCACGACGATGGCGAGCGCCAGCCGGCGCGGGCAGCGGCCGGCGCGCCTCAGAATGATGAATGGGCCAGACGCCTGCATGAACGCCGCGGAACTCTACGAAGTCTGAGCCGGCCCGCGAGCCGCTCGCGAACGCTACGGGCGGCGGCGACCGTCGTTGACCGGGCCCGGACGGCCGAAGAGATATCCCTGCCCGAACGTGACGCCGAGGTCCCGGAGCACGTTGGCGGTCGCCTCGTCTTCGACGCCTTCGGCGATCGTCTGCTGTCCGAAGCCCTCTGCCAGCGAGACGATCGCGCTGACCACGGAGCGGTCCCGGCGGCTGTCGACCACGTCTCTGACGAACTCGATGTCGATCTTCAGATAACTGACCGGGAGGCGCTTGAGGTAGGTGAAGCTGGCGAACCCTGTACCGAAATCGTCGAGTGAGAGGCGGCAGCCCAGCCCGACCAGGTGCTCGGCGAACAAGCGCCCCCGATCGATGTTGCTCATCACCGCGGTTTCGGTTATCTCGAACACGAGGTGTTCCGGATCGGCATTGTTGCGGTGAAGCTCTCGCTCGATCAGATTCAGCATCACGGGATTGCCGACCGACGCGGCCGAGAGGTTCACTGCTATGGGCTGGCCACGGGCGGCTAGCCGGGCGCCCTGCTTGATCACCCATTGATCGATCTCTCCGATCAGGCCGCACCGCTCGGCGGTCGGCAGAAATGCGACCGGCGCAATCAGCTGCCCCTCGGGATCGCGCAGGCGGATCAACAGCTCGTGCTGGGCCACCACACCGGTCGCGAGATCGATGATCGGTTGAGCATGGACCACGAAGCGGTCCTCGTGCAGGGCCTCATGGATCCGGTCGATCCACAGGTCGCGGTCGGCCATGAGGATGCTGGGGGTCCGCTGCGGATTGAACAGCTGCGTCTGAGACCCGCCGAGGGATTTCGCGTGATACATGGCGGTGTCCGCCTGCTGGAGCAGACGACTGGCGGTGGCCTCGCCCGCCTCGCCCGAGGCGTCCGTGAGCGATATTCCGATGCTGGCGGTCACGGCCATGGCTCCTCTGGGAAGAGGGAGTGGAGCGTCGATCTCAGCGGCGATGCGGCTCGCGATACCGAGCGCGTCGTCGGGGCCTCCCACCACCGGCAGCAGCACGACGAACTCATCGCCTCCGAGCCGGGAGACACTGTCCATCGGTCGCACCGCGTGCTGGAGACGACCGGCGATCTGGCGCAGCACCGAGTCACCGACGTCGTGGCCGCGGGTGTCATTGATCTGCTTGAAGCCATCGAGGTCGATGAAGATCACGCCGGTCGCGGTCTTCGTGCGCTCGGCGTGAGCCAGCGTCTGAGCGAGCCGGTCGATCAGCAGGTGGCGATTGGGCAGACCGGTGAGGGCGTCGTGGGTGGCCTGCTCCGTCAGCGCGGTCTGGGCTATCTCGAGCTCGCGCATCCGCTCGGCCTGCGCCCGGCCCAGACGGTCGATCTCGCGCATCTGCTCGTTCTGCTGCGTCTGGTCGGCGAATGTCAGGCAGAGCAGATGCTGTGAGTCGACGTCGAGCGCCGCGCTTGAGAGCCTGACGGGGACCTCCTGCCGGCTGCTGTCGAGAAGGTGGACCTCGATTGTCGCCGTGTCCTGCTCGCCGATCGCCCGCAACGCCGCATGGTCGAACTCGGCGATGAACGACGTCACCGGGGATCCGATCAGCTGGCGCAGCGGACACCTCAGCAGCTCTGCCAGGCGCCGGTTGGCATAGAGGATCGTGCCGGTCTCCGAGACGGTCGCGGCGCCGTCGCGCATGTGCTCGACGAACATCCTGTATGGACGGTCCGCGCTGGCGAGCGTGAACACCTGTGCGGTCGGAGCCGCGTTCTGGACCACGAGCGCGTCCACCTCGCCGTTGCGGATCGCACGCAGGGTCTCCTCTGCCTCGAGCAGCCGGACCGAGATGTCGCGCGTGTCCACGGCGGGCTCTCGCCTGGGGATCTCCGGCACGAGCGCGATCTTTGTCTGATCGCCCGCGCGGGTCACGGGGTGGCCCCCGGTATGACCGGCCCGACGCGGCGGTCGCGTGGGGAAGCTCCGGATTGCACGTCGAGGGCCAGCAGGATCGCCACGTGGTCTGACATGTCTCCGACCAGCATCCGCAGCGGCAATGGACGATCCTTGACCAATGTCGGCGTCGCGAGCACGTGATGCTCGCCGGCCAGGGCGGGCTCCTGGTTGAGGTCCACGATGTTGAGCCGATGGCGCCCGGCGAGATGGACGTCGCAGATCTCGCGGATGTTGGTGATCGCTCGCGCCGAGGAGTCAGACGCGCCGCTGACGAACAGCGTCAGCTCGTACTCCTCCCGTTCGAGCTCGGCGAGGGCGGCGCGGAACTGCTCGAGGGTGAGTTCGCGCTCCGACGGCACGGTCAGGAGCCGGGGCGCAACTGCAGACCGACCAGAACCCGGTCAGAGTCCGACAGGTCACCGATGATCTTTCGCATCGGCGCGGGGAGTCGTCGTACGAGCGTGGGGATCGCGACGATCTCATCGCCCGCGGCGAGCTGAGGATTCTGGAGGAGATCGACGATCTCGACGTCGTACCGAGAGTCCAGCTGCTCCTCGCACAGCGCCATCAGGTTCGCGTACGCTCGAAGCGACTTCGGTGATTGCCCCGCGACGTACAGGCGCAGGTGCCACTGCTCGGGCTCGTCGACTTCCACCGGCACGTCCTCTGTCCCGGTAACACGGGTCATGGCGTCACGGGCCGGCCATCGGACCCATCGCCGGGCTTGCCGTTGCGCGTGGGTACGTCGCTCGAGCGCAGACGTCCCTGCTCCAGACGCTGTTCGTCGCCCTCCTCACGGCCGGTGGCTCCACGGGTCAGCAGCCGGTTCACGGCGTCTGATTCGTCTTCGAACTCGCGCCACAGCACGGCCACCTGAGCCTCCACCGACTGGCGCTGGCGTTCGAGGTTGGACCGGCGTTGCTGGAGATCCTCCTGGCGCTGCTCGGCGTCGGAGTGCTCCTTGGCCTCCTGCGCCGAACGAGCGGAGCCGGTCAGCACCCCCTGGGGCCCGACGTAGACATCGGCCAGCTCGATCCCCCGGTCGGTGAGCAGGAACTCCCGGACCTGGTTGGAGTGGGCCATCCCCCTGGACTTGAGGACCGACAAGACGCGGTTGTGCTCGCCGTTGCCCTCGAGCGCGCGGACCAGCAGCGCCGTGTCGATCAGCGAGATGACGATCTGCTGGGTCGTGGCCTGCTGCGTCTCGGAGGCCAGGTTGGTGAACAGCGCCGTCACCCCGGCGGCCTTGAGGAAGTCGACCTGGCGCGTCAGCATCGCGGTCACGTCACGGCCGCTGCCGGTGCCGCTGCCGACGAGATCTGAGATCGGATCCATGACGACGACCGCCGGCTCGAAGTCCTCGACCAGGTTCTGAACCGACAGAAGGTGCGCCTCGAGGCCGAGCCGGCTCGGGCGCACGCACCGGAACAGCAGCAGGCCCTCCTGCACACAGCGTGCGAGATCGATCCCGACCGAGCGCATGTTGCGGATGATCTGATCCTCGGACTCCTCGAAGGCGAAGTAGATGGCACGCTCGCCCCGACCGCAGGCGGCGCTGCAGAACTGCGCGGCGATCGTCGACTTCCCGGTCCCGGCGGTGCCGCTGACCAGCACCGAGCTCCCGCGGTACGGACCGCCTCCGAGCATCACGTCCAGGCGATCGACGCCCGTGGACACCCGCTCCGTCGACACACCGTGCTGCAGACCCAGCGACGTGATCGGCTGCACGGAGATTCCGCGCTCGCCGATCAGGAACGGGTATTGGTTGGTCCCGTGCAGCGAGCCGCGATATTTGAGGACGCGCAGCCGCCTGGTCGCGGTCTCCTCCGAGGCGACGTGATCGAGCACGATCACGCAATCGGCGACGTACTCCTCGATTCCGTGACGCGTCAGCAGTCCGTCGCCGCGCTCGCCCGTGATCACGACCGTCACACCGCGGTCCTTGAGCCAGACGAACAGGCGCCGCAGCTCCGAACGCAACGTGGCCTCGTCCTTGAACGCGCCGAACAGCGTCTCGATCGTGTCGATCACCACGCGGTTGGCTCCGACCGCGTCGATCGCCGCGCCGATCCGGATGAACAACCCCTCGAGATCCCAGTCGCCCGCCTCGAGCAGCTCAGCAGCGACGACCTTCAC
Source organism: uncultured Solirubrobacterales bacterium (assembly GCA_963799995.1). Classification (GTDB taxonomy): domain Bacteria; phylum Actinomycetota; class Thermoleophilia; order Solirubrobacterales; family Solirubrobacteraceae; genus Palsa-465. The sequence continues at coordinate 470,478 of CAWCZI010000014.1, read as the reverse complement.
ATGATCGACCAGCAGCAGGCCCTCCGCCTCCAGTGCGGCCAGGTCGAACCCGAGTGACGCAACGTTGGCCACCAGGTCGTCGTGAGTCTCCTCGAACGCGATGAACACTCCGGGCTCGCTGAACTGCGAGATCCCCCGGACCAGGAACTCCATCGCCAGCAGCGTCTTGCCCGAGCCGGCCGGGCCGCACACCAGCGTTGGCCGTCCCCGGGGCAATCCGCCGCCGGTGACCTCGTCGAGCCCCCTGATCCCCGTCGGCGTCTTTGCCAGCGTGGGAAGGCCATCGCCGCGCGGGGGTCCGTCAGGCGCGGACGGCCCCGTGGCCGGGCTCGTCGTTGTCGTCGCCATGGCTCTCCTTTGCTCTGTTGAGAGCGGTTACTCAAAAGCAGCGGCCCCGGAGAGGACGTCGCGATCGACTCTTGCGGTCCGTGCGCATCGACCAAATGCGCCCCACACTTGAGCGGGGGTCCAGCCGCTGGAGTCCAGCGGTGCCGAGATGCCCCGCGAGTGGTCCGGCGCGCTAGCGACCGGTCAGGGTCAGGCTGGACGTCGGTACGCGACCGAGCGGCTCGGCGAGCCATCGCGCAAGCTTGTCGGCGGCCATCGGCCGGGCCAGGAAAAAGCCCTGGACGACGTCGCAGCCGGCTGCGCCCAGGGTGTCGAGGACCTCCTGGGTCTCCACGCCCTCCGCGACCACGCGCAGCTGGAGGTTGTGCCCGAGGTCGACGATCGATCGCACGATCGCGGCATGGGCGGGATTCTCGAGCATGTCCATCACGAAGCCCTTGTCGATCTTCATCTCGTCGATCGGCAGTGCCGACAGGTATCCGAGCGAGGTCTGTCCGCGTCCGAAGTCATCGAGGCTGATGTCGACGCCGGCGGCCGCGAGCTCCCCAAGCACGTTGGCGGCCCTGGCCGGGTCTGTCAGCAACGCGGTCTCGGTGACCTCGATGATCAGCCGCTCGGGTGCGATCCCGAGCTTCTGCAGCGTGCCGATGATGCGCTCGGCGAAGTCGCTGCGACCGACGCTGCGGGCCGAGACGTTGACGGCGACCTTGTGCACGCCGGCCGAGGATCGATCGAGGGCGAGCAGCTGCCTGAGCGCGCTCTCGAGCACCCACTCTGTGAGGCGGTCGATGACGTCCGTCTGCTCGGCCAGGGGGAGGAAGCTGTCGGGGTAGAGCAGTCCGTGGGTCGGGTGCTGCCAGCGCACGAGCGCCTCGACGGCACCGACCCGTCCGGAATCCAGCGTCGTCTGCGGTTGGTAATGGAGTACCAGCTGGCCGTCGTCGATAGCGTGTCGCAGCTCGGCGACCAGGCCGAGCTTGGCCGCGTCGTGGTGGTCCTGTTTGCAGTCGTAGCGCAGAACCTCGCTGTGGCGCTCCTTGGCCACGTACATGGCGATATCCGCGCGCTGCAGGAGCGTGTCGACGTCGGTTCCGTCGTCGGGCGCGACGGCGAACCCGATGCTGGCCTGCACCGACAGCGGGAGCCCGCGGATCTCGACCTCGCGCTCGATGACCGACCGCAGCCGTCGCAGCGCCTGCTCGGGGTCGGCGGCGTCGCGCAGGATCAGGCCGAACTCGTCGCCGCCGAGTCGCGCCACCGTGTCGTGCGGGTCCACGCCCGCGGAGATCATGTTCGCGATCTCCACCAGCAGGTCGTCACCGTAATGATGGCCCAGGGTGTCGTTGATCTCCTTGAAATGGTCGAGGTCGACGATCGCCACCGCCACCGTGCTCCCGCGCGCGGCCGCCTCGGCGAGCGCCTTCTCGGCCCGCCGGTGAAAGAGGACACGGTTCGGAAGCTCGGTCAGGGTGTCGTGCTCAGCCAGGAAGGCGTTGACCTTGACCTCGCGCCGCAGCCCCCGGCTCACGGATGCGGTGATCGCGAGCAGCGCGAGGTAGACCAGGGCCAGGCCGACGGAGAGATCGAGGTAGAGCTGGTGCAGGCCCGCGGTCACCTCGCGGCTGATCGGCGCGTAGGGAAGGTAGATCTCGAGCACGCCGACCCGGCGCGGCGGCGTGCCCGCTCGCAGCGGCAGGTAGATCTCGACCGACTGCACTCCCTTGCGTCCGGTGTCGTTGGTGTCGGAGTTCAACCTCGTCAGGAGGGCGACGGTCTCGCCATGGGCCGCTTCGAGGGCGTCGACCTCGGGTCGGTCGCCGAACCCGGAACCGTCGTCGGAATAGACGACCTGCCCGTCGAGCCCGCGCAACCGGAGGCGGAGGATGCTCCCCTCGCCCACCGAGGCTCGTGTCAGCCGGTGCAGTTCGCTCTGTTCACCCGCGGTCACCCCGAGCGCGAGCGGACGACCGACCAGAAGCGGCTCGACCGCGGTCCGGGCGATCAATCGTGCTTCCGACTGCCCTTCGGCGAGGCCCCGCCGATTCGCATCCCCGCGCAGGGTGTCCGCCAGCACGACCCCGAGGATCAAGACGGGAACGAGACTGATCGCAGCGTAGATCGCCAGCAGGCGACGTATCGACCGCGGCCGGGCGGGATTTGCCTTCATCTCCTGTTCGTGTCGACCTCGCTGGAGGGTTACTGAAGGGCTGTGCGGATGGGTGGACCCACGTCCGCGTGGATCTCCTCGAGCGCGTGCGCCATCTCGCCGGCCAGGGATGGCCAGCTCCAACGGACGGCCGCCGCATCGCGTGCGGCGCGCCCTCGCCGCCGGCGCTCGGGGTCGTCATCGAGGACTGAGACGATCGCGTCCGTGAGCTGCTCGACATCGTCGGGCTCCACCAGCCAGCCGGTTCGGCCGTTGTCGACTATCTCGGCCGGGCCGAGCCGGTTGACTGCGATCGCGGGCAGGCCGCATGCCATGCCCTCGACGAGCACGAGGCCGAACTGCTCCCGCACGGAGCCCAACACCTGCGCGTCGGCGGCGTTGAGGAAGCTCGGCAGAGTTTGATGCTCCTGCCAGCCGGCCAGGAAGACGTTCTGCGCGCCGGTCCGCCGCACCGCGTCCCATGGGTGCTCGCCCTCCCATTCCCCTGGAAAGCCGCCGACGACGACCAGGGCCGGCACTCGTTGCGTGCGCCGGGCAGCGCGCGCGAACGCGTCGATCACGAGACCGATCCGCTTCACCGCCGTGTAGCGGCCAACCGCGATCAGAGTCACGGCTTCGTCCAGGACCGCGACCTGATCGGCGTCGTAGGCGACGCTGCCCGGGTTTGCCCCCGGGTGCCAGCCCCGCGGCTCCTGCACCAGCGTGCGTCGCCAGAACGCGGCCCGATCGACCTCCCCCGGTGCGAACAGCTCCGGATCAAAGCCGTTCGCGAGGACGACGCACGCGTCACGCTCGACACCGAGCAGCCCCACCGCCCGATCGACATTGCGCGGGGTCTGCACGACGACGCGTGCGCATTGCCGGGCCCAGCGCCGCATCCGTCCCGCCCATGCGTCGGCGTGGTGCCAGTCGGCCGGTGCCCCCGCGGAGATCTGCTCGAGCATCAGCAGCTCGGTTCCGTGCAGGTGAGCCACGACCGGGATCTCGGGAGCGACGCGCATGGCCGCTTCGTTGAGCGGCGTGAGGTGATTGAGTATCAGCACGTCGAACGAGCCGGCGTCGGCATCCTGCAGCGCCAGCTCCCAGGCCGCGACGTGCGCGTTGTACTCGGCATCGTCGACCAGCGCGAAGCAGCGATCCGCGGCGCCGGGACGATCCTCGTAGGAGGGCTGCATGGGGGCTTGCGCGCGGCTGAAGTCCACCGCGTGAACGTCCAAGCCGGCGTAGAACGTCTCTGCGTCACCGGGCCCTCCGGGGATCGACCCGCTGAGGACTCGGACGTCCCAGCCGTGTGCCGGGAGCGCCGCCGACACCGATCGCGCCACGTGAGCCGAACCGCCGCGGGGAAAGAACATCAGGCCATTCAGCACGCGCACGTGTCCACCATACGGTGGACACGGGCAGGGGCGGTCTCAGGCCGGCGCGGCTGTCTCAGCGCGGCGCGAACACGAGTGCGGTGGCGATGGCCCGGCCGCCCGGCACCGTGGTTTCATGCGCCTCGCGCGGGGTGTTGCGCAGGCGCCCGCCGCACACCAGCGAGGTGGAGCCGCCGCCGTCGAGGTTGAGCGCCTCGCGCGCACCGAGGCCGGCCATCGTCGCGGCCAGCTCGCCGAGCGTGAGACCGGCATCGTCGTCGGCGCGGCCGTCGCACGCCAGCGCGATCAGGCGCTGGCCGTCACAGCCGAGCGCCGCGCGCGGATGGCGCCCGACGGTGATGTCCGAGTCGAACTGCTCGGCGCTGGCCGAGAAGCCCTCCTCGTCGCCGTCGACCATTCCCTGTCCGTCACGGACCAGCAGCGGGCCGGCTTGGAGCAGATCGCCCTCGGGGCAGGCCTCCAGCTCGTCGCGGCGCGCGATGCGCACGTGATCGTGAACGACGCTGATGCAGGCGCGGCGCTGACCGAATGGGCGGGTGAACGGAATGAACGGCTGCGGAGCCCCGTCCAGCCACAGCTCGCCGAGCGGCGTACCGGAGAGCACCGGCTCCGGAGGCACGCCAGGCCGGCGCAGGTAGAAGCCGCCGACCAGCGCCTCGGATACGTGGTTCAGTTCGCACCACGACTCCAGCCGAGTCAGGCCGGGGAGACGCCGTATCCGAAGTACCGTCGATGCCAGCGGGTAGATCGCGACGTGGGCCGTCGTGCGAGCTCCATCATCGAGCGTGAGCCGCAGCCGCCGTAGCGACGCCGACGACGAGGACGTCCGTGCGGCCGGGTCCGAGCGCAGACTCATCCGAGCCTCACATGCTCGCACGCAGCCCGGCGCGTCAGCCCCCCGGGCCAGGCCGTCTTGCCGTGCAGTCAAGGGTTGGCCGCAATCAGCCGATGGAGTCTGTTAATGACAGACAGCCTGCATGCGGACCCGCGGCCTACCGCCTCATGGGTCGCCGAGGAGCAGCGTCTGACGGTTCTGAGGCGTGCTCTGCTGCTCGACCGGCCGCCCGAGCCGGAGCTCGACCGGTGGACCGCGGCGCTCCGGCGCGACACGGATGCGGCCGTGGCCGCGCTCGTGCTGGTCGACACCGAGCGCGGATTCGTCAAGAGCCTTTGCACCGCCGGCGGTGCTGCCACGGAAACGTCCGAGATCCCGCTGTCCGAGTCGCTCGCTGACCATCTGCTCGCGCGGGCCGCCCCGCCGCTTGAGGCCGTCGCAACACCCGCCTACCAGTCCGTCGCAACACCCGCCTACGCCGAAGCGGCGGTCTCGATCGATGGCCGTCTGCTGGGCTGGATGACGATCGCCGACCGCGCCGGGCGCACCTGGAGTGAGGATCATCTACGAGCGCTGGAGAACGCCGCCGCCACAGTGGCGATGGAGCTCAGTCTCCGCGTGGCTCACCAGGACGCCGCCCGCGTCCAGGATCTCGTCGCGTCGCACAACCGGCTGCATGAGCTGATCGCGCAGGCCGCCCCTCTGAGTGAGGTATTGGGAGAGCTGGTCGAGGGCATCGAGCGCTACGAACCGTCGGTGATCCCGTGCGTGGTTCTGCTCGATCGTGAATCGAGCACGCTTCACCCCGGAGCGGGTCCATCGCTTCCGGCCGACTATCTCGCGTCGATCGACGGCGTGGTGATCGGCCCGAACATCGGCACCTGCGGATCCGCTGCATGGTCGGGCGAGCTGACGATCACCGAGGACATCGCGGTGGATCCGAAGTGGGCGCCGATCCGTGACTGGGTGATCGATGCCGGGTTGCGTCACTGTTGGTCGATGCCGATCAAGGCGCCCGACGACGAGGTGCTCGGCACCCTCGCCTTCTACGGCCCGAGACCGCGCCAGCCGCTGCCGGAGCACCTCGCGCTCATGCGCGACGGAGCTCGGCTGGCCGGAATCGCGATCGAGCGCCATCGGATGATGGAGGCGCTCATTCACGATGCGCATCACGACAGCCTCACGGGACTGTTGAACCGCGCGGCGATCTTCGAGCAGCTCGACGAGGCTCTCCGGGGGGTCGATCCTGCGACCAGAATCGCGGTGCTGTTCGTGGACCTGGACGGGCTGAAGACTTTGAACGATACGTTCGGCCACGACCGGGCCGACCAGATGATCCGTCAGATCGGCGAACGGTTGTCGGCCGCCGTCCGGGCGGACGAGCTCGTTGGCCGTTTCGGCGGCGACGAGTTCGTCGTGATCGCACACGGAATCGCGGACGAGGAGCAGGCGGCCGAGCTCGGGTTCCGTCTTCTGGACGCGATCGCCAAGCCTATGTCCGGCATCGAGTCGACAGTCGTCACTGCAAGCATCGGCATCACACTGATCAGCGCGGCCGCCACCGACGCCCGCGAGGCGATCCGCCAGGCTGACAGCGCGATGTACACATCCAAGCGCGCAGGGCGCGGCGGCTGCGGTTTCTTCCAAGGCAGTCAGCGCATTCGCACCGGGAGACGCCAATCGCTGGCGCACGAGCTGCGCAACGCCGAGATGCGCGAGGAGATGAGGCTGGTCTTCCAGCCGGTGTTCGAGCTCACCGGCTCAAAGATCGTCGCCGTCGAAGCGCTGGTGCGCTGGGACAGTGCCGGCTTCGGCGATGTCCCTGCCAGCGAGTTCATGCCGATCGCCGAGGACACCGGAGCCATCGTCCCGCTCGGAGCATGGGCACTGCGCGAGAGCTGCGAGACGCTCACGCGGATCAGCGAGCAGACCGGGAGGGCGCCGGACCTGGCCGTGAGTGTGTCCCCGCACCAGCTGGCGCGACCGGGCTTTGCCAGATCGGTTCACCAGACGCTCGTCCACGCCGGGTTCCCCGCGGACCGGCTGACGCTCGAGATTACCGAGACGGCGCTGATGCAACCGACCGCGATCATCGTCCGGACGCTGTATGAGCTCGGATCGCTCGGGGTCCGGATCGTCCTCGATGACTTCGGCGGCGGCCACTCTTCGATCAGGTGGCTCCAACACCACCCGCTCGATTCGGTCAGGATCGACAGCAGCTTCGTCCAGGATCTGACCGAGCACGACGCCGGCCGAGCAATCGTCGCCGCCGTGATCGGCATCGCCTCCGCGCTCGGCTGCACCGTCACCGCCGAGGGCCTCGAAACCTCGTCACAGCTCGATGCGCTCCGCGAGCTCAGCTGCGACCGCGCACAGGGCCTCCTGCTCGCCGGCGCCGTCGGGGCGGACGAGCTCGCCGTGCTACTTCGGGCCTAGCCCGCCAGCTCGCAGTGTTGCTCCGGGCCTAGCCCGCCGCGACGCCCACCGCCTGACCGTTTGCCGTCAGCTCGACGTCGATATTGCCGCGGGTCGCGTTGGAGTACGGGCATACCTCATGCGCGGCCGCCACGATTCGCACCGCCTGCTCAGGGTCGGTCACCTGCGGCAGCGTCACGTGCAGCTCGACGGCCACGTTGAAGCCGCGGTCCTCGGTCGTGACCAGGCTGACCTTGCTGTCGATCGACACGTCGCCCACCTCGGCGCGCTCGCGCCGGCCGACCACCCCGAGGGCACCCTCGAAGCAGGCCGCGTAGCCGACGGCGAAGAGCTGCTCCGGGTTGGTGCCGCCACCGTCGCCACCCATCTCGGTCGGAGTGCGAAGGTCGACCTCCAATGCCCCGTCCGTGGTCACGCCGTGACCCTCTGCCCGCCCACCGGTGACCGTAGCCTCTGCTGTGTAAACCGTCTTCGCCATGTCGCCTCCCTCTGTCGTTACATTGAGCGCACAACCAGGATACGCCGCTGCTTTCAGGCGACGGCGCCGGCGGCGTTCTGGACGATCGCGTCGATGATCCGGGGCCACAGCTCCCGCGGCAGGTCGTGGCCCATCCCGGAGAGGATCACGAGCTCCGCCCCCGGGATCGCGTCCGCGGTGGCGCGCCCACCGGAGAGGTTGACCAGGGGATCGGCGTCGCCGTGGATGACCGTGGTCGGCGCGCGCACATCCGCCAGTGACCGGGTGCGATCGGGCGCCGCGACGATCGCGCCGAGCTGCCGGGCGCTCCCGGCCGGATGGATGCCGCGCTCGAAACACCGCGCGGCGCGCGCACGCTTGTGCTCCTCTTCGAAATCGAACCGCGAGGATCCGATCTGGCGGTAGGTCTCGAGGTGGTCCTCGATGTAACCGTCCCGGTCGGTCCGGGCTTTGCGCAGCATCCGCAGGGCCATCCGCGGATGAGGACGACCGACCCGCCGGTTGCCGGTGCTGGACATGATCGACACCAGCGAGAGGACCCGATCGGGATGGTTGATCGCGATCAGCTGAGCGATCATCCCGCCCATCGAGGCACCGACGACGTGCGCGGCGCCGATCCCCAGGTGATCGAGCAGGCCGACGGCGTCGGCGGCCATCTGATCCAGGGTGTAGGCGGCACCGCGAGGGTCGCGGGTCAACAGCTGCCACCGCTTCGGGATCGGCGCCTCGCGCAGGATCGTCGAGCGGCCGACATCGCGGTTGTCGAACCTGATCACCCCGAAGCCCTGCGCGGCCAGCAGCTCGCAGAACGCGTCGTCCCACAGCAGCATCTGAGAGGCAAGCCCCATCACCAGCAGCATGGGCGGCGCATCGGGGGCGCCGAAGGTCTCGTAGCACAGCTTCAGCTCGCCCACCTGGGCAGTGCGCTCGCCCGAGGCACTCGGCTCGGGGTCAGGTGTGGTCATGTGCTCAGTCCGCTCGATCGCTCGATTCTGCCATTAAGAAGTTTCTTCAGAAAAGTGCAAGTTCTCTGCAGCGCCGACGTTCTTGGGCTCACAGGACGTTCCCGCCGAGGCGAGGGCGCCAGGCAACAACAACCACCGCAAGGAGAGCAAATGGTTGCCACTGTCACACCCCGCCAGAGCCGATCGCTTTATACGGCCCATCGGCGAGTGTCCCGCCTGATGGTCGCCACGGTGACCGCGGCATCGCTGTCTCTGATGCTCATCGCCCCCATCGCCGCCGCCCGTCAGCGACCGTGCCGGAATGCGACCACGCCGATCGCCAACGGTGGCCACCTGCAGATGCGCAACGCCGTCGTGTGCCTGATCAATCGCCAGCGCCGCGCCCGCGGCCTGCCCGGCCTCCGTGCCAGCTCGCAGTTGGACCGCTCCGCCCAGGGGTGGACCAACGCGATGGTCAGCCAGAGCGACTTCACCCACGGCACCGACTTCTCGGCCCGGATCAGCGCGGTCGGCTTCGAGTGGTCCAACGCCGGTGAGAACATCGCAACCGGCTTCCAGACGCCCGCTTCCGTGGTCGCCGCCTGGATGGCCAGCACCGGGCACTGCCAGAACATCCTCAGCCCGACCTTTCGCGAGGTGGGCACCGGCGTCAGCGATCGCTCGATCGCGGGCGCCAGCACCCTCCGTGGCACCTGGACGCAGGACTTCGGTCTGCTGATGAACCAGCATCCGGCCTCCGGCGATTGGGGACCGGCGGACGGGTGTCCGTACGGCTGATCGCCCTGTTCAGCCGGCGCCGGGCGCGGCCGGCTTGCGCTCCGGGCCCAGACGGGGCCCGGGGCGCTCGATCTCGAACCAGACGTGCGTGGTGCCCTCATGGATGCCCCACCGGTCCGCCTCGGCTTCGACCACGGTCAGCCCCCAGCCCCCCAGATTGTCGAGATCCTCTTTTCGCGCCACCCGCTCGAACCCCGAACCCTGATCGATGACCTCGACGAGCAGCCGATCCTCGTCGAGCGAGGCCCTGAGCGTGATCGTTCCGCGGCCGTGGAGCAGCGCATTGTTGACCAGCTCGCTGACCAGCAGCTTGGCGCGATCCAGCTGCTCGGAATCGAGCGTGGCGGCCGACAACCGCTCGAGCACGGCGCGTGCGCGCCTGCCCGCGGTGGGATCCCGCGGCAGCTCGACCTCGACGGGCTCAGGCGCAGCTGGCTGGATGCGTGGGGACAAGGATGGACGCAGCGTGAATTCCTCACGCCGGAAACCGCTTGGCGATCGCTCAAGCGATGGGTCGCCCAGAATACTCCCGCCGGAGGAGCCTGCGCGCACTTAGTGGCCTCGCTTGCGGCGGCTTGATCGCTTGACACCGCCTCCGCGGGTGGTAAAGATATTGAACCGGTAATGCAAATGAACCGGAGGACGACTCTATGACCGAACTCGCCGCCCCCGGGGCCTCCATCGTCTCGGCCGGCGATCTCGAGCAGTCAGCCGAGAAGCTGTCCGGGCTGGCCCGAGAGCTCGCGCCGAAGATCGAGGAAGGCCGGCGCCTCCCCGACGAGCTGCTCGAGGGCCTGCGCACGTCGGGGCTGCTCCGAGCCGGCGCCCCGGCGTCAGTGGGGGCTCCCGAGGCGCCCCCGGCAGTCACGCTGCGATGCGCGGAGGCGGTGGCCCGCGGCGACGCCTCCGCCGGATGGTGCGTATCGATCGCCGCCACCAGCAGCCTGCTCGGCGGCTGGCTGCCGGCGGCCGGGCTCCGAGAGGTGTTCGCCAGCCCCGACAAGGTCTCCGCGGGCGTGTGGGCCCCGCGGGGCACCGCGCGGCGCGTCGACGGCGGCTATCGCGTGTCGGGTCGGTGGGCGTTCTGCAGCGGGATCATGCACTCCGACTACCTGTTCGGCGGGTCCATGGTCGAGCCGGAGGCGGGCGGCCCGCCCTCGGTCCGGGTTCTCGGGATCCCGGCGGAGCGGCTGGAGATCCTGGACACCTGGCATACGAGCGGCCTGCGCGGAACCGGCAGCCACGACGCCGTCGCCGACGAGGTCTTCGTCCCCGAGCACCGGACCTTCTCGCTGCTGGAGCCGCCGACCTCCGACGTCCCGTTGTACCGGTTCCCGATCTTTGCGTTCTTCGCGCTGTCGATCGCCGCCGCGGCGCTCGGAAACGCCCGCGGCGCGATCGGCGACCTCAGCTCGCTGGCCGCCGGCAAGGTCGGGCAGGGATCGAGCCGGACGCTCGCACAGCGCCCGGCCACGTGGGCGGCGGTCGCCCAGGCCGAGGCCACGCTGCGCGCCGCTCGAGCGTTGTACTACGACGCGATCGGCCAGGCGTGGGCGGCAGCGCAGTCCCCCGAGCCGGTGTCGGTGGAGCTCCGCACCGGCCTGCGCCTGGCGGCCACGCACGCCGTCAGGACTGCAGCCGACGTCGCCCGCGCCATGTGCGACCTCGGTGGCGGCTCGGCCATCTACGACGACTCGCCGCTACAGCGGCGACTGCGCGACGCCCAGACCGCGACCGCGCACTTCCAGGTCAACCCCGTGACCTGGGAGCTGACGGGGCGGCTGCTGCTGGACCAGCCGACGGAAACGGCGATGTTGTGAGCAGCCGGATCGGCGTCGTGATGCCGTTCTGGCTCGACCGCCCCGATCAGGAGGCGCTCGAGATCGCCGTCGCCGCCGAGCAGGCCGGAATCGAGACCGCCTGGATCGGTGAGATGGCTTGCTTTGACGCATTTGCGCTTGCCACCGCCATCGGCCTCCAGACAAGGCACATGCGGCTGACGATCGGACCGCTCGCGATCGGGGTCCGCGGCCCGGTCGGCATCGCCCTCGGCGTCGCCTCGGTCGCGACGCTGATCGGGCGCCCGGTGGACATCGCCCTCGGCGCGTCGAGCCCGGCGATCGTCAGCGGCTGGCACGACCGGCCGTGGACGGCGCTCGCCCCCCGGATGCGCGAGACAGTGCCCGCGCTGCGGGCCATCCTCGACGGCCGGCGCGCGGACGCCGACGGCGAGCACGTGCGTGCCCACGGCTTCAAGCTCCGTCGCCCGCAGCCCGAGACATCGATCACGGTCGCGGCCTTCGGGCCGGCGATGACCCGCGTCGCCGCCCGCCACGCCGATCAGGTCGTCCTCAACCTGGTCACGCCGGAACATGTGGCCTCCGTTCGCGCGCGCGTGGACCACGATGCCGCAGCCGCGGGGCGGCCCGCTCCCCGGCTAGCCGTCTGGGTCGCGGCCGCCCTTTCCCCGGGTGAGGCCGCCGAGGCCCAGCTCGCCGGCCAGCTCGCGATCTACCTCGGTGCGCCCGGATACGGCGAGCTGTTTGCCGGTCTCGGGTTCGGGCGCCTGGTCGAGGAGGCGCGCAGCGGCGCCCGGCGCGCGGAGCTCACCGCCGCCATTCCGCTCGAGCTGACCGCCCAGGTCACGGCCATCGGCGGTCCCGCCGAGGTCACCGCGCGGGTCGCCGCCTACCATGACGCCGGCGCCGACCATGTCGGCGTGGTCCCCAGCACCGCCGAGGATCCGGGCGGCCGGCGCGTCCTGAACGCCCTCTCCGCCGCGGCCGTGGCGTGACCGCCGCGAACCTCACGCATCGCTTCCGCGCCGATTCCGTCGGCCGGGCGCTTGATCTGATCGGCGACCACTGGACGCTGATGATCTTGCGCGAGGCGCTGTTCGGGGTTCGCCGCTACGGCCAGCTCGCGCGCAACCTCGGGATCCCGCGGCCGACGCTGTCCGCTCGACTGCGTTCGATGGTCGACTCGGGGCTACTCGAGCGCGTCCGCTACAGCAGCGGCCCCGACCGCTACGAGTACCGCCTGACCGACGCTGGGCGTGACCTGTTCGGAGCCGCCGTGCTGCTGATGAGCTGGGGCGACCGCTACCTCGCCGGCCCGGAAGGTGCCCCGCTGATCCTGCGCCACCACGACTGTGGCGAGCCGGCCGATCCCACCCTCACCTGCGGCGTCTGCGGCAAAGAGATCACGATCCGCAACGTCACCCCCGAGCCCGGGCCGGCATTCCGCGATCCCCCCGCCGGCAGCACTCCATCCTCCGCGCCGGATGGACCACTCGCGCGCGACCTGCTATCACCGCTGACGTGACCGAGCGCCGCAGGGTCGAGATGCTGATGCTGCACTACGGCACGCCGCGGGATCTCGAGGCTCGAGAGCGGCTCGCCGCCGCCCTGCCCGACGCCGAGGTCACCGAGCCCGACGCTGTCGGCGTCTTCGACATCGTGCTCGACGCCGAAGACGAGGAGCGCGCCCTGGAACGCGTCTGGGACGCAGTGGCGGCGTCGGGCAGCGATGACCACATCGTGTTTCTCGAGCACCCGCGGCTACCCCAGCACTGGCGGCACCGCAGCGGCCGGCCCAGCAGCTCCTGACGTGAGCGCGCGGCCCTACTGCACCACGGTGTCGATCACCTCGTAGACGCCGGCCACGGGCTCGTTGAGCACGAACGCCGATATGTGATCGACCCGCTGCGTCTCCAGCGCGTCGGAGTCGGCACGCCACTTGTGGTACTCGTCCTTGGTCATGTCGAACAACCCGAACGAGATCACCTCGTCCTCATCGCGGATGTTGCGCGCGTGGAAGGCGCGCTGAAAGCCGGGTGGCATGGCATCGCCCGGTTCCCAGGCGCGGCGAAACTGCTCCCAGGCGCCCGGCTTCAGGTGGCGAGCGGAAAACATCACAATCACGTGGCACCTCCATCGATCTGGGGTCGGTCCGCAGCCTACGCCTCTGTCCACGCCCGCCGCAATGGTGCTCGCGCCGTCACACCCTCAGTGATCTCAGTCGAGCAGCGTGGCGCCCCGCCGGGCGCTGTAGGCGGGACGAGGCCGCAGGCGCCGACGGTAGTTCGCCACCGCCAGGCCCAGAACGGCCGGGGTGGCGGCAAGGACAACGATGCAGGGCTGCCGGGACAGGAACGGGAGCGCCAGCGTCGCCGTGCCGCTGGCCACTCGTCCGGCCAGGACAGCGACCGCGATCAGCAGCAACAGAACCGCCAGGACCGCCAGACATAGCAGTGTGGGAAACCGCCAGCTCGGCGGGTCGCCGAGCAGGTAGTCGACACGGGCGGGGTCGATCCCCGTCGAGTCACGGGATGCCGGCGCGTCGGAGAAGCTGAGCATCGCTCGCGCCAGGGCCGACCGATTCTCCGGGCTTGCATCGACTGCGCTCTCGTCGGCACTCAATTCGGCCAGCGCCTGCTGACGCTCGACGAGATCGCCCAGCCCCGGCAGGAAGAACAGAGCTCGGGCGAGCACGCGGCCGGCGGCCAGTCGCAGAGGATCGTGCCGGCGCGCGTGATGATGCTCATGCGCCAACACGGCGCTGAGGGCGGCGTCGTCGAGAAGCTCCATCGCACCGGTCGAGATGTACACCCGCGGGCGCACCAACCCGGCACAGAACGCGCGCGGGTGCGAATCGGCGATCACGACTGCGTCGCCCACCGCCTCGGGCAGCCCGCGACGGATGAGGCGGTGAAAGCGTCGTGAGGCGCGAAGCTCGCCCACGGCCCCGGTTATGGCGCGTGCGGTGGCGACCGCTCCCACAGCGGCCAGGAGCACGATCACGATCGCATCGACATTGGCCGCCGGGTAACTGAGCTTCTGGCCGAGGACCGATATCTGGTGTGGGGCAGCATGTGACGTCACGCGCCAGGACTCGACCAACCTGGTGACCACGAACAGCGCCGACGCCAGCCCGAGTCCCCCGAGCGCGAGGCTGGCGCGCGAGATGTGGGCAGCCGCGGCCGCGGCGGGGCGATCGCTGGGGGTCGAGACGGTCATCTCCTATCCGGAATCGTAGACCAGGGTTCGATTTGCACCTGCTGCTGTAGTACTTCGAGCCATCGCGCTGACGGCCGAGACGTCCAGTCCTGCTGCTACAGTCCGTCGTAGATGTCGTCCTCACGCGATAAGAAGAAAACCCCTGCTGACTCGACTCCCCCGCCGCTGCACGAACTGGAGACCGAGGTCATGGAGGAGCTCTGGCGATCTGGAGAGGCGCCGGTTCGAGCGGTGATGGAGGCGTTGAACAAGCGCACCAGGAAGACGCGTGCTTACACCACGTACATGACGATCATGGCCCGGCTGAACAAGAAGGGCCTGCTCGTTCGCCGCCGCGAGGGCAAGACCGATTTCTACACGCCCACTCACGACCGGGAGCAGTACATGGCTCTCCGGGCGCGTGCAGAAGTCGACGGCCTTGTCGCCCAGTATGGGGACGTGGCGCTGAGCAACTTCGCTCAGCAGATGGCCAGCCTGGACCCGGCACGCCGCCGCGCGCTCCAGCGGCTCGCTCGCAACGCCTGAGCAGCCGAGGCTGAGACGCCCGGACCGGTGACCTACGCCGGCCATCCCGTCTACTACTACGTCGGTGACGCGCAGCCCGGCGACACCCGCGGCCAGCGCCTGAACCAGTTCGGCGCCCTGTGATACGTCTTCGGGCCCGGCGGGCACGCTGCGGACCGCTCAGGGCTTCGCCCCGGGCGGCGCGGGCGCCGTCGAGAAGCGTGCCGGGTACAGAAACTGGCCGATCCCGTCGAGTGGCTCGCCCGGGTCGCGCGGGGCAAAGCGGCGGAGCTCGTTGTTGACACTGAAGCGCGGCCCCAGAAGGACCTGGTCGTCGCGAATGAGCGTGTAGAACCGGTCCAGGGGCCGCGGGGGGGTCCGCCGATCCGCAGACCCCGGAAGTCGTACACGCCGCCGTGGCACGGACAGATGAAGGTCTCGGAGGTCGGCACCCAGCGCACGGGACACCCCACGTGCACGCACCGTGAGGAGATCGCGACCACCCGGTCATACCGGTCCTTCACCTTGCCGTCGATGGCCGCGTTGTGCCTGCGCACGTAGGCGATCGACCGGCCCGCCTCGCCGATGCCCGGTACCAAGGTGATGACCACGGGCGTGTAGTTGGACTCGGTGAAGCGTGACAGCGGGCCGATCTCCTGCCAGGTGTCGGCAGCACGGTCGAAGATTGGGCCGATGGCAAAGCCCAGCGCCGGCAGCGTGAACGAGGCGGCCGCGATCATGCCGGCCGAATGCGCGGTGCCGGTCATGAACCGTCGCCGGGAAACGGTCTCGCCCTCGAACGCGCCGGGAAGCCGTTCGTCGGCGGTCATCCTCGGCTTGGCACGACGACGTCGCAGCGGTCGGGTCATCGGCTTTTTCAGTTGCTTTCCTCGTGGGCCATCGGTGCCGCGCGCCGGCGCGGTAACTGCTACGCCGCATCATACTACATAGCATCGTAGATTCTGTTGCCGACCGCCCATCCGGTACCTACTTGAAAGTGAGATCAGTTTCAAGATAGGCTCTGATCGTGCCCATGCGCGAAGCCACGGCATGAAGCGAGTTGTCGCGTTCGCGGCGGTGCTCGCGGTCCTGCTCACCGCCGCCGCGACTGCTGCGGCAGCCAAGGCTGCCCCGCCCCGGTTGCTGGTCGGCGTCGGCCGCGCCGACATCACACCCGTGACCGGCGTGTACAAGGGCGGCTGGTCGTGCACGTGCGCCGAGGCGATCGGGCAGCAGGAGCGGCTCTATGCCCGTGTCGTGGTGCTCCAGGAGGGCTCTGCGAAGGTGGCGCTGGTCGCCGAGGACCTGTTCGCCGTCAGCGCCGGGATGATCCGCGACGCCGCGGCGCTGGTGCCGGGCCTCGGCTTCTCCGAGGAGAACATCATCGACTCGGCCAGCCACGACCACAGCTCGCCGACCGGATACATGAACTTCGGGACCTACAACTCGGTCCTGCCGTCCGACGCCAAGCTGGACCTGTCAGGGGTCACGAAGACCGGCACCGATCCGGCGATGTACAGCTTCATGACCCGCCAGCTCGCGCTGGCGATCCGCCGGGCGGTCGATGATCTGCACCCGGGGGCGGTCGGTTGGGGCAGCACGCAGCTGTTGGGCGTGACCCAGAACCGCAGCCTGGGCGCACACCTGGCCGACTTCGGCGTCACCAATGCCGGGCCCAACGGCGGCAGCACGAGCGAGGATCCCGGCGGCTACGCGGACACCATCGACCCCACGGTGAACGTCCTGCGGGTGGACCAGTACCGCCGCGTGCGCGAGACGGTTGCACTCACGCGCCACCACCGCCGGGTCCGGCGCACGAAGACCGTCACCCGTGAGCTCCCGGTCGGCATCTTCTCGACCTTCGCCAATCACGGCACCGTCGACCACGAGAACTTCCAGTACTACAGCGGCGATCACCAGGGTGCGGCCGAGCGAGTCGTCGAAGCGGCGATCCGCCAGGCCGGCCACGTGCCCAAATCACAGGACGTGGTCAACGCGTTCGCCAACAGCGACGCGGGCGACATGACCTCCGGGATTCAGTTCGTCGGTCCGGCGGCCGCCGAGGACGTCGGCCGCCGGGAGGCCGCCGCGATGCTCGAGGCGTGGCGTGCGGCCGGACACGCGATGAACCGGCATCCGACGATCGACGTGCGCTGGACGCGGACGTGCTTCTGCGGTCAGCAGACCAGCGAGGGACCGACCGACACCAACCCCTGGATCGGCCTCGCAGCGGCCGCGGGATCCGAGGAGGGCCGGACGATCTTCTACTACCACGGGCTGGCCGCCGAGGGCGACAAGCTCCCCGCCCCGGTGGGTCCACAGGGCGACAAGATCACCGTGCTCAACGAAAAGGGCAGCATTCCGCAGGCGGTTCCCTTCAGCATCGTGCGGATCGGCGACGGCGTCCTCGCCACCGTGCCCGGGGAACCGACGGTCGGCGTGGGGAAGATGATCCGGGACGCGGTCCAGACGATCGTCGCTCCGATCGGAATCAAGCACGTCGACGTGGTCGGCTACGCGGGCGACTACCTGGATTACTTCACCACCCCGGCGGAGTACGAGCAGCAGGCCTACGAAGGCGGATTCACGATGTACGGGGAGTATTCGTCACTGGTGCTGCAGCAGACGCTCGTGGGCTTGGCCAAGGACCTCGTCAGCGGTCAGCCGGCCCCCGCCCCGTATCCGTTCGATCCCAACAATGGTGTGCACGTCACCGCGGCCGGATACGGAGACGGCGCCGCCGGCGCCACCGCCTCCGCGCAGCCGGGTCCTGCCGTGCACCTCGGGCATACGGCGTTTGCGTGGACGTCGGGCGGCGCGAACGGCATCGACCGCCCCGTCGACCGCGCGTTCGTGACGATCCAGCGTCGCGGGCCGCACCATCGCTGGCGGTGGATCACCGACGATCTCGGCATGCAGATCCTGTGGTCCTCAGACGCCCACGGCTACTACCGCGCGCAGTGGGAGGTGCCCCTCGGCGTCAGGCCCGGCAAGTACCGCTTCGTGGTCACGGCCAAGCGCTACCGGCTCGTCTCCAGGACGTTCGCCGTCGCCGCCGGCGCGATCCTGACGCCGCAGGTCAGCGCCGGCGTCGTGCGGCTCGCCTACCCCCAGCCGTTTCTGCTCAACGACTGGACCTACCGTCCCCCCTATTCGCTCGGCGGCAGCGTCTCCTTCATCGTCAACGGACGCCGGCGGATCGTTCGTGAGAAGCAGGCCGCGGCGTTTCCGATCCCCGCCGGGGCCAGCGTCGTGATTCCCGCCGGCGGCGCCCACGATCGCTCGGGTAACCGGAACCCGACGGCGATCACGATCACCGCCTGAACCCCCGCCCGCCGCCGCGGGCGACCGTCGTAGCGACAGCGACACCCCGGGCGCCGCACCGGCCCGGTGCCCATGCGCACCGGCAAATGACTCTTGACACGAGCCGTCCGACGCAGTACGTTCCGCGAACACGATTCGACATTATCGAATCATGATCAATGGAGGGAGACATGGAGGATAAGTTCTCGCTTCCGCAACGCGCGGTAGCCGAGGTGCTTGGGACGGCGCTGCTGGTCCTGGTCGGGCCCGGTTCGGTGGTGGCGACGCTGGAGCTGTCCGGCAGCTCCACCCCAGCCGTCACCGGCGCCGACCTGCTCGGCATCTCGTTCGCGTTCGGCCTCATCATCGCCGCGGTCGTCTACGCGCTCGGCAAGGTGTCGGGCTGTCACATCAATCCGGCGGTGACCGCCGGTCTGGCGCTGACCAAGCGGTTCCCGGCGCGCGAGGTGCCGGTCTACTGGGCCGCCCAGGTGATCGGTGCCGTCATCGGTGCATTCGGCATCTGGGCGGTGTTCGCCCACACGGGCATCAAGCTGGGCATGGGCATGACCTCATTCAATGAGTCCACGACGGCTTGGGGATCGGCCATCTTCGCCGAAGGCATAGGCACGTTCATCCTGATGTTCGCGATCTTGGGCATCGTCGACCACCGCTCGCCGGGTGACCTGGCCGGGCTCGTCATCGGCGGCGTCGTCGTGGCGATCATCATGGTCGTCGGTCCGGTCACCGGAGCCTCGCTGAACCCCGCCCGCGCGTTTGGTCCCGAGCTCGTCTCGGCGATCGGCGGCGGCGTGACGCACTGGGATCAGCTGATCCCGGTGTACATCGTGCCCGGGCTCGTCGGCTCCGGCATCGCCGCGGTGACGTACGACTTCATCGCGCACCCGCGTGTGACACGCGATGAGATCCCCGATGCGGTCACGCATCCTGATCCAGGCGCGCCGGTCGAGGCGCTGACCCACTGAAAGGAGGGATGATGGCCGTTGCCACCACCCCCACGATGAAGAAGTTCCTCAACGATCCCGCGGACCTGGTCGACGAGTCGCTGACCGGATTGGCCGCCGCCCACGGCGACCTGTTGCGCTACGACGCGCAGGCGCGGATCATCGTGAGGGCCGACGCTCCGGTGACGGGCAAGGTCGCCCTGATCTCCGGCGGCGGATCTGGGCACGAGCCGCTGCACGGCGGCTTCGTCGGCCGCGGCATGCTGGACGCGGCGTGCCCGGGAGAGGTGTTCACCTCGCCGGTTCCCGACCAGATGCTGGCCGCGACCAAGGCCGTCGACGGCGGGGCCGGCGTCGTGCACATCGTCAAGAACTACACCGGCGACGTGATGAACTTCAAGCTGGCCGCCGAGGATGCGGCCGACGAGGGCATCGCAGTCGAGTCGGTTCTGATCGACGACGACGTTGCGGTCGAGGACTCGCTCTACACCGCCGGGCGACGCGGGGTCGGCGCAACCGTGCTGGTCGAGAAGCTCGCGGGCGCCGCCGCCGCGCGTGGTGATGACGTGCAGGCCGTCGCCGGTCTGGCGCGCCACGTCAACGAGCGAGCCCGGTCGTTCGGTGTGGCTCTCTCGTCCTGCACACCGCCGGCGGCTGCCAAGCCGATGTTCGACCTTCCCGACGGGGAGATCGAGCTCGGTATCGGGATTCACGGCGAGCCCGGGCGCCGGCGCGAGCACATGCGAACCGCCCGCGAGATCGTCCAGGTGACGCTCGAGGCGATCCTCTCGGATCTCAAACCGGCTGGATCGCGGGTTCTGGCGTTCGTCAACGGCATGGGTGGGACGCCCCAGATCGAGCTGTACCTGCTCTACGCCGAGGTCGACCGCCAGCTCCGCGAGGCGGGTCTGGAGCCCGTGCGCAACCTCGTCGGGAGCTACATCACCTCGCTCGAGATGGCCGGAGCTTCGGTGACACTCCTGGAGTCCGACGACGAACTCATCTCACTCTGGGATGCTCCGGTTCACACACCGGCCCTGCGCTGGGGAGCGTGAGGGGCCGTGATCACCGAAGCCGTCGTGCGCGCAGACACCATCACCACCTGGATGGCCGAGGCCGAGACTGAGATCAAGGCCCAGAGCGACTACCTGACGCAGCTGGATGCGGCCATCGGAGACGGTGATCACGGCACCAATATGCGCCGCGGCTTTGACGCCGTCGGCAAGGCGCTGGCCGGGCAGGGCGACGGAGTGCCCCCCGGCCGGCTCCTGATCATCGCCGGAAAGACCCTCGTGTCGACGGTCGGCGGCGCCAGCGGTCCGCTGTGGGGGTCCGCGCTGCGGCGGGCCGGCCGCACTCTCGGCGACGCGGACACGTTCGACGGCGGGCAGTTGGCGCTTTCACTCGATGCGGCGATCGAGGCGGTGGTCGAGCTCGGGGCGGCCTCGCCCGGTGACAAGACGATGATCGACGCCCTTGTCCCGGCCGTGCAGGCCCTCCGGGCCGCGCTGGACTCGGGTGCGGCGCTCGAAGCCGCGCTCGAAGCCGCCGCGAGCGCTGCCCAGGCCGGGGCCGAGGCCACGACGCCGATGCAGGCTCGCAAGGGCCGCGCCTCATATCTGGGTGAGCGTTCGATCGGTCATCAGGATCCCGGCGCCACCTCGGCGGTGATCGTCATCGCGGCCCTGAGCCGCGCCGTCAGGCCGGTGACGGGATGACGCCCACGGCCAGACCACGCAAGAGCTCCGGCGCCCGCCGCGGCGGCTGATGCCCGGGGGACCCGAGCGTCTGTTCCCCGGCACGCCTGCGTCGCCGGGGGTTGCGATCGGCCGTGCCTGGCGGCTCGCCGAGGAGACTCGCCGCGGGGGACCTGTGCCTCCGGGTGAGCGAGACCGTGAGTGTGCTGCCGCGCTGGCCGCACTCGCCGGGGCGGCCGGCGAGCTCGCTGCTCTGGCGGCTGGGCTGCCGGCCGACGAGGCGGAGATGGTGCAGGCCGGCGTGTTGATGGCAAGCGATCCGTCGCTCATCGAAGCTGTGGAGGTGGCGACTCTGACTCGCGGGATGCCCGCGGCCGATGCCATCCAGGCTGCGTGCAGCGAACACGCCGATGCCATCGCTGCAATCGGAGACGAGCTGCTCGCGGCGCGTGCGGATGACGTCCGCAGCCTCGGCCGCCGAGCGGCGCGTCTCGCTGCACAGGTTGAGGATTCTCGGCCGAGCGGCGAGGCGATCCTGCTCGGGCACGACCTCGGCCCCGCCGACGTGGCCGAGCTCGCTCCCGTTCTGGTTGGCATTGCACTTTCCGGCGGCGGCGCAACCGCGCACGCGGCGATCGTCGCTCGCTCGCTCGGCATACCGATGGTCACCGGCCTGGAGGCCCGGGCGTCGGAGATCGCAGACGGAGCTCTCCTGGTGCTGGACGGCTCGGGCGGGTCGGTGATCGCCTCGCCTTCGGCGCAGCGCTCGCAGGCCGCGGCCGGCGACATGGGCTCGCGACGCCTGGCTGTCCAGCGCGCGCATGCGGCGCGCGATGAGCCGGCAATCACGCTCGACGGCACGCGGATCGCCGTGCTGGTGAACGTGGCCAGTCCCGACGAGCTTGCCGTCGGTCTTCGCGCGGGCGCCGAGGGCGTCGGGCTGCTTCGGACCGAGCTCGGATTCCTGGACGCCCGCGACTGGCCAACCGAGCGGGAGCACGCGGGGCTGCTGGCGCGGATCCTCCGCGGAATCGGAAGCCGGCCGGTCGTGGTTCGAGTGCTGGACTTCGGTGCCGACAAGGCCCCACCGTTCCTGCACCACGTTGCACAGCGTGGGATCGAGCTGCTGCTCGCGCACCCCGATGCGTTCGTCCGGCAGCTACGCGCGATCCTCGTCGCCGCGGCGCGCTACGACATCCGGCTGCTCCTGCCGATGATCGAAACCCCGGCGCAGCTCGCAGAGTCGCGGGCTCTGGTCGCACACGCGGCCCGGGCTCTGGGCATCGACCGCATCCCCCCGCTTGGGTCGATGATCGAAACCCCCGACGCGGTCCACAACGCCGGCGCGATCGCGCTGGGCTCGGACTTCCTCAGCATCGGCACGAATGACCTCACCGCCACCACGCTCGGGGCCAACCGATTCAGCGCGAACGGCGCGCGTGCGTACCACCCGCGGGTGCTGCGATCGATCGCCCGCAGCGTGGCCGCCGCCGGCGAAGCCGGAATCACGATCGAAGTCTGCGGTGAGGCAGCTTCGGACGCGACGATGCTGCCACTGCTCGTGGGCCTGGGCGTCGACGAGCTGAGCGTCGGCGCGGCACGCGTGGGAGAGGTCCGCGACTGGATCCGCCGCCTCGACAGCGCGGAGAGCGCGGGCCTGGCCCGGTCCGCGCTCACGATGGATACCGCCGAAGAGGTCGAGTGGGCCGTGGGCCCCGCCAAGGCCGTCGCGGACCGCTGACCGGTCAGTGCAGTCCGGCCGTGGTGGCCGCGAGCGCGTCGACTGCCGCGACGGCATCCTCGCCCTCGGCCCGCAGACGAAGGCTCGTGCCGGCCTTGGCCCCGAGGGCCAGGATGGACAGCAGGCTCTTGGCGTTGACCTCGCGCTCGCCCAGGGCCACCCAAACGTCGGCCGAGAACCGCATCGCGGTGCGAACGAAGTCCGCGGCGGGCCGCGCGTGCAGATCGACGCCGGCAGGCAGCGTGACGCGCTCCTGCGCAACGGCCCTGTCAGAGCTTGTTGGCACCGCGTGCCTCCTCGGCCGCTTGGAGGACATCGGCGAGCGGGGAACCAACCGAGGCGATGACTGCGGCGGCGACCGCCCCCTCCACCAGCGGAGCGTCCGCGAGCCGAACGTGGCCGTTGCTCTGGCGCTCCAGCACGTGGCGGATGGTCAGGATGGCGCTCCCCAGATCCCCGAGAACGAGCACGCCGTCACCCTGGTCGGCACGCCTGATCGCGTCGCGCACCAAGCCGTCGTCGGTGCCGAGCGTGCCTTGCGGACCCCCACCCGCGACTTCGATTCGGACGTCCGGGCCCGCCATCTGGCTGGCCAGCTCAGCAACGCCACGCGCCAGATCCAGGCTATGCGAGACCACTACGATGCCAACCACGTCAGTCCCTCCACCGCTTGTAGAGCTGCGTCCCGCAGTCTACACTACCGAAGGTGATTCGGTAATGTCGAATAGGTTAGAGAAGACAACGAGACGCGGGACGATCCAATCGGTCGATCGTGCGGCAAGGATCATGAAGGTGCTGGCCAGCGGGCCAAGGCGCCTGGGGGTCAGCGAGATCGCCGACCGACTCGACATGACCCGCCCCACGGTTCACGGCCTGCTGCAGACGCTCCAGGCCCACGGCTTCGTCGAGCAGCACCGCGACTCAGACAAGTACCAGTTGGGCGCCGGCCTGCTGCAGCTGGGCAACTCCTACCTCGATCTCAACGAGCTCCGGGCTCGCTCGCTGGTGCACGCCGAGCGCCTGGCCACGCGCGCTGACGCCGCCGTACGCGTCGGCGTCATGCACGGGGGCAGCGTCGTCATCGTCCACCACGTGTTCCGTCCCGACACCACGCTTCAGATCCTCGAGGTTGGCGCCGAGCTTCCGTTGCACGCGAGCGCGCTGGGCAAGGCCATGCTCGCGTTCTCGCCGGACCATTCGCTGGACGATCTGCTCGCCGAGCCCCTCCCCCGCCTGACCAGCCGCACCCTGACGCCGAACGCGCTGCGGGAACAGCTCAAGGACATCCGTGAGCGAGGCTTCGCCCGCGAGAAGGAAGAGGCGATCCTTGGGGAGTCGAGCATCGCCTCCCCGATCTTCGACCACTCCGGGCACGCCATCGGCGCCATTGGGATTGTCGGGGACACCGAGCGGATCATGCCCCGTGGACCGGCCAAGCAGCTTGCACCGCCGGTCGCCGACGCGGCCCGCGGCATCTCCCGCGAGCTGGGCGCCACGCGCTGGCCGGTGCTGGATGGTCCCGGATAGCCGCGTTACCCTGCATGTCATGAGCGTCGTCATGTACGTCAAGCCGGGCTGCCCTTACTGTCAAGCGGCGCGCGAGCAGCTGGCCGCGGAGGGACAGGCGGTCCAGGAACGCGATGCGACGCAGAACGCGGAGTGGAAGTCCGAGCTGATGGGCTACACCAACAACCGCGGGATCGTCCCGACCATCGTTCGCGGCGAGGGAGAGCCGGTCCAGGTCGGCTTCCCGCCCGGCCGGGGGTGACGTGTCTACTGAGCGGTCGGTCGACCGCTGAGATGTAGCCGAGCCGGGGACCGCCCGGCGATCGGCCCTACGGGTGGATCGTCTCGCCGGCCTCGAGCATGGCGACGAACTTGGCCAGCCGCCGGGCGCGCGTCTCCGGGCGCTTGGCGTCCTGGAGCCGGTACAGGATCGCGTAGCGGTTCTGGCTGCTCAGCCCGGCAAAGAACGCCTGGGCGGCGGGTCGGGCGTCGAGCTCGCGCTGGAGGTCGTCGGGGACGACGATCGCCCTCTGGCCTTCATAGGCGGCGTCCCAACGACCGTCGGCCTGCGCGCGCTGCACCTCGCTGAGGCCGGCCGGGCGCATCCTGCCGTCGGCGGTCAGCCGCTGCACCTTGTCGCGGTTGATCCGCGACCACCTGCTGCGGGCCCGGCGCGGCGTGAACCGCTGCAGGAAATGCAGCTCGTCCAGCGCTTCGCGTCGCCCGTCGATCCAGCCGAAGCAGAGCGCGGTGTCAAGCACCTCCGGGTAGCGGACGCTGTCGATGCCCGAGCCCTTCTTGGCCATCCTGATCCAGACCCCGTCCGAGACCGCGTGATTGTCCTCGAGCCACCGCTCCCAATCGGCAGCGCACCGGAACAGGATTATCGGGAGGCCGTCGTCGGCGTCCATCGCCCCGGCCACCCTCCGTTCAGTGCGCCGCGATGGTGAAGACGAGCGTCTGCGGCTTGGCTTTTCCGGCTGAGTTCGTCGCGCTGATGCTCAGCGTGTAACGACCGGTCCGGAGCCGCTTGGAGGACGTCACGCGGCCGTCGAAGTGGACCGTGTTGACGCCCGGGTGGCCGGTGAACCCGAGTACGCCGGCGGCCTTGGTCCGGGTGCACGCCGGCTTGTGGCGATTGCGGCGCGTCTGAGCCACGCACTTGTGGCGACTGGCTTTGCGCCCTCGAAGCAGCTGACCAAAGGCGAGGCTCACACTGGCGTTGGCGTTGAGCGTGAACGTGAACGTCGTCCCCGTCGGAGCCTTGCGCCTGGTGATCGTCGCCAGCGCCTTGCCCTCCCGCCAGGTCTTATGGGACTGGCTGACGCGTGTGATCTTCGGCGTGGCCGCGCCCCCGGACGGGGGCGCCGCCGTGATCGTGAGGAGATAGACCTGGGTCGCGCGACTTCCGTAGCGATCGGTCACCGTCGTCGTGACCTGGCTGCCCCCGGCGGCGCTCGGGGTGCCGGTGATGGCTCCGGTGGAGGAATCAAGCGACAGACCGGGCGAAAGACCGGCGGCGCTCCACGTCAGGGGCGGCGTCCCGCCGGTGGCGGCCAGGCTCGCCTGGTAGGGGGTGCCAACCTGCCCTGCGGGGAGGGCGGCGGTGCTCACCGACAGACCTGAGACCAGCGCCAGAAAATGTCCGCTCCGCGATCCTTGGCCGACCGTGTCGATGGTCGTGCCCGGTGGCACACCGACCTGGGTGGGCGTGGGATTGGCATTCCCCGTGCCGGTGTTGGTGGAGTTGCCCAGCTCGCCGAACTGGTTGTCGCCGAACGTGTACAGCTGTCCGCTCGCGGTCACGACCGCGCTGTCGGCTCCGCCGCCGACGATGCCGGTGATCGGTCCCGTCTGACCCGTCAGCGAATCGGCTGTCGGGACCGCGTTGGGGACATTCAGGCCGGCATTGACGGTGTTGCCCAGCTCGCCGCGGTCGTTGCTCCCGAAGGCGAACAGCTGACCGGTGGAATCGACCAGCAGGCTGTGATCGCTGCCCGCGGCGATCTGGGTGATCGTGGTCGCGCCGAAGACGGAGATCAGCGTCGGCGTTGGGTGCGGAGTCGTCGTGCCGTTGTCTGCCGAGCTGCCGAGCTGGCCGTAGTTGTTCTCACCGAAGCCGAACAGCTGCCCGCTGGAGGTCAGCACCAGGGTGTGGAAGCCACCGGCCACGACCTGCTTCACCGAGCCGGTCTGACCGGGCATCGGGGTGATCAGCATCGGTGTCGGGTTGGGCAGGTTCTGGCCCGAGTTGACCGTGGTTCCCAGCTGGCCGAACTGGTTGTCGCCGAAGGCGAAGAGCTGACCGGTGGAGTCGAGGACCAGGCTGAAATCCGTCCCGGCGGCGATCGCGGTGATCGCACCCCCCTGGCCGAACACGTTGACGAGTGTGGGTGTCGGATTGGGGTTGTTCGTGCCGTTGTTCGTCGTGCTGCCGAGCTGGCCGTAGTTGTTGAGCCCGAACGCGTACAGCTGACCGCTCGAGGTCGACACGAGGCTGTAGAACTGCCCGGCCGCGATGTGGGTGATCACACCTGCCTGCCCGGGGAGGGTCACCAGTGTCGGGGTGGGATTGGCGGTGGTAGCACCAACGTTGTCGGCGATGCCCAGCTGACCGTATTCATTGTCCCCGAACGCGTACAGCTGGCCGCTCGAGGTCAGGATGAGGCTGAAATCCGAGCCTGACGCGACCTGGGTGACGGTCCCGCTCTGGCCGGGCAGGCTCACCACCGCCGGCGTGGGATTGGCGGTGTCCGTCCCGTTGTTCGAGGTGGTCCCCAGCTCCCCGAAGTGGTTGTCACCAAAGGCCAGCACCGCTCCGGCCGCAGGGGCCGCAGCGGCGGCGTTCGCCGGCAACGGGGCGGCCGCAGCGGCGGCGCTCAACGGCAACGCCGGCGCCGCGGCGAGCAGCCCTATCACGACCGCCGCGCGCCATGAGACAGCCACCAGTCCGACGCCCCTCATACTGCACCCCCTGATTCGAAATCTGCCACCGGCCGACCAACAGCTTACCGCCCGGACTGGCCGGCGCCGCGTGCCGGCCCTCGTCGCTGGTTTGTTCAGCCAGCCGGTCCGCGAATCACGCGCCCGTGGCGGCTCGGCGCCTCACCACCGAATCCAGCGTCACGGCAGCGATCAGCACGATTGCTGTTGAGATGAACTGGACGGCGTCGCTGACGCCCATCAGGCCGAGGCCGTTGAAGACCGTCGCGATGATGATCCCACCGAGCAGGGCGTGAAGTGGCTTACCGCGCCCGCCGAACAGGCTGGTGCCGCCGATCACCGCCGCCGCCACTGCGTAGAGGACCAGGTTTCCGCCCTGGACCGAGGTCGACATCGACCCCAGGCGCGACTCGTAGGCCAGCCCAGCGAGTCCGGCGGTCATGGCGCACAGGGCAAACCCCGCGGTGCGGATCCGCGCCACGTTGATGCCGGCGCGGCGCGCACCCTCCGGATTGGCGCCGATCGCGTAGATATAGCGACCGAGTCGGGTCCGGCCGAGCAGCCAGGTCGCGCCGACCAGGATCAGGATCACGAACGGCACGACCCAGGGAACGCCCTGAAGCGTCGTGAGCGCCCCCCGGTTGAGGTTGCAGATGAAGACGACGGCGATGCCGCCAACCGCGGTGACGGCAACCGTGAGCAGCGTGATCCCGATCGGCGGAGCGCTCAGACCCTGCGATCGCCGGCGGGCGGAGCGCGACAGCGACACCGTCGCGAACAGCGCCAGGCCGACGGCGAGCACGATCCAGCTCAGCGCCGGACTCATGTTGGCGTTGACGAGCTTGGCAATCGGGCTGTTGGGGTCGATGTTGATCACGCCGCCGACCGCGGACTTGTCGACGGCGGCGAGCTCGAGCATCACGCCGTTCATGAACAGCAGCCCACCGAGGGTGACCACGAACGAGGGAAGACCCAGCCTCGTGATCAGCGTTCCCTGAAGCACTCCGAAAGCTCCTGTGGCGACGAGCATGCCCAAGATCGCGATCCACCACGGCAAGTTGACGGGCGGGGCGATCAGCTCCGCGATGATGAAGGCGGCCACGGCGGCCGTATACCCGACCGAGAGATCGATCTCGGACAGCAGCAGCGCAAAGATCTCGGCAACGCCGAAGAGGATGAACTCGGCTGCCTGCACGAGCAGATTGACGATGTTCCCCGACGTCAGAAACGATGACTGCTCGATCTGGAAGAAGATCACGAGCGCCACCAGGCCGGCGATGATCGGCAGCGCTCCGCTGCCGCCGCTGCGGATCCGCACGAGCCAGGCGCTCACATACTCCTGCAGCGAATCGGCCAGAACGTCTGGAGCGGCGAGCCTCAGGGCAGCATCGTCGGCTGTTGCGGCGTCATCCGGCGCGGCTGCTGCGGTGTCCGCGGCCCGGGGCTCGGTTGCCGCATCGGTGCTGTCTGCGGGATCGGCCAACGTCCGTTCCTCCTCCTAGGAGACCGTCTGGGCGGCGCCCTTGCCCCCGGGCGCGGACCCGGCGGTCCCGGTCGTCATGTATTCGACCACGCTCTGGCGGTCGAACTCCGATGCCGGTTCACTCACGACCAGACGCCCGAGGTACAGGACGGCGATCCGGTCGGCCACCTCGAAGACATCGTTGAGGTTGTGGGAGATCAGGAGCACGGCCACACCTCGGCCCGACAGCCGCTTGATCAGCTCCAGCACCATGGTTGTCTGGGATACGCCGAGGGCCGCGGTTGGCTCGTCCATGATCACCAGTTTGGCCTGCGACATGACCGCCTTGGCGACGGCGACCGACTGACGCTGGCCGCCGGACAACGACGCCACGGGCTGCCGGATCGAGCGGACGGTGGTGACCGAGAGACCCTCGAGGGTGTCCCGGGCGGCGAGCTCCATCTTCGCCTCATCGAGCATGTGATGACGCAGCGGCTCGTGGCCCAGGAACATGTTCTGGACGATGTCCAGGTTGTCGCAGAGCGCGAGATCTTGGTAGATCGTGGTGATGCCCAGCGCCTCGGCGTCCTTGGGGCCGTGAAGCCGTACCGGCTCCCCTTCCCAGATGATCTCCCCCTCGTCGGGCGCCCACAGCCCCGACACCGTCTTGATCAGCGAGGACTTGCCTGCGCCGTTGTCGCCGACGAGCGCCGTCACCTGACCGGGAGGCACATCGAGATCAACCGCGGTCAGTGCCCGGACGGGGCCGAACGACTTGCTGATCTTTCTCAGCGCCAGCAGCGCCCCACCGGCCGCCGCCTTGCCATTGCCCGCATTGCTTGAAAGCGGATTGCTTGAAGTGCTCATCGTTTTCGCCGTCCAAAGACCATTGTGCCCGTCCGCCGATGCGGACGGGCACATGGATTATCGCTTGGGCTTGAACTCGACCGCTTAGCTGATCCCCGCCTTCTTGCAGGCGGCGGCGTAGGACTTGGCACACAGCTGAGCTGTGGGCACGAAGTTGTCCTTGACGATCGTGTCCTTCATGTTGGTCGGCGTGACCCACACGGGAGCCAGCAGGACCGACGGCACCGAGACGTTTGCCTTGGTGTCCATCGTTGAGCCGTTGGCCAGCGACGCGGGCGGGGTCTTGCCTGCCCGCAGGTAGACGGCCAGCGCAACCGCTGCCTGCGCCTCCTTGTAGACGGCCTTGTAGACCGTCCCGCACTGGTAGCCGGACAGTACGTTCTGAAGGCCCGTCAAGGTCGCGTCCTGCCCGGTGGTCGGGAAGGTGTCGGGCTTGATTCCCTTGGTCTTCAGGTACGTGATGATCGGCGCCCCGTTCTCATCGTTGGGGATGAGGGCGGCGTTGATGTTCGGGTGGGCCGTGTAGGCCTGCTGGAAGCTGGTCAGCGCGGTCGGCGGATCCCAGGTTCCGGGAGGGTTGACGACGTCCTTCCATTTACCGGACGCGAACAGCGGCTTGAGCACACCGTTGTAGTAGCCCGTGTAGAAGAGCGTGGCGTTGTTGTCGGTGGGGTCACCGTGCATGACCACGACCTGCGGCTTGGCGACCTTCCAGGCAGCGGCACAGGTCACCAGTCCCTGACCCATGACCTTGCCGACCTCCACGTTGTTGAAGCTGACGTAGTAGGAGCGGCTTCCGCCGAGCGTCAGGCGGTCGTAGTCGATGACCTTGACGCCGTGCGCCTTGGCGTAGTTCTCGACTGATGTACCCACCCCGGAGTCGATCGGGTCGATCAGCAGCACCGTGGCGCCATTGGTGATGTCACTCTGAGCGTCGGTCAGCATCGTCGAGTCGCTGCCCCCGGCGTTCTGCACGATGATGTCCGCGCTCGGCACGCCGGCAGCCGCGAGTGCCTTCTTGATGTCGGGCTGATCGAACTCGACGTAGCGCGTGGAGCTGGTGGTGTCGGGCAGGATCGCGGCGACCTTGCCCTTGCCCGCCGCACCGAGGGACTTGAGCGCCGCCATCGCGCTGAAGTCGTTGGTGAACGACGATGCCGAGACGCTCGGCGTCGCCGTCGATGCTGAACTGCTGGCGGCCGTGGTCGTACCGGCGGCCGAGCTCGAGGATGAACTCGAGCTCGAGGATGAACTCGAACTGCCGCACGCGGCGACGACTAGGCTCGCGATGACGGCAAGCGCAGCGAAAACAGCCTTGCTTCTCAGCAAGCGCACATTGACCTCTCTCTCCTTGCGCGACAACCGGGGCGGACAGGGGACACCCGCGAACCGTGACCGGTTGTCACAGTGATCGAATCTGGCACCGACTGTAAGGTCGCGCGCGTGAACGAGGCGTTAACATCCGGGCAGGGCACGTAAACATGCGGTAAACGGCAAGTTGGGACCGCCGCCGGCAGATCACTCGGCGACGAAGCGATAGCCGGCGCGGGGCGCGGTGAGGATCAACGGCGGCGCGCCCTGGACCTCGAGCTTGGCTCGTAGCCGGCGGACGTAGACGCGAACGTATTCGGTCTCGGTCTGGTAAGCGGGACCCCAGACACGCCGCAGCAGGTGGGCGTGGCTGAGCAGCTTGCCCCGGTTGATCACCAGCTCGCGCAGCAGAGAGAACTCGGTCGGCGTGAGGTGTACCGGGTCGCCGAGTCTGGTCACCTGCTGGCTGGCGAGATCGATCACGATGTCGCCCACGGCGATGATCGGCGGTCCGGGCTCGGCCCCACCGCCCGCTCGGGTGCGGCGCAGGGTCGCCGTGATGCGCGCCAGCAGCTCCTCGACGCTGAAGGGCTTGGTCATGTAGTCGTCGGCGCCCATGTTGAGCGCCGTCACCTTGTCGCGCTCGCCGCCACGCGCCGATACCACGATGACCGCGACGGTGGAGCGCTCGCGGATCTGGCGGCACAGGTCGAATCCGTCCGCCTCGGGGAGCGTCAGGTCAAGCAGGACTATGTCCGGCTCCTCGGTCTCGAGCAGTTGCAGCGCGCGCATCCCGTCAGTCGAGACAACCGTGTCGAAGCCGCGCACGGCGAGGTTTGACCGGATCAGATCCACGATGTTCGGATCGTCCTCGACCAGGAGTGCCCTTGTGTTCGGAGCCTGTTCAGGCATCGGGGTCGGACTGGATCGGCGCCCGGGCCGCCGCGCTGCCCACCGCG
Source organism: uncultured Solirubrobacterales bacterium (assembly GCA_963799995.1). Taxonomy (GTDB): domain Bacteria; phylum Actinomycetota; class Thermoleophilia; order Solirubrobacterales; family Solirubrobacteraceae; genus Palsa-465. The sequence continues at coordinate 438,820 of CAWCZI010000014.1, read as the reverse complement.
ACGAGCTCGCCGGCGGGCTCATCGGCTGCGGGCTCGTGCGGATCGCCGCCCGGGCCCGTGCCCGCACCTGCCTCGACCAGTAACCGGATGCGGAACGTGGTCCCCACTGATGACGGCACAAGCTCGATCCGGCCCCCGTGCGCTTCGACGATCCCGCGAGCGATGGACAGGCCGAGACCCGCGCCGGCGCTGGGCGACCGTTGGCGTCGGGCCGAGTCAAACGGGGCCGGCGCGAGCCCGGCGGGAAAGCCGGACCCGTCGTCGATGACGCTGATCTGGACCGAGCCGGCCGTGGCGCGGTCCCCCGACGGCTCCACCGGCCCACCCGTGCCCGCGGACCTCAGTTCGGTGGCGATGACGGTGACCTTCGTTCCCGCCGGGTTGTGGCGAAACGCATTGCTCAGCAGATTGACGAATACCTGCTCGAGCCGGTCGTGGTCGGCCCAGACCGCCGGAAGGTCAGCGTCGCAGCTCACCGACACGTCAGCCGACCGCTGATTCGGCAGGCAGGAGACGGCTGCCTGGAGGACCAGCCGGATGTCGCACCAGTCGGGCTGGAGCCGCATCACCCCTGACTCGATCGCCGAGAAGTCCAGCAGGTCGTCCACCAGGCGCCCCAGACGTGCCGACTCGGCGGCAATCCGGTCAAGGAAGCGCTGTTGGGAGTCCCCGTCCCAGGTCACGTCGGGCTGCATGAGGCTCGACGCGTACCCCCTGATCGCCGTCAGCGGCGTCCGCAGCTCGTGACTGAGTCGGGACAGGAACCCTCGCTGCAGCTCGCGCGAACGACGCAGAGCGACCGCTTCCTGGTGCGCCAGCCCGGCTTCTTCACGCTCCAGCGCCAGGCGCAGGGAGTGTGCGGCGTCCTCGATCAGGGCGGTTTCCTCCTCACTGATGGCCAGCCCGCTCCAGCTCGCCACCAGGGCCGTTGGGCCGGCCGGCGCCGTGAAGGGGACGGCCAGGATCCGCTCCCGGAGACTGCTGCCGAAGCCTCGGGCCGAGCCGTCACGACGATCGTCGCCCAGCGCCTGCCGCGACGCCGCGCGCAGCGGGTCCGAGATCGTGCCCGGGTCGCTGCCCAGCGGTCCCGCGTAGGCGCGCCAGCAGATCTCGTCCCCGGCAACCCGGCTGAGCAGCGCCACCTCCTCGGCCCGGAGGCCTCGACGAAGTGACTGCAGCGCGATCACCAGGCCGTCGCTGACCATGACCGGACCGGCCAGGGTCTCGAGCATCTCGCGGATCGTCTCGAGCACCCGGTTGCGGGCGGTCACCTGGTCCAGGAGCCGGTCACGCTCGACCGCGCTCGCCGCGTATCCGGCGTACAGCGTCAGCAGGTCGAGCTCGTCGCGCTGTGGCGGCCCCGGATTCGGCCGGAACACGGTGATGACCGCGCTCACACCCGTCGGCCCCATCACAGGAGCCGACCAGGAGCTGACGATCGGCGCGGAACTCGCGATCTCGCCGAACTGCGCCCATGCGTCGCTGGCCCGCAGGTCCTCCTCGATGACCCGCTGTTCGTGCGCCGCCGCGCGGCCGGCAGGGCCTCCCGCGGCGCCGAACGGCAGCCGCGACCAGCGTGCGATCTGTCCGGGGGCAAAGCCCAGCGAGGCCGCGCAGACGAGCGACTCGCCGCTGGCGACGTGTATGCACACCGTCTCGGTCCCCAGAGCCGCGCCGAGTGCCGAGAGGATCAACGACAGGCTGGATGACGGATCCGCCGACACCAGGCGGTCGGCGAGTCCATGCAAGCGCGTGAGCTGGCCACGGGCTGAGGAGTCGATCTCCTGTCCTGAGAGCAGCGCGGCGAGATCGTCGGGATGCGTGCCGTCGGGGTCCAGGTCCGCCACGGTTCGTCCGTGGCGTAGAACGACGATCCGGTCGGCCAGCCGGAAGATCTGGTCGATGTCACGGCTGGCCAGCAGAATCGTCATGCCCTGGGCGCGCAGGCTCGTGATCAGCTCCTCCACCTGGCCGGCCTCGATCACTCCCAGCGAGGCCGTGGGCTCGTCGAGCACGAGCAGTCGAGGACGGCGGTTGACCGCCCTCGCCACCGCCACCAGCTGACGCTGGCCGGCCGACAGCGAGCCGACCAATCGGGTGGTGTCCTGGATCGGGATCTGCAGGCTCTCGAGCAGCGATGCGGCGGCGGCGTGAAAGCGAGAATCCGAAAACAGCAGCCGCCGCGTCTCCTGCCCGAGCAGGAGGTTTCCGGCGACATCCAAGTTGTCGCACAGCGCAAGGTCCTGCCAAACGACTCCGATCCCCCGGCGCCGCGCGGCCCCCGGGTCGGCGGGGAGGGCCCGACCCGCCATCAGGATCCGCCCGCCCGTGGGGGCGATGTCGCCGGCGATGCACCTGACCAGAGACGTCTTCCCGGCACCCGGCTCGCCGGCCAGCGCGACGATCTTGCCCTGATCGATAGTCACGTCGACGTCGGTGAGCGCCCGAACCGCACCGAAGCTCGCGCTCAGCGCCGAAATGCGAACAAGCGGCGCGGGTGCTTCTACGTCGGCTTGCAGGGGAGCGGCGTTCATGACCAGCGTTGCGCCTTGCGTGGAGAATCCGGTCTGCGGCCATCGACCAGACGTGCGGTCTCCCTCGGGCGACGGTGTGTGCCGATCATCATAAGGCGTGACGATGCAGGTCCCGTTGAATGGCCGCGCACTCGTCTGCCATCGCTGGGTGATAGGCGATGCCGAGCCGGAGCGTGATCAGTGGGAAGGCATGAGCCTGTCGCGACTGGGCTGCTGCACCTTGTCGACGAGCTCGAGCGCCGATGGAAGGTCGAGAAGGTCGGCGAAGAAGACCTTCAGCAGGCCGATGTGACGTAGCTCGAACGGCAGCGGATCGTCCGCGATGAGACATTCCGCGAGTGCCGTCTCGCCGTAAGCGGTGAGTTCGCAGGCGCGGCGGCGACGCCGGCCCCTTTGCCCGACAGCGGTCGGTGGCCGGCGCCGGCCGCCTGTGGAGGGATCAGCTCCCCGGCTTTGATCCACCGCGTGATCGCACTGCGGTCCAGCCCGAGCGCGAGCAGCTGCACGCGAGTCACGTAACCGGGCTCGCGTGCGGCAACGATCGATATTTTGCTCGCTATTCGCACCTTTCTCCGATCAGAGCGCTGCAGGGCCGATCTGCTCCCCCCCGAGTGGTGGCTCCGCGTCGTGCAGCGCGGCTACCCGGCAGGCCAACGCCTTTGACCTCGACCGCCTCACCCGGGCTTTCGCGCGCGACGCGGTGTTCGAGTTCCGGGGTGACACGCCTTTCGGGGGCGCGCGCTTCGGACCTGCCGGGGTTCGCGCCTGGTTTGAGCAGGCCGCCGCCGAGTTCGGACGACTCGAGCTGACCGCTCATGACATCGCCGCCAGCGGAACGCCGTGGAACACGACCGTGATCGTGCGGTTCACCGATCGCTACCACCTGATCGGCGGCCACATGCTCGAAAACGGTGGATTTCAGTTCCTACGGCTGCGCTGGGGAAAGGTCAAGGCGGACCGGATCCTCGTCGACGTCGACATCGTCCGCCACGCGCTGAAGCTCGTCGAGCAGGCCAAGCTCGCCTGACTCGGCGCTGCCGGAGGCGGTCCGCCCGCCCCATCCCTGCGGTGGACCGCGCGGCTACGTGGACCTCGCGGCTACGTGGACCGCCGGCGCGCGAGCCGGTGGGCGGTTCGGAGGTGGTCAGCCATGAGGTCGGAGGCCGCCTGCGGATCGCCTGCTTCGATGGCGGAGGCGATCTGCCGATGTTCCGCGATGAAGCGCGCGATACGAGTCGGCTCCCGAGCGATCGTCGTTGCGGCGATCCGTTGATGGCGGTCGCGGAGGGCGTCGTATTGGCGCAGCAGCAGCTCGTTGCCATTGGCGGCCACGATCGCGCGATGAAAATCGCGATCGCAGGCGATGAAGCCCGCGCCACCGGCCGCCAGCGCGCGTTCCTGCGCGGCCATCGACGTTTGCAGCGTGGCGCTGAGCTCGCCGGGATGAACGGCGACGCGTCTTGCGCAGTGGGGCTCGATCAGCATCCGTGCCTCGAGCACGTCCTCCGCCTCTGACGGCGAGATCGGAACGACAAGTGCCCCTCGCCTCGGGTAGAGCTCGAGCAGACCCTCGGTCTCCAGATGAAGGAAGGCCTCGCGCACTGGGGTGCGGCTGACACCAAGACGACCTGCAAGCTCGTTCTCGCTGAGGAGCGTTCCGCCCGCGAATCGGCCGTCCACCAACCGCGCCTTCACGTACTCGTAAGCCTTCTCAGCCGCCGAGGATCGCCGGACTCCGGTGACCGGCTCAGGATCTCCCCTCACGGTCGATAGACTAGTGCACAGCTTGTATGCAAGCTGCCGACAAGCTAGGCAGTGCAAGCTGCCCGATGTTCCACCCCGCAAGTGGAAGGCCAGAGCCAATGACACGCCGCATCGCCGTATCGATTGCCCGCGCACTCCGCCGCTCGGATCACGAGAACGTCCACTTCCACGTCGGTTCGGACGGTCGCCCGTTTGTCTGCGACTACGACCCGTGCGACTCGCCTGCGCTGACCCCACGAGAGGTCGGGCCCCGCCACAGCTGACCCGGCGTCTGCCGGGCAACGCGATCCGTCCGAGCCGGCCGGCCGGGACGGAGATCGCCTACATCACGTTGTCAGCATGTGACAACGGCCCAGCCGGGGCCTCTGTGCAGCCGTCGGGGACGGGGGTCAACTGAACGTTGATATAGACCCTTAACTCTCCACACCCCCCCGGCGCGGTCGCCTCTCTCACCGGTGAAGCGGCCGTCAGCGTATGCCGTCCAGCGCGGCCCGGAGCGCGTCGAGGTCGGGAGCTCCGAAAACGACGCGATTCTGGGTAGCGACATAGACCAGATCGAGGTTGACCCCCGCCCGGGCGATCTTCCGGGTCAGGTCGGCCAGCACGCCCGGGCGATCCTCGACATCAACCACGACGACCTCGCGCTCGCGCGTGATCCCGAGATGCGAGATCGCGAGCGAGTGCCTTGCCGCCTCGGCGCGCGGGACGAGGATGTGAAGCTCGGCTCGGTCGGCCGGGCCGATGCAGGTGGCCGCGGCGATGTTTACCCCGGCATCGCTGATCGCGGCCGCCGCCTGCGCCAGCGCACCGGGGGAGTTCTCGATCTCGATGACCAGGTCGAATGCCATCTGCCTCGTGCCGGGCTCAGCCTACCCGAGTGGCGTGGCGCGATGGAAGACTGATCGAATCCGGCGGCGCTAGTTCTGCTCGCCCGTCCAGATCAGTACGGGCGACTCGGGGTGTGTGGACCGAGGCGACCGTTTGCGTGCGCCGCCAGCGAGAGCGCTCGGGCGGGCCACCATGCTCCGGATGCCGGCCCGCCGTTGCACGAGCCGCTGCTGTTGCCTGGCGGAAAGGTCCACATGAAGGCGTCGACCTTCGGAAACCCGGTCGTCGTGGTCGGCAGCGGGCCGAGGCCGCGACCCGGAGGGTTGCAGAGATCCTCGATCCCCTGGGTCGATGGGTGGGGGTTGATCTTCGGCCCGTTGCCGTTCTGGGCCGTGTTCACGATGAAATGAGCCCCGTGGGTCATTCGCGAGACTGCGTCTCCGTACTTGATCTCGCTGCTCGTCCAGTTGATGTGCGTGTCGTTGGTGAAGAATCCGCGCACCCGCTTGACGTCGGCGGCGTTCAGCACTCGCGCTGCATACGCGGCGCCGTTTGCGTCCGAATAGCCCCCCTCGACGTAAACGACGGCGTGAGGCAGAGTTGCCATGCGGTCGACCTCGTAGCGGAGCATGTGTTCCCAGGCCTTGAGCGACCCGTGCTGGGCCATGCACGATGAGGAGCCGACCGCGTCCAGTTCCAGCAGGTAGACGACCCGGCGCCCCCCGGTGCCCTGAATGATCGCATCGACACGTTGCTTGAACAACGGCATGTACGCATTGATCTGGCGTGTCGACGAGCACCCTCCGAGCACCGGGTGCATCAGGTATGTCGTGATGATCGGCACGGTGCCGGGGTCAGCGGTGAAGTTGTGACAGAAGAGCTTGTTGGTGAACGCCGCGATCCCGCTGGGAGAACCACCCTCCGAGAATGTGCTGATGCGCTGCGCCTCCGGCTCGACTGCCATCTTCTCCAGCAGCTTCACCTTCTGCTGCACCGCGGCCGACGCACCCGGGAGCTTCTCGGCGACGGTGGTGTTGAGGAACTGCGTCCACGATTCGCTGTCGGGGAAGGACGGCAGGAACTTGCCGATCGCCACCGAGCTGTCGATTCCCAGCAGGCGCGCGATCTCTCCGGAAGAGTCACCGTGGGTGGGGCCGTCGACGTAGAACGGCGTTCCGCGCAGCGGGTCTGATCCAGGCGCGGTCGAGAGGTCCAGCGGGTTCGCCGCGTTGCGCGGAGCCGAGTCCTGCGTGCATGGCTGCGTGGTGTTCGGCGTTCCCTTCCCGGTCCCCGTGCCACCGCCACCGCCCTTGCCACCGCCACCGCCCGTGCCACCGCCACCGCCCGTGCCGCCACCCGTGCCACCACCGCCGCCGGTGCCCCCACCGCCGGTGCCACCGCCACCGCCCGTCCCGCCGCCGCCCGTTGAGGTGACGATCACCGTTTGCGGGGAGGAGTTCGAAGCGGAGAAGTCCTGGACCGTTGGCTGGTACTCCGCCATGACCGTGAACGTGCCTGAAGCTGAGTTGCCGGCCGTGCACGTTGCCGTGTCGGGGCTGAGCCCGTTGAGAGGAGCGGCGCAGGCGGCGGTACCCGGGCCGGTCAGGAACTCAACCGTTCCCTGGGGCTGCTCGGTTCCGTAGCCCGGTCCGGACGACGATTGCGCCACGGTGGCCGTATAGGTCATCAGCTGACCGGCCGTCGGACTGGCCGGGGCAACCGACAGCCCCGTCGTCGTGCCCGCGGGGTCGACGGTCACGGCCGCCGGCTGGCTGCTGGTGGAAGGTCCTACGTCCGCGGAGGGGGCTGGACTGTAGGCGGCATTCACCTGCACCCCGGTCCCCCGAACCCGCCATTGATGGCGAGAGCGTCGTCGTGCACGCCGCGGAGTAGACGCCCCCGGAGTCAGTAGACCTGCTGGGCCCCGCAGCCCGTGATCTGTTGTCCCTGTGCGGTAGTGAAGCTCACGGTCCCGGTGGGCACGCCCGTGCTTGCCGGCGTCACCGTCGCGGACAGCGTCACGGGCTGATTGGTCACGACCGTGGCTGGGTTGGCCTGCACGGTCGTCGTCGCCCGGTCCACGAACGTCGCCGTGACGCTGTTGGCGGTAGTTGATGCGCACCTGCTGAGTGACAAACTGACCGCTGCAGGACTCACCGAGCTGCAGATCGCCGCCGTTTGCCACGTTGCTGAAGGTCCCGCTCAACGCGCCTGAGGTCGCGATCAGCGTATCGCTCTGCCCTACGGGGAAGGTGGGGCAGGACCCCAGCTGATATCCGAAGCCCAGCTCAAGGCTGCCCGCCAGCGAGGCGTCGGTGGAGGTCACCTGAGAAAAATCCGTCCCGGCCGTGGTCCCCGTGCCATCGAGGCACATCTGCGTCGAGGTGGCCGCGTCGAGGACCAGGCTGCCACTGACGTAGGTCGCGCCCGCGGCAGCGCCGCAGCTGCCGAACGCCAGGTTTGCCCCATGTGACGTCACCGGCCCGAAGTTGGTGACTCCCGGGTTAGACGACGGCCCTGGCGGGCTCGTTGCCAGGCTCACATCGGTGACAGTCAACGGGTTGCGGTGCATCGCGTTCAGGCCGTTGGTGAAATAAAGGAGCCCGTTGTTGTAAGCCTGACCCCCGGTCTGCGAACTGTCGGCGCCGGTGACCGAGACCGGCCCGACGTCCGCGTCGCCAAAGATGTTCAAACGGCCGTCGCGCGCCAGGTCGACGTTCAGCGCATGGTTGCCGGTGAGATCGCCCGTCCCGTTGCTGGACGGATCGTTGAAGTATGGCTGCAACGACAGAGCGAACGGCTGCGAGGTGCTTCCGCCACCCGTCAGCGCCCACGTCTGGTCTGACCCCAACGCAATCGGCATGCTGATATCGGCCTCGGTGCCCCCTGTGCTCGATGACGGCGAACTCCCGGTGATCCCGTCCGTCCCAGCCGCCGGCGACAGCGTGATCGCGTTGCCGTACAGGCTATAACCGCCCCCACCCGGCTCACCGGCCGGCGTCAGATCCACCGATTTCGCAGTGATCCCGGTCAGGTCGTTGTCACCGGCATAACACGTGAAGGTCTGCGAAGACGTCGGGGGCTCGGGGCAGCTCGACGAACTCAGGACACCGAACAGAAAGGATCCAGTGGAGCCGGTGGCGGGCGCGGTCCCGCTCCAGTTGGCGGCGTTCGACCAGGCCGCGACTCCGACCTTCGCACCCCCGGCCCAGGTGAAGTTCGCGGCCACGGCTGCCGGCGCCAGACCAAGTGTCACTACCAGCGCCATCCCGCCGGCCCAGCCCAACAGCTTCGCCCGGCTTCGTGGCACGCTGAGCCCACCCCGACTGTGGATCAACAAACGCTTCATCGAGGTTCTCCTCAGTAGTCGCGATCGGCCGGCGGCCGTGCGCTGTCCTCAGACGTTGATATCGCGGCCCATGCCCCATGCGCCCCAGTCATCGGAGCGTCGACCGAGCTACGCCCCGAGCACGAGCATAAGCCTCATCTGGCACTTCGCTTGAAACCCTGTACAAGGGGACCCACAAACCTGTCAATCAGATGTCGGGGAAGTCGCCCAGCGCCCCCGCCGCTTACGAACGTCGTGAAGTCAGTCGCCGGGGAGCTCGAGCGCCGCCGTGAGTTCACGGCGACCGGAGATCCCAAGCTTGCGATAGACGTTGCCCAGGTGAAACGCCACGGCCCTCGGGGTGACGACGAGCTGCTCGGCGATCTCGCGCGTGGACAAGCCGGAGCTGGCCAGCCGTGCGACCCGGATCTCGCTCACGGTCAGCGACGCCGGGCCTTCGAGCCGGTGGCGACGCGGACGGCTGCCGGCCGCGTGCAGCTCGGCCAGGACGCGGCGTGCCAGCCGACGCCCGCCGCACTGCTCGGCCAGGTCGAGCGCAACGCGCAGCGTGTCGCGCGCTGCCTCGTCCCCCGCTTCGCGCTGGGCGCGGCCCAGTGCGTAGACGGCATGGGCGTAGCCGAGTCGGGTCTCGCTCGGTTCCAGGACGTCGACGGCGCGCGTGAGCCAGCCGAGACTCTCACCTGGCTCGGCCACCAGGCCTCGGACGCGGAGCGCACCACCGAGCGCCCGGGGCGCGCCCCAGGATTCGGCCAGCGCGAGATCCTCCTCGGCGAGCGCGACGGCGTCGACCGTGCGTCCCAGCTCCGCGAGCGCGAGCACGGTGTCGCTACGCCACGGCGAGAGCGCCGGGTTGACCATCCCGAGCTTCTCCCGCACGCGGCGACCTGCCGCCTCGAGGATCGCAAGGGCGTGGACGGCGTCGCCCCTGACCAACGCGAGGCGACCACGAGCGGCGTCGGTGATCGCCCACATCGCACTCTCGCGGGGGTGCACGGTGGAAGCGTCGACCACTGACAGCACGGTGTCGGCGCCGTCCAGATCATCGCGCTCGATCAGCAGGTAGACGAGCGCCGACGCGTTCACCGGCAGCCACGCAGACCAGCCGTGTTCATGCGCCGCGAAGGCGGCGCGAAGCTCAATCTCCGCCTCGTCGAGGCGGCCCATGTATGCGAGCGCATGCCCGCGCATGTGCTGCCAGGTCGCCGTGTCCATCCGCGAGCCCAAGCGGCGCGCTTCGGCGAGGCAGCGGTCGGCGATCTGGAGCGCCTCGCGCTGCGCGTCCGCGTTGTGCAGCACGGTGAAGAGCCGCAGCGCGTTTGGGCCCTCGGCCGCGGTGCCTGTCAGCTCAGCATCTCCGCGCCAGGCACGGTGCGCGATGTCGACTGTGGCGGAGTGGTCGCGGCCGGCGAACAGCCGCTCACTGACTTCGCCGACCAGGTCATCGCGCGGCTCCTGCGCGTCCGTGCCGGGACCCATGTCCTGGCCCGGGCTGTCCGAGCTCCAGACGACCGCGGTGTCGTAGATCGCCGCCAGCTCGGCTCGCAGCTGCCCGTCCTGGACATCGATCGCCAGGCCCCGCGCCGCTGTCTCGGCAGCCTCAGCGAAGCGAGCCTGGTCCTGATACGCGAGCGCGAGTCCCACCAGCAGTCGCGCCCGATCGCGGTCCTCGTGGGTGACCGCGAGGGCGGCGGAGAACGTCTCCACGCTGGCGATGTCACCCGTTGCGGCCTGCGCACGAGCCAGCTCGGCGAGCACCCACGGGCGCTGATCCGCGTTCGGGGACTCTTTCAGCGCGCGCTCGAGCAGCTCGATCGCGCGCTCCGGGCTCGCGCCCCGGCGTGCGTGCTCCGCTGAGGCGAGAAGTGCCTGCACCGCCCAGGGCCGGCCAGCGGGAGGACTGAGCAGCAGATGACCGGCGGCGGTCAGGTGGTCTCCCCGTTCAGCGAGCAGCTCGGCGGCCCCGCCGTGGAGCAACGCCCGCTCGGCCGGGGGAACGGACGCCAGCACCGCTTGCCCGATGAGCGGGTGAGCGAAGCGCAGTTCGATGTCGCCTTCCAGCAGTTGTGCGACCTGCATCTCCCTGATCACGTTTCGCGCTGCGCCGGCGTCGACGCCGGCCAGCGCGGCCGCGAGCTCGACAGTGCCACGGGTCTCAAAGACGCTGACGGCCGTCGCGACCTTCGAAGCCGGCTCGGGTAGCCGCCGGAGCGTCGCCTCCACCGCCCAGGCAACGGGTTCCGGGCCGATCCGGTTCACCAGTTCGACCTCCGCAGCGACACCGGCGGTCCCCTGTTGGGCGAGTCCCCGGGCCAGTTCGCGAACCAGCAACGGGTTGCCCCCGGTGACGCTGACGCACGCGCGGGCGAACGCGGGATCGAGCCGGCGACCCAGTGCTTCGGTGACCAGCCGCACGACGGTCTCCTCGGTCAGCGGGGCGGGCTCGACGTGCAACGCGCCAGGCGTCTGGACCAGCTCGCCCAGCAGATGCGCGTCGGCGCCCGGGTGCGACGGACGCAGGGCAATGACCAGAGCGACCGGCAGATCTCGGACACGGCGCGCAAGGTAGGCCAGGAAGCGCAGAGACGGCGGGTCGACCTCGTGCGCGTCATCGACGAGCAACGCAAGCGGCTCCCGCGCGGCCAGATCGGCCACAAGCCGGTACAGGCCGTGAATCAGCATGAGCTGCTGGTCGCGGGAGCCGTTCGACGTGCCGGCACCCACATCGAGGAACAGCGGCTTGGCCACTCCGGCCGGTCCCGAGAGCACGTCGGGTGGGCGCCGCACCCGCTCCTCGAGCAGCTGGAGCACCGCGCCGAAAGGCAGCTCGCGCTCCAGCTCGGTGCCACGCGCGACCAGCACAGTCAGGATCGGCCGGGCAAGTGCAGCCGCCGCATTCAGCAGGCGGCTCTTCCCGATCCCGGCCGGGCCGCGAACCAGCACCACCGACCCCCGGCCTGCCGCCGCGCTGCGCAAAGCCGCACGGAGCACATCCACCCCTGCATCGGAACCCTGCGGCGCTGCCGCTCGGCTGCTCACCGCGCGCTCCATCCCGCGAGCGACTTTACACGCCGTGCCCCGGTCGATCCGCCCGGGAGAGTCAGCGCTCGCACATTTCTCGGAGCCGTTGTCGAAATCACGCGGCGTGCGGCGTCGTAGAGAATAAGGCCGCAGAATTCGTCTGCGGTGAACGAGGACACCTAGGAGGCGCAATGCCGCAGTACATGCTGTTGATCTACAGCCCGGGCGATCGGACCCCCACGCCGGAGGAGATGGCTGCCGAGATGCCCCGCTGGAGTGCCTACACCGAGAGCCTGCAGGCCGCCGGCGTGATGAAGGCAGGCGACGCGCTTCACCCGGGCGACTCGGCGACGACGGTGCGTGTGCGGGACGGCGAGACGCAGCTCACCGACGGCCCGTTCGCGGAGACAAAGGAGATCCTCGTCGGCTACTACGCGATCGAGGTTCCGGATCTCGACACGGCGCTGAAGCACGCCGCGGGCATGCCGAACGTCACCTACGGGTCCGTCGAGGTGCGCCCGGTGGTCGACTTCAGCGCGACCCCGGCGCCCAACGGGGCGGCAGAAGCCACCGCATGAGTCCGATCGGCGAGCGGCGGTCGGGGTCGGTGGACCCGGCCGCCGCCGTCGAGCGAGCATTCCGCGAGCAGCGCCCCGCGGTTCTGGCCACGCTGATCCGTCACGTCGGCGATTTCCAGCTGGCCGAGGACGCGGTTCAGGACGCGTTCGCCGCCGCCGTGGCGACGTGGCCGCGGGACGGCATTCCGGAGAACCCTGGAGCCTGGATCACCACCGCCGCGCGGCGTCGCGCGATCGACCGGCTGCGACGCAACCGCTCGATCGCCGACCGCGCGACCAGGCTCGTCGAGCTGGGCCGGATCCAAGCGCAGGAGCACCGTCCGGAACCCCTCGAAAGCTCCGTCGATGACGACCGGCTGCGGCTGATGTTCACCTGTTGCCATCCGGCGCTGGCGATGGCGGCGCGCGTCGCGCTGACCCTCCGCGCGCTCGGCGGGCTGAGCACCGCCGAGATCGCACGGGCGTTCGTCGTCACCGAGCCGACGATGGGCCAGCGTCTCACGCGCGCGAAGCGCAAGATCTCCGATGCGCACATCCCGTATCTGGTCCCGAGCGATGACGAGCTACCCGATCGGCTGCGCGGGGTGATGACCGTCGTCTATCTGATCTTCAATGAGGGCTATGAGGCCGCCGAGGGCGATCGCCTGGTCCGCGGTGAGCTCTGCAGCGAAGCGATCCGGCTCGGACGGCTGCTGGCCAAGCTGATGCCCGACGAGGCCGAGGTGTCCGGGCTGCTCGCCTTGATGCTTCTCCACGATGCGCGGCGGCCGGCGCGGGTGGATGACCAGGGCCGGTACGTCGGGCTCGATCACCAGGACCGCACCCGCTGGGATCAGGGCCGGATCCGGGAGGGGCTCCGCGCGCTGGAGCGGGCGCTTCGCCTGGCCAGCCCGGGCTCGTATCAGCTCCAGGCGGCAATCGCCGCCCTACACGTCCAGGCGCCAACCTTCGAGGACACGGACTGGAGTCAGATCGCCGAGCTCTACGCGGCCCTCGCCCGGCTCGAGCGCTCACCTGTCGTCGAGGTCAACCGTGCCGTGGCGCTCGCCTTCGGCTCAGGGGCCCAAGCGGGGCTCGAGGTCCTGACCCCATTGCTCGGCGACCCGGACCTCGACCGCTACCAGCCGCTCCACGCAGCACACGCGGAGCTCTGTCACCGCACCGGCGACGACGCAGGAGCGATCGCTGCGTACGAGAGGGCGATCAGCCTCACGTCAAACGCCGTCCAGCGCACCGAGCTCGAACGACGGCGTGCCGCGCTGCGCCCGCGATGAGCGAGCGGCCTCCGGGCGCCACTGGCCTCCCTCGGTCTGACGTTGGATGAGCGTGTCGAGGCTTGACGCGGTCATCGGCGCAGCGAAGTAAAAGCCCTGGCACGAGTCACAGCCAAGCGCTGTCAGCTCCTGGTGCTGGGCGGCTGTTTCCACACCCTCCGAGACGACGGTCATCCCGAGGCCGTGTGCGAGCGCGATCACAGCAGTGACGATCGTGTGGCTGGCCGGATCCTCTCCGAGGTGGGCGACGAATTCCCGGTCGACCTTGACGGTGTCGACTGGGAATCTCCTGAGGTAGCCCAGCGAGGAGTAGCCGGTTCCGAAGTCGTCGAGAGCGAGCTTGACGCCGATGTCCTTGAGGTCATTGAGCACGAACAGGGCCCGTTCGCCGTCACGGACGAAGACGCTCTCGGTCACCTCCAGGGTCAACAGTCCGGGCCGGGTTGATGCGCTGTCGAGCACGGCGGCCACGGTGTCGGCGAAGCCGGCCGACATGAGCTGGTGTGCGGACACGTTGACCGCGACCGAAAGGTCGTCGGCGTTATCGCGCTGCCAGCGGCGGCGGTCTGACCAGGCCTGTTCGAGCACCCATTTTCCGATGTCGATGATCTCCCCGGAGCGCTCGGCAAGCGGGACAAGCACCGCTGGGGGAATCGCTCCGCGTCCCGGGTGCGTCCAGCGTAGGAGAGCCTCGACACCGGTCAGGCGTCCGTCGGCGGCGGCGACGATCGGCTGATACGCGAGGTGTAGCTCGCCACGATCCGCGGCGCCGGGCAGGGCGTGCTCGAGGCGGCTCCGGTCCTCGACTACGTAGAGCTCTGAGAGATCGAACGCCGAGAGCTCACCTCCTCGTCGGCGTTTTGTCCGGTACATCGCAAGATCCGCATCGTGCAGAAGAGCCTCGGGAGAATCAGCGCCGCGACCGGTGAACGCGATCCCGATGCTGGCGGTCAGGCTCAGCTTGACATCCGCCAAGACAAACGGGCGCACGAGCGCGGCGTCGAAGCGCACGGCCATCGCGGTGGCCTGGGCGGCGTCATCGAGGTCTTCGCAGAGGATCACGAACTCATCGCTGGCCAGACGCGCCAGGCTGTCGCCGGGACGAAGCACCGCGGTCAATCGCTCAGCTACAGCCATGAGAACCGCGTCGCCAACGTGGTGCCCGTAGGTGTCGTTGACCATCTTGAAACGGTCGAGGTCCAGGAAGAAGACGGCGGATGTCTTGCACGAACGCCGCCCTCGATTACGGGCATGCTCGAGGCGCTCCAGCATCAGCGCGCGGTTGGGCAGACCGGTGAGGGAGTCGTGCAGGGTGGCGTCACGGGCCTGGTCAGAGGTGGTTTGCAGGTCCGCGCGGGCCTGCGCGCTGATGACGTACGCGGACGCGACGTCGGCGAGGGTCTGGGCAGCGACCAGCGCCACGGGGGATAGCGGCCCGGGCTGATCCCGGTAGAGGTCCAGCGCCCCGAGCTGAAGATCCGCGTGGTGCAGCGGGAACGAGAACACCGCGGCGAGACCGGCATCCAACGCCCTCGACGAGAACGCCGGAAACCACTCGATGGCGCTCAGATCGGGTACCGAGATCGCCTCGCCGGTGTGGTAGGCGGCCAAGCACGGTCCCTCGCCCAACTCACCCTGAAGCTCCTCAAAACGTAACGCAGACTCGTTCGAGGCGGCGACGTAGCGAGGAACGAGATCCGCCGAGATCAGCGTCACCCCGGCGCCAGTCACCGGCAGCACGTCCACGATGCGCTTCACCAGACGATCCAAGATCCCCTGGACGGGGAAGTCGGTCACCATCGTCCGGGCGAACTCGCTCAGAACATCCGACAGGTCCAACAGGCCGACATGCTCCGCCGCATCGCCGCTGACGGCCCGATCGGTTTGCTCGCGTAGGTGTGTCCGGCTGGTCGGAACGTCGGCACCAGAACGCATCATTGGTTCCACTCGGCTTCGCTCCGAAGCTGTTGCTGTCTTCAGACAGTCAGGTCAATGCGCCTGCGCCGGCCGAATTGTGGAGCCGGAAAGGCATGCCCGCCGAGGGTAAAAGCGAAGCTTCGTAATCCTACAGTGCCGTCAAAGCGAGCTCGGCGAGCAGTGCCTGAACAACGTCCGGGTCGAACTGGGTGCCGGCGCAGTCTCGAAGTTCCTGCTGGGCGTGTTCGAAGGTCATCGCGGGACGGTAGGGACGGTCGCTGGTCATGGCATTCAAGGCGTCGCACGCCAGCGTGACGCGGCTCACGAGGGGGATCTGCTCGCCGGCCAGGCCGTCGGGGTAGCCGCCGCCATCCCAATGCTCGTGCTCGGCGCGGATGGCCGGTGCGAGATGCGACAGCCCGGGTGTCCCGGCGATGATGTGCTCTCCCACAATCGGGTGCTGGCGCATCAGCGCCCACTCGTCGTCGTCCAGTGGCCCCTGCTTCTGCAGGATGGCGTCGGGGATGCCGACCTTGCCGATGTCGTGCAGGAGCGCGACGTGCTCGACGTCGCGGGTGGTGTCCGTGTCGAGACCGAGACGTAAGGCGACCGCGGCCGCCAGCTCGACGACCTGTTTGGAGTGCGCGCCGGTGTAGAAGTCGCGTGCTTGGAGCGCAACAAGCAGCGTACGCACGCCGGTGGCGCCTGCCTGGACGCGTCGGGTCTCCGACTTGTCTGCCTCATCTTCGATCAGTTCGGCGGCCAGCTCGCTCAGGAAGCCCAGCAGTTCAGCGTCACGGTCGTTGAGCTCGGGGTGTGGGCGGGTGTCCACACCGCACAGGGTTCCGTAGATCTCACCCGAGCTCAGCCGGACCGGAACGCCCGCATACGCACGTAGCCCCAGCTTCCTCGTGAGTGCGAGGTTGCTCGTCTGCGGGTGATTGGCGAGATCCGGCACGGTCGAGGCGATGCGCCCGTCGAGCATCCGCTGACAGTACGAATCGGCCAACGGCATGGCCTGGCCCTCGGCAACCCCGAAGGACCCGTGATCACCGGCGAAGCGGACGAACACGTAATCGTCGCCCTCCAGCCGCGCTAAGAACGTAACTTGCATGCCGAGCTGATCGCGTGCCAGCTTGAGCAGCCGAGTGATTCCTTTCGGCGCGTGCGGCCGAGGTCCGCCTCGAGGCGGCGTGTTGGGATGCGGGAGGCTCCCGCGAACTCTCTGCAACAGCTCGCGAGCGTTCTCACCAGGGCGGGCGGTGGCCTGCGAGCTGCGTACACCTCTGCGTCCAAGACCCTCGCCGATCCGCTCCCCGATATCCGCAGCCGTCAGGGCGTCAACGTTCGCAAGGAGTACCGCCAGCTCACCATTACCGAGGTGTGCTGCGAGGTCAGCATCGCGGCTCGCGCGCTCCAGAGCCTGTCCCGCGGCGGTCACCGCTGCGTCGTCGCCGTCGATCTGGGCCAGAAGAATGCTGCACCGGCCGCCGCCGGCGTTGAGCACGCGCAGCTCCTCGTCGAGGGCGATCGTAAACGCGCGTCGGTTGAGCAGCCCGGTCAGTGGGTCCTGCTCAGACAGCGCCTGCAGCTGGATGGCATAGCGTCTCAGCTCACCTTCGGAGGTCTTACGATCCGTGATGTCCTCGACCTGGGAGACGTAGTGCTGGGGGGCGCCCTGGCTGTCGCGAGAGACCGAGATCGTCAGGAGTCCCCAGACGATCCCGCCCGTCGGCAGGATGTAGCGCTTGCGCTGCTGAAAGCTGTCGATCTCACCCGCCAGTGCCCGTCGTCCCTGCTCGACGTCGGCCCCCAAGTCGTCTGGGTGAGTCACCTCCTGCACGCAGCTGGTCAGCAGGGTTTCGGCGTCGCGTCCCAGGAACTGACACAACGCACGGTTGACCGCCAGGAAGCGACCGTCCGGCGAGGTGAGCGCCATTCCGGTCGACGCCGCCTCAAACGCGCCCGCAAACCGGGACTCCGCCTCGGCCAGTCGCTCCGCGTCGCGCCTTGACGCGCTCACGTCTCGCGCGACCGACACCACGCCCGTGACGTCGCCGTCCTCGTCGCACAGCGGCGAAAGCGTGACCGCGATATCGAGAAGGGTGTTGTCCTTGCGTCGTCCCCGGATGTCCATTGACACCGGGCCGCCTCGGGACACAGACTCCCAGTCGAGTCCAACGGCGCCGGCCTCGGCGCGTTGCAGCGACTGGATTGGCGCTCCGACCATCTCCTGCGCGGCGTAGCCGTAGAGGCGCTCGGCGGCTGGGTTGCAGCTCTCGATCGTCCCGTCCAGAGCGATCGAGAGGATCGCTTCACCCGATGATCTGACGACACACTCGCAGCGCCGAGCCCGCGCGTCAGCGCAAACCAGTGTCTTTTCGGCCATCCAACAGGCATCGGCCCGGCGAGCCGCTCGCTTGAGCGCGAGGGACCGGTCCTTCGATACTTCGTCAAAGTTTATGTTCGTTCTCGTATGGCGAGCTGGGAGGAGTAGTGTCGAGTGATCCCCAGTCAACGGGAACCTCAAGACGATCGGACGCTCTCCGAGCTGGACCAGTTCAGGGCGGACACCGATCAGACGTATGCCGACCGGGACCAGACGAGCTCTGACCAGGATCAGGGCTCGGCGGACCTTGATCAGTTGGCGGCCGACAGCGACCAGGCGGCCAGTGACCGCGACCTCGTCCACGGCGGCGACCAGGGCGCCTATAACAGCAGCCGCGAGGCCCGCGAACGCACGGCTCAGGCGCGCCGTACGACGTCTAGTGAACGACACAAGACGGCCAGCGCGAGGGACGTAACCGCGCAGGAGCGTGATCTTTCGGCGCTGGTGCGCGACCGTGCGGCCGAGGCCCGCGATCTGGAGGATGACGGGTGGGATGCGGAGATCGCTTCGGTGACCTCGTCTTACGGGACCAAGCGGCGACAGGCCGTGGGCAGGTGGGCGCTGCGAGCCGCGCGTGGCCGAAAGCGGGCGGCGTCTGATCGCGCACGATCCGCGCTGCACCGCGTCGACGCCGGCGGAGACCGAGATCGGGCCGCCAGCGACCGGGAGCTCGCGGCCGCGGACCGTCTGCTGGCCGCCGAGGATCGCGCCCACGCGGCGGCGGAGCGTGAGGCTGACGAGATCGACATGCTGACCGGCGCGCGCAGGCGCGCTCCCGGACTCGCGGACATTCGGCGCGAGATCGATCGGGCGCAGCGAGGCAGCGGACGGCTGGTCGCCGTATACGTGGACGTCGACGGCCTCAAGGCGGTCAACGACTCCAAGGGACATCACGCCGGAGATCTGATGCTCAGACACGTTGTGGGTGTGCTGAAGACGCACCTTCGCCCCTACGAACAGGTCGTCCGGCTGGGTGGTGACGAATTCGTGTGCACGATCTCCGACACCACGATCCAGAACGCGCGAGAGCGCTTTGCCGAGATCACAGCCGAGCTCGGCCTCACGCCGGGCGACGGATCGATCAGCATTGGGTTCGCCGAGCTCGCGAAGGGCGACACGCCGATGGATCTCATCGACCGCGCCGACAGACAGCTGATCGCGGCTCGCACCGGAGCCGGCCCCAGGAACACCGCCACGACCTAGACCAGGATCGCCCGGCTCCCCGTCGCGCGGATGAGGCGGAGCTTATGATGACCTCGTGGCCGTGGATGGCATGATCCGCAGCGGCCGAGGTGCGCGGCCCCGCCGGGTTGACGCACGGCAGCGGTTCGAGAGGAGACTTGGATGCCGGGTCTGGAGGGTCGTTTCAGCACGTTGGTGAAGGCGAAGGTCTCGGCGGTGCTCGATCGTGCCGAGGATCCGGCGGAGACGCTCGATTACAGCTACGAGAAGCAGCTCGAGCTGTTGCAACAGGCCAAGAGCGGCATCGTCGACATCGTCACGTCGAAGAAGCGCCTGCAGCAGCAGGAGGGCACCCTTCGAGACCAGGCCGCGAAGCTCGATGGGCAGGCGCGCCAGGCGCTCGCGGCGGGCAACGAGGACCTCTCGCGTCAGGCGATCACGCGCAAGCAGGCGATCGAGGACGAGCTCGGCTCGCTGGACCAGCAGGTCGCGGACCTCGAACACCAGCAACAGCAGTTGACCGACAGTGAGAGCAAGCTGCAGGCCAAGGTCGAGGCGTTCCGGACCAAGAAGGAAGTGATCAAGGCGCAGTACTCGGCGGCCGACGCGCAGGTGCAGATCTCCGAGGCGGCCACCGGCGTCGGCGAGCAGATGGCTGATGTCGGCCTGGCGATGCAGCGGGCGATGGATAAGACCGAGAATATGAAGGCACGGGCCGACGCGGTCGGAGAGCTCGAGCAGTCGGGTACGTTCGACGATCCCACTGAACTGGGTGGTGGCGGCGATGATCTCGATCGTCAGCTTGAGCAGGTCACCAGTGCGGGCGCTGTCGACTCAGAGCTCGAGAAGATGAAGGCGGAGCTCGCCGCCGGAGCGACGCCGCAGCAGTTGCCCAGCGGCGGTGAGAAGGAGGCGGGATCGTGATTGTGCGGATCGCTCTCGAGGGGCAGTACCGGATGTCTGAGGAGCAGCTGCCCCGGCTGCAGGAACTTGACGCCGAGGTGGTCGCAGCGGCCGAAGCAGCGGACGCGGAGCTGTTCGAGCGCCGATTCGCCGAGCTGCTGGAGTTCGTGCGCACCGGCGAGCCGCTCGACGACACTCACCTTGGCCCGTCGGACGCGATCCTGCCTCCGCCCGACGTCACGCTCGCGCAGGCCACCGGCGAGTTCAGCACCGACGGCCTGATCCCGAGCTGACCAACGCGCCCCGGCGCACACCGGGGTCATCGTTTGGGAGCAACTCGATGTTCGCTGGCGGTGTCGATTTCGGCCGTTCGCGTTCGTGTAGGGGTTGAGAGCCCGGAATACCCGGTCTCTGGGAATCGCCAGGCGGCGCAGCTCGGGCTGCCGAGATCGAAAGGACCGGAGATGGGCAAGGTGATCGTGATGAACGGGGTGACGCTGGACGGCGTGATGCAGGGACCGGGGCGCCCGGACGAGGACACGCGGGATGGGTTTGACCGCGGCGGCTGGGGCGTCCCGTACGGCGACGAGGCGAGCGTGGCCAAGATGGGCGAGCGGATGGGCGAGGATCACGCGTGGCTTTTCGGGCGCCGCACCTACGAGCAGCTGCTGGGGTACTGGAACGCCCGGGGCGGCCCGTTCAAGGACCCGCTGAACAACATCCGCAAGTACGTCGCCTCGAGCAACCCCGCGACGAGGCTCGACTGGCCGAACTCGACGCTGCTGCACGGCGACGTGCCTGTCGCCGTGGCGGATCTCAAGCAGAGCTCCGGCGCGAACCTCGTGATCATGGGTAGCGGCGTCCTGATCGGCTCGCTGATGGCCGCCGATGTGATCGACGAGTATCTGCTGATGATTGCTCCTGTGGTGCTGGGCACCGGACGGCGACTGTTTGCCGGCGGCGCGCACGTGTCGCTGAGACTCGTGGACAGCACCACCACGAGTACGGGCGTATTGCTCGCCACCTACGAGCGTGGAGCATGAAGCAGTATCTGCTGAGCATCTACCAGCCCGCGGGTGACACACCGGCCCCCGAGGTGCTCGAGAAGATCTCGGGTGAGGTGCGGGCGGTGCGAGAGGACATGCGCGCTGCGGGCGCCTGGGTGTTTTCCGGCGGGCTGCACGCGCCGAGCACCGCGACCGTGCTCGACCCGCGCGGCGATCAGATGCCGATGACCGATGGGCCCTACGTGGAGGGCAAGGAGCACATCGGCGGCTTGGTGATCGTCAGGGCGGAGAGCCTCGACGAAGCGCTGGCGTGGGGGCGGAAGGTCGCTCGGGCAACGACGCTGCCGGTCGAGGTGCGTCCGTTCCAAGGCGGGCTCGAGGACTGACTGAAAGCGTGCCGGGGGTCGCGCATTCGGAGATCGACCGTGTCTTTCGCGGTGAGTATGGGCGGGCGGTGGCTGTACTGGTCCGCGTGTTCGCTGACATCGACATCGCCGAGGAGGCGGTGCAGGAAGCGTTCGCCACAGCGGTCGCGCGCTGGCCTGACGACGGAATGCCACCGGCACCTGCCGGCTGGATCATCACGACGGCTCGCAATCGCGCGATCGACCGGCTGCGCCGCGAGGCGTCGCGCGATGACCGCCACGCGCAAGCAGTGCTGCTGCATGCCCGTGACGAGCCGGCGCAGGAGAGCCCGGTGCAGGACGACCGCCTGCGTCTGATCTTCACGTGCTGCCATCCAGCGCTGGGCCGGGCCGCTCAGGTCGCGCTGACGCTCAGGCTGCTGGGCGGGCTGCGCACTCCGGAGATCGCGCGGGCGTTCCTCGTGCCCGAGGCGACGATGGCACAGCGATTGGTCCGCGCGAAGGGGAAGATTCGCGACGCTCGGATCCCGTACCGGGTCCCGAGCGAAGCCGACTTGCCAGTGCGTCTCGCCTCGGTGCTGGCGGTCGTGTACCTGATCTTCAACGAGGGCTACGCCGCCAGCTCCGGCGAGCGTCTGATCCGCGAGGAACTCGCCACCGAGGCGATCCGCCTCGGACGTCTGCTCGCCGAGCTGATGCCCGACGAGCCCGAGGTGCTCGGGCTGCTGGCGCTGATGCTGCTCCTGCACTCGCGACGCGCGGCGCGCACCACCACCAAGGTCGAACTCGTACCGCTTCCCGAACAGGATCGCCGCCTCTGGGACCGTGACCTGATTGAGCAAGGACTGGCGCTCGTCAGACGTTGCCTGCGACGAAACCAGCCAGGTCGCTACCAGCTCCAAGCCGCGATCAACGCCGTCCACAGCGACGCCCCGACCGCGTCCGAAACCGACTGGAACCAGATCCTCGCGCTCTACGACCAACTCCTCACGTTCACCCCGACGGCGGTCGTGGCGCTCAACCGGGCTGTCGCGCTGGCGGAGGTCCACGGGCCCCGGCAGGCACTCGAGCTGATCGAGGAGCTCTCCTTCGCGCAGTACTACCTGTACCACGCGATCCGGGCAGACCTTCTCCGGCGCCTCGGCCGGCCCGACGAGGCGACAGACGCCTATCGAGCCGCGATCGACCGTACCGACAACGACGCCGAGATCAGGTTCCTGAAGAGCCGAATTGCGGCGATTCGCCCTCGGCACGCGCCCAACGACCAGACCTCCTGATCACATGCGGGCAAGCCCGGTGATGCCCCTGTCAGGTTCGATTGCGCGGCGCGCGTTTGTCATCGTGGCGACCGCCCCATCCCAGGACAGTGAGCGGTCCCAACCCTTTGTCGACGTGACGGGGCGCCGGTGCCTTCTCAACCGCGGGCCTCGGCGGCTGCGAGACGACATGGCTCACCAAGGTGCCCGTGAGCTTGGAGATGCGCTCCGGTAAACCTGCGTGCAGCCACCTCGAAGCGCCTATCGGCAGAGTCGACATGACGATTTCGTCGTAGCGTCGAGGGTCCCAGGCTTCGCTGACCGCGACGATCGGATCGGGGTGCCCCACCCAGCCGTCAGCCTCGAGTCCGGCCCCGCGCAGGCGAGCAACCGCGGCCTCGAGCTTCTCCTGGGCCGCCGCATGACCTCCCGACGTACTCGTCGCAGGTACGAGGATCGTGAACGCGGCCAGCTCGTGCTCGGCGCGCTGGATCAGGTTGCCGCACAGTTCATCCGACGTGGCAGTCACGTTCGCGATGACCAGGATGTTCTTCTTGAAGGCCATGAGCTGGGTCTGCTGCGGTCGGCTCGTTTCTAAGCCTGTTTTCACGATACCGTGCTTGACGGTCGCCATCGTCAGTTGATCTCAGGGTCCTCAGTCCGTGGACGGTCGCCCTGCTCCTGGCGGTAGCGGCGGGGCAGGCGAACGGTGATATCGAGGCCGCCGGTGGAGACGGCGGTGGCGTGCACGGTTCCGCTGTGGACGGTGGCGATAGACGACACCAGGGCGAGGCCGAGGCCGAAACCATCGTGGCGGGTACGGTCGTCGAGGCGCGTGAACGGCAGGAACAGGCGGTCGACCTGGTCGGGAGCCACGACCCGGCCGGTGTTGACGACTCGCACCAGCGACGCGCCGTTGACGGTGGTGGTCGAGATCCTGACGGTGCCGTCCGCGATGTTGTAGCGCTCGGCGTTGTCGAGCAGGTTGGCGACGAGCCGTTCGAGCAGCACCCCGTCGCCGGTCACGGGAGCTTCGTCGAGCGTGGTGGTCGTCGTGATGCCGTTGACCGTGCGTCCCTCGAGTGCGTCTTCGGCGACAGCGGCTAGATCCAGCGGGTCGGTGAGGACGCGCGCCTGATCGTTGCGCGCGAGCACGAGCAGTACGTCGATGAGCCGCTCGGCGTGATCGACGGCGTGGCGGACGTCGGCAGCCATCGACAGCAGCTCGTCGCGCGTCGGCTCTGGCTTGGCGAGGACGACGTCCATCGCGGTGCGCATGACGGTCAGCGGCG
This sequence comes from uncultured Solirubrobacterales bacterium, assembly GCA_963799995.1. GTDB lineage: Bacteria > Actinomycetota > Thermoleophilia > Solirubrobacterales > Solirubrobacteraceae > Palsa-465. The sequence continues at coordinate 415,164 of CAWCZI010000014.1, read as the reverse complement.
TGCGAAGCTCATGGCTCGCGTTGGCGATGAACTGCCGCTGGCTGGTGAACGCGCGGTCGAGCCGTTCGAGCATCGTGTCGAAGGTGTCGCCGAGCTCACGCAGCTCGTCGCGCGGGCCCTGCAGAGCGATGCGCTGGGACAGGTTCTGCTCACTTGCCTCGCGGGCAGCTGCGGTGAGCCGGTGCACCGGCCGCATGATGCGTCCGGCGACGGTCCAGCCCGCGACCGTGGCGAGCAGGGTCACGCCGGCCAGCCCGAGCAGCGAGTAGACCAGCAGGTGGGCGAGCGTCGTGCTGCGCTGCGCCGAGGCGCCGGCCTGGACGCCGTTGGCGTACACCGCCGCGCACTTGTCCAGGACGAGGGCGGCCAAGCCGGCCGTCCTCTGCGCTGCCTTGACGCACTGCGCGATCGCTTGCTGGCTGACCTGTGGGATCCCGGGGGTCGCAGCGCTATGCAGGGTGTGCACGACCAGCAGGTAGGTGACCGATACCAGCGCGGCCCCGCCCAACGCGAACAGCGACGTGTAGAGCAGCGTCAGCCGCGAGCGGGCGCTGAGGTACCTTCTCACAACCGGTAGCCGACGCCGACGACGGTCTCGATCAGCGGCGGGTCGCCGAGTTTGCGCCGCAACCGCCCGACGGTCACCGTGACCGTGTTGCTGAACGGGTCGGCGTGCGCGTCCCACACGTGTTCGAGCAGCTCTTCGGTGCTGACCGGAGCGCCGTCCGCGCCGGCCAGGCATTCCAGCACGCCGAACTCCTTGCGCGTCAGGGTCAGCGGAACACCGGCGCGGCTGGCCCGATGCCGCGCGCGATCGACCATCAGGTCGCCTCGCTGCACGACCGCGGGCGAGCCGGGTCCGCGCCGCCCCAGAGCACGGATGCGCGCGATCAGCTCGTGGAAGGCGAACGGCTTGCCGAGGTAGTCATCCGCGCCCAGCTCCAGCCCGTCGACCCGATCATCGACGTCCGTGGCCGCGGTGAGCATCAGGATCCGGCCGGGCGAGCCGTCGCGCACCAGCCGGTGGCAGACGCGGTCGCCGTGTACGGCCGGCAGGTCACGATCGAGCACTACCACGTCGTAGGCGGTACGCGTCGTGCTCTGCAGGGCCGCCGCCCCGTCGTAGACCACATCGACGGCGAACCCGGCGTCGCGCAGGCCCTCGCCGATTCGATTGGCCAGCACAACGTGATCCTCCACGACCAAGACTCGCACCTGCACATTCTGCATCAGCGCAGATGACATCCGCCTAACAACGTTCGGCTCGTGTCATGGGCTACGCGCTAGACCGGACAGGCCGCGGCGCCGCGGGCCACCTCGAACGGAGCAGCCGTCGCGCCCTGAGGCGCCCTACTGGTATTCGTCGTGTCGGCGCCACCAGGGGCCGGTCTCGTTGCGGCCCAGCGGGGCGCGGTCGAGCCACTGGTACATGCCCCAGAGTCCGTCCAGGCCGCGGGCATAGGTTGAGTAGGTGTGATGGACAGCTCCGTCCTCGAGGGCGAAGGCGCTCATGCCGGGGTGCTCGCGGTGGTATGTGGCCGTGTCGGTGCCGCACATGGTGGCGTGCTCGGAGGTGCCACCCTTCCGGATCGCCGTCGTGTCCTTCGGGCGGTAGTTGTAGTCGACGCTTCCCGAGCCCTGTTGCTCGAGTGTGAAGGAGGTGTTGAAGTCGAAGTTGAAGTCGCTGCCCAGCGACGAGGCCCAGGAGAACGTCCAGCCCATGCGTCGCTTGTACGCCTGCAGGGCGGCGATCGGGGCACGCGATATCGCGACCAGCGCGACGTCGTGGTGCTCCAGGTGGACGGCGAAGGCGTTGAAGCCATCCGCGATCGCGGAGCACGAAGGACACCCACCCGTGTATTCAGGTCCGAACATGAAGTGGTAGACCAGGAGCTGCGAGCGCCCACCGAAGAGGTCGGCCAGCGACGCGGTGCCGGCTTCGGTCGCGAAGCGATAGTCCTTCTCGACTAGGACCCAGGGCAGCTGCTGGCGCTGGCGGGCCACGTCGTCGCTGCGACGGGTCAGCTCCTTCTCGGCCTCGAGCAGCTCGAGGCGGGCGGCGAGCCACTGCTCGCGACTGGCGGTGGTGTGGGTGCTCATTGCGTCAGCCCGGCCCTGGCCGGCGAGTTCAGCTTCAGGTCCGGGAGCGTGTCGCCGGTCTCGAGAAGCGTTTTGAGGTTGGCCACGACGCGCGGCCAGCCCTGGCTGATGAGCGAGCCGGTGATGCCGCCGGGCTCGAGGTCGTCGTGGATTACCGTCAGCTTGACCTGATCACCGAGCGGCTCGATCTCGAAGGTGACCTGCGAGCGCCGTTCGGCGGCCAGGCGGTCGCGCGCATCATCGGTGAGATCCAGCGACCCGGCCCATTCGGGGGTGAACGTGTGCCATGTGTAGGAGAGGCGGCGGTAGGGCTCAGAGTCGATTACGACCTGCTCGGGGTCGACGATCGTCAGGCCGCGCGTGTGCCAGGTCATGGCCGAGCCGGATTTCCAGTCGGTGTCGAAGGTAATTGCCCAGTAGCGCTCCGTGAACGCCGGTTCTGTCAACGCCTGCCAGAGCCGTTCGGGCGTGGTCTGGATGTAGCTCGTGTAGACGAACGAGGGTTTCTCCATGGGGGTTTCCTCCAGTGCTCTTTTCAGGTCAGCGAGCGCGTGGACGCGGTCCTGCTCGTAGCGCGTGATCCAGCGTTCGGCGATCTCGTTGATGGGCGCCGCGTTGAGGTAGTGATGCTTCTCCCGGCCGCGGCGGACGGTCGTGACAAGGTTGGCCGCCTCCAGCACGTCAAGGTGCTTGCTCACCGACTGGCGAGCCATGTCCAGCCTCGAGCCCAGCTCGCGCAGCGTCTGGCCATTGCGCTCGTTGAGGCTGTCAAGCAGCAGCCGCCGGCTCGGATCGGCCAGCGCCCTGAAGACCTCGTCCATGTGGGAATTGGCAGCCATCCGGCTGCCTACTATATGCAGCCACACGGCTGCCTGTCAAGGGTGCAACGGCGGCGAGGTCGAAGGTACAGTCGATCGGTGCGCGGCAATCCGACGTTGATGAGGTTCGCGCTGGCGATCGTCCAGGGAGATCAGGCCGACGTGTCGGGGCTGCTTGCCGGCGCACCAGAGCTCGCGACAGCATGCCTGGCGGGTGGCGCGACGAGGAACGGCGCAGAGGAGTATTTCCTCGACGAGATCCGCCACATGGTGTACGCCGGCGACACCGCGCTGCACATCGCTGCCGCGGCCTACGAAGCGAGCATCGCCCGCGACTTGGTCACGGCCGGCGCGAGCGTCGGGGCCGCGAATCGCCGCGGCGCTCAGCCGCTTCACTACGCGGTCGACGGCAGTCCAGGTTCCCCGCGTTGGAACCCGGTCGCGCAGCGCGACACGGTGGTGTGCCTGCTCGAGCGCGGCGCTGACCCGAACGCTGCCGACAAGAATGGAACGGCACCGTTGCACCGTGCCGTGCGCAACAGATGCGCCGCTGCCGTCAAGGCGCTACTCGATGCGGGCGCAGATCCTCACGCCGTCAACCGAAGCAGATCCACCGCCGCTCAGCTCGCGCGCTGGACGACCGGCCGCGGAGGGAGCGGCTCGGCTGAGGCTCGGGCACAGCAACTGGAGATCCTCGGACTCCTGCAAGCCGCTAGCGGCGCGTGACCGCTGGGGCTTTCGAGTCCTCGGCCAGACGCGGCGGGCGTCGTTCTCTAGCTCGTAGGATGCAGAGCCATGACAGCGCTACTACCGTGCGTTCGGCGAGCCGGCCGATCCGAATGACGCCCGGCGATCGATCACCCGCACGGGCGTAATGGGCGACCACCTAATCGTCCTTCATTCTGCGGTGCGGGCCTGCCCGGGCTACAGCCGCCACGACGCTCCCTCGATTCTGTTGGACGGCTCATCGATGGCGCGTGACACGGAGCACGGTCGCGCGGTCACCGCGCAGCTGACGCGCCGCCACGGAACGCTCGAGGAGGCGATCGCCGCTGCGGTCTTTGCGCTCGGCGCCGCGGGGTTGTCCAAGAGCATCCGCCGTCAGGCGCGCGCGGCGTGCGAGGACTACTTCTACACCCGGCTCGAGCTGACGCCGAGCCACGAGTTGGGCGGTCGCGGAGAGATCGTCGAATCGCTCGAGCTGATGCCCGAGCCGATGTACCGAGCCCTGGAGGACATCGTCGCCCTGGTCGTGGACGGCGACTACGACGAGCTCCGCGTCGCGTCTGGCGATCGGCTCAGAGTGGAGGACCTGCGCCGTCGCGTCGAGGACGACTGCCCGGAGTCGCTGGTGCTGCCCCCGCGCGAGACCTACCAGGTCGAGGCGGTCACCAAGTCCGACGATCCGGACCTGCCGGGCTGGGCCTACTTCCTAGACCTCTGGACCGAAACCGGCCCGGCACGCCTGCACATCGAGGGCGAACTCGAGGAGTCGGGCGAGCGGTTCAAGGCGACGCTGAACGACATCCTGCCCTGATCCGCCGCCATCCGCCGCCGCTTTCGCGTTCGTCGGGTCCGTGATTGACGGGGATTAACGCGGAAAGCCCACCCGTAGGTGGACTCTCGGCCATCAGAAGATCAGGCGGCTTTCGCGGGAAGGGGACGTTCAGATGAAGGTCTCGCCCTCAGGTTGCCCTCGCTATCTGACCCTCACAGCGTAGCGCGCCCGTCTCCGAGCATCGCCTCTGGCGCGACACCCGACGTGGCCGCGAGGCTCGGCGTGCCAGGGTCGGCTCAGCGGCGGTGGGTGATTTTCGCCAGCGCTCTGGCGTAGGACCCGGTGCTGAGGCCCCAGGAGGGATCGCTCCACGCGTACGGCTGGATCTCTGCGAGCCGCAGCTTGGCCAGGCCGATCAGCGCCGTGTAGGCGTAGCTCTTGACGTGCCTGGGGTTCGTCGTGCCCCACGTGTGGCGGACCGAGGTCCAGCCGTACTCGTTGGCTGAGACCGGCGTGCGGCCGCGACCGTACCTGCGCATGTCGGCCAGTGCGTCTCGAGCCACCCTGATCGTCTGGCTCGGCGTTGCGCCGTAGGGGTGGATCGCGAGGGCGTCCATCGGCTTGCCCCGGAACGCTTTGAGCAGGCGCGGCAGCGACGACTCGGTCCACGCCAGCCCGCCGGTCGTGACCCGGGCGCGGCGATCTACGCGATGGACGGCGGTGCGGACCGCCTCATACATGCGCGCGTAGTCCGCAAGGTTGATGTGCTGCCCCCAGTCATAGAGGTTGTCAGGCTCGTTCCACACCTCGACGGAGGTCACGGGCACATGCGGGAGCTTGGGGTTGGCTTTCCAGAACCCGCCGCGCGGGCCGTAGCGCTTCATGAACGCGGTCGCGTACGCCGCGAAGGTCGCGTTGCTCGCGGGCGGCAGGAAGGCGATCACCCGCCCTCGTCCCTTGAGATGCAGGACGTCGGAGCGGTGCACCTCGGCCCAGCGCGGCGCGAACGCCAGCGTTGGCTCCCAGCGCAGACGCGCGGACGCCATCTCCGACATGATCAGGTCGTCATAGCTCCAGTCATAGCGATGGTGGCCGCGGACCGGGGCCTTCGGCTCAGCGCCTGGCCAGTTGGAATCAGCGCGTCCCACCCGGCCGCCGGCCCTGTACAGCGCGCTGAGGTTAGCCATCACCTGGGACGGCGACTCCACGCCTTGCACCTGATTGATGAAGTCGCTGCCGACCTCGGCGCCGAACGTGGTGGCGCCGGCGGTTGCCGGAACGGCCAAGGCAAACACGGATAGGACTAGTGGCAAACAGCGCTTCATGAGCCTCACATGGGTTGCGGGACCGGACATGAGGACAAGAACACGACCGAGTGCCCATCGTTGCGGTGAGCGATCAAGTGGAGGCGATCGCGCCCTTTAGAGCTCTGCCGTTACATCGCTGTTATCCGTGATTCGGTACAAGCGTTCAAGATGGATGCCCCCAGACCCCGAGCGTCTCTCCCCGTCGCTCTGGCGGCCGCCAGCTGCGCCTTGGTCCTGGCCGCTTGTGGGTCCTCCGGGAAGCCGGGCGCTGGCGCGGGTTCAGCGATTGCGTCCGCTGGTGTCAAGTATGCGGACTGCATGCGGGTGCACGGGGTGCCGAACTTCCCTGACCCGGGCTCGGCCGGTGGGGGAGTCCAGTTGTCGGGTTCCGAAATCAACACGCAGTCGCCCGCGTTCGGGTCGGCCCAGCGCGCGTGTCAGAAGCTGTTGCCTGGAGGGCTCCCCGGCCGAGGGGGTGGCTCCGCGACACGCATCGACCAAGGTGTGAAGATCGCCGAGTGCATGCGCGCGCACGGCCTGACGACGTTCCCCGATCCGACCAGCTCGCCGCCGTCCACGCTCCCCGCGCCGAACGCGGTGTTCCTCGGCGGTTCCTACGGCGCCTTCTCGCTGACCGCGTCGATGGTCCAATCGCCCGCGTTCAACAAGGCGGCGGCCACTTGCGGGTTCCCACTCCCGGCCTCCGGCCACGGCTTCACAATGCCGGTGGCGGCACCCGGCGGGTGAGGCCCGCCCCGGGACTCGATCCCTTGGTCGCGGCGTCAGTCCGATTCCAGCGATCCGTATGGGCGGGTCAGGACCTCGAAACCGTGACCGGCCGGGTCGTGGAAGTAGAAACCTCGCCCACCGTGGTTGGTGTTGATCTGCTGTGGACGCGAAGGGTTCGGGTCGGCCGTGTACGGAATCCCGCGCGCCTGAACTCGGGCGAGGATCGCGTCGAAGCGATCGTCGTCGACCAGGAAGGCGTAGTGCTGCATCTGGATTTCCTCGACGGGCGGCTCGGCGAACTGGATCGACACGCCGCCGTCGAGCTGCACCTGCGTGAACGGACCCCAGCTCGTGGGCTCGGCCAGCTCAAGTATGTCGGCGAGGAAGTGGGCGGACTCGTGGCGATCGCGGGCCGCGAGGATGCTGTGGTTGAACGTGACACTCATGAGTCATCCCGTCGTGTTGATGATCTCGCCGATGTTGTCATTAGCCTCGGCCGGGTCCCCGGGAGACCAAAGGCGGTGACGTAGTTCGGACCGACCGCGTGCGAGAGCACGGTGACGAGAGCCGCGACTGCGACCCGCGCGAGGACAACGCGCCGGCGATGAGCGATGCATCAACGAGCAAGTCTCCTCATCACTTCACCGCGGAGCGCGTGAAGGCGCGGATCGAGATAGCCGTCAGCGCGAGGGCGTACAGCGCAACGACCCCGAGGCTCGCGAAGGCCTGCGTTGTCGGGTTGCCGGCGCCCCAGATGGCGTGCAGGCCCTGGCCGTTCGGGTCGATCAGTCCGTAGCGCAGGAGCGCGAGTGCGTGGGTGAGCGGCAGGAACCTCGCGATCGTGGCCAGTAGGCCGGGCATCGCGCTGATCGGGTACAGGGCGCCGGCGAAGAAGAACGGAAGGATCGCTACGGCGGGCACCGCGCCGACGTAATCCTCCGCCTTGCCGATCCGGGCGGCGAGCGTTTCCGCGACCCCGTACATGAAGACGGTGAACAGCAGCCCGGCGGCGAGCGCCCAGTCGATGCCGGCGGAGGTGATGTGGAAGGTTCCGCCACGCAGGGCGGTCAGCCCGACGAGCACGATCGCCTGGAGCGCTGACAGCACGACGGCGACGATCAGGTTGCCGAGCACCAGGTAGGCGCGGGGAATCGGCGCAGCGAGCAGTTCGCGTTGTGCGCCGGCCTGGCGGTCGACGATCACGCTGAGCCCGGCGAAGATGCAGCTGAGCGGGATCACGAGCCCGATGGCCCCGACCCCGGCGAACGACTCGTAGTCGATCGCCGAGTGCAGGCCGCCCGTCGCGATCTTCAGCGCCGGGGCGACGATCAGCGCGATCAGCGCAGGGCCGAGCAGCGGCACGAGGACCTGACGTGGGTTACCTGCCGTCAGGGCGGCCCGGCGGCGCGCCAGCGTACTCAGGGCACTGATCGGGCGCGTCCGGCGTGAGCGTGCAAGGACGATGGATGGTGCTTCTGTTACAGCCATGGTTGTCTCCTGTGAGTTGGTGGTGGATTCAGGCGGCTTCGGGCAGCCGGTCTCCGGTGAGGCGCAGATAGACGTCGTCGAGCGTCGGAGCACGTGTGGTGATCCCCGAGGTTGTTTGGTCGATGGCGCGCAGTGACGCGATCGCGTCCTCAGCGGGTTGTCCGTGCAGTGGAACGGTGAGCGTCGAGCCGATGGCGAACGCATCGCCGTTTGCGATCCCGCGGGCTCGTAGTGCCGCCAGCGCCGCGACACCGTCCCCGTTGACGCGCAGCTCAAGGATCTGCTCGCCCAGCGCGCTCAGGAGCCGGTCGGGTGTATCGAGTGCAGCGATACGGCCCTCGTGCATGATCGCGACGCGTTCGCAGAGCCGTCGGGCCTCCTCGAGGTAATGCGTCGAGAGGAGGACCGTCATCTCAAAACGGTCCCGGAGGCTCTTGATCAGATCGAGCAGCTCGTGGCGGATGCGGGCGTCGAGGCCGACCGTCGGCTCGTCCAGGAACAGCACCTGCGGCCGTGACACGAGGGCGCGCGCGATCTCGAGTCGGCGGCGCTCGCCGCCGCTGTAGCTGCCGACCGCCCGGTGGATCAGTTCCTCGAGTCCAAGCGCGTGCACGAGCTCCGCGATCCGGGGGTCGGCCTCCCCCGCTCCGATTCCCCAAAGCCGCGCGTGCAGTTCGAGGTTCGCGCGGCCGCTGAGGCCCGCGTCGACGACCGCCTCCTGGAACACGACGCTTGCGGCGCCTCGCGCGGCGATCGGGTCGCGAGCCACGTCGAAGCCGGCGAGCCGTGCCGTTCCGCTCGTCGGCATGATCGTCGTCGTGAGCATCCCTATCGTCGTCGACTTGCCCGCTCCGTTCGGGCCGAGCAGCCCGAACACCTCACCGACCCTGACATCGAAATCGATCCCCTTGACGGCCTCAACGCCGCCCCGGTAGGTCTTGGTCAGCGCCTGTACGTCGATTGTCATAGAACTGGCGGTTGCGTTCATTAGCTTTCACCTCGATGTTTTGTGTCTTCGCTTGGTTTGACGCATCGCGCGGCGCAGATGTGACCGCGTCACATCTGCGACGGCTCATCCGTCAATGAGGTAGGAGAACCCGATGCGATGACCGGCTCAGACCTTTACGCGCTCCCGTTCGAGCAGCAGCGCCCGCACCTGCAGGCCATCGCGTACCGCATGCTCGGCTCGGTCGGGGAAGCAGAGGACGCGGTCCAGGAAGCGTGGCTACGGCTGAGCCGCTCTGACACGGCAGAGGTCACGAATATCGGTGGCTGGCTCACGACCGTCGTTGGCCGGATCTGCATCGACATGCTCCGGGCGCGGCGAACCCGCAACGAGGAGTACGTCGGCACCTGGATCCCGGAGCCGGTCGTCAGCGACGACGACGCAACCAACCCGGCCCAACAGGCCGAGCTCGCGGATACGGTCGGGCTGGCGCTGCTCGTCGTGCTCGAGCTGCTGGCACCGGCCGAACGGCTCGCGTTCGTGCTGCACGACATGTTCGGCGTGCCGTTCGAGGAAATCGCCCCGATCGTCGACCGCAGCCCGGCCGCGGCACGGCAGCTCGCCAGTCGTGCCCGCCGCCGGGTGCGCGGCGCGGCGAAGACACCTGACGCCGACCTCGCCGGGCAGCGCCGGGTCGTCAACGCGTTCCTCGCCGCGTCGCGCGCAGGCGATTTCGAGGCCCTGCTCGAGGTACTCGACCCCGACGTTGTGTTCAGGATCGACGCAGGCCGCGACCATCCGTTCGCGCGTCCACCGGTCGTCGGCGCCGAGGCGGTCGCGAATACGGTCATGGCCCGTGGCCGGCCGTTCGCACCCCAGGGAAGACCGGCACTCGTCAACGGCGCGATCGGAGTGCTGGTCGGCCCCGCCGACGCACCGATCGCGGTGGCCGGCTGCACCGTCGCCAACGGACGGATCGTCGCCGTCGACCTCATCATCGACCGACAGAAGCTGGCCAGGATTCACATTGCGTGACGTCCAAGCGGAGCTGCTCGCTCGCGAGCCGATCTCCACAAGCCCGAGTTAGGTGTGAGCTGTGAGGATCACGGGGCGCAGACGGCCGATGACCTCTGGGAGGCGGAAGCCTCCGGCCGCGTCTACGCGCGCGCCGAGCGGGGCGCCCCCCAGGTGGTGAGACGCTTGTGGTGTGTAACTAGACGCGGTTGCGGTATCTGACGTCGGTGAACGGCCAGTCGGCGGCGAGCCAACTGTCCACGGTCTCGTGCAGCAGGGAGTCCAGTTCTGCCCGACTTGCGGTGACCCAGGACCGCACCTCGGTGACGTCGGGGTCTGCCCGCGACGGGTAGATGTAGATGCAGCCGACGACGACGTCTTCATCATCCAGGACGGTGTAGGTGAAGCCGACTCGCCGCTCGAAGTCGTCGGCATGGCTGCGCAGGTCGCGAAGGTTCTCGTCGACTGACATTCCCTCAGCGGGCGGCCATCGCCAGGTTGAAAAACCCGGGGTGCCCCGGATGTGCTCGATGCTCGACATCCAGGCACGGTGGTCGGCGTCGTTGTGCTGAGGTCCGAGCGGCTCCAGGCGGAAGCCCGGGCCGGTGAGAATCAGCGGGACGACGTAGTCATCAGGGACAAACGAGTGGGTCATATCGCGAGCTTAGACGTGACGCTGCGGAGGACGTGCCCACAAGGCGGCCCCATCAGACGCACAGCTCCGGCTCGGGGTCGTCACCGCCAGTGGGTGGAAGTTCATCGTCCCCGGCTTCATCGCGCTGCTCGTGTCGCTGCCGGGCGTGTGGATGATCCAGCGCTCGCGCGGTAGGACCCCCCGCTAGGCAGTCAATCGAGCCAGTAGATGCTGGCGACCCTGCGGCCTGCGAGGCAGTGCTCCTCACCGGGAATCTGCCCGTGGCACCGCCACGTCGCATGCTTGACGTGGCACTTGCTCCCGTCCTCGCGGCATGTCTCCACGACCTTCTTGCCGGTCGCGCACGTGATGTGGGCGACGCGGAAATTCCGGCTGTGGACCTGGCTGTCCCCTGGACCCGTGAAGGTGGGACAGTGGTGCGTCTTCACGGTCCGGGCGAGCGCCGTGGTGGCGAGCAGGGCCACCCCCAGGCACATCACCAGCGCAATCAGTCTCGGGAACGGCACGAGAACCTCTCGTCGTCGGAACGAAGCGGAGACTAGCTCGGGGGCCGAGACGAAGCGCCGGCCCGCAAAGACCGGCACATGGTTCTCGGCGACGACGAACAGGCGGGACTCATTGGGACTTCCTGTGCGTCGCTGCTGCGCCAGCGTACGTACGTGAAGCCGGGGAGGTTCTCGGACTGCTCCCGCCTGAGAACGGCTCATTGGCCACACCCCTCGCTTACTGATGACCCAGCCCGGCGCGGAACTCCACCCACAAGCTGAGCGACTGGGCTAACGGATCGTTGCCGTTGAGCTGTCGGGCGCGAGTAGGGTTCCGCCGGTCCGTCATGGCAACCCTGACCACCCGAACCGCCGCCTGGCGAAACGCCGGGACCTTCACCGAGATCCAAGCGCGCCGCATCTTCACGCGCGAGCGCACGGGGGATTCAGGTCGGCCACCGCTGCTGTTCCTGCACGGCTATCCCTCGAGTTCATACGACTGGCGCCATGCGTTCGAGAAGCTCAAAGGCCACCGGCTGCTGGCGTTCGACTTCCTCGGCTTCGGCCTATCCGACAAGCCGCGCGATCAGCGCTACTCGCTGAACCTCCAGGCCGACATCGTCGAGGCGCTCGCGCGGCGATTCGGCGACGAGCCGGTGACGATCGTGGTACACGACATGGGCAGCTCGGTCGCGACCGAGATCCTGGCGCGCGAGATCGATGGCACGCTGTCATTCAAGCTGCGCTCGGCGTTGCTCTTCAACGCGAGCCTCGTGCGCGAACAGGCCAGCCTGCTCTGGGGCCAGAAGCTGCTGCTGAGTAGGTTTGGACCGGTAGCCGCCCGGCTTACGAGCGAGTCCGGCTTCCGCCGCCAGTTCGGTGGCATCTTCTCCAAAGAACACCCGCTGAGCGCCGAGGAAGCGGCCGATCAGTGGTCGCTGCTGAGACACGGCGATGGCCACCGGCTGCTCGATCGCCTGATCTACTACAACCACGAACGCGTCACGCCGCCGACCTCCGATCGCTGGCACAGTGCGCTGCGCGACTGGCCGGGCCGGCTAGAGCTCGCCTGGGCCGAACGTGACCCGATCTGCACGGAGGCCGTCCTCGAAGCGGTCCTGCGGCTGCGCCCCGGTGCCACGCTCACGCGGCTACCGGAGTTGGGGCACTACCCGCAGATCGAGGACCCGGAGCGCATCTACGAGGTGATCGAGCGCCACGCGTCCGGTTCGCGCAGCAACTAGGTTGGTGTGACCCCTATGACCGGTATCGGCCGGCTCGCCTTCTGCTGGTAGGCCGTGTAGCGGTCATGGTTGCCGTCATTGACCAGCTTCCACAGCCGCTCGTAGCGGTCTCCTGCCGCGCGGCTGCGACGATTCTCGCTCCGCGGGGCGCCGATCGTGATCGATGGAGCGACCGAGAGTTGTCACAATCTCGCTACCTGTGTGGCCGCTAGTCCTGCTTGGGTAAGTGACTGCACGTCCAGCAGCACTGCAATCCGGAGGAGGAGCACGGTGGCCCGCAAGATCCAACGCTACGGCTGGAAGCCCAGCCTGCCCGACCACAACCGAGCGATCGCCGACACCACGGGTCTGACCGCGCTACCCGAGGTCGATCCACGTACCGAGCTGCCGCCCATCTTTGATCAAGGGCAGTTGGGCTCATGCACGGCAAACGCCTCGGCAGCCGCCTTCCAGTACGACGGGATGCTTGACGCGAAGGATCCCGGCATGCTCGCGCGGCTGTGGATCTACTGGCAGGAGCGCTCGCTCGAGGGCACGCTCAGCCATGGGGACTGCGGCGCGGAGGGACACGACGCGTTCAAGATCGCTTCGACGATCGGGATCCCGCCGGAGACTGACTGGCCGTACAACTGGGCGGGCGGGATCGATGCCGGGCCGCCGCCGTCGGACTACTTCACGCCCCCGGAGCCGCCGGCCGCGGCGACAGGCGACGAGGGGCACTACAAGCTGACCAAGCCAGTTGTGACACCACCGCAGACCGAGCTCTCGTTTAAGCAGGTCCTGTCGAACAAGCAGACGATCGCGTTCGGGTTCACGGTCTATGAGAGCTTTGAGGGCAGCGAGGTCGCGAGCACCGGGATCGTGCCGATGCCGAAGCAGGGCGAGCAGCAGGTCGGGGGGCACGAGGTGCTGCTCGTAGGGTATTTGAAGAACGAGCCGCACTACGGGCTTGTCCGCAACAGCTGGGGCTCGGCGCAGACCACCAGCACCCCCTGGGGACTTGACGGCGACGGGTACTTCCTGATGCCGTGGACGTACATCCTGTCCGCGTCGCTGGCTGGCGATTGGACGACGATCGTCCGCTCGACAGCAAGCTAAGCGCTGCGCCTGTGCGCAGCGCCATGCCGGCGCGCCGAACGCCGGACACGGGCTTCCGCGTGAAAGGACGCGCCCGACCGAACGAGGGCCGGCTCCTGCAATGGAATGCAACGGAGCAGCGGCGGACCGCCCGTCGCGGGCATCGGGCGCGGGCGCTCAGCAGACGGGCCGGCGACGCCGCAACCGGCGGCGCGCCCCGGCTCGAGTCTGAGACTCCGCGCGTTGGGACGGGCACCTTCCCGTTTGCGATCCGGACGGTCCTTCCGCCACGGTGGAGCGGATGACGGCCGCCAAGCGGCGGCCGCCATCCGTTGCGCTCAGCGCTAGCTGACCGTGACCGTCTGAGCGGAGATCGGCGCGGCTCCCGAGCCGGGATACGCGGAACCGATGCCGCTGAACTGCACGACCGTCACTTTGTACGTGCCGGCCTTCGCGTACGTGTGGGACGGGCTCATGCCCGTACCCGTCGTCCCGTCGCCGAACTCCCAGAGGTAGTTCGTGACGGCCTGGCGGCTGATGTCACTGCGGCCCTTGAACGTCGCCTTGAGGCCGGAGACCGTATCCGTGAACCCCGGGATGAATCCACTGTGGCCGGGGTCGACGATCCCCCCGTAGCCGGCCGACAGACCGCTCGGCTGGAACGCGGCAAGTCCGACCGAGTACAGGCCGGCTGCCGGGAACGTGTGCGAGATCGACGGGCTTGTCGTCTCAACCGTGTCATTGCACGTCGTCGTGCAGCCTGGCGTCGAATCGTTGAACTGCCAGCTGAAGTTGGAGATCGACGGACCGGAGTTGCTTGCGTTGAAGGTCATCGCCAGTCCGGAGCCCGCGGTGGCGGTGAACGTCGCCGTGGGCATCGCCGTGGACCCCGAATAGTGCTGGAGGCACTGGTTGAGGTCGTTACTCCACATCGTCTGGTAGTAGTAGTAGTGACCGTTGATCACCTGGTTGTACTCGTAGGTGCTCCCGTTACGCGTCACGGTGCCCAGCGATGCGCCGTAGCTGTACGCGCACTGGTCACCAATCTCCTCGCCGTGATCGGCACCCACGCCGTTGGTCCACGCGTCGTTCGGGATCGGATCGGTGATCGACTCGTTGTGCTCGTGAGCCATCCCGCCGTCGATCGCGCCGTCCGACGGACCGTTCGGGTAGTTACCGGAGTCGCACGCGAGTTGCCCGTTGTACATGTAGTTGTACACATACGGGTCGAACGCGTAGAACCGCATGGGCGACGCGGCCGTCTCCTGGTGATACGCGCAGAACGCAGCCAGTTGGACCGGCTCGCCAACGGAGCATCCACCGTAGCCCGTGCTCGCGTTGTTGTCGAAGCATCCGACGACATTCGGCGGGGTAATGATGTAGAGCTCGTGGCTGAGGTCGCTCGGGATCTTGTGCGCGGCGGCGACCTTCTCGACCTCCGCCTGGATCTGAGCATCCGTGAGGCAGTTGGTCACCGGAGAGCTCGCGGGACACTGGCTCGTCGGATATGGGTCGGTGTCGAGGATCGCGCCCCCGAAGGTGACCTGGTACCGCGAGAACGCGCCGGTCGCGTCACCGTACTGAGATGAGATCGAGTCGACGTTCTGATTACCGCCGCTGTCGTGCGACAGGTCCTTCCAGTACTGGTCGATCCCGGTGACGTACTCCGACGAGCCGTACGCCGAGTAGCCCTTGGGGCTCCAGTACACCATGTAGTCGGTGTTGGTCGGCATGATCGGACCGCCGTTGTAGTCCATGTTGTTGAACTTCGCGTCCGGCCGCACTGTCTGCTTCACCTTGAAGCGCAGCGGCTGGTAGGAGGCGACCTGGCCGTTCGGCAGTCGCGTGAGCACCGCCGAAGCGCTCGAGGCCGCGATCGCGCTGACAATCAGCGCGGCTCCGACCGCGACGAGCCCGAGCCAGCGACGCTGGCTCCAAACATTACTCATCCCTACTACCTCCCTGTGGGGTTGGGTCTGAATGTGTCCTGGACCCTATGCTTTCAGACGATCAGAAACAAGCGCGGGGCCCGCCACCAGCGGCTCATCGGTGCCCGACCACGCCCTCATGTCTGCGTCCAGACTGCGCCGCGTGGGCTTCCTAACGCCTGGCCAACGTTCGGGTCCAAGACCGCCGCCAGCTCGGCTACGCGAGCGGTGGGATGACGCCCGCGCAGCGCCGGCCCGCTACGGTGCCCGGAGCGGCGCGCTCCGCGTGAACGGCCAGCAGCTTGGCCGAGAGCCGGACATGGATCGCGGCCGCAGCCGTGGCGAGCGCGGTGCACCCCGTTTGCACCGCGGCGCGCTACGGCGACGCTTGTCGTGACTGCGTACACGGGCGCAAAGGCCTGAACGGGTCCGCCGCGGCTCCGGACACGCTCTGCGCCGCTCAATCGCGCTCCCGCCGCCAGCAGCTGATCGGCGGATACGCCTTTGGGGCTGGAACCCGCGCCGATAGACTCGACTCATGAGCGTGACCGTGCGACTCCCCGATGACCTCGCAGCCCTCCTGGCTGAGGAGGCGGCGCGCCAGTCCTTGACCGCGGACGAACTCGCTGCGCGCGTGCTGGCCGAGCACATCCCTGCCCGACGCAAGCTCGGGTTCGTCGCGCTTGGCGCGTCGAACTCCGGTCGTACCGCAGCTGAGGCGGAGGACACGCTCGCCGAGGGGTTCGGTCGCTGACGCTGGTCGTCGACACCGGCGTGCTGCTCGCTGCCGCCGATCGAAGCGACCCGACCACACGGCCTGCCGGGAGCTGCTTGAGGCGCATCCCGGACCGCTCGTCACGACCGAGCTCGTAATCGCCGAGACCGGATGGCTGATCGACCGGCAGCTCGGAGCGGCGGCCGAAGCCGCGCTCTACGAGTCCGCGGCCGCCGGCGAGATCCGCGTCGAGCCGCTCTCGGCAGCCGACTGGACTCGAATCGCCGCGCTCACCATTCAGCACGCCGATCAGCACCTCGGCGGCGTCGATAGCAGCCTCGTCGCCATCGCTGAGCGACTCGGCGCAACCAGCATCGGCACACTCGACAGACGCCATTTCAGCGTCGTTCGCCCTCAGCACATCACCGGCTTTGAGCTGCTTCCGTAATTCGCCGCCGCGGCCCCCGATTGCATCCTTCGCTGGCCTGCACGAGCTCGCTTCCCTCGGGCGTGGACCAGCCCCGCCGCACCCCTTCGATCAAGCAACGACCCCGACTACCCGCACCCTTCCCTGGTGACCTACGTGGGGGGCGGGTAGTCGGGGGTCGTCAGCGAGCTGAAAGCTCAGGTGCGGCGGGGCTGTTCGGGGGCTCAAGGGTGGACTCCAAGTCCACCCATCCGTCCACACTTCTGTCCACCCCTTCGTCCTCACCTTGAGCAGTCCGCCGCAGCGGACTCCGCGTCAACTGGGACTGGGCCCACGCCCACGGCAAACTGGCCGCCTCGCTGGACCCGTCGCACGAGAAAGGGAGGTGTGCGGCGGCAAGCCTGCGTCGCCGGACACCTCAGGCCCGTCGCGCGCAGGTTTGGCGAGTCTCGGGACGACGTATGCTGACGCGGTCGCTCTTGCTTTCGTGATTCCGCTGGTATCCGGGCGCTCGACTGCCGTGCGACGATTGCAAACGTGGCATAGCACTTGTGAGGGTTACCTCCGCCGGACGCGTCCCTTTAAACCAACCGCGTAAGGTCTCGGCTCAATGATCGGTCAACAGGACTGGTCGACCGGATCGAAGGAGTTCGTATGGGCGATCTTCCGGGCATCGTTCTCGTTCATGGCGCGTGGGCCGATGGATCCAGTTGGGACGCAGTCATCCGGGGCTTGCAAGCCAAGGGCTATAAGGTCACCGCCCCGCAGTTCCCAGAGAATTCGACCGAAGCCGACGTCGCGCGGCTACGTCAGGTACTTGCCCGTCAGGACGGGCCGACCATCGTGGCGGGTCACTCCTATGGCGGCCAGATCATGACCGCACTCGGTACGGATGCTCCGAACGTGGTGGGTCTCGTTTACGTCGCCGCTTTTGGGATCGATGAGGGCGAGTCGCTTGGGGCGCTTCTCGGGGCCGGCCCGCCGACGCCGGCGCTCGCCAACCTCGAAATCGATGCGCTCGGCTTCGGCTGGCTGCCTGAGGCCGACTTCGTCGGCCATTTCGCCGCCGATGTGGAACCGACCGAGGCCCGCATCATGTGCGCGGTTCAGCAACCGATCTCGATGAGCACCTTCGAATACACGATGGGTGTCCCCGCATGGCGCGACCTCCCGACCTGGTACGCCGTTGCGACAAACGACGAGGCAATCCCGCCCGACGCCGAGCGCCAGTTCGCCGCGCGGATGGGTGCGACGACAATCGAGGTCGAGTCAGGGCACCTCGCGATGGTCACCCACTCTGCAGAGGTGATCGAGCTGATCGAGCAAGCGGCGGCCGACCAGGCCTGAGCCGAAACCGCCGGCCGACCAGGCCTGAGCCGAAACCGCCGGCCGCTCACAGCACTCGCGACGCGGGCACCAGACCAGACGCAGGTATGCCACGCGAGCGATCGTCGGTGTCCGGACGTGCTTTGATGCCTGAACGCGCCGGCCAGCCCAGAGGGGTTGCGTCTCTTTGCTGCTGTAAATTCGCCGCGGGCTAGGTTCCCGGGTTGAGTCTAGGCGGCTGTCACCTCCTCGTCGAGGGTGTCGGGGTCGGCTTGTTGGTATTTGATGCGGTAGAGGTGTTGGCGGTCGACGTCGGTGAACGTTGCGCCGTTGCTGGCGTGGCTGAAGAACAGGTCGAGCACCGCCCACACGAGTGACAGGCAGCTGGTCTCGCCGGGGAAGCGGCCCATCACTTTGGTGCGCCGGCGGACCTCGCCGAGCGAGCGCTCGAGCAGGTTCGTTGATCGCCACCGTTCGCGGTGGCGCAGCGGGTAGCGCAGGTGCACGACCAGCGCGTCGAGGTCGTCGGCGAGGCAGCGTGCGGCCGAGTCGTAGCCGCCGTGCTCGAGCTCTGAGATCAGGACCTGGAGGCGGAGCTTGCCGTCCTTGACTGAGGTCGCGTCGGTGAGCGCTGCCCAGTAGTTGAACCGGATCCGGTCTTGCTCTGACTTCGGCAGCTTCGCCAGCAGGTTGCGCAGGCGGTGAACGGCGCAGTGCTGGCGATCCGCGCGCGGCCAGATCTCCTCGACCGCCGAGGGCAGCCCGGCCGCGCCGTCGGCGACGACCAGGCGTGGCGCCGGGAGCCCGCGGCGGATGAGGTCGCGGCCGAGCTCGAGCCAGTCCTCCTTGGTCTCGCGCATCCCCAACCGCACCGAAACCAGCGCCCGCTCGCCGTTCTCGGTGATTCCCCAGGCGCAGATCACGCCCTCCTTCGGGCCGCTCGGGCGGACCGGGAGATAGATCGCGTCGAGGAACAGCACGACCAGGTTGACGTCATAGAGCGAGCGGCGACAGAACGCCTCGAACCGCTCGTGCAGCTCCGCGCAGACCCTGGACACAGTCGACTGTGACGTCTTCCCGAGCCCGGCCTCCTCACACAACGACTCGACATCGCGCATCGACAGGCCGCGGACGAACCCGCCGATGATCAGCGCCTTGAGCGGATCGGTCCGCAACAGCCGCTTGCAGTGCCACTTCGGGAACAGCTTCGAAACGAACGGCGCTGCCGCCTCCCGGGCCTGCGGGATCTCGATCCGCAGCTCACCCTCGGCCGTCTGCAAGCGCCGGGGCCGGAACCCGTTGCGCATGCCCGACTCGTAGTTGCGCAAGCCGCGCTGGCGCTCCGGCCGGCGCTCATACCGAGCGCGACCCAGCCACTGTCGAACTCCTCCTCGACCGCCCGCTGGATGATCAACCGGGCACCGAGCCGGGCGAGCTCGGACAGCATCTTCTGCGGGTCATCGACCATCCCCTTGCCCAGCAGCTTGTCGATGCTCGCTTGTATCTCCGCCGATGGCGGTACGGTGCGTCTCACGGCGTAGGCCTCCTTCATCGTCTGGCAGGACTTGAGGGAACCTACGCCGTCGCTCTGACAGCACCCGCTCGACTATTTACAGCAGTTCTGAGACGCGACCCGCCGGCGGTCGCGCGTCCTGCCTTGCGCGGTGGCTGTCGCGCAAAGCCGACCTTTGCGCGACAGCCACCGCGGATTGCGGGTTCCTGTTGCACAGACCATCCACCAGCGGACGCTTCCGGCACCACCATGCCGTCTCACCAAGAACGCTCACTGCGACGGCGCGCCAGCAGCGCGTCTCTTCGTCATCAACCTGCTCATCGAAGCTGACCGAGTCGAGATCCTTCAGGGAGCCCCGCGTCTTGTCATACGAACAGCAAATACACCTCAAGCGCTTAAAGTCAAGGCCCCAAATCAAATTGATCTCATGAGGCGGGAGCGTCGCACTGCTGCAGACCGATCGCGCCAAGCAGCTCCAGCGCCTTGAATGACGGTGATCCTGGAGCGGCCGTGAACACGACCAGTTCCAGGTCGCTGCCCTGGAGGATCAGGTCGTCGCAATCGAGGGTCAGCTTCCCCACCTCGGGTGGTCAAAGTGCTTTTACTTGGCGTGACCGCGACGCAGGCGGTGCTGGGTCCAGAGTTCCTCAAAGCGGGGGCTATGCTCGCGCAGGTCGGAGATCATCGCGGACAGGTACGTGTCGGCGGGGTATCGCGCCATCGCATTCTGAAGATCGGCGACCAGCACCTCCTCCGCGTCAATCCGCTCCTCCTCGGTCTTCGTCACGCGCACTGACGTGAAGCCCATGAACTGGCGCCACGCGAGCGTCCGCTCGCGGCGTGAGCCGCCGGAGGCCTCACCAAACAGCGCCGTCGCTAGCTGGTTGGCCGCGACGATTTCCCCCGCGACGGTCGTCACAAGCACCGGGACGTCAGAGAGGCGGTCCATGAGGCGCAGCACGCTGGCCGGGATGTGGGTGTCGATCACCCCGGCCCCAGGCAGGGGCTGACGGGCCAGCTGGAAGAGGTGGTCGCGTTCGACGTCGCTGAGGCGCAGGGCGCGCGCGAGCGAGCCCAGCACCGAGGCTGACGGTTTTGAGGCGCGGCCCTGCTCCAGCCGGGTCAGGTAGTCCATCGACACGCCCGCGAGCTGCGCCACCTCCTCGCGCCGCAGACCTACGACACGCCGCTGACCGCCGGCCGGCAGTCCTACGTCGGCGGGGCTGACACGCTCGCGCCAGCTGCGCAGGCAGCTGGCCAGCTCATCGGTGATGCTGTGTTCACGTGACTCATGATCGCGCACCGCTCCGCGCCCGAGGTAGTCCTGTGAGTCCTATGGAGAGCAGACCTCTTTTCGTCATGTCGTTACAGGTCCAGGATGGGCCCATGACAACAACACTGATCACCGGAGCAAACAAGGGCCTCGGCATCGGCGCCGACGGCCCGACCGGCACGTTCAGCGACCGCCATGGGCCGGTACCGTGGTGACAGCTCAGGCTCCCGGTCGGTGTCCTGAGCGGGACCTCGGCACGACGTCGGTCTGGACGTGGCTGAGGCTCTCGCCTTCGATATCGAGGTTGGGGAGGCTGCGGTCCAGCCATCCCGGGAGTGTCCACGCGCGCCTACCCAGGAGAGCGAGCGCGGCGGGGACCAGGGTCATGCGAACCAGGAACGCGTCGGCCAGAACCCCGAAGGCAAGCGCGAACGCGATCGATTTGATGGTCACGTCGTTGGCGGTGGTGAAAGCGGAGAAGACGCTGAACATGATCAGCGCAGCGGCGGTGACCACGCGGGCGCTGGCCCGGAAGCCGTTGCTGATTGCTGTGATTGGCTGAGGATCACGGACGTAGCTCTCGCGGACGCGCGAGACGAGAAATACCTCGTAGTCCATCGCGAGCCCGAACAGAATCGAGATCATCAGCACGGGCAGGAAGCTGACGATTGGGTTGGGGTTCTGAACCCCAAGGAACCCGGCGCCATGGCCGTCCTGAAATACAAAGGTCGTAATCCCGATCGCTGATGCGATCGTGAGCAGGAAGCCGGCGACCGCCTTGAGCGGAACGGCGATCGAGCGGAACACCAGGGTTAGGAGCATCACCGCGAGACCGACGATGAGGATCAGGAAGGCGGGCAGGCCGGCGCTGATCTTGCTGGAGGTGTCGATGTCGACCGCGGTGCGGCCGGTGACGTAACCCTTGAGGCGGTAGCGGCGGTCAGCGGCCCGGGCACGCGCCCGGATCAGCGAGACGAGCGCGGTTGTGCGCGACGAGTCAGGGCCGCTGAGCGGGGTGATAGTGACCACCGCGATCCTTCCCGTCGAGTTGAATACGGGTGCGGAAACGGCGGCGACGTCAGGGAAGCGGCCTAGGGCTTTCGTGGCCAGCGAGATCGCGCGGTGGGGATCGGCGACCTTGCTGGCGTCCCCGACGATCGTGAGGGGACCGTCAAAGCCAGGTCCAAAGCCCTTGGTCAGCAGCTGGTAGGCGCGGTACTCGGAGCTGTTCGTGGGCTGGCTGCTGTCGTTGGGGAGTGCGAGACGCAAGCTGGTCGCCGGGATCGCGATCACCAGCAGTACGGCTATCACACCGGCGAGCGTCAGCAACGGCCGGCGAGTGACGACCGCGGCCCACCGAACTCCCATCGGTCGCGTGTGCGGCGCCCGGCGTCCCTGCGCGACTCGAGCGCCGAGAAAGCCGAGAAGTGCAGGCAGCAAGGTCAGCGCGGCGAGCATCTCGATGATCACCGTCCCCGCCGCGGCGAGCCCCATGACGCTCAGGAACGGGATCCCGAGCACGATCATCCCTACAAGGGCAATTACTACAGTTAAACCCGCGAAGCAGACCGCTCCGCCGGCCGTCCCGACCGCCAACGCGACCGAGTCGATGGGGGCCATGCCGTTCAGCAGCTGCTGGCGGTGACGCGAGGCGATGAACAGCGAGTAGTCGATGCCGACGGCGAGGCCGAGCATCGACGCCAGCGTCGGCGCCGTCGAGTTCAGCGGCGTCAGGCCGCTCACGGACGAGATGGCGAGTAGGCCGACCGCCAGGCCGACCAGCGCCGTGATCAGCGGCAACACGGCGCCGAACGGCGTCCCGAAGGCGACCAACAGGATCACGAACGCGACCAGCAGTCCGATCACCTCGGTGCTGCTGTCTGACGAAGACGCAGTCGCCGTGACCCCGCCGGAGAACTCAACCTGCAGGCCACCCTGGCGCGCTGGTCCGGCCACCCTGGCCAGCGCCCGAAGCGTCGAAGCCTTCAGCTTGTCCACGGAGACCAAAAAGTGCAGATCCGCGAAACCGATCCGATGATCGGGTGAGAGCTGCAGCGTCGCTCCGAACGCCTTCCCGCTCCGTAGCGACTGCGGCACCTCTTGCGCAAGCGCAACCGTAGGCGCGACGATCCTGCGGTACCGCGGCTCGGTGAGCATGCTTCCGGCCGGTGCCGCAAACACCAGCCGTGCCGTCGCCCCACCAGCTCCGGGAAACCTCGCGTTGAGAAGATCCAGCGCCTGCTGGGCCTCTGTGCCCGGCACGTTGAACGAATCATCCGTTGGCTTATGCAGCGCAGCGGCGGCGACAGCCACGGCTACAACAAGCACCACCCACCCCCCGATCACGAACCACCGGCGTCCGAACGACCACCTTCCCACACGGCCGAGCCTCGCCGACACGTCAAACCTCCCGGTCGACGCGATGACCGGACCGTCTCGTGATCGTGTCGGTCCCACTCATTTGCTTCGCTGTCGCGGCTGGGATGAGATCTGGCTACTCGTCGGTCCCTGCCGCGAAGATCATTCTGCGCTTGACGGCTGCCCCTCGGAACGTGTACGCCTCGGCGTACTCGGGCGACGCGTACCAGGCCTTCACCGCCTCCATACTGGGGAACTCGACGACAATCACCGTCTGCCCGGGCGGCTCTTCGGTGGGCCAATCAGCTTCGATGACCTCCGCACCGGCGCCGCGCACGAGGTACCGGCCCCCGAACTTCGCGATCGCCGGAGCCGCGCGCACGCGGTAGTTCTCCCACGCCTCGGGATCCAAGACCTCCACCTGTGAGATGAGGTAGGCAGTCATCGCGTGCCACTCCTCGCCGCCGGCATCGACGTACTGAGTGGGGGCGCTGTTGTGCGTTGGGGCGCTGTTGTGCGTTTGGGCGCGGTTCGCGTGGCGGACATTCATCCTCCTATCGGGTGACTTCGCCGGCCCACTTCGCCAGCGAACTGCAGAGTGGGCCACGCGTGGCCCCCCGACACCGCATGGACGTGCGATATCTAACGGCCGAGCCGCCCGCGTCCTACCGCCGGCGGTCGCGCTCGCCAACGAGGCGGGCCAGCTCCACCCGCGAGTTGACTCCGAGCTTGGTGAAGCTGTGGCGCAGATGACTGTTGACGGTGTGCGGTGAGACGAACAGCCGCTCGGCCGCCTCCCGATTCGTGCGTCCCTCTGCCACGAGTCGCACGACCGCCAGCTCGGACTCCGTCAGCGCTTGCCACCCTTGCTCCGGACGTTCAGTGACGACGAGACGCCGCCGGACGCCGTGGGCCCGCAGCCGGCCGCGCACCCTACCCGCGTCCCAACTCGCCCCGACGTCGGTATAGAGAACCAGTGCGCGTACCAGAGTATCTACGCCCGGCCCGCGAGGCTGCTCGCGCACCTGCGCGGCGCCCAGATCTTCGAGAGCTGAGGCAAGCGCCAAAGGCCGCTCTCCCTGCTGGAACAGTGCGGCGGCACGCTCGAGTTGGTCGGTGTCGTCATCAAGCAGGCCGCGGGCATGCGCGGCCGCTGCCTTCACCGAGCCGACCTCGGGACTATGCTGAGCGCGGCGTTCGGCGACGGCAACCGCATCGGCGGCAAGTCGCGGGTCGGCGCAGGCGAGAGCGATTCGTACTAAGTGCGGCTCGTCGGTCACGTCCATCGGATGCAGCGGCAGGATCAACGCACGATCCGCCCCGTCGGGAGTGCCGAGCCACGTTCGCGCTCGTGACGGGTCTCGCTCGGCCATCGCCTGCAGAGCGAGCAGCCACGCGCCGTGGCGCCGGTTGGCCGGCGTACCGGCCTTGAGCATCACGTTGGCGACCTCCGCGGTCTCTCGCTTGCGCCGTTCATCGTCGGTATGAATTGCGGCGCGACCCAGGGCGACCACTCCAGCCGCGTAGAGACCGCCGACGACCGTGTGAGCCTCGTCAGGGTCGAAGCGGCCCTCAAGAGCAGCAGCGGCGTCGGACAGCTTGCCTCTCTGAAACAGCTGCCGCCCCCGCCACGTCTCGAAGAAGTCCAGCGCCCATCCCTGTCGGTCGCGCTGCGCGGCCGCGATGCCCTCGAAGATCAGTCGTATCGATTCGTCGAGGCGATCGACCGAGGCCAGCAATTCGCTACGCCACTGGTACGCGACACGCTCTCGCGTCGCCTCACCCGGACCAAATCCTTGCCGCATAGCGGCCTCGTGCAACCGCAGCGAGCGATCGAACCGACCCTCGACGTAGAGGAGAGCCGCGTCGGCGAGCGTCAGGATCGACGAGGCGGTCGCGTCGCCCGCGGAGGCGATCATCTCCCGCGCGTCCGCGAGCGTCGATCGTGCCTCCTCCGGTCGCCCCGCTTGGATCAGATTGTAGGCCAGCCGCGCGAGGTGCCGGACCCGGTCCCTGGTGGACAGGTCTGGCAGCATTAGTGCGCGTCGGCTCGCGTCGGCCCTGACATCGGGGGAGAGGGCGAACATGCTCGCGATGCTCAGGCAGACCTCCGCCTCGTCCGCCGAAGGCAGGACCTCCTGCAGATACGTGTCAGCGAAGGCTTTGGCCTCGTCGGACCGTCCGGCGGCGTGCAGCAAAAGGGTTGTCTGCGCGACCAGCGGCCCGCGCAGCGGGTGTTTGCGCGGCGCCAGCTCAAGCGCCCGGTGGCTCAAGTTTGCGGCCGTTCCTGGGTCTGATGTCCCGAGCGTCTGGGCAGCTTCGCGCAGCGTGGAAATCGCACTCTCATCGCCCGGCTCGGCGCTGGCGGCAAGCTGGGTCGCCACTTCGACCGGGATGGCGCCCGCCGCCAGCAGGACGTCGGTCGCCTGACGATCCAGAGCCCGCCGGGCTGATCGCGGAGCGCTGAGACGCACCGCTTCACGTGTGAGGTCGTGCCGAAACGACAGCCGGTCTCCCTCCTCGAGCAGGATGCCCGCGTCAATCAACTGACCCACCGGGATCAGCAGGGCCGCCGGGGGCAGGCGGAGCATCGTCGCCAGCTCCGAGAAGGAGAACGTCCGGCCAAGCGATCCCGCCACCGTGGCAACCTGACGCGCCGACTCCGACAGCCGCGCCAACCGCTCTCGCATGCTGACGCGGACGCGGTCGGGCAGCCGGGTCGCCGTCAATGTCGCATGACCGGAGTCGACGCGCACCAGATGCTCCTGTCGCAGACCCAGAAGCAGCTCGACGAGCAGAAACGGATTACCGCCGGCGCCCTCCGCCATCTGCATCAAAGCCTGGTCGGGCGCGGCCCGCACCACGTCGCTGGCCACCTGTGCCACCGCCGACGCGCCGAGCGGTTTGAGGACAAGCCTTTCCGCCCCGTCGCCGACGAGCTGATCGAATGCTCGGCGGACCGGTGCGGGGCCCTGATCCGGGCGCAGCGCCAGCACCCATCCGATCGGGAGCGAACCCAGACGCGGCGGCAGCGCTCGTAGCGCGGCTGCCGTGCCGCTGTCGGCCCAGTGCACGTCGTCCAAGCAGATGAGCATCGGGCTGTCGATGGCGGCGCGTTCCAGGAGCGACTGCAGATCCTGCAGCAGCCAGTACCGCTGCTCGCGGGCCGCGGGCAAGCTGCTCAGCGCACCGCGGTCGAGCAGCGGCTCTGGTCCGTCGAATAGCGCACGGAGAAGCGGCGCGAGCTCCGCGACGTTTTCGGCAGGCTCGGCCACGCCGATACCGGCCGACAATGACAGGCGGCGCGCCATGCTCACTGCCTCGCCGATCAGGCGGCTCTTGCCCATGCCAGCCGCCCCCTCGATCAGTACGACACTGCCCGAGCCGGAGCGCAGGCGGTCAAGCTGTTCACCCAGTGCAGCCAGCTCCGGGTCACGGCCGCGGATAGTCGGACCACGCGATGCCGACATTGCTAGGGATACCTCAGGGACCAGGGCCGGTTCGGACCGGTCGGCCCGGGCCAACCTGACCTGGGCTCAGCGTCTAGCAACGCTCACGGCCTCCTCGGTCGTTACTGGCGATACCGAGGAACGTCGAGCGCTCGCCGAGACCGCGAACACGCCAAGACCGACGATCAGGTATCCAGCAAACGCAAGGAGGATCCAACGGACCGGCGATGGCGGCAGCGGGTCGAGCTGGCCGAAGAGCATGGCGGTGACCGCGAGCGTGCCCATAGTGCCAACGACCGCGCTGGTCGCCGTCAAACTGCGCGTCCGGTACAGATAAACGGGAACTGCCACGCATAGCAGCAGGTAAGCGACGAGCAAGGCCATCGCCGTCAGCTCGCCGGTATCGTCGAGAAGCACAGTCGGATTGTCGCCGGCGAGGATCAAGCCAGCTGGCACGAGGCCGATCACCGTCGCGCCAGCAACGACTCCAACCGTGGGTGTGCCGTGCGCCGCGTGAGTGCGGGCCAGCAGCTCCGGCAGCAGCCCGTCGTGGCTCATCGTTAGGGCGATGCGCGACGCGGCATTGAGGCACGCCAGCACGATCCCGAAGCAGCTGCAGACGATGCCGGCGCTGATGATCGTGCCCAATGCGCTGACGCCGTAGTGATTTGCCAGGTCATTGAGCGGCGCGGCGCTCGACGCGATGTCTCCATGGAATCCGTCAAACCCAGCGAGCTGGACGTAGCTGAGCACGATGAAGAAGACTCCGATTCCGAGCGCGGTCCCGACGACCGCCCGCGGAATCGAACGATAGGGCCTGTCAGCTTCGACGCCGAGGCTCGCCGAGCTCTCAAAGCCGACGAAGCTCAGGATCGCCAACGGGAAACCGAGCACCAGGCCGTGAAACCTCAGCTTCGAGAACTCGAACTGCTTACTGTCAAACGTGGCTCCGTGCTTGACCAGAACCACCACCCCGAGGGCCGCGATGACGCTCACCGAGACGATCTCGAGCGCCAGTTGCGCGCGAGTCGACCAACGGATGCTGCGATACGCCAGCGCCATCGCCAGGGCGGCCCCCGCCAGCACGACCAGCGCCGCCCAGCCACTGCCCGCAATGGCAACGTTGAGGTCGGCCAGGAACGAACGCAGATACACGAACATCGCAATGCACGGGAACATGGCGCCACACAAGTAGCCGAGCAGCTGCACCCAGCCGGTCATGAACCCAGGGCCGGGGCCGATTCCAGACCTGACGTACTCATAGAGCGAGCCGGCCGACGCCAGTCGGCTCGCCACATATCCGATGTTGACCGCCACGAGCACGATCGCCACCGTCGCCGCAATAAACACGACGGTCGCGCCGGCGCCGGCGTTGACCGCGACCAGACCGACGCCCACGGCGATCGCCAACGAAGGCCCGTCGTTGGCGATCGACTGACCGGCCACCTCCGCGGAGGTCAGAAAATGCTCTCGTAGCCCCGAACGGGCGGGCTCGATTGCGTCCGACTGCGGCGAGCTCATCAGGGCCGCCGCCCTTCGGTTGTCGGCCCTGAGCGTCGTCGGCAGGCGTGGGGCGCTGCGCAACAGCTGCCTCTTACATATCGCACGTTCATGCGGTGTCCGTCAGCGCGCCAGCGGCAAGCCTGTGCTTCATCACCAAGATCTCGGACTTTGGAGGAGTGATGTCTACGCAAAGCAACGACCTATCCGGCCGCAAGGCCCTCGTCACCGGCGCAACCTCCGGCATCGGGCGCGCGGTCGCGAGGCAGCTTGCCAGAGACGGCGCCGAAGTGATCGTCCACGGCCGAAACGAGCAGCGCGGCGCAGACACGGTGAACGAGATCCGGCAGGGAGGCGGCCAGGCCCGATTCATCAGCGCGGACCTCACCGACCCCGTCGAGCTGCGTCGTCTCGCCGACGAAGCCGGCGACGTCGACGTGCTGGTCAACAACGCCGGCTCCTCATGGTTCGGAGCGACCGCCGACCTCGACGTCGACACCTTCGACGCGCTGTTTGCCAACAACGTCCGCGCGCCCTACTTCCTGGTGGCGGCAATCGCGCCGAAGATGGCCGCCAACGGCGGAGGGAGCATTATCAACGTCGGAAGCATGGCCGGCGAGATCGGCATGGCCGGCGGAGCTGCCTATGGTGGCACAAAAGGCACCCTTGACGCGATGACTAGAGCGTGGGCGGCCGAGTTCAGCCCGAGCGGCGTTCGCGTCAACACGGTCGCCTCCGGGCCGGCCTACACGGGCATCCAGCCCCGCGAGCAAACCGCCGCGGTCGGAGCCACCACGATCCTCGACCGAGCCGCCGAGCCCGAGGAGATCGCCGAGGTCATCGTCTTCCTCGCATCACCCAGAGCCAGCTATATCACCGGCGCCACCGTCGCAGCCGACGGCGGGCGTAGCGCCATCTGAAAGCAGCTCACGGATCGGGGGCGGCGGCATGGACTTCGGTTCGTGACCGCCAAGGCCGTCGCCTCCATCGACCATTTGTCGGATGGCCGGTCAACGGCGAAGCCCGATCGGCGAGCCCGATGGACGCTGTGTTGACAGCAGAGCCATTCCAACACCAGAACGCACAGGAGCCAAACAGTGAGCGTGGAAGACAACAAGCAGGTCGCCCTAAGCTTCTTCGAGTGCCTGTCAAACGGCGATCTCGATGGGGCGCTCAACTTAATCGACGAGAACGTGACGTGGTGGCTGGCGGGCAAGCCAGACCAGTTCGAGATTGCCGGCACCAAGAACAAGGCACAGTTCGCCGAGATGCTGCACACGATCGAAACCGGGATGCCCAACGGAATCCGGCTCACGATCACCGGCGTCACCGCAGAGGGCGACAGAGTGGCCGTGGAGATGAACGCCAACGGCGTATCGGCGACAGGCAAGAAGTACGAGAACGAGTACCACGATCTGCTGGAGATCCGAGGGGGCAAGATCGTCGCCGGACGCGAGTACCTCGACACCGCGCACGCCGCCGAGGTGATCATCGGTTCCGCGAAAGCGGCGGCGATGGCCGGCTGAGGAGCGCTGGCACGCCGACGTGACGAGATCCACCGGGCGGCGGCATCCAAACCTGCCGCCGCCCGACAGCCTTCCCCGGGCCATCCAAGTCCGCGGCCTGCGTCACAACACGCTGCGTGACCTCGATGTCGACGTACCGCTGTGGCGGACGGTCGCCGTTGTCGGCGTGTCGGGATCCGGCAAGACGTCACTGGCCGTCGGCACGCTGTACGCCGAGGGCATGCATCGGTTCCTGGAGGGACTGAGCACCTACAGCCGCCGGCGGCTGACCCAGACCGCGCGTCCTGATGCCGACCGCATCGACTACCTGCCACCCGCGCTGGCGCTTCGCCAGCGCCCGCCGATCCCAGGACCGCGCAGCACGGTCGGGACGATGAGCGAGGTGCTCAACGTCCTGCGGCTGATCATGTCCCGGCTGGGTACCCACCGCTGTCCTAACGGGCACGGGGTGTCGCCTTCGATCACCACCCAGGGCGTCGAGATCGTCTGCCCAGTATGCGATGTCCGGTTCGAGCATCCCAGCGCCGAGTCGTTCTCGTTTAACTCCTTCGGCGCTTGCCCGGCCTGCCAGGGCATCGGCAGGCGGTTTGAGATCGACACCGAAACCCTGGTCCCCGACCCGGACAAGACCATCGCTGACGGCGCCGTGCTGCCGTGGACCGCCGGCAGCCGACGGCTGTTCGCCTACGCGGCCGGCGAGCTCGGTGTCCGGCTTGACGTTCCATACCGGGAGCTGACCCGGCGTGAGCGGGAGATCGTTCTGCACGGCGAGCCGGCGCAGCGCCGGGTGACCTTCCAGACGAGCGCCGGCCGGACGGTGTCGCTCAACGTGAGCTACGAGAACGCGGTCGCCGCCGCCGAGCGCGCCGCGCGCAGCGACAACGAACGTAGCCGCAAGCAGGCCGACCGGTACCGCGTCGTCCGCACCTGCTCGGTCTGCCATGGCACCCGTCTGCGGCCCGCGGCCCTCGCCTCCCGGATAGACGGCCGCTCCATCGCGGACATCGCCGCCATGAAGCTCGACGAGGTGCCAACGTTCGTCCGCGAGCTGCCGCCCAAGCTGCCGCCCGAGCTGGAGCGGCTGACCACAGGATTGCTCGGCGAGCTGGTCGGCGCGCTGGGACCGCTGCTCGAGCTCGGCCTGGGTTACCTCAGTCTGGACCGGGACGGCGCCACCCTGTCCACCGGCGAGCGTCAGCGCATCGAGTTGACCTCCACCGTCCGCGCCAACACCACCGGCATGCTTTACCTGCTGGACGAACCCTCGGTCGGCCTGCACCCCAGCAACGTCGAGGGCCTGCGCACGACCATTGCCGCGCTGGTCGCCAACGGCAATTCGGTCGTCGTCGTCGAGCACGACCTCGCACTCATCCGCAGCGCCGACTGGATCATCGAGCTCGGGCCCGGCGCCGGCGAGCACGGAGGCCTGATCGTCGCCGAAGGCCCCCCGGACAGCCTTGAGGCCAACCCTGACTCGATCATGGGGCCCTTCCTCTCCGGCCACGCCACCATTCAGCGCGAGCGCTTCGCCCGGTCGATCACCGGCGACGAGATCGTCATCGCCGTCGACGCGCTCTACAACCTGCGTGATGTGAGCGCCCGCCTCCCCGTCGGCGGCCTGTCCGCCCTCGCCGGTCCGTCCGGGGCCGGCAAGACCACCTTGGTGCTCGACAGTCTCGTCCCCGCCGTTCGCGCCGCTCTCGCTGGCCTCCCGCTCCCTGATCACGTGCGTTCGCTGGAGCTGTCGAGCATCCGTCAGGTCGTCGGGATCGACTCGTCTCCCATCGGCCAGAACGCTCGCTCCACACCCGCCACCTACTCCGGTGCGTGGGATCACATCCGCCGCCTCTTCGCCGACTCCCCTGCCGCCCGCCGCAGGCGATGGAATCCTGGGCACTTCTCGTTCAACACCAAGGCCGGCCAGTGCCCCACCTGCCGTGGTCTGGGCAACATCGACCTCGACGTCCAGTACCTGCCAGACATCAATGTCATCTGCCCCACCTGCCGCGGAGCGCGATTCAACGACGAGACCCTGAACGTACGCATCAACGGCCTGACCGTGGCCGACGTCCTGGAGCTCACCGTCGAGCAGGCCCTGGACGGCTTCCGGGCGCCCGCGCCGATCGAAAGGGCGCTGCAACCGATGGTCGACGTCGGGCTGGGGCACCTGCGGCTCGGCGAGCCAACGCGCTCGTTGTCCGGCGGCGAGTCGCAACGCCTGCGCATCGCCTCCCGGCTGCGCAGCAGCCAACGCGACGTCCTGTACACGTTCGACGAACCGTCGACTGGCCTGCATCCGCTCGACATCCGCACCCTGCTCGCCGTGTTCGACCGCCTGCTCGACGACGGGGCCACCATCGTGCTCATCGACCACGACCTGGACCTCCTCGCCGCGGCCGATCACGTCATCGACATGGGGCCGGGCGGCGGGCCTGCCGGGGGGCGCATCATCTCTCAGGGCACGCCGGAGGAGGTCGCCGCCGACCCTCGAAGCGTCACCGGCCCGTGGCTCGCCGCCCGGCGTAACAGCACCGAGCCGCAAGGGGCCCCCCAGACCCGTTAGGACTCGATCGCTCAGTGCTTCTAACGCAGCGAACGTGTGTTCGTAGCCAGGCTAGACTTCATCCCGTGTCGCTCGTCATCCAACCCTCGCTGTTTGGCTCCTTGGGCAAACTCGGCGTCGCCGGGCTCGGCGCCGCCGTCGAACGTCGGCCGCTGTCCGACGGCGCTTGGGTTGACCTGCGTCCGGGCTTCGTCACCGCGGCCGACGAGCTCTTCGATGCGCTCGTCAGCGCCGTGCCGTGGCACGAAGAGCGGGTGCACATCTACGACAAGACCGTGCGGGTCCCGCGGCTCCTGGCCCGCTACCCCGAGGGCGAAGCGCTGCCGCATTCGGTCCTCGAAGAGGCCCGGTCAGCGCTGAATGCCCACTACGCCAAGGAACTCGGCGAGCCGTTTGTCGGCGCAGGGCTCTGCCTGTACCGCGACGGTGGCGACAGCGTCGCCTGGCATGGGGACCGCATCGCCCGCGAGAGCCCCCGCGACACGATGGTCGCGATCGTCTCGCTCGGCGCAACCCGGCCGTTCGGCCTACGGCCCAAGTCGGGCGGCCCGGGTCTACGACTCCAAGTCGGCCACGGGGATCTGCTCGTGATGGGGGAAGCTGCCAGCGAACCTGGCTGCATGGCATCCCCAAACTAGCCAGCTGTTTGGGCGCGCGGATCAGCGTCCAGTTTCGCCCGCACTGGGGCGACGACCTGGGCAGGCCAGCCGCCGCCGCCCGCAACCGGTTGACGTAGTAGTACCCCCAGCCGAATTCGAACCGGCGATCTCCTGCGTGAAAGGCAGGAGACGAGGGTGCGAACCCAGTAAACACGGGCGGTTCACACCGATGAAACGCCTATAAATGCGGCACTTATGGCGCGGAAGGTTGTCCGCGACCGTTGCCCACACTGACCGTTGCCCGACAGTTGCCCGCATCCGGAGGAGCGCTTAGACTGCGGTTTGGGGCCCTCCCGAACCCCTCTGCTCGCCCCTACATCCGCCAGCGTGCTTCCGGGCCACATTGGTACGCAAAGTGGTCGAGAAACGGACAGCCGGTGGTCCGCGCGCTCGGCAAGGCCTGGGTGGAGGCGGACGGCGGGGGTGGGTGGAAGCGCAAGCCCGGCACGCCGGCCGACGAGGCCCTGACCGAGCCCCAGGCGGCGGCGCGCATGCTCGAGCTCGTCCGCGAGCATGACGAGGAGCAGACCCGGCTGTAGGAGGATGCCGAGGAGCGGCGCTCGGCGCGGCATCACCTTCCGCGAGCTGACCGCCGAGTGGCTCGTGTTCGTGGAGCGCGAGAGGGGTGCCAAGCCGTCGACGCTGATCGACTACGAGTGGATGCTCGCCGAACCTGGCCAGCCGCACCGGCGGGGGCCGGGCCGGTCACCTGGGCTGCTGATCGGGGCGCTCGGCGATCATCCGATCGCGGCGATGACGACACGCGACGTCGCAACGTTCCTCAGGAGCCTCGACGAGGGCGGAGCCAAGCCACGGACGATCAACCGCTACCGGCAGCTCGTCTCGGCGGCGTTCAACTACGCGATGCGCGAGGACACCTACGACCTGGCCATGAACCCGGCGGCGGGCCTCGCGCGGGCGGGCGTCTATAACTCGCGTTCGTAGTAGAGCATCTGCGTCTGGGGCCGCCCCTCCTTCTCGAGATTCGCGAAGCCGAGGCTCTCGTAGAGCCCTCGTGCCGCGGTGTCGTTGACGGCCATGCCCAACTCCATCGTGGTCGCCCCGCGTTCACGCGCCACCTCCAGTGCCGTCTCCATGAGCGTCCGCCCGTGTCCCTCGCCACGGCGGTCAGGCACCACGTAGAGCTCCTCCAAGTAGCACGTCGGCGTACCCGTGAGCAGATACTCGCGAAAGCGCAGCTGAGCCACGCCGACGCGAAGCGGTCCCGCCAGCAAGAACACGCTCAGATCGCCCGCTATGTGCTCGCGGACGCGAGAAACGAGGACCTCGGCACTCGGCGTGTACTCCTCGAACTCCGCCTGAAAGCGATCGATCAGCTCGGCGACCTCTTCGGCGTCTGTTCGCGTGGCGACCCGGCTCGGCTCCAGCGGCAAAAGCATCGTGACGAGGAGACTACGCGGCGAGAGAAGCCTGGCTGTCGCGCACAGCGATCGACCAGCGATCGTATTCGGCCTCCCTCACGCCGGCGCACCAGCCGTCTCAGCTACGAAGGGCGGATTTCGGGCGGCTATCGCAACAGTAGTGGTCCGATCTCCTCGATCGGCTTCGCAAAGCCTAAGCGTTTGCGCGGTCGGTCGTTGAGCTCGGTCGCGACCCAGTCGAGGTCGAGCGGCGCTGTGGACGGACAGGTCGGTGCCCTTGGGGAAGTACTGGCGCAGCAGCCCGTTGGTGTTCTCGCTGGTGCCGCGTTGCCAGGGTGAGTGCGGGTCACAGAAGTAGATGTCGATGTCAGCGGCGACACTCACTTGTTTCCAGTCGCCCATCTCAGCGCCTTGGTCCCAGGTGAGTGACGCGCGGAGGATGTCGGGGATTGTTTGGATCTTTTTGGTGAGCGCGTCGCGGACCTGCTCAGCTTTGTAGCCGTCGGGGAGGTGCACGAGCATCGTGTAGCCGGTGGTGCGCTCAACGAGCGTGCCGATCGCGCTGCGGCAGTTGTGGCCGAGGATCAGGTCGCCCTCCCAGTGGCCGGGCACGGCCCGGTCATCGGCCTCGGCGGGGCGCTCTGTGATGTTGATCATGTCGGGGATCTGGTTGCGGCGCTGGTTGGGCCGGCGGCGGGGGCGTCGCAGCGCCCGACCGGTGCGCAGGCACTTGGTCAGATCGCGGCGCAGCGCCCCGCGCGACTGGACATAGAGCGATTGGTAGATCGTTTCGGCGGACACCCGCATCTCCGGATCGTCAGGGAATTGGCGGCGCAAGCGGCCGACGATCTGCTCGGGCGAGTAGCGCCTGCGGAGATCTTCCTCCACGTGGCGGCGCAGCCGCAGGTTGACTGCGAGCTTTGACGGCTTGGGCCGGCTGGCACGCACGTACGCGTGCGCGTGTGCGCGTCGTCGCGCGATAGCCACCCGCCCGATCGCAGTTACGCGCCAGCTCGCGACTGACCGTCGACGGGCTGCGTCCCAGCCGTCGCGCGATCGAGCGCATCGACTCACCGCCAGCACGCGCAACAGCGATCTCTTCGCGCTCAGCGAACGTCAAACAGCGACCTTTCAGATCCCGTCCGCGCCGCGGGCGGATGCCACCCTCGGCGGCCAGCCACCGAGTGCCCTTCTCGCGATACGTACCCGCCTCGGCCGCCGCTGCAGTGACGAACTCACCACGGGCCATCGCCGCCCAGAACACCTGCACAACCTCCGGGACCATCCGATCAGAAAACCGCGCCATCGCACGCCTCCGTTCACCCGCCTCCCAGGAAGGGACCATCACGGGCCCCAGCTCCGAGCCGGACAGCGCGCCGATCGCCGCGGCGCCTCGCCCTCGGGCTTCGGCTTCGCGAC
This sequence comes from uncultured Solirubrobacterales bacterium, assembly GCA_963799995.1. Taxonomy (GTDB): domain Bacteria; phylum Actinomycetota; class Thermoleophilia; order Solirubrobacterales; family Solirubrobacteraceae; genus Palsa-465. Next base: position 379,765 of record CAWCZI010000014.1, on the reverse strand, counting down.
GACCGGCGCGCTACTCAACCACGGAGCTCAGACAACCTAGAAAGTCCCTCCAACTGGGCGGGTGTTGCGATCACCGCGCGGACCCAAGAACGTTGACTGCCACGGCTATGGACGATCGGAGTCGCCTCGCATTTGTCAGGCGAGCGCGCGACCGAGGGCGGCTGTGTCGGTCGGCCCGCCGTGTGTCGCGAGTACGACCTCGACCGGCAGGTCGAGCAGCATCTTCAGGGCGTTTGCGACCTGCTCGCGCGTCACGCCTGTGGGGAGCCATTCGACCGGGATTTCGAGTCCCTGGCCGAAGTCGACGAGCGTGTCGCCAGCGATGACCGCACGCGAGCTCTCGATCCACAGCACGACGTCGTTGGGCAACCTTCCGGGGAACGCCTCGACGCCGACGGGCAGCCGATCGCCGGCCGAGTACAGGTGCGCATGGCTCTCGGCTGCACCTAGGAGCCACGCGACATCGGGGCTGCCCTCGTCGGGCGGTGGCGTGAACACTGGCGCGTCGAGTCGCTCCACGAGGCTCTGCGTGTCGCGCTCGTGCCACGGCGAGGTCAGCACGACCACCGGTTCGCGGCCGGCAGCGAGCTCCTCGATCTCGCGCGGCACGGCCAACGGGTCGAAGAGCAGCAGGCGGTCGCCGTCGTCGATCGCGTAGCAGGAGACCAGGCCGCGTGCCGCCTCATTCGGCGCCGCAAGACGTTGGCGAAACGCCTCGTTCTCAGGCCCTGCCCAGTCCGGATGGGGCGCCTCCCAGTGCCAGACGCCTCTCTGAACCTCGCGCATGGCGCGATGCTACGCGACACGCGCGGGCGATCGCATCGTCTCGCAAATGATTGATGTGCGGACGCTGTGCGCGTCCGCAAAGGAACCTGTTGCGAACAGATGCAGAGACGTGCTTCTGGCGGGCGATCAGCAGGTGCCGCGCGCCGTAGGGGCTGAGACCCGCATTCGTGCGCGCGCGAGCAGGCCGCTCGGCCGTCGACATCCAGGGCGGTCATCGGCTGATGTGGTTGTGCGGGGGACGACGGATCAGAGCGTTTGGCGCCCGAGGGAAGCCGGGTCGAGATCATCTTTCGCGAGGAGGACGGAGCACGGGGTGCACTCGCGCATCACGACATCCCCGCCGCCGGGCGTGGACGCCGAGCGTGACTTCCACATGCGCCGGGCGCTCCGCTTCGGGCGCCGTGCACGCTCGGCGTCGCGTAGCTGCGGGATTAGCGGCCGGCGGGGTTGTCTTTCTCCAGCTGAGACTGGGAGACCTTGGTGTAACCGGACGGGAGTTGGGCCAGCTTGGCGTTGGCGATGATCGCTGCAGTGGCCGGCAGCCACTTCTCGGTGACGGTGTTGGTCCCGTCGGCGCCGTCGTGGGGGTTGATCACCATCTCGCCCGTGCTCTCGACGGGCTCAAAGGTGTGGGCGTTGACGTAGAGCCTGTCTGTGTACCCGGCGGAGTTCGGCAGAGTCAGCTTGATCGTTGCCTGGCCATCGATCGTCGCGGTCCCATCCTGGGTCGCCTTGCCGCTGGCCAGCTCTGACTTGAGCTGCTGCGCGTCGGCCGCCGGATTGTCGGAGGCGACCGGCCCGACGCTCGTCTGGACGGCGTACTCCTGCTGGACAGGGTCGAGGTTGGTCGACTGGTATTTCATCTGGTCGCCGTCCGGAACGCCGACGATGTACTGCTCGTAGACATCGGTCCCGCTCGGCAAGATCAGCCGGCTGGAGCTGTAGTAGTCCCCAGTCTGCGGGTCGGTGTAGGACCAGACCGGGTTGGTGCTGTCCGAACCCGGGTCGCCGTTGCCGCCGGCGGAGACCGATTCGACAACCTCGGTCTGTCCGGCCTGGTCAAGCGTGGCGCTGACACGGCGCACGATGTACGCGGTTTCCTCGGCGTGGCCCGACAGGACCTGCGGCGCCGACGCCTGCGCACCCGACCCTGCCGGGACGGACGCGCCGCCGTGGCCAGAGACGCCGCCGACGGCGAGCACGGTCGCGACGCCGGCGGCCGCCAGCATCGGCACTCCGGCGCTCGCAACGCGCGTGGCGGTGCGCCGCCGGGCAATGCGGCGGGCGCTGGCCGCAAGCCCGGCCGGCGCGTCGATGGTGTCAGCACGCTCGCACATGCCAGCGTACAGCTCTTCAACGAGGTCAGTGTTATTCAGCATGCGTTCGTCTCCGTGGGGGTCAGGAACGGCTCGGCGTCGAGAACCTCGCGCAGTCGCGCGAGTCCGCGCGCCACGCGGCTCTTGACCGTGCCGATCGGGATATCAAGGGTGGCGGCCGTCTCGGCCTCGGACAGCTGCAGGCCGTAGCGCAGGACGATCACCGCACGCTGCGCGTGCGGGAGCGCATCCAGAGCGGCCATCAGCGCATCGCGCTGCACCAGCCGCTCCTGCGGGTGATCGAACTCCCGGCGGGTGATGAGCTCTCCGATCGCGGCGTTCGTTTGATCCCTGCGCCGCTCCCGCTGCCAGTCCTTGCGCGTGGCGTTGACGGCGGTCCGCCGAGCATATGCGAGCGGGTCGTTAATCCGCGACCAGCGCTGGTACACGCGGATCAGCGCCTCCTGCGCCGCATCCTGGGCGCGCTCCCGATCGCCACAGACGATGAACGCGAGCTTGACCAGCCCCGCGCCCTGAGCCGCCGCGAACGTCTCGAAATCCGACTGCCGGCCCCGCGTCAGCATCATCGGGCGCTCGCCCGACTATGCGTTGAGATCACGTCAGCTCCTTCATTTCAAAATCCGGAGCCACACCGGGCAGCTCCCGCTTACGCCCATTCAGATGCTCGGGACTCCGAAAAGGTTCCATCCCGGGATGGGAATCGGCAAGGTCCTCGGGCGGGATCGAATCCGTCGGTCCCGACTCTGCCCCATCAGCCGGGCCGGGATCCGGCGTCATCCGTAACCCCGTAGGCGCTCGTCAACCGCCGCGGGCTCGTCTACCCCTTCGACAAAGAATCAGGGCATCTGGAGCGTGCCAGACGAGATGCCGGCCAACCGATAATTCGCCGACTCAGGCGCAAATGCAAACCCGCCCGCAGACTTCGAGCTCGTACTCGTCTAGAGGGTGTCAGCGCCCGCGCTTCGAAGTCCAGAAAGGCGGATTCTCGAACACGCACACTTCTACGGTCGAGACACGCGACGGCTACAGACCTATCCGCCCGGACCGCGATCAACACGGTCGTGTCTCCTCGGCGCGGCAAGCAGTAGTCGTTTCGTGGCCAGCTTTGCTGCTGCCCCGTCGCCATTCCGGCACTCTGGATCTGACTGCCCCTCCCCGCGAACAGCAGTAGCGACGCCAGCGTGGCGGCTTGAGGCGTGAGGCAGGCACGCTCGGCCCGGCACATTCCGACCAGCTCCAAACCCGCATTTGCGTTCGGACGCGCATCTCGTCGCCGGCGGGTTGCGTCTCTTTGCTGCTGTAAATTCGCCGCGGGCTAGGTTCCCGGGTTGAGTCTAGGCGGCTGTCACCTCCTCGTCCAGGGTGTCGGGGTCGGCTTGTTGGTATTTGATGCGGTAGAGGTGTTGGCGGTCGACGTCGGTGAACGTTGCGCCGTTGCTGGCGTGGCTGAAGAACAGGTCGAGCACCGCCCACACGAGTGACAGGCAGCTGGTCTCGCCGGGGAAGCGGCCCATCACTTTGGTGCGCCGGCGGACCTCGCCGAGCGAGCGCTCGAGCAGGTTCGTTGATCGCCACCGTTCCCGGTGGCGCAACGGGTAGCGCAGGTGCACGACCAGCGCGTCGAGGTCGTTGGCGAGGCAGCGTGCGGCCGAGTCGTAGCCGCCGTGCTCGAGCTCGCTATGAGGACCTTGAGGCGGAGCTTTGCGTCCTTGACCGAGGAATGCGAGCATCCGCCGAGCCGGCCCACCACCGCCGAGCACGGCGGCACTCAGCCCGCGCGATCACGAAACCGGGTCTCAGCCGCGCCCCGTAGCCCTCAGCGTTCTTGCAGACGAATCGGGTCGTACCGTCCGGCGTGTCGATCTGATGCCCCCGCCATGCCCCCTTCATGCGGTAGACCCGTTCCATTTTCGCTGACGGCGACGGTTCGGAAACCGCAGATTTGCAGGGATCCCGCGAAGTGGAGCCAGCCGGGATCGAACCGGCGACCTCCTGCTTGCAAAGCAGGCGCTCTCCCAACTGAGCTATGGCCCCGCTGAGTGGTCGAGTCTAACGCCGCGTCACGTCTCGACCGGCGACCACAGACGGCCTCAGTCGAGGCCCAGCTCAAGCTCGAGCCCGCGCCCGCTCAGGTCCAGTACGCCTCCCCCGGCGACCCGGACCACGTCGCGCCGGCCAGCACGACGGAACAGGCTGGCGGCGAACGCCGCGCGGATACCGAGGGCGCAGGCCACGGCTGTGGTGCGGCCGTTGTCGGGCAGCGATATGGCTCTGACATCGCGCAGGCGGTTGAGCGGAACGTGGTGGGAGCCGCGCACGTGGCCGGTGATCCACTCGGCCTGCTCGCGAACGTCGACGAGTTCGACCGCGTCGCTGCGCAGATGCTCGGCGAGCTGGTCGAGATCCCAGGATCCAGCCTGAGCCACCGGCAGGTCACCAGCCTCCCAGGCCCCGGGATCAGCGAGCGCGTAGCCGGCCAACGACCAGAAGCCCACGGCCTGGAGGGCGCTGGTCATACGCTGCGCTTGATCCAGGTCCCCAGCCACGATCACGATCGGCTCGTTCGGCTCCAGCGCCCAACCGGCGCGGGTACCCACTCCAGCTGAGCCCGCCGGCAGGTTGATCGCTCCCGCGAGGTGGCCGGCGTCGAACTGATCGGGGGTCCTGCCGTCGAGGACGGTGACGCCCTCGGCCAGCAGCCCGCGCAACCCAAGCGCGGAGAGCTCGATCGGCTCATCCGGCTCGGTTGCGCTCGGCCGCCGGTTGAGCTCGACGATCCGCCCGATGTTCGGAGGCCGGGACGGCAGGCTGGTCGTCAACCCGTCGACGAACTGATCCTCGTCCAAAGCGAGCAGCGGGTTATGAAGTCGCTCGAAGCCGACGGTCGAGCTCGTCTTGCCGCTCAGGCCAGCACCGCCGCACAGCGAGCCGCCGATGTGCGCCGGCCAGAGCTCGACGTGGTCGCCGAGCCCGAGCAGCTCCTGGAGGCTCCCGTGCAGCTGGTGCGCGCACTCGACCGCCTCGCCGGCCAGGTCGGGCCGAGCGATATCGCCGACCAGCAGCGAATCCCCGCTCAACAGCATCCACGGGTCCGCACCGCGGGACACGTCGGAGACGATGAAGGTGAGGTGCTCAGGGCGGTGGCCCGGGGTGGCGACGGCGCGCACCAGCAGCGAGCCCACGGTGATCTGATCGCCCGCATGGATGCCGTCCGCGTACTCGTGCCCGGGGTCGGGCCGGTGCGAGCGGGCGCCGGTCCGCGCGGTCAGCCGCAGGCGTCCCGATACATGGTCGGCGTGGTCGTGCGTGTCGATCACGTGCGCGACCACCAGCTTCTCCGCAGCCGCGATCTCGAGGTACACGTCGATGTCCCAGCGCGGGTCCACTACGACCGCCTCTCCCCCGTCCCCGAGGATGTAGGAGGCACAGCCGAGATCGCGATAGAGCACTTGCCGGAAGAACAAGCCGTGGTCCTTTCTTCGGAATCCTCACCGAGTCAGTGCTGTTTGTATAGACCACTATTGACCGCGCGTCAATGGACGGAAACCCGGTCGGAGTTGGGCTTTTTGGCCCGACGCCCGAGCGTGACCAGCCGCTGGCCCTGCCTGGCTAGCCGTCGAAGTCGAAGTCGCGCGGGGGGCGCTGCTCGAACCAGAGCCGGTCGTGATCCGGTGTGTCCTGCAGGAACTCGGGCGTCTCCTCGAGCACGTCCTCGTCCCTCTCGGTCTCGAGCACCTCGTCGACGTCATATTCGACGGTATGGTCACCGAGCTCACCGCCGCCTGCGGGGTGCGGCGGCGGGGTGACCGGCAGGGGCTCCGGGTCCTCGTAGACCGTGCTGCTCGGATCCGGTGGCTCGGCTGTCAGGGGCGGATCGAACTCGTGCTCTTCGTGGGGGTCAGGTTCGGCCTCGGGCCTGCCGAAGATCCGAGAGAACCGGGAGCGCCGCGGCGCCGGCTCAGGCTCGGATTCGAAATGGTGGAGCTCCTCGTCGCCGAGATCGGGCTCGAGCTCGCCGAGGTCGCGCCGAGCGGGCCGCGCAGTCCCCCCCGGCGCGCCCTGGAGTCGCGCCTCATCCCAGGCTTCATCCTCCTGGTCGTAGGCGAAGCCGCCCTCGAGAGAGGGGTCGGGCAGCTCTGTGTCCGCCGGAGCGGGCCCCGGGGCCCTTCGGACGGGGCCAAGTGCCTCGCGCTCGGCGCGTTCCACCTCCGTCGGATCGGCGCCACGGCGCCGTTTGAGGTCTAGATGCTCACGGATAGCTTCATCAAGGAGACCCATCTCGCAAAGCCTAGCGGCCGCCGATCACGTTCGCGGTATCTGGCGTTGCACGGACGGTTCGGTTCTTGCCATCGCGCTTGGCGACGTAGAGCGCGTTGTCGGCCGCGGTGATCAGCTCGTCCTTGTGCCCGTCCGAAGACGCGGCCGCCCCGACGCTGGCGGTGATCTGCAGCGAGCCGCCGCCACTCAGCAACGGCACCTCCATCGCCTCGATCGATTGCCGAATACGCTCGGCGATCGCATAGGTGCCCTCGAGGCCGGTGTGGGGCAAGATCAGGGACATCTCCTCCCCTCCGTAGCGGGCGGCGACGTCGGGATCGCGCGAGTTCTGCAGCAGGACCTGCGCGGCGTTGCGCAGTACGAGGTCCCCCTGCTGGTGTCCGTAGAGGTCGTTGATCGACTTGAAGTCGTCGATGTCAACCATTATCAAGCCGACTTGGTAGTGGTAGCGACGTACTTCCACCATCTCCTCGCTGAGCAGGTCCTGAAAGCGCCCATGGGTGGCCAGCCCCGTCAGATCGTCGGTGACCGCCTGGCGCTCCATGTCGAAATGCCGGTTGACGTTGGCCAGCGCCAGGGTGGCTCGTGCCGCCAGGAAGCGCAGTAACCCGAGGTCGTCGTCGTTGAAGGGCCGGCCGGGGCGACACACGCTGACGACGCCGTGGGTCGGGCCCCCGGGGACGATCGCGCCAAGAGCGACGGTGGCTACGAACAGCTCACCCGCCGTACCCCTCGCGTCCCCGTCGCCCTCGAGTGCCGTTCGCTCTGAGTGGTCGATTGCGCTCTCGATCCCTTCGAGCTCGCCCACCCGGTACACCTCGGCGAGAGGCTCGGCCTCATGCCCCCGGGAGCGGACCGACCCGCGGTCGGACTCGGTCGCGGCCATCGCAGCGTTCAGCGTGAGTTCGAGCAGGCCCTCCCGATCGAGGTTGGAGGCGAAGGCCTCGCCGATCCTCCGCGTCGCCTGACGAACTCGGTCGCGCTCACGCTCGATCTCGTCCAGGCGATTGGCCAGCTGCATCGACATGCTGTTGAACTCCTGTCCGAGCGCGGCGAACTCGTCGCGGCCCACGGTCTGAATGGGGGACGTGAAGTCGCCGCCTCCGAGGCGCCGCGCGGCGTCGAGAAACGAGCTCAGCTGGCGCTGGAGGGCTCTTGAGGCGAGCAGCGCAAAGCAGAACGCCATCGCCAGGAATGCGGCGATGAAGAACCCCGCGACGATCCGGTCGGTGGCGGCCGAGCCACCGGTTGCGTTCAGGCTGGAAAGCAGGACCACCTGGATGGGCTGGCCGCCGAAGCCGCCGAAGCTTCGCGTCACCAGCTGATAGCTCGTATCGCCCACGGTTACTGTGCCTGCCCGCGGCAACCGGCGGTTCCGTGCTGCGGGCAGCGTCGCAGCGAGCGTCCCGCGACCCTGGCGAACCACTACCGCGACCCCGGAGCCGGCGAGTTGGTCCGCGTAGTCGCCGGCGCTCAAGACGGACACCGTCACGGTCCGCGAAGGTCGCGACCCGCGCGCTCTCACCACGGCGATTCCTGGTGCTACGGCGGTGGCGTCACCCGCGGCGGCGACCTGGCGTGGCCCGACCGTGACCGTTACACGCGCCAGTCCCGCCCGCGAGGCCAGCATTGAGATCTGTGGCCCGAGCCGGCGCGGGCTGGTGTTCGCTATCGCCCGGGCGAGGCTGCGAGCGTCATGGCTGGCGGTCCGGCCGGCGGCGTCGTAGACGCTCGTCGCCACGCTGGCGACGCCGTCGACACGAGCACCGGCCTTACCCTGCTGGCTGTCGCTGATCAGCCGGAAGACCATGATGCCGACCGCAGACATCGGCACGACGACGATCACCACGAAGAAGCTGATGAGTCGCGTGCGAAAGCTCAATGGACGGCCGCCCTGTTGCAGTATCGGCGCGATGCCCAGCGCCTGAAAGGTCTAGTCCGTATTGGTCCAAGTTATTGGACGGGGGGATGGACGGCCCCGCGAGGCTAAACTAGTCGGCTCCGCGCGGCCGACGCCGCCGCTCGGGGCTATAGCTCAGTTGGGAGAGCGCCTGGATCGCACCCAGGAGGTCGCCGGTTCGAGCCCGGCTAGCTCCATTTTCACGAAGTTCCTGCAAGAAAGTGGGTTCTCTCGGCAGGCTCCAACTGGACGAGTTCGGCTGTGCGGCCGCTGAGGGTGCATATGGGGTGCAGCAGGTTCGAGACGTGCCGCCATTTGGATCGCGAGGTCACGACCGACTCGCTGCGAACGTGATCGTGCCGCCAGGCGTATCTATGCCCTCGAGGACCGGCGGTCTTGGGGTCACAGCTTGCGGCTGAGAAGGCGGCTGTGCCGCTCTCGATCAAAAGGGCAGATGGCGAGACGTCGTCACGACGGTCGGAAGAACCGCTGCCAGTAAGCATCGGGATCGTCGGATAGGAAGCGTGAGCGTCCGGCGATTCCTTCATATTCGGCTTGATTCGTCCAGCCTTCCGGTCGGAGCACAATTTGCTCGTGGGCTATCCGAACGCAACAAGAGTGAACAACCTCCTGTCGCAGATCTGCGCCGAGCGCGGATGGTGTTTGCCGCCCGACGCGGAGGAACGCGTTCGGCGCGCCATACCCAACGGCGCCGACGCCGTCGCGGACACCATCATCCGCGCTGAACTTCAGATCGACCCAATCATGTGCGACAAGGAGACGCGGCGCTGGCTCACGGGCAAGGTCTGCGAGTGGCTGTTCGATGCTCGCGGGCGCGGCGCGTCCTCCGACCTGCCGCTTTGAACGCTCGGCGCGCGAACGCCCGCCTGGTTAGTGACGTACTGCTCGTCGGTCGAGGCGACGGCGACTCGTTCCGGCATCATCGTCGCCATGGAGAAGCTATTCGAGTTCTGTACCGCGCTTGACAGGCTGCATGCCCGGTACGGAGTCTTCGTCGCACGCGACGACGCCGTGATGGTCACTCTGGTCGTGCCCGGGCAGTACGTCGAAGTCGAGTTCTTCAGCGACGGCTCGGTCGAAATCGAACGCTTCCTGAGTCAGGGCGTCGAGTGCGCATCAGGCGTGGAGCTCGAACGGCTGATCGAGGCTTTCCGCTCGTAGACCACGATGGGTCGGACCCTTCTCTGACGAATTCGCGGCCAAGCCGCGCTTCTGGTGCTCGATCATTCCGGCGCCGGCGGATTATCCGGACTGAGGGCCTCGACGTGGGCTAGAGCGGCCTCGTATTGGGATGCTCGAACCTGAACTCGTGCAGTCGGTCGTAGGACCACCTGTCCCTGCGATGCGGTTGCTCGAACGAATGCCAGACGACATCTCCATCGTGGCTAGCTATGTGAGCCATGAGTGGCCAGCACCCCGGCTCGCCGCACTCACACCCCAGCAGCACTGTCTTCTCGGCTGGACCACACGCCAAGTCGGACCCAGGGGCTCCTGTGAAGTGTTCGGTCAGCGAGCCGGACAGCTGCCACGGTCGCAGCCCTACGTACGCCCCGGCGATCCGCGGATGGCCCTCGGCTTCGGCATACGGCAGCTCGACGTCGCGCATCAGGTCGGCCAGGTCGCGGCCATCGATTTCGACGCGAACGGCTCCGAGCCCAGCCAGCGCCGCCGGGTCCCATATGAATGCCACGCGATTCAAAGCACGGCTACCGTAGCGCCGCCTCTCGTCGATCAAACGGGCAGCGGGAGCCTGCTTCCGGAATGGTCGGACTCCGAGCTGGAAGACTTGGTAGGTGTTCGGACTGCTTGATCTGCCTTTCGAGGAAACTGATGCAACCCGGTTTTGAGCGCGCGCTGGCGGCGCTCGTCGGCAAGCCGGTGCTGTGGCACGTATCCGATCCTCAGTCTGGAGTGCTGCTCGATCTCGGCGAGCGCGTGGAGAAGGAGCGGCCGACAAAGAACTCGAAGCTCACGGCCGAGCAGCGCCGGTACCGAGGCGAGAGCAGTGTGTTCATCACGTGCTCTTGGTTCCTGAACGTTCCGTCTGATCAGACGCAGCCTGGACGGCACGAGATGGACGAGCGCTCGTGGTGGGACAAGCAGCTTTCGCTCGTGGTGGGCGCGACAGTGACCGAGACGACGACTACACCCGACCTTCAGCAGCTCCAGATTCGGTTCGACAACGGTGTCCGGCTTGTCGCTGACCTCGAAGGCTCTTCGGAGTACCAGGACTACACGGTCAGGGTCGGAGGCGAGTACTGGAGCGTGTCCGCCGCCGCCAGCTGACCCACCAGGAGCCGTAGTCGGGCCGCTCGGCCTTCAGCTGAATCTCAGGCTGCGGACTCCTTGCGCCGTCGAAAGCGCTCGCTCCCGCCTCGGGCGATGGGCAGCCGCCCTTGTCGGCCGTCGATTGGCTCCTTTGTCGCTCTTTCGGGCAGCTGAGGCGCGGGTTCCGTCTGATCGCTGGTGTTCGGCAGGAGCAGCCCGACGGCTCAGACGAGTCCTGCGAGCGGAGCCGGTTTTCAGGCTGCGGCGAGCGACGACCCGTACACGGTCTCGCCGATCATGTGGCCGTCGTCGTCCTGGGCGACGAGGAAGACGTCGTCGGCAGCGTCGGGCTCCGCGGTCACGATCGCGGTGAGCGCGGCAACAGCCGCGTCGTGGTCGTCGAACGCGTCAACGAGGTTGCCGGTGCTGTCGAAGATCGAGTACGTCATGGTCGTCATCAAGGTTATCGGCTGGGTCTACCGAGCACTGAGGGTCGCCACACCGTCTTGCAGAACCTCGGGACGAGCCCAGACCGACCAGTGCAGCGGGCCGGCGGTTTTGGCGACGCAGATTCCGCGGCCGGGCGTCAGATGGAGCTCGGCGACGTGATCACCGATCTTTCCGCGGGTTCGCTCGATCAGATTCCAGCACGGCTCGGGCTCCTCGAACATCGAGAGCGCCATGTGGATCACGGTCGCGCGGTTCTCGGGGCCGCGGGGCGGTCGCTTCAGCTCGTAGTGCGATCGGAAGCTGTCGAGGTCAACGCCGTCTGCCGCCCCGGCGCAGGCTCGGTACAGGCGCATCTCGTCGTCGAGGACCCGGACATGTATGTTGGCGAGGAGCGAGCGCATCGCGTGAGGACCTTAGAAGGCGCTGGTGTCAGGACGCAGCGCGGTGGGTCACGGCCCTGCGTCGAGATTGGGGAGTGGTGCCGTAGCGCTGCGTCGATCTTCTCGGCCGAGGGCGGTCGTCTTGTGGTCGCGGCCGCCGCCTGGCCTCGATGACCTCGAGGACGGCCTGATACGCGAGGGCGTCGCGGTACGCCGACTTCGACCTTGACGCGTCGGCGATCCGCAGGAGGTCGACCACGCTGGCAACGCGCACGCCACCGGCGGGCGTAGTGATCAGGTCGCTCCCGTGGCGGAGATCCTCGAAGCCGTGCGTTCCCGGGGGAAGTCGACGACCCGCAACCGAGCGCCGCCGGGGAGCTCGTACCGATGGCGACCCACACGGCGACCGAGGTCAGTGAAGACAGGAGCGCCGTCGTCGACATCCGAGCACACCTCCAACGTTCCGGCGCCGAGAATGAGCGGCCACCCTTGGACGGCGCCGGCGACCTCGCCGACCACGACACCGTATGCGCTGGCCGCCGCCAGGCCTCCACACCGGCGGCAAGGTCTAGGGATCCGGCGGGCGTGAGGCGCCGAAGACGATCGAGCGGGTCGAGCTCCAGCTGCAGCGCGATCTGCGACCACCAGGAGTGGTCCTCGACTACGAGGTGGGCCTCAAGGTGCAGTCCGCACGCCGCGGCAACCACCTCGACGTCGTCCACGCTGACTTGCCGGTCACCGCGCTCCCATCGCGCGATCGTCGCCTGGCGTAGTCCGAGGCGCTCCGCGAGTTCGCGCTGGGTGAGGCCGGCGCGCCGGCGAGCCATCAGTACATACTCACCGCCACGCATACCAAAACGGTATCAGCGGTGTGGACGAAAGTGTGGACTCCGAGTCCACACCAGAGGCCTCGCAAGGCCCCGCCGCCATTGAGGTCTGCCATCAGCCACGAGCCCGACTACCCGCCCCCCACGTATAACGGAGGGTGGAGTGCGGGTAGTCGGGCTCGTGGTTGTTGATGCGAGGAGGCGGCGGGGCGATGGGGGCAGCAACGAGCACGGGCGAAGAGCCGGAACAGGGACAAAGAAGAACACCATCCATCGACGGTGAGATCCAGAAGCGTGTGCTGAAGAGCGGGGCGGTGCGCTGGAAGGTGCGCTGGCGGCAGGGTGATCGCTACCGGTCGCAGACGTTCGATCGTAAGGGCGATGCGGTCACGTTCGGGGCGGAGATCAGAAGGCGGCAGCAGCTCGGGACGCTGGTCTCGATGGACAGCGGGCGGATCACGCTCTTCGAGTACGTCAACGCGACGTGGGCTCCGGCGTACGCCTCCGATCTGGCGCTCAAGACGCGGCTGCACTACGAGCAGTTGCTGAACAAGCACGTGCTGCCGCAGCTCGGCGCGCTCGAGCTCCGCGCGATCACTTCGGAGACGATCGCTCGCTGGCAGGCAGACAGGCTCGCCGCCGGTTACGGCCGCGTCGCAATCCGGCATGCCTTCGACCTGCTCGGCTCGATCCTCCAGCGCGCCTTCGAGAGCGGTCAGATCCAGGCCAACCCCGCGCGAGCTGTCCGTAAGGCGCCGCGACCGCGGCGGGCGGAGGTCAGGCCGCTCTCTCCCGCCACGATCGAACGGATGCGGGCCGCGAGCAACCCGCGTGATGCGACGCTCCTCAGCGCGCTCGCCTACGCCGGCCTCAGGCCCGGCGAAGCGCTGGCGCTGCGGTGGGGCGACATCCGCGACCAGACCATCCTCATCGAGCGGGCGGTGTCCCTCGGCGAGGAGAAGGACACAAAGACCGCGGCGCACCGCACAGTACGCCTGCTCCAGCCGCTGGCGGCCGATCTCCGCGCGTGGCGCCTGCGAAGCGGCAGGCCGTCGACGAAACAGCTCGTCTTCCCGTCAGCCACCAACACGATGTGGAGTGAGCCCGCCTATCAATCGTGGCGGCGCCGGGCGTTCCGGCGGGCCCTCGACGCCGCGGGCGTCGAGCACGCCCGCCCATACGACCTCCGCCACTCGTTCGCGTCGCTGCTCCTGCACGAGGGTCGATCGGTGATCTACGTCGCCCGCCAGCTCGGCCACGACGCGCGCCTGACGCTGACGACGTACGGCCACGTGATGGACGAGTTCGAGGACGCGCCGCGGCTCGACGCGCGCACCGCGATCACGGACGCGCGGTCCACGCTTGATCAAGACCACGAGGCCGACACCCGATAGAGAAGTCCCCTCCCCCGCCGCCCAATGCGGGGTGCATTTGGGGTGCATCAGTTTGTCTCCTCGTGTCCTGCGGTGTCCCTTCGCGCCCAACTAAACCCTAAACCCGCGCAAATGCAGGCATTTTGTGGACGCGACTAGACACGACGGGACAACCAGACCTGGATCGCACCCAGGAGGTCGCCGGTTCGAGCCCGGCTAGCTCCATCGGATCAATCGCCCGCAACCGCGGGCGATTTCTTTTATGGCGATCGTTCGTGGGTGAGCGCCCAAATGGATTGGGCATCAGAATTGGGCATCAAGCTGATCCGCACCGTCTGCGTCCGCCCCTAGGTCCGCTCGTCCTTGTCTCACTCCTAACACTCCACCATCCGGGACGCCAAAGCAACCCCCGCGGAGGGCACTCGCAGATATGTTCGAGAGCGGAGTCACCCGGGCTCGCCGGAGGCCGGCGCGCCTCCCATCCGACCCCGGCCGCCGTCCTCAAAAGTGGTATCTTGCGCGCGCCGGGGGGCACAGCCACACTTCGATGTCCCGCCGCGGGGCATCCTGAACAACAGGTGGGGGTCTATGCCGCAGGTTTCGCGGGTCCTGGGCGAGCGTGCAGAGGGAGCGCGCACGAACCGTGGCGAGGGAGCGGGCACGAACCGCGGCGGCACGGTCTTGACGCTGCTGCGGGGCTTTGGCCTGTGCCACAACGGCCAGCGCGTGTCGTTGCCGATGAGCGCTCAACGGCTCGTCGCCTTCCTCGCGCTCCGCCGGGGGGTCGTTCAGCGCGTTTATCTCGCTGGAGCACTGTGGCTGGACTACAGCCAAGACGCTGCCAACGCGAACCTTCGCACCGCTCTGTGGCGACTGAAGCAGCTCCCTTGCTCGCTCGTGGAGCCGTCCCCGACACATCTGACCCTGTCCGATGGAGTCGCCGTCGACCTATACGAGCAGACGGCGCTCGCGCGCCGTGTGAAAGGCGCCGCCCCCGCGTGGTGCGACGATGAGCTCGACGGGATCGTCACCGCGGGCGAACTCCTGCCCGATTGGTACGACGACTGGGTGGTGATCGAGCGCGAGCGGTTCCGGCAGGTCCGGCTGCACGCGCTGGAGGCGCTTTGCGCAGCGCTGACGGAAGCCGGCCGCTTCGATCGTGCGATTGACGTCGGCCTATCCGCGGTGGCCGACGAGCCGTTGCGCGAGAGCGCTCACCGGGCCGTGATTCGGGTGCACCTCGCCGAGGGCAACCGCAGCGAGGCGCTGCGTCAATACGAATTGTGCCGCCAGTTGCTGATGGACCAACTCGGCGTCGGGCCCTCCCCGGAGACAGATCGACTGCTGCAACGGTGTGCAGGCGTTGACGTTGCGGTGACGGACATTCGATAGTTACGGGCGATGGCCACCGGCATAGAGCCGGCCGGCGTGATGGTGGTTCGGATCTGGCTCGAGCGGTCCGACGGCTCATTGCGTGCCCGGTTGACACACACGCTGGACGTTGCGGGGGGTGAGGAGACCTCGCACGCGGCGGCGACGATCGATGAGATCCTCGCCGGCGTGCATGATTGGGTCGCCGCGTTCCTCGAGCAGGCGAATATCCAAGCTCGCTGAGTCCTGAGTCCTGAGTCGTGACGTGGTCGTGACGGCGCGGTGACGCCGCCGCGACATGGTTCCCCTGCCGCGGTCGACGGCCGGGGCGAGGGTCGCGCTGAACGTGCGCGGCCGGATCTTCCCAGACGCGCACAGAGGAGCCTTGTGCCGGTTACACCTACTTATCCAGGCGTCTACGTCGAGGAGCTTCCGAGCACCAGCCATACCGTGACCTCGGCACCTACGGCGGTCACGGTGTTCATCGGGTACACAAACCCGTTCTGGCGCTCAGGTTCTGACGGAACGGCGCCGCCGTTCGGCACCGCAATCGAGCTGTTCAGCTTCGCTGACTACCAGGCCACGTTCGGGGGTTTCTTCTCGCACCCCCTGCTGCCGGACTACGTCGGCCATGCTGTCTTCCAGTTCTTTCTGAACGGGGGCTCCACCGCGTACGTTGTCGCGCTCCAGGCCGGGTCGTACATCGACCCGTCAGCGGTGGCGGGCTCGGCCCCCGTCCAAGTTGAGCCCGCCACCGCGACGCTCGACGATGGAGGTAACGGCTTCACGTTCAAAGCCTTGCAACCCGTCGGGCTCACATCGCCGCCGGCTCAGGGGCTCGGGATGAAGGTCGCGCTGACCAACATCGTGACCGGCACCGACACCGACGACACCGCGGACATCACGATCGTCTACGGCCGGACTGTCGAGACGTATCGTCGCGTGGCGATCGGGAACGTTCTGCCAACGATCAACGGTCGTTCCGCGCTTGCGTCCGTGGCCGTTGCAGGTACCCAGCCGAGCGCGTACACCGGGCTGCCCACGTCAGCCGACTTCGCATACGGAACGACTGTCGAGGACACGTGGGAGGTCATCGACCCGACGGCGTTCGCTCCCGTTTTCGCTGCGAACGCGTCGCTGGACAAGGTTCCGATCTTCAACCTGATGGCGATTCCGGGGATCACCGATTCGGCCGTGCTCGCAGAGGCGCTTGCCTACTGTGAGGCCAAGCGGGCATTCCTCATCATGGATCCGCCCGCCGCAGCCGCCGCGGATGACTCGGCAGCCAAGCTCCCCGGCGCGCCGAGTGGTGCCGTCGCAATGGCGGCGATCTGGGAGGGGAGCGCTGACGGCATCCCAGCCCCGCCCATGAGTGCCAACGGCGCGATCTACTTTCCCTACCTGCAGACCACTGACCCGGTGACCGGCGGCTCCAGCACATCTCCGCCAAGCGGCTTCATCGCCGGGATCTACGCCCGCGAGGACAGCAACCGGGGTGTCTGGAAGTCGCCGGCCGGTCTGGAGACCACGATTCTCGGAACGACCGGGGTGGTTCCGTGGGGCGCCTTGACGGACCCGCAACAGGGCGTGCTCAACGGCCTCGGGGTGAACTGCATTCGCACGCTTCCGGGAATTGGAAGCGTCGCGTTCGGCGCGCGCACGCTGGTATCGGACAACCCGGCTTACGAGCAGTGGAAGTACGTGGCCGTGCGCCGGATGGCGCTGTTCATCGAGGATTCATTGGCGGCGAGCTTGCGGTGGGCGGTGTTCGAGCCCAACGACACGCCGCTGTGGGACGCGCTTCGGCAGGAGGTGGAGGCGTTCATGCTCGGCCTTTTCCGGCAGGGCGCCTTCCAAGGCGCCACCACGGATCAGGCGTTCGTCGTCCAGTGCAACGGGAATACGACCTCGCAGGCCGACATCGACAACGGCGTGGTGAACCTTCTCGTCGGGTTTGCTCCGCTCAAGCCGGCGGAATTCGTCGTGATCCAGATCGCGCAGCTAGCCGGGCAAAGCCAAAGCTGAGGGAGTGACATGGGCAAGCCGTTCACGGTCAACATCAACCGGTTCGATCCGTACAAGACGTACCGGTTCCTCGTGTACTTCAGCCCGAGCACCTCGCCCGTGGCAGCGGTGAGCAAGGTGACCGCGCTGACGCGCTCGACCGAGGTGATCGAATACCGCGAGGGGGGCAACGCGATGATCCTCAAGGGTCCCGGGCGCACTAAGTACGAGCCGATCACCCTTGAGCGTGGGGTCACCTTCGACACCGACTTCGAGGATTGGGCCAACGCCTCCGAGGTGCTGCGTAGCGGAGCCGCGTCGTCGTCGCTCGGGAATCTGCGCCGCGAGATCAGCATCGTGCTGCTCAACGAAATCGCACAGCCCGTGCACCGCTACATCGTCCACCGCTGCTGGGTGTCGGAATTCCAAGCGATGCCCGAGCTGGACGCGGGCGCGAACGCTGTTGCGATCGAGCACATCAAGCTCGAGAACGAGGGGTGGGAGCGCGACACGACGCTCGCAGAGCCCAAGGAGACCTAAATGGCGGGAGCTGGGCTCCTCCCGGCGAGCGGGACATATGTGTGCTTGCGGGAGCCGACCGGAGAGGACGAACTGGTGATCCTGGAGACCGCCGGCGACGCGCGGACGACGATGCTCGCCCTCGCCTCACGGCTGGCCTCGGGACGCAGCGGCGAGCCGATCGATTGGCTCGGGCTGCCAGCGGTGGATCTGAGCGCTGTCTCGCTGCTCATTCGCGGCAGCTGGCTGGGACCGCTGATCCGTACCGAGGCGCTGTGTCCCGCCGGCGACTGCGGCGAGACGATCGACGTCGCATTTGAGGTGGGCGCCTACCTCTCGCATCACCGTCCTCGGGCGTTTCGCGGAGCGCGGCCGGCCGACTCAGGCTGGTTTGAGCTCACGGGTTCTTGCGGGCGGTTTCGGATCCCCACGATCGGAGACCTGCTGGCTGAGGTCGATCTCGACGGGGCGGCGTTGCACGAACGGTGCCTGGACCACGGCGACCCGCCGGCTGCCGTCGCTCGGCGGATCGATCGCGCCCTCGACGCGCTCGCACCGAGGCTGGACGGCGAGGTGAGCGGCGCGTGTCCGAGCTGCGGGGCCGCCGTCGAGTTGTGCTTCGAGCCGATCAGCTACGTGGCGCAGGAGCTGCGCGATGCCTGCGCCGGACTGTTCGCGCAGGTGCACGAGCTGGCCCTTGCCTACCGCTGGTCCGAGCGGGCGATCCTCGCGCTCGGGCGCCGGCGCCGGACGGGGTACCTGGCGATGATCCGAGGGGATCTCGTGGTCGCGTGAGCCGGGTCAGGTATCTCACTGGCCTCGCGAGTGGGCACGGCGGGTCGCAAGTGCTGATGTTGCGGCCGGCCCACCGGCTGTTCGCTCACGAGCCTGTCCATAGCGGTCCGGGGTGGACGGGTGCAGGGCCCGCACAGCAGGCTGGCGTGGAGTCGCCAGGCGCTGCCGGTGAGCACTCGATTGTGCCAGCGCTGGGTGGGGGGCTCAGGACCTCGGAGCGTCCGTCGAGGCCGTCGGCTGCCGGCGGCGGTGCCTCCGGGGTCGCTCCCGCGCGGCCCCGTGCAGCTGCTGGAGCGGCGGCCCAGTCCCCTCACCCTGTGAGCGTGGAGCGGCCGGCGGCAACCACGCCCGCGGAACGGCCAGGCGGCAACCACGCCCGCGGAACGCCAGGCGGCAACCACGCCCGCGGAACGCCAGGCGGCAACCACGCCCGCGGAACGCCAGGCGGCAACCACGCCCGCGGAGGGGCCGGCGGCAACCATGCCCGCGGAACGGCAGGCGGCAACCACGCGCGCGGAGCGGCCGGCGGCGACTGTGCGCGCGGAGCAAGCCGCGGCGACCAGGAGCGCGGAGCCCGCACCCATGACCCCCGCCGCGCCAAGGGCCGGCGAAGGGCGATCGAAGGCGGAACCGGAGCCCGTCCACAGCGACGCGGGGTTCCCGAGCTCGGATCCATCTCGGCGCACCCAGCCAGGCCGGAGCGTCTCGACGGGCGCTGTGCTCGCCGCAGACCAGCCCGCGGCTGGCCGTGTCGAGGCCGCCCCAGCCCCGGTGCTCGCTGCGGACATCGCCACGGGCGAGCCGACGGAGACCGTGAGTCGCGCCTTCCCTCCGCGCCCCCCCGAGACGATCGTCGCAATGGAGGGGTCGGTCGCTCGCTCGCCGCGGATCACGCGCTCAGAGCAGCGCGAGCCCGCCCCGCTGCGGCCCATGCCCGGCGCCGATGATCCGGGAAATCCGCGCAACGCGCCGCCGTCAACCGGCACTATCCACGTGCGGCAACCCGCCGACCGGATCGCCGAAGCGGCCACAACCCGCCAATCTCAGGCGCACCAATCCCGGCCAGGCCACCCGGGACCAGCATCGGCCGTGCCCGACGACAGCCGAGGACAGCTGCACATCGGCATGATCGAAGTCACCGTGGTGTCGCCGACACCCCCGGCGCCACCGGCTCCCCGCTCGCGCCCTGCTCGCGGCCGCACGCCATTGCCATCTCACCGTCCAGACCCCGGGCGCTGGTTCGGGGTGGCACAGAGATAAGTATGGTGCTCGATCTCTCATCGGTGACCGACGGCCTCATCAAGCTCGTCAAGGACGCCTGGACCGCGGCGCCGCTGTGGCAGGAGCTCGGAGCGACGACGCCGACCTTCACCCCGGCCTTCAGTGGCCTCGCCCCGGATGCGGTCCGCGCGGGCCCGGGACCGCAGCTCAGCATCTTCCTGTACCACGTGGAGAGCGACGCAGCTCACGAGGCTTCGCTGTGGAGCTCGCAGATGCTCGGCCGCGCCGGTGCGCCGGTGAGCTATCTCCCGCTGGCGCTCGATCTCTACTACCTGCTGAGCGCCTTCTCGGAGACGAGCTACGTTCAGGAGCAGCAGGCGATGAGCATCGCCATGCGCGCGTTTCACGCTCAACCTCTGATCGCGAGCGACACGAGCGCGACGCCGGCTTGGCAGCTGACACTCACGCTGGAGCACCGCTCCTACGACGAGCTGAGCGCGCTGTGGCAGGCCACCTCCGCGTCGCTGAGGATGGGTGTCGTCTACCGGGCGGCGGTCGTGTTCCTCACTCCCGACCTCCCCGCAGCCCCCGCCAAGCAGGTCCAGACCGTGAAGGCGAGCGTCAAGGGCGACATCGTCGCCGTGACCCAGGACAGCTGAGAGTGCTCACGACACAGCTCGATCCAGAACCCCAATGGTGTGCCGAGGTGCGCCTGCGCGCGTGGCGCCGGATGCTGTGGATGCGCGCGCTCTGGGCCGAGCATCGCTATCCCGATGAGGAGTCGCTCGCGATCTCCCACAGCGAGGTGGAGCTCGCGCTGGCCGACCCGCGCGTCCTGCTCGCCATGGAGCAGGATTTCTACACGGTGTCGGAGCCGGCTCGGGCGCTGAGCGCCGAGCTCGAGGCGCTCGCCGCAGCCCCGGACCGATCGTGGCAAAAGCTGTGCGCGGAGCTCGAGCTTTCCGTCGGCGAGCGTCACCTGCTCGCGCTTGCGCTGTCCGCTGAGCTGTGTCCCGCGTTGCGACGCGCGTACGCCTACCTCCAGGACGTGACGGTCCCGATCGATCCGTCGCCGGCGCTCGTGGCCGAGCTGTGGCAGTGGCGGGTGGCGCCCCAGATCGGGCGCGCCTCGGCGCTCACTCGCTGGGTGCTCGCCCAGCCTGCTGATCCCTCCGCGGAGCTGTCGTCGAGCCGGACCGGGTGGGTGGCCGATCCGCTGCTGCTCGACAGCCTGCTCCCCATGGCCGAACCAGCGGCCGACAGCGGCGCTGCGGCCGGAGGGCCACCGTTCGCAGATGGTCCGGAGCTATACGAGGCCGAGCTGCGTGACATCGCCAGCTTCGTCGGCGCCCTGGGTTCGGACCTCCAGATCGAGATCGAGCTGACAGCGCCGCCCGGAGCAGGCGCCACGGCGCTCGCGGAACGGTTGGCATCCCGGCTCGAACTCCCGGTGCTCTTCATAGATGGGCGAGCCGTCGCTGCCGACGCTGATCCTGCCGCGGCGGCGGCGCGCGCCGCGCGCCGGGCACGACTCGCGGGTGCCCTGGCCGTCTGGGAGCACGCCGGGCAGCTTCCCGAAGGTGCACACGACGCCGGACCAAGCCGGTTGCCGCTGTCGATCCTGGTCTCGGAAGAACCGCTGCCCCCGCCGCGCGGGAGCACCGTGCGCCGCTCGTACGCGGTGCCACTGCTCACGCGCTCGCAGCGCCTGCGCCTGTGGTCGGCGCTCGCGGACGGCCCGGCCCCGGAGCCGGTAGCGGAGTGGGCGCTCCATCCGGGCGAAATCGAGCGGGTCGCCGCCGTCGCGGCGGCGGGTGACGCGGCGATGCACGACGTTGGCCGCGGGTTGCTGCTCCAGGTCCCGCACGAGCATCTGACTCGCCTACCTGTGCCGTACACGTGGGAGGACTTCGTTGTGGCGCCAGCGCTCGCCGCCCATCTGCGCGAATTCGAAGCTCAGGCCACGGGTCGCGGTGAGGTGCTTGACGACTGGGGCCTGGCCCGGCTCACGCCGCTTGGCCGGGGCGTAACCGCGTTGTTCTCGGGACCCAGCGGGACCGGAAAGACGATGGCCGCGCAGGTGCTTGCTCGCTCGCTCAGTCTGGACCTCTATCGGATCGACCTGGCGGGTGTGGTCAATAAGTACATCGGCGAAACGGAGAAGCACCTGCGCGCGGTATTCGCCGCATGCGAGCGCGCTCCCGTGATGCTGTTCTTCGACGAGGCCGACGCCCTGTTCGGAAGGCGCACGCAGGTGAGCGACGCCCACGACCGCTACGCGAACATCGAGGTCGACTACCTGCTGACTCGCATGGAGCAGTTTGACGGCGTCGCGGTATTGGCGACCAACCGCAAGGGCGACCTCGATCCGGCGTTCCTGCGGCGGCTGCGATTCACGATCGACTTTCTCCCGCCGACCGAAGCCGAGCGAGAACGGCTGTGGCGGATCTCGCTCGAGGCCGCGGTCGACTCGGCTGGCAACTCCCTGATCGGTGCGGTCGACTGGGAGCAACTTGCCCGCGAGGTCGATCTCAACGGCGCCGCAATCAAGTCGGCGGCTCTCGGCGCCGCCTTCCTGGCGCGCTCCCAGGGCGGGCGGATCGAGACCGCCCATCTGCTGGCGGCGGCCCGGAGAGAGCTCGAAAAGCAGGGCATCGTTGTCCGCGGCCAGCTCCAGGCGGCGTGATGGAACCGATCGTGCGGATCGACCGCATCAACCTACGGATGCCGGGAGTGGATCGCGATCTCGGGGCCCGGCTCGCCCGGCTCGTGGCCGAGCGACTCGCATCGACGCTGACGCTCGGCCCGGGCGAGAGCGCGCTCGAGCGACTCGAGGTAGAGCTCTCGGCGCGGAGCGACGAGAGCGACGAGAGCCTGGCCGATCGGATCGCCGCACGGATCCGAGCGCAGGCGCAGGAGGCTCCTCGATGACGCTGCTGAAGGGCGCGCTCGTCTCCTACTCGCCGACGTTTTCCTCTCCCAAGCCGAACGTGACGGTGTTCCAGTACAACCCGGAGAGCCTCACCCACACGTGGACCCAATCGGACGCCCCGTCCGACGAGACGACGCCCGGAGCTGAGGCCGGGAACCCTCTCGCGGTGGCCGGCATGCCCGGTGAGCGGTTCTCGCTCACGGTGCTCGTCGACGCCAACCAGGAACTCGCAGGTGCAGGCGCCGTCGAAGCTGAGATCGCCGCGGTCAGCGGGGTCTATTCCCGGCTCGCGGCGCTCGAGATGCTCCTGTATCCGGTCTCGGGCGGTGCGAAATCGCAGCTTCTCGGGCGCGCCACGGCGGCCCTGCAGTCCGCCGGTGGGGGCACCAAGGGCGCTGCTTCGGAAAGCACGCTGCCCGTGGTTCTGTTCGTGTGGGGGCCGCTCCGGATCGTGCCGGTGCGGGTGACGGGGCTGACGATCTCGGAGAAGCTCTACGACGAGCAGCTCAACCCCGTTCACGCCGAAGTCCAGCT
The DNA here is from genome assembly GCA_963799995.1 of uncultured Solirubrobacterales bacterium. Classification (GTDB taxonomy): domain Bacteria; phylum Actinomycetota; class Thermoleophilia; order Solirubrobacterales; family Solirubrobacteraceae; genus Palsa-465. The sequence continues at coordinate 356,769 of CAWCZI010000014.1, read as the reverse complement.
CGAGCTGCGGGTGCTGACTCCCGCCGAGTTGCAGGCTGCCAACGCCACCAGCGATGTACTGGCGCGGCTCGCAACGACGGCCTACTCGTACACGCTCGGAGTTCGCCAGGCAGGGGCGCTCGCGAACCTGTCCTCGGCCCGTGGCCCGATCGCGGAGCTGCCGTAGGCAAGATGGCCAGTTCGACGAGCCGCTACACCGCAGCTGCGACGTACCAGGCCGGCTTGGCGGATGGACGGGTCGTCACGGTGCTCGTGATCCCCTCGCCGCGATCGCCGGCGCCGTTGGGCTATCACCCTCGGGCATTCGGCGATCGGCTCGACCAGCTCGCCGTCAGGTATCTCGATGACGCGAGCGGCTTCTGGCGGCTGTGCGACGCGAACGACGCGATGCTGCCCGGAGCGCTGGAGGCTCGTGCGTTGATCGCGATCCCCCAGGACGGGAGCTGAGATGCCCGATCGCGAGATCAGCCTCGGGATCGGCGGTCGCCCGGCGCCCGCGGAGGTCGTCGCATCGATGCAGCTGCTCGAAGTCGAAGAGCACGCCGATCAACCCGGAACGATGCTGCTGCGTCTGCCGGTGAACTACGTTGACACGGGTGAGCTCCAATTCGTAGGGGACGGGACCTTCGAGCCGCTGACGCGTGTCAGTCTCGTCGTCTCGCTCGACGGGACGCCGCAGTGCGTGTTCGATGGCTATGTGCTGTCCTGGCGCGTCCGGTTCGACCGTGTCGCTGACACGTCGATGATCGAGATCTGGGCCCACGACGCGTCCTGGCGGATGAACGTCAAAGACAGCGTCCGCCAATGGCCCGGCGTCACCGACTCCGACGTGGCGCGGCAGATCTTCAGCTCGTACGGCTGGGGTGTCGACACCGACAACGACTCCTCTCCGGTCCACGGCGAGGACGCTCACACGCTGTTTCAGCGTTCCACCGATCTGCAGTTTCTGCGAGCTCTCGCCCGGCGCGGCGGGAAAGTGCTGCGCGTCGGATGCGACGCAGACCCCGGGTTTCAGACCGGACACTTCGTGACGCCGGCCGCGACCAACACCCCGGCGGCAACGATCACAATGGGCGATCCCGAGCGCTGGAGCGTCGACTCGATGGAGTTCGAATGGGACGTGATGCGACCGACAACGGTCACGGCCAGCCAGCTTCCGCTCGATGATGCGACTGCCGAACCGGTCACATCGGAGGTCTCGAACAGCGGAATCACCGCGATGGCGGCCCGCGGCTATCCCGCATACGTCGGACACAACGCTCCGAGCCTTCGGCTGACCGCCACCGCGGACGCGCCCGAGCTTGCGTACAGGGCGCGGGGTGCCCTCGCCGACGCGCAGTGGTTTGCTCGCTGCCGTGGCGAGGCGGAGCTTGGTCGCCTCGGCGTCGTGATGAGGGTCGGAACGACGGTGGCGATCGACGGGGCCGGCGGACTGAACTCCGGGACCTGGCTGGTGTGGAGCGTGATCCACCGGGTCACTGCCGAGGCTCATGCTCTGCACTTCACGCTCGTGCGCAACGCGATCGGATTGACGCTGTGAGTCCCGCCGGCGCTGCTGGTCCCGATCGTGCGCTCGAGGACCTGCTCGAGCATCTCCGTACGCGCTTCTACGGTCTGTACCGGGGAGTGGTGACCGCGAATGACGATCCGGCCAAGCGTGGCCGAATCAAGGTAAAGGTCCCTGCGATCCTTGGCGACACCGAGACCGGCTGGTGCCTGCCGTGTGTTCCTTACGCGGGCGCCCAGGTTGGTTTCGCGTTCCTGCCCGAGATGGGTAGCGGCGTGTGGATCGAGTTTGAGGGAGGCGACCTTTCCTTTCCGGTTTGGGTGGGGGCCTACTGGCGTAGCGACGAAATGCCGCCCGATGCTGGTCCCGCAGTCAAGGTCCTGGCCACAGTGGCCCCGCTCACGATCAAGCTCGACGACGCCGCGCAGGCGGTTACGGTCAGCGACCCGAGCGGGAACACGATCACGCTCGACAGCTCGGGGATCACGGTCAAGAACGGCTCCAAGCAGATCGTGATCAGCAGCTCGAATGTGTCGGTCAACAGCGGTGCGCTGGAGGTGTCGTGATCGGCCCGGCCCGCCGCGACTACGCGTTCCCGCTGCGGATCGACGGCGGCTCTCAGCAGGCGGCTCTGACTCAGTACGCCTCGCACGTCGAACAGATGATCGAGCAGGTACTGCTCACAGCACCGGGAGAGCGCGTAAACCAGCCACAGTTCGGCTGCGGGCTGCGAGGACTCGTGTTCGCGCCGATGACCGCCTCGCTCGAGGCCGCTCTGACGTTGCAGGTGTCCCTTGCTCTGGATCAGTGGCTGGGGAACCTGATCGAGCTGACGAGCGTGTCGGTGGCGACCAGCGAAACGGACGCCCTGCTGGAGCCAGCGACCGTCCAGCTGACCGTGTCCTACACCCTGATCGACACGCAGACCGCGGAGCAGACGACGGTGACCGTGGCATGAGCGCCGGGCAATCGCGGGACCGCCTTCAGTACCTCCTGTCCGGCCGCGCCCAGCCGAACTGGAACGGCATCGACTACGTCGAGGTGATGGGCGACGCGCGGACGCAGCTGAAGGTCCATTTCCTCAACACGGTGGCGCTCACGAACACGCTGGTGGGAAAGACGCCCGTGACGATCTCCGGAGGAGCGACGATCCCCGCCCCGGCAGTGCTGCCGATCGACGAGTCGGCGGCATGGTCATCCGACGCCGACGGGCGCCCGGTGCTGAGTCTTGCCGTCGCCGCTCCTGGCGACGGGTCCACCTACACGCTGGCGATCGAGAGCACCGCAGTCGATCCCTACTTCAACGCCGCGGCGTTCACCTTCTATCCGGAGGCGGTGACCGAGGTCGACTACGAGCCCCGGCCGTCCACCGTCCCGCCGCCTGCCGAGGCGCCGCCGCCGATCGATTATCTCGCGAAGGACTTCGGCGGGTTCATCCAGGCGCTATCGGACTTCTCTTCGCTGAGGTATCCGGACTGGATCGAACGCTCCGAGGCGGACGTCGCCGTGGCGCTGATGGAGACGCTGAGCGCGATCGCCGACGAGCTCAGCTACTACCAGGATCGGGTCGCCGCTGAGGCAACGCTCGCGACCGCGACGCAGCGCGTCTCGCTGATGCGTCACGCACGTCTGGTCGACTACGAGCCGAGCCCGGGCCTTGCGGCAACTGTGATGCTCCAGCTCGACGTCGCCGAGGGCACGACGACGATCTCCGCGGGTCTGCGCTGTAGCGCTCGCGGTCCGGACGGCCTGCGGGTGTCGTTCGTGGTGGGCGAATCGCTGAGCGATCCAGTTACAGGGGCGCTCCTTTCGGAGACCTATCCGGTTGACGCGCGGTGGAATGCCGGCAACCTCGTGCCCTACTGGTGGGACGCCAGCGAGCAGGTGCTGCCCGCGGGCGCGACGGTCCTGTGGCTGGAAGATCATGGCCACGGGCTTGCCGAGGAGGGTGGCCAGCAGCTCCTGATCGACACCGAGGGGGTGGCCGCCAGTGACCCCCCCAGCCGCGAGCTCGTCGCGACCACCGCCGTGAGCGAGACCCTCGATCCGGTGTTCGGACTCGAGCTGACGCGCGTCGAGCTCGCCACCCCGACAGGTGTGGAGCACGATCTCTCACGCACACAGCTGGCGGGAAACGTCGTACCTGCGACCCACGGCACACGCGTCACCGAAACCTTCACGATCCCGGGCGAAGCTCCGGCGCCGACATCGTCTGTTCCGCTGGCGGTGGTGCGCACCTCGGCGAACTGGACAGCGGAGGATCCTCGCCCCGATTATCGCTACACGCTCGCCGCCGAGCAGCTTGCATGGACGCAGGTCTCGTCTGGGGAGATCGGCCAGGGCGGCGTCGCGGCAACGCCACAGATCGCGCTCGCTTCGACCGACGCGGTCGGTGCCGAGCAGCCGTGGGTGTGGCGGCACTGGCTGCTCGGCTCAGGCGCCGAGTCCGCCGTGTTCACGCTGACGCCGGAGCGGTACTCCGAGGTCGGAGCCGGGCCGGACGGGCGCTGGTTCGAGTACGACGGCGAGGGCGTCACGCTCCGCTTCGGAGACGGCGTGTTCGGCATCAGCCCGACGCCGGGCACCGAATTCAGCGTCAGCTACCTGGCGGGCGGCGGAGTTGCCGGGAACGTTCCCGCGGACACGATCGTGGAGATCGAATCCGGTCAACCGCAGGCGGGTCTCGTCGTCGCGGTCACGAACCCGATGGCCGCGAGCGGTGGTGCGCCGGCGGAGAGTCCGCAGCAGGTCCGCGACCGGGCGCCCTACGCGTTCCAGTCAGCGTCGCTGAGCGTCGCGCGCGCCGAGGATTACGTCGCTGCTGCGCAGTCGCAGCCGTGGGTGATGCAGGCGGGAACGGCGTTTCGTTGGACCGGCAGCTGGCTGACGGTCCTGACGACCGCCGATCCCCGCGCGAGCGAGGAGCTGACGGTCCCGCAGATGGGCGGACTCGGTGATCTCCTCGACCGCCGCCGACCGGCGGGCTACGAAAGCTATGTGCTGGCGCCGCGCTACGCGCCCGTCGATCTGCAGATCGTCGTCGAGGCTCAACCGACCGCGTTCGCGACCGACGTCGAAGCTTCCGTGCTGGATGCGCTGCGGCCGGGGGTCTCGGCCGACGGGTCGCCGGGATTCTTCGACCACAGTCGGTGGTCGTTCGGTCAGCCCCTCGATTCCAGCGCGCTACTGGGGGCGATTCAGCGCGCCCAGGGCGTACTCGGAGTGATTTCGGTTGCGTTCCGCCGCCGCGGGGTCCAGACCGACTGGATCACGCTGCCGGACTTGGTCGCGGTTCCTGCCGACCAGCTACTGCGTGTCGACGACGATCCGGACCATCCCGAGAACGGCTCGCTTCGCCTGACTGTGGAGGGAGGTCGGTGAGCGCGGACGGCAGCGATCCGAGGGTGGTTGCGAATCCGGCCGGACTCGACTCGATCGCCTACCGAGTGGACGATTTCGCTGGGTTCCGCAGCGCGCTGCTGAGCGCTCATCCGCACGAGCAAACGCTGAGCGCGTGGCGGCCGGAGACGGGCGACCTGGGCCTCCAGTTGCTCGAATGGTGGGCCTACCTGGCGGACGTGCTCACCTTCTACAACGAGCGGATCGCGAACGAGAGCTACCTTCGCACCGCGCAACTGCCCGCCAGTGTTGCCGGGCTCGTCGGCCTCCTCGGTTACCGCCCCCGCCCTGCGATCGCGGCTGAGGGCACGCTCGCCGCGATTCGCAGCACCGCCCGCCCCGACGAGCCGCTGGTGGTGCCGCGCGGCACGCAGATCGCGAGCACCGCTACGCCGGGGGTCGACGTGCAGACCTTCGAGGCCGACGGAGCAAGCTTCTCCGGGCCCTCGAACGTGCCGATCGCCCTCGCCCCGGACCCGCGGTTGGCCCCCTCAGCAGGTGAGGGCCACGGGCTCACATTGCTGCTGCAGGGGGTCATTGGTGGATTGCAGCCCGGTGATGTGCTGTTCCTGGTTCCCCGGGCCTGGCCCGAGCCCGACGGTCTGAGTGGGCTGAATTGGGCGCAGGTATCGGTCATCGGCAGCGCTCCCGCGCGCGCACCAGATGGCACGATCAACACCAGCGTCGACGTCGCTCGGCTTGCTGGAGCCGACGGGTGGATCGGATCTGCGGCCGCTGCCGACTACCGGCTGATGCGCTGGACGCAAAGCGGCGGGCTGTGGACCCAGACGAGCGACCCCGCTCCGCTCTCAGTAACGGACGATGGCGAGTTGTGCGTCAACCTCTCTGCGTCGGTGCGGGCCGTCTCACCGGGAGACAGCGTCGTGATCGACGGCGACGTCCCGGTCCTCGGACGCGTCAGCGCCGTCAGTGAGCGCTTTTCGTTTGTGCCGTACCCAGGGTCGTCGAACACGCCGGCCATACCGGTAGCGCACACCGTGCTGACACTCGCGGTTCCCGACGCGCGCGCGCCGGCGAACCGATCGGTGACGGGTGTCTCGATCCGCTTCGGCATGCGCGACGTAGGGCTGCCGATCGCCACGCCGGCGGCCACGCTTGACACGCTTCCCGCGGTCGTCGCGACTCCCACCAATTTCGCGCCGCCCCCCGACGCGACCGCGTTCGTACAGGACGCCGACGGATCGGGGATCCCGGTGGGTGTGACGATCGTCGACGGGGGTGTGCAGCTCTACTCGATCGGGATGACACCGCCCACGTTCTCGCTCACGGCGCCGCTGGAGATGTTCATCGACCTCGTTGCGGTCTCGCGTGGGACGACCGTTCCGGCCGAGACGTTGGGCATCGGCGACGCGTCGCTTGCCGGTCAGGCTTTCACTCTCCAGCTCGCGCCGCTCACCTATCGCGCGACCAGCGCCGGCATCGTCAGCACCCTGTCGGTGTTGGTCGACGGCCTCGCCTGGAACGAGGCGCCGAGCTTCTTCGGCCAGCCGCCGGACGCCAGGGTGTTTGTAATCGCGCCCCAGCCTGGCGGCTCAACAGAGGTTCGCTTCGGGGACGGGATCAATGGGGCACGACTGCCGACGGGTGCCACGATTGTCGCCTCCTACCGCTTCGGCGCCGGCGCCGCAAGCCCACCCGCGGGGAGGCTGACGACGATCAACTCGCCGCAGCCAAACCTCACGGCCGTCCGCAACCCGGTGGCCGTCTGGGGTGGCGCCGACGCCGAGCTTCCGTCGGGCGTGCGCCGTAACGCTCCCGCGAGTGTCCTCACCTTCGGTCGCGCGATCTCCGCTGAGGACTTCGCGACGTTCGCCGGCCTCGTTCCGGGAGTGAGACGGGCGCGCGCATACTGGACGTGGGACGACGGTCACCAGCGCACGCTGGTCAAGGTGTACGTGGGGGACGACGCCGGCGCCGTCGCCGCAGCCACCACGGCGCTCGCAGGCGCCGGGGATCCGAACCGCCCGGTCACGGTCGCGGCCGCTACGGCGATCGAGCTTTCGATCTCCGGCGTTCTCCTCATCGCTCGCGACCGCGTGCCGGCAGACGTGTGCGCTGCGGCCGGTGCGGCGCTGGAAGATCTGTTCGCCGCCGAGACGATGGGGATCGGTGCGCCGTTGTACGAGAGCCAGATCGAGGCCGCGCTGCTGGTCGCCGGGGTGACCTCGGTTCGCGGGCTGTCCGTGCGGATTCTCGATGGGGGCGAGTTCCCAGCGGACGCGTTTCCGGACGCGGATGAGCGCGTCGCGTTCCCGGCGGAGGGGATGTATTACGTCCTGACAGAGAACGGGCTCGGGGGGACGGTTGTCGATGCCTGAGTTCAACGACGGCTACGACAGCTACTACGCCAACCGCCTCTGGCAACTGCTCCCTGGCGTGTACCGCGCTCGTGATCGTGACGACCCAGCGGTGAGCGGGCCGCTCGAGGAACTCGTCGGACGGATCGGCGCCCAGGCCGCGGTCGTGCGCCGCAGCATCGACCGCCTATGGGCCGATCAATCGATCGAGACATGCGATGACTGGGTGATCCCGTACATCGCCGACTTACTAGGCACGAAGCTCGTGAGCGGCCTCGACGCGCGCGGCCAGCGCCTCGACGTCGCCAAGACGATTCACTACCGCCGCCGCAAGGGAACGCTGGCCGTGCTCGAGGAACTGGCGCGGGACGTGACTGGATGGGAGGCGCACGTCGTCGAGTCATTCCGGCGCCTCAGCCGGACGCGGCACAGCCTCGATCCGCCGGTTGGCTCGGCAGCGCTCAGCGCCGCTCTCGCGCTGACCGCGGGCAGCAAGCCCGCGACCGGGGCGCTCGATCCGCGGGAGCTGCTGCGCGACCAGGGGCTGGTCGGTCGGTTCACCGGCACGCTCGCCGGCGGCTTCGCGGACCTGCGATCGCCCCACGGGGCATCGCTGGCGGGATCACCGTTCGACGAGTTCTTCCACACCGCCGAGCTTCGGCGCGGCCCCGACATCTCCGGCCGCTACTGCATCCCCAACCTGCTCGTCTTCCTGTGGCGGCTGGGGAGCTTCCGCGTCGCCGGATCGACGCCCGTGCCGGTGAGTGGCGCGGCGGGCACCTATGCCTTCGATCCGACGGGCCGCCGGATCCCTCTGTTCATGCGGCCGCTCGGTCCCGAGCCTGATGACTGGGCCGACGCATGGACATCCGCTGCCGAGTGGCAGGTGCCAGGACCGCTCAGCAGCTCGCTTGTGAACGCGATCGCCGAAACCGCACCGGATGCGACGCCGTACCCGGCCGCCGCCGGCGTTCCTGCTCTGTATGAGGCAAGCGCCGGCACCCCTCTCGAACCGGTCGAGATCATCGCGTGCACGCCCGAGGCGGGACTGTTTTCGGTGACGGGGACGCCGGCGGAGCCGTTCCTCACCACCTATCAGTATGGCCTTCCGGGTGCGATTGGCGCCGGTGCCTACGACCGGACCCTATTCGGCGATCCGCCTGCCCAGATCGACCCCGAGCAGCCTCCGGTGTCAGGTGGCGCCGGCCTCGGCGCCGCGTTGGCGGCGAGCGGAGGCACCGGGACCGTGACGATCGCGGACTCCCGTACGTACGCAGATGTCGGCTCGACCGCCATGCCCGTCGGTTCGCTGCTGGTCCGCGGCGATGCGCGCTGCCGGCCGGTGGTACGGCTGCCGGCTGGTACCGACAGCGGCGCAGGTCCCGTCCGCTGGGTGTTCACTGGCGGCGGGCCCGGCAGCGAGCTCATCCTCGATGGGCTCCTGATCAGCGGCGGCGACATCGTGCTCCAGGGACCCTTCGGCCATGTCCGCCTGACCGCGTGCACGGTCGATCCAGGATCGCTCGCCACCGCTGGTGCCCTCGCGATGTCGGTCGACGGGCGTCCGCTGGCGCCTGCCAGGGTTTGGGTCGAGCCCGATCCAGGCGGCGCACCGGGGGGAATCGCGCAGATGACGGTCGACAACTGCCTCCTCGGCCCGATCAGGACACGCAGCGGTGGCGCCATCGAAACCCTCACGATCAGTGACAGCATTGTCCAGGGGATCGACCCGGTGCCCGCGGGAGTGGAACCGCCCAGCCTCGATGTCTACGACCCTGAGCTCCTCCTCCGCGGTCTCAGCGGAAGTGATCCGGTCGCCCGGTACGTCGTCGGCAAGCTCTCGACTGCTGCTCAGAGCACCCTCGCGGCATACGCTGGAGGGACAGTCGACGCTGCCACGCTGAGCACCGTCGCCGCAAGCCTCGATCAGCTCGTCACCGCTGGCACGAGCATTTACTCGGAAGACGCGTTCCAAGGGGTTCCACTCGACCCTGGGCTCGCTGCCGTGATCACGCGCGGCGGAGGGGACGCCGCGACGATCAACCACGCCTTGCTCGAGGCGGCGTTTCCGGTCGCGCTCAGCCCCGCTGCGCTCGCAGTGTCGCAGGGCGTGGTCGCGCTCGAGCGCGCGACGGTGCTCGGCAGGGCCTTCGCCCACCGCCTGTCGGCGAGCGACTCGATCCTCTCCGGCTTCGCTGTAGCCGAGGACACGCAGGACGGCGGCGTTCGCTTCTCAGCGGTGGCGTCCGGCAGCTGCGTGCCGCGGCAGTACCGCTCGGTCACGCTCGAGCCGGGAGCGTCGCTATTCACGAGCGTGACCTTCGGCGGGGCGGGGTTCGGACAACTTCTCGACACCGCGGACCGCGCGGTCGCCGAAGGCTCCGGCTCCTCGACGATCACCGCCGGCGCGGAATCGGGCTCGGAGATGGGGGCGTTTTCCAGTCACCTTGCGCCGATCAAGCAACGCGGCTTGCTCGCGAAGTACGACGAGTACATGCCGCTCGGTCTGAGCCCGGTGGTGGTCCATGTCACCTGAGAGCGCACTGGAACAGAAGGAGATCTGACATTGGGTAGCGATCGCGCACGAGTTAGTCACGATCCGAGCCGGCAGTGGCGCGGCGTCATTAGCCAGCAGGGCCGCGTCACGCTCGAGGCCGACTGGAACGAGGCCGCCGAGATCGCGGCAGACGCGAGCCGCGCCCAGCTGGTCGACGTGATCGGGCCGACCGGGACGGTCGACGGCGGCTATCAGGTCACGGTCGCGGTTGGCGACGACGGTGCCGCGACCGGCGATCTGACGATCGGCCACGGCACGATGTACGTGGGCGGTGAGCGGGTCGCCCTCGACCAAGACCTCGTCTACGGGCAGCAGCCTGAGTGGCTCGATCGCCAGGCCGACCAGCTGCTGTGGCGCGCCCCCGCCGTCCCTTCTGGCGACGCGGTCGAGGCGGTCTCTCTCCTGCTGCGCGAGCAGGAGGTTGGCGCGGTCGAGGATCCGGCCCTGCTGGACGTGGCGCTCGGAGGCCCGGACACCTCCGAGCGGCGGCGGATCCTTCAGCGAGTCGTGCGCCAGACCACGATCGAACCGGACGCAACGCCCGACGAGGCTCTCGCTGAGCTCGCCAGTGGCTGGAGGTCCCAGGGGTTGGCATACGACGCTGCGACGGCGAGGCTCGAGTCACTGGCCACGTCTCCAGGTGTCCTTTCCGCAGACCCCGAGCCGCCCGTCACCCTCGGATCCGCCCAGCCAGAGCGGTTACCTTGGGGCGGAGAACCAGCTGATCCGCGTGCAAGTCGTCGATGTCGCCGACGGCGGCGCCATCATCGCGTGGGGTTACGACAACGCGCACGATCTCTACCGGCTGGAGCCGAACCCGACGGTTAACGACTCCGACGGTTCCACGACCGTGACGCTGGCCAACGCTCCCGTGGATGCCTACCACCAGCCGGTGGCGGGACAGGCCGTGGAGATCCTCCAGGCCAGGTGCGCGCTCACCGGTAGCGATTACATCGCGGCCGACACAGGCATCGTCACGACCTGCACGTCTGACTATCAGCCCGACTCGCGCCAGCTAACGATTGGACGCGGGCTCGATACGGCGACTGCCGACAGCCCGCTGCTCTTCATGCGCGTCTGGCAGGAGACGGTCACCGCGACCGGCGACCCGGTGCGGCTCGGGGATACCGGGATCACGGTGACCATCAACACGAGTGGTGGTCCGAGCTACAACATCGGCGATTACTGGACCTTCGCGGTGCGGCCGTCGGCCGGAGGGATGCCGGCGCCCGTGTACCCCGCGCGGATCGTGGAGTCGCCGCAGCCGCCCGACGGCCCGAAGCAGTGGGCCTGTCCGCTGGCCGTCGTCAGCTGGCAAAACGGAACAGCGACAGTCACCGACTGCCGGCGGCCGTTCGAGGGGCTCGATGCACTCGCCGCTCGCACCGCGGCTGACGTTCCATTCTCACCAGGAACCTACGAGGTGCTCACCGGCAGCACTTCGGTCGCGCAAGCTCTCGACCTGCTTGCAGAGCACGCCGCACAGGGGAACGATTTCCCGCTGGCGCTGCTACGGCTGTTCGGTCGCGGTGTGATCGCCGGCATGATCCCGTCGATCGCCGCCTCTGCGCCCGCCAGCGGCGCGACTGATGTACCGGTCGATATCTCGATCACCGACGGGACCGTGCTGGATGGCCGCGGCGCTGTGTTGAGCTTCTCCGGGGTGCGCCTCGAGACGACGGTGCCGTCGTACGGCAGCGACGGCGACCCGGTCGACGTCAAACAGTGGCTCTACCTGCTGAACGACGCGGGCCAGAACCCCCGGCTCGAGTTGCGCCCCGCAGGCCCCGCAGACGCGCTGACGCTGTCCCAGGATGTCGTAACTGCGGTCGACAGCCCGTCGACGGTCTTCACGATCCCGCCCGATGCTGACTGCGCGACAGCAGAAGCCGCGGCGTGGCAACCCTACGCCGACGTCCCGACCGTGTACACGAACGCGGACGCTGCGGTTTGCCTGGGGGTGATCGGGGTCCGCGGCGGGGCGGCCTGGACCGCGCCTGACGATCGGGAGCAGGTGTTCCCGACGCCGGCCGTCATCGTGGCGCGCCGACGCATGCAGCAGCCTGCGGTGTACGGAGCGATCGAGAACGCGTGCCTGGCGAGGGGAGTGACGATGTCGTCGATCACCCTCGATTCCACGGCCTTGGATCTCAACGGATCCAACTTGCTCGCGGGCACCTCCGCGCGCAGCGCGACGATCGCGCTCAGCGACCCGGTTCGCGGGACGAACCCGCTGGTGATCTTTTTCCAGTCCAGCGGCGGCGTCACAGTCCACGGTCCGCTCACAATTCCGCCCGGCTCCTCGACGGGGAGCTTCACGTTCGACATCGCCGCCAATGCCAACAGCGAAAGCATCACGGCGATCATCGACTCGGGCCTGCAGCTCCAGGTGTCGTTCACCGCGGTCCCCGTGCAGATCCAGGTCCCCTCGCAGCTCTTCGGCAGCGCTTACGCGGCGGCGACGGTCTCTCTCGCCAGCCCGGTGGACGACGCGTTCGAGGTGACGTTCAACAGCGCCGCACTGTCGGTCGATTCCCGCTTCGATTTCACACCGAACGACGGGGCGATGTCCAATCGGGTCTACATGCAGCTTGTTGATCCGAGTGGGGACACCGCGGGGCTCGACGTGTCGGTTTCGCTTGTCGGCGCGCAGGGACAGACGTTCCACTACGACATCGGCGTTGTGAGATTCCAGCTCGTTCTCACGAATCCGGGACCGGGGCTGCCCTCGCCCCAGCCGCTCGACGGCACAACCGTCAACGGGACGACCGGAGATCCGCCCAATACGATCAGCGGCGTAGCCGTCCAGCTCTCGGCGCCGCTCGGTTCTGACCCCGGCATCCAAATTGACGTCGACCCCTCCGCCCTGATCGCTCCGTCGGACGTCAACATTCCCGCAGGGACGACGCTGAGTGACGCGTTCGACATCCAGACCGAGGCCAACCAGTTTGGCCAGCAGTGGGTGTGCGTCTCCGTCCAGGACGTTTACGGCACCGTCGTGGACGTCGCGGCGGCCATGGTCAACATCATTTCGCCGTGACCAACCCGAACGTCACCGATGCCTCAACCAAGCGCGGCCGCACTCTGGCCGGGTGACTCAACCGTGATCGCGCCACCCCACGAGCACGAGCACTGCGACCCGTCGTCGAGCGCGGCGACGCCCCCGATCATCACCTTTGCCGACCCCGGAGTCCACGGCGTCAGCACCGGTTGGCACGGCTGTGGGGTCAGCGTCCCCGAGGCGGCCGCAGTCGCCTCTGCGACCTGCGGATTCGACTGCGAGGTGCAGAGGCCGAACGGCGGGACGTTGCCAGGAGCCACGTCGGTGACGACGCCCGCGGCGTCGGTTGCCGACACCTCGTTGGCCGAGGCCGAGAACGTCGACGATGCCGTGCCCATCGAGCACTTCAGTGTCGCTCCGGTACACACGACGTGTCCCATCAGTCACCTCGCTCGCGCACAGTGCGGGAAGCATAGAGTCGATCTCGCGCAGGGGACGCACGATGGCTGACGCCGAGCCCCGCACCATTGCCCAGGGGGACAGCGGCCCCGAAGTGGCGCTGCTACAAGCCGACCTCAACGTCTGTCTGGGCTGCTGGGGAGCGAAGCCGAATACGAGCCTCTCCCGCGACGGCTATCTCGGACCGGCGACCGCCCGCGTCGCCCAAGCCGTGGGGGCGATTCTGGGTCTCGCGCTCGTCGACGAGAAGCTCGCGCTCGCCGTCGGGCCGCGCGAGCGCGCCGTGATCAGGCACTGGGGTCGTTCCCTCGAGAGTTCGCAGCAGGGTGAGGCCTCGGAGGTCCCGGCCTTTGCCGCCCGGACCGATGCCGAGGTGGCGCGGAGCGCCCAGGCGGCGGCCATCGAGCAACGCCTGACCGACGAGCTGGGAAAGGCCCGCGCAGCGGTCGTGCCGATTCAGCCCGCCTCGACGTACGACACAGCCGCCCACAGCACCCGCAGCGAGCTCAAACCGGTGCTGATCGTGCTCCACACCGCCCACGGACACGACCGTTCGGATGTGACCGATCTCTCCGCGCTGGCCCAGCTCTTCGAGAGAACGCAGAACGCAACGAGCGTACACGTGGCCAACGACGGGGCGGGGCGAGACGCGCGCTACGTGAGTGATGAGGAGCGGGCCTTCGCGGGCGCCCCGAACGAGGCGATCGCACTCCACCTCGAGCAGCTTGGACCGCCCGACCAGGCGGCCTGGCGACCGGAACAGCTGCAGAGCACGGCTGCCTGGCTGGCGTTCTGGCACCGGTACTGGGGCGTGCCGCTCGTACGCTCGGCTGAGCGCGGCGTGTGCCAGCACTCCGATCTCGATCCGCAGGCGACCGATTGCGGACCCGCATATCCGCTCTCGCACGTTCTCGCGCTGGCCCGCACGGCGGCGGCCAAGGCATCGGCGAGCGCTTCCGGGCTCAGTCGCGCCTGGACGACGAGCCTCCTCTACCTGAACGCTCCCGGCATCGGCGATCTGCTGCCGGTCGATCCGCCCGGCACCGTGCCCGCGCCGGTCGAATACCCGCAGCAGACAATCGACCAGTTAGCCGCGCAAGAGGAGGCCTGGCTGCAAGATCAGAGCGGGTCCACTGGATCCAGTGAGGCCCAGCAGGTCGCCGCAAGCGCGGAGAAGTCGTCTGCCGCGGAGTCAGTCGTGCGCGAGACCGAGCACGTGGCGGCCGCGATCCACGGAGCGTTCACCGCCGCGGAGCGCACGGTCGCTGCGGAAGTTTCGCAGTCCGCGCCCGCGCCCGCGCCCGCGCCGGCCCCGGCCCCGGCCCCGGCCGCGGCCCCGGCCCCGGCCCCGGCGGCGGCCCCGGCCGCGGTTCCGACTCCGGGGCCACCGCCGTCGACGTCGGCGAAGCCGCTGCCAGTGGCCTCCGGCTCGCCGGGGCCCGCAGTCCCGACCCAAAAGGAGGCCACTCGCGTGGGCCCTAAGACCACAGTGCCGATGGCGAAGTTCGCCCGAACTAGCGAGGGCATCCTCGTGTTCGCGTTCAACATCGCGATGCTCGTCGTGCCGATCGTCTCGAACGCGCTAACCCCTGACGACGCGGTCAAATGGGCGGCGATCATCAACGGGATCACCGTTGTCTCGCGGACGGGCCTCAAGATCACCTCGCTCGTCCAAGGCGTAACCGGCGTCACTCCTCAGCAAATCGCTCCGAAGCTGCAGGTCGATGTCGAGGCGCTCGCCAAGAAGCTCGCCGCGCAGTTGCCTCCCGCGCTAAGCAGCAAGGCAGTGGCCGACCAGCTTGCCGCTGATCTTGCAGCGGACGTACCGGCGCTTGAGCAACTCGACTCTGGCCTCAGCGCCACAACCTCCAGCTCGTCGAGTCCTACAGCGCCGGTCAGCAATGGCTAACCGGCGACCTCCGCTTGCCCGAGACTCCGCCTCCCCTCACCGGCGGCGCGCGGCACCGGGACCAGTCGCTACTCACGGACGGCGGAGCGCGATCGGGGCGTCACCCGCACGCCCCACCGTTGCGCCGTCGCGGGTGCCGGTGCCGGCGCGGTCGCAGCGCAGTCTCGTCCTCACCCGGGACCCCGGCATCGCCCCACCCATCGTCCACCAGGTCCTGCGTCGCCCGGGCTCGCCGCTTGCCACCGCGCCACGCGCCGACATGGAGAATCGTCTCGGCGTGGACCTGGGGCGCGTGCGGGTACACACCGATGAGCTCGCGGCGGCATCGGCGCGCGCTATGGACGCCGTCGCCTACACCATCGGCAGCTCGATCGTGTTCGACCAAGGAGCGTACGCGCCGCACTCAGCGGCCGGGCGGCTGCTGCTTGGCCATGAACTTGTGCACGCGGTGCAGCAGAGGGGAGCAGGAGCGTTGCCGACTCGGCTGTCCGTCGACCCGCCGACTAGCGCCGGAGAGCGCGAGGCTGCCGCTTTCGCCCGGGATCTGGTCCGCTCAGCGGGAGAGACCCCGTCGAATCCACAGCGCCTACGTGGCGTCGGGACGCGTGTGCAGCGCGCCATCCAGATCGGAACCCTCCGGTGGACGTTCGGCGAGCTCCTCGCCGCGGTGGTCGGAGAGGGTCCCATCCTCTACCTCGGATGCGACATCTCGAAGATCGCTGAGCACCGGCTGCAGATTCTCTGGAACGAGACTCGTATATGGACCTTCCAGTCACTCTTGGTTCTTAGAGCCGAATGCGTGCGGTGGGCACGTCGAATCGTGGAGGACATGGCTCTTGTGGTACCCGATCGTGACCTCGATATCGCGATTGCAAACTACGTGCGACTGGCTGAGGCGCAACCGGGAGATGAAGCGGTTCTTCACAAACTCGTATGGCACGACTTCCATGCGCAGCAGTACGCGGCGACGGGAATCGACCACGCGAGCGCGCTTGAGCGGGGACTGGTGTACGCACCGTTTCGATCGGCGCACGGTCCGTCGACGGGTGGCGCGGGCAGCCAAGAGGCGCACACCATGCCACTCAATGTCGCCTGGCTCCTGGCGTGCTGTCGACGCCAGATCAGCTTTCGTCTGTACGGCCCGCTGACAGAGCGAGCTCTGTACCGTGCTGGTCACACGGTCCACGCTGGTACCAATCGGGAGCAACTGCAGCTATCCGCTCTAGGCCGGGAGGTAATGGCTCTGGTGGGTACGGGCCTCTATACCGTGGAGGAAGAGGACATCGGCCTCTTCTTAAGGAACCCAGCGCTACGTGCGACGCCAATGAGCCGTACGTACGTGCTTACGCCGACTCCGAAGGCCAAGTCCGCCACGATGGCTGAGCTCACTGTACCTGACGATCTGACGTTCGAAAAGTTGAAGCAGGATCTCGGTGCGAGGGGTATCAAGGTTGAACGTGATCCCCACCTCGACACCTTCACGGCGGAATGGGAATCCGCCGTCAAAGCCGTGACGCGGGCCAGTGCGGACTACGGAGCCCTCAGCGAGGACCAAAAGCGTCAACCGGTGGGCTTAAGCCTGCTCAAAAAACTCCATGAGGCGCGCGCCACGCTGCAGGAGCTCGCCCAGCTCTGGGACATCCCGCTTTAGGCTGATGGTGATCATGTCGCGGTATCAGTCCCAACTGACCGGCTCGCCCAGCGCACCCGCCGATGCCTGAGCGGCGGCTCGTCTCGCAGACCAGGGGGCAACGGTCTGCACCAGCACATGAAGTCTCCCCGAGGCGCACTCCACGGTCGAATGCGTCGGCACCGTCCGTCGCTCCGGCGCTGTTGTCACCATCGCGTGTGCCGCTCCGACGCCCTGATCCGTCTGGGCAGCGGACGTCGCGCGAGCAAGACCCACCAACGGAGGCACTCGCGTCGCCGGCGGTGCGGGTGCTCACCCCGGTGGTTCAGCGGAAGGTCCGGATCGACCGTGGCAGGTCCAAGGTCGACGAGCCACGGTACAGGGGTGACGGCGAAATCAACGGCCGGTTCAGCACACGCGACCTGATCGATGACGACGTCCGGCGAACGTTTGACGATGCGGCGGAGTTCGAGGCGTACGCGCGAGGCGAAACCGACTACATCGGCGATGTCAACACCGGGTCAGCGGGCAAGTTCTGGTTCCGGCTGCCTCGTGACGAGCTGACGGTACTCGGTGAAACGCATGGTGCCGCAAACGGGACGGTGCGCGACGTCATCATCGCGTTTGGGACCCGGCGGTTCAAGTACGAGCCGTTCAATTACGTCGAGAGGGTCGGCAGCGATGAGGTCACACTACCAGGCACCAGCCGAGTCCTCGAGGAGGGGGTGGAGCGCGAAAGTCGTCGTGGGCTACCTACGAGCGCTCTCTTCAATCCCGCACTCGAGAGTGTGACAGCGAAGGCGATGGCAGCCGTTGCCGACCTGCGGGGGTACATTCACTCGCCCGGCAAGCGTAACGGCTCCGAGTGGAAAGGGAGATCGGGCGCGGACAGATACGCGAGTGGCGAGCGCGTCGCCCACGGTCTGATGTTGGCGATCGAGATCGCCGACGACATCGCGCGGCATGACTTTGGCGCTGTCAAGGAAGACGAGTCTGCAGTCCTGAAGGCTTCGCGGGCCTTGCAAGCCGTCTATGCGGCCAATCGGGAGATGCTCACGGATCTCAGGAGGGCGAAGAGGATCAAAGACGGACTCGGGATCTACGAGCTTCTAGGGACGAAGCAGTCCACGCTGGATAAGGCGGATGCGTTCGCCATCGCCTTTCTCAAGTACGGGGCTCTGAGGATCGAGGAGTTCGGTCGGTGGGCCAACAGCCAAGCCTTGATCCTAGGGGCGCGGCGGGTACGGGATCCGCCGACCTCGTTCGTGGCATTGGAGAAAGTCAGAGAGGCCTTCATGCTCAAGAGCATCAAAGCTGCCGAACAGCAAGGATTCCTCCTCGTCGGCATGGGGAGCTTGCACGTTCTCAACCTCGACGCTAGTTTGCCTTACAAACACGGTCTCGTCCCCGAGTTGCTGACCGACGCCAAAACCGACATCGACGCCCACTGGGACGACCAGGGAGCGGCGACCGTGGAGCGCGCGCGATCGGACGACCCCGTCCCGGCGCCCGAGTGGGACTTTGGATAAGGCGGACGTGTGCCCACGGCCCGGATCCGGGCCGTGGCCGACCAGCTTGCCGCTGATCTTGCGGCGGACGTGCCGGAAGTCGAGCAGGTGCGCGCGGACGTGGCTGGCGGTCCCACCACAGCAAACCGCCTCATCCCAAACCCCTTCCCGGTTACGCACCCGACACCACGCCGGGCGTCGGCGCCTGACCGTCCGCGAGGCCTTGACGCCCGCGTCGTGGTCAACGCTTTTCCGGTTGGTGGCGGCCGCCAGGCCGCGGGTATGAGGAAGTCACCGTCAAGCGGCGAAGTTGACTGCTGTCACGGGGCTTGCGCGGCACCCGGGATGGGGCGATACTCGGGGCTGCGTGGCCGCTTTGCTGCGCTCCACGGCCGCAACCCCGGGACCGGGGTCGGTGGCTTAACTCCGGAGGGGACTGATGCTCGCAGCTGCCGGCAGGTTCATAACGGTCGGGGTCGCGCGGTGTGCCGCGCTGCTCGCGCTTGTTACCGCGATCGCGCTGATGTGGGGTGCGGCGGTCAGCCGCGCCGCCGACTACCAGGACGCCCACGGCAACGTCTGCGAAGGGGTCGACGCGAGCTTCAATTCGGTCTGCTTCAACCCGAACCTGGCCGCGACCGGCGGATCCGACAACGTCGCGATCGGCGCCAGCATGATGAACGCGCTAACCGACGGCAGCGGCAACGTCGCGCTGGACAATGGCGCGCTGTCCTCGAACACGTCCGGCAGCGACAACCTCGCGAGCGGCTTCCAGGCGATGTACTCGAACACGACCGGCAACGACAACCTCGCGAGCGGCTTCCAGGCGATGTACTCGAACACGACCGGCAACGACAACCTCGCGAGCGGCACCAACGCGCTGTTCGCGAACATGACCGGCAGCAACAACCTCGCGAGCGGCACCTACGCGCTGCACAACAACACGACCGGAAGTGACAACCTCGCGAGCGGCTTTGAGGCGATGTTCTCGAACCAGACCGGCCACGACAACCTCGCGAGCGGCTACCGCGCGATGTACTCGAACACGACCGGCAACGACAACCTCGCAAACGGCAGCAGCGCGCTGTACTCGAACACCAACGGGGCCGACAATGTGGCCAGCGGCGAGGACGCGCTCGACTCGAACACCACCGGGGACTTCAATGTGGCCAGCGGCCCCTTCGCGCTGTACTCGAACACCACCGGGGGCGAGAATATGGCCAGCGGCAGCTACGCGCTCTACTCGAACACCACCGGGGCCGAGAATGTGGCCAGTGGCGTTGAGGCGCTCACCGGCAACACGACCGGGGCCAACAATGTGGCGAGTGGCAACCAGGCGCTTCAATCGAACACGACGGGCTCTAAGAATGGGGCGAGTGGCAGCGGCGCGCTTGAGGACAACAAGACCGGCAACTATGACCTGGCGGACGGGTTTGACGCGCTGAAGCACACGACCGCCAGTTCTAACTTGGCGGAGGGTGTTCAGGCCTTGTACTCCGATACAACCGGCGCGGAGAACTCGGCCGGTGGGGTTAACGCGCTTTATGACAACACGACCGGCGCCAGTAACGTGGCGGCGGGCGTGGACGCGCTGTATCACAACAGCACGGGGTCGAGCAACACGGCACTGGGCACCCGCGCCGGCACCAATCTGACTGTGGGCTCCAGCAACATCGATATCGCCAATGCGGGCGTGGCGGGCGACGCGGACAAGATCCGGATCGGGACCCAGGGCACCCAGACCGCCGCGTTCCTAGCGGGCGTATACGGGGTCACGCCCTCAGGGGCGATCAAGACCGTGGTGATCAACTCAAGCGGACAGCTCGGGAGCACGACCACGCCCGCGGGCATAGCCGCGCAAGTCCGCCGCCAACAACACCAGATCAACCAGCTCACCAGTCAAAACGCCCAGCTCGCGGCGGAGGTCGCGCAGCTGCGCGCGCTCGTCCTGCACCCACACTGAACACGGCCCAACCCGGCAACCCACGCGGCGGGGCCACTTTGGGGGAACCCGCCTACCCGGCTACGAGTTGGGTCTGGCGGTGGTGGCGGTTGAGTCCCGAGGCGGCGAGCACAACGAGCCCCGGGAGGATGAACAGGCCGACACGCAGACCGGCGGCCTGGGCGATCGCTGCGACCGCGAATGGACCGATGACCTGGCCGATCGACGCGATCCCTTGAACCTGTCCGATCGCGCCGTCGGCATTGCGCGAGCTCACCCCCACGTGCATCGAGGAGGTCAGCGGAAACATCGCGCCGATCGCGATGCCGGTCAGCGCGATTCCGACGGCTGCGGCTGCCGCGCCGCGGGCCGCCAGCAGGATCGGCAGACCCACCAGAGCGAGGATCAGCGACGCGCCGAGCAGGCGCTCAGTGGTGGCCCGGCGGGCCAGGCGACTCGCGAGCAAACGGCCGGCGAGGTTTGCGCCATACAGGCCGCTGACCATCAGGACCGCCTGTTCGCGGCCGATGCCGACACTGCCGTTCAGGTAGCTGGCGAGCCAGAAGCTGAGAGAAAACTCCAGGGCGACGATGGCGAACACGATCACCAAGGTCGGCGCCGGCGAGGACTGCGCCGGAAGATCGGCGGCGCGAGGCTGCTGATCGGGCAGGGCGACGGGCTCGGATCGAGGGATGCGCACGGCGCCCATCGCCAACACGGCGACGATGACAATCGCTGCACCGGCGACGAACGCAAAGCGCCACGTCAGCACCGTCGCGGCAACGCCACCGAGCATGAGCGGCACGACCGTTCCGCCGAGGCTCACTGTCACCTCGCCCTCGGTCATCGCCACCGTCCGCTGCGAGCCGTGCGCGTCGGCCAGCGCCGCCCACATCCTGACCAGCGCCGAGGTGCCAAACAGGCTCATGAAGAACGCCCCAGCCACCGTGATCGTGATCGCATCGCCGTAGCCGACGGCGAGCCCCGCGACGGCCGCTGCGGCCAACCCGAAGCGGATCGTCACACCCCGGCCTAGGCGCGCCTCCACCCGGATCGCGAGCAGGCCGGCAAGGCCACCACCCACCGCGAAGGCCAACTGATGCAGCGCGCCGGCCAGATAGGAGAGATGCTCCTCGGCGCGCAGGTAGGGCAGCGCGGGACCCAGGATCGCGTTGAGAACGCCAAACCCGAATAGTCCCGAGAACAACGTCAGAGTGAGGCGGTCCCGGTGATAGGCGGGCGTGGTGCCGGGGGCGTCCCGAGTCGAGCTCGGCCTGGCAACTCGATCTAGCAATCGCGCTCTCCGCCCCTCGCGAAGAGCGCGGCCAGGTTCTCGATGATCGCGTCGGCGCGAGCGAGCGCGTCATCGCCGTGGGTCGTGCGCAGCGCGATCACGCGCGCACCTGCGGCGCGACCGGCAGCGATCCCGATTGGAGAGTCCTCGAGTACCGCGCACCGTGCCGCCGTCAGGTCGAGCCGTCGGGCGCCGAGCAGGAACCCCTCAGGATCGGGCTTGCCCCGCAGCACCATGCTGGAGCTGATCACGACCTCCGGGCGAGGCAGGCCGGCCGCGCGAAGTCGCACCTCTGCGAGCTGCGAAGAACACGAGGTGACGATCGCCAGTGGGTGACCGGACCTCAACAGGTCGCCGGCGCCGGGCAAGGCGAAGACGCCCTCGGTATCCGTGGTCTCAGCCGCTTCGACGAGCGCGGCTTCGGTGGCTTGATCAGCGTTCGGTGCGAGCAGGCGCACCGTTTCTGACGAGGGCCTGCCCTGGGCGAATGCGTGGACCTCGTCGGGGTCGAGACCGTGGCGCTTGGCGAAAGCTGTCCAGGCGCGTCTCACCGGTTCAGATGAGTCCACGAGCGTCCCGTCGAGATCCACCAGCAACCCCTGCGCGCCGCCCAGCACCTGGGCGCCGCCAAGCACCTGGGCGCCGTCAAGCGCAGCGAGATCCCGGGCGCGAGTGCTCACGCCGCCCTCCAGGCGGCAAACGCCCGGTCGGTGAGGATGTGGTCAAAGGCGTGCTCGCCCGCACCGACCAGCGGTGCCCGGGCGCCGATGGTGCTCGAAGCGAGCGCCGGAGCGACTTCGGCCCTCGCGCCCATAAGGCCATCGTGGTAGCCGTCCTGGACACGGTCACCCGCGACCTCGAGGAGCTGGGGGGCGAGTCCGCCGAATGTGACCAGCTCGGGATCCAGAGCGTTGACCAGGGCTGCGGTTCCCCGTCCCAGCGCAAAGGCCGCGTCGGACACAGCGCGACGCTGCGGCCCTGAGCCCGCGCGGGCGGCCGCGAGGACCTCACGGCTGTAGCTCACCTCATCGGCCGGAGCCGACTCGCCCAGATGACGCGCAAGCGCCTGCCCGTCGAGGGCGGTGTTCCAGCATCCGTGGGCGCCGCATCGACAGCGCGCGGCCGGCGAGCCGAAGGGCATGTGCCCGAACTCACCGGCCATTCCCCGAGCGCCGGGAACGAGCCGTCCCCCATCGAGCAGTGCACCCCCGATGCCTGAGTCCATGTAGAGGTGAACCGAGCTCGCGGACCCCGCCGCCGCGCCTCGTCGCGCATCCGCGATCGCCGAGAAGGTTGCGTCGTTGCCGGCCAGGAACGGGACCGACGCGATCTTGCGCGGTGCCAGCACCGAGAGTTCGACGTTCTCCCAGCCGAGGTTGGGCGCCTGGACCAGGCGCGTACCGGACACGGTCCCTGGCAGCGAGACCACGATCGCCCGCACACTCGCGCCATGGCGAGCGCAAACGCCGTTCAGCGCATCCTTGACCCCCGCAAAGACGGAGGACCGATCCCGGTCGTGCAGCCGCGTCTGGTAGGTGTGCACCTCTCCGCCGAGCGCGACGGTGGCCACTTCCCACGATTCATGTGAGATCGCAGCAACGGCCGCGACCGGACCCCGGGGATGCGGGCCCAGCGAGCCTGTCGGGCGCCCCCGGCTGCCCGTCGCACGGGCTGGCCCCTCAGCAACAACGCCTGACGCAACGAGACGCGCGACGGTCTCGCTCGCCAGCCCGCTGGAGATCCCGAGCTCCCGAGCTAGTCGGGCTCGGGTGATTCCTGGCTCGGCGTGGACAGCGCGCAGCACGCCGATCACAGTTGAAGACCGCGCCGAGGCAAGCCGGAGTGACATTGTGGAGGGTTCCATCGTGTTTTCCTCTGCTACAGAGCATATTACTCCTAGATCCCGACGGCGCGATCATCCTGCCACCCACGCGATGCTGCGATCCCACAGCTCCGCGGCAAGTTCCGGCGTGGCGACCGGGCTCGGCTCCTTGCGACGGGAGTCGTCGTAGTAGTGACCGCTCTCGTCCGCGACTTCGGGCGAGGTCGCGCAGTACAGCGTGGTCCGTGCCCCCTCCGCGGGCGACCGCATCCTCCGCTTGATCAGCGGACGCACTGGCCACGGCACCCGGCGCCACACGTCCGTTGCGATCGCCCCGGGGTGCAGCGAGTACGTGGTCACGCGGTCTCCTTCCAGTCGCCGCGCGAGCTCCTGCGCGTGGAGAACGTTGCCCAGCTTGGAGACGGAGTATTCGGGCAATCCGGTACGGCTCTTGGTCCGCTGGCGGACGGCCTCGTAGTCAATTCCTGGCGCACGGTAATGCCCGATACTCGAGACGTTGACGATCCGCGCCGGCGCGCTCTCGCGCAGCCGATCAAGCAGCAGGTCAGTTAGCAGAAACGGCCCGACGTAATTGGTGCCGAAGGCAAGCTCGAAGCCGCTCGCGGTCAGCCCGCGCGCTCCGGCGAGTCCAGCGTTGTTGATCAGCCCGTGCAGCGGCTCGCCGGTCCGCAAGAACTCGTCTGCGCAGGCGCGCACGGACGCGAGATCGCCTAGATCAAGCGACAGGAACTCCAGCGCGGTGTTGCCGGTCTGGGCAACGATCTCGTCGATCACCGGCCGGGTCTTGGCCTCGGACCGGTTCGCCAGAAACACCCGGGCGCCCCGGCCGGCCAGCCCGAGCGCGGTCTCGCGCCCGATCCCCGAGTTGGCGCCGGTCACGAGAAACGTTCTGCCGTCGAGCTCGCCGATCCGCGGAGCATACGCGCGCCCTCGCGACCAGGTCCGTCACTTTGGGTTCCATACGAACCCATCGAGACGGCGGCCCCCAAAACCACCCCCTCCCCGGTGGTCGCACTTGACAGCCACGAGAAAAGTGATATCACTTAGCTACTAGTTTTCCGAAGAGGTTCCCGAGGGGGAGTCATGAGCCAGGACATCCAGGAATACCGCCAGCCCGAGGCCACGCCGGTCGGTCACTCGGGGACCCGAGTCATCATCCAGGAACGCCCCGCCTGGGCTATCAGCGGCTGGATCGGCGTGCTCGTCATCGCCATCTGTATCGGCCTGGCGATTCTGCTCGGCGGCAGCTCGGCCCCGGGGTTCGCCGCGGCGCCGATCGTCGTCGGGGCGCTGGTCCTGAGCTCGCTGATCATGGTGCAACCTGGCCACACCAAGGTCGTGCGCTTCTTCGGAAGCTACGCCGGCACCGTACGTCGTACCGGCCTGTGGTGGATCGTGCCGCTGGCGGACCGCCGGAACCTCAGCCTTCGAGTCAGGAACTTCGAGACCAACCATCTGAAGGTCAACGACGCCGACGGTAACCCGGTGGAGATCGCCGCGATCGTCGTGTGGCAGGTGGCCGACACCGCACGGGCGGTCTACGCCGTCGACGACTACGTCAACTTCGTTCAGGTCCAGGCCGAGTCGGCGCTGCGTCACGTCGCAACCACTCACCCCTACGACGACCCCGGAGGCGACAGCACCTCGCTGCGCGGCTCAGTCGACATCGTCGCCGGAGAGCTCGCGCAGGAAGTCGCCCAGCGTGTGACGATCGCCGGCGTGGAGATCGTTGAGGTGCGGATCAGTCACCTGGCCTACTCCCCGGAGATCGCCCAGGCGATGCTGCGCCGGCAGCAGGCCAACGCCGTCGTCGCGGCGCGCTCGCGGATCGTCGAGGGCTCTGTGGGAATGGTGGAGATGGCCCTCGCCCGGCTCGAGGAGCACGGCATAGTCGAGCTCGACGAGGAGCGCAAGGCGGCGATGGTGAGCAACCTGCTGGTCGTCCTCTGCGCTGACCAACCGGCCTCCCCGGTGGTCAACGCCGGAACGCTGTATACGTGAGCCCTGAACGCAAGCAGGTACTGCTGCGCATCGACCCAGCGGTCCATGATGCCCTGGCCCGCTGGGCCAATGACGAGCTTCGCAGCCTCAACGCCCAAGTCGAGATGCTGCTGCGACGCGCCCTCAACGACGCCGGCCGGATGCCCCGAAAAGCCGGGCCCCTGCCCAGGCGCGGCCGGCCCCCAAAGCCGTAGGCAACAACCACCCCACCCGTACAGCAGGTGGCCCGAGCGATGAAGGAGCCGCCCCCTCACGGCGTGATGACCACCCGCCCGAACGCCTTGCGGCTCTCAACGTAGGCGTGCGCCGCAGCCGCATCGGCCAGCGGGAACGAGCGATCGATCTCGACCTTGAGCCCGCCGCTCGCGACGCGCTGCAGCATGTCGCCGATCATTGTGTGTATCCGCGGGTACTCGGGCAGGATCGCGCCGCCGAGGAAGACGCCGTGGAGCGAGTTGTTCCTCGTCCACAGTGACTGTGCCTCGATCGCCGAGCCCGCCCGCGAGGACACGCCGACGCTGACGAGCCTGCCGCGGTAGGCGAGCACGCCGACGCTGTCGACGAGGTTCTGGCCGCCGACTGAGTCGAGGGCGACGTCGACGCCGCGCGATTCGGTCAACTCGTTCGTGCGCTTGACGAAGTCTTCCGTCGCGTAGTTGATTCCGTGGTCAAGTCCGAGCGCCTTCAGCCGATCCAGCTTCTCATCACTGGAGGCGGTCGAGATGACGGTCGCGCCGGCCTGCTTGGCGAGCTGAATCGCGGCCATCCCCACGCCGCCGGCTCCCGCGTGAATCAGAGCGGTCTGCCCCTCAGCGAGGTTCCCGGCGGTGAAGAGACACTCATAGGCGGTGCCGAATGCCACCGGCACGCACGCCGCGCGGGCCGCGTCGAGCCCGTCCGGGATCGGCCAGGTCATGGCTGCGGGGACCGCGCGCCGGGCGGCGTGCGATCCGAATGCGTTCAGTGCCGCCACCCGATCGCCAACGGCGCGATCCTCAACGCCGGCGCCGACCTCCGTCACCGTCCCGGCGCTGAGATAGCCGACGATGTGCGGAACCGCGGGCAGCGCGCCCCGGGCGCGGGCGAGCAGGTCCCCGCCTTCGATGCTGATCGCCTCCATATCGACGATCACGCACCCGTCCGGGCACTCGGGATCGGGTACGTCTTCGTAGCGGAGCACCTCGGGGCCGCCGTTTTCGTGGATCACTGCTGCCTTCATCTGAACCGTCCTCTCGGGTCTGGGGTGCGCTCGGACACGCGCGTCATACGCGAGTCTGAAGCCAGGTGCGGTATCGGCGCAGCGCGCGCCGCTGCGTGCGCTCGTCGCAGATGAGTGCATGCACCCTTCCAGTCAGAGAGCGGCCCGCCCTGTTCCGGATCATGTTCGGAGAGCCGTGCGATCGCGACAACGACGAGCGCTTCGCCGCCACCGCGGCGGTATCCCAATACGTACGGGCAATCGTCGAGCGAATCTTCCCGCAGGCTGACACCGAGCGCTCGCGACCGCATCGGCCCAGGAGTCTTCTGAGCGTCTAGCGGCTGGGGGGCTGAGGGGTCGTCAACGGCGCCTCTTCACCGCGCGCGACCTCGAGGGTCTCGGCGAGCCCGTGACGCACCTGAAGCTCGATCACGCGCTGGACGATCATCCGGATCGGCAGCAGGGGTCCCACCCACGACGGGGAGACGATCCGGCGCGAGCGGCGCCGAATGCCGCGCTCAAGCGCGTCGATCGCCGGGCCGACCGGGGACACCGGGAGCAGGCCGTTGCCACCCAGCGGCGTGCGGGCGGCCGCCTTTGTGGCAAACCCGCGCGAGGTCATGTCGGTGTCCAGCTCGGCGTAATAGGCGACGCCGACCCGCGCTCCGGAGGGCCGCAGCTCGATCCGCAGCGAGTCACCGAGCGACTCGACGGCCGCCTTGGAGGCGCAGTAGGCCGACATCAACGGCAGGTGGACGGCCGCCGCGAGCGACGACGTGAGCAGGAAGTAGCCCCGCGGATGCGAGACGTGGCCCGCCGCCGCCCGGACGAGGTTGTAGGTGCCGGCGAGGTTGACGGCCAAGGTCGCGTCCCAGATGTCCGGATCGCCCCCCACCAAGGTCATTTGCGCGCCGATGCCGGCATTCGCGACCGCCACGTCTAGCCGGCCCAGCCGCTGCACCGCGGCGGCGACGGCATCGTTGACCTGAGCGCGATCGGCGACGTCGCACTCGTACCAGGGCGCGTCGCCGCACTCGGCCGCTACCGCCTGCAGCAGCTCTGGCTCCAGGCCGAGCAGTGCCACCTGCGCGCCGCGCTCGTGCAGCCGGCGGGCGAGCAGGCTCCCGAGTCCGCGCGCCGCCCCGCTGATCAGTACCCGGCGCCCGGCGATCTCGAGCTCGCCGCGACTCATGTGCCACCCCGGGCGGTGAGCCGCCGGTTGGCGAGACTCTGCAAAACGCGGGCCAGGCGTGGCGGGCCGCCGGGAGCCATCGCGTCAGGGGTCACCTGGAGTGAGTTGAGCGTCATCGCCAGCATCTCGTAGTGGCCGACGAGCATGCACAGCTCGATCAGCTCGGCGTCGCTCATCTGAGCACGCAGGGCGTCCCACACCTCGGCTGAGACGACGCGGTGGGCGTGGAGCTCGTCGGCAGCCCGGAGCAGCAGCCGCTGGCGGGCCGAGAAGCCCTCGGCGTCGGGACCGCTCCGGACGCGCTGAACGTCCCCGGAGCTCAACCCGGAGGCGGCGGCGATCCGCTCGTGGTGGGCCCATTCGTACTCACACCCGGTGTTGTGCGCCACCCGCAGGATCACGAGCTCGCTCTCGGACCGCGGCAGCCGTCCGCCGGGCATCAGAGCCCCGGCGAAGCGCAGCCAGGGACGGAACAGGCCTCGGTGCCGTGCGAGCGTCGTGAAGATGTTCGGCGGTCCCGAGCCGGCGGCGACACCGAGCGCTCGCGCGATCGTGAAGTTGAGCCGCCCGATCTCGGCCGGCGAGCCGGGTGGGATCCGTGGCGCCATTATCTGGTCGCCGCCAGCAATCCTGGGGCCATCTTTCAGGCTGTCCCTGCTCATCGAATGCGGAGCCTCCAGCGCCGGTTGTCGGGACCGATCGGCGGATCCTAGCCAGGCGCCGACCCACTCGCGTAGGCTGAGGTCATGGACCTGCGGCGAAGTTTTGATCCCGACACTCCCGGGGCTCGTCGGCTGGCGAGAACGTGGCTGCCGCAGCTCGAGCGCTGGAAGGTGCGCGGGCTGCATGGCGTGCACCTCAGGAATGATGGGAACGTGGTCGCACCCGGGGACACGATGGACGTTTCCGCAGACCGCGGGCGCGAGCTGGTGCAGCTGGGAACGGTCGAGCTGATCAGCCGCCGTCGCGTCGGTGCCCACGACTGAGCGAAGGCAGACCGTTGACGGCCTGGCAGATACCGAGCACGAACCCACCGAGCCGCGAGGTGCGCGATGGCACAACATGATCCGCAGAGCTGGCACGTCGAGGTGCCGCGTGACCACATTGACCTCTACGAGGAGCTCCGCGAAACCCCCCGGGGCCTCGACCCCAAAGAGGCGGAGATGATGGTCGAGCTGGTCGACGCCTGGCGGGCGCTCGAACACCGCAAGCACATCGCGCTCGAAGCCTGTCTGGGCGGCGAGGATCACCCCCGCCAGACCTAGCCCGGGCTCCGGCGCGGCGGACGCGGGGTTCATCAACGCGTTGGGGTTGGCACCCCCGGATGACGGAGTGCTGAGTAGCAGCTACCCGTGGGATCTGCCGGCGATCGCGGCACTGGCCGATGGGCTGACGCTGCACCCCGAGGTGACCTACGGCCGGCTCATCGACCGGCGGTCAGCAGCAGCTCGGTCTCGCCGGCCCGCACCACGTCGCCCGGGTGAAGCTGACGGCCCCGCCGGGCCTCAGGCTCGCCGTTGACCAACGTTGGCTGGCTGGCCAGCCAGGCCCGCGCCTCGGCACCGCTGTCGATCAGCCCGGCCAGCTTCAGCAACTGGCCGAGCCGGATCATGTCTCCCCGGATCGGCACCTCGCGCATCACACCGGCCCGCTCGCCGACTTCGCGCTGCTGGGCCCCGCCCGCACTCAGCCGGCGGTCGCCGTCGCGCTCGAGATCTGCGGACCGAGCTCCACCAGCCGTCGCGCAGCCGTGGCGATGTGGTCGGCGTCGATTCCGGCGTCGGCCAGCAGCTCAGCCATCTTGCCCGACCCGGGCAGGTGGCTGACGCCGAGCTTGACCACGCGCGGACGCTCGTCGGTGTCGGCGAACACGCTCAGCACGGCTTCGCCAATCCCGCCCTCCGGCCAGTGGTCCTCGGCGACGAGCAGCCGGCCGCCGGTGGCGCGCGACGCCGCCGTCAGTGTCTCGGCGTCGACCGGCTTGACCGAGTAGAGGTCGATCACGCGAGCGTGGATCCCGTCCTCGGCGAGCTGGTCGGCGGCCTTGATCGCCTCGTGCAGGGTCACGCCCGCGCCGATCAGCGTCACCTGGTCCTCGTCGGATTCCCGCACCACTCGCGCGCCGCCGATCGTGAACTCCTCATCGGGTGCGTAGAGCGTGTCGAAACCGGCGCGCGTGGAGCGCAGGTAGGAGATGCCGTCGTGATCGGCCATCGCCTCCACCAGCTTGACCGTCTGGTTGGGATCGCAGGGATAGAGCACCACCGAGCCCGCGAGCGCGCGGAACTCGGCCAGGTCCTCGAGTGCCATCTGTGACGGCCCGTCCTCGCCGATCGAGACCCCGGCGTGCGAGCCGTTGATGCACAGCTTGGCCTGCGAGATGACGGCCATGCGGACGAAGTCGTAGGCGCGGGAGAGGAAGGCGGCGAAGGTTCCCGCGAACGGGGTCCAGCCGCGAACCTGGAAGCCCACCGCGGTCGCGATCATCATCTGCTCGGCGATGTAGGCCTCGAAGTAGCGGTCGGGTGCGGTCTTGAGCACCTCCTCGAGGTGGGTGGAGTTGCCCACCTCACCGTCGATCGCGGTCACGTCGCCCCGGCGGGCCATGACCGCCGCAAGGCCCTCGCCGAACGCCTTGCGCGTCGGCACCGGGTCGTCGCCGAGCTCGTAGCGGGGCAGCGGGTGCGACGGATCGGCGTCGAACTTGTGGGGCTTGCCCGAGCTCGTGGGCTTGGCCACCTGGACATGGACCGGGGCGACGTTTCCGAGCTCCTCGATCGCCTTGTCGGGATCCTTGAGCGGCTGGCCGTGCTTGCCCTCGACGTCGGCGGTCTCGCTGGCGCCGTAGCCCTTGATCGTGCGGGCGACGATCATCGTCGGGCGCCCGCTGGTCTCCTCAGCCTCCTTGTAGGCCTGGTCGATCTCGGCGATGTTGTGCCCGTCGATCTCGATCGTGTGCCAGCCGCTGGCCTGGGCGCGGTTGGCGTAGGAGTCGAGGTTCCAGCCGTGCATCGTCTCGCCGCGCTGCCCGAGGCGGTTGACGTCGATGAGCGCGACGATGTTGTCGAGGCCCGCCACGCCGGCGTGCTCGACCGCCTCCCAGATCGATCCCTCGGCCATCTCGGAGTCACCGCACAGGCACCACACGCGGTACGGCAGCCGGTCCAACTCACGCGCGCAGAGCGCGATCCCGACGGATATCGGCAGACCCTGGCCGAGCGAGCCGGTGGCCACATCGACCCACGGCAGCACCGGTGTGGGATGTCCCTCCATGCGCGAGCCGAACTTGCGGAAGGTGAGGAACTCCTCGTCGGTGATCGCGCCGGCGGCCAGGAACATCGAGTAGACCAGCGGCGACGCGTGGCCTTTGGAGAAGATCAGGTGGTCGTTGTTGGGGTTCTGCGGGTTGTCGTAGTCGTAGTGCAGATAGTTGGCCATCAGCACAGCCATCAGGTCGGCGGCCGACATCGAGGAGGTCGGGTGGCCCGAGGAGGCGGCGGCGGCCGCCCGGATCGAGTCGATCCGCAGGCGCTGGGCTAGTTGATGCAGCTCATCGTGATCCATCAGGCGTCCTCCGGGGGCGAAGTTCTCTCCCTGCATGATTGCGCGCCTGGACAGCAGGCAAACATGACGCCCGCCCGCGTTCACGCGATGGACGCATCAACGACCCTATCCGAGGACCGCACACCCCGTCGTGGCGTGCGCCAGCAGGCTGCCGTCACGCTCGACGAACAGCCGTCCCTCGGCCGTGGCGGTCCTCCGCCCCGCGTGGATCACGCGCCCCTCGGCGAGCACCCGGCCGGTGGCGTCGGTCATCGCCCGCACGTAGCGGACGTGCAGGTCGGTGGTCGTGTAGCCGACCCCGGCGTCCAGGGTGGTGTGGAGCGCGCAGCCCATACACGAGTCCAGCACGGTCGCGGCGATCCCGCCGTGGACGCTGCCGATCGGGTTGTACATCCATTCAGCCGGCTCCAGGGCGAAGACGACCCGGCCCGGATCCGCCTCGACGATCGACATCGCCAGCAGCTCGGCGATCGGCGGGGGCGCCAAGGTGCCGTCGACGATCCCCCGGATGTATTCGAGCCCCGGCATGTTGAGGCCCGTGACCGCCATCGCGGCGGGGTCAGACCAGTGAAACGTCCGGGTGCGGCGCTCGCCGGTGGCCGCGGCGGGAGTCGGTGAGCGCTCGGCACTCATGCGGATGCCTCGGCCATCACCGCAGCCGGGGCCGCCTTGCGGACGGCGGGACCGAGCGCGGCGAGCGTGACCGCCGCGCACACGCCTCCGGCGGCGCTGATCGCCCACGCGCCCTGGAAGGAGCTCAGGGTGGCCACGCCGGCGCCGAGCACGGCGACCAGGATCGCGATCCCCAGTGCCGAGCCCACCTGGCGGCCCATCGTCAGCACGGCCGCCCCGGTGGCGAAGCGCTCGGGGGCCAGCGACGACGCGCCCGCGCCGGTCAGGGTCGGGATCACGAGCCCGACGCCGGAGCCGCTGATCAGCATCCCCGGAAGATATTCGGACGCGTACGCGGGCGTGCCGTGCACGCGCAGGATCCACCAAGCCGACGCGCAGGCAAACATGATGGAGCCGGCGATGCCGGGCAGCCGGTAGCCGAAGCGGGCGCCCAGCCGTGCCGACGGGATACTGAAGATGGTGGCCATGAATGGCCCGGGGAACAGCATCAGGCCGGCGGTGAGGACGTTCTCGTGCCAAACCGTCGTCAGGAACAGGACGCCGTTGAGCAACATCGCCGCGAACCCTGCGAAGAACACGATCGACGCGGTCACCGCCAGGCTGAAGGTCCGCACGCGGAGCATCGCGGGATCGATCAGCGGAGAGCGGTGAACGAGCGAGCGCCGCCAGATCGCCGCCAGCAGCGCGACGCAGACCACGACCAGCCCGATCACCGCGGGCGAACCCCAGCCCCAGTCCTGCCCTTTGACGATTGCCAGCACGAGCGCCCCGATCGCCACCACGAACGCCACCGCGCCCGGCAGGTCCGGACTCAGGGCGCCCTGCTCGCGACGCTCGGCCAGCACCCGGCTGCCGGCGATCAGGGCCGCGATCCCGACGGGGATGTTGACCAGGAACACGAGGCGCCAGTCGGCCTGCACGAGCAGACCCCCGAGAGGCGGCCCGGCGGCCGCGGCGACACCGCCGGTGGCGGCCCAGGCGCCGATTGCGACGTGGCGCTCTTCGGGCGCGAACTCGGGCAGGATCAGGCCGAGCGAGGTGGGCAGCATCATCGCCCCGCCGGCGGCCTGGACCA
This sequence comes from uncultured Solirubrobacterales bacterium, assembly GCA_963799995.1. GTDB lineage: Bacteria > Actinomycetota > Thermoleophilia > Solirubrobacterales > Solirubrobacteraceae > Palsa-465. The sequence continues at coordinate 323,739 of CAWCZI010000014.1, read as the reverse complement.
CCCGCGCGGCCACCAGCAGCGCCACCGACGGCGCCGCCGCGCAGGCCGCACTGGCCAGCACGAACACGACCAGACCGAGCAGGAACGCACGCTTGCGCCCGAAGGCGTCGGCCCAGCGCCCGGCCGGGACCAGCAGCGCCGCGAACACGATCGAGTACCCGCTGACCACCCAAGACAGCGAGCTCAGCGAGGCGTGGCCGAAGTCCCGCTCGATGCTGGGGAAGGCGATGTTGACGATGAACAGGTCGAGGCTCGACATGAACACCCCGGCGCACACGATGCTCGTCACTAGCCACTTGCGTTGCATGATGAAACGCACCCTAGCAAGATTGAGTTGTTTCATGCAACCCACTCGGCTAAACTCGGCGGCGTGCTCGGCAACGACTACCGAACCCAGACCTGCAGCATCGCCTCGGCGCTGGAGGTGGTGGGCGAGCGCTGGTCGCTGCTGGTGATCCGCGAGGTCCTGCTCGGCGTGCGGCGCTTTGACGAGATCCAGTCCGACCTCGGCATCGCCCGCAACGTCCTACAGGCGCGCCTGCAGCGGCTTCTCGAGCACGGCGTGCTCGAGAGGCGTCTCTACCAGGAGCGCCCGGAGCGCTATGAGTACCTGCTGACCGACAAGGGCCTCGACCTGTGGCCGGCGGTGGTGTCCCTGATGCAGTGGGGCGACAAGTATGGAGCCCCGGACGGCCCGCCGACCGTGCTCGAGCACCGAGGCTGCGGCGGCGCGGTTGATGAGCACCGGATCTGCACCGCCTGCGGCGCCCGGCTGTCGGCACGCGACGTGCTGGCGCACCCGGGGCCCGGGGCCACGGAAAGGCATCCCCTGCACCGGCGCGCGGCCGCGTAGCCTCCCGCTGCCTCAGCGCCCGGCTGCGTAGCCTCCTGCTGCGTGGAGGTCCGCCCCGAACCCACCGACTCTGCGGTCACCCGGCGCCTGATCGCTGAGCTCGATGAGGAGCTGAGCGTCGGCTACCTGCCGGAGCAACGCTTTGGAGCGCTGCCGACCGAGGAGATCGCGGCGGGCCGCGGCCATTTCGTTGTCGCGTGGCTCGATGGCGAGCCGGCCGGCTGCGGCGCGATCCGCATGCTGAGCGAGGACAGCGCGGAGCTGAAGCGGATGTACGTCGTCCCGGCCGCGCGCGGGCGGGGCGTCTCGAAGGCCGTGCTGGCGGCGCTCGAGGGCGAAGCCGCAGCGCTCGGCGCGACGCGCGTCGTGCTCGAGACCGGCGACAAGCAGCTGGCTGCGCTCGGGCTCTACGCAGGGGCCGGGTACGCGCGGATCCCCTGCTTCGGAGCCTACGCGGCCTCGCCGACGAGCATCTGCATGGCGAAGACGCTCACCAGATGAGCTCCGACAAGCGGTCGCGGTCGATGACCGTGGTCGCACCGCGGGTCAGCCGGACGGCCCCGCGCCGGGCCTCCTCGCGTAGGACACGGTTGACGGTGGCGCGCGAGGTGCCCGCCAGATCGGCCAGGTCCTCCTGGCGCAGCGGGATCACGGTCTCGCCGTCCGCTTCGTCGTAGCTCTCTGACAGCTCCAGCAGGCGCTTGCGGACGCGCGACTCGGCGGGGAGGAACAGCGCGTCCAGCAGCTGCGAGCTCAGCCGCCGCACATGCTCGGACAGCAGCGCTATCAGCACCTCCGCAACCTGCGGATGCTCGTGGCGCAGGCGCTGGAAGTCAGCGTCGTAGACCGACACGGTCACGACCGGCTCGATCGCCACCACGGTCGCGCTGCGCTTGGCCACCGAGCCGAGCAGCGCGAGCTCCCCGAACGCCTCCCCTGCCCCCAGCACCGCCAGGGTGGCCCGCTGGCCGTGGCGCGTCGCCGCACGCACCGCCACTCGGCCGCTCTCGATCAGGTGCACGCTGTCGGCCGGGTCTCCCTCGTGGAAGATCACCTCGTCGCGATCGAACCGCCGCGTGCGGGCCAGTGCCAGCGCTCGCCGCACTTGTTCCTCTGGCACGCCCTCAAGCAGCTTCCAGCGCATCGGCGACAGTCTCGCGGATAGGCTGGCCGCGGTGTCAAGGTTCGGGTCGCGTTCACGTACCCGCCGGCGCCTGGTCCTACTGACCGCGACAGCCGGGTTCGCGGCGCTGCTGGGGGGCGTGGTCGCCTGGACCGGGGTGTTGCAGCGCGCCGAGGGAGCAAGCCTCGACGCCCGTTTCGCCCTGCTCGGCACCCAGCGCCCGGGCCCCGTCAGCGTCGTCGGAATCGATAACGCCACCCTCAGCGACCCGGGGCTGCCGCGTTGGCCGTGGCCGCGCAGCCTCCAGGGCCGGCTGATCCGCGACGTGCACGCCCTGCACCCCCGGCTGATCGTGTACGACGTCGAGGTCATCCAGCCGACCACGCAACGCCAGGACCTCAGCCTCTACGCCGCGGTCTCGGCCTCCCGGCCCGTGGTGATGGTGAGCTCGAGGGTGGGGCCCGGCGGGGCGACCCCGATCTTCGGCGGCAACCGGAACCTGATGGCGGCCGGCGGGCTTGCCGCCTACCCGCAGTTTCCGGTGGCCCCCGGAGGCGAGGTGCGGCGGCTGTCGGCGGGCTTCAACGGTCTGCCCTCGGTGGCGGTGGTAGCCGCTCGGGCCGTCGGGCGTCGCCTGCGCCTGGCCGGCGACGCCGACCCGCTGATCGACTTCCCCGGCGGGGCGGGCACGGTGCCCGAGGTCTCTGCCGTGGACGTGCTCGATCACCGCCCCGATGCCCGCCGCCTGCGCGGGCGGATTGTCGTGATCGGCACAACCGATCCGAACCTGCTGGACGTCCATGCCACCGCGGCCGGCGGCGGCAGCCTGCTGTCCGGGCCCGAGCTCGAGGCCGACGCCATCTCCACCGCGCTGGCCGGCTTCCCTCTGCGGCCCGCGCCGGGTTGGCTGGACGCGCTCCTGGTGCTGGTGTCGGCGCTTGTGGCACCGGCGCTGGCGGCCTGGCGTACGGCGGCGATCGGGGTTGTGGGCGCGTTCGCGTGGCTGTGCGCGGGAGCCGGCCTCACCGCGTTGGCGTTCGCCGGCGGTACCGTGCTTGCGGTATTCGCGCCTTTGACAGCCACCGTCGTGAGCGGCGCCGGCGTGGTGCTGGTGGACCTGCTGACAGTGCGGCGCGAGCGGGCGGCGCTGATCGCCACGTTCGAGCGCTACGTGCCAAGCGATCACGTCGGCCGCGTCGTGGCCGCCGTCGAGTCCGACGCGGGCCTGCCCGAGCAGCTCGAGGCGACCGTCATGTTCTGCGATCTGCGCGGCTACACCGCCTTCGCCGAGGGGCGGCCCCCGGAGGAGCTGCTGGCCGCGCTCAACCGCTATCTCGCAGACGTCTCGGATGCCGTCATGGACCACGGCGGCAGCGTTGTCACCTTCCTGGGCGACGGGGTGATGGCGGTGTTCGGCGCGCCGCTGCCCACCGAGCACCACGCCGACCAGGCGCTCGCGGCTGCGAGGGTGGTGGTGCAGGCCGTCGGCGCCGACCGCGTCGGCGTCGGCATCGCCACCGGTACGGTGATCTCGGGGACGGTCGGCTCGGGGCGGCGCCTCGAGTACGCGGCGATCGGCGACACGACCAACGTCGCCGCGCGCGTGCAGACGCTCACGCGAGAGGTCGGCCGTCCGATCCTGCTCACCTCGGCAACGCGGGACAAGCTGACCGGCGTCGACGACCTGGACTGTCTGGGAGCGTTCAAGCTCCGCGGCCGCGGAGCGGAGCTGACCCTGTTCGCGCCCCGCGACGGTGTGTCACCTACGTGACAGTAGGGACGTAGCGGACGCGCACGACACAGCCCCCGTCCGCCCATACCTTGATCGCATCGCTGATCCACACACCCGACCACAAGGAGCGCGGCGAGAGAAGATGATCACCAATCACACACAGTCACGCGCGGTCGCTCTGATGGGATCGACCGCGGCGGCGCTGGCGATGATCGCCGGCACCGCAGCACCGGCCCTCGCGACCACTCCGCAGCCGCGGCGGGGACGATCGGTGGTCGTCTCCCCCGTGAACGGCCGGGTCACGACGCGGACGCCGAAGGGGCACCGGTTCACGACGCTGAGCCGTCCCCGGTCGCTGCAGGTGGGCGGCTTCGTCGACGCCTCTGCCGGCACCGCTGGGGTGAAGATCGCCACCCACTCGCGGGACCGCAGCGCCCAGATCTCGCACGGAAGCGCCCAGGTCCTGCAGACCGCCTCGGGGACGACCACGTTCGCCCTGACCGGGAAGCTCGACTGCGGCAAGGCGGCCGGGATCGCCCGCCGTCACCCCAGCCACAGCTCTCGCTCGTTGTGGGTCAAAGACCACGGGGGCCCGTTCGTGACCCGCGGCCAGTATGTCTCGGCCGCCGCCGAGGGGACCTTCTGGGTCACCACCGACTACTGCGGCCGCACCGTCGTCCGGGTGCGCCAGGGCAAGGTCCTGGTCACCAACCTCGTCACCCAGCAGAAGGTCACGGTGACAGCCGGCCACACCTACACGGCCGCGAAGGCTGCCGCCCCGGCCTTTGCCTGGTCACAGCCCGCCCCGATCGGCAACGGCGGTGCCCTGAACACGATCTCGTGCCCGACCGCGAGCTTCTGTGCCGCCGTCAACACCAACGGTGACGTCCTCACATCCACCGATCCCGCCGGTGGCCCCAGCACGTGGTCGACGACGCCGGTCGTCTCGGACTCGGGGCTGAGCGAAATCTCGTGCCCGACGGCGAGCTTCTGCGTGGCCGGCGACACGCTGACCGGCGATGTCCTCATCTCCGCCAACCCGACCGGGGGCGCGGCCACCTGGACGGCCACCAACATCGTCAACCCCGACGGTGATGCGCTGGAGGCGGTCGACTGCCCGTCGAGCTCACTGTGCGTCGGAGTCGACTTGAGTGGCAACGAGATCACGTCGACGAACCCCACCGGTGGCGCGGGGGCGTGGACGGCGGGAGCGATCAATCCCAGCAACGGGTTCAGCGACGTGACCTGCTCCGGCGGCGCGCTGTGCGTGGCGGTCGGAGCCGGGCTGTCGGCCACGGCCAGCCCGACGGCGGGTGTTTCCGGCTGGCATACCACCACCGCTCTCGCGATGCTCAGCACGGTCTCGTGCCCGAGCACCTCGCTATGCGTGGTGGGTGACAGCAACGGCAACGTGTACGTGTCCACCGATCCCACCGGGGGACCCGCCACGTACAAGGAGACCGAGGCGATCGACTCGCTGCACCCATTCCAGCCGATCGCCGGCATCTCGTGCGTCCCCGGGGGGCCCTGCGTGGTCGTCGGGCTCAGCGGCGACGCCGTCGTCAGCGCCAATCCCGGCGGGGGCGCTCAGACGTGGAAGACCAGGAGGGCCGACGCGAGCACCGGCCTGACCAGCGTCTCGTGCCCGACCGCCCGCCTCTGCTTCGCCTCTGACCAGGCGGGCGACGTGGTGGTCGGGACCGCGAGCTGACTCAGACGCCGAAGAGGGTCGCGCGCCTGTCGAACAGTTTCTTCAGGCGCGCGGCTTCTCTGGCGGGCGTTTCGGTGAGGCGGTCCCAGGTGATGCGGACGGTCTCGATGTCGGCGATCAGGCGGTCGGTGTCGCGGTCGCGGTCTGAGTTGAACGTGGAGTGGTCGCGGTGATAGTCCCAGCCGTCGAGCTCCACGATCACCCGATGCTGGGGGAACCAGGCGTCGGCTTCGTGGCCTGCGACGGTGGTGTTGACGATCGGGACCGGGAACCCGTACTGGGCGCAGAACTTCGTGAAGCGGTCCTCGAACTCAGACCGGGTCGGGGTGTAGACGCTGATCGCGTGTTTGAGCGGCGTGGTGCCGGGGTGGTGCGGGAACCGGTCGACGATGTCGAGCAGCGCTGATTCGCTGACCGTGTGAGCGCGGCGAGCGTCAGCGACGGTCCGGCCGAGACGGCCCTGGCGGCCGAGTTCTCTGGCGCAGTCAAGGATCGTGCGCGCGGGGCTGGTCACCCGGATGGCCGTGCGGGTGCGGAAGTCCTTTCCGCGGAGGTTGGAGGCTTCGTGGGTGATGATCCCCGGCCGTCGTCTCCGGGTTCGCGTCGTGACGTGGGGCGGTAGCGACCACCTCTCGCTCAGACCCCACAAGCTCAGGGCTGAGAAGTGGCTCAGGGCCGCGCCCGGTCCGCAGGCGAGGACCGCGGCGGCGTAGCGCTCGACCGCCGTTTGCGGGGGTCTGCCCACGGCAAAGACGCCTTGATGGACAGGGAACAGGCGCTTGTGCTGGGCGCGATAGGAGACCGCGTCGTGCCCCAGGCCCAGATCTCGCAGCTGCTCGCCCGTGACGTTGCCGTTCTGACGCAACGCCAAACGGGCGATCCGCTCCTCGATCGAGGGGCTCACGGCCAGGCCTCTGTCGCAAATACGCCCATATGGCGTACTAGCGACGGCAGCCCCCAAAACCACCCCCTCCCAAGCCCCAAGCCGTCACAAAACACCGCAGACGCCGGAGGAAACCGATCCAAACGGCCCTAAGCCGTCACACACCTACCCACGGCGTGAGGAAACCGCCACACCTTCGAGCGCGACCGTCCCGGACAACACCTGAACCGTCAACCGGTGCGTCCGAGACCGGAGCTTCTTGGAGAACACCAGCCGCCGCACGCGCCGCCTCGAGGAATGCAGCCGGATCGTGCGCGAGCGACCGTCGACGGTGACGCGGGCGCGCCCGCCGAGCCGAGACGTCTCGCCGATCAGCGCCAGCGACCCGCCGCGGAAGCGCAACGTGAAGGTGGAACCGGACTTGGAGCTCACAATCGCCCGACCCTGCCAGGCGCCCCGGACCCTGTGCACGCTCCAGCCGGCGCTGAAGCGACCCTTGGCGGGGCGGGCGCCGCTGGGGATCACGGTCGCCGCCGTGACCGGGGTGCTCGTCTGGCCGGCGGTGTTGGTCGCGACGACCTGGAAGGTGTAGGTGTGACCGAGCCTCCCCCGATACACGAGCGACGTGCGAGTGCCCGGGCTACGCAGCGACCGCCACACCGGGTGGGCCGCGCTCGTGTCCCGTACGCGTACGGCGAACGACGCCAACGGGGTGCCGCCCGTGGTGGTGGCGCTGAGCTTCAGCGGCACGCGCGCCTTCGAGGAGACCGACGACAACAGCGCCGGCGCCTTCACCGCGGCCACAGGGGGCGCAGGCCCGCAGGGGCGGTTGAAGACGTCTGACCCGAAAGACGTCTCACCGGGCAGCTGGGCGTAGCCGATGTGCGGCAGCCCGAAGATGTCCTCGACGCTGCGCAGCATCGAGTAGTGGTTGTAGGGGGTCTGGGTCACGGTGCCGGGTGCGATGCAGGGAGACAGCAGCACCGCTCCGACCCGTCCGCCCCCGGGGCCATTGAGGCCCGGAGACGAGGAGCCGGGACCCGGAATCTCCCCGCAGCACGAGCTGGTGTCGCTGGTCGCCGCCTCATCGAAGATGACCATCAGCAGGCCGTCCTGGCGGAACGCGGGCGAGCTCGTAATCTGCGGCACCCATGTCTGCAGGAACTTGTCGGCCTGCGCCAGCCCGCCCGGATCGCCGTTCTTGCACGGCGCGTCGTGGCCGTCGTTGCACAGGTCGGGCGTGATGAAGACGTAGTTGGGAGTCGCCGAGGCGCTGGCCAGGTCCTGCGGCAGCAGGCTCAGGTTGACGACGTTCTCATCGCACAAGGTGGTGTTGTCGATGATCGAGTGGAAGTAGACGAACGGGTTGTGGCGGGTGGCGTACTGGTCGGCGGCCGTGGCGGTCTGGGTGTTGTCCATCGAACCAACCGCCGGGTGCGCGCACACGCCTGGCTCGCGCGAGGGGTCGGCGCCCATGTCCTCGTTGTAGTCACGCCATGTCAGCCCGGCCCCGCTGAGCTGCGAGGCGATCGTCGGGATGCTCGCCGGGTAGACGCACCCGAGCCCGTTCTCCTGGCCGTCGGCACCGGTGGAAGGCGCCGGGAAGTCGGAGAACGTCTGGCAGTCCGTCTGATTGGCCGTGTTCGGCGCCTGGCCGCTGATCATCGCGATGTAGTTGTCGTTGCTCTCGTGGCCGACGCCGTAGTAGTTGGGCACGAACGCCCCCTGCGCGGTCAACTTCGTGGCCAGGTAGGGCGCCGGCGAGCCGGGCGCGAAAGTCGTCGACGCCGACTCGTTCTCGAGCACGATCACGTAGACGTGCTTGATCGAGGTCGCATCCGCGCGGGCGGGCGCCGCGCGCACGACCACGACGGCGGCGAGCAGCGCGACCGCGAGGATCGAGAACGCCCGCCGGGTCACCGCCACCACGAGGATCGACAACGCCCGCCGGGTCACAGCGCCACACCGCTGCCGCACGCCGCCACCCCACTCCGGCGATCCCGGCGCAGCGTCCGCAGACGCTTGGCCACCAGGCGCTTGGCACGTCGCCGCTGTCCGGCTCGCCGAGCATGCCGAAGCTGGCGCCGGGCGCGGCGCAATGCCTTGTTGGCCCTGTCATAGCGCGTCCCTGCCGTAGTGCAGGCCTGCGAGACGTCCACGGTGTTCGACAGGTCGTTGGCGAACACGCGCTGGGTGTTCGTGGTCTCCAGGAACATGCACAGCGTCTGCACCCCGTAGGCCTGCGGGCGCCCGAACCCGGTCACCGACGCCTGGTAGGCGCGCCCAGCGTTCGGCTGCGGGCTCAGAGTGCGAATCAGGACGGTCGGCCCCGTGGTGGTCTCGAAGTTCCCGCCACACTCGGGGGCCAGCTTGACGCCGACAAGGAGCGGTCCGTCGCGGTCATCCAGGGCACCGGGGTCGGCGCTGACGGTGACGGTCACCGGGAGCTTGGCGTGCAGGCGCGCCACCGGCGTGACCGTGATCGCCATCCGCACCGGCGTGAAGCTGTCGGCACCGGCGCCACCCGGCAAGGCGACCAGCGCCAGCACCGCGGCTGCGGACCAAGCGGCGGCCGCAGCGGCCGCGACCCCCAGCGGCCTCCTCACGGACGCAGCCCGAGCTTGGAGGGATGGCGGAACATGGTGGCCGCCGTCGCCGGCTTGTAGTCGAAGTGCAGCCGCTCGAGATACCCGCTCGAGACGAGGTTCTGCAGATCGTGAGGCTTGGCCCGCTGCGGCGGGCCCGCCTGCTCGCGTCGAGCAGCGCGAGAGCTGCGCTCGGGGCCGGCGCCGGTGTCCAGCGGTAACGGCGAGCCGAGCAGGCTGCCCCCGTCGACCCCGGCCCCGCCGCTGTCGACCGGAGTCGAGCCCGAGCACGGCGAGGCGATGACCTCCGGGGGCTGGGGCAGCGCCGGCGGCGTCAGGTTCGGAGGGGTCTCGAAGTCGAACGCGGCCGCGATGTTGTTGGCGTACAGGTCGCGCGGCGTCAGCGGCGGCAGCCCGTAGCGGTAGCGGATCATCTTCAGGATCGACTCGAAACCGTAGATCGAGTGGTCGACGTGGCCGCGGCGGGCGTAGGGAGAGACCATCACCGCCGGGATCCGCAACCCCATCTGGCCGAAGTCCTCGTTGACGTCGATACTGGTGCGCAGGTCGGGCACGCGCGGCGGCGGCACGTGGTCGAAGAAGCCGCCCCACTCGTCGTAGACGATGAACAGCGCCCCCCGCTTGTACTGCGGCGATTCCATGAAGGCGTGCGCGACGTCGGCGATGAACGCCTGCCCCACGCGGACGTCGCCGTGGGGGTGCTCGTCACCCGAGGTGCCCTGGTCCTCGCCGTTGAACGAAGGGTCGACGAACGACAGCGCCGGCAGGGTCCCGGCGGCCGCCTGCTCGTAGAACGTCTGCACCTGGCTGGAGCGGGAGATCCCCGCCTGGCCCCACAGGGCCGAGACCGGGATGTCTGTGTAGTAGTAGTGGTTCGAGACCCCGGCCTTCGACAGCGCGGCGAAGATCGTCGTGTCCGGGAAGCCCGCGCCGCTCGGCAGGGAGTTGTCGATCTTCCCGTAGGACTGGGCGGCGTGCATGTACTCGCGGTTGGGGTACGTCGAGGACAGCAGCGAGCAGAAGAAGCGATCAAAGGCGGTGAACGCCTGGGCCACGTGCGGCGTGAACGGGAGATCGTTCTGGGTGTAGTAGCCGATCGAGAACACGTCGCTGGCGGCCTTGAGGAACCCGTCCATGCGACCCCCGTCCATCTCGGTGCGGCCGCCCTGCCACGAGTGATCGGGGTCCAGAAACGCGCACCCCTGGAAGTCGGTCTGCAGGCGGTGGGTGGCGTAGGTGTGGCCGTGGGTGTCGGTGAACTCGAGTCCCGCCTGGCGCCCGTCGGCCCCGGGCAGCCAGCCCAGGTAGTGATCGAACGAGCGGTTCTCCATCATCAGCACGACGAACGTGTCGATCGGCAGGTTGCGGGGCGACGGGATCTGCACCTCACGCTGGCGACGGGCCGCCTCGGCGACCAGCGTGTCGGGGTCGAGCACGAGGCCCATCCCCGCGGCGAGGCCCGCGGTGACCGCCGTGCGCAGCAGGAAGTCCCGACGGGTGTGGAAGGCCTCCGGCGCAACGGTGGACAGCCGCTCCGCCTCCTGCGGATCGCGAATGTCGCTCATAGGGCCGGATACTAGGGCGCTGAGCGTCAAGGAGATGCAGCCGGGATGTGAACACGGCGCCCACGGGCCGCCCGGCTAACCTCGGATGCCGTATGGCGATCCGCTCCGACATCCGCAACATCGCGATCATCGCGCACGTCGACCACGGCAAGACGACCCTGGTCGACGCGCTGCTGTGGCAGTCGGGCGCGTTCCGCTCCAACCAGTCCGTCAACGAACGGGTGATGGACTCGATGGACCTGGAGCGCGAGAAGGGGATCACGATCCTGGCCAAGAACACCGCCGTGCGCTACGGCGATATCAAGCTCAACATCGTCGACACCCCCGGCCACGCCGACTTCGGCGGCGAGGTCGAGCGGGGCCTGACGATGGTCGACGGCGTGCTGCTGCTGGTCGACGCCAGCGAGGGACCGCTGCCCCAGACGCGGTTCGTGCTGCGCAAGACGCTCGAGCGCCGGCTCCCGGTGATCCTGGTGGTCAACAAGGTGGACCGTCCCGACGCCCGCATCGACGAGGTGATCGACGAGGTCTACGAGCTGTTCCTGGACCTCGACGCCGACGAGTCGCAGATCGACTTCCCGATCGTCTACACCAACGCGCGCGCCGGACGCGCGTCACTCGATCCAAAAGACGAGGGGACCACCCTCAAGCCGCTGCTCGATCTGCTGGTCGAGCATGTCCCGGCGCCTCAGTACGACCCTGATATGCCGCTGCAGGCTCACGTCACCAACCTCGACGCCTCCCCCTATGTGGGCCGAATAGCGATCTGCCGGGTGCGCAACGGCACGATCCGCCGCGGCGAGACGGTGGCCTGGTGCCGGGCCGACGGCGAGATCGAGCGGGTGCGGATCTCCGAGCTCTACGTCACCGATGCGCTCGACCGCGTCGACGCCGCCGAGGCCGGCCCCGGCGAGATCATCTCCGTGGCGGGCATCGCCGGGATCACGATCGGCGAGACGCTGGCCGACGCCGCGGACCCGCGCCCCCTGCCGGCGATCACCGTCGACGAGCCCTCGATCTCGGTCACGATCGGGATCAACAGCTCCCCGCTGGCCGGTCTGGACGGCACCTACGTGACGGCCAGCCAGCTGGACGCACGGCTGCAGCGCGAGCTGATCGGCAACGTGTCGCTGCGAATCGACCAGACCGAGCGCCCCGACGTGTGGGAGGTCCAGGGCCGCGGCGAGCTGGCGCTGGCGATCCTGGTGGAGATGATGCGCCGCGAGGGCTTCGAGCTCACCGTCGGCAAGCCACAGGTGGTCATCCGCGAGATCAACGGGACCCGCCACGAGCCGGTCGAGCGCATGAGCGTCGACGCGCCGGAGGAGTACGTCGGCGTCATCACGCAGCTGCTGGCGCTGCGCAAGGGCCGTCTCGAGCAGATGGTCAACCACGGCACCGGCTGGGTGAGGATGGAGTATCTGGTCCCCGCTCGCGGGCTGATCGGCTTCCGCACCGAGTTCCTCACCGAGACGCGCGGCACCGGCCTCGTACACCACGTGTTCGACCGCTGGGAGCCGTGGCATGGCGAGCTGCGGACGCGACCGAGCGGCTCCCTTGTCTCCGACCGCAGCGGGACGGTGGCGGCGTTCGCGCTGTTCAACCTGCAGGAGCGCGGCACCCTGTTCGTCGAGCCCGGCGACGCGGTCTACGAGGGGATGATCGTCGGCGAGAACTCGCGCGCCGAGGACCTGGACGTCAACCCCGTCAAGGAGAAGCACCTGACAAACATGCGCATGTCGACCGCGGAGGAGCTGGTCCGCCTGGTCCCCAAGCGTGAGTTGTCTCTGGATCAGGCGCTCGAGTTCCTGCGCGAAGATGAATGCGTGGAGGTCACCCCCGCCGCGGTCCGGCTGCGCAAGGTCGCACTGGACAAGACCGCGCGGGTGAAGATGGCCCGCTCGCGAGCCCGGCAGCCGGCCTGACCCCCGTGGCCGCGGGTTGATCCGCGGCGGCGCCGGCGCCGGTCAGGCGAGCTCGGCGGCCAGCGCGGTCCACACTCCACGCGCGAAGCCCATCCCGATGTGGCTGGCGTCGACCTCGAGCTGCACCGCCGCGGGATCCAGGCACGCCTCCCAATGGACGACCTCGTCGCTGCGCGAGTAGACCGAGATGAACCGGATGCCGTCCGGGAACGGCGCCGTCACCGCCTCGATCGTGCGCGCGCAGCACTCCCCGCGCAGGCAGCTGACGCTGAACATCCCGGGCACACCGGCCGTGCCCAGGGCCCCGATCGCGACGATTGACGGCCACGTTCGCCAGTGCACGGCGAGCTGGTCGCGCAGCGGCGATCCCAGCGTGACCAGCGTGTCGACCAGGTCGGGCCGCAGCGCGGAAAGGGCCCGGGCGATCGACCCGCCGCGGCTCTGACCGACCAGCATCGCCGGACGGCCGGCGGCTTCGACGGCACGCTCCAGGCGTCCCTCGAGCTCCGCGACGATGTCCTCCATGCACCCGGTGTTGCGCCGGATCCCGCTGCGGGCCAGGACGTATCCCCCGCTCCGCAGCCACACCGCCATCCGTCTCAGGCTGGTGTCCCCGGCGAGGAAGCCGGGGATCAGCATCACCGGCTGCCCGTCACCCGCCGGCGGCTCGGGCCAGTGGCTGCTGTCGCGCGTGGACAGCCATTCCGAGGCCACGCGGGGACGCGGTGGTGCGAGCGGCACCCCAAACCGCGGAACGGCACTGGCGTCGGCGTCCATGCTTCCGACAAGCCTACTCTGCGGCGGCGTCCGCCCTGGCGCGCCTGCGCCTTCCCAGCCGCATGAGCGGGCGCTCGAGCAGGTAGAAGCTGGCCGCGGCACACGCCAGCGAGACCGCCAGGGAGACCACCGTGACCACCCAATAGCGCGCCGGCCAGCCGTGGTCGCGGGCCAGTTGGACAAGCTGTGCGATCACGATCGTGTGGTACAGGTAGAACGCGTAGGAGATGAGTCCGATCCAGGCCAGGGCGGGGAGCCGCAGGAGCCTGCGCACCGGTCCGCCGCCGTCCTGGCCGAACACCGCCGGCGCCAGGATGAACAGCGCGACGAGCGCGTACAGAGCATGCATCGCAACCTCGTCGGCGGTGGTGCCGAGCGTGCGCGTCGCATGCGAGAGCTCGTGCAGAATCAGGAACAGGACGGCCGCCACGGCCCAGGAGATCGTCGGCCAGTGGGGCAGACGGGCGTCGAGCGTCCCCATCGCCGCCACGCTGCGCTCGTGCACGCTGGCGACCGCGAGCCCCATCCCGAGGGCGAACCAGAAGAACGTCCCCGGCAGCGTGGACACTGTGGCCAGATCGGAGAAGGCGCTGAAGTGCGCGCGAAAGGCGAGGGCAGCGGCACCGAGGACCACCAGCAGAATGACGTCGCCGCGCAGCGAGCGCCGGCCCGCGGACAGGGAGGCCGCCACCCAGGCGAACAGGGGCAGGGCGGCGTAGAACGTGACTTCGATGCAGAGCGTCCAGGCCGCGCCGATCCCGCTGCCGATCGTGTCGAAGCTGTAGCTCTGACCGAACCCGTAGAAGATCCACCAGTTGCCGCCGTTGACGCCGCTGACGAACCCGAACACGAGGAACACCGACAGCGCGGCCCAGTAGGCCGGCACGATCCGCAGCACCCGCCGCCGGGCGTATCCGGTCAGCGAGAGCCGGCGTCCCGTCATCCGGCCGACCAGGAACGGCCGGTAGAGCAAGAACCCGGAGACGAGGAAGAAGATCGCGACTCCCTCATAGGCGACGTGGGTGGCCCACACGAACCGGCCCTCGTGGTTCTGCAGAGTGAAGTTGCCGGTGATGGTGTGCCCGGCGAACACGCTCAACGCGGCGATGGCGCGCAGGGAGTCGAACAGCGGGAAGCGGGGATTCCCGGGCGGGGGGGTCAGGTTTGGCGCCGCGTCGCGCACCGGCGGGTCAGGGTCGCCCGCCCCGGCCGGCGCAGGCTCGCCGCTGGTCACCGACACGCCGCGAGGATATCGGCTGCTCCGAGCGGTAATGTCGCGACACGTGGGACGTCCCGCCCAGACCGCGCCGCAAGGGGAGCCGGCCGCGCCGCACGGGGAGCCCGCCGCGCCGCAAGGGGGTTCGGCCGCGCCCGCGGGGCTGTCCCCGCGGACGGCCAATGTGATCGTCGTGATGCCGGCCCGCAACGCCGCGCGGACGCTCGAGCAGACGGTCTCGGCGATCCCCACCGACGTGGTCTCCGAGATCATCCTCGTCGACGACAAGTCGACCGACGAGACGCTCGACGTGGCGCGCCGCCTGCCGCTGCATCTGATCTGGCACCCACACAACGTCGGCTACGGCGGCAACCAGAAGACCTGCTATCTGGAGGCGCTGCAGCGTGGCGCCGACGTGGTGGTGATGCTTCACCCGGACGGCCAGTACGAGCCCGCGCTGATCCCGCGCATGGTCGAGCCGATCCTGCGCGGGGAGGCCGACATGGTCCTGGGCTCCCGGCTGGCCATCCCGGGGGCCTGGAAGGGCAGCGGGATGCCGCGGTACAAGTTCCTGGCCAACCGAGCCCTGACGGTGATCGAGAACGCGCTGCTCGGGACGGGCTTCAGCGAGCTTCACACCGGCTACCGCGCCTACTCGCGCGAGCTGCTGCTGACGGTCCCGTTCCTGCGCAACTCGATCGACTTCGTGTTCGACTCCGAGATGGTGATGCAGGCCGTGCACTTCGGCTTTCGGATCGTCGAGGTGCCCGCGCGTACGCGGTACTTTCCGGAGGCCTCGTCAGCTTCGGCCGGCCAGTCGATCGTCTACGGGATCAAGACGCTCGGCGCCGCGATGAGGCTGGTGCTGCACCGCAGCGGAGTCGTCAGGTCACGGAAGTTCGTTCGCTGAGCGGACGCACGTGAGCTCAACCGTCCCGCGCAGCCGTGGTCTGAGCCGGTCCGCCCCCGGCGCCCTGGCGGAGCCCGCCGACCTGCTCGCCGTCACCGCGCTGACGGCGATCGCGCTCGCCCTGCGCCTGAGCCAGATCCATCAGAGCCTGGCCGGCGACGAGGTGTTCACCTACCAGGACGTCGTCGGACACAGCCTGGGCGCTGTGCTCAGAACGGTCAACACCGGCGGCGAGAACTCTCCCCCGCTGTTCTTTGTCCTCGCCTGGCTGTCGGCCAAGCTCGGCAACCCGTCGGAGTGGATCCGGCTGCCGTCGGTCCTGCTCGGGAGCGCCGTGGTGCCGGTCACCTATCTGCTCGGGCGTGACAGCGTCGGCCGTGCAGCGGGCCTGATCGGCGCAGGCATCATGGCGCTGGCCCCGTTCGCGGTGTTCTACGGCGTCGAGGCGCGGCCGTACGCCACGGTCATGTTCTTCGTCGCGCTCTCGACACTCGCGCTCGTGCGCGCGACACGTCCGGGAGCGCCGGTGCGCTGGTGGGTGCTCTACGCGCTCGCCGGTGCGGCCGCTGCCTACTCGCACTACACCGCGATCTTCGTCCTCGGCGTGCAGGCGCTGTGGTCGCTGTGGCTGACCCGAGGGCGGATCCGGATCGCCGTGATCGCCAATCTCTCGATCGCCGTCCTGTACGTGCCGTGGCTTCCCCACGTGCGGGGGAAGGCGCTGGCGGTGATTGGCCGCCTGTACCCGCTGGGGGTCCACCGCGTCCTGACCGATCTGCTGCGCCCGATTCCGGGCCACCCGGCGGCGCCGCTGCGCGAGATCCCGACGATCCCCGGGTTGGTCGCGTTCGCAATCTGCGTGCTGGCGGGACTGGTGGCGATGATCCTTCGCTGGCGCGCCCCGGCGCCGCACTCGATCAGGCCGCAGTCGACCCGGCTGCACTGGAGCGGCGCGCTCTCGACCCGCTCGCTCGGTGGCCGGCAGGCGCTCGGTGGCCGGCAGGCGCCCGATCACCTGGCCGGGCTGGTGGCGCTGACGCTGGCCACTCCCGTGGGCCTGCTGGTCTACAGCCTGGTGATCACCGACCTGTGGCTTCCCCGCGGCCTGTCGGCCTCGATGCCGGCCGCCGCGCTTGTGATCGGGGCGCTGCTGGCGGCACTCCCGCTGCGGCTGACCGCGCTCACGACCGCCGTCGTCGCCGTGGTCCTGGCGACGGGCACCGCCAGGAGCCTTGAGCCGGCCTACACCCGCGGCCCCTTCCGGGCCATCGCGGGCTATCTCGACCGCGTCGCCGGCCCCCGTGACCCGGTGGCGGTGGTCACGCTCGCCGGGGGCCTGGCGATCCCCGAGCAGCTCACGCGGCCGCACCGGATCGTGTATCTGATCAGCAATCTGTGGCCGAGCACACCGCCCGGCGCCCGGGCCTACCTGGTCCTGGACGTGACGATCGGGCGGCTGGAGCATCTCGGCACCCCACGCCACGCCGGCTTTCAGCTTCTCGCGCGGCGGCTCTACAGCGGCGCCTCGGCCACCGAGGTCCTGGTCTACCGCCGCGGGGGCCACGGGTGAGCGCCCCGCGAAGGCCGCGACGCCCCGGACACGTCAGTAGACCCCGTAGACGGTCTCGCACC
This sequence comes from uncultured Solirubrobacterales bacterium, assembly GCA_963799995.1. GTDB lineage: Bacteria > Actinomycetota > Thermoleophilia > Solirubrobacterales > Solirubrobacteraceae > Palsa-465. Next base: position 306,806 of record CAWCZI010000014.1, on the reverse strand, counting down.
CGAAGCGCCGGACGAGCTGAGTCACGGGAGCCAGCGAGCGCCGCAGCGAGGCCGGCGCGCCGCAGTCGACGAGCACGAACCTCGCCCCGGACGCCCGCAGGATGGCGCGCCGCAGGCGCCCCGTCGGGTCGTTGAGCGACGCACCGAAGAACACCCCGTCGGTGGGCACGTGGCTCGCCGGCTGCCATTGCATATGACCGGCGTACACAGTCCGGCCGGTGAGCCCCGGGATCGACATCGAGACCAGCCAGGGGGCCAACACCCCGCCCGGGCGGGGCGTGCGGGCCAGGTAGGAGACCGCCGCGGCCTGGTCGGGGGTGAGCCGGAACTGCTGCTGCTCGATGCCGCCGAGCGTCGTCGCGGCGAGCCCGTCGTGGACCCCCTGGGCGTGCAGGACGCCCGCCGGAACAACGGCGGCGAGGACCGCCGCGACGGCCAGCGCGGCCGCCGCGCGCGGCGGAGCTCCGATCGCGGTCCGCAGCCGCGACCAACCCCGGACGGCCAGGATGGCCAGCGGCAGCGTCAGGCCCGCCAGCGCATGGGGCGGGAACTGCGGCACGAACAGGTACACGGCGGCCACCGCCGGCGCCCACAGCACGAGCATCCACTCACGATCTGACTCCGGACGCCGCACGCCGGCCACCGCGAACACGACCAGCGGCCCGAACGATGCCAGCAGCGCCCACCACGGCCCGGTGCCGGTGGCCATCGAGTCGCGCTGAAACGTGCTCCAGGAGGGATCCAGGCGCGACAGTGCGACCCCGTAGGCCAGCGGCAGCAGCGTGGCGACCGCGGGGACGACGAGCACTCTGAGCCGCGCTCCGGAGGGCCGGAGCAGCCACACCACCGCCACGATCGCCAGCAGCGTGACCGCCTGCCACGGGTGAAGCCACGCGACGAGCAGCCCCGCCGCCGCAGCCACGGCTGTCCAGCGCCGGTCCGACCCCCGCCCCGCGTCGGCGGCCGCCAGCAGCCGCTCGGCTCCGATCAGGAACACCGGCATCAGCCCGATCGCGATCGCGGCGTGATCGAACCCCCACAGGTTGAGCGCCGAGTCGGCGTCGTCGGTCGTGAGAGCCAGCTGGATGCGATGAAAGCCCGACAGATGACCGGTCCACGAGGCCAGCGCAAACACGGGGCTCTCGTAGAACAGAGCCAGCGCGAGCGCCGCGCCGGCGGCCCAGCGGCCCGGGATCAGCCGCCGCACGTAGGCGGCGAAGCCCAGGAACAGCACCAGCAGCGCCACCGGCTTCCAGGCCAGGTAGGCCAGCTGGACCGACAGCCCCAGCCGCCACAGCACGCCCGAGATCAGGTACATCGGCTGCACGTAGTCGTGCGGCGTCGCGCTGATCGACCACAGATTCGAGGCCAGCAGATGGCTGCCCTCGTCCCGGATCCACGCCAGGTACTGAAACTGGTCGAAGAAGTCCGCCCCGTTGACGCCGGTCAGCGTGCCGCTGCCCGACACGACGTAGGCGCCGATGGCCACCAGCGGAGCAAAGGCCCAGACCGCGAGGACCGTGAAGATCACGGCCTGCCCGGAGATCAGCCGCCGGGCGTCGCGCGCGACGCCGCCGCCGCTGACTGCGCCGCTCACCCCACGTCGCAGATCGCGATGAGATCGATCGCCTGCTCGAGGCGTTCGGTCGACAGCCAGAAGTCCTCCTGTGAGATCTCCAGCGCACCCTGGCGCGGTGTGGCCCGATCGTTGCGCAGCCGCCGGTCGTAGAGCAGCTGACGGGCACGACGGGGGATCAAGCGGCGCAGCCGCAGCGGATCCAGGGCCAGGAGCCGGTCCAGCTCGCGCCGCTCGTCGTCGTGAATCGCGCGGTAGCGCGCCGAGACCTCGACGCCCGTCACTTCGACCGAGGCGAAGAAGCGCTCGCACAGAGCGCGCAGCTCGGCGGGATCGAACTCGACGTGGTGGTAGGGGTCGATGATCTCGTCCGGCCGGCCGAACGTCAGCCGGTTGGGCGTGCCGAAGATCGCACGCCCGCCCGGTTCGAGCACCCGCAGCACCTCGGCCATGACGCGCTCGGGATCGGGCACGTGCTCGATCGAGTGGATCGAGATCACCGACTGAAACGACCCGTCCGCGAACGGCAGCGAGCGCATGTCGCAGGCGTGCGTCTCGCGCTCCTGCCCCTCGAGCGCCTCGGCGTGCAGATCGGCTCCGACCGTCTCGCGCGGTGCCAGCTCCCGGTAGGAATGCCCTGTGCCGCAGCCGAGATCGAGCACGCGGCCGGGCCCCAGCAGGGGCGCGCACAGCCGGTACTCCGCCCGGTGGCGCTGGAAGCTCGGGTTGAAGCCGCCCTGTGCGCTGGACACGCGCTCGCCCGTGGTGATCGACATTGGCGCAAGCGTAATCGGACCGCTCCGGCGCGCGGCAGCCGCCGACACTCCGTGGCCGCCGGCCCGCGGGCCCCGGAACGGCCGCGCGGGGATCGCCGTCGGCACCGGCACGACGGCGGCGCCGAGCAGCCGGCGGCGGTCCCGGAGCGCGCCCGGCAGCAGCGGCAGCGCCGCCAGCAGGCCGCGCAGATGGTCGCGCAGGCCGCGCTCGCGCCATGAGTGCGCGAGCCACCCCGCCTGCCGGTAGACGACCATCGGCAGCCAGCGCGCCGGGAACCAGCGCGCGACCAGCACCAGCGTGTTGCGCGCGACCAGGCGCCGAGAGCCCCCCGCGAGCTGGTGTGAGGAACCCTCCCCGGCGTGCCAGACGACCGCCGGCTCGTACCGGCAAACCCAGCCCGCCAGGCGCAGCCGCAGCGCCAGATCGACATCCTCCAGGTAGGCGAAGTAGCGCTCGTCAAAGCCGCCGACCGCCAGCACCGCCGAGCGCCGGTAGAGCGCCGCTCCGGCGCAGGCGCCGAACACCTCGCCGGGAACGTCCCAGCGGGGATCGTCGCGGGTGAACCGGCCCCGCTGCTCGCAGGCGCCGTCGCGGCGCAGGACGTCGCCGGCGTCATAGATCACCTCGGGATCCTCGAGCGAGAGCATCTTGCAGGCCACGGCGGCCGCGCCCGGAGCCGCCTGCAGCGCCCGCGCCATCCGGCCCAGCCAGTCCGGGGCCGGCACCACGTCGGTGTTCATCAGCGCCACGAGCTCTGACTCGGCCGCGGCCACGCCGGCGTTGGCGGCATGGGCGAATCCGGTGTTGGCGCTCAGCTCCAGCACCCGCACCCCGGGATGCTCGGCCCGCAGGTACTCCGTCGAGCCGTCTGTGGAGCCGTTGTCGACCACGATCACCTCGAGCGCGGGGACGTCCTGCGCGGCCAGCGCCTCCAGGCACGACGGCAGCCACCGCCGTCCGTTCCAGTTCGGGACCACGACCGATACCGCCGGCGTGCTCATCGCGCCGGGCCGCGGCGATCGGCGATCATCTGCCGACGATGATCGGACGTGTCGCCCTCACCGCGCTCGCCGTCGTCGTCTGCGCCTGGTTCGTGCTCGGCAGCCGCCAGGCGTACGACCTCGACAGCGCCACCTCGATCGTCGGCGCGGCGACGGTCCCGGATGCCCAGCAGGCGGCGCGGGCACGGGCGCTGCTCTCCAGCGCCTCGACCCTGAACCCCGACCGGCAGGTTGCCATCCAGCGTGGGATGCTCGCGCTGGAGCTCGGACACCGCGCCGCGGCCGTGTCGATCCTCGAAGGGGTGACGCGCGCGGAGCCGATGAACCTGGTCGCCTGGGTGGACCTGGCACAGGCGGGGTACGGCAACCCGGCGATCAGCCCACGGGCCGTGCGTCAGCTGGCCCTGCTGGATCCCGGTCCGGCCCCCGGCCACTGACCGGCCACCCGCGGCCGGCACCGCCTCCAGACGCACCGCGGCGGCCCCGGTCACACGCCCACGTGGGCGCCCCCGAGGACGGCGACGAGCTCCGCCATCAGCTCGGGCTCGAACGACTCGTCCCAGTCGCGGCTCCAGTGCACCCGGCTTCCGCGCAGGCGGCGCTCGATGTCACCCGCCCCGCCGACGGCGCTCCGCAGGCCGGCCAGCACCCCCTCGACGGTCGGCTCGGCGGCGATCAGGTTGCCCGAGATCGCTTGAAGCGCGGCGGCCGTCTTGTTCTCGAAGCTGGTGGTGACCGTCAGGAGCCCGGCCGACGCCATCTCGATCGGCACGAGGCTCGGGTGCGGGGTGTACATCAGCGCCATCCCCACGTCGTACTCGCCCAGCAGATCCGCGTATGACTCCTGGTCGGCACGCGGCCGCAGATCGAGGCTCGCCCCGCCGCCCAGTGACACGCTGCGGCCGGCGTTCACGGTGCCGATCCCCCGCAGCTCCCAGCCGTCGGCGAACAGGCCCTCCTGCACCCCTCGAGCCAGCGCCAGCATGCCGAGCTCGAACATGTTGCGCGCCGCGTGATCCTCTGGGCGCGCGTAGAACAGCAGCCGCCGCGGCGCCCGGCCGGTCAGCGCACTCAGAGCGGGCGGCCGTACGGGCGTGATCGCGTTCTGAAACGAGGCTGAACGCTCGTCGCCCTCGAGCTCGCCCGCGGCGTAGACACCGATCCGATGGTTGCGGAAGTACCCCCGCAGAAGCTCGCTGCTGAACAGCGCGAAGTGGTCGGTGGCATAGGACTGCGCCGCCAGGGCGGCGTAGGTCCCCATCGGGAACGTGAACGGCTCGTACTCCTGGATCAGGTACAGAAAGCGCTCGGCGCTCACGTGCCGGACCGCCTCCGCCGCCACATGCGCCGTCCACCAGGTGGTGGCGACGAAGCTGTCGCGCGGGCTGATCTCGATCGAGGCAGCCTCGCGCCCGAACACGACCTCGACGGTGTCGAACAGCCCGGCCAAGCCGCTGTATCCCTCCAGCGTGCGCCGCCATCCGGGCGGCAGCGGGCCGACCGGATCGACGGTCACGATCCGCGCGCGGAAACCGGCCTCCACCAGCTTCCGGGTCAGGTTGAGCTTGGCGATGTAGCCGCCGAAGAAGTGCCGCAGGTCGATCGTCGGGAGCAGCACATTGACCCGAGGCGCCGCCGACTCCGAGACCTGCCAGCGCAGCGGGGCGACCTTGTCGGCCACCGCGGCGACATCCGGATGTAGTGCCTGGGCGCCCGGCTGGATCGCCAGCGACGGGGGCGGCAGCGCGTCGAGCCGGAGTCGCCGGCGCGGGCGCGGTCCCGCGCCGGCGCCGAGCAGCCGCCGCCACAGCAGCGCGTGGAACAGCATCCACTCCGCGCCCAGCGTCTCGGGCGTTCCCGTCAGCTCGCGCGCGCCCCGCAGGGCCAGACGCAGCAGCGCCGGGACCGAGCGCTCGGCCGATTCCAGCGCTGTCAGCGCGCGCCGCTTGCGACGGCTCATGCGCGAACCGCAGCGGAGCTCGAGCACGGTCGAGAACTGTCGCAGCCGGCACACGTCGGCGAAGTAGTGCAGGCGCCACAGACGAACCCGATCGCGGAGCGTCCGCTGGCGGGCCAGCCGCTCGCGCAGCGAGGTCATGCGGTTGGCGGCGGCGTGCCCGAGCGAGGCGTTGCCATGCTGGACGTAGTCGTAAAGCGGCCGGTCGACATAGGCGATTGAGCCCGTGGCCAGCGCCGTCAGCCCGATCCAGTGGTCGTGGAAGTGCGCGAACTGGTGCGGCGGGAAGGGCAGCGCGTCGTCGAGCAGGTCACGGGGAAACAGCGACGCGGCGCCGGTGACGGCGTTGGCGACCAGCAGGGAGAGCAGGTCTGAGTGGTTGTTGTCACGGGTGCTCCACCACGTCTCGGAGATCGCGCTCCCGTCGCGCGCGACCACGCGGGCGTCGCTGTAGACCAGGCGGGCGTCTCCGATCGCCGTAAGCAGCACAGCGAGCTTGTCGGGATGCCACACGTCGTCCTGGTCGGCCATCGCGACGTACTCGGCGTCGCGGCCCACGAGCGACAGCGCCCGTTCGAAGTTGGCGTAGAAGCCCAGGCGCCGCTCCGACCGGGAGACGACGAACCGCGGGTCATCGGCCACCGCCGCGCGCAGGCGCGCGTAGGCTTCGGCGCCGGAGCAGTCATCGCTGATGAAGCAGGTCCAGTTGCGATGCGTCTGGCGGCGAATCGACTCCAGCTGGCGCTCGAGCAGATCGGCGGGAGGGTTGTAGGTGGCCATGCAGATCGCCACGCGCGCCGCGCCGGATTCGCCGGATTCGCCGGTCCAGCGTCCCGGGGTCCCGGCGGGCGGCGCCGCCACCTCGATCCGGGCCAGCTCGGCCGTCAGGTGCACACCGGCGCGCAGCCGCGCGCGAAGCGCCAGGTCGAGCACGTGGCCGGGGGCAGCCGGAGCGATCCGCACGATCCCCCAGAAGCCGCTGGCGTAGCTGTGCAGGTGCGGGTCCTCGCCCGAGTCCGGATCCCCGCCGGCGGTGAACGCCTCCTGAAGATCGAGCCCGGGATGCATGGCCGCAAACGGATCCAGACGAGGCATCCCGCTGGCCTCGACCGGCTGCGCGGCGCCGTCGAGCACGAACTCGAGCGCCTCGATCTCCGACTCCCTGCAAAAGCACCATCCGCACACGAACAGGGCGGTCCCGCGGCCGACGGCAAGCTCGGAGGGAAGCTCGGCCTCGAGCTGGAGGTGGAGCTTCTCGCTCGGCACCCGGCGAAGCGTAGTGAAGGGTCGGCGCGACGCCTGGCAAAGCGCAGTGCAGGGTCGGCGCGGCGCTAACGTGGCGCCCCGTGAGCGCCGAACCGGCCAACGACCAGGCCCCGAAGCACGTCGACCCCGACGCGTTCTGGCGCGCGATCCGGGCCCGCCACCCGCACCTGCGCGACGCGCTGGTGGCCGATGCGCGGATCACCGCGCTGCACCGCGGCGAGCGGTCGGAGTTCCGCTCGGGCGCGGACACGGCCGTCCAGATCCTGCGGCTGGCGTGGGTCAGCGACGCGTTCCTGGGCCAGGCGCTGTATCGAGCCAAGGCACGGTTGCAGGCTCTCGGCGTGCCGATCCTCCCCCGGCTGGCCCACCGCCTGGCGATGGTCATCGCTCAGATCTCGATCGGGGACCCGGTCGTTGTCGCCCCCGGGATCTACATCGTCCATGGCCAGTTCGTCGCCGACGGCCTGGTCGAGATCGGGCACGGCGCCGTGATCGCGCCCTTCGTCACCATCGGGCTGCGGGCAGGAGACGTGCGCGGGGCGACGATCGAGGACCACGTCAGCATCGGCACCGGCGCCAAGGTGATCGGCGGGGTGCACATCGGAGCCGGCGCACAGATCGGCGCCAACGCCGTCGTGGTGGACGACGTGCCGGCCGGGGCGACCGTCGTGGGAGCGCCCGCGCGCGAACGTCACCCGGACGGCACGTAGTACCTTGGCGGCATGTGGACTCTGAGGCGCAGGCACGAGAAGCCGCGGGGCGCCGCCACCCCGGCCGAGCTCGAAGCCGAGATCGACTCGCTGACCCGGGAGAACCAGGCCGCTCGCAGCCCCAGAGTCGAGCGGCGGCTGCTTGAGCTTCGCCACGACCTGGGCATCCTGCGCCTGGGAACGAACGGCACTGAGCCCCGGCATCCCGACCCGGACGGCGACGCGCTGCCACCGTTTGACGACGGCCTGCCGGAGATCCGCGCTGACCAGCTGACCCCCGAGCTGCTGCGGGCCGGGATCCTGCGCGACGGCTGCCTGCTCGTCCGGGGACTGTTTGACCGCGACGCCGCCCTGCGCTTCGCGGACGGGATCGACCGGGCCTTCGCCGAGCGCGAGGTCCACGACGCCGGTGGCGCGGCGGCCGACGGCCTGTACGCCGAGTTCGTCCCGCGGCCCGGCCCGAGTGACGAGATGACACGCGACTGGATCAAGCTGGGAGGCGGCGTGCTGGCCGCCGACAGCCCGAGGCTGGCCTTCTCGATGCTCGAGATGTTCGCCTCGTCCGGGGTTCCCGAGCTCGTGCGCGGCTACCTCGGCGAGACGCCGCTGATCTCCGCGCAGAAGACGACGCTGCGCAAGGCCGAGCCCTCGGTCGCGGGAGCCTGGCATCAGGACGGCCGGTTCATGGGCCCGGTCCGCGCGCTCAATTTGTGGCTGTCGCTCTCGCGCTGCGGGGACGAGGCACCCGGCCTGGACATCGTCCCGCGCCGCCTCGATGACTTCGTCTCCACCCAGACCGACGAGGCGATGCTCGACTACCAGGTGTCCCAGAAGCAGGCCGTCCGAGCCGCCGGTGAGCGTCCGATCGTGCGCCCGATCTTCGAGCCCGGCGACGCCATCTTCTTCGACGACCTCTGCCTGCACAAGACCGGCTCGGACCCCACCATGCCCAAGCCCCGGTACGCGATCGAGAACTGGTTCTTCGGCGCCTCCGCGTTCCCCGCCGAGTACGCCCCGATCGCCGTCTGATGTGAGGCTGCTCAGGCGCCGTCCCGAAGTCGTTGCGCAGCCGCCGCCCGTCGCACCGCTGGGCGAAGCCGAGTTCCCTGGCAGCGACACGGAGCTCGGCGAGGAGATCGAGCGGCTGCGCAACGCCAACCGCGCACGGCGTGACCCCGCCCTGGAACGGCGGCTGCTGTGGCTGCGCCACCTGGCCGGCGTGCGCGAGCTCGACCGGGAGCGTCCCGGCCCGCGGTATGCGGCTCCGGACGCCTCGGCGCTACCCGAGTTCGACGGCGCCCTGCCGGAGATCCCCGCCTCCGCCCTCACCCCCGGCCTGCTGCGCGCCGGGATCCTGCGCGACGGCTGCCTGCTGGTGCGGGGCCTCGTGGCGCGCCCCGCCGCCCAAGCGTTCGCCGCCGAGATCGAGCAGTCGTTCGGCGAGCGTGCTCGCTTTGACGACTGCGGTCTCGCGGTCCCCGGTCTGTACGAGGAGTTCACACCCCACGAGCGTTTTGACCCGTACCTGGGACGCCCGTGGATCAAGATGGGCGGCGGGGTCTACGCGGCCGACTCCCCCGCGCTCAGCTTTCAGATGCAGGAGCTGTTCGGGGCCGCCGGGCTGCCGGCGCTGGTCTCGGGCTACCTGGGCGAGCCGGCGCTCATCTCCGTGCACAAGTCGACGCTGCGCCGCGCCGATCCATCGGTCCCGGGCGCCTGGCATCAGGACGGGAGGTTCATGGGCGAGGTGCGTGCGCTGAACCTGTGGCTGGCGCTGTCGCGCTGCGGGGACGAGGCACCCAGCCTGGATGTCGTGCCCGTCCGGCTCGAGGACTTCGTGCAGACCAAGACCGACCACCCGGGCCTCGAGGTGCTGACCGAGCAGCATGTCGCCCTCCAGGCCGCGGGTCAGCGCGGGATCCTACGACCGGTCTTCGAGCCCGGCGACGCGCTGCTGTTCGACGAGATGTTCCTGCACCAGACGGGTGCTGATCCGTCGATGCCCAAGCCCCGGTATGCGCTTGAGAACTGGTTCTTCGGCGCCACGCGGTTCCCGCCGGCGTACGCGCCAATCGCGGTCGGATGACCGGGATGAGCCCGGGATGACGCGGGGATGAGCTGGGGGGAGCCCCCGCCGGTCGAGCTGGAGCCCCAGGACAGCCCGGACCATCCGATGGCGCCATGGTTCGGACTCAAGCGACGCGAGCGGCGTGCGCACTACGCGGCGCGCCCGCGCCCGCGGCTACCGCGGCGCCGGGCGATCATCACGATGGTGCACAACGAGCCGGTGTTCCTGCCGATCTGGCTGGGGTACTACGGCCGCTTCTTCGCCCCCCAGGACATCTACGTGCTCGACAACGAGACCGACGACGGCTCGACCGACGGCGATGGGTTCGTGCGCGTCCCGGCGGCGCGCGGCTGTGTCGACGCCCTGTGGACGCGGGACACGATCCAGTCCCTCCAGCACGAGCTGATCGAGCGCTACGAGATCGTGATGGTCGCCGACGTCGACGAGCTGGTGGCGCCCTCGCCGCAGGTCGGCACCCTCGGCGACTATCTCGACCGCTTCGACGAGGAATGGGTCAACTGCCTCGGCTACGAGCTGCTGCACCTAAAAGGTTCAGAGCCGCCGCTCGATCCGGCACGACCGATCCTCAGCCAGCGCCACCACTGGTTTGCCAACGGCGCCTACGACAAGGCCGCGCTGACCACCGCCCCGCTGCAGTGGCGTCAGGGGTTTCACGGCCGCGCCGACTTTCAATACAACCTGGATCCGGATCTGCGCCTGATCCACCTGCACCGGATGGACTACGAGGTCTGTCTGGCGCGCCACCGCACGCGGCAGGGCCGTGCCTACGCCCAGCGCGACCGCGAGGAGCGCTGGGCGCTGCACAACCAGATCACCGAGACCGAGAGCTTCGAGCGCTGGTTCTACGAGGACAGCTGCTTCGAGGGGCTCGAGATCGCGCTCGAGGAGATCGCGCCGCAATGGCGCGAGGTCTTCTGAGCCGCTGGCCGGCGGCGCGGCGGGCGCTGCTGCTGCCCGAGCGCTGGCGGGCGGCGCGGCGGGCGCTGCTGCTTCCGGAGGCGAGCTCGGGTGCCGACATGTGGCAGCGGGTGACGCTCAACGAGGCCGTCTCACGCCATCTGGACTCGCTCAGCCCAGCCTCGCTGAGCGCGGCGGAGATCAGCGGCGCCGGGCAGGCCGGCAAGCCGTGGCGACGGTTTGAGTCGCTGCACTATCCGGAGTTTGACCTGTGCGCGCCGCTGGCGCCCGAGCACGAGCGCTACGACGTGGTGATCTGCGAGCAGGTGCTCGAGCACGTGAGCGATCCCGTGCGCGCGGTGAAGAACCTGCGGGAGCTGTGCTTCCCCGGCGGCCATGTGATCGTCTCGACCCCGTTCATGGTCCGCGTGCACGAGCTGCCGATGTACGGCATGGGTGACTACTGGCGGTTCACCCCGCGGGGCTTGAGGACCCTGCTCGAGCACGCCGGGCTGGTGGTCGACACGATCGACTCGTGGGGTAACCGCAGCGCGATCGCCGGCAACCTCGATGTGTGGCCGGCCCACCGGCGCTGGCATTCGCTTCGCAACGAGCCCGACCTCCCCCTGCAGGTCTGGGCGTTCGCGCGCAACCCCGCCTAGAATCGCGGACGGGAACGGCAGCGGCGGGGCGGAAATCATGTGGAAAGGCAAACACGTCTCGGTCGTACTCATGACCTACGCCGAGCGCGACTCGATCCGCGGCGTGATCGATGGCTTCTTCGCCACCGGCGTCGTCGACGAGGTGGTGGTGGTCGACAACAACGCCGAGGCGGGGACGGCCGAGGAGGTCGCACAGACGCGCGCGCGCCTGGTTCACGAGCCTCGTCAGGGCTACGGCCATGCCACTCGCCGCGGGTTGCTCGAGGCCAGCGGCGACATGATCGTGCTGGCCGAGCCCGACGGCACCTTCCTGCCGCGCGACATCATCAAGCTCCTGGTCTACAGCGGCGAGTGCGACGCCGTCTTCGGGACCCGGACGACCCAGATCCTGATCTGGGAGGACGCCAACATGGCGGGCTTCTTGCGATGGGGGAACTGGGCGGTGGCCAAGCTGATCGAGCTGCTCTTCAACACCAGCCACCTCAGCGACGTGGGCTGCACCTACAAGCTCCTGCGCCGGGAGACCGCCGAGCATGTGGCGCGGTCGATGCGGGTCGGCGGCAACCACGCCGGTGTCGAGATCATGCTGCTGACGGTGGTCTCGGGCGCGCGGTTCGTCGAGGTGCCGGTCAACTACCTGCCCCGCGTGGGGATCTCCTCGGTGACCGGGCGGCGGCTGGCGGCCATCGGGGTCGGCCTGCGGATGATCGAGCTCGTGTTGCGCTTTCACCGGGCCACCCCGCGGCGCACCCGCAAGCGCGCTCCCCGGTTCGGCCCCGCGCACCCGATGGCCCCGGAGCCCGAGCCGGAGCATGAGCACATCACACTTTGACGCGATCGCCGGGGCGTACGACGTGTCGCTGCCCGCGCACGTAGTCGAGCACTACCTGAGAAAGCGCACCGCGTTCGTGCTCGAGCACTGCCCCCGCGGCAGGGGCCTCGACGTCGGCTGCGGAACCGGAGTGCTGGCCGAGCGCCTCGCGCGGGCCGGCTACGAGATGACCGGTGTCGATCCGTCGGAGGGGATGCTCGAGGTGCTGCGGGCGCGGACGCGCGGCGTGCACGCCGTTCACGGCTCGGGCACCGCCCTCCCGTTCGCCGACGACCTATTCGACCTGACGCTGACCGTCGCCGTCATGCACCACATCGCCGATCCGGCTGACGTCCACGCCACGCTGGCCGAGATGGTGAGGGTGACCCGGCCCGGGGGCGCCGTGCTGGTCTGGGATCACAACCCGCGCAACCCGTACTGGCGCTCGTTGATGGCGCGTGTGCCCCAGGACACCGGGGAGGAACGCCTCATTCCCGCGCGCGAGCTGACCGGCGGACTGGGCGACGCCGGGGCGCGGATCGTGCTCTGCACCCAGCTGGGCCTCGTCCCGGACTTCACGCCCCCGGCCGCTCTCGGACTGGCCGCCGGAGTCGAGCGCGCCGTGGAGCGCGTGGCGCCGCTGCGGCGTTTCGCGGCCCACAACGTGATCGTCGCCACGCCCACCTCCTAGTGGGCCTCCCACTAGCCGCGGCCGCGACGGGGCTCGAGCACGGCGACCATCAGGCCCGCGCGGTCGACGTGCAGCGGCCGCAGGGCAAACCGCCATGCCAGGCGCTGCAGGATCCACTCGGTCTGGGGGTTGTCGGTTCCGAACGGGTGCGCCAGCGGATAGCTGCCCGGCCGGCGCCGCAGTTCCGCGGCGACGCGCAGGCCGGCGCGGTCGGTGAGAAACCGCGTGCCGGCTCGAAGCCGGCGCAGCTCGGCGGTCAGCTCGCCGGTCCAGATGCTGGAGTCGACAAACGCGTCGGCCTTCGGGTCACCGATCGAGAGGCGGTTGGCGCGGCGGCCGCGGATCAGGATCTCGGTCCCGAGATCGGGAGCGTCGGGAAGCAGGATCAGGGCCCGGCGCGCGGGCGCGTAGCGGCGCAACAGCGCCTGGCCGCCGGGCGCCCGGGGGTCGATCGGCGGCGGGTGCCAGAGCCTCGTGAGTGAGGCGCCGAGCCCGCGGACGTGGGCCAGGGCGGTGTCTGAGAAGTCGGTGTGCACACGCGGCCAGGCGGCGCCGACCATGATCGCGGCCACCGCGAGCGAGAACGCCAGCGCGCCGAGCCGGCTCGGGGCCGCGCGGTCGGGATGGGCTCGCAGCAGCAGCCCCAGCCACACAGCGGCTGCCAGCAGCGTCGGCAGGCCGACATAACCCAGCAGGTAGGTCGAGGAGCGGTTGTCGCTGTAGCTGAGCAGCGCGATCGCGTACGCGGTCGTGCCGGCGATGGCCACGACGCTCACGGGCTCGCGGCGCGCGAGCGCCGGAGCCCGGCGGATCAGGAGCACCAGCGCCGCGCCCGAGGCCAGCGCCGCGGCGCCGAGGACGAGGCCTGGCGAGAAATCGGCGAAGCCGTAGCTGATCCCGCCGGCCTTCTGGCCGCCGAGCACGAGGGCGTCGACGTAGGCGAGGTACTGGCCCCAGTCCGGCAGCCGGCCGGTGCCGGCCAGGGTCGCCCCGGCGAGGATCAGGTGGGCGACGACACAGGCCGCGAGCCCGCGCCCGACCTGGCGCAGCAGCCACGGCCGGCGGTCGGCCGGGTGCAGCATCCACGCCTGCGCCAGCAGGACGGCCGCGTACACCAGCAGCGTGTAGGCCAGCATCTCCAGCGACCAGATCGCCGCCACCCCCAGGGTCACGAGCGTCGCCGCCCGCGCCGTCGTGGCGCGGTCCGGCCAGCGCGTCGCGGCCACCGCCGACAGGATCACGACGATCGGCAGGCCGAAGCGCAGCGGGCCCTGCTGGGGCAGCGAGCCGACCGGATAGAACAGGTTGAGGATCAGCGCCACGACGGCCAGCGCCATCGCGCCGACGGCCAGCGGGCGCGCGACGCCGGCCAGGCGCAGGATCGCGTAGCCGGCGACATAGAACAGCGCCGTGACGAGGCCGTCGAGGAAGCCGTAGGTGCCGTAGCCGATCGGGACCAGGTGAAACCACCCGGCCAGCAGATAGATGTAGCCGACCCCATACTGAGACACCGGCACGTTGACCATCAGCGCGCCGCCGCCGAGCAGCTGGTTGGCGGGGCCGAGCAGGAAGTCCTGGTGAAACTGGATGATCCCGGGGACGAAGAACGAGTTGGGCAGACCGGGGGACGGATGGAAGACGACGACGTTGGGAATCGCCAGCAGCAGCAGCGCGACCACCGCCACGTCGAGCACGACCGTCGGCAACCTGCCGAGCCGGCGAGACGGCGCAAAGCGGGCCGCGACCAGGCCCACGGCGGCCAGCGCCAGGCCGAGCGCCAGGCCGCGGCCGCTCAGCGAGCGCAGGGCCGTGAACGCGAGCACCGCCCCCACCGCGAGGCCGCCCAGCAGCGCCGCCACCCACCGCTGGGCGGAGACCAGGCGCGGCGGCGGCGGCCATGCCCCCGGCCTCGCGGCCCGGATCACGAGCGCGATCGCGAACCCCGCCCAGATGACGACTCCGGCCAGCAACACCCCGAGCCCGTCACCCCAGGGCAGCGACGCCGAGACCCGGACGGCGACCAGCACCGCCACCAGCCCGGCGGCGAGCAGCCCGGCCACGACCTCGACCGCGTGGCCGCTCGGCCCGGCGGCGATCGCATCGGCGATCCGGGGCCCCGCCAGCAGCGCCAGCGGCATCACTCCGATCAGCGCCAGGACGTAGAGCGCGGTCTTGGCGCTCTGGTTCTGGCGGATCACCTGCGAGGCCACGACACCTCCGCCGGGGGGATGGACCAGCAGCAGCGTCGCCGCCGCCAGCAACGCGAAGACCGCCACGGCAAGCGTGATCGTGACCGTCAGCGCTGCGAGGAACGAGGCGCCTGCGGATCGGCCGCCGCGGGGTCCACCCGCCGGCGGGCTCGCAGCCCGGCGGTCCGGCGCGGCGACGCCGGCGTCAGCCACCGCGGGGCCCCGAGGTCGCGTACACCGCCACCGGCACGTGGAGGAAGGCACGCCGCGCCACCAGCCGCAGTCGCACGGACGGGCTCGCCTGACCTCCGACGACGAACACGCGGCCGCCGGGCCGCACCTGGGCCAGTGCCTGCCCGGTCGCCGCGGCGACCGTGACGTAGGGGTCTCGCAGCGTGAACGGATGGTCGCGCTCGGCCGGTGCCAGGGCCCGGATCGTGGGTAGGGGACGGCTGAGCGCGACGTCGAACCCGGTCAGCGGGCCGGGGCTGAGGTCCCCGGTCTCGTCGATCACGGCATCCCCGGGGCGGACGGCTCGCTCCACGTAGCGCGCCGCGGATCCGTAGTCCGGGCGCCCGTAATCGTCGGCCACCATCCGAGCCGCGCCCAGGGCGAGGCCGACCACCACCAGCGCCGCCGCCGCCGGGCCGATCCGCCGTCCCGCCGCGATGACGAGGTACGCGAACACCAGTGCCAGCGCGGGCCAGGAGGCGGCGAGGTTACGCAGGCCGAAGATGTGGGTGCTGACCGCGCTGAACAGCGCCTCGGCGACCGGTGTGACCACGAGAAGCAGGGCCAGCAGCCAGATTCGGTCCTCACGTCGGAGCGCCGGCCGGACTGGGCGCGCGCGGACATAGCCGGCGATCAGACCCCCGACGGCCAGCAGCGTCCCCACGCTGATCAGGGCCAGCCCGAGGTCACCCGGTACCTGGGTCAGGCGTGCCAGCGCGCCGTAGGGGTAGCCCATCGCCCAGTGTCCGAGGATCACCCACACGTCGTGGGCGTCGAACGGCGCCAGGGCGGACAGGATCTTGAGCGTCGGCGAGTGCAGCTCGTCGAAGAAGCCCGGCAGCCACGGCAGGACCCCGATCACGGCGCCGAGCGTGGCCAGCAGCGCCGCGCGCCGCGCTTCGGGATGCGCCCACAGGACCCACACCAGCTGGGCGGCGAGCACGAACAAGCAGGTGTTGTGCGTCCAGAACGCCAGCGCCGCGCAGGCTGCGTACACCCACCACCACACCCGCCGACCGGTGTCGACCGCCAGCAGCATCGACAGCGTCGAACCGGTCACCAGCAGCATCAGCAGCCCGTAGGCGCGCGCCTCGGTCGAGTAGAAGATCATGAACGGCGAGACCGTCGCCAGCGCCGTGGCCACCAGCGCCGGTCGCCTACCCACGGTCCGTGTCCCCAGCAGGTACAGGACGGGGATCGTGAGCGTGCCCGCCAGCAGCGAGGGCAGGCGCAGCGCCACCGGGGTGTGCGCCAGATGCAGGGTCACCCACGAGGCGACGAATGACAGCGGCGGGGTGATCTCGGCGTGCTTGATCGCCGAGGTGCCGTAGATCAGCGACAGGACTCCGTGAAGCCCGTGCGTGCCTGAGATCCAGTAAGTCGAGAGCTCGTCCGCGAACAGTGACTCGTGCGCCACCGCCAGCCTGATCGCGAAGCCGGCGAGCGCCAGCAGCCCGACCACGGCGAGCCACCGCGCCGAGACCGCGCTGCCCTCATCGCCTGGCGGACGCGGAGCCTCCCTCGGCGCCGTCGCCGCGGCGCCGGCGAGCTCGGGGACCCTCATCGCCGCTGGAGATTAGCGGCCCCGAGCGCGTCTCGTTGACCGCTGCCTGGCGCGTCCGGAGTCGTGCTCCACGTGACTGTTAGCCTGATCGCAGCGCGCCCAGGACACGGAGTGAGCGCGTGGGTTCCCTCCATGTCAATCCCCGTCACGACGGATAGCCAGCCGCCCTCCTCGGCGGGTGGGGAGCATCGCGCCGCGCGCGGCGGAGGCACCCGGTCGGCCGCGGGCCGGGGTCCGGTGGTGATCCAGGCGCGCGGGCTGAGCAAGACCTTCCGGGTCCCCGAGCACCGCATCGACACGCTCAAGGAGCGCGCCTCCAACCCATTTCGCAAGATGGAGTACCGCGAGTTGCGCGCGCTGCAGGACGTCTCCTTCGACGTGCACAAGGGCGAGTTCTTCGGGATCGTCGGGCGTAACGGCTCGGGCAAGAGCACGCTGCTGAAGATCATGGCCGGGATCTACCGCCCCGACACCGGCAAGGTGCGGATGGCGGGCCGGGTGGCTCCGTTCATCGAGCTCGGCGTGGGCTTCAATCCCGAGCTGACGGCGAAGGAGAACGTGGCCCTGAACGGCGTCCTGTTCGGGCTCGGCCGGCGCGAGGCCCGCTACAACCTCGACGCGGTCCTCGACTTCGCCGAGCTGCGCGACTTCGTGGAGCTGAAGGTCAAGAACTACAGCTCCGGGATGATGGTGCGCCTGGCGTTCGCGATCATGGTCCAGGCCGACGCAGACGTGATGCTGATCGACGAGGTGCTGGCGGTCGGTGACGCCGCCTTCGGGCAGAAGTGCATGGATGTGTTCTATGCCCGGCGCCAGGCGGGGCGGACGATCGTCCTGGTCACCCACGACATGGCCACGGTGCAGGCGCTGTGTCACCGCGCGATGCTGTTGCAGGACGGCGAGCTGCAGTACATCGGCGACCCCGAGGACACCGCGCTGCGCTACTACCGGCTCAACTTCGCAGGCTCGCCGGAGGTCGAGGCGGCCCTCGCCGCGCGTCCGGAGGCCGACCGGCCGATCGCCGAGGCCGAGATCAACGGCCGGCTGGTCCACGCGCACCTGCTCGACGAGCAGGGCAAGCCGATCCAGAACGTCGAGCAGGGCGTGCCGCTGCGTCTGGACATCGTGCTCGAGGCCGCCCGGGAGCTCGAGCGCCCCGTGTTCGTCCTCCAGGTGCTCAACGTCGACGGCGACGTCGTGTTCGGGATCGAGCGCCACGTCGAGGGGACGCTGGCCGAGGGCCAGACGATCCGCCTGGGCGGCGAGATCGACAACGTGCTCGTGCCGGGCCGCTACACGCTTGACTGCTGGATCCGGCGGGATCGCGTGGCCGGCGACATGGTCGTCCAGGGCCTGCGGATGACCCACTTCGTGGTGTTCGGGACGGCGCCCCGCCACGGCATGGTGTCGGTGCACAGCAGCGTCAGCGCCACGCCGCTGCCGATGGCCGGCGCATGAGCACCGAGATGGTCGGTCTGACGCTGAGTGACGCTCCGGCCGCCGCCGACTCGCGGATCGACGAGGAAGTGGTGCTGCGCGACGTGCCGGGGCCCTCGGCACTGGGCGGCGGCTGGCGGCGGTCGCTCGACCTGCTCTACATGATCGCGATCACCGAGTTCAAGAAGACCTATTTCGGGACCACGCTCGGATACCTGTGGTCGCTGGCGCGGCCGCTGTTGCTGTTCGCGGTGCTCGTGGAGGTGTTCACCAAGATCTTTCATGCCGGCGGCAAGGCCCCGCACTATCCGGTGCTGCTGCTGATGAACATCGTCCTGTTCGGCTTCTTCCAGGAGGCCACCGGCATCGCGGTCAGCTCGGTCGTCGCCCAGGAGTCGATCGTGCGAAAGACGCAGTTCCCGCGTTTGGTGATCCCGCTGGCGGTCGTGCTCACGAGCGTGTTCAACGTGCTGCTGAACTTGGTCGTGGTCGTGATCTTCCTGCTGGCCTACGGGGTCAGCCCGACCTGGACCTGGCTGCTCTTCCCGGTTGTGTTCGGGTTGCTGCTCCTGCTCACGGTCGCCGTCTCGATGATCGTCTCCTCGCTCTACCCGCGCTTTCGCGACATGGCGATCATCTGGACGGTGGTGTCCACGGTGCTCTTCTACGCCACGCCGATCATGTACCCGATCGACAGCGTGATCGGCCATCACACGCTGAAGACGATCATCCTCTTCAACCCGCTGGCGCCGATCTTCGAGCTCGCGCGCAAATGGATCATCCAGCCGAGCGCGCCCGGTCCGGTGAGCGCCGCCGGCGGCTGGCTGCCGGCCATGATCCCGGTGGCGATCTACGTCCTGCTGTGCGTGCTGGCCGTGTGGACGTTCAACCGCGAGGCGCCGCGGATCGCCGAGCAGCTGTAAGCCACGGCAAACCTCGATGGCCACGGGCGAACCTCTAGACTGCCCGCCCCCTTGCAGCGTGCCGGCGTGGAGATAGACCCGTTCCTCAACGACCCCCTGCGCTGGGGAGCGTCGATGGCCCAGCACAGCGAGCTGATGCTGCGCGTCCTCGATGCCGTCGGCGCGCGCTCGGTGATCGAGGTCGGCGCCTACGCCGGTGACCTCACGCGGGTGCTCGCCGCCTGGGCGGGGCCGGTGGGCGCCGCCGTCGTGGCGGTCGATCCGTCGCCGCAGGAGCAGCTGGTGGCGCTTGCCGCCGAGCACGACGGCATCGAGCTGGTGCGCCGCGCCAGTCTCGAGGCGCTGCCCGAGATGCCGATGGCCGATGTGATCGTCATCGACGGCGACCACAACTACTACACGGTCAGCGAGGAGCTGCGGCTGATCGCCGGGCGAGCCGCCGGTCAGACGTTGCCGCTGCTGCTCTTTCACGATGTGTGCTGGCCCCACGGCCGCCGCGACGACTACTTCGATCCCTCCCAGATCCCCGCCGAGTACCGCCGGCCGATCGCCGGCCCACAGCGCGGGATCTTCCCCGGGGATGCGGGAACCCGCGCCGACGGCCTCCCCTACCCCCGCTCGGCGGCCACCGAGGGCGGCCCGCGCAACGGCGTGCTCACGGCGGTGGAGGACTTCGTGGCGGGTGCCGATGACCTGCGGCTGATCGTCGTGCCCGCGTTCTTCGGCTTCGGAGCCGTGTGGAGCACCGCGGCCCCCTGGGCGGACGAGGTCGCCGAGGTGCTCGAGCCCTGGGATCGTCACCCGCTGCTCGAGCGCATGGAGGCCAACCGGGTGCTGCACATCGCCGGCGAGCACGCGCTGCGCACCGCCGTGTGGGACGCCCAGGCGCGCCGCACCAGGCAGGAGAACGTGCTGCGGCGGCTGCTCGAGTCCAGCGCGTTCGCGGTCGCCGAGCGGCTGTCGAAACTGCGGGTCCGGGCGGGCGTGGCGCCGAGCCAGTCCGTGGTCTCCCGCGACGAGGTGCGTCAGGCGCTCGAGGACCCGCCCCCGGCGTCCCCCTGAGGCGCTCGAGGACCCGCCCCCGGCGGCCCGCTGGACGATCAGGCCTGCTCCGCGCGCTCGGCCCGGGAGCGCCGCCACAGGTTGAGGTCGCGCAGCGGCTTGGTGAGGCGCCAGGCGAGCGTCCCGGTGGCCTCATCGAAGTGGCGCTGGAGCTCCTCGACGCGGGCGTCGTTGGCCAGCTTGCGGAAGTACGCGACCGTCCGCGCGGCTTCGCGCTCGGCCTCGGCACGCCGGGCGCGGCGCCTCCACGCGGCCTCATCATCGGTTGGCTCGTGCAGCCACTCTCCCCATTTGCGTGCGACGGCGATGTGCCCCTCGATCCACAGCTCCCGGTCGCCGTAGAGGTCCAGCGACCGGTGCTCGACCAGAGCGGCGTCGAAGGTCACCACCTTGCGGCCGGCCGCACGGGCCCGCAGACATAGGTCGAGGTCGAACCCGTGCCCGTAAAGCAGCCCCTCGTCGAAGCGGAGGTTGCGCACCGCCCAGGGCGAGAGGACCAGCAGCAGCCCGTCGACGGTGTCGACCTCGGCGGGCGGGCGCTTCGCGTCGGTCCAGCGATATGCGGCGAGGTCGCCGCCCCCGTACTCGTTGTAGCGCTGGGTGATATGCCCACAGCTCACCTTGCCCTCCCACCAGGCGATGCCGGTGACCTGGGCCGCGCCGGCGCACCCCGCGACGCCGACCTCGGGGTCGCGCAGCGCCTCGCGCGCCTTGGCCGCAAAGCTCGGATCGACGATCTCGGTGTGGGGATGCACGATCACCAGCGCCTCGAGGTCGTCTCGCTTGGCGGCGGCGTCGAGCAGAAGGTTGTAGCCGCGCGCGGTGCTCGACACCGAGGCGAACGCGTAGGTCTCGGAGTTGGGCTCGGCAGCCAGGCGGATCCCGGGCTCGGCGTAGCGCCGGTAGGCCTCCGGCTCGGAGACCATGCAGCCGAAGGCGATCATCGCCTGCGGGCCAGTGCGGCCCGAGTCCGGGCCCAAGCGGCCCACCGGATCGGCGCGGTCAGCCGCCACGAGAGGCTGCCGGTCGTCTCGGCGAGCTTGTCCTCGAGCTCGCGCACCTGCGCCGCGAACTCGAGCCCGTTGGCGTGGTCGAGCAGCTTCGCCGCGTCGCGCTCGGCCTCTGCGCGCAGGGCGCGCTGCTCCCAGCTGCCGACTCCGGCCCCCACCCCGGGAATGTGTCCGTCCCACTTCTCCGCCACGCGAATGTGCGCCTCGATCCAGGCTTCAGGATCGCTGAACGGCTCCAGCGCGTGGTGGTGGATGGCGCGGAAGTCGGCGGTGACCACCTTTCGTCCCGACGCACGCACCTGCAGGCAGAAGTCGAAGTCATAGCCGTGCAGGCGGCCGAGCGACTCGTCGAAGCGGATGCTCTGCACCACCGCCGGGGACAGCACCATCAAAAAGCCGTCGACGGTGTCGACCTCGCCGGTGCGGGCGTATGGCGGAGCCTCATGCATCGTCCACGAGAACGCGGGCAGATCGCCGCCGCCGTGCTCGTCGTAGCGATGTATGAACGATGCCAGCGACACCGATCCCTCCCACCAGGCGATGCTGCGCACGCCGATCGCGCCCACGCAGCCGACCAGCCCAACGTCGGAGTCAGCGAGTGCCCGGCGGGCGCGGGCGCAGAAGTCCGGATCGATGATCTCGGTGTCCTGGTGGACGAGCACCAGCGCCTCGAGATCGGGGGCCCGAGCGGCCTTCTCGAGCAGCACGTTGTAGCTCTGAAACAGGGTTCCGACGGAGGGCAGCGCGTACACCTCCGAGTCGGGCTCCGCGGCCCGGCGGATGCCCGGTTCTGCACACTTCCGGTAAACCTCGGGCTTCGTGATCGCCGACCCGAACGCGATCATGTCGCGAGATTCACCGGCGCCATCTTATTGCCGGCAGCGCCCGGACTCACGGCCCTGCGGAAGGCCGGCTCTCGCTCTGCACCGGCGAGCAAGACGCCGGCGAGAACCATCGCCACGAGCGTCACGGCCGGCATCTGCCAGTCCCAGTCCAGCGGAGCGTGTGCGAGGTACACGACGAATCCGGCCGCCGGACCGACGGCGGCACGGCTCCCGCGCAGAGCCCGCTGCGCGCTGAGCCAGACACCCGCCAGGAACGTGGCGAGTAACGCGATACCGACGAGCCCGAGCTCCGCCAGCGTCTGCAGCGGCAACGAGTGCGCGTCCTGAGCGAACTCGCCGATCGTCCGCCAGCGCAACCAGTAGACGCTCCAGCCGCCGGCCCCGACGCCTCTCAGTGGCTCGGTGGCGAACGCCCGCAGGGCCACGTCCCAGTAGGCGTAGCGATTGCTCTGCAGGGAGACCAGGCGCGTCGCGCCCGATGACAGCGGTTTGCTCGCGACGCCGCTCTCCTTGGCCCCGACGACGATCGCCAGCGCGAGACCGGCGCAGATCAGAATCCCGGCCAGCAGGGGTGCCCGCCGCGGCAGTCGCAGCGTCCGCTCGCGGACGCGGCGCACGAGCAGCCACTGGCCGACGGCTCCGGCCGCGACGATCACCACCAGCAGCGCGAGCACGATCGCGCCCTGGCGCTCGCGGTCGCCGAGCGAGCCCGCCAGACCGGTCACGCCATGGAAGAAGGCGGCGGCGACCGCCGCCAACGTGGCGGTCAGCATCGCCAGCAGTGCTGCCGCCAGCTGCTCCGCGCGGGGTGCCAGCGCGATCAGCGCCACGAGCCCCGCCAAGCACGCGAACAGGGCTCCCCGCGAGAACGAGATGTAGACGCCGAGGCCCAGCGGGGCGGTGGCCGCGAGCGCCCCGCAGCGTTCCCACACCCGCCGCGAGCTGTCGCCCGCGATCCGCGCGCACAGCACGAGCCCGATCGCGGCCAGCTCACCCATCGCGTTCCAGTAGGTGAGCGGCTGCTCGAGGCGGCCCTGGGCGCTGACCGAGCGCGCGAAGTGCAGCACGCCCGGCAGCAGCCGCTCGGACAGCCCGTAGCCGATCACGATCAGCGTCCCCGCGGCCAGCGCGGGCTCGATCAGCCTCCGCGCCCGGGCGCCCCGGAGCACGAGCGCGGCCGCCAGCAGCGTCCCCAGGTAGAGCACGGCGATCTGCCCGGCGTGGTACGCGTTGCCGGCGATCGGCGCCCACAGGATCGAGAGCAGCGTCCAGGCAGCGAGCCCCGCCAGGCCGGCGAGCGCCAGCCGCGGCCCCGGGCCGCCACCGGTAAGGCGCAGTCCGGCAGCCGCCGCGACGGCCACCAGCAGCCACGCCACCGCGCCGGCCGTGGCCCGCGGGCCGTCGAAGTATCCGCCGCTGAAGAACGCGATCGCGGTGGGGCCCGCCAGCAGCAGCGCCCCGGCGGCACTGAGCACGACACGGCGCATCGGCTCAGCAGTGAGGATCTCTGACCGCGCGGCGCACGAGCCGCGTCGTGGCCAGTGGCTGGCGCCCGTTGCCCGGCGCGCGGATCCCGCTGCGCCAGGCCGCGTCGACCTCGCGCAGCAGGTTCCGGCGGAACTTGCGCGAGTCGAACCTGGCCGCCTGGCGCGCGCACGCCTCCGGGTCGACCCCCGCGTCGTCGAACGACAGGACGGCGCGGGCCAGCTCGTCGGGGCCGCCGGCCCAGAAGCATCCGGTGACCCCGTCGATGATCGTCTCCAGAGCGCCGCCGCCGCGCCTGGCGATCACGGGCCGGCCCGCCGCCTGGCTCTCGACGGCGGCGATCCCGAACTCTTCAATCGAGGTCACCACCAGCGCCCGCGCGCCCTGGATGGCCTGCTCCACGGCGGCGTCGCGAAGACGGCCGGCGAAGGTGATGGTGGGACCGGCCTCGCGACGCAACCGGCGCGCGTCGGGCCCATCTCCGACGATCACCAGCGGCAGGCGCAGCGTGTTGAAGGCCTGGATGGCGACGTCGATCTGCTTGTGGGCCATGAGCTCGGAGACCACCAGGTAGTAGTCGCCCACCCGGCCGGGCGTGAAGCGCGTGGTGTCAACCGGAGGGTGCACCACCGCCGCCTCACGGCCGAAGTAGGCGCGGATTCTCGCCTGCGTGACTTGCGAGTTGGCGACGTAGCGGTCAGTGCGCTGTGCGGCGATCCAGTCCCATTGGCGCCAGCGCCGGAAGGCGGCGCGCAGGACCGCGCGGGTCACCGGGTCACGGCGCGCCAGGGTGCTGTCGCGATCGTTCCAGACGTAGCGGAACGGGTTGTGGCAGTAGCTGACATGCAGCGAGCGCTCGTCGCACAGGACCGCGTGAGCCCACGCCGAGCTGCTCGACACCACGAGGTCGTAGTCGGACAGGTCGAAGGACTCGATCGCCGCCGGATACAGCGGTAGCAGCGCCCTGAAGGTCCGCGCCGACGGATGCAGGCGCTGCAGGAACGAGCTGTGCACGATCCGCTGCGCGAACCGGCCCTCGGTGCCCTCCTCGTCGTAGACGGCCGTGAAGATCTCGGCCTGCGGCCACATGTTGCAGAGCTCGACGAAAACCCGCTCGGCGCCGCGCACGTCGAGCAGGAAGTCGTGGACGAGCGCGACTTTGCTCCACTTTTTAGATGAATTGGTCCCCTCCGCCGACACCGTCGCAATCTAAGCAGGAACGGTCTCCGTCCAGATGCCACGCCTACCGGCGGGGACGCGCGCACCGCGGATAGCCTGCGCCCGGGTGACCGCAATCCTGTTCGTCAGCTACTCGGGCGTGCTCGGCGGCGCGGAGCGCGTCCTGCTCGACTGCGCCGACGCGCTGCCGGGTCAGCACGTGCTGACCTGCCCCGACGGGCCGCTGGCCGAGCGCGCCCGCGCCGCCGGTCTCCGGGTGCTCCCGATCCCGGCCCGCAGCCTCCACCTCCACGGCGGATCGAGCGGACGGTTGGGGCCGGCTGCGCGGCTGCGCGGGCAGCTGGCGGCGGCCACCCGGGTGGCTTCCCACGCACGTGAGCTGCGGGCGCTGACGCGGGACCTCGATCCGCAGCTCACCGTCGCGTGGGGGATGCGCTCCGCGATCGCGTGCCTGCTCGCCGTACGGCCGTTCGCGTTCTCGCACCACGACTTCCTGCCCGGCCCCGCGGTCGGCGCCGCGGTTCGCGCCGCCGCCGCGCGAGCCGTGCTGGTGATGACCTGCTCGCAGGCGGTGGCTGACGACCTGGACCCGGGCGCCCGCCGGCTCGGCGAACGGCTCCGAGTCGTGCGCCCCGGAATCGATGCGGCGGCCTTCGCCGGCGACTCAGCCCCCGTCACGCCTCCCGAGGTGGTTGTGCTCGGTGCTCTGGCGGGTTGGAAGCGGCCCGACCTGGCGCTCGAGATCGCCGCCGCGCTCGCCCCCGCGGTCCCTGGCCTGCGCGTGCGCCTGATCGGCGCTCCGCTGGACGCCGCCGAGGCGCTGGACGTCGCCGACGCGCTCGACGCCGGCGACGCGCTCGACGCCGGCGACGCGCTCGACGCCGGCGATCCGCTGGTGGAGCGCCTGCGCCGGCGGGCGTCCCAGCCCGACCTCGCCGCCGTCGTCGAGCTGGCCGGGCGGCGTGCCGATCCACGGCCCGACCTGGTGCGCTCCACCTGTCTGCTGCACTGCGCGCCGTGCGAGCCGTTCGGGCTCGTCCTATTGGAGGCGCTCGCCACCGGGCGGCCAGTGGTGGCGGCGGACGCCGCCGGCCCGCGGGAGATCGTCGACGAGTCCTGCGGGGTTTTGTACGAGCCGGGCAGAGCGGCCGCCGGCGCCGCCGCGCTACAGGCGGTGCTCTCAGACCCGGCCCGCGCCAGGGCCATGGGCGCGGCCGGCCGCGAGCGTGTGCGGACGCATTTCACCCGGGATCGCACCCGGCAGACCTTCTCCGAGGTGGTCGCCCCGGCGCTGCGCCAGCGCGCGCCGCGGCCCCGGTCCGTGCCACCCGGCGAGCTGGCGCTCGTGACCGTCACCCACAACTCCGAGCGCGAGGTGGCCGCGCTGAGCGAGTCGGTGCGGCGCCACCTGCCGGGCGCGCGGCTGGTGGTCGTGGACTGCGCCTCGAGCGACGCCAGCGTCGCCGTCGCCCGCGAGGGCGGAGCGCAAGTCGTGGGCCTGGCGGACAACGTCGGCTTCGGACGGGCCTGCAACCGGGGCCTCGAGGAAGTGGGCGTGGCGGCCACGGCCCTGCTGAACCCCGACGTCGAGCTGATCGACGACTCGCTGCTGGAGCTGGCGAGCGAGGCGCTGCGTGGCGACCGCCCCGAGCGCGTGCTGGCGCCGCTGGTACTCAACGGTGACGGCTCGCGCCAGGACACCGCCCACCCGGTGCCCGGATCGCTGCCCGACCTGATCCGGGCGCTGGTCCCGCCGGCCCTCGTGCCCGGGCCGGCACTGGCGCCGTGGCGCGCGCACCGCCCCCGCAGGGTGGGCTGGGCGGTCGGCGCCGCGCTGCTGGCTCGAACGGCGACGTGGCGGCGGCTGGGGCCATTCGACCCGTCGATCTTCATGTACGGCGAGGACCTCGAGCTGGGGCTGCGCGCCGCCGCCGACGGGGTGCCGACGTGGTTCTGGCCGGCGGCGAGGGTCATCCACCACGGCGCCCATTCGAGCGCCGCGGTGTATGGCGGCGAGCCGTTCGCCGACCTGGCGCGCGCTCGCCACGACGTCGTCACACGACGGTTGGGGTCCGCCCGCGGGCGACGCGATGACCGTGCGCAGGCGCTGACGTTCGCATCCCGGCTGATCGCCAAACGTGCGCTTGGGCGCCCGGCCGAACGCGAGCGCCGGCAGCTGACCGCCCTGCGCGCAGTCCGCGGCGACACCGCCGTGGGATGAGGGGCCGCTGGGACCGTGCCGCGGGTGCGGCAATTGCCGCCGGCGCTGCCGGGGTGGTGCTGGCGCTGCTCGGGGCGGTGGCGCTGGTCGCGGCCGGCGGAGCAGGGCACTCGCGCCCCGCGCGGTCGCCGTCGCCGGGGCTGCGCGAGGCGATCGGGGCCGGCGTCAACCTCCTCTTCAACAGCCCGGGTCTGACTCCACAGCAGATCTCCGCGCAGCTGTCCGCGCTTCACGCCACCGGGGCCACGATCGCCCGCAGTGACGCGCTGTGGGAGGCAAGCGAGCCGGCCGCTCCGGTCGGCGGTGTCCACCACTACGTGTGGACGTTCGACGACACGATCGCCGGCGACCTGGCCGCGCACGGCCTGCGGTGGCTGCCGATCCTCGACTACGCCGCGCCGTGGGCGCAGTCGATCCCGGGCGCCGATCACTCGCCGCCGGCCTCCGACGCTGACTACGCCGCCTACGCGGGGGCGTTCGCCGCACGCTACGGCCCCGGCGGGAGCTTCTGGCGCGCGCACCCCGAGCTGCCCGCCGAGCCAGTGCAGACCTACGAGATCTGGAACGAGCCCGACACCGGCTACTTCTGGCTGCCCGGCCCCGAGCCCGCTCGGTACGCCGACCTCTACCTCGCGGCGCGAGCGGCGATCGACGCCGCCCAGCCCCGGGCACGGGTGATCGTCGGGGGCCTCTCCGGCCCAACGACGTTCGTGTCACAGATGCTGTCCGCGCGGCCGCAGCTGCGCGGTCACCTCGATGGGGTCGCCATCCATCCCTACGGCACGCCGCCGGTCGTAATCGAGAAGGTCCGCCTGGCCCGGGCCGTGTTGTCCGGCGTGGGGCTGGGTTCGGTGCCGTTGTACGTGACCGAGGTGGGGTGGTCGACAAGCCCGCCCGGGACCACCGACTACGTTCCCGCGGGCCAGCGGCCCGCCTACATCGCGGCCACGCTGGGCGCGCTCGGTCACCTGGACTGCGGCGTCGCGGCCACGGTCCTCTACACGTGGTATTCGCCCCGCCAGAACCCGGCCGACGGTCAGCAGTGGTACGGCATCGACAGCCTCACCGGCGTTCCTGACAGCGACACCGTGGCGTTCCGCGCGGGGGTGCTGCAAGCCGGCGCCCCGGGGGCCACCCGGCGGTTGTGTGGCTGACCGCCGGAGCGCGAGGACAGCCCTGCGCGCATGGCTCACCCACCCGGGGCGAAGTCATCTAGTGCAGCGTTCCGAAAGATCGTTGATGGTCTGGCGAGTGGCTGGGCGTGGCTGGGCCCGGTCGCCGGCGTGCCTCGTACTGGACGTACTCGGCACCCGGCGGCCGGGTCCACGGCGCGTCCAGACGCCGCCAGAGCGCAAAGAGATTTCGAGAACGGTGCACTAGCGTGCAGGCGTGGTCGTCGCGCGCCTTCATCTGAACGACCGGCGGATCCAGGTCGGGATCTGGCTGGTCGGGCTCGGGGTGGTGTGGGTCGGCTACCGCGCAAACTCGACGCCGCTGATCGTCGTCGGCATCGTGCTGGCCTCGGCCGGCTATTGGTCACGCCTGGGCCCGACCACCCGCTACCGCGGCCGCGTCGTCGGGGTTGTGAACGACTGGCAGCGCGCCCTGGGCGCGGCCCGCGGCGAGTTCGTAGCCGCGCGCGAGCAGCGCCGTGAGCGCTTCGCGACCGCGCCGGTCCCCGCGTCCTTCGCGGATGCCCACCGGCGACTGCTATCGCTGATGGCCGAGCCGGATGGCCCACCCGGTGCCAGCCCGGCGGAAACCGGCGCGAGGGGCATCGCCAGTCGGGTGGCCGCCGGTCACGAGCTCGGCTCGCTGCACGCGGCGGCCCACAGCCCCGAGGAGCACGCCTACGTTGAGTACGCGACCGAGCTGCTGGCGGACCTCGCCGAAGCACACAGGCACATGACGGCCGAGTTCGAGCGGGCACTGAGCGAGGCGATCGCCCGGCTCGAGGCGCTACGGGCGCCGAGCAGGCTGGCCGAATCACAGCGGACGCTTGCGGCCAGCCTGCGCAGCGAGTTCATCGGCCTGACCTCCTACAACAATGCCGTCCGCGACAGCGACGCCGCTGCCGCCCATGCGGCCGTCGAGCAGCTCAGCCTCGAGCGGGCCGTGACCCAGGCGGCGATCGCCGACATCTACGGAACCGGCGGGTAGCGCGCCGGCAGACTCGGGAACGCAGGCGTGGCCGGACCGGGCCTCACCGCGCGCCGGCGGTCTAGGTAGAGCGTTGGGTGCGCCGGCGCAGAGCGAAACCGCCCAGGACCAGAAGCGCGCCCAGGGCGGCGGCGGCGGGGTCGTTGTAGCCGGTGTACGGGAGCTGCTTGGCGGCGTGAGTGCTCGTGCTCGTTGTCGCGGCGGTGGTGGCCACGGGATTGGTCGTGGTGCTCGCGGCCGGAGTCGCGCTCAGCGTCGACGAGGTTGTCGGCGCCGAGGAGCCGCTCGAGCTCGGCGTGGTGTTCGAGCTCGATGCATCGCTGGAGCTGGGCGAGCTCGACGACGTGGTGGTCGAGCTCGACGTCTTGTGCTTGACCGGGTCGACGTACTGCTGATCACCGGCCGAGCCGCCGGCGAGCGCCGCCACGGGGAGCGTGAGCGCGAACAGGCCGACGACGAGCAGGCCGACGAGCAGGCGACGGGTTCGCAGCATCCCGCGAGTATGACAAGGAGGCCCCCTGCTTTTTCTCGGGCCTGCGCACCCGGTGATCGCAGCGGACGCCCAAACGGCCAATTTGCAGGATTTATTGCAGTACCAGGATGACGGACCAAGGCCGCGACGGGCGTGTTACGGTGTCGCGGCCGCACTGCCCAGCCCCCGGGTCAGAGCGGTTTCCGGACCGCCGCCGGCCGTCCCGAGAGATGCTGCTCGGGCTGGCATCCCGCCATGCCCGGACGGCCGCACCCCATTTACATGCCGACCGACCCCAACCGTATGCCGAGAACCAGCCTCAGCCCCTGGCTGGCCGCCCGCGCGCTGGCCATCGTGGCCGTAGCCGCGCTGCTGCTCGGAACGCGGCTGACCGCGCCGAGCGCCGGCGACCTCCAGGGTCAGATCTCGGCGGCGAGCTCCGCCGCGGCATCGCTGCGGTCCCAGGTCGCCGCGGACTCCAAGCAGATCGCCTCGACCAGCGGCGGGCTGCAGTCGGCGCGCAACCGGCTGGCCGGGATCCAGTCTCAGCTGAACATCCGCGTGTCCCAGCTACGGACGGTGCAGACCTCGCTGCTGACGGCGCGCGACCGGTTGGTCGATCTCGAGAACCGCCTGCACCTGGCGACCACCGCGCTGGCGGCCAACCTCGTGGCCGGCTACGAGGGCCAGCAGCCGGACGTGATGACGGTCGTGCTCGAGTCCCACGGCTTCGGCGACCTGCTCAACCAGATGAGCTACATGGCGCGCATCGCCCATCAGGACACCCGGGTGGTGGGGCTGACCCGCACCGCGCGCGCCGAGGTGTCAAGCCAGGCGACGGCACTGGCGTCGCTGGAGTCGCGCGACCGCAAGCTCGCCAACGAGATCCTCACCGAGCGAAACCAGGCGGCGGCGCTCGAGTCGGCGCTGCTGCACGAGCAGATCCGCCAGCTCGACGCGCGCTCGCGCACCAGCGCTCACTACGCAGCCGTCAGCGCACGGCTCAAGTCGCTTCAGAAGACCGCCGCCGAGCAGGCCGCCCGCGCCGCCGAGGCGGCCACACGCGCCGCCGCCACGGGCAACGCCGCCGTTGGCGGGCTGAACGTCAACACCGGCGGAATGGTGCAGCCGCCCGCCGGCGCCCCGGCGGCGGTGGGGGAGATCATGGCGGCGGGTAACGCGATCGCGACGCTGCCTTACATCTACGGCGGCGGCCACGCCTCGTTCCACGCCGACGGCTACGACTGCTCGGGCTCGGTCAGCTATGCACTGGCCGCAGCGGGCCTGGTCAGCTCACCGATGGTCTCGGGCGACTTCGAGAACTGGGGTGACCCGGGACCCGGCCGCTGGGTCACGATCTACGCCAACGCCGGCCACGTCTGGATGGAGGTGGCCGGCTGGCGCTTCGACACTGTCGCCCTGGCCGAGATCGGGACGCGCTGGGCGCGGGGCGGCGGCGAGTTCTCAGGATTCGTGGTTCGCCACCCGCCGGGGTTGTAGCGCCGTCACGGGTCGAGGCGGCCTCACGCTCGTGTGCGCGGGGACCGACCGCGGAGTGGGAACCGACCCGCGAGCGGGGACCGACCGCGCCGGGATG
The DNA here is from genome assembly GCA_963799995.1 of uncultured Solirubrobacterales bacterium. Taxonomy (GTDB): domain Bacteria; phylum Actinomycetota; class Thermoleophilia; order Solirubrobacterales; family Solirubrobacteraceae; genus Palsa-465. The sequence goes on along the minus strand of CAWCZI010000014.1, from coordinate 275,994 downwards.
TGGCGGACATCGCCGCGAGTCCCGGCCGTGCTCGGCGCGGGACGCTCGCCGCTGCGAGCCAGCCGGGTGGCCAGCAGCAGCAGCGCCGGTGCGGCCACGATCGCGAGCATCGCGAGGAACCAGACCTGGCCCGCGTCGGTGCCCATCCCCAGGGCGTGGACCAGGCCGGCCAGCCACATCACTGCGGTCAGACGGTGCAGCGAGCGCCAGCGCTTGGCGCCGATCCAGCGGCGGGCGTAATACGACAGGCCGAGGAATGCCGTGCCCCACCCGGCGATGATGCCGACTGAGGTCCAGCCGGTCTTATAGGAGCCGAGGAACGGGATCGCGATGTCGGCCAGCGAGGGGTGCAGGTACTTGTCGCCGATCAGCGCGAGCCCGTGGACGGCGATCGCGACGATCGTGGAGATCGACAGGATCTCGTGCACGGCGAGCAGATCGGGGCCGCGCTTGCGCAGCAGCTTGGTGCTCATCAGCAGGCCCAGCGACACAGCCAGGCTGGCCAGCACCAGCGCCACGATCCCGGCGGCACGGCTGGTGATCCAGAAGAGGTGAGGACTCGCGCTCGTTGTCATGACTGACAAGATCGCGGGCCGGTGCTAGACGCGGGTAGGAGCCAGCTAAGGAATTCGTGTGAACCGGACGCGATGATGCGGTACACCGTCTATGGGATCACCGTGGCGGTGCCCTTTCCGTGTCCGGAGCTGACCCCCGCCGAACCGGTCGGCCTTGCCGACGTCGTGGTCCGAACCGGCACCGTCCCGCGCGAGTTGGCCGGGGCCGTGGTGCGCGACGAGCGTTGGGACGCTGCCTCGGGCGTGTTCCTGGTCCGCGGCGGGCGCCGCGCCGGACGGTTTCTGGTGACGCCTCAGCGGATCACCCTGGAGCGCAATCCCGAGGGCGAGGACGCCCGGCTGGCTCGGCGCTTCGTCGACGACGTGCTCCCCGCCCTGCTCAGGCTGCGCGGATGCCTGGTCCTGCACGCCGGTGCGGTTCTCACCCCGCGTGGCGTCGTCGTCGTCGCCGGCGAGTCGGGTGCGGGCAAGTCGACGACGCTGGCCGCGCTGCTGCAGGGCGATGCGGCCCTGCTCGCCGACGACGTCGTGGCGCTGCGCCTGGCGCCCGGCGGTCACGTCGAGGTGCTCCCGGGGCCGGCCGAGCTCTCGCTCACGGCCGGGGCGGTCACCGGCCTCGGCCTCCTGGCCGCTGTCACCGACCTCCCGGCCGCGATCACTGGGGGCGCTGCTCCGGTGCCGGCTCCGGGCCGACGCGCCAAGGCGACCCTGGCCACCCATCACCGCATGGCCACGGGGCCGCAACCGCTGCGCGCCATCTGCCGGCTCGACCGCGATGGCGACGCCGAGCCGGCGCTGCATCTGCTGACCGGCGCCGGCAAGCTCGACGCCCTGCAGAGCTGCGTGCTCGGCCCGATGCTGGCCGAGGAGCACACTCGCGCCTTCCCGCTGTCGCAGGCGGTGCTGCGCACGACCGGGATGTACCGGCTCACGCGCCCGTCGGACGGCTGGACGGTCGACCGGGTGGCCGAGCTGGCCCTGGCCGCCGGAGAGCGCTGAGCGTGGCCGCCATCGTATGGCTGGCGTCCTACCCCAAGTCGGGCAACACCTGGGTGCGGATCCTGCTGGCCAACTACCTGCTCGCCGGAGAGGGACCCGCGGACATCAACGACCTCTCGCAGCACTCCGCGATGGCCGGCTCGCGGGCCCTGTTCGACCGCTGGGTGGGGGTCGAGGCCTCGGCGCTCGACCGGGTCACGATCGCCCGGCTGCGGGCCGCCGTGTACCGGCGCATGGCCGAGGAGGCCAACGAGACGCTGTTTGTAAAGGTCCACGACGCCTGGGGATGCGACGACCGCGGTCTGCCGATATTTCCCCCGGACGTCACCGCCGGCGTGGTCTACATCGTCCGCAATCCGCTCGATGTGGCGGTCTCCTGCACGCACCACTGGAATGTCGATGCCGAGGAGGCGGTGGCGAGGATGTGCGACCCCGCCGCTGAGATCAGCCGTACGGGCCCGCGGCTGGCCGAGCAGATCGAACAGCAGGTGGGCTCGTGGAGCAGTCACGCTCACTCGTGGCTCGATCAGTCCGGACTACCCTGCCACGTCGTGCGCTACGAGGATCTGCGGCTGGACCCCGGGGCGACGTTCGCCGGCCTGGTCCGCGCCTGCGGCCTGCCGGACGACGCCGAGCGCGTGCGCCGGGCGGTGGAGTTCTCGGACTTCGCGGGGTTGCAGATGCAGGAGCGCGAGCACGGCTTCCACGAACGCTCGCCGACCTCCCGCGGCCGCTTCTTCCGGCGCGGCGAGGTGGGATCGTGGCGCAGCGAGCTGCCGGCCGGGCCGGCCGCGCAACTGACCCTGTCCGAGCGGGCGATGATGGCCCGCTTCGGCTACGACGCCGGGGGGCGGATGATGGCCAGCATCGGCTACGACGCCGGGGGCGGGTGATGCGCGACAGCTCGCTCGTGACCCGGGCCGAGGATCTGATGTCGGCGCCGGTCGACCGCGAGATCGTGTTCCTGCACCCGTCCGCCGACAGCTACGTGGCGCTCGACCAGATCGGCCGCCGCGTCTGGGAGCTGCTCGAGCGCCCGCGGCGGCTCGCCGATCTGGTCGGCCGGCTGGGCGCGGAGTTCGTGGCGCCCCCGGGCACGATCGAGCGCGACGTCGTGGCGCTGCTCGAGGAGCTCGAACGCGACGGGATCGTTCGCATCGAGGATCCCGATCGGGCGTAGGCCCGCGCTGATGATGCTCCCCAGGTGGCTGGATGACGTCGCCGTCGAGGCCGGCGAGGTCCCGGCGGCGCTCCCCGGCGAGACCGCGTCGGGGGTGCTGTGGTCGGCTACGCCGACGCGCTTCCGGCTCGAGGTTCCCGGCGTGGCCCGCTTCCTGGCCTCGGACGGGAACTCGCTGACGGTGTGTCGGGAGCCGGGCGCCGACGAGGCCGCGGTGACGCGCTTCGCGCGCACCACCCCGCTGGCCGCGCTCTGCTACCAGCGCGGCCTGACCGTGTTGCACGCTGCGGTGGCGGTTCGAGACGGCCGGGCTGTCGCGCTGGCCGGCGCCTCCGCCGCCGGAAAGTCGACGCTGCTGGCGGCGCTCGTGCATCGCGGTTGGGGCATGTTGAGTGACGACCTGGCCCCGCTGGGCCGGAGCGGGGACGACCAGCCGACCGCCCATCCGACGTTCCCCGAGCTGGTCCTGTGGCCCGATGCGGCCGCCCGCTTGCCGCCGCTGAGCGGCTCGGACGGGACCGCCGGAGCCGAGCTCAGGCCGCTCGGCCCTGCGCCGGTGCCGAGCGGCGGTCCGCAGACGTTCGCGGTGGGGACGCACGCGGTGCACGCGCCGCTGGCGCTGAGCGAGATCTGGTGGCTGTCAGCGGAGAACGGGCCCGATCTCGAGATCGAGGCGGTGGAGCGCGTCGACAGCTTCGACGGGCTCGGCTCGCTGACCTACAACGGCCGGGTCGCCCACGCGCTGCTCGACCGGGTGCAGTACATGCGCACCGCCGCGGCGGTCGCCTCGAGGGTGAGGATGCGACGCGTGCACCGGCCACGCGGGCGATGGACGCTCGCGCAGATCGCAGACGCCGTCGAGGCCGGCACGGGTCAGCGGTAGGCGAGCGCGGGACGGACCAGCGGCGTCGCCCGAACGTGCGACTGAACCGGCGCAGCCGTCGTAGTCGTCGTGGAGCCCCGGTAGGTGATCGTGAAGGCGCTGCCACCGGCGACCAGCATCGACGGCACCGCCGAGACCGTCCCCGCCGCCGCCCCCTGCCCGATGAAGCGCCGCCCGCCGGCAGCGAGCGTGATCTCGGTGCGGTCCCAGGCGCGGTCGGAGATGCCCCCGGCGTGCCCGGAGGTGGTGACGGCTTCGGCGTTGCCGAAGGTCGCAGTGCCGAAGTCGGCCAGCGGCAGCGTCTGACAGAACGAGCTGCCGGCGCACTGCGACGGTGCCTCGACGATCCAGTCTGCCGAGCTCGTGTCCAGGGTCGAGACGTGAGCCGTGCGCTTGAAGGTGCGCGCCCGGGTCAGGTCATGCAGCGACACCGTCACCGCGTGGCCATCGACGCTCACCTCTGCGCGCAGCTCGTCACCGGGCCGGACGGTCATCTTGATGGTCCGCGACGGAGCGGGCACGAGCTCATACCAGGCGCTCGACTCGACCGTTCCGCGCGCGTTGCAGTCGACCTCGCTTCCGATCTGCTCGAGCGCGTTGGAGGTCTCGCTGTAGCCGCCGAGGCCAACCCAAGCGGATGAGTAGGTGGGCACGCCGGCGACGCAGGTCGCGGACGGCTGGCGCCAGGTCCCGAGCACCCGCTTGAAGCTCACACCGCTGCGATGGACGGCGTAGCCGGCCCAGTTGGAGCTCTGCGTGGTGGCGGCCGCCGCGGCCGGCACGAGCACCAGGCCCGCCACGACGGCAAGTGCGAGCGTGAAGCGGAAGGGCTTGAGCATCGGCGTCGCCTCGGATCAGGATCTAGCGGCCGCCAGGATCGCAGCGGCGCGACCCTGGCAGTCGTACATTGTCGTCTTGGTGGAGCCGGAGCCAACCGTCACCGCCTTGCAGACCTTGGCCACTACATCCATCGCCGCCTGGCTGCCCTGGCGGGTGTCGCCCGGCAGGCGGGCGCTCTGGGTGCCGCTCCCCATCACCCATCGAAGGTGGCCGGTGCGGACCTCCATCGCCAGCCACGAGACGCTGACCGAGCTCTCGCGGCCGGAGAAGCCGCCGAGGCCGGCGACGTTGGCGTTCGAGGACAGAATCGCGGCCGCGGCGGAACTCTGGCTGGAGACGCCGATCGTGCCGCCGCCGTGGGCCTTGGCGTAGCTGACGGCAGCGTTGAGGGTGGTGCTGTCGCCGCCGAACCCGCCGCCCGGCCCGCCGAACCCGCCGCTCGGGCCGCCGAACCCGCCGCCGGGCCCGCCGAACCCGCCGCCCGGCCCGCCGAAGCCGCCGAAGCCGCGGCCTCGCGTGGCGGAGCCGCCCGGGCCGAACAGGCCCGCGACGCCGCCCTGGACACCTGTGCCGGCCGGGGCGCCACCCGCGGGCGGCGCGAAGCCGGTGCCGCCCGAGCCGCCGAACAGCCGTGGCCCACCGCGTCCGCCGAAACCGCGGCCGCCGGCACCCCCGAACCCGCCGGGGCCGCCCGGGCCGCCGAACGACGCGCTGGCGGAGCCGCCCGCCGGGAACGTGCTGCTGGTGGCGTGTCCAAGCGTCTCGGCCGCCCAAGTGGCCGGCGCCGCCAGCAGGGCCGCCATCGCCACCGCCAACGCCGCCCAGCGAACCCGCGGCGCGAGACGCAGCGTGAGCGTGCCCGCGCCGAGCACGGCCGCCGCAATCACGAGCGGCTTGGCCCATGAGAGAGCGCCGTCGATCCCGCCGAGCACAACCAGCTCGGTAACGGCGCCGCCGGCGATCGCCAGCGGCGCGACGATCCGCGCCGCGCGCCCACCGGCCAGCGCCTCGCCGACGCCGGCGCCGACCAGGGCCGCGGCGAAGGGGGCCAGGAAGGAGACGTAGTAGGGATGGAAGATGCCCGAGGCGAAGCTGAACACGACCGCCGTGACCAGGAACGCGCCGCCGACGGCGATCAGCCAGCCGGTGCGCGGGTCGCGGCGGCGCAGGCGGGTGGAGACGAGCACCGCCAGACCGCCCACCACGGCGAAGCCGAGCAGCCAGCCCGCCTGACTCCCGAGGCTCGTGCCGAGGAGACGGAAGGCGCCCGTGGAGCCGCCGAACACCCCACCGCCACCGCCCGGGCCCCCGCCGCCCGGGCCACCGGTCTGCCCAGCGATCCGCCCGAGTCCGTTGTAATTGAAGATCAGCGACCAGATGCTGTTGTCCGAGGTCCCCGAGATCCACGGCCGGTCGGCCGCGGGAGTGAGCATCACCAGCACGGGCCAGGCCAGGCCGACGACGGCCAGCGCCGCCCCGCCGGCGAGCAGCTGACGGATCGCCGTGAGGTATCCGCGCGGGGCCACCCATAGATACGCGGCTGCGATCCCCGGCACGACCATCAGGGCGACACCCATCTTGGTTTCGAACCCGAGGCCGATCATCACGCCGCACAGCGCCAGCCACTTCGTCCGACCGGTCTCGAGCGCGCGCAGCGCGAACCAGAGCGCGGCCACGCAGCACAGGACCAGCAGCTCGTCGGGATTGTTGTGGCGTGACATCGCCACCGCGATCGGCGTCGTCGCGAGGGCCACGCCCGCCGCGAACCCGGCGACGCGCCCGAAGCGCCGGCGGACAAGGTCATAGATCAGCGCCGTCGCCGCGACGCCCATCAGCGCCTGCGGGATCAGGATGCTGAGCGAGTCCAAGCCGAAGATGCGGGCCGACAGGGCCTGCACCCACAGGCTCAGCGGGGGCTTGTCGACGGTCATCAGGCCGCTCTTGTCCAATGAGATGAACAGGAAGTCGTGCCAGCTCGTGGTCATCGAGCGCACGGCCGCCGAGTAATAGGTATTGGCCCAGCCGTTGATGCTCAGCCCCCACAGGTTGAGCACCGCCGCCACGCCCATCAGGCCCACGAGCTCCGGGCGGGCGCGCAGGCGCGCCAGCCCGACCGGGATCGCCCGCACGGAGCGGCGGGCGCGCAGCCCGCGCGGGTAGGGAATCGAGTCCCAGCTCATCGGGGGAGCATGGGCATTAACGCTGAGAGCAGGCTGAGACTCATCTCATCACGGCTGGTCGGGGGCATGGCGAGTCTCGGTGTAGGCGCCGGCGGCGGCCAGCGCGCCGAGGGCGCCGAGGGCGACACCAGCGAGCGCGCGGCTGAGCATGGTCATGGAGAGCTCCGGAGATCGTGTGGGCACTGGACGGCAGCATCCGGGACCCGGCGAAGGGAGCCCGAAGACATCCCTAAGACGGGCGTAGGAGCGCCGGGCGCGGGCCGCCATCGGCCAGCGCGTTGACGTACAGCCCGCCCATGACCCCCCGGGTCAGCACCGTCACCGCCCGGTTGAGAGCGGTGGGCGTGTCCTCGCGCTGGACGGTCGCCCACACCGAGCGCATGTGGCAGATGTCGAGGTAGGCGGCCGCGGGGCCGCCGGCCAGCTCTGCCAGCGCGGCCTCGACCTCCGCCGCGCTGGCGCGCAGGCGGGGAACCAGGTCGCCGGCCTGACGACCGCGGCGGGGATCGAGGCGCACCTGGTCCGGGAGCCGGCCCCGCATGGCCTCGCGGATCAGCCACCGATCGGTGCCGGTGGCGGGATCGATGAAGACCCGGTCGGGGACCGAGAGCGCGTAGCGGACCACGCGCACGTCGGCGGTCGGGTCGCGCGTGTCGACACCGAACGCGGCACTCATCCGGGAGTAGACGTCGCCGACCACCAGCCGACCGGGCCTCAGCGTCCGCAGCCGGTCGGCCACCGGGGTGCGAGGGAACAGCTCGGCGTCCTCGAACCTGCGCTGTGCCAGCTGCAGGCGGCGCGCGAACACGGGATCGATCGCGGAGTTGGGGAAGCCCTCGGGGCCGCGACGCGCCCGCCATAGCTGGACGCGGCGGGAGGCCGCACGGCGCAGGTGCTGCCTGACGGCGGTCCGCGCGCCCAGACGCCGGAGCTGATAGGCCCATGACTGTGACAGCGGACTCCCGGTCCACGACACTCCGGAGTTGCCCATCTGCCCGGTCAGCAGCGCCTCGCATCCGCCCTCGCCCGCGGCTCGCATCAGGTCGAGCAGCCAGAACTGGTTGGACGCGGCGTGAACCGGCGCGCCGACGATCTCGAGCGCGCGGCGGATCCCCTGCACAGGCGTCAGGTGCGCCGAGTCCAGCGTCCGCAGGTCGACGTTGCCCGCGGCCGCGGCAACGGCGCGCGCCAGCGGCAGCTCGTCTCCGAAGCGTGCTCCCACGTACGGAGCGGGGTGCGCCGCCGGCACGGCCGTGAACGCCTGCAGCCGGCGGCCCTCGGCAGCCAGGCGGCCCGCCGCGGTGACCGCGACCGCCCCCGAGTCCAGGCCGCCGCTCAGCGTGACGCCGACCGCCCCGTCGGCGGGGACGCGGACCCGCACAGCCTGATCGAACACCTCGCGCAGCCCTTCGGCGTAATCGGAACGGCGCGCCAGGCGCAGCTCCGGGACGTCCTCGATCCGCCGGTAGCAGCGGGCTTGCACCCCCTCCGGCGTGACCGTGACGCAGTGCGCCGGCGCCAGTCTGCGAACAGTTCTGAGACTCGTTCTCATCCCCTGGTAGGCAGTCCACGAGACCAGGTACTGGGCCAGGTAGAGCTCGTCGAGCTCGGCGGACACGCCATCGAGCCCCAGCAGTGCGTGTCCGGAGGGCGCGAACGCCACCATGCGCTCGTTCGCGAAGTAGTGAAGCGCGCCTTGGCCGTACTGATCGCGGGCCAGGAACAGCCGGCGGCGGCGCTGATCCCAGGCGGCCAGGCACCAGTCCCCAAGCAGGCGTGCCGGGGCGTCCTCACCCCAACGGCGATACGCGGCAAGGATCACGTCGGCGTCAAAGCCGCGGACCGGCGGGCCGCCCGATTCGAGCTCGCGCACCACCTCGTCACGGTTGTCGAGCCGCCCTGAGGCGCACAGCTGCACCTCTGCCGCGGGCCCGCCGGCCATCACACCGGCGGCGTCGCCCCCGAGATCCGGCGCCAGCCCAGCGGCGCCCCCGAGATCCGGCTCCAACCCGGCGGCGCCGCCTCCCCCGGCGGCGATGGCCTGCGCCAACCGGCCGTGCTGCCCGGGATCCACGGGCCCGCCGTCGCGGCGGACGATCCCGAAGACACCGGTCATGCGGTGGGCGCTGATCCCAGCAGCCTGGCCACCGGCAGGGTGAGCTCTTCCGGGTGCCGGCGCAGGTAGCCCTCGAGCCACGCCGCCAGGTCTGCCGCCATCGCCCCCGCCTCACCCGGCACGATCGGCTCTCCCGTGTCAAAGCGCACGCCGCCGCCCTGCCACCGGACGGCGATCGGCAGCATTGCTGCCCCGCCGAGGCGCGCCAGCCTGAACGCGCCCGCGGAGATCGAAGCCTCGCGGTCGAAAAGCCTCACCGGCAGCCGAGCGCTGCCGAACCCGTCCACCACCACCAGCACGAATCCGTCGTCGCGCAGGATCCGCACCGCCTCGGTGAACGCCCCCACCCGCTGTGCCTCGGACCCCTCAGCCCCGAGCAGCTTCGCGCGGCGCTGCGGCACTCCGGATGCGTTCATCAGGATCCCTGCCGGCCCCGGCAGCCGCTGGACGAGCGCGCCGAGCGCGGGCAGTGGTCCCAGATGGAAGGTGGCCAGGATCAGCGGCGCGCGCAGAGTCAGCGGATCCGGCCCGCCCACCGCGCGCGGGAACGGCCACGCCACCTCGGGGCTGCGGTAGCGCTTGCGGAGCACCCGCGCGCGGTAGTAGGAGCTCGTCTCGGCCAGGCGGAGCGCGGGACTGTGGAACTCGACCCCACCGATCGGCTCGACCGCCGCGGCCGCCCCCCGCAGGCGACGTGCGCAGTTGCGCGCCCCGTCGGCGAGCGCGGCGAGCGCGAAGCCGAGCCTTCCGCAGCGAAGCACCGCGTTCCCTCGAGCGCGCCTCACGAAAAGGCCGAGAAATGGTCGGCCAACGACTCGATCGTCAGAACGTCCGCGGCGAACAGCGCCTCGCCGGCGCGGCGGCCGCTGCGCTCCTCGCACCCTAGGATCAGCTCGGCGAGCTCGACCGAGTCGAGGCCGAGGCCGCCCTCGCCCAGCGGGATCCCGTCCCCGAGCTGCTCGGCCGCGAACCGCTGGGGCCAGCTGGCCAGGATCAGCCCGCGGACCATGGCCGCTATCTGCGCGCGGTCGGACACGGCGGGAGTCTAGGCTGGGTTCAGATAGGATCGCCGCGGGGCCCGGAAGCACTGAGATCAGGAGCGAGGATCAAGATGGAGAGCAGCCGATGACCGATCCGCTCGAGGTGCATCGCGACGCCGACATGAACCCGCCGGGCGAGGCCGACGACTCCCCCCAGCGAGAGCCATGGCACCGACCGGTGCTGACGCGTATCCCGCTGTCGCGCACCCTGTCGGCCATCGGCAGCAACACCGACGGCCACACCGGGAGCATCCCCTGACCCGGTGCTTCGCGATGCGCTGCTCGCCGGAGCCGATCAGGATGCCTCGCGACTGGCGTTTGCCCACGGCGACACGCGGGTCAGCCTCGGCGAGCTGACCGAGCGCGCCGCCTCGCGGGCGGCGGCGCTGCACGGCATGGGAGTGCGCCCGCGTGACCGGGTGGCGATGGAGATGGCGGCCGGGATCCCGTTCGTCGAGGTTTTCTGGGCCCTGCAACTGCTGGGGGCGGTGCCGTGCGCCTTCAACCCGCACGCTCCGGCGACGACGCTGACCCAGCGGATCGCACGGATCAACCCGGCGTCGGTGATCACCGACGCGATTGCGGCCGAGATGGCGCATTGCCACACGACCGTGCCCGACCCCGAGCTGACCCCCGACGACCTGGCCTTCCTGCAGCTCACGTCCGGCACCTCGGGCGAGCCGCGCGCCTCGATGATCCGCCACCGCAACATCGAGGCGTGCCTGCGCCAGACCGAGGGCATCGGCTACATGACCGCCGGCGACGTGCTGGTCGGCTGGGTGCCGCCGTGGCACGACCTCGGGCTGGTTCGCTTCGTGATCGAGCCGGTGTGTCGCCGGCTGGAATGCCACATCGTCCCGCCGGCGGTGAGCACGATCGGCCGGTGGCTGGCGACGATCTCCGAGGTCGGCGCCAGCTGGACCGCGGGGCCCGACTTCGCCTACCGGCTGGCGGCGCGGATGGTCGATCCCGGGGCCGTGGACCTCTCGACCCTCCGGATCGCCTTGAGCGGGGGCGAGCCGGTGCGGGCCTCCACGATCGAGCAGTTCGAGCAGCGGTTCGGAACGCCCGGTGTGATCCGGCCGGGGTACGGGCTCGGCGAGGCCACCCTGGGGGTGGCGACGACGCTGCCGGGCGAGGCCGTCCGCCAGGACGCGCGGGGCAACGTGAGCTGCGGCAGGCCTCTGCCGGGAGTCGAGGTCCGCGCGGGCGCCTCGCTCGACGCGCCGGCGGAGATCCGGGTTCGAGGCGATGCGGTGTTCGCCGGTTATCTGGACGCGCCCGAGGACACCGCCCGAGCCCTGCGCGACGGATGGCTGCACACCGGCGACTCCGGCTACCTCGACGAACAGAACCGGCTGTTCGTGCTCGGCCGGCGCAGCGGGATGATCAAGCGGGCCGGCGCGCTGATCGCCCCGCGCGAGCTGGAGGAGGCGGCGCAGCGGGTGGCCGGCGTGCGGATCGCCGCAGCGGCCAGCGTGCCCTCAGCCCGGCGCGAAGGCCAAGACACGATCGTGGTGGCGGTGGAGACCGGCGGGGCGGACGGCCCAACCGACCAGGCGATGGCGGCAGCGGTGTCCCGTGAGATCGAGGCCGCGCTCGGCTTTGCCCCGGGGCGGGTGGCGGTCCTCGCGCCGCGGACGATCCCGCGGACCGAGAACGGCAAGGTCCGCCACGAGGCGCTGGCGGAGCTGCTGACCGCCCTCCCGCGCCACAGCTGACTCAGGCCGGCCCGGGAGCGTCGAGGGAGCTCCCCTTGGGTAGCATCGTGAAGTGGGGACCGCCAAATCAGGATCAACCAGTGGGGGAGTCCGGATGACCGAACCTATCGAGACCCGTCGTGATGCCGGCGAGAGCCCGGCCGACTCGAGCGCTCGCCCCGGGGATGAGCGCGCACCGTGGCGACGCCCGGAGGTGACGCGGATCCCGCTGGCCGTCACGCTCGGCGGGACCGGGAGCCGAACCGACGGCTTCACCGGCAGCCTGCCGACCTAGCGGGGGCCTCCCGGTTTCAGGCCCCTGAACCTCCCCGTCGCGACACTAGAGTACGTGGGAGCCACTCTGAAACCAGGGAGTTTGAGACATGTCCACCAACAGCTTTGACGCCCGAGCCGAGCTGACCGTCGGCGACCGCTCCTACACGATCTTCCGGCTCGACGCGCTGCAGTCCAAGTACGACATCGCCCGGCTGCCGTTCTCGCTGAAGATCCTGCTCGAGAACCTGCTCCGAAACGAGGACGGCGAGTCGATCCGGTCGCAGGACATCGAGGCGCTCGCCACCTGGAACGCCAAGGACGAGCCCAGCAAGGAGATCGCCTTCACCCCCGCGCGCGTCGTGATGCAGGACTTCACCGGCGTGCCGGCGGTCGTAGACCTGGCGGCGATGCGCGACGCGATGCAGGACCTTGGCGGCGACGCCGAGAAGATCAACCCGCTGGTCCCCGCCGAGCTGGTGATCGACCATTCGGTGCAGGTCGACGCGTTCGGAACCGCCAAGGCCTTCCAGTTCAACGCCGACCGCGAGTTCGAGCGCAACCAGGAGCGCTACGCCTTCCTGCGCTGGGGTCAGGAGGCGTTTCACAACTTCAGCGTGGTCCCGCCCGACACCGGGATCGTCCACCAGGTGAACCTCGAGTACCTGGCGCGGGTGGTGTTCGTCGACGACGAGGAAAACCTGGCCTACCCCGACACCCTGGTCGGCACCGACTCGCACACGACGATGATCAACGGGCTCGGCGTGCTCGGCTGGGGCGTCGGCGGGATCGAGGCTGAGGCCGCGATGCTCGGCCAGCCGATGTCGATGTTGATCCCACAGGTGCTCGGATTCGAGCTGACCGGGAAGCTCCCCGAAGGCGCGACCGCCACCGACCTGGTGCTGACCGTGACCGAGCGCCTGCGCGAGCGCGGCGTGGTCGGCAAGTTCGTTGAGTTCTACGGCCCCGGGCTGGCCAACCTGCCGCTGGCCGACCGGGCCACGATCGGCAACATGTCACCGGAGTTCGGGTCCACCTGCGCGATCTTCCCGATCGACGCCGAGACGATCCGCTACCTCGAGTTCACCGGGCGCCCCAAGGAGCAGATCGAGCTGGTCGAGGCCTACGCCCGCGAGCAGGGGCTGTGGCACGACGAGGACTCCGAGGAGCCGACCTTCAGCGACAAGATCGAGCTCTCCCTCGACGAGGTCGTGCCCAGCCTTGCCGGCCCCAAGCGCCCACAGGATCGCGTCTCGCTGACCGAGTCCAAGGGCGCGTTCCGGATGTCGCTGGAGGAGCTGCTGCCCGACGCGGATCCCGACGAGGATGACGACGACGGCGAGGACGAGTCGCTGGCCGAGTCGTTCCCGGCTTCTGACCCCGTGTCCACGCATGTCCTCAACGGCGAGGGTCATGGTCCGCGAGGCGGGACCGGCGGCACCCAGGTCGCCGACCGCAGTGACACCAAGGTCCCGGTCACGCTCGCCGACGGCACCGAGACAGAGCTCGACCACGGCTACGTGGTGATCGCGGCGATCACGAGCTGCACCAACACGTCCAATCCATCGGTGATGCTGGGCGCGGGGCTGCTGGCCCGCAACGCTGTCCAGAAGGGGCTGAAGGTCAAGCCCTGGGTCAAGACCTCGCTGGCTCCGGGCTCCAAGGTCGTGACGGAGTACCTCGAACGAGCCGGCCTGGACGAGTACCTGGACGAGCTCGGCTTCAACCTCGTCGGCTACGGCTGCACCACGTGCATCGGCAACAGTGGCCCGCTGCCCGAGGAGATCTCCGACGTCGTCAACGCCGAGGACCTGGCGGTCGTCTCGGTGCTGTCGGGCAACCGCAATTTCGAGGGCCGTATCAACCCCGACGTGAAGATGAACTACCTGGCTTCACCGCCGCTGTGCGTGGCCTACGCGCTCGCCGGGACGATGGACATCGACCTCTACGACGAGCCGCTGGGTGAGGACAAGGATGGCGAGCCGGTGTTCCTCAAGGACATCTGGCCCGACACGGCCGAGATCGCCACGACGGTCGGAGAGGCCGTGCAGTCGGACATGTTCCGCAAGAGCTACAGCGAGGTGTTCGACGGCGACGAGCGCTGGAACTCCTTGGAGATCCCATCCGGCGAGAGCTTCGCCTGGCAGGACGACTCCACGTACGTCCGCAAGCCGCCGTTCTTCGACGACCTCCCCACCGAGCCGGTTCCGCTGACCGACGTCGAGGACGCCCGCGTGCTGGCCATCCTGGGTGACAGCGTCACCACCGACCACATCTCACCTGCCGGATCGATCAAGCGCGACAGCCCCGCGGGCAAGTACCTGATCGAGCACGGCGTCGAGCCCAAGGATTTCAACTCGTACGGCTCGCGGCGCGGCAACCACGAGGTGATGATGCGCGGAACGTTCGCCAACATCCGCCTGCGCAATCAGCTCGCTCCGGGAACAGAAGGTGGCGTCACGCTGTTCCTTGGCGACGACGGCGACGGCGAGGAGATGCCGATCTACGACGCCGCCATGCGCTACGCGGAGTCCGACACCCCGCTGGTCGTGCTGGCCGGCAAGGAGTACGGCTCGGGCTCGTCGCGTGACTGGGCGGCCAAGGGCACGCGCCTGCTCGGCGTCCGCGCCGTGATCGCGCAGAGCTTCGAGCGCATCCACCGCTCGAACCTCGTGGGGATGGGCGTGCTGCCGCTGCAGTTCTCAGACGGCGACACGGTCGAGTCGCTGGGCCTCACCGGCCGGGAGAAGTTCACGATCGAGGGCATCGCCGACGCCGACGAGGTCCCGCGCACGCTGACGGTCAAGGCCGGCGACACCGAGTTCGAGGTCACCGTCCGGATCGACACGCCCAAGGAGCAGCGCTACTTCAGCCACGGCGGGATCCTCCAGTACGTGCTCCGCGGACTGCTCTAGCGGTGCCCGCCGGGGCCACCTCGACCGACCGGTCCGGCGACACCTCAGCGCTGAACCGGGACCAGATCCTCGTCCGCGCCCGTCGCGCGGGCGAGTGGCTGGCCGCGCGCGACTATCGCAGCTGGGACCCCTACGACGGCCTGGAGACACCGCTGGCGCGCCTGCCGTTCGTGCGCGACCACGCGCTGCCACGGTTCGCTCTTCAGCAGGTGGTCAAGCGCTCGCCGCTCAACCTCCGGCCCGTGCTCGGGATCACCGCCGGCCGCAACCCGGTGACACTCGCGCTGGCCGCGCAGGGCCGGGCCTACCTCGCGCGGGCAGATCCCTCGCGGACCGACGAGCACACGGCCGTGGCCCACGGCCTGGTCGCAGAGCTCGAAGCGGTGCGATCACAGGGGTGGAGCGGGAGCTGCTGGGGCTATGACTTCGACTGGCAGTCGCGGCGGGTGAGCATCCCCGCGGGCTGCCCGACGATCGTCGCCACCGGGATGGTCACCAACGCGCTGTTCGAGGTGGACCGCCTGCTTGGGGACGCCGACGCGCGGACGCTGGTCATCGACGCCCTGCGGTTCGTGACCGAGGACCTCCAGCGGACCGAGGACGGCGACGGCGGGTTCTGCTGGTCCTATTCGCCCCACGACCGCATGGTCGTCCACAACGCGACCATGAAGGGCGCGCGGCTGTGTGCCCAGGTCGCCACGCTCACCGCAGAGCCGGCCCCGCTGGAGCTGGCGCGCCGCACCGCTGCCTTCGTGCTGCGTCACCAGCGCGCGGATGGATCCTGGCCCTACTCCGAGGGCGACGACCGCACGTGGGCCGACAACTTCCACACCGGCTACGTGCTCGACGCGATGCTGGTGTGCGCGGGCGCCGGGCTGGACGGCCTCGTCGGCGAGGGGATGCGGCTCGGCTTCGAGTTCTACCGCTCGAGCTTCTTCGCGCCCGACGGGGCGCCGCTGCTGTACCCCGGGCGCCCCCGCCCGATCGATGCGACCGCGTGCGCGCAGTCGATCATCACGCTGTGCGCGTTCGGCGAGGCGGCGCTGGCGGCTCGCGCCGCGGCGTGGACGATCTCGAATCTCGGCAATCCCGATGGAAGCTTCGCCTACCAGCTGGGACGCCGCCGGCTCGATCGCACGCCGTTCGCGCGCTGGTCGGTGTCGTGGATGTTCTGCGGACTGAGCCGGCTGGCGCTCGCGCTGGATCTGCATTGATGCCGGCCGCCCGGCCCGTATGGGTGGACATCGAGAACCCGCCCCAGGTGCAGTACCTGGTCCCGGCGGTTCGAGCGTTCGAGAGCGCCGGGCGCCGGGTCACGGTCACCGCCCGCGACGCCGGCATGACGCTGGCGCTGCTCGAGCAACGTGGGGTCGACCATGCCGCGGTCGGAGGCGACCCACCGGCGGGTCGGGTCGGCAAGGTGCTCGCCGTTGCCGCTCGTGCGGCGTCGCTTCGCCGCCGGATCGCGGGGCGCGCGCGGCCGCAGGCGCTCGTGTGCGCGGCCCGGCCCGCAGCGATCGCAGCCCGCCTCGCCGGGATCCCGTGCTTCATGATCTGCGACTACGAGTACGTCGACCTCAGGCTCTTCCGCCACGCCGGGGCGACCGTCCTGCATCCGCGCGTGATCCCGGCTGAGCACTTCCGCGCGCTCGGCTTTCCCGCCGAGCGGCTGGTTGCGTTCGACGGGATCAAGGAGGACATCTCGTTCGCGGGAATCGACCTCGACAGCGTTCCGGCGCACGAGTTCGGGCCGGTCGCCGCTGGGGTGACCCGGGTGCTGGTGAGGCCGCCCGCCGAGGCCAGCCACTACTTCGACGCCCGCTCTCGTGAGTCGGTGCTGGCGCTGCTCGGCCATCTGAGCTCGCGAGACGACGTGCAGACGGTGTTCTCCCCGCGGCACCCGAGCCAGGCCGCCTACGTGGCCGAGCGCCGGTGGCGGATCCCCCCGATCGTGCTCGAGCGCCCGATCGGGTTCGTCTCGCTGCTGAAGTCCGTGGACCGTGTCGTCTCGGCCGGGGGCACGATGCTGCGCGAGGCCGCCTACCTCGGCGTCCCCGCGTTCAGCCTGTTCGCCGGACACCTCGGTGCCGTGGATCGGCATCTGCGCGACTCCGGTCGGCTGACCGTGATCGAGTCCCCCGACCAGCTTGGGCTGATCACCGCGCCGGCGCCGGCGCCGGGGCCGTTCCCTCGCAACCCCGCCGTGGTGGCGGAGCTTGTGGCGACGGTGCTGGCACGCTCCGGCTAGCCTTGCGAGCCGTGGCCATCCCCGAGCTCCTGCAGACGCTGCTGACCGCCCCCGGCCCGTCCGGCCGCGAGACCGCGCCGGCACGCGCCTGGCGCGAGTGGTGCTCAGCGTTCGCCGAGGATGTCAGGGGTGACCACGTCGGCTCCTCCATGGCCCGCGTCCCGGGCACCGCCGGCGGCCCGACGCTGGCCATCATCGGCCACATCGACGAGATCGGCGTGCACGTCTCCCACATCGACGACGACGGCTACCTGCGATTTGGTGAAGTGGGCGGCTGGGACCCGATAGTGCTGGTCGGACAGCGCGTCCGCATCTCCACCCGGGCGGGATCGATCGTGGGGGTGATCGGGCGCAAGCCGATTCACCTGCTCAAGGGCCCCGACCGTGAGAAGGCGCCCGCGATCAAGGACCTGCACATCGACATCGGCGCCAAGGACGGTGACGAGGCCCGCGCGCAGGTGCGGATCGGCGACGCCGGTGTGATCGACGGCGCGCCGATTCAGATGCTCGGCGACCGGGTCGCGTCGCGCTCCCTGGACAATCGCGTCGGCTGCTACGTGGCCGCCGAGACGGCGCGACTGGTGGCCGCCGCCGGCGGCGCGCCGGGTGATGTGGTGGCGCTCGCCGTGACCCAGGAGGAGACCTCGTTCGCCGGCGCGCGGACCAGCGCATTCGCGCTCGACCCCGATCTGGCGATCGTCGTCGATGTCACCTTCGCCACCGACCAGCCCGGCGTCGATCTCGGCCCCATCACCAAGCACGGACTCGGATCGGGGGCGGTGATCGCCCGCGGCACCGCGCTGCACCCTCGCGTCACCGACCTGCTGGCCGATGTCGCCGAGGAGGAGGAGCTCCCGTTCACGCTCGAGTCCCTGGGACGGATGACCGGGACCGACGCCGACGCGGTTCACGCGAGCCGCACCGGCATCCCCACCGGCCTCGTGTCGGTCCCGCTGCGCTACATGCACTCCCCGGTCGAGATCGTGTCGGTGTCCGACATCGAGGTCGCCAGCAAGCTGATCGCCGCGTTTGCGCGAAAGCTCGAGCCCGGAATGTCGTTCGAGCGCTGACGCGCTCTCACGGGACCAATGCTGCTGCTGCTGTTCGACATCGACGGGACGCTGCTCGGCCGCGCCGCCGATGCGCATCGGGACGCGCTGCACGCCGCGCTGCTGGCGGTACACGGACTCGACGCCGAGGAGGTTCGCCATCCGATCGCGCCGGCCGGACGCACCGATGGGGAGATCGCCCGCGCCCTGCTGCTGGCGGCGGGCGTCACAGCCCGCCGGATCGATGAGCGCGCGCTCGAGGTCAAGGAGGAGTGCTGCCGCGCCTACGCCACGCTGTGCCCGGCCGACCTTTCCGACAAGGTGCTGCCCGGCATCACCGAACTGCTGGCGTGGCTCGCCAGCCGCGACGACGTCAAGCTGGCGCTCGTGACCGGTAACTACGAGCCGGTGGCGCGGCTGAAGCTGCTCCGCGCCGGTGTCGGCGACTACTTCAACCCCGGGCAGGGGGCGTTCGGCTCGGACTCCGAGGACCGAGCCGCGCTGCCGCCGCTGGCCCGCCGCCGGGCGGGACGGCTCGGCTCACCCCACCCTCGGGAGCAGACCATCGTGATCGGCGACACCCCGCTCGACATCGCCTGCGCCAGCGCCGACGGGCTGCGCTCGTTCGCGGTCGCCACCGGCCCGTTTGACACCGCCGAGCTGACCGAGGCCGACGCGGTGGCCCGGCATGCCGCCGAGCTGTGCCCGCTGCTCGAGGCCGCGCTCGCAGCCTGAGGCGTCGCCGCTCAGGCGCTCAGACGCGTAACGTCAGCGGAACCACGCGAGCACGATCTGCGCCGTCGCCGTGCTGGCGCCGCTGGTGATCTTCAGCGTGGCCGCCAGCTGGTTGCCAGCGGCCTGCCGGAGCAGTGCGTGACCCTCGGCGTTGAGCGAGAACAACAGGTAGCCGAGCTCGTAGGCGCCCAGCGACGACGGCGTCGAGGTGGCGATCGTCCTCCCTGAAGCCGTGATCTTGAACTTCGTCGGGCACGGCGCGGCGGCGAAGCAGCCGGCGAGAATCCCGCCGCTCCAGCCGTTGGAGACGAAGTCGGTGGTGCCGACGGTTCGCAGCACCGATGCGGAGGCGGAGACGCCGCGCCGGCGCGGGCTGCGTCCCGTGGTCGAGTAGGAGATCAACATCAGCCGGCGGGTGGCGCTCATGCCCGACGCGTCGCGCACCGTGACCTTGACCAGGAGGTGGCGGTGAGCCGCACGGGCGAGCTTGGTCCGGGCCGCCGGCGACATGCTGAAGTAGGCCAGGCCGCCGCCGACAGCGACGCTCTCGGGGCCGGTGCTGGCCACCGTGGTCCGCCCGGCGGTGATCGCGGTCGTGACGAGACAGGGAGCGGTGCTGAAGCAGCCGACCGGGATCCCGGTCAGCCCCCGCCGCGGGACGAACGCGCTGCGCCCGAAGATCGCGACGTGCGCCGGAGTGGCCGTGGGGGCCGAGGTGCCCAGCACCTGGCCCGAGCCGGCGAGCGCCTGCACCGCGAAGTACGGGTCCGAGCTGGCCATGGCGATCGGCATCGGAGCACCGGCGCTGACCGGGGCGCCGACGGGGAGCAGCGCGGTCGGCGCCGATCCGGCCAGCACCTGCCATGCGCTGATCCCGGTGACGCCGCTCCAGCTGGGCCGCAGGTCGATGGCGCCATTGGCCGCCGCCAGGATCGACAGGCTCGGGGCGGCCGCCACGGCGGGCGCGACGGTGCCGGTCCCGGCGGTGGCGGCGTCGAGGTAGTCGCCGTCGATGTTGATCGTGACCCCGCCGTAGGTCTCGTTGTGAGCGCCGTCGTACTGATGCAGGCGCTGATGCGAGGCCCAGTCAGTGCTGGGCACGTTGGGATCAGACGTGTTCTGGGCGTTGTTCCAGCGGGCGATCCAGATGTCGTCGGGCTCGGCGTAGCCGGTGCCCGCCTGCGCGACCAGGTCCTCGATCCCCGAGTCGGCGCTGCTGTAGACACCCGACGCGTAGCCGTCGGCGTGCAGTTGCGTGGTCCACGCGCCGAGGAACGCCAGCACCGTGTTGCTGTTGGAGCCCCGGGTGTATGACTCCATGTCGTCATAGATCGGGTTGCCGGGACCGAGCCCGATCGCCTGGGCGTGGGCGACGGCGTCCTGCGCGGCGGCGGTGCCCTGGCTCGCGGCGGCGCTCGTCGAGATCGCGGCGCAACCGCAGCTGTTGGAGGGGGCCTGCAGCCCGACGTAGATCGGCGCCAGGCGCCACCCGGCGGCTGACTCGGCGCCCACCCAGGCGGCGGTCAGGTTGGGTTGCGAGCAGGCCATGTTGGCGCCGCCGATGTAGACGCCCAGTGCACGGTAGGGGGAGGCGCTCCAGGCCGACATCTGGGAGGAGCTGGGCGTCGAGCAGGCGTCGAAGCCGGGGCCGGTGTAGACGGCTCCCGGCCCGCCGGCGGCGCTCGCCGCCTGGGCCTGAGCGCCCCCCGTCTGGGCTCGAGCGCCGCCCGAGGCCCGCGCCGCGGACGTCCGCATGCGCCCGGAGGCTGCTGCGATCGCCTTCGGCGGGGGCGCAAGCTTCACCGCCCACCCCTCGATCAGCCGGCGCATGCCGAGAGCGCGCGCGACCACGGCCGGCTGCCGGCCCCAGGTGGCGGTGACCACGACACCGTGGGCCGCGTTGACGACCTGGGCTGAGGACCCACTGGCCGGGGCGGCACCCGTGCGGCTCGGCAGGGGCAGCTCGCCGGTCGCCTTGCGCCCCGGCTGGACCAGGATCGCCTCGGTTCGGCCGGCCGCCGCAGCCGGGCAGGACTGTTCGGCGCCGGGACGGCCCAGGTACACGGCGTGGCGGTCGAAGCGCACGCACGCGGTGGGGTCACGGGCCAGCCAGAACACCGGCCAGCCGGCGGGCACCGTCAGCGAATAGCCGTGATAGCTGACGATCTTGGTGCTCGAGGCCGCGCGCGCGGACCCCGTCATCAGCGCCAGCGCGGCGATCACCGACACGAACCCCGCGACGACGAGCGCGGACACGGACGCCACCGCCGGGCGGGCTGTGGAGGCGGTCTCCCGGATACCTGCTGGGTTCTTGGCTTCGGGCACGCAACTCCCGGATATGACTCGGACGACGGATCTATCGCCTTGGCCTACGGAGTTAGCTGACGGGCTCGCGCTCGACCTCGAGCGCTACCGGCGGAACACCGCCGGACTCGCCCCAACAACCTGGGCTCCCCGCTCCCCGAGCTGGCTCTCTCGGGGACTCGGCACCGGATACAACAGCAGACAACGGTAAAGGTTGCGGCCGATTGACAGCACCTGGCCGGGTTGGAAGGGGGTGTACCATGCAGTTAGTCCGCCTCAATCCTCGGCGGACGGCTGTTCCGGCTCCAACACTCGGCCGGCGCCGGCGCTCGACCCCCAGCGGTCCGCGCCACGACAAAGCGTCCAGGAGCCGGGTTGATGAATCTCGTTCGGAAGTGCCGGATGGATAAGGCAGCGGGAGCGCCGACGGGCGGCGCAGAAGCGGCGACCGCATGACCGCGGCGATCTTCAACCTCGGTCATCCGGCGAGCACCGTGCACTGGCACTTCTTTTCGATGTCGGTGGCCAACGTCGTGGTGATCGTGGCGATGTTGATCGTGTTCGCCGCAGCGGTCCTCGCGCCGTTCCCGCATCGGCCACGGACGCGGAGACTCGGCATGAGCGCGACGCAGACGATCGTGGACGGCGAGGGCGCGCGAGCGAGCCGTCAGCGCGCTGCCGCCGGACAAGCTCCTACCCGACAGCCAGCCCATCTACATGGCGTCGTGGATCTACGTCTTCGGCGTGCTGTCGCTCGCGTCGCTGGTTTCGATCATCGCCTCGGGCTCGATCCTGAGCCTCAAGGGACCCGGGTGGTGGCACTTCACCGGCGTCGGGCATTTCTTCAACAGCATCCACCTGTGGTCGGTGGAGCTGTTCTTCTTCTTCATGGTCATCCACCTGTGGGGGAAGTACTGGATGGCCGCCTGGCGAGGTGGGCGCGCACGGGTGTGGATGACCGGAGCCGTCGCCTTCGTGGTCGCGATCCCGTGTGCGCTGACCGGCTACGTCTCGCAGCAGAACTTCGACGCGCAATGGATCTCGACGCAGGCCAAGGACGGGATGAACGCCGTCGGGGTCGGCGCGTTCTTCAACGTCACGAACTTCGGTCAGATGTACAGCTACCACGTATTCCTGCTCCCGCTCGCGGTGGTCGCCCTGGTCGCCGCGCACGTCCTGCTCGTGCGCAAGCACGGGATCGTCCCTCCGTTCACCCTCGCCCCCTCCACCCCCGTGCCCACCCCCGCGTCGGCATTTCCCCCCACGCCGACTCCCGGGCACCGGCCGGAGCCCGTGCCCGTGCCCATGCAAGCGCCCCCTGCCGCGCTGGCGCCCGGGCACGGGCCCGTGCCGGCCTCTGCACCCACCGAGCTCGTGCCATGAGCCGCGAGAGTCGCCGGCGCGAGGACGAGTCCTACCGCGAGTGGAAGGGCGCCTACCGTCCCTACGACATCCTCAGAGAGGCAGCGATCGCGCTCGGCGTCGTCCTGGGCCTGGCGCTGCTGCTCACCGTCCTCTTCTCCTCTCCGGACGATCCGCCGAGCACGATCAAGCAGTGGTCGCGCGCCACCCCGGTCGACTTCGTCACCACCGCCACCACCGAGCTCGACGGCTCGAGCGCGACCGGAAGCTACGGGCCGCCGTATAACCACGCCGCCGATGGGCAGCACATCGCGTTCATCCACCTCGCCAAGTGGCTCGGAGTGAGTCACCCGATCAACTCCGCCCAGGATTTCGTGCTCGCGCCGCTGCGCTCGGTCACCGGTCAGCCCGGCTTGCAGACTGCGGTGTCGAACTACGAGTCGGCGCCCGCCAAGACGCAGGCCGGCTGGACCACCGCCTACGAAGCGGCGCTCGCCAAGGCCTCGGCCGCCCCGGGCGGCTCGATCTCGGTCAAACCGGGCCCCTACGGACCGCTGCCGACGATGATGGGCTCGCTTCTCCGCTTCGCCCAGTCCGGCGGCCTCGACGGCGCGCTGCTGACCAGCCGCCAGTTCTACGCGACCGACTACACCAAGCCATTGCTGTTCATGGCCGACGGCGGCGTGCTGGACGCCCGTGCCCAGCAGCAGCACCTATTGGGCACCCAGTGGGGCATGATGAACGAGACCGGCAGCTATCCGGGCCAGACATGGCTGTGGCTCTACACGTTCTGGTACCAGATCAAGCCGTTCTCGACCTCCGCCAACGCGGACATTCTGGTGATGGGCGTGATGGGTGTCATGACGCTGGCCCTGATCCTGATCCCGTTCCTACCGGGCGTCCGCGACCTCCCTCGCCGTATCCCGATCTACAAGCTGATCTGGCGCGAGCACTATCGCTCGCTGCCCGGACCCGTGTAGGCGGCTATCGGTGCCGTGAGCCCAGCACCAGCCGGCGCAGCTGCTGTAGCTGTGCCGCCAGCCGATCGACGCGCTGACGCTCGGCGCGGAGCTGCGCCTGCAGCCGCACCACGGACGGGACCGATGTCGCGCGGGCCGCGGCGGTCGCCGTCCCCAGCTGGCCGTTGGCGTTGACCACCACCGTCTTCGTCGTGCCCGATGGAACCACGCCGAACACTCCCGCCAGAAATGTCTGCGTCTGCGTGCCCACGGTTCCGATCCGAATCCGGCCGGCGTCCCCGGCCACGCCGGCGCTGGCGATATCGACGTTGTTGGAGCCCGTCGTCAGTACGTCGCCCGCGTTGACCCCCAACGCCAGATCGCCTGACCCGGTCGTCAGCGCGCGCAGCGCGCTGTAGCCCACTCCCACATTCCGAGCACCGGTCGAATCCGAGGACAGTGAATATGGACCAGCGGCCAGGTTGAAGCTCGCGGTCTTGCTGGTGTTCAGCGCCTCGCTGCCCAACGCGATGTTCATGGTGCCGATGGTGTTGGAGTACAGCGCGCTGGAGCCGCCCGCCAGATTGTCGTGCCCGGTCGTGTTGGAGCGCAGGGCCACATGGCCGAGCGCCAGATCCTGCGAGCCCGATGAGTTCGCGAGCAGCGCGTCGGCGCCGTCAGCCGTGTTGTCGACACCGGTTGCGCCGGAGGCGCCCTGCAGGGCCTGTGCTCCGGTTGCGGTGTTCATCACCCCGGCGGCGCCGTTCAGCATCGCTCCGTCGCCCACCGCGGTGTCATAGGCGCTTGCGGCGCCCCCGTGCGCCAGCGTGGAAGCACCGACCGCCGTGTTGTAGGAGCCGATGTCACCGCCGCCTCCTCCCTGGAGCGCCGCATCCCCGACGGCCACGTTCTCGGAGCCAGTCTGGCCGGACTCCAGCGCGGACGAGCCGTCGGCGACATTGCCGCTGCCGGTGGTGTCGCGGTTGAGCGCGTAGGCCCCGCTCGCGACGTTGCCGCTCCCGTGGGTGATCGATGACATCGAGTTGATCCCCAGCTGGACGTCGTACTCGCCCGAGAGCATCCCGCTGAACGGGCTGGGAGCGATCGAGATGTCGCTGTTGCCCGGGTCGCTCCACACCTGGTTGTAGTCCGCTACCGCCGCCGGCGCGCCCACCGCCAGCGACGCCCCCAGCACCATCGCAACCCCGGTCACTCCCCGCATCACAGCGCGGCTGATCGAAACGCGCCTCGTCGAGGCTTCGTGCAAAGCACCGGTCCCCATCTCACACCCCCAGCTCGTAGGCCGGGAAGTCCCGGTCAAAGCACAGTACTCGGCCCCGTCGCCATCGCTGGTGCGAGCGGGACCGCGAGCGTCAGCGCTTGGGCGTCGGGAACTGCGCGCGCATCATCAGGTCCCACACCCGGTCGGGGGTGACCCGGCGCTGGTTGATCATCAGGTGGGCGCTGGGCGTGATCGGGTAACGGGCTTTCGGGCGCTTGGATTCGAGCGCGCCGGCGATCACGTCGGCCACCTTCTCCGGTCCCGCGCCCAGCTTGGCCATCGGTCCGCGGTAGGCGTCGGCGGTGAGCTTGGCGACGTGGCGGTTGAAGTCCGCGTACGGTCCGCCGGCGTCCCCGGCCGCCTCGGACACGGAGTCCGAGGCCACGTCGCCGAAGCTGGTGACGATCAGCCCCGGCTCGATCAGGATCACGTCGACGCCGAAGCCGCGGACCTCGAAGCGCATCGAGTCGCTGATCGCCTCCAGCGCGTACTTGGTGGCGTGGTAGATGCCGCCGCCCGGGAACGTGAGGCGGCCTCCCATCGAGCCGATGTTGACGATCTTGCCCGAGCCCTGGTCGCGCATGCCCGGGAGCACCAGCTGGCACATCCGGATCAGCCCGAACACGTTGGTCTCGAACTGGCGGCGGATCTGCTCGATTCCGATCGTCTCGACCGCGCCGGACTGGCTGTAGCCGGCGTTGTTGATCAGCACCCCGACCGCCCCCTCCGCGGCCGTCACCGCCTCCACGGCGGAGCTCATCGACTGCTCGTCGGTGACGTCGAGGGCCAGGACGTGAGCGCCCTTCTCCTCGAGGTCGGCGATCGTCTCGGGCTTGCGCGCGGTGGCATAGACGGTGAAGCCGCCGGCCAGCAGCCGCTCAGCCGTGGCGTGCCCGATCCCGGAGGAGCAGCCGGTGATGAGAACCGCGCGCGAGGCCATCAGGTGAGAGACCCTACCCGGAGCGAGCCTGCGTCCAATCAGCTGCGGACGAGCTTCTTGTACGTGATGCGGTGCGGGCGGTCCGCAGCGGCGCCCAGCTGCTCGTGGCGGAAGCTCTCGTAGGCTTCGAAGTTGCCCTCGAACCAACGCACCTGGCTGTCGCCCTCGAACGCCAGCACGTGAGTGGCGATCCGGTCCAAGAACCAGCGATCGTGGGAGACCACCACCGCGCAGCCCGCGAACGACAGCAGCGCCTCCTCGAGCGCGCGCAGCGTGTCGGTGTCGAGGTCATTGGTGGGCTCATCGAGCAGCAGCAGGTTGCCGCCGGCGCGCAGCAGCTTGGCCAGGTGCAGGCGGTTGCGCTCGCCGCCGGACAGCTTGCCCACCTTGGTCTGCTGGTCGGTGCCCTTGAAGTTGAAGCCGGCGACGTAGGCGCGGCTGGCGACCGAACGCTCGCCGAGCGTGATCTCGTCCAGTCCGCCGGAGATCTCCTGCCAGACCGTCTTGTCGGGGTCGAGCGCGTCACGCGATTGGTCGACATACGCCAGCTTGACGGTCTCGCCGAGCTTGAGGGTGCCCGCGTCGGGCTCCTCCTCCCCGGTGATCATCCGCAGCAGGGTGGTCTTGCCGGCGCCGTTGGCGCCGATCACGCCGACGATCCCGCCCCGCGGAAGCTTGAAGGTGAGGTCGTCGATCAGCAGCCGGTCGCCGTAGGCCTTGCGCAGACCGTCAGCCTCGAGCACGACGTCGCCGAGGCGAGGACCGGCGGGGATGTGGATCTGGACCTGGTCGAGCTTGACGTTGCGGTCCTCGGCCAGCAGCGCCTCATACGCGTTGAGACGCGCCTTGGGCTTGCCGCGCCGCGCCGACGCGTTCATCCGCACCCATTCGAGCTCCTGCGCGATCGTGCGCTGGCGGCTGGACTCCTGGCGCTCCTCCTGACGCAGGCGCACCTGCTTCTGCTCCAGCCAGCCCGAGTAGTTGCCCTGATACGGGATCCCGCGCCCACGGTCGAGCTCGAGGATCCAGCCGGCGACGTTGTCGAGGAAATAGCGATCGTGGGTGACGGCGACGATCGTCCCCGCGTAGTCGCGCAGGTGCTGCTCGAGCCACGCCACCGACTCGGCGTCGAGATGGTTGGTCGGCTCGTCGAGCAGCAGCAGGTCAGGCTGGCGCAGCAGCAGCCGGCACAGGGCCACGCGGCGGCGCTCGCCGCCGGACAGCTTTGAGACGTCGGCATCGGGCGGCGGGCAGCGCAGCGCGTCCATCGCGTACTCGAGCGTCGTGTCGAGGTTCCAGCCGTCGACGGCGTCGATCTGCTCCTGCACGCGGCTGAACTCGTCCGCGGTGTCATCGGAGTAGTTCATCGACAGCTCGTTGAAGCGGTCAAGCAGCGCCCGGATCTCCGACACGCCGTCCTCGACGTTGCCGCGGACGTCCTTGGCGGGGTCGAGGTCGGGCTCCTGACCGAGCATGCCGACGGTGGCCTTGGGAGCCAGCTGAGCGTGGCCGTCGAACTCGGTGTCCAGTCCCGCCATCACCTTCAGCAGCGTCGATTTCCCGGCCCCGTTGTAGCCGAGCACGCCGATCTTGGCGCCCGGCATGAACGAGAGCGAGATGTCGGTCAGGACCTCGCGGTCGGGCGGGTAGCGCCGGGAAAGCTTGTGTGTGGTGAAGATGTACTGGGCGGACACCGCACTGAGGATAGGACGCCCTCCGATCACGCCGCAGATCCGCAACTTGGCGGGCGAGCTCTCGTTATGGAGAGCGTGCGTTGCGCAATCGCGACCAGGGCGTCCACGGTGCTGGTCGCGCTCGTCGCGGTCCTGGCCCTCGGGGGCTCGGCCACAGCGGCGACCTGGGTCTGGAGCCGCCCCGTCAACGTCGACGCAAACGGTGGCGGCGTGGCAGCCCTGGCATGCCCCACGATCCGGCTGTGCATCGGCGCAGACCAGTTCGGAAGGGTCCTCACCTCTCGATCGCCCACGGGCGGCTCGAACGCCTGGTACGCCGAGGGCGACCCAAACCTCGACCCACTGGGGACCATCACATGTCCAACCGCCCGGCTCTGCCTCGGGACCTCGCCACAGCTCAACATGTCGACCGATCCGGGGGATGGGGCAAGCACGTGGCAGCCCGTCGACATCGGCGGCAGGCCAAGCGTGGAGGCGGTTGCCTGCCCCCGCCCGGCACTCTGCTTCGCCGTCGCGCCGGTCGGTGGCCCGATCGGGGTCGAGATCCTGACGTCGCGCGATCCCGCAGGCGGACGCGCAGCGTGGAGGTCGGTGTCCTTGCACGCGCCGCCGTGCAACCCCGATTCGTGTCGCTGGACGCTGAGCTGCCCCACCGCCGAGCTCTGTGTCGCCCTGGATTCGAACGGTGTCGTGATCACCTCCACGCACCCGACGCGCGGTGCGGGCGCTTGGAGATCCGCGGGCGTCGACTCCAATGCGTCCGCGGATCCCGCGTCGAGCCTGTCCTGCCCATCGGCACGGTGGTGCGTGTTCGGTGACGGCGCCGGCGGCCACGTGTTCGCGAGCCGTGCTCCCGCCGGGGGCGCCGCGGCCTGGCGGGCCACGGCGGTCGGGTTCGACACCGACTGGCTCTCCTGCCCCCTGACTACGCTGTGCATCGCAAACCAGGGGGACGCCTTCCCGTTCACGTCGGACGACCCCCTGGCGGGCGCTGCGTCGTGGCGGTCGGCTGCGATCGATCCCGCCGGGACGCTCACCGCCGTGTCGTGCCCCTCGCAGACCGAATGCGTCGCGGCCGACGGCTCCGGCGACGTGGTGACGGGCTCTGCGCTCACGCCACCGATCCGGTCGGGAGCTTCCCCGAAGGTCACCGGCACCCCACGGGTGGGCGCCGCGCTGACAGCCTCCACCGGACGGTGGTCCGGCTCTCCCCCCATCCGCTTCGAGGACCACTGGGAGCTATGCGCGCCGCAGTGCCGTCCCATTCCAGGCGCGACGGGTCGCCGCTACCGCGTCACCGGGGCCGATCTGCACGCCAGAGTCCGGGTGCGGGTGACCGCCTTCAACACGGTCGGCAGCAGCGACGGCTACTCGCGCGAGACGCCGGCCGTCACAGGCGGCGCCACATGACCAGGCGGCTCCTGGCTCCCACGCTCGCAGCGCTCGGCGCTCTGCTCACCTGCGCGCCGGCCGGTGCGACCACATGGCAACCCGGACGGCTGTCGCTGGTCGATCCGGGGGCCTTTACGACGGCCGTCTCGTGTCCGGCAACGACGCTGTGCCTGGCCACCGACGCGCAGGGGGGGATCGTCACGTCCACCGACCCGGCGGCAGGAGCGCAATCCTGGTCGCGAGCCGTCGTCGATCCGGCCAGCGGCGGGATCACGAGCCTCGCCTGTCCATCGACCGCGTTGTGCGTGGCTGTCGATTCCGCGGGCAACGCGCTCGTGTCGACCGATCCGGCGGCGCCCGGCTCACACTGGAGCACCGAGGCGATCGACCCCGGGAAGACGCTAAAGGACATCTCCTGTCCGAGCATCGCACTCTGTGCGGTGACTGACTCGCAGCAGACGGTCCTCACCTCGACCACACCGGCCGGCGGCGCGAACGCATGGGTCCCAGCCGTCCTGCCGACAGGAGACTCTGTGTCGTGCGAAAAGTACATGGAGTCCAACTGCGCCTCCGCGCTGACCGGGCTCTCCTGCCCCTCCACGGAGCTGTGCGTGGCCAGCGACGGGGTAGGGGATGTGTTCACAGCCACCGACCCCACCGGGGGAGTGGGCGCGTGGACGAGGACGTTCGACGACCTCAATGACTCATATGCGGGCTACATGCTGGGGATCTCGTGCCCGTCGACCGCGATGTGCGTGGCCGCGTCCACCATCTCTGACACCGGGAGCGTCGATGCCACCGCCGATCCGGCCGGCGACACCTCGAGGTGGACGTCCTATCCGGTCACTTTCGACCCGAGCTGGGTGTCGTGCCCGTTGACGTCGCTGTGCGTCAGCGATCAGAACCGGCTCTCGACCGACCCTCTCGCGGGAGGAGGGTCCTGGCGGACCGTGAAGATCGACACAGCGTCTCCGGTCGCGAGCGTCTCGTGCCCGTCGGCCATCGAGTGCCTCGCCGTCGACACCAGCGGGCACGTCGTGTGGCTCACCGTGGCCCGGGTCCCGGTCCGAACCGGGGCGGCCCCGCGGGTCACCGGAACGCCGCGCGTCGGTCGCACGCTGAGGGCGTCGACGGGCCAGTGGTCCGGCACTCGGCCGATCCGCTTCGACTACCGGTGGCAGCGCTGCGACGCGCTTTGCGTGCCCATCACCGGGGCCAGATCGTCGTCCCTGCGGATCGCCCCGTCGGACCGTTACTGGCGCCTGCGCGTCCAGGTCACGGCCTCCAACGCCGCCGGTGAGAGCGCCCCTGCCCACTCCGCGAAGACGCATCCGGTCGGCGCCGCCGGACCGGCGAGCTGACCGGCGGCGTCAGAGCCCCGCGGCCTCCCGCAGCTGGTCGGCCTTCTCGGTCCGCTCCCAGGTGAAGTCCGGATCGTCACGGCCGAAGTGACCGTAGGCGGCGGTCTTCTGGTAGATCGGGCGGTGCAGATCGAGGTACTGGCGAAACGCGCCCGGCCGCAGGTCGAAGTGCTCGGAGATCAGCTGGAGGATCCGCCCGCGACCGATCTTCTCGGTCCCGAACGTCTCCACCATCACCGACACCGGATGCGAGACGCCGATCGCGTAGGCCACCTGGACCTCGGCGCGGTCGGCCAGCCCGGCGGCGACCAGGTTCTTGGCCACGTGGCGCGCGGCGTAGGCCGCTGAGCGATCGACCTTCGACGGGTCCTTGCCCGAGAACGCGCCGCCTCCGTGGCGCGCCATGCCGCCGTAGGTGTCGACGATGATCTTGCGCCCCGTCAGCCCGCAGTCACCCATCGGGCCGCCGATCACGAAGCGGCCCGTCGGGTTGACCAGGAAGCTGCGCTCGAGCTCGCGCGCGTCGTACAGATCCTCGGAGATGGTCGGCTTGACCACGTGCTCCCACATGTCGGACCGAATCTGATCCTCCACGCCCTCGGCGTGCTGTGTCGAGATGAGCAGCTTCTCGACTGACACCGGGCGCCCGTCGACGTAGCGCACGCTGACCTGCGTCTTGCCGTCCGGGCGCAGATACGGCAGCGTCCCGTCCTTGCGCACCGCGCTCAGCCGCCGTGCCAGACGGTGAGCCAGCGCGATCGGCAGCGGCATCAGCTCCGGCGTCTCGTTGGACGCGTAGCCGAACATCATCCCCTGGTCCCCCGCCCCCGCGATGTCGAGCTCGTCGTCGCCGGCGCCGTTGGAGCGACGCTCGAACGCCTCGTCGACACCCTGGGCGATATCGGTTGACTGCTTGTCGATCGCGTTGATGACCGCGCACGTCTTGCAGTCGAATCCGAACGCCGCGTCGGTGTAGCCGATCTTGCGGATCGTCTCGCGGACGATCGCCTGGATGTCGACGTAGGTAGTGGTCGTAATCTCCCCTGACACCACCACCAGACCGGTGTTGACCAGCGTCTCGCAGGCCACACGGCCGGCCGGATCGTCGCGCATGACGGCGTCGAGCACCCCATCGGAGATCTGGTCGGCGATCTTGTCGGGGTGACCTTCGGTGACTGACTCCGAGGTGAACAGGAACTCGTTCTCTGCGGGGGTATTCATCGGTTAGGTGGCTTCCTCACGCTGTTTGGTGATCTCGAGCAGGTAGGCGACCATAACGTCGGTTTCACCAAAGGTGAGGTGATAGGCGTCGGAATGCTCCTCGACACGCCGTATCTGCTCGCTCTTGCCGGCAAAGAGATCGCTGAACTCGAAGAACGCGAAGTCCACCACACGCGCGCGATATCCGCTGCGCTCCAGCAGCTCGGAGGTCCGCCGCTCGCCGATGATTGACAGCTGCATCACGTAGGCGGTGCCGTCGTCGGCCAGCGCCTCGGGCAGCATCTGGAGCAGGTGGTCGAGCAGGTTGCGGCCCCAGTAGTCCAGCGGCCGGTGCGAGTTGGGCTGCTCGAACGGGTCGACCGGCATCTGATACAGGCTGGCCACGATCAGGTCGTAGCGCTCCTCGGGCACCCATGGGTACAGGTCCTGCGCCGAGGCCGAGACCCGGTCCGCGACACCGTTGCGAAACGCGTTGGTGAGCGTGTTCTTCACCGCCGCCTGATCGATGTCGATCGCGTGCACGTGCTGGGCGCCGTTGCGGGCGAGCTGAATCGTCAGCAGGCCCGTCCCGCAACCGACGTCCAGGCAGCGCTGGTGCGCGCCGACGCCCTCGCGATAGAAGTACTTCCAGGCGAGGTAGCTGCCCTGCGTGGGTACGAACACGCCCTCGTCGACGGTCAGCTCGGGCAGCTCGAGCGGGAACATCGATCGCCCCCGCGGGTCCTCCCAACGCGGCGCGCTTGTTCCGTTGCGGCGCGCGCCGTCGCGCTCGGCCAGCGAGCGCGGGCGGGCGTGACCGGGCTTGGTGTCGGTGAGCGCCTGGCGGGCGGCGGCCAGGTGCGCGGGGCTGACCCCGCAGCATCCGCCGATGATCTGGGCGCCCTCGTCGCGCCAGCGCAACGCCAGCTCGGCGTATTCGTGGCCGGCGATGCTCGGCTCGTGGCGCCAGCCGGCCTCTGACAGATAGCCGAGGTTGGGGTACACACCGAGCGGCATGTCGGTGAAGTCCCGCAGCCACGACAGCATCCCCGGGACGTGGTCGGGCGGGATGCAGTTGATCGCCAGCGCGCCCACCCCCATCTCCTCGAAGCGCCGCGCGGCACGACCGAAGGCGTCGCCCTCGGGCCCGCCCCAGTGCTCGCCGTAGACCCCGCAGACACCCTGCCGGCAGCGGCGAAAGCTCAGCCACACCGGTAGGCCGGTCTCGAGCAGCGCCTCAACCGTCGCATACGTGGAGCTGCGCACCAGCGACAGTGTCTCGACCAGGATCAGATCCGGCGGCTCCTCCTCGAATGCCCGCGAGAGCAGCCAGATCGTCTCGCGCCCGTCTGGGGTGTCGACGTCCCCGTTGAGGCTGAAGGCGACCGCGGTCTCATCTGCGCGCCCGGCCTGGCGGGCCGCGCCACGCGCCAGCGACACCGCTCCACGGGCCACGTCCATCCAGTGCACCGGCTCCGAGCGGCCGCTCAGGCGTCCGGCGCCGTCGCGCAGCGCGGTCGGCAGACCCCATGTGCTGGTACAGATGACGTCGCAGCCGACATCGATGTAGCTGCGGTGGACGGCCTCCACCTCGTCGGGGGCGTCCAGCAATTTGGTCAGCCCCCATACGCGCTCCTCGACCTCGGGGTGCTGGCCGCCCAGCTTGATCAGCTCGGTCCCGGTGGCGCCGTCGAGGATCACGCACTGATCGGTGGCGATCATCCGGGTCAGCCGTTCGTAACGGTCGGCCGGCGCGGTGGTCGGCGGTGCAGCGTGTCTGGCGTCGTTCATGCTCTCCGTCTCTCCCTCCTCGTCCACGGGGACCGTGGCCGTGATCCTGCCCGCGCGCGGGCTTTCAGGACAGCTTGTCCACCGCTCAGTCTCGGCGCCACTCCCACACCTCCGGAACGACCTGGCCATTCGAGTAGGCCCGGTCGGGAGGCGCTGCGCGTGGCGATCGCGCGCGCTAAGGACCGGAACCTCCTGATTTGTAGGGTAACTCCCCCCAAAAGGGTGGGGCGGGGCGCGACCGGCCGATGTACGTTGCCCAGCAGTGTCGATCGAATCGTCACCCGAGCGAGCCGCACCCGGCCTTGACGACCTCCTCCGTCGCGCCGGGGGCGTGTTCGCCAGCCGCAGCGGCGCCCCGGTGGTCATCAACTACGGTTCGGCCGCCGGGGAGCTCGCCGCCTGCGTCAGCGCGGCCGGGCTGGCCGACCGCTCGGAGCTGACAAAGCTCGAGCTGGCCGCGCCGCCCGCCACCCTGAGGGCGGTCGTCGCCCACGGGACCGGCGGCGCCGTCGCCCTCGGCGGCGCCCTGCTGGCCGGCGGGGCCTGGTGGTGCGGGGTCACCGCCGAGCGCGTGCTGGTGCTGTCTGATGCCGCGACCGGCCACCGGCTTCGCGATCGGCTGCAGGCGCGCACCGTCCAGCACCCGGACCTGCGCCTGATCGACCGCACGGCCGAGTGGTCGGCGATCGAGGTCGTCGGGCGCCGCGCCGGCGAGGTGCTCCATGCCCTCGGCGTGTACGGACCCCAGGGCGATCCTCGCCAGACGCCCCCGCTGAGCGCCGGCACGGCCGGCGACGTGCCCGCCCTGTGGCTGCTCGAGTCCGACCACCGAGCGCTGGCGCTGGTGCCCCGCGAGCGGGCCGTCGAGGCGTGGCTGGCGATCGACCGCGCCGGCCAGCGTTGCGGCATCTGCTGCGTCGGCCAGGACGCGGTGGCGCGTTACGCACTGCTCGAGCGCCACCCGGCCCGCATCGCGCCGGTCTGAGCACCCCCGGGCCGCCTTCGCGCCAGAGGGCCACCGCGATCCCGGTGGGTCGTGGTCGATTTGTCCCATCTCAGGGTGTCGCGTTCTGAGCGCGGGTTGTCATCTTCTGACAACGGCTCGCGCGCCGCGACTGCCGGGCAAGCGCCATCGGCCGCGCGAGGAGGGCCCGGATGTGCCGTTCGGGGAGGTGTTGGTCGAGAAAGCGAACGTATTTGGATGTTTCTCAGCCAACGTCCCGGCAGTCACACTCAACTGCCGCTGGTGATCGGTTCCGGCCCTCGCGAGCGTTACCAGATCGTGATAACGCCGAGGCGGCCCGTGAAGGGTTTAGGCAACCGCCCTGCGTCGGCCCGCTGCGACCGTGTCGCCCCCACCCGCCTGCTTCGGCACGCCGCGGCCCTATATTTCGGGATGGCCCGTGATCATCGAGGAGAGTCCCGGTAGCCCGGCGGACGTCCGCGCCGCCGAGCGCGTCCTGGTCGAGCTGCTCCAGCTCGAGCGGGAGGTCGCCGAGCTTGAGTACATGCGCCGCGCCGACGCGCTCGAACGCGCGGCGGAGGCGATCCGGCGTCTCGGCGAGCTCGGCTCGAGCGATGGAATCCTCGGGCGGGCAGCGGCGGAGCTCGGCGCCTGCGCGCAGTTTGACCGAGTGCTGATCAGCGAGGTCGCCGACGGGACACTGCGCCCGCTGGCAGGCTGGGACAGCACTGACCAAGCACAAGCGGACGAGCTCACAGCGGCACTGGCCAAGACCCCGATCCGGCTCGAGTACCCGTTGATCGAGGCCGACGTCGTGCGCGGGCGCCGCGTCGAGATCGTCAATGCCGGCGGCGGCCGGGCGCGCGCCCGCAGTCCCCTGGCCGGGGCGCTCGGCGACTCATACGCGGTCGCGGCGCTCACCGCCCAGGGTGAGACGATCGGGCTGCTGCACGCCGGTGCCCCCGGTTGTGCCCGGCCGATGGACGCGCTGGACGCCGAGGTCGCGGGCGCCTACGCCGAGGGTCTGTCCGGCGTGTTCGAGCGCGCTGTGCTGCGACACACGCTGGCCCTGCATCGGGCCGAGCTGCAGGCGGCGATGCAGTGGATCGGCGGGCGCCTGAGCCGGCTCTCGGAGACCGGGCCGTTCGAATCGGGGCGCCGCGGCGGAGAGGCCGACGGGCGGCTCGTGCAATCGCTGACCCCCCGCGAGCTCGAGGTGATGCGGCTGCTGGCGCGCGGTCTGACCAACCGGGCGATCGCCGACTCGCTGGTCGTGCGCGAAGGCACCGTCAAATACCACGTGAAGAACATCCTGAGCAAGCTCGGGGCCACGAGCCGCGCCGACGCCGTCGCGCGCTTTCACCGTCCCAGCTCGCCGGACGGGCGAGGATGAGCGCCACCCGCGGGCTGGACCCCGAGCTGCACAGCCGCCTGGGTCGCGCCGCCGCCGACGCGCGCCGGCTGCTGGGGCACGCGCCGGGAGCGGCGGCAGCCGGCCAGGCCACGCAGCTGCCCAAGCTGATCGCCGACCTCAAGTCTCTGCTGGCGCGTTCCCCGGAGGCCGCGACACGGCAGTTGGCCGGCGAGCACGAGGCTGCGCTCGAGCGCCTGCGCCACCGCTATGACGCCCGCTTCGAAGCGCTCGGCCGGGCGCACGCCGCCGTACATCGCCTGCGCGAGATCACCTCGCCGGCATCGATGCTGGCGCGCGCGCCAGCCGCGCTGTGTGAGGCCTCGAAGCTCGAGCGGGCGCTGCTCAGCCTCGTGGGAGGCGGCCGGATGACGGCCGAGTCGATCCACTTCAGCGGTGACGAGGCGGGCGGGCAGCGCGTCCTCGAAGAGCTGGCGGCGAACCCGGTCCGGCTCCAGCATCCGCTGATCGAGACCGAGCTGCTGCGCCGACGGCGGGCCACGATCGTGATCGATGCAAACGTCCACCCGCGCGTGGATCGCCGCCTGGCCTCGCTGATGGGTTGGCGCTCCTACGCGGCGGCCCCGCTGGTGGTCGCCGGCCACGTGATCGGCGTGCTGCACGCGGACCGCGGCCCCGAGGGCCGGCTCGACGTGCTCGATCGTGACGTCCTGTGGGAGTTCGCCAGTGCCCTTGCCCAGGCGTATGAGAGCGCCGGCCTGGTGCGCACGCTGCGCCAGGAGCGCGAGCAGATGCGCCAGTTCCTGGACTGGCTGAACGCGCGCTCGAGCGAGCTGACCGACGCCCCGATCCGCCTCGCGACCGTGCAGCGTCCGCCCCGGCCGCCGCTCGCGCCCCACGACGCCCATACCGCGCTCGGCGGCCGCGACGACCGTGTCGTGTTCGAGGACCTCCTTACCCGTCGCGAGCTCGACGTCCTGCGGCTGCTGGCCGACGGTCAGTCCAACAAGGCGATTGCCGAGTCACTGGTGATCTCCGACGGGACCGTCAAGTTCCACGTCAACAGCATCCTGCGCAAGCTCCGGGTGGCCAACCGCGCCGAGGCGGTCTCGCGCTATCTGCGACTGCTCGGCATGCGGACCCCCTGACCACATGCTCCGGATCCTTGCCCTCGTACTGGCCCTGATCGCCGTCGCCTGCATGTCGCTGGCGATCGTTGGCATGGTCACCGGCCGTCCCAGCGACCGCGCCGGCTTCGCGCTCCGGGCCGCTGCCGTGGCCTGCTTCGGCGGCGCCGTGGCGCTCAACGCCGTCGCTCACGGCTGAGAGCCGGAGCCTTTCCGACCACGGTCGCTACCAGGCCGCCCTCCATGCGCCCCACAGGACGAGGCGGTGAGAGGCGCCGTGGTGTGGGCGGGCCCGGGTCGTGCGCCGGGCTCGGAGCCGGTGGCGCGCGCGGCGGTGCGGGAGTGTTCGGGCGGTGTGCCGGGCGGTCCGCGACCGCGCGTGGTGAGTGGACGGGCGCGGGAGCGGCCGAGCGGGCGGTGATCCGTCGGGCCCGATCCCGCCGGCGGGGCCGGCGGCGCCGGCAGCGCCGGGGGAAGCGGGGGCCCCTGCGTGAGCGGGCCGGGCCGTGCCCGGCGAGGTCGTCATCGACGCGGGCGTGGGGCAGCCGGTGGCGGAGGTGAAGCCGGCCGTCGAGGATTGGGAGGCGAACGCCGAAGCGGAGGTGGGGTTCTGGGCCTGGAGGTAGGCGGCCACCGCTGGGTCGGAACCGGCGCCGCCGTTGTTCTGGGCGCTAGCCCCGAGACCCTGGATCGCGAACGTGCTGGTGCTGGTTCCCTGATAGACCTGGATCTGGCCGGGAGCATTGGTGGCCGCGGCCAGGCACACGTTCCCGCTACTACTCACATACAGTCCGTAGTAGCCGGTGAAGGCGTTGCCGTTCGCGGTGAGGTTCAACGTCCCCGTCGCCGAGCCCGATAGTCCGGTACCGGCGCTGACCGTGTTGCTCTCGACGTCCGCGGTCAGCGTGCCGGCGGCAGCTGTCAGGTCGATCCCGGAGCTGGTGGCGGTGATCGTGTTGCTGGTCGCGGTCCCCGCCAGCGTCCCCGAGCCATAGGTGTACATGTACATGCCAACGTCGGTGCCCGTGAGCGTGTTGCCGTGAAGGTCGAACGTGCCCGTGCCCGACTGCGAGTAGTCGGACATGCTGTCATCGGTCGAACCGCCGGTGATGGTGCTGTTGGCGATCCCGAGGCTTGACACATCGTAGGCGTACAGCACGTAGGCATGTGTGTCCGCGGCTGAGACAGCCACGTTCATGTCGTTCACGCTGACCGGACCCGTACCGAACAGATTTATCGCGTTGCCGGTGGCCTGGCTGATGGTGCCGCCGGAGGCCGCGCTGCCGTTCCCGGTGACGGTGAGCGAGCCGCTCCCGG
This sequence comes from uncultured Solirubrobacterales bacterium, assembly GCA_963799995.1. GTDB lineage: Bacteria > Actinomycetota > Thermoleophilia > Solirubrobacterales > Solirubrobacteraceae > Palsa-465. The sequence continues at coordinate 238,196 of CAWCZI010000014.1, read as the reverse complement.
TGTTGTCGAGCTGGATCCCGAAGACGGGGCCGGTGGTCGACGTGCCGGCGGAGATCGATGCGAAGGTCAGGCCCGACGATCCGATCGTGGTGTTGCTGACGATTAGGGCCTCGCCGGTCTGGCTGGAGAGCGTGTTCGCGGAGCCGGTCGCGTTCAGGGTGCCGCCGGACTCCGCGTCCAGTGCCGTGCCCGTGCCGGTGACGGTGTCGGTCAGCCCGCTGATGTTCCAGGACCCGACGCTGGTGTTCAGGGCGATCCCGCCGGCGCCGCCCGCGCCCGAGACGACATCATCAGACACCGTGCCGCCGTTGGCGCCGTTGGCGCTGGTGATCGCGGCGCCGGAGGCTGGTGGCGGCGATGTTCAGCCCCTCGATCGTGTCCCCCGAGGCCGTGGTCACGCCGCTGCCCGTGCTGTCACCGATGTCCGGACGATCAGACTGAGTGCCGGAGTACAGCGTCTGGCCGCCGATCACGAGATCATCGGCTTGCCCCTCCAGCGTCTGATTGTCCTGAAGCGTGATCCCGGCGTCCTGGCCGGCGGTGCTGCCGTCACCCTGGAAGATGTAGATCGTGTCCCCCGCGCCGCTGGCGTTCTGCGCCGCGGTCAGCGTCGTGAACGGATCCGTCGAGGTCCCCGCGTTGGCACCAGTCGCGTTGTTCTGCACATACCAGACCATGCCAGCGACCGTGACCGACGCCGTCCCCGTCGCGGTGCTCGTCCCGTCGGTGATCGAGAACGGGAACGTATCGCTGCCGGTATAGCCCGCCGGCGGATGATACGTAAACGTTCCGTCAGAGCTGATCGACACCGACCCGCCGTGAGCGCTTGAGACGGTGCCCGCCACGGCGGTCAGCGACGCGCCGTTGACCGCCGACGCGTTAGCCAAAAGGCTGCCGGTGGTGTGCGTCGACGGCGTCGCCGGGGTCACCCCAACACCGAAGCTCGTGTTCCCCACCGCCCCCGAGAAGCTGTCGCTGCCGGGATCGATGTTGCGATCAGTGATCGCCACGCTGTCGCTCGTGGTCTGCGGCGTGCCGATATCCCCCGTGTGGCCCAGATCATCAACGCTGATATCGAGCGCATCGGAACCGGCATACCCGGTCGCCGGTTCATACGTCAGCCCGTCAAGCGCGCTGTTGATATCCGACACAGAACCCGAGAACGCCATCGAGGACGATCCGTTCGATCCGGCTGAGAACGTCAGGCCCGACGTTCCGCTCAGCGTCAGCACGCCGTGCGCGGCGCTCAACGTCACCTGCTCCGCGCTAGAGCCCGCATCCGCGTCAGCCACCGACAGCACCCCGGCCCGGCCCGCCGAGAACGTCAACACGTTGTCCGAGGAGTTCGTCGCGTTACCGAGCACCGACTGCGCGCCCGGCACCGAAAGGACGGGCGCCTGGTTGATATGCAGGATCCTGACGTCGTTATCGCCCTCATCGGACACCACCGCCGTGCTCTGATCCGGCGTCACTGCGACCGCATCCGGCGTACCCCCCACGCCCACCGTCTGCATCAGCGCATCCGAAACCGTGTCGACCGCGTCCAACGTCGCATCACCCGAATTTGAGACCAGCACCTCGTTAAGACCCGGCAAGTCTGCGATCCCATACGGATGTGACCCCACCGCCACCGTCGCCGTCGTCACCGGATGCGTGGGATCGCTCAGATCCAGCACGCTCACCTCGCCCGGCGTCGACGCCGCCTTGGTCGCGTCCGCGACAAACCCCAGCCCGCCATGAACCGCCACATACGCCGGATACGTCCCCACCGACGCCTGCCCGCTCAACGCCACCGCCGGATCCTGCGTCAAATCCACAACATCGGTCTTCCCGTTGCGCGCATCGTCGACATACAGCTCATGCCCGTCCCCCGATACCGCCAGCCCCGACGGCGCGGGATCACTCCCCGGCAGACTGACCGTCGCCGTCACCGCCCCCGAGCCCGGATCAACGACGCTCACCGTCCCATCCAGCAGATTCGCGACATACACCAAGCCGCCGCTCACGACCACCGCATCGGGACGCGACCCCACCGAGATCGTCCGCGTCACCGCACCCGACGCCACATCCACCACGCTCAACGAATCCCCCTTGAAATTCGCCACATACGCCGTCAAACCATCCGAACCGACCGCCACCGCCGCCGGAAACGAACCCACCGGGACCGTCGAGGTCACCGCATCCGACGCCAGATCAACCACGCTCAACGAATCACTCTCCGAATTGGTCACAAACGCCGTCGCATCCGTCACCGCCACCCCCGTCGGCAACCGACCCACCGCCACCGGCGTCCCCACCCCCACCCGGATCACCGAACGACCCGCATGCGACGCACCAGCCGCCGACCCCGCGGCCACCGGCGCCACCGTCGGCGGCACACCCCCCACCACCACCGACGACGACGCCCCCGCCGACGACACCAACACACCCCAACCACCCAACACGCACAGCCCCAGCAGCAACACCCGACGCATCAGCAGTCTCCCAATCGATTGAGCCAGCCCTTCAGCGCAAGAAACGACCCAATCCACAAACCAGACAGACCGATCAGTCACGCCCAATGCCCCGCACGGATATTACTCCAGCAGTACGCCAATGCACCCCAATCCGGGAGCAGCAACCACCGCCATCAACGGAGCTCGGCTCAGACGGCATGACGCTTGTCAGCTCTCGGGCTGCCAATCGCTCAGCACCCACTGGCCGGGCCGCAGCCTGGTCACCGTGGCCAGCGCCAGGTGCCACGCCGGTCCCAGGCCCTGGTAGGCGCTCGTGTTGGTCGACGTCGTCTGCTCGCGGGTGACGACCGCGTACTGGTCGCGGTGCCCAGCCACCGGCGCGATCGCCTCGACCACGCCGGCGTTGGCGATCCCGCCGCGCCTGAGCTCGTAGTCCTGGGCGGTCTGCGCCGCCGCCAGCAACACCTCCGAGCGGGCCTGCCCGACGCTGATCTGGGTCAGCGCCCGCATCGTCCGCGTCACCGTGGTGGCGGTCCAGTTGATGTAGGCGGTGGCGAAGGCCTCGATCACGAAAACGGGGCTGGCCGAGCCACTCGACGCCGTCTGCCGGGACGGCCGGCCCGGGTACTCGTGCGTGCGCCGGGCGACGGCCAGCTTCGAGGCTGGTGTGGCAGCCGGCGCCGGCGGCACCGTGATGCTGACGCCGCCCGCCCCGGTGGCCCTCTGGCCCCCGCCGGCTGACGCGGCTGCGCCCCCGCCGGCAGACGCGGCTGCGCCCCCGCCGGCGGATGCGGCTCCGCCTGCGCCGGCCCCAGGCAGCCCGCACCCGGCCACCGCCAGCGCAACCAGCACCGCGGACACCCACCGCATCACAGCCCCACCGGATGACGGACCACGAACCCGGCCGCGCTGCGCACGAGCGGATGCCAGCCGATCCCGGCGCTGCCGTCCTGCGGCCCGGCGGCGTTGTGGGTATCCCACCGCAGGCCGGCCACGTACATGAACACGTGGTCGGCGCTCGCGTAGATCGTGACCCAGCGGCCTGGTCCGGGCGCGCCGAAGGACTCGAGCGTGCCCGAGGCGGCGTCGTAGCCGACCGGCAGCAGGCGACCTCCGTACAGCAGGTGCTCGACGCTGCTCGAGCAGTCATAGCCCGAGCCCACCTCGTCGAGCGGCAGGCCATGGCTGCCGCCATAGACGTAGGGCGTGCCGACGATCTGGTTGCCCGCGGCGATGATCCCCTTCACGGCTGCAGGAGCATCCTGCGGCGCCGTCGCGCGGCCGTCGGGCAGCAGCGTCGCCCGCGGGCCGGGGGTGAGCGCCACCCCGCCTACCGAGGGCTGCTGGCAGCCCCCGGCGGACTGGCCCCCGAGGCCCGCGCCCCCCACTGATCCGACGCCCCCCGCGGGTGCGACGCCCCGCCACTGATCCGACGCCCGCGCCCGCCATGGAGGACTGGCCGCCGGCCTCGGCCTGGAGAGCTACCGACTGGCCGAGCACGCTTCCGGCCCCCGCGCCCGGGGTGCGTCCGACTCGCACCGGGCCCGACCACATCCCCCGCTCGTACGGGATCCCGAGCGCCCCCGCCAGTTGCCACCACAGGTCGATCACCCGCGGCAGGCCGGCCACCGGGCCCCCGCCGAGCCCAAAGTCGCGCTTGTAGGCGATGGCCGAGTGACGGCCCCAGGTGATCCGCAACGGCGTCATGTACGGCAGGCCGCCCATCGCGACGGCGGTCGTAAAGGTGGTGCCGCCGAGCTCGGCGTAGCTGTCGGGGTGCGCCAGCAGGTTGGCGCCTGAGGCTCCGGTCGAGCCACTGCTCGGATCCCCCGGGCCCCCGTACTCGGTGGCGCCGACGAGCAGCCCGGTGCCGGGAGGGCCGAGCACGACAGACCCCGCTCCCGCGGCCGTGGCGCCGCACGGCGAGCCGCCGTTCCCGGGCGCGCTCAGCAGCGCCAGCACCGCGAGGCCAACGCCCGCGGTGATCAACGCCGACATCAGACCCGCGACGGCAAGCGCTCCCCGACTGGAGGTCTGACCGCTCGGCGTCACCATGGCCCCAAGCTAGGTCAGCCCAGCGCCTGCGTGGGCCAAAAGACACCCATTTGTTGCACACCCGCTCGGGGCGCCCGACGGGGCGGTGCAAGGACGTCCGCTGACGGGTGCCCGACGGGCAGGTGCAAGGACGTCCGCTGACGGCGCCCGAGGGGCCCGCGGAAGGTCCCGCCCGCGGCGGGCGAGGTTGGCAGGGCCGCTAACTTAGATTGGCCATGCCACGCATTCTCGATGTCGAAGCAGCTCTCCTTCTGCTGGAGATCGAGCCCCCGTTCGACCAGCGGGCGGTGCAGCTCGCCCGCCGGCGGATGGCCAAGCGCTGGCACCCCGACATCGCTCCGCCCGGGCGGCGCCACGAGCACCAGGCCCACCTGCAGGCGATCAATCAGGCCGCGGACGAGCTCGAGCGGCTGGCCGAGTCGATGCGCGGCGGCCGGGTCAGCCGCAGCGCCGTCAAGGCCTCGGCGGCGGCCACCCGGCGGGCGCGCGCCGACGCGGGCCGGCGCGCCTATGAGGAGGAGCAGCGCGCCCGGGCCCACGCCGAGGACCGGGCCAAGCACGACCCATTCGGCTCACGTGTGCCCGACCACTCGGTCGTGCACCGCTATGCGCGTTGCCTCTCCTATCCGGAGTGGGGTGTTGGAACCGTCACCGGGATCTACTTCTCCGGCGACGACGAGGACAGCCAGCAGTGGGCCCGCGTCAGCTTCTCGGTCGGCGTCCGCACGATTCCGGCCGGGTCGCTGCAGTTCGTCGACTTCTCCAAGCCCGACGCGGCGGCTGACCGCGTGCAGCGGTTCATGACCGCCGCCCAGCACGCCCTTGCCGAGGGCGACGCCGCGCTCGCCGCCAAGCGGCTGGTCTATGCCCGTGACGCCGACCCGGCCAACCCGGCCGTGCTGAGGCTGCTGACCGTCTCCTTCTGGCAGGCGCGCAACCTGCCGGCCGCCGCGCGCACCGTCCGTGATTGGGCACGGGTCGAAGTCGACCGCCCCACCCCGGAGCGCTTCGCCTCACGCATCTATGAGGACATGGGGGCGGTGGACCTGGCCGCCGAGGCCGCCGAGCGCGCTGCCAACCGGGCTCCCGCCGACGCCTCGGCCTGGGAGCGCCTCGGCCGGCTGCGGCTGCGGCTGATGGATCGCTACGGCGCGATCGCCGCGCTCGAGCGGGCGCTGCTGGCGGGACCCTCGGTGGAGGGCCTGCTCGACCTGGCCCTGGCTAACCATCTGGCCGGTGACGTCGGCGGCGAGGTCTCGGCGGCCGAGGCGGCCACCAAGCTCGACCCTGACTCGTGCCGGGCGTGGTCGACATACGCCCACGCCCTGGCGCGCACCGACCGCCTCGCCGAGTGCAAGCAGGCATGCCGGCGCGCTCTATCGCTGGGGAAGGACGCTGAGGTCGCTGACCTGCTGGCCCGGGTGAAGGCGGCCACGCCCCGTGGCCTGGCCGCCCGCAGCGCCGCCTAGAACCCTTCCGAGCAATCCGGGCGAGGGTGATGGAAGTTTGGTACCGCCACGGTTCGAAATCTCCATAACGTCTGGTCGACGCGACGTCGTCAGCCCAAAACGGGCTCTGGACGCCGCTCGCAGGCCGTGGCCCCAAAATGGGCTCGGGGTGCCGCTCGCAGGCTGCGGCCCCCGGGACCGATCTGAAAAAGGTGCGCGGAGCGAGCACTTCTCAGATCGGTACGCACCCGGGCGTCCGCTGCGGCGCTGCGGCGCTGCGGCGCTGCGGCGCTGCGGCGCTGCGGCGCTGCGGAATCAACGATCTACGCCGTGGAGGCCTCGGAAGGCAATGCGACACCCATCTCAAGGTCCGGGACGTCGGGCAGGTCGGCCGCGCGGGAATCGGCCACCGCGCTCCGATCGCGTCCGGCGCGCTTGGCGCGGTACAGCGCGTGATCGGCCCGGTCGAGCAGCTCCGCCTCTGACTGGTCGCCGTCCCAGCCGGCGATTCCCGCCGAGCAGCTCTGGGCATCGGGCACCGCGGCCCGAAGGCGCTCGACCACCATCATCGCCTCTTCGAGCGGACAGTCGGGCAGCGCCAGCGCGAACTCCTCGCCGCCGTAGCGCGCCAGGACGTCGGTGGGTCGCAGCTCGGCCCTCCAGGCGTCGGCCACCTGCTCGAGCAGACGGTCGCCGGTCTGGTGACCACGGGTGTCGTTGTAGCGCTTGAAGTGGTCGAGGTCGAGCATCGCGACGCAGAAGGGCGCCTTCGAGCGGCGGGCTCGCGCCAGCTCTCGGGTGAGCTGCTCCTGCCAGGCACGTCGGTTCGGCAGCGCCGTGAGCTCGTCCGTGCGGGCGATCGTCTCGAGCTCCGCCAGCAGCTGCACCCGCTGGAGGGTGACGGCGATCTCCACCGCCAACAGGCTGACGAGTGCGCTGGTCGAGGGATCGTCGAGTGTCGAGGGGTCGTCCCAGATCAGCTCGAGCACGGCCACCGTGTGCCCCTCGTGGACGATCGGCTGGCACATCGAGGCTCCGCCGTCGCGGTCGGTGTGCTGCAACACCGGCAGCGCGCCGGCGAACGCCGCCTCGACCTTGGCCGGGGGCTCCGTAGACGGACCCACACCGCCAGATCTGCCGGCCGCCGCGCTGACGCGCACCGAGTCCTGGGCCGGCTCCCACAGCACGCTGCGCTGCGCCTGGGTCACGCGAAGTGCGCCCTCGCACAGCGCCAGGCGGGCCGCCCCGCTGTCCGCAAGGCCGGCCAGCTCATGCGCCAGGTTGGCGACGCTGGCCAGGCTCGACGCGGTTGCAGACGCCGCGCTGGCCTGCCGGCGCGCGCGTCCCACCAAAGCGTCGAGGAAGGCGCCGGCGACGACCAGGGTGGCGACTGTCGTCAGCCAGCGCCCGACGGACGAGCTCGGCGGGTCGTTGATCAGCGTCGCGCCGTACAGCGCCGCCACGAAGGCGACGTGGCACACCGCCGTGCCGCGGCTGTAGAAGTAGAACGCGTACAGGCCCACCCAGATGAACCAGACGGAGTAGAAGCTCGTGGGGTCGTGGCTGAGCACGACCGCCCGGGTGATCAGCACCGAGCCGGCGCCCAGCGCGATGTGCAGCATCCAGGGGCGGATGCGGGAGACCAGCAGCAGCAACCCCGCCGCGCCCACGTAAGCCAGCGCGACGTTCGACCAGAGCCCGCCGATGTTGGCGTCCCGGGGCATCGGCAGCAGCAGCGAGACGAGCCCGATCGTGGCACCGGCCAGATAAAGCATGCCAAGCGAGCGCGCGGGCAGGCGCGAGCCCTCGGCGAACGGCTGACCGCCCGAGAACCAGCCCCGACGCATGCTCAGGCCACCCGAATCCGAAATTGGACCATCACGGACTCATCGGCATGCCCGGGGCGCCGCTTAAGCGTTAATCCGCCGCAAAGTGCGGCTCCAAACAGCCGCTCAGGACTGCGCGACGGAGCCCTCGCGCCCGCACACCGGGCAGGACTCCTGGGGCGCCAGCGCGCGGCCCCCGCACGCCGGGCATGACTCCACCTGGTCGAGCACGCCGAGCAGCTCGCCGACGCGACACACCAGCAGCCGCTCCTCCTCGATCTCCACCCACGCCCCCGCCGACGCCGGGAAGACCACGTGATCACCGGGCCTGACCGGCATCCGGACCCCAACGTGGTCCCACCAGTCCAGTCCGGGTCCGACGGCCAGGACGATCCCGTGCTGCGGCGGCGGCTCGTCAGAGCCGGCCGGGACCAGGAGGCCCGAGCGCCGGACGCGGTCGGGATCGAGCTCCTTGATCACGACGCGGTCAAACAGAGGACGGAGCTGGCTACGCATAACTGGCTCTGATCATACGAACGCGGCTCGTCGTCACCGCCGGTGGCGTCATTACGCTGTCGCCCATGCGCCTGATGGTTGCCCGCTGCACGATCGACTACTCCGGACGGCTCGAGACCCATCTGGCCGAGGCGACGCGGCTGCTGATGATCAAAGCGGACGGCACGTTCATGGTGTGGTCTGACCACGGCAGCCAGAGCGTCAAGCCCCTGAACTGGATGACGCCGCCGACGGTGATCGAGGAGCAACCGGATCAGATCACGGTGCGCAAGCGGGCCGGCGCCAGCGAGGACCGGCTGAGCATCAAGCTGGTCGAGATCCTGTCCGACGTCACCCACGAGATGAGCTCGCCAGACGCTGATGTCGCGCTGGCCAAGGACGGCGTCGAGGCCCACCTGCAGGAGCTGCTGGCCGAGCAGCCGCAGTGGTGCGGCGAGGGCCTGCGCCTGGTCCGGCGCGAGTGGCCCACCGACATCGGCCCGGTCGACCTCATGTGCCGCGATCAGCAGGACGGCTGGATCGCCGTCGAGATCAAGCGAATCGCCGGGATCGAGGCCGTCGAGCAGCTGAGCCGCTACCTGGAGCGCATCCGCCTTGACCCAGCGTTTGAGCACTGCCGCGGCGTGCTGGCCGCGCAGTCGGTCAAGCCGCAGGCGCGCGTCCTCGCGCAGGCGCGAGGGATCGAGTGGGTCGAAGTGGACCTGGCGGTGCTGCGGGGCGAGCGCCAGCCGGAACTGAAATTGTTCGCCGCATGAGCGAACCCCAAGCAGTCATCACCGAGCGCCGCGAGCGCGTTCTCGTGGTCACCCTGAACCGCCCCGACCAGCGCAACGCGGTCAACGCCGCCATCGCCACCGGAATCGCCGCCGCGCTGGATGAGCTCGACGCCGACTCCGAGCTGTCGATCGGCGTCATCACGGGCGCCGGCAAGGGCTTCAGCGCCGGCATGGACCTCAAGGCGTTCGTGGCCGGCGAGTCGCCCTACGCCGGGGACCGCGGCTTTGCCGGGATCACGCAGCGTGCCGCCGCCAAGCCGCTGATCGCGGCGATCGAGGGCTTCGCGGTCGCGGGCGGGCTCGAGGTGGCGCTGGCCTGCGACCTGATCGTCGCCGCCCGCGGGGCTCGGCTGGGGATCCCGGAGGTCAAGCGCTCGCTGGTGGCGGCCGGCGGCGGGCTGCTGCGCCTGCCGCGGATGCTGCCGCGCAACGTGGCGATGGAGCTGGCGCTGACGGGCGATCCGATCGGAGCCGAGCGCGCGCATGAGCTCGGCCTTGTCAACCGGCTGGCCGAGCCCGGTGCCGCGCTGGACACGGCGCTCGAGCTCGCGGCCCAGATCGCCCAGAACGGCCCGCTGGCGCTGGCCGCCAGCAAGCGGATCCTCAACGAGTCGGCCGATTGGCCAGACTCGGAGTTCTTTGACCGCCAGGGGGCTATCGCCGGACCCGTGATGGCCTCCGAGGACGCTCGCGAGGGGGCGACCGCGTTCGCGCAGAAGCGCGCGCCCGTGTGGAAAGGCCGGTAGAGGACCGCGGACAAAAACGGAGGCCGTGCCGTCGTGAACGGAGTACCCTCCTTTCGTGGGTCGGCTCCACCAGCTCCCGCGCACCTACGCACCGTTCGCTCTGTTGACGGCGTTCGGTCTGCCGCTGATTACGCTGGTGCAGGGGGAAGCCATCCACCCATCCGCTCCCGGCCTGGCGTTCGTTGCGCTGTTGCTGGTCGGGCTCGCCCGACGGTCGGTCTTGGCCTGGACGCTTTTGCTCCTGTGGAATCTGTTCTTCGCGCTCGCGGTCGGCCTGGTGTTCGGTGGCGGGTCTGGCGGCGGGCAGTTGCTGTTGCCGAGCGCGCCGTTGTTCTTGCTTCTGGGTCTCAGTTCTGCGGCCTTGCTGCTGTCGCCGTCCATGCGCGAGCACGTTGGCATCCGCCGAGCGCGGAGATTGCGCGAATCGTTGTGAAGAGTTGGGCCGCCGCCTCGATCCTCGCCGGCGCGGGCATCATGGCGACCGCGTCGCTGGCGCTCGCGGCGCCGCCGGCGCGCAGCGCGTCGCCATCGCCGTGCACCGCCGCCCAGACGCAGGTGTGGCTGGGTGATGGCGAGGGAGGCGGAACGCTCGGCACCACCTACTATCCGCTCGAGTTCAGCAACATTGGTCACCACACCTGCACGCTGGATGGATACCCCGGCGTCTCCGCTTACCGCGGGGCGCTCAAGCAGGTCGGGTCCGCAGCGAGCCGCAGCACGTCAGCACACTCGCTGATCAGGCTGAAGCCGAACGCGACCGGACATGTCCTCCTCGGCATTCGCGACTGGGGGGCCATCTGTTCAAAGCCGGTGGCCGTCGACGGCCTCAAGGTCTACCCACCCGGCCAGAAGCTCGCCAAGGAGGTCGGGTTCGCGTTTGATGCCTGCGCTCACAAGGGCGTCCTGGTCGTCGCTCCGATGCGCGCCGGGGTCGGCATCCCCGGATACACCGGGCCGTAGCCGACGCGAGATCGCGGTTGCGCTGGCGGTCGGCCGCGGGTTAGATTGCCGCCCGTGGCTCCTGCGGAAGTCCGACTCGGTTCGCTGCACCGGTTGCATTCCGAGATCGGCGAGCGTGCGGCGCGTGCCGCCTCGGGCCTCCATGCGCTAGGGCTGCGCGCCGGGGACCGGGCGGCGATCGTGCTGCGCAACGATCCGGCCTACGTCGAGGTGACGATGGCCATACGCGTGCTGGGTGGCGTGCCGGTGCCGGTCAACTGGCACTGGCGCGGCCAGGAGCTCGCGCACCTGCTCACCGATAGCGCCAGCCAGATCGTGTTCGTGCACGCGGATCTGCTCGAGGCGGTGCAACGCGTCGCCGGCGAGCGCGTGCAGATAGTCGAGCTGCCGGTCCCGGCCGAGTACCCCGTGACGGCCGCACCGTCCGGGCGCCATGTCGAGTACGAGACCTGGCTGGCTGGCCAGCCACCGTGGGCTCAGCCGGCGGCAAGCGCCCCCATGAGCATGATCTACACATCGGGCACGACCGGCGCTCCGAAGGGGGTCCGCCGGGCCCCGACCACGGCCGAGCAGGACGCCGGCATCGGCGAGATGGTGTCGCTCGGGTTCGGCCTGCTCCCCGGCATGCGCACCCTGATCCCTGCGCCCGTCTACCACACCGCACCCAACACCCACCTCCACATGGGGTTCGCGTTGGGATGCGATATCACGCTGATGCCGCGCTTTGACCCGGAGGACTTCCTCGAGCTGGTGCAGCGCTACCGCATCGAGCACACGCAGATGGTGCCGACGATGTTCACTCGGCTGCTGGCGCTTCCACGCGAGGTGCGCGACCGTTACGACCTCTCCTCCCTGCGGTGCATCGTGCACGCGGCGGCGCCGTGCCCCGTGCATACCAAGCGCGAGATGATCGAGTGGCTCGGACCGATCGTCACCGAGTACTACGGCGGCACCGAGAGCGGCATCGTCGTCTACTGCGACAGCGCCGAGTGGCTGGCGCACCCCGGCAGCGTCGGGCGTCCGATGTCCGACGGCGCGGTGCGCATCCTCGGTCCCGAGGGTCAAGAGCTGCCGGTCGGTCAGGAGGGTGAGGTCTTTTTGCGCCCGCCCAGCGCCTGGCCCGAGTTCACCTACGAGAACGATCCCGCCAAGCGCGCCTCGATCGAGCGCGACGGCTTCGTGACCCTGGGCGACGTGGGCCGGGTCGACGCCGACGGGTTCCTGTACCTCACCGACCGGGTCAAGGACATGGTCATCGCCGGCGGCGTCAACATCTATCCGGTCGAGATCGAGCAGTGTCTGCTGACCCTGCACGGAGTTCGCGACGTGGCCGTATTCGGGATTCCCGACGCCGATCGCGGGGAGGCCCTGGCCGCCCACGTCGAGCTCGAGCCGGGCGCCCGCCTGACCGAGGACGAGATCCGCGACCACGTGCGGGGACGGCTGGCCTCCTACAAGGTTCCCCGGCACGTGGTGTTCGACGACCGGCTCCCGCGCGAGGACACGGGCAAGCTGTTCAAGCGCAGGCTGCGCGAGGCCTACTGGGACCCCGGCCGCCGGATCTGACCGGGCGGCTGCACCCTAGTAGCCCGGGCGCCGCTCCTCGCCCCACGCTGTCGCCACGACCGACCGCGCGCCCCCGCGGTCGCGGTGCTCGCACAGGTAGATCCCCTGCCAGGTCCCGAGCGCGGGGCGCCCGCCCGACACCGGCAGCGTCAGCGACGGGCCGAGCAGCGCGGCCTTGATGTGCGCCGGCATGTCGTCGGGGCCCTCGAGCGTATGCGTCCAGTAGGGCGCGCGCTCGGGCACGGCCTGCGAGAACCACGTCTCGAAATCGCGCCGCACCTCGGGCGAGGCGTTCTCTGAGAGCGCCAGCGAAGCCGAGGTGTGACGGATCAGCAGATGCAGCATCCCGACCTCCAGGCGCCCCAGCTCGGGCAGCGCCTCGAGCACCTCCGCAGTTACGATGTGAAAGCCCCGTGGCCGAGGCTCCAGGTCGATCACCCGCTGCACCCAGATCGTCACAGCGACGGCACCCGGGCGACCCGCATCATCACACGATCGCCGCGAAACGGGACTCCCTCGCGCTCGAGCAGCCGCCGTTGGCGCCGGCCCTTGGCGAGCGAGCCGTCGGCGCGCACGATCCGGTGCCAGGGCACTGTCGGATCGTCGCATCCGTGGAGCACGGCACCGGCCACCCGGGGCGCGCCGGGCGAGATGTCGCCATAGGTCCGCACGAAGCCCTCGGGGGTCTCGCGGACCCGCTCGAGGATCAGCTCAGCGCGCTCGGCGGACTTCATCCGCGGAGCATAGGGCGGCCGGCTCAGCCGATCAGGCTCGTGGAGGTTGTATCGGAGCGACCGCCGCGCTTGGCGTCATAGAGCGCGTCGTCGGCGCGGACCATCAGCTGCTCGGCGAGCTCGGCCCGGTCCCAGCTGGCCAACCCGACCGAGAAGCTGTGTGGGCTCGGGATGCGGGTGCGCAGGCGGCCGATCACGCCGCGGGCTTCGTCCTCGGTGCACCCGGGCATCAGAACCGCAAACTCGTCCCCGCCGATCCGCGCAATCACATCGTCGGGACGCAGTGCCTCATTCGAGACACGGGCGAGCTCGACCAGCAGTGAGTCACCGCGGGAATGGCCGTATGCGTCGTTGACGGCCTTGAACCGGTCCATGTCCAGCAGCGCCACGCTCATCGGCTCGCCCGTGCGCCGTGCGCGCGCGAGGCCACGATCGAGCTCCGCCTCCCAGGCCCGCCGGTTGGCGATGCCGGTCAGCGGGTCGGCGTGAGCCAGCGCATCGAGCTGCTGGAGCAGCCGGTCGCGTTCGCGATCCTGAGCGCGCACATGCGCGACGAGCGCGTGGACGGTTCCGCCCACCACCGCGGAGACGGCGATGAACATGATCGCCGCCCGCCAGGACGCGGCCGGATAGGTGTTGGCGTCATTGAGTACGAGCGGCCCCAGCGACACCACGGCGATGCCGGCGAGCAGGTACCACAGCTGGCGACCCGTGCCGTAGAGGCCGAGCCAGAACACCGGCAGCAGGACCATCGGGGCCACTCCCGACGGGCCGCCGGCGACCCGTAGCAGCACAAAGGCAAGGAGGTACCCGAAGGACAGCGCGCACGGCGCCCACTGGGGCAGCCGACGCCTGGGGACACCCACCGCGATGGCGGCGATCACGACCGTGAGGACGGCGGCCGCGGCCACGGGCACCGGGTGCCAGTGGGTGCCCGGGAGCCACAGGACTATGAACGGCAGGAACGCCGCGACGAGAGATGGGAGCAGAATCCGCGACCATCCCTCGGGCAGGGATCGGGCGTCTGTCATAGGCACTTATCGGCAGTCGCCGTGCGAAGTTGAATTGAAGGGTTGCAGCGGCCCGGCAGCTTGCGATAGCGTGCCGCGCCACAGGGCCGGGGACTCAATCCACGTGGTCGGTTAGGGAGGTAGGACTATGGCTCGCAGGCGGGTATTGCTGCTGGCGGTCGCCTGTCTGGCGCTCGGCGCGTCGGCTTCGGCGGCGTCGGCCAAGACGGTCTTTCATCCACGCGTCAAGGGCGCGCTGGGACTCATTCCACCGGTCAACAGCCAGGGCGTGTTCGGCAGCCAGGACATCGCCAGCGGCGCACTGATACCGGTGACCTACCACGGCGGCAGCGTCATGGCGGGCGGCGTGACCGTCCACACGATCTTCTGGGCGCCCGCCGGGTTCAAGTTCCAGGGGTCTCCGGGAACCGGGATTCCGACCTACGAGGGCCTGATCCAGCAGTTCTTTACCGACGCCGCACATGACAGCGGCGCCAGCGGCTCCTGCAATACCACCGAATGCAACGACCTCACGGTGCTGCCCCAGTTCGCGCAGGGCACCAGCGTCGGGCACGTCACGCCCGGCGCCTACAGCATCTCCTACGCCGCCGGCACGGACTCGGTCGACGACACGCATGCCTATCCCGCGGCCGCGGACCAGTGCGCCTCGCCCAACAACGCGACCGGCGCCTGCATCACCGATGCCCAGGTTCAGGCCGAGGTGGACCGCGTAGTGCAGAGCACCAGCGGGCAGCCCCGCGGGCTGCACAACCTGTGGTACGTGTTCCTGCCGCCCAACGTAGACGAGTGCATCACGCCCGGCGTGTGCGGCACCAACGCCTTCGGCGGCTACCACTCCGTCTCGGACGTCGGCCACGGCGTCACCATCTATGCGCTCACGATCGACCCGATCATCGAGGCGGGCTCGATCGCCCAAGGGGGCGACCCGGAGGGCAATCCCGACGCCGAGGTCGACGGCTGACATCGCCAACCACGAGACGGTCGAGGCGATGACCGACCCCGAGGGCGTCGGCTGGATGGACCCGAACGGGTACGAGGTCGCCGACAAGTGCGAGTTCGGCCCCCAGCACGGGACCCCGTTGGGCTTTGCGACTGACGGCTCGCCCTACAACCAGGTCATCAACGGCCACCAGTACCTCAACCAGGAGATGTGGTCAAACGACGACAACGGCTGCGTGCAGAGCACCAGCAAGACCGGCAACCCGTTGCCGCTACCCCAGGTCAACCTGACCCAGTTCAGCGAGAACGTCTCGGGCAACATCGGCTCCAACACCGCCGGCGTCGGCGTGAAGGTGTCCGTGCTGCGCTCGAGCGACGCGAACGGCGATCCGGTCACGGTGGCCCAGGGCACCGGCACCACCGACGCGACCGGCGCCTGGGGCCTGACCGTGGCACCGGGGGTGATCGGCGACGACCGCGACGAGATCGACGTCGACTACTCCGGAGCGGGCGCTCCAACCCCCAACCACCAGGTGATCCTGACCGGCAACGGCGGCAACCCGTTCACCGAGTCGGGGTGGACCGGCTGGACCGCGCTGGACAACGGCGCGGCGCTGACCAACAGCGCGGCGGCGGGAGGCCCGTCGCTGGCGCTCGGGCCGTGCTTCCAGACCGGCGTGCTCACCGCCAGCCTGAACGGAAGTCCGGTGCCCGCCTCGGGCACGATGACGGACTTCTGCAACACACAGACGGGCGCCGCGACGGTCGGGCTCAGCGCTCCGGTCGGTCCTGGTGACTCGATCACCCAGACCACCGACGACAACCGGGCGTTCCAGGACCCGAACCTGCCGACCGCCAACCCGGTGGGCGGGCTCGTGTCGCTCACCGTCCCTGTCGGCGAGCCGGACGCGTTCAGCTCGTTCGTGAACCCGCTCGCCACGTTCCAGCCGACCGGGTTCCCGACCTGTACGGCCGATCTGGAGGCCCAGGCGGTCTCCTGCTCGGGTCTGGTCCCAGGCGAGAACTACACGGCCACCGACACGCGGACAAGCTCCGCGCAGGGGGCCCCCGGTGACAGCCAGGGCACGATCGACGTGTCGTTCCCGACCGGCACGCTCCAGGGCGGCGACACGGTGACGCTGTCCAACGGGTCGCGTGACGTGACGACCCTGCACGTGTCGCACCTCAAGGTCGCCATCAACGAGGACCAGAGCGTGCTCGCCGGCGGGACGTGCGAGGCGGGCGAGTACTACGACCCGCCGCTCGCGGCGGCTCCGATCAACCTCGGGGCCGGCGATCCGACGGCGGTCGCAGGGGGCGCGGCGCTGACCAGCCAGGTGTGCCCGGCCTCCGGGTCCGCCGCCGGCCTGCCGAGCTCGCGGATCGTCCAGACCGATCAGAGCAGCGGCGGGGCGACCCAGACCGAGGTGCCCGATATCCTGGACACCTCGCCGATGCAGGGCGAGACCGTGTACGGGGCGTTCACGGCCATCGCCGAGACCGGCGTCCCGGGGCCGGACAACACGACCATCCCCACCGACAGCACGTCGCTGGTGGCGATCAGCATCGCGCCGGCCGGGGGCGCCCCGGTGTTCACCGACGGCAACGTCGACACCACCGCCGGCGTGGCCGTGCCCGCGCTGACGCCCGGTAGCTACCGGGTCACGTGGACGCTGACCGACGCCAACGGGGACACGCGGACCGTGTCCACACGGTTCGTCGAGCAGCCGGCCTCGGCCGGCCCGCAGGGTCCCCAAGGCCCGCAGGGCCCGCAGGGGCCGCAGGGACCGACGGGCGCCCAGGGCCCGCAGGGTCCGCGAGGACCGGCAGGGCCCAAGCCGAAGGTGACCTGCAAGCTGCAGCGTCACAACAAGATCAAGTGCAAGGTGACGTTCCCGAAGGCCAAGAAGACCAACGGCAAGCTGCAGATGGCGATCGCCCGCGGTAAGCATGTGGCCGCCCTCGGTAACGCCCGGGTCAAGCGTGGCACGGCGACGCTGACGTTGCGCGAGATCCACCGCGTCACCCGCGGGTCGTGGACTGTGACCACGGTGCTCACGCAGCCGCGTCACCAGGCCGCGACGTCCACCGGCACGGTGCGCGTGCGCTAAGCGGCAAACCGCCCCGACGGCGCAGTTGCGCCCCCGGTCCGCCTGGCGGGCCGGGGGCGCTTCCCTTTGCCCTCAGCCTCGCGCTACCGTGACGGCTTGTGGCTGTCGTCCCATCGCTGGCCGTCAGGGGGTTGAGCCGGAGCTACGGCGGGCACGAGGCGCTGCGGGATCTCGAGTTGCGGATCGAGCCCGGCGAGTGCGTGGCGGTGATCGGCCACAACGGCTCCGGCAAGACGACCGCGGTGCGCCTGATCGCGGGGCTGCTGGAGCCCAGCGCGGGTGTGGTCGAGGTGACGGGCGTGGCGCTCGTGCCGGATACCCCGTCGCTGTACCCCGACCTGACCGTAGCCGAGCACCTCGAGCTGGTGGCGATCGCCCACGGGGTCGCCGGCGACGATCTGGATGAGCGGATCGAGGGGGTGCTCGAGCGCCTGGAGCTAGCCGGGCGCCGCGATGCTCGCCCCGGCGAGCTGTCACGCGGCATGCGCCAGAAGCTCCAGCTCGGGTGTGCCCTGATCCGCCCCTACTCCCTACTGGTGCTCGACGAGCCCGTGGTGGGCCTCGACCCTCCGGCCCAGCGGATGCTGCGTGAGCTCCTTGTCACCGTCAAGCGCGGCGGGACGGCTGTGCTGCTCACAACCCACCAGCTCGAGTTCGCACGCGGAGTCGCCGACCGCGCGGTGCTGCTGTCAGAGGGCGCGGTCGTGGTCGACGGACCGTATGACCAGGTCGTCGACGGCACCGTGGTCCGGGAGTACGGGCTGCTGTGACACGGGCGACCGTCGACCCCGGCTCGCTGGCCCGTGCCCGGGCCGTCCGCAGCTATCTCAAGGCCCGGCGGGCCGGTCGATGGCGGCCCACCGCGTATCAGGTGTATCTGACGGTCGTGCTTGGAGCGATCGGCGGCGCGCTGGTCGGGCACGCCGTCTCCACCGCGATCGGTGGCAGCCTCGACCCGCGAAAGCTGCTGCTCTACGGCCCCGCCCTGCTGCTGGTGGGACTCCTGGCGGCGGCACGGTTCGGGCGCTGGCAGGGGCCGGTGTCGTTCTCATCCGCCGATGTCGGACTTGTCCTCACCGCGCCGATCGCGCTGGCCGCGCTGGTGCGGCCGAAGCTCGATCAGGGGCTCGCACTCGGCGCGGTGACGGGTGCGATCCTCGCCGGGTTGTCGCTGCTGCTGCTGTCCGGCGGCGCCGGGAGCCCCGGCCTGTGGCGCTCGCTGGGTGGGGTCGCCGGGATGGCCGCCTTCGGGGTGCTGAGCGTCGCCGCGAGCTGGCTCGTGCAGAGCCTGCGAAGAGCCGGCTTCATCGTCGGCCGCGCCACCCCGGCGGTTCTGGCCCTCGGCGGCGGCCTGGCGCTGGCGGCCGCCGCCGGCTCCGCCGGGCGCACCGCCGGCGCGTGGTCGGGGCCGTGGGGCTGGGCGGTGGCCCCCTTCGCGGGCACGCCGGGGTGGCCGGTGGCCCTGGCGGCGCTTGTGATCTGCGCCGCGGCCACGGGAGTGCTGGCCCGGCGACGGGCGGGTGCGGCGACCCTGGAGTCGTTTCTGGAGCGGGCCGAGACGCGCGCCGGCGTGACCGCCGCGGGGGTCTCGCTCGACTACCGCGGGATGGGACTGGCCCGCCGCGCGGCTCTCCCCGGTGGCGCTCGCCACCGGGCCTCCGTCGCAAATACGCCCATATGGCGTAGAAGCGACGGCGGCCCCGGGACCCACCGTCCGCGCGCACGCCGGCCGCCGCGAGTTCGGCGCCCGACCCGTGAGCGCTGGGCGGTGCCGTGGCGCGACTCGCTGGCGCTGACGCGCGACCTCCCAAGGGGCGGCTGGGCGACGCTGCTGGCCGCGGCGGGCACGCTCGAGGCGGTGGCTCACCCGGGCGACATCGCGGCCGCGGGCGTGGGCGCCGCGGCGCTGTACTTCGCCGCGTCGTTGCTGTGCGAGCCGCTGCGACTCGAGGTCGACGATCCCAACCGCAGCGCGGTGCTCCTGTCATGGCCGTTCGCGCGCGTGCTGGTGGCCCATTGCCTGGTCCCCGTGGCGGCGCTGGCCGGCATGTGCGCGCTGTCGATCGTCGCCGACGTCGCGCTCGGAGCCGCCAGTGCCGGCGCGCTCACACTGATCCCCGTGTTGGTGGTGCCGGTGTCCGGCGTCGCGGTGTTGAGCGCCGCGCTGGCGGCGCGCCGCGGCGGCCGCATCGACGCGGGGCTGCTGGTGCGGATGATGGGCTCAGACCCGATGAACCCGGTCGGGGCGACGATGGTCATCCTGGGGCTGGCTCCATGGTTGATCGTCGCGGTGCTGACGATCGGCGGCGACGCGTTGATCGTGGGCCACGCCGCCGAACAGCACCACGCTGTGCTCGGTCCAGGGGCGCTGGCGTTCGCGATCGCCGTGGCCGCTGCGACAGTTCTGCTGCGCCGCGCCCGCAGCTCGCAGCGCCCGGACTGACGGCGCCCGCCGTTAGCCTGTCTGGCGGCACCGTCCGATGAGCTCCCATGATCTGGCAGACGCCGGCAGCAGCACGATCCAACCGCGGGTCCGCGGCGGCGTGGCGCTGGCCGGGCTGACCACGCTTCGCCTGGGCGGCCCGGCCCGGCGGCTGGTGGAGACCGTGACCGCCGAGGAGGCGATCGAGGCGGTCACGGCCGCCGACGCCGCCGGGGAGCCGTTGCTGGTGCTCGGCGGCGGCTCGAATCTCGTGATCGCCGACGAGGGGTTCCCGGGCACCGTGGTCCGGATTCTCACCCGGGGGGTGTCGTTCGACGGGGCAGGCCGGCTGACCGTGGCCGCGGGCGAGCCGTGGGATGGGGTCGTGAGCTGTGCCTTGAGCGAGGGCCTGGCGGGAGTCGAGGCGCTGTCGGGGATCCCCGGCAGCACCGGGGCGACGCCGATCCAGAACGTCGGTGCCTACGGTCAGCAGGTCTCGGACACGATCGTCGGCGTGCGCGCCTACGACCGCCGGGCCGGCGAGGTCGTGGAGCTCACCGGGGCGCAGTGCGGTTTCAGCTACCGCTCGAGTGTCTTTCGCCACTGCGATCGCCACGTTCTGCTCGAGGTCACCTACGCGCTGGAGCGCTCCGTGCAGGCGTCCCCGATCCGCTACCCGGAGCTGGCGCGCGCGCTCGCAGTGAAGACCGGCGACCGACCGCCGCTGGCCGAGGTGCGCGCCGCCGTGCTGGCGTTGCGCCACCGCAAGGGGATGGTGATCGACCCCGGCGACCCGGACGCGGTCAGCGCCGGCTCGTTCTTCACCAACCCGATCCTGTCGTCCGAGGATTTCGCCGAGCTCGAGCGGCACGCCACCCAGAGCCTCGGCGGCGACGTGCTCCCCCCCGGGTGGCCGGAGCCGGATGGACGGGTCAAGACGTCGGCGGCGTGGTTGATCGAACGCGCGGGCATCGCCCGCGGCTACGGAGAGGGCAGAGTCGGAGTCTCGAGCAAGCACACGCTGGCGCTGGTCAACCGGGGCGGTGCCACCACGAGCGAGCTGCTGGACCTCGCGCGCGAGGTCCGCGATCGGGTGCGGACGGCCTTCGGGGTCACGCTCACCCCGGAGCCCACATTGATCGGCGTGGAGCTCTGATCGTGCCCGGTCGCGAGATCCACTCGTGGCTGATGGACATGGACGGAGTGCTCGTCCGCGAGGAGCACCCGATCCCCGGGGCCGATCGCTTCATCGCCCGCCTGCGCGAGCTCGGGAGGCGGTTCCTGGTTCTCACCAACAACTCGATCTACACCCGGCGAGACCTGGCGGCGCGGCTGCGGGCCTCGGGGCTCGACGTTCCCGAGACCGCGATCTGGACCTCCGCTCTGGCCACCGCCCGGTTCCTCGAGGACCAGCGGCCGGGCGGGTCGGCGTTCGTGATCGGCGAGGCCGGGCTGACCACCGCGCTGCACGATGCCGGCTACACCCTGACCGAGCGCGAGCCCGACTACGTGGTCCTTGGTGAGACACGCACCTACAGCTTCGAGCGGATCACCCGGGCGATCCGCCTGGTCGCATCGGGCGCTCGCTTCATCGCGACCAACCCCGATGCCACCGGACCGTCGCTGGAGGGGCCGATGCCGGCCACCGGCTCGGTGGCGGCGCTGATCAGCCGGGCCACCGGAGTCGAGCCGTACTTCGTCGGCAAGCCCAACCCGCTGATGATGCGCTCGGCGCTGAACGCGATCGACGCCCACTCGGAGACCGCGGCGATGATCGGCGACCGCATGGACACCGACATCGTCTCGGGCCTCGAGGCCGGGATGGAGACGATTCTGGTCCTCACCGGCGTGACCACGCGAGCCGAGGCCGAGCGTTACCCGTATCGCGCCTCGCGGATCGTCGATTCGATCGCCGACCTGCTCGACGAGCTCGGCTGAGCGGCTCCCACGCCCGAACAAACCAATGAGCGCTGACCTGGACCTGGCGTTGGAGCTGGCCGATCTGGCGGCGGCGGTGTCGCGCCCCCGATTCGAGCGTCGCTCCTTCTCGGTCACCCGTAAGCCCGACGGCTCCCCCGTCACCGACGTGGACGTCGCCGTGGAGGAGGCGCTGCGCGGGCGGATCGCACAGGCCCACCCCGGCCACGCGGTACTCGGCGAGGAGCTGGGGCTCAGCGGCGACTCGAAGTCGCGCTGGTACCTGGACCCGATCGACGGCACCAACCGGTTCGTCGCCGGCGATCCTCTGTGGATGACCCTGATCGCGCTGGCCCGCGGGGACGAGATCGTGCTCGGCGTGGTCGACTTCCCTGCGCGCGGTGAGCGCTGGTGGGCCTCGCGGGGCGAAGGCGCGTTTTGCGACGGCCGGCAGGTGACCGTCTCGGAGGTGAGCCGGCTGTCCGAGGCCACCGTCAACGACGACTGGCAGGGCACCGCAGAGGCCGAGGATGGGGATGGCCCCGCGTCCGACCATCCGCTGGCGCTGGTGGCGGCGCGCTCCGCTCTCGTGCGGCCGCACGACGGCCACAGCTTCCTGGCGGTGGCCGCCGGTGACGCCGACGTGTCGCTCAGCCGTGGCGGCTTCGCCTGGGACTACGCGCCGCGCAAGGTGATCCTCGAGGAGGCGGGGGGCCGCTTCAGCGACTTCAGCGGCCGCCCGCGGATCGACTCCCGCGAGGCGCTGGTCACCAACGGCCTGCTCCACGAAGAGGTGTTGCGAGCCCTGCGAGACCGAGATGGCGCGCGTTGATAGCGGGACCGCGACGGACGACGATCGTCTCGATCGCCACGGCGACGCTGCAGATGGTCCTCATGCTGGGAGCCGGCCTGGTCACCGGGAGCCTGGGCCTGGTGTCGGCCGGAATCGAGTCAACGGGAGACGTCGCGGCCGCGGTCGTCACGTTCTTTGCCGTCCGACTCGGCCGGCGACCGGCCGATGACTCCCATCCGTACGGACATCGTCGAGCGGAGAATCTGTCCGCCCTGGCCGAGGCGACGATCCTGCTCGGCGGCGGCATCATCGTCGTGGTCGAGGCGGTCAGTCGGCTGTCGGGTGGCCATAGCTCGCTCGCCGCCAGGTGGTACGTGTTCGCGGTCATCGGCGCGGGCATCGCGATCAACGTCAGCCGAGCGGCCGTGTCGTGGCGCGGCGCGGCGCGATTCAGCTCCGCCGCGCTGCGCTCGAACTCGTTTCACTTCGCGGGTGACGTCGCCGGATCACTCGCCGTCCTGGCGGGACTGATCGCCGTCCGCGCCGGCTTCCGCGACGGGGATGCGATCTCCGCCCTGGTCGTGGCCGTGATCATCTTCGCGGCGGCCGGCCGGCTGATCTTCGAGAACGCCCAGGTGCTGATGGACGCCGCACCCGCTGAAGCCCAGGCGGCCGCCCGTCACGCGATCGCCGCGCTCAGCCCGGAGATCGAGTTGGATCGGCTGCGCCTGCGCGGCTCTACGGGGCGCTATTTCGCGGACGTCGTCGTGGCGATTCCCCCCGGGCGAGCGGTGATCGAAGGCCACGCCGCCGCCGACGCGGTCGAGGAAGCGGTCGAGCGAGTGCTTCCCAACAGCGACGTCGTCGTCCATGTCGAGCCCCGCCGGCGCGGACTCAGCCTGCGCGACCGGGTGCTGGCGATCGCCCTCGCCGAGCCCAGCGTCAGCGAAGCGCACGACATCACGATCTTCGAGCACGGAGACCAGCGCAGCGTGTCGCTGCACTTGAAGCTTCCAGCAGACAGCTCCCTGACGGCCGCCCACGAGGTCGCCGAGCGCGTCGAGAATGCGATCGGCGCGCTGCCGCGCGTCAGCGATGTCCGCACCCACCTCGAGCCCCTCGAACATCCGATCGCGGCCGACCCGGCGGCGCGTGGCGTCGACCGGCGGACCACAGCAGAGGTCGAGGCGATCGTCCGGGATCAGACCGGCAAACAGGCTCGCGACGTGCGCCTGCTACCCACCGAGGCCGGCAGCGTTCTCTTCATCACCGTTGCGGTCGGTGCGGCCGCATCCCTGGCCGACGCGCACCGCCTCGCCAGCGAGCTCGAGGAGGCGCTGCGCCTCCAACTTCCCGAGATCGCCGACGTTGTCGTGCACACCGAACCCTGACCGGTCACTCGGAAAGCCCCAGGCGCGCGGGGAGCTCGGCCAGCGACCCGAGCACTTCGGCGGCCCCGGCCTCGGTCAGTGCGGCTCCGTCGCCGTCGGGCGCGAAGCCCAGCACGCGGATGCCGGCGGCAACAGCTGCGGTGACGCCGATGGCCGTGTCCTCGACGACGACCGAGCGCTCCGGGCTGGCGCCCATCGAGCGCGCCGCGTGCAGGAACAGATCAGGGTGGGGCTTGCCCCGAGCCACGGAATAGGCGGAGAACAGGGCGTCGGCCCCGAACAGCTCGCGCAGGCCGGTGAGGGACAGCGTCAGCTCGGTCTTCTCGGGCTTGCCCTGCGAGGCGACGCACACCTTCACCCCGGCGGCCGACACCGCGCGCACCGCATCGGCCGCCCCCGGGATCGGCCCGAGCGAGCGTTGGAACTCGACCAGGCGATCGGATTCGTAGCGCTCGGTGAACCCGGCCGGCAGCGAGGATCCAAGCTTTGACTCGGCCACGGCGACGACGTCGCTCAGGATCCGCCCCTTGTATGTGCGCAGCGCCTCCTCGGTCGACGTCGGCAGACCGGCACCGGTCAGCGCCCGCGCCAGCACGGTATTGGAGATCGGCTCTGAGTCGACCAGAACGCCGTCACAGTCGAAGATCACGAGTTCGGGAACAGGGGGCATCGGCTTCATGCTAGGGTCGCCGCGACCGTCGAACTCCCCGCTATTTGCGAGGTAGCGGAGATGACGCGTCGATCACCGATGAGCATCCGCCGGCGCACCGTCCTGTTTCGCATCACCGCCGTTGCCGCCGCCGCGGTGACGCTGCTCGTGCTGGCCGGACTCCCGACGGCCGGTTCGGCGGCCACGCCCAGCCTCGGCACCCTGGGCTCCCAGCTGGGCCAGGTGAGGGCCCGCCAGGAGAGCCTGGCCGAAAGCGTGGCGTCGCTCGGACAGCTGATCGCGGGCCTCGACGGACAGATCGCACTCGTGCAGAGCCGCGAGGCGACGATGCGCTCAGAGCTCGCCGCCGACGAGACTCGCCTGGCCGAGGTGAAGCTGCAGCTGATCGCTGAGCGTAAGCATCTGGTGGTCCTGCGCCACCGGCTCGCCCTGGCCAAGCTGATCCTCTCTCGCCAGCTGGTCTCCAGCTACGAGAGCGACAAGCCCGACCTCACAACCGTTGTCCTCGACGCCAACGGCTTCAACGACCTGCTCAACCAGATCGCCTTCCTCGGGCGGGCCGAGAAGCAGCAGCAGACGATCATCAGCCTGACCCGTCAGGCGAAGGCGGAGGCGGACGCCGCCGCCAAGCGGCTGGCCCAGCTCCAGGCCACCGACAAGAAGATCACGGCCGACGCCGCGCTGCGAGTCCGGGCGCTGGCCGGTATGAACCAGCTGCTCAGCGACAAGCAGGCAGCGCTCCAGAGCGCTCGCACAGCCCAGCAGTCGGCGCTGGCGGCCACCCGTGCCCGCGGGCAGCGCCTGCAGTCGGAGATCGCGCACGTCCGCGCCCAGCAGCTCGCCGCCGAGCGCGCCGCGGCGGCGGCGGCCGCCGCGCAGTCGTCGACGCCAACCGCATCGGGTCCGGCGCTCGGGCCGTCCGGTGGCTGGGCGATCCCGTACGCGATCGTGCTGTGCGAGTCGGGCGGCCAGAACCTGACTCCCAACAGCGCGGGCGCCAGCGGCTATTACCAGATCATCGCCAGCACCTGGAAGCTGTTCGGCGGGACCGGCCCCGCCGCCTACCTGGCGAGCAAGGCCGAGCAGGACGCCGTCGCTTCCCGGATCTGGAGGGGCGGCGCCGGCGCGTCCAACTGGGTCTGCGCCGGGATCGTCGGGATCCACTGACCGGCTGGCGCCCCGGCAGGCCGCTGCTGGTCGTCGCGGTGCTGATCGCGGCGCTCGGAATCCGCGTCTGGTACGTCGAGCACACGCCCTACAAGGCGATCAACGACGGCAGCACCTACAACCGGCTGGCGAGCATGATCGCCCAGACCGGCGATTACGACACCGGCAGCGGCCCGGGCTCGGGGGCCGGCGGGTCGCGCGGTCCGACGGCCTACTTCCCGCCCGGCTACCCGTACTTCCTGGCCGGCATCGACATCCTCACCGGCCGCCAAAGCGGCGGCAAGCCGGCCTGGAAGCCAGACCGTCTGGCCCAGGCGGTCCTCGGCACGATCGCGGTGGGGCTGCTGGGGCTGGTGGCGCTCGAGGCCTTCGGCGGCTGGACGGCGCTGGCCGCGATGGTCCTGGCCGCCTTCTATCCGGTGTTCATCGAGCTGACCGGCACCCTGGTGGCCGAGAACCTGCTGCTCGTGCTCGAGCTGGCCGCGGTATGGACCGCGCTGCGGGCGCTGCGCTCACAGCGCCCGTACGGCTGGATCGCCGCGACCGGCGTGCTCACCGGCCTGGCCACGCTCACGCACGAGAACGCCGCCGTGTTCCTGATCCCGTTCCTCTACGTAGCCGTGCGCGTGGCCCGAAACCGGCCCGAGCCGGTCCGAGGGAGCCTGCGCACGCTGGCGGCACCGCTGGGCCTGGTGCTCCTGACGTGCCTCGTGATCGCCCCGTGGACCATCCGCAACGCCGTCGAGCTTCACCACTTCATCCCCGTTTCCGACGAGACCGGGATCACCCTGCGCGGCACCTACAACCCCGCGTCGGCAGCCGCACGGCCGCTCTCCTACAAGTGGCGCTTCTTCTGGAAGATCCCGCAGGACCAAAGCTTGCGTCACACCGCCGGGCGCTACACCGAGATCGCGCTCAGTGACCGGCTGCAGTCGCGCGCGCTGGGCTACATCGGGGCGCATCCGCTGTCCCCGCTCAATGTCGGACTGCACAACGCGCTGCGGATGTTCGAGCTCGAGGGCTCCTACGCCTGGCACGCCTCGGCGCTGGCAATCGGGCTGCACCCCAAGGTCGCCCGCACCGGCGTAGCGGCATTCTGGATCGTGTGCCTGCTGGCGCTGGCGGGGGCATTGACCCGCGCGGCCCGGGCCGCGCCGCGGTGGCTGTGGTCGCTGGCGCTGCTGTACGCACTCTCGATCGTGTTCGTGAACGTGGAGACACCACGTTTCCGGGAGCCGATCGACCCGTTCCTGCTGCTGCTGGCGGCGTGTGCGGTCAGCACCGCCGCCACCCGCCTGCTCAGCCGCTTAGGACTGAGCCGTGCGCCAGTCCGGCGTGGTTGGTGAGCGGCGGGGCCCGCGGCCCATGGCGAGCGTGTCGAGGTGCGCGAGCGCCTGGCCGGAGCCGACGGCCACACAGGTCAACGGCGAGTCGGCCCGGTAGACCGGCATCCCGGTCTCCTCGGCGACGAGCTGGTCAAAACCGCGGATCAGCGTGCCGCCGCCGGCCAGCAGAATTCCATCGCGAGCGATGTCGGACGCCAGCTCGGGCGGCGTCTGCTCCAGCGTGTCCCGGATCGCCCGCAGGATCTCGCGCAGCGGCCCCGCGATCGCCGAGCGAACCTCCGCGCTGGCCAGCTGCACCGCCGTCGGCAGGCCGGTGACCAGATGGCGACCGCGGACCTCGTAGGTCTCCTCGGGGACGAGCGGGATCGCCGAGCCGAGCTGGATCTTGATCGTCTCCGCTGTCTTTGAGCCGATCGCCAGCTGATAGACGTTGCGGATGTAGTTGGTGATCGCGTCGTCCATCTCATAGCCGCCGACCCGTACCGAGCGTGAGATCACGATCCCGCCGAGCGAGATCACGGCCATCTCGCTGGTGCCGCCGCCGACGTCGACCACCAGCCGTCCGATGGGCTCCTCGATCGCCATTCCGGCCCCGATCGCGGCCGCGATCGGCTCCTCGATCAGGTGAACGCGCCGCGCGCCCGCTGCCAGCGAGGCCTCCTCGACGGCCCGCTTCTCCACCTCGGTCACGCCCGACGGCGCACATACGATCAGACGCGGATGCTGGGTGCGTCGGTCGATCACCTTGCGGATGAAGTAGCGCAGCATCTCCTCGGTGACCTCGAAGTCGGCGATCACGCCGTGACGCAGCGGGCGCGTGGCCGAGATCGTGGCCGGCGTGCGTCCGATCATCCGCTCGGCCTCGGCGCCGACCGCATGCACCTCGCCGGTCGACAGGTCCGAGGCCACCACCGAGGGCTCCGAGACGACGATTCCGCGCCCGCCGACGTAGACCAGCGTGTTGGCGGTGCCGAGGTCGATCGCCATGTCGTGGACCCCCAGCGAGGGGACCAGATGGCGCCTTGAGTTGTCGCGACGGGAGCCGTCTCTACGTAAGCGGATCGCCGAAGCGTGGCAGATGGGGCAAATCAGCGCCCCGGTGCGAATGAAGTGGGCGCAGATTGGGTACAGGACCGCCCACCACGTGTACACGGCGGGCGGGACAAGACTGACGCGCCGCGGGCTGTTGGCCCGTAGCGCGTCCATGGGACTGGCCGGGAGCGCCGTGGCCGCCCGTCCGGCGCTGGCGCGAAGCATCCGGACCCCGCGAGGGCCCGCCACCAGGCCAGTCGGGCTGCCGTCCCCACACCAGATTCGCGAGGACTTCACGCGGATGGTGGAGTTCGGCCCCCGCCTGACCGCCTCCAAACCGCATGCCCGCTACGTGGACTGGCTGTCGGGGGAGTTCGAGCGCGCCGGCCTGCACCTGCTGCCTCGCACCCCCTACGAGACCAACCGGTGGCTGGCCCAGCAGGTGGGGCTCGACATCCTCGAGGGGTCAGGGGCCGGCGCCGTCGCCGTCGCCACCTACTACCCGCGCTCGGCGCAGACTCCGCCCGCGGGCGTCTCGGGCCCGCTGGGCTACGGAGGCACGGTGCCGGTGCCGAGCGTCAGCGGATCTGACCTCGGCGCCCTGGAGGCGGCGCTGGCGCGTTATCCGAGCGAGCTGTCCTCGTGGGCGAGCGGGCTGAGCGGGCTGCTGGAGGGCGGCCCCAGCGGCAGCATCCTGCTGGTCGACCTGCCGATGCCGGTGCCGCTGACCGCGGCCGCGTTCCTGCCGCTGGCGACCTACCTGAGCTGGCCGGGACACACGATCGCGGACTGGGCGACCAGCGATTACAAGCGGCTGTGGATCGAGCCAGGGCTGGGGGTCCCGCTGGCCCCGTTTCAGGAGTTGGGCGCAAAGGGCGTGGTCTTCATCGTCGACGCGTCGGCGGCGGCGCTGGACGGCGGTTACCTGCCCTTCACCCACGGCTTCGAGCCGCTGCCCGCGTTGTACGTCGACCGCGACACCGGACGCCGTCTGCGCGCCGCGGCGGCCGGACGGCCGCAGACGCGGCTGACGCTGACGGCCAGCCAGCACACGGCGCCGACTGAGGCGATCACCGCCGTGCTCCCCGGTCGCAGCTCCGAGACGATCATCTTCAACACCCACACCGACGGTCAGGGCTTCGTCGAGGAGAACGCCGGCGTCGCCTTCGTCCATCTGGCGCGGCACTTCGCGTCCCTGCCCGCCAGCCGCCGGCTCGAGCGGACACTGGTGTTCGCCGCCTGGCCGGGGCACATGGTCGCCGACCTCCCCCAGACGCAGGGGTGGATCGACACCCACCCGCAGCTGGTCAAGCAGGCGGCGGCAGCGCTGACCGTCGAGCATCTCGGGTGCACCGAATGGACCGACAGCGTCCAGAACGGCTACCACGCCACCGGTCAGCCGGAGATGTTCGCGGTCTGGACCACGCAGGGCAAGATGTTCGATCTGACTCGCGCCACGGTGATGTCACACCGCCTTCCCCGCACTGCCCTGCTGCGCCCACCGGTCCAGTTCGGAGTCGGCGCCGCCTTCCAGTCCTCCGGCGTGCCGCAGATCGGGGCCATCGCCGGCCCGGAGTACCTGCTGACGGTCTCCGAGAACGGCGACCTCGACAAGCTCGACGAGTACCTGGCCGCACGCCAGATCCGGTGGCTGGCCGATCTGGCTACGCGGCTCGACAGGGTGCCCGCCGCCCAGCTGCGCCAGGGCGACCCGACCCTGGGGCTCCCGGCGTAACGCACTCAGCGCGAGGGGCGCCGATCCGACCCCGACCGCGGTCGGCCGCTGGAGCGTCGGTCCGGCATCCTTGGTCGCGGATGACCGAACCCGCCGCCGACCTCAACGAGCAGGCAACGCGGTCGCCCCGGACCCGGCTGGCGCCCGCAGAGCGACGCGAGCAGCTGCTCGACGTCGCCCGCCGGCTCTTCGAGCGCAACGCGTATGACGAGGTGACGCTGGAGGGGATCGCGGAGGAGGCTGGCGTCTCACCGGGGCTGGTGCACCATTACTTCGGGACCAAGCGTGAGGTGTTCCTGGCCGTTGTTTCCCAGGCCATCGCGGGCTTTCAGGTGGCTGTGGCGGCACCGGGCCCGGCCGCAGACGAGCCGGCCTGTGCGCGGGAGCGGTTGCGGGCGGCGCTCGACCGCTACCTGGCGTTCGTGCTCGAACGGCCCAACGGCTACGCGTTCGTGATCGGCGCCCGCGGGGCGCCTGACCAGGAGGTCAGCGACGCGATCGACACCGCGCGCGAGGCCGTGCACCGCGCGGTGCTGGCGATCGTCGGCATCACCGGCGAGCCCCAAGAGCGCCACGACCTGGCGCTGTGGGGCTGGCTGGGGTTCGTTGAGCGGGCCACGACCCGATGGGTCGCCCACGGGGCCCACGACCGCGAGGCGCTCGTCGAGCTGCTGCTCGAGGCCGCGCGGCCAGTGCTCGACGGCTAGCGCGCAACCTCATGCACGCAGGGCGAGCATGAGGTTGCACGGTCCCGTCCCGGTTGTGTTCTCAAGCCGTCCGTGGCATCCTATTGAGGCTGTCTCAATTAGCTGGTGCAGGTAAATGCCCAAGCCCCTCCGCCCCCTCGTCGTCATCCTGTTCGCGCTCATCGCGGGCGGCTCCGGGCTCGCCGCCGCCGGTCAGGCCCGCGCCGCCTCGGGGCCGCCGTTTGAGCCGATCAGGCTCCAGCGGATCAACCTGCCACCGCAGATCACCGAGGCCAGCACTCCCGTGTTCACCCGCGACGGCAGGCACCTCATGTTCTTCTCAGACGAGCACCTGTGGCTCGTCGGCAGCGACGGCCGCTACCCGTACTGCCTCTCGTGCGGCCTGGCCAACCAGCCCGCGCTGCCGGCGACCGAGCAGGAGGGGTTCGCGGCCGAGTTCCCGGATGGCAAGCGGGTGTTCTTCGGCGCGGCCGGGAGCGTGGCGGTGCTCGAGTGCAGCCCGAGCGTGATCGACTGCGCGATCAGGCAGATTTTCCCCGTCGACCTGTCGGCCGCGCGCCCCAGCGGCGTCGTCGCGCCCGGCGGCACCGAGCCCACCGGAGCGATCGACCTTGGGGGAGCATCCTCGCCGAAGCTGGCGCCCGACGGCGTGCACATCGCCTTCTCCGACGTGCGCAGCGACGCGGCCGAATTGATGATCATCGCCACGCTGCACCGGCAGCCCGGCAAGTACGTGATCACCGACCCGCGCGTCGTCAACCCGCCAGGACCGAGCTCGATCACCGACACCAATCCGCTCACGTGGTCGGCCAGCACCGCGCTGTACGAGTTCAAGACGTTCGCCGACGGCGGCGCCGACGCCACCTACGCGGAGGTCGGCGGACCGGCGACGCTGAACCCCGACGTGTGGGAGGTCAACCTTGCCACCGGGAAGCGGACAAGGCTGACCGCCAACCCCGACTGGGACGAGGACGACGCACCCTCGCCGGACGGCCGCTCGATCGTCGTCGAGAGCGACCGCACCATGCACCGCACCGACATGCTGGGCGGCCTGCTCCCCGTCCGCGGCTTCATCGACGCGCCCCAGGTCTCGATCTATGCCAGCTACTACGTGGCCGGGCCCGTCGACCGCCAATGCGACCTGCAGCCGTGGCTGCTCCCCGCCGGCGGTGACAGCAACGCGCAGTTGATGGGCCAGCCGATCCAGCCCTATGCGGGGGGCGACGTGCACGCCGCCAACAATGTCTCGGGCTGGCCGCAGTGGAGCCCCGACGGCACCGAGATCGCACTCAACACCGAGAGCTACACGACCAACCGCAGCGCGCCCTACCTGGTGGTGGCACACCTGACCGCGCGTCGGCCGAGCCGGCCGCTGCCGATCGTCAGCTCTCAGCCCGGCAGCTGGGCGCCGGGCCCGGCGAGCTACCACGGCGCGATCGAGAGCGAGCAGCCGGTCGTCCTGCACGGCCTCTCATCGGGCACGGCCACCGTCGTCTACAGCGGGCTGGGCGTGATCTCCGGCGAGTACTCGGTGGTCTACAACGACTATTCAGACGACGGCCGCGACTTCGTCAGCGGCACGTCCACGGTCACCAATCCGATGATCCTAACCGGCCCGATCAGGATCGACACCAACCTGACGATGACCGGCGCCGACACCGGGTACAGCCACATCCACCTCACGCTCAGCGGCTCGAGCTCGACGCCGGTGACCGCCACCGGCACCGCGGTCACCAGCTACGACGGCACCACGATCAGTGGCCCGCCCCACGTCCCGGCCCCGTGTCCCGCCGCTCTCCCGCGGGCCCCGCATTTGAAGCTCACGGCACACTTGGCGCGGCACCGCCGCCGGCGTGAGATCGTCGTCCATGTCAGCGCCGCCGTCGCCGGCGCGGGGGCCAATGAGGCCGGCGTCGACACTCAGTCGGTGTGGGACGCCACCATCACCGTCAACCGGCGGACCACACACACCAACCGCAGCGGCGTCACCATCCTGCCCGTGCCGCCCAACCGCGGCGGGCGCTTCCTGATCACCGCCCGTGCGGGCGACACCCTCGTCGCCGCCCGTACACGGATCCGGCTCCCCCGCGTCGGCGTCAGACGCGGGCCTGGGCGAAGGTGACCAGGCGAGCTTGCTGCTCGTCCCACAGCTTGAGCCGCACCGCCCGCAGACCGTCCATCAGCGACAGCGTCGGCACGCTGTGGAAGACGGGGTTCTCCTCGTGGGCGCGCTGGAGGTTGTAGTTCGGGATCCGCACGCTGAGGTGGTGGATGTGGTGGTAGCCGATGTTCCCGGTCAGGAACTGCAGCGGCTTGGGCAGGTTGAGGAAGGAGCTCCCGCGTAGGGCGGCGTCGGCATAGCACCAGCCGTCTGAGCGCTGCCAGTACGCGTCCTCGAACTGGTGCTGGACGTAGAACAGCCAGATGCCGACGCCCCCGGCCATCATCGCCGCGGGAGCCCACACGAGCATCAGGTCACCGAAGCCGAGCAGCCAGATCAGCGGCGCGGCAATAACCGCCAGCGCGATGTCGGTCCGGATCACGCTGCGGCGCATCCTCGGCGGCGCGTTGCGCGCGTAGATGCGCGGGCCGATGATCATCGCGAACACGGGACCCAGGCCGAACATCACGACCGGGCTGCGGAACAGCCGGTACGCGAGTCGGCCGCGCCACGAGCGTTCGCGGTACTCGGCGACGGTGAGGGTCGGAAGGTCCCCGACGCCCCGCTTGTCGAGATCACCGGAGGTCGCGTGGTGAACCGCGTGATCGTGGCGCCATCGGACGAACGGCGTGAGCACCATCAGGCCGCAAATGGTCCCCAACCATGCGTTGCCACGGCGCGACCCCAGAAACGATCCGTGCGAGCAGTCGTGGAAGATGATGTAGGTGCGCAGCAGGAAGCCCGCGCTCACCGGCGCCAGCGCCACGGTGATCCAGGGCGACACTGAGAGCGCCAGGTACATGACCACGGTCGTTGCCAGGTATGCCCCGACCGACGTGAGCACCTCGACGTAGCTGCGCACCAGCCGCGGCGTGGCATACTCCACCAGCGAGTCGCGCCAGAAGGCCGGATCTCGGCGTGGTTGGGGGAGCGACTCGCTCGCTTCTAACGGTTCGAGCAGGGCTACGTTGTCATCGGTCACGGCCACGGCGACTCCTCAGTGGACGAAGCCGATCCCAGCGATCCGCTCCAAAGTTGAAAACCAACAGTACCCGGAACTGCGTGAAGCGCGCGTAAGTATTTCGAAGAGCGCGGTAATCAGCCGTTGCCGGCGTTGGCGCCAAGTGCGTTGAGCCACTTGCGCATCGAACGACCGGCCGGCGTCACCTGACCCTCCTCATAGCCCGTCGTGGCCCGGGCCAGGGTCACACCGTTCACAGTCGACCAGCCGTACTCGATCCCGGTTCCGGACGCTGCAAATTGAGCGATCGTCTGCCCTTGCTGGAGGATGCTGCCGGGCCGCGCGATGCGGGTGATCTGCTCGGCGACGTATTGCACGTTGCCCGCGTACGGCCCGTCGAGCAACTCGAAGTAGACCAGCGGCTGGCCCGCGTACCAGCCGGGGATGATCGCCAGGATCTTGATCGTGCCCGGAGCGAGGATCGGCGCGCCCACCGGCATCGACGCGTCCACCCCCTGGTCGGTGCGCTCCCAGATGCTGACGAACTGCAGCGGGTCGATGTAGGACGCGTTGGTCACCGGCGCCACCACCAGCTGGAGCTTGAGCTCATGTCTGACCTGAGACAGTGGCGGAGCGTGCGCATGGATGTCGCCGACCGGATCGACGGGCGTGACCGTCGCCGCCTGCTGGCCGGCGGTCGGCTCGATCGCCTGGGGTCGGGCCGCGGGGATGGTGGCGGCGGCTGCGGCTGCGCCCGCCGTGGCACCGGCGCTGCCGGTCCGGCTCGAACCGCATCCGGTCACCGAGCCGACGGCGACCAGCACCGCGGCGCACCCCGCCAGCCGGCGCAACATGCGGGCGGCAGGCGACGCCGTGCGCCGCGGCACGAAGGTCGGAGGGTTTGAAGGGGGGCCTGCGACGGTCAAGAGTGGGCGCGGGTTGTCAAGCTGGACGCGTAACGCCACCCACGCTAACAAGCGCCCTTCGCGAGCGCGCGGCTTGGCCGCCGGGGCAGTCGCCCAAGGCTTAAGCTCGTCCCGTGGACTGGCTGTTCGCGTATGGATCGCTGCTGCCGTCGGGACTGCCCGAGCTTCCGGCCGGGGTCGTCACCTGCAACCTGGTCGGATGGCGGCGGTCCTGGGGCGTGGCGATGGACAACTCCGTGGACCTCCCGGGCTACAAGCACTACCGGTCAGCCGGCGGCGCCCGTCCCGCGGTCATGGTCGCGTTCCTGGACGTGACTCCCGCTCCGGACACCCAGTGCAACGGGATCGCCGTCCCGGTGCACACCACCGAGCTGCCCGGGCTCGACGCACGTGAGCGCAACTACGAACGGATCGAGGTCACCGGCGAGCTCGATCGAGACCTCGACGGATGCGTGTGGATCTATCGCGGGCTGGCCGAGGCACGAGAGCGGGCCCGTCGCGGCGCCGCCGAGGGCCGCCTCGTGGTGGCTCGCAGCTATCGTGACGGCGTCCTGGAGGCGTTCGGCCGGCTCGGCCAGCAGGCGCTGTTCGAAGCGTCGACCGCGGATTGTCCCCGTGTCGTCGACCTCGACGTCATCCATGCGGTCGCGCCGCCGTCCCCACGGGCGCTGGCCGACGAGGCCGGCGCGCGTCACCGCTAGCGCGGGACGTCACGCCGACCAGGCGACCTCTAGGACTTCGCTGCGGCCACCCTCTCGAGCTCGGCGGCCCGCTCTGCGATTCGCTCCTCGTCGGTGATCAGCCGCCACAGGCTGGTGCGGCGGGCTCCCGTGCGGCGGACTTCACCGGCCGCCTCGAGCTCGCGCAGCAGACCGAGCACGCGGTTGTAGCCGGCGGTGGAGCGCTTGGCGATCGTGATCGCGCTGAGCCCCTCCCCTGCGTCGCTCAGCATCGTCTGGAGCTCGCCGACGCCGAGCGCCGCGGCCCGCTTGCGGGACTTCCGCGGTGCGGCCTTGGCGCGGCCGCTCCGCTTCGGTGTCTGGTTGGCGGACTCGGCAGACGTCTCGGCGGTGGCTTGCGGTGAGGCACCGGCGCCGTTGCTCGTGGTCGTTGCGCGGCGAGGACGCCGCCCGTTGCGAGCCGGCTTGGATTTACTCACCGTCTCTGTTTTGCTCACCGGCTTGGCGGCGCTCACCGGCTTGGCGGCGCTCACCGGCTTGGCGGCGCTCACCGGCTTGGCGGCGCTCACCGGCTTGGCGGCGCTCACCGGGTCAGTCGCGCTGACTGCCTGGCCGGCGCCGTTGGTGCCCCGAGCTCTCTTGACGTTCCGGGCGCGCCTGGGCTTCGCGACGCGCGCACTTGGGTCAGCGGACGTGCGTGTTGTCGCTCCCTGCAATGCAGCTCGGGCGGCCTCCAGGGCGGCCATATCGTCCCGCAGCTCGGCGATGCGAGCTTCTATCGATTTGGAAATTTGATCAAGTGACATGCTGCGCATGCTACGCACCTCGGCGGATTGCGCGATTCTGGTGCCCCGAGGGAGAACGCGAGGGGTCACCCGAGCGCGAACGCGAAAGGTCACAGCCGCTTCGCGAACCAGTGTCTCGCCCGCGGGTTGCCGTTGTAGTCGGCAACCTCCTCCCAGCCCGAGGCGCGGAACAGCCCCAGCGCCGCCGGCGGCCCCATCGTGTCCAGCCGGAGCTCCTCGAAGCTGAGGTCGCGGGCCAGGTCCTCGAGACCCGAAAGCAGCCGTGCACCCGCGCCGGCTCCACGCGCCGCTTCTCGCACGAACAGCCGCTTGACCTCACCGGTGCTCCCGGACAGCCGACGCACGCCACCGCACCCGACCTCGACACCACCAACCGTCGCGACCAGAAATGCGCCCCGCGGCCTTGCGAAGTCGCCCACGCGCACGACGGAGCCACCATTGGGCGAAAAGCCGGGGACGGTCGCCACCAGCTCATCGTTGAACTCCGCGAGCAGGCGCCTGACCGGTGCGGACTCGAACGGAACCTCGCTCAGCGTCACATTGCCCATGGTGCCTCGGGGGCCACAAAGATATGCGGTCGTCCGTGAACTCGTCCGGGCGCCCGTGCGGATAACGGATGCAGGTCCGCACTTAAGCTCGGAGGAACAGACATGGGTCGCAAATGAAACCGGCCGGACACGATTCGCTGACGGCGGCCGACGACGCGGCGGTGATCGAGGCCTCCTACGGGCACGCTGAGCATTTCGCTGTTGTGTTCGATCGGCACGCCCCACACATTCATCGGTACCTGGCCCGCCGGGTCGGCCGGCAGGTGGCCGACGACCTGGTGGCCGAGACGTTTTTGACGGCGTTCGGCAAGCGGCGACGGTACGACACCAG
This sequence comes from uncultured Solirubrobacterales bacterium, assembly GCA_963799995.1. Taxonomy (GTDB): domain Bacteria; phylum Actinomycetota; class Thermoleophilia; order Solirubrobacterales; family Solirubrobacteraceae; genus Palsa-465. Next base: position 201,439 of record CAWCZI010000014.1, on the reverse strand, counting down.
CCATCGTGACGCGCGACCATGGCTGTACGGCATCGCCACAAACCTGATCGGTCGCCACCGGCGCGAGGAGATCCGCCAGGTCCATCTGCACAGAGCCGCCCGCGTGGACCCGGCTCCGGCCGGTCATGCCGAACGGGTCGTGGCCGACGTCACAGCCCAGACGACCCGCGCTCTGCTGGCCGACGCGCTGAACGGGCTTGCGGTCGGCGACCGCGACGTGCTGGTCCTGATCGCGTGTGAAGAGCTGAGCTACGACGAGGTGGCCCGCGCCCTCGGTATCCCGGTCGGCACGGTCAGGTCCAGGCTGCATCGCGCCAGGACAAAGCTGCGTCACGCCCTCTCCGGGGCCGAGGCAGCCGCTACCTACATGGAGATCCTGAACAATGAATGAGCTGGAGTTGCTGCGCGAGCTCGGTGACGAGGCCCGCCTTCCCGAGTTGGGTGAACTGAGTCCCGCGCGGGCTCGCTTGATAAGTGCGATCGGGGCCGAACGCACGAGACACGCCGCACCCGGCGCGGGCGGCGCCGTGTCATCGGTGTGGCGTAGGCGCCCGGCGCGCAGCCGCCGCCTCGCGCTCGCCGGCGCTGCCGCTGCGCTGGTCACCGCCGGCGGCGTGATCGCGACTGTGCCGATGTCCGGGTCAGCCGGTTCCAGCGCGACCTCGATCGCCCATCTGACCGCTGCGCAGGTCCTCAGCAGGGCGGCCTTCGTGGCACTCGACGCCACGTCCCTCGCACCCCTCCCGGACCGATTCGTGTACACCCAGACCGAAGATTCCCAGGGCCCGATCACGCAATCCTGGCTGTCGGTGGATGGCACCAGGAGCAGCCTCGTCGGATCGCACACGATCCCGGGATGCGTCAACCGCAGGCTGACGTTCGGCGCGGCCGGGAACCGATCTCCCGCCTCGAGGCCGTGCACGCCCGTGCGCGCGTACTTTCCCGATATGCCGACCCAGCCGGCTCGTATGCTCCCGTATCTGGAGAAGACCCAGGGGGTTGCGCCCGGTGACCTCAACGACCTCGCCAAGACCGTGGGTGAGATGCTCGACTCCGACTACCTGCTGCCCACCCAGCAGGCGGCCCTGTACGAGTTCCTGGCCACGACGCGCGGGATCAACGTTGAGCCCGGTGTCAAGGACGCAGCCGGACGGCCCGGCATTGGTGTGGGCTGGTCGTTGCAGGGCAGCAAGACGATGCTGATCTTCGATGCCACCACCTACGCCTATCTGGGCACGAGCACCGAGGGGGTGCACGGAGAGCTGAGTGGAGCGGCGCTGCTCAGGGTCGCGATCGTCCCGAAGGCAGGACAGCTTCCGTCCGCCGCAGAGCTGCGGTATCCCTCGGATCGCGCATGAGTGCTCGATCGCGGTCGGGCGCGGCCCCGCGGTCGGGGCACGATTAGTTTCGATCGAGTCACGGGTCTGTTTGTGCACCCCAACACCCGCCCGAGGAGAAGCATGACCGCCACCGTTGTTGCCGATATGTCGATGTCGCTCGACGGCTTCGTAGCCGATCCCGACGACGGCGTGGACCGCCTGTTCGCCTGGTATGCCAAGCCACAACCGCCGCGCTCCTCGACCGGCGCTGACAAGCGCGATACGTCGGCGCTGGGCGTGATCGTCTATGGCCGTCGCACGTTCGAGGTCGCCAACGGCTGGGGTGGCAACCATCCGCTCGGCGTGCCGGTGATCGTCGTCACCCACCGGCTCCCCAGCGGCTGGCCTCGTACCGATTCATCCGTGTCGTTCGTGACCGATGGGATCGAGCGGGCGCTCGAGCAGGCCAAGGCGATCGCCAAGAACGGGACGGTCGCGCTCGGGAGCCCGAGCATTACGCAACAGTGCCTGGACCTGGGGCTCGTGAACAGGCTCCAAGTCAGCGTGGTACCCGTGCTGCTCGGTCACGGAGTGCGGTTCTTCGAGAACATCGCCACTGCTCCCCTCGAGCTCGGAGGCCCCGAGGTTGTCGAGGGCAACGGCGTCACCCACCTCTCCTACCAGGTCGCCTGAGATCCGTCGGCAGCACCGGCGGTAGGCGGGGCGTCACGGACGGATAACGGCGTTATCTCACTGTTACTCCTAGTCCGGTACACCAACCGGAGCAGTCTCAGGGCAGACCGGATGAGGGCCTCGACCGGCGCGCCGAGCGCCGCGAGCTTCGGCAAGCCGCTCCTCGCCTTCGCCGGCTGCATGCGCTCGTATGGGAGTGCGGGGTTAGTGTGTGGGCTCGAGCCGGTGTGGGCTCGCGCCGCTGTAGGGTGGGTCGCTGGGGTCGACCAGGGTCATCGCGGACCGGAGGGGAGTGCAGTGCACCGCAGGAACATGTTGTGGACGACAGCCTTGACGATTGTGTTCGTAGTGATGGCCGGCCTGACAGCGGCCGCGGCCGCCACCCCCGCGCCGGGGCTCGCGTCTGACGGGTCGCTGTACTCGGGACCGGGTCCGCGTCCGGGACCCGACATCCTCTACGCACCGCCGGCCGACGCCCCTCAGCTCGAGAATGCGCCCGGCAGCGTGTGGAAGGCGCCTCCGATCCTCATCTCCGGCGCGACCGCCTACCGCGACGGGGAATTCCTTTCCCAGGATTGGCTCTACGACGACTACGGCGCGCACGAAGCCGTCGATCCGACGGACCCGATGCTCTCCAGTGCCGCGTTTTCGCTGCCCAACGGGACCTACACGTATCCGACCAACCCGGCCTACGGCAACGACGCTGCCGACCTGGTCGAGTTCCGCGTCAAGCCCCTGTCGGACGCGACCGCGTTTCGGGTGACGCTGAACACGATGAACGACCCGTCGCTTGTTGCCTTTTCGATCGCGATCGGCGGAACGCCGGGAGTGACGTTCCCGTTCCCCGACGGGGCCAACGTCCGTGCCCCCGCGCAGCTTTTCCTGACGGTTCACCCATCCGCCGGCGGCGCGATGGTCGGTGACCTCGTCAACGCCGCCGACGGCGTCGCCGTCATCGGACCCTCCCCGCAGGTCAGTGTCGACCGTCTGCGCCGGCAGATCCAGGTGCTGGTCCCTCACGCCGACTGGGATCCGGCCGGGCAGGTGGTTCGTCTGGCCGCCGGGGTCGGGCTGTGGAACGGGGCCACCGGTCGCTACCTGCTGCCCGGCGCCACGGCGACGTCCACGCAACCCGGCGGAGCGGGCCAGAACCCGTTGCCGCCGGCCTTCTTCAACGTCGCCTTCCGTACCAACGCGCAGGAGCCGATGCCCGACATCTCGGGTATCGCCGGGGACCTGGCCGACACCGCCTGGTGGCGCGACCAAGCCCAGGCGCAGGCGCTCGCCACCGGCGATATCAGCGCGTTCCACGCCGACGTGGACTTCTCAAAGCTCGCGTCGGGCGTCGACGATCTGTCCGGCGTGCCGGCCAGCGGGGCGATGGACCGCATCCTGGCGAGCCACTTCCAGACCGCACAGGGAGCGAATTTCGCCGACTCATGCTCGTCGCAGGCCGAAGGCTGCAAGGGCGAGTTCCAGGGACAGCTACAGCCCTACGCGATCTACGTGCCGACGCATCCACCGCCGGCGGGCGGCTACGGGATGACACTGTTGATGCACGCACTCGACTCCAATTACAACCTGTTCGAGGGCAGCCGCAACCAGTCCGAGTTCGGCCAGCGGGGGGACGGCTCGATCGTGATCACGCCCGAGGCCCGTGGCCCCGACGGCTCCTATACCAGCTACGCCGAGGCCGATGTCTTCGAGGCCTGGGCCGACGCCGCCGCGCATTACCACCTGAACCCGGACCTGAGCGACGTGACGGGTTACTCGATGGGTGCGATCGGGACTTTCAAGCTGGCGGAGCAGTTTCCCGATCTGTTCGCACGCGCGTTCTCGACCAGCGGCGCGGACTCCAACGGTGGGCTGGCCTCGCTGCGAAACGTGCCTGTCCTGATGTGGAGCACGGCGACCGACGAGGAGGTCCCGGCACCCGAGTACCTCGACACGGCCACCACGCTGCTCCAGCTCGGCTACCGCTACGAGCTCGACGTGTTCGCCCCCGGCGAGCACAACAGCTTTGCGGTGCTCGACCAGTACGCGCCTGCCGCTGCGTTCCTGGGTGACGCGGTGGTCGACCGTAACCCGGCGGACGTCACCTACGTGGTGAATCCCACCCACGACTACCCGGCGCTCGGCCTGGTCACCGGTCACGCCTACTGGCTGTCGGGACTCTCCCCCGCGGGCCCGGCGGGATCGACCGGGACGATCAGCGCGTTCTCGCACGGCTTCGGCACGGGCGACCCCAGTCCCTCAGGCCCGCAGACCGGATCCGGAACGCTGACGGGCACCAACGTGCTGCCCTTCGTCGCCTATGCCCGATCCTTTCAGACCTGGGGCGCGACACCGGCAAGAGCGACCGCCGACCAGATCGACATCAGCTCGACCGACGTCGCGCGCGCGACGATCAGCGTCGCGCGGGCTCGAGTCGACTGCTCGGTCAAGCTCCACGTGACCAGCAACGTGCCGCTCGAGATCACGCTGGCCGGATGCCCTGGCACCCCGACGCGCACGTTCGCTCCGAAGCCGGGCTGCCCGCGCGCGACCGGGCGGCTGCACGGAAAGACGCTCGGGCGCGTGACGTTGGGAATGACCCGCGCTGGCGCGCGACGCAGGTACACCTACAGCAGGGCCCGGAAAACCCGCTTCAAGGATTTCTTCTGTCTGACCCCGATCGGCGTCCGCGTCGGCTACGCCTCCCCCAGGCTGCTCAGAACACTTCCCCGTCGCGAGCGCCGGCACCTGACAGGGAGAGTGGTGTGGGCTTCGACCTCAAATGCCTTCTACGCCGTGGCCGGGGTTCGGCCCGGCGCTTCAGTGCGCACGGCCGCCAGGCACCTGCGGCTCACGCGCAGATTTCACATCGGCCGCAACTACTGGTACCTGGCGCCAAACGGTGCCTCGACCGCCGTCCTCAAGGTCCGCCACCGTGTTGTGCAGGAGATCGGGATCGCTAACCGACAGGTGACAAAGGGCCGCCGAGCTCAGCGCATCTTCCTCGAGAGCTTCTCCTGAAAGCGCGAAGGCGGCTCAGCCGCGCGGCGGCCGGAGCGGCGCCGGACGGCCGAGATGGAACCCCTGGGCGTAGTCGGCGCCCAGCTCGCGCAGCAGCTCCAGCGTGGCCTCGTTCTCCACGCCCTCGGCAACAGTGGCCAGGCCGAACTGGCGGGCGAGCGCGATGATGCTCTGAACGACGCGGCGGTCATCCAGCGACTCGGTCAGCCCGAGCACGAAGCTGAGATCGATCTTGATGTAGCTGAGCGGGAGCGTCCGCAGGTAGGTGAACGAGCCGAACCCGGTGCCGAAATCGTCGAGCGCCAGCCGGCAGCCGAGTCGCTCCACCTCGCGTGCAAAGGCGCCGGCGGCCTCGACGTGGCCCGCGGCAGCGGTTTCGGTGATCTCGAACACGATCCGCCTCGCCGCCGCCGGCGCGGCCTCGAGCAGATCGACGATCTGGCGCCGCGCCGCGGGGTCGGACATCGTCACCGCCGACAGGTTCACACCCAGCATCACGTCGGACGCCACAACGGTCGCCTGGCGGACCATCCAGATGTCGATCGACTGGATCAGGCCGAAGCGCTCCGCGGCGGGGAGAAAATCGGACGGTGACAGCAGCTCGGCTCCAAGCGCCGACGGTCGCATCCTGACCAGCAGCTCGCTGAACGCGTGCACACCGGTGCCCAACGCGATGATCGGCTGGGCGAAGACCTCCATACGATCCTCCGCGAGCGCCGACGAGATGCGATCGATCCACTCGGCCCGCTCGCGACGTCCGCTCTCGTACTCACGACGCTCGGTCACGTCGGTGCCGATCGTGCACGTCTCGGCCGGGAGGCCGTTCTCGTCGGGCAGCACGAACGTTGACACGACATAGTTGCGCAGCTCACCGTTGCGCGCGATCAGGGCCACCTCGTCGAACACCGGCAGTCCCTCGCTGACCGCACGGCGATCGGAGGTGCGCTGGGCAGCGGCGATATCCGCCGGAAACAGGTCGGCGCATTGCTTTCCGACGATGTCCTCAGGGCGCATCCCGAGCACACGGCCGGACTCGGCGTTGCTCATCAGGTAACACCCGGACAGGTCCTTGACGGAGATGATCGACGGCGTGTGGTCGATGATCGCTCGCATCCGCCGCTCGCTCGAGCCGAGCTCGCGCTCGATCCGCGCGCGGTCGGTGACGTCGTGGCATACGCCCACCAGCCGCCCCGGTTCGCCGCCGGAATCGGCGATCACGCGGCCCTGCGACAGAAGCATCCGCTCCACTCCGTCAGCCCGCGTGATTCGCTCCTCAAAAACGAAGGGCTCGAGCGTCTCCATCGAATGAGCGATGTTCTGCCACACCCGGTCGCGGTCCTCCGGATGCAGGTACTCCATGAACGCGTCGACGGTGCCTCCGAAGTCCCCTGGTTGCAGGCCATAGATCCGGTGCAGCTCGTCTGACCAGCGAACGCGCCCGCTGGCGATCTCCCATTCCCAGACGCCGAAGCCCACGATCTGTTCAGCTTCGGAGAGGCGGTCCACGGATTCCGTCAGCTCGTGATGGGCCAGCCACTCGTCGGTGACGTCGCGCACCACGATCACTACGCCCCCGTCGTGCGGAAAGATTCGACTCTCGAGCCAGCCTCCGAGCTCGACATCGTGCGCGACCAGGCGAGTCGGGCGACCTTCAGCCGCCGCGGACTCGCAGGCCTCGCGCAGAGCGCGCCCGACGGCCTTCGGCAAGCTGCGCCAGATTTGTCGCCCCACGATGTCTGCCACCGGCCGGCCGAGCATGGCGCTCGCCCGCTCGTTCAGATACCGGCAGCGCCAGTCGCGGCCCAGCACCACGATCCCGTCGCTGAAGCGGTCAAGTGCAACCGGCAGAAAGCCAAGTGCCGGCGAACGCGGGTCCTGGGACCTGGTTCCACCCGGATCGGACACGGCCCACCTCCCTTTCACCCTCCGGCACGGTCAACTTGCAGCCGAGCTCGTACCGGGGATCAGACCAGGCTACTCCGGTCCGAAAGCCGGGTTCTGAAAATCCGACAATCGCTCCGATAGATGGAGGTTCAAAAGAATCTCCATCTTTCCTAGATTGAGCGTAACGTCACCTGGTGGACGGTCGCTGACCTGCCGACTTCTCGCTTGTTGACCAGCCGGTATTCGGCTTCCGCCTGAGCGGTTCTCGGACCCAGTTCCGGAGCAGGCCCGCTTCTAGATGACGCTCACGCCGGGAGCCTCGTGCCCGCGCGGCGACGTCCGAATGGAGATCACGATGCAGGTTGGATTACGCGCACTCGGATGGGGTCTGCCTCGGCTGGCGATCGCGGTCATTGGAACCGCCTTCGCGATCATGATGGGGTACTCGATGCTCGTGTTCGGCATCGTGGTGGTGCAAGCCGTCGCCTCGTTCAGCCAGTAGCGCCGCCGCGCGGCCTGGGCAGGCCCGGCCCGGTTGACGAGGCGAGTAACGTGGTTGTTGGAGGGCATCCATTGTGAAGTTGGCCCCTCCCGGGCCGGCAGCACGATCTGACTTCTGAGGTTCCACCAACCCCAGAGGTCGTGATGCCCAACACGCAGGTTCTCCCCGATCGGACCGCCTTCCGCGCGGATCCCCGGCCGACGCCGTTCGTCTGCTCCCCCGCGCACATCCGACCGGATGCCGTGTGGGTGCACTTGGCCGGGGAGTTGGACATCGTGACGGCGTCACAGCTGGAGCAGACGTTGGACCGTTCCCGGCTGGAGGCGGCGCTTGTCGTGCTCGACCTGCGCGAGCTCGAGTTCATCGACAGCGCCGGCGTGCATGCGATCGTCAATGCCGCCGGCCGGGCTCGGCAGTCCGGGCGGCGGTTGCGAGTCGTGCGCGGATCTCCGGGCGTCGGGCGCATCTTCACGCTCGCCGGGTACTTGGATGAGCTGGACATCGACGCGGTCGACCAGCGTGATCCGGCCATCCGACACCGCTTGAACATAGAGGCGCCGTCATGAGTACGGCGGGCACATCGCGCGGTCCCACGGAGATGGTGGCGATCGAGCACGAGACCTCCGAGCGCGTTGTCCGAACGATGGTGTTCGGTCTCCCGCCGGCGGCGCTGGTGCTGGGCGGGTGGCTGGCGTGGGGCGGCGCGTTGCACTGGCAGGATCTGGTGGTCCTCACGGTCACCTACGCGCTCACCGGCATCGGGATCACCGTCGGCTATCACCGGCTGTTCACCCACCGCAGCTTCAAGACCTCGCGCGCGGTCCGGGCCGTGCTGGCGGTGCTGGGCTCGATGGCAGTCGAGGGTCCGGTGATCGAATGGGTAGCCACCCACCGCAAGCACCACCGCTTCTCCGACCACTCCGGCGACCCGCACAGTCCCCACGTCGACTGTGAGCCCGGGTGGCGCGGAGCGCTGCGTGGGCTGGCGCATGCGCACGTCGGTTGGATGTTCCGTGGCAAGGACATGGCCAACCCCGCCCGCTACGCCAAGGATCTGCTCGCTGACCGCGACCTGCGGTTCATCAGCCGCGCGTTCCCGCTCTGGGTGCTGGCCGGCCTCGCCCTGCCGTTCGGTCTTGGCGTGGCGCTGACCGGCTCTATCGCCGGTGGTCTCACCGGTCTCTTGTGGGGCGGAGCGGTGCGCGTCTTCTTGCTGCATCACGTGACCTTCAGCATCAACTCGCTGTGTCACTTCTTCGGCCGCCGGCCGTTCGCCACCGATGACCAGTCGCGCAACCTCGCCTGGCTGGCTCCGCTCGCGTTCGGCGAGGCGTGGCACAACAACCACCACGCGTTCCCCACCTCCGCCCGCCATGGACTCGATCGCTGGCAGCTCGACCCCGGCGGCTGGGTCATCGGCACGCTCGAGCGCTGCCACCTGGCGTGGGACGTCGTCCGGATCAGCCCGGTACGTCAGCAGGCCCGGCGCGGGGCCTCGGGCACCGCGGAGTTCGCGGCTCCCATGCTCGGCATCGAGCCACGGCGGCATGGCTGAACGAGGCGCGCGACCGGATGTTCCGGCATGGCGTTTGCGGGTGCTGCGGTGGTTGCGTGCGGGGTTCACCCCGCTGCTCCCGGATGACTACCTGGAGCTGATCAACCCGCTGTGGTCAACCCAGGAGCTGCGTGGCCGGATCGAGCGGATCGAGCCCGAGACCTCCGACGCGGTCACCGTGGTCATCAAACCCGGCTGGAAATGGCCCGGGCACAGACCCGGCCAGTATCTGCGGGTCGGCATGCCGGTCGATGGGATTCACCATTGGCGCGCCTACTCGATCACATCTGACCCGGGCCGGCCGGACGGGTGCATCAGCATCACGCCCAAGCTCCTGAGCACCGGCAAGGTGTCGCCGTATCTGGTGCGCACCGCCGAGCCCGGGGTGATCGTCCGGCTCGGCGGAGTCGAGGGCGCGTTCACGCTGCCCGAGCCGTTGCCGGCGAAGATGCTGTTCATCAGTGCCGGCAGCGGGGTCACGCCGATCATGAGCATGCTGCGAAGCATCGACCGGGGCGGCGGATTGACCGATGTCGTGCATCTGCACTCGGCGCGCACAGCCGACGATGTGATCTTCGGCGCCGCCCTGCGTGACCTTGCGAAGCGCAACCCAGGGTTCCGTTTGCACGAGCAGCTGACGGGCGCGAACGGGCGGATCGCCCCGGACGATCTCGATCGCCTGTGCCGGGACTGGCGTGACCGTGAGACCTTCCTCTCGGGACCCGCCGACATGCTCGACGCCATGACCGAGCATTGGACGCAGCCGACCGCCGACAGCGACCGCCTGCACCTCGAGCACTTCCAGCCGTACCTGGGCGGCGATCAAAGCCGGCGCGGCGAGGGCGGGCCGATCCGCTTCTGCACCAGCGAGGTGAGCGCCCGATCAGACGGTTCTGAGCCGATCCTCGTGGCCGGGGAGGACGCGGGGGCGACGCTCCCGTTCGGGTGCCGGATGGGCATCTGTCACACCTGCGTCGGTCGCCTGCGTTCGGGCAGGATCCGCGACCTGCGCACGGGCCAGGTTCACGGCCAGCCGGGCGAGACCGTCCGCACCTGCATCAACGCGCCCGAGGGCGCCATCGAAATCGACCTCTGAGATCACGCGAGGACCGCCATGCGCAGCCTTATAGAGAGCCCGCTGACCCGCCTGAGGCCGGAGCAGATCGATCAACTCGGCAGAGAGTTCGATGCGATCCACGACGAGGTGTTCGCCGATCTCGGGCACCGCGACCGCGTCTACATCACGAGCATGATCGAGATGCACCGCCGGCTCGTGGTCCTCGCCCGGGTGCTGCTGTTCGGCTCGCGCTTCCGCCCGGCGTGGTTGGCCGGGACGACGATGCTGTCTCTGGCCAAGATCCTGGAGAACATGGAAATCGGTCACAACGTCATGCATGGCCAGTGGGATTGGATGAACGACCCCCAGATCAACTCGACGACGTGGGACTGGGACTCCGCGTCCACCGCCGAGGCGTGGAAGCACTCGCACAACTACGTCCATCACACCTACACCAACATCCGCGGCCTGGACCGAGACCTCGGCTACGAGATCATGCGGGTCGATCCGCACCAGAAATGGAATCCGGTCTACCTCTTGCAGCCCGTCTACAACATTCTGCTGGCGCTGCAGTTCGAGTGGGGGGTGGCCGTGCACGACCTCGACTTCGAGGCGATTCGCAAGGGACAGAAGTCAAAGCAGCAGATCCGGCGTGAGCTCAAGGGGATGGCGCGCAAGGGCCGTGAGCAGATCACCAAGGACTACATCGCGTTTCCGGTGATCAGCGCGCTCGTCTCTGCGGGTGTCGGGCTGGCCGTCGCGTCGGCCCGTTCGACGAAGCGGCGGAAGGCCCGGCGCGCCTTGCGCCAGCCGTTTCGCGCGACGCTGACCGCGAATCTGACAGCAAACGTCGTGCGCAACGTGTGGGCTTACGCGATCATCTTCTGCGGGCACTTCCCCGACCAGACGTACACCTTCAGCGAGGAGGAGACCGCCGACGAGACGCGTGGCGCCCGTTACGTGCGCCAGCTGCTCGGCGCTGCGAACATCGAAGGCAGCCCCCTGTTTCACGTAATCAGCGGCAATCTCGGTTACCAGGTCGAGCATCACCTCTACCCGGACATGCCGAGCACGCGCTATGCCGAGATCTCGCCCCGCGTGAAGGGCCTATGCGAGCAGTACGGCCTGCCGTACAACACCGGCCCCTTCCTGACACAGCTCGGCATGGTCCAGCGCACGATCCTGCGCCTCGCGTTCCCCGGCGGCACGCCGCGTCCCAAGCCCGGCCCGTACATACGCGCGAAGACCCAGACCGCGAACGGGGCGAACGGGACGAACGGGACCAAGCCCGGCACTTGACGCCCGGACCGGCGTCAGTCCGGCGGCAGTGCCGGCGCGAGGCCGGGAAGCTCGTCGATGTCGACGAGATCGGTGGGAGCGAGGATGAACACTTCACACATCATGTCGGGCTCTTGCTGGTTGCCGCTCATGAAGCCGATCACCTTCCGACCGGTGGCGCCTTCGATCACCGCTTCAAAGCGCTGTCGCATCAGCTTCTGAAACTCGACCCGCTGCTGGATGACCGCCTCGCCGCGTCCGCCTTCGAGCAGCGTCTGTTCGACGCGCGTGAACCCACCCCGCAGTACGCACACGACCAGGTCATCCTGAAAGTAGGACTTGGTGCGCGTGGGCCCGCGGCCGTAGAACTCCTTGAGCAGCGCGACCATCCCGTCCGAGATCGCTGTCAGCACGTCGCCGTGCGTTCGCGGGTGGCGTGAGAGATCTGATGTGTCCAAGCGGATCCCGGCCCCTTCCAAGCGGAATTGCCCAATCGTATAACCCGGGCCCACAGACGAGGATTTCGGCTGAGGCTCCCGTCCCGCTATCGTGGGCGGTGACGCCCGTTGGGTGCTTCGCCCTTCTGCCTCGCGCGCGAACCCGATCCGGAGGACGAGAGAGAAGGCCGCAATGCCGGCCCCTGCTGCTCCCCTGACCGGCGACGAGCTGCTCGCCGCCGTGACCGACACGATGGTCGCGCTGCATCAGCGCTATTACCACCGTAGGCCCATCACCGCAAAGACGGTGCTGATCGATGGCGAGCTACTCATATGTGTACTCGGAGGCGTCTACACCGACGTCGAGAAGACGATGATCGAAATCCAGCGCATTCCGCTGGTCCAGGAAACGCGGAGCGCCTTCCAGAAGGCCATGCAACACAAGTTCATCGCCGCCGTCGAACGTCTATCGGGCCGCCAGGTGCTCACGTTCATCTCCAATCAGCATGTCGGCCCCGACATGGAGATCGAACTGTTCATGCTCAAACCGCTCGAGGTGGCGGAGCCAAGCCTCGCCTGATCCTCGAACCGGCTGCGGCGGTGTTAGGTGTCCGCCGGCACGCGGTTCGCGCGTGCCCGACGTCCGCCGGCTGGTCTGAATGAACCCCGCGATCCGCTGGTAGTTGTCTGCCGTGTGCCGCACGGCGACGCCGACAGTACCGTCGCCGAGCTTGTCGCGGCCGGGGCACGGCAGGCGCAGCACGGCCTCGTCGAGTGTCGAGATGAGGCCGGTCAGGTCGGCAATCTGCCCGTCGGCGATCGCGTGGAGGCGCTGGGCACGTTCAGGCATGGCGGGTTTCAGGGTCGGCTTCGAATTCGTGCAGGCAGTGGGCCGAGCAGAAGTAGTACGTCCGGCCTCCGAAGTCCGTGGTCACCGCTTTGTCGCGATCGACCTTCATCCCGCACACCGGGTCGGTCGCACCGCGGCGGGCGGTGAGCCAGAACAGGGCCCCGAAGATCACGGCAGCGAGGAGGTTCAGGGCAAGCTTGTAGTCGACATGGATCGGGCTGAAGATGTCCGCGCGCGTCGGGCGCGGCCCGGTGGGGATCAGTCCCAGAGCGCTGAAGATGCCGTCGACGACCAGGGCGGCGAGCACCATCGTCGCGGACATCAGCCCGGTGATCCGCACGGCGAACCTGGTGCCGTAGTACTTGCGGTAGATGGCCAGGATGGGCAGGACGATCAGGTCGGCGAACAGGAACGCGAGCACGCCGGCGAACGAGATCCCGCCGGACCACAGCACCGCGGCCAGCGGGACGTTTCCGACCGAGCAGACGAAGCTGAGCACCGCGATGATCGGCCCGACGATCACGTTCTCGATCGTCGGCAGTGGCTGGGGCGCGTGCCCGACGAACAGGTGCTCGAAGAAGCCGTTGCCGAATTGGGCGATGTACCCCGCGAGCAGGAAGCCGATCGTGATCTCCTTCCAGAGCATCTGCCAGTCGCCGCGAAAGTTGTGCGCGACGTCTGACCACGCCCGAGCCGACCTCAGGCGCCGGCGCCAGGAGAGCTGCTCCCCCGCCGTGTGGTGCTGATGGCCGTGGTCGGCCTCGCGCGCGTGCTCACGAGCCTGCTCCTCGAGCTGGCGGCTGACGAACAGCCGCAGCAGGGCCGTCATCAACACGATCATCACGATCCCGCCGACGTACTCCGCGAGCGTGAACTGCCACCCGATCAACACCCATAGGACCAGCCCGAGCTCCCACACGAGATTGGTCGACGCGAACTGAAACGCGAGCGCCGACGCCGCACTGGCCCCCTTTTGAAACAGCGACTTCGCGATCGCGATCGCGGCATAGGAGCACGACGACGACGCGGCCCCGAGTCCGGTGGCCCAGCCGATGGACCGGGCGTCCGAGCCGCTCATCAGTTCCTCGATCCGCTCGCGCGGGACCCAAGCCTGCACGATCGCGGAGATCGCGAACCCCAAAACGAGCGCCCACCAGACCTCCCACGCCATCAGAAATGAGTCCCTCAGGCCATGCCAGATGACGTCGAGCACGCTCACGCCAGGCACCGTAGCAGATACCCCTAGGGGGTACGGGTACTCTGGTACAGTGCGTTGTATGCCGAAGACTGAAACCCCGACCAGGGGCTACACCGCCACCAAGGACCAGCTGCTCGCGCGGTTGCGGCGAATCGAAGGCCAGATCCGCGGGATCGAGGGGATGGTCGAGGACGACCGCTATTGCATCGACATCCTCACGCAGATCAGCGCCGCCCAGGCGGCGCTGGACAAGGTCGCGCTCGGCCTGCTCGACGGACACGCCCACACCTGCGTGATCGGCGCCGAACCGGCGCAGCAGGACGAACGGACCGAAGAGATGATGGCCGCCGTCGGGCGATTGCTCAGACGCGGCTGACCACGCGGGATGTGAGAAGTCTCACCGCCCCTGGTCTACGTAGCCGGCGGGAAGGACGCGGGTCGCCCGATGTAGTAGCCCTGGGCGTAATCGACTCCCATCCGGCGAAGCTCTTTCAGGGTGGCCTCATCCTCCACGCCCTCCGCGATCGTCTTGATCCCGAACTGCTTCGCGACGCCGACGATCGCACGGACGACCTGCTGGTCATCCTCGTCGTCGCGCAGGTCCCGGACGAACTGGATGTCGATCTTCAGGTAGTCGACCGGCAGATGGCGGAGGTATGTGAAGGTTCCGTGCCCGACCCCGAAGTCATCCAGGGCGAAGGCGCACCCCAGCTCGCGCAGATGCTGCGCGAACGTGCGCGCGGCGGGCAGATTCTCGGCGGCGGCGGTTTCGGTGATCTCGAAGATGAGGTTCTGCGTTGGCGCACTGCTCGCGAGGATCGCGTGCTCGATCCAACCGACACGGGCCTGGTCGCAGATCGTCTTGGCAGATAGGTTGACTTCGACACGGTGACCAGCGGCCGCGAGCTCCAAGGCGCGGCTGACGACCCACTTATCGACCAGCTGGATCAGATCGAAGCGCTCCGCGCAGGGCAGGAATTCGCACGGCGCCGCAAGCTCCTCGCCGCCACCAGCCGGGCGCATGCGAATCAACAGCTCGGATTGCTCGACCTCCCCTGAGGCGACATTGACAATCGGCTGACCATGAAGCACGAATCGATCCTGGGCCAGGGCCGCGTGTATCTGTTCAGAGCATCGGAGGCGCTCTTGCGTGGCCTGCTGCTCAACATGACGCTCGGTGATATCGGTCGACATGGCGCAAACCGCCTCGATCGAACCCATTTCATCCAAGAGTGGGAACCGGACTGTCAGGAACATTCGCTCCTGCCCGTTTTGCTCGACTGCGGTTTCCTCCTGGAGGACCCGGCCCGTGTTCAGGACCTGCCGGTCCTGGGCGCGGACGTGGTCGACCACGGACGCGGGCATGATGTCCTCGTCGCGGCGACCGATGACCATGTCACTGCGCACGCCGAACACTCTTTCGAATTCAGAATTGACGAGCTGATAGCGGTAGTCACGTCCCTTGACGTAAACCATTGCCGGGGTGTTGTCGATCACAGACCGCATCCTGCGCTCGCTGTCGCGCAGCCTTTCCTCGGAGCGTTTGCGGTCGGTGATGTCCTGCAGGTGAGAGATGGCGTAAAGCGGCTCACCCGCCTCGTTACGGATCACTTCCGCCTGCACGTGCACCCACACGACCGAACCGTCTCGGTGCAGATAGCGCCTGTCACGCTCGAGCCAATCCGCCCGCTTCGCGTCGACCGCCGCGATGAACTCATCGTCCTCGGCCACATCGTCGGGATGGGTGAGCTCTCGAAACCGCCTGGTGTACAGCTCCCCGCGTTCGTACCCCAACATTTCGCAGTACGCATCGTTGACTCGCAACCACTTGCCATCCGGGGCGACCACGCTCATCCCGGTCGGAGCGTGGTCGAAGGCCCAGCGCAACAGCGCCTCGGAAGCGCCGAGCGGACGGATCCAGGCGGTGAACGCCGGCGGCGAGTGTTCGGTCCGGGTCACGGTCATCTCGACGGGAAACTCGCGACCGTCGGCGTGCAGCGCATTCATGACGACGCGCCGGTCCAGGACCCGCGCCGGCCCTCCGGCCACCGCTCGCTCGAGCGCGTCGCGATGGGCCTGACGCTGTTGCGGCGGGATCACCAGCTCCGCGACGGTGCGACCCAGCGCCTGCCCGCGCGAGTAGCCGAACATGCTCTCCGCCGCACGGTTCAATTGGCGTATGCGTCCACGCCCGTCGATCGTGATCACAGCGTCCATCGCGACAGCGAGCACCGCATCGAGAGAGCCTGAGGATCCTCCGGCGGCGTTCGCAGGCAGACCGGCGTGCAGCCGCCTGGCCGCATCACGGAGCCGCGCCGCTTTCTTCATCGACAGTCGCCAGCCGTTTAGCGCCACCTGAGCGGCGTGCGCCGCCTCAGTTCGGAGCTGCACTGCCGAAATTGTCGCTGCGATCCAGAGCCTGCTCAATACTCCAAATAGGGGATCTTGTGAGGTCCCTCGAGAGCTAAGTTAGGCGCTTCACTGCCCGGTAAGGAGGGGCTGGCGCTGAGAGCCGTGGGGACGTCGTCGCGCAGCTGCTGGCTCTCGGGGAGATACTGAAGCTTCCTGATTGACTGGTTCTCGATTTGGCGGATCCGCTCGCGCGTCACGTTGAACCTCCGTCCGATCTCACCCAGGGTGGTCGGATGCTCGCCGCGCAGGCCGTAGCGAAGTTCGAGCACTCGCCGCTCGCGATAGCTGAGGCGCTCGAGCGCTCGCCGCAGAGCGCTCGCAGTGAGCGTCTCCAGAGCGAGCTCGTAGGGAGACTCGGCTCGTTCGTCGGCGATCAACTGCCCAAACTCAGACCCCTGCTCGTCACCGACAGGCTTGTCAAGCGAGATCGGCGCCCGGGCGGAACGCCTGATCGCCTCCACCTCCTCGGGATCGATGCCCGCTACGAGATCCGAGATCTCCTCGACGGTCGGCTCTCGGCCTAGCGTCATGACCAGACTGCGCTCCGCGCGGGCGATCTGGTTGACCTTCTCGACGACGTGAACCGGGATCCGGATCGTCCGAGCCTTGTCGGCCAGTGCGCGGGCGACCGCCTGGCGGATCCACCAAGTGGCGTAGGTCGAGAACTTGTACCCCTTGCGATGGTCGAACTTCTCCGCCGCGCGGACGAGGCCAATCGTGCCCTCCTGGATCAGATCGAGAAAGGGCAGCCCTTGGTTGCGGTAGTTCTTGGCGATCGAGACGACCAGACGCAGGTTCGACTCCACCATCCTCTGCTTGGCATCCAGGTCGCCGCGCTCGATCCGCTTCGCGAGACGGACCTCTTCCTGGGCAGTCAGAAGCCGCACCTTGCCGATGTCCCTGAGGAAAAGTCCCAGCCCGTCGGTGGTCATCTCGGGCTCGAGGTCCGAGGGTTTGCTGCGTGGGCGCTTTTCTGGCGCGCGCTCGACGCTCGCGTTGGCCGCACTCGAGGGGTCGATCTCGTCCACCAGCTCGATATCGCAGGCCTCGAACAGACCATGCAACGTTTCGGCCTCGCCGTCATCGAGGCCGAGCTCGGCCGTCGCGCCCGCGATCTCGGCGTGCGTCAGCACGCCAACCCGTTGGCCGCGAGCGATCAGACCCCTGACCTCATCCAGCTCCCGAAGCTCCGCTACCGACATTTCACCTCCCGCCCACCACAGGGCTGTGGTGGCCCCCTGAGTTGGCCGGACTCCCGCCGCGAGGAAGCCGCATAGTCCTCAAGCGCTCATCGTGTAGAGACATAGCCACCGAGACGGTGGGATAACGCCGGTAGAAGTACACCACCGGCCCTGCGGACAAATCCTTGCCGCAGAGCCAGCGCCCCCACCCACAGTACTCCGATCCCGGCGCCGGTGGATTACCTGCGAGCGAGTGCGGAGCGGGTGGCGTCATCCGCCGGAACGAACTGCGTCAGGCGGAGGTCCGGATGGCTGGTCGGGATCGACTGGAGATGATGGAGGGTCAGCCGGCCGAACTCGGGGTGCTCGATCGCCTTGGTCCCGATCTGGGCGTCCAGCACCTCGTGACGCCGCCATAGCTCTCGGAACCTCGGGCTCTCCCGCAGGAGATCCCTGATCAGGCCGGCGAACGCAGGGTCCCCATAGCGCCGGGCGTGCTCGGCACGAAAGCGGGCGAGCGAATTCCGGGCGGTGACGGACCACCCGAGACCGTGCGGTTCGGGCTCGGTGAACATCCACCACAGGAGGTTCGGCACGCCGTCGGGCGCGCATGATGGCTCGCCGAGCAGCGCGGCAGCCGCACCGTTCCACACGAGCACGTCGCTTCGCGGCCCGATCAGGTAGGCCGGGTTGGGCTCGAGTCCCAGGACCACATCCCGTAGCTCCACCGGCGCCTGGACCGGGTACGGAGCGCCCGAGACCGGGAGCGCGACGCCGGCCAGGTGAAAGAGGTGGGCGCGCTCTGCCGGATCGAGGTCGTACACGCGCGCGAGCGCATCGAGGACGCTGGGCGAGGGCGTGATCTCGCGGCCCTGCTCGAGCCATGTGTACCACGAGAGCCCTACCCCCGCGAGCTGTGAGACCTCCTCACGGCGCAGACCGGGAGTCCGGCGATTGCCGTTGGCAGACAGGCCGACCGCGTCAGGGGTGGTTGCCTCACGCCGGCTGCGCAGGAATTCCGCCAGCTCGTCGCGGCGTGTGGGTGGTGGTGCTAGTCCCAGGATCAACGCCCTTCTTGTCTCCCGCTCGACGCTAGCGCAGACTCCCGGGCATGAACAAAACGACATACCTAGGCGATAAACCGATCAACCGCATCGGCTTCGGCGCGATGCAGCTCGCCGGCCCCGGCGTGTTCGGGCCACCGCGCGACCCCGACGGCGTCCGTGCCGTGCTCAAACGCGCGATCGAGCTCGGCGTGGACCACATCGACACCGCGCAGTACTACGGCCCGGATGTCGTCAACGAGCTGATCCACGAGACCCTCTATCCCTATCCGGAGAACCTCAAGCTGGTCACGAAGGTAGGCGGCCGGCGCGACGAGGCCGGCGCCTGGCTGCCGGCCCAGACGCCTCAGGAGCTGCGGGAAGGGGTCGAGGACAACCTGCGCTCGCTGGGCGTCGAGCGCATGGACCTCGTCAACCTACGCCTGATGGATGAAGGCGAAGAGCCCCTTGTCCCGCTGGCGGAGCAGCTGGGCGCGCTCGAGGACATGCGCCGAGAGGGCAAGCTCGACCTGATCGGCATCTCCAGCGCGGGCCGAGAGCGGATCGAGCAGGCACTCGCGCTAGTGCAGATCAGCGAGATCCAGAACTCCTACAGCATCATCGACCGTGAGGACGACCCGATCGTCGAGCTGGCCCGCGAGCGAGAGATCGCGTTCGTGCCGTTCTTCCCGCTCGGCTCGGCGTTCACGGGCGGCCCCGCCAAGCTCGCGCAGGACCCGACGATCTCCAAGGTTGCCGAGAAACACGGTGCGACGGCCTCTCAAGTCGCGCTCGCATGGCTGCTCGCCCGCTACGAGCGGATGCTCCTGATCCCAGGGACGACCTCGGTCGAGCACCTCGAGGAGAACCTCGCCGCGGCCGACATCGAGCTGGATGAGGACGACCTGGCGCAGCTTGACGCCGTCGAGCAGTTCGGCCGCCCGATGGGCTGAGGTGAGGGCGGCTTGGGGAAGTCGTGGTCGCAAAGGGTTCTATGTGACCCCTTTGCGACCACGACCTCCCCAGAACATGCCCTTCGGCGAGAATCCGGGTCATGCTGACTCGTGATCTGCTGGCCTTTGTCAGGTCCTCGCTGCCGCAGCCGCCCGCTGACGTGCTCGAGGTCGGGGCGGGGCGGGGAGAGCTGGCCGCCGCGCTCGGCGCCGCCGGCTACCGGGTGACGGCGATCGATCCGGCGGCCGAGCCCGGCAGCCATGTCCAGCAACGCTCGCTCATCGACGTGGAGGGCTCATTCGACGCCGCGGTGGCGGTGGTCTCGCTGCATCACGTCGACCCGCTCGAGCAGTCCTGTGCCCATCTCGCGACGCTGATCAAGCCCGGAGGCCCGGTGGTGATCGATGAGATCGACATCGAACGCTACGACGAGCGCGCCACGGGCTGGTGGGTTGGGCAACGGCTGGCCGTGGGGGGCCCCCACGGCGACGATGACCCCGTCCGGCTGCTCGAGGACCTGCGCGACCACATCCACCCGCTGAGCGATATCAACGCGGCGCTGCAGCCGCTATTTCGAGCTCGGAGAGCCTGTTCGCGGCGCGTACCTGCATCGATGGGAGCTCCAGGAACGGCTTCGTGACGCCGAGATCGACCTGATCGCCGACGGCCTGCTCCCCGCCGTCGGCGCGAGGCTGATCGCTCGTCGAAGGAGCTAGAGGGGTCCACCCGCCCCCCCGAGGTCAACCTCGGGCGCGCGTGGTGGCGCTCCGGACCGGCCCCGGGTAGCACCCCATCCCCGAGAAGGGGTGCTCGCTCGTGGTGCGCGACCCGTTGCTCTGAACGGTGAGGATCCGGATCGTGAAGACCTGGTCGAGCGGACGCGCGATCGACACCCGGCGCAGACCATGCCCGCGGCGGTTCAGGACCGGGCTCCCATTCAGCCAGACCTGAACCTTGGTCACTCGTGCGCGGCGCGCGTGATGGAGGCTGAAGGCGAGCGTCCTGGGGGGTGCGCAGGTGCCCGGAAAGGTCATGATCCGCGTCTGCTGCTGGACCGGGAGGACCGTGTTGGTGACGTTGCCGGCTTCGAGCTGCTTGGGGTTGACCTCGGGATGGAGCAGGTAGTTGACGGTCTGCTGGATCTGAAGCATGACCTGGAGCGGCAGCGGCACGGCGAGGCCTCGCGGCAGCCGATTCTCGGTCCAGAACAGCTCGGTGTTCTGCGGGTTCCAGGTGAACTCGGGCGTGACCCAGCCCTGGTCGCCGTCCGTTGTCAGCCGCCGGAGGGCATGCGTCTGGAGGTCGAGCTCGTATAGATCGGTGGCCTCGCCCGCGATCGGTTGGAGGTAGCCGAGGTCGAAGATGGGCAGGATCAGAAAGTTGTCGTACGCGCTGGTGAGGCCGAGCTCGCGGGCGAGGGTGATGTAGGAGTTGAGGAACCCGGGGTGGTCGCGGCTTGACATGAAGATCACGTCCTTCATGTCGGGGGTGAACAGCGCCTGCTCGTTCCACGCTGGATAGTCGGTCAGCTGGGTCACCTGACATGGGCCGGTCTTGGGGAGCCGGCAGTAGAAGAGCTCGGTGTCGATCGACGTGCCGTAGCTCTCGGTGTAGAGAAAGCCGCTGCCGTCCGGCGCCCACCACTGCGTTTCGTACCAGTGGCCGTCGGCGGGCCGCACCACGCGCACGTTGCTCAGCATCGGCTTGCCGTTCTTGACCACGAAGTCAGCGACGCGGACGTCCCAGCGGCCCTGGCCGCCTCCGTCGATGATGTTGCCGTTGAAGTGCGTCCACACGATGCGCTGGCCGTCGGGCGACCAGTAGGCGTGGTAGTCGTCGGTGCCCTCGCCGTCCTGGACGGTCGGATCCTCGTAGAGCTTGGTGACGTCGCTCCCGTCCGGATGCATGACGTACAGCTCCGAGCCGATACCGCCATAACCGGGCGCCCCCAGCGTCATCTGATGACCCTTCCAGGAGTGAAACAGGACCCAGTCTCCCTGCGGGCGCACCGCCGGCACCAGGTTCTCGCTCCCGAGCTCGCAGGTCAGGCACTTCATGTCTGACCCGTCCGGATTGGCTATGTAGGTGTTGTTGTTGTACGGGCTGTTGCCGAAGTCGTCGCTGGCCAGGACCCGCCCGTCGGGCATGAACACAGGCGCCTGACCGAACGTGAACTTGCTCAGGGAGAGCCGGATCGGCGCGTCCATGTACGACGCGTAGGTCCTTGCCTGAGCCGCAGGCGCCGCGACCGCGAAAACCAGCCCGAGGACGGCCAGCCAGAGGCCAGCCCACGCCTTCACAGCCCGAGCCCGACGCCGATCCTCAGAAAACCGACTCATCAGGCAATTAACGTACCAGAACGTACCAGTACACCTTGTCGGTTCCCCCGCCGGCTCTTCGCCGACCTCAGGAGCTCGAAAGCTCGCCCCCGGCGGCGAGCCCGCGGGCCACGTAGGCAGAGACGGGCTCGATGATCGAAGGCCACTGGTCGATCCTGTCGGTGGCGATCAGGTGGCTGAGCGATTCAGCTATCGCCGCCATCGTCGTCAGCGCGACGACAGCACGCTCCTCGGGGCGCTCGCGCCACACCGGATACTCCCGCAGCTGAGCCTCGATCAGATCCGCCGCGGCCTGACGGGCCTGCGCCCGCACCCGCTCGACCGCCGGTGTCGCCCCGACGGCCTCGATCAGGATGACCCGCGCCATCGCCGGGTCGGCGGCGAACGCCTCGGCCAGCACCGTGATCTCCGCCCGGATCCTCTCCACCGGCTCGAGCGGCTTCGCGATCACCTCCATCAGCGCCGCAGCGATTCGCTCCGTGCCGGTATGGACCACCGCCAGCAGGCACTCCTCCTTGTTGGCGAAGAAAGCGTAGAACGACGTCCGCGAGACCCGGGCTGCGGACACGATCTCGTCGATGCCCGCCGCCGTGTACCCCCCGCGGGCGAAGACGTCGCGCGCCGCCGCAATCAGGCGCTCTCGCTGGTCACCGCGGCGCTCTTCGAGCGTCTTGCCGGCGTAGCGCCGCGCCCGCGGCTCTGCCACGTCCGGTTGCTGCTCGGGAGTCACGTCTGCATTGTCGCCCAGGAAGCCATAGCGCCCCGGCGGGCGAGCCTTCCCGCCTACTGACCGCGAGGCGGTGACGCCTGGCGATACAGGCCGAGCGGAAGTGCGAGGGTTGCGTACCCGGCGGTGATCCCGGAGCACCACGCGAGCGTGAACAGCACGGTCGCGAGCGGAGTCTGGCCTCCCTCCGCGAACCGCTCGAGGAGCGAGAATCCGAGCCCGATTATCAATCCGAACCCCACCACCTGTGGCCAGAAGTAGCGTCTGGCGGCGCCGCGCTCGCTCGGGAGGAGGGTGATCACGACGTATCGAGTCAAGAGCAGAAGCACCGCGTCTCCATCAACGATCGCGCCGAGCGCGCCGGCGGTGCTCCCGTCGCGCACACTCGGCGGGTAGACGAGAAGGAGAGCAGCTCCGAGGCAAGCCAGCGCCAGGAACCCCGCCTGCCTCCCAGCTGACGGACGCCGTCTCGACGGAGCGGTGCGCAGGATCCGAGCGCCCACGTAGACGGACCCCACGCCAAGCAGACAGGTCGCGGCGGCCAGAGCGACCCCGTAACCATCCGGAGTGACGCTTGGCGATCTCGCCTGACATCCCTTTCGATCCTAGGCATAGTATCGCTAGGTGTCAACCGCAGGGCCGCGCATACCGCTGCACCTTGCTCTGGCTCACCTTCCGGGGACGCATGACCGGTAGATCAGGCATCCTCAAAGCCGGATGCGGATCGCT
This sequence comes from uncultured Solirubrobacterales bacterium, assembly GCA_963799995.1. GTDB lineage: Bacteria > Actinomycetota > Thermoleophilia > Solirubrobacterales > Solirubrobacteraceae > Palsa-465. Next base: position 178,266 of record CAWCZI010000014.1, on the reverse strand, counting down.
GTCGTCGGCGGAACGGGAACGATTGGACGTCGCCTCGCGGCGGCGCTGTCCCGCGACGGCCACGAGGTTCGCGCGCTCAGCCGGAGCGCCCCGCAGTATCCCGTCGACCTGACGACCGGCGCCGGCTTGCAAGCCGGGCTGGAGGGCTGCGATGTCGTCGTCGATGCCAGCAACGGACCACCCTCGCGTAAGGCGCGAGCGGTGCTCGTCGAGGGATCGCGTCGTCTGATGGCGATCGAGGCACGGGCCGGTGTTGGTCATCACGTCTGCGTGTCGATCGTCGGCATCGAGGACGTTCCAATGGGGTATTACCGCGTGAAGCTCGAGCAGGAGCGCATCGTCGAGCGCGCCGGCGTGCCGTGGACAATCGTGCGCGCCACCCAACTGCACGACCTGCTCGGTCCGTGCTCTCGGCGGCCGGTCGCCGGCACGTGCTGCCGGCGGCGCGAGCCCAGTTTCAGCCCGTCGATGTGCACGAGGCCGCTGCTGCCGTCGCCGCCGTCGCGACCGGCGCGCCGCGTCTGGCGCGGACAACCGTCGCCGGTCCGGAGGTCCATGACCTGCGCTCGCTCGGTCGCATGTGGCGGGAGGCCACCGGCCGCCACGCGATCGAGATCCCGATCCCGCTCCCGGGCAAGCTCGGTCGTGCCCTGCGCGAGGGGCAGCTGACCTGCACGAACCCCGACGTGCGTGGGACGCGGACGTTCGCGTCCTGGCTGCATGCCAACGCCCACTGAAGCGACCACTAGCCGGGTATCGATCCTGGGGTGACCAGTCGGCTTTCGTAGGCGACGACGACGGCTTGGGTGCGGTCGCGTAATCCGAGCTTGTTCAGGACGCGGCTGACGTGTGTCTTGATCGTTTCCTCGGTGACGACGAGATGACCCGCGATCTCGGCGTTGGACAGGCCCTGGGCGACGAGCTTCAGGACCTCGGTCTCGCGTGGGGTGAGGTCTTCGAGCGGAGGGGTCGGCTGGGGGCCTGCGGATGGGCGCTGCGCGAACTCGCTGATCAGGCGTCGGGTGATACCGGGTGCGAGCAGCGCGTCACCGGCGGCGATGACGCGGACGGCGTCGAACAGCTGTTCAGCGGTGGTGTCTTTGAGGAGGAAGCCACTGGCGCCGGCGCGCAGGGCGTCGTAGACGTACTGGTCGAGGTCGAAGGTGGTGAGGATCAGAATGCGCGGCCGGCTCGGCCGTTGGCGGGCGAGTTGGCGCGTGGCTTCGATGCCGTCCATGCGGGGCATGCGGATGTCCATCAGCACGACATCGGGCTGCAGCTCGCGGCCGAGGCGGACCGCTTCGAGCCCGTCGCGGGCGGTGCCGACGACCGTGAACTCCGGCTGTGTGCCGAGCAGGCCGGCGAAGCCGGAGCGGACGACGTCGTGGTCGTCGGCGACGACGATCCTCACCGTCGGTGGATCCGCGCTCATGTGTGGCTCTCGGTGTCATCGGTCGGCAGTGTCGCTTCGACGATGAACCCACCGGCGGGCGCGGGACCGGTGTGCAGCTGACCGCCGACGGCCGTGGCTCGCTCTCGCATGCCGGTCAACCCGTGACCGTCGGCGGTCGCAGTGGCCGCGGGGCCGGGGCCGTTGTCGCGGATCCGCAGGCCCAGGTGGTGATCGGCGTAGTGCAGCTCGACATCGACGGCAGCGCCGGGGGCGTGTCGCCGGGCGTTGGTCAGCGCCTCTTGGACGATGCGGTAGGCGGCCAGCTCGACGCCGGGGTCGAGGCGGACCGGCGCCCCGGTCAGGATCAGGCGCGCGGCGGACGCGGAGGCGTCGCGGGTTTGGTCGAGTAGTTCGTTTAGCTGTTGGACGCTGGGCTGGGGTCGCAGCGCGGGAGCATCGATGTCCGCGTCCTCGCGCATTACCCCAAGCAGCCGCCGCATCTCCGTGAGCGCGGTCCGGGCGGTGTCGCCGATCGCCATCAGCCGCTGCGCGCCGGCGACGGGCATTCCGGCAGTGGTCAGTCGGGCCGTCTCGGACTGCACGGCGATCATCGAGATGTGGTGGGCGACGACGTCGTGCAGCTCGCGTGCGATGCGTGCCCGTTCTCCGCGGGCGGTGTACGCGAGCATGTCTCCGGCAGCGGCTTGGCGCGCGGCGTCGTTGCGGAGCGCTTCGCCGCGGGCTCGCCGAACGACTCCGGCAAGCGCCGCCGCAGGCCCGAGGGACGCCAAGAGCACGGTGAGCACACCGGCTTCCGATCCGGCGGGCACGGGACGCGTCAGCGCCAGCACCAGGAATGCGAAGGGGAGGCACGCGGCGACCAGGGTTGACGTTCCCGGTCCGGCTGCCCGGCCCAGGCGGTACAGGGCAACGAGGCCGGCGACGAGGGCAGCCACGGTCAGGGTGTGAAACAGGGTGAGCGAGACGGCGCTCGCTATGACCACGGTGATGGCGGCGGCCTGCTGGGACATCGACGCCGGCGGCAGCGTGGTCACGAGCGCGACGAGGCAGAGCACGAGCGCGCGTTGCACGCCGACGCCGCTGATCGCCGAGCGCACGACGGACTCGGTGACCCCCGACAGCACGAGCAAGGTGCCCGTCAGCACGGGTCCGGCCATATCCGCCGTGATCTGAGGCCGGCGCGGAGCTCGCTGCCGGCGCCAGGTGTGTGCTGCACCCACGTCGGTCATTGTCGCCGCTGCCGGGCGCTTCGGCATCCCTCTTGCCAGCGATCCGGCCGTAGCTCCTGAGAGGGACGCGCGAGCGACGGATAGCTCTCGAGAGCTACGCCGAAGATGGCTCCTCGGCGCGACGACAACGGGGCCTTCGCCGCTTAGCGTGTCGGGTATGGAAACGACGATCGAAATCAGCGATGTCCACAAGCGGTTCGGGCAGGCCGTGGCCCTCGATGGCATCTCGTTCACGGTCAGGCCGGGGAGCGTGACCGGGTTCGTGGGGCCCAACGGAGCGGGGAAGTCCACAACGATGCGGGTGATCCTCGGTCTGGAGGCGGCCGATCACGGGACCGCGTTGATCGGAGGACAGCCGTACGGAAGCCTGCGCCTGCCTCTGCGCCAGGTCGGCTCGCTGTTGGACGCCGGGGCGCTGCAGCCCAGCCGGAGTGCGCGCAACCATCTCCTGTGGCTGGCCCACTCCCAGGGTCTTTCGGCTCGTCGCGTTGACGAGGTGATCGAGCAGGCGGGGCTGGAGGCGGTGGCGCGACGTAAGGCAGGTGGGTTCTCGCTCGGGATGCGCCAGCGGCTCGGCCTCGCCACGGCGATGTTGGGCGACCCAGTCGCGCTGATCCTCGATGAGCCCTTCAACGGCATGGACCCGGAGGGGATCGTGTGGATGCGCGGGTTCCTGCGCTCGCTCGCGGCCGAGGGCCGAGCGGTCCTCGTCTCCAGCCACCTGATGAGCGAGCTCGAGGACACGGCAACGCATCTGGTCGTGATCGGCCGCGGCAAGCTCGTCGCGGACACGAGCGTTGGAGAGCTGATCGCGGCCGCATCGTCCGGACGCGTCTCCATCCGCACCACCTCCCGACCTGAGGCGATGACGACGCTCGCGAATGCGGGCGCCACGGTCGCCGCCACTGGAGTCGACACGCTGACCGTATCCGGGCTGACTTCGGAGCGCGTCATCGAGCTGCTCGGCCAGGACGGCGTGCCGTTCTCCGAGGTGGCCGCGCACCGCTCCACCCTGGAGGAGGCCTACATGGAGTTGACCCGCGATGCGGTCGAGTTCCGTGCCGACGAGCCCGAAGCCGGAACGCGCCCTGCCGGAGCGACACGATGACCGCGACCAGCAGTGCTCCGTACCGCTCTGCGCTCCCGGCCGGGCGCGACAGCTTCGTGCACGTGCTGCACGCTGAGTGGACGAAGTTCCGAACCGTTCGCGGGTGGATGATCACCGCGGTCGCCGCGGCGCTCCTGATCGTCCTGTTCGCCTACCTCGGGACCTTCCGCCACCAGGACGGAGGCATCTGTGTCGGCGCGAACTCCGCGAGGGGGACGTGCCAGAGCTACGTGCACCCCACCCCCCCGCTCGGGCCGGGCGGCGAGGCGGTCTCCGACACGTATTTCTTCGTTCACCGCACGCTGGTGGGAGACGGCAGCATCACCGTGCGCATGAGCTCGCTGAGCGGCCGCGTCCAGGGCGGCAACGGCAACTCGGCCAGCGCCGCGGACCTGGCCGGCACCTCGGGATCGGTGCAGCCGTGGGCTAAGGCCGGCCTGATCCTCACCCCGACCACCAGGCCCGGCTCCGCCTACGCCGCGGTGATGCTGACCGGCGCTCACGGAGTCCGGATGCAATACGACTACACCCACGACACGGCCGGCCCAGCCGTGTCCGGCGCCGCCCCACGGTGGCTGCGCCTGACGCGGACCGGCACCACGGTGACCGCCTACGAGTCGGCGGACGGGATCAGGTGGACCAGGGTCGGCTCTGCCCGCCTTGCGCACCTGCCGCAGACCGTGCAGGCCGGTCTGTTCGCCACCTCCCCCCCGACCGCGCCGGTCCAGGCGCTGCTCGTGGGCGGTCGCGCGGGTGGCGTGGCCACCGGAGCGACGGCCACCTTTTCGCAGCCCGGCCTCCAGGGTGCATGGCCGGCCGGCGGATGGGCTGCTGACAACGTGGGCGCCGGCGTCGACTATGCCCTGCTCCCGATCCTGAGCTCGGTCGGTTCCCAGCGATCCGGCTCCGGGTTCACGGTCACCGGGTCCGGGGACATCGCTCCGTCGGTCGGCGGTGGCGAATCCGACAAAGACCCCCTGACCGGCGTGTTCGTCGGCCTGATCGCGCTGATAGTGCTCGGCGTCATGTTCATGACCGGCGAGTACCGCCGCGGGCTGATCCACACCACCTTCACCGCCAGCCCCCGCCGGGGCCGAGTGCTGATGGCCAAGGCGATCGTCATTGCGGCTGTCGCGTTCGTCGCAGCCGCAGCCGCAGCCGCGGTCTCGATCCCACTCGGGAACCACATCCTGCGCGCGAACGGCAACTATGTCTATCCGGCCAGCACGCTCACCCAGCTGCGTGTGATCCTGGGGACGGGGGCGCTGGTCGCACTCGCCGCCGTCCTTGCCCTCGCGCTCGGGACCGCGCTGCGCCGCGGCGCCGGAGCGGTCACCGCCGCGATCGTGCTGATCGTCCTGCCGTACATGCTCGCGTTCGCCTCTGCCCTGCCCGCCGGCGCATCGCAATGGCTGATGCGGATCACGCCCGACGCGGCGTTCGCGATCGAGCAGACGCTGCCGCAATACCACCAGGTCTCCTACCTCTACACACCCTCCGAGGGCTTCTACCCGCTTGCGCCCGCGGCCGGCTTGGCCGTACTCGCTGCGTACACGCTCGCCGCACTGCTGGTCGCAAACCGCCTCCTGCAGAGGCGATCGGCGTGAACGCCCTGCACGCCGAGTGGACCAAGCAGCGAACGGTCACCGGCACGGGTTGGCTGCTGCTCGGCACGATCGCCTTGACCGTCGCGCTCAGTGCCATCGTCGCCGCGGCGGTGAGCTACGCCTCCAGCGGATCGGGCCAGGACCTGACCAAGCTCAGCTTGACCGGCGTCGACATCGGGCAGGCGATCGTCGCGATCCTCGCTGTGCAAGCGATCACCGGCGAGTACAGCACCGGGATGATCCAGCTGACGCTGACCGCGATGCCGCGACGGCACACCGTGCTGGCGGCAAAAGCAGCCGTGCTCAGCGGGCTGGTCCTGGTCGCGGGCACGGTCGCGGTGCTCGTCAGCATCCTGCTCGGACGGCTGATCCTGCCCGGAAAGGGATTCACCGCCGCGCACGGCTACGCACTGGTATCGCTGGGCAACAGCCCGACGTTGCGAGCCGCCGGCGGCTCGGTGCTCTACCTGACCCTGATCGCGCTGCTCAGCCTCGGCGTCGCGACCGCCGTGCGCGAGTCCGCGGTCGCGGTCGGAATCGTGCTCGGCCTGCTCTACCTCTTCCCCATCCTCGCCGCGCTGGTCACCGACCCGAGCCTCAGGCGCCACCTCCAGCAGATCGCGCCGATGAGCGCCGGGCTCGCCATCCAGGACACCACCAACCTCCACCACCTCCCGATCGACCCGTGGGCGGGGCTGGGCGTGCTCGCCGCCTGGGCCGCCGCCGCCCTGCTCGCCGGCGGTCTTGTGCTCAGACTGCGCGACGCATGAACCGGGCGCACTTCGTAAGCGCCCAGGCCAGTAGATCACCGCTCACCAGCTCCTAGCGCGCTCGTCTTAGCATGCGGCCTGCCCCGATCACCTCGGGGCGGTGGGCTTCGGGGCGAAAACGGCAGAGAGGAAGGGGGGGCTGCGCGTTTTCGTCGGTTTTCGGGAGGCCGCACCTCACCCTTCCTCGCCGGCTTTTTTTGCGAAATCTGAGCTGGAGGGCGCGCGCAGCGTCAGCCCATTGGACGGCCGAACTGCTCGAGGCATGAACCCGGCGCGCTTCGTGAGCGACTAGCGTCGCCCGAACAGCCAGTAGATCACCGAGTTGCCGGGGTTGATCGAGACAAACAGCCGCCAGAGCTTCTTCCTGCCCCGCACCTGGTCGTCGGTTCGCCGGGCCAGGTCTCGCCACGCGAGCACGGCGAGAACGATCTCGACCGGGACGATGATCGCCGCCAGGACCCACTTTCGCTGTTTGGTCATCGCTCTGGGCCTCATGACGGTGCTCTCCTTACGTGGGGTCGGACGTGGGCGGCAGCTCGAGCGGGCTGCGATTCTTCGCGGCGACTGCGATCCGGTTTATCTTCGCCAGAGGCGTGCCGGGCATCCTCGCCGCATGCACCCTGGATACTGCCCCCGATGCGGCCAACGCGTCACCCCGTTCGCTGCTGGTTGCGCGCTCTGCGGGGCAGATCTCGACCCCCAGCGCTGGCAGCGACCGCCGTCGGTCGGGGAGCGCCTCTCGCGCCGACTCCCGCGGGGCTGGCGCGCCAAGCGCGGGTCCCGAGAAGTGAACCAGCCGTCTCGCTGATCAGCGCCGGGCGGCCGCGGCGTGGCAGGAACGGTAGTGACGCCGGGTGATCAGGCGCTTGTGTCTGACGGTCACGGCGACGAGCTTGATCGTGAAGCTCCTCTTGAACGGGCGCTTGACCGCGAGCCTTCGAACGTTGTGCCCGCGCACCGTTCGCACGAGCCGGCCCGCCACATAGACGCGCACCACGGTCACGCGACCGCTCCTGGAACGGATCTTGAAGTGGAGTACCGACCGCTTCGAGCACCGAGCGGGGGTGACCGCGGGGGGCGGAGGCGGCGCAACGGGCGGATGGCACCCGACGCCACTGTCAAACGCGCCCGCGTCCGCGTAGTAGCTGCTGACCGGGTAATACGCACCGAGCGTTTTCTGTTCGGCGCCGGGCTGGGCATTCTGGATCGCCTCTGAGAAGTCCGGTGCCGGGAGCATGTTGCGCATGATCACCGTCGTCTGGGGCTGGGGCCCGTACGGGAGCCAGGCGACGCCGCAGCGGGCGGTCGCGTCAGAGGGACGGTCCCCGGGCGTCGAGATGGCGATCGTGAAGTAACCATTGCGATCGGTGGGGACGTCCTTGTCGACCAGGCAGGCGTAGGCCTGTGAGCCGGTACCGCCGGTGCACATGGACCAGAAGCGCAGCTGCCCTGTGCCCATGATGGGCTCGCCGTCGAACGTACGCGGGGTGCTCGGAAGCTTCCCGCGGAGGACCCCCACCTGCCCGAACTCCACCGAGAGGAATCCGTAGACGTACTTGTTGTCGGCGTTCTCACCGAGCCCGGCGGGGAGCTTCAGCGCAACCTGCTGCAGCGGCTCGCCGACGTACGAGCCCAGGAGCTGGCCCGCGGTCAGGCTGTTGGCGTACCCCGACGGGGCGTTGACGTACTTGTGCCACACGACCGGCTGGGTCGCGAGCTGCCCACCGGTCGGGATCTGGGGGTAATCGGAGTAGCCCGAGGCCGCGAGCAGTTCGGTCAGCGGAGTGGTGTCGGGAACGACGTCCGGGCATTGGGGAACCGGAACGCGTGTCCCGTCGGCCAGCACGAAGGTCAGCGTCGGCGCGGGCACGCCACCGAAGGGCTCGGTCCCACGGTCGGGCTCGTAGATTCTGTACGCGAGGCCGTACCCAGCCTTGGTCCCGTCGCTGCTCATGTCGTAGAGCGTGTTCGCGGGTCCTCCGGACGCCGGCGCGCGGCCATCGACCAGCCTGATCGTGTAGCTGCGCTTTGACACGGTCCGGTTGGCGCCCGGTAGATAGGGGTTGCTCGAGCCCTCGTCCGGAGCGATCTGCGTGTCGCGCAGGTCGGAGATGCTCTGCAAAGTGTTGCTGTAGGTCTGCAGCGACATGTAGCGAGCGTGCGGGAACTGCCCCGTGATCTCGACGTACCCGCCGGGCGGCGGCGGGGTGATCGCGGCCAGGTAACGCGTGGTGATCTCAGGAAAGAGGATGTTCTCCCGGTCGGCGGTCGGCTCCAGAAACCACCCGCATGACTTATCGGTGGCCGCCGCGCGCGCGGGCGCGGATCCGAACTGAGCCCCGGCGAGCGCCAGCATCGCCGCCACGACGACGACCCGGGCGGCCGGCCGGAGAACCGCGATGCTGATCCTCCCGCTCATTTCCTGCGCTCGCGCCGGTGCACCGTAATTCCGACCGTACCAAGCGAGCCCGGGACGGGTCGCAGTCGGCGACCCTCAGGGCTGCTCGAGCAGGCGGCGGAACCGTTCAGCGAACAGGTAGGCGTCGCCCGGCCAGCGTGCGGATACGTAGTTTCCGTCCTCGACGACAAAGGCGGCACTGTGATCGGTGGACGTGCCCCGACGCTGGGAACGGGGGGCCACTTGGGCAGGCAGGTCGTTCGCCGATCCGCGATCACGCTGCGCCGCCCGCCCGCATCCCGGGTGCGAGCCAGGACGAGCACGCCATGGCAGATCGCGCCGACCGGCCGCCCAAGCGACCAGAACTCGGACACTCTGTCCTGAAGCACCGTCGAGGAGAGGTACTGGCGCATGCCGGGTGCATGACCGGCGTCGGTCAGCAGCCGCCACGGTACCGAGACCTCGGTCACGTCGAAATCGCGATCCGGAAGCGGGATCAGCACAGACACGATCAGAGTCTTATACCGCGGTCAGGGCATCTTGACCTACGGCGCCGGCGGCGTGGACTGGTGCTACGGTGGCACCGTGAGCCGGCTGGGCGAGGGGTGGGTCTGATGCCCTATCTGCGGTGCGCAACGTGCGGTGTTCTGAGCTACGCGCCCCGCCACGCGCACGGGGTGACATGTCCCGAGTGCGGGGTTCCCGCGGCTCGGATCGAGGAGAAGGCGGGGCAGCCCGCTGATTCCGGCTGGCGGCTGGATCAGCTGCTGCGGATGACGCGCGATCTCCTTGACACCGACGTCGCCCTCCTGACCGAGATTCGCGACGGGCGCGAAATCGTGCGCCGGGGAGACGGAGAATGGCCGGGGCGCGGTGCCCTGCAGAACACCTCACTCGCGCTCGAGAACACGTTCTGTCAGCGGATGCTCGACGGACGGATCGGAAACTACATCCGTGACGCCAAGGCAGATCCCCGCGTGAGCGACCTGGTGATGGCCCAGCGTCTGGGCGTCCGGGCGTGGCTTGGCGTACCGATTGAGCTTTCGGACATGCGGCTCTACGTGCTCTGCTGCCTGGCCAGCGAGTCGCGGCCCAACATCGGAGAACGCGAGGTACGCATGCTCGCCGGGTTGGCCGAGTCGGTGCGGGCCGAGCTCTAGAATCTGTCAGGTGGAGGGCCCTTCGGACCGGCGCGAGACCGAGCATCTCCGTGTCCTTATCGCCAACGAGCGCAAGGACCGCCTCGCTCTGGTCGCTCCGATCGTGATCGCTCTCGGTCACGAGGTGATCGCGCGCGAGATCGACGTCGAAGACGTTGGGCCTGTGACCGCCAGGGAGCGACCCGACGTTGCGCTGGTCGGGCTCGGAGAGAGCTCGGCGCATGCGCTCGACCTGATCGACAAGATCGTCCGTGAAGCGGCATGCCCCGTGATCGTCCTGCTGCACGCACCCGACCCCGGCTTCGTGAAAGAGGCATCCAAACGAGGTGTCTTTGCCCACATCAGCGATGACGACGTCGATGAATGGCAGAGCTCGATCGACATCGTCCTGCGCCGCTTCGCCGAATATCACGACCTGGAGGGAGCGTTCGGACGTCGAGCTCGGATCGAACGCGCCAAGGGCATCCTCATGGAACGCCACTCCATATCGGAAGCACGTGCGTTTGAGATGCTGCGCGAGCAGTCGCGAGTCGCCAACCGCAAGCTCATCGACCTTGCAGGCGCCGTCGTCGACGGCCACCTCCTACTCCCCAAGCACCCCGACGGTTCCGCGCAGACGTAACGCGCGGGAACACCCGGCGGCGGCTTTGGTCGCGGGTGTATGGTGGGTGGTCGCTCCGCTCCAAACCTCGGCGGGCGGTGTTTTCCGGCTCAAGCTCTCGGTCGGTGTGACGCACCCGATCAGGGTCAGCGCCGAAACCTCAGCCTCAGGAGCCGAGCATGTCCCTCTCCACACCGAACCGCGCGACGGCTTCGGCGCCGGTCCTCCCGTCCGGCGAGAAGCTCGAGCGGCGGCTCGAGGAGCTTCTTCACCAGGACCGCTTTGTTCCGCCCCGGCACTTCGTCGCCAACGAGCGCCTCAACGACGCATCCCTGCACGCCCGGGCCGAGCTCGATCCCGATGCCTTCTGGGCCGAGCAGGCGCGAGCCCTGGACTGGCACCGGCCGTTCACGACCGTGCTCGACGATTCCAATCCGCCGTTCTACAAGTGGTTCTCAGACGGCACGCTGAACGTGTCATACAACTGCGTGGATCGCCACGTCGAGGCCGGCCGCGGCAATCGCGTCGCGTTCTACTGGGCGGGCGAGCAGGGCGAAGAGCGCGCCATCACATACGCCGCTCTGTACCGCGACGTGCAACGGCTCGCGAACGCGCTTAAAGCGTTGGGCATCCGCAAGGGCGACGTCGTTGGAATCTATCTCCCGATGATCCCGGAAGTGGTCGTCGCGATGCTTGCGTGCTCGCGCATCGGCGCTCCGCACAACGTCGTCTTCGGCGGCTTCGCGCCTGAGGCGGTCAAGGAGCGCCTTGAGGTCTCGCGCGCCAAAGTGCTGATCACGGCCGACGGCGCGCGGCGCAAGGGCAAGACAGCGCCAGTCAAGGCAGCGGTGGACGCCGTGATGGGCGATGTCGCGTCGCTCGAGCACATCGTCGTGGTGCGCCATGCCGGCATCGACGTGCCGATGAGTCCACGTCGCGACGTGTTCTACGACGAGATCCTCGCCGCCGCGGACCACATCTGCCCGGCAGAGCCAATGGAGGCCGAGCACCCACTGTTCATCCTCTACAGCTCCGGCTCCACCGCCAAGCCGAAGGGGATCGTCCACACCACCGGCGGCTACCTGACCGGCGTCAGCTCCACCCATCGGTACGTGTTCGACCTCGACCCGGAGCGCGATGTGTACTTCTGCTCGGCCGACGTCGGCTGGATCACCGGGCATTCCTACATCGTCTACGGGCCGCTCTGCAACGGGGCGACCAGCGTGATGTATGAGGGGGCGCCCGACTACCCGCACAAGGGCATCTGGTGGGAGCTGGTCGAGCGCTACGGCGTCACGATCTTCTACACCGCCCCTACGGCGATCCGCGCTTGTATGAAGTGGGGCGCCGAGCATCCGAATGCCCACGACCTGTCGTCGTTGCGGCTGCTGGGGAGCGTCGGCGAACCGATCAACCCGAAGGCGTGGCTCTGGTACCACCTGGTGATCGGTCGCGAGCGCTGCCCGATCGTGGATACGTGGTGGCAGACAGAGACCGGCCAGATCATGATCTCGCCGCTTCCCGGACTGACCGAGACCAAGCCCGGCTCGGCGACGTTCCCGCTTCCTGGCGTCGTCGCCGACGTGGTCGACGAGGCTACTGGTGAGAGCGTCGAGCAGGGCCAGGGGCTGCTGGTGCTCAAGCGCCCATGGCCAGCCATGCTGCGAACGCTGTACGGCGACGACGAGCGCTATGTCGAGACGTACTTCTCGCGCTTCGGCAACGACACCTACCTGGTCGGGGATGCCGCGATCCGAGACAAGGATGGGTACCTGTGGATTGTCGGGCGGATCGACGACGTGATCAACGTCTCCGGGCACAGGCTCTCGACTGCCGAGGTCGAGTCGGCGATCGTGGCGTACGAGAAGGTCGCCGAAGCGGCCGTGGTCGCCCAATCCGACGAGCTCACCGGGCAGGCAATAGTCGCGTTCGTGACGCTCCAGGAGGGCCTGGATGGCACCCCGGAAATGGAGGCCGAGATCCGCGCTCACGTCGCAGGACAGATCGGCAAGCTGGCGCGGCCGAAGCGCATCCTGTGGAGCGAAAATCTGCCTACGACGCGGTCGGGCAAGATCATGCGCCGGCTGCTGCGCGACATCGCCGACGGCCGCACTCTCGGCGATGTGACCACACTGCGCGACCCGGCCGTTATGGCCGAGCTCGCGCAGAAGGTCGCCGCCGCCCGCGAGCAGGAGGGATAGGCACGATGGCCGTTCACGAGACCCGTTCGCCGGAGGATGAGGTTCGAGCGTTGTACGAGCAGGGCGAGTCGAGAACAGCGAAGGCGTTCGAGGAGCTCGTATCCAAGCCGAGCTTCGGGGTGCTGCTGGCCCGCAGCGCGGAGAACGTGGCAGCACTCACCAGGATCGGATCGGATTTCGCTGACCTCGTAGTGCGGAATCTGCGCCTCGCCGGGCGGGCGGACGTGACCCGACTGGCCCGCCAGTTGCATCGAACCGAGGACAAGCTGGAGCGCCTCCTGCAGGAGGTGGAAGGGCTGCGCGACGAGGCTGCGCGGACGCCGGTGGCCCGCGGGCCACGCGCGCCGTCCGGCCACCGGGCTCGTGGTAATGGGACCGATGCTCCAAGGCGGACCCGAACGCCGTGATGAGCGCGATCGGGACGATGGCCCGCGTGCCGGCGGCGACATTCGAGCTGGCGAACATCATCCTCACAGTTCCTGATGCACCGATCGGTCAGACGCCCCGAGACGTGATCTGGACGCACCGCGGGACGACTCTCTACCGATATCGCTCGGACGCTCGCAAGCACCCGATCCCAGTCTTGCTCGTGTTCGCGTTGATCAACCGGCCGGAGATCTTCGACCTCCGGCCGGGTAGCTCGTTCGTTGAGTTTCTGCTCGATCAGGGGTTCGACGTCTTCCTCGTCGATTGGGGCACCCCCGATGACGAAGACGCCGACATGGGGCTTGCGGAGTACGTGTGCGACGAGCTGCACTGGGCGGTACGCGAGACGCTACGGGCCACCGGCGAGGAGGAGCTCACCCTGCTGGGCTGGTGTATCGGCGGCACGCTCTGCGCGATCTATTGCGCCCTGCATCCGGTCGGGGCGGCGCGTAACGCCGTACTGCTGACAACCCCGATCGATCCGAGCACCTCGCTGTACGCACGCTGGGTCGGCCACGACCAGTTCGACGTGGACCTGATCGCCGACAGCTATGGGTCCGTCCCGGGAGGCGGGATCGACTGGGCGAACAAATTGATGAAGCCGGTGACGAACTACGCGACCACCTACCGGCGGCTGTTCGAGCGCATCCTCGATGGCGGCGACCCGCGGGTGAGCTACCAGGCGATGGCCAAGTGGGTGGCCGACAATCCTCCGTTTCCGTCGCAGGCCTACCGCGAGTGGATCACCTGGATGTACAAGGAGAACAGGTTGGTCGCCGGACGCCTGCGGCTGCGCGACGAAAAGGTCGACCTGCGACGGATCGAGCAGAACCTGCTGGTCGTCACTGCGGGCGCTGATCACATTGTCCCGCCGGAGGGAACGGTCGCGATTCTCGACCTCGTCTCCAGCGAAGACGTAACCCACTTTGACCGGCCCGGTGGCCACATCGGCCTGATGGCTGGCTCGAAGGCCAAGCGGGAGATCTGGCCGGACCTCGCGGACTGGTTACGGGAACGTTCGGGTCACTGAGCGAAAAGGAGAGAACATGTCAGTCAGCACGAGCCCAGCCGAATCTACGGTGCGGCGCCCCCGATTGGGCGGCCGAGTCGCATTCGTGACGGGAGGAACACGCGGTATCGGGGCAGCGATCTGCCGCAGCCTCGCTGAGCAGGGCGCGGACGTCGCGGCGGGCTACAGCCGCGACCATGAGACGGCCGAGGCGTTCGTCGCCGAGCTCACGCATGACGGCCTGACCGGCAGCATCCATCAGGGCAACATCGGCTCGGCGCAGGACTGCCGGCGCACCGTCACCGAGGTGATCGAGCAGCACGGTCGTCTCGACATCCTCGTCAACAACGCCGGGATCACGATCGACAAAACGGTGCTGAAGATGTCCGACGAGGACTGGTACAAGGTCATCGCCGTCAACTTGTCCGGCGCCTTCTTCATGAGCCAGGCGGTGCTGCCGCACATGATCGAGCGCGGCTCGGGACGGATCGTGAACATCTCCTCGATCATCGGCGAGATGGGCAACATCGGGCAGGCCAACTACGCGGCGTCGAAGTCCGGCCTGTTCGGACTGACAAAGACCCTCGCCCGAGAAGCCGCCTTCCAGCTCAAGCGGGCGGGCAAGCTCGAGGAGGACGGCATTGGCGTCACGGTCAACACCGTCGCCCCCGGGTTCATCGCGACCGAGATGCTGGAGCACGTCCCGGAAAAGGTGCTCGACGGCATCAAGGAGAAGATTCCGGTCGGGCGGCTGGGCAGGCCCGACGAGATCGCGCGCGTCGTTCACTTCCTGGTCGCCGATCAGTCTGCGTTCATCACCGGGGCGATCTGGGGTGTCAACGGCGGAATGGACATGTGAGCCGCGTCTAGCCCCCGGAGCGTGCCCGCACCGCGGCGAGCAGAGCCGGCCAGTGGGCGCTTAGCGCATCGTGGCCCATGAACAGGCCGAGGTGACCTCCGGCTGTCGTATCGCGAATGACCTCGTCGGGCCGTGTGCTCGTGTAATCGGCGAGCGCGAAGACCTGGTCGGGTGGCGTTATGTGGTCGGTCGCGCCGGCAAGGAGATTCAGCGGGCACTCGATGCGGCCTAGATCGACTCGCTCGCCGGCGATCTCCAGCTTGCCGGCGATCAGCTCGTTGTCGCGGAACAGGTGCTCGACGATCCAGAGATAGAACGCGCCCGGAATCGGCTGCGTGTGCTTGAACCAGTTCTCGAACTCGCGATAGCGCTCTACGTGGGCGGGGTTGTCGATGTTGGCGAGCAGTTGCATCTGGCGTGCGATCTCGTTGTCGGGCTTAATGGCGACGAATCCAGCCAGCATGTGCTCGCCGCTCAGCACCCCCCCGCCCGCCGCCACAAGTCCGCGATAGAAGGCGAGGTTGCCGCCGGGCGCGAGCGACTTCAGCGCCGCATGGATGACGGGCTCGCCGGCGTGGAAGTCGATCGGCGCGCCGGCGATCGTGAGCGTGTTGATCCGCTCCGGATGGAGTGCGGCGAAGATCGTGGCAAGCCAGCCACCCTGACAGTCGCCGATCAAGTTCACGCGATCGCCGATCTGATCGACGGCCCGCGCGATCACCTCGAGGTAGTCATCGATCGTTGCATCCTTAGTGGTCGTGGTTGCCCCGATCCAGTCGAGCGCATACGCCCGCTTCAGTCCGGCGGCGAGGATCGTGCGCATCTGACTCTGTTCAGGCGAGTAGTCCACGATGCACGAGTCGTGGCCGGCCTGCGGCGGCAGCACGAGCGTCGGGAGAACGCGGCTGCGGCGGCCGGTCGAGAAGTCCCGCAGCCGGGCGACGGGCGCCTCGAAGACGATCTCGTTGGGAGAGGCCCAAGCGGGCTGCCGTCGATCGGTGACTGCGCCCCACCAGCGGATCCAGTCGGCCCCCAACTCGGCCGGAGCCGCGGCTCGTCGGAGCATGGCTGCCGACCAGTCCGACCAACCCTGGATGGTCGCCTCCCAGGCGGTTGCGCTATCTGCAAGCGCGATCTCCTCGAACGACGGCGGGCACATGGCGGGCATACGACTCCTATCGCTGAAGGCATGGACCCTTACGTGAGCCCTGCATGCAGATTAGCAGTTAGCAGCTAGCGGGCAATCGCCAACTCCGCTTGCAAATTTGCTCGATACTTGCTAAGCTGCAAGCAGTTGCACCTCCCCTCCCGACACGAAGGAGCGCCAACAATGGCGACATCACCCAAGAACACCACCGTCCTCCCTGACTTCGAAGTCGCTTCCGAGCGCGCCCGTGAGGCCAACGACCGTCTCGCCGAGGCGGGCCGCAAGGTCACGACTGCGTACCTCGACGGCGTCGAGAAGTACATCGCCGGCGTCGCCCAGTTCGAGCGCAAGGTCGGCACCGAGACCCAGGTCGATGCGGTCGCCAACCTGCTCCGCACCCACGCAGATCTGACCGAGGAGATCACCAAGGTCAGCGTCTCGGCAGCCCGTGAGCTGATCACCGCTTAGCCCAGGTTGGCCGCGTGTCACAGCACGCCCGGCGCAGTTCCCATCATGACGGCAGCGCGGGTGCAAGATGCGCCCGCGTTGCCCGTCGTGGACTCAGCTCCGGCGGGGTCGCGCCCCGACGCCGATGAAGGCCTCGTAGACCTCGATCAAGGCTTGCCGCTGGCGACCGGTCAGCTTGGGGTCCTCCCGGATCGCCTGGACGACCTTTGCAGGCCCATCCTTCTCACGCGGGACGCCAGCCTGATCGTAGAGCGTGTCGGCCGACACCTTCAGAGCATCCGCGATCGATTGCAGCACCTGCTCCGAAGGAGCACGCAACCCACGCTCGATCTGAGACAGATATGGATTCGAGATCCCCGCCAGCTCCGCGAACTGGCGCATCGAAACCTCTGAGAGCTCGCGCTGACGGCGGATGAACTCGCCAAGCGAGGAAGCGGGCTTGTCCGACACATCCCCAGGATACGCCGCCGCTCTTGCGGCGATACTACGATCCTCGTGCGGGCCGGCATCGGCTCGTGTTTCTCGGTGCGGCCGCGCGGGGGTATACAGAACGACTGGAGGAAGGCATGTCGGAAGCCAACGAAGCATCGGTTCGGCGGGCTGTCGCCGCGTTCAACGACCCCGGTAGCCGAGACCGATACCTCGATCTTTACGCTGCCGACGTCGTTCTCCACGGCTATCCTGCCGGCGTCGAAGGCAAGCAGGGCGCGCACCGCTTCTACTCCGAGCTCTGGGCCGCGTTCCCGGACGCTCGCCTCAGCGTTGAGGAGACGATCGCCAGCGACGACCGCGTAGCCGCTCGCTACACCCTCACCGGAATTCAAGCCCAGGACTTCTACGGGGCGCCGCTGAGCAGCGGCGCCACGAAAATCGAGGGTATGACGTGGCTGCATTTTCGAGACGGCCACGCGGTGGAGGTGTGGCAGGTGTCCGGGACCCCGGACACGCTGACGAGACTCTCTGCGCGCGCGGCCAAAGCTCCGCCCCGTCACTCCGCCAGCGCCGATGCCGCTGCGCTGCGGTGGGAAGAGCGCCACCCGGAGCCTTGACCCGTCCAGATCGTCGCTGACGACGCCTGGGGCTCGGGGAAGATGTACGGATGAGTGATGCTTCCGCCAAGGCCCAACTGGCCGCGCTTGGTGCGCTGCTGCGCGCGCAGCGCCTCTCCGCCGAGCTTTCGCTGCGCGACCTCGCTGAGCGCACCAACGTCTCCAACGCCTACCTCAGCGAGCTGGAGCGGGGACTGCACGAGCCCTCCCTGCGCGTGTTACGAGCCATAGCGTCTGCTCTGGGGACATCGCTGGCCTCGACGCTCTCCAGCGCCGGAGTCCTCGGCAACGTGGAGGACGAGCGGCCAGCCGGACTGCGGGATACCGAGGCCGCGATCCTCCGCGACCCGAGGCTCAGTGAGCCGCAGCGGACCGCGTTACTGAGCGTCTACCGAAGCTTCGTGTCGGCCAGGGACCTGTGACCGGTATATCGAGCGCTTGATCGATATACTGAACGGATGGGAGTCGACTGGCGACAGCTCTACGCAGAGAACCAGGCGGCGATCGGCCGGATCGGGCACGTCTCGACCGCGGGCACGAGCAACCAGCGAGCTCTCGTTCACGTTCCGCCCGGGCTGGATGCAGACAAGGCGGCTCCGCTCGTCTGCATGCTGCACGGCTGCACGCAGGATCCGGCCACGTTCGCCTCGGCCACGATGATGAACCATGCCGCCGACCGCCACGGCTTTGTCGTCGTCTATCCGGGGCAGGATCGCGGCGGGAACCCCCAGGGGTGCTGGAATTGGTTTCTTCCAGAGCACCAGCGGCGCGATACCGGCGAGCCGGCCGCGATCGCCGCGATCGTCGGCGAGCTGATCGAAGCCAACTCCGATTACACGATCGACTCCGAGCGCGTCTATGTGGCCGGGCTCTCCTCGGGCGGCGCCATGGCGACGATCCTGGGCGCGTGCTATCCAGACCTCTTCGCCGCGGTCGCCGTGCATTCGGGACTCGCCTACAAATCGGCGACCAGCATGGGCGCCGCGTTTGAGGCGATGGCGCGAGGCGGCAGCAACGCCGATGCTCGCGGCTACGCAGTCCATGCCGCGATGGGGGGCCACGCCCGTTCGGTTCCGAGCATGGTCATTCATGGAGACGCTGACCGTACCGTCAGCCCCGCCAATGCGATCCATGTTCTGCACCAGTCGATGGCCGCCAACCATCTCGCAGCACCCGAGACGTGCGACCACGACCCGGAGAACCCCACGAGTTCATGGCGGGGCCAGACCGGCGACGGACGTTCCTATACGCAGTCGCGATGGCTGGACGCCCGCGGCATGCTCATGCACGAGTTACTCATAGTCAACGGGCTAGCTCATGCCTGGTCAGGTGGCGCGCCCGGCGGCTCCTACACCGATCCCCGCGGTCCCTCCGCCACAGACGCGATTTGGACGTTCTTTGCCACATGTCTTTGCGATATGCGCACATAACTGCCCGCAATCGGAGTACAGTCGAATACGAGCTGGCCCTGCGGCCAGGACACTCTCACCCAAAGCCCGGATGTCACCGACGGCGCTACGCGCGCCACGAGGCGCGGAGCGTGGGTAACTGGTTTTGACTGCGGGGCTGGTGTCGTACGTCTTAGGCGCTATCCCGCCGGTCCGGTGGGACGCGTCTCAATGTGATGACCGCGCGGGTTCCAGCCCGTTTACCAGCGCACGCAGCGAGCCCGCGGTCGCCACTAAGGGAGTCCAACATGTCGATTGTCGAGTCAACCGCTTACGAAGCGCCGGGCGAGCCCAGCAGCCTTGTGGAGCTCAGGGACCGCTATGAGAACTTCATCGGCGGACAGTGGATCGCCCCGACAACCGGCGAGTACCGCGAGAATCTGACGCCGTCCACGGGCGAGCCGTTCTGCGAGGTCGCGCATTCCGGTGCCCCCGACATTGAGCTTGCGCTCGACGCGGCGCAAGCGGCGCAGGATGACTGGGGCCGACGTTCGCCCGCCGAGCGCGCCGCCGTCCTGAATGACGTCGCGGATGCGATCGAGGAGAACCTCGAGATGCTTGCAGTGGCCGAGAGTTACGAGAACGGCAAGCCCGTCCGCGAAACACTGGCCGCGGACATCCCGCTGGCGATCGACCACTTCCGGTATTTCGCTGCCGCGGTGCGCGCCGAGGAGGGGCGGATCTCGGAGATCGACGACCAGACCTACGCCTACCATTTCCAAGAGCCGCTCGGCGTCGTGGGTCAGATCATCCCGTTCAACTTCCCGCTGCTGATGGGCGCGTGGAAGATTGCCCCGGCGCTGGCGGCCGGCAACTGCACGGTGCTCAAGCCGGCAAGTCCAACTCCGTGGTCGATTCTCAAGCTCGCCGAGGTGATCGGCGACATCGTCCCGCCCGGGGTGCTGAACATCGTCAACGGGCCGGGCGCGGGGATCGGTAAGGCGTTGGCGTCCAACAAGCGGATCGCCAAGGTTTCGTTCACTGGCGAGACGGTCACGGGCCGGCTGATCATGAGCTACGCCGCGCAGAACCTGATTCCCTCGACCACGGAGCTCGGGGGAAAGTCGCCGAACATCTTCTTTGACGACGTGATGGCCGCTGACGACGCGTTTCTTGACAAGGCGATCGAGGGTCTCGTCCTGTACGCGTTCAACAAGGGCGAGGTCTGCACGTGCCCATCGAGGGCGCTGATCCACGAGTCGATCTACGACGAGTTCATGGGCCGTTGCCTGGAGCGCATCGGCGCGATCAAGCAGGGCCACCCGCTCGACCGCGAGACGATGATGGGGCCCCAGGTCTCGGCATCGCAGCTCGAGAAGATCGAGGGCTACGTCAAGATCGGACGCCAGGAGGGCGCCGAGGTGCTGATCGGCGGCGAGCGCCCGGAGCTGGGCGAGGACCTCGCAGGTGGTTACTACTTCGAGCCCACCGTGCTCAAGGGTCACAACAAGATGCGGGTGTTTCAGGAGGAGATCTTCGGGCCGGTGCTTGCGGTGACGACGTTCCGCGACGAAGCCGAGGCGCTGGAGATCGCTAATGACACGCTGTACGGCCTTGGTGCCGGTGTCTGGACTCGCGACGGCAGCCGCGCGTTTCGCATGGGCCGCGCAATCAAGGCCGGACGGGTGTGGACCAACTGCTACCACCAGTACCCGGCACACGCCGCGTTCGGCGGCTACAAGAGCTCAGGCGTCGGTCGTGAGAACCACCGCATGATGCTCGATCACTACTCGCAGACCAAGTGCCTGCTGGTCAGCTATGACCAAAACCCGATGGGGTTGTTTTAGAGATGGAGGCGGCTCGCGACCGTGGGCCTGCCGTTGGGGCCACCGTGGCGGCGCTTGAGGTGATTCGCCGCCTCGAGCTTACCCACGGCCCCCTCGCGTTCTTCCAGTCCGGGGGTTGCTGCGACGGCAGCTCCGCGATCTGCCTCAAGGACGGCGAGTTGCCGGCAGCGCCCCATGATGTACGCCTCGGCGAGATCGGGGGCGCCCCGTTCTACATCGACTCCGACCAGTACGAGCGATGGGGCACGCCGCGGTTTCTGATCGATGTCGCGCCCGGCGCCGCCGAGGGCTTCTCGCTCGAGGGCCTGGAGGGAGTGCATTTCGTCTCCCGCTCACCGTCAACTTAGAACGGCCTGAAACAGGCCAACCCCCACAGAAGGAAGGGACACACCATGGCCACCGCATCAATCCCGCAACCCCGCACCCGAGAAGCCACGCCCGCGAGCTATCTCGCCGCCGTCGTTCACGAATTCGGCAGTCCGCTCAGTGTCGAGGAGGTCTCCACGCCCGCGCTCAAGCCGGGCATGGTGCGCGTGAAGGTCGAGGCGTGCGGCCTGTGCCACACAGACATCCACGCCGCCAACGGCGACTGGCCGATCAAGCCATCACCGCCGTTCATTCCGGGCCACGAAGGTGTCGGCATCGTCACCGAGCTAGGGTCTGGCGTGAGCGAGGTCGCGGTCGGGGACCGCGTCGCGATGCCATGGCTTGGCTACGCATGCGGCACCTGCGACTACTGCGTATCGGGCTGGGAGACGCTGTGCCACGAGCAGGAGATGATGGGGTACACGATCGACGGCGGGTTCGGCGAGTACGCCACCGCCTACGCGCGTTACGTCGTCAAGGTCCCAGAAGGCGTTGACTCGTTCGACGCCGCGCCGCTGACCTGCGCCGGTGTGACCACCTATAAGGCGGTCAAGGTTGCCGGCACCCGCTCGTCGGATTTTGTCGCCGTGTTCGGGGTCGGCGGTCTCGGACACCTCGCGATCCAGTACGCGGCAATCGCCGGAGGCCGGGTCGTCGCGGTGGATGTGATCGATGAGAAGCTCGAGCTCGCGCGCGAACTCGGCGCCGAGTTCACCATCAACGCGAAGAAGGAAGACCCGGTCGAAATGATTCAGCGGCTCGGGGGCGTCAACCAGGCGATCGCGCTGGCCGTCTCGCCGCGTGCGTTTGAGCAGGCGTACGGGTCGCTGCGACGCGGCGGCACGCTCGTGTTCGTCGCCCTGCCCGCGGACAATGAGGTCAAGCTCCCGATCTTCGAAACCGTGCTGAACGGGATCACCATCGTCGGCTCGATCGTCGGCACGCGCAAGGACCTGCGTGAGGTGTTCGAACTGCATGCCGCCGGCAAGACACGCGTGATCCGCGAAACGCGACGGCTTGACCAAGTGAACGAAGCGATCGCCGACGTCAACGCGGGCCGAGTCGCCGCGCGCATCGTTCTCGAACCCTAGAGAGTCGTACTTTGGGCCAAGGGAGGCTGTGATGGAATCTGCTGTGATCGTCAGTGCGGTGCGGACGCCGGTGGGCAGCTTCGGCGGCCAGTTCAAGGATGTCCCGGCAACCGAGCTCGGCGCGCACGCTGTGCGCGCCGCGCTGGAGAGGGCAGGTGTTTCCGGCGAGGACGTGGACGAGGTCGTGCTCGGGTGCGTGCTGACCGCCGGGCTCGGTCAGAACCCGGCGCGGCAGGTCGCGATCGGCGCGGGGATCCCAAAGGAGGTGCCGGCGACGACGATCAATATGGTCTGCGGATCGGGTCTCAAAGCGGTGGCAATCGCGTCGCAGATGATCCGCGCCGGCGACGTCGAGATTGTCGTGGCGGGCGGGATGGAGAACATGACGCGCGCTCCGTATCTGCTGCCGTCCGGGCGCTTCGGCGCCCGGATGGGCGACGCTCAGCTGATCGACTCGATGGTTCACGATGGCCTGTGGGACGCCTTCAACGACATTCACATGGGGATCACGGCCGAGAATCTCGCCGAGCAGTACGACCTCAGCCGAGAGGAACAGGACAGATTCGCCGCCAGCAGCCAGCAGAAGGCGGAGCGTGCCATCGCTGACGGGGTCTTCAGCGACGAGATCGTGGCGATCGAGGTGCCCGCAAAGGGTGGCACGCGCCTGGTCGACAGCGACGAGGCCCCCCGCGCGGGCACCACTGCCGAGACGCTGGCCAAGCTACGCAACGCGTTTCTCCGTGACGGCGGCACCGTGACCGCGGGCAATGCTTCGGGGATCAACGACGGAGCGGCGGCGATCATCGTGATGTCGGCGAGCAAGGCCGATAGGCTCGGCCTGCGGAGCTTCGGGACGGTCGAGAGCTACGCCTCGGTTGGGGTCGAGCCGAAGATCATGGGCATCGGCCCGGTCCCGGCGGTACGCAAGGCGCTCGCGAGGGCCGGGCTTCAGCTCGGCGACATCGATCTGTTCGAACTCAACGAGGCATTCGCGGCGCAATCGCTGGCCGTGCTCAGAGAGCTCGACATCGAGCCTGAACGGATCAACCCTCACGGCGGCGCGATCGCACTCGGGCACCCGATCGGGGCCAGCGGCGGCCGGATCCTCGTCACCCTGTTGCACGAGATGCGACGCCGCAACTCAGGACGCGGCGTGGCCGCGCTGTGTGTCGGCGGCGGCCAAGGTCAAGCCGCCATCATCCGCAACGGAGTCGGTTAGCGGTTACCCCGCCTCATCGGACTCGCATCGTTCCCTGGCCCAGATAGCGGGTGTGCCAGGACAGCGCCTCGTCGAGCAGGTGCGGAGTGTGCTTACCCGGCGCGGAAGCCAGCGCCCGCTCTGAGTAATCCTGCAGGCCAGCCCGATAGTCCGGGTGCGCGCAGCGATCCATGATCCGTTGGGCGCGCAGACGTGGAGCCAACCCCCGCAGGTCAGCCAGCCCTTGTTCGGTGACGATCACGTCGACGTCGTGTTCGGTGTGGTCGACGTGACTGACCATCGGGACGATGCAGGAGATCGCGCCGTCCTTCGCCACGGAGGGACTGACGAACATTGAGATGTAGGCGTTACGGGCAAAATCACCGGAGCCCCCGATGCCGTTCTGAATCCTTGACCCCATCACGTGCGTCGAGTTGACGTTGCCGTAGATGTCGGCCTCCAGCATTCCATTCACCGCCAGGCACCCGAGCCTGCGGATGACCTCCGGATGGTTACTTATCTCCTGCGGGCGCAGCACGATTCGGTCGCGGTACTCGGCGAGGTTGTCTCGCAGTTCGGTCATGCTCGCCGCGCTCAAGGCAAAGGCAGTCGCCGAGGCGACATCGAGCGTGCCCGACCGCAGCATCTCGAGCATTCCGTCCTGGATCACCTCCGTATAGGCGGTCAGCCGCCTGAATGAGCCCTGATCCAACTCGAGCAGCACCGCATTGGCGATGTTGCCCACCCCCGATTGCAGCGGCAGAAGCGTCGGCGGTAGTCGCCCCTTGCTGACCTCGTGACCGAGGAACTCCAGGACGTGACCGGCGATCTGCTTCGAAGCTTGGTCGGGGGGGTTGAATGGCGCGTTGCGGTCGGCGGCATTCGTTTCGACGACCGCGACGATCTTGTCCGGATCGCAGCGGAGATACGGGACGCCAATGCGGTCGGCGGGGTGCAGAATCTCGATCGGCGTGCGATGCGGCGGCAGCGCGGTCCCGTAGTAGACGTCGTGCATGCCCTCCATCTCGCTCGCCTGCCACGAGTTCACTTCGAGAATCACCCGATCGGCCAGGTCTAACCACGTCTTGTTGTTACCGACCGATGAGGATGGGATCAGATCGCCGTTCTCCGTGATCCCCGCCACCTCCACCAGTGCAACGTCGAGGTGCCCGAAGAACCCTTCCCACACCATCTGGGCAACATGCGAGAGATGCAGATCGAGGTAGTCCATGCCTCCCGCGTTGATCTTGGCGCGGCTCACCGGATCGGATTGATATGGCATCCGCAGATCGATTCCGTCAGCCGCCGCCAGCAGGCCGTCCAGCTCGGGAGCCGTCGAGGCGCCGGTCCACACGCTCACGGTGAACCCATCACCCCTCGCCCGTGCCTCGGTGATGCGCCGCGCCAACGCCGCGGGCACCGCCTTCGGGTAGCCGGCGCCCGTGAACCCGCTCATCCCGACCGTCGAGCCCGGCGCGATCAGCGCCGCGGCCTCTTCGGCGGATGTCACCTTGCGTGCGATCCGCTGGCTGCGGATCCGGTCGGTGGTCATACCTGATCAGCTCCCGCTCGGGTTAACGTTACGGCCGTGGTCGGCGTCGGGATCGTCGGTAAGCGCTCGGTTCTCGTGGCCGGACTGTGAGATCCTGTCGCGTGTGAGCGTCTGAGGTGCGAGAGCATGGATCGATTCAGATGATCGAGTCGCCGGACGAGACCGGATTGGAACCACACTTTACGAGAGGGGTACGTACCGCTCTGGCCTGGAGCGAGGAGGGGCTCTACCTCGTTGTTGGACTATTGCTGCTTGCGGCGGCTGTGCTGGTGGTGGTGGGGACCGTCAGCGGGCTTGTCGGCTCGATCGATGCCCATCAGAGTGCGGTGAACATCGGGGTCGTGCTCCTCGACCGCATCTTGCTGACGCTGATCGTTGCTGAGTTGCTCCATACGCTGCGGTTCGTCGTGCTGCGGGGCGAGATCGTGGTCGAGCCGTTCCTGTTCGTTGGTCTGATCGCCGTAGTCCGGCGGATTCTCATCGTCACCGCTGAGCTCGAGCGCCAGACCCCCGGCGGAAGGACACTGACCAACCAGTTGCTGGAGCTCGGCTTGCTGGGCGTGCTCACTTTGGCGCTCGCGATCGCGATCTACCTAGTGCGACGAGGCGGCCCAGGAGGTTATGACCCCGTGCGACCGCGCGAGATCAAGCCGCCCGGCGGATGACCACTTTGATTTGTCCACCCCCACTTCCAGGCAGCCAGACGGGTCCGCGCAGCGTGATTTCAGCGACGTTGTCGCGCGCGGCGGGTCGCTAGCAGCGCCTTGTCGGCGCGGTCCACCAGAGCTATGGCCCCTTCGCCGTCGCGCAGCTGGCTGAGCCCGATGCTGACCAATGGCCCGCGACGCGGGTTGTGGGCGAGACGCGCGAACCGTCGCCTAGCCTGATCGGCGGTCATGCCCGGCATCACGCAGAGGAACTCATCGCCGCCGAGGCGGACCAGCAGATCGTAGGAGCGCATGTCACGTCGCAGCTCCGTGACGACATCCCGAAGAATCTGATCGCCGGCGCTGTGACCGTACCCATCGTTGACAGCCTTCAGGCCATCCACGTCGACGTAGGCGGCGACGACGCTTGCGCCGGTTCGGCGCGCACGGTCGATCTCACGCTGAAGGTCCTCCATACCAACGCCCCGACGGCGTGCGCCGGTCAGCTCATCCATCCCCGCGTGCTCGCGATCGCGCCTGGACTCCTCGCGGTCGTGTCCCCCGAACTCTCGGTCCGCTCCGGCGAGCGCTCGATCCTGCCTGGCGCGCCTGCGACCCAGCGCAGCCCGCTCGCGGCCCTCAACGCCCAGCGCACGTAGCTCGCGGACCCCGAGCGTGCACCGCTCGGACAATCCCTCGACGCCGTCGAGTTCGAGCGCTGCCTCGTCTTCAAGATCGGCGTTCCGGTCGCGTCCAGCCGCGAGCTCGTCGCGCGCCTGCGCCGCCTCGTCGCGCCGATCGGCCCTCGCGTCGCGAACTTGCTGCAACCCGAGAGTGTCGATCGCCGCGTCAGAGCTCGGCCTGACCGCTTCCTCACCGGCAGGGCGAGCCCGGGCCGCCTCCATGAGGGCGAGATTCCCTTGTGCTGCTCGTGCATCCCTGCCGAACGCTGCCATCCGTCCCCTGTCGTTTGCCTACCTGTTCACTCTAGTCACTTAAAAAGCTCGGCTCAGGGCGCTGTATGATCGGCTCAGCCTTGCCCGAGACCCCGGCGAGTAACGCAGGCCAGGCTCCAGAGTCCGGCGCGTCCGATTCCGGGGCCGGAGGGCCCGACGCGACGGTCACCGCAAGCGCGCAGCTGCCGGAGCTCGATCAGGGGTCGCTTGTCGAGCTGAGCAGGATCGGGCGCGATTGGGATGGATGTATGCCGGCGCGAGATGTTTGGAGGCGCGCGCTGCCTGTAGATCCGGGGCTGGATTTCGCGGATCCGCAGCGCTCGCGCGGGCGCTTCGTCCACATCCGAAGCGCGGGGGCGGCCACGGATCAACTCGACGAGCTCGAAGCGACAGCCCAGGCGGGGCAGGGCGATACGCCGGCCGGCCGAGCGGCCTTTGCGGCGCGCCGGTTGCTGATCGGCCCACCACTCCGCAGCACAGCGATAGCCGAGGAGCGTATGGGCCGGCTGCTCGCCCTCGCCGTGCTGTCACCCGACGCCCTGTCCTCGGTGGCCTACGGACCGGAAGCGATGATGGCGATCCTCGTGCTCGCCGGGGCTGGGGAGCTGAAGCTCTCACTGCCCATCGGCGCGGCACTTGCCGTGCTGATGCTCTCGGTCGGCCTCGGCTACCGCCAGGTCATCCGCGCCTACCCCCACGGCGGCGGGTCCTACATCGTCGCCGGTGACAGCCTCGGACGGCGATGGGGTCTGCTCGCGGGCGCGGGATTGATCGTCGACTACATCCTCACGGTCGCGGTGTCGGTCGCCGCCGGGGTCGCCGCGGTGACTTCGGCGATACCTGCCCTCACCTCGGCCACCGTCCCGATCGGTCTGGCGATGATCGTGCTGCTGGCGGCTGGGAACCTGCGCGGTGTGCGTGAGGCCGGCGCTGTCTTCGCCCCTCCCACCTACCTGTTCGTCGCTGCAATCGCCCTGATCGTGATCGTTGGTCTGATCAAAGCCGCATCCCACGGCTTTCAGCCTGTTCCCGCGGCGCCCCACCGGGCCGTCGAGACGCTCGGTGTGCTGCTCGTTCTCCGCGCCTTCGCCTCCGGTGCGACGGCGATGACCGGGATCGAGGTGATCTCAAACGCCGTCCCGGTCTTCCGCCCCCCGGAGGCACGGCACGCTCGCCAGACCCTCGGTGTCATGATCGGCTTGCTGATCTCGATGTTCGTCGGGGTCGTGCTCGTCGCTCACTTCGACGGCGCCGCCCCTGCCGGCAACCAGACGGTGCTCTCCCAGATCGCTCACCGCAGCGTCGGGAACGGGGTCCTGTACGGGTTCGTGCAGGTGGCGACCACGCTCGTGCTCCTGGTCGCGGCCAACTCGGCCTTCAACGGCTTTCCGCGGCTGCTCTATTTCATGGCCCGCGACGACTTCGCCCCCCGGTTGTTTCTGCGCATGGGAGATCGCCTGGCTTTCACCAATGGCGTCCTCGTGCTCGCCATCCCGGCGGCCTTGATCTATGCGGCGTTCGGTGGTCAGACGACCCCGCTGATCCCGTTGTTCGCCATCGGGGTGTTCCTGGCCTTCACGCTCGCCCAGAGCGGAATGGTCGCGCACTGGTGGCGCCACCGCGATCGGGGATGGCGTACCGCCCTGGCCACCAACCTCCTGGGTGCAGTGCTGTCGGCGGTAGTCGTGGTCATCGCGGCGATCACCAAGCTCACCCAGGGCGCCTGGGTCGTGATCGTGCTGGTGCCCCTGATCGTCATCGCATGCCAGCGTGTGCACGCCCACTATCAGCAAGCCCGCGAGGCGCTCACCCCGCGCCGCGCGACCGGGGAGCGCGAGGGCTCGATTCGCGTGGCGCCACCGAGACTCGCGGCCCCGGTGTCGGAGCTCTTGGCGGAGGCCCAAGACGACCCCTCGGAGGTGCACAGCTTCGCCGTCGTCCCGGTCGCTGTCCTCGACCTGGCGTCGCTGCATGCGCTGGCCTACGCCGTGTCCATTGGCCAACCGGTGCTCGCGGTTCACGTCAGTCCCACCGACGATGAAGCCGAGCGGTTTCACCGCGCGTGGCAGGCCTGGGGCGACCACCTGCCGCTGGAGGTGCTCATCTCCCCCTATCGCGCGACGGTCGCCCCACTCGCCGCATACATCGCGGCCCTGCACCGCCAGCGCCCTGACGTGACGCTCACGCTCGTCGTCCCCGAGATCGTCGTCGCCAAGCGCTGGCAGCGGCTCCTGCACAACCGCATCGCCGCGCGCCTGCGTGCCACCCTGATCGCTTACGAGGGCATCATCATCACCACGGTGCCGTTCCACCTGCCCCGCTGAACCCCCTCGCGCTACGCTTCGCGGATGCCTGGCAGCCCGCAGGTAGCCGGGTGGAACCTACCCGGACTCCTGTCCTTGGTGTTACTTCTCGCGGTGGTGTTCTTCCCGCTTTTGCTGCGACGCCCGGAGCCGCCGCCCGATGCTCCCGATGACGGGTCAGACGGACCTGGAGGGTCTGGCCCCGGCTCGCCAACCCGGGGTCCCGAATCTCCGGGTGGCATCCCGCTCCCGGACGCCGAGGCCTCGAGGACGCGACTGCGCGACCATCGCCGGCCGGCGGACAACCACCCGCGATCTCGCAACCGCCGAACCCGGCATCCCGACCCGATGCCGGGTCGGACGCGGCACATCTGACCCGCGGCCGCTCATGAGAGCACCACCTCGGCGTCGTGTCGCGGCGTCTCGGTGATGGCTCGCCTGAGCACCGGTTCGGACTCCTCGCGCGCCGGCTCGAGGTGCCAGTGGCTGACCAGCTCGCTGAGCACGACGTTCATCTCGAGCTGGGCGAACGCGCCGCCCAGGCACCGCCGGACCCCGCCGCCGAACGGAATCCA
This sequence comes from uncultured Solirubrobacterales bacterium, assembly GCA_963799995.1. Taxonomy (GTDB): domain Bacteria; phylum Actinomycetota; class Thermoleophilia; order Solirubrobacterales; family Solirubrobacteraceae; genus Palsa-465. The sequence goes on along the minus strand of CAWCZI010000014.1, from coordinate 148,897 downwards.
GGTGTAGGTCCCCGGCGCGCGCTCGAGGAAGCGCTCGGGCTCGAAGCGCTCGGGGTCCGGGTAGATGTCCGGCCGCCTGTGCACGAGGTAGATCGCGGGGATCACGGTGACTCCAGCCGGCAGACGCCACTCGCCGATCTGCACCGGCGCGCGGAGCCTCCGGGCGACCACCGAGATCACCGGGCGCAAACGAAGTGTCTCGGTCACCACCGCGTCCAGATACCTGCTCTCTCCGGTCTGTCTCTCCGCGCTGAGCCGCGCGAGCTTGTCGGGATGGCGGACGAGGCGCTCGACTGCCCACGCCAACGCGTTGGCCGTCGTCTCGTGACCGGCGACGAGTAGCGTCAGCAGCTCGTCGCGCAGCTCCTGATCGCTCATCGGCGTCCCGTCTTCCTCGTGGCGGGCCTGCACCAGCAGCGAGAGGATGTCCTCGCGCTCGGCCAAGTCGGGCGCCCGGCGGCGCTCGGCAATCTCCTCATAGACAAGCGCGTCGACGCGCTTCATCAGCCTCCGGAACGGGCCGAATCGAGCGAGCCGCTCCGGTCCCATCAACACCGGGAACAGCAGCATGCGGGGACTCGTCAGCATGTCGAGCAGTCCTCGCAGCTCGCCGCCGAGGAGTTCGACCCGATCCCCCTGTGTCACCCCGAACACCGCTCGCAGGATGATCTCCAACGTGATCGCCTGCATCCGCGGCCGCAGGCGGTACGGCGTTCCGCGCGGCCACGTCTCGATCTCAGCCGCGGCGACCTCACGCATCAACTCGCGGTAGCCCTGCATCCTCGTGCCGTGGAACGGCGGCAGCAGAAGCTTGCGCTGCTGCAGATGCTCACGTTCGTCGAGCAGCAGGACCGAGCGCGCGCCCAGCACCGGGAGCAGGACCCGGTTCCCCTCACCCGCGTGGAAGATCTCGGGGTCGCCGGTGAACACCTGCTTGACGTGGTCGGGATTGGACAGCACCACCCACCCACCCTCGTGCAGGATCCGGAGGCTGAACGTCTCGCCGAAGCGCGCCGCGCACTGCGAGAGCATCCACTGCGCACCGCGAAACCAGATCGCGGTCTGAAACGCGGCCGGCATCCGGGGGCCGGGCGGGAGCGCGTCAGGCACGTGCGGTGAAGGTGCAGGGCATCCGCTTGATGCCGTGGATGAACCCGCTGCGCAGCAGCTCGGGCTCACCGGCCTCGATGTCGGGCATCACCCTCAGCATCTCGCCGAAGATCGCGTTCAGCTGCGTGCGGGCGAGCGAAGCGCCCATGCAGTAGTGCGGACCACCACCGCCGAAGCCGAGATGCCGGTTCGGGCTGCGGGTCACGTCGAACTTCCATGGACGTTCGAAGACCCGCTCGTCGCGGTTGCCCGAGTGGTAGAAGAGGACGACCTTCTCCCCTGCCGGAAGCATCTCGTCGTAGAGCTCGACCTCGCGGGTCGTGGTCCGTCGAAACGTCATCACCGGAGACGCCCAGCGCACGAACTCCTCGACGGCGTCGGGCAGCCGCGAGTCGAGGTCCTCCAACAGCAGTTCGCGCTGGTCTGGATTGAGAGTCAGTGCACGGACCGCGTGCGAGGTCGTGTGGCGCGTCGTGTCGTTGCCGGCGACCGACAGCAGCACCAGGAAGGCGGCGATCTCCGCGTGGGTCAGGCGATCACCATCGACCTCGGCGTGGACCAGCGCCGTCATCAGGTCATCGCTCGGGTGCTGCTCACGATGCTTGGCGAGCTCGGTGGCGAACTCGGTCAGCGTCCACAGCGCCCCGCCGAGCACCTCGATCGGCTGGCGGTCACCGAAGAACTCGGGGTCGGCGGCGGCGATCAGCGTGTCCGCGGCATCCATCACCCGCTCGCGATCCGCCTCCGGCACTCCGAGCATTTCCGAGATCGTCTGCAGCGGCAGTCGCTTGGCGATCAGCTCGACGAAGTCTCCGCCGCCGGTGGCCGCCGCCTCCTCGACGATCCGTATCGCGTTGGCACGGATCCCGTCCTCGATCCGCGCCACCTGGCGCGGCGTGAACGCCGAAGAGACGAGACCTCGCAGCTTGCTGTGACGCGGGGCGTCCATGGCCAGAAACGACTGCGAGGCCTCGAGCATCTCCGGCGGAGCGTCGGCGAACTGCACCCCATCGCCGGAGCGAAACGTCGCAGGATCGCGCGAGATCCGCCGGATGTCGTCGTAGCGGACGATCGCCCAGTAATGCATGCGGCCCTGGTCGGGGAGGCCGAGAATGTCCTCCGGCGGCCGATGGCGTGAGATCGGGGCGTCGCGCCGGAGCTGCTCGAAATAGCGATCGCGCTCCTCTGCGGGCTGACCCCAGAACTCGAGCGAGCCGAGGTCGGCATCGGGCCGGTCCGTGCGCTGCGAAACGGACATTGCGCCACTTTACCGCCGTGGACCGGTCGCGGGCGGCGCCCGCTGATGAGGCGAACATAGGTTTGCCTCACACCCGAACGGGTACAAAAACCGTGGGGAAGCGGCGGCTGTGGTCGGGTGCTCCTCCGGCAGCATAGATAGGGACGGCTCGGTCGTTGAGGAAGGCGGCGCGAGGTGGACCTGGTGACAGACCCAGCTCATCATCAGGAGTGTGGACGTCCCATGAGTCTCATCGCCCTGGCGCTGTACGGCCTCAGACTCACGCGAAAAGCGGCCTCGGCGCTCGTCTTCCCCGCTACTCACCGTCACCGACGCACCTGCGTGGCCTGCGGCTCACCCGTGACTGACGGCGACCCGTTCATCCGCTATCGCGGCGAGTACTACCACGCCCACGGTTGCGCCGAGACCGACCCGCCGGCGCTACGGGAACGACGTGCCCGTGAACGACGTGCCCGTGAACGGGCCGCCGCTGACTCCACACCCGTGGACTGATCGCCGGTTCAGATCAAACTTCCGCGGCGGGGACGGCGAGGCCGGCGAGCGTATCCGCATCGGAGCTCAGGAACTCGTCCATCGCGGGGACTTCCAGTGGGCGGGCAAAGAGGAACCCCTGTCCGTGGTCGCAGTGCTGATCTTGCAGCGCCGTGAGCTGGTCGGCATTCTCGATCCCCTCGGCGAGGGTCTTCAGGTTAAGGCTCTTGCCGAGCCGCACGAGCGTGTGCATCAGTGCGGCTGACTCCTCCGAGCGGGCCACGCCGCTGATGAACGACCGGTCGATCTTCAGCGCGTCGACGGGAAACTGGCTCAGATAGGCGAGCGAGCTGTAGCCGGTGCCGAAGTCGTCGATCGCGATGCCGACCCCGAGCTCCTTGAGCGCGACGAGGCGGCGAGCGGCCGCATCCGCATTGCGCATCAGCGTCGTCTCGGTGATCTCGAGGACGAGCGCGGACGGCTGCAGGCCCGCGCCTTCCAGCGCGTCGCGCACATCATCGACGAGCTGGTCCTGATCTAGCTGGCGGCCCGAGACGTTGACCGAGACCTCGATCTCGTGTCCCTCGTGGTGCCATCTCGCGCCCTCGCGGCACGCCTGGGCGAGCACCCACCGTCCGATGGCCACGATCTGGCCGCTGGCCTCGGCGATCGGAACGAACGCATCCGGCTCGATCACGCCGCGCGTCGGGTGGCGCCAGCGAATCAGCGCCTCCACCCCGATCGTGCGGCCGGACTGCAGATCGAACGTGGGCTGATAGACGAGGAACAGCTCGCCCGCCTCCAGCGCCGTGGTCAGGTCCATCTCCAGCACGAGCCGATCCTGAGCCACCGACTGCATGCCGGCATCGAACAAGGCGAAGCGGTTCTTCCCGGCCCCCTTGGCCGCGTACAGAGCAACGTCGGCGTCGGCCAGCATCTGCTCCGCTGTCGGCCGCTGCCCAGACGCGATGCCGATGCTCGCGGTCAGTGTGAAGAGCCGGCCGAACGTCTCGCTCATGTCGTATGGCTCGCGCAGGACGTCCAGCAGACGCTCGGCCACGAGCTCGGGACCTGCGTCGAGCGAGCTGCCCTCCACCAGGACCAGAAACTCGTCACCCGCAAGGCGGGCGGCGGTGTCGCTTTCGCGAATGACGCTCTGAAGGCGCCCTGCGACGAGCTTGAGGAATGCGTCACCGGCCGCGTGTCCAAACGTGTCGTTGACGTGCTTGAACCCGTCGATATCTACATAGAGCGCGGCAACCGGGATCTGCTGGCGCCTGCCCCGGGCCAGCATCTGCTCAGCTCGGTCCAGCGCAAGGATGCGGTTGGGCAGCCCGGTCAGTGAGTCATATAGCGCCTGATGGCGAAGCTGGCTCGTCTTCTCAGCGACAAGCGCCAGCGCGCGATCGCGCGCGCGAGAGAGGACGACGACGAGCACGAATAGAAGCAGGCTGACCACGGCGCCCGCAGCGAACACGAGCCAGCCCTGCGTATTGGCCGACAGACCCGCCACGGCGGACGCCCCCCGAACCTCCACGGTCCAGGCGCCGGCGATCGACAGGGTGCTCCTGCGCACCAGCGGCGGCGCCGCTGCTCCGGTGCGCCCGCCGGAGGAGGCGATGAGCGCTGCGGGCTCGCCCGGGTTGGTGTGGTACAGATCGACTCGCAGGGCGTGGTTCTTGCCTATGGCCGCGTCGATCACCGCCGGCATGTTGAACGAGGTCAACAGCCAGCCGGTGACCGCCGCCCGCCGCTCGGCGACGGTCGCCAGCGGCGCGCCATGGCGATAGAAGGCCGCCTCCAGGAACGTCGTGTGCAGCGACGGCAGATTGACCCCGATGGCGAGGAATTGACCCGTGTCGGTCGCCGTCTGCAGGAGTCGGGACTGGAGCAGGCCCACGGTCGAGGTCGGAAGGCACCAATCCTCCTGGACGAGTCCGGCGGTGAGGCGGGTCAGCGGAAGCAGCTTTCCGCCCTCGGCGAGCAGGCAGTAGCGAGACTCAGGACCACGCTGAATCCCAGCGAGCCATCCGCCCAGCAGGGCGCGGAACGCCGGATCGGCGTCACGGCGCGCCTCGAACGCGTTCAGCTGGACTGCCGGCACGGATTGCACGACAGCGCTGCCGATGCCTCCGACCTGCCGGTGGCGACCCTCCAGCGTCGTATACCAGGCGTTGAACCCGGTTGGGCTCAGATGCGGCTGCATCGTCAACACGCCGCCGAGCGTGGACACGAAATCTCCATCGCGCCGCAGCAGGGTCCCGATCGAGTCCGTCACATCGGAGGCCGTGGCCCGCAACGCAGAGCGCTCACGCTGTTGTTCACCAGAGCGCCACACCACGGCCCCGACCGCCGACAGGGCCAGGCCTACGATCAGTACCGCGCACGCAGCGAGCAGCCACGCCCGGCTGCGAGCCGGGTCACCGGGGGCCTCGGACTGCGCCGCCTCGGGCGTGTGAGCGTGTGTCATCACCGGTTCGCATCGACGCTTTCGCCGCGTATACGTACCGTATGAGACCGCAGACACGCCCAGTGCGGCGGCGAGGGCCCGGCCGCGTTGGCCGGACCCTCCGGCGGCCCGCCGATCAGGATGAGGCTGCTACGCCGCAGGCTCGGGGTCGAGCTTTAGCGCGACGGAGTTGATGCAGTAGCGGTCGCATCCGTTCGGTCCGTCGGGGAAGACGTGGCCGAGGTGGCCGCCGCAGCTCGCGCACGTCACCTCGGTGCGCCGCATGAAGAGGCTGTTGTCGGCGTGCAGCTCGACGTTTGCGGCGACGGCCGGGTCGGTGAAGCTCGGCCAGCCCGTGCCCGAGTCGAACTTGGTGTCAGACGAGAACAGCTCGGCGCCACAGCCGGCACAGCGATACGTGCCGTCGTCCTTGGTGTTTACGTACTCGCCGGTAAAGGGCCGCTCGGTGCCCTTGCGCCGTAGCACGTCGTACTGCTCCGGCGTCAGCTGCTCGCGCCACTTCGCCTCGGTTGCCTTGTCGCGTGTTGCCACTGTTTCTCCTTTTCGGGTTGCTGTCTCTTCTGACCCCGCAGGGCCCCGAAACGATTCACGGGCGGGGCTGGGAGTCTTTCTCAGGAGCCCGGCCGGCGCAGACTCGCGCGGACCGCGGACACGAGCTGTGCCGGGGCGGTTTCGCGCGCCGCAGACTGGGCGCGCAACAGGGCCACCGTCTCCCGCAGGCCCTGCAGGAGTCGACGGCACGCTGGGCAGCGTCCGGTGTGGCGCTCCACGCGGGTGCGGCCGCGTGCGCCGAGCTCGCCGTCGAGGTAGGCCGACATCTGCCCGGGAACCCGGCGATGATCGATAGTGAACAACAGCCGCTGTGCGAGCGAGCTCATAGAGAGTGAGACCGGGCCATCGCTGAAAGAGATTCTCACACCGCCGGGGTATAGGGTGAGCGCCTGCCCAGCGGTGGCCCCGTGACCGAGAAGGTGCTGATCGACCGCGCCCGCTCCGGCGACGAGGACGCGTTCGCCGCGCTGGTGGCGGACCATGCCGATCAGGTGTACGGAGCACTTCGGCGCTTCGGCCTGGATCCCGATGAGGCCGACGAGGTCGCGCTGGAGGTGTTCATCCGTGCCTGGCGGGGCCTGGGCCGGTTCGAGGGCCGAGCGAGGTTTTCCACCTGGCTGTATCGGATCGCCTTCAACGAGGCCCAGCGCGCTCTATCCCGCCGGCGCCGCGCGGGCGCCGCTACCGCCGCGGACGACCAGGATCCGCTGGCGGCCGTGCCCGACGACGAGCACCACGGTCCCGACGCCCAGGCCCTCGACCGTGAGTTCGGCGAGGTGCTCGACAGCGCGCTGGCGCAGCTACCTGCGGAATGGCGGGTCGCCGTCGTCCTCCGGGATCTGGAGGGCCTGTCGACGGTGGAGGCGGCGGAGATCGCCGGCGTCCGGCAGGCGGCGTTCAAGAGCCGGCTGCACCGGGGCCGGATGCAGCTGCGGGAGCTGCTGGCGCCCTATCTGGAGCAGTCCAGCCAGTAATTGATGCTCAGTTCGCCTGGCGGCTGAGAGGAGACCTGTCGCCGACGGACCAGTTGTGGCCGAATGGATCGCGGAAGCCGCCTTGGCGGTGCGTTCCCCCCGGGACCTGATGATCTTCGAGTTCCGATCCCGGGCTGGCGCCCGCGGCGATCGCGCGAGTCATGACGCCGTCGGGGTCATCGACGAACAGCTCGATCCGCGTGCTCGTCACGCCAAGCCGGTCAGGACTGTCCTCCGACGGGTTGCTGTACCAGGCCACCGCCGCTTCGGCATCGGAGACGATCAGCATCACCGAGATCGACGTGGGCTGCTGCTGACCGTCCGTCACTGTTCGTCCTCAAACATCGTTGATCGCAGTCCCGTTCGCCAGTGTGCCACTCGTCGGGTTATCGGTCCTCAGTGCAGGAGTGAGGGCCACTGCGACGTCCAGACGCTGTCCGCCGAGCGTTTGCGATCATGCGGCGACGGACGTGACCGAGCCGCGCTCACTGCCACCCGCCCCGGAGCGCGCCGCGGCGCTGATCGCATCGGTCACGTCGGCCGATCTGCGTCGCGCGCGGGCGCTGCTTGACGCCGACCCGGAGCTTGCCCACCACGATCTGGCGTGCGCGTGCGCCACCGGTGAGGCGGACCACGTCTCGCGCCTGCTGGCGGCGCGGCCGGCCGCCGTGAGCGAGCCGACCGGCCCGAACGGCTGGCAGCCGATCCTGTACGCGTGCTTCTCGCGGCTGCTGCGTGGCGACGCGGAGCGCGCACCGGGGATCCGCGAGGTCGTGCGACGGCTGCTCGCCGCCGGCGCGGACCCGAACGCAGCGTTCATCCACAACGGCGACTGGCTCCAGGTCGCCCTGTATGGCGCGGCCGGGATCGCGGGGGATCCGCAGTTGACGCGGATGCTGCTCGACGCGGGAGCGGATCCGACCGACGATCGCGACGGCTACCACGGCAACGAGGTTCTCTACCACGCGTGTGAATTTGCCGACCCGATGTGCGCAATGCTCGTGATCGACGCCGGCGCCCGACAGGACCTGGTCGACTACGACCTCGGGCGGGCGCTGAACTTCCCCAACCCGGAGATGATCGAGATGTTCTGCACCCACGGCGCGCAGGGGACGGCGGGGCACCTGCATCAAGCGGTGTGGCGCCGGCGGCCTCCGCGGACGGTCGCCGCACTGCTCGACGCCGGAGCGCCGATCGACGCGCCCGACGCTCACGGCTGCACCGCGCTCCAGATCGCCGTCCGCTGGGGAGACGACGCGGTTGCCGCCGTCCTGCGAGAGCGAGGCGCCAGCGAGGCGTCGGTCACCGACGTCGACCGTGGCATCGGTGGATTCCTCTCGGGACGGGAGCCGGACGTCCCCGCAGGCACCCCGGTCTCGATGCTCGACGAGATGCTGAGCCTGGCGATCCAGGGCGGTCACATGGACGCGATGCGACGGCTGCTTGACGCGGGCGCGCGGATCGACGGAGGCCCCGACGGCGAGGAGATCCCGCTGCGCGACGCCTGCTGGCGCGGCCGCGTGCAGATGACGCGTGAACTCGTGCAGCGCGGCGCGGCACTCACCTTCCGCGACGGTGGCAGCGCGATCGGAGCTGCGCTGCATGGTTCGCGCCACTGCCACGACCCCGAGGGCGGCCCGACGATGCGCACAATCGACGAGATCCCGAAGGAGCCCTACGCCGAGATCGTCCGGATGCTCCTCGCCGCCGGGGTGACCATTCCCGACCGGATCGGCGAGAACGGCCCCCGCGCCACCATGGTCATCGCCGAGCTCGGCGTCAACCCTCCAGCCTGACCGAGTCGGCAAGCCAGCGCAGAAGATGCGCGTTGACCTCCGCCGGCGCCTGCTGCTGGAGCCAGTGCCCGGCGCCGGCGACGACCTCGTCGACTCGCAGATCGGTGACCCAGCCGTCCATCACCACGGCCGGCATGAACTGGCGAACAGGATCGCGCTCTCCGGTGAGAAACAGGGCCGGCTGCGTGATCCGGCGGTCGGCGATCGCCGCGGTCCGCTCCCAGTTGCGATCGATGTTGCGGTAGTAGTTGAGGCCGCCGCGAAAGCCGGTACGGGTGTAGGTATCGACGTAGACCGCCAGCTCGTCCTCGGTGAGGAACGGCGGCAATCCGGGGTCCTCGTCCTCGTTGGCCCAATCCGCGGTCCAGACTCGCGAGGTGGTGAGGGTCCGGCGCACATCCCGCTCGAGCGCAATCTCGGCGACTCCGGGCTCCTGGAACCACACCATGTAGAAGTCATCGCCCAGGTTCGCGCGCAGCAACTCCAGCGGCGGAGCGGGGGCGCGCGGAGCGAACGGGACCGACAACCCGGCGACTGCCTGGATTCGATCCGGGTGCAGCCAGGCGGTCTTCCACGCGACGTCCGCGCCCCAGTCGTGTCCGATCAGCGTGCCGCGCTCGGCGCGGGCGTGGTCGAGCAGCCCGAGCACGTCGCCGGCCAGCACGTCGACCGCGTAAGCCTCGATCTCCGCCGGTGCGTCGGAGCCTCCGAAGCCCCGGAGGTCGGGCACGAGCAGGCGATATCCGGCGCTCGCGAGCGGCTCGATCTGGTGGCGCCAGGAGTACCCAAGCTCCGGGAAGCCGTGAAGCAGCACCACGACCGGTCCGTCCGCCGGCCCGTACTCGGCGACCTCGAGGTTGATTCCGTTGACCCGGATGGTGGTCGGGGTCACACGCGGAATCCTATCCAGCGTTCTCGGGGACGAACTTGCTTGCCGTGAATGTCGCGCCCTGCGGATCGCTGATCACGGTCATCCTGACCCAGGGGGCGTCGAACGGCGGGACGGCCACCCGGCCCCCGAGATTCGCGGCCGTTTCGGCGATCGCGTCGGCGTCGTCGACTGCGAACGTCACGCCCCATTGCGCGTGGACGTCGGGCTGGCTGTCCGTGATCGGATTGAGCGTCGCGACCACGTCCTCGAAGCCTTCCGGTGCGGCGGCAGTCTCGGCCATTCGCTCGCGCAGGGCAGGGTCGCGCTGCTCGAGGAAGTCGCCGTAGCCAGGCAACCGCCACATCTCAGGCCCGCCTCCCAGGTTGAGCGTCTCCCACCCGAACACCGAGCCGTAGAACGCCTTCGCGCCGTCTACGTCGCGGGTGTCCAGGCCGTTGAAGTTCAACGAGCCGGGTTCGTTCACGATCCGCGCGCCTTTGTGCCGCCTTGCCTGCCAAAGGCAGAACGCCGCTCCTTCGGGATCCACGCACGCTGCCATCCGTCCCGCGTCCGTCAGGTCGACAGGGTCCATCAGGACCCGGCCGCCGGCTTCGAGCACCTTGGAGGCGGTCTCGTCGGCGCTCTGAACCCAGATGTACGTGTTCCATGCCGCCATCGGTGGCACGCCCTCGGGCTGCGACCCAACGGCGGCCACATCGCCTCCGCGGAGACGAGCGATGAAGTATTTGCCCGGTGAGCCCGGCGGCATCACATCCTCGAAGTCCCACCCGAAGAGCCGACCGTAGAACGCGACGGCAGCCTCCGGATCGGGTTGGCTGGTGTCAACCCAGCATGGGACGCCGGGGATGTATCCATCTCGCTCGAGCATTGGTGCTCCTCCTGTGTGTGTTGGCATCTCGGCGCACCGTACGAGGTATTTAGGTCAGCTTCTGTCCTTAACTTCGGAGACAATGAAGACGCGATGCACTCAACCTCGAGCCGCCTTCTGGGACTGCTGTCGCTCCTTCAGGGACGCCGCGATTGGCCGGGCGACGAGCTGGCCGATCGGCTCGAGGTATCCGGCCGGACCGTCCGGCGCGACATCGAGCGACTGCGCCAACTCGGCTATCCCGTGCAGTCGGTCACCGGCCCTGCCGGTGGGTACCGGCTGCGCGCCGGAAGCGCGATGCCGCCGCTGCTACTCGATGACGAAGAGGCGATCGCGATCGCCGTCGGGCTTCGCACCGCCGCGGGCGCATCCGTGACCGGCATCGAGGAAACCGCGGTGCGCGCGCTGGTCAAGCTCGAGCAGGTCCTGCCGGCGCACCTGCGCCGCCGCGTGCGTGCGCTCGGCGCGGTGACCTCGACGGGGCCGGTCCCCGGCCCGACCATCGACCCCCAACAGCTGACCGTGATCGCCACCGCGTGCCGGGACTGCGAGTGCATTCGCTTCGGCTACGAGCGCCGCGATCACACCAGCAGCCGCCGCGAGGTCGAGCCCCACTCGCTTGTCAACCATGGCCGCCGCTGGTACCTCGTCGCTTGGGACCGGCACCGCAACGACTGGCGCACCTTCCGGCTTGACCGCGTGGCCAAACCGGCACCCACCGGCGTGCGGTTCACTGCGCGCGAGCTGCCGGCAAAAGACGCGGCCGCCTATGTCAATCAGAGCATCACGAGTGCGCCAAGCCGATTCGAGGCGATCGTCACTCTCCATGTGGGCGCGGATCAGCTCACGAGACGCGTCCCGCGCCACTGGGGAGCGATCGAGCCGATCGACGCGCACACCTGCACCTATCGAACGGGAGACGACGACCTCGGCTGGCTCGCCTGGCGGATCGCGATGCTCGGCGTCGAGTTCCAAGTGCACGAGCCGCCCGAGCTGATCGAGCATCTCCGGGCTCTGGCTGCCCGGCTCACGCGCGCCGCGCGTTAGGCGTCTGGCGGGGTGGGTGCGTCGGGCGTGGTGGCTGCGGGCCCAGCGTTCTTTTTGGCGCGCTCGGCCCGACGATCCGCTGCTTCTTGCTTGAGCTCGGCCTGCCTGTTTGAAAGCAAGGCGGCCTCCGCCGCGCGTCGCTGGGCAGAGGTAGGCCGGGGGCTGACCGGTTGAGTGGACACGGTTATCTTGTGTTTGGCTGGCATAGCTGTACTCCTCGGGTCATGTATCGCGGTGTCGGGCGCCGGCGGTTTCCGGTTTGTGCGTCAGAGTCCTACGAGGATGTGAGCACCGGCAGTGATCCCAGCGCGGCCGACAGCGTGGGGAACGGGCTCGCGTCATCGGTGACCTTTCGCAGAGCCCGCACTGCATGCTCTAGCAGATCTGGCCCCCGAAGGCGAATGCAACCTCATGCATTGACTATGGAGCTTGCATAGCTAATCTGTGGGCGTGCCCTCGGTGGCGTCCCGGAGTGAGCAGAAGCGCAGCTACCGATCCGTGACGCGCGAGCGGCGGGCTCGCCAGACGCGGGAGCGGATCCTTGCGTCGGCGACCGCGGAGTTTGTGCGCTCGGGATATGGCGCCACGACGATACGGGCGGTGGCCGGCGCGGCCGGGGTGTCGGTGCCGACCGTAGAGCTGGTGTTCGGGACAAAAGCACAGCTGCTGCGGGCGGCGATCAGCTTCGCGATCCGTGGTGACGCCGAACCCGTTCCGATGCTGGAACGGAACTGGGCAGCGGCGGCGCGAGCGGAGAGCTCGCTCGTCGACTACCTGTCCATCGTGGAGCGAGTCCTGACTGATGCGCAGCAGCGATCCGCGGGATTGGTCATGGCCGCGTTTGAGGCCGCCAAGCTGGATCGGTCGATGCGCGCTCTGGCCGACCAGCTGCGCGCGCAGCGAGCTGAGACCGCCGCCTGGATCGTCGATGGCCTGATGAAGCGCTCATCGCTGCGCGCGGGCATCGGACGATCGCAGGCGATCGACACAGTCTGGCTGCTGATGGACCCACATGGGTTCTGCGCCCTGACGCGCGACCGCGGTTGGCCCCCCGAACAGTTCGGGCGATGGTTCACCGACAGCGTCTGTCGACTCCTGCTCGCCCAAGCCGATACGGCGGCGCCCGCCGGCCAGGACCGCCCGGGCGCTGTGTCTCAGCCATCCATGATCACGCGCAAGCCAAGGAGACCAACGTCATGAGTGAACACGATGAGCAGCCACGTGCAGCCGGCGGGGAGCACGGCGCGGATGCAAGCCTCGCCACGCCCGGGGCGATCACCTACCTGCACATTCCTGCCTCCGATGTCCGCCAAGCCGCGGCGTTCTACGGCAACGTTTTCGGCTGGAACATCAACAACCCAGACAGCGACAGGCCCAGCTTCGATACGCCCAACGGCCACCTCAGCGGCGCATGGGTCAGCGACCACCTCGCCGCCACCGAGCCCGGGCTCCTGCCCTATATCTACGTCGACCAGGTCGAGGACGCGGTCGTGAGGATCCTCGCCCACGGAGGCCAGATCGTGACCAGCCCGTTTCCGGAGGGACTGCTCACCGTCGCGACCTTCCGCGACCCCACCGGGAACGTGATCGGGCTCTGGCAGGACACCACACGCTAGACCGGCGGTGGCGGCGTGACCGACGCCCTACACGCCGACCTGCGAGCCCATGATCACGGTACGGTCGCTCGGCAGCCCGAAATGCTCGATCGGACTGCTCGCGTTGCGGGCCATCAAGATGAACAGGCGCTTGCGCCAGCGGCTCATCCCGGGGGAGTTGGTCGGAGTGATCGTCATGCGCGACACGAAGTACGACGCATGCTCCAGATCGAGATTGCGCTCCAAAAGGCCTCGCTTGCGGGCGAGCGCCAGCGCCTCGGGTACGTTCGTCGTGTCCTGGTAGCCGACTCGGTAGGTGACGTATTTGACCTTGCACAGTCCCTGACCGAGCCACTCGACGGCGAACCGGTCGGCCCCGTCGACGTGAGAGATGCTGACCGAGTCCACCGAGAGGATCACGACCTTCTCCTGGAGGGCGTGGGTGTGCTCGACTTCGGCGCGCAGCGCGAGCGGAGTTGTCTGCTTGCCGGGGTTGAGGAAGATCGCTGTGCCCGGCACGCGGCGGATCGCCGGTTCGGCCGTACGCAGGCCGTCCAGGAAGTCCTCGAGCGACCCCTCGGTTTCCGTGCGATTCTCGGTCACGATGTCTCGGCCGCGGCGCCAGGTGACCATCACGACCGAGATGACCAATCCAACGCCCAGCGAGAGCCACGCGCCGTGGGCGATCTTGGCGAGATTGGAGCTGAAGAACGCGACCTCGACGGTCAGAAACAGCGCGCCGAGGGCGGCGAGCCTCAGCTTGGGGGTGCGCCACAGCGACCGCGCGACGGCGATGAAGAGGATCGTGTTGAGGACGAACGTTCCGGTGACGGCCACCCCGTAGATGTCCGCCAGCTTGGCCGAGTGCTTGAACCAGAGCACCAGTCCCGCCACGCCGATGCACAGTGCCCAGTTGATCAGGGGCACGTAGATCTGACCCTCGAGCTTGGAGGTGTGAACGATCTTCAGGCGCGGCAGGAAGCCGAGCTGCACCGCCTGCTTGGCGACCGAGAACGATCCGGTGATCGCCGCCTGGGAGGCGATGATCGTCGCCGCGGTGGCCAGCACCACCATCGCGATCCGCGCCCCGCTGGGCACCAGCAGGTAGAACGGGTTCGAGATCGTGCTCGGATGCGCCCGGATCAACGCGGCCTGCCCCAGATAGGAGAGCATGACGGCCGGCAGGACGATTAAGAACCAGGTGGCGCGGATCGGACCCGACCCGAAGTGTCCCCGGTCGGCGTACAGCGCTTCGGCCCCGGTGACCGCCAGCACGACGCCCCCTAGCGTGAGGAACGCCGCGACACCGTGATCGATCATGAACCGGAAGCCCCACGTGGGCGAGAGCCCTTGGAGCACGCCGGGATGCGCGAGGACCTCGCGCCCGCCGAGGATCCCGATCGCTGTGAACCAGATCAGGATCACCGGACCGAACAGCCACCCGACCGCGCCTGTGCCGTAGCGCTGAACCGCGAACAGCGCAATCAGGATCCCGAGCGAGATCGGCACTACGAGGTGGGAGAGGCTGGGGGTGGCGGTATTCAGCCCCTCCACGGCGGAGATGACCGAGATCGCGGGCGTGATCATCCCGTCGCCGAAGAACAGGCCCGCGCCGAATATGCCCAGCGTCACCAGCACCGCCCCGTGGACGACCTTGCGACGCTTGATAACCGCGGTCAGAGCCATGATCCCACCGTCGCCGTGGTTGTGAGCGCGCATGATGAAGCCGGCGTACTTGATCGAAACGACGATCATCAGCGCCCAGAAGATCAGCGACACGATCCCGTAGACCCCGGCAGTCGTCGCGTGCGCAGCGTCCCGGTGGGCATTGAAGATGACCTGCTCGGTGTACAGGGGGCTCGTGCCGATGTCGCCGTAGACGATCCCGAGCGCGCCGAGCGCTAAGACCGCCCAGGGCGCGTGCGCGACGACATCGCGCTCATCGTCGCCTGCTGCCCGCAGGGCCTCAGAAGGGCGGTCGTCCTCCGGCCTCGGCGCCGGGCGCACCGGCCAGTAGCCGAGCTTGTGGGCCGCCTCGTTGAAGGACCGCCGCACTCCCGATTTCTGACTCGGCCGGACGACCGCTGCCGGGGCGTCCGCCTCGAGCTTGTGAGCCGTCTCGTGCAGACTCCGCCTTCTCCGCGTGAGTGTCATGCGAGGCCCCTGGTCATCGCCGCCGACGCGGTCATTAGCCTCGGCTCGTCGGCTCCAGCGCCGCCGCCGCAGCGCGCAGGCGACTGCCGAGCGCGCCGGATTCACTCGGCCGATACAGCGGGCTCTCGCCGTCCGTCAGGAGCACCTGGAGCATTGCCACGCCGTGCGCCGTCACAGCCTCGGGTGTGAGCAGGCGCTGCGCGACAGCGGCGAGAACCGTCCGCGCGTTGACCACCTCACGACGGTGCGGCCGCACCGCCGCTGAGAATCCCGACGAGCTCTCCTCTGCACTGCGGAGGGCCCTCATCAGTCCGGCTGCGACCCGCTCGCGGCTGCGGCGCGCGGTGATCGTACGCGCCCGTAGCCCGATGACGGCGCTGTCCTGCGGGCTCATCCCCGCGGCGAGCTCACGGTCGAGCTGCGATGCCCGACACCGAACGATCAGAGCAAGGCGAACGCGCCGCCACCGTCCTGCTCCTGAGCGAAGGCGAACGCGCCGAGAGGCGACTCGGTCCAAACCGGAAACGGCCATGTCACTGATGCTCACCGACGGCACGTCAAGGAGCCGCTAAGAATCCAGCGGCATGCGTTGAGATTCCGTCAAGACCCCCTCCGGCACGGGTCTCGGGCACGCGCTTTGGGGGTCCTTTGGTGGCGCTTTGCCGGCCCCGCTCAAAGTGGGGCGCAGATCACATTCCAAGTTCTTCCAGGAGGAACAACCATGAAGCCGTTGTCCGACGATGAGTTGCGGTTCAACCAGCAAGCCTCCAGCGTGGCCGCTTCAGTGCTGTCCGAGGCCGTTGAAGCAGCTACCCGATGCGAGCAGGTGACCACGGATATGATGGCCGAGGCGGCCGGAGTCGGCGCGATCAACCGGGGCATGATGCGGGGCATGATGAAGATGAACAAGGCCTCGAGCGTGGGCAGGATGGGCGACGGGCTGCGGACCGGCGGACTGCCAAAGAGCTTCATCCTCGCCGTCGGCGCGAGTCAGGTCTACGCGCTCGAGGACAAGCACGACGGAGGCAATCTGGTCGCCGGCAAGGTGCTCAAGTCCTGGAAACGCGACGGCTTCCTCGCCAAGCGCAGCCCCGACGTCACGAAGGCGGCGCAGGGGGTGCCGGACGACCGCCAGATCCTCATCCTGTTCCTCCCGATCGAAGGCGGCCAGAACCGCTACCTCAAGGCCGCGGCACGCAACACGGCCGCGACCGCCGGGATGCCGCATAAGTTCATGGTCGCCAGGGATGCCCCGAGCCAGGGAGTCATCGATGCACTGGTATCGGCAAGCGCCGGCCCGAACATCGTGATCGGCGGCACCAGCCTCCAGGACCTTATGAGCCAGGCCGGCGGCCAGGCGCCAGCCGCCGACCCGGTGGAGCGCTTGGGCAAGCTGGCGGACCTTCACGAGCGCGGCGTGCTCACCGACGAGGAGTTCGCGAGCCAAAAGGCGATCATCCTCGGAGGGAGCTAGACGGAGGCGTTGTCCGCCGGCGCCACTCCGACCTGACCCTCAGTGCCCGAACCCGCAGGCGGACGCGGCCTTGAGGAATGCCGGCGACGCTGTGTTGATCGTGGTCGGGATCGCGAGCACGACCCCGCCACGATCGATCACCTGGTTGTACCCGTTCGGGCTGGCCGGCAGCTTGAGCGTCGGATCGGGGAAGCCGCTCACGCCGTGCTGGCGCATGCATTGCGAGGTGTGAAGCGTCGCTGCAATGGCCCGTGAGGTCGGGTGCGCGGAGCCGGGGCCGCCGCCCGGCAACAACTTGGTGCAGGCCGCCTGAGCTGACTTGAACTGCGGCGATTGCGGGTTGAGCCCTCCGCTGAGCTGGATCCCGCCGCTCGCGCTCGGGTCGGGGAACGAGGGCAGTCCGTGCGAACGCATGCACTGCGAGAACTTCAGGAAGCTGGAGTGGGCAGCGGGGTTCGGGCCGCCGCTGGCGGCGGCGCTGCTCGGGCCCGAGGACCCACACGCGGCGAGCGCCACCGCACACGCGCTCGCACCGACCGTCATCAAGAGACCGCGACCGCAGCTGCTCAGGGGTTTGCTGGTCGGTGCGTCATACATGTCGTCGAGCTTTCGGTCGGCCGCCGGCGGGCTCTGGGTTTTAGAGCACGACCGATAACAACCAGGTAACGCGGTTACGTGGTTGTTATGCGCGATTCGAAACGTGTCGCCGACCGGACTGCGGCCATGTAATCCGCCGCCCAGGAGGCGACAATGGGGCTCATGAGCGAAACCCCCCTTGGGAGCGACGTCCGTGACCCAGACCTGGTCAGACGGGATCGGAAGTCGGATGAATCGTTCGAGCCGCTCGCTGAGGTCATCACCGGCGAGCTTCTCGCGGGAGGCACGCCGCGAGAACGCCTCGAGACGACCGGTGGCGCACGTGGCGTTGCGGAGGTGATCGCCGCCGCCGTGCTGGATCGTTTCGTGGTTCGACCCCGGCCGGCCGAGCGCGTCCATGACCACGTGCGTCAGGGGGCCCCAGCCGGTTCGGGTGTCATCTTGGAGATCCGGGATCTGTCGGTTGCCTACGGCACCAAAACGGCCGTGGACGGCATCAGCCTCGAGATGACCCGTGGTGAGATCTTTGGGCTTCTGGGGCCCAACGGGGCCGGTAAGACGAGCACGCTGAGCGCGATCGAGGGACTGATCAAGCCGCGATCCGGGGCGGTGTTCCTGGATGGCGTTGACATCCGACGCCATCCTTCGCAGGCGAAGGCTAACTTGGGGGTGCAGTTGCAGGCGACCAGCTTCCAGTCGCAGCTCACGATCAAGCAGATCGTGAGGTTGTACGCGGGGCTCTACGGCGCTCGACTGTCTGACGAGGAGATCGCCGCGAAGCTGAAGGAAATCGGACTGGCGAGTGAGGCCAGCAAGCCGTTCAAGCAGCTGTCGGGCGGACAGCAGCAGCGCCTATCGCTGTTCGTCGCGGTCGTCCACGAGCCTGCACTGCTGCTGCTGGACGAGCCGACCGCTGGTCTCGATCCTCAGGCCCGGCGTCAGCTCTGGGGTCGGATCGAGCACATCCGAGCAGACGGCGGGAGCATTCTTCTGACCACCCATTCGATGGAGGAGGCCGAAGCCGTCTGCGATCGCGTCGCGATCATCGACCACGGCAAGCTGCTGACGTGTGAGACGCCACAGGACCTGATCGCCAAGCACAAGGACGACCCCGAGGTTCGCAAGGTCGCCCACGGCGACGTGACTCTCGAGGACGTGTTCATCGGACTGACCGGGAGTGAGATCCGTGAATAGCTCTGAGCCCGCCGCGGGACCGCCGCTTCAGCTCGTTATGAGCTCGCTGCTGCGAGCGGACTTCACCGTGCTCGTGAAGAACCGGCGGGCGCTGGTGATCAGCGTGATCCTGCCGGTCGTGATTCTCCTCTCGACGAATTCGGGCAAAGCTACGAACAAGTTCGGGGGACCGCTGTTCATCATCGGGTTGGCCATCGCCTACGGACTCGTTGCCAACTCGATCCTGGGCTATGCGCTCGCGGTGGCCCGAGACCGCGAGCAGGGCGTGTTCCAGCGTCTCCGCGTGACGCCCGCCCCTACCTGGACCATCATGACCAGCCGGCTGGCGATGCAGGCCCTCGCGAACCTGGTGATCACGGTGATCGTCGTGATCGTCGGAACTCGCATTCACCACATCTCACCGTCGGCCGGCCAGTATGGCCTCGTGCTCCTGGTCTCGATCCTCGGTAGCGCTGTCTTCCTCAGCATCGGGCAGGCGCTCGTTGGCCTGGTGAAATCCGCCGACAGCATCAATGCCGCCGGACGGCTGCTCGTGCTCGGCCTCGTCCTGCTCTCATCGCTGGGTCAGAGTGGTGCGCTCGGTAGCGCGTGGGAATCGATCGCGCGCTGGTCCCCTGTCGGCGTCGTGATGACGCTCTTCGCCGGAGTGCTCAACCTGTCGACGTGGGACACCCATGACTCGCTCACCTTGCTGGCGTGCGGTGGGTACATAGTCATATTCGCCGCCATCGGCATCCGATGGTTCCAGTGGGACTCTCGGTAAGGCCGGTCTGGCCCGTTCGGTTGGCTTGCTAGAAGGTTCGGGAACGTCGACAGACGGTGCGATCCGGAGACGTTGTGAGGGATTTGGCCGTCGTGGACGATGTGTGGGGTATGGAATCCCTCTCAACTGACGCCGAGCTGCTGGCGCGGTCGGTCGACGAGCCCGCACTCTTCGCCAGGCTCTACGAACGGCACGGGCTCGCGGTGAGGCGCTATGTCCGGCGACGGATCGGGGACGCGGCGGGCGACGACCTCACATCTGAGGTCTTCGTCCGCGCGTTTCGCGCACGGGGCCGCTATCGGGCCGAACGTGACGCCGCGCTGCCGTGGCTGCTCGGCATCGCCAACCATGTAATCGCCGATCACCGGCGACTCGAGCGGCGTCGCCTGAGGGCGCTCGAGCGGTTGATCGGCCAGGCCCCCGGCCTGGTGGAGCATCACGACAGCGGCCTTGCGCCAGAGCTGGTGTCAGCGCTGCGCCGGCTCCCCGCCGTCGAGCGGGACACGCTCCTGCTCGTCGTTTGGGGTGAGCTGACCCAGGACGAGGCCGCTGTCGTGCTCGGAGTGCCGGTCGGCACGGTCAGCTCACGGATCACGCGGGCCCGGCAGCGTCTAGCGGCTGGGCTCAGACCGACGCCGCCGACGCTCGCGGCCGAACTTCGACCGACGGGAGACACGAATGTTTGACACGACGGATCTACTGACCGCCGTGCGGGATGTCGGGGTGGCCAGTCCGGCTGCCGGCGACCCGGGGGACGAGCGGGTTGGGCACGTGCTTGAGCGCGAGATCAACCGGCGCCGGCGACCCCGCCGCCGCGTCCGGCTGCCATTCGGCACCCGGAGCATCGCGCTGATGCCGGCCACCCTGCTCACCATTGCCGCGACGACGGCCGCAGCGGCCGGGACCTTGGCGCTGTTCGCGGCCAATCCCACCACGCTGTTCGAACACGCGCCGACCGCCCCCTCCGGGCCGCGCCTGCCACACGAAACCGTGGTCCCCTCGACGGTCCGCAGGATCGATACGTTCCAGGTGCCGGGCATCGGCCTGGTGCAGTACTGGGTGGCCGACACCGCACAGCACGGCTTGTGCCAGGCCCTCCGTCGGCCCGATGGCACCTGGGCGGGCTACCCGGACGGCGGCACCGGCGGCGGACAGATCCCCGGGTGTGGCCCGACCCGCGCACAGGTCGTCGCAAGCCAGGGCGACAGCCACGTGGGCTTGGCGCCGATGTCGGTCGACGAGCAATCCGTTTCGATCAAGGACTCGACCGGACGGTGGTGGGACATCTACTTCGGGATCGTCGCGGCGGACGGCGCCGTCGGAGTCAAAGATCCCGCCAACGGTAAAACGGCACCGCTGATCGATGACCGCTACTTCGTCATGGTCGTCCGGCGTCGCGGCACGTGCAGCGGGTGCGACAACCTGCGGGCGATCGACGCCGCCGGCAACATCCTCCCCGCCGATTACGGCCCGGAGCAGTACCGAAACCACTGAACGTCAGCGTGGCCGCCTCGCCTTCGCGCGAGGCGGCGGGGCGCTGACAACTGGCCCGCAGGACGATCAACGCGTGGTGCTGGAGGCCTGCGCCCACCTGTCGTCGTCGAGGATCTGAAGAAGTCTGCCCGCGAAGGCTTCGGGCTGACCGTGGTACCGGGACTCGCTGCCGAGAAAGCCGCCGTGGTGGCTGGGAAACACGGTCGCCTGCTGACCGAGCAGCCCGGCAGTAGCGACTGACGTGCGTCCGGTGAAAGTGCTGTGGGACTCCTCGCCCACCGCGATGATGACGCGCGTTGGCGTCGCGTCGGCCTCAGCTGCCTTGAGCAAGTGCATCGTCGCGATGGCGGTGTTTGCCTCCTCGGAATCGAGTTGGTCGTCGTCTACTTCTATCGCTCGCGGTGGAGGCCATCATGGACCTAAGACGTGCGGCTCACATCGGGCATGAGGAGCGATCTCGCGGCCATCACCCCGTACGTGAAGCCAGTCATGCCTTAGCTGCACGCGAGCGAGCCGACCTGCGCTGGCTTCGGCTGTCAATCTTTCCGAACGCATGGGATATTCATGTTCAAGCGACTGAGGCTCGGCCTCAAAGCGAAGCTCTCAAGGCTCCTCGATCGCGCCGAGGACCCCGCGGAGATCCTCGATTACAGCTACGAGCTGCACGCCGAGCGGCTATATGGCATGCGCAGGGACATAGCTGATCTCGCTACCGCCAAGAAGCGCGTCGCGCGGCTACGCGATCGCAAGCAGGACCAGTTCCTGAAACTTCAATCCAGCGCCCGCACCGCGCTCGAGTTCGGGCGGGAGGATCTCGCCCGCCGGGCGCTCGAGCGCAAGCGGCTGGTCGGCCACGAGCTCGTCGTCCTCAACCAGCAGGTGTCCGAGCTCGAGCACCAACAGGCTCAGATGGTCGCGCGTGGGCGGGAGGCGCGAGCGAGGCTCGAACGCTTTCGCGCCAGCAAGGAGGTCACAAAGGCTCAGTACGCCGCCGCGAGGACCCAGCTGGCCATCTCGGATACCGTCGCCGGTCTCTCGTCCCAGCTGCGCGAAGTCGGGCTTCGGATCGAGCGATCCAACCACGAGGCCGAGGAGATGAATTTGCAAGCGGACGTGAGGGAGGAGCTCGAGCGAACCGGAGTACTCACCCCGATCGGAGCCGCCGAGGACGACCTCGACCGCCAGCTTCGGCAGCTCGGTTCAGGCGAATCCGTCGAGAGCGAGCTCTCACGAATGAAGCATGCGATCAACCGCATGAAGCCCGGCGGCCCGCCGGGCTGAGGCCCGGAACGGCAGCTGCCCCTTCACTTAGCCGTTGCACGCGACGGGGCGTCAAGCGGCGCGCCGCCGAACGCGACCTCGTTGCCGTCCGGGTCGCGGTAGGTCGCCTTGCGCACGCCGTTGGACAATGTCTCGCGCTTGGCGGGCTCGAGCCCGCGCGCAGCGATCGCGGCTAAGCGGGCATCGAGATCATCAAGGAAGATCGTGACCACGGATGTGCCTGCGCCAGCGGGGTGCTCGACGACGTAGACCGACCGGTCCTCCGCAAGCGTCCACACCGCCTCGGTGGCGAGCGGGAAGAACGACGGCTCGCCCAGCAACCGTTCGTACCACGGCCGGGCCGCCTGGAAGTCCCGCACGCGCAGACCAGCGAAGAGGTGCAACGACATGGCCGCGAGTCTAGGCCAAGCAGGTGACCTGACCGATCAGGAATCGAGAAGCGCAGGGCAGCGAGCGCGGCTAGCCTGACAGCCATCCCGCCGGCAACCGCATCCGTATCATCGAAAGGAAGTACGACCTATGAAAACCATGACATGTAAACAATTGGGTGGACCGTGCGACCTCCCGCATCATGGAAACACCGCGAATGAGGTCATAAAAGCGCAAGATAAGCATTTGAAGGAAACGGTCGCAAGCGGTGATGACACGCACAAGAGTGCCTTGAAGCAGATGCAGGGTAGGTGGAAGAACCCGCTGTCAGGCATGGGGTGGTACAGACAAACCAAGCGTGATTTTGCCGCTCTGCCCGAAGACTGAGGAGCTGTGGCTTCCGGCGGCCCTGTCTGCGGCGTTCGTCGCGTTTACGGTCGAGGTCGACAACGAAGCCGAGTCCATGCTCCCGCATACGACGGCTTCGTTTGGAGCGACCGGTGAGCGTGGGGCCGTGTGGCTGACGTCGCTGGCGATGTGGTTCAACTGTCTGCGGGGACTCGCGGACGCGGGCGAGATGACCGTCGCCGGACTGGAGCAGGCTGCCCGGATGTCGACGAACCTGGACGGTATGCGACGCTGGGGCTACATCACTATCGACGGAGTCGGACGTGTCAAGCGTGGCGCCAAGCGGCCCCAGGCCAAGCCCGGTTCCGTGCTCGCGTTGACCCATCGCGGTCGAGTGGCCGACGCCGTCTGGCGGCAGCGTCCAGCCGCGGTCGAATCGTGCTGGCGCGAACGCTTCGGCGCCGCCGCGATCGACGGACTGCGGGACGCGCTGGTCGCGGTCGCGCGGCAGATCGACGCTCCGCTTCCCGATTTCATGCCGATCGGCGGTATCAACCGCACGGTCGGCGTCGACTGGCAGCCGCGCGACGATCACGAGCGCGAGCGCGATGAAACCCTGCCGCTGGTGTCGCTGCTCGCGCGCGTACTCATGCAGTTCACGCTTGACTACGAGCGTGCGTCACAACTGCGGCTGGCCCCTTGGTCGAACGTGATCCGGGTGCTGGACACCGACACCGCGGTCGCGGTCCGTGAGCTGCCGCAACTGACCGGCATCTCGAAGGAGGCACTGGCGATGTTGGTCGGCCGGCTCGAGCGGGCTGGGTGCGTGGTGGTTGAGCCGCGGGCCGCGACTGGGCGCGGCAGACAAGCCCGGCTGACCGCCGAGCGCGGCGCAGACGCTCAGGCGGCCGGACGCCGTCAGATCGACGCCACCCTCGACGGCTGGCAACGGCGGTATGGCACGGACCTGACTCGGGCGATCACGTCGGCGCTCGTGCCAATCGTCGGCGATGGCACCCGCACCGGGTCACCGCTATTCGCCGGGATAGAGCCACGTCCGGAGGGCTGGCGCGCGCAGGTCACACCGCCGCGCCTGCTGCCTTGGTACCCGATGGTCCTGCACCGCGGCGGCTACCCGGACGGCAGCTGATTGCGCCGCCCGGGGATCAGCGGCCGGGATCCCGGTCGGCGATCAGCCCGGACTTGTGGGGATCGTGACCGACACTTCGAGTCCACCGCCGGGTCGTGGGCGGGCGGTGATTGTGGCGTTGTGGGCGCGGGCGATCGCGTCGGCGATCGAGAGACCGAGCCCGACGCCGTCGGCAGAGTTGAGACGCTCCTCGGCGCGGACGAAGGGCTCAAACAGGGTGGGGATCTGCTCCGCGGGGACGTCGGGCCCTGTGTTGGCGATCTTGAAGAACGCGCCGTCGGCTTGCTGGATCGTGCGGATTGCGATCCAGCCGTCCGGGTGGTTGTGGCGCACGGCGTTGTCGACGAGGTTGGCGATCATGCGCTCGAGCAGCACCCGATCCCCGCGGGCCAGCGCGGGCTCGAGCGCGGCTTCGACCGTGATGTGGCGCTGATCGATCGCCGCGCTGGTGGCGTCGAGCGCATCCTCAGCGGCTGTGGCGAGGTCGATCGATTCCTGGGCTGTAGGGCCGAGCTCGCTGGAGGCGAGCGTCAGGAGCGCCTCGATGGTGGCGTCGGCGCGGTCGACCGACCGCTTCACCAGGGCGGCCATCGCCTCGAGTTGATCGGGTGTCCTCGTCGGCTTGGAGAGCGTGACCTCGATCGCTGTTCGCATCGCGGTGAGCGGCGTGCGCAGCTCGTGCGCCGCGTTGGCGACGAACCGCTTCTGGCTGGTGAACGCGGCATCGAGCCGTTCCAGCATCACGTCGAACGTATCGGCCAGCTGTTTGAACTCGTCATCGGGGCCGGTGAGCGCGAGGCGCTGACCAAGCCGCAGCTCGGAAGCCCGCCTCGCGGCCTCGGTGATCGACCGCACCGG
Source organism: uncultured Solirubrobacterales bacterium (assembly GCA_963799995.1). Classification (GTDB taxonomy): domain Bacteria; phylum Actinomycetota; class Thermoleophilia; order Solirubrobacterales; family Solirubrobacteraceae; genus Palsa-465. The sequence continues at coordinate 124,182 of CAWCZI010000014.1, read as the reverse complement.
TCTCAGCGTTCGCCCGGAGACCAGCCAGCCGAGGCCCGCCGAGGCGATCGTGAGGACGCCGAGGCCGATCAGCGACGCGCTTCGCAGGGCGACCAGGTCGCTGTTGCGCTGGTCTTCCAGTCCGCCTCCGGCGGCGACGAACGCCTGCTTGCACGTCGCAACGAACGACGCAGACAGGGGAGGCAGCCCGGGCTGCTGGCGTTGCTTGCACAAGCCCAGCAGCTGCCCGAGGCGTGTCGGGATCGACTTGGTGCTGACCGGAGGGAGGAGCACGTGGGACACCAACGCGTAGGTCAGCGCCAGCACCGCCGCCCCGGCCAGCAGGAACAGGGCGGCATAGAGGACGGCCAACCGCGTGCGCACCCGCGGCGGCCACAGACGCCGCATGGCGGCGGGGGGAGCTGCGGGCGTCATCGCACGCGGTAGCCGGCGCCGACCACAGTCTCGAGCACTTCGGGGTCGCCGAGCTTGCGCCGCAAACGCGCGAGCGTCACCGCCACGGTGCGTGTGAACGGATCGGCGTTCTCATCCCACACACGTTCCAGCAGCTCCTCGGCGCTGACCACGGCGCCGTCGGCCGCGAGCAACGCCTCCAGCACACCCAGCTCCTTGCGTGTCAACGACAGGTCTCGCCCCGCCCGGGTCGCCCGTCGTGCGGCGCGGTCGAGCGCCACATCGCCCCTGATCAAGAGCGCCGGGCCCGCCGGCGCACGGCGGGCCAGAGCATGCACTCGCGCGACCAGCTCCTCAAACGCAAACGGCTTGGGCAGGTAGTCATCCGCGCCGAGGTTCAGACCCTCGACGCGGTCTCCGATGGTCACCGCCGCGGTCAACATCAAGATCCGCGCGTCCGATCCGCCGTCGCGCAGCGTCACGCACACCTTGTCGCCATGCACCCCCGGCAGGTCGCGGTCCAGCACGATCACGTCGTAGCGGTACACCGCGCCCTTCTGCAGCGCGGCTGCACCGTCATACGCGAGATCGGTGGCGATCCCGCGATCGCGAAACCCCTCGGCGATGTAGCGGGCGAGCTCCACCTGATCCTCGACCACAAGCACGCGCATCCCGACATCGTGCACCACCGCACGTAACAACGCCATCACGCCGCAACCGTGTTCAGCGCTACCCCTTCACCACCGGGCGTGTTGCACTGGTGTAACCGGCCAGGCGGTACCACTCTCGTCATGTTCATAACCACTTCACGTGTCCCGATGGCCGCAGCCGCGCTCGCCGCCGCGACGGTGATCGCCGCCTGCGGCTCTAACTCGCCCAGCTCGTCCGGCACGGCCAGCTCCGGCGGCGCCTCGACACAGGCCGACGGCCCGCAGGGGCTCCAGCAGATGGTCAGGTTCGCCGACTGCATGCGCTCGCATGGCCTGCCCAACCTCCCTAGCCCGGCAGATCCCCATGCGTTCAAGAATGCGTTCGACACGCAGTCGCCTGCGTTTCAGTCGGCCTACACGGTCTGCCACTCCCTGCAGCCCGGCGGTGGCCCGCCAGCCTCGAGCGCGGCGCAGCAACAAGCGCACACCGTTGCGCTGCTGGCGTTCGCTCGCTGCCTGCGCAGCCACGGGTTTCCGCGATTCCCCGACCCCACGAGCAGCGGTCAGGTGACCCACCAGATGCTCGCCAACGTGGGAATCAACCTGCATCAGCCGGCGGTGCTGCAGGCGGCCGACACGTGCGTCAGCGTCACCCACGGAGCCCTCACCAAGACCGACGTCGCACGCTTCGTCGCGGGACAATAGGCCGTCGAGCTGGTTGACGTGGGGGTCAGCCACGAGGAGAATCGGCCTTCCATTCGACCGTAGGAGGGCGCGCATGTCCTGGAGGCTGGAAGGGTCCTACTTCGAGACGTGTTCATGCGATGTGGTGTGTCCGTGCACAGCATCCTTCGCGTTCGGCGCGACGCTTGACCGGTGCCGGGTCACGCTCGTCTTCAATGTCAAGGACGGGGAGATCGAGGGCACCGACGTGAGCGGCCTGACGGTCGCGGCGATCGCGGACACTCCAAAGGTGATGAGCGAGGGCAACTGGCGCCTCGGCGTGTTCATCGACGCGGCAGCGTCCGATGAGCAGGCAGAGAAGCTCGGCGGTGTGTTCTCCGGGGCACTTGGTGGCCCGATGGAGGCGTTGGGGCCGCTCGTCGGAGAGAACCTCGGTCTGGAGCGTGCGCCGATCGAGGTGCGCGAGGATGGTCTACGTCACTCCGTCCGCATCGGAGACTCGGTTGACTTTGAGGTCGAGGACGTCGTGCCGTTCGGGGTCGAGACCGGAGAGCCAGCTCGCCTGACGGGGATCTTCCATCCGGCCGGCTCGGAGCTTACGATCGCCCACGCGACGCGCTCGAGGATCGACGCATTCGGTATCCAATACGAGGGGAACTCGGCTTTCTCGACCTCCCGGTTCGCGTGGGCAGCCTGAGCACCGCTCCCTCGATCAGCCACGACGGCGCGGAACGCGGCGAGCTTGCCGCAGCGTTTGCCGCCGTTCGCGCGCGCGTTGGTCTGGTCGTGTTGCTGCTCGGGTTGGCCGCCGTGGCGTGGTGGTCGACGGCCGATCGGATGGCTGGGATGGATGCCGGTCCGGGCACCGATCTAGGCGCGCTTGGCTGGTTCCTGGGTGTCTGGGTGGTGATGATGGCGGCGATGATGTTCCCGTCGCTGGCGCCGACCACGGCGCTGTATGCGCGGATGACCCACCGTCGCGGCTGGAGTCGCCCCTTGCTGTTCAGCGCCGGCTATCTGCTCGTCTGGGGTGCAGCGGGCTTTGTCGCCTACGGTGCCTTTCGCCTGGGCGAGAGCCTATTCGGCGGTAACCTCGCCTGGCATACCGGCGGGCGGTGGTTCGCCGGCGGCGTCCTGGCGATCGCCGCGATCTACGAACTGACCCCGCTCAAGCACGCGTGCCTCGGAAAATGCCGCAGCCCGCTGGGGTTCTTGATGGGGACGTGGCGCGACGGGAATCGCGGCGCCCTCGAGATGGGATCCAAGCACGCCGCGTGGTGCCTTGGCTGCTGCTGGGCGCTGATGGCCGGACTGTTTGCGCTCGGGGTCATGAGCCTCACATGGATGGCACTCATCGCCGCTCTGATCGCGCTCGAGAAGACGATCCCGTGGCGCCGCGCGGCTACCTGGGGCACCGCGGGCCTCCTCATCGTGCTCGCGGTCGCGGTTATCGCCGTACCCCACGACGTGCCGGGGCTCGTGATCCCGACCGGCGCTCAGCACGCCATGCACTCGATGATGGCGAAACGCTAGGTCGGCGAGGCCTCCAACATCTCTCTGGTCCCCGTCACGGCTCCTTCTCAACTTGATGCAGCGCCTCGACTGACACCATGGCCTGTAGCTGCGGCCCAGTGAAGGCAGGATAACCCCGGCTCCATTTACCAGCGTGAGCCGGAGGTGTAGGTTTCCGCTGACCAACGGAGCTGAGGAGGGGCGGGACAGATGAAAGGGACCACAGCGAGGATTCTGGAAGCTGCCTGGAGCAGGCGCCGGCGAGTCGTGGTCGCTGCGCTCGCCGCGGCATTCCCGGTCGCCAGCGCGGGCGCGGCCACGACCAACGTCGTCGCCAACGGCAGCTTCACCGCTGGATTGGCCCCCTGGTCCAAGGGCGTGGTGTCCAGGGGCCAGGATGGGGCCGGCTACCCACGGATCGCGGTCGGCGCGCTGAACTCGACCACGAGCGGGGAGAATTGGTCCTGGATGCAGAACTGCGCCCGCTCCCAGGGCAAGAAGCGGTTCGCGTTCATCGACGCGCCCGGCGGTGCCGACGGTTACATCCAGCAGCAGATCAAGGTGCCGCGGTCCCCCGGCAGACTGAGGTTCCGGACCTGGGGCAACCTGGAGCCGACGGAGGTGACGATCAGCATCATCGCCAACGGCCAGGTCCACCGGGTGCTCACCTACTCCCCCCCGCCGCTGCAGGGCAATCGAGCCAACGGCTGCTCGGGCAAGCGACCGGTGTCCAAGTCGATCAACGTCGCCGCCTACGCCCGCAAGACCGTGAGGCTGCGGGTCGAGGCGACCTCGACGGGCTTTGCCGGCACGATCGCGGACTTCGACAGCTTCTCGCTGAGCCGCCGCTAGCGTCGACGCGCGAGCCGGCGCCTGCGCCGGAAACGAATGCGGTCGTCCACGAGGGCGCGCCTTGCGGCGACCGAGTCCCGCGGGGGGTGAGTCAACTGAAGGGTCTATATCATCATTAACTTCACACACGTCCCCGGACGGCTGGCGGGAGGGCCCGCCAGGCCGTTGTCACATTCTCACAACGACACTGTCTACGCAACGCTCCCGGCTCACGCTGCTGTACGGCGCTCGATCGACCTCACAGCACTCGAGTTCTCAGACGGACCTCTGAACACTTGCATCCTCTGGCGCACCATCTGGGGCGTCGTACGAGAGTAACGCCGGGTGGTGTCGCTCGCGGCTTGTGTGTCTCCTCTACTTGAACGACACCTTCCCGGAGGCCTTGATGAAGATGGCGACACCGATCGGCCGTACCTTGTGGTGGGTGTTGCACGTGCCGTTTTTCAGCTTCGGGAGCACAGCCGCGACGGTGTAGGTTGCGTTGAGGGTGCCAGTGATTCCGGCGTACGCTCCGGTGCCGCCGGTGATCTTCACTGGCCCGGTGATCGTTCCGACCAGCGCACATCCCGGGGGGTTGACCGCGCGCCCGAAGAGGTCCTCCTCGCGCGAGATGAACGCCGAGCCGGGAACGTCCTTGATGGTTCCTTTGGACAGGGTGAGCGTGCCCTTGCTGGTGTCAACACCCGTGGCATTGCCCACCCCGCCATCGTTGATTGCGCCCGTGACCACGACTGTCCCCGGGGCGCTGGGGCCTCTGGTGGATACCTCGTCGAGGTGAATGGAGCCGCTTGGGGCACCCGCCGAGGTTGCTGCGAAAGCTGCAACGGCACCGCCACTGGCGAGCGTCGCGAGGATCCAGCGCTTGAGCATTGTGTGTTCCTTTCTCGAAGGACTGCTGATTGCTGGCTGGCAACGTACGGCGGCCCGAGTGTCGTGTCATCGTCCTGGCGAGCGATCCCGAGTCAGCCCAGCGGATGAACCGGGCTGACCGTCTGGGGTACCGCGACGCGAGTGGCATCGTCCTCGAGCAGGAGGCTTGATCGTCCGGACTGAGGTCGCCACGGATCCTCGCCGGCGGTAGGTTCTACCGATGCCGTTGCGGGCACGAAGGCTGTTCGCGGGATTGCGGAGCATCGACCGCGTGCGCGTCGACGAGCTGGTCGGGCTGGCGGTGCTGGTCGCGATCGAGCTTGACGCGTGGCTGGGCTCGGCGCCGGGGGGTCGAGCCCTGCCTGCGGTGGCGGGTGTGGTGTTTTCGCTGGCGGTCGCGGTCCGTCGCCGCTGGCCGCTGGCGGGGATCCTCGTGGTGCTCGCCATTTGGACGATCAGCACAGTGCTCGGGAATCGAAACGGTGTGCAGGGTGCGCCCGTGGTGGCGCCGGTGATCTTGCTGTTCTACGGGAGCGGCGCATTCGCGCCCGAGCGACGTTCGGTTTGGGTGCTGGGGCTCGCGGTCCTGGCCATTTCTATCGACGCGCTGATCGCCGGCGGGCACCAAGCTTCGAATCTGCCCGCGACGGAGGTCTTCGGGCTGCTCGTGCCGTATGCGGTCGGCCGCGTGGTGCGTGCGCGAGCGGCTCGCGAGCGGGCATACCGTGAGCGGTCCGAACGGCTCGACGCGGGAAGGGATATGACTGCCAGCACGGCGGCCTACGAGGAGCGGACGCGAATTGCGCGTGAGCTCCATGACGTCATCGCGCATAGCGTCTCAGTGATGGTGATCCAGGCCGGCGGGGCTCGTTTGGTGCTCAGCGCTGACCCGGCCCGCGCGGAGGCGTCGCTGCGCAGTGTCGAGCGCGCGGGCCGCGACGCTCTGGCGGAGATGCGCCGACTGCTGGGCGTCCTCGATGCTGGTAGGGACTCTCGAGCGCTCGCCCCGCAGCCTGGGCTCGCGGACATTCAGGATCTGCTCTCACGCGCGCGGGCTTCCGGTCTCGCGACCGAGCTGCGGGTCGATGGCCAGCCCACACCGGTCTCACCCGCGCTCGATCTGTGCGCCTACCGGATCGTGCAGGAGGCGCTGACGAACGCGATCAAGCATGCTGCGCCGGCCCGCGCTGACGTCCGCGTCAGCTGGGGACGAGAGTCGGTTGAACTCGAGATATCCGACGACGGCCGCGGGCCAGGCGCTGTCACCGGTGCCCCAAGTGGACACGGGCTCGCCGGCATGCGGGAGCGCGTGGCTCTGCACGGCGGAAGCATCGAGTCCCGGCCTGGCGACAGCGGCGGGTTCATTGTGCGCGCCCGTCTCCCGCTCGCCCGGGAGCCAGTCCGGTGAGAGCTGTGCGCGAACGATTCGCTGATCTGGACGTCGCGGTCGTCGACGTGATCTTCGCGATCGCTGTGACCATCGGACTCGAGCTTCAGTGCTGGCTGCGCAATGGGATCCCGGATGCGCATCGGCCCGTCACGGCGGTCGCAGCGGTGCTTTTCGCCGCGCCGATCGCGGTCCGTCGGCGGTGGCCGAGTTTCGCGCTGCTGTTCTGCGCGCTGGTCGTTGCGATCTCGAAGCTCCTCGGCAGCGAGCTGCTGATGGGCCTCAATGGCGACGTCGTGCCGGTGATGGTGCTCGGTTACTCAGCAGGCGCTTGCGTCGACGCCCCGCGCAGCATCCGCGTCTTGATGCTGGCGCTCGGGCTGCTCATCGCGTGGGCGCTGTTGCCGGGTGCCGGGGGCGCGCCGACCGGGGTCGGCCCGATTGCTGGGGCCATCTTCTACGTGAGCATTGTGCTCATCCCCGCCTGGTTCGTCGGGCGTCTGGTGCGCGGGCACGGCCGGCGCGCCACCGCGTTCCGGGAGCTCGCAGCGCGAGCCGAGTTCGAACGCGAGCAGCGCGACGCGGCCGCGATCGTGCAAGAGCGCACTCGGATCGGCAGCGAGCTACAGGACATCATCGCCCACAGCGTCAGCGCCATGGTCATCCAGGCCGGGGGTGCGCGACGGGCTCTACGCAGCGACCCCGAGCGGGCGCGGGCCTCGATCCTCAACGTCGAGCAGACTGGTCGCGAGGCGCTGGCCGATCTTCGCCGCCTGCTCGGGATGCTCCGTAAGGATGATGATCCGCGTGCGCTGGCGCCACAGCCCGGACTGAAGCAGCTCAGGACGCTGCTCGTGTCGATGTGCGCAGTCGACATGGAGTGCGAGCTCCTGACCGAAGGCACGGCGATCGATCTGACGCCCGGCGTCGACCTGGTCGGCTACCGGGTGGTCGAGGCCGTGTTGCAGAGCGCAGCCCGGCACCGCAGCCCCAGCGCGATTGTCACGATCCGCTACCGGCCCCACGAGCTCGAACTGGACGTCCGCGGTGGCGGCTGGATCGCTGACCTCGACAACGAACTACGGGGCATCATCGAGCGAGTGGCGTTGTACGACGGTCGCGTGCGGACGGTGCCCACGGCCGACGGGTTTGCCGTCGAGACCCGACTGCCCGTCGCGGAGGCAATCCCGGCATGAGCATCGCCGTCTTGATCGCCGACGACCAAGCGCTCGTGCGGGCCGGCTTCCGGATGATCCTCGAAACCGACACTGACCTACGCGTCGTGGCTGAGGCCGATGACGGAGCCCAGGCCGTCGAAGCCACTCGCCGGACACGGCCCGACATAGTGCTGATGGACATCCGGATGCCCGTCATGGACGGCCTGGAGGCGACCCGCCGGATCGTAGCCGCCAAAGATCCGCCGCGTGTCCTCATGCTCACGACCTTCGACCACGACGAGTACGTGTTCGACGCCCTCGTCGCCGGCGCCAGCGGCTTCCTGCTCAAGGACGTCGCGCCCGAACAACTGCTCGCGGGAATCCGCGTCATCGCTCACGGCGACTCGCTTCTATCTCCGTCAGTTACGCGCCGCCTGATCGAATCGTTCGTACGTGACCACCCCCGAACGCCACAGCCGCCACCGGGCCTCGAGGAACTGACCGCGCGCGAGCTCGAGATCTTCGGGCTCGTCGCCCGCGGCCTGTCCAACGCCGAGATCGCCGAACAGCTCGTCGTCTCGAGCACCACCGTCAAGACCCACGTCGCCCGGGTGCTGATCAAGCTCGGGCTCCGCGACCGCGTGCAGGCGGTCGTACTCGCCTACGAAGCCGGCGTCATCCGACCCGGAACCGAGCGATAGACGATGCTCGAAACCCCCGGAGCCGGGTTGTCTGCGAGTCTCGTCGGTCGCGAGCCCGAGCGCGTGACGATCGAGCGGATGCTGGCCGGCGCGGTCGAGGCTCGCGGTGCAGCGCTTGTGCTGCGGGGCGAGGCGGGGATCGGCAAGAGCGCGCTGCTCGAGCTCGCTTTGCGTCCTGCGGCCGCGATGACCGTGCTTCAGGTCACGGGCGTCGAGGCCGAGTCCGATCTGGCCTTTGCCGGGCTGTTCGGCCTCCTGCGGCCGATCCTCGGCCTCGCCGGGGAGCTGCCGGCGGTCCAGGCAGTCGCGCTCGAGGGTGCACTCGGGCTGGCCCCGTCGGCCGATCCGGACCGGTTCCTCGTGTCCGCCGCGGCGCTTGGGCTGATCGCTGCGGCAGCCGAGCACCAGCCGGTGGTGTGCGTGGTGGACGACGCGCACTGGCTGGACACGCCATCCGCTGAGGCCCTGGTGTTCGGCGCCCGCCGTTTGCGCGGCGAGCGCGTGGCGATGCTGTTCGCGGCCCGCGACGGCGACCGCCGGCAGTTCGAGGCCCAGGGCCTGGCGCAGATGGACGTTGCCGGCCTGCCGGCCGAGACAGCGGAGCGCCTGCTGGCGCAGCACGCGCCGCGCGCCGCACCAGCGGTCCGGGCCCGGCTCATGGCCGAAGCTCACGGCAATCCTCTGGGGCTGATCGAGCTGCCTATGGCGCTCAATCAGGACCAGCTGGCGGGACGCGCGCCGCTGCCCGAGTCGATCCCGCTCACCCCACGTCTGGCCGGTCTCTTTCGCCGGCGGGTCGACCGGCTGCCGGCCGGCGCGCAGGAGGCACTCCTTGTGGCCGCGATCGACGGGACCGGCCAGCTGGCCGTCGTCCTCGGCGCGCTCGGCGAGCTCGGCCTTGACAGCAACGCGCTTGGTCCCGCCGAGCAGGCCGCACTGCTCCGCACCGATACCGCCTCGCTCGAGTTCCGCCACCCACTCGTGCGCGCAGCGGTCTACGAGCGGGCCACGCTCGGCGAGCGCCAGCGCGTCCACGGCGCCCTCGCGACGGCCCTCTCCGACGAGGAGCACGTCGATCGCCGGGTCTGGCACCAGGCAATGGCGACCGTGGCCGGTGACGAGGAGGTGGCCGTGGCGCTCGAGACCTCCGCCCGCCGCGCCCAATTGCGAGCCGGTCATGCCTCGGCGGCCACCGCCTACGAACGCGCCGCCGAGCTCACCGGCGAGCGCATCCGCGTCGCACCCCGGCTGGCGGCGGCCGCGCAGGCCGCGTGGGATGCCGGGCAGCCACAGCGCGCGCTCGATCTGATCGCACGTGCGGTGCCGCTCGGTGACCGGCAGCTGCGGCCGCGTCTCTTGCACCTCCGCGGTGTCATCGAAGCGCGCTGTGGGAGCGCCCGGGACGCCCTCGCGACACTGCTTGACGGCGCCGGAGACGCTGACGCCGATCTGGCGCTGGCGATGCTGCACGAAGCGGCGGAGGCCGCCGGGGTGATCGGGAATGTCGCCATGGTGCGTGAGGTCGGCATGCGGGCGGCCGAGCTTGTGCCCAACAGCCGGCGCGCCCAGTTCAGCCAGCGCATCCTGGTCGGCGCCTCCGCGCTGGTGGCCGGTGAGCTCGAGCGGGCGCGGGCCACGCTCGACGGCGCCCTCGCGCTCGCCGCCTCGCTCGGCGAGGATCCGCGCGCGCAGGTCTGGGCCGCACAGGCCGCCGGCGGCCGGCCTGACGCCGCCCTGGCATATACGACCAAGGCCGTCGAGCTTGCACGCGCCCAGGGACTGCTCAGCCTGCTCCCGGTCACGCTCGAGCATCACGCCAGGGAACTCCTGCGCGCGGGCCGGATCGACCTCGCCTATGTGGCCGCGCAGGAGGGGTACGCGTTGTCGACCGAGCTCGGCCACGGCTCGGGATGGCACCTCCAGACGATGGCCTACGTCGAGGCGATCCGGGGGCTCGAGGACGCGTCGCGGGCGCACACCGAGGAGGCGCTCGCGATCGCGCAGCGCAGCGGCGACATCTATCTCGACGCCGGCGTGCGTGCCGCCAGAGGCCTGCTCGAGCTCACGCTCGGGCGCCCCGAGGCGGCGGCGACGACGCTGCTCGAGGTCGCCTCCGGCGACCGCCACGATCTGACCCTCGTCGCCACGGCCGCCCCCGCGGCCGACGCGATCGAGGCGATTGTCCGCGGCGGACTGCCCGCCGAGCGAGCCCGGGCCCCGCTGGCGTTGGTGCGCGACTGGGCGCAGCACGCGCCCAGCGACGCCAACCGGTCGCGGCTCGCGCGATGCGAAGCGCTGATCGGAGCCGGTTCTGTCGAGGAGCGCTTTGCGCAAGCGGTCGTGCTCGGGGACGGGCTGACCGCCTTTGAGCGCGCCCGCACCCACCTCGTCTACGGCGAGTGGCTGCGACGCCGGCGCCGCCGCATCGACGCACGCACACATCTGCGCGAGGCGGCCGAACGCTTCCGCTCGATCGGCGCCGCGCCCTGGGCCCAGCGTGCGGAGGGGGAGTTGCGCGCCACCGGGGAGACCGCGCGCCGGCGGGAACCATCCACGCTTGATCAGCTCACCCCGCAGGAGCTGCAGATCGCCGGTCTCGCGGCGAGCGGGCTCAGTAACCCCGAGATCGCCTCGCAGCTGTTTCTCAGCCCGCGCACCATCGAGTACCACCTGCGCAAAGTGTTCACGAAGCTCGGACTTGCCTCACGCACCGAGTTGATCCGGCTCGAAGACCTCTCGACAGCTGCCGACTGACTCTCACCGACTGGTGAGCTCACGGATGCGAGCGGCCCGCCGGCGAGCGACAGTGCCGGTATGTCAGGCACACAGGTCAAACCATCGGCGCTGCGCGTTCTGATCGTCGATCGCCACGAGGTGTCGCGAGCCGCGATCCGTGCCCTGCTGCGGACTGAGGGACTCGAGGTCGTGGCTGACGTCGCCACCGCCGGCGAGGGACTCGCCCTCCCCGATGAGACGAGGCCCGACATTGCGATCGTCGACGTCGACCCTGCCGCCGCACGGGCACTTGCGACGGCGGGTGCGTTTGCGCGGCTGGCGGCGGGAGTGGTTTTCACCTCGAGCGCTCCTGTGCAGGCTGACCTGAACGGATACACGTTCATCCCCAAGTCCGAGATCTGCGCGCGCCGCCTGCGCCAGGCAGTGACCGCTCGGCACACCGCGACCAAGGAGCCACCCATGTCGATGCAGGCCTACCTGGACACCATCACCACCAAGACCGGAAGGAGTCCCGACGAGATCATCCAGTTGGCAGCTGCCGAGGGTCTGCTCGAACCCGGCGTCAAGCCGCAGGCGATCGTCAGCTGGCTTGGGGACGAGTTCGGGCTCGGCCGTGGTCACGCGATGGCGATCGTGGCCACGATAAGGCGGCAGACCGAGCCGCGAGCGTCCACCGACGAGAAGGTGGACCGCCACTTCGCCGGCCGCAAGGCAGCCTGGCGCCCGGTCTTCGACCGCCTCGTGGGCACCGTCGCCGGCTTCGGGTCCGACATCGACGTCGACCCGGGGAAGAGCTATCTGAGCCTGCGCCGTGCCGGGAAGAAGTTCGCGATCGTGCAGGTTACGACCAACCGGCTCGACGTCGGCATCAAGCTCAAGGACGAACCGGCGGGCGACCGCCTCGAGGCGGCGGGGAGCTGGAACGCGATGGTCACCCACCGGGTGCGTCTCCACAACCCGAGCGACCTCGACTCCGAGCTGGTCGGCTGGCTCGAGCGCGGCTACGCGGGCCGGTGACTCATCCGCCGATCCTCACCCACAGATCCAAGCAAACGAAAGACACTGATGCGAACGCTCATCTCGGGCCTGTTCATCACCCTCGACGGCGTGGTGGAGGACCCGCACAGCTGGAACCCAACGTATTACAACGACGAGATGACCGAGGCAGTGCAGTCCGCGCTCGCGGCCAGCGACACGCACCTCTACGGGCGCCGGTCCTACGACATGTTCCGCTCCGTGTTTACCGGCCAGGGATCAGAGCGGATCGGGCACGCGCCGATCATGAATGACACCCCGAAGGTGCTCGTCTCGAGCAATATCGCGGACACCGGCTGGGGTCAGACAACCGTGATCACCGGCGATGTGGCCGCTCGCATCCGCGAGCTCAAGCAAGGTCCGGGCGCCAGCATCAATGTCCAGGCCAGCCCGACACTTGTCCGTTTCCTGCTTCGCGAGGGTCTGCTCGACGAGCTGCATCTCCTCATCCACCCCGTCATCGTCGGGACCGGGCAGCGGCTGTTCGACGGGGTCGGCGGCTCCGCCTCTTTCGACGTGCTCGCCGCCACCCGGTTCACCACCGGGGTCATGTCCCTACGCCTGGCACCCAAACACGCCGAACACAGCAACGGAGGACAGCCATGAGTACCGTCATTTCAGCCGATGGCACCACCATCGCCTACGACCGCGCCGGGAACGGATCTCCGGTGATCCTGGTCAATGGCGCGCTCGGTGATCGCAAGCTCGACCGCCGCTTCAAGCAGATGATCGGCCTCTCCGAGCTGCTGTCCCCGAGCTACACGGTCATCAACTACGACCGGCGCGGGCGGGGCGACAGCAACGAGGCCGGCCCCTTCGCCGTCGAGCGCGAGATCGACGACATCGCGGCACTGATCGCCGCCGTGGGCGGCCGGGCCGCGCTGTTCGGCTTCTCCTCCGGCGGGGCGCTCGCGTTGCGGGCGGCCGGCGCAGGGATCGGCGTGGGACGAGTGGCCGTCTACGAGGCGCCCTTCATGGTCGACCGGGCCGAGAAGCACCCGCCAGCCGACTACGGGCAGCGGCTTGACGACCTGATCGCCGCGGGCAACAACAGCGGCGCCGTCAGGCACTTCATGCGCAACGCGATGGGCATGCCGGCTCCGGTCGTGACGATGATGCGGCTGATGCCGATGTGGAGGGACATGGCGGCCAATGCTCACACGCTCAGATACGACTGGGCGGCACTCGGCGAGCACAACATGCAGGGTGACCCGCTGAGCCCGGACGAGTGGTCTTCAGTCCGTGTGCCGGCACTCGTCGTCTACGGTGCCAAGAGCCCCGCGAACCTGAAGAAGGGAGCGCACGCGCTGGCCGATGTGCTGCCCGACGCTCGGCTCCGCTCGCTCGAGGGCGTGGGTCACAACCTCAAGGTGAAGCTCTTGGCCCCGGTGCTGGCCGAGTTCCTCGACCCTGTCGAGGACGCCGCCAACAGCGAGCGCACCCGGGCGTCACGGGTGGCGTGACGCCCGGGCGACGGGTGGCGTGACGGCGCCCGTCGCATCGTGAGCCAGCCTCTACTGGTGCTTGCGGGCGAGAGTGACGAGGTACTCGCTCGGCGCCCGGAATCCGCTCTCACCGGCCTGGTTGAGCTCGGTGCTCAGGGCGATGAGCTCGTCGCGGAGTGCCGGCCAGCGTCCCGCTGGATGTGAGCTTGGTGCGGGCCTGCAGCATCGGGCCGTAGAAATCGGCCAGTGTGTCGATGTACGCTGCGGCTGAGTCGGCCTCGAAATCGAGTGAGTAGTGCTCGAACGTCAGGTCGACCGGGTAGTCGGTGAACAGCTGCTTGACGTGCTCGGGGCGACCCCAGCCCGCTGGCGCGGAGACGTAGTCGGGCGGCGGCGGAAGGTACGGGCCCATGATCGTCCAGACGCGCCCGATGAGGCCGTCCGCGGCCCAGTTACCGAGCGCGATCATCCCGCCGGGGCGGCACACGCGCACGAGCTCTGAGGCGACGACCTCGTGACGGGGAACGAACTGCACACCCAAGCTCGAGAGCACATAGTCAAAGCGCTCGTCCTCGAACGGCAGATCCTCGGCGTCGGCCGCGATCCACTCGAGCTCGACACCCGCTCGCCGGGCACGGCTGCGCCCGGCGGTGAACAGCTCCGGCGTGAGATCGGTGGCGATGACCCGAGCGCCGGCGCGGGCGGCGGGGATAGACGCATTCCCGGTGCCGGCGGCCACGTCCAATACGTCGGCCCCAGCCTGCACCCCCGCGCGCTCGACGACTCGCTCGCCGACGTCGGTGACCAGCTCGGCGACCCTTGCGTAGTCACCGGAGGCCCAGGTCCTGCGGTGGGCGTCCTTCAGGGCTTGGACCTCGACGGTAATGGCTGACATGGAGCTTCCTCCGATCCGTTGGGTGGTCGCAGTCCACCACCTCGCCGCCGATACGCCATCGCGCGTACGTGCCATCTGCGATGGCCGGATCGGGCCATTCGCCGCTGGTCTCAGGAGCTCAGAGCAGTCCGGCGCGCGCGGCGCGCGCGGCGGCCGCGGCGCGGGTGGGCAGCCGCAGCTTCGCCAGGATGTTGGCCACATGGCGATGTACGGTGTGCGGGCTGATCACGAGCCGCTCGGCAATCTGTGCGTCGCTGAGGCCCTGCGCGACGAGCCCGAGCACCTCTTGCTCGCGTTCGCTGAGCTCATCCAGCCCGTCACCATCCGGCTCGCTGGCCGGTGCGGCCGGTGCGTCGATGCCGAGGAACGGGGCGACCGCACGCAGGACAGCGTCACCGTCGCCATGCCACGGCAAGTGGGCGTCACCCGGCAGCGTCATGAGCTCGGCACGCGGCAGCAGCGCGGCTACCTCGCGTGCGCCTTTCAGCCGCATCGCGCGATCGCGCTCCCGATGCACGACCAGCGCCGGCGCCCGCACCCTCGACAGGTCCTCGCGCACATCGGTCTCGTAGATCAGTTCCAGCAGATTTGCCGCGACCCCGGCGTCGGCAGAGGCGCGCTGGCTCGCGGTGAAGGCGGCACGCGTCTCAGGCGACCAGCTGGGTCCGAACATGTCCGCCAGCAAACGGCTCCCCAGCCCCCAATGCGAGCGCACGAGGTCGACCATGCCCCGCCGCGCCTCCGGTGGCCCCAGCGCGTGCCCGTTGGCGTAGGTGCCGTAGAGCAAGAGGCGATCGACACGCTCTGGCCGCCTCGCGGCGAAGCTCGCGGCAGTACACCCCCCGCACGAGATGCCCATCAGCGTCACGCGCTCCAGCGCCAGTTCGTCAAGAACAGCGCAGAGCGTGGCCGCCTCGAACTCCGGGGTGAACGTCTGCGGCGCCCGCTCCCGATCGGAGACGCCGGTCCCCACGCGGTCATAGCGCACGACCGTGCGGCCGGCCGCCAAGCCCTCCATGAACCGGCGCAAGGGCCCGAAATGCCAGTCCTCGGCCACATTTGACACCCACCACGCCGGCATCACGATCGCCGGCCCGCTCCCCACCACGGCAAAGGCGATCCGTCCCCCTTCCGGCATCCGCGCAAAGCCGGTGGTCTGTCGCATCGGCCCACACTAGCCGTCGGCGAATCCTTGGCGCCAGGTGGGGTGCTCCAGGGTCCAGCCGAAGTCGTGCTTGGCTTTAGCGTTGGAGGCGCCGCGGGCCTGCCCCATCGCTATCGCCGCCTTGCCGAGGAACAGTCGTGCGACCCACAGGGGCAGGTGGCGAGGGGGGCCTGCGCCGAGTGCGTCGGCGAGGGCGGGCAGCCAGTCGCGTGCCGGCGCGGGCTCGTCATCGACGATGTTGTAGATCGCGGGCCCCGTGAGCCCGAGCGCGAGCACGGTCGCGGTAGCGGCGTCGTCGAGGTGGATCCAGGAGGTGAGGCCCGTGCCGGCGCCGATGATGGGAAACCGCCGTTTGCGCACCGCTTGGATGACCTGGTCATCAGCCGCTCCGTAGAAGCCGCCGTAGCGCAGCGCGATCCCGCCGGCCTCGGTGACGGCCCGGTCGACGTGGCTCATCGCGGCGTTGGTCTGCTCAGTGTTCGGTGCCGGAGCGGGGTCGAGCGGGTCGTCCTCGGTCTTGACCGGCCCACCCTCGCGCGCGTAGCGGTAGTTGGCGAAGCTCTGCGCGATGATGCGGCGCACTCCGGCCTCCCGGGCGGCGGCGAGCAACGCGTCGGTGCCTTCGGTGCGCAGCCGATTGGTCTGTGCGAACGTGCGGTCGAGGCTGCGGCCGAAGCGGGCGTTCGCGAGTGCGGTGGCCTGGTGGATGACCGCCTCGGGCTCGGCTTCCAGGACAGCCTTGCGCACAGCGCGCGGGTCGAGCAGGTCGAGCCTGACGGGCATGGCTCCGAGGGTCCGGAGGCGCTCGGCGCCGGCCGGCGAGTGGTGGGTGCCGGTCACGTCGTGTCCTGCCTCGATCAGCCGGGGAACGAGCCGGCTGCCGATCGCGCCGCTCGCTCCCACGACGAAAACTCGCATCATGTGCTCCTCTGGATCGGTGATTCGGATTCGTCACGCGCCACTCCATCCGGTGACCGCTGGTCACATCGGCCACGGCGGGCGTGTCTAGTCGTATGACACGATCAAACGGAGGGATGTGACATGGCTGAGCAGGATTGGCTGGCTGAGCGTTTTGAGCAGCACCGCCCGCGTCTGCGTGCGGTCGCCTACCGGATGCTCGGGTCCCTCAGCGAGGCTGACGATGCCGTCCAGGAGGCGTGGCTGCGGGTCGGCCGCGCCGACAGCGCAGCGGTCGAGAACCTCAGCGGATGGCTGACTACGATCGTCGCGCGGGTGGCGCTGAACATGCTGCGCTCGCGCCGGTCGCGGCACGAGGAGCTCGGCCCCCACGTCCCCGACCCGATCGTCGATCGCGCCGACGGCACCGACCCTGAGCACGAGGCGCTGCTCGCCGACTCGGTCGGCCTGGCGTTGCTGGTCGTGCTCGACGCGCTCGCCCCCGCGGAGCGGCTCGCGTTCGTCTTGCACGACATGTTCGCGATGCCATTTGACGAGATCGCCTCGATCGTCGACCGCACGCCCGCGGCAACCAGGCAGCTGGCCAGCCGCGCCCGACGTCGCGTCCAGGGCCGGGCCCCGCCCCCCGACGCCGATCTGAGCGCCCAGTGGGAGATCGTCGAGGCGTTCCTGGCCGCTGCCCGCAACGGTGACTTCGACGCGCTGCTCGCCGTTCTTGACCCTGCCGTGGTGCTCAGAGCCGACGGCGGGCTGGCCGGCCCGTCGGCCGAGGTCCACGGGGCCGAGACCGTCGCCGGTCAGGCGCGGGGGTGGTCACGAACCGACTTGACGGTGCAGCGGGCCCTCGTCAACGGCGCGGCCGGCATTGTCACGCTGCGCGACAGGCAACCGTTCTCGGTCGGCGCGATCACCGTCAGGAACGGAAGGATCACGCAGATCGACATCCTCGCCGACCCCGACCGGCTCGCTCGACTCGACCTCACCGTCGTCACCGACGATCGAGCGTAGTAGGGATCCGTGCTCAAGCGGTGCGCAGTGCTTCGGTCGGGCTGAGCCTGGCTGCCTTCATCGCTGGGTAGAGCCCGGCGAGCGCTCCGATCAGGAAGCCGGTGGCCGGCGCGGCGACGAGCGCGTACGTGGGGATGACGAAGGGTTCGTGCCTGGCCTGGGCGTAGATGTCGGTGGCGCCGGCGCCGAGGATCAGGCCGGCGATCCCACCGAGTACGGCGAGGAGAGCGGATTCGGTGAGGAATTGGGTGGTGATGTGAGCTCGGGTGGCGCCGAGGGCGCGGCGCAGGCCGATTTCGCCGCGGCGTTCGAGCACGGAGATGACCATGATGTTGGCGATACCGATCGCGCCGACAAGGAGCGCGACGGCTCCGAGGCCGAGCAACAGCGTGGTGAATTGGCCTTTGACAGCGGCACGGGCCTCGAGCGCGTCGGAAGGGCGGCTGACCTGGACGCCGCTGGTGTTTTGTGGGTCGGCGGTCGCGGCAAGCAGGTCCGAGACACCGGTGACGTTGTTCTGGTTGGCGCGCACGTAGATCGTGGAGGGGTTGGCCCGGAGCCCGAAGACGCGTTCGGCGACGGGCAGGGAGATGAACACGTCGCTATCCAGTCCAGTGTCGAGGGTCGCCGAGTTCATGATCCCGACGACCGCGAACCAGGTGTTGCCCAGGTCGACCGTCAGGTGGCCGCTGACGCGGGTGATCTGCAGGACGTTGGCGGCTTGGGCGCCGAGTACCGCCTCGGGGTAGCGGTCTGAGACGGCGCCCAGGAAGTGGCCGGAGGCGATCGTTGCGCTGACCACGCGGGGAAGGTCGTGGCCAGCGGCGACGACGCCGATCCCACCGGTCTGGGTGGAGGGCACGAGCGGGGTGCGATAGACGTTCTGTCCCGCGACCTGGTAGACGGCGGCGGCGCTGTTGACGTCGGTCATGTGTTCGATCATCGCCACCGCCGTGCCGGGCAGAACCTCGGTATTGCCGGTGAACGTCTGGCCGGGGGTGACGGTGAGCAGGTTGGTGCCGAAGGTTGCCGGTCGGCTCGTCGGCGAGGATGATCCGGGGGCGTTTGGCGATCGTCCGCGCGATCGCCACCCGTTGGCGCTCTCCGCCGGAGAGCATCGGGGGCCGGTGTGGGCCGACCACCGCCACACGGTCACCGTCGGCCACCTCCACGCTGACGCCGCGCATCGCGTGCACGCCACCCGGGTAGTGCTTGGCGACGGCGTCCAACCGCAACGCCACGTTGTCATCGTGGCGCGTCGATGTGGGCTTGCCGGTGTCGTGAGCGTTGTCGAGCATCATGCTCAGCCCTGTGAGTCGGTCACCTGCAGGCCCGGGTAGATGCCCGCTCCGGAGATCTGCACATCGCCGGCGGCGAACAAGCCGGTGGTGACGGGGATCAGCGTGTGGGGAGCGGCCGCCTGCTGCACTGCGTAGCCGCCGCCGGTCGTCGCCAGCAGGGCCGTGACCGGTAGCGAGAGCACATTTCGAGCCCGAGCTTGGGCGAAGCTCACGCTCACCGTCGCCTGATCGAGACCCGTATGCGTGTGGTGGCCGGTGAGCGTGACCGTCACCGGAATCGTCGCTGTCGTGCCCGAGCCGCTGGTCGGGGTCTGGGCGATCCGGCTGATGGCGGTGACCTTCCCGCTAACAATATTTCCGGCCGGCATCTCGACCGACACCCGCTCCCCGACCGTCGCCTCGCTCTGCTTGCTCGCATCGAGGTTCACGGTGACGATCAGCCGCGTCGAGGTGGTCTGCAACACCGGCGACGAGGTCCCGACCCCGCTGGGCGATTTCGACGCTGAGGGCTTCGACGCCGCGGGGGTGCTTTTCTTAGGCGCGGCCGCTTGAGGGGCGCTGCTGGCCGGGGTCTTCGCGGCCCTAAGCGCCGCGGTCGCGGCCTTCAGCTGCGCCGCCTCGGCCTTCAGCAGCGCCGTCAGCTGAGCCAGAGTTGGCGAGCCCGTGGAACCGGTCGGCCTCGGCCCCGCCCGCCCGGACGGTGTGGTCGTGGTGCTGCTGGTCGTCAGGCTGACGAACTCGCCGGCGCCCGACGACACGGGTGTGCTGGCGGTCGTCGCCGCCGGGCTGCTAGTCCCGCCGCTCGAGCCGAGCGTCGCGTCCACGGTCGAGATCAGCTGGTCGCCGGGCAAGAACACGATCTGCCCAAGCGACAGGCTGCCGGTCTCGGTCTCACCTAAGGACGCCTGCAACTTCTCCACCCCAACCGTGGTCCCCGGCTGCCATGCGTCGTCGACCACGATCCCATCCGAGTCAAAGCCCAGATCCACCAGATTGCGGTTCAGCTGCTCGATATCAGCGCCATCGCTGTCGGACGCGCTCAGGTCGCGGTACGCCGGGGTTCTCCCGTTCATCAGCAGCACCGGCCGGCCGGCCACGTCGAGCAGGGCTTGACCGGGCTTGATCAGCTGCCCGACGCCCGGCAGCCAGGTGATCGTCCCGCTCAGCTGGTCATAGACGGTGTGTGAGTTGGCATAGCTCAACGTCCCTGACTCGGTATCGGTCGCCACCAGGTCGCGGCGCTGCACCGTGGTGGCGCCAGAGGGCGCCGTGGCGTCGGAGTCCCGCGGCTTGGATGGCGTCTCGGAAGTGACAACCACCCCGACGACGACGCCGATCGCCGCCAAAAGCACGAGCACGGCCAGCGCACGGATTCTGATCACTGTGGACCTGAACCCTGCTGGCTGCTGATGCTGAGCGGCACCCCGTTGACCTGGCACTTCTGGGTCGCCGTGGTGAACGCCGGAGAGTTCGTGTTGATGTTGACCAGATGGAACACTCCCGACGCGTCAGGGTCGGGGAAGTCCGGTAGGCCGTGGGCGCGCATGCACGCCGCGAATTGCACAATTTCCTTGTGCTGCTGCGCAGTGACGGGAGCGGCCCCACCGCCTGGCGCGCCCCCCGGCGCGAGCTTCGCGCAGGCCTGCTGCGCCGTCTTGAATGCCGGCGACGCGCTTGCGCTCGCAGGGACGCCCAGACTGATGCCGACGTGACCGCCTGATCTCGAGATCGTTGGGTCCGGGAAGCTGGGTACTCCGTGGGAGCGCATGCAACGGGAGAAAGCGATCGCTTGGGAGCCTGCCCGCGCGGCGCCGGTGGGTTTGTTCGAGCTGGGGGTCGATGGGCTGGCGCCGCAGCCGGCAGCAAGCAGACCGGCGGCGAGAGCCGCGCAGGCGACCGGCAGGCCTCGCTCACCACGCCAGCGTGCTCGTCGTTGTTTGAATGGCTCTCCGGTGGTGTGCATCGTGTCTACTCCTCGTTGGGAACCGTCTGCTGCGGTTGTACGCGGGAACCCCTGACACAGGCCTAACTGATCCTGTTATCCCTCTGTAAGGTGAGGTGAGGCATCCTCGGTGCCCATGCTCACCGGCCATAGCTTCCGACCCCGCCTGCCACCCCGCACCATCCGGGTGCGTATCGCCGTGCTGTTCTTCGCGGTCTTCCTAGCCTCGGGCGTCGCCCTGCTGGCCCTCACCTTCCAGGTGTGGCAGGGCAGATCGAGTAGCGCGAGCGCGGCGGGTGCCGTGGGTGCGCCCGCTGGGGGCCGGCCGGGGTTAGTGATCAGCATCACCCAGCACAGCTCAGACCAGCACCAGTTGCTTATCGCGGCGGCGATCGCACTGGCGATCATGGCGGCCCTCTCGCTGGCGCTCAGCTGGCTGATCGCTGACCGGCTTGTGCGCCCGCTACGCGAGATCACCGCAACGACCAAGGTCATCTCCGCCACCAACCTGCACGAGCGTCTGAACCTCACCGGCCCAGACAACGAGCTCAAAGAGCTCGCGGACACCTTCGATGAGCTGCTCGCGCGGCTCGAGCGATCGTTTGATTTCGAGCGCCAGTTCGTCACCAACGCCTCTCACGAGCTACGCACCCCGCTGGCGGGCATGCGAACCTCGCTCGAGGTGGCGATGGCCAAGCCAGGACCCGTCCCCCCGCAGTTCCAAACGCTAGCCGACAGGCTCGAGCGCGAGCTCGGCCATGCCGACCTGCTGCTGGAGAGCTTCCTCACGCTCGCGCACACCCAGCAGGGACCGATCGTCGACCAGGCCACGCTCTCGCTCACCGATCTCACCCGGCTTGCCGTTCAACGCCGCGCCGGCGCGATCTCCGCGCTTGGCCTGGCCGTCGAGCAGCGACAGCATCCCGACGCCCAAGTCACCGGCAGCGAGACGCTGCTGTCCCGAATGGTCGAGAACGTGATCGACAACGCGATCAACCACAACCAGCCACGCGGCTGGGTCCACGTCGCGACCACCGTCGAAGGCCAGGTCGCTCGTCTTGTCGTCGAGAACGGCGGCCCGATCCTCGACCCCGAGGAGGTCAGCCAGCTGATCCAGCCATTCCGCCGCATCGGCGCCCAACGGACCGGCTCGGACAAGGGCGCCGGCCTCGGGCTCGCGATCATCGCTGCGATCACACAGGTTCACGGCGGCACGCTCGACCTTCAGGCCCGCAGCGACGGCGGGCTGCGCGTCGCGATCACCCTCCCGCTCACCGTCAGGAGCACCGCTGGGGTACCGGCATGAGGGTGCTGATCGTCGAAGACTCCCGCACCCTCGCCGATGCCGTCGTCGAGGGACTACAGGACGAAGGCATGGCCGTCGACGTCGCCTATGACGGCCTCCAAGCCGCAACAAAGCTTGACCTCAACAACTACGAGGTAGTCGTCCTGGACCGCGACCTACCCGGGCTGCACGGCGACACCATCTGCCGCATGATCACCGACGGCGAGAGCCCCGCCATGATCCTGATGCTGACCGCATCCGCCACCCCGGCACAACGCGTCGGCGGCCTGCGCCTCGGGGCCGACGACTACCTCACAAAACCGTTCCATTTCCCTGAGCTCGTCCTCCGCATCCGCTCCCTCGCCCGCCGCCAACCGGTAGCCCAGGCCAGAGTCCTCCGAGCCGCTGGAATCGAGCTCGACTCGCTCCACCACACCGCCACCCGCGACGGCAGGCGACTGGCCCTGTCAGCCAAGGAGTTCGCCGTGCTCGAAGCCCTCATGCGAGCCCAGCACGCAGTCCTCAGCGCCGAGGACCTCCTCGCACAGGTATGGGACGAGCAAGCCGATCTGTTCACAAACACCGTCCACGTCACCATAAGCCGGCTACGCCGAAAGCTGGGAGACCCCCAGGTCATCGAGACGATCCCCAACGTCGGCTACCACATCGCGAGCACCGCCGGCTGAGATGCGTCTTACGCTGTACGACGTGGCTGCAATGATCGACGGCTGAGCGTAGCGACTGCCGGGCAGGGGCCCGTCGATCTAGCGGTCGTCGGCGCCTCGCGCGACCTGTTCGCCCGCGCGGAACTCCTCCAGACGCGACTCGTAGCGATCTGTGGCCACGTCGTAGGCGACGTTGCCGAGCAGCAGCCGGAACGGCGGGTCGTGGCGGTCGAGCGTGCCGAGCAGCGCCTGGGCGGCGAGGTCGGGGTTGCCCGGCTGGGAGCCGTTGTTGTCCTCTTGCTGGGCCGAGCGGCGGTTGGCGATCGCCTCGATCCCCTGGTAGGCGGCGATGGGCTCGGCGCGGTCCATGGACGAGCCCGCCCAGTCGGTGCGAAAGCCGCTGGGCTCGACCATCAGCACCTTGATTCCGAACGGCTCGACCTCCTGGCGCAGCGTCTCCGAGAAGCCCTCAAGGGCCCATTTGCTCGCGTGGTAGATGCCGGTGAGCGGGAACGCGGCCAGGCCGCCGATCGAGGACACCTGCACGATCCACCCCGAGCCCTGCTCGCGCAGGATGGGCAGCGCGGCCTGGGTGACCCACAGCGCACCGAAGAGATTGACCTCGATCTGCCTGCGAGCTTGCTCCTCCGTGAGCTCCTCGATGGCACCCGAGACGCCATAGCCCGCGTTGTTGACGACGACGTCGAGACGTCCGAGGCGGTCGTGGGCCTGCCGGACGGCGGCGAACGCGGCGTCGCGATCGGTGACGTCGAGCTCGATCGGCACGACGGCATCGCCGTGCTCAGCGGCGAGGTCATCGAGCGAAGAGGTGTCGCGCGCGGTGGCAGCGACGCGGTCACCGGCCGCGAGCGCGGCCTGCGCGAACGAACGACCGAAGCCACGCGACGCGCCCGTGATGAACCAGGTGCGATCAGCCATGCGGTCCTACTACCCGAGAACGACGCTGCGTATCGCACGGACGCGTCAGCCGGGATGACGTCCACGGACCTGCTCGGCGACAAGGCAGTCCACCTACGCAGCCAGGCTAGGCCGGAGCCGGCGGGAGGCCTCCGTCGCTTCTACGCCATATACGCGTAGACGCGACGGAACCCCCGGAGGCGCCGGCGCACATCACCCTTGCAAACAGACCGGTCTGTCTGGTACCGTTACGAGCGCACGCAGACAGACCGTTCTGTACGAAAGGGAAGCGATGACCGCCACGAGCACCGAGATCACCTCATCCGACCGGCCCCTCCTCGGCCGACGAGCGCTCGTCACCGGCGCGACCGCAGGGATCGGAGCGGCAATCGCCATCGCGCTTGGCCGCGACGGCGCCGAGGTGCTCGTACTGGGCCGTGACGCCGAGCGCGGCGCCGGGATCGTCACCAGTGTTCGCGAAGCCGGTGGCCACGCCGAGTTTGTTCAGGCCGACCTGGGCGATCCGCAGCGGCTCGCCGAGCTGGCCGACGAGGTCGGCGAGGTCGGCGAGGTCGACATCCTCGTCAACAACGCCGGCTTTTCCGTCTGGGGCGCCACGCCGGAGGTCGGGATCGACGACTTCGACTCGATGTTCGCCGCCAACGTTCGCGCGCCCTACTACCTGGTCGCGGCCTTCGCGCCCGGCATGGCCGCGCGCGGCCGGGGCTCGATCATCAACATGGGCAGCATGGCCGGGACCGTCGGGCTCGCCGGCGGAGCCGCCTACGGAGCGACCAAGGCGGCACTTGCCGCGCTGACGCGCTCATGGGCTGCCGAGTACAGCGCGTCCGGCGTCCGCGTGAACACAGTCGCCCCGGGCCCGGTGTACACACGCCCCGAGGGTCGGGACCTGTTCGACCGGCTGGGCGCCACCACGGCCGCCAAGCGGGCCGCCGACCCCGCCGAGATCGCCGAGTTCGTCGCGTTCCTGGCCTCGGACAAGGCGAGCTACGTCACGGGCGCCACCCTGGCCGTCGACGGCGGCCGTACCGCAATCTAGACGTGGCACACGGAACTCCCATGACCACCCTCACCCCGACCGCGCCCACCCGACGCGCGCTCCCGGCATTCGTCGCCTTCGGGCTGCTGACGTCGATCATGGTGACGTTGCTGGCCAGTTCGAGCGCGCCGACCCCGCTGTACGCGACCTACCAGGCTCGCTGGGGCTTCTCGCCCGTCACGATCACGGTGATCTTCGGCGTGTACGCCGTCGCCGTCCTCGCCTCGCTGCTCGTGGTGGGCTCGCTGTCGGACCACGTCGGGCGCCGCCCGGTACTGATCGGGGCGCTCGGCGCCCAGGCGATTGTGATGCTGCTGTTCGCGTTCGCCGGCGGAGTCGACGTGCTGCTCCTGGCCCGGGTGCTGCAAGGCGTGGCCACCGGTGCCGCCGTCGGTGCCATCGGGGCGGGGCTTGTCGACCTGCATCCCGGACGCGGTGCTGTTGCCAACGCGGCCGGGGCGATGAGCGGCTCCGCGAGCGGTGCGCTCGGTTCGGCGCTGCTCGTCCAGCTGCTGCCGGCACCGACGGAGCTCGTCTACCTGGTGCTGCTGGTCCTGTTCCTGATCCAAGCAGCGGGCGTGGCGGCGATCGCTGAAACCTCGCCACGCGCCCCGGGGGCCCGGCGGGCGTTGCGCCCCACGGTCGCGGTCCCGGCGCGGGTGCGCGAGGCGCTGCTTATCGCCGCGCCGTCGCTGATAGCGGTCTGGGCGCTTGCCGGCTTCTACGGCTCGCTCGGCCCGTCGCTCGCCGCTCACGTGGCTCGGTCCGGTTCGACGGTCCTTGGCGGCGCGGCGCTGTTCGCGCTCGCGGCCAGCGGCGCGCTGACGCTCCTGCTCTTTCACCGCACCGAGCCGCGACGCTTCGCGCTCGCCGGCAACGGGCTGGTCATCCTCGGCGTCGCGATCGTGTTGTGGTCGGTGACGGTCACGTCCGTTGCCGGGTTCTTCGTGGGCACGGTCATCGCCGGCGCCGGCTTCGGCGCCGGGTTCCAGGGTGGCCTGCGCACGATCGTCAGCCTGGCCGGCCCGGCCGAGCGCGCCGGCGTCATCTCGGTCGCCTACATCATCTGTTACCTGGCGATGGGCCTCCCGGCGATCCTCGCCGGCGTCCTCGTCGTCCACAGCACGGTGACCCGGACCGCCCAGGAGTTCGGCATCGTCGTGATCGCGCTCGCGGCCACCACGGCCGTCGGCACGATCCTCAGCGCGCGCCGTACCGCGCGGCAGCGCTGCCTGTCCCCCAGCCTCGCCAAATGAGCGAAGGAGCCCAGCATGTACTCAGTCACTCCCGACGCGCAACGCGGTACCGACGCGGTCTGGCTCTACGATGATCCCTACCCGGCAGTCGCCGAGATCAAGGGCCATGTCGCGTTCTATTCAGACCGCGTCGAGCTTTCGATCGAGGCGGCGGACGACGCAGAGGACTAAAACGGAGATGGCCGCTCGAACCACCCCACCGACCCGGCCCGAGGCGGTCGAGGGCTCGCCGCGGCCCGACGTGATCAAGGGCTCGCCGCGGCCCGACGTGGTCAAGCGCTCGCCGCGGGAGCGACTGCTGCAGGCGGCGAGCGAGCTGTTCTACGCCGAGGGCGTCCAATCCGTCGGCATCGACCGAGTGATCGAGCGCGCCGGCGTGGCCAAGGCCTCGCTCTACACCACGTTCGGCAGCAAGGAGCAACTCGTCTGCGCCTACCTCGACGCCCGGCACGACCAGATGTTGGGGCGGCTGCGGACGGCGGTGGAGGCCGTCGAGGATCCCGTCGAGCGGATCCTCGCCGTGTTCGACGCCCAGGCTCAGCTTTTCCGCAGGCCCGACTACCGCGGCTGCGCGTTCGCCGCGGCGGCCGCCGAGGCGCCGGCCGGAGGGCGCGTCGATGAGGCCGCCGAGGCCTACCGCCGTGACATCCGCGCTCTGTTCACCGAGCTCGCCGCCGCCGCGGGTGCCCCGGACCCCGTGCTCCTCGCCAGCCAGCTCCACCTGATCTATGACGGCGGGGGACTCGCCGCCAACATGGACCGGGACGCGGCCATCGCCGCTCCCGCGCGTGCGGCCGCCGCCGTGCTCATCGCCGCCGCGATCGCCCGCCACGATCGCCCGAGCCGTCTATCCGCCCCCTAGGAAGCGGCTGCTCGGCTCGCCGTCCTCGTCGGACTGATACCGGGGATCGTCGGGTCGGGGTAGCTCTTGTTGATCAGTTGGCGGAGCGGTGGTTGTAGAGGTGCCGGGCCCACAGATAAGAGGCCACGGCGATGCCGACGCTCCAGGCGACTGTCGCGATGCTGTCGGTTGTGCTGATGGGCGTCCCGGTGAGTAAGCCACGCACCGTCTCGGTCACCGGCGTAAACGGCTGATATCTGGCGAACTCCCGCAACCCGGCCGGCATGGTTGCGGTGGGGACGAAGCCACTGCCGAGAAAGGGCAGCAGCGTCAGGATCATCGGCGTGTTGCTCGCAGTCTCGACGCTCTTGGCGGCCAGGCCGAGCGCCGTGGAGAGCCACACCAGAGCCAGGGTGAACAACGCGAGCACGCCGATCGTGGCCAGCCAGTGCAGAGGGTCGGCGGTGGGACGGAAACCGAGTGCGAAGGCGACACCGAGAACGATGGCGATTCCGGCCATCGCCTGGATCACACTGGCCACCACGTGGCCGGTGAGTACGGAGGCGCGGGCGATTGCCATCGTGCGGAACCGGTCGATGATGCCTCCGGTCATGTCCATCGCAACCACGATTGCGGTGCCCTGCACGGTCGCAGCAACGGTCATCAGCAGGATGCCCGGCGCGACGTAGTTGAGGTACCCGGCCCGGCCGGAATGCCCGCCGCTGAGACCGCCGCCCAGACCGTGGCTGAGCTGACCGCCGAAGACATAGACGAACAGCAGCAGGAACACCAGCGGCATACCGATCACCATGAGCGTCAGCGACGGGTAGCGCACAAGCCGGCGCAGGTTGCGGCGTGACATCGTGATCGAATCGGTGACGGTGTAGGCAAGGGTGGTCATGAGACGGAGACCTCCTCCTCGACGCTGGGGTGGCCGGTGACCGCGAAGAACACATCGTCCAGGTCCGGGGTGTGGGTGGTGACGTGCTCCACGTCGAGACCGGCGCGCTCGAGATCGTTGAGCAGGTGGCGTAGCGAGCCGGCGCTGCCGTCGCTGGGCACCTGGAGAGACAGGTCCTCATCGTCGCGGGCGGCGACGTCCAGAAGGTGGGCAGCCGTGTTGAGCGTGCCCGGGTCGGCGAAATGCAGTCGAACGTGCCCTCCGGGAATACGGCGTTTGAGCTCGCCTGGAGTGCCTTCCGCGACGATCCGGCCGTGGTCGAGGACGGCGACGTGGTCCGCGAGCTGGTCGGCCTCATCCAGATATTGGGTGCTGAGGAAAATGGTCACGCCGCCGGCCACCAGGTCGCGGATGCTCTGCCACATGGTGCGGCGGCTGCGGGGGTCAAGCCCGGTGGTGGGCTCATCGAGGAAGATGACCTGTGGCGAGCCGACCAGGGTCATCGCCAGGTCCAGACGGCGCTGCATCCCGCCGGAGTACGTCGAGACGGGTTTGGCCGCCGCGTCGACCAGGTCAAAGCGCTCGAGCAGCTCGGCAACCCGCCGGCGGCCGGCTGTGCGGCCGAGATGATTCAGGTCGGCCATCAACCGCAGGTTCTCCTCGCCGGTGAACATCAGGTCGAGGGCCGAGAACTGTCCGGTGACACCGATTGCGGCTCGCACCGCGTCCGGGTCGCTGATGACGTCGTGGCCGGCCACGTTCATCTGACCGGAGTCGGCGGGGATCAGCGTCGAAAGAATCCGCACCACCGTGGTCTTGCCGGCACCGTTTGGCCCGAGCAGGGCGAAGATCGAGCCCGAAGCGACGGTGAGATCGATCCCGTCGAGCACCACCGTCTTCGCCGAAGGACTTGCGCAGCCCAACCGCCTGAACCGCGGCGACGCTCATGATCGCCCTCCCGATCGGGGTGGATCCGAAAGCTCACCCGACGCGACGAGCTCGGCACGGCGTGCCGCCCATGCCTGCTGGAACAGCGGGATCTGCTCCAGCACGAACTCGGCGAACGCCGCCATCTCAACCATCACCGCGCGCCGTTGTGCCGGAGCACCCCGTACGACCTCCAGGCCCTCGCGCGCCAACTCATTCATCTCCTCGTACTCAGAGATGTCCAGTCCCATCGACCGCGGCGAACTCAGGTCGATTCGCACCCGGTCCATCCGCTCGCCCGCGGTGCGCACCCGGCTCACGGCGTGCATGCTCTCCAGCACCTTGACGGCTCCGGCGATCGCGCTGCGGCTGGCCAGCAGCGCGTCGGCCAGCTCACCGATGCTCTGCTCGGGCGGATCGCAGACGGCGAGATAGCCATGCAGCCGGCCCACCATCGGCGGAAACGCGTAGCGGCGCGCGTAGAAGCGCCCCATGTGATCGGCGAACGTGATCTCAGCATCGGTCGGCATGACGCCAGCATACACAGATGACTGAGATAACACAAATCCGTGTTATCTCAGCCACTTCGGACACCAGAGGCCGCCGGCGGTCTCCCCGCAGCCCCCTCGGCTCAGCCGAACGTCGCCCGCAAGGCCGGCCTCGGTTTAGCCGAGCGCCGCCCGCAGCGAAACCTGGGCGTCGCCCAGGACGTTGGGACCGTGCGACACGAGAACATGCTCGACCGGAAGTTCGGCCAGCTCGCGTAGCACCGCCCGCAGGCGCGCCGGGCCGCCGGGGGGCTGCGTCCAGCTATCCGGGCACACGCGAAGCTCCCCGCCGCCGGTGCGCAGCATCGCATCGCCGAACAGCAGGGCCGCCTGGGCCGGCAGCCACAGCGCGATCTCGTCGTCGCGCTCGACATCGTGGCCAACGAGCCCGCCGATCAGATCCCGGCCCGTGCCGGCCGGATGATCGAAGGGATGAGACGGAGTGTCACCGTGGGCCGGCCTCGCCCACACCGCGGTCCGGTAGCGGGCTGCCGCCTCGGCGATGCTGCGCTCGTGCCAGTGACAGGTCCGCACGATCCCGGCGCAGCCCCCGTGGTCATCGAGTAGTCGATCGAGCGCGGGCCAGTCGAACACGAGTGGATCGATCAGCACCAGCCCTGGGGAGGCGGCCACCGCCCACCACGCGACGCTCGGCTCCCAACCGTCCTCGTCGCCCTCCTCTTCGGTCCACTCTGGGTGCACCGACTCGAAGCGCCAGACGCCGTGCAGAACCTCACCGACCGAAGCTGCCTCCACGGCGCGGACGATACCGGCACCGTCTCAGGCGAGGGCAACCGCCCGCCCCGATGCCGTCTATGGACCGTCGGGGTGAGCCGTGTGCGCCTGTGACCGGGCCAGGACGGTCAGCGCCCCCAGCGCCAGCGCCAGGGCGCCGAGCGTGGCGAGAACCCGGAGGCCCGTCAGGTGCAGCGACTCGTGGAATACCGCCAGTCCCAGGGCGACGCTGGCGATCGGGTCAAACGCCGTGCTCGTCGCGATCGTGGCCGCCAGCGCACCGGTGTTCAGCGCCAGCTGGTTGAGCGTCATCGAGACGTAGCCGACCCCGGCCAGCGCATAGAGCTCCCAGCTGCCGACCACGTGCAGGATCCCGGCGTGCAGCTCGTCGACGACCGCCTTGGTGAGTGCCGCGGTCAGCGCGAACAGGATCCCGGCGCCCGTGCCCAGCAGCGCTGCTCGGCGCGCCGGCGGGCCGTTGCGGCCGAGCAGGGCGAGCGGTGCGCAGACCGCAGTGCAGACGACGGCGGCGATCAGCCAGTCCGACAGCGGCGCCTCGCTGCGTCCGCCGGACGGACGCCCGATGGTGAGAAAGGCGACCAGCGCCACCACAACGAGCGCCGCGGCCATGACGTCGGTGCGTCGTAGCGACTGACCGCTGAGTCGCGCCCCGAGGGGCAGAGCGAACACCACGCTGGCCACCAGTAGCGGCTGCACGACAGCCAGCCGGCCGACGCCCAGCGCCGCCGCCTGAGCGACGAACCCCAGCACATCGGAGGCGATCCCCGCCAGCCACACCGGGCGCCGCGCCATGCGCAGCAGCAATCCCGCGTGAGTACCCGCCGACGGGGCGTCGACGCCGGCCCGCTGCTGGAGCACGCTGCCGAGCGCGAACAGCAGCGCCGAAGCCAGAGCCAGCCCTATCTCCACACCAGCGCCTCCAACCGTTTCGTTGTGCGACCGCAAGATAGGTGCCAGCAGCTCTGCCCGGGCCGATAAGACCTAGGACGATCGACTGGACCGGGTCGCGCCCAGGGGTTAGTGTCGTGCGGTGCGCAGGCATCGGGGTGGCGGGCAGAGGCTGGGCCGGTTATGCCGCAGGCGGTTCGTGGCCCGGATGAAAGTGTGTATGGCCGCGCTGAGCACGGCCGCCTGCCTCGGGGTCGGCGCGTCGGTCGCGTCCGCCGCCACGACGATCACCGTTTCGAGCACCGCGGACACGCTGGGGGCAGGGTCCGCGCACCGCTGCACTCTGCGCGACGCGCTCGTGGTGGCCGACAAGAAGTCCAACCCAGCCTTGAAGACGGGTGCGGAGTCGGGCGGTGGCGGGGCGAAGCGGGACTGCACGGGCGAAGTGGTCGGCACGGGGTCGCCGTACACGGTGGTGCTGTCGGCCGGGGCCGTCTACACCCTCCGCCAGGTCGATAACTACTGGTTCGGACCCGATGGGCTGCCACCGATCTCGGCCAAGGTCACGGTCGCGGGCGACGGTGCGACGATCGCCCGCCCGCTCGCCCAGGTCGTGCCGAATTTCCGCTTCTTCTACATCTCGGGCGGCCTCTCGGGGATCCCGGCGGGCAAGCTGACGCTGGAGGATCTGACGCTGTCCAACGGGCGCGCGCAGGGCGGCAGCTCCGATATGAGCGGGGGCGGCGCGGGGATGGGCGGGGCGATCTTCAACCAGGGCACGGTCGCGCTGCAGCGCGTGACGCTGAACGGCAACATCGCGCAGGGTGGCTTTGCTAACGGCGGCCTGGTGAACACCCCGACGGCCGGCGAGGGCGGGGGCGGGATCGGCCAGAGTGCGCTCGCCTCCGGCCAGGGCGGCGGCTTCGGCGGCTCGGCGCCCGGCGCGCACGGCGGCACTGGTGGCTCGGGTGATGCCCAGAACGGCACCGGCGGGGGCGGCGGGGGGTTCCGCCCGCAGGACGGCGGCGGGACGGGCGGCGGTGGTGGCCTCGGTGGCTTCGGCAGCGACGCCGGTGACGGCGGCAACGGCGGTGACGTCGGCGACGACGACGGGGCGACCGGCGGCGCGTTCGGCAAGGGCGGAGGAGTTCCGTTCATCCGCGGGGGCGGCGACTATGCCGGCGGTGGCGGCGGTGGCGGTGTCGGCGGGGGCGGTGGCTACGGCTTCGGCGGCGCGGGCGGCGGATTCGGCGGCGGGGGGGTCGCCCCCCAGGACGCCTCCGGCGGCGGTGGCGGCAACGGCGGCTTCGGCGGCGGCGGAGGCGGCAGCGGCGCCGGCGCCTCCCAGGGCGGCTTCGGCGGCGGCACCGATGCGGCCGACGCCGACGGCGGCGGCGGCGCCGGGATGGGCGGGGCGGTGTTCTCGCTGTTCGGCAAGGTGACGATCGCCAATTCCACCCTGGCCGGCAACTACGCGATCGGTGGCCTCGGCGGCGCCCCCGGCGCCAGCTCCGACACGCCGGCGGGAGGAAGCGGCGACGGGCTCGGTGGCGCTGTGTTCAACGTCGATGGCTCGCTGTCGGTGATCGGCTCGACGATCGCTGACAATTCCGCCGCGGGAGGCTCGCAGGGGGGTGGCGGCGTCTACAGCCTCGCGTTCGGGAACACGATCCGGCACGGCATGGCGACCACGGCCTCGGTATCGATCTCGGGCTCGATCCTGCACGGCAACACGGGTGCCGGTGCTGCCGAGGACGACCTCGCGCTCGACCGCGTCAATGGTCTTCACCGCACCAACCGCAGCGTCTCCAAGCTCCTGGGGGCGAGCATCATCGGGGTGACCGCCACGGCCGGCGGCGCGAGCGCATCGGGCTCGCCGATCACCGCCGATCCAAGGCTCGGACCATTGCGTCCCAACGGCGGCTCGCCGGCGACGCTCCAGCCGGGACCGGGCAGCCCGGCGCTCGGTGCCGGCGGACCGTGTGACGTGACCGATGAGCTCGGCACGCCGCGCCCGACCGTTGGCTGCGATCTCGGCGCCCTGGAGCAGACACCCGCGTCCTTCATCACCGCGGACGTCGGCGATCAGAAGATCTACCTGATCGCGCCGCCCTTTTCCACATGCACCCCCCGCTCCAAGCGGCTCGCGGTGGCGCTCGAGTCAGTGACGGTCCCGGCCGTCAGCGGGCCGAAGTTGGAGTTCGAGCGGGCCGTGTTCCAGATCGACAAGGCAGCGGGGCGCCTCCCTCGAGTGACCGTCCACCGTCAGCCGGCCACGCTCGAGCTCTCCCTCACGGGACTGAGCGACGGGTCCGCACCCGCTGACGGTCACGGTGTACTACGCGAAGCCCGCGCACGGCAGGCGCAAGGCCTCGACGCGGGTCACCAAGACCGTGGCGGCGAAGTTCACCGTCTGCTAGCGCGCCACTACCAGAACGGAATACTTCGTTCCAAGATATAGTTCGAGAGGGATGAACCCCTCCCCTCTCAGCGGCCGCCGCGCCCAGGCGGCTCGCAACGACGCGGTCATCCTCGAGGCGGCGCGGACCGTGTTCGTGGCTGATCCGGCCGCCCCGATCACGGCCGTGGCCAAGGAGGCCGGCGTGGGGATCAGCGCCCTGTACTCGCGCTATGGCAGTAAGGAGGGGCTGCTGCGCACGCTCTGCCACCTCGGCCTGGAGCGCTACGTCGAGGAGACCGAGGCGGCGCTGGCCGACGAGCGCGACCCGTGGACCGTCCTGCAGAGCTGGATGCAGAGCCTGGTCGACGCCGGCACGAGCTCGCTGACGCTGGCGCTGGCCGGGAGTTTCACGCCGACCCCTGAGATGAACGAGCTGGCCGCGCGCGCCAACGAAATGGGCGCGGAGATGTTCGCGAGAGTCAAGCCCGTGCTGCGTCCCGACGTCGATGTCCACGACCTGTCGCTGGCACTCGAGCTGGTGGCCGCGGTCAAGATCGGAGAACCGCCGCGGGTCGCCGAGCTACGTCACCGCTATCTGGCCGCGATCCTCGACGGGCTGCATGCGGGCGCCGGCGCCGCGCCGCTGCCCGGACCGGCGCCCACCTGGCAGGAGATGAGCGAGCGCTGGCAGCGCTGAGCAACGCGTGGGGCACCGTCCTCATTGGTTGCCGTTCAAGGTGCGCTGCACGTCCGCCGAGGTGATCGCGCCGCCGGCGCTGGCGAGGCACGCCTTCGCGGCTGCGAGGACGGCCGGGGCCTTCAGATCGACCCCGGCCGCGCTGATCATCCCGGGGGTCAGCTGGCCGTGGCCGGTGGGGTCCGGGAAGTTCCGGATGCCGTGACCGCGAACGCATTTTGCGAAGGCGAGGATGTGCTGCTCCCGGGCACGCTGCTGCTGGGCGAGCTGGGCCGCGCTGGTGCTATCCGGCGCGGGCAGAACCCCTCGGCAGGCCTTCCGCGCGCTCTTGAACGACGGCGACGGGTCAATTGGGATGCTGACCGCCAGGTAGGCCACCTGCTGGCCGTTGTGGTCGGTCATCATCGGGTCCGGGTAGTCAGGTAGCCCGTGGTCGCGCATGCAGCTGGAGTACCTGAATGCCGCCGCGGTGAAGCTCGCCGGCGATGCGCTGCCAGGACTGGCCGGCGACGAGGAGCCGCAGCCCGCCGCAAGCAGGGCGAGCGTCGCGATCGTCGCGGCGAGCGGCTTGGCACGTCGTGACTGGCTGGTTGGCGCGGCTGGTCGGTTGCTGACGGTCGGCATCGGAGCAGCCTCCTCTGAGGCGATGAACTGCGGGTGTCGCCAGTTCTAGAGGGTGGG
Source organism: uncultured Solirubrobacterales bacterium (assembly GCA_963799995.1). Lineage (GTDB taxonomy): Bacteria > Actinomycetota > Thermoleophilia > Solirubrobacterales > Solirubrobacteraceae > Palsa-465. The sequence goes on along the minus strand of CAWCZI010000014.1, from coordinate 89,707 downwards.
TGGTCACAGCACCGTGACGGGAGCTGTGACTTGACTGTCACCGCGGTCGACCATGCTTGTTGGGACGATGAGAGCGTTATCTCGGCCCTCGACTCCGCAGCGCTCGTCCTGGCCGGCACAGCCGCCGGCCTGATCGGATCCGCCGGCGGCATCACTTCGCTGGTCTCCTACCCCGCGCTGCTCGCGGTCGGCTTGCCGGCACTTCCGGCCAGCGTGGCCAACAACGTCGCCCTGGTCGGCTGCTGGCCGGGATCGGCCCTGGCCTCCAAACCGGAGCTGGACGGCGAAGCTGCTTGGTTGTGGCGCTGGCTCGGGGTGGCCGCGGCGGGCGGAGCGGCCGGCGCGGCACTGTTGCTCTCGACCCCGTCGGGAGTGTTTTCCCGAATCGTGCCGTTCCTCGTGGCCGCGGCATCGTTGACCCTGCTATTCGAGCCGCGCCTCCGGGCAAGGCGCGAGCGCCGAGGCAGCCAGGACCACAGGCTGGCGCTACCGGCCGGACTCGCGGCCATGTCTATCTACAACGGCTATTTCGGCGCCGGGTCCGGAGTGATGATCCTGACGCTGCTGCTCCTACTCGTCGACGGCCACCTCCCAACCGCCAACGCCCTGAAGAACATGCTTCTCGGTGCCGCGACCCTCGTGTCCGCGGTCGTGTTCGCGCTCTGGGGGTCAGTCGACTGGTCAGCGGCCGCCCCCCTGGGCCTCGGGATGCTCGCGGGAAGCCGGGTTGGACCGCTCGTAGCCCGCCGGCTCCCAACCGGCGTCTTGCGCTGGCTGATCGCCCTGCTTGGGATGGCCCTCGCGGTCCACCTCTGGCTTAACCCCAACCCCTGATCACGGCTCACGTGCCGCGCACGTCTCCGCACTAGCCGTCGAGCGCGCGGTCGCGCTCAGAGTCGGCCTCCAGGCGGAGCTGTCGAACGCGCGCCAGACGGGGATCGTCTCGCGCGCCGGCAAGGTTCAGTTCCACCAGCGGAACACCCGCACGCACGACCGCTGCGCCGAGTACCGCCGCCGTCATTGCTTCTCCGCGCACGCCCCCGCGGGCGTCTGCGACCGCATCGGCAGCGAGCCGAGCCACCTCGGCGCCGGCTTCGACGATCGCCACAAGCGGGTCGGCCGCGGCCTGCAGAGCCTCACGGACTCCTGCCGCGTGACCGCTGTCCTGACGCCTACGCTGCGCGGCAAGGACCGCGCCGTATGCGGCGACATCGGTGTCGGCGAGTGACAAGGCCAGTTCCCGCAAGGCCGCGGCGCGATCGCGGCGTTTGTCCAGGGCGTTCGGATCCTGTGGCTGTTTGCGAAGCGCCACGGCACATACCATCTCGACCAGGCCAGCGGCCAGGGCACACGTCCACGCGAGGCTCGGGCCGGCACCTGGGGTCGGCTCAGCCGAAGCGACGCGCTTCACCACCTCTGCCAACGGCAGCTCGCCGAAGTCCACCATCAGCCCGCGCCCGCCGACGGTCTCGCTGGAATCTCCAACACAATCGCACGAGCGTCCTCACTGGTGGTCAGGATCTCGGGCGAAGGCGGCCCGACGATGAGTGCCCGGATGTCCCAGCTGTTCATGTCTTGCTCCAGTCAATGGGTGGCTCTGGCCCCACCAGGGCCTCTCGGATCCTCCCGCTCCCGAACATACGGGGGTGTGGACGATTAAGCACCGTGGGCGTGCACCACTGACCCCACGTCCCTCGACGCACCGGTTCACGGTGCGCCAGGCCGGGTATGCCCCACACATGGGAGCCCGAGGTCTGCGCCGCCGTGCCCTCGCCGCCACCGCGCTGCTGAGCCTCCTGATCGGGCTGATCGCCACCGGCGTCGCTTCCGCCGGCCAGCCCGCCACCGCCGCCACCGCCGCCACCGCCGCGCACCGCCGCCGGCCAGCCCGCCACCGGCCCCGCCCCCACGTCCACCGCGTGCACCCGCAAGGTAGCCCGCGAGCTCATTCCCCGGACCCGGGCCGGAGCGCGCTTTCTAAAGCTCATCGGGGACGACCCGTGGAGCATTGTCCAGCTCGGCTGCCTGAAGCTGATGGGGGGCGCTCGGCGCGACATGGTGGCGCTGGCCAGCTGCTGCACCGCCGCCTCCCCCACGCCGCTGTTCATCTTCCGCCCCACCGCGAGCGGCTGGCAGGTCACCTATGCCCGCAACAAGCCGCTGATCGCCGAGATCGCCCGACTGGGCACGTCACTGATCGAGAAGCGCCCGGTCTATCACCGCTCGACGCCGCTGTGCTGTCCCGCCGGCTACACCTACTGGTCGCTGGCCTACCGGCACGGCCGCTGGATCGTCGCGCGGACCGCCAAGCCGGCCTGACCTCGAGGGCACCGCCAGGCCGGCCTGACCTGACCCGGTGAGACCCATCCACCGGCGCTGAGGCTCAGTCGAGGCCCAGAGGCTCCGGCTGGGTGATCTCGACTGCGCCGAACCCGGGCAGCGGACCGTCCATGAAGAACATCTCGACCGTGATGTCGGGTTCAACGTGGGCCTGGGAGATGAAGGCGACGACGTTGCGACCGGTCAGCTCCTTGATCGTCCGCCGATAGCGCTCCGCCATCACGCGCTGGAAGTCCTCGCGCATCGCCACCACGCGTTCGGGATCGCCGCTGTCCATGATCGTCTGCTCGAGCGGGGTGAAGCCGCTACCGCGCATCACGACGACGATGATGTCGTCGAGCGCGTAGGTCTTGGCTTTCATCGGCCCGCGACCGTAGTGCTCGCGAAGGATCGCGACGATGCTTGTAGAGATAGCCGCCAGCAGGTTGCCTCCCGCCAGCGATGCTGCTGGTTGCCCTACCTCGGGCTCGCTCACCCGCTGCTCCTTTGTCCGGCGAGGCCCGCTAGGCCTCTACGCCGTCCGCCGTATTGAGATGATTGGACGTGGTCGCGGGAGCACATGGCCCACTCGACCCTGCCGACTCAAGAGCGTAGCGCGCTCCCGTCCGTCCAGTCGGCACCCCCGGGCTCGGGCTCGAGCACGAACACCTCAACCGCCGCGCTTCCGGTCTCATCACTACCGCTGAGGAAGGTTCGGACGGTGCGGTTCGTGAGGCGTTCGACGGCGTCGATCAGCTGTGGACCCATGGCCCGCTGAATCGCATCCCGCTGGAGACGGACCAAATCGGCCTTGCCGGCGGCGACGAGATTCTGCTCGGCCTTCGTGGCACCCTCCTCCAGCACGCAGACGACGACGTCTTGGTGCACGAAGGCGCGCGACTTCTGCGCTCCTCTCCCGGTGAAGTCGGCGATCAGCTTGCCAATCTCGTTGGCGAGCGCCGCGTGCAGGGCACCTCCGTTCAGACGCTTCTCCGCTTCCGACACTCTGGCCTTCATCCCCGTCTCCTCGGTGGAAGGCCCACGCGGGTAGAGGGACGGAAGAGCACCCGGGCGAAGCTACAGAACTGAGCCTACTACCCGGCTCGCGCCCCGGGCGAGCACCGCAGACTATTTTTTGGTTGGCGGCCTCTTTCCTGGGTATGATTAGCGTGACGGCCCAAGCGACGACGGTCACCGACCGCGCTGAGGGTTGTACGCGAGACGCGGAACGAGCACGGCGACCGCACGTCCGGTAGCCCCTTTCGGTCCGTTAGATCCAGTAGATCTTGACCGCCTTTGGCACGGGATCGTCCATATGTGGATAGGCGTCCGCGACACGACGCGTACAGAGGAGCTATGAGGAGCTGGTACACGTGCTCAGGGAGGAGGAGGACTTCCCTCTGCCGGTGTGTGCCGGGCGAGCTCACCCTTACGCCGACCTCGGATCGGACGGACAGGCGCATGGTTGGGTGCGCTCGTTCTCTGACAGCGAGGGGGCCGGATGCCGAGCGCAGATGCGAGACCGAGCCAAGAGAGGGCCGCCGGGTACCCGTCACCCCGCCGTCCTGGTTTGCCGGCCGTGCGCTCCGACCACGGGCGCACGGTCGGTCAAACCGAATTCTCCAGACGACCATGTTCAGCCTTGCTGGGCGCAGTTCCGCGGGGGCGTCGTCCGCGGCACGCACAGCCAAGCGAAGCGGAGGTGGCCGGCATCGGCCGGGGTGCTGCCACCTCCGCGTCGCGCGGCCGGCCTATTACGCGCAAGCGCCACCGCCATGAGCCCACAGGCCGAGCCTCTAGAGCCGCAGACAGCGATTTCGTTCTGCCTGCCGGGCGGCACCAACGCTCCGAGGCTGGCCCGCCAATCAGTCCTGTCCCAGCTGGATCAGCCGGCCACTCGCGCCCAGGCCTCGGACGCCGCCCTCCTCGTCTCGGAGCTTGTCACCAACAGCGTCCTGCATGCGCACGTCGGCGCCGACCAGACGCTGACCGTCGAGCTCAGGACACTCGACGATCGTCTGCGCATCGCGGTGATCGACCAGGGGTCAGAGCTCAAGCCCCGGATGGTCCCCGCCGACTCCCAGAAGTCGGGCGGCTTCGGCCTGTTCCTGGTCGACACGCTGGCCGCGGCGTGGGGAGTCCTGCACGACGGCGGCGGCACGACCCGTGTGTGGTTCGAGCTGCTCCTCGATCGCGACAAGGCCCCCAGGCTCTCGCCGGCGTCCGCCCCGTCGGCGTCACTCGGCGGTCGGCGCCCCGGGGCCGGCGTCGCCAGGTAGCCGAGCCAGCCCCCGCGACACCAGATCGTGCAGATCGCAGCTCACCAGCTGACCGTTCGATTCCCTTGCCGCCGCCACGTAAGCGGCGTCGTACACCGAAATCTCATGCTCCGATGCGACAACCGCCGCACTGGCCATCAGCTCCGCGCCCACGCGAACCAACCCTCCGTCAGCCGCCACCGCGGCCACCCGCTCGCATAATCGCCGTGACGCCGAGTCATCGCGCCATGCGCGCACGGCCACGTTGACCACCTCATAGAAGGCCAGGTCCAGGGTCGCCAGCGGATCCTCACCAGTGAGCAGTCTGACAGCGTCTCGGTAGCTCTCGTCGTCGCTGTCCTCGCTCGCCAGCAAGACGCTGGCATCCAAGAACCAGAGAGTCACCGCTCGGGCCGCGTCGCCTTGATCAACTCGGCGACTCGACCTCCGTGACCCACGACGGAACCGTCCATCTCCGCGATCTCCGCCATTCGAGCTGCTCGCCGGCTGCTTCGACGCTGCAGCGTTTCCTCCGCGAGCTCGCGCAACAGCCCGCTCCGGGTCGTTCCGCGCCGCCTCGCCTCGATGTCGACCGCTCTGAGCAGATCATCCGGAAGCGACACCATGACCTTGGCCACCCACTGAGTATACCCGGTATTGCCACGGGCGCTCGAACAGGCTGAGCACCGTGGACGACGGGGCTCCGGCGGGCACCGGCCGGGGCGACTAGCGCTCGCCCGGCAGCTTGTGCGGGTACTGCGAGACCGGCTGGTTTAGGTCGAGCGCCGTGCTGAGGATCCGGCTCTGCTCGGTGGCGTGGGCGATCGGGTAGCCCTCGCCCGAGGCGGCGCGCTCGGGCCGCCCGATGTAGCCGAACTGCAGCGCCTCCGGCAGCACCTGCAGCAGGCGCGGTGACATGAACGCCCGCGCGCCCATATTGCGCGGCTCCTCCTGCACCCACACGACCTCGCGCAGGTTCGGATAGCTCTCCACGAGCTGGAGCAGCTCTGACTGCGGGAACGGGTACAGCAGCTCGACGCGCCCGACGGCCACGCCCGGGTTCTCCTGGTTGGCGGCGTGCCCGATCAGGTCGTAGTAGATCTTGCCGGTGCACAGCGCGAGCCGCGTGACCTGCGTGGGGTCGACGGACGGATCGGGCAGGACCGGCTGGAAGCGGCCCTCGGTCAGCTCGTCGACGCGGCTGGCCGCGAGCGGCAGGCGCAGCAGCGACTTCGGGGTCATGATCACCAGCGGGCGCTGCTTGGCGATCCGCGCCTGGCGGCGCAGCAGATGGAAGTACTGGGCGGGCGTGGTCGGGTTGGCGACGCGGATGTTGCCCTCGGCGGCCAGCTGCAAAAAGCGCTCCAGCCGGGCCGAGGAGTGCTCGGGACCCGAGCCCTCGTAGCCGTGGGGAAGAAGCAGCGTCAGCCGGCTGGTCTGGCCCCACTTGGCCAGGCCCGAGACGATGAACTGGTCGACGATCACCTGGGCTGCGTTGACGAAGTCGCCGAACTGCGCCTCCCACAGCACCAGCGTCTCCGGGCCCTCCTGCGAGTAGCCGTACTCGAAGCCGACGCATGCCACCTCCGACAGCGGGCTGTTGTGCAGCTCCATCGGGGCCAGCGCGCCCGGCAGGTGCTGCATCGCGCAGTGCTCCTGGCCGGTCTTGGGGTCATGCAGCACCAGATGGCGCTGGGAGAAGGTGCCGCGCTCGGTGTCCTGGCCGGTGAGGCGGATCGGGATCCCCTCGGTCAGCAGCGACGCAAAGGCCAGCGCCTCGGCGTGGGCCCACACGACCGCCGGCCGGGCGGGATCGGTCATCGCCTCGGCGCGCTGCTCGAGCTGCTTGACCAGCTTGGGATGGACCGTGAACCCGCTTGGGACCGACAGGAGCTCCTCGTTGAGCACCCTCAGCCGGTCGATCGCGACCGCGGTCTTGACCTCGGGCGAGGGGGTGCGGTCGAGCTGGTACTCGCCGGTCGCGTGCTCGAGCTCCTTGGCCGCGGCGATCCGCTGCTTGAGCTGCTGGTGCTGCTCGGTGAGCACCGACCACACCGCATCGGTCATCTCGGTCGACTCCTCCTCGGAGACGATCCCCTGGTCGACCAGCTGGCGTGCGAACAGCTCGCGCACCGACGGGTGCTTCTTGATCACCTGGTACATCTCGGGCTGGGTGTAAGCCGGCTCGTCGGCCTCGTTGTGGCCGAAGCGGCGGTATCCGATCAGGTCGATCAAGACGTCGTGGCCGAACTCCTGACGGAAGGCAAAGGCCAGTCGCACGGCGCTGACGCAGGCCGCGACGTCGTCGGCGTTGACGTGGATGATCGGCACGTCGTAGCCCTTGGCCAGATCAGACGCCCAGGTGGTGGAGCGGGCGTCGTCGGAATCGGTGGTGAAGCCGACCTGGTTGTTCTGGATCAGGTGGACCGTGCCGCCGACGGTGTACCCGTCGAGCGCCTGCAGGTTCAGCGTCTCGGCCACCACGCCCTGCCCCGGGAAGGCGGCGTCGCCGTGCAGGATGATCGGGATCGCGGCGTTGGTGTCCTGGTGGGCGTGCGGACCCTGGCGCGTGGTCTGCGCGGCGCGGGTGGCGCCCGCGGCCACCGGCGCGACGAACTCCAGATGCGAGGGGTTTGACTCGAGCCGCACGATGATCGACTCGCCGCCGGGGAGCTGGTAGGAGCCCTGGGCGCCGTGGTGGTACTTGACGTCGCCGGTTCCGCCCTGGGGCAGCGTGGTGATCGGCTCGAGCGTCGAGGAGCCCTCGAACTCGGCGAAGATCGACCCGTAGCGGCGCCCCAGGTTGTGCGCCAGCACGTTCAGACGCCCGCGATGGGCCATCCCGATGACCACTTCGCGAGCGCCCCGGCTGGCCGCCAGCTGGGTCAACTCGTCGATCATCGGCACCGTCATGTCCAGGCCCTCGACCGAGAACTGCTTCTGACCGAGGTAGGCCTTGTGCATGAAGCGCTCGAACGCGTCGACCTGGGTGAGCCGCTTGAGCAGCGCCTTCTGCTCCTCGTTGGTGAGCGGCCGGCGGAACTCCCCGGACTCGATCGCCTCGCGCAGCCACAGCCGCTGGCGGTGTGAGGCGATGTGCTCGATCTCGTAGGTGATCGTGCCGCAGTAGGTCTCGCGTAGGTGGGGCAAAGCGTCGGCCAGGGTGGCGCCCGGCACGTACATCCGCAGGATCTTGGCCGGGATCTTTGCCATCAGTTCAGGCGTCAGGCCCAGCGGCTCGGGATCGAGCGCAGGATCGCCCTCGGACTCGCGGCCGAGCGGATCGAGCCGGGCGGCGAGGTGGCCGTGGGTGCGGTGGGCCTTGAGCAGCGAAGTGGCCGCCTGGACGGCGACCATCAGCTCCTCGATGTCGGCCTCGCCGGCCGATGGCTTGTCGGCGCTGGGCGCGATGGCGGCCGTCGCTGCCGCCGCGGCCGCCGGCGCGGGCGGCGCCGGCAGGTCGGGAAGCTCGACGCCGAGCTCTGAGAACACGCGCTCGTAAAACTCGTTGTCACCCTGCAGCAGGCCCTCGATCGCCTGCAGAAAGCGCCCGGACTCGGCGCCCTGGATGATCCGGTGGTCGTAGGTGGAGGTCATCGTCATGACCTTCTCGGCCCCGATCATCTGCCCGATCTTCTCCAGGCCGACGGGGTAGGCGATCGAGCCCGTGGCGACGATCGTCCCTTGGCCCACCATCAGCCTCGGCACCGAGGCGATCGTGCCGATGCCACCCGGGTTGGTCAGCGTGATGTTGCCGCCGGTGAGGTCGTCGGCGGTCAGGGTGTTGGTGCGCGCCTTGTCGACCAGCGCGTTGTACGCGTCCAGGAACTCGGAGAAGCTGAGTCGGCCGGCGTCACGGATCACCGGCACCATCAGCGTGCGCGAGCCATCCTTCTTCTCAACGTCGACGGCCAGGCCGAGGTTGACGGCGCCGTCATCGAGGCGGTAAGGCTTGCCCTCGCGCTCCTCGAAGTGGTGGGCCATCACCGGCATCTCTTCGGTGGCCACGCGGGCGATCGCGTACGCGATCAGGTGCGTGAAGGAGACCTTGCGCCCGCCGTCCTTGAGCTGGCGGCGGCGCTGGTCGAGCACGGTCACGGTCAGGGTCCGGAACGAGGTGGCGGTCGGGATCGAGCGGCTCTGATCCATGTAGCGCGCCAGGGCGGCGCCGCCGCCCTTGATCAGTGCGGCGCTGGCCTCAGCGGGCGGGGCGGGCGCGGCGGTCTGCATGGGTGGGGTTCCGTTCCCCGCCGCCAGGACGTCGGCCTTGGTGATGCGCCCGCGGCGGGCGCTGCCCCGCACGCCGTTGAGGTCGATGCCCTTGGCGGCGGCGACGCGACGGGCCACCGGTGAGGCGTGGTGGTCATCGCTCGGCGCCGGGATGCTCGGCGCATATCCCTGGGCAGGAGCGGCGGCGCCGTCCTGGGCGGGCGCCGCGGCGCCGGCGGCCTCGCCGGCTCCGGCTCCGGCTCCGGCTCCGGAGGGGGTCATCCGACCGATCACCTGGCCGACGGTGACCGTCTCCCCCTCCTCGGCGAGGATCTCGGTGAGCGTGCCCGAGGTGGGAGCCGGGAGCTCCATGTCGACCTTGTCGGTCGAGATCTCGACGACGGTGTCGCCGTCGGAGACCTGGTCACCGACCTTGACCGCCCACTCGAGGATCGTGCCCTCGGTGACCGACTCGCCGCCGGTCGGGGTGACGATGTCGACGCTCTGGGCGCCGTCGGCCTGCTCGGAGGCGGCCAGGTTCTCGGCCTCGGTGGCGCCGCCGGCCGCGGCCTCCTCGACGGTTGTCGGGGGCGACTCGCCGGAGACCGGAGTGGCCTCGGCGGGCCGGGCGGTGCCGTTGCCGGCACTCGGCGCCCGGGATGGGTGGATGTCGACTTCCGAGCTGATCTCGGCCAGCAGCGTCCCGACGGTGACCGTGTCTCCCTCGGCCGCGTGGATCTTGGTGATCGTGCCGCTGACGGGCGAGGGAACCTCGGCGTCCACCTTGTCGGTGGAGATCTCGACCAGCGTCTCGTCCTCGGCGACGCTGTCGCCGACCTGCTTGTGCCACTCGAGCACGGTTCCCTCGGAAACCGACTCGCCCATCGCGGGCATCACGACTTCGATCGTGCCTGTATCAACAGCCATTCCGGTCTTTCACTCTAACGCGTACCCGGAGCTTTCCGGCGCTCCGCAATCACAAACCCGGCCGATCCCATGAACGGCCCCAGCCCCCCCAGGACCGCGACCGTGACGGCCAGCCAGAACGGGATCACGCGCGCACGAGCGGCCGCGATGCAGATCAACGACATGACGATCCAGATGAGGCCGTGCGAGAGCCCCAGGATGAACGTCTCCGGCTGGGGATTGCCGAGTACGAAGGCGCAGATCAGCAGCGCCAGGTAGACCGCCGAGTGCGAGAACGACGCCACCTCGAGGCGGCGGAAGGTGATCCAGCGCATCAACCCGCGGCGGCGAGCAGGGCCGCCGTCCGCCGCAGCGGATCGTCGGCGTGCGCCGGCCAGCGCTCGGGATCGGCCGGCCACCAGGCGAAGTCGTCGTGCTCGGAGTCGGGCGTCACCTCGGCGCCGTCGGGCAGCCACGCCAACCCGACCAGCATCGCGATCCCGGTCGGCAGCTTCACCAGCGCCTCGATGCTGAGCCGCTCCGGAGCCACCGACCACTCCTCCCAGAGCTCGCGCACCAGCGTGTCGGCGGGGTTCTCACCGACCTCGACCGAGCCCGCCGCGCCCAGGGCCCAGCGCTCAGCCCAGGTAGCCAGCCACGCCGCGCGGCGCCCCGCCAGCCAGCTGCCGTCGGCGGCCCGGACCACGCACAGCGCCGAGAGGCTCTGCAGCGCGTCGCCGGAGAGCAGCCGCAGCGCCCACCGCGCAGGCTCGCACTCCAGCCGCAGGCGCCCGTCCCGGCTCTCGTAGTCGCGCAGGCGTCCCGCCAGGCCGTCGTGGCTCGGCGAGCCGCGGCTACGCAGCTCGTCCAGCAGGCGGTCGGCCTCCTCGATGACCTGCGCCGGCGCCTCGAACGGCTCGGCCCTCCAGCTGACGTCGATCTGCTCGGGCTTCCAGGGCCCACGCGCGAGGATGCCGGGCGGAGCCGCCATCAGCACACCGTACCGGGAGCAGCTACCTGCACGAACAGAACACTCGCGCGGAGCCGATCGGCCAACCTGGCAGCCCGTCGAGTTCGTTGCGCAAGCTGACGAATTCCCTCGCGATTCGAGCGCTGTAGAGCAGATCGAGGCGGACCTGGCGCAACGCCGCCGGGCGATCTTCTCCTCGATGCGCGCGGTCATGAGCAGGCCTGGGTCGCTTTGGGTCCCATGTGACCCCATAGCGACCAAGCCCCCCGAAACCACCCCACTCCCAAGCCCCAAGACGGCCGGCAGGCGAGGCGGGCGGTTAGCTTGTAGCGGGGATCGTTGAAGCGGCCGGAGTTGGCGGGTTTGCCGCGCGGGTCCGTCGCCACGCGGACCAGGTTCGTCCGAGTCCGTAGGCGAGGGCGCTGAGGGTGCCGACGAAGAATCCGATTGGCCAGTTGGTCTGGTAGGAGATGGCGATCGCTGTCCAGACGGTGATCAGGGCGATGGCCACCGACAGGATGATCGCGACGGCGGGTCGGTTGGTGAAAGAGCGCGCGGCGGCGGGCGGGCCGATCATCAACGAGAAGATCAGCAGGGCGCCGACGACGGGGACGGTGAGGGCGGTGGCGGCGGCAAGGACGAGCAGGAACGCGAGCTCCATGCGGTGGCTGGCCACGCCCTTGGCTTCGGCGATGTCCGGGATCGCGGAGGAGTAGAGCAGCGGCCGGTAGAGAACGGCGATGGCGGCGATGCTGGCGAGCGCGAGCAGCGCGACGGGCAGCAGTTCGCTGGTTGAGACGCCGAGGATCTCGCCGAACAGGAGCGAGTAGAGCTGTGGTTCGTATTCCTGTGAGCGGCTCAGGAACAGTGCGCCGAGGGCGAGGCCGAGGACGAGCGCGAGGGCGGTGGCGACGTCGTGGCGGCCGCGGCGACCGAGCGTCGCGATCGCAATTGCGGCGCCGGCCGCGAACGCGCCGAGCCCGATGAGGGCGCTGATCCCGAGGAGGTTGGCGGCCGCAGCCCCGGCGAAGGCGGTGTTGGGCAGCGCGTGGGCGGGGAACGCCGCGCCGCGCAGGACCACGAAGAACCCGACCACTCCCGCGATCACGGCAATGATCGTGGCCGCGATCCAGGTGTTGGTCATGAAGCTAGAGAACACGTGGCCCCGCGGCCCGTCTGTTCGTGAGGCTTGAAACGAACGGGAGTCCGGAAGCGAGGTATGCCAGGAAGGACACGGCGACGATGAAGAAGCTGACGGGATAGCCGTTGTGGCTGGAGCCCCAGTAGTAGCTGTCGTAGCCGAGCAGCACCCCGAGCCACGTCGCGGCCACGCCGATCACCGCCGCGATGATCAGGGCGGCGCCGGTCCGGTTGGTGAGCCGCAGCGCCGTGGCGGCCGGGCCGATCAGCAGCGCGGTGGAGAGGATCGCCCCGATCGCGAGCGCGGAGAGCCCGACGGCGACGGCGAGGGCCGCCATGAACCCGAGGCCGATCAGGCGGACGGGAACGCCTCGCGCCGCGGCGAGCTCAGTGCTGGTGGAGGCGAGCAGCAGCGGCCGGTAAAGGAGGGCGATGATCCCGATAGCGATGACGCTGAAGGCGATCACCATCGGGATCGTGGATGGATCGATGGTGAAGATCGACCCGAACAGGATCGTCTGGGTCGCTCCGGTGGTGGGGCTGTTGGTCGTGTCGTAGTAGAGCAACAGGGCGGCGAGCCCCGTCGCGGCCCCCAGCACGATCCCGGTGGCGAGGTCGCGGCCCTTGACGCGCTGGGTGCCGATCGTGTCGATCGTCGCGGTGCCGAGCAGTCCCATCCCGACGAAGCCGAGCAACGGGCTGATCCCGAGCAGGAACGCGGCCGACCCGCCGGCGGTCGAGACGTCCGTCAGCGCGTGCCCGGCGAACGACTGTCCGCGCAGGACGGTGAACACGCCGACCACCGCGGACACGACCGCGACAACGCCGCCGATGACGAACGCGGTGTGCACCGGTTGGCTCGAGAAGAAACCCGGTTCGAACAGCCAGTGCATGCCGGTCAGCCGAGGTGAACCACGGGACCAGAACCACCGTGATCGTGGTGAGTGGCACCGGGGTCCGCGTCGCCGGCGACGACGAGGATCCGGCCGTTGATCCGCAGGACCTCCACCTGGTGGCCGTAGAGCTCGCTCAGCACGTCGGTCCGGATGACCTGCTCGGTCGTTCCGGCAGCGGCCCGGCCGTCGGCAAGGTAGATGACACGGTCCATGACCGGCAGCAGCACGTTCATCTCGTGCGCGGAGAGCAACACCGCGATCCGATGCTCGACAGAGATGCGGTGCAGCAGCGCGATGATCTCCTGCCCGGAGCGTAGATCGAGGTTCGCGAGCGGCTCGTCGAGGAGCAGCAGCCGCGGACGGGAGATCAGGGCATGCGCGATCAGGACCCGCTGCTGCTCACCGCCCGACAGCGCCCCGACCCGGGCGTTGGCGAAATGCTGTGCGTCGACCGCGCTCAGCATCTCGTCCACGAGCGTCTTGCGCCTGGCGGACGGGACGGGCATCCCGAAGCGGTGCCCATCGAGCCCGAGCCCGACCAGGTCCCGGGCGCGCATCGGCATATCCGGGTCGAGCTGCACCTTCTGCGGCACATATCCGATCGACTGGTTGCGCCAGCCGCGGGTGCGACCGCCGACCCGAACCTGGCCGGCGCCAGTTGGCTGCAGTCCAAGGATCACGCGCAACAAGGTGGTCTTACCGGCCCCGTTTGAACCGATCAGACCGGTGAACTCCCCGGCCGCGACGGTGAAGGTGACCCGATCGAGGATCTGCCGGCCACCCAGCGCGACGCTCACCCCGTCGACGGCGAGCACCTCCCCCTCGACGGGGTCGCCGGCCGGACGGTTGTGGTCGGCGGCGATCACAGCCGCTCGGTGGAGATCTTGGCCGTCACGGCCTTCTCGATCGCGTTGACCTCGGCCATCATCCAGGACTGGAAGTCATATCCCGGGGCCGGCATCGTCTCATACACCCCGACCACCGGCACACCGGCCCGCAGCGCAGTCTCGCGGATCGACGTGGTCAGCGAGTCGACGACCTGCTGGTTGTAACAGAACACCTTCACCTGGTGCCTGGTGAAGAACCCGTTCTCCAACGTAATGTCCTCCGGGGCGGGATCAACTCCGTTCATGATGTCCGCCTGGAACGCGAACGGCGTCAGGTTGTTCATTCCCATCGCCTGGAGCAGGTAGTCGGCGACGGGCTCCGTGGTCGCGACCGTCGTTCCCACGTACTTGGCCCGGAAGGCGGCGATCGCCCGGTGCAGCGGCGCCAGCGACGCGGTGAATTTGGCGAGGTTCGCCTTGAAGTAGGCGGCGTGAGAGGGCTGCAGCGCTGACAGGTCCGCGGCCATCACGCTCGCGACGGCCGGCATCGTGCGCGGGGCGTACCACAGGTGCGGGTTCGGAGTGTCGGTCGGGAGCCCCAGCACGTTCTGGACGACGATCACCTTGCGCTTCGAGTTCGACGACGCCGACTCGATCTTGTTCATGAACGTGTCGTAGCCGACCCCGTTCTGGACGATCAACTGCGCCGAGCTGACCTGCTGGGCGACGCTCGGCGAGGACTCGAACGTGTGCGGATCGGTGTTCGGGTCATTCAGGATCGAGGAGACGTGTACGTACCGGCCGCCGATCTGACCCAACACGTTCGCGTACTCGTTCTCGGCCCCGATCGCCGAGATCACCCCGCTGCCGCCGTCAGGCGCCATCGACGACGAGCCGCAACCCGCCACCACGAGCACGAGGAGCCCGGCGGCGACCACGCCCGCTATGCGCGCGCGCTGACGGGTGCCGAATGCGATTGGGTCCATGCACAACCTCTTCTGATCAATGACGCTCGTGAGCGGCGGCTCGCCGGACGGAGCCACAGAGCATACATGAGAGTAAGACTCCTTCTCATCAGAGTTGCCAGACGAGCGAACCGCCGGCACCCCCATGAGCGAGCCGGCGGCACCCAGCCACGGGCGCTGCGTACCGGAGAGCGCCCGTGCTAGTTCTGGCAGGCCCGGCAGGCGCCGTGCAGCACAACGTCGTGCTCGTCGGCGCGGAACTCGAGGCGGCGCGAGAGACGTTCGATCGCCCGCTCGAGATCACGATCATCAAACGGCACCACCCGCCCACACGAGTCACACAACAGGTGATGGTGGTGCTCGCCCCCCGGATCGATCAGCTCATAACGAGTCGTGCCATCGCCGAACTCCAACCGCGCGATCAATCCATGCTCGCCGAGCAGCTCGAGGATCCGATAGATACTCGCGCGGGCGACGCGCTGGTCGCCCTCCCGCAACCGGTCCTCGATCTCCAGCGCATTCAGCGCGCACGGCTGACCGGCGAGCAAGTCGATCAACGCATCGCGGGCCCGCGCCTTGCGATGCCCCGCCCGATCAAGCACCCCGCGAGCGTAATCCGCCCACTCGCTCCGGATGCGCGTCGCCATTGAAGGTGATTGTAGCCGCGCGGCGGATGAGAGTAAGACCGGTTCTCGTCACCTCGCGTCGGGGGCGCGACCATGATCGCGGGATTATTCGGAATCATCTGTGCCGTACAATGACTTCCCAGTGGGCATTGGACGCTCCCCTAGAGCGTCGGAGTCTGCTTTTGGGTTGTGGATGCTTGAGCCGGCGCGTTGCGGCGGCCCATGTTCGTTGACCGCCCTCCCGTATCGACGACAGCCGGGAGCGTGGAGACGTGTGGAACTCTGGCCGATGGGCGTAGGGTGAGCACCGAGTCGTCGGGAGGTGGCGTGACCGCCGCCGAGGGCCTGGGTTCTCTCATGGACGCCGTTGTCGAGGCGTGCGTGCTGATGGCGTTCGACGGGCGGATCATCGGCGTGAACCGTGCGGCTGATCAGATGTTCGGCTGGTCGTCGACCGAGGCTGCCGGAGCGGACATGGGTGAACTCCTGTTCTCCGGTGAGCGGGCCGTGGGCTATCGCGCCGCGCTCGACGGCTTCATGGCGGACAGCGGGCGCAGTCCGGCCGGGAACCGCGTTGAGCTCGTGGCGGTGCGACGTGACGGGCACGACGTGCCGATCGAACTGACGCTGTCCACGGTCGACTCGACAGCCGGCCCGCGTCTGGCGGCGTTGATGCTCGACATCTCAGAGCGTAAGGAGGCCGAGGCGCGCAGCCGGAGATTCCAGACAGTCATCTCCTCCTCCGGTGATGCGATCTGGTCCGGTTCGCTGGACGGGACAATCGAGAGCTGGAATCCCGCGGCCGAACGTCTGTATGGCTACAGCGAGCAGGAGATCGTCGGTCGGTCGGCCTCGTTGCTGCGACCGCATGAAGATCTGGAGGATTTCACCCGCGAGCAGTGGGAAGTCGGTGGCGGAGACTCGGTGTTGCTGGGTGTGTGCGCGCAGCGTAAGGACGGGACCCTGGTCGATGTCGCGATCACGCTGTCGCCGCTTTGTGATGAGGACGGCACGGTGATCGGCATCGTGTCGGTCGTCCGCGACGTGAGCGAGCAGCACCGGACCGCCGCGCGGCTGACCGAGGCGCTTTCGCGCTTCGCCGGCGCCTTTGATGCGGCATCCACCGGCATGGCCCTGATCGCGCCGACCGGTCGCTTCCTCGCTGTCAACCCCTCAATGTGTGCGCTGCTGGCGCGTGACGCCGAGACGCTGTTGGACAGCTCGATCGCTGACGTGACGCATCCTGAGGATCTTGCCGCTACTCGGCAGCTCACCATGCGCACATTGACCGGCGAGATCGAAAACTGCCAGGACTCCAAACGTTTTCTGCTGCCTGACGGAGGGATCGTGTGGGGACTGCTGACGGTCACGACCGTGCGTGATGGCGGAGGTGCGCCGCTGCATTTCGTCGCGCAGATCGAGGACGTCACCGATCGCAAGACGGCTGCGGGTGAGCTGGAGCGCTACGCCGCGCAGCTCGGGGCCCTGGCTGAACAGGACCCGTTGACCGGGCTGCCGAACCGGCGGGCGTTTCGGGCCGCCGTGGACGATGAGCTGCGCGTCTTTGCTCTCGGCGGTGCCCCGTGCAGCCTGCTGCTGGCTCGGGTCGATGGGGACGACACGGCGGTCATCGGCGCATCTGAAGCACTGACCCAGGCGAGTCGCGGCGCTGACGTGGTGGCATATCTGGGGGACGGGGAGCTCGCGGTGCTCCTTCCGGGGATCGGCAGGTCGGGAGCGGCCGCGATCGTGAAGCGGATCCGCGAAGAGCTTGCCCCCAGACGGGTCCACAGCTCCCACGCCACCGTGCGCACCGCCGAGAGCTTCGACCGGCTGTTGGAGCGGATTCGCGGCGGGCTTCCGGACATCGATCGATCGCAAGCGACACGTGCGGCGCGGAACGGGGGCGTCGCGCGGCTGCTGGAGCTTGCGCGCGGCCTGCTCGAGATGCCCGCCTCGTTCTTGACTCGGCGGCACGGCGACGGTTACCTGGTGGTGCAATCGTCGGGCGACTGCGAGCGTATCGGGGTCGCAGAAGGGCACATCCTGCCGCTCAGCGTGACGTACTGTCAGCTGATGCTCGATGGGCGGATCGGGTCCACCGTCGCCGACCTCGCGACCAACCCCGAGACGAGGGAGCTCGAGCTCACCACGGTTCTGGGGGTGCGCGCCTACGCCGGAGTTCCGGTGCGTCTTCGTTCGGGTGAAATCTACGGGACGCTCTGCGCCATCGACATCCGCCCCCATCCCGAACTGGGCGAACGTCACGGCCTGCTGATGGGATTCCTGAGCGACTTGACGGCCGAGCTGATCGAGGATGAGACCGAGCAGCAGGCCCTCCGACGCGTCCAGGCGAGCACCACGGGCGTGCGGACGTTGCTGGTCGCGCTCGAGGCGCGAGACTTGTACACCAGCGCGCACTCAAGACAGGTGGTCGATCTTGCCGTGGGAGTCGCGCGCCGACTCGGGCTTGATCCCGATACCACCCGTGACGTGGAACAGCTCGCGCTGCTCCACGACATCGGGAAAGTCGGCATCCCCGACGCGATCCTGCAAAAGCAGGGACCGCTCGATGAGCAGGAGTGGCAGCTCATGCGCCAGCACCCAGTGGTCGGCGAGCACATCATCGCCGGCACGCCTGGGCTTTCCCACCTCGCGCCGGCGATGCGGGCCGAGCACGAACATTGGGACGGTGGCGGCTACCCCGACGGATTGGCCGGCGAGGAGATCCCGCTGGCGAGTCGCATCACGCTGGCGTGCGACGCGCTGAACGCAATGACAAACGACCGGCCCTACCGTCCCGCGATGACGCTCGAGCACGCGGTGGAGGAACTGCGAGTCTGCGCCGGCACTCAGTTTGATCCGCAGACCGTCGAGGCCCTTCTCGCCGAAATACGAACTCGATCACACGCCCCAACGGCCGGTCAGTAAGTTCGAGCGCCGGGGGGTTGGGTCTCAAATACGCCAATATGGCGTACTAGCGACCGAGGCCTCCCGAAACCTGCCCGCAAGCGTGCAACCTCCCTTCCTCGCCGCCGTTTTTACCTCGCAGCTCGCACCTGGGCATCGGGCTGCACGGTGCACGCGGGCACCTGTATCGTGGCCATATGGAGCGGGATCGGTCAGACGACGAGAAGCTCGACAAGGCCGTCGAGGACATGCAGTCAGATGTCGATGAGATGCGCGCGCGCTCAGAGAAGCTCGGCGATCGCATCGCTGAGACCAGGAGCGACTGGCGCACCAAGCAGCAGGACGATTCGGTCGCCGGCGCGCAGCCGCCGGTGGACGACGCGCCTGACGACCCGGCCGACGAGACCGCCTAGCGGTTAGATCGACGCGGCATCCGCGCCGCGACGATCCGGTCGGCACGACGCGAACAGCACAGCAGCCCTCCACGTGATGGTTAGGCGTCGCGGTGCGGCCCGCCAACAGATCACGCGTCAGCCGGGAGCACGCGAAACGCCCTCCCTTCAACCGAGAGCACCCGAAAGTGCCGCTGGTCCAGTGTGAGCACGTCTTGCAGCTGATGACGTTCGGCGAGCACAACGATCGAGGCATCGGCGAGGCTGATCCCCAGATCGGCATGCCGCTCGATGATCCTGCGGGCAAGCCCGACATCCGCGCCCGACATCGGCGCCAGCGTGTAGGCGCCGCGCTCCACCTCGTTGAGGACAGCGATCCGCGCGGCTTCGCCCACGCGCGCGGCCAGCAGATAGTCGAGCTCGGCAAGCACGAAGGGCGAGAGGAGCCGCGGTGGCGATGCGGCAACGAGGCTCCGGGCCGCGTCAGCATGCCAGTTCTGGCTCGCGTCGAACGCCGCCAGCAGACCGCTCGTGTCAAGCAAGATCATTCGCCGAAGCCCTCGGCCAACTCTTCGTCAACCCGTTCGGCAAGTGTCGGGTCTCCGCTGTCGAACAACGGCAGTCTGGGTGGCGGGTAGGCGTGTTCGGCGGTTGCCGAGGCCACAGCGACGCGCACAACCTCGGCCTCGGTCTTGCCCTGCGCGAGAGCCGTGCGCTCGAGCGCCGCCTTCAGGTCCTCGGGTAGATAGACGGTCGTTCGCTTCATGCCATATATGATGACATACGTTGGGTAGCGCCTCGGCCGCTCGGGTAGCATGTGTCGTGCGAGCCAGCGACGTTTCCGACTGGTCATGAGGGCTAACGAGTGAGCGGGCGACGTGGATCGTGATGCCGATATCGGGGCTCGGATCCAGCAGCACTGGGAGGCCTCCGAGCGCGGGGACGTCGACGCTGAGCATGCGATCTACGCTGCTGACGCGATCCTGGACTACCCGCAGTCCGGCGAGCGCTTCAGAGGCCGGTCAAGGATCCAAGCGCAACGCGGCGGGCATCCGGCCGAACGCCACTTCACCATCCGCCGGATCTCAGGGGGCGGCGACCTTTGGGTCAGCGAGTGCGTGATCACCTATGACGGCGTGCCCACATACTCAGTCAGCGTCATGGAGTTCACCGACGGTCTCGTAACGCACGAGACCCAGTACTTCGCCGATCCGTTCCAAGCGTCTCCGGGGCGCGCTGCGCTCGCTGAGCCGATTCCGGCCCGCGACCAATAAGCCGATGCCGCTTCAGCACCGTGATGACCGGCCGGGCAACCTTGCAGCCGTCATAGGAGGTGCGGCGAGAGACGATCTCGCCGTCGGACAGGGTGGCGACGATCCGCACGCGGAAGCGCGCAGCCGTGGGGCGCTTCACGCTGACCGATCTGATCGCGTGGCCCCGGAGCGTTGCGACGTGACGGCCGTCGAGGTAGACGACGGCCCGGAGCTCACGCACCGGTGAAGCGGGATGCTGGGCGAAGTTGAGCGTTGCGTGAGGCTTACATACCGAGCCGGCCAGCTGCTTCGCCAGGGCTGGCAGGCAGGCCTGCCAGCCGCCCTGTTCAAAGGTCTGCGCTGAGCAATACGCAGACGTCGGGTAGTAGTGGCCCATGATCTTCGCCGCGTCGGTGTTGTCGGCCGGCGTCGTGATGCTCTCGGAGGCATGCGCGAAGCTTGATCCGGGCAGCAGGTTTCGCTGCACCAGCTGGATCTCGTTCTGCGGACCCCAGGGCACCCAGGAGATTCCGTCGGCGCCGGTGGCGTCGGCGGGGCGTTGCCCGGCTTCAGAGACGACAAAGGTGACGTAGCCCTCTTTGTCCTTGGGAGCCGCGTCGTCCGGCACACAGCCGTACACCTCTGTCCCAGTGTCGTCGTAGGTGCAGATGGACCAGTAGCGCATGTCCCAGTTCCCGAATACCGGCTGGCCGGCGCTCGTGTTTGGTGTCGTGGGCGCCTTGAAGTGAGCGACGACGATCTGGCCCCAGTGGTGGGCGACCAGTACCTGCAGGTAGGAGTTCTGGAGATTGCCGTAGCCGTTGTCAAAGGAGCGCGTCCAGCTGACCGCCGGCATCGTGCCGTTGGCTGGGGAGGCTTGGCCCGCAGGGGCGTTCTCCTGCGCGTAGTGGTCGTAGTAGCTGCCTTCAATGCTGAAGGTGTCCCCGCAGGCTCCCTCGCTCGCCGACACGGGCGTGCCGCCGGCGTCGAGGACCGTGATCTTTGGGTAGTCGACGCCACCGGAGGGCGAGCCGACCGGAAGGTACAGGCGCAGCACCATGAAACCGACGGCCCCGGCGACGGTCGACGGCGGCCCCGCGTAGACGGTGTTCGCAGCCGGGTCGGCCGGCTGGTTCGCGAACAGCACATGGACCGTGTAGTCACGCGGCTGACCGGCGCCTCCGGCGGTCAGGAACGGGTTGACGCTGCCCGGATCCGGAAGAATCTGCTGATCGTAGATCGAGGTGAGGGCGTTCTGGTCACTGCCGTAGAGGGTGAACGAGAAGTAACGGACGTCCGGGTACTGGCCGGTGATCTCGATCTGACCGCCGGCGGGGATGTCATCCAACGGCGCGTAGAGATAGTTCGCGTCGAGATCCGGTGCGCCCGTATTGACGTCGTTGGCGGCGGTCTCGCCGTACCAGGAGCAGTCCACACCGCCCACCGCCGCGTCTGCCGTGGTCGTGGCCAGGTGCCCCCCACCGAACCCTGAGATCAAGAGACCCGTCGCCAGGACACCAGCAACCACGGCGAGCGCCCCAACTCGCAAGAGCATCCTCACCATTTCAATCGACTTTACACTGTCCGAGGTCTTTGAGACGCCGACAGTTCGACTCAAAGGTGTTTCTCGCCCCAGATGTCCGCGTGTGGGTTGCCGTTGTAGTCGGCAATCTCCCGGTAGCCAGCTGCGAGGTACATGGGCCAATTGGCACGCTGGCAGTCAATCCGGACAGCGTCGTAGCCCAGCTGTTCGGCGGCGCGCTCCAGTTCCTTGAGCGTCGCGGCGCCAAACCCACGACCCCGGAACTCCGGCGCTACGTATAGACGCTTGAGTTCGGCGATTCCGGGCGCGAACGCTTTGATGCCCGCCCCGCAAACGGCGGTCTCACCGACAAAGCCCACTAGGTACGCGCCGCCGGGCGGCGAGAAATCCGATGGCGTCGCTGACGGACCGCCGCGCAGAGCACGGCCTGCCACGGCGTCGTACTCGGCGAGCACCGCTGCAATGAGATCACTGGCCGGCGCAACCGCCGCGTCGCGTCCCTCAAACCTCACGTCCATGCCGAGGATCGTGCCACGACGCCCGACCGCGACGGGACGATGCTCCAGGTAATGCTCCGCGCGGGCGTGTCCGGGTGTCGTTGGGAAGTAAGCTGCCGGCGAGGATGCTCTCAGACCGCTTCCGTGCCGCCGTCGAATCCGGGAACGTGGATGCCGCCACGGATCTGTTCAGCGAGGCCGCGACCTTCCGCAGCCCGATTCTGTTCAAGCCGTATCAGGGTCGCGATCAGGTCGTGAAGGTCCTCCGGGCGGCCGAGCGGGTGCTCGCGCTTGGTGGCGACTTCCGCTACGTGCATCAGCTCGAGGACCCCCACGACCGGGTCGCCATGCTCGAATTCGCGACCACGGTCGACGGGAAGCAGATCGAGGGGATTGACAAGCTCACCTTTGACGAGAACGGCATGATCACCGAGCTCAAAGTGATGATCCGCCCCGCCTCGGCGCTCCAGCTTGTCGGCACGAAGATGGCCGAGGAGTTCCGCAGCGTCGGACTCCCCCTGCCGAGCTGAGGTGGCCTGACCGCTCAGGCCGCGGGCCCGGATCAGCCGTCCTTCGCCGACCGGAGCGCCTCGAGTGCCGCGCGCAGGATCGGCTCGCGGTAACCGGCGTCTCCTGGGATCTTGGCGATGGCGGCGACCATGTCGAGGATCTGCTCGAGGGTGAGGTCGGTCCGGATCTCGCCGGATTCCTGGGCCGCGCGCACGAGGGGCCGGCCCGCGTTGAGCACTCGCGTGTACCCCGCCCCGAACACGGGATCGTCCCGGTCCGCGTGTTCGAGCAGCGCGGCGGCGACAAACCGCTTGCTCGTGAAGTAGGTGTAGAAGCGGCGCAGCCACGCGACGAGGACCGCTTCGGGACTGTCGCCGGTGATGGTCGCGGCTGCCCGGCACACCGCGTCGATCTCACCGATGTAGAGCGCCTCCAACAGCTCGCGTCGGTTGGCGAAGTTGCGGTACAGCGTTGCCGATCCGACCCCGGCGCGCCGGGAGATCTCCGCCATCGAGACGTCGGCATCAGGACCGGCAAACGCGGCGCGCGCCGCGTCAAGGATTCTCTCGCGGTTGCGCTCGGCGTCGACCCGTCGGGCCGCTGGCAGGGGCGTCGGTGTTCGTGGCATCCAGTAAGTGGGAGGGTCTGTGCGACTATCCATGTGGGCACCCTCTCCGTTTCTCTGTTCGAGTCTACCCACGCTGGATCATCCTTCACTCCCGCCACGAGGTCGCGCCCTGACGGGACCCCGCTCTGTGCAGTTTCTCGTTGTAGGGTGGTCGCTCGGTGGCTGGCCCCGGCGTCCTGGTTCTCCGCGATCGCTTCGACATCACGCTTGAGGCGGTTTCGCGCGTTGCCTGGCAAGGCGAGCGGATGGCCCTGGCCGACCAGGCGCTCGAGACGATGGATCGGTGTGCGGCGGCCTTTGATGCCTTAGTGGCGTCCAGGGTGCGTGCTGATCCACAGGCGTTGATCTATGGCGTGACATCCGCTCCTGGGGATCGAGCGACGATGGCGCTGGATCCGGAAGGGCAGGCCAGCCGGCCGTCTCGACTGTGGACGGCGATGTCCTATGGCGACCCGCTGCCGGATCGGGTGACCAGGGCGATCGCGCTCGCACGCCTGGCGAACTTCGTGGGCGGACATGCGGCGGTGCGATCAGCGCTTGCCGCTCAGATCGTGGAGATGCTCAATGGCGGACCGCTGCCTGTCGTGCCCGGCCAGTCGAACGGGGGTGCGGGCGAGATATTGCCGCTGGGCACGCTGTTCTATGACCTGAGCGGCCGGATCGGACTGTCTGCGAAGGAGCGCATGGCCCTGATCAACGGCTCGCCATGCGCCGCCGCGCTCATCGCCGACACGGCGTTGGCCGCCCGCGCCCGTTTGACCGTCGCCGAGCAGGTCTTCGCGTTGGTGGCCGACATCACAGACACCCCGCGGGAGCACTACGCCCCCGAGCTTCAAGAGCTCTGGGGCGATGAGCACGAGGCGGCCGCATTGCGGTCACTACGCACTTTGCTCGGCGACCGTCGTGACGGGCAGCAAAGTCATCAGGCCTCGGTCTCGCTTCGCATCCTGCCGCGCGTCCTGGGGGCCAGCCGGCGAGCTCTATCGCTCACACAACGCGCCGCCACCGTGTCGCTGTCGTCGGTGACTGACAATCCCGTCTTTTTGGCACCGAGCGAGCGCCATCCTGATGGGGAGATCTATTCGACCGGGGGCTTCCACAATGCCCACGCCGCGCCTGCGATCGATGCCCTGGCGACCGCCCACGCCGATCTGTGTCAGCTCGCCCAGCGATTGACCGACCATCTCTTTCAGCATCCCAAGGTCGCGCCATTGGTCGGAGGCGACGAATGGTCAGTCAAGCCATTGCACATGGCCATCAACGGATGGGCTGAGGAGGCCCGGGGCGCCGCACAGCCGACGCTGCTCTCACTCGGAGCCTTCGGACAGAACGATGTACCGGAGCTGGCCTTTCTGGCTTGGCGCAAAGCGTCGGCGGTCGCGCAGTGCCTCGACGGAGCGCTGGCCGGCCTGGCCGTCTTGGCATCACAGGCGCTCTACAAGCAGGGACGCGACGCACCACCCGCGCTGCGCGGCCTGATCGAAAACGTCCGCTCAATCGTTGCACCCGTCGATGAGCCCCGACCCATCGGCTCTGAATGCCAGCGTCTGTACGAACGGCTGACTCAGGCCGCCACCGGCGACGCGGCGCCGATCGCAATGCCGTACTTGACATTAGATAGTTGAACGATATATATTGGCTGCATGAGTAAGCGCGCGATGCAGGAGGCGACGTTCCTGATCCTCACCGCGCTCGCCGCGGGCAGCCAGCATGGCTACGGGATCATCACCGACGTCGCCGGGATCTCCGACGGCCGGGTCCGACTGCGTGCCGGCACGCTCTACACGGCGCTGGACCGCCTCCGCGAGGACGGGCTGATCGCGCTCGACCGCGAGGAGGTTGTCGAGAACCGGCTGCGCCGCTACTACCGGCTGACACCGGCCGGATCTGAGCGGCTGGCTGAGGAGGCGGCGCGCCTGCAGGCGAACGCCTACGTCGCGATGTCGCGACTCGATCTCGACGGAGGGGCGGCGATGACATGACCGACCGGACTCAGCTCGAGCAGCGCTACCGCAGGCTGCTGGCGTGTTATCCGCGGGCGTTCCGCGCCGAGCACGAGGAGGAGATGGTCGTCGTGCTGATGGCGGGCGCTCGGACCGGACAGCGACGCCCCGGGGTCGCCGACAGGGCGGATCTGATCGCCAACGCGCTGCTGATGCGGATGCGCCTCCACGCGCCACGGTCGACCCCGACGGTGTTCTGGGCAGTGCGGCTGATGGCACTCGGCGCCGTGCTGGAGTTCGCGGCACTTGTGACCGTGGTGGCGACGCGAGGCGATCTCGCCGCGGCGATCGCCCACCACTATCCCGGCATCCGCGCCGCGCACGTGCATCAGCTCGTCAACGCACAGGTGCTGCGGATCTCGATCGGCGCGCCGATTGCCGCCGGCGTGTGGCTGTGCCTGGCCTGGTCAAACGATCGCGGGCACCGCTGGGCGCGGCGCTTGGTCGTCGCCGCATTGGCTCTGACCTCGGTAAGCATGCTCGTCGCGATCGGCCAGCACGCGATGACGCTCGCCCCGGCCGATCTGGTCGCCGGCGGGGCTGTGTGGCTTGTTGGGCTCGTCGCGCTGGCGCTGACCCTCAGCCCGCCGTCTGACCGGCACTACCCCCGGAAAGCAGACGCGCAGCTGACCCTCTCACCGGACACGCGATGAAGCCCTACTTCCAGACCCACTCCGCGGGGTGGTTGTTCCTGTTGGCCGTGATCGCCTTCTTCGGCGTGGAGATCATCCAATTCTTCCGCCAGCGCGGCTGGCGCCAGGATGCGATCCGGATCGCCACGCCCGCGTTCTGGGTCGGAGTCGTCGTGTGGACGGTGATCGCGACGGTGATGCTCCACCGCGGCTCGCACATCGCTCCCGGGGCGTCGATGGGTGACGGCGCCGGCGTGTTCGCCGCCGGGATGGTGCTGCTGGTGGCCGGCGCCGGGCTGCGCTGGTCATCGTTCTGGGCGCTCGGTCAGTACTTCACGTTCACTGTCGACGTCAGCGCCGATCAGCAGGTCGTCACGGCGGGCCCGTACCGCGTGCTGCGCCACCCCGGCTACACCGGCGGCCTGCTGGCGATGATCGGGATCGGCGTGATATACGCCAACTGGATCGGCCTCGCCGGCTTCGTGGTCCCGTGCCTCGTCATCATCATCTGGCGCATCCGCATAGAGGAGGCCGCGCTGTTACAGACGGCGGGTGACCCGTACCGTGCCTACGCCTCGCACCACAAACGACTGCTGCCGCTCATCTGGTGACCGGCGAAGCGCCGGCTCCCTTCCCGGCCGCCGGCGGGGACGTGTGTCAAGTGAATGATCGCTGACGCCGTGCTACCGGCCTGAGCCGGCCGCGATGATCCGGCGGACCAGGTACAAATCAAGGACCAGGGGGACGACGAACACCAAGCCCCACCAGCGTCCCGTGGCGCAGAGCACAATGACGACGAGGGCGATCCAAACCGCCAGCAGCAGCCGGATCGCCAGCGATGACTTCCGGTGTCGCAGATCCCAGCTCATTGTTTCCCACAGTACTCCCAACCGCTCCCCTCTGGGGTAACTCCTTTCCCCACGAACGCTGACGCAGGCGTTCGCGGGAGGCTCCCGGCCAGCAACGCGGGGATGTCGCCGCCCACACCGGTTCTGGCCTGGCCGTGGCGGTCACGCGAAGCGGGCTAATGCTCGGGGCCGGATCGGTCGATAGAGCATGACCGCCATCCGGCGATTCCGACACGGGCCGGTAGCCCGAGTTGACCGAGGGGTCTGAATGAGGATGCGATTGACTGCGCGCAGGCGGCTTATGGGAGTGCTGCTGGCCACGGGGCTGCTCGCGGGTCTGATCGGGGTCGCCGGCGCGATGGCCGCCACGACCACTCGACCGACTGCGGCGTCGTCGTCCCTGTTCAAGGGCTACTTCGCCAGCTCTACGCCCAGTGCGGAGCTCACCTACACGCGGGCGAGTTCCCAGACTCGATCGGTCAAAACGCCCGTTGCCCGTACCGCCATCGGCCCGCTCGCGGTCCCCGTGGCCTCGTTCATCCTCAAGGGACTGGCGAGCGGGGTGCTCAGCAAGGTCGGCGGCGAGGCATTCGGCAAGGTCCTGTCGGAGGTCGGGTTCCCCGACCAAGGTGCACAGACCCTAGAGGCCCTGAGGGCGGTGGACGTCAAGCTCGACCAGATCAAGCAATCCCTGACCGAGCTCAATTCCAAGGTGGATGGCCTGAGCGTTTCGCTCGCGTTCGCACGATTGAGCAACGTCCGCACATCGGTGCGGGATCTCATCGGCCGGATCGACGACGCCCGGGCGCGTCTGCAGCAGCTGAGCGGCGGAAAGATCACCGATCCCACCTTGCGTCGCGAGAAGCGGGCCGAGCTCCTGGAGATCATCAAGACCAAGCTGCTGACCGAGCAGAACACACTCAACCAGGCGATCGACTCCACGCAGGGCAACGACGACATCATTCACATGGCCTTCCTGGCCGAGCGGACCAAGGGCGGGCGCTTCTGGAGCCAATACAACTGGGATCGCGCGGCCGACATCGTCCGCTACTACAACGACGAGGCGGCCCAGCTGCTGCTCCTGCGTGTCGAGTACGAGTATTCCTCTGTCAAGCAGGACTCGACTCCGCTGTACATAGCCGAGCGCAAGGCGATCGCGCAGGACATGGTCGACAGGCAGGTAGAGGAGTTCAGCCGGTTCAACGGCGCCTATCCCAGTCAGATGGGCAACTACAGCACCGTCGTCGATACGAAACCGGGACCGGACGGGAAGTACCAAGTCTGGGTCAACGACGGCCGGTTCAACGATTACCTCTTCCCGCTGGGCGAATCGGCCCCCAATCAGTACCAGGACAACTACCCCTCGCTGGCCGAGTACCGCCACCTGGTGTCCGGCCGCGGCTCGCAGTCCACGACGGACTACCTGCGCTCCCAAGGCTTCATCCTTCCGCTCAGCTGCACCAAGTACAGCCGGCAGCCGGCATCGGCACCCTCCGGAACACAGACCGTGTTCTGGACTCGCGATATCGGCGGCGGCGGACGCCGCTGGGCCTGGGGCGAGCACGATGACGGCCAGGGCCAGCTCAACTGGGCCTGCGGGAACATCCGGGTGCGTGACCTCTACCCCTGGGAGCGCTTCTTTTAGTCCGGGCGCAGGCTCGATCGACCGCTCCGGCGTGGGCTATCCGCGCCGGAGGCGGATCTCGTCGGCGCCGGGAGCGGTGCGCAGGACCCACTCCCCCGTCTCGGGGTAGCAAACGGCCGCCGGGAACCCGGTGGTCCACAGCAGCAGAACGCGGGCCGTCTCGCTGCTGCGGTTGAGCATGCTGCGCCCGCCGGCCGGCCCTTCGGGGAGGCAGGCGAGATCCCCGGGCGACAGCGCCCGCTCTCCCTCGGCGTGCTGCACCGTCGGTGTGCCGGCGATGACCAGCAGCCACAGCTCTCGCCCGTACTCGTAGCGGTAGGGGCCGAAGTTCGCCCCAGGATCTAGCTCGAGGACCGCCCCGTCGAGCCGCTCCCCGCCCGCCGCGACGCCCAGCGACGCCCACCGCCAACCCTCCGCCGACTCGAACGTCAAGCCCCGAGCGTTCAGCGTCGGCCGCCCGGGCGCACCTTCCGGCTCACGCGTCACCGACGCCGGCGGGATGGGACCGCTGCCCTCGCCGTGCCAGTAGTCGACCGACCCGGCACGTACCAGCCGCAGCGCGTTGAGCCGGTCGGCCTCGATCCCGGGAAACACCGAGACCTTGTCGGAGTCCGGGTAGACCGACACGAACGGCCCGGACGACGTCTCGCCAGAGAAGAGGACGAACCTGCCCGGGCCCTCGAGCGTGTGCGCACCGCGATGTCCGGGCGGGAAGCACACGACGTCGCCTGCCTCCAGAACGCGCCGGCCGCCGGCGTCGCGCAGCACGGGCGCGCCGTCCAGGACATACAGCCACTCCTCATCCGGGTAGTGGTAGTGATACGGCCAGATCGGCACGCCCGCGCGGGCCTCGTACGCCGTCGCGCCGATCCGGGCCGCCCCGAGCCTCGGTCCCAGCTCGGCGGCGCAAAACCAGAACCCGTCGCGCCCGGGCCCCTCCTCCATCTCGCTGTCGAACACCTGCACCACCCGCACAGTCACGCACCTTCGCACGCTCCGCGTCTGTGAGCAATCCGGAGCGAGCACCTCCTTGCTTGATGTCTGATCCCCGGTTCACGCGACAGCGGTTGGGGCCGGCGTGCCGGCCGCCTTAGCAATCGTCCGCGTGGAACGTGTTCTCGTTCGTCGCAGGCGGGACCGGCGCACGTGCTGAGTCTGGGAGCAGGTCTCGCCGGCTGCATCATGTACGTTTCGGCGCTGATGTTCTCTCGCCCGTTTGACTCGGCGACGACTCCTGCCGGTGCGGAGGTGAGCCGCTGATGAGGGGGTGCCGGGGCGTGCTTGCGCTCCTGGCCGTCATCGTGGGGATGGCCGTCAGCTGCTCGGCCGCGTGGGCCGACGGGGATCCGGCCAGTGACGTGCTTCTCTCGCAGGTCGCGTTCCTGCCGACGGACGCCGGGCTGTCCTCCGCCGAGCAGGCGCAGCTCACCGGACTCCTGCATGCGGCTGCACGTGCCGGCGCTCCGGTGCGGGTGGCGATCATCGCGGACGAGTACGACCTCGGCTCGATCACCGAGCTCTGGAAGAGGCCGGAGACCTACGCCCGGTTCCTGGGTGCCGAGCTCTCGCTGGTCTACAAGCACCCGCTCGTCGTGGTGATGCCCAACGGCCTGGGGGTGAACTGGCCGGGGCACTCTGTCGCCGCCGCGCAGCGAGAGTTGGCGCACGTAGCGGTCAAGCCCGGCGGCGCCGGCAGGCTCAGCGCCGCCGTGGTGGCCGTTCAGCGGCTGCTCTCAGCCCAGCATGTGCACGTCTCGGCCGCTGCCGAGGCGCCCCCGTCCGGCACGTCGTCTCCGAAGCGGTCCAGCCCGGCCGCGTCTGGGCGCTCGGGCGGGAGCAGCCTGGCGGTGATCATCGCCGCCGCGCTGGCGCTGGCGCTCGCGCTGGTCGTGGCGCGGGTCGCGTACCGCGTGCCGCGCCTACGCCGGTGGGCTCCTGTGGGCGCGGTTGTGGTCCTGGTCGCGATCGGCGGCCCGATCCTCGCCATCTCTCTGCTGCGGGGGAGCCCAGCGGGCGCCAGCGCGGGGCTGGTCTCGAGCGGGACGCCGTACACGCTGCCGGAGGGCCGCCAGCCCGCGCCCGACTTCACCCTGCGCGACCAGAACGGCCGCCGGCTCTCGATGGCCTCCTTTCGCGGGCGTGACGTGCTGATCACGTTCGTCGACCCGCTGTGCCGCAACCTGTGTCCGCTCGAGGCGCACGTGCTCAACGCGCTGGTCGACCGGTTGCCGACGGCACAGCGGCCGGCGATCATCGCGGTCAGCGTCGACACCTGGGCCGACTCGCGACACGATCTCCTACAGGACTTCAGCCGTTGGAGCCTGGTTCCGCAGTGGCATTGGGCGATCGGCAGCCATGCCCAGCTGGCCTCGGTGTGGAAGCGGTATGCGATCGGCGTTCAGGTGGTCACGAAGACGCTGGCCGGCACGACCGTGCACTACATCACCCACACCGAGGCCTCCTATCTGATCGATCCCGCCGGGTACGAGCGGGCGCTGTTCGCCTGGCCGTTCTCGCCGCAGGATGTGCTCACGACCCTGCGCAAACTCTCACGCTCGTAGGCGTCGGTCATGCCGTGACTTTGCGGTAGCTCCCGTCGCGGAACTCCTCGACCAGTCCTGGATGGGTCGGAGACCAATCGAGCTGGTCCCGAGCCTTGGCCGCGAATGTGCCCTGATCGAGCAGCAGGACTTCGGCGAAATAGTCGCCGAGGCGTGTGCGAGCCTCTTCGTCGGATCCGGCGACCGCTCCGGGAGCGCCGGCTGCGACAGCGGCCGCCTCGGTCAGTTCAGCGACGGTCGGAGTCAATCCATCCCCAACTACGTAGCGGCCACGAGCCGAGTCGGACTCGAGCACGCGCCGGAAGAACCGGGCAAGGTCCGCAACGTGGACTGTCGACCAGTGCTGGCGTCCCGTCCCGAGCATGACCAGGTTGCCGTCGTCATCTCGCGGCGAACCGAGGAGGAGGCCGGGAATGCCTCCGCCGCCGTCGCCGTAGGCGACGCTCGAGACGATCACGACTCCGCGCATGTCCGGGGCCTGGAGGATCCTGCGCTCGATCGGCTCCTTCCATGCCACCAGGGCAGGAGGCTTGAATGGGGACTCCTCGCTGATCGAGGTGTTCTCGCCGTAGATCCACAGCCCGCTGATCTGGAGGTAGGGCTTGTCGGTGCCGGCGAATCCTTCGATCGCAGCGCCGACCACCGCCTCGTCAAGGTCCGCGCTGGTCTCGTCGCCCGGACTGGCGGTATGAATGGCCGCGTCCGCGTTGGCCAGCAGGCTCACGACCGCCGACCGGTCGTAGAGGTCGACGACGGCCGGTGTGGCGCCGCGATCGGCGACGACGCCGGCGTGGGCGTCATCGCGCACCAGCGCCGTCACCTCGTGGCCGTGCTCTCGCAGTTCGGTGAGTACGTGCGATCCGATGAATCCGGTCGCGCCGGTGAGTGCGACTTTCATGACTTGACGGCCTCCTGTCTTCGCTCGCTGGTTGAAGTAGATCAAGCGCTTGCTTGATCATAATCCCGTTCAGGCGCTTGTCAAGCGGATGCTTGAATTGTTAGTCCGAGGTCGTGCCGCGAAAAGCGCCGGCGAGCACCGGGACCAGCAGTCGCTCGATCTGCTTCTCGGACTTGTTCCTGAGCTCGGCTCCGACAGGCGCGAGGGCCAGCCAGTTCAGCATCCCGGCTGCGCAGCGCTGACGGAACGTCAGTTCCCGGTCCTTGACATCGGGGAGGTTCGTCTTCAGCACCCGAAGCACAGCAGCCTGGATCCGATCGAAGCTGACGCCGAAACGCTCCCATCCCCCTGGAGCGTCGATTCCCGCCCGCGCCACGATGCGGATAACCGCGAGATCGCGACCTCCTACGGCCAGCGCTCGCATCATCGGTGCAGCGAAGGCTGCCGCCAACGCCTCGAGCGTGGACTCGGGGCCAAGCGCACTCACCGCCTCCTCCTGCGCGTCCAGGTAGCGCTCCAGCGCATACCCGATCGCCCCGTCACAAAGCAACTTCAGCGAGCCGAAGTGATAGCTCACCGCCGCGACGTTGGCACCTGCGGCATTCGTGAGCTCTCGCAGACTCACGCCGTCCTCCCCGCGCTCAGCCAGCAGATCCAGTGCAGCATCCATCAGCCGCGTCCTGGTCCGCAGACCCGCCTCGCGACGCTGGTCCACCCTCGCCGATTCCATACCTTTATTCAATCAGATGCTTGAAACCCAAGCGCGCGCTTGGACGAGTAGCGGCGAACGCCTCGACGATCTGCGGTACACAATGGGCAGCTTCAACGTGCTGGCCGACTTCGCCGCGGGCGAAGAGGCCGCCGCGCTGGCGCTGATACGCCAGGAGTGGGGGTTCATGACCTCTCACGACCCCGGCGGCGTCGACTGGGAGCGGATCGAGCCGGACGGAGTCCCGGCTGGGACGTCAGGCAGCCTGATGATCGCTGACTCCTCCGCCCATGCCTGGTCGACCGGCCCGACCGCGGCGCTGTCCGAGTTCGTGCTCGGAGCGGCCCCCGCGACGCCCGGCTACGGCCGCTGGACGGTCGCGCCGCACCCGGGTGATCTGAAATGGGCTCAAGGAACCATCCCCACACCCCACGGCTCGATCAGTATCCGCTGGCGGCGAAACGCCCATAAATCCTTCCTCCTCACGATGAGCGCTCCCTCGCGAACATCCGGCACCGTGACAATCCCGTTGCTCGACCGCAACGGCACGATTGCCCGCAGCGGCAAGATCGTCCGGAGCCACCGGCGCGCCCTCGGTCGCGTTCACGCGCACCTCACCGGGCATAACGTCGCGATCGCGCGAGCCAGCGGCCGCACCACCTACGCCTCGATTCGCTGACGGAGACCCGCATCACGGGTTCCGTCGGTGAGTAGCGCCCGGGCGCGGGCGCGGGCGCGGGCACCGACCAGCGTGGGTTTCGCCGTCGAGCTCGACATCGGCAGCGCCGCTCACGACCGTCCACACCTGTTCGATTTCGAAGCGCATGTCACCGGCGGACGGAGGCTACGGCTCGACGTGCCCGGCTGGTTTGAACAGTAGGACGGTCAGGCTGCGAGCTCGCGCTCCACGTGGGCCACGCTCACACGCTGAGCGGCCGAAAGCCAGCCGGCGTGCGGCCCGCAGTAGGTGCCGGAGACGGGCGCAACGTCGCGGTAGTCACGGCCCACGGCAACGGTGAGGTAGCGGAGGTCGGCCGGTCGGTCGTGTGTCGGGTCCCAGGCGAGGATCTCGACCATGTGGCCGGGTGCGGGTTCAAGCACCTCGACCCACGCGTGTGTGCCGCCTTCGCCGACGAGATGGCCGGACACATACCGAGCGGGGATGCCGAGCAGCCGGCAAAGCGCAAGCATCAGATGCGCGTAGTCCTGGCACACCCCGTGTCCCGCGGCGAGCGCCTGGCCTGCCGTTGTGTGCACGCCGGTCCGATCAAAGCCATAGCTCATGCGCCGATACACCCAGCCGCCGACGGCACTGGCAAGGTCGGCCCCCTTCTCGCCGCTGCAGGCAAGCTTGGCGGCCGCAGCCCGCAGAGAAGTGTCCGGCCGGGTGAGAGCCGACGGCCGGAGATACATGTCTAGCGCTTGGCTTGTGGCCGCCTCGAGGTGTGGCCCCTGCCCAGGCAACCGCTCCACGATCAGTGATACGTCGAAGTCGACGACCTCCTCGACCTTGGGGATGCTGATCTCAAAGACGAAGTTGCCGAACCGGTCGGCGCGCATCCGTTTGCGCGAGCAGGGCTGGCTCACGTCGACGCGGTGGCTGAGTACCCGTTGGTCGCCGTGCACCGGCCGGGGCACCACCAGCAGGCGCTGCTTGAGATTGCCGATAGGCGCCGTGTAGTGGTAGTGGAAGTGCTGCTCCACCTCGTAGACGGTCCGCTGGTCCACAGGCGCTGCCCTACCCCGGCCGATCGTCCGGGCTCGTGCTGGCGGGAATGATCTCGTCCGCCCACACGGTCATCTGCTCGAGCAACAGCTTGCCGTAGGAGGTCACCATTGCCACGTCCATGGCATCGCGACCTCGTGCGATGACGACACGACCGATCCGGCCTGCGTTGTTGCGGGGGTCAAACGTCCACCACCGTCCCCCGAGGTAGACCTCCATCCAGGCACAAAAGTCCATCGGGTCTGGCGGGACAGGGAGGTCGATGTCGGGGAGATATCCGAACACGTAGCGCGCGGGGATGTTCAGAGCTCGGCAGAACGAGATCGCGAGGTGGGCAAAGTCGCGGCAGACGCCCACCCTCGCCTCGAAGATGTCGACCGAGGTCGCGTCAGGGTTGCTGGCGGCGTAGTCAAAGCGGACGTTGTCGTGAACCCAGTCGCACACAGCCTGCACTCGCTCCCATCCCAGCGGTGTCGTCCCGAACAGGGTCACTGCCGCGTCGGACAGCATGTCGGAAAGGCAGTAGCGGCTGGCCAGCGTGTAGATCAGGATCTCGCCAGGCAGGTCCTCGACCCGGTGCTGCACCGCTACGGGGCTGACCTCGTCCAGAGCCGCGGACGTCGTGACCTCTGCGTCGTAGCGCAGGCTCGCCTTCCCCGCTCCGATCACGACGCGCCGGGCGTGGTTGCCGTAAATGTCGACGAGATCTGAGAAGGACGCAGTGGGCTGGACATGCCACGTCTCGCGATCAACCGTCACGCCGCCGTCCGAGCGCGCGCGCAGGAAGACCACGGCAGGCACCGGAAGCGCCGCGTCGAAGTGAAACTCGCACCCCACCCTTATCCGCACCCGCGTGCGTGCGTGTGGGGTCAGAAGAAACGCTCGGTTCCACGGCCGTGGGGAGCTATTGGTACTTCTCCTCGCTCAGGCGCGTCGCATGAATCAGGAGCACCATTGGGCAGCGCACCCACCGTCACATCGTAGACAGGCAGCCGGCCGTGTCGTTGGCCCCCGGTCCAACACCACCGACCGCCCATTGGCCACGTGGCACGACGCCTCAAGTCGGCTCGACGGCGCGAGGCTAGGTGTCAAGCTGGTTCCAGCACCCACCGTGCGAAATCGGTCGGGGCAACGTTGCTTCCGCACAGGATCGTGGTGACGCGCCGCCCGGCAAACCGCTCAGGCTGCTCGAGGATCGCGGCAATCCCGAGCGCCGCGGACGGCTCGACGACGAGCCCCGCGTGCTCATACAGCGCACGCATGCCGGCAATGATCGAGTCCTCGCGCACGAGCACGACGTCGTCGAGCACGACGAGCAGGTCATCCAGCACCTCGGGGATCGGACAGCGCCCGGCGACGCCGTCGGCGATCGTGTCGATGCGGTCCGTCTCGACCACCGTTCCCTGACGCCACGACAGCGCCATCGCGGGCGCACCGAGCGGCTGGATTCCGATTACCTCCACGTCGTCGGCGAGCGAGCGCATGGCGTAGCCCACCCCGCTGGCCATCGCGCCGCCACCGAGCGCGACGAGGACGACCTCGAGTCTCGGATCGTCTCGGACCAGCTCGAGGCCGATCGTGGCGGCGCCCTCGCACGTGGCGAGGTCCAAGCTGTCCTCGACCAGGTAGGCACCGTCCGCGTGCGCGATCTCGCGCGCCAGCACGCGGGCGTCTTCGATGTCCTCGCCTTCGAGCCGGATGGCGGCGCCGAACGCGGCGATCTGGCGCAGCTTGAGCGGATTGGCGGTTCTCGCGGCCACGACGGTCACCTCCAGACCTCGACGCCGGCCGCTGTAGGCCAGCGCCTGACCGAGATTCCCAGCGCTCGCGCACACCACTCGCGACGCTTCTCTGCGCTGGGCCACGGCTGCCACCGTCTCCGTGCCGCGTCCTTTGAAGCTCCGGACCGGGTTGAGCGTTTCGATCTTCAGCGTCACCGAGCATCCGAGCATGTGACCGAGCGGCGGGCACGGCGGCGCCGGCGTGTCGAGGAACACCGGATCGATCGCGTTGACGGCGCCGCGGACCCGATCGAGCCCGAGCCGAACGCGGTTGAGGCCGCTCACGGCAGCGCAGCATAGACTGCGGCGGTGGAGGCTCGCGACTCGCATTCGCCTCGTGGACGCAGGCCACTTCGTGCATCGGATGCGGATCGTGAGCGTACGGTCGCCGCCCTGCGCGACCACTTCAGTGCTGGGCGGATCTCGGACGACGAGCTCGCGGAGCGGATCGCCGAAGCCTATGACTCAAAGACGCTGGCCGAGCTCGACGGGCTGATGCTCGATCTGCCGGCCCCCGAGTCGGCGCTTGCGGTCACCTCACCGCCCCGCCGGGCGCCCGCGAAACGGACTCGGACGAAGACCGGCCACATCCTGGCCACGAGCGTGCGGATCCACGCCACCGTCTACGTGGTCGTCAACGTGATGCTGATCGCGATCTGGGCAGCGAGCGGCGGCGGGTACTTCTGGCCGATATGGCCAATAATGGGTTGGGGGATCGGGCTCGGCGCCCACGCAGCGCCCCTGCTGGCCGGCGTCGGCACCCGACGCACCCAGCCCGAGGTCGCGCGACCCGGCACCATCGCCGAGGTCGAGGCGCGCGTCCAATCCGAGCGGCACAGCCTCCGTCCCGCGTCTGCCCCCGACGGCACCGTGACGATCCTGTTCTCGGACATCGAGGGGTCAACCGAGCTCAACACGCGCCTTGGGGATGTGCGTTGGCTCGAGCTGCTGCGCGCGCATCACGCGATCGTTCGCCGCGAGGTGCGTGAGCAGGGCGGCTTCGAGGTCAAGGTGCAGGGCGACGGCTTCATGATCGCCTTGCCAAGCGCCCGCCGCGCAGCGCTGTGCGCGCTCGCGATACAGCGGGCGATCCACGCGGACCTCGGCGACCACCCCGACGGCCCGATTCGCATCCGCATCGGCATGCACAGCGGCGACGCCGTGCACGAGGACGACGATTTCTACGGTCGCAACGTCTCGCTCGCCGCGCGCATCGCAGAGCACGCCGGGGCAGGCGAGGTCCTGGCATCGGCAGTCGTCAAGCAGCTCGCCGAGAGCAGCGGCGACATCTCGTTCGAGAACGAGCGGATAGTCGAGCTCAAGGGTCTTGGCGAGCAGACGGTCTACACCGTCGTCGCCAGCGCAGGCGAATAGGAGCTTGGTGGTGCTCGTCGGTCCGGGCCGCGGCCTCAGGCCGAGGTGTCGACCAGCTCGCCGGCGATCCAGTGCGCGACGCCCTCCGGATATGGAGCCCGGAGTCCGAGGACGACGTGTCGGAAGCCGGCGTCGATGGCTTGCCTGATCGCGTGTCGGGTCTTCGCGGGCTGGTCGTAGGAGACCGGGAGGTGGATCGACCGTGTGATCGACGCCGGATCCCGGCCGATCTCGGCACAGCATCGGTCCAGTAGCGCGCTTCGCCGGACGCAGTCTTCGATATCGCCGCCGCCGATGTTCCACAGGTCGCCATGCTCGGCGACGACCCTTAGCGTCGCGGTGGTGCGGCCGCCGATCATGAACGGCGGGTGAGGCTGCTGGACGGGTTTGGGGTTGCAGAACGCCCCGGTCAGCTGGTTGTAGGTGCCGTCGAAGTCGAACGGTTCGGCCTCCGACCACAGGCGCCGGATGACCGTGCACGCTTCGGCGAGGCTTTGGACCGCATCGGCGAAGTCGAGGTATGGCAGGCCGTACGCCGGGTACTCGCGACGGGCCTCCGGGGGGCTCGGCCGCGAGCCCACGCCGATGCCGAAATCGAGCCTCCCGCCGGACACGACGTCGACGGTCGCGGCGATCTTGGCGAGCATCGCGGGCGGCCGGAACCGATTGCTGGTCACCAGCAGCCCCAGGCGCAGACGCTCGGTCTGAGCGGCAAGGGCCGAGAGGAGCGTCCAGCCCTCGAAGATCGGGCCGTTCGGGTCACCGCCGATCGGCAGGAGGTGGTCGAACAGCCACGCATGCTCGATCTGCGGGACCGTGTCAGCCTCGCTCCAAACCCGCAGGATCTCCCGATAGCTGACCTGTTGCTGGGCCGTCGCGATCCCAAAGGTGACCGCACTGTCGGGGGTTGGCTGGCTCATTTCAGGTCATGCCCTCCCGTCCGCCGACCCGGCGCCGACCGGCACATGGCCAGAATCAACGAAGAAACGGAGAGGGTGCCCGGATGACTCTAGCACAGAACCGGGGACCCTCCCCGCCGTGGGCACGTCCGGTTTCGGCCGGGCTGGGCAGAATGGCGGCAATGAAGATCAACCTGCCTGACGGGCTCAGCGATGACCGGGTGAGTCTGCGGCCGATGGTGCCGAGCGATGCGGCGCCCTACGCAGCGGCGTTCCGTGAGGATCCCGACCTCGGGCGGCTGCTGGGGGTTGAGCAGGATCCCGACGAGGAGACGGTCGGCGAGCGGATCGAGGCCGAGACTCAGCCGGTCGACGATCGTGCGTTCTTCAAGCTCGCGATCGCCGATCCGGTCAGCGGCGCGTTTTGGGGTGAGGTGATCGTGCATGGCTTTTTGATGAGCTCGGGTTGCTGCGGGTCGAGATGACCACCACGCCCGAGAACGAGGCGGTGCCTGCGCTCGCGCGGCGGCTCGGTTTTGAGCAGGAGGGCATCTTGCGCGCGCGCAACGTCGAGCGCGGCCAGCGGGTCGACGTTCTGTGGTTCGGGTTGCTTCGGGAGGCATGGCCCGGCACTTGACCGTCGGCGCCTACAGCCGGCTCCTGCGGTCACCAGGCGTTCGGAGGCTGGCCGCATCGTTTCTGGCCCTGGGGGTCGCCAGCACGATGACGCCGGTGGCGTTGGTGCTGTTCGCGCGATCTGCGACTGGCTCGTTCGCGACTGCGAGTCTTGTGCTCGCCGCTTCCACCGCGGGTGGTTTGCTGTTCGGTCCGGCGCGGGGCCGCCTCGTTGATCGCCTTGGTGCGCGCGATGCTGTCCTGCGGCTCGCGGTCCCCGACATCGCGACGGACATAGCGTTCATCGCCGGCGGTCATGCTCGCGTTGGCGCGGCGCTGCTCGTCGTGCTGGCGTTCGTCGCCGGCGCTGTCAGCGCTCCCGCGAGCGCTGCGCTGCGCAGCGCTTGGTCTGAACTGCTGAGCGACAGCGACAGCCGCCAGGCCGGGTTCGCGGTGATGACGATGCTGCAGGAGACGACCTACATCGCCGGCCCGCTGGTGGCCGGCGTGGTGATCGCCCTGTGGTCCACGACGGCCGCGGTCGCGACCACGGCCGTGCTGAGCTTCGTGGGCGCTGTGGCGTTCGGGGCGGCGCAGACAGCGACCAAACGCGAGCCCAAACCCGCGGCGGCAGGGCGTCTCGGAGCGCTGGCCGGGGGCGGCATCCGGACCGTGATCGCAACGTCGGCCGCCTTCGGGGTCACTTTCGGCATCCTCGACGTCGCGTTCCCTGCGTTCGCTCGCACACACGGCTCGGCAGCCACGGCGGGCGTGCTCCTCTCCGCCTTCGCGGTCGGCAGCTGGATCGGCGGATTCCTCTACGGACTCCGTCCCCGTGCCCGATCAGCCGGTCAGCAATATCCCGGCTTGTGCCTGCTCGCCGGCGTCGGACTCGCCCCACTGATCCTCACGCCAAGCCTGCCCGTGATGGTCGCGCTCGCCGTGCTCAGCGGGCTGTGCTTCGCACCCATCACCACCTGCCAGATGGCCGTCATCGACGAGGTCGCTCAACCTGAACACAAGGCAGAGGCCTTCACGTGGCTCGGGACGCTGTACGGCACCGGGCTCGCCCTTGGCGCCGCTGTCTCCGGGCAACTGATCGCCAGCATCGGCGCCCGCGCAGCGCTCACCGCAGCCTGCGCCGCGACCCTGCTCACCTGGCCGCTCACCAGCACACGTGCCGCGACACTCCGGCAAGCCTCGCCGCCGTAGCACGGTCCTACAGGCGTGGTCACCACGGGAGCGGCCCGTCTTCGTTGGAGAACGTGCCAGTCGGTCCGTCGGGGCCGATCAGCGCGAGGCGCACCGGCTCGCGTGCGGCCTGCTCAACGGTGCGCGTGCCGCGAAAGAAGTTGAGGTCGGTGCCGGTGAAGCCGGGGCATGCGGCGTTGACCTTGATGCCGGCCGCTTCGAGGTCGGCGGCGAGGGCGACCGTGACGTGAGCTCCTTCTACATCTCGCGGATAGCCTGTCCGGCAAAAGCCTTCGCCGACCAAGATATTGAGGGTGAGCCGCGCGGCGTACTCGAACGCGGGGTCCCTTTGCCCCATCGGGCGGAGCTATGATCGGTTCGCGCACAGGGCGCCACCGGTCCGCGGAGAGGGCGAAGCCCACCTGAACTTTGGTTGTGCTTTGGTCGGTGTCTCCTTTCCGGCCTGAGATTGCGGACTCCGGGCGCAACGGAAGGAGGCCTCTGTGCCACCCCGCGGTCTTCCAGGTAACGCCAACCTCGAGCAGCTAAAGAACGGCGCCAAGTCGTTCCAGCGCGCGGTCCGCGCCGGCGACGTCGGTGCCGCCGAGGTCGTGCGCGAGTTTCACCCGCGCTTGTCTGACGCTCAGCCCGGCTCGCCGGAGCTGGACGGCTTCGCACGCACCGACGCTCAGCTCGTTGTCGCCCGCCAATTCGGGTTTGCGAGCTGGCCCAAGCTCAAGGCGCATCTGGAGCTCGTCGCGCGCTACGCCCGCTCCCCTCACGAGCAGCTGATCGGCGAGCCGCTGACCGACGACCAGGCGGTGATCGACGAGTTTCTGCGGCTGGCCTGCCTCAACTACGGCGACGATGATCCAGACCGGTTCCGGCGCGCGGGGACACTGCTGCAGGAGCACGATTGGCTCGCCCGCGCGAGCATCCACACGATCGCCGCAACCGGCGACGTCGACGCCGCGGGCGCGCTGCTGGATCGCGATCCGTCTCAGGCGTCGCTGCTCGGCGGCCCATTCGGGTGGGAGCCGCTGCTCTATCTGACCTACTCACGGGTGCCGCTCGGACCGGGTCGCTCAGCCGTGGGGGTCGCGCGGTTGCTGTTGGAGCACGGCGCGGATCCGAACGCCGGCTACCTCTGGGAGGGGCTGATCCCGCCGTTCACGGCGCTGACCGGCGCGCTGGGCGGCGGCGACACGATCCCAAAGCACCCCGAGGAGCTGGCGCTCGCGCGATTGCTGTTGCAGGCGGGTGCCGACGCGAACGACGGGCAGGCGCTCTACAACCAGGGCTGGGGCCCGAGCGCGGGCGAGGAGTGGCTCGAGCTGCTGTTCGAGTTCGGGCTCGGCAGCGGCGACGGCGGGCCGTGGCGGCGGCGGTTCGGCGACCGGCAGGACTCGCCGCGGAAGATGGTCGAGGATCTGCTGATCGCCGCAGCGAAGCACGGGTTCGCCGACCGGGTCCGCCGGCTGCTCGATCGCGGCGTCGATCCCGGGGGTCGCGAGATCGAGCACCCGATCTACCGCGGACGCTCACCGGTACAGGAGGCGGCGCTGAACGGGCACATGGACGTCGTGGCCCTGTTGGTCGATGCGGGTGCGATCTGGGACCACGATCAGGTCGACGAGCTGATCGCGGGCGCGATGTCCGGCGACCGCGACGCGGTCGAGCGGCTGCTCGCGACCGATCCGAGCCTGCGGTCCCGCGCGATCGAGCGCTGCCCCGACCAACTGGTCCGCGCCGCCGAACAGGACAGCTATGACGCGGTCGCGCTGTTGATCGAACTGGGGTTCGACGTCAACGCCCGGTCGCGGACCGCGCCGCTGCACGAGGCTGCGATGCGCGGAAACCTGCCTGTGATCCGGCTGCTGGTCGATCACGGCGCGGACCCGAACATCCTCGACACCGGCTACGACGCCACCCCGGCGGGATGGGCCGAGCATCACGGCCAACGCGAAGCGCAACAGGTGCTGGAGGCACTCGAGCACCCCGACCCGGCCACCCCATCGACCGAAGAGCGTGCAGTCGGGACCGTGCAGCCGGGAGCTGCGATGCGGACAGTGGCGGCCGCGTTCACGGCCGTGTCCGAGGGACGGTTTGACGATCTCGGATCGCTGCTGGCCGCAGAAATCGACTGGCACGGCCTCCCCGACGAGGACGACCACATCCCCCGATGCCACGGACGCGACCAAGCGCTCAAGCGGATGCGGATCGGTCTGCTCGCCAACAGCAAGGTGTCAGTCAGCGCGTTCGTCGAGGAAGGCGACCGCGTCATCGCTCACGTCCACCCGCTCGGTGACGACGAGCTCGCGCCGCCCGAACGATTCCTGGTCGCCGAGGTCCAGGACGGAGAGATCACCAACCTGCGTGCCTATGCGACCGAAACCGAGGCCCATGAGGCGCTGCACGCCGGCGCGCCACCAGACGCCTCACCAGACTCCGCTTAGCGGCCGCGACGCGGCGGTGCGGAGCTCGGTGATTACGGCGCCGATGTCGCGCAGGCGGGCGAGTACGCCGTGGAGCTGCGCTTGGTCGGCGACCGAGACTGTGATGGTGGTGGTGCCGTCCTGGTCGCGGATCATGTCGAGGTCACCGAGCCAGGCCGACCAGTGGTCGTCGAGGTGGCTGTCGACGCGGATCGCGTATGTCGTGGGGGAGGTGTTCATCCGACTGCGACCCACGTCGTGGCCGGCGCGTCGATGGTCTCGGCCTGCGTGCGCTGGCCTCGCCACAGCGAGACGCCAAGGCCGATCAGCGCGATGCCGGTGGGCACCGCGAACGGGCGGCTGAAGGACTCCGGCAGCACCGACAGTGCGAGGGCGGAGGTGGTGCCGTAGGCGAGCAGCAGGGAGGCCCAGCGGGCCAGGACGCCGGCGCGGAACAGCGCGAT
Source organism: uncultured Solirubrobacterales bacterium (assembly GCA_963799995.1). Lineage (GTDB taxonomy): Bacteria > Actinomycetota > Thermoleophilia > Solirubrobacterales > Solirubrobacteraceae > Palsa-465. The sequence continues at coordinate 47,077 of CAWCZI010000014.1, read as the reverse complement.
GCCGAACAGCAGACCACCGAGCGAGTAACCGATGCCGCAGGCGAGGAACAGCACATTCATGGCGCCGATGCCGCCGGTCGCCCCGTGACCCATCGCGCCGTTGATGACGTGCTGGACGTAAACGGGGTTCGAGTGCGCCTCGGTCGGGAGGACGTAGCCGATGATGCACTCGGCGGCGAGCAACGCGAGGTAGCCGGCGCTCAGCAGCCCGTAGCCGGCGCGTCCGAGGCGGCCGAACCGGGCGCGGTGGCGGAGGAACATGCCGGTGAAGCCCGCCAGCGCCAGGACACACATCAGGATCTTCGCTGTCTCGCGGATCGTCACCTCGGTGGTGAGGAGGTGCGCGACGTCGGCCGGTGGGTGGTTGATCTGGACGCCGATGAAGATGGCGCCGGCCGCTGCGGCGCAGAGGCCCGCGGTGCCAATGAGACGGTTGTTGGTGGTGATGCTCACGTCGGACTCCTTCGGTCGGTGCCGGGCGGGGTGTCCGGCGATGTGTCCGGCACCTTAGGAATCGATGTGGTGAGCGCACATCACCATGTGATGTGATTTTGGGGTGGTGATTCGGCCGGGGTGAGGCTCAGAGCAGGCCGAGGTCCGCGGCTCGACGTACGGCGGCGCGGCGGGTCTTCACGTCGAGCTTTGAGAAGATGTGCTTGGTGTGCGTGCGCAACGTGTTCACCGAGACGTACAGGTGTTGCGCGATCTCCGGCCCGCTGAGCTCGGTCGCCAGCAGGCGCAGCACCTGACGCTCGCGTTCGCTGAGCCCTTCCTCCGAGACGCGTCCAGACGGCGCCGTCGCCAGGGGTCTCTGTGCGGCGGCCTGCAGGTGTTCGGCGTGCGTCCGCACGTCAGCCGCCGCGGCGCGGGCGGCCCGTTCGAGCAGTTCCGCCATCGGCTGTCCCTCGTCGAGGAAGAGCCGGCAATAGCCTGCCGGCACTCCGGCGGTGAGGGCGGCAGCGAGGTCGGCCGCCGCCGCGTCATCGTCGCCGTTCGCGTGGTGAGCAAGCGCCCGCACCAGGCAAGCCTCGACCAGGCTGCCGTCGCGGCCCGCAGCCCGCGCTCCGTCCAGAACGCGGTCGACCAGCCCGAGCGCCTCGCGCGCGTCACCCTCGGCGACGAGCAGGCGGGCGAGGGTGAGCTGGTCGTACTCGGCCAGGTAGGTCGGCGGATCTGTTGACGCGATCCCGCGCTCGCGAGCCCACGCCCGGGCGTCATCGAGGCGGCCCTGGAGGATCCGCGCGCGCGCCCTGGTCGACGCGATCGGCCGCACGTCCGGGAAGTAGCCGGGCAGGAAGAGCGGCTCGGCCTGGTCGAGCATCGCGATCGCGCCGTCGAGGTCGCCGCCGGCCTGCAGCAGCGCGGCTGTGGCGGTGTACCAGCGGTGCCGGTTCTCCAGCAGCGACGCGCCGTCGCCGAGCTCCCGGGCGACCTCGAGGTGCTCCGCGGCCCCGTCGACGTTGCCCTGCTCGCGCAGGACGTCCGCGAGGCCGACGTGCAGATCGCCGGTGCTGGAGAGCACCGGCCCGGGGTGGCTCTCGGCCGCGGCCAGAGCGCGTTCGTAGAGGCGGCGCGCCTCGACAGGACGTCCGCGCGCCAGCCACATATTCGCCAGCACTACGGTCGCACCCAGCTCATCGGCGACCATGCCGGCCGAGTGCAGGCTGGCGACCGCCGCGGTGAACGTGTCCACAGCGGTGCCGAGGTCGCCGGCGGCCCACGCCGCCAGCCCGATGAAGCCGGCGGCAGCGCCGCGTGGGAAGTGGTCTTCCGGCCGCGCGAGCGCGAGTGCCCGGCGCGCGTGCGCAATCGTGCCGTCGACATCGCCTCGGGCCTGGGCGACCGAGGCGCGGTAGACCGCGGTCATGGCCGGGAGGGAGCGGACCTCGTTATCCCGGTCCCGCGCTGCCTCGGCCAGCGACCCCGCCGTCGGAATCGTCGATGGTGGCGTCGCATCGAGACCGGCCTCGGCGGCGTCGAGCCACGCCTCAACCCCGTCAAAGTCGCCCTCGGAGAGCCGGCTCCACCCCATGTAGGTGGCCAGCAGCGGTCGGCGACGAACGACGTCATCGGGCAGCGTGACCAGCCAGTCGCGAAAGGTGCGGTCCTGGCGGCGTCGGCGCATGTCGGCCAGGGTCAGCTCGACAAGGTCGGCGGTATGTTCGTGGTCGCCACTTGCGATCGCGTGCCGTACGGCATCGCCCAGCAGCCCGTTCTCGGCCAGCCATCGGCTAGCCGCGGCGTGCAGCTCACCGATCGGGTCGGCATGCCGGGCAGCCAGACGGGCACGCAATGCGTCGGCGAAGAGGTGGTGGTAGCGGTACCACCGGCGCTCGTCGTCCAGCGCGACAACGAACAGGTTCTCGCGCTCGAGGGTCTCCAGCATCAGCTGACCGTCGGAGCGCCGAGTCACGGCATCGCAGAGCCCGCCGGTCAGCTGGTCGAGCACGGAGGTGTCCAACAGGAAGGCGCGGACCTCGTCCGGTTGGCGGTCCAGAACCTCCTCGACGAGGTAGTCGAGGATGAACCGATGGCTTCCGGAGAAGGCCTGGACAAACCCAGCGACGTCTCCAGACGGGTCGGCGGCGCCCGCATGGGTCCGGGCCGACAGCCCGGCCAGCTGCAGCCCTGCCGCCCACCCCTCGGTGCGCGCCTCGAGCGCGGCCACGAGTGCGGGCTCCAACTGCAGCCCCATCACCTCGTTGAGGAACACCTCCGCTTCCTCGGTCGTGAAGCGGAGGTCCGCCGCCCTCACCTCCACGAGCTCGCCACGCGCACGCAGACGGGACAGCGGGAGCGGCGGGTCGGCCCGAGTGGCCAAAACCAGCGTGACCCGTGGAGGCAGGTTGTCCAGGAGGAAGGTCACCGCCTCATGGACAGCGGCCGCGTCGATGACGTGGTAGTCGTCGAGCGCCACCACCATGGGACCGGCGAGGACGTCGAGATCGTTGATCAAGCTGACCAGAACGGCGTCGGCCGGCGTCGTAGCACCGGCCTCCAGCAAGGCGAGCGCGTCGACACCAGCCTCGGGTTCGACGGTCTGAATCGCGGCCACGAGGTGAGTCAGGAACAGGCGGAGATCTGCGTCGCTCGGATCGAGAGCCAACCACGCCACTCGGCGCTGCGACCTCTCCGCCGCCAGCCATTGCGCCAGAAATGTCGTCTTGCCGAACCCAGCCGGTGCCGCGACCAGCACCAGCCGCGGCTCTTCGCCTCCGTCCGCGCGCATTTGATCGCTGAGGCGGGCGCGCTGCACCAGCCGGTGCCGCGGCGAGGGCAGATGCAGCTTGGTGCCCAGCACAGACATTCGCGCAGCGTAGACGCGCTCTCCCCTATGGCGTCAGTTCGAGCGCGCGATCACGGGTGCGCCGTGAAGACGTGGGCGACGGCTCCGCGGCTGAAGGCGGTGGTGCTCACGGGCTCGATGGTCAGCGGTGCGGCGAAGAGCCGCTCCCCCGCCCCCAGGACGACCGGGTGCACGACAAGCCGGTACTCGTCGATCAAGCCGGTCTCGACCAGCGACCGCGCGAACCGCGTCCCGCCTTGCGCCAGCAGGTATCCGCCAGAGCGCTCCTGCTTGAGCCGCGTGACAGCTTCGGCCAGGTCGCCGGTGGCAATCGTCGTCTCGGGCCAGTCCGCGGACGCGAGGGAGTTCGAGAACACGACCTTGGGGATTTCGTTCATCGGCTTGGCGAACGGGCCGGCGGCGCCGGGCCAGAACGTGGCCCAGCGGGCGTAGGTCGCCGCGCCGATGAGGTGCATGCCCGCGTTGCTCACAGTCTCGAGCGTCCAGGCGGCACCGTCCTCGGATCGTCCCGCGGTGACCCAGTCGCTGCTGCCGTCAGTAGGCGCGACGTAACCGTCGAGCGAGACGGACATCTTCAGGACTAGCGAGGCCATGCGCTGCTTCGAGGCCATGTGCTGCTTCCTTTCCGGGATGGATGACATGCCGCTGTGGACTCCGCCGACGTCGGGAACTCATCGGTGGCGAGCGCGAATCGAACAACATCGGACTTGCCCCTCGCTCAACTCGACCCCGCGCGATCCGATCGGTCGTCCACCAGTGTGCTAGAACTGAACGGTCGGCGTGTGTCGACCAAGGATGGGGGTTGGGATGCGCAAGCCGGGTATCGTCTTGGCTGTTGGGATCCTTCTGCTGGTGTTGGCCTCGCCAGCGCTTGCGTCGCCGGCGTTTGTTCAGAGCGCGTCGGGGGCGGGGTCAGCAGCGCGCTTGGGTCTCAGCTACGGGGCGTCTGTTCACCCCGGCGATTTGCTGGTCGGGCAGTTTCGCGCATCCGGTGTGACGTCGGTATCTGATTCGCTAAATGGATCGTGGCACAAGGCGGTGCAGACGACCGCTTCGGGAGTTACGCATTCGATCTGGTACGTCGCGGATGCAAAGGCCGGTGTGACCAAGGTGACGGTCTCGGGCGCTGGTGGTCCCGTGCGAGCGGTGATGGCGGAATACTCAGGTGTGGCGAAGAGCGCCGCGCTTGATAAGACGTCTTGCGACCAAGGGACTGACGCCGGTGTGACGAGCGGCTACACCGCCGCGGTAGGTGCTGCCGGGGACCTCATATTCGCTGGAGTCGGCGTGTTTGATCATCCGATCACCGTTCGCGCCGGCGGAGATCAAGGCGTTCCGGCGACCCTGCGCAGCCAGCTCAGTGGACCTGATGGCACGAGCGCCGATGAGGACGTGATTTCACAGGCGGCAGGAATTCAGAACGCGACCTTCGCGCTCAGCGCTGACACGCCGAGCGGCTGGGCGGCGTGTCTGGCCGCGTTTCATCCGGCGTCGCTCGGCATGCCTAATGGGCGCCTTAACGCCGTGTCATGCAGCACCCCATCGTCGTGCACAGCCGTCGGGGACTACGTCTCGAGCAGCGGCACCAGGCGCGCGCTGGCCGAACGCCTGACTGGGTCGAGTTGGCAGCTGCAGAGTGCCGCCGAGCCGTCCGGGGCGACGAGCAGCACTCTGCTGGGCGTATCGTGCACGTCGACCGTGGGGTGCGTCGCGGTCGGTGATTACGTGAACAGCGCGGGCGCGCAGTTGACGTTGGCGGAACGCTGGGACGGGAGTAGCTGGAAAGTACAGAGCACGCCGGGCAACCCCCCCGGGTTGGTCACGGGGGTCGCCCTGAACGGTGTTTCGTGCAGCTCTTCGACCGCATGCACCGCCGTCGGCACCTACGACAGCAACGACAACGTGACGCTTGTGGAGCGCTGGAACGGATCGGACTGGGCGACACAGTCTCACACCGATCCACCGGTACACGACATCCTCAACGGTGTTTCCTGCCCTACGACGTCGGCGTGCTCGGCGGTCGGCCTGTTCTACAACGGCGGCTTCTATGCAACGCTGGCCGATGGTTGGAACGCATCTCGCTGGCAGCTTGAGAACTCCGCCAATCCTGCCGGCTCCCACGACGCCGAGCTTGACGGCGTCTCGTGCACATCCGCGGCTGCGTGCACTGCCGTCGGGCGCTACAGCGCGTCAAACCCGTTCGCGACCCTGGCTGAGCGCTGGAACGGAACCACCTGGACGATACAGAGCACCCCGAATCCCGCCGACACGCCGGTCGGCCTAGCTGCCGTCTCCTGCAGCTCCCAATCGGTGTGCAGCGCCGTTGGCTACTCGGGCGCTCCGGGCTCGGCCAGCGCCCAACCGCTGGCCGAGCGATGGAGCGCATCCGCTTGGCAAAGCGAGGCGACCCCACATCCATTGCCCAGCGCTCTGACCGGGGTCTCCTGCGCTTCAGCGTCAGCGTGCACCGCGGTTGGCAGCCAGCTCGGCAGCGGGGGGACCGAGCAGACACTGGCCCAGGGCTGGAACGGCGCCACATGGCAGATCGAGACCACGCCCAACCCGCTGCCATGAACCGAAGGCCTACCGCCACGCGATCCCGCTACGAGCGCTGGAGTGCTTCTAGGCCTCCGCGCAGGAACTCGAGCACCTGGTCGAGGATCTCGAGCGCCTCCTCGTAGGGCAGCGGCTCGCCAGACTCGTCCTGTAGGCGCTCGCGCACGGCGCTGAAGGCGGCCGTGACGGAGGCCGCGATCAGGCGCGGGCGGATGTCGTCCGGGCCGACGTCGCCGAGGTCCTTGGCGATCGATTCGGTGATCAGCTCCTCCATCGGCGCCGAGCGGGCACGCTCGCTGAGTCGGAGGCTCTCGCTCGCGCCAATGATCCGCTTGCGGAGCCTCGCGCGCTCGTCGAATCTGTCGAAGGAGGACACGAACTCGCGTAGCGCATCGACGGTGGTCGCGCCAGGTGGCCGCTCCCGGAGGGTCCGCTCGAGCAGCTCGTACAACTGCGGCTCGTCGCAGAAGAGGATGTCCTCCTTGCTCTCGAAGTAGGCGAAGATCGTGCGGGGCGAGACGTCGGCGGCCTCGGCGATCTCAGCGAGCGTCGTGTGGTCGTAGCCGTGCTCGGCGAACAGGTCCAACGCCACGCTCGCGATCCTCTCGCGCGTCTGCTGCTTCTTGCGCTCTCTCAGCCCCGGTTTCACGTGGCTCGCGTCAGTGATCTCCATTTAGCTCCAGTTTAGCAAGAAAACTTCACACCAGGAAATTTTGCACTGTGTGTTGACTTCTAGCTGCAGTCCGTATATAAATGCACGGCTTGCAAATTTGCCACTACTGAAACTTGGAGCAACAGTGCTGAACATCGCCCGCTGGACCATGGCGCATCGCCGGACCGTGGTGATCGGATGGATCGTGGCCGCGGTCGGGATCTTCGCGGTCTCGAGCTCGGTCGGAAAGAAGAACGCCAGCAACTTCACGCTTCCTGGCACTGGGTCCCAGCACGCGGTCGATCTGCTGTCGAGCCGCTTCCCGGCGCAGGCCGGCGACGCGGACCAGATCGTCTTCCGACGCGCGCACCGGCACGCTCACCGACGCGGCCGAGCGCGCAACCGTCGGCGCCACGCTCGCGCGCGTTGCGCGGCTGCCCCACGTCACGGGCGTCGTCAGCCCGTACGCGGCCGGGCGCACATGCGATCTCGCGTGACGGCACGATCGCGTTCGCCACGGTGAGCTTCGACGAGCGCGCCAACGCGCTCCCGAAGGCCGCGGTCGACAGGGTGATCTCGACGGCCGAGTCCGCGCGCTCGTCCAGCGCTCGAGGTCGAGCTCGGCGGCCAGGCGATTGAGCAGGCGCAGCAGTCCTCGCTCGGGTTCGCGACCGTCGTCGGGATCGTCGCTGCGATCCTGATCCTGCTGATCAGCTTCGGGTCGTTCAGCGCGATGGGGCTTCCGATCGTCACAGCGCTGTTCGGGCTCGGGGCCGGGCTCGGGGTGATCACCCTTGCAAGCCATGTGATCGACATGCCTGACTTCGGCTCCGAGCTGGCGCTGATGATCGGCCTCGGCGTCGGCGTCGACTACGCGCTGTTCATCGTCACCCGCTTCCGGGAGAACTACCGCCGGAACGGCGGCGACGTGCAGCGACGCCGTCGAGGCTGCGATGAACACCTCCGGGTCGTGCCGTGCTGTTCGCCGGCGCGACCGTCGTGATCGCGCTGCTCGGGATGTTCGCGCTCGGCGTGAGCCTTCTCAACGGCGCAGCCGTGGCGGCCGCGATCGGGGTCGTGCTCGTGCTGACCGCGTCGCTGACGCTGCTGCCCGCGTTGCTCAGCTTCGCCGGTCCCCGGATCGGCCGGGCCGGGCGGGCGCAGCGAAGACGCGGATGGGGCCGGGGCGAAGCCCGGCTTCTGGCTGCGCTGGGTGCGCCAGGTGCAGCGGCGCCCGGCGCTCACCGCGGTGGCGGCAACGGCGGTGATGCTCGCGTTCGCCGCTCCGGCGCTCGGCCTGCGGCTCGCCTCCAGCGACGCCGGCAACGACCCCGCAAGCCACACGACACGCCAGGCGTACGACCTGCTTGCACGGGGGTTCGGGCCGGGCTTCAACGGCCCCCTCCAGGTCGCCGTCGCGCTCCCCAAAACGGGCGACGCCGCGGCGCTCACTGAGGTCACCGGCGCGCTCCGTGCCACGCACGGGCATCGCGTCGGTCGGCGCGCCCCGCCTGAACCCCACCGGCACCGCCGCCGCGATCATCGCCTACCCGACGACCTCGCCCCAGAGCGCCCAAACGTCCAGCCTGGTCGCACTGCTTCGCAACCGGGTGTTCCCCCCGATCGAGCACCGCACCGGCGCCCGCGTCTACCTCGGCGGAGCTACCGCGTCACAGGTGGACTTCTCACACGTCCTGTCGAGCAAGCTGCTGCTGTTCATCGGCGTCGTGATCGCGCTCGCGGCACTGCTGCTGGTGGTCGTCTTCCGCTCGCTCGTGATTCCAGTCCAGGCCGCGGTGATGAACCTGCTCTCGATCGGAGCGTCGCTCGGCGTCGTTCAAGCTGTGTTCGAGCGCGGCTGGCTCGCCGGCGTATTCGGCACCCAGGCCGGCCCGATCGACGCGTTCATTCCGGTGCTCGCGTTCGCGATCGTGTTCGGGCTCTCGATGGACTACGAGGTGTTCCTGGTCTCACGCGTGCACGAGGAGTGGACCGCCCGCGGCGACGCCAGCGCCGCCGTGAGGGAGGGCCTCGCCAGCACCGGGCGAGTGATCACCGCCGCGGCCGCGGTGATGGTCGCCGTGTTCGGATCGTTCGCGATCAGTGGCAACCGGGTGCTCGAGATGTTCGGGCTCGCGATGGCGAGCGCCGTGTTCCTTGACGCGATCGTAGTCCGGATGCTGCTGCTGCCCGCCGTGCTCGAGCTGCTCGGGCGTACCACCTGGGTACTCCCGCGCTGGCTGGAGCGCCGACTGCCGCACGTCGCGATCGAAACCGAGCGCACCCCGAAGCCGCCGCCGGCACTCGAGCCCGCATACGAGGCCGGCTCATGACGGACGCGCGAACCGTCGACCGGCTCGTCGCCCACCTCCGCGCACACGTGGCGGAGCTCCGGCGGCTCGAACAAGAAGGCGCGGAAGCGCGCGAACTGGCGGAGCGCAAGCAGGTGATCCTTCGCCTCCAGGATCGACTCGCCTACGCGGTCCGCGACCTCCTCGCCGGCCAACGGCCGTCCGCAGTCTGAGCAGAGGTCACGAACTGCTCAGGGGTCGGGGTCGAACGGACGCAAGACGCCGCCGACGCGCTCGGTGCGGGATCATCACGCCGTTGGCCAACCGGCAGGACCCCAAGGGATGGACTCGAACAGCTCCGCGTTCTGGACGGTGCCCCCAGCGATCGTGGCCCTGAGATTCGCCGGCAGCGCGCCGACGGCACGGCTCCCCCCTATCGAGTAAAGAACGACGCCATGACCGCCCCGCACGCCTTCCCGTTGGAGCCCACCACGATCCGTGTGCCCGACGGGGTCCTCGATGACCTGCGCGCCCGTCTCGCGCTGACCCGTGCGCCGCTGGACGAGGGGAATGGGGACTGGTCCTACGGCGTCCCGGACAGCTATCTCCGTCAGTTGGTCGACTACTGGCGGGACGGCTACGACTGGCGCGACGCCGAGGCGGCCATCAACGCCTACGAGCATTATGAGGTGAGCGTCGCCGGTGTCCCGGTGCACTTCATGCGCAAGCCCGGCCGCGGCTCCCGTCCGATCCCGTTGATCCTCACCCACGGCTGGCCCTGGACGTTCTGGCACTGGTCGAAGGTGATCGACCCGCTGGCCGACCCGGCCGCGTGCGGCGCTGACCCGGCCGACGCGTTCGACGTGATCGTGCCGTCCCTGCCCGGTTTCGGTTTTCCGGGCCCGCTGACAGGCTTTCCGGACGTCAACTTCTGGAAGGTCGCCGACCTCTGGCACACCCTGATGACCGAGACCCTGGGATACGAGAAGTACGCCGCAGGGGGCTGCGACATCGGCGGGATCGTCTCCAGTCAGCTTGGGCACAAGTACGCCGACGAGCTGTACGGCATCCACATCGGCTCTGGGCTGCCGCTCGACTTCTTCACCGGCCCCCGCGCCTGGGACTTCGCCCGGGGTCGGCCCCTCACCGACGACCAGCCCGCTGACATTCGCGCCCGCATCATCGAGCGCGACCACCGCTCGGCGTCCCACCTCGCCGTGCACATGCTCGACGGCGCCACCCTGGCGCACGGGCTGAGCGACTCACCCGCCGGGCTGCTCGCCTGGCTGCTGGAGCGCTGGAACGCATGGAGCGACAACGGCGGCGACGTCGAGTCCGTCTTCACCAAGGACGACCTGCTCACCCACGCCACGATCTACTGGGTGAACAACTCCATCGCCACGTCGATGCGCTACTACGCCAACGCAAACCGTTACCCCTGGGCCCCCGCCCACGACCGCACCCCCGTCGTGCAAGCCACCGTCGGTGTGACCCTCATGGCCTACGAGAACCCGCCCGGCATCCACACCGCCAGCGAGCGCGTCCGCGCGTTCAAGACCGGCCCGCAGGCCGATTGGTTCAATCACGTCAACGTCAACGCCCACGACCACGGCGGCCACTTCATCCCCTGGGAGAACCCCGACGCCTGGGTGAGCGACCTGCGGCGCACCTTCCACGGCCGCAGGCCCTGAACGACCCTGCGGCATCCACCGAGATCAAACGGCGCGCCCAGCAGCCGAAGCTATCGGTCGTGCACCGCGCACAATTCGCGAGGAGAACGTGACGAACGGCCCAGCCGGTGCCTCCCAGCAGCCGTCGGAGGGGGGTGTGGGAAGTTAATGATGATATAGACCCTTAACTTGCTGCACCCCCCTTGGCTCGACCGTCTCACTCACTTTTCACTGTGCCCGGGCGCGAACCAGGATGTGCGGCTAGCAGGTGTTGGTGGCTGGGACCGTCTGGCAGTGGATGGTCGCGGAGTCAATGTTGCCGCCCAGGACCGAACTCCATTCGCCCGACGCGGTGCCCTGTATGCCGCCGCTCACCGAGCTCCAGCCGCCGCTGGCGGTGTTCTCGTCGCCGGCACTTACCGTGTCGGCGGTGTTGACCGCGGTGTTGTGCGCCCCGCCGGTGACCGAGGTGTAGGAGCCCTGAGCCTGGTTGCCGTTGCCGGCGGTCACCGACGAGTACTCGCCGCTGGCCGTGGCGTTGGCGCCACCACTGACCGCGGCGAACTCGCCCGATGCGGTGTTCGTATTGCCGCCGCTCACCGTCGCGTAGTCGCCGCCCGCAGTGTTGGTGTAGCCGCCGGTGACAGTGGCGTTGAGTCCGGTCACGCTGTCGTTTTCGCCGCCGAGGACGACGCCGTTGGAGCCAACGGACGTCGAGTTCTCCTCGCCGCCGATTGCCGAGCTCGAGCTGCCATCGGAGATGTTTTGGTAGCCGCCCGCCGCCCACGCCCCGTTCGTGCCTTCGGCAATGTTGGCGTTGCCGCCCGAGATCGACGCCGCCTCGCCGGACGCAACCCCACCCTCCCCGCCGGAGATGCTGGCGTCCTGGCCGCTCGCCTCGTTGTCGGTGCCGCCGGAGATCGACGCGAAGTCGTGCGGGTGAGCCTGGGTGTCGTAGCAGACGCTCTGATCCGTCGGCGCGGTGGTGCCGGCCACATTCGAGCAGCCGCCCGAGATTGAGGACAGCCCCGTCGAGACCTCGTTCTTGAAGCCGCCCGTTACGCTCCCGACCTCGCCACTGACCACGTTTTGATCCCCCGCACTGAGCGCGTACTCGCCGCTGACGGTGTTGCCGAACCCCACCGCTGACGCATACGGCCCGCTCACCGTCTGGCCGTAGCCCCCCACCAGCTCCGCATAGCTGCTGTAGGACTGCTTCTCCCCCAAGATGAGATCGTGCGACCCGGTCTGTGTCCGTGCCAACTCGTCGTAGCCCAGCACCAGATTGCCGCTGCCATTGACGGTAGATGTCGACCCCGACCCATTGAGGATCTGGACGTTGACGCTTGCGAACCTCACCGTGGGCTTACCGCCCACGCCGCTTGACACGTACGTCGGCGCCAACACCACGGTGCTCCCGGAGGCGCACGACGGCGACGATCCCGTGCCCCCGGAGACCACCGCCTGCCCCGCGGTCGTCGGCACGCACTCCCACCCCGGCGTGACCGCAGCCGACGAGGACGTAGGCGCTGGCGACACCGCCGTCAGAGATGACGCCCCCCACGCCGCTGTCGAAAGACAGAAAACAGCCGCAGCCGTGGCCACGACAACCCGCGTCGCCCAGATCAATACCCGCATGCCCGGTCCTTTCGCTCGTCCCGGCCGCCCGTTTTCAGCCGGTGCTAAGCCGACCGTACATCAGCCGCCGGGGGCGGGACTAGCTTCCTAGCCTGGAGGTTGTCCGCCGGGGTAGTAGGTCGTCGCGTCCAGCCTGGTTGAGATCAGCGCGCAGTCGGTGGTGCCGTCGATCGTGGCGGCCACGGCGAACCTGATCTTCACCCGGTAGATGTGCGGCTCGGTCCCTTGGCTGATGTTCAGTGAGATTGGTGCAGTGGTTCTGATCGTGCTCGCAAGAGAGCGGCTGGTCGGATCGATCGGCTCGTGCGATGTGAACTGGCCCGGAACGAGCCGCCAGGTGAACGCCTGCTGGCCTGGTCCGCTGTTTTTGGTGCGCGGCCGGGCCGATCCAATGCGGTAGGTGACCGAATCGGTGGCCACATTCGAGGGGGCGAACTCGATCGTCCAGCGAGGATCGCCGGGCCTGCAGCGGCCGTAGATCCGGCCGACCGCGGGGACGGAGAGCAACTCAGCGAGCGATGACCGCGCTGGCGGTGGCGTCGTCGTCGTCGGCTTGGGCTGGTCTGTGTGCTTGTGCGACGACCCTCCGCACCCCGCGAGCAACAGCGCCGCCGCGACCAGCGACCATCGCCGATCGAGACTGCGCGTGAAGATCATCGAGATGACATGACTGATCGTGGGCCGGCGCAGCTTATACGTGCGAAGGACCCGTAAAAGTCCCTCGAGGAACGCGAGCAGCGCGTCGGTTTAGTCGTCTAGGTCTTGTTGGCGAGCGGCGTGCGCAACTGCCGGCGTGTCGATGTGCCCGGTCGTCGTTCTGGGCACTGATCAACAGCGCTTGGTGGCAGACCGATAGCGTGAGCCGCATGTTGCGTCTGGCCGGGCCACGGTGGAGGCGGGTCCGTTCATCGCGCCTTGTCAGAGAGTTGGTACACCTTCCGGGGACGACCAGGGCTGCCGTCGGTTTGAGCGAGCTCGGCGTCGACCAGGCCAGATGTTTCGAGGGCGGAGAGGACTTGTTGGGCGCGGGCGCGGGTCCAGCCAAGATCTGTGAGCAAGCCTTTATCCGACGCGCTCGATGGGCCGTGGGTCTGAAGGTAGTGGAGCAGACGGGCGGCGGGTTCGGTGAGCTTTGGGTCTTGCTCCCTTTGGCCGGGTAGCCGGCCCTCTTGGGCGTTTCGGGCAGCGATCAGCAGTTTCATCGGGTTACCGTCTGCGGCGTCGATCACAGCTTCGCGGATGGCAGATGCCAGCGCGAGCTTGCGCTTGACCAGGATCGTGAGGAGATCGTTGTCAGACATGGCGTGGAGGTCGATCACGGACTCCCAGAAGGCGTCGGCAGGGGGCTCGAGATAACGCCCGCGCTGGCTGGCGGCGCCGCCGAGCACCCAAGTGACCTGCTCCATTTGCCACAGCTCGTTTCGTAGCTGACCAAACACCGTGTGCGCGACCGCGGGGCTGCCGACCCCGTCAATCACCACCGCGACCCGCGTCTGGAGCGCGGCGACGAGCTGGGCGATCAGGTCGAGTCGCGACAGCAAGCCTGCCGCGGTGTCGGTCGCGAGCCGCTGCCGCTCAGGAGCTACGACATCCGCCGTAGGTCGGGCGGCTGCGGTGGCCAGACGATCAGCGACCGCGCCGAGGAGATCACTCGCCGTGTGCGCCGCCTCTCCCGAAAGGACCACGACCCGGAGGTCATCATGCAGCTCGAGCTCAAGCACCGCGAGGTTCAAAAACGACGTCAGACCGCCCCCACGCTCGGCCAGCACCAGGGTATTGGCCCCAGCGATGACATTGGCTTCTAGTCGAGTCAGCTCCTCGCTTCGTCCGATGAAGAGCTCGCTGCCTGCCCGGGTCGGGAGCAGTGGACGCAAGGATATTCTGTTAGCCACTAGCAAAACATATCAGATAGCTTTCGCAAGCCCTTGCGCTTCCAACCAAGAGCCTCCCTTCCCCAGTCAACGGATGATTCCTCCCCGGTCGCTACTGCTCGGCCGTGCCACCGGCGGGACGACGCGCGACGCCACTGACCTCGGCCGCGCGCGCGACCGCCTGAGCCACCGCCGTGACCACTTCGCGGTTGAACACGCTCGGGATGATGTACTCGGGCTGTAGCTCGTCGTCTGCGACCACGCCGGCGATGGCGTGCGCGGCGGCGAGTTTCATCTCCTCGTTGATCGTGCGGGCGCGAACGTCCAGCGCGCCGCGGAAGACGCCGGGGAACGCGAGCACGTTATTGATCTGGTTCGGGTAATCCGACCGACCCGTGGCGATGATCGCGACGTCCCCGCCGACGGCCTCGACACTTACCTCGGGCTCCGGGTTGGCCATCGCGAAAACCACGGGGCGCGCCGCCATCCGGCGTACGGCCGCTTCGGATACGGCGCCCGGCCCGGACACTCCGATGAGCACATCCGCGCCCACCAGCACGTCGTTGGCCATGCCGCGTTCGTGATTGGGGTTCGTGCGCGCGGCGAGAGCCCCCCGTAGAGAGTCCAAGCCGGGCCGGCCGTCAAAGAGGACCCCGTCGACATCGCACATGATGATGTTGCGCACACCGTGCGCCAGCAGAATCTCGGTGCACGCGGTCCCCGCAGCGCCGGCGCCAACGACGACGACTTTGATCTCCGCGGCCTGCTTTTCGACGACGCGCAGCGCATTCGTCAGCGCGGCGAGCACGACGATCGCCGTTCCGTGCTGATCATCGTGAAAGACCGGAATATTCAGGTCCGCGCGTAGGCGTCGCTCGATCTCAAAGCAGCGTGGCGCCGAGATGTCCTCCAGGTTGATCGCGCCGAAGGTGGGCGCTACGGCGGTGACGAACTCGACGATGCTGTCGGTGTCCTTGGTTGCGAGGCAGAGCGGGAATGCGTCGACTCCGGCGAACTCCTTGAACAGCAACGCCTTTCCCTCCATCACCGGCATCGCGGCCTCGGGGCCGATGTCACCCAACCCGAGCACCGCCGTCCCGTCTGAGACCACCGCCACCGTGTTGCCCTTGATCGTCAGCGTCCATGCTCTGGCGATGTCCTCGTGGATGGCCAGGCTGACTCGCGCAACCCCCGGCGTGTAGGCCATCGAGAGGTCATCGCGAGTCTTGACCGGGACCTTCCCGTTGACCTCGATCTTGCCGCCGAGATGCATCAGGAACGTGCGGTCAGAGACGCGCTCGACCGTCACTCCGTCGAGCTTTCCCACGGCCTCCGCAACGGCCTCGGCGTGCGCGGCGTCCACACAAGCGACGGTCACGTCGCGAACCACCTCGCGGTCGTCGGTCCGCACGAGATCGATCGCGCCGAGGATGGCGCCCGTCTCACCGATCGCGGCGGCGACCCGCGCGAACGCCCCCGGGAGCTGCCGCTGGCGCACCCGCATGGTGATGCCATAGGACGCCGACGGGTGAAGGGCGGGAACCGCCACGCCGCCGATCGTACTCCCACCAACTACGGCGACAAGCGTCCCGAATCCCAGCGGTTCCTTCTCGGGAAGCGCGCGCGACGGGCCAATTCAACACCCGCTCCAGGCAGAATCAGACTTGGGCTGGGCCTGGCGAACCCGTTCGCGCCTGCCGGCTGATCGATGTCCACCCTGATCACGACCTCATCGACCGTCGGAGCCGCCCTCGGGCTGGCGATCCTGACCGCGATCGCGACGAGCCGTACCACTCACCTCGTCGCGGCCCACGTCGACGCCCCACGCGCCCTCACCGGCGGGTTTCACTCGGCGCTGCTCGCCTGCAGCGTCTTCCTGCTGGCGGCGGCGGTGATCGCGCTCCGAGCTCCCACCACCAGAGCACGACCGGCCCCGAGCCCCGATGCGCCCGCAAAGACGGAGCTCGCACCGACAACGGCGTGATGACGGGTAGGCGATCACACGACCGAGAGCACCGGTCGCCGAAAGTCGTGGCGGGCGGCACCCGAAGGCGCCGCCCGCCGGGGTGGCCGGGGCAGGTCGAATTCGAGCGGGCGCCAGATGCCTGGCGCGCAGCGGGGTTACGCGATGCCGGCTCCGATCACAACACGCTCATCCGATGCGCGGGTGCTCTCGCTCGCGCTCTGGCTGGCATCGAGGACAACCTTGAGCGCGCCGGTGTTGGCCGCGTCGGCGAAGGTGTCATACGCGTCCATCGTGTCTCCGAGCGCGAAGCGATGCGTCACAAACGGAGTCGGGTCCAGGCGACCGCTGGAGACGAGAGCCAGCAGCTGCGGGATCGTGTAGGTGTCCACGAGGCCGGTCGTGATGGTGACGTCGCGGATCCACAGCTTCTCCAGATGCAGCGTCGCCGGCGTGCCGTGCACGCCGATGTTCGCCACCCGCCCGCCGGGACGGATCAGCTCGGCGGCGAGCTCGAACGTCGCGGGGACGCCGACCGCCTCGCAGGCCACGTCGGCGCCGAGACCGTGAGTCATCTCCATGATCAGCTCGACGGCGTCTTCGCGGCCGTTGTTGACGGTCACGTCCGCCCCGAAGCGCTTGGCGCTCTGAAGCCGCGTGTCCGCCAGATCGATGGCGACGATCTTGCCGGGGGTGTACAGCTTCGCGGTCAGGATCGCGGCCAGGCCGACCGGGCCGGCGCCGACGATGGCGACCACGTCGCCGGGGGCGACCATGCCGTTGAGCACGCCAACCTCGAACGCCGTCGGCAGGATGTCGGCCAGGAACAGCACCTGCTCGTCGCTTAGCTCCTCGGGGATCTTGTAAACCGAGTTATCGGCGAACGGAACCCGCGCGTACTCGGCCTGCACCCCGTCGATCAGATGACCGAAGATCCAGCCGCCCCCGCCCAGGCACTGGCCGTAGCGGTGCTCCTTGCAGAAGCGGCAGCGCCCGCAGGAAGTGATGCACGACAGCAGCACTCGATCGCCGATCGCCACGGTGGTGACGGCCGCCCCTACCTCCTGGACGGTGCCGACGGCCTCGTGACCGAGCACGGTGCCCGGCGTCGTCTCGGGAACGTGCCCCTTGAGGATGTGCAAATCCGAGCCGCAGATCGTCGAGGTGTCGATCCGGACGACGATGTCGGTCGGATCGACGATCGTGGGATCGGCCACGGTGTCCCAGCTGCGCTGGTCTGGGCCGTGATAAACGAGAGCTTTCATTTTGTCCTCCTGTCGGTGATCGGTCTGTGACCAACCTTCACCCGACCGTAGGAGGATCGAGAAGAGCGGGCATCCGCTGTTCACCGCACTCTCGTTCAGGGATCCTCAGCGGAAATCGTTGATCCCAAATTGGTACCATTATGGGATGAGCAAGCAGATTGCCGTGAGGCTCCCCGATGACATCGTCGAATTCGTCGACGGACAAGTCTCCGCAGGCAACGCAGCCAGCCGAGCAGCGGTCGTCACCAGAGCCCTCGAGCGTGAGCGTCGACGTGCGATCGCCGCCCGCGACGCGGCGATCCTGGCTGAGACTGGCGACTACGCCGATATGCAGAGCCTCGCTGAGCACGTGCTCGACATGCCTCTCGAGCTCGGCTAGTGCGCCCGATTCATACGGCGCACCTCGACAAATCACGGCCGGTCCTGGTACTGACGCGCGAGCTCGTGCGACCCCACCTCGCGCGTGTGACTGTCGCGCCGATCACAACAACGGTCCGTGGACTGTCAACCGAGGTGCCGGTCGGCAGCGCCAACGGCCTGCAAACCGACGGCGTCGTCAGCTGCGACAACATCGTCACCGTGCCGGCCACGACCCTCGGGGGTCAAATCGGGTTCCTGCTCCCGGCCCAGGAGGAGGCGCTGACGGCAGCCATCCACGCCGCGTTCGACCTCGACTGAGGAGAATCTCGCCCTCGAGCGGCATCAGTCCTCGTTATGACTTGGGGTGAAGCAACGTCTCCAGCTGGGTGATCTGGGCGGCGAGCTGATCGATGCGCTGCTGCTGAGCGGCCAGACGGCTTCGCAGCTGGCGGCCCTGGGCATGAAGCTGTGCGGCCTGGCGTCTGACCTGAGCCTGCAGGGCGGGTACCTGACCTGCCCTTGCGGACGACGTGGACTTCGACGCCGATGTCGCGGTTCCGACCTGCCCGTTCGCGTTGATGACCACGGCCTGGGCCGGCCCCGGGATAGACGCGCCGTGCACGCCCGCCAAGAACGTCTGGGTCTGCGTGCCCTGGGTCCCGATCCGGATTGTGGCGGCATCCCCCGCCACCCCCGCATTGGCGATATCGACGTTGTGAGATCCGGTCGTGAGGTTGGTGCCCGCGCTCGCCCCCAGCGCCGTGTTGGACGACCCGGTGGTGTTGTGATAGAGCGCCTCAAAGCCCCCGGCCGCGTTGCCGGCGCCGGTCGTATCTGAGTACAGCGCATCCTCGCCGGCGGCCAGGTTGTCGCTGGCGGTGGTGCTGAATCTCAGCGCATTGACCCCCAACGCCTGATTCTCGTCGCCCGTCGTGTTGGCAAACAACGAATCCACGCCCAACCCCACATTCGACGCCCCAGTCGTATCCGACGACAACGAGCCGACCCCGTCGGCCAGGTCATAGCTCGCTGTCGTGCTGTGAGTCAACGCGTTGACGCCATTGGCCTGATCGTCAAGACCGGTCGTGTTGCTCTCGAGCGCGCCACTGCCACTGGCCAGGTCATCCGTGCCCGTCGTGTTCGCTTGCAACGCGTTATAGCCGCTGGCCACGTTGTCATGACCAGTGGTATTCGACTCCAGAGCCTGAGAGCCGGTGGCGACGTTGAAGCCGCCGGTGGTGTTCGCGCCGAGCGCTGACTCGCCGCTGGCCACGTTGTTGCCGCCGGTGGTGTTCTGGGAGAGCGCGTAGGCGCCGGTGGCAGCGTTGCCGGCCCCGGTGGTGTTCGCGAGGAGCGCCCAGGTACCGGTGGCGACGTTGAAGCCGCCGGTGGTGTTCGAGTAAAGCGCGCTGAGGCCGCTGGCGACATTGTCGAGCCCAGTGGTGTTGGAGTAGAGGGCACTGGCGCCGCTGGCCACGTTATTGACGCCGGTCGTGTTGTCAAAAAGCGCGTGATCGCCGCTGGCGACGTTGTTGGTACCACCGCTGTTGTCGTTGAGCGCGTAGTCTCCACTGGCGACGTTTTTACTGCCAGTGGTGTTAGCGATCAGAGCCGCAAGGCCATCAGCGACATTGTCCGAGCCAGTCGTGTCCGAGGCCAGCGCCTGAAAGCCGCTGGCGACGTTGTACCCACCGCTGGTCAGGTTCTGCAAACCGCTCATCCCCAACTCCGAGTTGTACTTGCCACTCAACGCCGGAGGAGTACGCCCGCCGAACGGATCTGGGTCAATCGAGACGTTGTGGTTGGAGTCGTAATAGACGCTCGTGGTCGACGCCGCGCTGACCGACACGCCGAACGCCAAGCACACCCCCAACACCAGAGCGAGCCCCGCGACACGACCCCTCAACCCCAGACCGCCATCTCGACCAGCCGATTCACTGACAGCCACCGAACCCGTCCGCATCGCAACCCTCCGCTGGAGAACACCCAAGACCCTCACCCTACGCGCGGGCAAGCCCGCGGGCAACCGGCCGCGGGAGCGCCGACAAACCGGATGACCCTGTCCTTTGTTTCTGACTTTGCGAACCCGAAACCGGCGGATCGCGCCTACGGTCTTTGATGCCGACGCGCCCGGTACGCAGCGGGGTTGGTACATGGAGGCGGGGCCGTGGTGGATGCGAACGAGGGTGGTGTGGCGGCGGCGCTCGCTGCCCAGCCGCGCCGCGGGTGGGCTCCGAGGCGGTACGTGAGGGTGGCTCCTTTGGCGAGCGCCGCGTAGGTGATCCACGGTCGTCTGAAGACGTGGCGGTTGATGGTCAGCTGGTGCACGAATGGGGTCGTGTTGGAGGCCCTGGGTGCGAGGATCGTGACTCGGTGGCCGTCCACGTGGATTACGGCGCGCGGGAACAGAGGGCTTCCCAGCGCGAGGATCGGAGTGCCTGGAATCTCCGGGTAGAGCCCGAGAGCCCCGAACACGTACCAGGAGGACATCTCGCCGAGATCGTCGTTGCCCGGATATCCGCTCGGGCCCGAGCCGTAGAGCGTCAGCAGCGCTTGGCGTATCACCGCCTGGGTCTTGAAGGGCTGCCCGAGCCAGTCGTATTCCCACGGCGTCTCGAGGGTGGGCTCGTTTCCGAGGAAGGCGGTGGTCGAGTCCGGGCCGCTGTTGAGCTGCTCGAAGAAGCTGTTGAGGCGGGCCCGGGCATGGGCGCGTCCGCCCATGCGGCCGAAGAGGGCGGCGAGGTCGTAGGGGACCATCCAGGTGTACTGAGCCGCATCGCCTTCGACGAAGTCGTCGGTCTCGGTTGCTCCCGCACCGGAGAGAAACGCACCGTCCGCGTCGCGCGGTTCCAGGTAGCCGGCTGAGGGGTCATAGAGCTTCTGCCAGTTCCCCGATCGCGACATGAACTCGCGGTAGGTCGTCGTGTCGCACGCCGCGGTGGCGGCAAAGCGCGCGATCGCGAAGTCGTCGGTGGTGTACTCGAGCGTTGTCGAGACCGACCCCCAAGGGAGCGTGGGTAGGAGCGTGGCCTCGACCACGCTGCCGTTCTCCTCGTGGGGGATATAGCCGAGCTGCTCGTATTCGAGCAGGGCGGGGCGCTCGACGTAATCCGCGTCAGTGCCCACCCCGTACGCCGTGGCGCCTTTGAGCATCGCTTGCAACGCCGCTTCGGCGCCGAAGCTCCGCGCCCCGAAGGCCCACGCGTCGGCGACGATCGGGTCGGCCGAATCCCCGGCCATGACGTCGGTCTGCCCGTCGGCGAAGGGCCACTTTGGAAGCCAGCCCGACTGCTGCTGATCGTTTAGCAGCGACTGCACCATGTCGCTGACCCGACCGGGGTACAGCAGCGAGAGCAGCGGGATCTCGCTGCGATAGATGTCCCAGCCGGAGTAGTTCGCGTATTGCGCGTGCCCGGGCGCCACCGTGTGTACCTGACCGTCCATGCCGATGTAGCTTCCGTTCTCGTCAGAGAACACGCTTGGCTCGAGCAGCGCGTGGTAGAGCGCCGTGTAGAAAGTGCGCCTATCGGCCGTGGTCCCGCCCTGTATCCGGATTCGGCCAAGCGCAGCGTTCCACGCGGCATCACTAGCAGCGCGAAGCTTCTCGAAGCTCTCGGTGCCGGTTTCCTCACGGAGGTTCTCCAGGGCATCGGCGGAGCTCACGTAGGAGAGGCCGACGCGCATCTCGACGTTGGGGTCGCTGGCTGTGTCGAAGCTGACGTAAGCACCGGCCTGCGCCGTCGAGCTGGGGTTGAAGGGCAGGCTGGATGGACCGCCCGGCAGCGGTGTGTAGTTCAGCGCATCGGGGGCGAAGTCAGAGCTCGAGGTCGAGAACGGGAGCAGCAGCTGCTTGGTCCAAGTGCCGTAGGCGCTGAACGGCCGATCGAACTGGGCCGCGAAGTACACGGTGTAGGCGTTCTTCTCGTAGCAGAAGTGAGCGCTGCTCGCCGAGCCAGTCACCAGCCGCGCCGCCGGATCGATCTGGACGCCGGCCGCAGTATCCGCCGTGGCGCTCCCCCCGGCGTTGATGAGCATGTTGGCGTGGGAGCCGGTGGGATAAGTGAACAGGCCCGCTCCAGCGCGCGGCGTGGCCGTCAGCTGGCTATCGATTGCGGCCGCCGTGCCGGGATTGAGCTCGACCTGGTAGTAGCCCGGACTCGCGTGCTCCTCAGAGTGCGAGAAGCTGGCCAGGTAACTGGTCTCGATGCTCGAGGAGCCCAGCTCCGCCGGAGAGGTAGTCACTGGCGCGGTCGTGGGCAGGAACGGAAAGTCCTGCGCCGCGGCGCAACCTGCGCCGCTGAGATGAGTAAGGCTGAACCCGCTCAGCTGATGGTCGGGGTAGCTGTAACCGCCCGCGAAGTTGACGGTGCTCGGGACGGTGTCAGGGCTCAAAGAGAGCATGCCGAACGGCGTCACCGCACCGGGATAGGTATCCGCCGCGCCACCGCCCGTACCGAAATCAGGCGCGCCTGCGGCCGTGCCGCTAAACGTGTCGACATACCGAGTGAAATTGGCGGCCCGCGCGGCGCTGGTGGACAGCGAAAGCGCAGCCAGCCACAGCATCAACAGGGGCGGGAACCCGCGCGCGCAGTACCTGACCGGCCGCGAGATCCTCATCCGGCCGACCCCGGATCAGATCGCCGACTCAGGCGCAGCGTCGCGCCGCGTCGGTCTCGCGACGGGAGATGAGTGTGGGCGCTCACCAGGTCCCCGGGCGCCGATCTTCATGTTCACCGGGCCTCGCCCACATCGAGGAGAGCCTACCCCGCTTGGTGGCTACGCCCTCGTTGCCGCGAGCACGGGGAGGCCGTAGCCGGCGAGGGTCGCATCCGCGGTCGCCAAGGTGAGGCCGTCAGTGAGTGCCTGGGCGACCAGCATGCGGTCGAAGGGGTCGCGATGCAGCGCCGGCAGCCGTCCCGCCGTTAGCGCGTGCTCGAAGGTGATCGCCAATGGCGTGAAGCCCGAGTCATCGACCAGGCCGGCCACGTCGTCCGGGGCGCGGAGCCGTCCAAGCGCACGCTTGATCTCGATCTCCCAGACCGCGGCCGAGCTCACGAACACAACCTGGGCAGACGTCTCCACCGCCTCCCTGGCCTCGCCGGCCAGGCTCCCCTCCGCGGCCCACAGCAGCGCGTGGGTGTCGAGCAGGAGCCTCAGGACTCGGCGCCGTCGAAGTGGCGCTGGATCTCGGCGGGCAGGGGCGCGTCGAAGTCATCGCTGAGCGAGACCTGCCCCGACCACAGGCCCAGGCGGCGCTCGCGCGGGGCCTCGAGCGGCCCCAGCCGCGCCAGCGGACGACCGTTGCGGGCGATCACAATCTCCTCCCCTCGCGCGGCGCGTTCCGCCAAGCGCGAAAGGTGGGTCTTGGCCTCGTGCATGTTCACGATCTTCGACACCTTAGTCCAGCTTAGCTGAGTGCAGGGATCGCGCGCGTCGCCAACGCAGGCTGGCGGAGGGATAGGCTGCCCGAGCCGTGGAATCGCGACGCAAGCACTGGGGCTGGGGCTGGGAGCACGAGCAGCCGTCCGAGTCAGAGCTCCGTGACGCCGCCAAGTTCCTGGCCTCGCATCTCGGCTTCGGATCGTCCTCGCCCGATCTGCCGGTGGCGCTGTCGCAGGTCACGCTTCCCGCGCCGCGACTGACGCCGCCCCAGCGCCTGGCCGAGATCTGCCTGACCGACGACTACGAGCGGGCGCTCCACGCCTACGGGACCTCCTACCGCGACGTCGTGCGGGCCTTCCGGGGTGTGTTCGAGCACCCGCCCGACGTGGTGGCCGTCCCCGGCTCAGAGGACGAGCTGAGCGACGTGCTCGAGTGGGCCATCGGCGCCGGCGCGGCCGTGGTCCCGTTCGGCGGCGGGACCAGCGTCGTCGGCGGCGTCGAGCCCGATGTGCCCTCGCGCTTTGAGGGCGCGGTCACGATCGACCTGCGGCGCCTCGATCAGGTGCTCGAGGTCGACCCGGTGTCGCTGGCGGCCCGGATCCAGGCCGGGGCGAGCGGACCCCAGCTCGAGGCCCAGCTGCGCAGCCACGGCGGGCTGACGCTGCGCCACTTCCCGCAGTCCTTCCAGCACGCCACGCTCGGCGGGATGATCGCCACCCGGGCGGCTGGGCACTTCGCGACGCTCTACACCCACATCGATGACCTGGTCGAGTCGATTCGCGCCGTCACTCCGGTCGGTATCTGGGAGTCGTTGCGGCTGCCGGGATCCGGCGCCGGCGTCTCCCCCGACCGGATGCTGGTCGGCTCCGAGGGGACGCTCGGAGTCATCACCGAAGCCTGGGTGCGGGTGCGCGAGCGCCCGAAGTTCCGCGTCTCGCGCTCGGTCCGCTTTCGCGACTTCAGCACCGGGGCGCGCGCCGTCCGCGCCCTCTCGCAGTCCGGGCTGTACCCCAGCAACTGCCGGCTGATCGACCCCACCGAGACGGCGCTGACCGGAGCGGGTGACGGCGCCAGCGCCCTGCTCGTGCTTGGCTTTGAGTCCTCGGGGCACGACGTCGGGGGCTGGATGAAGCTGGCGCTCGAGATCTGCCGTGAGTTCGGGGGCGAGTCAGACGAGCCGGACGCCGGCGCCGGGCGCGACGCCACCGCGGACACGTGGCGCGAGGCCTTCGTCCGCGCCCCCTACCTGCGCGACACGTTCGTGGCCATGGGAGTCCTGTCAGAGACGTTCGAGACCGCGATCACCTGGGATCGCTTTGAGAGCTTCCACGCGCGTGTACTGGAGGCGGCCAGCGATGCCGTGCTCGAAGCCTGCGGCGGTGGCTCGGTGACCTGCCGGTTCACCCACGTCTATCCCGACGGCCCCGCCCCCTACTACACGATCCTCGCCCCCGCCCGCCGCGGCGCCGAGCTCGAGCAGTGGGGCCAGATCAAGCAGGCCGCCGCCGACGCCGTGATCGCCGCCGGCGGCACGATCACCCACCACCACGCCGTCGGACGCGATCACCGCCCCTGGTATGACCGCCAGCGCCCGGTGGCCTTCGCCGCCGCCTTCCGCGGCGCCAAGGCCGCCGTCGACCCCAGCGGCGCGCTCAACCCCGGCGTGCTCGTCGACTCCTGAACACTCCCTCTTTCAGCGGGCAGAACACTGGCAAGCTCGCACTCGAACTGCGCTCAACGAGAGGACAGACATGACCACCGTGCTCGACCGATTCCGCCTCGACGACAAGGTCGCAATCGTGACCGGCGCCTCCTCTGGGCTCGGGGTGGCCTTCGCAAGGGCGCTCGCCGAGGCGGCGATCACGGTCGTCGCCGACGTTGCTGTCGCCGAGAACGCGCAGGCCGTCGTCGAAGCAGCGATCACAGAGTTCGGGCACGTCGATGTCCTCGTCAACAACGCCGGGAAGGGAACGGCGGTACCGGCCACGCGCGAGACACCGGCCCAGTTCCGCGAGGTGATCGACATCAACCTCAACGGCTGCTACTGGATGGCTCAGGCCTGCGGTCGCGTCATGGCGCCCGGCAGCGCGATCATCAACATGGCAAGCGTCATCGCGCTCACCAGCGGCGGGCTGCCGCAGGCGGCCTACTCGGCCAGTAAGGCAGGCCTGATCGGCCTGACTCGTGACCTCGCTGTCCAATGGACCGGACGTAAGGGCATCCGCGTGACAGCCCTCGCTCCGGGCTTCTTCCCTTCCGAGATGACCGACCAATTCCCCGATGGGTACATAGACAGCCAGCTCGCGCGCGTGCCCGCCGGCCGCGCCGGTGACCCGGACGAGCTCGCCGCGGCCGTCGTCTTCCTCGCCAGTCCAGCCGCCAACTACATCACCGGAACCACCCTGGTAGTCGACGGCGGCCTCACGGCCTATCCACCCTCCGCGTACTTCAGGTACACGACCCGGTCCTCGATCTGCCCGCCGGCAATGGCCTGGATTGCCGCGACGAGTGGACCGATGCCGGCTGGGCGACGTGAGAAGCGGCTCGAGAGCGCGATCAACACGCCGTGGTGATGGCGCCCCGCCGTGCTGTGCTCGGCGGCGATGCGCGCGAAGTCGCCGACGTTCTCGGTGAGTACGGAATAGCCGCCGGTGGCTGCGGCGCCGAAGACGTCTGGATCCGAGGCGCCGGCAAGCCGAACGTCAGCGACCGTGGCGGCCTCGATGCCCGCCGCCTCCAACGCACCGACGACCGTAGCCGGGTACATCTCGTCGACGAGGATCCTCACCTCGCTTCGGCGGCGGTGGTGTCGCTGCGGTGAAGCTCGATCCTGGCCTGGACCTCATCTGGGTACGCGGCCCGGTACGCGAGGACGGCGTCAACCTGGGGGCGGGACACGACTCCGTCGGCTGCGAGTTCCGCTGCTGGATCCTTGGTCGATCCAAGGTCTTCGAGCCACATCGCGACCTCCCACACGTCCGGTCCTCCGATCAGTCCGGCGCGGCGCCCGGTCGGGCCGTCGCGGAAGGTGATCATCGGATGCTCATCTCGGCGTGCGCCCTCCTCGGCGTAGCGCCGGAGGCGATCGGACAGGCTCTCGCCAGCGGCGCGGGCACGAAGACGGAGTCGTTCGGCGAGGACATCGTCGAGGCGGACGGACACGTTGACGGACACGCCGACAGTGTTGCACGTTGTCAACCCTTGAAGGGGAGTCCTCCGCTCGCTTCACCACAGGTACCAAGACCCGCGCGGTACGCTCGCCGGGTGACTGGAGGGCGTTGGTGGATCGGGGTGCTGGGGCCGCTCGTCCTCGAGCGAGATGGAGAGTCGGTCCAGCTGCCCGCCGGCCACGTGCGGTCGCTGCTGGCGGTGCTGGCGATGCGCGCCGGCGCGCCGCTGTCACGCGACGGGCTGATCGACGAGCTGTGGGGGGAGAGCACTCCGGCGAGTGCCGCCTCCGCGCTTCACGTCCACCTTTCGAAGCTCCGGCGCGCGATCGGCGATCTGCTCGTCAGCGATGCCGGCGGCTACGCGCTGGACGCCGAAGCGTACGAACTGGATACCGAGCGGCTCGATGCGCTCATCGGTCAGGCGCGGGAAGCGCCTGACGGTGCCGGCCGGCTGCTCGTCGAGGCGCTCGGACTGTTCCGAGGTGAGCCGCTGTCAGACGTCAGCGCCGAGGGGAGTCTCGCGCAATGGCGGCTGAGGCTCGAGGACAAACGCTTCCAGGCGACCCTGCTCCGCATCGACGCGGATCTCGCGGCGGGCGCGGCCTCAGAGCTCGTCTCAGAGCTCGAGCAGCTGGCGGCCGAGCACCCGTACGAAGACCGCGTCTGGGGTCAGCTGATGCTGGCGCTCTACCGCGCGGGCCGCCAGATCGACGCGCTCGACGCGTATCAGCGAGCCCGCTCAGTGGCGGTCGAGCTCGGGCTCGAGCCGGGCGAAGCGCTCTCGACGTTGCAACAGCAGATCCTGGAGCACGACGCGGCGCTCGCCCCGGCCGGCCCGGCGCCAGCCGCCGCAACCGATGCGTCGGCGGCGTTAGCGAACCTCCCACGGCGGCCCGCTTCCAATCTCCCCCGGTCGCCGACGCGACTGATCGGTCGCGATCGCGACCTCGAAAGCTTGGCCGGGCTGATGTGCGATCCCGACATCCGGATCATCACGCTGACGGGGGCGGGCGGCGTCGGCAAGACGCGCCTCGCGCTCGAGCTGGCCCGCCGGCAGGAGCCCGCGTACTCAGACGGGGCGGCGTTCGTGCGACTCGAAGGGGTCACTGATCCGTCGCTGGTGTCCGCCGAGATCGCGACCGTCCTCGCCCGGCGTGACGGCACCGACGCGCTCGGCGCCGACGCTCTGTTGCGCTACCTGCGCGACCGAGAGCTGCTGCTGTGCGTCGACAACTTTGAGCATCTGATGGCGGGTGCGCCGCTCGTCGCGGAACTGGTCGCGGAGGTCGCTGGCGTCAGAGTCCTGGTCACGAGCAGGATGGCCCTGCGGATCCGGGGCGAGCTGGTCTACGAGGTAGAGCCGCTTGCGCTTCCACTGGACGACGGCCGCGAGGAGCTGGCGAGCAGCCCGGCTGTCCAGCTGTTCGTGCAGTCGGCGCTGGCCGCCAATCGCAAGCTCGAGGTCGACGCCGTGACGACGGTCGCGACGGCGAACATCTGCCGCGCGCTCGGCGGGCTGCCATTGGGGATCGAGCTCGCGGCGTCGCGCGCCCGCTCGCTGACGGCGACCGAGATCGCCGAGCAGCTGACCGAGCCGCTGTCGATCGGCGGCTACGCCCTGCGGGACCTCCCGGACCGCCAGCAGACGCTGCACGCGACGATCAGGTGGAGCTTCGATCTGCTCTCCGCGGCGGCGCAGACCGTCCTCTGCGACGCGAGCGTGTTCCTCGGAGGGTTCACGCGCCCCGCGCTCGAGGCCGTGAGCGGCGTGCCCGTCCCGACCGAGCTCGACGAGCTGCTGGAGGCCAAACTGATCCGTCACCAGGCGGGCAGCGATCGCTTCGAGCTCGTCGAGCTGGTCCGCGTGTTCGCGCTGGGCGAGCTCGAGCGCAGCGGTGGCAGCGACGTGGCCCGCTCCCGCCACCGCGACTACTTCCGCGCCTGGTCACAGCCCGCCCGCAAGGCATGGGATGTCGGCTCGACCACGGTCGGCATCCCGATGCTCCCCGACCACGCCAACATGCGCGCGGCGCTCGAGGGCGCGATCGCCGCCGGTGACCAGGAGTCGGCGGTCGAGCTCGCGCTCGGGATGCGGGGTATCTGGCACGCGGGCCAGCTGCGCCAGGAGAGCCAGGAGCTCCTCGAGCAGCTGCTCGCGCGCTTCGAGATCACAAACGGAGCCGACGTCCGCCTGATGCTCGCGGTTGGGGTCCTCGATTACAGCCCCCGGGGCAGCGCCTGGTACCGGCGCGCCGCAAAACGCGCGGCCGAGATCGGCGATACCGAGAACCTGGCGCGCATCGCGACCAATATGTTCTCGCGTGCCGTCAACGCCCGCGACCAGGCCGAACTCAACCGCCTGCGACCGCAACTGCAGGAGCTGATCTCGCGCGAGATCACCCCCAAGGCCATCGGCTGGATCCATTATCAGCTCGCGATCGACGCCTGCGCCGACGGCCGCTACGACGAGTCGTGCGAGCACGCCGACCGCAGCATCGAGCGGGCCACCGAGGCCGGCGTGGACTACATGCTCGCCGCGGCCGTCACGACCAAGCTGCTCAGCCAGTCCGCCCGCGACGGCACAATGTCGCACGCAGCGCTGGCCGAGGCGCTCGGGCTGGCGCGAAAGCCGGTCGTGCCGTTGCTGTCCGTCGTCGGCCTGTGGCTGGTGGCGCGCTATGCCGCCGCGGTCGACCGGGAGGCCGCCATCTCGTGGCTGGTCCACGCCGACCGGGCGTTCGCCACACTCGACGCGGAGCTGTGGCCCGAGACCCTGCTGCGCGACGAGGCGATGGCCGAGCTCGGCCTCGACGACCTCGAGCCGCTGATGGCCAACGTTCCTCCGCTCGACCACATCGCCGCGCTCGACGCCGCGGCCGCCTGGCTCGCGGCGCGCGACCCCGCCGAGGTCGCGCCCCGAGCTTCTACGTGAACGTGTATTTGTCAGCCGCCGCCACCGCGCTGCCCCCGGACGGCGTCACCACCTGCACGTTGACGATCCCGGCAGCATGCGCCGGGGTCTTGGCCGTGATCTTCGTGCTCGACACGACCACCACACCGGCCGCGGCGCTCGTTCCGAACTTCACCGACGACGCGCCGGCGAGGTTCGTTCCCGTGATCGTGACCGTCTGAGCACCCCCCACCGGCCCGCTCTTAGGAGCCACCGAAGTGACCGCCGGCGGGCTGTGGCTCACCGCGATCCCGGACGGGTAGGCGCCGGTCGCGACGGTCGCCGGGGTCTTGGGCGACAACGTCCCGTTCGCCGCGACCGAGAACTGCGAAACCGTGCCGACGCTCTGGTCGGTGACGTAGGCGCTCTTCCCGTCGGCGCTCAACGCGACCGCGAACGGGTCGGAGCCTGTCGCGACCGTCGCCGGGACCTTGGGCGACAGCGTCCCATTCGCCGCGACCGCGTACTGCGAAACCGTGCTGCCGAAGAGTCGTCACATACGCGCTCTTCCCGTCGGGCTCAACGCGATCGCGAACGGGCCGTTGCCTGTCGCGACGCGTCGCCGGGGTCTTGGGCGACAGCGTCCCATTCGCCGCGACCGTGAACTGCGAAACAGTGCTGGCGGCGTGGTCGGTGACGTACGCGCTCTTCCCGTCGGCGCTCAACGCCATCCCGTCCGGGTCGCCGCCGGTCGCGACGGTCGCCGGGGTCTTGGGCGACAGCGTCCCATTCGCCGCGACCGAGAACTGCGAAACCGTGCCGCTGCTCTCGTTGGTGACGTAGACGCTCTTCCCGTCCGCGCTCACCGCGACCGCGTACGAGCCGGAGCCTGAGACCACGC
Organism: uncultured Solirubrobacterales bacterium; assembly: GCA_963799995.1. Lineage (GTDB taxonomy): Bacteria > Actinomycetota > Thermoleophilia > Solirubrobacterales > Solirubrobacteraceae > Palsa-465. The sequence goes on along the minus strand of CAWCZI010000014.1, from coordinate 17,161 downwards.
TCGCCGGGGACTTGGGGGACAGCGTCCCATTCGCCGCGACCGTGAACTGCGAAACCATGTTGTAGCCGCTGGCAACGTAGGCGCTCGACGACGCGAACGCCGTCGGACAGAACGCAAGCACCGCCAGCACCCACGCCAGAGCCACCCTCCGCCACACGCTCGCGCTGTTCGAGAACATCCGCGCCCCCTCCGGTCGGTTCGGCTCACACTACCCGGGTTCGTGCGCGCGCCGGGCCACCCCTTAACACAACGCATATACGGTGGCGAGGTTCGCTTGCGGGCCGCCAGAAGCGTTCCGAAATCGCGCCGGCGGCCTGGCGCCTCGCGTCTACGGGTCGTCGGTGCGCGTGAGTCCTTGCAAAAGCGCTCGTGCATTGGCTTGGAGCGTCGGCGTGTCGACGCCTAGCACGCTGCGCATCCTGTGTAGGACCGGTGGAGAGATCGCGCTGAGGATCAACCCAGCGACGACTACTTGGTCGAGGGTGGCGTCGATCTCGTGCACGAGCGCCGCGATGTGGAGCGCCAGGCTGCCGTACACGGGGGCTAGCGGGTGTCTGGCCGGGTTCTCAGCCGCGAGCGCCAGCTCGAGGTGGTTGGCCTGGATTTGAACGAGCTCGACGACGAACGCTTCAAGGCGCTCCGCAGGCCGGGCGCCGGGGCCCAGGGGAGGTGGGCCATGGAGAAAGGCGTCCTGAAACTCGCGCATGTAGTCGTCGATTAGCGCTTGGGTGAGCCCGTCACGGTCGCCGAATCGGTGAAACACCGTCCCCTTGCCGACGCCGGCCGCGGTCGCCACGGCTTGCATCGTCAGCGCGTCAGACCCCTGTTCGGCCAGGAGCTTTCGCGCGGCGCACAAGATGCGCTCGCGATTGGCGGCTGCGTCGCTGCGCTCGCGCCGCTGGCCCGCCATCGGAAGCTCGCGTGACTGCCCGAGATCCCTCCCGGCTGCTGGATCTATCTTGACCATTGGTCCACTTATGCTACCGTTTCGATCTAAGTGGACCTATGGTCCAGAACGGTGATCCAGGAGGCATGACCGGTGGCTATAACACAAACCACAGAAGCACATCCCATCCCCCTCTCGCCCGGCGACTGGCGCATTGACCCGACGCGCAGCGAGCTTGGCTTCGTTACCCACATGTTCGGGCTGATCCCCGTGCGCGGCCGCTACAGCGGTTTCGACGGCGAGCTTCACATCGACGACGTGGGTCACGCGAGCGGGGTCCTCCGCGTCGAGGCCGAGACGATCAGTACCGGAATCAAGAAGCGCGACTCCCACCTTCGCTCGACCGACTTCTTCGCCGTCGAGCGCCACCCGCACATGAGATTCGAGCTCACGGCGCTCACCCCCAATGCCGATGGCGGCGTGAGCCTGACCGGAACGCTTCACATTCGAGACCAGGCCCTGCCCATCGATACGCCCGTCTCCGTGGCCCTGGTGGGCTCAGACGGGCTGCGCATCGAGGCCGACTTCGAGGTCGACCACCGAGCCGCCGGCTTTGAGATCAAGCGGCTTCCACGCACCGTTCGCATTCAGGCTGCGCTGACGCTTGAACCGACCGGCTGACCCGGCCACCCGGCCCGCACCCGCGGGCCCCAGCACCAACCCAAATCGCCATTGGAGGAACCATGTCTCTGTTTCGACTCGACGCCAGCATTCGTACCGAGGGCTCCCACAGCCGCCAGATCGCCGACATCGTCCAACAGGAGTGGCGCAACGCCCACCCCGCCGACCCCGTGATCAACCGTGAAATCGGGATTGACCCGCTGCCATCCAACGCGTGGGCGACCGCGGTGCTCGCGCGACCCACGCCGGAAGAGGATCGCTCCCCCGAACAGCGCGAAGCCGTCGCCCTCGCCGCCACACTGACCGACGAGCTCGCCGGCGCTGACGCCCTGCTGTTCGCGGTCCCGCTCTACAACTTCGGGGTCTCCCAGCACTTCAAGACCTGGGTCGACCTCGTCGTCACCGACCCGCGCATGAGCGCCGGCAGCGACCCGATCATCGCTGGAAGGCCCGCAGTACTGGCCACCGTTCACGGCGGCGCCTACGGACCAGGCACACCACGCGAAGGCTGGGATCACGCAACCGGGTGGATGCGCCGAATCCTGCAAGACGTATGGAAGCTCGATCTACGCGTCGTCGAGAGCGAGTTCACCCTCGTCGGAGTCAACCCGCAGCTCGACCAGTTCAAAGAGCTCGCCGCGCAAATGCGCAGCGAGGCAGAGCAACTCGCCCGCGCTCACGGTCGATCCCTATCACCCAAGCTCGCTGCCTAATAGACGAGCACGCCCAGCCCGCTACCGTGCCCGATTCGAGAAGCTCGTCAAGAACTGCAGCGCGGCACGGCGGGTCGCGATCAGGCTCGGGTCGGTGAGACCCACCTCCTCGACTCGCCGGCGGCGCACCTTCAAGACGCCGCCACTGCGCAGGAGATACCAGGTGTTCGCGCCCACGCGGTATGGACGCCCGACACGCACGTGAGCCGCCCGCAGCGGCTCACCGGGCCGCAACCCATCAAGCGAATAGCGCGGATCGGCCGTCAGGATCAGGATGGCGCGCCCACGCACGCGAGACCGCGCCGCCCGGGGCAACGCGCCCAATAGCCGAGGCGACGGATAGCCGACCCGAATTCCCAGGTTCGTTGGGCACAGAAAGTCCATGTACAGCCGCCCGCGCGTGCCAAAGCTCGGGAACAGCCGGCGCACCCGCCGGCGAGTCATCCCGAGCGTTACCGGCCCCACCCGGCCGCGGGCGATCCGCCCCGCCCCCGCAGTGCAGGCGCGGATCTGGCGCACCGTGGCCGCCGGAGCGCACAGGCCCGGCCCGCCCGACTGCGAGGCGACCCATGTCCCGTCAACGTCCGCGCCAATCGTTGGATTGGTCTTGGCCGAGATCGTTGACCAGGTGACGAGCAGGTTGCAACCCGCGTCGAGGCCCGCCCCAAACATGTCGGAGGTCCGGCTGTCGAGGCAGCCGGGCACGCTCTGGTTGGCGGGGTTGGTGTCGCCGCACCAGCCCATCAGCTGCGTGGCCGTCCCACGGAAACCGGGAAATGACTGGATCCGCTGCACCGCCACGGTTGGGTTCGCTGCCAGCGCTCCAGCCACGTGCGCCACCGTCAGGTACCACTCCGGGGGCCCGCCGTCAGCCCCCGAAGCCCCGGCAAACCAGGCGACATCGAGTTGGCCGGGGTCGCCGGCGACGATGTCGGTCAGCACGTTGCCCGGCTCTCCGGCCGGCGCCACCGTGATCGGGCTCGACCAGCGACTGAGGTCAGGCGGCGCCCAGCGCACCTTCACCGCAGCGCCGGTGAAGTCCGGAAACGGCCGGGGCGACTCGGGATAGACGACGTACACGTTGCCTGCCGTGTCGAGGGCCCCGGGCGAGACCTGCATCCCCACGATGTTCCCGTGCGCCGAATCATCGACGGCCAGCGAATCGATCCAAGAGCCCGGAGAGTTGTCAGGTGAAGTGGCAACCCATACCCGCGTCGGGGCGACGATCGTCACCGGTTGGGGAGGTTCAGCGCCGCAGCTTCCCAGGGCGGCATGCCGGGTGTCCCAGAACGCGTAGAGCCGACCGGTCGTCTGGTTGACCGCCATGCCCGAGGGCCCGCCGGTGCCGCCGCATTGCAAGTCGAGGAACGCGGGGCTGCCCGGCAGGGTCAGGGGCACGGGGGCGCCGAACGTGGCGCCGCCGTCGGTGGAGGTCTCGACGTACATGTTCTCTGTCACGTTGCCGCTGAACCCGTTGTGGAACAGCATGTACACGCGGTTGCCCGGCCCTGCCGCCAGCCAGGGGCGGTCCTGGTCGGCGATCCGGTCGGTGCCACTCGATGGAGTCCACGTCCGCCCCCCATCATCCGAGTAGCTGACGACCACGCTGAGCGCCGCGTCGTCGAGCTCGACGACGACGATCCGCCCGCTCCGCGTGACGACGATGTCCGTGTCGGGGGTCGGAGAGACCTGCGCCGGCTGACCCGCCGTCGGCTGGAACGTGCGCCCGTGATCGTGCGAGACGTACACCCGCGTGGGAACCGAGGGCGCCGAGGAATCGGTGCTCGGGCCGCTCACCACGTACTCGTCCCCGTCGGGGGCTACGGCCACCCGAGACTCACTGCTCCCGGCGGCGCCGGCCAGCGACACCGGCCCGTTGAAGCGCAGATCGAGCCCCTGGGCATCCGCCGCCCCGGCGCCAACCAGCGACAAAAGACAACCAGCTGCGCACCCGAGAAGTACCCGACGCCTCAAGGCGCGGCATCATAGAGCGCTCGGAGCGGCGGTCACCGACCGCAGCTCCTCCAGCGACTCGTCCATCAGCCGCCGGAAGGCGGTCGGGTCATCCTGCTGGACCCAGTGGGCGAAGGCCACGTGAAAGACGGTCACGCCCGCCTGGGCGGCGAGGATCGCCGCGTTGGCTGAAACGCCCCGCTCGACCAGTGCGGCCTTGATGGCGCCGGCGAGGTTCTGCAGCTTGATCAGCTCACGCTCCTGAAGCTCCGGGTTGGCCTCGATGATCCCCGTGCGGATCCGGGCGAAGTCGTGACGCTCGGTGAACATCTCCGCGACCGGATCGAGTCCGGCCATCACGACCGCGAGCGGAGTCGCGTCCGCCGGGGCGCCGGCAACCCCCTCGAGCCACAGGCGCTGGAGCTCCTGGCTGCCGCTGAACAGCACCTCGCGCTTGTCCGAGAAGTAGCGGAAGAAGGTGCGCTTGGTCAGCCCCGCGCGCTCGGCGATCTCGGCGACGGTCGTCGCCTCATATCCCTGCTCGTCGAACAGTTCGATGGCGGCGCTCATCAGCCGGCCCTGCGCGTCTGGTTTCCAGCGTGACATCTGAGCAGAGCGTAGTTGATGACACCAGGTGACATCCGCGTGCTATCTTGATGACACCAGGTGACATGCCCCACCGACTGGAGATCCCAATGCGCGTATTCGTAACCGGCGCCTCAGGCCACATCGCCTCCGCCGTCATCCCCGAACTTCTCAACAACGGCCACCAGGTCGTCGGCCTGGCCCGCTCTGATGCATCCGCTGAGGCCGTCGCCGCGCTCGGCGCCGAGGTGCGCCGCGGCGATCTCGACGACCTCGACGGTCTCAAGGCCGCCGCCGCTGAGGCCGACGGCGTGATCCACCTCGCCTTCAAGCACGAGGCGATGCGCACGGGCGACTTCATGGGCGCGGTCTCCTCCGATATGGCGGCCACCCAGGCGATCGGCGAGACCCTCATCGGCACCGACAAGCCCTTCGTGTCAACCGGGGGCACGCTGATGCTCGCCATGGCCGGGATCACCGGCCGCGCCGGCACCGAGGACGACCAGTCCGAGGGCGGTCCCCGAACCGATGCGGCTAACTACACGACCAGTCTGGGGCAGCAGGGCGTGCGCTCCTCAGTCGTCCGGCTCGCGCCGATGGTCCACTCAGAGCTCGACCATCACGGCTTCACGCACGCGCTGATCGGCTTCGCCCGTGAGAACGGCGTGGCGGCCTACACCGGCGACGGCTCAAACCGCTGGCCGGCGGCCAACACATACGACATCGGCGTGCTCTACCGCCTGGCGTTGGAGAAGGCGCCCGCCGGCTCGACCTTCCACGGCGTCGGTGACACGGGCATCCCACGCAAGGTGATCGCCGAGACGATCGCCGGCAAGCTCGGGGTCGAGACCAGGAGCATCACCGATGATGAGGCGCCGCAGTACCTCGGCTTTCTCGCCGCCTTTGCCGGATTTGACAACCCGACCTCAAACGACAAGACCCGCGAGGTGCTCGGCTGGGAGCCGACCCATCCCGGCTGGGTCGAGGACGTGCAGACGGGCCACTACTTCGGGTGAGGTATAGCTGGCCCTCTCACTGCCCTGGTGAGGATCATGTGTCGGGGTCGACCTTTTGCTCGTCCCATATAGACCGGTCCTGGTCGTCGACCAGGACGAGCTCGCCGCCGGGAAGCGTGCGGCGCCACTCTCCTGTTCAGCCACGCCGACTGGCAACGCGAGACTGAGTTCATGAATAATTGCTCGTCCAACTGGGCCGCCTACCTCATGAGCCTCAAATCCGGAGCCGAAGGCCAGAAGCTTGACGCCTCCCCGGGCGGCGAGATCAGCCGCTGGGATTAAAAACCGAGGCGTTGGCGACCCACGTGAGCAGTTCGCCCGCCGTCAATTGCCAGAACCGCCCGGACGCGCTCCCCGGACTCGAGCGCAGCGTCGTGATCATTGGCGGCGCCCTGTTCGTGGTCCTGATGGCGCTGGCGTCGCGGTACGGATTTGACCGCGATGAGCTGTATTTCCTCGACGCTGGCCGCCACCTCCAAGGCGGCTACGTCGATCAACCGCTGCTCGCTCCGCTCCTGGCACGGGCATCGCTTGATCTGTTCGGCATCTCACTGCCGGGACTGAGAGTGTGGCCGGCGCTCGCCGGATGGGCGACCGTGATCGTGGCGGGACTGATCGCACGCGAGTCCGGCGGCCGGGCCCGAGCGCAACGATTGGCGGCGCTCGGCACCGCGACGATGCCGGTTCTGCTCGCGGTCGACCATCTCGCCGGGCCGACAGCTTTCGACATGCTCGCGTGGGCCACCCTGGCGCTCGTGATCCTGCGCCTCGGGCGCACAGGCGACCAGCGATGGTGGCTGCTTGCAGGCGCGGTCCTCGGCCTCGGCCTGACGAACAAGCACAGCATCGGCCTGTTCGCCATCGCCATCCTCGCCGGCACGCTGCTCAGCGGTGGGGCTCGCGACCTTCCCAATCGGTGGTTGGCTACTGGTGCCCTGATCGCCGTCGCATTCAGCTTGCCGGACGCGATCTGGCAGGCGTCTCACGGTTGGGCGACGCTCTCGATGACCCGGCAGCTAAACGCCGAGAACGGTGGTCTGCACAACGCCGCAAACTGGGTAGTGGGCCAGCTTCTGATGACGACACTCGCCCTGATCGGGGTGTGGGTCGGCGGCCTGCGCGAGCTGTGGCGCTCACCTAGGCCGCTGTGGCGAGGTCTTGCATGGGCCTACCTCCTCCTGTTCGTGTTCTTTGCGCTGACGACCGGCGCGAAGATCTACTACCTCGCGGGTGCCTACGTCTACCTGCTCGCCGTCGGTGCGGTGAGGCTTGACGCGTGGCTGGGGAACCGCTCAGGCCGGACGCGCGTGCTTGGCGTGGGCATGATCGCCACCACCTGCCTGGCGCTGCCGCTCGTGCTTCCGGTCCTGCCGGCGGGATCGATCGGCTGGACCTACGCGATCAACCAAGTCCCGGGCGAGTCGATCGGGTGGCCCCGTCTTGTCAGCCAGGTACGCGCCGCATGGCTGTCACTGCCCTCAACGCAACGCTCCCACGCCGTGATCTTCACAGCCAACTACGGCGAGGCCGGCGCCATCAACGAACTCGGCCGCGACAGCGGCCTGCCGACCGCCGTCAGCGGCCAGAACAGCGAATGGTGGTGGGGACCCGGCGACCCACACGCGACGACGGTGCTGGCAGTGAGTCCCGGCCCCCGGGACCTCACCGGCTACGACGTCTACCTCAGGAAGTTCTTCGCCCGCGTGCAAATGCTCGCTACGTTCACCAATGCCGCCGGCATCCACAATCAGGAATGGGGCGGACACATCTATCTGTGCACCCGCCCGAAGCAGGCCTGGTTCCGGATGTGGCCACGGCTTCGCCACTACGACTGACGCGCTCCGCGGAGCGCCGCGGCCGTCCGGCTCAGGCGATCACCAAGTCGCCGCAGCGATCCGGGAGCTCGCAAAGCAAGTCGACGCACTGGGCAACGCCGTGGTTTCAGCGGCCCAGACGATCGCCAACGCGATCAGCGTCGGAATCAACGTTCAGGTCGGCCAGCAGCCCGGTCCTTGATGAGCTGACCGCGCGCCAGAGCCGATTCCGATTGTCAGTTCGCCGGGCTTCCGCCCGTACAGACAGATGATGCGGATCGTGCCAGCACTCACGTTGGTTGTGGCTCTACTGCTGCCTGCGTCCGCGCTGGCCAAGGGCCACACGTACGCACCGCCGGGAAACTCCGGCGTGAACCAGTATCTGGAGAGCGTTCCCACTGCCGGCGGCAAGAAGCCGGCGAACTCCGTGCATCCCGGAGGCGGAGGTGGAGGCGTGACGGGCGGCGGCGGTGGTGGAGGCTCGAGCAGCTCCATCCCCACCTCGACCCAGCAGCAATTCGCGCGCCAGGGCGCGCGCTGGCAAGGCGGCGGTGGCGCTGGCGCGGGCCACCGCACCAAGCGGAGGCTCCGGCTCGGGCAACGCCGGGCGCCACGGGTCTGGCCAGTCCGCCAATGGCAACGCCACTGGAGCGCCGATCACGAAGACCGCGGCCGGGTTCTCCCCGGTGAGCTCGCTGTTCAAGGCGTTCACGGGCTCGAGCTCGGGCGGGCTGGGCGCCTTCCTGCCGATCATCCTCGTGCTGAGCGCGGTCGGTGCGCTGGCGCTGGCCATCTTCCGGCGCCGACGGGCAGCCTGAGCATCCATCGCGTAGCCTTGGTCGTCTGAACGAACGGGCAGGCGGTCATCACGACGTGGAGCGCGGACAGCCAGACTTCGCGCGCGTCTATGACGATCATGTCTGGCGTGTGTACGGGTTCATCTCCTACCGGCTGCGCGACCGGGAGGTCGCCGAGGACCTCACGCAGCTCACGTTCGAGCGCGCCCTGCGCGCCTGGAGCCGCTTCGATCCGAATCGCTCCTCGGAGACCACGTGGCTGCTGGCGATCGCCCGCAATCTGCTGATCGACCACTACCGCTCGGACCGCTCGGCGCTCAACCAGCCCCTCGACGAGCTATCCACCCCCACGATCCCGGGTCCCGAGGAGCGCTTCAGCGGAGCGCCGCGGGTGATCGAGGCGCTCACGCAGCTCAAGGACCGCGAGCGGGAGATCCTGGCGCTGCGCTTCGGCGGCGATCTCAGCGGTGAGGAGATCGCGACCGTGCTCGGGCTGAGCCTGGCGAACGTCCAGCAGATCATGTCCCGCTCTCTGAGACAGCTGCGCGGGCTCCTGTCAGACATGGATCCCGAGGCGCGCGCCGCGCCGCAATCGCAGGAGCACAGCTGACCGCCACCGAGCGGTGGACCGGGACCGAGACGCGCCCGGCTGGCGCGGGGTGGCCCTAGATGGATCCGGTGGCCTGGAGCAGGCCCAGGAGCATGATCAGGAGGCTCGGGACGATGAAGCCGGCGGCTCTGAGCCGCAGCCCCTGGGGCCGGGGCCCGTACCCCGGATCCTCGCTCACCAGATGACGAGCCAGGGCGCCTCGGAATCCCGCCCCGGGGAGCGAGCGGGCCGCCAGCATCTCCTCGACGAGCTCCTCCTCGACCTCGTCAGGCTCGGCGTCGGGCTCGTCGGTCATTGGTGAAACAGCGACGATTGGGGATTGAGTGCGCGCGCCTGCTCATAGGAGGCGATCGACGCCTTGACCTGGCCGCTCTCGGCCTGCAGCCGGGACAGCACCAGCCATTCGCTCCAGTTCTGCGGCTCATTGGCGATCGCCCGCCGGATCGCGACCAGCGCGGCCGGGTATCGGTGCTGGAGCTCGAGCACCAGCGCGAGCTGAAGCTGGGGTGAGGCGGCTCCGGGCTCGAGGCGGGTCGCCGAGCGCGCATCGATCAGTGCCGTGGAGGTCTTCCCCGCGTCAACCGCTGCCTGGCTCTGGCGCACGGCGCTGGCGGTGGCCAGAGGAACTCCGATCGCCGCCAGGCACGCCAGCGCCGAGGCGGCCAGTCCTACGCGCACGAGGATGCCGGCCAGGCGCCGCTGGCCGGTCCCGGTTTCGGGGCCTTGGTCGGCGGCCTGCTCGCGGACTCGTATCCGCCTCGGGGCAGGCGCCAGGACGGCGGCGGCCAGCAGGAGAAAGGCCGCCGGGAGCACGGGGAGCTGCCACACCCAGTCAAATGACGCCGACACCATGAACGCCGCCAGCGCGGCGACGACCGCGGCCGCGCGCGCCCGGTTCTCGGCCTCGAAGCGCACGACGGCGACTACCCCTGCCGCCAGGACGACCACGAAGAAGCCCACCAGCAGCGCCAGGCCCACGACCCCCACCTCGGCCAGCGTCTCGACATACAGTGAGTGAGCGTTGACGATGTAGCCCGCGATCGTGGCACGGGGCTGCCACAGAAGTTGGAAGGTTCCCGGGCCGGAGCCGTCGAGCACGTGCCCGTGGGTCGTCTGCACGGCGACCTTCCAGTAGGAGTACCGGCCATTGCCGCTGAAGCTGCCCAGACGCGCGGGCGTGTTGTTCTGAACGACGGGGCTCTGCGACTTGAAGTCGCGCCAGGCGTGATCCAGACGCGATGGCGCCCCGGCGATCAGTCCCGCGATCACCGCGACCACCACCGCGCCCGCGAACAGCCCCCGTGCCGACCGGCGCGAGACCCGCAGCAAAGCGGGGAGCGTGCCGTGCCGTACGGCCAGCCCGATCCCGACCTGCGCGAGCGCGACCGACACACAGACGAGGCCGACCGCGACGATGATCTCGCGGCCCTGCGCCGTCGCGACGCGGTTGGTCAATCCCTGCTCGATCGCATGACGATGAACGGCCGCCTCGATCAGGACGGCACTCCCGGCGGCGGTGACGAGCATCGTCGCGAGCTTCGAGAAGCGATCCGGTGCCAGCAGGAGGAAGACCAGCAGACCGACGCCCGTGGCGATCAGCCCTCCCCTCGAGAAGGTGAAGAACTCACACAGGGCCAGCACCGGCAGCGCGGCTGCGGCGAGCGCCTGCGCGATCAGCGAGCGCGCGGAGGTGGCGATCGAGAGCAGCAGCGGTATGCCGAGCGCGACCAGCGCGGCGAGGCCGTTCCAGTAGTTGATCGGCCAACCGAGCCGCTGCCCGGTCCCACCCAGAAAGACCGAGGTGACGTGCGAAGCCGGAAACGCGCTCGGGACAAGCCGCGAGATGACCGCGAACGCCGCCACGATCACGACCGCCAACCCGACCGCGTGCACGGTGCGGCGCACGGCAAGCTGACGGTCGCGATGGATCGCCACCGCGAGCAGCAGCACGCCCAGGTAAACCGACACGAGCGCGAGATCCTGGAGGCTGCGCTCGGTGCTGAGCGACCAGCTCGAGCCCAGAGCCGTCCAGACGACAAAGGCCGCGAATAGGCCCAGCGCGGCCCAGGCGGCGCGGCTCAGCCGCGCGCGAGGCAGAACGCCGCAGGCAGCGCCGACGAGCACGATCCACCACACCACGAGGCCCGTCTGGCTGCTGACGATCGTGTCGTAGCCCCCGCCGTCGAACGCGAGATAGAGGACGAGCCCCAACGCCAGCGCCCAGGTGGCCGCCGCCTCCTGGTCGACCCGGCGGCGGGCGCCGAACGACGACGTGGCAGAACGCGTTGCTACGGACTCCATCGCCTCGTCATACGTTGCGATCCACCTCCTGCTGACAGCGAGCACGGCCATTCGCGCGTCTTAATTAGACGTGAAGGCGCCGCGGTCATGTCAGCGCCCTGGCCGGCGCCCCGTATGGTCGCCTGATGCGCACCCGCCTCATCATGCTGCTCGCCGTCCTGCTGCTGGCTCTGGCGGCTGCTCCTGGAGCCCAAGCCCTCCCCGGCCTGACGCTCGGCTTCGACGGCGACCTCGGCCTCACCACCGGAGACTCCGCGTCAGCAAACGTCTGGATCCCGGACGCGGTCCATGAGGGCGTCGGGGTCGTACGCTTCAACGTCTACTGGAACCAGGTGGCTCCGGCGTGTCCGCCCCGCGGCTTTGCCGCCCGCAACCCGGCCAGCCCGGGCTATGACTGGACGCACGTCGATCAGGTGGTGCGCCAGCTCCACGCCGCCGGCCTGACCGTGCTGATGAATCTCTCGCTGGCCCCGACGTGGGCGGAGGGGTCGCATCGACCCCGATCCGCTGCGGCCTGGGACCTGGCGACCTTCGCCGGCGGCCTTCGCCGCCTTCGCAACCGCCGCCGCCAAACGCTACGACGGCAATTTCCCCGACCCGCTCGAGCCGGGGCGGTCGTTGCCCCGCATACGCGATTGGCAGGGCTGGAACGAGCCGAATCTGAACAACTGGCTGACTCCGCAATGGGTTCGCTCCGGCCGGCGATGGAAGCCGGAGAGCCCGACCATCTACCGAGCGCTCGACAACGCCTTCTACAAGGCGGTCAAGGGGGTGTCGAGGTCCAACTTCGTCGTCATGGCCGGGACGGCTCCGCTACGGCGACGCTCCCGGCCAGGGGCGGATGCCGCCGGCCCAGTTTGACCGCAACCTGTTCTGCGTCAACGGAACCAAGCATCTCACGCCGGCCCCGTGCAGCGATCCTCTCCACGTCGACGCCATCGACCACCACCCCTACGGGATCGGCGGCCCGCTCTGGCACGCCTACAACGCCGACGACGTCGCCGTTCCCGACCTGCCGAAGATCACGGGCCCGCTCCACGCCGCGGAACGCTGGCATCGCATCCTCCCCGCCGGCCCGAAGCGGCTGTGGGTGACCGAGCTCTCCTGGGACAGCAACCCGCCGGACCCCAACGGCGTCCCCGTCCAGACGCAGGCACGCTGGTATGAGCAGTCGATGTATGTGCTCTGGCGCGAAGGCGTCGACACGATCCTCTTCTACGCGATCGTCGACGCTCCGCCGATCCCGAACTACGCATCGACGTATCAGGCCGGCATCTATTACCTGGACGGGCAGCCGAAGCCTTCCGCGACCGCCTTCCGCTTCCCGTTCGTCACGCAACGCGTCCGACGCGCGGCACGTTCAGGCCTGGGGACGCTCGCCGATTTCCGGTACGCTGACCATCGAGCAGCGTCGCGGCGGCCACTGGACGGTGCTCAAGCGGATCAGCGGGGAGGCGGATCACGTCTTCCAGGTCGGGCTCTCGATCAGGGGATCCGCGACCTTCAGGGCCCAGGTTGGCTCGCTGACCAGCCTCACCTGGCATCAGAAGTGATGCAGATGCGCTCGGCTGTCAGCTAGTCGGGGTTGTCGCCGTATGAAGTGCCACGCGCCCAGAGAAAATGCTTCGAGGAGGAATTGATTTGATCAAGAAGTTGCTCATCATCCTTGCCCCGGCCGCCGCGATCATCGCGCTCGCGGTTGCGCTGGCGCCCGGTGCGGCCACCGCCGACACCATCTACAAGTGCCCCCACGGGGTCAAGAACAAGCACTACTGCACGCATCACAAGAAATGCGTCGTACCCAACGTCCGGGGAGACAGCGTCGGGCAGGCCCGTAAGGCGCTGCTCAGGCACGATTGCCGCGTCGGCAAGATCGACCGCGTCAAGGTCAAGCACTCGCCGATCAAGAAGGGTCATGTCCTCAGCTCCAAGCCCAGGGACCACACCACCCATCCAAAGGGCACGAAGGTCGAGCTCTTCGTCAGGAAGTAAGCGGCGTGCCGCACTAGGTGCGGCTGATCTGATGTGCTGCGCCCGGCTCAGGCCGGGCGCAGCGCGTTAACGCCCTAAGTCGGGAATTGAACAGGTTCTTCGGGCTGGCATGCCAGTCTTACCGCAGGTCCCATCGACAAGCCCCACATTTTGTACACGCGGATAGCGAGCTCTCCTGTTAGCTTGCTATCTTGACGGATTCAGAGCGGCGGAGACGAGACCAGGGCCGCCGAGGAGCTGAATAGCAGCACCCGGGGTGAGGGTGCGCGCGCTGAATTTGATAGGCCGATCCAAGCTGGGGACGCTGACTCGTGGACTTTCGCACCGGACCACGCCGGTCCGTAAACATACGCGCACAGCCAGCCTGACACTCGGTTTGCTTAGCCGTGCCGAAAGGCCTGGTGACCGGTGACCGCAGGCGTTGGGATACGTGGCCTGCACGGGCTCATCGATCCGCGCCTAGCCCGAAGAGGTTCCCCATGGGCCCAGCCGCGGGAGCTTGCGGCGCGGCCGGACGAGCTCGATGCTCTTGGGGACGTGGTCGGTGGAGAGCGAACCTACCAGCGGCTGCTCGGGATCGCGGACTCGGTGGCCGTTCTGGTCGCCCTCGTCGTATCCATCCACCTGTCGGAGGTACTCATCAGCTGGGTTCGCGACCATGGGGGAATGTAGGTGGCTGTCGACGACGTAGCGGCCATACGGCTTGAGACCACTCCGGCAGTCCCCACCGACGCCGCCACACACCGCCCCACTCACCTGTCCCTTCCGGGCAGCCAGGCGTACGGTCCTTCGCACTCCGTACACGTTCGCGCCGGCGACGAGGTTCTCAGCGAGCTGCGCGAGGCGCCAGCGCACGGACGGTGGCACATCTCATACGTCAATGCACATTCACTGAACCTCGCTTACACCAATTCCCAGTATCGTGCCGCGCTCGCGCGTTGCCGGCTGGTCCTGAACGACGGAGTCGGCCTGGATCTGGCCGCGCGAATGAGGGGGTTCCGGTTCCCGGAGAACCTTAACGGCAGCGACTTCACGATCCGCATTCTTCGCCTTGCAGCTAGGCAACATTGGCGCGTCTTTCTTTACGGCGGCCACCCTGGAGTCTCAAGCGAAGCTGCCGTGCGCCTCGCGGCCCTGATCCCAGACTTATCCATCGCCGGTACTTGCGATGGCTACGACAGCGGCTCGCCAGCAGAAGTCGCCGCCAGGGTTAGAAGCTCGAATGCAGATATTCTGCTCGTCGCTCTCGGCCAGCCCCGCCAGGAGCTCTGGCTCGATCAGCACCTGGCCGATACCGGCTGCCGGCTAGGTATAGGCGTAGGCGCGTTCTTCGATTTTGTGACTGGTCGCGTCCCGAGGGCGCCGTCGTGGATGAACCGTACTGGTACCGAGTGGGTGTTCCGCCTCACTCGCGAGCCTGATCGTCTGTGGCGCAGATACATAATTGGCAATCCAGTCTTCCTGTTCCGCGCATGGCAACTTAGAAGGTCTGAAGAGTTGGGGCGCCTGATCGCTCTGTGCTCTCGCTCGGCAGGCAGGTAATCTTTTGTGTCGTGGCGTCGTCGGCCATTGCGCGCAACCAGGCTCATGACCTCCTTCAGGTGATTAGTGACTAAAGCGTTTCACGTTGGTCCGCACGTATACTCAGTAGGTGGGACGCAAACTGTCATCCGCGTCATCAGGGACCATTGCATAGGTGCTGATCAGATCCGAGTCATTCCCACTTGGGCTGGCCCTAATCACGCAAGCAATGCCGCCTTGGTAGCGCGGGCCGCCGGGGCCATACTGGGCGCAACGCGGGACACCATCGTTCACTTCCACGTCTCTAACGGCGGAGCCTGGCTGCGCGAGGGACCGCTGATTCGGCTCGCTGCTGGGAGGCAACTGAAGACTGTCGTTACGCTCCACGGTTATGAGCTGCCGCAGTTCGCGACTGCGCACCCTCGTTTTGTTCGAACCGTTCTCTCTTGCACGAATCAAGTGATTTGCCTGTCAACCGAAGCCTGTGGCCAGCTAAAGCGGCTCCTCGGTCGTGACACCGTCACGGTTCTCGCCAATCCAGTCGCTATCGATGCCGATGCCCCTCCGGCAGAGTCTACACCACCGGTTGTCCTCTTTGCCGGCACCGTCGGAATGCGCAAAGGCGTGGACGTCCTCGTAGCCGCTTGGTCTGCGCTGGTGGCACAAGGTACCGACGGTGTGTGCCGCATCGTCGGACCGGCCGGTGACTTTGCTCCGCGAAGGTAGAGAGGATGGTGCTTGAAGGCCCCGCGCACCCGAATGCGATTTCAGCGCTTATTCGTGGGGCCCGAGTAATCACGCTTCCATCACGCGCCGAGGGAATGCCGATGATATTGACCGAAGCGCTCGCGGCGGGTCGGCCGTTTGTAGCTACGCCCGTTGGTGGCACGGAGACGATCACTCCCGATTCGGAGATGCTCGTGCCGGTCGGCGATGCCGACGCACTAGCGGCCGCGCTCAGTCGCTACCTCGGGAACCGGCAACTTGCCGGGGAGGCCGGGATGCGAGGCCAGCGTTACATCATCAAGACTCGAAGCCCGGAGGTCATCGATCGTAAGCTCCGCGAGATATATGGTGGTCTCCTGTGACCCAGCAGCTCGCAGCTGTGAACTTCGGGGACGCTAGAGGCCTTGGCTTTGGTTGCGCGAGCCTGATGCGACTCGCTAGTCGCCGTGATCGCCAGGAGTTGCTGTTCACAGCCTGGGACGGCGGTATCCGCCATTTTGATGTCGCACGGATGTACGGCCTAGGCCAAGCCGAAGGGGAGCTTGGTCGCTTCCTCAAAGGCCGACGTGACAGTGTTACGGTCGCCACGAAGTTTGGAATCGAGCCAAAGGCGGCAGTAGGCGCGGTGGCTCGCTTCCAAGGCCCCTTGCGGGCAAGCTTGGAGCGCTTTCCCGCGGCGCGACGGGCGGTTCGCAGCCGGGCGGAAAGCTTCCATGCTCCCCGTCACTACGATGCCACGCTTGCGCAGAGGAGCTTAGACAGGAGCCTCCTGGAGCTCGGATTGGAGTATGTCGACGTTCTCTTCGTGCATGATCCAAGGCCGTGCGATGAAGTGCACGCGGACGGACTTCGCGCCTTCTTTGCTGACCAAAAGGCTCGCGGCACCATCAGGGCCTGGGGCGTCTCACAAGACGCGTTCCCTGAGTTCGCAGTCTTGGAGACGATTGGCGATGATGGCCTGTTGCAGATCCGCCATGACATCCTGTCAGAGCCACTCCCGGCGCCAGCAGCCATCACTTTCGGGGGGCCTTGGCGCATTTGGTCGCATCTTTGCTGCGCTTCAGAGGCGACCCGAGATGGCCGCACGGTGGACACGCCAGCTTGGCGCTGATCCTGGCCCGCGAGGGTTCCTTGGCTGACCTGCTCTTGGCCGCAGCATTAGAAGCGAACCCGAATGGCCTGGTTTTGTACAGCACCACGCGTCTAACCCGCGTCGGGCATGCCCTCAGGGTTCTGCACGCGCCCCCTCCCGCGGCTCAACTAGCGGCCCTCCGCGGCCTCGTGCAAGCCGATCGCTTCAGCCTCACCGTTCACTAGCCGACGCATGCTTGGCAGACACCATTCAGCGTGGCAAGTGGCCGACGGAGCGGTGCTCCACGCAGACGTGGTGGTTGTCGGGTCTGGGCCACTGGGGATAGTCACCACGCTTGAGCTCGCGGACTCCGGGCACAGGGTTCTTCTGATCGAGAGCGGGCGAGCTCGCTACGATTCGGCCATCCAGGACCTGAGTGCCAGTGACGCGATCGGCGACGATGACTGGCACGCTCCCCGGGCTCTTGCCGTACG
>CAWCZI010000013.1:0-469539 GCA_963799995.1 uncultured Solirubrobacterales bacterium | reverse complement strand
GCTGATGAGCGCAAACCCCGCCAATCGTGTCGAGTGGGTTAACGACATGATCCGCTTGGAGATCGTGCTCTGGGAGCGCGTCGACGCGCGCTTGCGCGAGCGACACCAGTTGCCGTTGTCGTTCTTCGCGTCGCTGTACTTCGTCTCGCGCGCCACCGACCTGACGATACGCGCTGGCGACCTCTCCCAAGCGCTGCGGGTCACGGTCAGCGGGACTAGCAGGCTTGTCGATCGCATCGAGCAGGCCGGCCTCCTCGCCCGCCAACCGGACCCCGACGACCGGCGCGCCGTACGCGCCGCGCTCACCCCCGCCGGCGAAACGCAAGCTCACCGCCGCGATCAAGACCTACGAGACCGCGGCCGCGACGATCCTCGACGCCGCCCTGCGTCCCGACGAGCAGCAGCAGATGCACGACCACGTCACACGACTGCTCACGACTGCCACAGGAGAACCGTCATGACGAACACGATGCGGCAACTCGGGTCCCCTGCTATGGCTACCAACGCCCATGCTGTCCCACATCAACCAGTCGATCGCCACAGAAACGGAACTCGAGCGAGAGCTGCTCGCCGACCCCCGGCTGCAAGCCGGACTCGACTGGGGCGCGGCGCGCTTCGGCCACCCGGAAGGACGCGTGCGCGCGCACGTCGCCGCCATGCTCGCCGCGATCCCGAGCGACGACCCGCTCCGCAATGACCTGCGATCCTCGCCCTAGTACACGACTCCTTCAAATCAGAAGTCCAGCCCGACCAGCCATGGTCCGCTGAGGAACGACCACGCAATGCTCGCTCGCCGCTTCGCCGCGCGCTACACGACCGACGAGCGGCTACTGAATACGTTGCAGCTGCACGACGAGCCCTACTGGATCTGGCAGAACTCGCCGGCGCCAGAGAAGGCACTGCGGCCGCTCCTGAAACAGCTACCAGACCTAGAGCTGTTCGCGCGCTTTGTCGAGCTCGACGCCGCCAACGAAGGCAAAGACCTCACCTTCCTGTGGTGGTTCCGCCGCGAGCTCGCAATCCAAGGACACCTCCCGAAACAACCAGCGAGCGGACCGGACGGCGAGACCGCCGACGTCGTCTACGTGAAGGCCTTTGCCACCACGCCCCCACAACAGCAGGCAGTCGCAAGCGCCGCCCAGGAACTCATCGCCGAGCAAAGCACCAGGATGCAGGCCGGAGGGGAGGTGCTCACCAGCGACGACGGACTACGCGTCGTGCTCTTGTGGCGCTGGCACGGATCGCGCCGCGAGCTACTCGACCGCGACGCAGACGTCGTGCGAGAAGCGCTCGCCGCCCACCCGATCTTCGCCGACACCCACACAGCCGAAGCGCGGATCTTCCACACCGCCACCGGCACGTAATGAGCGCGATGCAGACACGAATCCTGATCGTCGACGACGACCCCCGTCGGGAGCCGGGCCGACCCGATACAGAAACCGTGCAACAGGAAGGAGAACCGCTATGAACAGCTACGGCTACTCGATCGCTCTGTTCTTTCACCTCGTCTCACTGGTCGCAGCGGGTGCGGCCGCAGCTCTTTCCGGCTACGCCGCACTACGCCTGCGGGCCGCCACAAGCCCGGCCGAAGTCACCCGGTGGGCAACGATGATCGAAAAGGTCGTCCGCATATTCGCCCCCGCCACCCTGGGCCTCCTGGCCAGCGGTGCCTACATGACCCAAAGCGCCTGGAGCTGGTCGACACCGTGGATCGTCGCCGGGCTGGCCGGTCTGGCGATGATCATCCTGCTCGGCTCCGGAGTGGAAGCAAGCCGCGGACGCGCACTCAAGAACGAGCTGCAAAGTCACGACCTCTCCAAGCGGGCGCGCCGCCTAATGCGCGACCCGCTCGCCTGGACGGCCAGAACGATGGAGTGGATGCTGATGCTCGGTGTGATGTTCGTGATGGCCACCAAACCGCCGGCCTGGGGCTGCGCCACCGCGCTGGTCGTCGCATCCCTCGCGGGCGCCGTAGCCGCCGTGCCGATCTGGCGCCGGTCGGCAACACACCCCGCAACGCCCAATTCTCCAGGCCAAGCCCAACCCGCAGGCATCCGCTAAAAATTCCCGCCGAGCCGACCCCTCCCGCCGGCGAGAACATCCGGGTCCCTTTCGAAGACCTGCTTCGACATCAGCACGAGCATTCGAGCGGCGCCGCAGCGCGGCCCCGCTTTGCGCGGAATCCGGGGGGGTTTAACGGCGGTGCCGGCTCGGTTCCGACAGTTGCGATTGAGACCAGCAATCTCCGCCTGCGCGGTCCGGCTCTCGTCGTGACCGAAGCGCCACTTCGCGGCATCGTCGAGCGACTTGCAATCCGTGGCCGCCATCCTCAGCCCCGCTCCCCTCACGGTGGAGGCGTGCTCTGCTCAGACGACGACGGCTGCTTGGCTCTGCGGCATGTAGCGGAAGCTTTGTGGCGGGCGGAAGCCGCTGATCCTACGCCGCAGTTCCGCCAACGGAACCCCACGGCTCAAAGGGCGGACATCCGTGAGCGTGATAGCCACGGCGACGTCTCTCCCGTCGAAGTAGGCATCGTAGGTGGATCGGTCAACTCCAGTTTGATCGGCGTGGAGTCGCCAGATCGCGTCGAGGTTGTCGCTGTGCACGGACGAGATTCTGGCGGTGCCGACCATCTCCATCGTCGGCGACGAGGCGTAGAGCAATACAAGACACCCGGCTCCGACCTTGGGACGCACTCGTCGCAGCTCCACGGTCTTCGCGCCTGTCAACAACAGCCCTGCATAGTGAGGCTTAATCGAAACAAGGAGGGCGCGCGGGTCAGACATACCGCGAGGATCGCCGATAGAGCAGACAGAACATATGTTCGCTAACGCGGACAGGAGCCTGCGGTGCATGGAAGGTCGCGCCCGCCTCCGCGTAGACTGCGCGCAGCACCGGCAGGCTCAACGGGCGCTCCAACAATTCGGTGTCCGTGAGCCGCAGCGCCATTGCCTGACCGGTTCGCCGAGCGGCTTGCTCTACCTGCTCCTTCTTCCAGACGCCAAGGCGGGCGTAGCGGTTATACAGCGTGCGGGGCCGGTCGCATACGACCTCGAGGAGATGCGAGACGGCGCGCACGTGGCCGACGCGGTGGCCGGCTTTGCCGCCCTTTACGTACCACAACACCCGCGCTGGCCCGGCCAAGGACCGTGTTGTACCGGGCGGACGGTAGTACACGTGCTCGCGGCTTAACCCCAAGACTGGGTCCCGTGAGAACAGTGTCGCGTCTGCAAGGTTGGCCTCGAACAACCGCTCGGCATACGAAGGCTCGATCGAGATCATGAACGTGGTGAGGTCGGCGCCGATGAGTTTGACTGGCCAGTTCAGACGCTCATATGCTGCGGCGTCTGCGGCCGTCGCGTCCTTCCCCAGCAGGTCTCGCGCCGCACGGATTCCGTGTCCCACCTCGCAAATCCACTGTCCGGGACCTCCGCTGAAGCCCTCGGCGTCTAGCGCGCGGAGCACGGCGGATGACGGCGAAGGGTCGGTGACGATCACCCGCGCCAGCCCGCCGTGCGCAGCGGTGGCGCGTTGCCCGAAGACGAGCTGGCGCGCGATTGTGTCCGCGAGACGATCGAGCCGGTGCACGCGAAGCCGTTTGATTGTCAGAACCTCGGGGTCATTGGTGCGGATGACGCCGCCAAGGATGTCTCCGTTGGCATCCCGGATGACGCGAGCCTCGGACTTGTTCCGGTCTGCCAATGCGGAGCGGAGGGCTGCCCGGAGAAGATGCGCTCGCTCGCCTTCCCCGTGATTGAGCAACGCAGCTACGAAGGCGTCCTGGTCTGTGGCAGGGAGCAGTTCGTCAGTGAGATCGGTGCCCTGAAGGACCGTCGGCTCGTAGCGATCCTGGCTTCGCTGGCGGTCCAGTCGATCGACGAGCCCCTCGGGGGACACCACCACGACGCCGAACTCGTCGAAGATTCCATCGGCGCCCTCAAGCAGTTTGTCGTCCCGGGTCACGAAGTAGACGGCGCCACCTTCAATGGCGCGAGCGACATGCCGGTGGTCCCCTTGCCCGGCTCGAGGCGTGAGCGCCGCGACCGCGTCTACATGACGGCTCCAGGGCGCGCCCGTGCGTGACAAGTTCCGATATGTGCTCGCAGCGGCAAGCAGGTCACGGCGCAGCTGATCTTCGATCGTGTCGTTGCTCTCGCTATGCACCTCATCGGTAACGCAGAACTCCACAAGCTCTTCAACCCAGTCCTCAAGCAGGTATCGGCTGTGCAAGCCCTGAGGTCGCTCGACAACGAGATCTTCCAGCACCATCTGGTCCAAACAGGCGAGGTCGCCGACGCTTGGCGCGACGCTGAACAGGGTCGGGTGGCCGAAATCGATCAACCAGACGGTCAGCAAATGGCCAGCGCGGCTCCGACCAGGACGGTTGGAGACGGGATGGAAGCCGAGCGCTTTCCACAAGCCGTCCAGACCAAAGTCGCGCCGACAGGCGAGTTCGATGCTGCGGCGGTCAGCGTGGCGATGAATCAGTTCGTCAACGAGGCGCCGTGCCACTCCATTACGACGCGCACTGGGGTCGACGCAAAGATGGCGCAGTTTCACGCGGTCCCCGGTTAGGTCATAGAGGCTGTACCCAGCGACACAGCCGTCGTTAAGAGCCGCGAGCAAAGTCCCGCGTAAGGCGCGCTCGGTGAAACCGCTGAACGGGAGGAACCCTAGGGTGCTCGTCGCCGCTCGATGCAGACGCAGAATCTCACGAAACTCCGGTGAGGCAGGCTCGACCTCAATGATTGACACAGCAGGCATGGGAGTCGTGCCGACCGTATCGCCGTCGCCATCGTCGTACCGAGGCCACACGCCGCGCGCGCCGACCCGAAGCGCAGTGACAACGGCGTCGGCGTACCCCGACAGGCGCTCGACAGCTGGGCTGGCGGGTCGGCCGACGCCGGTCGGCACTCGTTAGCCACAACGCCCGAACCGAGTGAGCACGCAATTTTCAGCAAACCGGCTGTGTCGCCGACGGGGGCGAGCCAGCGGGTCCAAGCGCAGGGCAACGGCGATGCAACGGCCGCGGACCTAACCGGTAGTGGTGCGATTCGGCAGTCTCGTCGTTCGCGCTAGCCGCTCTAACGCGCGTCGGAACGCATCCGTGCAGCTACGAGGAGCACGGGAGTTAGACGATCGATCGAGACCACAAGGACGTCGCCCTCGCAGCGTTCGACGCCACGCATTCGGACAAGGCACAGGACGGCGAGCACACCGCGGCGGGACCATCTTCGCCGGCGCCGGGACAACCACGCCGCCTGCTCGTGCACCCGAGCGAGGTGGTGCCTGTCGTACGTCCGGGTCTTCGTCTCGATTGCGACCGCCAGACCGGTGGGGGCGATCGCGACCGAGTCGATGTCCCCGCTGCCCTGCCACTGCAACGAGTGCCGTAACCGCCAGCCCTCCGCCTGGAGGGGGGCTAGCGCGCGCTGCACCTCGTCCTCCGAGCGGGCGCCGACTCGACTACGACCAGCGAGCGAAAGCCAGCGGCGAGCGGAGAGGCCCAGCCCGACGGCCGTGACGAGCAGCAGTCCGGCGAGCGACGCCGCTCCCGCGTTCGCGACCACGAGCCCGAGCAGCGCGGCGACGGCGCTCCCGAGCGCCGCCTTGCCGGCGCGGGCGAGCCGGCGGTACTCCTGACGCCGGGCGTAGTTCATGTGGCCTCCCGAGCTATCACCGTTCGGCGATCTTGCCACCGGCCGAGGACGCGCCTTTGGAACGGCCGCCCCGCCGGTTTGCGGCGACCAGCCGGTTCTCGCAAGAGATTCGCCGCGCCTTTTCCAATACCTGACCTGCAGGCCCGTTTCTCCAAGCAATCGTGATGGCGACCATGAACAGACTCCTCGCAAAGCTGTCCGCGACGTGGAACGGCTGCTGACAGCTGACGAAGTCGCCGAGCGGCTCGGAATGAAGACCGAATGGGTCTGGGCTCAAGCCCGCGCCGGTCAGATCCCTCACGTTCGCCTTGGCCGTTACCGGCGGTTCCGGGAGTCAGCGGTCGAGGCCTGGCTGCGAGATCTCGAGACCGGCGGGTCTGGGCGGCCGGCGACTCCGCAACCCCGCCCGATACCTCTCCGCCGACGCGCATAGCCGGGCGACTCGGATCGTCCGTCAGATCGAATGTGCTGGTCCGCAGCATCGCGTCCCGGGGCCGTCATCAGCGCCCCGTTAGGAACCCATTCCGAGGCGCTGGACATGCACGTGCGTCCACAAATTGGTGGACAATTGGTGGACACATCCTTCGACGGCGTCTTGCCCCGAGGTACCAAACGGCGCTTTAGCAGGGCTTTCCTTGAGGGTGAGCGAGGGGACTCGAACCCCCGACCGCCTGGACCACAACCAGGAGCTCTACCAGCTGAGCTACGCCCACCGCGATACCGCTGAATCTACCAGCGCGCGGCTCACGTTTGACGTAGGGCACCAGGTTCAGCGAGGATTGCGAGCTTCGCGATGAGCCTTCCCGCCCCCGCCGCCCACTCGTTCGCCCTCGTCACCGGAGCCTCGTCGGGCATCGGCGAGCAGTTCGCGCGCCAGCTCTCGGACCGGGGCTTCAAGGTCGCCGTGGTGGCGCGGCGCAAGGACCGGCTGGATCGCCTTGTGCAGGATCTGGGCGGCCCCGAGCGGGCGCTGGCAATCGGTGCGGACCTGGCGGTGCCCGAGGACCGGGACGGCATTGCGGCACGGCTCGAGGAGGCCGGAGCCGAAGTCGAGGTCCTGGTCAACAACGCCGGCTTCGGTGTGTATGACTCGTTCATCGAATCCGGACGCGAGCGTGAGCTCCAGCAGGTGCGAGTCGATGTCGAGGCGGTGGTCGATCTGATGAGCCGCTACCTGCCGGGCATGGTGGCGCGCGGGCGAGGCGCCGTGATCAACATGTCCTCCACCGCCGGTTTCCAGCCGCTGCCTTACAACGCCGGTTACGCTGCCGCCAAGGGCCACGTGCTCCTGCTCTCGGAATCGGTCGCCGAAGAGGTCCGAGAGCGCGGCGTCACGATCACAGCCGTCTGCCCGGGCCCGGTCCCCACCGAGTTCCAGGAGGCCAACGACGCCGGCTACTTCACGGCCCGGTTGCCGGGCATCGTCGAGGTCTCCCCCGCCCGGGTCGCCAAGGACGCGCTGGCCGCCGCGGATCGCGGCCGCCGAATGGTGATCCCCGGCGGCCCCGCGGTCCGGGCGGCGTTCGGGCCCAACCGGCTGCTCCCCTCGGCGCTGACCCTGGCGGTCTCCAAGCGGCTGATGAAGCGCGCCTGACTCACCCGCGTCCCCGAGACGCGGCGGGCTGCGTGGCGGCGATCTAGAGCTGCTTGCGCATTCTGACCGCGGGACCGAAACGCGTCTCGGCTGCGTCCGCCGCCACAAACCCCACCTTCTCATAGAAGCCCTGGGCGGGGCCCGCGATCACGTCGAGCACGCGGGCGCCGGCGGCCCGGGCGCGTCGACATGCGTCGTCCACCAGCATCCGCCCGATCCCGAGATACATGTGGCCCGGCTCCACGAACAGGCCATCCAGCTCGTGAGCTTCGGCAGACCGCGAGATCACGACGGAGAACCCGACGATGACGTCGGCTTCGGTGACCGCGACTCGGACCCAGCCATTGTCGATGAAGGCCTCGGGCATTTCGATTGCCTCGGGATGAGCGGCGAGTTGCTCGCGATACTGCTCCCAGATTTCCGACGACCGGCGCTGCAGCGCCTCGAGCTCGGCTCGCTCCCCGCACACCGCGCCCCTCAATCGCAATGGCTCACTCACCGGCCCGGACCCCCATATACGTGCGATTCCTGATGTCTACAGCCCGCACGGCTTTGACTGATTTCACCATTGATGCGTCGAGGGTCTACTGTGTGTCGTAGATGGACGACCAAGAGATCCGTATCCTGCTGTCACGGCTCGCTCGTCCTCATGCCTCCGGCGGCCGGGTAGTGGAGCGTGCCGCGATCCTCGCCGAAGGCGCCGAGTTCCCAGCAATCCTCGCGTGGATCAACGCGCATGCGGGAGAGCCCGAGGCGGCGGTCCGCGCGGGATCCGGTGGCGGCTTGCACTCGGCGCGGATGAATCACCCGACCGCCACAGACGGTCGACCGCCGCAGCGCTACGTGCTGCCGACGGCCAGCCTCAGCTGATCGCGGCAGGCCGGTGAGCATCGCGGCGCTCCGGCGCCTTGTGTCCTCCGGCCCGGATGACCTGGTTCGCCGCGACCGCGTGCCGGCCCGAGTCGCGGTGGGAGCGGGTGTCGTGTTCTTCTTCGCCGGTCTGGTGAAGTTCGTCTTTCACCATTGGGAGCTGGGCGCGTTCCGTAGCTTCGGCGTGCCGTGGCCGTCTGCGCTCGAAATCGCCGCCGGCGTGCTCGAGACCGCCGGCGGAATCCTGCTCATCCTGCGTCGATATGTGCTGCCTGTCGCCGTTCTCCTCGCCGTGACGATGGTCGTAGCCATCGCGTTCTCGGGGATCGGCCACGGTGATGTCATCCCGAGCTTGACCCTCGCGCCGGCGCTGCTTGTTGCGATGCTCTATCTGCTCAAACGAGGGCTGTGGCCCGCCGTCGCAGCCACGGGCGACTAGAAGTCGCGCTCGCGGCGCCTCAGAATCTGCTCGCGTTCGCGCACGGTCCGCAGCTCGCGCGCCGCCTGATGAGCCGCCTCGTTGCGTTGGGCGATCTCCTTGCGGACCTCGTTGAACGCGAGCTCGGACGTGGATCGACCCGGGCCGGGCTGTTGGGGGACCGGACCTGGGTTCTTCTGCTTCTGCTTCGACATGTACTGCACTCCTCTTCGCTCCGCTCGGACGGCTGGTGACCACTGGAAGAATGCGAGAGCGCGGCACTCAGGCGGTGGAGCCTTCCATCGACTCTACATGGCGCCGGGGCGGAGTTTCGGCGCCTGGAGGCCGCCGCCGCGCGGTCCCGAGCATCTGGACGTGGCGCCGCGTGGGTATCCACGGTCGTGTTAGCGCTCACATGACCTCGGTGAGCGAGTGGCGCAGCCTGACCGTGGACCTCGGACACGTACGCTCGCTCGACGGTTTCGGTCTGACGCTCGGCAAGACGGCGACAAACAGCCCACGGAGGGCAGGTACCCGACGGCGCGACATCGGTTCCGATCACGAACCCCGACCGTGACTACCTACGACGACTGACGACCGGGGGCTAGCGTTACCGCCGGGAGCCGCTGACGTCGTCGAGATCCTCCGTGCTCGCGATCGTGTGGAACTGCACGTCTGGCGGTGCGACGATCGCCGATGGGATCGCTCGCATGAACTCCGCGATATGTGCGGTCGCGAAGTGTTGCTCTAGCGCCTGGCGGCTCTCCCACTCTTCGACGAACACGAACGCGTCCTGTAGCTCGGTGTCCTCGTACAGGCGATAGCTGATGCAGCCCGGTTCCTCCCGCGACGCCGCCGCGACCGCCTGACCGATCCGCAGCAGCTCCTCGCGCATCGCTGCGTTGCTCTGAACCCTTCCCACGACAACGATCATCTCGTCCCCACGCTCCGCTTCTACGAGGCGGGAAACGTCTCTTCAGCGTCAGCAGTGCGTGGAAGTGGCCGCTCCGCCTCCGTGGTCACGTACACCGGCTCCACGACGGCGTCGCGGAGGACTCGGCGCTTCTTACGCACGAGGAAGCCGCCGATGCCGACGGCGGCGAGACCGGATGAAACTGCGTTGATGACAAGGATGGTGGTCATGCTGAGCTGCCTTTCCTAGATGAGACCAGGATGCAGCACCGTCGTAAAGAGCAGTGGCGGAGAACGTTTCGACTTCGTAAGAAACCGCTGGCGGCGTCTAGCCGCTCCCCCGCGACCCGCGGCGGATCGCAAACAGCGGGGCTCCGCACTCGGGGCAGTACCCCTCCCAGCCGGCCCGGCCGTTGGGCAGCGTTATCTCGCGCGCTTCGGCGATCGTGACCTTCTCGCCGCAGACGCAGCGACCCTGGGGTCCCGGATCCGGTGCTGCTGAGTCGGAGTCGGCCACACCGAGCAGGATATTCGTCGCGGGCAGCCGTCGTGGCCGCGCGGCATCTGGCCCACTCGGATCACCGTGGACTGGACCTAACGCTGTGCCCGCGTGAGACTAGGCTCTGAACGCGCCGTCGGCTTATCGAAACGTCACGCATCGGAGGGACTGCGCGATGCCCGCCCACCTCAAGTACGTCGACCCGAACCGGCCCAGGAGCCGGCTCAGCCGCACATTTGCGCGGCTCTCGGCGACCCGAGCCGGCAGGTTCCTGTCGTCGAGGCTCGTCTGGAAGCTCGATCCATATCTCCTGAGCGCAACCCGCGGCCGCATCGGTATGGGTCTGGTCCTCCCGACCGCGCTGCTGCAAACCCGCGGCGCTAGGAGCGGTGCGGTGCGGCGCAACGCGGTCATCTACTTCCATGACGGCGCCCGGGTCACCATCGTCGCGTCGTTTGCCGGCGCCCCGAGACATCCTGCGTGGTTTCACAACCTGCGGGCACATCCCGACGTGACCTTCGGCGGCATCGCCATGCACGCAACGGTGGTTGAAGATGAAGCTGAGCGCCGACGCCTGTGGCAGCTGGCCGACCGCGTGTTCGCGCCCTACGCGACGTACCGCCGAGACGCGGCAAAGGCCAACCGGACGATCCCGATAGTTCAGCTCACACCGCGTCCTGCGGCATAGATCCCGGGATGAGCCTCGCGACTGGAGGCCGGCGCGGGTCAGCGCCCGGCGGTCGGCAAGGCCACGTCACGCCCGCGACTGGTGTGGCGCCGCCCGCCAGGTCGAACGCGTCATCTCGCCCTCCCCGCGTCGTGATCCCGTTCTCAGCGGTTGAAACGGGGCCAGAGCCCGGAAGTTACGCGGTCGCGCCGCGACAGCCGAACCGTGACTCGCCCGCGCGCCCCGCCGCTACCCCGAAGCCGCCGTCCCGCACAGATGATGGTGCGAGGGCGGTGGGAGTGACGAGACAGACGTGCGGAAGATCATCCCCACAACAGCCACCCTGGCAGCCGCAGCTGTTATCGCCAGCGCGGCCACAGGGCGTCATGACCCGGCCGGCCTTTGAGTGAGGATTGAAAGCGACTGCGGCTCGGTGTGTGCGCAGGCTGTCGTGGCCCGCTCGAATTGGGGGGCTTGCTGGTTCATGGTCGACGGGAGCGTGAACGCGCCATCGCGGTCGGCGTCGGGGAAGTCGGGCACACCGTGTGAACGCATGCAGTCCGCGAACTTGAGGTCCTGCTCCTGGTCCTGGCCACTGCTCGCGGATGTAGACACGAGGCCGGGCAGGAGGTGGTGGCAGGCTCGGTCGGCGGCCCTGAACGCCGGGGAGTCCGGATTGGCGGTGCCGGGTGAAATCCTTACCTGCACGCCGTTGCCGGAGCTAGTGACCTGTGGGTCGGGGTAGCCAGAAACCCCGCGTGATCGCATGCACGCCGCGAACGCTAATGACTGCCTCCCGATGTTGGCGACGCCCGCGTTCGGCGCCCCGCTGCTGGTCGATCCACCCCCGCAGCCCGAGATCAACAGCCCGATCGCGATCAGCGAGCCGGCCAGCGAGGCCGCTCGTCGGCGCGGGCATCCATGGAGCTTGGCTTTGGTGGTTGATGGTAATGGAACCGTGTGCATGTGATCCCCTTCGGGTTGATCGATCTGCGTCGTACGGCGTTGTACGAGAGCGGCGGTAACGCGGCGGTGATCGAACCTGTCACCGCGTTGTAACCGTCAACCGGAGATCCTTCGCTCGCATGGGTCGGTTAGCGGCTCGGTTAGGCTTTGGCCGAGCAATATCTCTGGGTTCGGACGCTGATGAGAGTCCTGGTAGTCGAAGATCACATCGAGCTCGCCGAGACGGTCGCGAGCGTACTTCGCCGCGAGGGGATTGCCGTCGACGTCGCGCACAATGGGACCGATGCGCTGTCGCGTACGGCGGTGATCGACTACGACGTGGTCGTGCTCGATCGAGACCTGCCCGGCGTCCACGGCGATCAGGTGTGCCGCGCGCTCGTCGCCAGCGAGTGCCGCACCCGGGTGCTGATGCTGACCGCATCGAGCACGATCGCGGATCGCGTCGAAGGTCTTGGGCTGGGCGCCGATGACTACCTGCCCAAGCCGTTCGCGTTCGCGGAGCTGATCGCTCGAATCCGTGCGCTGGCCCGACGCTCGCAGCTTCCGCTACCGCCGATCCTCGAGCACCGCGACGTGAGACTCGACCCGGCACAGCGGACTGTTACCCGGGCGGGGCAGCGATTTGCGCTCAGCCCGAAAGAGCTCGCCGTGCTCGAGTATCTGCTGGCCGCCCAAGGTCGCGTCGTGTCCGCCGAGGAGCTGCTCGAACGGGTCTGGGACGAGGCGGCCGACCCATTCACGTCAACCGTGAAGGTGACGATTAGCCGCCTGCGATCAAAGCTTGGCGATCCGCCGCTGATCGAGACCGTCCCCCACAGCGGCTACCGAATCTGAGACCCGGGATGGACCACCCCGGCCTGCCGCGCCCGGCCGCACGCTCATGGCTCAAACAGCCGCCTCGCACGATTCGTCTGCGCCTCACGCTCCTCTACGGCATCCTGTTCCTGGGATCGGGGGCGGTGCTGCTCACGATCACCTACCTCCTACTCGACAGAGCCACCGGCGACAACCTCTCACTCATCACAGGCTCCCCTGGCGGGCCGGGCGGGCTCACAATCCGCCCATTACCGATCCAGGCACTCGGCAGTCATGCAGTACGTCAGGCACTGCGCGGTCAGGCAGTACTCCAGCACGCGTCCGATCTGCACCACCTGCTGATCTGGTCCGCGATCGCACTGGCGATCATGGCAATGATCTCGATCGCACTCGGATGGCTAGTCGCCGGGCGCGTACTGGGTCCGCTGCGAGCAATGACCGCAACCACCCGTCAGATCTCCGAGCGCAACCTGCACGAGCGGCTGGCGATCGACGGACCGCACGACGAGCTCAAAGAGCTTGCCGACACGGTCGACGGACTGCTCGGCAGACTGCAGACCGCGTTCGACGCGCAGCGACGATTTGTCGCCAACGCTTCACACGAGCTCCGCACTCCGCTCACCCTCGAACGAGCACTGCTCGAGGCCTCGCTCAGCGATCCGGCTGCCACGCTCGCATCGGTGCGGTCAACTCAGGAGCGGCTGCTCGGGATCGGGGCGCAGCAGGAGCGACTGCTCGAGGCGCTGCTGACACTGGCGAGCAGCCAGCGCGGCCTCGATCAGCGAAGGCCGATCGACCTGTCAGCCGTCGCCGACACCGTCCTGCTGACACTTCACTCCGAGGCCGCGCGCCTCGGACTGAAGTTGCAGACGCGCACCGAACCCGCTCCGACCGGAGGCGACCCACGCCTTATCGAACGCCTCGTCGCCAACCTGCTCGACAACGCCGTGGACTACAACATCCCCGATGGACGAGTCGAGGTCGTCACGGGAACCAAAACCGGTCGCGCGTTCCTGTCGGTGGCTAACACCGGCCCGGTGATCATGCCCGAGCAGATCGACCGCCTGTTCGAGCCCTTTCAACGTCTCGGCACCGCCCGCACTCGCCACACGAACGATCACCACGGAATCGGGCTCTCGATCGTCCGCGCGATCGCCGACGCGCACGACGCCACCCTTACCGCACGCCCCCAGCCACGAGGGGGACTACAAATCGAAATCACCTTCCCTCCAAACGGGAACGCGCAACTCCAGCCGAACGTCGGCCGCCTCATCCAACCCTGAGTGCACCCGGGTAGCCGCACAGGGGGAGCGCCGTACGCCTACTCCTCAACCGTCGCTGCGCCTCGCTGTCCGCTCTGGTCGAAACCAGCCTCTGAAAGAATCCGGGGATGGACAGTCCCTCTGAGTGGATCGCCCCGGACGGATATGTCGTGTCCACCGATCCGGCCCGCCTTGACATCGACCGCATCCACCGATTCCTCTCCACCGCCTACTGGTCGACAGGCATCCCGCGCGGCGTCGTTGAGCGCTCGATCGTCAACTCACTGCCGTTTGGCCTGTATGCGCCCTCCGGTCAGCAGGCGGGGTTTGCGCGCGTGGTCACCGACCGCGCGACCTACGCCTACCTCGGCGACGTCTATGTCGAGACAGCCCACCGCGGTCGCGGGCTGGGCAAGTTCCTTGTCTCCTGTGTCCTCGCCCATCCGGAGCTCCAAGGCCTCCGCCGCTGGGCACTCGCGACCGCCGACGCGCATGGCCTCTATGCCCGCCACGGGTTCGGACCGTCGGCGAACCCGGACATCCATTTGTTCATCGAGCAAGCACCGGCTGATCTTTGGCCACCGCCGATAGAACGAGGAGGAACACGTCCGCGACAGCCAATCGCGGACTGACGGACGGCTGAGCTGTGCTTGGCCGCTTTCGGCACACCCCTTGCTCCGTGCGGAAAGCAAGCTGGACAGGTGCCCGAAGCTTGTGTGCACAATTACAGTGCCACTTGCCAGATTAAAAACTGGGCTCTATGCAGGCACTTCGCGAGCGCCCCCGGCAGGACTCGAACCTGCGACCCACGGCTTAGAAGGCCGTCCCGGCGATCCGATGTTCCTCTTCGCGGGGACGACAATCCCTTGCAAATCACCAGGCTTCTTGATGGCCGGGATGTTCGGCGTCAGGCACCGCGGAGAGCGTTACCTGACGCGTTTGGGCCACAACTGGGCCAGGTGGAGGGTGCAACCTCGCAGTCGCGACGAGCTCCAGGAGCACGCGCCCCGACTTGGTAGCGGCGAGTGAATCTGGCTGTCCGCTCCCGCGTCAGTGGGGCGGGCGAGGGATTCTTAGGCTCAGC
This sequence comes from uncultured Solirubrobacterales bacterium, assembly GCA_963799995.1. Lineage (GTDB taxonomy): Bacteria > Actinomycetota > Thermoleophilia > Solirubrobacterales > Solirubrobacteraceae > Palsa-465. Next base: position 454,791 of record CAWCZI010000013.1, on the reverse strand, counting down.
TTGAACTGACTTCTGTTGAGGTCCGCGACGGTGATGGCGACGCGGAGGCTGTGGTTGGAGCGTTTGAGCAGTCGCCGGCTTTCGATGAGCGCTGACGGTCGGATCGAAACGCTCGCCTTGCGCGTTGGCCGCCTGAACGCGACGACGAGCCGGTCTCCTGCTCGCGTGACCGTTTGGACCTTTGTGCCGCGGGTGGTGACGGCAGCCACCAGCTGTCGGTGGCGCTTGGCGAAAACGAGTCCTGGTGGCAGCGCGACGGTGGCTGACACCAGCTTGGGGCCCAACGTGCTGACGGTAAAGCGCAGCCGGGGCTTGTCGTTGGCCAGGCCGGTGAGTGATCCGGTGGGCATGCGCGGCCGGGTAGGTCGCGCGCTGAGGAGGTCGACCTGGTTGCCGACGGTGACGAACAGGTTCTTATCCTGCTCGGCCAAGGTGATCCGAGCAAGCGTGGGCAGCGTTGTGTACGAGTCGGGCACGAGTGTTCCCTGCCAGCCCCGGTGTGGCTGCTGAAACACGCTGAGGTAGCTGTTGCACGGGCATTCGTGCTCACCCCCGAATCCCCCGTACTCATCGGCCTCGCCGACGGCGACGGTGCTGCCGGAGACGGCCAGCGACGGCGGATCGAGATTGTCCTCCCAGAAGTACGACAGGCGCGCGCTCCATCGCACGGTCCCAGCCCAGGTCGAACCGGGGCGCCGGTAGACGTATACATAGCTCTGGGTTCCTGCCGTAGTGGCGACGAACACCTGCCGGTCGGTGGCGACCATCTCATCTGCTGTGGTGCCGGCGGGCGTGCGCAGGGTCGCAGCGGGCGAGATTGTCCCCGTCCAGCCGCGGGACGGGGCGGTGAAGGCGTACACCCGGTCAGGACTCGGGATCTCGATCGGGAAGTTCTCGGCGAAGATCGTATTGTCGGCAATGGAAAGCGGGGAGAAGTACGCGATCGTCTGGCCCGCCGGGGCGGTCAGAACCGCTGACTCGGTCTGCGTCCCCGACCACCCGCCAGCCGGCTCTGTGAACACGAGCACCGCTCCATAACTAGCGACGCGCGTCTCCTTGTCCGGCGTCTTACAAGCGGCGGCGACCGTACCGCCGGAAACCGCGACCGAGTCCAACCCACGACACGCCGATGCGGCCGAGGCAACGAGCTCGGCGCTCTGCTGTACAGACCCAGACCAGCCAGAGGCCGGCTCCTCAAACACGTAGACCGCGCCCGGCGTGGGTTGCGCGGGGTCCGGGTTGGGGCCGGCGAACGGAGCTGCCGCCACGATCGTCCGCCCCGAGATCGCCACCGAAGTCGGAGAAAGGAAGTCGGCCTCGCCGAGCTGGTCCTCGGCGTGTCCGTCCGACGCCGTCAGCACCGCGACACTGGCACCGCTCGCCCACCCCTGAGGCGACTCGGTGAACACGTAGACGGCACCCTGCTGCTGATTTGCTCCGACCGTCGAGTCGGCGCCGACAGCCACCGTCTGACCCGACACCGCCACCCCGCCGAGTGCCAGGTAGCTCTGCCCCGCGCTGGGCACGAGCGTGCCCGACTGAATCAGCGGGTCGATACGCAGCGGATATCGGGCGCCGCGGTCTCGGACTCGGATCAGCAGCCGACCGCCCGACACCGACAGCCACGCGCGCAGCAAACGCCCCTGCGCGTCTCGGGCCACAAGCCCGCCTTCCCGTAGCGCCAACGCCCGGCCGCGCTTGAACTGCACCTCGCCGCGACCGCGAGCTACTACAACTGCGCCGGTGACAGTCAACGAGATCGCCAGCGGTCCGGTCCCAGTCGCCCTCAGCCGCCGCGGGACGATGAATCCCTGTTCGATCCCGAGCGGGCCGCTCTGATACCAGGCCTGGGCGCTCCGATAGCCGTACGTCACACGCCGCCCGCCCACAACGAGCCGCGGAGCACCCGGCGTGATCAGACGCGCGCCGCGGCCGATCCCGGCGACCGCGACGCCAACCATCGCCGAGCCTGTCTCCAGCCAAGCGCTCTCGCTCCCCGCCACCACACGTACGCCCCCACCGTCCAACCTGGCCCCGGGTCCGCCACCAACGACGTGGAACCCCGGCAGTGTCCCAGCAAGAGTGCGCGATATGAGCGCCTGCGCGGCCACCGGCAAATGCTCCAGACGAGCCTGTCCGTTCCGAGCCGCCGACACCGACGGGCGCGTCCAGGCCCGAGTGCCGCCCGATCCAGCCAGCATCACCCCCGCCACCAAGACCAAGCCAGCCAATGTCGCAGCCACTGCCAGCCACCGCACGGCGCTTCGCCAGCTCAGACGGACGATCCGACCGCGCCGACCCGCACCGCCGAACGAGCAATCACCGCTGAACACTCCCAGTTCGTTAACCACTATCCGGCTAGAACGGAGAGCCACACCGGAAGTTACGGCCCCGGGCTCGACGAACCCTTGCGACCGTCCGGCGTCGTGACGCCACATTGTTGATTTGATGCCAGAGCCCCCAGCTGCCACCATGTGATCCATGGAGACGACGAAGCTCACGATCCGGCTGCGCGACGAGCGGGTGTATCGGCTGCTGAAGCTGCTGGCCTCGCAGCGCGGGGTCAGCATGAACCAGATGGTGGAGCAGGCTCTCGCCCGCGAGCTCGAGCGTGAGGCTGATCGCGCCGAGGGTGAGCTCACCGAGACGCTTGAGTTGTTGCGGTCCTACCGCGCAGCCCCGGCGGAGCTGGCCCGTGAGTTCGCCGACGCTGAGCTTTCCGAGCCGGACCCGCTCCGCAGCGAGCCGGTGGGCGACGCGCCCGCGGGTGAGGCGAGCGATCCGCTCGGAGCGCTGGCCGGCTTTGACCGCGCCGCGTGAGCGTCCCGTGGCGCGACGAGCCCGCCGGTAGCGAGCCCGCCCTCCGGGCGAACCTGGAGGCGCTCTTCGGCGAGCTGGGCCGGTCGGCCGCCGCCCGGGACCTCCCGAGCGTCGACCTCGCCCGGCGGTGGCACCGGGCGATCTACAAGGGGATCGAACTGCCGGTCGCCTACTACGCCGGAGGAATCCGCGACAGTGACCCAGCCGAGCCGGAGCTGCTCGACCACGAGGTGATGTGGGGCGCCCAGCCCGCCACGCCGGCGAGCGACGTCTGGCCGCAGCTCCGCGCGTTCGAGGCCGCCGCTGCCCAGGCGGTCGCGACGCTCGATGCCGCGATCGCGCCCGGCGAACAGCCCGCCGATGTCGAAGCGTTCGAGTCGGTGCTCGCGCTCGCCGCGGCATTGCACAACGAGTGGGTGCGGATCCATCCACACGTCAATGGCAACGGGCGGATCGCACGGTGCTGGGCCAACTGGATTCTGCTCCGCTACGGCCTCCCGCCTGTGGTCCGTCTGCGACCCCGCCCTGACCAGCAGCTTTACCTCCGCGCCGCCAAGCTGGCCCGCCAGCGTGTCCACGGCCCGATGCAGCGCTACTTCCAGCATCTCCTGCGCTGCGAAGTCGGCGGCGCCGCAGGCAACGAATAGGTCCGCGACGGCACCTGCGACAGAAGCGTAGAACCCACTCACACATGCATCAGGGATGCCGCTGGGCCGTGACGCAGCTTTCGGAGGCTCGGTGACGGCGGGCCAGGCCAAAGATTACGTGTCAAATGGCTGTCTCAACTGCTTAACCGATGTGGAGGCGTTCCCTCACGACACCACGAGCCCAGCAAGGCTCCTCACGGCCCGCGCCGTAGCCACGAGGCTCGGTGTCAGCAGCGAGACCGTCCTGCGTTGGACGCGCCTTGGCGCCCTCCCAGGATTCCGCCTCCCGGGCGGCGCGTTGCGCTACCGCGAGGACGTGCTCGAGGCCTGGCTCGCCGAGCGGGCGACCGCCCCGGACCGGAGGCCGGGCAACGGCAGCGCCCGCCGTCCGGCCCGTCAGCTATCCCCTGACAGAGACGCGCGACGAGGAGACGATCGAGATGCCGCCGACCCAGCGAGGACAGGCGTACAGCGACCCCAGCGCCCCCGGCAGGACTCGAACCTGCGACCCACGGCTTAGAAGGCCGTCGCTCTATCCAGCTGAGCTACGGGGGCTCGTCGTCAGGGTAACTGCGAGAACCCCACGGCGTGCTTGGCGCGCGGCCACCGCGATGCTGGCGCTGGCGGCGTGCTCAGCCACCCCGGTCGCCACCGCTGCGGTGATTGCCCAGACCCCTGGGCGGAGGCGACCCGCGCCCAGGCCGTGCCTGGTGCCGGGCACGCAGCGCACGGTCGACGAACTGTGGCGCCCGGACATGCGGGCGGCGATCGGGTATGCCCGCTCGCGCCGGGGAGACATCGCCTTCGCGGTCAGGACGCAGAGGCGCTTCTATGGCTATCGGCCCGATCACGAGGAGTGGTCGGCCAGCGTGGTCAAGGCGATGCTGATGGTGGCCTACCTGGATCTGCCGTCGGTGCGCGGGCGGACGCTGGGCCCGGACGATCGCGACGTCGTCGGGCCCATGATCGAGGCCTCCGACAATGACGACGCGCAGCAGGTGTTCGACACCGTCGGCCAGTCGGGTCTGCGCGCCCTGGCCCGGCGAGTCGGCATGACCCGCTTCGCCACCAGCCCGATCTGGGGTGAGACGCGGATCAGCGCCCGCGACCAGACCCGGTTCTTCCTGCACATCGACTCCTACGTGGCGCCGCGTCACCGCTCCTACGCGATGCGCCTGCTGCGCAGCATCGTCCCTTGGGAGCGCTGGGGGATCGGCCGGGTCGTGCCGCGCGGATGGCGGTTGTACTTCAAGGGCGGGTGGGGCTACGGGACGGGTCTGCTCGACCACCAGGTGGCGCTCCTGATCCGGGGCTGCGCCCGCGTCTCGATCGCTGTGCTGACCATGTACGACGGCTCGCATCCATACGGCAAGCAGACGCTGGAGAGGATCTTCGCCCGTCTGCTCCGGGGTTTCCCGGTTGGCGCCGCGGCGAGGCGTCAGCCGCGCCGTGACCCGCGCGGGCAGCTGGCGGTCGTGTAGCAGGCCAGCGGGGGCTCGGCGTCGACCCGCGGCGCCAACGCCAGCGTCTGCGCGACCGAGGCCAGCGTCGCGGCGTAGTTGGCCGGGAAGGCCGCCGGGTTGACTCCGGGCATCAGCGGATCAAGACACGCTGAGCGGGATACCCGGGCCGGGTCGGCGGGTCCCAGATGCGTCAGGGCATCCAGCGCGATCCGGTAGGCCGTGTTGTCGTAGATGCCGATTCCGATGTGCTCGGTCGGATCGTCCGGGCATACCTGCTGGATTGCCACGTTGGTGATCGAGCCGCCGCCGCCGTGCAGCGACGAGGACGCCGCCGGCCCGAAGTTGGGCACCACGACCTCATCGGTGAGGGTGTAGATGTCGGTATAGGAGATGCCGGGGAACGTCTCCTGGTAGGAGTTCAGCGCCGACAGGAACCTCGCTCCCTTGCGCTGCTGCCAGATCGCCGCCGCACACGGCAACGCGCATAACGGGTTGGCATCGAGCGTCCCGTGGTTGCTGGGAGACAGGCCGATCAGGTCATCGACCATCGAGCGCGTGTCGGGCCAGAAGCGCAGCGCCCACCGCGGCACCATCCCACCCTGCGAATGCCCCACGATGTCGATCCGGCCTCCATAGCCGGCATGCATCGCGCGGATCGCGTACACCACGTACTCGCCGGCGGTCTGGATATCCCCCATCGCGTTGCCCGGCAGGTCGATCGTGCAATACGGCCAATCGAGCTTGGCCAGCGCCGGCTCCCAGCCGTAGCCGAAATCGGTCTGCGGATCGAGCGTCGTACCCGGCACGAGCAGCACGGGCTGGTGCTTGGCGCCGGCCAGCGTGCCGTGGCAGCTGAGCGCCGCCGCGAGCTTGGCGGCCGGCACCGACAAAGGCGGCCCCGGATCGCCCGGCGGAGCGTATGCGCCGGCGGTGGCGGGAAAGAGCGCCAGAGCGGCGGCCACCAGTCCCAGCAGGACACTCCGGAAACCCATGCATCCCTTGTACCTCGCCGACGTCCGCGCCAAACGCGGCCGGCGGCATCGTCGACGGCAGCGCGAACGGTCCCGCTCGGCTGCCGATATCGGGGCGCCCGGATTTGAACCGGGGACCTCCTGCTCCCAAAGCAGGCGCGCTACCAGGCTGCGCCACGCCCCGTGCGTGTGGGGCGAGTGTAATGGTCGCTCGCGTCGCCGCAGGCGCTTTCGTGCGCGCCGCCGGCGGCAGCCCGGGTGGGATAGCCTCGGGCGCCCCAATGGCCAACATCGAACCGATCCGCGCGCTCCGCTACGACCCCGACCTGACCGGGGGGCTGCAGGACGTGGTGGCGCCGCCTTACGACGTGATCGACGACCAGGAGCGAGCCCAGCTCGAGGCGCGCTCCCCCTACAACATCGTCAGGGTGGACCTGCCCCGAGGCGGTGAGGATCGCTACGAGAAAGCCGCCGAGCTCCTGGACCGTTGGCGGTCCGAAGCAGTGATGCTCCGCGACGCCGAGCCGGCTCTGTGGACGCTGGCCCAGGACTACACCGGACCCGACGGCCGCCGCCGGACGCGCGAGGGGTTCTTCGCGCGCGTGCGCGTTGAGGAGTACGGCGCCGGGCGGATCCGGCCCCACGAGCGCACGCACCCCGGTCCCCGCGAGGACCGCCTGCGCCTGACGCGGGCCACGCAGGCAAACCTGTCACCGATCTTCTCGCTGTACTCAGATCCCGGCGGCGAGGCCCGGCGGGCACTGCAGAGCGCCCCCGACGCCGAGGAGTGGGCTCAGACCACCGATGACGACGGGACCGTCAACCGGCTCGGGCGGGTCTCGGACCCCGACACGCTGGGATTCGTGAAGGCTGCGCTCCGCGACGTCGAGCTGCTGATCGCCGACGGCCACCATCGCTACGAGACCTCACGCGTGTACGCCGAGGAGATCGGCGGCGACGGCCCTCACCGCTACACGCTGATGTGCCTGGTGGCCCTCCAGGACCCCGGGCTGACGGTTTTCCCGACCCACCGCCTGGTCCGTGGGCTCAGCTCCAGTCAGCAGGAGACGCTGGCGGCCGCGCTGCGGCGCGACTTCGACATCGAGGAGCTGGCCGGCACTGACCAGTTGGCCCCCGAGACCTCCGCCGGCGTTCGCATCGGCTACATCGACAGCCACTTCCGCAAGCCGTTCATGCTCACGCTCAAGGATCCGGCGATCGCCGACGCGGCGCTGCGCGACCGGGCCGAGCCATATCGCCGGCTCGACACCGCGGTCCTCGAGGCGCTGATCATCAAGGGCGCGCTCGGACTCAGCGACCGCGACATCGATGAGCTCAACGGGCTTGGCTATGCCCGCGACTTCGATCAGGCGCTCACGCTGATCGAGAACGCCGAGTACGACGCCGCCTTCTTCATGGCCCCGACCCCGGTGCAGCGCGTCCAGGAGGTCGCCGCCGCCGGCGAGAGCATGCCGCCGAAGTCGACCTACTTCTTCCCGAAGGTTCCCACGGGCCTGCTGTTGAACCCGCTGGCGTGAGCCCGTAGTCGCCGATGGCACCGGATACGCGATCGATCCGAGAGGAGCTCGAGCGCGTGCTGTTGACGCCCGCCGACGCGGTTGCGCTCGAGGTCCGTGGACGGACCGACGCCGCCGTGCTGGTGGCGCTCTATCCCCACGACGGCGTGCTGCGCGCCGTCCTCACCAAACGCCGTGAGGACCTGCGACGCCACCCCGGGGAGATCTCGTTCCCGGGTGGGCGCTATGACCACACTGATGCCGACCTCCTGGCCACCGCCCTGCGCGAGGCCCACGAGGAAATCGGACTGCCTCCCGAGTCGGTCGAGATAGCGGGGGCGCTGCAGCCCACCCCTACGATCGCCACCGGCTACCGGGTGTATCCGTTCGTCGGGCTGATCGACCCCGGCTGGACCTGGACGCTCAGTCCGCGGGAGGTCGCGGAGGTGCTGGAGCTGCCGTTGCCGGCGCTGCTTGACGGCTACGGTCGCCGCCGGCTGCTGCGCCGGGGGATTCCGATCCGCACCGACACATACGTGGTGGGCGACAACCTCATCTGGGGAGCGACCGCCCGCATCCTCGCGGATCTGTTCGACCGCATCGGCCCGCTACTGAACGCCGGTCGGCACTAGCGCGCGGCGGGGCACTACCCGACCGGCTGACCCCGGCCCTGCAGCGCGTCCTCGACGGCGGTGAGCGCCGCTTCGGTCCAGCGCTCGTGATCGGACGGGTCGGCGGCCAACAGGACGTACGGGATCAGGTTGCGCTCGCACGCGTACCGGACCCGAGTGACTCCCTCGCGCAGCACCGCCGCCGGCACGGTCCCCGCGCACTCGTACACGATCCCGCGCACGGTGGTATCGAGCATCCGCTCGAGCAGCATGTCAAGCCGCGTCCCGTGCAACGCGGCGAGCTGCTCCGGCTGACCCGAGGCGGAGCCGAGCAGCAGACAGGCCACGCCTACGTGCTCGAGCGCGGCCGACAGGGTCCCAACCCGGTCGGGATCGCCCACGAACGCCTCGACCCCGGCCGCCTCGATCTCCGCGCGCCGATCCGGATCGCGCGTCGTACCGCGGACGGCGTGCCCGCCGGCCCGCAGGGAGGCCGCGACGGCGAGCCCCCGGCAGCCGCACCCGATGATCAGGCAACGCGCCAAGTTAATGCAGGGCGGCCGGAGCGGCCGGCCGTCAGCTCCCGGCTGCCGAGCCGCCGCCGAACTCGCGCTTGACGTCCTCGCGCGTGCGCTCGGGGAGGCCGCGGGCCCGCCGGCGGGCGTTGGTCAGCTCGAGCAGCTGGTCGAGCTCCTGGTCGGCCTGGTAGCGCTCCCGGCGCCGCTGCAGCTCGCCGAGGTCGCTCTGGACCTGGAGCTCGAGATCGGCGACCGTGACCTCGGGCTGGCCGCGGCGTCGCCGGCGCTCATTGTGGGCGGCCAGCATCTGACTCAGATCCTCGGCCTCGAGTGCCTCGCGGTCCTCGGTGATCTCGCGTGCCGAACGCAAGCCGAGCTGCTCCAGCCCGGATCCGGGGAAGTAGCGCCCGAGCAGCCACACCCAGACGACCAGGGCGCCCAGCGCTCCGAGCATCACGATCGCAAAGGCATCCACAGCGTTGAGTGTAAAGGCGGCGTCACTGACGATGGCGCAACTTCCGCGCAGGCGATCGTGTTGAAGTGGACGTACAAGCGCCACCGCATGGGCGGGCCGGAATCCGGCGGAGGCAATGAGCTACCAGCAGGGAAAGGAGCCTCATGCGTCCTCGCATCACCGTGCTCGCAGCTGCGTTCGCCATGTTCGCAGTCGCTGCACTACCCGGCACCGCCGGTGCCGCCCCGCAGCACAACCGGGGCCTCACGATCCACGCCGTCCCCCACTCGATCATCGCCGGGGAGGCGGTGCTGATCTACGGTCAGTACAAGGGTCCGAGCCCCTCGGACCGGCTGATCCGCCTCTATCACCGCATCAACCCGCGGCTGACGTTCTCGCTGATCGGCGTGACCCGCACCGATTCAGCAGGTCGCTACGAGTTCACGCGCGCCGAGGGAATCGTGAAGTCCAACCGCAGCTGGTTCGTGCGCGGGCCGCTGAGCAGCCACAGCCGCACCGTCCATGAGCGAGTGGCGGCATCGGTCACGCTGCAAGCGAGCTCGCCGACCGGGATCACCCGGCACCCGATCACATTCTCGGGGCATGTCACCCCCGACCACGCCGGCGAGCGCGTGGTGCTCCAGGCGCAGAAGGGCTCGAGCGACGACTGGACCACGCTCGGGCGCGGTGTGATCGGTCCCGACTCCAACTATCAGATCTCGCATGCCTGGCGGACGCCGGGTGACCGTGACTTGCGGGTCCTGTTCCGGGGCGACCCACGCAACATCGCCGCCCCCTCGGACATCACCTCGGTCACGATCCAGCAGGCCCAGGTCCCCGACTTCACCATCGCCACCAGCGATCCGATCGTGGACAACAACCAGCCGGCCACGATCTCGGGCGTGCTGTACCAGCCCGGGACCACCACGCCCGAGCCCAGCACGACGGTCGAGCTGTTCAGGCGGGTCCCCGAGGGCGGCCCGTTCCAGGAGGTCTCAAGCATGACCACGGGCGCCGACGGAAGCTACAGCTTCAACGTGCAGACGATCACGAATGAGCTGTATCAGGTCCGCACCGTGGCCGCGCCCGTGCGCCACTCGGCCGTGCTGTTCGAGGGTGTGCAGGACGTCGTCACCATGACCCCGAGCGCGAACATGTCGACGGTCGGGGGGCGGGTCACGTTCACCGGGACGGTCTCGCCGGACAAGACCGGGCACGTGATCTACCTGCAGAAGCTCGGCACCGACAACGACTGGCACACGGTCGCGGTCAGTTCCGTGTCCGTGGGCTCGGCGTACTCGTTCGACTGGACGTTCGGCACCGCCGGGACGAAGGAGTTCCGCACCCGGATCACGGGCGGCCCGGCGAACGTCGGTGGCGCCGCTCCGGAGTCGACGATCGTCGTCTCGGAGCCGGCACTGTCAAGCCTGCCGACCGGCTGACCGCCGTCACAGCACGCTGAAGCGGGCCCGGCCTCCGTCGCTCATGCGGCGGGGGCCGCTCGCTTTCTGATGATGCCGCGAGATGAGACACGGCTCGTGTAGCGTCTCGTCAATGGACTTCGAACTGACAGACGAGCAGCGCCTGATCCGCGAGACCGCGCGCTCGTTCACCGACAACGAGATCGTGCCGGCCGCGCGGGACAACGACCGCAACCACCACTTCGACACCGAGCTGGTGGCCAAGATAGCCGAGCAGGGCTACCTCGGAGCAATCGTCCCGAGCGAATACGGCGGCGCCGGGCTGGACTACCTCACCTACGGCCTGATCGTGGAGGAGATCGGCCGGGGCGATTCGTCGATGCGGACCGTGGTCTCGGTCCAGACATCGTTGGTGTGCTCGGCGCTCGTGCGCTGGGGCACCGAGGAGCAGAAACAGCGCTACCTGCCGAAGCTGTGCTCAGGCGAGTGGCTGGGCTGCTTCGGGCTCACCGAGCCCGACACGGGCTCCGACGCCGCCAACCAGCGCACTCGGGCCAAGAAGACGGACTCGGGCTGGGTGATCAACGGCTCCAAGATGTGGATCTCGATGGGCAACCACGCCAAGCTGGCGCTCATCTTCGCCCAGACCGACCCGGAGAAGGCCCATAAAGGGCTCGCCTGCTTCCTGGTCGAGACCGACGGCAACGACGGCTACCAGCCTCAGGAGATCCACGGCAAGCTGGGGCTGCACGGGTCCGACACGGCCGCCATCTCGTTGAGCGACTGCGAGGTCCCCGATGACGCGATGCTGGGCAAGATCGGGGACGGGTTCAAGATCGCCATGACCTCGCTGGAGTCTGGGCGCTACAGCGTGGCGGCCGGGTGCGTCGGGATCTGTCAGGGGTGCGTGGACTACAGCGTCGACTACGCCAAGGAACGTCAGCAGTTCGGGCGGCCGATCGCCAGCTTCCAGCTCGTGCAGGCCATGCTGGCCGACATGAAGGTCGAGACAGACGCTGCGCGGATGCTCGTCTACCGCGCCGCCTATCTCAAGGACACGGGTCAGCCGAACTCCACCGAGACCTCGGTCGCCAAGCTCTATGCCACCGAGGCCGCCAACCGATGCGCCACCACCGCGATCCAGGTCCTCGGGGGTTCGGGCTACGTCGACGACCATCCCGTCGAGCGCTACTTTCGCGACGTGCGCGTCACCACCCTTTACGAGGGAACCTCGCAGATCCAGAAACTGATCATCGGGCGTGCGCTGACCGGGATAAACGCACTCGTTCCGTCGTGAGCGCCACTAGCGCCGGCGGCCCCGACGGCGAGCGTTCCGGCGCGACCGACGCCCCGGCACCGCCACGGGTCATCGGCGTCGCGGGCGCCGGCACGATGGGCGCCGGGATCGCCCAGCTGGCCTGCCGCGGGGGCGCTCGGACGCTGCTGCACGACCCCGATCCCGCTGCGCTGGAACGCGGCCTGGAGCGGATCCGCGACCAGCTCCAGCGCGGCGTGCAGCGCGGCCGCTGGAGCGCCGAGGACGCCGCTGCCGCCGAGGAGAAGCTGGCTCCCGCACCCGAACTCGCGGACCTGGCCGACGCCGAGCTCGTGATCGAGGCCGCGCCGGAGCGCCTCGAGCTAAAACGCGAGCTGTTCGCGGCCCTCTCGGAGGTCGTATCGGAGGACTGCGTGCTCGCGACCAACACCTCCTCGCTGCTGGTCACGGCGGCCGCCGGCGCCGCCTCGCACCCGGAGCGCGTGGTCGGAATGCACTTCTTCAACCCGCCCGCGGTGATGCGCCTGCTCGAGGTCGTGGCCGGCGCCGAGTCGTCTGCGTCGGCGCTGGCCCTGGCCCGAGCCGCCGGGGAGGCGATGGGCAAGACGGTGATCGACGCCGTCGACGGCCCCGGCTTTCTGGTCAACCGATGCAACCGGCCGTTCGGGCTCGAGGCGCTCAAGCTGCTCCAGGAGCGGGCGGCCTCGATCGAGGACATCGACCGCGCCTGCCGGCTCGGCGGGGGCTTCCGCATGGGCCCGTTCGAGCTGATGGACCTGGTCGGCGTCGACGTCGGACTCGACGTGTCGCGATCGTTCTATGAGCAGAGCTTCGGTGAGCCGCGCTGGCGGCCCTCGCCGATCACCGTCCGCACGGTGGCGGCCGGCCGCCTGGGGCGCAAGTCAGGGCGCGGCTACTACGAGTATCCGGAGGACGGTCGGCACCGCGCGCCCGATCCCGAGCCCGAGCCGGCGGGAGGCGGGGACGGCCTGATCGTGATCGCCGGCGATACCTCGCTGGCCATGGAGATGGCGCACGCGGCCGAGGACGCGGGCTGGAGCGTCGTCTCGCCACTGGAGGCCGAGGGGCTCGCCAGCCCCTTCCTGATCCTCGAAGCGGATGTCAGCGGCGCCGAGCCCGAGGCCCCGCTGCAGGGCGGGCCGCGGGCCATCTGCGTCGCGGCCGGCTCGCTGGGGGCACTGGACCCGGGCGGCTCCGCGGTCGGGTTTCATGCGCTGCCGCCATTGGCGTCCTCGCGCCTCGTCGAGCTGACCCGGGGCCCGGAGTCCGCACAGTCCGCCGCCGACGCCGCCGAGCGCTTCTTCGCAACCCTGGGCAAGCGCACCGCGTGGGTCGGCGACGCCCCCGGGCTGGTGCTCGGCCGGATCGTCTGCCAGGTCGTCAACGAAGCGGCGTTCGCGCTCGGCGAGGGGGTGGGCAGCGCCGAGGACATCGACACGGGCATGGTCGATGGACTCAACTACCCGCGGGGGATCCTGGCCTGGGCGGACGAGATCGGGCTCGACCACGTGCTGTCGGTGCTCGACTCCCTCGTTCTCGAGCGCGGCGAGGAGCGCTACCGGGCGGCCCCGCTGCTGCGCCGCCTGGCCTTCTCCGGCCGGCTCGGCCGGCAGACCGGGTCCGGCTTCTTCGACTACGACGACGCCTAGCGCCGTCGTCTAGGGTGCGGCCGATGCGAGCAGTCACATTCCAGGCCCCGTATGAGGTGCGAGTCGACGAGCGCCCCGAGCCTGAGCTTCAGTCCCGCGATGACGCGATCGTGGCGATCGACGCCAGCGGCATCTGCGGCTCGGATCTGCACATCTACCACGGCCGGGTGAAGATCGAACCGGGCTTCACGATCGGCCACGAGTTCGTCGGCACCGTCACCGCGATCGGGGAGGATGTCACCCGCGTCGCCGCCGGCGACCGCATCCTCGGCTGCTATCACAGCGCCTGCGGCACCTGCTTCTTCTGTCTGCGCGGCGTTTACCACAAGTGCGACCGGATGCGGGTATTCGGACACGGCGAGCTGCTCGGCGCGCTGCCGGGCACCCAGGCCGAGCAGACGCTGGTGCCCATGGCCAACATGACCCTGCGCCGCGTCCCCGACGGTGTCTCCGACGAGGTCGCGCTGTTCGCCGGCGACGTCATGGGGACGGGCTACCACGCCATCTCCGAGAGCGCAGTACAGCCCGGAGACAGCGTCGCCGTGCTCGGACTCGGACCCGTGGGGCTGTGCGCCGTCCAGGTCGCGATCGCCGCCGGCTGCAGCCCGGTACTCGCGATCGACACCGTGCCGGCGCGGCTAGAGATGGCCCGCTCGTTCGGCGCGATCCCGATCCACCTCACCGAGGAGAGCCCGCGCGATGTCGCGCGCTCGCTCACCGGGGGGCAGGGCGTGGACGCGACGGTCGACGCCGTCGGGCACCCCGACGCGCTCGACATGGCGATTCGCCTTGCCCGCAAGGCGGGCACCGTCGTCGCGATCGGCGTCTACGCCGAGCCGTGTCGCGTCCACATGGGGCTGGTCTGGATCAAGGCCCTGACGCTCAAGAGCGGCCACGCCAACGTGATCGGTCACGTGGATCGCGTCCTCGGGATGCTCGCCGCCGGCACGCTGGACCCGTCTGCGCTGGTCACGCACCACCTCCCGCTCGACGACGCCGCCGAGGCCTACGCGATCTATGACCGGCGCGAGGCACTGAAGATCGTCCTCACCCCGTAAGAACCCCATCGAGGAGCCGAGCATGTCCGCCACCGCCCTACCCGAGCAACTGTCGCCGGCTGCCCGCGAGTTCGCGTCCCGCGAGCATGAGCTGCTGATCGGCGGTGAGTCGATGGCTGCCGCCGATGGCGCCACGTTCGAGACGCTCGACCCCGCCACCGGGATGCCGATCACGACCGTCGCTCACGCCGGGGCGGACGACGTCGACCGCGCCGTGACGGCCGCCCGGGCAGCGCTCGCGGACGGCCCCTGGGGCAAGCTCGTGGCGGCTGGGCGCGCACGTCTGCTGGCTCGGTTCGCCGACCTCGTCGAAGAGAATGCCGACGAGCTGGCGGAGCTCGAGGCGCTCGATGCGGGCAAGCCGCTGAAGATCGCCAAGGCCGTCGATGTCGCCTCCACGGCGGCCCACCTGCGTCACTTCGCGGGCTGGGCGGAGCGGATCTTCGGCTCGGTGATCCCGGTCGCGCAGGGAGACACCCTCTGCTACACGCGTAAGGAGCCGATCGGGGTCTGCGCCCAGATCATTCCGTGGAACTACCCGATGCTGATGGCGGCCTGGAAGCTCGGCCCTGCGCTCGCCGCGGGCTGCACGACCGTTCTCAAGCCCGCGGAGCAGACGCCGCTGACGGCGCTGCGTCTCGGTGAGCTGGCTCTGGAGGCGGGCTTCCCGCCTGGTGTGCTCAACGTCCTCACCGGCGATGGCGCAACCGGAGCCGCGCTCGTCCGACATCCCGGGGTGGACAAGATCGCGTTCACCGGCTCGACCGAGGTCGGCCGCGAGATTGGCGCTGCTGCGGGGCGGGCGCTCAAGCGCGTCACGCTCGAGCTGGGCGGCAAGTCGCCCAACATCATCCTGCCTGATGCCGACATCGCCGCGGCGACCGCTGGATCGTTTCAGGCGATGTACTTCAACACCGGCCAGTCGTGCAACGCCGGCAGCCGGCTGTTCATCCACCGCAGCCAGTTCGACGAGGTGGTCACTGCGCTGACCGAGCGCGCCGCCAAGACTCGGGTCGGCCCCGGATTGCAACCCGGCACGCAGATCGGCCCCGTGATCTCCCGCGAACAGCAGGAGCGCGTCCTCAATTACATCGAGCTCGGCCGCGCCGAGGGCGCCGAGTTGGTGGCCGGCGGCGGATCGGGTGGCGGCGACGGCTACTTCGTGGAACCGACGCTGTTCACCAGCGAGCGCGATGACCTCCGGATCGCGCGTGAGGAGATCTTCGGACCGGTCCTCCTAGCCCTCCCTTATGAAACTTTAGAAGAGGTCGCCGCCCGGGCCAACGACACCGCCTACGGGCTCGCCGCCGGCATCTGGACGCGCGATGTCGGCAACGCTCACCGGCTGGCCGCGCTCCTCAAGGCGGGCTCGATATACGTGAATTGCTGGGGAATGAGTGATCCGGGCGCCCCGTTCGGCGGCTACAAGGACTCCGGAATCGGGCGCGAGCATGGCCGTGACGGACTCGAGTCATACCTCGAGACAAAAACAGTTTGGACCAGCCTGACTTAGGGTATATGGCGGCGCGCCGGAGGTTTTGCGCCCTCTCATCGCAGGACGGATGTTGTAGGGTGACCGCGCCCGTGCTGGACGTTCGTTGGACTGGCGTCGGGAGCGCTAATCCACTGGCCAGCACACAACCGAGACAGGGTGTATGGCACTTACAGACACAGCCACGCTGTGCCAGTCACTGGCACGCGCCCGGGTTGCACCCCGGCGCCACCTGGTCGCTTCGGCGGCCAGCATCGGCCTGCTCATGGCCGTCTTCGCTCCGGTCGCCAGCGCACACGGGTGCGCTGACTCGAACACCCCGATCTCGGCAGCCTCCCGAGGGGACCTGCAGCGAGCGGTGGTATGCCTGGTCAACCACCAGCGCACCGAGCGTCGCCTACCCCGCCTTCACACCAGCCAGCGGCTGAACCGCTCAGCCGAGGGATGGACTCAGTCGATGGTGCGCTCCGACAGCTTCACCCACGGGTCTGACTTCGCCGCCCGCATCACCGCGGTCGGCTTCGTCTGGTCGATGGCGGGCGAGAACATCGCCACCGGCTTCTCGACGCCTGCTCAGGTGGTCCGTGGCTGGATGGCCAGCACCGGCCATTGCCAGAACATCCTCAGCCCCTCGTTCGCCTACGTCGGCACCGGCGTCAGCCGCGGTCACATCCCCGGCTTCGCCAGCGGCGGTGGGACCTGGACGCAGGACTTCGGTCTGCCGATGGGCCATCACGCCCCGTCGACGAACACCGGTCCGGCCAGCGGCTGCCCCTACAACTGAGCGGTCGTCGGACTTAGCCGGCGGCGGTGGCGCCCAGCGGCGCCGCCCCGTCGGCTTCTGTCGTGCGGGCGAGCGTCAGCTCGCGGCGCCGGCGGCTCGCGCCGCCTCGTCAAAATCCTGCGGCGCGGGGTTGTCGCGCAGATACCACTCGGCGTCGAGCGCCGCCTGACAACCCGACCCGGCGGCCGTGACCGCCTGGCGATAGGTGTGGTCGACGAGGTCGCCCGCGGCGAACACACCCGGCACATCGGTCAGCGTCGAGCGGCCCTTGGTGACCACGTAGCCCGCGTCATCGATCTGCACCTGCCCGGCCACCAGCTGGGACTGGGGATCGTGGCCGACGGCGATGAAGGCACCGCCGATCTCGAGCTCGCGGATCGAGCCGTCGCCGGTGTGACGCAGCCGCGCCACGGCGAGCGACTTGCTCTCACCGGCCAGGAACTCCTCCACCACATAGGGCGTGATGAACTCGATGTTCGGCACCGCCCGCGCGCGGTCGAGCATGATCGCCGAGGCGCGGAACTGATCGCGCCGGTGGACCACGCCGACCTTGGCCGCGAACTTCGCCAGGAACATCGCCTCCTCCATCGCCGAGTCGCCGCCGCCGATGATCAGCGTCGGCACCTGCTTGAAGAAGGCAGCGTCACAGGTGGCGCAGTAGCTGACCCCGCGGCCTGAGAGCTCCTGCTCACCGGGGACGCCGAGCTTGCGGTGCTGTGCGCCCATCGCCAGCACCACCGTTCGCGTCAGGTGCACCTGATCGCCGACGAAGACCTTGTGCGGCCCCCCGTCGCGCGAGAGCTCGAGCTCCGTCACGTCGTCGGTCTCCAGGCGCGCGCCAAAGCGCTCTGCCTGGTCACGGAACTTCTGCATCAGTTCGGGCCCCATGATCCCGGGCGGAAAGCCTGGGTAATTCTCCACGTCGGTGGTCTGCTGGAGCAGGCCGCCCCACGCGAACCCTTCGATCACGAGCGGATCGAGGTCAGCGCGCGCGGTGTAGAGCGCAGCCGTGTAGCCGGCGGGACCACTCCCGACGACGATGACGTTCTCGATCTTGTGCTCGGTCACTTCATTAAGTATAGCTCGGTGCGCGCGCCTCGCGCCACCTCGCAACCGTGCGGCGCAGCTGCAGGTAGGCGATCCCGCCGGGGAACGTCGGGAGCCAGAAGGCGAAGCCCCGGTAGGCGAGCACCGAGACGACCGCCAGCTGGACCGGGACGCCGAACGCCGAGAACGCGCCGATCATGCCGCCGTCGACCCCGCCGATCCCGCCGGGCAGCGGCAGCGTGTTGCCGACCATCCCGATGAAGTACGACATCACGACCACCGCGGTCGGCGGCGAGCCTCCGAAGGCGTGAAAGCACGCCCACAGCACCGCGATGTCGAAACCCCACCACGCCAGCGCCCCCAACAGGTTGAGGTCGCGTGTGCGCACCAGGTCGATCGCCGTGCGCACGCCGCTGGCCGCGGCTGCCGGTGCGGAGGCGACCCGCTGCGCGAGCTTGGCGAAGCGCCCGTCGTGCGTCCAGCGCTTGACCAGCCGGTCGAAGTCGTCGGGCACGAGCGACACCGCCAGGAAGATGGCGATCACGACCGCGCCGAAGATCGCCGGGACGATCGTCAGCGCAAACGAGCCGCCACCGGGGAACAGCTCGAGGAACAGCCCGAGGCCGACGATCACCAGGGTCCCCATGTAGACGGCATAAAGCAACACCAGGAAGGCGATCATGCGGCAGGCGACCACACGCGGCGCGAGCCCCGAGCGGCGCAGCGCCCAGGCGGTCAGGGCGATGCCACCGGCGCCCGCCGACGCGAACAGCCGCGTGGCGGCCAGGCCCGCCATCGTGATCTCGTAGCTGGACCGCCAGCCGATCCGCGAAGGCGGCCGTACGAACACCGCCCGGAACAGCACGATGTAGCCCAAGAACGAGCACACCTCGAGCACCGCGGCCAGCGCCAGCCACCAGCCGTTGCCGTGCTGGATGCGGTTCCAGGTATCACGCAGGCCGAGCAGCTTCGGCAGCACGAAGTACAGAAAGGCGACGGCCGAGACCACGAACGCACCTGAGGCGAGCAGCCTGCGGCGGGTGAACCGGACCCGCGGCATCTCCTCGGTCGACTGGTGCCCGTCGGACGCGGTCCCCGCATCCTCCCATCGCTCCTGCACCGGCTCGGCGGGGTCGCCCGGTCCCGCGGTGCGGTCCTCGAACGAAGCCCTGTCGCGCATCGGCCTAAGCCGCGCCCGCGGCGCGCTGCTCGAGCGCGCCGAGTCCCCTGAGCAAGTAGCGCACCAGCGGCGTCGCGGGTAGCGCCCCTCGCCTCACCGTCTCCGCCAGAGCGGCACCGGCCAGCAGGTCGGCGGCGTAGTGCTCGCCGAGGTAGACGAGCGCCAGCCCCAGCGCGGCTGTGTAGGTCCACCCGATCACGCCCGCAGCCGGACCCACCTCCGAAAGCAGGTGCGCACCCATCAGCGTGGTGGCGAAGTGCAGCGACGGCATGGCAGCCAGGGGATTTCCTCCAAGGACATCGTAGAGGCCCGACCAGCGTTCACCCCAGAACTCCTCTCCGTACTCGATCATCATCCGCCGCACGCGCGGGCCATCGCCTGCGCTCAGCCGGCCGTGCTCGGCCGCGTACCACGGAGGAGCGGTGGGGATCGCCCAGTAGAACACGGCCCCGATGTCGAACACGGCGTACATCTGGGCCGCGGCGCGGGCGAAGGTAGCGGGGCGCCGCAGGCGGACATAGGCGACGCTGGCGTGCGGGACCATGAACCATGCCCAGTGGCAGCAGACCAGGACCCGTTCGAAGCGGTTGATCTGACCAGGCGTGGAGAGACCGCGCTGCAGGCGCACGGTCGGCACCACGCCGAGACCGAGAACTCGGTCGACGGCGATCGGATAGTCGATCCGGACCCGCTGCTCCAGGCGCTCGGGATCGTCGTGCGGCAGCTCGTAGGCCGCCAGGTAGGCCCACATGTTCAGCGCGCAGACGCCCAGGTCGCGGCCTCGACCGGGCCGCATGGCGACCGCCAGAGCCGGCGCCGCCAGCGCGGAGGCGCCCATCACGCCGGCCGCGGGGAGCTTGACGCGCCTGCGCATCAGGGGTGCGGCGACCCCGGCCGCGACCACGGCCCATGCACCAACTCGGATGGGCCTCAGCGCACGCAATCGGCGGGCCAGTATAGGCCGGGTGGCGGGGCCTTCGGCGGTCACCGCCGAGCCGGCACCGACCCCCGAAGCGACGCTCCATAGCATGCCGGGCGCGGCCACAGCGCTGACGGAGAGGCGTCACGCGCCGCCCCTGGACGGATAGAATGCCGCCCGCCTTGCGACCCGACGTCCATGACGCCACCCCGTCCCGCGGCGACCGCCGCCGCTGTAGCCCCCTCTCCAGCCGCCGGGTACGCGGCGCCGCGTCCGTCCTCGGGGTCGCGCTGCTGGCGAGCCTGATCCTCGCGCCCGAGGCGCTGGCCAACTTCATCACCCCCAAGTCGGGCGGCTCGCCGAACGCCAACGAGATCGACTCGCTGTACAAGATCGTGCTCTACATCGCGGCGGTCGTGTTCGTGATCGTCGAGGGTGCACTGGTCTACTCGCTGTACAAGTTCCGAGCCAAGAAGGGGGCCATCGCCGCCCAGATCCACGGCAACACCCGACTCGAGATCGGCTGGACGGTGGCCGCGGCACTGATCCTGGTGGTCCTGACCGTGGTCACCTTCATCAAGCTGCCGAGCATCGTCGATCCGCCGAACTCCGATTCGGGCGGGCTCGTGCTCTCGGCCTCGGTCACCGAGCCCACGCCGCCGAACGGCAAGAAGCTGACCGTCTGCATTCAGGGTCGCCAGTACATCTGGCGCTACACCTACGGCACGGGCTGCCTGCAGAGCGCGTTTTCCGGCAAGCAGCCGTACTCGTTCACCACGATGGAGGTCCCCGAGCACACCACCGTGGTGCTCGACATCCAGTCCACCGACGTGATCCACTCGTGGTGGGTGCCGTCGCTGGGAGGAAAGGTCGACGCGGTTCCGGGCTACACCACCTACACCTGGTTCAAGGCGCTGCACACGGGTACCTTCCGGGGCCAATGCGCCCAGCTGTGCGGGCGCAACCACGCCGCGATGATCGCGTTCGTGAAGGTCGTGACCCCGGCCGAGTACCAGACCTGGCTGACTCAGCAGGAGCAGAACATCACCTCCGCCAACGCGCAGGTGCAGCAACTTCGACAGATCCTGACCTCTCAGGGCGACCTAGGGAACTAGCGAATGGCCATCACCGAGTACGCAGTCCGGCCCGTCCCCCAGGTGACCACCACCACGGTGGCGGCGCCGCGCACCACCAAGCGCTGGGTGGACTGGGTGACGACCACCGATCACAAGAAGATCGGGATCATGTACCTGGTCCTGACCTTCGTCTTCTTCTGCATGGGCGGGGTCGAGGCGCTGATGATGCGCCTGCAGCTGAGCGTGCCCAACAACACGCTGATCACGTCCGAGCACTACAACCAGCTGCTCACGCTGCACGGGACGACGATGATCTTCCTGTTCGTGGTGCCGGTGATGGCCGGCTTTGGCAACTACTTCCTGCCGCTGATGATCGGCGCCCGCGACATGGCCTTCCCGCGGCTGAACGCGCTTTCCTTCTGGCTGCTGGCGCTCGGCGGGATCGTCTTCTACGTCACGCTCTTCTGGCATCCGCCCGAGGCGGGATGGTGGAGCTATCCGCCCCTGTCGGAGACGCTGTACTCGCCCAGCGGCGGCCAGGACGCGTGGATCTTCCTGATCCACATCACCGGGATCTCGTCGCTGGTCGGGGCGATCAACTTCTACGCCACGATCGTCAACATGCGCGCTCCCGGCATGACCTGGGGCCGCCTGCCGCTATTCGTGTGGTCGATCCTGGTCTACGCGATCCTGCTCATCATCGCGCTGCCGGTGGTCGCCGCCGCGGTCACGATGCTGCTGACCGACCGGCACTTCGGCACCCACTTCTTCGACCCCACGGCGCACGGCTCGCCGATCCTCTGGCAGCACTTGTTCTGGTTCTTCGGGCACCCCGAGGTCTACATCATGATCCTGCCCGGATTCGGGATGATCTCCGAGATCATCCCGGTGTTCTCCCGCAAGCCGATCTTCGGCTACAAGGCGATCGCCGCCTCCACGGCCGTGATCGCCTTCCTGGCGACGCTCGTTTGGGCGCACCACATGTTCGCCTCACCGGTTCCGATCGTCGTGCTCGGCTTCTTCATGCTGAGCTCGTTCTTGATCGGCGTGCCGACGGGGGTCAAGATCTTCAACTGGATCGCGACGCTGTGGCGAGGATCGATCGTCACCACGACGGCGCTGTACTTCGCCGTCGGGTTCATCGCGATCTTCGTCATCGGCGGCATCACCGGCATCTTCCTCGCGGTCTTCCCGGTCGACTGGCAGCTCAACGACACCTACTTCGTCGTCGCCCACTTCCACTATGTGCTGATGGGCGGAGCGGTGTTCACGGTGTTCGCGGGGATCTACTACTGGTTCCCGAAGATGACCGGCCGGATGCTCAACGAGCGCGTCGGCAAGCTCTCGTTCTGGCTGATGTTCGTGGGCTTCAACGCCACCTTCTTCGTCCAGCACGCGCTCGGGCTGTCCGGCATGCCCCGGCGGATCTACACCTACAGCCCCGGGCTCGGGTGGTCAACCTATAACTTGATCTCGACCATCGGTTCGTTCATCCTTGCCCTCGGGATCCTGGTCACGATCGGAAACGTGGCCCGCAGCCTCAAGACGGGGAAGATCGCAGGCCCCGATCCGTGGAAGGGCAACACGCTCGAGTGGTTCACATCGTCGCCACCGCCGGCCAACAACTTCGACGAGATCCCGAGGGTGCGCTCGGTGGAGCCGATGCGCGATATCCGCCGCCAGGTCGAGCGCCAGACCGGCGTGACGCAGAAGACCGGCGGCAGCGAGCGGTTCGCGCGGGCGTGATCCGGCCGTGAGTGAGCCTGCCGTGAGCGAGCCCCTCGTCGGCGAGACGGCGTTCGCCTCGTCGAGTGGCGTCGCCGGGGCCCGGCCACGAGCCGTGCAGGTGCTGGCCGACTACCTGACGCTGACCAAGCCCAAGGTCCAGTCGCTGCTGCTGCTGACGACGGTGACCACGATGGAGGTGGCCGGCAGCCCGCCGCTAACCAAGATTCTGCTCACGTGCCTCGGCGGCTACCTGTCGGCGGGCGGCGCCGGCGCGGTCAATCACTACTGGGACCGCGACATCGATGCCCAGATGCGCCGCACCGCGACGCGGCCGATCCCGGCCGGGCGGATCAAGCCGGCGGCGGCGCTGCAGTTCGGATTCGCGCTGGCAGTGCTGTCGTTCGTGCAGTTGTCGCTGACGGTCAACGTGCTGGCGGCCACGCTCGCGCTGGGCGGATTCGTCGGCTACGTCGGCGTCTACACGATCTGGCTCAAGCGGCGCACGCCGCACAACATCGTGATTGGGGGCGCGGCGGGCGCGATGCCGCCGCTGGTCGGCTGGGCGGCGACGCGCGGATCGCTGTCGTGGACCGCGGTCTACCTGTTCGCGATCGTCTTCTACTGGACGCCCGCGCACTTCTGGGCGCTGAGCCTGCTGATGAAGGACGAGTACGCGGCTGTCGGGGTGCCGATGATGCCGGTGGTGCGCGGCGAGGCCGAGACGCGCCGCCAGATCCTGCTGTATTCGCTGCTGCTGTACGCCGTGACCCAGCTTCCGTTCTGCGCCGGCGAGTTCGGGGGCATCTACCTGGTCAGCTCGATCGTGCTCGGGCTGGTGTTCATCGCCGGCGCGGTGCTGCTGGTCCGCCGCGCCGACCGCCGTGCCGCGCTGCGCCTGTACCTGTATTCGATGCTCTACCTGGCGCTGCTGTTCGGCGCAATGGTGGCCGACGTAAAGCTCTGATCGCACCGGAGCTCCGATCCCCCCGGCGACGCGCCGGGATCTCCCCCGACCCTCTAGGATCCCGCCCCCATGGATAGAAAGCTCGCCCGCAAGAACATCCGCTCCGGCCTGATCGCCGGCGCCGCCTGCCTGTTCATGTTCGGGATCACCTTCCTCGCCGCCGCGATCTACGTACACGCGTGACCGAGCGCGAGGGCAACGTGCCGCCCGCGGGTGAGGAGCTCCACCTCCCCGGGCCGAGCCTGATCCCGCTGCTCTGCGCCGTCGGCATCACGCTGATCGTGGTCGGCACGACGCTGACCTTCATCATCTCGATCATCGGGCTGATCATCTTCGTCGTCACGGTCGCGATCTGGATCCGGGACACGCGCCGCGACGTCGCGCAGCTCCCCGAAGACCACCACTGATCCCTAGCGCCCTGAGGCGCCCCCTCCCTCAGGCCTGGGCGCCCTCGGGAACCTCGCAGTTGGCTCCGTCGCCCGTCCACACGCGGACGATGTCGCGCATCGACAGCACGCCGGCCAGCTCGCCGCTGTCGACCACGACCAGATGACGGAAGCCGCCGCGCACCATCGTCTCGGCCGCCTGCTCGAGCGACCAGTCGGGAGACGCAAACGTCAGCCGAGCGGTCAGATGATCTGATACGCGCTCCTCGTCGGGGTTCTTGCCCCGCCCGATCGCGATCAGGATGTCGCGCTCGGTGATCACCCCCGGCCCGGGAAGCTCCGGGTCCACCACGACCGCGGCGCCGACGCGGCGCCCGCACATCGCCGCGGCGGCCTCCCGGAGCGTGTGACTGGGCCCGATGGTGAGCACCACCTCAGTCATCCCCTCCCGAACCAGCATCTTCCCTCCCCGATGTTTGCAACGTTTGACGCAATCATAATCGAGCCCTGGGACCAGGCGTTCGTGCCAGCGCCGTCCGTCGCTCGGAAGTCATAGGATGCCCGCTGGTGAGGACGGGAAGAGCACAGCGCGGTGCGTAAAAACCCTCTGTTTCAGATGATCGCGATCGGGGTGGTCGCGGTGGCGATCGGCATTCCGGTGGCCCTGATCATCCCGTGGTTCCCGGCCAACGGCTCGCTCCAGGCCGGCAACGTGCGCACGCTCTACGACGTGTTGCTGATCTTCTCGGTGCCGATCTTCGTGCTCGTCGAGACGGTCGTGCTCTACTCGGTCTGGAAGTTCCGGATGAAGCCCGGCGAGGAGGAGAAGGACGGCCCACCGATCCACGGGAACACCCGGCTGGAGGTCATCTGGACGGCGCTGCCGGCGATCCTGATCATCGGCCTGTGCGTCTACGCCTACTCGGTGCTGCGCAGCAACGAGGCCAACCACCCCAAGGCGCTGCTCGTCAATATCACCACCCGCCAGTTCGCGTTCGAGTTCTCATACCCGGAGGACGGCGGCAAGCAGCAGATAGTGTCCCCTGAGCTCTACCTGCCCAAGGGCAAGCCGGTGCTCTTCCATCTGCGCTCGCTGGACGTCATCCACAGCTTTTTCGTGCCCGAGTTCTCCGAGAAGATCGACTCGGTCCCCGGCATCACCACCGATCTGCGGGTCACGCCCACGCGGATCGGCACCTACCCGGGCGAGTGCACCGAGCTGTGCGGCGCCGGCCATTCGCTGATGCGCGCCACCGTGCACGTTGTCTCCCCGGCCGCCTTCAAGGCCTGGCTGAGCTCACAGAAGCCAAACGGGGCGCCTCCGGTCGGCACGCCGCCCGCCGCCGCCGCCCAGCCCGGGATCCCCGGCGCGCCCGCCGCCGGCGCCACGGGCGGCTCGAGCAGCTCTGGGGGTTCGAGCTCCGGGGGATCCGGCTCGGCCGCCAACGCCGCAGCCGGCAAGGCCCTGTTCGTGGGCTCCGGGGGCTGCGCCACCTGCCACACGCTGTCGGCGGCCGGCGCCACCGGCACCATCGGCCCGAACCTCGATCAGCGCCTGAAGAGCGACTGCTCCACCGCGAAGTCGATGGCGATCCGCGGCAAGACGCTCAGCCAGTGCATCGAGACCGCCATCGCCAAGCCCTACGCCTACCTGCCGACCGGCTTCAGCGCCGGCATCATGCCGAGCAACTTCTCGCAGACGCTGAGCCCGACGCAGATCCAGTCACTCGTCACCTTCCTCTCGAGCGTGACAAAGTGATCAGTGCAAGCACCCGCTTCTGGCAACCGGACAGCGACGGCAGAGTGAAGGAGAAGAGCTGATGGCCCTCACGGCAAAAGTTCGTCCGGCCGGCTGGTATCGGGCCGCCTTTGGCAGCGTTCTCGGGTTCGCCTTCGGCTTTGGGCTGACCGTCCTGATCCGCTGGCTGATGCACCAGCATCCGGTCATCGACGGCCACGCGATCACGATCGTCGCGCTGCTCTCGGTCCCGATGGGCTTCCTGCTCGGCCTGGGCACGTGCGACTACTGGCTGTACTGGGCGACCGGTCGAGCCACGCGTCCCGAGAGTCACGCCGAGCACGGCGCCCACAGCTGGCGCGACTACTTCCGCGTCAACACCGACCACAAGGTGATCGGGATCCAGTACACGGTCACCTCGTTCTTCTTCCTCCTCGTAGGCGGGCTGCTGGCGATGCTGATCCGGGCCCAGTTGGCCAAGCCCGGGATGCAGTTCCTCACCCCCGAGCAGTACAACGGCGTCTTCTCTGTCCACGCCACGGTCCTGATCTTCCTGTTCGTGATCCCGGTGTTCGCGGGGCTGGCCAACTTCGTGCTGCCATTGATGATTGGGGCGCCGGACATGGCCTTCCCACGGCTGAACGCGCTCTCCTACTGGCTGCTGCCGATCGGCGGCATCCTGATGCTGATGAGCTTCCTGGCGCCGGGCGGCTCATTCGCCGCCGGCTGGACGGCTTATGCGCCGCTGTCGACGACGATGCCGCTCGGGCAGCTGTTCTTCACGATCGCGGTCCAGTTCGCGGGGTTCTCTTCGATCTTCACGGCGCTCAACTTCCTGGTGACGATCATCACCATGCGCGCGCCGGGAATGAGCTTCTTCCGGATGCCGCTGCTGGTGTGGGCCAACTTCTCGACCTCGCTGCTGGTCGTGATCGCCACCCCGTTCATCGCCGCCTCCCAGTTCTTCGTGCTGCTCGACACGGCGCTTCACTTCCACTTCTTCGACGCGTTCGTCGGGGCCGGCAAGAACGGCAACGTGATCATGTACCAGCACGTCTTCTGGTTCTACTCGCATCCGGCCGTGTACATCATGATGCTGCCCGGGTTCGGGATCATCTCCGAGGTGATCGCGGTCAAGGCCCGAAAGCCGATCTTCGGCTACCGGATGATGGCGTTCTCGCTGCTGGCGATCGTGGTCCTCGGCTTCACCGTCTGGGCCCACCACATGTTCGTCTCGGGCATGGCGTCGTGGATCCGGATCCCGATGATGATCACGACCGCCATCATCGCGATCCCCACCGGGATCAAGATCTTCTCCTGGCTGGCCACGCTGTGGCGAGGGGTGCTGCACCTGGACACGCCGATGCTGTTCGCGCTCGGCTTCCTCTCGACGTTCACGCTCGGGGGGATCAGCGGGATCATGCTCGCGATGATCCCGTTCGACATCCACGTCAGCCAGACCTATTTCATCGTCGCCCACATCCATTACGTGCTGTTCGGCGGCTCGCTGTTCACGATCTTCGCGGGGGTCTACTACTGGTTCCCCAAGATGACCGGGCGAATGTTCGACGACCGCCTGGGCAAGTGGCACTTCTGGATGACCTTCATCTTCTTCAACCTGACCTTCGGGCCGATGCACATCATCGGGATCCAGGGAATGCCGCGACGGGTGGCCGAGTACGCGCAGAAGTTCGCCGACTGGAATCTGTTCATCTCGTTTGCGTCGTTTGCGCTCGGCCTCAGCACGCTGATCTTCCTCTACAACATGGTCGCCAGCTGGCGCGGTGGTCCGCGCGCGCCGGCCAACCCGTGGCGAGCCCTGACGCTCGAATGGCAGGTGGCCTCGCCGCCGCCGATCTTCAACTTCGACGCCGTCCCCACCGTCGTCGGCGGCCCGTACGAATACGGCGTGCCCGGTGCGGTGCACGGGATCTTCAAGCCGCCGGCCGAGGCCAGGCCCGTCGCGGCCGGCGCGTTCACGACTCCCCCGAGCCAGGAGAGCCACGAATGAAGACAGTCCTGGTCGTCGCCAACGAGACGATCGGCGGCCGGCCTCTGATCGAGGCCGTCCGCAAGCACGCGGCCGAGGGCGACACCCGCTTCGTGCTGTGTGTCCCCCAGACCCGGCCCCGCGCGGGCTACGTGATCTACGACGACGCCGTGTTCGACGCCGCCCAGGCGCGGGTGGACCTGGCGCTGGGGTTCGTGCGCTCGGAAGGGATCGACGCCATCGGCGAGGTCGGCGACCCCGATCCATACGCCGCCACGATGGACGCGCTGCGCGAGTACGACCCGGACGAGATCATCATCTCGACCTACCCCGAGTCCCGCTCGGGCTGGCAGCGTCGCGACCTCGTGGATCGCATCCGGCAGGCCTCCGGGCTTCCGGTCGAGCACGTGGTGGGCGACCCCGACAGCGAGGGCCTGCCCTTCCACGTGACGCTGGCGGTCGCCAACCGAACCGCCAGCGGCGACGAGATGCTCGAGGCGCTGAAGGCCAAGGCGAGCGCCGAGGGCGACAAGCACGAGCGCCTGTTCCTCGTGCTCATCCCGCTGGAGGGAGGCGACGAGAGCGCCACCCGCCGCGCCCGGACGCGGCTGTCGCTGGTGCTCGGCCGTCTGCGCGAGGCCGGGCTGACGGCCGCCGGGATGATCGGGGACCCCGATCCCTACACGGCGATCATGAACGCACTTCAGTACTTCCGGGTCGACGACATCATCATCTCGACATTTGCCGAGACCAAGTCGGGCTGGCTGCGCGCCGACCTGGTCCAGCGCGTGCGCAACGCCAGCGGCAAGGAAGTAGAACACGTCGTTCAGAGCGGCCCCGTCCGGACCACCGCCTAGGAGCCATCGCATGGAAGCCGCCTCGATAGCCGCCGAGCACCCCCACGGCCCGCCCCCCGCGCACCGCTCGTCGCGGGTGAACGCCCCGACGCTCGGAATGCTGCTCTTCATCATCTCGGAGGTGATGATCTTCGGGGCCTTCTTCACGGCCTACTTCTTCATCCGGGTCGTCACCCACGACCCGTGGCCGGCCGCGGGCACCAAGCTCCCCGAGGCCGTCGCTGGGATCAACACGGCGATCCTGCTGTCCTCGTCGCTGACGATCCACTGGGCGCTGGTGTCGATCAAGAACAACAACCGCTTCGGGCTCAAGGCCGGGATGCTGACGACCTTCCTGCTCGGCCTGACCTTCCTCACCGTCCAGATCAACGAGTACATCCACATCGGCTTCGCGCCCCATGACTCCGCCCAGGGGACGATCTTCTACGCGCTCACGGGCCTGCACGGGGCGCACGTGTTCATTGGCCTGTGCATGCTGCTGATGGTCACCGTCAGGGCCTTCCGCGGCCACTACTCGGCCGAGCACCACCAGGGCATGGAGGTGCCGGGGATCTACTGGCACTTCGTGGACATCATGTGGGTGGTCGTCTACACGACCGTCTACGTGCTCTAGGGGTGCGCAAGCATCCACCCAACCCTCTGCGCTCCGAAGCCGACGCGTTCGGCTTCCTGGTCTGGTTCGTCGCCGCGGTCGCCGTCATCGTCGTGATCGTGCTACTGGTCCAGGCGCTGACCTAGCGGTCGGGCGCCGTGGCACCATTGAGCGCGGTGCCGCTCCCGCTCCTCCCCCTCGCCGTCGCGCCGGTGCAGTCGATCGGCTTTCCGGTGCTCGTGATCCTGTCCTGGATCCCGTACCACATCCGCGCGCGGGCGCTCTCCCGCGATGGGCGGCCGGTGCCGTCCTGGCGCCAGGTGTGCTTTGGGGCGGGGCTGGCGGTGCTGCTGGTCGCCGCCAGCCCTCCCGTCGACACGCTCTCTGACCAGTTGCTGGTCGCCCACATGGGTGAGCACCTGCTGATCGGCGACGTCGCGGCGCTGCTGCTGGTCCTGGGGCTGACCGGGCCGATGATGGCGCCTCTGCTGCGCAACCGCGTCGTATCGGTCCTGCGCGTCTTCAGCCATCCGGTGGTGGCGATCGTCTGCTGGGCGGTCAACTTCTACGCCTGGCACTCCCCCGGGCTCTACCAGGCCGCGCTGCGCCACGATGCGCTGCACGCGCTCGAGCACGCCACCTTCCTGGCCTTCGGGATCGCCGTCTGGATGGCTCTGCTCGGTCCGCTCCCGAAGCCGAACTGGTTCTCCAACGGCGCGCGCCTGGTCTACATCGTCGCCGTGCGCCTGATCGGCACCGTGCTGGCCAACATCCTCATCTTCGGCGGTACCGTCTTCTACCCCATCTACCGCTCGGGCGACGCCCGCTGGCACATCAGCCCGATCGCCGACCAGGTGGCCGCCGGCGGCCTGATGATGGTGGAGGAGAGCTTCTTGACCATCGGCCTCTTCTGCTGGCTGTTCCTGCGTGTGGCCCGCGAGAACGAGGAGCGCCAGAAGCTGCTCGACTACGCCATCGAGCACGGCATCGTCCTCGACGAGCGCCGCGCCCAGCGCGCGGTTGCGGCGGGCCGGGGCGCCGAGCTATGGGCGCGCCTACGCCGCTCCGAGGGCGAGCCGGTGGCCGGCGGCTCGCCGGGCGGCCCCCCGTCGGCTACTTGACAGTCAGAGTCCCGACCATGCCCGCCTGGCGGTGGCCGGGGACAGAGCAGAAGAACGTGTACTTGCCCGGCTTGAGGTTGGCCATCACGGTCGAGACGCCGCCGTTGGAGACGATGTGGCCGATCTGGTTGACCCCGCCGCCCGTGATCGCGATGTCGTGGGGCGTCGAGGACATGTTCTTCATACGAATGGTCACGTTTCCTGGGGTCGCGCTGGCGCTGGAGGCCAGGAACTTGAGCTGTCCCGTGGGATCGGCGTCGATCTCGACGACGCCGTTCTTCTCGACCGCCGGCTTCTGGGTGACGCTTGCGACCGCGCTGGCCAGTGCGCCCGTGTCCTGGCCGGGAACGCCGGCCACCTGGCCGACGTAGGCCGCGACATTCTGAGCTTGCTGGCCGTTGTACAACATCGCCGGCATCACGCCCTGGGTGTCGGGGTAGCGGATCCAGTAATCGACCAGGCCCTGGATCGAGGTGCTCTTGACACCATCGGCCCGGTCCTGGTGGAAGGCGTCATCCAGATTCGGTCCCACGATCCCAGTGGTGGCGGCGTGGCCGAGGGTGTGGCAGGACCCACATTTCGCGACGAACAGCTGCTTGCCGCGGACCAGGTTCGCGGTCGGATGCTTGATGGCGCAGCCCCCCAACGCGACCATGAGGAACACGCTCGGAACCAGGGCTGCGAGGCTCCTGTGTCCTCGTGCGACGCCTCTCACCATACGCTCGGGGCGGGACTCTATACAAGCGCGCGGCATCAGCGCGCCGTCGTTCGGCCGGTTCGCCGAGCCCCGCCCGGCAGCGGACGCGCGGCCGGCACGGCCCCACCCCGCAGCCCACCGGCGGGCGCCCGGAACCCATTGCCGTCGGGCCCGCTGGTAGCATTGCTCCACAATGAGGACGCGCCAGAAGTACCGGATGCGGACGCCCTCCACCGGTCGTGAAGTCATCGTCGAAGCCGAGCCTGGACAGGTCTACCTGGACAGGGAGACGGGCGAGGAGCTCGAGGTGGTAGCCGAGCTGCTGCCGCTGGCCCCGACCTCGTCGGAGCTGCCCTGGATGATCGACAACCTGCGCTTCTGCAACTGGTGCGATCAGCTCGCGCAGAAGGATCTCAACGACTGCCCGTACTGCGGCAGGCGCATGGAGCCACTGGGCTCCTGAGGTTTGCGGTCCTGACGACATGACCGCCGGCTCCCAGAGGCTGAGGCTCGCCACCGCAGCCGTGCTGACGCTGCTCGCAGCGCTGGGCCTCGCGGCGTGCGGGGGCGGGTGCAAGCACCACGAACACCGCCGGCGCGCCGGCCTTCACCGTGCCCACCTCCTCGGTGGCCAGCACGGTGCCGGCCACCACCGGCAGCTCCAGCTCCTCGACCACCACCAGCAGTTCCGGCACCAGCACCTCGGCGGGCACGGGGACGAGCGCCGGCACCGCCACCTCGGCGGGCACGGGGACAAGCGCCGGCACGGGCACCAGTGGCGGCGCGCCCGCGGGCGGCTCGGGAGGCTCCGGTGGGGCCGGTGCGGGCACCGGGACCTCCGGCGGTGCGAGCAGCAACGGCGGCGCCGGCCTCGGCTCGGCGTTCTGCCAACAGAACCCCGGCGCCTGCTAGTGGGCCTCCCAGGAGCCCCAGCAGCGCTCGGCCTCAGTGCACGTAGGTCTTCGGGTACGGCGCGTTCGTAACCTCGGTGGCGCTGTACTCGACCCGAGTGCCCGTATAGGAGCACAGATACCGGGTACTGGCGCCGACTGTCATCTGGGCGGTCTCACTGGCCGCGGCGTGGGTGCAGCCGGACGTCCGGCTCTGGCGGTAGGCGAACTTCGAGGCGTTGAGGTTGTACGAGAGCATCGGCGCCCAGGTGGGGATCGACAGGCCGATCACGTCGCCCTTCTTGACGGGCAGGGCGGTGAACGCGGTGAACGTCGGAGGAAGCGACAGGGGCTCCTGCAGCACCTGGCCGAGAAACGGGATCAGGTGGAAGACCTGGCTCTCGGCGGCCACGGTGTAGCGGTTCTTCGGCCCCGGCCTGAGGACGGTGATGGCCAGCTGAGGCGTCCCGCCGAACCTCACATCGAGCATGTGCAGGTAGCTGCGCTCGGTGGCCGCGTTGGAGGAGAGGCTGGACAGGCCGGCGGTGAAGGCGACGATCCAGCCGGCCTGTTTGACCGTGGTGGGGTTGACGACGCCGTCGCTGACCGTCTGCACGGCGGTCGTGCGGGGCAGGACGATGAGGCACTGCGACGGCGCCACCCCTTTGGGACAGGACGGCGCGATGATCGGAGAGGTCGCGCCGAGCTCGACTATCTTCGCCGAGGCGCCAGCGGGTGCAACTGCCAGCACGGAGGCGGCGAATGTCGCGGTTACCAGGAGGAATCGTTTCATCATCTTCATTGAACACCACCCATGGGCAGCAGTTGCGGCCGCTGCCGGGCGATGCCCGCAGGCAACAAGTTCGTCGAGCGAGGCCGG
This sequence comes from uncultured Solirubrobacterales bacterium, assembly GCA_963799995.1. Lineage (GTDB taxonomy): Bacteria > Actinomycetota > Thermoleophilia > Solirubrobacterales > Solirubrobacteraceae > Palsa-465. The sequence goes on along the minus strand of CAWCZI010000013.1, from coordinate 422,024 downwards.
AGCCCTGCCCGGCTGGGTGAACCGGAGACGCTAGAGCTTGGAGACGTTCACCGCTTTGGGGCCCTTGGGCCCGGCCTCCTCCTCATAGGAGACCTTGGAGCCCTCCGGCAGAGAGCGGTAGCCATCGCCGTTGATGCCTGAGAAATGAACGAACAGATCGCGACCCCCGTCGTCGGGCGTTATGAAACCAAAGCCCTTGTCATCGCTGAACCACTTGACGGTACCCGTTGCCATGAACTCCCCTTCGGCGCTACTCGCGTTCGAGCTGGCGGCCGGGCGCTGATCACGTCCGGCCCAGACGCCGGAAACGTATCAAGGCCGGGCCGCGGCCGCAGTCGCCGTGCTCAGCGCCCCTCGAACGTGGCCCGTCCGGGCCCATTCTCCAGGAAGGAGCGCACCGCGGCCTGCAGGTCCTCGGTCGCGAACAGCGCTCCCGCCACGCCGCCGACACGATCGTTGGCGAGCTCGAGCCCACCCTCGAGGTAGTCCCGGATCACCTGCTTGGTCGCGGCGTGCGCCAGCGTCGGGCCGCAGGACAGCTCGAGCGCGAACTTCCGCACCGCATCGCCGAATCCCTCGTCCGGGAGCACCCGGTTGACGACGTTCCAGCGCTCCATCTCGCGGGCGTCGTAGCGGGCGCCGGTCATCACGAACTCCCTCGCACGCCCGGTCCCGGCGCGCTCGGCCAGGCGCTGGGTACCGCCCATCGCCGGGGTCAGCCCGATCACCCGCTCCACCAGGCCGAAGCTGGCCGATTCCGCGGCGAAGATGAAGTCGCACGCCAGGGCGAGCTCGAACGCCCAGGTCAGGCATAGGGCGTGCGCCGCGAACACGGTCGGGCACGGCAGCAGGTCCACACGCCGCGCCAGCGCGACCAGCTCATCGAAGGTGGCCGTCGCGTCCTGGACGCCCGAAAGCGCGGCGAACAGCGACACGTCGACACCGCCGCTGACGACGCGGCCCTCGGCCCGGACCAGGACCGCCCGGGGCTGGCTGCGCTCGAGCTCCTCGATCGCCGCCATGAGCCCGTCCTTCAACGCCGCGTCGAACAGGTTCAGCGGCGGCGAGTCGAACGTGACCACCGCCAGCCCGCCGTCGCGGGTTACCGCAACCGGGTCGTCAGCGCTCATCGCAGGCGGTCCGCCGTGGAGGCGATCTGATCGAGGTCCCCCGGCTCGGGGGTCCACGGCAGCTTCAGCGGATCGCCGGCGTAGCGAGGGATCACGTGGACGTGGAAGTGAAACACGGTTTGCCACGCCGCCGGACCGCAGGAGTTGAGCAGGTTGACACCGTCGGCACCGAGACGCTCGGTGACACGCCGCGCCAGTCGCTGCGCGGTCAGCGTCACCGCGGTGAGGTCCTCGGGCTCGATCTCCAGCAGGTTCGCGGCGTGCCGGCGCGGCACCACCAGCGCGTGGCCCGGGGTGGCGGGGCTGATGTCCATGAACGCGACCGTGCGCTCGTCCTCGTCGACGATCTGGCCGGGCAGCTCACCGGCGACGATCTTGCAGAACAGGCAGTCGGGGTCGCGCATCGCCGCCAGCTTATCGATCCGCTGCGCAAGCCCGGCGCGACACCGCCCCGCCCCGGCCAGGTCGCTCAACCGGCGCGCTCGAGCAGGCGCCGAGCGTGCTCGATCGCCTCCTCGCGGCTGTCCACCTCGCCGGCGAACCGCGCCTCCTCGAGCTGGTGCAGCAGATCGCCGATCAGGGGCCCGGGTCGCACGCCGAGCGCGCTGGCCAGCTCGTCGCCGCGCAGTGGAGGGCGGGGCGGGTCGGCTACCCATACGAGCGCTTCGTCGAGCAGCTGGCGCGCCAGCTCGAGGTGGAGCGCGATCGCTCGCTCGGAGTTCTCGCCGCGGGTGGCCAGGCGGTCCGCGACGCTGAGCACGGTGACGTCCACCGCGATCGGGGCACACGCATCGAGGTAGCGGTACACGGCCCGCCGGCTGAGCGGCATCTCGTGGACGAGGAAGCCGAGCCGCAGGTGGTGACGGGTGAGCGCTGCGACGTGCGCGGCCAGGCGCTCGCTGGCCCGCAGCCTGCCCAGGATCTCGGTGACGAGCGTCGCACCGGCCTGATCGTGGCCGATGAAGGTAACTCGGCCCTCGGCGGTCACCGCTCGCGTCTGGGGCTTGGCGATGTCGTGCAGGAGCGCCCCGAAGCGCAGCGCCTGACCCCGCGAGAGCTCGTTGGCCAGGGGCGCCGCCAGCACTTCGAGCAGCATCTCCGCGCGGGCGCCGAACACCGGCTCGGGGTCGCGCTCGAGCGCGATCGCCTCGGCCAGCACCGCCCGGGAGTGGTCGTAGACGTCGAGGTGGTGAAAGCGGCTCTGCTCGATACCACGCAGCGCCGTCAGCTCCGGCAGCACCACACTGGTGGCGCCGGCGGCGTCCATCGTGTCGAAGCCGTCGAGCGCTCGATCGCCGCTGACAATCCGCTTGAGCTCGGAGAAGATCCGCTCGGGCGCGACCTTCGCCAGACCCCCGGCGGCGGAGCGAGCGCTGCCCAGCGTGTCGCGCTCGACCGAGAAGCCCAGCTCGCCGGCCAGGCGCGCCAGGCGCAGCGTGCGCAGCGGGTCGTCGCCGAATGCGTCTGCGGAGACCATCCGCAGGCGGCGCAACCGCAGGTCCTGAACCCCGCCGAACGGATCCACCGGTCCGCCGGACACGCCGATCGGCTCAGCGATCGCGTTGATCGTGAGATCCCGGCGCCCCAGGTCGGCCTCGATCGTCTCACCGCCGAGCGGGTTCAGGTCCAGCTGCCAGGTGCGGTCGTGAGCGATGACCCGCCACGCGCCGAAGGCCTCAGACAGCGCGAACGCGAACCCTCCCGCGGCGCTGCCCAGGCGGCGCGCCACGTCCTCCACCCGCTGCCCGGCGGCCACGACCACGTCGTAGTCCGATGTCGGGCGGCCGAGCAGCCGGTCACGCGGCGCACCGCCGACCAGCCACGCCCCGGGAGCCACCCCGGCCAGAGCATTGAGCGGATCGCTCATGGGACGGGGTCCCCGTCGCGGTGGTACCGGCGCGGAACCCGAGCCGAGATCCCGCAGAGGATCTCGTGGGCAACGGTGTCGATGCGGTTGGCCAGGTCCTCGACGGTCTGGCGCTCGCTGCCGTCGCGCCCGATCAGCGTGGCCCGCGCGCCCACCTGCACCGGCGCGCTCATCGCCGCCCCGTTGCACCGTCCCAGTGACACGGTCACGTTGTCCATGCTCACGGTCCCCACCAGCGGGTATCGGTGCCCCCCGATCAGCGCGTCGCAGTTGTTGCTCAGCCCCCGCCGGATCGCATCCGCATAGCCGATCGGAAGCGTGGCGATCCAGGTGTCGCGCTCGGCGATGAACCGCCGCCCGTATCCGGCGCTCTCCCCCGCGCGGGCCGGCTTCACGGCGGCCACATACGAGGTCAGCTCGAGCGCCGGCTCGAGTCCATGAGCGTCCGGGTCCTGGTTCATCGGATCACAACCGTAAATCGCGATCCCGCATCTGACCAGGTCGAAATGGGTGGCGGGCCCGCGCAGCGTGGCGGCGCTGTTGGCGGTGTGGACCACGACGTCGGGGGCGCGGCGGCGTAACTCGGCCGCGAACGGCCGGAAGGCCTCGAGCTGTACGGCCATGAACTCGGGATCGTCGTCGGCGGTCGCGAAGTGGGTCATCGCCCCGGCGAGCGCCAGCGAGGGCTCGTCCAGAACCCGCTCGGCGACGGCCAGAGCCGCGCGGAGGTCGCGCGTCCCCAGCCGCCCCATGCCGCTGTCGAGCTTGACGTGCACGCGGACCGGCTGCGTCAGGACCGCCCGTACCAGCGTGCTCACGAACCCGTCGCTCCAGGCCACGACCTCCGCCCGCGCGGCGATCGCCGCCGCCAGCTCCTCGGCGCTCAGCGCCCCCATCACCAGCAGCGGCGCGTCGATCCCCGCCTCCCTGAGCTCCACCGCCTCGCCGGCCGTGGCGACGGCCAGCATCGCGGCGCCGCCCGCCAGCGCCGCATGCGCCGCCGCGATCGCGCCATGCCCCGACGCGTCGGCCTTCACGACCGCGCACAGCCTTACGTTTTCCGCCAGCCCTGAGCGCAGGTGCTTGACGTTGCGCTCGATTGCGGCCAGGTTGACGCTTGCCAGCGCCCGGAGCGGCATCAGCTCTAAACGTCCGTGTTCCGGGCCTCCGGCAGCGCCTCGATCACGTCTCGCGCGATCACGCCCTCGGTCCCGATCCGTTGGGCCGCGATCTGGCCGGCACGAGCGTGCACCAGCACCCCCGCGCAGGCGGCGGTGAATGGGTCCATGCGCTTGGACAGAAAGGCGCCGATCACGCCCGAGAGGACGTCGCCCGTGCCGGCGGTGGCCAGTGCCGACGTGCCTCCACGACTGATCAGGGCCCGCCCGTCTGGGTCGCCGACGATCGTGTCATCGCCCTTGAGCACCACGATCGCGCCCGACAGGGCGGCCGCCCGCCGCACGCAGGCCAGCCGGTGGCGCTCGACCTCGGCGCTCTCGAGGCCGAGCAGGCGGCCCATCTCGCCGGCATGGGGGGTCAGCACGGTCGCGGCCGGTCGGCCGGCCAGAGACGCCAGCTGCTCGGCATGGGCATTCAGGCCATCGGCGTCGAGCAGCACCGGGGTCTCGGCGTCGTGGGCGATCGTCCGGGCCAGCTCGAAGCTCTGATCGCCGCGCCCCAGCCCGGGCCCGAGCACGAGGGCGCCGGCACGGGCGGCGCGGGTGAGCACCGTCTCGGCCCCGTCCGCTGTCAGGGCGCCGTCCCGATCGGGCAGCGGCACGCTCATCACCTCGAGCAGCCGCTGTTCGAATACAAGGTTCAGCGACCGTGGCACGCACGCGGTCACGTATCCAGCGCCGGCTCGCATCGCGGACTCCGAGGCCAGGCACGGCGCGCCGGTCAGGCCAAGCGAGCCTCCGCACACCAGTACCGCGCCGGCTGCGAACTTGGTCGACTCCCTCCCGCGCCGGGGTATCTCTTCGAGGACGCCCGTTCCGATCAGGCCGACCGCGGGGTGTCCCGGTGCGCCGTCCGGGATCCCGATGTCGATCACCTCCACCTGCCCGGCGTGGGCCTTGCCGGGCGCGATCCACAGACCGGGCTTGCCGGCGTGGAAGGTGGCGGTGGCATCTGCTCCGACGGCCGCTCCCGCCGCCTCGCCGGTCGATGCGTCGACGCCGCTGGGGACATCGCAGGCGACGATCACGGCGTGTGCCGAAGCGGCGTTGATGGCCTCGATCGCGCCCCGGGCCGGCTCGCGGGGCTCGTCCGAGAACCCGGTCCCGAGGATCGCGTCGACGATGGCCGCCGCTCCCCGCAACGCTCCGGCCTCGAACCGGCGCGGCGGAGCACCGGGGAGGCGCTCGAGATTGGTGCGCGCGTCGCCTCGGAGCTCGTCGGGATCCGCGAGCAGGAGCACGTCGACCTCGCGGCCCTGTTCGCGCAGCAGACGGGCGACCACCAGCCCGTCGCCGCCGTTGTTGCCCTTGCCACACACCACAGCCACCGTCCCGAAGGGAGCGCGGGCCGCGACCAGCTCGGCCAGGCCGGAGCCGGCCCTCTCCATCAGCTCGATCCCGGGAATGCCCCGCTGCTCGATCGCCCAGGCGTCGATGGCGCGCTGCTGCTCTGCGTCGGGCAGCGGCTCCACCCAGGCCGGCAGCGGGATCTCAGTCATCACGCGACGCGATGGCCACGGCGCCGGCGTCCGTCGTCGTGTGGGTCAGCGAGACGCTGACGGCGACGCCGAGCTCTGCGGCGCGCTCGGCGGCGGCGCCGTGCAGCGCGATCTCGGGGGCTCCCGGCCCGGAGACCACCTCGACGTCTCGAAAGCTCCACGCCTCCATCCGCAACGCCTTGGCGACCGCCTCCTTGGCGCAGAAGCGCGCCGCCAGATGCTGGCCGGGCCGGGCGCGCCCGGCGGCGTAGGCCAGCTCTGCCTCGGTGAACAGCCGCTCGGCGAGGCGCGGGCGGCGCTCCAGAGCCCGTTCGAGTCGCTCGATCTCGAGCAGGTCGATGCCGATGGAAGGCTGCACGCCCGCGCCGGGTCGCTTCACTCGACCGTGACGGTCTTGGCGAGGTTGCGCGGCTGATCGACGTTGAGCCCGCGCAGCCGCGCGATGTCGTAGGCCAGCAGCTGCAGCGGGATCACCGCCAGCAGAGGGGCGAGCATCCAGTCGGTGCGGGGCACGCGGATGACCTCCTCGGCGTGCTGGGCGATCCGCTCGTCGCCCTCGGTGGCCACGGCGATCACGCGGGCCCCGCGAGCCTTGACCTCCTGGATGTTGGAGATGACCTTCTCGAGCACCGGCGACTCGGTGGCCACGACCACAACCGGAGTCCGCTCGTCAAGCAACGCGATCGGACCATGCTTCATCTCCCCCGCCGCATACGCGTCGGTGGCGATATACGAGATCTCCTTGAGCTTCAGGGCTCCCTCGAGCGCCACCGGCAGCCCGACGTGGCGGCCCAGATACAGGAAGAAGCCGGCGTCATAGCAGCCCTCGGCGATCTCCTGTACGCGCTCCACGTCGCGCTCCAGCAGCTCGGCGATCAGGTGCGGCAGGCGCTTGAGCTCAGTGATCGTGTTCTCGAGCACGGCCGGCTCGAGCGTGCCGCGGAGCTCCGCCAGGCGCAGCGCCAGCAGGTACATGGCGGCGATCTGACTCACGAACGTCTTGGTCGCCGCCACGCCGATCTCGAGCCCGGCCCGGGTGTAGAGCACACCGTCGGCCTCCCGCGTGGCCTGGGCCCCCATGACGTTGGTGAGCGCCAGCACGGAGGCGCCGCGCTCGCGCGCGGTCCGCATGGCGGCCAGCGTGTCGGCGGTCTCACCGGACTGCGAGATCCCGATCACGAGATCGTCAGGGCCGACCACGGGGTCGCGGTAGCGGTATTCGGAGGCGATGTCGACCTCGACCGGCACCCGCGCCCAATGCTCGATCGCGTAGCGGCCGATCAGTCCCGCGTGGTAGGCGGTGCCGCAGGCGACGATGACCACCCGCCGGATCCGGCGCAGCAGGTCGTCGTCGATCTTGCCCAGGTCGCCCAGGTCGATGCCGGTGCCGCGGGCCGCGCGCTCGCCGATCGTCTCGGCGACCGCGTCGGCCTGCTCGTTGATCTCCTTGAGCATGAACGTCTCATAGCCCTGCTTCTCGGCGGTATCGGCGTCCCAGTCGATCTCGGTCAGCTCGCGCGTCAGCGGCTCGCCGGCGGCGGTCTCGAACTCGACGCCCTCGGGCCGCAGGACCACGATCTCATCGTCGTTCATGTACTGGACCTGTCGCGTCTCGCGCAGGAAGGCGGGGATCGCGGAGCCGATGAACTGCTCGCCGTCGCCGCGCCCGACGATCAGCGGGCACTCCTTGCGCGCGCCCACCAGCACCCCCGGCTCGTCGGCGCTCATGGCCACGAACGCGTAGTGGCCACGCAGCCGCGCGTAGGCCTCGCGGACCGCCGCGACCAGATCGCCCCGGTAATAGTGCGCCACCAGGTGAGCGATCACCTCGGCGTCGGTCTCCGACGTGAACACCGCGCCGGCGGCCATCAGCTCGTCCTTGAGGTCGACGTAGTTCTCGACGATCCCGTTGACGACGATATGTAGGCGGTCGTTGGTGTCGTAATGGGGGTGGGCGTTCTCCTCGGTCACCCGGCCGTGCGTCGCCCAGCGGGTGTGACCGATGCCGGTCCCGGGCTGCGGGCGCTCCACGAGCGCCACGCCGCCGGCGGGAGGGTCATCGGCCGGCGCGGGCACGGCGCGCCCGTTCATGACCGCTCGCAAGGCGCTCAGGTTGCCGACGGCGCGCACGGCCTCGACGTGGTCGCCGACCAGCACGGAGATCCCGGCGCTGTCATAGCCGCGGTACTCGAGCTTCTCCAACCCCGCGAGAAGCAGGGAACGTACGTCTCTGGGGCCGACGTAGCCGACGATGCCGCACATGGTCAACCCTCCTGGGTGGTCGTGTTGGTCGTGTTTACGGCTGGTCGCACCGGCCGTCACCGAACGCGCCGGCAGAGCGATTTCAACGCCGGTCTCGGGCCGCCTACCCGTCGAGCGCCGCGCGGACGACGTCCGCGAGGCGTGTGCAGACGATTTCGGTCTCTTCGCCGCTTGGGGCCTCGACCATCACCCGGATCAGCGGCTCGGTCCCGGATGCCCGCACGAGCACACGTCCCCGGCCGCTCAGGCCGGCCTGCTCCCGTGCCACCGCGTCGCGCAGCGCGACGGCATCCATGGCCTCGCTCAGTGCGCTGCGGTCGACGGCGCGGATGTTGACCAGCCGCTGGGGCAACTTCTCCATCGCGTCGCGCTCGCGCAGGTCGCGCCCAGCGAGCGCTTCGAGCGTGAGCAGGGCGCCGGCGATCCCATCGCCGCAGGGTCCGAACCCGAGGTCGATGATGTGGCCGGACTGCTCGCCGCCCAGTGCCCAGCCTCGGCGGCGCAGCTCGTCCAGGACGTAGCGGTCACCGACGGCGGTGGTAGCGACGGCGACCCCGGCGCCCGCCATCGCGGTGTGGAAGCCGTAGTTGGTCATTACGGTGACGGCCACGCCGTGGCCGGGCAGCCGGTCGTGGCGGTGCAGATGGACGGCCGCCAGGGCGATCAGCTCGTCGCCATCAACCGCCTCGCCGTCGCGGTCGACGGCCAGCACCCGGTCCCCGTCGCCGTCGAAGGCGAACGCGATGTCGTGCTCGCCCGCGGCCATCCTGGCCACGACGCCGTCCAGGTGGGTCGATCCGCAGCCGTCATTGATGTTGCGTCCGTCGGGCTCATCGGCCATCACCTCCACCTCCGCGCCGAGCCGGCGAAAGATCTCGGGCGCGGCTCGGAAGGTGGCGCCATTGGCGCAGTCGAGCAGGACGCGGGTCCCGCTGAGGTCCAGTCCGGAGAAACGGGAGTGCAGCTCGCGCAGGTAGTCCTCGAGCGCCCCGTGCAGACGGCGCACCCGCCCGATGCGCGCCGGCACCTGCGGCGGCTCACCCATCGCCGCCTCGATCGCATGCTCGGTCTCGTCGTCGAGCTTGAAGCCGTCGGCCGCGAACAGCTTGATCCCGTTGTCCTCGTAGGGGTTGTGCGAAGCCGAGATCACGGCGGCCAGCTGCAGCCCGTGGCGCCGCACCAGCAGCGGGGCGGCCGGCGTCGGCAGCACCCCGGCCAGCAGGGCGTCGCCTCCGGCCGCGGTCACGCCGGCGGCGATCGCCGACTCGAGCATCTCGCCCGACTCGCGGGTGTCACGAACGATCAGCACCTGTGGCCGCGCGTGACCCCCGCGGGCCACGGCCGTGCGCGCGAGTCTCAGCGCGAGCTCGGCGCTCAAAAACTCCCCGGCGCGGCCACGGACACCGTCCGTGCCGAAAAGCTGGCGTGCCATCCCGGTGGATGCGCTACCGCTTGGAGAACTGCGGGCGCTTGCGGGCCTTCTTCAAGCCGGCCTTCTTGCGCTCCTTGACCCGCGGGTCGCGAGTCAGGAATCCGCGGCGCTTGAGCTCCCCGCGAAGGTTGGGATCGGCGACGATCAACGCCCGCGAGATGCCGTGGCGCAGCGCGCCGGCCTGAGCGGACACGCCGCCGCCGTGCATCCGCGCCACCACGTCCATCCGCGTGTCGTAGCCAACGGCCTCGAGTGGCTGGCGGATCATCCGCTGCAGCGTCTCGCGCGGGAAGAACGCATCCATCTGCTTGCCGTTGATCGAGTACGTGCCGCTGCCGGGCTTGAGGATGACACGCGCCACGGCCGTCTTGCGCTTGCCGGTGGCGGTGTAGCGCGCGCCGGCCGCGAGGTCGATCGCGGCGTCGGCGATCGGGCGGGCCTCGACCTGGTCGCTGTCCTCGTCCTGCTCGAGCGCGGCGGCCTCTGCGTCAGCCTCGGCGGCGGCGCGGGCCTCGGCATCGAGAAACTGATCGGTCTCGGAGACGATGTCGGGGATCAGGTCAGCGCCCGGGATCTCGGGACGCTGACGAGGAGCCAGTTCGACCTCCTCGTCCTCCTCCTCGGCGCCGGCGGGCTCGGTGGCGGCGGGCTCCGGGGTCACGGGGGCGGGCTCGGAGGGCTCGGGCTCAGCGGCCACAGGCTCAGCAGCCACGCCCTCAGCAGGCTCAGCGGCCTCGGCGGCCACCGGCTCGGGCGCTACCGGCTCGGGTTCAGGCTCGGCAGCTACCGGCTCGGGCTCAGGCTCCGCAGCCACCGGCTCGGGCTCAGGCTCCGCAGCCACGGGCTCGGGCTCAGGCTCCGCAGCCACGGGCTCGGGCTCAGGCTCCGCAGCCACCGGCTCGGGCTCAGGCTCCGCAGCCACGGGCTCAGGCGCCGCGGACTCAGCCGCGGCAGGGTCGGGCTCGGCGGGCGGGGTGGCGGGCTCCTCCGCGCTCTCGGCGGGGACCTCCTGCGCCGCAGCTTCGGCGGCCTCGTCTCGCTGCTCGTCCTCGGGATGCTCCACGTCGGTCACTGCGCGATCTCCATCGGTTGCGGCTGCTGGGCGGCGTGCGGATGATCGGGCCCGGCGTAGACCTTCAGCTTGGTGATCTGCCGTCGCGCCAAGCGGTTGCGGGGCAGCATGCCCTTCACGGCAATGCGGATGACCTCTTCGGGGCGGCGCTGCAGCATCTCCGCCAGCGAGCGGGACTTGAGCCCGCCCGGGTATCCGGAGTGGCGGTAATAGCGCTTGTCGGTCAGCTTCTTGCCCGTCACGACGATCTTCTCGGCGTTGACGACGATCACGAAATCACCGGTGTCGACGTGCGGCGTGTAGGTCGGCTTGCGCTTACCGCGCAGGGCGTCCGCGATCTGGGTCGCGAGCCGGCCGAGGGTCTTCCCGGAGGCGTCGACGATGAGCCAGTTGCGCTCTCTGTCCGATGGTGTGGCTACGTAGGTCTTCATGGCACGCACAAGCCGCGCGGACCTCGCGCGGCTGGACCCATGATAGGTCATCGCCGCGAGTAGCGGCCGATCGGGTTGGCGACCCCCGCGTACCGCCTTACGCGCTAATCGCAGGCGCCCCGTTCGAGCCGCCCGAGGGCGTACCCTGAGCCGGGTGCAGGCTCCCCTAGTGGTCAGGAGGCTCGCCTATCGCGCTGCCTACCTCGGGCTGCGTCTGATCTGGCTCGTGAGGCGCCCCGTCAAGGTGGGCGTCAAGTGCCTGCTGGTCAACGATGGACGCGTCCTCCTCGTTCGCCACACATACGGTGATCGCTCCTGGGACCTCCCCGGTGGCGCGCTCAAGCGCCGCGAGCAGCCGCTGAACGCCGCCCGTCGTGAGATGCGCGAGGAGCTCGGGATCGAATCGGTGAGCTGGACCTCCCTCGGAGCGGTCCAGGGCACGGTCCACCACCGGCGCGACACGATCCACTGCTACGGCGCGGAGCTGGCGGCGCCCAGCGTGACGCCGGATCTCGGCGAGCTGGCAGCGGTCCAGTGGTTCTCGCGCACCGAGCTGCCATCCGACGTCGGTCCCTACGTCGCCCCGATCGTGGCCCGGGCGCCGACGATCGAGTCCCCACCGGTGGCTCCCCAAGACAGCGTCTGATGTGTGTTGCCAAGCCGAGTAGGCCCGCTCAGCGTGCGAATCCAGCCGGCCGGCAGCCGGAGCGGCCCGGGGTCATGTCACGGTGACGATGAGGGGTATCTAACCGGCCAAATAGGCCCGTTAGAGACCCATCATCTCGGTCGCGGGAGCGCGGGAGCACCTCGCGTCGCAGGCCCGCGCGCCACGGCGGATCACGGCAGCAGCGGGCGGTTGAGGTGCCATCAGCTGTCGTGCTCGCCGACCGGTCCCGCGCCCGAGAACGCGCTCCGGAGCGAAGCAGGAGGCGCCCGCACGACAGCTGGGGGCTGCCTCAACCGACCGGGGGTGCCCGCACAACGGCCGAGGCTGCCTCAGACGACCCAGGCAGCAGCCGGGACCCCCGCCTCACTCCCACTCGATCGTGCCCGGCGGTTTGCTGGTGATGTCGAGCACCACGCGCCCCACCGGCCGGATCTCGTTGATCATGCGCGAAGCGATCTGCTCGAGCAGGTCGTAGGGCAGGCGCGCCCAATCAGCGGTCATGGCGTCGTCGCTGGTCACCGCCCGGATCGCGATCACGTTGCCGTAGGTGCGCTCGTCGCCCTGCACGCCGACCGTCCGGATGTCGGGCAGCACGCAGAAGGACTGCCACAGCTCGCGATAGAGCCCCGCCTTGCGGATCTCGTCCTGCAGGATCGCGTCGGCCTCGCGCAGCGTGTCGAGCCGCTCGCGGGTGGCCTCCCCGCCGACGATCCGGATGGCCAGGCCCGGGCCCGGGAACGGCTGGCGCCATACGAGTCGTTCGGGCAACCCGAGCTCGGCTCCCACCTTGCGGACCTCGTCCTTGAACAGCGCCCGCAGCGGCTCCACGAGCGAGAACTCGAGGTCCTCGGGCAGGCCGCCGACGTTGTGGTGGGACTTGATCGTGGCCGCCCCGGTCCCGCCGCCGGACTCGATCACGTCCGAGTACAGAGTCCCCTGCACCAGGAACGACACGTCATCCAACCGGGCCGCCTCCTCCTCGAACACGCGGATGAACTCGGCGCCGATCAGTTTGCGTTTGCGCTCGGGGTCGCTCACCCCGCGCAGGCGCTCCAGGAAACGATCCTCGGCGTCGACCGCCACCAGCGGGACCTTGAAGTTGTCGCGGAAAGCGGAGATCACTTGGGCGCCCTCGTTCTTGCGCATCAGGCCGTGGTCCACGAACACACACGTGAGCCTGTCCCCGATCGCCCGGTGCACGAGCAGGGCGGCGACGCTCGAGTCGACCCCACCGGAGAGGCCGCAGATCGCCCGCCCGTCCCCCACCTGGGCGCGGATGCGCTCGATCTGATCCTCGATCACCGACGCCGCGCTCCAGGTGCAGTCGCAGCCGCAGATGTCGGCCAGGAAGTTGGTCAACACCTGCTGGCCGTAGGGGGTGTGGACCACCTCGGGGTGGAACTGGATCCCGTAGACGGCCCGCTCGGCGGACTCGAAGGCCGCCACCGGCGACGCCGTTGAGGACGCCAGCGCGGTGAACCCCGGGGGCGCCGAGAACACTGTGTCGCGGTGCGACATCCAGCACGTCTGCTCGTGCGGGGTCCCGGCCAGCAGCCTCCCGGTGTCCCCGACGGTCAGCTGCGAGCGCCCGAATTCACCGACCTCCGCGCCCTGCACCCGGCCTCCCAGCGCGAGCGCCAGCAGCTGCATGCCGTAGCAGATGCCGAGCACCGGGATGCCCAGCTCGAGCAGCGCGGCCTCGAGCGGCGGCGCGCCCTCGGCGTAAACGGACGCGGGCCCCCCGGACAGGATCACCCCCTTGGGCCGGCGCCGGGCCACCTCCTCAGCGCCGACGTGGTGAGGCAGCAGCTCGGAGAACACGCCGCACTCGCGCACCCGCCGGGCGATCAGCTGCGAGTACTGGCCCCCGTAGTCGAGCACCACAACCTCATCGGTGGCCGCGGGAACCTCCGCGTGGACATCGGCGGCGTCCTCGAGCACCGGCGCCTCGCGCTCGGCCTCTGACAGCTCGGTGGTGTGGGGGCCCGCCGCGGTGCGAGTGGCCTCCCCCGCGGGCGCGGTCGCGCCGAGATCAGTCGGCGACACCGACCGCCGCTGCTCGGCTGCCCATCCCGACGCCCTGCTCGCGCTGCAGATGCTTGCCCTCGGTCTGCAGGGCCGGCGCCACCATCAGCTCGGCGCGGTTGAACTCGGCGATGTCGCGGTAGCCGCAGGTGGCCATCGAAGTCCGGAGTCCGCCCATCAAGTTGAAGGTGCCGTCGTTCTCACGCGCCGGGCCCTTGATGATCTCCTCGAGCGTGCCGTTCTGCTTGGTGGCGACACGCGCCCCTCGAGGAAGCGTCGGATGGAACGTGGCCATACCCCAGTTGTAGCCGCGGCCGGGGGCCTCGTAGGAGCGCGCCAGGGCCGAGCCGAGCATCACCGCGTCGGCGCCGCACGCCACCGCCTTGGCGATGTCGCCGCCGTTGCGCATGCCGCCGTCGGCGATCACCTTGACGTAGTCACCGGTCTCGAGCATGTGCTGCGAGCGAGCGGCGGCCACGTCCGCGATCGCGGTCGCCTGGGGGACGCCGATCCCGAGCACCCCACGGGTGGTGCAGATCGCGCCCGGGCCGACTCCGACCAGCACGCCGGCGGCTCCGGTTCGCATCAGGTGCAGGCCGGTGTGGTACGACGCGCAGCCACCCACGATCACCGGCGTCGGCGCCAGCTCCCGGATGAACTCCTTGAGGTTGAGCGGGGGCCGGCTCTCATCCCGGGACACGTGCTCGGCGGAGACCACGGTGCCCTGGATGACCAGGATGTCGAGCCCCGCCTCGAGCGCCACCTCGTAGTAGGCGCGCACCTTCTGCGGGGTCAGCGACGCGGCGACGACCACGTTGTGGGACTTGATCTCCTCGATCCGGCGCGCGATCAGCTCGGCCTTGACCGGCTCGCGATAGATGTCCTGCATCTCGCGCGTCGCGATGTCGGGCGAGAACGTGGCGATCCGCTCGAGCTGCTCATCGGCGTCCTCGTAGCGACAGTAGATGCCCTCGAGGTTGAGCACCGCGAGACCGCCCAGGCCGCCCATCAGCCCGGCCGTCTCCGGCGAGACCACGCCATCCAGGGCTGCCGCCAGCAGCGGCAGCTCAAACCGGTAGGGGCCCAGCGTCCAGCTGATGTCCACGTCGTCGGGGTCCCGGGTGCGGCGCGACGGGACGATCGCGATGTCATCGAATCCGTACGCCCTACGGGCCTTCTTGCCTCGACCGATCTCTACTTCCATTGCAGCAGCGTAGTCCGCAGCTCGGACGGTTCGGGGGCGTTCGTGGCGGCAACCATCGGGAGTGCGATCGTAGCAGCGGCGCCAGCCCTGTCCCGGGCGCGGTCACGCTAAAGATCGCGGAGATTGCGGCCCAGGCTCAACGGATCTCGGCGGCGACCTGCAGCCGCTCGGCCTCGACCCCGGCGAGCATGCGCTCGACGCGTCCTGGGTCGATCAGCCCGGCGCCGAAGTGCTGCGTGGACTCCGCCCCGCACGCCACCCCGAAACGCAGGCACTCGACCGGGTCCTGGCCGCCGTAGCGGGCCGCCACGTAGCCGGCGAGGAAGGCGTCGCCCGAGCCGACCACCGAGCGGGCCTCCTGCTCCTCGATCCGCACCCGGTGCAGACTCGGGCCGCCGCTCTCGACGATTCGTGCGTAACAGCCGTCGGACACGGTCATGATGGCCTCGTTCGCGCCCAGCCGGGTCATCTCGATCACAGCCAGGGCCCGATCCTGGACGTCGTTGAACTCGTGCCCGACCAGTTCCTCGGACTCGAGCTCGTTGGGCGAGACGATGTCGGGCTCAGCCCGCATCGCCAGTCGCAGCGGCTCGCCGTCGGTGTCGATCACGGTGGTCACGCCGAGCCGCCGGACGTCGCGCACGAGCGCGAAGTAGACATCCTGGTCCACCCCACGGGGAAGGCTCCCGGCGAACACGCAGATGCTCGCACCCTGGCTCAGGTACAGGAGCTTCTCGTGGAAGAGCTCGAACTCGTGCGCGGAGACCGCGGGGCCGCGCTCGTTGATCTCGGTGTGCAGGCCCGTGGTGGGGTCGAGCACCGCCGTGTTGGTGCGCGACTCGTCCTGAATGCGGACGAAGTCATTGAGGATCGACTCCTCGTCGAGCGCCTCCACGATCCGCGTACCGGTAGCCCCCCCGGCGAACCCGGTGGCGATCACCGGCTGGCCCAGCTGCTTGATCGCCCGGGCGATGTTGACTCCCTTGCCTCCGGGGGTCGTGACCTGCTCGACCGTGCGATGGCGCCGTCCGGGGGTGAAGCTCGGCACCTCCAGCGTCTTGTCCATCGCTGCGTTCAGCGTGACGGTGATGATCATGCGGCCTCCTGGTCAGCCGCGCCCGCGCCCGCGCGCGCACGGCGCCGCCGCGTCGCGACGAGCGCGGTCAGCGCTCCGATCACGATCGCGATGACCGCCAGCATCAGCGGCTTGGTGATGAAGCGAGCGGCGAGGGTGAGCCCGCTAACGGCGGGCAGCGCCCTCGCCAGCAGCAGGGGGATCCGAGCCACGGGACGGCCTCCCGCCAGCACCACCGCCGTGCCGGCCACGAGGTGACGCGGCAACGGGCCGGCCAGCTGCCGCGGCGCCTGGATCTGGATCTGCACCCGGTCACGGCGTGGCAGCACTCGCGTGAATCCGCTCGCGGCGATCAGTGAGGCGTGCGCCCCGGGGCGGTCGCGGACCGCGGGACGCGCCAGCACCGCCCCCCGGCTCACGGGCGTGACCATGTGGAAATCGTCGAATCCGTAGTCGAGTAACGCCATTGTGTTCGCGTCTCGCGCCGCCTCGCTTGCGGTCCCGAGCACCGCGCTGACCAGCGTCATGCCATCTCGATGCCCGGATGCGACCAGAACGTAACCGGCATCGGCGGTGTGGCCGGTCTTGACGCCGTCGATCCAAGATACCTTCCCGACGAGGTCGTTGCGATTGACGACATAGCGGATGTGATCGCCGGATTGCAGCACCGCACTGCGCAGCGCGACGATACGGGCGAAGTATGGCGACTCGGAGAGGTCGTAAGCGGCGAGCTTCACCAAATCGGCGGGGCTGGAGTAGTTGCCCGGGGTATCGAGGCCGATCGGAGTCGTGTAGTGGGTGTGATGCAGGCCGAGCTCGCGAGCGCGGAGGTTCATCATCTGAACGAACCGGGCGACCGAGCCGTGCCCGACGTTGTAGGCGAGATCCTCGGCGGCGTCGTCGGCGCTCGGCAGCATCAGAGCCAGGAGCAGGTCGTGGACGCTCATTCGCTCCCCCGGCACGAGGCCGATCTGGGAGTCCAGGGCGGACGGGTAGTAGTCGGGCTCGGTGAACAGCGTGCCGAGGCGATGCACGTGCTCGAGAGTCACCAGCGCGGTCATCAGCTTGGTCGTGCTGGCGATCGCCAGCTCCCGGTTGGGATCGACCCCGTCCAGCTCCTGGTGGGTGCCCGGTGAGACCAGGATCGCGCCGGACACGCTCAGAGTGGGCGGGGTCGGCACACCAGCCGATGCCCCGAGCCCTGCGGCGGGCGCGATCGCCAGCGCTCCTGCGGAGCACACCGCGGCGATGATCAGGCGGGTGAGGAGTCGGGTTGGGCGGGCGGGACTCAACTCACCGTCGCAGCCTCAGCCGCTGACCGGTCTGCAGGCTGTTGGGTGACACCAGCGGGTTGAGGTTCAGAAGCCTGTCGATCGGGATGTGGGTCTTGACCGCGATCGTGCTGAGCGTGTCGCCGGCCCGCACGAAGTAGAACTTCGCGCGCCGGACCCGCCGGTGGGTCCCCGGCTGGGTCGCCGTCGTGTTACTCGAGTGCACAATCGTCGTGGGCTGCTTCGCGAGGCCTGCGTGGACGATCATGTAGACCCCTACAGCCACCGCGGCTAGAGCGAGAGGCGCAAGCAGGCGCGCACTTTTAGCCACCATGGCACGGCGATCATACAAGCGCTCAGGCGCCCGTCCTGCACGATCGTCGCCACCACCTCGGCCGCGTCGGGCGCACGCCGGCCGGCGGTGTGCGGGGCTCGCTCACGCCGAGATGCTCCAGGCAAGCTCTCGCAGGCGCGCCGCCTCGTCCGCCGCCGCACGTTCCGGCTCACCACCTGTGCGCTCGTGCGCGTAGACGATCCCCCGCGACGCGGACACGAGCCCGCCGGCCGGACCCGGCGCGAACGCGGGCGCCAGATCCTCCACTCTGCCGCCCTGTGCTCCGACCCCCGGGAGCAGAAGGACGGCGTTCGGCATCGCCTGGCGCAGCGCCTCCATCCGCTCGGGCGCGGTCGCGCCCGTCACCGCTCCGACGTCGGACAGGCCGCTGCGACCGATTCCCTGGCGACCGAGCTCGGCAACCAGGCCGGCGAGCCGGTCGCTGACCGTTCCGCCGCCCGCAAGCTCCAGCTCCTGGACGTCGGCGGCGCCGGGATTGGACGTCCGGACGAGCACGAACACCCCGCCGGAGTGGGCTCGAGCCGCCTGCACGAGCGGGGTGACCGAGTCGGCGCCGAGCAACGGACTCACGGTCAGCGCGTCGACCCCGAGCCCGGGGACGATCCCGAACGGGGTCTCGGTCTCCCCGAAGAACGCCTGGCCGTAGGCCCGCGCCGAGACGTCTATGTCGCCGCGCTTGGCGTCGGCGATCACCAGCAGCCCGCGATCTGAGGCATCGCGCACGGACTCCCCCAGCGCCGCCCATCCGGGCGCACCCAGGCGCTCGAAGCAGGCGACTTGGAACTTGACGGCGACGCACTGCGCGCCGGTGGCGTCGAGCACCCGGCCGCAGTGAGCCCGCACGGCGCGGGCAGCGCGCGCGGCGGGCCCGTCCCCCGTCCCTCCCGCGAGCTCGAGCGCGCGCGGCCACAGGCGGGCGGGATCGGGGTCGAGCCCCAGGACGACCTGAGAGGTCCGCTCGGCGACCGAGCCCGCAAGCCTGTCGCCGAACGACTTTGTCTCTACTTGACGGCCTTCTTCAGGGCCGCGCCGGCGGTGAACTTCGGGACCTTGGAAGCGGCGATCTGGATCTTCTCACCCGTAGCCGGGTTGCGGCCCTCGCGAGCGCTGCGCTGCGAGACGCTGAACTTGCCGAAGCCGGAGAACGTCACGTCGCTGCCGCGCTTGAGCGCGCCTTCGATCGTCTCCAACATCGCGTCGACGGCATCCCCCGCGTCCTTCTTACTCAACCCGGCGCGATCGGCGACCTGGTCAACGAATTCGGACTTCGTCACTGGCTCCTCCTTCAAGGTGGTAGGAAAGATCGACGCTAACAGGGTCGGCGGACAACAATCGCCCGTGTGCCCTCGCCCACGCTCATTCTCGCCATTGCCCGGCGCACGCGGGGCGGCTTGCGTCGGCGATCTTCGCAAATTGCGAAGATCGCTTGTAGGTTCCGCGGTGGCGGAGGGTAGCGAGTGCGCAGGGCGGGAGGCCACACGTCCACGTCGCCGGGGACAATGCCCACGTGGACCTCGCACGCATCGGATGGCTCGCAACCGTGCTCGCATGCCTCGTGACGGTCCTGATTCTGGTCCTGCAGGGCTACTACGGCTACGCCGGGGTGACGTTTGCGGTCGGAGCGGCGGCCGCGATCAACCTCGCCTGAGACGACTCACTACCCCCGCCCCCACCGCAGCAGCGCCCCCACGGCGCCGCCGCGATGGCTGATCGCGTCCTTCTCGGCGTCGGTCAACTCGGCCATGGTCCGCCCTCCGTGGTCGCCGTCGGGCAGGAAGGCCGGGTCGTAGCCGAAGCCTCCGGATCCACGCGTCTGGGCGGCCAGCCGCCCGTGGCAATGGCCGAACAGCACCTGCTCGACGCCCCGCTCGGGATCAACGTAGGCCAGCGCGCACACGTAGCGCAGCCCGCTGCCGGCCGGGGCCTCGCGCATCAGCTTTTCCAGGTTGTCCGCATCGCCGGCGTCCTCGCCCGCGTACCGGGCGGAGCGCACTCCGGGGCGGCCCCCGAGGGCGTCGGCCTCGATCCCGGAATCGTCGGCGATCGACGCCCGCCCGGTGGCGGCCGCAGCGGCCCGCGCCTTGGGAACGGCGTTGGCCTCGAAGGACTCCCCCACCTCGGGCGGGAGCTCGATCCCGTCGGGCAGAGGCTCTACGGCGATGCCGGCCGGGGCCAGCAGACGCTCGAACTCGCGCAACTTGTGGGGGTTGCGAGTCGCGAGCACCAGCGACGCGGGCAGCGGCATCGCCTCAGACGGCCGCGGACGCCACGGACTGGTCCTGGAGCTCGCGCAGACCGTCGATCCCGTGTGCAGCCAGCGCCAGGAGGTCGTCGAGATGCGCGCGCGAGAGAGGCGTCTGCTCGGCCGTGGCCTGAACCTCGATCAGGCCGCCGTCGCCGGTCATGACGACGTTGGCGTCAACCTCCGCGGTCGAGTCCTCGGAGTAGTCGAGGTCGAGCAGTGGGACGCCCGCGACGATTCCACAGGAGACCGCGGCGACGCTGCCGGTCAGGGGCGTCCGCTCGAGCTTGCCCCGCTCGATCAGCCGCTCGCACGCGAGTCGCAGGGCCACCATCCCGCCGGTGATCGATGCGCACCGAGTGCCGCCGTCCGCCTGGAGCACGTCGCAGTCGACGTAGACGGTCCGGTCCCCCAGCGCGGTGAAATCGACCACGCCGCGCAACGAGCGCCCGATCAGCCTCTGGATCTCCACCGTGCGCCCATCGGGGCGACCCTGGCTGACGTCGCGCTGCTTGCGGGTGCCGGTCGAGGCGGGCAGCATCCCGTACTCCGCAGTCAACCAGCCGCGGCCGGAGCCGGCGAGCCAGCGCGGAACGCTCTCCTGCACCGATGCCGTGCAGATGACCCGCGTCTCGCCCATCGAGATCAGCGCCGAGCCGGTGGCTGTCCGGACGAATCCGGGCTCGATCGTAACCGGCCGGAGCTGGTCCGCAGTGCGTCCATAGCTGCGCTCGGTCACGCGGTCATCCCCGCCGGGTCACGCCGCGACCCTGGCGCCGAGGTCGACGTGGGCAACCTCGCCTAGCGGCATCTGCAAAAAACGCGTCCCAAGTGCGTGGAAGGACTCCACCTGGGCGGTGCAGTGAAAGCGGTAGCTCCCCTCGCCGCGCCGCGGATTGAGCAGCCCCCGGGCGGCCAGGGCCCGCTCGACGCTGCGCGCCACTCCGGGCCCCGAGCTCACGAGCGTCACGCCCCTTCCCAGGGTCCGCTGCAGCATCGGCGCGATCAGCGGGAAATGGGTGCACCCCAGGATCACCGTGTCCACGCCGGCCTCGCGCAGCGGCGCGCAATACGCGCGCACCGTCTCGACCAACTGGTCGTCGAACGGGAAACCGGCCTCGATCACCGAGGCCAGGTCAGGACAGGCGACGCTTTCGATCTGCACCAGCGGATCAGCGGCGCGCACGATTTGCTCGTAGGCGGCGCTGGCCACGGTCGCCGGCGTGGCCAGAACGCCGATGCGGCCGCTGTGGCTGGCGGCGACCGCTGCCTGCGCCGCGGGCCGCAGGACCCCGATCACGTCGACCGCGGATCCACGGCGGTCCAGATGGCGTTGGACGGCGTCCAGCGCCGCGGCGCTGGCGGAGTTGCAGGCCACGACGATCAGCTTCGCGCCCTGGTCGAGCAGATGGTCGGCGATCTCGATCGAGAACGCCGTCAGCTCCTCGGGCGAGCGGTTGCCGTAGGGAAGCCGTGCGGTGTCGCCCAGGTACAGGTAGTCCTCCGCGGGAAGCGACACCAGCAGCTCGTGCAGGACGGTGAGTCCTCCAACGCCGGAGTCGAACACCCCAACGGGAAGATCCGCGGCGACGCTCACCGGCCGCATGGTGACAGAGCCGGCGGCGCTCGGCGGGCGGGCACGGCGTCCGCAGAGCACCCTCCGTCAGTGGGTACGCTCGCGGCACCGATGCGGGCGCTGATCGTGACCAACATGTACCCCACGCCCGAGCGCCCGGCGTTCGGGAGCTTCGTGCGCGACCAGGTGGATGCCCTGCGGCGGACGGGCGCCGCCGAGATCGAGGTGTACGCGTTCGCGCCGGGGGGCGCCCTCGCCTATCTCTCGGCCGCGAGTGACCTGCGCCGCCGCTACCGGGGACACCGCTTCGACGTGGTCCACGCCCACTTCGGGCTCTCGCAGTGGCCGGCGCTGGCGGCCCCCGCCCATGTGCGCGTCGTGACGCTGCACGGCACCGACCTCGCACACCCGCGGTCGCGCCCGGTGACGCTCGCGGGGCTCCGGCTGGCCGACCTCGTGGGGGCCGTCTCGGCGCCGCTGGCCGGCGAGATCCCACGCTGGGCGGCCGGTCGCGGTCGCATCGCCGTACTGCCGTGCGGCGTCGATCTGCGGCGCTTTAGACCGATCCCGCGAGGCCAAGCCCGCGAGGCCCTGGGGCTCGACCCGGCCGGGCGCTACCTGCTATTCCCGGCGGACCCGTCCCGACCGGAGAAACGCCACGACCTGGCCGTGCAGGCCGCAGCCGGGACGGAGCTGCTGGCGCTCAACGACGTGGAGCCCGAGCGCGTTCCGCTGTGGGTCAACGCCGCCAACGCGGTCCTCGTCCCGTCCGAGCGAGAGGGGTTCGGGCTCGCGGTGCTCGAGGCGCTGGCCTGCGACGTGCCGGTGCTGGCGACCCCGGTCGGGATCGCACCCGATGTGCTGGCCGGCGTCGAGGGGACGCTGTGCGCGCCGTTCGCCGTGGGCACCTGGCGGACCGCGCTCGAGCCGCACCTCGCGTCCGCGGACCCGAGGATCGCGGGGCGCGCCCGTGCCGAGCCGCTGTCCACCGATCGTATGGCGACCAAGGTGCTCGATGCGTGGCGTGAGTTGCTCGATCGCTGAGTCGGGCCCTTACGCCCGGGTCAGCGCCGGCCACCACTCGGCCAGGCGCTCCCGCGCTCGGCCGGCGACCGGCGTGAGCGGCGCGGGCGCCGCCGTCACCGGGGCGGCGCTCAGCCCCTCCATCGTCACCGCCACCGAGCGGGCGAGCGCCCCGAGCGCGTAGCCACCCTCGAGCACGGCGCCGAGCGGAGCTTCGAGCTCGGCTGCCGCCGAGCGCATCGAGCGGGTCATCGCCGCGTAGCCGCCGTCGGTCACAATGCAGTCGGCCAGGGGGTCCTCGCGGTGGGCGTCGTAACCGGCTGAGATCAGGATCAGCTGCGGGGCGAACTCCCGCGCCATCGGGACCACGACGCGATCGACCAGCGAGGTGAAGACCGCGTCGTCGGCGCCCGGACTGACCGGGAGGTTGACCGTGTACCCGCGCCCGTCGCCGGTGCCGGCATCCGAGGCGGGGCCCGACCCCGGCCACAGCGGCGATTGGTGGATCGAGACGAACAGCACCCGCCGCTCGGCGTGGAAGATGTCGTTGGTCCCGTTGCCGTGGTGCACGTCCCAGTCGAGGATCAGCACTCGCTCCAGTCCGTGCGCGTCCAGAGCGTGGCGAGCCGCGATGGCGACGTTGTTGAACAGGCAGAAGCCCATCGCCCGCCCGCGGTCGGCATGGTGGCCGGGGGGTCGGTGGGCGCTGAAGCCAGTCGACGCGGAGCCGTCCAGCAGCCGGTCAGCGAGCGCGACCGCGCCGCCCGCCGCGTGCAGGGCGGCTTCGAACGAACCTTCGCTGACGACCGTGTCAGGGTCGAGCTGGGCCCCCCCGCCCGCGGCGGCGCGCTCGATCATGTCCACGTGTGCCGGAGCGTGCACGGCCTCCAGCGCGGCACGGTCCGCCTCCGGCGAGCTCACGCGTTCGAACCCGAGCCACCCGCGATCGTCGAGCTCGCGCTCGATCGCCGCGATCCGGGCCGCACGCTCGGGATGCGATCCGGTGTCGTGGGCCAGCGAGGAGGGATGCTCGAGAAACACGGGGGAGCCGCTCATCCCCGAGTACCGTACCTTCCGGTGACCATCCTCGAGACCCAGGTTGCGGTAGTCGGGGCCGGCGCGGCCGGGCTGTACACGGCGCTCCGTGCCGCGCGCGCGGGGGCCCGGGTGACGCTGATCTCGGCGACGCCGCTGGCCGAGAGCTCGAGCTACTGGGCACAGGGTGGTCTGGCCGCGGCGCTGGCCGCCGAGGACAGCCCCGATCGCCATCTCGCGGACACGATCGCCGCAGGCCGCGGCGCCGTCCGGGTGTCAGCCGCGAAGGTGCTCTGCGATGAGGCTCCGGCCGCGGTCGAGGACCTGTCGACCCTGGGCGTGCGCTTCGACGCCAACCGTCATGGCCGGCTGGCGCTGGGGCTCGAGGGCGGGCACTCGGTCCGGCGCATCGTGCACGCCGGCGGAGCCGCCACCGGCCGGCGTCTGATCCGTCAGCTTTCGGCCCTGGTGGCACAGGACGAAGGCATCGAGGTGCTGGAGCGACGGCGGGTGATGCGTGTGCTGACCGCCGGCGGGCGGGCCGTCGGCGTGCTGCTGGACGGCAGGCGGGTGCTCTTGGCCCCGGCGGTCGTGCTGGCCACCGGCGGCGCGGCGGCGCTGTGGTCGCGGACCACGAATCCCGCCGGCGCGATCGGCGGCGGGCTGCTGCTGGCCTCCGACGCCGGCGCCGAGCTGGCCGACCTCGAGCTGATGCAGTTCCATCCGACAGCGGTCGCGGGGCGCAACGGCGCCGACGGCTTCCTCGTGACCGAGGCGGTGCGCGGCGAGGGAGCGCTCCTGCTCGACGCCTCCGGCGAGCGGTTCACCGATGAGCTGGCCCCCCGCGACGAGGTCGCCCGCGCCGTCAAGCGCGAGATGGACGCCACCGGCGCGGACTCGGTGGGCCTCGACATGCGGGCCGTGGACCCAGCGCTGTTCCCGAACGTGGTCGGGGCACTGCGGCGAGCGGGGATCGACCCCGAGCGGGAGCTGGTCCCGGTGGCTCCGGCGGCGCACTACATGATGGGCGGCATCGCCACTGACCTGCACGGACGCGCCAGCGTGCCCGGGTTGTACGCGGTCGGCGAGTGCTCGTGCACCGGCCTGCACGGGGCCAACCGGCTCGCGTCCAACTCACTCAGCGAGTGCTTCGTGTTCGGAGCCCGTGCCGCCCAAGCGGCGCTCGGCGAGCCGGCCGCCGGGGCGACACCGCCCGAGGCGCTGTCCGAGGAGGAGCCGCCGCGGGTCGCGATCGCCCCGGAGTCTCGGGCGGCCCTGTGGCGCGACGCCGGACTCGAGCGCAGCAGCGATGGACTGCACTCCCTGACCGCCGACCCGCACCCGCTGGTGCGGCTGATCGCTCGGTCGGCGCTCACCCGCGAAGAGAGCCGCGGCGCTCATCAGCGAACCGACTTCCCCGACCGGGATCCCGGCCTCGACGGGCGCCATGTGACGTTGCCCGCCGGCGGCGAGCCGACGCTGATGTTCTGGTCCTGACGGTCTCTCGGAAGTTCGTTCCAGCGACCGCCGTTCGCGGCCGTTTCAGCCCCTCGGACGCCTCATTTCGACCGGCGCCCCGGATTTGGTTGCTTTGTCGCCAGATCGGGTAGAACCGCGTCAGCCTTCTTGTGGGAGGGGCTCTTTTGCTGGAAAAAACTATTTTCTGGCTTAACGTGCAGTTAACACGGACGTCCGGCTGAGCTTCACAACTTCGTTGGATACTCACCGGTAGCAAAGGGAAGGCGCCGGCACGGAGCGCCGAAAGGAGTGGAGACATACATGTACCGGTTCAGCCGTGCGATCTATCGAGAGATCGCGCGTGACGTCATCGAAGACCAGCACGGCCTCTGCCCGCATGCCAACCACGAACGAGTGCTCCGGGCATGCGAAGCTGCGGTCGAACGCCTGGCCACCGATCGTCATTACTTTGCCCGGCCGTCGCGAACGCTGTTCAACGACGTTCGGGCGTACTTTCCGATGAGCGCGCAGCCTCGCGTACTGCGGGTGATCGACCGCTACCTGACGTGTGCGGACCAGTTCCTGCGCAGCCAGCCGCAGAACGGCTACGACCTCTACGGCAATCCGCTGCAGTGCCGCGCGAGCACCCGCAAGGGAACACCTTGCCAGCGGATGCCGCTGCCCCACAACGGCTACTGCCCGTCTCACCAGCACCTGGCGGAGACCGAGGAGATCGAGCAGTCCCTGGCCGCGTAGTCTGGCCACCGGCCGGGTCGCCCCGCGACCCGGCCGGGCCGGCAGGCGGGCGGGGGGTATTTTTGCGTTGATGCTGCTCGGAGTCGACGTCGGCGGAACGTTCACCGACGCCGTGCTCGTGCACGACGGCCGCCTTGTGACCGCCAAGGCGCCGACGACCCCGCGCGATCAGTCCGAAGGGGTGCTGGCGGCGATCCGGAAGGTGTGCGACCAAGCGGGCGTCGAGCCGTCGGAGATCGAGGAGTTCTCCCATGGCATGACGGTGGCCACCAATGCCCTGCTCGAGGGCAACGGCGCTCGAACGGCGCTGGTCGCCACCGAGGGCTTCACCGACATCGTCGAGCTCGGTCGCCAGAACCGCGCCGAGCTCTATCGGCTGTGCGCCACCCGGCCGGCGCCGCTGGTACCGGTGCAGCTGCGCTTCGGGGCGCCCGAGCGGATGACGCCCGACGGTCCGTTGACCGAACTGGGAGCCGGCGCGGCGCGGGCTCTCGTGCGCGGCGAGCTGGCCGGCGCCGAGCCCGACTCGGTCGCCGTCGTGCTCCTGCACTCCTACCGTCACCCGCAGCACGAGCAAGCCCTGGGTGAGGCGCTGCGCGCGGAACTGCCGGACGTGCACGTCTCGCTCTCGCACGAGGTCGTCGGGACCTTCCGGGAGTACGAGCGCGCCGCCACCACCGAGGTCGACGCGGCGCTCTCGCCGCTGCTGGCCGGCTACCTGGGACAGCTGCTCGAGCGCTGCGAGCGCGAGGGGATCCCCGAGCCGTCGATCATGCAGTCCAACGGCGGGCTGATCGACCTCGGCGCCGCCGCCCGGCACGCCGCCTGGACCGTGCTCTCGGGTCCGGCCGGCGGAGCCGCCGCCGGGGCGTTCGTGGCCCGCGCCACCGACCAGCCAGACCTTCTCTGCTTCGACATGGGCGGCACCTCGTGCGACGTCTGCGTGGTCGACGGCGGCGCGGTGCGGGAGGAGAGCGCCGGCACGATCGCCGGGCGGCCGCTGGCGCTGCCGATGGTGGCGGTGCACACCGTCGGCGCCGGCGGCGGCTCGATTGCCTGGCGCGACGCAGGCGGCGCGCTCCGGGTCGGGCCGCGATCGGCCGGGGCGGAGCCGGGTCCGGCGTGTTATGGGCGGGGCGGGACCGAGCCGACCGTCACCGACGCCAACCTGGTGCTCGGCTACCTGTCGGCGGACACGCCGCTGGCCGGTGACGTGAAGCTCGACCGGGATGCCGCGGACACGGCGATCGCGGACCTGGCGGGACGGCTCGAGCTCGAGCCGGCGCAATGCGCCGAGGGGATCATCCGGGTGGCCAACGCCGAGATGGTTCGTGCGCTCCGCGTGGTTACCGTCCAGCGCGGAATCGACCCGCGTGGATACGCGCTGCTGGCGTTCGGCGGAGCCGGCGGCCTGCACGCGACGCGAATCGCCGACGAGCTGGGGATCGACAGGGTCCTGTGCCCGCGCGCGTCGGGGGTGCTGTCCGCGCTGGGGCTGGTCGTCTCTCCCCGGCGGCGCGACGTGCAGCGCAGCGTCTTGATCACCGGCGCCGACCTGACCGCGGAGCGGATCGCCGAGTTGGCGGCCGAGCTCGGCGAGCAGGCCCGGCACGCCCTCGGCGCCCCCGACGGCGAGCTCAGCGCCACGTACGAGCTCCGCTACCGGGGCCAGGCGTTCGAGCTGCCCGTCGCGGGCCCCACCGAACCCGACGTCGAGGCGCTGCGCGAGGCGTTCGAAGCCGAGCACGAGGATCGCTACGGCTACCGGGGTGCCGGCCAGGAGCTGGAGCTGGTGACGATCCGAGTCACCGCCAAGCTCGCCGAGAGCGCGCTGGAGCTGTCCGCGGAGAGCAGCAGCGCCCGAGACGGGGACGGAGACGGAGACGGAGACGGAGACGGCAACGATGGCGGCGACGAAGTTCGCAGGCCCGCCGCACGAGACCACCGGCCGGCGACGCTCGACGGCGAGCAGGTCGAACTCGGGGTGTGGCGTGGCGCGCCGGCTCCCGGTACCGGCATCGACGGCCCCGCCGTGGTCGAGCTGCCGGACTCGACGCTGCTGGTCTCACCGGGATGGTCGGGCTCGGTGCACGAGTCGGGGACGATCGTGCTGGAGCGCGGGCGATGATCGACCCGGTCGAGCTCCAGGTGCTCAGCGGCGCGCTGCACTCGATCTGCGACGAGATGGGCGCCGTGCTGATCCGCTCGGCGCATTCCGCCAACATCAAGGAGCGCCGTGACGCGTCGACCGCCCTGTTCACGCCTGAGGGCGAGATGGTGATGCAGGCCGAGCACATCCCCGTGCACCTCGGGGCGATGCCGGCGGCGGTGGCGGCGGTGCTCGGTTACGACCATGCCCCCGGGCGCTCCTGGATCCTCAACGACCCGTACCGCGGCGGCACCCACCTGCCCGACATAACCGTGATCACGCCGGTGTTCGCAGGAGAGGGCGCGCCCGCCGGGCGGCCAGACCGCCAACTGATCGCGTTCGCCGCCAACCGGGCCCACCACGCCGACGTCGGGGGTCCCACACCGGGATCGATGCCCGCCGACAGTACCCGGCTGGCCGACGAGGGTGTGGTGATCGAGCCCCGCATCCTCGACGACGCCGCGATCGAGGAGCTGACGGCGCAGATGCGGCGCCCCGATCAGCGCCGCGCCGATCTGCGCGCCCAGCTCGCCGCGGGCCGGATCGGCGTCCGGCGGCTGACCGAGCTGTACGAGCAGGTCGGTGCCCAGACCCTGACCGAGGCCTTCGCCGCCGTGCTCGACTACGCCGAGCGGCGCATGCGCTCCTGCCTGACGGAGCTCGAGGACGGCGAGCGCACCGCGCAGGACGTGCTCGAGGCGCGCGAGGGCGACCTGACGATCGCACTGCGCGCCACGGTCCGCGGCGACCGGCTGACGCTCGACTTCACCGGCACCGATCCCCAGCACGAGGGCAATCTGAACTGCCCGGAGGCGGTGACCCGCTCGGCGTGCTATTTCGCGGTGCGGGTGCTGACCGACCCCGACATCCCGGCCACCGCCGGCGCCTATCGCCCGATCGAGGTGATCGCCCCCGAGGGCAGCCTGCTGAACGCGCGCGCGAGCGGCGGGGACCGAGGCGACTCGCCGGCCGTCGTCGGGGGCAACGTCGAGACCTCGTCGCGCGTCGCCGACGTGGTGATGCGGGCCTTCGGGCGGGCGCTCGGCCAGGGGACGATGAACAACCTGACGCTCGGCGACGAGGACGTCGTCTACTACGAAACGATCGGCGGCGGCCAGGGGGCCTGCCCCGACGCCGACGGGCCCAGCGGTGTGCACGTCGCGATGAGCAATACGCTCAACACCCCGATCGAGGCATTGGAGCTGGAGTTCCCCGTGCGGATGGCCGAGTACTCCGTACGCCGGGGGTCGGGAGGCGACGGGGAGCATCATGGCGGCGACGGCGTCGTCCGCGAGCTCGAGGCGCTCGCGCCATTGCGCTATTCGCTGATCACCGAACGCCGGCGCCATGCGCCCTCCGGTGCCCACGGCGGGAGCCCAGGCCGGCCGGGGCGCAACCTGCTCGACGGCGAGGAGCTCGGACCGAAGGCGATCGGCGATCTGAAACCGGGGCAGCGTCTGCGAATCGAGACCCCCGGCGGGGGCGGATACGGGCCGGCCGACGCCGCCGACGCCGACGCGGGATGATCTGCGGCGTATGAGCGAGCGGGTCGCCTTCCTCGGACTGGGGATCATGGGGTCGCGAATGGCCGCGAACCTGGTCACGGCCGGCTACGAGCTCACGGTCTGGAACCGGACCGCCGCCACGGCCGAGAAGTTCGTGGCCGAACACGGCGCCACCGCCGCCGCCACTCCGTCCGGCGCAGCCGAGGGAGCCTCGATCGTGTTCACGATGGTGGTTGACGGCCCGCAGGTGGAGAGTGTGCTGCTGGGCGAGAACGGGGCAGCCGACGGCGCCGCCGACGGCACACTGTTCGTTGACTGCTCGACGATCGGGCCCACCGCCAGCCGGGAGATCGCCGAGCGTCTGCGAGAACGCGGCTCCGGACTGGCGCTGATCGATGCTCCGGTGACCGGCTCCTCACCCAAGGCGCAGGACGGCACGCTGACGATCATGGTCGGGGCCACCGACGAGCAGTTCGCGCGGGTGCGTCCGGCGCTGGAAGCGATGGGCGAGCTGATCGTCCACGCCGGCCCCCCGGGGCAGGGGCAGATGGTCAAGCTCATCAACAACGCCGTCGCCGCCTCGAACGCGGCCGTGGTCGGGCAGGCGCTGCTGGTCGGCGCCGGGGCCGGGGTCGATCTCGACGCGCTCGTGCAGGTCATGGGCGCCGGCGCCGGCGGCTCGGCGATGCTCGATCTCAAGGCCGGCCCGATGCGCCGCCACGACTACTCGACCCTGTTCAAGCTCGAGCACATGCTCAAGGACGTGCGACTGTGCCTCGAGGAGGGACAGGCGCTCGGAGTGCCGTTCCCGAGCGCCGCGTTCGCCCGCGAGATCCTGACCGCGGGGATGGGCCTCGGCCACGGCGATGACGACTTCGCAGCCGTGATCGAGCCGCTGCAGGGACTCGCGGGGATCCGCCTGTGAGGCGCCGCCGCCGGTTGCGCGGATAGACGCCCGCGGCGCCCGGGCTCACGCCCCGATCGGGGCTACGCCTCCGTAGCTTAACCCCGGTTTCGGTGCCCTATATACCGCCAATTTGCAGGTAAATTTGGCGATTTTGTACATCTGGCCTACAATCTCCAAGTCCCGTCGCTGACGTTGCCAATAGCTGCGCGGTCGGGACTATCCGAAAATCAATTTCGTCTCCCCTTTAATTCATAATGCCGATTGCTTTTAAAGAATGGGCGGTTACCGTGCGGGCGCTTGCCGAGGGCGAACAGCTCCTCACCTTGCGCAAAGGCGGTATCCGCGAGCCGGAGAAGCACTTCAAGCTCGACTACGAGCGCTTCTTCCTTTACCCCACGTTCGACCACCAGCGGTCCGACCTGGTTCGTGAATCCCACCGTCCCGAGCTCTCGCGAGCGCTCGAGGAGGGCGTGTGGAGCGATGGCGAGCCGCATCCCCAGGCGCTTGCGCGAGGCCAGGAGATAACGCAGCCCGACCGGGTTCGGATTCGCGCCTGGGCCGAGGTCGCCGCCCACTTCACGGTCACCGACCGTCGTGCCGTCGACGCGCTGTCGCCGTTCTACGTCTGGACGCCCGACTACGCCGAGAAGCGGCTCGCCTGGAAACGGCGCCACCCGCTGCATGTGATCTTGCTGCGGACCTATCGGATCCCGCGCCCGGTCACCGTCAAGGTGCGCGACGAGTACGGTGGCTGCCGCTCGTGGCTCGAGCTGACCCGCGACCTCCCGTTCGAGGGCACCCCCGTGCTCTCCGACGAGGAGTTCGAGCGGGCTTCCGAGGAGATCGCGTCGATCGCCTCGGACCGCCAGCCGGCGCTCGTCTGAGCCGGCGCCGGCGCAGCTGACGACGACAGCGCCCGAACCACAACCCAATATGCAGTGGGTCGAGACGGCCTCAGGCTCGTTCCGCGCCCGCCATGATCAGGCGGACACACGCGACGCGCGACGCGTGCTGCAGTCGCTCGAGCTGGCGCGAACGCGCGTGGACGGTCTGTTTCCGCATCCCGTCGACGAGCTCACGGTGGTACTGCATCCCAGCGTCGCGTCGCTGACCATGAACAACCCCACGCTACCGCTGGTCTGGCTGCTGACGGCGCCGGCGGCACGCCGCTACGTCGCCGGCTGGGCCGGCGCCACCGAGATCCACGTGCTCTCGCCGGCGTTGCTCAGAGGCCGGGCCTCGGCCGTCCCGGGTTCGCGGGAGATGCTGGCGCTGAGCGCAGCCGCGCTCTACATGCGGCGTGTGATCCTGCGCAACAACCGCGACCTCAAGGGCGTGATGGCCCCGATCCGGGCGCGCCGGGAGCTGCGCTGGGCGTGGCTGCTGGAGGGCGCGGCGCGCTGGTTCTCGGGTCAGACCGACCACGCGCGTCCCGCCATCGCCCGGCGCCTGCGCGAGGGCAGACGCCCAAGCTTCCCCCCGGGCCTACGTGACGCCGCCCTACTCGGCGGCACCGTCGTCGACCTGCTGGCGCGTGAGCAGGGCGAGCGCGCGGCGGCCCGGTTTGCCTCCCGCCTGCATTCTGGCGGTCCGGCGGCGGCGATCGCCGAGGCCTTCGGCGGTCGCGGGGTGGTGCACACCGAGGGCGCCTGGCGCTCACATCTCGCCCGGCTGGCGGAGCGCGCAGTAGGACGATGCGACGCGCCGCCGGCGGGGCGTATCGAACCCGCCCGTCAGTGGGCGCCCATCGAGGCGAGCCACACGATCAGCGCCCCCAGTGCCAGCGCAAGCAGCAGGCCCGCCAGCAGCCGTAGCGGGGAGACCGGCGGCCGAGATGGGGGGCCGTCCCCGTTATCGATCAGCTCGGCCTCGAGCAGCACCTCACGGGCGGCATCCACCCCCGAGAGCGCGACCAGGATGTCGCGCGGGCCTGCCGCCAGGAAGTCCGGCACGTCGAAGCCGGCGCTGCGGCGCAGCATGCTGGGGATCCCCTCCTCGAGCAGCATCCCCTGGATGAACTCGGCCTCGGCGAGGTTGCGTCCCCCGGCCACCCGGACCGGCTCGCCCTCGGCCAGCTGGGGCTTGATCTTCCGCGCCCGGCGGTGGCGGTCGGACACCGGCAGCTCGGGCTCGGGGACGGCGTCGCGCACCAGCGGCAGATGGCAGGCGCTGCAGAAGCGCTCCTGGGCCTCGTACCGCGACCCGCAGCCCGGGCACACCAGCGGCGGCGCGGTCCCGGGCGTGGACGGCATCAGTCCACGCGCAGTTCCGCCTCGGCCACCTGGCCGTCGCGGATCTCGTAGGCCCTGACCTCGGGCTCGTCGCCCGCTAGGCCGACGATCACGTACAGCGCGTCGGGATAGAACGCGAGGTTGATGTCGGTCTGCGACGGATACGGGGCGCTACGGGTGTGGGAGTGGTAGATCGCCCCAAGATCCAGCCCCGCGTCGTCGATCGCCATCTGGATCCGGTACTGCTCGGCGCCGTCGATCTCGTAGCGCAGCGGGCTCGCGGCAGCGTTCTCGGCCCGGTACACCGTGACGGCCTCGCCGTCGCGCGAGGCGATCATGCCGCAGCACTCGTTCGGTGCGTCGGCCCGGGCATGCTCCAGCATCTGATCGTAGAGCTCGTGCGCGATCCGCATCGCGCCGAGGCTAGCAGCGCACGAACCGCCGTCCGGGGGCCTCACTGCACTCCCTGGACGAGCCCGGAGGGGACCGCGTCGGCCGCGTCACCGTGATAGAGGAGGTCGCCGATCAAGGCCTCGTGCTGGGCGTCGTTGGCCATCATCTCGGCCACCAAAGTGATCAAGGAGCGGTTCTGCAGAGCGGTGAGCGCCACGAAATAAGCGCCGACGGCGACCCGCTCGACCGACAGCAGGAGCCGAAGCGCATCTTCTTCGCCCTGCAGCTGGCCCAGGCGCTCGGTCACGTTGCGGTGGGCGAGATCCCGGTCGGCCTGGGCGACATCGCGGGGCGGCGGCGGCCCGGTTGCCCCGAGCTTCTCGAGACGGCTCTGCAGCGCCCGTACGTGCGCCTGCTCCTGCCGGCGCTGGGGCACGAGCGCTCGCGCCGATCGCGGGCTCAGCAACGACCCCGCGAGCACCTCCTGGTAGCAGAACAACAGCAGCAGCTCGACGCCGATCAGCCGGTGCACGCGTACCGGCTCGGGAATGGGCGGCGGGGCCGCGTAGGTCATCACGGTCGCGGTAGTGGTGGTCGCACCGGCGGCCCGGGCGGAGCCGGGCAGCAGCGCCGACCCCGTCACCAGAGCCGCTCCGGCGGCGCTCGCAAGACCGATCCGAGCTCCGTAGCCGAGCGCCTCGCGCCTCGTCGTGCCCTGGCCGGTGTCCACGGTCGCTACTCGCTTCCGGTGACGAACGCCGACGGCACCGGATCGAGTCCCAGGGTGAGCCGCAGGATCGCGACGTGCTGGGCGTCGCTGGCCAGGATCGTGGCCACGGCAGCGCGCACCGGGCCCGGCGAGAGCCTCGGGATCGTCGCCACGTAGTTGGCGATCTGGGCGCGCTCGAACTCGTGCAGCAAGGCGATCACGGCGGTCCCGTCACGCGGATGGCCGATGTCGTAGCTGTCGGCGCGGGGGCGTGCATGCCCCCCCGCCGCCTTGATCAGCGAGATCAGCTCGCCGGTGTGGGTGAGCTCCTCGTCGAGGAACTGCGCCGCCGCTTTCTTCAGCGGCCGGTCGAGCAATGGGATCCCGGCGGTGTAGGCGGCGACGGTGCGACGCTCCAGCTCGAGCGAGATGCCCAGCAACTGCACGTCTGACCGCCGCACCGGGACCGGCGCCTTGTGGACGGCCCGCTTGGCGACCGCCGCGCCACCCCCGCAGGCGGACAGGCCCAGCACCGCCCCGCCCGCGGCCAGCGTCGCTCCGGCTCCGCGCAGAAACTCACGCCGCCCGCCCCCGGGTGGCGCGGCGTCACTGTCCCGGCTCACCACCAGACGGTGGAGTCCAGGTTCTCGATCTCCTCGACGGGCCGGGTGTAGATGCCGGACGACAGGTACTTCCAGCCGTCGTCGCAGACGATGAAGACGACGTTGCCCTCATCGAGCTCGCCGGCGATCCGCACCGCCACCCGGGCGATCGCCCCCGAGGAGACGCCGGCGAACACCCGCTCCTCGTCGAGCAGCTTGCGCGTCCACACGATCGCGTCGTGGTTGGTGACGAAGATCTTGCGGTCCAGCAGCGACAGATCGATGATCGGCGGGATGAAGCCGTCGTCGAGCGAGCGCAGGCCCTGGACGGGCTCACCCTGCATCGGCTCGGCGGCGACGATCTTGACGGCGTCCCCGAGCTCCTCGCGAAGCCGCCGGCCGTTGCCCATCAAGGTCCCGCCGGTCCCGAGGCCGGCCACGAACGCGGCCACCTCGTCGAGCTCTTCGAGGATCTCGAGCGCGGTCCCGTTGTAGTGCGCGTCGGGATTGGCCTGGTTGCCGTACTGATAGGGCATGTAGTAGGAGGCATCCTTGCCGGCCATGTCGAGCGCCTTCTCGACCGCCCCGTTGGAGCCCTTGGAGGCCTCGGAGTAGACGATCTCGGCGCCGTACATGCGCAGTAGCTGCGTGCGCTCGGGCGTCACGTTCTCGGGCATGACGACCTTGAGGTTGTAACCCTTGCGCCCGCAGATCATCGCCAGCGAGATGCCGGTGTTGCCGGACGTCGGCTCGAGGATCGTCTGCCCGGGACGGATCAGCCCCTTGTCCTCGGCGTCCTCGATCATCGCCCGCGCCACCCGGTCCTTGACCGATCCGGTCGGGTTGCGCGACTCGAGCTTGGCCCAGATGCGCACGCCCGGCTTGGGGCTGAGGCGCTTGAGCTCGATCAGCGGCGTGTGACCGATCGCCTGGATGATGTCGCCGTAGCGCCCTCCGCAGGGCTTGTTCTGCAACGTCTCGGCGGCCATTGCTTTACGAAGTGTAGCGACCCGGGACGGGCCGGCGACGCCGGCCGGCGCTCAGCGCGCCGCGCCGGCCATCGCGGGCACGCTCAGCGCGCTCCGCCCGCCATCGCGGGCAGGATCACGAGCGTGTCGCGCGTGCCGACCTCGGTCTCGAGGCCGTCGAGGACGCGAACGTCCTCGTCGTTGAGGTACACGTTGACGTAGCGGTTCAGCCCCCCGTCGGCGGCGAACAGCTGCGTCTGGGTCTCGGGATGGGACTCGACGAGGGAGCGGAGGATCTCACCGACGGACGAGCCGTCGGCGCTGAGCTCCTTCTCGCCGCCCACGGCAGGGCGGAGCACGGGTGGAATCTTCACGGTGGCCATGGCGGAGGAGCCTAGTGGGCGCCGGCGCAGAACGCCTCGTAGTCGGGGAACACGCCCATCTCCTCGTCGGAGATCGCGTCGGGCTCGCGCGAGCAGATCGGGCAGTCGGGATCGCGGCGGACCTTGACCTCGCTGACCGTGGCCGCCAGCGCGTCGTACATGAGCAGGCGGCCGATCAGCGGGTCGCCCTCGCCCAGGATCAGCTTGATGACCTCGGTCGCCTGCAGCAGGCCCATCGTGCCGGGCAGCACCCCGAGCACGCCGTTGGCGCCGCACGAGGGGGCCAGCTCGGCCGGCGGCGGCACCGGGAACAGGCAGCGGTAGCAGGGCCCGTCGTAGGGCTTGAACACCGACAGCTGCCCCTCGAAGCCGAGAATCGCCGCCGAGACGACCGGGATCTGGAGCCGCACCGAGGCGTCGTTGAGCAGGTACCGGGTGGGGAAGTTGTCCAGGCCGTCGACGACGATGTCGTAGCCGGGCAGGATGTCCATGATGTTGTCGGGGCCGAGCCGCACCGGGTACTTCTTGACCTCGACGTCCGGGTTCAGGGCCGTGATCGTCTGCTCGGCGGAGTCGACCTTGGGGACGCCGATGCGCTCAGTGGAGTGGATCACCTGGCGCTGGAGGTTTGACAAGTCGACCTCGTCGTCGTCGACGATGCCCAGCGTGCCAACGCCGGCGGCAGCCAGATACAGCGCCGTCGGCGAGCCGAGCCCGCCCGCGCCGAGCAGGAGCACCTTGGCGTCGAGCAGCTTCTGCTGGCCCTCGACTCCGACCTCGGGCAGCAACAGGTGGCGTGAGTAGCGCTCGCGCTGCTCGGCGGTCAGCGTCCGCGGCTGCTCGACCTCGTATCCGCGGTCCTTCCAGAGCGTGAAGCCGCCTGTCATCGACTCGACGTTCCCGTAGCCGAGGTCCTCGATCATCGTCCGGGCGGCCCAGGCGGAGCGGTTGCCCGACTGGCAGTAGAGGATCACGTGCTGGTCGCGGTCCGGTGCGGTGCCCTCGATCCGCGACTCCAAGAAAGACTTCGGGACGTGCCGGGCCCCGGGGATGTGCCCGGTTCCCCACTCCTCGGGCTCGCGCACGTCGATCACGACGGCGCCGTTGCCCAACTGCTCACGCACCGCCGACGGATCGACCTCGTCGATCCTGCTCTTGATCTGGCGGAGTACCTCGGCTCCGGACGGACTCATCGCGTGAAACTCCTTAAATGCGCTCGGGATTCAATACTTCAGAGAGTATAGCGCCGACTAGTGCGGGATTTCAGCGGTGGCGGGCAGCCCCTGGCGCTTGTACTCCTCGTAGTACGCCTCCCAGTCGCCGGTGCCCGCAGGACGTTGCGGAGCGGTCCCACCGGCCACCTCGGCGAGACGGTCGTCTCCCCAAGTGAAGGCGAAGCGCTCCCGAGGGCGAACCTCGAGCACCTGACCCGTCATCGCCGGGTAGCGAGCCTCGGCGAAGCGGAACTCGATCGCCGCCCCGGCGGCCAGCGACTCGAACTCCACGGTCGTCGGAAACCACTGCTCGAGCTGCTCGGAGTCGGTGATCGCCTCCCAGACTGCGTCGACCGGGTGGGGGAAAGTGCGCTCGAAGCGCACCACGGGCGCCCCGTCGCGGAGGGCGTAGCGGCCGGTGGTCTGTGTCATCGCGCTGATCCTTTCGGTTGGGTTGCGTCCAGATGTCGTCCCAGGGCGTCCAGCCGCTTGTCCCACAGCCGGCGGTAGGGCGCGAGCCACGAGTCGAGCTCGGCCAGCGGCCCGGGCTCGATCTCGTACACGCGCCGCTGCGCCTGCACCCGCGAGCGGACCAGCCCGGCGTCGCGCAGTACGCGCAGATGCTTGGAGGTGCCCGGCTGAGAGAGGCCCAGCGCCGCCACCAGCTCACCCACTGCGCGCGGGCGCTCGAGCAGCATCGACAGCGCGGCGCGCCGGTGTGGGTCGGCTAGGGCCTGCCAGGTAGATGCCATCTTGGCTATATAACCAGATATGCATGATATCGTCAAGCGGTACCCCCGCCTCGCTTCTACGATCGTCGCTGCCGTGCGCGCGCCCGTCGACCACATCCACGCTCCCCCCTTTCCCGCTCGGGCGCCGTGGGTCAACGTCGCCCCGCTGCGGATGGATCAGCAGCTCGGGCGTCCGGTGCTGATCGAGTTCTGGGACTTCTGCCGTCCCAACTCGATGCACACGCTGCCGTACATGCGCGCCTGGCACGAGCGCTACGCCGGCGCGGGCCTGCGGGTGATCGGCGCCCACGCCTCGGGCTTCGAGCCCTCATCCGACCCGGAGACGGTAAAGGCGGCCGTGGCCCGGCTCGACATCCAGTATCCGGTGCTGGTCGACACCGAGTTCGAGCTCTGGCAGGAGTTCGGCAACCTCGGCTGGCCGGCGCGGTACCTGTTCGACCAGCAGGCCAGGCTGTTCGAGTACCACTACGGCGAGGGCGACTACGCCGGCACCGAGCGCGCGATCCAGGAGCTGCTCGGCGTCGAGCGCCCGCTCCTTGACCCGGTGCGCCCCGAGGATGCGCCCGGCGCGCTCCTCGCCCCCCAGAGCGAGGACGTCGAGGGCCTCTACAGCGGCCCGTACGAGGCCGGTGAGGTGTGGGCGGTCCTCGACGGCGCGGGCGTCATGACGGTGCAAGACCGGGCCGGGACGGCCGGCGGCGGCACCTCGCCCGCACGCACCATCACCGTCGGGCACCCGGGCGCCTACGAGCTCCTACGCCATCCCATCAGCACCGCCGGCAAGCTGGAGATCGAAGCCGGCGACGGCGTCCGCTGCCACGCCGTCTGCTTCGCCCCCGGTCTGGCCGACTAGCGGCTATCCGCCCTTCTTGGGGGATTTGCAGACCATGTAGCCGGCCACGGCGACGCCTTCCTTCTTCGTCGAGTTGAAGGCGTCGATGAAGCCGAGCGACATCGCCTTTCCGTTCTTGCCCAGCATGATCCCGCCCCCGCCCGGCGGCGCGTCCGGCGGCGCAATTCGGTTCGTATACGGGCCGCCGGGGCCGTTGATCGTGAACGTCGGGTTCGAGCCGCCGAACGTGAGGTCGTAGGTGTGCCCGTAGGACGCACCGTTGATCGTCACGTCCAGCGTGAAGCCGCTGTCGGCGGCGTGCGCCGTGAAGGTTCCGCCCTTGAGCGAACACGTCCCCTTACTGAACACCGCAACCACAGCGCCGCCGTTGCCGAGAACCTTGATCCCCGCTTTGCCCTTCCCCTTGCAGGCCACGTCGTTGTCGCTCGATTCGCCGATGATCCCGGCCGAGCCCGCACCCTGGTCAGTGGCGAAGCCGATGTACGCACCGCCCTTGGGGATCGTGGGGTAATCCAGCGGCGAGCCGTCCGGGCAGACGCAGCCGTTGTCCTCAGTGCAGAAGCGTTGGACGTCACCGGTGAGGAGGTGGTCGGTCCCGCCCGAGTCACGGAAGTACCCCGAGCCGGTCTTCGGGCCCTGGACGAGGACGATCTCGGCCTCGACGTCGACCTTGAACTCGTCACCCCCACCGTCGAACGTGGCGTCGACGGCGGGCGGTGTCCCGTCGTCGATCGTCCCCTTGTCCGGCTCCTTGCGCGCGGGCTCACCCGGTCCCTTCAGATCCCAGCGGGCGCCGAAGTCGGGATGCCCGGCCAGGGTCGGGCCCCAGTCGCCGACGAGCACGTCACCGCCGGCCGCCTGCTTGGCCACCTCGTAGGGACCGCGGACGCCCGACGAGGCGGAGGCCACAAGCTGGGGCAGCAGACCGAAGAGGTCGACGCCCTCGTGCTCCACCAGCGCCCACCAGCCTGAGGCGTCGTAGTCGCGTTCGAACAGCGAGCGCTCCGGGCTCTCGAGGTAGCTGTCCCACTCGTCCTCGCTGCCGACCGAGCCCTGCCACTCGATCCCGACCCGCTGCGAGGCCCAATCCGGAAGGCCCTCACCGAAATAGCCTGGAAGCCCCGTCCAGTACTTGCGGGTCGGCGAGAGCTCGGCGGTGGCGCAGTGCATGAGCTCATGTACCAGGGTGACCCGGATGGTGGCGAGATCCTTGCCGAGCCCGGCCGGATAGAAGGACACCTCGCAGGTGTTCCCGTCCTTGAGCAGCCAGTGGGCCTCGGTCTCGGCCAGATCCCCGTCCGCGTCGTCGGCGGTGTGGGCGTCAAGGATGATCTGGTGCTTGAACACGACCCCGTGGGCCTGCAGCCGGCTCACCGCCTCGTCGAGCATCGCCTGATTCGCCGGAGAGGCGGCCAATCTCCCGGTCGCGGCTGTCCTGCGCCTCGCCGACGGCGCGGGCGTGGGCACCGCGCTCGCCGGAGCCGTGGGATCGACGGATCCGATCGGCGTCTTCGGCGCGTTCAGCACGCGATTGAGCACCGCCCGCTGCGCCGGCGTCAGCCGCGACTCGAACCCGATCAGGTCCTGGATCGCCGCGGTCGCGTCGAACTCGCGCCCGACGGCGCCCCGCGGTGGATGGACACCCGGAAGGGATGCGATCGTCTGATCGAATTCCCACAGAGCCTGCGTGTACGTGGGCACGCCGGACGGTCCCAGCGCGAGCACGTCCCCGTGACGCTGGGACGCCAGGCTCACAGGCTTCAGCCGGCGGCCGCGTCGCCGGGTGCGGGCGCACAGGAGGTCGGCGGCCTTATAAGCCTTGTTGTTGCGGGTCTGGCACTTCGCGCCAACGCGCAGGCAGGTGAACTTGCCGCCGATCGCGGCCGGGTGCGCGCAGCTCGCCGCCGACGCAGTGGACGCCCCGAATGCGCAGATGAGAACGCCCGCGACCAGCGCGAGCGCCGATACGACACGACGTGCCCCCATTAACCTCACTCTAACCGAACAGACACCCGACCGCAACCTGGTGGTCAGCGGTCGAGCAGGTTCACGAGCTCGGGCGGCCCTGACTCCCCCACCCACACCGCGAACCCGACCCGGTACGGGCTGCGCCCGGGGTCAGCGGCGGTGAAGGCCGGCTCCTGCACCCAGCAGCCGCTGTTGGTCAGGCTGGTTCCGGCTGCGGTCGTCCACTCGCCGGGGTCGTCACCGGGGAGCGGGCCGGCCCGATGGGTGTGCCCGAAGATCACGTGCTCGGCAGCTACCCCGAGTCGCGCCGAGGCCTCCTCGATCCCGCGCAGGCCGGCCCGGCGCAGCGCCGGGCCGGAGAGCTCCGCTCGCAGGGGCCCGAGCCCCGCGCGGTTGAGCGCCGCCACCACGACCGGGAACGCCAGCGCCGCCGAGCGCCGGCGCAGGCCGCGCCGGCCGGGGCCTGTGAGCGCATGCCATCCGCGGACCGAGCCTCCGTGCAGCGAGCCTCCCCGTGCCGGGTCGATCCGCTGGGCCATGGCGTGGATCCAGGCGTACAGGGGCGCCAGCGCCGCCTCGTAGTCCTCGGCCGAGGTCGGTCCGCCGCGCCGCCAGCCCGACGATCCGAGCCATCACTCCGGCGGCGACCCGCTCGATCGTGGGGATCGTCAGGTGCAGGTCGGCGTAGTGGCCGTGGGTCGCGTAGACGTCGTCGCGCAGCCACACACCCGGGTAGGCGGCGCGTACGCGCGGCGGGGGCCAACCATTCGGCGATCGTCGCGAGGTCGTCCCCCGGAGCCGGCTCCGCGGCCGTCTCGAGTCCGAGCGCCGGCGCGGGGGCCTCGCGCCCGCGGCGCTCGAGCCACGGCGCGATCAGGTCGTGGTCGTGGTTGCCGGCGAGGATCACAACCTCTCGGTCGCGACCGAGGGCGGACACCGAGCGCCTGCAACGGCGCCCGGGCCACGTTCATCGCGTCGCGGCTGGGACCGTGGCGCAGCTCGAGCAGGTCCCCGAGCAGCACCAGGCGATCGCATCCGGCCACGGCCTCCAGCAGCGGCTCCAGCCGGCCCGGAACACGCAGGACATCGCGCTTGGTCTGCGCCCCGAGGTGCAGATCGGAGACGACCAGCGTGCGCAGGCCGCCCCCCGGTCAGGCCGAGCCGGCGGCGACGGCCTGGCGGATGACCTTGGGGAGCATGAAGCGTACGTCCTCCTGGACGACCTCCAGCTCCTGCACGTCTTCGGTCCCCAGGCCGCGGAAATAGCCGACGAGACGCTGCACGAGCTCCTCGG
This sequence comes from uncultured Solirubrobacterales bacterium, assembly GCA_963799995.1. GTDB lineage: Bacteria > Actinomycetota > Thermoleophilia > Solirubrobacterales > Solirubrobacteraceae > Palsa-465. Next base: position 380,538 of record CAWCZI010000013.1, on the reverse strand, counting down.
GGGCGCTTGCGCCGGAGGTGATGCCGACCACCCGCTTGCCCTCGAGCCACTCCTCACGCACCTGGGACTCGTTGTCGATCAGGTAGGAGTCGGCACCGTGCTCGCGGGCAACCTCGACGAGGCGATTGGAGTTCGACGAGTTGCGCGACCCGATCACCAGCACCAGATCGGACTCGCGCGCGAGCTGCTTGACGGCCGCCTGGCGGTTGGTGGTGGCGTAGCAGATGTCGTCCGTGCGGGGTCCCGTGATCGCCGGGAAGCGCTCGCGCAGCCGGCTGATGATCGCCTCGGTCTCGTCGACCGAAAGCGTGGTCTGGGAGATGTAGGCGACCTTGGCCGGGTCCTTGACCTCGAGCTTCTCGACGGCGGCCTCGTCCTCGATCAGGACGATGTGCGCGGGCGCCTCGCCCATCGTGCCCTCGACCTCCTCGTGACCGGCGTGGCCGATCAGAACGATCGTGTAGTCGTCGGCCGCGAACTTCTTGGCCTCCACGTGGACCTTGGTGACCAGCGGACAGGTGGCGTCGATCGTCTGCAGGTTGCGCCGGGCGGCGCCGGCGTGGACGCTGGGGGCGACCCCGTGTGCGGAGAAGACGACCGTTGCGCCCTCGGGCACATCCGCCTCGGACTCGACGAACACCGCCCCGCGCGCGCGGAGCTGCTCGACCACGTGCTTGTTGTGGACGATCTCCTTGCGCACGTACACGGGAGCGCCGTAGAGCTCGAGCGCGCGCTCGACCGTCTGCACAGCCCGGTCAACGCCGGCGCAGTAGCCGCGCGGCGCCGCGAGCAGGATCTTGTCCGGGATGGAGCCCGTCATGCCGTTCAGTCTAGGAAGGACGCGCCGGTGGCCGGGGAACGGCCCGGGTCAGTCGTTGGCGGTGACGGCTTCGAGCAGGTCCGCGAACCGCTCCCGAGCGGCCTCGCGCCGGGTCGGGATGTGCTCGCTCGGGATGCCGTCGGGCGGCGCCTCGTAGCCGCGCAGCACCTGGCGGGCGACCGAAGCGCGATGGACCTCGTCGGGTCCGTCGTAGATCCGGGCCGCGCGCGCGTAGCGGTACATCGCCTCGAGCGGCAGGTCGGTCGAGTACCCGAGCGCCCCGTGGGCCTGCAGCGCGCGGTCGACGACGTCGTGCAGAACCTTGGCGCCGTAGAACTTGATCAGCGCGATCTCCTTGCGCGCGGCGGCGACGCCCTCTGAGTCCATCTTCCAGGCCGCGTGCAGCGTCATCAGCCGCGCCGCCTGCATCTCCGCCTCGGAGTCCGCGATCCAGTTCTGGACCGTCTGGTGCTTGCCGAGCGTGGACCCGTGTGAGTAGCGGTACAGGGAGCGCTCGCACAGCATGTCGAACGCCCGCCGCGCGACGCCGAGCCAGCGCATGCAGTGGTGGATGCGGCCCGGGTACAGGCGCTGCTGGGCGATCAGGAAGCCGGCGCCCTCGGCCCCGAGCAGCGCGTCGGCGGGTATCCGGACGTTCTCGTAGGCGATCTCGGCGTGGTTGCCGTACTGGCCGAAGCTCTCGTAGGGGTGCTCCATGGTGGCCACGTCGCGGATCACGTCGACCCCCGGCGTGCCGGCGTCGACGATGAACATCGAGGCGCGCTGATGGGCGCGGGCGTCGGGGTCGGTCACCGCCATGACGATCAGGAAGTCGGCGATCGAGCCGTTGGAGGAGAACCACTTGCGGCCGTTGATCACCCAGTGATCGCCGTCCTTGGTGGCCCGGGTGGCCAGCAACGTGGGATCCGAGCCGGCCGTGTCGGGCTCGGTCATGCTGAACGCCGACTTCAGGTCGCCGGCCAGCAGCGGGTGCAGATAGCGCTCCTTCTGCTCGGCCGTCCCGGCCATCGCCAGGATCTCTGAATTGCCCGAGTCCGGCGCGGCGTTGCCGAACATCAGCGGCGCCACCGGGCTGGTGCCGAGGATCTCGTGCATGAGGCCGAGCTTCACCTGGCCAAATCCCTGTCCGCCGAGCTCGGGATCGAGGTGGGCAGCCCACAGTCCCTGTGCCCGGACCTCGTCCTGCAGCGGGGCCGCCGCCTCTCGCAGCCGCTCCCACCCCAGCTCGTGCATCAGCGTCTCCAGCGGCCACACGTTCTCGCGCACGAACGCACGCATCCACTCGAGCTTGCGCTCGAACTCCGGCTCGGTGGAGAAGTCCCAGGCCATCGCGCGTCCCGGATCCTATCGCCACCGCTCGATTCGCTGCCCGGCGGTCGGTTAGGCTAGAGAGGCTTCGGTCCGCCCCTCGGGAGATTCCAGATGTCGCAGCAGCACCTCGACCGCCTGTCTTCGATCGACGCGTCGTTCCTGCACCAGGAAGGCAAGGCATCCCACATGCACGTCGGCGGAGTGCTCCTGTTCGAGGGCCCGGCACCGGCCTTCCAGGACTACCTCGACCACGTGCGGGGTCGGCTGCACCTGGTTCCGCGCTACCGCCAGAAGCTGGCCAGTCCGCCGCTGGAGAGCGGGCGGCCGCTGTGGGTCGACGATCCCTCCTTCAACCTGGAGTACCACGTGCGCCACACGGCGCTGCCGGCGCCCGGGACCGAGGAGCAGCTGTTCCTGCTCGCCTCGAGGGCCGCGTCCCAGCAGCTGGATCGCGCCAAGCCGCTGTGGGAGATGTGGCTCGTGGAAGGGCTCGCCGACGGGCGCTTCGCGATCATCTCCAAGACCCACCACTCGCTGGTCGACGGGGTCTCGGGCGTCGACCTGGCCAGCGTCCTGTTCGACCTCGAGCGTGACCCCAAGCCGCAGGAGGCCGAGCTCGAGCCGTGGCGCCCGCGGCCCGAGCCGTCGGCCGCTGACCTGGTCGTCGCCGGGATCCGCGGAATGGTCAACACGACCGCCGAGTTGGTGTTCCGGGCCGCCGGCGCGGCCGCCCGGCCCGGCACCTCCCTGACCATGCTCCGCGACGCCGCCGAGGGGCTCGGCGAGCTGGTCTGGGCCGGCCTGAACCCCGCGCCCGAGACACCGCTCAACGTCCCCATCGGTCCGCACCGCCGCTACGCGATCGTGCGTCAGGAGCTGGCCGAATACAAGGAGGTCAAGGACGCGCTCGGCGGCACCGTCAACGACGTCGTCCTGACCGTGGTCTCCGGTGCGCTGGCCGGCTGGCTGCGCTCGCGCGGAGTCCGGACCGAGGGCCTCGAGATGCGCGCGCTGGTCCCGGTGTCGGTGCGGACCAAGGATCAGAAGAACACGCTCGGCAACCAGATCACGGTGATGCGGGGCCCGCTGCCGGTGTTCATCGACGATCCGGCGGCGCGACTGCGCTTCGTCCGCGCGGCGATGAACGGGCTCAAGGAGTCAAAGCAGGCCGTCGGCGCGGCAACGCTGGCCGCCGTCAACAACCTGGCGCCTCCCACCGTCCTGGCCCAGGCGTCGCGGCTGAACTTCTCCACCCGCCTGTTCAACCTGATTGTGACCAACATCCCGGGCCCGCAGATGCCGCTGTACGTGCTCGGGCGCGAGCTCGAAGACCTCTTCCCGGTGGCCTTCCTGCCCGAGGACCATGCCCTGGCGATCGCGATCATGTCCTACAACGGCGGCCTGGACTTCGGCCTGCTCGGCGATTACGACGCGCTGCCCGACATCGACCTGATCGCCGACGGGATCGACGCGGCGCTGCAGGAGCTCCTGGTCGTGGCCCGCGGCGGTCATCCGCGGCGGCGTGTCGCGAAGCCGGCGGCGGCGTCCGGCGAAGCCTCGCTCCCCACGGGGGCAGCGCCCGGGGCGGGCCGCCCGGCCCCGATCATCCCCGCCTCCCACGCCCGCCCCACGCACGGTCCAGCCGCGGACATGCGGGCCAAGCGCACCCGGGGCTCCCAGCCGGCCCGCAAGCGACCCGACAGCTAACCAGTCCGAAGTCCGAGGAGGAGGGGAAGATGGAGAGCGAGCTGATCCGACCCGGCGAGCCGGCCTACCGGCTCGAGCTCACCGCCGCCCAGCTCAAGATCGTCCACACCGCGCTGAAGTCGCTGTTCGACGACCTGGGACGCGATGAGCACGACGTCAAGGACGTGGTCGCCTCGGTCCTCGCCAAGCTGCCAGGCGAGCATGATATCCGGGCCATAGACCTGGACCGGGAGCTGCGCGGGTCCGCCTGACCAGGGTGTGGCGGTTTCCTCACGCCGTGGGTAGGTGTGTGGCGGTTTAGGGCGGTTTCCTCACGCGTCTGTGCCGGTTTTGTGACGGTTTGGGCTTTGGAGGGGGTGGTTTCGGGGGGCTTGGTCGCTATGGGGTCACATGGGACCAAAAGCGACCAAGGCCTCCTCATGACCGCCCGCATCGAGGAGAAGATCGCCCGGCTCGGGCTACGTCAGAACGGCAACGTCACCGGTGAGCAACTGCGCGATCTTGGCCTCGGCCGCGAGGCGATCAAGTCCAGAACCCGTCGCAAGCGCCTATTCCCCGTCCATCAAGGCGTCTTTGCCGTGGGCAGACCCCCGCAAACCACGGTCGAGCGCTACGCCGCCGCGGTTCTCGCCTGCGGACCGGGAGCGGCGCTGAGCCACTTCTCAGCCCTCAGCCTCAGGGGTCTCAGCGACCGGTGGCCGCTAGCACCCCACGTCACCGCCCCAACGCGTCGCAAGCGTCCCGGGATCGCCACGCACCGAAGCGTCGGCCTGAAACCCAAGGACTTCCGCAAACGCACCGCCATCCGCGTGACGAGCCCCGCGCGCACGATCCTTGACTGCGCCAGAGAACTCGACCGCCAGGGCCGCCTCGGCCAGACCCTCGCCGACGGTCGCCGCGCTCACATCCTCACCGCCGGCGCGCTCACCGACATCGTCACCCGCTTCCCCCACCACGGCGGCACCACGCCGCTCTCACACGCGATCTCCCACTACACCCCCACCCGCTCAGAATTCGAACGACGCTTCGTCGCCTTCTGCGCCCAGTACCAGCTCCCAACCCCAATCGTCAACACCCACGTGGCGGGCCACGAAGCCGACACCTGGTTCCCCGACCACCGCCTGATCGTCGAGCTCGACGGCTGGGACTACCACCGCGACCACCGCACGTTCACCTCCGACCGCGACCGCGACACCGACCGCCTCGCTGCCGGCATCGAAACCGTCCGCCTCACCTGGGACCGCCTCACCGAAACGCCCGCCAGAGAAGCCGCGCGCCTGAAGAAACTGTTCGCCAGACGGGCAGCGCAGTCTGGACTAGGCCAGGCGGCGGTACGGGCTCGGAGCCTCCGGCTAGAAGCCGAGCGCGAACTTCGCGTCTTCGCTCATCCGCTCCGGAGTCCAGGGCGGCGAGAACGTCATCGTCGGCTCCACTTCCTGCACGCCGTCGAGCTCGGAGACGAACTCTTCGATCTGCTCGGACACCTGCGGGCCGATCGGGCAGCCCGGGCTGGTGAGCGTGTAGGTGACCCGAACCGTCCCGCCGTCGACCTCGACGTCGTAGATCAGCCCGAGCTCGACGAAATCGAGGCCGAGCTCCGGGTCGATCACGTCGCGCAGCGCGTCTGTGACCTCGTCAACTGATGCCATGCGGCCAAGTCTAGTGACCGACCGAGGGTGGGCTCAACGGGCGAACGGACAGATCCCTGAACGATCGGTGGAAAAACCCGCCCGGTGGGGTTGGCATCTATCCCCCGCTTTGGATAGGTTTGCGGGATCGTTCACTTCGATGACAAGCCGCCGACTCTCCGCTGCCGCGGGGACGAGGGACGCGCCACCCAGGGATTCCGGCGACAGGCGCTGACGCGCGCCATCCGAGCCCAGGCCGATGTCATCATCGACCTCAGTGAGCTGGTGTTCGCGGACTCGTCGCTGATGCTCGATTTCGCGATGCTGGCCCGCCGCCTGCGCGCGCACGGGCGCGCGATCAGTCTGCGAGGGGCCCAGCCCCAGGTGCGGACGCTGATCGAGCACGTGGGCCTGCACCGGCTGCCCGGGGTCAGGCTCGAGGGCCCCGCCACAGCGATGGCCTGAGCGCCCGAGCGCGGGACCCGGACCGCGACCGCGACCAGGATCGGCAAGTGTCCTAGCCTTAAGAGCGAGATGCTCGTCCTGTTGCTCCTGATCCTCTGGCCCGTCGCGGAGCTGTTCGTCGCGATCAAGGTCGCCGAGGCGATCGGGGTCCTGTTGACGGTGCTGCTTCTGCTCGCCGGCTGGCCGGCCGGGATGTGGCTCGTGCGCGCCGAGGGGCGCTCCGCGTGGCGGCGCCTGAGTGCCGCCATTGCCGCCTCGCGGCCACCCGGGCGCGAGGTGCTCGACGGTGCGCTGGTGCTGATCGGCGGAGGGCTGCTGATCGTCCCGGGCTTCATCACCGATGTGTTCGGCCTGCTGCTGTTGGCGCCTCCGACGCGAGCGCTGGCGCGGATCTTGATCGCTCGCAACTTCCAGAGCCGGCTGGTCATGCGCGCGACGCGCTTCGGCGGCGCACCGGCCTCGGGCTACGACGTCGACTCCACCGCCAGCGATGTCGATCCACCGCCGCTGCCTCGGCCGCCGCTGCCTCGATGAGCCCACCGAAGTCCGCATTGCGGATCGTGGCGTTCGCCGATCCCGAGGCTCGTGTCTGGGGCACGGCCATCGACACCGGCGAGCGGGCGATCGTGTTCGGGAGCGCGGACGGAGCGGGCGCCGCAGGCGAGGACGGCACTTCTGCCCGAACCGGCGCGGCCGCCGGGCGTGACGCGATCCGCTTCGAGGTCCGCGATGGCGAGTGGCTGCTGGAGGGCGATTCGTTCGAGCTCGCGGTAACGCCGGCCGACGGCGGCCCAGCACCGACCGGCGAGGAGCCGGCGCCCCATGGCAGCCCGACACCGACCGGCGAGGAGCTCTGCCAGGTGCGCGGCAGCATCATCGTGGACGGCGAGCGCCTCGCGGTGGACTCTCGCGGTACCCGCACCGATGAGACCGTCGACATCGGTCAGCTCGATTCGCTGCGTGGGGTCTGGGGGTGGTTCGAGGGCCGGTACGCCCTGGCATTGCTTGCCCTTCGCCCCCGGGGTTACGACGGGCACGAGAGCGATCTGGTGGAGGCAACCCTGTTCGACCCCGACGTGACGATTGCCGTCGAGGAGCCACGGCTGTCGACCACCTACACGGCGCAGGGCCTCCCCTCTCGCGCCAGCCTCGAGCTGTGGATCGCCGAGGGCGAGGAGCAGTATCCGCGCCGCGCCGCGGCCGAGGCACTCAGCGCAGGCGCCCGCGTGGGCGTCTCGGGCCTGACCGTCCAGGTTTGCCCGATGCGATGTCACAGCCGCGGGCTCGACGGCGCCGGCGTTTACCTGCTGGCCCGGTTCTGATCTGTCCGATGGCGCGTGTCGAGGCGATCATCAGCGACTTCGGGGGCGTCCTCACATCGCCTCTGATCGGATCGTTCATCGCCTTCCAGGAGTACTCGGGCGTGCCGCTGGAGGAGCTCGGCAAGGCGATGGCGGCCGTCGGGCAGGCGCTCGGCACCAATCCCCTGTTCGAGCTCGAGACCGGTCGTATGACCGAGGCCGAGTTTCTGCGGTCGATCGGCGAGCAGCTCAGCCGCCAGCTCGATCGGCCCGTCGTCATGGACGGCTTCGGCGAGCGCTACTTCTCGACACTGAGGCCGAACAAGATCCTGATCGACTACATGCGCGAGCTGCGCCGGCGCGGCTACCGGCTCGCCATCTGCACCAACAACGTCCGCGAGTGGGAGTTCCGGTGGCGTGCGATGCTCCCGGTCGACGAGATCTTCGAGACGGTGGTCGACTCCGCGTTCGTCGGGACCCGCAAGCCGGAGCCGCGGATCTACGAGTTGACGCTCGAGCGCCTCGGTGTCGACGCCCAGGCGGCGCTGTTGATCGACGACATCGAGATCAACTGCGACGCGGCCCGCCGGCTCGGGATGCGGGCCGTTCACTTCCGCAGCAGCGAGCAGGCGATCGAGGAGACCGAGGCCGCGCTGCGGGAGGCTGGCTAGTGGGCGCCTCCGGGGCCGAGCAATAACATCCGCCGATGCGTTGGCGCCTACCCGCAGGCCTGGCGGTTTTGGGCACCCTGGCGGTGGTCGTCGCCGTCCTGATCGCGACGACCGGCAGCTCGGGCGTGGGCGGAACGCCGCTCGTCTCCCGGGCCGACCCTGATCCTCCGCTGCGCCCGGCGGGGGGGCGCAATGCGTTCACCGCTCGGATCACCAGCGCGACCGTCGGGCCGCCGATCCGGCCCGGTTTTCTGGGGTTCTCTTTCGAGTTCCAGGCGGTCCGCTCCTACACCGGCACCGATCCGCAGCGGATCAATCCGGTGCTGGTCCAGTTGATCCGCAACCTGTCCCCCGGCCAGGCGCCGGTGCTGCGGATCGGCGGCGACAGCACCGACGTCTCCTACGCGCCCGCGCCGGGGGTCGGCGCGCTCCCGTTCGTCGGTTATCCGCTCACCCCGAGCTGGATGGCGACCACCGCGGCGCTCGCCCACGAGCTCGGTGCGCACATGATCATGGGCCTCAACCTGGGCGCGAACCGCCCCGCGCTGGCGGCCGCCGAGGTCCGCGCGTACCTGCACACGATCGGCCGCTCCGCGATCGAGGCTCTGGAGATCGGCAATGAGCCCAACGTGTACGACAAGCTCGCCGGCTACAAGAGCCCGCAGGGAGGCTCGTTTGACGCGCGCGGCCCGGGCTTTGGATATCCCAGCTTCCTGAGCGAGTTCCAGGCGGTGGCCGCGACCGCGCCAGCCTCGACCCTAGCCGGGCCGGCGCTGGCGGTCGGCCCCACGGCGGGCCCGGGCTCGTGGGTGAACACGCTCCCCGGCTTTCTCTCCCAGGAGCGGCGCGTGCAGATCATGACCGTGCACCGTTACCCGCTGCGCAACTGCTTCGTGCCACCCAGCTCGCCCCAGTACCCGACCGTCAGCCACCTGCTCGCGGGCTATGCGACCGCGGGGTTGGCCGCCAGCCTGCGGCGTTGGATCGCGATCGCCCACGCCCAGCATCGGCAGATCCGCGTCGACGAACTCAACTCGGTGGCCTGCCGAGGCAAGACGGGCGTGAGCGACACCTTCGCCAGCTCGCTGTGGGTTGTGGATGCGCTGTTCGAGCTGGCCCGCGCCGGGGTGGACGGCGTCAACATGCACACACTGCCCGACTCGGCCTACAAGCTCTTTGCGTTCAGCCGCTCGCACGGCCGCTGGCGCGCCCGAGTGGAGCCCATCTACTACGGGCTGCAGTTGTTCGCGCAGGCGGCACCGCCCGGCTCGCGCCTGCTGGCGGTGCGCGGCGTGAAGTCGAGCACGCGGGTCAGCGTATGGGCGACCCGCGCGCCGGACCGCCGGGTGCGCGTAGCGCTGGTCAACGAGGACCCATCGCGGACCCGGACGATCACGATCACGCGCCCGGCCGGAATGGCGGGGGCCCCGACGCTGGAGCGGATGCAGGGGCCGAGCGTCCACGCCAAGCGCGACATCACGCTCGGCGCTCGTACCTACGGTGCCCAGACGTACAGCGGGATCCTCGCGCAACCCCGCACGCAGTTGCTGGCGGCAACCCGTGCCGGCGCCTACCGGATCTCGCTGCCGCACGGCAGCGCGGCGCTGCTCACCTTCAGCCCTTGACAGAGCCGCCCGAGCGCGGCTCACTCAGTCGCGGACCCTAATTCTCGACGCCGAGGCGATCCCAGCAGTACAGCTCGAGGCACTCTGCGGCAAGCGAGGCGCAGCGCTCCTCCGACAGCCATGGCAAGACGGTGTCGAAAGCCTGCTCCTCGCCGACGCCCGCCTCGAACGCCTCCTCACCACGGAAGCCGGCGGCAATCTTCAGCGCCTCCCGACGGTTCTCACCCAGCGACGGGAATACGTTGACCAGGAACTCCTTGTTCGGCAGGGGATGACCGACCTCGAGCGAGGCATGCCACGCCGCCAGCAGCGACAGGTCGTGCTCATCCAGGTCCGCCACCGCCTTGGCGTAATGCGATTCGAGCTCCGACTCGGGGATCTCGTCCACCCACGCGCGGACCACTTCGCCCAGGATCTGGCGCCGCGCCTCACGGCCAACCGAGTCGGCTATCACTCGGATGGCGTTCTGCGGTTCGATGAAGCAGAGGGACATTGCAGCTCCGGCTCGGGGATGCGAACGCCCATGAAGGTAGGCGGTGCCCCGGACGGAGCGGCGGATCAGAGGCCTACGGCCGCCCGTGTGTTCTCGAGCGCCGCCGGGTCGGGCTCCAGCTCGGCATCGACGCCGAGCGTCGCGCGGGAGCCGCGCTCCCAGTTGAAGAAACCGGTGTCGAGCGCCTCGAGCGGGAGCTGGCACGCGGCCGCGAGGTCCGCGGCACGGCGCTCGAGCAACATCACATCACCGATCCCGAGCACGCGTTTGGCGCCGACCGTGACCGTGTCGGAGCCGCCGAACTGCAGCGCGCCGGCGCGCAAGTCGTACACCCCGAGCCTTCCCAGCGTGGTCAGCAGCTCGAACTTGGCGTCGCGGCCGAGGCCCGGCAGGGCGAGCCGCTCGAACACGCGGGCAAAGCGCCGCTCCGGGGTCCATGCCGGCTCCCCGGTGAACGCCGCTTGCTGCGATCCCGAGCGCGCGGCCCACGCCCGGTAGGCGTCGATCGTCCGGTCTGCGCGGCCGTCCGCGACAGCTCCGCGAGGGCCGGCCTGCGCGCCGTCGAGCTCGAGTGGCGCGCCCGAGGCCCAGGGCACGCGGAGGCGCTCGATCTCGGCGAACGGCTCCTCACCGTCGAGCGGACCGAGATAGGCGATCAGAAACGCCAGCCAGCTGCGCTCCTCGGTGTCCCCCGCCGGATCCGCGACCTCGGCGTACAGACCTGGCGGATCGGTCGCGAGCACGCCGAGTCGGGCGTAGGCGAACGCCAGCTCCTCGGCGAGCCGCTCGGCGTCGGCGCTTGACTTCAGGCCCGGGACCAGCTGCGAGTGGTACCCGTCGTCGACTCCACGGGCGAGCCGGCGCACGGTGAGCCCGCCCCCGCTCCGGGCCGACCCCCGGCCCGAACCCGCACCGACCGCCGTCCTGTTTGCGGGAGGTGACGAGCCTGGCGACCGCGGCTGGCTGACCTTCGGGACGCTCGAGGAAACCACCGGCCGGAGCTCCAGATGCTGCTCGCGGGTACAGATCGGGCAGTTGTGAACAAGGCGGTTGTGTCGGCAGAAGCTCGGCATCGATGCATCTCTGAGGCTAGCGCCGCCCGGCGGGAATCATCGTCCGCGTTACCCCCCGGCGCCTCGCTTGGAACGCCGGAATCTGGACTGTCGGAGTCGAGCACCAGATATCTGCTGCGCGAATCGTTACGATTGGCGCCGCGTGAAGTGTGATCGCGCCGTTAAAGCGGCGTAAAGACGAGGGGGGTTGCAAGCGATGTCGGGGTTTCATCCAATTTCGTTGCGGCGGGCTAGGCATGTGCCGATCGCGCTCGCCACGGGCGCCGTGCTGTTGGCCAGCGCCGCGGTCGGCTACGCACAGACCGTGCGCCAGGCGTCGCCGGCCGCTCGCGCGCCGATCACACTGCGCAGCGGCAAGTCGTTCCGCCCCACGCTGGGCGACTGGGAGGGGACGATCAACGGCCTTCCCGCAAGCTTTGACCTGAGCTACGGCCAGACCTCCGGCGCCGCCCGCTATGGCCTCGACGATCTGGTGGCGCTGAGGCCAACAGGCTGTCCCGCGATCGCGGGACACGACACGGCGGACGTGCTCGCGTCGACGGTGGCCACGCCGCTCGGCGCGAACGGATCGCTCGGTCTGAGCCGGTTCAAGTTCGGCGGCAGCCTCTCGGGGGCTCGCAGCGCGGCATTGACGCGCAAGTTCCGGGTGGGCGGATGCACACGCACGCTGAGCTGGACGATGCACCCGGCGACACGCCGGACGGTCACCGATGGCGTCTGGAGGGCCGCCTACAGCACAGGCGCCACGAGCACGTTCCGCGTGCAGGCCGCCGGCCGCCTGGCCACCGCGCTGACGATTCCGCCGGCGATGACCCGGTGCAACGGCATGGCGGGGGACCTCGACATGTTCATCGGACCCAACGGCACTGCGACGCTGTCCCAGCCCGGCCTGCGAGCCACGATCCAATTCAGCCGCCGCGGCGGAAGCGGGCATATCGACTCCGACGGGACCGGCTGCGCCGGCGGACCGTTCGGCTTCAGCGTCAAGTTGAAGCAGGCGGGGAAGTAGCGCGGTCAGGTCTGGCCGAGCCCCGCGGCCACACCTTCGTTGCGGCGGTGCTCGCGCCCGCGGGCGATGACTTCCCGGAAGCTGCGGAAGCGGAAGATCAGCACCAGCGCGCCGAAGCCGAGCGCCGAGCTGAGAACGGCGGTGGCGATCTGCTGGCCGACGGAGAACGACGCGATGTCGGGGTTGCCGGCGAAGATCGTCAGCAGCAGCGCCTGCTGGACACCGGCACCGCCGGGCGTGAACGGGAACACCGAGGCCACCACCTGCACCGCCAGCACCAACAGGGCGTTGCGAACCGAGCCGCCGATGTGGAAGGCGTCCAGCAGCGCCCAGTAGGCGGCGAACCGGGCGATCCAGCTGGCGAACTGCCAGGTGGCCATGCGACGGCGGTACAGGCGGCGGTCGCGCAGGATCGTGAGGCCCTGCCTGACCCGCTGCCAGAAGGCCCGAACCTTCGCTGACAGCAGCGCGAAGCCGACCAGGAAGGCGATCCCCAGCACCGTCAGGAAGAACAGGGTGAAGCGCATGTTGGAGGCGAAGAAGCTGACGTCGAAGGCGGGCAGCTTGGAGAAGTCGGGCGGCTTGGGGAACACTCCCTGGGTGAATGCGAAGCCCATGATCAGCAGCCCCATGAACCAGTCGAACACGACGCCGGTCGACAGTCCGGCGGCGACCGCGGGGTAGCTGGAGCTGGGAATCGCGAGCCGCGTCAGGAACAGCTGCGCGATGTTGCCGCCGCCGAGCGGGAACACGTTGTTGACCGCGTAGCCCACCATGTATGCACCCCACACGTCGCGCCAGCGGACCTGTTCATCGGGATAGGCCACACTGAGCGCCGCCCACAGCGCGCGCGAGCGCAGCAGCAGGTACAGCGCGTAGAGGGCGAGGCCGAGCAGCAGCGAGCCCCAGCTCAGGCTGGCCAGCTGCGAGAAGAAGTGGCCCGCGTTCGACAGCAGGTTCGAGATCGTGGTGCCGATCGAGGTGTGACCGTGATGGACGGCGATAGCTGCCAGGGGGGCCATCAACACACGGTCTCACACTTGGCCGTCGAGCCCGCCGGACCGGCCCGAAACCCCTTAGAAAGAGGACCGGGGGGCCCAGATCCATCTGGGCCCCCCGGAGAGCCAGGGAAGTGGGGGCGCAGTTCCCTGACCGATAGGGGCGAGTTTCCCCGTCCCACGCTTGATCAAACCTCGATGCCCCGGAAATTCAGGATCGGACGGACGTCTTCAAGCCCGTTGGCTTAAACGTAGCACGGCGCCGCAAGCAGTGGCGCAAAAGTTTGATCAACGGTTCCGGCTCCCGGGCCCCGTGAAGAACTCCTCTCCTGGACGGACGGTTCCGGCGGCCTCGGCCTCGTGGCGCAGCGTGCGGTCGGACTCACCGCTCCAAGCGCCCACCGCGAGCATCTCGCGGTCGGCGTCCATGGGGCTGCCGCCGAGATCGGCGTTGACGATGCGCGCGCACTTGCGGCCCTCGGCGATCGCCGTCACCACCAGCGACTGGCCGATGCGGGCGTCGCCACACGCGTACACGCGACCCACCGAGGACCGATATGTCTGCTCGGTGCGAATGTTGCCGCGCCGGTCGCACGCCAGCCCCAGCTCCCCGACGACCCCGTCGTGCTCGGGATGCTCGAAGCCGATAGCGATCAGCACGAGGTCGGCCTCGAGTACGAACTCGCTGCCCGGGACCGGGGTCAGGTCGCGCGACGAGCTGCCCGTCACCTGCCGCGCGTACACATGGCTGACGGCGCCGTGATCGCCGCCGAAGCCGGTCACCTCGGTGCCCCAGCGGCGCTTTCCGCCCTCGTCCAGGGCATACGTGCTGGCGGTCCGCTTGGGCGGGAGCGGCCACGGATGGCGCGGGTCGGGACCGCCGGGCAACTGGGCGTACACGTCCAGCATGATCACGCTGCGCGCCTGTTCGCGATGCGAGTTGGAGATGCAGTCCATGCCGGTGTCGCCGCCGCCGATGACGAGCACCCGCTTGCCTCGGGCGCTCAGCTCGCGTCCCGGCTCGGGCTCCCGAGTGGGCCGGCCCTGCTGCGCCGCCACCCAGCGGTTGCGCTGATACAGGTAGTCCATCGCGGGGCGGATCCCGTCGAGCTCGCGCCCCGGGACGTCGAGGTCGCGCGAGACGCGCGAGCCGATCGCGATCACCACGGCGTCAAACCCGGACTGGAGCTCCTGGGCGGACACGTCGCTTCCGATCTCGGTGTCGTACTGAAACCGGATCCCCTCCTCCTCCAGCAGCCGGACGCGGCGGTCGATGATCGACTTCTCGAGCTTGGCGTCGGGCACCCCGAAACGCAGCAGGCCGCCGGGCCCCTCGTCGCGCTCGTACACGGTCACGGTGTGGCCGCAGCGGTTGAGCTCGGCGGCGACCGCCAGGCCGGCCGGTCCCGAGCCCACCACGGCGACGGTCTTGCCCGACCGTCGGTCCGGCGGCTCGGCCACGATCCAGCCCTCGGCGAAGGCGCGCTCGACGATCGACAGCTCGATCTGCTCGATCGTCACCGGGTCGTCGTTGATCGCGAGCACGCACGCCGACTCGCACGGCGCCGGGCAGATCAGGCCGGTGAACTCGGGGAAGTTGTTGGTGGTGTGCAGCTGGTCGATCGCCTCGCGCCACTTGTCGCGATAGACCAGATCGTTCCAGTCGGGGATCAGGTTCCCGAGCGGGCACCCCTCGTGGCAGAACGGCACCCCGCAGTCCATGCAGCGCGCGCCCTGGCGCTGCAGCTCGGCCGTGGGCTGGAGCGCGAAGTACTGGTTGTAGTCGCCCACTCGCTGACGCGGGTCGCGCTTGTCGAAGCCGACCCGATGGATCTTCAGAAATGCCCCGAGCTCACCCATGGCCTACGCGCTGAGCGCCTCCGCCTGCTCCTGCTCGGTCCGCTCGGCGAGCACGCGCTTGAAGTCGCGTGGCATCACTTTCACGAACCGCTCGCTGACCCGCTCCCAGGAGGCCAGCACGTTGCGGGCCACGAGCGACCCGGTCCGCTGCGCGTGCTCGGAGATCAGCGCCTTGACCTCCTGCTCGTCGTCCTCGGTCAGCGCGTCCAGATCGACCAGCTCGAGATTGCAGCGACCCTCGAAGTGACGGTCGCGATCCCACACGTAGGCGATGCCGCCGCTCATCCCGGCGGCGAAGTTGCGCCCGGTGGTGCCGAGCACGACGACGCGTCCGCCGGTCATGTACTCGCAGCCGTGGTCACCGAGTCCCTCGACCACGGCATGCGCGCCGGAGTTGCGCACCGCGAAACGCTCACCGGCCAGGCCGCGGAAGAACGCGCGCCCGGCGGTGGCTCCATAGAGCACGGTGTTGCCGACGATCATGTTCTCCTCGGCGCGGAACAGTGCCGACTCGGGCGGGCGCACCGAGATGATGCCTCCGGACAGGCCCTTGCCGGTGTAGTCGTTGGTCTCGCCGCGTAGTGAGAAGGTCACCCCGGGCGCCAGCCAGGCGCCGAAGCTCTGACCCGCCGACCCGGAGAACGAGATCTCGATCGTCCCCTCCGGCAGACCGCGGGCACCGTGACGGCGGGCGATTTCCCCCGACAGGATGCCACCGACGGTGCGGTTGACATTGCGCACCGGGATCGGCCCCTGGCGGACCTGCTCCCCGTCCTGGAGCGCCGGGGTGCAGACCTGCACCAGCTCCCAGTCGAGCGCGTCGTCGAGCACCGGGACCTGGGCCCGTGTGCGCGAGCGCGGCATCTCCGGCGGCAGGTCGGGCATGCTGAGGACCATCGACAGGTCTACGCCGCGCGACTTCCAGTGGTCGATGGCGTCGTCGGTCTCGAGCAGGTCGGGGCGGCCGATCATGTCGGCGAAGCGCCGCACCCCCAGCGAGGCCATGATGCTCCGGACCTCCTCGGCCACGAACATCATGTAGGCGACGACGTGCTCGGGGGTGCCGCGGAAGCGCGAGCGCAGCTCGGGATTCTGGGTGGCGATCCCGACCGGGCAGGTGTTGAGGTGGCAGACCCGCATCATGATGCAGCCCATCGCGATCAGCGGCGCGGTCGAGAAGCCGAACTCGTCGGCGCCGAGCAGCGCCCCGATGACGACGTCGCGGCCGGTCTTGATCTGGCCGTCGACCTCGACGGTGATCCGGGAGCGCAGGTCGTTGAGCAGCAGCGTCTGCTGGGTCTCGGCCAGACCTATCTCCCAGGGGATGCCGGCCGACTGGATCGAGGACTGCGGAGAGGCCCCGGTGCCGCCGTCGTGGCCGGAGATCGTGACGTGGTCGGCGTTGGCCTTGGCGACCCCCGCGGCGACGGTGCCGACCCCGACCTCCGAGACCAGCTTGACCGATACCGAGGCGTCAGGGTTGGCGCAGCGCAGGTCGTAGATCAGCTGCTTGAGATCCTCGATCGAGTAGATGTCGTGGTGCGGGGGCGGGCTGATGAGGCCCACCCCGGGCGTCGAGTTTCGGATCTTCGCGATGTAGCCGTCGACCTTGTGGCCGGGGAGCTGGCCGCCCTCCCCGGGCTTGGCCCCCTGCGCCATCTTGATCTGGAGCTGGTCGGCGTTGACCAGGTAATCGATCGTCACCCCGAACCGTCCCGAGGCGACCTGCTTGATCGCCGAGCGGCGCTGGTCGCCGTTCTCATCGGGCTTGTAGCGGGCCGGGTCCTCCCCGCCCTCGCCCGTGTTCGACTTGCCGCCGATCGAGTTCATCGCGATCGCCAGCGTCTCGTGGGCCTCACGCGACAGCGAGCCCAGGCTCATCGCGCCGGTGCTGAAGCGCTTGACGATCTCGCTCGCAGGCTCCACCTCGTCCAGCGGGATCGGCTCCTCCGCGAGGCGGAGCTTCATCAGGCCGCGCAGCGCCGCCCGGTGCGTCGCCTCGGAGTTGGCCTGGCGGGCGAACAGGTCGTAGGTCTCCTGGGGGTCGCGCAACGGTGAGCTGGTGTCCCCGCCCGAGTTGGTGCCGACGGCGTGCTGCAGCGCGGCGATCGTGTCCGGGTTCCAGATGTGAAGCTCGCCGTCGCGGCGCCACTGCAGCACGCCGCCGACCGGCAGCAGATCGCGACCGGTGCGCGGGTAGGCGCGGAAGTGGCGCTCGAGCGCCTCGGTGGCCAGGACATGCAGCCCGACACCACCGATCCGCGAGGCCGTGCCGGTGAAGTAGCGGTCTATGACCTCATGCTCGAGCCCGACCGCCTCGAAGATCTGGGCGCCGCAGTAGGACTGGATCGTCGAGATGCCCATCTTCGAGATCGTCTTGAGCAGGCCCTTGCCGATCGCCTTGACGATCCGGATCTCGGCCTCCTCGAGCGCGACGTCCTCGGGCAGCAGCGAGCGGTCGGTCAGCTCGTCCAGCGACTCGAACATCACGTACGGGTTGATCGCCGAGGCGCCGTAGCCGATCAGGGTCGCCATGTGGTGGATGTCGCGGGGCTCGCCGGACTCGATCACGAGGCCGGTACGCAGCCGGGTTCCCTCGCGCACGAGATGGTGGTGCACCGCCGCCACCGCCAGCAGGGAGGGCATCGCCACGCGCTCGGGCCCGATGTTGCGGTCGGACAGGATCAGGATGTTGGCGCCGTTCTCGACGTAGTGCTCGGCCTCGACGCACAGGGCCTCGACCCGGGCCTCCATGCCGTCGGCGCCATCCTCGATCGGCCACGTGATGTCCAGCGTCGCGGCATCGAAGATCTCGTGCGAGACCTGGCGCAGCTTCTCGAGCTCGTGGTTGCGCAGGATCGGCTGGTCCATGACCAGCTGATGGGCCTGCTCGGGACTCTCCGTGAGCAGGTTCACCTCTGCGCCGATCGCGGTCTGCAGGCTCATCACGACGTTCTCGCGGATCGGGTCGATCGGCGGGTTGGTGACCTGGGCGAACAGCTGCTTGAAGTAGGTGAACAGCGGCGGCTGGCGCTCGGACAGGACAGCCAGGGCGCTGTCGTTGCCCATGCTCGCGGTCGGCTCCTCGCCCTTGGCCGCCATCGTCGCGATCACGAGCTTGAGGTCCTCCTGCGAGTAGCCGAAGGCCAGCTGGCGTGAGCGCAGCGGCTCCACCCGGGGAGCCCGCGGCTCGCGGTCGGGGAGGTCGTTGATGTGCACGACCGAGCGCTCGTACCACTCGCCGTAGGGCTTGCGGCGGGCCACCCGTCGCTTGACCTCGGCATCCTCGACGATCCGACCGTCCTCGAGGTCGACCAGGAACATCTTGCCCGGCGCCAGCCGGCCCTTGCGCTGGATGTGCTCGGGAGCCACCGTCAGGACCCCGGTCTCGGACGCGAGCACCACGTAGCCGTCGGTGTCCTGGATCCAGCGACCCGGCCGCAGGCCGTTGCGGTCGAGCACCGCGCCCGCCCAGCGCCCATCGGTGAACGCCACCGCGGCGGGGCCGTCCCACGGCTCCATCATGCAGGAGTGAAACTCGTAGAAGCCTCGGACGTCGGGGTCGAGGTCGTCCCGGGTCCGGTAGGCCTCGGGAATCATCATCATCAGCGCGTGCGGGATCGAGCGGCCGCTGAGCACCAGCAGCTCGAGCACGTTGTCGAAGACTGCCGAGTCAGAGCCGCCCCCGCGGACCACCGGGATCACCTTCTCGAGGTCGTCCCCGAACAGCTCGGAGGCGAGCTGTGACTCGCGAGCGCGCATCCAGTTGACGTTGCCCCGCAGCGTGTTGACCTCGCCGTTGTGGGCGATCATGCGGTACGGGTGGGCCAGCTCCCAGCTCGGGAAGGTGTTGGTGGAGAAGCGCGAGTGGACCAGCGCCAGGCGCGAGGCGACCCTCGGGTCGCGAAGGTCGGGGAAGTAGCGCGGAAGCTGGGGCGCCGTCAGCATCCCCTTGTAGACGATCGTCCGGCTCGAGAAGCTCGGCAGCACCAGATCGGGTCCGGCCGCGCGCTCGATCACCCGGCGGATGATGTACAGCTTGCGCTCGAACGCGCTGGGGTGGGTGGGATCGGTGTCCTCGATGTCCTCCGAGGCCTCGACGATCACCTGCCGTATCACCGGTGCCGACAGCCGCGCCGTCTCACCGACGTAGCGGTCATCGACGGGTACGTCACGCCACCAGATCGCCCGCTGTCCCTCCGCCTGAATCGTCTCCTCGATCAGCTGTTCGACGATCAGCCGGCGCTCGGGGTCGCTCGGCAAAAAGCACACGCCCACTCCGTAGCGGCCCGGCTCGGGGAGCTCGATGCCTGCGACGGCGCCCCGGATGAACGCATCGGGAATCTGCATCAGGATCCCCGCGCCATCGCCGGTGTTGGGGTCGGCCCCCTCGGCGCCGCGGTGCTCGAGGTTCTCCAGGGCGTCCAGCGCCTTCTCGACTACGGCATGGCTGGCCTCGCCCCACAGCTTGGCCACGAGCGCGATGCCGCAGCCGTCATGCTCGTTTGCGGGGTGGTAGAGGCCGGTGGCCCCGGGGGGAGCTGTTCGGTACATGGGAGTGCCTTCGGAGGCGGGGGGACAGGCACGGCAGGCGACCCGGAAAGCGTATCAACGGTTGAGCGGTTGCGAACCGCTGTGAGGACCGGGTGAGGATCGGGTTAGAGCCCGGCCTGGCTGAGCGGGTGGCTCGAGATCTCAGCTCTTGGTCTTGGCCCGCGACTTCGAGGCGGAGCCGCTGCCTGCCTTCGCCGAGGAGCCGTTCTTGGACCCTGCGGCGGCCCGCTTGCGGGGCTTTGCAGGCGCTTTCTCCTTCTCGGCGGGCTGGTCGCTGTCGCCGCTGCGCACCTCGGCCAGGCTCGCCTCCAGCGCGGCCATCAGATCGGGCACCGGCGCCGACGCCTCGGCCTCCGGCTGCACGGCGATCTCCTCACCGGCAGCCTTGCGCTCGATCAGGTCGATCACGCGCTCGCGATACTCGTCCTTGAACTTGGTCGGGTCAAAATCGGCCGACAGCGAGTCGATCAGCTGCTGGGCCATCGTCAGCTCGCGCTTGGAGGCCTCGGCCTCGTCGAGGCCGTCGAGCTCGTCGAGTCGGTCGGGGGACAGCACCTCGTCGCCGAACAGCATCGTCGACAGGGCCATCACGCCGTCGGTGGGGCGCAGCGCGCACAGCTGCTGCTTGGAGCGGATGACCACCCGCCCGATCGCCACCTTGCCGGCCTCGCGCATCGCCTCCAGCAGCAGCCGGTAGGCCTTGGCGCCGCCCGTGGTCGGGGCCAGGTAGTAGGAGTGGTCGTAGTAGATCGGGTCGATGTCTGAAAGGTCGACGAACTCTTCGATGTCGATGGTCTTCGTCGCCTTGGGGTCCAGCGCGTCGAGCTCCTCGGGTTCGATCAGCACGTAGCGGTCGGGGCTGAGCTCGTAGCCCTTGACGATGTCCTCGAACGCGACCTCGTCGCCGGTGGACGGATCGACGCGCTTCTGGCGGATCCGGGCGCCCGTCTTGCTGGAGATCTGGTGGAAGCGGATGGACTTCGGGGAGGTTGCGCTGTACAGCTTGACCGGGACGTTCACCAGTCCGAAGCTGATCGCGCCTGTCCAGATTGCTCGTGCCATTGATCGGTTTGTATACCCCAGGGTCGATTGGGACAAGTCCTGAGACCCGACTTGCCGACTCCGGGGCTGTGATCGGGTCCTCGTCGCCTAAGACCCGCTCTACCCCGGTTTCTCATCGGTTAACGAACGACATGTCCGGATAGCGGTCGCCGGCGGCCGCTCCGACAGGCGCAATCTCATCCAGCCGCGCCAGCTCCTCGGCACCGAGCTCGAGCTCGGCCGCCTCAACGTTCTGCTCCAGATAGGAGCGCCGCTTGGTCCCGGGAATCGGGACGACGTCGCGACCCTGGGCCATCACCCAGGCCAGCGCCAGCTGCCCGGGGGTGCAGTCCTTGTCGGCGGCGATCTCGCGGACGCGCTCCACGAGCTCGAGGTTGCGGGTGAAGTTCTGGCCCTGAAAGCGCGGGCTGTGGCGCCGGAAATCCCCCTCGTCCAGGTCCTGGGGGCTCTTGATCTGTCCCGTCAGGAACCCGCGGCCCAGCGGGCTGTAGGCCACGAGGCCGATCCCGAGCTCGCGGATGGCCGGCAGCACCTCCTCCTCGATGTCACGACTCCACAGCGAGTACTCGCTCTGAAGCGCGCTGATCGGGTGCACGGCGTGGGCTCGCCGGATCGTCTCGGCCGACGCCTCCGACAGGCCCAGGAAGCGGACCTTGCCGGCATCGACGAGCTCGGCCATCGCGCCGACGGTCTCCTCGATCGGCACGTCGGCGTCGACGCGGTGCTGGTAGTAGAGGTCGATGTGATCGACGCCCAGGCGCCTGAGCGACTGGTCGCACGCGTGCATCACATACTCGGGGCGGCCGTTGATGCCGCGAGACGCGGGGTTCTCGGGATCCCGCACGAGGCCGAACTTGGTGGCCAGGACCACCTCGTCGCGCCGGCGGGTGATCGCCTCGCCGACCAGCTGCTCGTTGGTGTACGGCCCGTACGCGTCGGCCGTGTCGAGCAGCGTGACCCCGAGCTCGACCGCGCGGTGGATCGTGGCTACCGCCTCGATCGCATCGGCGCTCCCGTAGAACTCGGACATCCCCATGCAGCCGAGGCCTTGAGCGGAGACGGTCAGGCCCTGGGATCCGAGCGTACGCTGCTCCATCGGCCTCAGCTTAGACCTCCCCGCGCTCGCGTCCTGCGGGGCGGGGCGCCAAGATCTCACGTCGTGCTCCCCGCCGTCGTTAGGTAGATGTGCGCCTCCCGCCGTTCCAGGCCCTGCTCGACGCCCACGGGCGTGACGTGCACCGCTTCCTGACCTCGATGGTCGGGGCGGTCGACGCCGATGACTGCTACCAGGAGACCTGGCTGGCCGCGCTTCGGGCCTACCCGCGCCTGAAGGACGCGGTCAACCTCCGCAGCTGGATCCTCACGATCGCGCACCGCAAGGCGATCGACCACGTCCGGGCCAGAGCGCGGCGAGCCGTGCCGATGGCCGACGTCGCCGAGACAGTCCCGGCGCGGGCGGATCCGGCCCAGACGCCGGAACAGCCGGCCGACGACGTCCTGTGGACCGAGGTCACGTCGCTGCCCGACAAGCAGCGGACGGCGATCGCCCTGCGTTTCGTGCTCGACGAGGCCTATGCCGAGATCGGCGTGGTGATGCAGACCAGCGAAGAGGCGGCCCGGCGCAACGTCCACGAGGGTCTCAAGCGACTTCGAAAGGAATACCGGCCATGACCACCTCAGACCCACTCGAACAGGAGTTCCGCGACGCCGTCGCGCGTACCGCAGCCCGGCGGCTTCCCGACATCTCCGCCGCGGCCGCGGCCGCCGGACTGCTCGACGTCGCCTACGCCACCTTTGACTCCCCGGTGGGAACGCTGCTGCTGGCGGCGACGCCCGCCGGACTGGCGCGGATCGCCTATGTCGACCACGAGGGTGAGGAGGCCGTGCTGCAAGACATCTCGGCGCGCATCTCGCCGCGTGTGCTGGCGTCGCCGCGCAGGCTGGACGAGCCTCGCCGCGAGCTCGACGAGTACTTCGCCGGCAGCCGCCGCGAGTTTGCTGTCGCACTGGACTGGCAGCTGATCCGGGGGTTCGCGCAACGCATCCTGCGAGCCACCGCGGCGATCCCGTACGGGGCCGTTTCGAGCTACGGGCGGGTGGCCGCCGAGGCCGGCAGCCCGCGCGGCTCGCGAGCGGCCGGCAATGCGCTCGGCTCAAACCCGATGCCGATCGTGATCCCGTGTCATCGGGTGCTGCACTCCGGCGGCGGGCTCGGCGGCTACACCGGCGGCGTCGACCGCAAGCGCACTCTGCTCGCGATCGAGCGGGGATAGCTGCCGATGTGATCGATGTCACAGTGTTCGTGTCAGTGGTGTGAGCATGTTCGCGGTGGACCAATACGAGGAGAGTCGTATGCGACGCAGGCTCGATGGTCAGTTGCCGCCCGGCCCGGGGGGTCCGGCGGCCCTGCAGATGCTCGCCACCTGGACGCGGCCGGCTTCATCGCTGGAGCGCCTGCGCAAGTACGGCAAGCGCGTGACCGTGCAGCTGCCGTTCCAGCCGCCGTTCGTGCTGCTGTCTGACCCGGACGAGATCAAGGAGCTGTTCACGGCCCCCGCCGACGCGATCCATCCTGGTGAGGGCGCCCGGGTGCTCGAGCCGATCCTCGGCCGCAACTCGGTGATCCTGCTCGACGAGGGCGCCCACATGGAGCAGCGGCGTCTGATGCTCCCCGCCTTCCACGGCGAGCGGATGCGCGCCCTCGCGGGGCTGATGACCGAGCTGGCCGAACAGGAGGTGAAGGGCTGGCCGGTCGGTGAGCCGGTACCGCTTCACCCTCGCCTGCAACGGCTGACCCTCGAGATCGTCCTGCGGGCGGTGTTCGGGCTCGATCGCGGTCCGCGCCTGGACCGCCTGCGCGACCTGCTGACCGCGGTGCTCGAGTTCGGGGAGAGCCCGCTGTCGGTGATGCCGGTGATGCAGCGCATGCTGCGCTGGTCGCGCACGCAGCGACGCTTCGAGTCGATGCGCCGCGAGACCGACGAGCTGATCTTCGAGCTCGTGGCCGAGCGGCGCGATGCGCCCGGCGGCGAGGATCGCGACGACATCCTGGCCGTGCTGCTGGCGGCGCGCCACGAGGACGAGACCCCGATGTCGTTTCAGGAGATCCGCGACGAGCTGATGACCGCGCTGGTGGCCGGACACGAGACCACCGCGTCGCAGCTGGGGTGGGCGCTCGAACGCCTTTCCCGCGAACCGGTGGTGACCGCGCGGCTGACCGAGGAGCTCGACTCCGGCGGCGGAGACGAGTACCTGACGGCGACGATCAACGAGATCCTGCGCCTGCGCCCGGTGGTCCCCAACGCCGAGCCCCGGCTGACCAAGCGCTCGGTCCAGATCGGCGGCTTTAGCTACCCCGCCGGCGTGCTGCTGCTGGCCAGCGCGCAGCTGCTGCACCACGATCCTGAGATCTACGAGCACCCGTTCGAGTTCCGGCCCGAGCGCTTCCTCGAGACGCCGCCCGGCACGTACACATGGATCCCGTTCGGGGGCGGACGACGCCGCTGCCTGGGTGCGAGCTTCGCGGTGCAGGAGATGAAGATCGCGCTGCGGGCCGTACTGACCCGATACCGGCTGTCGCCTGCCGGTGAGCGCCCGGAGGGGACCCGGCGGCGCGGGATCACGTTCAGCCCGGACCGCCGGGCAACCGTGGTGCTGCACGCCCGGGAGGACGTCGCAGCGCAGACGCCGCCGGCGCTCGCCGCCGCCTGAGCGACGGTCCCGGCGTAGAAACGGCGGTTCAACGCGTCGAAACGGCGGTCCACGCGTCGAAGCGGCCGCCGCGGTACACGGCGCACAGCCGCGATACGGCGTTATTGCCACGCGGGGCGGGTAGCAGATCGCACATGGACGTGATGGCCCCGGTGCGCAGGTTCGACCGCTACCAGCAGCAGCGCCGGTGGCTGGCGATCCCGATGGCGGTGGTCAAGAAGTTCGGCGACGACCAGGCCGGCAATCAGGCGGCGCTCGTGGCCTACTTCGCCTTCTTCTCGCTGTTCCCGCTGCTGCTCGTGTTCGTCACGATCCTCGGCTTCGTGCTCCAGGGCGACCTGCACGCTCAGCAGGCGGTCGAGAAGTCCGCTCTGAGCCAGTTCCCGATCATCAACAACCAGATCAAGGCGCACGGCCTGCACGGCAACGTGGTGGCACTGGTGATCGGGCTGCTCACCTCGCTGCTGGCCGGGCTCGGCGTGACCCAGGCGGCCCAGAACGCCTTTGACCGGGTGTGGGCGGTGCCGCTCAAGGACAGGCCGAACTTCATCCAGTCGCGGCTGCGCGGGCTCGGCCTGCTCGCCTCGCTCGGGATGCTGTTCCTGATCTCGACGCTGGCGTCAGGGCTGGTGACCGGGGGCCTGGGCAGCGGCCCGTTGGTCAAGGTCGCCGGGATCCTGATCTCGCTGCTGCTCAACTTCGGACTGTTCATGGCGGCCTTCCGGCTGATGACCGCCAGCACCGTGACGACCCGGGACCTGCGAATCGGGGTGCTCGTGGCCGCAGTCCTGTGGGAGATCCTGCAGGTGCTCGGCGGCTACTACGTCGGTCACGTGATCAAGAACTCGACCAACACCTACGGGACGTTCGCGTTCGTGATCGCGCTGCTGATATGGCTGCACCTCGGAGCCCAGCTCACCCTCTACGCGGCCGAGGTCAACGTCGTGGTGACGCGACATCTATGGCCACGGAGCCTGTTCGGCCCCCCGACCGAGGCCGCCGATCAGCGCACTCTGACGGCTCTGGCCAAGGTCGAGGAGCGCCATCCGGAGGAGCAGGTGGAAGTCGAGTTCAAGGCCCCGGACTCAGACCAGGTCGAGAGCTAAGGGTCCGCGCGGGCCCCAAGGCTCAGAAAAGGCGGTCCGGAGAGTCGCGGCGGGTCATCGCCGTGGGCCACGAGCACAGCCCGCCCTCGGCGGGGCAGCCCGCGCACAGCGCCCGGTGCGGAGTCGCGGCGACGGCGAAGTCGCGCCGGGCGACGCCGGCCACCAGCCGCTCGAGCTCCTGCTCGAGATCCCCGGCGTCCGAGCGCGCGAACCGAGCGCTGACGGGCTCGGCGGGGCGCTCCAGGAAGCAGTGGACCACCTCCGCCTCGGCCGCCCCGGCCCGGAGCGCCGCCAGGCCGTAGATCAGCTGCTGGGTCAGGTAGGCGTCGTCAACAACGGCCGCGGGCTCGGCGCCCCGCAGACGGTCGCTCTTGTAGTCGACGATCAGCATCCGCTCGCCGGGCTCCCTGGCCAGGACGTCGAACGCGCCGGTGATCAGCTCGCCACCGCCCAGCAGGAAGGCAAACCGCTCCTCGCGGCGCACGTCCCGGGCGCGTCCCAGCCGGGCGCACAACTCGCCGGCCGCGAACGACCGCACGAGCGCCTCCAGCTCGCCCGTCTCATCCGGGCCCGGCGCCGGCCCGATCCCGGCCCGGATGGCGGCTGCCGCGAGGGCCTCGGGCCCCGGCACCGAGGGGCGGCGGAAGTCGAGCCGTTCGAGCAGCGCGTGGATCAGCACCCCGCGCTGCTCGGCGGGCCGGACGGACGGGGAACCCGAGCGCGCCGGCGCCTCGTGCTCGGACGGCGGCGGATCCGGCGCGGGCGGCAGCCCCAGCACCCGCTCGGCGTAGAAGCGATAGCCGCAGCGCGCGTACTCGCCCAGTGAGGAGTAGCTGAGGCTGGCCACGACCGGTGCCGGCGGGCCGGGCACCGGCGGGCCGGGCACCAGCGGGCCGGGCACCGGCGGCGCGGGCGGCAGCGGGCCGGGCAGCGGTGGCGTGGACTGGACGGAGGGGGCCAGCGCGGCTGGGGGGGCGGGGTCACGGAGCTGCTCGGGATCGGGGATGCGCAGCGCGACCGCGACCCCGCCGCGGTGCACCACCCCTCCCCCCTCGACGATCAAGGGCCCGAGCTCTCCGAACAGTGCCGGCGCGATCCACGCCACCGGCCCACCGCCCGTCGAGCCGCCGCTGATCCAGCCCTCGAGCTTGGCCGCGCCGGTGAGAACGAGCCGCTCCCGGGCCCGGGTCATGGCGACGTAGAACAGCCGCCGCTCCTCGGCGTCGTCGGCCTTCTGCTGCTCCTCGCGCAGTGCGCTGAAAGCCAGCGCGTTCTCCCGGCCCCCGACCCCGGCGCGGGCCAGGCGGATGCCGAGCCGGCCGTCGGCCGACACCCGCAGCATCTCCGCCGGGGGACGGACCGAGCGCCCTAGGTCGGCCACGCAGACGGTGTCGAACTCGAGCCCCTTGGCGCGGTGAATGGTCATCAGCCGGATCGCGTCGAGTCCCTCACCCTCCACCGGTGCCTCGCTCTCCCGGGGGTCGCCCGCGCGTCCCGCCTCGCGCTCGGCGACGACCTCCACGAAGCCCCGGAGGTCCGGCCCGTGATCGCGTTCGTGGTCGCGTCCGAGCCGCATCAGCTTGCGGACGTTGGCCAGCCGGCGCCGGCCACCGGGCAGGGCCAGCATCGCCAGGTCGTATCCAGTGCGCCGCAGCGCGCCTTCGATCAGCTCCTCGATCGAGCAGCGGGCGGCGCGCGTCCGCTCCTCGGCGAACCACACGGCGAACGATGCCAGCCGCTCCCGGTCCTCAGCGGTCAGCGAGTCCAGAGCCTCGCGGCAGGCCCCCGACTCACCCGGATCGCGAAGCACCCACCATGGATCCCGGCCGGCGTCCCGGGCGGCGGCGGCCAGGACCACGACCGCGTCGAGCGTCGCGCCGACCAGCGGCGAGGACAGCACGGTGTACAGGGACTCCTCGTCACGCGGGTTCGAAAGCGCACGCAGGTAGGCGACCATGTCCAGCACCTGCGGGTGCTGCCAGTACCCGCGTCCGCCGATCACGTAGGTCGGCAGCCCGCGCCGCTCGAGCGCCCGCTCGTAGGCGCGCATGTCGGTCGTGGCCCGCATCAGCACCACCATGTCGCCGGGGGCCGTCCCGGCCTGCACCAGCTCCGCGACCCGGTCGGCCAGCGCGCGGGCCTCGGCCAGCCGCCACGGGGAGGCCAAGCCCTCGAGCGCCCAGTCGGCACCCTTGTCGACCAGCACGAGCTCCACACCGACGCCGCCGCCCTCATCAGCCACGCTCCCGGGCACGGGAACCCCGCCGCCGCCGTCATCAGCCACCCGCCCGGCCACCAGCGGCCGGAAGCGCTCGCCGAGCTCTGACTCGAACGTCAGGTTGAGCGCCTCGAGGATCTCGGGGCGCGAGCGAAAGTTGGTCTGCAGCGTCTGCCGCTCACCCCTCCCGGCCAGCCGCCGGCCCCGCTGCTCGAACAGCTCCACGTCGGCGTGGCGGAATCCGTAGATCGACTGCTGGGCGTCGCCGACGGTGAACAGGTTGCCGCGGGCGATCGACTCGATCAGCTCCAGCTGCACCCGGTTGGTGTCCTGGAACTCGTCGACCATGATCCGCTCGAACCTCGCCGCGTAGCGCTCTCGCACGTCGGTGTCGGTCCGCAGCAGCTCGCGCGTGAGCAGCTCCAGATCCTCGAAGTCCAATCCGGCCGCTTCGCGCTTGAGCGCCGTGTAGTGCCGACCGAACCCCTCCAGCAGTGCGTCCAGCTGGTCGCGCACGGGCCCGGCGGCGACGGCGGCGTATTCGGCCCGCAGCCGCCCCAGCGCCTCGCGGTAGGCAGCGCAGGCGTCGGTGCTGAGCGCGGCGCCGTTGCCGCCCGGAAGCCGCAGCGCCTCCAGCGCGCCCGGCCACGGATCCGGATCGAGCAGCAGATCGCGGCAGCGCTGCACCCGGGCCAGCGCGTCGCTGACCCGCGAGCTCGGCTCCGGCACAGCTCCCAGCTCCGCGGCCAGCGCGCCGGCGGCCTGCACGAGCTCGCGCCAGGCGGAATCGACGTCGGTCTCGGGACAGCCCGGCAACCGGGGCTCGAGGCGGCCGGCGGAGCGCAGCTGCGCGTAGACGCCGAGGGTCGCGGCGCGCAGCGGTCCGGCGCCGTAGGCGGCGAGCAGCTCGACGGCGCCCGGCCGCTCACGGGCAAGCTGGTCGAGCGCCAGATCGAACGCCGCCGCCCCCAGCGGCTCTGACTGCTGGCGATCGAGCACCGTGAAGGCCGGGTCCAGCCCGGCGGCGAGCGGATGCGCCCGGAGCACCCGAGCGCAGAAGCCGTGGATCGTGGAGATGAATGCCCCCTCGGTGGCCCGGGCGGCGTCGGCAGCCCCCCGCTCGCGCAGCCGCAGCCGGATCCGGTCGCGCAGCTCGGCGGCCGCCTTGTCGGTGAACGTGATCGTGAGGATCGCGGCGACGTCGATCCCGTCATCGAGCACCGATCCGACGAAGCGCTCGACCAGGACAGAGGTCTTGCCGCTGCCCGCGCCGGCGTCGAGCAGCAGATCCCCGTCGCGACGCTCGATCGCGCGCGCCTGCTCCTCGGTCCAGGAGCGGCCGGCGGGCGCGGCCACGGCGTCGTCGGATCCGGGTGTGACGATCACTGGCTGCGACAGATCCCCGGGTACGCGCAGCCGTCGCGCGAGCAGTTCTGCGGACACGGCGTCAGCCCCCCGCTGCGCAGCGCTGCCGCCAGCGCGACCGCGCGCTCGGCCGCGCCGTCGAGCTCCGCATCGAGCTCCTGCGCCTCGCGAGCGTCGGTGGCCACGACACCGCCCACCGTCACGCCCTTGCGGAAGATCCCGCGGGCACGCAGGTCCTCACCCCGCAGCGGCTGGTAGAAGCCCCCGACCGGCTCGCGGCCGAGCAGCTCGCGGACAACCAGCATGTACAGCGCCACCTGCAGGCGGCGGTCGACGCTCCAGCGGGCCCCCTGGTGCTCGGGCCGCGCCGCGCCGCTCTTGTAGTCGCGCACCACGGCCCGACCCGAGGGGTCGATGTCGACGCGGTCGATCATCCCCCGCAGCAGCAGCCGCTGCCCGTCGGCCTCGAGCTCGAGCGGCGGCAGCGAACTGGGGCCGTCGGCCGGATCGTCGCCGTCGGCCGGATCGTCGCCTGTCGGCCGGATCGTCGCGGTCGAACCCGAACCGAAGCTCGAGCCCGTCCGGACGCCACTCCCCTCCGGCGCGCGCCTCGTGCTCCAGGTAGCGCCGCAGGTCGGCCTCGATCGCTCGCAGCGCGCCGGCCCGGACGACCTCGGGCCGGCCCGGACCGAGGCTCGGCGCCGCCGCCGGCCCCAGCTCGCCGAGCAGCTCGTCGAGGATCGTCCGTGCCTGCTGCAGCGAGTCAGGGATGACCGGCCCCCCAAGCCGGCGCAGCAGACGCTCGAGCACGTCGTGCATCAGGTTTCCCCGCACGATCGGCTCCGGCTGGGGCTCGAGCGCCTCGGGGCGCAGCTCGCGCTCCACCAGCCAGCGCATCGGGCAGTCGCCGTAGGTCTCGAGCGCCCCGGCGGACAGGATCCGGCTATGTCGCACGCGGCCGAGGGCCAGCTCTCCGAGGATTCGCTCGGGTGCGGGCGCCTCCCCGGCTCCGGGCGCCCCCGCGGCCGCGAGCGCGCGCTCGAGCTCCCCGGCGGTCGGCGCCCGGTCCTGCGGCCACACGACGTCGGCCAGCAGCCGCCGTTCGCGGCGCGACGGCCAGTCCTCCGCCAGCAGCTCGGCCACATCGGCCAGGAACGGCGAGGGCAGCGCCATGTTGCCCTCCTCGTCGGAGCTCCGGTAGCTCAGCACGACCCTCTCGGTGGCGCGCGAGATCGCCGCGTAGAACAGGTACCGCTCGCGCGCGAGGTTGTCCTCGTGGGGACGCAGCCGCAGTCCGGAGGCGGCGGCGAGCTCCCAGCGGCGCTCGTCGGGCAGGAACGGCTCCGGGCGTGCCGGAGCCGGGAACTCCCCCTCCTGGAGGCCGCAGACGAACACGACGCGGAAGCGGCGGGCACGGATCTGCAGCGGCTCGGCCAGCAGGACTTCACCCGGTCCCTCGGTAGCCGGCACACGCACCGGAAGCGACTCGAGGAGCTCGATCAGGCGCGGCCCGGAGAGCTCGCCGCCGACCTCCGCCAGCTCAGCCCATGCGCGGGTCAGCGCCGCCAGCGCCCGGGCATCCAGCGCCTCGGCTGACGTCAGCATCGGCGCCGCCGCATCGTGAGGCGCCGCGAACAGTCGCCGCGCAAGTTCGCACAGCTGCGCCAGGGTGTCGGGAGCGGCCCCCAGCGAGTCGAGCTCCGGCAGCGCCCATCCCAGCGCTCTGCGAGCCTGCGCAAACGTGGTCATCGCCCCGATCCGCACCTCGGCCTCGAGCCCGTCCGCGATCTCGGGATGCTCCAGCAGACCGGGGGCCTGCAGGTAGTCGAGCAGGTCGCCCGGGGTCGCCTCGTCGCCGAGCAGGGCGCAGCGGGCCGCCCCGAGCAGCGCCCGTCCGAGCGGCGTGTGACCGAACGCCACCTCGCGACCGCCTGTCACCGGGACCCCGTACTGCGCCAGCACCCGCCCGAGCAGCGCACCGGCCCGCGGCAGCGACCGGTGCACGATGACGATCTCCTCGCCGCGCATGCCGCCGCGCAGGAGCTCGAGCACCCGCGCGGCCACCAGCTCGGCCTCCGCCCGTTCCCCGCCCGACTCCAGCAGGGACACCGCCGCTCCGGGCTCCACCCGCTCCGGAGCCGGCTCGAACAGCGAGCGCTCGAGGTGGTGCAGGACCCTCCGGGCGGAATCCGCGTAGTGCTCGTCCCGGGCGGGCAGCTCGAGCACCCGGGTGGCCAGCGGGCGCAGCTCCTCGACCGCCTCGGCGCGCGCTCGCAGCGCCTCGCGCCCCGGCTCGTAGGTCAGCGACACGGTCACCTCGGCGCCGGCCAGCCGTGACAGCGTCTCGACGGCGTCGCGCTCGAGCGCCGTCAACTCGTCGAAGCCGTAGAAGAACACCGCCTCGCCTCCCCAGTGCGCCGGTGCCGCCCGCAGCGCGTCGAGGGCACGCCAGGCGAACAGCTCGCGGTCGACCCGGCCGGCTCGCTCAAGCTCCCGCGAGTAGGCGGTGTAGATGCCGCCGAGCTCACGCGCATACGATTCGCGCCGGCTGTCCTGCGCCGCCCAGCGCTGCAGCGCCGTAGCGAACCGCGGGACCGAGACCAGGCCTCGCTGGAGCTCCGCGATCAGCTCCCCGGCCGCGGCGAGGAAACCTGCCGAGACCGGACGCGAGCGGGCCAGCGCACGCTCCAACACCCGTTCGCGCTGCAGCTCGGAAAGACGGCGGGAGCCATAGCCGGCGCGGCGGGCGATCTCATCGGCCAGCCCGTCGAAGGTGAGCACCGACCCCAGCACAGCGCCGGAGCCGGCGAGCTCGCGCGTGTAGTGGCGGGCGTCGAGCGCCGTCGGCACCACCAGCACCGCCCCGCGGCGGGCGGCGGCTTCGAACGCGCCCAGAACCTGGCCGGCCTTGGCCGAGTTGGCGGGTCCGAGGACGAGCGTCAGGGGCATCCACCCATGGTGGCGCGCGCCGCGGTCGATATCTTGGCGCGATCGCGTCCAAGATCCCGCACATAGCGCCAACCGCGACGGTGTTCGAGGAGCCGCGCGGGAAGCTGACGCTGGTCGAGGCCGACCGGATCCCCTTTCCCGTGGGCCGCACCTACACGCTGCACGAGCTGCCGGCCGGGGCGCGGCGCGGTGGCCACGCCTGCCGCACGCAACATCGCCTGCTCGTGGGCCTCTCGGGCCGCGTCGATGTCACGCTCGACGACGGCGTGCAGGAGCGGACGCTCGCGTTGCGCCCTGGCGACACGCTGCTGATCGCCCCCGGAACCTGGCACGAGCTCCTGGTCGCCGACGACGGGGCCGCGGTCCTGGTCTTCGCCGAGGGTGACTACGACCCCGGCCAGTACGT
Source organism: uncultured Solirubrobacterales bacterium (assembly GCA_963799995.1). Classification (GTDB taxonomy): domain Bacteria; phylum Actinomycetota; class Thermoleophilia; order Solirubrobacterales; family Solirubrobacteraceae; genus Palsa-465. The sequence goes on along the minus strand of CAWCZI010000013.1, from coordinate 348,185 downwards.
GACCGAGCGCTCGGCGCTCCCGCTGGCTCCCGTCGAGCCGTCAAGCTGACCCGAGCCGGGCTGGGCGGGCGCCGGAACGACCGGCGAGCCCGCACGTCTACTGCTTGGCTTGGGAGAGGGTGGGGGTCGGGGCTGCCGGCGCCGGATGCGGTCCCAGATCGGGGGGGTGTGCGTCCTCATACACACATAGGCTGCATGAGGACGCACGCTCCCCCTCTCGGACCGCGCCGGCCGTCTGACCCTTGTCCAGTCCACCTCTCCCAAGCAGTCGACGTCCGCGCCCAGGCCAGCGCCCGGGTGAGCGCTGCTAAGCGGCGGCGGGCTGCTCGGCCGCGACGCCCTCGCCGGCTGCGGCGGCGGCCTCGCCCGAGTCGGCCGCGGGCTCGACCTCGGGAGGCTTGGCCCCCTCCTGAGCCCACGGCTCGTCGAACTCGACGCGCCAGCGGCCCTCCTCGGTCTGCTGGAGAGCCAGCCGCGCCCGGAAGCTCTTGCCCGAACGTCCCTTGAAGCCGGTCACCGGCTTCTCGGTGCGCCCGGTGCGAATCAGCTCCCGGGCGATCGGCACGCCGAGCGTCTTGCCGGCCTTTGACTTCCAGATCACGAACCCGCAGCCGGGATCCTCACGCGACCAGCACGAGTAGCCCTTGCGGTTCTCGACGATGTCGCGGCTGCACACCGGGCACGGCCCGAGGTTGGCTCGCGGGATGCGGACGTCCTTTAGCTTGGCGTCGAGCTCGCCGACGGTCTCCTCGGTGAACTTGACGATGTCGCCCATGAAGGCCTCGCGGGAGTCCTGGCCGGTCTCGATCTTGGCCAGCCGGTGCTCCCAGTCGCCGGTCAGGTCGGGACTGGTGAGCGGGTGCTGGGCAAGCAGCCTGATGACGTTCAGACCCTTCTCGGTCACGACCAGGGCCCGCGCGTCGCGCTCGATGTAACCCACCTGGAGCAGGCGCTCGATGATCGCCGCCCGCGTTGCGGGCGTGCCGATCCCGGAGTCCTTCATCGCCTCGCGCAGCTCCTCGTCGTCGACCAGCTTGCCCGCGGTCTCCATCGCCCGCAGCAGCGTGCCGTCGTTGAAGCGCCGCGGCGGCTTGGTCTCCTTCTCGGCGGCGGCCACCTCGCGCACCGCGGCGGACTCACCCTGCTCGAGCTTCGGCAGCCGCTGCTCACGCCCCTCGTCATCCTCGCCGGTGGCGCCCCCCTCGTCCGCGGCGCTCTCGCCGTAGACGCCGCGCCATCCGGGCACCAGCAGCAGCTTGCCGCGGGTGCGGAACACGTGGCCGGCGACGGTTGTCTCCACCCGCGTGTTCTCGAGCAGCGCGTCGGGATGGAAGACAGCAAGGAAGCGGCGTGCGGCCAGGTCGTAGATCCGCTTGTCGTCGTCGTTCATCTTGTCGACGGGGTGGCTGTCGGCGTTCGTCGGGATGATGGCGTGGTGGTCGGTGACCTTGGCGTCGTTGACCACCCGGCCGAGCGGGAGCACGTCGAGACCGGCCACGTACTGCGCGGCCGCCGCGTACTCGGCCCGCCGACCCACCAGCTGGGCGATCGGCTTGATCTCGGACACGATGTCGCCGGTCAAGAAGCGCGAGTTGGTCCGCGGGTAGGTGAGCGCCTTGTGCTCCTCGTAGAGCCGTTGGGCCGCGGCCAGGGTGCGCCGCGCCGTGAACCCGAACCGCGAGCTGGCATCGCTCTGCAGGGAGGTCAGGTCATACAGGAGCGGGGGGCGCTCGGTGCGCTTGGTCTTCTCGAGCTTGGTGATCGTCCCGGTCTGATCCCGGCAGGCATCGACGACCGCGCGAGCCTCCGCGGCAGTCTTCATGCGCGGATTCGCCCCGGCGTGGTAGCGCCCCTCGTAGCTGCGCTTGGGAGCGTCGACCGTGTCGAACTGCGCGTCGACGATCCAGTAGGGCTCGGGCTTGAAGGCGCGGATCTCCTCCTCGCGCCGGGCCAGGATCGCCAGCGTCGGTGTCTGCACCCGGCCCAGCGAGACCGCGCCGTCGAACGACGAACGCAGCCGGATCGTGGCCGCGCGGGTCGCGTTCATGCCGACAATCCAGTCGGCCTCCGAGCGGGAGCGAGCGGCGGCCTCGAGGCTGGCAAACTCGCTGGCCGGACGCAGGTGCCCGAACGCCGCCTCGATCGCTGACTTGGTCATCGAGTTCAGCCACAGACGCTGGACCGGCTTGCGCGAGCCCGACTTCTCGTAGACGTAGGCGAAGATCAGCTCGCCCTCGCGTCCGGCGTCGCAAGCGTTGACCACGGTCTCGAGGTCCTCACGGCCGAGCTGGCGGCGGATCACGTTCATCTGCTTTTTGGAGCGCTCGTCGCGAACCACCAGCTTGAAGTGCTCGGGCACGATCGGAAGATCGGCCATACGCCACTTCTTGAACTTGTCGTCGTACTCGTCGGGGTCCGCGAGTGACACCAGGTGCCCGACCGCCCATGTGACGACGTGATCGGGCCCCTCGAGGTACCCCTCGCCCTTGGTGAAGGCGCCGGGAAGCACCCGCGTCAGGTCGCGACCGACCGATGGCTTCTCTGCGATAACGAGCGTCTTCGGCATGGGGCCGCAGGGTAGCGCCCCGCGCAATCACGGCTGGGAAGCCCCCGTCAGAGGCGTCCTCAGCGCCGCAGCAGCTCGGCCCTCGCCGCCACCAGCGGTAGGTCGAGCTCCTGCGCCGTCTGCGCGGCGGCCTGGACGAGCTCGCGGGCGCGGGCGCTCCCGCCGAGCAGGCTCGCGTAGTCGAGCTGGCTGTGGGCCAGCTGCACCGGAGCCCGCAGCGTGCCGTTGCGGGCGATCGCGCGCTCCAGCAGCACCGCTGCGTCCTCCCGATTGCCCATCACCGCCGCCAGACGCCCCAGGTAGCGCGCGGTCGCTCCCATGCACACGGCGGCCAGACCGATGACCACATTCACCATCCGGTACGGGAGCAGCCTCTCGTAGATGAGTCGCGCCCGCTCGACGTCGCCCAGCTCCGCCGCGACCTCCGCCGCCAGCACCATCGTGATCATCCAGTCGCCGTCCTCGGGGATGTCGGTGAAGCCCGAGGCGGCCAGGAGCTCGAAGTGCTCGCGGGCCTCGTCGTGATGCCCGGTATCGCACAGCAGCGTCGCCAGACCCGCGCGCCACGCCGGCCGCGTGGGGCTGCCCGCGACCACGTCGCGGACCGTCTGGTCGAGCTCCTGCATCCGCCGCTGCTCGCGACGGATCGCCAGCAGCTGGATCGAGTAGTACTGGCCTGCGGTGATGCCCTCGGGCCGCATTCCGGATGTGAGGGCCTCGACGGCGAGAGCGTCGGCCTGCTCCAGGTGGCCGGCGAGTAGCGAGCGCATCGCTCGCCACACCGCCGCGTTCCAAAGAAACAGGGGCTGGCGCAGCTCCTGCGCGCCGGCGGTGAACGCCTCGATCTGTGCTTCGACAGCGGCCGGATCGCCCGATTCGAGCAGGTCCACCACCAGCCAGGCGTGTCCCTGCAGGGTCAGCTCGATGTCGCCCGCGTCGCGAGCGGCGCGCAGCAGCTGGGTCGAGTCCGCCAGGCGACGCTCGAGGTGTCCGGGACCCCAGTACGCACGCCGTCGCGCGGCAGCGGCCAGTGCCGCCGCCCGAGGATCAGCCAGCTCGGCGGCTATCACCGTCGCCTCGGCGCTCAGCTGGCGCATCCGGTGGCGGCGCTTGGAGTAGTACAGCGCCCCGCACAGGCTGGTCAGGAGTCGCACCCGCCGGACCGACTGCTCGCCGGCCGTCATCTCCAGCGCCTGCTCCAGCAGCGAGATCAGCTCCTCGTCGACCACGCCGGGAGGCTGCACGTAGCGTCGCGAGGAGCCGATCGCCGCGCGGGCCAGGCTTGCTCCGTCACCGAGCTTCGCGGCCAACGTGGCCGCCTGGCGAAACGTGGTCCACGCCCGGGGGCGCTCCCCACTGCGGATCTGTGCCTCGCCGAGCTCCAGGAGCAGGTCGCATTGGCGCTGGGGCGCATCCGGATCGAAGCGAACCAGCAGCTCGAGCGCGCTGGCGTAGTGGTCCGCGGCCTGCTCGTGAGCCAGCATCGCCGTGGCCCGCTCCCCGGCCCGCAGCGCGTAGCCGATCGCCACCTCGGCGTCCTGCGCCCGGGCGGCGCCCCGCGTGAAGTGATGCGCCAATTCGCTCACGTTGGTCTCCGGGCCGGCGGACTCCAGCGCGTTCCCGACCCGCCGATGGATCCGGGAGCGCCGGGTGGCCGACATGCCCTCGTAAAGGGTCTCGCGGATCAGCGCGTGCGAGAAGGCGTAGCGCCCGGAGCCGCCTGGCAGCTCACCAACCAGCCCCGCCGCGAGCGCCTCTTCGAGTGCTCCCAGGAACACCTCCTCGTCGAGGCCGAGCACGTTCTCCAGCATCGCCGGGTCGAAGTCGCGCCCGATCACCGCGGCCACCCGAAGCCCCTCGATCGTCCCCTCCGACAGCCGTGCCAGCCGCCGCGAGATCACCTCGCGGACGTCATCGGGCAGCCCGAAGCGCTGCAGGTCGTCAGCGCCTGCGCTGTCGGAGCGCACGCCGGAGTCCGCCAGGTGGCGAACGATCTCCTCGATGAAGAACGGGTTGCCCTCGGTCTCCGCGTAAAGCGCGTGCGAGAAGCCGTCCGACGGCGCTCCCCCGAGCATCAGCCCCACCAGCTCGGCGGCGTCTGACTCCGGTAGTCCGGCGACGTCCATCTGGGTCATCAGCCGGTCGCGTCGCAGCCCTGCCAGCGCGCTGTCGAAGGCCTCGCTGAAGTGTTCGGTGGCGCGGTAGGCACCGAGCACCGAGATCCGCGCCGCCTTCGGCGCTCGTGCCAGATGGCGGAGCAGGAGCAGGGTCGGACGGTCTGCCCAGTGCAGGTCGTCGAGCACGATCAGCACCGGCATCGAGGCCGATATCTCCCCGAGCAGCCCGGCCACGGCCTCGAACAAGCGGTAGCGCTCGGTATCCGGGTTTGCGGAGTCGGCCGGCGGCAGATCGGGCAGGCGGCGGCGCAGCCGCGGCAGCAGGCGCGAGAGCTCGGCCCCGTGCTCGCGGGCCACGGCCCGCAGCTCGACCTCGGAAGCCGCCGACACGTACTGGTCCAGGGCCTCCAGGAGCGGCTGGAACGGCACCAGCGTCTCCTCAGGGGCGCGGCTGGCCAGCACCAGCGTGCCGCCGGCGTGGGCGCGCTTGGCCACTTCGGCGAGCAGCCGCGTCTTACCGACCCCGGCGTCGCCGCTCAGCAGCAGCACGCGTTCGCCGCGGTCGTCTCCGTTGTGAGCCCCGCCCGCCCCCGACAGCCAGCCCTCGAGCCGGGCCAGCTCCTCGACGCGACCGACCAGCGGGCCGGCAGCCCGCTCGCGCAGCTCGGCGGCGAGTGGGATCGTCTGCACGCCCCGGCGATCGATCACCCAGGACGGCCGCGACGGCGCCTCCGGATGCAGCAGCCGATCGTGGGCCTCGATCGCGGCCGGCGATGGAGCGGTACCGAGCTCGTCGCGCAGGAGGATGCGCAGACGGTCGAACACGCGCATCGCCTCGGCCAGGTTGCCCTGCGTCTGAAGCGCCTGCATCAAGAGCACGTATCCGGACTCGCGGTAGGGCTCTGCCTCGATCAGGGCGCGGGCGGCCCGCTCCACGGACCCGAGCTGTGTACCGCCCAACCCGAGCCCCGCGCGGCCCACCACCTCGAGCGCCTGCAGCCTGATGTCGGCCAGCTCGCGTCGCCGGGACTCCAGCCATGGCGCCTGCGCGCCGGGCATCAGCCCCCGGCTGGCGATATTGAGCGGCACCTGGGCCAGCGCCCAGGCACTGCGTGCGTCGCCGCGCTCCAGCGCCTGCAGTGCCCGACCGGCCTCTTCGCCGGCAGCCTCGACATCGACCCAGGCGGGCGCCGGCAACTCCAGCACGAGCTCGTCGCGGCCGACCAGCACCGATGGCCCCAGCGCCGATCGCAGTCGCGAGAGCAGCGTGCGCAGCGCCGCATCCTGGGAGCGCGGCGCGCTGTCGAACCACAGCGCGCCGATCAGCTCCTCGCGTCCCACCACGCGGTCTCGGCTCAGGACCAGGTAGGCGAGCAGCAGCGGAACCTGCTTGCCGCGCAGCGCCGCCGACAGCTCGACCCCGTCGAGCTCCACCGACAGGCGCCCACAGAGCTGAATCCGGGTTCTCTCACTCGCGGTAACCACCTCCGGCAACGTTCTGGAAACGTATCGCCAACGGGCTCGGGAGAACGTTCTCATCCGTGGTCGCCGGGGCCACAACCGCGGGACGCGGAGCATTGGGACCGGTGTTCTGTAAACGCTGTCGCGAAGTTCGAGGACTTGATGACCCCGATCAACGAAGAGCATTGCCGGATCGCCTACTGCGAGTGCGGGGCGCAACTCGTCGGCGGTTCTCAGCAGGAGCTCTTCGACGCGACTCAGCGCCACCTCGCTCATCACCACCCTCAGCTCCTCGGGGCGTTCGGACTGGATGTGGTGCAACAGATGGCCGAGGAGCGTCCGGGGGCAATGACCGCCTGAGGCGGGCGGCGCCGCAGACCGCCGCCCGCCATGGCGTTGCCTGCGCCCGGGTTGACCGGGCTCAGCCGGCGCAGCGGCTCGTCGAGACCTCGGCGGTCCGGTCGCGGGCCAGCTCCAGCTGCGCGCGCACCAGCGAGTTCGGCACCGCGAAACCGCCATGCCTTGAGGTTCCGGTCAAAGCCGCGAACACGGTCGCGACTACGCCACCGTGGGCGTCGACCAGCGGGCCGCCGGAGTTTCCGGGCCGGACGCGCCCGCGCAGCGAGGTGATGCTGCGCAGAACCGGGCCGGCGCCGTACGCGTCCTCGGTGCTGACCACGCTCGTCTGGCCGATCCGCCCCGGCTCGGCGTCGAAGCGGCCGTCGAGCGGATACCCGAGGATCGCGGCCGAGGTGCCCGAGTCCGGGTGCGCCGCCAGTGCCAGCGGCGGCTGCCTCAGCCCGCTCACCCGCAGCAGGGCGATGTCGTCGTGGGAATCGAAGTCGATCACATGCGCTGGAAGACCGGCTCCGACGCCGCCGATCTGCACCTCGGTGTCGGTTTCCCCCGCTACCACGTGGGCATTGGTGACAACGATGCCCGGAGCCGCCACCCAGCCGCTCCCTTCGATCCCGAGCCCGCATGCGGTCCCGAACACGCGGACGACGCTCCGCGACGCCGCCCGCACCGCCGGCGCGGCCAGGATCCCGCGCGTCGGCGCCGGCACGTCGGCGGCCGGCCCGCGCACCGAGGGCAGCGGATCGAACCGGGCGAGGGCGTTCAGGATTGGCCCCGAGGGCGGCAGCAGACTGTCCAGAGCGGCCAGGATGGTCGAGTGCTGCACGTCGTCACGCAGCCGCACCGAGGACGCCGTCTGGAGCGCGACCGCCCCGATGATCCAGGCGATCGCGAGTCCGACGCACCCCGTCAGCCCGGCGCCGAGCAGCCCGTCGACGGTCCGTAGCGCTGGTATGCGCAGGGCCGAGCGGGCTCGCGTGCCCACGCCCTCGAGGCCGCTTGCCAGCACCCCGCCCGCCAGCAGCCCGCCCACCAAGCCGAGCAGCGGCGCGTACGGCGACCGCGAACCGCTGCTGAGCACCAGTGGTGCCAGCCGGGCCCCGAGGAACGCGCCGACGGCGAAGCCGAACAGTGACAGCGCCCCGACGATGAACCCCTGCAGATAGCCGTAGACGGCGAGCAGGACCGTGAAGGCGACGATCACCCAGTCAAGCATGCTCACCCCCTGCAGGGTAGTCCTGCAATGTCCGTGCTTCCCATCTTCTACCGTTTGGCGTTGAGGTGGTAGAAGGCGGCGTTACGGTGGCGCGCAGGCCGCGGCCCGCACAACGGAGAGTGCGGCGTCGCCGGCTGCTCACACGGGCGATCCCGATCGTGGCCCTGGCGGCGGCGGCGTTCGTGGCCGGCGCGGAACTGGCCACCGCCCCGGGCGACGCCGAGCGCCAGACCGTCACCAGCTATGTGACCGCGTGGGAGCACGGCGAATACGGGCGGATGTACTCGCTGCTTGACCACGGGTCGCGACGCGCGATCTCCAAGGCCGGCTTCGCCGCCGATGTCAGAGCCGCAGCGGCCACGGCGACGATGACCTCGCTGCGCACGCTGGGGTTGGCCGGGGCGAGCGGGGGCTCGATCGCCGTTCGTATGAGCGTCGGGACGCGGTTGTGGGGCACGCTGACCGGAGTCCTGCGAGTGCCCCTGACCGGGAGCGGCTCCGACGCGCGCATCCATTTCTCGCCGTCGGTCCTGTTCCCAGGCCTGCGCCCCGGCGAGCGGCTCGGCCGCCAGATCGAGATGCCGCCGCGAGGGACGCTCGAGGCCAGTGACGGGACTCCGCTGGCGCAGGGGCCCGACCGCAGCTCGCCGATTCCCGACGTCGCGGGGCAGATCGTCGGCACGCTCGGCCCCGCGCCATCGTCTGACGTCGCCCACTACGCCGCAGAGGGGATCCCGCCCGGCACCAAGGTCGGCATCGACGGCCTCGAATACATCTTCCAGGACCGGCTGGCCGGCCGGCCGGGTGGCCGCCTGCTGGCGGGCCGGCGCGTGCTGGCCAGCGCGGTCCCGGTGCAGGCGGCGCCCGTGCGGACCACGATCGTCCCGGCACTCGAGCGCGACGCCGTCAGCGCGCTCGGGGGCCAGTACGCCGGGATGACGGTCATGAACCCGCGCACCGGTGCCCTGCTGGCGCTGGCGGGCATCGCCTTCTCTTCGGTTCAGCCACCCGGCTCGACGATGAAGATCATCACCTCGACCGCGGCCCTGCAGGCCGGGCTCGTGAAGCTCGGGACCACGTTCGGGATCGCGACGTCGGCCACGATCGACGGATACACGCTGCACAATGCCGGCGGCGAGGCCTGCGGCGGGACGCTGCTCAACGCGTTTGCGGTCTCCTGCAACTCGGTGTTCGCGCCGCTTGGCGTCAAGGTCGGCGGCGCCCGCCTGGTCGCGATGGCCCAGCGCTTCGGCTTCGACCACCCGCCCTCGATCCCCGGCGCGCTCGAGAGCACGATTCCGTCGGCCTCCACGATCGGGGACGACCTGGCGGTCGGCTCATCGGCGATCGGGCAGGGTCTGGTCCAGGCCAGCACCCTGGAGATGACCGACGTAGCGGCGACGATCGCGATGGGCGGCCGGCGGCCCGTACCCACCCTGCTGGCCCGCCAGAAGCCCCACTTCGTGCGAGTCACCAGCGGGCACGTCGCTCACGAGGTGCAGCAGATGATGATCGCCGTCGTGGAGTTCGGAACCGGCACGGCCGCCCAGATCCCGGGAGTGGTCGTGGCCGGCAAGACCGGCACGGCCGAGCTGCGCGACACAGCCAGTCCGAGCGCCAGCACGCCGCAGAACACCGACGCGTGGTTCGTCGGCTACGCCCCCGTCGGGCATCCACGCTACGTGGTCGGCGCGCTGTTCCCCAACCAGGGTGCGGGCGGCGCGGCGGCCGCCCCTCCGGTCCACGACATGCTGGCGGCGGCGCTTGGCGGCGGGTAGCTAAGGGGCGCGGTAGGGGGCGCCGACCACGCTCGGGTTCAGGGTGCCCTGCGACCATGCCGCGACCGCACCACGGCCCGGTCCGAACGCCACCGTCATGTCGTAGGCGAACAGGCTGCTCGACAGTGCCTGCGCGGCCCCGAAGCGCCCGGTGCCGGCCACGCCGACGGCGGCCATCGGCCGGCCGCCGCGGACCCAGGCGACGATCGTCCGCCCGTGGGGCCCGACCGCGGTCGCCGGGGACTCGGACGGATCCAGATCGCCCAAGGACGCCGTCCGGCCGAAGGTCGAGCTGGCCCCGCGAACGGCGGCGTGCGCACTGCAGCTGCCGTTCTGGCGGCAGGTCTTGAACACGACCGCCTGATCGCCTGCAGGATCCGACGCGAAGTCCAGTCCGGAGGCGCTCACGCCGGCCGAGGACAGGGTCCGCACTCCGGGCTTGGGGGCCACGTCGGCGGCCCGGACCACGGAGTGAAAGGCGCCCCGGCCGTCAAACCAGCTTTCCACCCAGGCAGCGGTGGCTCCCGAGCCGCGGCGGGCCACTGCCAGCTCGTCGATCCGATGCCCCGCGGGGACGGTCAGCAGCGTCTGCACCCGACGGGGAGCTCCGCTGTTGCCCCCGAGGGCGTAGTAGATGCTGCGCGCCGGCGCCGTCGGTCCTGACGCCGAGGTCCAGGCCACGATCGTGCTCTGGCCTCCGAGCCACGCGGCCGACAGCGCCTGCGTCAGCTGCCCGGCAGCGCTCAGGCGGTGCTGGGCGCCGAACCGGTTGCTGTGCGCAGACTGCACCACCCACACCCCCCGCTCGGTGGCGACCGCGGCGAGCATCGACCCGTTGCCGAGCGTCAGCAGGCTCGCCTCCGTGGCGCCGGCCAGACCGCCGACCAGCGTGCGGGGGCGCTGGAGCACACCGCCGGCGGTGATCCGGACCGCCTGGGCGCTGGTGCAGCAGGATCGGCCGGAGCGGCCGGTCCCGGTCACAAGCTCGAGCGCGGAGCCGTCGTAGCCGAGCGCGAGCGTCTGCTGAGCCGAGCCGAGCGATCGCGGGGCGGCGACGGCGCCGGCGGCTGGGCGGGTGGCCACGTAGGCCTGCGACTGCCCCGGCGTGTCCACGTCCTGGACCGTGAATCCGGCCGCAGCCGCTCCCCCCGAGGACAGGGCCAGCTGTGTCGGCAGCAGGTCGAGCGTCCCCGGCGTGGTGAACTCGAACGGCTTTCCCCACCCGGAGGCGGAGGCGATCGGGGCGGTGAGCGCCAGCGCCATCAGCGCCGCCGCAAACGCGAACAGCCGGCGCGCTGTGCTCGGCCGGCTCAGAGGTCCAGCGAGATCGTCGCCAGGGACTGGTTGCTCGACCCAAGGATGTGCAGAGTCAGCGGCCGGTTGTCGTACGCGGAGGTGCCGATCTTGAACAACAGCACCTGGCCCTGGGTGGGGCCGAAGCTGGCGGTCGTGTCGGGGCCCGGCTGGACAGCCAGGGGCTGCAGTGTCTGGGAGGTCCATGCGTACGGGTTCAAGCTGGGGTCGAGCTTCAACGGGTAGTAGGTCGTGCCCTGGGTATCGGTGATGTCGAAGTGGTCCGTGGTCGTCTGGGGCTTCGAGGTCTGGTTCTTCGCCCACAGGAACACCCCGTACCACTCCTGGGTTGCCGTCGGCTGCGCCGTGCCCGCGGGCAGGCCCTTGATGTACTGGGAGTCCTCGGTGCCGTACTGGTTCAGGATCCGCGAGACCTGGAGCTGGTACGTGACGGGCCCGGCGTCGACGTAACCCCCGTTGTTGTTGGCGTCGGCGACGCGGGGATGGGCCTCCTTGTGGCCGATCGCGCAGGCGCTCAGCCCCACCGCGAGGGCCAGCGCGGCGACCACGATCCGGAGGCGACGGACGATCACGGGGGCGCAGTCTAACCGCGTAGCGGTCACTGGGCCTCGATCGAGCCCCGCTGTCCGCGGCCCCGGTTCTCCTCGAGGATCGACCGCAGGCGTCGCAGCGCCTTGGCCGCCTGGCGGCGGTTCCAGGAGCGGCCCCCGAACGTGTCGCGGAGCTTGTCGGAGATCTGCGAGGGCACGGTTTCGAGCGTGTACTCGACCTTGGTGGTCCCCCCCGGTCCGGGCGAGAGCGTGTACGTCCCCAGCATCCGGATCCGGTTGTATTTGCCGCCGCGACCGCGCTCGACGATGCGGTACGGCGGCTGCATCTCGGAGAACGTGAAGTCAGCCCACGCGAAGCGGTTCAGCGGCGCTTTCATCCGGAAGCGAGCGCCGGCCCCGGTCCCGTAGGTCTCCTCGCGGGTCATGTGCCAGTCGACCAGGTAGTGGTCGGAGAACTCGGGGTGGTTGGCGACGTCGGCCAGGTACTCGAACACCAGCTCGCGCGGCTTGGCGATCGTGGTCGTGACCGTGAACGGCTCCATGCCGCGGATCTTAACTTGCTTGGGGCGCGCGGAGCTACGCGGCGCGCTGGTCGATGATGCGCATCGTGTGCCCGAACTCCGGGCCGTGGACGATGCGCGCGCTCAGCGGTGTCTGGCGCTGGGCGGGCCGGCACAGCTCGCACGCGATCGTGCCGGACTCGTACACGTAGACGCGCTCGCCCACGAGCGGGGTGCGGTGGCAGCACGTGCAGCGCTCCGAGCCGGCCAGCCGCTCGTCGAGGCCGCGGCGCAGAAGCGCGAGCTCCAGATCGAGCATGTCCCGAAGCGTCTGCGCCATCGAGGCTCCAGTTCGGCTCGGCGGTCCGGGTTCCTGCTTGGCGGCGATTGCGCCGTTTCCCGGAGCGCTGCCGCGGGTATCGTCCATTCGTCGAGGCGGGGGACGGCGTCACCTGGACGTTTATCGGAGCTTTGCTCCGGACGCTATGATCGCGTTAAGACCGTTGACCCATCGCAGCTCCCCGTCAGCCCACACCGGCGGAGCTGCCGCAACCCGTAGCGAGGAGACGGCCATGAAAGCTTGGATGTCGGGAAACGTCGCCGGCACCGGAACCTTTCGCTGCACGGACTGCGACTTCGCCCTTTCGCTGGACGCAGCCGACGAGCTGCCGACCTGCCCTAACTGCGGCGGCACCGAGTTCGTTCGCGCCTCACTGTTCACGACCGCGCAGAATGCGGTGATCGAGACCCCTTCCGAGGTCGAGGACCACGCGTGGCTGGCCGAGCTGCGCGGAGGGCTGGACGAGCCCGGGCAGTACGTTGCCTATTGCACCGGGGATGACGTGGTCGCGTTCCAGCTCGTGCGCGAGTGGACCCGGATCGGGCGCAGCCTCGCCGCGGATGTCCGCTTCGATGATCCGACGGTGTCGCGCCGGCACGCGCTGATCGTGCGCCAGCCGGACGGCCTTCGGGTGCTAGACGACCGCAGCCTCAACGGCGTGTTCGTCAACGGCGAGCGCGTCGAGTGGAGCACTCTGGCGGACGGCGACGAGGTCGTCATCGGCCGCCATCACCTGCATTTCATCGATGTTCCGGTGATCTCCGGGATGCGGCACTCCGAGCCGGCCGAGCCCGGCCGCATCTGAGCGAGATCTGGCCTCGGGGCCATGGCCGGCGGCGGCTCGCTGGCCTATAGTCCCGGCCCGATGCACGCCACGATTTCCGTTCTCTCCCAGAAGGGCGGCACCGGGAAGACGACTGCGGTTCGCACGCTCACCGACGTGTTCCGCCGCGCCGATCTCTCCGTCCTCGCCGTCGACCTCGACCCCCAGGGAAACCTGTCGGACTACCTCGACATCGATCCCGACGCCTCGCCGACGATCGGCGACGTGCTGGCCGGGCGCGCCACGGCGGCTGAGGCAATCCACGACGGAGTGATCCCCGCGAATCTCGGCTTGGCCGAGAGCGAGCTGGCGCTCGGCGGCAAGATGGGCCGGGAGCTGACGCTGAAGAAGGCGCTGCGCGAGGTCGCCGACGACTACGACCTGGTGCTGATCGACTGCCCGCCGGCGCTCGGGCTGTTGACGGTCAACGCGCTGGTGGCCTCCGACTACGCGCTGCTGTCGGCCGAGGCCCAGTATTTCGCGCTGCAGGGCGTCGAGCAGGCGCTCGAGGTGATCGACCTGGCCCGTGACAGCCTGAACCCCGACCTGCAGTGGCTCGGGGTGGTCCTGAATATCGCCGACATGCGCACCCGCCACTCACGCGAGGCCTTCGACAGCCTGCGCCAGCATTTCGGCGAGAAGCTGATCGAGACCACGATCCGGGCGTCGATCGCCTACGCGGAGTCGTCCGAGCGGGCCGTATCGATCCTCGACTACCGCCCCGACCTCGGCTCCGACTACGTGAGCGTGGCCGATGAGCTGCTGCGCCGCCTCGGGTTGAACGCGCCGCGCAAGCGACTGGCGGCGATGCAGCGCGGGGCACAGCCCGCCGAGGCCGAGGCATCCTGACTCTCTTAGAGCTCTCTTAGACAGCGACCGGAGACTGCCACCTCGATGGCCTCCGAGTCCGCCGCCGTCGGCTCCTCCCGGGAGCCGCCCCGCGCCGAGGTTGTACTGGCGGTGCTGGGCGTCCTCACCTTCGCGCTGATCCCGATCCGGATCAACACGATCTACAGCGGTCTGCCCGCGCACCCCCTGTTCCTGCACGTACCGGTGGTGCTGATTCCGGTGGCGGCGATCGGCGCGCTGGTGCTGGCCGCACGGCCCCGCCTGTTCGCCCGCCACGGGACGTGGCTCGGGGCGCTGACGGTGATCGCACTGGCCGGCACCAATCTGACGATGGGAGCGGGCAGCGCGCTGCGCGACGACCTGGGCTTCGGCCACGGCGCCCGCACAGCCGTGTTCGCCGGCGCCGGCAGCCCCGCCGCCCTGATCGCCAGCCACGCCCACGCCGCGTCGAACCTGCGCCTGCTGCTGATCCTGTTCACCGCCGTCCTGATCCTCGCGCTGCTCGGCCACCGGATCGCCGGCGGGATGCCGACCGGCCGTGCCGGCCTCGACGGCCCGCTCTCACGCAGCGGAGCGCTGGCTGCGCTCCGAGTCGTCCTGGCGGTGCTGGCGCTGGCCTGCGGCTACTTCGTCTTCCGCACCGGGGACCTCGGCGCCAAGGCGGCCTGGCAGGGACGCCTGGGCGGCGGCTCCGGTGGCTTTGGCGGCCCGCGGGGCTTCGGTGGGCCGTCGGGCCTCGGCTCGCCGTCCGGTGGCGTGTCCCCCGGCTCCCTGTTCACACCGGGATCCTCGGGCTCCTCGGGCTCCGGCTCTGGCTCTGGCTCTGGCTCTGGCTCTGGCGGGGCCGGTATCGCTCCGCCGTCGGGCTAGACGCCTCCGGAACGGTTGCGCACGCCGCGCCGTCTACTGCCTGCTTGGGAGAGGATGGCTGGTTGGGGTGGCAGTCGGTCCGGGACGTCCGTGGACCGAAGCGTGCGTCCTCATGCAGCCTATGTGTGCATGAGGACGCACACTCCCCGATCTGGGACCGCATTCGGCGGCGGTAGCCCCGACACCCGCCCTCCCAAGCCCGCCGTTTTGACGCACCGCGCGAAGGCGAGCGCCACGGGCTCGAACGCGCACTGCCGCTGTCGACCAGAGCTAGAGCTCGCGGACGTCAGCGCCCTGAGACTCAAACGGCACCCGCATCACCTGCGCCCAGCCTCGCGTCTCGCGCGTCAGCAGTTCCACCAGCGACCCGGTCTGCTCGTAGTGCGACCACACGAGCACGGTGGGCCCGGAGCCGGAGATGGTGGCGCCGATCGCCCCGAGCGAGGGCGCCCGCGCGGCCAGTTCGGCCGAGCGCGGGTACAACGACTTGCGATACGGCTGGTGCAAGCGATCGCGCAGCCCGGCCGCGATCAGCTCCCAGTCCCCCCTGGCCAGCCCGAGCGCCAGCAGCGCTGCGCACGCGACGTTGAAGACGGCGTCCTGCATCGGCACGCTGGCCGGCAGCGCCTGGCGCGCCTGCTCGGTGTGCACTGCCTGGGCGGGAACCACCAGCACCGCCTCGAGGCCCATCGGCGCCTCGATCCGGTGCGTCCGCGGGCCGTCGCAGATGACGAAGCCGCCGTCCAGCGCCGCCGCCACGTTGTCGGGGTGGCCCTCCAGCTCCATCGCGTGCCCGCGGACATCGGCGTCGAGCTCGAACAGGTGGTCGGCGGCCATCAGCCCAGCCACGGTCGCCGCCGCGCTTGAGCCCAGGCCCCCGCTCATCGGGATCTGAGAGGCGATCCGGAACTCGAATCCGTCGGCCGGATGCAGGCGCTCGAAGGCGCGCACCACCAGGTTGTCTCGGTCCGCCGGGACGTCGAGCTCCGATCGCACCGCGAACGTCCCCGTCTCCACCACCTCGAGCTCGAGGTGCAGCGCCAGCGCCGCCGCCATCACGTCGAAGCCGGGGCCGAGGTTCGCCGAGGAAGCGGGGACGCGGACCAGCCGGCGCCGGTTGAGGCTCACTCCAGCACCGCGCGCTCGAGCGCGGCCAGCTCCGGGTCGCACGGCAGCACCGCACCCGCCTGCGCCAGCGCGACCTCCGGGTCCTTGAGCCCGTGGCCGGTGAGCACACACGCCACCCGCCGTGCGTCCCCGGCGCCGTGGGCGAGCAGCCCCGCCACCGAAGCCGCCGACGCCGGCTCGCAGAAGATCCCCTCGGTGTCGGCCAGAAGACGGTAGGCGGTCAGGATCTGCTCGTCGGTGACCGCCCGCACCGAGCCGCCCGAGCCGGTCATCGCGCCCATCGCGTCCTCCCACCGAGCTGGGTTGCCGATCCGGATCGCCGAGGCCACTGTCTCGGGGTGCTCGACCGGCGCACCGAGCACCAGCGGCGCCGCCCCGGCGGCCTGGAAGCCCAGCATCCGGGGCCGGCGCCCCAGCTCCTGAAAGCCCCGCCAGTAGGCGGTGATGTTGCCGGCGTTGCCGACCGGGATGCAGAGCGCGTCGAGCTCGTCGCCGAGCGCCTCGTCGATCTCGAACGCAGCCGTCTTCTGGCCTTCGATCCGGAACTCGTTGACCGAGTTGACCAGCGAGATCGGGTGGGCGGCGGAGAGCTCGCGGACGAGCCCGAGCGCCACGTCGAAGTTGGCCCGCAGCGCGATCACCTGTGCACCGTGCATCAGCGCCTGGGCCAGCTTGCCCGTGGCGATCTTGCCCTCGGGCACGATCACTGCGCACCGCAGCCCTGCGCGTGCCGCGTAGGCGGCCGCCGACGCGGCGGTGTTTCCCGTGGAGGCGCACACCACCGCCTGCGCGCCCTCCCGCACCGCCGCCGACACGGCGCAGGTCATGCCGCGGTCCTTGAACGAACCTGTGGGGTTCAGCCCCTCCAGCTTGCACCACACCTCGGCGCCCACCCGCTCCGACAGCCGCGGGGCGTAGACCAGCGGCGTCTGACCCTCTCCGAGCGTGACCACCGGATCATCGGCGGTGAACGGCAGCCGGTCGCGATAGCGCTCGATCAGGCCAGGCATCGCGCCGGAGCATGCCAGAGTGATAAGAATCACCTTTTAGTGGTGCGAGTTCACGCTGAGGACAACGGCTATTTCCCGCGTGGCCGATCGATGCTCCGGCGGGTCCATGAGGAGCGCATGGTCGGGCTGCTCTACGGGCAACGGGCGCTGTGCATCGGCGCGGTCAAGCCGCTCAACTACGTCGGCACCAGCGAGCACTCCTATGCCAAGGAGACCCCGTTCCGGCGGCTGGTCCACACCGGCAACGCGTTCGAGAAGATCTACTTCGGCAGCCGCGCCGACGCCGATCAGGTGCTCGGCTATGTCCACCGCCTGCACCAGCGGGTGCGCGGCGAGCTGTCTGAGGACGCCGGCGTGACGCCCGCCGGCACCCCCTACTCGGCGCTGGACCCAGAGCTGATGCTGTGGACGGTGGCGGTGATCGCCGACTCCGCCCAGCTCTTCTTCGAGCTGTTCGTGCGCCGCCTTTCAGACCGCGAGCGCGAGGCCCTGTGGCAGGACTACCTGCGGTTCGCGGCGCTGTTCGGGATGCCGCTGGACGCCGCTCCGCACACGTACCCGGAGTTCCGGGAGTACTGGCGAGCGCAGCTGGCCTCCGAAGACCTGTTCCTCACCGACGAAGCGCGGTACGTCGGCTACATCACCGCGTTCGAGATCCCGCTACCGCGGACCCACCAGCCGGGCAAGCACATCCACGACCTGCTGATGCTGGGAAGCCTCCCGCAGAGGGTGCGCGACCTCTACGGCCTGTCCTACACGCCGGCGCAGGCGACTGCCTACGCGGCAGCGGTCGGAATCGTCCGGGCCGCACGCCGGGTCACCCCGCGGGCGCTCGCCAAGGGCTGGAATACGCGGTCGTTCGACATCGTCGAGCAGACCGAGCGCCGGCGCATCGACCGCGGGCTCCCCACTCCGCAGGTCACCGACGCCGGGCCGGTGCCGATCGGGCGCGGCCCCGCGGCCAACCCCCCAGGCGATCGTTCGTCAGCACAACCCCCTGGCGGTCTTCAGACCTCGAGCACGACCTTGCCGGTGGCGCCGCGCTCGTCGAGCAGCGCCAGCGCCTCGCCGGCGCGCTCGAGCGGGTAGCGGGCCCCCACCACGGGCGCGACCGTACCCTCCTCGATCATGCGGTCCAGCTCGGCGCCGATCTCGGCGGTCACCTGCGGCCGGCTGAGCACGTAGCCCCCCCAGCCGGCACCGACGACATCGGTGTTGTTGAGCAGCAGGCGGTTGACCCTGACCTCGGGGATCGAGCCGCCGGTGAAGCCGACCACGACCACGCGGCCTCCAGCGGCCAGCGAGCGCAGGCTGTCGGTGAACCGGTCACCCCCGACTGGGTCGAGCACCACGTCAACCCCGCCGCCCGAGATCTCCTTGGCCTCATCCTTCCAGGCTCCGTCGGAGCGGATCACGTGGTCGGCACCGGCCTCGCGGGCCGTTCGCTCCTTCTCGTCGCTCGAGACGACGGCGATCGTCGTCGCCCCGAGCCCCTTGGCCACCTGCAGCGATGCGGTTCCAACGCCGCCGGCGGCACCGTGCACCAGCACCGTCTCCCCTTCGGCGAGGCGTCCGCGCAACTTCAGCGCGAAGTAAGCGGTGTGGTAGTTGAGGACCAGGCCGGCACCCTGGGCGAAGTCGAGCACGTCAGGCAGCTTGAACGCGAAGTACGCCGGCGCCACCACGACCTCGGCGAAGCCGCCGAGCATGCAGAAGGCGGCCACCCGGTCACCGGCTTTGACGGCGGCGTCCTCTGGGGCCTCCCGGACCACACCGCCCACCTCGCTGCCGGGGATGAACGGGAGCGGCGGCTTGATCTGGTACTCGCCGCGGCTCTGGAGCACCTCCGGGAAGGAGACGCCGGCGGCCCGCACGTCCACGATCACGCCGCTGCCGGGCGTCATCGGGTGCGATGCCTCGGGCTCCGGGACGTCGGCCTCGTGCAGCGCGGAGGCCGGTCCGGTCAGCTCGGTGATCTGCATCGCTCTCATGCGGGCGCCGCTCCTCTCGTCGGGGGCGGTGATCCTACAAGCGCGTCGCGGATCTCGGCGGCGACGGTGGCCGCGTGGTGGTCGAGGTCGTCGTAGGTGTAACGGAGCACCTGGTAACCGGCCAGCTGCAGCTTGCGGTCACGGCGGCGGTCGATGCCGAACTGGCGCTTGCCGCGGTGATACCCGTAGCCGTCGACCTCGACGATCACCTTCTGGCGCTCCCACACCGCGTCGACACGCTCACCCTCCACCAACACGTTGCACCGTGGCTGCGGGAGGCCGGCCTCCCGGACGATCTCGAGTAGCACGCGCTCCCCGCGGGACTCCGTCCACGGCACCTCGTCATCCAGCTGCGCGATCGCCTTTTTGAGCGGCTTGAGGCCGCGCCGACCCGGACTCCGGGCGATCAGCGCATTCAGCTTCCTCGCGTCGAGGATCTCCTTTCGCTGCGCCGCCTCGAGCGCCGCCGTGAGCTGACGCGGCAGCGAGATCTCCGCGTAGTCGAGCAGCGTCCGTTCCAGCGATGTCACCGGGATCCCGTCGATAATCGTGCAGTTGCTCCGCTCGAGCGAGCGCACCCGGTGGCACCGCACGCCCGTCGGCCGCGGCCTCACCGTGGTCGTGACGTCGATCTTGGACTGGGGAGCCGGTCGCAGATCCCATAACGCCGCGGCCGCGTGATGGCTGAGAACGGCACCCGGGCCACACGCCAGCACCGCCGCCATCCAATGCCCCTTCACCGACAGCCTCCGGTGTCCTACGGCAAAGACATGGCGATGGAGGAGGTGGAGGTGCCCGTCCCTCACGAGTCTCGCGATCTCCGAGCGGGTGAACCCCAACGCGATCAGCTGCCTCCGCGCCACCGTCCCGTGCTGCCGTGCGGCCACCTTGGCCAGCGCCCGCCGACGTGTGGACAGTGCTGCAGCGTCACGGTGCTCTGCCGACCCCACGTCCCGCAATAGGCCGCCGCGGACCGGTTCTCACCCCCTCGTTTAGCCGAACTCCTCCTCGATGACGCGAATCGCGCGTGGCGGCGCTCTCATGATCGGCAACGCCCCGATCATCGCCATCGCCGCGCTGAACCGAGACTCCAACACCGGGTGGACCACCATCACGAGGCGCGCCTGGTCGCTCATGCCCTTCTGGACGACGGACTTGACCGAGACGTCCTGGAGCGCCAGCACCTGCGCCACCTGGGCCAGAACGCCGGACAGGTCGGCCACCTCGAGATGCAGGTAGAAGGCGGACACGACGTCCTGCACGATCTCCAGCGTCTCGACCGCGGGTGGGGTCGAGGCGGGCGGGATCATTGCGCTGATCACGTCGCCGAGGACCGCGGAGGCTGTCTGGGGGCCGCCGGCGCCCGGGCCGGACATGGTGATCTCGGTTATGGCCTCCGACTCGACGGTGACGGCGTTGAACGGGCCGTTGACCGACGCCAGCGGGTGCCCGGGATACAGAAAGGCCGGATACACCCGTACCGACAGGGCCGAGTCGCCGACCCGCTCCGCGGTCCCGATCAACTTCAGGCCCAGTCCCAGGTCACGGGCGTACTCGAGGTCGTCGGGCTGGATGTGCTCTATCCCCTCGTAGCGGACCTGATCGATGTGGACCGGTGTCTCGAAGGCCAGCCGGGCGATGATCGCCATCTTGGCGGCTGCGTCGCGTCCATTGACGTCGTCGGAGGGATCAGCCTCGGCGTATCCCAGCCGCTGGGCGTCGGCGAGCGCGGCCTCGAACGTCGCGCCCGTGCGCGCCATCTCGGACAGGATGAAGTTGGTGGTGCCGTTGACGATCCCGTGAACGCGGTCGATCGTGGCGCCGGCCAGCGATTCCTGCAGCACCCGGATGACCGGCACGACGCCGGCCACCGCTCCCTCGAAGCGCAGCTGCACGCCGTGCGCCCGCGCGGCGTCCCACAGCTCCTCACCGTGCTGGGAGAGCAGCTGCTTGTTGGCGGTGACGATGTGCTTCCCGGCACGCATGGCCTGTAGCAGCCAGCTTCGGGCGGGCTCGATCCCCCCGATCAGCTCGACGATCAGATCGGACTCCGACAACAGCTGATCGAACGAGCCCGAAGACCGCGTCAGCACCCCCGCCAGCTGCGGGCGCAGGCCGGTGATCCGCTCGATCCGCCCGGCATGCACGGGCAGCAGCTCGGCGAACGCCGATCCCACCGTGCCGTGTCCCAGCAACCCGATCCGGAACGGCTTCCCCGTGGCGTTCACGTCACGCCCCCGCCGTCGACGTCGACGTCGATGTCGACGTCGCGGCTCATCAGGTCGGCGTAGGTCTCTCGACGCACGACCATTCGCGCCGACCCGTCGCGACAGAAGATCACCGGCGGGCGTGGGACGCCGTTGTAGTTGTTGGCCATCGCGTAGCCGTAGGCGCCGGTGGCCGGCGTCGCGATCACGTCGCCCGGCATGGGGTCCGGTAGCTCGATGTCGCTGATGATCACGTCGCCGGACTCGCAGTGCTTGCCGGCCAGCCGGCAGTGCTGACCGCCCCGGGCCAAGGGCCGATTGGCGATCACGGCCTCGTAGCGAGAGCCGTAGAGCATCGGTCGCAGGTTGTCGGACATGCCACCGTCGACGGCCACCCAGGTCGAGACATTGCGCTTGACCGTCTCCACCGTGTACAGGGTCACGGTCGAGTTGGCCACCAGCGCCCGCCCGGGCTCCAGCAGCAGCCGCTTGCCCGCGCCGAGCTCGGCGTGAAAGGCCTCCACGACGGCCTCGACGTACTCGGCCGCGCTCGGGGGCCGCTGGTCGGCGGTGTACGCCGTCCCCAGGCCTCCGCCGAGGTTGTAGACCGGGAAATCGCCGAGCGTGGCGATCGTGCGCACGAGCTCCCGGAAGGGCTCGAGATCCAGCAGCTGCGAGCCGATGTGGGCGTGGAGTCCAACCAGTTCCAGCGTCTGGCTGCGGGAGAGCCGCGCGATCGCGTCGCGGGCCTGCTCGATCGAGAAGCCGAACTTGGAGTCGGCCTGTCCGGTGGAGATCTTCTCGTGGGTGTCGCCGGCGACATCGGGGGTGACGCGGATCAGGACCGGCTGGCGGCGGTGCAGCTCCGCGGCGACGCGCCCCAGGCGGTCGAGCTCGTGCAGCGAGTCCACCACCACGTGGCCGACGCCCGCCAGCAACGCCTCGCGCAGCTCGGTGGTCGACTTGGCGTTGCCGTGCAGGTACATCCGCGCAGGGTCAAAGCCGGCGGCCACGGCCAGCGCCAGCTCGCCGCCCGAGGCGACGTCGCAGGCCAGGCCCTCCTCGAGCAGGGTCCGGTACACGGCGGTGCAGGGGAACGCCTTGGAGGCGAACAGAACGTCGAAGTCGGCGTGGCGGGCGCTCAGCGCCTGCACGAACTCACGCGCGCGGCTGCGCAGATCATCTTCGACGACGACGTAGCACGGGGTACCGAACCTCCGCGCCAGCTCGACCGCGTCGCAGCCGCCGAGCTCGAGCCGACCGCGGTCGCTCACCCGCGATCCGCGGGGATAGACGTGCGAGAGCTCTGAGGCGACGGCGGTCATGACCCCAACGATATGGTGCACGCACGCGCACCGTCACGCCGCTGCTTCCCGCCGAGACCGGCAACACGGGTGGCCTCGCCTACACCCTCTGGCTGCCGCCCCGGGCGCAGCGGTCACCGCGTGCCGGTAACGGACCTTCCGGCGACTCCGGCCCGAGGCGTGAGCCGCACGCGGGCGTCGTGATCCTGCACGGCGCCGGGTCGTGCAAGGAGAGCCATCACGACTTCGCCCGGGCGGCCGTCGCGCTGGGCCTGGCGGCGGTGGCGTTCGACCAGCGCGGCCATGGCGCCAGCGACGGGCCGATGGACGGGCGGGCGATCGACGACGTGGCGACGATGGCCGTCCTGCTGCGCCGGGCGATCGGCGACGAGCGAGCGCCGGTCGCGCTCCGGGGGTCAAGCATGGGCGGCTACCTGGCGATCGCCGGTGCGGCCACGGCCAGGGCCGACGCCGTGGTGGCCATCTGCCCGGCGTCGGCGGGCGGGTTGAAACGGGGACTGCACGACAGCCGCTTCGAATTCGACGCCGACGTCGAGTCGCTTTCGGAGCTGCTGGACGCCAACCCGCTCCAGGACGCCGCACGCGCGCTCGAGATCCCGCTGCTCCTCCTCCACGCCGAGGGCGACGAGCGCGTACCGATCGAGCACTCGCGCGAGCTCGCGGCCGTCGTCAGCGCCCCCGGCAGCCGCCTGATCGCCATTCCGGGCGGCCACCATCGCTCGGTCCAGCACGACGCCGAGCTGCAGGCGGTCAGCCTGCGGTTCATCGAGCGAGCACTCGCGCCGCCAAAGCCTCGTCGTACGGACTGACCGGCCCCCGCGGTCCTGCCGGCTCGACACCAGCACGGCGCCGGGGCGACCGGCTCGCCGCGTGCGTGTCCCTACACTGGCGCCCGCGTGAGCGACGCAACGGACACCCGCACCCGGCCGGCCCGCGTACACCGGCTCTGGCCCGCGGCGCTGACTGCGGCGATGATCGCGGCGGTGATCCTGAGCGTGCTCGCGGGCCCCGCGCAGGCGAGCTTTGAGTTGGGAATCCAGGACCCGGCCTTTGACGGCACCGCCTCCGCGGCCGGGTCGGCGGCCGCATACGGCGTGATGAGCGCCGTCGACGGCTCCGTCGTCCGCCTCAACGTGTTCTGGTCAGACATCTCGCCGACTCAGCCGGGGGACTCGACGACGCCTTCTGATCCCGCGTACCGATGGACGGCGCTGGACGCTGCCGTGCGTGACGCGGCCGCCCATCACATCGCCCCGCTGCTCACGATCTCGACGGCGCCGAAGTGGGCTCAGGGACCCGATCAACCCACCACGGGGACGATCGGAGTCGGCGCCTGGGACCCCAGCGCCCCCGACCTGGGCCGGTTCGCGCAGGCCGTGGCCGAGCGCTACAGCGGCAGCTTCCCCGACCCACTGAATCCAGGCGTGAACCTGCCCCGGGTCAAGTACTACGAGGTCTGGAATGAGGCGAACCTGCCGCTGTTCCTGGTGGCGCCGCACCTTTACTCGGAGTACCGGTCGATGCTCGCCGACGCGTATCACGCGATCAAGGCCGTGGATCCGACCGACCAGGTGGTGATGGGGGGCCTGGCTCCCGTCTCCTATCAGCCTCCCGCCACCGTCTCCCCGCTCAAGTTCGCGGCCGAGATGATGTGCCTGCGGCGCACCGGCAGGAGTTTCGTACGCATGGGTCACTGCCGCTCTGCGCCGTTCGACATCTTCGCCGAGCACCCATACAGCCTGGCAGTGACCCCGACCCAGCCGGCGGGCAGCTACGACGACGTGCTCGTCGCCGACGTGCACAAGCTCCGCGACCTGCTGAACGCGGCTTCACGGCTGCACACGATCGGACGCGGGCCTCACCCGTTGTGGTTCACCGAGTGGGGCTGGGTGACCGACCCGCCGGACACGCAGGTCGGGGACTCGTTCTCAACCGCCGCTCGCTACGTTGCCTACTCGCTGTATGAGATGTGGCGGGCAGGCGGGTCGCTGGTGGTGTGGCAAGGGATCCACGACGGCAGCCCGGGGGAGCTCGGCGGAGCAGGTCTGGAGACCGAGTCCGGGCGGCCGAAGCCGTCGCTGCGTGCGTTCGGGTTCCCCTTCATCGCCTCGGTCACGGGCCGCCGCGGCTTCGCCTGGGGGCGCGTTCCGGTCTCTGACCGGGTCAGCGTTGAGGTCCAGCGGAGCACCCGCCACGGCTGGCGCACCGTGGCCCACGCGCGGACGGGCGCCGACGGAGTGTTCTCGGTCTCGTTCGCTGCCCGGGGGAACGCGACGTTCCGGGCGCGGGCGGGTACGGCCACCAGCCTCCCGTATTTCTCGGCTCGGATCCCGGCCCGGCGCACCCACCTGTTCTGAGCGTCGCTCGCCAGTACCGTCAGCCGGTCAGTTGCCGGCGAGCACGCTGCCCACGGCGCCGGCCGTGCCGCTGATCGCGCCCCCGGCCGCGGTCCCGGCCTTGGCGACCACGCCACCAGCGCTCGGTACCTGACCGGTCACCTTCTGAACATCGCCACCGAGTGCGCTGCCGGTATGCGAGACAGTGCTGCCGGCGGTCTGACGGATCTTGTCGACGATGCCTTTGACGCCACCGCCCGGCGGGCCCCCGCCTCCGCCGCAATCGTGCGTGCAGGTGACCGGCGCGGGCGGGACAGGATGACTGACGATCGGAGCGCCGTTGTGGGTTCCCGATCCCGACACGGTCCCGGGCTGCGTACCGCCCGTGGGCTGCCCTCCGGGTCGGAGCCCGGCGCGTCCCGACGGGGACCCGCCACTGCCGGCGGACGGGGACGCGCCAGTGCCGGCCGGAAGGCCCGCGCGGGGGGTCGCGGTCGCGCCGGCGACCGCCCGACGCGCTCCAGGTGATGCCGTCAGTGTCTGCAGCTGGAGGCTCGAGCGAGTCGGACCGGCGCTCCGCGCCGGCCCGGGATCAATGATCACGTGACCGGGCGAGCTCGGACGGCTGAGCGAGGGCAAGCCGCGAAAGCCGACGAGCGCGCTGGACAGCACGAACAGCACTGCGCAGCCGGCCAGCAGGGCCCCTGCGGTGCCAAAGCCCGCGATGTATGCATGTTTGGAATACACCCTTTGCATCTCCATCGGCTGCACAGCGGACTGCGTGAGCCCCGCCGCCCGAGCCGTGTTCAATTCATCATCGCGCTTCACGCGCCGCTTAGCAGGTCTGGCAGTATTGGCCGACTATGCCCGCCCCCCGATCCTTCGGCCGCGACACCGGACTGCAGACGCGGATGCTGCTCACGCTGCTGCTGCTCGGGCTCGTGTACGCGGTCCTCGTCGCGGTTCTGATCGCCGCCGGCACGGGCGTGATCGCGATCGCCGTGATCGCCGGGGTGCTGTTCCTGGTCCAGTACTTCACCTCCGACAAGATCGCCCTCTACTCCATGGGCGCTCGCGTGGTCACCCCGAGCGAGGCTCCGGAGCTGCACGCCACGATCGAGCGCCTGTGCATCCAGGCCAACCTCCCCAAGCCACGGGTGGCCATTGCCGAGACCGCGATGCCGAACGCGTTCGCGATCGGCCGCTCCCCGAGCACGGCGACCGTGTGCGCCACCCGCGGTCTGCTCGATCTGCTCTCCCCGGCCGAGCTTGAGGGAGTGCTCGCCCACGAGCTGACCCACGTCCAGAATCGCGACGTGCTCGTGATGACGATCGCCAGCTTCTTCGCGGCGGTCGCCTCGTTCATCGTGCAGATGGGCTTCTGGTTCGGCGGCGGCCTGGATGACAACGACGACAACGGGCCCGGGATCATCGTCGTGGTAGTGGTCGCCGGGGTCGTCTACCTAGTCTCGTTCGTGCTGCTGCAAGCCCTGTCGCGCTACCGCGAGTTCGCCGCCGACCGTGGCTCGGCGATCATCACCGGCCGGCCTAGCGCGCTCAGCTCGGCGCTGCTGAAGATCAGCGGCACGATGGATCAGATCCCCCAGCGCGACCTGCGGGCCGCCTCGGGCGAGTTGGCCGCGTTCTACATCTTCCCGCCCAAGGCCAAGCAGAGCGTCGCCAACCTGTTCTCGACCCATCCCCCGCTCGAGGCCCGGCTGGCGGCGCTGGCGCGACTGGAGTCCCAGCTGCAGGGAACTGCTTAGACTCCGGCTCAATGAGATTGAACCCAGCCACAGCTCGTCTCCTTGTCCGCCTGCGTTTCGCCCGTCGCGGGGCCGTCCTTGCCGCTGCGATCGGAGCGATGATGCTCCTGCCCTCGCTGGCCCAGGCCCAGTTTCAGCTGGGCCTGCAGGACCCCGCGCTCCAGAGCACGACCTCCCCGGCGACGGACAGCGCCGCGTTCAACGTATTCAGCACCATCGACGGCAAGTTTGAGCGAATCGCCATCAACTGGAACCTGATCGCGCCCGCCACTCTGCCCGCCGGCTTCGATGGCAGCAACCCGGATAGTGCCGGCTATAGGTGGACGGGCCTCGATGATGCGATCAAACTGGCCGCCGAGCATCACAAGCAGGTGATCCTCTGCGACCTCCACGCTCCCACTTGGGCGATCGGTCCCAACCATCCGACCACCCCCCTCAGCGGCGACATCAGCGATGGAGCATGGGATCCCAACGTGAGGATGTTCGCCCAGTTCAGCCACGCTCTGGCTATCCGATACAGCGGCAGTTTCGTGTCGGCAGCCTCGGGGCGGCTCCCCCGCGTGCGCTACTTCGAGATCTGGAACGAGGAGAACATCTCTGGCTATTTGGCCGCGCCGAGCAACGTGACCGAGTATCGGAGCCTTCTCAACGCCGGATACCAAGCCGTCAAGGCCGTCCATGCTGACAACAAGGTGATCTTTGGCGGGATGGCGGGTGTCGGCGGCTATGACCCCTGGTCGATACCGCCGCTCAAGTTTGCGGCTCAGGTGATGTGCCTACGGCAAGTCGGACATAGGTTTGTCCGCAACGGCGCATGTCCAGTGAAGGCGCACTTCGACATTCTCGCCGAGCATCCGTACGCGTTCGCTTCCTCCCCCACCAAACACGCCTACAAGTACGACGATCTGCTCGTCGCGGACATGCCCAAGCTCCATGCTCTCCTGCACACCGCAAAGCGGCTGGGCACGATTAAGGGCAACAAGGCGCTTTGGGCAACCGAGTTCGCATGGGCGACAAACCCGCCGAACACGCCGATTGGCGACTCGCCGGCCAACGCAGCTCGATACGTGGCATACGCGCTCTACGAGTTGTGGGCGGCGGGTGTATCGACTGTGATCTACGCGCCAGTCATCGACCATCCCTACACCGCCGCGGCCCTGGCGTCGAGCGGAACAGGGCTTCTGAACCCAGACTTGACCCCGAAGCTCACCCTCACAGCAGTGGCCTTCCCGTTCATCGCCTCGGTCAGCGGCAAGGGCGGGTACGCCTGGGGACGGGTGCCCGTCTCGCATCGCGTCAAGGTGTTAGTCCAGCATGAAACCCGCCACGGTTGGCGAACCGCACGGTCCGTGCGCACTGGGCGAGACGGTGTGTTCACGGCTCATTTCCGGGCTCGCGGCAACGGAACCTACCGCGCCGAGGTCCCCCATGGCCAGATCAGCCTTCCCTACTTCTCAGCCAAGATACCCCCCAAACGGCTCCACCTGGCTAGCCCGCTATTAGGCTAGCCAGGCATGGACGGGCCTTCGCCGTTGCCATCGGACGAATCGTCGCAAACCGGGCACGGCGAGAATCCGATCGAGTATCTGGCAGGCCGGATCGACAGCGTTGAAGCGAAGCTCGACTCGCTGCGCGCTCTGCTCCTAAGGGCCTACGAGGACACGCCCCGGGCCGCTGCCGACCTCCTGAAGGTCCGTCGCGGCCCGTCATACCGCGACGCCTACGTCGCTGAACCGCTTGTCACCGTGCGTATTGGTGCGTATCGCGGGGGCGACATCCTGTTTGAGCGGGCCTTGGCGTCCGTTCGTCACCAGACGTACCCGACGTGGGAGGCGATAGTCGTCTGTGATGGCCGCGATGTGGACACGGCGGCGCGCATCGGCTCACTCGACGACCCCAGGATCAGATGTGTCCAACGCCCTCGGAACGGGCCATACGTCGATGACCCTCGGGCACGCTGGCTAACCGCCGGCGCTCATCCATTCAACGAGTCGGTTGCCCTCGGCCAAGGGGCGTGGATCGCGCCCATCGATCAGGATGACGAGTGGACGGACGATCACCTTGAAGTGCTGCTCGCGGCTGCCCTGCGAAGTGGCGCAGAGCTTGTGTACGGCGTTGGGTGCGCGAAACTTCCCGACGGCACTGAGACATACCTCGGGGTCTGGCCCCCCGCGATGGCCGATTTCGGCTTCCAGATGGCGATCTACCACGCTGGTCTGACCTCGTTCCTCTACGACGCGAACGCTTATCTCGCCGACGAGCCGGCAGACTGGAACCTGGCACGGCGGATGATCGAGGCGGGGGTCCGCTTCGAGTTCGTCGAACGGATTGTCACCAACTACTTTGTCAGAGACGACAAGAAATCAGTCGACTGGTGGGGTGACCGGGCGCTCGAGCGGGGTCCGTTCACTCCCCAGTCAAGCGGCAATTAGTGGCGCCCCCAACCACTGAGGAGTGAGGGCGTGCGCGTGGTCATATACGGATCCCGGGCGGACGGCCATGCTCGCGTGGTGATGGAGGAGCTACTGGCGTCGGCGGAGTTCGACGTCATCGGCCTCGTCGATGACTTTCCCGCCAACAGTGGCCGGCGCATCGGCAGCCTGACCGTGGTTGGCTCCCGCACACGTCTCGGGTGCCTGCTCGAGGACGGAGTCGAGGGTGTGGTACTTGGCTTTGGGGCCGCTCAGGGACGTGGCGCGGTCGTCACGGCGGTCGATGAGGCCGGACTGGCGCTGCCCATCCTGGCTCATCCGACGGCATATGTGGCATCGAGCGCCAAGCTCGCCGATGGGGTCCAGCTTCTGGCTCGCGCGGTCATTGGTCCGGGCGCGCAGATCGGCCGCGGCGTGCTCGTGAACACCGGCGCGATAATCGAGCACGATGTCGTGATTGGCGACTTCGCGGTGATCGACCCCGGCGCGGTGCTCGCGGGACGGGTCACCATCGGTGAGGCGGTGGAGGTCGGCGCCGGAGCGGTGGTCCTGCCGGATATTGAAATCGGTGCTCAGGCTGTAGTTGGCGCCGGCGCTGTCGTCACGCGCTCGGTGCCGGACGGCGAGACCGTGGTCGGCGTGCCTGCTCGGCCGCACAGGTCCCCGAAGGACCAGGAGAGAGGACCGAGCTGATTGCCGAGACCTCGTCGCCGGACAAGTCGTTGGCCATCGGAAGGCACAGCACACGCTCGCGAAGATCAGCCGTGCATTCAAGACCATCCCCGAGGACCGGACAATCCCTGAACGGCTCCATCATGTGTAGCGGTTCATAGTAGGTCCGCGTCTCGATTACCCCTTCGCAGGCCGCTTCGGCGTCCCTTCGTCGCTCGGCATCGGGGAAGGCGACCGGGACGAACTGCCATGTCGAACGTTCACAGCCGGCCTGCCACTCGAGGCCTGCCGCGGCCCCGGCCCGAATTTGCTGTGCTGTGTCCCTTCGGCGCTCAAGTATCAGGTCGTAGTCGTCGAGAACGGCCAGTGCAACGGCCGCGTGCAACTCGCTCATCTTCGCGTTGAGGCCTCGGGCGGTCTTCACTTCTCGATCCGGCCCTTGGCCAAAATTCACCGCGCGCTCGATCCTCTCCCAAACCGCGCGGTTTCTCGTGAACACGGCGCCACCCTCACCGATGGCGAACGGCTTGGTTGCGTGGAACGAGACGATCTCCACGTCACCCTGAGCGCCGATGGGCACGCCGTCGTCGGCCACGCCGCCGAAGCCCGCCGCCGAGTCGACAATCAAGGGCACGCCGGCCGAGTCGCACGCCTGCTTCCACCTCACACGCGTCTGGCTCGGGGGTGGAGTTCCGAAGGCTCCCACGGCGATGACCACGGACACGTCACCGCGGTCGGCACGCAGGACAGCCTCGAGACCGGCCGCATCGAGGTGCCAGTGCAGTGGGTCGATGTCGAGCAGCCGGGGCTCGAGGCCGCCCCACACCGCCGCCTGGGCCGTCGCCGGGAAGGTGAACGATGGCATCACCGCGCCACGCCTACCCCTAGGATGTCCCGGATCGACCGATGCGATGGCGGCCATGAGCCCCAGGGTTCCACTGGCCACAGGCACACAGTAAGCCCCGACGCGGTCAGCCAACCGATCACGCAGCAGGCGCCAGCAGGGCCCGGAGTTGCTAAACCAGTGAGCCTCGCGTGACAGCTCGAGGTAGCGGCCTATCTTCGACGCGCTCGGCATGACAGGCCGCTGAAACGGAATAACATCACCGCGGCGTCGATGGTCATCGCCCGCCCGGGTCTCCGCAGTGCGCGTCACCGCCGCAGTATCCCATCCCCGCACCGGGGCTCGCCCGGGGACCGTGTCACGGCCGGACGACGACACCCGCGGGGCTCCCCTATGGACGTCCGCCTAGACTGAGATTTCGTGGAGTTTGCCGACTTTGCCCACGCCTATGCACTACCGGCGGTCGACCCCCGGCAATCGCGGCCGGGGGTGCACCGCCCATCGCCGCAGCAACTGATGCGGGCCACGTTGCAGAGAGTGATCGGAAAGCCGTCACGGCGCTTGGCCTACCTCGACAGCACCTTCCCGTGGGTGCGCAGCGGGTTTCGCTATCACGAGGCGACCGCGCTACTCGAGCTCGCTCCCGACACCATGTTCTTTTCCCTTTGGGACATGACGGATCCCTTTCCTGCCCCGGTTTATTCACTGTCAGATTTTCCGACGATCGCCATCCAGCAGCGTATTACCGACGCCTACGGCGTCTTCCAACTCTTCCTCGCCGGCTTGGTTGGCTTGTCTCCGAGCCATCCGAAGACTCCGCACGCGATGGAGGGGCCTGATCTCTCCCACTGGCTGAAGTCAACCGGAGTAAGGCTGCATGGAAGCATCTACCCGGGCGGAGGCTTCACCACCACACCGACGGGGCTGGCGCAGGCGCAGGCGCTGACAGACCGTTTGACGACGACCTTCTCCTACGTGCCCGAGGTGCTGCTCGGCGTCACCGGAGTGACACCCGTCGCCCAGGCGTTCACCGAGACCCGGTTCTACGCTCCGAGCGACGAACGGTGGCGGCGCACGGCCAAGATCGTTTGCCTCTTCGCTGCCGACTCACCCCCGCGCAAAGGCCTGGAGGTCGCTCTCCGTGCTTTCGCGGGCTTGGCTCCGGAGGCGTTCCACCTGCATGTGGTGGGGCCGCATCAGCATCGAGCGAGCGAGCTCCCCGTGGAGCTGGCTACGTTTCACGGTTGGCTGGACCCGAAGGATCTCCGCGCGCTCCACGATCAGACTCATGTCTTCATTTCACCGGTGTCGACCGAGCCCGCAGGGTCGGCTGATGCCTTCTCTGGAGTCACCGACGGGTTTCCGACGCAAGCTGCTGCGGACGCGATGAGCAGCGGGTGCGTGCTCGTATCCTCGAACCCGGCTTCAGACAACCGCGTCCTGGAAGCAGGCGTCCATTACCTCGAATGCGAGCCCGACGCCGTCATGCTGGCGCAGCTTCTGCAACAGATTGCCTCCGATCCGTCACTGCTGCGCCACATTGCCCAAGCCGGTTCCGCGCGGGTTCGCGAACGCATGGACGTGCGAGCCGGAATCCGCGAAAAACTTGTCCACATGGGCTTTGCGGGTGCTCATGCCGACAAGTTCAGCTAAGGTCGGTCGCGTCTGATGGGCTTCCTGGACGTCCTGACCGGCAAACGCAAGTTGGCCAAGCCCGCGCCGGATCGCCTGTTCGCGATCAGCACGGCCTACGTGACGCTCGAGACGAGCCTCGAGATCACGACCCGCGGTGCCGCCGGAATCGTCTTCCAGTCGCTGGCGACCGCCGACTTCACGTCGATCGTGCGCGACATGGAGGAGGTGGTCCGAGCCACCGCGGGAGACAGCGGAACGAAGGTCGAGACATCCGAGGATCAGTTCGGCTTCAGCTGGCTGATCCTCCGCGGCGCCGATTTCGATGACCTCGTCGTCGGGATCAATGCCGTCAGCAGCGCGCTCGAGGCCGGCGGCTACGGCGAGCGCGTCCTGTGCGCCGTGTTCGCCTTCCAGGACGCACGCGGCCGCCCGCTGTACTGGATCTACAACTACAAGCGCGGCACCTTCTACCCGTTCGTTCCCGCCGGCGGCGAGCAGCAGCGCGACAACGAGCGCGAGCTGGTCCTCAAGGCCCAGATCGGCAACGAGCTGCCCGTCGAGTCCGACCTGTCGCGCTGGTTCCCCCTCTGGGGCATCCCGATCTGAGCGGCGCCGCGCAGATCGCCCGGCCGATCCTGCTCAACCGGCGGGCGGCCACCCGGCCCACCATCACCGGCGTCGAACGCTGGACGGCGGAGCTGATCCCCCGGCTGTCCGCGCTGGCGCCTGATCGCTACATCGCGGTGCAGCCACCGCGCAGGGCCGCCGGTCGCGGCGCGGGTCAGGCCTGGGAGCAGCTGGCACTGCCCGCCACCGCGATCCGGCGGCGAGCCGCGCTCATCTTCTCGCCGGCCAACCTCGCCCCGGTGCTGTGGCCGCGCAATGTCGTGATGCTCCACGACGCCGCCGTGCTGCGCGACCCTGGCGCCTACTCCCGCGCCTACTCGCTGTGGCACCGCTCGGTGGGGCTGCGCTGCGCACGCCGAGCGCTGCGGGTGCTGACCGTGTCGGAGTTCTCCCGCCGGGAGCTGATCGAGCTGGCACAGCTCGACCCCGACCGGGTCCTCGTGATCCACGGCGGCGTCGCCGCGCGCTTCACGCCGGATGCCGACCCCGAGCCGGCGGCCCGCGCGCTCGGACTCGAGCGTCCCTACGTACTCACGGTGGCCACCGAGGACCGCCGCAAGAACCTGGGATCGCTGCAGGCCGCGTCGCGCGCGCTCGCGCGCGAGGGAATCGAGCTGGTCCGCGCGGGCGAGACGAGGCCGTACTTCGCGGGGGTCCCCGCGATCGAGGGCATCCGCGCGCTCGGCTACGTCGACGACCGCCTCCTCCCCGGTCTGTACCGGGGAGCCCGGGCCTTCGTGCTGCCGTCGAGCTACGAGGGACTCGGGCTCACCTGTCTCGAGGCGATGGCATGCGGGACGCCGGTGGTGGCCGCCGACCGCGCCGCGCTGGCCGAGACGTGTGCGGGCGCGGCTGTGCTGGTCGACCCCGATGATCCGGCGGCGATCACGGCGGCCGTGCTGCGGGCGGCCGGAGACGAGCCGCTGCGCGCACGCCTGCGAGCGGACGGCCTGACCCGCGCCGGGGAGCGAACCTGGGAGCGCGCCGCGCGCGAGACCGACGCGGTGCTAACGGCGCTGGCTACGGGACCGTAAGCCCAAATTCCGGGGTCGGCGCTCAAGTTTTCGCCATTCCGTCCGAAATAGCGAGTAGACCATCGGTAGGAAAACCGGCCTGGTTGCAAAAAAGGAATGCCGGCATGCTTCTTCTCATCCTCATCGCCTGGGCCGTAGGCATTCCCATTGTCGTACTGACCATCGCCCTGCTGTTCGCGTGGTGGTGCGATCGCGAGCAGAGTCGTCGCGACTCGACGAGCGCGGTGACGCCGGCGCGTGTCTACGAGTTCATGGCGCCGCGGTCTCGCGCCTCTTAGAGACCGCGCCGCCGCAGCACGTACGGGATGGTTCTGAGCAGGACCTTCAGGTCCAGCCAGATCGACCAGTTGGCCCCGTAGATGTAGTCGATCTTCACCATCTCCTGCATCGGGATCCGCGCCGACCCGAAGATCTGCCACAGCCCGGTCATTCCCGGCTTGACGGCCAGACGCCGGCGCCGCCAGCCCTCGATCAGCGCGTCCTCGTCCTGCACCAGAGGTCTCGGTCCGACGAGGCTCATGTCGCCCCAGAGCACGTTGAGCAGCTGGGGCAGCTCGTCCAGTGATGTCCGCCGGAGGTAGCGACCGACTCGGGTGATCCGGGGATCGCGCTCGATCTTGAACAGACCCCCTTCCACCTCGTTGAGCCCGCGGATCCCCTCCTTCATCTGATCCGCCCCGTCGATCATCGTGCGGAACTTGAGCATCCAGAACCGCTCGCCGCGACGGCCGATGCGTGACTGGCGGAAGAACACTGGACCACGCGAGTCGAGCTTGATCGCGATCGCCAGGAAAAAGAGCAACGGCGCCAGGACGACCATGGCCGCGAGGGAGCCCACGATGTCCATCATCCGCTTGAGAATCTGGGAGGACTTGGAGAGCCCGTATTGCCGAACGCCGAGCAGCGTCATTCCGTGGATGTCGTCAAAAACCGAGGACGAGCCGACCACCTCGAGCAGCCGCGGCAGGACGCTGACCTTGACGCCCAGCGCCTTGACGAGCCGGATGCAATTGAGGATCTCGTCCTCGTCGTGACCGTCTGGAGCGACGATCACCCGCTCGACGCTGTGCTTCTGGATGATCGTCGGCAGGTCGCGCGCGTCGCCGAGCGGCCTGGGCCCGCACGACTTGTCCGGTCCGATGCAGACGTGACCGACGATCGACGCGCTCACCCCCGTCGAACCGGCCAGCTTCATCTGCGTCCGCTCGGCATCGACAGCATTGCCGACCACGAGGCAACGCTCGGCCGGGGTCATCCGGAGCGCTAGAGCCCGCGCCGCCGCTCGGCAGATCAGCGTGAGCGCGAAACTGCTCAGCACAAGCGCGAACACTTGACCCCGCGCCATCCGGCCCCCGATCACCGACGCCTCGGCGAGCCACACTGCCATGCTGAAGATCATCGCCAGCTGGAGCACGAGCGGGGCCTCGTCGACCGTCGTCTTGCTCAGCCGGTGCTGATCGCGGTCGTAGAGGCCCAGGGCCTTGCTCGCCAGGACGATGAACGGCGCCAGCAGCACCGAGGCAGACAGGAGCCGCACCGGCGCGCCTGACATCAGCCCGAGCGCGAGGGTCAGCGCGGCGTAGCCCGCGACCACGTCGCCCGCACCAAGCATCCGGCGAAAGATCGCGTCGCGCTCGCGCAGCGCCTTGGCGCCAGGTACGTCGGCCATCGAGGCGAAGTGAGGTACGACCTCCCAGACCGGGGAGATGTCGGCCGCCGCGGGCGGGCCGGTCTGACGAGGCGGGGCCGGCTCGGCGGCCGCCCGGAGCCGGGAGAATCGCTCAAATGGCAGGATTCGTTGGGCCCTGCCGGACTTCGTGTCAATACCCATTATCAGTTCCTTGACAACGGTCGCCGCCAGAGGATCGGGGCGCGGCAACCGCCGTACGAGTCGGAAACAATTTCGTCTCTGATTCGAAGCGCAGCCTTGCGGGGCGGGAACCATAGCGATGTACAGGTTTGGTGTCCAATGGGAACCGCAAGCCCGCGATCAGCGAGGCGCGGAGACCTCACCTCGCAGCCAATCGACCGTCGCGCGAAGGCCGTCGCTGAGCGCGACGCTCGTCTCCCAGCCCAGTAGCTTGCGCGCCTTCTCAACCGACGGCCAGCGCCGCTGCACGTCTACGGCAAAGCTCGGCAGATGCTCGAACTCGAGCTCTTCGGGAGCGTTACCGCACGCCTCCCAGATGGTCCGGGCGATCTCTGAGACCGTCAGCTCTTGCGACGCCGAAATGTTGAACTCCTCGTTCTCGCCGGCCGCTGACGGCAGATCGTGTAGCGCAGACCATGTTGGTCATGAGCGGCCCGGCTGTAGACCTCGCCCGATAGCTTCGAGAAGCCGTACGCAGAGCGAGGCGTCGGGCACTCGTCGAGGTAGCCCTCGGGGGTGGGAAACCGCGTCGCGCGTTCCCGAGACGAGCACCCGGTTCATCAGATTTCAGCGGGGTTACTTGGGGCGGCTGGCTCGGATTCGTCTGGCGCCGGCCGTCTTCCCAGCTGCGCCAGTCCAGCCGACTCATCGACGAACATGAACACCTGCGTTGTGCCAAAGCAATTCCACGGATCGACGAGCAGACAGTCTCGCGAGGCTTCGGCCACAACCGTCGACAACGTCTCAGGCGTCTCGAATTCAGTGTGGTTGGTCGCGACGACTACCACGTCGGCGTCCCGGACAGCTTCGGCGAGCGGCTGTGTCGGGGTGGAGGCCAGCGGGTCGCAGACGGCTACGTCGGCGAGTTCGCGCTCCAGAAGTCGGATGAGCTTCGGCGACAGGGAATCGCGCTCGTCGTCGGTGTCCCGTTTGAAGGTCAGACCCAGCACGGCGACCTTGCGCGAGGCCAGGGTCCCCAGCCGGCGCCTCATCCCCTCAACCAGGAAGTGCGGCACGGCCTCGTTGACGCGGGAGACCGCCAGGAGCATGCCCGGCGCGTTGGATCGCTCCTCCGAGAACGCGAAGTCCTTGCGCAGACACGTGCCCGCCGTCAGGCCGGGACGCGCGATCCCGCCGCGCGGGTAGTCGCGGTTGATGAGGTCGATTACGTCGAACACGTTGGCGCCGTATCGCTCGCAGTCCATCATCAGCAGATTCGGTAGCGCGAACTTGGTGTAGCGGAGAATGTTGGTCCAGATCTTCGCCAGCTCGGCCTGGACCGGGGTAGTCCGGACGATTGGGGCGCCGAACACGCTGAACACCGAGGCGGCGCGCTCGGTGGAGGCCTCGTCGACGCCGCCGATGAGACAAGGCAGGGAGGAAATCTCCTCCAGAAAGCGGCCGGCCGCGATCCGCTCGGGCGTGTGCGCCACGAAAACGTCCTCGCCGACCCGCAGGTCGCGCTGCTTCTTCAGATATCCCGCGATGAATTCGGTCGTCCCGGGGGCGATCGTGGACCGCAGGAGCAGCGCATGACCGGGACGAAGCAGTGGCAACAGATCATCGACGACCGCGCGAACCTGCCGGAGGTCACTCTCGATGTGCGAGAAGGACGGCGTCCCGATCGTGATGATGATGTTGTCGGCGCGAGCGGCATCGGCGGCTCGGTCGGCCAGCGCCAGATTCCCTTGCGCCAGGACCCTATCCAGCACCTCCTGCGCGCCGGGCTCGTCAAACGGCATCTGCTGGGAGCGAAGCGGGCCGAGGATGCCATCGCTGTGATCGACGCCGAGCACGTCGATCCCCCGGTCGGCGAAGCACAGCGCCAGCGGGAGCCCGACGCGGCCCAAACCGATGACTGCAGTTGTCGGACGCTCGCTCATTGGGCCGGAAAAAGTACTATCTCGGCGAGTAAGGCGCGCCGGTTCCGCCGCGCTCTCGGCGCCGCCACAGGGCCACCCCGGCAAGCGCGAAGACGAGTGCGCCGATGACCAGGATCGGAATCTGGACCAGCGACCAGGGATTGACGGCCGGGGTCGAGCCGCCCACCGTCGCCCCACTGACCGTCGCACTCGATTCGTGACGGTACGGTGCGGGAATGGAGAGCAGGATGGCCCGCTTGCGCGAACGAGCAATCCGTTGCAGGATGGAGCGCCGGAGCGTGGACGCGAGCGGGGTGATCCCGCCGGGCGTGGCCGCCGGGCCAAGCGAAGTCGGTCCGTTGTTCGCCGTCGGGATGGACTCGCAGTACTGGTCGATGGCGCTCGGGGCGCCACTCGAACAGCCGCTCAGGGCTTGGGCGGGACCGGCGCCGACGCCCACGGTCAAGGCGATCGAGGTGACGGCGGCGGCTACACGGCGGCGGCGCATCGGAACGGGACCGGTCGCGGATCCTAGCTGATGACGTGACCGGCGCTCTCCAGACCGCAAGACCTCCGCACTGGGGCGCCCCGGCACGAAAGCTCAGCCGGTCAGGGCAGGCACCGCGGGCCATCACGGCACTGGCCGCGGCCGGCGTGATCGTCGCTTACGCCGTCCCCGGAGGCGCGTACGACGTTGTGATTCGTCAGGAGTACGGGCTCGTCACCTGGGTCGTCGTGGCCGTGGGCTTGGCCCTGGGCCTTCTCCCCCGGGCCAGGCCGTCGCGAGGCGTGCTGATCGTGCTCGGGACGTTGTGCGCGTACACAGCGTGGGTGGGGCTCAGCCTTGCCTGGACCGTCAGCGCCGAGCGGACGACGA
This sequence comes from uncultured Solirubrobacterales bacterium, assembly GCA_963799995.1. Lineage (GTDB taxonomy): Bacteria > Actinomycetota > Thermoleophilia > Solirubrobacterales > Solirubrobacteraceae > Palsa-465. The sequence continues at coordinate 309,827 of CAWCZI010000013.1, read as the reverse complement.
CCGAATTCGCGAGAGCGCTCGACTATCTGGGTCTCTGCGTCCTGTTCGCCTCGGTGCTCGATCGACGGCTGTGGCGCGCTGCCGCGACGGGCGTTGGCTTCGGCGCGATGATCGTGTGCGGACTTTCGGTCGCGAGCCGATTGTTTGCAGCCGAGTTTCCGGCCAACTCCGTTGGCGTGATCTTCCAGACCGACCGTCTCAGCTATCCGTTCGGATACTGGAACGCCGTCGGCGCGTGGGGCGCCATGTCGGTCGCCATCGGTCTCGGTTGGAGCGCCAATGACGGCTCGACCGCGCGGCGGGCCGGGATGCTCGGGGGCGTCCCGCTCGCCGGGACCGTGACCTACCTGAGCTATTCCCGTGCCAGCATCGCCGGTGCGGCGCTCGCGGTCATCGTCGTTCTCATCCTCAGTCGCCACCGCTGGACCGCTTTGATCCAAGCCGCGGTGGCGGGCCTTGGGACGGCGATCACCATCGTGGCGATCAGGAGCCATTCACAGATCGCCCACGGCACGGGAACAAAGGGCGCCGGGTCGGTGCTCGCGGTGCTCATCTTTGCGTGCGTCCTCTGCATGATCGGCGGCTGGCTGTGCACCGTGTTGGGCAGCGACCGATGGCGGCTGCCGCGACTCGCCGCGCAGGTGTTGACGACGGCTTGCGTCGTCGCCGGCGTGCTTGCGGCCATCGCTTTTGGGCCACACCTGGCCTCGCGAGGCTGGCGCGACTTCCGCAATCCTGCCCTCCCCCCGACCGGCACAACTCAACGGTTGACGACGCTCAGCGGCACCCGTTATGACCTGTGGTCCGTCGCTCTTGACGCGTTCGAGGCCAAGCCGCTGACCGGGATCGGCGCCGGAACGTACGAGTTCTGGTGGAACCAGCATCAGAAGAACTCAGAGTTCGTGCTCAACGCCCACTCGATCTGGTTCGAGACGATGGCCGAGCTCGGGTTGCCGGGGCTGATCGCCATCCTCGCCTTCGTGGCCAGCTCGTTGGCGCTCTTGGTAACCGGGCGGCTGCGCTCTCGCCGCCGGACCAGTGCGGCGGCGAGCACCGCAGTGACCGCGGCCTTCATCGTCTTCCTTCTCCCCGCGAGCGTGGACTGGATGTGGCAGTCGACCGCGGTGACGGTGCTCGCCCTCGGCGGGTTGATGGCCGGAGCCTCCAGGCTGTCACGGGGCAACATCAGGCTCCGCTGGTGGCTTCGGGCGAGCCTCGCGGTGCTCGCTGCCGCTGTCGCGGTGTTTCAGCTGCCGGGCGTACTGAGCACGCTCGCGGTTCGGCGCAGTCAGACCGCCGAGCAGCGAGGCGATGGATCGCTGGCGCTCGCTTGGGCGCGGGATGCCGTGAACGCCGAGCCGTGGGCCGCGACTCCATACGAGCAGCGAGGACTGGTGCTCGAGTCGGCGGGGAAGTTCTCCGCCGCGGCGGCCAATCTGCGCCACGCGATCGCCAACGAGCCCACCAACTACACGCACTGGCTGATCCTGGCCCGGATCGAAACCGAGCAGAGCCACCTGGCTCAAGCCGTCCGTGACTACACCCATGCCCACACCCTGCGGACGCTGGGCGAGGTCTTTTCTCAGCCCGCGGCCGCTCCGGGCTGACCGATTTCGTATAGCCGTCCAGAATTTGGTAGTCGTGGACCGACGGCGCCCACGACTGGTCGATGCCTCGCTGTGCATCGACCATGCCCGCGCCCAACCTCCACCAGCTCATCAGCCGCGCCCGTCGCCGGACCGCGATCGCCGCGCTCGCCCTCTGTGCGCTTGCTTGCGTCATCCTGCCGAGCGTTGCCTCCGCCACCAGTCCGGGCGTCATCTCGGCGATGAACGGTCACACGCTGTTCGTTTCGCCTTCCTCGCAATGGGGTCCCGAGATGGCGATGATGGAGGCCCAGAGTGTGAACACCGTCCGCAGCGATGCGCCGTGGGCAGCAGCGGAGCCGCAGCCCGACGTCTCTGACAACCCGCCATACGACTTTTCGTCGTTCGACGCCTGGGTCACCCAGCTCGCTGAGCACCATATGACCTGGCTGCCGATTCTCGATGACACGCCCGGATGGGCGAAGTCGTGCCAGGGTCAGTGCCCGCCGTACAACATGCAGTGGTACGCCACATTCGCCAAGGCTGTCGCGGCCCGGTACGGAGACGGCGGATCGTTCTGGGTCGACAACCCGGGGCTGCCCTACTACCCGGCACAGTTGTTTGAGATCTGGAACGAAGAGAACGGCACCCAGTTCTGGTCGACTGGCCCCAGCGGCGCTCAGTACGCGGTCATGTACTCCGAGGCCCGGGCGGCGATTCGCTCCGTCGATCCGGCGGCCCAGGTTCTGGTCGGTGGACTCGGGACTGGTGACGCGAGCGATTTCGTGCAGGACATGTTCGCGGCGATGCCCAGTCTGCGTGGGAACGTGGACGGATTCGGCCTCCACCCCTATGAGGCCACAGCCGAGGAGAATGAGTCCGACGTGGCCTCCTTCCGGGCGACACTCGTCACCCTCGGCGAGGGCTCGGTTCCGATCGACCTGACCGAGTTCGGCTGGACAGACGACGGCAGCTCACACGAGGCCTGGCGCGCCCAGATGATGGGCCAGATGGCGCAGACGCTCTCGAACTCCAACTGCGGCGTGCGTGTGCTGGCACCATACGCGTGGGTGAACGATTCGAGCGAGACGCCCAATTTCGGCCTGACCAGCGGCAACGCCCTTCTACCAAGCGCCTCCGCCTGGTTCTCAGGACTTCAGAGCGCGTCGCAGGCGTCGACGAATTCACTCTGCCCTTCCTCAGCCCCACCGCCTTCGTCTGGGCCACCGCCTTCCTCCGGCCCATCCCCCTCCCCCGCGCCCGTCTCGTCCGGTTCGACTGCTCCCCCCGCTGCCTCTCCAGCATCCACGCCGTCCCCGGTGCCGGCCACGGGCACATCCCGCAAGGCAACGACGACGACGCTATGTGTCAAGAGCAAGCGGGTCAGGATCGGTCAGGGTCCGGCACGGCCGGCGCACGCGGACGCGGTTCGTCACGGTCAGGCTGTCGTGCAAGGCCGCCAAGGCAAAGACCAAGCACCGCCGTGGCACCCCGAAGCGGGCGAAGCCGCGCTCGGGCGACCACAAGTCGGCCAAGGCTCACAACCGCAGGCGGTAGGCCGGCTCAGCGGTTGAGGCGGGCGGCGGCCGAGATGATGGCCGATGCGGCTGCGCGCGGCGTGCTGTCGGGGCGGAAGAGCCCCATGTTGACGCCCCACCAGTTCACCGGTGTGGTCGCCGGGTCGCGCCAGTTGTAATAGAAGAACCGGTCCAACCGGAGGGGCTTTCGGTTGGAGACCATGAATTGGATCAGGCGCGAGTCAAGACGTGGAGCGGCCCGGCCGGCGCGGAACGGGCTCGGCGGTCCACTGCTCGCCCAGCCAAATTCGGTTACCCAGATCGGCTTGTGGGCGTCCCGGTGACGATTCATCAGCGCGCGCAGCATCGTCAGATACTGCGTGGCGTTCTCGACCTTGATCGAGTAGTCGTGAAACGCCGCGACGTCGAAGTATCGGCGGGCGCCGGCCCGATACATCTGGTTATAGAACCGCAGCCCCGTGCTGAACGGCATGCCGGCGGCGACAACCACGGCATGTCGGTCCACCGATTTGATCGCACGCCAGGACGCCCGCAACAACGCGGTGTATCCCGCCGGACTCGGGCGCGGTAGCCAATAGCTCTGGAGACTCGGTTCGTTCCAGATCTGCCACGCGCGCACGGGGTAATACGGCAGCGTCGGATGCGCGCGCCAGAAGCTCCCGTGCGGACCGTAGCGGCGGACCAGAACCTTCAGGAACTGTGCGAACGGCCGCGGGTCCGGCGGGAATATCCCCTGGTTGCGCGTGCGGACATAGCGCTCGTAGAAGGTGGGCGCCACCTCCACGACCGGAAGCCACGAGAGGTGATGCGCGGCGAGCGCGGTCATGATCTGGTCGTAGTCGGTCCAGTAGTACTGACCGGGCGACACCTCGACCGAAGCCCACGAGAGCTCGTCGCGAACGTAGCCGAGATGTCCGGCAGCTATGCGGCCGGTGGTGCATTCCAGGTCGGCGAGCCCGCGGTCGCCGAGCTGTGCGTAGACCCCGACGATGGTCTTCGTTCCGCGGAAAACCGCTCGCCGGTGCCCGCAATAGTTGAAGGGGCGCGAGACGCCCGCACCGCTCCGAGGATGCCTGGACGCGACCGCGCGCCCCGTCCCCGACGTCACGAGCAACCCGCAGAGCACGGCCATGAGCGCCACGCAGGTTCTGAGCGGCGCGCCACGCGACGGTGCCCCCTTCCAAGCCAGCATCGGGGTCAATGTTGGCACGGCGCGATGTTCCCGACGCCGGCATCGCCTCCCGGCTCGGAGGCAGCGCTGCTCCGGCACAATGATGCAGATGAGCTTCCGTCGCCTGATGGGGCGCGACTCCCGCGAGGCACGACCGGACGCTGCCGGAGAATCCGACCCGCTCCTGACCCATTCAACCCCGTCGGATCGCAGGATCCTCGAGCGCGCGATGCCCTTCTCGATGACCGGCGCGCCCCGGATGCTCGCGCTGATCGACGCGGTGCGCTATTGCGTGGCCCGTGACATTCCCGGCGCGTTCGCCGAGTGCGGCGTGTGGCGCGGCGGCTCGGTGCTCGCGATGATCCTCACCCTGCAGGAGCTGGCGGCGACCGATCGTGACATCTACCTCTACGACACCTTCGAAGGGATGACGACGCCGACCGAGAAGGACGTCTCGCCGCTGGACCCACCCGCCCTGACGACCTGGCGCCACGCCGAGAGCGAGTCGCGCCGTCCGTGGGACGGCTTCTTCGATCCGAGCGTCTTCAGCGAGGAGGGCGTCCGGGCGCTCCTCGGTGAGAGCGGCTATCCCACCGAGCGCCTGCACTTCGTGCGGGGACCGGTGGAGCAGACGATCCCCGAGACGGTGCCCCCCACGATCGCGCTCCTGCGTCTCGACACCGATTGGTATGAATCGACTCGTCACGAGCTCACGCACCTCTTCCCACGGCTGGCGCCCGGGGGCGTGTTGATCATCGATGACTACGGCCACTGGCAGGGCGCGCGCCAGGCTGTCGACGAGTACTTTGCGAGCGAGCACCCCCCGCTGCTGCTGACGCGGATCGACTACACCGCCCGGATCGCCGTCAAGCAGTAGCGGACGGTTTCTCCGCCACCAGCCCGAACACGAGCGCATTGAGGTCGCGGCTGATCGCGGACTCGCCACGATCGATACGCCCGATCAGCGACTGCATCACGAATGCGATCGCCGGATGCAGGCGAGGGCTGACGCGGTACATGACCGCGTCCTGGAACAGCTGCAGTCCGGTCGCGCCGAGGCCCATGATCCCTTCGAATCGGACCACGTCGAGCCCGGCGCGCCCCACCTCCTCCCGCAGCCCTGCCGAGGTCCAGCGCCAGAAATCGACCGGGTCGGGGTGGTAGACCATGAAGCCGTGGGTGGAGAGCAGCAGCCGGCCACCCGGACGCAGCACGCGCGCGCACTCGCGCAGGTAGAGCGCGGGGTCGGCGACGTGTTCGAGCACCTGAGTTGAGAGCACCGCGTCGACGCTCTCGGCATCGACCGGAACGGTGCCGTCCCCGTTGATCGTGACGGTCGCTTCGGGGTTCCCGGGGAGGTCGGCGGCGAGGTATTCGACCGATCGCGCGAAGAAGCGTCTGTAGGGCGCGTCGGCGCAGCCGTAGTCGAGCACGCGCCCGTCCGGGGGGCAGCGCAAATCCCTCGAGAGGTCCTCGAGCCTGCGCGGCAGCTCGCGGATGATGTACGCGAGCCGGTTCGAGCGTCTGAACACACGCACGTCGCCGCGGTTGCGCTCGAACGTGGGCACGCGGCCAGTCTACGGTCGATCATCTATCGTCGGCCAGCGATGGCGCGGACGCCTTCCCCGCATGGAGCGCCGGTCGCGTTCATGATCTTCAACCGGCCCCAGTTCACGGCCCGCGTGTTCGAAGCGATCGCGCGGGCGCGGCCGGCGCGGCTGCTTGTCGTCGCCGACGGCCCTCGGGCCACGCACCCCGACGATGAGCGGCTGTGCGCCCAGGCGCGCGCGGTGATCGATCGAGTCGACTGGGACTGCGAGGTCTCGCGCTGCTATTCGGACGTCAACCTCGGCTGCAAGCTGCGCATCGCCAGCGGGCTGGACTGGGTGTTCGAGCAGGTGCCGGAGGCGATCATCGTGGAGGATGACTGCCTACCCGAGCCGACGTTCTTCCGCTTCTGCGCGGAGCTGCTCGAGCGCTACCGCGACGACCCGCGGGTGCAGATGATCAGCGGCTGCAACGTCCTCGCGCCCGGGAGCGGGGCCGCCTACAGTTACTACTTCTCGCGCTGCTACCACGTGTGGGGTTGGGCGACGTGGGCGCGTGCGTGGCGGACCTATGACCTGCAGATGCGTCGCTGGCCGGCACTGCGCGAGACCGATTGGCTGCGGCGCCATCTCGGAGGCGAGACCGAGGCGGCGATCGCGCGGGCGATTTTCGATGCGACATACGCGGGTAACGTCGGCACCTGGGACTTCCAGTGGGTGCTCGCGGGCTGGGCGGCGAACGCGGTGTCGGCGATTCCGTCGGTCAACCTGATCACGAACATCGGCTACGGCGAGGCCGCCACGAACGAGCGTGACGCCGAGCACCGGCTCGCGAACCTGCCGGCGGGGCCGATGGGATTCCCGCTGCACCATCCGCCCGGCATACAGGTGCTCGAGAGCGCCGACCGCGAGGAGTGGCGATTCGTGTACTCGGACTGGTTTGAGCCCGGGGGCGCGCAAGCTCCGGGCGCGCCCGCGCCGCGGATCCAGAGCGCCGTGCACGCCCTGCGCCGGGCGCTCGCCGCTCGCAGGCGGGGCGCGGCCTAGCTCTCGGCGCATGGTCGGCGACGTCGTCCTCGCCGCTGCCATCGGGTACCGGCCCGCGCAGCTCGCGCCCTTCCTTCGCAGCGTGCGCAGCAGCGGCTACGAAGGGTCGGTCGTCCTGTTCGTGGACCGGCCGCTGAAGCGGGCGCTGGAGCGCGACCCACTGGCCGCACAGGTGACGCTGGTTCCCTGCGTGCGCTGGGTGCCGATGCGATTCGGGTTCGTGACCAGCCCCCGGAAGATGCGGCTGCTGTGGGCGTTGCCGCAGGCGCTCCTGTGGGCGATCGTTAGGGCACTCGGACGGTTGTCGCCCGCTGGGTGGCGAATCGCGGCTCAGGTGCCGGTCGCCACGATCCTGCACACCCCGATGGAGGCGCGATTCTTCCGCTACCGCCGCTTCCTTCGCGCACACCCTCATGATCGTGTGCTGATCTGCGACGTCCGCGACGTGCTGTTCCAGCGCCCGCCGTTCGAGGGCGCTCCGGCTCGCGGGCTGGGCGTCAGCACCGAGACGAGCGCATATACGGTTGCGACCGAGAAGCACAACGCCGAGTGGATGACGCGCGTCTACGGACGGGAGATGCTCGTGCGCATCGGCTCGAGCCCGGTCGCGAACGTCGGCGTGACCTACGGTGACCGCGAGGCGATCACCGGCTACCTCGAGCGTATGACCACCGAGATCCTGGCAATGTCACCACGCCGTGCGTGGATCGGTGGTACCGACACCGCGGTTCACAACATGCTCGTGTGGACGGGCGCGCTCGGGGAGGTGACGCAGCTGCCGCCGCTGGAGAGCGCCGTTGCGACGCTCAACGGGATCGACGAGACCGAGCTGCAGCTCGACGGCGACGGCCGCCTGCTCAATCGCGACGGCTCACTGCCGAGCGTGCTGCACCAGTATGACCGTCAGCCGTCGATTCGTGACCAGCTCCTCGCAGCTCTCGCCGGCTGACGGCGCTCAGAGACGTGCCAACTCGATTCGGGCGCCGACGTCGGCGAGCCCAGATGTGCCCGGGCGGCCGGCAACAGTCAGCAAGATGTGGTCACTGCGCGCGAGCACGCGGCCTCCGTCGCGGTCCTTGACATCAACCGCGAGCCGGTAGGTCCCGGCGCCCATGCGCGCCAGGAAGGCGATCCGCAACTCGGCCTCGTCGCCCGGCTGGAATGTGCGCCAGCGGCGGCCAGGCTCGGTCGCGGCCACGCCACCGAAGAGACCGTCGGCTGTCGCCGAGCCGAAGGCGATCTGAGGATCGTGCACGGTGTCGTGAAAGCGCAGCCTGAGCAACAGCTGCATCCGGTCGCCGTAGGCCGCGCGGCGCCCATCATCGGTCCCCCCGGTCAACCGGGGTTCGAGCAGCTCGATCCGGGGCCCCTGCGGGAGCTCCCCGTCGCTGCCGGGATCGGACTCGAGATGCATCATGATCGCCGTCTCCACATCGCCGTCGTATACGACCCGGCCAGCTTGCATGAGCACGGCGCGCTGGCACAGCTGGCGGACGGTCGGCAGCGAGTGGGTGACGACAAGGGAGGCGGCCCCGTCGTCGCGGAAGCGGCGCAGCCGCTCGAAGCACTTGAGCTGAAACCCGGCATCGCCCACGGCGAGGATCTCATCGAGGAGCAGGATCGTCGGCTCGACGTGCGCGATGACGGCAAACCCCAGGCGCATCATCATCCCGGACGAGTAGAACTTCACCGGAGTGTCGATGAAGTCCCTGAGCTCGGCGAAGTCGACGATCGAGTCAAAGCGCTGTGCGACCTGACGCGCGGTCAGGCCGAGCAGCATCCCGTTGACCATCACGTTCTCGCGCCCCGACATCTCCTGATCGAAGCCCACCCCGAGGCTGATCAGCGGCGCGATCCGCCCCACCAACCTGGCCCGGCCGACGGTCGGGCTCGTCACGCCGGCCAGGACGCGCAGGAGCGTCGTCTTGCCCGCGCCGTTGCGGCCAATCACGGCGACGCTCTCCCCAGGCGCGACCGCAAGGTCGACGTCACGGAGCGCCCACAGCTGCGACCGCCGCGGCCGCGTGAACGGGATCAGCGACCCGATCAGAGTCGCTCGCTCCTCCATTCTCGAGTAGCACTTCCCCAAGCCGTGCAGGTCGATTACGGCGGCCGGCTGCTGGCGGAGCTCTACGATCGATCGAGTACTGTTGCGCCCGTGGTGGACACGTCTGGCATGCGGCACGTGGACGCCCAAGCTAACACGGCCGAGGCCCCGCCGGCGACACCGGAGTTCCGCGACACGCCCCAGCCGGTGCTCGACCTCAGGCCCGGCCCGATGTCCCGCCTCCAGTGGCTGAGCACGATCCGCGATCACGCGGCGGTCCTGCTCGTGCTCGCGCGCAAGGACTTCCAGGTCCGATACAAGCGCGCCTCGCTCGGTGTTGTGTGGGCGGTCGTCCTGCCTGCGGTTCAGGCAGCCGTGATGATCGTCGTCTTCTCCCATTTCGTTCGCGCCCGCAGCGGAGTCCCGTACGCCGCGTACGTGTTGAGCGGGATCCTCGGCTGGACCTACTTCTCCAGCACGCTCGGCGCGGGCGTCACCTCGATCGTCGACGGGGCGTCGCTCACCGACAAGGTGTGGTTCCCGCGCGCGCTGCTGCCGATGGTCCCGTGCGTGAGCGGCCTCGTCGGGCTCGGGATCTCGATGGTGATCCTGATCGTCGCCACGCCGATCCTCGGAGCCGGGCTGCACGTGCGAATCCTGCTGCTCGTGCCCGCCTGCTGCCTGATGGTGGCGTTCACCGCGGCCCTGAGCCTCGTGCTGTCCGCACTTCAAGTCTACTTCCGGGATGTCCGCTTCCTCGTGATGGCCGCGCTATCGGTCTGGATCTATGCGACGCCGATCATGTACATGAAGGCCAACGTCGGCGGGCTCGGCCCGTGGCTAGACATCAACCCGATGACTGGCGTCGTGTCGGTCTTCCAGATCGCCGCCGTCGGGGCACACGGATCGTGGCAGCGGGCGATCGCGATCTCCCTAGGGGTGACGATCGCCCTGGGGATCGCCGCGGTCGAGGTGCACCGGCGCCACGATCGCCTATTCGTCGACCTCCTTTAGCGACCGCGATGCCGCCAGTCATCGAGCTCCACGGGCTCGGCAAGCGCTACTGGAAGCTGGAGGAGAACGTCCGGCTGGCGCGCGCCGTGCTCCCGTTCTCCCGGCCGCGCCGCAGCGAGCTGTGGGCGCTGCGCGAGGTCGACCTGAGCGTGGCCGCCGGCGAGACGGTCGGCGTGCTCGGGCACAACGGTGCAGGCAAGACGACGCTGCTGAGGCTTCTCGCCGGCGTCACGAGCCCGAGCGAGGGACGCGTGCGCGTGGTCGGGCGGATCGCGCCGCTGATCAGCCTCGGGGTGGGCTTCGATCGGGAGATGTCGGGGCGCGAGAACGTGATGGTCAACGGGATGCTGCTCGGCCTGACCGCGCGTCAGGTCGCAGAGCGCTTTGACTCGATCGTCGACTTCGCCGAGCTCAGCGACTTCATCGACACTCCGGTGAAGTTCTACTCGTCGGGCATGTTCATGCGGCTCGGCTTCGCGGTCGTCGTGCACGTTGATCCCACGATCCTGCTCGTCGACGAGATCCTCGCCGTGGGCGACGCGGCATTCCAGGTCAAGTGCTTCGAGCGTCTCTCTTCGCTGCGGGATCGGGGCGCGGCAATCGTCATGGTCAGCCACTCGCTCCACACGATCCGCCAGGTGTGCCAGCGGGCGCTGCTGATCCGGCACGGGCGCATCGTTCACGACGGTGACGTCGAGCGGGCGATCGCCGCTCACTTCCACGCCGCCTCGAGCGCTGCCGGCAGCCGGCGCGGCTCAGACGCCGCCGTTGAGGTGGTTCAGCGCACGCTCACCGGAGACATCGGCGACGGCCATCACGCGCGCTACGACGAGGCGATGCGGCTCGCCCTGAAGCTGCGCTTCCATCGCCCGGTCCAGCGGCTCCAGGTCAGCTTCTCGATCGAGACCGACTTGGGCTATCCGGTGATGATGGACGACCAGACACTCGCGAGCGCCGACGGCGGCTTTGCCGCGGAGAGCGAGACCGACTTGGCCATCTGCTTTCGGGCGCGGCTCGGCGGGGGGAACTACCGGCTGGCCGTCGCCCTGCACGACGATGCCGGCGGCCTGTTGGGAGCGTGCGATGCGCTGATGCTTTTCGTCGCCGGTGGCACGAGCTCGATGGGAGTCATCGAACACTGTGCCGAGTTCTCAGTCGACGGCGTTGACCGCACGGATCGGCGGTCACGACTGCTCGGCGCCCGCGAGCAAGAGCCTCGCGGGAGCACCTACCCGAGCGCGAACAGATAATGGTTGTCGTAGTTCTCGACCAACTCCTGCAACGCAGGATCGTCGAGCGCCGGCTCCATGGCGACCTGGTGGTACCCGGCCGCCGTGAGCGACGGCATCACGTCGCGCGCGCGCCCGTCAGGCTCGCGGCTGCGGATCCCGGACGCCTCGTTGGGAACGATGAAGAGGTTGGGCACCTCCAGCCTGCGCAGCTGGCTGAGCCACCACTCGATCGCCGCCATCGTGCACTCCGAGAAGCTGTGGACATTGATCGCCAGATCAAACGAACCGGATGACAGCCCGGACACCTCGTCGAGCGCCAGGACGCGTGCCGGCGGCATGACACCGCGAAAGCCAAGGTAGTACTCCGACAGGAACGTTGACTCGGGTACGGCATCGACGCAGCAGTAGTCGCCCAGCGAGCCGTGCGCCTCGGCCATCCTGTGAGCGAGGCGGCCGTAGCCGGCCCCGACGTCGAGGATCCTCAGCTGCGGATGACCGAGCACGCCGAGGTGCCGCTCGAGAAACAGTATCTCGCCGGCGGAGTCAAGCCGGTCCCGGCTGAGCGTCCCGCGACCCGGCGCGTCGACGGTCCAGGCGCCGAAGGCTCCGTCCTCGGAGAGTTGGCTCAGCAGCTGGCCGCCACCGCGACCCTCCAGGTGCTGCATCCGCGCAAACAGCTTCAACGCCATCGTGCGCGGATGCTGGCGGTAGTGCCAGACGTAGACATTGTCGCCGCGGAAGTACCGGAGCTCCAGGTTCTCGGTGACCTTCTCAGGCCTCCACATGTGGTGGGTCCTCGCCGGTGTGTCGAGCCGGCCGTAGCGCTCGGCGAGCTCACGCAGGCGAGGGCTTTCCGGGTCAAGAGCGCTCTCCGCGCCCGCCGGCAGCGGCGTCCGGTCGTCATAGCCGTTGACCAGGTAGCGGCGCTCGTCCGCCCGGAGTTCGAGCAGCTGTCTGAGCAGGGGGTCAGTCTCACCGTCGCGCCGCAGCATCCGGCGCGCGCCGCTCCGCAGCGCGCGCGTCGCCAGCAGCTGTGTCTCACCACGTGCGGGATCGGTCAGCCACCTCCAGAGCCCCCCCATGTCGTCCGCCTCGCGCTTGGGAAGCGTGCTGCGGTTGAAGCACCAGATGTCGAGGCCGTACTCGAAGCACTCGTAATCGACCTGCTGCATGAGGTCGGCCGCCACCTCCCGCGCGGGCGGAGGCAGGTGAACACTTTCGAACACGACGAGAGTCGGCCGGAAGCGGTCGAACGGGACAGAACGGAGGATCTCCAGATCGGACCCCTCGGTGTCGGTGTGCAGCACATCTATACGCTCGACGCCGTTGCGGCGGGCCAGGGAGTCAAACGTCACACATGGCACCTGGATCTCGACGACCCTCTCCTCGATGTCCGGGATGAAACGCCGGTGTGCCAACAGGACGTCACGGTCCAGCGTCCCCAGCGCGTCGAACCAGATCGGCAGCCCGGGCCGGCCGGCGTCGGTCGTATCCCGAAGGTGGTAGAAGGAGCGCGATCCGTCCTCGGGGCCGACCGCGACGTTCTCCAGCGTGAGCCGCGTGAGATGCCCGTAATGGCGCTTGAGGCGCGCGAACACGTACGGCACGGGCTCGACCATGATCCCCGACCACTCGTGGCTGAGCACTATCGTGCGCAGCGGGTCCTGCTGCTGCCCGTCGTGAGAGCCGATCTGCACGAAGAAGGCCTGCGGGCGCAGCTCCGCGAAGCGCTCGAGTATCGGCATCATCCGGTGCCGTGGCGGCGGCTTGAGACGCTCGGCGACGGAGTGGACCCGCTCAGGTGCGACCCGGGACCGAGCGACGCGCCGAGTCACCGAGTCGGCCACGTCGATCGCGTCGACCCGGACGCGATCCAACGTCTCCCGGGCCCGAAGAAGGGGAATCGTGGTGCTCGAGGACGTGCGTGGGGACACGGTTTCCACTTTACGGTTCCTGGCGCGGGTAGGCGACACCAGCGTCTATTGTGTCGCGCACCTCAGGCACGTACGCCGACCCGGGAGCCTCTCAATGCGCACCTTCGACATCGTCGTCACCACGATCTTCGAGCCGGCCTGGCTCTCTGGCTACCTGGAGAACATCCGCCGGTTCGGGCACGCCGATGCCGTTACCGTCCGCATCATCTGCGACCGCAAGACGCCCCCCGCGGTGTACGAGGCGGCGGCCAAGGCGGCGGCCGACGGCTTCTCCGTCGACTGCCCTGACCTCGACGAGCAGGTTCGGTATCTGGATCGCCTCGGAGTCCCCGACGACTTCGTGCCGTGGAACACCGACAACCGGCGCAACATCGGCTACCTCCGCGCGTGGGAGTCGGGCGCGGACGTGCTCATCTCGATCGATGACGACAACTACTGCCGCTCCGACAGTGACTTCATCGCGGCCCACAGCGTCGTCGGGAAGCCGGCCTCGGCTCCGGGCGACGCAAAGCTCGCCTCGGGAGGCGACTGGCTGAACATATGCTCGCTGCTACACGGCTCCTACGACACGACGATCTACGCGCGTGGGTTTCCCTACAGCGCGCGCGGCGGGGAGGACGCCGAGATCGGCGAGCTGCGCGGCCCGGCATCCGAAGCGGTAGTGGCAGCGAACGCCGGGCTGTGGCTCGATGATCCCGACGTCGATGCCATCTCCCGCTTGGCCTTGCGGCCATTCGTGGAGGGCGCCGACGCGGCCAACATCGTGCTCGACCAGGCGACATGGACGCCCGTGAACACCCAGAACACGGCCCTGCATCGCTCGGCCATTCCCACCTACTGGTACGTGCGCATGGGATTCCCGCTCAGGGGGATGCGCATCGACCGGTTCGGGGACATCTGGTCGGGCTACTTCCTGCAAGCCTGCGCCCGAGCGGTCGGCGAGGCGATCCGAGTTGGCGGCCCAATCGCTGATCACCACCGCCAGACGCACAACCTGTTCCTCGACCTGCACCAGGAGCTGGCCGGCATCGTGCTCACTGAGGATCTCGTGCCCTGGCTTCGAGAGCTCAAGCTCGCGGGTGGAAGCTACCTCGAGGCCTACGCCAATCTCGCTGAGGAGATCGATGCTCAGGCCGACAGCTTCACCGGGTTCATCTGGGACGACGGAGGCCGGGCGTTTCTGCATGAGACCGCCGGCCACATGCGAACGTGGCTGAAGGCGGTCACGACGCTGGCCGCACAGTGACCGGGATGCCCCGCACATCCGCCGACGCAGGACGTCCGCTGACGGCGCTGCGTAACTGGAGCAGGAGCCTGCGCGAGCCGACTGTGGAGGAGCAACTCCGGATGCGCGAGCTCTCCGGACAGGACGCCGGGCAGCTGACGATCCCGTACGCCGAGAACGTCCCGCTGCCGCCGGACTGCGAGCAGACGCTGCGCCCCGACAATCCCCGGCTGGCCGAGCTGCGCCGCGCTTACGCCGCCCTCGACCTCCCGGCGATCACGCATTCGCACTGGACGCCGGGCAACGTCGACGGCTACCTCGACCTCCGCTATTTCCGCGGCGACTCGATGATCCAATGGCATTACCGCGAACTTCCGCGCTCCACCCGTCTGAAGATGTTCATCTATCTCGCATACGTGGCCGAGCGGGACGGCTCCGGCCTGCTCGAGCACCTGGACGAGGACGGGCAATTCGGCTGCTGGACGTATGAGTTCAGCGGCCGTCCGACCGTCAGCCGCGACCTGCTCGAGTCAGTTAACGAGCTGCTGTTCCTGCAACGCCAGCTGTCTCTTCTGGAGCGGACCCAGCTGCGGGTGATCGACATCGGAGCGGGCTACGGTCGTCTTGCCCATCGGATGACGGCAGCGACGAGCGCCCTGGCTGACTACTGCTGTGTGGACGCGATCCCGGAAGCCAGCTTCCTGTGCGACTACTACCTGCGCTTCCGCGGCTCCGCGCCGCCTGCGCGCGTGGTCGGACTGCACGAGATAGATAGCCTGACGCCGGGGGAGTTTGATCTCGCGATCAACATCCACAGCTTCTCGGAGTGCACGTTCGGTGCGGTCCAGTGGTGGCTGGAACGCTTGGGCACCTGGGGGGTGCCGCTCCTGTTCCTGATCCCAAATGAGCCCGATGGGATACGCAGCCTCGAGGTGGACGGAAGTCGGCGTGATCTGACTCCCGCGCTCACCGCAGCGGGCTACCGGCTGACGGTCCGCGAGCCGGTGATCGAGGACGAGGCGGTGCGTGCGATGCTCCGGCTGCACGACCACTTCCATATCTTCGAGCTCACGAGCTAGCTCGCCGGGCGCCGGTTCGCCGCCGTGATCGAGATCGCCTGCGCCGCGGACGAGACGTACGCGCCCCACGCCGCGGCGATGCTGCATTCGCTCGGGGTCGCGCACCGGAGCGTCGCGGTGACCGCCCACGTTCTTCATCCGCCGGGCTTGCCGGCCACGACCACCGACCGGCTGCGGGAGGTCGCGAACGCAACCGGCGCGTCGATCGTGTTTCACGAGATCGGGGACGGAACGGTGCGTGACCTTCCCGCGATGGGGCGCATCTCCCGGGTCATGTGGTACCGGCTAGCGCTGCCTGACCTGCTACCCGACACGAGCAGGCTGCTCTACCTCGACTGCGACACGCTCGTGCTCGAGTCGCTGACGCCGCTGTGGGAGCTTGATCTGCAGGACCAGGGCCTGGCGGCAGTCACGAACGTGTTCCCACCCGACCTCGTGCACCGCCCTGATGATCTGGGAATCCCCCGCCAGTCCTACTTCAACTCCGGCGTGCTGCTGCTCGATCTTGCGGCATGGCGCAGGCACCGCTTCAGCGAGCGGATCGTGGAGCTGGCCCGCTCGCGTCCCGGGCGGCTCGTGTTCCCGGACCAGGACGCGCTCAACGTGGAGCTGCACGATCGCTGGCTTCCCCTCCATCCGCGATGGAACTGTCAGAACAGCATCCTGTACTTCTCAACCGCGGAGGATCTGCTCGGCCCGGCGCCCGCTGCGGAGGCGCGGGCACATCCCGCGATCCTCCATTTCGAGGGCCCGGAATCGGCCAAGCCATGGCACTATCTCTCCACGCACCCTTTGCGACAGCTCTACTTCGACCACCGCGCCGCGACGCCGTGGCCTCACGTGGCTCTGGAGGGCAGGAGCGTGAAAAACAGAGTCAAACGGTTCCTTCCCGAGCCGGTGGCACAGGTGTTGCGCGCGCCGAGGCGGCTGGCGCGCGCGTTCGGAGAAGCGCCATGAGCACACGCGACCCGGCGGCAACCGAACCGCTCGTCTCGGTGATCATCCCGAGCTACAACCAGGGCCTGTTCCTGCGAGAGACGCTCAATTCGATCTTTGCTCAGGACTACCGGCCGCTGGAGGTCGTCGTCGTCGACGGGGCGTCGAGCGACGAGACGGTGGCGATCCTCGAACAGGCTGCCGCGGCGCACCCCGAGCTGCGCTGGCTGTCGGAGCCCGACGACGGGCCGGAGGATGCGATCAACAAGGGTCTGGCGATGATCACCGGGGACATCGCAGCGATTCAGAGCTCCGACGACATCTACTACCCCGGCGCCGTCCGGGCCGCTGTGGACGGCTTCCGGCAGAACCCCGCCGCTGGGATCGTGTACGGGGACGCCGAGGCAATCGACGGCGAGGGCGGGCACGTGTCCGGCCCCACTCGCTACCTGCCCTGGTCGCTGCATCGGTACCTGTGCGGGAGCACGTTCATGCCCCAGAGCAGCACCTTCTTCCGGCCCGACCTGGCCCGCCGCGTGGGCGGCGTGCGCAACCGCTACTTCGTCTTCGACATCGACCTCTGGCTGCGGATGATGTTCCTCACGCGTCCGGTCAAGCTCGACCGGGTCATGTCCGCGTACCGTCACCACGAGGTGCAACGCGACAAGCACGTGGGCGAGATCCTCTCGAGCTTCCGGCAGATGGTCGCCGAGTCGCCGGAGATCGCGCGCTCGCCCTGGCACGTGCGCCTCGCCGGATGGGCCGGCGGGCGCATGCTCACCCAGCACTACAGCCCGAGCGACAACCCCCGCTACGCGACCGTCCAGATGTGGCTGGCGATCCTCGCCTACCCGCCAAGCATCCGCGCGGTGGTCAGACCGCGGATGCTCGTGCCCGTCCGTCCGAGCGCCCGGGGCGCGATTCGGCGGCTGCGCAAGTTGTGATGCTGCACGTGGCCTGCTCGACGAACCTGCGATTCGCCCCAGACTGCGCGGTGATGCTCGTCTCGCTGGTCGCGACCAACCGCGCCGAATCGATCCACGTCCATCTCCTGCACGACGATTCGCTGGCGCCGGATCGTGCGGCCGCGCTGCGCGAGCTCGTGGTGCGCTCGGGAGGGTGCTGCGACGTGATCGAGGTATCTGAACGCGACTCGCAGAGGTGGCCGGTGTCCGATCGGTTCCCGGCAAACGCCTGGCACCGCGTCTGGTTGGCCGACCTGCTTCCGCAGCTCTCGCGCGTCGTCTATGTCGACGCGGACGTGTTGTTCCGAGCGAGTCTCCGAGAGCTATGGGAGACAGACCTCGCAGGCAATGTGCTCGGCGCTGTGACCCAATATCTCTATCCCGGCATGGCCCCCCGAATCACCCGGAGCCTCGGGCTCGGCGACGTATCGGCGTACTTCAACAGCGGGGTGCTCCTGATCGACCTGCAACGCTGGAGAGATGAGGGCGTGACCCACGAGATTGCCGAATTTGCGCGCTCCCACGCGTTGGTCTGGCCAGATCAGGACGCCCTGAGCGGGGTTCTTCATGCCCGCCGCCTCTACCTCCATCCGCGCTGGAACGCAATGCCCGGTATCTGGGATCTCCCGGCGCGACGCCTGCCCTATCGCGACGACGAGACCCGCGAGGCGTGTGCCCGACCGGCGGTCGTGCACTTTCTCGGCCCGCACAAGCCCTGGCACTATCGATCCAAGAGCCCCTTCCGCGCGGAATGGTTCGACCTGCTTCGCGACACCCCATGGCGCGATCGCGAGATCGAGGGACGCTCCCTGGGCCACGCCCTGCTGCGACCCCTCCCGTCGCTGTGGGCCTACAAGGTGGAGACGGCCGTCAACCGCTGGCCGGCGCTCGCGAGGCTCGGCGGAGCTCGAATTCCGTCGGGGCTCTGATGGCTCCGCTCGTTAGCGTCGTCCTGCCCACCCACAACCGCGGGGCGACCCTCAGCCGGGCCATCCACAGCGTGCTGGCACAGACGCACTCCGACCTGGAGCTGATCGTCGTGGATGACGGTTCGACCGACGGCACCGCCGACGTGGTGTCCGAGTTCAATGACCCGCGGCTCGTATCGGTCCGGCTCGACCCGCGGTCGGGCGTCGCCGTGGCGCGCAACGCCGGCATCCGCCGGGCGCGGGCCGCGCTTATCGGCTTCCAGGACAGCGATGACGAGTGGCTCCCTACGAAGCTCGCGCTCCAGCTGGAGCTGCTCGAACGCTGTGGACCGGAAGTCGGCGCCATCGGCGGCCGATGGGTCAGCAACGGGCCGGATCCAGTCCAGATCCAGGCCCCGCAGCTGGAGAGCGGCCGCCACTACGAGGCCGAGCTGCTCGACGGTCGCTGTCTGATCACGCCGGTGTGGCTCATCCGACGGGAGCTGCTCGACGAGCTGGGGCTGTTCGACGAGCGCATGGCCTGCCTCGAGGACTGGGACCTGTTGCTGCGCCTTTCCCAGGTGACGGCGATGCGCGCCGTCGACGAGACCGTGCTCATCAAGAACGGCGCCCCAGACACGCTCGGAGGGAACGCGGCGCTCCGCGCCCCGGCGATGGAGGAGATCCTCGCCCGGCATGGGCGACGCTTCCTTGCTGACCCGCCGCGACACGCGAGCTTCTGCCTGGAGGTGGCGGATCTGTACTTGCAGCGTGGGCGCTTCGTCAAGGCGCTCCAGTATGCGGGTCGGTCGACGCGCCGGGGCGGCGCCCCGCGCGAGGCGTTGCTCTCATTCGTGGGCGTGCTGAGCCATGCCGTCGCGGGCGCCCTCAAGCGTCGCCTGCTCGGGCGCCGGGATTGACGGCACCGAGCATCCACGTCGCGGGCTCAGCGCCTCAGCCGTCTCGCAGCGGCAGCTCGCGGACCATGGCTGACGCGAACTCCCCTGGCTCGTTATAGCGGGAGTGGTCGAAGCAGTGGAGCATGTACATGCTGTGCACCCACCAGCGGTCGTGGTCCAGGACGTAGCGGAGGCCGTAGAGCTGCGAGATCTTGCGCAGCTCGTGCGCGCGGTTGAAGTCAGAGATCGCGAGCCGCTCACCCGTGAAGTCGCTGTGGGTGGCCCCGAATATGTCGTCGAAGTAGCACACGACCCGCGGCAGCAGCAGCGCCGCCCGCCCGGCGAAGACGGCGAACGAATCACGAGTCGACGAGTACAGATCGAGGTCGAAGGAGACGAACCCGATCGGCGCGGGCCCGGCCTCGACGAACTCGCGGACGGTCTCGGCGACCGGGCCCAGCCTCAACTGCGCGCGGTCGAGCCGCGCATGCAGGAGGTCGGGGTCCATCGAGTAGTCGCCCGCCGTCCACAGGTTCGGGACGTCGCGATAGTCCTCGGGCGGGGGAAGGCCAACGCCGCTGTCGAAGCCTACGACATCGATCGCGATCCCCGAGCGCGACTCGACCCACGCCGCTAGGCGCTCCAGTTCCACCAGCCCGTTGCCACCGGCGACGCCGAACTCGATGGCGGTGATCCGCGGCTCGCCGAGCGCTGTGGCTAGCCCGGCTGCGCACATCGTCCCCCAAAGGTATTGCGGGTAGGGCGTGCTTTCGCGCCGGACGATCTCGGCGAACGGATAGATAAACGGATCGTCGTCTTGGGTGGTGCGTGGCTCCACCCAGCCACGCCGCTCGGCGACCTGGCGTGCCCGGGGGCGCAACGCCGCCGGGATCACCGCACGCCCGAGGCTTGAAAAAGGGGCCGGGAGCCGGCGGTTCATGTGCAGGCCGACCGAGCTCGGCGCGCAGCTCTTGACGCCGCCCTGGTTAGGGCGTCGCGATCAGCGATGCGTGCCAGAGCCGGGCATCCTCGTTGACCCCGCTGTAGGTGAACACCCGCTTCACCTCGACGTTCGCAAAGCCTGCGTCAGCAATCATCTGGGCGAGCGAGTTCAGCGACGGAAGGTTCCACACCACGTTCTTCCAGCCGCCGAGGTAGCGAACCGTGTCGTTGGACCCGAGACTGGGGTCGAAACAGTCGACGATCATGGCCCGCCCTCGGGTCACGCTCCGAATCGCGCGTAGCGCTCGCATGGGATTCTCGAGGTGCAGAAGAAGGTCGCCGACGTGCACGAGATCGAAAGTTCCGAACGCCTCAGGGTCCAGGTCATAAACGCTGCAGGGCTGGTATTGCACCTTTGACTCGCGTGCTTGGTGAGCGATCTTGAAGCCGGCTCCGACCTCGGCGTCGAGGTTCTCAGCATCGAGGATCGTGCGTGCCTGAGCCGGGAAGTCGATGTCGGCGTATCTCGGAATATCGGCGGCGACGACTTCGGCGCCGCGGCGTTCGAACTCAAAGGCCCAGAAGCCGTCGAAGGTGTTGACGTCTAAGACACGCTGCCCAGCGAGGCTGTCCGGTAAGCCGTAGTGAGGGACCAGGCCGCGGTGATCGAATGCGCCTGGGGTGCGCACGCCCCCGGGCAAATCGATCGTGTGATACCAGGCGATCGAATTGACCCGATCTTCAAGCGAGGTCAGCACTGGCGTGTCGAACCGGCGGGCATCGCCCTCCGGGCCAGTCCGCAAGACGGCCAGCGCCAGGTCTGGATCCCGCGCCTCGAGGGATATTGCAGGCGGCGGATCCATGAAGACGAATCGCCCCTCCTGACGTCGAACCTGGGGGGGGCGGCCTCCCACGCGACCGCGGAAGGTGCGAAGCGCACTCGCCAACGCGTCAGGGACGTCTGCCGAAACCGTCAGGTGTCGAGATGCGAGGGTGAGCCGATCCATGGCAAAAACGCTAGCCGCTGGCTGCTCGAAACGGCTTCCTGAGCATCCGACGACAGCATACTAGACCCGCTGAGCACCGCATGGCCGCCCAGATCATCGGGAGCGGCCACGGGCGATCCGGCCAAGAGCGCGCCGGGCCCGTACGTGCGGGGGGTGCTGGCGCGCCAGCTCCGAGAGCACCCACGGCTGGCCGGTCCAGTCGTTGGGCGAGATCACGACGTCGCTGAGCTTCCGGAACACGCTCGTGCGCTCAAACAGCTCGACGCGCCGCCAGCGCTCGCGCTCGGCGTCGAGGAACGCATGCAGGATGCCGCACGTCGGCAGGTTGATGTCGTCGACGATCACCAGCCCGCCGACCCGCAGGCGCTGGGCGATGTACAGCCAGTCGACGAACGGCAACGGGAACGCGTGGCCGCCGTCGATCAGTCCGAGGTCGAATGGGCCTTCGAGCGACGGCAGCACCTTCGTGGAGTCGTCCACGATCGCTGTCGCGCGATCGGTCGGAAATCCCCGCTGCGCGCACCACTGGCGTGTGCCCTCGTGCTCGGACGCATTCGGGGCGATCGTCGTGTGCTCCGTGCCAGCGAGCATGAACACGACCGTGCTGGAGCCGCAGCCGGTTTCGATCGTCCGCCACTCCGGGTTCAGGTTCGAGGCCAGCCACGACAGCACCTCCCGCTCGAGCGCCCAGCTCTCGGTCCCGCCGAGATGCACCGTTGGGGGCGCCTCGAGCAACTCGGCGACGGCCTGTTCAAGGCTGAGCTGCGCGGCGCTCATGCGGACTCGGACCGGATCCGGTCGGTGACGCCCTTGTCACGCTCCGCGCGATCGTAGATCGGCACGCCGCCCTTGATCAGCGCCAGCTTTACGACCGCTCGCGTCGCGAACAGGGCCGCCAGCAGTGGCTTTTGCCAGGTCGGCCGGCGGTCGGAGAAATACTGATACATACCTTTGTGCGAGAGCACGACCCAGCGCGCCTGTGCTTGTTTGATGCTCGCACCAGCGGCGTGATCGACGACGGCGCTGGGGACGAACCAGATCTCCCAGCCGCCCGCCGCCATTCGTGCGGCCCAGTCGACACCCTCCCAGTCGAGCGGATAACGCTCGTCCTGGGGTCCCACCGCTTCGATCGCTTCTCGCCTGACCAGATAGGCGGCCTCGGCTCCGTAACCGATCATCCGCTCCTCATCGTGGGACCAGTTCCGTAGCCAGTGTCCCTCCGAGCTGCCGCGGCCGAACGAGCCCAGCACCGCTTCGCGCAGCGTCGGCAACCTTCCGGCGCTCGCCTGGAGCTGGCCGGTCGACTCGTGAACCAGCTGCGGGACGGCGATCGCGGCCCGGGGACGTCGCTCGAGCGCGTCGACGAGGGTCGCGATGGCGCCCGCTCGATACACCACATCAGCATTGCTGATCAGGACGTAGCGCCCGCTGGTGGCGGCGATCCCCTGGTTGTTGGCCGCGGGCAGCCCACGGTTGTCCGGGTTTGCGATCACCTCTGCCCACGCCGCAGCGGTACGCACCGCCTCGGCGCTGCCGTCGTGCGACGCGTTGTCGACGACGATCGCTTCCCATGGCCCCGGCGGGGGGGTCTGCTCAAGCGTCTGGAGGCAGCGCAACACATAGTCGCGTGCGTTCCAGTTGACGATCACGATCGAGAGCAGCATGAGCTGATTCCGCCCCCACGGACGGCGAAGCGTACTCATCGATACGTTGCTTCACGCCGGCAGCGATTCGCGGTAGGCGTTCAGGGTGATGGCCGCGACGTCCGCCCACGTGGGCAGCGCCTGCGCCCGGGCGATGCCCTCGGCGGCGAGCCGAGTCGCAAGCTGCGCATCGCTGAGGATCGCGGCCAGCGCCACGCCTATTTCATGCGCGGACAGATCCAGGCTCCAGGCAGCGCAATTGTCGAGGATCTCCGGAAGCGACCCCACGCGAGCGCAGGCGATCGGGGTACCCGAGGCCGCGGCCTCGATCGCCGGCATCCCGTAACCCTCGTAGCCGGTGGCGTAGCAGAACGCAGCAGCGCCACGAAGAACCGCCGCCCAGGTGGCGTCGTCGAGCACGCCCAGGTAGACCACGCCTGGCGCCGGCTGAGGAGCTTCGGTCCCGACAACCACGAGCGGCATCTCCTCTGGCTCGGCGTCCAGGATGCGCACCGCATGTCCCCAGGCCCCGACCGCGGTCTGCAGACGCCGCCGCTGCGCCCCACCGAGCGCAACCACGTATGGGCGAGTGAGGCCGAGCTCACCGATTGCAGCCTCCCAGCCCACAGCCGGCCGCGAAAAGTGCGGATCCACCGGCATATGGACGGCGCTGACGCGCTCCTCAGTAACCCCATAGCCGGCGTAGCGTTCGAGCACCATCGCACGAACGTGCTCGGAGTGGACGAGGATCCACCGCGCGGTTCGCGCCGCCCATCGCGCCTGACGCTGAAACGCAAACCGGTTTGCCGGCGGGAACCACTCGGGAGCGAACTCGAACGAAAGGTCATGAATCGTCACCACCATCGGCACCGGCTGGTAGTACGGGAGTCCGTAGAACGGGCAATGGAAGAGGCCCTCGAACCCGCGCAGCCATCGAGGGGCCGCCAGCTGCAGCCACGAATAGCCCCGCCCGGTCAGAGGTCCCCGCAGCGAGTGCACCGGCACGCCGGGCGGCAGTCCAACCGGCGCCGGCATCCGGCTGTCAACGAGCGCTTCGATCATCACCGCCTCGGCAAGCGCGCTCAGCTGTCCTTCGATCGACCGGCCGACGCCACCCATCGGGCGGTCCTGAAGCGTGCGGCAATCGATCGCCACCCGACAGCGGCGGGAGCTCATCCGGCCACGGCTCGGTAGATCTCGAGGTGGTGCGCCACGCTTCGCTCCCAGCTGAACGACCGCGCGTGATCCAGTCCACGCGCCACGAGCTCGGCGCGGCGGGGAGGATCATCGAGTAGCGATCGCACCGCGGCCGTCATCGCCGCCACATCACCGTCGGGGACCAGTAGCCCGGCGTCGCCGACCACCTCCGTCACGGCGCTGTTGGCGAAGGCGACGACCGGGGTGCCG
Source organism: uncultured Solirubrobacterales bacterium (assembly GCA_963799995.1). GTDB lineage: Bacteria > Actinomycetota > Thermoleophilia > Solirubrobacterales > Solirubrobacteraceae > Palsa-465. The sequence continues at coordinate 285,700 of CAWCZI010000013.1, read as the reverse complement.
CATGCCATCGCTTCCAGAACCGGAAACCCAAAGCCTTCGTAACGGCTCGTCATGATCAGCGCCGAGGCGCTCTGATACTGCGACACGAGGTCATCCACGAAGCCCAGCAGCCTGACCCGCTCTGGCCGTGGCGCCTGCGCGACCACGGCTTGGACCGAGGCATCGAGCCACGGAGCGATTCGTCCGGTCACGTGCAGGACATGCGGATATCCATGCCCAGCCAGGTCCCCAACGACGGCAAAGCCCTCCCTGTAGCCCTTGCGCCGGGAGTATTCGCCGACGAGCAGGAGATACGGGGGTGTTGCCTGGGTCGGCTGGGCGGCAGGCCGAAACTCCTCGCCCACCCCGTGCGGAACGACCTCCACTCGCTTCGGGTCGAGCCCCAACGTTGCGATTCCGGTGTCGGCCGTGTGGCGCGAGATCGCGATCACCGTCGCCGCATCCTTGTAGCGATCCCTGCTGCGCTGCCAGCGCCGGCGTTCAGCCGCAAGGTCGGGATCGTCGAACAACAGCGGAATCAGGTCGTGAAGCGTCTGGACCCACGGGACACGAGAGCGGCGAGGCGGGGCGTTCGCCGGACTGTGAACAACGTCGGCTGAGTGCCGCCTGAGGTCGAATGGCAGGAAAAGATCGTGTTCGGTGGCGCGGAAACGTCCCGGCGCGATCCGGCGGACCGGCGCCGCTGAGATCCCCACCGGCAACTGCGTCCCGGGGTGGACCAGCGCGGTCGTCCGCAGCCCGTCAGCGGCTGTGAGCCCGGCGAGCAGCTGACGCAGATAGGTTCCAATTCCCCGGAACTCCGAGCCGTCGCCCAAGCTGGTTGCGTCTACGAGGAGCTCCATGGCGCTAGCCCGCGGTCAATCTACCGGTCCCTCGCCGACGTGCCTCCCGCTCCTCGTTGCGCCCGTCACGAGTGCCTGGCACGCTATCCGCGTGAGTCTCGCGCGGCGCAGCCTCGTGTTCGTCGCGTTGCTCGCCGGGGCGCTGGTGGTCGTTGCCATCGCAGCCTCCGATGCGATCGGTCCGGCCTACACGGCCGGTGGCACGGCACGAGAGGTCGGCTTGGTCCCGACGATCTCCTCGGTGACGCCCGACCGTGGTTCCGTGTACGGCGGTCAGGTGGTGACGATCAAAGGATCGGGGTTCGCCCGGCCCTCGCGCTCCTGCTCGGGCCCATACGCGGTGTGGTTCGGAACCGATGCTGCCGAGGGCTTTGGGATCTCCTCCCCGCGCTACCGCGTCATCTCTGACTCTGAGATCTCCGCCGTCGTGCCGGCCAACTACGGCGGCCTTGTGAATGTGCAGGTCGACAATCGTTGTGCGACCTCGCCGGCACAGAGCGGCGCCACCTTCAACTACGCATATCCCGCCGATCAATGTCTATCGGGCACCTGCTCGATCGCGATTCGCTCCTCCTCGATCGGCCCGTTGACGCACAACGCCGATGGGCTCCTCAACGGGTTCACCGGTCTTCGCCAGGAGCCGACGCCGAGGCTGCGTAGGCTGCTCGATGCCCTCGCATTGCGACAGTGGCGGACGGCTGTGTTCGACCCGCGGGAACCATGGAGCGATCCCCTCGCGTATTGCGATCGGTGCCGTCACACCGCAGCATTCAGCCTCGACCTGACCTCCGACTGGCAGAATTGGGCCTCGGTCCATGCCGCCGGCTACCGCCTGAGTCCTTACGGAGACCTCACCTTGTATGGCAGATCCGTCGCCGCCGATGTCGCGAATCGGCTACGAGGCGGACAGCCGCTCAGCTACCTCGACGTCTGGAACGAGCCGGCTACCGGGACGATCAATTCCTGGCTGAGCGTCTACGGGGCCGCGTACCGGGCGATCAAAGCCGTGGATTCTCGCGCCGACCTCGTGGGCCCGAGCCTCGACACGTTCCTCACGACGTCGCCGGCCAACCCGAACGGAGACGGCTACAAGCTCAATATCACCGACTTTCTCAACTGGGAGGTCGCATCTGGGGTCCGGTTCGCGGCCGTCTCGTGGCACGAGAATGGGGCGCCCGCCGGCGCCGTTCCGGGTTCCGGGACGCCCGGAGAGCAGGTGCCCGGAGGGCGGCGAGACGACTGGTCTCCGGCCGTCATCGGGCAACATGTGATCGAAGCGCGCGAGCTATTGGCGCACTATCCGTCACTTCGCGGTACGAAGGTGTTCGTCAATGAGTACGGTCCGCCCTGGGCGATCAACATCCCTGGCTGGATGGTCGGTGACTTCGCGGCCTTGGAACAGGCGAGAGCGAATGCCGGCATGATGACCTGCGCCGCCGCCGTGGCTTGCACGCGGCTGTTTGACGGCTTGCTCGGCTACGACCAGCAGCCTCAGATGCCCTACTGGGTCATGCGCGCCTACGCGAACATGAGCGGTGACCGCCTCGAGAGCTCGACGCCGGCTAAGAACATTTACGCCCTGGCCAGCCGGCCGAGCGCAACCCGGACCGTTGAGATATTGGTTGGACGCGCCGATGATTGCTGGGGTGAAGTTGCCTGTCCGCAGTTCCATGGCTCGAGTGCTGGGCCTGTCCGCTTGTCGATCTCCGTCGCGATCCCCCGGCCGGCGAGCTCGGTCGAGGTCTCGATCCGGTCATTTCCCAACAACGCAAGCAACCAGATCGGCGAAAACGACGTTCCAGTGGATCCGCGACCCAGCGTGAGGCAGATCCCCGTGGTGCGCGGATCGGCGACCGTCAACATTGAGGGCGTGAGAGACGGAGACGCCTTCTCCGCCACGGTCTCGTCTGGGGGTGGCCGGTGACGGGGGTGGCCAGGCATTTGCGCTCCCTGCGCTCGCGGTCGACCCGGGATGAGTTGGCCAGATCACTCATCTGGCTGCTGCCGGTCATGGTGCTCGTGGCCGTCTACTTCGGGCCGAGCCATTCCCTGTCGATCGATCGGGTCGTCGCCTACGGGCTGGCCTTGGGGGTGGTGGCTCTCGCTATGAGCCGTCCGGATCTGTGCCTGCTCGCGCTGATTGTGCTGCTGCCGTTCCAGGGCCTGATCCTGGCCAAGCTCTGGGGTTGGGGTGTGCCGGTTTCGGTCGCGAAGGACCTTGGCACGTGGAAGGAGGCGCTGGGACTCGCGGTCGTCTTCGCCGGGGCCAGGAACTACATCGCCTCGGGAAGGCGCGCCGATGCCGTCGATCGGCTCGCGTTGGCGTTTGTCGGTTTCGCAGCTCTGTATTTCTTCCTGCAGCCTGAGATCGTCCCGGGGGCGCCTGCCGCGACCAGTGTGCGCGCACTCGGGTTCCGTGAGACTGCAGGCTTCGTCCTGCTGATGCTCGGCGCGCGCCATGCCCCGCTGCCTCCAGGATTTGCGCGAAGGGCTGCCAAGGCGCTACTCGCCGTTGGGGTCGTGGTCGCGGGCGCGGGGATATACGAGGCGGTCCGCCCCGATGCGTGGAACCGGTTCGTCGTCGGCACGATGTACTACACGCGCTATCAGGTGGCGGTGCTGGGCACCATTCCGAACAACATGTGGAACATCCTGACCCACGGCCAGATTGGTGGTGGTCAGGTCATCCGGGTCGGCTCGGTTTTCCTGAGTCCGCTCACCTGCGGCTTCTACCTGCTGATCAGCTTTGCCGTCGGATTCGAGCGTACTGTCCGGCGCGCGCGCTTCACCAGCGGCCTGCTGCCGACGATGATCATCGGCGCCGGGCTTCTCTTGACCGAGACGCGCAGCGCGATCATCGGCGCGCTGCTGATCGCATTCCTCGCCTTTCGCCCGACCGCCGGGCGCCAGCGGCATTTCCGCACGCAGGTTGCCCTCGTGCTCGGCGTGCTCGCGCTGATCGCCGTCCCCGCGGCGGCCGCGAGCGGCGTCCTGTCGCGCTTCTCTCTGCTCAACGACAGCCACGATGTTTCGACGCAGGGTCATGTCTCCGGCTTCTGGGACGGCCTCAACGTCATCGGGTCTCACCCTCTGGGCCTCGGGCTGGGAACCGGAGCGGGCACCGGTCAGCGGTTCCAGGTGCAGGGGCTGACGATCGCCGAGAACAACTACCTCGAGGTTGGAGACGAGTTGGGGGTGGTCGCGATGATCCTGTTCGTCGCCTTGACCCTCGGTCTGATCCGGCAGTTGCACCGGTTCGCGCGCGCCCGCGACGATCCATTGGTCACCGCTGCCTGGGCTGCCGCCGCCGGTCTGGCTGTCGGCGCGTGGTTTCTGCAGACATGGAGTGACTTCTCGGTTTCCTGGACCTTCTGGTGCCTTGCCGGAGCCATGCTCGGCGCCGGTGCACGGAGCACGGTGAAGGCCGCTGCGCCCGTTTCGCAGCCGCCCCGCGCCGGCCATTCGGTCCGGTGGCCGGCCGGCGCGCCCGCCCCGAACGGTGGGCGGGCGGCGACGCCCGGGCTCCTGCCTGCCGGCTCAGCCGACAGTGCATGAGCCACCGCGTCGCGTTCGACGTCACGCCCGAGCTGTTCGCGGCCACCGGCGTCGCTCGATACAGCCGGGAGCTCGGGCGCGCCCTCGACCAGCGCGAGGATTGGACGCTTGCACGCTTCTCGGTTGGCCGCAGGAGCAAGCAGGCGTACGGCGACACGCGCCACCTCCCGCTGCCGCTCCGGACCGTGCATCCGATGTGGCGTCTGCTGTCGCTGCCGAGGGCCGAGCACCTGGCTGGCCCGGTCGATGTTGTCCACTCGCTCGATCTGGTCGCCCCACCCACCCGCCACCCACTGATCGTCACCGTCCACGACCTCGCCGCGATCGCCCACCCCGAGCTTCACCCCGATCGGACGGTTCAGATCCAGCGCCGCCGCCTGGCGGAGCTCGGCAGGGCGGCCGCCGTCATCGCCGTGTCGGAGAGCACCGCGGCAGGGCTGGTGAGCAGCGGAATCGCACGTGAGCGCATCCATGTCACGCCCTTGGGTCTGACCCCGCTGCCACCGCCCGCCCGCGCTCCGGTGGACGACGGACCTTTCGTGCTGGCTGTCGGGACGCTCGAGCCGCGCAAGGCACACGACATCCTGATCTCGGCGTTTGCGGCAGCCGCCGGTCAGGACGCCCGTCTCGTGTTCGCCGGTCCGACGGCCGGGCGTGCCGCCACCCTGCAAGCGCTCGCGGCACGGCTCGGGATCGGTGACCGCTTGGCGATCCTCGGCGCGGTCGACGATCGAATCCTGTCGGATCTCTATCGGCGGGCCTCGCTGTTGTGCATGCCGAGCCGGGCCGAGGGATTCGGCCTGCCCGTGCTCGAGGCGATGTCCGTCGGTCTCCCGGTTGTCGCCAGTGACATCCCCGCTGTCCGAGAGGTTGCCGGCGAGGCGGCGATCTGCGTGCCGGTCGGCGACGCGCGGGCGCTCGGACAGGCGCTTGCGGGAGTGCTGAGGAACCCTGAGCTGCGTGGTCGGCTCAAGGATCTCGGGCTGGCGCGGGCTGCCGGGTTCACCTGGGACGCCACCGCGGCGGCCACGGTGACCGCGTACGAATCCGCGCTCGCGGTCAGCTGAGGGTTGACCGGTCCGCGGCTGGCCGCGCCAGAAGCGCTCGATGCATCCCGCGAGGGAACCGATGTCCAGCCCGCTCTGGGCCGGCGGCAACCCATGGCCGCGATGCGAGCTGCACCTCAAATCCTCCGGACCGGAGCAGCTGCCGGTGGGCGGCGCCGTTCAGCACCCAGCTGATGCCGGTGCCGTTGCCGCCGTGCTTGCGCCGGGCGTACGGGCGGCGGCGCGCGAGGATGCTCAGGGCCACGTCGAGCCGTTCAATCGACAGCAGATGCGACCGGCAGACCGAGCGAAGCGCGGCCATCACCGCCTCCGACCCGCCAGTGCGACCGAGTACCCCGTCCGCGACAACGATGTCGAACATACCGAGCTCCGCTTCGAGGAGCCGATCGAGCCGGCCTGGACCGATCTCGACCACTTCCAGCGCGCCGCGACGGCGGAGCTCGGCCGCGATCGCCGTCTCGAACGACACAACGCTGAGACAACGGCGACCCCGGACGGCCGGCCACGGGAGATATGTCAGCGGGTCCACCCCCCGTGCTGACCCCCCGTTGTGCACGGCTTCGGGCTTTGATACGTCGCGCCCGACGTCGGGATCGATGAATCGCCGGGGCGCCAGCCGCAGCCCGGCCACCAATCCTGACCCGAACGACATCTGCGCCCGGAGGGCAAATCGCGCCGAGGACGGAGATGAAAAGTGACCCGCCTGGTATCGCAGCCGAGTCCAGATCGCACCCGTAGCTGCCCGCGGGTGGCGACGGACAGCGGCTCCGACCCACGCACCCCCGCCGCGCTCATAGACGAGGAGGTTCTGCACGTCCTCGCTCTCGGTTCGCCATGGCAGATGCTGAACCGGGGGTGCGTCGGCCACCCAGCACCTCCATCCGGCCGCCTGGGTCCGCAACAGCATGTCCGCCTCCTCGCCGTGGACTGCGGCGCCCGGACCGAGGCGCTCATCGAAGCCGCCGACCGCAATCGCGGCGGATCTCCGTACTGCCATCGCAGCGCCGTGGGAGAACGCCCACATCTCGCGCGGCGCCGGACCGGGTGCCAGCCGCCGGCCCGGTGTGTTTCCCGGGGTACGCGTCAGGCCGTCCACGGGACCGAACGCCATCCCGACGTCATCCTCGGCAAAGACAACCGCCATCGCATCAACCCAACCCGGAGCGACAACGCAGTCGTCGTCGGTGACCAGGATCACCTCGCCGGCCGCGGCGCGGATGCCCTGGTTGAGCTGGCGGCTCCGCCCCGGCACCGGGGCCCCGAGCCACCGACACCGCGGATCGTCGAGGCCGTCGATCAGATCGTGCGCGGCGCGGGTTTCCGCCTCGACAACCAGCAGTTCATCTGATGGCGCCAGCGACGACACAACCGAGTCGACGCAACGGCCCACGAGGTCGCCCCGACCCCGCGTGCATACCACCACCGTCGCGGTGGGTCGAGTGGCGGTGGCGGTGGCGTCCATGCGGTAGCGTCGTCGCCGGATGACCGGCCGCGGCGAAGACCAGCCCATCGTCTCGGTGGTCATACCAACCTTCAACCGGGCCGAATTGCTGCCGCGACTGGCGCAGGCGCTTGCCCAGCAGGATGGTGTTGGCGCCTACGAGATCGTGTTCGTTGACGATGGTTCAACAGACGATACAGCGGAGGTGCTCGAGCGTTTGCTCGCCGGGATGACGGTCCCAACCCGTGTTCTGCGCAACGCTCCCCCTTCGTCCGGGCCGGCCCATTCGCGAAATCTCGGATGGCGGGTCGCGCGGGCGCCGCTTGTTGTATTCGTCGACGACGATTGCATTCCTCGACCTGGCTGGCTTGCCGCTCTCGTGAGTGCGTCTGAACGGGCCGACGTAGTGCAGGGGCTGACCGATGCCGATCCGGTCGAGGCTCCCAGTAGCGGCCCGTTTGCTCGCTTCGTCGTCGTCACCGATTTCAGCTGGAAGTTCGAGACCTGCAATATCGCCTACCGACGAGCGTTACTCGAACAGCTAGGGGGATTTGATGAGGAGTTCCCCATGCCATTCGGCGAGGACATCGATCTTGGATGGCGGGCGATGGCGACGGGTGCTCGCCTGGCCTGGAGCGAGGATGCAGTTGTGTTCCACCGAGTCGAGAAGAGCGGCAACCGTGTCGTGGACTGGCTGAACTGGATCCGATACACACAGCGGTGCGAGTTCGCGGCGTTCACGGTCAAGAAGCACCCCGGGTTTCGAGATCACCTATACCGCCACTACTTCTACAAGCCATTCCACCTGTTTACGTTCGTGGCGCTCGTTGGTTTCGCCATCGCGCCGCGGACGCCGCTGTGTGCGGCGACGCTCATCCTGCCCTGGGTCCATTACAGAGCAAGCGTGGCTCCGAGGCCAGCTCCGGCCAAGTGGCTCTGGGCGGTGCTGCCGATGGGATTTGTCGCTGACGCCGCCGAGGTTGTGGCAACCCTCAGAGGGGCTGCTAAGTACCGAACCCTGCTCGTTTGAGCGTTAGGGGTGCTCACCCCGTCCACCGTCGAGAAGTCGCGTGATCAGTTCCACGTAGTCACGGCCGATCCGGTCCCAGCCAAATCGCCCTTCGACGTGCGAGCGACCAGACCTGGCCATCGCCCGCGCGAGGTCATCGTCGCGCAGCACCTCAATCACGGCATCGGCGAACCCGGCTGCGTCATCGGCAATGAGGAGCTGCTCGCGGTGGGTCGCACCAATCCCCTCGAGGCCGATCGAAGTTCCGACGACCGGCCGCCCGGCGGCCATCGCCTCCAACGCCTTGAGCCGGGTGCCAGTCCCCGAACGCAGGGGCACCACGACCACGCGGGCGGCCTCGTAGTAGGGATTGACGGACGGCACGTCCGCGTGCACGGCCACCCCGTCAAGAGCCCCAAGCGCCAGCACCTCGTCGACCGGGGTCCGCCCGACCAGGTCCAGCCGGACCTCGGGGATCTCGGCCCTGATCCTCGGCCAGATCTCGGAGCAGAACCACACGGCTCCGTCCACGTTGGGCGCGTAGCCGAGCGTTGCCGGGAAGAGAATCCGTGGTGCCGGCGGCACCGGGCCAGGGCGGAATTTGTCCAAGTCGACGCCGTTGGGAATCACGTTGATCCGGGATCGGTCGACCGAGCCGGTTCCACCCAGTGCCGCGCCGTCCTCTTCCGAGCAGACGATCACAGCATCGAACGTTCGTTGGGCACCCTGCTCCAGCCGCTCGGCCTTTCGCAGATCAACGGCACGAAACCAACGCTGGCGTCGACCGGGCGCGATCTCGAGCTCTTGGCGGGCCATCCCCGAGAACAGGTGATGCAAGGTGATCACCGACTTCGCTCCGTGTGACACCCGCAAGGGTGCGAGGGCGGCATGTTCGACGGATACGAGGTCGTACGTGACCGGCAGCTTGCGGATGCTGCGAGCCAGCGCTCGACGCGCGGGCCGCGCTGGATAGGCGTAGGACGGGTACGGCGACCCAAGCAGTATCGCCAGCTCGAGCAGTCGCCTGCCGAGTGGATGATCGGTCCAGGCACCCCTCGCGTCCGGCAACTCGATGATCTCCGCCGCCAATGAACGGACCCGTTCATCGCCAACCTTTCCGACCACGAGCAGATCGACCGGGTACCTGGACGCGAGCGCCTCGAACAGGTGAGCCTGTCGGATGCTGCCGCCTCCAAGGCTACGATCCGGGCTCTCATCAGCGACCCAGAGGACCCGGATTTCTGGCCGCATGCAGGGCTGATGATAGGCCGCTGGCAACCGTCTCGGCGTACCTGGGTGCCTGCTACCGTCCAGGCCTACCCGCCTCGGCAAGGATGGTGCGGGGCCCAATCGTGACCACCAAGCATGGCGACTGACGAAACCAGCGCCGCGGGGCGCTACATAGTCCTGCAGGACTACCTGCAGGTCCTACGCCGGTATTGGCTGATCATCGCCGCCCTCGCCGTTCTGGGCGGAGGCCTCGGCTACATCGCAGCCAAACGCCAGAAGCCCACCTACATGGCGACGTCCTCGGTCACGTTCACGGACCCCAATCAGGAACTCAGCGTCGTGGGCCTCGCCTCCAACTCGCTGCAAGCTCCGGTCCAGCTCGCGGCATCCGCGGCAGACACGGTCACGCAGCCGGATGTGATGTCGGCCGTCCAGCGGAGGCTGAAGACCACGATCCCACCGGGAACCCTCGCTGCTGCCATATCACCGACCGTCTCGGGGACGAGTGGAGCGCTGGAGCTGACTGCGACGTGGTCGGATCCCACCTTCGCCGCCCAGCTGGCGAACGCTCTCGCCCACGTCGTAACGGATCGCACCAACCAGAGCGCCAAAGCAGATTTCGTCGGGCTCGCCGCATCGATTCAGGGTCGGATCGCCAAGCTCCAGTCCCAGGCGAGCGGCAAGCCGAGCACCAAGACCACCGAAGCCGGCACGCAGCTGCTGTTCTACGACAACGAGCTTGCGCATATCGACACCGTGGAGCAGTTTGCTCGCGGTGCGCAGATCGCGACGATCGCGCTCCCGCCTGGAGGACCAAGCTCACCGAACAAGACCCGGAACATCGTTCTCGGGCTGCTGCTCGGCCTCCTCCTCGGCGTGGCCTTCGCGTTCCTGCGCGACGTGCTCGACCGGCGCCTCCGGAGCTTCCGCGATATCGAATCCTCGTTTCACTTCCCGATCCTTGGCTACGTGCGAAACGAAGCGATGGGCCGAGTTGCCTACGCCGCCAACGGCTCGCAGCGCTCAGACCAGCAACTTGACATCGAGGCGTTCAGGATCGTGCGACGCAACCTCGAGTTTCTCGCCAACGGTGCGGCGCCGCGCTCGATCTTGGTGACCAGCGGCCTGCCGGAAGAGGGCAAGACGACCGTCGCCGGTTCCTTGGCCTTCGCGATGGCCGCCGCGGGGAAGACGACTCTGCTTGTCGACTGCGATCTGCGGCGGCCCATGCTCAGTAGCCGACTCGACCTGGAGCAGTCGCCAGGCATCTCCGACTACCTGCTCGGGCGAGCGACGCCCGATGAGATATTGCGCACCGTCGAGTTCAGCGATGTGGCAAGCCGGAACGGCGCCGCAGCTGATGACAAGCAGACGGGTAAGCCCGCCGTGCTTCGATTCGTCTTCGTACCTGCGGGCTCGTCGACGTCCGGAGCGGCCGAGAGTCTCGGCTCGCCTCAGTTCAAGGAGTTCATCGAGGAAGTGAGCCAGGTTTACGACGTCGTGATCTTCGACAGCAGCCCGCTGCTGCCAGTGGCCGATACGCTCGAGATGCTCCCGCAAGTCGACGCCGTGATCCTCTGCGCGCGGGAGTTCAAGACCACGAGGGCACAGGCATCAGCGGCGAAGGCCGCGCTCTCGCGCCTGCCTGAGCGACCGACCGGGGTCGTCGTCACCGGCATCAAGCCAGGGCGTGACGAGCACTACGACTACTCGTACTACTACCAGCGCGCCTAGCCCTTCCAGGATCGCACTTACCACTCGCGCCGTTCCCAAACAGGAACGGCTGATGCCGTGATGGAGCATCAGCGGCGACCTGCTGGACGGCGGCTCGAATGCGGGCGCGAAATCTCTGAGCGCTCCACTGCAGTGCGTGATTGCGGATGGCCTCCGGATTGAATTTGCTGCGATCGAAGGACCGCACCGCGCGGACTAGCTCGTCGGCGGTCTGCTCCTCCATGTAGTCACCGCTGACGCCGGGTCGGACCGTGTGCAGCGCACCGCCGGCACGCAGCGCGATCACCGGCCGACCGCAAGCGTTGGCCTCAACGGGAACAAGACCGAAGTCGTCGGCACTCGGGAACACGACGGCCTCGCACCCCTGCATGGCCTTGACGAGCTCGTCGTCGGCCAGGCTCCCGAGGAACTCCACGTTCTCGGTGGCTTGGGACTGCAGTTGAGCGCGGGCGGGGCCGTCCCCGGCAATCAGCAATTTCAGATCAGGCATCCGAGCAAACGCCTCGACTACGAGCGATGGACGCTTGTACGCCTCGACGAGACGCCCCACGAACAGAAAATAGCCGCTCGAGGGTGCACTTGAGGGCCGGAAGAGATCGGTGTCGACGGGCGGCGGCACCACCTCGGCCCGCCGCTGATAGGCGTGCTCGATCATCTGCGCCGTGAACGGCGACTGCGTCAGGAACGACCTGATCGAGGCCGCCGCCCTGCGGTCCGCAGAGCGCGCGGCCGAGGAGTAGACCGCGAAGGCCTGTCTTCCCGCGGCGCCCCCGGGAAGACTGTCTATGTACGTGTCCTGCTGCCACAGATGTCTGAACGGGCCGTGGTGGTAGCAGACCTTCGGTGCGGAGTTCTTGGTCTGGAAGCCATGCGCGTAGGCGTAGCTCGAGGAGAAGATCACATCCGCTGCCGGCAGCCGGGCCGTCGACACCAACATCGGGTAGGCCGGAGCGAGCCACCGGTAGCTTCGCAGCAGGCGAGAGCGCTCCGGGAGCATCGTAACCACCCGATCCTCGATCCCCATCCGGGCGGCCACCGAGCGTCGCCCCAGAATCGCGTACACCGGGGCATCCGGGAACGCGGCCGCGATCTCCGCAGTCACGCGCTCGGCGCCACCGAACGTCTCAAAGAAATCATGTGTGATGAGAACCTTCACGGCTTCATGCCTTCATGGAGGAGAGCGTTCGTGCTATGAGGTTTGCCCCGGGATCAGGAGCAATGCGCGATTCTCTCAAAAGGCATAAATCACATGCGTCAGTTACCCGCCCTCATGGTTGGTTAACCACCTCCGTCGCAGATTCCTCTTTGACGGCGGGGTTATTCAGGCTCTCCTAGGAGCCCGCAGGCGCCGGGATACGGCGCCGATGTCCTTGACGTGGGCGGCGAACCGACGAACTTCGACCGCTCAGCCGGGGATCAGGCCCTCGCCCTGAAACTCCGTGCGGGCTTCCTCCAGCGACACGTCGGCCGGCGGAAGGATGATGTCGGAGCCGACGAGCTCGTCGTCGGCGACCGGGGTGCCTTTGGAGCGGACGTAGTCGAGCAGTTGGGTGAAGACCTCGTGGAAGCGCTGCTCGTCGAGCTTCTCGCACGCCGCGACGGCCGCGTTGTCGAGCTCGTTGAGTTGGTCGGCGTCGCCGTCGCCAACCTCGTACTGCCCCTCGTTGGAGATCCGGACGATCATCCCGCCTGCCCTTCGGCCGGCGTGCTCCCGGTTCCGGCCGCGGCCGGACCATCGCTGCCGGCCCCGAGCTGGCCGGCGGCACCGCTGCCCTGGCCGAGCTCAGCCTTCATCTTCTCGAGGTCGGCGTCGACCTCGCTCGTGCTCGAGAGCTGCTTGAGCTGGCGGTCGATGTCGTCGTCGCCCGATCCGAGCGCGGTCAGGTCCTCGAACGTCCCTGAGGCCTCGAGCTCCTGAACGGCATCGGCGCGGGCCTTCATGTTCTCGGTCTTGTCCAGAGCCCGTTGCATCGCCAGCCCGACGTCCGCCATCTCCTCACCCATGCCGGTGGCTGCCTCGGAGATCCGGACCTGCGCCTCGGCCGCTGAGTACTGGGCCTTGACGACCTCCTTCTTGGAGCGGAACTGCTCGATCTTCGTGCGCAGCTTCTGCTCGGAAGCTGTCATCTGCTCCTGCTGCTGCTCGAGCTGGGCGACCTGCGAGTCAAGCGACTGCAGCTCGGTCTGGGCGACGTTCTTGCGCTCGAGCGCGACCCGCGCGAGATCCTCATTGCCGGCCGCGAGCGCCTGGCGGGCCTGGGTATCGAGCTTGACTACCTGCTGCTGGAGCTTTTCCTCCTGCAACTGCAGGCGCTTCTTGGACGTGACGACGTCGGCGATGCCCTTCTTGACGTTCTGGAGCAGCTCGATCTGCTTCTGATAGCTGTACTCGAGCGTTTCCGAGGGGTCCTCGGCGCGGTCCAGAAGCTTTGAGATCTTGGCTTTGACTACTGTGGACATGCGCCCGGAAAGGCCCGGCATCGCATCCTCCTTGGGCGGTGGCTTCAGTGGCTGCTAGCAAGCCTATCGGGCCGGGCGATCAAGCCCTGGCGAACGTGGCCGGCAGTGGACCCATACGATCCGGACTCGTGCAAGCCAAGCCGGTCTCCGAGTCGTGCGCGGTGCTCACGCACTGGATGGGCCTCACCGATGCCAACAGTGCGGGCAACATCCACGGCGGGGTGATCATGAAGCTGGCCGACGAGGCCGCCGCCCTCGCCGCGATCAAGCACGCCCGCCAACGCGTGGTGACCGTCGGCATGGACCGGATGGCCTTCCTGGTCCCGATCTACGTGGGCGACCTGGTCACGTTCCGCGCCACCGTCAACGCCGCCTGGCACACCTCGATGGAGGTCGGGGTCCGCGTCGAGGCCGAGAACCCCCGCACCGGCGAGGCGCGGCACACCAACACCGCCTATCTGACGATGGTCGCCCTCGACGACGACGGCCGGCCGGCCAAGATCCCTCAGGTTCAGGCCGTCACCTCGGACGAGCAGCGGCGGATGCGCGAGGCGGAGCTGCGGCGCGCCAATCGTCTCTCGGAGCGCACGGAGATCCTCGCCCGCCGCGCCCAGGAAGCCGACGCGACCGTCGCGTAGCTACGGGAGCCAGCGGGATGCGCTCGACCCGCCGCGTTGTCTCGCCGCCCGGTGGCCGGGGCCCGTGTCGTCAGGCGGTTGGAGCTCCGGGCGGAAGCCATCGGCTCGAACCGGCGCGCCGCTCGCCGTCGCTCACGGGATCCGGCTCGGCGGATCCGGCGCGGGTCCACGCGATCCGGCTCCGGGTCCACGCGATCCGGCTTCATCTCCAGCGGACGGGCTCCTCAGCGCCGAGGCAGCCGGGCAGCGCGGACTTGCGCGTCGGGGCCTCCACGGTCGCTCCCGGATCGGGCAGCCGGCCCGGGAGCTCGATCCCCAGCCTGGCCAACCCCCTACGCATCAGCACGACCCGTCGACGAGCCACGCGCGCAGCATAGACGCGCCGGCCCGCCGCGGGTATGCGATCGGGTGCGGCTACAGGCTCGCCGGGTGGCGTGCCTGAAAGCCCGGTGCGCCGTGCATCAGGGGCCGCCAGCGCGGGCCGGTGCCCGGCGCGGGATGGGGATCGTCCTCGGCCGAGGTGTCGAACCGGATCCCGGCGATCTGGACGAATGCATGGGCGGGGTTCGTGTACACGGTGATCCACTGACCGGTGCCGGCCTGACCCCAGGACTCGAATTCGCTGGAGTCCATCGAGGTCTTCAGCAGGCCCGCGGCGTGCAGGACATAGGAGACCGAGCCGGAGCAGTCGTAGCCGAAGTCCTTCCAGACGCCGTGGCCGCCGCCGTAGACGTACGGCTTGAGCCGGATCTGATCGCCGGCCCAGATCGCCTTCTGGACCTGAATCGGAGCATCGGAAGGGGCGTAGGCCACCCCGTGCTTGATCTTGGCCGTGAAGCCGGGCACGGTTGGCTGGGTCGGACTGCTGGGACCCGGCGGGGGCATGCCGACACCGGCGCCGCCGCTGCCGGCCCCGGAGGAGCCCGGACCGGTGGTCGAGGTCCCAGTGGTACTGGAGCCAGAGCCGGACCCAGTGGCACTGGAGCCAGGGCCGGACCCCACGCCGGAGCCGCCGGCGGCACTGGCCTGTGAGGCCCCGGTCAGCGCAAACAGCACAAGGGCCGGGATTAGATAGCGAATGATGCGCAACATTTCCTCTTTCGTCGGCCGGCGGGGTTAGCTGACGGGCTGGCGCTGAAAGAGCTCGCGCCTCCCGCGGGTTGACCGCGGAATTAGCCCCAGGGACGCAGATGGGTCCCCCGCTCCACGGTGATTGGCCCGTGGATTAGGCGCTGGGCAATATAGCGGTGCCGACGGCGATAGGGGTCATAACGCCGTCGCACGCCGCCTTCCGGCGACCAGCGCCCCCCTTATCAACGGGCGCTAACGTCCGCGCCGATGCCAGTCCGCGCCCTCCTCCCGGCCGCGCTGGCCGGCCTCGCGCTGGCCGGGTGTGGTGGGGGCACGACCCTTCTGCACCAGAGCAGCTCGACGCCGACCACGGTCACCGTCGGAATCCCGTCAAAGGCGCCGCAGGCGGCTCAGAAGCTCGGCTTCCCGGCGCTGGCCACCAAGAACACGACCCGCGTCAACGGCGCGGATCCCGCCGCCGACGCCGCCGCGGTGGCGCGGGCCGTCTATCCCTCCGTTGCGCCGGGGACACATCCCTTCGCCGTCGCCCTGGCCTCGACCACCGACTGGCAGGCGGCGATTGCCGCCGCAGTCCTGATGGCGCCGCCGATCCGCGCTCCACTGCTGCTGTCGGGCCCGACGGCGCTTCCTCCGGCCACCTCCGACGCGCTGGCGGCGCTCGCCCCCACCGGGTCTGGCGCCGCCGGCGGCGCTCAGCTGATCAGCGTCGGGGACGTGCCGAAGAGCCCCGGTCTGCGCTCGGTCTCGATCAAGGGCACCGATCCTTACGCGCTGGCCGCCAGCATCGATCGCTTTGTCAGCGCTGCCCAGGGCAAGACCAGCCCCGATGTCGTGATCGCCTCGGCCGTCGATCCCGCGTACGCGATGCCGGCCGCCGGCTGGGCTGCGGAGTCCGGCGACCCGGTTCTGTTCGTGGGCAGTTCCGGGATCCCGGCCCCCACCCGCCAGGCGCTGCTGGCCCACCAGAGCCCCCACATCTACGTGCTCGGCCCCCCCAGTGTGATCCCCGACGCCACGCTGTCGCAGCTGCGCAAGTACGGACCGGTCAAGCGGGTCGGCGCATCGGACCCAGCGGCCAACTCGGTTGCCTTCGCCGAGTATCGAAACCCCCCGTGCACATACGGGCAGCCGTGCGCGCACGTGCCTGGAAGCTTCGGTTGGGCGATGCGCAGCCCCGGCCACGGGTACGTGCTGATCAACGCCAACCGCCCTCTCGACGCCGCGGCTGCCGCGCCCCTCTCGGCCAGCGGCGACTACGGCCCACAGCTGTTGGTCGACGATGCCACTACCCTCCCCCATGCCGTGCTCACGTTCTTCCTCGACTACGCCACGCCGGGCTACACGCAGGAGGGCCCCACCGCGGCCGTGTACAACCACGGCTGGGTGATCGGCGATCAGAGCGCGGTCTCGGTGCCGGTCCAGGCCGAGATGGACAACCTGCTCGAAGTCGTTGCACAGAACTCGAAATGAGCCAGGCCGAGCATCCCGATCGGCTCAAGGCCGACCACACCGTGACCGTCGAGGATGTGCGCCAGCTGATGGGCGCGTCCACGCCGCACTTCGCGCTGCAGCTGCGCGAGCGGATCCGCAAGCTGATCCGGGACCTCCCCGAGGGTCATCCGGCCCGCACCGAGGGCGAGCGGGAGATCGCCCGGCTCGATCAGATCGCCTACATGGGCGAGGTGCGCGGGCACACAGCCGAGCCGGGATTGACGCCGTTGCCGAGCCTGGGGCGCGACCCCCGCGACGCAGCCGAAGCGCACTGACGCTTGCACCGGGCGGGATCCGCGCCTCGTGCGCGAAACCCGGCAGCGTCTGGACCGTAAATACGTTTGGACACAGGCAATGAACGCACAGCGCCACATATCCGTGATCGGGCTGGGTCGGGTCGGCCTGCCGCTGGCGCTGTCGTTCGCCGACCGCGGCCTTCGTGTGCTCGGCGTCGACCACGATCCGACCATCCTCGAGTCGCTGCGCGCCGGGCGGATGCCGTTCAACGAGACCGGCACCCAGGCGCTGCTCGACCGCGTGCGAGCCGGCGGGCGCCTTGAGTTGAGCGACCGCGCCGCCGACGCCGCGCAGGCGGACGACATCGTGATCACGATCGGCACCCCCTCGTTCTCGCACATCGAAAGCGACCTGCGCCAGGTCCGCGCCGCGGTTGACGACCTGCTGCCGCTGCTGCGCCCCGGACACACGCTGATCCTGCGCTCCACCATCGCCCCCGGCACCACCGAGTTCGTCGCCGGCTACATCGCCAAGCGCCGCGACCTGCGCGTCGGCGACGAGGTGTTCGTGGCGCACGCCCCCGAGCGGATCGCGGCCGGTCACTTCCTGGAGGAGATAACGACGCTGCCGTGCATCGTCGGTGGCGTCACCGAGGCCTCCACCGAACGTGCCGCCGGCCTGTTCTCGGTGTTCGGCGCGCCGATCGTCCGCACGACTCCCGTCCAGGCCGAGCTGGCCAAGATCTGGACCAACATCCTGCGCTACGCCACGTTCGCGCTGCCCAACCTGCTGATGATGGACTGCGAGGTCTACGGCGCCAACGTGTTCGAGGTGATCGACCTCATCAACCATGATTACCCCCGCGGTGGGATCGCGATGCCGGGGCTGACCGCCGGAACCTGTCTGCGCAAGGACTTCGCCTTCTCGGAGGAGCGCTCGCACGCGCCCGGGATGCTGCTGGCGGTCTCTCGCGTCAACGAGGGCGTGCCCCTGTTCCTGGTCGAGGGGATCAAGCGGCGGATCGGGAGCCTGGCCTCGCGCAAGGTGGCGGTGCTCGGGCTGACGTTCAAGCGCGACACGGACGACGAGCGCGACAGCCTGTCGCCGAAGCTGATCCGGCTGCTCGAGCGAGAGCTCGCCGACGTTGCGGTCTGTGACCCGCACGCCTCCACTCCCACCCAGTCGCTCAAAGACGCCGTCCGCGACGCCGACGTGGTCATCGTCGCCACCAACCACTCGGAGTTCTCGGGCTCCCCGGTCCTGCGCCAGATCCGCTCGCTCGCCTCTGACAACGGGCTGCTCGTGGATCCGTGGAACTCCCTGGGGACGTCGCAGGTATTCCTCTACGCGGCCGAGGCGGCTGCCCTCCTCGGAGAGGATGCCGCGCACCTCAACGCCTCCTCGGACGCCGCACACTGAGCGTATGGCACGGGTGCTCGTTACCGGCGGTGCCGGCACGATCGGCTCCGCGGTGGTGCGCCGGCTGCTCAGCGATCCAGACTGGGAGATTCGTGTCTCAGACCATCGCGAGCCGCCGGCGTGGATGCGCGAGGGCTGCGAGCTTCACCTCGGCGACCTCCGGCAGCTCGACGTGGCCCAGGAGGCGCTGTCGGGCTGCACGCACGTGATCCATCTGGCCGCGATCGTCGGCGGGATCGCCAACTTCCACAAGCTCCCGTTCACGCTGACCGAGGTCAACAACGCGCTCACCGGCGCGATCGTCCATGCGGCCGTAGAGCAGCGGGTCGAACGCTTCACCTACGTCTCCTCCTCGATGGTGTTCGAGCGCGCGACCGAGTTCCCGACCACGGAGGGACACCTCGACGTCTGCCCGACGCCCCGGTCGGCATACGGGTTCTCGAAGCTCGCCGGCGAGGTCTGTACCCGCGCCGCCCACGACCAGCACGGCCTGCGCTACACGATCTGCCGTCCGTTCAACGCCTACGGCCCCGGTGAGCTGCCCGAGCCCGACGAGCCCGGGATCGCCCACGCCGTGCCCGACCTGATCGCCAAGGTGCTCTCCGGGCAGCGGCCGCTCGAGATCTTCGGCAGCGGCGAGCAGACCCGCACGCTGACCCACGTCGACGACATCGCCGACGGGATCGTCACCGCTATGGCCTCGCCGGCGGGCGAGAACGAGCACTTCAACATCTCGGCCTCGCAGGAGCTGAGCGTGGCCGAGATCGCGGCCGTGATCTGGGAGGCCTGCGGCGAGGATCCGGGCGCGTTCGAGCTCAAGCACCTCCCGACCTTCGAGGTCGACGTCCAGCGCCGCTGGCCCTCGGTTCAGAAGGCCCGCGAGCTGCTCGGCTGGGAGTCGCGGATCAGCCTGCGCGACGGGATCGCCGACACCGTCGCGTGGCTGCGAGAGCAGCCGGCAGGCTCCGCCAACAGCTGACGCCGCCGTCCCGGGCCGCAAGGGCCACCTCTCCGGCGTCCTTGCATCACACTGTGCGGATGGCCGCCCCCGAAGTCAAGGAGTCGATCCTCGACACGATCGGCCGCACGCCGGTGGTGAGGCTGTCGCGGATCGCGGCTGGCCTGCGTCCGCAGGTGGTGGCCAAGCTCGAGTCGTTCAACCCGGGCGGCTCTATCAAGGACCGGATCGCCGTGGCGTTGATCGACGCCGCCGAGCGCGATGGGCACCTGCGTCCCGGTGGGACGATCGTCGAGCCGACCTCGGGCAACACCGGGACCGGGCTGGCGATCGTCGCGCGCCTCAAGGGCTACCGGGTGATCGCGGTGATGCCGGACAAGATGTCGCGGGAGAAGATCGACCTCCTGCGCGCCTACGGCGCCGAGGTCGTGGTGGCGCCAACCGACGTGCCGCCCGACTCCCCGCAGTCCTACTACCGGGTCGCCGACCGGCTGACCGCCGAGATCCCCGGCGCGTTTCAGCCCAACCAGTACTTCAACCCCGCCAACCCGCAGGCGCACTACGAGTCCACCGGACCCGAGCTGTGGGAGCAGCTCGGCACGCGGCTCACCCACCTGGTGGTGGGCGTCGGCACCGGCGGGACGATCACGGGCACCGTGCGCTTCCTGCGTGAGCAGCTGCCGCACCTGCACGTGATCGGCGCCGACCCGGAGGGCTCGATCTACTCCGGCGGCGCCGACGGGGTGCGCCCCTACCTGGTGGAGGGCGTCGGCGAGGACTTCTGGCCTGGAACGTTCGACTCCTCGGTGGTCGACCGCTGGGTCATGGTCTCCGACCGCGACGCCTTTCTGACCACCCGCCGGCTGGCCCGGGCCGAGGGCATCCTCGCCGGCGGTTCGGGCGGCCTGGCGCTGCACGCCGCACTTCAGGTGGCCGCCGAGGTCGACGATGACGACGCGCTGATCGCGGTGATCATCCCCGACGGCGGCCGGTCGTATTTGTCCAAGGTCTACTCCGACACGTGGATGCGCCAGTACGGGTTCCTCGAGCGCGGCGCGGAGCTGACTGTCGGCGACGTGCTGCGGCGCAAGCGCGAGGCCGGCGAGATTCCCGAGCTGGTCACCGTCGAGCCCCATTTCCGGGTCCGTGACGCGGTCGCGCTCCTGCACGAGCACCGCGTCTCCCAGCTGCCGGTGGTGAGCGCGCACGACCCCACCACGATCGTGGGGGCGATCGGCGAGCGCGGGCTGCTTCGCCACGCGGCCGAGGACCCGTCACTGCTGGACGCCGAGATCGCGCGGGTGATGGAGCCGCCGTTCGCCGCCGTGTCGAGCGAGGACCCGGTCCGCGAGGCCGTCGAGCTGCTGGCGGGCGAGCGCCAGGCGCTGGTGGTCACCGACCAGGGCCGGGCCGCCGGCCTGGTCACTCGCACCGACCTGCTCGAGGCGCTGGTCTCGTGACCGGCTTCGGCACCCGTGCAGTCCACGCCGGCCTGACGCCCGATCCCTCGTTTCACTCGGTGATCCCGGCGATCCATCAGACCTCTACGTATGCCCAGCGCGCGCCGGGGGACTTCGTCGGCGATTACGACTACGCACGGTCGGCCAACCCCACCCGCGCGGCGCTGGAGCAGGCGTTGGGAGAGCTCGAGGGCGGCCACGGCGTGACCTTTGCGTCCGGGCTGGCCGCGGCCCACGCGCTGATCACGGTCGTGTGCGAGGCGGGCTCACACGTCGTCCTGCCCGCCGACCTCTACGGCGGCACGTACCGGCTTGTCGACAAGGTGCTGTCGCGCTGGGGCCTGCGCTTCGATCTGGTCGACCAGACCGACCTGGCGGCGCTGGAGCGGGCGATCGGCCCGGAGACCCGGCTGGTGTGGGTGGAGAGCCCGACCAACCCGCTGCTCAACATCGTCGACGTGGCCGAGGTCGTCGCCCGCCGCCGCGACGCCCTGGTGGCCGTCGACAACACCTTCGCCACGCCGGCCAACCAGCGCCCGCTCGAGCTCGGCGCCGACTTCGTCGTGCACTCCACCACCAAGTACCTGGGCGGCCATTCCGACGTCGTCGGCGGGGTCGTGGTGAGCGCCGAGGAGTCCTGGTACGAGCGGCTGCGGTTCGTTCAGAACGCGGTCGGCGCGGTCCCGGGGCCGTTTGACTGCTTCCTCGTTCACCGCGGGCTGCGCACGCTGCATCTGCGGATGGCCGCCCACGCCCGCAGCGCCGAGGCGGTGGTCGCGCTCCTGCGCCAGACGCCAGAGGCGCGGGACGTGCGCTGGCCGGGGTTCAGCGGCATGGTCAGCTTCCGTCATCCCCGCGCCGCGGCGGTGGCCGCGCGCACCCGCCTGTTCACTTTGGCGGAGTCCCTCGGCGGCGTCGAGTCGCTGATCGAGGTGCCGCAGATCATGACCCACCAGTCCGTCGAGGGTTCGACGGCCGCGGTCCCGGCCGACCTGGTCAGGCTCAGCTGCGGTGTCGAGGATCCCGAGGACCTGGTCGCCGACCTTCGCCACGCCCTCGCCTAGGCCGGCCGCCGCGCGCCGTCGCGGGAGAACCGCCGCCTCCACGACTAGCCTCGTATCCGTGCAGCGCGAGGCTCCCTCTTCGGCCGACGGCATCCCAGACAGCCGGTTCCCCGGTCCTTATCCGGTCGGCTCCTACGCGGCGCAGCTCAAGCGCCGCCTGCAGGACTTCGCACGAGTGCAGCTGGTCGGCGAGGTGTGGGGCCTGCGGCCGTCCCGAGTCCGCGTCTACTTCGAGCTGCGCGACGCCTACGGCGCGCTGCCGTGCTCGATGTGGCGCACCGACTTCGACGCGCTCGACGTCGCACTCACCGACGGGATGCGGATCGTGGTCGGCGGCGGCTGCGACTACTACCCGGGAAGCTCCGCCTCGTCGCCGTCGTTCAGCTTCGCGGTCACCGAGCTGCGTCTTGCGGGCGAGGGCGACCTGCTGGTGGCGCTCGCGCGCCTGCGCAAGCGCCTGCACGCCGAGGGGTTGTTCGAGCCCCAGAAGCGGCTCGAGCGCCCGCTGCTGCCGCGCACCATCGGCGTGGTCACCGGCGAGCGGGGAAAGGCCCGCGACGACGTTGTTGCCGGGCTGCGCCGGCGCGGGTGGGGCGGGCGCCTCGTGTGGGCGTTCGCGCCCGTCCAGGATCGTCACGCCGCCCCGCGGATCGCCGCCGCCCTGCGCGAGCTGGCCGCGATCCCCGAGGTGGAGGTGGTGATCGTCGCCCGCGGCGGCGGCTCGCTGGCCGATCTGTTCGCGTTCTGCGACGAGGCGCTGTGCCGCACCGTCGCCCTCCTGCGCGTCCCCGTCGTGGCCTCGGTCGGGCACCACACCGACCGGACCCTGATCGACGACGTCGCCGCCGTTTCCTGCTCGACTCCCACGCATGCCGCCGAGGCGGCCGTGCCCGTCGACTGTCGTGCTGCCAGGGCTCAGCTGACCCGTGAGGCGCGCCGGCTGCACGAGCACGGGCGGCGCGCCGTGCTGTCCCGCGCTCGGGCGCTCGGCCATCTGTCGCGGGCCCCGGCGCAGCATGTCAATCGTCATCGCGGTCGTTTGCATCAGCTGGTGAGAGAGCTGCGGGCGAGCGCCCGCCGCAGCACCACCCGCGGACGCTCGCTGGCCGCCCGGCAGCTGCTCGTGCTGGATCGCACGGCGGTACGCGCCCAGGGGCCGGACCGTGCCCGGGCGACGCGCGAGCTCGAGCGCCTGGCGCTGGCGTTGGGCGCTCACGACCCGGCGCGCACGCTGGCGCGCGGCTACGCGCTGGTCGAGGACCGCGATGGAGGGCCGCTGGGCTCTGCCGCGGCGGCCCGGGCCGCGGGTGAGCTGAGCTTGCGCTTTCACGACGGCGATGTGCCGGCCACGGTGTCCGGGCCCGGGAGCGACGCGTGAGCGACGAGCGAACCTATGAGTCGGCCGTCGGGCGCGTCGAGGAGATCATCCGCCGCCTGGATTCCGGTGACGCGGGGCTGCGGGAGACGCTGGCACTGGTGCGCGAGGGGCGCGAGCTGGTCGAGTACTGTGCCGGCGAGCTCGACGCGGTCAGCCAGGGCCTC
Source organism: uncultured Solirubrobacterales bacterium (assembly GCA_963799995.1). Taxonomy (GTDB): domain Bacteria; phylum Actinomycetota; class Thermoleophilia; order Solirubrobacterales; family Solirubrobacteraceae; genus Palsa-465. Next base: position 262,461 of record CAWCZI010000013.1, on the reverse strand, counting down.
GACGAGCTTCGCCTGGAGGAACTGGTCACCCGCCTGGAGGGAGCACAGCGCACCGATGAGCACCTTTGACCGCCTTTCCGACCTGTCGCTGGAGGTCGACGGCTACGAGCTCGAGGGGCTAAAGGCCGACGTCTCCAGCGGGTTCGAGCGTCTCTCGACCGTCGTCCACCTGCACGGAGGGGGCGAAGAGGGCGTCGGCGAGGACGTCGTCTACGACGCACCCGACCACGTCGCGCTGCAGGAGGCCGGGCCGGTGCTGAAGTTGGCCGGCCGCTACACGCTCGGGGAGTTCTGCGAGCTGATCGACGGCCTCAACCTGTTCCCCGTCGAGCCCGAGCGCGACGTCTCGCGCCTGTACCGCCGTTGGACGTTCCATAGCGCGGCGCTCGATCTGGCGCTGCGCCAGGCCAGGCGGCCGCTGCATGGGGCCCTTGGCCGCGAGCCGCGGCCGCTGACGTTCGTGGTGTCGCTGCGCCTCGGCGAGCCCGCGACCCTCGAGCCGATCACGAGCCGGCTCGAGCACTACCCGACCCTGCGCTTCAAGCTCGACGCCACCAGCTCGTGGACTCCGGAGCTGATCGCGGCGCTCGTCGAGACCGGAGCTGTCGACTCGATCGACTTCAAGGCGCTGTATCACGGCACGATCGTCGACCAGCCGCCGGACCCGGTCCTCTACCGGCGCGTGGTCGACGCCTTTCCGGAGGCCTGGATCGAAGATCCCGACGTGGTCACCGAGGCCACCGCCGCTGCGCTTGCGGCGGTGCACGACCGGATCACCTGGGACGCCCCGATCCACTCGATCGCCGACATCGAGGCGCTCCCCTTCCCGCCCCGGATGGTCAACCTCAAGCCGTCGCGGATCGGCGGTCTGAAGAAGCTGTGCGACACCTACGACTACTGCGCCCAGCACGGGATCGGGGCCTACGGCGGCGGCCAGTTCGAGCTCGGGCCGGGCCGCGGTCAGGCCCAGTACCTGGCCTCCCTGTTTCACCCCGACACCCCCAACGACCTGGCACCGACCGGCTTCAACGAGTCCGAGCCGCACCCCGGCCTGGCGTCCAGCCCGCTGGCGCCGGCGGCCGAACCGACCGGCTTTCGCTGGCGGGCCGCGTAGCCTCGAGCGCCCGGTCGGTCAGCTCGGGTCGAGCTGCAGCGTGCGCATAATCAGGGCATGACATCGAATCAATCACTCAACGGAACAGTGGCGCTGGTCACGGGCGCCTCCAGTGGGATCGGCGAGGCCACGGCGCTCGAGCTGGCCGGCCACGGCGCCGCCGTGGCGATCGCCGCTCGGCGGGCGGAGCGCCTGGACGCGGTCGCCGAGCGGATCACCCAGGCCGGCGGACGGGCGCTGGCGATCGAGACCGACGTCACCTCCCAGGCCCAGGCGCAGGCGCTCGTGGAACGGACGGTCTCCGAGCTCGGCCGCCTGGACACGCTGATCAACAACGCCGGTGTGATGCTGCTCGGACCGGCCGTCGACGGCCCGCTCGAGGAGTGGGAGCGGATGATCGCGCTCAACGTCCAGGGGCTGCTCTATTGCGCGCACGCCGCCCTGCCGCATCTCCTGCGCGCCGCGCAGGACGAGCCCCGGCGCGCGGCCGACATGGTCAACATCAGCTCGGTGGCCGGTCGGGTCACTCGCAATGGGAGCGCGGTCTACAACCTGACCAAGTTCGGGGTCGGCGCGTTCAGCGACTCGCTGCGCCAGGAGGTCACCGGACGCCACGTCCGGGTCTCGCTGGTCGAGCCAGGGGCGACCGACACCGAGCTGCGGATCCACAACCGGCCCGAGATCCAGGAACAGATGACGCAGCGTTTTGGCGGGATCGAGTTGTTGCAGGCCCAGGACATCGCCGAGGCGATCTCCTACATCGTCACCCGACCCTGGCGAGTTGCGGTCAACGAGATCCTGATCCGCCCCACCGAGCAGGAGGGGTAAGCGCAGGAGGGCGGGCAGCCGTCCGCCCGACCGCAGAACGCACAGATGAACGGTCCCGTACTGTTCGGCGCTGTCCAGGGCCGAGGGATCGCGCCCTGGCGTCAAGCGACCCAGGAGACGCCTTGCAAGAAAGACTCGCCATCGCGGGCGCCGGCACGATCGCGTGCGGCCTCGCAGCCACCGCCGCCCGCCACGGAGAGGTCCTGCTCTACGCGCGCTCGGACGCCTCCGCCGAGCGTGCCCGCAAGGCGGTGTCCAAGCACTGCACCAGGATCCCCGAGCTCGAGGGGCATGCGGATCGAGTGCGGATCGTCAGCCAGCTCGACCAGCTGGCCGAGGCGACCTTCCTGGTCGAGGCGGTGGTCGAGGACCCCGACCACAAGGCGGCGCTGCTCAGCGAGCTCGCCGGGCATGCCGCACCCGACGCCGTCATCGCCACCACCACCTCTTCGCTGTCGATCGCCGAGCTGGCGGCCGCCAGCGGACTCCCGCATCGGTTCGTCGGCCTGCACGTATTCAACCCGGTGCCGCGCATGCAGCTGGTCGAGCTCGTGTTCCCGCCCGAAGCGGACGACGACGTCCGTACCCGGTCCCGGGCCATGTGCGAGGCGCTCGACAAGACCGCCGTCGAGGTGCCCGACACTCCCGGCTTCGTCGTCAACCGGCTCCTGTTCCCATACCTGTTCGACGCGGTGCGCCTGCTCGTCGAGACCGGCCTCGACCCCAAAGCGGTCGACACCTGCATGACGATGGGAGCCGGGATGCCGATGGGGCCGATCGCGCTGCTGGACTTCGTCGGGCTGGACGTCTCCCAGGCGATCGGCGAGGCGATCGGCGTCGAGGTTCCACAGAAGCTGGTCGAGCTGGTGCAGTCGGGCTCGCTGGGCCGCAAGTCGGGCCGCGGCTTCTACGACTACAGCTAACTATTTAGGGCTCGTTCATCTGCGCAGCCCAACATTACAAACGCGACGTACCTCATAGCAGCACCTCCTCCCCAGAAGCACGAGACCGGCCCGTCCCCAGCGGGCCGGTTTCTCTTTAAGCCCGAGCCGGTCCGCTACGAGTGCCGCCGCTCCCCGCTCGCGGGGCCTCGGGCGGCCGTCTGACCCCCTTCTCGGCGGTCCGGCCCCACAGATTGAGAAGCCGGCCCGTGAGGGCCGGCTTCAACTCTCCTCTCAACCACCGGGTGGTCTGTGATGCTTGCGATCGCGAGCCACCGGGGTTTCGCGCTTGTCGCAATGTAACGACTGATGCGAGCTCGCGCCAGCGAAGTCGCAATTTCCGCACGCCGTCGGTCTGTTTTGTGACGGTTTTGGGCTTGGGAGGGGGTGGTTTCGGGGGGCTTGGTCGCAATGGGGTCACATGGGACCCAAAGCGACCAAGGCCTCGTCACCACGGCCCGTCGCAAGCGCCTCTTCCTTGTCCATCGAGGCGTCTTTGCCGTGGGCAGACCCCCGCAAACAGCGGTCGAGCGCTACGCCGCCGCGGTCCTCGCCTGCGGACCGAGCGCGGCCACGAAGCCACCCGCCTGCACAAGCTCTTCCGCAAACGAGCCGGCCGCTACGGCGTCTCATCAACGCGCCGGCCGGCTCCCCGGCCGTGCCGCTCCGGCCGCCGGCTCAGGGCTCAGGCCGACTCGGGGCTCAGGCCAGCTCAGGCCGGCTCGTGCTGCGACTCGGCCGGCTCCTTGCGCCGGCGGATGCGGACCGCCTCGATCCGGTTCTCGCGCACCGACTCAACCCGGATCGAGTAGCCGTTGGCGGCAACCTGATCGCCGCGCTTGGGCAGCCGGCCGAGCTCGGCGAACACGAACCCGCCGACGGAGTTGTAGGCGTCGGTGTCGACCGGGAGATCCAGTCCGTAGTCCTCGAGGTCGGTGATGGCCACGTGGCCGCGGACGAACCAGTCGCCGTTGGCCAGCTTCCGCACCGCGCCGCCGGCGGGATCTGTCTCGTCGTCGATCTCGCCCACCACCTCCTCGATGATGTCCTCGGTGGTGACGATGCCGGCGGTCCGCCCGTACTCGTCGATCACGATCGCCAGCTCGGTGCGTTCGCGTTGCAGGTCGGCCAGCAGGTCGTCGAGCGGCTTGGTCTCGGGCACGAGCGGCGCCGCGCGCACGAGCCGGGCGAAGTGCGCCTCGTAGCCGTCGGACATCATCAGCTTGACCAGCTGGTTGACGTGCACGATGCCCTTGACGCGGTCCTGGTTCTCGTCCTCGGTCACGACCAGCCGGGAGTGGCCGGTGTCCACGCACCGCCGAAGGGCATCCTTGACGGTCTCAGACAGATCGACTGTGACGACCGCCGGGATCGGGGTCATCACCTGCCGCGCCTCCTGCTCGTGCAGGTGGAAGACGCCGGTCAGCATGTTGGCCTCGCCGACGTCGAGGCTGCCGCCACTGCGGCTGTCGGCGATGATCCGCTTGATCTCGTCGGGCGTTCCGCCCTCGGGCTCGGCGTCGGGGTCGGTGCCCGTGGCCCGTAGCAGCGCATTGGAGGCGGAGTTCAGGACCACGATGAAGGGGTGGAAGAGGACCCGGAAGAAGCGCAGCGGCCGGGCGATCCGGCGGGCCAGGTCCTCGGCATGCTGGATCGTGTAGAGCTTCGGCGCGATCTCGCCGACGATGCTCTGCGCCACCGTGATCAGCAGGTAGGCGATCACGACGGACACCACCACCGCGGCCGAGTGCCCGATCGGGCCGCCGAACAGCGGCTCGAAGACGTGGGCGATCGCCGGCTCGCCGAGCGCGCCGATCCCGATCGAGGCCATCGTGATCCCGACCTGGCAGGCGGCGATGTAATCGCCGATCTGTTCCATCTGCATCAGCGCCATGCGAGCGCCGCGCCGGCCCTCCTCGGCCATCGCCTCGAGCCGCCCCCGGCGTGAGCGAACAAGCGAGTACTCCGCGATCACGAAGAATGCGTTGACCAGCACCAGCAGCGCGGTCAGGATGATGAACAGCGCCTTCACCGGCGCAGCCGCGTGGGCTGGTCCTCCGTCATCCCGGAGGCGCCCCTCCTCCACGCACGGTTACTTCGAGATGGGTCGTCGTCGTTCATTCAGCGACCCGCGGAACGGTAGCAGCAGCCTCACCCGGACCGGTCGCTATCGATCGTCGCCTTACGCGGGTCGGCGACGAGCCGTAAGCTAGGCCCGACGCGCAGCGGCCGGGTGAACGCCCGGTTCAAAACTGTGAACCGCGGTCACGACTGGGGAAAAGACCCAGCCCGAAGCGGCCGGGGCTGGGCCTGACGGTCAGTCCAACCCGTCGAAGCGGGCCGCCATCGAGAAGTCGGTCTCGGTCAGACCGCCCGCGGAATGGTTGGTCAGCGACAGCTTCACCTTGTTCCAGCCGTGGATGAAGATGTCGGGGTGGTGGTTGGCCTCCTCGGCGGCCTCGGCGACCTTGTTGACGAACGCGATCGCCTCGCTGAAGTCCTCGAAGCGCCACTCACGGATGATCGCGTCACCCTCGAGCTCCCACGGCAGGCGCCGCAGTCGCGTGGCGATCTCATCGTCGTTGAGCAGCTCTGCCATATCTTCTCCTTGTGATGTTCCCTGATTCAGCTTCCCACCGCGTCACCGGCCGCAAACAACCTCGATGAGGATCGTCAGCCTCGTCCCCTCGGCGACCGAGATGCTGTTCGCGCTCGGCCTGGGCGCCGAGCTCGTCGCCGTGACCCACGAATGCGACTATCCCGCCGCGGCCCTCGAGCTGCCGAAGATCACCCGGGACGTCCTTCCCGCCGGGCTGAGCGCAGCCCAGATCGACGCCGCTGTCAAAGAACGCACGCTCGCCGGCGAGTCGATCTACGAGCTCGACTCCGACACGCTGCACGACCTCCAGCCCGATCTGATCGTGACCCAGGCCCTGTGCTCGGTGTGCGCCGTCTCCTACGACGACGTCCGCGCGATCGCCCAGGACATCGACCCCCGGCCGGAGGTGATCTCGCTCGACCCGCACACGATCGGGGAGGTGCTGGGAGACGCCCGCACGCTTGCACAGGCCACTGACAGCAAGGATGCGGCCGTCGAGCTCGTGAACGACGCCGCCGCGCGCATCGACCGGATCCGAGTGGCGGTGCGCGACGCCAGCCGCCCCCGCGTCGTCGCGCTCGAGTGGCTGGACCCACCATTCGCGGCGGGACACTGGACGCCTCAGATGATCGCCTATGCGGGAGGCGAGGACGTGCTCGGCTTCCCCGGCGAGCCCTCCGAGCAGCGCTCATGGGCGCAGGTCGCCGCCTCGCAGCCCGACATCGTGATCGTGATGCCGTGCGGCTACGACGCCGAGATCGCCCATCGGGAGGCCGAGATGCACCGCGACCAATTGGCGGCGGTCGGCGCCGGCGAGGTGGTCGCGGTCGACGCTTCGGCCTATTTCTCGCGCCCGGGGCCACGGATCGTCGACGGCCTGGAGCTGCTGGCGCACATCATGCACCCTGAGCTCGTGGCCGCGAATCCTGACCTGCCCGCTCGGGCACTTTCGGTCAAGCTCTGAGCACCCCGACGGCGGTCGACCCCTGACCCCTGCCGGCGTCCTGTTCGTGCACTCCTCGAGCGGACGCTACGGCGCCGACCGCCAGCTCGGGCTGATGGCCGCGGGCCTTGACCGTGACCGCTGGTCGCCGACGGTCGTCCTCCCCTCCCCGGGCGAGCTCGCCGACGCCCTCGACGACGCTGGCGTCGAGGTGGTGATCCGCCCCCTGAGCGTGCTGCGCCGCGAGTTGATGCACCCCCGCGGGCTGGTCTCGCTCGCGCCGGCGCTGGCCCGCGACGCAGCGGCACTGGCCGGCCTGATCCGCCGCAGACGTGTGGCTCTGGTGCACTCCAACACGTCGGTCGTCCTCGGAGGCGCCGCCGCCGCAGCGTTGGCGCGCGTCCCGCATGTCTGGCACGTGCGGGAGATCTACTCCCGGTTCGCCGCCGCCTGGCCGCCCTACCGCCGGGTGCTGCTGACGGCGAGTGCGCTGCCGTGCGTGTCGGAGGCCACCGCCGAGCAGTTCGGCACCGACCGCCGGCCCCGCCGGGTCGTGGTGATCCCCGACGGGCTCGCCGTCGATGCTTGCCGTGCGCCCCGACTCGAGGCCCGCCAGGCGCTTGGCCTCGACCCGCAGGCCCCGGTGATCGCAGTGCTGGGCAGGATCTCTGACTGGAAGGGCCAGGACGTGCTGGTGCGTGCCCTCGCCGAGCCGCCGTTGCGCGACCGCGGGGCGATCGGGCTGCTGGCGGGCCGCCCGTGGCCCGGCGCCGAGGACCGCCTGGAGCGGGTGCTCTCGCTGGCGCGGACGCTGGGCGTCGATGGTCGCCTGGTGCTCGCCGGGTTCCGGCCCGACGTGGAGACCGTGTACGGCGCCGCCGACCTGATCGCCGTGCCCTCGACCGAGCCCGACCCACTGCCCGGAGCGGCCGTCGAGGCCGCCGCCGCAGGCTGCGCGGTGATCGCCAGCGACCACGGCGGACTGCCCGAGATCATCTCCGACGGGGAGACGGGCCGGCTGGTGACGCCCGGTGACCCCACCGCCCTGGCGGCGGTGGCCGCCGCGCTGCTCGACGACCAGCACGAGCGGGAACGGCTCGGGGCGGCTGCGGCGCTCGATGCTCGCGCGCGGTTCGCGCCGGAACGGCTGCTTGACGGCGTGCAGGCGCTCTACGACGAGCTGTGCAGCGACTGAGGCCGAGCGCTCAGCTGCCGAACCCGATCCCGTTGGGGGTCAGCCCCTGGCCGCCGGCCACGGCGATCGCAGCCGCGACGCCGATCACCGCCACCACCACACAGCACGCGATGGCCGCCGCCGGCATCCGACGCTTCTCCCCGAGCTGGACGATCAGCCAGCCGCAGATCGCTCCCCCGACCACCCCGCCGAGGTGTCCGCCGATCGAAATCCCGGCGATGCTGAGCGAGAAGACGATGTTGATCACGAGCGTCAGCCCGAGTCCGCTCTGCCAGATCGAGATCCCTCGGTAGTAGGCGACCACGATCAGCGCTCCGAGGATCCCGAAGCAGGCTCCCGACGCACCGATCGTCAACGCATCGGGCTGGAACAGGAGCGCTCCGAACGACCCGCACAGAAGCGAAACGCCGTAGACGACCGCGAAGTTCAGCCGCCCGATGGCGGGCTCGAGCACGGTGCCCATGAAGTACAGGAACACCATGTTGAAGAGGATGTGCAGCAGGCCGTCGTGCAGGAACCCCGCCGTCACGAGCCGCCAGTACTCGTGCTGCTGGGAGATCAGGGGCCCCGCCAGGGCTCCCTTGTCGAACACCGTGCCTCCGCCGCCTCCCCCCAGCGGTGCTCCGGTCGCGGTCTCGGCGACGAACACGATCACGTTGATCGCGATCAGGATCCGCGTGATGCTGGGCATCGATGAGCCGCTGCGGATCGTCTTGACCTTGGTCCGCTCGCGGGCGCATTCCGGGCAGCGCATGCCGACCGGCGTCGGCGTCATGCAATCCGGACAGATCGGCCGGCCGCAGGAGGAGCACGAGACCCCGGTCTCGCGTGAGGGATGCCGGTAGCAGACGGCCATGGTCGGCTGACGGTATCAGCGGGCTGAGCCGTGCTCGACGGGGCGAGGGGCGCCCGACGGCAGCCCCGGCCTCAGCGATCCGGCCCGAGCACCCGCCGCGCCTCCTCGGCGAAGTCCTGGAGCGTGCGCTCGGCCAGTTCGAGCAGGTTGGAGGACTGGTGGCGGCGAGCCCGGTGGCGGGAGCGGACGCGAAGCACGACCAGGGCGGTGCCCGCCCCGGCGCCAATCGTCGCGGCGGCCACCGGTCTCACCCAGTTGCGCGGATCGCGCATCGTCGAGAGCTCCCACGACTCGAGCTCCTCCTGCGCTAGCTCGGTCAGGTTGACCAGCGTCATCTCCATCCTCGCGGCCAGGTCGTCGGGCGGATCGACGGGCGACAGGGCCTCGCGCAGCAGCGCTTCGAAGTCGGTCACGCCGGCGCTCATGACGCCGTCCCCTGCGTGCCGGCGCCGTCGTACACCATCGTCTCCAGCTGCCGGATCGCACGGTGCAGCAGCACCTTGGTGGCGCCGTCGGTGCGGCCGAGTGCGCGCGCGATCTCCCGGTTGTCCATGCCGAGCGCGAAGCGCATGATCAGCGCCTCGCGTCGATCGTCGGGGAGCTGCGAGACGCCCTCGAGGATCTGCTTGAGCTCCTCGCGCCCCTCGACCAGCGACTCGGTGGTGTGCGGGGCGGAGATCAAGCCTGCGTCCTCGATCGCCGACTCCGGCTTGCGCGAGCGGTCGCGGTAGAAGTTCGCTGCCAGATTGTGGGCGATCCGGATGAGCCACGGCCGCAGCGGGCGCCCGTTGGACTCACGCAGGGCACGCTCAAAATGCCGGTAGGCCTGCAGGAATGTCTGCTCGGTGAGGTCCTCGGCGTCGTGGTGGTTGCCCACCCGGTAGTAGCTGTAGGAGTAGACGTCGCGCAGGTGCGTGCGATACAGCTCCGAGAATCGGGCGTCGAGCTCGTCCTTGCTCCTGGCTGGTTCTTGGGCCACCGCACTTCCAGACTACCTCCGCTCACGCGGCGCGGGATGGACGCGGGCGCTCCGAGCGCGCCGGCTCGGCCACGGTGGCCGTCCAGCGCTCCGGCTCGATCCGGCCCTCGACCAGTGCGACCAGCGCATCCAGGGCGGGCGTCTCGATCTTCGCGTCATGCCCCGCGTTGGCCAGCAGCGCCACCGAGTCGACCGCCTCGGCGGTCTGCCCGAGCGCCCTTCCGATCTCCTCCGCGGGCATTCCCTGCGCCAGCAGCTCGCCGGCGCGACGGTTGCGCGAGCCGTCGGCCAGGATGGTCGCCACGAGATCCCCGGCCCCCGCGAGGCCAGGGAACGTCTCGGGGAGGCTGCCGCGGCTGCGCGCCAGCGCGTCGACTTCGGCGAACACCTTGCCGGCGGCAGCACCGGCGATGTTGGGTCCCGCCGGCGCGGCGGCGGCGGCGGCCAGCGCAGCGGCGTTCTTGGCACAGCCCGCGAGCTCGACGCCGGTGACGTCGCGACTCCTGGTCACGTCGAGGCCGGCCGCAGTAAGCGCGTCGGCGAGCTGGCGGGCAAAGCCCTTGTCGAGCGAGGCCAGCACGACCGAGGCGCCGTGCGCGAGGACCTCGGCAGCATGCGCGGGACCGCCCAGCACGGCCACCGCGCGAGCGTTGCAGCGTTCGGCCGCGAATGCGGACGGGAGGCTCCCCAGCGGTGGGACCAGTCCCTTGGAGACCACGAGCACCCCGACCCGCCGCGAGATCGCGCCACCGTGGGCGGCGAGCACCGCCGGCAGCGCCTTGGCCGGCACGGCCATGCAGACGAGGTCGTGGGCCTCGAGCGTCAACTCGGCGGCGCGCATCACCCGGATCGAATCCGGCAGCGTGACGCCGGGCAGGTAGCGGGCGTTCTCGCGAGAGGCCGCGACGGCCTGCGCCTGCTCCTGGGTGCGGCAGCCCAGCTCGACCTCGAGCCCGGCCCGCGCCAGGCAGACGGCCAGACTGGTGCCCCATGTCCCGGCGCCGATGATCGCGGCCCGGCGAACCGGCGGCAGGCCACCGAGCCACTCCCACTGCAGCATCACGCACGGCCAGATCCGGTCGGTGACCGCTCCGGCCAGCGCCTTGGACGGGTCGTCGACCTGCGGGAAGCGCAACGGGCGCCCGGCGCGGATGCGGACCTTGTGCGGGCGGATCCGCCAGCCACGGCGAATCGCTTCGGTCCCGATCACTGCGATCGGGACGACGGGGACTCCCGTCTCGAGCGCCAGACGCCCGACGCCTCGCTTGGGACGGCCCAGGGAGCCAGGGCGGATACGGGTGCCCTCGGGGAAGATCAGGACGATGTCACCGCGCGCCAGGATCGCCTTGGCGGTCGCGATCGATTCGGTGTCGCTGGCGCCGCGATCGACAGGAAAGGCGCCGAGCGCATTCAGGAACCAGGCCTGCAGCCGGTTCGCGAACAGCTCCTTCTTGGCGACGTAGTACATCGGCCGGCGGGCCATCGTCGCGATCACGAACGGATCCAGGAAGCTGCGGTGGTTGGCGGCGATGATCACCGGGCCGCGGCGAGGGATGTGCTCGAGCCCCACGCGGGTCATGCGGAAGTAGATCCAAAAGAACGGCTGGAACGTGAGCCGGACGATCCCGTACACAATCGGGTTGGCGCCCTTCTCCCTCGCTCGCCGGTGCAGACGGTCGTGATCCATCGCACAATGGCGTACCCATTCTCAGCACGCCCGTTACAGTTCCGGGCAGTGAGTCCAGGCATCGATCGCACCCGCACCCTTCGCGGGGCCGTCTGCGGAGCGGTGGCCGCAGCCGTCTGGGGCCTGCAGCAGCCGCTCGACAAACTGGCGTTCTCCAGCCGCTACGACGACGTGGAGCTGCTCGGCAAGAGCGTCACCCGCGGCGACGGCTGGTACGCGATCGGCTTCGGCATGCACATGGGCAACGGCGCCGCCTTCGGGGCCATCTACGCCAACCTGGCTCCGGCGATGCCGATCCCGGCCATGCTGCGCGGCCCCGTGCTGGCGCTGACCGAGCACGTCGTTCTGTGGCCGCTGGGCGCGGTCTCGGACCGTCTGCATCCGGCACGCAAGGAGCTTCCCCAGCTGAGCGGAAACCGCCCCGCGTTTCTCCAGGCGGCCTGGCGACACCTCCTTTTCGGCCTGGTGCTCGGAGAGCTCGAGCGCCGCGTCAACGCTGAGCCCGAGCCGGCTCCGCCCGAGCCCGAGACCGACTACTCGAGCAACGGCCACGGCTCGCTCGAGCACGCGGTGTCGGCCCCCCAGGCCCCCTGAGCCCCACTTTCGGTCCGAGACTGAGCGGTGCGGGTCCTGGTCACCGGCGCCTCCGGCTTTGCCGGCTCGTGGCTGTGCCGCGCCTGCGCGGACGCCGGCGATCAGGTGGCCGGGCTTTCTCGCCGCGGAACGATCCCGGGCGCGTCCGGCGGGCCCCGCGGCCTCGCCGTCGATCTGCGCGACGCCGAGGCGGTCCGGGCCGCCGTCCGCGAGCTGGCCCCGGAGGTCGTGTATCACCTGGCCGCCCTGAGCTCGGTCGGGCGCTCGTGGGCCGAGCCCGCGAGGACGCTCGGCGACAACGTCGGCTCGGCGGTCAACCTGCTCGAGGCGCTCCGGATCGAGGCGCCGGGAGCGCGGGTGGTGTGGGTCAGCTCCTGCGAGGTCTACGGCGTCCCCGACACACTGCCCACTCCGGAGGACGCGCCCGTGAGCCCCGCCAACCCGTATGCGGTCTCCAAGGCCAGCGGCGAGTGGCTGGCCGAGATATATGCCGCGTCCTACGAGCTCGACATCGTCCGCGCCCGTCCGTTCAGCCACTCGGGACCAGGCCAGCTGTCGACCTTCCTGCTCTCCTCTCTGACTCGTCAGGCCGCCGAGGGACGCCGGGCCGGCGTTGAGCGTCTGGAACTCGTCACGGGCAACGGCGCGACCCGCCGGGACTTCACCGATGTGCGCGATGTCGTCCGTGCCTACCGCCTCCTGGCCGACCGGGCCCAGCCGGGCGTCTACAACGTCAGCTCCGGGGTCTCTGTGTCGGCTGCCGATCAGGTCGCCCTGATCGCTGAGCTGCTGCACCCGATCGAGGTCGTCCATGTCGTCGACCCCCAGCGGGTCCGAGCGAACGAGGTCATGGAGCTTTGCGGCGCCCACGACCGCCTCACCGCCGTCACCGGCTGGCAGCCCGAGATCCCGCTGCGGACGACCATGGCCGACACTATCGCCTGGTGGGAGGCCGAGCTGTCCTGAGCCCGAAACGCCCGCGCGCGGGCCGGTGTGCTGGAGCACCAGCCGACCTGGGCGCTGGGCTGGGCCGAGCGGGTCTGTGCTGTCAGACTGCAGCCGAGCGCGCCCGCCTAGCTCAATTGGTAGAGCACTTCACTTGTAATGAAGAGGTTTTCGGTTCGAGTCCGAAGGCGGGCTTCAGGAAGTCGCTGGCGGGATACCAGCAGGACCGATACCGTCACGACGCAGAAGGGGAGCCGGTCATAATCGGCGGGTGCCGGTGAGCGTTTGCGTCAGGGAGCTCGCTTGCGGGCCACGACGCGAGCGAGCAGGTCGCGAAGCTGCGTGGCCTCTTCGGGACTGAGCGGCGCGAGCAGCTCTGCCTCGGCGGTGTCAGTGGCCGCAACTGCGCGGCTCAGGATGTCGTGACCGGCCGGCGTCAGCTCGACGACGTTGCGGCGCCGGTCCTCGGCGTCAGGGCGGCGTGAAAGCAGCCCCTTGGCTTCAAGGGTGTCGAGCATGGCAACCATAGTCGTGCGGTCGATGCCGATCCGCTCCGCCACCTGCTGCTGTGAGGCGGGCTCGAAGGAGTCGATGACGATCAGGATCCCCAGTTCGCGGGGCTCGATGCCGAACGGTGCCAGCACCGCGTCATTGAGCTCGGACATCAGCAGGCCGGCGTGCTTGAACAGATAGCCGAGCCGTCGGCCCGCCTGTGAACCGGTTTTAGCGCTGGCTGGCATCGCCTCAAGCGTACCGCTATGCTGATCGTCAGCATTACTGATGATCAGCACTAGAAACGGATAGGAGACTGCGATGATCTTGATCACGGGAGGACTTGGCCACATCGGGAGCGCGACCGTCCAGGCGCTGCTCGACGTCGGGGAGGAGTGCGTCCTCATTCAGCGCCGCAGTCCGGAGATCCCGGCAGGGCGCTTCAGCCGGCCGGTGACCGTGGTGCAGGGCGACGTGAAGGACCTCGAGGCTCTACGGGCCATCGGCCGCGACCATCCCATCACCGGCGTCGTCCACATGGCGGGCTCGATGCCCTGGCCACCCAACCCCGATGCTGCGCCAGTGGTGGCAGCGCAGGAGGCGCTCGGCGGGCTGTTCAACATCATCCAAGTCGCCTCGGAGTGGGCGGTCAAGCGCGTCGCCCTGGCGAGCACGATCGGCGTCTATGCAGGTCTGCCCAACACCGGGGGACTGACTGAGGATCTGCCCGTGCCGCTGACCGCTCCGCACGTCATCCCCACGTTCAAGCGGATCAGTGAACTGCTGGGCAATCACCTGGCCACAGCCACCGGCCTGGAGGTCATACACCTCCGCATCAGCGGATCATGGGGACCGCTGGGTCACCAGCCGAACTTCGCCTTCCCCGCGCCCCGATTCGTCTACGCGGCAGCGACGGGCACGCCGGTCGACCTCGCGGGCGCCGGTGCGAGGCTCAACGCCGACGACGGCCTCGACCTCTGTTACGTCAAAGACATCGGCCGAGCGACCGCCCTGCTGCAGACGGCACCGACGCTGACGCACAACACCTACAACGTCGCCTCCGGCCGGATGACCACGAACGCTGAGGTGATCGCCGCAGTTACGTCGGTCGTGCCCGAATTCAGCGTGACATTGGAGCCTGGTACCAGCGTGCCGCCGGCGTACCTCGACATCAGCCGCCTGCACGCAGACACCGGCTACATCCCTGAGTGGGATCTCGAGCGCTCGGTCGCGGACTACATCGCCTGGTTCCGCGCGGGGAACAAGCTCTAAAAATGACGTCCTCAACGGCTCCGTGCGACGCGCCTGCCAATCGCTCCCCAACCGCGGTCGGCATCGCAAAGCGGCAGCGACCAGCCACCCCTCTCCGACTTCGGTGTCGCCGACGGCGTGTCACCCGCCGGCCCGGATCGACATCCGCGCGGCGCATGAGATCGACGAGGCGCAGGCTGAGGCCGCACGCCGGATCGATCGCACGGTCGGCGCGATCGCGCGCGGCGCGGGCTCGGAGACGGAGGTTCTCGCTGTCGCTGAGCTGCCGCAGATCGCCCGGTTGGAGATGATTGTCCGGGTCGTGTGCGAGCGAGACTGCTGCGTCGTCGCCGCCCGCGCCCCGCTTGTCACAGCCCGGTCCGAACGCTGATCCGGCCGGCGTCGGCGGCATGCCTGAGAGTCTCATAATCGCGTTGGTTCTGATCGGCGTATCCGTCGGCAAAGGCGCACATCGCCCGGTCGAACGTCTTCCCGGCGCCGAGATAGCTGCCGATCGCAACCGCGTCGCCTGAGCGTGCGTGCGCACGCGCGAGAGCCCAGCCGCATAACTCGCCGTAGCGGCCGAGGGCGTCCGGGTCGAGCACGTCGACAGGAGCGGAGCCCTTGCCGTCCCACAGTTGGCGAATGTAGAAGTCGCGGTTGACGCCGTCGATCCACTCGGTGGTCCGGATCCACCCCAGCATGATGTCGCTCGCCGCCTGCATCAGCCGCTGGCCCTCCACCACGCGCTGGCCGTGGTTCTCGAACTCGCTGCGGCCGAGATACGGCTCCAGCACCGACGTCTCGGCCTCCTTTATCTGCAGGAACAGCGGGTCGCGGTCATCGCGGCCGAGCATCAGCATGATCCAGGCCCGCGTGCCCACGCTGCCCACCCCCACGACCTTGCGGGCGGCGTGGATGTACCGGTATCGCTCAAGAAGCCTCTGCCGGTCCCTTGGCAGCGTGCGCCGGTAGTAGTGCAGGACGGAGTCGACCGCCGCCGCAAGTGTCTCTGAGTCATCCGCGCGGGCGAGCGCTTCGATGGGGACGATCAGCGGCGGATCGTGGACGATCCGCGGATGCCCGTCCACCACCCGTGTGAGCTTGGCGAACGCACGCAGTGAGTCCTTCACCCGCGCCTTGGCGATGTTGCGTTCAAAGTACCTGAGCTGCTTGGGGCTGACCCGCGAGGCCCACTCCCGGAGGATCTCCTCGAGGTCACGATCGAGGTGCACGTACCAGAGTTCCAGTGTCCGCAGTTCCGCGAAGCCGCGCATGGCCTCCCGGTAGGAGCGCGCGACGGCGAGATCGACAGACAGCCGGGCAACCCGATCGAAGCCACGATCGCGTCCGGCGACCTCAAAGCTTGCGACTAGGCGCTTGACGTCCCACTCAAACGGGCCGGGGAGCGTCTCATCGAAGTCGTTGATCCCGAACACGAGCCGGCGGTCCGGACCGGAGAAGGTGCCGAAGTTGGAGAGATGGGCATCGCCGCACAGCTGGGCCTTCAGGGCCGTACGGGGCTCCTGGGCGAGGTCCCAGGCCATCACGCACGCGGCTCCCCGGTAGAACGTGAAAGGCGAGACGAGCATGCGGCCGTACCGGATGGGGATCAGGTCCGGCAAACGAGTGCTCGCCTGCTCCTGGAGGAGCTCAATCGGATCCGGCCTGGAAGGGTGCGGTTCCCATGCGCCGTGCCTCGAGCGCGGAACCGCCGCCCGGGCCGCCCTCCCGAGCTCCCGCTGGGCTGACACGCTGCGGTGGCCGAGCCGGGCTGGGACGGGCTCCGGCCAAGATCGCGCTTCCGACGTCAACGCGCGCCTATCAGCGCCCGCCCGTCCAGGGCTCGATCACCGCCCAGGCATGCCAGGACGTCGTCGCGGCCGAGCACGGTGATCGAGACCCGGGGCTCCTGACGCAGGTGCTCCAGGCGCCGCCGACCCTCGTCCATGTTGACGATCACGCGGCCGTCCACCCACAGGTACCACGTCGCCGCGGTATGCGGGCTGCCATCAGACCGCATGGTGGCGATGACCGACGGGTTAGGCTCAGCGAGAAAGGCGACCAGGTCCGGTGGGAGGGGTGGCTTTGGCATGGCCGTTCGACGTCAGGCGGGACGTACGGGCCCGGCCGGCGGGGGTTCGACGAGGCCGTAGTCGCCGTCGTGGCGCAGGTAGAGCACCTTCCCTCGTCCGTCGACCGCATCGATGAAGTAGAGGAAGCGGTGCTCCAGCACGTCCATCTCGTCCCGAGCCTTGGCGAGCGGGATCGGCTGGTCGTAGCGGCTCGGCTCTGGGACCACGATGTCGTTCTCGCCGGAGAGCGGGCTGCCGGACGGGTGAAGCAAGCCGATCCGCCCGTCATCGCGCCGGTGCACCACAACGTCCTCTCCCGTCCGGGCGTGACGAAAGAGCAGGAACTCAAGGTCCAGATCGAGCAGGTCTCCCACGGCGTCGAGCGTCGACTCCGGCAACGGATATGCGGTGCGCAGCGGGATGACGTCACGCAGGTCCGGCCGCTTACGGCTCGGTCTTGGCCGGTGCCTCCGCTCGTGGGATGCGTGCGCGAGCGCGCTCTTGATCGCCCTCCGATCGTTACGCAACGTCACCGGCACATCCGTTACGCGGCGCATCTGCCGGTTGAGGCGATCGGCGGCCTCCTTAGCCGCCTGCGGCGCGCTGCTGCCGGTGGCGTGCGAAGCTAACCGCCTGCCGTTCAGCACCAGCGATGCGTCGGCCACCCACCGCAGGCGCGCGGCCCTCGTCTCGGGGCGGCGGAGCGTGATGCGGACCGCCTCGATCGGGTCGTCGGTGGAGCGCGCGAGCCGCTCGAAGCGCTCGAGTATCTCGCGCCTCTCGCTTCGCGGAAGATCGGCGGGCCAGTGGGCCTCGACCGCCACCGTTGCCTGCTCAGCGCTCACTCCCTGCCAGATAGGCCGTTCGTCGGTCCGGGCAACGCGCCATCCTCGGGCCGGTCAGCCCGGCGCCGGCGTTCGGTGGCGCGGGCGCCTATCCGGAGGGCAGCGCGGGCGGACGCTCGAGATGGATGAGCCACTGATGCTGCTCCCCATCCTCGATGTCGAAAGTGACCTCAAGCGGCGGGGGCTCGCCTGTCGCGACGAGAACGCGCTGCGGCTGCTCGATCAGGTGCTCGATCCGCTCCACCTCAGAGTCCGGAGCCTCGAGTCCGACGATGATCGAGTCGTCGCGATCATCGTAGGTGATGTCGGTCAGGATCTGCCGCTCGTCCGCGAACTGGTCGCCCAGGTCGCGCCCGACGACCTCGACCGTCGCCTCGACGGTGCCGAGCACGTAGGTCAACTCCTCAAAGTAGGAGCCCCACGCCTGACGTGGGATCTCCTGCGTGGTGATTGTCATCACCGCTCCATCTAGGCCTCCGCCGCCGCGCGGCAAGCCGCTCCTAGAAACGCACGCGGTACGCCTTGGGTGCTGCCGCTTATGGCCTAGCAAACGAAGGAGAACCACTGTCCAAGAAAGCGAGGTTTGACCATGATCCACTTGCTCATCGGAATCCTGATCGTCGCGCTCGTGTGGGTGCTGACGGCGGCGCTCGGCCTTCCGTACATCGTGTCGGTGATCATCACCGTCCTGGCCGCACTGTACGTCCTCGGGCCCGGACTGGGTCTCTTCCGGGGCGGTCGCCGCAGCATCCCTTAGCCGCGAGGCGGAGAGGTTCGACCATGACCAGCCAAGACATCCTCAGCGCACCCGCCGTTGTACCCGCGGGCGCCCCAGAGAACGGCGACGGGATCGTGCTCGGCCACGGCCCGGCCCTCGTCGACGCTTACATCGACTTCCTGTGTCCCTTCTGTCGGATGTTCGAGGAGCGCAGCGGCCCCGCGATCGACGCGCTGGTCGACCGGGGTGTGATCACGCTCGTCTATCACCCGCTTGGGTTTCTGGACCGGCTCTCTACAACGCGTTACAGCACCCGCGCCGCCGCCTCCTCCGGTTGCGCGTCCGACGGCGGGAGATTCCGCGAATACCTGTACACGCTCTATGACAACCAGCCGCCCGAGGGCAGCGACGGCCTGAACGACGAGGAGCTTGTCCAGCTCGGGCTCCAGAGTGGGCTCGACGAGACGTTCGGCCTGTGCGTCAGGGCAGGTAAATATCTCGCGTGGGCGGAGTACATGACTGCGATGGCGGTTGCGCGCGGCGTGAACGGCACCCCGAGCGTGTACGTCGACGGCGCGGGCGTTCCGGCGAGCGCCGACGCGATCGTGGCCGCCGCGCTCGCCGAGATGGGGTGACGATGGTGAGCACTACCCCTTGCTGCGCAGCAATGGAAGCCTGTTCGAGATCACATGCGCATCGGAACGTTCCTCGAGATCATGGAAGAAGGAGCTGCGAGGCGCCGTGACGTCAGTGCGCGAGCCGGCGGAATCGTTCGGGTTGGACGAATTCGTCCGCCGTGCAGCCGAGCGCGAGCATGTCGACCGGGACACCGCCTAAGAGAGAACGTGCGGGCGGTGTTGGCGGCGCTGGCGCAGGCCGTCGCCCCCCGGAGTTCAGGGACATGGCGGCTCAGCGCCCGAAGGACTATCAACCCGTTTTTCGCGACGCCACCGAAGTTCATGGGGTTTGTCCGACAGCCTCACGCGATAGCGATCACGCGCCTCACAGCCGGCGGGGCTGTCTTTATCGGTGGCTGTGCAGCAGGGCGCTCATCGCGCGCAGCTGCGCGGTCAGTCGCCGCAGCTGGGCTGCCTGGTGGCGCAGCTCGGCGGCTTGGCTGTCGACCCGCCGCGTCAGCCCCGGGTCAGCGCCCGAGCCGGCCTTGCCCTGGGCTGCCGGCGCTGAGCCCGCCGGGGCGGTCCCGAGCCGTCCGCTGGAGTTGACGACCACCGACTGGCTGGGTCGGGGGATCGTGACGCCGCTGACCCCGGCCAGGAACGCCGCCGTCTGGGTCCCGGGCGTGCCGATCCGGATGTTGCCCGCTTCCCCGGCCACGCCGGTGTTTGCGATCTCGATGTTGTTCGAGCCAGCGGTCAGGTTCCTGCCCGCACCGGTACCGATCGCGACGTTCGTGGCGCCGGTGGTGTTGTCATACAGCGCGTTGGTCCCGAGCGCGGTGTTGGAACCGGCGGTGTCATGATATAGCGCGTTGACGCCGTCGGCGACGTTCGAACCGCCGGTCGCGTTCGACCACAGCGCCTCACAGCCGCTTGCGACGTCGCTGTTCCCAGTGGTGTTGTGCGCCAGCGCGTTCGTGCCGCTGCCGAGGTTAAAGCTGCCGTTGCTGGCGTACAAGGCATGAAACCCGCTCGCGAGGTTGTCGTGGCCGGTCGTGTTCGAGGCGAGCGCGCTGTTGCCGCTCGCGAGATTGTCGCTGCCGGTCGTGTTCGAGCCCAGCGCGGCGGAGCCGCTCGCGACGTTGTCGCGCCGGTCGCGTTCGAGAACAGCGCCAACGAGCCGCTCGCGACGTTGTCGTTGCCGGTCGTGTTGTGCGCCAGCGCGTTGGCGCCGCTCGCAACGTTGTCGCTGCCGGTGACGTGCGACCCCCACGCCGAGCAGCCCTTGGACGTGACCGTCCCCTCGCACACGTTGTGGTGCGCGTCCTGGTAGTCGGCGGCGCGGCTGACCGACGCGCCCCAGCTCAGCGCGAGCGTCATCATGAGTGCCACCGCGATCGTCGCGGCCCGCGCGACGCGACACACCACACCGAGTCCTACCGGCCTGTCGAGCACTAACGAACATGCTGCCCCCTCGGGGTTGAGTAGCTACGCGGATCGCCACGATTTCCGCGCTCAGCTTCGCAGCGGCCGATGGCCTTCGCATCGGGGAGCATTCCCGAACTTTCGGTGCCGGCGGACCGACGGGTGGGCGGGTAGCGCCGGTGGTGCCACCACCGGTCGGGCTCGTGTTCGCATCGGGTACGAGATGGCCTGGCTAGGCATCATTCAGGCCGAGTGGATTACACCGGCAGACCGTCGGCGCCGCCGGTTGCACGCCGAAGCAGCAGCGCGCAGGGCCAGAGTGACAATCCGGAGCCAAGCGCAGCCGGGGCCTTCGGTCAGTGCGGGATGACCGACGGGCCGCTGCGCCAACGGTCGGAGAAGCGAGATCCACCCGCCGCTCCGGCCGGCGCGGTCAGCAGGTCACCCAGGGCACCGAGCACGAACAGCAGACCGCCGGACAGCTCGATGAACGGGCCTCCCTCCAGTTGCGTGCTCGCCGGTAGTCCACCGCGGACGATCTGAACGCCGAGCGCCGGAACGTCAAAGCAGCGCACGATCCCGTAGACGAGAATCCCCACGCCGACGAGCGCGATGACCACGTTCGCCACCGGCCGCGTGCCGATGATGGAGAGCACGAACGCCGCGAAGGATGCGGCGATGATCACGATCGGTGCGAGTGTGGTGATCCCCCACAGTGTGGTCGTGACGAAGAAGATGTGGACAACCCGCTGGACGGGAAGGACGACCTCGAACGAGTACCAGGGAAACAAGGTCGAGAACAGAGCCATGCTGGCCCCGATGGTCGTGGTGACGGGGAGAATGCGTGTGTTGTCATCGGACATGGCCCTTGGAGTAGGCCGCGAGCCGGTGCGCTCAAGCGCTCAGCCGACGGGTGGCCACGCGGCACCTTGTAATGAAGAGATTTTCGGTTCGAGTCCGAAGATGGGCTCTGGGCAAACAGGCTGCAAAGGCCGTAGTTCGATGGTCAGTGCTGACGGCGTACCATGTTGCATCCCCGGTCTGAGCGACCGTGATCACGAAATGGCTCTCCGGATGTGTGGTCGATGCGGTATAGATCCGCAGCTTGCGCTCACGCACCCGTAACGGAGGCCGGCGGCGGATCACTCGGCGGATGGCGCTGCTGGTCCTCGGCGTGGTCCTGGGCCTGGCCGGCGTCGCGATCGCTGACAGCGTGACGACGGGCCAGATCGGCCCATCGTTGCAGTTGACCGCCAACGGCCATCTGCTGCATCCCGCCGGGCGCCTGACAACCGTCGGCGACTTCCCGACCGGGAGCGCCGTCGTCCCCGGCGGACGTGACCTGTGGGTTGCCGACTGCGGTCACGGCGAGGACGACATCAAGGTGGTGGATCTGGCAACCGGCTCGGTGATCCAGACGCTGCCGCTGCCTGGCTGCTACGGCGGAGTCGCGTTCGCGCCGGACGGACGCCACGCCTACGTCAGCGGCACCCCGAAAGGCAGCTCGCCGACCGAGGGGCCGACCAAGGGCGACCAGGGCGACGTGATCCACATCTTCACCGTCGACCCGAGGACCGGAACGGGGGTTGAGGGCAACCCGCTGGCGCTCACTCCGACCAGCGGCGGCAGCGCGCGGACCAACTCGCTCCCGCCGGTGTCCGGGGTCGGAACGGCGCAGCCCGAGGGTCTGGCCGTGTCGCCGGATGGCCACTATCTGGTCGTGGCGCTCAACGGCGCCGACGACGCAGTCGTCATCAACCTGCACACGCTGGCCCAGACCGTCGTGCCGGCGGGCACCTACCCCGACGGGCGTGGCCTTCGATCCCCAGGGCCGCGCCTATGTCTCCAACGAGTACGACGGAACGCTCTCGGTCATCGACCCGGCGACGGCCAAGGTCACGGCGACGATCCACGGTCTGGGCGGAGCTCTTGGCGACCTGGCGAGCCACCCCGAGGGGATGGTCGCCGACCCGCAGCGACCCGCGCTGTACGTCGCGGTCACCAACCGGGATCTCGTCGCAGTGGTCGACACCGCCACGCACGCGGTGACGCATCTGATCTCCGTGGCTCGGCCCCAGGGGACTCGGCACGGCCCCTACGAACCTTGCGATCTCGCCTGACGGCTCCACGCTGTACGCGTCGGATGCCGGAGAGGACGCCGTCGCCGCCATCTCACTCTCCCAGCGCCCGAGCGCGCTGGCGGGGCACGGCCATCGGGTCTACCTGCCGCCGAAGCTGAAGAACATCTCGAAATATCGCGCGAAGCGGGCCACCGCGGCGCACCGGCTGGCCAGGACGCACGGCCGGGCCCGTGCGGCCGCCCGCCGGCGCTACGCCAAGACCCTGCGGTCGCTCACCCACCGCTACCTGCGCCCCCGAACCCCGAAGCGCTGCGCCGGACCGTCGCGGCGCCAGGAACGCCGCTACGTCGAGCGCGTCCTTCACGCTCTCACGGTTCACAAGCGGCGACGGCGTCGCGCGCTGCTGAAAAAGGCGGGGAGGCTACTTCCGGCGGTGGTGGGCTGTCCGCGAGGCTTCATTCCGAACCTCGCCCCGTTCCAGCTGATCGGCCGGATCCCGACCGCCGCCTACCCCGACAGCGTGCAGACCACCCCGCAGGGCCAGCTCGTGTGGGTCGCCGGCAAGGGCTTTGGCTCGGGCCCCAACCCGACCTATTACTTCGGTGGCGCCAGGACGCCGTACCAGACGCCGCCCAACGCCTACGGGACCTACGTCCTTGACCTGCTGATCGGACGCGTCGGCACGCTGCCGCTCCCCACCGATCTGCAGGTGGTTGCCGACACGGCGGCGGCCGACGCCCAGGCGAGGCCCTACAACAGCGAGACCCAGCCGGCCGGCAGTCCGATCCCCGCCACGACCGGACACCCGAGCGCTCAGATCAAGCACGTCTTCTACATCGTGCGCGAGAACCGGACCTACGACCAGGTCTTCGGCTCCGATCCGCGCGGAGACGGCAATCCGAAACTCGAGCTGTTCGACGACAACGGCGTCAGCGGTCCCACGGGCGGGATCACGCCCAACGCGCACGCGCTGACGCAGCAGTTCCCGCTGCTGGACCACTTCTACGAGGATTCCGAGGTGTCGGTCGACGGCCACCTGATCACCGACCGGCGCCTATGCCACCGACTACGTCCAGAAGGCGACCGCGGCCAACTACTCCAACCGCCGCGGCACCGATGACTTCGGCATCTACCCGGTGACGTTCCCGCCGCGACTTCTTCATCTTCGACCAGGCGGCCAAGCAGGGGGTCAGCTTCCGTGACTACGGCGAGGCGGTCGGGACCGCTGCCGACCGGCGCGGCGCCCAACCGTCCGCAGTTCTCGCACAGGTCGAGGCCAACGTCGACCCGAGCCTACCCCGACAACGTGTTCATCGGCTGCCTCAAGGCCGGCGTCACGGCGAGCTGCACCCAGGACTCGGGCGCTCTACAACGGGACGGGGACGCTGTTCGCCGGGCAGAGCCGCTTCAACGACTGGTACCCGCGAGTTCGAGCAACAGGTGGCCGACGGGCACGGTGCCCGCAGCTCAACTACATGATCCTGCCCAACGACCACACCAACGGCACCACGACCGGCGACCCGACGCCGCAGGCGTTCATCGCCGACAACGACCTCGCGCTGGGGCAGATCGTCGACGCCATCTCGCATTCGTCGATCTGGCCCTCGACGGCGATCTTCGTGGTCGAGGACGACTCGCAGGACGGCGCCGACCACGTCGACTCCCACCGCTCGCCGGCGCTCGTGATCAGCCCGTGGGCGCGCCACGGCGCGGTCGTCCACACCCGCTATGACCAGTACTCGGTGCTGCGCACGGTCGAGCTGATCCTCGGCCTGCGATCCGCTCGCTCTCAACGACGCGCTGGCGACCCCGATGTATGACGCGTTCATCAGCGGCTCCGAGAAGCCCGACGACGCTCCGTACACCGTGCAGCACGCCCGAGTACGCGCTGACGAGCACCAACAGCGCGACCGCGCCGGACGCGCGGCTCTCGGACGAGCTGCCCTTGAACCAGCCTCGACGCCGTACCGCAGGCGATCTCCGACCAGATCCTCTGGGCCTCGGTGCACGGCACGCGGGCGCGGGCTCCCGCAGCCGGGCCCGACGCGTCACCGGACGAGGTCGACCGGGCGATGATCGTGCGCCAGATGCTGCGTGCCGACCCGTCGGTGTTCGAACCCCACTCCGCGGGCCGGTCCTCGCATGCAAAGGTCGGCCTGCCCGATCACCTGGGCCTGCCGCCCGAGTCCGCCGGGTGACGGCTGAGGCGCACGGCAAGCGGGCCGTGCCTACAGGATGTCGATGCAGCCGTAGATGATCACCAGTGGATTGATGACGAGCTGGCCGCCCGTGTCACGGATCTCGGCTTGCCCGACGTACGCCGGCGGTGAACTGGCCTTGTAGCAGCCGTTGGACTGGACGCTCACGTCGTAGGCGACGGGTGTATCGGTGAGCGGCTGTCTGGCTCCCGCGAGGACGACGTAGACGTTCATCGTGCACGACCAGTCCCCCGGCCCCTCCCGCTTTCCACCGCGCGCGGTGCAGACGGGGAGGATGCGGTACTGGGCCCCCGCCGGAATCGGATGACCGAGCAGGCTCTGCTGGAGCAGGGTCAGACGGCGGAACTCCGGGGCAATGCTCGCCGTGAGGCGCGGGGCGGTGACTCCGGTGGGTCCCCACGACGAGGCGAGGGCGAGAAGCGCAATCACGGCGGTCGCGCTCACGACGATCCGAAGCGGCACCTGCCAGCGCGAGCGCAACGACTCCGCGGCGCTCACGAAGTCTCGGCGAGCGAGGATCAGCCAGGCGGCGCCGAGCGACCCGGCGATCCAGATCAGGCAGACGATCAGCGACACCACCAACGGGCCGAAGAACGCGTGCTGCGCGAACAGTCCATGCCAGGCATCAAATGCGGAACCGATCAACAGCAGATGGACCCAGACCCCCTTGCCGACCAGGTCAAGAAGCTGGGTGAGCAGCGCGACGAGGATGGGGCCGAGCACGCCGACGATCCCGTTCCGGCTGGCCACCGAGAAAAGAATCGCCAGGCTGGTGTACGCCAGCAACGGCGGGAGGCAGATCAGCCAGCTGATCGCGACCAGGAGCAGCAGGTGACCGGGTGCAAGCCGGCTGCCACCGAAGTCGACGAGCTGATGAGCCCCGACCAGAGCCAGGCCGGCCGCGAGACTCGCGATCGCCAGCAGCACGCCGAGCACGAGCGCGAACATCACGGCCGCGAGCGCCTTACCGGCGAACACCTCCTCCAGCGTTCGAGAGCGGGTGAGGATGGTCTTCCACGTCCCCTGACGGTCCTCGGATGCGAACAGGTCGCCGGCCAGGATGCCCGCGATTATCGGAAAGCCCCAGTTGGCGGCGAAACCAAGCACGACAAGCGCAATCGCGAATCCCGAGGAATGCACCCAAGCTCCGAACAGGGCGTCGCTCGGCGTGCCGCTCTGGACCTTGAGCAGGACGGCGAACACGAATGGGCCCAGCAGGCAGACGACAGTCAGCAGGCGAAGCGGCAGCTGCGCAACCAGCTTCCGACGCTCGGTGCGGGCGACCGACAGCACGCCGTGCACGCCGGAAGCTTGGCGCTCGGACCCCGAGCCGCCCGCCGCGGGCCACACCACCGCGCTCATCGCGCCGTCACCGCCTCGCCGCGAGCCTCCGCCCGGGCGGCCAGCCAGGCCTGGGGACCGCTGGCACCGTCGTCTGCGGTCAGAGAGAAGAACATGCTCTCCAGGGGACTGACGAGCAGCTCGAGTCGCTGCAGCGCCAACCCCGCGTGCACAATCGCGCGGACGTACCCGTCGAGCCCTCCGGGCTGCACGGCCAGGCGGACTCCGGGTGTCCCGTCCTCGCGGCTGGCCGCGAGCCCGTCCCGTCCCCGCGCGAGCTCGAGCGCGCGTGCGTCATCACTCGTGATCAACATGTAGACAGAGCCCGGAGCCTTCGCCTCCAGCTGCGCGGCCCGGCCCTCCCACACCACCCGACCGGCGCGGAGGATGGTGTATGAGTCGCACAGCGACTCGAGCTCGCCGATCAGGTGGCTGCTCAGGACGACCGCCACGCCCTGCGCGGACAGATCACGCAGCAACCCGCTGACCGCACAGATGCCGGCCGGATCGAGCCCGCTCGTCGGTTCGTCGAGCAGCAGCAGCCTCGGATCACGCAGCAGCGCGGCCGCGATCCCGAGGCGCTGCCGCATGCCGGTGGAATAGCCGCCCACACGATCACGCGCGCGCGTCGCCAGGCCGACGCGCTGCAACGCATCGTCGATCCCCATCATCGCGCCGTCGTCGAGCTCGGCGAGCAGCTCCAGGTTCGCTGCACCGGTGAGGTACGGATAGAACGCGGGCTCCTCGACAAAGCCGGCCACGCCGCGCAGCGGCCGCCTGCGGCCCTTGATCAGCGCCTGACCAAGCAGCTCGATTGATCCGGAATCGGGCCGCACCAGGCCGAACAGCGTCCGCAGGAGTGTCGTCTTGCCGGCGCCGTTGGGGCCAAGCAGACCTCGCAGCTCGCCCGGCGCGATCTCGAGGTCGATGTCCTGGAGCGCCAGGTTGTCTCCATAGCGCTTGGTGAGGCCACGGGTGCGTGCTGCCGGGGCAGCCCTGCCGGGTGGCGTCACGGTCTGAAGGCTAACGCGTGACGGGGGACCGTATGCCTCGCCTATCGTGGTGGCCACGCAAGTGACGGCTCCCAGCGACAACTTGGATCTTGAGGCGATCCGGCGAGAGCTCGAGGCTCGCCGTGACGTCGCCCGCGACCGGCTCGGGGTGCTCACCAGCCGTCCGGAGAGGGGTAGCGCTGTGGGGTTCGGCAAACGAGTGGGTGACGGCACCACCGAGGCGGTGGCGCGACTGACTGACATCGGCGTTGGGGATTCGCTGGAGCGAATGCTGGCGCGGACAGAGCGCGCCGTAGCCAAGCTCGATGACGGCACCTATGGCATGTGTGACGCCTGTGGCGATCCGATCCCGCCGGGCCGGCTGCGGGCGCTACCCGATGCCGTGTTGTGCCTGCGGTGCGCGGAATCGCAACGCCGCCGCTCGGTTCCGCAACGGCGTTGAGGTACTCGCGCCCCGCACGTTCACGATCCGGAACGCCCCCGGAGCGCTCAATACTGGTGCTTGATCGCGGCGATGACGCTCAGGTCGTCTGCCTCGGCCAAGTAGGCGGCCTGGATGCAAGCGGCGTTGATGGCTGACCTGACACTACTGGCGTCACGGGCTCCGCTGGGAAGGGCACCGTACTCCTTGAGGTAGAGCTGTGAGTAGGCGTTCTGCTGCGCCTGACTTGCCGAGCTCCACCCCGAACACGAGGTTGAGTCGCTGAGCGCTTCCCCGCTCGAGCTGAAGAAAACAGGGACGATCGTCACCACGAGCAGAACAAACAGAAGCGCAATTGCTCCGGAGGCCCCCTTGTGCTGAGAGATCACGGACCTGAGGGTGAGACGCTCCCGGACAGCCGGGGCAGGTGTGGAGTCGGCCCTCACGCGGAGCAGGAGGCTACCGGTTCAGACCTACATCCGGGGCTCCATAATCCAGAGCGTCACGAACGGCTTCAAAATCCTGTCCGTGTTTGATCGCCTCCCGCGGTGGGCGTGGTTCAACGGCGCGGCATTGGCGTGGGGCATTCTGCCGGTGGTCCTCGCCTTGACCGATCACGATCGCGGCAGCGCGGCCGACCCGGACAGCGTCTTTCACCATTACACGCTCGTCCACGTCGCGGGCCCCGCGGTCCTTGGTTTCGTTGGCGCGCCGGCCTTCATCAGCTTGCTCCTCCTGCCGCTGCTGCACCTGAAGAGCACACGCCGCAGCCACGTGGCCGATCGAGCCGCTTGGTCGCTCGCCGGTCTCAGCTGTCTTCTCAGCTTCGCCGGGCTGATTACGTCGGGCGTAGCGATGCTGCCGGTCGCTTTGCTGACCGTTTGCGCCGTGGCGACCGCTCCGTTGGGCCCCGAGCTCGCGCGCGGCGAGCCCTCGACCCGAGATCACGGGACTGGGGTATGGTTGGGTTAGGAGTTGGGGCACGCAACGCGACCGAGGGGCGGCTGGATGACTGGGGTAAGCGTTGGGCGGCGGATGTCGCTGGTGACACTGGGGATCGCGACGATGATCGCCGCCGCCGCCTTGTTTGCGGCCTTCGCGTCGACGGCCGGCGCGACCACCACGCCGCCGGTTACCGGCGTTTGGTATGCGTTCGCTCCGTACGTCGACGTAAGCCAGTGGCCGCCTCCGAACTTCACTGCGTTCGAGAGCAAGGCCGGCGTGAAGGACTTGACGCTGGCGTTCGTGACCGCGCAGGGCGGCACCGCGTGCGCGCCGACGTGGGGCGGCTACAGCGCCTACCCTGCCTACGGGACCAGCGCGTACCAACTGTCTGCGATCGACGCGTTTCGCCACGCCGGTGGCGGCGCCGTCGTCCCCTCCTTTGGCGGCCAGTCCGGCACCGAGCTGGCGAACGTGTGTGGCACGGAGAGCGCGCTGCAGTCAGCGTACGGCAAGGTGATCTCGGCCTACGGGGTCAACCACGTCGACTTCGACATCGAAGGGAGCGAGGTCGCCGACTTCGCCGCGGCCAAGCTCCGCGCGGCGGCGCTGGCGGCACTTCAGAAGGCGGCGATCAAGAAGAAGAGCGTGCTGCGGGTGGCTCTGACGCTGCCGGTGAATCCGACCGGACTGACGCCCGATTCCAAGACGGTTCTGCTTGACACCGTCAACGGCGGCGTCTCGGTCAGCATGGTCAACGGCATGGCGATGGATTACGGCGATTCGGTAGCCCCCAAACCGAGCGGCAAGATGGGCACGTATGCGATCGACGCCGGAAATGCCATTCACACTCAGCTGCATGCGATCTTCCCGAGCCTGACTTCGCCCGCGCTGGAGAGCATGATCGGGCTCACCCCGATGATCGGCATCAACGACACCAGCGACGAGATATTCACGCCGGCCAACGCGAAGCAGCTCGAGGCCTCCGCTGCCGGGCAGAAGCTCGGCATGCTGAGCATGTGGCAGATCAATCGCGACAATCAGTGCGCCACGCCGACGAAGACCACGCAGCTCAGCTGCTCGGGCGTGACCCAAGCTCCCTGGGAATTCTCCAAGCTGCTGACCAGATAGGACGCGTTTGGTCGCCGAGGCGAGCCGAGCCGGCCTGCGCGCGATAGCTTGTGCAGCATGACCAAGAGCCCCGCGCAGCAGGTCGAGTCTCCGTCTCAGCTGATAGACGCAAGGATCGAGGAACTGGGCGACTGGCGGGCCAAGACCCTCTCCAGGCTCCGCGACCTGATCAAACAGGCCGACCCCGGGGTGGTGGAGGAGTGGAAGTGGAAGAAGGCATCAAATCCGGGGGTTCCCGTGTGGTCTCACGGGGGGATCATCTGCACCGGTGAGACGTACAAGAGCGTGGTAAAGCTCACGTTTTTCAAAGGCGCGTCAGTGAAGGACCCTTCGGGACTGTTCAACTCAAGCCTCGAAGGCAAGGTCCGGCGCGCCATCGACTTCCACGAGCATGATGAGATCGACGAGAAGGCCTTCATCACCCTCATCCGGGCTGCCGTTGCCCTGAACGAGTCCTAGCGCCCCAGCGCCCCGCCAACGCGGAGCGCTCGTTTACGCCACCGGGTGCTCCGGCGCGCGGTTCAATGGGGTCGGTGTCCTGGCTCCACGCCTCTGAGCTCCGGATCGGCCTTGGCTGCATGCGCCTGCCGGCCGACGAGCGGCTGGCGCTCGACACGATCGCGGCTGCTGCCGGCGCCGGCATAACGGTGTTCGATACGGCTCGCGCGTATGGACCAGACCGAGCCGGGCTCGGGCACAACGAGCGCATGGTGGCCCGCGCGCTCCGCGCCGCTGATGGGCAGCGAAGCGCACGGATCGTGACCAAGGGCGGCATGACGAGACCCAATGGCGCGTGGGTGCCGGATGGCCGCGCGAAGGCAATCACGGCTGATTGCGAAGCGAGTCTCGCCGCGCTCGACGGACTGCCGATCGACCTGTACCTGATTCATGCGCCCGACCCGCGGACCCCATGGCGAACGTCGGTGCGCGCGCTCGCGCGTCTCGTTGAAGAGGGACTGGTACAGCGCATCGGGCTCGCGAACGTGAGCCGCACCCAGCTCGACGAAGCGCTCGAACTGGCACCGATCTCCGCCGTGCAGGTCGCTCTGAGTCCATTGGAGGACCGCGCGCTGCGAGGCGGCGTGGTCGCGCGCTGCACCGAGCTCGGGCTGACGCTCATCGCTCACTCCCCGCTCGGGGGCCCTCGCCGCGCGACAACGCTGGATCGCCGCCACGAGCTCGCCGAGATCGCCGCGCGCCACAATGCCACCCCGGCGGACACGGCCCTCGCCTGGCTGCTCGGGCTGTCGCCGGCGGTCGTGGCGATCCCCGGCGCCCGGCGGCCCGAGAGCGCGCGAGCGGCCGCGCGAGCGGCGGCACTGGAACTCGGCCCCGACGACCAGGCCGACCTCACGAGGGCCTTCGGCGGCACCGGGCGCCCTGCCCGACCCGCGAGCGTGCGCGCGTCTGGGGAGACGAGCGCTCAGGGGGACATCGTGATCGTGATGGGGATCCCCGGCGCCGGCAAGAGCCGCCTCGCGGCCGCGTACATCGAACGTGGCCACGTGCGCCTCAACCGGGATGAGCGCGGCGGCTCGCTGCGCGCGCTGGCCGCCGAGCTCGATGAGCGACTCGCGGCCGGCGTGCGCCGGGCGGTGCTCGACAACACCTATCTGACACGTGCGGCCCGCAGCCATGTGGTCGAGACGGCCGAGCGACATTCGCTCGCGGTGCGCTGCGTGTGGCTGGACACGCCCCTGGCCCAGGCGCAGGTCAACCTCGTCGAGCGACTGCTGGAGCGGTTCGGCGCGCTCCCCACGCCCGAACAGATCCGTCCCGCAGCCCGGCGGGAACCCTGGCTGATGCTGCCGACCTCCCAGATGCGGGCGTTGCGAGAGCTCGAGCCGCCGTCGATGGACGAGGGCTTCATCGCAGTCGAGAGGGTGCCGTTCGCGCGCGTTTCGGTCGGCGGCGGGCGGCCCGGTGTGTTCGTCGGTGCCGGCGCGACGACCCATGCCGGCGTCCTCCAGGCGCTCGCCGACGCCCACCCGGCCGCGCCGCACCTGCTCTTCGACTGGAGCCCGGACGGTGACGCCGGCTCGCTTCGCGGTCAGGCGGCTCGCATCGCAGACGCGGTCACGGGACCGGTTGAAGTCGTGGTCTGCCCACACCCACCAGGTCCTCCCACCTGCTGGTGCCGCCCGCCGCTGCCCGGCCTGCTGCTCGCGTTCGCGCGCGCTCACTCGATCGACCTGGCGCGCTCGACCCTTGTCGGCAGCTCGACCGCGCACCGGACGCTCGCGACCACCCTCGGCGCCTGCTACATCCCCGTCTGAGACCGCAGGTCACCGGCGCCAAGACGCGTCGCGCCCCGACTCCGTGCCGGGCGGCGCGGTCAGTGGGGCAGCGTGAACGGGCAGGTGGGAGTGGTGCCGACGGCGCTGTTGGCGTCCCAGCCCGTCGTCTCCGTTTCGGCGCTCGGAAGGTGGTTGAGGGTCCGGTAGTCGCTGAATCGGCCCCACCCGGGGGTGTTCATCGCCGGGGTATCGAAGTTGTCCGCTGTCGCCTGCGTCGGGGTCGCTGACAGGCTGTTATAGCGGTTGCAGTCCACAACCACCCCCGGCGCTGTCTTGGGCGAGCCGATCGGTCCCGTGTTGATCATGAGGACTGGGTTGAGCTTGTCGCCCGGTCCCCCACCCCCGACCGTGTTGCCGAGCATCCACACGTTCTGCCACCGGTTGTCCAGGTTGACGACCGAGGCGGTGTCCGCGACCGGGGGATTGGACGTGCCGTCGGTGTAGAACTGGCTCTGATTGGCGAAGCTGTTGCCGTGGGCGTACACGTCCACGACGTTCGCGCCGTTGATCGAACCGACCAGGAACGCGGCATACGCGTGCCCGGCATAGGACGGGTCCGACGCGGTGCCGAAGCCGGTGCCGGGACTGTCGGTGACGATGTTGTTCGTGACGAGCAGGTGATCGGCGATCTCATTCGGGTTTCCGCCGGGGTTCTCGGCCCCGAGCTCGATCCCGTGGTTGGTGTTCGTCACCGTGTTCTGGTCCAGCCACACGTACGAGGCCCCGTCTATGTACAGGCCACCCGCCTGATCGTCGCCCGGCACGCACGTCTTGCCGACCCGCTGACCGTACCCGGCAAGGTTCAGGCGCGTGTCGACGTTGGAGACGTGGTTGCCGGAGATCAGGCCATCACGCGCCTGCGATGCGGCGGTGGCGCTCGTCTCCCAGCCGATCGCGTCGATGCCGATGTTGTTGACGTCGGCGATCGTGTTCCGGGCAACGAGGAAGTCGATCAGGTCCCCGTTGATCGTGACCGTCTCGCTCTGCCCCGTGACCGTCCTCGTCACCGTGTTGCCCTCGACGACGACGTGCTGAAGTGCGTGCGCGGCGTCAAGGCCGAAGCCCTTCACGGCGATCCCGTAGGCGTTGATGTTCGGGTTTCCACAACCCGGAGCGTTGTTCGCGATCGCCTGCACCGTGTTGTCGTAGAGGAAGATGTCTCCGCACACGTGGTCGGGGCTGCGCGTGTAGCACGCCGACACGGTCCCGCCGGAATCGCCGCGGGTGGTGACGTAGATGCCGGCCGGGGCGAAGGCCGCGGAGCTCGTCGCCCAGTTCTCGATCGTGAGCCCGTAGATCTCGACGTCTCTGGAGTCGCCGACCTCGATCGCGCCAACGTCAGTGTTGTCGTGGGCGTTGGGGTCCTCATCGCCGGCCTGCACGGGGCGCCCGGCCAGGTTGAACGTCGCGGAGGCGCGCGGGGCCCGAGCGAGCGTGAGTGACGCCGTACTGAACTTGGCGCGCACGTGCAGTGGTGCGCGGAAGGTTCCGCTCAGACAGATCGTGTCCCCTTTGAATGAGGCGCCCGCGGCCACATCGGCGTTGATGCGACTCTGCACCGCGGCGACGCTGCCGTTGCTCGGTGCGGCGAGCGTGACCTTGCAGACGGGGACCGCCGGAGTCGATGGGGCCGGGATCCGGCCGTCGTTGTCCACCGGCCGGCTGCCCGCCGCCTCGAGCCCGAACTCGTGGTCGCTCTGACTCACCGGTGGCGCGCTCGGAATCGCGGCCGCGGTCACACCGTGGGCGGCTACCGGCGCGAGCCCGAGCGCGAGCACAGAGGCCACGAACACCAACTCGATGCGGCGGCGCCTGGTGCCGCGGTCGCCATCTGGCCTGAGCATGACCCGGTCCTCTTCCTCGTTGTGGCCCAATTCGGCCGCCTGTCGCGCCCGCGGACCCCGCGGGCCAATCTCGCGCGAATCTGCGAGCGTGTCAAGCCGGCGGCGATCCCCGCGTCACAGACACGGCCATGGTGGACATAGGTTGGGCACAACATCAGGCGCGGCAGCCCCGTGATGCTGGTGATGGACCATCTCCAGGGGAACTGCCCCGGGATCGCGACCGCCCGCGTCGAGCTGACAGAGACAACCGGGTATCTGGCCGGCCCGGACCCGGTGCTCGCGTCGCTCGCGGTGCTCAGGGTCAGGCTGCCGTAGACGACCGGGGGGAGCGAAGCCCGGCCAGTGCGATCGCGCCGAGCGCCACGCCACCTGATGCGATCGCGCCGACGATCACACGGCCGGCCAGCGGCAGCGAGTCACCCGCGGCCACAGTGGCCGCCAGGTCCGCGGCATCGGCGACGATTCCCGCCGCCACCCACTGACGCAGCTGAGTATCGGAGACGACCAGAGCGCCTGCCCCGAGCGCCAGATCGCGGGCGCCGAGCCCGCGCGTGACGACCTTGGTGCCGGCCCGACCGGCATCTTTTCCAAGCCAGGGAGCGGTCAGACGCTCGGGGGCCAGGATCAGCGCTACGCCGAAGCCGATCCGTCCAGCGGCGACGAGGCGAGCAGTCAGCGCAGCGTTCATCGTCAGCTCAGGCTACCCGGCACGCCGGGCTGCACGCAACCGGCCAGGCGCGCGGCGCCATCGTTGCACGAGCCGCCCGCACGAGCCGGAGGACGTCACCTGCGAACATCCATGGCATGAGCGAACACGAGAGCTTCGAGGACCGGCTGCGAGCGATGGCCGACCAGATCAGCCGGTCTGTGCAGCGGATGTCCGAGGTCGACCTGGAGGAGATCGCCGAGCGCTACGGGCTCGATGCGGATCGCGCCCGCAGCTTCGCCGACGCCGCGGGACAGTGGCTGAACGACCACGTGTCCAGCGCCGAGCCGTTCTTCGGCCAGGCCCCGCACGCCGATCACGACACGGCACGTCGCCGGGAGCCTGCGGACTTCGAGGCCGAGGTGACGCAGGGCGCAGGCCATGGGCAGCCGCCGACGGCGCCCGGGCCGCATCCGTTGGACCTGCCGATCGGTAACCAGGGGCTGGCGCTGAGCGCACTCGACTCCGGGCGCTGGACCGTGCGCCCCGGCAGCAATCAGCTGGCCGGCACCGGTCAGGGACCGCCTCCGCCCGCGACGGCGGATCTGGTGGGCGAGCTGCGCGCTCGCGATTGGATCACCGCCGATGGAGCGCTGACGCTGGTGGGCCGCCACGCGCTGGCGCGCTGGTGCCGGACCGCCGAGGATCCGGTCCGGCTGTCGCCCCAGCCCGAGCCCGCGCCCGGGCTCGACCCCGACGCGCCGCCCGCATAGAGCGGCGCGTGCAGGAGAGGGCCGGCCAGGCGGCTCGCCCGCTAGGCGGCCTGGCGCTCGACCTGAGGCTCGAAGTCGCCCGCGATCGAGGGGACCGGCCCTGGCTCGACAGCGAGCCGCGAGCTCGCAGATCGGGTCCGTAGGACCGCAAGCGCCGTGACGATGCCCACGGCGACGCTCCCCGCGCCGACGGCGAACGCGAGGTGATAGCCGCCGACGAGCGAGCTCGCGAGGCTGTGGCCCTGGCCCTCCAGGGCCTTGCTGTGGTTGGTGGCCACGGTCCCGAGCACCGCGAGGCCGAGCGCGCCCGCGACCTGCTGGGAGACGTTGATGATTCCCGAGCCCAGCCCGGCGTCGGCGGCAGGGACGTCGGCCATCGCGATCGTCAGCAGCGGCATGAACGCGCTCCCGATCCCCAGGCCGATGGCGAAGTAGGCGAGGAAGATCGTCGGGAAGAAGCTGGTGTGCAGGCCGGTGCTGCTCAGCAGCCCGAGCCCGGCAATCACCGTCACCATTCCCAGCAGGAGCACCCGCATCGCCCCGAAGCGAGCGACGAGGCGGGCAGTGACGCCGAGCGAGAGGATCCCGACGGTCACCGTCCAGGGCAGGAACGCCAGGCCGGTCTGCAGCGCGCTGTAGTGGCGCACATGCTCGAGGTACAGCGTGCCGAGAAAGAACGTCGAGTACATGCCGGTGACAAGGAACCCGCGCACCGCGCTCGAGCCGATGAGGCCGCGCAGGCGCAGGATGCGCAGCGGCATGATCGGGTTCTCGATTCGCGACTCGAGGGTCAGGAAGGCGGCCATCAGGGCGACCGCGAGAGCGCCGAAGCCGAGCACCTGGGATGAGGCCCAGCCGTGGTTGGTGGCCTGCACGATCGCGTAGACGGCGGTCATCAGTGAGACCGTGACGAGGATCGAGCCGAGCCAGTCGACGCCGTGGCCGAGACCGAGACCGCGGTCGGCGGGGAT
This sequence comes from uncultured Solirubrobacterales bacterium, assembly GCA_963799995.1. Lineage (GTDB taxonomy): Bacteria > Actinomycetota > Thermoleophilia > Solirubrobacterales > Solirubrobacteraceae > Palsa-465. The sequence goes on along the minus strand of CAWCZI010000013.1, from coordinate 226,678 downwards.
CAGCGCCCGTCCGAGGACGATCGTGGCGGCGCCGATCGGCAGGTTGACGAAGAAGATCCAATGCCAGCTCAGGGCCTCGGTCAGCGCGCCCCCGGCCAGTAGACCCAGCGATCCGCCGGCCACGGCGACGAACACGTAGGCGCTCATGGCCCGAGCGCGTTCAGCGGGCTGCGGGAACTCGGTCACGATGATCGCCAGGATCACCGAGGCCTGAAGGGCGCCACCGATGCCCTGCAGGAAGCGGGCGCCGATCAGGAACTCCTGGCTGGGGGCGAGCCCGCACAGTGCTGAAGCGGCGGTGAACACGACGACCCCGGTCAGGAAAACGCGCCTGCGGCCGAGCAGATCCCCCAATCGGCCGGCCAGCAGCAGGAAGCTGCCGAAGGTGACCAGGAACGCGTTGACGACCCAGGTGAGGTTGCCCTGGGTGAAATGGAGATCGCGCTGGATGGCGGGCAGCGCCACGTTCACGATCGTCGTGTCGAGCACGATCATGAGCTGCGCGAGGCAGACGACGAACAGGGCCAGCCAGCGGCGGCGGTCGGTCTGTGCAGCGGTGAGGACGGCGGTATTCATCTGAGGGTCCAAACGGTTGAGACGAGCAAGAGACGGTGGTAAAGTGGAGACCGCCTCCAGAACTAAGTGGAGGCTTCCTCCGGAAACTATACGGAGGGTGCCTCCGGTTTGTCAAGGCAAACGCCGAATTTGTCAATGAGCACCGCGGACATCACCCACATCGCCGACTCGCTGTCACCCGCGCGTCCCAAACGGGCAGACGCGCAGCGCAACTACGAGAAGGTGGTCGCGGCCGCACGTGAGGCGTTCGCCAGCGGCGGAGCGTCGACGTCGCTGGAGGAGATCGCGCGGCGCGCCGAGGTCGGGATCGGCACGCTCTACCGGCATTTCCCCACCCGCCAGGCGTTGCTCGAGGCCGTCTATGTCGGCGAGGTGCAGGAGCTGTGCCGCTCAGCCGCAGACCTGGCAGAGCTGCCGCCGTGGGAGGCGCTCGTCGGCTGGCTGCACAGGTTCGTGGCGTACATGGCCACCAAGCAGGCGCTGGCCCAGGAGCTGCTGAACTACGTCGACCGCGACGCCGGCGTCTTTACGAGTTGTCGCACTGCGATGTACACCGCCGGGGGCCCGCTGCTCGAGCGAGCTCAACAGGCGGGGATCGTACGCGGCGACATCGATCTGACGGAGGTCATCCAGATGGTCGGCGGGATCGTCAAGATCCCCGCCAGCGACCCCGCGCAGATCGATCACATCCTCGACGTGGCCCTCGACGGGCTGCGTTTCCGAGCACCGAGCAGCTAGCGGGGGGTATCTTCCGGGGGTGAGCGAGGCCGGGCACGGAACCGATGCAGGAACTGCCGCCTGGCATCGAATGCTGCATCACACGGGCCGCGATCACCTCAGCGAGGAGACCGCGCAGACGCCCGGGATGCGCCGCTACGAGGCAATCTCCGGCAAGCGCAACGGTTCGCGGAAGATCTGGATGGGCCAGAGCCACATCGGTCCGGGGATGATCTCCGGCGACCACCATCATGGCGAGGCGGAGACCGGCATCTACGTGGTCAGCGGCCATCCCGTGTTCGTCTTCCTCGAGGACGGCACCGAGCGGCGCGTGGAGGCCGGGCCGGGGGACTACATGTACGTGCCGCCGTACGTTCCCCACCGCGAGGAGAACCCATCCACCGAGGAGGAGGCCGTCGTCGTCCTCGCCCGCAGCACGCAGGAGGGCATCGTCGTGAACCTGCCGAGTCTCCGCGCCGAGGTGCCCGAGCTGGACCGCCTGATCGCCGAGCTCGCAGACGTCGACCCCGCATCCTGACGCCCCCTCAGTCGCTCACGGCCGCCTCGAGGGCCGGGACGCTCCCATTCCCGGCACCCAGCCGGCCGGCGTCATCGGAGGCAAAGTGCACCGTGATCTCGAGACCGCCGCACACGGCAGCCCGGACGTCGAGGGTCGCATCGTGGGCGGCAGCGACCGCGGCCACGATCGACAAGCCGAGGCCGAGCCCCTCGCGGTAGCCGACGCGGTCGGCGCCGAGCCGCTGGAACGGGCGCAGCAGCCGCTCCACCTCCGCCTCCGGAATCACCCTGCCGGTGTTGGCGACGGTCAGGGTCGCCCGGCCGTCGAGGGCCTGGACACCCACCAGCACACGCCCCTCGGCGACGTTGTGGCGCACAGCGTTGTCCAGCAGGTTGGAGACCAGCCTCTCGACCAGGCGCGGATCCCCCGACATCGGAGCGGGCTCGAGCGTCGCGTCGAGGTACACGCCGCGGGCGGCCGCCTCCGCCCGGTGCGCGTCCAGCGCGCGGCCGGCGATCACGGCGAGATCGAAGCGCTCGGGGTGCTCAATCCCGCGCTGACCCTGAGCCAGCGTCAGCAGCGCGTCGATCAGCTCCTCCTGCTGCGTGCTCTCCTCCAGCACCTGCCCGCAGGTGGTCCGGTAGGTCTCCACGGTCGCGTTCGGGTCGGACATGACCATCTCGAGCAGGGCACGGGCCGCCGTCAGCGGGGTGCGCAGCTCGTGCGAGGCGTTGGCGACGAAGCGCCGCTGGGCGTCGAAGGCACCCTCGAGGCGCCCCAGCAGTCCGTCGATCGTGTCGGCCAGCCCGCGCAGCTCGTCCCGCGGACCCGCCAGTGCGAGGCGCCGGTCGAGGTTGGCCTCCGAGATCTCCTGGGTGGCGGCGGTCATCGTCCGCAGCGGCGCCAGCACCCGCCCGGCGACCACCCAGCCCAGCCCGCCGCACAGGAGCGTCATCACGGCCAGGGCGATGGCCGACTCCTCCACGAGCTGATGCAGGTCGGCGATGCGCTGATCCGAGCGCCCGAGGCTAATCGCGATCTGGCCGGGTTGCGAGCGCACCAGCCTGCGGACGCGCGCGGCCAGCCCGGGCGGGATGATCTTGGCCTGGAAGACCGACGGGGTGGGGCTCGGGGGCCGCAGCAGCTTGTTGAGTGGTCCGTTGGCCTGGACGAACGACTGCCTCCCAGGGCCGTTGACCGACGCGTTGTCGACGAGCGTGTAGGTGATCGCCAGCAGCACCACCCCGGAGACCAGGAACAGGCCTCCGTAGAGCAGCGTGAGGCGCCAGCGCACCGTGGTCTGAGGATGACGCAGCCGGGACACGGGGCTCCGGCGCTGCGTCGCCGCCGTCACGACCCCGCCCCGATCCGGTAACCCACCGGGGTGACGGTCTCGATCACCGGCGGGTCGCCGAGCTTGGCCCGCAACCGGCTGATGGTCATCCGGACGGTGTTGGTGAACGGGTCAACGGCGTCATCCCAGGCCCGGGCCAGGATGTCCTCGGTCGACACAACCGCGCCCTGCGCGCCCATCAGGAGCTCCAGCACGGAGAACTCCTTGGGGCTGACCGCCAACGGGCGGCCGGCCCGAGTGACGACCCGGCGCGAGGAGTCGAGCAGCAGGTCACCGTGCACGAGCGTGGGCGGCAGAGCTATACGCGAGCGACGTGAGAGAGCACGGATCCGTGCGACCAGCTCGACAAGGTGAAACGGCTTGGCGAGGTAGTCGTCGGCGCCGATGTCGAGACCCTCGACGCGATCCTCGAGCTTGCCGGCGGCGGTCAGCATCAGCACCGCGCTGGAGCAGCCGTCGGCGACCAGGGACCGGCAGACGTCGTCGCCGTGGACTCCGGGAAGGTCGCGGTCGAGGACGACCACGTCGTAGGTGATCAGCGAGGCGCGATTGAGCGCCTCGCGTCCGTCGAACGCGACGTCCACGGCCATCCCCTCGCGTCGCAGGACGGTCGCCACCGTCTCCGCGAGCCGCGGATGATCCTCGACCACCAGCACCCTCATCGCATGCTCCTCAGGGCCATCCGTTCGCCTTGTTGGCGCGCCGGCGCGGGCCTGGCCCGCGCCGACGTCTTGGAGCCAGGATGCCCGATCTCGCGTAACAGCGGCATAACGGTGTTACCGGCGTGTTATTGCGCGCCGCGTAGAACCCTGAGCACGCTGACGCGCCCCGACCCGAGGAGACGCACGAGATGAAGACTGCGGTGCGGGCAGCCCGGCGGCTGCCGTTCACGCCGACGGCCAAGCGGAGCGCGCTGGCCGTAGCCGGTTGCGCGATCGCGATCGCCGCCTGCGGCGGCTCGAGCTCGGGCGTGGGCGCCGTCGGTGCCACGACCGCGACCGGGAATGCCTCCCCGTTCGCGCTGTCGAAGTGCATGCGGGCACACGGCGTCGCCAAGTTCCCCGACCCGACGAACGGCTCCGGCGGAGAGGGCCTGTCGGTCTCACGGTCTGTGGGCAGCTCGGCCCTGACCGTCGACGGCGTCACGTTCAGCGGACCGGCGTTCCGGGCCGCCGCCAAGGCATGCAAGCAGTACCTGCCGGGAGGTGGCGGACCTCCGCCACCGCTCAGCGCACGGCAGAAGCAGATGGCGCTCGCCAATGCACAGTGCATGCGCACACACGGTGTGCCGAACTTCCCCGACCCGACGTTTCCGGCCAGCGGCGGGAGTGCGATCAGGCTCGGGCCGGGGGTCAATCCGCAATCACCGGCGTTCCAGCGGGCGGCGTCGGAGTGCGGCCGGTTCGGGTTTGGGATAAAGGTGCGGTCGGGAAGCTGACCGTCACCTCGAGTCCCCCGCCCGGGGACGGACGGATCGTCACCGTGGCCGTGTGCGCCGAGGCGATCGCGCGGACGATCGACAGGCCCAGGCCGTGGTGACCATCGGCCTGGGCGCCACGACCGTCCCCGAGCCGCGCAAATGGCTCGAACAACCGCTCCACGTCCTCGGCGCCGACCAACGGGCCCGTGTTGAGGACCGACAGCAGCGCGTGGCCGCCATCGGTGCTCGTGCGGACCTCGACCCGGCCCCCGGGCACGTTGTGCACTACGGCGTTGTCGACGAGATTCGCGGCAAGACGCTGCACCAGCGCCGCATCGCCCGCGATCGGAGCGGGCGCGAACGCGGTGTGAAGCTCGAGCCCTCGGCGGTCGACCTCGGCGCCCGCGGCGGCCAGCGCGCGCTCAGACACCACTGCCAGGTCGAGCGGCCGGCGATCGTCGAGGCCGCGCTCGCTGCTGGTCAGCGTCAGCAGCGCCTCAAGCAGCTGCTCCTGCTCGCGCCCGGCGGACAGCAGCTCCTCGCAGGTCGCGCGCAGGCTGGCCGCGCTCGCGTTCGGATCGGCGAGCGCGACCTGGAGCAGCGTCCGCTCCAGGGTGAGCGGAGTCCGCAGCTCGTGCGAAGCGTTGGCGACAAACCGGCGCTGCGCCTCGAACGACGCCTCGAGCCGTGCCAGCAGGTCGTCGAGGGTGTCCCCGAGCTGCTTGAACTCGTCGTCAGGTCCGGTCAGCGCGAGCCGTTCGCCAAGGTTTCCGGCGGTGATGTTCCGGGCACTCAAGGTCATCTCGCGCAGCGGTCGCAGCACCCGCCCGGCGATGAACCACCCGAGGACCGTTGAGAGGATCGCGGTGACCGCGAGCACCACCCACGAGACGCCGAGCAGCTGGCGCACGTCGGCGGAGTGCTGACGGACGACCACGTCGTGGATCCGCGGACTCACGCGGGTGGCCGGCACAACTGCGACCGGGGCTTGACCGTACGGCGTCGCCAGCCTTTGCGCGGCCGTCGGCACCGCGGACACCGACTCGCTGACCCCGATCGTTGCGTGGTCGGAGGTGAGCAGGAACGTGATCACGATCACGACCGTGCCCAGCAGCAGGAACATGCCCGAGTACAGGCATGTCAGACGCAGCCGCGCCGTCGGCCTGGGAAGACGACCACGCCTCCGCCGGGGGGGCGGGGTGGTAGCGACGGCCATCAGATCCGGTAGCCCTGCTCACGAACCGTCTCGATGACCGCCGGCGCGCCGAGCTTCGCCCGCAGGCGCCCGATCGTCGTCTTGACGGTGGTCGTGAACGGATCCGCTGCCTCGTCCCACACCCGCGTCAGCAGCTCCTCAGCCGAGATCACGCGGCCGTCGGCCGCCAGCAGGAACTCGAGCAGCGCGAACTCCTTGGGGCTGAGTGCCAGACGGCGCTCCCCGCGGAAGGCGACCCGGCGCGCAGAGTCCAGGCTCAGGTCGCCACGGGCCAGGATCGGCGGCAACGGGACCCCCGCCCGGCGAGCCAGAGCCCGGACGCGCGCCACCAGCTCGGCGAAGTCGAACGGCTTCGATAAGTAGTCGTCGGCGCCAAGCTCGAGGCCGTCCACCCGATCGCGGATCGTGCTCGCCGCCGTGAGCATCAGGACCCGGGTCTCGTCACGCTGCGCAGCAAGCGACCGGCACACCTGGTCTCCGTGCACGCCGGGAAGGTCGCGGTCCAGCACAATCACGTCATAGCGGTTGACGGCGGTGTGCGCGAGCGCGTCGGACCCGTCGAAGGCGAGGTCGACGGCCATCCCCTCACGGCGGAGCCCCTCGGCCACCGCGGCAGCGAGCCGGCGATGATCTTCGACAACGAGCACTCTCATGGGCGACACCAAGCATCCCTCACCGTCGGTGACAGCGAGGTCACAGGACCAGTCACCGTGCTGTCACCATCGCCTGGCTACAACTGTCGAGGTTCGTCGCCACCGATCACCAGGAGGCCGCCTGCGATGTCTGACACCCGACCCTCACGTCCCGACCGTACTCCCTCGCCGCCGGGGCGGTGGCGACGGGCTATCGGTATGACGCTGGCGACCGCCGGGGTGGCCATGCTCGCAGCCGGGTGCGGATCGTCATCACCGCCCGCCACCACCTCGGGTTCGGGCGCGGCCGGATCCCCGAAGAACGTCGCCGCCGCGGCATTCCGCTACTCGCGCTGTATGCGCAGCCACGGCGTCGCCAACTTCCCCGACCCCAAGGTCAGCATCTCTCCGGGTCACTCGTCGGTGGCGATTGAGGCCGTCGGCCCCGGAAATCCTGCCGACAACGCCGCCCAGAAGGCGTGCCGGGGGATCCTTCCGGGGCCGCAGAGCCCGGCGCAGCAGGAGCAGCAGGACCGCGCCCACACGCAGGCTTTGCTGGCTTTCGCGCGGTGCCTGCGCAGCCATGGCGTGCCCGGATTCCCCGACCCAACCGCCCAGGGACAGCTGACCCCGCAGATGCTCACGAGCGCCGGCGTCGATCTCAAGGCGCCGGCTTTCATGCACGCGGCACTCGGCTGCGTCGGGGTTACCCACGGGGCCATCACCGCCGCACAGGTGGCCCAGGCCGTCAAGCGCCTGCAGTGACGAGAGCTCACGCAGTGAGAAGAGCTCGGTGTCCGGACCTGCGGCGCCGGCATAACAGTCGTGTAACAGCGTTACGACCGTGTTACCCGCGGCGTCGTACAACCTGTATCGACTCGCGATCGTTCGTTGCGAGGAGAGCCACGACCATGAGACCCCCGACCCCACCCCTCGCGGGTTTCGCGGCCGCGCCCGCCACGATGGCAGGGTCCGGTGCCTAGACCCGGGCTGGGCCTGATCGCTCGGTCCGGACGCGGCCGGCGTCTGCTGGCGGCGCTGGCGCTGGCGGGCGTGGCGGGCGTGGTGGCCGTCGCCATTCTCGGCACGGGCACGCCAGCGTCGGGTGCGGGCGCGGGAAGTGGCAGCACCGCGTCGGGAGCCGCGACGGTGCGGCGACGCGATCTCGTCCAGACCGACACCGAGTCCGGCACGCTCAGCTACAGCGACCCGCAGACCGTATATGACCGCTTGAGCGGCACTCTCACGTGGCTGCCGGGCGTCGGGCAGGTGATCAAGCCCGGCGGGGCCCTCTTCAGGGTCGACGGTGAGCCGGTGATCCTGATGAACGGCACCACGCCGGCCTACCGGACCCTGACCTCGGGGATCGGCAACGGCGCCGACGTGCTGGCGCTGAACCGCAACCTCGTCTCCCTCGGCTTCAACCCCGACGGGATCGTCGTCAACGACACCTGGCAGGCGGCGACGACGGCGGGCGTCGAGCTGTTCCAGGACTCCCTCGGCGAGGATCCCACGGGCAGCTTGGCGCTCGGACAGGTCGTGTTCCTCCCCGGCGATCAGTTGGTGGCGACGGTCGACGGAACGCTCGGCGCGGCCGGCAGCGGAAGCGGCTCGGCCGCGCAACCCGCCGCCACGGTCGCGGTCACCCCCGCACCGGAGTTCGTCAGCCTCGAATCCACGACCACGACGACGGCGCCCGCGACCACGACCACGACTACGGCCACGACCCCCGCCGGGACCCCGCCGCCCGCCACGACGCCGACACCCACCACGCCGACCGGTCCGCCGCCGCGCCGCGAGCGACACCCCGGGGGCCGGCGCCACCACCGTCATGGCTCGGAGGGGCGCCAGACACTGGCGGCCCTGATCGCTCTGCTCAAGGCGGAGATCGCGCAGCTGAAGGCCGAGCAGAACTCGCCCTCGGGCGCCAGCGGCGGTCACGGCAGCAGCGGCGGCAACGGCTCATCGGGCGGCGGGTCCGGGAGCGGCGGCCGATCCGGCAGCGGCGGCAGGTCCGGCAGCGGCAGCGGATCCGGCAGCGGATCCGGCAGCGGCAGCGGCAGCGGATCCGGTGGCGGATCGGGCGGCGCCAGTGGCTCCGGCGGCGCCTCGGGCGGCGGGGGCAGCGCCGAGGCGATGCTCCAGACCACCTCGACGCACCTCGTGGTGACCGTCGACCTCGACGCGAGCGTCCAGAGCGAGGCGGTGGTCGGCGAGCACGTGACGGTCGAGATGCCGGACAGCTCGACCGTGAACGGCAGGATCACCGCGGTCAGCCCGGTGGCCCAGAGCTCGAGCGGATCCGGCGGCGGCTCAGGATCCTCGGGCGGCGGGAGCAGCGGGGGCAGCGGCGGCGGGAGCGGCGGCGGCGGGAGCGGCGGCGGCGGCTCCGGCAGCTCGTCGTCGACGATCCCGGTGACGATCACTCTCAGCGGCCGGCGCCATACCGGAGCCGGTCTCGACCAAGCCGCCGTGAGCGTGAACTTCGCCCAGCAGCGCGCCAACCATGTGCTGTCGGTGCCGGTGACGGCGCTGCTGGCCACTCCTGGTGGCAACTATGCGGTCCAGGAGGCCACAGCCCCCCACCACCTGATCCCCGTCACTCCCGGACTGTTCGCCGCCGGCTACGTGCAGATCTCGGGTAGCGGCATCTACCCGGGTCTGCAGGTGACCGACTCACAGGGATGAGCGCCGGCCTCGATCCGCCGTCCGGTTGGAGCGGCGCCCGCGCCACGGGTCCGGGCGGCGACGCCGGGGCACGCCCCGCACCGGGTCCAAACGGCACCGCCGTCGCGCTCGCGCTCGACGACGTCGGCAAGCAGTACCCGGGGGATGTGATCGCGCTGCATGGCGTCACGGTGGAGATCCCCGCCGGAGATCAGGTGGCCGTGGTGGGGCCGTCGGGCTCGGGCAAGACGACGATGCTGACGATCATGGGCACGCTCGAGCGGCCGACCAGCGGCCAGGTCCACGTGGCCGGGTGCGACGTGGTCGAGGCGTCCGACGGCGAGCTGGCGGGGCTCCGTGCCCACCGGATCGGCTTCGTGTTCCAGAGCTTTCACCTGCAGGAGTCGATGACCGCCCTGGACAACGTCGCCAACGGGATGCTGTACACCGGCGCCCGAGGGCGTGAGCGACGGGAGGCGGCCCGGGTGGCGCTGGAGCGTGTCGGCCTCGGCCACCGGCTCACGCACCGGCCTCCCCAACTTTCGGGCGGCGAGCGCCAGCGGGTCGCGATCGCCCGCGCCACCGCCAAGCGCCCGGCGATCATGCTCGCCGACGAGCCGACCGGGAACCTCGATTCCAAATCGGGAGCCGAGGTCCTGGCGCTCCTGCACGAGCTGGCCTCCGACGGCGGCACGCTCGTGCTGATCACCCACGACCCCGGCATCGCCGCGTCCTTCGAGCGGCGGATCCAGATGCACGACGGCGAGATCGTCGCCGACGAGCGCTCATGAGCTCCGCCGCCGGCGCCCTGCGCCCCCGGGATGTCGCCGGAACGGCACGCCTGCCCGCGCGCGAGCTCCTGGGAGCGGCGCTGCAGGGGCTGCGCACCCGGCGGCTGCGCGCTGCGCTGTCGGCGCTGGGCATCGCCATCGGGATCGGCGCGATGGTCGCCGTCGTCGGCGTCTCCTCATCGAGCCAGGCCAAGCTGCTGGCGACGATCGACAGCCTGGGCACGAACCTGCTGACTGTCTCTCCGGGCACCACGTTCACGGGCAACAGCGAGGTGCTGCCCGACACCTCGGTGCCGAAGATCGGGCACATGCTGCACGTGGACAGCGACGTGGCCGTCTACCAGCTCCCGAACGCGGTCGTGCTGCGCACCCCGTTCGTCCCCTCGCAGCAGACCGGCGGTATCGGCGTCGACGCCGCCGGCGAGAACCTGCCCGAGGTGATGGGCACCTCGATGGCATCGGGCCACTTCATCGACGCGATCGCCAGCCGCTACCCGGAGGTCGTGCTCGGCGCCCAGGCAGCCGCGATCCTGCAGATCAACCAGGTCGGCGGCCACCTCGAGGTCTACCTCGGCAACACCTGGTTTCACGGTGGTCGGGATCATGAAGCCGGCACTGCTGGACTCGACGCTGGACTCGACCGTGTTCATCTCGCTCCCGGTCGCCGAGCGCCTGTTCGGCCTGGCCGCCGAACCCCTCGGAGATCTATGTCCGCGCCAACGTCAACGACGTCGTCCCCGTTTCGAACCTGCTCGCCCCGACGGCCGACCCGCAGAACGCGAGCGGCGTCAACGTGAGCCGGCCTTCAGATGTGCTGGAGGCGCGCGCGGCCGCCAAGGGTCAGTTCACCACGCTGCTGCTCGGCCTCGGAGCCGTGGCGCTGCTGGTCGGCGCGATCGGGATCGCGAACATCATGGTGATCTCGGTGCTCGAGCGCCGGGGCGAGATCGGCCTGCGCCGCGCGCTGGGCGCCACACGCCGTCATATCAGCTCTCAGTTCCTGGCCGAGTCGGCGCTGCTGGCCGCGCTCGGCAGCATCGCCGGGCTGGCCCTCGGTGCCGCCGCCACGGCGGTCTACGCGGTGGGCCAGAACGAGCCGTTCGTGGTACCGATGTACGCGCTGATCGCCGCGCCGGCCTCCGGGCTCGTGATCGGCGCCCTGGCCGGGCTCTATCCCGCGGCCAAGGCGGCGCGCCTGAGCCCGACCGAGGCGCTCCGAGTCTGAGCTCGGGTCCAGAGCCGCGTCGCGCTGCGGTGACCGCCCCGCCGCGGTCCCCTCAATCACCTGCCGGAGGCCGGCACCCGCGTCTGACCGCCGGACTCCTGCGGCTGGCCGTCACTGGCGTCGAAGCTGCGGTTGCGGCCCGCATCCTTGGCGGCATACAGACCGCTGTCGGCGGCCGCGAGCAGCTCCCTGGCGTCGAGGTAGCCGGCGGAGGTGGCGGCGACACCGATCGAGACCGTGATCCCGTCTGCGACCAGGTCGCGCATCCGTTGCGACGTCTCGACACGCAGCCGCTCGGCGGTTTCGATCGCCGCCTCGCGATCGGTGTGGGGTAGGACGATGCAGAACTCCTCGCCGCCAAGCCGGATCGGCACGTCGCTGCCGCGCGTGAGCTCTCGCAGCAGATCCCCGAACCGGGCCAGCACCCGGTCGCCGACGTCGTGCCCGTAGCGGTCGTTGACCTGCTTGAAGTGATCCAGATCGCATACCAGCAGGGCGACTTCCTTGTACTCGGACAGCAGACCGGAGAGGCCGCGACGGTTGCGCACGCCGGTCAGGGGATCGTGCGTGGCGAGATGGCGCAGCTGTCGGCGATGCTCGATCGAGTTCTGCAGGGCGGAGGCGTGATCGATGAGCAGCCGCACCGCGCGGCGGCGGTCGATGCTCGGGAGCAACCGGTCAAGCGGATCCTCGACCACCACCAAGCCGTTGATGGCCCCAGCGCCGTCCCGGAACGGGGCCAGCAGACAGCCGTTGTGCCACGCCGCGGGGCCGCGGCCGTTGCGCCTGGAGCGCTCCTGCCCGCCGGCGCGGGCACCGAACAGCTCCTGTGCCGAGATCAGCCAGCAGCCCGCGTGCTGGCGGCCATCGCTGAGCAGCGACTCGACGGCGGACAGCGACAGCGACTCGCTCAGCGTCTCGCGCGACTCCCACCCCCGGCTGACCGAGAGCTTCAACGATCCGCGGGGGCTCAGGTCGTAGACCGCCACCCGCTCGAACCCCAGGTTGGGCACGATCGCGTCGCAGACCTCGGCCAGCAGCGCATCCGGGCTGGTGCACGCCGAGAGCGCCGGCGAGGCGCCGAGCAGCTGCGACAGCATGCGACGGTGGGCGGCCGCACGCTCGTTCTGACGGGCGCTCTCCAGCGCCTGCTCGGCGTGCGAGCAGATCGCGCGCAGCAGGCGCAGATCGTCGTCCTTGGGCCGCAGGCCGCTGACGGGCTCGTCCATCGACAGGAATCCGAGCGGGGCGCCCGAGGCATCGGCCAGGTGCACCAGCAGGCCGTCGTCGGCGCGCCAGGCTGAGGGGTCGTCGCTGTCGGGGATGTCGGGCGTGTGCACGTGCTCGAGGTCGTCCCAGAATCCCGCCTCCTGGGTCAGGAAGAACACCCCTGGAAGGCGCTGCTCGTAGCCGTCGAACAGCTGCTGCCAGATCCGGCTGGGCACCGTTGTGCCCTCCAGGTCGAGCCGGCTCTCCTCCGAGCCGATCACCAGCACAACCTCGTAGTCGTCCCAGGCGGGCCTGTAGACGTTGACCACCACGGCGGCGAAGCCCGCGATCGTGCGCACCGTCTCGGCGACGGTGGCGAGGACGACCGGCACCGGGTCCTCACGGGCGCTGCGAGCGAGCTGGACCAACGCCTCGAGGGGCGTTATCCCGTCGCCCAGCTCCGAGGGTGCGTCACTCGCCTTCATTGCTCAGTTGATCGGCACAAAAGGCCTCGCACGATAGACATCACCCGTCCGCTCATACAGACGCGCGCAATGCCGAACGCCGTCCGGCTTATGGATACCGGGGGCTCGGGCTTGCCGAGGTCCGCTTCTCACCGCCGTTGCTAGACTAATGCTTGCCAGCAAGCAACTACTTTGGAGCCAGACCGCCCGATGCCCGCCACCGCCATCGATCTCGACACCGCGTCCCGTCTGAGGGTCGCGATCGGTCGCCTGTCCCGGCGTCTGCGTACGACAACCGCCGGTTCGGCCGCGGGACTGACACCGACCCGGATCTCCGTGCTGCTGACCGTCGTGCGCGACGGCCCGATCCGCCTCTCCGAGCTGGCGAGCGTGGAGAGCCTCAATCCGACCATGCTCTCGCGCGCGATATCGGCCCTGGTCGAGGCCGGACTGCTGGCCCGGATCAGCGACGACGGCGACCGGCGCGCCGCCTGGGTGCAGGCCACCCCCGAAGGGACCACACTGGCCAGGCGCATGCGACGCGAACGGACCGACGCCGTCGGCGGTGCGCTGGAAAAGCTCGCCCCCGAGGAGCGCCGGCTGATCGAGCAGGCGCTGCCGGCGCTCGAAGCGCTGGGCGAGAGCTTGAAAGACCGTCCCGAGTGACCCGCGTAGAACGCGCGGGACGCACCACCTTCGCCGCCCTCGCGGTCCCGAACTACCGCCGCTACTACGGCGGCCAGTCGATCTCCCTGATCGGCACGTGGATGCAGATGACAGCGCAGTCATGGCTGGTGCTCACCCTCACCCACTCGAGCACCGCACTCGGGATCGTCGTCGGGCTGCAGACGCTGCCGGTGCTGATCCTCGGTCCCTACGGCGGCGTGATCGCCGATCGCGTCGACAAGCGCAGGCTGATGATCGTGCTGCAGGCGGCGATGGGCCTGCAGGCGCTGGCGCTGGGCGTGCTCACCGTCACCGGTTCCGTCAGGGTGTGGGAGATCGCCGCGCTGGCCGCGCTGCTCGGGCTCAACAACGCCTTCGAGAACCCGGCGCGGCAGTCGTTCATGCTCGAGCTCGTCGGACCCGAGCATCTGCGCAACGCGGTCAGCCTCAACTCCGTGTTGGTCAATGTCGCCCGGACGATCGGCCCTGCGGTGGCCGGGATCCTGATCGCCACCGTGGGCGACGGCGTCTGCTTTTTGGTCAACGCCTCGAGCTTCGTCGCCGTCGTGGCGTCGCTGACGACGATGGACGGCTCGGCGCTGTCGCCCAGCGAACCCACCCCCCGCGCTCGCGGCCAGCTTCGCGAGGGCCTGCGCTACGTCCGCTCCACCCCGGAGCTGGCGGTGCCGCTGGTGATGATGGGGATCGCCGGCTGCCTCACCTACGAGTTCCAGGTATCGCTGCCGGTGATGGCCGACCGGGGCCTGAACGTCGGCGCCACCGGATTTGGCTTCATGACCGCGGCGATGGGCGTCGGCGCGGTCGCCGGCGGGCTTCTGGTGGCCGCTCGCGGCAAGACAGGGCTGCGCCCGCTAGTGCTTGCCGCCGCCGGGTTCGCGGTGGCCCTGGCGCTGGCCACAGCCGCCCCCAACCTCGCCCTCGAGCTGTTCGCGCTGGGCCTCGCCGGGGCCGCCAGCATCTCCTTCATGTCAACGGGCAACTCGACGCTCCAGCTCAACGCGGAGCCCACCATGCGCGGGCGCGTGATGGCGCTGTGGTTCGTGGCCTTCCAGGGGTCGACTCCGATCGGCGGCCCGGTCGTGGGCGCGACAATGGCCTTGGCCGGTCCGCGTGCCGGCCTCGGTCTGGGTGCGATCACCGTGCTGCTGGTGGCTCTCGGCGGCCTCGTGGCAATGCGCCGCATCTCGTTCCCCGAGGCGCGGTCGGGCCCGCGCATGGGTGCTCAGGACCGCATCGCCGCCTAGATTCCCCCGGCTACCGTTCACCGATGCTCACAACGCTCGCCTCCGCACTGGACACCGCCCTGGATCGCACGGTCGTCGGCGGCTACACCAACCTCGGCTACCGGGTGCGCCGGCTGAGCTGGGACGACTCCGATCTCGAACCCATGCGGGGCCGGGTCGTACTGGTCACCGGCGCCACCTCCGGCCTCGGCCTCGCCGCCGCGCAGGGCTTTGCCCGGCTGGGGGCGACGATCTGGCTCGTGGCGCGTGACCCCGAGCGCGGAGAGCAGGCGAGGGCGCGGGTCGCCGTGTGCTGCGACGGCGGCGAGGCGCGGCTGGCGTTGTGCGACCTGGCTCGGCTGAGCTCGGTCCGTGAGCTCGCGGCGCGCATCGGGGCCGAGACCGACCGCCTGGACGTGCTCGTCAACAACGCCGGCGTGATGAGCGCCGAGCGCACGACATCGTCCGACGGGATCGAGCTCACGTTCGCGGTCAACGTGGTGGCGCCGTTCCTGCTCACCGAGCTGCTGGCCGACATGCTCGAGCGCAGCGCCCCGTCACGGATCGTGACCGTGTCCTCGGGGGGCATGTATCTCCAGCGCCTGCGCGCGGACGACCTGGAGAGCAGCCGCGGCCGGTTCGACGGCCCCGGGGCCTACGCCCGCAGCAAGCGCGCCGAGGTGATCCTCACCGAGATGTGGGCCAGGCGCCTGGCCCCGCTGCAGATCGCCGTGCACGCGATGCACCCCGGGTGGGCCGACACGCCGGGCGTGCGCTCGTCGCTACCGCGCTTCTACCGAGCCACGCGACCGCTGCTGCGCAGCCCAGCGCAGGGCGCCGACACGGTGGTGTGGCTCGGAAGCGCCGACGGGCCCGCGCTGGGCACCGGCGGCTTCTGGCACGATCGCCGCCGCCGGCCGGCCTACCTGCTGCCGTGGACGCGGGAGTCAGAGGCGGATCGCGAGCGGTTGTGGAGCGAGTGCACCCGGCTCTCCCGACAAGGTGAATGAGATTCGCCGGTTGATGTCGATTTCATCCCGTCCCGTTCGACGGATCGATGTGAGCAGCGATTCGACACCAATCGAAAGGGGAGTGCCATGCGAAGGATCGTCGTGACCGAATTCATCTCGCTCGACGGCGTGATCGAGGACCCAGGAGGCGCGGAGGGCTTCGAGCACGGTGGCTGGTCGTTCAAGTTCAACGATCCCGACGGGATGAAGTACAAGCTCGACGAGACGATGGAGCACGAAGCCCTGCTGCTGGGTCGTGTCACCTACGAGGGCTTCGCCGCCGCGTGGCCGGGCATGACCGATGAAGTCGGGTTCGCGGACAAGATGAACTCGATGCCCAAGTACGTCGTGTCGAGCACCCTGGAGCGCTCCGACTGGAACAACTCCACGGTGCTGCGAGGGGACCTGGCCGACGAGGTCCGGACGCTGATGCAGCAGCCCGGAGGCGACATCCTCGTCGCCGGCAGCGCCTCGCTGGTCCGGGGGCTGGTCGCCCACGATCTGGTCGACGAGCTCCGGCTGATGATGTTCCCGATCGTGCTCGGCAGCGGCAAGCGGCTGTTCGACGACATCACCGGGCCCCTTGTCCTGAAGCTGGCCGACGTTCGACAGCTGGGGTCGGGGACGCTGATCCTCACCTACCAGCGCGCCGAGCCGCAGGGCTGAGCACCGGCCGCTACCCTGGCCCGTCTTGCCGGCCCCCACCTTCGACCTCCAGAGCCACTCCGTGCACTCCGACGGCGCACTGGCTCCGCGCGAAGTTGTCGCCGCGGCCGACGCGGCCGGGGTGAAGCTGCTGGCTCTTAGCGATCACGACACCGCCGCGGGGGTCCCGGAGGCCGCCGCGGCCGCGAAGGAGGCCGGGATAGGCCTGGTCAGTGCGACCGAGATCACTTCTCTGTTCGACGGGCGCCAGGACCTCCACATCCTCGGCTACCTGCTCGATCCCGGGGAGCCGACGCTGGTGGCGGCGCTGGAGCGCTCCCGGACCGACCGCCAGCGGCGCGCGGACGCGATGGCCGGAGCGCTTCGCGAGCTCGGCTTCGAGCTGGACCAGGCGGTGCTGGATGAGCGGGTGGCCAAGGGCCAGTCGATCGGCCGCCCTCACCTCGCCCAGGCTGTGGTCCGCCACCCCGGCAACCGGGGCCGTCTCGAGTCCGAGGGACTTCTGGACCCGACGGCGTTCCTGGTCGAGTACCTGATCGAGGGCCGCCCGGCGTTCAGGGAGCGCGCCGCTCCGACCGTCGAGGAGGCGATCGAGCTGATCCACGCCGCCGGCGGCGTGGCGGTCTGGGCTCACCCCTTCTGGGACATCGATGAGCCGGCGGCGGTCCTGGCTGCGATCGACGGCTTCCGCGCCGCCGGGCTGGACGGCGTTGAGGCTTTCTACGTCACGCACACGCGCGAGCAGACCGAGCTGCTGGTCGCCCGCTGCGCGGAGCTGGGGATGATCACCACCGGCTCCTCGGACTTCCACGGCCCCCAGCACCACACCTTCTCGCGCTTCCGCGCGTTCGACACCTACGGGCTCGAGCCCGTATTGGGCCCGATCGCCCCGTAGATCGCTCATTCCCCGGGTGGACGCTCGGGCGCGCAGCGATGGACGGCTAGAGGCGCCTCACGCGGAGGCTGTGGTCGCAAAAGGTTCCATATGACCCCGTTGCGACCACGCCGCCCGGGTCGCGTGACGATGAGACGCCAGATCCCTTGCCGAGGACGAGTTGTCGCACCCCGCCGGTTGGGGGCCGCCGCAGTCGTGGCCGGACGACCCCGGCGGCCTCCAACCGGCGGGACGCAGCAAACAGTGACCACACGGGCGCGCCGGCCAGCCGGCGCGCCCGCGCGGGGCTCCCCCTGCTCAGCCGGCCTTCGGCGTGCGGGCGATCACGTAGGTCCGCTTTGGCGCCTGGAGCACGACCACCCGCTGGCCGGGCTTGAGCGCTGACAGCGTCGCCTTCTGGCGATCGTCGCGCACGACCGCGTTCGCCGGAACCGTCACGGTGACAGTCCTGTAGGTGGCGTTCTTGGTCCCCTCGGCGATTGTCAGCTGCTGCCCGCTGACCGAGTCGAGCTTTCCGCGCTCGAACGTGAGATGGGCGAAGCCCGTACCCGTCTTGACCACCAGGTTGCCGTCCACGGCGCGCAGCGCCAGGCGCCGGAGTGCTCGGGTTCGGAGCCGCTGCCCGGCCGCCGATCTTGCCGCCGGCTTGGTCGAGCTACCGCTGCTGGCTCCGGCGCTGGCGATCGCGCTGGCCCCGGCGCCGAGCACGGCACAGCTGACGGCTACGAGCAGCAGTCGTGAGTGTCTGCGGATGTGTGACATCGGTGTTGAACCTCGCTTGTGTTTGCGCTTCGGAGTGAAGGACACGATCGCTCGGGCCTGAAAGCACCGTGTCAGCGGAAGGTCAGCTGCGTGTAAAACCCGCTTCTTGCGGGGCCCGCGCCCACCTACGATGTCCACCGTGCCCGAGACGATCATGGTCGTGGAGGACGAGCCGAACATCGGCGCCCTGGTCCGCACCTACCTCGAGCGCGCCGGATACCGCGCGTTGTGGGTGCGTTCGGGCGAGGATGCGCTGATCGAGCTGAGGCGCCACCCGGTGAGGCTGGTGGTGCTCGACATCGGGCTGCCGGGGATCGACGGGTTCGAGGTCTGCCGCCGAATCGCCGGGCAGGTACCCGTGATCATGCTCACGGCCCGCGACGAGGAGCCCGACCGGGTGGCGGGGCTCGAGGTCGGCGCCGACGACTACGTCTCAAAGCCGTTCTCGCCGCGCGAGCTGACCGCGAGGGTCAAGGCCGTGTTGCGGCGTGCCGGACGCGGCGCCGACGCGCAGGACGTGATCGAGCTCGGTCCGGTCGTGCTCGCGCGGGGCGCGCGCGAGGTCCACGTCGACGGCATCGAGGTGGAGCTCACGCAGCGAGAGTTCGACCTGCTGGAGTACCTGCTGCGCCACGCCGGCCAGGTCATCACCCGAGATCAGCTGCTGGAGTCCGTGTGGGGCTTTCAGTCCCCGGGCGAGACCCGCACCGTCGAGGTCCACGTGGCGCAGCTGCGCAAGAAGCTCGGCCATCCCAGGCTGATCCGGACTATTCGCGGGCTCGGCTACAAGGCGAGCGTCTGACCGTGCGCAGGCGCCCCGTCGGCTCCAGGACGGGCGCGTGACGCTCCAGCGCAGGGTGCTCGGATACCTGGCGCTGGCGGCGGTGGCCTCCTGCGCGCTCACCTTCGCGGTGGCCGTGGTCCTGGTGCGCCACCGGATCTCGGTCCAGCGGATGGCGACGCTCGAGTCGCAGGCCAACGTCCTGGCGGGCGTCGGGGGGGCGCCGGGAGCGCTTCAGGCCGGCGACCACGTCTACCGGGTCGGGTCCGGCCGGCCCAAGCGCGTGAGACCGCGGGTCAGCGCGGCCGTGCTGGCGGCGATCCCGGCGTCGGGGGACAGCCAGGGTACGATCGACGTCGCCGGGCGCTCGCTGCTCTACGCCACCAGGACCACGGGCAGCGGGCGGGTGGTCCTGATCCGGCTCGCGCGGCTGGCGTTCGCGGAGTGGCGCCCGTTCCTGGTCAGCCTGGGGCTGGCGGCCATGGGCGGCGCGCTGCTGGCGGTGCTTCTGTCCTACGCGCTTGCCCGACGTCTGACTCGCCCGATCGGCGCGCTGTCGAGCGCCACCCAGCGGCTGGCCGCCGGCGAGGGCGGGGTGGTCGTGCCCGTGGAGGGCGAGGACGAGCTGGCGGATCTGGGCCGCGCGTTCAACGACATGTCGCAGGAGCTCGAGCGTGCCCGCGAGGCTCAGCGCGGCTTTCTGGAGTCAGTCAGCCACGAACTCAAGACGCCGCTGACGTCGATCCGCGGCTACGCCGAGGCGCTGGAGGAGGGGGCGGTCGCCCCCACGGAGGGCGGACACGTGATCGCCGCCGAGGCCGGACGGCTCGAGCGGCTGGTGTTCGACCTGCTGGACCTGGCCCGGCTCGGGCGCGAGGGGTTCGCCGTCCGCCACGACCCGGTTGACCTGGCGGCGATCGGCGCGGCCGCGGTACGCCGCCATCTCCCCCGCGCCCGTGAGCTCGACGTGTCGCTGAGCAGCGCCGGCGCCGACAGCGCCTGGGGGGTCGGCGACGAGGATCGCCTGCTCCAGGCCGCCTCGAACCTGATCGAGAACGCGCTTCGCCTCACCCCCGCCGGCGGGTCGGTGACGGTGACGGCGGCCCCCGGGGAGATCGCGGTGCGCGACACGGGGCCCGGCCTCGCGGCCGACGACCTGCCCAGGGCGTTTGAGCGCTTCTACCTCTACGACCGCTACCGCTCAGAGCGCGCGGTCGGCTCCGGGCTCGGGCTGGCGATCGTCAAGGAGCTCACGGCTGCGATGGGCGGCGGGGTGAGCGCCGCCTCATTGCCGGGCGGCGGCGCCGAGTTCACCGTGCGGGTACCGGTACCGCACCGATCCGTGGGCGTGGGCCTCTGAGCTACGCCGGGACGTTTCGCTCGGACAGGTGGTGGCCGACCTTGCGCTTTACGCGCTGCAACGCGTTGTCGACCGTCTTGCAGTCGCAGCTCAGCCGGCGTCCGACCTCTTCATAGGAGTGGCCGTCGAGGTAGAGGGCCAGCACGCGTGACTCGAGCTCGGAGAGCGCGGTCGAGATGCAGGCCACCAACGCACGCAGCTCCTCGGAGGAGATGACCTGGTTGACGGGGTCGTGGACCGTCGAGCCGGGGAGCATCTCGTCGAGCGTCGGCTCGTTGTCGCCAGAAGAGCCCGCCGGCGTGCTCGAGAACGAGACATACTGGTTGAGCGGCGTGTGCTTGTTGCGGGTCGCGGTCTTGACCGCGGTGATGATCTGGCGCGTGATGCAGAGCTCGGCGAAGTTGCGGAAGCTCGACTCACGGTCGGTGCGGTAGTCCCGCACCGCCTTGTAGAGGCCGACCAGGCCCTCCTGGATCAGATCGTCGGCGTCGCCGCCGGCGAGGAAGTACGAGGAGGCCTTCAGACGCACGAAGCCGTAGTAGCGACGCACGATCTGATCGTAGGCCTCAGGGTGTCCCTGCTTCGCAAGCGCGATCAGGTACCCATCATCAACCTTAGGTTGAGACTGAGAGTAGGAAGACAGTCGAGCCACGGACGTACCTTTCCTGCCTCCGCCCACGGCGGAGGTTCGGAGTGTCGTGACGCGCTACCTCCCCTGGCGCCGCATCAATATTCAAGCTTTCCCAGAAAGTAGGGCCGGCCGACCTCACTCTCCTCCAACTCGAGCCTAAAGCTCCAGTTGATCCTTATTTGCGGCGCGAGCTTGACATAGCACTGCGCGCGTGTCAAGCGCCGTGCAAGGAAGCTTGCGCCCAAAGGGACGCTGAGCCGGCTCGGGCGCCCCCACCGAGGGCCGGGGGCGTGGCTCATCAATCGTGTCGACCGTGGGCCGCGGCGTAGATCAGGATCGCCCCCGCCGCGCTGACGCTCAGCGACTCGACGCGCCCGCGGAGCGGGATCGACACCAGGATGTCGCACGCCGCGGCCACGCGTGGGCGCAGCCCGCGGCCCTCGGATCCGAGCACCAGCACCACCGGCCCTTCGAAGTCGACCTGCTCGTAGCTGGTCGCCCCTTCGGCGTCCGCCCCGTAGCACCAGACGCCGGCACGCTTGGCCTCGGCCAGGAAATCGGCGAGGTTGCGCGTGCGGGCGATCGGAAGATGCTCGACCGCCCCGGCCGACGCCTTGCACACCGCTGCCGTGACCTCGGCGGACCGCCGCTCGGGCATCACCAGGCCCGTCGCCCCGGCGCATTCCGCGCTCCGTGCCAGGGCGCCGAGATTCTGGGGGTCCTGCACCTGGTCGAGCGCCACGATCAGGGGCTCGGGCCGGGTGAGCAGCTCGGCGGCGTCGGCATACTCGAAGGCGGACACCTCGGCGCACACCCCCTGATGTGAGGGCGAGCCCCCGATCCGTTCGAGCTCCTCGGCCGAGACCCGGTGGGTGATGGCCTGCAGCGACGCCAGCCACGGCTCGCGCACGGCATTGGATGTCGCCCAGACCCGCATCACCGTCCGGGGGCCGCGAATCGCCTCGCGGACCGGATTGCGGCCGTAGATGATCATCGTGGGAGCGCCGAGCTCATGATGCCGCCAGCAGCTCGGGCCCATCCGGCCCGTCGCGCACGACCCACCCCAGCTCCAGCAGTCGGTCGCGCAGCCGGTCGGCCTCGGCGAAGTCGCGCGCCGCCCGGGCTCGCTCGCGCTCGTCAAGCAGCTCGATTGCGTCGGGCGGAGGCTGCACCTGAACTCGCTCGAGCAGGTTCGCGAGGCCCAGCACATCGAGCATGGCGCGCAGATCCTCGTTTCCCACGGTCCCCGTCGGGTTGCGGTTGGCCTCCCGGACCCAGTCGAACACCACCGCCAGGGCCCGGGGGGTGTTGAAGTCGGCCGCCAGCGCGTCGAAGAACCGCTCCCGGAGGGGGCCCGACCAGCCGGGGCTCAGACCGTCGGTCAGCCCGCGTGCTGCCTCGCGGATCCGCGTGCACCGGGCCTGCGCCTCGGCTAGCCGGTCATCGTCGAACTCGACCGGCTGGCGGTAATGGGCGCCGCACATGTACATGATCAGCGCGTCGCGGCCATATCGCTCCAGCGCCTCGTGGAGCACGAACACGTTGCCCACGGACTTGGACATCTTGTCGCTGTCCAACCTGACCATCCCGTTGTGGACCCACAGGCGCGCCAGGGGCTTGCCGCGCGCCGCCTCGGTCTGCGCCGCCTCGTTCTCGTGATGGGGGAACAGCAGGTCGCTGCCGCCGCCGTGGATCTCGAAGTCCACCCCCAGCAGCGTCTCGGCCATCGCGGAGCATTCGATGTGCCAGCCGGGGCGCCCGGGGCCCCAGGGCGAGTCCCACGAGGTGTCCTCGCCCTCCTTGTGACCCTTCCACAGGGCGAAGTCCAGCGGGTCGCGCTTGCGCTCGGCGCCCTGGCCGCCCTCCCCCTGATCCATCTGTTCGATCTTTCGGTGAGATAACTGCCCGTACTTGGGGTAGGAACGCACCGAGAAATAGACGTCTCCGTCCGCAGCGTACGCATGATCTCCCTCCACCAGCCGCTCGATGAGCTCGATGATCGGACCGATCGTCTCGCTGGCCAGGGGCTCGTGGTCGGGACGGCCGAGCCCGAGCGCATCGGTGTCGACCACGTACGCCTCGGTCATCTCACGGGCCAGCTGCGCGCTGCCGATACCAGCCTGGAGAGCGGCGGCGTAGATCTTGTCGTTGACGTCTGTGACGTTGGCAACGAAGTCGACCTCATACCCCTCGCTGACGAGAAATCGCCGCAGTAGCGAGAAGACCACGAAAGGCCTGGCATTACCGACATGGATGCGTCCGTACACCGTTGGACCGCAGGCGTAGATCCGGATCCGCGGCGCGATCGCGGGATCGATCGGTCGGATCTCGCCCGTTTTGGTGTCGTGCAGCGAGACTGTCCGCAAGATCCGGCAACCCTAGCGCCCGCCGTCGCGTCGATCCGGCGCGCCGTCTAGGTTTCGCGCATGCCGACCGCCTCCGCGCAGGCCGAACGTCTGGCCGCCGTGCAAGCCGCATTCAAGACCCTTCCCGAGCGCTACCTGGGCGCCGACGCCGGATTCGACGCCACGTACCACCTCAAGCTCTGCGATCTGGGGCGCATCTGGGAGGTTCGCTGTACGACCCACGCCGCCCGCGTGCGCCAGGGCGCCACCCGCCGCCGGCCCGACGTCACCATCTCCACCAGCGCCGCGACGTGGCTGGCCCTGCGCGAGGGACATCTCTCGGGCATCGAGGCGTTCGAGCAGCGACTGCTCGGCGTCAGCGGCAACCTCGATTATGCGATCGGCTTCGAGGGCATGTTCCGTCTTCCCGGCGGCCGCCCGCCACTGGTGCAGATCCACGACGTGCAGGTGGGTCGCCACAAGATCTCGTGCCTGACGATGGGCCACGGCCCCGATGTCCTGCTCCTGCATGGGCTTGGCGGGACGCGGGCGTCGCTGTTCGAGACTGCAGCGGCGCTCAGCCAGCGCTACCGCGTGCACGCCCCGGATCTGCCGGGCTTCGGCTCCTCCGACAAACCCGCGCGGGGCGCATACAACGCCCGCTGGTTCGCCGACATCATGCTCGGGTTGATGGACACCCAGAACATCGGCAGCGCCCACGTGGTCGGCAACTCCATGGGCGGCCGGATCGCGATCGAGATGGCGATGATCGCCCCCGAGCGCGTTCGCGCTCTCGGCCTGCTGTGCCCGGCGGTCGCCTGGGTCAAGCGAGGCCTGCACCCGCTGGTGCGCCTACTGCGCCCGGAGTTCGGGCTGCTGCCGCACGGCTTCTCGCGCCGCGCTGTGGCCGCGCAGTTCTGGAGCATGTTCTTCGATCGCGACCTGATCGACCCCGAGGTCGGAGAGCTGATGGTCGACGAGTTCCGACGGATCTACCACTCCCCCGGCGCGCGCATTGCCTTCCTGTCCTCGGCACGCAACATCTACCTCGAGGCACCGTACGGACACACCGGCTTCTATCCGAGGCTGGCGAAGCTGAGTCGACCGGCACTGTTCGTGTGGGGCACCCACGACCGCCTGGTCCCGCAGGGCTTCGGTCGCCACGTGCGGCGCTGGCTGCCGCAGGCCGAGCAGGTCACGATCACCGATTGCGGCCACGTGCCGCAGGTCGAGCGGCCCGAGGTGACCAACGAGCTTCTAATGGACTTCTTCGCCCGCGCCGATGCCGCCGAGCTCGAGCAGCCCGGATCGGCTCGGGTGGCACTGGCCCGTCCGCCGGCCGCGACCGGTGAGGGGCTGGGCGCCGAAGCGGCTTAGAATCAGTCGCCAGATGGCGGTCGCCGACAGAGCGAGCAGCAACGGTCACCTCGCGGCCGAGCATGAAGGTGGCGACGGGGACGGCGGCTCGCGAGGCTCGCTGCTGAGCCGCGCGCTGCGCGAGATCTCCGAGCAGGCCCAGCGCCGGATCCCCAGAGCCAACCTCGACGAGCGCGATCCGGATTACATCCGGGAGAACCTGCCGCTGATGTGGCTGGCGGCGAGCCTGTGGTACCGCGGCGAGGTGCGGGGGCTCGGCAACGTGCCCGAAGAGGGGCCCGTGCTCCTGGTCGGCAACCACTCGGGCGGCAACATGACGCCGGACACGGTGGTCTTCACCCTCGCCTTCAACACCTACTTCGGGGTCGAGCGCGCCTGCTATCAGCTCGCTCACAACCTGGTGCTGTCGATGCCGGGACTGGGCATGCTGCGCAAGTACGGCACCGTCGCGGCGTCTCCCGAAAACGCGCGCAAGGCCCTGGAGTCGGGCGCCGCGCTCCTGGTCTATCCGGGTGGCGACTACGAGGTCCACCGGCCCAGCTGGCAGGGCAACCGGGTCGACTTCGGCCGCCGCAAGGGCTTCATCCGCCTGGCGCTGCGCGAGAACGTGCCGATCGTCCCCGTGGTCTCGATCGGCGGCCAGGAGACCGCGCTCTTCTTGACACGCGGTGAGCGGCTGGCGCACCTGCTGGCGCTCGACCGGCTGTTCCGCCTCAAGGTGCTGCCGATCTCGCTCGCGCTGCCCTGGGGCCTGAACATCGGCGACATGCTCGGCCACATTCCGCTGCCGTCGAAGATCACGATCGAGACGCTGGCACCGATTGACCTGCGGGCCGAGTTCGGACCCGACCCCGACCTCGACGAGGTCTACGACCATCTGATCCGCCTGATGCAGGACACCCTGGACGCCCTGGCCGCCGAGCGCCGGCTGCCGGTGATCGGATGAGGACCAGCGCCAGCACGGTCGTGCCGGCGCCGTTGGAGGCGGTCTGGGCGATCGTCTCCGACCCGGAGCGAGCGCTCAGCTTCATGTCGGGCGTGACCCGGTGGGAAGTGGTCAGCGACGAGCCGACCGGGCTGGGCGCCCGTTATCGGATGCTGCTGCGGGTCGGCTCCGCCGAGGTAGGCGGGCTGATCGAGATCGTCGAGTGGGATGCCCCCAGAGAGCTGGCCTGGAACTCGGTCACGGGCGTCGACCAGCGGGGGCGCTGGCGGCTGCGCCCGGCGCCGGGAGGCCGCACCCGAGTCGAGATCCGCCTGGCCTACGGCGTCGCGGGATCCGGGCTGCCGGGCTGGGTGGCCGAGCGGATCACCGGCCCGATCGTGCGCGGCCACCTCGAGACCAGCGTCCGCCAGCTCTCGCGGCTGGTCGAGCACGAGCGCCTGCGCGACCTGGCCGTCCAGCGGCGAGCCGCCCGCGCCGGCTGACCCCGCCGGCTGACCACACGCGCCGGCTGACCACACGCGCCGGCTGACCACACGCGCCGGCTGACCCCGCGGCGCCGGCTGACCACACGCGCCGGCTGACCGCGCCCGGCCAGGGCCGCGGTCAGCGGACGACCAGGCCGTCCATGACCAGCCGGACGACGCCCTCCCGGGCCCGGTCGGCGCTCCATCCGTGGCCCGAGCGCAGGTGACGGTACGTGTGGGCGACCATGTTGTACAGAACCGTCGCCGTCTCCTGAGCGTCCACCGCCGTCAGCGACCCGTCGGCCGCTCCGTCGCGCAGCAGCCGTTCCAGCGGCCCCACGAACACCCCGCGGGTCAGCGCGGCCGGTCCGGGCTCGTGGAAGATGGCCGCGCGCACCGCCGCCGATAGCGCGTCGAGCGTCCCCAGATTGCGCTCGACCAGCCGGCACTGCAGCTCCAGCGCCAGGGTCAGCCGCTCCCGGGCGGTCCCGGGCGCCACCAGCGCGGTCCACATCTGCTCCCGGTGATCGGTCTCGAACTGCTCCGCCAGCGCCCGCAGAATGTCTCGCTTGGAGACACCACGCCGGTGCAGGGTCATTCGCGAGACCCCGGCGGCGGCCGATATGCGCTCCAGCGTCGCCGCTTCGAGCCCGTCCTCGGCCAGCACGTGCCGGGCGGCGTCGACGATGTGGGCCGGGACCTCGCTCACACCGGCGGCCGCGTGACTCGGGGCCTCTGGCTCACACCGGCGGCCGCGTGGCCCGGAACCGCAGCGAGCGCTCGGTCGTCTGCACCTGGGGCGCCGTCAGACCAGCCTGCTCGAGCCGCCCGGGCAACGCCGCCGGGTCGATCGGCGCCAGGGTGTCGCCGATATGGATGAGCTTGAACAGCCGCCCGACGCCCAGGCTGTCGGTGCCGGCAAAGCAGCCGCCGGGGCGCAGCACCCTCGCCACCTCGGAGAACGCGCGATCCTGCAGCGCCGACGGGTCGAGGTGGTGCAGCATCGTGAAGCACACCACCGCCGAGAAGCGCCCATCCTCGTAGGGCATCGCCGTGGCGTCGCCCTGCGTCACCGCGACGGTCTGGCCCAGCTCGGCGCGGAGCCGGCGGCAGTAGTCCTCGCTCAGCTCGAGCACGCTCAACCGGGGCGCGCGGCGAACCAGCAGCCTCGTCGTGGCGCCGAAGCCCGGCCCTATCTCGAGCACATCGTCGCCGAGCTCGACACCCTCGAGCCCCCACGGGATCAGCTCGTTCTCCACCCGCCGCGCCCAGCGCTGCGAAGAGCAAAGTCGGTTGTGCGCAAAGTTCATGTGTGGCGCAAGCGTATCATGAGCGTTACGTACGCGTAACACAAATCGCCGCCCACGGACGTGTGGACGGTTCTGCACCGTCACGGTGCTCTACGGACCCCACGTCCGGCTCAGCCGCCGCGGGCTTCCCCTTCCTCGCCGCCGTTCCCATCGACCGCGCGCGGCCCGCCCGTCCCGCGGCCGGATACGACCGGCACACAGCCACAGGCCTCAGGCGGCGTGCAGGCTGAAGCGCACCCGGGTTCCCCCGCCGGCCGCCGAGTCGGCCAGCCAGATCCGCCCGCCGTGCGCCTCGACGATCGCCCGTGACACCGCCAGCCCGAGCCCGGCGCCGTCGGCCGGTCGGGACGCCTGGGCGCCGCCGCGATAGAACGCGGTGAACACGTGCGCGCGCTCATCGGGGGCGATCCCCTCGCCGCTGTCGGCGATCTCGACCTCGATCCCGCTGGCCACCGGCTCGGCGCGGACCACCACGCTGCCGTCGGCCGGCGTGTGCCGGATGGCGTTCTGGATCAGGTTGAAGAGCACCCGCTGGAGCTTCTCGGGGTTGGCGTGCGCCGGGGCCAGGCCGCCGGGAACGTCGGACAGGACCGCGACGCCCTTGGCCTCCGCCTCCAGGCGCATGGCCTCGACGGTTTCCTGGACCAGCTCGCCCAGCGGCACCTGCTCCAGCGACCAGCTGATGTCTCCGGCCTCGAGCCGGGAGAGCTCGAAGAGATCGTCGATCAGCGCGCTGAGCGCGTCGATGTGGGTCCGCATCCGCCGCAGGTAGGCGCGCCGCTCGTCGTCGGCGACGACGTCGTCGCCGACCGCCTCGGCCAGCAACCGCAGCGAGGTCAGCGGGGTGCGGAGGTCGTGCGAGACCGCGGCCACCAGGTTTCGGCGCGCCATCTCCGAGTCCGCCCGAGCGGCCTCCTCGGCGCGCAGGCCGCCGATCATCGCGTTGGCGGCGACCGCCAGCTCGGCCAGCTCGTCACGGGCCGTGGTCTCGATCACCACATCGCGCCGGCCTTCGCCGACCGCCCTCAGCCCGTCTCGGATGGCCTCGACGTCGCGCAGGATCCCTCCGGCCATGAGGCGGGCGCCGAGCACCGCGAGGACCGCGCAGCCGAGCACGATCGCTGCGACCAGAACCGCCTCGTGCTCGGGCAGGAACATGAGCAGCGAGACCACCAGGAGGGCCACCAGTACGGGGGCGACGCCGATCGCCACGACTACAGCGAACTGCCGCGGGAGCGACCCGGCGGCGGCGCGAAGGGCGCCGGCCGCCCGAGCCACGCCTCCGGCCCTGTCCGGCGGGCTCATGACGCGAACCGGTAGCCCACGCCCCACACCGTCTCGATATGGCGCGGCTGTGCGGGGTCGACCTCGATCTTGGACCGCAGCCGGCGGATGTGGACCGTGACGGTCGAGGTGTCCGTGTAGAAGGAGTACTGCCAGATCGCGTCCATCAGCTGGTTGCGTGAGAACACCTGGCCGGGATGGCGGGCCAGGAACAGCAGCACGTCGAACTCTCTTTGGGTGAGCGTCACCTCCTGGCCGCGCACGAACAGACGCCGGGAGGCGGGCTCGATCGTCATGTCGCTGAGCTCGATCGGCGTCTCATGGGCCGGGGAGGTGTCGACGCGGCGCAGCACGGCGTCGACCCGGGCGACCAGCTCCGCGGGTGAGAACGGCTTGACCACGTAGTCGTCGGCACCGAGGCGCAGGCCGATCACCCGATCGGACTCCTCCCCCTTGGCGGTCAGGAGGATCAGCGCGATCGGCTCACGGTCGGGCTGGCGCAGCCGGCGCATGACCTCGAGGCCGTCGAGCCCGGGGAGCATCAGGTCGAGCACGACCAGATCCGGACGCTGATCGGCCACCAGCTCCAGCGCCCGAACGCCGTCGGCGGCGATCCGCGTCCGGTAGCCGGCCCGCTCCAGGTAGCGCGAGACCACCTCGGCGATCGTCGGCTCGTCGTCGACCACCAGCACCGAGCCTCGGGCGTGCTCCTCCATCAGCGGAGTGTGGCACCGCGCCGACCCCCCAGGGCGGTCCGCGCGCCTAGTTCACCGGCTGTTCATGTTGTGCTCGGGCCCTCGGGGGCCATCCGCGCGGCCGTCGCGGCCGTCGCGGCCGTCGCGGCCGTCGCGGCCGTCGCGGCCGTCGCGGCCGTCGCGGCCGTCCGCTCGACGGTAGCGACGGCGATCGCCGCCACGCCCTCCTCACGTCCCACGAACCCCATCCCCTCCCCGCGGGTGGCCTTGACGCTCACGTGAGCGACATCCAGCCTCAGCGCCTCGGCCAGCCGCCCGCGCATCTGCTCGCGCACCGGCGCCAGCTTGGGACGCTCGATCACGACGGTGGCGTCGACGTGCGCGACGGCGAAGCCCGCCGCAGCCAGCAGCCCCACGGTCGCCCTCAGCAGCTCTAGCGAGTCGGCGCCGGCATAGCGGGGGTCGGTATCCGGGAAATGCTCGCCGATGTCACCCAGCGCGCAGGCTCCGAGCATCGCGTCGATGATCGCGTGGGTCAGCACGTCGGCGTCGGAGTGACCCTCGAGGCCGCGGTCGTGGTCGAGCACCACCCCGCCCAGCACGAGGCGCCGGCCGGCGGCCAGCCGGTGGCAGTCATAGCCGATCCCGGTGCTCACGACCGCCGCGCCGCCGTAGCCGATCGCGTGCTCATGACCGCCACGCCGCCGTAGCCGATCCCGTGCTCATGACGCGCGCTCGCGCAACACCAGCTCCGCCACCTGCATGTCCTCGCGGGTGGTGATCTTCAGGTTGCCGGGGTCGGCGCCCACGATCCGCACCACGCCGCCGGCCCGCTCCACCAGCCAGGCGTCGTCGGTGGCTGCGGCCAGCTGTTCGTCGGAGACCGACAGCGCACGCTCGAGCGCCGCGCGCCGGAACACCTGAGGGGTCTGGACCGCCCACAGCCGCGTCCGGTCGAGCGTCCGGACGACGGTGCGCCCGTCCTCGCCGACCTCCTTGATCGTGTCGGCCACCGGCGTCGCGGCAATCACGGCGTCGACGTCATGGCGCTCGAGCTCACCGAGCGCCTGCTCGAACAGCTCCGGTGTCGCCAGCGGACGCGCCGCGTCGTGGACGATCACCGGATCACCCGCGGGGCAGGCGCGCAGCGCCTCGCGCACCGAGTGCGAGCGCTGGACCCCGCCGGCCACCGCCGTCACCCCCTCGGGCACCTGGTCGAGCAGCCCGGCGGGCAGGGCGACGACGATCCGCTCGACCGCCGCGACGGACTGCAGCGCGGCGACGCTCCAGGCCAGCATCGGCCGCCCGCAAAGCGAGACGAGCGCCTTGGGCCGGCCGGACCCAAGGCGCTCGCCACGTCCCGCGGCCACGATCAGCGCGACCGCCATGCCGCCTCCTACTTCGCTGCGACGGCCACCTTGCCGTTGCCGTTGGACTCCACCAGCAGCACGTAGAGGTGCTCCTCCACCTCCTGCTCGTCCATCTCGAGCGCGTACATGAGCTCGGAGGCCAGGATCTTCTTGGCTCGCGTGTACATCTGCTTCTCACCGGTCGAGAGGCCCTTCTCGGCCTCTCGGATCGCCAGGTTGCGAACGACCTCGGCGAGCTCGTAGATGTCGCCCGTCTTGATCTTGTCCCGGTTGTGCTTGAAGCGCCGGTTCCAGTTCTTGGGCATCTCAGAACACTCGTCCTGGAGCACTGCGAGCACCTTCTTGACGGTCTCCTCGTCGATCACGCGGCGCAGGCCGGCGAGAGCAGCGTTCTCCGTCGGCACCATCACGGTCATGTCGTTGTGGAGGATCTTGATCGTGAGGTACTCCCGGCTCTCGCCGAGGACCGTCTTCATCTCCTTGCGGAGCACCCGGCCGGCGCCGTGGTGCGGATAAACGACGCTGTCACCAATCTCGAACTCGATGTGCACCAGCGGTGCCGGCTCGAGATCATCCAGGTGCTCTTCCGTTAGCTCTGTGATGGTGTCCTCCTCTGTCATGGCGGGGCGGGAGTCTCCCCGCTCGCGGATTGCGCTACGTCTGCAGGTAGCGATCAACGAGGTTGATCTCCTGCTGTCGGCGAAGGCCCTCGCGTATGTCCTTCGCCCGGATCTCGCCGACGCCGTCGACGGTCTCCAGCTCGCCGTCCGAGGCGGCGAGCAGTTCCTCGAGTCCACCGAACTCCGTCACGATCCGCTGGACGACGAGTCTGGGCAGCCTGGGTATGCGCCCCAATATGCGGAATCCGCGCGGTGACACGGGGTAGTCGAGGGTGTTCAGCTTGCGGTCGTAGCCGAGCAGCTCGGCAAGTCGACCAAAGTCCAGCAGGTCCTGATGGGGAAGTCTCACCAACTGATCGAACACCGTCGCGAAACCGTCATCGGTGTCCTCGACCAGGTAGTCGTGGACGAGCGCTGCCTTGTCGGCGGCCACCCCGACCATCGTCTCATCGAGCTGCATCTCGATCAGCCGGCCCTCGGTGCCGAGCTCGACGATGTAGCGCTCGATCTCGACCGCCATCCTCGTCACGAGCTCGACGCGCTGGAGCACGGTGAGGACGTCATGAAGGGTGACGCCGCCCTCGAACTCGAGCGCCGTCAGCCGAGTCGACACCTGATCGAGCCGGCTGCGGTACTTGTCCAGCGTGGCCAGCGCCTGGTTTGCCTTGGCCAACACAACCGGGATGTCCTCCAGGATGTACTTGACGCCGTCGACGTACAGCGAGACGACCTCGCGCCGCTCGGACACGGCCACGACGATCGCGTCTGTCTGCTTGGACACCCTCTCGGCCGTGCGATGCCGGGTTCCCGTCTCGAGCGTGAGGATCGTCGGATCGGGAGTCAGCTGGACGTTGACGTGGGCGATCTTGGTGGCGTTCGAGCTGAGCACGATCGCGCCGTCCATCTTGGCCAGCTCGTAGAGGAACGCCGGCGAGTAGTCGACGTCGAGCTTGATGCCACCGGAAAACAGAAACCCGAGCTCGTCAGCGTCACCGATCACGATCAATCCGCCGGTCCGGGCGTCGACGATGTTGTCGATTCCCTCGCGGAGCGAGGTTCCGGGCGCGACCATTTCGAGCGCCCTCATGATCCGGGACTCCTGTCGAGACTCGAGCTCTTCTTTGAGCTCTTCCCCGGAACGCGGCGGCATCACGGGAAATTTTAGCCGGTCTTGAGGGGGTAGGTCCGTGCGACTGCCCCCGGGCTCCCGGCACGTGGCGCCGGGTTCACGCGGCCCGCGCCGCCTCCGGGACCGGGGCGAGGGCGCTGCGCAGGACGTCGCGGAGGCTCGTGAAGTCTCCGGGGGCGAGTACGGGGGCCAAGCCGAAGCGCTCAGCCTCGGTCAGACGGCGGTCCGAGTGAGCCACCGTGCGCAGCTCCCCGGTGAGACCGAGCTCCCCGAAGCACGCCAGCGGCCGCCCGCCGGCGCCTGTCAGCGCGGTCCGCTTGGCGGCGCTGGCGATGGCCAGCGCCACCGCCAGGTCCGAGCCCGGCTCGTCCACGCGTACGCCCCCGACGACGTTTACGAACACGTCGGAGGCCCCGAGCCCGATGCCGCCGTGGCGGCCCAACACGGCGAGCACGAGCGCCACCCGGTTGCGGTCCAGGCCGGAGACCACTCGCCGGGGCGGCACCAGCTCAGAGGTCGACACAAGCGCCTGGACCTCGACCAGCAGCGGCCGCGAGCCCTCCATCGCACACAGGATCACGCTGCCCGGAGCACGCGTCGCCTCGGCCAGAAACCGCGCCGAGGCGTCGAGCACCTCCACCAAGCCGTCGTCGCGCATCTCGAACACGCCCGCCTCGTTGGTGGAGCCGAACCGATTCTTGACCGCGCGCACCGTGCGGTAGGTCCGCTCCCGCTCACCCTCGAACTGGAGAACGCAGTCGACCAGGTGCTCGAGCACCCGCGGGCCGGCCAGCGCGCCCTCCTTGGTCACGTGGCCGACAAGGAGCACCGCGACCCTGAGCTTCTTGGCCACCCGCATTATCTCTCCAGCCACCTCGCGGACCTGGGCCACCGAGCCGGCGGCGCTGGTCAGCTCGCTGCTGTGCAGCGTCTGCACCGAGTCGATCACGCACACCTCGGGCCGCTCCTGCTCGATCGTGGCCAGCACCGCGTGCAGGTCGGTCTCGGCGATCACCGGGATCGCCAGCGCGCCGCCGCCGGCCAGGCGCTCGGCGCGGAGCCGGATCTGAGCCGCGGACTCCTCGGCCGAGACGTACAGGGTGCGCCGCCCGGCAGTGACCATGTTGCCCAGCGCCATCGTCGTCAGGGTCGACTTCCCGATCCCCGGCGCCCCGCCGATCAGGACCAGCGAGCCGGGAACGATGCCGCCGCCGAGGACGTTGTCGAGCTCACCGACGCCGGTGCTGAGGCGTACGTGGTCGACGGCATCGACCTCGCTCAGCGTGATCGGCTTGACGGCAACGCCGCCCCGTGCGCCCGCCCCGCCTCCGGCGAGGCCGCCCCGCGCCGGCACGGCCCGGGCCTGCTCGACGAGCGTGTTCCACTCACCGCAGCCCGGACACTGCCCGGCCCACCGCGCCGTCTCGTGACCACACTCCGAGCAGACGTGCACTGAGTTCGAGCGGGGCATGGACCGAGCGTACGCGCCGTCGAGGACGGCAGCGCCAAGCGTCACAGTTTTGTTTCAGCCCCGCGGCGGGGGTCCGAGCCGCAGATGGGCGATGCGGTATCCGAGCAGGCGCTGGAAGTACTGACGCTGCTCGTCCATCAGCAGCGCGTTGCCGTCGTGCACGATCAGGAGCCGCGCGCCCGCCCGGATCGCCGTCTCGACGAGCTGCGTATGGAGCAGCCAGCGCGCCGGGTGAGAGACGCTGACCAGCCCGTGGAGCAGAGCGCATTCGATGTCGATGCTCAGCTTGCTCAGCGCCAGCGGTTCGCCGTCGAGGTCGGCTGCCACCCACCACTCGGCATCATTCGAGGTGGTGCTGATCCAGTCGTCCTCGGCCGGCGGCGCCTGATCGTCCGCGAGCCGCCGTCTCAGCCACGCCTTGCGGATGCCCAAGCGTTCGGAGGCCTCGAGCACCGGTTCGCACCGGATGCCCTGCTCGCGCGCATGGCGGACATTGGTCCGTACCGCCTGCCGGTGCCGGCCGGTGAGGTACCCCTCGAGGCTCGACGGCAAAGGGAGGACACCCTGTGCGATGCGATTGTGGGCCACGCCACGACGACGCTCCTCGAGATGGCACCGCAGAACGCGACCGGCCGGCTGCTCGCTCGGCGCCACCTCGACCCGCGGCAGCCGGCGAAGCACGTCCACGACCGCCAGGGCGCCCGGGGGATCCCCGATGAGCGCCGCACCCCGCTGGGTCAGGCCGATCTTCCGGCGCGACTCGCGGACGGCCTGCGCGGCCCGCTCGAAACGTGCACCCCCGTATTGAACGTCCTGATCGTGCCCCAGCAACACCCGGGAAGTATGCCCGTCCGAGCGCCTCGCCAGCGCAGCACGCCGGTGGCCGCCCTCACGGGCTCAGCTCGGACTCAGCACGTACACGACCGCCCCGACACTCGTGCCCGAGTTCGTGGCCGGGACCTTGGTCCTCACCGCCACCGTGTGCGATCCCTTCCTCGGCGAAGCGTTCCACGCTCCCACGATGGCGCGGGACCCCGAGCCCAGGTCGGTCCGCCCCGCGAGCCGCCGCACCGACAGGCCTGAGAGCGAGACCGAGCTCGTACCCTGCCCGCCCACCAGCACCATCACCAGCTGGCCGGAGGCTGTCTTCACTCCGGGGATCCTCAGGCTCGGAGCCGCCGCCCGCCCCTTTCCGCGATGAGCCTTCCCGCGCGCGAACGCCGAGTGGGTGGAGACCACCTTGTATCCGCGAATCCCCACACCTGCTAGACCGAAGCTCGGAGCCGCCGAGGAGAAGTCGCCCAGCTGAGAACCCGAGCGCCCGATCGAGATCCCCCGGGCCTTCAGGGGCGTGGCGGTCACGCCCAGGGCCTGCTTCCAGGACACCTTGGAAATCCCGGTCCCGGCGGACCGGGCGT
This sequence comes from uncultured Solirubrobacterales bacterium, assembly GCA_963799995.1. Lineage (GTDB taxonomy): Bacteria > Actinomycetota > Thermoleophilia > Solirubrobacterales > Solirubrobacteraceae > Palsa-465. The sequence continues at coordinate 191,443 of CAWCZI010000013.1, read as the reverse complement.
CGACCGCCGCCACCCACAGATAGCTGCAGTAGCTGCGCGACAGCGTCAGGCTCCGGGCGTACGCGGCCTCGCCCGTGCCCCCGCGCTTGACGCCCTTCCCACACCCCGTCGGCTTCTTGGGCGGTTTGGGTGGCGGGTGCTTGGGCGGTTTCTTCTTCTTGGTGACCGTGACCGTCACCGTCGCCGGGAGTGACGGCAGGCCATCGGCGAGCCTGGCGGTGTAGGTGAAGTGGTCGGTGCCCACGAAACCCGGCTTCGAAGCGTAGGTGGCCTGCGCCGGACTGGCACCGCTCGAGGCTGAGCCGTTTGCCGGCTGGGTGGAGACGGTGTAGGTGAGTGGCTGGCTGTTGGGGACCGAGCAGCTCAAGTTGATCGTCACGACCTTGCCGGAGATGGCGGATGCCGAGCCGTCGGCGCACGCGGGCAGGAAGGAATTCAGGGTGGCCGACTGCGACAGGGTCTCGGTGATGGTGGTGTTCGAGGTGTCGGTGGTGGTGTATTGGCAGCTGTCAGACGCGCTCCCGCCGCCCTGCACCGGAAACGAGACGTAGTCGACCGAGCCCGCCCCCGAAGTAGGGCCCGATGTGGCAATCCGCCGCCGGTGAACATCGTGTTGTTCACGGGCTGGTAGCCGGCGCGGGTGTGGTAGCAGTAATCCTGGGCGGTTCTGGTCGGAGGTCTCGAGCACCCCCTCGGGATCGCCGTAGAAGTTCGGGACGTACTCCTCGAGGTACCAGTTCTGGTTGGTGGTCGCGCCCGTGCCGGGATCCTGAGTGCTCAGGTTCGGTGCGATCCCGGCGGAGTTGGTCTGATCGAAGGAGAAGTTGGACGCGGCGTCGCCGGCCAAGCTGATCGAGGCGCTGCAGTCACCCCCGCCGCCCCCCGACCCGGTGCCGGCCCCCGTCAGTCGAATCGACCCACCGACGCTGTTCAGCGTCCAGCAGTCGCTCGTGTTGGCGTTCAGCGACTCGCTCCAGGTGAGCGTCTCGGTCTCGACGATGTCCGGGCCGAATGTCTGCGGCGAGTCGGATTTGTAGGTCCAGGTGCCCGAGTAGCTGCCGGTGACGCCGGCATCGCCGTTCGAAAAGTGGCCAACCGGGCAGTTCGCGTCAGCCAGCGCCGGCGCCGCGCCCTGGGCGGACAGGATCAGCAACGCGGCCAGCAACGCCGCGCCACACACGATCAGCCGGATCGGATGATTGAGCCCACATCGCCCCATGACAGGTCCGACTCCGTTGTATCACGGCGCCGGGCTGTCAGGCAAGGTCTGTGAGGAGTTTGTTACTCGGAGTCCGATGCGCCGTCGGGCGCGGCCGGCTCGGACGGCGACTCGTGGTCGCCCTCCTCGTCGGAGCCGCCCTCGGCGCCGACTCCGACCGGCGTGGGCCGCGGCGCGGGCTCGATCACCGACAGCTTGACGTCCTCGTCGTCGGTGTTCTCCACACCGGGCTCGACGAGCACCGTGGAACCGGAGGGCACCTGCGAGCGCAGGACGAAGTCGGCCAGGGGATCCTCGATGTAGCGCTGGATCGCACGACGGAGGGGTCTGGCCCCCATCGCCGGGTCCCAGCCCTTCTCGACCAGCAGGTCCTTGGCGGCATCGGATAGCTCCAGCTGCAGCTCCCGCTCGGCCATCGACTCGCGGATCCGCAGCAGCAGCAGCTCGACGATCTCCTTGATCTCATCGCGAGCGAGCTTGTGGAACACGATCACGTCGTCGATTCGGTTCAGGAACTCGGGCCGGAAGACCTTCTTCAGCTCGCCCATGATCCGGTTCTTCATGTCGTCGTAGGTGATCCCGGTCTCGTCGTCGGAGACGGCGAAGCCCAGCGGCGTATTGCGGGCGATCTCGGAGGCCCCGATGTTCGAGGTCATGATCACGATGCAGTGGCGGAAGTCCACCGTGCGTCCCTGCGCGTCGGTCAGCCGGCCGTCCTCGAGGATCTGCAGCAGGATGTTGAAGACATCCGGGTGCGCCTTCTCGATCTCGTCCAGCAGCAGCACGCTGTAGGGCTTGCGGCGGACCGCCTCGGTCAGCTGGCCGCCCTCGTCGTAGCCGATGTACCCGGGAGGCGAGCCGACGAGCCGTGAGACCGCGTGCTTCTCCATGTACTCGGACATGTCGATGCGGATCATCGTCTCCTCGTCGCCGAACAGGAACTCGGCCAGGGTCCGCGCCAGCTCGGTCTTGCCGACCCCGCTCGGTCCCAGGAAGATGAACGACCCGGTCGGGCGCTTGGGATCTTTCAAACCCGCGCGCGAGCGGCGGATCGCCTTGGAGACGACCTCGATCGCGGGGTGCTGGCCGATGACGCGCTTGTGGAGCTCCTCCTCCATCCGCATCAGCTTCTGGGTCTCGGCCTCGGTGAGCTTGAACACCGGGATACCGGTCCACATCGAGACGATGTCGGCGATCTCCTCCTCGCCGATCGAGGGACGCTCGGTGGACTCGCCGGCCTCCCACTGATCGGCGAGCTCGCGCTTCTTCTGCGTCAGCCGTCGCTCGTCGTCGCGCAGGCTCGCAGCCTTCTCGAACTCCTGCGCTTCGATCGCCGCCTCCTTGGCGCGCCGGGTCTCCTCGATCTCGTCCTCGAGCTCGCGGTAGACCGGCGGCGAGGTCATCGACTTGATCCGCATCCGCGACGCCGCCTCGTCGATCAGGTCGATCGCCTTGTCGGGCAGGAAGCGGTCGGAGATGTAGCGGTCGGCCAGGTCGGCGGCCGCCTCGAGCGCCTCGTCGGTGATGTTGACCTTGTGGTGCTGCTCGTAGCGGTCGCGCAGCCCCTTGAGGATCTGCACCGTCTCCTCGGTCGAGGGCTGGTCGACGACGATCTTCTGGAAGCGCCGCTCCAGCGCGGAGTCGCGCTCGAGGTACTTGCGGTATTCCTCGAGCGTGGTCGCGCCGACGGTCTGCAGCTCGCCGCGGGCGAGCGCCGGCTTCAGGATCGAGGCGGCGTCGATCGCACCCTCGGCCGCGCCCGCGCCGACGAGGTTGTGGAGCTCGTCGATGAACAGGATGATGTCGCCCCGCTGGGTGATCTCCTTCATCACCTTCTTGAGGCGCTCCTCGAATTCTCCGCGGTACTTGGAGCCGGCGACCAGGGCGGCGAGGTCGAGCGTGTAGATCTGCTTGCCCTTGAGCAGCTCGGGCACGTCGGCGTTGGTGATCCGTTGGGCGAGCCCCTCGACGACGGCGGTCTTGCCGACGCCCGGCTCACCGACGAGCACGGGGTTGTTCTTGGTGCGTCGGGACAAGATCTGCATGATCCGCTCGATCTCGGTCTCACGCCCGACGACGGGGTCGAGCTTGCCCTCGGAGGCGAGCTTTGTCAGGTTGCGGCCGAACTGGTCCAGCAGCTTGGAGGACTTCTTGCCCTCGCCCGGGCCGGCCGGGCTCTGGGATCCCGAGCCGGAGCCGCGCTGGCGGCTGCCCGGGCCCGACAGCATCCGGATCACCTCGTTGCGGATCTTCTCCGAATCCGCATCGAAGTCGAGCAGAATCCGCGCGGCAACGCCCTCATTCTCGCGCACCAGACCCAGCAGAATGTGCTCAGTCCCGATGTAGTTATGCCCCAGACTCAAAGCCTCACGCAACGCCAACTCCAACACCTTCTTAGCCCGCGGCGTAAACGGAATCTGACCCGACGTGACCTCCTCACCCGACCCAACGATCCGCACCACCTGAGCACGAACACGCTCCACCGTGATATCGAGCGACTCCAACACCCGCGCGGCGAGACCCTCCTCCTCGCGCAGCAGACCCAGCAGAATGTGCTCGGTACCGATGTAATTGTGCTTGAGAGTCCGCGCCTCTTCCTGCGCCAAGACGACCACCTGGCGGGCTCGCTCTGTAAATCGCTCAAACATAAGCTTCCTAAGGAGTGGTTGTGGCTGGTGCGGCTAGGAAGTCGGTCGCGGGGTTTTCCTGTTTTGCTCCTGCCCTGCCGGAGTGTCTCGAGCATAGAACGGCTGGAGGGACGCCGAACCACCCGGTCTCATACATCTAGATCGGCCGCTGAGCCGAAAAGATGAGTGCGAACGGTGTGCGCTTCGGGCCATAGCTCAGTCTAACAGCCGGTTAAGCGTCCCCTTTCGGTTGCCCCCGCAGCGTGCGGCAGTTGTTCACACCCCGCGCGAGCGGCCCGGGCGCGACCCGGCGGCGCCCGGCGCCGAGAGCGCCGTCGGACCCGGCCGGCGGAGCACCGGTGGGAGACGGCCGCCGGTGGACAGCCAGGACCCGGCCAGGATCAGCAGCAGCCCGGCAATCGCCCCGGCGCCGGGGCGTTCGCCCAGCAGCGTCACCCCCAGCACCAGGGCGATTACCGGGTTGACGTAGGTGATCACGGTCGCGCGGCTGGTCCCGACCTCGCGGATCAGGACCGTGAAGATCACAAACGCGGCGGCCGTGCAGAACAGCGCCAGCGCCGCCACGGCACTGAAAGCGCCGGCGGACGGCAGCCGTCGAGGGGTGTCCAGAGCGGCGAAGGGCAGCAGGATCACGGCCGCCACCGACAGGCTGGCGCCCATCAGGGCCCGTGGATCGAGCCCCGCCAGCCGGTGCTTGACGAGCATCGGGCCGATCGAATATCCGACCGCCGCCACCAGAATCGCTCCCGCTCCCAGCAGCTCTGCGCCGTTGCCGGCCACGTCGATCCCCACCAGGGCGATCACCCCGGCGAAGCCGACCGCCAGGCCGAGGGCCCGCAGCGGGGTCGGCCGCTCCGCGTGGTCGAAGCGCAGCGCCAGGACCGCTCCGATCAGTGGCACCGCGGCGATGATGATCGCGGCCAGCGAGCTGGCGACGTGCACCTCGCCGGCGGCTATCAACGGAAACGGGATCGAGATCTCGACCACCGCGTAGGCGACCAGCCAGCGCCACCGGCCGCGCAGCGACTGAAGCGTCCCGGCCCGCCAGGCCAGGACCATCAGCAGCGCCGCCGCGATGCTGACTCGCAGCCAGGCAACGTCCGGTGCCGGGAACGCTCCATCGACGGCGATCTTGATGAGCAGGTAGGACACGCCCCACAGCAGGGACATGGCCGTGAAGGCGAGCCAGCCCCGGCGGCTCATTCCCGCATCGCGGGGAACAACACGACCTCGCGGATCGATCGCGTACCGGTCATCGCCATAACGAGCCGGTCGATCCCGATCCCGATACCGCCGGTCGGCGGCATTCCCTGCTCCAGCGCCTCGACGAACGACTGATCGTAGGGCTGGGCCTCCTCGTCGCCGGCGGCGGCCAGGCGGCGCTGGCCCTCGAACCGCCGGCGCTGCTCGTCGGGGTCGTTGAGCTCGGTGAAGGCGTTGGCGATCTCCATCCCGCCGACGAATGCCTCGAAGCGCTCCACCAGCCCCGGCGTCTCGCGGTGTTCCTTGGCCAGCGGAGAGAGCTCGATCGGGTAGTCGAGCAGGAACGTCGGCTGGATGAGGGTCGGCTCGACGTGCTTGGAGACGAGCTCGTCGACCAGCTGCGGCCAGCTGTCCTGCGCGGCCACGGCGTATCCGCGAGCGCCCATGGAGGCCGCCAGGGCGTCGCGATCGCGGTCGGCCATGATGTCCACCCCCGTGCGGTCGAGGATCGAGCCCGCCAGCGTCTCGCGCCGCCACGGTGGCTTGAAGTCGAGCTCCCCCTCGTATCCGACCGCCAGAGCGACCGTGTGGACGAGCTGCTCGCAGCGCTCGGCGATGTCGAGGTAGTCCGCGTACGCCTCGTAGAACTCGAGCACCGTGAACTCGGGGTTGTGGGTGGTGTCGACACCCTCGTTGCGGAAGTTCTTGCCGAGCTCGTAGACGCGCTCCAGCCCTCCGACGATCAGCCGCTTGAGGTAGAGCTCGGTGGCGATCCGAAGGTACAGCTCGCGATCCAGGACGTTGTGGTGGGTGGTGAAGGGCCGGGCCATCGCGCCTCCGTACAGCGGCTGCAGCACAGGCGTCTCAACCTCGATGAAGCCGCGTTCGTCAAGGAACCGCCGGACCGTCGAGATGACTCGCGCGCGGGTGATGAAGAGCTGGCGGGCCTCTTCGTTGGAGAGCAGGTCGAGCTCGCGGTGGCGAAAGCGGGATTCGACGTCGCTCAGCCCGTGGTGCTTGTCGGGCGGCGGGCGCAGCGACTTGGCCAGCAGCGTCCACCCGTCGAGTCGCAGGGTCAGCTCACCGCGGCGCGAGCGAAACGCGATCCCGTCGACCCCGATCAGGTCACCGAGGTCGAGCGCCAGCAGCCGATCCATCGAGCCCTGACCGAGCACGTCGGCTCGCGCCTGCAGCTGAATCCGGCCTGAGCGGTCCTCAAGATCCAGGAAGGCCATCTTGCCCTGCCCGCGACGCGCGACGAGCCGGCCCGCGACCCGGTGAGAGACCGTGGTCTCCTCGCCGTCTTCGAGCTCGGAATGGGCGGCGCGGACCGCCGCGATCGGCTCGACGCCCCCGAACTCGTGCGGGAACGGCTCGATGCCCGCGGCGCGTAGGGACTCCAGCTTGCGCCGCCGGTCAGCGAGTACGTATGACGGGCCGCCCGGGTCGTCGCCCATGCGGAGACCTTCTAACGAGCGCCGACGTCGATCTTGGTGATCTTGAGCTTGCGCTCGCCGCGCGGCGTGGTCACGGTGACCTCGTCCCCGCGCTTGCGGCCAATCAGAGCCTTACCCACCGGGGACTCGTTGGAGAGCTTCATCTCCGCGGGCTTGGCCTCGGCCGAGCCGACGATCGTGTACTTGGTGGACTTGCCGCTGTTCTCTTCCTTGACGTGCACGACGGAGCCGACGCGCACGACATCTGTGCCGAGGTCCGAGGCGTCGACGACCGTGGCCGAGCGCAACTTGTCCTCGAGGGCCGCGATCCGAGCCTCGAGCATCGCCTGCTCGTTCTTGGCGTCGTCGTACTCGGCGTTCTCGGAGATGTCGCCGAACTCGCGGGCCTCCTTGATCCGGCCCGCGACCTCGCGGCGACGGGTGGTTGACAAAACATCGAGCTCCGCCTTCAGATTGGCGAGGCCCTCCTGAGTGAGGATGACGTCCTTGGGCATAGCTGGCGAGACCTGTCTTTGAAGGTGCACCACCGGCCATGAGCCGGCGGTCCGGGCGAGAAAAACCCGCCGTCTCCGGCGGGAATCCACGCCGCACGGCAGACGTGGGGCGATGAGTATAGACACCGCCAGACCCCGGCCCGCAAGGCTGGCGGTTCCGGCGCGGACCGCGCTCGTCGCGGCCGGGCGCTCTACCCCGGCCCGTGGCCCTGGATCTCGTCGGCCTGCTGGAAGGTCGGGCGGTTGACCCACTCGATCAGCGGTTCGGTGATCGCCCCGATCGCCCGGAACTGAATCGAGTCCGAGCACATCTGATCACCGGCCTGGCAGACGCCGTCGGCCGGGTAGACCTGCTGCGGGGTCTCGGCCGCGGCAGCGCTCAGGGAGCTGTCGAGCGCCGCCCGGCAGCGGGTCAGCGAGCCGCCGCCGCAGTAGATCCGGTTCAGGGGACCGCGCACGTGGTCGCCCAGGATCGAGCGCAGGTCCTTCTGCACGATCCCGTAGAAGCCGACGTCGAAGGCCGAGCCAAGGTGCTGGCCGCTGGTGCCGTGGCCGGGCTCGTCGTTGATCGCGAATTCGGACTCCACCTGGTTGAGCAGGCCCGAGCCGAGCACCGGAGTGAACTCGGCCTTGACCAGCAGCGGCCACCAGGCGTCCATGATCCGCACGGCGTCGGTCTGGTCGTAGTCGCCGTGAGCGCCCGGATGCTCGCGGTTGATGCGGTGTGCACCGCTGGCCACCCAGGCGCGCAGCTCGGAGACGGCGGTGGCGAGCGTGGGATCGCTCGGGTTCTGAATGATCTGCAGCGCGTACGGGAGTACCTCGACCCCGCGCAGGTCCTGCGTGCCTGCAATCCCCATCGCGTTGACCAGGTCGGGCAGCGTCATCTTGTGGTGGTCGCGGTTCATGTAGTACGCGATGTTGTTGTCCAGCAGCTGCGAACGGTAGATCGAGGAGAACTCCTGGCCGGTGGCGCCGTCGTTGTAGCCCGGCGCCTGCTTGTTGTTCCAGCTGGTCAGGTAGTCCTGGTCGATCACGTGCGGGTGCGCGTTCTCCCCGGCGTCCTGCTCGCTGAGGCTCTGCGGGGTGGTCTGGGCACTCGGGCGCAGGCCCTTCCAGGCGTATCGCGACCAGGTGGGGAAGAGCGGGTCTGTGTGCGGGGCGCGCACTGGGTTCTGCCCGGAGTTGAAGTAGGCGATGTGCTTGTCGTCGGTGTAGAACCAGTTGAACGTGTAGCCGATCTCGTTGGCGGCGTTGAAGAAGTCCTGGGGGCTGCGCATCTGCGCCGGCTCGTTGAACTTCTCGAAGCCGGCCGCCGAGTCGAGCTCGTGCATGTAGGTCGAGCGCAGGTTGGTGTAGATCACCGGCTGGCCGTGGATCCGGGCGCGCGCGATCACGATCCCGAACGCGGTCCGCTCGGTCTGCAGCGTGATCGAGCCGGCCGCCGTCGAGTCGGCGAGGTTCGGCTGCCAGGACTCCTGACGGGTCAGCGTCTCCATCGGCACGCACTGTCCCCGCAGCACGTAGTAGGTGGAGCTGAGCGCGGCCGTCCCCCCTCCCGGACTGCACAGCGGCACCGCGAACGTGTCGATGATGTTCTGCCCGGCCGACGTCGCCGACCACGCGTAGTCCTGGCCGTGGCCGAGCTCGACGTACAAGTTGACGCCCGGGAAGGCGGCGCCGTCGGCGTCGATCCCCGGCCCGTGGATGTCCTCCTCCATCAGGATCTGCGGCACGAAGTACGACACCTGCGGCCCCATCACCGCCAGCGGATGTCCGCTGGCGCTGTCCTTGGCGCTGACCAGCAACGCGTTGGACATGCTGCGCGGGAACGACAGCAGCCCGGGACCGGCGTTGGCCAGCGTCCCGAGGCCGAGGCCCGAGCGCCGCGCCCCGGATGCCCCAGCGGCCCGGGCCTGCGCCCGCGGCGCGGCCCCGCCCACGACGAGCGGCACGTTCTGGACCGAGCCCGGGTCCGGCATCGCGATCGTCCTCGCCACCGCCTTGGTGGGCCGCGGCAGCGACTGGTAGTTGAAGACCCGCGTGCGCACCGTCGTCGGCGCCTCGGGGTCGTTGGGCGCATCGAAGCTGAGGAACGTCCCGAACCCGGAGTGGTCGACTTCTTCTTCTTCTTCTTCTTGGGCGCCTTGTGCTTCGCAGTCCTGTGGGTCCCGGCGCGGGCCGGGATCGCCTGCTTGTGCCCGTGCGCGGACTTCCTCCGGTGCTTCTTCTTGGCCGTGGGGATCACCGTCGGCGAGCCGGGGACGACGTAGCGCTCGCGCCCGAACTTCCTGGCCAGGCTCTCGTACAGCATCGCGTTCGAGAGTTGGTCGCCGCCGCCGTTGCCGAAGATCCCGCCGACGAGCGTGGCAATCGAGACGAGGTCGGTGAGGCTGAAGTTCGCGGGCCCGGAGGGCTGCCCGATGGCGGCGTACTCGGCCGGCATCATCGACAGCGTGTTGAGCGGCTGCTTTGCCTTTTCGATGTAGGCATTGATCCCAGCCACGTAGTTGGTGGCGTCGGAGTAGACCTGGGCGCCGTCGGGACCGCTGCGGATGTTGTTGACCTGGTTGACCAGGTCCTGGTGGGTGTAGGGCTCCGAGGCCCACACCTGCTCGTCCATGCCGACGTTGGCGCCGCCGGCGAACGACGCCAGATCACCTTCTCCCGCGTGACGCAGGACGTCGATGAAGAACAGCCGGTCCTCCGCCGTCGCGTAGCCGATCCCGAACATCAGCTCGGCCCGCGTGTCCCCGTAGATGTGCGGCACGCCGTAGGCCTTGTCGCGGATGATCGTGACGCCGGGCTCCGGGCTCTCGGTCGTGCCGACGTCGCCAGGCGGGACCCCGAAGGTGGCGTCCTTGTAGTACTGCCCGAGCGTCTGCGCCGTGATCTGACCCGCCGCCGTCGTGAGATTCGAGTACATCTGCAGCTGGTCGGAGCTGTGCGCCGGCTCCTGCTTGGTGGCCTCGATCACCCCCAGCTCGGCGGCGTTATCGAAGCCGTTGGTCCCGGGTGGCAGGACGTTGTGAAAGCCGCCGTAGTCGTTTGTCCCGTAGGGCTGGACCTGAGCCGCCGCGGGCGAGGCGAGCAGCACGGCGGCGAGGAACGCGGTGGCGAGCGTCCGAGCTATGCACCGGATCATGGCGCGAGAACCCTACTACGTGGTCAGCGACGCAAGCGCAGCCACACCGCGGACCGGGTCAGGTGGCGCTCGGCGTCGATTGCCCGCAGCCCGATCCGTGCCCAGCTGGTCCGGTGGCGCCGCACGCGCGATGCCAGCGTGGAACTGGTCAGCAGCGCCGGTCCGCCGACGGACACGAACACGCTGGCCGCCGCGTGACGGAGCGTCACAGTCAGAACCCCGCGGCGCAGGGTCGCGCCGTGGCGAACGCGGCGCGTTCCAACCTCGACCAGGAGACCACGAGCGAGGCTGTGACCGGAGGCGAAGCTCAACCCGCGCGGCAACGTCACCGCCAGTGCCTTCAGCGGCGGCGCGAGCAGCCCGGCGTGGATCGTGAACCTCAGTCTCGCGTGACCACGGCCGGCGCCGGTCAGCGCCACCCCGGATGACTTCGGCCGGCCCGCGCGCAGGATCGCCCACGAAAAGCCGACCGAGGACGAGTTGGCGTCGTTGTCGCCGGCGTAGACGTCGACGGCCGACGTCCCAAGGTGGGTCGGCGTGCCCGAGATCACACCGGTGGACTGGTTGATCCCGAGGCCGGCCGGCAGCCCGGTCGCCGCATAGGTGAGTGGCACTGCGCCGGAGTCGACGGCATGCAGCTTCAGCGTCAGCCTGCGCCGCAGCGGCGAGATCTGGGGCGCGACCGGCGAGAACGTGACCGTGTAGACGGGCGCGCGCAGGGCGCACATCCCGGCGGCCAGCTGCGCGGCGTTCGGCACGCCCAGGCCGGTGGTCATGTCGTACCCCCCGGTCACCGGATACAGCCCGCCGGTGGAGCCGAGCGCGTCGTTGTTGGCCGCGCCCGTCAGCGGGCTGGCCAGCGCGATGTCCCTGAAGTACTGCGCGTAGTTCAGGCTCGCCAGGTCGTAGAGCTCGGGGTTGGCGAGCCCGACCGTGAGACCGCGACAGCTTGGCAGCGCGTCGGTCAGCGCCATCAGCGCCGCCCACAGCGGGGTGGCCGCGCTCGTCCCCCCTTCGGTGGTCCACCCCGACCGCGCGGTACCGCTCTGGCCGTTGAGGTACACGACATAGCCATGGGCGGGGTCGGCCAGAGCGCTCACATCGGGCACCTCGCGGCAGTAGGCGGCCCGTTGCGCCGGAGCGTTGCACGGCGAACCGGAGGAGATCCCGTTGATCACCCCGAGTGACCCGAGGGCGCCCGTCTGGTAGGACGGCATCGGCCACACCGCCGAGATCCCGCCGCCGGTGGCGGCGGGGCCGGCCGTGTACGTGCCGCCGTTGCCGTCGTTCCAGACCGCCTCGTCGAGCGGCGCCCCGGGCGTCCACAGGGCGCTCGAGCTGCTCGAGGTGCTCGTGTAGATCAGGGTCCCGCCGACACTGGTCACGTCTGGCTGGGTCGAGGGATCGAGCTGATTGACGGCGACGTTCGACGGGTCCTCTCGATAGCACTCGGCCGACCCCGTGTCCCCGGCGGCGGCGAGCACCGACTGTCCCTGGACGGCGGCCTCCTGCCACAGCTGAGCCTCGGCCTTGATGTAGGAGACCCCGTCGATCGCCTCGCACGCGCCGTAGGAGATCGACACCGTCTTGGCGGCGTCACCCGAGATCATGGCTGCGTCGGTGTCGTACTCCCCCTGCCCGGTGTTGGGGCCGGCGTAGACCAGCACCTGGGCATGCGGAGCCAGACCGATCACCTGCTCGATGTCGAGCGCCGGCTCGGTGTCATCGGTGCTGCCCGGCACGTACGGTCCGGGGCCGCCGTCGACCGGCAGCTCCTGGACCGTCGCGCCGGTTCCGTAGCAGCTCTGGAATGCGGCGATGTCCTGCGGGTCGTACGGAATCGATTCGTACAGCGCCACCGACTGCCCCTGGCCGAAGTCACCGCCGGCATACAGGCCCGGAAAGCCGTAGGCGTCGGCGACCTCATCCGTCGTGTAGCCGCCGGGGGCGGTCCCGGCCGCGCCCGTGGCGGGCGCGCACGGCTGGGGTCCACCGGTCACCACCTGGGGCCGCGACGGCGGTGAGCGGGCGGGCGCGGCGGCGAAGGTGCGGGTCGGCGAAGCGCGCGGGGTCGCGAGGCCGGCCGGGCGCACCGCTTCAAGCGTGCTCAGGCCGATCACGGCCTCGACGTCGGGTGCGATCGCCCCCGGCACCGTCGGAGCCGAAATGTTGACGCGCGCCGCGCGTCCGCCGGCCAGCGTCACCCGCGTCAAGGAGGTGGCGAATGCCCGTTGAACATCGCCGGCCGGCCCGCTGACGGGCACCGACAGCCCGTTGGACTCCGGTGCGCCGACCGTGAGCCCGTCGGCAGCAAGGTTGGAGCGAACGGCGTCGAGGCGTCGCTCTCCGGCTCCGTAGCGCCTGGCGAACTCCGTCACGCTCAGGTAGTGGCGATACAGCGGCGAGCCGGGGGTCGAGACCGCGCGGACCTCCGCCGCCAGGCCGCTCGGATCCTGCGAGCTCAGCGCCACCGTCAGATGAACGGCCTCGCCGTCCGGCACGCGTCCGGCGAGCCGTGCCCTCGCCGGCAGCTCCGGGGCCGCGCCGACTCGAATCCGCGATGCGGCCCCCAGGGCCGGCGACACGGCCGCTCCAGCCCCCACGAGGGCACCCAGCAGGGCAAGGGCTGGGGCGATCCGTCCGCCCAAGGGCTACTTGACCTTGAGCTTCGGCGAGTACGTCGTCGACTTCTTCGAGGTATCGGTCGCCTTCAGCCTCACGGTGAGCTTCTTGACCTTGTGGTGCTTGACCTTCGAGGCCAGGCTACCGCTGACGCTGATCGCGGGCTTGCCGATCTTCACGGTGAGCTTGCGCGCGGAGCCCTTGAGCGTGATCGTCAGCGTGCCCCCCTTGACGGCCAGCTTGAACTTGCCGCCGTTCTTGACCGAGATGCCCTTGCTCAGCGACTTCGCCTTCTTGGCGAAGCTGAGCCCGCCGGGCAGCGTCACCGACACCGACTTGAGCGCGGGAGCGTTTAGTCCGGCCGCCAGCGTGAACTTCAGCGTCGGCTTGTGGCTGGCCAGCCCGCCCAGGGACACGCCCGAGGTGGTCGGCTTTCCGACCGGCTTGGCGATTGTCCACGTGAAGCTGGCCGATCCCGTGTTGGCGTCGTTGTCGCCCGCCTTGATCGTGACCGGCACCGACTGGGGCGTCGTCGGGGTCCCCGTGATCAGGCCCGCGGAGTTCATCGTCAGCCCGGCCGGCAGCGCTGTCGCGCCGAACGTCAGCGGCACACCCCCGGAGTCGCTGGCGCTGATCTGCAGCGACACGGGCTTCCCGACGGTTGTCGTCTGGTTGCCCGGACTGCTCACGGTGACCGTGAACACCGGAGCGCGGGCCGCGCACAGCGCCGGTCCGAGCGTGGCCGCCATCGGCGTGCCGATGCCGGTGGTCATGTCGTAGTTCGGCGTCACCGGGTACAGCCCGTTGTTGACTCCCAGCGCGTCGTTGTTGGGTTGATTCGGCGTGTACGGGCTGGCCGTCGAGACATCCCGGAAGTCGCTCAGATAGCTGCTGCCGCCGATCGAGTACAGGGACGGGTTCTCGAAGCCCAGCGTCGTGCCCCGGCAGGCGCTCGACGCATTCATCAGCGCCGTGAACGCCGCCCATAGCGGCGACGCGGCGCTCGTCCCGCCGATGATCGTCCAGCCCCCTCCCGAGTTCCCGTTGGCGAACACGGCGTAGCCGGTATTGGAATCGCCGTTGGCGCTGACATCGGGGGTCTCCCGGCACAGCGCCGCCCCGCACGGGCCGTTGTGCGAGTTGGCGTTGATCACACCGAGCGAGGTAGCCGAGCCCGACTGATAGCTCGGCATCGGCCACTGGCTCGAGAGCCCGCCGGTGGTGGCGTGGGCCACGGCCTGACCCTGACTGCCCTGGGTCGCGCCGTCGTTCCAGACGCTCTCGATCGGGGTGTCACCGGGCTGATAGAACACGTTTTTCCCGTTGACGCTGGCGTACATGACGGTGCCGCCGACGCCGGTCACGAACGGCTGCGCGGCGGGGTCCAGCACCGAGAGCGAGGTGTTGGTCGGCTGGTTGGCGCTGCAGCTGGCCGAGCCCTGGTCGCCGCTGGCGACGAAGTAGCTCTGGCCCTGGGCCGCCGCCTCTGCGTACAGGTTGTTCTCCGACTGCATGGTCGTGCCCCCGGCCAGCGCCTCGCAGATTCCGAACGAGCTCGAGATGACCTTGGCCTGGTTTGTGGTGACGATCTGGGAGAGCGTGTCCAGGGAGCCGGTGGAGCTGTTCGGACCTTCGTAGACCTGGATGCTGGCCCCCGGCGCCAAGCCGATCACCTGCTCGAGGTCCAGGGCGGACTCGCTGTCATCGCTCTTACCGGGCGTGTACGGGCCGGGTCCACCGTCAACCGGGACGTTAGTGATGGGGACGTTGGTGCCATAGCAGAGCTGGTACTGCGCGATGTCCGTGGGGTCGTAGGGCTGGAGCTCGAACAGCGCCACCGTCTGACCCGCGCCGTTGTCTCCGGCCAGGTAGTAGTTCTGGAACTGGTACGCCGACGCGATCACGTCGGCCGTGTAGCCGCCGTTGTTCTGCGTGACCGTGGTCGCCGCCGAGCACGGTGTCGGTCCGCCCGTCGCCGCGTGGGGGATCGCCCGCGGCCGGACCAGGGCGCCGGCCCTGGCGACGTGACCGGCGGAAGGCGACACGCCCTCCGGCTGATAGGTGGCGAGGTCGTCGAGCCCGACCACACCCTCCACGTAGGGGGAGATCGTCGACGGCAGGGCCGGCGCCTGCGCGTTGGCGTAGGCGGTCCGGCCGCTGGCCAGCCTGACCTGCGAGAGCGAGACCGAGAACGCCTTCTCGACCTGCGTGGCCGTGCCGGTGACCTGAATCGTCAAATGGTTGGCGGGCACGTCGCCGATGGTCAGGCCGTCCGCGCGCAGCGATGATTCGACGGCGGCGACCTGCTGGTCGGTCGCCCCGAAGCGGCTTGCGAACTCGGAAACCGTCACGTAGTGGCGAAACAGCGGCGAGCCCGGCGTCGAAACGCTGGTGGCAAACGCCTGGAGACCGCTCGGATCCTGCGGTCGCAGAGCGACCGTGAGCCGCAGCGGTGTTGTGGACGGGACGGCGCCGAGCGCGCGAGCACCGGACGGAATGGACGCCGTCGATCCGACCCGGACGAGCCGGACCGATGCCGTCGCCGTCATCACGCCGGAGGCGATCAGCGCCCCGGCGAGGCCGACGACGATCACCACGAGCTGTCCCATCCGCCTGAGATTGCTTCGCACGATGCTGCCCCTTCATCCGTGTTGAGTGCCCCGCTCGGCGACGCCGACAGCGCCGGATGTTACACCCGATCCGCCGGTTTCCGGGCCCGGCGAGGACAAACACGGCCTCCCGCTACGCACAGAGTGCGCACGCCGCTAGCCCAGTCCCACGACCGCCCGTGCGTCGGCAATCGTGGGCGCCCGCTGAAGGGCGTCCTGCAGCGCCTTGTCGGCTCCGAGGCGCTCGACGTACCAGGGGTAGAACTTGCGCAGGTAGCGGGTGGCGCGCTCGGTTCCCAGGTGCTCGCAGGCCCGGTCGATCACCCAGTCCAGCTCGGCCAGGATCTCCGCGCGGCTGGGCTCGTGTCCGCGCGTGCCGAGCAGCTGCTCGAACAGCCACGGATTGCCGAGCGAGCCGCGCGCCAGCTGCACGGCGGCGGCGCCGGTGCGCGCGAACGCCTCCCGCGCAAGCTCGGGAGTGCGCAGCCCGCCGGAGATCAGGACCGGGACCGGCAGCTCCTCGATCAGCCTCCGCGCGAGCTCGTAGTCGGGGGCGCCCGTGTGGCGCTGCGAGGCATAGCGCGGGTGGATACAGAGACCGGCCACCCCGCCCTCATCGGCCAGGCGGTGGGCCAGCGACTCGCCACTGCTGTCGCCGGGGCGCACGCCCGAGCGCAGCTTGACCGTGACCGGCAGGCCGCTGCCCCGTGCCGCCGCACGGGCAAGAGCCACCGCCCGATCGGGGTCGTCCAGCAGCGCCGCCCCGGCGCCGGTCTTGCACACCTTGGGCACCGGACACCCCATGTTGATGTCGATCAGGTCCGCGCCGGCAGCCGCCACCCGCTCGGCCGCTGACGCCATCACCTCGGGGTCGTGGCCGAACAGCTGTATCGACACGGGGTGCTCGTCGGGATGGATCCGCAACAGCTCGCGGCAGGTGCGCTCGTTGTTGTAGTGGACCGCGAAGCTCGAGACCATCTCTGAGACGGTCAGGCCGGCGCCGTGACGCTTGGCCTGCAGGCGGACGAACCAGTTGCCGATCCCTGCCAGCGGGGCCAGCACGACGCGGTTGGGGATCGTCAGGCCGCCGAGCTCCCAGGAGTCGGTCAGCTGAGCCTGCGCGGTGTCGGTCGTGAGCGTCATCTGGGTTCATGCTACGAATCACGGCCATGGATCTGGCCGCGATCATCAACCCGTGGGTCGAGTTGACCCGGGAGCAGATCCCCGGAGTGCAGCTGTTCGACGCCCACACGCACCTCGGCCAGAACGACCCGGACGGGATGAGCCAGACGCCCGAGCAGCTGCTGGCGAACCTTGAGGCCGCCGAGGCCCGCGGCGCGTTCGTGTTCCCGATGCACGAGCCCGATGGCTATCCGGCGGCCAATGACATGGTGATCGAGGCGGCCTCTGAGTCCGAGGGTCTGCTGACGCCGTTCTGCCGCGTGAACCCTCACGACGGCGCCGTCGCGGAGGCCGAGCGGGCGCTGGCGGCCGGTGCCCGCGGGATCAAGCTCCACCCCCGCGCCGAGGAGTTCACGCTCGACCATCCGGAGATCCGGTCGCTGGCCGCGCTCGCCCACGAGCGCGAGCTGCCGATCCTGATCCACGCCGGCCGCGGGATCCCGGCCCTCGGCGCCCACGCCGTGCAGCTGGCGGGCGACTTCCCCAGCGCCCGCCTGATCCTCGCCCACGCCGGCATCTGCGACCTGTCGTGGATCTGGCGCGTTGCCGCGGACCACCCGAACCTGCTGTTCGACACCGCCTGGTGGATGCCCGCCGACCTGCAGGCGCTGTTCTCGCTGGTGCCGCCCGGCCAGATCCTGTTCGCCTCCGACGCCCCCTACGGCGCCACGGCGATGTCGGCCGTATTCCAGCTGCGTTCGGCGCTACAGGCCGGCCTGTCCGCCGAGCAGATTCACTCGATCGCCTCCCGGCAGTCGCTGCGGATCGCCGCCGGCGAGCCGCTGGCGCCGGCCGGCCCCGCGGTCGGCGAGCGCGAGCGCGCCCCGCACGTGCTGCTGGAGCGTGTCTCGGCATTCGTCATGCTGGGAGCGATCGCCACCATGCGCCAGAACCCGGGCGGCCCCGAGATGCTGGCCCTGGCCCGGCTGGCCTGCGACGTCCCGGACGAGATCGACGACGCCCCGACGTTCACCGCGATCCGCGGCCTATTGGACATCTTCGAGCGAATGCACGCCGAGGCCCCCGAAGATCGCCGCCACCTGGCGTTTCTGATCCTGGCCGCGATCGTGGCGGCCACACCCGACGTACCGGTCCCGCGCCCGCCGGGCTGAGGCGCGAGCCTACTCCGGGGCCGGGCTGAGGCGCGAGCCTACTCCGGGGCCGGGCTGAGGCGCGACCCTACTCCGGGGCGTTGCGCTCCCAGATGATCCGCAGCCCGGTGAGCGTCAGCAGGTCGTCGACCTCGAGGATCGTCTCGCGCACGGCGGGCACCAGCGCCCGGGCCAGGCCGCCCGTGGCCAGCACCGCGGTATCGGCCCCGAGCTCGTCGCGCAGGCGCCTGAGGATGCCGTCGACCTGGCCGGCGAATCCGAACACGATCCCGCTGCGGATCGCCTCGACGGTCGACTTTCCGATCAGTGCCCGCGGCTGCACCAGTTCCACCTTGGGAAGCTTGGCCGCCCGCTCGTAGAGGGCATCGATCGAGATCTCGGCCCCCGGGGTGATGATCCCCCCCACGTACTCGCCGGCCGCCGAGACGACGTCGTAGGTGATCGCGGTGCCGAAGTCGACCACCACGCAGGTGTCGTGTACCCGCTCGTACGCGGCGACTGCGTTGACGAGCCGGTCGGCGCCGACCTCGCGCGGGTTGTCCATCCGGATCGGCATCCCGGTACGAATCGACGGTCCGACCACGAGCATCTCGTGACCGAGGTAGAGCTGCGCCATCTCGGTCCACTCCTCGGAGAGCTGGGGCACCGTCGAGGACACGATCGAGCGCTCGATGTCGCCGAACGCGAAGCCCCGCAGCGCCAGCAGGTTCGAGAGCGCCGCCCCGAGCTCGTCTCGGGTGGACTCGCGCACGGTGGCAAAACGCCAGTGTTGGGCAACCTGGTTCTCGCCATCCCGATAGACGCCGAAGTGTGTCTGCGTGTTGCCGACGTCGACTACGAGCAGCATCGTTCGACTCTACGGCGTGGAGACGGTCAGCGGCGCCTCGGCGCGGCGCACGGCCTGCCCGGCGGGCAGCGCCGCCAGCCTGTCCGCGAGACGCTCCCCGGATGGCAGCGCCAGGTCCGGGTCGAGCTCAAGCAGCGGTATCAGCACGAAGCGCCGCGAGCTCGTCTCGGCGTGCGGGAGCGTAAGGCGCTCAGAGCGGTATTCGAGCTCGCCGAGCAGCAGCAGATCGACGTCGATCACGCGGGGTCCGTGGCGGACCCCGCCCGCGCTGCGACCCACCTCGCCCTCGACGGCCTTGCACACGTCCAGCAGCCCCTCCGGACCGAGCTCGGTCGCAACCCGCACGCAGGCGTTGAGGAAGTCCGGCTGATCGAGCACCAGCCCGACCGGCTCGGTCTCGTACACCGAGCTCGAGGCCAGCACAGCCACGCCGTGGGCGGCCAGGGCGTCGACGGCCGCCTGGAGGTGGGCGCGACGCTCGCCGACGTTGGAGCCGAGGCCGAGATAGCCCCGCATCAGCGATCTCCGGGCCGGCGCGCCATCAGCGCGACTCCCGCCACACCTCCACGGAGACCTCGGTCACCGGCAGCGCCAGCGGCGGCTCGGGCTTGGCCGCCTTGACCCACACCGCACCGACCCCGTACTGCTCCAGCAGGCGCTCGGCGATCGCTGCGCATAGTCGCTCGAGCGTCCGGTAGCTGCGCTGCTGCGCCACGAGGTTGGCCATCTCGCAGACCTGGGCGTAGTCGACCGTGTCCTCGATCCGGTCGGTGATCGTGGCGTCGCATTCGCCGACGTCGAGGCGCAGGTCCAGCAGCAGGCGCTGGCCGACTTCGCGCTCGGCCGCGGTCACGCCGACGTGCGTGAACAGCGACAGGCCGCTGACCTCAATCGTCACCTCGGGCTCGGAGGCCTCCTCATCGTCTTCCTCGACGTCGTCGTAGTCGTCGTCGGCCTCGCCCATGGGCGCTGGACCGTAGCAGCCGTGATCGCCAGCGCGTCATGGATCGGACCGGCATCGTGGACGCGGAAGATGCGAGCGCCACCGGCGTAGGCCAGCACGTTGGTGGCGATCGTGGCCGCGATCCGATCCTCCACCGGCCGCGCGGTGATCTTGCCCAGGAACGACTTGCGCGAGGTCCCGATCGCCACCGGCCGTCCCAGGGCCGCCAGTTCGTCGACCCGGCGCAGCAGTTCCAGATTGTGCTCGGTGGTCTTGCCGAACCCGATGCCGGGGTCGAGCACGACACGCTCCTCGGCGATCCCGGCGGCGACAGCGAACTCGAGGCGCTGCTCCAAAAACGACTTGACCTCGCTGACGACGTCCTCGTAGTGCGGGTTGCGCTGCATCGTCCGCGGCTCGCCGAGCATGTGCATCAGGCAGCAGTCGGCCCCCGAGCGGGCCACCAGCTCAGCCATCTCCGGGTCCGCACGGAATGCGGTGACGTCGTTGACCAGCGTCGCGCCCGCCTGCAGCGCGGCGGCGGCCACGACCGCCTTGGACGTGTCGATCGAGATCTGCGCCCGGCTGCCGGCCTTGCACAAGCTCTCGATCACCGGGACCACGCGTCGCAGCTCCTCCGCGGGCGCCACGGGCCTCGCGCCGGGCCGCGTCGACTCTCCGCCGACGTCGAGAATCGCCGCGCCGTCGTCCTCGAGCGCCAGCGCATGGTCGATCGCCGCCCGGGCATCGAGGTAGAGGCCGCCGTCCGAGAACGAGTCCGGGGTCACGTTGACGATCCCCATGACCACGAACTCGCCCGCCGCGGCGGCGGCGACCGCGCTGCGCATCAGCTGTCCTCGTCGGGCCAGCGGCCGTGGCGGTCGAAGTACTCGCGTGCCATCTCCTCGCGCTCGCGGTCCTTGGTGCTCTCGACGCTCATGCGGAACATCCAGTTGACCATCCACACGATCAGGGCGACGATCAGCAGCCCCACGCCGGCCCCGGCCTCGAGCGGGTGCGAGCCCGCGCTGGTGGACACACTGGCGTGCCCGAGCACGATCAGCACCACCCCCGCGACCGCGATCGCCAGCGGGAGCCAGATCCGCGTTGCCGCCATCAACAGCCGGCCGGGGGTCATCGGCGGTCGGTTCTTCGTGCTCGGCCGGTTGTGCGGTTCATGCTCGATCGCTGACGTTACAAGCAGCGACCCGAGACGACGGGGAAGTGATATACCGCCCACGTGGCCAGCCCCATCGACACGGCCGTGGCCGGCGCCGGGCTGACCCGTCGCGCCGCTCTTCGGCGCGCCGCCGGAGGCGCGGCCGTCCTGGCCGGCGTCGGGCTGCCCCGATGGGCGCGGCCGGCGCGAGCGGCCGAGCTGCTTGCCGCCCACGGGCTCCGCGTTCCTGACAGCCTGCCCTTCCCGCATCTCCCGGCGGGCACCGCGACGATGCACGAGATCCAGCACGTCGTCGTGCTGATGATGGAGAACCACTCGTTCGACAACCTGCTCGGGATGGTCCCCCACCAGGTGCCGGGGCGCGAGGCGGTGGACGGGTTGACGCTCAGCAACGGTCGGCCGACCAACTTCAACCGCAACGCGGGCGGGCATCGGATCTTCGCCACCCCCGCGACGTCGCCGTGCCAGCTGGACTCCCTGCCCACCCAGGCCTGGAACGCCAGCCACGAGTCCTGGGGCGGCGGGCGCAACGACGGCTTCGTTCGCGCCAGCGGGCCGGTGGCGATGCGCTACTGGGACAGCTCCGACCTGCCCGTCACCTACTCGCTGGCCGAGCACTTCCCGCTCGGCGAGCGGTACTTCTGCTCAGTGCTGGCCCAGACCTATCCCAACCGTCGCTTCCTCTTCACCGGCACCGCGTCGGGCACCACGGCAACCGATAACCAGACGTTCTCGATTCCGGCAGCCAACGGCTCGATCTTCAACCGGTTGACCGACAACCGGATCGGCTGGGTCAACTACTACGAGGACTCCCCCAGCCCGGCGATCGTCCCCAACTTCGGCACCGGAGCCCCCAACACCGCGTTTCGCAAGATGGATCAGCTCTACGCCGACGCTGCCGCCGGCAAGCTGCCCCCGTTCGCCTTCCTGGATCCCAACTACACGACCACCTCGGAGGAGAACCCGCAGGACATCCAGCTGGGCGAGCGCTTCATCTCAAAGGTCGTGCACGCGCTGATGAACGCACCGACGTGGAAGCGCACGGCGCTGTTCATCACCTACGACGAGCACGGCGGCTACTACGACCACGTCCCCCCGCCGCGCGCCATCAGGCCCGACAGCATCGCGCCCATCCAGGAGGCCTCCCAGCCCAAGCTCGCCCCCGGCACCTACGACCGCTACGGCTTTCGCGTGCCACTGCTCGTCGTCTCCCCCTGGGCCCGTCAGCACTACGTCTCCCGGGTCGTCCAGGACCACACCTCGATCACCGCCTTCATCGAGCGCAAGTGGAACCTGCCGGCGATGACCTTCCGCGACGCCAACGCCCACCCGATGACCGACTACTTCGACTTCCGCCACCCCGCGTTCGCGGAGCCGCCCCACTTGCACGCCAAGCCAGGCCTCGCCCACGGGCTCGCCGAGTGCCACCGTGCCGGCCTCCATCCCCCGCTCAAACCCCAACCAGGGACGGAGTCCGACATCAGCCGCGCCCTGTCCCGGCGTTTCTGAGCTCGGACGCCCGGTCGGGGCCACGACACCAGCCGCTGTGCGCCGCCCGCTGGTTCGAGGCGGTCCCGGGGCGCCGGCGGATTGGCGAGCACAGCGGCTGGCGGGGGCCCCGGCCGTCCGCCGGGTGACACCGGACGGTCCAGGCGCACCCGCGCCGGACAGGAGAAGCGCAAGCGCCCGAAAGTTCTCGGTTCTCGGCAGCCAACAGGGCGTCCGGGGTGCCACCACGCGTCCTGCTCGTCCAACGGTCCCGCACCCAGCTCAGCGCCACGAAGCCCATCGGACACGCAGGACGCGTGGGGGCTGCCTCGGCCGCCCCAGGGTGGGTGACGGACGCCGACAGCCGGAGGGTTACTCTGCGGTGCCCCCGGCCAGGCCGGGGCGAGGCAGAGGCCGCGGGGCGTCGGGCCGAGCGCGCTCGGCCGGAGTGCCGGTGGTGACCTGCGGTACATCGGGGGGCGGCGGCGCCAGGGACCCGAAGACCTCCTCTTCGGTGCGCCCATCCAGCAGCGCCTCGAACTGCTCCTTCTCGATCGTCTCGCGCTTGATCAGGATCTCGGACAGCTTCTGCAGCGAGTCGCGCCTCTGGGTGAGGATCTCCTTGGCCTGCACGTGCGCGGTCTCGATGACGCGGCGGATCTCGTCGTCGATCTCCCTCGCGATCTCGTCGGAATAGTCCGGCTCCGAGCTGAACTCGCGGCCGAGGAACGGCTGGCCGTGGTCGTGGCCGAACACTCGCGGTCCGAGCTTCTCCGACATTCCGAAGCGCATCACCATCTGCTTGGCGGTGGCGGTGACCTTCTCCAGGTCGTTGGAGGCGCCGGTCGTGATCTCCTCGAAACAGATCTCCTCGGCGGCGCGTCCGCCCAGCGTCATCGCGAGCGTGTCCTGCAGCTCCGCGCGGGTGGTGAGGAACTTGTCCTCTCCCGGCAGCGAGATGGTGTAGCCGAGCGCCTGCCCGCGGGAGATGACCGAGATCTTGTGGATCGGATCGGAGTTGGGCAGGTAGTGCCCGACGATCGCGTGGCCCATCTCGTGATAGGCGGTGATCTTGCGCTCCTTGTTGCTCATCACCCGGGTCTTCTTCTCGGGTCCGGCGATCACGCGCATGATCCCCTCCTCGAGCTCGACCTGGGTGATCTCACGCTTGCCGTTGCGGGCCGCCAGCAGCGCCGCCTCGTTGACGAGGTTGCTCAGGTCGGCGCCGGTGAACCCGGGCGTCTGCCCGGCCAGCGCGTCGACGTCGATCTCCCGCGCCAACGGCTTGCCGCGGGTGTGGACCTCGAGGATCTTCTTGCGACCGAGCCGGTCGGGTCGGTCGACGACGATCTGGCGGTCGAAGCGCCCGGGGCGCAGCAGCGCCGGGTCGAGGATGTCGGGGCGGTTGGTGGCGGCGATGAGGATGATGTTGTCCTTCATCTCGAAGCCGTCCATCTCGACCAGCAGCTGGTTCAGCGTCTGCTCGCGCTCGTCATGGCCGCCGCCGAGGCCGGCGCCGCGGTGACGCCCGACGGCGTCGATCTCGTCCATGAAGATGATGCAGGGGGAGTTCTGCTTGGCCTGCTCGAACAGGTCACGCACGCGCGAGGCGCCGACGCCGACGAACATCTCGACGAAGTCAGAGCCGGAGATCGAGAAGAACGGCACTCCGGCCTCGCCGGCCACGGCGCGCGCGAGCAGCGTCTTGCCGGTGCCCGGGGGGCCGTACAGGAGCACGCCCTTGGGGATCCGGGCGCCCAGCGCCTGGAATTTCTTGGGGTTCTCGAGGAACTCCTTGATCTCGTGCAGCTCCTCGACGGCTTCGTCGACCCCGGCGACGTCCCGGAAGGTGATCTTGGGCGAATCGACCGACATTCGCTTGGCTCTGGACTTGCCGAACGACATCACCTTGGAGCCGCCCCCCTGGACCTGGTTCATGAGGAAGATCCAGAACCCGATGAACAGGATCACCGGCAGCAGATAGGTCAGCAGCCCGAGCCAGGCACTCGAGGACTTGCTCTGCACGTCGAGTCCGGCCGAGCCGGTCGGCAGGTCCTTGATCGCGTCGTTGATCAGCGTCGGCGCGTAGGAGTCCGGATACCCGACCGTGTACTTGACGCCGGAGGTGGTCGTGACCGAGGCGCTGTTGGACTTCTGATCGAGCGACAGCTGTTTGACCTGGTGGCTCTGCAGCTCGCCCATCAGGTCGCCGAACGTGTGCGGCGTTCCGTGGTTGGAGTTCCCGATCAGCTTCTGTGCGAAGAACGCCAGGACGACGACGATCAGGATCGGAAACGCGGCGTTCTTGAAGAACCTGCTCATTATGAAAGAAACTCCTGCATGCGGCCGGCACCGCACGCGCTTCTGAAGATGTGCTTGGTACCGGGAATCAGCAAGCGTAGCACCTGGGTTTGGCCCGCAAGCACGGCTTCAACTGGCCTGCAGGCCACCATTCACTGCTCCAACGCAGCCACGTACGGAAGGTTTCGGTAGCGCTCTCCGAAATCGAGGCCGTAGCCGATCGCGAACCGGTCTGGGATCTCGAAGCCGACGTAGCGTGTCTGTAGATCGACCTTGCGCCGCTCGGGCTTGATCAGCAACGCGCACACCTCGAGCGAGGCGGGGTTGCGTCCCGCAAGGTTGCGCAGTAGGTATTGCAGGGTCAGGCCGGAGTCGACGATGTCCTCGACGATCAGCACGTCGCGCCCCTCGATCGCCGCGTCGAGGTCCTTGAGGATCCGCACCACGCCCGAGGACTTGGTCGCCGACCCGTAGGACGCCACCGCCATGAAATCCACCTCGACCGGAATGTCGAGGTGGCGCATCAGGTCCGAGAGGAAGAACACCGCGCCCTTGAGCACCCCGATCAGCAGCAGGTCCTTGCCCGCATAGTCGCGCGAGACCTCCTCGGCCAGTTCGCGAACCCGTCGCGAGAGATCCTCGGCGGGGACGAGGATCTCCCCGATCGCAGCGTCTTGGCTCACGGAGTCTCAGTCTAGGAGAGGCGTGCGGCCGAACCGCAGCACACCGCCCCGCGCCGTCGCCCGGACGCCGTGGGGAAGGTCCAGGCAGACCGTCCCCGTGTCCCGCATCGCCGCCACTTCCGCCGCGCGGCGCCCGACGCCCGCGGCGGGCTCGCCGGCGGCGTCATCGGCCAGGCGCTGCACGACCAGCCGGAGCAGCCCCGAGGGCAGCTCGCGCAGCCGCGCCAGCGGGATCTCCGGACGTCCGGCGAGGATCTGATCTACGGCGGCGTCCAGCACCTCGGCCTCGTCGCGGAGGATCTCCGCCAGGGCCAGCACGTTGGCCTGTGCCGCGGGGTGGGCGGCCTCGAGCGCGGGGACCAGCCGCCGCCGGATGCGGTTGCGCGCGTACGCGTCTGACTCGTTACTGGGGTCCTCCCGCCACTCCAGACTGCGCCCTAAGCAGTGCGCGGCCGTCTGCGTGCGCGTGAATCCGAGCAGCGGGCGGACGAGCAGCCCGTCGCGGGGACGCATCCCCAGCAGCGCGCGGCGGCTCGGCGACGAGGCCAGCCGGTACAGGATCGTCTCCACCTGATCGGTCGCCGTGTGGCCGGCGGCGATGTCGGCGCCGCGCTCGCGCGCCATCGTGGTGGCGGCGCCGTAGCGCTCCTCGCGCGCCCATGCCTGCAGGTTGCCCGCCCGTTCCTGCCGCCGCGGCCGGCGGAGCTCGAAAGCGACCCCCAGCCCCTCACAGACGGCCCGGCAGTGGCGCTCGTCGTCGTCGGCCGAGTCGCGCAGCCCGTAGTTGACGTGCAGGGCGAGCACACGCTCGGCCCCGGCCAGGCGCACGGCGAGGTCCAGCAGGCAAGTGGAGTCGCGCCCGCCGGAGTAGAGCACGACGACGGCCCGCCCCGGCCCCAGCAGCCCCCCCTCACGGACCGGCGCGAGGAGGTCACTCATCATTCCTCGGCGCGCTGGCGCGCGATGAAGATTTCGGTCGTGTCGGTGAAGCCCTTGAGCTTGACCTCGGCGATCCGCTCGTACTCCAGATGCGGTGCCGGAGAGTCGAGGTACTCGACCACCGGCCGCGTCACCAGCACCTCGCCGCCGGCGGCGCGCGCCGCCACCCGCGAGGCGATGTTGACATCGCGCCCGTAGTAGTCGCCGTCCCGGAACAGGGCGACGCCGTAGTGGACCGCGATCCGCGGCAGCGGACGTCCGCCGTGCAGCCGCTGGAAGCCGACGGCCCAATCGGTCAACGCAGCGGGGTCCGAGCCGACGATCATCGCCTCGTCGCCGATCGTCTTGATCACACGCGCTTCCTCGGGCAGGGTGTTCTCGACGGCCTCGACGAACCGTTCCACGGCGTCGAGCGCCGTCAGCTCCCCTTCCTCCTCGGTGAGCCGGGTGTAGCCGGTCAGATCGGCGAACGCGATCGCCACCCGCATCCTGCCGAGGTCGACCGAGCTACCGCTGAGGTCGGCCTCCATGTGGCCGACCACATCCTGCTCGATGAAATGCTGCAGGTAGTGCTGGTGGACCTGGTCGAGGACCGGCCCGGCCAGGGGCAGCACCTCACGAGACAGGGCGAGCATCTGCTCGGCCGTCTCCATGCCGGCGGCCCCGGAGCGCATCAGCGGCTCGTGGACGTAGAGGTGGAACAGCCGCACCTCGGCGTCGGCCACCCGCGCCATCGCCTGGCCGTAGACGCGCACCAGCTGCAGCAGCGCGACCAATGGAAAACCGGTGTCCAGGACGGCGGCCACGTAGCGCATCAGCTGAACCTCGTCGTCGGAGACCGTGGTCGAGTGCTCGGGGCTGACCCCCAGGGTGGTGACCAGCCGCTGCACCAGGCCGATGTCGAGCCCCGACTCGCGGGCGGCCTGCTCGATCGTCATCCGCTGCTGGTCGGACGGGAACAGGTCCTCGAGGAACCCGAACGCGAGCCGACCCTCCTCGGTGGCACGCTTGATCTCGGCCAGGGAGTGCCCGCGGTTGCGCATACGAGCCACCACACGCGCGTGACCGATAGCGGAGGACGACCACTCACCGTCGTATTGGGGGATGACCCCCGCCCGCGCCCACCGGCGCAGGGTCGCCGGGCTCACCCCGACGCGTTTGGCCGCCTCTCCGAGGGTCACGTCGCGACGGGTCCCGGAATGCGGCGTAAATGCTGGCGACGGGGTCTCGCTGAGAACGAGGCCCCGCCGCCCGCGGGCATCACGGCCCGCTGCGTCGGCCGTCGGCGCTCGTCACGTTTCCGGCGGCGCCTCGCGGGCGCGCTTGGTGGCGCGACCACGCTCCGGCCTGTTGCCTTGGTTGATGCGCTAGGTCTACTCGCCATGCGCCGAATTGTCAATCGCGTGCGCGGCAAATCCGCCCGCCACGCGCGGACGTCAGAGCTCCAAGTGGGGGTACTCGGCGGCGACCATCTCCCGATAGCGCGCGAACAGCGGCTTGGTGATCGGGATGATCGCCAGCGCCGCCTTCACGTCGCCTCCGGTCTTTATGCGCCGGCGTGCAATCGCGATCGCCACGTTCTCCTTGCCCTGGAAGTACTTGTTGGCGGTCTCGGAGCTCATCGCCATCTTCACCTTCGGCTCCCAGTCGATGTCATCCGACCACACCCACACCAGGTTCGGCTCGGTCCTAGCGCCGGCGCGCACGTTGACCACGAGGTCGAAGTCGGTGAACTCGAACCGCTGCGGGGTGTCTGCTTCGCGCAGCTTCGGGCCCATGCCCGGGTCCTCGCTCATCAGCGTGAACGTCCGGTCCATGACCTCCCGGAACTCCTTCGGGGACTTGAACTCCGCCATCGCGGGCGGGAGTCTAACCTCGCCGGCCGTGCCCGGCACCATCCACCTGCATCCGACCGCGCCACTGGCCGAGAGGGTCCTGTTGCCGGGCGACCCAGGCCGGGCACTGCTGCTGGCACAGTCGCTGCTGCGCGAGCCGAAGATGTTCAATCACAACCGCGGGCTGTGGGGGTACACCGGCGTCGCCGCCGACGGGGAGACGCTCACGATCCAGAGCACCGGCATGGGCGGCCCGAGCTCCGCGATCGTGATCGCGGAGCTCTACGAGCTGGGCGCCCGCACGCTACTGCGCGTCGGGACCTGCGGAGGGCTCGACCCCGAGCTGGAGCTCGGCGAGCTCCTGATCGTCTCCGAGGCGCTCTCAGACGACGGCACCAGCCGGGCGCTCGGCGCCGGGCAGGGCGGCCAGCGGGTCCGCGCCACCCCCGAGCTGACGGCGCGTCTGCACGAGGTGGCCGACGGCTCCGCACGCGGGCAGGCCGTGGTCGTGTCAACCGATCTCTTCTACGACGGCCCCGACGACGCCGAGCGACGCTGGCGGAGCCAGGGCGCGATCGCGGTCGAGATGGAGGCCGCGACCCTGTTCGCGCTTGCCGCCCGCCGCGGCTTCGCCGCGGGCGCGGTCCTGATCGTGTCCGACCTGCTGGCGCCCGCCCGCCGCCGGATCGACCCCGATCAACTGCGGGAGGCCGAGCATCGTCTCGGCGAGCTGGCGGCAGCCGCGCTGATGGGCGCCGGGCCCGCGCCGGCGAGCTGACGCCGTGGCCTACTTGCCGGCGTCGGCGCGCTTGCGGGCGGCCGTGCGGGTCTCGGTGCCGCTGCGCGCGCCCGGCGACGCGGCCTTGCGGGCGGGCTTGGGAGCCGCGGGCGCCCGGCCGACGGAGGCCTCGAGCCGCTCCAGGGAGGCCTCGATCTTCGCGAGGCGCTCGTCCAGTGACGCCACGTTGCCCGCGCGCTCGAGGCGGTCGTCAAGTCGGTCCAGCCCGTCCTCGATGCCCTCCAGACGCTGCGAGACGCTGCGGATCCTGCGCGTGAGGCGCTCCAGGTCGCTGGCCGATGGCAGGTTCAGCGCCCCCATCGCCACTTCCTGCGCGCGCATCGCGCGCTCGCGCGTCTCGAAAGCGGCCGACAGCGCGCCGCTGACCATCGGGTTCTCGAGCAGCTCCTGGGCGAGCTTGCCGATCGCCTCCTCGCCCTGCCGCGTGACCCTGTCCTTGAAGCTGCTCTCGTCGCTCATCAGGGGCACGACTGTACAGCCCCGGGGCTTCACCGGGCGTCCGTACCGCTGCACGGACGCCCCTCCGAGGTCGCTCGAGAGCATGACTCGATCTCAACTTGAGGCTTATGGTTCACAGGAAGTGTGGTTTTGCAGGCGTTCGCCCGCCCCTGCCGCCGCAGCCGGGTCATAATGTGGGCAAGTGGCACGCGTCGGATCCGCATCCACGGGGCGCGTCGGTTCCGCGTTGCAATGCCCCGAAGCAGTCAGTAGCTTCCCCATTCACGTCGCATCGTGGCTGGGAAACGACTGGACCTGCGCACACCGTGAATTCGGAGGAGACGGGCGGCATTGTTGAATAGGCGGAAGCTGTGGTTGGTTCTGGCGCTCGCCGCGGCGATGACCATCGGCATGGCGATCGCGGCGATCCCGAGCGCATCCGCGGATGCCTGCACGGTCAAGGTCACGCTGGCCGGCGGCCAGGTGCTGACTTTCAACGTCAACGTCCCGCCGGGCACGCCGATCTCCTCGATGCAGTTGCCGATCACCGGTGTCGTCGTGTCCGAGAGCGAATCGTGCGTGCCGTCCTCGAGTTCGAGCACCACCACCACCACGACGTCCACCAGCACGAGCAGCACGAGCTCCGGCAGCTCAACCTCAACCTCAACCTCAACCTCAACCTCAACTTCAAGCTCGACCACCACATCGTCGAGCTCAACGATCCCCAAGCCGACGAAGCCGGGCAAGCCCCAGAAGCCGTCCACGCACAAAGCCAAGGCCCCGGCCGCTTCGAAGGTCGTGAAGACGACCAAGCACAAGAAGAAGAGCACGACGCCCACCGGCAAGGGGGTGCCGTCGGCGTCCAATCCGACCTTCTCGCTGTCGCTGCCGGGGCCGGCCGCGATCGGCGTGCCGAACTTCTTCATCGACTCGTTCCGGATTCCGCCCTTCCTGATCCCGATCTACCAGGCGGCCGGGATCGAGTATCAGGTCCCGTGGCAGGTCCTGGCCGGGATCAACGAGATCGAGACCGACTACGGGCGCAACCTCTCGGTGTCCTCGGCCGGGGCGGTGGGCTGGATGCAGTTCTTGCCCTCGACGTGGAAGGAATGGGGAGTCGACGCCAATGGCGATGGCGTCGCGGACCCGTACAACCCCGTCGACGCCATCTTCACGGCCGCTCGCTACCTGCACGCCGCCGGCGCCTCCAAGAACCTCTCGACCGCGATCTTCGCCTACAACCATGCCTCCTGGTACGTGCAGTCGGTTCTGCTGCGCGCCAAGCTGATCGGCGGCATCCCGTCGCAGCTGGTCGGCGCACTGACCGGCCTGGTGCAGGGGCACTTCCCGGTTGCGGCGCCGGCCAAGTACGCCGACAGCAACGTGATCGGGCTCACCAAGCACAAGATCAAGAGCGGCAACGCCGCGATCGCGATCGATTCCAGCCCGACGAGCCGGGGCACCTCGATCTTCGCCAAGCAGGGATCGCCGGTGATCGCCGTCAACGACGGCAAGGTCATCAAGATCGGCCAGAACGCCAAGCTCGGGCGCTACGTCGAGCTCCAAGATGAGACGGGGAACATCTACACCTACTCGCAGTTGGGCTCGGTCTCCAAGAGCTACCCGGTGCCCAAGCCCGTCAAGGTCACCGCGCGCGAGATCGCGCAGGAGCTTGCCGCGCCAGTGGCCAAGGCTCCGACCGCGCCCGCCAGCGCCGGGCAGCAGGCCGCCGCCGCGCTTCCCGCGGTCACGAAGGGCATCCCCACCGTGCACACGGCGAGCACGGGCACGGGCGCCTCGGCGGGCACCCAGACCAGCGCCGCCAAGACCGGCAGCCCCGGCGCCTCCGGACGGCCAATCACCCTCCCGGTCACGCCCGCCAAGTCAGCCTTACCGGCTGCGCCGGCCACCGTGACGGCTCCGCTGGTCAAGGAGCGGCTGTTCGCAAATCCCGCCCGCGCGGCCTCCTACGCGGCCGGCGGTGCCCTGCAGCTCAAGAGCTCCACCCAGCAGATCTCCAACTTCCAGAATTACTTCTCCGATGCCCTGCACCTGGGACGCAACTCGTACCGCCTGCAGAGGCTCAAGGCCGGCTCGATCGTGGTCGCGGGCACGATCCTCGGACGGATCGGCGGGCCGACCCAGGATCTGTCGTCGCACCTCTACTTCACGATCCAGCCGGCCGGCAAGAACGCCCCGTTGATCGACCCCAAGCCGATCCTCGACGGATGGAAGCTGCTGGAGGCCACGGCCGTGTACCGCGCCGCCGGGGTCGACCCGTTCTTCGGTCCCGGCGCCAAGAACCCGAGCGTCGGCCAGGTCCTGCTGATGAGCAAGGAACAGCTGACCGAACGCGTCCTGCAGGATCCGCACGTGCAGATCTACAACTGCGGGCGGCGTGACATCGCCACCGGGCAGATCGACCGCCGGGTCCTGGCGACGATCGAGTTCCTCGTCGCGTCCGGCCTGGATCCCGACGTCAGCGGGCTGAAATGCGGGCACACCCTGACCGGCTCCAACGGGGTCGACGCCGCCGGCGCCACCGGCTCGAGCGTCGACATCTCGAAGATCAACAACATCCCCGTTCTCGGCCACCAGACCTCAGGCTCGATCACCGACATCACGATCCGCCGCCTGCTCACCCTGCAGGGCGCGATGCGGCCCGATCAGATCATCAGCACGATCGCCTACAAGGGGCAGACCAACACGCTCGCGCTGCCCGACCATAAGAACCGCATCCAGATCTCGTTCACGCCCGATTACGGGAGCAACAAGAAGCTCTCGGCTCAGATCAAGAGCATCCTGCAGCCGGGCCAGTGGATCCATCTGATCAACCGCATCAGCCAGATCCCCGAGCCGATCGTCCCGATCGCTCCCAGCAAGTACGCGATCCGCACCAACCAGCACTGATCGAGTTGCCGCCGCGGGCCCTGCGGTGAGCGCGGACACCCGCCTGTTCCGGTTCGCGCAGGTCGAGTTCCCGTGGCCGCTCGGGCCGCCGGACGGGCGCTACCTGCTGCGCCCCCCGGACGATCCGGGCGGCCCGGCCGCCCACGTGATCGTGTTCGCGACGCTGGGCGCGCCCGAGCGCCGGCGGCTGGCGGCCCTGCGCCGGGCCGCACGCGAGACGCCACCCGAGCCGCCACCCGAGCCGGTCAGCACCGGCCGCGCCACCGTGATCGACGTCGGCGAGCCGTTCGGAGACACCGAGACGGCGAGAACCTGGTTGGGCGCCGCCGGCGAGGATGAGCTGGCTGCGGGCCTGCGCGTGCTCAACCGCGCCCTGCACGCCTTCCGGCTGGTGACCGCCGACCCCTACCTGCACACCGTCGGACGCCGGCAGGCGCTCACCGCCCGGGTCGGGTACGGGGCCGGCGAAGAGGTGGCCGACGGCCTGTGGACCGGCGCTCGCGAGCTTGTGCCGTCCACCGGCAGGTCGCGGCGCGCGCGCGTGCTGCACCCGCAGGCGCGCCTGGCGGCCGTGCTCGGGGCCCGCGAACTCTCCCTGGCCTGCGAGGAGCTGGCCCTCCGGGCGCGTGATGACCTCGACCACGGCCGCGACCGCGAGGCGGCGCTCCAGCTCCTGGTGGCGCTCGACGCCGCCGTCTCCGAGCTCAGCCGCGACCCCACGGCCACCTCCCTCCGTGACCGGCTGACGGAGCTGCGCGGCCAGCGCGAACCGGCCGCGGCGGCGGCTCAGGCAGCGCTCGGAGGCCCGGTGTCGGAGACCGAGCGCGAAACGGTGGCGTTCACGCTCGGACGGATCGAGGCGGCGCTACGGGCGCGCGCCGTCGAGAACGCCTGAGTCGGCATGGTGCAGACCGAGCAGGTCGATCACAGTCTGGAGCTCGTCTACCACGTCGCCGCCGCAGCGGACCGCGGCACGGCCGTCGAACGGTGTGGCTCCCTGGGTGACGATCGCCACCTCTCCCCCCGCGGCGAGTGTCGTCGCCGGTAGCTGTGCGACCGGATAGACCTCCAGCGAGGAGCCGACGCACACCAGCAGGTCGGCTCCCGCCGCCAGCAGCTCGGCTCGTCTGAGAGCCTCCTCGGGGAGGTACTCGCCGAACAGGACGACGTCGGGCTTCAGCGCGGAGTCGCAGTCGCAGCGCGGCACGCCGGCCGGGTCCCGGCGCTGACGTTCGCGCACCTCGGCCAGCGAGTGCCGCGCGCGGCAGGAGGGGCACGACGAGTGCTCGATCGTCCCGTGGACCTCGATCAGCTCCCGGGTGCCGGCCATGCTGTGCAGGCGATCGATGTTCTGGGTGATCACGGCATCGAGCAGCCCGGCGCGCTCGAGCGCCGCCAGCGCTGTGTGAGCGCGGTTCGGGCGCTTGTGCTCGAGCGTCTGGAAGCGGTCGCCGTAGAAGTGCCAGAAGCGCGCCGGATCGCGGCGGAACACGTCGATGTGGGCGACCTCCATGGGGTCGACGTTGGTCCACAGCCCGGTGCCCGGCGTGCGAAAGTCCGGGATCCCCGAGGGAACCGAGATGCCGGCTCCGGTCAGCGCCACGACCGACCCGGCGCCACGGATGAGCTCGGCCAGGCGCTCGGCATCGCGGGCGGGCCGGCCCACGCCTTCCATGTCCGCGCCGGAGCCGCTCACCCGTTCCGTGTCCGCGCCGGAGCCGCTCACCGGCCCTGGAATCGCGCCGCGCGCTTTTGCAGGAACGCCGCGATTCCCTCGCGCGCGTCTTCGGACCCGAACACGGCCGCAAACGCCGCCTTTTCAGCCTCGATGCCCAAGTCGAGATCTCCGGCGCCCGACACGCGCTTTATCTGCTCGACCGCCACCGGCGCCTGGCCGGCGAGCTTGCGGGCCCACGCCAGCGCCGTGTCGAGCAGCTCATGGTCGGGCACGACACGATTTGCCAGCCCCAGCTCATACGCCTCGCCGGCCCCGATGGGGTCACCGGTGAGGTTGAGCTCGAGCGCCCGGGCCTCGCCCACCAGGCGGGGTAGCCGCTGGGTGCCTCCGAAGCCGGGGACGATGCCGAGATTGATCTCGGGCTGGCCGAAGCTGGCGCAAGCCGCCGCGATCCGCACGTCGCAGCCCATCGCCAGCTCGCACCCGCCTCCGAAGGCCAGCGCGTTGACCGCCGCGATCGTCACGATCCGCGAGCGCTCCATGTCGCGCAGCAGGCCGTGCATCTGATCCACCAGCGCTCGGCCGGCCTCGGCGTCCATGGTGGTGAACGCCTTGATGTCGGCTCCCGCGCAGAACAGCATCGGGTTGGCCGACGCGAACACGAGCGCGCGCACGCTGCCGGCCGAGCCGACCGCGTCCCACAGCCGGCGCAACGCGGCGACCACGTCCGGTGAGATCGAATTGGCCGGGGGGCGGTCGAGCCAGGCGATCGCGACGGCATCCCGGGTCTCGAGCTTGACGGGGCTTTCATCCCAGCCCGGGTCCGGACGTGGATAGGGAAAGAAGCCCTGGCCGCTCTTGACGCCGAGCCGGCCCTGAGCCACCAGCCGGCGGAGAACCGTGGGCGGCTCGAAGTGCTCGCCCCACTCCTGCGCGGCGCGCTCGAGCCTGGCCAGCACCTCGTCGAGGCCGACCTGGTCGGCGCGGGCGAACGGCGGCGGAACGATTCCGGCGCCGGCCATCATCCCCAGGTCGATGTCCTTCATCGCAGCCACGCCCTCCTCGAGGACCAGGCAGGCCTCGACCAGCGCCTTGAGCGTGAAGCGCTCCACCAGCGCCGCGCTCGCGCCGGGCTCAGCCGCGGTGCTCATAGAAGCCCTTTCCGGTCTTGGCCCCGAGCTCCCCGGCGTCGACGAGGTCGCGCATCCCCTGGTGGACGTGGAAGCGCTCGCCATAGGACTCCTGCAGGTGCTCGGCGACGTGCAGGACGGTGTCCAGCCCGAGCCGGTCGGCGAGGAAGAAGGGACCCGCCGGTGCCGCCTTGGACTCGGTGACGATCCGGTCGATCTCGTCGACCGGCGTGCCGGTCTCCTCCTGGAAGCGCCACAGCTCGGACACGCTCGAGTTGAGGATCCGGTTGACGACAAAGCCGGGAGCGTCGGCGCAGCGGATCGGCATCCTGCGGATCGCCTGGGCGAAGTTGGCGGCTGCCTGCACGGTCTCCGCGGCGGTGTCCTCGCCCTCCACGATCTCGATCAGCCGGGCGATCGAGGCCGGGTAGAAGAAATGGAAGCCGACGACCTTGTCGGGCCGGATCGTCACCTCCCCCATCTCGGTGATCGACAGCGACGATGTGTTGGAGGCGAGGATCGCGTGGCCGGGCGTGACCTCGTCGAGCTCTGAGAACACCGCCTGTTTGATCCGCATGAGCTCGGGGACCGCCTCGATCACGAAATCGACATCCCCGAACGGCTCGTACCCGGTGGTCGGCGTGATCAGGCTCAGCCGGCGCTCCAGCTCGGCGGCCTCCAGCTTGCCCGCGTCGATCTGGGCTTGCCACAGCGAGCACGCCTTCTCCAGCGCCTGATCGACGTAGCGGTCCTCGACGTCCTTGAGCACCACGGGAATGCCGGCGTTCGCGATCGTGTGCGCGATCTCGCCCCCCATCGTGCCGGCACCGACCACCGCAGCCTTGAAGACGAACATGACGAGCCGCAGTCTAAGCCTGGATCAACCGACTCCGGGCTGACACTCGGCGTCGGGGGACGAGCCAACCAGGCTAGGAGCGGGACGCTCGCAGCTCGGCCCCGAAGCGGCTCACCGTCGTCTCCAACGATGCCGCCATCGCGCGGCGGATGAACAGAACGTCGAGAACCGGGGTCAGCGGCGAGCGCCGCCGGAGCCGGTACTCGAGTCGCATCGTCACCTCCACGTTCGTATCTGACGGCTCGAACACCACGCTCTGGCGGCCGGTGATCGACGTGTCGCGAACGTCGAGCGTCTGGCCCCGTCTCAGCTCGTGGGCGATCACCTGCTCGGTGACGCGCCCGCGGCCGGCGGGCCCGGACTCCCACGTGACGGCGGCGCCGGTCTCCGGCCACGGTCCGTCGACGGCCAGCACCCGCTCGAGCCCGTCGACCCACTGCGACCAGCGCGCGGTGTCATACCAGCATCGCTCGGCCTCGGCCACGGTGCCCGGAAAGACCCGGCTGACGGTGACGCTTCCCATGGTCTGAGGGATTTTCGCCGGAGTCCC
Source organism: uncultured Solirubrobacterales bacterium (assembly GCA_963799995.1). GTDB lineage: Bacteria > Actinomycetota > Thermoleophilia > Solirubrobacterales > Solirubrobacteraceae > Palsa-465. The sequence goes on along the minus strand of CAWCZI010000013.1, from coordinate 155,175 downwards.
GTTTCCGTGAGCCGGGACGCAGGAGTAGGCTCACCGGTGAAGCGATGCCGAACACGCTCCCCGAAGCCCTCGAGCCGTACCCCGAGATCTCCTCGAAGGCCTACGAGCACCCGGCCGACCGCGCGGCGACAGCCGCACTGAACGCCGTGCCGATGCTCGACGTGGTCGTGCGCAAGCTTGTCGAGTTCAGCTACGAGCGCGCGCTGCGACAGTCGCTGCTCGGCAACTCCGTGAAGCTGTCCGAGCGCCAGCTGCCCGAGGTGTGGGCGTCGTATCAGGGGGTCAAGCGGATCCTCGACATGCCCAGCGACTACGACCTCTACGTCAACTCGTCGCTGTCCTGGAACGCGCTGACGATCGGCTCTCAGGATCCGATGATCGTGCTGGGATCCAATCTCCTGGAGCATCTCGGTCCGGGCGAGCAGCGTGCCGTGATCGCCCACGAGCTCGGCCACATCCTGTCCGACCACGTGCTCTACATCACCGCGCTCAACATCCTGCTCGGCGCGACCGGCGGGCTCCCCCTGCTCGGACTGCCCCTGCGGGCCGTCCGCGCCGTGCTGCTGGAGTGGCGCCGGGCCGCCGAGCTCAGCTGCGACCGCGCCGCGACGCTGGCCGTCCGCGACCCGCAGATCGTCTGCCGGTCCCTGATGGTCGTGGCCAGCGGCATGCCCGCCGACCGGCTCGACCTCGACGCCTTCATGGCGCAGGCGATGGAGTACGAGAACTGGGACGACTCCCACGATCGCGTGCGCCGCTTCTTCAACGAGCTCAACGCCACCCACTCAAACGCGGTGCGCCGCGTCTCCGAGGTGATGAGGTGGGTCCAGAGCGGCGAGTACGACCGCATCATCCGCGGCGAGTACCGGCGCCGGGGCGACGAGACCAATGTCCGCGCCGAGGCCGGCGACGCGATGGAGTTCTACGCCGAGCGCTTCCGCGCCATGTTCCGCGAGCTGGGTGAAAACGTCACCAACCTCGGCTCCCAGGTCGGGGACGTCAGCCAGCAGGTCGCCGACTGGCTGCGCAGGCGCGGCGGCGGTGGCGGCGAAGAACCCGGCTCCGCTCCCTCTAACTGACGCTCGCGGACGCGCTCGGGCCGCCCACTCCTCGGCAACCGCGCAACCGCGCGGTTTCGTGCGAGATCTTGGTCGTGTGCCGACCAAAATGTCGCCCGCTTCGCGGCAGCGATCTGAGAAGTGCTCGGTATGCGCACCTTTCTCCGATCCTTGGCCCGAATCGCCGAGCGACCGCTCCGGATCGCCGGCGCACGGACCGCGCACGGAACGAGCCGCCGAGCGGCCGTTCGGGATCGCCTGGCTGGACGGCTTGACAAAAGAACACTCACGATATATCGTTGATCCATCGTTATAGATCGACAACAAAGGAAGTAACACATGAGTGGCGATTCATTCGCACAGGAATGGCCCGGGCGAGGCGCCCGGGGACGTAAGGGACACCGGCAGGGCCCACCGGCCTGGGTGTTCTCACACGGCAAGGGACGGCATCACCGCCCCACTCCCGAGGAGCTCGAGGACCTGATCTCGCTGCGGCGGATGCGCGGCGGTCCGTTCGGGGGCCCGGGACCGTTCGGCCGGGGTCCGCGGGGACGCGGACGTGGCCGGGCACGACGCGGCGACGTGCGGCTGGCGCTGTTGCGGCTGCTCGCCGAGGAGCCTCGCAATGGGTACCAGCTGATGCAGACGATCGAGGAGCGAAGCGACGGGCGTTGGCGCCCCAGCCCGGGCTCCGTGTATCCGACGCTCAGCCAGCTCGAGGACGAGAAGCTGGTCCGCTCCACCGATACCGATGGGGTCAAGCGGTTCGAGATCACCGATTCCGGCCGTGAGCACCTGGAGACCCGTGCCGCCGAGCCGGCTCCGTGGGAGCCGACCGGCGAGGAGGGCGAGCACGCGCTCGCCGAGCTCGGGCCGCTGGTGATCCAGATCGGCAAGGCGGCCTGGCAGGTCGCTTCGGTCGGTGACGAGGGTCAGCGCGCTCGCGCCACCGAGGTCCTGGCCGAGGCCCGGCGAAGCCTGTACCGGATCCTGGCCGACGACCCCGACGCGGCCGACGACGGCGAGCCGGAGTCCGAGGACAGCGACGCATCCGAGGCATAGGCCGTGAGCTCCACGGTCAAAGTCCGCGACGGTGCCGGCTGAGTGGTCGCCCCCGCGGAGACCACTAAGGTAGATGCAGTGAGCGCCAGCACCGCGAATGGAGCGGGAGCCCCCGCCATCGCCGTCCGCGACCTCGTCAAGCATTTCGGCGAGGTCCGGGCGGTCCGCGGCGTCAACTTCGAGGTCGCCGCCGGGGAGGTGTTCGGCTTCCTGGGCCCCAACGGGGCTGGGAAGACCACCACCATCAACATGCTGTGCACGCTGGCCAAGCCGACCTCCGGCGAGGCCCGGGTCGCCGGCCACGACGTCGTCCGCGAGCGCGATGACGTACGGCGCAACATCGGACTGGTGTTCCAGGATCCCACGCTCGACGGCTACCTGACCGCGGCCCAGAACCTGAGGCTGCACGCCGAGCTCTACGGCGTGCAGTCAGACCTCGTCAAGCCGCGGATGCAGCAGGTGATGGAGATGGTCGGCCTGTGGGAGCGGCGAGACTCGGTGGTCGGCACCTTCTCAGGCGGGATGCGCCGCCGGCTCGAGATCGCGCGCGGCCTCATGCACTCCCCGAGGGTGCTGTTCCTGGACGAGCCGACGATCGGACTGGACCCCCAGACCCGCCGCTCGATCTGGACCTACATTCGCGAGCTCAAGGAGCGCGAGGAGATCACCATCTTCATGACCACGCACTACATGGACGAGGCCGAGTGGTGCGACCGGATCGCGATCATGGACCACGGCCAGATCGTCGCGCTCGACGCGCCGGAGACGCTCAAGGCCGGGATCGGTCACGACCGCGTGACGATCCACACCGACGACGACCAGGCGGCGATCGAAGCGCTCCGGCGTCAGTTCGACATCGAGGCCAAGGTCGCCGAGGGCGCGGTCACCTTCGGCGTGCCCTCCGGGGAGCAGTTCGTGCCCCGCCTGTTCGCCGAGCTGTCAATCCCCATCCGTTCGGTGAGTGTCTCCCGTCCGACCCTCGACGACGTCTTCATGTCCTTCACCGGCACGACGATCCGGGACGCCGAGGAGGACCAGTCCAAGCACCGCAACCGGGTGATGATGCAGATGATGAGCGGAGGCCGCCGGTGAGCACCACTACGCCGGATACCGGCCGGCAGACCGGGGTGCCCCAGCCGGGCTCACCCCAGATCGTCCGCGTCAGCGTCCCGCAGCGCAGCATGCGCTCCGAGTTGCGCGCGATCAAGATCGTCTGGCGCCGCGAGCTGATCCGCTACTTCAAGGACCGCCTGCGGATGATGACGACGCTGGTGCAGCCGTTGCTGTTCCTGTTCGTCCTCGGCTCGGGCCTGCAGAGGCTGTCGAGCGCCGGGACCCACGGCGTCAACCTGAAGACCTTCATCTATCCGGGCATCCTCTGCATCGCGGTGATGTTCACGGCGATGTTCTCGGCCGCGTCGATCGTCTGGGACCGCGAGTTCGGCTTCCTGCGCGAAATGATGGTCGCGCCGATCCGCCGCAGCTCGATCGTGATCGGAAAATGCCTGGGCGGCGCCACCGTGGCCGGCTTCCAGGGCGTGATCGTGATCTGCCTGGCCGGGGTCGTGCACGTCCCCTACAACCCGGTGATGATCCTCGAGATCTTCATCCTGCAGCTGCTGCTGGCGTTCACGATCACCGCCTTCGGGGTGATGATCGCGGTCCGGATCAAGCAGATGCAGTCGTTCATGGGCGTCATGCAGATGGTGGTGACGCCGATGTTCTTCATCTCCGGGGCCCTGTTCCCCGCGTCGGGCCTCCCGGGCTGGCTGACCGTGCTCAACCGGATCGACCCCCTGACCTACGCCGTGGACCCGATGCGGCGGATCGTCTTCAACCACCTGAGCATCTCCCCGGCCGCCCGCCACGCGCTCGATCCGGGGGTCACCTGGTGGGGCTGGCACGTGCCGACGCTGCTGGAGGCCGGCGTGATCGTCGCGCTCGGCCTGGTGATGCTGGCCACGGCGATCTGGGAGTTCAGCGCCACCGAGTAACCGAGCCACGGGCACGCCCCTCCGCGCCGAGGCGTCAACGGGGGCTGGTAGCGTAGCCGCGTGACCACCGGCGACCCGGCCGCGGCCCGGAAAACGTCTCTGCGGGTCCCGTGCCTGCACAACCCTCCCCACGAGGACCTCGAGATCCAGCTCAAGAAGGACGGGTTCGTCTGGATCGACCTCGAGGACCCATCCGAGGAGGACATCGGGAGGCTGGGCCAGCTGATCACGCTTCACCCGCTCACGGTCGACGACGCTCGCACCTTCAACCAGCGCCCCAAGATCGAGGAGTACGAGGGGTACATGTTCATGGTCGTGTTCGGGGTCGACGCCGGCACCGAGTCGGGGGGGCCACTGCTGCGCGAGGTTCACCTCATCATCTCCGGCGACTACGTGGTCTCGATCCACCGAGGGCCGTTCGAGCCTCTCACCGATCTTCGTCTGCGCTACGACGACCAGCCGATCCGCAGCGAGCAGTTCCTCGTTTACAAGATCCTCGACGCGGTCACCTCGACCTTCATCCCCGTCCTCTCGCGGACCGACGACGAGATCGACGATGTCGAGCAGTCGGTGATCGACAATGCCACGGCCGAGGAACTGCAGCGGATCTTCTCGCTCAAGCGCGACCTCGTGGCGATGCGGCGCGTGGTTTCCCCGATGCGCGACATGTTCGCCCGCAACGGTGACCGGATCTCAGACCTGCCCGGGCTGGAGACCGACGACCGGCTCTACTTCCGCGACCTCTACGACGGGCTGATCCGCGTCTCGGAGCTGGTGGACTCCTACCGGGACCTGCTCAGCGGCGCCACCGACATGTATCTGTCGACCGTCGCCAACCGCCAGGGTGAGATCAACAAGCAGCTGACGATCATCGCGACCATCTTTCTCCCGCTCACGTTCCTGACCGGCTTCTTCGGCCAGAACTTCGCCTTTTTGACCGGTCGGATCCTCAACCACACCTGGTCGTTCTGGGTGTTCGGGATCGGTCTCCTTGTCGCGTCGGTGATCGGGTTGTGGATCTGGTTTCGCCGCAAGGGCTGGGCTTAGCCCACCAGACAACGTCCTAGCCCGCTCCGACGTAGCGCCGGTAGGCGGCGACCCAGTCGTGGGCGATCGCCAGCTGGGCGGCGGCCAGCCTCATCTGACCGTCGCACACCAGCGCGTGCAGCCGGTCCTCGAGCGAGTCCTTGGGATTCGGGGTGGCGCCCGGTTCGGGCCACAGGTTGCGCGCGTCGTTGGCGGCGCCGCCCAGCTCCAGCGAGACGAGGTGGTCGTACTCGTAGTAGTGCAGCGGGCGCCGGTCCCCGTAGGAGCGCAGACTGGCCCGCTTCTCGGGCTCGGTCACCGACTCGGGCGGACGCACGCTCTCGCTGTAGCCGGCGTGGCAGATCGTCCGGCCGATGTCGCCCTGGGTGACGGCCGGATCGATTGCACCCGGGGTGCAGTGCGGGTCCGGTAGCGAGTACAGCCCGTGGCCGCGGGCGTGGCATGACCCCGGCGCGGGCTGTGGCTGCACGTGGTGAGAGCCGGCGTGACTCACCGGCAGCCGTGTCGTGTCAGCAGTTCCCGCGACGGCCTGCGCGCAACCCGTCAGGGCAGCCGCGGCGAGCAGCACCGTCAGTACTTGTCGGGCCTGCGCCACCCGAACACCGTACCCACCGGCGCGGGCGGTATGACACCACTCTGGCGACCAAACCGGTGGGGGGGACCGGTCTTGTCGCCAGAGTCCGGGTCGCCCGCCCGGCCGCATCAAAGAGGGCCGCGTCGCGGGCGGCCCTTCTCGGATCTCGCGGTGAGAGCGTCGGCTCAGACGGTGGCGGTCGCGGGCTCCTCGACCCGCCGCGGGAGCAGCGTCTCGCGGGCGATCACCAGGCGCTGGATCTGCGCCGTGCCCTCATAGAGCTGGAGGATCTTGGCATCGCGCATCAGCTTCTCGACCTTGTACTCCTTGATGAAGCCGTAGCCGCCGTAGACCTGCACGGCATCGGTGGTGACCTCCATCGCGGTGTCAGCCGCAAAGCGCTTTGCGTGCGAGGACTCGAGCGTGTTGCGGCGCCCCTGGTCGAGCAGCACGGCCGAGTTCCAGGTCGCCAGGCGGGCGAGGTGAACCTTGGTCGCCATGTCGGCGATCAGGAACTGGATCGCCTGGTGCATGGCGATCGGCACGCCGAACTGGACGCGCTCCTTGGAGTAGTTGATCGCGAACTCCATCGCGGCCCGGGCCACGCCGACACCCATGGCGGCGACACCTGGACGGGTGCGGTCGAGCGTCATCATCGCGATCTTGAAGCCCTTGTTCTCCTCGCCGACCAGGTGATCGAGCGGGATCTCCACCTCGGGGAAGGTGATGGTGGCGGTGTTGGACGCCCGCTGGCCCATCTTGTCCTCGTGCTTGTCGACGACCACGCCGGCGTCACGAGGGACGATGAAGCAGGAGATGCCGCGGTGCCCGGCCTCCTTGTCGGTCTTGGCGTAGACCGTGTACCAATCGGCGTACTCACCGTTGGTGATGAAGCACTTGGAGCCCTTGATGACCCACTTGTCACCCTTGCGGGTGGCGGTGGTCTTCATCCCGGAGACGTCGGAGCCGGCGTCGGGCTCGGTCAGGCAGAAGGACGCGAACAAGGGCGCCTCGGTGAGGCGGCCCAGGTATTCCTTCTTGAGCTCCTCGGACGCGGCCAGGATGACCGGCGCGGTGGCGAGTCCGTTACAGGACAACGAGGTGCCGATGCCCGAGCAGCCCCAGGCGATCTCCTCCTCGATGATGCAGCCGTCGAGGAAGCCGAGGCCCGGCCCCCCGTACTCGGACGGGAGGTGGTTGTTCATCAGGCCAAGCTCCCAGGCCTTCTCGAGGACCTCGCCGGGCCAGGTGCCTTCACGGTCGTATTCCCAAGCGACCGGCCGGATCTCCTTCTCGGCAAAGTCGTGCGCCATCTCGCGCATGCTCTTCTGCTCGTCGGTGAGCGTGAAATCAACCACGGTGGGCTCTCCTTGAAGTTCTCGATTGACTAGTCAGTCAACGCTTGCCTCAAGGATACCCCGTGGCGGGCCATCGGCAACACATCCGCCCGGATCTCGGTGCGCAACACTTAAGGCGATGCAGAGCGCGTTCAGCACCGTGATCTGGGTGGTCTGCGGGGCGGGGATCGTCGGGGCGATCGCGGCGCTGCTGCTGAACAGCCGCACCTGGGAGGACTACGGCCGCAACCACCTGGTGCTCGACAGCGAGCGCTCCCGCCCGTCCCCGGCGGCCTCGACGCTCGAGCGTGACACAGAGATCCGCCAGCTGCTCGAGGCGCGCAACGCACGCCGGCGCCGGCGCGGCGAGCCGGAGCTGGACGTGGAGAGCGAGCTGGCCCGGCTGACGGCGCCGCAGATCGATCCCGAGCTGCGGTCCGAGATCCGCGACCTGGTGATCGCCCGCAACCATCGTCGGTCCCGGCGCGGCGAACCACCGCTCGACGTCGACGCCGAGGTGGAGCGCGAGATCGCCGGAATCAGTCGCGCGTGACCCGCGTTTGCCGCTAGGCTCCGCCCTCATGGCAGATCCCCGTCGCGTCGAGCTCGACGAGCTCGTCAACCGTCCCGGCACCTACTTCAATCCGCAGACCGAGATCCTGCTGGTCGTCGACGACTCCCCGGAGCTCGACACCGAGATCCTCGACGTGGAGGAGTTCGAAGGCGCGGAATGGATTCTGATCTCGGACGAGACGCCGGTCGACGAGCACCGCCGCGAGGAGCTGCTGGAGGCCTTCCAGGTCCACTACCACCCGGGGGCCGGAGACGACGGCGACGACGCCCCCGAAGAGCCCGAAGAGGAGCTCGAGCCCGACCCGGAGTAGGCGGCGGTTGTTCTAGCCGCCGTTGAGCAGCGACGCGCACTTCTGCATCTTGCTGACGTCGCCCGACGCCTGCTGGATGCACTTGGTGTACTTCTGCACGTTCGACTGGCTCCCCGAGCCCGCACCGGTGGTCGCCGATCCCGACGAAGCCGAGCCCGCCGAGGACCCCAGGCCGCCTGCGCCCAGCGAGCCCTCGATCTGCGCGACGACGCTCTGGAGCTTGGTGGCGAACTCGGTGAACGGCCGCACGTTGCCGGGGGCGGCGATCGTCTGAGGCTGGTTCAGGTTGGCGTACTGCAACGTGAAGCCCAACCCGGTCGAGGACAGGCCGCCGAGGAGCGTCGAGGCCTGGCCGGAAACCGGGATGTTGAGATTGATGGAGAGCTTGCGCAGCGCCTTGTCACTCGCGCCCGTCCAGATGTCGACGCTCGGGTTCTTGACCTCGGCGGCGATCTTCTTCTGTGTGGCCGGCGGGATCGAGGTCGGAATCGAGCTCGACGTGGCGGCCGCGCTCGACGCCTCCTTCTGCAGGAAGGTGTTGAAGTCCGATAGAAGCGCGGCCACGTTGACATGAGCCCGGATGTGCGTCGTGGGAGTGCCGGCGACGCTCTCCTGGCCAACGACGGTGGGATTCGTGAGCCAGTGCAGGGGATGGATGCCCAGCTTCGAGAGCCCGCCCCCGCTCGCCCCTGGCGTGGCCGACGCGAAGCTCGAGTCGAGCTTCTGGAAGTCGGCGGCCGGCAGCTGGTAGGCGGCGCCCTGCAGGGTCACGAAACCACTCGTGCCGGTCGAGACGATGCCGAGCTGGCCGTGATGGCCCAGAGCGCTCAGATCAATCGTGAAGTTCGACTCGGGCAGCTTGCCGGTCCCCCGGCTCTCAAACGGCCCGCTGAGGCTGAAGGAGATCGGGCCCTTCAACGTGCTCGAGCCCGTCGGGCTCATTGTGAGGCTGAAGGTGAGCACCCCGCTGTTGACCTTGTGGCCCGAGGCGAACGTCTGCTGGAGCAGCGACTGGGCGTTGCCCGAGCCGGAGCTCGAGTTGCTTGAGCCACACGCCGCGAGGGTCAGCGCTGCCGTCGCCAACACGACCGCAGCGGCCGCGCTACGCCAGATCCGAGTCCCTCGGTGCATGCAACTTCCTCCTCAAGCGTGGCAAAGGCAGTGGCGCGAATGTAGCATCGGTTCGGTGCGCAGGAGCGTAGTAGTCCTGCTCGTGCTGGCCGTTTTCCCGAGCAGCGCAGCCGCGGCGCCGGTTCTGGTTCTCGGTCGGCAGGGTCACGTCATCCACCGCAACGACCCGTACGTCGACGGGCCGGAGCTGACCCCTGCGCCGTCGCCGCCAGCGTCCCGCTCGCCGGCGACGGCCGCGATGCGGACGGCGATCGCCCGCGCTCCGGGCGGCAGCGGCGGAGCCACGGTCGGCTCCGGCTCCGGCACGACCGGCGCCGGCGCCGGTACGAGCCATGGCGGCAAGAGATCCAAGGGCGCCAAGCGCTCCAAGAAGCGCAAACGACCTCAGATCACGGTGCCCACCGTGCTGCTGCGCCTGCTGCACGCAAACCAGCTCAGCCCGACCGCCTACCAGCAGTACAGCGCCAGCTGGTCGGCCGCGCTGGCGGCCGAGCGCCACCTCAAGGGGACGCGGCTGACCGAGCTCAGCGCGGTCACCGAGACGATTCACCAGATCGCCGCCTCCCATCAGCTGACGCCGTCGCGGCTGCCTGCGCTGTTCACAACGCTTGACCGCAACCGGCAGTGGTGGACCACGGGGCCACTGCTCTCGAGCGGCCAGCGGGTCGAGTTCGCAGGCTCTCAACTGGTGTGGGAGTACTACCCCGGGCAGGGGATTCAGCTCCAGGTGCTGGGGAGCTTCGGCAAGGCGGACGGCCTGTATACCGCCGGGGCCGCTCAGTATCCGGCGATGGAGCAGCTGCTCTCGGAGATGATCCCGCTGGCGGCGAGTCGGGCCGGCGGGATGACGTGGGAGTACTACTTCAGCTTCGACGGAGGCTCGCCCCCGTGGACCAGCGCGATGTCCCAGGCCACCGGGCTCGAGGCGCTGACGCGGGCTTACGAGGCGACCGACAACCCCTATTACCTGCAGGTCGCGGCGCAGGCGCTGCCGGTGTTCAGCGCTGCACCTCCCGCGGGCGTCGAGGTCAGGACGCCGGTCGGCATTCGCTACCTGCAGTACACGTTCGCCCCGAACACGTCGATCATCAACGCGTTTCTGCAGACCCTGATCGGCCTGCATGACTACGCAACCGTGAGTGGCAACCCTCTCGCCGGGCAGCTGTTTCAAGCGGCGAACGCGGAGGCTCTACAGGAGCTGCCGAGCTTCGATACCGGGGCATGGTCGCTGTACCAGCCCGGGATCGAGGACGACCTGTCCTACCACGAGCTGGTCACGGGGTTTCTGCAGCAGCTCTGCACCCTCACCGCCATCCCCCTCTACTGCACGACGGCGTCGCACTTCGAGTCCTACCTGACGACCCCACCCGCACTGGCGCAGCTGACCTTCCACGGCCGCGCGCACAAGACTGTCAGGTTGCGCTTCTCACTCTCGAAGATCTCGCATGTCGGGATCGTCGTGCGCGATGGCTCGCAGACCGTGAAGTTCGCCACCAGCGCGACGTTCCCGTACGGCACCGATCACTTCTCGATACCGCCGCTGGGGCACGCCGGGGCCTACTCGGTGACGCTGACTGCCACCGACCTGGCCGGCAACTTCACACGCACCACGGGCACGCTGTCGGTCTCCTCAGGCCCGGGCCCCCACTAGACTCGGCCGGCCCATGAGGCCCCGCACCATCCTCTACACCGGAAAGGGTGGCGTCGGCAAGACCTCCGTCGCCGCCTGCACCGCCCGGGGCTGCGCCGCAGCCGGGCTGCGGACGCTGGCGATCTCCACCGATCCCGCCCACAGCCTGTCCGAGTCGCTGTCGGCGGAGCTCGGCTCCGAGCCGGTCCAGGTCGCGGACAACCTGTGGGGCCAGGAGGTCAAGGCGCAGGAGGAGATGGAGCGCCACTGGTCGGGGGTCCAGGAGTGGCTCGGAGATCTGTTCGTGGAGCGCGGTGTCGACCGCATCTCGGCGCAGGAGCTGACCGTCCCCCCGGGCATGGACGAGCTGTTCTCGCTGCTGCGCCTGCAGGCCCACAACGAGTCCGGACGCTGGGACGCGATCATCGTGGACTGCGCGCCCACCGGTGAGACGCTGCGGCTGCTGTCGTTCCCCGACGTCGCCCGCTGGTGGATCGACAAGGTGTTCCCGTTCGAGCGCCAGATTCTGGCCGCGGCGAGGCCGATCGCCCGCTCGCTGCTTGACATCTCGCTTCCCAGCTCCGCGGTGTTCGCCGACATCGAGCGGCTGTCGCAGAAACTGATCGCGATGAACGAGATCCTCCGCGATCGCCGGCACTGCACGATCCGCCTGGTGATGAACCCCGACCGGATGGTGATCGGGGAGGCGATGCGCACCTTCACGTATCTGAACCTGTACGGATACCTGACCGACGCCGTGATCGTCAATCGCCTGTTCCCGGCGGGGGTGGGTGACTATTTCGCCGCCTGGCGCAAGGTCCAGGAGGAGCATCTGGAGCTGGTCCACACGGCGTTCGCGCCGGTTCCGGTCCTGTGTGCGCCGTACTTCGAGCAGGAGGTGGTGGGACCTGAGATGCTCGACCGCCTGGCCGGCTCGCTGTTCGACGGTCGCGACCCGGCGGGAGTGCTCTACGACGCGCTCACGCAGGAGCTGATCGTCGACGATCAGGGAGCCCGGTTGCGGCTGAAGCTGCCCTTCGCCAGCAAGGGCGACATCTCGCTGAAGAAAATCGGGCTGGAGCTGATCGTGGGCGTGGGCGGCCAGAGGCGAACTATCATGCTCCCCCCCGCGCTGGCCGCCTTCCGACCGGCGGCGGCGACATTCGAGGATGACGCGCTCGAGGTGAGATTCGACGGTGAGCGATGAGCAGGAAGAGGGGCCGGATACCCAGCCCGCACAGGCGGCGCCCGGGCCCGATGCCGCGCTGCACCTGCTCCAGCAGCGGCTCGACCGGGCGTCTGAGGCGGCCGAGCGGCTGATCTCCGAGGCGTCCGGGCGCTTGGGTGCCAAGCCACCGCCGGCGGGCTGGCAGCACCGCGAGCCGGCGCCGTCCGGGGACGAGGCCGCCTCGAGCCGAGCGGGCGCCGGCGAACCCGGTACGAGCCCCAGCTCCCAGTCAGAGACCGAGATCCTGCTGGCGCTGCTGCGCTCGCTGCGCGACGTGATCCCGCCCGAGCTCCAGCACCGGCTGGGCGAGGCCGTACGCGAGGTCCTGCTGGCGCTGCGAGCGCTGATCGACTGGTACCTCGAGCGCAGCGAGCACCGACGCCGTGAGCCTGCCGAGGTGCAGGACATCCCGATCTCCTGACCGTCGTCCTGATGGGCGGCGACCGGCGCCGACTCGCCCGCCCCGGCGCCTACAATCGACTCGTGGCCCGCTCCTGGACCTCAGCGGTGGCGAGGATCTGGCGCCAGCTCCCGCACGAGCGCCGGCTGGCCGCCGGGGCGGCGATCGGGCTGTTCGCGACCCTGTTCTTGCCCTGGTACCAGGACACGGTGATCGCCAGCGGCGGAGTGAGGTCCACCCTGCGGTCGTTCAGCGCCTCGATCACCGGCTGGGGCGCGTTCTCGTTCGTCGAGGCGGCGGTGCTGCTGGTGGCCGCCGGGGTGCTGGTGCTGCTCTTCATCCGAGCCAACGGGGGGGCATTTCACGTGCCCGGCGGCGACGGCGGCGTCATCACCGCCGCCGGCGTGTGGACGTGCGTCCTGATCGTGTGGCGGATCTTCGACAAGGAGGGAAGCAGCGCCAACCATTCGCAATACGTGACCAGCAGCGGGGTCGAGTGGGGGATCTTCATCGCGCTCGGAGTCGCCGGCTTTCTGACCTACGCCGGCTCGCGGATGAAGCTGGTCAACGAGCCCGAGCCGCCGCTCCCTGGCGAGTTGCCGCGTCCGCCGCGCAGAACGCGCCCCGCCGCAACCCAGCTCGCACCCGAGCCCCCTGCACCGCGGGAACCCCGCACGCGACGGATCGTGCGCGACTTTCCGCGGACCCAGCCGTCCGGCCCCGATGAGCCACCCACCATCGCCGCCGGCCCCGACGAGCCGCCCACCATCGCCGCCTCCCGCGACGAGCCGCCCACCATCGCCGCCGCCGGCGATGAGCCACCCACCGTTGCCGCCGCCGGCGATGAGCCGCCTACGCGGCGGACCGCGCCGGACCCCTCCCGGGACGAGCGGCCCGCGCGCCGCCGGATCGAGTTCCCCGACATCGACGAGATCGAGTTCGAGGATCCCCCGACCGCACGGCTGCGGCGTTCAGCGCCCGCGGGCCGGCGGCCGCCCAGCTCCGACGACGCCGCGTCCTGACGCGCACGCCCCGCCGTCGTCGCGGCCTCTCCCTACCGCACCGCCGCCACCACGATCAGGAAGTACGCGCTGACCCCGCCGATCAGGGCGATCCCGGTCAGGATCAGCGCCCGGGACTGGATCAGGTGGCCGTAGATGCCGACCAGCAGACCGAAGATCAGCACGACGATGAACGCCGTCAGCTGCGACTGCTGCGAGGCCAGGACGAGGATCACCGCTCCGGGAACCCTATATTTGACGCAGGCGGCGCACGCCGCACCAGTTTGCCGGCGAACCTGCGAGCACCGAGTCAGCCTTGTCCGAGCCCACCCAAACCAACGAGCCCGCCACGATCGAGGATGTCGAGGCGGGCCTCCGGCAGGCCGGGTACCTGGCGGGCCCGTCGACCGCGCTGGTCTCCTTCCTGGCGACGAAGCTGGGCAAGCCGGTACTCGTAGAGGGCCCGGCCGGGGTCGGCAAGACCGAGCTCGCCAAGGCGCTGTCGCGGTATCTCGGGCGCACGCTGGTGCGCCTGCAGTGCTACGAGGGGCTCGACGAGGCCAAGGCGCTGTACGAGTGGAACTACCGCAAGCAGCTGTTGCGCATCCAGGCCGGCACGTCGAACGCGGCAGCCGATACCGCCAACGCGGGCTGGCAGGACGTGCAGGAGGACATCTTCAGCGAGGACTTCCTGCTGCCGCGCCCGCTGATGCAGGCGATCGCGTCGCCCGAGCCGGTGGTGCTGCTGATCGACGAGATCGACAAGACCGACCAGGAGTTCGAGGCGATGCTGCTCGAGCTGCTCTCGGACTTCCAGATCTCGATCCCGGAGCTGGGCCGGATCGAGGCCCGCACCCAGCCGGTCGTGCTGCTGACCTCCAACAACACCCGTGAGCTGACCGAGGCGCTCAAGCGCCGCTGCCTGTATCTGTGGCTCGACTACCCCGAGCTCGAGCACGAGCTCGAGATCGTCCGTCTGCATTCGCCCGAGCTCGACGAGTCGGTGGCCCGCAAGCTGGTGGAAGTGATCCAGCAGGTGCGCGAGCTGGACCTGAAGAAGCCGCCGAGCATTGCGGAGTCGATCGACTGGGCTCGGGCGCTGATCCTTCTGGGAGCCTCGGACATCGACGGCGACGTCTTCCGTCAGACGATGAGCGTGATCGTCAAGCACCGTACCGACCTCGACACGGTGGCGGCGCGGGTCGGCGTCAAGCTCGACCAGCCGGCCAGCGACGCCGCCTGAGGGCGGCCGTGGTGGCCGACCGCACCCGCGAGGACGACCGCTAGTGGCCGACGGGACGCCCGCCAGGCTCTATCCCCGGGTGCCGGATCGCGGGCCCGGTGGCTTCGGCGCGCAGCTGCTGGGGTTCGCGGAGGAGCTGCGCGAGGAGGGAATGGCGCTCGGGACCTCCGAGCTGCTCGACGCCTTCGCCGCCCTGGAGCAGGTGCCGTGGACCGACCAGCCCGACTTCAAGGAGGCGCTCGCGGCGACGCTGGCCAAGTCCCCCGAGGACCGGCGCACCTTCGAGCTGGTGTTCGAGCGGTTCTTCTTCCGCGCCGCGGAGGCCGAAGCGGCCCGCCGGCAGATCGGCGAGTCCGCCGCATCGGGCGGCGAGATCGAGGTTGACCTCGAGGGGCTGCGCCAGCAGATCGCGGCCGCGTTGCGGGAGGGCTCCGATGGAGCCCTGCGAGACCTGGCCCGGCTGGCGATCGCTGCGTTTGGAAGGGGCGAGGGGTCAGGCGTGCTCGGCGTCGACGTGCAGCGGATCCGCCGGGCGCTGGGACTGCGCACCGAGCCCCAGCCCGACCTGCCCGAGGACGACCCGCGCCGCGACGGAGTCCCCCGCGAGCAGCTGCGACGCTTCGAGCAGCACCTGCGCCGCGAGCTCGAGCGCGGGATGATCGAGCGCACCGCGAGCCTGCCGCCGAAGCGTCCCCTGACCGATCTCGACCGCGCGCTGCCGACCGGTCCGATCCAGGACCTGGCGGCGGTGCACCGGGTCGTGGCCCAGCTCAAGCGAAGGCTCGCCACGCAGGGTCACGAGCTCAAGGGCCGCAAGCGCCATGCCCATGTCGACGTCCGGCGCACGATGCGCGCCTCGCTGCAGACCGGCGGCGTCCCGATCGAGCTTCGTTACCGCCCGCGACGGCCGCGGCGCCCTGAGATCTTCGTCCTCTGCGACGTGTCGACGAGCGTGACCAGCGCCAGCACGTTCTTCCTATCGGTCCTGCACGCGCTGCACGACTCGTTCCGCAAGCTGCGCTCGTTCGTGTTCATCGAGCGGATCTCCGAGGTGACCGAGGTGTTCGAGCGCGAGCGCGACTTCCGGGCCGCGTCAGAGGCCGTGTCCAAGGACGCGGGCGTCGCCGACATCTCCGGCTACACCGACTACGGCCGGGTGTGGACCGAGTTCCTGGGGCTGATCGAGGACGAACTGCACCCGCGGGCCACCGTGATCGTGCTCGGCGACGCCCGCACCAACGGCCGACCGCCCCGCGACGACGTGTTCGCGGCGATCACGGCGCGCGCCGGACGCACCTTCTGGCTGAATCCCGAGCCCCGCCTGTACTGGAACTACGGCGACTCGGTGATCGCCTCCTACGAGCGCCACTGCACGGCGTTTGAGTGCTGGCGGACCGACCAGCTCGAGGATTTCGTGAAGGCGCTGGCCCAGCCGGTCAGCGCGAGCGGTTAGCGCCGCCGACTGTCTGGCACCGCGGCCCGAACGGCTACGGCGCCTCGGTGAACCGCGTCGTCTCCGTCCGCGTGTCCCCCGCCGCATCGTGCAGGACCCACCGGGCGTCGTAGGTGCCTGGAGCCAGGCCGCGAGCCGGCACCCCGCGCGTCGTGTCGACGTTGGCGGCGTGAAATACCGTCTGCCGGGAGCCCGCGGGGGTGATCGTCAGCGCGATCGGCACCCCGCCCGCCGCGACCGAACCGTTGCGACCGGGCAGGCCCGACTGGGCGGAGGCGATGAAAGCCCCGTACAGGGTGTCGTCCTGGAGCGGCGCGGTGGCCTCGATCTCCGGCACCGTGATCACGGTCTGACCGCCGCTGAACTCGTCGGTCTGGGCGATGTCGCGCGTCGGCAGGCCGGCGGCCCGGCCGCTGTCGGGGCAGACGAGCCCGCTGCCGGCGATCCCGTCGCCGACGGCATCGCTGGTGGGAGGCGCGCTCACCGGGGCCCCGTAGTAGTCGCCGGGCTGGCAGCGGCCGGAGGCGACCGTCGTCTGCTCACCCTCGATATTGACGCGCAGATGCGCGACGTGCAGCGCGGTCAGCCTGCGCCCGGCCCGGTTGACGAGGGTCAGGACCTCCCCTCCCTGGATCCGGAGATCGTCCACCGTGGCCGTCCCCCCGATCCCGGCCCGGGCGGCGTGGCTCCCGATCCGGTATCGCGCGCCGGGCACCAGCCCCGAGCAGCGCACCGACCCGATCCGCAAGAACGCCGTGCAGCTAGGGAAGCCGGTGGCCAGGAACGGCAGCTGGCCGTTGCCCAGCGCCGGCACGCTCCCCGGCTCGCCGAGGCCGATCGTCAATCTAACGAGCGCGCCGCGGGGCTCGAACGGCGACGGAGCCCGGTTGTCCTGGCTGGTCAGGGTGACCGTCGTCCCCGCTGAGATCCGGCGCGCGCTCTCCACGACGGCGCTGTCTGACTCGGTGCTGCAGCGGTCGACCGGCGGCTCGGTCAGGCTGGCGCCGACCCGGAGCGTGAGCACCCCGACCTGTGCGCACGGCGCCAGCTCGATGCTGCGCGCATTTACCGCGAAGCCGCTGTCGAGCTCGTACCAGCCGGTGAAGCCCGACTCGGAGAACGGGTTACCGCCATCCGCGGTGGCGATGATGTCGGCGGCCTGCCTGCCTCGAGGACCGCCGTAGAAGACGTCGATGACGTCGCGATCGTCGCCGACGGCGTGCGAGACGCCCCCGGGCCCCCGCAGCCGCACCGGACCCCAGGTCCCGTCGGGACGGCTCACCGTGCTCGCGGACGCCACTTCCCGCGCGCCGCCCCGCAGCAGGACCACATCGATGGCGTCGCGGCGGGCGACGCCGAGGCTGCCGCTGACCTCGGAGCTGTACTGGTGCAGCTCGATCGTGTGCAGGCTCTGCACGGAGCCGGCGACGCCCGAGCTTTGCACGCAGCCGGCGGCCGGGTCCGACCACATGCCCTGGAGCAGGTACTCGTGGCCGTCGATCACCTGGTTATAGGGAGAGCCGTCGGGGGCGTAGCCGAGCGGAGTGCCCTGCTCGGGACCGGTCTCGCACTTGTCAGCGACCTCGAAGCCGTTGGGGTCCATCCAGCCGGTCCCGGCCGGATCGGTGATCGACTCCTCAGTCTCGTGGGCCACCGTGTCGACCGTCGACTCGGCCTCGGGGTTGCCCTCGGGGTCGGACCCGGGCGGCGGGGTGAGCTCCACCAACGGGTCGGGCACGGCGACGTACACGGTGGCGCCATGACCCAGATCGAACAGGGAGTGATAGCCCGCGTAGGCGTTGGTGGCGCAGACTCCGGCTTCGGTGCACTCGTCGACGTCGGCCGGGAGCAGGACGATCCACAGGTTGGCCAGCCCGCGGGCCCGTGGGTCCTGGCGGGCGATCAGCCCGTCGAGCTGCTGCTGGAGCTCGAGGTCGGTCACACACGTCGCGACGCCCGAGGGCGAGGCGCACTGGCGGGCGCGCGGCGGGTACGGCGCCGCGTCGGTGACCGAGTCGACCGCCGGGTCATACGCGATCCGGTAGGCGCCCGGCCCGTGGCCGTCCCCATACTGACCGAGCGTCGAGAACACGTTCGCCGCCGTCCCCGAGTCGTGCGCGACGTCGCCCAGGAACTGCTGGATCATCGCCTCATAGCCGGGAACGCCGGCGCCGGGCGAGCCGGTGAAGCTGTGGCCGGCGGGCGCCCAGAAGACCGTGTGGACGGTGACGTCGCGCATCACCCGCCCGCCGTGGTAGACGACGGGGGTCGCACTGCCCGTGGCGATCTCCTGGTGGCCGAGCGGCGGGATCATCCCCATCGCCGCGCCGATCCGCGGCCTGAACCGCGTGGCAGCACCCGCCCGACCGGCGCCGGCCGCCCAGCCCGCGCCGATCAGCGCCATCAGCGTAGCGGCAGCCAGGGGGGCGAGCACCGCTCTGCGCATCGGCGCCACGTTACCGGCCCGGCCACGCGATAGCATCTGCGCCACACCTGAAAACCCAGGGGGGCTGGCGGGAAAGCGGCCGGCTGAGATAGCGCCCTGCGCACGCGTTGCGCCCCGGCGCTGACCCTTCGAACCTGTGGGGTAATGCCCGCGGAGGGAGCGAAGCGAATGACTACCGAGGCTCCACCCATGGAGCCTCGCGAGCTTCAGGGCACCGACGGAGTGCTGGTGGAGCTCGTGAGCCGCACCTTTGCGACCAGGCGCGGCCCGGTGAAGGCGCTCGAGGGCATGTCCCTGCGCGCCGAGCGGGGCCGGATCGTCGCCGTCGTCGGGCCCAGTGGGTGCGGCAAGACCACGCTGCTGGAGCTGATCTGTGGGCTGCAGCAGCCCGACTCGGGAACGGTCCGCTGCGAGCCCGCCGTACTGATGCCCCAGCGCGACGTTCTGCTGCCGTGGTGCGGGGCCCTGGACAACGCGACGCTCGCGCTGCGGGCGCGCGGGATGAGACGCGATGCCGCCCGTGAGCTGGCGGCGCCGTGGCTCGAGCGTTTCGGTCTCGGCGGCTTCGAGCACGCCCGCCCCGCCGCGCTGTCGGGCGGGATGCGCCAGCGGGTGTCGTTTTTGCGCTCGCTGCTGGCCGGCAAGCCGGTGCTCGCGCTGGACGAGCCGTTCAGCGCGCTTGACGCGATCACCCGGGCCGAGATGCAGGGGTGGCTCGCCCAGGTCCTGGCCGCCGAGCCGCGGACCGTGGTGCTCATCACCCATGACGTCGAGGAGGCGGTCGTGCTGGGCGATCGGGTGGTCGTGATGTCGCCCCGGCCCGGCCACACGGTCGCCGAGCTGGAGATCGACCTGCCCCGGCCCCGCCGGCGCACGGACCCGGCCGTCGTGGCGCTCAGGGAGCGGGCCCTGGACGCGCTCGGAGTGGGTGGGTGAGCGCGACCGTCATGAGTCGGCTCTGGCGACCGTTGCTGTTGCTGCTCGTGCTGCTCGGCGCGTGGGAGTGCTACGTCGACCTGGGCGGCGCCGATCCGCTCATCCTGCCACCCCCGCATGACATCGCCAAGGCGCTCTACACCGACCGCTCACTGCTGTGGTCCAACTTCCTGGTCACTGCGGAGGAGGTTCTGCTCGGGATCCTCGTGGCGGCGTTCATCGGACTCGGGCTGGCGATCCTGATCCACTTCTCCCCCACCCTGCGCCGTGCCGTCTATCCGCTGCTGATCGGGTCTCAGGCGGTCCCGATCCCGATCATCGCGCCGCTGCTCGTGCTGTGGCTCGGGTTCGGGATCGCGCCCAAGCTGGTGGTGATCGCGCTCGTCTCGTTCTTCCCGATCGTGGTCACCACGCTGGCCGGACTGGCCGCCGTGGACCGCGAGCTGATCAAGCTGATGCGGAGCTTCGACGCCACCCGCGGGCGCACGTTCTGGCACGTGGAGCTGCCCTCGGCGCTACCGGGCGTGCTGACCGGGGCCAAGATCGCGGCCGCGATCGCCGTGATCGCGGCCGTCTTCGCCGAGCTGTCCGGTGCCAACGCCGGCCTCGGCTACCTGTACGAGCAGTCAGAGGCGCAGCTGCTGATGCCACGCGCCTACGCCACGGTCGTGATCCTGTGCGGGTTCGCGGTCGCGCTGTTCGCGCTCCTGACCCTGGCCGAGCGGCGGGCGCTGCCGTGGGCCGACCAAACGACTGGAGAGACGACTCGATGAGATCGAAGCTGGCGCTGCTGGCCGGGACCCTGCTGATCATGCTTGCGCTGACCGCGTGCGGCGAGAAGACGGACGCCCTGTCGGCGTCCGCCTCCTCGGCGCAGCCGCTGTCGCTGATGCTCGACTGGTTCCCGAACGCCGACCACGTCGGCCTCTACGACGCGCTGGCCGAGGGCGATTTCACCAAGGCCGGCCTCGACGTCCACGTCCAGGTGCCCACCGACCCCGCCTCCCCGCTGCAGCTGCTGGCCGCAGGGAAGGTCGACGTGGCGATCTCCTACGAGCCGGAGCTGCTGCTGGCGCGCGACAAGGGCGCGCCGCTGGTGGCGATCGGGGCGATCGTCCAGCGTCCGCTGACCTCGATCGTCTCGCTCGGCGCCCGCCACATCACGACGCCCGCGCAGCTGCGCGGCAAGCGCCTCGGCGACGCGGGGATCCCCTACCAGCACGCCTACCTGACGACGATCCTCCAGCGCGCCGGTGTGCCGGTGAGCTCGGTCAAGGAGGTCAACGTCGGGGCCAACCTGGTCCCGGCGATGCTCTCGGGCCGGGTCGACGCCACGCTCGGCGCCTACTGGAACTACGAGGCGATCCAGCTGCGTGAGGAGGGCCGGCGCGCCAACGTGATCCACGTCGAGGACGCCGGCGTACCGGCCTACGACGAGCTCGTACTCGTCACCACCGAGAACGAGCTGGCCGACCACACCAACCTTCTGCGCCGCTTCGTGCAGGCGCTCGGCCATGGATACGGAAACGTCCGCCACAATCCCCAGGCAGGCGTCCAGGCGCTGGTCCGGTCAAACCCCTCGCTGCAGAGCAAGCTGCAGCTGGCCAGCGTGCAGGCGACCCTTCCCTATTACTTTCCGTCAAATCCGAACCTCCCGTGGGGGTGGCAGGATCAGAAGCAGTGGACCGCCTATGGCGAGTGGATGCTCAACCACCATCTGATCTCCAACCCGGCCGCTGTCGCGGACGCCTCCACCAACCAGCTCCTGGCCGGGCAGGGTCCGTAAGGTCCGGCAAGCTGCGTTGCGGCCCGGGCACCGGGTGCCGCTTACGATCTGAGGCGCCGTGACCCCACCAGCCGACCACATCACGCCGCTGCGGCGTCGCGCACCCGGGGCCGCGGTTGCGATCCTGGCCGTGGCGGGGCTCGCCGCGTGCGGCAGCTCTCAGACCTCATCGTCCTCTCCCAACTCGACAACGACGAGCCCGCGATCGGGGTCATTGACCGGCGCCGCCGCCGGGAGCGCCTGCGGCGCCCGCCAGCTGGAGCTCTCCTACTCCGGCATCGAGGGAGCCACCGGCCACCTCGAGGTCACGGTGTCGTTGCGCAACGGGTCCGAGCGCGCGTGCAAGCTGCGCGGCTATCCGGCTGCGCGGCTGCTCGACGCCGCCGGGCGCACAGTGCCGATGCGGATCCGCCGGGGCGGCGGCTTCTTCCCCGACAGTCAGCGGCAACCCCGAATCGTCGTGCTGCGCCCAGGCCGGCGGGCGCGCTACGGGCTCAGCTTCGCCACCAACAACGAGTATGCCGGAGCCCGGCACTGCTTCGCCGTCGCGGCGCTCCTTGCCCGTCCGCCCGGCAGCTCGAGCTGGACGCGAGTACGCCTGACCGGCGGCGACCGCCCCCGGATCGCGCCGTGTGGGCGCCAGCTGGTCGTCTCGCCGGTCTACGCCGGATAGCCGGCTGGCTGCGCGGGCCGCGAGGCGGCCCGCGCGTGCCCCAAGGGTGTGGGCTCGGACGGCGGGCGCGAAGGCGGCGAGGAAGGATGAGCGCGGGCGTCCGTCTGTCTCAAACACGCGCATATGGCGTAAAAGCGACGGATGTAGATGGGTTGCGCCTCCAGTTGACCCCCGGTACGTTGGCGCGGCCGTCGAAAGACTGCTTGGGGGGCTGCGCCCCGACCACCCAACCTTTCCCCAGCCAGGCAGTAGACGCCGGTGCTCAGCCAACGCCAAGAGGTGGACGCACGGCGACCCCCTCGCGGGCCAGCTGGGGCTCGATCTCCGCGACGGTGTGCCGGCCGTAGTGCAGGATTGACGCGCACAGGACAGCGTCGGCGCCGGCCTGTAGCGTCTGCCCGAGATGCACCAGCTCGGGTTACGACCTGGCGCTGACGGCAACAGCCCGGTCAGGCGGCCATGCGCAGCGCCGCAGCCGCGCCCGCGCCGCGGAGCGCGTGCAGCCCGGCCAGGCCCTTCCACGGCTCGTAAGGCGCGAAGAAGCGCTCCACCTCCGCCTCGGTGACCCGGGCGCGAGGATCGTCGTTGGTCAGGCGGCCGACCAGCTTCAGGTAGCCGAGATCGCCGGCGGGAAGCTGGTCGAGCCGGCCCTGACCGGTCAGCGCGAGCATCTGCAGGGTCCAGCTCCCCACGCCACGGATCCGGCGCAGCCGCGTCCAGCCGAGCTCATGGTCCGAGCGGTGCAGATCCACCCGCCCCGAGGCGACCTCGCGCGCGGCCCGCACCAGTGTCAGCGAGCGGCCCGATGACAGGTCAAAGGACTCCAGCAGCGCCGGCGCCTGCGCGGCCAGCACCGCCGCCGGCGGAGCGTCTCGCAGGCCGGTCTCGCGGCAGCGGCGGCCCAGGCGGGCCACCAGGCGGCGCTCGATCGCGGCGGCGCGCTCGTACTCGATCAGCTGCTCGCAGATCGCCCACGTGAGCGCCTCGAACGGGTTCGGGCGCCCCGCCGCCCGCAACCCCGGAGCGGCTCTGACGGAGGCTCCGATCAGCGGATCGAAGCGGAACCGCTCGTAGAACGCTCGCAGGTCCTGGTCGATGCCCAGCGCCACGCGCATCCGCTCGATTCCCCACCCAGCGAGCTCCCGGGAGCCGGCGCGAGCCCCGAACAGGACCCGGTCGGCCGACAGCTGCGCGATCCGGACCACGACCGGATCGTCGCCGGCGTGCAGCAGACGGTGCACCACCCCGCGCCGGACCTGGGTGAGACCGTCCATGCCGCGGCGAGCGGGCAGCCGGAACGCCCACGTGGGCCTGACTTCGACCCGTACCTCGACCGCGTAGACGCTATCGGCCGTCCCCGCACCCGCGGGAGGCGCCGCGCTCACTCTCCGGGCTTCGCGATCAGGTGAACGTCGACCAGGAACGACCGCGTGCCGACGATCGGCAGCCCGCCGTGCGCCGGGCGCCGAGCCCGGGCGCGGGCCACGCGGCGGGCGCTGACGCGCCTCACCAGGGCGATCGTCGCGGCGCCCGCGACGAACCCGGTGGCCGCGGCGGCGGCCGCCTGCACGGCCGGAAGCGAAGCCGACGGGACGGGCTCGAGCGGCCGGACCTCGGCGAGCACCGGCAGCCCATCGACGACCTCCGCCCCGACGAAGGCGTCGGGCTCGGCGACCGTCTCGGCTGCATCCAGCGCGACCGGCATGTTGCCGGCCGTCGCGTCGTCGGAGCCGATTTTCCGCGGATCGGTCATGGATCGAACATGGTGACAGCGCCGGCGGTCGAGATCAACGCGCCAGTAGCATGGGCCGGCCATGATGACCGATCACGTCGACGTCTTCGACAAAGCCAGGCACCACGAGCGCCTGGACCAGCTGCGCACCGCACGGGAACTCGACGCGCTGCCGTACTTCCGGGTGCTGGAGGGCCCGACCCTTCCGGTGGTGTCGATGGAGGGGAAGCGGCGGATCATGCTCGGCTCCAACAACTACCTGGGGCTGACCGGAGATGAGCGCGTCCGTCAGGGGGCGCTGGACGCGGTCATGAAGTACGGCACCGGGCTGACCGGATCGCGCTTCTTGAACGGCACGATCGACCTGCACCTCGAGCTCGAGCAGGAGCTTGCGGAGTGGATCGGGACCGAAGCCGCCATCGTGTTCACGACCGGGCACCAGGCTAACCTCGGGGCGCTGGGGACCATCCTCGGGCCCGCGGACACGGTGATCGCCGACTCTGGCGACCACGCCTCGATTCTCGACGGCTGCATCCTCTCGCGGGCGAAGCTGAGGCCGTTCCGCCACAACCGGCTGGACCGGCTCGAACACGCTCTGAACCGCGCCCAGTCCGACGGCGGCGGCATCCTGGTGGTGGTCGACGGCGTCTTCTCGATGGAGGGCGACGTGGCTCCGTTGCCCGAGATCGCCGATCTGTGCAGCCGCTACGGCGCCCGCCTGATGGTCGACGAGGCCCATGCGCTCGGCGTGCTCGGCGCCCGCGGTGCCGGCACCAGCGAGCTGTTCGGGGTCGAGGATCGGGTCGACCTGCGAATGGCCACGTTCTCCAAGTCGCTCGCCTCGTGCGGCGGCGTGATCGCCGGACCGGCCGACGTGATCGAGTTCCTGCGCATCCAGTCACGCGCGTTCATGTTCACCGCAGCGGCGGTCCCGGCGGCGGTGGGCGCGACTCTGGCCGCGGTACGGATCTGCCGCTCGGAGGAGGGCCGCGGGCTGTTCGCGCGCGTACTCGAGAACGCCCGCTACCTGCACTCCGGGCTGAGCGAGCTCGGCTTTGACGTCGTCGAGCCGACCCGCCTTGCCGACGGCACCGAGGTGGTGACGCCGGTCGTGCCCGTGGTGGTGGGCGACGATTGGAAGGCCGCATTTTTGTGGAAGGCTCTGTACGACGCGGGCGTATTCGTCAACGTCGCCCTGCACCCGGCCGTCCCGCCGGCCGGGGCGCTGCTGCGGACCAGCGTGATGGCCACCCACGATCACGAGACGCTCGACCGCGCGCTCGAGATCTTCGGCGAGGTCAAGGGCAGCTTCGAGGCCGAGCACGGCCCGCTTCCGTCCAGCTGACCTGGACGGAGCGTCCACATCGAACTGGACGCGGGCGGCGGACTATGGTGCCGGCGCGGTCTACCCCCGGAGGCAACTTGTCCAGTCACGCACAAGAGCTCAGCTGCAAGAAAAAGTGCGCTCTATGCGCATGGGGCGGAATTGTGACATTGCTGTTACTGGGTCGTTGGACTAGGTTCTGAAGCAGTCGATCGGATCCGTAACCGGGAGGCACGAAACGCGCCGGGCCAGGGGTGGACCCGGCCCCGGGACGGGTCGATGTGGGGCCGAAAGGCTCGAACTGAAGAGGGCCGGAAACGGTGGGTCTGCGCTGCGATGCGCGAGGTCTCGCCGGTGCACGTGAACATCCACTGCCGCCACGCGGCATCAACACAGGGAGTGAGTTGAGTAGCGAAATGACTCAGAGCGCAACGACTATCTCCGAGCCACAGCGGCTTCGCGCATTGGGGAGGGCCAACGAGATCCGGCTCGCCCGCGCGGGACTGAAGAGGCGCATCGCCATTGGGGAGGTCTCCGCCGCGGAAGTCATCATGACCTGCCCCGACGAAGCCAGCAGCTGGTCAGTGGGCGAGCTGTTGGCGAGCCAGCGTCGGTGGGGAAGCACACGGTGTCGCAAGTTCCTATCCCGGAACCAGATCGTCGAGACGAAGCCGATCGGGTCGCTGACGGAACGTCAGCGAAAGGTTCTGGCCACGGCACTCGGTGAGGCTCCAATGGCACACGAGATGGAGCTCGTAGGCGCCTAGCAGAGGCACAGCGGCCCGCCGGGCGAGGCGGAGCCCAAGCAGCCACCGGACGTGCCTCGCGACGGGCGGGGCACGTCCGGCGCGCCGCCGGACGTCTCAGAGCTGGATCCCGATCGGAATCGGACTGGCGCCGGCCAGGAAGAAGAACCAGATCACGAACGCCGCCAGCGTGACTCCCGCGCTGACCACGAGGACCCCCTCGAGCACGGCGTGCCCCGGGTCGGCATTTCCCCGCGCGACGCAGTTGGCGCGGTACACGTCACTCAGCCTCGCCAGCAGTGAGGCCATCACCGTTACGGTGATCAGCACCCCCACGAACATCGCGCCCAGGGCGGTGCCGACCGACTCGGTGGCACCCTGGATCTGCGAGCCGACGTAGAGCCACAGCAGCGGTGTCCCCACCCACAGGCCGAGGCTTCCGATGAACATGATCAGAACCACCAGGACGGCCCCAGTGCCGGTCCTCAGCAGCGCTCGCATCCCTAGCCAGCATACCCCTGCCCTGGGTACTCATCACAGCGTTCAGGCCTTCTTCGCCGGTGGGCCGGGCCGCGAGCGCCGAGCCCGCGACCGCCGGCTAACGGACAGCCGGATGAGAGCTTGACCTGCCACCAGCCCATCAGCATGCCGATCAAGCCCATTCGGGGCTTCACCTGCCACACCCCGCAGCCGGGCTCCCCGAGCTCGCGACAGGAGATGCGGGTGTAGCGGTGCGTGCCGGGGTCAAGCAGCATCCGCTCGAGCGCCAGACGCTTCTCCGCCTGTTGATCGGCGCGCCTGGAGATCCGCACCCGGGCGTCGTGGAGACGATCGGCGAGCTGGTCGCGAACCAGCTCGAGCTCCCCGAGGTCGAGCAGCCGCGGCTCCGCCGCGACCGCGACCGGCTGGTCGAGGCCGCCCATCGGAAAGGCGGTGACGAACGCGTCCGACAGCGCACCCTCGAGCCGCGCGATCTGGACCCGCAACGTGCGGCGAGCGGCATGCTCGTCGCCTTCCACAGCCGCGCGCCCGAGCCGATCCGCCCCCGCCGGAACCAGAGCCTCAGCGGCGTCGTGTACCTGCCGGGACAGCTCTTCTACAGCCATCGCACGGGACCTTAGCAATCTCGTAACCTGGCGGGGGCGACCACGAATGCTCCCTCCCGCGAGACGCCCTCGCATTCGACGAGGCTCCTAGCGAAGCCACTCCAGGCACGTCCACAGGCACTCCTCGACGTGGATCGCCGGGACGCCGTCGACAGCCACGGAGAAGAGCACCAGCCGGCGGGTGGAGGGACCGGCGGCGTGACCGGGCAGCGGGTCTCCGAACAGCGGCGCGTGAACGCTGGAGCCGTCGGCGACGGCCAGCGAGCCCGGCGAGACTCCGGCCCCGCGCTCACGATCCGCCTCGGTGACGGTCCGGATCCCGGGTCCCCCTTCGTCGACGACGTCCGCGTCGAGCGCCCAGACCGGGACGCCGGTCTCGATCAGCGCCACCAGCGCGGCGTCGGCGATCAAGCCGGCGGAGCGGAAACCGCCGTGCATGAGGCGAGCCACCGCGGCCCGCTCGCTCGGGACCCGATCGATGTCGGGGTCGAGACCGATCTGCCGGAAGAAGACGCGGAAGGCCTGCGGGATCGGCTTGGTTCGCATCGCGACCACGCTGGCTCCGCGGTAGCGGCCCGCCAACTCATGGAGCCGGCGCACCAGCGATGGCGGGCTCGCGCGTCCGGGTGACTGCGTCAGCACCCAGTCCAGCCGCAGGCCGGGAAACTCGTCGAGCACCCGCCCTTCGACGAAGCCGGCGGCCGGCGATGGAGGCTCGGGCTCGTTCACGCCGGCGGGGGGCCCTGCAGCAGCGAGCGAACGTGCGGCGCGATTGCGGACGCGGTCTGCCAGTGATCTCCGATCAGCAGATCGGACACGATCCCCCCGCGTTGGGCGAGCTCCAGCATCGGACAGATCGCCACCCCGTAGACCGCGCCGACTGACCCGTCGCGATCGTAGGCGACGGGAATTGTCCAATGACGAGAGCGGATCAGGGCCGCGGTGTCCGAGCGGCTGCCGTGCACGGCGACCGCGGCGAACTGGACCGCGCCGCTCGGGAACCGGTTCGAGAGGGTCTGCAGCGCGTCAACCTCGCGCAGGCACTCGCCCGACCCGGTGACGAAGAACGCCAGCACGAGCGGCTTGCGCCGAACGTCGAGGCAGATGTTCAGCGCCCGCGGGTCGTGGCGGGCCTCGGTGCACGGCGGATCGAGGTTCGCGTCCCCCACCAGGTTGGTGTTGGCCAGCGGCGCTGCGAAGAAGTGCAGCCGGTGCCCGGGCCGCACGCCGGTGGTCCCGACGCCGTGCGTGGCGAACTGGTAGATCGATATCGCGATCACCAGCACGAGCCCGAAGATGCCGATCATCCAGCGGTAAGGCCTCGTGTCGATCGCGGGCTCGGGCGGCTGCGCCCGCCGACCCGGCGGTGCCACGCCGGGGGAGGTCCGAGCGCCGGGGTCGGCGGCGGGGTCGACCCCGGGGTCGGCCTCCCGGCGAGGCTGCAGGTCGGGGTCCAGGCGGCTCAGCAGCCCCGCCCCGTCGGCGCGCTCCGAGCGGTCGCCCTCCGGGCTCCGGAGCTCGTCCTCGGCGCCCGGGTGCTCGCCCTGCGGGCTCCGGGGCTCGTTCTCGGCGCCCGGGTGCTCGCCCTGCGGGCTCCGGGGCTCGTCCTCGGGGCCCCGGCGCTCGCTCACGCCACCCCGGGGCGCCGCCGCAGCCGCGCCAGGCGCGCCAGCCCGCTACCAGCCGGAGTCCGCACTCGGACCGGCGCGTCACCGCGCTCGAACTTCGCCAGCACCGCCGGCAGCACCAGCAGCACACCGCCGAGCGACACCGTCAGGTCCACCAGGGTCACCAGCCCGAAGTCGCGGAGCATCGTGATGTTCGAGAAGGCCAGCACGCCGAAGCCGGCGATCGCGGTGATCCCGGAGGCCAGCACCGCCATTCCGGTCGAGCGGTAGGTCCGCCCGAGCGCCGTGCTCAGGTCATGCCCTGCGGCTCGCTCCTGCCGAAAGCGCTCGGAGAGCAGGACGCTGAACTCCGTCGAGATGGCGATCACGAGCGTCCCCAGCGTCGCCGACATCGGGTTCAGCGGGATCCCGATCAGGAACAGGATCAGCGCCGACCAACCGGTCGCCAGCGCGATCGGAATCAGGGGCACGAGCGCCCGCCGGAACCCGCGGAAGACCAGCAGCAGCACCACCGCCACGGCCGCCAGGCCCGCCAGCAGCGTCAGCAGCCGATCCAGCGACGAGGACAGCGCGGCGTTGGCCTCCGCGGCCAGCACCGGCAGACCTGCCAGCTGGGCGGTGACCCCGGCCGGGGGGTGCAGCTGCGAGCGCATGTAGTCGATCACGCGCTCCTGGCGCGAGAGCGGCATCAGGCGGATGCCGAACGCGAGCGTGGCCTCGGTGTGGTCGGGCGTGATCACCGCCTGCGAGAAGTAGGACGGCACCGCGCTCAGCAGCTGGGTGATCTGAGACTGGGTGAGGCTCGCCGGCTTGGCGGCCTGGCTGCCGCTGTCGAACAGGTCTGGAAGCGAGAGCGCCGGGCACAGGGTGGAGGCCGAGCACCCGCGCTCCTCGAGGTAGCCGTAGTGGCTCAGCAGCGCGTTCTCGTACTTGATCATCCACCCGACCGTCGCGGTCGTGGCCACGTTGGCGCCCCTGACCGTGACGTCGATCTCGCCCGAGACGCCGGTCACCCTCTCCAGCGTGCGGAGGTTCTGCAGCGCCGGCATGTTGGCCGGCACGAGCTTGGTCACGTCCGACTGGACGCCGGTCTGCGTGTTGACCACCCATCCGGCGAGCGCCAGGACCGACGCCACCGCCAGCACCCGGCCGGGCCGCCGCATCACCGACGTCACCAGCCGCCCGGCGCGAGTGACCCCGGGGCTGGCTTGTGACCCACCCGCCCGTCGGGCTCTGGGCAGGACGGAACCGACGATCTCACCGGCACCGCGCAGCGGCGGCCCCAGAATCCCCCCGGCACCGTGCAGCGCCGGCCGCAGAATCTCCCCGGCGCCGCGCACCGACGCGCCGACGATGCCGCCGTCGCGCTCACCCAGGACCAGGACGGCCGAGCCGGCGGTGAGCGCGCACGCCAGCGCCACCGCGATGCCGACCACCAGCAGCAGCCCGAATCCCTGAACCATCGGGACCGGGGAGAGCAGCAGCACCAGGAAGCCGGTTGCGGTGGCCAGCGCGGCGGTGGCGATCGTCGGCGCGGCCCGCCCGGCGGCCACGGCCACGGCGCGCTCAGCGCTCAGCGGCGCCTCGCCCTGCACCTCGGCGTTGCTCCGCGCCTCCTGGGCCCGCGCCTGGAACTGGATCCCATAGTCGACGGCCAGCCCGATCAGGATCGGCAGTACCGCGATCGAGGCCATGGTCAGTGCCGCACCGAGCACGGCCAGCAGCCCGAAGGTGATCCCCGCGGCGGCCAGGGCGATCGCCAGCGGCAGCAGCCGCAGGCGGCTTCTGAAGACGATCAGCAGCGTCGCCGCCATCACCAGCAGCGCCGCGATTAACAGCCCGGAGATCGACCCGGTGATCGTGCTGGCCAGATCGTTGATGACGACGGGCACGCCGGTGATCGTGTAGGTGCCGCCGTACGCCGAGCGGAACATCGGCATCCGGATCGCCTGCCGGATGAGCGAGATCGCTCGAGCCTGCTGCGCGTCGCTGAGCGAGGCCTTGAGCCGCACCTGTATCAGGGCCGAGTTCTTGGTCGGGAAGAGGTAGGCGAAGCGCGCCTTGGGCTGGTTCACCCCCCGGGTCTGGTCGAACACGATCTGCGGGATGAACTGCGGCGAGTCGATCGAGGGCAGCGCCGTGATGCCCGAGTTGAGCGCCAGCGTCTCGAGCGTCTGCAGCTGCTGCTGATACTCGAGCTGGCCGGCGGCCTTGGCGGCGGCCAGCGAGCGCGCGTTGCTGAGCCCCCGGGCACGGGCGAGCCTGAAGGCCCCGGCCTCGGCGGTCTTCGTCGATGTGGTGACCCCGGCCATCATCGAGTTGATCTCGGTGTTGACCGCGGCCACGGCGCGGTTGAGGAACGTCCCCGGCCCGTAGACCACCTTGGTCGGGTTCATCCGCTTGAGCGCCCCGCAGGGGCTCTTCCAGCCCCCGTAGGGCGCATGCGACGGGGTCGGCGTAAATGCCCGCAGGCTCTGGTTGGCGGTCACGTACTGACCGGCCAGGCACGCCTCGAGCTCGGTCACCGTGGCCAGGTCCTTGGTCTCCACAAGGTCGGGCAGCGGCTCGCGGATGAGGATGATCACCGCGTCGGCGCCGAACCGGCGCTGATCGTCGGCGGTGGCCCGGTAGCTGGCCGAGGAGCGAGCGACGAACGTGTCGGTCCCGGCCGACGGTTTGAGCCCGAGCGAAAGCACCGCGCCGGCCACCGCCAGCGCGACGACGATCGACACCGTCAGGACCGGCCTGCGAGCGGCGGCTCCTGCCAGCCGCTCAAACCTCATGCGCACCGTCATCCGAGCCTCAGGCTAGCGGCGGGGGGCGGCGGACGCGCCGATCGTGCGGCGGTCCGGCCGGCGGCGGGCGCGTCGACTGCGCTCCCGCCGCGACGGCCCCGTCAGTCCATCGTCAGCGGGCCCTGCGACTCGCCGGAGAGGAACTGCCGGATGAACGGATTGTCGGAGTTGAGCATGTCCTCGGCCGGTCCCGCCTCGACGATCCGCCCCTTCCACAGCACGTTGATGTAGTCGGCGACGCGACGGGCGCTCATGATGTCGTGCGTGATCACGCAGAAGGTCGGCAGGTGCTCCTTCTGGTTCTCCTTGGCCTCGTCCATCATGTCGCGGTGGATCTCGAGGATCAGCTCACCGAGCAGCGCGGTGCGGACCGGATCCAGCCCCGAGTCCGGCTCGTCGAAGAGCACGATGTCGGGCTCGAGCACGAGCGCCCGGGCGAACCCGGCGCGCTTGCGCATCCCGCCCGAGAGCTCGTTGGGCATCTTGCCCTTGGCCGAGCCGAGACCCACCTCGTTGAGCCGGCGCATGACGATGTCCTCGACCTCGTCCTCGCCCTTCTCGGTGTGCTGACGCAGTGGAAAGGCGACGTTGTCGAACAGGTTCATGGAGCCGAACAACGCTCCGTCCTGGAACAGCAGGCCGAACTTCTTGCGCATGTCGAACAGCTCGTCGTCGGGCATGTTGGGCACCGAGTTGCCGTGCACGAGGATGTCGCCCTGGTCGGGATACAGCAGTCCGACCATGTGCTTGATGCACACCGACTTTCCGGTCCCGGACGGCCCCAGGATCATCGACACCATCCCCTCGGGCAGCCCCATGTTCAGCCCGCGCAGGATCTGCGAGCGCCCGAACGCCTTGTAGGTGTCGATGAACTCCACCGCATCGGGCCGGCCGGAGGGGTAGACCCGGTAGGTGTGCCACTTGTACTCCTCGTCCGAGCTGCCGCTGGGCGGGTCGGGCCGCGGCGGCGACTCGTCGACCACGGAAACGCGTGAGCCCGACTCGCCGTCGGCGGCCTGCTCTTCGGCCCGCTGCTCGTCGTTCTGGCCCTCCTCGCCGGGCCACTCGGGTGTGTCCTGGATCTCGCCCCCGTCGGGTGCGGCGCTCTTGATCTGATCCTCGCGCTCCTCGGGGGAGAGCTCGACCTGGGCGCCACGGGCCTCGGCGCTGTGCTCCTCGCTCTGGTCCCCGATGTTCCGTGGGTCGTCGCTCGCGGTGGGGTCGTGCCCGCCGCTCTCCTCGCCGTCGCGCTGGTTGCTATCTGCCATTTCAGCCTCCGATTGGTGCTCTCGGGTTAGCGCCCCAGAACAGCTGCGTTCCCAACATGCCGATGAGATGGACCGAGACCAGGTTCAGCACCATCGACTTCGCGGTGGCGGTACCCACACCGACCGGGCCTCCACTTGCGTTGTAGCCGTAATAGCAGCCGACGATAACGATGACGATCGCCATCGACATCGCCTTTATCAAGCTGAATAAGAGGTCCGGCGGGTTCTGGAATTGCCAGAAGATTAAGAAGAACCCGCCCGATGAGACGTAGCCGATCTGCTGCACGACCGCCAGGTAGCTGGCGAAGAAGCCGGCGCCGATCGAGCACAGGTAGACGAACGGAAGCACCATGATCGCGGCCAGCAGGCGCGTGGCGCACAAAAAGCGCATCCCGCTGATCCCCATCACCTCGAGCGCGTCGATCTCGTCGGAGATCCGCATCGACCCGAGCTCGGCGACGATCCCGGTGCCGACCTTGGCCGCCATCATGTAGCCGAACACGAGCGGCACCAGCTCACGCAGGTCGCACCAGGCCGCGAACACGCCCGAGTACGCGGGCGTCCCCTCGCCGTAGGTGAAGTACGCGCCCTCGATCCCGCACTCGAGGCCGATGATGAAGACCAGTCCCCAGATCACGATCGTCGAGGAGATGATCAGGATCCCGGCCTGGCGCAGGGCCTCGCCGAAGAACCGCAGCACCCGCAGCGTGACGACGTCCTTGACCATCGTGGACCCGAACTTGACGATTTCCCCGAACGCCTCGATCCAGCCGCGGGGGGTCGTGATCAGGTCACCCATGGCGGCGCTCGCAGCGGGTCGTGTGGCCGGTCACAGGCACGGTCCTCACTTGATGATCGTCGTGATCTCGGGATGGGTTGCCAGCAGCGTCTGCGTGAACGCGTAGTTGAACGCGAACACCCCCAGGAAGGCGATGACCACCGCCTGGTTGACAGCGCGCCCCACCCCCTCCGCCCCGCCGGACGCAGTCATCCCCTTGTAGCAGCAGACGATCGCGATGATCGCCCCGAACAGGGTCGTCTTCAGCACCGAGCCCCACAGGTCGGTGGTCTCGGCGTTGTTGAAGAAGGTCGCGAAGAAGGGGCCCAGCGGAGCGTTGTTGACCAGGGTCGCCAGGATCCCGCCGAACACGCCGAAGATCAGCGCGTAGATGTCGAACAGGCCGGTGAGCAGCATCAGCGCCAAAAAGCGCGGCACGACCAGGTTCTTGATCGGGTCGACGCCGAGCACCTGGAGCGCGTCGAGCTCCTCGCGGATCTTGCGGGCGCCGAGGTCGGCGGTGATCGCCGTGCCGGCCACGCCGGCGAGCACGATCGCGTCGACGAACGGCGCGAACTCCCGGATCGAGGCCAGCACGAAGAAGCCGCCGAGCCGGTCCAGCGCGCCGAACAGCACCAGGAAGTTGGCGGCTTGCAGCCCCGGCGCCTCGTAGCCGAAGGCGATCGTCGAGACCAGCATCGGGAACCAGCAGAGGCGGATCGCGAACAGGAACTGACCGACGAACTCGCTGCCGTACGGGTACGGGGGACGGACCGCCGAGACGAGCGTCTTCCCGGTCAGGATCATCATGTTCCCGACCTCTTCGAGCAGGCCCTTGATCGGCAGGAAACCCCGGTCGGCGACTGCTCTGATCAACTGGTCTCTTTCCTCCCGCGAATCTTCGAGCCGCACACGCGGCCCTGGCGCGCGTAAGCCTACGCCACCGAAAGGCCGAGCACCAACTGAGAACTGTCCTCGGCGAGCCAGCGTCCTCGGGGCGCGCCGGCGGCGACCCGGCGGCGCAACCGGCGTACGGGCGCGGAGGCCCGTGGTATGTTGCGCCCGCGTTGAGCGCCTGGAGAATGAGGAGCTGCGGGATCATCGCCGGCGTCGTTATGGCGCTGGCCCTCGGCGCATGCGGCTCGGGCGCCCGCCAGGACGCCACCGAGCCCAACGGCAAGTTCCCGGTTGCAATCAGTAGCGCGACGTTCCCCGCAGCGCAGACGCTCTCGCAGCACGCTCACCTCGTGATCACGGTGCGCAACTCCGGACACAAGACGATCCCCGACGTCGCGGTGACCATCTGCAACGTCACCTGCACGTACCCCGCTCCCAAGGGAGAGGGGACCAGCGCGGCGGCGTTCGCCTCGAACATCAGCCAGCAGTACGTGGCCAACCCGTCTCGGCCGGTCTGGATCGTCGACCGCGGGCCGGGGCGCTGCGGCTACAGCTGCCAGAACGGCGGCGCCGGGGCCGGGGTCACCGCATACTCCAACACGTGGGCGCTGGGCTCGCTGAAGCCCGGCCGGACGCTCCGCTTCGACTGGGCGGTCACGGCCGTCTCCGCCGGCCGGCACGTCGTCGCGTGGGAGGTCGCCGCGGGGCTGAACGGCAAGGCCAAGGCGGTGCTGGCCAACGGCTCTCAGCCGCGCGGCAGGTTCTCGGTTCAGATCGCCTCCAGGCCGCGGCAGTCCTACGTGAACAACAACGGGAAGATCGTCACGCAGTAGGGCGCTCAGGCGTCGCTCGATGCGGCCCAGATGTTCAGCTGCCCGTCGACCGCGTACCGGTCGATCTGCTCGAGCTCGGTCGCGTCGAAGTCCAGGCGCGCCAGCGCCTCCACGTTCTGCTCGAGCTGGGTGACGCTCGAGGCGCCGATCAGCGCCGAGGTCACGCGGGGATCGCGCAGGATCCAGGCGATCGCCAGCTGCGCCAGGGTCTGCCCGCGGCCGGCGGCGATCTCGTTCAGCGCCCGCGCACGCTCGACGTTCTCGGGCGTGATCAGGTCCTCGGAGAAGTTCTCGCCGCGGCGCACGCGTGAGTCCTCGGGCACGCCGTCCAGGTACTTGTCGGTGAGCAGGCCCTGGGCCAGCGGCGAGAACGCGATGCATCCCACCCCCTCGCGCTCGAGCACCCCGAGCAGCTCGGGCTCGACCCAGCGGTTGAACATCGAGTAGGACGGCTGGTGGATGAGCAGCGGCGTGCCCAGGTCCCGCAGCAGCTGGATCGCCTCCTCGGTCCGGCGGGGACCGTAGGAGGAGATACCGACGTAGCGCGCTTTGCCCGTTCGGACGGCGGTGTCGAGCGCCCCGATGGTCTCCTCGAGCGGGGTCTCGGGGTCGAAGCGGTGCGAGTAGAAGATGTCGACGTGGTCGAGGCCCATGCGCCGCAGGCTCTGGTCGAGGCTGCCCAGCAGATACTTGCGCGAACCGTGATCGCCGTAGGGCCCCGGCCACATGTCGTAGCCGGCCTTGGTCGAGATCACCAGCTCGTCGCGCCAGCGGGCCAGGTCCTCGGAGAAGATCCGCCCGAAGTTGATCTCGGCGCTTCCGTACGGGGGGCCGTAGTTGTTGGCCAGATCGAAGTGCGTGATCCCCAGGTCGAAGGCGCGACGGATGATCGCCCGGCTGGTGGCCAGCGGCCGGTCATCGCCGAAGTTCTGCCACAACCCGAGCGAGATCGCGGGCAACTGCAGGCCGGTGCGCCCGCAGCGCCGGTAGGGGATCTGCTCGTAGCGGTCCGGGGCCGGCGTGTAGAACGACATCGGGCCGCGCTCGATCGGCTCGCTCATCGGGCCCAGTATCCCACGCCGCCCCCGGTCGCGACATGGCGGCGGTTCCGTTGCGACTATGGCGACGAAAGTGGTCGTGGGGACCAGAAAGGTCGCCAGAGTGGCGACCCGGGCAACCGCGGCGCGCGCCCGGTCTGACTCGGCCGTCCGGCGTAACCGATCGGGGGTCGGTTTGGCCATTGGGATAGTGACCCGCGCGCGGACGTGGCTTACGCTTCAGCGCTCACGTCGTCTCGACGAGACTGACCATTCACGGGCGCGCGCCGCCGCCGCCGGGGCGCCGACTGAAAGGAACAACTAGACAGCATGGCTCGGATTCGACAGCAGAACGTCCTCGCAGCGCAGTGGAGCCCCAACGGAGGGACCATCGGGGCGCCCGACCTGACATCGCCGGACAACCAGGTCTTCGGCGCGAACGTCTTCAGTCCCGCGATCCAGCGCCAACGGCTGCCCAAAGACGTGTACAAGCGACTGGCGAGGACCTTGGCCAAGGGCGAGGCGCTCGACACGTCGCTGGCCGACTCCGTCGCGCTGGCGATGAAGGAGTGGGCGCTCGAGAAGGGCGCTACCCACTACACGCACATGTTCCAGCCGCTGACCGGGCTGACCGCGGAGAAGCACGACAGCTTCTATGCGCCGACCGGTGAGGGCACCGCGCTGGCCGAGTTCTCTGGCAAGGAGCTGATCCAGGCCGAGCCTGACGCCTCCTCGTTCCCCACCGGCGGCATCCGATCGACGTTCGAGGCCCGCGGCTACACGGCCTGGGACGCGACCAGCCCCGCGTTCATCCTCGAGAATCCCAACGGCGCGCTGCTGTGCATTCCGACCGCGTTCGTGTCCTGGACGGGCGAGGCGCTCGACCACAAGATCCCGCTGCT
Source organism: uncultured Solirubrobacterales bacterium (assembly GCA_963799995.1). Taxonomy (GTDB): domain Bacteria; phylum Actinomycetota; class Thermoleophilia; order Solirubrobacterales; family Solirubrobacteraceae; genus Palsa-465. Next base: position 118,246 of record CAWCZI010000013.1, on the reverse strand, counting down.
GCGCTCGATGGACGCGCTGTCAAAGTCGGCGATGCGGGCGCTGAAGCTGTTCGGGAACAGCAGCGCAGTGCGGGTTTTCACCACGGTCGGACCCGAGCAGGAGTACTTCCTGATCGACCAGCAGTACTTCTTCGAACGCCCTGACCTGATCACCACCGGGCGCACGCTGTTCGGCGCCAAACCGCCTAAGGGCCACGAGCTCGACGACCACTACTTCGGCTCGATCCCGGAGCGGATCCTCGCCTACATGCTCGACACCGAGCAGGAACTGGCCAAGCTCGGCGTGCCGGTCAAGACGCGCCACAACGAAGTCGCGCCGAACCAGTACGAGCTGGCGCCGATCTTCGAGAATTCCAACGTCGGCTCCGACCACCAGCAGCTGACCATGCAGGTGATGCAGAACGTGGCACGTCGCTACGGGCTGGTGTGCCTGCTGCACGAGAAGCCGTTCGCCGGCGTCAACGGCAGTGGCAAGCACAACAACTGGTCGATGGGCACCGACGACGGCGAGAACCTGCTCGAGCCGGGGGACACCCCTCACGAGAACCTGCAGTTCTTGTTCTTCTGCGCTGCGGTGATCCAGGCCGTCAACAAGCACCAGGGCCTCCTGCGGGCGTCGATCGCGTCACCTGGCCAGGACCACCGCCTCGGGGCCAACGAGGCGCCGCCGGCGATCATCTCGATCTTCCTCGGCTCCGAGCTGGAGAAGGTGTTCGGGGCGATCGAGCGCGGTGAAGTGGGCGAGTCCACGCCCGAGTCGTTCCTCGGTCTGGGCACGCCGGTGCTGCCGCCGCTGCCGATGCACGGCGGCGACCGCAACCGCACCAGCCCGTTCGCGTTCACCGGCAACAAGTTCGAGTTCCGCGCACTCGGCTCGAGCATGTCGCTGTCGTTGCCCAACACGGTCCTGAACACGATCGTGGCCGAGGCGATCGACTACCTGGCCGAGGAGCTCGAGAACGCGCTCGAGGCGGGCGCGGAGCTCGAGGCGGCGCTGCGGCCGATCCTGCAGCGCAGCTACGCCGCCAACAAGCAGATCGTGTTCGGCGGCGACAACTACTCCGAGGAATGGCACGAGGAGGCGGCCCGGCGCGGACTGCTGAACCTCCGCACGACCCCCGACGCACTCCCCTACCTGATCGCCGACGACGTCGAGGAGGTCTTCTCCAACTACGGCGTTCTCTCCCCGCGTGAGCTCGAATCCCGCTACGAGGTGTTCCTCGAGCAGTACGTCACAAAGCTCAACATCGAGGCCGAGACGGCCGCGTCGATCGCGCGCACGATGCTGCTGCCCGCAGCGGCCCGGCACGTGGCGCTGATGCTGAGCGCGCAGCTGCCCGAGCTGGCCAGCGAGGCCGAAAGCCTGATCAGCAGGTTCGTGGACTCGATCAGGGCGCTGGAGTCGGCCAACCTGGAGGAGAACCAGCCCGACGACGAGGACATCCTCAAGCACGCCGAGTACATCCGAGATGTGACGATTCCCGCCATGGACGCCGTCCGCGGCGCGGCCGACACGCTCGAGAAGGTGGTGGCCGACGACCTCTGGCCGCTGCCGAAGTACTCGGAGATCCTGTTCATCAAGTAGCGCTCGACGGGACTGCAGGACGGGCGAGGGCCCCGGGTCTCCCGGGGCCCTCGCCGTCTCAGGATCCCGTTGCCCGCCCAGCGGGTCCGCCGGCCCGCGCAGGGGGGCCCGCCGGACCACGCACCGCAACTTGCGGGAGTAGCGGGGGTTCTCCGCTACGGTGACGGATCCTATGGTGGAGGATCGCGTGGCGCGCGGTCATCGACTTCGAGGGCATCACCGGCTGCGCGGCCTCCCGATCCTGGCGCTCGCCCTGGTGTGCGCGGCCGCGCTCGCCGGGCCCGCGTCAGCCGCATCGGGAGGGGCATCGGTTGGCTCTCCGTCTCACTCCCGCGCCAAGTCCAAGAAGGCGAAGAAGGCCAAGCGCAGGCCACACCGGCAGGTCAGTGCGCGGGCCCAGTCGCGCGTCCGTGCGGCGCACGGGACGCGCACTGCGCTGACCGGCCGGGCGATGTGGATCTGGGAGCTGCCCTACACCAACGGCGGCAACCTGTCCTCGATCATCGCCGCCGCCAAGCGCTACGGCATCGGCACGCTGCTGATCAAGAGCAGCGACGGCACCTCTCAGTGGTCGCAGTTCACGCCGCAGCTGGTGTCGCAGCTGCACGCCAATGGACTGCGGGTGTGCGCCTGGCAGTACGTGTACGGCAACAGCCCGGTGACCGAGGCCTACCTGGGCGCGGCCGCCGTCAGAGACGGCGCCGACTGCCTCGTTATCGACGCCGAGAGCGAGTACGAGGGCAAATACATCGCCGCGCAGACCTATATCGGGCGCCTGCGCAAGCTGATCGGCTTCGGCTATCCGCTAGCGCTGGCCGGCTTTCCCTACATCGACTTCCACCCGGGCTTTCCCTACTCCGTGTTCCTCGGGCCGGGTGGGGCACAGTTCAACGCGCCGCAGATGTACTGGAAGGACATCGGCGTGACGGTCGACGCCGTGTTCGCCCACACCTACTCCTACAACCTGATCTACGGCCGTCCGATCTACCCGCTGGGCCAGGTCTACAGCGCGCCCCCGCTCCGTCAGATCGTCCGCTTCCGCCAGCTCTCGCGGGCCTACGGAGCTCCCGGGGTGAGCTGGTGGGATTGGCAGGAGGCCAGCGCCTCAGACTGGACCGCGGTGTCGCGGCCCGCCGGCGACCTGCCCGGCTACGTCCCCTACACGGCGATGGCCCCGATCTCGCAGGGCTATCAGGGCGACCTGGCGGTCTGGGCGCAGCTGCACCTGATCTCGGCCGGCTACGCGGTCGGCGTCGACGGTGGCTTTGGCCCCGACACCGAGAGCGCCGTCAAGGCGTTCCAGACGGCCCACGGTCTGACGCCCGACGGGATCATCGGCCCCGCCACCTGGCAGGCGCTCCTGCGCTACCGGACCGCCCGCGTCGTCTGGAGCCGCCACCACCACCTGCTCCAGGCCAAGGTGACCAGCGCCATCGCCGCCGCCGGCGGCGTGATCTACGCCCCGGTGCCGAAGTCGGCCTCACGGCCGGCCAAGCGAGACGAGATAGCCGGCGCTGGGGGCTCTGGGGGCGTCGATGGTCGGGTGCGCTGAGATTCTTGGTGCGGGGCGGGGTCACGACCCCCCGGCTCTGCGGACCGGTGCCGTCTTACGGGTGCGGGCGTGCAGCTCGGGCGCGGGCGCGGCGAGGTCCGCAGATCGGGGCTCGTGACCCCGCCCGGCCCGCTTGGCGCCCGACCACCGTCACCGCAAGCCCCGCTTGGTGCGCCCTCCCCCGAAACGCTTGCGCACCTCGGAAACGCCTGGGTGCCTGCGAAACGCTTGCGCGGCTTCAGCGACTGCGGACGATGCTGGTCTGTGGATGACCGCTCCGGCACACGTGCGGCGTAGCCCGGGGGCGGCCGGGGGCGTCGCCGCGGCCGCGCTCGCCTCGTCCGCGCCCGAGGTCAGGCTGGCAGCGCGGCTTGGCGGCGCGGAGCCGGCTCGCGGCGGCGTGCCCGGCCGGCCATCACGACTGAGCCCTTACAGCAACCCGTGCGAGCGCGCGTACGACACCAGCTCAGCCCGCGAGGAGCGTTGCGTCTTTTGCTGGATGTGCGCCCGGTGCGACTCGACGGTCCGCACGCTCAGGTACAGCTGGGTTGCGATCTCGGCGTTGGTGTGCCCGAGCGCGATCAACCTCAGCACCTCGACCTCGCGGGCGCTGAGATCGTCGGGCGGCCCGGCGCGCCCGGGGACGGCGGCGGCCAGCCGGGCGCCCAGCTCCGGGTTCAGGTAGGTCCGCCCCTCGGCGGCGAGGCGCACCGCCTGGATCAGCTCGGCCTCGGCGGACTCCTTGAGCACGTAGCCGGTGGCGCCGGCCTGCAGCGCCTCGCGGGCCAGCTCGGCGTCGTTCTGCATGGTCAGCACGACGATCCGGGTCTCGGGAGCGGTGGCACGCAGCCGGGGGATCGACGGCACGCTGGAGCCCCCGGGCATGTTGACGTCGAGCAGCAGCACGGTTGGGTGGTAGGCGACCACCCGGCGCTCAGCCAGCTCCAGGTCTCCGGCCTCGGCGACCACCTGCATGTCCTGCTCGGCCTCGAGCAACAACCGCAGACCAGCGCGGACGATGCGGTGGTCGTCGGCCAGCACGATCGTGATCACAGGCTCCCGTCCTCCAGCACGGTCCCGGGCTCGAGCCGGCGCGGCTGCTCCTCGGTGAGCTCGACCGACCCCCGGACGACGACCCCCTCGCCGAAGGTGACGTCCCCGTGCACGACCAGGCGCTCGGCCTCGCGCAGCGACGGCGGGCCGCCGGGAAAGCGCTGCTCGAACTGGTCCAGCAGCCGGTAGAAGCGCTTGTCGAGCTCGACGAACGGGAGATTGTCGGCACGCTCGGGGACCGGTTCCACCTCGAGCAAGTCGGTGAGCTCGTAGACGTCGGAACGGAGGACCAGCAGGTCGTCGGTGGTCTTGACCGGCACGAACCGGGTCCGCGGCACCAGGAGCAGGCTGGCACCGCGGAAGCTCGCGATCGCGGCTCCCATCGCGCTCTCGAGCTGGATCACCGGCGGGGATTCCGGGTCGCGCGGGTCAACCGTCTTGCGGTTGACGATAAGTGGCAGCTCGAGGACTCCGTCGGCGTCCTCGAGCGCCCGATCCAGGGCGCGAAGATCGACCCACAGGTTGTTGGTGTTGTAGTAGCGCCAGCGGCGGAAATCACGGAAGGACTCCTCGTCCTCGGGCGGTGTCTGCGCGGTCTCGCGCAGCACCAGCTGGCCGTCGTCGAGCCGGCGCGCGATGTGTCCGCCCTTGCGATCGGCAGCCGTGCCCTGCACGACCTCCATCAGGAACGGGATCTCCTCGGCCGCCATATGCGCGGCGATCCGCGGGTCCAGCTGCGCGCCGAGATTGTCGGAGTTGGAGATCATCGCGAGGCGAAACCCCTGCTCGAGCAGCGCGGCGAGCATCCCCGACCGTCGCAGCGCCCCGTACACGTCGCCGTGCCCCGGGGGGCACCACTCGAGCGCCGGCGCCCGCGGCCATTGCACTGGGGTGAGCGCCTCCGCGTCGAGCTTGGGGATCATGCTCTGCATGAAGTCCGGGTCGATCCCCTCGTGCTCAATTTCCTCGAACAGGGCCAGTGCGCGCTCGGTGGCATCGCGGGTGCTGTCGCTGTTCATCAGCACCAGCGGCAGGCGGACTCCGTAGCGCCGGCGCAGCGCGAGCGTCTGCCCGACGATGATCTCCAGGAACGAGCGTCCGTCGCGGGCCTGCACGAGCGACTTGGGCTCCTGCAGCCCCATCGTGGTCGCCAGGCCGCCGTTGAGCTTGATCATCGCCACGTCGGCGAGGGCGTCGGCGGCATCGACGTCCGGCAGATCCTCGAGCGAGGGCACATCGCCGGCCGGCTCGAGCTCCGAGCTGGGGAGCATCGCCTCGTGACCGGACTCCAGGCGCCGGTAGGCGCTCTCGAACGCCCTGACGGCCTCCTCGTGCGCGCCGGCGTCGCGCATCTTCTGTGCCGCGGACTCCCTGCCGGTATCGCTCATCGCTCAGGCATTGTGCCTGGCCCGCCGGTCACGCGCCGGCCGCGACCGCCGGCGCCCCCTCACTCCTGCCGGTCCCCCTCACTCCTGCCCGTAGTACGAGCCCGGGCCGTGCTTGCGCTCGTAGTGCCTGCGGCGGAGCGCTTCGGCCAGCGGCCCTGCGTCCGGATCCAGCACCGTGGTCAGCAGCGCCAGCCGCGCCACCTCCTCGAGCGTGACCGCCACCTCGACCGCGGCCGCCGCGTCAGCGCCCCAGCAGAACGGGGCGTGCCCGCGGACCAGCGCGCACGGCTTCTCCGCATAGCGCTCTCCGATCGCCTCGACCAGCACCGTCCCGGTCGCCGCCTCGTACTCGCGCTGCACCTCCTCGTTCGACAGCGCGCGCGTGAGCGGGATCGCCGAGGCGGTCAGGTCCGCGTGGGTGGTGCCGAGCACCGGTATCTCGCGCTCGGCCTGCGCCCACGCCGTCGCCCACGTGGAGTGCGTGTGGACGATGCCCCCCACGTCCTGAAACGCCCGGTACAGCACCAGGTGAGTGGGGGTGTCGCTGGACGGCCGGCGCTCGCCGTCGACCACCTCGCCGCTGTCGAGGTCGACCAGCACGATGTCGCGCACCGTCATCTGCCTGTACCGCACGCCGCTGGCCTTGATCGCCATCATCCCGCGCTCGCGGTCGATCCCGCTCGCGTTGCCCCAGGTCAGCTTGACCAGGCCGTGCGCCGGCAAGGCCAGGTTGGCATCGAGCACCTCGTCGCGAAGCTCCGCCAGCATCTGGCCGGAGGAGACCGGCATCAGATCTCCTCGTAGTCGAGCTCGAGCAGCTCGGCGAGCCGGCGCCAGCGCCCCACGTGGTCGCCGAGGTTGGTGACGAAATGATGGGGTCCGCCGAAGCTCAGCCACCGATCCATGAACGGCTCCATGCCCTGCTCGGGGTGGAAGTGGAAGTGGTGCATCTCCACCTTCGGGAGCTCTGGTGTGTCGAGCACCTCGCCTCGCCCGACCAGCAACCGGTAGTAATCGCCCTCGATCGGGATCAACGCCGCGGTTGTCGCCACTCCGGGCTCGGCGCAGAACACCGGCGTCGGCGGATTGTCCAGGCCCCCGATCCCCAGCGGCCGGTCGATCAGCCGGACCGGGCGGTCGGTGCGCGCCAGGCGCCAGTTGCCCTCCCCCATGTGGCTGATCAGGATCGAGTCGCGCTCCCAGTCCATCGCGTACATCTCCGAGAAGTGCGCCTCGCCGATCATGGTCTGGGCGGCGCACATCAGGGCCGCGGTGTTGGTGTCGCCCTCGGCGGCGTAGCCGTAGCCGTCGGCCATCAGATCCGAGGCCGCCAGCAGCGGCAGCTGCCGGAAGCGGCCGTCGCCGCCGATCGAGTCGAAGTGGAACGAGAATCCGGCGTAGCCGCCCTCCTCGAGCATCGCGCGGATTGCGATCTCGAGCCGGGCGGCGTATTCGTGGGGCTCGCCGTTCAGCGCCGGCTCGACCTCGAAGCGGCGCCCGTGCTCGGCCACCAGCGCGTCGACGGCGGCCGCGGGCACAGCCTGCACCCGCTGATGCAGTCTTCCGAGGTCCTCGCTGACCACCGTCGGGCCGATCCGCCTGATCATCGCCTCGGGGTCATAACGGATGTCTCCCATCCCGTTCATCGGATATCCGAGCAGCGCGATCCGGGTCCGGCGCAGGGACGTGATCGCCTGGGCCGCCCGCGCCCAGTCGGCGAACGCACGCTCGAAGCGGTCAGAGCGCCAGTCGCCGGTGATGACCGAGAACGGGACCCCGGCGCGGAGCAGCGCGTTGGCCTGGTCCTGGGCGCCGTGGATCCCCTGGTTGTAGGTCAGGCTATCCATGTCCCACTCGGCGGTGATCGCGCGCTCAGGCTGGATGTTGGCCAGCAGCAGCGGCAGCGGCAGCTCCATCAACGCGCGGATCGTGCGCATCGCCGGTGCGTAGGTGAGCATCACGATCGCCACCCCGTCGAGGCCCTGCGACGCGAGCTCGCGCGCCCGCTGCTCGATGTCCTCGCGGTTGCGGGCCGGGCGGGTGAAGGTCACATCGGCCACCTGCCCAAGCCGCTCCGCCACGGCGGCGGCATACCGCTCCTGGTGCTCGGTGATCCCCGGGATCATGTCGTCGTAGAGCTCCTGCATGATCCCGAGCAGCCCGATCCTCGGTCGATCGCTCACGTGTCTCTCCTCTCGTTCCGGATGCGCTTGAGGTCGTGCAGCAGCTCGACCTTCGAGCGGCCGAGAGTCTCGTAGAAGGCGTGATAGACCGCGTACACGCGGTCGTAGACGTCTGCGGCCCGCGCGTCGGGCTCGTAGCTGCACGCGGTCCCCGGCCGGGTGGCGGCGATGGCCTCGCCGATCCCGCCGAACACGCCGGCGGCCACGGCGCCGAACAGGGCCGAGCCCCGTGCCGGGATCTCGCCGGAGGCAGGGACGCGGACCGTCCGCCCGCTGATGTCGGCGATCAGCTGCATCATCAGTGGGCTGCGCTCGGCGACTCCGCCGCAGGCGACGATCTCGGTCAGCTCGATTCCATGCTGTTCGAAGTTGTCCATGATCGCCCGGTTGCCGAATGCGATCGACTCCAGTAGTGCTCGGTAGATCTGCTCCTGCGTGCTCTGGAGCGTGAGGCCGACGATCGCCCCGCTCAGGTCAGCGTCGGCGAGGATCGAACGGTTGCCGTTGAACCAGTCCAGGGCCACCAGCCCCGTCTGCCCCGGCGCCAGCCTGGCCGCGCCGCGCTCGAGCCGCTCGTAGGCGGTGCTGTCTCCCCCGAGCAGACGCACGAACCAGGCCAGCATGTCCCCCACCGCCACCTGTCCGGCCTCGTAGCCGAACAAGCCGGGCAGGATGCCGTCCTTGACGACGCCGGTGATCCCAGGCAGGCGGACCTCTCGGGTGCCCACGACCATGTCGCAGATCGAGGTTCCGATCACCATCACGAAGATCCCGGGCTCCTGTACACCGGCCCCGGGAACCGAGACGAACGAGTCGACATTGCCGACCGCCACCGCGACATTGTCGTCGAGCCCGAGCCGTGCTGCGACCTCGGGTCGCAACGATCCGGCGCGGGTGCCCAGTCCGACGAAGCTCGTGCCGAGCTTGGCCGCCGGCTCGGAGAAGCCGGGGTACGCGGCCTCGAAATAGGCGTCCGGGGGCAGTCCCCGCTCGGCGGACCACATCGCCTTGTAGCCCGCCGTGCAGCTCTGGCGGCACTCACGGCCGGTGAGATGCCAGACGATCCAGTCGGTGGCCTCGAGGAACGCCGCCGCCGCGTCGTACACCTCGCGGTCCTCGAGCCAGATCTCGATCAGCTTCGGGAAGTACCACTCCGACGAGATGCGCCCGCCGTAGCGCTGCAGGAACTCGTCCCCGCGCTCGAGCGCGACCGCGGTGAGGCGGTCGGCGACCGGCTGCGCGGCGTGGTGCTTCCACAGCTTCGGCCAGGCGTGGCGGTGGCCGCGAAAGCGCTCGCGCCGGCACAGGGGCGTCCCGCCCGCGTCGGTGGGGAGCACCGTGCAGGACGTGACGTCGATCCCCAGCCCGACCACCGTGTCGCCGCCGACGCCCGCCTTCTCAAGCACTTCGGGGATTCCCTGCTCGAGCACCGTGACCCAGTCGTCGGGATCCTGCAGCGCCCAGTCGGCGGGCAGCCGCTCGCCCGTCCCAGGCAGCTCGGAGTCGATCACGGCGCTTGGGTAGGCGACGACGCTTACCGCCAGCTCTTCCCCGGTGCCGGCGTCGAGCAGCAGCACGCGCCCCGATTCGGTGCCGAAGTCGACACCTATGCAGCGAGCGGAATCGCTCACCAAATCAGACCCTCCGCGGTCCGCCGGGCGCCGTCTCGGGCCAGCCGGCCGAGCAGCTCGACCAGCAGCGCCCGCAGGCCGGCGTCGCCAGCCAGCTCCTCGTCGAAGATCTCGCGCATCGACAGCAGCTCGTCGACCACCACGGCGGGATCCTCGCGACCGCCGAGCCGCTCGGCGATCCGGTCGGCCAGTGGGTCGTCGACGGTCAGCTCGCGACCGCCGTCTGAGCGCCGCGCCGAGACGAAGCGCATCCATGCCGCGACGCCCAGCGTGGCGAACACCGGCTCGGCGCCTGCCCGCCTCCGGTCGCGCACGGTGTCGAGCAGCCGCTGGGGCAGCTTCTGGCTGCCGTCCATGGTGATCTGCAGCGTCCGGTGGCGCAGCGCGGGGTTGGCGAAGCGCTGCAGCACCTCCGCTTCGTACGCGGCCAGGTCGAACCCCGCTGGAACGACCACCGTAGGCGCGACATCGCGCTGCATCAGCTCCCGCAGAACGGCGACGAACGGCATCCCCGGGCCGACGGCGTCGCTCACCAGCTCCTGGTCGGCGAGCGCCCCGAGGTAGGCGACCGTCGAGTGGCAGCCGTTCAGCAGGCGGATCTTGAGGCGCTCGTAGGGACGCACGTCGTCGGTCGTGATCGCGCCCGCGCGCTCCCAGGCCGGCCGCGGAGCGGCGAAGTCGTCCTCGATCGCCCACTGGCGAAACGGCTCGGTGATCACAGCGCCGCGGTCCTTCAGACCGAGCGCAGAGGCGATCGCGGCGCGGTCGGCCGGCGTGGTGGCCGGGGTGATCCGGTCGACCATCGTCGATGGGAAGCGGACGCTGTCCTCGATCCAGGCCTCGAGCTCGACGGCCTGCGGCAGCCGCTGCGCGAAGTCGCGCACCAGTCCGGCCAGCACCCGGCCGTTGTCGGGCAGGTTGTCGCAGCACACGACGGTGACCGGGGCGCCGTTCGCGCGGCGGCGCGCGTCGAGCCCGAGCGCCAGCTGCCCGACCACGGTGGACGGCCCGCTCCCGCGCAGGTCCGCGGCGATCCCTGGGTCGTCGAGACGCAGGCGGCCGGTGGTGGCGTCGTAGCGATAGCCCTTCTCGCTGACGCTCAGCGTGATCACGTGGACCGCCGGATCGGCGATCCGCCGCAGCAGCCCGCCGGGGTCGGCCCGCGCAAAGAGCAGCTCGCGGACGACGCCGACGACTCGCAGGCGCTCGCCGTCGGCGCCGCGCTGGGCCAGCGCGTACAGCCCGTCCTGCGGCGCGAGCTGCTCGACGACGGCGGCGCTGCGCTCGGTCACTCCGCAGATCCCCCAGTCCCCGCCGGCGGCGACGATCGCGTCTTCGGTGAAGGCCGCCTGGTGGGCACGGTGAAACGCCCCGATCCCCAGGTGGACGATCCCCACGCTCAGGTGGCGCGGGTCGATCGGGGGCTGCAGCGGCGCCGGCACGGTGTTCAGGGTGGCCAGCGACAGCCGGCTCACATCACCGCGCCCAGCTGCCACGGCACGAACTCCTCGTCTCCGAAGCCGAGCTCCTCGCTCTTGGTCGGCCGCCCGGAGGCCACCGCCCGGATCTCCTCAAACAGCGCCTCACCGAGTTCGGCCACGGTCGATCGGCCGTCGATCACCGCCCCGCAGTCGAAGTCCATGTCATCGGCCATACGGCGGTACAGCTCGGTGGTGGTGGCCAGCTTCAGGCTGGGGGCCGGCCGGCAGCCGAACACCGAGCCGCGCCCCGTCGTGAAGCACACCAGGTTCGCGCCGCCGGCGACGATCCCGGTCACCGACACCGGGTCATAGCCGGGCGTGTCCATGAACACCAAACCGCGCTCGGTGACCGGCTCGGCATAACGGTAGACGGCGCGCAGCGGCGTGGAGCCACCCTTGGCCACCGCGCCGAGCGACTTCTCCTCGATCGTTGTGATTCCGCCGGCGCGGTTGCCGGGCGAGGGGTTGTTGTCCAGGTTGCCGCCCTCGGCGGCGGCGTAGCGCTCCCACCACGCGACCCGCTCGAGGAGCGCACGCACGACCTCCGGCGAGGCGGCGCGGCGGGTCAGCAGATGCTCGGCGCCGTGGATCTCCGGCGTCTCGGCGAGCACCGCGGTGCCGCCGGCGGCGACCAGGCGGTCGACGGCCACGCCCAGCACCGGATTGGCGCTCACGCCGGACCAGGCGTCTGAGCCGCCGCACTGAAGCCCCAGCGTCAGGGCGGACACCGGTACCTGGACCCGCCCGCCGCGCTTGGCGGTCGCGGGCAGGAGCTCGCGGACCTGGTCGATTCCCCGCCGGACGGTGGCCATCGACCCGCCGAGCTCCTGGATCACCAGCCGGTCCTGGAGGCCGAGGTCCCCGGTCAGTGCCGAGATCTGGTTGACCTCGCAGCCCAGCCCGACGAGCACGACCCCGCCGACGTTGGGGTTCCGGGCGTAGCCGCCCAGCGTCCGTCGCAGCTGTGCCAGCCCCTCGCCGTCGGCCGACATCCCGCAGCCTGTCCCGTGGGTGACGGCGATCACCCCGTCGACCCCCGGGTAGTCGTCGAGCGCGCCGGGCGCCGAGAACGCGGCGGCGATCCGCTTGACCACGGTCGCCGAGCAGTTGACGGTGCTGAGGACCGCGACGTAGTTGCGGGTCCCGACCCGTCCGTCGGCCCGGACGATGCCGTCGAACGTGGGCACCTGGGCGGCCCTGGCCGGGTCAAGGGGGTCAGGCGGGTCACGCGGCAGGATCCCCGCCGCGGGTGCGCCGTCATCGGCAGCGTGCGGTGACTCGGTCCCGCCGGGCGGGCGGGACCGACTCACCCGGGCCAGCGAGCGGAGGTTGTGCTCGTGGACGTGCTCGCCGGCGGCGATGTCGCGGGTGGCCAGCCCGATCGGCTGGCCGTACTTGCGCACCTCGGTCCCGGCCGGCAGGTCGATCAGCGCCAGCTTGTGCCCGCGCGGCACGCTCTCGCGCACCCGCAGGGGCCGGCCCCCGACGTCAAGCTGGACACCGGGTTCGAGATCGAAGCGCGCCAGCCCCACGGGGTCGGCGGGGTCGAGCTTGACGACGGCCTGCGCGAGTGTGGTCGTCACGCCGCCTCCTGCACCCAGGCGTGGGCGGGGTCGAGGTAGGGCACCATCACGCGTCCCTCGCCCGCCATCACCCACAGGTAGTACAGCGCATAGCCCGACGCCGCCACCACCGGGTGAAAGCCGGCGCGGATCACGGCGATGTCGTCGTCGCGAACCAGGTACGCCTCCTCGGCGCCGCCGAGGTCATACCGGATCTGCACGCCGAAGCCACCGGGCGGGTCGACCTTGAACAGGTACACCTCCTCGAGGTCCACCTCCCGGGGCGGGTCGTGGCGGTCGTGGCGATGGGGCGGATAGGAGGACCAGTTACCCGGGGGGTTGATCGTCTCACCGACCAGCAGCCGCACCGCGGCATGCTCGGGGCCGAGGATCGTGCGCACCGTCCGCGACCAACTGCCCCGACCGACGTCCGCGATCCGCTGGTCGCCCGGCCGGATGACCCGCGCCGGCGGCGCGTCCGGGGTCGGCTCGGCGGCCGCCTCGGCGATCGCCACCTGGACGGTTCCGTCGCCATCCGCGGTGAGGGTCGTCGCCGCCCCGGGCGGTGCGTAGACGGTGTCACCGGGCGCCTCGAACACAGAGCTCCGGCCGCCGGCGACGCCCAGCGGCGCGCCGTCGACGGCGGCGTCGACGCGACCGCTGAGCACGACCGCGGCCGACTCGTTCTCGGCTCCAATCTCCAGGGTCTCGCCGGCCACCAGGTCGGCCAGCGACAGGGTGATGTGGGCGGTGCTCTCTCCGGCGGTCGTGAGTTGTCTGATGTTCATGCACTCCTCAGCTTGGTCGTCGTTCGGGTCAGCGCCGGCGGGGCGGTCGAGCCCCAGACCCCGACGCGGGCGGCGACGTCACGGACGCTGGCAGGCACGAGTTCAGGCGCCGGCGTTCTGCACTTCCTCCAGTTGACGCTGATAGCTCGAGACCATCAACTCGGTGAGCTCCTCGATCGACGTCTCGTGCACCTGCTGGTTCATGGTGATGCGGCCGCCTTCCATGACGTTGACGCGATCGCACAGCTCGAACAGGTGAGCGTAGTTGTGGTCGATCACGATGATCGAGACTCGGCCGCTCGAGGCAAGGTCCTTGACGAGGTCGATGATGAGACGCGACTCGCGGGCCCCCATGGCCGAGAGCGGCTCGTCGAGCAGCAGGATCTTCGGGGTCGCGCGCACGGACCGGGCGACCGCGATCGCCTGCCGCTGACCGCCGGAGAGCCGTTCGGCCTCGGCGTCCACGCTCGGCACGCGTACGTTGATCTCGTCGAGGTACTGTCGCGCGAGCTTGCGCATCTCGCGCTTGTCCAGGAAGCGAAGCGCTCCGAACCTCATCAGCTCGTGGCCCAGGAACAGGTTCTGGTAGACGGGCAGCTGCGGAATCAGCGCGAGATCCTGGTACACCGTCTCGATTCCATGCGATCGGGCGTCCTCGACCGAGTTGAAACGCACGCGCTCTCCCGCGAGGAGGATCTCTCCCCCGTCCTGCGTGTGAAAGCCGCTCAAGATCTTGACGAGCGTGCTCTTGCCGGCTCCGTTGTCCCCGACGAGCCCGAGCACCTCGCCCTGGCGCAGGACGAGGTCGATGCCGCGCAGGACCGCGAGCGCGCCGAAGCGCTTCGTCACGCCGCGCACCTCGAGCACGGGCGCGCCGGCAGGGACGGGGGCCGTGGGCTCGGCGGGCTGAGGGCCGGCGCTCATCCGCCCCTCGAGCGGGCGATCAGCCGGTCGAACTGGACGTTCAGCGCCATCGCGACGATGATCACCACGCCGACCCAGATGAAGAAGTCGTTGGTGCTGACCCCGATCAGCGTCAGCCCGTCCTCGAGAATGCCGATCAGGATCGCGCCGATCAAGGCCCCCAGCACCGTCCCGCGCCCGCCGGTCAGTGCTGTGCCGCCGATCACGCAGGCGCCGACGGCGTACAGGATGTAGTCGACGCCGAAGTTGCCCGGGTCGAGGCTCCCGTACTTGACCGCGTCGACGATTCCCACCAGACCGGCGAGAAAGGAACAGAGCACGAAGCACCACACCTTGACGCGCCGGATGGGCACGCCCGCCTCGGCCGCGCCGACGAGGTTGCCGCCGGTGGCGATGATCCGAACGCCGAAGCGCGTGCGCGTGAGCAGCACGCCGAGGAGGATCGTGATCGCGACCACCCAGAGGATCTCAGACCACTTCCACGCCCCCATCAACTGGCTGGCGAAGCCCGTCTGGCCGCTCAGCGGGATCGGCGACGCCTCGGCGTCATTCGAGTAGACGAGCACGATCCCGTAGAGGATGAAGTTCGTGGCCAGCGTGGTGACGAACGAGGGCACGTTCAGGCGCACGGTGATCAGCCCGTTGATCGCGCCGACGGCCGAAGCGGCGAGGAGCGCGATCACGATCGCGAGCACGAGCGGCAGACCGTCGTTGTGGGCCCAGTACATGACCCACGGGCAGAACAGGAAGACCTGACCGACGGACAGGTCGATCTCGGCGAGCACGAGCAGCAGCACCTCTCCGACGGCGATCGCGCCGATCGGCCCCGCATAGCCGGCGGCCGAGCTGAGGCTGAGCGAGCCGGTGAACGTCGAGCCGGCTCTGATCGTGAAGTACACGAACAGTCCGATCGTGATCACGATCGGAGTCAGCTCGCGCTGGTAGAGGAAGAGGCGCAGGACTCGAAGTCCCATCGACTGGGCTTGACGCCCCGTCGATGGGGCTTCGCGCTGCTGCCCCGGCGGGCTGTCCTGCGGGGCAGCAGCAGACGTTGGAACGTCCGGTGGCACGCTCGCGGAAGGCTAGACCGCCGAGATAGAGGACGGCGGCGTCAATGCCTTCTTCGTCGCGCCCGTTCCCTCGAACCTGGTTGCCGGGAGGTAAGGCGCGACGTTCGCCTTGGTGACGATGCCGATTCCCGTGTCGGTATCCGTCGGCTCTCATCAGCCCGCCCGAGACGTTGAACAGGAAGAGCTGCATGATCGTGTCGAAGCCCTGCAGGTAGGCCTGCTGGTCGATCGTGGCGGTTACGTAGCCGGCGTTGATGGCCTGCGCGACCGGCAACCCGACGTCCCAGACCGACGCGCCGACCTTCCCTTGCAGGCTGTTCTTCTGGATGAACTGCGCGACCGCGTTGCTGTCCCCGCTGTCGACGGCCATCATCCACCTGACGTCCTTGTTGCCGGCGTACCACGAGGCGATCTTGTTGTACTCCGGCGCGCCCTCGGTCGCCGAAGTCCCGACCTCCTGGAAGTTGACGCCGGCCTTGGTCAGGATGGGCTTGGCGCCGTCGATCCGCGGCTGGATGTTCCCCGTCCCCGGAGTCGCGATGATCCCGGCGACAAGATCGCCCGACTTCACGCCTGCGTTGAGGATCGCCTGGCCGACCGCAGCGCCCGCGGTGAGGTTGTTCTGACCGACGTAGGCCATCCGGTTGTTCTTGGTACCCGGCGAGACGTCGGCGTTGTACGCGATCACGGGAATGCCCTGGCTCAGCGCAGTGTTGACGGGGGTGTTGAAGGCGGTGTTGTCGATCAGACAGCACCCGATCCCGTTTGCCTTTCCGGCGATGGCGGAGTTGAACGCCGAGACCATCTGGCTGACGATCGAGTTGTTGGAGCCCGTCCACTGAAACGAGGAGCCCGTCAGTGCGCATGCGTCCTGGCATCCATATTGCGTCGCGGTGAAGAACGAGTTCGTCGTCACGTGGTTGACCATCACGAAGTGGTGGCTCCCGCCGCCCCCGAAGACGCCCGCGGCACCGCCGCCGCCGGTGGCGGCCTTCGAGCTCGAGCTCGAGCTCGAGCCGCAGGCCTCGAGCACCACCGCGGCGATCCCTGCCGCCCCGCCGGTCAGCGCGGCGCGCCGCGTGACCTGATGCCACGTCTTCTGCGGCGTGTCGTCCTGCTTGCGTTCATCCCATTCGAGCCGCTCGACGGCGTCGTGGATGTGATCCTCTGAAGGCATATCTTGCGCTCTCTCCTCTCGGGTGAATCGGAGCCCGGCGTCCACCATCTCAACCGGGATAGACCTGGCGAATTGCTTTGAGCCAACGCTAAATCGGGAGCGGTTCGCTGCAGCCCTCCTCTCTCCTCCTCCGACTTCGCGGCGCGATGTTAGCGATCACACGCCACCGCTGTCAACGCTGTCGCCGAACGACGTCGGTGCTCGCACGGACGATCAGCTCCGGCACGACAAGCGAGCCCGATGTAACCCGGCTGCCCGTTTCGATCGTCTTGACCAGGAGTCGCAGGCTGCGACTGCCGACCTCGATGAAGTCCTGACGCACGGTCGTCAGCGGCGGCGTGAAGTAGGGCGCCTCGGGGACATCGTCGAAACCGACAACGCTGACCTCTGCGGGGATCGCTCGGCCGGCCTCGTGCATCGCCCTCAGCACGCCGAGCGCCATCTGGTCGTTGGCGGCGAAGACCGCGGTGACGGCCGGGTCTCGGCTCAGGCGCCGGCCGAGGTCATATCCGGCGCGCGCGCTCCAGTCGCCGGCCAGCAGCGGGGGGGCCTGCACCCCGGCCGCTTCGAGCGTCGCCCGCCAGCCCGCGACCCGTTCGCGCGACTCGAGCCAATCCGACGGTCCCGAGATGTGCCACACCGACTCATGGCCGAGGTCCAACAGGTGCTGGGTCGCGCTGACCGCACCGGCGAACTGGTCCACGGCCACCACCGGCAGGATGTCGACGGGGCCTGCCTCGACGACCACCAGCGGGACACCGGTCGGCGCATGCCGGACGGCGTCGGCGGCCTCGAGGTCCGGGGCGATGACGAGGATCCCGTCCACGCCCTGGATGCGCAACCGCTCGACGGCGTAGGCCACCGACGACCGGTTCAACGCCTTCAGGCTGGCCACGATCATCAGGTAGCCGGCTTCGTGCGCCGCGCGCTCGATCCCGAACAGCGTCGAGGCGGGGCCGTACAGCGTGGTGTCGAAGCCGACGACTCCGAGCGTGTTCGTCCGTCCGGTGACCAGCGCGCGGGCGACGGAGTTCGGCCGGTAGCCCGAGCTCGCGCATCGCTGCGATCACGCGCTGTCGCGTCTCGGGTGCCACCTTGGGGCTGCCGTTGATCACCCGGGACACGGTCTGATGCGACACGCCGGCGACCCTGCCCACGTCCGACATCACCGCCGGTCGCCGCGGACGCCCGGGCCCCGGTTCCACACCCTCGACCTCCATGCACCCTCTCCTCACACGATGGCGGCGACATGTTAGCGCTAACGTTGCGCCATGCCGTGGACCTCGCCACCGGCCCGCAGCGTCAGTAGTGGCGCCGACTGCATCGGAGTTCCGTGAGCGGGGCCGCAGTTGGCATCGATGTCGGAACGACCGCGGTCAAGGGGATCGCGATCGATCCGACGGGCACGGTACTGGCCCGGGCCGAGCACGGCTACCGGCTCGACACGCCGCGACCGGGGTGGGCCGAGCAGAACCCCGAGGACTGGTGGCGGGCCACGGAGGCCGTGCTCGCGGAACTGGCGGGCGCCGCTGGAGCGCCCGCCGGTATCGGGCTCAGCGGCCAGATGCACGGGCTCGTCGCGCTCGACGACTCCGACCGCGTGCTGCGGCCGGCGATCCTCTGGAACGATCAGCGCACCGGCGCCGAATGCCGCGAGATCGAGGAGATCGTCGGCTTCGAGCGCCTGATCGGGCTGACCGGCAATCGCGCGCTGCCGGGCTTCACGGCGCCCAAGCTGCTGTGGATGCGTCGTCACGAGCCCGAGCTGTGGCGGCGGGTGACGAGGGTGCTGCTGCCCAAGGACTACGTGCGACTGCGCCTGTGCGGTGTCCACGCGACCGATGTCTCGGACGCGTCGGGAACACTCATGCTCGACGTCGCCCGGCGCGCCTGGAGCGGCGATGTCCTTGATGCGCTGGAGCTCGACCCAGCCATGCTCGCGCCGGTGCTCGAGAGCGCCACCACCTCGGGGACGGTCCGGATCGGCACAGCCGACGTGCCGGTCGCGGCCGGTGCCGGCGACCAGGCCGCCGGTGCGCTCGGGGTCGGCGTGGCGAGACCGGGCGCGCTGTCGGTGGCGCTCGGGACGTCAGGGGTGGTGTTCGCCGCCGGCGACCGGTTCGCGGCGGACCCACTCGGGCGGGTGCACGCGTTCTGCCACGCGCGCCCTGCCAGCTGGCACTTGATGGGGGTGATGCTGTCGGCGGCGGGCTCGCTCGCATGGACGCGGGACCTGCTCGACCCCGGGGGTGACTTCGATGCCCTGGTGGCGGGCGCCGCGCGCTGGGCTCCGGGGGTCGAGGGGCTGACCTTCCTTCCCTACCTGGCCGGCGAGCGAACTCCGCACGCCGACCCGGATGCCCGCGGCGCGTTCGTCGGGCTCGGCCTGCGCCACGATCGCGGAGCCGTCGTGCGAGCCGTGCTCGAGGGGGTCGCCTACGGGCTGCGCGACTCGCTCGACCTGATACGCGAGCTGGGGATCGAGACGCCTCTGGGACGCGTCTCGGGCGGCGGCGCCCGAAGCGAGCTGTGGCTTGAAATCATCGCCTCGGCGCTGGAGCTGCCGCTGCAGCGCGTCGCCGTGGAGGAGGGAGCCGCGTTCGGGGCGGCGCTCCTCGGCGCGGTCGCCGGCGGCGTCTTCGGCGACATCGATCAGGCCATCGTCGCGACCGTTCGCCCGGGCACGACGGTCGAGCCGGTCCCCGAGTGGATCCCGGCCTACCGTGCCGGCCACGAGCGGTTCACGGCGCTGTACCCTGCCCTGCACGCTGTCGGCTGACGCGCGGGCGGCCCTCCCTGCTTTGGGTGATCGAGAGACCCTGCGTCAGTCGCGCTCCAGATGCGCTCCCGGGCCGGGCTCGACGCTGATCGCGCCCTCGGGCGCCCGCGCCCCCGCAGGCAGCAGCCCCAGGACGTGGCCGCCGAAGCCGCCGCCGACGATCCGGGCACCCACGGCCCCGGCTCCGAGCAGCCGCTGCACCGTCCGCTCGACCGCCGGGGTGGAGATCTCGAAGTCGTCGCGCAGGCTGGCGTGCGAGGCATTCAGCAGCGAACCGACCCGCTCCAGGTCGCCGTCGCGCAGCGCCGCCGCCGTCTCGCGCACCCGCTCGTTCTCGGTGACCACGTGGCGGACCCGGGCGCCCAGCGGCTCCGGGAGCCCAGCGGCGGTCTCGAGCGTGGCATCGCGCAGGCTCTCGACCCCGAGCAGCTCGCACGCGCGGGCGCACTCGGCGCGGCGCTGGTTGTAGCCGGGCTCGTCGTCCTGGCCCCTGGATCGGGCGGCGTTGGCGTGTCGCTCGCCCGAGTCGAGCGTGACCAGCGCATAGCCGCCGAGCTCGAGCACAACCGGGCTCACCGCCAGGTCGCGAAAGTCGATCCGCAGCGCGTGCCCGCGCTCGCCGCACAGCGAGGCGATCTGGTCAAGCAGGCCGGTTTGCGCGCCGACCCACTCGTTCTCGACTCTCGAGCACAGGCGCGCCAGCTCGATCCGGTCTGGCTCGGCGACCCCGCTCACGGCGAGCATCGCCAGTGCCAGCGCGACCTCGAGCGCCGCTGAGGACGAAAGACCGGAGCCGCGGGGCACTGTGCCGGCGATCGTGAGGCTGGCCGGGCGCAGCCGGGCGCCGGCCTCCTGGAGCTCGGTGGCCAGACCGCGCGCGAACGCGCGCCAGCCGGGCACCCTGTCCGGAGCGGCGAGCCGGAACGAGTCCTCGGCCTCCAGGTCACGGGCCGTCACCGTCATGCGATCGTCGTCGCGGAGCTCGGCTTGCACCCGCACCCCCTCGGCGAGCGCGAACGGCAGCGCCAGTCCCTGGTTGTAGTCGGTGTGCTCACCGATCAGATTGACGCGCCCGGGCGCGAACGCGATTGCCCGCTGACTCACGGTGTAGTCTCCTCCCGCATGATCGGTGACATTCTCCAGCCGACTCACCTGCTCTTCATTCTGGTGGTCGCGCTGGTCGTGCTCGGGCCCAAGCGGCTGCCCGAGGTGGGACGCGCCGTCGGCCGCAGCATCCACGACTTCAAGGGTGCGATCAACGGCGAGTACCGCGACGAGCGCGAGGGCGCGTTCAACGCCGAGGTTCAGACTCCGGCCACCGAGCCGGCCGACCATCGGGTCTGAGGAACGACTCAGAGGCCAGCGCGCGTGACGGTCCAGTGGGGCATCATGTCGACCGCGCGGATCAACGGCAAGCTCCTGGCGGGCGCAGCCCAGTCCGAGACCGCGGCCGTGACCGCGGTCGCCAGCCGCGACGTGATCCGCGCGCGCGAATACGCCGAGGAGCACGGCATCGAGCGTGCCCACGGCAGCTATGAGGAGCTGCTGGCCGACCCAGAGCTCGACGCCATCTACATCTCGCTGCCCAACTCGATGCACCTGGAGTGGACCGAGCGTGCTCTGCGGGCCGGCAAGCACGTGCTGTGCGAGAAGCCGCTGGGCCGCCGCACGGAGGACGTCCAGGCCGCGTTCGCGCTGGCCGAGCGGGAGCAGCGGCTGCTGATGGAGGCCTTCATGTACCGCCACAACCCGCAGACGCTGCGCATGACCGAGCTCGTTCGCGACGGCGCCATCGGGCGTCTGCGCCTGGTCAGAGGCGCGTTCAGCTTCGCGCTCGGTGACGACGCCAACGTCAGACTCGATCCCGGCCTCGACGGCGGCGCGCTGATGGACGTTGGCTGCTACTGCGTCAGCGCAGCCCGGCTGCTGGCCGGCGAGCCCGAACGGGTGACCGGCGAGCAGGTGCTCGGCGGCGGCGGGGTCGACGTGGCCTTCGCCGCGACGATGCGCTTTGCCGACGGGGTGCTCGGCCACTTCGACGCGGGTATTGTGCTCGCCGGGCGCGACGAGCTCGAGGTGGTCGGCGAGGAGGGCTCGCTGTACCTGGACGATCCCTGGCACTGCCTGGAGCCGGTGATCGAGGTCCGGCGCGACGAGGGTGTCGAGCGGATCGAGCTCGAGCGCGTCAACTCCTACATGCTCGAGCTCGACAACCTGTCGGCCGCGATCCGAGGCGAGGCCGAGCCGCTCCTGGGACGCGACGACGCGGTCGGCCAGGCCCGGGCGATCGAGGCCCTATACGAGTCGGCGGCGGTCGGTCAAGGGGTGGCGCCCGATGGCGGATGAGGGCCTTCAGCGCCGTCTGGCGGCTAACGAGACAGTCTTCCGCGAGGTCAACGAGGGGATCGAGCGTGGCCAGTGGCCGGGCGAGGATCGCGAGCCGGTGGGCTTCCGCTGTGAGTGCGCCCGATTGGGTTGCAATCTGCTGGTCGAGCTCACCCTGGGCGAGTACGAGCGCGTCCGCGCCCATCCGCGTCGCTTCATGATGGTCCCCGGCCACGAGATCCCCGAGGTCGAGACGGTGATCGAGCAACGCCCGGGCTACGTGGTCGTGCAGAAACGCGAGGAGGCGGGCGACCAGGCCGCCGCGACAGACCCCCGCTCGTAGCCCGGCCCTCGTTGCAGGGACGTGAGCCGCCGCAGAGGAAGCATCGACCTCGTTCGGGGTGCGTCAGGCGGAGCCGCGCACGGTGGTGGCCGTACGATGCCCGCGGCGGGCTCGACTGCGGGTCTGCGACGACTGGGTCTGCGGGGAGCCGACGAGCTGGAAGCGCATCCGCACCTCGGTGCCGCCGTTGGCCCGCGGGGCGATCGCCAGGTGATCGCTGAGCTTGGCGATGAGCGCGAGTCCCAGTCCCAGGCCGGGACGATCGGGCGCTGGCTCCAGTCCGCAGCCGTCATCGGCGATCAGCACCCACACCTCACCCTCGACGATCGCCGAGGTGACGTGAATCCGGCCCTCTTCACCCCGGTAGGCATGCAGGACGACGTTGGTCAGCGCCTCCGAGCTGGCCAGGCGGACGGCTTCGATCTGGCGCTCGTCGGCACCGGCCTGCTCGGCGAATTCCGACAGCCGGCGGCGAGCCTGGGCAACCGACCCGGGCTCGGCCGGGTAGCTCTCGGTGAGACTCTTCGCAACGCTCCGCATATCGATGCAATACCCAGTTGGACCCCCGGCTACGCACTCGCGCGCCACTCGCGCAAGAAGCCAACCAGATCCCTTTATATTGCACGCTGAATGGGAGATCTGGAGGTCGCACTGGTCACCGGCGCCGCGAGCGGGATCGGGCGCGCCACGGCCCAGAGGCTCGTGGCGGACGGGTTCGAGGTGCTGGCCGTCGACCTGACCCCCGCTCCCGACGGCCCCGGCGTCGCGTTCGAAGCCGATCTCAGCCGGCCCGAGGCCAACCGGGCGGCGGTCGCAGCAGCGCTTGAGCGCTTCGGCCGTCTGGACCTGGTGGTGGCGGGCGCGGGCATCCAGCACGTCTCACCGATCGAGGAGTTCCCGCTCGAGCGCTGGGAGGCGATCCTCGCGCTGATGCTGACCAGCCCCTTTCTGCTGGCCCAGCACGCGTGGCCGGCACTGCGCCACGCTCCGCGCGGGAGCTTCATCGCCATCGCCTCCGTGCACAGCCTGGTGGCATCGCCGTTCAAGGCCGCCTACGTGTCCGCCAAGCACGGCGTGCTCGGCCTGATCAAGACGCTCGCGCTCGAAGGCGCGCAGGACGGCATCACCGCCACCGCGGTTTGCCCCGGCTACGTGCGCACGCCCCTGGTCGAGAAGCAGATCGCCGACCAGGCCCGCGCGCACGGGCTCGCCGAGGAGCAGGTGCTCGAGCAGGTGATCCTCGCCCCTCACGCCGTCAAGAGCCTGATCGAGCCGGCGGAGGTGGCCGACGTCGTGGCCTTCCTGGCCGGGCCTGCCGGTCGCTCGTTCACCGGGGTTCCTGTGACCATGGACCAGGGCTGGACCGCCCGGTAACCGACAGGATCTGGCTCCGGCGCTTGTCGGGCTCCCGCCCGGTCTGGCTCCAGCGCTTGTCGGGCTGGCGTGGGCGCCCGGCGGGGTGCGGACGGCTACTGCGGCATTGCGGACAGGGTGGATTGGGTCTCCGACGGCTCTCGAGGTCCCCGGTCGGGAGGTGTGCGTCCGTATGCACACCTGGGCTGCATGAGGACGCACACCTCCGATCGACGGACCCCGAAGCCGTCACATCCACCCTCGATGCCTGCCGTTCACAACGCCTCGCACCCGGCCGGACGCCCCCGGCAGCCCCGGACGACACCAAACCTTCTCACAACCGTGTCAAGGTTTAGTAGGATGCCCTGGATGAGCGACCGAGATCTGATCGCGGCAGCCCGCGAGCGCACAATCGTCTACGACGGCGGCATGGGCGCCACGCTGGAGCAGTTTGACCTCAGCCTGGAGAAGGATTACGGCCTGCCGGGCCGCTGCCACGAGGTGCTGATCCTCAACCGCCCCGACGTCATCGAGGGCGTCCACGAGTCGATGCTGGAGGCCGGCGCCGACGTGCTCGAGACAGACACGTTTCAGGCCTCGCGGCTGAAGCTCGGCGAGTGGGGGATCGAGGACCACACGCACGAGATCAACCTGAAGGCAGCGCAGATCGCCCGCCGCGCCGCCGGCGAGCACCGCTTCGTGGCCGGCGCCATCGGCCCGACCGGCTTCCTCCCCGCCAGCGACGACCCGACGCTCGGGCGGATCACCTTTCCCGAGCTCGTCGACGTGTTCGCCGAGCAGGCCACGGGGCTGATCGAGGGTGGCGTCGACATCGTCATCATCGAGACCGCGCAGGACATCCTCGAGCTCAAGGCGGCCGTGTTCGGCGTCCGGCGAGCGGCTGCCGAGCGCAACCGGTCGGTGCCGATCCAGTGCAGCGTCTCGCTTCTGCCCCAGGGCGGCAAGATGCTCCTGGGCACCGACATCAGCGCCGTGCTGGCAACACTCGAAGCGCTCGACGTCGACGCCATCGGCCTGAACTGCTCCACCGGTCCCGAGGACATGCGCGACGCGATCCGCTTCCTGGGCGAGTTCAGCCCGGTTCCGGTCCACTGCATCCCCAACGCCGGTCTGCCCCTGCAGGGGCCCAACGGCGAGACGATCTTCCCCGAGCAGCCCGAGCCGCTGGCCAACGTGCTGGCCCAGTTCGTCGAGCGCTACGGCGTCTCGATCATCGGCGGCTGCTGCGGCACCACACCCGATCACATCCGCGCGATGGCCGAGCGCGTTCACGGGCACAAGCCCCCGTCGCGCCCGGCTCCCCGGGCTCCGCACGTCAGCTCGATGATCGCCGCCACCCCGCTGGTCCAGGACCCGCGCCCGACGCTGATCGGCGAGCGCGTCAACTCTCAGGGCTCGCGCAAGGCCAAGGAGATGCTGCTGGCCGACGACTACGACGGCCTGATGGTGGTCGCCGAGGACCAGGTCGTCGGCGGTGCCCACGTGCTCGACGTCTGCGTGGCGCTGACCGAGCGCCAGGACGAGGGCGAGCAGATGCGCCAAGTGGTCAAGGGAATTTCTCTGTCCCAGCCGGCGCCGATCCAGATCGACTCCACCGAGCCCGACGTGATCGAGACCGCGTTGCAGCAGATTCCCGGCCGCGCGATCGTCAACTCGATCAACCTCGAGGCCGGCCGCGACAAGCTCGATCGCGTCGTGCCGCTGGCCAAGGCCCATGGCGCCGCGCTGATCGCTCTGACGATCGACGAGGTCGGGATGGCCAAGACCGCCGAGCGCAAGCTCGAGGTCGCCCAGCGGCTCACTGAGCTGTGCTGCGACGAGCACGGGCTCGACCGCGAGGCCCTGATCTTCGATTGCCTGACCTTCACGCTGACCACCGGGGACCCCGAGTGGCGCCCGAGTGCGGTCGCCACGATCGAGGGCATTCGCCTCGTCAAGCAGGAGATCCCGGGAGTCAAGACGTCGCTGGGCGTGAGCAACGTCTCCTTCGGCGTCGGCCTGCCCGCCCGCTCGGTGCTCAACAGCGTCTTCCTGCACCACTGCGTCGAAGCCGGCCTTGACCTGGCGATGGTCAACCCGAACCACATCACGCCGTACTCCGAGATCCCTGACCAAGAGCGTGAGCTCGCCGACGATCTCGTCTTCGATCGGCGCGACGACGCGCTCGAGCGCTTCATCGCCCACTTCGAGTCCAAGGGCCCCGACGAGGACAGCGACAGCTCAAAGGCCGACCCGACCGAGGGCATGGAGCCCGAGGAGGCCCTGCACTTCCACATCCTGCGTCGCAAGAAGGAGGGCGTCGAGGACTGGATCGACCGGTGCAACGAGAAGATCGGAGCCGTCCCGACGCTCAACACGGTGCTGCTGCCGGCGATGAAGGAGGTCGGTGACAAGTTCGGCGCGGGCGAGCTGATTCTGCCTTTCGTGCTGCAGTCGGCCGAGGTGATGAAGCGCGCCGTTGCCCGGCTGGAGCTCTACCTCGACAAGCTCGAGGGCTACACCAAGGGCACGGTCGTGATCGCGACGGTGTTCGGCGACGTGCACGACATCGGCAAGTCGCTGGTCAACACGATCCTCACCAACAACGGCTACAGCGTGATCGATCTCGGCAAGCAGGTGCCGATATCGAGCATCCTCGACGCCGCCGTCGAGCACGACGCCACCGCGATCGGGCTGTCGGCGCTGCTGGTCTCGACGTCCAAGCAGATGCCCGCCTGCATTCAGGAGCTGCACGAGCGCTCGCTGCCGTTCCCCGTGCTGATCGGCGGCGCCGCCATCAACCGCAACTTCGGGCTGCGGATCCTGTACCCGAACGGAACCGAGGCCGACGACGTCTACGAGCCCGGGGTCTTCTACTGCAAGGACGCCTTCGAGGGGCTGGCGAAGATGGATCAGCTGATCGACCCGGAGGCCCGCGAGGCCCTGGTGGCCAAGACGCGGACCGCCGCGCAGGAGCTGCGCGATCGTCCGCAGGCCGAGCCCGACGACTCCCCCGATGTCACCGACGCGTCCGTCCGCAGCGCCGCCCGCACCGACAACCCGCTCCCGGAGCCTCCTTACTGGGGCGTGCGCGAGCTCGACGTGCCGATGGACGAGGTCTATCGCCACCTCGACACCCATGTGCTGTTCAAGCTGCACTGGGGCGGGCGCGGCGTGAAGGGCGAGGAATGGGCCAAGCTGCTGCGCGAGGACTTCCAACCGCGCCTGGAGCGCATGTGGCGAGAGCAGGACTACCTGCAGCCGCAGGCGCTGCTGGGGTACTTCCCGTGCAACTCCGACGGCAACGAGCTGATCGTGTGGGATCCCGAGGATTTCGACCCCGCCCAGCCGCGCGAGCTCGAGCGCCTGGTGTTCCCGCGTCAGCCCCGCCACGACCGCATCTGCCTGGCCGACTTCTACCGCCCGGTCGGATCCGACCCCGACGTCGTGGCCCTGCAGGCCGTCACCGCAGGCCAGCGGGTCACGGAGCTGATGGCCTCGCTGGAGGCCGACGGAGAATTCGCCGAGCAGCTGTTCGTGCACGGGCTCGGCGTCCAGACGGCCGAGGGGATGGCCGAATGGATGCACGCGCGCGCGCGCCGCGAGCTCGGCATCGGAGACGCCCAGGGCCGCCGCTACTCGTGGGGGTATCCCTCCTGTCCCGAGCAGTCCGAGCTCGAGAAGGTCTTCCGGCTGCTCGACGCCCCGTCGATCGGACTCAAGCTCTCGGGTGGCTACGCCGTCGAACCCGAGCAGTCGACGCTGGCGATCATCGCGCACCACCCGGAGGCCGTGTACTTCGGGATGAGGTCGGGGACGCTCCCGCGCAACGCCCGGCAGGCCGACGACGAGCTGATCGCGGGGACCGAGAAGGACCCCACGCGTCTGGCCGGCCTCCCCGACGAGGATCCATTGCAGGCCGGCGAGGAGCCGGCGATGGCCGAGGCCTGAGGACCCCGGCCACCGCCGCCACGCAGTTACGAGCGCTGGGCGCAGCCCGAGATGGCGTTGCTCCACTCCTGCTGGAGCCAGTACTCGCCGCTCGAGATCTGCTCGTTGTACTCCGACCCTGACGCTCCGCCGAGCGCCGAACCGAAGTTCCAGGCGCACTTGTCGCCGATCTCCTCCCCGCTGGAGTCATACCACGCGTTGCCTTCGGGATCGGTGATCGCCTCGATGTTCTCGTGGCTCGAGACGTTGAGCGCCGAGTCCGCGGCGACATCGCCGTTGGGATACTCCCCGCTCTCGCATCCCGAGACCCCGTCATACGGCATGTTGGCGTACAGCAGCGTCGAGCTGCCGCTGGTCATCGAGCTGTGGTAGGCGCAATACGTGCTGCCTGAGCACTCCGTGCCGGTGGAGTCGAAGCACGTCGTGACACCCGACGGGAAGTACACGAAATACAGGTGCCCGAGGCCCGTCGGCCAGCCGTTGGCGGTCACGACGTCGCTGACCTCGGTCTGCAGCTGGGCGTCGGTGATGCACGGGCCGCCGGTCGCGACGCAGCCGCTCGCCGGATAGGGATCGGTGTCGACCACGGCGCCGCCGTATGAGGCGTTGTAGGCGATGTTCCCCGACCCGTCGTAGTACTGCGTGGCCACCGAGTAGTCGTTGGTGCTGGCACCGCTGGCGGCCGCCACGTTGCCGAAGAACCCGTCGATGATGCTCTTGTAGGACGAGCTCGTGCCGTATCCGCTCGGCTCCCAGTAGATCACGTAGTTACCGTCCGAGTGCATCACCGGGCCACCGTTATAGGTCATGTTGCTCGAGCCCCCGAGCAGTCCCAGGCCGAGGCTGCGACCGCGCGCGAGCAGCTTCGCCCGGTAGGCCCGGCCGGCCTTGGTCTGCGCCGTGATGACTCCCCGGAAGTGGCCGGGCGCGATCGCGCGCACTCTGGCCCCAGCCGGCGCCGGCGCCGCCGCGAGCAGCATCGTCGCGACAACGGCTACGGCGCCGGCCCACCTCGCAGGCGAGGTCCACCGTGTATTCCGCATTTACCCTCCCATGGGTAGGTTGTCCTCCGGGCACCTGGATCGGCCCGGAAGCGATGTCCCTAGCTTTTCCGCCCCCGGCCGCTGCTAATCGCGGCTGATCAACCCACCCCCGCGGGGGCGACGCTAACGGTTGGCTTCGAGCGCGTTACCGCTGCGCCGGCTCTGCGGCGCGCGCGGACGGGCCGGCAGCTTGACCGGAGCGGCGTGCATGGCCCGCAGGCGAACCTCGCGCCACGACATGCCCTCTTTGAGCAGTGCCGGCGCACCCATCAGGATCGCGGTCGAGACCTCGACCGCCTGCAGGATCACTCCGTAGGCGACGCCCGTCCCGAAGCCGACGTGCCAGCCGGTGTGCAGGACGGCAACGCATGCGGCCTGAAAGACGCCCAGGTTGGCCGGTGTGGCCGGCAGCACCGCAGTGATGTTGACGGCGAACAGCACGGCCGCCGCTGCCCCCATCCCGGCCTGGTGGTTGAGGCCGAGCGCCACCAGCAGCACGTAGCAGGAAAGCCACTGCATGGCCCACGCGCCGAGCTGCGTCACGGTGGCGATCGCGCCGAGCCGCGGCAGCTTGAACACCACCAGGCCGGCGCGCACCCGCACCATCGCGCGCCGCGCCTGCGCCAGCAGCGCCTGCAGCCGTCCGAACCGGGCCATGACGGTGCCGTGGCGCAGCACGACCGGAGCCAGCAGCACCAGCACCAGCAGCGCGAGCGGCGCGATCGCCGCCACCAGCAGCGCCGTCTGATGGCCGCTGAAGATGTCCACCGAGGAGAACATGACCGCACCGAGCACCGCCAGCGCGACGATGTTCAGCAGCGTCTGGGACACCAGCGTGCCCAGGACCACGGGCAGGTTCTCACGCGGGCGCCCGGTGCGCCGCGCCACGACCAGGGCGCGCGACGGCTCGCCCAGTCGCGCGGGCAGCGTCGAGGACATGAGGACGCCGATGAACGTGCCCTGCATCGCGTCGGCCAACCGGATGCGAGATTTGGGCAGGGCCGCGCGCAGAATGGCGTGCCACGAGAACGCTCGCAGCATCATCGCCCCACACATGATCGCCAGGCCTAGCAGCACGAGCGAAGGGCTTGAGGCCAGCAGCGCCGACGCGATGTTGCTCAACCCGATCTTGCGCAACGCCAGCACGGCCAGGACCACCCCGCCCAGCGACACGGCCGCCAGGGCTCCCCGGCGCACCAGCGTCGCCAGCGGCCCGCGGGCGCCGATGAGGGGCGGCTCCAGGCTGGGCAGCCGCCGCGCGCGCACGTGTGGCTTCAGGTCCGCGGAGCGCACCCCGGTAGTGACGGCGGCGCGCTGGACGAACCCGGCCGGCTTGGGCGTCGCCACGGCGTCGCGATAGGCCTCCATGACCTCGTCGGCGACGCGCGGCCAGGCGAAGCGCTCGACGTCATGCGCCGCCGCCCGCGCCATCGCGGCGCGGCGGACGGGCTCCTCCCACAGGTCGCGCAGCGCCTCGGCGAGCGCCTGCGGGTCCGCCGGCGGGACCAGCACGCCGTCGACTCCGTCGCGCACCACGTCGCGGTAGCCGGCGATGTCGGACGCGATCACCGGCGTTCCGGCGGCGAACGCCTCGGTCAGCACCATGCCGAAGCTCTCTCCTCGCAGCGACGGGGCACACAGCACGTCGGCGCGCTGCAGCTCCGAGCGCTTGCGTTCGTCGTCGACCTTGCCGAGCACGCGCACCCCGTGGTCGTCGAGCATCATCGGCGCCAGCTCCTCGGCCGTCGGGCCGATCACGGTCAGCTCGGTGGGGATGTGCTCGCGGAGCGCCTCGAACGAGCGCAGCAGCAGCGGCAGGCCCTTGCGCTCAACCGACTGGCCGACGAACACGATCCGCAGCCGATCGGCCGGCTCCTGCGAGCGCGCGGCCCTCAGCGCCTCGGGATCGACGTGGACACCGTTGGGGATCACCCGGTAATGGCCGCCGAAAAAGCGGCGGGCGGTCCAGGCGGCCGCCTCGGAGACGGCGATCCGGACGTGCAGGCGGTTGAGCATGCGCCGGGCGCCGATCAGGTTGGCGAGGCCGTTGGAGAACCGGTTCTCGTTGTAGGTGTGAAATGTGCCGACCAGCGGCAGCCGGGTCCAGTCGGTGGCCAGATAGCTGGTCAGCGGGGCAACCGGCTCGTGGATGTGGACGACGTCGTACTTGCCCGTGCGCAGCTCCTCGTGCATCGTCGCCACGCCGTAGGGTGTGATCGAGAGATTGGAGACGGCGCCGTTGGCCTTGAAGCCGATCGTGCGGCCGAGCGAAACCAGATAGTCGGGGGGCTCGAGCTCCTGGGGGCGGGCACCGCGATGCAGCACGGCCGAGAACGTGTCCGGCGGGTCGTAGGGGGCCAGCACCCGTACGTAGTGGCCGTCCTCGATGAAGCGCTGGGCGAGCGCCTCGATGTGCCTCGTCACGCCCCCCGGATAAGTCCAGGAATACGGCGACACCAAGGCGATCCGCATCACAGTCACTTTAGCTCCTAACCCGGCTCGGCGGCCGGATTTCGCTCCCCTATGATCACCGGGATGCCCGTTCGCCACTTTGTCAAATACACGTTTCTCAAGGTCGATCCTGCTTGGCGCCGGCTCGACGACGACCGGCGGACCGCCGACAAGCGCGAATTCGCGGCCGCGTGCGAGGACTTTGCCGACGGCCATCTGCTGCGCTCGTTCTCGCTCGTCGGCACGCGGGGCGACGCCGA
The DNA here is from genome assembly GCA_963799995.1 of uncultured Solirubrobacterales bacterium. Classification (GTDB taxonomy): domain Bacteria; phylum Actinomycetota; class Thermoleophilia; order Solirubrobacterales; family Solirubrobacteraceae; genus Palsa-465. The sequence continues at coordinate 87,347 of CAWCZI010000013.1, read as the reverse complement.
CATGCTGCTTCTCAGCCAGGCGCAGAACCTCGAACGGATCCACGAGTTCCACGTCGTCCTGGCCCAGAGCGGGCTGATGAAGTGGTGCACCGTTCCCTATTCGCTGCTGGCCATGACAAAGCCTTCGGAGTACTCCGACGAGTCCCGGCTCGAGGTCCGCCCGGGCCACGGCAGGTACCTGTTCGTCTACCCCTTCGTCAAGACGCGCGCCTGGTACTCGCTGCCGGCCGACGAGCGCTGGCGGATCATGCAGGAGCACATCAAGGTGGGTCGCGAGTACCCATCGGTCGATCTCAACACCAGCTACTCGTTCGGGCTCGACGATCAGGAGTTCGTGGTCGCATTCGAGACCGACAACCCGGCCGACTTCCTGGACCTCGTCCAGCGGCTGCGCACCACCGAGTCGAGCTCCTACACGCTGCGCGACACCCCCACCTTCACCTGCATTTCCTGCTCGGTGGAGCGGGCGCTGGGCGCACTCGACGGCGCCGCCATGGGCGTCGGCGCCGGGCTGACGTAGGCGTAGCCCGCCCGCCGTGGCGGCCGTGACCAAGCGCCAAGCCGAAATCGACGCCGCCGTGGCGGCGCTGCGGGCCTGCGATCCCGTCCTGCGGGAGCTGATCGACCGCGTCGGCACCGAGGGGATCGGACTTCCCCGCCCCGGCCGGCCCGCCGATCGCTACGGAGCGCTGGTGCGCTCGATCGTTGGTCAGCAGCTGTCGACCACGGCAGCTCGGGCGATCTACGGCCGGCTGATCGACCGCTACGGCGGGCGACCCCCGACGCCCGCCGAGGTGCTGGCCGATGATCCCGAGCAGCTGCGCGCTGCCGCCGGGCTCTCCCACGCCAAGGTGGTCTATCTGCGCTCGCTGGCCGAGCATGTGGTCGACGGCTCGCTGGAGCTCGACAAGCTCGGCCGCCTGTCCGACGCCCGCGTGATCGAGGAGCTCATCGCGGTCAAGGGCATCGGGCTCTGGAGCGCGCACATGTTCCTGATGTTCCACCTGCGCCGGCCCGACGTCCTCGCCGTCGGCGACCTCGGGATCCGCCACGCGATCATGAACGCCTACGTGCTCGACCAGATGCCGGGCCCGGAGGAGATGGAGCGGATCGCTGAGCCGTGGCGTCCATACCGGACGCTGGCGTGCGAGTTCCTGTGGCGCTCGCTCGACGCGACGCCTGTCTAGCCACACCGCCGCGAGGCGGTGCTCAGACGGCGGAGACTTCCTCTTCTTCGGCGACCCGGAACGAGGACCCGCAGCCGCACGCAGCGACCACGTTCGGGTTCTCGACCTTGAAGCCGGCGCCCTGGAGGCCGTCGACGAAGTCGATCACCGAGCCGTGCACGTACGGCAGGCTCGGCGTATCCACCAGCAGGCGGATCCCCTTGTCCTCGAACACCTCGTCACCATCGCGCTGCTCGTCGAACGCCAGCGCGTACTGGAAGCCCGAGCAGCCGCCGCCCCTCACTCCGACTCGCAAACCCGCGGTCTCGACGACCGTGCTCTGCGTGGAGAGGAACTCGCGAACCTTCTCGGCGCCCTTATCAGTGAGGGTGATCATGCTTCATTCAGTATAGCGGTGGCGTCTCGGTACGCTAGAGGGCGTGTCCGCGACTCCAGAGGAGCTCAAGCAGCGTATCGAGGCCGGTATCCCCGGATCGATTGCGAGCGTCACCGGCGACGGTCATCACTTCAACGCCGTGGTCACCGCACCCGGCTTCCGCGACCTGCCGCGGCTGGCCCAGCACCGGCTCGTGTACGACGTGTTCGGCACCGAGCTCGGAGACCGCATCCACGCCCTCTCCATTCAAACGAAAACTTCGGAAACGGAGGACACCCCATGACCGATCAGGCCACCAACCCGATGCGCGAGGCGATCCAGGAGGCAATCTCCGAGAACCCCGTGATCCTGTTCATGAAGGGCAACCCAGACGCCCCGGCGTGCGGCTTCTCCGCCCGCACGGTCGCGATCCTGCAGTCGCTGGGAACCCAGTTCGCAGCCGTCGACATCCTCCCGGATCCTCGCATCCGCCAGGAGCTGTCGGCGATCTCAAACTGGCCCACGATCCCCCAGCTGTTCGTCGACGGCGAGCTGGTCGGAGGTTGCGACATCGTCAGCGAGATGTACCAGTCGGGCGAGCTCCAGCAGACCCTCGGACTCGAGGTCGAGCCGGCGCAGGACGGCCCCGAGGCCACTGCGCAAGAAGCGCCCCTGTCGATCGAGAACCGGCTGTAGAGTCACCCCGCGGCATCGAGGCCACGGGCGTGAGGGCTCTGCTGGCGACAGCGGCTCTCGGAATGGCGGTGCTGGGGACGTCTCTGACGGCCACTGCCGAGCGTGCGCTGGCGGCGGGACACAGGGTCCCGACCGGCCTCACCGAGGCCGCGGCCGAGCAGCTCGGCACGACTGCCTACGAGTACGGCATCCCGCTGATGGAGTTCCTGCGCCAGGCTCGCCAGCAGACCAGTGTCACGGTGCCCAACTCCCTGTCGGATGCGCCGCTGAACCAGCTCGGCAGCGCTCGCCAACTGGCCACGGCCGCCAACCAGGTGATCGTGCAGCCCAACAACGACACGCTGTACACGATGGGCCACCTGGACCTGCGCTCCGGCGCGCTGGTGCTGCACGTCCCGGCGATTTCCGGGGGCCGCTACTACTCGTTCGAGTTCCTCGATCCGTATACGAACGTGTTTCACTACGTCGGCACCCGCACCACCGGCGACGGCAGCGGGAACTTCCTGATCACCGGCCCCGCCTTCAAGGGTCGCGTGCCCACCGGGATGCGGCGGATCCGCTCGGGTTACGAGCGCGTCTGGCTGGTTGGCCGCACGCTCGTCTACGGGCCGAGCGACCTCCCGGCAGTCCACCGGATCCAAAATGGCTACCGGCTGATCCCGCTGTCGGACTACGTCAAGCGCGGCTTGGCCTGGCATCCCCCCCGCCCGCGGCACGTGGTCACCCACCACCGGGTCGCGACGGAGCCCACCGGGCTGAAGTTCTTCGACCAGCTCGGCACCGCGCTGGCCGAGAATCCGCCGCCGAGCCGCGACGCGGGCGTCCTGAAGCAGTTGCGCCAGGTGGGGATCGGCCCCGGCCTGGATCCCTCCCGCGAGCACCTCACCGCGCCGGTGAGCGACGGGCTCAAGGCGGCCGCGGACCACGGGCCGAAAAACGTGCTCCAGCTGCGCAGCCAGATCGCGACGAAGTCGGTGGTCGCCAACCACGGGTGGTTCGTGCCCCCGTTCGAGAACGGCCAGTTCGGCACCGACTACGGCTACCGGGCGGTGGTCGCCCTGTACGGGATCGCCGCCAATCGTCCGCAGGAGGCGCTCTACATCGTCGGCGTCTTGTCGGATCAGGGACCGCTCAGCGGCCTGCACGACTACGTGCTGCACTTCCCGGCCGGCCAGCTGCCCCCGGCCCGGTACTTCTGGTCGCTGACCATGTACGACCAGGGCTTTCACCTAGTCTCCAACCCGATCGGCCGCTACGCGCTGGGAAGCCACACCCCCGGCCTGGTGCGCAACCCCGACGGCTCGCTGGACATCTATCTCCAGCAGACGGCACCGGCCGGGCATGTCTCCAACTGGCTCCCTGCCCCACCGGGCCCGTTCGAGGTCACGCTGCGCCTGTACGGTCCCGAACGCTCGGCGCTCACGCGCCGTTACGTCTACCCACAGATCGAGCAGACCAGCTGATCTCTGACCCGGGCTCCGACGTCGCTGCCGGCTCGTCGGGCCCCGTGGTCGCGCTGCGCTTCGAGAACGGGGTGCTGTGGGCGCTCGACCAGACCCGCCTGCCGTGGCAGCAGGTCGAGCTGCCCCTGCGCTCGGCGACCGACGTGGCGGCGGCGATCCGCCGCCTGTCGATCCGGGGAGCGCCGCTGATCGGAGTGGCAGCGGGCTACGGGCTGGCGCTGGAGCTGGCGCGCGGGGGAGCCGGGACGCTGCAGAGCGCGTCGGAGTTGCTGGTGAGCTCCCGGCCGACAGCCGTCAACCTGGTGCACGCCGTGAACCGAGTGGCCGCGGCGGCCCGCCGCGACGGCGCCGGCGGCGACGTGTCGGGGGCGGCGCTGGCCGAGGCCCGCGCGATCCACGCCGAGGAGATCAACGCCAGCCACGCGCTGGGGCGACTCGGCGCCGACTTCCTGGCCGGCACCGACCCGGGGGGCGGGCACGGGGCCGGTTCCCGGACGAGTGGTCTGCGCTTGCTCACCCACTGCAACACCGGCGCGCTCGCCGCTCCGGGCCGCGGCACCGCCCTGGCGGTCATCGCCGAGCTGGCGGACCGTGGCCGGCTCGCGCTGGTCCTGACCGCCGAGACCCGTCCGCTTCTTCAGGGCGGCCGCCTGACGACCTACGAGCTGCGCCGCCTGGGCATCGAGCACGAGCTGATCGTCGACGGCGCCGCCGCTGGCCTGATCGCCACGGGTGAGGTCGACGCCGTCGTGCTCGGCTGCGACCGGGTGGCGGCCAACGGCGACGTCGCCAACAAGGTCGGCACCTACGCCCATGCCCTGGCCGCGGCCGCTGCCGGAATCCCGTTCGTGGTCGCGGGCCCGTGCTCGACGATCGATCCCCGCTGCCCGTCAGGCGCCGAGATCGTGGTCGAGCAGCGCTCCGAGGACGAGGTCCGGCGGCTCGGAGCGGCGTCGGGCCCGGACGGATTCGACGTCGCCCCCCCGGGGACACGCTGTCGCAACCCCGCCTTCGACGTCACCCCGGCGTCGCTTGTGACGGCCCTGGTCACCGAGCGCGGGGTCGTGCGGCCCGCCGCCGGGGAGTCGGTGCTCTCGCTGCTGCCTTGAAGCCTGTGACGTCCAGCGATCCCTGAACAACCAGCATCGAAGCCAACGAGGAGTTGGCTCGGGCGCGGGTCGTCCGCGCCGTCCGCGCCGTCCGCGCCGTCCGCGCCGTCCGCGCCGGCCGCGCCGTCCGCCGGCGGAGGATGTGCAACCCGCTGGTTTCGTGCGACATCTTGGTCTCCAGGCGACCAGAATGTCGCGCGGTTCGCGGAAGCGATCTGAGAAGTGCTCGGTATCCGCACCTTTCTCCGATCCTTGGCCCGAATCGCCTGTCGCCCCCGCCGAAGCGCCGGCCGCCCGGGCCGAACCGCCGGCCGCCCGGGCCGAACCGCCGGCCGCCCGGGCCGAACCGCCCCGCCCGGCGACCTCTCAGCGTGAATTCCTTCCCCAGCGCCTTTGTCCGGGCGCCCGGTCACCCCGCGGCCGGAGCCGGCGAGGCCGCCGAGGCCCGCCGGCACGCCAGGTTCTCGACGATCCGACGCGAGTCGCAGATCGTCTCGCCGTCGAGCACCAACACAGGTACCCGCCTCTGGCCGCTGAGTGCCTCGACCTCGGGACGCCGCGAGCGGCGCTGCGGGACGGTCACCGCCTGGAACGGGATCTCCTCGCGCCGTAGCGCCCGGGCGACCTTGCCGCACGGGCACAGCCAGTCGGTCGGCGTGTTGCAGCGGTACAGAGTGGCCACGCCGCCAGACGATACGCGCGTCGGTCCCAGAGCGGCGCCGGCGAACCCAAGCGGCGGGCGTCAAAGGCTCGTGGGTGAACGCTCGAGGATCACGGCTCGAGGCTCGAGCGTCGTGGGTGTCTAGAGCCCGGCCTGGCGGAGCGCGGCCGCGGCCACGCGCAGCGCCAGCGGCTGCCGGGCACCCGGCGGCGCGACTCGACCGCCGTCGCGCTCCCGGTACCAGGCGATCGTCTCCTCCAGGCAATCCTCGTGCGGAGAGGTGCGCCAGCCGAGTTCGCGCTTGGCCTTGCGGTTGGAGACGGCCCAGCGCAACGAGGCCGCGCGGACCTCGACCGGAGTCGGCCCGACGATCCCGGGGATGCGCTGCCCGGCGGCGGCCAGCGCCTGGGCGGCCCGCAGCGGCAGCTTCAGCGCCGGTGGCTCGACGCCCGACAGGCGCCCGAGGTCGGCGAACAGCCGGTCCATCGTGAAGTTGCGGTTGCCGAGGATGTAGCGCTCGCCGACGCGGCCTCGCTCGTCGGCCAGCAGATGACCGCGTGCCACGTCCTCGACGCCGACAACGTTCAGCGTCCCGTCGACGTAGGCGGGAATCTGGCGACGCAGGAAGCGGCGCACCAGGGTCGTGGATGAGCGGCCCGGGTCGCCCGCGCCGAGCACATGAGCCGGGTTGACGATCACCAGCGGGAGTCCGCGGGCCACCAGGCGCAGCGCCGCGGTCTCCGCCTCGTGCTTTGAGTCGAGGTAGGGAATCGCGTAGCGGCCGGCCTCCCAGGGATTGGTCTCGTCCACCGGGTCGTGATCGTGCGCCGGTCCGATCGCGGCCACCGAGGACGTGTGCACGGCACGCTCTACCCCCGCTCGGAGGGCCTCCTCGAGCACGATCTGCATCCCCTCGAGGTTGATCGAGAACACCCGGGCGCGCGGCGCGTTCAAGTTGGTCGTGCCGGCGAGGTGGAAGACGCGCTCGACGCCGCGCATCGCCCGGCGGATCGAGCGGCGGTCGAGAATGTCTGCGCGGACCGGGGTGACGTCGAGGCCCTCGAGCGATGGCGGAAGCGAGCCTGATCGCACAACGACCACCACCTCGTCGCCGCGCCGCGCGAGCAGTCGTGTGACGTGGGAACCGACGAAGCCGGTCGCCCCTGTTACGAGCGTCCTCGGCATTGGGCCGCAGGAGTCTACGGGCAGCGCCGCTGGTAGGGTCGCGCTCATGAGCGTGGAGATCGTCACCGACACCTGCCACTACCTCCCGCGGGAGGTAGTCGCGCAGGAGGGCATCCACGAGGTCAGCCTGTACGTGCACTGGCCCGAGGGAGCGCAGCGCGAGATCGAGATCACCGACTACGACGCCTACTACAAGCGGCTCGCCGAATCGGCTGATCTACCCACCACCTCGCAGCCCTCGATCGGCGACTTCCTGGCCGTCTACGAGCCGCTTCTCGATGCGGGCCAGGACGTCGTCTCGATCCATCTGGCGGGAGGCATGTCCGGCACAGTCCGATCGGCAGAGCAGGCCCGCGAGCAGCTCGGCGACCGCGCCGGCCGGGTCCACGTCGTGGACTCCGCCACCGCCTGCGGCGGCGAGGGCCTGGTGGCGCTGGCGGCCGCGGCCGCGGCGCGAAGCGGGGCCGACGGCGCCACGGTCGCCGCGCACGCCCGCCAGGCCCGGTCGCAGCTGAAGATGTGGTTTGCCATCGACACGCTGGAGTACCTGCGGCGCGGCGGGCGGATCGCGGGCGCGCAGGCGTGGCTGGGCGCGGCGCTCAGGATCAAGCCGATCCTGACCGTCGAGTCCGAGATCACCCCGGTCGAGCGTGTACGGACCTCGCGCCGGGCGTTCGAGCGGATGGTCGACCTGCTGCGCAGCCGCAGCGAGGACGGCGCCGACGCCTGGATGGTGCAGCACATCCAGGCGCCGAAGGAGGCCAAGGCGCTCGCCGCCCGAGGAACGGAGATCTTCGGGGCGCCACCGCGGGTGATCTCGGAGATCGGCCCGGTGATCGGAACGCACGTCGGGCCGGGGCTGCTCGGGGCGGGCGGCCTGCCGAGCTCCTTCCTGGCCTGACCCGGCGGCCGAGCCCCGGCCGGCGGCCCAGCCCCGGCCGGCAGCTCAGCGGCCGAGCAGCTTCTGCTTCTTGCGCTTGCGGCGCCCGAAGGTGAGCGCGCCCAGAGCAGCCACCCCACCGCCGAGCACGAACCCGGCGACGCCGGCGCCGATCAGAACCTGAGGCTCGGCGCGACGCAGCTGGGCACGCCAGTCGGTCAGCTTGACGACCTCGACGCGCAGTCTCTCGACCGCGGTCCCCAGCTCCTGGCGGTTCTGCTCGATCGAGACCCGGATCTCCTCCGGAGAGCGGGTCGCCATCAGGAGGTACCCCCGGGCCTGACCGTCTCGCGGATCTTCCTGGCCTCCTCGATCGCCATCTTCGGCGTCGGCGCTCCGACCTTTAGCTTGCGCCATGCGAACAGGAACGCGCCGACCGTGAGCAGCAGGAGCAGGACCATCACGATCGCGAACCCGAGCCACAGGTGCCCGCTGGCGTCGTTGATGGACCAGGCGATGGTCAGCAGCACGAAGATCAGCGCGAACACGCCGAACACGGCCCCGACGGCCACAGCGGCCGCGCCCCGGGCGATGCTCGAGACCTTGGTGGTCATCTCCGCCTTGGCGAGCTCGATCTCGTCGCGGACGAGCGTCGCCATCCGCTCGGAGACCTCGGTCAGCGCCGCGGCGATGTTGTCGTTCTCAGCGGGCAAGACGCTTGAGGATCAGGGCGAGGATGAGGCCGCCGGCGAAGGCGGCGCCGACCGCGATTTCGGGCCGGTCAGTGGCGACCGCGGCGGCACCCGCCGGGGAGTACGGCGGCGCACCCGAGGAGCTGCCCGAGACGGGCTCCGGCGGAGGCGGAGCGTACGGCGGCGGCGGTTCGGCGGGCAGCGGTTGGCTGGGGGGCGGCGGCGGCGAAGCCGGCGGGGCGGGCTGGGCCGGGCTCTCAGGCTCCGGCGTCACCGCTGTCGCCGGCTCGAGCTCGCGCGTCGCCGGGCTGTCGGCTGCGGACTCCGGCGCCGCGGCTGGGCCGCCGGCCTCCTCCTGCTCCGACGGCTCCGGGTTCGACGAGGACTCGCTCACTCCGGGGGCTCTTCCCCGAAGATCCGCATCCAGATCAGGGCGGCAGCGCGCGTCGCCGCGATGCTCGCGAGCGCGCCCGTCCCGGCGAGCAGGCCCGACCACATCAGTCGTTTGACCAGAGGGCTCTCAGTCATCGGGGGGATTCAATCAGACTCGCCGCGCCCGGCTCCCCACCCCCCGTAGCGAGCAGATGCGGCGCGCCTACATCCTCGGGAGCAGTCCGAACGCCCCCTACGGCTCCAGCCCGCGGCAGATCGTCTCCACGATCAGCGTCTTGGCGTCCTCGAGCTCGGGGTCGCCGAGCGGGGCGCTCTCGAAGATCCACCCGGTCAGCACCTGCTCGATCGAGCCGTAGAACGCCTGGGCGGCGAACTCCGGCGTGATCTCGGGCCGGAACAGGCCCTCGCCCTGGGCCCGCTCGACGATCGACGCGATCCCCGAGTAGGCCTCCCGGATCTTCGCCAGGTGGGTCAGGCCGAACGTGTTCGCGGCCCGGGTGACCTCGACGATGATCACCTTCATCAGCTCCGGGTCGTGGCGGTAGGAGTCGATGATGAAGGCCGCGATCGCGTACAGCTTCTGTCGCGGCGCGAGCCCGGAGGCGTCGGTCTCGGCGATCGCCGCGAGCATCACGTCCCAGCGCTCCAAAAACAGCGTGTCGAGGATCTCCTCCTTGGAGGAGAAATAGTGGTAGACGAGGCCGTAGGCGACGCCGGCCTCGTCGGCGATGTCGGACACGCGGCACGTGTGGAACCCCTGCCGGGCGAACACGCGCACGGCGGCGTCGAGGATGACCCGGCGCTTGTCCGTGGCCGCGGTGGTCACTCGCCCCATCCGTAGGCCTCGGGTCGGCGGCGCTCGAGCGTCGGCAGGCGGCGGCGCACATCAGCGAGGATCGAGAAGTCCAGCTCGGCGACGATCGCGGTCTCGGTGTCGGGCGCTCCCGCGAGCACCACACCCCACGGGTCGACGATCAGCGAACGCCCGCCCGAGCGCAGGTTGCCGGGATGATGGCCGATCTGGTTGGGCGCGATCACGAAGCACTGGTTCTCGATCGCCCGCGCGCGCACCAGCACCTCCCAGTGATCGCGTGTCGTCGGCAGCGTGAAGGCGCTGGGCACGGCCAGCACCTCGGCGCCGCGCAGAGCCAGGATCCGGTAGAGCTCGGGGAAGCGCAGGTCGTAGCAGACGCTCATCCCCAGCTTGACCCCGCCGGCCAGCTGGGTCACAACGATCTCCGAGCCCGCCTGCTCGGTGGACGACTCCGCATATACGGCGCCGTCGACCTCGACGTCGAACAGATGGATCTTGCGGTAGACCGACCGGATCTCCCCGTCGGGGCCGACGTGGACGCTGGTGTTGGCCCCCTTGTCGCGGCCGGCCACGCGCTCGAACATCGAGCCGGCCAGGAGGTCGATCCCAAGCTCGCGCGCGACTTCCCGCGCCCACGTGATCGCCGGACCGTCCAGAGTCTGGGCTCCCGCCTGCATGTGCTCACGCTTGCCGAACACGGTCCACTTCTCCGGGAGGGCAACCAGCTCGGCGCCGAGCGAAGCCGCATCACGGACCAGCCGGTCGGCGCTCGCTATGTTCCGGTCGACGTCCTCGCTTGAGTTCAGCTGGATCGCGCCAACGCGCATTTCCCCTCCCGATTGACTGATCAGTCAGGTCCAGGATAACGGTGCCAGAACGCGATGTTCCAGTCCCCTACCGGGGTGCCTTCGGCGCCGCGCGGCCGGCCGAGCTGGGCCGCCTGGCCTTGCCGCCGGCGGCGATGCCCGGGCGTCAGGGGCTGCGGCCGCTCAAGGCATGGCGGTACGTGGGCGTGTTCGGTCCCGAGCTGATGCTGTGCCTGGCCTCGGTCCGGCTCGGCCCGGCGCGCCAGTCGTTCTGGGCCGTGTGGGACCGCGACCAGCGGCGTCTGTACGAACGCACGCGCTCGGGACGCGGCCGGGTCACGATCACCCCCGGCGGCGTCCGCGTCGACGACGACGGCCTGCGACTCCAGCTCGGGCTCGAGGAGGAGGCTGGAATCGAGACCGTTTGCGCCAGCGGGACCAGCTACGGCTGGACGCGCAAGCAAGGGGGGATCCGCGCCCACGGGACGATCGAGATCCACGGCGCCCGTGCCCGGAAGATCGACGCTCGCGCGGTGATCGACGACACCGCCGCGTACTACGAGCGCCACACGCGCTGGCGCTGGAGCGCCGGCGTCGGCCACGCGCTCGACGGCCGCGAGCTCGCCTGGAACCTCGTCCAGGGGGTCAACGACCCACCACGTGGCAGCGAGCGCACGCTGTGGATCGACGGTGAGGCGCGCGAGCTCGAGCCCCACGCCTTTGACCCGGAGCTGACCTCCGCCGGCGGCCTGCGCTTCACCGCCGAGGCAACGCGCGAGCGCCGCGAGAACCGGCTGCTGGTGCGCAGCGCGTACCGCCAGCCGTTCGGCACCTTCGGCGGACAGCTCGGCGGGGTCCAGCTGGCCGACGGCTACGGGGTGATGGAGGAGCACGACGTCTGGTGGTGACGGCGCGGCTCAGTCCCGGGCGCCGCGCTGGCGGCGAAGCTCGGCCAGCAGCAGCTTTGAGTGCATCGCCCCGATCAGCTCGCGCAGCGGCTCGGCTCCCGAGGAGATGATCTCGACGGCCCGCTCGACCTCGACTTCGCCCGCGAGCCGGTCCAGCAGCACCCTGACCTCCTCGGCGACCAGTGGCCCCAGGGCCTCGCGGTAACGCAGCGTGTCGTAGACGGTGAAGCCGATCGCCTCCTCGTATCCGCCCGCGCGAAAGCGCGAGATGGCAGCGATGATCGCCACGTCGTCGGCGTCGTAGCCGCGGGCGCCGGGAGTGAGCACGCCGAGGTCCTCCAGCCGCGCCAGCACGTTGCGGGGCACGTCGTAGGTCGAGCGCACGGCCGTCCGCGAGACCCGTCCGCTCTCCCCGGCCTCGATCGCGCGCTCGAGGATCCGGTCCTCGAGCTCGATCACCCGCGCCGCGCGCTCGGGATCCTCGGTCATCACCTCGCGGATCACCCGCAGCGGCATGAAGCGCTCCTCCTGCAAGCGCTTGATCAGCCGGATCCGCTCGACGAAACCCTCCGGGTAGTACGCCATGTTGCGACTCGTGCGCAGCACGTCGTCGTCGGAGCCGAGCAGGCCCTCGCGCAGGTAATGCTTGATCGTGCCGGCGCTGACGCCCGAGCGCTCGGCCAGCTCGGACATCTTCAGCATCCCGTTGGCGGACATCTGGGTGCTCGCCACGGCTAGCTCGAGTAAAACGCGCCCTGCACGCCGGCCGCCGCGCCGGCGATCGCTCCAGACTCGTGCAGCGCCGCGATCTGGTCGGCCGCGAACCCGGCCGCAGCCAGTACCTCATCGGTGTGCTGACCGAGCGCTGGGCCGGGCGCGCGGCTCGCGTCGCCGGGGGTGCGGCTGAGCTTGATCGGGACCCCGAGTAGCTTGACCGGCCGCTCGGCCCCGGGCTGGGCCAGCTCGACCACCATCTCCCGGGCGGCGACCAGCTCGGAGTCCAGCGCCTCTTCGAGCCCGAGCACCGGCTCCAGGCAGCAGTCGTGCTCGGAGGCGAACCCGCGCCACTGCTCGCGGGTGCGCCCGCGGAAGATCTCGGAAACGGCGGCGTGCGACTCCGAGTCGGGAGGGTCATACGCGTGCTCGAGCAGATCGGGGCGACCGACCCCCTCACACCAGGCCTGCCAGAACTTCGGCTCCAGCGCGCCCAGCGTCACGTACCCGTCGGCGCACTCGTATGGGCGGTAGCAGTTGTATCGCCCGGCCAGTCCCAGAGCGCCGCGGCGGGGCGCCCGGCCGGTGGCGAACGTCTCGGCGGCGACCATCGCCAGCCACGACAGGCTGCCGTCGAACATCGAGCAGTCGACGAGCTGCCCCTCGCCCGAGCGCTCGCGCTCGCGCAGCGCCACGAGGATCCCCACCGCCGCCATCAGCGCACCGCCGCCGAGATCGGCGATCTGCCCGGCGGCCTGGACCGGCGGGCCGTCGGCCTCGCCGGTGAGCCCCAGCAGGCCGTTGAGCCCCAGGTAGTTCATGTCGTGGCCGGACCGGGACCGGTTGGGGCCGTCCTGGCCGTATCCGGTGATGGCGCAGTAGACCAACCCGGGGTTCTCCTGGCGCAGACGCTCGTAGCCGACACCGAGCCGGTCCGTCACCCCGGGCCGGAAGGACTCGAGCAGAACGTCGGCGTCCCGGACCAGGCGCAGCAGCACGTCGCGGCCCGCGTCTGACTTGAGGTTGACGCGGATCGAGCGCTTGCCGCGGTTGAGCGACAAAAACAGGGCGCTGCGCGACGTCTCCTCGGCCCCCTCGTAGTAGGGAGGCGACCAGCGCACGTAGTCGCCCATGCCGGTGTCCTCGACCTTGATCACATCGGCGCCGAAGTCGGCCAGCAGCAGCGAGCAGAACCCACCGGGTAACAGCCTCGACAGGTCGAGGACGGTCAGTCCGTCCAGAGGCAGGCCCGTGCTCATGGCGCCGCCGCCTCGGCCGACCGCGGCGCGATGCCCAGCAGGTCGCGTGCCTCATGCACCGTCGCCGGTCGGCGACCGCAGTCCTGCACCATCTGGCGCGCCTTGGCGATCAGGTCGCCGTTGGATCGCGCCATCTCCCCGTCGGGAAGGTAGAAGTTGTCCTCGAGCCCGACCCGCACCGAGCCGCCCAGGGTCAGCGCCGCGGCCACCAGCATCCACTGGTCGCGGCCGATCCCGATCACCCCCCAGTGGTGTGAGATCCCGTTGACCGGCGCCGGCATGTTGTCGGCCATCGCCGCCAGGTTGCGCGCGCTGGCGGGCACCCCGCCGACCACGCCCATCACGAAATCGGCGTGCAACGGAGCGTCGAGCAGCCCCATGTCCACCAGCGGCGTCAGCGATCCGACGTGACCGACGTCGAAGCACTCGTGCTCGGGCTTGATCTGCAACCGCCGCATCGCCTCCAGCAGCTCGATGATCTCGTCGAACGGGTTGGTGAAGACGAACTTGAACACGAAGTCCCGGCGCGAGCGCGAGTACTTGGCATAGTTGAGCGAGCCCATGTTGAGCGCCGCGACCTCCGGCCGGCAGGCCTCCAGATAGGCGACGCGCTTCTCCACCGGCACCCCGACGGTCCCCGTGGAGAAGTTGATGATCGCGGCGTCACCGATCTCCTCCCGGATCGCGTCCCGGATCGCCATGAAGTCCTCGATCTCGTAGCTGGGGCTCCCGTCGGGAGTGCGGGCGTGGATGTGGATGTGAACCCCGCCCTCGTCGACGATCCGCCGCGCCTCGGCGGCGTACTCCCCGGGCGTGTAGGGAATCGCCGGGCACTGGTCGCGGTTGGCGATCGCGCCCGAGATCGCGCACGTGATGACCGCCGGGTCGTCAACGGTCATACGGGCACAACCCCCGAGCGCTTCCACGGCCGCTCGATCCTCTTGCCGGCCGACATCTCCAGCGCGCGGCAGATCGTCGCGCGGGTCTCGCGAGGGTCGATCACGTCGTCGATCATGTCGTTGCCGGCGGCGACGTAGACATCGATGATCTTGCGGAAGTTCTCGATCAGCTGCTGCTTGGTGGCCGCCGGGTCCTCGGCCTCCTGGACCTGCTTGCGGAAGATGATCTCGACCGCCCCTTCGGCCCCCATCACGCTGATCTCGGCGCTCGGCCAGGCGACGATCAGGTCGGGCTCGTAGGCGCGGCCGCACATCACGTAGTAGCCGGCCCCGTAGGCCTTGCGCAGCACGACCGTGATCTTGGGCACGGTGGCGTTGGCGGTGGCGTAGAGCATCTTGGCGCCGTGGCGGATGATGCCCGCCTCCTCGACCTTGCTCCCGACCATGAATCCGGGCACGTCCATCAGATAGACGAGCGGGATCCCGTAGGCGTTGCAGAGGTTGATGAACCGCGCCGCCTTGTCGGCCGAGTCATTGTCGAGAATGCCGCCGAGCTGGCGCGGCTGATTGGCCACGATCCCCGCCGGCCGGCCGCCGAAGCGCGCCAGGCAGGTGATGATCGTCTTGGCGAACTGCGGCTTGAGGTCGAAGTAGACGCCGTCATCGACGATCCGCCGGATCACCTCGTACATGTCGTAGGGCTTGCGATTGGACTCCGGGAGGACGTCGAGGAGCTCCTCGTCACCGCGGTCGACCGGGTCGGCGTCGGACCCCCCCACACCACCCACCCGCACCGGCGGCGGCTCCTCGCAGTTCTGCGGAAAGAAGCTCAGATATTGCTTGATCGCCTCGATGCACTCAGGGTCATCGGCCACCTCGAGGTCGCCGACGCCGGACTTGCGGCAGTGCACCCGCGAGCCGCCGAGCTGCTCCTGGGTGACGTCCTCCCCGATTGCCGCCCGGACCAGGTGGGGTCCGGCCAGGGCCATCGACCCGCGACCCTTGACCATCGGCACGAAGTCGGCGAGGCCGGGGATGTAGGCCGTGCCCGCAGCGCACGGCCCCATCAGGGCGGCCACCTGTGGGATCACGCCACTCATCACGACCTCCTCGCGGAACAGGTGGCCCGAGCCTGCGAACAGCGAGCCGACGGCCTCCTGGATCCGGGCGCCGGCCGAGTCCAGCAGCCACACCAGCGGAATCCGCTTGCTCAGCGCCAGCTCGCGCAGGCGGGTCACCTTGAGCTCGCCGGTCATGCCCATCGAGCCGGCCATGACGGTGAAGTCGTAAGCCGCGACCGCGGTCAGGCGGCCGTTGACCTTGCCGTAGCCGGTGATCACCCCGTCGGCGGGAGCCTCCTTGCCTTCCATGGCGCGCTGGGAGAAGTGCGGTCGGCCGTGGATCCCGAGCTCCACGAACGTGCCCTCGTCGATCAGCAGCGCCAGGCGCTCGCGAGCCGTCAGTTTCTCGCGGGCGTGCTGGGCCTCGATCTTCTCGGCGCCGCCGCCCAGCCGGATCTGCTCGCGGCGCGCGCGAAGGTCCTCGACGAGCGGGCGCAGAATGCTGGTGGTGGGAGCGTCGGTGGGCACGGTGCGGAAAGTGAGACGTGCTACTGCTCACTCTGTCACGGCCGCCTAGTGGCCGTCAAGACCGGCGCGAGGTCTCAGCGTCCCTTCCACACCGGCTCGCGCTTCTCGAAGAAGGCGCGCACCCCCTCCTGGATGTCCTCGGTCGAGAACGCCACCGTGAGCTGGGAGCGCAGGAAGTCGATCGCGTCGGCGTAGGCCATGTCCTGCTGGCGGAACATTGCGTCCTTGCCGAGCTTCATCAGCGCCGGCGACTTGCGCGCCAGCCGGCCCGACCAGTCTTCGACCACGGCGTCGAACTCCTCGGCGCTCACGACCCGGTTGACGATCCCGATCCTCGCCGCCTCGGCGGCCGAGATCTGCTCGCCGAGCAGCATCAGCTCCGCGGTCTTCTTGCGTCCGACGTTGCGGTAGATCAGCGCCATGATCATGAACGGGAACACGCCGACGTTGATCTCGGGCGTGCCGAACCGCGCTCCCTCCTTGGCGATGATCAGGTCGCAGGCCAGCGCCAGTCCCAGCGCCCCGGCCAGGACGTGTCCGTTGGCGGCGCAGATCGACGGCTTGCCGAGCTCGCCGAGCAGCCGGAAGGCGCGCGGGAAGCGCTCGGTCGCGAAGTGCTTGTGGATCAGCGCAACCTCCGCCGCGAAGCCACCCAGGTTGGCGCCGCTGGAGAACACCTTGTCGTGCGTGGAGGTGAGGACCAGGCACCGCACCGCCTCGTCGTCGCGGGCGGACTCGAGCCCCGCGATCAGGTCTGCGAGCAGCTCGTCGGAGAGCGCGTTGCGGGTGTCCGGCTGGTCCAGCGCGATGGTCGCCACACCCGAGGCGGCGACGTCGTAGCGGATCGTGGCGTAGGTCATGGCGCGAAGCCTATGCGCCCGCCCTCAGTTTGTGGAGAGTAGGAAGCTCTACTGTTTACTTCCGCGCCCGCGGCCGCTAGCTTCCCGGACGCACCGATCCCAGGAGGAGCACCGAGAAATGGCCGCCGCCGACGTCGTCAAGCCGGACTTCGATACTCAGCGCAAGCACTTCATCTTCACCGACGAGCACGAGCAGCTGCGCGAGTCGATCCGTCGCTTCGTGATCAAGGAGCTGCAGCCGCACGCCGAGGAATGGGAGGAGACCACCTTCCCCGACTGGGTGTTCGAGCGTATGGGCGAGCTCGGCTTCCTGGGCCTTGACAAGCCCGAGCAGTACGGCGGGCAGGGCGGCGACTACTACACGGCGCTGGTGCTGGCCGAGGAGATCGCCCACGCGCACTCCGGCGGCCTGGCGATGGGCGTGGCCGTCCAGACCGACATGGCGATGCCCCCGATCCTCGCCTTCGGGACCGAGGAGCAGAAGCAGGAATGGGCAGCGCCGGCCATCGCGGGAAAGAAGATCCTCTGCATCGGCATCACCGAGCCCGACGCCGGCTCCGACGTCGCCGGGATCAAGACCCGCGCGGTGCGCGACGACGCCACCGGCGACTACGTGATCAACGGCTCCAAGACCTATATAACGAACGGCCACCGCGCCCACGCGATCGTGCTCGTGACCAAGACCGACCCGGACGCGGGACACGGAGGAATGACTCTCTTCCTGGTGCCGATGGACACCCCGGGGGTGATCCGCGAGAAGCGCCTGAAGAAGCTCGGCATGCACGCCTCGGACACGGCGCTGCTGGCCTTCCAGGACGTCCGGGTCCCCGAGTCCGCGGTGCTCGGCCAGATCGGCAAGGGCTTCTACCACATCTCGTGGGAGCTCCAGGGCGAGCGGCTGATCGGCGCCGCCGGCGCGGTCGCCGGCGCCCAGCACGTGTTCGACCGCACGCTGCAGTACGCCAAGGAGCGCCAGGCCTTCGGCCGCGCGATCGGCCACTTCCAGGTCATCCGCCACAAGTTCGCCGAGATGGCGACCAAGATCGAGACCGCGCGGCAGATGGTCTACACGACCGCGTGGCGCTTCCAGAACGGCGAGTATCCGGTGCGCGAGATCACGATGGCAAAGCTGTACGCCGCCCGGATCGCCGTCGAGGTCGCCGACGAGTGCATCCAGATCCACGGCGGCGCCGGCTACATGCAGGAGTACGGGATCGAGCGCTCGTGGCGCGACCTGCGCCTGAACCGGATCGGCGCCGGCACCGACGAGATCATGCTCGAGGTGATCGGCCGCTCCTACGGGCTGTAGGCCGGCCGCCTGACGCAGGCCCCGCCGCGCTCGAGCGGCTCGTTTGCCAGAAAGCCACACAGGAGCCACCGCAGCGGATATGTTTGCGCGTGACTTGATCGAAGGGGCTTTCACAGGCGGCGGGGTGCAGCCGCCAACGCGGCAGCTGCGCCCGCTCGGGGTGGGCGAGATCCTCGACGCCGCGATCAAGCTGTATACGCGCAACGCGGTGACGATGTGGAAGATCGTGGCCGTCGTGATCGTCCCGGTGGCGATCATCAATCAGATCGTGATCGGCAGCTCGCTCCCCAGCCGCGCCTTCGTCAGCGGCGGCACCCTGTACACGCCGACCGGGACCCTCGGCACTCCTGCGGCCGGCGTGATCACCGAGCTGGTGCTCGGAGTGCTCGCGGTGCTGACCGTCAACGGCGCGCTGGCGCTGTGCGTGGTCGATGCCTACATCGGCAGGCCGCTGGACTGGCGCGAGTCGCTGCAGGCGGCGGTCGGCCGGCTCGGGTCGCTGTTGTGGCTGTCGATCCTGTTCGGGGTGCTGGTGGTGCTCGGCTTCATCGCCCTGGTCCTGCCGGGCATCTGGCTGGTGACCGTGTGGTCGGTGGCGGTACCGGCGCTGATGTTCGAGCATGTCGGCGGCTTCAAGGCCCTGGGACGTTCGTTCGACCTCGTCCGCGGCCGCTGGTGGGCGACGTTCGCCGAGTTGCTCGTGGCGGTGATCATGCTGATCGTCGTCCTGTTCGTGGTCGGGCTGATCTTCCGCGGGATCGAGAGCGGACTGTCGGTCGGCAGCACGGGCCTGTGGCTGGCCCTGAACGCGCTCTCCACGATCGTCGGCGCCATGATCGCCTACCCCTTTATGGCCTCGGTGATCGCCGTCATCTACACCGACCTGCGGGTCCGCAAGGAGGGGCTCGACCTCGAGCTGCTGGCGGGGGCGCTCGGCCGGACCGCGCCCGCCCCGGCGGCATGAGCTGCCGCCCCGCCGTCGGAAGGTGAGCCGCCGCCGGGCCGCTTTGCTGGCGGCGGTCGCGGTCGCGGTCGCGGTCGCGTGCCTGCCTGCGGCGGCGCCCGCCGTCGCGCTCGGCGCCGACGTCAGCTCGGCGACCGTACGCGCGCTGGCGAGCGCCGCGGCCCGCGGCGACCGCAGCGCCCTGGCACAGCTTCGGACCGTGACCGCGGTGCAAGGGCGCCCGGCCGCGCTGGGCGAGCTGCTGGGCTCCGGGACCCCGGCGCAGCTGCGCCTCCGGGCGCTGGCGCTGGCCCGCGACGGCGGCGGTGCCGTTGCCCAACCAGCGGTGCCGGCCGCCCGCGCGCAGGCCACCGCCGACGAGATCCTGCGCGGTTCGCGCTACGGCAGGCCCACGGTCTCCGACCCGCTGGTGAACGCACTCAGCAAGCTGGGGTCGTGGCTGGCGACGCTCGCCGCGAACACCCCCGGCGGACCGGTGGCATTCTGGGCCCTGGCCGCAGCGGTCGTTCTGGCGCTGGCGGTTTACGGCGCGCGACGTGCCCTGCGCCGGCTCGAGCCCGATGCGCCCGCCGGCACCGCGGGCGCCGCCGGCGCTACCGAAGATCCCGCGGCGCTCGAGCGCGACGCGCGGTCTGCCGAAGACCGCGGGGCGTTCGGGGAGGCGGTGCGGCTGCGCTTCCGCGCCGGGCTGCTGACGCTGGGTGCGCACTCGGCGATCGAGTACCGCCCGTCCCTGCTCACGGCCGAGGTCGCGCGCAGCCTGCACTCGCCGCAGTTCGACTCGCTCAACGACACGTTCGAGCGGATCGCCTACGGCGGGGCGGCCGCGCGGCCCGGCGACGCGGAGGCATCGCGCGACGGCTGGGCAGCGGTGCTCTCCAGGCGGGAGACAAGGCCATGAGGGGCGGCGCCCGCCGCGCGCTCAAGACGCTCGCGTGGGCGGCGCTGGCAATCGCCGTGATCGCACTGGTGATCAACTCCGTCAGCCCCCACCAGAGCGGACCGCCGGGATCCTCATACGCGACGTCCGGCGCAGGTTTGTCGGCCTACGCCGAGCTGCTGACGCGCTCCGGGCACCGGGTGACGCGGCTGCGGGCGGCGCCCTCGCGCGCGGGTCTGGACCCCGCCGGCACCGTGATCCTGCTGGACCCCACCGCCCTCGTGGCCACGGACGTGTCGGCGCTGGCACGGTTCGTCGAGGCAGGCGGCGTGCTCCTGGCCGGGGGCCAGGACCCCGGGCCATGGCTGGCCAGGCTCATGCCCGACCCGCCGGCATGGCAGCCGGGCGGGCAGAGCGAGTACGGGCCGCTGCTGGCCACCGCGGAGACCGCCGGGGTCAGCGAGGTGCGGAGCGACGGCCAGGGCTCGTGGAGCAGCCCGCGCGCTGCCCTGCCCCTGCTGGGCACGCCGGACGCCTCGCTGGTCGACGTTGCCGTCCTCGGCGCCGGCCGGATCGAGCTGCTGGCCGACTCATCCACGCTCGATAACCAGCGGCTCGCCGACGCCGACGACGCCGCTTTGGGGCTGGCCCTGGCCGGCCCGGTGAGGCGACCCGTGGCGTTCGAGGAGGGCGTCCACGGCTACGGCGCTGCCACCGGCCTGGCGGCGCTGCCGTCCCGCTGGAAATGGGCCCTGCTCGGCCTGCTACTGGCGGCGCTCACCGGTGTCGGCGCGCGCTTCCGCCGCCTTGCCGCGCCCGATCCCGAAGGGGTCCCGGCCCTGCCGCCGCGCCGCGCGCACGTCGACGCGATCGCGCTGGCGCTGGCCCGCTCCGGGCCCCCGGGCGACGCGGCCGCCTCCGTGCGCGAGCACGCGCTGCGCCACTTGCGCACCCGTTCCGGTCTCGACCCGGGAGCCGGCAGGGCTGCGGTGGCCGAGGCCGCCGCCCGGCTGGGGCTCGACGAGCAGGAGACCGATGCCCTCACCTCCGATGTACTCGCCGACGATGCGGTGCTCGCCGCCGGACGTGGCCTGGCCAAGCTCTCGGGGCCCCGGGCATGAGCGACGAGATGCAGGAGCTCCGCCGGCGGATCGGAGTCGAGATCGAGGCCGTAGTCGTCGGCCAGCACGAGGTGATCGATCTGCTGCTGACAGCGCTCGTGCTCGGCGGCCACGTGCTCATGCAGGGAGTGCCCGGGGTGGCCAAGAGCCTGCTCGCGGACACCTTCGCCCGCACCATCGACGGGGAGTTCCGGCGCGTGCAGTTCACGCCCGACATGCTCCCGTCCGACCTCACGGGCACGATGACCCTGCGGTCCGGGGAGCTGGCCTTCCGGCCCGGGCCGGTGTTCACCAACGTGCTCCTGGCCGACGAGATCAACCGCACCCCGCCCAAGACGCAGTCCGCCCTGCTGGAGGCGATGCAGGAGCGTCAGGTCTCGGTGGACGGCCGCCCCCACGCGCTGCCGGATCCGTTCCTGGTCATCGCCACCCAGAACCCGATCGAGTACGAGGGCACCTACCCGCTCCCCGAGGCCCAGCTCGACCGCTTCCTGGTACAGGCGATCGTCGGCTATCCCGACGAGCGCGAGGAGCTGACCGTGCTCCGGCTGCAGCGCCGAGGCGTGGCCTCGCCGTCGCGGGAGCGGGTCCGCGCGGTTCTCGACCGGCCGGCGTTGCGCCAAGCCCGGGAAACCGTCGACCGGACCACGGTCTCGGACGAGGTCGTGGCCTACGTGGCGGCGGTCGCTCGCGCGACACGGGCGCTGCCGAGCGTGTCGCTGGGGGCCAGCCCGCGCGCCGCCGTCCACCTGCTGGCGGTCTCCAAGGCCCATGCCCGCCTCGCCGGCCGGGACTTCGTCACACCCGACGACGTGGCCGCGATGGCGGTCCCCGTGCTCTCACACCGGCTCGTGCTCAGCCCCGAGGCGGAGCTCGAGCGCTTCGGCGCCGCGCAGGCGATCGCCGGCGCGCTGTCGTCGGTGGCGGTGCCGCGGTGAGCCCCACGCCACGCGCCGCAGCGGCGCTCGGCGTGATCGCGATCTCGGCCCTCGTGGTTCCGTTGGGCCTCGTCGCGCTGGCCGCGCTCGCGCTGGCCGTGGCCACCGGGATCGACGCCTGGTCGGTCCGCAAGCCCCCGACGGTCTCCCGTGCGCTCGCGCCGGTCCTATCCCGCGGGGTACCGGTGTCGCTCGCGATCGGAGCCCGTGCGCCCGCCGCCCGCCGCCTGCGCGTGCGCCAGCCGGCTCCCCCGGAGCTCCTGCTCGAGCCGGCGCAAGGCGAGAGGACTGTGAACGCGCAGCTGATCGCCCGCGTGCGCGGCCGCCATGTGCTCCCCGAGCTCGGGACCAGGGCCGAGGGACGGCTTGGCCTCGGCGCCTGGTATCGACTCACCGGCGGCCAGATCGAGACCAGCGTGTATCCGGATCTGGTTGCGGCCCGGAGGCTGGCGCTGGCGGCGCGCGAGGGCCGGCTGCTCGACTCCAGTCGCCGCGCCCGCGGACCGATCGGCCTGGGCACCGATTTCGAGTCGGTGCGCGAATGGCTCCCCGACGACGACGTCCGCCACGTCAACTGGTCGGCCACGCAGCGTCTGGGGCGCCCGATGACCAACCGTTACCGCCTCGAGCAGGCTCGCGACCTCATCTTTTTGATCGACACCGGCCGCCTGATGGCGGCACCGCTCGGAGACCGCACGCGGCTCGACACCGCGCTCGACGGCGTCGCCGCCGTCGCGATGGCCGCGGACGAGCTCGGCGACCACTGCGGCGCGATCGCCTTCGACTCGGGCGTCCGGGCCGAGCTGCGCCCGCGCCGGGCCGGCGGACGGGCCGTCGTCCAGGCCCTGTTCGATCTCCAGCCGCGCCCGGTCGACAGCGATTACGAGCAGGCCTTCGGCAAGGTGGCGGGCGGCAAGCGCGCGCTCGTTCTCGTCCTCAGCGATCTGTTCGACGTGGCGGCCGCCCGCGCCATGGTCGATGCCGTCCCGGTGCTGGCGCGCCGCCACGCCGTGTTGGTGGCCACGGTCACCGATCCGGACCTGGAGCAGCTGGTACACGCCGCGCCCGCGGAGCCGGCCGACGTATACGCCACCGCGGTCGCGCTCGAGCTGCTGGACTCGCGAGCCGAGGCCGCGCTGCTGCTGCGCCGAGCCGGGGCCCGGGTCGTGGAGGCCTCGCCGGACGCCTTTGCGGCGGCCTGCGTGCGGGCCTATCTGACCGCCAAGGCCACGCTGCGGCTCTGAGCCGGACCTCGCGATCGGCCCAGCCGGGCCACCGCGAGCCAGTACGGCGCCGCCGCGGCCACCCCGACCGCCAGGGCGGGGAGCAGCGCCAGGTGACGAGGGGTCACGAACCCCTCGATCAGGCCGGCCAGGACCAGCCACGGGGCGGTGCACAGAACCACCAGGACCGCCCGCGGCGCCTCGGCTGCCAGTGCCGCGCCGCGGGTCAGAGGGCCGGGCTCGACGAGCGCCCAGCCCATCCGCATGCCGGCGGCCGCGGTGACGGCGATGCAGGACAGCTCGAGCATCCCGTGCGGGACGATCAGCTCGATCACGTCGGCGGTGTGACCCTCGCCCGCCGCGATGCCGGCCACGGCTCCGAGGATGGCGCCGTTGTAGAGCAACAGGAAGGCCGGGAGAATGCCGAATCCGATCCCGGCGGCGAAGGCCAGGAACGTCACCCCGATGTTGTTGGTGAAGATCGACACGGAGAGCTCGGCGGACTGGGAGGCGGCGAGCCCGATCGCACGATGGGGCGTCCCGCCGGACAGTGAGCCGGGGACCAGGCCGGCCGCCGCCGCGGGATCATGCAGCCCCCAGGCGAGCGCCAGCGCCGTCGAGGCGAGCAGCAGCAGCCCCGCCAACGCCACGATCGGACCGCGCTCGCGGACCGCCTGCCAGTACCCCCCGGTGATGAAGCGCAAGGCCGAGCCGCGGCGGCGCGGGGTCGTGTAGATCGCCGCGCGAGCGCGGCCGACCAGCTGCTCGAGCGCCCGTATCGACGGATCGTCTCCGAACGCCCGCCGGCCCCGCGCGAGGTCGGCCACGGCTCCGCGATACAGAGCACCGAGCCGCAGAACCCCCTCCGGGCCCAGTCGTTCAACGTGCCCTCGGGCCCGGCGCAGGAGCTGGTCGAGCTCCGTCCACTCCGGTTGGCGCCCGCGCACGAAAGCCTCTAGGTTCACGAAGGTGGAGTATGAGGACACGATCACGATCCCGACGCCGGAGGGGATCGAGCTCGAGTACACACTCGCCGGAGTCGGCTCCCGGTTCGTGGCCGAGCTGGTCGACGTGCTTCTGCGGCTGATCGTGCTCGGGATCCTGCTCGCGCTGATCGCGGTCATCGGCGGCGGGCCGTGGGCGGTGGTGGTCGCGAGCATCGCCTCGTTTGCGGCTTGGTTCCTCTACGACGTGGCGTTCGAGGTGTGGGGCGCCGGCCGCACACCGGGCAAGCGCTGGAGCGGCCTGCGGGTGGTGATGGCCGGCGGTCAGCCGATCGGGCTCGGCTCGAGCGCGGTGCGGACGCTGCTGCGGATCGTCGACCAGTGGGGCACGCTGACGATCGCCGGCACGATCTCGATCCTGGCCACCCGGCGCAACCAGCGGCTGGGGGATCTCGCGGCGGGCACGATCGTGATCCGCGAGCGGCGGGCGGCCGTCGCCCAGCCCCCGGCTCCGGCACCGACCGTCGCCACGGGCGTCGACGTCACCGGCGTGACCCCGGCCGAGCTGGCGGCGATCCGCGACTTTCTGGCCCGCCGGGACTCGCTGCGCGGCGATGCCCGGCCGCGCGTCGCCCAGGCGCTGGCCGACCAGCTGGGCGCCAAGGTCGGCGGCCTCCCACCGGGCGGCATGGCCCCCGAGCGCCTGCTGGAGACGATCGCCGCCGCCAAGGACGCGTCCCGCTACGGTCCCCCGCAACCGTGACCACGCTCGCCGCCAAGGCGGGGGTCACCAGCTCCGCCACCCGCCTGCCGATCCCCCCGTTCACTCCGGCGCACGACCGCCTGCGTGCCGAGATCCGCGAGTTCGTCCTCACGCGGCTGCGCCCCCACGCCGACGAGTGGGAGGCGGCCGAGTGGTTCCCCAACGAAGCCTTCACGTGGCTGTCGCAGGCCGGCTACCTCGGTCTCAAGTTCCCGGTGCGCTATGGCGGCGGCGACGACACCGTGGCCGCAGCCGTGCTCGTCGAGGAGCTTGCGCGCTGCGGGTCGGGCGGCGTGGCCGCCGGCCTCGGCGCCCACGCCGGGATCGCCCTACCGCCGATCTGGACCTTCGGCACCGCCGAGCAGCACGAGCGCTACCTGGTCCCGGGACTCAAGGGCGAGATGATCGCCGCGCTGGCGATCACCGAGCCGGGTGCCGGCTCCGACGTAGCCTCGATCCGGACGCACGCCCGCCGGGTCGACGGCGGCTACGTCGTCAACGGCGCCAAGACGTTCATCACCGGCGGCGTGCGCGCCGACGTGCTGGTCACCGCCGTGCGCACCAAGGTCGAGGGCGGCCACCAGGGGATCTCGTTTCTGATCATCGAGCGCGGCCCCGGGATCAGCTCGAGCCCGCTGCGCAAGCTCGGCTGGCACGCCTCCGACACGGCCGAGATCGCCTTTGACGACGTCTTCGTGCCCGAGGAGAACCTGCTCGGGTCAGAGCACGGCGGCTTCTACCTGATCATGGCCAACTTTCAGTGGGAGCGGCTGCTGATGGCCCTCGGCGCGGTCGGCGCCATGCAGGCGTGCTTCGAGGACACCCTGCGGTTCGTCATCGAGCGCGATCAGGCGGTCGACCAGGCCCTGCGCCACCGGCTGGCAGGCGTGGCCGTAGAGCTCGAGACCGGCCGCGCGGTCACCTACGCGGCATTGCGCGCCTATGCCGCTGGTGTGGACGCCGTGCGCGAGGTGACGATCGCCAAGCTCCGCACCCAGCGAGCGGCGTTCGACGTCATCGACACCTGCTTTCAGATCCATGGCCTCGATGCCCCGCCGGAGCTCGAGCGCGCGCTGCGCGACGCCCGTCTGGGCCCGATCGGCGGCGGCACCGACGAGATCATGAAGGAGATCCTCGGGCGGTCGCTGGGGCTGTAGCGGCCCGAGCAGGGCGGCGCCGCGGCCCCGGGCCGAGCGTGAGCTACGCTCGCGGTGGATGGAGTCCACGCGCGGGCAGCTCCTGATCGCGGGTCCCGGCCTGGTGGACCCGAACTTCTGGCGCACGGTCGTCCTGATCGTCGAGCACAGCGATGACGGCGCGCTCGGGCTAGTGCTCAACCGGCCCTCGGAGACGACGGTGGGCGAAGCGGTGTCCGAGCTCGAGCGGCTGCTCGAGCCCGACGACACGCTTTACATCGGCGGCCCCGTGCAGCCGTCGGCGCTGATCGTGCTCGGTGAATTCGAGAACCCCTCCGAGGCGGCCCTGGTCGCGTTCGAGGACATCGGCGTGCTGGCTCGTGACGCCGGCGAAGAGGACGGGCCCGAGCTGCGCCGTGGGCGCGCCTTCGTCGGCCACGCCGGCTGGGGCCCCGGCCAGCTGGACTCAGAGCTCGAACGCGACGACTGGATCGTCGAGCCGGCCACACGCGAGGACGCATTCACGGCCGAGCCCGCCGCGCTGTGGGAGTCGGTCCTGACGCGCAAGGGCGGCAGTTATGCGCTGGTGGCGCGGATGCCGCCCAACCCGTCGGTGAACTGACGCGGCGCGGCGATGGCCCACGATCACGCCCACGGCCACACCCACGCGCCGCCCCGGGATGCCGAGCGCGGAGCGCTGACGGCGGCGCTGGCGCTGATCGTCGTCTTCATGCTGGCCGAGGTCACCGCGGGCGTGGTGGCCGGGTCGCTGGCGCTGCTCTCCGACGCCGCGCACATGCTGACCGACGCTGTGGCGCTGGCGATGGCGCTGACCGCGGCGCGGCTGGCCAGCCGGCCGGCCGGCGGGGTGATGACGTACGGGCTCGGACGGGCCGAGATCCTGAGCGCCCAGGCCAACGGCGTGACGCTCCTGGTGCTGTCCGTGCTGATTGTCGCCGAGGCCATCTCGCGCCTGTTCTCGCCGCCGCACGTGAGCGGCACGCCGATGCTGATCGTGGCTCTCGCCGGAGTGGTGGTGAACGTGATCGCGGTGCGGATCCTGAGCGCGGGCAGCGGCGAGCGGCGCAGCCTCAACGTCGAGGGCTCCTATCGGCACCTGCTCACCGACCTGTACGGGTTCATGGCCACCGTCGCCGCGGCCGTCGTGATTCTCGCCACCGGGTTTGACCGCGCGGACGCGATCGCGTCGCTGATCGTGGCGGGTCTGCTGCTGCAGGCGGCATACGGGCTGCTGAAAGCGTCGGGCCGGGTGTTCATGGAGGCGGCGCCGGCGGGCCTCGACCCCGAGCAGATCGGCCGTGCCCTGGCCGCCCCCGCGGGAGTCGTGGAGGTCCACGACCTGCACGTGTGGGAGGTCACTTCGGGTTTCCCGGCACTATCGGCACACGTCGTGGTGGGGGCCGGAGAGGACTGCCATGCCCTGCGGCGCGAGCTGCAGGCGATGTTGGCCGAGCGCTTCGACCTGCGCCACACGACATTGCAGGTCGACCACGAGGCAGCGCCCCAGCTGCCGCTGCAGATCGAAGTCCCGGGGCAGAAGTGGTCTCCCCCGTAAGCGCGTTCGCACCAAGAGGGGTCACTGGGCGCTAGTAGACTCGCCCGCCATGAGGGTGGTGAAGCCCGGAGCCGACCGGGACGTTCCGCGTGGGGTCGTCGCGGGCGCTGAGATCTCGCAGGCGACGGCGGGCGCCCACAACATCTACATGGGCCGCTTCCGGGTCCCGCCGGGGGCCCAGTCGCGCCCTCACTACCACGAGGGCTGCGAGAGCGCGGTGTACATGCTGTCCGGCCGGCTGCGGGTCCGATGGGGTGATCGGCTCGAGCAGGAGCTGCTGCTCGAGCCCGGCGACATGGTCTACGTCCCGCCGCGCGAGACGCACGTGCTCGAGAACACATCCGACAGCGAGGCGGCCGAGTATGTCGTCGCCCGGGACTCGCCGACCGAGGACGCCGTTGTGGTGCCGTGGGCCGAGGAGGACGCTTGAACCACGGGACGGGCTTCCTGCGCGGAGCCGGCGGCCGGCAGATCTTCAGGCAGTCGTGGCTCGGAGACGGGCAACCGCGAGCGCTGGTGGTCATCATCCACGGCGCCGGCGAGCACTCCGACCGCTACCGCCACGTCGCCGACGCGCTGACCGCCGACAGCTACGCCGTCCATGCGCTCGACCATCGCGGGCACGGCCGCTCGGAGGGTCCGCGAGCGCTGATCGACCGCCTCGACCACGCCGTCGCCGACATCGACCAGCTCGTGCTCGAGGCGCGCGAGCCTCACCCCGAGGTGCCCGTGTTCATGCTCGGGCACAGCATGGGCGGGACCCTCGGCCTGCGATACGCAATCCGGCACCCCGACCGCCTCGCGGGGCTCATCCTGTCCGGGCCCCTGGCCGCGCTGGAGGCGGCGCCGGCGCCGATGCGCATGGCCGCGGCGATCCTCTCGGCCACCATCCCGCGACTGCCGCTGATCGCGGTCGACCCGGACCTGATCAGCCGCGATCCGGCGGTGGTGAGCGCCTATCGCTCGGACCCGCTGGTCCATCACGGCCGGCTGCCCGTGAGAACCGTCGCCGAGCTGTCACGCGCGATCGCCGGCTTCCCCGAGCAGGTGGGCGCGATCATGGTGCCGACGCTGATCGCCTACGGAACCGCCGACGCTCTGTGCCCGCCAGAGGGAAGCAGGATGCTTGGGGAGCGGATCGGGGCCGCCGACAAGACCGTCAAGCCCTACGAGGGCCTCTTCCACGAGATCCTCAACGAACCCGAGCGCGAGCAGGTGCTGTCCGACTTCCGGGCCTGGCTGGACGCGCGCGTCGCAACCGCCACCCGCGCCCCCGCCGGCTCGACCGCCACCCGCGCCCCCGCCGGCTCGACGACGGCGTAGCTGCCGTCGTCGTGGACGACGACCCCGCCGTGCGCTAGCCACTCCGACGCGCGCTCCGGACCGCTGAGCACCGCCGCCTTGGCCAGCGCCTCGGCTTCGTTGGCCGTCGGTGCCAGCGCGGTCGCCTGGACGACCCCGGTGAAGGCGGGCCTCCCGGTGCGTGGATTCAGGAGGTGATGGGCGGGTGACCCGTCAGCCCCGAGCCAGCTGCGCCGGCCGATGCCGCTGGTGGCGATCCCGCCGCCGAGCAGCGCGAAGGTGTGAAGCCGCGTCTGGTCAAACGCGCCATCGATGTGGACCTCGCGTTCCAGTCGGGCCCGGCCCCCGATCCGCAGGTCACCCGCGCAGTCGACCGCGAACGCGTCGAATCCCGCCAGCAGCGCCGCCAGTTCGTCGGCGAACGCCCCCTTGGCGATCCCGCCGAGATCGATGCCGGTCCCGGGCGGCCGGGTGACGGTGCCGGCTCCGCGATCGACGGCCAGCCCGCGCCAGCGCTGCGCCCGCGAGGGTCCGGCCGGTTCCCGCGGCGGCGCCTCGGCCAACGCCGCCCGGAGCGGGATCCCCTTCCCCTCGAAATGGGATCCGTAGCCGGCGTGCCGGATATCGTCGGCGAGCGTCGCATCCACGAGACCGCCGGTGTCCCAGGCGGTCCGCGCTGCGGCCTGGACCAGACGCCGCATCAACGGTGACACGGGGACCGTCGCGCGGGGGTCGCGGTTGAGACGGCTGAGCTCGCTGTCGGGCTCGAACCGCGAGAAGCGCTGGTGGCATTCGAGCAGCGCGCGTTCGGCCATCGATGCTGCCGCCGCCGCGTCGGCGGGCCGCGCGGCGTCGGCGACCAGGACCATGCACCGGCCCCCGAAGCAGTCGAACTCGCGGCGGTGCTCGATCAGCGGTGAGGCGGCGGCGGTGACGTCGCGCGTGACGCTGCGGGTGACGGTGCGGGTCGGTGGGGTCACGACTGGCTCGAGGTGACCGAGCTCAGGCCCGAGCCCGAGGAGCTCGAGGAGCTCGAGGAGCTCGACGGGGTGCTCGAGGTCGAGACGGTGCCCGTCGTGGTGGTCGACGCTGTGCCGCCGGTTGACGTCGCAGCGCCCGATGTGCCGTTCCCGGAGCTGTTGGCGCTCGAGGCGCTCGTCTTCGTACCCGAGGTCGACGCGGCCGTCTGACGAGCCAGGGCCGGGTCGTGCCCGGTGATCAAGAGCAGCGTGATCAGAAGCCACGTGGCCACGAACAGCGCTACGGCGCCCGCCACCACCCGTCGGCGGATCATCCGCACGCGCGCCCGGCGTGCGTCTCTGATCGAGGCTCCGTCCACCCGGAGGCTCGGTGCGGTTGTCGATGTCATGTCACGTCCTCGGTTTCCTGGTCGGATCGAAGTCCAGCGTGGATCCAGGATCGCTCTGGGCCGTAGCAGCGGCGTGAGAGGCCGCTAAGAAGCACGTATGAGTGCTCGCGCCGGGCTCAGGCCGGAAGCGGGACTGCGCCGAGATCGAACCGGCAGCCGCTGAAGTACGCGCCTGCCGGCGAGACCAGGAAGCTGGCCAGCTCGGCGACCTGCTCGTCGGTGGTGTCCGGGCCCGGCAGCACCGCCACGGTGGTGACCGCGAACCGGGCCCATTCCACCGACAGGGTCCGCGCCAGGTTCACGAGCCCCGCTCGCGCCGCGTCGACGTGGGGTCCCGCGCCCGCCCGCGGCGCCACCAGCACCGCCTTGCCGGGGGTCCTTGCTGCGATCAAAGCGGCCGTGGCCACGGCGTGCGTGGTCAGCCAGGCCAGGCGCAGCGACACCTGCAGGCCAGCCGGGCCGCCGGCTCCGAAGGCGTCTCCGGTGTCCAGCACGAGTCCGTGCAGCGGCGCACGCTCCGCGACCCAGGCGGCGGCCGCGTCCTCGTCGAACGCCGCCGGCTGCCCGAGCAGGTCCACCCACGCTCCGAGCGCCCGCAGCCGTGCGCCGATCGCGACGCCGTCCCCGCCTGCGACCGCGATCCGGCGGCCGTCCAGGAGCCCGTCGCGCAGCGTCACGTGGCGGGCTGGGCGCGTCCCCCACGCCGCGCGCCGGTGTGGCCGAGTCGCTGCAGCTCGGAGTGCATCTCACGGATCCGGCCGAGGATCAGGTCCGCGGCCTCCTGCTGCTCCTCGCGCGTCGGGTTCTCGACCACCGCGAAGCGAAGCGGCTCGCCATAGCGGACGGTGACGCGCGGCAGCTGCAGCCGCTTCCAGTTGCGCACCTGATGCGATCCGAGGATCGCCACCGGGACCACCGGCGCCCCGGACTCGAGCGCCAGGCGGCCGATCCCCGGCCGCGCCTCCGCACCGACCTGGCCCGTACGCGACCGCCCTCCCTCGCAGTACATGCCGATCGCCCCGCCACGCTCCAGGACCTTGAAGGCGGTGGTGAACCCCTCCTCGTCGGCGGCCCCCCGGCGCACCGGGAACACCCCGCCGTGGCTGAAGATGTACGACGGGACCCCGGCCGCGAACAGCTGCGACTTGGCCATGAACTGAACCCGCCGCCGGATGAACGCGCCGGTGAAGAAATGGTCCATGAACGAGGCGTGGTTGGGGGCCAGGATGACCGGGCCGCCCGGCACGTTCTCGCTTCCGATCCCCCGCGCGCGGAACGTGATCAGGGCATGCAGCACCGTGAACACGCGCACGGTCTCGTAGACATGAGCCTCGGGTTCGTGATCGCGGACGCGCTGGTGAAACGGTTCGAAGTGCTCGGCCGGGCGCTCGTCGCGGTAGCGCTGCTCCTTGATCTTGACGTCCGCCATCGATGTCCTCGCGCCCGCACTCAGCCCGAGAGCGGCAGCACCAGCGCGGGCTTGTCGATCTGGTGCTCGGCACTGGTGGACACGACCGCTGTGCCGATCGCGAAGAACTCGATCACGTGCGAGCCCCAGCCGTGGCTGCGCTCGATGATGCGAGCCCCGACGATGCCCTCGGACTGCAGCTCGTCGGCCTCCTTCTGCATCCGCTCCATCGACAGCTCGCGCGCCTCGTACAGCGCCTGGGTGAAGTTCGGCATCTCCACGTTGCGGCCCACCTGGCGTAGCGAGGCCATCATCCCCTGGCGGGCCACGTGGTAGACGCAGTTGCCCATCACGAGCCCCGCCGGCCGGTAGCCGGCCCGCAGCAGCGTGGCGAAGTCCTGGCCGGTCATGTCCGAGGTGAACGGCCGTCCGTTCGGCGCCCGGTGCAACTCTCCGCCGGCATGCTTGACAGCGGTCCCGACGGCGATGAACTCGGCCAGATCGGCGCCCCACTCGTATCGGCCGATGTCGAGGCGGACGCCCACCACCCCGTCAGCCCCGAGCTGGTCGGCCTCCTCCTCCATCCGCGTCATCGCCAGCTCGCGCGCGTGGTACATGGCCTGGGTGAGGACGCCCATCTCCTGGTTCTGATTCCAAGAGGCCTGCTGGAATCCGATGTGGTAGATCGAGCTCCCCAGCACCAGTCCCAGTGGCTCGAACCCCGACTGCTTGACCAGTAGGAACTCGTTCACCGACAGGTCGCTCGTGAAGAAGCCGCGCGCGACCTCCTTCTTCATCCGCTCGATGCGGTCGAGCCCGGACTCGGGGATCCCGGCCAGCGAGCCCGACTCGTAGGACGCAGCGTGCGGCCCATCGGCCGCCGCCGGATCCTGAACCGCCTGTTTTGGCTGCTGCGAATCACCGTCGTCGCGTTTCAGAAAGCCCATCGTGTCCCTCTCCTATTCATTGAGCAGACGCTCGAGCGCCCGCCGAGTTGTCTCGCTGCGTCGAGCCTCGGTGGCCAGCGCCTGGCCGAGCGCTGCCAGCCAACCGTCGGTGTCGATGGTCTCGTTCTTGAGCACGATCCCGGCCGATAGGCGCGCGCAGCGCGTCTCTATCCCGGCTCCGACCACGCGCAACTCGAGCCGCTGGTCGCCGGCGTCGAGCGCGATCCGCTGCACCAGCTTGGGGCCGAACATTCCCCCGCGTCGCCGCTCCACCCGCACGGCGCCCGGAACCGCCTCCTCGAGCTTGACGGCGAGCGCCTCGACGAATGCCTTGAGGTCGCCCCCGTCCGCACGGAGCGATGCCGCCAGCAGATCGATGTCGAGCCCCGCGGCCGCGGGCTCGGGCGCTCCGTCTGCGGGCTCGGGGGCCATACACGTCAGGCTACGCCACGGCCCAGCGGCGCGCCGTCCCGAGACCCCGGCACCGGGCCCCGGGGCGGACATGAGAGTTGATGGTCTATATCCCTCTTGAGTCGACCCACCCCCCGGGAGGCCACCGGACGGCTTGGGCTCGATCCCGGGGCTCAGAAGGAGCCGCGGCCGGCGAAGAACGCCGCGGCGATCAAGGCGGCGAGCAGCAGCAGGAACATCAGCCGCGGCCAGGCCGGCGGACGGCCCGGCCGGCGGCGAGCCAGCTGGCGCCGCGAGATCGAGCTCATGAACAGTCTTGAGTCGGGCATCGGTGTCTTGCCGGCGATCGAAGCTGCGCGGGCGCGCACAGTCAAGCGCCGGTCCCGGACGGATTCCGCAGTCTGCGGCGATTTCCTGCCGGTCCCCGGCAAGATCAGCGCGCGAGGGAGTTCGAGACGGTGACCAACGCAGTGGCGGGAGCACCCAGAAGGTGGCCATCGGCTGCCCGCTGAAGCAGTAGTAACCACACCGGCTGGCGTATTCTCCGGCTCGTTCGCGACAGTTTGGAGGAAAGCGCAGTGCCCGACGTAGAAGCCCACATCACCGGCACGGTCTGGAAGATCGAGGTTGAGGTCGGCGACAGCGTCGACGAGGGCGATTCGGTAGTGATCCTCGAGTCGATGAAGATGGAGATGCCCGTCGAGGCCGAGGATCCCGGGGTCGTCAAGGAGATCCGCTGCGTCGAGGGTCAGTCGGTGTCCGAGGGCGACACGCTCGTTGTCCTCGAGTAGCCGTTCGGGACAGCTGCTGGTCGACGAGCCCGCGCCTTACGTCGCGCGGCTCACGATCTCCAACCCCGACAAGCGCGGGGCTCTGGACCACGAGATCCTCGACGCCTTCGCGCGGACGATGCCCGAGCTCGAGGCGCGGTGCGTGATCGTCACCGGGGAAGGGAGGAACTTCTCCGCCGGCTACGACATCGGCGACCTTCCCGACCGGGTCTTTGCCGACGAGGCCGAGAAGCTCGTCGCGCACCCGTTCGCCGCGGCCATCGACGCGATCGAGGCCTACCCGTATCCAACCCTGGCCGCGCTCAACGGCCACACGATCGGCGGCGGCCTCGAGCTGGCGCTGTCCTGCGACCTGCGGATCGCCGCCGCGCCGATCAAGCTGGGGATGCCCCCGGCCAAGCTCGGGCTGGTCTACTCGCACACGGGGATTCGCAAGTTCATCGACACCGTCGGCGCTCCCCGGACGCGGGAGCTGTTCCTGATCGGCGGTCGCATCGACGGCGAGACCGCGCAGCGCTGGGGGCTGGTCAACGAAGTCGTCGAGCCCGACCAGATCGACGAGCGGGCGCTGGCGCTGGCCACCGAGATAGCGGCCAATGCGCCCCTCGCCCAGGCGGGCAACAAGCGCGTGATCCGGGCTGTCCTGGACGGCCAGGCCGCGCTGGCGCCGGCTGTCGAGCGCGAGCTGATCGAGCTGCGGCAGGCGTGCTTCTCCTCCGAGGACTTTCGCGAGGGAGTGCGTGCGTTTGCGGAGAAGCGGACGCCGGAGTGGAAGGGCCGCTGAATGACAAACGTGCGGAAATATCTCTAGGTTCCCGGGACCGATGCCCCCGCTGATCACCCCTGAAGAGGCGCTCGCGCTCGGCGAGCTCGAGGATCACGCCGCCGTCGAGGCGCTCGTACAGCGCGCGTGGGAGGCCCGCGTGCAGCGGTTCGGAGACTCGACCGACATGTGCTCGCTGGTCAACGCCAAGTCGGGCGGGTGCGCCGAGGACTGCGGGTTCTGCGCGCAGTCCAAGTACGCGGAGGCCGAGACGCCGCTGCACGCGATGATGGAGCCCGATCAGATCCTCGAGCACGCCCGCGCCGCCGAGGCCGCGGGTGCGCATCGCTTCTGCATGGTCACCCAGGGCCAGGGGCTGTCCAAGCGCGATTTCGAGAAGGTGCTGGCCGGCGCCCGCCTGGTCGCCGAGCACACCAACCTCAAGCGCTGCGCGTCGATCGGCCACATGTCCGCCGCCCGCGCCCAGGCGCTGAAGGAGGCCGGCATCCAGCGAGTGCACCACAACGTCGAGACGGCCGAGTCCTACTATCCCGAGGTCTCCAGCACCGTTCGCTACCAGGGCAGGCTGCGGACGATCGATGCGGTCCGCGAAGCCGGTCTGGAGACCTGCGTCGGCGGCATCCTCAACCTCGGCGAGACGCGCGAGCAGCGAGTCGAGATGGCCTTCCAGCTTGCGGCGATCAACCCCACCAGCGTCCCCATCAACCTCCTGAACCCGCGGCCGGGGACCAAGTTCGGTGACCGAGAGCTGATGGATCCGTGGGACGTCGTGAAGTGGATCGCGATCTTCCGCCTGATCCTGCCCGAGGCGCTGTTCCGGCTGTGCGGCGGGCGGGTTGAGAACCTCGGTGAGCTGCAGGCGACGGCGGTCCGGGCCGGCCTCAACGGCGTCATGATGGGCAACTTCCTGACCACGCTCGGCAATACCCCCGACGAGGACCGGGCGATGTTCGAGGACCTGGGCCTCAACGTCGAGCCCCAGGCCGACAACGGCGCGAACCCGCGCCCCGACAACCGCTCCGGTTGGCTCGAGGGTGAGACCCCGGACGTGGTCGGCGCGGCGCTCGCCACCGAGGCTCCGCCGGTGACCGCGCTCGAGCTCCATCTCTGGGACCCGTCCACCCAGCTGCGCTTCGCGGCCAAACGAACGGTCCCACGCCGCCCCGACGGCGCCCCCAACCGGGGATAGCCTTTCGGGAGCCGTCCGGGGCATCGCGTAGGTTTCGGCCCCGGGATGATCGAGATCGAGGCCCGGCTGGAGGAGCTGCAGGACCTGGGGCTTCGTCGCCGCACCCGTCTGGTCAGCGGCCCCCAGGGCCCGCACGTGGTGCTCGACGGCAAGCCGGTCCTGCTGCTGTGCTCCGACAACTATCTCGGGCTGGCCGATCATCCGCGTGTCCGCGAGGCGGCGGCATCGGCGGCGATGCGATGGGGTGTCGGCGCCGGCGCGTCGCGGTTGGTGTCGGGCACGATGACCGTCCATCGCCGGCTGGAGGAGCGTCTCGCCGCCTTCAAGGGGCGCGAGAGTGCGCTGCTGTTCGGGTCGGGCTACCTGGCCAACGCGGGCACGATCGCGGCGCTGGCGCGCCCCGGGGACGTGGTCTTCTCCGATCAGCTCAACAGCGCCTCGATCATCGACGGATGCCGGCTGTCGCGGGCCGACGTGTTCGTCTATGACCACGGTGACCTCGAGCACCTGGCATGGGGTATCGATGAGGCCGAGGGCCGCGGCGCCCTGATCGTCAGCGACAGCGTGTTCTCGATCGACGGCGACGTCGCTCCGCTCGAGGACATCGTCGAGCTGGCGCAGAGCCACGGCCTGCGCACCGTGATCGACGAGGCCCACGCGACGGGCGCCGTCGGCCCGGACGGGCGCGGAGCGCTGGCCCAGGCCGGGCTCGAGGACCAGGTCGACGTGATCGTCGGAACGCTGGGCAAGTCGCTGGGCTCCTACGGGGCGTTCGTGGCCTGCGACGAGCAGATGGCGCGCTATCTGATGAATGCGGCGCGGACGTTCATCTTCTCCACCGCTCCGCCCCCACCCGCCGTGGCCGCCGCGCTGGCGGCGCTGGCGCTGCTCGAGGAGCGGCCCCGCCAGGTGCAGAAGCTGGCCGCCAATGCCGGCGCGCTGCGCGATGCCCTGGCCCAAGAGGGATTTGACACCGCCGATTCGCAGACCCAGATCCTGCCGGTGGCGATCGGCGAGCCCCAGCTGGCGGTGCGGATCTGCGAGGCGGCGCTGGCCCGCGGGGTTTTCGCGCAGGCGGTCCGACCGCCCACGGTGCCACCGATGACGTCGCGGCTGAGGGTGGCCGTGATGGCCACCCATCGCGAGGAGGAGCTTCGCGCCGCGGCACGCACGCTGGGCGCGGCCGCCCGCGCCTGCGGCTTCGAGCCCCGGGGCGGCACGGTTACGGTGCCGGCGGGTTTCGAGGCGCGGACGGGCAGCGCCGCGCGCCGCGTTGAAGAGTCGCGGACCGCCGTCCCGGAGCGGCGAGGGAGAGAGTCCGTGTTCGACTTCGAGGCCCCCGAGCCGGTCCGGCGCGCGGCCTAGCCGCGGCGCACCAGCCTTCTGCCGCTGCCGATGCGCGGCTGCTTTGTCACGGGGACCGACACCGGGGTGGGCAAGAGCGTGCTGGCTGCGGCGATCGTCTCTCGCCTGCGCCTCACCGGCGTGGCGGTGCGAGCGCTGAAGCCCGTGATCACCGGGCTCAACGAGCCTCCGGACCCTGACTGGCCTCCCGACCACGAGCTGCTCGCCCGGGCCGCTGGGAGCGACCCCGCGACGGTGACGTGGGCCCGCTACGGG
This sequence comes from uncultured Solirubrobacterales bacterium, assembly GCA_963799995.1. Classification (GTDB taxonomy): domain Bacteria; phylum Actinomycetota; class Thermoleophilia; order Solirubrobacterales; family Solirubrobacteraceae; genus Palsa-465. Next base: position 50,202 of record CAWCZI010000013.1, on the reverse strand, counting down.
CCGCCCGTCTCGCCGCACCTGGCGGCGGACCTCGCCGGACGGCCGGTGTCGGCGGCCGCGCTGGCCGAGTGGACTCGCGATACGGCGGCGCCCGGCGAGGTGGTCGTGGTTGAGGGGGTCGGGGGCCTGCTCGTGCCGCTCGGCGAGGACTCCGATGTCCGGGATCTGGCGGGGGCGCTCGGGCTCCCGTTGGTGATCGCGGCACGGCCGGGTCTGGGGACGATCAACCACACGCTGATGACGCTCGAGTGCGCCCGCCGCACCGGGCTGTCGGTGGCCGGGGTGGTGCTGACGCCTTGGCCGTCACAGCCGGGGATGATCGAGCGCTCCAACCTGGAGACGATCGCCCGACTCGGGAGGGTCGAGGTCGGCACGCTCGGCGAGGTGGCGCGCGCCGACCCGGAACTGCTGGCGGCCGCGACCGAGGGGCTCCCGCTCGAGCGTTGGCTGCAGTAACTTGGGCGCCGTGCTCGCACGGATCGTGCTGGCCCTCGCGTTGGCCTCAGTCTGTGCCGGGGCGGCGTCGGCAACGTCGGACGGCGCGACGCCCGGCGCCTACCAGGCCGTCCTGCGCGCCTACGAGCGCCACGGCACGGTGCCGCCGTGTCAGTTCTCCCCGGCGCAGCTTCAGAGCGCGCTCAACGGTGTGGACTCCTACGGGGCGCAGTACTTCGCCGACTTTACCCAGGCAATCCAGAACGCGATCAGCGTGCGTGCATCAGGCTCGTGCGCGGCGAGCGCAGCGAGCGCGGGAGCGTCGCGGGCGGGCGCGGCCCGGCGCCTCCCGGCAGGCTCGGTGGGGCCGCCGGCGCACTTCGGCCCCCTGACGGCGGCCACGGGCGCCGGTGTGCCGGCGCCACTGGCGCTGATGGGAGCGCTGGCCGCCGCGGCCGCGCTGGGCGGAGCCGGGGTCGCGGCGACCCGGGCGCGCCGGCGCCGCCGGCAGGCGACGGTGATCTGAGGCCCCGGCCCGAGGCCGCGCTAACGCGAGCCGACGCGACGCACGGCCACCGCCCGGCTGTAGTCCGGCCGCGCCGCCCGCGGCGGTGTCCACGCCAAGCGCATCACGCCCGACCCCGGCGGAGTCACCCGCACGAGCAGCGCGCCCGTCGGGTCGCGCGTGGTGACGGCCGACAGCGTTCGCCAGGCGGCCCCACCGGGGGCTCGCCACTGCACCAGCGCCGTCTGCATGGTGCCGTTGCGTGCTGCGCGGAGCATCGCCCACACCGTGACGGCACCGCCCGCGTCAAACCTCGGTACCGGGACGAAGATCGGCAGCGCATAGGTGTACAGGGCCGGTTTGGGGGTGCCGTCCAGGTACACCAGTCCGGTCTGGAAGGTCGACCAGTAGGCGAAGCTCCCGCGACGGTAGGCCCTGTCGGGCGGCGAGTCGACCAGCAGGAACTGCGACAGCGCGCGGACGCGGGGATCGCGCCAGGCCAGGTACGCCGCCTGATCGAGGTAGGCGGCCTGGAGTGCCGGGGCGACCCCGCGGAACGGGTTCGGCGGGTTAGTCTCATAGCCATACTCGGTCAGGTACAGCGGCAGCTTCCGATGCACGGCGTAGGTGCGAAAGATGGCGTCGAGTGCCCGCTCCAACCGGCCGAGCTCAGATAGCGGCACGAAGTTCGGATCGCTCATCGGCGCGCCCGGCGCCAGGAAGAACGAGTACGGATGGTGCGCGAAGCCGCTGGCCGCGAACAGCCCCGGATGAGCCGCGACGAACCCGGAGCCGGGGCCCGCCGCAGCGGACCCCGAAGCGCGTCCGCCGGCCGGGCACCCCAGCGCCCGCGCCGCCGCGCCCGACAGGGGCCGCTGACCGGCGCCCACGCAGTAGAGCCCATCCAGGAACGGGATCGGCGGCACCGGGTCCTCGGACCGACGGGTCTCATCCCCCTCGGGAGCGAGCTCGCCGATCAGGATCGTGTCGCGCCCGTGACCGGTGCGCCGAAGCGCCGCGTAGGCGGAGTCCACCAGCCCCCGGTACAGCCGCGGCGATTCGGCAACTGCGGGCCCGCCCTTGGTCGCGGCCCGCTGCGGCGCCAGCCAGCCCGGCTGGTTGGGCTCGTTCCATATCGACCAGAAGTCGACTCTGGGGATGGGGTGCTGCATTCCGGCCCGCACGTAACGACCGCTGTAGCGACGCCCCGCCGCGTCTACGAAACGGCCGAAGGCGGCTGCCGACGGCGCGAAGTGGTTGGCCAGCCTCGCGGTTGGCGCCCCCCGGCCCATCGCCCACAGCGGCCCGGGCGCGGTGAGGTCGAAGTCCACGGCGATTCCCCGGGCGCGAGCGAGCTCGAGCACCCGGTCATACGGCCCCCAGGCACCGCGCGGATACGCGGCCGGGTCAGCCGCATCGAAACCCGACGGCGCCACGCGCGATCCCGCGGCAGGTGCGATCGCGGACCACAGGACGGTGATCCGGAGCCGGTCGACTCCGAGCTCGCGCACCGCGTCGAGCGTCCGGGCCACGGTTCGCGCCGGGCTGTAGAGCAGTTCCTGATCGTCCTGGAACATCGACGCCAGCGGGTGCATCGAGGTGCTCGTGACGGTCCGCGGAGGCGAGCCGGCGGCGGCCGTCGAGGACGCGCCGCCCGCCGGGCGCAGCAGCGCGATCGCCGACAGCACGCCGGCCGCGCACACGGCCAGAACCACCAGCACCCTCAGCGCGGCGCCGAGAGTCGGCGGCCGACGATCCGGGTTACGAGCCTCTGGCACGCCGCTAGCGTGCCAGACCGTGCGGCCCGCGAACGGCTGTGGTGGCCTCGCGGAGGTCGGTCAGCGCAGTCAGTTGACCGCGTCGACGACCATCTGCCCGCTGGAGAGGTGGTAGGTGACGTCGACCTGATCGCCCACCATCTCACCGTCGAACATCTGCTCGGACGGATCGGCGGTGAACGTCTCGGGCGCTGCCGTGCTCTGGTTGAGGATCGTCATGCTGCCGCTACTGACGGCGGTCACCGTGCCGAGGGCGTCGAGCTCGTTGTATTCGACGTCGCTGGCGAGAAGCGAGCAGTCGGCCTGCTGTGCGTAGGTCACGTCCACCTGATCGCCGACGATCATGCCGTCGGTGATCGTGGGGTCATCCAGAACGAAGGTCATCGTGCCCTGGCTGGTCGTGCTGATCGTGATGGCGGTCGGCGAGACGCTCGTGATGTTCCCGATCACGTCCGCGGGGGCCGCGGCCGTCGTGCAGGTGCCGCCCGTGCCGCCCGTGCCGCCGGTGCCGCCCGTGCCGCCGCTGCCGCCCGTGCCGCCGCTGCCGCCGCTGCCGCCGCTGCCGCCGCTGCCGCCGCTGCCGCCAGTTCCGCCGGTGGCAACCGACCCGCTCGTGGGCTTGACCGCGATCTTCGCGACCTGTCCCCGTGCGGTGAGCGACTCGGTCACGAGCACCTTTGCGCCCGAGGCAAAGCTGACGGGGGCGGTGTCCGCGATGGCCTGCGGCCGGTCGGCGGCGCGGCGGGCGCTGATGACGACCGAGCGCACGAGCCAGACCGATCGCGGGGCCAGGGTGACCCTTGCGCTATCGCCGAGCCGCAGGACCAGGCTGTGGGTGCTGGACCGCACCACCGTGCCGAGGAAGCGGATGACGCGCGCCGGCCCTCCCGCCACGACGATCCTGCGGATCGACGCACCGGCCGGCTGGAAGCGGATGCGGGTACCGGCGTGCAGCGTGGGCAGCACCCCGGTGTACCCGTATGCATGCACGACATGCCGGCTGTCGATCAGCTGGATCTTGTGCTGACGATGGCTGACGGAGAAGACGAGCCCGTGCGACGACGCCCCGAGGGCGGTCGCCGGGAGGGCGATCAGGGCGAGGGCTGCTGCGAAGGGGATGAGGCGTTTCATTGTCTGTCCTGGCGTTCAAACGAGTGCAGCGCGCCCCGGAGGCGAGCCCTGATCGCGGAGTTGGGGTCCTAACCCCTTAACGCCAGATTCCGGCGCGCTGGGTGGCCGCGCGCGGATGTCTGGACGAATGTGCGAGCCCTGAAGCGCTGCTCGCGGCGAACGGTGCGGCTGTTACTCGTCGTAGGGCGTGAAGTCGCGCTTGCGCGCGCCGCACACCGGACAGAACCACGTGTCGGGGACGTCCTCGAACTCGGTGCCCGGCGGAATGCCCCCGTCGGGGTCCCCTTCCTCGGGGTCGTAGATGAACCCGCACGATTCACACATGTACTTCATGGGCGCAAGCCTAGTGGACGCATCCGTGTTCGCGTCCCGTGTAGGGTCGCGCCGTGGAGAATGCCCGTCCAGAACCTGGCGCGGAGCTCAACTTCGGAGCCGAGACGGTCCCCCGGCCGGCGGCGACGGTGATCCTCCTGCGGGGGGCCGAAGCCGGACTGGAGGTCCTGCTGGCCCAGCGTAACCCGCAGGCACGGTTCATGGGCGGGGCCTGGGTGTTCCCAGGCGGAGCGGTCAGCGCCGAGGATGGCAGCGGCCAGGACGGTCTGCGTGCAGCGGCCGTGCGGGAGCTGCGCGAGGAGGCGGGAATCGCGCTCGCGGACCCCCTCTCGCTGACACCGTTCTCGCGCTGGATCACCCCGGCCGAGGTGAAGAAGCGCTTTGACACCTGGTTCTTCTTGGCAACGGCCCCGGTCGGCGCCGAGGCGCGCGTCGACGGCGCCGAGATGATCGACGCCCGCTGGTACACCCCCTCGGGCGCACTCGAGGCCGCGGCGGCGGGCGAGATCCTGCTCGTGTTCCCGACGATCAAGCATCTGGAGCAGATCTCCGGCTTCGCGTCGTCAGAGGCTCTGCTCGCGCACGCTCGCACCCGCACCGTCCGCCCTGTCCAGCCGCGGGTCCTCAGCGGCGGCGAGACCGCGCGGATCGTACTTCCGGGTGAGCCCGGCTACGACGACTGAGCGCCCGCGCTCCCGCTTGCGGTCCGGGCGCCCCGCAACATAGACTCGCGGCGTGCCGGCCCCCTCCTCGAAGTCCGAGACCCGAGCGCGGCCGGCTCGCCGGCTGACCGTGGCTGTGACCGGCCCGACCGGGGACATCGGACGCTCGCTGCTGCGCGCGCTCGAGCGCAGCCGGGAGGTGGGAAGGATCGCCGCGATGGCGAGAAGCCCCTTCGACCCCGCCGCGGAGGGCCTGCACAAGACGGAGTACCGGCAGGCGGACGTGCTCGACGCGGACGCCGTCGCCGAGGTGATCGACGGAGCCGACGTGGTCGTGCACCTGGCCTTCCTGATCATGGGCGGACTCGACGAGACCACCAGCGTCAACCTGGAGGGATCACGCAACGTGTTCCGCGCCGCGCTCGCGGCGGGCGCCCAGCGCCTGGTCTACGCATCATCGGTCGCCGCCTACGGCTTTCACGCCGACAACCCGGAGCTGCTGACCGAGGACGTGCCCGCTCGCGGCACCGACCGCCATTACTACTCGGCTCAGAAGGCCGAGCTCGAGGGTGCCTTGTGGGAGATGCTCGGTGACTCGCCCACCCAGGCGTACGTGTTCCGGCCGTGCATCGTGGCGGGCCCCGACGCGCTCGCGCTGGTGCAGGGCATCCCCTACGTCCAGCTGTCAGACCGGATGCCCGGGGCCGTGCTCCGGGCGCTGGAGTTCATGCCGGCGCTCAAGCCGGTGATCCCCGATCCGGGCGTCCCCTTCCAGCTCGTTCACCACGACGACGTGGCCACAGCCCTGCGGGCGGCGGTGCTGGGCCGTGGCGAGCCGGGCGTCTACAACCTAGCCGCCAACGGAACGCTGACCATGTCCGATCTGGCCGCAGCGCTCGGCTGGTACAGCGTCCCCGTCCCGGACCTCGCGCTCGGAGCGGCCGCCGAGCTGGTCGCCCGGCTCCCGTTCGTACCGGCCGAGGCGCAGTGGATCGAGAGCCTCCGCCATCCGGTCCTGATGGACACGAGCAAGGCGCGCCGCGAACTCGGCTGGCGGCCCCGGCACGAGGCCCCCGAGACGCTGGCCGCGATGGTGGCGGCCGCCCGCGAGGAGCGCCTGATCAGATAGCTCAGCCGCCGCCGTACGCGACGACCAGGTCGGTCAGAACCCCGACCACGAACCCGGCGGTCAGCATCGCCAGCTCCAGTTCGCGGTAGCCGAACCGCCGCATCCCGTTCCAGACCTCGCCGATCACGTACAGGATCGCTCCCCCGGCCATCGCGTAGAAGGCCAGCTCCAGCGCGTGACTGGTGACCTCGTAGCCGACGATCGAGCCGAGGAACGTAGGGCCTCCGCCGATCAGGCCGGCCAGCCCCAGCCAGCCCCACGACGGCCGGACGTCGCCGAGCGGGCCGACGATCCCGAAGCCCTCGGTGGCGTTGTGCAGCGCGAAGCCGACGATCAGTACTGTGGCCAGGCTGATCGCCCCGGCTCGGGCCGACACGCCGATCGCCAGGCCCTCGGCAAAGTTGTGCACCCCGATCGCGCCCGCGATCGTCAGACCGGTGCGCAGCGCGGCACGCCGCGCCGCGTCGAGCTCGTTGGCGACCAGCTCCGGGTCGACCCCTCCCGCCGTGGCCACCTCCGCGCCGCCGGCGATCCGGGGGCGGCGGCCGCCCAGCGGCCGGAGCCGACGCTGGATCATTGCCAGGCCGGCGCTGCCGGCGCCGAAGCCGACCGCCAGCAGCACGACCAGCCACACCGCGTAGGCGAGCGACTCGTGCCCATGTTTGAAGCTCTGCACCGCGCCGTCGACGATCGAGAGGCCGTTCGACAGCACGTCGACGAAGATGAACGCCAGCACGCCGACCGCGAACATCGCGAGGGCGACCCGGGAGCGGCTCCCGAGCAGCTGCATCCGGCCGACGGGAAGCCCCAGGTAGATGGTGAAGCCGGCCAGGGCTCCGAGGATTACGGTCTGAGCGAAGGACACGTTGGGCGTTTGTTAGGTGACCCTAATGCGGACGCTGGGCCAGCGTACCACTGTCTGGGATACCCGGCGCAAGCGTCACGTCAACCACCACCGCTCCGGCCACCACAGCCGCCTCCGGCCACCACAGCCGCCTCCGGCCACCACAGCCGCGGCGTCTAGGTGTCGGCGTTGAGGTCCGGTAGGCCCAGCGAGTTGAGCCAGTGGCTGACGGTGATGTTCAGCTGCGTGAACTCGCCGGTCCAGATCAGGACGCCCATCGAGATCAGCACCGCGCCGCCCAGACCGATCACCACCGGATAGTGGCGCTTGATCACGACGAACGCCGAGGTGGCGGTGCCGAAGGCGAGCCCGGTGACCAGGAACGGCACCCCGAGGCCGGCGCAGTAGACGGCCAGCAGGATGGCCCCGTGCGAGGCCGAGTTCGAGGTTCCGGCCGCGGTGATGATCGCGCCCAGTGTCGGGCCGGTGCACGGAGTCCAGGCGAGCGCGAAGGCGGCACCGGTGAGCACCGGTCCGCCCCGCCCCGCGCGCTGCATCAGCCTGCCGACGTGCCACTCCCGGCTGAGCGCCGGAATGAACGGAGCTGCCATGAACAGCACCCCCATAACGATGATCACCGCACCGGAGATCTTCAGCGCCGTGGGGCCGGTCAGCTCGGTGCGCAGGGCGCGCTGACCCAGCAGCCCGAGCGCAATGAAGATGAACGAGAAGCTCCCCACGAACGCGAGGCTGGGCCCGATCACGCGCCGCCTGTTGATCGTCCCCGGCTGACCGCCGGCCACAGCCGAGATGTAGCCCGGCACCAATGGCAGCACGCACGGTGAGAGGAAGGAGATCAAACCGGCGCCGAAGGCGACCGGAAGGCCGATGCCCGACGCGGGATCCATGAGAGCCGAGGGTACCGGTCCGCGGTGCGCGGGCCGCCGCGATCGGGACCGCACGCCGCGCCGGTTTGCGGGATGCCGCGGAATATTGCGACTCTGAGGAACTTTCTTGCGCCAGACCCGTTAGAGTCGGTTAAGGGTTATTAAGTGGAAGCCTCCGCTCTCCCAGCCTCAGTCGGCCTCGCGCGCACACGGATCGCGATCGGAGCACCGTTGCTTCGGCTCCGCTCCGACGAGCAGTTGGTCTCGATGTTCCGCTCCGGGAACGAGGATGCCTTCCGGACGATTCACGACCGCTACCGCCCGCGAATGCTGGCCTACACGCGGCAGATGTTGTCCGGCTCGCCGCAGGATCCGGAGGACGCGGTGCAGGAGGTCTTCGTCCGCGCCTACGGCGGCCTTCGGGCCAGCCGGCGCGAGCTGGCGCTGCGTGCATGGCTCTACCGGATCGCCCACAACCGCTGCGTCGACGAGCTCCGCCGTCCCAACCCTCCGCTGGTCGATACGGTCGACGCGCTGGTCGCGGTTACCAACGACCCCGTGGTGAAGGTCGAGCAGCGCGACTCGCTGAGGCGGCTGATCGCCGACGTGCGGCGGCTGCCCGACCAGCAGCGCTCGGCATTGCTGATGCGCGAGCTGGGCGGGATGGCCTACGCCGACGTCGCCGGGGCCCTGGGGGTTTCCGTCCCGGCCGTCAAGTCGCTTCTGGTGCGGGCCCGAGTCGGCCTCGCCCAGGCCAGCGAGGCGCGTGATACGGCCTGTGCCGAGATCCGGGCTGACCTGATCTCCTCTCACGACCGCGGCGTGCGTACCAGCGGGCTGGCGCGGCGCCACATGCGCGACTGCCCGAACTGCCGGGAGTTCCGCTCTGATGTCCGCGGGATCAGCCGCCAGTTCGCCGCTCTGGTGCCGACGCTCGGTCCGCTTGGCATCATCGCCCATCTGCTTGGTTGGGGCGGTGGAGGCGGCGGCGCGGCAGCCGGAAGCAGCGCCGCAGCCGGTGGTGGTGCCGCAGCCGGTGGTGGTGCCGCAGCCGGTGGTGGTGGCGCAGCCGGCGGTGCAGTGGCCGCAGGCACCGGAGCCGCGGTGGCCGGCACCGGGGCCGCCTCGGCCGGCGTGCTCGCGGGTGGCGCCGGTCATGTCGCCACGCTGCTGGCAGCGGCGCTTGTCGCCACCGGAGGCGCCGTCGAGATCCAGCACTCGCTGAGCCCCGGGTTACACCACCAGCACCACCACGCGATCCGCGTGACGCAAAGGCCGGCGCCCGAGACCGAGCCGGTCCGGTCCGCGGTCCCGTACGAGCCTGCAGCCCAGCCCGCCCCCGAGGCGCGGCCGGCCGCTCCGAGCGCGAACGTAACCGCGCACCGCGCTCCCCCACGCCATCGGCCGACGGCGACGAGCACGCCCAGCTCCTCCGGCGGCCCGAGCCCGCAAGCATCGTCCGCGGGCCCGCCAACCACCTCCTCGCTACCGATCTCCGAGACGCTCGACCCCGACAACATGATGTCGCCGTCGACGGTCCCCGGTGGCTCGACCGGCACCGGCTCCGGGTCGACCGCAACCGGGACCGGCACCGGAACCGGCGGCGCGACCACGGGCACCGGCACGGGGTCGACCGGCACCGGAACCACGACCGGTACCGGAACCACGACGGGTACCGGAACCGGGACGGGCACCGGGACCACGACGGGCACTGGAACCGGCACCGGAACCACGACGGGAACCGGGACGGGCACGGGAACCGGAACCGGGACGGGCACGGGAACCGGAACCGGCGGAACCGGAACCGGGACGGGCACGGGAACCGGAACTGGCGGAACGGGAACCGGAGGCACAGGGGGCTCGACGGGGTCCTCGGGCGGCTCCTCCGCTTCCGCGATCAAGCTGAGCGCATACCGCGCGTTGCGGACCTGACCGAGCGCCCGCCCGTGGCGGGGAGCGACCCGCCGGCGCTCACCTTCTAAGCTCGTCACCACGCCCGACCTCTACCTGGAGACGCTCGATCACGAGGAGCTGCACGTCCAGCGCGGGCGGCGCTCCGGGCTGTACACGATCGTCGCCGTCCACTCGACGGTCCGCGGCCCATCGCTCGGCGGATGCCGGATGTGGTCCTACGACGACTCCCGCGCGGCCGTCCGCGATGCGCTGCGCCTGTCACGTGCGATGACGCTCAAGGCGGCCGTCGCCGACCTGGCGCTGGGCGGCGGCAAGGGCGTGATCATGATCCCGGCCGGCATCCGGCTCTCGACGGAGCGGCGGCGGCACTCGCTGCTGGACTTCGCCGATGCCGTCGAGCGCGTCGGGGGCCGCTATGTGACGGCCGAGGACGTCGGCACATCCAGCCGCGACATGAGCCTCATCGCCACCCGGACAACCCATGTCGCCGGGCTGGCGCGCCGCCATGGCGGCTCGGGCGACCCGAGTCCGATGACCGCACTGGGCGTGCTGGCGGCGATCGAGGCCTCGTGCGAGCGGGCGTTCGGCGTTCGCTCGCTGCGCGGGCGGACGGTCTGCGTCCTCGGACTGGGCCACGTGGGCTCACGCGTCGCCCGGCGCTGCGCCCGGGCGGGAGCCGTGCTGACGGTCGCCGACGTCAATCCACGCAAGCGCACGCTCGCGCAACAGCTCGGCGCGAGCTGGAGCGATCCGGTGACGGGCCTCCGCGCCGACGTCGATGTGCTCGTCCCGTGTGCGCTCGGCGGCCTGCTCGATGACGACACCGTCCCCCGGCTTCGCTGCCGCGTGATCGCCGGCGCCGCCAACAACCAGCTCGCCGACGATCGGATCGCCGAGCTGCTCGCGGGACGGGGCATCCTGTGGGCGCCCGACTTCGTAGCCAACGCAGGCGGCCTGATCAACATCGCCGAGGAGACCGGCGGCTACGATCCCGCAGCCGCCCGGTCGCACGTCCGCGGCATCGGGGTGACACTCGCGGACATTTTCGATCGTTCCGAGCGCCGGCGCACTACGCCGCTCGCCGCGGCTCTGGAGCTCGCGCTCAGCCGCCTGGCGAACCGCAACGGACACCGGGGCGGCTGAACCTGCTCACCCCGGCGCCGGCTCGCTGAGCCTCATCCCGCCGGGGCGCTCCACGCCGTCCGGCAGCCGTCCCTCGTCGGCGAGCTTGTCCAGGTGCGCCGCCAGCGTGACGGTGGCCGCGGGTCGCAGCTGCGCCGGGACCTCGCTCCACGCCGCCTCGAGGAGCTCGGACACCGATCTCGCCCCCGCCTGGAGCCCGGCCACCAGTTTTGTTTCCCGATCGAGGCGATGAGCCACGTATTCCCGAAGCTTGGCTTCTGGGTCATCGACCCGGGGTCCGTGCCCGGGGGCCAGGAAGTCGAGGCGGCGCTCGAGCAGCCGCTGCAGCCCGTCGAGGTAGCCGGCTAGAGCACCGGGGTCAGGGAAGATGAACACGCTTCCCTGTCCGAGCACAGCATCGCCGCTGAGACCGACCCCACCGGCCACGAAGGCATAGTGGTCCGGGGCGTGCCCCGGGGTGTAGATGGCCTCGAGCGGGCCGAAGCGGGTGCCCTCGCGCAGCCTGACATCGGCGACACCCCGGCCGGCGGCAAGCGGCACGTCCGGGTAGCGTGCCCGGATCGCCGGCACCGCTGCGGAGTGGTCGGCGTGGTCGTGGGTCAGCGCCACCCCCCCGAGCCCTCCGCGGCCCTCGATCTCCGCCACCAACACCGCAATGTGGGAGGGCAGCGCCGGCCCGGGATCGACCAACCACGCCGGTCCGCTCCCCACGACCCACGAGTTGGTGCCAGTGAGAGTGAAGGGGCCTGGGTTATCGGCCCGGATGCCGGCCACCTCGTACCCAGGTATGTCGACGCGCGTCACTGATTGAATAGTCAACCATGGCGGCGACCGCCGACCCTCTGCCCCCCGGTGAAGATCTAGAGCCGGGCGAGCCGGCGCTCGACCGCGAGGCCGAGCCCGGGCGCAGCCTGTGGCGGGGGCTCATCTCGCTGGCGATCCTGGTGGCGATGGTGGTCGGCCTGCTGCTCGCCGTCCCCGGGCTGCACGGAGTGGCGGACGCGGTGGCGGACATGCGAGTCAGCTGGCTGATCGTCGCCGTGGCGCTCGAGGTCCTCTCCTGTCTCGGCTACGTGGTGGCGTTCCTTCAGGTCTTCGACCGGGCGCCGGTCCGGTTCGGGGCCCGGGTGGCGCTGAGCGAGCTCGCCTTCGGCGCAGCGGTCTCGCTGGGCGGCGCCGGAAGCATTGCGGTGGGGGCCTGGTTGCTCGTGGAGCGCGGCGGACATCCGACGCGCGTGGCCGAGCGTTCGGCGGTCCTGTTCCTGCTGACCAGCGCCATCAACGCGATCACGCTCGTGCTAGCGGGGCTCGGGCTGTACGTGGGGCTGCTCCCGGGCCCGAGCAACCCGCTGCTGAGTCTGGTCCCCGCCATCGTCGGCGTGATGGCGATCGCGTTCTTCCTCGCACTGCCTCGCTTCAGCGAGCGTCTCGCCGCCGGACGCGCCCCGGGCCGCGTCCGCACGCTGCTGGTCGAGCTGGCCACCAGCATCCGCCTGACCGAGCAGGTGCTGTTCAGACCGGACTGGCGGATCATCGGGGCGATCGCCTTCCTGTGGTGCGACATCGGCGTGCTCGGCGCCTGCTTCGCGGCCGCCGGCCACGTGCCGTCCCTGGCGGTGCTGGTGCTGGCCTACCAGATCGGCTACCTCTCGAACCTGGTCCCCGTGCCCGGCAACATCGGGGTGCTGGACGGCAGCCTGGTCGGGATGTTCGTCCTCTACGGGATCCCTGCCACGCTGGCCACCGCGGCCACGGTTGTCTACCACGCGATCGCGCTCTGGATCCCGGCGATGTGGGGCACGGTCGCGTTCCTGGTCCTGCGCCGCTCCCGCAACCTCCCGCTGACCCTGCGCCCGCCGCGCGAGGAGCGGCGCCGGATGCGTCACGAGAACCGCCGCCCGCGCTCGCGGGTCTGACGCGAGGCTCGCACCGAAAGCTATGGCGGGTACTCACCGGCCAGGCGGATCGAGCCGGGATCGCGGCGCGCCCCGCTTCGCATAGAGTCCGCGGCGATGCGGGCGGTAGTGATCACCGAGCACGGGGGGCCCGAGGTCCTCAAGGTCCTGGAGCGCCCCGACCCTCCGGTGGGACCCGGTGAGGTTCGAATCGCCGTCAAGGCGGCGGGGATCAACTTTGCCGACACGCTCGCCCGAACCGGTCTGTACCCGGACTCGCCGAAGGTGCCCTGTGTGGTCGGCTACGAGGTGGCGGGCGAGGTCGAGTCCGTGGGGCACGGTGTGGAGTCGGTCCGGCCGGGCGATCGCGTGCTTGCAGGCACGCGCTTCAACGGCCAGGCCGAGCTGGTCACGGTCCCCGAGAACATGGTCTACGAGTTGCCCCCGCATCTTTCCTTCGAGGAGGGCGCCGCCTTCCCGGTCAACTACGCGACCGCCCAGGCGGGTCTTGTCGTGATGGGAGGACTGAAGAAGGGCGAGCGGCTCCTGATCCACGCCGCGGCGGGCGGGGTGGGGATCTCGGCAACGCAGATCGCCAAGCGCATCGGCGCCGAGGTGTTCGGCACCGCGTCGGCCTCAAAGCACGACGCGATCCGCGAGCAGGGAGTCGATCATGCGATCGACTACCGCACCCAGAACTTCGCCGATGAGGTACGTCGGATCACCGGCGGCGAGGGAATCGACGTTGCCTTCGACGCCCTTGGCCCGTCTAGCTTCCGCAAGGATTACCGGCTGCTGCGCCAAGGTGGGCGGTTAGTCATGTACGGGGCCTCGGAGCTGCAGACGGGCGAGCGGCGCAGCATTTCGGTCGCGCTCCGCGCCCTGGCCAAGAGTCCGTTCTCGTCGATGCCGTGGTGGAAGGGGCTGGGAGTGATGAACGAGAACAAGGGCGTCTTCGGCCTCAACATGCTCTCCTGGTGGGACGCCGAGGGAAGCCTCGACCGGGTGATCGAGCCGTTGATCTCCGCGCTCGGAGAGGGGCAGCTCAAGCCGGTCGTCGCCGAGGCCTTCTCGTTTGACCAAGCGCCCGACGCCCACCGCTTCATCGCCGAACGACGCAACATCGGCAAGGTCGTGCTGGTCCCCTAGTGGAATCCCACTAGTGAGCCCCATCGCGCAGGGGCCCTGGCGGGCGTACGTTCGGCTGTTTGACGAGTCCTGGCGGCTGCTGGCGATCACCGTCACCCTGGCGGTGACGCAGAGCCTGCTGCTCGTGCCGATCGCATGGCTGGTCCAGCGCGCGTTCGACGACCAGATCCCCCATCACCGCGCCGAGGCGGTGGCGGTCACGGGCGCGGTGATCCTCCTGCTCACCGTGACCAGCGCTGCGCTCGGCCTGCTGACGCGCTCGGTCAGCCTCACGGTCAACAAACGAGCGGTCGCGCGCCTGCGCACGATGCTCGTCGAGCGGCTGTACGCCATGAGCCGCGCGGAGCTCGATCGGTCCAGTGCCGGAGAGCTTCAGTCGATCGTGGTCCAGGACTCGGAGCGAGTGGACCAGATGAGCAACGCGGTGATCGCTCTCGTGCTTCCGGCGGTGGTCATCTCGCTGGGCCTGGCGGTGGTTGCGCTCGTGCTCTCGCCCCTGCTTTTCGTCTCCCTGCTCGTCGTGATGCCGATCATGATCGCCGCGAACCGCCGGCTCAGCCGCCTCGTCCGTCACCGCACGCGCCTCTGGCAACGGGCGTTCGACAGGTTCGCATCTGCGACGGGGCTGGGGCTGCGCGCGATGTCGCTGACCAAGGTGCACGGTGCCGAGCCGATCGAGATCGAGCGCCGGTCCGAGCTCGTCGGCGAGCTCTCAGACACCGGGCGCCAGATGGCCATGACGATGGGCACGTACGCGATCCTGCAGCAGTCCGTCAGTGCCGGCGCGGGCGTCGTGGTGCTGATCGTCGGTGGCTGGTCCGCCGCCCGGGGTGACATGACGGTCGGCGAGCTGCTCGGGTTCTACGCGATCGCCGTCCTGCTGCTGCGCCAGGTGTCCACGATCGTCACCAACGTCCCCGTGGTCCTGGCCGGCTACGAGTCGGTGATCAGGCTCTGCGAACTGCTGGAGTCCGGGACTGGGGAGCCGTACACCGGGACACGCCCGATCGACTTCGACGGGTCGGTGGCGTTCGACGGGGTCTCGTTCGCCTACGACCGTGACCCGGTGCTGAGCGACATCCATCTGGCAATTGCCGCCGGAGAGCAGGTGGCGATCCTCGGCCCCAACGGTGCCGGCAAGAGCACCCTCGTGAGCCTGCTGCTGGGGCTCTACCGGCCAACGAGCGGTCGGGTACTGGCCGGCGGCATACCGCTCGACGAGCTCGACATCCGCAGGCTGCGACGTGGCATGGGAGTCGTGCTCCAGGACCCGGTCCTGTTTCCCGGAACGGTGGCGGAGAACATCGCCTACGGCCGGCCCCACGCCACCGTGCAGGAGATCCGGCGCGCCGCCGGACTGGCGACGGCCGCCGAGTTCATCGAGGCGCTGCCGCGCGGATACGCGACTCCGGTCGGCGACGACGGGGTCCTGCTGTCGTCCGGGCAGCGCCAGCGCGTCGCCGTCGCCCGCGCTCTCCTGGCGGGTCCCGCGCTCCTGGTCCTCGACGAGCCGACGACGCATCTCGACGATGCGGCGATCGGCCGGCTGACCGAGAACCTCGGCGCACTGCCCGGCGCCCCCACGGTCATCGCCGTCAGTCACGACCCGGAGATCGAGGCCTGGGCGGGGCGGACGATCCACGTACGCGACGGCCGGATCGCGGCCGAGATGAGCGTGGCGGCGGAGCGCCCCTGACCCGTGCGCTCGATCAGCGCCCGCCCGCTCAGCACCCACCCGATCAGCGTCCGTCTTTCGAGCCCCTACCCGCCCGCCCTGCCCGACGCCGGCGAGCGCCTGCTTCTGCGAGCGGCCTTGCTCGAGGGCGCGCCCGCGCGTGCCGCCTGGCACGCCTGGCGGCGGGCGGGCGGGAGCATCGACAGCGTCAGCCTGCCCTCGTTCCGTCTGCTGCCGCTGGTCTATCGCAACCTCGCGTCGGCGGGTGTCGAGGACCCGGATCTTCCCGTGCTCAAGGGCGTCTACCGGCACGCTTTCGTGTGCAACCAGCGCCTCGTCGCCTCCGTGGGTCCTTCGCTGGACTCGCTGAGGGCGGAGGGCATTGCGACGATGGTGCTCAAGGGCGCCGCGGTCGCCGCCGTGCACTACCGGGATGTGGGGGTCCGTCCGATGGACGACGTCGACGTGCTGGTGCGGCCCGATGACGCAGAACGCGCGCTCGCCGTCCTGCGCGCGCAGGGCTGGTCTGCGCACTCGCGGATCGACGTCCGGCGCGTGATGCGCAGCCAGCACGCGCTGCCGCTGGCGCACCCCAACGGGGGGCAGGTCGACCTTCACTGGCGGGTCCTGCCGGAGTCCGTCCGCGACGACGACTTCTGGGCAGCGGCGGTCCCGACCGTACTCGGCACCGCCACGACGCTCGTTCCCGGACCCACCGACCAGCTGATGCACACCTGCGCCCACGGAGTGAAGTTCGGGGCGGGCGCCGTCAGGTGGATCGCCGACGCGGCGGCGATCCTGCGCAGCGCCGGAGAAATCGAGTGGCCGCGCCTCGTGGACGCCGCCACCGAACGCGAGGTCTCGCTGAGGACCGCCACCTCGCTCGAACTGCTGCGCGACCTCCTCGGCGCGCCGATCCCGCCCGACGTGCTCGCCGAGCTCGACCGCCTCCCGAGCGGGCCACGCGAGCGGCTCTTGCTCGAGCTGGCCCGGCGGCCCGTCCTCGGCGGCAACTGGGTCGTCATGTGGGATAGGTACCGCCGACGTGTCGCCGCCGGCGAGAACGGCTACCCATACCGCGACTTCCTGCAGTACGTCGCCGAGGCGTACCAGCTCCCCTCGCGCACGGCGATCGCTCCAAGGCTCGTTCGGCGCGCGATCGCCGTGATCCGCCGTGATCCCGGCGCACCGCCAGTGATAACGTGCCGCCGGGAGAGGGCGAGCAGTAATGAGGGGACGCCATGGAATCTCTGATCCCGCGATGACCACCGTGTTGCAGGTAGCCCAGCCGGAATGCGCGGCGGAGGTCCTGGACGACGAGGTCGTCGCGCTCAACGTCGAGAGCGGGATCTACTTCAGCATGAGGGGGCTTGCGGCCGCGCTGTGGCAGGACCTTGCCGCCGGCCACCCGGTGGAGACGCTCGCGGAGTGCGCGCAGGAGCACGAAGCCGGTGCCGCAGCGGTGACCGACTTCGCCGCCCAGCTCACCCGGCACGGACTGATGCGCGCCGGGACTGCGCAGCCCGCCACCGGTGGGCCCTCATCGCGCGAGCTCCTACGCTGGGGAGCGCACGAGATCGTCTTCGAGGTCTTCGAGGACATGCAGGATCTGATCCTCTCCGACCCGATTCACGACGTCGACGAGTCGCTGGGCTGGCCCCACCGGGCGGCTGAGCACGCTTGAGCTCAGTGGCGACGGGCGTTTCGGCCGACCCGCTCGAAGCCGCCCGCGCCTGGCTGGAGAGCGCCGCCGAGCTTCCCGACGCCGGCCTGCACAGCTGGACGTCGCGGATCGGCGGGGTGCCGATCCGGTTCCGCTGCACCGACCCCGGGCTCGCTCACCTCTACCGCTCACGGCTCGTCGGCCACGATCCCGAAGCACTCCGGGCTCCAGTCCTGTGGCTCGACCTGCTCGAGACCGAGCGCCTCGGCTGGGCGCCCCCGGACTGCGCTGCGGACCGCCGCTCGGATCCGTCTGATCTGGCGCAGCGGTTCGCTCGCGCACGGCTCGCGGCCCTCATGCCTCCGCTGACCGGGGACAACCGCTACCCCTGGGTCTTCTTCGAACCCGTCACCCGACGCGGCGTGATGCTCGTCCGCACGGCCGCGGACCTGCCGCCGTGGGTGGCGGGCGCGCCGTTCGTGCTGCTTCTCCATCTCGCGTTCGCCTGGCGCGGTTGGCGCTTGCTGCACGCGGCGGCGCTTGGGTCGGGCACAGCCGGAGCGCTCCTGGCCGGTCCCGGCGGATCGGGGAAGTCCGGCACCACCGTCGCCGGAATCACGTACGGACTCATGACGACGGGAGACGACTACGTCCTGGTGGCACCGGGAGCGACGCCGGTGGCCTGGCCCGTGTACCGCATTCTCAAGCAGGACCCGGCCGGTCTCTCCCGGGCGGGCAGGGATGGCCTCGCCGGACGGGCTGTCAACTGGAGCGGGAAGGTCGAGCTCGATCTGGAGAGCGAGTTCCCCTCCCGGCTCACGGACCGGCTCGCGCTGAGGCTGATCCTGCTGCCCACGGTCGCCCGAGCGCGCCGAACCGAGGTCCACCCGGCCGCGCCCACCGAGGCCTTCAGCGCGGTCGCGGCCTCGATGCTGACCCAGCTGCCGGGTGCCCGGATCGCCGGCTTCTCGTTCCTGACGCGCCTCACGCGCTCGCTCCCTGCCTTCCACCTGAGGCTGTCCTCAGATCCGGAGGAGATCGCCGCCACGGTCCGCCGGCTGCTCGAGCGATGAGCCTCCCGTCGGTCAGCATCGTCATCCCGACCTTCAACCGAGCCGAGCTCGTTGCGGAGTCGCTGCGCTCCGCGCAGGCCCAGACCGGACTCGCGGCCGAGATCATCGTGGTCGACGACGGATCGAGCGACGGGACGGACGGCGTCGTCGAAGATCTCGCTCGCAACGACCAGCGGATCCGGCTCATCCGTACTGGACATGCCGGGCCCGCCGCCGCTCGCAACGCCGGAGTGGCCGCCGCCGGCGGCGAATACCTGACCTTCCTCGACTCCGACGACCTCTGCCCTGTCGGACGGATCCGGCGGCAGATCGACAAGCTCGCCGCCAGGCGGGACATCGCCGCGGTGGTCGGGGCGATCCTGTTCTTCGAGCACGTCGATCCGGCGGGAGCGCCGCTGCGCGACCCCCGCCACGTGCCCTTTCACAGCGCGGCCCTGCAGAGCGCGACCTTTCGCACCGACGTCTTTCGCGGCTTCGGCCCCCTCGATGAGACGCTGAGCTTCGCGGAGGACGTCGACTTCTTCCTGCGCCTGCTCGAGACCGACTCCCGGCTGATCCTGGAGCGGGACATCGCCTGCTACTGCCGCACCCACCCCGGCCAGATGACCCGCGACGAGCACGCAAAACACCAGGGCTACGCGGGAACGCTCGTGCGCTCGCTCGCTCGACGCCGCGCCTGCGGCCGCACCCGTCCGCTGGAGAAGTTCTTCCCGAGACGGTTCGAGTGTGACACCGAGTTCGGTGGCGGCCACGTGCTCCAGAGGCTCCGGCAGACCGCCGAGCCGGAGGAGCTGCTCCCGTTCCTCGACGCCTTCTACCTCCGCTACTGGCGCGAGCTGACCGGTCTGAAGACGCTTTCTCTACGCCTCGAGGTCTCCGGGCGCGGATCGGCGCGGGTGCGCCATCGACACCCCGATGGCACAGTCTCGGTCGCGCGCGAGGTCGCGGTCGCGGGCGGGCGCCTCTCGCTCGAGATTGGGCTCGCCGATCCCGCGCAGGATGGCGTGCTGGAGCTCGACTGCGACGACGAGCTCGTGATCCACGAGGGTGCGTGGGTGACGTTCGATGCACCACGCCGGGAGGTCCGCTTGGCGATCGTGATCTGCTCGTTGGACAAGGCCGAGGCGGTGATGGCGAACCTCGAGCGGCTCGCGGGGACGGCGGCGCGCGTGATCGTTGTGCATCAGGGTGACGGCGAGCTCACCGCCCCGGACGAGGTCGAGATCGTGCGGCAGGGCAACTACGGCGGGAGCGGCGGTTTCACCCGCGGCATCCTCGCGGCGCTCGACGGTGGTGCGACCGATGTGCTCCTGCTCGACGACGATGTCCGTGTCGATCCGGATCTCCCGGCTCGGTTACGCAGCCTGCTCGCTCACCTCGTGCAACCGACGACGATCGGCGGCCAGATGCTCGATCTATTCAGGCCGACGGTGCTGGCCGCATCACACGAGACGGTCGATCTCGGACAGTGCAAGCTGCACAACCCGATGCGCGACACCGACATCAGCGGGCCTGACGCGCCCGCGCTGTTTGCCCGGCGGCACCACAGCGACTACAACGGGTGGTGGTGCTGCTGCATCCCCGCCGAGACGCTGCGGGCCTCGCTTCCGCTGCCCATGTTCGTGCGCCACGACGATGTCGAGTACGGACTGCGCACGACTCGCTGCGGGTCCGGAGTCGTGACGATGCCCGGCATCTTCGTCTGGCACGAGCCGTTCGCCTCCAAGACGAAGCTCTGGTACTCGTACTACGACCGGCGCAACATGCTGATCATCCGCGCCCTTCACGGCGCAGGGTCTCCTCGCCGGCTCGCCGCCTTGTTCCTGGCCGACTGCTGGGACGCCTTGACCGCTCACCGCTACGACATCTGCTGGGCCGTGTGCCGGGCCGCGCGCGACTTCCTGGGCGGCCCGGCGGTCGTGTTCTCGGACCCCCATCCGCGTCACGAGGAGATCGTGGCGGGGGTGGCGCGCTACGGACTGCTGACGATCCGCAGCCACCGGGCCCGAGGCGGGAGGCGGGAACCCCTGCTGTGGGCGATGCGCCGGCCCGAAGTGGCCGGGCCGGCGCGAGCGATTGCGCGCCAGATGCTTGTCTGCGGCTGGCGCCTGCTGACCCGGGGAGGCCGGATCTCCGGCGAGTACCGGGCCGCGCACGAGCACTACACAAGTCCCGCATTCTGGCGTGCGTACCTGGGGACGGCACCATGAGGGTCTCGGTGATCATGCCGGTCTTCAACGGCGCGGCGAGCCTGGCGGACGCGGTCCGGTCCGTGCAGCGCCAAGCAGGCGTGGAGTTCGAGCTCCTCATCCACGACGATGGGTCCACCGATGAGACCGCCACTGTGCTCGAGCAACTGGCCGGCGAGGATCCGCGCATCGACGTGAGTGCCGACCCCAACTCAGGGCCGGCGGCGAGTCGCAACCGGCTGCTTCAACGTGCCGGCGGCGAGTACGTCGCCTTCCTCGACCACGACGACGTCTGGCCCGACGGCCGGCTCGCCCGGCAACTGCACCGGCTCGCCGCGGCGCCGGCGGCTCCAGCCGTGCTCGGTGAGACGCTGATGTTCGAGGCGCTCGACGGCAACGGCGCGCCGATCCCAACGGCACGCTCGCGGCGTGTGCTCGCCGGGCTACTCCAGGCCGGCCTATTCCGGCGCTCGGCGATCGCCGTGGCCGGGCCGTTCGCCGAGGGCTTCCGCGCGGGCGACGACTTCGACTTCCTGCTGCGGGTGATCGAGAGCTCCGGTCCGCTCGAGATCGAGCACGAGGTCGCCGTCCGGTACAGGCTCCATCCCGGACAGTGGACGGCCGATGTCGAGCTCTCCGGGCAGGGCACCGCTCGGGCTCTTGCCCACTCCCTGCGGCGCCGGCGGCTGGCCGGCACACCGGGCCCGATCGAGTGGCGGGTGTCCCGATGATCTCGGTGCTGATGGCCACCTTCAACGGAGCGGCGTTCGTACGGGAGGCCGTCGAGTCGGCGCTCGGGCAGCGCGGGGTGCAGCTCGAGCTGATCGTCACCGATGACGGATCGACCGACGCGACCGCGACGATCGTGAGCGCCCTGGCCCGGCGGGACCCACGGATCCGGTTCACCGTCCAGCCGCACGCCGGCATGGCCGCGTCGCGCAACGCCTGCCTAACCCGGGCAGGGGGGAGCTACGTCGCTCTGCTCGACCAGGACGACCGATGCCCGGAGGGCAAGCTCGCCCGCCAGCTGGCCGTGCTCGAGACCACGCCGGAGGTGGCCGCCGTGTTCGGCCACACGCAGATGTTCGACTACATAGGCGAGCAGGCGCCGGGGTACACGATGCTCCTGTCCGCCGCGCTGCTGCGCCGCGAAGCCGTCGAGGCGACTGGGCGTTTCGACCCCGAGTGTGCGAGTGCCGACGACTTCGACTTCCTGCTGAGGATGATCGAGCAGGGCCACCGGATCGAGCTGGAGAGCGGGCTCGGCGTGTACCACCGCCGCCACCGCAAACAGGTCAGCGCCGATCTGGAGGCAACCCGTCGCGACTGTGTCCGGGCGCTCGCGCGGTCGCTACAGCGGCGCCGGCGGGCTGGAGCCGCCGGCGGTCCCCTCGAGCACCCGCTCGTGGCAGGAGCGTTTTAGATGACGGCGTGCTACGGCGTCGTCATCCCGGCCTACAACGCCGCTCGCACGCTTTCAGACGCCGTCGAGTCGGTCCTGGCGCAGACCGTACCGCCGAGGTCGGTGGTCGTGGTCGACGACGGGTCCACAGACGCCACGACCGCGGTCGCGCGCTCCTTCGGCCCGGCCGTCCGGCTGATCACGCAGGACAACCTCGGTCCGGCCGCGGCCACCGACCGCGGATTTACGCAGCTGAGCGAACCGTTCTGGGCCGGCCTGGACTCCGACGACCTCTGGCGTCCGGACAAGGCCGCGCGCCAGCTGGCGCAGCTCGCGTCCGATCCGGGGCTCGACGGGGTCTTCTGCCGCGCGCGCATCTTCGATCACGGGACCCGGCCGAGCCCGGACGCTCCGGAGCAGGACCTGTGGGGCCGCAGCGCCATGCTGATCCGTCGCTCGGCGGCGGAGCGGATCGGCCGAGTCGACACCGGAGCGGCGGCCGGGGGCGGCGAGATGATCGACTGGCTGGCCCGCGGCCGGGAGCTGGGGCTGCGGTTCAGGCTCGCCCCGATCGCGCTCGTCGACCGCCGCCGGATTGCAGGCAGCATCTCCCACGGCCAGGACGCGTCGGCTCTGCTGCCCGCGGTGCGCGCGGCGCTGCAGCGAAAGCGCAGCCGTGCTGCGCCGCACGCGGCGGGAGGGTGAACACTCCCGGATGCCGCGGGCGCTGATCGTGGGAGCGGGGGTCACCGGATCGACGATCGCTCACGTCCTCGCTCAGGCGGGCGTGGAGTGCGTGCTGTTCGAAGGTCAGGACCTGCCTGGCGGGCTGATCCGCTCATCGACGATGAACGGGGTGCTGTATGAGCCCCACGGGTCTCACATCTTCCACACCAACGAGCGGTGGATCTGGGACTTCGTCACCGCCCTGGTGCCCTTCAACGACTACAGGCACCGCGTGGACATCCTCGCTGCGGGCGGTGTCTACAACTGGCCGCTCCGGGGCAGCGACATCGCGCGCCAGCCCGACGCCGAGCAGATCAGAGCCGAGCTGCGGGATCGGCCGGAGGTCGTGGCCACAGAGCGCGACGGCGCCGAGAACTTCGAGGACTGGTGCCTGCGGATGATCGGTACCACGCTGTACGAGCGCTTCATCCGGCCCTACACCCGCAAGCAGTGGGGGCGCGACCCGCGCGAGCTCTCCTCGTCCTGGGCGCCGCGACGGATCTCCATCAGGTGGGATGAGAACCCGTACCTGTTCCTCGACCTTTTCCAGGGGTGGCCGGCCGGCGGAGCCGGCTACACGGATCTGATCGACGCGCTTCTCGCCCACGAGCTGATCGAGCTCCGGGTCGCGTCGCCGGTGACGCTCCCCGACCTGCCGCTCCTCGTACGCGAGCACGCCTGCGACGCCGTGGTGCTCACCTGTCCCCTCGATCACTTCTGCCAGGAGGGCCTGGGGGCGCTGACCTGGCGGGGGATCCTCGTGCGCAGCGTCTACGTCGGCCACGTCGAGCTGGCCCAGAGCGCGATGGTCGTCAACTACCCGGGGCTCGAGTTCCCGTTCATCCGCGTCCATGAGACCAAGCACGCGTCTCGACAGCCCGGCCCGGGCACGGTGCTCGGCTTCGAGTTCACCGGTGCCCCGGCCCGCCACTATCCGGTTGAGGACTCGGCGAGCCGGGCGCTGAACGAGCGCTACAAGAAGGTGGTGCGCGATGCGCTCGCGGCGACACCGGCGTACTTCGGCGGGCGGCTTGCCAACTATCGCTACATCAACATCGACGAGTGCATCGCCGAGGCACACGCGGTCGCATCCTCCCTGCTGGCCGGGCTCTGACGGTCAACCGGCGCCGGCCGCGCCGCGATTACCCTGGGTCTCTCAAGCCTTCACCCCGACGCGACCGCTGGTGGTGTCGCGGTCCAGAGAGGATCAGCGTGGGACAACCGCAGCCACCAACGTTGAGTGCCCCCAGGCGCAAGCAGCTCCGCTCGGCAATCCGCGGCACGTGGGTCAACTGAGCGTGCCCGTTGCCGGCCCCGCGCAGGGGGTGGGTCAACTGGGCGTTGATATTCATCATCAGATCGCCACACCCCCCCGAGGGTTGTCACGACGCCGCGCCGCGGCGTGACCCAGGCGCACCGGTCACAATCGGTGCCCGAAGCGGTATTCACCTGATGATGTCATTCGCGAATGATCGTGCTCGGTGGTCTGACGCGCAGTTGCTGGCGGGGGTCGCCGCACGTGATGAGCGGGCGTTCAGCGCGTTCTATCGCCGGCATCTGGCGATGATCGTCGGCTGGTGTGTACGCCGTACCGGAGATCCCGAGCTGGCCGCGGACCTGACCGCGGAGGTGTTCGCGGCGGCACTGGTGTCCGCAGCGCGATACGCGCCGACGCATGAGTCAGCGGCCGGCTGGCTGCTGGGGATCGCACGCAACGTGCTGGGCCACAGCGTGCGGCACGGGCAGGTCGACGCTCGGGCGCGAGAGCGTCTCGGCGCGTCGTCTCTGACCGTCGAGGATGAGGATCTTGCTGTTGTCCTGGAGATCGCCGCCGGTCAGGATGGTGCGGCGGGTCATCTGTTGGCCGAGCTGCCGGTCGACGAGCGCACCGCGGTGCGCGCGCGGGTTATCGAGGAGCGCGGGTATGGCGAGATCGCGCGGTCGCTGGGCTGCTCGGAGATGGTGGTTCGCAAACGCGTCAGCCGCGGGCTGGCGCGTCTACGAGCAGGATTGGCGACGCGGTGAGCGGCGACTTCTTTGACCGGCTCGAGGCCGAGCTCGGGGGCCTCGCCGGCCAAGGCACACACCTTGACGGAGTGGCGGGATGGGATCGACGCCGCGTCGTGGCGCTGATCAGGCGCAGCGCGGCGATCGTCATCCTGGTTGTGGCGTTGGCGGCGTCGCTGGTCGGCGAGTTTCCCGCCTCTGCCAGCGGCCGTGTCCTGGTGGCACAGGTCTCGGTCCTACGCGGTCTGTGACCTTGCCGGCGGCGGAAGGCTCTCGACGCCGCCGTGGCGGCGTGCGTGGTCTGATCGAGCTGGTGGTCACCGTCGCGGTGGCGGTCGGGGCGGCGCTTCTCATTCAGGCGCTGTTGGTCAAGCCATACCAGGTCCCCACGCGGTCGATGGTCCCGACGTTGACCGGCGGGCAGCACATCCTGGTAAATCGGCTGGCCACCCATCCCGGAGTTGGAGCGGTCGTCGTCTTTCACCCGCCCGCGGGTGCCAACAACGAGTCCGGCCCGCAGTGCGGCGATCCTGATCAAGGCCCGGGACACTCCCAACCCTGCGACACCCGCACCCGTCGGGCATCCGGTCAGACGTTCGTCAAACGCGTCGTCGGCCTGCCCGGGGACACCCTCAGGATTCGCAACGGGTACGCCTATCGCGATGGCGTCAAGGAGACCGGCGCCTACATCCAACCGTGCCCAGAGCCCACGATCTGCACCTTCTCTGAGACGATCACGGTACCCAAAGGCGACTACTACATGATGGGCGACAACCGGGGCCTATCAGACGACAGCCGCTACTGGGGCCCCGTGCCCCAGAGCTGGATCATCGGGACAGCGTTCTTCACATACTGGCCCCCGGACCGTATCGGGACGCTCTGACCACCCTCCCGCCGAGGGCCTCGGACAAACGTCTGTCTCCGCGCCGCAATGCCGCGGTGCGATCATCACGCGCATGAGCACCCATACCGCCCTGGTCACCGGCGCCACCGGCGGAATCGGCCTGCACATCGCCCGTCAATTCGCCGATCGGGGGTGGACAGTCCTCGTCGGCGCCCGGGACCCGGCCCGCGGCGCGGAGGTCGCCGCCCAGCTCGGCGGTCGTCCCCTCTTGCTCGACGTCACCGACGCAGGGACGATCGCGGCGGCGGCTGGCACCGTGCCCGAACTCGACGTCCTCGTCAATAACGCCGGCATCTCGCTGGACACCGGAGCGCCGGTCACCGAAACCGGCGTCGAGATCTTCCGCCGTACCTACGAGACCAACGTCTTCGGCGTCGTCGGCGTGACCAACGCGTTCCTGCCCGCGCTTCGTCACTCGGCGCATCCGCGCATCGTCAACGTCTCCAGCGGCACCGGATCGCTCACCTGGAGCACCGGCCACAATCCGCAGTTCGACTACCAGGCGGCCGGCACCGGTTCTGGCGCCGCATACCGCTCATCGAAGACCGCGCTCAACGCGCTGACCGTCTTCTACGCGCAGGCGCTCGCTGCTGACGGCGTCAAGGTCAACGCGCTCGCGCCCGGAGTGCGAGCCACGAACCTCAATGCCCGCGCCGCGGCGGTCGGTGGCGACCCGGCCGAAGCGGCGGCGGGCGCCGTCCGGCTTGCACTGCTTCCAGACAACGGCCCCACCGGGCAGCTGTTCTCCTGGGATGGGGCAGTCGTGCCGTGGTGAGCAGCTGGCCAATGGGTCAGCTGGATCGCCGCAG
This sequence comes from uncultured Solirubrobacterales bacterium, assembly GCA_963799995.1. Lineage (GTDB taxonomy): Bacteria > Actinomycetota > Thermoleophilia > Solirubrobacterales > Solirubrobacteraceae > Palsa-465. The sequence continues at coordinate 23,949 of CAWCZI010000013.1, read as the reverse complement.
GCCGCCGAGGTCGAACTCGTAGAGGCGCTGTGCTTGCCCTTTCCAGTCGCTAGCCGGGAAATCCACCGATCGCCAGGAGCCGAACGCCGTCAGGACCCGGCAGGATCTTGCGCCGCGCCTTCGGCCCGACCCGGATGACGTGGTCTGCGTCCAGCTTGTACCGGTACCCGTCGACCTTCACGTCGGCCGAACCGCGCAGCGCGATATAGACCTCCTCCTGGCCGAGCTGGTGGGCGGGCGGATTCCCGGGTCCCTCGGACGAGTGATCATGCTCCGGGTAGGCCGTCGTGTCCGCTGGCATATCGATGATCGAGAACCCGAACGGTGTCACGCCCATCTGGGCTCCGGCGCGGCGAAACGTAAAACCCTCCAAGAACCCCTCGACCGCCTTGAGTTCATCGATGCCCACATGAGTCACATCCCACAAGGCCACCGATCGCACGCTTGCGCGTGTCGACGCGAGTCGCGGGCCTCTCGCGTCCCCGCCATCCGTCGCCTGGCCGAGGGCGAGGAGGTTACCTTCGCTGTCGTAGAAGAAGGCGCCGAGCTCTCCGGATCCCTTACTCGCGTAGTTGTTGGGCACGACCACCATCTCGCCTTGCATTTCGAAGCCTGGAACCCCGACGGCTTCGAACGTGACCCCGCGACGACGCAGATCTTCGATGACCGCCTCGAGGTCGGGGACCTCGAATCCCATCTGCGTGGATGCGCCTGACGGGGCTCCCGAAGAGCTAAACAAGTGAATCTCCGTGCCCGCGCAGATGAACCGAAGACCACCCTCGCGCTCCTCGACCGGTTCAAGTCCGAGCTTGTCGCGATAGAACCGCCGCGCTCGGTCGAGGTCCTGGGCGGGAAGCTTGGTCACGGCATGGGCGTCGCTCAGAGGTCCGGGCACGGACATCGTCTCCTGGTCTGCGGGTTGGATGAATATGTTGACCGCCGCAGGCGCCAAGAGTCATCGTGTGAGTGTTCGATGTCGAGAAGCGTTGACTGGCTCCGCTCATCACGTGAAGGGCCGCGAGCGGCGGGGCCCCATGACACCAGGAGACCACGATGCCAAAGCATCTGTTGCACGACGAGTACACGCCGCAGGAGCTGGCCGAAGGCCGTTCGTGACCGTCCAGCGCCTGGAGCACATCGGCATCGTCGTCGACGACATCGAGGCATCGCTCGCCAGCCTGCGAGCACATGGCGGCGAGCTGGTCGGCGAGCTGGAGAACTACGAGAGCAGCTACTGGCTCTGCTACGTTCGCGGCCCAGCGGGGATCATCGTCGAGCTGGCGGAGAAGATCGGCTGATGGGTACCAGGGGAGGCTCGCGACCACCGTTTCAACGGCGGCGTATCAGTGGCCGGGGCCGTTTCAGCAACCCAACGCTCACGACGACGAGAGGACGGGGGCGGTTCGGTCCCCGATCCCGCTGATGCAGCATTGGAGTTCGCGCCCGGGCGTCGTCGGGAGTGCTGCTCATTCGGGCGAAGCGGACGGCCGCGTCAGCGACCTTGAAGGCGCTCCTGCTCCTCGATCGTCAGCTCGGCGGTGGGAAGGGCTTCGAGTCGGCCATCCGGAATCGGATCGCCGCTCTCGATCGAGAGCCCGTACGTTCCGGCCTCGAGCCGTGCCTCGGCGCGCTCCAACGCGGCGAGTTGACGCTGGAGATCCTCGGTGCGACCGGCGTCGAACTCGTCCTGATAGAGGTCCTCCGAGTCCCGGTCTCCCGGCTCGACGCGACCGGTGGCCTCCTGCGGATCCTGGCCAGCCAGTGCGGAGAGCGCCTGTTCGATGCGTTCGCGTTCGCGGGTGAGTAGTTGGCGGGCGTGGTCTGAGTCCATGACGGCTCATCCTAACTGCGCGGCCGCAGCGTGATCGGGAAGGTGAGTTTCCGACGGCGCCGATGTTGACCGGCCGTGCGTGCGGAACGCGAACCATCACCGCAACAGGCCGCGCCCACTCGCTTCACGCCCGCCGACCGCCGCCAGAGCCGCCATCGCCGCGGTGCGCTCGGCGCTTAGCGGCCGCCGTCGGCGCGTGCCGCGCTGAGGGAGATCCACGATTTGCCGGCGGCCTCGGAGGCGCCGGCCAGGGCGTCTGCGGAGGCGGCGAAGTCGACTGGGGGGCTGAGGATCGCGCTAGATCGGACGGTGTGAGACGCCAGCAGATCGATGGTTTCGTGAAAGTCGCCGGGATGGTCGTAGATGAGAGAGCCGATCAGTCGGACCTGTTGGCGGACGACCGACGCGATCGACACCGGGATATGGGATTACGGGATGACGCGCCGAGCGGAGGCGGTCGAACAGCCCGAGAGACCTGCCGTCGGTGTCACGGAACCTGAAAGCCCAGCGTGCGGTGTGGTCGCCGGGAGGCTCGCGTGCTACCTCACGTGCTGGATCGACCACCACGCCAAAAAGAGAACACCCGAGAGTCGCACGGACCGTCGTTCCTTCCGGCCCGGAGCCTGGTGGCTCGGGCGGGAGGACCAGGGGCGGTGAAGCGGTGTCCGACGCTGCGTCGGAACTTGGCTCGTCGTCTCAGCGGGCGACAGTGGGAAACGCCGGCGAGGGCCCGCCGACACGCGCGTGAGCGCGAGCGCGCCCGATCGGAGCGCGGCCCCAACGAGCGGCCTCGGCGAAATCGATCAACGCGTCGAAGTACTCGACGATCGGCGTGGCGCGGATACCGAGCGGATCCAGCAGCGCTCGCGCGTCTCGGTCATCGAAGCGCAGGTCGAGCGAGAAGTACGGGAAGTAGACCTCGCTGCGCTCAAGCCGCCTGCGTGTCTGCACGTCCGCGCGGCGCAGCATGAGCGGGTGAAGGAAGGTGCGGTAAATACGCGGGGGCACCAGTCGCGGCGTCGGCCGGTCAAAGCGCCGGGCCGCCAGCCGGGTCAATTCCCACAGCGTCGTCGCATGCTCGCCGCCGACGACATGGAACGTCTGACCAGCCGCAACTTCCGACGCGCTGAGCGCGAGGATCGCGTCGGCGAGGTGATCGACCGTGACCACGTCCAGGACGGCACCGCGCCGGCCCGGGATAACGGGATAGGTGCCGGCGGCGAAGGCGCGCAGCGGACCGTAGATCACATTGAACGACGCCGTCCACCCCGTTCCGCGCTCGCCGACGACGATGCTCGGCCGCACGACCGTGATCGGCAGCCGCTCGCGGACACCCTGCACGAGGCTTTCGGCCTCATGCTTGGATTGCTCATACGCGTTACGGAACCGCTGCCCCATGTGCAGTTCGGTCTCGAGCGCCAGACCGCGACGCTCGCCCGCCACATACGCAGTCGAAACGTAGGTCAGGCGGCGCAGCCCCGCGCCGCGGGCCGCGCAGGCCTCCGCGAGCTCGAGCACCCGTCGCGTCCCCTGGACGTTGATCGCGCGCGACTCGGCCAGCGGCATGTCGAACGCCACCGACGCGGCGCCGTGGATGATCTCGCCAACCTCCTCGGCGATCAGCTTCACCCCCGCCCCGAGCCCGAGACCGGGGGCGGTCAGATCGCCGCATACAGCCTCGACGCGACCCTGGTAACGGTCGGGCTCATCAAACAGAGAGGCCATCACGCCACCGAGCCGCGCGTCCGCCTCGGCCTGCGAGCCCGCCCGCACGAGAACGAGAACCCGGCGCTCGGTGCGCTCGAGAAGTCGCGCGAGGACCGCCATCCCGACGAAACCGGTGGCGCCGGTGACGAGGATCGCGTCGCTCGCGGATGATGGGCGCGGTGCGCTGAGAGCGTTCAACGTTGGTCTCCTTTGGCGATCAGGCGTTCCAGATTGACATCCCCCACGACGGCCAGGTATGGCCATACGGACCAAGATCGACGCCGTCTCGCTCGCCCGCCGGGCGACCACAAACGACGCCGACTACGGCACGAAACATCCGGCCAAGCCAGGTCGCGCCGACGTGCGGTCACCGCTTGCGGCGTCTCCGAGGCGACTACCGTGATCCGCGTGATGCGGACGGGCTCCCCACGGAACAGGGTCGGTCTGAGTATGCGGTTCACGACAGCTAAAAGCCACATAAGCCACCTCGGCACCCGGGTCGAAACGCGCCGGTCAATGGCCAGCGCCCAGCCGCCGCCCGTTGCTGATCACCGGTCGAGCCGCCTCCCGCGGCGAGATTCTCGCAAGCCAGGGCGCTGATCTGTCCGCCATACGAGATTGAATCCGCCCGTGCATCCTTGCGATTCGACCCCCGGGAGAGATCCGTGCCGCTGACCCAAACGCAGCTCGTGTCCGCTGTCGCCGACCAGGCGGACCTCAGCAAAGCCGACGCCAAGAGAGCGCTCACCGCGCTCGAAGAGATCGTGCTTCAAGAGCTCGGCAACGCGCAGAAAGTGCGGATCGGCGGCCTGGTCCAGCTCACCGTACGCGTCAAGCCGGCCCAGAAGAAGCGCCAGGGACGAAACCCCGCGACCGGCGAGGAGATCACCATCGCCGCCAAACCAGCCAGCGTTGACCTCCGCGCCCGGCCACTCGCGAAGTCAAAGGCAGCCCTTCCGACCGTGCAGAAGGCGCGCCGCCGGCTCGCCGCCTAAGCCCCACCTGCCCTCAGTCGACGAGGTCAAATCTAAGCGCCCCAGCGCGGATCAGAACGGCAGATCGTCGGCGGTCGCCGACCCGCCGACCTCCGGCGTCGAGACGCCCACCAGCTGGCCATCGGCGGGCGCCGCTCCTTCCGGGCCCGCGCCGTCCTGTCAATCGTTGACCTCGACCGCGACGCCCCGGACGCCGCAGCCGAGTAGCTCCGTCTCCCAACGGCGCGCCGGACGTGCCACAGACCGCGGATTGTTGGCAGAGCGCGTTCGCTCGTCCCCGCCTGGGGGCATGTCACGCCGGCAGCTGGCTGCCGCGACCCTCAGCACATCACCGCCTCGGTGCTTCACGGCGCCGGCGCCCTGATCGCGATCATTGCGAAGCGAGTATCCGGGCCGCCGACGACCAGCGACTCCTCGTGGCCAGTGCGAGCACCGGTGATCCGTCCGTCTCCGGCCCCTCGGGTGCGACGTGCGGCAAGTCGACGCACTCCTGTTAGCGTCGCTGCTTGTGGGGCCGGAGACATTCCATTACCAGGGTGACGGCGTCCAGCTCACCGGCGATCGCTGGGCGAGCGGTGGGCATGGTGACATCGTGGTGCTACTTCACGGCGGCGGTCAAACTCGTCATTCTTGGGACCGGACGGCCGAGCGGTTAGCCGAAGCGGGATCAACCGCGGTGACGATTGACGCCAGAGGCCACGGGGACAGCGATTGGCATCCCCGCCAGGATTACTCAATCGACGGCTTCGTCGGCGACCTGCTCGCGTTCGTTGCGACCCTCGATCGCGCCCCGGTGCTGGTGGGTGCATCACTCGGAGGGATCACCGCGCTGGTGGCGGCCGGTGAGCATCCGGGGCTCGCCAGAGGCCTGGTCCTCGTCGACGTCGTCGTATCCGTCGAGCGAGCAGGCGTCGACAGGATCAAGAGCTTTCTGACCGCACACCATGATGGCTTCGTGTCGCTCGAGGACGTGGCCGCAGCGATAGAGGCTTACAACCCCGTGCGGCGCCGATCTCGCAACCTCGACGGTCTGCGCAAGAACGTGCGACAGCACGACGATGGTCGCTGGTACTGGCACTGGGACCCGGAGTTCATCAGCAACGACGACGAGCCCCAGCGACGCACCAACCGCCAACGTCTGCGGAGCGCAGCATCCGGCCTAGCGATCCCAACCTTGATCGTCCGAGGCCTCCAGTCCGACGTCGTCAGCGACGCGGGCCTCGCCGAAATGAAACGCCTCGTTCCGCAGGCACAGATCGTCGAAGTGCAGCAAGCAGGGCACATGGTCGCTGGTGACGACAACGACGTATTCGCCGCTCGCCTAGCCGACTTCCTCTCAAACCTAGACGCCAACGAATCACCCCTCTACCCCTAGCAGGACGCATGCTGCTCGCTGTCGCCCTACCGTCTCTCGTTGGTGGAAGCGATCGTCCGTCCCGGCGCCGCTCGGAGCCGGACCGGGTGACCGGATCGTCCGGGGCGCACTGAGGCGCCTAGCGCACAACCGGGCGAGCACCGCACCGGTTCACTTGTGGTCCGGCGCGCAGGAACAGCTGCCGCCTCCGCGTCCCATCGCTGCGGCAGGTGAGGAGTTGGCGCTCAGTGAGATCTGGTGGCTGTCGACGCACGGCGCTGCGGAGGTGCAACAGGAGCGGGTGCGGGACCTCGACGTGATCGAGGCGGTGGGGCGACTGACCTATAACGCCGAACTCGCACGGGCGCTGCTTGACGCGGGCGCCAACTTGGCCGCGGCCGCTGCCGCCGCTCGCCATGCTGCCGTCGTGCGCCTGCGACGTCCACGTGGTCGCTGGACAGTGGACCATCTCGTGGATGCCATCGCCGGCTTCTCCGCCCGCCCGGAGGTAGCGGGCGGCTGAATTGTGGCTCCGTGGTCGAGGTAGGATTCCGCACCGACCTCCGCATGGTGCGGAAACGACGACAGGAGGGCACGAGATGTCGCAAGACGACCATCCGCTGGACCTCGCCGGGGGCGCCACACCGAGGCCGTCGTCGCGATGATCGCCCACGAGGCACCGCGCTGGCGCCGGCCGCAGATCACCCGCATGAGCCTCGACCGGACACTGGCCGGGGGCGGCAGCGGCGGCGACACCAGCGGCCAGACGGTCTCGTCGTAACCGTCGTTTCTCGGCTGGCGTTCGAGCGCACGCTGTTCTTCGTCGGGCATCCCCACCGATATGGGTAACAATGGCAGCACACCTGGATCGTCGTCGCAGCAGAGCGGCGGCACGAGAGGGAGGTAGCCATGGATGAGATCCGCGGCGGGTCCGACGAAAGTGACCGGCTGACACCGCTCGGGGGCGGCGGGCACGATGATCACGCCGGTCAGGTTTCCGGGGGTAACGAGAAGCGCCCGGTCGGGCGGGAGCCCGTGATCACCCGGATCGAGCTCAAACAGACGCTCGCCGTGCACGGCAGTCTTCGGGACGGTTTGACCGGTTCGGCGTAGTTCGCCTACGCCACCGCCGGCGCGACGTGACGCAAATCCTCGGTTTCGTGCGGCGCGATGGGGCGCCCGTCGAAGCCTCGACCCTCGCCGTGATGCTGGAGGAGACCGTCCCGTCGGCGCCGCGGGCGCGCAGCGAATGGGTCCAAGGCGCGGCGGCGCTCGGTCACGTCCCCCTCCGATCCACTCCGGCCTCTGAACTCGAGGCGCCCGCGCTCTATGAGCGAGACGTCGGATTCGCGTTCGCCGCGACTGCACGGCTGGACAATCGCGAGGAGCTCGTCCGCGAGCTCGGCCTGGATCGGACGGGGGGCCTCTGGGAGGCCGGCGATCGTGAGCTGCTGCTGGCCGCCTACCGCCGCTGGAGCGAATCGGCCCCGGCGCGGGTGTTCGAAGATTGGGCTTTCGCGGCTTGGCATCCGGGTGAGCGCCGACTCGTTCTCGCGCGTGATCATTTCGGTCACACCGCGCTCTACTACTACGCGGACTCGGATGTGTTCGCGTTCGCTTCCTCGCCGCAGCCACTCCGAAGGCTGGGGCTCGCTCCTCCCGCGCTGGACGAGCTCTACCTCGCGCAGCAGTTGATCTCGTGGACGGCCTACCACGGAGAACGAACGATCGACCGCTCGATCAGACGACTGCCGCCCGCCCACGTGCTCACCCTCTCGCCGGAGTGACTCGACGTGCACTGCTACTGGCGCATGGAAGAGACTTCCGAGCTGAGGCTGGCTCACCGGTCCGACTACGTGGCCGCTTTCTGCCAAGTGTTTGACCAAGCCGTGAGGACCCGGATCCCGCCCGGCCGTCATGTCGGGGTCACGCTCAGCGGAGGCCTCGACTCCGGGGCCGTGGCGGCGACCGCCGCGTTGGCCCTGAAGCGCCGCAGCGCTCGCGTGCCCGCCTTCACCTCGGTGCCGTTCACTGACACCACCGCCTTCACGGGCGCTCGATTCGGCAATGAGCTCCCCTTCGCGTCGGCGACCGCTGCGGCGGCCGGGAACGTCGACGTACGGACGTTCACCTCGGAGCGCATCAGCCCGATCCAGGGCATCCGCCGCGCGCTGGAGGTCTTCGGCGAGCCGATGCAAGCGGCCTCTAACGCGTTCTGGATCCTCGACCTGCTCGAGCTGGCCTCCACGTCGGGGTGCGACATGCTTCTCACCGGCCAACTCGGCAACCCCGTGATCTCCTGGACCGGCGACCCGCTCTCGCAACCGCTGCTCTACCAGCTCCAGCTTCTCGGCGCGCGACGATGGGCCAAGGCACGCCTGAAGCGACGCCGTGTCGGTGATGTGCGACTTCTCCGACATCGTCAGTGTCCGACGCGCCGCCGGACAGATCATCGGCCTTGAGCTCCCTGTCGCCGGCTTGGTGAACAACGCAGGGATCTTTCCGCTGACTCCGGCTCAGACAGCGCAGGGGTGGGATCTCACCTTCGCGACGGACCACCTCGGGCCATTCGCGTTCACCGAGGCGCTCATCCCTCACCTCCCCGACGGCGCGAACGTCGTTTTCATCTGCTCGGCTGTCGAGGACCCCGAGCGCAGACCCGCCGTCACCGCCGGCTTCCGCGGCGGGCGCTACATCTCGGCAGAGGCCAGCGCGCACGGCGAGTGGGGCCCCGGCGGCTCGTCCCGGGCCGGTTACGATGCATATGCCACCTCGAAGCAGTGCGAGCTCGCGACTGTTTTCGTGTTCGCGCGCGAGACGCCGAGGCTCCGCTTCAACGCGGTCGAACCAGGGTTCAACCCGAGCAGCGGCCTCGGCCGCGACGCGAATGCCGCCCTCCGCTTCCTGGCGAAGTACGTTCTCGGGCCGCTCGCGCCGTTCATCAAGTACTGGAGCACCCCGAAACGCGCCGCGCGAGTGATCACAACGGTCTTGACCGACGAGTCGAATCAGACAGGGGTGTACTACGACGAAAACGGCAATCCGATGGTTGCCTCCACCCAAGTGCGCGATCGCGTCTTCGCCGATCGAGTCGTCGCCGAGACCCGCGCCCTGGTCGCCGCCATCCCAAGCCCGACGTCATAAGCCGCTCTCGGCACCGGTGGTCTCGCATCAACCTGGCCGACTCCGATCACGCCCGCAGCTAGTCCTCCCTACCTCCCGGCGCGAAGCGCGCTCTTGGCGATCCTCGGTGGAGTTGCGTCGCAACGCGAATGCAGGCCTCGGTCCGCGCGCAGGCCGACCGCGTTTGTGCCGCAAGCCGACTGAGGCAGAATTGTCCAGCCCGATCGGTGCGGCCCCTGAAACTTCCGCTTGTTCGTGAAGGCGGACTTTCGACCATCCGCGTAGGCCCGATGTTCAGGCTCTAGGCGAGCAGCGCGGCGTGCAGATGTTGCTGCAGATCAACCATCCTCGGGTCCGCGTTGGCTGCGTGCGTCGAGTGGCTGGTGAACCCCGTCAGTTGTGCGCCTCGGCGAGCAGGTCGGGGAGGCTGATCCGTGGTGTGAGCCGATCGAGCTCCGCGGGGAGCTCGATCGGCCATGGGGTTCTCGTTGAGCGCGTCCGCGCGTGAGAGGTCAAGACGATCGTCTACCGGGCGAACGCTGTCGCCGGCAGTATCTTCACCAGCTGGCGGGCGTAAGGAGCTCGGCGCGGTGGGCGTGGGCCCAGTCGGTGAAGCTGCGTGCCGGGCGGCTGATGACTGCGGTGATGTCGCCTGTCGGCTCGGAGTTGAACGGTTCCAGGGTGGAGCGGAATTGTTCGACGACGGCGTGCCCCAGCTCCTCGGGCATGCCGTAGGACACCATCTGCGCGAGCATGTCGGCCGGATCGGATTCGGCATAGCGCAGGTCGCGGCCCAGCACCTGGCTGAGGATCGCGACCTGGTCAGCGGGGCTGAGCGGCTCGGGTCCGGTGAGCTCGTAGACCTGGCCGTCGTGGCCGTCGTGGGTGAGGCAGGCCGCGGCGACCGCTGCGATGTCCGCCGGGTCGACGACAGCGGCCCGGCCAACCGCGAACGGGGCGTGCACGACCTGATCGGCCGCGATCATCGGCGCCCAGTTGAGCGCGTTGGACATGAACCCGGTCGGCCGCAGGAACGTCCACCCGATGCCGCTGTCGCGGATCGCCTCCTCGCCGGCGCTGTGCAAGGTCGTGATTGGGTCGGGGGCGCCGTGTCCGACGCTGAGCACCGACAGTTTGACGATTCGCTCCACGCTTCCTAGCCGCGCCGCGGCTACGAGCCGGTGATCGTGGGCGGCGATGTTGAGCCCGTCGGTGAGCAGGAACACCGCGTGCACACCGTCCAGCACGGGTGCCAGGTCGCTGTCTGCGAGGTCGGCCACGACCTTCTGGGTGCCGTCGGGGAAAACCGCGTCAGGATTGCGGGTGAGCACCCGGATCTGGCCTGCCTCGGTGGGGAGGAGCGCTGTGACGAGTTCCGATCCGACGTTGCCGGTGGCTCCGGTGATCAAAATCATGAGTTCTGGTCCTTGGTTTGAGATTGGTTTTCGGGGTGGGTTTGGAGCGGGCGCAGCTCCGGCGGGCCGGAGCTGCACCCTGCGAGGAGACGGTGGGCCGGGTGACCTCGTTTGGCGTCTATGAGCGCCAGATCGACTGGAGCGCTCAGCCCGCGATGACGGGAACGGCTGCGGCATCGGCGCCGGCTGCGGCCGCCTCGGCCTCGCCGCTGCGGGCCGCCTTCGAGTGTTCCTGGCTGTCGCGTGAGGAGATCAGCACGGCGGCGAGGATCGCTCCGGCGACGGCGAGGCCGGCGCCGACGAGGAACGCCCGGTCAAAGCCTTTGGTCAGCGCCACGGCCGTGCTGTGGACGCCGGCGTGGAACAGGCTTTGGGTGCGGCTGTTGGCGATGGTCGCGAGGATCGCGAGCCCGAGCGCGCCGCCGACTTGCTGGGAGGTGTTGATCAGTCCGGAGGCCAGGCCCGCCTCGTGTGGCTTGGTCCCGGTGACGGCGGCGATCGTGACGGGCACGAACGCCAGTCCGAATCCGACGGCTGCCAACAGTGAGGGGCCGAGGACGTCGGCGGCGAACGAGCCGCCTGTCGCTGGCACCTGTGAGAACCACAGCAGCCCGCCGGCGACCAGCAGCATGCCGGCGATCAGGGGTGTCTTGAAGCCGACGCGCGTGACCAGCTGGCCGGCGGCCCCCGCCGCGATGAAGATCCCCACCGCCAGCGGGAGGTAGGCGATCCCGGTCTTGATCGGGGAGTAGCCGAGCACCTCCTGGAGATAGAGGGAGATGAAGAAGAACATCGAGAACAGCGACATGCCGATCAGCAGCCCGACGATGTTGGCGCCGCGCACGGTCCGCAGCCGGAAGATCGAGAACGGCATCAGCGGATCACGCTGGCGTCGCTCGATCGCCACGAACGCGATCAGCAGCACCACGGCCGCGGCCAGGCAGACGATCGTTCGGGTCGCGCCCCAGCCGACGTTGACCGCGTCGACGACGGCGTATACGAGCAGCGCCAGCCCGGCGGTGACCGCCACCGCACCGGGGATGTCGAACGAGTTGCCGGCCTCTTCGCGGCGGCTCTCGCGCAGCATGCGCGGGGCCAGCGCGGCGGCGATCAGCCCGATCGGGACGTTGACGAACAGCACCCAGCGCCAGTTCAGCCCGCTGGTCAGGATCCCGCCCAGCAGGACCCCGGCGGCGCCGCCGGCCCCGGCGACCGCGCCCCAGATGCCGAGCGCGCGGTTGCGCTCGGCCCCGTCGGCGAACGTGGTGGTGATGATCGACAGCGCGGCGGGGGAGACGATCGCGGCGCCCAGGCCCTGGACCGCGCGAGCGACGATCAGCCATGTCTCGGACTGCGCCAAGCCGCCGGCCAGCGAGGCCAACGAGAAGACGACCAGTCCGAGCATGAACATGCGGCGTCGCCCCAGCAGGTCGGCCATCCGCCCGCCCAGCAGCAAAAAGCCGCCGAACGTCAGCGTGTAGGCATTCACGACCCAGGTCAGGTTGTCGCGGGAGAAGTGCAGGTGGGCGCCGATCGACGGCAGCGCGACGTTCACGATCGACGCGTCGATCACGATCACGAACTGCACCATCGCCAGCAGCGCGAGCGCGAGATTCTTGGTGCGGGGTGTAAGCGCGGTCACAGGCTCATCCCCAGCATCCGGCCCAAGCCCGACAGCGACGCGAAGGCAAATCGCTGCACGCGCGAGGTTCGGATCGCGGTCGGGTGAGCTTGGAACAGCATCGCTACGTAGATCGCTTGACGCGGACTGTGAGGTATTCCGGCGCCCATCCTCCCGGTCGATGTCAGCGACGCCATGTCGCGAAAGAACCCCTCGTTATCGGCGGCGGGGCGATGGCGATTGATGAACCGAACCGGCTCATCGTGACTGTTTCGCAGGGTGTGCCGGTGACCGGGAGCCGCTGCGGCGCGCTCTCCCGGACCATAGGTACGCCAAGTCCCGTCGAGCTTCACGTCAAGTCGGCCCTCGACGATCTCAAAACTGTCTTCAACATTGTCGTGCACGTGCACAGGGGGGCTGGGGCTGTGGGGACCGAGCCAGGCATTTGCCTCAAGGACTTCACCATCGGTGTCCTCGCCGCTGCGCACGATCTCCCAATACATGTCCTGGCCCGGGCGAAAGTTGATGCGCCGACTAACGGTGGGGCGAGTTGCAGGGTCAAGGCGGGTTGCAGGGTCAAGAGAAGAAGTAATCACAGGGGCTCCATTGGGTCATTGGTTCTGTATTGGTTGTCCGGTCTAACGGCGGTCTCGGGTCTGAAGTTCGTTGATGGGTGGCGCGTGGCAGATCTCCTAGTCATTCACCTTGGTTGACAAGTTGAGAGAAGCTTCTCACGAGGCGTTGCGTTTGTCAAGCAAGGTGAACTACAATCGTATGGAGATGCCGAAGAGCCTCCAGATCCTTCTCCGCGACGCTCGCGCCGCGATCGAGGCCGCCGTCCGCGCCGATCTCGCACGCAACGGCTTTGGCGATGTCACGCCCGCGCACTCCGCGCTCTTGCGCAACATCGGCGAGGACGGTTCTCGCCCCAGCGACCTCGCCGCGCACGCCGACGTCACGCGCCAAGCCATCACCAAGCTCGTAGACGAGCTCGAGCGGCTCGATCTCGTGCGCCGCGACCCAGACCCGAACGACGGGCGCGGCGTGATCGTCAGATTCACCGACCGCGGACGCGCCGGCGTTGCTATCGCTCGCAAGCGGCAGCTCGCGCTCGAGCGCGACTACGCCGCACAGGTCGGCGCCGACCGCTGGGCCGAGGTGCGCTCAACCCTCGAGACTCTATTCGGCGACGATCCCCACGAGGACCCGAGCCTGCCTGCCGCCCCAGACCTATCCGACCGGGAACGCGACGACGACAATCAAGCACGCGCGACCAGTGAATGAGCGGTCAAGCAGTGGGTCCGCGCCGTGCGTGCGAGCCACCACTGCAGTCTGTAGTTCGCGTCGTCGATCCGGGCCTGAGCCAACGAAGACGCTTCTATGAGCGCCTCGCCCCACCCCCTGAGCCTGACCCCAGCCGGCTCCACAGGTTCTCTCAGCTGAGATAGCCACTGTTCTCGTCGGGGCCACCGCGCTTCCGCGATGCCGCGTTCAGGGCACTCTCGTACAGACGGCGCTTCCGGCGCCGAGCGGCAGCCTCGCACCCCCGGATCCGCGGCCCCCGTGGAGCAAAGCAGGCCCGAACCACGAAGGCGCGGGCGCCCTGCTCGTCGCCAATTGCGAGGCCGCGCCGCCAGCGCTCAGTGCAGCCTAGCCCAGCTCCCAACGGACCACAGCGCCGACGTCCTATGCGAGCCGCAGCTCGAGGTTTAGGCAGTGAATGGGCAGGGGGCCTTCCTGATCGACCCGGCTCACGCCTCGCGAGTCCGCAAAGTGCCGGGGTTTCGCTCGCCGGCGCCGATCGAAGTCGGGACCGTCTCACGAGTCGGCGCGAGAAGCGCCGAACTGCTGCCGGTAACCACCAACTTGCAGGGACTTCGCGCTACGAGAACAATTGACGGGATTCCGACGCCCCGGCCCCATACCTATGATCCATGGCCCCGATCAGCCCTCGCCCACCACCACCGAACAAAATCCCTGCAAACGGGCGCAAATAAATGGGGCGCCCGGATTTGAACCGGGGACCTCACCGACCCGAATTACGGGCGAAATTCGAGATTGCTGCAAGAAGTGCCTGCAAATCGATGGGTTCCGGCGTGAGCTAATCTCCTCTCGGTTCCTCGGATTTAGCGGTGGATTCCCGGGGTTTAGGCAGTGAGACCGAGTTACTGCCCAATCGCGACGTCGCCGCCGCTGCTCGGCTACCCGTCGGCGCCATCTCGTCGCGCACGGCCTCCGCGCGCGCCGCAGCCCACGCCCCGAACAGGCAAGTGACGACGCCCGGCGCCGGCCACTCCCCTCGCGCCAAGCGCTCGAGCGCCTCCCCCCCACGCCAACGCGCGTGCGTGAGTGCGCGACCAGTCATACGAGGACGGCAGCCTGCCATACCGACGGCGCCAGTCGAGCATCGCCTCGACCACGCGCTTCCGGGGCGAGCAGGAAGAAGGTGATCGCAACGACCCGCTGGGCGTGGTGCTTTGCGTGCTGGGAGAGTCGGCGGGTGCCGGTGAAGCGCCAGATGACGATGCTCGACGCAAGGCCTCGATCCTGGAGTCAAGGCCGGAGCCGAGCAGCGCGACACAGCTGGCGACGATCGCCGCGCTGATTCCGATCGCGCCCTCGGCGGTCATGTAGATGAGGCTGACCAGGACAGCGCCTTCGCGCGACCGATCCGGCTCCAGCCTCCAGCGGCTCTGTCGCTTCCGGCAGGCTTGGGTCGCGCACAATTTTGGCGTCGGCGGTCGATGGCGCCCATGTCGTCGGCAGAATGTGACGCGGCCAGGCTCGCTGGGCGTCGCCGGCGATCGGAGCGAGCATGTCTCGCCATGCGTATGCAGATCGTGACACCGGCGGCACGTGCCCGGTGTCGGTGACTACAGTTTCCCTATCGAGGGGACTCGGACGGAGTGGTCTTCCCGTCGGGCAGCGCGAGCGTCGTGCTGGGGACCTCGGCGCCGATGAGCGTTCTGGATTCTCGGTGGAACGTCGGGCCGAATGAGTGTAGCCTGGTGGGTGTATACGGGGCTCGGAGCGCAGGCGGCGAGTCACGCCGAGGGTCCGCTTAACGTTCGGATTCGGGGGCCGTGAATGCGACGGCGATTGGGTGCATGGATTGCGGTGATCGTTGTGATGGGCGGGGCGGCAAGCGCCGCGAGGGGCGCGGCGTGGAGCGTTCAGGCGATCCCGGCGCCGTTGGTGGCCAACGGGACGCTCTCGCTGGTCGCGTGCTCCTCGAGCACGGCCTGCACGGCCGTCGGGAGCTACCGGGACAGGTCCGGGACCACCGTCACTTTGGCCGAGCGCTGGAACGGGACGAGCTGGGCGCTTCAGAGCACCCCAAACCCGGCCGGCGCAACCAGCAGCAGCCTCGGCGGCGTGTCCTGCTCTTCGTCAACGGCTTGCACTGCGGTCGGCTTTTTCTCCAACAGCTCGGGGACGCTTCAGATGCTCGCGGAGAGCTGGAACGGGACGAGCTGGTCGATTCAGACCACGCCCAATCCCGCCGGCGCCACGCTTAGCACCCTCCGGGGTGTGTCGTGCCTATCGAGCACGGCGTGCCTGGCCGTCGGGGGCTACAAGAACAGCTCCGGGACCCCGGTGACGTTGGCCGAGCGCTGGAACGGGACGACGTGGTCGGTCCAGGCGCCGAGCAATCCGACCGGCGCGACCGCCAGCAGCGTGGGTGGCGTGTCGTGCTTCTCAACCACGGCTTGTACGGCCGTCGGGAGCTGGACGAACACCTCCGGGACCACAGCAATGCTGGCCGAGCGATGGAACGGGACGAGCTGGACGATCCAGAGCACGCCCAGCCCCGCCGGGGCCACCACCGCGAGTCTCAGCGGCGTGTCCTGTCGCTCGAGCACAGCCTGCACTGCGGTGGGCAGCGACAAGAACAGCTCAGCGACCACCGTCACCTTGGCGGCGCGCTGGAACGGTACGGCGTGGTCGGTCCAGGCGCCGAGCAATCCGACCGGCGCGATCGCCAGTTCCCTGAGCGGCGTGTCGTGCTCCACACCCACGGCTTGTACGGCCGTCGGGAGTTGGACGAACAGTTCCGGGGACAGAGCGATGTTGGCCGAGCGCCTGACGGGGTCGAGCTGGACGATCCAGAGCACGCCCAGCCCCGCCGGGGCCACCACCGCGAGTCTCAGCGGCGTGTCCTGTCCCTCGAGCACAGCCTGCGCGGCGGTCGGCGGCTACTCGGTGAGCTTCGGGACTCCCGTGACCCTTGGCGAGAGCTGGAACGGGTCGGCCTGGTCAGTCCAGTCCACGGTGAACCCGAGTGGCGCGGCGAACAGCGTCCTGAACGCGGTGTCGTGCTCATCGAGCACGGCCTGCACCGCCGTCGGGAGCTATGCGAAGAATGCGACTGACACGGTGACTTTGGCAGAGCGCTGGAACGGCACCAGCTGGTCGATCCAAAGCACCCCCAATCCAACCGGATCGACGCTCAGCAGCCTGAGCGGTGTGTCGTGCCCATCGAGCACAGCATGCACCGCCGTCGGCAGTGCCGAGACGAGCTCCGGGTTCACCGTGACACTGGCCGAGCGCTGGAACGGTACGAGTTGGTCGATCCAGGCCACCCCGAATCGCGCGGGCGACTACAGCAGCCTCGCCGGCGTGTCGTGTCCGTCGAGCACGGCCTGCACCGCCGTCGGGATCGACTACAGCATCGGGAACGGAGTGACGCTGGAGGAGAGCTGGAACGGGTCGAGCTGGGCAATCCAGACCTCGGCCAACCCGAGCGGGGCAACGCAGAACAGCCTCACCGGCGTGTCCTGCACCACGAGTACCGTGTGCGCGGCAGCCGGAACCGACCGGAGCAGCACAGGTGTCTTTGAGACGATGACCGAGAACTGGAACGGCACCGTGGCGTGGGTGGGCGAGCTCAATCCCAGCAGCGCAACCTTCAGCGGACTGAACGGCGTGTCCTGCCCGTCAAGCACAGCCTGCACCGCCGTCGGGAACTACGGACAGAGCTCCGGGACCCAGGTGACGCTCGCGGAAAGCTGGAACGGGATGAGCTGGTCGCTCCAGACCTCTCCTAACCCGGCCGGAGCAACGCGCAGCAGTCTCAGCGGCGCGTCGTGCCCCTCAAACACCTTATGCGAGGCCGTCGGCAACTCCATCATCGGCTCCATGGGCGAAGGGACGCTGGCGGAGAGCTGGAACGGATCGAGCTGGTCGATACAGACGACTCCCAACCCCACCGGTGCCGCTACCGCCACTCTCAGCGGCGTGTCCTGCCCTTCGACCGCGGCCTGCATCGCGGTCGGCCAGGCCTTCCGAGCCACGTCGATACCGCTAGCAGAGCAGTACGGGTGATTCGCGAGCTGCGTGCGTGACATTGCGGATGATCGTCGTCGAGCCCGACCCTGGCGAACCACGCCACGCGCTCGCCGGGGGGCTCGGTCGCATCGGCATGTTCCGGGAGTCGCGATTGATCGCCGGGCAAACGCGCGGGCGCGTTCTCGGGCTCATCCGACATCCTCGCCACGGTCGCGTTCTGTGGGGCGGGCAAAGGGGGTTTCGGCCCTGTCGGGGCGAGTGACGTGTCCAGACTCAGCGGGGGCGCGGCTCCTCGTGACTGCACCCATGGGTGTTCAGCCTCTCGGCTGCGGTCGCCGCCCCGACGATGTCGCGCAGGGTCGCGTCCTGGGACCGGTTCCACAGCTCCGGGGAGAGCCACACCTCCAGGCCCTGCTCCGGGGCGTCTTCGGCCGCGGCGATCACCCGGCCGATGTGCCGTCCGCGAATCTTGACCGCCGTGCAGTGCAGGTCGGTTTTGATGATCTCCAGCTCGCGGTGCACGACCGCCGGCGTGTAGTCCGGCCGCCAGTTCACCACCCCTGACACGCAGCCCACGTCGTAGAGCACGCCTTTGCGCTTCACCGCTGCGACCGTTCCTGACCGGCCGCGACCATCTTCTGAATCGCTTGGCGGGTAACCCCCAGCTCTCTCGCGAGATCGGCTTGAGAGAAGCCCTCTGCCAACAACGCATCGATCAGCCGACGACGCTGCCGGGCCAACTCCTGCGCCGCGCGGGCGTGCTCGATTGCCGCGGCACGAACCTGCTTCAGCTCGTCAATGAGTTGGGCATGCGCGGGAGATTCGATTTGCTTGACCACGATCCCATGATGACAACCCTCGGTTGTCATGTCAACCCCCAGTTGTCGTTCCTGGCCCGACCCTGAGGTCGCCGAGCAGCTTGCTTGAGCGATGCGCGGCACTTCCCGGTTGCTGGTCCCGGGTCGCGGGCCGTCCCCTCCCGAGTGTTGCGCCCTGCCGGGCGCTTGAGGTTGGGAAACGGCCCGCCACCCGGGCGGGCCACCGACACCGGGAGCGTGGCGCGCGATGCATGCGCTGATCTGAAAGCGCAACTCAGCTCGTGGCCGGAGGACCGGGTACGTGGACGTTCCCGGGTGCGCGCGAACTCGCGGTCCCGGCGGCAGGTCACGCTCACCAAACTCGGACGCAGCACGGCCCTGCGCGGACACCTCGCAGCTCTGCAAGCAATCGCCGCCATCGCCGAACCGGCCATGGCCGAGAAGTCGTCCGACACCCCCAATCCGAAGCGCCGCCGGGCCCGCCGACAAGCCAGCCTAGATCCCCGAACCGCGTAGACAGCGGGTATGCCACCGGCGAGCACCGAAACGCACGGACCCAGCTCCAAGCGGCCCCGTTTCGGCGCAACGCAGGGCTGTCCGTGCCGTCCGCTCGGTGCCCGCCCGGCAACGGGTGCAGGTGTCCGGTCTGGCGAGCTGGTCGCCGAGGCCGGCAGCATCTTTCCCACAGGGATCCAGCCAGCAGAGCGGCAGCAAATGCTGGCGGCTTGTTCCCGGTGCGGGCATTGACGCTGGACATCGATGGCCCGACCCATCCGTACATGGTCGTCTCGCCGGGATGTTGGGGTGCGGTTGTGAGCTGCCGGCCGGCGAGCTGCGCCGGGTGGTGCATGTGGAGGTATCGGCACCGCGTGGGATCGGGCGCTCGGCGCCGGCGGCTCGGCGCTCATCCAGTTCATCAACGATCCGGAGGTGCCACGGCCGCCCCGCACATCCGCTTTGAGCAGGCCAAGAGGCTTGCGGGTCGATCGTCAAGGGCGATCCCGCCTCGGCGCACTTCGTCAAGCAGTAACCCCGGGGCAAGCTGGTCGAGTTCAGGACGCGGTAGGCGTAACCACAACGGGAGGATCGCTGCCGGTGAGCTGGAGTCCGACAGAAATGCTCCGTGACCTCAAAAAGGGTGTATTGTGAGACCGACGGTTGGAGTCTGAGCTGGCCGGTTCTATTGCAGGGGAGAGGGCGGGGGTTTCGTTGGTCTGTATGCTGGGGCGGCGGGCGATCATCACGCTGGCGCTTGCGCTGGTGTTGCTGGCTGGGGTGTACGTGCCGGCGTCCGCTTCCGCCGCGTTGACGTGGTCGCCGGCGAGGGTCGTCGACACGGCGGGCACAGAGCCCCTGCCGGCGGTGGCGTGTCCTTCGGCCAGTCAGTGCACCGCGGTCGACGGACCCGGGAGAGAAGTAACGTTCAATCCGACCGCGCCGGGCAATCCCACCGCTGTCACAATCGATGCGGTCCACGACCTGATCGGGGTGACGTGCCCGACGGCCGGCCAATGCACCGCCATCGACTCCAGCGGGAACGAGGTGACCTTCAACCCCACCGCGCCGGAGAATCCCGCCCCCGTCACCATCGAGCCAAACGGTGGCGCCGCCCTGGCGTGCCCCACGGCCAGCCAATGCACGGCGGTCGACGCCCGTGGGAACGAGGTGACCTTCAACCCCGCCGCGCCGGGCAGCCCCACCCCCGTCACTATCGATGGGAACGACGGCGGCGGCGTCACCCTGGCGTGCCCCACGGCCAGCCAATGCACGGCGGTCGACGCCAACGGAAACGAGGTGACCTTCAACCCCACCGCGCCGGGCAACCCCACCCCCGTCACCATCAATGCAAACGAATTCTTGGGCGGAATAGCGTGCCCGATGGCCAGCCAATGCACCGTGGTCGTCGACGACAACGGAGACGAGAAGGTCGAGACGTTCAACCCCACCGCTCCCGGCAACCCCACTCAAACCCAAATCGGTCCGGCTGGCGAGACCCCGCTGGCGTGCCCTACGGCCCACCTATGCGAGGCGGTCTCCGGCTCGGACGAGGTGACGTTTAACCCGACGGCGCCCAACCCCACCCATGCCACCATCGATCCGGATTACTCCGCTCCGGATGCGTTGGCGTGCCCTAGTGCCAGTCAATGCACGTTTGTGGGCATTTTCGGGTACGAGATGACGCTCAATCCGACCGCGCCCGGCAACCCTACCGCCGTCACCATCGATCGAGGTGGCGAGGCAACCGCGGTGGCGTGTCCGTCGGCCAGCCAGTGCACCGCGGTCGACGCTGCCGGGAGCGAGGCGACCTTCAACCCTGCCGCGCCGGGCAAAGCCACGTCCGCCAGCATCGACAATACGATCCTGTACGGGGTGGCGTGCCCGACGACCAGCCAGTGCACCGCAGTCGACGCTGCCGGGAGCGAGGTGACCTTCAACCCCACCGCGCCGGGGAGCCCCACCCCGACCCCCATCATTCCAGGCGCAGCACAGTACTTGTCCGGGGTGGCGTGCCCCTCGGCCCGCCAGTGCACCGCGGTCGACGGTGCCGGGGGCGAGGTGACCTTCAACCCCACTGCGCCGGGCCACCCCACCCCCGCCACCATCGATCCAAACGGTGGCGGCGCTCTGGCGTGCCCCACGGCCAGCCAATGCACCAATGCCGACCGCTACGGGACCGGGTCGACCTTCAACCCCAGCGCGCCGGACAACCCCACCCCCTTCACCATCGATCCGCAAGCTAACCGCGCCAGCGCGCTGTCGTGCCCCTCGGCCAGCCAATGCACCGCGGTCGACGCGACCGGGAACGAGGTTACCTTCAACCCCACCGCGCCGGGGAGTCCCACCGCCGTCAACGTGGATGCGAACCAGATCCTGGTCGGGGTCGCTTGTCCATCGGTTGGGTACTGCGTTGCGGTCGATCAGTCTCCTGGTCAGGCCCTGGAAGCCAATCCAAACGGGTCCGCGCCATGGCTGAGGGACACGATTCCCAACGCCGACGGGCCGACCGCGGTCGCGTGTCCGACTAGTTCTGAGTGCGTCGTCGTTGATCTCGTGGGGCAGGAGTCGACGGCAACCGGCGGCACGGTGCCGGCGCCACCGGTCAACACGGCGCCGCCGGTGGTTTCGGGCAGCACTGTGGAGGGGCAGACATTGACCGAGTCGCATGGGTCCTGGACCAACGGCCCGACTGGCTACAGCTATCAATGGGACGATTGCGATAGCGCGGGCAACAATTGTGCGGCGATCTCGGGCGCGACGGGTCAGACCTACACGCCGGCAGCCGGGGATGTCGGGCACACGATCCGTGTCTCCGAGTCGGCGAGCAACATGGGCGGCGGCAGCCAGCCTGAGGTGTCGGCGGCAACGGACGTGGTCGCGTCACCAGCACCGCCACCGGGGCCGCCACCGCCGCCGGGCCCGCCACCGCCGCCGGGGCCGCCGCCGCCGGGCCCGCCACCGCCGTCAGGGTCAGGATCGGTGGCGCCGGTCAACCTGGCTGCGCCGACGGTGTCCGGGACGGCATTGGTCGGCCAAACCGTGTCGGCGTCGACCGGCGCGTGGTCGGGCACCCCGTCGCCCGCCTACGCCTATCAGTGGCTTCGCTGCGCGCACGCGTGTACGCCAATCCCGGGAGCGGTGTCGAGCAGGTACACGGTCAACCTCGCCAACGTGGGGGACAAGGTAGCGGTGGCGGTGACGGCGACGAACAGCGCTGGCCACGCCGTGGCGGTCTCTCCGCAACTCGGGCCCATCCTGACCGCGACGGTCGCCCAAATCCGAGCTCTGCTGACCCAAGCAGTCGCGGTGGCGGGCAAGCCAGCGAGGATCGAGCAGCTGCTCAAGCACGACGGCTACACGCTGACCGTCACTGCCCCCAGCTCTGGGCGGCTAAGCGTCCGTTGGTATGAGGTGCCCAAAGGCGCGCGCCTTTCGCGCAGGCGCAAACCCAAGCCGGTGCTCGCCGCCGCCGCCACCGTCGTCTTTCACGCGGCAGGCGAGCACAAAATCAAGCTCGTCCTCACCAGCAGGGGCCGACAGCTGCTCAAGACCACCCCCGGCGCGCTGCGACTGACTGACAAGGCGACCTTCAAACCCACTGGCCAAACCGCGATCAGCACCACCAAAGCTATCCACCTCAAACACGGGCATTTCGCACCACATGGCAAGTCGAACGCGATCGTCAAGGCCCGCGCCGGATCATCGGGGAGAGCGGTATCGCCCAGAAGAGCCTGACGGGCACCCTGCAGGCCAAGAAGCGGCTCCTCAAGGGCTTCAGCTGAGTGCCTGGTCGGTGAGAACGGCGCAGGGCAGGCAGACGCGCCCGCGGACGCACCTGCTCGGTGCGCAAGCCGATCTGGATCATGATCTCCCTGAACGCCTTGCGCAGGCTCTCGTCGAGCACCGGCGTGCCGACGCTGGAGAGAAAGGTACTCCTTCCTTCGCTCAGATCGACAACTAAGTTGTCTATGATCATAGCAGACAGACAACTAGGTTGTCTATATGGGTGATTCCGCTTACCATCCGCCGATGGTCCCGTCCCAGGGCGCGAGACTCGCCCTTCTCCTACTCGGTGGTTTCAACGCGATGGTGGGTGAGGTCGTCGCCGAGCTGGAACGTCGAGGGCATCCCGGAGTTCGGCCCGGGCACGAGTTCGCTCTGCGAGCCATCGACGGGGGAGCGGACACCGCCGCCGAGCTCGGACGCCGATTGTCGGTGACCAAGCAAGCGGCCGCCAAGACGATCAAGGCCCTTCAGCAACTCGGCTACGTCCAGCGAGAAACCGACCCGGAGGACAAGCGCCGGAAACGCCTTCAGGTGACGCCGCGCGGGCACGAGATGACCGCCATCGGCGCAGCCCTGTTCGACGACGTACGCGAACGGTGGGCCACGCAGATCGGAGACGAGCCACTGCAAGCGCTCGAGGCCCATCTCCACCAACTCGTCGGTAATCGATCGCTCGAAGACGAAGGGCTCGCTGGCGTCAGCCACGGCGAGGGCGGCGACGGGCGGTAGCCGACCGACGGCTACGCGTCGATCAGCTCTCGGGCGATCCACTGCGCCACGTGCTGGCGCGGCCACGCACATGGGCATGAACGCGGGTCTCGGCCCGTGCGGCCCGAAGCACCTGCTCGTCGTTCGTTGCGCTTGCCGCGCGATGGGGGTCTTTCGAGCGATCACGGCCGAGGCGCGTGCCGAATCTAAAGCGGGGGCGCTGTGGACCGCAGCCGGAGAGTCCATTCCGCTCGCCGGCGACAAGCCTGATCGTCGCCCACCTACTCACACTCGGAAGCCGAGAGGGTCGAGCCCGCTGTCACGGGCGCCAGTGAAAGCCATCGGCGGGCCAAGCGCAGATACCTCCAAGCGCTCAAAGGCGCGATCGGCCGACGCGGAGCAGAAGATGCGTGAGCAGCAAGCCTGGGTAACTCGGGCGAGGTCTCAGCCCGTGATTTGAGCTGGGGAGTGCAACGTCGCGGCGAGGTCGTGTCGTGAGGAGATATCGAGCTTGAGGTAGACGTGGCCAAGGTGTGTTTCGACGGTCTTGCGGGTGACGAACAGCCGTTGTGCGATTTCAGGGTTGGACAGGCCACTGGCAGCGAGTTCGGCCACTCGGCGCTCGCTGGCGGTCAGTGATTCGAGGCCGGTGAGCATGATGCGGCGTGGGCGGGCCCCGGTCGCGGCGAGTTCGTCTCGGACGACGCTTGCGAGGGGCGTAGCTCCGCATTGATGAGCCAGTGCGAGTCCCGAGCGTAGGTGCTCGCGCGCCTCCGCTCGCTGGTTCGCTCGTCGGAGCTTGGC
>CAWCZI010000012.1:0-2035101 GCA_963799995.1 uncultured Solirubrobacterales bacterium | reverse complement strand
CGCTGTCGATCCGCCGGGCCACCGTGCCCCGCGGTGATCGGTCTGCGCGTGGGCTCACCTCCCGTCGACGGCGGGGCCGTCCGCTGGCATCGTCGCCGGCGTGAGGCGGGCGCGAGCGAGGCCCCTTGTATGGGCGGCCTCGACGGGGAGCCGCATGCCTTCTCGCCCTGCTGGCGCCTGAGGACCGCGTGGCCCTCAAGGAGACTGGGCGCTGGTGCAGCTTCCGCGGGGGGCGGGCGCTGATGTACACCGGGAGCCCGGCTACCGGGCTACTACCGTGCTCGAGGGACGCGTCAAGGTCACGCGCGCTGCGGAGGATGGGCAGGACAACCTGCGCAACATCCGCGGTCCGGGCGACCTGCTGGGCCAGCTTTCGTTCATCGACGAGGACGTACGGCCGCCGACGTGACCGCGCTCGAACCGGTCACCGCTCTGGTTCTCGCGTCATCGGAGTTCCGTCGCTACCTCGAGGCCAGGCCGCGCGTCGCGTTCGCGATCCTCACCATGCTGAGCCGCCGGTATCGCGACGCCGCCGTCAGGCGCGCCGAGCTGATGACGCTCGACACCCCCGGCCGGCTCGCCGCGCGTCTGCTCGAGCTGGCCGGCCGATACGGTAGCCGACGGATCGCGGTCTCGCGATCACGCTCCCGATCTCCCAGGAGGAGGCTCGGCGCCTTCGTCGGGCGTCGCACGCCGGACTGGCCAAGGCGCTGCAGACATTCCGGGAGCTCGGTTGGATCCAACTGAACGGCGGCGCATCATCGTGCACGACGCCGACGCGCTCCGGGCTCGCGCGGGGTAGCGGCTCGCCAGATCGCCTGCGTGGGCGCTGCGACCCACCCGAGGACGGGCCGGGCCCGGGTCAGCCGACGGCGAACTCGCGGCGCTCCTGGGGTGTGAGGCTCCGCGTGACTCGGCTCCGCCCGAGTGCCAGCAGTCCGGCCGGGTTCTCGCAGTCGGTGCAGGTGTCCCACCTCTGGATCTGGGCGGTGTCGTCCTGGGTGAAGAAGCTCGCGCTGTCGGGGGCGAACAGGACCTGGAAGACCGTCTGCGGCTGGTCGATCACCGCAGCTCGTTCCAGGTGCGGTCGTCCCAGATCCGGACCGTGTGACCCTGGCCGGCGGAGGCGAGGTAGTGACCGTTCGGGCTGAAGACCAGGAAGTACAACTTGCTGAGGCTCTGGCTCAGGGTGATCAGCGGCTTGTCGGTGGCGATGTTCCAGATGGTGATCGCCCCGGAGGGGACGGAGGACGCCAGGCGCTGCCCGCCGTTGTCGATCGCGATGGAGTTGCCCTCGTCGGAGTACAGCGTGTGTCCGATCTGATGTCCGGTGGCGGTGTCGAACAGCCGGATGTAGCCACACGTGTCCAGAAAGCCGACGACGCGGCCGTCGCGACTGGCTGCCACCTGACTCCCGTTGGACTCCTGCCCGCACCGCTCGGTGATCAGGACCCGCACCGCACCCGTGCGCACATTGATGAGCTCGTCCCGGAAGTCGTTGTGGGGGGCGCCCACGGTGATCGCCACCAGGCGGTCGTCGTCGATGAACTTGCCCGGAAGGAAGAACTGCTGGTTGTAGTTCGGGGGCAGAGTCGCGGGCAGGGTACGGAGCACGCGTCGCCCGGCGACGTCCCAGATCCTGATCGGCTCCGGTCTGAGCAGGTCATGGCGGTCCGCGTACTGCACGAAGGCGAGGTGCCCGTCGTCGCTCAGGAACCCGGCCGCGACGCTGTCCGACGGGCCGGCGACCTGCAGCGGCGCTCCGGTCGGAGCGCCCGCCGTCGTCCAGCGGTCCACGTAGAAGCGATTGTTCGTGGATCCGTTGAGGGTGTCGACGTGGCTTGCGTCCGCACCGGAGAGCCCGATCCACCCGGGTGAGATGTCAGGCACCGGGGGGATCGTCAGCTCGGCGGGGTCCACTGCGCTGAGGATCCTCACCTGTCCGTCGGGGGAGGTCTCGGCGGCGAGCGGCCGTGTCGGGTCGAGGGCGATCTGGCCGACCTGAGGGTTGACGCGGGGGAAGCGCACGAGCTCCTGTCCCTGCGCGGTCATCACCCCGCCGCTGCCGTCGCCGAAGCCGTACGCGATCCTGGTGCCGTCGGGACTCACGGAGACCGTCTGACCGGAGTTGAGGTGGTCGGTTCGGAGCGTGCGGGTCGGTCGCAGCGTGCGGGCGTCGAGCACTTCGAGCGCCCCGGTCGCGCTCGAGCTCCCGAAGTCCCCGGCGTAGAGGCGGCGCCCGTCCGGTGAGAAGGCGACGCTCTCCGCGGAGAGGCCGCCGGTGACTGGGCCCGAGGAACGAGCCTTGGACACCGCCACGACCCGGCCTGTCGCCGCATCCAGGAGCATGACCCCGGGGGGAGCCGGCGGCCCGTTCGAGGTGGTGGCGACGGCGAGCCGCCGGCCGTCGGGACTGAACGCGATCTGCGCGGGGAACGTCGTCGGATCGTGGGTCAGGGGCAACCGGCGGACCGCCCCGGTGTGCAGGTTCCACAGCACGATGTCCGTGTACGTCGGAGCGGCGACGACCGGGGCCCGCGGATCGAGCGCCAGCGGGGCCTGCGCGTCCGCGGCCGGACCCTGGCCGATCACCTGGCCGGTGTCCGCGTCCAGGCGCTCGAGCCGGCCCTTGGGGTCGGCGACGAGGGTCCGTTGATCGGCGTAGGTGAACCACTCGCCGGGTCCGCCGAGACGGATCACGTGCTCGAGCCGGCCGGTGAGCGCATCCGCGATCCGGATCTGGCGTTCCAGACAGAGGCCCTCGGCCAGCTGCCGTCCATCCGGACTGAAGGCGACCGTGGGCGCGTTGGTCGGCGCCGCGCCCGCCCGCTCGCCTGGCACCAGGCAATTGCCATGGCCCACCGCCGGCAGCCTGGCCCGGATCGGTGATGCGTCAAGCGCGGCCCGCAGCGCGAACATGGCCTGGGGCGTCGTCTGTGTGCTCACCCCGCGGATGCCGAGGAGCACCGACAGCTCCGGATCGATCGAGAGCTGATTCGCGCTGTCGGCAGCGTAGGCCTGGGACTTCGCCTTCGCCTCCGCGTTCACGGCGTCACTGCGCGAGATGAGCGCGAAGACTACGAGCACGAGCGAGATGGCCGCGATCGCGAGGCTGACGATCCCCAGCGTCCGCTGCCTGCGGGCCGCCGCTCGCCGTCCGGCCAGAAGGTAGGCCTGCTGAAGGTCGGTGGGCCCGCGATCCTTGCCCAGCCCCTCGGCCAGCCAGCGCTCGGCCGCGGCGAGCTCGGGACCGCGCAGCAGGGAGCTCGAGTGGCGAGCGCCGGCGTCCCACTCGAGCGCGCGCACCATCAGTCGCGTGTGCTGCTTCTCCCACTCGAGGTCGGTCTCGATCGCCCCGACAACGCGATCGGTGACCGAACCGTCGTGCTCCGGCACGGCGATCCAGTTGCGATCGCGGATCTCCTGGGGGATCTCCGCGTCGGGCACCGGACGCAGCGCGATCGGGACGATGCGCTTGTTCAGCTCGCTCGCGTGCTCCACCTCCTGACCGCAGAAGCGGGAGGTGACGCTGTCGGGCGAGATGACGAAGAGGAACGCATCCGCGCCCTCGATCGCCCGCTGTAGGGCCTGCGGGAAGACCTCCGCGTCGCGGAGGCCGTCGACGTCGACGAACACCTCCTTGCCGCGCGCCCGCAGCTCGTCCGCCAGGTGCTTCACGAAGGACGCATCCCGGCGCGAATACGACATGAACACGTCCGCCACCGACACCCCCAGCTTCGATTTTGGCCGACGCCCACCGACCGCGGGCCGCAGTATCTCAGCAGGCCAGGCGGAGCGCAAGAAGACGGCGGGGGCGGTCCGGGACGCCACGACCAGCAGCCACATCGCTGCCTACGACCGGCATCGGCCGCTCAGAACACCGAGGGTCGCGAGACCGAGGGGTCAGACCGGTCACTGATGCTCACAGGCTTGGGCGGCACGCCAGGCGCGCCGCCCAAGCCCTTCAATGGCCGCCCCGAGCCGTCACCGGGGCCGGCCCAGTCTGCGGTCACTCAGCAGCGACGAGCGCCGACTCGCTCACCAGCGCCAGGACGTTGGTCCCATGGCGCTCGACGAAGGTGGGTCCGACACCGGGGATCGCGGCCAACGCTTCGAGCGTGCCCGGCCGCAGCCCGGCGATCGCGGCGAGCGTGCGGTTGTGAGCGACGGTGTACGCCGGCTTGCCCTCGGCGGCCCGAAGCCGCCACTGGCGCAGCGCCTCCAGCAGCGGTGCGTCTTGCGCTGCCACCTCGACGGTCGGTGCCGGTGAGCCCCGGCCGGAGCGCCGGGGCGGCGTGAGAGTGCTCGGGTCGGGGAGGCCGATCGTCTCCGGGTCACAAGCGTCGCAGCAGCGGCCCTCCGGCGCGCCGGGACGGGCATCGCCGAAGTGGTCCAGCAGCGTCCGGCGCCGGCAGGCGCCCCCGGCCGAGGAGAACGCCTCGACCGCTCGGTAGGCGCTCCAGGCGCGATCGCGCGCCTCCCGGCAGATTGCTGTGACCCGGCCGGCGTCATCTGATCCGGTCAGCGTCACCGAGAGGCGCCCGCCGCGCGCAGGCTCGAGCCGGCACAGGTCGGCGCGCTCGGCGATTCCCAGGCAGATGCGGTCCCGGTCGCCGGGCGGCTCGATGACGATCCCTTCGCGCGCGCCCGCACCCGCCAGTCGGCGGACGAAGGCGAGTACATCGTCGGCCTCGACCGCATCGTTGCGGATGAAGTTGATCAGCCGTCCGAGGTCGGCGCGGCTCGAGAGCAGGATGCCGCGGCCGGGCCTGCCGTCCCGCCCGGCGCGGCCAACCTCCTGGTAGTAGGCCTCGACGCTCGTCGGGATCGACCAGTGGACGACGGTGCGCACGTCGGCCTTGTCCACGCCCATCCCGAAGGCATTGGTGGCCACGACGATCTCGGCGTCGCCGTCCATGAAGCGGTGTTGGGCGGCTGCGCGTTCGTCAGGCTCCATGCCGGCGTGGTATCCGACCGCGTGGAGTCCCTCGCCGCGCAGTCGCTCGCTGACCTCGTCCACCTCCCGGCGGGTCCCGCAGTACACGATCGCGGGGCGCAGTTCCGGGTCGCGGAGCGCCAGCGACAGGAGCAGGCCCTTGCGGGCCTTCGAGCCGGTGCCTTCGAGCGGGATGACGTCGAAGGACAGGTTGGGGCGGTCGAAGCCCGCGCGGAGCACATGGGGATCGCGCAACCCGAGTCGCCCGGTGATCTCGCGCCCCACCTGCTCAGTGGCGGTCGCGGTGCAGGCCATCACCGGCGGCGACCCCAACCGCTCGATCACGCCGCGCAGCCGCAGGTAATCAGGGCGGAAGTCGTGGCCCCACTCGGAGACGCAGTGGGCCTCGTCGACGGCGAAGAGGTCCACGCGGCGCTCGGCCAGCGCGTCGAGGAACTTGGCCGAGGCGAAGCGCTCGGGTGAGCAGAGCACGATCCGGGCGCGACCGGTGCGCACGTCCGAGAGCGCCTTGGCCGCCGTCCCGGCGTCGAGACCGGAGGCGATCATCGCGACGGGATGGCCGCCGAGCCGGAGCCGGCGATACTGATCGGCCATCAACGCGATCAGCGGCGAGACGACCACTGTGAGGTCGTCAGAGGCGATCCCCGGCAGCTGGTAGCAGAGGCTCTTGCCGCCCCCGGTGGGCATGACCACGAGGCTGTCGCGCCCCTCGAGGGCGGCGGCCACCGCCTGACGCTGCCCCGGTCGAAACGAGCCGAGCCCGAAGTGCTCCAGCAGCAGTTCGGGGTCCCGCGGGCCATCGTAGCGGTGCTCGAAGGCCACCTCGACGTCCTCGATCCGGTCGAGTCCGGCGAGCGCACGCCGCGCCTCCGCATCCTCTTCGAACAGCGAGGGCTGCGGCCCGGGAGGCGCCTGCGCGGCGGCCAGCGCGGACGCGAGTGGCGCCGCGCTGAGCCGTTCGGTGTCGCTCAGCGACCTCCACAGCCGTCGCAGCGCCTGGAGTTCGGCCTGTACCTCGGGGTGCGCGCGATCCGCCGTGATCCGCGGCAGGACGGCCGTCGCACGGGCGGAGAACTCGCTCATGACCACCCAGGCTAGGCCCCGGCCAGGACGTATCGGGCGCGCCAAGATCTGTTCCAGGCCTCACCGACCTCTGCCTCCTAGGACAGGCCTGCACGAGCGCCTAGACCTCATCTTGAACACTCCATTCCCGCCATGGGCTTCCTCCCCCGCCCCGCCGGAGGCCGACCTCGAGGAGAGCCGGTGGCTTGAGATCCCGATAGAGGTGTGTCAGGATCGATCAAGGCGACAGGGGGTGTGGGCGTGAAGGTCTTTCGGATGGTCATGGGGGCGCTGGGGCTGGCGGCGCCGCTGGCAGTTGCGGGTTCGCTGGCGATGGCGAGCACACCAGCGCTCGCGGCGCGCGTCAGCACGACTCCCGCTGCCGCGCCGGCCGCTCCGGTGATCAGGACGATTGCGGGGGATGGGCAGGACGGGTTCTCAGGAGACGGAGGGCAAGCCGTGAAAGCCGCCCTCTCCTATCCGATCCAGGCGGTCCGGGCGGCGGATGGCAGCATCCTGATCGCCGACGAGGGCAACAACGTGATCCGGCGGGTCGCCCCGGACGGCACGATCCACACCGTGGCCGGAATCGCAGGCGCCGGCTCGTTCGGCGGGGACGGCGGACCGGCCACCTCCGCCCACCTCAACCAGCCGACGGGCGTCTATCCGACGGCCGACGGCGGGTTCCTGATCGCGGACAGGGCCAACCGCCGGATCCGGAAGGTCTCCCCGAGCGGGGTGATCACCACCGTGGCCGGCACGGGTGCCGCCTGCGCGAACCCCCAAGGCGCGTGCGGCGACGGCGGCCCGGCGACGAAGGCGGAGTTGAACGCGCCTGATCGGGCCGTGCCGACACCCGACGGCGGGTTCCTGATCACTGACGACCAGGCGCAGAAGGTCCGCAAAGTATCGGCCACCGGGACCATCACGACGGTCGTCGGTACGGGCGCTCGATGCGCCGACCCGACCTCGGCCTGCGGTGACAAAGGACCGGCCACGAAGGCGGCTCTCAACGCCCCGAACGGCGTGGCGGTCTTTCCGAGCGGCGTGTTCGTGATCAGTGACTCCGGCGACAACCGCGTTCGCGAGGTGTCCAGCACCGGGGTGATCACGACGATCGCCGGCGACGGTGTCGCTGGGAGCTATGGCAACGGGGTGCGGGCCACGACCGCGAATCTGAACGACCCGAGCAGCGTCGCCGTGGCGTCCAACGGCTCGATCGTGATCGCCGACACTGACAGCCATCTCGTGAGGGTCGTCACCGCCGGGACGATCTCGACGCTTGCCGGCGTCGCCGACGCTCCGTGCGCGACGCCGACCGCCGCGTGCGGAGACGGCGGGCCCGCGACCAAGGCGAAGCTGAACACCCCGTACGGAGTGAGCGTGGCGTCCGACGGCTCGGTGCTGATCGCCGACCACCTCGACCACCGGATCCGGGTCGTGAACGCCCGGCTCGGCGGCTCGCCCACTCTCGCCGTCGTGGGGGCTCGCCTGGTCGACGGAGCCGGGAGCCCGGTGCAGCTCCGAGGCACCAACCGCGCGGTGTTCGAGAGCCGCTGCGTGTATGACAAGACCGGCGTCGCCGACGGACCGACCGATCAGGCCTCGGTCAACGCGATGCTCGCCTGGAAGATCAACGCCGTACGGGTCACGATCAACGAGGACTGCTGGCTCGGCATCAACGGGTTGCCCGCGGACGGGAACGCGGCTGGCTACCGGCAGGCGGTGGTGAGTTACATCCGGCTACTGCGGGCCAACGGCCTGTACGCGATGCCGGTCGTGGAGGTGGACGCGCCCGGCACGGTCAAGGCAACCAGCATCGAGTACATGCCCGACGCGGGGCACATGCCGACGCTATGGCATCAGCTCGCCTACGACCTGCGCTCCGACCATGGGGTGATCTTCGATCCGGTGACCGAGGTCGCGATGGCCAGCTGGAACAACCCGCACCCGCAGCCCGCGGGAGAGTGGAACTGCTGGCTGCACGGCTGCACGCTCGACTCGATCTACCCCGGAGCCCCGCGATTCGCCGCGGCCGGGCTGCAGTCGCTGGTCAACGCGATTCGCTCCGCCGGCGCGACGCAGCCGATCGTGCTCGGCGGCCTTGATTACAACGCCGATCTGAGCCAGCTACTCAGCCACCTTCCCGCCGATCCCCAGCACCAGCTGATCGCCTCGGGGCATGTGTACGACTTCGTCGAGGGCTCGGGTGTGGACTCGATGTTCACCGGCCAGCTGGAGCCGATCGCCAAGCAGCTGCCGGTCATCCTCGGCGAGCTCGGCGAGCGCAACTGCGACTCGGGCACGGCCGCCTACACGAGCCATGTCCTCTCGCTGATCGACGGCGAGGCGGGCCGGGGCACGGTCTTCGGGGTGCTCGGATGGACCTGGAACGCCGGCGGCGGCTGGCAGTGCCCGACCGGTCCCGACGGCGAAGGCGGCCCCCTGATGATCCGCGACTACGGCGGGACGCCGACCGTGATGGGGGCGGTGTTCCGCAAGTGGATGCTGTCCAAGTAGTGGGCAGGGATTCCTGGGTGGCGCCTGCAGGCCGGGATCGAGGCCGGCTCGCCGCCGCTCGCTCGAGGCCACTCCTTGGTCTCCGACGACCTCACCGCTCTCACGGCCGACCACCGGACCCTGACCGGGACGCGACGGATGAACCTGTGGCCCGCCGCGGCCGAGTGACGGTCCGACAGGTGTGAGATGTTCGGGCTCGATCGGGGGGCGAGGCAACCGCAGCCCGGCCGGGTTCTACCCTTTGTGATGATGACTGTCATCGGCTGTCCGACCTGCAACGCCCGGAATCGCGTCGGCCCGATCGCGCAGGGAGTCCCGCGATGCCCACGATGCAAGTCGACGCTGCCGTGGGTCGTCGACGCCGACAGCGACACGTTTGCTGCCGAGAGCACCGCGTCTGTGCCGGTTGTGGTCGATTTCTGGGCGGCATGGTGTGGTCCGTGTCGGATGATCTCTCCGGTACTCGAAGACCTCGCGAAGAGTCACGCGGGACACCTCAAGGTCGTGAAGGTCGACGTCGACGCGAACCCAGGACTAGCCGGCCGGTTCGGGGCGCAGTCGATCCCGTTGCTGGTCGTGATCCGGGACGGTAAAGAGATCGATCGCGTTGTCGGCGCGTTGCCTCGCGCTGCTCTCGAGCAGCGGTTGGGACCGGTGCTCGCCGCCTGAGTGTTGATCCGAAAGTTCGGGACCGTCGAGCATCGCTCTGAGGATGACTGCCGGTGGAAAATCGAGGAGGACGCCGGCAAGCTCCGTGTTGGCGATCATTTTGATCTGCGAACCTCTCGCGCGTGATCGCCTTACGGTCAACGCTCGATCTGGGGCGCGTCTGCCGGATCGTGGCGTTGGCCGTCGGCGTCGTCACCTGCGTGCCGCTCGTGAGTCCCGTGGCTGCCGCCGCAGCCACCCTGACGGTCACCACCACCAGGGACGAGGTGGTCGCGCACGACGGGAGGTGCTCGCTGCGGGAGGCGATCGAGGCGGTCGAGTCGCGGGGTAGGCGGCCCGACTGCGGGCGCGTCAGCAGAGGTTCGAACACGATCGTGCTCGGCTCGGGCCGATACGTGCTGTCGATCCCCCCCGCGGGGGCGGATGACAACACCAACGGCGACCTGAACGTGGACGGCGCCGCGCCGCTCACGATCACCGGCGCCGGCGTAGGGGCCACGGTGATCGATGCGGGCGGGCTTGGCGACCGAGTGTTGTCGGTGGCGAGCGGCGCGCGGCTCGTGCTAAGCCGCCTGACCATCACCGGCGGGCGAGCACCAGCCCCATCGGCGGGGGCGAGCGGCGTGGCGGGCGTCGGCTGCGCCGCGGGCGGTGCCGGCGCCGATGGCGTCGACGCTGGGGCCCCGGGCAGCGGCGGGGGCATCTTCAACGGTGGGACGCTGGTCCTCGATACGGTCGTGGTCACCGGGAACACGGCGGGGGCTGGGGGAGCGGGCGGGAGTGGCGGAGGCGCCGGCTGCGACGGCGGAGACGGCGGCCTCGGAGGCAGCGGCGGTGGTGTGTACAACCAGGGCAGGCTGACGCTGGTCGACTCCACTGTTTCGGGCAACCGCGCCGGTTCGGGGGGCGGAGGAGGCAGCGGGAACGCCAACCCGCTCGGAGCGTCTGGCACGGGCGGCAGTGGAGGGCCGGGCGGGAGCGGCGGCGGGCTCGACAATCAAGGCACGCTGTCGGTGACGGCCTCGACGATCGGCCGCAACAGCGCCGGAGCCGGGGGGGCCGGGGGCCCGGGAGGTACCGGCGCGGGACCGCCCGGTGGCGACGGCAGCGGTGGCCTGGGCGCCGCGGGGGGCGGCATCTTCAGTGCAGCCGGGTTGTTGACGGTGCTCGACAGCACCCTGTACGGCAACATCGCGGGCGTTGGCGGCGCCGGTGGCGGGCTCACGGGTCCGGGCGGCAGCGGCGGCAGCGGCGGTGCGATCGCGGTTGCGGTGGGACCCAGTCGGGTGCGGAACGCGACCGTGGCCGGCAACGGGGTCGGGACCGGCGGCGCGCCGGGCTCCGGCGCAGGCGCCCCCGGGGCCGCAGGTGTGGGCGGAGGTCTGTTCGTCCGATCCGCGCTGAGCGCCGACGATATGCAGTTGCAGAACACGATCGTCGCCTCGAGCCTCGGCGCGAACTGCGCCGGCAGCGCCGGCCGTGCAATCGCGAACGGCGGCCACGACCTGAGCTACGGCGACCAGACCTGTCCCGGTCGCGCCGGTAACCCCGGGCTGGGCCCGCCGAAGGACAACGGAGGCCCGAGCACCACGATGGCGATCGGGGCGGGCAGCGCGGCGATCGACGTGATTCCCCGCAGAAACGGCGGCTGTCCCGCAACCGATCAGCGCGGCGTACGGCGGCCCCAGGGGCGGGCGTGCGATATCGGCGCCTACGAGTTCGCGCTCCCCCGGATCACGATGATCACGCCGTCCCGGGGCGCGTCATACGAACGCGGCTCGCGGATCCGCGCCCGCTTCCGGTGCGACGAGGGAGGGGTCGCAAGCACAATCGCCACGTGCACAGGCAGCGTCGCTCGTGGCCAGGCGATCGGCACCGGGCGGCTCGGCACCGTGCCGTTCGTGGTCACGGCGATCGACAAGAACGGCAGCCGGGCCCGAACGACCGTCCACTACGACGTCTGGATCTACGTCAACCCGGTCCGGGAGGTGAGCGGCCTGACGCCGCGGCGGATCGACCTCGGCGTGGACTATGCGGGCACCGGGCCGCTGCTGGCGATCGGCCGGGCCCGCGTGACGATGGCCAGCGACACGGACTCGGGTCCGTCGAGCTGCTGGGCGATCAGTTGCTGGCCCGGGGGCGGGATCGTCGTCATGCGGCTTCTGGACGGTCCGTTCGCCGGCAAGTACGTGTATGTGGCCGAGCACATCGTGGTCAGCGTTCGCGCCGGGCAGACGGTCAGCGCCGGGCAGCAGATCGCCACGCTCTACGCGGGGTACCCGTGGTCGGAGTCGGGCTGGGCGGCCGGACCCGGACCCGAGGCGCTGGCGAGGGCGGACGGGCACTGGTGCCACACGTGCCCCGATGTGGGAGATTGGTCGACGATCGAAGGGCGGAACATGAACGCACTGCTCGTGCGCCTCGGGGCGCCGTCCGGGCTGTTTCAGCCGATTCCCAATCAGAGCATGCCCCCGGGCTGGCCGACCTGGCCGCGCTAGCGCAGGCTGTGATTTCGGCCCGTTTTCAGAGCGTCGTCGAGCAGCTGGCGCTGCCGACTCGCGCAGTGACCTGGCGCCCAGAGGCGTATCCACCACCTGACTTGAAGTAGATGTCGGCGTAGCCGGACGCGTCGGTATGCCAGGTGTCCGAATGGCCGTAGGCGTCGGTCACGGTCACGGTCTGGTCGGGCTGATTGGAGTGAACGTAGACGTCGTAGTCGTGATAAGCCGAGCTGTAGGAGGCTGAGACCGTGCACTCAGCACCCTTGGCTGGCGCCGACGGTGCCGGTGAACCGCTCGTCGGGGGTGATGAGGATTGGCCGAGCCGCACCCAGTTCGTGACGATCTCGCCCCGCGCCGCGGCCAGGGTCATCTGCCCGTCGCACACCTTCTGGCGCAGCTCATTCTCGACCGTGTCCTTGGGGTTCGGCGACGCGCCGGGTTCGGGCCACAGGTTGCGGGGATCGTTCGTGGCGCCGCCGAGCTCGAGTGGCACGAAGTGGTCGTACTCGTAGTCGCCGAGTGAGCCGGTGTCGCCGTAGGCCGCCATGCTCGCCGCCTTCTCTGCCTCGGTGATGCTCTCCGGGGGGCGGACAGTGGCCGTCCAGCCCTCGATGCAGATCGTCTGGTCGATCGTCGCCTGGGTCACCGCGGGGTTGAGCGCGCCCGGCGTGCAGGTCGGGTCCGGGCGGGAGTAGAGGCCTGTGCCGATCGCGTGGCAGGACGCGGGGGCGGGCTGCGACTGAACGATGTCGTTGCTCGCCGTCGAGTACGCGAGGGAGCCCGAGCGATGCTTGATCGGCGGCGCTGGGTGACGACGGCGCGGGCGACGACGACGGTGAGGTGGTCGTTTCGCCGGGCGGGTCAGGGCGGTGGCGCCCACCGTCGCCGGCGCCGAGGTGGACTGCGCCGCGGTCGAGCCCGTCGGGGCGGCGTCGGCCGCGCATCCCGATACGGCGACTGTCGCGGCCAGCACCGCGGCCGCCACGGTGCAGCGGCGACAGTTGCGCACTGCCGTGAGCGGGACGGCGTTCATGGACATTCGGTCACGCGAGCAGCCAACAAGAAACGGCCGCCCCGAGTGACTGGGACGGCCGCACAAACCAATGCCCGCGCCAGATCTTGGCGAGAAACGCGCGGGCATCGACTCCAGGAGGGTACCGGATGCACACCCGTCAACACGCATTCTGTCCGCGATCGTGTATGACCGCGGCGAGGAGTACTCGCCGGCGACATCGAGACGGGCTCAGGGCAGAAGGGCGACAAGCACGATGACGACGCCGATCGTGGCTGATGTCGTGATTGCGCCCCGGGCCAGCGAATGACGCAGGCGCGTGGCCAACGGTATGGCCAGCGGCCCGAGCCAGCCGGCTGGGATCAGCGTCAATAGCGGCCAGCGGCGCCGGGCGCGGGCCAGGATGATCTTCGCCACGCGACGGTCGATCCTGCCGGCTAATGCTCTGAGCATCGTCGGCAGGGTAGACCCTGGGGCCGAGTAGCCGGAAGGACTGCAACCGATCATCCGGCAGTAGCGGGCGGGTGAACCGGTTGCGCTCCCGCCCATCGGTGCTGTGGACGAGCGCAACGTTGTACCGCCGACGTGATGGAAATTCGGAACCGTGGCGGTACTGAATCTCCCTCACCCCCCGTGAGAGGGCGCTGCGGAAGTCACGCTGGGTATACGGGCGTATACTTGAGACGTGCGAGCGACTCTCGACCGTTCGAGGATCGTGTGTGCCGGCTGTCAGCTGGCGCGCACGGACGGAGTGGAGGCCCTCGGCGTCCGATCGGTGGCGAGGGTCGCTGGGGCAACGCCGATGGCGCTTTACCGTTATGTGTCAGACGCGAGCGATCTGCGGGATGCGGTGCTGGCACGGCTGTGCGAGTCGCTTCCCGCTCGACCGGATTCCATCGATGACCTACCGCGTTGGGCGCGTGACTTCAGAGCCTGGTTGATCGATGTTCCTGGCCTGTCGCGCCTCGTGTTGCTTCGCTGGTATGAGTTGCCCTCGGTCCTCGACGTGGTCGAGGCTCTTCTGGACGTGTTTCACCGGGTGGGCCTTGAAGCATTCGAGCTTGTGGCCGCCGCGAACTCGTTGTTCTCCTACGTGCTGGCCCGCGGGGAACTCGAGGAGGCGGTACGGGCTTCCGGGGTGCGCCGAGCCCTGCCGTGGAACGACGGTGGCGCGCTCCATCCGTTGCTCAACTCGCTGCGCGGCGAGTATGAGGTCGCCCGTCTGGACGAGCACTTCGATTTCGGTCTGGAGCTGTTGCTCAGAGGACTTCTCGGCCACGCTGGCGAGGCCCGATGAGCGATCGGCTGATACGGCCCGCGGAGGAAGGCGATCTTGCGGCGATCGTCGCCATCTACAACGATGTGATGCAGACGACGTTCACGATCTGGCGGGATGAGCCCACCTCGGTTGCCGAGCGTCGGCAATGGCTCGCGGACAGCTCGACGATGGGGTACCCGATCCTCGTTGCGACAGGTGCCTCAGGCGTGCTCGGCTTTATCGCCGCCGAGCAGTTTCGTCCGTGGCCGGGCTATGCGGCGTCCTGGGAGCACTCGGTTCACGTTCGCCGGGACGTTCGCTCTCGCGGTGTCGGGGGTTGCATGCTTGATGCGATGGAAGCGACGCTGCGGACTCGCGGCGCTCATGTCATGGTCGCTGGCATCGACGCCGAGAACGACGGCTCGTTGCGCTTCCACACTCGCGCAGGGTTCCGCGAGACAGGCCGCATGCCCGAGGTCGGCCAGACGAGAGGTTCGTGGCGAGACCTTGTCCTGCTCCAGAAGATCCTGACCAGGTGAGCTCTCAGGTCGGCGGGGTGTCGGCGATTGCTTGGCGGTCGGTGAGGGCGGTGGCGAGGAAACGGTGGGTCCAGTCCTCTGCGTGGCGGCGAGAATCGAGAAACACCACGGGTACCTGTGGGTAGCGGGTCTGGACCCGAACGAGCTGATCGGCCAGCCACCCGGCCGGCGCATGCGGGTGAACAAGCAGCGCCGCGTACCGGCCCTCCACGGCCACCGCGGCGAGCGGCAACTCCGCCAGCCGTCCCATCTGAAAGACGAGGCTGCCATCGGAGAGAGAGCTCGCAAGGTTCTCGAGCGTCTTGCGCTCGACGGCGGCCAGCAGGTCGCCATTGGCGTCGCGGACCCCGTAGTCGCCTGCGGGCAGCGCCTCGCGGTGGCGCTCGACGGGCAGGGTGGAGAAGCGGTAGGGATAGCGCTCGCGCGTGTCCACCAGGACCGCGAGCGGCTCGCTGAGTGTTCGGCCGCGCGGCACGCGAGCGCCCGGATTGGCAGATTTAGCCGTCCGCTGGGTCTGCCAGAAGATCGCGTTGCGGCCGCGCACCTGCGTGAAGATGAACTGCGACCGCGCCTGCGAACCACGTTCCAGCACGAGGTCGACCGCTGCGCCCCGTCGGCGGCACAGACGCACGGGCTCGCGTTCGACCACCTCGGCGTCGGCCGGCCACGGCTCTTCGAAGCGATGGCAATAGACGCGCGCGCTCACGGGCCATTTCTCCCGCGCCTTGAGCACCAGCCCGTCATCGAGCGGCAGGCGCACGAGGTACGGGAGCTTGCTGTCCGCCTGCGGGTTCAGGGCCACCACAAACTCGGCGCCCGCGCGTGGGTCCCCAGACACCCCGCAGAGTCTGCCATCACGGTCGGCGGCGAGCACCGCGGAGCGCCGATCGAGCGAGTCCACCCTACTCAACGCACGTGCGGGGGCCGGAGCCGCCATCGCGGTCGCCCTCATCGAGATCGATCACGATGCACGCCTTTGCTTCGTGGAAGATGAAGCGCACGCAGGTGTAGCTGTACTCCACCTCGTCAGGCTGAGGCAGCCCCTCCGAGCGCAGCAACTCCCGGAGCCGGTGCTCCGCTTCGATCTTTGCCTCGAGCGTCCAGGGCATGACCGGCAGCTTGGCGCCGCGCCCTTTTTAGGTCAAGGAATGTGACCACTCTGTGACAACTGAGCACCGCCCGGGTCGCCCACGCCGAACGCTCGAGGAGGCATGTAGGCGGCCGGGACCGGCGCCGGCCGCCGGATCGCCTGTTGCTCCTCAGCTCGTCACAGGCCCGACCGGTGTGGCTGCGATGCTCGCAGCCTGACCCTCCACGTCTGTGGCGGTGACCGAGACCGAGAGTTTGTGCCCCACGTCGGGGCTGGCCAGCGTATAGGAGGAGCCGGTTGCGCCCGTGATGATCACGCAGCTGGTGCCGGTGCTCGTGCATCGCAGCCACCGATAGCCGTAGGTCACGTCGCTCGGACTGGCCCACGTTCCCGTCGTCGTCGTCAGGGTCTGCCCTGACTTCGGGGTGCCGGAGATCACGGGCCGAACCGTGTTGCGAGGGGGCACCGTGACGAACCGCACGCGGTTGTTCTTGGCGTCGGCAATGAACAGGTCACCTCGGGCATTGACCGCCACACCCGATGGGTAGGCGAGCTGCGCGGCGGTTGACAGGCCATGGTCGCCCAGTCCGGACGTGCCCCCGCCGGCCACTGTGTAGATGTCTCCGCGTGTGGTCGCACTCAGCCCGAGAGGGCATGCGGACGCGCACGACGCGTTGGCCACCAGCCGCACCCGGCCGTTGAGGGCGTCGCCGATCAGCAGATCGCCTCTGGGGTCGAGGGCGACGCCCGAGGTGAAGTTGCCGGACAGTCCGAGCGCTGCGGAGGTGGCGGGGCCGCCGTCGCCCGAGCCGCCGAAGCCGCCGCTGCCGGCCACGGTGTAGATGTCGCCACGCAAGGTCGAGGCCAGGCCCAGCGGGCACGAGGAGGAGCAGGCGGCGCGAGCCACCAGCCGCACGCGCTGGTCGTTGGCGTCGGCGATCAGCAGGTCGCCCTTGGAGTCGACCGCCACACCCGCCGGATAGGCGAGCTTGGCCGCTATGGCCGGGCCGCCGTCGCCCAGCCCGCCGGTTCCGCCGCCGGCCACCGTGTAGATGTCACCGGCGGTGGTCGCGGGGAGGCCGAGCGGGCATGCGGAGGAGCACGACGTCGCGGCCACGATGCGGACACGACTGTTGTAGGTGTCGCTGATGATCAGGTCGCCCGTGGCGTCGACCGCAACGCTCTCGGGGAAGTAGACGACGGAGGAGGTTGCCGGGCCACCGTCGCCCGAATCGCCGGTGGTGCCGTTGCCGGCCACGGTGTAGATGTCTCCTCTGGTGGTGGAGGGGAGGCCGAGCGGGCATGCCGAGGAGCAAGAGGCGGCGGCGACCATGCGGATACGACTGTTGTCGGTGTCGGCGATGAACAGGTTGCCCTTGGCATCGACGGCGACACCGTCCGGGTTCCAGAGCGCGGCGGAGGTGGCGGGGCCACCGTCCCCCTCGGGCCCGGAGAAGTTGCCGGTGCCGGCGACCGTATAGATCTGGCCCTTGACGGTGGATGCGAGGCCGAACGGACACGAGGACGAGCATGAGGTCCCGGCCACCATGCGCACGCGATTGTCGACGCTGTCGGCGATCAGTACGTCGTATTTGGAGTCGGTGGCGACGCCGCGAGGATCGCTGATCCCGGCGGTGGTGGCAGCCCCGGAATCGCCCGAGTAGCCCGTGCTGCCGTTGCCGGCGACGACATACATCTGGCCGGCCGTGGTCGACGGCAGACCGAATGGACATGCCGACGAGCAGGAGGCCGCGGCCACCATCCGTACGCTGGAGGAGCCGTTGTCGCCGATCAGCAGGTTCCCCTTGGAATCCGCGGTCACGCCGGTCGGGAAGGCCGGATACCCCGCTGCGGTGTGGGCGACGGTGTAGATGTCCCCTGCGACCGTGGAGGCGAGGCCGAACGGGCACGCCGACGAACAGGCTGAGGTGGCCACCATCCGTACCCGGGCGTTGTTGCTGTCAGCGATGAGCAGATTGCCCTTCGCGTCAGCGCCCACCCCGTAGGGGTCGCTGAGCTCGGCCGAGGTGGCGGGTCCGCCGTCACCGGAGAGGCCGGCGGTGCCGTTGCCGGCCGCCAGGTAGATATGTCCTGCGGTCATCGAGGGGAGGCCCAAAGGGCAGGCCGACGAGCACGACGAGGCCGCCACGATCCGCACCAGGTTGCCGATGTTCTCGGCGATGAGCACGTCTCCGCGAGGATCGGTCGCGACGCCCACCGGGTAGTAGACGGCTGCCGCGGTGCCAGGTCCGCCATCGCCCGTGTAGCCGGTGTTGCCGTTTCCGGCGACGAGGTAGATGTGTCCGGCGGTCATCGAGGTCAGACCGAACGGGCACGATGATGCGCACGCGGACGCCGCGACGATCCGGACGCGGTTGTTGACGGCGTCGCCGATCAGCACATCTCCTCTTGCATCGGTCGCCACCCCGGTGGGAGCGTGGAGCGTGGCC
Source organism: uncultured Solirubrobacterales bacterium (assembly GCA_963799995.1). Lineage (GTDB taxonomy): Bacteria > Actinomycetota > Thermoleophilia > Solirubrobacterales > Solirubrobacteraceae > Palsa-465. The sequence continues at coordinate 2,017,043 of CAWCZI010000012.1, read as the reverse complement.
GCCGCGCCCGGTCCGCCGTCGCCCGAGTAGCCGGCGGCGCCGGTGCCCGCCACTGTGTAGATGTCCCTGGCGGTCATCGAGGCCAGACCGAAGGGGCAGGAGGACGAGCACGCGGACGCCGCCACCAGCCGTACGCGTTGGTTCGCGGTGTCCGCGATGAGCTGGTCGCCGCGCGAGTCTGTGGCGACTCCGCCAGGGTTCGAGATTCCGGTGGTCGTGGCGGGCCGCCCGTCGCTCGTTGCGGTGGCATAGCTGCCATCACCTGCCGTGACCGTCTGGGTTCCGTTCGCCGCGACCTTGCGAATGACGTCGCCGTTGACGTCGGTGATGAACAGGTTCCCGCCGGACGTGGCCACGCCCCACGCCCCGATACCGATGCTCGTCGCGGGGATCGGGCCGGACTGTGAACTGCCCGCGTAGGTGGAGATCTGCGCCACGCTGGTCGTCGCCGCGGCCGCGGTGGAGGCGATGACCGCCGCCATGAGCCACGCCCCGATGATGATCAGCCCTACATGGCGCCATTGCCGGCGCCCGGCTGCACTGCGGCTCATCTCCATGCTCCTATCCAGGACGCGCCTCGCGCGTACCTGTTCGTTGGCTTGCCCCATTACCTGCGAAACCGGCCTCTGCCAGCGTTCGCGAGCCCTAGACACCTCAGCATAGCCGACATCTCGCCGGAAACCGGGGCGAGATTCTCAGAGGTCGCCGATCGCCGCCACCTCCGCGCGCGGGCGGACCTCAGCCTCCGTCGGAGCCGGCCAGGGCGTAGCGCATCCCGCCTGCCCGTTTGGCCGCGTACATCGCGTCGTCTGCGTCGCGCAGGCCACCGTCAAGCGGTTCCCCGGGGTCGACGCAAGCGACGCCGATGCTGATGTGTGGCGTCTGACCAAGGTGAGATATCCGGAGTAGTGCGTCCAGCATCCGTGCGGCGACCTGCGCGCCGCCGTTCTCGTCGGAGTCAAAGACCACGCAGGCGAACTCATCCCCGCCCACCCGGGCCACCACGTTGCCGGTGCGAACGACCGACGCGATCGCGTCGGACGTCAACAGGAGCAGCTTGTCGCCGGCCGCGTGGCCGTATCGGTCGTTGACGTCCTTCAAATGGTCGATGTCGATGGCGAGCACTGCGAAGGGTCGCCGTCCGCGGCGCTGGCGAACCAGGTGCTCCATTCCCCGACGGTTGGCCAGAGAGGTGAGCGGGTCCGTGTGCGCGGCGCGTCGCGAGTATTCATGCGCGATCGCGTTCCCCAGCGCCAGCTCCATGATCGCGACGATTGCGACGCAATGTGACACCTCCCGCTCCGAGAGGGGCCTGTTGCGCCCCGCGACGGCAAGCACCCCGTGCAAATCGCCATCGACGACCACGGGAACCCAGGCGCCGTGGGCGACTCCTTGTCGGCGCGCCAAGTCGCGCACGGTCGGCCCGAGCTGCGCTGGATCGAGCGGCCCGGAGGTCGTGACTCGCTCGCGCACCGCCCTGGCCAGGAGAGGATGCTCCGCCAACGGCCACGTCGCCCCCAGGTACTCGCCTGCCGCGTCAAACTCGGCATCGACTCTGACCACGCCGTCAGCGATCCGGCAGTAGTTCGCGCGCCGCGCTTGCATACCCGCCGGCGAGGCTATCTCCGCGGCGAGCCGAACCGCCGTCGCGACGACCCACTCGGGATCAAGCGTCGCGTTCAACTCCCGTGCCGCGACGCCCAGCACCTCAGCCTCGCGCCGCGCATCGTCACGCTCTTCAATCGCCGTTCGTAGCCGGCGCCGGAAGCTGTGGGCCCCGAGTGCGACCAGCCCGCCCGTCAGTCCCCACAGCCCGGTCCTGCGGACGATCAACACCGCCGGCCCGTCATTACGAGGTCTTCGATCGTGAGCGACAAGCCGCCATTGTTTCAGTCGCTGAGCGGCTCGATCAGGCTGCCGGTGAGAAGGCAGGCCGTGGTGCGGCGCGGCCACGCTGACGGTCGAGCTATCCGGCGGCGGAAGCGTCGCCGCGCCACCCGAGCGCCTGCCGGCGTGCGCGGGGGAGCCGGCTGACGACGAGGTCGTAGGAGTCCTCGACCATGTCGGCGATCATCGTGGCGGGCAGCGAGCCGTCGAGCGCGACAGTGTTCCAGTGGCGCTTGTTGAGGTGGTAGCCGCCGGTGATGGCCGTGTGTGCGGCGCGCAGCTGCTGGGCCAGGAGCGGCTCGCACTTGAGGCTGACGCTGAGCGGATCGGCCTGCAGGCGCGAGAGGGCGAACATCTTGCCGGCGACCTTGAACACCGAGGTTTCGAATCCGAACGGGAATGTCTCCTCCGAGCCGCGGAAGGTGAGGCAGAGATCTCTGAGTTCTTCTCTGTTCATGCGAATCTTTTTTGCGTCTGGGGGTGGAAAGCGGCTCCGTCCAGCCTCTTGTATGCATGAACGATCACCGCGGTTCCAACATGCATCCCGACACGATCGACGAGCTCACCACCCAGATGCTCGCCTGCGGCGGTGTCCTCAGCCAGATCATCAGCCACATGGTGGAGGCTCAGGCTTCGGGCCGCTCCGCTCCCGACGCTGCCCCGATCCCCGACGCTGCCCATTCCCTGATCCGCGGCGTCATCGCGGATGTGACGCCGCTGCACTCCGAGGAGGAGGTGATCACGGCCACCACGATCATCGAGGAGATCGCGGACGCGATCTCCGACAACATCTTCCTGGTGCCGCCGGGCGGGGCGCTGAGGTGATGCCTCCGGGCTCGGGAGCGGTAGGAGCGTCGAGCGTCGAGCCTCGCGCGTCAGGAGGTCGGAGCCGTCGGGCCTCAGGCGTAGGCCGCCGGCCGGCGGCTGGCCCAGGGAAGCGCCTGCTCGAGCTGCGCGGCGACCCGGAGGAGAACGACTTCGTCCGGTGCGAGGAGCTGGACGCCCACCGGCAACCCCTCGACCTCTCCGAGCGGGAGGGTGATCGCGGCCCAGCCGGTGGCATTGGCCACCGCGGTCCAGCCCGTCGCGGCGAACTCGACATCGAAGAACGCGTCGACGGTGCCGCGCGAGGTGGACAGCGACCCCGGCTTGGGTGGCAGGAGATTGAGGGTGGGGCAGAGGAGCAGGTCGTTTGACTCGAACGCCGCTGCTGCCCGACGCGTCTGGGCGTGGAGATCCGCGATCGCTGACAAGTGGTCGACCGCGGTCAGCGCGAGGCCTTCGCGCAGCATGTCCCAGGTGACCGGATCGAGCTCGTCGGGCTCCGGAGGACGTCCGAGCTCGCGGGTCACCCCGTCGAAGGTCGCGGCGTTGTCGACGGCGTGGATGACGGAGATGGCATGGCGCACTACCTCGGGGTCGAGCTGCGGGGCTCCCGGCTCCACGTCGTGGCCCAATGACTCGAGCGCCCGCGCGGCTGCGTCGGCGCTCGCCTGGACGCGTGGGTCGACGTGGCCGGGGAATGGGGGACCCGGAGCGAGCATGACCCGCAGCCTTCCCGGATCGGCGCCGACCTCGTTGACAAACGGGCGCTGCGGCGCTGGAGCTGAATACGGATCACCCGGAGCAGACCCCGCCGTGACGTCCAGGAGCAGCGCGGTGTCGCGCACGGTCCGGGTCAGCGCGTGCTTGTTCACCAGGCCGTCGAGCATCTGTCCGGCAGATGGTGCGAAGGAGCTGCGGCCCCGGCGCGGCTTGAGGCCCACCAGGCCGCAGCACGAGGACGGCATCCGGATCGAGCCGGTGCCGTCGCCGCCGGACGCGGCGCCGACAAGTCCCGCCGCGACGGCGGCGGCCGATCCGCCGCTCGAGCCGCCCGGCGAGACGCTCGGGTCCCACGGGTTCAGCGTTGGTCCGAACAGCGACGGCTCGGTCGCGCAGTGATTGCCGAACTCCGGGGTGTTGGTGCGCCCGCAGATGATCAGGCCGGCGGCGAGATAGCGATCGACGGTCCACGCGGTCTCGGAGGCGACGTGGTTGCGCAGCGCGCGCGAACCCATGCGCTCGGGCAGCCCCGCCTGGGGCTCGGCGAGATCCTTGAGCAGGAACGGCACACCCGCCAGCGGACCATCCGGCAGCGGACCGGCAGCCCTCTCGCGGGCCGCATCGAACTCCTCGAGGACAAGGACGTTCAGCTCGCGCGCGCCCTCGAGGCGGGCGATCGCCGCGTCCACGAGCTCGAGGGCCGACACCTCCCCGCTGCGGACCAGAGCGGCCTGCTCGGTCACGTCCTTTCGCATCAGCTCGCTTGCAGACACCGCGGATCTACTCCGACGCCTGACCCTCGAGCGCGCCGCGCTCGGCGAGCAGCGCCTCGAGTGCATCAAGCCAGCAGGTGTAGTACGCCGCCGCCGCGGACTCTCCCTCAACAGCGGGACGGGCCGCGATCGCTGACGCGAGGTGCCGGCGGAACTCGGGCCAGGAGGCTCCGGTGCGCTCGAGCGCGACGACGCCCATTCCGAGCGCACGTCCCTGCCAGGGCTCCTCGAACACGAGCTCACCGTTGTCGCGCGGGAGCGGCGTCTCGTCGCCCAGCGCGCGGTCCACCAACCCCAGCTCGGGCGCGTCGCCCAGCGCGCGGTCCACCAACCCCTCGGGCGCGCTCCCGCTCATGTGGTCACACGCTCAGGCACAGCCGGAAGCCCGGTGCCGATCATGCAGTCGCGGGTGACGATCGTCGCCAGCTCGGCCTCGCTCCAGTCCTCGCTGGCGCTCGGGCGCATCGGCAGCACCAGGTAGCGGACCTCGGCGCTCGAGTCCCACACCCGGATCTCGACCTCATCGGAGAGCTCGACGCCGAACTCGCTCAACACGGCGCGCGGCTCAGATACGGCCCGGGCCCGGTACGGCGAGCTCTTGTACCAGGTCGGGGGCAGGCCCAGCACCGGCCACGGATAGCAGGAGCACAGCGTGCAGACGACCATGTTGTGGACAGCCGGGGTGTTGGCGACCACGACCATGTTGTCGCCCTCGGCGCCACCGAATCCCAGCTCGGCGATCGCGGCGCCCGCGTCTTGCAGCAGACGCCCCCGGTACTCGTCGTCAGTCCATGCCCGCGCCACGACCCTGGCGCCGTTCTGCGGTCCCACATCGTGCTCGTAGAGCTCGACAACCGCGTCGATCGCGTCCGTCGAGACGAGCCCCCGTTGGGCGAGCAGCGCCTCGAGCGCCCGGGCGCGAAGCTCGACCGCCGATTCCGGGCGTGGATGGTGATGGTCGTGGCTCATGCCGGCTCGAGGTAGCTCTCCCACAGGTCGAGGGCGACGGTCCAGGGACCCGCGTCGCCCGACCTTCCCGCGTCGTCCGGCCGCCCCGCGTCGCCGGGCCCCCACAGATCATCGGAACGGAAGGCGATCGCGTAGACCGGTTCCGGGCACACCTGTTCGCCGTACACGGCCCGGTCGGGCAGGCGGTCGGCTCCGCGCACGGCCTCGACCACGCCGACCGCGCCGCGGACGTAGCGGGGGCAGCGGGTGTGACCGCTCGGGTGCATCCGTTTGACGCGCACCCGCTGACTCACGCTGAAACGCGCCGCATCAGGCGGCGGCTCCATCGGGTACACCGCCCGCAGGTCGGCCAGGATCCGCTGCGCCATCGCGGCGTCGTGATGGGTCGGCATGGGCTCGCCGGTCTCGAGTCTCCCCATCATCTCCTCCACATCTCCGGGCGCGATCGTGCCCTTTCGCACCAGGCGCCGCTCGGCGCTGAAGAGCCACCGCTCGTAGTAGGAAGCCGCCAGATAGTCAGCCGGGTCCATCTCCTCGCGGGTCGCCCGTCCTCCCGGCCCGGCGCCCAGGCCCTCGAGGCCCACCAGCATCTGGATCGCGAACACCCGCGGCTCCCAGCGCTCGTGGTAGGGCAGCTCGCCGCCCGGCTCGACGACCGGGCCAAACCCGTGCATCCCGCCCATGTCGTGCGCGCCGTCCACCTCGCGCGCAGCGTATTCGGTTCGGGCCTCAGCGTGGCGTAAGCCGCACTGTCCCCGGACACGGTGGCGTGAGCCGAGCGTCTCGGAGCCGCTACGGGATCAGGACGATCCGGCCACGGGCCTGTCCGGAGCGGATCAGATCGTGCGCCTCCTGGGCTCGCTCGAGCGGCATCGTGTCGATCGTGTGCTCGAGCTGCTCTCGCCCGGCGAGCTCGATCAGCTCCGCGAGCTCGTCCCGGGAGCCCCAGATGCTGGAGAGGAAGTGCGCCTCGTGCGGCACGGCGCCGAGACCGAACGGGACGGTCCCCCCGAACAGCCCGATCACGATCACAACCCCCTGACGGTCGACGAGCCGGGCCGCCTCACGGAGCGACTCAGCCGAGCCGACGAAGTCCAGCACGGCGGTGTAGGGACCCTCGAGCTCTGACGGTTCCGCCGCCTGGAGCGCGCCGAGCGCGAGCGCCCGCGCTCGCTTCTGCGCTGACGGATCGCCGACGTCGACCGCCGCGTCGGTCAGAAGCCGCAGGAACTGGATCCCGAACTGGCCCAGGCCGCCCGCACCGAGAACCAGCGCACGTGAGCCGGAGCCGAGCCAGCCGCGCGCGTGCTTGACAGCGCGATACGGCGTCAGGCCGCCGCAGGCCAGGGGCGCCGTCTGCACCGGGTCGAGGTCTCCGATCGGGTACAGGTACCGGCGCGCCGGCACGCGCATGTACTCGGCATAGCCGCCGTCCTGGAAGAGACCGGCCTCGCGCCCGTCGGGGCAGATCATCTCCTCGGTGGCGAGGCAGAAGCGGCACTCGCCGCAACCCCACGGGGCGTAGACGAGCACGTTCCCGAGCCGATCGTCCTCGGCCACGATCTCGTGCCCGAGCACCAGGGGGAGGTCGGAGCCGAAAAAGCCCTCGACGACGTGGAGGTCCGAGTGGCAGACGCCGCAGGCAAGCACGCGCAGGACGCTCTCACCCTCGTTTCTGACCGACGGGATGTCGCGCTCCTCGAGCTTGAGCGGCGCATTGAAAGCGCGAAGAACTACCGCGCGCATGGGCCCACCTCCTCAACGCTTCGATTGCATCCTCGCCGCGTGCGAGATCGTTACGATAACCGCCCGCTTCGCGAGGGAGGAAGAGAGAGGGTCGCATGAACGTGACCGAAGCCGCAGCCGATATCGAGTCTGTCCGGGAGTTCCTCGACCGGGAGCAGATCCACACGGTCGAATGCATGTTCGCCGACACGTGGGGCATTCCCCGGGGAAAGCGGCTCGCCACCAAGCACTTCTGCTCCTGTGCCGGCGGCGACGGCTTCGCGATCGCGAACGTCGCCTTTACCTGGGACATGCACGGCGTGATCTTCCCGACCGCCTTCGTCAACGACGTGACCGGATACCCGGACATGCACGTGGTCCCGGACGTCTCCACCCTGCGCCGGGCCGCCTGGCGAGACGGGACCGCCTTCTGCATCTGCGACACGATCGACCCGATCACGGACGAGCCCATCCCGATGGACGGCCGCGCGATCCTGCGCCGAGCTGTGGAGAGGGTCCGGGGCCACGGCTATGAGCCGGTCGCCGCGACCGAGCTCGAGTTCCACCTGTGTCATCCCAACTGGGAGCCGCTGTACACCGGGACGCACTGCTACTCGATGCAGAAGGGCGCCGAGGTCGAGCCCGTGGTCACCGAGATCAAGCGGATCCTCGAGGGCTCCGGCATCGAGGTCGAAGCCTGGAACGTCGAGTACGGGCCCGCGCAGGTCGAGGTCAACCTCGGTCACGGGTCGCCGATCGAGATCGTGGACGCGACGATCCTGCTCAAGTACGTCGTCAAACAGGTCGCGTCGGCGCACGGCCTCCGGGCCACGTTCATGCCGAAGCCCTACATCACCGAGGCGGGGAACGGGCTGCACATCCACCAGAGCCTCCTCGGTGCCGACGGCCGCAACGCCTTTGCGCGAGGAGGACGACGATCCCCCGCTGCGCTCGAAGCTGATGCGCCGCTACCTCTCCGGGCTCCTTGAGCATCAGGTCGAGCTGCAGGCGGTCAACTGCCCCACGATCAACTCGTACAAGCGCGTCGAGGACTATTCGTTCTCCCCGACGCAGGTGAGCTGGGGGCTCGACCACCGGCTCGTCGGCGTGCGCTCAGCCGTCGGCCGCGGTGCCGCGACGAGGCTCGAGTGCCGCTGGGCATCGGCCGATGCCAACCCGTACCTCGTCGTCGCCGGCTGTCTCGCTGCCGGGGCCGACGGGCTCGAGCGCGATCTCGAGGTGCCGCCGATCGTGACCGGTGACCCTCACGTCGATGCGTCGCTCACGCGTCTGCCCACCAACCTCGAGGAGGCGCTGCCCGCACTCGAGCACAGCCGCTTCATCCGCGACGCGTACGGCGACCTGTTCGTGGACGTCTACGTCGTCATGCTTCGGCACGAACTCGAGCTGTTCGCGCGACACGTCACCGACTTCGAACGCGACCGCTACCGCGAGGTCATGTAACCAGCAGGTCGCTGAGAATCTGCTCGATCTGGGCGGTTTCGGCAGCGCTGATACCCCAGGCGTAGTGGCCCCAGAAGCTCTCGACCACCCGCAGTGAGCTGCCGGCAATCAGCTCCTGCTCGGTCCGGCAGTCGGGGGCCGGGAACAGGCTGTCATGCGAGAACGCGGCGACCACGGCGCGAGCCGTGATGCGGCCGAGGGCCCCCTCGAGGTGGCCATCCGCATGCCGGGCGACGTCGGCCCGGCGCCACTTCGCGAGCTGGGAGTGCAGATCGGCCGCCGGCAGGTGCTCGAAGTCCTCCTCGAACAGGCGGGTGATGAGGTCGGCGACCGAAGCGAAGCCCGCCTCGCGCCAGGCCTGCGTCCGGAAGAGCTCGGCTGACAGCGCTGTCGCCGCCCAGAAGTGGGCGTGCTGAATGCTCCCGGCCGCGAGCGCCTCGGCCGCCGCCGCGACGAGCAGGTCGTTGGCGGGCGTGGTCCGCGCGAGCGCGGCGAACACCGCGAGCTTCGAGACCATCGGGGGGAAGCGGACGGCCCATTCGTAGGCCTGTTGCCCGCCCATCGAGAATCCGAGCACGAGCTCGAGCCGCTCGATCCCGAACAGATCCGAGACGAGCCGGTGCTGCGCGGCAACGTCGTCGCCGATCGTGAGCTCGGGGAACGGGCCCGCGGTCGTGCTGGGGGAGGAGGAGATCCCGTTCCCGAGCTGCCCGGGACAGATCACGAACCAACGCTCGGGGTCGAGCGCCCGGCCGCTCCCGATCCATGGATCCAGCGAGGCCGGCGTCGCCGAATACTGGTGGGCGAACAGGATCGCGTTGCTGCGGTCCGGCGCGAGCGTCCCGTGGGTCCGGTAGGCAAGCCGCGCCGCGGGGATCACCCCGCCCAGCTCGAGCTCGAGATCGCCGAGCTCGAGTGTGGCGTCACCCATCAGAGCTCGTGCCAATCGTGCATGTGCGAGCGCACGTGCGCGGGCAGCGCCTCCGGCGGGTAGTAACGGTCGTAGAAGTCGACGTCGAGGTGCGCGGCCTGGTACCAGACCGTCATCAGGAAGGGGTCGATCGTCGCCGGGAAGCGCCCGTAGGTGTTCCAGATGTAGCGGCAGAGGGTCTTGGTCGCCTCGATCGCCTCGTCCGAGGGGCGCGGTACGCCACGCGCGACCTCGGGCGAGCGCCACGGGGTCTGCCGGCGCTCCGGAGCCGAGAAGATGCCGTCCTCGCCCCAGCGCTGATCGAGGATGAAGTCCACCGCCGCGTCCATGTCGGTGTGAAACGGCGGGCACGCGCCTTCGAAGATCCCCTCGAGCCCGACGGGAATCTCCTCCCCGGCACCTACGGGAGCGTCGTCGGGCACGCGGTGAAAGGTGAAGCCGAGAGAGCCGCACGGGCCCTCGCCGCCGATCTCGCGCCACTGCTGCTCGCCGCCCAGGGTCACGCGGCCCTTTCCCCCCGAGAACGGATGCCCGCCGATCCCGAGCGCCTGGGTGGCGATCATGAGGTTCTCGATCATGAGCCCCTCCTCGACGCCGTTCATGTCCACCATCTGCCAGCGTTCGAAGTCCCACAGGTCGACGGGGTGGGCGGGATCGAGCAGCCCCGAGTCGACGTAGGGGCGCAGCGGGTCGTTCCCGAGCTGCTTGTCGACGATGTAGTAGCCGTGCGGCCGATCGAAGTAGAGCAGCATGGCGGCGATGCACTGGCGCGTCACGTCCGACACCGGGATGAAGAGCGTCGCGCCCTCTGTGTTGACCAGCCACTCATTGAACTTGAACAGGTTGGGCCGCCGGCGCGGAACGTCGAGGCGCCCGTCCTGGAGCTTGATCGCCTGCCGGTAGAGCTCATCGCGCTCCTCATGGGTCTGGAGCTGGAGGTAGCGCTCGGGCGTGTGATCGCGCTGGGGGAGGACGAACACCCCTTCGTCGTTGGTCCAGAACAGCTCGGTGCCGTGGATCGCGAGCGGGCTCGGGAAGCTCCGTCCCGTGAACGAGGCGAGCTTGTCCGCGCTGGTCGTGCCGTCCTCGCTGTCGCGGAAAGGCCATTCCTCGCGCACGACGCCGGTGATGCCGGTCGCAGCGGCGACCAGGATCGCCTCCTCCTCGACGGCCAGCGGCACCGGCTCCTTCTCCGAGCGGAAGGCGAGCGGTCCGGTCAGCGTCGCCCCGAGCGCGAAACGGCGAGCTCGCCGGGTGAAGATCGCGTCGAGCGCGGAGAATGAGAATGCCGCAGCGAGCGCTTCGGGACGGACGGCGGGACGCGCGATTCGGGGCGTAACAGCCATCGCGGCCGACTCTACACTTCGCACGTGTCACGTCCTGGAGAACGGCGAGCATGACAGCCGTCGCCGGCGGCTCGCTGGCCGACGTGGACCTCACCGATCTCGACCGCTGGGCGGGTGGAGCACCGCACGAGTGGTTCGCGCAGCTCCGGCGCGAGGCGCCGGTGTTCTGGCAGGAGGAGCGCCAGGGACGCGGGTTCTGGTCGCTGACCCGCTACGACGACATCCTGGCCGCCTCCAAGGACTACCGGACGTTCTCGTCCGAGGCCGGCGGCACCTCGCTGATGGATCTCTCCCCGGAGCAGGTGCAGTCGCGGATGTCGATGCTCGACACCGATCCGCCCAAGCACAAGCGCCTGCGGAGCATCGTCAACAAGGCGTTCATGCTCCGCGTGGTCAACGCCTACGAGGGGCGCATCCGCGCGATGTTCGGCGAAGTCCTCGCCTCCGCTTTCGCCGAGCCGGAGCTCGACTTCGTCGACGCTGTCGCGACCGAGCTGCCGATGCGGATCCTGTGTGAGCTCATGGGCGTGCCGCTCGACGACCGGCGGCACCTGGTCGACCTCGGCAACCGGATGCTCGGGAACACCGATCCCGACCACGCCGGCGAGTTCGTGGCGGGCGCGGCCGACCTCTCGAAATACGCGCACCTGCCGTTCTCCAGTCCGGCGGCGCCGGAGATGTTCGCTTACGCCAACGCGCTCGCGGCGCAGCGGCGCCGCGAGCGCCGCGACGACGTCACCACAAGGCTGATCGAGGCCGACGTCGACGGGGACCGTCTCTCCGAGCACGAGTTCGAACTGTTCTTCCTGCTGCTGGTGACGGCCGGAAACGAGACCACCCGCCACGCGATGTCAAACGGGCTGATCGCGCTGCTCGAGCATCCGGCGCAGCGCGACCGGCTCGTCGACGATCCGGCCCTGATCCCGACCGCGGTGGAGGAGATCCTGCGCTGGGCGCCGTCGCTGCTGCACTTCCGCCGCACCGCGACGCGAGATATCGAGCTGCACGGAGCGACGATCCGGGCCGGTGACAAGGTCGCGCTGTGGTACGTCTCGGGCAATCGCGATAAGGATCAGTTCGCCGCCGCGGATCGCTTCGACGTGGGGCGCCAACCCAACCGGCATCTCGCCTTCGGTCTCGGCAGCCCGCACTTCTGTCTCGGCGCCCACCTGGCACGGCTGGAGCTGCGCATCTGGCTCGAGGAGATGCTGCCGCTGCTTCGCCGCCTCGAGCTCGCCGCCGAGCCCAAGCGTCTGCGCTCGAACTTCTTCAACGGGGTCAAGAGCCTCCCGCTCCGGGTGCGCTAGCGCCCGCCCGCCCGCCGGTGCGCTAGCTCCCGCCGCGCCGCTTTCGCCGCCGGCGGGACGCACTCGCGCGTCCGCGTCCATCTCGCGCCGGCTCAGCTGCGGGCTTGGCCCGGGGAGGTGCTTCGGGCGCCGCGGCGCCTCGAGCCGGTGGGCGAGCGGCCGCGTCTTCGCTCCAGCTCCTGGCACGGCGTGAGGAGCCCGCCGGTCCGGGTCCGAGGAGCATTGCGCCCAGTGTCCGGCCCATCTCGCTGCTGGGGCGACCGAGGCCCTGGGCGCGGCGCCGGCGACGGGCTCGGTAGCCCAGGGCCAACGCGGCCAGCACCGCGGCCGCGAGGACGTAGGAGACGATCTGGATGCCGAGCGAGGTCTTCGGCGTCGGGGAGACGAGGAACGACCCGGCCGGATACAGGGGCCCGGCGCCGTGTGTGGGCGCGGCGCAGAGAGGGCACGAGACGACCGCCTCGTAGATGCCGGGGGCCACCCCCGGCACCTTCAGGCTGACGTGGCCGGCCACGCGGCCGACGCGCACGAGCCGGGGATTGGGGGGGACGAAGTCGGCCGCGATCGGAAGCCGGGCCAGGCTGATCGAAGCGCTGGCGACGGCGGCCGTCACGGGCCGGTCGCTGCGGGCGACGACCGTGCCGCCGGCCTCGATGCCCGGGGGATCGAACGTGAACCACACGGGGCTGTGCAGGCAACGGAGGAGGTTGTCGTACCGGGGATCGTTCGAGAACGCACCGTAAGGGCACGTGCTCGAGCTGAGGAAGGCGTCGCTGCGCTCGCCGGTGACACCGACGGCGAGCGAGGGATCGACACCGTCGATGCGGCGGACCGTGACCCGCTTTCCTTGGTACTGGGCCGTCCCGAGGGCAGCCCCGAGCACCACCGTTCTGCGTGGCGGCGGTCCGGTCGGGTAGCTCGTGGCCGTGAACTGGCGTCCGTCGAACACGAGCGGCCGCAGCAGGCAGTCCCAGTAGGACGAGCCCCCAAACCCTGCGCACCTGGACCCGATCACGAAGATCTTTCGCGGCACCCCGCTGACGAGCACTGCGACGCCGGGGGCGAGCTGGCCCACCGACAGCACGTGGACCGATTGCAGGCCTCGCTTGCAGCCGTTCGAGCTGGTGGGCTTGTCGATCGTGCCGGCTCCAGCCGTGGTGCCGGTGGGAAGTGTGACCGTCGCGGGAACGCTGACGTCGGCGTACGCGAGATGGTTGTAATCCAGGTAGGTCGCGGTAGGGCAGCCAGCGGCCGAGGCGGTGGGGGCTAAGGCGAGAGCCCCGGCGATCGCCAGGGCGCAGACCGCGAGGACGGCGCGCACGGCGGTCAATGATGGCGTACGCGGATGATCACCGGCCGGCCAGGCGCTTGCGCTCCGCTTCGCGGCGTCTCGCCCGGACGGGGCATGTCCTCCGGTCGGCGAGCTTCGTAGGTGATCGAGCAGGGGCCCGCGGAACCGCCGACGTCGTTCTCCGATCGCCACTCCAGCAGGCGCCAAGTGCCGATCGGGCTCGTCTCCACCCGGACCACGGGCTGGTCCTGGCGCTCGACCAGGAGCAGCGGAAGCGACGCCAGCTCGTGCCCCACGCGTCGGGCGCGACGCGCCTGCAGCCGCCAGCGGAACGCGACGAATGTTCCCTCAAGCGCTCGCGGGAGCTCGTCCGGGATGGTGAGCGCGAACCTTCTCCAGTTGGCTTCGTCGAGGGGTCCCACCTCGAGGTGGTCGCGGAAGGTCTCCTCCTCGAGCCAGACGGGCACGAACCGGTTGCGCATGTCGCCCGGGGCCGACCAGGAGAAGACAGACTCACGCCCGACGAACTGGGGCGCGATATCCACCCAGCAGGCGTCGCAGCGAACCTCGACGCGCAGCGGCCGGGGATCGCGCCGCTGGCCGCGCCGCTCCACGCGGCCCTCGATCCGTCCCCCGGCCTGCAGCTGCGCCTGATCGAGCGTGATCGCGAAGCCGCGGGCCTCCCGCTCAGGCTCGATTCCGTGGAATCTCAGCGGGTCAGGGACTTCGGTGACGAGCGGCACTCGTCCACCCCCGGGGGCGAGGTGCTTGTGACCTCGCCCCGACCTCGACCTTCAAGGCCCCGGCGTCAGGCCTCTTCGTGGACGAACTTACCCACCGCCTCGTAGCGCGCGACCGACCACCGCCTGTAGATGACAGCGAGGACGCAGCCGGCTAGGAAGACAGCGAGCGCGATGAACGGCGTCAGGAATGCGAAGCCGGTGTTCGGAGTGCCCAGGAGCGTCCCCCGGTTGCTGATCATCAGGTAGATCGCGAACATGATCGACCCGGCCCCCAGGATCGGAGCCAGGAAGGTCTTGAACCAGTGGAAGCCGTCTCGGTTCTCGGGTCTGAGGAAGTAGACCACGATCGCGAGGCTGCACAGCGACATGATCGAGAACAAGAGCAGATTCCCCTGGAACGGCCACCACGTCCCGACCTGTGAGAGCGCGACGATCGGGTCCGACACACCGACCTTGAGCGCCGAGCGCTGAGCACCGCCCATGATGCCCACCGCGAACAGCAGCGTGAACACGATCACGAAGCAGAACGTGAACATCGTCGCGACGAATGGGCTCTTGTGCGAGGAGTGCGTCCGCCCGAAGGCCCGCGGCAGGATGCCCTCTCGGCCCATCGAGAACAGGTAGCGGTTCGATGTGTTCCAGAACGCCAGCGAGCAGGCGAACGAGCCCGTGATGATGAAGATCTCGAACAGGTCCTTCAGCCAGACGCCGCCGAACTTCTGCGCGACCGGGTAGTAGACGCTGGCGTAGTTGCCGGCCGGCAGCCCGACGCTCGCAGGCGCGTGCGCGTGGATGCCGTACTGGACCGCGACGGCCCATGGCCACTGGTCCTTGGCCCCTCCGTAGGAGGTCACGAGCATCCATGCCCAGAAGGTGAACACGACGGCCAGTCCGATCACCGAGCCGTAGGTGGCGTAGGCCATCATCTTCTTCGGGTTGCGCGCCTCCTCGGCGTAGTTGGGCGCCATCTCAAAACCGACCCAGGACCAGTACGCGCCGAAGAAGCCCACGCCGGCCGCGGAGGCGCCGAACACTCGCGCCGCACCGGCCACCCCGGCGCCATGCCCGAACAGGCCCGCTGGGTTCAGTGCGCTCCAGACGATCCCGTCCGGGCCGCCCCCCTTGAAGAGGACCAGGAACGAGAACAGGAAGAGGAGCACCAACTCGCCGAGCAGGGCGAGCCCGAGGAGCCGGGCGACCACCTCCACGTGGAAGTAGGTGACCGTGAGCAGCAGCAGGATGAGGATGAGCGCGTAGATGCGCCAGTCCATGCTGAAGCCGGTGAGGTCCTTGATGCTGGTGTTGGCGAAGTACGTCGTCACGCCGTTGACGCCGACCGCGAACAGGAGGTACGCGCCGACGATCGCAAGCGCCGTGCCCAGGCCGATGATCCGCCCGAAGCCGTAGGAGGTGTAGGAGTAGAAGCCTCCCGCGGTCGTGTTGCGCCGCGCCATCTGGACGTAGCCGATCGAGAAGGCCATGAACGAGAATCCCGCCAACCAGAACGCCGCCGGTACCGCGATGCCGATCCCGGATCCTGACAGCGGGTCGTTGAACATCATCGCCGCGAGCGGCGCCGACCCGGTCACGATGCAGAACAGAAGCTGAGGTAGCCCGAGCGCGTTACGGGCAAGCTCGGTCGAACCGGTCAGACGTCCACGCCCCCCCTCCGGCTGGGTACTGGGAGCGCTGGTGACTTCCGCCATGAGCCTTCTCCTCCTTCGGTTTTCCGGCCCCCGTGCTCGCTTCGATCCGAGACGCAGCCTGGGAGAGTTGGCACAGATTACGGCCCGCCAACCTGGCGTGCAAGTTGGCAACTGGATTATTTATCCAAGCCGGGCTCGAATCGCGGCCAGGGGGATGTGGTCGGGGACGGGTTGTGGGAGGATCGCACCGATGGCGCGTCTGGCGGGGATCCGAGCAGTGGTCACCGGCGGCACGTCCGGGATCGGGGCGTCGATCGTCGAGCGCTTCAGATCCGAGGGGGCCGCGGTCGTGATGACGGGTCGCGACCAGGCGCGCGGGAGCGAGGTCGCGGCCCGGACGGGCGCGGACTTCGTCTGTGCGGACGCGCGCGACGGCGCCGCGGTACGGTCCTCGGTCGACGCCGCGGTGGCGCGGCTCGGGGGCCTCGACGCGCTCGTGACCAACGCCGGAATTCTCCACGAGGCACACCTGTCAGAGACCACGGACGAGGCGTGGGACGCGATCCTCGAGACCAACCTCGTTGGCTACTACCGCTACGCCGTCGCCTGTCTGCCGCACCTTCGAGCCGCCGGGGGCGGCTCGATCACGATGATCTCCTCGGACGCCGGCGTCTGGGGTGAGACGGCGATCGGCGCCTATTCGGTCTCCAAGCGCGCGGTGAACATGCTCGTGCAAACGCTGGCCGTCGAGGGAGGGCCACACGGGATCAGCGTGAACGCCGTCTGCCCGGGCGACACCGCGCCGGGCATGGCGACGTACACCGCCGGTCGCAGCGAGGCGACCGATCCGTCCAGCTGGACGCTGCCGCCGCTGGCTCGGGTCGGAACCGGAGCCGATGTCGCGAGCGCCGTCGGCTTCTTCGCCTCGGCCGACGGCGCGTTCTGCAACGGCACGATCCTGCTCGTCGACGGAGGCATGCGCGCCGCGGTGCGGGCGAGCTCGGTCGCGCGCGAGGCGGCGCGACGTTGAGCGTCGGGCTCGGCCTCGAGGGCCGGAGTGCGCTCGTCACCGGCGGGACGTCGGAGCTCGGGAGAGCGTGCGTACAGCGCTTGTGCGAAGAGGGCATGGCGGTTGTCTTCACGGGGCACAGCCGCGAGCGCGGCGAGTCGATCGCCCAGGACACCGGCGCAGCGTTCCTCGCCTGCGACCACCGTGACCGCACCAGCTCCAACCTGGCGGTGCAGCGTGCTCTCGAGCTTGGCAGCGGCCGGCTGGACGTTCTGGTCACGAACGCCGACGTGGTGTTCGCGGGTTCGATCGAGGCAACCTCAGAAGCGCGCTTCCGTGAGCTCCTCGAAGTGAACCTGACGTCGCCGTTCAGGGTGGCTCGGGCGTGCTTCGGTGCGATGCGGACGCACGGCCGAGGTTCGATGATCCACATCGCCTCCGACACGGGTATTCGCGCCGACCATGAAACCGCTGCGTACTCGGTCACGAGCGCGGGCGTGATCGCCGTCGCCGAGCTGTTCGCCGCGGAGGGCGCGCCGCACGGTATCCGCTCGAACGCGCTCTGCCCCCGCGCGGATACGGATGTCAGCTCACTCGCCGCCTGGCTCGCCTGCGATCTGTCGGCGCATGTGAGCGGAGCGACGCTCAGAGTCGACGACGGCGCGGGCGCGGCGATGGTCGTCGATACGCGGACCTGACCGCGCGAGCAGGCCCAGGCCTGGAGGGAACACTTGACACAGGCCCTCTTGACACATCAGGATGCGGGACATGGAACGAATCGTCGTCGGCTTCGATGGATCCGAGCACTCGCGAAAGGCGCTGGCGCGAGCCGTCGAGATTGCGAACGGCGCGACCATCGCCGTCGTCTCCGCCGCAAACGTCGCGAGGCTCCTGCGCGACCCGGCGGGTGGCGTCGGGCCCGTCGACCCTGCCGACGCCGAGGCGCGCACGCAGGCGCTCGCCGAGGCGCGCGAGTATCTCGAGGGCCGCGGGATCGAGGGGGTCTATGTCGAGGGGCACGGCAACCCCGCGGACGTGATCGTGCAGGAGGCCGAGGAGTCCGGGGCCGACCTGATCGTGATCGGGACGCGGGGGCTCAACGCGGTGCAGCGAGTGGTCCTCGGGTCGGTGAGCACGAACATCGTGCACCACGCGCCGTGCGACGTGCTCGTGGTGCACTGAGCTCGGTTCAGCAGCTCGGGAGCTCGCCTGCGCCGTAGCCCCTCAGTCGACCGACTGCCAGAACTCGTCCAGAAGCCGGTTGTAGGCGTCCGGGAGTTCCTGAAACGGCTGGTGCCCGACGGCCGGAACCACGGTAAGTCGAGCGTTCGGGATGCGCTGCACCAATCCCTCGGAGAAGCGCACGGGAAGGCACAGATCGAGCTCGCCGACCGTCACCAGCGTCGGCGCCGTGATGGCGGCGATTCGGTCGGCCGAGTCGTGGTCGATCAGCGCCTGCGCCGAGCGGCAGAAGGCGTCGACCGATTGCGGATGGGGACTCGCCTCGGCGGCGTCGATCCAGCCGTCCATGGTGCCCTCGTTCCAAATTCGAGGCGAGAAGCACCACAGGTTCACGGTGACCAGAAAGTCGCGGATCGAGTCAGCCCTCTCGGCCGACCACATCCAGTTGCGGAAGACCTCATGGAGAAAGCGATCGCCGCGACACCAGGTCCCGTTGAGAACGAGGCTGCGGACGCGGTCGGGATGGGCGAGCGCGAGCTCCTGGGCGATTGCGCCGCCCATCGAGGATCCCACCACGTGGGGCCGCTCGAGCCCGAGGCTGTCCATCAGGGCTGCGGTATCGGCGGCGAAGTCAGCGATCCGGAAGGGCCCGTCGGGCGTGGATGAGCGTCCCACGCCGCGGTTGTCGAAGGTCGTCAGCCGGTAGCGATCCTCGAGGCCGGCGACCTGGTCGACCCAGCACGCGCCCTCATCGGCGAGGCCGGAGATGAACAGGACGTCGTCGCCGTCACCCGCCTGCTCGACCCAGAGCTCGACGCCGTTTGCGGTGGTCGTCGCCATGCGGCGGATCCTAACCGGAGTCAGCCTCAACAGCGGCCGGCGGGAGGCGATGCGGGCGGCGTGTTGCCCGAGCAAGCGCGCGGCGGCGGCCGGGGCCTCCAGATACGGCCGCGGCGGGCCGCCGGCGAGAACCAGCGCCAGCCGGTCGCGATCGCCCCCGATGCCGATCCCGAGCACCGCGCGTTTTGCCGCCTCGCGCGCCAGGGTTTCGGGAGCCCCCTCCGCCTCCAACACGGTCACCGGAACGCCCTCCTCCTCGAACCCCGCCGCGAGCGCCGAGCCGGTCGTGGGGTCGCCGATGAGCGCCAGCACCAGCGGCTCGCTCACCGCCCGCCTCCGCGTGCGAAGGTGAGCACGAGGCCGACGGCGACGGCCGCGCGGGGGCCGTGCCGGCCGAGCACGTTCCCGCGGGCGATGGTCAGATCGTGTCCCTCAAGCTCGCCGGCGACGACGTCGAGGACCTCGTGGTCGACGGCACAGCCGCCGACGAGCAGGACGAGCTCACCGCGCGGGGCGCCCCCGACCGCGTCCATCGCCCGCCGGACGTTGAAGGCCAGCACCTGTCGCTTAGCCGCGAGCCGAAGCCTTGACCAGACCTCCGGTGCAAGCTGGGCGGGCAGAGCGACCAGGTGCTTGCCGTCGAGCGCGCACAAGCGAGCCAGCGCGTCGGGCGGGGCCGGCTCGTTGAGGAAGCTGCGGCTCCCGTCCTCATGGTGAAGCGTGAACGGCGTCTCGACCCGAACCGAGCGATGACGCTTGGCCCGTTCGGCGAGGGCGGCGGGCGAGCCGAGCAGGGCAGCGCAGATGCGGGTCACGAGGTCGCCCCCGCCGGCGGTCGCGACCGCTCCCTCGGCGTGATGCAGGTCGACAGTGCCACCGCCGAGGTCGAGGATGAAGGGGGCGCGGCCGGCGCCCGGAGTGCTCGCGGCCCCGAGCATCGCGGCCTCGGACTCGCGGGCAACGACCCGCGCCCCCTTGGGGCAGAGCTCCGACAGCGCCGTGACCAGGTCGCCACTCTCACCGCGGGACAGGAGCGCGATCGCGATCGCCCGCTCGCGCGCGAGCCTGCGAGCGAAGCCCGGATCCTCGGGCGGGGACGGCAGCGGGCGCCAGACCACGTCGAGGAGATCATCGCGGTCACCGGCGGCGCCGCGGATCGCCTTGATGACGCCGGGCGGCGGCGGATCGGCGCGCTCGTCCAGCCGCTGCTCGCCACCCTGATCGTCGATGAGGTGGACCGCGGCATCGGCGGGCCGCCGGCTCTGCGCCGAGCGTTCGGTGCGAACGACGACCGCCGCTCGGCAGCCGGCGACGGCGCGGGCGGCGGCGCGGGCGGCGCGGGCCTCGTCGGGGTGCAGTCCGAGCAGGAGCCCGAGACGCAGCGGATCCGAGAGCACCGTCGTCGACCCTCCGGGCTCGGCGACCTCGACGGCGGCCAGCGCTCCGAACGGCAGCTGGGCGGCATCGGTGACCTCGTCGACGATCGGCATCGACCGGTCGAAGCGGTTGCCGATCAGAACGCCGTCATCCCCGTGGACGATGGCCGCGGTGATGCGCCAGCCCCGCTCGCGGGCCTCGCGAAGCCGACTCGCCGCCGCGTCGAAGTCGATCCTGGGTACGACCGCGATCACCTCCCCGGCGGCCGGTGGGCCGGCGAGGTCGTCGAGTCTCGTCAGCCGTCCGGCGCCCACCCCGGCGCCGGAGGGCGTCTGGCTCGCGGGTCGCGCGATCGCCGCGCGCCCCAGCGCGAGCTCCTCAATCGTTCCGAGCTCGAGCAGGTCGGTCTTGACCGGATGCAGCTCGGCGAGGAGCGCGAGCTCAGCGCGAGCGCCGAGCCTGCGCTCGGCCCGCGACAGCAGCTCCGCGATCGCTCCGACGCAGGCCACGGATCCCTTGGTGCCGGTCGTCGGACACCGCCCGACGAACAGCCAGCTCGGCTCGCGCCCGGGTTCGACGCGGGCTACCGCGACCTCGGTCGTCGAGTTGCCGACATCAATGCCGGCGACCAGCACCCGTCACACGGAGCCGGATACAGCCGCTGGGTCCGCCGCGGGAGCGGGCGCGGGGGTGGCGAGGGCGTCGACGAGCAGCTGCTCCACTGTGCTTCGCCAGGCGGTCTCGTCGAGCGTGCGGCTCAGCCCTCGCCGCTGCACGAAACGATGTTTGCCGAGGCTGTCGAGGGCCCGGATGGCCTCCATCACGAGGTGGAAGTCGCGCTCGTCGACGAGGTCCTTGATCTCTTTGCTCGCGCCCTCGCCGGGGCCGAACGCGCCCTCGGCGATCCCCTGCCAGTACGCGTGCTGGAACACGCAGCCGGAGACCCCGCCGCCGGGCTTGATCCAGCAGCCGATGGTGAGGCCGTGGCCGGAGGTCTGGATCCCCCGGAGCGCGAGTTGCAGAAGCTGGCGACCACGCGGCTCGGCTGCGAGCTGTGCGAGTTGGCGGCGGGCGGTCGTCTCCTGACGTGTCATCTCGGTCTCTCCTTTGGCGGCTCGTGCAGATGCTAATGGACCCCGCCGGTGCCTCTAGCCGATCAGCCCGCGCCGGACATAGACGGCACGGGCCTCGAGCACGAGCTCGGCGCAGCGCTGCGCCCCGCGCTCTGACAGCGCGGTGGCAAGAGACTCGAGCTCCTGGGCTGACGAACGCCCGGGGCGAAGCATCTCGTAGAAGCGCAGCAGCTCGTCGTCCTCGAAGGCGACGAGCTCGGCGGCGCGACGGAGGTTCTCGCCCAGCTGCGGGTTGCCCCCGCGTTCGGCGAACCCGGCCTGGAGGCGGAGGGTGTCGGCAGAGATGGTGACGTCGCGGGCGTCCAGATTGCCGGCGACGGCCGCGTCGAGCGTGATCTCGGCGACCGGCTTTCCGGCGGCGGAGCTCACGTCGGTGCGGGGCCCGGCCCCCAGGGGGTACCTCAGCTCGGCCACGTCGCCTCGAGCTCGACCGGCTGTGAGTCCTGCACCATCCGGCGCTCGATCGCGACGAGCTGGACGACGCGGGCGTGATAGCGGGGTCCGATCGGCTCGCTTGACTCCGGGAGCAGCAGCGGCAAGGGTGCCAGGCCCTTGGCGTAGCGAGCTGCGTTGCGACCCAGGGCGCGATAGAGCTCCGGCGTGATGCGCGGAGCGATCGAGAACAGCTCGAGGTTGGCGAGCGGGGGCAGGTCGGCGCGGTGGATCAGCGCACTTCCCTTCGCCTGTAGCCCCACCGAGATGCCCGACCCCGAGAGGTGAGCAGCTCCCCAGCCGATCCTGCCGAGATCGATCGACCGGCGCACGCGAACAAGGCGCGACACGAGCCCCTCCTCCTCGATCCCAGCGAGCAGCTGGCGCAGGACCTCGGCGACCGGCATCCCGTTCAGCGCCTCCCAGATCTCGGTGGCAAACGCGGGCGAAAGTCCGACCACGACCTCGTCCGCGCGCTCGCCGGCGCCGGCCGGACCAATCTCGCGCAGATCGATGCAACCTTGCGAGCGCGCTTGTTCGAGCGCTAGGTCCGCCGGACGCCACACCTGCCGGACGCTGGCCACCTCGCCGCGGCGCTCGGCCGACATGCGGTATCCGGTGCCCGGCCCGGCGTAGTCGTTGGGGTCGGTCAGCGAGGAAAGGACGTTGAGGTCCTGATCCAGGATCGCCGACGTCTGCAGCACGTCGCCGAGGAGCCGCTGGCGGATCATCTCGAGCACGCGCTCGGCCTCGAGCTCGTAGCCGCGCCCGGCGAGGGCCCGCACGGCGTCGAGCGCCGTGAGCCCGCTGTCCATGATCCGCTCGGAGGCGACTCCTGGGAGATCGGACGGTGGCGCCGGAACGTCGAGACTTCCGTGGGCGCGCACGCATGCATCGACATCGGCGTCGTCGAACTCGGCCAGCTCGAGCTCCTCGAACACGGCCCGGCAGGCCTCCGCGGCGCGGCGGCGGACGGCAAGCAGGTCAGCGTCCTCGCGCCAGCGCAGCCCGCCCTCGAACCCCCAGTCGCGCTGGACGACCAGGTAGTCATCGAGATCCTCGGCGTTCATGTTCGAGGGTCCGAACGCATTGTCGTAGGCCGGAATCGAGCCGAAGCCCGAGAACAGGAAGTCGGTGCCGGCGAGCAGCAGCGGCAGCGTGTGCGCGGTGCGCCGGATGTCCGAGGCCGACATCAGCGTGTCGTTGCCGGTGCAGGACTCGAGGTCGTGGAGCATCACGCAGAGGTTCTCGGCGATCACCTCGCGCATGCCGTCGGGCACCGACGCGGTCACATTGACGCCGTCGATCCCGCCGTTCTGGACGCCCTGGGCGCCGGCAGCCCGTGTGAGCGCGATGCATCGCGCCTCGAGGTAGAGCATCGACTTACCCTCGCTCGCGCCCATCAGCACCTCGGCCCCCGAGCCGGAGGTGAAGCGCATCTTCAGTCCCCGCGATGCGTAGCACGAGGCCAGAAACGCCTTCGACCAGGGGGTGTCATCGCCGTCCACGAAGACCTGCTCGGTGCCGTACACCGACACCGTCTCGGCGTAGGTCGTCAGCCCACGCATGCCCAGCTCGAGCTCCGTTCGCTCCTCGACGGAGCACTGGGTCAGCGCGCCCGGCTGCCCGACCTGACTGCCGATCAGAAGGGCCAGTGCGTTGGATGGGGCATCACGCAGCACCGGCACGGTCGTCTCGAGCTCCCGGAACCCCAGGGCCACGGCGGCCGCCGCGTCCGCGGCGATCAACAGCGGATGGTCGATGCGGTTGGTCACGTGCGCCTGGATCGACGGCGTCTTGCGGGCGCGCATCTTCTGCATCGCCTGAAGGATCTCGACGGGTGTGAGGAGAGCGAGCGTGGCCGCGATCTTGGCCGGGGTCATGCCGGCGGCGAGCCGCGTGACGTCGGCTCGCGGGACGCCCGGGTCGACGATCATCCGGGCGAAATCGAGCGTCGCCACCGCCATCGCCTCATCGGCGACGCCGAGGTCGATGGCACGGCGGGCGATGAACTCGTCGAGCATGTCGAACTCGGCTTCGGGTTTGCCGTCGAGCTCGACGACGCGGCCGTGCTCGATGCGCAGTGAAGGCTCGGGGTCGAACGGGCTCGAGAAGGCCACCAGGCCCAGCGCAGGGTCTTCCGGGACGAGGTTGTCCTGACTGATCGGCCGGGTGGCGAGGAACTCCGATCGGCGCGACGCCGTGTCCTGCACGTACATGTGCCGGGACTAGGTCCTGACGTCTTCGGCGGCGAGCACCGGCTCGTCCGCGCGGCCCGAGCCGTTCGAGCGCTCCGAGGCAACCGACCGCTCCGAGGCAACCGACCCCAAGGGCTGGCAGGAGCCGGGCGGCGTCTCACCTGCCCGCCGATCCAGGCTGCGGTCCAGACCTTCCCACGAGCGCCCGGCGCAGCATGTCCGTCCCGCGAGCACCACCCAGCGGTCGACGAAGCCGATCATTGAACCCATGCGGCTCACCCTCAACGAGCGTATCAGCGTCACTACCCGGGCACCCGAGGTGCACCTGACGTGCCTGCACCGGCAGCGTATGCTTCCGCAACTCAAGGAGGGAGCGCAGTGGAGAGCGACAGCTTTGTGGCGGCGCCGTGCGGCCTGGACGAGGCATTCTGACCGGCGTGAGATGCGCCTCGGTCTCATCGTTAATCCGATCGCCGGCATGGGCGGTCGGCTCGCGTTCAAGGGCAGCGACGACGCCGCTCTCGTGGCGGCGGCCCGCGAGCGGGGCGCGAGCCCGAGCGCTCCCGCGCGGGCGACGGAGGCGCTGCGACCGCTCGCCGCGCTCGGTGGCGGTCTGGAGGTGCTGGCCTACGCAGGCGAGATGGGCGAGCGGGCGGCCGCCGATGCCCGGGTGGCGACGACCGTGCTCGGCCGTACCGGGTCGTCCACCTCGGCGCAGGACACGCGCGCGGCCGCCGTGGCGATGGCAGATCGCAACGTCGACCTGCTCCTCTTCGCCGGTGGCGACGGGACCGCGGTGGATGTCCTTGAGGCGATCGGTGACCGGATTCCCGTACTCGGCATCCCGGCAGGTGTGAAGATGCACTCGGCGGTGTTCGCGGTCAACCCGAGAAGCGCCGGCGAGTTGGCCGCCCGTCTCGCCCGCGACGGCATGCGGAGCTTGCGACGGGCCGAGGTGATGGACGTCGACGAGGCGCTGCTCCGCGCCGGCGCGGTGTCGGCACGTCTGCACGGCTTCATGAACGTCCCGGACGCCCGCCGTCACCTCCAGAACGCCAAGGCGCGCTCGCTGGGGAGCGAGGCGCTGGCACAGGAGGAGATCGCACACCACCTGATCGACAACGTGCTGGGCGACGGCACATGGCTGATCGGCCCGGGTACGACAACGGGCCTGATCATGGCGCTGCTCGGACTTGAGAAGACACTGCTCGGCGTCGACGTTGTCCGGGCCGGCAGCTGCCTGATCGCCGACGCTGACGAGGACGTCCTGATCGAGCTGCTCGCGGCGCAGGACGCCGGCATCGTCGTGGCGCCGGTCGGCGGACAGGGGTTCTTGTTCGGCCGCGGTAACCAGCAGCTGTCCGCCGCGGTGATCGAACAGGTCGGCACCGAGCGCATCGTCGTCGTGGCCACCGAGGCGAAGATCGCGCGCCTCGCTGGAGCTCCGCTTCGTGTCGACACCGGCGATCCGGCCGTGGACGCGAGCCTGGCCGGCTACACCCGCATCACCGTCGGCTACAACCGCGAAATCGTATATCCGGTCGCCTGATGAACGGCCCTGAGGAGGTCACCCACGTGAGCGATGCCCCGCCCGCCCATCCCTACATCCCGAACTCCGCCCCCGGCGTCAGGCGCGCGATGCTCGACGCGATCGGCGCCGGCAGTGCCGAGGAGCTGTACAGCTCGATTCCCGAGCGGCTGCGGGTCACCGGGCTGCTCGACCTCCCCGAGCCGCTGCGCTCGGAATATGAGCTGCGCCGCCACGTCACCGGCGTGCTGGACCGCAACCAGAGCTGCGCCGAACGGCTGAGCTTTCTCGGGGGCGGATGCTGGCCTCATTACGTCCCCGCCGTGTGCGACGAGATCGTCAACCGGGGCGAGTTCCTGACCGCCTACTACGGCGACACGTACGGCGACCACGGCAAGCTGCAGGCGCTGTTCGAGTACGCGAGCATGATGGGAGAGCTGGTCGAGTGCGACGTGGTCAGCCAGCCGACCTACGACTGGGGCGCGGCCGCTGCGACCTCGATCTGCATGGCCGCCCGGATCACCGGTCGCCAGGTGGCGCTCGTTCCGGCATCCATCGGAGCCGAGCGCCGCTCGCTGATCGAGGGCTACTGCGAGCCGTGGGTCGAGATCGAGACGATCGCGTTTGACTCGGCCACCGGCCTGCTCAACCTCGGCCGGATCCGCGAGCTGCTGAGCGCCGACACGGCGTGCGTCTACTTCGAGATGCCCGGCTTTCTGGGCGTCGTCGAGACCCAGGCGCAAGAGATCGCCGCGCTGGCCCGGGAAGCCGGTGCGCTGACCGTTGTTGGGGTCGACCCCATTTCGCTCGGCGTGCTCGAGGCTCCGCCGCGCTACGGCGCGGACATCGTCTGCGGCGAGCTCCAGCCGCTCGGGATCCACATGCATTACGGCGGCGGGGCCGCGGGCTTCGTCGCCTCGCAGGACTCCGAGCAATTCGTCTCCGAGTACCCCATGTTCCTGATCGGCGTGGGCCCCACCGTCGTCGAGGGCGAGTACGGCTTCGGCGAGATCGTGTGGGAGCGAACCTCCTACGTCCAGCGTGGCGACTCCAAGGAGTACACCGGCACGACCCAGAACCTGTGGGCGATCGCGGCAGGCGCCTACCTGGCGATGGTGGGCCCACAGGGGCTCGCCGAACTGGGGCGGGGCATCGTCCAGCGCGCGCGCTACGCCGCCCGGCGTCTGGACGCGCTGCCGGGTGTCCGCGCTCCAGCGCTCTCGGCTCCGTTCTTCAAGGAGTTCGTAGTCGACTTCTCAGAAAGTGGCCGCACTGTCGCTGAGGTCAACGGGGCGCTGCGCGAGCGCGGGATCTTCGGAGGCCTCGACCTTCACAAGGAGTATCCGGAGCTCGGGCAGAGCGCGCTCGTGTGCGTCACCGAGGTGCATACCAAAGCCGACATCGACCGTCTCGCCGACGAGCTCGCGGAGGTGCTGCGATGACCCTTCGTCCCTTTCATCAGGCCAGCTGGAATGAGCCGATCCTGCTCGAGCTCTCGAGTCCGGGCGAGCGCGGCATCATCCCGCCGCAGGTCGAGCCCGAGCTCGCCGGCGCCGAGCAGGAACCGCTGACCGGTATTCCTCAGGAGCTTCGCCGCTCGCGCCCGCCGCAGCTGCCCGAGTGCAGCCAGCAGCGCGTTCTGCGCCACTACCTCCGCCTGTCGCAGGAGACGCTGGGCAACGACGTGAACATCCATCTCGGCCTGGGCACCTGCACGATGAAGTACAGCCCGAAGGTCAACGAGGAGCTGATCCGTTCGCCGAAGGTCGCCGATCTGCACCCGTTGCAGGACGACGAGACGGTGCAGGGGATGCTCGAGGTCTTTTACCGATTCGAGCGCATGTTGTGCTCGATCTCCGGTCTGTCGCGCTTCACGCTTCAGCCGGCGGGTGGGTCGCAGGGCGTGTACGCCAACGCGAGGATGATCCGCGCCTACCACGCCGCCCGAGGCGATTCCGACCGCGACGAGATCATCACCACGATCTTCTCGCACCCCTGCGACGGCGCGGGGCCGGCCACCGCGGGCTGCAAGGTGATCACGGTCTATGCGGGCGAGAAGGGATACCCGGAGCCCGACGCGATCCGGAAGGCGGTCTCGGAGCGCACGGCGGGTCTGATGATCACCAACCCCGAGGACACCGGGCTCTTCAACCCGCACATCGAGGAGATCGTGGAGATCGTCCACGAGGCGGGCGGCCTGTGCCACTACGACCAGGCCAACGCGAACGGGATCCTCGGCATCACCCGTGCGGGCGACGCGGGCTTCGACCTGTGCCAGTTCAACCTGCACAAGACGTTCTCCTCGCCGCACTGCTCGATGGGCATGCCGGTCGGCGCCTGCGGCGTCACCGCCGAGCTCGAGCCCTTCCTGCCCGTGCCGACGGTCGAATTCGACGGCTCGCGGTACCGGCTCGAGTACGACCGGCCGCAATCGGTCGGCAAGATCCGCGCCTTCCATGGCGTCCCGGCGACGGTCGTGCGCTCGTTCGCGTGGATCCTCAGCCTCGGCGCCGAGGGGCTCAGGGAAGTCGCGCAGACCGCCGTCCTGAACAACAACTATCTGGCCTCGCGGCTGGCCGGCGTGCCCGGCCTCGACGTCTCGTTCGCGGACACGAATCCCGCGCGCCGGCTGGAGCAGATCCGCTACAGCCTCGCGCGGCTCCATGAGGACACCGGCGTGAGTACGGTTGACGTCGCCCGGCGAACCGCCGACTTCGGCGTCGCCAGCTATTTCCCGAGCCACGAACCATGGCTGGTCGCCGAGCCGATGACGCTCGAGCCCTCGGAGTCCTACTCGCGGGCGGACCTCGACGAGTACGCGGAGATCATCGCCGAGGTCGCCCGCGAGGCGTACGAGACTCCCGAGATTGTGATGACGTCCCCGCAGCGCAGCACGGTTCACCAGCTCGACCAGGCACCACACGACGACCCGGAGCGGTGGGCGCCCACCTGGCGGGCATACCAGCGCAAGCGCGGCGCATCCGTCACGGCTTGAGGTCGGGGGTAGGCTTCGCCCGATGTCCGACGCTCTGGTCGTGATCGACATCCAGAACGAGTACTTCCCCGGCGGGGCGCTGGCGCTCCCGCACGCCGAGCGCGCCGCCGGCCGCGCGGCCGAGGCGATCGAGGCGGCCCGCCAGGCCGGCGTTCACGTCGTCCACATCCGCCACGAAGAGCCGGGCAGCGACGAGTTCTTCGTGCCCGGAAGCCGCGGCGCGGAGACCCACAGCGCGGTGGCGCCGGCCGAGGGGGAGCTCGTGATCGTCAAGCACCACCCCAACTCGTTCTTGCAGACCGACCTTGCCGAGCACCTCGCGACCCTGGGCGCAAGCCGCGTCGCCTTCTGCGGGATGATGACGTCGATGTGCGTCGACGCGACCGTCCGCGCCGCCGCTGATCTGGGGATGGCGCCGGTGCTGATCGATGACGCGTGCGCGGCGCCGGATCTGGAGCATCGCGGCCGGCAGCGTTCCGAGCGGACGCTGTGCACGCGGCCTTCTGCGGCGCGCTCGCCGACGAGATCGCGACCCTCGTCGAGGTGAGCGATTTCACCGCCGCGCCGGCGGACGCGTGAGCCACATCGACGTCGCGAGCCCGAAGGTCTACGCCGAAGGGGTGCCGCACGAGACACTGGCGGCGCTGCGACGAGACGACCCCGTGCACTGGCATCCGTGGCCGGGCACACGCGGTGGCTTCTGGCTGCTGGCCAAGCACGCCGATGTCGTCGCCGTCAGCCGCGACACGCAGCGCTTCTCCTCACAGCTCGGCCACATCGCGCTGGAGGACCGCGAGCCCGACGCGCTGGCCGCGCGCCAGTCGATGATCGAGACCGACCCGCCCGCGCACACCCGGCTGCGCAAGCTCGTCAGCTACGCGTTCACCCCGACTCGGGTCCGGGAGTACGAGCAGTACACGCGCACCGTCGTCGGAGACCTCCTGGATACCGCGATCGCCAAGCGGGAATTCGACTGGGTGACCGAGATCTCCGAGCCGGTGCCGGTCACGGTGCTGATCGCGATTCTCGGGCTGCCCGCCGAGGACGTTCCGATGCTGATCGAGCTGACGAGCGAGATGGCGGCGGCCACGGACGCGGACTACCGGCCCGATCCCGTCAAGTACCCGAGCGAGATCGATCCGCGGTTGCTCCCGTTCGGCACGCCGGCCGCGCACACGGTGTTCGAGTACGGGCGCAGGATCGGGGCGGAGCGGCGGCGGGCAGCCCCGCGATGACCTGGTCTCCCGGCTCGTGCACGCCGAGGTCGAGGGTGAGCACCTGGACGACACCGAGTACACCAACTTCTTCCAGCTGTTCATCTTCGCCGGCAACGAGACCACCCGCACCGGAATCTCGCAGGGGATCCTTGCCCTGATGCAGCATCCAGATCAGTTCGAGCGACTGGTGGCGGATCCGTCGCTGGTGCCAACCGCGGTCGATGAGATCCTGCGCTACGGCACGCCGCTGATCTACTTCAGGCGGACCGCGACCCGGGACACGGAGATCCGCGAGGTGCCGATCCAGGCCGGCGATCGGGTGGCGTTGTGGTACCTGTCGGCCAACTTCGACGAGGACGTGTTCGAGGACCCGCAGCGCTTTGACGTCGGGCGCCGGCGCAACCCGCACACGACGTTCGGACGCGGGGGTCCGCACTTCTGCCTCGGCTCGTTCCTCGCCCGCCTCGAGCTCAGGGTCCTGCTCGAGGAGATCCTGGCCCGGGATGTCCGCTTCGAGCTCGCGGGGGCTCCGGTTCGCCTGAGCTCGAACTTCGTAAACGGGTTCAAGTCGCTGCCCGTGCGTGTCCGGTCGCCCGGGCAAAAGTCCGGCTGAAGGGGAGAACTCATGTCGACGCCGATACGGGCCGCCGTCCTGCACGAATTCGGGCAGCCGCTCGTGATCGAGGACCTCGAGCTCGATCCGCCCAAGACGGGCGAGGTGCTGATTCGCATGGCGGCCAGCGGCGTCTGCCACTCCGACCTTCACGTCGCCCAGGGCGATCCATCCGACCTCGCTCCCGGTCGTCCTCGGCCACGAGGGAGCGGGCGTGGTGGAGCAGGTCGGTCCGGGCGTGGTCGGCCTGCGTCCGGGCGACCATGTCCTGCTGACCTGGCTTCCCTACTGCGGGCACTGCCGCCAATGCGCGCGCGGGCGGCCGAACATCTGCGAGAACACGGCCTGGTACGACGCGACGATGGAGGACGGGACGTGCCGCTTTCAGCCGTGACGGGGAGCCGGTTCATCACTACAACACGTCCTCGTTCGCCGAGTGCTCGGTGGTGCCGGCGCGGACGGCGGTGAAGGTCGATCCCGGCCTTCCGCTGACCGAGCTCGCGTTGATGGGCTGCGCCGTCATGACCGGGGTGGGAGCGGCCATCAACACCGCGCACGTGCGCCCCGGCGACTCCGTGGCGGTGGTCGGGTGCGGGGGTGTCGGCCTCAACGTCGTGCAGGGGGCACGGATCGCGGGCGCGAGCACGATCGTGGCGGTCGACGTCGTCGCCGCCAAGCTCGAGCTGGCTCGCGAGCTGGGCGCGACCGCGGTCGTGAACGCCGCCGAGTGCGACCCCGTCGAGGCCGTCACCGAGCTGCTCGGAGGTGGCGTCGACCACGCCTTCGAGGCGCTGGGACGTCCGGACACGATCGACACCGCGGTGGCGCTGACCAGCCGCGGCGGCCAGGCGGTTCTGATCGGTATGGCCTCACCCGAGACCCGGGTGGCACTGGACGCGCTGACGACCACCCTGGAGGAAAGGTGCGTGCGCGGCTCCTGGTATGGCTCCTGCGTGCCGCTGCGCGACATCCCCCTCCTCGTCGACCTCTACCGCGACGGCCGGCTGCGCCTCGCACCCCTTATCACCACCTGCGGGCTGGACGAAGTCAACGATGCGTTCGCGCGCATGCAGGCGGGGGAGACAGCCCGCAGCGTCATCGTCTACTAACCCCCCGGGCGCCCGCGCCCGGAGCTATCGTGTACGGAACGCGAAACACCGCATACGAGGTGAGACGATGGAGGCTGTCGAGGGGATGGGAGCCGCGGAGGGCTGGGAGAGCGCCGAGCACCGTGACGGCGGCCGCTTCGAGGAGCTCGCCGGATATGTCCGCGCCAAGCGGGTCGGCCCGTTCGTCTATGTGGCCGGCACGACCGCCGTCGAGCGGTCAGGGCGCGTCCATCAGCCGGGCGACACGGCCGCCCAGTCCCGCTTCACCCTGCAGCGCATCGATGCGGCGTTGCGAGCCGTGGGCGCGAGCCTGAGCGACGTGGTCCGCACCCGCGCCTACCTGGTTGACATGGCCGACGCCGCCGCGTTCGCGCGGGCTCACCGCGAGGCGCTCGGAGACGCGGCTCCGGTGCTGACCGTCGTCGGGGCGCAGCTGGCGACTCCGGGGCTGATGGTGGAGGTGGAGGTGGACGCGATTACCGGATATCGAACTCCGTCCATTGATGGTGAAGGTCTTTAGACTGCGACCATGGCAGCAATCCAGCGCATCGACCGCTCGCACTCCCGGCTCGCGAGCGAGGTCTATGACCGGCTCGTCGAGGCGCTGGTGCAGGGGACGGTCAATCCCGGCGATCGGCTGATCCAGGACCGCCTGGCCGAAGAGCTCGACGTCAGCCGGACGCCGGTGCGCGACGCTCTTCTGCGGCTCAAGGAAGAGGGCGTGGTGGAGCCTTCAGGACGCCGCGGATACGTCGTGCGCAGCCTGTCGGACTCAGACGTGCGCGATCTCTACGGGGCGCGAGACGCGGTCGAGGGCCACGCCGCCGCGATCGTCGCTGAGCTCGGTCCGAACGCGCTGGCGCAGGTGAGGGACGCGCTCGCGGCGGCCACCGCGAGAAAGCTGCGGTCCACCCGGGAGTCGTTCGAAGCCAACCGCTCGGTTCACCGGTCAATCGTGCAGGCAACCGGCAACTCGTACCTGCTCAACTTCTTCGACGCGATCTGGGGCCGGGCCATCAGCGCTCTCGCGTACCACGATTTCTACGTTCACTCGCCGCACGACGCGTTCGTGGCCGAGCACGAGGCGCTGATCAAGGAGATCGCCGCCGGTGATCCGGTGCGCGCTCGCCGCGCGATGATCGAGCACATCGCGTGGGGCCTCGAGCGCACCGTGAAGGGCGCGGCGGCCAAGTCGCCCAGCGCCGGCACGGCCCGGCGCCGCCGGGCATCAAGAGCCGCCTAGGACTTGTTGCATCTCGGCGCCCGGGTGGTCTTGTGAGGGTCTCGTGTTTCGTGTACGGTATGCAATAACGAAAGGGAGAGCCCTGTATGTGCGGGATCGCAGGCCGGACGCTGAATGAGCCGGGCCGTCTCGGCGCCGACCTGACGGCGATGATGGCCGCGCAGCGTCACCGGGGGTGGGACAGCACTGGGTTCGCGCTGTATGGAACGCCGCGCGAGGATGCGTTCGTCGTGCGCGCGCTCCTTGCCGACCGCGGTCACCTGGATCAGGATCTCGAGGCTCTGCGCGGCGTCACTCGCGAGCACGGCGCGGACTTCGTGCAGGAGCCGACCTGGGACCAGAGCGGCCAACGGCATGTGCTGGCGAGGCTCGTGGTCTCCGATCCCAAGCCGTTCTCAGCCTGGGTCGACGCCTGCGACGCGCTTGACCGGGTCGAGCTTCAGTCGGCCGGGCGCGCGTTGGAGATCGTCAAGGACGTCGGCGACGCCGGCGAGGTGGCATCCAAGCACGGGGTGGAGGAGTTCATCGGGACGCATGGCCTCGGTCACGTTCGTCTGGCCACGGAGTCGAATGTGTCACCGGTCGCGGGCCATCCGTTCTGGGCGCGGCCGTTTCCCGACGTGGCGATCGTCCACAACGGGCAGCTGACCAATTACTACACCTGGCGGCGGCGCCTGCAGCGGCAGGGATACCGCTTCACGACCGAGAACGACAGCGAGCTGATCGCGGTCTGGAACTCGGTGCGGATGGCGGCCGGCGATTCGCTTCAGGAGTCGCTCGAGCGCAGCCTGAGCGAGCTCGACGGCGTCTTCACATATCTGCTGGCCACCCCCGACGGGATCGCACTGGCCAAGGATCGCTGGGCGATCAAGCCGGTCGTCGCGGTGATCGGACCCGATGGCGTCGCCGTCGCCACCGAGGAGCAGGCGCTGCGCACGCTCTACGTCGACGAGGTCGACGTAGAGGTCCACGACGGTCCGTCGATCGTTCGCATCTGGTCCGTCCGCTCGCCGGTGGCGGTGGGGGCGGCCGCGTGATCCGAGCCGGGGATCGTCCCCTGCGGGAGGTCAACGAGGAGATCCGGGCGGCCGTCGCCGCCGGCGAGCACGTGCGCGTGACCGAGCCGCTCTCACGTCACAATCTCGGCGTTGCGTTGCCGCCAGGGGGCGAGGTGACGTTCGAAGGCTCGGTGGGCTATTACTGCGGCGGCCTCAACAACGGTGCCGGCATCACGATCACCCGCAATGCCGGCTGGGGCGTCGGGGAGGCGATGGCCAGCGGGCACATCACCGTGCAGGGCAACGCCGCGATGAGCGTCGGCGCGTCGATCCGCGGAGGCACGATCCACGTGCGCGGCAACGCCGGTCCGCGCTGCGGCGTGGCGATGAAGGGCGGGGTGATCGTGGTCGAGGGCTCGCTCGGCCATGCCTGCGGCTTCATGGCCCACGGGGGGCGGGTGATCTGCCTCGGTGACACCGCCGATGCCGCGGGTGACTCGCTGTGGGAGGGGGAGATCTGGGTCGCCGGCACGATCGGCGGTCTCGGTGTCGACGCACGGATCGAGGAGCCGCCGGCCGACGAGGTCGCGGAGGTGTGGGCGCTGCTCGCCGGCCTCGGCATCGGCGATGAGGGGCAGACGTGGCAGCGCATCGTCTCCGCGCAGGCGCTGTGGCACTTCGAGTCAAGGGATGCGCAGCAATGGCTGATGATCTGAACGGCGCCAACGGCCACCCCGAAGAGGACCCGGCGGCGTTCTCCGACGGAGCGCAGGCCGGCCGGCCGGCGGGGGTGGCCCGGTCCTACACCCGCGGCGGCTCGTCGCGGTGGACGCCGGCGGCGATCGCCGACATTCACGCCAAGGCACAGCTCGGGCGCTATCAGATCCGCGGCTTCTCCACCTTCCAGCGCCAGCTGCCCAGCTTCGACGATCTCGTCTTCCAGCCGGCGACGATGACGCGGCTGCCGCTGGAGGGCTACCGCGAGAAATGCGACACGAAAACGGTTCTGGGAGATGGGCTGGGACTGGTGGAGGAGCCGATCGAGCTCGAGATCCCGATCTACATCGCGTCGATGAGCTTCGGCGCGCTGTCGGCGAGCGCCAAGGCCGCGCTCGGCCGGGGTGCCTCGCGGGCCGGCACGATGACCTGCACGGGCGAGGGCGGCATGCTCGAGGACGAGCGCGCGGAGTCGCAGACGCTCGTGTACCAGCTGACCCCGTCGCGCTACATGCTCGACCTCGACCATCTGCGCCGCGCCGACGGGATCGAGGTCGTGGTGGGGCAGGGCGCCAAGCCCGGTACCGGCGGGCTGCTGCTGGGCATGAAGGTCTCCGAGCGAGTCGCCCGCATGCGCTCGCTTCCGCTCGGAGTGGACCAGCGAGCGACCGTCCGCCATCCAGACTTCCTCGGCGCCGACGATCTGCAGATCAAGATCGAGGAGCTGCGCGACGCCACCGGCTACCGCGTCCCGATCTTCATCAAGCTCGGGGCGACGCGTCCCTACTACGACGTGGCGGTGGCGGCCAAGACCGGTGCCGACGTGATCGTGCTCGACGGGATGGAGGGCTCGACCGGCGCCTCGCCCGAGATGCTGCTGGACCACACCGGGGTGCCGTTGATCTCCGCAATCCCCGCCGCGCGCCGCGCGCTCGAGGACTGCGGGATGGCCGACAAGGTGAAGCTCGTCGTCTCCGGCGGCATCCGCTCCGGGGTCGACGTCGCCAAGGCGCTCGCCCTCGGCGCCGACTGCGCGATGATCGCGACCGCGGCGCTGATCGGGCTCGGTTGTAATTCGCCGCGCTACGTCGACGACTACGCCGCCCTCGGGACCGCTCCCGGCTCCTGTCATCACTGCCATACCGGTCGCTGCCCGGTCGGGATCACCACCCAGGACCCCGAGCTCGAGGAGCGGATGGATGTCGAGGCCGGCGCGGAGCGAACCTTGCGTCTGCTGACCGCGATGACGATGGAGGCCACGCTGCTGGCCAAGGCGTGCGGCAAGTCATCGGTGCACAACCTCGAGCCCGAGGACCTCCGCGCGCTGACGCTCGAAGCGTCGGCATTCACCGGCGTCTCGCTGGCCGGCATCGACCGCCCGTTTCAGTTCTGAGGAGCCTGCCTTGCCCGAGATCCGCCTTTCGAACGGGATAACGCTGGCCTACGACGACGCCGGGGATCCGACCGCCCCGCCCGTGGTGCTGATCCACGGCGTGTCGATGAGCAGGCGCTACTTCCATCGCCAGCTCGAGCCACTCAGCGCCGATCATCGGGTCCTGGCCGTGGACCTACGAGCCCACGGCGGTTCTGAGAAGGTGCAGTCCGGCCATACGGTTTCTCAGTACGCGCGCGATCTGAAGCTGTTCGTGGACGCGCTTGGCCTCGCCCGGCCGGTCCTCCTGGGCTGGTCGATGGGGGCATTCGTCGCCTGGGACTACATACGCCAGTTCGGCACCGGTGACCTGCGGGGACTGATCGTCGTCGACGAGGCCGCCTCGGATTTCAAATGGGATGGCTTTCCCCACGGCTTCATCGATCTGGAAACGCTCACCTCGCTGATGAGCGATGTCCAAGCCGACAGGGACGCATTTCTGCGCCATCTGGTCGCCCTGATGTTCAACCATGAACCGGCCCCCGAGGACGCCGAGTGGATGGTCCATGAGTGCGCCCGCCTCCCGATCGGCCCGCTCAGCGCGATTCTGTTCGATCAGTCGGTGCAGGACTACCGCGAGGTTCTGCCCGCCGTCGACGTTCCGACTCTGGTCTGCTGGGGCCGCCACGACGCGCTACTCCCCGTCTCAGGCGCAGCCCACCTGAAAGAGAACATCCCGCAGGCCGCAGTAGAGCTGTTCGAAGACAGCGGCCACTGTCCGTTCCTCGAGGAGGCCGACGGCTTCAACCAGGTCGTGGACGCGTTTCTTGCGTCCCTCTGAGCGGACCGATCGTCCTCTACTGCGGGCGGTCGGCCGACGTGACCGCCACGGCGGGGCGCTTGCCGAGGCTGAAACGCGGCTCGGGGTCGATCTCGTTAAGCGCGAGCGCGGCGATGTGGTCACCGACCACGGGACCATGCTTGAACAGGTGTCCCGAGTCGCCGGCCACGAGCACGAGGCGGTCGTGCGCGGGGTGGTGGTCGATCAGGAAGTGGGTGTCGGTGGTGTTGGCGATCTGGCCCACCTCCTGGCCGACGATCGGCGCGTTGGCCAGCGCGGGAAAGCGATGAGCCAGATAGCGCCGCGTGCGGGCCACCGACGTGGGGGAGATCAAGCGGTCATCGCGGTCTATGTCGAGCGTGATGCCGCGCCAGTTGAGCACCGCCTTGAAGCCGTAGCCGCCGGACGCCGGTATCCCGTAGGCGGGATACCCATGATCGATCCAGGCCGGGAAGCTGTCGGCGTCATAGCCGGTCGCCCCGGGTGGTGGCTCGACCATCATCACATCCTGGCGGACGATGTCGAGCAGCTGCCCCAGGGTGCGGCGAAAGAGCCGGCCCATCCAGGCGCCGCAGGCGAAGACGATGACGCCCGCTTCGATCGGCCGGCCGTCGACCAGGGGACGCTCACGCTCGTCGGTGCCGCCCACGCCGCGCCGCAGAACCCCGCCCATCTCGACGAACAGCCGGACCGTCGCCTGGACGGCTCGCCGCGCGTACACGAATCCGGATTCGGGCTCCCACAGGCCGTACGCCAGGCCGCGCGGGTCGATCAGCGGCAGGCGCAGGCGCAGCTCGTCCACGTCGACCACGAAGCTCGGAACCCCCAGCCGGGCGAGGGTGTCGCGGGAGGCGTCCTCCCATTGCGTGTGTCCGGCCTTGGCGAGCATGACCGCTCCGCTCTGGACGAACAGCTCCTGGCCGACCTCGGCTCCGAGCTCCATCCAGCGCAGACGCGCCTCCCGGCTCCAGCGGGTGTACAGCTGATCCGACCCGTGGCTGGCGCGCAGGATGCGGTGATCTCCGGCGGAGGCTGCGCGCGCGTGTCCGGGCTCCCGTGCATCGATCAGCGTGACGTCGAGCCCACGCCTGCGCAGCGCGAGCGCCGCCGAGGCTCCGGCGATGCCGGCTCCGATCACGACCGCATCGCTCGTCCCGGCCATCAGCTCTCCTCCCGGGTCCCGGCCATCAGCTGTCCTCCCGGTGCCCGGCCCTTGCATTCCCTCGGGTCACTGTATACGGTACACGAACGTCCATGATTGCGGAAATAGCCGAGCATAACCGCCACCCGGGGCGCCACTGATGGAGCTCGCGCAAGTGCTCGGCTCGGTGACCGCGACCGCGAAGACCGAGAGCCTGCTCTCGCACAAGCTGTTGATCGTCCAGCCGCTGGACCCGGCCGGTTCTGATGCCAGACCGGCCGAGGTCGCCGTTGACACGGTCGGTGCCGGGCCCGGTGATCAGGTGCTGATCACGCGCGGGTCGGCGGCCCGGCAGCCGCCGCAGTCGCGCGCGGCCGCCACCGACCTGACGATCGTCGCGATCGTCGATGCCGTCAACCTGCACGCCGGCACGTCGAGCCGCAAACAGCCCACCAAGACAAGGAGCAAGTGATGGCGGAAACCCCGCAGGTAGCGCTAGGGATGATCGAGACTCGAGGCCTGGTTCCAGCGCTGGAGGCCGCCGACGCGATGGTCAAGGCCGCGAACGTCGAGCTGGTCACGAACGAGCGGGTCGGCGGCGGCCTGGTGACGGTGATCGTCCGCGGCGACGTCGGCGCCGTCAAGGCGGCGACGGA
The DNA here is from genome assembly GCA_963799995.1 of uncultured Solirubrobacterales bacterium. Classification (GTDB taxonomy): domain Bacteria; phylum Actinomycetota; class Thermoleophilia; order Solirubrobacterales; family Solirubrobacteraceae; genus Palsa-465. Next base: position 1,978,815 of record CAWCZI010000012.1, on the reverse strand, counting down.
CGCCGGTGGTGTGGCCGCCAACAAGGTCGGCGAGGTCCTGTCGATCCATGTCATCGCCCGGCCACATGGCGACCTCGCTTCGATGATCTCCGGCTCCGCCAGCGAGTAGCCGCATGGCCCGGTCGGCGGCGAGGATGACCTCTGCCGGCGAATTCGAAGCGCTGCTGGCCGACCTCAACGAGGTCAAGCCGGCGGCCGGGGTGCCCGAGCGCCGCCCGCTGCGCCGCGTCGCCGTGCTGGGAGCCGGACCGGTGGGCCAGGCCCTGGCCTGCGAGTGTCTGGCGGCCGAGTGCGAAGTGACGCTTCACACGGCATTCGAGCCCGAGCGCGCGGCGCTGGCCGCGCCGCGGGCGGTGACCGTGCGGGGCGAGCATCTGGTCGGCACCTACCGGCTGGCCGACGGCCCATCCGCCCAGCCGGCGATCGGCCTGAGAACCGGGATCGACGACGCCGTGACCGAAGCCGACGCGATCCTGGTCGCGACTCCCGGCATCGCCCACGCCACCTGCGGCGGCCTGCTGGCGGGCCGGCTGCGGCCCGAGCAGCTCCTGGTGCTGGTCCCAGGACGCTCGTTCGGGGCCGTCGAGGTCGCCCGCTCGCTGCGCCGTTTCGCCTGCGCCGGACCTTCCGACGATCGTCGAGCTGGCGGCTTCGCCCTACCGGGTCGAGTCCTCTGAACCGGGTGCGCTCACGCTCGCGGCCGTGAGCGCGGAGGTGCCCGCGGCGGCGCTGCCCAACCGCGCCACCGAGGACGCGGTGCAGCGGCTGCGGGCCCTGCTGCCGATGCTCATCCCCGCTCGCGGTGTGCTCGAGACCAGCTTCTCGGACCTCTCCGGAATCAGAGACGTCGCGCCGGCGCTGCTGCGCGAGTTCGCGTCGGTCGCGCGGCGGATCGACGACGAGCGCCGCCGGGTGGCGTTTGCCTTCGGGGTGCGCGACCTCCCGCCGGCCCCGGTGCAGGAGGACCTCGGTCCCGCGCTCGCGAGCGACGACCCCCGCGTCCACGACGCGCTGTGCTGCTCGCTGGTGCCGCTCGATCAGCGCCGGCGCGCTGGCCGGCATCCCGACTCGCACCGCGGCTGCGCTCGTCGATATCGGCTCGGTCCTCGCAGGCCTCGACTACACGCGGCACGGGCGAACCCTGCCGAGCCTTGGTTTGGACCGCTTCCGGCCCGACGACGTCCGCCGTGCCCTGGACGGCGGCGACGCCTCCCTGCTCGAGCAGGCGCTGGCATGACGCTCGCCTACCCCGACCTGGACTCGATCGCCCAGGCGCGGCGGGCGGCCGACCGCGCCTACGAGGCCTGGCTGACGTTCCGCACCTGGGATCCGGCGGACGTCGATCGCGTCGTCGAGGCGATGGCGCGGGCGATCGCCCCCGAGGCGGCACGCCTGGGCGAGCTCGCCGCTGAGGAGACGGGGTACGGCAACGCCGGCGACAAAGCGCTCAAGAACCTGTTCAACACGATCGCGGTGTCGGACTGGTTGCGCAACGTCCGCACCCTCGGCGTGCTGTGGCGCGACGAGGCGACCAAGGTGATCGCGGTCGGCGAGCCGATGGGTGTCGTGGCCGCGCTGATCCCGGTGACCAATCCGACCTCGACCGTCATCTTCAAGACGCTCTCGGCGGTGAAGGCCGGCAACGCGATCGTGCACGCGCCGCATCCCCGGGGACGCCACTGCGGCGCCGAGACAACTCGCGTCCTCGCCGACGCCGCCGAGGACGAGGGGGCGCCGCCGGGCCTGATCCAGTGCCTGGACGGCTCGACCCTGGACGGCACGCGCGAGCTGATGAGCCACCGCCGGATCGCCGTGGTGATGGCCACCGGCGGCGCGGCGATGGTGCGGGCGGCCTACTCCTCGGGCAAGCCGACGCTGGCGGTCGGACCCGGCAACGTTCCCGTCTACGTCGATCGCTCCAAGGCGGGAGACCTCGACGAGGTCGCGGACATGATCCTCTCGAGCAAGTCGTTCGATTACGGCACGGCGTGCGCCGCGGAGCAGGCCGTGATCGCCGATCATCCGATCGCGGAGCGGCTGCGGCACGCGATCCGCGAGCAGGGCGGCCACCTGTGCACCAGGCGACAGGCGGAGTCCCTGGCGGAGGTCCTGTTCGACCGCAATCTTCGCTTGAAGGTCGAGAACGTCGGGCAATCGGCGACCCGCCTGGCCAAGCTGGCCGGTTTCGATGTGGCGCCCCGCACGCGGGTCCTGCTGGCGGAGCTCGAGACCGTGGGACGCAGCGATCCCCTGTCGGCCGAGAAGCTGGATCCGGTCCTCGCCTTCTACGACGTCGGCGACGCCGAGGCGGGGGCGCAGCGGGCGCTCGAGGTCCTGCGCTTCGGCGGCGAAGGCCACACCGCCGTGGTCCACGCCGACGATCCGAGCGTCGTGGCGCGATTCTCGCGCCTGCCTGCCGGCCGCGTGCTCGTCAACACGCCGGCGCTGCACGGCGGCATGGGCTTCTCCTGTGACATCGACCCGAGCTTCATGCTCGGCACCGGCACCTGGTCGGGATCGATCGTGTCCGACAACGTGACCGCACTTCATCTCATCAACATCAAGCGGATCGCCTACGAGTCCCGTCCCTGGCGGTCGCTGAACGACCTCCTCGACCCGGAGCCCAGCTGATGGACCTCCTTTACCCGGAGCACAGCTGATGGACCTCCGCGCGCTGGTGCAGATAGATCGGCTTCAGCCCCAGTTCGCCGCCTACAACGGCGCCACGGTGCAGGGCTCGATTCCGCTCTCCGGCGACACCATCCTGGTCGGTGAGATCGGTCCGGGCAACGAGGTCTTCCGTGTCGTGGACGTCGCCCTGAAGGCGGCTGACGTCCAGGCGACCTCGCAGATCGTCGAGCGGGAATTTGGCTTCTTCATCCTGCGGTCGCCCGCCAACGCCGAGGTGAGCGCCGCTCGCGAGGCGATCCTGTCGCATCTCGGGATGAGCCTCACCGAGCGCCGGCGCCCGAACGTCGAGTCCAGCCAGATCATCACCTCGGTGGAGCCCTACCAGGCGCAGCTGCTCAACAAGTGGCGCAGCGGATCGCTGCTCGTGCCGGGCGAGACCCTGGGGATTCTCGAGTGCGGGCCCGCGGCCTACATCGCCGCGGCGGCCAACGAGGCCGAGAAGGTGGCCACGATCAAGATCGTCGAGGTGCGCACCGTGGGGCGCTTTGGTCGGATGTTCATCTCCGGCTCGGAAGCTGACGTACGGCTGGCGATCGACACCGCCGCGTCCTCGCTGGAGGCCCTCGAAGGCCGTTGATGAACGTCGTCGGCGAGGAGCACGTTCGCGAGGCATTTCGCCGCGGCCAGCGCCGGCTCGTGGTTGCCAACGACGACATCGTCACGCCGCAGGCACTCGATGCGCTCGAGCGCCTCGGCGTGGAGATCGTCCGCGGCCCGCTCGAGAAGCCGGCGCCGATCGGCGCGGATCCAGGCCGGGCGATCCGGCGCAGCCTGTATCGCCGAGGCGCGCGCTGGGTGGCATCCGACAGGCCGCGCGGGCTGACCCCCACACGCTTTACGCGCCTGGGGTTCATCGGCGCCGGTGGTGTCGGGGCCACCACCGCTCATCTGGCCGCGATCGACGGGTTTGCGGATGAGATCTGCCTGATCGACATCGTGCCCGGCCTCGCGGAGTCGGTCGCGCTCGACATCGAGCACGCGTCGGGCATCACCGGGTCACCGACCCGGGCCCGCGGCGGAACCACGCTGGACCTGATTGCAGGCTGCGACGTCGTCGTCGTCACCGCCGGCAGGCCCCGCACCCCGGGCATGGATCGCGCCGCCATGATGCAGGTCAACGGCCCGGTTATCAGAGGGGCCGGCGAGGCGATCGCGCAGTTCGCCCCGAGCGCCGTCGTGATCGTCGTCACCAACCCTCTCGACGAAATGACCCATGAGCTGTGGCGCGCGAGCGGGCTGGGCACCGAGCGAGTCCTCGGGATGGCCGCCACGCTCGACTCCAGCCGCTTTCGCAACGCCATCGCCACCGCCGCCGGGGTCCAGCCGCTCGACGTGGAGGCGATCACGCTGGGCAGCCACGGCGACGAGATGGTCCCGATCGTCTCCGGCGCGACCGTCCGCGGCCGGCCGCTGGTCGACGTGCTGCCCGTTGACCGAATCCAGGCGTGCATCCGTGAGACCGTCGCCGGTGGTGGCGCGGTGGTCAGCCTGCGCCGGACTGGATCGGCCACGGTCGCGCCGGCCCACGCGACGATCGAGCTGCTGCAGGCAATCCGCGGCGCCCAGGCCGGAGCGATCCCGGTGTCCGCCTATCTGCAGGGCGAATACGGGATCGAGGACCTGTTCCTCGGGGTGCCCGCGGTGCTGGGTCGCGGCGGCGTGCTCGAGATCGTCGAGCTCAACCTCAGTGACGCGGAGCGCTCGGCGCTGAAGGCCGCCGCCGAAGCGGTCCGCGGGCGAGTGCGACGATGAGGCTGTACGCGCTGCACTGCGGCGGCGATCTGATGGACTGGGCGGCCTTTGACCCGTTCGACGAGCGCGTGGGAACGAAGGTCTACAACCCGTACTTCATGTACGTCATCACGCATCCGCGCGGCAACGTCCTGTTCGACACCGGGGTGCACCCGCAGATGGGCACCGATCCCGAGGCCCGGCTGGGGCCGGCGGCAGCGTCGTTCGAGGTCCAGATGAGCTCCGAGGACCACCTCGAGGCGCGCCTGGCGACCATCGGCCTGAAGCCCACCGACATCGACATCGTGGTCCAGTCACACCTGCACTTCGACCACGCCGGGGGCCTCGGGTGGCTCACCCACGCACCCGTCCTGGTGCAGCGCGAGGAGCTGAGCTTCGCGCGGCAGCCACCGGTGTACCAACGCCTGCTCTACGTGGCCGCCGACTTCGAGCACGAGCTCGACTGGCATCAGCTCGACGGCGATCACGACATCTTCGGCGACGGGCGCCTGGTCGCGCTGAGCACCCCCGGTCACTCCCGGGGGCACCAGTCGCTGATGGTGAGGCTCGACAGCGGACAGACGGTCATCCTGCTCGCCGACGCGACCTACCTGCTGGCCAAGATGCGCGAGCGTGCGCTGCCGGCGGTCCTGTGGAGCCCGGATGCGATGGTGTCCAGCTGGGAGCGGATCGAGGCGCTCGAGCGTGAGCACGACGCGCTGCTCATAGCCACCCACGATCTCGACTACCGCGAGCGGCTCAAGTTGGCCCCGGACGGGTTCTACGAGTGAGTTCCACTGGCCCGGGGAGCGCCCGGGGATCCGAGAAGGAACGCGTGCTCGAGCTGACCCGCCGGCACGTCGCCCCGCACCGCGTCGACGTCTGGGAGGCGTTCGGCACCCAGCTCGTGATCGGCCGCCGCGAGGGCTACCGGCTGTGGGATCTCGACGGCCGGGAGCTGATCGACCTGCACCTGAACGGAGGCACCTTCAACCTCGGGCATCGCAACCCCGAGGTTGTGGAGGCGATGGTCACGGCCGCATCCACGATGGACATCGGAAACCACCACTTCGCCAGCACCGCTCGCGCCGAGCTGGCCGCCCGGCTGGCCGAGCTCACCCCCGGTGACCTGGCGTACACGGTGTTCGCCTCCGGGGGCAGCGAGGCGATCGACGTCGCCATCAAGACCGCCCGGCGGGCGACCGGGCGCCGGCGGATCGTGACGCTGGCCGCCGGATACCACGGTCGCACGGGACTCTCGGGCGCCGCGGGCGAGGACGCGGGGGCAGCCTACTTCCTGTCCGATCTGCCCGATCAGTTCGCGAAGGTGCCGTTCGGCGACCTCGACGCGATCGCGGCCGAGATGTCCAGGGGAGACGTGGCCGCGGTGCTCCTAGAGACGGTGCCGGCGACCTATGGCTTCCCGGTGCCGCCGGACGGTTATCTGCCCGCGGTCAAGGCGCTGTGCGAGGAGAACGAGGCGCTCTACATCGCCGATGAGGTGCAGACGGGACTGGGGCGCACCGGGCGCTTGTGGGGGGTCGAGACCTTCGGCGTGCAGCCGGACATCCTGGTCACCGCAAAGGGGCTCTCCGGCGGCATGTATCCGATCGCGGCGACGGTGATCGCGGCGCGGGCCGCTGGGTGGCTGCACGAGAACGGCTGGGGACATGTCTCGACCTTCGGCGGTGCCGAGATCGGCTGCCGGGTTGCTGAGCGCGTGCTGGAGATCACGACCCGTCCCGCGGTGCAGACGCAGATCACGCACCTGATCGAGCACGTCGGCCGCGGCCTGTCGGAGCTGCGCGACCGCCACCCGTACCTGACCGAGGTGCGCCAGAGCGGGCTCGTGATCGGCCTGCGCGTCGATCACCCCGACGGAGCCGTCTACCTGCAGCAGGAGCTGTTCGAGCTCGGCGTGTGGGCGATCGCATCGGGCTTTGACCAATCGGTCCTGCAGTTCAAGCCCGGCCTGCTGCTCGAGGATGCGCTCGCTGACACGGTGCTCGAGCGCCTCGACGCCGCGCTGCAGCGCGCCAAGGACGTCGACCGGCCCGTCCCCAGCCGGCACGTGCGGGCCAAGAGCCCGCGGTGAGGTCGGCGGGCCAGGTGGCCGGCGATCCGCTGCCGGCCGCTCTGGTCGCCGACGCGATGGCTCGCTTCGGGTTCAGCGGACAGGCCCGCGCCACGTTCGTGCGCCACGGCGAGAACACGACGTACAGGATCCACGCCCCGGACGGACGGCGCTTTGCCCTGCGCGTTCACCGGCCCGGATACCAGTCCGCCGCGGCGATTCGATCCGAGCTGGCGTGGATGGAGAGCCTGCGGGGCAGCGGCGTACGGACCGCCGCGGCGGTGCCCGGATGCGATGGCGATCCGCTCCAGACCGCGACCGCCGGCCCGGGCTGCTCTCGCACCGCGGTGCTGTTCGAGTGGATCGACGGCGTACCGCTGAGTTCGGTCAGCGAGGTGAAGCCATGGGAGAGGCTGGGGGAATTAATGGCGCGTATTCACGCGCACGCGCGCGCGTGGGCGGCGCCCCCGTGGTTTTTGCGGCCCGCGTGGGACGCCGAGGCGCTGGTGGGAGACGATCCACGGTGGGGACCGCCCGACCCCCATTCCGTGTTCGCCGCGGATGACCGGGCCGCGCTGGAGGCGTGCCGGACCGAGGTCCGGGCGCGGCTGGATGTGATCGGCGAACGGCCGGATCGGTTCGGGCTGATCCACGGCGACCTGGGGTTCGAGAACGTCCTTGTCTGCGACGACGGCGCGGTCGTCGTCATCGACTTCGACGACAGCGGACACAGCTGGTACGGGCACGAGTTCGCCGTCGCCCTGTACCCCTACGACCGAACTGGCAGTCTGGGGGATCGTCGGGACGCCCTGGTCGACGGCTACCGACAGATTCGAGAGCTCCCCGACCTGTTGCCGGCCGAGCTGCCCACGTTCCTGATGGCGCGGCGGATTCAGACGCTGGGCTGGGTGTTCAGCCGCTCGGAGACCGCTCACGCCCTCAAGCAGCGCGAACGCCGGCTTGCCAGTACCCCGCAGGCAACCCGCGACTTCCTGGCCTGGGCTCGTCGGAACCCGTGCTGACGGGCCCCGAGGTGCGCAGTTCGCAGCAACGGCCAGAACTCGCCCGAGGTCTTGGAATATTCGGAGCCCAGTGCTTGAGGTATCGTCGCGAGGACTGACTGAGTTCGGTTTCGGAGAGCAAAGACGGCCCCCGCGAGCACGATCGGGGACCAGAAAAGGGAGGGTCACATGGCTCAAGTTCAGGCGGCTGACTACGCGGTCGTCAACCCGGCGACGGGCGAGGTCGTGAAGGAGTACCCGACGATCAGCGACGAGGAGCTCAAGGACGCGATCGCCAGGGCCGACAAGGCTCATCGCGAGTGGTCGGCGTCGACCACCGTGGAGGAGCGTGCGGCTCTGCTTCGCCGCGTGGGGGAGTTGCACGGCGAGCAGCGCGAGCGGCTGGCCGAGATCATCGTGCGGGAAATGGGCAAGCCGATCGAGCAGGCCCTCGGCGAGGTGGACTTCTGCGTCGATATCTACAGCTTCTACGCTGACAATGGCCCCAAGCTCCTGGCCGACGAGCCGATCGAGCTGCTGGCGGGCGACGGGTCGGCGTTCATCCGCCGCAGCTCCCTGGGCGTGTTGCTCGGCATCATGCCGTGGAACTTCCCCTACTACCAGGTGGCACGGTTCGCGGGACCGAATCTGGTGATCGGCAACACGATCCTGCTCAAGCACGCGCCTCAATGCCCCGAGTCGGCGGAGGCGATCGAGCGGATCTACCACGAGGCCGGGTTCCCTTCGGACGCCTACATCAACATCTATGCCACCAACGAGCAGATCGAGTGGGTGATCGCCGACCCGCGCGTGCGGGGCGTGTCGCTGACCGGCTCAGAGCGCGCCGGCACCGCCGTCGCGGAGATCGCCGGGCGCAATCTCAAAAAGGTGGTCCTCGAGCTCGGCGGCTCTGACCCGTTCATCCTGCTGGGCACCGACGATCTGGACGGGGCCGTCGAGGCTGCCGTGGGCGCCCGGCTGGACAACACCGGCCAGTCCTGCAACGCCGCCAAGCGATTCATCGTCGCCGACGAGCTGTACGAGCCGTTCATGGACAAATTCACCGCTGCCATAACCGCAGTCAAGCCGGGCGACCCCACCTCGCCCGACACGGCGATCGGCCCCCTCTCCTCCTCGGCGGCGACAGACCGACTCGCGGACCAGCTCAAGCGCGCCGTCGATCAGGGGGCCAGGCTGGTGGCCGGCGGCGACCACGAGGGCAACTTCTTCTCAACCACTGTGCTGGCCGACATCAAGCCCGAGATGGACGCCTACCGAGAGGAGTTCTTCGGCCCGGTCGCGCAGGTCTACCGGGTGAGCTCGGAGGACGAAGCCGTCGAGTTGGCCAACGACACCCCGTACGGGCTTGGCTCCTACGTGATGACCAACGATCCCGACCAGGCGCTGCGCGTCGCGGACAAGATCGATGCCGGCATGGTCTACATCAACGTCGTCGGAGCCGATGGAGCCGAGCTGCCCTTCGGCGGGGTCAAGCGCTCCGGGTTCGGTCGCGAGCTCGGTCGCTACGGCGCCGACGAGTTCGTCAACAAGAAACTGATTAGGGTTGGCGGCTGACCTCGGGCCCCCGTCAGCTGCGAAGTGCGGCTGACGGGTCGCTCCGGGGGCCCGGCCGAGTAGTCGGCCTCGGCAAAAAGGCGGGCTTGGGACAGGGAGACTGGCCGGGGGTTCACCCGCTCGCTGCGATCCCAGTGCCCCCGGTTCGGGCCCGGCCGGGGGGGCCGTGCAACCTCATGCATCGCCCGTGGGCATGAGGTTGCGCAGCCCCCGGTTCGGCCGGCCGGAGGGACCTTGCGTCCTCATGCAGCCCCCGTGTGCATGAGGACGCACACCCCAAGGTTTTGGGCCGGTTCGGGCCGGTTCGGGCGGCCGGGACGGGAGGGGAGAGATGAGCCGCGGCGGCTCGCCACGGGGCCCAGGGACCCATGGGAGCCCCACCCTCAATGCCGCCGTTTTTCCTACGGCGTCGCGCGGCGGTCCAGCCCGGAACGCCCCATCGCCCGTGGGCTGAACGCCCCGCCGCGCGTGGGCTGAACGCCCGGTTTCGTGTGGGCTGAGCACCTCGCCGCTGTAGCGGTCAAGCGGAGGGACCTTGCGTCCTCATGCAGCCCCCGTGTGTATGAGGACGCACACCCCCCGGTTTTTGGGCGGGTTCGGGCCGATTCGGGCCGGTTCGGGCCGGTTCGGGCCGGTTCGGGCCGGTTCGGGCTGGTCCGGGCGGCCGGTTTTTGGATTTGGCGTCCGGAGCGCTGGGAACCCCATGCTCGATGCCGCCGTTTTTCATACGGCCGCGCCGCCGCCAGTCGAGCGCACAACTGGCGCGCTCAGGGCAAGTCGCATAATGTATGCATCCGGCATGCAACGCCGTCCCCTGATCCTCGTCAACTGCTGGCGCCGGGACCTGCCCACCTTCCTGGGAGAGCACACCAGGCTCGAAACGCTCGACCCCGCCTACGCGGAGCGGGTCAGCGAGGCCGGCGGGCAACCGCTGCTGGTCTCCCGCCCGCCGCAGTCCGGCGAGGAGTCCGCACGCGAGCTCGTGGCGATCGCCGATGGCGTGCTGATGACCGGCGGCGGCGACGTCGATCCCGCCGCGTACGGCGCCGGGCGTGAGAACGTGGCCGACGACGACTTGGAGGCTGACGCCTTCGAGCTGGCCGTCATCCGCGCGGCTCGTGCGATCGGGCTGCCGATGCTGGCGGTGTGCCGCGGCGCCCAGCTGCTGGCGGTCGCCCATGGCGGCCGGCTGTCCCAGCGCCCGCCGGCGGTGGGCGGGCACCCCGAGCTGACCGGGCTGCGTCCGGACGAGATCCTGGCCTCGCGCCACCCGGTGACGCTCGCCCCCGGCTCGCGCATCGCCCGGGCGCTGCGCCGGGACACGGTCGGTGTCAACACCATCCACCATCACCAGATCGCGGACCCCGGCGAGCTGGAGGTAACCGCCACCGCGCCCGGCGGCGTGATCGAGGCGGTCGAGCCGCGGACCGGTTGGGCGTGCGTCGGAGTCCAGTGGCACCCGGAGAAGATGGATGAGCCCGAGCAGCGCGGCCTGTTCGAGCAGCTGCTTCACGACGCCCGCGCCGCCCTCCGGAGGGCTGCCGCTTGACCCCGCTGCGGAGGGCTGGCGCTTGAGCCGGCTGCGGAGGGCTGGCGCATGACCCCGCTGCGCGGCTACACCGCGCCGCTGTCACCGGACGGTCGGGCCGGCCTCGTCCCGCCGCCGCCGTGGCACTATTCGGGCGACTTCCTGATCGCCGAGTACCGGACGGACCCGGCCGCTGTCGCCGCGCTGCTGCCCGACGAGCTCGAGCCCGCCGAGGATCCCGGTGCGGTCGCCGCCATCTTCGCCGACTGGCAGTCGTGTTCGGCCGACGGGCACGAGCTGATCGATCCGGTCCAGTCCCAGTACCGCGAGTTCTTCATCGTCGTCGGCGCTCGGTACCGGGGAGAGCCGGTGAGCCGGTGCGTCTACATCTGGGTCGACAAGGACTTCGCCATGTACCGCGGGTGGATCCAGGGCTTTCCCAAGAAGCTCGGGTCGATCCACATGACCCGCCTGTTCGCCGCCGGCAAGGCGACCCCCAAGCTGCACGAGGGCGCCCGGTTCGGCGCCACCTGCGCCGCCAACGACCGCCAGATCGCCCGTCTGGTCGTCACGCTCGAACACGTGTCGCAGACGGGACCGACGGTCAACGACCCGCCGATGCACAACACCCGCCACTTCCCGGCGGCCAATGGGCCGCGGCCCGCCGTGTTCGAGCTCGTCCGAGCCGGCGGGCGCGACCGCGACGCCACACCGATCTGGGAGGGCAGCGCGGAGCTGCGCTTCTACGACGACACCCTCGAGGACCTGCAGGCCATCGCCCCGCGCGAGATGCTCCGCGGCTACCGCTTCACATTCGGCTACACCGTCGACGGCGTCGACGTCGTCGCCCAGCACCGCCAGGAGGTCGAGATATGAGACACGTCCGCATCGTGCACCACGGGCAGCCGGTCGAGGGCACCCTGGACGGGGACAGCATCCGCGCCGGCGCGGCTGAGATTCCCGTCGCCGAAGTCAGCGAGTGGCTGTCGCCGGTGACGCCGGGGAAGATCATCGCCACGCACCTGACCTACCGCTCGCGCGCGCAGGAGTACATGATGTCGCGGCTCCCGCAGACCCCTTCGTACTTCATGAAGCCACCATCGTCGCTGTCGGCGCACCTGGCACCGGTGACCCGGCCGCCCGGCTGCCGCTTCCTCAACTACGAGGGCGAGGTGGCGGTCGTGATCGGCCGTCGCTGCCGTGGCGTGAGCCTCGCCGACGCGCTTGACTACGTGGGCGGCTACACCGTCGCCAACGACTGGGGCGTGCACGACTTCCGCCATGCCGACCGCGGGTCGATGCTGCGCGTCAAGGGCCAGGACGGCTTCTGCCCTCTGGGCCCGGTGATGGTCGACGCGGCCGACGTCGACCCCGAGGACCTGACACTGCGGACCTTCGTCAACGGCGAGCAGGTCCAGGAGGGCCATACCGGCACCGACCTCATGTTCTCGTTCGCGTATCAGATCGCCGACCTCGCGCGGCTGATCACGCTCGAGCCGGGCGACGTCCTGCTGACCGGAACGCCCGCCAACTCGCGTCCCGTCGACCCGGGCGACACGGTGACGGTGGAGGTGGAGGGGATCGGACGCCTGGAGAATCACGTCGTGCAGTCCGACGAGGAGCTCGAGCCGGTCGGCGAGCAGCCGGCGGTGACGGCACAGACGCTCCATGTGGCGCTCGCGATCTCCGAGGAAGAGGCGGAGCGCGAAGTGGGGCAGGCAGCCCGATGAGCGTCCCGCGAGCGCTTCACCCGTTCGCGGCGCCGGCGCGGGCCGCCGCCGACTTCCTGGACGTCGTCCGGGCCGAGGGCTGCCGTCTGTGGGACTCCGAGGGGCGAACCTACCTCGACGGCACCGCCTCGCTGTGGTACTGCGCGGCCGGCCACGGCCGTACGGAGATCATCGACGCGGTGCACGCGCAGATGCTCGAGCTGGAGGCGTACCACACGTTCGGGCGCTTCACCAACCCGGCGGCACAGCGCCTGGCGGACGTGCTCATGGAGCTCGAGCCGATCGCCGGCGCGCGGGTGCTGTTCACCAACAGCGGGTCAGAGGCGATCGACAGCGCGCTCAAGCTGGCTCGCGCCAGTCACCGTGCCAACGGTGAAGCCGGGCGCACGATCTTCCTCAGCCGCCACAACGCCTACCACGGCGTGATGGTCGGAGGCACCTCGGTCGGTGGCCTGCCCTCCAACCGGACGCCGTTCGGGCCCCTGCTGCCTGACACCTACCAGGTGCCCCACGACAGCCTGCAGGCGATGCGCGACGCCGTCGCCTACCACGGGCCGGAGCGGATCGCGGCGATCCTCGCCGAGCCGGTGATCGGGGCCGGCGGCGTGTTCCCCCCGCAGACGGCTATCTGCAGGGGCTCAGGAACCTGTGCGACGAGTGCGGCGCGCTGCTCATCTTCGATGAGGTGATCACCGCGTTCGGGCGCCTGGGCTCGTGGTTTGCCAGCCACCACTACGGCGTCGCGCCGGACATGATGACGTTCGCCAAGGCGGTGACCAGCGGGTACCTGCCGCTCGGCGGTGTCGTCGTCGGTCCGCGCCCGAGGCAGTGGCTCGAAGCCGACGAGGCCTACCTGCTGACGCACGGCGGCACGTACGCCGGCCACCCGACCTGCTGCGCGGCCGGCCTGGCCAATCTGGAGATTCTGCGGCGCGAGCAGCTGCCCGAGCGCGCCCGGGCAGCCGGGCGGCGGCTGCGTGACGGCCTCGACAAGCTGCGTGGCCGCGATGAGGTTGCCGGCGTGCGCGGCGAGGGGCTGATGCAGGCAGTCGTGCCGGCGGCACCGGTGGTCGCCGCGGGGGTGGTCGAGGCGCTCCTGGCCCGGGGTGTGATCGCGCGCGCGCTGCCATATGCCAACGCCGTGGCCTTCTCGCCGCCGCTGATCATCTCCGACGCCGACATCGACGAGCTGGTCGATGCGCTGGAAGGGGCGCTCGGCGACGTGGCCGGCGCCGTGTAACGATGGAGGGCAGCGCCACAGCTCCGGCGCGCGCGGACGCCGTGCCGCTGGCGATCGCGAGCGTGGTCGACCAGGTGTACTCGGTGATCCGCGACCGGATCGTCGAGGGCAAGCTTGAGCGCGGCGCGCGCATCCATCAGGAGGACCTGGCCGAAGACCTTGGTGTGTCACGAACCCCGGTGCGCGAGGCGCTGCGCCGACTGGCAGCCGAGGGGCTGGTGGAGATGCGCACCAACCGCGGCGCCCGTGTCGCCGACGTCGGTCAGGCCGACATGCGCTCGGCGTATGAGGCCCGGCTCGTGATCGAGCCCGGGGCCGCCAGGCTGGCCGCCGCCGAGCGACCGCCGGCGCCGCTGGCGCAGATGCACGCCGCGCTGTCCGCTCAGCGACGGGCGATCGGAAACGTGCGGCGAAGCTTCGACGCCAACCGGGAATTCCACATCGCGCTGGTGCAGGCGTCGGGCAACGGGTTCCTGCTCCAGTTCGTGCAGCGCCTCTGGGTGGCCCGGATCGGCGAGGTGATCTACGAACGCCAGAGCGAGACGCCGCAACGCATGAGCCTCGATGCCGACGAGCACGAGCAGATCGTGACCGCCATCGAGGCCGGCAACGGCCGCCGCGCTGAGTCACTGACTCGCAGGCACCTGGCCGACGCGATGCAGCGGTCCACCGACCTCCTGCGAGACGCCGGTTCTTGACCCAATGATCTCGTTGCGCCGCATCCATCACGTCTGCCTCGCCGTGGAGGATCTGCGCGCGGCCACCGACCGGTGGTCGATCCAGTTCGGGCTCACCCCGCGCGAGCTGCGCGACGGCCGCGCCTATCTGGCGTGCGACTACGAGCCGTATTCGCTGGAGCTGGTGCAGGGGGGCGCCCCCGGGCACGACCACACCGGCTACGAGCTGGCCCGTGGCATCAGCCTCGACGACGCCGCCGCGCATCTGGACGGATTGGGGGTTGCGCACGAGCGCCGTGACGGCGCGCTGTGCCTGCGGGATCCCGACGGCCACGGCATCGAGCTGGTGCCATTCACCCCGTCTGACGATTCCCGCCCGCCGATCGCGCGCTCGACGACCACGCTGCCGGGCTTTCATCCCCGCAAGCTCGGACACGTCAACTTCCTCACCGGTGACATCGCCGCCATGGCCGCGTTCTGCTGCGACGCGCTCGGCATGCGCGTCACGGATCGCCTCGGCGACGAGGGGACGTGGCTGCACGTCAACGCCGACCACCACACGATGGCGCTCGTCGACAAGGGCTACGCGCACATCCATCATCTGGCGCTCGAGCTGGTGGACTGGGGCGAGCTGCGCGTCGCGCTCGATCACCTGGCGCAGCACGGCCGCTGGCTGGCCTGGGGCCCGGCGCGCCACGGGGTGGGGCGCAACATCTCGGCCTACGTGCGGATCGCCGAGGAGGAGTGCTTCGTCGAGCTGTTCTGCGACATCGAGCAGCTCGAGCCAGACCACCAGCCCCGCGACTGGCCCGACGACGCGCATTCCTCAAACACCTGGGGCATCCTCCCGCCGCGGTCGTACTTCCGCTTCGACGAGGCGGCGGTTCAGGCGGAGCGCGACGGGACCGAGGCACTCGGATATCCGCTGCCGGCGATCGGCGGCAGTTGATGGCGTCCCCGCCGCATTGACCGCGACCGTCCTCATCACCGGAGGCGGCACCGGAATCGGTGCGGCGGCAGCGCGGCGGATGGCCGCCGACGGCTGGAACGTCTGCATCGTCGGCCGGCGGCCGGAGCCGCTGGCCGAGGTCGCCGAAGCGACCGGGGCGCTGACGGTCGCCGACGACATCAGCGAGCCGTCGGGGGCCGGACACGCCGTGGACACCTGCGTCGAGCGCTTCGGGCGCCTGGATGCCCTGGTCGTGAGCTCGGGCACCGGCGCGAGCGGGGCCGTGCTCGATCAGACGCTCGAGCGGTGGAATCGCGTACTTCAGACGAACCTCACGGGAGCCTTCCTGATCTGCCAGGCGGCGCTCGAGCCGCTGATCGCGGCCGGCGGAGCGATCGTCACGGTGGCCTCGCTGGCCGGGCTGCGCGCCGATCCCGAGTCGGCGGCCTACTGCTCGTCCAAGGCCGGGCTGATCATGCTGACGCAGTGCGTCGCCCTGGATTACGGCCCGCTCGGGGTCCGCGCCAACTGCGTGTGCCCGGGCTGGATCCGGACCAAGATGGCCGACGGCGCGATGGACGAGCTGGCCGGCGTTCACTCGATCGACCGCGAGGACGCCTACGCGATGGCCGTGGCCGACGTCCCGGCCCGCCGAGCCGGCCGGGTGGAGGAGGCGGCGGAGGCGATCACGTGGCTGGCCTCGCCGGCGGCCTCGTACATCAACGGCGCCGTGCTCACCGTCGATGGCGGCGCATCGGTCGTGGACGCGGGTACGCTGGCGTTCGCCCCGCACCGGCGGCCGCCTGGACCGACAGAACCTGAAACCCGAGGAGAGCCAGAATGAGTCCCGATCGGTACACGCGCGCGCCCGGCCCGGCCGGGCTGTCCGGCCGGATCTCGGAGCTGGCCGAGGCCGGAGTCCGCGCCGTCCGGCTCCAGTACGCCGACCTGCACGGGGTCTCCCGCGGCAAGGACATCCCGATCTCGGCATTCCCGCACGCCAGCGAGGAAGGGATCGGGTTCGTGGCCGCGATCATGACGATCGACCTGCGTCACAACATCGTGGCCGGGTTCGAGGAGGGCTTCCCCGATCTGCTGGCCCGACCCGACCTCGACACGCTCGTGTCGCTGCCGTGGGAGCCCGGGATCGCGGGCTGCCTGGTGGACCTGGAGGACCCGGTCACACACGGGCCGTCACCGCTTGACTCGCGCGGCGCTCTGAAGCGCATCCTGGCCGAGTTCTCCGGCGTCGGGGTGGCGCCGGTCATCGGACCGGAGCTCGAGTTCTACCTGTGCGAGCCAGACTCGCTGGCGCCCAACGGCTACCGGCCGTACGCCGGTCAGGACAGCGGGGCCTACACGGTGGGCGGTGTGGCCGATCCCAAGGGCACCCTGTCAAAGATGGTCGATGCCGCGGTGGCGCTCGAGCTCGGGCCGGTCGCGGCCGCCCACGAGTACGGGCGCGCCCAGTTCGAGATCAACCTGCGCCACGGCCCGGCGCTTGACTCGGCCGACCGCGCTTTCCGTTACAAGGCGATGGTCAAGGAGATGGCGGCCCGCGACGGGCTGCTGGCGACGTTCATGGGCAAGGCCTTCAACGACGACGAGGGGTCGGGCTTTCACCTCCACGTATCACTCGAGGACGCCGACGGCAACAATGTGTGCGACGACGCCGGGCAGCCGCACGGGCTCAACCCGCTCGCCCGGCACTTCATCGCCGGCGTGCTCGAGCACGGACCGGGGATGATGGTGTTCTTCAACCCGACGGTGAACGCATACCGGCGGATCAGCGCCGAGGCCCTGGTCCCAACGCGCGCCTGCTGGGGTCACGATCACCGGATGACATTGGTGCGTGTGCCCTCCGAGCGCGGATCGGCGACCCGCCTGGAGATCCGCCTCGGCGACGGCACGGCCAATCCGTACCTGGCGTATGCGGCCGCGCTGGCCGCCGGGCTGGACGGGATCAGGCGGGAGCTGGAGCCGCCCGACCCGCTCGAGGGCATGATCTACGAGCTGCCCGAGGACCAACTGGGCCGGCTGCTGCCGACGTCGTTTGCAGAAGCGCTGGCCGATCTGAGGGGGGACACGGTGCTGGTGGAGGCGATGGGGGGGAAGCTCGTCGACGCCTTCGAGGCGATCAAGACCAGCGAGCTCGAGCGCTTCCGGGCCTGGGTCACCGACTGGGAGTTCGCCGAGTACGCGCACTGGCTGTAGCGGACGTTGCGGATGGGTCCATCGGCCGCGGGCTGGGGCGGCCTGTGGAGCCGGCCGGTCGGCTCGGCCACCGGCAAAACCAGATTGGATACATTACGCAGTGCCTGGTAGGATTCTGCGCCATGGGAGCGAGCGCGAGTGAGCTGCTCGAGGTCGACCTGCTGGACCACGATCTGTTCGCCGACCACGAGCCGTGGGAGGTTTTCGATCTGCTGCAGCGCGAGGCGCCGGTGCATTTTCACCCCGAGCCGGGCGGCCGCGGCTTCTGGGCCCTGACCAAGTACGACGACGTGCTGGCGGTGATTCGGGACGCGAAGACGTTCAGTTCGGAGATCGGGGGGTCGGCCACGATCGACGACATGCCCGAGGACGTTCTCGACGCGCGCCGGAACTTCCTCGAGTTCGACCCGCCCAAGCACGGGCGCTACCGCCGATTGATCTCGACCAACTTCACGCCCGGCGCGGTCGCCGTGTACGAAGTGTGGCTGCGAAATCTCGTCAGGGAGACGCTGGGCCGGATCCAGCCCGGCACGGAGTTCGATTTCGTCCACGAGCTGGCGGCGCCGATCCCGGTCCGAGTGCTCGCCCATGTCCTCGGCCTCCCCGATCAGGACCTGCCTCACCTGATCGCACTTGGCGACCGACTGCTGGTCGACACCGACCCGGAGTACGTCGGCGAGCTGGCGTTCGCACAGGAGCGGCCCGAGGATCGCTACAAGCCGTTCGGCTCACCCTGGGCCGAGGAGCTGTGCACGATCGGCCGCGCCTATTACGCCGACCGCCGCGCCTGCCCGCGGGAGGACGTCCTCACGCTCCTCGCCAACGCCGAAATCGACGGACAGCGGATCTCCGAGCGCGATCTCGACAACATGTTCGCGCTGCTGATCGTCGCCGGCAACGAGACGACCCGTCAAGGGCTGGCGCTCGGCACCCTGGCGCTGGCGCAGCATCCCGAGCAGTACGACCTGGTGCGTGCGCAGCCCGAGCTGATCCCGTCGGCCGTCGAGGAGATCCTGCGCTACGTCTCACCCGTGTGGTGGTTCCGGCGCACGGCGGCACAGGCGACGGTGATCCGCGGTCAGGAGATCGCGGCGGGGGACAAGGTCGTGATCTGGTTCGCGGCCGCCAACCGGGACCCTGATCATTACCCCGATCCGCATCGCTTCGACGTGACCCGCAACCCGACCGACCAGCTGACCTTCGGCCGCGGCGGCCCGCACCACTGCCTCGGGGTGCACCTCGCACGCCTGGAGGTGAGGGTCTACCTCGAGGAACTGGTCCGCCGGGCCACCGCGATCGAGCTGACGGGTGACCCGGTGCGCCTGCGCTCCAACTTCACCAACGGGCTCAAGCGGCTGCCCGTGCGGATGACATTCGCCTAGTGGCCGGCGCCCCCCGGCTCGTTCTGGTCCTGTCGGAGAACTGGACGATGACGTCGCCTCGGGACCTGCGGGCGTTGGTACGCGTGGCCCAGGACGCCGAGGACGCCGGGATCGACGGCGTGATGCTGAGCGAGCACATCGTGCTCGGCCCGAGCGCGGGTGCGGGGGGCCGTCCCGCCAACCCACGTGATTACGCCGCCCCCGGCAATCAGGACCCGGCCACGCCGTGGCCCGACTCGATCGTTCTGATGAGCGCGATCGCCGCGGCCACCACGACGCTGCGGCTGATCGGCGCCGCGATCATCGCCCCGCTGCGCCATCCGCTGCTCCTCGCGCACCAGCTGGCGACGCTCGACCTCCTGTCCGAGGGCCGGCTCGTCGTCCAGCCTACGGTCAGCTGGCACCGCGACGAGTACGACGCTCTCGGCGTCTCCTTCGAGCACCGGGGAGCGCTGCTCGACGAGCACCTGGCGGCGTGGTCGGAGCTGTGGCGAGCCACGCCGGCGAGCTTTGACGGGCGCTTCTACAGCTTCCACGATGTCTACCTCGAACCGAAGCCCTACCGCGAGCAGGGGCCCCGGCTGTGGTTCGGCGGGAGCACGGTGGGGCCGTGGGTCGTGCGGCGGCTGGTCGCCCACGGTCACGGCTTTCATCCCTTCGGGCAGCCGACGCCGGCGGAGATGCGCCCGCTCGTGGACGCGATGCGGGCCGCCGGCCGCGACATGTCCGAGCTGGAGATCGTCGGCGGCATCCGGGGCACGCTGGCGCCGGGCGAGGGCGTCGCCGATCTGGCGCGTGCCGCCGCCGCGGTCCCGGAGCAGCTCGAGGCCGGCTACACGACGATCTGCTTCAAGCCGTCGCAGTTCACCGACGATGCCGGGGCCGTGGGCGACGTGTGCCGTCGCCTTGTGTCGCTCAGCTCTCGGTGAATGCCGACGTGCGCTCGCACACGGTCTTGACGTCGCAGTAGAAGTCGAACGAGTGCTGGCCGCCCTCGCGGCCGATGCCCGAGTCCCGGGCGCCGCCGAACGGCGTTTCCAGATCCCGCACGTAGAAGCAGTTGACCCACACGGTGCCCGCGACGACCGCGGCGCTCACCCGGTCGGCTCGGCTCTCGGATCCGGTGTAGATCGTGGCCGCCAGTCCGTAGGGGGTGGCGTTCGCGATCTCGATCGCCTCGGCCTCGTCGTTGAAGCCCTGCAGCGTGAGCACGGGGCCGAACACCTCATGAGTGAGGATCTCGGCCCCCGGCGGGACGTCGGTGAACAGCGTCGGGGCGTAGTAGAGGCCGCCGAGCGATCGCCCGCCGAAGAGCAGCCGCGCGCCGTCGCTCAGCGCGCGCTGCACGTGCCCGGTGACGCGCTCGAGCGCGACCGGATGGATGAGCGGCCCGTACGTGGTCACAGGGTCGCGGGGATCGCCGACCCGGATCTCCTCAGAGCGAGCCACGAGCCGTGCAAGGAACTCGTCGACCACCGAGGCCTGGACCAGCAGCCGCGTTCCCGCCAGGCACACCTGCCCGGAATTGTCGAACTGGTAGGCCGCGGTTGCAGCGGCCGCGTCGAGGTCGGCGTCCTCGAAGACGATGAACGGCGACTTGCCCCCGAGCTCGAACGACACCGGGGTCAGGTTGGCGGCGGCATCGCCGTAGACCGTCCGCGCCGTGGCCGGGGAGCCGGTGAAGGCGACGCGGTCGACGTCCGGATGCCCGGTCAGGGGCGCGCCGGCGCCGGCGCCGGTGCCGTGGACGATATTGAGCACGCCGGGCGGCAGTCCGGCCTGGCCGGCGAGCTCACCGAGCATCGAACAGGTAAGGGGCGCCCATTCCGGCGGCTTGAGCACGACGGTGTTGCCCGCCGCCAGCGCCGGCCCGACGCGCCAGGTGGCGAGCATGAACGGAGCGTTCCACGGGGTCGACACCGCGACCACCCCGCACGGGTCATACCGGACCCGGTTGCGCTCGCCTCCGGGCAGCGTGCGCGGCGCCTCGTCGAGCCGCTCGCATGCGAAGTCGGCAAAGAACCGTATGTTGTTGGCGGCCCGGGGGAGCACCCGTAGGTGCATGGCCTCGAACAGCGACCCGTTGTCGACGCACTCCACGCGGGCGAGGTCCGGCACCGCGGCGTCGATCGCGTCCGCCAGCCGCACCAGAGCCTCGTGGCGTCGTGCGGGCCCGAGCGCCGACCACGCGGGAAACGCGCGCCGGGCGGCCGCGACCGCCAGATCGACCTCCGCCGGCCCACCGGCCGCCACGGCGGCGAGCTCCCAGTTGTCCCAGTCGATCGGGCTGCGGACGTCAAACCGCGCGGCCGACGCCACCCGGCGTCCGTCGATGTAATGGTCGACCGGGACGCTGAGGCCCTCCACGTCGACCCGAGTCCCGCTGCGGCTGCCGGCTTCGATGGTCACGCCGAGCGACGTTAGAGTCCGCATCAGATGCTGTCAAAACCGGGGTTGATCCTCCAACACGATGTGGACGGGCCGCCGGCGCGCTTTGAAGCCTGGCTGCGCGCGCGCGGGCTCCCGTTTGAGGTGCATCCCGTCTGGGAGCGGCCGCCGCCGGACCCGCGGGACTACGCGTTCGTGGCCTCGCTCGGGTCCGAGCGCTCGGCAGCCGACGCCGACGGGTGGGTGCCGATGGAGATCGCCATGCTGCGCGACGCGATCGCCGCCGAGGTCCCGGTCCTCGGCATGTGCTTTGGCGGCCAGGCCCTGTCGGTCGCCCTCGGCGGCGGGATCGAGGTCATGGACGTGCCCGAGATCGGTTGGATCTCGCTGGAGATCGTCGACCCGGCGATACCCGCCGGGCCGTGGCTGCAGTACCACCACGACCGCATCGAGCTTCCGCCGGGAGCGCGCGAGCTTGCCCACAGTCCCGCCGGTCTGGCCGCCTTCCGCCACGGCCGCCACCTGGGCCTGCAGTTTCACCCCGAGGCGGACGCCGAGTTGCTGGACCTGTGGGCGCGGATGGACCCGAGGCTGTCCGAGGGCGGGGTCACGGTCCAGGAGCTGGCCGAGCAGAGCGCTGAGTTTGCCGACGGGGCCCTGGAACAGGCCAACCGGCTGTTCGACAGCTGGCTCGAGACGCTCACGCCCTGATCAGCAGGTGCGCCTGTTTCTGGCCTCGTCGGACCTGAGCCTGCCGCCTCGAGGCCCGGCTCTCGCCGGCGCGCTCGCCGGGCTGGTCGGCGCGGGCTCGCGCATCGCGGTGGTGCTGAACGCGCTCGACGATGAGCCGAATCTGGAGCGTGAGAGCCGGCTGGAGCACGAACGAATGAGCCTCGCGCCGGTGGGCACCGATGCGTTCGAGCTTGATCTGCGCGAGTTCCACGGGCAGCCCGCGGAGCTGAGCGCAGCGCTGGTGGGAGTCGGCCTGGTCTGGGCAGCCGGGGGAAACGCGCTGCTGCTGCGGGCCGCGATGGTGCACAGCGGGCTGGACGCTTTATTGGCCGACCGCCTCGGTGAGGACTCCATCGCCTATGGCGGCTACAGCGCGGGAGCGTGCGTGGCCGGACCCCCATTGCGCCCGGCTGACCTGTTCGGCGATGGCCACGCCGGCCGGGATCCAGTCTGGGGTGGGCTGGGTCTGGTCGACTTCTCGATCGTGCCCCACTATCGCTCCGGGGGTGGCGAGGGGGCGGTCATGGAGCAAATCGCAGCGCATCTGGAGCAGACGGGTCTGCCGCACCGGGTTCTGCGTGACGGCCAGGCGATCGCCGTCGCCGACGCCTCGGTGACTCTCCACCAGTAGAGACCGTCTGCGATCTTAAGTACCTCTGGCGAACGCTTAAGGAGTTCTCACGAACGGCGCCTAGCCTGACGCAGACCTTATGAGTGGACCGAAGCATCTGTGGTCTGGCGACTGGCAGCGGGAGTCCGAGGCGGCATCTGACCGGCTGGCCAACCACGAGCCGCCCCCGCCCAGCGAGCCGCAACAGCAGCCGGCACCGCCCAAGGCCAAGGTCCCCGCGCGTGTGCGACGTAAGCGCTCGCTGCTTCGCCGACCCGGTCTGGGACGCGCGGTCACGGTCGTCGCTGCTGCGCTGTTGGTGATAGCCGCCGGCGCCTACGGCCTGACCGCGGTGCTGGGCAACTCCGGATCAAGTGCCTCGACCAGCGCTGGGGCGACGTCTCCTGGATCCTCAAAGCCGGTCACCTGGCTCGGCATGGAGATCCAGACGCTCGCCCCGGGCGCGGCCGTGATCGAGACGGTCGGGCTCGGCAGCCAGGGCGAGCGCGCCGGGCTGCAGCCGGGAGACGTGATCATCGAGATCAACCATCGATCGATCAACGGCGCCGGCGACATCGCCCCGGCCATCCGAGGTCTGCACGCCGGCGACCAGGTCGAGATGCAGATCAGCCATGGCTCCGGGCTCTACCAAGTTGAGGCAACCCTGGCGGCGCCGCCGTCCGTCGGACCGTGAGCTTCTCCTCGCCGTTGGTGTTGCTGGGATTGGCCGCGATCCCGGTGCTGATCTGGTGGTATCTGCGCAGGCAGCGTGAGCGGGCGCGCGCCGCCGAGGCGTTCGTGGCGCCGGCACTGACGCTGTCGGTGGCGCCGCGCCGACCCGGTTGGCGCCGCCATGCGCCGATGCTCGTGTTCGCGATCGCGATTGTCGCGCTGATCGTGGCCGCCGCCCGCCCGCAGCGCACTGTGGCCGTCCCCGTCGACAGCGCGGCGATCATGCTGGCCAACGACATCTCAAGCTCGATGGCGGCGACCGATGTGCACCCTTCGCGACTTGCGGCGGCACAGCGGGCCGCCACGCGCTTCGTCGCCGGGGTACCGAGCTCGGTTCTGATCGGCCAGATCGAGTTCGCCCGCAGACCGGTCCTGCTGCAGTCGCCCACGACCGACCACGCGCTCACCGAGGCAGCGATCGCCCAGCTGCGCCCCGGCGGCGGCGGCACCGCGATCGGCGACTCGATCACCACCGCGCTCCACGTCCTGACGACGCTGCCACCCAAGGCCGGCCATCGCCCGCCGAGCGCGATCCTGCTCATGTCCGACGGCTCGTCGAACGTCGGCTCTGACCCGCTGGCGGCGGCCCGCCAGGCCAAGGCGGATCACATCCCGATCTACACGATCTCGCTGGGGACGCCGAACGGGACGATCCCAATCAAACGCGGCTCCCAGACAGTCAACACGCCGGTGCCGGTGAGCCCGCAGGAGCTGGCTCAGATCGCCTCGAGCTCCGGAGGCCGCGCCTACACCGCTGCCGACAGCGCGAACGCAAGCGCCGTGTACGCACACCTCGCGACTCAGCTCGGCCACAAGGAGGTCAAGCGCGAGCTCACCGCAAGCGTGGCCGGCGGGGGCCTGGTGCTGTTGCTGCTCGGCAGCGGCCTCTCTCTGCTCTGGTTCGGCCGGCTTGTCTAGCGCTCGCCACCCACTACCACCGTTCCCAACCCCTGGAGGACAGATGACGGACATCGAGGACAGCAACCGAATACGAGGCGAAGCGCGCGACGCCCTGCAGGGAGTCCTGTACGAGATCAAGCGGGTGATCGTCGGACAGGACGCGATGCTCGAGCGGCTGCTGGTCAGCCTGCTCGCCGGCGGCCACGTGCTGCTCGAGGGCGTGCCCGGACTCGCCAAGACGCTGACCGTCAAGACGCTGGCCGCCGTGCTCGGCGGTTCCTACAGCCGGATCCAGTTCACGCCCGATCTCGTGCCCGCAGACCTGGTTGGGACCCGGGTGTGGCGGCCTGACACCGGCGGCTTTGACACCGAGCTCGGGCCGGTGTTTCACAACTTCCTGCTCGCCGACGAGATAAACCGCGCGCCGGCCAAGGTCCAGTCGGCGCTGCTCGAGGTGATGCAGGAGCAGCAGGTGACGATCGGCGGGACGACGTACGGGGTGCCGTTGCCGTTCATCGTGATGGCGACCCAGAACCCGATCGAGTCCGAGGGCACCTACCCGCTGCCCGAGG
Source organism: uncultured Solirubrobacterales bacterium (assembly GCA_963799995.1). GTDB lineage: Bacteria > Actinomycetota > Thermoleophilia > Solirubrobacterales > Solirubrobacteraceae > Palsa-465. Next base: position 1,954,089 of record CAWCZI010000012.1, on the reverse strand, counting down.
CGCAGGTCGACCGGTTCCTGATGAAGATCCTGGTCGACTACCCCAGCACCGGAGAGGAGGCGGCCGTCGTGGGCCGCAGCCTCGGCGACCCGGCCGAGCTTCGGGAATGCCTGACGCTCGCCGATCTGACCCGGCACGCCCGGGCGGCGCAGACCGTGGTGGTCGACCGGGCGACGATCGGCTACGCGGTGGCCCTGGCGGACGCCACCCGGCATCCGGCAGAGCACGGGCTTGCCGACATGGACAGCCTGATCGAGTTCGGAGCCAGCCCGCGTGGCCCCATCGGCCTGGTGCAGGCGGCGCGGACGCTCGCGCTGCTGCGCGGCCGCGGGCATGTCGAGACCGAGGACATCCGCGATCTCGCGCCCGACGTCCTCAGACACCGCATCGTGCTGTCCTACGACGCGCTCAGCGACGGCGTCACGGTCGACGAACTGCTGGAGCGCGTGCTGGCCACGGTTTCGAATCCCGGCGCTGACCGCCTTCTCCGGGCGGGTCGGAACGACAGCGGGACCGAATGGCTGCGCAGCGCGTGACCGAAACGCTGCTCACGCCTCCGGCAGCGCGCCAGGGTCCCGGGCCGCTGGCGGCGCCGCTGATCGAGGCGCTGGATCTGGTCCTCACGCGCCTGGTCACCCGGACGCTGCCGGGAGACCGGCGCGCCGCGGGGGTGGGGCTCGGCACGGAGCTCGCCCAGCTGCGCCCGTACGTGTCCGGCGACGACGTGCGCCACATCGACGCCGCCGCGAGCGCCCGCACCGGCATTCCGCACGTCCGCCTGCACGTTCCCGAGCGGGCGCTGACGACGTGGGTCGTGCTCGACGTGTCGCCGTCGATGGCGTTCGGAACCGCTCGCCGGCTGAAGGCCGATGTCGCGGAGGGGGCGGCGCTCGTGTTCGGGCGCCTCGGCGTGCGGCGCGCGGGCAGCGTCGGGCTGATCGCGTTCGGCGCCGGAGACCCTCGCGTGCTCCCGCCGCGCGGGTCCAAGCCGGGCATGGTCGCGCTGCGACGGATGCTGGCGCAGGGCGTTGCCCCCGACGGTCGCCAGAGCCCCGAGGCCCTCGCCGACGCGGTCCGGCGGGCGGGGCGGCTCGCGGGCCAGCCCGGCCTCGTGGTCCTGATCTCCGACTTCCGCGATCAGCACGCCTGGGAGCGACCACTCGGGTCGCTGCGCCTGCGCCATTCGGTGCTGGCGGTCGAGGTGGTCGATCCCCGTGAGGCTGAGCTGCCCGCCGTTGGGCACCTGACGCTGGTTGACCCCGAAACCGGTGCCCGGATCGAGGTCAACACCTCGCGCCGTCGTGTCCGTGAGCGGTTCGCCGAGCTCGAGCGCGAGCGGCGACAGACGGTGGCCGGGGAGCTGCGCCGGCTGCGCGTGCACCACACGACGCTGTCCACCGATGACGACTGGCTCGTGGAGCTGGGGCGCCAGCTGCGATGAGCTTCGGCGCGCCCCAGTGGCTGTTTGCGCTGGCTCTGGTTCCGGCCGCGCTCGCCGCCTACATCGCTGCCCGGCGCCGGGCCAGGCGCTACGCGATCCGCTTCACCGCGGTCTCGACATTGCGCGAGGCGGTGGCGGGGGCACCATCGTGGACGCGCCATGTTCCGGCCGCGCTCGCGCTGGCGGCCGTCGCCGCGCTCGCGGTGGCCCTGGCTCGCCCGCACGTTCCCTACCGCGTTCCGACCGACGAGGCCTCGCTGATGCTCGTCACCGATCACTCCGGCTCGATGGCGGCCGACGATGTGCAGCCCACCCGGCTCGCTGCCGCCGTGTCGGCCGCGAACACGTTCATCGACCAGCTGCCGAGCACCGTCCGCGTGGGCGCGATCGGCTTCGGCAGCACGCCGGATGCTGTGCAGGGACCGGTCACAAACCACGGCGCGGCCCGCGCCATCATCGACGCGCAATCCGCGAACGGCGGGACGGACACCGGCGACGCGCTCGAGCTCGCGCTGCAGCTTCTTCACGGCGGCGTCGCCAGGCATCCGCCGGCGGCGATCGTGCTGCTCTCAGACGGCGCGGCCAATGCCGGCCCTGACCCCGTCACCGTGGCCCGGCAGGCGGCTCGCGACCGGATCCCGATCTACACGGTCGCCCTGGGCACCCCCGGCGGCCTGCTGAACAACCCCGACCCGCTCGCGCCGCCGGTGGCGGTACCCCCCGATCCGCAGCTGATGCGGGAGATCGCGCAGGTCTCGGGCGCGCATGCCTTCGACGCCCAGAGTGCCGACGAGCTCAGCTCGATCTACAAACGGCTCGGCGGCCAGCTGAGCACGGTCAGCCGTAAGCGGGAGATCACGGCCGAATTCGCGATCGCCGGGCTGGTGCTGCTGCTCGTCGCGGGCGTCGCGTCGGTGCGGCGCTCGGGGCGGCTGCCCTGAGGCAGCGAGGACCCGGGACGGCGGGGCTGTGTGGGTCGACCGCGCGGCAGCGAGCTCAGGTCTGGAGGTCGAGGATCGCATCGGCCAGCCACTGCGCCTCGGCGGTCCAGGACTCGACGGGCGCGGAGGGCCGGACGACGAACTTGGACAGCCCGGCCTCGATGTACTCGTGGATGAAGGCGCGCAATCCCTGCTTGCCGACAGGGACGACCGTGAGCGGGTCGATGTCGGGCCTTCGTGCCGTCAGAGCCCGGAGGAACTCCGGCTCGGGGTCGGCATGGGAGTAGGCGATGCTCAGCCCGAAGTGCTCGGGGTCGATCTCCCGTTTTGCGCGATCAGCGCAGGCCTGGATGCGCTCGCGGGCGACGCGGGCCTCGGCCGGAGTCACCTGTGCGCCGAGCCACCCGTCGGCGACCCGGCCGACGCGGTCAAGCGCCTGCGGTCCGCGGCCGCCGAGCCACACCTCCAATGGATCCTGGACCGGGCGGACCGACAGCGCGAGGCCGGTGAACGACCATCGGTCCGAGTGGTGGTCAACTGACTCGCCGGTCCACCACGAGCGCATGAGTCCGAGTACTTCCTCGAGCACGGCGCCGCGCTTGGCGGTCCCCAGACCGAGTGCCTCACCCTCTCCGGGATGACCGAGCCCGGTCACGAAGCTCAGCAGCAGCCGGCCGCCCGACATCTGGTCGAGCTGGGCGAGCTCCTTGGCCAGCAGGAACGGATTGCGTCCCAGCGGAACCACGTTGGCGCCGAGTCGCAGCCGCTGCGTGCTGCCCGCGGTCAAGGCCAGGCCGAGCAGCGGGTCGAGCGTCGGCGCCAGCGGGACATCGGACAGCCAGATGCCGTCGAAGCCGCCGGCGTCGAGCGCGGCGGCAAAGGAGCCGATGCCGGCGGCCGATGACGAGCCGCTGTCCGGGGAGACGGCGAAGCGGATCTTCATCGTCCGGACCGGTCCATCAGTAGAACCCCAGCCGCGCCAGCGGCTCGACCAGCTCGCGTTCCTCGTACGACAGATGGGATTGCATCGTGTCGGTCAGCAGATCGACGGCGGTGCGCAGCTCGGCGATTCCGTCGGGTTCGGTGACGAGAGCCACCAGAGCGCGGTCGACCTGGTCGAGCACGTCGGCGATCACGTTGTGCTCCTGCTCCAGACGGTCGACCACCGGCACCAGCTCGGCGTCGCTGCGCTTGAGGTGGGGGAAGATGCTGCGGTCCTCGAGCGTGTGGTGGCCGGTGACCAGCCGGCAGTACTGGGCGCAGTAGGCGCCGAGGGTCCAGTCGTTCTGGCGCATCGTCATAACGTTGATGTGCGAGCGGGCGACGCCCGGGTCCAGCGTGCCGCTCGCGACCTGCTCGATCAGGTCCCGCAGCTGCGTGAGCTCGGCCCGGAGATGATCGTGGACATCTATCAGATGCTGGGCCGCCGCCTGCTGATCGGCGGTGAACCGTGCCGACCTATCCGGGGCAGGCCCACTCGGACGGCTGCGCTCATCCCACGGCTGCTCGGCAGACAGTCGGGTGCCGTCATCAGCGGTCGGCGTGACGGCCAGGGGGATCGCGCCGGGCTGTGCCGGGGTTGCGCCGCCGTAGATCGACGGCTCCGACGAGCCAGTGACCTCCACAGTCGCCCCGGGCGCGGCGCCGCGGGCAGTCTGCACCAGCTCGCGTACCGCGGGGGCCACTTCCTCGGCGAAGCGGCGGACCATCCGATCGGAGTTGACCGACAGGATGAAGGTGCTGATCCCCTCGGCCAGCGCGAGCTCCGCCAGCTGCCGGCTCCACTCGGTGGGCGCCCCCTGGAGAAAGCCGGAGCCGCGTCCGAACTCGCCGTTGATGTTGTACATCCGGCGGATGTCCGCCGGCCGCCGGCCGGCCTCCTCGGCGGCCTGGTCGATCGCCCGGTTCATCGGGCTCAGGTCGGTGACCTCGGCGTAGCCCATGCTCGGGAGCCAGCCGTCGGCTTTGCGGCCGGTCAGCGCAAGCATCCGCGGCTTGTAGGCCCCGAGCCAGATCTCCACGGCATGGGCGGGAGCCGGGCCTGGATGGGCGCCGACGACGCGGTAATGCTCACCCTCGTGGCGGATCGGCCCTCCGTCCGCAGACCAGACCGCCCGGATCAGATCGATCGCCTCGCCCAGCGCATCCACGCTCTGACCCGCCGTGAGGCGCCGGCCCCCGACCGCCTCGATCCCATCCCAGAACGCGCCCGCTCCGAGTCCGAGCTCCACGCGCCCAGCGCTGATCAGGTCGAGGCTGGCCACGCTGCGGGCCAGCAGGACCGGTGGGCGCAGAGGGAGGTTGGCCACGTTCGGAGCCACCTTGACGTTCGCGGTCTGGGCGCAGACCACCGACAGCAGTGTCCAGGTGTCAAGGAACCGGGCCTGGTAGGGGTGGTCCTGAAACGTGACGAGGTCGAGGCCGATCACATCGGCCAGCCGGGCCAGCTCCAGTACGGCCTGCCAGTGGGCGGCCGCGGGCGTTATGAAGATGCCAAACCTGAGGTCCTGGCGGTAATCGGGCACCCTCACGCCCCGTAGGAATCCCGGAGGGCCTGGACGGACGCAACGGCCAGACTGCGCCGTGGGTCCCGGAAGGGGACCGCCGCGACGAGGCGTCTCCAGGCCGGAAGATCGCCGCGGCCCGAGGGGCACTGGACCCACGCCCACAGGGCCTCGGTGTCATCGGCGGTCATGACCGCGTGGCGCAGCCACGCTTCGAGCTCGTCGCGGTCGCGGACGACCCCGGGCGCCTCGGATTCGGGCAGTAGCGTGCCCGAATAACACTCAGCGGCCTCGCGCACGACGCTGCGGGCGAGTAGGCCGCGGACGCGCCCGAGGTCCGATTCCACGTTGATCGTCAGACGGTACGGATCAGCTTCGATCCCCCCGCCCAACGCTTTGCGGAGGCGAGAGATCTCGACGCGAACGGTGCCCGGCCGACCGGCATCGCCGTAGAGATCCGCAGCCAGCTGCTCGCTGGTCAACCCGTCGCGACGCGAGAGGAGCAGCTCGAGGATCTCGAAGTGGCGCCGGCTGAGCGAAAGCGCCCGACCGTCGCGCTCGGCCGAAATGCGGTTGCCCAGCAGGCGCAGCCGGAGCAGCGGACGCGGACCGGACCCACGATCATCGTCGAGCCGATGCGCGATGTAGCCCTGCTCACGCTCGAGCGGCTCGAGGAACGCGCGCGTCCCCGATGCCAGCACGAGCTCCCCGCCTCCGGGGGGGACGGCGAGGCGCCCCTCGCCGAGCCAGACGCTCCGATCGCCGGCGAGGAAGCGTCCGCTGGGCGTCACCAGCGCTCTGCCCGTCGGCCCTGCGACCCCGTCGGCATAACGCGACCGCAAGCGCGCATCCCGCTCGTGCATGTCCGCACGGAGCTGGGCCTCGACGGCTTTGGCCGTGGCGATAGCAGCCGTAAACACGTGGGGGTGGGCGTCCGCCATGCGGGCCGTGAGATCGATCACGCCGATCACGTCCCCCGAGTCCGGGTCGACGACCGGAGCCGCGGAGCATACCCACGCCTGCACCACGGAGTTGAAGTGCTCGCCGGCGAAGACCTGCGCCGCGTGGCCGGCCGCGAGTGCGATCCCGATCGCGTTCGTTCCCGCGCCGGTCTCGCTCCAGGCCGCCCCTTCGGTGAAGTTCATCGAGTCCGCCGCCTCCAGACGGACGGCGGGGTCCCCCTCGACCCACAGCAGGGTCCCGTCCGCGTCCCCCACCACGACCAGGTGCTGAGCCTCGAGCGCTTCCAGGCACTCGTGAATCAGGGGTGCCGCGACCGCCAGTGGGTGAACGTCCCAGCGCGCGCTCGCCTCCTCGACGTTGGCGGCGACCGGGGCGACCCGCTCCACGAGCGGGTCGACGCCGGCGGCCTGCGAGCGCTGCCATGACGCAGCGATCGGCGCCCGTACGGCATCCGGCTCGCCGCCGGTGAGGAACAGCTCCCACGCTCGGCGGAGGTCGCGCGCGAGCGACGCCGGCGGTGTCGCGGCGTCCAGAGCGAGCCACGGGTTGATCGGCATCCGTCCTCTCCCTGACCTGCGCGGAACGGCAGGCACCGCGCGGCCACGGTCATATTTGTAGCGCGTTTGCAACCCCTCGTTGATTAAACATCGAGCATGAGCAATGCACCGGGACCGGCCAGAACCCGCGCCAGGGTTCGGCGGCCGGGCAGCATCAAATCGGCGAAGCGGACGATCACCGCGACGCGCGGGCGCGCCCGGCAGTTCTGGGGGGTTTTCGACCGCAGCCTCGTGCCGATGGTGACGGTCGACAACGAACGCCGGTACAACGCGGCCAACCGTGCAGCGCGGCTGCTGTTCCGTCTCAGCCTGGCCGAGATGCGCGAGCATCGGATCAACGACTTCACGCCGCCGCACATGGAGATGCTGCTCGAGGACGCGTGGGCGCGGCTGCTACGCGACGGGGCGGTGGACAGCCGGTACGACGTCCTGTTCCCGGATGGCAGCCAGCTGCGGATCGTCTACTGCGCAATTGCCAATGTGCTGCCGGGCCAGCATCTGATCGTGTTCGCCCCCGCCGAGTGGCCCGAGGACGAGCTCGGGACGATCGAGGACGATGGCATCGGCGCGAGTCCGACTCCGTTGTCGCTCCGCGAGCAGGAGGTGCTGACGTCGATCGCGGCAGGGGCCGATCTCGAGCAGATCGCCGAGGAGCTGTCGATCTCGTTGCACACGGTGAGAAAGCACGTCATGAACGCGTATCGCAAGCTCGGCGCCCACAACCGCGCCCACGCGATCGCGCTGGCCATGCGCCAGGGCATGATCGAACTGCGAGCGCCGACCGACCGGACGTGAGCCCGCGCGGTGGGCGCGCGATCAGGGTCGCGCGCGGAGCGCTCAGATCTCGGAGCGCGTGAGATGCTCGCGGCGTGCGAGCAGCGTCCGGCCGTGTGACTTGACGACGATCGTGTAGCGCCCGGTGTGCAGGTGACGGTGGCGCAGAACGATGCGCTCGAACCTATGGCCGACCGCGGAGCGATGCACGCGGGCCAGCACCCTGTGCCCGTGCTCGAGCTCGACGGTGATGTCGGTGAGGCGGCCCGACAGCGAGCGCAGCTCGAGGACGACCTCGGTGGCCGGGTGATCGTGGGGATGCTTGCGAACCCGCAGCTGCAGCCGCACTCGGGGCGCCGGGTTGGTGCGCGTCGGGGGGTAGGGATGGATGACGTAGTCGATCGGACCGGGGTCGCACGCCGCCTGGGTGGCGGTCTCGTCGGAGGGAGCAGCCAGCGCCGGGGGCTCGGGAAACGACGGCTTGCCGGCGACGAGGAAGTCGGCCAGCGTGGCAGCGTTGGCGTCGCGGTGGGTCAGCGCCGGGATGTTCCACTTGGCCTCGATCGTGGCCAGGACCGAGGTGTGGTCGTGAACCACGTCGGTCACCGCGTTGGGGCGTGAATAGCCCGAGACGACCACCGCGGGCACGCGCGGCCCGTAGATGTCGTAGCCGCCCGGGGCGTCGCCCCGACCCAGCTTGGGCGGGATCGAGTCCGGTGCGATCGCCGCCGGGGGCGGGACGTGGTCGTAGTTGCCCCCGTGCTCGTCATAGAGCCACACGAGCAGGATGCGCGGCCACAGGGGTGACTTCAGAACGGCGTTGACCACGTGGCTGACGAAGTTCTCCCCCTCGCTGACGTTGCCGTTCTCCTCGTCCTGATCCATGTTGCTCGGCTGGGCGCCGTTTGGAACGCCGGGCAGGTTGCTGAGGCCGGCTGCTCCGGCGAGCACGTCGACGGCGCCGATCGCCGAATCGACCATGCTCACGGCAGGCAAGCTCCCCGCCGCGCAGTCGGCATAGAAGCGGGCGATCGGCAGCATGTTCTGCGGGTACTTGGTGACGGTGTCGAAGATGATCGCCGCCGTCGGGACCTGGGTGAAGTAGTCAGCCCAGGAGATGCCAAGGCTCGAGAGCCGGTCCCAGATCGTGCCGTTGGGCGGGTACTGCGTGACCGACGATGTGTCGGTGGAGATCAGCCCGAACGCCGTCCCGGCCTGGAGGAAGCGGCGGTTGGGATAGGTCTGGCACGGAGCCGAGCAGAACCAGCGGTTGGCCAGGCAGAACGTCTTGGCCATCGAGTAGTAGAAGGGGAGATCCGGTTGGTCCCAGTAGGCCATCGAATCGACGCCGGTCGCGGCGAATCCGTCCATCCGACCGCCGTCGATCTGGCGGTGGGTGTCATCCCAGCTCTGGCTGCCACTGCCGTTCAGCGTGCAATCTGACGGTACGTGCTGGACCGTCGCGTACCCGCCCTTGTACGGGTTCGAGTTGACCGGCCTTCCGGCCGCGTCGAATGTGAACCCGTCCGCCAGTGGCTGCCCGCGACGGGCGAGCATGCCCAGATAGGAGTCGAACGAGTGGTTCTCCTGCATGACGATCACGACGTGATCGAAGGGCAGCGCGCCGGTGGGCTCACCCGCCGGTCGCGACGGATCGGGCAACGAGTCCGGGGTCCGCGGCGCAGCACCGCGGGCCAGCGCACTCAGATCGAGCCCGCCTCCGAGGGCGGCGCCCAGCGCCAGTCCGCCCCCGGTGCGGAGCAGGCTGCGGCGCGTCAGGCGGGAAGCGAACGGGTCCATCGCGACTGGCGCACCCTATCCGACCGCCCACAGCCAATGTGCCGATTTAGTGACTTTTGGATTGTCTCGATGCGAGGGGCCGGCGTCGTAGGGTTCGCGGCCGATGGTGGACGTGGTCGTGATCGGCGCTGGCATGGCAGGCCTGTGCGCTGCCCGCGATCTGGCCGATACAGGTGCGAGCGTGGTTGTCCTGGAAGCCCGGGACCGCGTCGGGGGCCGGACGTGGACCAGCCGCTTCCCGGGCACGCCGGAGCCGGTCGAGCTGGGTGGCTCGTGGTTCACCCCGGAGCAGCAGGCGGCTCCGCGCGAGCTTGCCCGGTACGGGCTCGGGACCCGCACGCACGAGATGCCGCAGCGGGTGCGGTGGCGCACCGATGGGCGGCTGCGCGACGGTCTGCCGGTGGACGCTAATGACATCACCGCGCTCGAGGCGGCGCTGGCGCGGATCACCGATGACGCGCGGCGCTACGCCGCCGGCGAATTTGATCAGGCTCAGCAGTCGTGGGCGAGCTACGTGGCCGGTCTGCGTATACCCCGTGCCGTGGCGGACTTCCTGTTCGGATGGTGGGTGATGATCGCCGGGACCGCCCCCGAGCTCGGCGCCACCGTCGATGCGATTGCCGCCATCGCCAACCACGGCGGGATGCCGAGCGCGCTGCTGACCGCGCTCAGGTTCTCTCCGCGTGAGGGATGGTCGAGCTTGGCGGCGGGAATGGCATCGGACACGACGGTCCGTCTCGGGGCGACGGTCACCCGCGTCGTCGAAGGCACCGATCGGGTCGAGGTCTTCGGTCAGGCCGGTCTGCTGGCGTCGGCCCGGTGGGCGGTGCTGGCGGTCCCCATCAACGTGCTGGCGGAGATCGAATTTGACCCGGCGCTTCCGGGGAGCGCACAGGCGGTGGCCGGCGGCAACGGTGGCCGTGGCATCAAGGTCTGGATGCGAGCCCGGGGCCTTCCGGCCGGATCGCTTGCAGCCGGCCGGGGCGAGGGGCTGCACTGGATCTACGCCGACCGCGAGCTGCCCGGCGGCGACACGCTCGCGCTGGGCTTCGGCTACGAGGACGCCGGCTTTGATCCCGCGAGCGACCAGGCGGTCGCCGGGGCGCTGCGCGCCCTGTGGCCCGAGGCGGAGCTGGTCGCGCACACCAGCCATGACTGGAACGCCGACGCGTACGCCCGCGGGACCTGGCTGACGGAGATCGCCGGCCGGCCGCTGCCGCAGGCGGGCGGTCCGGTTCCGGGCCGCAGGCTGGTCCTCGCCGGCTCGGACGTCGCACGGCGGGAGGCTGGCTGGATCGAGGGGGCCCTGCTTTCCGGCGGCGAGGCGGCCGCGATCATCCGGGAGCGGCTGTCGTGATGGGCGCCCGCTCAGGGCATCATGCTGCGCACAAGATCCATCAGCGTCGAGGCACTCTCGGCGATCATGTTCCAGCCGTGGCGCCTCCACATGTAGATGGGGAGCCCCACGAGTACGGCGACGAGCAGGATGATGATCAACACGCGACGGCCATGATGTTCAGCCCTTCAGGTTACGTCACGCAGGCGGGGACGCCGACCGCTTTCCACAGGGTGTCGATGGGCGGGGAGAGCCTGGCGATCGCGGCACGGAAGGCGCTCACCGCGCGCCGGGGGGCTCGACCGCGGCGCAGCTCCGCCGCCAGGGCATCGACGGCGGCGATCACGGGGCTGACGTAGCGTCCGAGCCGGCGGATGCGACCGGCGAGTGCGCCCGGCGCAGGCAGGGCTCTGAGCGCTGCGATCCGACGCACGGTCACGACGCGCAACTGCGCGACGTAGCGGGTGAGCTGCGGCGCCGTCCGCGGAGCGGGCAGACCGGCGACCTCGCGGCGATAAGCCCGGCAGGCTCGGGCCGCTGCGGTGCGGTAGCTCGTCGCCGAAAGCGACCCGGACTCCGTCGTCGGGCCGGGGTTCGATCCAGCGGCCCCCACCCCCGAGCGCACGCCGCAGCCCGAGATGAGCACGGCGACCGCCATCGCTGCCCACCAGACCCGGAGCCTCATGCCGGTAGCGGGATCGGCGGCAGAGGTGGTAGTGGCGGCAGGGAGGGCGGGGAGGGGAGCGACGGCGGCTCGATGCAGCCGAGCAGCGGGAGCTGGATGCCGCCGCCGCAGCCCGGCGACCCGTGCGAGGGGGGTGGGGGCGCGGGCGGGAGCTTCGGAGGGTGGCCCTGGCAGCCGAAGTAGGGCAGGAAGATCTCGCCCGGCTGGCAGCGATGGTCGCGGGGGTTGGGGTCGGTGACCGCCTTGTTGGGCCGCAGCGGTGGGCTCTCGATCCACTTGCGCCACGGGTTGTCGGTGGCAGGAGGCAGCGAAGGGCCGGGAAGACCGCTGAAGGGGGCGCCGGCGAGCGGCGGCGCGGCCACCGTCAGTGGCTGGAGCTCACCGGTGGCCCGCATCGCGGCGGCCTGCGCTTGCAGCCACAGCTCGGCGCCACGCTTCTGCCAGTGGGTGAGCTGGTGCTGGGCGTCGTCGAGCTCGTGCTGCGCCTTGCGCTGCTCGCTCTGTGCCCGCGTGAGGTCATCCTGGGCGGTGCGCACCTGCGCCGCCGCCGCCGGCACCGCGGTTCCGTGCGGGCTGGCGGTGGCGTGGTCGAGCGTCGTCTCCGCGGTTTGGAGCTCCCCCTGAGCTCGGGTGACGGCATCGTTGGCCGTGTGCAGGCGGGCGGTCCAGGTGTTCACCTCGCCGAGCCAGTGCTCGGCCTGGCGCAGCGCCTGGACACCTTCCAGCTGCAGGCGCGCGAGCTCGCTGCCGTAGCGGTGCAGGGACGCGGCGGCGGTCCGGGAGATGCCGGCGGCATTCCAGAAATGGGCGGCGACGATCCCGGACAGGGCCTGGTAGGACGCGGCGGCCTCGCCGGTCCATGATGAGGAGACCGACGTGGCGGCGGTGGCGATCGTGTGCCCGTGGGCCGACAAACCGTCGGCGAGGTCCAGATGCCACTGGGCGGCTTGGAAGAGCTGGCCCGGATCGCCCGTGGCCACCTGGACGCCGGCATCGGAGCTCACGATCCAGACCCCTTCGACCCGGCGTCGGAGCTCACGATCCGGACCCTTCCGACCCGCCGTCGCAGGCGTCGGCGACCGCGCCGTCGCTGCGCTCGTAGCCGGTGGCGGCCCCGGCGACGGCGGCAGAGAGCCGGGCTCCCGCCTGCGCGTATACGGGCAGCATCAGCGCCCACTGTCCCATCAGCTGGTGCAGCGCTCCCGCGGCCGGCGTGTGCTCGGCAGCCTGGACATGGGCACTCATCCGGCCATGCAGCTCGTGCACGTCCCCGGCGATCCCTCCGAGCCGAGCGGAGACCTCGCCGACCGCGAACGGTGTGACCTCGAAGCTGGACATGAACTCATTCTCCGCCCGTTGGGCCACGCCGCAAGTGACCCGGGGTATCGGTCGGCCGATACCCACACCACCGGGTGAGCGGGGGGTCACGGTAGAACGGGGGGTGCTGTCGCTTCTACGCCATATGCGCGTATTTGCGACGGAGGCCCGTGGGTGAGCGGCGTTGGTCCGGGTCAGTCGAAGCTGCGCAGGAACCGCCGCGCCGCCGCGCGGGTTCGCGTCAGCGTCTTGTTGGCGATCCCGACCTCCTGGATCCTGCCGCGCCGGACCTTGAGGACGCCGCGGCTGGAGCCGTTGGGAGCCAGGTACCAGGTGTTCAGGCCGACCTGGAAGCGGCGACCGAGGTGCAGCCGCCGCGCCACCTTGGAGACACGGGTACCGATCCGCACCCCGCGCAGCGCGTAGTGCTTGTTGGCGGTGAGGATCAGGATCGCGCGGCCGCGAACGCGGCGGCGCTCGGCCTTGGAGACCCTGCGCAGCAGGCCGGCCGACGGGTATCCGACGCGGATGCCTCCGTGGGCGGGGCAGAAGAAGTCCATGTCGCGCCGCCCCCGCGTATTCACGCGACGGAAGTGGCCGCGGACGGCGGCGCGCTTCATGCCGAGGCGGACCGGGCCGAGCGCCAGGCCGCGGAGGCGACCAGAGGGCTTTGCGCACGAGAACCGCTTCGGCTTTTTGGCGCCGGACCCGCCTGACGGCGCATGCAGCACGACGGCGGTCTTGCCCGAGCCCACGGTGACCGAGACCGACCCGCCGGTGCCGGCGGTGTCGACCACGCGGCCGCCCTCGAGCGCCTGTGTGCCGTCCGCCAGCTGGTCGACGGTGAGCATCGAGGTGCCGTCGCTCGTCACCGTAATCGTGCCGGTCGGGAACTTCGCCGCCGTCGCATCGATGGCCAACGCGGCCACGTCGGTCAGCTTCAACGACATGTTCGACGCCGCCGCCGGCGTCGGGCCGAGCTTCCAGGTCAGCTTGGTCTCGGTCCCCGGCAGCGGCTGGCTGACCAGCGACGTGCCCGAGCGCTGGTCTGTGACGGACTGATCCGGCAGCGCGGAGTCGGCGGCGTTCACGCCGGCGATCACCCCGTAGGCGTCGTTTCGGGCTGACAGGCCGCTCAGCCAGTAGTCGCCGGTCGCGCCGATCCCGAGCGCCGAGCTGTTCAGGCTCGGATACCAGTCATACGTGAACGAGCCCGGGTTTACCGTCCGCACGGGGTCACCGAGGGCGGTCACCGCGTCGTCGAAGCGGTCCTCGATCGCGAACGCCAGGTGGTCGCCGCCGGTGTGGATGAAGAGGTCATAGCGCTGGCCGAGGTTGTCAAACTGCTGGGCCTGGGCGATCACGCCCGTGGTCGGGACCAGCTCGTCGGCGTAGGTCTGGTCGATCACGTACGGGACCCAACGCGCGTTGGCGATCAGCGGGTAGCTCTGGCCGTCCTGGGCGCAGGCCGGATCCTGGAAGGCGGGTCCGTTCGCGCCCGGGTACGCCTCGACGCCGCAGATCAGCGGCCCGTCGAGCACGAGCGCCCCGGCGAAGTCGTCGGGGTGCTCGAAGGCGAGCTTGTAGGAGGCCCAGCCGCCCATCGAGTACCCCGAGATCACCGTCCGCGACGGGTCCAGCGTGAAGCTCTGAGCCAGCGAGTGCCACACCTGCCAGAAGTCGGTCTCGGCCTCGTTGTAGTACCAGCCGGAGGGGCCGAAGCCCTCGGTGGTGGCACAGATCGATCCCCGGTCCTGGCACAGCTGCTGGATCAGCTGCGGATCGTCACCGCCGTACTGGTTGTAGTTGACCTCGAGCGAGTGCAGGATCCAGGTCAGAGGCATCGGCGTTCCGGGCCGGTAGGTGGTCGGCACGTACACCGAGTAGGGCTGGACGCGGTCCAGCAGCGTCGGCTTGAAGTTGCCCTCGCTGCCGTCGTTGATCACCTGACCGCTGCCGGGGTCCAGGCGAGACGTGTACCACCGGGTGCTGTAGCCGGTGGGCTGGGGCTCCGGCGTCGAGTCCTGGGCGGCGAGCGAAGCCCAGTTCACCGTCAGCGAGAACTTCGAGACATCGCCGGAGGCGAGCGTGTCGGCCTGGTCGTCCTCCATCCAGAAGTTGCCGGTGATCGACCGGGCGATGCCGTCGGCACCGAGGGCGGCGCCGATCGGGTTACCGGCAAGCTGCGCCTGCGCCAGCGCGATCAGCGCGTCGCTCATGCCGTCGGTGTAGACCGGCGGCTCCTGGGCGACGGTACGGAAGGTGATGTTGTAGAGCCGCTCGGCGGTGCTCGACGTGGCGGTGTTTCCGTCGACGCTGACGTCGGGCGCGGCGAAGTTCTGGCCGGTCGCGTCGGCCAGGCCGGCGCCGAGCCGGATCCGCCAGGTCCCGGTGACCGGGAGCAGGGTGCGGGGGACGGCGACGATGAACGACTTGGAGGTCGGGTCGACGGTCAGCTTGCCGCCGTTGGCAAGCACGTCGGTGCGCGCGCCCGTGACGGGGTTGATCAGCCAGGCCCCGCGGCTGGAGACGACCAGCGCCTGGTCGATCCCCGGCGAGGTGACGCCAGCGCCGGCCGGCCAGGCCGAGGCCCCCGTCGAAGCGTTGTTGTCGGTGTCGAGCGCCCACTCGGCGATCGGCACGGTCGGGTCGGCGAGGGTCACCCAGTCGACGCGCCAGTAGCTGTAGTTCGCGTCCACGCCGACGGCGGCGCGGAAGATGTCGGCCCCGTTGTTGTCCGCCGGGCCGGACGGGAACACGTAGTCGCCCTGGCGACCCGCCAGGCCCGAGCTCCCGGCGAAGCTCGAGGTGGGAAGGCCCTCGAGGCTCGAGGCGCCGTAGTCGTCGTAGAGGAAATCGGTCCACAGCGAGGCCCCGCCGGCCAGGCGCCCGGTGCCCGAGGTCTGCGGGAACGTGTTGGGAAACGGCCAGGCGGTGCTGGAGGGCTCGGGCAGGGTGGGCGCGGGATCGCTGCCTGCCGCGGGCACGTCGCTGGGCATCCCGGCCGGGGCCTGCGCCCGCGCCACGCCGGCGCCCAGACCGAGGCACAGGCAGAGGCAGAGCCCCGCGGCCAGGGCGGATATGGACTGCGAGACACGACTGCTCCCGTGACTCAAATGCACCACGACGCGCACGATACACAGACAGCTGGTCGATTGACGCAGTTGTCCGCCGCGGACTCGTCATGGGCCCGGGCGGGTATTCCCTCTCCGGTGCCGGCTACCGACAACCTCAACCGCTATCGGACCATCTCGCGGCTCGGTGCCGGTGGGATGGCCACCGTGGTGCTCGCCGAGGACATGCTCCTCGGGCGCCAGGTGGCGCTCAAGCGCGTGACCGCGATGGCGGATGCCCGCAACATCTCCCGTCTACGGCGCGAGGCGCTCGTGGGCGCATCCGTCAGCCACCAGAACCTGGTCTCGATCTACGACGTCGTCGCCGCTGACGACGGGAACGTCGTGATCGTCATGGAGTACGTGCCCGGGGAGACGCTGGCGGACACGCTGAGCCGCGAGGGCAAGCTCGCCCCGGAGCGGGCGCTGCGGATCCTCGACGGCGTGGCCGCCGGTCTCGACGCCATCCATGAACGCGACATCGTCCATCGCGACGTGAAGCCGCCCAACGTCCTACTGGGCACCGGCGGCACGGTCAAGCTCGCCGACCTCGGGATCGCCCACGTCGCGGACCGGACCCGGATCACGAGCTCCGGGGCGGTGGTCGGCTCGTGGCGGTACATGGCCCCCGAGCAGCTCGAGGACACGCCCTCGACGCGCGCGATCGACGTCTACGCACTGGCGGCGGTGGCATTCGAGATGCTCTCCGGCTGCAAGGCGCGGCGCGAGCAGAACCCGATGGCGCTGGCGCACGCGATCACCACGCGGCCCCCGCCGGATCTGCGCGAGGTGTGGCCAGGGGCCCCCGCGGGGGTGCCGGAGCTGCTCCGCCGCGCGATGGCCCGCGACCCCTCCGAGCGGCCCCGCAGTGCAGGGGAACTGACCAAGCGGCTGCGCGCGGCGCTCGAGCCGCAGCACACCGCGGAGCTTGTGCCCGCACCGGCCACGCCGGCACGGCCGGCGCCGGCCACCCCGGCACGACCGGTGGCGGCGCCGCCGGCACGGCCAGCTCCTCCCCTGGCGGCGGCGCGACCGCAGGACCCGCCCCGGCGGGCGCGACCGGTCCCGGAGGGCACGGAGAGCGGTCGATCGGGCAGCAGGCCGATCCTCTCCGGCGCGCTTGACCGTCGCGCGCTCCCGGGACGTCGGCAGGTCGTGCTAGCCGTGCTGGCGCTCGCTGTCGTGGCGGCGGGGGTCGTGGCGCTGGTCGGCTCCGGGGGCTCGAACCCTCCTGCGCAGCGGAGCGCGTCGACTGTTCACCGCTCGCACGGCCGGCGGCGCAGCCGCCGCGCGGGCAGCGCGACCCGCGCGGCGGGCGCGGGCGGGGCCACCACCGCGTCGGAGGACCCCTCGGGAAGCGCCGCCTCGACGAGCTCTGAGCCCGTCGCCGCGGTCGAGTCCTTCTACCGTCTGGCCGCGGCACACAACTACTCTGCCGCCTGGGCACTCACGGATCCCGCCTTCCAGGCCCAGCTGAAGGGGTACCGGAGCTTCGAGAACGGACAGGCGCAGGACAAGTCGATCAGCTTCGATTCGGCGCAGGTGGTCAGCCAGTCCGCCTCGAGTGCAACCGTCGCCGTCAGGACGACGAGCACGCTGACGAGCGGCACGCAGCACTGCGCCGGCACCGTCGATCTGCAGCCCGGGAGCTCAGCCGCGCAGTGGCTCCTGCATCAGATAGACATCACCTGCTGAAAGCCCTCCGAGCCGCAGGGTAGTCGCAGCGATTTGTTTGCAGCACGTCCTTGCGACCGCGTCGAGGCCGGAGCTGACCTGATCTGGATTGATTCCAGAATCTCTGGCACACTGTGGGCGTGCTGGCGACCTCGGAGCTCGAGCGAATGGTGCGTGGGGCTTCCCTGAGCGTCACGCGTCCTCGGGTAGCGGTGCTGGCCGCGGTATACGAGCATCCGCACGCCGACACGAGCTCGATCATCGGTCTCGTGCGCGACAGTCTCGGTGAGGTGTCCCACCAGGCCGTCTACGACGGCCTGCGGGCGTTGACAGCCGCGGGTCTGGTGCGGCGCATTCACCCGCCGGGCTCTGTGGCGCGCTACGAGTCGCGGGTCGGGGATAACCACCACCACCTGGTGTGCCGGTTGTGTGGTGCCATCGCCGACGTGGATTGCGCGGTCGGTTCCGCGCCCTGCCTGACCGCTGCCGATCACCACGGCTACACGATCGACGAGGCCGAGGTCGTCTACTGGGGCCTGTGCCCCGAATGCTCGGCCGCACCTCCTGCCTGAAATACCGCCTCTGATCCCGGAAAGGGGTTCCCTTGTCTGATAGTCCTGACGCAGTTGTTGGAGAGATGAACGAAGAGCGCGCGGGCGGGTGCCCGATCGCGCACG
Source organism: uncultured Solirubrobacterales bacterium (assembly GCA_963799995.1). Classification (GTDB taxonomy): domain Bacteria; phylum Actinomycetota; class Thermoleophilia; order Solirubrobacterales; family Solirubrobacteraceae; genus Palsa-465. The sequence goes on along the minus strand of CAWCZI010000012.1, from coordinate 1,936,307 downwards.
AGCGCGCACCGCACCCGACCCAGGGCGGGGGGAACCGAGGGTGGTGGCCGGACCGGCTCAACCTGAAGATCCTGGCCAAGAACCCCGCCGTGGCAAACCCGCTCGGGGAGGACTTCAACTACGCGGAGGCGTTCGAGAGCCTTGATCTGGCCGAGGTCAAGCGCGACATCGAGAACGTGTTGACGACTTCGCAGGACTGGTGGCCGGCCGACTTCGGCCACTACGGACCGTTCATGATCCGGATGGCGTGGCACAGCGCCGGCACGTACCGCATCAGCGACGGCCGTGGTGGTGCCGGGGCCGGTCAGCAGCGCTTCGCCCCGCTCAACAGCTGGCCGGACAACGCGAGCCTCGACAAGGCGCGCCGCCTGGTGTGGCCGGTCAAGCAGAAGTACGGCCGGGCGCTTTCGTGGGCGGACCTGATCGTCCTCACCGGCAACGTCGCCCTGGAGTCGATGGGCGCTCAGACCTTCGGCTTCGCCGGAGGCCGGGAGGACGTGTGGGAGCCCGACGAGGATGTCTACTGGGGCCCCGAGACCGAGTGGCTGGGCGACGAGCGCTACACCGGCGACCGCGTGCTCGAGGAGCCGCTGGGCGCTGTCCAGATGGGCCTGATCTACGTCAACCCGGAGGGTCCGAACGGCAACCCGGACCCGCTGGCCGCGGCGATTGACATCCGCGAGACGTTCCGGCGCATGGCGATGAACGACGAGGAGACGGTCGCGCTGATCGCCGGCGGTCACACGTTCGGCAAAACGCACGGCGCAGCCGACCCCGACCAGTACGTCGGCCCCGAGCCCGAGGGCGCCCCATTGGAGGAGCAGGGCCTCGGGTGGAGGAACTCATATCGCTCCGGCAAGGGCGCGGACGCGATCACCAGCGGCATCGAGGTGACCTGGACGGCTACGCCGACGTCGTGGTCCACGAGTTTCTTCGACAACCTGTTCGGCTACGAGTGGGAGCTGACCAAGAGTCCGGCCGGCGCGCACCAGTGGCAGCCGAAGAACGGCGCCGCGGCGGGCACCGTTCCGGGCCCCGCCGAGGGCTCGCCGAAGCGTCCCCCGACGATGCTGACGACAGACCTGGCGCTCCGGTTCGACCCCGTCTACGAGCCGATCTCGCGGCGCTTCCACGAGAACCCGGACCTGTTGGCCGACGCCTTCGCCCGGGCCTGGTTCAAGCTGACGCATCGCGACATGGGACCGGTGGCGCGATACCTCGGCCCGGAGGTCCCGACCGAGACGCTGCTGTGGCAGGACCCCCTCCCCGGGGTGACGTACGAGCTCATCGACGCGGATGACATCGCCAGCCTCAAGCGCCAGATCCTCGAGTCGGGGCTATCGGTACCTCAGCTCGTCTCCACCGCGTGGGCGTCGGCGTCGACGTTCCGCGGCAGTGACAAGCGCGGCGGCGCCAACGGCGCGCGGATCCGCCTCGAGCCGCAGAACGGGTGGGAGGTCAACGACCCCGATCAGCTGGCGACGGTGCTGCGCACTCTGGAGGGGATCCAGGAGGCCTTCAACAGCTCCCAGGCTCAGGGCAAGCAGGTCTCGCTCGCCGACCTGATCGTGCTCGGTGGCTCCGCAGCCGTCGAACTGGCCGCCAAGAGTGCCGGCCATGACGTCGAGGTCCCAGTCACGCTCGGACGCACGGACGCGTCACAGGAGCAGACCGACACGGAGTCCTTCGCCGCGCTCGAGCCGACCGCGGACGGGTTCCGCAACTACCTCGGTCAGAGACAGCGCCTGACCGCCGAGTACCTGCTGATCGATCGCGCGAACCTGCTCACCCTGAGTGCCCCGGAGATGACCGTACTCGTGGGTGGCCTGCGTGTCCTGGGCGCGAACTCGGGGCAATCCGAGCAGGGCGTGCTCACCACGACGCCCGGGTCGTTGACCAACGACTTCTTCGTGAACCTGCTCGACATGGGCACGGCATGGTCGGCGACGGCCGAGGACGCGGGATCGTTCGAGGGCCGCGACGTCAGCACCGGCGAGCTGAAGTGGACCGGCAGCCGCGTCGATCTCGTATTCGGCTCGAACTCCGAGTTGCGCGCGCTCGCCGAGGTCTACGCGAGCGATGACGCGCGTGAGAAGTTCGTGCACGACTTCGTCGCGGCGTGGGTCAAGGTGATGAACCTCGATCGTTTCGACCTCGCCTGATCTTAATGTCCAGGCCGGCCGGTAGCTGGCGGCCGGCCTGGGCAGGCTTCCCGCCGGATGCGGAAGCCCGGGATGCATGGACAGCTGTTCCGCCTGGCCTCGCCTCGCTCAAGGCCAAGGCCGGTGGTGCCGACGCGTAGACGATGAGTCAGTTCCGGCCTCGCCTTCCCCTGATTGGTCTCCTGGGCGGCGTGGCCGTGTTTCCGGTCTTGCTTCTGGGCTTGACCGGAACGCACATGGTCATGTTCGTTCCGGCATTCCACATGATCGTGGTGGGCGTCGCCGGGGCTCTCGCCGCGGCCGCGAGCATCGCGCTTTCGATCATCGCCGCGCGTCGCAACGACGGCCGCACCGTGTGGGTCGGAATGGCGTTCTCGGTCATGGCCGAGCTACTCGTCATTCATGCACTGGCAACCCCCGGTGCGATCATGGGGGCCAACGGCGTGGTGCAGCTCGCGGGCGCGCTCAACCTGCCGATCGTCGGCACGATTCTCGCCGCGTCGGCGCTGCCCGTGTTGCGCCGCCCCCGCCGCGCCAGGTTGTTGTTGCGAATCCAGCTGGGGACCGTGGCCGTGCTCGCTGTCGTCGGCGCGGTCGCACTCGTCTTCGCGCGGCACATCCCGGTGGTGCCGACCCCGTCGAGCCTGGTCGCCAACCTCATCTTCTTCGTCGGCGCGCTCCCGCTTGCGCTGCTCGCCTGGCGTGCCGGTCGAACCTACCTGCTCACCCGCAGGCTTTCTGACCTGACCGTGGCCGCGGGCGTCGTCTGGCTGATGGGCGCCCAGTACGGCCTACTGGACTACAGCATGATGGACGCTGCCTGGTGGGCGGCGCACGCGCTGGAGGTGGCGGGCATCGGGATGGTCGGCATTCCAGCCGCGCTTGACCTGCGCCACGCTGTTGGCTCCCGGCCGCTGGTCGGCGACCTACGCGCCGCCGACCTGGTCGAGCACGAGGAGGCATTCCTGGGCGGCCGCGTCCGTGCACTGCTGGTCCGGCTGGCCGAGAAAGATCCCTCCACCGAGGGCCATACTCGCCGGGTCGCCGCCTTGGCAGTCGCAATCGGCGAGCGGCTGGGTCAGCCCGAGGGTCGCCTCCGGCAGCTCGCGCTCGGCGGGCTGCTCCATGACATGGGCAAGCTTTCGGTAGCGAACGAGATCCTCAACAAGCCGGGTCGGCTCACCGAGGGCGAGTTCGCCGAGATCCGCCGGCACCCTGGTGCCGGGAGAGAGCTGCTGAGTGAGCTCGGTGGCTTCCCGCAGTTGGTGCTCGACCTCGTCGAGAGCCATCACGAGCGGCTGGACGGTCGCGGCTACCCCAACGGCATTCTTGCCGGCGACCTGGACCTGGCGGTCCGCATTCTCACTGTCGCCGACGTATACGACGCCCTGACCGCCGACCGCGTATACCGCGAGGCCTGGCCGGTCGAGCGCGCGCTGGCGCTGCTCGATGAGGACACCAACCACGCCTTCGATCCCCGCTGCGTGGCCGCGCTGCGCACGCTGGTGGCTCCCGACCAGCCTGCACTCAGCGCGCCGGCCACGCTGCGCCACGACGTCATAGTGCCGCCCCCGCTCGCGGACCTTCCGGCAGTCGCCCGCGCCATCTGATCAGGGGTTGCCCCCGAGGCGCTCTAGCTTCGGTACTCGAGCTGCTGGCGCGCGCCCGATTGGGCGGAGCGCACGATGGCGTCGCAGACCTCGGCGGCGCGGTAGCCGTCGGCGAAGTCGGCGCCGTGGGGGGTGACCTCGGTGTCGCCGGCGATCGCGCTCAGGAGGTGGTGAAGCTCATGCACGAAGGTGTGCTCCCAGCCGATGATGTGACCCGGCGGCCACCACCACGACATGAACGGGTGGTCGGGCTCGGTCACGAGCAGGCGCTGGAATCCGGGGCCGCCGGTGCAGACCTGCAGCTCGTTGAGGCGCTCGAGATCGAAGGCGATCGAGCCGCGCGAGCCGTTGACCTCGAGTGCCAGCTGGTTGATCCGCCCGATCGCCAGGCGTGAGGCCTCGAGCGTGCCGGTGGCTCCGCCGGCGAACTGCACGACCGCCTGGAAGGCGTCGTCGACGTCGACCGGGCGGCCCGCTCGGTCGGTCACGAAGGTGCCGGTGACGCCGCTGATCGTGGCCAGCTCGCCAACCAGGTAGCGGGCCAGGTCGATGATGTGCGCGCCGAGATCGCCGAGCGCGCCCGAGCCGGCCTGCGCGCGGTCAAAACGCCATGTCATCAGCTCGGCGTCGACTCCCCAGGACTGCAGGTAGCGGGCGCGAAAGTGGCGGATCTCCCCGAGCTCGCCGGCGGTGATCATCTCACGGGCGAGGCGCACCGCCGGGACGAAGCGGTAGTTGAACGCGCACATATGCCTGACGCCGGAGGCGGCGACACGGCGCCAGATCTCATGGCTCTCGCCGGCGTCGCGGCCGAGCGGCTTCTCGCAGATGACGTGCTTGCCGGCCTGCGCGGCCGCCACCGTCGGCTCGCCGTGCAGGGCGTTCGGGCCCGCGTTGTCGAACAGCTCGACACGGTCGTCGTCGAGCAACGAGCGCCAGTCGGTGACCGCGGTGGCGAATCCGTAGCGCCGCGCGGCCTCGCCGACGGCGCCGGCGTCACGGCCGGCTATCGCCACCAGCTCGGGGACCAGCGGCGGCGGCCACGTCATGTAGGAGATCGTGCGGTAGGCGTGGGCGTGGGCCTTGCCCATGAAGCCGTACCCGAGCATCCCCACGCCGATCGACGGAGCGTCAGGCCGGGCCGGCGTGTCGCTCACGACGCGATCTCCGGAGCGGCGCTCGCGGACGAGATGCTCACACACGACATGGTCACAGACGACATGCTCACAGACGACATGCTCACAGAAGCGTCGGCCTCGATGACAGCGCGGGCGGCGTTGTGCCCCGGGATGCCGCTCACGGCCCCGCCTCGGCGCGCGCCGGCGCCGCAGATCCACACGTTGGGCCGATCGGTCTCAACGCCCCAGCGGCCCACCTGGTCGGCGGACTCGGCGAACGGCCAGGCGAGATCGCGGTGAAAGATGTGGCCGCCGGGCATGCCGAGCTCGTGCTCGATCTCGACCGGTGTGTGGGCCTCGAGGCAGAGTGATCGGTCCGGCGCGCGCAGCACGCAGTCCTCGAGCGGCTCGGCCAGCACGCTGTCGATCGAGTCAAGCGTCGCCCGCACCGCTGCGTGCTTGGCGGCGTCGTGATCGGCGACGAACAGGCGGGCGGGCATGTGAAGCCCGAACACGGTCAGCGTGTGGACGCCGGCGGCGCGCAGATCGTCGCCGAGGATGCTGGGGTCGGTGAGCGAGTGGCAGTACGCCTCGCACGGCGGCAGCGACGGGATACCTCCAGCGCTCGCCTGCGCGAATGCCTCCTGGAGCTGCGTGTAGCTCTCGTTGACGTGAAAGGTCCCGGCAAAGGCGTCCTGCGCACTCACCGCCGGGTCGCGCAGGCGCGGCAGGCGGCTCAGCAGCAGGTTGAGCTTCAGCTGCGAGCCCTCGGGCGCCGGCCCGGGCGGCGGCGGATCCCCGAGCAGCTCGGCCAGCACCGCCGGCGCGGCGCCGCACAGGAGGTGGCGCGCGTTGGCCGTGCCCCCGCCGGCGATGTGGACAGCGACGCGATCACCGTGTGCCTCGATCCCCACGACCGGGGCGTCCACGCGCAGCTCGGCGCCCGCCTGCGCCGCCGCGCGAACCAGGGCTCCCGACAGCGCGCCCATCCCGCCCACCGGCACATCCCAGCGCCCGGTGCCGTTGCCGATGACGTGGTAGAGGAAGCAGCGGTTCGCCACCAGGCTCGTGTCGCGGAGGTCGGCGAAGGTGCCGATGAGCGCGTCGGTGGCGACGATGCCGCGCAGCACGTCGTCCTCGAAGCGGGACTCGAGGACCTCCGACAGGGGCCGCTCGAACAGGGAGCTCCAGGCCTCCTCATCGTCCACCACCGAGCGCAACGACTCGCGGGAGCCGAGCGGCTCGGTGAGCGAACGGTGCACACGCTCCGCGACGCGCGCGGTGAGCGCGCCGAAGTCGACGAGCGGCTCCGGGCCGCCGTCGCCGTCGCGGACCAGCAGGCCTGAGTCCCCGGCCGGCGTGTACGAGGACACGCGACGCCGTCGCAGCTCCACCGCCACGCCGAGCTCGGCCAGGAGTGCGCGCGGAAACAGGCTCACCAGATAGGAGTAACGCGAAATGCGGGCGTCGACGCCCGGAAAAGGCGAGGCGGACACCGTTGCGCCGCCGGAATGCGCGGCGCGCTCGAGCACGAGCACCCGGCGCCCCGTCCGGGCCAGCAGCGTCGCGGCGACGAGCCCGTTGTGGCCGGCGCCCACAACGATCGCGTCATACGCCGTCTCCGCCACGCGGACGCTCAGACCGGCTCGGCGCCGGTCGGCTCGAGCGTGACCGGCGTCCCGGCCGCGATCAGTGACTGCAGGCGACCGGCCTGCATGCCCGAGAGCGTGCTCCAGCTGCCGCTCTCGACCACCTTGCCGGCCTCGAGCACCGCGATCAGATCGGCCTCGCGGACCGTCGACAGGCGGTGGGCGATGAGCAGGATCGTCGTGCGGCCGTGCAGGTCCGAGATCGCCGCGCGGATGGCGCGCTCGTTCTCGGTGTCCAGCGAGCTGGTGGCCTCGTCGAGGATCAGCAGCTCGGGCTCGCGCAGCACCGCACGAGCCAGGGCCAGACGCTGGCGCTCGCCGCCGGACAACCGCAGGCCCCGGTCGCCGACGACGGCGGAAAGTCCCAACGGATCGGCCTGGACGAAGTCGGCGGCGTTGGCGACCCGGAGTGCCTCCCACAGCTGCTGCTCGGAGGCCTCCGGGCGTGCCCAGCGCAGGTTGGCCTCGATCGTGTCGTGAAACAGGAACGGGTCCTGGGGCACGAGCGCCACCGACCGGCGCCACCCCAGCAGACGCTCGCGTGTCAGCGGCCGGCCGTCGACCGTCACCGCGCCCGCGGACGGCACCATCAGCCCGGCGGCCAGGTCGGCGAGCGTGGTCTTGCCGGCACCGGAGGGTCCGGCGAGCGCCAGCATCGACCCCAGCGGCAGCTCGAGTGAGACACCGCGGAGGGCCGCGGTGGGCCTGCCGGAGGCGCCCGGGTAGGTGAAGTACACGTCGTCGAAGGCAAGTCCCGTGCCGATCGGGACGCGTTGGGCGGTCGAGCCCACGGGCGCGACCGGCTCAGCGGCACGTTCGCACTCGGTGATCACGCGCATGGCCTCGCCGAACGCGGGGAGTCCCTGGGCGATCTGCTGAATGCTCTGCTGTGAGGTCGTGATCTGCGAGATCAGCCGCATGAACACGAACGCCACGACCAGCAGGGCGCTCAGCGGCACGTGGACGACGCGGACCGCGATCCAGACCGTGACAGCCAGCAGCAGTGCCGTGAGCGAGGTCTGCACCGCTGCCGAGATGCCGCCGGCGCGGGCGAACTCGATCTGCGACGCGCGCAACCCGGAGATCGCGCTGTCGAACGCCCGCACGTGCTCGCGCTCGCGGCCGTAGGCCTTGGCGAGCTTGAGCGCGTCGAGGAAGCCCGTGGCGAGCTCCATCACGTGGCGGCTGCGGTCGACGAGCTGGATGCCCAGTCGCCGGCTGCGCCTCACGAGCGGCCACACCACGAGCATCAGCACGACACCACTCGCCAGCGCCAGGCCGGTCATCGCGGGGGACACGGGCACGGCGGCGGCGAGCTGGCCGGTGATGACGATCACGGCGACCAGCAGGTTCAGCGCTCCGAGCGTGGCCATGCCGATCCAGACGACGTTCGTGGTGAGCTCAGCCAGCAGGTCGGACTGACGCAGCTCCATCACGTGGCGCCACTCGGCGTGCGCAAGCGCCGCGTAGAGGCGGACGCGGATCCCGTCCACGAACTCCAATCGGTAGCGGGTCGAGAGGACGCTCTGGTAGGCCGACAGCACGGCGCTGGCCGCGGTGACGACCACGTAGATCGCCAGCACGGTGCCCAGGCTCGGCGACAGCCCCAGCGACTCCAGGAGGTGGCGCATCCAGTGCGAGACCCCCCCGCGGGAGCTCACCCCGACGGCGCCGAGCAGCAGGACCAGCAGCAGGATGCCGACCACCTGCCCGAAGGCGGACGCTGCCTGCACGATCACGACCCAGGCCAGGCGCCATGGGCGCTTGCGCGCCAGGGCGCCGCTGAAAGCGCGCAACGTGCTCATGAGGGGGAACGGTAGCCTCAGCTCGTGCGCGGCGAGGGGTTCAGGGAGCTGTGAGCGGTATCGCTACGGTCGTCGACCGGCGTGGCGGCCCGGCCGGGCGCGAGCCCGTGGAGCGGATGCTGGGCGCGATGGCGCATCGTGGGCCCGACGGCCGGCGGGTCTGGGCGGACGGGCCGATCTCGCTCGGGCACCTCCTGATGCGGACGACGCCGGCTCCCGGGGAGCAGCCGCTCGTTCGGGGAGCACGGGCGATCACGGCCGACTGCCGGATCGACAACCGGGACGAACTGGTGCGGGCGCTGTGTCCCCCGGGGGCCCCGGACCTCAGCGACCCGGCGCTGATCCTGCTCGCCTACGAGCGCTGGGGCGAGGACTGCGCCTCGCATCTGCTCGGTGACTTTGCCTTCGTGATCTGGGACGGGGAGCGCCGCACCCTCCTGTGTGCCCGCGACCACTTCGGCGTCAAGCCGCTCTACTACCACGCCGGTGCCGACACGTTCGCCGTCGCCTCGGAGATAAAGGGGCTGTTCGCCCTCGCGCACGTGCCCCGCCAGATCGACGAGCAGATGGTCGGCGACCACCTGACCGGGCACTTCGAGGACCCCGCGATCACCTACTGGCAGGGCGTCCACCGAGTCCCGGCCGCACACACGCTGACCGTCGACGCCTCCGGGCGCGCGAGCACGCGTCGCTACTGGTCGTTGGACCCGGAGCGCGAGCTGCGCCTGGACGGCGATGAGGAGTACGCCCACACGCTGCGCACGCTGTTCACGTCGGCCGTCGAGCGCCGGACCGCCGGCGCGCGGCCGATCGGATCGACGCTGTCAGGGGGGATCGACTCGACCGCCGTCGCCTGCATGGCGGCCATGTGCACGAGCGATCCGGTGCACAGCTTCTCGCTGGTCTTCGACAGCCTGCCGGCGGTCGACGAGCGTCGCTGGATCGAGCCGGCGCTCCGCGACGGCCGGTTCGTCGCACACCTCATCGCCGGGGACGAGCTGGACCCGCTGGCGATGCTCGACGACATGCTGCGGTCCCTGGACGGGATCTTCTACGCACCCAACCTCTATCTGCACGCCGCGATGTACGCCGAGGCCGCGGCGTCCGGCGTCCGGGTGCTGCTCGACGGGTTCGACGGTGACAGCACCCTCTCCCACGGAATCGAGCGTCCTCGCGACCTGCTCATGGAGGGGCGCGTGCGCACGTCGCTGCGCGAGGTCCGGGGGCTGGCCGTCCGCCAGGAGCGCCCGCTGGCCACACAGCTGCGCCGCTCGCTCGCGCCGACTCAGACCGGACTGAACCGCGCCCGCCACCGGCTGCTCGGGCGCACGGGCGCGCCGCCGGAGCCATGGAGCCAGTTCGGGGTCATCGCGCCCGCGTTCGCGGGCCGGATGCGGGTGCGCGAACGCAACGAGTCCTTGGATCTGCGACATGCCCGGGCAGGCCACCTGAGCCGGGTGCGCGCCGCCCACCACCGCCAGCTGGCGTGGCCGGTGCACGCCCATGCGCTCGAGGCGATGGATCGGGTGGCCGCCGCGCACTCCGTCGAGCCTCGCTATCCGTTCTACGACATCGAGCTGGTCGAGTTCTGCCTGGCCATGCCGAGCGAGCAGAAGCTCCGCCACGGCTGGACGCGGTGGGTGATGCGCCGCGCGATGGAGGGCATCCTGCCGCCGGAGGTCCAGTGGCGTGCGGGAAAGAGCAACCTGGGGCCGGTGCTGACCCAGGCACTTCACCGCAACGTTCCCGCCGTCGAGGAGCTCCTGCGCGACCCGGACGCGATCCTCCCGTATGTCGACTTCCTCGCGCTGCGCGAGCGGTGGGAGCGCTTCCGGCGGGATCCGTCGCCAAAGGACGTGATGCCCGTGTGGGTGGCGCTGGTGCTCGAGCGGGGGCTGACGCTGGGGACGCCGGTGGACCTGAGTGCGCCGAGCGCCTCAGGGCGTCGCCGATGAGCGTGTGCGAGGAGCGCCGGTACCGCGCCTACGGGCTGACGATCGCCTCCCGCGTGCCGCTCGACCTGGCAGCCGGCGATGGCGAGCCCGACGTGGTCGTCAGCCGCGAGAACCTGGACCATGTTGGGCCGCCGCGCTATTGGCACGAGGGGAGCCCGTTCGCGGGCGGGACCCCCGACCGTTTCGCGGTCCGCATCCCGGATGCGTTCGCGGGGGAGGTTCGCGGCGGCCGGGAGATCGCGGTGGATCAGGTCGGCGACATCCCCCCAGGAGCACTTGGCGACTTCGTGCTTCAGCCGCTGCTCGGCTATCTGATGGTGCAGCGCGGATATCTCGTGCTGCACGCCAGCTGCGTCGAGGTGGGCGGCCGGGCCGTGGCGATCCTGGGGGCCTCGGGCGACGGGAAGTCGACCACCGCGGGCGCCCTCGCCAGGCGCGGTCACCGGCTGCTGTGCGACGACGTGGTCGCGATGGATGCCGAGGGTCGTGTGGTGCCGGGGGTGGCTCGTCTGAAGCTCTGGCCCGCGGCTGCCACCGCGCTCGGGCACGATCCGGACGCCCTTGAGCGGTGCGCCGGGGAGTCGGTCAAGCGCTTGCACCGCCCGGAGGCGGTACAGGCGGATGGCGCCCCAATGCCGCTGCATCGGGCGTACGTGCTGGGCGACGGGGCGCAGCCGGCCGTCGAGCCGGTTCGGCCCGGGGAAGCGCTGCCGCTCGTGATCCGCAACAGCTACGGGATCTTCGCGATCCGTGACACCGGCGGAAACGACCACTTCGCGCGCGTGACGGACTTCCTCTCGCGCGGGTTCGTGCGGCGGCTGCGCCGGCCGCGGGACCTCGACGGGCTCGACGAGCTGGGCCGGGTGATCGAGGCAGACGTGGCGGAGCCTCGCGAGCCCGGCAGGCCGGCCGGGCAGCGGTGAGCGGCTTCGCCGCGGTGTGGCGCCGCGACGGCGGAGCGGCCGCGGGGCTGACCGCGGTCATGGATGCGATGGCGCACCGCGGGCCGGACGGCGCGGGCCGGTGGGGCGGAGAGCCCGTGGCGCTCGGCCGGCAGCGCACCGCACTCACCAACAACGGCGATGCGAAGCCCGTGCGCCTCGGACGGCTCGCGGTGAGCACCGTGTGCCGGATCGACAACCGGGCCGAGCTGCGCTCGATGCTGGGCCTGGGTGCGACCCCGACGGCCGACCCCGAGCTCATCCTCCACGCCTACCGCCGGTGGGGCGAGTCGTGCGCCGAGCGGCTGCTCGGGGACTTCGCGTTCGCGTTGTGGGACGCGGAACGCCGGCTGCTGTTCTGCGCGCGTGACCAGGTGGGCATCGAGCCGTTCTACTACGTTGCCTCCGACAGGCTGTTCGCGTGCGCGTCGGAGACGCGCGCCTTGCTGGCCCTCGACGGCGTCGAGCCCCGACTCGACGAGGCCGGCGTGGCCGCCTTCGTGCTGCCGGCACTCAACGACGGGCAGGTCACGCTCGTCCGCGACGTCAAGCGCCTCCCGGCCGGCCATACGCTGGCAGTCGACGGCGCGGGGATGCGGCTGCACCGCTACTGGCGGCCGAACCCACGGGCGGCGCTGCGGCTGCGCTGCGATCGCGATTACGCCGAGGCCCTGCGGGAGACGCTGACAGAGGCCGTTCGGTGCCGCCTTCCTCATGCAGCGGCGACGGGAGCGGCGCTGTCCGGCGGCCTGGACTCGTCCTCGGTCGCCGTCCTCATGCGCCGGGTGCGCGGCGACAGTGGCCCGATGCCCGCCGTCTCGGTCCTCTACGGGACCGACGACGCCGAGCGCACCTGCATTGACGCCGTCCTGGCGGGAGGTGGGCTCGCCTGGTGCCCGACGCGGTGGAGCGGTGAGCTGCTGCTGGCCGACCCACGGGCGGACGTCTCCTTCTTCAGCACCCACATGCTCGCCAACCGCGACGCCTTTGCCGCGGCGCCCGGGGCCGGGGTCCGCGTGCTGTTCGGCGGCGACGGCGGCGACCAGGCGCTGTCATGGGGACACCTCGCGCACGCGTCGCTGGTCACGCTGATGCGGGAGCGGAAGTGGGAGGCGGCGGTCCGCCACGTCGCTCGAAGGATGCTGCGGCGTGGCCTGCCCGGGATCGGTGCCCCGGCCGCACCGCCGGAGCTGGGCCTGCTGGGATCGGCCCTCGCCCGGCGGCTGGACGCGCCCGATCGCCTCCGGGAGCGCTATGAGCGCCTGCGTCGCGGGTCGCTGCGTGCCCACCACGCGGCCCGCCTCGAGCTCAACATCGCCGTGGGCACGCTCGAGGCCGACTCCGCTCTCGCCGCTCGTCACGGGGTCGTGCTGCGCAGTCCGTTCTGGGACCGCCGGGTCCTGGAACTGTGCCTGGCGATGCCCGCCGATCAGAAGGAGGGGAGGGCGATGCCGCGGATGGTCCTGCGCCGTGCGATGGACGGCCTGCTTCCCGGAGCGGTGCAGTGGCGCCGGGGGAAGTGGTCGGGCCGGTCTCCGATCAGTGGCGCCGTGAAGCGGATCAGGGATGCGGGCGGCGATGCCGTGCCCGGTCTCGGCGGTCCGCTGGCGGCGCTGCTGCACCCGGGCGCGGTGCGCGCGATGTGGGCGGGGCTGGACGCTCCGGACGCGGCGACCAGCCGACCGATCACCTGCTGGTCGCTCGCCGCGCTGGACGCCCAGGTCCGCGCGCACGGACTCCGGTAGCCGCCGGGTTGAGCTGCCGAGCCCTCTCCGCATATGATTCCCGGCAGCTGGGATCGGTCAAGCACCAAGGGGGAGGATCGATGGACGACGTCAAGCGCCAGGACCATGTGACGGGTGAGGGCCACCGGTACGAGCGCCCGCAGCTGCAGGTTCACGGAACCGTGGCGGAGCTCGTCCAGGCCGTCTCGACGAATATCTCGGACGGCTCGCTGGGCACCAGCTCCACTTGACCTCAGCGCCGGCGCGGTCGGTCCTCGAGCATTTCCTGGTCCGAACCTGGGAGGAGCTCCTGAAGACGGGCCCGATCGGTCTTACTGACGACTTCTTCGCGCTTGGGGGTGACTCCCTGGCCGCGGCGGAGCTGCTGGCCGAGGTCGAGGAGCACAGCGCGGTCAAGATCCCGCTGAACGAGTTCGGGGAGCACCCGACCATCGAGGGGCTCGTCGCGTCCATCGGGCGCTACGCGCAGCTGCGGATGGTCGGCCCCCTGATGGAGTTCGCGACCGGGGGGACGCGGCGGCCGCTATTTGTGTTCGATCCGATCGCGGTTCTCACCGCGCTCACCACCGCGGAGATGCTGCGCCACGTCGACGCGGCCTACCCGACGTATCTGGGCCAGTCCGTCCTCGTCGACCATGGACGGACGGCGTCTTCGATGGAGCAACTGGTCGCCGAGCACGTGGACGCCGTCCTGGAGCTTGCGCCGAGTGGGCCATACCGCCTGGCCGGAGTCTGCTCGGGCGGCTATGTGGCCGTGGCGGTCGCCGACGAGCTCAGGCGGCGCGGCGCCGACGTGGAGCTGCTCGCGGTGATCCACGCTGGGCACCCGAGTGCCTACGCGCGCGGCTGGAACCGCCGCATGGTCGGGGTGCTCGCCGGCGCCGTGCGGTGTCGCCTGCTCTCCCCCCGGGTCGCCGGAGAGCTCTACGTCCTGCTCCGCATGCTGCGTGAGGCCTGGAGATCGCGCGCAGCGACCGCGCGCCCGAAGAGCCTGCGGGTGGCGTTCGAGGCCGTCGCCGAGCACCGTTTCCGCGTACGCACGCTGAACATGGGCCTGCGCGACTGGGTGTGCGCCAGCTACGAGCTGCCACGGTGGCCCGGCCGGATCGTCTACCTCGCGGCGCGGGAGCCCGCCGGCGATCCGCGCGACGTGCCGGACGGGTGGGAACAGGTGGCGGCCGAGCTGGAGGTTGTCCGCGTGCCCTGGCGCTACGAGAACCTGTACCCACATCTGCCGCAGATCGGGGTGCTGCTGAGCCGCTACCTGCGCGAGCTCGACGGGGTCTCGGGCCCCTCTGCGCAAGCCGGCCCCGGTGCGGGGGATGCGGCGGCGCGGATCCCGGCGCCGGCGGTGACGGCATGAGCTTCGAGACGCTGATCGACGTCCTGCGCCGACGCGCGGAGACGACCCCGGAGCGGATCGTGTTCACGTGGCTCGAGGACGGGGAGCGGGAGGCCGGGACCCGCAGCCTGGGCGAGCTCGATACTCGTGCCCGGGCGATCGGGGCACGAGTGGCCGAGTCGGTGGCGCCCGGCGAGCGGGCGCTGCTGCTCTACGACCAGGGCCTGTCGTTCATCGACGCTCTCTTCGGCTGTCTGTACGCCGGGGTGATCCCGGTGCCCACCGCCGCCGAGTACATCCGGCCCGAGGCGGCGATGGCCCGGTTGGCGCCGATCGTCTCCGACGCGACACCCGCGCTGCTGATGACCGACGGCACCGGGATGGCTGTCGCGGGGATCCGGGCGTCCGCCGCGAACGGCCAGGCCGCCGGGGTCGCGGCGCTGCCGGTGCTCGACACCGCGCAGCTCGCCAGCACTGCGGGCTGGGAGCCGGCCGATGCGACCTCGGACGACGTCGCCTTCCTGCAGTACACGTCGGGCTCCACCGGCGCTCCGCGAGGGGTCATCGTCACCCACGCCAACCTGATCGCCAACCTCGACATGTCGCGCGCCAACCTGCGCAGCGGCGAGGACACCATGGTGGTGAGCTGGGTGCCGATGTTCCACGATTTGGGACTGGTGGGCATGACGCTGCTGACGGTCTATGACGCCAGCCATTGCGTGATGATGTCTCCGGTGGCCTTCGTCCAGCGCCCGCTGCGCTGGCTGCAGGCGATCACCCGCTACCACGCCGACATCTCCGGCGGTCCGAATTTCGCCTATGACCTGTGCGTCCGGCGCGTCCCGGAGCCCGCCCGGGAGGGCCTGGATCTGAGCGGGTGGCGGCGGGCCTTCAGCGGCGGGGAGCCCGTGCGCGCGGACACCCTCGACAGCTTCGCGGTGGAATTCGCGCCTCATGGGTTCGATCCCGTGGCCTACGACCCGGTCTACGGGATGGCCGAGGCGACGGTGTTCGTGGCCGGGGCCGGCTTCGGGGGCGCGCGCACGGTGGCGCTCGATCCCGAGTCGTTGCAGGAGGATCGCCTCGTGTTCGTCGAAGCCGGAGCCGGGCGCCGGCTCGTCTCCTGCGGGCCGCCGGCCGAGGGCGTGAGCATCCGTATCGTCGATCCCGACACCCGCACGGCGCTCGGCGAGGACCGTGTCGGCGAGATCTGGGTGGCCGGCGCCAACGTCGCCGCCGGCTACTGGCAGCGTCCCGAGAACAGCGCGGAGGTCTTCGGACAGGAGCTCCCGGGGGAGGAGGGGACGGCGTTCATGCGCACCGGCGACCTCGGGTTCATCCGCGAGGGCGAGCTCTACGTGACCGGGCGGATCAAGGATCTGATCATCGTCCGCGGCCGCAACCACCACCCGCGCGACCTCGAGCTAACTGCCGAGCGCAGCCACCCCGGGCTCCGGCCCGGCGGTGGGGCCGCGTTCTCGGTAGTCGCCGACGACGAGCGGGTGATCCTGGTCCACGAGATCCGGCCCGACTACGCGCAGTCGCTCGCGGAGGTCGCCACCGCGGTGCGCCGCGCCGTCGCCGAGGAGCATGGGCTCGCTCTACACGCATTCGTCCCCATCCCTCCAGGACGCCTGCGCAAGACCACGAGCGGCAAGACGATGCGTCAGGCGATGCGCGCGGAGTATCTGGCCGGCGAGCTGACGCTCGACGCGGCCGCGGGCTAGGCCCCCCGCGCGCCCCGCAGCGCCTCGTAGATGCCTCCCGGGGGCACGCCCACCACCGGCTGCGCACCGCTGTGGACCCAGGCATGGGCCTCGAGCATGCCGCCGTCGGCGCGGCGGACGCCCAGCGTGAGCGTCGAGGGATGCCCGGTCAGCCGCAGCAGGGTCCGGGCCGCCAGCGCCTGCGAGAGGCAGGTCGCGCCGGGCACGAACCGCGCCGCCACTGGCACCGCCCAGGCGATGCGGCGCGGGCTCAGAAGCGACGAGCCGCGTCCCCAGCCTCCGGAATCAGCACGGATGGCCGACCGCCACCACCGGTAGGGCACGATCATGATGAGCGCCCGCGCCACGATTACCGCGGGCAGCGCCAGGGCCGCCGCCAACCAGTCGCCGGGGCCGTGGCGGCGCAGCCGGGCCGGCATCAATCAGCCCTCCCGCGCGGTCAGCTCCCGCCACACCCGCTCGGGCGTCATCGGGAGCCGGCGCATCCGCACACCTCCCGTGGCCGCCGCGATCGCGTTGGCGACTGCGCCGGGGACGCCGACCACAGGCGCCTCGCCGACCCCCTTGGCACCGAACGGCCCGTCGGGGACCGGCACCTCTACGATCTCGGTGTCGATCGGCGGCGTGTTTCCCGCAGTGGGCATCGCGTAGTCGACGAACGAGCCCGTGGTGAGCTGCCCGTACTCGTCGTGGGCGAGCTCTTCGAACAGCGCCCAGCCGAGACCCTGTGCGGTGCCACCGCGCATCTGCCCCTCGACCAGCGCGGGGTTCAGTGCCCTGCCGACATCCTGGGCGATCACGTGGCGCAGCAACGTCACGGCGCCGGTCTCGGGATCGACGCGCACGTGCGAGAGGTGGGCCGCGGCCTGGGGCGCCTGGGGCTGGGCGGAGCGGCCGTGGCCCTCCACCGGCATGTGGCGGCTGCCGAAGCTGAGAATCTTGGGGGCGAGCTCGTCGATCCGCAGCGCCTTGGCGGGCACCCCCACCGGCTGGATCGATCCGCCGACGATCTCCAGGTCCTCGGGACTGATCTCGAGCTCGTCGGCGGCCACCTCCAGCAGTCGCTCGCGGGCTTCGATCGCGGCGCGCTCCACAGCTCGGCCGACGGTGTAGGTGACCTTGCTGCCGCCGCTCGTGCCGGCGTAGGGAGCGCTCGAGGTGTCCGCGTTGACCACCCGCACGCGGGAGACATCAAGCCCGAACGCCTCGGCGGCGATGGCAGCAAAGCCCGTCTCGACGCCGGTCATGTCAGCGGCGCCGGTGATCACGGTCAGGCTGCCGTCGGCGTCGAGGCGGCAGACCGCCGCAGCGGGCTCATAGCCCCCCGGCCACCAGCCGATCGAAACGCCGATCCCCTCACCTTCGGGGACGCTGTCTCGCTGCGCCCACAGCGGGTGGCGCTGTACGCGCTCCAGGCACTGGCGGGCACCGAACACGGGGTAGGGCTGACCGGACATGGACGGGTCACCCTCGTCCGCCACATTGCGCAGCCGCAGCTCGAGCGGGTCGAGCCCGAGACCGCGGGCGACCTCGTCGATCAGCGACTCGACCGCGAACGCGGCCGGCGGCGCGGTGGGCGCCCGATACGCGCCGAAGGTGACGCGATTGGTGCTGACGCCGAGCGCGCTGCACTCGTGAGCGGCCCAGCGGTACGGGCCGCCGGCGAGCATCGCCGCGATCGACTCGACGCCGAAGTCGTCGGTGGCGCCCTGGTCGACATAAGTGCGCGAGCGGATCGCCGTGAGCTTGCCGCCGGCGTCAGCCCCGAGCTCCACGGTCAGCACCTCTGCGCCCGCCGGGTTGGTGGCCGCGATGTCCTCGCTGCGGGTCATCATCAGCCGCACCGGCCGGCGCACGCGCAGCACTGCGCCGGCGACCAGCGGCTCGATGATCATCATCTTGCCGCCGAACGCTCCTCCCAGGGCGGCGCTGCGCACACGGATGCGCTCGATCGGCAGGCCGAACAGCTTGGCGAGGGAGTCGCGGGTGGCGAACGGGGCCTGGGTCGACGTGCGCACGACCAGTTCGCCGTCGGGCTCCAGCCACGCCGTGGCGTTCTGGGTCTCGAGATAGCCCTGGTACATCCAGGGCGTGGTGAACGTTCCCCGCACCACCACCTCACTGGCGGCCAGCGCGGCGTCGACGTCGCCCTCCGCGAGCTTGGCGGTGCCGAGCACGTTCTCGGAAAGCTCCTCTTCGGCGCCGAGGCTTCCGGTCGAGACGGAGGCGTGGGCGTCGCCGAGGTCCGATCCGTCGCCGCCGGCGCGCTCGCGGACGCGGGCCCGGGGGGCTCCCGGTCGGGTGGCGGCCACCAGGTCGAGAACCGGCTCGAGCGGTTCGAGCTCCACCTCCACGAGCTGCGCGCCGTCCTCGGCCAGCGCTTCGGTCTCGGCCACCACGATCGCCACCGGCTGACCGGCGTAGATGACCTCCTCGCGTGCGAGCGGCTCGTAAAGCCGCCCGGGGCCGGTTCCCACGATCGGCAGATCCGCCGCCGTCAGGACCGCGACCACGCCGGGAATCTCGGCGGCGGCAGCGGTGTCGATGGCGGTGATCAGGGCATGAGCCTCGTGGGCCAGCACCAACCGGGCGTGCACGAGTCCCGCCATCGGGCCGTCCCCGGCGAACCGCGTGGTGCCGCGCACTTTTGGCTCGGAGTCACGACGCGGAGCGGAGACGCCGATCGTGGTCACGATCGCAACCTAGCATCGCGGCGGCCTAACCTTTGGAGTGAGCCGTGTCCGCCTCCGATCTGATGCCCGTCGCTCGCCCGTTCACCGGGATGCCGCTGGACCGCGTCAGCGCCGAGCGAAAGGATCGCGAGTGGGTCAGCCGGCTGCTCGACGACCCCACTGCGCGCGCCGTGGGCGCCACCCACGATGCCGTGCTGATGCGCGTCGGCGACGCCCCCGCGCTGGTGCGCGCTCCGCTGACCCCCGGCCAGACCCCGATCCTGCTGGGGCTCGAGGACGGCAGGCGCCCGGTGTTCGCGCGCGACCTCGAGGGGGCCGGCGCGACCGAGTCCGCGGGGGCCGGGCCGATGCAGGCCGACGGCGCCGAGCTCGTCTCGCTGCGCGACGCCGGCACCGTCCTGCCGCGCTCCGAGGCCGGCCTCGCCGCCTACGTCGTGGCGCTGCTCAACTGGCACCGCCGGCACGGCTTCTGTGCCAACTGCGGCGCCGCCACCGAGATCGCCGAGGCGGGCTACTCGCGTCACTGTCCGCGCTGCGGCGCCACCCACTTCCCGCGCACCGACCCGGTCGTGATCATGACCGTCGAGCACGAGGGCCGGCTGCTGCTGGGTCGCCGTGCCGGCTGGCCGGCGGGCCGGCTGTCGGTGCTGGCCGGGTTCGTCTCGCCGGGGGAGTCGGCCGAGGAGGCGGTCGTCCGCGAGGTGCAGGAGGAGTCCGGCATCGTCGCCCGTGACCCGGTGTTCGTGACCTCGCAGCCGTGGCCGTTCCCCGCCTCTCTGATGCTCGGCTTCCACGCGCGGTCCGATGGCGGTGACCCGCGGGCCCGCGACGGCGAGCTCGAGGAGGTCCACTGGCTCGACGCCGACGCTGTGCGCCGGGCGATGCGCGAGGAGCACCCGGATTTCAGGCTGCCGCCGAGCATCTCGATCGCGCGGTACCTGATCGAGCGCTGGGCCGTCCTAAACGAGGCCTAGCGACCGCGGGGTCTTGTGTCGGCGCCCGCGCGCGGCTCGGCGTCTGGCGCGACCACCTTCGCGTCAGCCTCGGTCGAGCGCGTATAGGCACCATTCGCCGGGGACTCCCTTGAGCTCGGCAGGACCCCGCTCCTGGAACTGAAGGCCGGAGCCCATGACGAGATCATGCGCGAGACGCCGGGTGCAGATCGACCGCGACGAGCGGAGATCAGAGGCGGGTTGACAGCGAGCGTGGTCGCACGCGCGGGAAGCCCACAGGCAGGATCAGCGCTCTCCCGTGCGGGCCGGCGACCAGTACCTGCCATGCGTACAGACCCAGAAAGGCGCGGGGGTCGCGGCGCATCACCGCCGTGTACGTCTGCACTGCCTGCACATAGGCGACGCTGTCGTTGTAGTGGCGCAGCGCGTCGGGGAGATCACGTGTGGCGCCGTTCGCGTGCAGGAACCGCGCCGCGGCGGGGATCGCCGCCTGTGGGTTATCGATCGAGCCGTGCCCGTACTCGGCCCACGTCGCGGGTTCGAACTGCATCGGTCCCTGCGCGCCGGCCGGGCTCGGCCCCAGCACCCGCCCGAACCGGGTCTCGACGAACTCGATCGCTGCCAGCGTCTGCCACGACACCTTGTAACGACGCGACGCGGCGACGAACAGGTCGCGCAGCGTCATGGGCGGTGGCGGGTTGATGATCCGCCACGGCGGCAGGTGCCGCAGCGGCGCAGTAATCGTTCGTAAGTCAGACGCGGCCCGCAGATCAGCACCGATCTCCGATGCGACCGGCCTTGGCAGTGCGGCCAGCACCGCCCGCCGCCGCGCCGGCGGTGCGTGCGCGAGGCGCAGCACGGCGACCTGCTCAAGCTCGCCGGCGTGGGTGACCGCCGCCCCCGAACTGTCCGGCGCGTCGATCGTCGCCTGGGCGCGGCTCAGCTGGGCGGCGAGGACGGCCACGGCACGTCGCGCGACCACCAGCCGGGAGGATGCCCCGCGCGGCAGGTCCGCAGGTCGCGACACGACGTGACCACCGCAGCCGGCAACCAACGCCAAGACCACGAGCAACGACACGGTCCGCGCATGCACAGTCGCGCGCATCGTTCCCAGCACGATAGTCGCCCTCTCGCGCGTCCAACGAAGACGGGGAGCACTAGTGAGTAGCTGTGACCACGAGACCGAGCTAGCGGTGGTGCTTCTTGCGCCGGCGCTTGTGCGACGTGGATGCCGCGTGCGCCTTCACCGACTTGCCGGCGACTCCATTCGTCCCGGTCGCGGTGATCTCGACCCCGCGCAGCTTCTCGCCCTGGACGAGCAGCGCGTTCGCTGAGCTGGAGCGTGCCCGGAAGACGTAGGAGAGCAGCCCGTGGCGGAGGTGGAAGTCGACCTCGTAGGAGGCCACGCCACGCGGCCTGCGCCAGCGCACCGACACCGCCTGGCCCTTGATGCGGTAGCTCGCCCGCGTGACCCGGGGCCCGACCGGTGCCGGTGCCCGGAAGCGGGCGACCGTCAGCTCTCGTGTCGGGAACCCGTCGATCGAGATGATCGCGAGGATCGTCCTGCGACCGCCCGCTCCGGGCGCGATCCGGAAGCTGCGACGTCCGCGGGCGGCTGACGTCGTCGCCACCGGTTCGGGGGTTCCCCCCTCCTGGACGAAGTGCACGCTCTCACCGCGCTGGGCGTTTAGCTTCCAGCGCAGCACGCGGTGGCCGCCGGTGCCCTTGACAGTCGCCCGCACGTGAAGCGCAGCGAGCGGCGCCGCCAGCTCGTAGCGCTGGGGCGCGGGCTGGCCGCCCGCGGGCGCAATCGTCCAGGAGCCCGCGGACGGGTGGTCGATGTCGAAGTAAGTGGTGTGCGACGAGGAGACGGCGACCGCCGCGCCATTGCGCACGAACTGCAGTTTGTCCTCGGATGCCGGCGTCGTCCACGTCTGTCCACCCGGACCGGTGAGGACCACGTCGGGCGGTCCGGCGGCGCCGACGGCGGCGAACTCCTCGCGCGCGGTCCCGCTCGCGACATGGACGGTCTGCCCGGCGGTAGCGGAGGCGGCGGCGGCCGTGCCGTCGGAATTTCCGACCGTGTAGAGCCCGCTGAAGTCGCACCCCGAGTTCCAGTCCCAGCCACCGTTCCAGAAGTGCTTGAAGCCGATGTCGCCGGAGAAGATCAGGACGCTGACGTGTCCGCACAGGCCGAGCCCCGCGTTGGAGACAACCCCCTGGGCGCCGATCGTCTGGCCGAACACGCCCGCGGTGCCGTCAGCGGTCACCTGCCATCGGAACGGGTGGAACTGCATCCCGCCGCCGAGGTCCACGGTCGCTGAAATCGGCCCGAAGTTCCTGGACAAGCTGCCGCCGACGAGGACCTTGAAGCTGTGGTCCTCGGTGTCGACCTCGATGTCGCCGCCGACGGTGTACGTCTCCATCGCGTAGCTGCCGTTGATCTTCAGATCGAAGCCGCCGTTGGCGAGGCCGAAGTCGAAGCCACCGCTGATCGAGAACGTGTTATCGGGTCCGGCGGCGAACGAGGCGTTGCCCTTGATGTCGAGGTGCGGGTGCAGCTCGAGCTCGAACGACGCGCTGTTGATCGTGGCGCCGCCGAGCGAGACGTTCTGCACCGCCGCCCCGAACTGGTCGATCTGGAACGACGGCTTCGTCGAGATCTGGGCGTTGACCTGCAGCATGCTGCTGGTCGAGGCCTGACCGAGGATCCCGTTCGAGGGCAGCAGCCCACCGAGCTGGATCGTCGCCTGGCCGCTCCACGTGCCGCCGTCGGAGTCGTAGCCGAAGTCGAGCCCCTCGAGACCGATCGGACCGACCTTGACGACGGCCGGGTTCTGCGCGACGAGGAAGTACGAGCTGCTCTTCGACCCATTCGCGAGCGTCACCGGCTCGCAGCTCCAGCCGATCGGCGGCGCCTTGGCCGGATCGCACGACGGGTTGAGGAACTGATCGTTGCCGGTCGGATATGAGCCGACTGGCGTCAGCACCCACTCGCTGCCCTTGCCGTCCTTGAGCTTGTTCTCCTTGCAGCTGAACCCCTCGGGCTGCTTCTTGTCCTTCGGGTCGCAGAACAGCAGCGTGTTCGGGTCGAGCGCGGAGTCCCCGGCCGGTCCGACGCCGACGTCGGCACCGACGATCCCGTCGCCATCGACGGTCATGTCGACCGACGCCTGCTCCGCCGAGCCGAGCACGTTCATGCTCGCCTGCCCCGTGACCTGCGCCTCGGCGCCCGGCAGCAGTGCAAACTGCACCGCCCCCTCGATCTGAAAGCCACCGAACTTGAACGTGTGGCTCCCGCCGACGGTGAAGTTATTCGAGAAGTTGACTGTCAGCCCTTTCGGGAACGGGAGCGACGGCAGCTTCCCGAACTCGAAGCTGCCGTCGGAGTCCGAGTGGAGCGTCTGCGCGTTGGGGTCGATCGTCACACCGCCCTTGGCCGGCATGAAGTTGAGGCCGTTGACGGTCACCTTGCCAGTCGAGTTCCAGGTTTGGTCGCTGTTCTTCTTCTTCGGATTGGCGGTGAAGCAGCCTGTGGCCACCGGCGGGGAGTCGCTGTCGCCAAGGTTGAGCGACGTCGCCTGGCAGGTCTGGAAGCTCTGCGTCGGCGACGTGACGGTGCCGCCCGCGGTGCTCGCCACGAGCTGGTACTGGAAGTTCTTGAGCCCTGGGAGGTTCGTGAGCATCGCCGAGACGCCGAAGCTCGGGGACGGCGCGTGCGTACACGGGACCGAGTACTGGGTCACCGACGTCTCGCCGTACTGGAACATGCAGCCTGTGAGCGTCTGGTAGTTGTTCTCGACCGTCCCGTTCAGCGTCGCGCCGTGCAGCGACACGCCCGAGGGCTGGCCGAGCGTCACGGTCGGCGTCGGGATTTGGCAGTTGTCGGCCGGATATACCCCCGTCGACGGCGTTCCGCCGGCGCTGCCCTGGTTGATCATCACGCCGATCCCGTCGCCCTGGCAGTCATTCGAATCGTCGAACGCAAGGTCCGGCAGCCCGTCACCGTTGACGTCACCGGCGGCGGCGGCCACCGTGACGCCGCCGTCGTCGTATGGCGAGCCCTGCGCCGGTGTCAGCGCGCCCGAGCCGGTCGGGTCGAGCACGCCGACTGAGTCGCTCGGAATTGTGCACGGGCCGCTGCAGCCGCCCTGGAAGTAATCAGCGGTCGCGATCCCGTCGAGCGTGGAGTTCTGGGAGAACGGTGCTGTCACGAGCGAGTCGACCGCCCCGCCCGACGGATCGACGGTGTACGGGCTTCCGGTGGCCGGGGCGAAGTCGCCGGCGGCGTCGCCCTTCGCGAGCAGCACCGCGACGCGACCGTCGGCGGTGCCGACCGCGAGATCGCTGTACCCGGAGCTGCTGAAGTTGCCGACGGCGATCGAATCGGCCGAATACAGGCACACGCCTGGCACGCACGCGCCCCCGTTGACTCCCGTGTCGACCGGCGAGGTCGGAGATAGCTTGAAGTCGCCCTTGCCGTTGCCGAGCAGGATCGACACGTTGCCGGTCGAATCGTCGAGCGCCGCGAGATCCACGTCGCTGCTATTGGCGAACCGGCCCGCGGCGATCTGCCCCAAGTACTGCACGTCGGGAATCGAAGGGGAGCTCGTGGCCACCACGCCGAACTGATTGGTGCCGGTCTCGCCGATCACCTGGATCTTGCTGCCCTCGAGGACCGCGATCTCGTCCGGCCTCCCCGCGGTGAACTGCCCGACGGCAAGCGAGCCGGCGACGTAGATCGGCGGGCCCGCTGCCGTGAAGCCGCCACTCCCATTCCCCAAAAGGATCATGAGCCCACCGCCCATCGATGCCTCGTATGCCAGGTCGAGCTTGCCGTCGCCGTTGAAGTCTCCCTCGACCAGACCTTGCGACGGGGGTCCAACCTCGATCGGCGAGGCCGGGGTGGGAGTGAAGCCGGTGAACTTCGCGATCGGGCCGCCCGGCTTCGTCGGCGGCGCGGAGGCGCTGCCGAGCAGCACCCACAGCTCGCCCTGGCCACCATTCTGCCCGGCGGAGGTGGTCGCGACCGCGAGATCGGAGATCCCGTCGTTGTTGAAATCGCCCGACACCATCTGGCTCGCCGACGGCCCGTTGAACGTGTACTGGGCACCGGGCGCTGCAACGAACTGGTTCCCCCGTGCGGCGGCCGGCCAAGAGATCGCCGCCGCGACCACGAACGCAACGAACGTCGGTAACCGCCACCGCGGACCCAACCAGGCTGTAGCTGCCATACCCTCGAACCCCCTCGTCCTCGGAACAAACCTACACCCGCGATCAGCGCGCGTGTGAAACTTGTGCACGGACTCAGCGGACGTACAACGCACCGGCGCCCAGTCCGGCGCCGAGCACCGCACGTCTGATGGGGCCGGTTTGTGGGCATTACACCGTCCTCGATGATGAAGACGTCGTCGTCGGCTGCGTCTACATCTACCCGTCGCGGAAGACCCCGACGTCACCGAGGTGTGGTCCTGGGTCACCGCAAGTCGGGCAGAACTGGACTCCGTGCTGCACGACCTTCTCGTAATTGCGGCGGTTCCGGGATCTGATCGGCAGCAGATCGGCGTCGCTGGCTGTTGGCAAACAGACGCTTTGTGAGGACCGGACAGACGATCGCCGGAGGTTGCCGAGGACGCGGACCACGCGACAGCGAGGGCTTAGCGCATCTCGAGCCGACGAGCCGAGGGAGCGGCGCTCCATGGCTACAGTGAGGCGCAGCACGCTTCCCGCCGTCCACGAGGAGTCGCGATGATCGCACTGAGTCGCTGGTGCATTGCCCACCGCCGCTGGGTGGTGGGGGGCTGGATTCTGGTGGCCGTGCTCAGCACCGTGATCGCGTCCGCGGTCGGGCGCCAGTACGCCAACGACTTCAGCCTGCCGGGCACTGAGGCTCAGCACGTCGTCGACCTGCTCAGCAGTCAGTTCAAGGCTCAGAGCGGCGACACCGACACGATCGTGTTCCGCACCTCGCGGGGGACCGTGGACGATCCTCAGGTGCGCGCGGCGATCGTGCCGCTGCTGGAGCAGGTCAGTCGCATGCCTCACGTCGCTGCCGTGATCAGCCCCTATTCCACGGCCGGCGCGGTCGAGGTCTCACGTGATCGCCGGACGGCGTTCGCGACGGTCAACTACGACAAGCGCGCCAACCTGCTGCCCGACAAGACGGGCCAGCCGGTGCTGAACGCGATCGGCGCGATCAAGGTGCCCGGGCTGCAATTGGCCGCCGGAGGACAGGTCATCGAGCAGGCTGAGGGCTTCAACATCGGGCCGGCCACGACGGTCGGCGTGGTGGCGGCGATGGTGATCCTGCTGCTGACGTTCGGGTCGCTGACGGCCGCCGGAATGCCGCTGGTGACCGCCGGACTCGGCCTGATCACCGGGATCGCCCTCGTCGGGCTGGCCACCCACATCACCGACATGTCCAACGTCGCGCCCGAGCTGGCGGTGATGATCGGGCTCGGGGTCGGGGTTGACTACGCGCTCTTCATCGTCACCCGATTCCGGGAGAACTACGCCCGCAGTGGCGATCTGTCGAACGCCGTGATCGAGGCGATGGACACCTCGGGGCGAGCGATCCTGCTCGCGGGCACGACGGTGATCATCGCGCTGCTGGGGATGTTCGCCACCAGTGTGAGCTTCCTCTACGGCCTGTCGATCGCGTCGGTGCTGGCGGTGCTGCTGACGATGCTCGCGTCGCTGACGGTGCTGCCGGCGCTGCTCTCGCGCTTCGGTGACCGGCTGGTCAAACCCAGCCGTCGCGCTCGGCACCGCGCGGCCGCCGGGCGGACTCCACGCGGGTCGGCCTGGCGGCGCTGGAGCGTGATGGTCCAGGCCCATCCGTGGCCGCTGGCGGCCGCCTCGCTGCTGATCATGGTCATCTGCCTGCTGCCGACGTTCGGGATGCGCCTGGAGAGCTCAGACGCCGGCAACGACCCGTCGGGGACGAGCACCCAACGAGCCTTCAACCTGTTGTCCGCCGGCTTCGGGCAGGGCTTCAACGGGCCGCTGCTGGTGGCCGTGGAGCTCCACGGCGCCTCGCCGGCGGCGGTGCTGCCCGCCGTGCGCGCTGCCGTGGCGCAGACCCGGGACGTCGTCGCCGTCACCCCTCCGCGGGTGGTGCCCTCGGGCAAGGTGGCGGTGATGGAGGCCTATCCCGGATCGGCCCCTCAGGCCGCGGCCACGACCGAGCTCGTCAACCGGCTGCGCGACAGTGTGCGGCCGCCACTGCGTAAGCGCCTGGGGGTGACGGTGCTCGTCGGTGGGTTCACGGCCGGATCGATCGACTTCTCCAACGTGCTGGCGGGCAAGCTGCCGCTGTTCATCGCAATCGTGGTCGTGCTCTCGGCGCTGCTGCTGTTCGTGATCTTCCGCTCGCTGGTGATCCCGCTCCAGGCGGGGCTGATGAACCTGCTCAGCATCGGCGGAGCCCTGGGCGCCACCACGGCGGTGTTCCAATGGGGGTGGCTGTCGAGCCTGCTCGGGATCTCCAAAGGACCGATCGAGCCGTGGATCCCGGTCCTGATGTTCGCGGTCGTGTTCGGGCTCTCGATGGACTACGAGGTGTTCCTGATCTCACGCGTGCGCGAGGAGTGGGTGCGCCACCGCGACGCATCACAGGCCGTGGCCGACGGAATCGCCTTCACCGGCCGGGTTATCAGCGCCGCCGCGGCGATCATGGTGTGCGTGTTTTTGTCGTTCATGCTCGGCGACGAACGCTCGATCAAGGAGTTCGGCTTCGGCCTGGCGGCCGCGGTGTTCCTTGACGCGCTGGTCGTGCGCTGCGTACTCCTGCCCGCCGTGCTCGAGCTGTTGGGCCAGACCACCTGGCGACTGCCGCGCCGGCTGGATGCGCGGCTGCCGCACGTCAGGATCGAGGGCAGTGCCGCCGCCGCCGAGGCGCGGGCCGCAGACGAGTCCGAGGGTGCCGCGACGTCTCGCCAGCGCACACCGGCCTAGACCGCTAGCTTCCGCGTCTCCGATTCGGCCACGGGCGGCTCGGGTAGGCGAGGACCATGGACACACAACACCCAGATCAGAAGGCCGCCGATATGGCGGAGCCCAAGCCGGATGAGGCCGCCGCCACGAAGCCGCGCGGTAACCCGGAGACCGACCACGAGTCGGTTCGGAAGGGCGAGGAGCAGCTCGAGAAGGTGTCGGGCAACTGACCGTTGTGGTCGTGCACGCCGGCGCGGGTGCACGCTCGGCGGAGCTCGACGAGCGACGCGATGAGTACGGCTCCGCGCTGCTGAGCGCGATCGGGCAGGCGCGGGAGGTGCTCGAGCGGGGCGGGCCGGCCCTGGACGCTGTGCAGGCCGCAGTCGCCTACATGGAGGATCAGGTCGACCTGTTCAACGCGGGGCGCGGCTCGGTGCTCTGCGCCGACGGCTCGGTGGAGATGTCGGCCGCTCTGATGCGCGGCGCTGATCACGCCGTCGGGGCTGTGACCGGGGTCACCCGCTCGCGCCAGCCGATCCTGGCGGCTCGAGCGGTGCTGGAGCACAGCTCACACGTGCTGCTGGCGGGCGCCGCCGCCGATCAGCACGCTGCCTCCTGCGGTGTGGAGCAGCGCGACCCGTCGTGGTTCATCACCGAGCGCCAGCGCCGGCGATTGGCCGAGCGTGGCACCGAATTCGACCGCGGGACGGTCGGGGCCGTCTGCCTGGACTCTGGCGGCGGCCTGGCAGCGGCCACCTCGACGGGCGGGCGGCGCGGTCAGACGCCCGGACGCGTCGGCGACTCACCTCTCCCGGGCGCCGGGACATGGGCCGACCCGCGGGTGGCGGTGTCCTGCACCGGCGACGGCGAGGTTTTCATCCGTACCGGTGCGGCGCGGCACCTGGCGACATTGCTGCAGCGCGGCGAGCCGCTCGCGGCTGCGGCTGCCGAGGCCCTGGCCGCGGTGGCCGCGCTGGGCGGCCAGGGCGGCCTGATCGCCATCGGGGCGGACGGGGACTTTGCGACGCCGTTCAACGCCGGTGCGATGCCGCGCGCGAGCTGGCGCGAGGGGAGCGACCCGGAGATCGAGGTCTGAGCTGTCGGCTCAACCGCGGGCGGCGCCGACGCCGAGGCGCGAGCTGACGCTCGAATAGATGGCGTCGGCCTGCGGCAGGAACGCGTCCTCGAGCGACGGGCTGTAGGGAATCGGCGTCTCGTCCGTGGCCAGGATCCAGGCGTCGTCGAGGTCGTGCAGGCCCTGCTCGGCGACCGCCCCGAGCAAGCCGGCCGCCCAGCCGCCGGTGCGGGGACCCTCCTCGACCGCCAGCAGCCGGTTGGTCCGCGCCACCGACGCGAGCACCGTGTCCACGTCGAGCGGACGCAGCGTGCGCAGATCGATCACCTCGGCGGAGATGCCCTCCGCGGCCAGCCGCTCGGCGGCCTCGAGCGTGTCGGGTACGCCCTTGCCGACCGACACGATCGTCAGGTCGCTCCCGGCGCGGGGGATTCCCGCCTGGCCGAGTGCGATCAGCTCCTGCTCGGGCGGCGGGCCCTTGACCGAGTAGAGCCGCTTGTGCTCCAGGAAGATCACCGGGTTGTCGTCGCGGATCGAGGCCTTGAGCAGTCCCTTGGCCTCAGCCGGCGACGACGGAAAGACGATCTTCAGCCCGGGGATGCCCTGAAACCACGTGCCATGGGTCTGCGAGTGGATGGCGCCGAAGCGACCGCCGGCGCCGACGGCCGAGCGGACCACCAGCGGGACGGTGCCCTGCTCGTTTGAGATGTACCAGAACTTCGCCGACTGGTTGACCAGGCTGTCCATGGCCAGCCCCATGAAGTCACCGAACATGACCTCGAACACCGGGCGCAGACCGGTGACCGCGGCGCCGTAGGCCGCGCCGGCGAGCGCCAGCTCGGAGATCGGCGTGTCGAACACGCGCTCGGGGCCGAAGCGCGTGTACAGATCGGGCGTGGCCTTGAACACGCCGCCGGGGATCGCGACGTCCTCGCCGAAGAAGATGACCGACGGATCGCGCTCGAGCTCCTCGGCCAGCGCGTCGCGGATCGCCTCCCTGAACTCGAGCGTGCTCATGCGCTGTACTCCGTGGCCGCGTCGACCGCGGGGTCGGGGTAGGGGGCGGCGAGCGCGCTCTGCACGGCGTGCTCCACCAGCGCGGTGGTGGCCTGCTCGGCGGCGGAGATCTGCTCGTCGGTGAGGCCCTCGTCGAGCAGCTGGGCGCGGGCGATCTTGAGCGGATCGCGTTCGAACCACTGCTCCACCTCCTCCTTGGTGCGATACGGGGCGGGGTCGCTCTTGGAGTGGCCGTAGTGGCGGTAGGTCTTGCACTCGAGCAGTGTCGGTCCGCCACCGGAGCGGGCGCGCTGGACCGCGTCGGAGGCGGCTGCTCTGACGGCCCACAGGTCGTTGCCGTCGACCACCGCCGAGGGCAGGCCGTAGGCCGCGGCGCGGCCCGCGATGTCGGCGCCGGCGGTGGCGTCGGCCATCGGCGTGAACTCGGCGTACAGATTGTTCTCGCACACGAACACGACCGGGAGCGCCTGGACCGCCGCCATGTTCAGGCACTCGTGGAAGTAACCCTGGTTGGTGGCGCCGTCACCGAAGAAGCCGACCGACACCCGTCCCTGACGCTTGGCCGACATGCCGGCGCCCAGAGCGGCGGCGATCGAGCCGCCGACGATTCCGTAGCAGCCGACCAGCCCGTGCTCGAGGTCGATCACGTTCATCGAGCCGGCACGCCCGCCGCAAACGCCGGTGGCCCGCCCCAGCATCTCGGCGATCAGCGGCCCCGGGGGAGTGCCCTTGGCCAGCGCGTGCCCGTGGCCGCGGTAGGTACCGGCGACGTAGTCGTCGGGCGCAAGCGTCATGCAGACGCCGACCGCGACCGCCTCCTGGCCGGCGTAGAGATGGGTGGTGCCGTGCACCTCGCCCTTCAAAAACAGCCGGTGCATGGCGGTCTCGAACTGCCTGATCAGGAGCATCCGCGCGTACGCCTCTAGGTACGCGCCGGTCGCCTCCTGGTGCTCCGCAGCTTGGAGCCTGGCCATCCCGTCTCCTTCTCGACTCGGTTGGACCGCTTCCGGTAGGATCGTACCGCAAACGTTTGCAACCCGGTAGCTCTCAGGAGGCGCAGTGGCCGTCGAAATCGTGATGCCCCGCCTGTCGGACTCGATGGAGGAGGGCACGATCCTGCAATGGCTCGTCTCCGAAGGCGACGCGGTCGCCGAGGGCGAGCCGCTGGTCGAGGTCGAAACCGACAAGGCCAGCGTCACCTACGAGTCCGAGCACGACGGCACCCTGCTGGCGATCAACGCCGAGGCCGGAGCCAGTGTCGCGGTGGGGGCGGTGATCGCGGTCATCGGTGAGCCCGGCGAGACCGTCGCGAGCTCGAGCGCCGCCGCCGGTGAGCGTGCGACGGCGGCCACGTCCGCGACCGCCGTCGCCGCACCCCCCGCCGCGCGATCGTCGAGCGGGCGTCCCGAGCGTTCCGGGCGTCCCGGGCGGGTCAAAGCCTCCCCGCTGGCGCGCCGGATCGCCACCGAGCTCGGGGTCGATCTGGCCACACTGGCCGGCTCGGGCCCTCAGGGCCGCGTGATCCGCGCCGACGTCGAGCGCTCGGCGGCCGGCGGCGCATCTGTGACCTCGGCCGCTCCGGCTTCGCCCGGGGCGGGTTCCGCCGCTCCGGCTTCGCCCGCGGCGGTCCCGGGTGCCGACGGGCAGACCGCGAAGGGCCAGACCACCCGCGAGGAGCTCACGCGGCTGCAGCGAACGGTCGCCCGGCGGGTGGCCGAGTCGCGGGCGACGGTGCCGGACTTCGAGCTGCGCTGCGAGGTCGATATGACCCGGGCGGTTGCCCTGCGCGAGCAGCTACGCGAGCTGTCGGACTCGCCGCCCTCCTACAACGATTTGATCGTCAAGGCGGCGGGGCTGGCCCTGCGCGAATTCCCTCGAGTGAACGGCTCCTACCAGGACGCGGCGTTCGAGCGCTACGCGCGCGTGAACGTCGGTATCGCCGTCGCCGCCGAGGACGCGCTGGTCGTGCCGACGATCTTCGACGCGGATTCCAAATCTCTGGCCGAGATCGCCGGCGACGCCCGGAGGCTCGCCGGGAGGGTGCGCGACGGCTCGATCTCACCGTCGGAGCTCGGCGGCGGCACGTTCTCGGTCTCGAACCTCGGGATGTACGGTCTTGACAGCTTCTCCGCGGTGATCAATCCGCCGCAGGCGGCGATCCTGGCCGTCGGCTCGCTCAAGCCGCGCGCGGTGGTCGATGAATCCGGAGCCGTGGTCGCCCGGCCCACGATTCACCTGACGCTGGCCTGCGATCACCGAATCCTCTACGGGGCCGACGGAGCCCGCTTCCTCGCGCGGCTGCGCGAGCTGCTCGAGAAGCCGGTCTCGCTACTCGTGTAGGTAGCCCGCGCTCTGCCCGGCGGAACCGCCGCCCAAACGGACGTGGGGTTCGTAGTGCACCGCAGCGGTGCAAAACCGTCCACACGTCTCGGCCGGCAGGGTTTCAGGTCTGGCTGCTGGGTGCCGGAGTGATGGCGGGGAGCTCGCCGTTTGTGCTCGGGGCGAGCGCGGAGAGGCCGTCGTCGACGTCGACGTTCTCGGGCTCGAGCTTGAGCCCGGACGCTCGGGCCGCGAGCACTATCAGAGCGGCGAAGTCAACGTCATTGCCGATGGTTCCGGCCAGGCCCTGGACGATCTGCTCGGTGGCGGCCGCCAGGGGCATCGCCACGTTCGTCTCGCGCGCCGCCTCGAAGCCGAGGTGGAAGTCCTTGAGCAGCAGCTCGGGGGTGAAGGTGGGCTCGAAGTCGAGGTTCACGTAGGCCGGCGACTTGTACCGCGTGAAGGTGGAGCCCATCACGCTGTCGTTGAGGAACTCGAGGAAGTCGGCCCGGGTGACGCCGCCCTTCTCGGCGAGAACGGTGATCTCGGCCATGCACTGTGCCACCACCCCGAGCATCAGGTTGTGGCAGATCTTGACCAGCCGGGCCCGCTCGCCCTCGCCGACGTAGGTGACCCGCCGTCCCAGCAGCTCGAGGTAGGGGCGGGCTCGCTCCCAGGCGTCTGCGGGGCCGGAGGTGACGATCGTCAGCCGGCCGCTCTCGGCAACCTTGGGGTTACCGCTGACCGGCGCGGCCAGCATCGCGGTGCCGCGCTGGAGCGCCGCCGCGCGGATGCTGGCCGCGGCGGCGGGGGAGATCGTGGTCGAGTCGATGATCAGCCCGGGCTGGACGTCGGAGCGCGAGAGCAGGCCGTTGGGCCCGGTTACGACCTCCTCGACGTCTTCCGAGCTCGCGACCATCGTGAACACGATGTCGCGGTCGGCGAGCTCGGCCGGGGAGTCGACCAGCGTCGCCCCGAGCTCTGAGAGGTCCTCGGCCTTCCCGCGCGTGCGGTTGTAGATACCGACTTCGTGGCCTTCGCGCAGCAGCCTGGTGACCAGCGCTCGACCCATGCGTCCAACCCCGATCCAGCCCAGACGCACTTCGTCGTCCCCAGTCATCCGGTCAGCTCCCTCTCACTTGCAATCGTTTGCAGGCAATCAGGGTAGCCGAGGGGTTGGGGCCCGTCAAGCAGGTTGAGGCGCGTCGGCTTCCGGGGTATGCTGGCTTGCAATCGTTTGCAAGCAACGAGAAGGGTGGATCCGGATGGGCCTGCACAGCTATGGCGTGATGGGGGTGGACTGGGAGCAGCGGGTTCGCTACGACCGGCTGCGCGAGGAGCGGCTCGCTCGGATCAAGGCGCTGCTGGCCGAATCCGAGCTGGGCGCGCTGCTGTGCTTCGACATGGCGAACATCCGCTACATCACGGCCACCCACATCGGCACCTGGGCCGCGGACAAGCTCAACCGCTTCTGTCTGCTGCCACAGGGCGACGAGCCGATCATGTGGGACTTCGGCTCGGCCGCACGCCACCACCAGCTCTACAACCCGTGGCTCGGAGACGGCCGCTCGCGTGCGGGCATCTCGACGATGCGCGGCGCGATGTCCCCGCAATCGGGGCGCGCCGAGGACGTCGCCAACAAGATCCGGGTCGAGCTCGAGGAGCGGGGGCTGCTCGATGAGCCGGTCGGGATCGACGCGATCGAGCCGCAGGTCCTGTTCGCGCTCCAGAAGGAGGGGATCCAGGTCGTCGACGGCCAGGAGCTGATGCAGCAGGCGCGGGTGATCAAGACCCGCGATGAGATCACCCTGCTGAACATGGCGTGCTCGATGGTCGATGCTGCCTATGAGGAGCTGTACCGCACGATGCGCGCCGGGATCCGGGAGAACGACTGCGTCGCGCTGGTCAACAAGGTGCTCTACGAGATGGGCTCGGAGTTCGTCGAGGGGGTAAACGCGATCTCCGGGGAGCGCTGCAGCCCGCACCCGCACGTTTTCACCGACCGAGCCCTGCGTCCCGGCGACCCGGCCTACTTCGACATCCTGCACAGCTACATGGGCTACCGCACCTGCTACTACCGGACGTTCGCCGTGGCCAGCGCCTCGCGACCACTAATCGACGCCTACAAGCGCTGCCGCTACTACCTGGACGCCGCGATCGCCCTGATCCGTCCCGGAGCCACCACGGGCGAGGTCGTCTCGGTGTGGCCCAAGGCCCAGGAGTTCGGGTTCCCCGACGAGGAGGCGGCGTTCGCGCTGCAGTTCGGACACGGCGTCGGCCTCGCGATCTGGGAGAAGCCGATCTTCAGCCGCCTGGTCTCGCTCGACCACCCCGAGGAGATCCAGGAGGGGATGGTGTTCGCGCTCGAGACGTTCTGGCCCGCCACCGACGGCTGGTCCGCGGCACGGATCGAGGAGCAGCTGGTGGTCACCTCGGACGGCTGCGAGGTGATCACGCGCTTCCCGGCCGAGGACCTGGTGGTCGCCGGCAAGCCCTATTTCACCGCCGGCGGCAGTCTGCCACTCGAGCGCGAGACCCAGTCGAACCTGAACACCACGCTGAACGCCGACACGAAGGAAGCGACTCCGAAGACCGCCGGCTGAGGCGCGGCGCGACCGGACGACGATGAGGGCTTTCAGGTGACAGACATCAGCATCGAGTGTTTCGGCCACGAAGCGCTCGACCAACTCGAGCCACTGTGGCTCGAGTTGCTGGCTCACCACGGCGAGGTGTCCGCACCCGAGATGCCCCCGCAGATCAGTCCAGATGTGTCGTGGCAGCGGCGCCGTGCCGCCTACGCCGACTGGCTCTCACATCCCAAGGCATTTGGGCTGCTCGCCCTCTGCGACGATCGTGCGGTCGGGTACGCAGTCATCAGCATCCATGGAGGCGAGGTGCTCGGGACCACATGGGACGGCGGCAGCGAGGTGGCCGAGCTCGAGACCCTGATCGTCACCGCACGCAGGCGGTCGAGCGGAATTGGAGCGCGACTGCTCGACCGGGCCGAATCCGAAGTTCGGGCCCACGGCATCAACGAGATGATCATCGGCGTCGTCGCGACCAACGATGACGCCCTCAGGCTCTACCGGCGGCGCGGCTACACGCCGTACCTGACCTATCTGTACGGGCGGCTCGACCATGCGGATGACATCGCTCAGGGCATGTAGCCGCCAGCCGCAAGGGCAGGACTGTCAATCGAGCTCGTGCAGAGCCCGCCAGAGCTTCTCGGGGTGGTACGGGGGGTCCAGGTGGCGGCCGCCCAGGGCATCGGCCACTGCGTTGGCGATCGCCGGCAGGGCGCCGACGGCCCCGCCTTCGCCGGCGCCCTTGGCGCCGAGGGGGTTGTGGGGCGTCGGGCTCGAGACCTCCCTGGTGACGATTTCGGGGATGCCGGCCGCGGTTGGCAGGCCGTAGTCCATGAACGAGGCGGTGCGGTTCGAGCCGTTCTCGTCGTAGACCACCTCCTCGGTGAGGCACTCACCGAGCGCCTGCACGACTCCCCCGACCACCTGTCCCCGGGCGAGCAGAGGGTTGATGATCGTGCCGGCGTCGTCGACAGCGATTATTTCGAGCACGGTGAGCCGGCCGGTTTCGCGGTCGATCTCGACCTGCGCGGCGTGCGCACCCGAGGAGAAGACCAGAGGGGATTCAAAGCGTGCCGTGGCGGACAGGCCCGCGGCCGCCAGGTCGGCCCATGCGACGCTGCGCCCGTCGGCTGAGAAGAGCCCCTCGTGGAACGTCACGGTGCCCGCACCGAGGGCCTCGGCGGCGACGTCTGCGGCGGCGGCGACGAGCTGCTCGACGGCGCGCACGATCGCCGAGCCGGCCATCGCCACCGAGCGGCTGCCGAACGTTCCCACGCCCGCGGGGACCGACGCGCTGTCGCCGAAGCGCAGCTGCACGTGTCCCGGCTCGCACCCCAGGCGGTCCGCGGCGATCTGAGCAAACGTCGTCTCGTGGCCCTGACCGTGCGGGCAGGCGCTGGAGGCGACCACGAACCGCCCGCCCG
The DNA here is from genome assembly GCA_963799995.1 of uncultured Solirubrobacterales bacterium. GTDB lineage: Bacteria > Actinomycetota > Thermoleophilia > Solirubrobacterales > Solirubrobacteraceae > Palsa-465. The sequence continues at coordinate 1,900,252 of CAWCZI010000012.1, read as the reverse complement.
GGAGCAGCTCGATCTCGGCCGCCTCCCACTGGCCGCCAGCGCGCTCGACGTACAGGGCCACGCCGGAGCCGGTCGCGACGCTGGGGGCTGCGGCGGCCGGGCCGGGGGCTGCGGCGGCCGAGCCGGGGGCCGCGGCGGCCGGGCCGGCCAGCTCGAGCGCCAAGTCCAGGCACCGCTCGTAGTCTCCGGAGTCGTACTCGAATCCCAGCGGCGTGCGATGGGGAAAGCGCCGGATCAGGTTGCGGCGGCGCAGCTCGATCCGGTCGATGCCGAGCTCGTCGGCGGCCTGGTCGACGAGCGCCTCCAGCATGTATGCGGCGTCGGGCCGACCGGCACCGCGGTAGGGACCGGTCGGCACCTTATTGGTGCGAGCGCCGACGATCCGGACATCCGCTGCGGGGATGTCGTAGCAACCGGTCATCAGCATCGCGGCGGTGTGGGGCGGGATCGGGGTGGTGGTGAGCAGGTAGCCGCCGAGATCGGCCCACAGCCGGGCGCGGAGCGCGAGCATCTGGCCGTCGGCGGACAGCGCCAGCTCCACGTCTCCCTGGATCCCGCGCCCCTGATAGCAGGCGAGCAGGTTCCCGAGCCGGTCCTCGGTCCACTTCAGCGGCCTGCGGAGGGCGATCGCGGCGGCGGCGAGTGCCGCCACCTCGGGGGCGATCACACCCTTGCTGCCGAAGGCGCCGCCGACATCGGGGACGATCACGCGGATCGACTCGGGCGGCCGGGTGAGGATGTGGGCGAGCTGGGCGCGAGGGCGGTGCGGGTCCTGAGCCGAGCACCACACGGTGAGCAGGTCGGCCGCGGGGTCGTACTCGGCGATCGCCCCGCGGGCCTCGATCGGGGCCGCTGCCAGGCGCGGCAGCGCGTAGCTGCCGGACACGACGCGGTCCGCGGCGGCGAATCCGGCCTCGACGTCGCCCGCGCTGCGCGACCAGCGCATCAGCTCCAGGTCGGAGGCACGCGGATCGAGGATCGGTGGGCGGGGGTCGTACTCGACCTCGCACAGCTCGGCGGCGTCCGCGGCAAGCTCCGGCGTCTCGGCGGCCACCGCGACCACGGGCTGGCCGTCGTAGCGGACCTCGGTGTGGGGGAGGACGGGGTGGGGCTCATCGGCCAGCTGCGCTCCATCGACGGCCTGAACCGGGAACGGCCGGACGAGGCCGTCGAGGTCGGCAGCAGCCAGCACGGCCACGAGTCCGGGCGCGCCGCCGGGCGGGTGGACCCCGACGATCTCGGCATGGGCGTGCGGGCTGCGGACGAACGCGACGTGGGCCGCCCCGGCGGGCGCGATGTCATCGATGAAGGTGGCCCGGCCGGCGACGAAGCGAGCGTCCTCGCGCCGGGTCAGGGCGGCGCCGATCACACCGAGCGCAGGCGGTCCGCGACCCAGTCCGCGACCAGCGGGCGGTACTTGAAGGGGATGTTGTTGCAGACGTGGGTGCCGTCCTGGAACAGCACCCATTCCGCTCCCGGGACATCGTCGGCGATCCGCTTGGTCTGCTCCCATCCGATCACGCGGTCGAGCATCCCGGTGACCACCAGGCACGGCTGGGTCACCCGTTCCGCGATCCCGGCCAGGTTCAGCTCGTGCGCGCGGGCCCGTGCCTGTGCATCGCTGTCGGCGCCTGTGTGATGCGCCACCGTCTCGCGGGTCAATGAGGGCATCGATTCCCAGCCGGCGCCGAAGTCGTACGGACCACTGATCCCCGCCAGCGCCCTGATCCGGGGCTCGAAGGCCGCGGCGCGGACCACGTAGTGGCCTCCCAGGCTTACGCCGACGGCCGCGACGCGATCTGGATCCAGATCGAGGCGCCCGGCGACCGCGTCGAGGATCGCCGTCACCGCGACCTCGTAGTCGGGGCGGATCGGGAGGCGGAACCCCGTCTCTCCCTGCCCGGGGCCATCGAGTGAAAGCGTCGCCAGACCGCGCGCCAGGAACACGGACTCCCAGGCGAAGAACTCCTCCTTGGTCGAGTCCAGGCCGGGGATCAGGACCACCAGCGGGACCGGCCGGCCGCCCTGAGCCCTACCCGCACTCGGGTCGCGGCCGTGCGGCCGGCGCAGGTTGGCCACCACGGTGCCGGCGTCGAGCGGAGCCTCGATCCGCTCCGCGGTCGGGTCGAGAATCTCGAGCGCGGCGTAGAGGCAGCGGATCGCCGCCACGGTGTTGCGCCGGTTGCGCTCGGGATCGAGCACCCACACGAACTTGGAGAAGTGGTAGGCGACGGCGGCGCTCAGGTAGGCCTCGCCGCCGCTGCGGCGATGGCCGTCGGCCACCCGGCCCTCAGCCAGCGTGGCGTGGCTCTCGGCGGTGGCGGTCCACGTCGGCAGCCAGTCCTCCCAGCGCGAGATAGCCGCCGTGGTGCGCACGAAGTCGTTGTAGTCGACGCCGTTGGCGATGAAGCGGCCGGCCCAGTGGCGCGTCGCTGTCCGAACGCGCTCGTCCGCCGGTTCGCCGCCCGCCTCGGCGCGCTCGCCCGGCACGTCGCTACGCCGTGACCGGGGCCGGCGCGGCGGTCGATGCGCGCACGACCAGCGACGGCTCGAGCAGGATCTCGCGGGCGGGTACGGCGCCGTCTGAGAGCTGCTCGAGCAGCAGATCCGCGGCCACGCTGCCGATCTCCCGCTGGGGGATTCGCACCGAGGTCAGCGGCGGGCGCAGCCGGTCGACGAACGGCATGTCGTTGAAGCCGACGATCGAGACGTCGTCGGGGCAGCTGAGGCCGTGCGCTTCCAGCGTGTCGTAGCAGCCGATCGCCAACCGGTCGTTGGCGGCGACGATCGCGGTCAGACGCGGCTCTCCGGACAACACCTCGCGACAGGCCCGCACGCCTTCGGATTCCGTGAAGGCGTCGGCAAAGCTGACCTGATCGGGGGCGACGTCGAGGCCGGCGGCGGCCATCGCCTCGAGAAACCCCTGGTAGCGGCGGTGGCCGGTCGACACGTTCTGCGGTCCGGCCACGTGGCCGATCCGCCGGTGGCCGAGCTTCACCACGTGATCCACGGCGAGCGCGATCCCCCGCCGGTCATCGACCGTCACCGCGGGCAGCGAACCGTCCTCGAGGCTGCGGTTGACGAGCACCAGCGGCGTCCCTCCGGCGGCGGCCTCGTGCAGCAGCTCGACGTCGAGCCGCGCCGTGGCCGAGATGAAGCCGTCAACCTGGCGTGCGCGCATCGCATCGATGTGGCTGCGCTCGCGCTCGGGGTCGTTGTCGGTGTTGACGATCAACAGCGTGTAGCCGGCGTCGCCGAGCTGATCCTCGATTCCGCGCACGATCGGCGGGAACAGCGGGTTTGTCAAGTCCGGGATCATCACCCCGATCGTGTAGGAGCGGTTGGTCTTCAGTCCCCGCGCGATCGGGTTGGGGCGGTACCCGAGCTGGTCGGCGGCGCGGAGCACACGCGCCGCGGTCTCCTCGTTGACCAGCGCGCGGGTCTGCTCGTTGAGCGCGCGGGAAACGGTGCCGGGATGGACTTCGGCGAGGCGGGCGACGTCCCGGATCGTCACGGATGTCCGCACGGGCACCATTATGCAGTCGATTGCAAGCCAGCTGGGGTCGTTGCGGCGCGAGCCATCACATCCGCTGGGTCCTGGCCGAGATCGGTCAGCATCACGATCGCGGCGTTGCGCCCGGGTCCACCGGTGACCGAACCGCCGGGATGCGTCGTGCCTCCCGTCTGGTACAGGCCAGGGATAGGCATCCGGTGCTGCGCCCATCCCGGCGCCGGGCGCAGGGCGCCGCTGTTCGCGATCGAGCGGTCGCCACCATGGAAGGTGCCGTGCCACATATGCGGGTTCGAGCGCTCGAGGTCGACGGGGGAGACGATCAGCTCTGCGAGGATCGTGGCGTCGACCATGTTGGGGGCGGCGCGACGCAGGTGACCCAGATGGACGGCCGCGATCTCCTCGCGCAGCTGCGCCCACTGCCACGGGCCGCCGCCGGGGTTATACGGCTGCATGCCGAGGATCTTGACCGTGTGGCGACCGGCCGGCGCGCGGCTCGGATCGGCGACGGTCGGTGCCGGGAACAGCAGCCACGCCCCGTCCCGGACCAGCCTTCCCTCGCGCACATCGCGGCCCATCCGCAGGATGTCCTCGGGCCAACCGCTGACGCCCGCGGACACGACCTCGATCTCTCCTCCGTCGCGCGTCGGATAACGGGGCGCCTGAGTCGTGGCGTAGTGGGTGGCGAACGCCGAGATGCCCTCGTCGTAGCTATCGATGGCGTAGAGGAAGTCCTCGCCCCACGCTTGCGCGGGGGCCATCGTGACCAGGTCCTTGACGTGGATCGTCGACAGCACCGCCTCGCGCGCGATGTGGCGTTCGCCGTCCTCGGTGACGACGCCGACGCAGCGGCCGTCGATGAGGATCAGCTCCGCCACGCGCCGGTCGCACAGAACCTGACCGCCGCCCTGCTCGATCACCTCCACGAGCACCCGCGCGAGCTCGCCCGATCCCCCGCGGGGGAGCGTCCAGCTGCGCCGCTGGCGTCCGAACACGATCGAGTAGGCCAGCGGCGCCGAGCCCGCCGAGCCGACCGGCTGCCCGGTCTGAAACGCCATCCAGAGCATGAACGCCTGGACGTGGCGGCTCTCGAACTCGTGGCGCACGACCTCCCAGGCGCTCATCGCCGCCCGTCGCCGCCAGCGGTCGGATCCGGGGCGGCCCGCGAGCAGCTCCTCGAAGCCCGGACCGAAGCCGACCGGGGTGAAGCGCTGGCGGTTGAAGACGTCCTTGACGGCGTCGTACTCGCTCAGCAGGCGCCGGTAGGCGCGCTCGTCGGCGCGTGAGAAGCGGGCTATCTCCTCGCAGGTGCGCTCGAGCTCGAGCCACATCGTCAAGCTGTCTCCGTCGGGAAACACGACATGGGCGACCGGGTCGGGCTGCAGGTAGGTGAGCCCGAGCTCGGACACCAGGCCGAGCTCATCGTCGGCCAGCAGCGGGTTGGTCTGGATCAGCGTGTGGCCGGTCGAGCACGAGTCCAGCAGGAAGCCGGGGAGCAGCAGCTCCTCGGAGGCGACGCCGCCGCCCGGGCTGGACCGGGCGTCGAGCACGCGGCAGCGATGGCCGGCTCGCGTCAGGTAGGCGGCCGTGATCAGGCTGTTGTGGCCGGCGCCGGCTACGACGACGTCGGCGTGTGCGGTCGGGATCCCGCCCGAGCTCACGGCGCCGGGGACGCGATGGTCACCGCGCCGCCGAGGTACAGAGCACCGATCTCGGGATGCTCGAGCACCTCGCGCCCGGATCCGGTCAGCCGGACCATCCCGTTCTCGAGCACGATCCCGCGCGAGCTCAGCTTCAGTCCCGCCCGCGCGTTCTGCTCCACCAGCAGGATCGTCTTACCCCGCTGGTTCATCAGCTCGATCATCTCGAAGACCATCTTCCGCGTGTGGGGGTCGAGGCCCATCGAGGGCTCGTCGAGCATGATCAGCTCCGGGTCGAGCATCAGGCAGCGCGCGAACTCCACCAGGCGCTGCTGGCCTCCGGAGAGGCTGCCGGCCTTCTCGTCGGCGCGCTCGGTGACGATCGGATAGAGCTCCTGAACGGCCTTCAACCGCTCGCGGACGAGGCTCTTGTCGTTGACCGTGAACGCCCCCATCTCCACGTTCTCGCGCACCGACATCTCCGGGAACAGGCTGTGGGCCTGGGGGATCTGGGCCAGGCCCCGGCTCAGGATCTGCCTCGGCGTCAATCCCGAGATCAGCTCACCGTCGAGGTGGATCTCACCCAGTCGCGGGCGCAGCAGCCCGCTGATCGTCGCCATCAACGTCGACTTGCCGGCGCCGTTGGGCCCGACTACGCAGGTGATCGCTCCGCGCGGCACATCGATTGAGACGTCCTTGAGGATGTCGCCTCCGCCGTAACCGGCGGTCACGCCACGCACGGTGAGCAGCGACTGCGACTCGCCGAGCTTCTCGCGCGGGGCGGTTCGCACCGGCATCACCGACACGGCGGCGGAGCGATGCGACGCCTGCTCGGCCAGCTCCAACTGCGTAGATGCATCATCTTCGCCGCCGAGGTAGGCGTCGAGCACGGCCGGGTTGGAGCGCACCTCCGCGGGGGTGCCCGACACGAGCGCCGAGCCCTGGCTGAGCACCGTGATCCGCGTGCACAGGCTCATCACGAACTCCATGTTGTGCTCGACGACGAGCAGCGTCTTGCCCGCCCGGTTGAGCTCCCGGATGCGATCGGCCAGATGGGTGATGAGCGTCGGGTTGACGCCGCCGGCCGGCTCGTCGAGCAGCAGGATCGCGGGGTCGGCGACCAGCAGCGAGGCGAGCTCGAGCAGCTTGCGCTGGCCGAAGGAGAGGTTGCCCGCCGGCTCATGGGCGAGCCTCGTGATCCCGACGAAGTCCAGCAGCTCGATCGCGCGGCGCTTCTCGCTGGCCGAGCCCGCCAGCCGCATCACCCCCCGCAGCCATCCCTCCTTGCGCTGGGTGGCGACGAGCATGTTCTCGAGCACGGTCAGGCGGCTGAACATCCGGGTCAGCTGGAACGTCCGGCCGATGCCGAGCTTGAACACACGGTCGGGCGGGGCGTTGGTGATCTCGGAGCCGTTGAAGTGGACCTGCCCCTGCTGGATCCGCTCGTAGCCGGTGATGACGTTGAACAGCGTCGTCTTGCCCGAGCCGTTGGGCCCGATCAGTCCGTTGATCTCACCCTCGCGCACCTGCAGGTCACACAGCGACAGCGCCTGGACGCCGCCGTAGGCCTTCGATACGCCGTGGACCTCGATCAGGTTGCTCATCGGGCCGCTCCCGCGACGCTTCCCGGCACCTTCGCCTCGCGCTCGCCGCCGGTCTCGCTCTGGGCCGCGTTCACGCGCCGGCGCGCAAGCCGGGCGGAGATCCCGGGGACGACGCCCTGCGGCAGCACCAGGATCACGGCCAAAAACAGGACCCCGTAGGCGATCAGGTAAGTGCCGTCTGAGGAGAACGTCTGCGTCAGATACTGCTGCAGGGACTCGAGCACCAGCGCGCCGAGCAGCGGGCCGACGATCGTGCCGAGGCCGCCCAGGAAGGCCATCAACGCCAGCGACACGTCGAACAGCGGATCGAACGCGAACTGCGGGAAGATCTGGCCGACGAAGTAGAAGTACAGGCCGCCGACCATGCCGACCGGGATCGCGGACAGGGTGAAGGCGGCCAGCTTCACACGACGGGTCCTGACCCCGAGGCCGAGCGCGCGGTCCTCGTCGTCGCGGATCGCCAGCAGCTGCAGGCCGAAGCGCGAGCGCCGCACCGCCCAGGACACGATCACTGTGAGGATCAGGATCACGAGCGCCACGTAGTAGAAGGGCTGGTTGTAGTTGGCGGCCGAGAACGGGGCGATCGGCAGCAGGATGCCGGAGGTCCCGCCGGTGAAGCCGAAATTGAAAGCAGCCAGCTGGAAGATGAAGAAGATCGCGATCGTCACCACGACGAAGGTGTGCCGTCGGGTTCGAAGCGCGATCAGTCCGACCGGGATCGCGATCAGCCCGGCCACGATGCCGCCGAACGGCAGCAGGGCGAACACCGGCCATCCGCCGGCGACGTGCCAGTCGCGGGCTGCCAGCGCGACCGCGTATCCCCCGGCGCCGAAGAACACGGCATGGCCGAGAGCGAGGTAGCCCGAGTAGCCGCTGAAGATGTTCCACGCCGAGGTGGCGACCATGAACACCAGGGCGAACACCGCGATCGAGGTCGTCGTCGGATCGGTGAACAGGATCGGGAAGACCGCGAAGACCGCGAGGGCAATCGCCACCGCCGCGATCCGCAGCGCGCGGTGGCGCGGCGCGGGCTCGGCCGCGTCGGGCGCAGGCGCCGGCGCGGTCGCCGGAGCGGCGCTCACTGGGCGCGGGCCGCGGTGCGGCCGAACAGGCCCTGCGGACGGATCGAGAGGACGAGCACGAGCGCGGCGAAGAAGACCAGCGGGGCCCAGGTCGGCGACCACGCCACCGCCACCACATCGTTGATGACGAGCAGCAGGATGGCCGCGCCCATCGCGCCGCCGATGCTCCCCATCCCGCCGAGGATGACGATTGCCAGCAGTCGCGAGATGAGGTCGTAGCCGGTGTTGGGGTTGAACGAGTTGGTGGCCCCGAACACCATCCCCCCGACCGCCGTGACGGCCACGCCGATCCCCACCGAAAGCATGCGAACGCGGTTGACGTCGATGCCGATCAGGTCGGCGGCCGTCCGGTTCTGCAGCGAGGCCCGCACGGCGCGGCCGAACTGGGTCCGGTAGAGCATGTAGTACAGACCGATCAAGAGCACGATCGCCAGCCCGAATCCGATCAGGTAGATATAGGGCAGGTAGAAGCCGAGCACGTGCACCGAGGTGTTGACATAGGAGGCCTGCAGCTGCTGGTAGTCGACGCCGAAGATTGCCGTCAGCACCCCTTCGATCACGATCGCCACCGCATAGGTGACCAGGATCGACATCTGGGTTCGATCCTGGTCACGCAGGCGCCGCATGAAGCAGAACTCGATCGCCACCCCGAGCAGAAACATCGCCGGCACCGTGATCAGCAGGCCGGGCAGCAGGCCGATCCCCAGGTGCACCGAGAGCTCGTAGCTCAGGTAAGCGCCGAGGATGACCATCACGCCCTGCGCGATGTTGATGATGTCCATGACGCCGAAGATGAGCGTCAGACCGGCGGCCATCAGCGCGTACACGCCGCCGGTCAGAACGCCATCGACGATCGCCTCGAGCAGGGCGGTTGACGACACTGCGCCTACGCCTCGAGCGCGGGCTGACTTGCGGGGGCGACCACTAACCCTTCCAGGCGGGCTTCGGGTACAGGGGCTTGCTCGAGCCGGCGGTCGACGTCGGCAGCGACTGGACCAGTGCCCCGTTCTGCCACTGGAAGGTCAGCGTCTTCTGCGCGAGGTTCTCGCCCTGGGAGTTGAACTTCACCGGGCCCTGGACGCTGTTGAGCGTGACGCCGCTCTTCAGGTAGGCGATGATCTTCGACTGATCGAACCCGTTGGTGGCCTGCACCGCCTGGGCCAGCACCTGCCCGACCGAGTAACCCTCGGCGACGTCGGCATTGATGTCCGACGGGCTGCCTCCGTACTTGGCGATGTACTCCTTGACCATCTGCTGGCTGTCGGCCTTCTTGAAGCCACCGAACCAGCCGTTGGGGACGAAGATGCCGTTCTCGTTGCCGGCCCCGACGGCCTTGACGAACGGGGCGCCCTGGTCTGGGCCCGCGGTCGCGATGAACGCCTTGGGGTTGTAGTGCTGCTGGATGAAGGCGTGCGTGAAGGCCGAGACCGTGGGCACGTCGACCGAGCCGAGCACGACGAGGTCGGCTCCGCTGGAGGCAACCTGCCCGGCGATGGCCGTGTAGTCGGTGACCTCGGCCGGGAAGACCTTGCTGAGGACGGTCTTCACGCCGGCGGCCTGGAGGATCTTCTGGGCGAGCGGGATCTGTGGCTGGGTGAATGGGTCGTTGACCGTCGCGTAGGCGGCGGTCTTCGGCCGCTGCGAGGCCGGCATCGAGGCGACCCACTGCGCGAAGCTGATGAGGTTGTTCACCACCGGGATCGAGACGTCGAACACGTTGTGCAGGCCGGCGCCGAACACCGACGGTGCTCCACCGGCGCCCTCGACGAAGGCGTACCCGTAGCGGGAGGCGATCCGGGCCGCGGGCACGGTCAGCAGGCTCGAGAACGGACCGAAGATGAGCTGGTCGTGGTCTGAGCCGATCAGCTTCTGGTAGTTGGAGACCACCTGCGCCGGGCTCGAGGCGTCAGACAGCACGTCGAGGTTGATCTTGTGGCCGAGCAGTCCGCCCTTGGCGTTCTGGTCGGTGACCCACAGCTGGTAGCCCTTCTCGAACGCCTGGCCGTCGGCGGAGAAGTCACCCGAGAGCGACAGCGACGTCCCGATCGTGATCGGGCTCTTGGTCGCCGCGCTGCTGGAGCTGCTGCCGCCGCCACCGCTGGTGCTGGCGCTGCTGCTGCTGCTCGAAGAGCCGCCGCAGGCGGCTATCAACGTGACCGCGCCCAGGGTGAGCGCAGCTGCGACACCCTTCCGAAGGATCCTCATCTCTCCCATTCCTCCGCTCTGCAGGCTCCGTGCAGCGTTCAGCCACCTGTCCTGCAATCGTTTGCAAGCAACCTATCGCCCAACGCTATCGCTGTCAACTGCAAACGTGTGCAAAGGTTCTGTTGGGACGGCGCCGACGGCCGGCTTGACGCACGGTCGCACTGGGTACTTTGAAAGCGTGGGATACGCGCTGACGTTCATGGTCCAGTTCGGTGGCGCGCGCTTTCATCCAGGCACGGTGAGCCTGTTGGATCCGCTGATCCTGATCGCGATCGTCGCCGGGTTGGGCGCGACCGCTCTGCCCCTGCTCACGATCATCGTCAAGCGCACGCGGACCGTGGTTCGCGGGCGCCGGGCCGAGCGACGGCGCCTGCACAACGCGGCGGGCGCCGAGCGGCGGGCACGGGCGATGATGAGCGAACTGTGCCCGCACGGGTGGAAGGCGCACATCACCATCTACGAGGGGCCCGAGTGGCAGGTGGACGAGGGACTCGAGCACGGCCGCGTGTCGCTGGAGTGGGCAGAGCTGGAGCCCGGCACGGGGCGCCCCCTGGTGCTGCGCCAGCTCTCCGCGGCGAGTATCGCCGACGCCCTGGACGCGATGGTCGCCGGCCGGCGCACGGACGAGACGCTCGAGCAGATCGAGCAGGGGGCGGCTTCCGAGGGCGCCCTCTGGCCCGACCTCTAGCGGTCTCCTCCGCCACAACGCTCGCATCGAGGGATACCACTGATCGCGCTTGCGCGACAATCGGGGCGTGGGAGCGTCATGTCCGAGCTCTTGACCAGCCCGCGGGCGTCATCGTCGGCGATCAGCGCACCCTGGCGCGCGGGCGTGATCGTTCATCCGACCCGGGATATCGAGCTGCCGTTGCGCGAACTACGCCTTTGGGCCGTCGAGCACGGCGCCCAGGTGGTGCAGATCCCGATCACCGGCCAGGACCGGCGGGTGGCCGAATCCGGCGACGCCGACCAATGCGACCTCATCATCTCGGTCGGAGGCGACGGCACGATGCTCGCGGCGCTTCGGGCCGCGACGCCGGCCAATCGCCCGGTGCTCGGGATGGCTTGCGGAAGCCTCGGTGCGCTGACCACGGTCGAGGCCGCGGATCTCCCGAGCGCGCTGGACCGGTTCGCCGCCGGCGATTGGACGCCGGAGAGCCTGCCCGCGCTGCAGGTGGCGCGCGGCGACGGGGATGACCTGTTCGCGCTCAACGACATCTCAGTCGTCCGGGCCGGCATCGGCCAGGTCCGGACCGTCGCCGAGGTTGACGGGACGCTCTTTTGCAGGATCGCCGGCGACGGCTGCATCGTGAGCACACCGCTCGGATCGAGCGCCTACGCGCTCGCCGCCGGCGGTCCCCTCCTGGCGCCCGGCGTGGAGGGATATGTGTTCACGCGACTGCCCACCCACGGCGGCTCGTGCCCACCGCTGGTGGTCGGCCCCGAGTCGGAGCTGGGCCTGTCCATCTCGTCCGGGTTGGGCGGCGCCCGGCTCGAGGTCGACGGCCAGATCGTCGGCGAGCACTCGGGCGAGCTGACTCTCAGGCTGAGGCCCGACGTCGTCACCCGTGTCAGCTTCCCCGACGGAGAGTCGACGATCACCCGCCTGCGCCGGCGTCACGTGATCGTCGACAGCCCGCGCGTCGTGGCCGAGAGCGACCACCAGCCGGTGGACGTAGTTAGCCCCAGTGGGGCACGAACGGCGGCAGCGCCTCCTCGGTCTCCTGATCGATGACGGCGCGGTCGTTGAGCGGCTGGTCGAGATACACGTGGACGGGACAGCCGACGTACTCGGGCCGGGGATCGTAGTCCTCGTCCTCCTCGTAGCAGACAAGGACGCGCACGAGGATCCGCTCATCGGACTCCTCTACGATCACCTCGCACACCCCCTCGGTGCGAGTGAGCGGCACGCGCAACTGCAGCCGGCCGGGCTCGCGCTCACGGTAGCCGACACAGGTGCGGACCCGTTGGGGATTGCCGATCGGGCAGGTGGGCGCCCATTTCTCGAGCCATGCGGCCCGCTCCAGGTCATCCCCGTACATGGTGTCGAGGTTGACCGGGAGCTCTGCGCCGGACGGGTCGGCGCTCCATTCGTTGTTGCTGTAACTGGTCATGGCCCGACTGTCGCGCAGCGAGCCGCCGCGGTGGGCGATCGGCTCGCTTTGTCACACTGCCGCGAGCGAATTGGCACACCGCGTGACGAAAGTGGGTATCCCGTTCAGTGCGGCCCGACGCTGGCCGGCAGCGAGACCAATATGTCCGACCTACGTCCATGACCACCGCGATCAGCATCATCGATGCCGACAGCGACCTGGCCGACCTGCTCAGCGAGACCGAACGCGAGCGCGCGCGGCGGGAGACACTCACGCCCATGCGCAGCCTGTCCACCGGCCCGTGGGAGGCCGCGGGGGCTGCAGAGGCCGACGTCCACCACCACGGCTTTTTGATCGTCGACGGGCTGCTGTCGCGCGAGGTGGATGTGCTCGGCCGCCGATGCGTGGAGCTGCTGGGACCGGGTGACGTGCTCCGGCCGTGGATGTGGGACGCTGACGGCGCGCACGTCCAGGCCGAGGTCGGTTGGGTGGTGCTCGAGCCCACGCGGCTGGCGGTGCTCGATCACCGGCTTGTCCTGCGACTGGGCCCCTGGCCGCAGCTCGGGCTGGAGCTGTTCGCGCGCGGCACCCGGCGGGCGCACGCGTTGGCGGTCTCGCTGGCGATCGCCCATCACCCGCGGGTCGAGGATCGGCTGCTGCTGACCCTGTGGTACCTGGGCGAGCGGTGGGGCAAGGTCGGGCCCGGCGGGATCGCCGTCCCGCTGCCGCTGCCCCATCAGCGACTGGCTGATCTCGTGGGTGCCCACCGTCCGTCCGTGACGGCGGCTATGGGCGAGCTGGCCAGGGCGGACCTGATCACCCGGCGAGCAGACGGTGCATGGATGCTCCACGGCTCACCGCCCGAGAAGCTCCGTAAGCGCAGGCTCGCCGTGCCCGGCGAATGACGGAGTGTCAGTGCAGGCGGCAGGCGCACCGTCCGGGCGCCCGCCACCCGCACTCCCCGTCAGAGAGCGGCGCCGCGGCGACCGCTGAAGAAGACCACGAGGGCCAGGATCGCGATCAGGAACAGAAGCGGATGAATGATGACTCCGCCGGCGATGGCGATGCACAGCAAGACAATTGCCAGTATGAGAAGAATGGTTCCACCTCCTTTGATTTCCCGAATGCGTTCTTCCCGATCTGCGTGCTATTCACCCATTCGGAACTGGACACGTCTGGACAGCTACGTTCGCGCGCTGACCAGCCGTGGATGAAACTCAGCCCGTGTCAGCTTTACTGGATTCAGGTCGTTCGATTTGCGAGTAGTCGTGATCGGCGGCGGGATCCTCGGCATGGCGGCCGCGCGAGCCGTGCTGAGCGCTGGCGCCGAGGTAACCGTGGTCGAGAAGGAGGACGAGGTCGCGTGCCACCAGACCGGGCACAACAGCGGCGTCGTTCACGCCGGCCTCTACTACAGGCCCGGGTCGCTGAAGGCGCGCCTGTGCCGTCGCGGGGTCGGCCTGCTGCGCGACTACTGCGCTGAGCACGGCCTGGCTTACGTCGAGTGCGGGAAGGTGCTGGTCGCGACCAGCGAGCGCGAGCTGGCGCGCCTGGACGGGATCCAGGAGCGCGCGGAGGCCAACGGCGTCCCTGGAGTGGTCCGGCTCGGCGAGACTGACCTGAGGACACTGGAGCCCCATGCCGCCGGACTGGGGGGGCTGCATTCGCCGAGCACCGCGATCGTCGACTACGCCGCGGTGACGCGGGCGCTGCGCGACGAGCTGGCCACCCGGGGGGTCGACGTTCGGCTCGGGACCCGGGTCGTGGGCGTCAGCGACGGCGCTGCACCCGAGGTCGCGCTTGCGGACGGTGGCGTGCTCGTCGCCGATCGGGTGCTCGTCTGCGCGGGCCTGCAGGCCGATCGGCTGGCGCGGGGCTCGGGACGGTCCAGCGACCCGCGCATAATCCCGTTTCGCGGCGAGTACTACGCGCTGGCATCCGGGCGCGAGGAGCTGGTGCGCGGCCTCATCTACCCGGTCCCCGACCCGGCCCTCCCGTTCCTGGGCGTGCACCTGACCCGGACCGTCCACGGCTCGGTGCTGGTGGGACCCAACGCGGTGCTTGCGCTGGCCCTCGAGGGCTACCGACGGCGGGCCGTGAAGCTCGACGACGTGCGCGACATAGCCGGCTGGAGCGGGATGCGCCGGGTGGCGCGCCGGCATTGGCGCGTCGGCCTGGCCGAGGTGGCCCGCTCGGCCAGCCGCAGAATGTTCGTGCGCGAGGCGCGCCGGTACGTCCCTGAGCTCCGCGCCGTGGACGTGATCCACGCGCACGCCGGCGTCCGTGCCCAGGCGGTCAGCGCCGCCGGCGAGCTGCTCGACGACTTCGCCCTCGACCGCGGGCGCAACGTCGTTTGGGTCCGTAACGCCCCCTCGCCGGGCGCCACATCGTCGATGGCGATCGCCGAGGAACTGGTGGAGCGCCTGGCGCTGGGCTGAGCCCGGGCGCGGGCGTCGGCCGTCGAAACGTCATCATCTGTCTCGTGGCTGAGCTCCTGGGCGGCGTCGAGACGGGCGGCACGTGGTGCGTGTGCGCGCTGGGCACGGGACCCGGGGAGCTCGAGGCACTCGAGGAGTTCCCAACCGGCGAGCCGGGGCCGACGCTGGAGCGGATAGCGGACTTCTTCACCGGGAGTCGCACCCCGGCTGCGGTCGGCGTCGGCGCCTTCGGTCCGCTGGAGCTCGATCTCGAGTCTCCGGCGTGGGGGCACGTGCTGGCCACGACGCCGAAGCTGGGATGGCGGGGCGCCCCGGTCGGGCCCGTCCTGCGCGACCGGCTCAGGGTTCCCGTCAAGCTCGACACCGACGTCAACGCGGCCGCCGTGGCCGAGCATCGCTGGGGTGCCGGCCGGGGCGTCGCGAGTCTCTGCTATCTGACCGTCGGGACCGGGATCGGCGGCGGGCTGGTGATGGACGGGCGCCCGGTCCATGGCCTCGTGCACCCTGAGGTGGGGCACTTCCGCGTCCCGCGGCACCGGGACGACTCGTTCGCCGGCGCCTGCCCGATCCACGGTGACTGCTGGGAGGGCATGGCCTCCGGGACGGCGATTGCCGAGCGCTGGGGCGTGGGTCCTGAGGAGCTCCCCGACGAGCACCCCGGCTGGGCGTTGGAGGCCGAGTATCTGGCGCTGGGCATTCTCAGCATCGTCTGCGTGGCGTCGCCGCATCGGGTGATCGTGGGCGGCGGGGTGATGAGCCCGCGCCGGTCTGCTGCCGATGATGCGCGCACGGCTGCGCGAGCTCGTCGCCGGCTATCTGGACACGCCGCTGCTGGGCGAGCGGGTGGACGAGTACCTCGTGGCGCCGCAGCTGGGCGACCGCGCGGGGGTGCTGGGCGCGATCGCGCTGGCCGCCGACGCTCTCACGAGCCGGCGGGCGCGCGGCTGACCGATGCCTCCCGCTGCGCGAGCGCATACGGCAGCTCGCCCGTGAGCGGCTCGGGTTCGACGAGCTCCGCCCCGGGGCAGCTCGAGGGCGTCGAGTCGATCATCAGTGGGACCGACACGCTGTGCGTGATGTCCACCGGGTCGGGCAAGACCGCGATCTACGAGCTGGCCGGGATGCTGCTCGAGGGGCCGACGATCGTGGTCTCGCCCCTGATCTCGCTCCAGCGCGACCAGGTGGAGGCGATGGAGGGTCACAAGGGAGCCGAGGCGGTGATGCTCAACTCGACGCTCGGCCGCCGTGCGCGCGAGCGGGCGCTGGAGGAGACCGAAGACGGCGAGGTCGAGTTCCTGCTCCTGTCTCCCGAGCAGCTCGCCCGCACCGATGTGCTCGAGGAGCTCCGCGGGGCCCGGCCGTCGCTGTTCGTCGTCGACGAGGCGCACTGCGTCTCGCAATGGGGGCACGATTTTCGGCCCGAGTACCTGCACCTGGCCGCCGCTGTGGAGGCGGTCGGCCGCCCGGTTGTCCTGGCTCTGACGGCAACCGCCGCCCCGCCGGTTCGCGCGGACATCGCCGAGGTGCTCGGCATGCGGGACCCGGCGATGATCGTCCGCGGCTTCGATCGTCCGAACATCCACTTCGCGGTCCACCGCGTCTACGACGCCGAGCGCAAGCGGCGCGAGCTGCTGGACGCGATCGTCGCGGCCGAGGGACCGGGGCTGGTGTACGTGGCGACCAAGCGGACCAGCGAGGAGGTTGCCGCGGAGCTGGTGACCCGAGGAGTCCGAGCTCGTGCCTATCACGGAGGCCTTGGCGCCCGGCTCCGCGAGCAGGTACAGGACGCGTTCATGGCCGACCGCGAATGCGACGTGGTGGTGGCGACGGTCGCCTTCGGAATGGGCGTCGACAAGCCCAATGTGCGATGGGTGTTCCACGAGGCGGTGAGCGAGTCGGTCGATGCCTACTACCAGGAGATCGGCCGGGCGGGGCGCGACGGTCAGCCGGCGCGCGCCCAGCTGTTCTACCGGGAGGAGGATCTCGGCCTGCGGCGCTTCTTCTCCGGCGGCGCCGCGAACCGGGACGAGATAGACCGCATCGCCAGGCTGATCCTGCTGGCCGGGCGCCCCGTCGACCCCACCGACCTCGTCCAGGTGGCCGACGTCTCGCACACGCGGCTGGAGAACGTGGTCCACCGGCTCGAGGACGCCGGCGCGGTCGAGGTCGGCGAGGACGGGCGCGTGACGGCCGTGACGCAGGAGGACGAGCTCGAGCGGGCGGTGCAGGAGGCTGCAACCGTGGAGCACGAGCGGCGGGAATTCGAGCTCAGCCGGGTCGAGATGATGCGCGCCTATGCGGAGCGCCGTGGGTGCCGGCGCGCCTTTCTGCTCGGCTACTTCGGCGAGGGCTTCGACCCTCCGTGCGGCAACTGCGACAACTGCGAGCGGGGCCTGAGCACGGCTGACACCGCTGAGCGCGACTCGCGCTACTCCGTCGGCATCAGGGTGGCGCACCCGGAATGGGGGCCAGGGACCGTGGCGGGTGTGCAGGACGGCCACGTGACGGTGGTGTTTGACGCCGTCGGCTACAAGACGCTCGACGAGGCGCTGGCCACCGAGCGCAGCCTGCTCACGGCGTTGCCGAGTTAGCTCCTATCAGGCGGTGCGCGATCGGGCGGTCCGGGTCACCGGCAGAACCGCTCCGGGATTCAGCAGTCCCTGGGGGTCGAGCGCATCCTTGATGGCGCGCATCGCCGCGAGCTCGGCGGCGCCCCGCGCCCGCTCGAGCCACCGCGCCTTGGCCACTCCGACGCCGTGCTCGGCGCTGATCGTCCCGCCGCAGCTCAGCACCAGCTCGAGCACCGCATCGTCGACGGCGGGATCTCCCGGGTCGGCGCCCAGCACGTTTACGTGGACGTTGCCGTCGCCGAGATGGCCGAACACGATCACGCGCTCGCCGCCGGCTGACGTGACCGCGTGCGGCACCCGCTCGACGAATCCGGGCAGGCGCGAGAGCGGCACCCCGACATCGAGCTTGTGGGGGATCCCGACGGCGTTGATCGCCTCGGGGTGACCTTCGCGCAATGCCCACAGGCGCCTGCGGGATTCGGTGTCGTCGGCGATCACGGCGTCGTCGTGGCCGGCGCCCGTGAGCGCGGCGGCAAGCTCCTCTGTGGGGTCTGTGCGGTCCGCGCACTCCACGAGCACGTATACGGGAGCACTGACGCGCAGCGGCGACTCGCGGCGCTGGTGCTCGAGCACGAGCTGAAGGCCTTCGTCGAGAAAGAAGTCGCAGCTCTCCAGCGAGGGCAGCTGCGTGCGCAGCGCCTCGAACAGGCCTGGCGCGGCATCCACCGAGGGCAGCGGGATCAGCGCGGCCACCCGCTTGGCCAGGAGCGGCTCGAGCTTCCAGCGCACCCGGGTGATGACACCCAGCGTCCCCTCGGACCCGACCAGCAGAGCGGGTAGGTCATAGCCGGCGTTGTCCTTGGTCAGGCCGGTAAGGCGGGTCAACACCGAGCCGTCGGCCAGCACCGCCTCGAGCCCGGCCACGTGGGCGCGGGCGGTCCCATGGCGCAGCGCGCGGGCGCCACCGGCGTCACACGCGACGATGCCGCCGACCGTGCACGAGTCCCGGGCGCCGAAGTCCAGCGCCGCGTCCTGACGGGTCCGCCGGGCTGTGTCCTGGAGCGCCGCCAGGGTCGTCCCGGCGCCCACCGTGACCTGACCGACCGCGGTGTCGACCTGCCCGATCTGGTTCATCCCCAGAGTGCTGATCACCACCTCGCCGCCGCGCGGGACGCTCGCGCCGGTGAGCCCCGTATTGCCGCCCTGGGGGACCACGGCCGCGCCGGCGCCGGCGCACGCCCTGATCACGCCGGCCACCTCGCCGGTGTCGGCCGGCCGCACCACGGCGCGGGCGGCGCCCTGGTAGCGCCCGCTCCAGTCGCGCTCGTATCCCGAGCGCAGATCCGGATCGGTCAGTACGTTGTCGGCGCCGACGACTGCCGCCAGGGCTTTTACGAGATCCATCGCGGGTAGGGAGATATCAGACCGATGAGCTTCGAGCACGAGACGATCTTCACGATGGAGGCGACGCCTGTGAAATTCGGGCCGGGCGCCTCCGCGGATGCGGGCTGGGAGCTCAAGCGGCTCGGTGTCCGGCGGGCGATGCTGGTCACCGACCCGGGGGTGTCCGCGCTCGGGTTCGCTGAGCGGATCGCGCGGCTGATCGCGGACGAGGGCATCGAGGTCGTCGTGTATGACCGCGCCCGGGTCGAGCCGACGCTCGACTCCGTCCAGGAGGCCGCGGACTTCGCGCTCGAGCACCAGGTCGACGGGTTCGTGTCGGTCGGTGGCGGCTCGAGCATCGACACCGCAAAGGTCGCGGACCTGGTGAGCAGCCACCCGGCGCCGGTGATGGACTACGTCAACCCGCCCGTCGGCGAGGGGCGCCATCCGCCCCGTCCCCTGCGAGCGCACCTGGCGATCCCGACCACCTCGGGGACGGGCTCTGAGGCGACCACGGTCGCGGTGCTGGACATTCCGGAGATCAAGGTCAAGACCGGGATCTCGCACCGTTACCTGCGGCCGACTCAGGCCATCGTCGATCCCGAGCTGACCCGCACGCTGGGGCCGGAGGTGACCTCCTCGGCCGGGCTCGATGTGGTCTGCCACGCCGCCGAGTCGTTTCTGTCCAAGCCCTTCGACACACGAGAGCGGCCGGGCTCGCCAGAGCAGCGACCGCCGTACCAGGGTTCCAACCCGGTGGCCGACGTGTGGTCAGCAAAGGCGCTGGAGCTCGGCGGGCGCTACCTGCGCCGAGCCGTGGCCGACGGCGACGACGTTGAGGCGCGCGGCTACATGATGCTGGCGGCCACGATGGCCGGCGTCGGCTTCGGCTCCGCCGGCGTGCACATCCCGCACTCGTGCGCGTATCCGATCGCGAGCCTCAAGCATGTGTACTCTCCGCCCGGCTATCCCGACGACCATCCGTTCGTGCCGCACGGGCACTCGGTGATCGTCACCGCTCCGGCGGCCTTCCGCTTCACCTACGACGCGATGCCCGAGCGCCATGTGCAGGTCGCCGAGCTGCTGGCGGGCTCACCCATGTCGCAGCCCGGTCCGGATTCGCTGCCCGACGTGCTGCTCGGACTGATGCGCGATATCGGAGCTCCCCGAGGCGTCGCCGAGCTTGGCTACGGGGAGGACGACGTCACCGAGCTGGTGAGGGGCGCCCTCAAGCAGCAACGGTTGCTGGCTATTGCTCCCAAGGAGGTCACGGCCGCGGACCTCACCCACATCATCAGCGGCTCGATGGTCAACTGGTGAGCGTCTCGGTGGTCAAGATGAGCGTCTCGACGGTCAACTGGTGAGCGTCTCGGAGGCCGAGGACACGGGCGCGGGAGGACGAGCGAGCTACCGCGCGTGGCTCACCGTCCCGACGCGCTGGAACGACAACGATGTCTACGGGCACGTCAACAACGTCCAGTACTACGCGTTCTTCGACACGGTGATCAACGAGTACCTGATCCGAGAGGGCGGGCTCGACATTCACCGCGGCGACACGATCGGCGTGTGCGCGGAGTCGCAGTGCACCTTCTCCGCGGGCTTCGAGTTCCCCGAGCCGGTGCAGGCCGGAATGCGGGTGGGCAAGCTCGGGCGCTCGAGCGTACGCTACGAGGTCGGCCTGTTCCACGAGGGTCAGGACGAGCCGGCTGCCACCGGTTACTTCGTGCACGTGTTCGTCGACCGTGAGAGCCGTGAGCCGGTGGAGATCCCGCTCGGCATCCGCCGCGCGCTCGAGGCGGTCGCCGTCTAGCAGGTTGGCCCCCGGCCTGGGTCAGCCGCCGCCTTCGATCAGCGAGGGCGAGCCACCACCCCGGCCGGCGTAGGCGCCGGCGGCTTCGCAGGTGGTGGTGGCTGTGCAGGAGACCGCGTCGAGCTCGCCGGTGGTGCCCTGGTTGAGGGTGGGGGTGGTTTGCTGGGTCCAGGTGCTGCCGTTCCAATACTCGGCGAGGGGGGTGCTCGTCGGCTCCGTCCATATGTCCGTCGACTGGGTGAAGCCGACGGCGTGGCAGCTGGTTGCCAGGCAGGAGATGCCGCGCAGCGCGGCGCCGGTGGCGGCGGAGGGTGTCGCGACGGTCTGGATGGTCCAGGTGGTGCCGTTCCAGCTCTCGGCGAGCGGGAGGTCGAGGGTGGTGCTGGTCTTGGTGGTGTAGGAGCCGACCGCGGTGCAGGCCGTGGGTGACGTGCAGGCGACCGCGGTGAGCTGGCTGTTGGTGCTGTTGGTGGGGCGGGGCACGGCGACGTAGGCCCATTGCGCGTCGGCGTAGCGGATGGCGAAGGGGCGCAGCATGGTGTTGCCGGCCTCGAAGTCTCCGGTGACCAGGCAGCCGGTGCCGGCGCTGGGGCAGGCGATGCTCATGGATTGCACGACGGTGCTGCTGCCGGGGGTGGGCAGGATGCCGGCCTTCCACGCGGTTCCGTTCCAGGTCTCGAGCGCGACCCGGGGCTTGGCGCTGGCGTAGGCGGTGCCGACCGCCCAGCAGGTGCTGGTCGTGGTGCACGCGATGGAGTCGAGGTGGACGTGGTCATAGCCGCTGGGGATCGGTGCCGTCTGGGCACTCCAGGCGGCGCCGTTGCCGCGCTCGATGAGCGGGATCGAGGAGCTCGGGTCGCTCGGGTCAGGCGTGTTGCCGACGGCCTCGCAGATCGTGGACGACGGGCAGGCCACCCCGGTCAGCTGGGTGGTGCTCGCCGGGTTCACGCTCGTCTGCGCGACCCACCCGGTCCCGGTCCAGTGGCGGATCAGCCCCTGAGTGTCCCCAGTCGCGGCCACGTCGCTGCCGACCGACGTGCAGCTCGCTGAGGAGAAGCAGGACAGGGCGGAGAGCTGCTGAACGGGATCGCCGGACGGAATCGGGCTTGCCTGTGAGGACCACGACGAACCATTCCACCGGTTGGCGAGAGCAAAGATGGGACCGGTCTCGGCGTCGCCCTCGGCTCCAGCAGTCGTGCAGGCGCTCGCCGACGTACAGGACACCCCCCCGGCATACGAGACCGGGAAGGTCGACAGCGTCTGCTCAGACCACGATGTTCCGTCAAACCGCTCCACAACCCCGGTGTCAGGCGACTCATCGGCGATTCCAACCGCCTCGCATTCGCCGGAGGCGACGCAGGAGACCGCCCACAGCTCCAGCCTCGAGGGGCCGGCAAGGCTCTGCACGCTCCACGCGCCCCCACTGAGCCGTTCGGCAACCGCTACATCCGAGTAGCTCACCCCGGTGAACTCGCACACGCCGCCGTCAAGGCACGAGACACCTTTGAACTGGACTGGTCCGTAGCCGTCCGACGTTGCAGCCGGGCTCTGGACGGAGAAGTGGGACCCGTCCCATCTCACCGCGAGAGCCTTCTCCGTCTGCCCGTTTGGGAAGGGAAAGTAAGACCCCACGATCTCGCACGCGCCGTCGGGCGCGCAGGAGACCCCTTGCAGGTTCGGCTCGCTGTCGGCCGCCGGGGGGAGTGTCTGCCGGGTCCAGGCGCTCCCGTCCCACCGGTCGAGCACAGTCCCGTCGCCCGAGTCCGAGACGCCGACCGCCTCGCAGGTGTCCGTCCCGCTCGAGCACGACACGTGGCTGAGAAAGCTCCACAAACCGCCGGCGAGGACCGGCACGCGCTGGACGGTCCATACGCTCCCGTTCCACCCCTCCGCGAACGGCAGTTCGTGCCCCGTAGCGTCGTAGTACCGCCCGACCGCCTCGCAATCGGTCGAGCTCGCGCAGCTCACCCCGTTCAGGTCCGCGGTGATCGAGCCGCTTGGTCGCGGAACCGTGATCGACGTCCAGTCGGTGCCGTCCCACTGCTCGGCCAGCGGCAGGTCAAGCCCGGCCACGTTGATGGTCTCACCGACGGCGACGCACGCTGTCTGAGTCGTGCAGCTGACGTCCTCGAAGACACCGTTCGGACGCACGACTTGGAGGCTGGACTGCACCGACCACACCGGCGCAGTTGCCGGGGCGGCGGCGAGCGACGCCGCGGCGGCCCGAAACGGCGTCGCGAACGGCAGGCCGGCGTGCGCGGACGCACCAGGTGCGGCACACAGGGCGACCGCCAGCGCCGCCAGTCCGGCGACGATCCACGGCTTGACCTCGACCACGCGAGTCCCTTCGGTTTGACGGGGTCCCCAGTGCAGCCTCCTGCCGCACACCAGAGGGTCCACGATAGTCCGCCGGTGAAGGGGTGTCAACCGGTCATGGACGTTTAGGCGGTCGGCAGCGGGCGGTGCGCTGTGCGCCGCGACCCTGCGGTATGCGCGCCAGTGAACGATCTGAGAAGTGTCCGAATAGCGAGCAAAATATCGATCGATTCCGCTCGCCCGTCGTCGGTCGCGGTCCTCTCTGCGCCTCGGGCGGCCCCGCCCAGGCGGTGCGGAAGTCAGCGATTCGCCGCGGCGGCGGTGCGGAAGTCAGCGACTCGCCGCGGCGCCGGTGCGGAAGTCAGCGACTCGCCGCCGTCGCTCAGCTGGCGCGCGGGGTGGCGGCCCCATCGCCCTGGGCGCCGGCCAGGACGTCCGGGGCCATCAGGCGGGCGGCGTCGGCGGCGAGATCGTCATCCTGGAGTTGGGAATCGCGCTCAGCGGCGACGCGGCCGTGGTAGATCTCGACCTCGAGGTTGATGGTCTGCTCAGACCAGCCGAGCACCTCGGCCATCAGGCGGGCCACCGGCTCGGCGGCCGCCTCACCGCGATCCCAGCTCTCGATCGAGATCCGGGTGCGCCGGGCGAGGACGTCGTCGACGTGCAGGGCCGCCTCGTGCGAGGCGGCATAGAGGGCTTCGACGGCGAGATAGTCGTCGGCGGACGGGAGCGGCTCGGCGAGCTCCCGGCGTTCGGCGATGAGCTTGAGCAGCTCGTGGATGCGGGTCCCGTAACGGCGCAGCAGGTGCTCGATCCGGGCCACGTGCAGGCCCGACCGATCGGCCAGCCGGTGGCGGGCGTTCCACAGCGCGTGGTAGCCCTCGGCCCCGATCAGCGGGGTGACGTCGGTGACGGACGCGGGCACCATCGAGTCCAACCCGCGCGCAGCGGCGTCGACGGCGTCCCGGGCCATCACGCGGTAGGTCGTGTACTTGCCCCCGGCCACGGCGACGAGGCCTGGGACGGGCACCGCGACCGAGTGCTCGCGGCTGAGCCGGCTGGTGCTCTCGGACTCGCCGGAGAGCAGAGGCCGCAGGCCGGCGTAGACGCCGCGTACGTCCTCGTGGCTGAGCGGCTGGGAGAGCACGGCGTTGAGATGGCCGAGTACGTAGTCGATGTCGGCACGGCTGGCGGCGGGGTGGGCCTTGTCCAGCGTCCACTCGGTGTCGGTGGTGCCGATCAGCCAGTGCCGGCCCCAGGGGATCACGAACAGGACGCTCTTCTCGGTGCGCAGGATCAGCCCGGTGTCGAGCTGCAGACGGTCGCGGGGGAGCACCAGGTGGATGCCCTTGGAGGCCGTGACGTGGAACTTGCCGCGCTCGCCCAGCAGGTTCTGGAGCTCGTCGGTCCAGATGCCGGTGGCGTTGATGACCACCCGAGCATGGACCTCGATCTCGTCCCCGGTGGCGTGGTCGCGAACCCGCACGCCGGTGACGCGGCCGGCCTCCCGTAGGAAGCCCACCACCGACGTGGAGTTGGTCACGGCGGCGCCGTACGCGGCCGCGGTCCGAGCCACCGCCAGCGTGTGGCGGGCGTCGTCGACCTGGCAGTCGTCGTACTGGAGCGCGCCGACCAGTGAGTCGGGCCTGAGCGCTGGAGCCAGCCGCAGCGCCCCGCGCTTGGTCAGATGGCGGTGGCGGTGCATCCCCTGGTGGCCGCCGAGCTCGTCGTAGAGCAGCATTCCGGCGCCGATGTACACCCGCTCCCAGATCCGGTGCTCGAGCGGGTACAGGAACGAGACCGGAGCGACCAGGTGCGGCGCGATCACGTTCAGCAGCAGGCTGCGCTCGTGCAGGGCCTCGCGAACCAGGTGGAATTCCATCTGCTCCAGGTAGCGCAGGCCGCCGTGGATCAGCTTCGAGGACCGGCTGGAGGTGCCGGCGGCGAAGTCGCGCGCCTCGACCAGCGCCACCGAGAGCCCGCGCGTCACGGCGTCCAGGGCGCACCCGCTCCCGGTGACGCCGCCGCCGACCACGACGACGTCGAACGTCTCGGAGCCGAGCCTGCGGATGGCCGCTGTGCGCTGCCCCGGACCGAGCCGGGCCGGATCGTCGGAGGGGGTGTCCGGAGCCATCGCCTCGAGGCTAGCCCGACCAAGGCTTCGCTGTGGTCGCGATCCGCGCGCTGGTGTATGACTTGAACATGGCCAAGTACGTAGGAGCAATCGACCAGGGCACCACCAGCAGCCGGTTCATCCTGTTCGACCGTGACGGGAGGATCGTCCACGTCGAGCAACGCGAGCACGAGCAGATAAACCCCAAGGCGGGGTGGGTGGAGCACGACCCCAAGGAGATCTGGACCCGGACCCGCCAGGTGATCGGCGAGGCGCTCGCATCCTCGCCGGCGGAGGCCGGGGACGTCGAGGCGGTGGGGATCACGAACCAGCGCGAGACGACCGTGATCTGGGACCGGGAGACGGGCGAGCCGATCTACAACGCGATCGTCTGGCAGGACACGCGAACCGGACCGGTCGTGCGCGAGCTCGCGGGCGACGAAGGCGTCGACCGGCTGCGCAAGGACGTCGGCCTGCCGCTCTCGACGTACTTCTCCGGCCCCAAGATCCGGTGGCTGCTCGACCATGTCGAGGGCGCCCAGGAGCGCGCCGAGAACGGCGAGCTGGCCTTCGGCAACATGGACACCTGGGTCCTGTGGAACCTCACCGGCGGCACCGACGGCGGGGTGCACGCGACCGACGTGACCAACGCCAGCCGGACGATGCTGATGAACCTTGAGTCGCTTCAGTGGCACGAGCCGAGCCTCGAGCTGATGGGGATCCCAAAGGCGATACTGCCCGAGATCCGCTCCTCTTCGGAGGTCTACGGCGAGGCCTCCGGGACCGCGATCGGCGGCGTGCCCGTCGCCGGGATCCTGGGCGATCAGCAGGCCGCCCTGTTCGGCCAGACGTGCTTCGATCGCGGCAGCGCCAAGAACACCTACGGCACCGGCTCGTTCCTGCTGGTCAACACCGGCCAGGACATCGTCCACACCGACAGGCTCCTGACCAGCCCGGGGTACAAGCTCGGCAACGGTCCGGCCACGTACGTGCTCGAGGGCTCGATCGCCGTCACCGGCGCGCTGATCCAGTGGCTGCGCGACCGGCTCAAGATCATCGAGGACGCCCCGGCCGTCGAGGATCTGGCCCGCACCGTCGACGACAACGGCGGCGTCTACTTCGTACCCGCGTTCAGCGGGCTGTTCGCCCCGCGCTGGCGCGATGACGCCCGCGGCGTGATCGTCGGGCTGACCGCGTACGCGAACCAGGGGCACATCGCGCGGGCGGCGCTGGAAGCCACGGCGTGGCAGACGCGCGAGGTTGTGGACGCCGCCAACGATGTGGCCGGCGTTCCGTTCACCGATCTTCGCGTGGACGGCGGCATGACCGCCAACGAGCTGCTGATGCAGTTCCAGGCCGACGTGCTGGGGGTCCCGGTGATCCGCCCGGCGGTGACCGAGACCACCGCCCTGGGAGCCGCGTATGTGGCGGGCCTCGCGGTCGAGTACTGGTCAGACCAGGACGAGCTGCGCGAGCGCTGGTCCGAGGACAAGCGCTGGGAGCCGCAGATGGATGAGCACGAGCGCGAGGCCGGGTATGCGAAGTGGAACAGGGCCGTAGAGCGCTCGCTGGGCTGGGAGCAATGATTTTCCCGCCGCCGTCGCGATGGCGTTAGGTTTTTCTGCCTTCTCAGATCGGCGTCCTGCGAGGGGGATTGAATGCATGCAGCGGCTGTTGGCGTGAAACGGTGTCGCGGCCTGGTCGTCGCCGTGATCGTGGCGTTGGCGGCCGTGGCGATGCCTGCCGCGGCGCAGGCGCTCACGTGGTCGGCGCCGGTCCTGATCGCCCCGGCGCCGGCCCTCACCAACGCCGCGGACCTCAGCAGCATCTCCTGCCCCTCCGCTCAGCTATGCGTGGCCGTGGACCGCAGCGGGAATGTGTTCAGCTCCACCAGCCCCAACGGCGGGCTGGCGTCGTGGCGGGTCACGAGCCTGCCTGGCGCGGCCAAGCTCACAGGCGTCTCGTGCCCGCGGATCAGGCTGTGCGTGGCGGTGGATCACGCGGGCGACGTACTCACCACCGCTGATCCCACGGGGAGTGCCGGCGCCTGGAAGAAGGTGCACGTCAGCCCCGCAGCGCTGGCAGCCGTGTCATGTCCCTCCTCGCGGCTGTGCGTGGCGGTCGGTGGCCGCGGGCGCGTTCTGGTCTCGACGCATCCGTCGGCGGGCGCGAGCAGCTGGAAGCCGACGCGGCTGGGCGGGGCGGGCATGATCGCTGTGAGCTGCACATCGTCGAGTCTGTGCCTGACCGCCAACAGCAAGGGCCGCGTCTGGACGACGACGGATCCGGCTGGCCGGGGCGGGGGATGGCGCAGCGCTGATCTCAACGACCCCGGGCTGGCCGGCCTGTCATGTGCCTCCACCAGGCTTTGCGCAGCCGTGGACGGTAACGGCGACGTCCATGTCAGCACCGATCCAGCCAGCCGGCGCAACCACTGGAGGCGCTCGAAGATCAACCCCGATGCCCTAACCGCGATCTCGTGTCCGTCGGCGCGGTTCTGCGCAGCGGTGGACGAGCCAAGGCTACGTGGTGTCATCTCGTGATCCGCACGCCAGCGCCCGGGCCTGGCGCACAGTCCAGATCGGCGGCTACACGTCGCCCGCCCTCGCGGCGGTCTCCTGCCCGTCGGCGAAGCTGTGCGTGGCGTTGGGATCCGGCGATGCCTACGTGACGACACGACCGTCGGGCAAGGCCTCGGGGTGGAGTACCGACGGGATCGATGCCGGAGACGCGCTGACAGGGGTCGCATGCCCCTCGGCGCAGCTGTGCCTGACCGCGGAGAATGGGGGCAATATCCTCTACACGACCGATCCCGCGGGCGACACCGGCCGCTGGTCGGTGGCCACGTCGGCCCCGGGCGGCGCCGACGTGAGCTCGATCTCATGTCCCGGCACGACGTTGTGTGTCGCGGTGGACCGTGCCGGCAACGTTCTCACCAGCACCGATCCGGCCGGGGGCCCCGGGGCCTGGTCGGTGGCGGCGATCGACCCCGGAAACCCGCTGGCCAGCGTGTCCTGCCCGACGGCGACGTTCTGTGCCGCAGTCGACGGCGTCGGACACCTCTTGAGCTCCGCCAACCCCACCGGCGGCGCCACCGCCTGGTCGGCGTCAACGGCACCGGCGTTCTCTCGGATCGCCTGCGCCTCGTCCTCGGTCTGCGTGGGAGGAGGCCTCGGTGTCGCCTACGGGACGTCCGCCCCGACGGGTGGCAGCGCCGGTTGGACCCCGCTCTTCACCGACTCGGCCGAGATCCGCGACGTGGGCAACGTGAACTTCTCGGTGGACGGCGTCGCCTGCCCGTCGGCCACCCTGTGCCTGGCCGTCGACAACATCGGCAACGTTTTCGCGTCCACCGCGCCGACCACCGCCGGCAGCTGGTCGGGGGTCGGGCTCGAACCGTCGGGCCCGTCGGTCGGTCCATTTGGCGGTAACGGCGGTCCATCGAACATCGGCCTCAACGCGATCGCATGCGCTTCGACGCAGTTCTGCACCACGGTTGACACGGCGGGGCGTGCCTTCACGTCGATCACGCCAGGCCAGGGCGGCTGGACGCGCGCGCCGGTCGGCCCCACGAGCCTCACCGCGGTCTCGTGTCCCACCGACCAGCTGTGCGTGGCCGTGGACGGGCTGGGGAACGCGATCGTCGGTCACTGACAGACGTGGCGCGCGCCGAGCCGGTGATCGCCGCTTCACGGAGCGCGGGAGACCACTAGCCTCGGGAAGATGGAATTCGGAATCGGATATTTCCCCACGGCCGACGCCGTCGACCCCGGCGCGTTCGCCCACCTGGTCGAGGAGCGCGGTCACGAGTCGCTGTTCTTCGCCGAGCACACCCACATCCCGGCCAGCCGGGACAGCCCGTATCCGGGCGGCGACGAGCTCCCGCGCAAGTACAGCCACACCTACGACCTGTTCGTGGCGCTGACGGCCGCCGCCGCGGCCACGTCGACGCTGCGCGTCGGCAGCGGCATCTGCCTTGTGGTCGAGCG
Organism: uncultured Solirubrobacterales bacterium; assembly: GCA_963799995.1. Classification (GTDB taxonomy): domain Bacteria; phylum Actinomycetota; class Thermoleophilia; order Solirubrobacterales; family Solirubrobacteraceae; genus Palsa-465. The sequence continues at coordinate 1,871,498 of CAWCZI010000012.1, read as the reverse complement.
CGACCCGATCACCACCGCCAAGGAGGTGGCCTCGGTGGACCGACTCTCCGGAGGCCGGTTCGAGTTCGGGGTCGGCGCCGGCTGGAACCGCGAGGAGATGGCCAACCACGGGACCGATCCGCGGACGCGTATGCGCCTGATGGCGGAGCGGATCGAGGCGATGAAGGCGATCTGGACCGAGGACGAGGCGTCCTATCACGGGGAGTTCGTCAACTTCGACCGGATCTGGTCGTGGCCCAAGCCGGCCCAGCGCCCCCACCCGCCGGTGCTGGTCGGCGGCATGGGGCCGACCGTGCTCGACCGCGTGCTGCGCTTCGGTGACGCCTGGTTTCCGAACTACGGCCCCGACGACCTGCTCGACCGGGTCAATGAGCTGCGCTCGCGGGCCGAGCGGCCGATCGATGTGATGGCGATGGGGGTGCCGGCCAAAGCGTCGGCGCTCGAGCCGCTCGCCGAGGCCGGCTTCCGGCGCGTCGTGCACTGGATCCCGTCGGCCGGCCGCGGGGTCGTCGAGGCAGCGCTCGAACGCTGGGAGTCGGCGATCGCCGAGCTGACCGGCGAGGCGTGAACCTGACCGCCGCGCAGGCGCGGGAACGGTTCGCCGCGGCTCGTGTGGCGCGGCTGGCCACCGCTGATGCCGGCGGACGGCCACATCTGGTCCCGGTCGTGTTCGTGGTGCAAGACGATCGGGTGTACAGCGCGGTCGACGCCAAGCCCAAACGCACGACCGCGCTGCGGCGGCTGGCCAATGTGCGCGAGAACCCGGCGGTGGCGCTGCTCGCCGACCACTATGAGGACGACTGGGACGCGCTGTGGTGGGCACGTGCCGAGGGCACGGGGCGGGTGCTCGAGGCCGAGGAGGGCGAGGCGCGCCGTGCGGTGACGCTCCTGCGCGAGCGCTACCCGCAGCAGCGCGCGGTCGGCGCCGTGCTCGCGGTGGACGTTCAGCGCTGGAGCGGCTGGGTGGCCGCGGAGCGCTGATCAGCGGCCGCGCAGCACGGGCTGACCCGTTGACGCCAGGCGCTCGATCAGATCGGCCGCGACCACATTGCCCGGGCTCCGGCGCAGTCGCTCGCCGGCGGCGCCCGCCCGTGCCCGGAGCACGGAGTCGGTGAGCAGCGTGTCCACCGCGTCCCCGAGCTGCTGATCCTCGAACGTGTAGGTCGGCAGACGCAGGCCGTAACCGGTCTCCTGCACGCGCTGGGCGTTGTCGTGCTGGTCCCAGAAGATCGGCAGCACCAGCATCGGCTTGCCGAACCACATGCACTCGGTGGTGGTGTTGTTGCCGCCGTGGGTGATGACGGCGTCGACCTGCGGGAGGACGGAGGTCTGCGGCAGGAACTCGGCTCCGACCATGTTCTCGCCCAGCTCGAGCTCGGAGTGCTGCGGTCCGAGGCTGACGACGTAGGAGTGCGGTGTGTTCGACAGGACCTCGATCAGCCGCTGCATCAGAGCCACGTCGGCGGAGCCCAGCGAGCCGAGGCTCAGGTACACGAGCCGCTTCCCGGCCAGACGAGTAGGCCGCGCCCACGGCTCGTCGGTGGTGCGAACGCTCGTCTCGAGGTTGTGCCAGGTCGAGCCCAGGGGACGGCTGCGCGGGTAATCGAGCTCGGAGGGGTACAGCATCAGGTTCAGCCACGGAGACTCGTGGATCATCTCGAGCGCGGGCAGCGGCGGCGCGCCGTGCTGCACGCAGAACTCTGAGAAGCCGCCCTGCAGCTCGGTGATCGTGCGCTTGTACTCGGTGCGGAACTTCCTCCATCCCCGGTGGTTGTCCGTCGGCAGTCCCGAGAAGGTGGGCGGAAGCTCCGGATCCTTGACCTCCAGAGGGTTGCACGACGCGATGCGCACCCAGGGTCGCTCTGAGGACGCAATCGCCGGGAACGAGCACACGTTGTCCTCGACGATCACCGCGGGCTCGAGCTCGTCGAAGATCTCGCTCAGCCGCTCGTCCACGTAGCGGGCGCCGTCCAGCAGTGCCTGCCAGGTCGGCGCGATGAAGTCACCGAGCTGTTCGTAGGTGCTCTTGCGAAACACCGGCGCGGTATCGCGAATGAAGTCCTTCCAGAACTGCCCGGGCTCCTCGGGCTGCGCCGGCGCCGGAGCCAGCCGCATCAGCCGCTCCTCGAACCCCTTTGCCTCGAGCGTCCCGGCGAATGACTCCTCGATAACGAACACGATGCGATGGCCGCGTCGGCGCAGCACGTCGCCGATCCCGACACAGTTGTTCGTGGGACCGAACGCCCCCTCGGGAAAGAAGACGACCGTGTGTCCGCCGGGCTCCGGAATGGCGCCAGCTTACCCGCGCTCCCGGGCGTTCACGCGATCTGGTCAGTCGAGCAGCGAGCGGCGGCGGGCCCGCCGGTCAAGTGTCGGACGGGCCGCCCGGGTCGGCCAGACGGTTGCGCTCGTCGCGCTCTGCCCACTCGAGCAGCGCTTGGAGCGAGAACACCGCCTCGTCGATGCCGGCGTGCAGGTCACCGAGCTTCGCAAAGCGCGGTGGCACGGTGGCGATCGTCAGCTCCTGCGGGACCACGTCGTCGAGCTCGTCCCACGCGATCGGCGTCGACACGGTGGCGTCGGGGAAGCCGCGGACCGAGTACGCGCTGGCGATCGTGTGGTCACGGGCGTTCTGGTTGTAGTCGACGAAGACCTTGGTGGGGTCGCGGTCCTTGCGCCACCACGTGGTGGTCGCGTCGCCCGGCGCGCGGCGCTCCACCTCGCGGGCGAAGGCAAGCGCCGCACGGCGCACGTCGGCGAATCCGTGCCGCGGCTCGATCCGGACGTAGATGTGCATGCCTCGGCCGCCCGAGGTCTTCGGCCAGCCGACGGCACCAAGCTCGTCGAGCACCTCGTGGGCGACCGCGGCGACGCGGCGCACGCGGGCGAAGTCGCACTCCGGCATCGGGTCGATGTCGATCCGCCACTCGTCAGGACGCTCGACGTCGGCCCGCCTGGAGTTCCAGGGATGGAATTCCACCGTCGCCATCTGGACCGCCCAGATCACGTGCGCCACCTCGGTCACACACAGCTCGTCGGCATGGCGGTCATAGCGCGGGAACGTGACCCGGACCGTCTCGAGCCAGTCGGGCGCCCCGGACGGGACCCGCTTCTGGTGCACCTTGTCGCCGTCGACTCCCTTGGGGAAACGATGCAGCATGCAGGGTCGCTCGCGCAGCGCCCGGACGATCCCGTCGCCGACGCTCATGTAATAACGCGCGAGATCGAGCTTGGTCTCACCCCGGGCGGAGAAGTAGACCCGGTCGGGACTGGAGATGCGGACCGTGCGCGCGCCGACCTGCAGCTCGACGGGCTCGGCCTTCTTGCCGGCGGGCATCCCGGCATGGTCCCACGTCGGGCCACGATGCCCGATCCGGAGCGCGGCGGGCGTTCTATCGTGGATTCGGTAGCCACCGATAGAGACAGGAGCAGCCATGAACAAGCGCAAGCTCGCAGACCTCGAGGTCTCGGCCCTCGGGCTCGGATGCATGGGGATGTCAGCCTTCTACGGATCCAGCGACGAGGACGAGGCGATTGCCACGATCCAGCGGGCGCTGGAGCTGGGGATCAACTTCCTGGACACCGCGCAGCTGTACGGCCCGATGACCAATGAGTCGCTCGTCGGCCGGGCGATCAAGGGCCACCGCGACGAGTACGTGATCGCCACCAAGTTCGCCCGCCGGATGGACGGCGCGACCCCGGGCGACATGTCGACCGTTGGGCCGCTGGACGGCTCCGCTGAGCACGTCCGCAGCTCGATCGAGGGCTCGCTGCAGCGGCTGGGCACCGACCACGTCGACCTCTACTACCAGCACCGCGTGGACCCCAATGTCGAGATCGAGGAGACGGTGGGGGCGATGGCGGAGCTGGTCAAGGAGGGCAAGGTCCGTCACATCGGCCTCAGCGAGGCAGCGCCCGAGACGATCCGTCGCGCGCACGCCGTACACCCGATCACGGCGCTGCAGACCGAGTACTCGCTGTGGACGCGCGACGTCGAGGATGAGGTCCTGCCGACCTGTCGCGAGCTCGGGATCGGCTTCGTGCCCTACTCACCACTCGGGCGCGGCTTTCTCTCCGGCCGCTTCTCAAAGCCCGAGGACCTGGACGCGAACGACTTCCGTCGCCACGGCCCCCGCTTCACCGGAGCCAACCTCGAGGCCAACCTGGAGCTCGCCGGCAAGGTCAAGCAGATCGCCGAGGAGAAGGGGATCACCCCGGCTCAGCTGGCGCTGGCCTGGGTCCTGTCCCAGGGCGAGGACATCGTCCCGATCCCCGGCACCAAGCGGCGCACGTATCTGGAGGACAACGCCGCCGCCGCCGACGTCGAGCTGACCGCCGAGGATCTCGAGCGGATCGACGCCGAGCTGCCCAGGGCCGCCGGCGACCGCTACGACGAGGCCGGGATGGCGTCGGTCAACCTGTGAGCCTCCAGGGGCCCTGCGGTGCTCCGCGGGGCCCCGCCCGGGTCGCCGGTCAGTCGATCACCCAGGTGTCCTTGCCGCCGCCGTTCTGCGAGGAGTTGACGATCAGCGCACCGTCCCCGAACGCCACGCGCGTGAGGCCGCCCGGGATCAGCTGCACCTGATTGCCGGTGCAGAAGGCGAACGGCCGCAGGTCCACGTGCCGGGGCTCGAGCCGGCCGTCGATCACGGTCGGGTGACGGGAGATCGCCACAATCGGCTGAACGATGTGCTGCTCGGGCCGGCTCGCCAGCTCGGCGGCCGCCCGCTCGAGCTCCTCAGGTGCCGCCTCGCTGCCGATCACGACGCCCTCACCGCCGTGGCCGTGGCGTGGCTTGAGTACCAGCTCGGTCAGCCGCGGCAGCGTCTCGCGGACCTCCTCGGGGGAGCGAAGAGTGCGGCTCGGCACCGAGCGCACCAGCGGCTCCTGGTCCAGATAGAAGCGGATGAAGTCCTCGGTGTGGCCGTGCGCGCGCTTATCATCGGCGACGCCGTTGCCGAACGCGTTGACCAGTCCCAGCTCGCCGGCCAGCCAGGCGGGCACGATCAACTCGGCGACGGCGGTCATCGCGCCGTGCTCGTCGCGGACCCGGTCCTCGTCGGTGCGGCGGTAGACGACGTCGACCCGGCGCGACGCGCCGTCCGCAAGGCGCACCCGCAGGCTGCTCCCGTCACGCTCGAGGTCCTCCGGCGTCACCAGCGCCAAGCCCAGCATCGAGGCGGCCAGCGCGTGCTCGTGGATCGCCACGTTGTCCGGACCGTCGGTGAGCACGACCATGCAGGGGTCGTCGCCGGCATTCCGGGGCAGTGCTGCGCGCAGCGCCCGGTCGATCAGCTCGAAGGTCAGCGGCTGGACCGGGCGGGGCCGAGGGAAGCCGTGGGGAAGCAGGTCGCTGAGGGCCCGTCGGGCCGCCAGTAGGTATGCGTAGCCCGACGGCGTGCGGAGGTTGTCTTCGAGCACGAGAAATTCGCCATCGGGGGCGCGCACCAGGTCGAAGCCGATAATCGCCGCCGGGGCGCTGATCGACGGCAGGCAGCCGACCAGGTCGGGCTCGAACCCCTCGGCGTCGTCGATGACGTCGGCCGGGATCACGCCGGCACTGACGATTCGCCGCTCGCCGTAGGCGTCGTGCAGGAAGTGGTTGAGCGCCCGCGCTCGCTGGGCCAGGCCGGCGGCCAGCAGATCCCACTCGGCGCCCGGGATCAGCCGGGGGATCGGATCGACGACGAACGCCTCGCCGCCGAAGCTGACGCCGGCCCGGCTGAGGTGCTCGGCCACGGCGCGGCACAGCTCCTGCAGGTCGATCCCGTCGAGGGCGGCGAACGCCTCCGCGTAACCGGGACGCAGGTTGCCGTCACGATCGCGCTCCTCGTCCTGGGCCTCGGCGGCGACGTCGCGCGGCGGCCGCTCAGACGCCATGTCGGTCCAGCCACAGCTCGAGCAACGCCAGCTGCCAGAGCTTGGAGCCCTCGAGGCGGGTCAGGTGCTCGTTAGGCGCGGCCAGCAGCTTGCGGAGGTGATCCTCGCGGAACAGGCCCCGTTCGCGGGCGCGCGGCCCCTGCATCGTCTCGCGGATCAGCTCGAGCGTCGCGCCCTCCAGGGTGGAGAGAGCAGGAACTGGGAAGTAGCCCTTGGGACGGTCGATGACCGCGGCGGGCAGCACCGGGCGGGAGGCGGTCTTGAGCACGCCCTTGCCGCCGTGGCTGAGCTTGTACTCCGGCGGGCAGGCGGCCGCGAGCTCGACGAGCTCGTGGTCCAAAAACGGGGTGCGTGCCTCCAGGCCCCAGGCCATGGTCATGTTGTCGACGCGCTTGACGGGGTCGTCGACCAGCATGATCTCGGTGTCGAGCCGCAGACCTCGGTCGACGGCGGAGTCCGCGCCGGGGCCCTCGAAGTGGCGGTCCAGGAACGTACGGCTCGGGTTGCCCTCAGCCATGTGGGCGGCCTCGAGCGTCCGCGCCATCTCCTCGTGGGGACGGTCGAAGAACGCGGCCTCGTAGGCGTCGGCGCCGCTGCCGTCGGCGTGCAGCAGCGGCGGGTACCACGAGTAGCCCCCGAACACCTCATCCGCGCCCTGGCCGGACTGGACGACCTTGTAGGAGCGCGAGACCTCCTGTGAAAGCAGGTAGAAGGCGACAGCGTCGTGAGACACCATCGGCTCGCTCATCGCGGCCACCGCGCCATCGAGGGCCGGCAACATCCGGTCGGTCGGGATGTGGATCCGGTGGTGGTCGGTCCCGAACTCCCTGGCGATCAGGTCTGAGTAGCGGAACTCGTTGCCCTCGCGCTCGCCGACGTCGTCGAACCCGATGCTGAACGTGGCGAGCTGCTCCTGCCCACGCTCGGCGAGCAGCGCGACGATCAGGCTCGAGTCAAGGCCGCCCGAGAGCAGCACGCCGACTGGTACGTCGGCCACCATTCGCCGCTCGACGGCGATCCGCAGGGCGCTGAGCACGGCTCCCGCCCAGGCCTGCTCGTCCCAGCCGTCGTGGTCGGGGCGCCGCGTGAAGTCCGCGCGCCAGTAGGTCTCGGTGCTCTGCGATCCGTCGGGCTCGACAAGCAGCGTCGTCGCCGGCGCCAGCTTGCGGACGCCGCGGAGGATCGTGTACGGCGCCGGGACCACCGCATGCCAGCTCAGGTAGTGGTGCAGGGCGACAGGATCGATCTCGGTGTCGACGCCGCCGCCGGCCAGCAGCGCCGGCAGAGTGGAGGCAAAGCGGATGCCGTCGGGGCGCTGGGTGAGGTACAGAGGCTTGATCCCCAGACGATCACGGGCCAGCAGCAGCCGCCGGCTGTCGTGTTCGTAGATCGCGAACGCGAACATGCCGGCGAAGCGCTTCACGCAGTCGCGGCCCCAGCGGGCGTAGGCCTTGAGGATGACCTCGGTGTCGCTGGTGGAGAAGAACGTCTCCCCGGTCTGCTCGAGCTCGGAGCGGAGCTCGTGATGGTTGTAGATGCAGCCGTTGAAGACGATCGTGAGGCCGTGTGCCGCGTCGGTCATCGGCTGATCGCCGGTGCTCGAGAGGTCGATGATCTTCAGCCGCCGGTGGGCCAGCGCGACCCCATCCTGCGACCAGGAGCCCGACCCATCCGGACCGCGGGACCGCATCGTGGCCGCCATCGTGTCCACGGCCTCGGAGTCGGGCCGCCCTCGGGTGCTGCATTCGCCCGCGAATCCACACACTGCGGCTGCTCGCGCTCAGGCCACGCGCAGGCGCGCGGCCGAGTCGATCCCACTCGCCGCGTCCATGAAGGCGCGGAACAGTCCGGCGTGCTCGGGGCGACCGGTCAGGCTCTCGGCGTGCCACTGGACCCCGACGACGAAATCGCGATCGACGGCCTCCAGGGTCTCGACAGTCCCGTCGCTTGCCCGCCCGGTGGCCTGCAGACCCTCGCCGAGCGAGTCGACCGCCTGATGATGAAACGAGTTCACCTTGAGCCGGCGCCTACCCGAAATCGCCGCCACCTTACCGCTGGGGGTCAGCGAGACCCAGTGCGTCGGGCGCGTCCCGGCAAGCTGCTGGCGGTGGTCGATGCGCTGCCCGAGGAGGTCGGGCAGGTGCTGGTGGAGGGTCCCGCCGCGGGCCACGTTGAGCAGCTGCATGCCGCGGCACACGGCGAGGATCGGCAGCCCCAGCGCGTCTGCGCCGCGCGTCAGGGCGAGCTCGAAGACGTCAAGCCGGCGCTCAGTCGGACCGGTGAGCTGGTGGCGCGTGGCCCCGTAGCTCTCGGGATCGAGATCGGGGCCGCCGGACAGGCACAGGCCGTCCACTCTCTTGAGCAGCTCGGAGACTCGGTCGGGATCGAGCAGGGGCGGGACCACGACCGGAATCCCGCCGGCATTCTCGATCGCCCGAACGTAGGCGAGTCCCAGCGACATCTCCTGCTGGGCAGGCTCCCCCTGGGGCGTCAGAGTGACGGCATCGACCGTGCGGACTTCGGACGTGCTGACGGCGATCAGAGGCCGCATCTCGCTCGCGTCGATCAAGGGTCGACAGTCTTGCAAATCCGGCGGACCGTCCCGGGTGGCACCCTGACCGGCGGCTCGGTCTACGCTGCGGCGCCGTTGAGGTGCCACAGACCGTCGAAGCCGACGTGCTCCTCGGACGCGACTCTCCCGAGCCGCTCGCGCGCCTCGTCGAGCCCGATGGCGCAGACGGCGGCCACTTCCGCTGTGGCCAGCGGCTCGCCGGCCCAGGCCAGCACCTCGGCCACGTTCTCGGGGTCGGCGCGGCGCTCGGCGCTGGGAAGCAGGTTTGCCACCGCCACCTCGTAGGCGGCCAGCGGCTGGAAGCCGGGCACCGAAAGCGCGGCGCCGTCCCGGTCGCGCTTGACCTCGTACGACGGGCAGGTGTAACGGTGGCCGCCGTCTTCGGTGCCGGCGAGCTTGTGCGCCAGGGCCAGTGCCTCGGGGGTGGGCTCGCGGGCGAGCTCGAGGTCGGCCCGCAGCAGATCCTCGGTCTCGGGCTCGGCCAGCCACTGCTCGAGCTCGGCGGGATCGACCCCAGCTCGCGACGCGGCGGCCGCGATCGTCTCCGGTTCGTCGAGGAGCCAGCCCGAGAAGTGAAGGACGCGCAGGGCGCGGAGCATCGCGCGCTCCTGCTCGGGGAGGTGGCGCCGCACCGCGACGACCGCGCGGCATGCCGGGACGGTGGCGGCGACGCGGGAGCGCAGCGATGTGTCCATCGGCATGTGGTGCTGGTGGGAGAGGTGGCGGAAGGAGGCTGACAGGCGCTCGGGGGTGAAGCCCTTGTCGGCGTATACGTCGGCGGTCTCGGCCAGCCCGACCATGCACACCTGCCATTCGAGCTGCTCTGCGTAGAGCCAGTCCAGGCGCCGGCGGGCGGGCTCCGCCGACCACGCAAACGGGCAGGCGGGGTCTGTGTACTCGGTGATCAGGAGGTCGGCCATGGCTTTCATCCTAGGCTGTGAACTCAGATGCCCGAGCTTCCCGAGGCCGAACGCGCGCGCCAGACCCTCGAGGCCGTCCTCGGGCGGCGGATCGCCGGCGTCGACGACCACGACACTTACGTGAGCCGTCCGCACACACCCGGCGAGATTGCGGGTGCCCTGCTCGGTCACACGTTCACGAGCGCCCACCGCCGCGGGAAGTTCCTGTGGCTGGAGACCGAGGATGGGCCGACGCTGGGGCTGCACCTGGGGATGGCGGGCCGGATCGCGCTCGACCCTCCGGCCGAGAACCCGCGCTGGGACCGCTTCGCGGTCGAGTTCGAGGACGGCACCCGATTCGCCCTGCGCGACAAGCGCCGCCTCGGGCGTGCGCTGCTCAACCCGGACTTCAGCCATGTCGGGCCCGACGCCGCCGATGTCGGCCGCGACGAGTTCCGGCGCCGGATCGGCTCGGGGCACACCGCCGTGAAGGCGCGGCTGCTCAACCAGCACGCGATCTCGGGCATCGGCAACCTGCTCGCCGACCAGATCCTGTGGCAGGCCCGGATCGCACCGGCACGGGACACGGGATCGCTGTCTGAGGAGGAGCTCGACCGGCTCCGGCGCGAGCTGCGGGCGGCGGTGCGCTCGGCGATCCGTCGCGGGGGTGCCCATACGGGGCGCTTCGTCGCCGTCCGGGGGCCCGACGGAGCGTGTCCGCGCGACGGCCACAGCCCGCTCGCACGCGGCGTCTTCGGGGGGCGCACCACATACTGGTGCCCTGTCTGCCAGGTCTAGCCAGGTGCTAGGGAAGCCGTGACCACTCCCTCCGGCGGTCCCGGCGCCGCTCTCACCCCTTGGCGGGGTGTGTCCGGGTTGGGTGGACCGGGTGGCCTGGATGGACCGGGTGCGTCTTGTGGACCTTGACGGGCTCCACGGAGTGGGGGTGGACCGGGTGGACGGGGTGGGCTGGGTGCGCCTTGTGGACCTTGACGGGCTTGGCGGGGTGTGCCTGATGGACCTCGACGGGCTTGGCGGGGTGCGCCTGATGGACCTTGACGGCTCGGCCGGGGTGCGCCTGATGGAACTTGACGGGCTTGGCGGGGTGGGTCTTGACGGGCTTCGGAGGATGCGCCCTCTGGGCCTTGACAGCATGTGTCTTGCCGCGGGAAGTGACAGACGCGGATCCGTGGCCGCGATGCCGGTGCGAGCGCACAGCGGACGGCCGGTGGTGACCCGACCGACGCACGCCCACGGCCCGGCCGCTGGGCGCCGGCGATCGGGCGGGCAGGTGACTGGCCGAACCGGTCTGAAGCCCGGCCCCCGATGCGCGAGGACGCGATCGCGGGGATGAGTGCCCGTTTGCGGGCACGCGGTCCGGACCCGGGCGGATGACCAGAGGGGACGCCATCGCCACACCCCCGATCGCGAAGGTTGCCACCGCGGTCGCCACCACGTTCCCGGTCATCATCGTGGCCGCGCTGGCCTCGCCGGTAATCCATGACACGGTGCGTTCGAACAAGGAGGTGGCCGCCGACCAGACGGCGACCGATCCACTGCCGGAGTAGCAGGCGACAAACGCGCGGACGGCATCGCGGTCGAGCTGCCGGCCCTGCTCGCCGGCAAGGATGTCGAGCGCCTTCTTGTGATCTCGGCGAGGGCGATACGAGCGCACCGAGGTGATGGCATCGAACGTGTCGGCCACCGCGATGATCCTCGCTCCGACGGGTATTCGCTCCCCGGCCAGCCCATCCGGGTAGCCGTTACCGTCCATACGCTCGTGGTGGTGGCGAACGATCGCGGTCAACTCGTCGTTGCGGAGCCCGCGCACCATCTCGGCGCCGTCAACCGGATGACGCTTGACGACCTCGAACTCCGCGTCTGTGAGCCGGGACGGCTTATTGAGGATCTCAGGTGCGATACGGAGCTTGCCGACATCGTGAACCAATGCGGCGGCCCGAATCGTGTCGACCTCCCGTTTGGAGAGCCCCATCTTCTGGGCGATTCTCGCCGCCTGGCGAGCCACGCGGTCCGAATGGCCTCGCGTATATCGGTCCTCGGCCTCGAGCGCCGCGGCCAACTGCCGTAGAAGCTGCTGCTGGCGCTCCACCGGCTGCTCGCCCAGGTGCAGGCTCCGGTCGGTCGGCACCAGTCCGAGCAGCTCGACCGCGCTGGTCAGCTTTCTCTCCGCGCGCCAGCGCCCCAACCATCCCCAGATCAGCAGTTCGCTGAACAGCAGATCTCCCGAGCCCTTGCTCCGCTTCCAATACGCGCATCCCGCCCGTGACAGGAAGGTGGACAGCACCATTGCCAGCACAAGGCAGATCCACGGTGACCTGATCACATCAGCTGAGCGCAGCAACCAGACGGCGACAACCGGTGAGATCGCCACAAGCAGGGTCGCGACGGCCACCTGCGGCAGGTAGTGCGTCAGCGATTTGCCGGTGCGGTCGACCGTGATCTCGGGCACCCTGGACGTGCCGGAGCGTCGGCTCGGGGGCCGCAGTGAAGGTTCTGGATCGGGGGCTCCAAGCTCGATAGCCGCGATCGGCGGTGCGATCGCAGGGCTGAGGTCCTCCTGCGACCTCTGGAGCTTGGATATCAATATGGTGAAGCCACCTTTGCACCATACGGCACAAAGTCCGAAAACCGAGCCTTTCGGAGAAAAACCTAACATTCGCCAGCTCGGGCGTCCGGCCCGAATCCGGTGAAATGTCGGTGTCACCAGTCCCGAACGGGTATCCCTTTACCGTTCGCGCCACCCGCTTATGACCACCTTCACCCACCCCGACACCGTGCTCCAGCTGGTCGAGCGCTACGACCACGAGGTGTTCGAGCTGGGCCGCCGTCGCGCCCGGATCCGTCTCGTGGGGGCCGGCCCGCACGACCGCGACGTGGTTCTGGACGGCCAAACGGCGCGCCTGGAGCAGGCCGGGCGCGAGCGGCCCGACGCCGTGCTGAGCGCCGACGCCGACACCTGGGCCGAGATCGCCGACGACCTGCGCGGCGGTATGGCGGCCTACCGAGCAGGACGCCTGCGGATCCGTCACGACCTGCATCTGGGGGTCGGCTTCCTGGCGGCTACGGCTCCGGGGGACGGCGGCACGCTGCGCTTCCGGCAGGTTCAGACCTCGATCGGAGCTCTATCGGTGACCGAGGCGGGGGAGGGGGACCCGGTGGTGCTCCTGCACGGCCTCGGGGCGACCAAGGTCTCGTTCCTGCCGAGTGTGGCGGCGCTGGCCGATCAGCACCGCGTGATCGCCGTCGACCTCCCGGGCTTCGGTGACTCCGTGAAGCCGATCCGCGCGGCGTATGACGCGGCGTTCTTCGCTCGGTCGATTGTGGCTCTGATCGATGCGCTCGGCTTCGAGCGAGTGCACCTGGTCGGCAACAGCATGGGTGGCCGGGTGGCGATAGAGGTCGGTCTGGGCGCCCCCGAGCGAGTGGGTCGCCTCGGCCTGCTCGCCCCCTCGCTGGCATGGCTGCGTGACCGTCCGTGGGCGCCGTTCCTCAAGCTCGTCGAGCCACGGCTCGGCCTGATCCAGCCAGCTCCGCGCCCGCTCGTGGAGGCGATCGTCCGCCGCCTCATCCCAGGCTCGGATGACCGCTGGATCGCTGCCGGGGTCGACGAGTTCCTGCGCTCCTACTTGACGCCGCGCGGCCGGGCCGCCTTCTATGCCGCGGCGCGGAACATCTATCTCGAGGAGCCCCACGGCCCCGAAGGCCTGTGGACGCGGCTGGCCGGGCTTGTGCCGGACACCCTGTTCGTCTGGGGTCGCCAGGACAAGCTGGTGCCGATCAGCTTCGAGCGGCACGTCCGCGAGGTCCTGCCGGCGGCCCGGCACCTCGAGCTCGACTGCGGCCACGTGCCCCAGCTGGAGCGTCCCGGGCAGACCCACGGCGCTCTGCGCGAGTTCTTCGCGCAGGCGCCGCTCTAGGTTCACGTCTCGTTCACCGGGGTAGCGACCGAGCACCACGCAAACGATCCGGGAGGTCGTGCGGATGTCGGTGGCGGTTGACAGACCGGGCAGGAGCAAAGAGGCGGGACAGGCACGGAGCGGCGGCGCGCTGCGGCGCGATGTGGGCAAGATCGCGCTGATGTTCACGTCGGTGGGGTCGGTGATCGGCTCCGGGTGGCTGCTGGGCGCGCTGAACGCGACCACCATCGCCGGGCCGGCCGCGATCATCTCCTGGGTCATCGGGGCGCTGGCGGTCATGCTGCTGGCGCTGATCCACGCCGAGCTTGGCGGCATGCACCCGGTCAACGGCGGCATCGTCCGCTTCCCGCACTACGCGTTCGGCAGCCTGGTCGGGTTCGGGATGGGCTGGATCTACTGGCTCGGCTCGGTGACGCTGGCGCCGGTGGAGACCGAGGCCGCGCTCCAGTACGGCGACAAGTGGGTCAACGAGTGGGTGGGATTCCACCTGGTTCACAAGGCGTCCGGGCAGGTCGTGCTGACCGGCGCCGGCTACGCCGTCGCCGCCGTGCTGATGATCCTCTTCACCGCGATCAACCTGTGGGGCGTGCGCCGGATGAGCGAGAGCAACCGCGCCGTCGTGTGGTGGAAGATCGCGATCCCGGTCCTGACCATCATCGTCCTGATGGTGACCCAGTTCAGCACCTCGAACTTCTCGGCCGGGAACGGCTTCGCGCCTGCCGGGGTCAAGGGCATCCTGTCGGCGATCGCCACCGGCGGCGTGATCTTCGCCTACCTCGGATTCGAGCAGGCGATCCAGTTCGGGGGTGAATCCCGTGATCCCCAGCGCAACATCCCGTTCGCGGTGATCGGAGCGATGATCATCGGAACGATCGTCTACATCCTGCTCGAGTTCGCGTTCCTGGGTGCGCTCGCCCCGCACGCGGCCGCTCACGGCTGGGCCAAGCTCAGCTTCACCAACCAGTTCGGTCCCTATGCGGCGCTGGCCAGCGGCCTCGGACTGGGGTGGCTGGCGGTGCTGCTGTACATCGACGCCTTCCTGTCGCCCGCCGGCACGGGCCTGATCTACGCGGGCTCGAGCGCGCGCATCTCATACGCGCTCGGCCGCAACGGCTACATCCCGAAGGCATTCGGGGACCTCGACAAGCGCGGGGTGCCGTGGCTCTCGATCGTGTTCGCCGCGGTCGTCGGGATGATCGTGTTCCTGCCGTTCCCCGGCTGGCAGAAGCTCGTCGCGTTCATCACCTCGGCGTCGGTGATCATCTACGCCGCCCAGTGCCTGAGTTTGGTGGCGATGCGCCACCAGCTCCCCGATCACCCCCGCCCGTTCCGCCTGCCCGTGGTCGGCCTGCTGGCGCCGCTCGGGTTCGTGATCTCGAACCTGATCGTGCTCTTCGCCGGCTGGACCACCGACTGGAAGCTGTTCGTGGCGATCGGCATCGGCCTGGTCCTGCTGGCGATCTCGCAGCTGACCCGCAAACGCGAGGATCGCGTGCCGCTGGACTGGCGCTCGTCGATCTGGCTGTGGCCGTGGCTGATCGGACTGCTCGTGCTGAGCCTGATCAGCAGCTTCACAGGCGGCAAGAACTACCTGCACTTCGGCGTCGACATGGCGGTCACGGCGGCCTTCAGCCTCGTGATCTACTACTTCGCGCTGCACTGCCGGCTCCCCGACGAGCTGGTCCGCGAGCGGCTCGAGAGCGGCTCCGACGAGCTGGAGGATTCCGCCGCTCCGGTGTGAGCTTGGAGGCGCGCTTGCGGCTGAGTCAGCGCTGCCGGTTGGCGCGAAACTCCTCGATCGTCTCCTGCTCGCTGAGCGCCGCGCGGTCGAAACCCGCCGACAGGTCGTGGGCGGCGTCCCGGCACCAGAACCGCGGGTGGCGGCGCAGCCACCGCTGTGCGTCACGGCGGCCGAGCCGGATCAGCTCGGCGATGAACTGCTCGTCGAACAGCAGGAACGAAAGCAGCTCGCCGCGGGCGCGGGTGCGCGAGCCGAGCAGCGCGGCCAGGAGCACGAAGTCGATGTCCCGGATGCCGCGCACACCGCCGTAGCGGCGCTCGAACACGGTCTCCGCCAGGCGGCCGATCTCGCCGCGTCGCCGGGGTGATACCAGCGCATAGGAGATCGGGCGGTACGGAGTTCGACCGCTGGCGAGGCGGTAGGCCCGCGGCGCCAGCGAGGTGCCGCGGCTGGCGTCCTCGACGAAGAACGAGTTGATCGCGGCCAGCCGGTGCAGGTCGTGGGCCACCTGGTCGACCAGCAGACCGTCGAGCACGTTGGCCGCCACATCGGCGATGCTCGGACGGGCGGCGTGTGGGGCGGACGGACTGCCGCCGGGGGCGAACGGCTCGAGCCCGATCAGGATCACCCGGTCGGCTCCGAGCTCCAGCGCCGGCTTGATCGGGGAGTTCAGCCGGGTCCCGCCGTCGGCGTAATGGCCTCGCGCGCCGCGCGGGGAGCTGATCTCGACGGTCGGGAACAGGACGGGGATAGCCGCCGAGGCGCGGACGTGCTCGCCGTCGAGCCGGGCGCCGACGTAGTGGATCCGGTCGTCGGCGACCGCGCGCGGGGGCAGTGCGGCCCGGCTTGAGACGAACGCGACGGGGTCGCCCGTAGCCAGCGACGTGGCGACGACGCACACCGCCGAGACCAGCTCGGCGTCGACGTTGCCGGCCAGGCGCGTCCAGTCGATCCAGCGGTCCAGGCTGGCCGCCAGCGGGCTCGGATCGAGGACGCTGGCGAACCGCAGGCCCGGAATCCGCAGCCCGTGGCCGAGCACACGTATCAGCGTGCGCAGGCCGCCCGTGCCGGCGATCGGCGCCATCACATCGCCCTTGCGAAGCTCGCTCCAGATCGCAAGTGCGGCGGATGTCTGCTCGCCGGCCTCGAGGTGCGCCAGCGAGGCGAGGGCGGTCGCGTTGATCGCGCCGACGCTGGTCCCGCACCAGATCTCCACGCGCTCGCCACGCCGCTCGAGCTCGGGCAGCAGGACCGACAGCGCCCCGATCTCATAGGCGCCGCGCGCGCCGCCGCCGGGCAGCACGACGGCCACCTTGGGGGCGGCGCGGGGATCGCCGCCGTTGCGAGCCATCGACACCCACGGATCCTCGCCACGGTCAGGACGCGGCGACATGGCCAGGCGGCCAGCAAACCGCCGGCGCGGTGTGGCCGTCAGGCCCAGCGGCGGCGTCGGCTTGCGCTAGTGGGAGACCCGCTAGCCCCACAGGCGCCGGCGCAGCCCCGAGGCACGCGCCACCGGGCGCTTGACCCCGGCGCGGACCGACTCCTCGGTGCCGGCGAGGATCAGCTCCCGGCGAGCGCGCGTGACCGCCGTGTAGAGCAGCTCCCGGGTGAGGATGCGCGAGCTCGGCTCGGGCAGCAGCACCGCCGCGGCGTCGAACTGCGACCCCTGGCTCTTGTGGATGGTCATCGCGTAGACGGTCTCGACGGCGGCCAGTCGCGAAGGGCTGAACTGCGCCACCTGGTCACCGCGGGGGAAGACCGCCACCACGCGGTCGGGGTCGGGGTCGCCGCGGACGACGACGCCACTGTCGCCGTTGTTGAGCCGAAGCTCATAGTCATTCTCGAGGACGAGCAGCGGCCGGCCCGGGTACCAGCGAGCGTCCGCGCCCGGACCCTCGGCATCGGCGCCGAGCCAGCCCTCCACGCGCGTGTTCCAGCTCGACACGCCATACGGACCGCGGCGGTGAGCGCACAGGATGCGGAAGGCGCCGAGCGCCTCGAGCGCCTCCCCGGCGGCGCCGGCCCGGGCTGCGACGATCACCCGGCGGGCCGCCGCCAGCGCCCCGTCGCGCACCGGCGCGAAATCGGCCGCCGGCTCGTCGGCGACGTCGGCCTCGATCCAGCGCACCCCGTCGGGCGGGTCGCGCAGGAGCGCCAACACGGCGTCGGCGTCGCCGCGGCGGATCGCGCCGGCCAGCTCGGCGATCCCGCCGCCGAAGCGGTGGACGCGGTCCAGCACGACGATCCCGTCGCCGATGGGCGCGTCGACCGGCGGGTCCAGGGGCGCCACCGTGGCTCCGGTCACGGCCGCCAGGCGCTTCGCCGCCGCGCTGCCGAGCAGCAGCCGGTCGGCGGCCGGCCCGACGATGTCGCCGAGCACGGCGCCGGCCTCGATCGAGGCCAGCTGAGCGGGGTCTCCGACCAGGACCAGGCGCGCGTCGGAGCGCAGCGCCTCGGTCAGCCGGTTCATCAGCGACAGTGACACCATCGAGGTCTCGTCGACGATCACGACGTCGTGGGGCAGACGCTGGTTGCGGTCGTGGCGGAAGCGGCTCTCTGACCCCGGCCGCCGTCCCAGCAGGCGATGCAGGGTGGTGGCGTGGAGGGCGAGCAGCCGCTCTCGCACGGTCTGGTCGATGTCGAGCCGGGCCGCCTCGGTGTGGACCGCCTCCTCGAGGCGCGCCGCCGCCTTGCCCGTCGGCGCGGCCAGGGCGATCAGCGGCGTCGCTCCGGCGCCGGCCTGCTCGCACAGCAGCGCGACGATTCGCGCCACCGTGGTGGTCTTGCCGGTGCCCGGGCCGCCGGCCACCACCGCGAACCGGCGCAGCACGGCCGAGGCGGCCGCCAGCGACTGACGGCCGGAGACAGCCGGGCCGAACATCCGTCGCAGGGCGGCGGCCAGCATGACTTCGTCGACGTCGGGCGGCGGGTCCGCGGCCAGGGCGCAGAGAGCGGCCGCCACCCGAACCTCCTCGCCCCAGTAGCGGTCCAGGTACAGCCAGGACCGCTCGAGCCGCAGCGGCCGGGCGACCAGATCGCTCGAGGTCTGAGCCGACACCAGCCCGCTGGCCGCTACCCGCGCCACCCACGGCTCCGGATCGGGCCACGGCAGCTGAGCGAGGTCGACCGGCTCGTCGGTGTCGATCGCCGCGGTGTCGCGGATCCGCTCGAGGTCCACGTAGACGTGACCCAACCGCGGTGCGCGGACGGCCAGGGCGACCGCCAGGGCCAGCTCCTCGTCGGCCTCGGAGGCGATGGCCATCAGCCGCCGGGCCACGTGCACGTCGGCCGCCGCCAGAACGCCTGCCTCGTTGAAGACACGCAGCAGGCCGGAGGCGTGGACGGCGAAGCGCGCCTCGAGGGGGTCGCGGTCCGGGATCGTGACCGTCACCGCCGCGTCCCGGCGTCGAGAGCGTCGCTGAGCTCGTGCACGAGCGGTGCCTCAGGGCGCCAACCGAACACGCCGCAGGGCGTCCCTTCGATCACAGGCGTCGCGGCGCCTGTCATCCCGCGCACGAACAGGTACACGACGCCGGCCAGATCGCGCTCGGGGTCATAGCCGGGCACGCGCCAGCGCAGGAAGCGGTGCAGCGCGACCGTGTAGAGGAGCGCCTGTAGCGCGTAGTGCGAGCGCTGCATCTCCGCCGCGATCACCTCCGGCCGGTAGTGCCAAACCGTCAACGCCTCACCGGGCTGTCCGAGCCAGTTGGTCTTGTAGTCGAGCACCGCGTAGCGCGCGTCCGCGCCGGCCGGCGTCCTGATCACGAGGTCGAGGCTTCCGGTCAGGTAGCCACGCACGACATGGCGTAACTGCGGGTCGGCCAGGCGCTCGGCATAACCGGCGAGGGGATCTGCGGCCGTGAGATGCTCGCGCAGCAGCCCGGCGATCCGCGCCATCGTCAGCTCCCCGGCGGGGTGGTCACCCCCGGCCAGCGGAAGCTCGAACTCGAGCTCATCGAGCCGGTCGCGGCGCGCGACATCGCGCAGCCTGAGGTCGCTGAGCACGGGGCCGAGCGGGGTCTCGAGCACCGAGCGCAGGCCCGCGGCGAGGAGCGCGGGATCGCCGATGTCGACGGCTCGCCGTCCGTGGACCTCCTCGATACGCAGAGCAAGCTCGCCGTCCACGTCGGGGGCGTCGAACTCGCTGGCCTCGAGCACCCGGTGCACGAAGGTCCCGACCGAGGCTCCGAACGGCATCGTCGCCATCGGCGAGGCAAGCGCCATCGCGGGGTGCTCGAGAGCCGTGCTGGGGGCCGGCACCGGCACCGGCTCCTCGGGCTCATCGGACAGCAGCGGCTGCTCGGGCTCTGACGCCACCCACGCGTCGTGGCTGGCAGCGGTGATGTCCGAGTAGGACGTCCGTCGCCAACGCAGATCGAGGCTGCGGTCGAAGCTGGATGCCGCCAGCGATTCCGAGGCGGGCAGCGGCGGTCGCCACGTGGCCGGCGCCGCCAGCCGCGACTGCTCGACGGTGACGCAGCCGGGGGCGCGGCCCGCCACCGTCTGCAGCTTGGCCGCCACGGCGGCATCGGACGGGGTGAACGAGCCGAAGTCGGCGATGTTGCCCTGATCATCACGGCCGAACAGCAGCCGCCCCAAAGGGGAGTTGCGGCTATCCCACGATCCGGCCCACCAGACGACGGCCTGGTGGCGGGCGCGGGTGAGCGCCACGTAGGCCAACCGGAGATCCTCGCCGCGCTGCTCGCGTTCGTTTTGCCGGCGGTGCTCCTCGTACTCCGGTCCCTCCAGGGCGACGTCGATCGTGCGCGCGTCGCCGGCCGAGGGGTCGTGGAAGAACACGGGGCGCGCCTCCTTGGGTATGTACCCCGGCTCCCACAGAAACGGCAGGTAGACGATCGGGAACTCGAGGCCCTTGCTTCGGTGGATGGTCAGCACCTGCACGGCTTCGGCGTCGGACTCCAGGCGCCGGCTGCGCTCCTCGTCCGCGGTGTCGGAGTCGGCCTCGGCGATCCGGGTGCGCAGCCAAGCGGTCAGCGTGGTCACTCCCATGTGCTCCTCGGCGACCGCGACATGCAGCAGCTGCCCCACGTGGCGCAGGTCGGTGAGGCGCCGCTCCCCGTCCTCGGCGGCCAGCAGCCGCGCCGGCAGCCCCTCGGTCAGAGTGACGGTCTCGAGCATCGCGGCGACTCCTCGCAGCCGCAGCACCCGGGCCCAGTCGTGCAGACGCCGGTGAACCTCCTCCCACGCCCAGGCGTCGTCCTCGGAGCGGGCCAGACGCGCGGCGTCCCAGCCCAGGAACGGGGTCAACGCCGCGGCGTGGGCGCGCAGGCTCGAGGCGGGCCGTTCGAGGGCCTCCAGCAGCGCCAGCCAGTCGCGCGCCGTGGCGGTGCCGAAGACGCTGCCCGCGCCGTTGATGACAGCCGGCACGGCGGCGTCGGCGAACGCTTCACGCACCATCGCAGCGTGGCGGTTGGTGCGCACCAGCACCGCCAGATGACCCGGGCAGACCTCGTGGCGGCCGGTCACTTCGCCGGTCTGCGCGCGCTCCTCGATCTCCGCGCCCGCGTCGAGCAGCGCCACCACCTGCGCCGCCAGATCGCGGCAGATGTGGCCGCGCGCGGATGCGTTGCGGGCGTAGCCACCGGGGGTCAAGGAGATCCCGGGGTCGTCACGCATCACCACGCGGAAGCGCATCGGCGCCGGTGACGGCGCGCCGGACAGCCGAGGGCTGAGGTGCGCGGGCGCCGCGCGGACCTGGCGGTAGGCGATCCCCTCGTGGCCGAGCTTGACCCCGGCCAGCAGCGCGTCGTGGGCATCGATCAGCCCCTGGTCGCTGCGCCAGTTGACGCCGAGCGTGGCCCGATCACCGGCGCTGCGGGCCGCCTCGAGGTAGGCGTACACGTCAGCGCCGCGGAAGGCGTAGATCGCCTGCTTGGGATCGGCGATCAGGACCAGCGTCACGCCGGTGTCGGCGAACGCGCTGCGCATGATGTCCCACTGCGCGGGGTCGGTGTCCTGGAACTCGTCGACCAGGACGACCTGATAGCGGTGGCGCAGCTGGGCGGCGGTCGCGCGGCCCCCGGGCCCGGCGAGCGCGGTGCGCAGCCGCATCACCAGGTCGTCGTAGGTCATCACCGACAGCCGCCGCTTGCGCAGCTCGAACTCCGCGCGGACCGCCTCGGCGAGGCGTCCTCGCATCTGCGGTGCGGCACCCGTCCCGGTCACTATCTGCGCTCCCGGGTTCTCGATCGCGACGCGCGCGATGTCCGCCGCCTGCGCGCGGCCGAAGGCCGGAGCCTCGCCGCGGAAGAAGCGCCGTATGTACAGGTCATCGACGACATCGCCGACGAGCTCTGAGAGATCCTCGACGAAGCTGACGTCAGGCTCGAGGTCACCGGCGATCCCGAGGCCGCCGAGGATCTCCTGACAGAAGCCGTGGGTGGTGGCGATCGTCGCGGCGTCGAAGCTGGCGACGGCGCGCGCCAGGCGCTCGCGGCGGGCCGACACCTCGCGCTCGGAGCCGGTGGCCAGCAGGGACACAACCGGGTCACCGCCGTGCAGGACACCGGCCAGCGCCCGAGCCAGTCCCTGCTCGACGCTCACCAGCCGCTCGCGGACCCGCTCGCGGAGCTCGCCGGTGGCTATCCGCGTGAAGGTGACCAGGAGCAGCCGCTCCAGCGGGACCCCCTCGGCGACGTAGCGCGCCGCCAGCGCGGCGATCGTGTAGGTCTTGCCGGTGCCGGCACTCGCCTCGAGCACGGTGACGCCTGTGGGCAGCGGGCCACAGACGTCGAACTCACGCGGCTCGAGCTCGGGGCGGGCAAACGACCGGGTCGCGTTCATCTCGAGCTCACCTGCTCGCGGGCCAGCAGCGGACTCCACAGTCGCCGCGCCAGGCGACCCAGCCGCGAGGCGTCGCCGTCATCCCAGCCGTCGCCGTCCTCATCGGGGCGCGGGGGCCGCTCGAGCAGCTCGGCGAAGCTGCGGACCCCGCCGAGCACCAGCCGGTGCTCGAGCTCGCGGTCCTCGCGCTCGAAGGACCATTCGGTCCGCCACTCCCGCTCGGCGGCGGCCACCGGATCCCGTCCGCCGGTCACCGCCTCGGCGTAGGCGGCCGACGTCTGGCAGAACAGCGGCAGCGGCTCACGCATGCCGCTGTCGTAGAGCGCGATCAGCGCCTCGAGCTCGGCCAGGGCTGTGGCCCGCCGTTCGTGCGGCTCGTTTGCCGGCAGCGCCAGCCGGGCCACCCGCACATCGTCGCGCCCACCGGCCCGACCGACCGTGACGGCCGACAGCTCGCGCTCGGGCCGGGTGGCCGTGAGCGCCAGGAGGCGGACCCATGCCGCCAGGCGGTGCTTGGCCGCGACCCGCGAATAAGTCGTTGCGAGCAGCACGCCGCCCCGGACCCCGGCGACGGTGCCGCTGAGCATGCGCCCGTCCGGCAGCTCGACGCGCACGTCCAGCGGGTCGGGATCGGCGTCAGCTGCGACCAGCGACGCGGCCGCGGCCACGATCGCCCCGACGATCGGATACACGCCGTCGATCACCGGCTTGCCGAGAACCCCGGGCGGCAGCGTGCCCCGCGCGATCTCGGCCCGGATGGCGTCACCGCCCTCGACCCCTGCCAGACGCGCCTCGAGCAGCCGCTGACCGACGCCCCACCGCCCGAGCCCGCTCAGCTCGACCGGCAGCGCGTCCTCGATCTCATCGGATCCGCCCCACAGCGAGATGCCCAGCCGCTGGCGCAGGAACGCCCGCACGGGATGCTCGACGAACCGGACCAGGTCCTCGAGCTCGATGACCCGCCCGCCGCGCGCCGGCAGCGGGGCGCTCAGGAACGGGGGCGGTCCCAGGCGCGGGCCGTCCATGGCTCGGGCGCCATCCAGCGTTACGGGGTCAAAGCTCCAGCGGCGGGCGGGCACCAGCGCGCCGTCGGAGAAGTTGCGCGGGTCGAACGGCTGCAGCGGGTGGCGGATCACCACCCGGTCGCGAGCACAGCCCCCGTCCACCCGGACGGTGGCGTCGACGATGTCGAGCAGCTCGCCCACCGGCACCGCGGCGGGCCGCGGGCTGTTGGTGCGCTCGTCGTTGCCCGTGTAGGTGACGATCAGCCGTTCGGTGGCCGCCAGCAGGGCGTCCAGAAGCAGCTGGCGATCCTCGCTGCGCGGATCTCGCTCGCCGATGTGGGGGTCATCGAGCATGAGGTCGTCCCCGTCGCGCGGCGCCTTGCGGGGGAAGGCGCCGTCGTCGAGCCCCAGCAGGCAGACCACGCGGTGCGGGACCGAGCGCATCGGCATCAGCGTGCAGACCGTGAGGTGGCCGGTGCGGAAGTTGGCGCGGGTTGGCCGTCCCTGCAGGCGCTCGGCTATGTAGGCGCGGACCTCGGCGGGGGCGAGCTCGGCGGCGGACGCACCGTCGGCGCGGTCGGCGGCCTCCAGCACCATGTCATCGAGCACCCGCTGCAGCTCGGCTCGCTGCCAGCGCTCGAGCGGACCGGTGTCGGTGAGCGCGTCGGCCGCGGCGGCGATCGCAACGCCCCACCCGGCCAGCGTCTGCGGCCGGCTGAGGGCGTCGACCGCCTCGCCGAGCCGGGCGATCAGCTCGGCCAGCCGTCCCGCGAGGTCGATCGAGCGGCTGTCGACGTCGTCGAGCGGGAGCACGCCGTCGAACAGGCGCTGCCCGTCCTCGGTCATGGTGACCCCGAGCAGCAGCCGGTCCAGTCCGAACCGCCAGGTCCCGCTGTCGACCCGCTCGAGCTTGTAGGGGGCGCGATGCTCGGCGTCGAGCCCCCATCGGATGCCGCCCTCCGAGATCCAGTCCTGCACGCGGGCGAGGTCATCGTCGTCGAAGCGAAAGCGCCGCCGGACGGGCGAGCGGTCAGCCAGGTCGAGCACCTCGGAGGCGGTCAGGCGGCCCTCGGCCAGCTCGAGCAGTTGCGAGACCACGCCGAGCACCGCATTGGTCTGGCGCAGCGAGCGGTCAGCGAGCCGGACGCGCAGGTCGACGGGGCGCAGCTCGGGGGGCACGAGGTCGGGCGCGTCCCCGCCGGGCGCGCTCTCGCCGGCGCCGAAGCTCGCCTGGATCAACGGCGCGAACGTTTCGATGTCCGGGCACATCACGATCACGTCGCGCGGCTCGAGCGACGGGTCGTCGGCGAGCGCGTGCAGGACCGCGTCGCGGACCACCTCCACCTGGCGCTGGCGCCCATGGCAGGAATGGACCTCGATCGAGCGGTCGCCGGGGTCCAGCGGGGGCCGCCCGTCCGGGCGGCCGGGGAGCGGCGCTCCCGCGGGGGCGCGGTCGGCGCGGATGCCGGCCTGGAGATGGCCCAGGAGCGTTGGCAGCTCGTCGGCCGCACCGTGATGGTGATCACGGTCGTAGCCGGCGGCGCGGAGCACGAGCTGCATCTCTCGCGCGTCTCGGCCCCAGGACGCCAGCAGCCGGTTGGCGGGCAGGTCGGCGGTGCGATCCAGGGATCGGCTCGGCTCGCGGGTGGGTGGGCCATCGGCAGCGTCGGCGCGGGCGACCGCTTCCCACAATGCCGGGGAGGGGTGCAGCAGATAGAGATGGATGTCCCGGCCGTGCGCGAGGGCGCGCAGGATCTGCAGGTGGCCTGCCGGCAGCCGCGTCAGCCCGAACAGTGCGACCCGCGGAGGGAGCTCGATCAGCGACGGGTCCTCCCGGAGCCGGGCGCACGCCCCGACGCGAAGCTCAGCCGGCCCCGGCACGCCGATCCGGGCGCGCAGGCGGCGCCACAGCTCCGCCTGCCATCTGGCGCCCGCCGCCAGCTCACCGCCG
This sequence comes from uncultured Solirubrobacterales bacterium, assembly GCA_963799995.1. GTDB lineage: Bacteria > Actinomycetota > Thermoleophilia > Solirubrobacterales > Solirubrobacteraceae > Palsa-465. The sequence goes on along the minus strand of CAWCZI010000012.1, from coordinate 1,846,706 downwards.
TCGGCGCCCGTGTCGTCTCCCCGAGCCCATCCCTCGACCATCTCGGGGCGGTGCAGGGCGTAGCGGTCGAATAGGCCCGCCAGATGCCTGACGGCGCTCAGGCGTCGCGACCGGCGCACGGCGTCGGCGCCGTCGGCGCCGCCCAGGTAGGCCGAGAGACTGGCGAGCCACGGCTCCCCGAGGTTCTCCTGTACGACCTCGAGCAGCGGCCAAGCGGCATGCTCGGGCAGCCACGGGTCGTTTTCCGGGTCGACCCCCGAGGCGGTGGCCACGGCCTCGCCGACGAGGCGGTGGGGGAACGGGAAGCTCACCGCCGCGCAGACTCCGTCGAGACGTCCTGTTGATGCCCCCAACACCGCGGACATGCGCTGCGTCAGCCATCGCTCCATGCCCCGGGTCGGAACCGCCACCACCTCGGTGGCGAAAGGGTCCTCGAGCGGATCCGCAAGAAGCGCCGCCAGTGCGTCTGCGAGCGCATCAGCTCGCTCGGCTCGGTGTAGCAGGAGCACGGCCGGCCTCAGGCAGGGTGGTCGAGCGGGCGCCGGCGCGGCGGGGGGTCGGCAGCGTGGATGGCCCGGGTGTGCACGCTCGGATTGTCTCAGGCCGTGCAGTCGTCATCGCCCTCCAACGACGTAGGTCGCGACACGCCGTCACGTCTGCCAGACAGTTGTCACAAAGTGACACACGGGGGGCGGCGGGATTTTCCGCTCGGCACCCTTGCAATCCGCCGGAAGGTGGGTTACCCTGCCGAAGCAGCCAACCGCGAGTGTCAACCATGTCAGCCCTTCTTCACACCAATCCCACCTGCTTCGAGGCGACGTCCGTCGCCTCCACGGGTCTGCGTGCGCGGAAGACCGGTCCCACCGGAATGCGCGATAGCGGATCAGCCCTTGCTGAAAGGCGCGCACCCTGACGAGATGGTGCGCATAGCCGGACCGCAAGGGCGACCCTCGGGTCGCCTTTTTTTGTGCCCAAACCAGATTTGACCAAAACCCGGAGATGCTCAGCTTGAACAGCAACCGACTCATCGACACCGCCTAGCCCGAGCGGGCCAGGCCCCGCGCTCTGAGCAGTTTCGTGACTGACACCCCTTCGGGGTGACGAGTGCCCCTGTGCACTCTTACGAAACTGACACTGTCAGCGCGGCTCATCCACCTTCTTCATCTGCATCAACCATTCCGATCCGAAGGGAGCAGTTCGCCATGCAGTTCAACCGCGATGAGTTCCTGCTGCTCAGCCGGCGGGGAAGCGTCCCGAGCGCCCGCAGCACCGGACCGCCCGGCGGGGAAGCGTCACCGCGCCCGCGCCCGCGGCTGCGCAAGCAACGGCGCGCAGGCCGGCTGCGGTCGCTGTCACGTGCGGTCGTGGGCTCGCTGACGACCAGCCGTGCCCCCGCCCGCGGGGTTCAGGGCTTCCGGCGTGACCGCTGAGCGGATCGCCGGGTCCTGCAGCCCCGGACCGCGTACCGCGCCCGCAGCTCGCTCCGCCCCGGAGCGGGTCTGCGGGCCGGTGAAGACGTGCCGCCACACCGGCCCCGTACCGGGGTGTGGACGTTTTTGCACCGTGGCGGTGCATTCTCGCCCCCACGTCCCGGCGAGGCCGACGGGGGCGGTTCGGGAGCGTTGGATCCGGTCGGTGTAGCGTAAGGGCGCAGGACATGAGCGCTCGCCCTCACCTGATCGAGTTCCCGGCCGATGACCCCGAGCGCGCTCGGCGGTTCTGGACCGGCCTGCTCGAGACGCCGCTGGACGAACGCTCCAGCGCCGAGGGGGAGGGGTGGCAGACGCGCGAGGGCGGCGCCGACGTTGGCGTGCACGCCCGCGGGCGCGGGCCGGGCGACACCTACTCGCTGCCCTACTTCGCCGTCGAGGACCTCGAAGCAGCGCTCGAGCGGGTGACGGCGCTCGGCGGGAGCGTGGTCCATCCCGGCTCGCGCTGGGCGGTGTGCCGTGACTCCGAGGGGAGCCCGTTCGGGCTCGCAGCCGCTGCTGGGCTCGAGCCGGCGGGTGGCCCGACCCGTTAGGACCGCCGTCATCGGCGCATCCAAGCTCAAGTCCGTCCCGCCGACAGTCGATGATTCAACCGGTGGTTTGCGGAGCGGCAGGACGGAAAGTAGAACGCAAATGGGTGAAATGACTCGATCCGATCCCGAGCAGCTGCGAGCCGCGATAAAGCATCTCCTCGAGCACACCGATGAGGCGGTCCGGCTCCCGGACGCGTTGCGCCTCGGCGGCTCGGAAGAGAGTCATGCCCGGGCGATTCAGGAGGCCGCGACGGAGCTGCTCGAACGCCACGACAGCGACAGCGACAGCGACAGCGACAGCGACAGCGAGCAGCATGGCTCCGTATGACGATGACGACGACTGGGTGGGGACGCCCCCCGAGGGCCGCCATTCCCGGGACCGTGCCGACCCGGACTTCTGGCGCCGGCCGTGGCCGCTCATGGGTGCCGGCACCGCGCTGCTCGTGATCATCGTCGTGCTCGTGCTGATATTGCGCTAGAGGCCGCCTCCTCGCCCATCGGCGATCATATGAGCGGCGGCCTCGCGCGCGGGCGCGAGTGACCGTCCGGACCCACACCACCATGCCGATCGCTCCCGACCTCTCCGGCTGTGCCCTCGACGGGCGCTACGAGCTCCACGCCGTGATCGGCGAGGGGGCGTTCGGACGCGTGTACAGCGGTCGCGACCGCCGGCTGGAGCGCCCCGTGGCGATCAAGATGATCAAGCCGTGGTGGGCCGAGGACCCCGAGTGGGTCGAGAGCTTCGAACGCGAGGCGCGGCTGCTGGCGCGGGTCAGCGACCCGGGAATCGTCCAGATCTTCGACGTGGGGCAGGCGGCCGAGGGCCTGTACTACGTCTCCGAGCTGGTGCAGGGCGACAGCCTGGCGGGCCGGCTGCGCCGGGGACCGCTGGCGCCGTGGGACGCCGCCGCCGTGGCCGAGCAGCTGTGCCGGGCGCTCGGACATGCGCATGCGCAGAGCGTCGTGCACCGCGACGTGAAGCCGGCCAACATCCTGATCTCCTCCGACGGGCGGGTGAAGGTCGGGGACTTCGGCGTGGCGCGGCTGGCGGAGGGCTCGAGCGACGGGGCCACGGCCACGATCGTCGGCACGCCGCGCTACATGGCCCCCGAGCAGGCCCGCGGCCGCGCGATCACGCCCGCCACCGACGTCTACAGCGTCGGCATCGTGCTCTACGAGATGCTGGCCGGCCGGCCCCCTTTCACCGAGCGCTCGGCGGTGGAGCTGGCCCTCCGACACCTCAACGACACGCCCGCGCCGCTGCCGGCGAGCACCCCGGTGCAGCTGCGGACGGTCGTCGAGCGGGCGCTGGCCAAGAGCCCGGCCGCGCGCTACCGCGACGGCCGGCAGATGGCCGACGCGCTCGCCCAGGCGCAGCTGGCGGCGCCGCCCCGTACCGGGCGCGCGGTGGAGCTCGGTGCCCGCTCGCGCCAGCGGCCGCGGCCCCCTGAGACCAGGCGAGCCGAGCTCTCCCCGCGGCGCAACGTCAACCCGGCCGGCCGGCGGCGCAGCGCGGCCGCGCTGGCCCTGGCCTTCGCGCTTTTGTGTGCGATGAGCGTCGCAGCGGTCGTGCTCGGTGCCGGCGACCACGTCCAGGTTCCGCGCCTTACGGGCCTGACTCGCGCCGCCGTCAGGGTCCGCGCCAGGCACCTGTCGCTGCTGGCGACGTTCGGCAGACGATTTGATGCGACGGCGCGAAAGGGCACCGTGATCGCGCAGCGTCCGGCCGCCGGCCGGCGGGTCTCTCAGGGCTCGACGATCCACATCCTGCTGAGCGCCGGGCCGGCGCCGGTGAAGGTCCCGGCGGTCGCCGGTGCCGCATCCACGGATGCCCAGCAGACCCTGCAGAAGGCCGGGCTGAAGGTCCGCACCGACGTGGTGGTCGCCCCGGGCGTGCCCGCAGGCACGGTCACCAGCCAGAACCCGGCGCCCGGCACCCGGCGCCCCCGCGGCTCCCGCGTCACGCTCGACATCGCCGAGGTCCCGCACTGGCAGCCGGTGACCTCGATCGCCGGCGGGGCGCGGCCCCGGACCGTCGGCTTCAGCGTCCGCGGCCCGCGCTGGCGCCTGGTCTACACGATGGCCTTTGAGGGCACCTGCACCTGGGTGATCTTCTGCTCGGGACCGAGCGCCACGGTCACCAATGCGCAGACGGGCGCGCGGACCGGGTTCGGGCTCAGCGACGGCGGCCGCCAGACCCGCGTGTTCGGTGCCGGCCGCGGCGACTACCGGCTGACCGTCTCACCGGGGTCTGACAGCGCCCGCTGGTCGCTCTGGATCGAGGACTACTACTGAGCCGGTCCTTCGCCGACGACGAGGGGCTGCTGACCGACGTCCTGCGCGACGTGGTGACGCGCAGCGAGGGCTCGGAAGCGCTCGAGCTGCTGGACGCTGCGGTGGCGCTGGGTCGCCGGGCCCGGCTGGGGGAGTCCGAGGCTGCCGACGAGCTGGCGGCGCTCGTGGCCGAGCTCGACCGGGCGCGGACCGAGGTGCTGGTGCGCGCACTCACCCGCTGGTTTCAGCTGGTCAACTTGGCCGAGGACAACGAGCGCGTGCGCCGGCTCCGGGCCCGCGACGCCCGCGAGCCGCAGCGTCCCCGGGAGGGCTCCCTGCGCGAGGCGGTGGCCGAGCTGGCCCGCGGGGGCACGAGCGCCCGGGAGCTGGCGCGGATGCTCGACCGCGCGGAGCTGCGCCTGGTCATGACCGCCCATCCCACTGAGGCCCGCCGGCGTACGACGATCGACAAGCTGGCGCGCGTGTTCGGGATCCTGCGCGACCTCGACCAGGTCGCCACCGCCGACCGCGACGACGCCCGCCGGCGGCTGGCGGCCACGGTCCAGGAACTGTGGGGATCCGATGACCTGCGCGCCGCCTCGATCAGCGTCGAGGACGAGGTCCGCGGTGGGCTGATCCACTTCGCCTCGACGCTGGCGGACGCCGTACCGCGGATCTACCGCGACCTCGAGCAGGCGCTGGCCGAGTCATACCCGGATCAGTCGTTCGCAGTGCCGCCGGTGCTCGGCTTCGGCTCCTGGATCGGCGGTGATCGCGACGGCAATCCGTTCGTCACTCCGGCGACGACGGTCGCGGCCCTGGCGCTGATGCGCGAGCAGTGTCTGCGGCTGCTGGAGCACCAGGTGGAGATGCTGGCGGGCCGGCTGTCGTTGTCGGAGCGGATAACGGGCCCGGCGCACAAGCTCGAGCCACTGCTGCGGGTCGCCGCGGCCGACTTCCCGGAGCTGGCCAAGCGCCTCGAGGCGCTCAATCCCGAGGAGCCGTACCGGCGGGCGATGACGTTCGTGCGCGAGCGGGTGCGCGCCACCCAGGCCCGGGAGGACGGGGGGTACGCCGAGCCGGGCGAGCTGCTGGGCGATCTCCGGCTCGTGGAGAGCTCGCTGATCGAGGGCTCAGGCGCACTGACCGCCGCCGGCGACCTGCGCGACGTGATCCGCCAGGTGGAGGTGTTCGGGTTTCACTACGCCCGGCTGGACATCCGCGAGCACGCCAGGGTCCACCGTGCCGCGCTGGACGAGATCTTCAGCACGCTGGGGATCTGCGAGCGCTACGACGCGATGTCCGAAGAGAACCGAATCGAGCTGCTGCGCCGGCACATCGCCGAACGGCGGCCGCTGATCCCGGCCGACATCGGCGCGTTCTCGGACGGCACGCGGGAGACGATCGCCACCTTCCGGATGCTGCGCGAGACGATCTCCGGCGCGCATCGAGGGGCGATCCAGACATACATCATCTCGGGGGCAGAGGGCGCCGCGGACATGCTGGAGGTGCTGCTGCTGATGAAGGAGTCGAGCCTGACCCGGGCCGGCGGGGGGCAGGCACGGCTGCGGATCGTGCCGCTGTTCGAGGCCGGGGCGACGCTCGAAGCGGCGCCGCGGACGATGGCCAAGGTGCTCGAAGAGCGCGTCTACCGCGAGGCATTGCGCGCCGTCGGCGACGAGCAGGAGATCATGATCGGCTACTCGGACTCCAACAAGGATGTCGGCTACCTGGCATCCGCGTGGGCTGCCTACAGGGCGCAGGTGGAGATCTCCGGCGTGTTGCGCGAGCGCGGCATCAGCTGGGTCTTCTTCCACGGCCGGGGCGGTGCCGTGGGCCGCGGCGGGGGTCCCACCAACGGGGCGATCCTGGCGCTGCCGCCGGGCACCGTCGAGGGCCGGCTGAAGATGACCGAGCAGGGGGAGGTCCTGACCGCCAAGTACTCCGTGCCCGAGATCGCGCACCGCGAGCTGGAGCTGTCGGCCAGCGCCACGCTGACCACGGGGGCCTCGCGCGAGCACGAGCGCCGCGACGCGTTCGAGCAGGTCGTCGCCGACATGGCCCGCGACTCGGCCCGGGTGTACCGCTCGCTGGTGCACGAGGACCCCGACTTCATCGGCTTCTTCGAGGCGGTGACGCCGGTGGGGGAGATCTCGAGGCTGCGCCTCGGGTCGCGTCCCGCCAAGCGCTCGCAGGCCGCCGGAATCGACGACCTGCGCGCGATCCCGTGGGTGTTCTCGTGGACGCAGGCGCGGATCGTGCTCCCCGCGTGGCTGGGGCTCGGCACGGCGCTTCACCGCGCCCGGGAGCGCCACGGACTCGAACTGCTGCGCACGATGGCCGGTGAGTGGCCGTTCTTCACCAGCCTGCTCTCGAACGCCGAGATGGGGTGCGCCAAGGCCGACCTCGGTATAGCCCGCCGCTACGTCGAGCTGTGGGACGACACCGAGGCCCGCGAGCGCATCTGGAAGATCCTGCGCGACGAGCTCGAGCTGGCGATCAAGGAGTTGGTGGCGATCCGCGGCGGTGAGCGTCTGCTCGACGGCGAGCCCGTGCTGCAGGCGTCGATCGACCGGCGCAACCCGTTCGTCGACCCGCTGTCGTTCGTCCAGGTCGAGATTCTGAGGCGCCTTCGCGAGCGGCCCGACACCGCCGACGAGCTCGGCCGGGTGAGCCTGCTGACGATCAACGGGATCGCCAGCGGACTGCGCAACACCGGCTGAGGCCGCACGTAGCGCCTTGACGCGGCCGCCGCGCACCCAGAGAATCAGGGGCCGAGGCAAGCGAGAGAGAGGGCGGACCCGTGGAGACCTATGACTACGTGATCGTCGGTGCCGGCTCGGCGGGGTGCGTGCTCGCCAACCGACTGAGCGAGGACGAGGGCGTGAGCGTGTGCCTGCTCGAGGCCGGACCGCCCGATGCGATCGACGAGATCCACCTGCCCGCCGGGGTGCTGGCGGTGGGCACCAGCAAGTACGACTGGTCGATGATCTCCGACCCAGAGCCCGGGTTCGCGGGACGGCAGCGCTATCTCCCGCGCGGCCGCACGCTCGGCGGCTCCTCGTCGGTCAACGCGATGGTCTACATCCGTGGCCACCGCGCCGACTACGACGGCTGGGCGGCGCTCGGCCACGACGGCTGGGCCTGGGAGGACGTGCTGCCGTACTTCATCCGCGCCGAGGACAACGAGCGAGGCGCCTCCGAGCTGCACGGAGCGGGCGGTCCGCTCAGCGTCATCGACAACCGGTCGCGCTACCGGACCTGTGAGGCGTTCATCGAGGCCGGCGTGCAGGCCGGCATGACGGCCAACGACGACTTCAACGGCCCCGAGCAGGACGGGATCGGCTGGTACCAGGTGACCCAGCGCGGGGGCATGCGCTGCTCGGCCGCGGTCGCCTACCTGCATCCCGTGCTCGGCCGCCCCAACCTGACGCTGGTCACCGGCGCCCACGTCAACCGCCTGCTGCTCGACGGCGGCCGGGCCGTCGGCGTCGAGGCCGACCGCGACGGCGAGCTCACCGAGATCCGCGCCGAGCGCGAGGTGATCCTCAGCGCCGGCACCTACCAGAGCCCGCAGATCCTGCTGCTGAGCGGGGTCGGGCATGCCCCCGACCTCGAGCTGGCGGGCATCCCCTGCGTGCACGAGCTCCCCGTCGGCCAGGGACTCCAGGACCATCCCGCGACGTGGATCACCTACACCACCGATCAGCCGTCGCTGCTGGGCGCCGAAAGCGAGGAGAACCTGGCCCTGCTTCAGACCGAGGGGCGCGGGCCGCTGACCTCGAACTTCGCCGAGTCGGGCGGCTTTCTGCGCACGAGCGACGGCCTGGAGGCGCCCGACATCCAGCTGCATGCGATCCCGATCCTGTTCCCCGAGGCCGGGGCGGGCGAGATCCTGGTCGACGGCTGGGCGGTGTCGGCATGCGTTTTGCGCCCCACCAGCAGCGGCTTCGTCAAGCTCCGCTCCCGGGTGCCGACGGCCAAGCCACGGATCCTGCACAACTACCTGGTCAGCGACGAGGATCGCGCGACGATGGTGGCCGGCGTGCGCCGGTGCCTCGAGATCGCCGCCCAGCCGGCGATCGCCGACATCACGACCGGCGCCTACGGCGTCCCGTCGGGCGACGACGACGCCAGCCTGATCGCCCACATCGAGCGCAACACCACGACCCTGTATCACCCTGTAGGCACCTGCGCGATGGGTTCGGTGGTCGATTCCGAGCTGCGTGTGCTCGGCATCGACGGGCTGCGGGTGATCGACGCCTCGGTGATGCCCACCCTGGTGCGCGGCAACACCAATGCGCCGACGATCATGATCGCCGAGCGGGCGTCTGACCTGATCCGCGGCCGTGCGCCGGCGCGCGCACAGGCGCGGGAGGCCGAGTCCGCCGCCGCCTGACCCTGGTCGGTCACAGGGGCGGGGAACTCGGCGCGCCGGGGGCGGGATGGCCGTGCCCCCTGTCCAAAGCCATCCCACCCCCGAGGTCCGCAACCCCGGTTTGGTCCCGCTCACGCCTGTATGAATCTGGCGCCCAGACCCCCGACCGAGCACCGGACATCAACCTATGTGGGCGACGCCCGGATGCAAACGGGGAAAACCCTACGATCAACCGCGCTCGAGCGCGCGGGCCAGACCGCCGCGAGAGCGGATCCCGAGCTTGCGATAGGTACGGGTCAGGTTGGCCTCCACGGCCTTGACGGTCAAGAACGACCGTTCGGCCACCTGGCGGTTGGATAGGCCGGCGGCGGCCAGCTCCGCAACCTGGCGCTCGGTGGCGGTCAGCTCGAAGCGGTCGCCGGCGCGCTCCCCGGCCCGCGCGCCGGCGCGGGCCAGCTCGGCGCGGGCCATCTCCGCCCACAGAGGAGTCTCAGTCTGATCGAAGCGCTCCAGCGCCGAGGTGAAGGCCCGGCGAGCCTCGGCCCAGCGTTTGCGCCGTCTCAGCATCCGCCCCTGCAGGAGAAGAGTTCGGCCCTCGTCGAACGGCATGCTGATCCGCGTATGCTCGGCAAGCGCCGCCTCGAATGCCGCGGGCGCCGCGTCGAGGTCGCCGCGGGCCGTCAGCAGCGCCCCCCGCCCGCGAGCCGCCGCGGCGAGGGCCCATGGCCGATCGTGGGTCCGCCCCCGGCTCTCCAGCAGCGCGATCAGACCCTCCGCGCGCTCGTACTCACCCAGCCCCACCAGCGCCTCGATCTCGTCCGGCAAGAAGACGAAGCCGACCGGGTCCGTCAGCCCGATCGCGGGCAGCAGCTCGACCAGCGGCTCCAGAGCGGCGTGCGCACCGGCCGGATCCCCGGCCGACAGGGCCGCAAAGCCGAGCGCCCAGCGCGGCCACACGCCGGCCGAGCGCCAATGTATGCGCTCGAAGAGCTCGAGCGCCTGCCGCGCCTCGGCGATGGCGAGATCGACCCGGCCCTCGTGGGCATGCGCGAGCGCACCGGCGGTCAGGGCCAGCGCGGTCGCCCCCGGGTTGTCGAGCAGCGCCGCCGCCTCGCGGGCCGCTGTGGCCACCTGCGCCGCCGCGCGTGTCCGGCCACGCCACAGGTGCGCCCAGACGAGGAACATGGCGTACAGCGGCAGCTCGCTCTCGGCACCGCGCTCCGCCGCACTCGCGGACAGCGACCCGAGGATCTCGGCCGCCTGATCGAGCTCTCCGACATACAGCATGAGCAGTCCGCGGATGTAAGACGGCCGCGTGAACCCCGAGCGGGTGGGCCTGGGACCCTCCAGGGCCAGTGCGCGGTCGAGCCGTTCACGGTCGAGCCCACGGCCGCCGAGGAAGTGCACAACCGTCAGCACCGCCAGTGCATCGGCCAGGAGCGCCGTGTGCACGGCGGAGCCGGCGCCCTGCGCCCACGTGGTCTCGGCGGCACGGGCCGCGGCCGCGGCGTGGGACTCGGCGCCGGCGATGTCGCCCAGGCCAACCAGGTAGAACGCGACGTCGAGATCGATTGCCGCCCGCAGCGCCCGGTCATGCGGGGCCGCTGCCAGAGCTGCGAGGGCGGCGTCGAGCGCGGCACCGAAGCTCTGGGTGTTGCTCTTCAACCCGGCAGAAAGCTGCAGCGCCCGCGCGCGCACCGCGCCGGGGGGGTCCAGCGCCAGCAGCTGCTCGAGCATCTCGGACGCCCGGGTCAGATCGCCCGCCTCCGCCAGGAACCCGGCGACGGCGAGCAGCCGGTCGGTCCGGTCGGCCCTGGCCTCGTCAGGCGTGAGGGCAAGGGCCAGCTCGACGAGCTCCGCGGCGGCGTCCGGGGCGCCGCGGTCGCGGGCGTGCTCAGCCGCGCGGTCCAGCTCGCGCGCCGTCGGTCCGTGCGGACGGTCGGTGCCGTAGGCCAAATGGCGGGCGCGCTGCTCTGAGTCGGCGACCTCCGCGGCGAGCATCCCATGCACGGCGCGACGGCGAGCGGCGGGGGTGGAGGCATAGATCGCCGCTGCGAACAGCGGGTGGGTGAACTCGATCCGCCCACGCTCATCGATGCGCACGAGGTCGGCGTCCTCGGCCGGCGCCAGTGCGGCGGGATCGACCGCACGGGTGTCGGGCGCCGCCAGCACGGCGGCCCGCAGCAGCGCCGCGCGGGTCGCTCGCGGCAGCCCGCGCAGCCGCTGGGCGGCGAGCGCGCGGAGGTCGTCGGGCACGGGCAGCACGCCGGCTCCCGATCCGGTCCCGTCAGAGAGCGCGAGGCGGCCCAGCTCCAGGGCGAAGAACGGGTTGCCGCGGGACGCGCCGGCGATCCGCGCCAGCAGTCCTCGCGAAAGCCTGCGGTCGAGTCGCTCGGAGAGGATCGAACCGAGCGCAACCAACGGCAGGGACCCCAGAACGAGCCGGCGCATCGGGCGAGCCTCCGACAGCTCCAGCACCCCGAATCCGGTCAGCGGCGGGCGAAACGCGCAGACCATCCCGACCGGCGCCTCGCCGAGCCGGCGCGCCGCGAAGGCCAGCACCCCGCTGGAGGGCTGGTCGAGCCACTGCGCGTCGTCGATGGCCAGCAGCACGGCGCTGCCGGCAGCCAGGACCCGCACCAGTGACAAAAACGCGGTGGCGACCATCCGGGGGTCGATCGCCTTGCCGTCGGGCGCCGCGCGCAGCAGCGCAACCTCGAGGGCATGCCGCTGGCCCCCGGGCAGGCCCTCGAGCGCATCCTGACCGACGCCGGCCAGCATGTCGGCGACGCCCGCGAACGACAGCTTGGCTTCGGCGGCCGCCGGGCGACACGCGAGCACGAGCACGCCCTGGGTGCGCGCACGGCGGACACACTCGCGCCAGATCGTCGTCTTTCCGATTCCGGGCTCGCCCTCGAGCGTCAAGCCGGCGCTGCCCGACCTCAGCTCGCCGAGGAACGCGTCGACCTCGGCGAGCTCGGCGTCCCGGCCGAAGGCACCGAGAGGTCGCATGACCGGGAGATCGTAGACCCCCGTGGGGGCGCGTCGCGCCGGCGCCCGGCGCTAACCGGCCAGGTCGTCGAGCGCGGTGCCGAGGGTCTCGGCGATCTTCTCCAGGTCGCCGACATCGACGATGAACGGCGGTGAGACCTGGACCGTGTTGCCGGTGAGCACGCGGAACAGAACCCCCTGGTCGATGCAGCGCCGGGCGAGCTCCTCGCCCGGTACGTCGGGCTGTAGCTCGACCCCGGCGAGCAGGCCCTGCCCCGTGCGAACCTCGTGCACGAGCGGGTGGGCGCCGAGCAGCGCGGCGAGGCGGTGCAGCTCCGGGACGAGCGAGGCAACCCGGGCCACGAGCTCCTCCTCCTCGAGCACGTCGAGGTTGGCCTGGGCGACGGCGCAGGCGGTAGCGTGGCCGGAATAGGTGACGCCGTGGCGAAAGATCGGCGCCTCTGATGAGTCGAAGAACGGCCCCCAGATCCGGGGGGCGATCAACACCCCTCCGAGGGGCGCGTAGCCGGAGGTGATGCCCTTGGCCATCAGCAGCATGTCGGGGGAAACGTCGAACGTCTCAGCGCCGAACATGCGCCCGGTGCGTCCAAAGCCGGTGATCACCTCGTCGAGCACGAGCAGGACGTCGTGCTCGCGGCAGATGTCCTCGACGCGCTGCAGGTAGCCCGGGGCGGGGAAGATGACGCCTCCCGTCCCGACGACGGGCTCCGCGAACACGGCCGCGACGTGGTCGGCACCGAGGTGCCGGATCGTGGCCTCGAGCGCATCGGCATCGTTGGTGGGCACGCGCGCGGTCTCCGGGATCAGCGATTCCGAGCCGTAGCCCTCGCGGTTGAAGGGGATCCCGGCGAGGCTGGTCCCGAAGCCGTGCAGTCCGTGATAGCCGCCGTCCCGGCTGATGATGATGCGCTTGTTGTGCCGTCCGGCCAGCTGCCAGAAGCGGCGCGCCAGCTTGGCGGCGGTGTCGACGGCATCCGAGCCGCCGTTAACCCAGAAAACCTTCGGGTCCTCGATCGGGCTCAGGTCGGCGACGCGGTCGGCCAGCGTGATGGCCTGGTCGTTGGCGATCCGGCCGAACGTGTGGTACGTCTCGAGCCGGCGCATCTGGGTGGCCGCGGCGTCGGCCAGCCGCTCGCGGCCGTGGCCGATGTTGGCGTGCCACAGCCCGGCGGTCGCGTCGAGCAGCCACCGTCCATCGTCGGTCTGGATCCGGGCGCCCTCCCCGCGGACGATCACCAGGCGATCGTCGACGATCGTCGGCATATGGGCCTGCGGGCTCCACAGGGCGGAGGTGGTGGAGCGCGTGGGGGATCCTGTGGTCATGTCAGGCCTCGGCTGATTACGGGTTGGCGGGAGTGTTGTCCCGTGTCCAAACCTAATGCACCCGCGCGGCCGGGCGTAGGGCCGGCGAGGAGGGCCCGCCGGGCCGGCTTGGGCCGATCAGGCGAGTTCGTCGAGGACAAGCGTGAGTGTGCGCGGCCGCGAGTCGCGCAGGATCTGCGCCGTTACCTCGCGGCCGATCCGCTCCTGCACCATCAGGCGCTGCAGGTCGGTGGCGTCGGCCACCGGCTCGCCGTCGAGCTCGACCAGCAGATCGCCACGCCGCAGTCCGGCGCGCTCGGCCGCACTGCCCTCGATGACCTGCACGATCTCGAGGGCGCCGCGACGGTTCAGTCGCTGGGCGGCGGTTGGCGGCAGCGGACGCGGGGCAACGGCGGCTCCGAGCTGGGCGCGGCGGACGCGACCGTCGCGGATCAGCGTCGAGATGATGGCCCGGGTGGCGTCGTTGATGGGCACCGCAAGCCCGAGCCCGATCCCCGCCAACGCGGTGTTGATCCCGACCACGCGTCCACCGCCGTCGACGAGCGCGCCGCCGGAGTTACCGGGGTTCAGGGCGGCGTCGGTCTGGATCACGTTCTCCACCAGCCTGCGCGGGCCACCGCGGGCGCCCACGGGCAGCGAGCGGCCGAGGCCGCTGACCACGCCGGCCGTCACCGAGCCGGCGAATCCCTGCGGGTTACCGATCGCCACGACCAGCTGGCCGACGCGCAGACCGCCCGCGTCGCCGAGCGGCGCGGGCACGAGCTCGCCGCCGTCGGCGCGCAGGACCGCCAGGTCTGAGAGGGGATCGGCGCCGACCAGCGAGACGCTGATCTCGCTCCCGTCACTGAAGCTGGCGGTGCCGTGTCGCGAGCCCGCGACGACGTGAGCCGAGGTGATCAGGAAGCCGTCTGGGGAGATCGCGACGCCGCTGCCCGCGCCGACCGCCGGGCCGCGGCGGGTGCGGCGACGGACCTGGAGGTTGGCGACGCTCGGACTGAGCGCCTCGGCGACCGCGATGACGGTGCGGGAGTACGCGTCGAGCGCGACGTCGGAAGGTGGATCGACGGTGAGGGTGGAGCCGTTTTCGCTTGACATGCAATAATCGTACACAATCGTTTCGACTCAAATCTTTGGAGACGCTTGAAATGTCAACGGAACTGAACCCGACCGAGCTCGCCGACACGGCGATCAGCGTCGCCGCCCACCTCGAGGGAGAGCTGGAGGAAGCACTCGCCGAGCATCGTCTGACGCGGCCCAGCTTCCTGGTGCTCGACGCCCTCGACCGCGCCGACGGCGCCACCATGAACCAGCGCGACCTCGTGACCGCGGTGCGGCGCACCTCGGGGACCCTGTCGGTGAGGCTGGGCCGTCTCGAGCGGGCCCGGATGATCGAACGTGAGCCCGACCCCGAGAACCGCCGCAGCGTGACCGTCACCCTGACGGACCGCGGCCGCAGGATCGTGGGCGCCGCCCGCCCCGCCTACGCCGAGCGCGCCGCCCGGCTGAGCGCTGGGCTGCCGGATGGGGCCGATGCCGCTGTGGCCGAGGGCCTGCGCGCTTGGCTGGCCTTCTTCGAGCCCGACGAGCGGATGACTCCGAGGCTCGGGGTGGCCGTCGCGACCGCTGCGGTGGCCAAGCGGATGCGTGGCGCCGTCGGCCTCCCGGAGGAGCCCGGCGTGCTGATCATCCGGGTCGGGCGTGAGAGCGCGGCCGACGCGGCCGGCCTCGCCCGCGGGGATCTGATCACGCACGCGGCCGGAGCGGCGGTGCTTTCGATCGGCGATCTGCACCGGGCCGTCCGGGCGGCCGAGGGGACGCTCGCACTGGGGGTGCTCCGCGGAGCCGAGCGGCGCGAGGTGGAGGTGACGCTCAGCGCGTCGGTCGACCCGACTCCCTCGACGAGTCGGCCGTCCGCCTGACCCGCGCGGATTTGTGGGACTTGACTATCAGCATCGTCTGATCGGCGCGGGCGAGCAGCATGTCGGCCGTCTCCCCCGGCAGGCGCTCGGCCACGCCGATCGACGCGGTCAGCGGGTGATCCGTTGAGGTAATCGACGCCGTGGAGATGCTCGATCTCATGCGCGAGGCGAGGTGGACCGCGTCCGCCTCGGTGGTCTCGGGGAGGATCGCGACGAACTCGTCACCACCGAAGCGCCCGATCGAGTCGCAGCTGCGGACACCGTCGCGCAGGGCACGTCCGACCTGAGCGAGCACCTCGTTGCCGTGAAGGTGACCGTGGTGGTCGTTGACACGCTTGAAGTTGTCAAGGTCGATGAAGCAGACAGAGAGGTCGAGTCCGCGGCGAGTGCTGCGGTTGATCTCGCGGTCGAGCTCGTGGCGGGTGCCCGCGTATCCCAGACAGCCGGTCAGGGGATCGAGAGATGCGGGCTGCAGCAGCGGCATCAGCAGGTCCTGCTCGTGCAGGCACAACGCCACCATCGCGGCGCACGACTCGGCGGCCCACCTCGTCAGCCGATGATCCTGCGGGGGCGACGAGAAAGCCGCGATCAGGGTACCGGCGGTGCCCGTCGCAAGCCCCACGGGAGCGGCGACCGCATGGGTGAGACGCAGCCCTCGCGCCGCCGTCACCAGAGCCGCGTCGTGATCGCCGTGCAGGGGTCCGAGGACCGCGCGCCCGGCACCGAGCGCGCGGTCAACGAACCCTCCTTCCCTTGAAGCCAATTGCAGCTCGTTTGCCGGTCCCAGCCCCCACGAGCTGATCACCGCCGCCGAGTGGCCCTCGGCGTCGAGGCGGCAGAAAAGTGCGACCTCGGAGCCGAGGATGTCGGCGACGTTGCCGATCAGAAGATCGAGGCTCTGCCGTTGGGGGTCCGGCGAGGCGCGAGCGGCAGCAAATGACGAGTCCGGCGACGCGGGCGTCGCACGCTCTTGACCTGCTGGTGTTGGAGACATGACGGCCCCTCCTGGTCAGGGCTGCGTTGCTGGATCTCCAACACCACCAAGGCCGCCGCAATGGGCCGCTTCGGACGCGCTGTCTCGGTTTGGGACTGGGACCCCGACCGCTTCGGCTCGAACACCAACAGCCGTCGGCTTCCCTGCCTCGCAGGGTACTCCCCGGGGATCGGTCCCACAACCCGCATGGACGAGGGTATGATGAGATTTCGCTGAGCGCTCCGCGCCGCCGGGGGCGGAGCGCACGAGCCGGAGGTCTCTCAACGGCCTTGAGCAAATATCTCGGCACGATTTCAGGTACATAGGCAGTATGAGCTGGAGTGGCCCTGAGCAGCCAGGGACCTCGTCGCTTGGCGGCGGCAAGCTCTTGGCGGAGATCACCAACCGGATCGTCGCCTTCATGCGCGAGCACTACGGTCGCGGGCCGATCAAGGCCAAGACCTACGTGCTCGACAACCTGATCGTCTGCGTGCTCAGTGATGGATTCACCGCGATCGAGCGCACGATGATGGAGGGCGGGCAGCCCGAGCGGGTCCTCGAGATGCGCCGCGACTTCCAGACCCTGATGGAGGAGCGCTACACGGAGATGATCCAGGAGCTCACGGGACGAAACGTGCTCGCCTTCTTGAGCCAGGCCCACGTCGAGCCCGACCTCACGATCGAGATGTTCCTGATGGACGGCCCCGTCCCCGGCTTCGGGGCGCTGGAACTCGTGGATCTGGCGCCGGACGCGCCGGGCGAGCCGGACGAGCCGGGCTAATGGAGGAGCACGCGGAGCGCGATCACGAGTAGCCCCAGCGTGGCCCCAACGGCCGTCTGCCGGACCAGATCGCGACCGGTCAGCTCAGCACGAACGCCGATCAGGATCTCGGCGGCGACGATCATGCCGGCCGAGGTCCACACCGCTGCCAGCACCGCCGAGGTCAGCGCCACGCCTGCCGCCCAGCAGATGAGGATCAGCAGCAGGGGAACGAGCGGGCCGGCCAGCATGGCCACCTCGCCGCGGGCGGTCCGGGCCAGCGCGGCATAGCTGAACGGCTGGCTGTCCTCGATCCGGTCGCCCGTGAACTCGGCGTAGGAGTGCGCGACCCAGTACAGCAGCAAGGCGACCACCAGCGCCCCGATCGTCTTCGGATACGTCTCGGCCCGACCCACCTCGGCGCCGAGCAGCGTCGCGACCACGAGCGTCCCGTACACCAGTCCGGCGGGGTTGGCGGGCATCGGCGCGGATTCTCGCGTTGGGCGCGGATGAAACGCGCGGTGGGTGCGATCAAACCCGTACGGCGGGGACGAGGGGTATCTAAGCGATGCATAGGTTCGCTTAGATACCCCTCATCCGCCGAGACACCTCAGCCGACCCGGTACAGGGTGCTGCCGGTGATACCGAGGCCGGTGACGGCGGTGCCGTGGGCCATGACCCAGGTGGCGATCGCCTGGGCGGTGCCGCTGCTTGCGCCCGGACCGCCAGGCCGGCCGCCGAAGCCGCCGGAGCCGCCGGGACCGCCAGCCCGGCCGCCGGAGCCGCCGGAGCCGTTGGAGCCGCCGGAGCCGCCGGAGCCGCCGGAGCCGCCGGAGGAGATCAGTACGTAGTGGAGCTGGCCGTCGGCGACCATCTTCGCCAGCTGTGAGACGGTGGGGGCAGGGTCGCTGCCGTTGAAGCCGCCGATCGTCACCACGGCGCGGCCGGTCTCGATGATGATCGCCGCGGTGGTCTGCGAGCCGACTGCCGCCAGCATGTACTTGGCGGAGCCCTGGTGGGCCTCGAGGTAGGCGATCGCCTTGCTGGAGAGCTGGCCGCCGCCGCCGGGGCCGCCGAGTCCTCCGCCGCTCCCAGGCGGGCCGCCCGCGGGCCCCAGGCGTGTGGGCCCCAGGCGTGTGCCGGTCGAGTGCGTGGCTCCAGACAACGCTGACGGCGTGCCGCCGCCCGGGCCGCCTCCGAACGCGGACAGCGAAGCTGCGCTCGCGGGGCCGGCCATCACATTGCTGCCGCTCAGCGAGCGGCCCAGGTTGGCGACCGTGTAGGACGCCGGGCCTGACAGCACGGCCACCGCACCGGTCACCGCGACCAGCGCCGCGAGGGAGCGAGATCGCCGCAGCGACGAGCCGCCGCGCGCCACGGCCGCAGCCCCGGCCATCGTCATGACCGCGGCCACCGGGATCACGATCCGCAGCGCTGGAGCAAAGCTCGGGGTCCGCGCCAGCAGCATCACGGCAACGCCGGCGCTGGCCGCGATGGCCAGCTCCAACGCGGCCAATCCGACCCAGGAGCGCCGTGCCAGGCGCACCAGGACGACCACTCCGGCGCCCGACAGCGCTGCGATCGCCGGCGCCAGAGCGCTCACGTAATAGGGATGAAAGATGCCCTGCTGGCTGCTGAACACGGCCACGTGGACCAGCGCCCACAAACCGAACAGGACCAGTGCGGCGCGGCGCAGATCGGTGCGAGGCGCGCGGCGGGTGGTCCACAGGCCGGCGGCCAGCCCGATCGCGGCCAGCGGGATCAGCCACGCCACCTGTCCGCCGACCTCGAGGTTGAACATCCGCAGCGGGCCGGCGGAGCCGCCGAACGAGGCGCCGCCCTGACTGCCCCCAGTCAGCCTTCCGAACCCGTCGTAACCGAAGATCAGATTCCAGATAGAGCCGTTCTGGCTGCCGCCGATGTACGGCGTGGAGCCGGGCCACAGGCTCACGGCCACCGGCCACGCCGCGCTGGCGGCGACCATCGTGGCTGCCGCCACCAGCAGCTGACGCAGACGAACGCTCAGGCGCGGCGGGCCGGCCAGCAGATACACGGCGCCGAGCGCCGGTACGACCATCCAGCCCTGCAGCAACTTGGTCATGAACGCCAGGCCCACCAGCGCCCCGCACCACGCCAGGTGGCGGGTGCGCCCCGACTCGAGCGCGCGCTGCATCATCCAGGCAGAGCCGACCAGCAGCAGCACCAGCAGCGCGTCGGGGTTGTTGACCCTCGCGATCGCGATCGTGATCGGTGTCAGCGCCAGCGCCGCCGCCGCGAGCAGGCCGGCGGTCGCGCCGAAGGAGCGTCGCACGGTGGCGTACAGCAGGCCGACGGCGGCGATCGTGCACAGCGCCTCGGGTAGCAGGATGCTCAGGCTCGAGAACCCGAACGCGCGCGCCGACAGTCCCGAGAGCCACAGCGACAGCGGCGGCTTGTCGACGGTGATGAAGCTGCCGGGGTCGAGCGCGCCGAAGAACCACGCCTTCCAGCTCTCACTGCCGGCTTTGGCCGCCGCCGCGTAGTACTCGTTGGAGTAGCCGTCGCGGGTCAGGTTCCACAGGCACAAGAACGCGGCCAGGGCGAGCACGCCGAGCAAGACCGGGCGGACCCAGGCCGGGTCGGCGGTCCGGCCGCGGACCAGCGGACGCAGGCGTGCGCGGAAGGGGTGCCCGGCATCGCCGGCGCGGTGGGCGGGGCCACCGGCGGGGCGAGTGCGTCGTCCGGGGAGGACAGTCGTGGACATGGTGCGGGTGACTCCTGGGATCGAGGGGACGGGTCAGCGGGGAACGGCGTGCAGGCCGAGCGGTCGCTCGCGGCGGCGGGCGAACACCCAGCTGCGCAGGGCGAACCAGCGGGTGACGGTGGCCGCCGCGCTGGCCACGACGAGCACCGCCACCTCGAGCAGGCGCCCCGGGTGGGCATCGAGCCGGTCGAGCACCGCCAGTGCGCCGACCGTCAGCGCCAGTGCAAGCAGGTAGACGAGCGCCCCCGCCGCGTGCTGGCGCAGCAGCCCGTGGCGGCCGCGGATGCCGAAGCTGAACCGGCGGTTGGCCTGGGTGTTGGCGACCGCGGTCAGCGCCAGCGCGACGGCATTGGCGGTCACGGCGCCGAGCGGGCCGCGTGCCAGCAGATAGAGGGCGGCGTAGGCAAGCGTCGACAGGACGCCGATGATCAGAAACCGGGCCACGGCGCAGGACAGCAGCAAGCGGAGCACCCCGCGCAGGTCGGCCAGCGCGGTGCGGACGATGTCCACCCGGGAGTCGGGATCGTCGACCCAGTCGACCGCCACCTCGTGGATGCGCATCCCCTGGCGCTGGGCCAGGACCAGCAACTCGGTGTCGAAGAACCAGCTCTGATCCTGGACCTGCCCCAGCAGCCGCTGCGCTGCGTCGGCCCGGATCGCCTTGAAGCCGCACTGGGCGTCGCTGAACCCCGCGCGCAGCGCCAGCCGGAGCAGCCGGTTGTAGGAGCGGGAGATGAACTCGCGCTTGGCCCCGCGTGAGACACGGGCCCCGCGGGCGAGCCGCGAGCCGATCGCCAAGTCGCTGTGGCCCGAGATCAAGGCGGCGACCAGCGGCAGCAGGGCCCGCAGGTCGGTGGACAGGTCGACGTCCATGTAGCACAGGACGTCGGCGTCACTGGCCGACCAGGCGACGCGCAGCGCTCGGCCACGGCCCTTGAGATCGAGATGAAGGACGGTTGTGTGGGCGAGCTCGAAGGCCAGCCCGCGGGCGACCGCCAGAGTCCCGTCGGTGCTGGCGTTGTCGGCGATCACGATCCGCCAGGCGTAGGGCAGCTCGGCGCAGAGGAAGGCATGCAGGCGGCGGATCGAGGACTCGAGCGCGTTCTGCTCGTTGTAGACGGGTACCACGATGTCGATCTGCGGCGCCGGGCGGGCGGCCCGCAGCGCCGGCCCGGCGGGCCGCGTGGCCGGGGTGGCGAGCTCGGCGGGCCGCGTGGCCTGGGTGGCGAGCTCGGCGGGCGGCGTGGCCGGGGTGGCGGGCTCGGCGGGGGAGGAGATGGGGGTCACGAGCAGCAGCATCCAGGCCGCGCTGAAGCCGCCGCTATGAACCCCCTAAGACGGATGTCTGAAAAGACGCGGCCTGGTCAGCCGGTGACGCGAAGCTCCTCCAACAGCGGCGGCTCGTGCGCGGCAGCGGCGGCGATCCGGATCTGCACGAAGCGCGCGTGCACGGGGGCGAAGTGCAGCGTGTCGGTGGTCCCGCGGGTCCGCGCGACCACGGCCAGCCGGCGCCAGTGACGATCGTCGGCGGAGCTCAGCAACGCGTAGCGAGTGGCCCGGCGCACGATCACCGGCCCGGGCGCGGGATGAACGTTCGGCTTGGGCTGCGCCGGCCACTGGCCGCCCCAATCCAGGATGGCGGTATCGATCGTGTGCCCCCCGCGAACGGCTGCGGTGAGGACGGCCGGCGCCGAGGTGGGCTGCCAGTCGGTGGCAGCGCTGCCGTCGACGGCGGCCAGCGCCGGCGCGCCCGGGGCCGCGCTGGTGGCGGTGGCGTCGCCGCACCGCACCCGGTCACCGGTGGGCACGAGGTCGGGGCGGGCGGTGTGCACCGTGATCGGGTGCCCGGCGCGCACAACGCGCCGCCCCACCGGCGTGCTCACTGGCATCGCCGGCCCGCTGGCGAGCGTCACCGTCGTCGATCCGCGCCGGATTGCGACCGTGAACACTCTTCCCTGCCACGAGACCCCGCGCAACACGACGCCCCCGAGCTGGCCGGTGAGGCTCGGAGCGAGCGTCACCTCGTGGGCGCCGAAGCGCATTCCCGAATAGCCGTACAGAAACTCCTGCAGGAAGCCACCGATCCCGGTCATGAACGTGAACGCGCCGCCGGTGCTGGTCTCCGAGAACTGGTCGAAGATGTCGCGGATGAACGGCTGGTAGCTGCGCTCGGTGAACACGTAGCTCGAACAGCCGGGGATACCCAGCGTCGAGGAGTCGATCGAGTTGACCGCGTCGCTCATCGACGGACCCATCGGATCGGTTCGTGGTACGTAGTAGTCGATGTCGTTGCGCGCGACCCGCGACGGCATCCGAAGGCTCCACGGGTACTGGAGCAGCGTCACGTCGGCCTGCTTGACCAGCTGCCCTCGGTAACCGGAGTACTCGGGGTGGACGCCCAGCCGGGCGTTGACCGGCACGGCCAGACCGGCCGCGATCTTCGACCACGACCGCGGGGCGGGGTGCCCGAGCACCCGTGCCGCGGCCACCGCGTCGCGCAGCGTGGTGCGCGCGCCGACGTTGGTGAACGCCTCGTCGGTGACGTTCGGGTTCTCCTCGTCCGGCCCGGTGACATGGCTGATGTGGTAGCTGCCGCCGGTCCCCCTGACCGCCCGCGAGGCCCAGAACCCCGCGGCGCCGGAGAGCACCGGCCACCCCTGCGTGGCCAGCCACTGGCGGTCGCCGGTGGCGACGTAGTACTGCCATTGCGCCAGTGCGATGTCAGCGGTGATGTGCTGCTCGTAGAGGCCCTCGCTGTTGACCGACACAGGCGGCGGGATCTGCTCGGTTCCGTCCAGTGCGCTCTCCCACGGGAACCGGGCGCCGGCGTGACCGGTGGCGGCCGCGTGCTGCTCAGCCGCTCCGAGCCGATCGAACCGGTAGGTCTCCATCGCGTCGGCCAGCGTGGGGTGCAGGGCCAGCAGCGACGGGAACATCCACGTCTCCGCGTCCCAGAAGATGTGCCCGTCATAGCCGTTGGAGGACAGGCCGGCGGGGGACACGCTCCAGTCGACGCCGTCGCGCGTGCTCGACAGCAGATAGAACTCGCTCGCGTTGACATCGGAGGCGAGCGTGCGATCGCCGAGCACGTCGATCCGGCTGGTCCACAGCTTCGCCCACGCGGCGTCGTTGGCCGCCACCAGCGCATCCCAACCCGTCGCGGCTGCGCCCGTGGCGGTGCTCTGGGCGGCCCCCACCGTGTCGGCGGCGTCCTGCGAGTCGCCCACGCCGACGTACTTGACGATCGTGTAGGTCTGTCCGGCGAGCACCGGAAAGGTGAGCCGCTGAGCGACGCTCTGGCCGCTGCGCTGCGGCACGGCGACGGCGGGCGCGGTGATGTTGGGGCTCGTCGCCAGCTGGCTGGCCAGGGTGGCCTGGATGCCGGTGCCCTGGGTCCGGATCGTCACCCAGTCCTGGCGGGCGGCCGGATTCGCACCGGTGCCGGCGGGATCGGTCAGCCGTGGCGTCTTGGGCGGGACGAGCGCGGCGTGAGAGCCGTCGATCAGGTCGGTGACCGTGGCCTGGCCGGTCCACTCGGGGGTCAGCTGCAGCCTGACCAGACCCAGGTACTGGCCCGCTCGGTCGGTGAGCACCTGGTAGACGAGGTTGGTCACGTGACCGTCGGGCGCGTGCCACGTGGCCGAGGTGGTGATGATCCCGGTGTGCAGGTCGATCGACTGCCGCCAGCCGGTGGTCCGGCCGCGCGTAGGCGAGAAGGCCTGGCCGCCGTCGGAGAAGGGCAGCGCCGACCAGGTCGGGATGTTGGCTCGCTGTTGGGGGACCTCGGAGGCCTCGGCCGGTCGAGACGGCTTGGCGTAGAAGCCGGCGAGCTCAGCCTGGGAGGGCACCGAGCCGCCGGCGTAGCCCTGCCCGGTCGCCGGGACGCGGATCCCCAGGCGGCCGTTGCCGGTGAAGGTCGGCGCGTAGCCGGCGCTGGGCTTCGGGCTGGTCGCCGTGAGGACAAACGCGCCCCCGCCGCCCGCGGCGCGCATGACCGCTCGGCCGCTGCCCGCGGCGCGCTTGACCGCTCGGCCGCTGCCCGCGGCGCCTTGACCGCTCGGCCGCTGCCCGCGGCGCGCTTGACCGCTCGGCCGCTGGCCGCGGCCGTCGCCGGAACCGTCCAGACAAACGCCACGCAGGCGCACACCAGCAACCGTGACCAGCGCATCCTCTACCTCCCTTCGCAGACCTTGCGGGGAAGCGTTCCCACGCCGCCGGGCCGTCAAACCCCGGGCAGCGACTCGCGCCATCCGCTGCCCGATGGGCGCAGGTTCGCTAGCTTGCGGTCGCGATGCGAAAAATCCGTCAGCTCGCCGGTCCCGTGTTCGTGTTCGCCGGCGCCATGCACTTCGTGATCCCGAAGGTCTATCGCCGGATCGTGCCGCCATACATCCCGGCGCCCGAGGCGATGGTCTACGCCAGCGGGGTGGCCGAGATCGCCGGCGGCGTGGGCCTGATGCTCGAGCGCCCGCGACGGGCCGCCGGCTGGTGGCTGATCGCCACACTGGTCGCGGTCTTCCCAGCCAACCTCCACATGGCGCTGCACCCCGAGGATTTCAATGAGGTCCCGGGCGGCTCACGGGCGCTGTGGGCGCGGCTGCCGCTGCAGGGGGTCTTCATCGCCTGGGTGCTCGCCGCGATGCGGCGCTAGTGGCCGGGGGCGACCACTAGCTGGGGGACCGCCCGTGGTTGTGCTCGGGCTGGGCTACAGCCTTTGCGTACCCTGGCGCTGGTGAGCGATCACTTCAACGAGCTGCTGCCCCAGACCCCGGGGGTGCGGTCCTTCTCGCAGACCCGCCGCCCGGGGTTCGCGGACTGCGCGCCGTCGGGCCGGATGCGGTTGGACGCGCTGGCCTGCTGGCTTCAGGACATCGCCTACGCCGACGTAGAGGATGCCGGTCTCGAACAGGCTGCGGTCTGGGTCGTGCGCCGTACCCGGATCCGCGTGAACCGCTTTCCCCGCTTCGGCGAGGGGTTCGAGCTGACGACGTTCTGCAGCGGTCTCGGGCGGATGTGGGCCGAGCGGCGGACCGACGTGGTCCGCAGCGGTGAGCCGCGGGCCGAGGGCGCGACCGATACCCCGCGCCCGGACGTCGAGGCGGTGTCGCTGTGGGTCCACCTCGACCTCGAGCACTGGCGCCCGACGCCGCTGTCGGCGCGCGAGCTCGAGGTCTACGGCGGCGTCGCACCCGAGCGTCGCGTGAGCGCGCGGCTGCGCCATCCCGCCACCGCGGGGGAGCCCGACGGCGCCGTCGGCTGGACCTTTCGGGCCACCGAGCGCGACATCGCCGATCACGTCAACAACGCCGCCTACTGGGCGCCGCTCGAGGAGGAGTTGCTGGCGGGACCTGACCCGGCTCGGGTCGACGCCGAGCTCGAGTACCGCACCCCCTCGCAGCCGGGCCACAAGCGCTTTCTCCGCCGGGGGCGCCGGCGCTGGCTGGTCGGCGACGACGGCGAGCTGCATGCGACGATCGCGATCGCCGGCGGGCGGGACGACGATGGCCGCTGACGCCGAAGCGATCCTGCGCTCCGCGCGGCGGCCGCTGGTCATCGGCATGGGCGGGGGCGGCGACGTCGTGGGAGCTCTGGCCAGCGCCGAGCTGGCACGCGCCTACGATGGCGCCGACCCGCTGGTCGGGGGACTGAGCTGGGAGCGGCGCCCGATCGACCCCGTCGCGGGGCCCAGGAGCGTCGATGAGATCGAGGGCGCCGAGCTGGTGGCTCCCGGTGTGTTCCTGGCCGGCCCGCGGACCCGGGTGCGCGGTCGTGACGTCTACTTCGCGGAGTCGCGGATGGCCGCGTTCCTGGCGCGACCGACGCTGCTGGTCACGATCGACGACGGTCCGGGGGCGGTAGCCGCCGGGCTGAAAACCGCGCTGACCGCGCTGGGAGGAGACCTGCTGCTGTTCGTCGATGTCGGCGGGGACGTGCTCGCCCGCGGTGACGAGCCCGGGCTGCGCAGCCCACTGTGCGACGCGATGCTGCTGGCAGCCGCCCAGCAGCTCGCCGCGGCCGGCGCCCCGGTGCTGCTCGGCGTGTTCGGCAGCGGCTGCGACTCCGAGCTCACGAACGCCGAGGTCCTGGAGCGGCTCGGCGCCGTGGCCGCCGGCGGCGGGCTGTGTGGCGCCCGGGGGCTCACCGAAGCCGTCGCCGCCCGGCTCGAGGAGGCCATGGAGCTGGTCCCGACCGAGGCCAGCGCCCAGGCGGTGCGTGCCTTCCGCGGTGACCGGGGCGAGGTCAGCATCCGCGGCGGCGCCCGGACGTTCGAGTTGACCACGCTGGCCGCCGTGACCTTCTACCTCGACGTCGAGGTGACCTACGCCACCGTCGGCCGGCTCGCCCGGGCGGTCGCCGAGGCGGGCAGCCTGGAGGCGGCCAACGATGCGCTGGGCGCGCTCGGGGTGCGGACGGAGCTCGACCTCGAGCGCGAGGCGGCTCAGCAGTAGCCTGGGATTCGTGCGCGCTGTCGGCATACCGGAGCCCGGGGGACCCGAGGTCCTGACCGTGATCGACCGCGACGTCCGCGAGCCCGGTCGCGACGAGGTGCGGATCTCCGTCAGCGCGGCGGCGGTCAATCCCACCGACATCGGCTTGCGCAGCAGCGGCGTCGCCGATCAAGCGCCACCGTGGACGCCCGGGATGGACGCGGCCGGGACCGTCGAGTCGACCGGCCCCGGGGTCCAGCGCCTGGCGGTGGGGGACAGGGTGATGGCCGCCGTCAGCCCCCGCCGTCCTGAGGGCGGGGCCCAGGCCGAGCTGCTGGTCGCGCCGGCGGCCTCGGTGGTGGCGATTCCCGACGGCGCCGACCTCGCGCACGCCGCGACGCTGCCGATGAACGGTCTCACCGCGATGCTCGGGCTCGACTTGATGGGGCTGACCGCCGGCCAAACGCTGCTGGTCACCGGCGGTGCAGGCGTGCTGGCCTCCTACGTGATCGCACTGGGCCGCGAGCGCGGACTGCGGGTGTTCGCCGACGCCCAGCCCGAGGACGAGGCGCTGGTCCGCGGCTTGGGCGCCGATCTTGTGCTCCCGCGCGGGGACGGCCTCATGGCAGTCGTGCGCGAGGAGGCGCCGGACGGGGTCGACGCCGTCTACGACACCGCGCTGCTCGGGCGGTCGGCGTTCGGCGCGATCCGGGACGGCGGCCAGATCACGGTCGTTCGCGGCTGGGACGGAAGCGAGGCCGAGCGTGGGATCGAGGTGCGGGCGGTGATGGTGCGCGACGCGCTCGAGCGCACCGAGTGGCTGCAGGAGCTGCGCCGCCTGGCTTCGGAGAGCAAGCTGGCCCTGCGCGTCGCCGGGGAGTACCCGCCAGAGCGCGCCGCCGACGCCCACCGGGCGATGGCGGCGGGTGGCCTGCGCGGACGCGCCCTGATCGTCTTCTGACGCCCCGGGGATCCGGAGCCACACGGCTAGGTCGTGAACACGACCTTGCCGACGATGTCGCCGTCGAGCATCGCCCGGAAACCCTCGCGTGCCTCGAGCAGTGGCATCGTGGCGTGGATCGCCGGGCGGATGTCGCGCTCCAGGCAGAAGCGGGTCAGACGCTCGAGCTCGTCGCGGGTGCCCATGGTCGAGCCGACGACGGACAGCTGCAGGAAGAACACGCGGTTGAGCTCGGCCGGGGGTGCCTGCCCGGAGGTAGCGCCGGAGACGACCAGGGTGCCGCCCGGCTTGAGTGACTTGATCGAGTGGCTCCACGTCGCCTGTCCGACGGTCTCCATGACCGCGTCGACGCGCTCGGGCAGCCGGGCGCCGGACTCGAACGCCTGGTCGGCGCCCAGCTTCATCGCCTCCTCGCGCTTGCTCTCCGAGCGGCTGGTCACCCACACCCGCGCGCCGGCGGCACTGCCGAGCACGGTCAGGGCGGTCGCCACGCCGCCCGCGGCGCCCTGCACGAGAACGGTCTGCCCGGGCGTCACACCGCCACGCGTGAACAGCATCCGGTACGCGGTCAGCCAGGCGGTGGGGAGACACGCAGCGTGCTCGAAGGACAGCTCGGGCGGCTTGGGTATGACGTTGCGCCGTGGCACCGCCACCTGCTCGGCCAGCGTGCCGGGATGGCGCTCTGACAGCAGCGACCGACGCGGATCGAGCGTCTCGTCGCCGCGCCACGAATCCGAGGTGATCACGGCGTGGATCACGACCTCGTTTCCGTCCGGGTCCAATCCGGCGGCATCACAGCCGAGGATCATCGGCAGCTTGTCCTCGCTCAGGCCGACGCCGCGCAGCGACCACAGGTCGTGGTGGTTGAGCGCCGCGGCCTTCACGGTGATCGTGGTCCACTCGTCGGGAGGATCGGGATCTGGGCGCTCTCCCACCTCGAGGCCCGAGAGCGGGTCGTCGGGGTTGATAGAGCTGGCGTACGCGGCGAGCATCGACCTGCACCCTACCCGTCTGGCGCTGGTCAGTCCCAGCCGCCCCGCGGGCTCTCGATCGCGGCCTGGGCGGCGGCGATCCGAGCGATCGGAACCCGGAACGGCGAGCAGGAGACGTAGTCAAGGCCGGCGCGGTGAAAGAAGGCGATCGACTCCGGGTCGCCGCCGTGCTCGCCGCAGATGCCGAGCTTGAGCCCCGGGTGGGCCTCGCGTCCCACCCATGCGCCGAGGCGGACCAGCCAGCCCACGCCCGGCTTGTCGATCGTCTCGAACGGGCTTCGGTCGATGATCTTGCGCTCCATGTAGATCGGCACGAACTTGGACTCGGCGTCGTCGCGGGAGAAACCGAGCGCGGTCTGGGTCAGGTCGTTGGTGCCGAAGCTGAAGAAGTCGGCGAAGCGAGCGATGCGGTCGGCGACGAAGCAGGCCCGCGGCAGCTCGATCATGGTCCCGACCGTGTAGTCGTCACCGGCTTTGAGGCCCTCCTCGTCGCCAATCCGGACCACCAGCTCGCGCATCAGCTCGATCTCGTGCTCGTAGTCGACGAGCGGGATCATGATCTCGGGGTGGGGAGGCTCAGCGGCGGTCTTCGCCGCGCGCAGGATCGCGTGGACCTGCATCTCGTAGATCTCTGGGTAGAGGATGCCCAGCCGGACGCCGCGGGTGCCCAGCATTGGGTTCTCCTCGGAGATGTCCTGCACGCGGTCCAGCAGCCGCTCGAGCTCGGGCAGATCATCGGCCTCCTCGATCCGGGCACGCTCCACCTGGGCTGAGAGGTCGGCGAGGTTGGGCAGGAACTCGTGTAGCGGCGGGTCGAGCAGGCGGACGGTCACCGGCAGGCCGGACATCGCCTCGAAGATCCCCTCGAAGTCCTCCTGCTGCAGCGGCAGCAGGTCGGCCAGCGCCTTGCGTCGGTCCTCGCGCGTGTTGGCCATGATCATCGCCCGCATCTTCGGCTGGCGGTCCTCGGCCATGAACATGTGCTCGGTGCGGCACAGGCCGATTCCCTGGGCGCCCAGCTCACGTGCCCGGGTGGCGTCCTCGGGTGTGTCGGCGTTGGTGCGTACGTCGAGCTCGCGCACCTCGTCGGCCCACCGCAGGACCTCCTGGAAATTCTGATCGACGGTCGCCTCGACCAGCGGGACGTCGTCGACCGTGACCTGGCCCTTGGTGCCGTCGATGGCGATCCGGTCGCCCTCGCCGAGCTTGGTGCCGTCGACGGTGATGGTCTTGGCCGCGAGGTCGATGATCACGGCGTCGGCGCCGACCACCGCCGGTCGTCCCATCCCGCGCGCCACCAGCGCGGCGTGCGAGGCCTTGCCCCCCTCGCTGGTCAGGATTCCCTTGGCGGCGTGGAAGCCGGCCACGTCCTCGGCATCGGTGAAGGGGCGCACCAGGATCACGTCCCGGCCGTCCTGCGCCGCGGTGACCGCGTCGGCGGCCGTGAACACGACCTCGCCCTTGGCGGCGCCCGGTGAGGCGGCCACGCCGGTGGCCATGACCTCGTATTCGGACTTGGGATCAAACGTCGGGTGAAGCAGCTGATCCAGCGCGGACGGGTCGATCGTCATCAGGGCCCGCTCGCGGGTCAAGAGCTCCTCGGACACGGCGTCGACGGCGAAGCGCACCGCGGCCTGGGCGGGGCGCTTGGCGTTGCGTGTCTGCAGCATGTACAGCTGCCCCTCCTCGACCGTGAACTCGGTGTCCTGCATGTCCTCGTAGTGGCGCTCGAGCGTGCGCAGGATCTCCATCAGCTGGTCGTGGACCTCGGGCAGCCAGTCCTTCATCTCGGAGATGTCGCGCGGGGTGCGCACTCCGGAGACCACGTCCTCGCCCTGGGCGTTGGGGAGAAAGTCGCCGCTGGGCTCGGGCTCCCCGGTCACCTCGTCGCGCGAGAACGCCACCCCCGAGCCCGACGTGTCGCCCTTGTTGCCGAACACCATCTGCTGGACGTTGACGGCCGTGCCCCAGTCGTCGGGGATGTGATTCTGGCGGCGGTATTCGATCGCCCGCTTGCCGACCCACGAGTCGAACACCGCCCGGATCGCCAGCCGCAGCTGCTCGGAGGGCTGCTGTGGGAAGTCCTCGCCCGTGTCCTCGCGATAGATGTCCTTGAAGGTGCCGGTCAGCTCGCGCAGGGCGTCGACGTCGAGCTCCGTGTCGTCGGAGACGCCACGCTGCTCCTTGGCCGCCTTGATCGCGTCCTCGAAGCGCCCGCCCGGGATCCCGCGCGACACGTTGCCGAACATCTGCACGAAGCGCCGGTACGAGTCCCATGCGAAGCGCTCGTTCTCGGTGGTCTTGGCAAGGCCCTGCACCGACTGGTCGTTGAGGCCCAAATTGAGCACCGTGTCCAGCATCCCCGGCATCGACTCGCGCGCGCCCGAGCGAACCGAGACCAGCAGCGGATCGTCGTCATCGCCGAGCGTCTTGCCGGTGTGCTCCTGCAACCGGGCGAGCGCCTCGGCCACCTGGTCGGCCATCTCCTCGGGCTCCTCGCGGTCGGCCCGCATGTAAGCGACGCACGCCTCGGTGGTGATCGTGAAACCCGCCGGAACCCGCTCGGCGCCGAGCACGCTGGTCATCTCGGCGACGTTGGCGCCCTTGCCTCCGAGCAGCTCCCGCATGTCCCTGGAGCCCTCGGCGAAGTCGTAGACCCACTTAGGCATCAGCGTTCCGATCCTACCCGCCCGGCCCCGCCTGACGCACCCGTTTCCACCGCACGGGCGTCGGGTAGGCCTAAAGCGACGAGGGAGGTGCCGTCATGGCACAGAGAACGACGCAGGGTTCAGAGAGTGCGACCGCGACATCGGGCGCACGGCGACGACGGCCGGGTCCCCTGGCCAGGCTGGACCGGCTCCCGGTGTGGCCGTGGGAGCGGCGGCTGTTGTGGGTCGTCGGAGCGGGCTACTTCTTCGCCTTCTTCGACATCGTGACGATTTCCTACGCGGTCCCCGTGATCGCGAAGCAGTTCCACGTCTCGACGGGCACGGTCACCCTGTCGGTGACGGGCAGCCTGATCGGTTACATCATCGGCGCGTTCGCCGACAGCACGATCGCCGACAAGTTCGGACGGCGGGTGAGCCTGCAGATCTCGGTCGCGGTGTTCTCGATCGGCACCGTGCTGGCCGCGCTGAGCTCCAACGTGACCGAGCTGATCATCTTCCGCTTCATCTCCGGCCTCGGCATCGGCGCCGAGATCGCGACGGTGACCACCTACATCGGCGAGCTCTCGCCGGCTCCGCTGCGCGGCAGGTACACGAGCTGGGCCACGACCGCCGCCTACGCGGGTTTCGCGGCGGTGCCGTTCATCGCCCGCGTGCTCGTGCCGAACTTCGCCTCTGGCTGGCGGATCCTGTTCGTGATCGGCGCGCTGGGCGGCGTGACGATCCTGTTCATGCGGCGCGGACTGCCGCCGTCGCCGCGGTGGCTGGTCACCCAGGGCCGCACCCAGGAGGCCGGTGAGCTGGTCGCCGAGGCCGAGGAGACCGCACGTGAGAACATCGACGGCCCGTTGCCCGAGCCCGAGCTGGTGGCCGAGGAGGCTCCCGCGGAGCGCTTCCCGATCAAGGCGCTGCTGCGACCGCCGATGAACCGCCGCGTGCTGCTGTTCATCGGCGTCTGGTTCGTGTACTACGTCGGCAACTACGGCTGGCTGACGCTGGCGCCGACGCTATTCACCGACAAGGGCTACAGCCTGGCCGACAGCACCACCTACCTGATCGTGTCCGGCATCGGCTTCCTGGTCGGCGCCTACGCCACCACCCATTTCACCGACCGGCTGGAGCGGAAGTTCACGACCGCCGTGATCGCCGTCGTGTGGGGGATCGCTCTGCTGGTCGTGGGTTTCTTCGTCTCGCCGACGGTGATCATCGTGTTCGGCTTCATCGCCTCGACCACGATCGGGCTGCTGGTGCCGATGCTCTACACCTACACCGCCGAGCACTTCTCGACCAACGCGCGCGCCACCGGCGTCGCTCTCACGGACGGGCTCGGCCACGTGGGCGGGGCACTGGCGCCCCTGATCGTGCTCGGCGCCAATACGGCCTGGGGCTTCTCGGGCGCGTTTGCGGTGATGGGCATCAGCGGCTTCATCGCAGCCGCCCTGATCCTGCTCGGGTTGACCACGACCGGCCGTTCGCTCGAGAGCACCGGAGCGGTCGAGAAGGCGCGAGCCTAGGCCGTCGTGGTGGAGGCGAGTACCCGGGGCTCGAGCCCCATCGCGTCGGCGAGCAGCTCGTAGGACCGCCGCCGGGCCTCGTGGTCGTGGGTGATCGTGACCACGATCACCTCCTCGGCGCCGTAGTCGCAGGACAGCTCCTCGACCCCGGCCCGCACCTTCTCGGGCGTGCCGATGATCGCGCGTCGGCCCGGGGGAGCGCCGCCGGGCGCCTGGCCCTCGCGGGCCAGGAACGCCGCCGCCTTGTCGGGCGGCGGGACCGCGATCAGCTGGCCGCGACGCAGCAGCGTGAACGTCATCCGGCTGCTGGAGGCCAGGTGCATGGCCTCCTCGTCGGTGGGCGCGCACAGCACCCATGCCGCCACCGCTGTGCGGGGCGCCGCCAGGTCGCGCACCGGACTGAAGCGCTCGCGGTAGAGCTTGGCGAGCTCGCTGCCGCCGGGGTTGATGAAATCCGCGAACGCGTAGCGCAGTCCCAGCTCGGCGGCCCAGATCGCGCTCTGCTGCGAGGATCCGAGCAGCCACGGCACCGGCAGCTCCGGGCGTCCCGGAAGCGATTTGGCGAGATGACGGAACGGATGATCCTCGGGCAGAGCGTCCTCGAAGTAGGCCAGCAGCTCGGCCAACTGCTGGGGGAAGTCGTCGGGAGCGGCCTGGCGGCGGTCGCGCTGCAGGGCGAAGGTCGTGAGCGGATCGGTGCCGGCGGCTCGGCCCAGCCCGAGGTCGATCCGGCCGGGGTACAGCGCCGCGAGGATGGTGAACGACTCGGCCACCTTGAGCGGGCTGTAATGGGGCAGCATGACGCCGCCGCTGCCGACGCGGATCTGCTCGGTGGCGGAAGCAATCGGTCCGATCAGCACCTCGGGGCTCGGTCCCGCCAGCATCGGGCCGCCGTGGTGCTCGGCGACCCAGTAGCGGTGATACCCGAGCTGATCGGCGAGCCTGGCCAGGTCGAGGGTGTTGTGCAGCGCCTGGGCGCCGGTGGACCCCTCGGCGATCGGCGACTGGTCCAGTACGGAGAGGAGCATGTCCTTGATGCTAGAAAGCCGCTGAATGCCGGTGACCACGAGGCTACGATCGGTACGCGCCACGCGCTATGTGACGCCGCTGCGCGAGGGCGGGTCGCTGCCCGGACTGGTCGAGGCCGACGACGACGGCCTGTACGTGACCAAGTTCCGGGGCGCCGGCCAGGGGCTGCGGGCGCTGGTGGCCGAGGTGATCGTCGGCGAGCTGGCGCGCCGCGCCGGCCTGCTGGTTCCCGAGCTGGTGACGGTCGCGATCGACGCGCGGCTGGGGGCGGCCGAGCCCGATCCCGAGATCCAGGAGCTGATCACCGCCAGCGACGGCTCCAACCTCGGCGTGGATTTCCTCCCGGGCGCGCTTCCCTACTCGCCGGCCGGGCCCTGGCAGCCTGAGGCGGCGCTGGCCGCCGAAGTCGTGTGGCTCGATGCGCTGGCCACCAACGTCGACCGAACAGCCCGCAATCCCAACCTGCTGCTGTGGCACGAGCGGCTGTGGCTGATCGACCATGGTGCCGCCCTCTACCTCCAGCACGGAGGCCTCGATCCGGCGCAGGCGGAGCGTCCGTTTCCGCTGATCGCCGAGCACGTGCTGCTGGCCCGGGCGGGCTCGATCCTCGAGGCCGACCGCCGGTTGCGCGGGCGGCTGGCCCCCGGGGTGATCGAGGACGTGGTGGCGCTCGTCCCAGCAGACTGGTTTGCCGCAGGCGACGGGCCGGAGCTGTACGTGGAGTATCTGCAGCGCCGCCTGGAGAGCGCCGGATTCGCGCAGGAGGCCGAGCGTGCCCGAACCGCCTAGCCCGTTCAGCTACGCGATCCTGCGCGTGGTGCCGAGCGTGGAGCGCGGAGAACGGTTCAACGTCGGCGTGGTCCTGTTCTGTCGCCAGCGCGGGTTCCTCGGCGCGATGATCGCGCTCGACGAGCCACGTCTGCAGGCGCTGGCCCCCGGCGCGCCGGCGCGGGAGCTGCGCGGCCATCTCGAGGCGCTCGTGCGGATCGCCGGGGGCGAGCCGGACGCCGGCCCGATCGCGAACCTGCCGCAGTCAGACCGGTTCGGGTGGCTGGCTGCGCCGTCGAGCACGATCGTCCAGGTCTCCGAGGTCCACACCGGACTGAGCGAGGAACCGGCGGCGACACTGCAGTCGCTGTTCGAGCGGCTGGTCGCTCCGGCCGCCCGCCCGACCTGAGCCGGGCCGGCGGCCGTCGCATCTCCCTTCCCTACCCGGTGGTGGTGGGGGTCGTTGTGGTGCTCGTGGTGGTGGTGGTCGAGTTGTCGGCGAGCTGGCAGAACAGGTCTCCGAGCGCGCCCGCGCCGCGGGTCGCGGTGACGTTGAGGTGGACGCGGTTGAGGTCCACCTGCAGCCCGAGCAG
Organism: uncultured Solirubrobacterales bacterium; assembly: GCA_963799995.1. Lineage (GTDB taxonomy): Bacteria > Actinomycetota > Thermoleophilia > Solirubrobacterales > Solirubrobacteraceae > Palsa-465. The sequence continues at coordinate 1,812,350 of CAWCZI010000012.1, read as the reverse complement.
CTGGAGATCCAGCGGTCCGACGACCAGGTCGAGGACGGGGCAGACGGTGCCCGCCGCGGTGCTGGCGGTGACCGCGGGATGGATGTAGGCGCTGAAGCGCACGATGTGTCCACGCTGGCGTTGCACGGCAGCGGTCAGCGCATGGGCGTCGGCGATCCTGGCGGCGGAGGCGACCTTGGCCTTGGCGAGCTTGCAGAACAGCGATCCCAGGACGCCACCCTGGGCGTTGCCGGTGACGTCCAGGATGACCCTGTCCAGATGGGCTCGCAGGCCCAGGAGAGTCAGCGTCAGCTCCTTGAGATCGAGGTGAAGCACACGGCAGCCGCCCCCCGTGGAGGCGCTCAGCGCCACCATCGTCTTGACCGTCTGGGTGCGGCCGGTGTTGTCGGTCAGTCGGGCGGTGACCAGGCCGGTCGCCTTCAGGGACCGTCCAGCGGTGTAGAAGCGCATCACCTGCACGCCGACGGCCAGACGCCCGGACCGGGTGGACGGCGCTCGACCGGCGGAGGCGCTGGCCCCGGCCGACATCACGCCGGCCGTGGCCAGACCGGCGACCGCCATCAGGATCAACAGAACAGGACGAAGCTTTGTGCGCACTGGGCAACCTCACTCGGGATAGGACGTCGGTGTCGGAGCGGAGAATGACCGCAGGACGGTCCGAAACCGCGATGCGCGACCGCTCGCCCGGCGCTGCGCGAGCGTCCGAAACCGGCTATGAGCAGGGAAAACGATCCTTGGTGCCCGCTCCCGGCCGTAACCTTTCGCTGACGTTCGCCGTCAACGCGGGTTGCCAGGGCGCCAACCGAGGTAGATATGGGTGCATGAGCCCGGCGCCGGGGACGATTGAGCAGCTGGCACGTGACGTGGCGCGCACGCCGGACGCGGATACCGCACTGCGCGCGCTCTCGACACTCCGTCGGGAGCTGATGATGGCGGAGCCGGAGCTGGTCGGCCGAGCGCTGCAAGATGGCGCCTCATGGAGCCAGATCGCCCGTGCGCTGGGCATCAGCAAGCAGGCGACCCATCGAAAGTACCGTCATCTCAAGATCGACTTCGAGGAGCTCACCGGCGCCGGCGAGCTGCCCCTCAGCGGCAACGCCCGGCGGAGTCTGGGGTACGCGCGCCAGGAGGCGACCAGCCTCGGCAACCCGGTGATCGGGACCGAGCACCTACTGCTCGGCATCCTGCGCTGTCGTGAGAGCCGGGTCGTCGGGTTGCTCGAAGAGCTGGGCGTGGACTACGACGGCGCCCGGGCCCGTACGCAGCCGACGATGCCTGGGGGTTCACCGCCGGGCCCGCGCGATGCGAGCGCCGGCCGGGCCCACCAGGGCGTCAGTCCGCAGGCGCGACGGATCCTGGAGGGTGCGGTGCGCGAGGCTCGCCGCCGCCACGAGCGTGCCGTCGGCGTCGAGCATCTGCTGGCCGCGCTACTCGCGGACTCGCGCAACGGAGCCGTCCAGACGCTCGAGGCGATGAGGATCCTTCCCGCTCGCGTGCGGCGCGAGCTCGAGCATCGCTGGTCGTAGCCGTCAGTCGACGAGCGCGGTGGGCACCGCGGCCTCGTCAGCCGCCGCGGCGCTCTCGGGATCGTCCGGGGTGTGGATGATCAGCACCGGCACGGCGCTGTGGTTGAGTGCGAAGTGACTGACGCTGCCGAGGACCGAGGAGCTGAGCGCGCCGCGGCCCCGAGAGCCCATCACGACCAGGTCGTGCTGGCCGGTCTTGACACGATGCATCAGGGCCTCGCGGATCGGCTGCTCGGACAGGATCGTGGTCACCGGCACCGAGTCGGGCACTCGCTCGGTGGCTCGCCGCAGCGCGGTGCGGGCCTCGCGCTCGAGGTCAGCGGCTAGCGGCTCGATGCCGGCCACCGTGACCGGTGAGCACGCCCAGTAGGGCGGGCGGGGGATGGAGGTGAGGATCGTGAGCCGGCCATGGCCGGCGACGGCGAGGTCGATCGCCTCATCGAGCGCGCGCTCGGCGTGCTGGGAGCCGTCTACGCAGACGAGGATGTTGTGAAACATGGCGCACCGTCCGTCGTGGAGTATTTGTCATGCCAAACATTAGCATGCCAACGGATGCTAATGTGGGTTTCGGGATGGAAGCTCTCGAACTCACGCCCGGAACCGAGGTCGACGAGTTCCTGGGCTCCTACGACCTGCTCGTGCAGGCGGTGCGCCGGGCCCGCGGCGCCAGCCAGCAGAGCCGCGACGGAGCCCTGACGCTGTCGCAGTACGCGATCCTGCAGTCGCTCTCCGAGCGCGAGACCGCGCGGGTACGGGACTTGGCCAGCGAGGCGGCGATCACACCGTCGACCGCGACCCGCATCCTCGATGCGCTCGAACGCCGGGCGATCGTCCGTCGCACACGTGCCGTCGAGGACCGTCGCGGCGTCACCGTCTCGCTCACCGCCTTCGGGCGCGAGGCCCTGCGCGCCCAGGACGAATGGATGCGCCAGCGCCAGCGGCTGTTCTTCGAGAGCCTGCCGGCGGCTGAGCGCGAACTCGCGCCCGACCTGCTGGTCCGCCTTGCCGCGCTGATCGACGAGCTCGCGGCCGGCCCCGACAGCTGACCCACCCCGTTCACAAGACGTAAACGTCGCCGGGCGTCGGGCTGCCTATAAACCAGGAGTCGCTCGCCGGGCGCCTCCCTCCTCAGGCGTCACGGCGAGCTTCGTCCTGCATCAGGGCGCCTGCATCGGGGCACCCGGTGAGCTGTCTGACCCAATCTTCCGGTTTGCGGAGCGGACCCCCCGGCTGTCGGGTCTTGACCTCCTCCCGGTGGCGACCCCGGTCCATTTGCACGAGCGTGTGATGTCATGAGTTCCCTGCTGAGCACCGATCTGCACGAGCAGGCCGCCCCCAGCGTCCACCTGGGGCCGGGCGTGGTGGCCGCTTCGGTGGCCGTCAGCGTTCCCGCCCATGCGGTCTCCAGCGCCGAGGTCGGCGCCCGTCTCGGCGTCGAGGACGACTGGATCGTCCGGCGCACGGGGATCCGCTCGCGCCGGATCGCCGAGCCCGGCGAGCGCCTCGACGAGCACGCCACCAACTGTGCCCGCCAGGCGCTGGCGCGGGCCGGGGTCGACCCGCTCGACGTCGACCTGGTGATCGTGGCCACCACCACCTCCGACGAGCTGATGCCAGGGACGGCTCCGCTGGTCGCGCACGCGCTGGGTGCCACCCGGGCCGGGGCGTTCGACGTCGGCTCGGCCTGCACCGGGTTCCTGTCGGCGCTGGCGGTGGGCGCCGGGCAGATCGAGGCCGGCCGGGCGCGGTGCGCCGTCGTGATCGGCGCTGACTTCATGTCGCGGATCACCGATCCCGATGACCGCGCGACCGCCGCCGTGTTCGCGGACGGCGCCGGTGCGGTCGTGCTCGAGCGGACTGACGGCGCGGGTCGGATCGGGCCCGTGGTCCTGGGCGCCGACGGCGCCGGGGCCGAGCACATCTATGCCGGGCGCGACGACGGCGTGATCCACATGCGCGGCCACGAGACGTTCCGGGAGGCGGTGGCACGGCTGACGCTGGCCACGCTCCAGGCGACTCGAGCCGCGGGCGTGGCGCTCGACGACATCGATCTGTTCGTCTACCACCAGGCCAACGGCCGTATCCTCAGCGCCGTCGGCGAGCGGCTCGGGCTGCGGCCCGGGCGCGTGGTCGACTGCATCGGCGAGTACGGCAACACCTCGGCGGCGACGCTGCCGCTGGCGCTCGCCTTCAGCGAGGATGCGGGACTGCTCACCCCGGGTGCTCGCGTCCTGCTCGGCGCTTTCGGCGCCGGCTTCACGTGGGGCGCGACCGTTCTCGAATGGGGGCGCCCGTGAGCGTCGTCCTCGCCCCCGAGCTCGACGCTCGCGTCAGCCCGCTCGAGCGCCTCGAGCTGCTCTGCGATCCGGGGTCGCTGCAGCTGATCCGCTCCGAGGTCATCTCGCCCGCGATGGGAGAGCGGGCGCGGACCGGTGACGGCGTGCTCGGCGGCTCCGGGCTGGTCGAAGGCCGGCCGGTCTTCTGCTACGCCCAGGACGCGAGCTTCGTGGGGGGCTCGCTGGGTGAGGCGCACGCCAACACGATCGCCCGCGTGCTCGAGCTGGCCGACCGAGGCCGGGCTCCAGTGGTCGGATTCGTCTCCTCCGGCGGCGCCCGCATGCAGGAGGGGATCGCCGCGCTGGGCGGCTACGGACGCATCTTCCGGCGCACCGTCGCGCTATCGGGGCGGGTACCGCAGATCTCGATTGTGAGCGGCATGTCCGCCGGTGGCGGCGCCTACTCGCCGGCGCTGACCGACTGGGTGGTGATGACCGAGGAGTCCAGCATGTTCCTGACCGGCCCGGGCGTGGTCCGGGAGGCGCTGGGCGAGGACGTCGACGCCGAGCAGCTCGGCGGCACACGTGTGCACCAGCGCAACGGCGTCTGCCATTTCGTGGCGCGCGACGATTTCGACTCCGCGCGGCTGACCCGTGAGCTGCTCGGCTACCTGCCGAGCCACGCCGACGGCCCCGTCCCGCGCAGGCTCTCAGATGCGCCCGGCGGCGATGACCCGTCCGCCACCGTGCCGGCCGAGCCGCGCCGGGTATACGACGTACGCGACGTCATCCGCGCCCTGGTAGACAGCGGCGAGCTGCTCGAGATCTCGGGCGGCTGGGCGCGCAACCTGGTGACGGCGATGGCTCGGATCGACGGCCGCCCCGTCGGCGTGGTCGCCAACCAGCCGCGCTACCTCGGGGGAGTGCTCGACGCGGCCAGCTCCGAGAAGGGCGCTCGGTTCGTGCGCAAATGCGACGCCTTCGGGATCCCGCTGGTGGTCCTGGTCGACACCCCTGGGTACATGCCGGGCACGCGCCAGGAGGCGGCCGGGGTGATCCGGCACGGCGCGACGCTCGTTCACGCATTCGCGGAGGCGACCGTGCCGCGCGTGACGCTGATCATGCGCAAGGCGTTCGGCGGTGCCTACATCACGATGAACTCCAAGGATCTCGGCGCCGACTACGTGTTCGCGTGGCCGCAGGCGGAGATCGGCGTGATGGGTGCGCTGCCGGCGGTCGGCGTGATCCATCGCCGGCATCTGGCCGCGGCTGAGGATCCGGACGCCGAGCGCGCACGCCTGGCCGACCTGTACGCGGAGGCGCAGCTGCGACCGCAGGTGGCCGCGGCCACCGGCTACATCGACGAGCTGATCGCCCCACCGGACACCCGCAGCCGGTTGTCGTGGGCGCTGCGCTCGCTGTGCCATGAGATCGGACAGGGCTAAGCATGGGCTCTGACCGGTCCGGTGACGTCCTACTGACAGGCGCCACCGGGTTCGTCGGCATGGAGCTTCTCGCCCGCTACCTGGATCAGGGAGACCGCGACGTCATCGCCCTGGTGCGCGCTCCCGGGGACGAGGCCGCGGCGGCGCGGTTGGACGGCGTGCTGGCCAACCTCTACGGAGAGCTGGCCGCGGTTCACCGCCCGCGGGTGCAGGCGTTCGCGGCCGATCTGACGGCCCCCGGCCTCGGCCTCGCGCCGGCGCTGCGTCAACGGCTCGCCTGCCGGGTGTCGACGATCATCCACAGCGCCGCGTCGGTGTCGTTCACGATGGAGCTGGCGCAGGCGCGGGCGATCAACGTCCAGGGGACAAGGAGGCTGCTCGAGTTCGCCGACGAGGCGAGCGCCTGCGGTGGCCTGGAACGCTACGGACACGTCTCCACCGCATACGTCGCGGGCACCCATGCGGGTCGCTTCGCCGAGTGCGACCTCGACCTGGGACAGACGTGGCACAACTCCTACGAGCGCTCGAAGTTCGAGGCTGAGCGGATGGTCCGCTCCCACGGCGAGCTGCCGTTCACGATCATGCGCCCGAGCATCGTCGTCGGTGACCGGCATAGCGGCTGGACGTCGGCCTTCAACGTCCTGTACTGGCCGCTGCGCGCGTTCGCGCGGGGCCTGTTCACGGCCGTGCCCGCGATCCCGTCGGCGCCCGTCGACGTGGTCTCGGTCGACTACGTGGCCGATGCGATCCACGAGCTGTGCGAGTCCGACGGGGGCATCGGCGAGACCTACCACCTCACGGCCGGCGCGAACGCCAGCACGATCGCCGAGATCGCGACGCTGGCCAGCCGGTACTTCCGCCGCCCGCTGCCCCAGGTGCTGACGCCGGCCGAGTTCGCCCTGCGGCGCTTCGGTGCCGCGGAGGGGTCAGCGCTCGAGGCCGGACGTGCTTATTTCCCGTACTTCTCGATCGGGACGGAGTTCGAGGACGCGGCGACGCGGGCACGGCTGGAGCCGCGAGGGATCAGCTCCTCGCCGCTGCGCGAGTACCTCGAGTGCCTGCTGGACTTCGCGACGCGCAGCCGGTGGGGTAAGCGGCCCATCGCCCGAGCCGACGCGCTCGTGGTCTGACGCGGTCCGCCGGCGACCGGCGCACGTGCCCGGGGCTGTGGCTTCCCCCCACCCGGGGGGTTGAGCGGCGAGCCCGCTTGCGGGCCCCCGCGCCCGGGGTCATCCTGGGTGAATGGTCCAGCTCGCCGATACAGCGCGGTTTCGCCCCGACGACCCCGACGCGCTCGTGACCGCGTCGCTCGCCTGCCCGATCTGCCTGTGCAGCGACGAGGTGATCTGGGAGGCCGCGCTCGACGGCTACGATCCGTCGGTCGAATGTCGGTGCCCAATGTGCGAGGAGCGGTGGCGCGTCTACCTGGCGCCCGAGCAGGCGTTGCGCTTCGGGCTGATGGATCAATAGCCGGCGCGCGCAGGTCGGCGTGAGCACGCAGGCGTCGCCCGGCGGCGGGGCCGGGGTGGGCATCGAAGCGCTCGAGCTGTTCGTCGAGGTGCTCTCGCAATCCGAGCCGGGATCGTCCACGGCCGACGACTTCTACGACCAGCTGTGCGAGGCGGTGTGCCGGCTGGCGCAGATGCGCCGGGCGGTCATCTTCCGCTATGACAGCACGATGCGACGCGTCCGCGCAGCCGGGGCCTACGGCATGGACCTCGAGCAGTTCGCCAGCGCCTACGTCACGGTGGAATCGGCGCCGATCGCGGCGCGGGCGCTGCGCGAGGACCGGGTGGTGGTGGCCGAGGGCGATCTCGGCGACCAGGTCCCCGAGGAGTACTCGGCGCTGGTGTCCGAGCCGGCGCGGCTGGTGTGTGCCCCGATGACCGCGGCCGGGCGGCTGGTGGGCGTGATCCTGACCGACCGGCTGATGTCCAGTCCGCCGCTCAATGACGCCGACCGCAATCTGCTGTGGACGCTCGGCAAGGCGGCCGCACTGGCCTCCGTGGCCCGTATCGTCTCCACCCAGCTCGAGAACGCGCGCCAGCTCGAACAGCGCATCGACCTCGCGCGCGAGATCCACGAAGGGGTGATCCAGCGGCTGTTCGGTGTCTCGATGGCGCTCGACGGCGACGGCGAGCTGCCCGCCGCTGCGCGCGAGCGCTGCGCCGAAGAGACCCAGGCCGCGCTCAGCGAGCTGCGGGCGGCGCTCCAGCGACCTCTGGGTCGCGCGCCACGGGCCACCCAGACCACGCTGACGGCGGAGATCGAGCGGCTGGCTGCCGCCAACCCCAAGCTCGGGCTGCGGCTGCAGGCCGAGGACCAGGTCCCGGCCAGTCTCGAGCCACTGGCGCAGTCGGTGCTGCGCGAGGCGGTGCGCAACGCGGGCAAGCACGCCCACCCGAAGACGGTGACGGTCAGGGTCGGCAGCCTGGACGGCGCATTCGTGCTCGAGATCATCAACGACGGCGTGATCAGCGCGCGGCGTCAGGCGGGCATGGGGCTGCGTCTGGCGGCGCTCGAGGCGCTGCAGAGCGGCGGCGTGATCGAGTTCGGCGCGCGCGAGCCGGGCACCTGGCAGGTCCGCCTGGTGGTTCCGCCGGACGGCCGCGATGACTGATCAGCCCGACGATGGGCGCGCGGACGTGCGCGACGAGGGGCGGGCGGCGGACGCCCGCGAGGACGGAGCCGAGGCGCCGGCGCCCGAGGACGGGGAGCGCAGCCCCGAGCGCCTGCGGGTGCTGGTGGTGGACGACCACGACGTCGTCCACTGGGGCTTTCGTCTGATGCTGACCCAGCAGCCCTGGGTCGAGCGGTGCCTGAACGCGACCACCGGGCGCGAGGCGGTGGCGCTGGCCGTGCGCTACCGGCCCCACGTTGCGCTCGTCGACCTGTTCATCGGCGAGGAGTCGGGCGCCGAGGTGTGCGAGCGCCTGCGGGCCACCGAGCCGGGGGTGCGGGTGCTTCTGTTCTCCGGTGCGGGGGACATCTCGCCGCGTGCCGCACGGGCCGCCGGGGCGTCCGGCTTTGCCTACAAGGACTGGCCTGCGCGCCGGATCGCCAGCGCGGTGAGGACGGTGGGAATGGGCAAGACGGTGTTCGAGGCACACGACCACCAGGGGGCGATGGGCCTCTCCGATCGCGAGCGGGCGGTACTCGAGCTGATGGCCTCGGGCGCGACCAATCCGGAGATCGGCGAGGCGCTGCACTTGTCAAAGCACACGGTCAAAGAGCATTCGAGCGCGGTGTACCGCAAGCTCAGCGTGCGCAACCGCACCGAGGCGGTGCAGCGGGCGCAGCGGCTCGGGCTGCTGACGTAGGGTGCGTCGGTCTGCGGTGGAGGGGTCGCTGTGGATGTGACGGTTTTGGCTGGGGAGGGGGTGGTTTCGGGGACTGCCGTCGCTTCTACGTCATATGGGCGTATTTGCGACGGAGGCCTGCGGGGGAGCGTCCGAGCCTGTCCTTCGTGGTGTCTTTTGCCGTTGACGGTGCCACGCGGACGGTGGTCCAACGCAACGCCGCCGCGGTCCTCGGCTGCGGATCCGGCGCGCGCCCTGAGTGGCGGTGGACGAACGACCATTAGGGTTAGGTCATGACACTCCAGGCACGGAAACGCCGACACCGGAGGCGAAGCTGGACGCCGGGCTGAGTGAGATCGCCCGCTTCCTCGCACAGCGGGCGCCGTTCGACGCGCTGGCCCTCGCGGAGCTCGCCGAGGTGGCCTCGCAGGCGACGATCGAGTTTCACCCTCGCGGCGCCGTCATCCTGAGCGAGGATGGCGGCCCGGTCACGTTCCTGCGGGTGATCCACAGCGGGGGGGTCGACATCGCGCACGAGGGACGGCTGCTGGACCTGCTTGCACCTGGCGACACGTTCGGGCACGCGGCGATGCTGTCGGGCCTGCCCCCCGGCTTCGAGGCCCGCGCCGCCGAGGACACTCTGTGCTACCGGATCCCGGTGGCGGTGGCACGACCGCTGCTCGATCGCGCGCGCACCCGTGAGCTGCGGGTCGGTGGCGCCAGCGAGGCCCATGTGCCGGTGGCCCGGCTGATCCGCACGCCGACTGTGACCTGCAAGCCGTCGGAGGCGATCGGGACGGTGGCTGAGCGTATGACCAAAGCGGGGGCCAGCGCGGCGGTCGTGCTGCTCGACGATGAAACGATTGGGATCATCACCGACCGAGACCTCCGCTCCCGGGTGCTGGCGGTGGGCCGCAACGGCGGCGTCCGTGTCGACTCGGCGATGACGGCGCCCGCGTTCACGGTCTCCCCGGACCGTCTCGGCGGCGAGGTCATGTACGAGATGCTCGAGCGCGGGATCCATCACGTGCCGGTGGTCAGCGAGCGCGGGCAGCTGGTCGGAGTGCTCGAGGACGCCGACCTGTTCGCCGCCCAGCCGCGCACGTGGTTCGGGGCTCGGCGGGTTATCGAGCGCGCCCGGCGGCTCGAGCAGTTGGCCGAGGTCGCCGCCAAGCTGCCGTCGCTGATGCTCGACCTGCATCGCGCGGAGGTGCCGCCGCTGGAGCTGGCGCGAGTGCTGTCGGCCCTCGTCGATGCGCTCGAGGCGCGGGCGCTGGAGATCGCATCGACGCCGCTGGGGCTTGCCGCGGAAGGCGTGGTCTGGGTGACGCTCGGCAGCCAGGCGCGCCGGGAGCTGACCTTGGCCTCGAGCCGGCGCGGCGCGTTCGTGGTGAGCGCGGAGCTGCTGCCACGCCTCGACCCCGGTTGGCTGGCCGGCCTGGGGCCCGCGCTCGAGCTGTGCGGCGTCACCGAGCCGCTGGTGGCGCGAGACAGCTCCGGCTGGACGTCGGCGGCGGCCAACGAGGAGCTGGCCCTGTCGGTGCTGGCCGACCGCCGGGCGCTCTGGGGCACCCCCGTGGAGCCGCTACCGGTGGCCGACGGCGCGGCACGGGCACGGTTGCTGGGAGCGCTGGCCGAGTACGCGTTCGGCCACAGCCCGCCGACCGGATTCGACGCTGACAGCGTGCTCGCGCTCGACGGGGCGCGGCGTGACCGGCTCGACATCAAGCTGGCGGCGATCGTCCCGATCGCGGCGCTCGGCCGGTGGGTGGCGGCGGTGGCCGAGAGCAGCGAGGGCTCGACCCCGGAGCGGCTGCGGGCGGCCGCCGCGTCCGGCGTGCTGCGCGAGGCTCAGGCCGAGACGCTGGCCGAGGCGTTCGAGCTGGCGCTCGAGTTGCGGATCATCCATCAGCTCGAGCAGCTGGCCGCCGGCGAGGCTCCCGACGACCTGCTCGACCCCGGGGTCATGAGCCCGCTCACCCGCAGCCATCTGCGCGACGTGTTCCGCGCGGTCAGCGCCGTGACCCGCGAGCTGCGCCCATGAGACTTCTGCGGGGCGGTCCGCGGGGAGCGGCGGCCCGGTTTCAGGGGACTCCCCAGCCGGCGCCGGACCTCCCCTGGCGTCAGGCCGACTGGCTGGTGGTCGACCTCGAGCTCACGGGCCTGGACCCCCGCACCGATGAGATCATCGCGATCGGGGCGGTGCCCGTGCACGACGCCCGGCTGATCCTGGGGGAAGCGATGTACACGCTGGCCCGCCCCGACCGGCCGCCCAAGCACGCGTCGGTGTTGGTGCACAAGCTCCGCTCCGCCGACCTCGCGCAAGCGCCGAGCGGTGACGAGGCGATCGACCTGCTGCTGGACGCGCTCGCCGGCCGTGCGCCCGTGTTCCACACCTCGGTGGTCGAGCGCACCTTCCTCGGGCGGGAGCTGCGCCGCCGGAGGGTGCGGTTGCCGCAGGACGCCGACACCGAGGCGCTGGGCCGCCTGTGGCTGCGCCAGCGCGACGGGACCGCGCCCGCCGGCCTATCGCTGGCGCGCCTGGCGCAGGTGCTCGGACAGCCCGGGGAGGACCCGCACCACGCGCTCGGGGATGCCCTGACGACTGCGAAGGCGTTCATCGCCTTGGCCAGCCATCTGGACGGGGTCGAGGCACAGACGGTCGGTTCGCTGCAGCATGCCGAGCGGGTGCTGGGGGGCGCGCGGCGGCTCGCGCCGGGGTAGCCGCCAGACCGCTAGAGCGAGGTGAGCCCGAGGCCGGTCATCACGACGGCCGCCACGAGCAGGCGCCGATCGGAGCTGAGCGCGGCCAGCGGCGCCATCCAGATGACGTACCAGGGCAGCAGCGAGGTGGCGGTGATGAGGACCGCGAAGGTGGCCCAGCCGGCGCCGGTGATCCAGTCCATCTCACCGATCCACACCCGGCGCAGGAGGTAGAGGATGAGGACGCCGCAGCTCAGCGTGAGGACCAGCTGCGCGGAGTTCGCCAGGCGTCCCAGCCCGAGGGCGAAGGAGATGAAGCCCGGGACGCTCTGCAGGCCGGTCTGGTTCTGGACGCGCTGCAGGGTGTGAAGCAGATGCACAGGGCCGAAGCCGAACAGCACCAGCGACAGCACCGCGATCACGAAGGCGGAGGCCGCGGCACCCCCGAGCAACGGCCACGTCCGCGCGCCGCGGCGCACTCGCCGCGAGGCCAGCGCGAACGGGAGCAGCAACCCTCCGGTCAGCTTGACCGCGGTGGCGGCGACGATCAGGGCGCCGCCGGCGGGTTCGCGTCGGCGCAGGAGCACGTGCACGCCCGTGATCAGCAGAGCCAGCATCAATAGGTCGTTGTGTCCGCCACCGACCCCGTAGACGAGCAGCACCGGGTTGAGTCCCACGAGCGTCACGGCGCGGACCGGGTCCAGACCACGCTCGCGGGCGGCGTGCCAGACCGCGACGACGATCACAAGGCTCGAGAGCGCCGCGATCCCCTTGTAGGCGAACACGCTCTGCGGGATGCCGAGCGGCGCCAGCAGGTAGCTGATGGCCGTGAACAGCGGACTGTAGGCGGTGGGCACCGCGAGCCAGTTGCTGCCGACGTAGTGAAACAGCGGGTCCACGGCGATCCACCGCGGCCCGTGTACATACGGATTGACCCCGTACAGAGCCCCCATCCGTCCGTAGGCGCCGTAGCTGAAGATGTCAGTGGAGAGCAGCGGCGGCGCCAGCAGCATCAGCACGTTGAGCGCGGCGATACTCATCAAGACGGTCCGCGCCGAGAGCTTGTCGGAAGCGAGCACCGTGGCGGCGTAGGAGACGAACATCAGCAGGAAGAGGAACGTCAGGCCGCCGAGCCCCAGGCCGAGGCGAAGATTGCCGAACGCGCCCTGCAGCCAGTTGGGAAGCGGCCGCGCGGACTGCGGCAGCAGCAGCTTGGTCTGCGCCGCGGCGAGCGCGGTGATCAGGCCCGTGACCAGCATGCCGGCGACACCGAGATGGCCCACCAGGGGCGAGCGCCAGCGGTGGCCGTGGGCGCGCCGGCGCGCCGGCGCCGAGGTCAGGTCGAGCGCTCGGTCGTCGGGGTAGACCAGACCGCCGGTGCTGGTCTCGGCCACCAGGCCCCCTCCGTCCCCCGACCAGCGCGTCGCGTGATGCGTACGCGCGCGGTCGGGCCGCGCGCGCGTGCGCTCGGTCTGCTCCATCGGAGTGGGTTCGGGCGGGGTCATCGGGTGGCGCGAAGGACTGCGGACAGCATGATCGTGGCAGACGGCTTGGGGGGCGTGCGCCTGGATCGGTCGCGACCGCCGGGCGCGTCATACGCTCATGCCCGCCCCAGCGGGTTGCTAAGCGGGCCGATACCACGTTATCTGCGTCGCCGGACCCATGTCGGCCGGGGGGCCGTCCCCGACGCTGGACCCGCTCAGAACAGCTGCAGATAGCGGTCGAGCTCCCACTGCGTGATCTGCTCGTGGGCGGTCTGCGCCTCTCGCTGCTTGACCTCGACGAAGTAGTCCAGATAGTCGCCATCCCGGGTCTTGCCGAACCCGGCGCGCAGGGCGTCGTTGGCGGCCAGCTCGCGCGTCGCGTCGAGCAGGTTGCCGGGAAGAATCCCGATCCCCTCCGCTTCGCGCTCGGCGGCGCTGAGCTTGTATAGGTTGGCGGAGTTGGGCTCGCCGGCGTCAAGTCCGCGCTCGATCCCGTCGAGGCCCGCCGTGAGCATCGCCGTCGCCGCCAGGTACGGGTTGCAGGAGCCGTCGACGGTCCTGTCCTCGATCCGGCCCGGCGCCGGCACGCGCAGCATCTGGGTGCGGTTGTTGTAGCCGTAGCTGATGTAGGCCGGCGCCCAGGTCGCGCCGCTGGTGGGGGCGCCGACGACCAGTCGCTTGTAGGAGTTGACGGTCGGCGCCGTGACCGCGATGTACGCCTTGGCGTTGGCCTTCAGGCCCCCGATGAAGTTGTAGCCGAGCTCGGAGAGCCCAAGACCGCGCGGGTCATCCTCGGGGGCGCGCTCGAACACGTTCTCGCCGTCCTTCCACAGGCTGACGTGGAAGTGGCAGCCGTTGCCGGTCAAGTGCGCGAACGGTTTGGGCATGAAGGTCGCGAGCAGGCCGCGCTGCTGGGCCATCGACTCGACCATGTAGCGGAAGAAGATCGCGCGGTCGCACGTGGTCAGCGCGTCGGCGAACTGGAAGTTCTGTTCGAACTGCCCGTTGGCGTCCTCGTGGTCGGTGGCGTAGTTGTCCCAGCCCAGCGACGTGACGTAACGGGAGACCTCGGACACGAAGTCGAGGTTGCGCGTCAGCGCACGCATGTCGTAGCAGGGCTGGTCGAGCGTGTCGAGGGGGTCGGCGAGCTCGATCCCGCCGTCCTCGCGGCGGCGCAGTAAGAAGTACTCGAGCTCGGCGCCGACCTTCAGCTCATAGCCGAGGTCCGCCGCGCGCTCCAGGGCGCGGCGCAGAATCGTGCGCGGGCAGAACGGCCACTCCTCGCCCTCGACGGTGACGTCGCAGGCGAACCGCGCCACGGTCGGGCGCCACGGCAGGATCGTCAGCGTGCTCGGATCGGGGATCGCGATCATGTCGGGATCGTCGGGCCCCTGGCCGATGTCGCCGGCGGCGAACCCGGCAAACCCGGCGCCCTCGGTCAGCAGGTCGTCCAGGTGATGGGCGGGGACCAGCTTCGCGCTCGGCTTGCCGTGCATGTCGACGAACTGCGCGAACAGGAATTCGATGCCGTTGTCCTTGACGATTCGCCTGACGTCGTCGGCATTCTGCGGTTGCTCGGTCATAGCCCGAGGTATATCCGCCCGGGGTGGTGGCGCACAATGGTCCAAAGGCCCCGGTTACCGGGGGCTACGATGTGCGCCCCGCACATAGGAGACCCGAACCACCAGTGGCAATCAGCACCGAACAGCGCGAGCCGGCCTCGGCCGAGCTACGCGCGCTGCGCGAGGAGAACCGGACGCTGTACGGGGTCATCAAGCTCGTGTCCTCCTCGCTCGAGCTCGTGCCGATGCTGCAGGGCGTCGTCGAGCTGGCCACGGAGGCGACCGGCTGCCACGCCTGCTTCATCTATCTCCTGCGCGACGGCGAGCTGACGATCCGCGCCGCCTCGCCCGTGTTCGGCGAGGCGGTCGACAACGTCCACTTCTCCGTCCAGGAGGGACTCACCGGCTGGGTGGCCCGCCATCGCACGCCTGAGTTCATCCGCGACCAGGCGATGGCCGACCCGCGCATGAAGTACGTGCCGCTCCTGCGCGAGGAGCACTTCCAGTCGATGGCGGCGGTCCCCATCCTGAGCCGCGCGGCCGAGACGATCGGGGTGATCGTGCTCCACACCAAGGCCCCACACGAGTTCGGCGAGGACACGCTCAAGCTGCTCGCGCACATCGCCTCGCTGGTCAGCGGCGCGATCGAGAACGCCCAGCTCTACGACCAGGAGCGCCGCCGGGTCGACACCCTGACCGGGATCTCCGAGCTGGCCCAGCAGGTCGCCGCCGCGCCCGGGACCGGCGAGCTGGGATCGATTCTGGTGAGGGGAACCCATCGCCTCCTGCATGCCCAGGTCTGCCAGCTGTTCCGGCTCGAGGCCGACGGCAACGGGCTGGCGCTGCTGGCCTCCGTGCCCGAGGACCTTCCCGTCCCGTCGACGGCCTCGGCCGAAGGGCTCATGCTGGCGGCGCTGGAGGGCCGCGGAGGTCGTCCCGCCGCGTCGCCGCTGTGGCCGTCGGTGCACGCCGCCGACCTGCTCGTGACGCCGCTGTCCTCCGGGGGCGAGTCGCTCGGCCTGCTGTGCGCCGGTTCATCGAGGGAGCGCGGATTCGGCGACGAGGATGCCGAGGTGGCGCGGGCGATCGCCAACCTGGCGGCAGTGGCGATCAAGCGGGCCGAGCTGATCGAGGGGCTGACCAACGCGAACATCATCAAGGACCTGTTCGAGGCGCTCGCCGCCGGTGCCGCCGGGTTTGCCGCTGCCAAGGCGGCCGAGGTGCGCTGCGACCTGGCTGCGCCCTATGTGATCGTGCTCGCGGAGCCCGCCGGCTCGCGCACCCCGGGGTCGGGCGAGTGGCGCGTCGCCACGGAGGCGATCGGTCGCGGGCTGGCCGAGTTGGCGCCGCGGTCGGCGATCGAGTCGGGGCCGGGGCCAGTACGGGCGCTGCTCGGCTTCGGCTCGTCGCGGCCGCCGATGGTCGACACGCTGCTGCGCAGCTGCCGCGAGCTTGGACAGCGCTGCGAGGCCGTGGTCGGTGTCTCGGAGATCCGTCGCGGGTCGGCGGAGGCTCCCCGCGCCTACCGCGAGGCTCGCGACGCGGCCACGATCGCCCGCGCCCTGCTCGGCGACGGCGGCGCGATCGCCTACTCGGAGGTCGGCGCCTATCGCTACCTCGTCCAGATCGGTGCCGACGAGGCCCCGCGCGACCGGATGCGCACCGCCGTCGACGAGCTGATCGCCTACGACCAGAAGCGCCGTACGGCCCTGCTGGACACGCTCGAGCGCTACCTGTCAGAGCGCCGCAGCGTGATCGAGAGCGCGCGGGCGCTCTACATCCACCCGAACACGCTGCGCCAGCGCCTGGGACGGATCGAGGAGCTCACCGGCCTGCGCCTGGACGAGGACGATCTCCTCTCGCTCGAGCTGGCGATCAAGCTCGCCCGGCTGCACGGCCGCCCCGACGCCTGAGCTCAGCCGCCACGTCGAGCTCGGCGGTTGGGCAAGCGTGTTCACAGGCGTTGGTGCGGGTTTTCCGGGTACACCGCAGTCCCGAATGCATTGATCCGCCTTATACACTTTGCAACGTGGGTGCGATAAGGGTCTGGGTGGCGGCGCTGGCGGCGGTGGTCACGCTGGGTGGCACCTGCGAGGTCGCGGGCGCGCGGGCCGTCTCGGTGAGAGTGCCCAGGCTTCACGGCGGGCTCGTGCACGCGTATGCATTGCTGCACCGCGCCGGCCTGCGAGTGACGATCCGTCACGGATTCACGCTCAGCTCCGATCGAACGGTCATGATCGGGGGCGTGGCTCCGGCTGCGGGCACCAGGGTGAGGCGAGGCTCGACGGTGCGCCTGACGGTCTCCTGTTGTCAGCGACTCCGCCATCCTCCGAAGCTGGGCAGGACTGCCTCGGAGGTCCCCAGCCTGGTCGGCCAGTCCGCCGGCACGACGGTGCGCTGGGCGAGCCGGCGCAAGCTGCGCTTCAGCGCCAAGCTCGGCCCGCTCCACTCGGCCGAGCAGTCGCAGCTGCTGGGCAACTACCGGGTGACGCGCCAGGCCCCGGGCCGCGGACGGCAGCTGATCTCCAGGCGCGTGAGAGGAACGCCGCACGGGACGCGCGTGGGGACGCTCGAAATCCATGCCGTCCAGGGCCAGCCGGCCCCATGCACGCCGCCGCTGTACGCGACGA
This sequence comes from uncultured Solirubrobacterales bacterium, assembly GCA_963799995.1. GTDB lineage: Bacteria > Actinomycetota > Thermoleophilia > Solirubrobacterales > Solirubrobacteraceae > Palsa-465. The sequence continues at coordinate 1,795,425 of CAWCZI010000012.1, read as the reverse complement.
CGGTGACACGCGATCCGCAGGCGGTGATCTCATCCGCTCCCGACGGGACCTACTACGGCGGAACCGAGTACTACGGGTGTGCCCTCAAGGTCGGCACCGAGCGCCAGTTGTTCGACGCCTACGAGAGCTCACTGGCCGGCGGCGGCCAGAGCGCAGGCTTCTCGCTGGCGGGCACGGAGGTGGGAATCGAATCCTCGAGCTTCAGCGGCAAGGCAATGGCCTGCGAGGCGTCGCTGGACACCGAAGACCTCACGACTGGCCGGTCAACCCATCTGTTCAGTGCGGATTGCGAGCCCGGGGAAAGCCAGACGGCGACGATCAGCTCGTTCCTTCTCAACGCCGAGGGGTTCAGCGCCTGGCACGTGGACGATGCACCGAGTGCTGGAGACGCACCGCACGCGCTGGTCGACGTCTCCTGCCCCACGGTGTCAATGTGCGTCGCGGTCGACGCGGCCGGCACGGTGTTCACGAGCACGGATCCGACCGGAGGGCGCAGCGCCTGGACGGCGGCGACGATACCCAACGTGGCGGCAGCGAGCGGGGTCTCCTGCCCGACGACGACGCTGTGCGTGATCGCCGCCGGCACCCAGGTGCTCACGAGCACCGATCCGACCGGGGGAGCCGGCACCTGGACCGCGACGACCCTTCCCGGCAGCGCCGAAGCACAGGACGTCGCATGTCCGTCGCCGTCGCTGTGCGTGGCGGTGGGAAGCCACTCGGTCTCCACCAGCACCAATCCGACCGGGGGCACCGCGGCCTGGTCCGGCGCAAGCGTGCACGGCTCCTCCCTACTGGACACCGTCGACTGCCCATCGGCTTCGTTGTGTGTCGCGACAGATGCCCTCGACGGGGCCCTCCTGTCCTCCACCGATCCAGCCGCCGGCGCATCGACCTGGAAGGCGACACACGTGGACGGGACGAATGCTCTCGAGGACACGGGATGTCCGTCGAGCTCGATGTGCGTCGCCGTCGATGCCTCCGGAAACATCCTCACGTCCACCAACCCTGCCGGCGGAGCCGGTGCGTGGACCGTGTCCAAACGCCTCCCCGTGGGGTTGACCGGAGTCTCGTGTCCAACGACGTCGGAGTGCGTGGCGGTTACCGAGAACGGTTTCGCGACCTCAACCGCGCCGACGACGGGAGCCTGGACGCTGACGTCGGTGCCTGGGAGCGACAGAGTGGCGGGAATCTCGTGCCCGTCGACCGGTCTGTGCGTCGGGGTCACCGACGAGGGCCAGATCACCACGTCCACCAACCCCACCGGCGGCGCGGGGACGTGGAATGAGGCGCTGGTCGATGGACCCGACTGCGGCGGGACCGGCGGCTGTTACCCCGAGCAGATCTACGCCCACGACAGCATGGGTACCCGGATCGTCGACAGCGTCCCGAGCGGTCCAGGCGACCGCCTCGGGCAGCTCGCACTGGCCGGTGATCAACTGACCTGGACGCACGACGGCGCCCCACGTCAGGCGACGCTCTCCTAGTAGGCCGCCGCGTCCTCCTGGACCAGGTGCACAGGAAGCTTTGAGCGGCGGCGCACCCGCTGGGGCTCCTGGCTCCACATCACGTTGCCGGTGATGCGGTTGCGGTCGGCGTCGGCGCCCATGACGATCACGTCACAGCCCTCGCGGGCCGCCTCCTGCAGGATTCCCTTGGTCGCGTTGCGGGTCCCGAACACGTGACCGTCGGCCTCGATTCCCTTGCGCTCGAGCCGCTTGATCGCCTTCTCGACGATCTCGCGCTGCTCGGCCCACTCGCGCTTTGTCGGCAGCAGGCCAGGGCTGGGGAGCCCGAACGCGACGCCGTGAACGCGAGCGATCGTGTACACGTGCACGCTGGCGCCCCATGGGCGGGCCAGCTCGACCGCCCGCGCGATCGCGCCGGCTGAGATCGCCCGGCCCTCGGAGGCGAGCAGGATGCGCCGGACCGGCCGGGCGGGGTCGTCCACGGCCGGATTCTCCCGCTCGGGGAGGGTGCCGGTGGTCACGTGCCGGCGCGCTCGGGGGCCGGCAGCGGGGCCGCCGCCGCCGTGGCCGCTGTCGGCTGCCGCTTGTCCTCGACCAGCTTGCGCCAAGCGTAGAACAGCAGGTAGGCGAGCAGGACGGCGATCCCGATGAAGTAGTACGGCAGCGTCTTGCGTCCGGCCGCATTGCAGGCACAGGAGGCGTACACCGGGCCGCCCCAGAAGTAGATCACGGCGTAGACGGCGGCGATGGCCAGGGCGACGTACTTCATGAACTCGGGCAGCTTGAACGGCCGCCGAACGTTGGGGCGGTGCTTTCGCAGCAGGTAGTAGCCGATCAGCACCGGGATGAACGAGGCCAGATAGCCGACGTTGGAGAAGGTGTAGATCTCCACCGCCCCGCCCATGAACACCACGGCGATCGAGCAGGCGACGTTGAACCACATCGAGCGGTTTGGGACCCCGTGCTTGTTGACCTTGGCGAAGAAGCGCGGGAACTGGCCGTCGGTGGACATCTGGTGCAGCGAGCGCGCCGTTCCGGTGATGGCGTTGAGCGCCGACAGGATCAGCGCCAGGATCAGCATGATCGCGATCAGCCAGTTGAGGATGCTCGAGCCGGTGCCGGCCCCGAACACCTTGGAGGCGAAGTGGACGAAGATCGTCTTCGGGTCGACCAGGCTCGCGTTGCCCAGCGCGCTGACTCCGAGCACGATCACGAACGCCACCGGAATCATCGTGTAGATGAAGAGGCCGTAGAGGCCCTCCAGGTTCATCGCGATCTTGGCATCGCGGTCGGGGTTACGGGTCTCCCCGATGTAGCACGCGGCCGCCTCCATCGCGATCACGTTCCAGGTCAACAGGAACGAGAAGGCCACGTATAAGGTCAGCCAGCCATGGTGGAACTGGCTGGCGAAGAAGCCGCTGCCGTCGGTGTGGTGGAAATGGAACAGCTGGCCGAAGTGAACCACTCCCGGGTTGAAGATCCAGGAGATGGCGAGGAACGTCAGCGGGATCATCGAGAGGAACGCCAGCGTGGTGGCGAACGCGGTGCCGAAGCGCAGGCCGCGCACAGCCGGGATCGCCAGGAGCACGAGGCCGACGATCGAGATCCCCAGCGTCCACCAGGCGATCTGGGTGTGGATCGGCGTGAAGCCGGCCGTCGAGAGCTTGAAGCGGTCGACGATGTAGAACGAGGCCAGGATCATGTTCAGCGGCGCCACCGGGAACCAGCCGAGCCAGTAGGCCCAGGCGGTGAAGCCGTTGAGGTGCTCGGCGAAGCGCGGCCAGCGGTCCTTGTAGGCCGGGTACGCGTAGGACGGAAGCCCGCCGGAGCGGTCGGGCATCATCGCCGACAGCTCCGCCAGCAGCAGGCACACCAGATAGCCGCTGAACGTGATCACCACGATCACCGGGACCGAGGCCGCGCCGAGCTCGGTCACCATGACCGGCGCGATCCCGGTCACGAGGATCGTCCCGGCGAGGCCGATCACGAACGCGCCCCACCAGTTCGTGGTCTTCGGGAGCCCAGCAGATGCGTAGACGAGTTCGTCCTGTTCCGGCGAGCCGTCCGCCATGTGTCCTCCCAGGTCCGGTGATAAGTGCCGGGGACTACCCTGACACGTCGCGGGTCGCCCACAAGGCGCGATGCGAACACAATTGCGGGGGTCGACATGGAGCACTTGGACACATTTCTCGCCAGGCATCCTCCGTTCGACGGGATCGGCGCAGAACAGCTCCTCGAGCTTGCGGCGCAGGCCGCCGAGCACCGCTTCGACCCGGGCACCGCGGTACTGGTCGAGGACGGGACGCCCTCCTGCGGTCTGTGGGTGATCCTGACCGGCTCGATGGACCTCGTGCACCAGGGGGAGCCGGTGCAGGTGCTCGAGCCAGGCGAATGCTTCGGGCACCCGTCGCTTCTGACCGGGATGGCGCCCTCGTTCACCGTCCGCGCCCGCGAGCCCTCGACGTGCGCCCTGTTCGCACCGGCGGCGGCACGGCGGCTGCTGGCCACCGAGGCCGGCGTGACCTACGTGGCCCAGACGATGCGCAAGCGGCTGCAGCGCACCGGCCACACCGTCCACGGGCTGCTCGACACCGGCACCACGCCGGTGTCGGCGATCATGCGCCCGCCACTGTGGGGTGACCCCGGTGACGACGTGCGTACGGCCGTGCGGCGCCTAGACCAGGAGGGGGCGGCCGCACTGCTGGTCGTGCTCGGCGAGGGTCGCCTCGGGATCGTCACCGATGCGGAGATCCGGGCGCGGGTGGCCGGCGACGGGGTCTCCCTGGACGCACCCCTGAGCGCGGTGGCCCGCTCACCGGTGCCGACAGTGCCCGTTGGCCAGCTGGCCGTCGAGGCCACGGTCGACATGCTCTCCGCCGGAGTCGAGCACATGGCGGTGCTGGACGGCGAGCGGGTGTGCGGGGTTCTGTCCGCCGCCGATCTGCTGGGCCTCGACGCCCGCGGTCCGATCGGCCTGCGCCACACCATCCTCGGCGCGGCTGACGAGGACACGCTCGTGCGCGCGGTCTCGCACCTGCCGGCGCTGTTCCTCGCACTGCAGCGAGCCGGGGTCCCCTCGCGCGACCTCGGGCGCGTGCTGAGCCTCCAGCACGATGCGGTCGTGGCGCGGCTGGTGGACTTCTCGATCTCCAAGCGCGGGCCGGCGCCGCTGCCGTGGGCATGGCTCGATCTCGGAAGCGCAGCCCGGCGCGAGTTCACGCTCGCCTCAGACCAGGACAACGCGCTTGCGTACGCCGATGCGGCCGCCGGCGAGCGCGACACGGCCGACGCTTATTTCGGCAGTCTCGGCGCCGACGTCAACGAAGGCCTGGCGCGGTGCGGGATCGGGGTGGACAACAACGGTGTGCTGGCCCGTGACCGTCGCTGGCGGATGTCGAAGCAGGGATGGCTGCGGACGTTCGCGGAGTGCCTGGACCAGCCGGACGAGTCGCACCTGGTCCGAGCCACCGTGGGCTTCGACTTCCGTCCCACAGCCGGCGGCCTCGTAATCGCCGGAGAGCTGACCGCGCTGATCAGACGGGCTCGCGAGTACCCCCAGTTCATGCGCCTGATCGCGCGCTCGGCGGCGGGCTTCCCGGTCGCCCTGGGCTTCCGGGGGCAGCTGGTCACCGAGCGTGACGGCGAGCACGCCGGCCGCCTGGACCTCAAGCACGGCGGGATCATCCCGCTGGTCAACCTGGTCCGCTATCACGCACTCGCCACCGGGGTCACGATCTCCCCGACGCTCGACCGGATAGATGCCGTCGCCGCCGCGGGCGGGCTCGGCGAGGAGGACCGGGCCTCGCTGGCCGAGGCCTTCGACATGATCAGCCGGGTGCGCTTCGAGCATCACGCAGCGCTGATCGCGGCCGGCTCACCGCCCGACAACATGATCGATCCAACCGAACTGGCGCCGATCGCCCGCAACGATCTGCGGGAGGCTCTTGCACTGGTCAGGCGCGCTCAGCGGCGGCTGCCGGTGTAGCGCCAGTCACCACATTTGCGCCCGAAAGTGTGCCCGTGGGCGCCATTGGAGCGCATGCGACCACGGTCTACGCTGGTTGACATGTGCGGTATCGCTGGGCTCTACACGAAGACCGACACGCTGCGCTCGGAGCTCGGCGCCCAGCTGGCCCGGATGCTCGAGCAGCTGTCGTTCCGCGGTCCCGACAGCGCTGGCGTCGCCTTCTACCGCGAGCCGGCGCCCGACGGGTGGTGCAAGGTCTCGCTGCACTCGCCGGCCGCGGAGCCGGACTGGGCGGGGGTGACGCGGGAGCTGCGTGCCGCCTTCGGCGATGCCTCGGAGCCCAGCGTCCGCGCGTCCCATGCCGTGTTCACGGTCGGCGCCGACGCCGACCCGGTCCAGGCCTGGCTGCGCTCCGTCCATCCGGAGCTGACGCTGATGAGCGCTGGACGCACGATCGAGATCTACAAGGAGGCGGGACTTCCGAGCGAGTTCGTGCGTCGCTTCGACCTGGCCTCGATCGACGGCAGCCACGCGCTCGGTCACACGCGGATGGCGACCGAGAGCCGCGTGACCACAGAGCACTCGCATCCGTTCTCGACCGGCCTTGACCTGTGCCTCGTGCACAACGGCTCGCTCTCGAACCACAACCGGCTGCGCCGCTCGCTGCAACGGCAGGGGATCCGCTTCCAGACCGACAACGACACAGAGGTGGCGGCGGGATACCTGACCTGGCGCCTGCGCGAGGGCGCGACGCTCGAGCAGGCGCTCGAGGGCTGCCTGGAAGACCTCGACGGGTTCTACACCTTCGCGGTCGGCACCGCCGACGGCTTCGCGGTGCTCCGCGATCCGATCGCCTGCAAGCCGGCGGTGATGGCTGAGACCGACCAATGGGTGGCGATGGCCTCCGAGTACCGGGCGATCGCCGTTCTGCCGGGGGCCGAGGACGCCGTCACGTGGGAGCCCGAGCCGGGACGGGTGTACAGCTGGGGCCGAGCCCTGGTGGCCTGATGGCGGCCCCGGATGTGCTCAAGGATGTCCTGACCGTCGACCTCGCCGTCGAGAGCGTGCGAGAGCTCAACGCGACGCTGCACGTGGGCGAGGCGGCCGGTCGTGTACGGGTCTTGCACCCCGACGGTCGCCACAGCATCGCCGTCGGGCTCGACGCGCCCTACGAGATCGAGATCGAGGGGCACGTCGGCTACTACTGCGCCGGCATGAACAAGCTCGCCACGATTCGGGTGCGCGGCAACTGTGGCGTCGGGGTCGCCGAGAACATGATGTCGGGCTCGGTGATCATCGAGGGGAGCGCCAGCCAGTCGGCGGGCGCGACCGCGCGGGGCGGCCTGCTGGCGATCCACGGCGATGCCTCGGCGCGGTGCGCCATCTCGCTCAAGGGGGCCGACATCGTGGTGCGCGGCTCGGTTGGTCACATGAGCGCCTTCATGGCCCAGACCGGCTGCCTGGTGGTGTGCGGGGACGCCGGCGAGGCACTCGGGGACTCCCTCTACGAAGCGCGCCTGTACGTGCGCGGCGAGGTGGCCGGGCTCGGTGCCGACTGCGTGGAGAAGGAGATGCGAGCCGAGCACGTGGCCCAGGTGGGCGAGCTGCTGGCGCGCGCCCAGATCGACGCCGATCCAGCGGACTTTCGCCGCTACGGGTCGGCACGCCGGCTCTACAACTTCACGGTTGACAACGTGGGGGCCTACTGACATGGGACCGGTGAGCTCCGCTCGCGATGCAGGTGGTGCGGCTCCCGAGCTGCGCGAGTCCGCCACCTTTGACCGGGCCACGATCGCCGAGATCCAGCGGGCCGCGCGCGAGGGCATCTACGACATCCGCGGCTTCGGAGCCAAGCGCAGGGTCCCGCATTTCGACGACCTGCTGTTCCTGGGTGCCAGCGTCTCGCGCTACCCGCTCGAGGGCTACCGGGAGCGCTGCGCGACCGACGTGACGATCGGGACCCGGTTCGCCCGCGAGCCGATCGAGCTCGAGATCCCGATCACGATCGCGGGGATGAGCTTCGGCGCATTGTCGGGCAACGCCAAGGAGGCGCTCGGGCGCGGCGCCAGCGAGGTCGGCACCTCCACGACGACGGGCGACGGAGGCATGACCGCCGAGGAGCGTGAGCACTCCACTCGGCTGGTCTACCAATTGCTGCCATCGCGCTACGGCATGAATCCTGACGACCTGCGCCGCGCCGACGCGATCGAGGTCGTCATCGGGCAGGGCGCCAAGCCGGGCGGCGGGGGCATGCTGCTCGGCCACAAGATCTCCGACCGTGTGGCCGAGATGCGCGACCTGCCGAAGGGGATCGACCAGCGCAGCGCCTGCCGGCATCCCGACTGGACCGGACCCGACGACCTCGAGATCAAGATCGAGGAGCTCCGCGAGATAACCGACTGGCGGGTCCCGATCTACATCAAGGTCGGGGCCAGCCGCACCTACTTCGACGTGGCCCTGGCGGTCAAGGCAGGCGCCGACGCGATCGTGCTCGACGGCATGCAGGGCGGTACCGCGGCCACCCAGGAGGTGTTCATCGAGCACGTCGGGATCCCGATCCTGGCGGCGATCCCGCAGGCGGTGCAGTCCCTGGTCGATCTCGGCATGCACCGCGAGGTGCAGCTGATCGTGTCCGGCGGGATCCGCACCGGCGCCGACGTGGCCAAGGCGCTGGCGCTCGGCGCCGACGCGGTGTCGATCGGCGTCGCGGCTCTGATCGCGCTCGGCGACAACGCGCCCGAGCACGAGTCCGGCTACGAGGCGATCGGCTCAGCGGCCGGTTACTACGACGACTGGCAGGCCGGGCTGGACCCCGCCGGCATATCCACCCAGGACCCTGAGCTGGAGGCACGCCTGGATCCGGTGCAGGGCGGCCGGCGGCTCGCGAACTACCTGCGGACGCTGACCCTCGAGGCGCAGACATTGGCCAGGGCCTGCGGGAAGTCGCATGTGCACAACCTGGAGCCCGAGGACCTGGTGGCGCTGACCATCGAGGCGGCGGCGATGGCGCGGGTGCCGCTCGCGGGGACGAACTGGGTCCCGGGTCCTGCCGGGTACTGAGCGGCGGCTCATCCGGCTCATCCGGGCTCAGACGGCCCCGGCGCCGAGATGCAGGTGCGGGGCCGGGGGAGCAGGTATTACCCGGTAGCGGGTGGCGCTGTCTGCAGGAATCTCTCGGCCAGCGGGACCTGGAGATCGAGCGTCCCTGATCCGACCGCCATGCAGGTTCCGTCGTGGAACCCCTGATCTCCCAAGTAGCAGTCGATTCCGGACAGCGCGTCGGCATTGTCGTTCAGGTTGGGAACCGGGGAGAGCTGCCAGCCCATGCCGGGTGTGTTGGCCACTACGAAGACGCGATCCGGCGGCTTCGGACCATGGCCGAGGTTGCCCGGCGGTAGAACGCCGACTGCGATGCACAATGCCGCGTTGCGGCAACTCAAGCCCCGCAGGACGCTGAACTGGTATTGGGAGGGGAGGGGCACCTTCTCAGGTGACCAGATTGCTGCATTCCCGGGGCGCATAACCAGGGGCTGGGCGTCCCCGTCAGGGCTCACGGTGTTCGAACCTGCGGCGGTGCACCCCGTGGGCGGGCTGTCGCACGAGACACTGAGGAGGGAGAATCCGAGAGAGCCGGATGGAGGCGTGACAGGCTCGGCTGTCCAGTGAAAACCATTCCAGTACACGACACCGCTTCCGACGGCGGTGCAGTCCCACGGCACCGTTGGGCAGGTTACCGAGGACAGCTTGCCCACTCCCCCTGGGAGGGGCAGGATGATCCATTTCGTCGCCGCCCAGTACTCCGCGATCCCGCTGAACGTGCTCCCATCGAACTGCCACCCCACGGCCATGCACCAGTGCTTCCTGCGGCAGGAGACCCCGTCCAATACACGGCTCGTACCGCTCGGGGGAGCCTGAACGTCCTGAACGTGCCAGCTGGTGCCGTCCCATATCTCGATGAGCGGCCGGCTCGCGCTGCCCAGGCGCTCGTCCCCAACCGCCACGCATTCGGCTGAGGTGACGCAGGACACGCTGTCCAGCTCTGCGGAGTCGACGCCCGCGAGTTCCGGGGTGCCGGTGAGCTGCCACGCCGACCCTCGCCACGTCTCAGTGAGCGGGCGGCCGGGCGTCGCATCGGTGCGCCCGACAGCAACGCACAAGCTGCTGGTGGGACACGCGACGCCGGCCAGCTCGCCTCCGACCGAGCCCGGCGGGTCAACCGTCGTGAGGCGCTGCCAGGTGGCGCCATTCCAGTGTTCTGCCAGCGTGGTGATACCGGCGGCTGGGCTCCCGACGTCGCCCACCGCGGTGCACGCACTCGCCGCCGTGCAGACGATGCCCGTGAGCGCCATGGTGGCGGTCGGCGCCGCCAACGGGGTGATTTGCCAGCTCGTGCCGTTCCAGCGCTCGGCGAAGGCGCTCCCCTCGTTGTAGGTGCCGGTCGCCGAGCACGCGGTTGCCGACGAGCACGAGATGGCCTGGAGCACGGCGTTGTAGGGGTTGCCGGACGGCGCGGGTGCGGTCTGCTCGGTCCACTTCGTGCCGTTCCAGCGCTCGACGAGCGGGGGCTCGGGGTTCGACGTGGGGCCGAGGGAGCCCACTGCAGTGCAGGCCGATGCCGAGGAGCACGAGATGCCGTCGAGCGTGCCGCCGTTCGCGCCGGCGCTTGTGGGAACCGGCTCGCTGGACCAGCTCGTCCCGTTCCATCGCTCGGCGAGCGGCGCTGGACCTCCGCTCGCCGGCCGGTCGAAGCCTACCGCCGTGCAAGCGGTCGCGGACGTGCAGGTCACGGCGCTCAGCTCCGTGCTCGCGGAACCGCCTGGGTCAGGCGGACCGGTGAGCTGCCAGCTGGTCCCGTTCCACTGCTCGGCGAAGGCGACGTCTGCGCCGGTGGAGCTCGCATACCAGCCGACTGCCAGGCATTCTGTGGCGGCTGGACACGAGACCCCGGTCAGGGTCAGCTGCGTTGCCGCGCTCGCGGGCGTGGCCGGGGCTTGTAGCTGCCAGCTGGTGCCGTCCCACCGAGCAGCAACCGGACTCGCGACGCCGCTGCCGTTGACGGACTCACCGACCGCGCTGCATGCGGTACCCGTCGTGCAGGAGACGCCGTCCAGAGCGGTGTGAATCGCGCCCGCCGGGTGGGGCGCGGACGATTGGCTCCACGCGGTTCCGTTCCCGCTCTCGATAAGCGGCAGCCCGGCGCCGGTGCTCCCGATCATGGTCCCCACCGCGATGCAGCGGCTGCTCGCCGGGCAGGTGACGGCCGCGAAGGAGCCGCCCGGGCGCGTCGGGGTCGGCATCGTCTGGAGCGTCCAGCTCCCTGCCTGGGCGGAGCCGGCGCAGACCAGCATGGTCACGGCCACCCCCGCGACCGCCAGCCGACGCCCCACGTCGTCTCCTCTCCTGTCCGTGCGGCCGCCGGGATGGCGATTGCGTACCTACGCTACCGCCGCGGCGGCAGGCGGTCAAAGAGCGTGAATGGGTGCCCGACCCCTACGGAGCGCAGCTGCCGTCAGATCGAACGGTCCTGGGGAAGCTCGACCACGTCGAACCAGTACTCGGTGACCGCGTCCATCACCTCGGTCAGCGTGTCGTGCGTGACCGGTTTCGTTATATAGGAGCTGGCGCCCAGGCCATAGGCGTTGTGGATGTCGTGGTCGCTCTTGGACGTGGTGAGCACGATCACCGGGATCGTGCGCAGGCCCGGGTCAGCCTTGATCTCGGCCAGTGCCTCGCGGCCGTCTTTGCGGGGCATGTTCAGATCCAGGAGGATGATCGACGGCCGCGGCGTGGCCGCCGAGGTCGGGCTGCTGCGGTGCAAGTAGTCCATCAGCTCCTGCCCGTCGCCGACGAACTGCATCTGCTCCTCCAACCGGGAGTCCTGCAGAGCGTCGCGGATCAGCTCGCGGTCGTCCTCGTCATCTTCGGCCAGAACGATCGTCATGTCCCGCCGTGAGCGCTCTCGATGAGGCATCGGGTCCTCCTTGGACTTGGGGCCCGTGTGCGGACGTCGTCGGCCGAGATGCAGGCTGGGTTGCGGCTCGCCTGATTGCTCTCGGCCCGAGGACTCCCGCTCCCGTGCCGGCGCCGGTTCGGCGCTGGGCCGAATCTACCCAACGAGTCGCGAAACGAACCGGACCCCCGGGTCCGGCTGAGCCCGGATCGATGGATCCCCGGCTGAGACGGGACCTGGACCTAAGGAGCTAGACCTCGACCTCGCGGCCGTCTTCGCCCCACATGATGTGGAAGGTGCCCTGGCGGTCGATGCGCTTATAGGTGTGGGCGCCGAACAGGTCGCGCAGACCCTGGATCAGCCCGGCCGGTCCCCGGGCACGCCGGTACCCGTCGTAATAGGCCAGCGACGAACTGAACGCCGGCGTCGGGATCCCCAGCTCGGCCGCGCGGCCGACGACGCGGCGCCAGGGATCCTGGGCCTCCTCGAGCGCCTTGGCGAAGAAGTCGGCCAGCATCAGGTTGGGGAGCCCCGGCTCGGCGTCATAGGCCTCACGAATGCGGTCCAGGAAGCGCGCGCGGATGATGCAGCCGCCACGCCAGATCGTGGCCATCGCGCCGAGGTCGATCTTCCAGCCCTCGTCGTCGCCGGCGGCCGCCATCTGGGCGAACCCTTGGGCGTAGGAGACGATCTTGGAGGCATACAGGGCGTGCTCGAGGTCGTCGGCCAGCTGCTGGTCGCCGCCGGATCCGGGCCGAGCGCTCGGCCCGGCGAGACGGTCGGCGGCATATACCCGCTGCTCCTTGAGCGCGCTCAGCGCGCGTGCGAACACGGCCTCGGTGATCCCGGTCAGCGGTACCCCGCGCTCGAGCGCGTCCTGGGCTGTCCACCGCCCCGTACCCTTCTGCTCGGCGGCGTCGAGGATCACGTCGACCAGCGGCTGATCGGTGGCCGGATCGGTCTTGGCCAGGACGCGCGCGGAGATCTCGATCAGGAACGACTCGAGCTCGGACTCGTTCCATGCCTTGAAGCGCTCCGCGATCTCGGGCACCTCGAGGCCGACCCCGTGGCGCAGCAGGTCGTAGCTCTCGGCGATCAGCTGCATGTCGGCGTACTCGATCCCGTTGTGGACCATCTTCACGTAGTGCCCGGCGCCGTCAGGGCCAATGTACGTGCAGCAGGGGGTGCCGTCGACCTTGGCGGCGATCGCCTCGAAGACCTCCTTGACCGATCGGTCGTAGGGCTCGCGGTCGCCGCCGGGCATGATGCTGGGACCCTCCAGCGCGCCCTCCTCGCCGCCGGAGACCCCGACGCCGAGGAAGTGGATCTCGCTCTCGGCCAACTTGGCGTGACGGCGCTGGGTGTCGCGGAAGTTGGCGTTGCCCCCGTCGATCAGGATGTCGCCCCCGTCGAGCAGCGGCGCGATCTCATCGATCACGGCGTCGGTGGCGGGGCCGGCCTGGACCATGCTCATCAGCACCCGCGGGCGCGCCAGCGACCGGACCCACTCCTCGGTCGACTCATAACCGCTGATGGGGCCTTCGGAGCCGTGCTCCTCGATGAACTTGTGCATGCGGCTGGTGGTGCGGTTGTGCACGGCGACGGGGATGTCGTGGTGGGCGATGTTGCGCGCCAGGTTGGCGCCCATCGTCGCCAGACCGGTGAGGCCGAAGTGGGTGTCGGAGGAGCTCATGTCCCCAACATAGTGCCAGGCGCCCGCGGGCCGTCGGCGGTGGCCGAAGGGAGCGATTGAGGAGTCGCTCGAGCGGCGGGCTAGGGTGGAAAGATGAACTACCGCACGCTGGGCCACACCGGAACCAAAGTCAGTCCGCTCTGCCTCGGAGCGATGATGTTCGGCGACTGGGGAAACAAGGACCACGACGACAGTGTCCGCATCATCCACCGGGCGCTGGACGCCGGGATCAACTTCATCGACACCGCCGACGTGTATTCGCGCGGGGAATCGGAGGAGATCGTCGGCAAGGCGCTGGCGGGCGGCAAGCGCGACCACGTGGTGCTGGCCACCAAGGTCCACGGGACGATGGGCGATGATCCGAACGAGTTCGGAAACTCACGGCGCTGGATCATCAGGGAGGTCGAGAACTCGCTGCGCCGCCTGGAGACCGACTGGATCGACCTCTACCAGATCCATCGTCCAGAGGCCGACACCGACATCGACGAGACGCTCGGCGCGCTCACCGACCTCGTCCGCGCCGGCAAGGTGCGCTACATCGGCTCCTCCACGTTCCCGGCCTCGCAGATCGTGGAGGCGCAATGGGTGGCGGAGCGGCGTGGGCGCGAGCGGTTTGTCTGCGAGCAGCCGCCGTACTCGATTCTGGTGCGCGACGCGGAGCGCGACGTGCTGCCGACGGCACAGCGCTACGGCATGGGCGTGATCCCGTGGAGCCCGCTGGCCGGCGGCTGGCTGTCGGGCCGCTACCGCCTCGGCCAGGACGTGCCTCAGTCACATCGTGCGGAGCGGATCCCGGGTCGTTATGACATGTCGCTGCCCGGAAACCAGCGCAAGCTGGAGGTCGCCGATGCCCTGGCCAAGGTCGCCGAACAGGCGGGGATCACGCTGATCGAGATGGCGCTGGCGTTCGTCATCCGCCATCCCGCCGTGACCGCGGCAATCATCGGCCCGCGGACGATGGAGCAGCTCGAGTCACAGCTCACGGCTGCCGACGTCGAACTGTCCGAGGAGGTCCTGGACAAGATCGACGAGATCGTGCCTCCAGGGGTGAACCTCAACCCCCAGGACTCGGGGTGGTCCAACCCTGCCCTGGAGCCCGTGGCAAGACGGCGCTGACGGGCCTGAGGCGCTCAGGCGCGCAGACGGGCGGCGGTGCTCTCGTCGGCGGGGAAGAACGCTTCGACCGAGAGCTCGGACAGGGTGATCTCGGCGGCGGTGCCGAACGTGGTCACGGTGCTGAAGAAGGCCAGCTCGCCGCCCTCGGCGGTGGCGAGGCGCAGCTCCACCATGATCGCTGCGGCGTCGGGCGCGTCGGAAGCGACCGGCCCCGGGTAGCCGCGCAGCTCGTCGAGCAGAACCTCGAGCTGGGGATCGCCCGTGATCTGCAGCTCGTGCGCGAGCCGGTGCAGCAGGTGGCCTCGCCATTGCGCGAGATTGACGATCCGCGGGGCGAGCCCGTCGGGATGCAGGGCCAGGCGCATGCAGTTGACCGGCGGTACGAGCAGCTCCGGCGCCACTCCCTCAAGCAGCGGTCCGAGCGCCCCGTTGGACATCACCAGATTCCAGGCGCGGTCGACGGCGAACGCCGGGTAGGGCTCGTGTCCCGCCAGCACCCGGCCGAGGGCCTCGCGGACCTGGGCCATCTCCGGGTCATCGAGCGAGCGCCGCCCGTACTGGGGCGCGTAGCCGGCCGCCAGCAGCAGTTGGTTGCGCTCGCGTAACGGCACCTCGAGCCGCTCGGCCAGGTGCAGCACCATCTCCGGGCTGGGGTTGGACCGTCCCGTCTCGACGAAGCTGAGGTGGCGCGTGGAGACGCCCGCCTCGAGCGCCAGATCGAGCTGGCTGAGCCGGCGGCGCCGGCGCCAGTCTCGCAGCAGCAGGCCGACCCGGTTCCCGGTGCTCGCGCGGTCCACGGCGGTCACGCTCACGAGCCTACCTCCGGGTCATCGGGGGACGAGCGTATCTCCGGGTCACCAGGGGCGTGGGGGGCGCTCACGGCCGGTCACGCTGCCAGGCTCGCGGTCGCGTGTCCATTACCCCGCAGGTAGCCGCCCGGACCCGACTCGGGCGACGATTCTGGTCTATGTGACCAGTTTCGTCGCCAGAGTGGATCGCGCCGCTGTTGTGCGGGTCGCCGCGGACCAGCGGGCTCAGAACATGATCACGCTGCGGATACCGTCCTGGCGCTCCATCGCCTCGAAGCCCTGGTTGACGTCGTCCAGGGTGATGCGGTGTGAGATGAACGGGTCAACGTCGATCTGGCCGTCGAGGTAGAGCTGGACCAGCTCAGGGACCTGGTCGCGGCCCTTGACGCCGCCGAACGACGAGCCGCACACCCGGCGACCGGTGATCAGCAGCCGCGGGATGATGTCGAGCGTCTCGCCCCTGCCGGCGACGCCGGCGACGGTGCACAGGCCCCAGCCCATCCGCGCGGCCTCGACCGCCTGGCGCATCACCGCGACCAGCCCGGTCGCTTCGAACGTGTAGTCGGCGCCGAAGCCGCCCGTCTCCTCGAGCACGCGGGCGACGGTGTTCTCATCGCCCACCCACACGTCGGTGGCGCCCTGGCCGCGGGCCAGCTCGAGCCGCTCCTCGGACAGGTCGACGCAGATGATCCGCTCGGCGCCCTGCAGCCGGCAGCCGGCGACCGCGCCCAGCCCGACCATCCCGGCCCCGAACACGACGCAGGTCGCGCCTGGCCTGACCTTGGCGGTGTTGATCGCGGCCCCGAGTCCGGTGGAGAGCCCGCAGGCGAACAGACACGCATGCTCGGGCTCGGCCTCGGGGGAGACCTTGGCGAGCGCGATCTCCGGCATCACCGTGTACTCGGCGAACGTGCTCGTGCCCATGAAATGGCGGATCGGCTCGCCGTCTCGGGACAGGCGGGCCGTCCCGTCGGGGAGATAGCCGAGGTTCTGCTGCTCTCGGATCGCCAGGCACAGGTTCGTGTCCGGACTCTGGCAGTGCACGCACTCGCGGCACTGCGGCGAGAACAGGGTCACGACCCGGTCGCCGGGGGACAGGCTCGAGACGCCCTCGCCAACACGCTCCACGACGCCCGCCCCCTCGTGGCCGAGCACGGTCGGGGCGTAGCCCGAAGGGTCGACGCCGGAGGCCGTGTACATGTCGGTGTGGCACACACCGCAGGCCTCGAGCCGCACGAGCACCTCGCCGGCGCGCGGCTCTGAGAGGTCGATCTCGGTCACGTTCAGAGGCTGGGCGAACTGCTCGAGCACGGCGGCCCTCATCTTCACGACGATCTCCCCTCCTGACGGCGTCGGGCGTTGCGACCGAACCTTATTGGTAGGAGGGGGCGCTCGGTGACCTCGAGGTCTGCTCGAAAGGTCACCCAGCGCACCAGAAAACCGTAATATGCCGCCAGGCCAACCGTGATCGAGCGGATCCAAGCGAGTCGGGGAGAGAGTCGAATGCGACGGAGTCCGATGCTGTTCCTGCGGCGCCATCCGCTGGTGCCCCTCGGCCTGGTCGTGATCATCGCGGCCGCGTTGGTGGTCGGCCTCCGCGCCGGCGGCGGGCACACCTCCAGGCTCGTTGCCGGTGTCGGGCTCGGCGATCAGTGCCGTCCGGGGTTCGTCCCCGCCGACGGTCCGGTCGGCAGTGACTCCAAGGCGTCTGCCGACGGTCCGGCCGGCCGCGACTCCAACGGCTCTCGCGCCGGATCCGGGGACTCCAGGGATGCCAGCCGCCGCGCCTGCGTTCCGATTGGCCAGCCCGAGACCTTCGGCGACCTCGGCATCGCCAACAGCGAGCAGGGAGCCCGGGACGCGGCTCCGTTCACCAGCAGCGCACCCGGCGCGTACCTGCACGCGGTCGCCCAGCGCCGGGCGATGGCGCGCGCCGGTGCCGCCGCGGGCGGTGGAGGCGCCTGGCAGCTCGCGGGCTCACCGCCCGAATGCGCGGCGCAGACGCAAAGCTCGGCCTGCCCGGCCCCGAATGCCGACAACGGCAACTACGGTTACACCGGGAACCTGGGATTCCGCACGCTCTCGGGTCGCATCTCGAGCTTCGCCTACGACCCGTCCACCCAGGGGCGCTACTTCGCCTCGCCGGTGGTGGGCGGCGTGTGGGAGTCGGTCGACTCGGGCGCGACCTGGCACTCGATCGGCGACCGCCTACCCACGCAGGTGGTGGGCGCGATCGCGTACGACGCGCCACACCATCGGATCATCGTCGGCACGGGCGACAACTCGTTCGGTGGCGACGGCATCGCCGGCCACGGGATTTACTACAGCGACGACGATGGAGCCACCTGGCAGACGGCGGCCGGGATACCGGACCTCGCGCTCAGCTTCAGGGTCGTCGTCTCGCCCGCGGATTCCTCGGGCGACACGATCTACGCGGCGACCAGCAAAGGCCTGTTCCGCTCGGTCGACGGCGGCGCCTCGTACGTTAACGAGAACCTCCCGACCAGCCCCGCCGGCTACTCACCCAACTGCCAGGGCGACACCACCAGCCCGCTGTGCTTTTTCGCGAATGACGTGACCGACGTGGTGGTCAAGTCCACGGCGACCAGCAACGGGCCGGCGGGTGCGGTGATCGCGGCCGTCGGCTGGCGCGCCGGGCAGAAGGTCGACAACGACGCCGCCGGCAACCCGGTGTCCGGCTGCAAGCTGAACGGCGCGGCGACCAACTGTCTGCAGGCGCCTCAGAACGGGCTCTACACCTCAGCCTCGGGTGCCCCTGGCTCGTTCTCCTACATCACGCCGGGAACCACGGCGTCGCTCGGCACGAGCCTGCCGGCGACCGACATCTTCGGGCGCACCGCGCTCGGCATCGCACACGGGGCCGGGCAGAACTCGGACGCCGTCTACGCGATCGTCCAGGACGCACAGAAGTTCAACGGCTGCGCCGACATCCTGGACCAGGCGACCTCGGGGTGCAACCCGACCCTCGTCGGCGAGGGCATCGCCACCGTGCTGGACGGGATGTACGCCTCGTACGACTTCGGCAAGACGTGGACCAAGATCATGGATTACACCCAGCTCAAACAGGCGGGGACCAACAGCGCGCTGCTCGGAGAGGCGGGCTACAACCCCGGCGTGCAGTCCTGGTACAACCTCTGGGTCGACCCGGACCCGACGTCCACCGATGCGACGAGTCACGACCCGACTCGCCTGCTGTTCGGGCTCGAAGAGGTCTGGGAGAACAACCAGGTTCTGCCCAAGGTCGGGACCGGAGGCGTGCTGACCAGTCCGTACGCCGCGTATCCGGGAGGCACGGCCGCCACGGACCCATGGGTGGTCATCGGTCGTTACTGGAACGCCTGCGGTGGCGTCAGCACACCGGTTGGGCCGTGCAACCCCAGTCTCAACGGCAGCCCGATACCCGGCTCGACTACACATCCCGACCAGCACGCCGACGCGATGATCCCCGACGGCAAGGGCGGCGTGACGCTGCTGATCGGCTCCGACGGCGGCATCTACTCCCAGCACGTGGCGTCGGGAGCGGACTTCTCAAACGACGGCTGGGGCGACGGGCTGAACGCGACGATCTCCGCCGTGCAGCCCTACGACGCGGAGATGGCCAAGGACGGCACGATCGTCTCCGGCCTGCAGGACAACGGCGAGATGAAGACGGCTCCGGACGGCCGTGAAGCCGAGATCTACGGCGGCGACGCGTTCTACTCGACGATCGATCCCAACGACAGCAAGAACATCATCGAGGAGTACACCTACGCCGAGCAGGTCAACCTGTCCACAGACGGCGGTGGCAGCTGGTACTCGATCACGCCGAGCAGCTCGTGCGGGAGCTCGACCACCGCCCTGTTCTCGACTCCGATCGAGCAGGACCCGACGATGGACGGGCACGTGCTGATCGGGTGCACGCAGATCCAGGAGGCGACCAACGTGTATGCCAACCCGTGCACCGTGCCGCCGGGAGCCACCGCGGCCAACTGCCAGGTCACCAGCTCGCCCTTCAACACCGTGTTCGATCTGAGCACGCTTCCGTCTCCCAATGGCGCACCGAACATCCCCTCGGCGGTGGGAGTGCGGGGCGCCGACGAATACGTGGCCTACTGCGGCTACTGCGACCCGGCCACACAGGGGATCCCGTTCGCCAACGGGATCGCCACCAACGTGGGTGGGAGCTCCCCGCCGCAGATCGGCTCCTCAGCGGGCTGGCATCAGGCCAGCGCGCTCTGCGGTGACTGTCAGACCGCCAACGGCAAGCTGCCCGAGCGCTACATCAACTCGATCCAGGAGGACCCGAATGATCCCAACACGGTCTATGTGACCCTGGGCGGCTACGGCCGGCGCTGGATCCCGCCGGGATCGTTCGGCGAGGACACGAGCAACGTGGGGGTGGGACACGTGTTCGTCTCGCATGACCACGGCGAGCACTTCACCAACATCACCGGCAACCTGCCCGACATCTCGGCCAACTGGACGGCGTTCCACGACGGTCAGTTGATCGTCGCCACCGACCTGGGCGTCTATGTCCAGACGTCGGCGGGCACCGGCTCAACCCCACCCACCTACGACGTCCTCGGCAGCGGGCTGCCCAGTGCCCCCGTTTTCACCGCGCGCATCAGCCCCGGTGACCCGAACCTGCTGCTCGTCGCCACCTACGGACGCGGCGACTGGGAGTACGAGTTCCCCGCCACCGGTGGGGGTGGCGGGGGCGGTGGCGGTGGCGGCACCGGCAGTGGCGGCACCGGCAGTGGCGGCACCGGCAGTGGCGGCTCCGGTGGCGGTGGCGGGTCCGGCGGCGGCGGTGGCGGCGGCGGTGGTGGCGGCAGGGGCGGGGCCGGCAAGTGCCCCCGGCCCACGGGACGGATCGCCGGGACCCGGGTCGGGCCGGTCCAGCTCGGCTTCACGATCAAGCGCGCCCGGGCGACCCTGACCCGCGTCCCGTTCGCCCACTACGGCTTTGACGACTACTGTCTGCAGGGCGCGGGGATCCGAGCCGGCTACCCGTCCAGGCTGCTGCTGCGCTCGCTGTCGCGCCGCCTGCGCAACCAGAGCCGCGGCAGGATCGTGATCGCGCTGACCTCCAACCGCTACTACTCCCTGGACGGCGTGCGGCCCCGGGCCCGGCTGGCGGGTGTCGCCCGCCGACTCAAGCTCAGCAAGCCGTTCCACATCGGTTTGAACTACTGGTACATCGTCCCTCGCCGCGCAGCCTACGGCGTGCTGAAGGTCAGGCGCGGGCATGTGCAGGAGATCGGGCTGACCGTCAAGCGCCTGGCCTCCGGCCGCGCGGCGCAGCGACGGCTGCTGCGGAGCTTCCGCGCCGGGTAGCCGACAGGAGACCCAGCACCCTTCAGGGGGCGGGTCGGGCCTCGAGCGCGTCCAGCATCAGTTCGAGCATGCGCGGCCACGTTTCCGGTTCGACCCGCTTGGCGGCGCGCGTGGCCGCAAACAGGAGCCGAAGATCGAGCGTGGTGGCATCGGAGCGCAGCCGGCCCTCCGCCCGGGCCGCGGCGAGCACGCGCTCGAGCGCGGCCGTGGCCCGCTCGCTCGCCTCGTGGACATCGGGATGATCGGCCACTCGCGCGCGCGCCTCGCCCATGAAGTCGTCGGCGGATTGGCCCTGGACCAGCGAGCACAGCATCGTCCTGAGCGCCGACCAGCGGTCACCCACGCCGGCTTGAGCATCTGCCGCCGCCACGGCGATCTGCTCCATGCGCCGGGTGACCAGCGCCGCCAGAAGCTCGTGCTTGGACGGGAAGAGGCGATAGACGCTGCTCATCCCCGAGCCGGCGGCCGCCGCCACCTCGCTCATCGGGGAATCCAGCCCGTGCGCGGCGAAGACCTCGCCGGCCGCGCTGAGCAGACGCTCGCGCTTGGCCTCGGGGGAGAGCATCGCCCAGCATTCGGCGGCCGACACCGGCGGGCCCTGTGCCGATGCGGCGGAAGCCTCCGCTTCCGAGACCGGAATGACCATTCCGCTAGAGTACCCGGCCGTGTCAACGGCGGGCACCGACAAGCGCATCCATCCCAACCTGATCCTTGCGGTCACGGCGCTGGCGGGACTCGCCTACGCGATGCTGAGTTCTGCGGTCATCCCCGCGCTGACGTCGCTGGAGCACAGCCTCCACACCACCGAGACGGGGGTGACATGGCTGCTGACCGGCTATCTGCTGTCGGCGTCGGTGGGAACCTCGATCCTGGGCCGGCTCGGCGACATGTACGGCAAGGAGCGGCTCCTGCTCCTGACGCTGGTCATCCTGGCCGTCGGGACGCTCATCTCGGCGGTCTCGAGCTCGCTGGGGCTGATGATCGTCGGACGGGTGATCCAGGGCGCCGGCGGCGGCATCTTCCCGCTCGCCTTCGGGATCGTCCGCGATGAGTTCCCCCGTGACCGGGTCGCCGGGAGCATCGGGTTGCTGTCGTCGATCCTCGGCGTGGGCGGCGGCATCGGGATCGTCCTCGGCGGGCTGATCATCGAACACCTCAATTACCACTGGCTGTTCTGGATCCCGCTGATGGTCACGCTGATCGCGGCGGTGTGCACGTGGAGATTCATCCCCGAGTCGCCGGTGCGGGTGCCCGGCCGGGTCAACTGGACGGCCGCAACGCTGATGTCGGGCGGCTTCATCTGCGTGCTGATCGCGATCTCAGAGACGACCACGTGGGGCTGGGGCTCGGCCAGGACGCTCGGTCTGCTGGTGGCCGGCCTGCTCGGCTGCCTCGCCTGGGTCGCGGTCGAGGTGCGAAGCGATGAGCCGCTGATCGACATGACGATGATGCGGATCCGAGGCGTCTGGACCACCAACCTGGTCGCCTTCCTGCTCGGTGCCGGGATGTACGCCTCGTTCCTGGTCTTCCCGCAGTTCGCTCAGCTGCCCAAGAGCACCGGCTTCGGCTTCGGCGCCTCAATCGTCACGGCCGGCCTGTACCTGTTGCCGGCTGCGCTGCTGATGAGCATGCTGGGAACCGTCGCCGGGCGGGTGGCGCGGCGCTTCGGCTCAAAGCTCGCGGTGATCGTCGGCAGTGCCGTCACCGCGGTGGCCTTCGGCTGGCTGGCGGTCGCCCACGCACATCCCTACGACATGCTGATCAGCGCGGCACTGCTCGGCATTGGGATCGGGCTGGCGTTCTCCGCGCTTGGCAACCTGATCGTCGAGGCGGTGCCCCAGGAGCAGACCGGCGTCGCGACCGGCATGAACACGGTGATGCGTACGCTCGGCGGCGCGCTCGGGGGCCAGATCGTGGCCACGTTCCTCGCCAACAATGTCGCCCACGGACACCCCACGGTGACCGGGTTCACGGAGTCCTTCGTGCTCGAGGCTGCGTTCCTGGTCGTCGCCGTCGTCGCCGGCCTGTCGATCCCGACCGCAAACCGCAGCCGTACTGTGACCGGGCCCGAGTCAGAGCGCCCGGGGCCCGAGCGGCTCGAGTCAGATCTGGTCCAGGAGGCCGGCTAGCCCGGGTGCCGCCAGCGTGCGTCGGATATGCTGACGGCTCGAGGGCGCACTCGGCCCCGCGAATCCGTGCGGGCCAAATCTGACGGAGGTACAAATGAAGGGGCATTTCCTGTCTGCGGGCGGCCACGTCCGCAAACCCGTAGTGACCGCGGCGTTGACCGCGTTGTTGATGCTGATGCTCGCCACCGGCGCACAGGCGAAGGTCGTCTGGCACCACGGCCACGCCTATGGCGAGCTACCGAAGCCGGGGACTCAGCCGATTCTGTCGTTCTCCGGCTCGCCGTTCACGGTCGGGGGCAACCAGCCGCCGCTCACCTATGGCGGAGGGCCGGTCATGCTCTCCAGCAAGATCTACCTGATCTTCTGGGGGGAGAGCGGGAGCTTCGCCGCCAGCTACTCAGGGCCGATCATCCAGTGGGTCAAGGACCTGGCTGCCGACCATGCCAAGGCGACCAACGAATATTCGGTCGGCGAGCTGTACTACGAGGGCACCAGCACGCACCACTTCATCACCAACAACGTCAGCTACGGCGGATCGGTGTTCGACACGGCCCCGTACGGGGCGATCGACACCGCGGACGGGTGCACCAGCTCAGAGAGTCCGTGCGTGACCGACAACCAGATGCAGAACGAGATCCTGAACGAGATCAACGCGCAGGGCTGGCCCACGGACCCGGCCAGTGCGCCCGAAGCGCAGTACCTCGTGTTCACCCCCAGGGGCGTCAACAGCTGCGACGGCCCCGGCGATTGCACGTTCTCCGCCAACAACGGCTACTGCGCCTACCACTCCCAGGTCACGGGCATCACGCCCGGCAACCAGGTGGCGACCTACAGCAACATGCCGTATGAGCCTGGCTGCGACTCGGGCCAGGCTCCCACGGGGACCGACGGCAACGCCGACACCGACGGCACCCTCGACTCGGGGATCCACGAGGTCCTCGAGTCTGCGACGGATCCCGTAGGGAACGCGTGGCTGGACTCCGGCGGACAGGAGATCGGCGACAAGTGCACGAATCCGGTCGTGACCACCCAGGCCGCGACCTACGGTCCGCTGCTGGGCGGCGCGTTGGCGAGCCACAACGCCAACAACCAGCTGATCAACGGGCACACCTACTACACGCAGCAACTGTGGGCCAACAATCCGACCAAGACGCCGAGCACCACGTCGGCGGCAGGATGCGTGCAGCGGATCGGGCCGACTCCGACGTTTGCGATGTCGGCCGTGCCAAAGGTCGGCACCTCGGTGCTCTTCAGTGCCAAGGCGTCGAGCGACATCCAGCACCCGATCACCGCGTACTCGTGGAACTTCGGGGACGGCACAACCGCCACCGGAGTCACCGTGAATCACACGTTCACGGCAGCCGGTGCGCACACGGTGAAACTGGCCGTGACCGACGGGTACGGCAGCCCGTCGACCGAAGTACGGACAATCACGGTCACCAGCTGACCTGAGGCTCCGCGCGTGACGTCCGCTCGGCTGCGGCCGGGCGGACGTCCGCCGTCTACCTCCAGGCTGGCCAGCCAGCCAGTAACATCGGCCACCGGCCCGCAGGGCACCGTCAGGAGGAGACCGTGCACAGTCCGCAGGAGTCCGTGACATCCATCCGGAACGACCTCGATCAGGTCCAGGTCACCGACCGTGAGCACTGGCTCGACGGCCCCCCGCACGAGCTCTTTCACCGGCTGCGCGGTGAGTGCCCGGTGCACTGGACCGCGGCGATCCGCGAGTACCCGGCCGAGGCCGGCTACTGGTCGGTGACCCGCCCCGACGACATCCACAAGGTCAGCCGCGACTGGCGCACGTACTCCTCGGAGCTGGGCGGGATCACCGCCGTGCTGGACGCCTTCCCGCTCGAGCTGATGCGCGCCATGTTCATCGGCATGGACCCGCCCAAGCACGACCGCCTGAAGATGCTCTTCCAGGCCGGCTTCACGCCGCGGCGGATCGCCGCCCACGAGCCGGCGATCCGGCAGATCGTGATCGACGTCCTCGAGGGCCTGCAGGGACGCGAGACGTGCGACCTGGTCAGCGACGTGGCCCAGCCCGCGGTCTCCCGCGTGATCGGAAGCTTCATGGGAATCCCGCCCGAGGACGACGCGATCTGGGCGCGGCTGATGAACTCCGCGCTCGGTGCCGGCGACCCCGACATCAATCCCGAGGGCATGCAGGCCGTGATGCAGAACGAGATCCCCGAGATCTTCGCCCGCTGCTCGCGGATGATCGCCGAGCGCCGCGAGAACCCAACCGACGACCTGACCAGCGTGCTCGTGCACGCCGAGATCGACGGCCAGAAGCTCGAGGAGCACGAGATCGTGATGGGCTTCTTCCTGCTCGTGGCGGCCGGGAACGACAGCACCAAGGCCACGTACTGCAGCGGCGTGCGCGCCCTGATGGAGCATCCCGAGGAGCGCCAGGCGCTGCTCGACGACCCGTCGCTGATCTCCAGCGCGGTCGAGGAGTCGCTGCGGATGTACCCGGCGTTCGCCCACTTCCGCCGCACGGCAACCCAGGACACCGAGCTGTCCGGCCAGAAGATCCGCGAGGGCGACAAGGTGGTCATGTGGTACGTCAGCTCCAATCGCGATGACACCCGCTACGAGGACCCGGACCGCTTCGATGTGCGCCGCAACCCCGAGCACCAGGCGTTCGGTGCCGGTGGCCGTCACTTCTGCCTCGGCGCGGCGCTGGCCCGGCTCGAGCTCAATGTGATGCTCGAGGAGACGCTCGCGCGCTACCCGGACATGCAGATCGCCGGCCGCCCGACGTACGTCGAGTCGGGCTTCATCAACCAGCTGAAGACGCTCCCGGTCAAGCTCGGCCCGCGGGCCGCGTAGCCAGCTAGTAGCTCCAGTCGGCCCAGGGCGACTGGGCCTCGGTGGTCTCGTCGTCGGCCCGGATCACGTGCATGACGGCGTTGATCAGCGCCAGGTGTGTGAACGCCTGCGGGAAGTTGCCGAGATGCCGGCCGGTCTCCGGATCAACCTCCTCGGCGTATAGCCCGAGTGGACTGGCGTAGCCGAGCAGGCGCTCGCACAGCGACCGGGCACGGTCGAGCTCGCCGATCTCGCACAGCGCCGAGACCAGCCAGAACGAGCAGATCAGGAACGTCCCCTCGGTGCCCTCGAGACCGTCGTCGGTCTCATCGGTGCGGTAGCGCATGACCAGGCCCTGGTCGGTGAGCTCGTCGGCGATCGCGAACACGGTGGCGCGGATGCGCTCGTCGTCTGGCGGCAAGAAGCGCATCAACGGCAGCAGCAGCAGCGCGGCGTCGAGCGCCTTGGTCTCATAGTGCTGCACGAACACGCCGCGGTCGTCGACGCCGTGCTCGCAGATGTCGGCGTGAATCTCGTCGGCGGCGGCCCGCCAGCGCTCGGCCCGGTCCCAGTCCTCGCGCAGCTCGGCCAGCCGGGCGCCGCGGTCGCAGGCCACCCAGCAGAAGACCTTCGAGGAGGTGAAGTGCTGGGGCTCTCCGCGCACCTCCCAGATCCCGCGGTCAGGCTCGCGCCAGTGCTCGATCGCCTGCTCGACCTGACGGGTGAGGATCTTCCAGACGCGGTCGTCGAGCGAATCCCGCGAGCGAGTGTGCAGGTAGACGGAGTCCAGCAGTGCGCCCCAGACGTCGTGCTGCTCCTGCTTGTAGGCGGCGTTGCCGACCCGGACCGGGCGCGCGCGCTCGTAACCCTCGAGATGGTCGAGCACATGCTCCTCGAGCTCGCGCTCCCCATCGAGCCCGTACATCACCTGGAGCTTCTCCTCGCCCGCGGCGACGTCGGCGATGAAATAGAAGAAGTCGTTGGCCTCCCAGTCGAAGCCCAGCGACAGCAGCGCCCACAGCATGAAGGTGGAATCGCGGATCCAGCTGTAGCGGTAGTCCCAGTTGCGCTCGCCCTGCGGAGTCTCGGGCAGCGAGGTGGTGGCGGCGGCCAGCAGGGCCCCGCTCGGCGCGTACGTGAGTCCCTTGAGTGTCAGGGCGCTGCGCTGCAGGAACGTGCGCCACGGGTGGTCGGGGAACTTGCCCCGGTCGATCCAATGCTGCCAGTGGTGGGCCGTCCAGACCAGGCGGTCATAGGCCTCGTCCATGTCCTGGGGGGGCGCGTGCTCTGACCAGGAGAGCGCGCAGTAGACGTGGTCTCCCTCCTTCATCAGGTGCCGGGCGGTGGCGCGCGGTCCCTCGAAGCCGAGCAGCAGATCGGTGGTCAGCTTGAGCTCGACGCTGCCGTCGGAGCTGGTGGCCGAGCCCTCGTGATAGCCATCGCCGGTGTAGCGCCAGGCCGCGGTCTCGCGGCCGTAGCCGAACTTCGGCTCGCAGTCCAGCAGTAGCTGCACCTCGCCGTTGACGCAGCGCACCATGCGCAGCAGGACGTGGTCGGCGTCATAGTCGGTGGGGGCGCGACGATGCGTGTGGGAGCGGTCGTGCTGGTGGTGCCAGTTGCCGATCAGCAGCACGTCGCGGACGATGATCCAGCCCGAGCCGGTACCCCAGCTGGTCTCGAGGACCATCGTCCCAGGCAGATAGCGGCGGGCTGCCGGGACCTGGATCGCGTCCGGCCCGAGGCGAAAGCTTCCGGCGTCGCGGTCCAGGAGCGCTCCGAACACGCTCGGCGAGTCCACCCGCGGCAGGCACATCCACTCGACCGCGCCGCTCGGCGCCACCAGCGCCACGGTCTCGCAGTCCGACAGGAACGCGTAGTCGGCGATCGGCGGGAACGAGCTCGAGCCCAGCCGGGCCGCGGGCTCTCGCCGGCGCACCGCCTCCGACGGAGCCGCTTTGGGTGGCGGGCGGCGATCGTTCTTCTGGCTGCTGGCGTCGTCGCGCAAGCGCGCAGTATCCCGGGCCGGCGGCAAAACGCCAAGTTGTGGTGGGGTGCCTTCAGCCAGCGCTGGAGCCGGACACGATCAGGCGCGCCCGATCGTGCAGCCGGCCAGGGGCGGCCGGGCGGTCAGGCCCCGAGGCCGCCGAGTACGGTGAACGGGCTGCGGGGGAGCTCGTCGTAGATCGCGCGCTGGTTGCGCTCGACGGTCACCGATGTCCCGGCCGGGGCTTCCACGCGTACGCGCTGCGCGAGCGCTTGCGCATTGTCCTCGTCGGTGGCCCCGATCAGCAGGTAGCTCCAGCGATGCAGGTTGGGGATGTCCTGCGCGCCGAGCCTGTCCGACAGCTCGCCGGCCTGCGCGCGGGATGCGCACTGGACGCGGACCTCGAACTCGGGGTAGCCCCGCTCGGCGGACTCGCGGCGCTCGCGGGCGACGCGGCCCTCGCGCTCGTACTCCCGGTCCTCGGCGGTCTCGGGGTCGCCCACCTCGGCGGGCTCCCACAGCTCGGCAGTGGGATGCCAGTGGCTCAGCTCGATCTCCACGTCCCAGCCGTGCTCCTCGGCCACGCGGCGGACCAGCTCCTCGGCGCGCTCAGCCTGAGGCCGGGTGCCCGTGTAGCAGAACACCTCCGCTCCGTCGACCGAGACCACGACCCGGTCGTGGAACGAGCGCTCGAGGTCGTGCTCGAGCTCCTCCGCACCGAGGAGCTCGCCCAGCCGGTGGGCGAGGCGGTTTTCGTGCAGATCGATCCGCAGGCGCCAGTCGTCGTTCATCGCGAATGCAGACTAGTCGGGTTCGAGGCCGAACGTCTCGAGCAGGCCGTCGCGACCCAGATCGCTCACTCGCACGGCCCGGCTGCGCTTGATGCGCGCGACCCAGCCGAGCTCGAACATCCGCTCGGCGAGCGCGGCGCCCAGCGAGCCGGCCAGGTGATGGCGCTGCTCTGACCAGTCGACGCAGTAGCGGATCAGCGGGCGCTTGGCGCTCGTGAGATGCGAGAAGTCGATCCCGAACGCCCCCAGCTGCTCGACGCCGCGGGGGGTGACGCGGTAGTCGAGGTCGGAGCCGGGCGCGGACAGACGGTCGTGCTCGGCGGTGCAGCGGTCAAATCTGCCCTCGCCGCCGGTCAGCAGGCCACGATCGAGCATGGACTGCATCAGATCGGTGCCGAGGCCCCCGGCGAGGTGGTCGTAACAGGTGCGGGCGGCGCGGACGGCGTGCGCCCTGGTGCCCTGGCGCAGCGAGCGCACCGGCGCCGGCGGCGCGAGCCGGGCCAATGCCTCGATCAGCTCTCCGACGCTCTCGCCGGCGAGGGCGAAGTAGCGGTGGCGGCCCTGGCTCTGCACCGTCAGCAGGCCGCCATCGACGAGCTTGCCGAGGTGGGCGCTGGCCGTGGACGCGGCCACGCCGGCCTCGTCGGCCAGCACGCTGGCGGGCAGCGCCCGGCCATCGCCAAGCGCGAGCAGGATTCTGGCCCGTGCCGCATCGGCGACCAGGGCTCCGATCTTGGCGATGTCGGCGTCGCCGTTCATGGCGTTTGCGAGTTTAGCGCGGCTATATTTCGTCTAATGACGAAATGTGCTTATCGATCGGTTGCGTCATCATGAGGTGCAGATGAGCTCAGGTGGACATGGATTCGGAGCATCACAAGGCCAGCCCGGGACCGGCGTGATGCGCAGCCTGCGCCGAGCCGGCGGCCCTGACAAGAAGCCACCGCCGCTGATGGACCCCAGCCGCGAGCGCGACCGTCACCGGATCCTGGCTCTGTTTGCGCCGTACCGGTTCCGGCTCGCCGTGGTGCTGACGATGATCGTGTTCGGCGCGGGCCTGAGCATGGTCTCTCCGTTCCTGCTCAAAGCCGTGCTCGACAAGGGGATCCTCGGCAGGCAGCACACGCTGCTGGCCGAGCTGGTCGCGGCGATGATCGCGATCGCGATCATCACCGCGGCGCTGAGCGTGTGGCAGACCTACATGTCAAACGCGATCGGCCAGCGCGTCATGCACGACCTGCGCGCCGCCGTCTACCGGCACCTGCAGCGAATGTCGCTGGCCTTCTTCACGCGGACACGGACCGGCGAGGTGCAGTCCCGGATCGCCAACGACATCGGCGGCCTGGACAACGTCGTCACCACGACGGCGACGACGGTCGCCCAGAACGCGACCACCGTGATCGCCAGTCTCGTGGCGATGTGCATCCTCGACGTGCGGCTGGCGGCGATCTCGCTGGTGTTCGTGCCGCTGTTCGTATGGCTGACCCGGCGGGTCGGAAAGGTGCGCCGCAAGATCACCACAGAGCAGCAGCGGCGCCTGGCCGACCTGTCGGCGCTGGTGGCCGAGTCGCTGTCGGTGTCCGGGATCATGCTCGGCAAGACGATGGGCCGAGGCCACGACCTGGCCGACCGGTTCACGGGGGAGTCCAAGGGCATCGCCGACCTCGAAGTCCGCTCGCGGATGGCCGGTCGCTGGGTGATGTCCACGATCCAGATGACGTTCGCGATCCAGCCGGCGATCATCTACTGGCTGGCCGGGCAGAGCTTCGCCGGGCACATCTCGGTCGGCGCCGTGGTGGCGTTCACAACGCTGCAGACCCGCCTGCTGTTCCCGATCCAGTCGCTGCTCGGGGTCGGGGCGGACCTGGAGGCGTCGCTGGCTCTGTTCGATCGCATCTTCGAGTACATGGACCTGCCGGTCGACATCGTCGAGGCCGAGCAGCCGGTGGAGCTGCGGCCGGCCGAGGTGCTGGGGGAGGTCCGGTTCGAAGATGTCCACTTCCGCTATGGCGCCAACGGATCAGACGCCTGGACGCTGCAGGGGATCGACGTGGTGGTCCCGGCCGGCACCCGGACCGCGATCGTCGGGGAGACCGGATCGGGCAAGACGACGCTCGGGTACCTGGTGGCGCGGCTGTATGAGCCCCAGCAGGGCCGGGTCACGGTCGACGGCGTCGACGTCCGCCAGGCTTCGCTGGCCTCGCTGGCGGCGACTGTCGGGGTCGTCTCGCAGGAGACATATCTGTTTCACTCGACGGTGCGCGAGAACCTCCGCTTCGCCCGCCCGGAGGCGACCGATCTGGAGATCGAGGACGCCGCCCGGACGGCGCGGATCCACGACCTGATCGCGTCGCTGCCCGAGGGCTACGACACCGTCGTCGGCGAGCGCGGATACCGCTTCTCCGGCGGGGAGAAGCAGCGCATGGCGATCGCCCGCACGGTGCTGCGCAACCCCCCCGTGCTCGTGCTCGACGAGGCCACCAGCTCGCTGGACACGCAGACCGAGTACGCCGTCCAGGCCGAGCTCGAGCGGCTCGCCGAGGGCCGCACGACGATCACCATCGCCCACCGGCTGTCCACGGTCCGCGACGCCGACCAGATCGTCGTCCTCGACAAGGGACGGATCGTCGAGCGCGGGACGCACGAGGAGCTGATGGAGCGCGGCGGTGCGTACTCCCTGCTGGTGGCCCGCGACGTGGCCGAGCAGCCGGTCGAGGGCTGAGCCGAGCCGCGACTGCGCAGAGCCGCGGCTCGGTCCTGTGCGCCGGCTACGGGCCGAACAGAAGGCCCTTTGCCGTGCCGAAGCCCTTGATGAACGGGGTCAACGCGCCGGTGGCGGTGTTGAGCGTGTCGATCTCGGTGCCGGCGCTTGCTGTGCCCACCGTGTCAAGCGACCCGATCGCCTCACCAGCCGTGAACGGTCCCTTGACCGAGTAGATGGTGTTGGCACCGGCGTCGACGACGTACAGGGTCTGGCCGGCGTGCTGGGCCCAGCGCACGTCATCGGTGCCTGCGGGCTTGTCCCCGTAGGTCATGGCCAGACGGGTCAGCGACATCGCACTCGTACCGATGCCGTGGGCGAACACCAGCTGCTGATCGGCTTGCCCGACGAGCACGAAGTCACCGCCGAACAGGGGGGCGGCGGCCGGGACGGTCGCATTGGAGTCAGGGTCGGTGAGGGCCAGCGTCACCGTTTTGCCGGTCACGTGGTCGACGGCGGTCGCGTTGTCAGCGAACGTCGGATGGAGCTTGGCCACGTGGCGGCGAGCGTTCAGCGTCGCACGGAACACAGCCGTCCGGCCGGTTCGAGTGGGGGCGGACGCGCTGATCAGGATGTTCGTGCCCTGCACAACCACCGAATCAGTGCCACCGCCGGTGAACAACGGGCCGCTGCGGTTGGCGTCGGGAGACGGCGAGTAGCGGTAGGCGACAACCTGGTGCGCGGGCCCGGCCTTGGGGTCGATCGTGTACAGACGCGAGTTGCCGTCTTCGTTGGCGGTGGCGATCATCACGTTGCTGGCCGGGTCACCGCCGAGGCCGTCCACCTTGCCAGTCAGCCGCCACTGGTGCAGCGCGTGTCCGCGCTGGTTGTATTCGACGACGACGCTGTGGGTCTGATGTGTCTTGGGGGCCGGCTCGCCCTTGGGGCCGATGCCGTTCTGCCAGCCGACGAAGATGTGCTTACCCAGAGCGGCGATGTCGTCCGGGCCGGAGGTGGTTGCACCGGGCGCCGTGGCGAACGTCTTCAGCTTGAAGCCGGAGGGCGCGACGGGCTTGGCGGTGGCAGTGGCGGCGGTTCCGAACAGAACCGCCGCGCAGAGGAGGAGTGATTTGGGTGCGCTCATTCGGCCAACCTAGGGTCAGGCCGGACCAGGCTTGTGAACCCCGTGTAATCGGCGCCCGTCCTAACGAAAGGGAAAGCGAGGGCCAATCGGTGCGAACGTCGCCACGACGTCCGGGCCCATGGCGACACTGAAGCGCGTGAGCGTCCGCAGCCGCGTGCCACTCGATACCGCCGCCCTGCGCCCTGCCAGGCGGCGGTCGGGGGCTCCACTGCGCCTACCCGTGGTGGCGCTCGCTACGGCGGCCGTGGTGGCCGTAGCCGGGGGAGGCGAGGCGTTCTGGCTCTGCCTGCCGGCGGTCGTGATCGCCGTCGCCAGCACGCACACCCGGCTCGGCGCGGCGATTGGCAGCGCCGCCGTGGTGGCGGCGGGCGCGATTCCCGCGGCCGCATGGGACCCGACCGGTCCGCTGCCCTCGCCGCTGTTGGCGGTCATCGTCCCCGCCGCGAGTGTGGCGGCGATGCTCGTCTGGCGCGAGCGCGTGGGACGCGAGCGCGAGACGCTGCGCGGGTTCGCGCTGACCGATCCTCTGACCGGGATCGCGAACCGGACACAACTGCTCGCCCGGGCGCAGTACGAGATCGCCCGTCACCGGCGTTCGGAGAGCTGCTTCACGGTGCTGATGCTCGACCTGGACGGCTTCAAGGCCCTCAATGATCGTTACGGCCACGCAGCCGGCGATGATCTGCTGCGCGAGGTCGCGGGCGCCCTGGAGCGCTCGATGCGAGCCCAGGACACTGCCGCCAGGATCGGTGGCGACGAGTTCTGCGTGCTGGCGCCTGAGACCGACGAACTCGGTAGTCACCGGCTCGCGGCGCGCGTGGAGCAGGCGGTCGCCGAGGTCAGCGCCGGCGTGGGGCGGATCGTCGCGAGCATCGGCGTCGCCGTGTTCCCCGACGACGGAATCGACGCCGCGGAGCTGATGCACGAAGCCGATACGCGGCTGCTGGCCGTCAAGCGGGAGCGGCGCCGCGGGGCCTACCGGCGCGCCGCCTGAGGCGGAGAGGCGCCCGCGGCGCACCACCGCCGCTCAGGCGATCGCGCGCATCCGGTTGTTGCGCGGGTTGTGCTCGAGCTCGGCCAGCCCCAGCGCCTCCATCAGCGGTGGCACGTACATGCCGAAGCGGCCACGCAGCCCCTTCTTGGTTCCGTAGAAGCCGCCGACGGGGTTCTCCGCGGAGCGTCCCCACGCCTCGACCGTGCCCTCGGCGGGCGTCTTGCGCTCGTCGGCCGCCCCCAGTGCGATCCAGTCCCCGTGGGCGAGCAGCATCTCGTGCAGATCATCCAGGCAGCGCAGCTGGTAGCCGAGCGTGGTCTTGCCGACCACGCACACGAGCGCCGGCGGGTCGGCGTCCTCATCGCGGTACATGTGGTACTCCGAGGTTCCGGGCGGGGTGCGCAGCATCCAGGGATCCTCCTTCGTGCCCGTTCCCGTGGCGCGCCGGGTCACCGGCGCACGCAGCCCCCGTGAGATCACCAGCCGCTGGATGTCGGAGGTGCCCTCCTCGATCTCCTCGAGCTTGGCATCGCGCATCCACTTCTCGACCGGGTACTCGCGCGAGTAGCCCCAGCCACCCAGCGTCTGCACGGCGGCCCAGGTGCACCACATCGCGGTCTCCGAGGCATGAAGCTTGGCCATCGCCGCCTCGGTCGTCGCGCGCTCGCCGCGGTCGAGCATCTGCGCCGCGCGCCAGGTCAGCAGGCGCGACGCGTCGACCCGCAGCGCCATGTCGGCGAGCCGGAAGGCAACCGCCTGATGCTCGCCGATCGGCTTGCCGAACTGGACACGTTGCTTGGCGTAATCGACCGCGTATTCCAGGGCGGCGCGAGCCAGCCCGGTGGCCGACGCGGCAAGCGTCACTCGCGAGCGGTCGAAGGTGTGCATGAGGCCGGAGAAGCCGTGGCCCTCGGCGCCCAGGCGCCGGTCGTCGGCAACGAATACGTCATCCAGGAACACCTCGGTGTTGGGGATAGCGCGCTGTCCCATCTTGCGGATGGCGGGCCCGCAGCGGAACCCCGGGTCGTCGTCGCGGACGAGGAACGCCGTGATTCCCCGGTAACCGCTGCCCGGCTCCACGGTGGCGAAGATCACGTAGAAGCGGGCCACGCCGCCGTTGGAGATCCACGCCTTCTGCCCGGAGATCACGTAGCCGCCGTCGACCCGGCGTGCGCGCGTCCGGATGGCGGCGGCATCGGAGCCGCTCTCGGGCTCGGTCGTGGCCAGGGCGGTGAAGGGCGGATCCTGGACGCAGAGCGGCGCCAGCCAGCGCTCGCGCTGCTCCTCGCTGCCCAGGGCCAGCACCGGCTCGGCGAAGAAGCCGTTGGAGGTGATCAGATTGCCGATCCCCGAGCAGCCGTGCGAGAGCTCCTCCTGCACCACGCACGAGGTCAGGCAGTCGGTCATGCCCGCGCCGCCGTACTCCTCGGGCAGCATGAACGACGTCAGCCCCAGGGTGGACGCCTTGTGCCACACCTCGTGTGGGACCTCCGTGTCGGCCTGATCGACGCTGAGCGATATGGGGCGGATCTCGCGGGCGGCGAACTCGCGGCAGACGCTCTGGATCGAGCGCTGCTCGTCGGTGAGGACGCCGGCGACGGCGCCGTCAGGCATGCGCGGCCTCCGTGGGCAGCGCGGACCCGTACTGCAAGAGCTGGTCGAGCCCGCGCTTTGACACCTCGTTGGCGACGATCATCCGTTGGATCTCCGACGTGCCCTCCCAGATGCGGTCGACGCGGATGTCGCGGTAGAGCCGCTCCACGGGCTGCTCGCGCATGTAGCCGCGGCCGCCGAAGATCTGCACCGCCCGGTCGATCACGCGCCCGGCCGCCTCCGACGCGGTCAGCTTGACCATCGCGGCCTTGGCGTGCAGGAGCTTGCGCGGCATTCCGGCGTCGGCCTCCCATGCCACCTGGTGGGTCAGCCCGCGGCACAATGCGATGTCGCACACGCTGTCGGCGATCATCGCTGCGATCAGCTGATGGGAGGCGATCGGGCCGCCGGACTGCACGCGCTGGCCGGCGAACTCCGAGGCCAGGCGCAGCGCTCGCTCGGCCGCGCCGGTGGCACGCGCGGCGATCATCAGCCGCTCCTCCACGAACCACTCGCGGGTCAGCTCGTAGCCGCCACCGACTTCCCCGAGCACGCTCTCGGGGCCGAGCTGTACGCCGTCGAACTCAAACTCGGGGTGCTCGAACACGAACGTGTGCATGTAGGCGGGGGTGCGCTTGACGCTCACCCCCGGCATGTCCTTGTCGACCAGGAACAGGGTGTGGGCGTCGCCGGGTGCGACCTTGGCCTGCACGATCAGGAAGTCGGCGACGTCCCCCACCGTCACGAACCACTTCTCGCCGCTGAGGCGAAAGCCGTCGCCGTCGCGCTGCGCCACCGTCTCGATCAGCGACGGATCCGATCCCGCCTTCTCCTCGGTGACCGCGAAGCAGTCGCGCCGGTCGCCGGCGATGGCCGGCAGCAGGTAGCGCTCGCGCTGGGACTCGGTGCAGTGACGCAGCGCGTTGGCGGGCCGCCAGACGGCGTCCCAGAGCGCGTTGGTGAGCTGACCGAGGCGCTCCTGGACGATCACCTGCTCGAGCACCGACAGGCCCTGGCCGCCCCACTCGACCGGCATGTTGATGGCGTTGAGCTCCGCGGCGAGGGTGAGCTCGCGGATCCTGGCCAGCGACTCGGGCGGCAGGCCGCGGCCGGCCTCACACGGCTCCTCGAAGGGGATGATGGCGTCCGTCAGGCGGCTGGCGCGGTCGCGCAGCGCGTGCTGCTCCGCGGTGTAGGTGAACTGCACGGCATCTCCTCGGTGGGTGTGGCACGAACGAAGCGCGCGTCGAGGGCAAATGCCCCGGCGGGCGTGACGAGCAGGGGATTGACCTCGAGCTCGGCGAGCTCGGGATGGGCGGCGGCGACACGGGACAGCGTGGACAGCGCGCCGGCGGCGGCTCCGACGGCCAGCGCGGGCCGTCCGCGGATGCCGGCCAGCAGCGGCGCCGCGCGCAGCGAGCGCAGCATCGCCTCGGCCTGGGCGGTGTCCACCGGGGCCAGTGCGACCGCCGTATCGCGCAGGACCTCGGCGTACACCCCGCCGCTGCCGGCGAGGGCCAGCGGTCCGAAGCGCGCGTCCCAGCGCGTCCCGATCAGCAGCTCGATGCCGTCGGCCAGCGGCGCCATGCGCTCGACCGAGCAGCGCTCCGGGCCCAGACGCCTGGAGATGTCCGCGAACGCCTGCGCAAGCTCGTCTTCGCCGGCGATGCCGATCGCGACCCCGCCGGCGTCTGACTTGTGCAGGAGCCCGAGCGCCTTGAGCACCACCGGGTAGCCGATCCGGCGGGCGGCGGCCAGCGCCTCGGCCAGGCTCGTGACCGTGCGCTGCTCGACGAACGGGACGCCGGCGGCTGCCAGGAGCGTCCGCGCCGACTCATAGCCGTCATCCGCCACGGGGGTGTCGGCGTCGCCGAGCTCCGGGATCGCGGTGGTGCGCCGGGTGCCGTGGACGGCCAGCCGGCGCAGCGCACCGCAGGCCTGCTCGACCGATTCGTACACCGGCACCCCGGCCCCGCGCAGCGCCGCCGCGGCCGGGCCGTGGGGGTACATCGTGTGTACGACGACGGGGCGCCCGGTCGCGCGCGCCGCGTCGCCGATCCGCGCCGCGGCGCGCAGCTCGGAGGCCTCCATGTCGGGGCCGTATTCGTGGTAGCCGCCGAAATAGCCGGTGATCAGCAGGGCATCGAGCTCGCCCGAGCCGAGCAGTTCGAGCGCGATGCGGTCGAAGGCGTGCACGTCGCGCTCGGCGCCGCCGGCGAGGTCGACCGGGTTGGTGACCGCCGCGCCGGCGGGGAGCTGCGCGCGCAGCGAAGCGGCGACGCCGGCGGACAGCTCGGGCAGCTCGAAGCCGTCGCGCGCAGCGAGCGCCGCGGCGATGCTGCCGTGGCCGCCACCGTCGGCCAGCACTCCCATCCGGTGCCCGCGGGCGGGCGTGCAGCGCAGCAGCGCCTGGGCCGCGTCGACCAGTTCCCGGGGTGTGTGGACGCGCTGCACGCCGGCGGCGCGCAACGCGGCGTCGATGGCGGCGCCGTCGCTGGCCAGCGCCCCGGTGTGCGAGCGCACGGCACGCGTCGTCGCGCCTCCGTGCTCGATCGCCAGCGCCAGCACCGGCTTGCCGGCTTGCACCGCGGCCGCGGCGGCACGGGCGAACGCGCGCCCGTCGCGGAAGTCCTCTATGTAGAGGGCGATCAGCTCGGTGGCCGCGTGGCCGGCGAACTCGGCCACCAGCTCGGCGGCTCCGAGGTCGGCCTGGTTGCCCAACGACGCGAAGCGGGAGAAGCCGAGGCCCTCGGGGGCGGCCAGCAGCCCCAGCTCGAGCGCCAGGTTGCCGCTCTGCGAGATCAGTCCGATCGACCCGGCGGGGAGGGGGTTGGGAATCAGCTCAAGCTTCTCGCCGGAGTCGAGCACGCCCAGGCAGTTGGGACCCAGCATGACCGCGCCGTGCCGGCGCACGCGCGCCGCCAGAGAGGCGTCGAGGTCGGCACCGCCGGCGGCGTTGCTGCCGGCGCTGATGACCACGATCGCGCGGGCGCCGGCGGCCAGCGCGTCGTCGACGGCGCCCTCGAGCGCCGCCAGAGGGACGGCGATGACCACAAGCTCGGGGCTCACCGGGAGCTCTGACAGCGACGAGTAGGCGCGGCGTCCGAACAGCTCGGCGGCGCGCCGGTTCACGAGGTAGGCGGGGCGCCGGGGCTCTCCGCGCAGGGCCCCACGGGCCAGCCAGTTACCCCACTTGCGCGGGTCCTCGGAGGCGCCGACGACGGCCACCGACGCCGGGCTGAAGAGCGAGCGCACGGACCGCGTGGGGGTCATCGGGGCGGGAGCTCCGCCAGGCCCCAGGCGTCGGCGCCACCGTCGACCGCGATCGTGATGCCGGTGATGTACGTCCCGCCGGGGCTGGCCAGAAAGGCGATCAGCTGCGCGACCTCGTCCGGGGTGCCGAGCCGCCCCAGTGGGACCGCGCGCTCCCACCGGCGGATCTGCTCCACGCCGTACTGCGCCAGCCCCTCGGTCAGGATCGTCCCGGGGGAGACGCAGACACTGCGGATCCCGTGCGCGCTCCACTCGAGCGCCAGTCCCGAGGCGAGGTTGGCGACCGCGGCCCGAGCCGCGCTGGCGTGGACGAACCCCGGGGTGCCATTTTGGGGGCTGAAGCCGATGAACACGATCAATCCGTCACGGCGCGGGATCATCGATCGGGTCGCCACCGAGCGCGTCACGTTCCAGGCGGCGTCGACTGCCAGCCGGTGCACGGCGCGCCAGCCGTTGTCGGAGATGTCCTGCGCCGGGGCCGAGAATTGGCCGCCGGCATTGTTGACAAGGACGTCGAGGTGGCCGAAGCGCTCCAGTGCCGCGTCGAGCAGGCTGTACACCTGATCGGGCTCGCGTACGTCGGTGCGGACGGCCAGGCAGTCGCCCCCCGCGGACTCGATCTGGTCGGCGGTCGCGCGCAGCGGCGCCTCGCGGCGGCCGCACACCACGACGGCCGCTCCGGTCGCGGCCAGAGCCACTGCCGTCGCCCGCCCGATGCCGGTGCCACCGCCGGTCACGAGCGCGACCCGGCCGGCGTTGGCGTCAGCGCGCAGCGGCGACGTCTGGGCCGTGGATGACACTTTCAGTCAGGGTTGACATTGATGGCGAGCGTCAATATAACCGCAGCTTGAAATCGCCGTTTGAAATCATCATTTCATGTTTGAAAGGCGAGCTTGACGAGTGGATTGAGGGGCCGGCCGAAGCGCCGTCTGGATGCCGTCCGGCGTCCGCAGATACTCGCGACGGCGGTCGAGCTGATCCGCGAGAAGGGCCTCTGGGACGTTCGCATCTCGGATATCGCCAAGCGGGCGGGGATGAGCCCGACGAGCGTCGTGTACTACTTCGGGACCAAGGACGAGCTGCTGGCCGAGGCGATCACCGGGGCCGACGACGCGTTCTACACGCCGGTAGTCGCGGAGCTGGCGCCGCTGCAGCGGGCCAGCGAGCGGCTGGCGTGCGTGATCGTCCGTTCGAGCACCAGCGACTGGGTGCTGTGGCTGGACCTGTGGGTCTACGCCCGGCACCACCCGGAGACGGCGGTCGCGCAGCGCCGCTTCCATCGCCGGTGGCGCAACACGGTCGAGGATGTCATCGCCTACGGGTGCGAGACCGGTGAATGGGAGGCTTCCGATCCGGCCGGCGCGGCCCAGAGGCTGTGCGCGCTGACCGACGGGCTGGCCGTCCACATGACGCTCGGCGATCCCGATCACACCCGCGAGCGCTACGTCGAGATGTCGCTGACGGCGGCGGCGTTCGAGCTGGGCGTACCGGTTAAGGGCTTGCAACGCGACGCCGAGAACTGCCCACTGACGGGGGCGGGTGTCCCGTGAGCGCGCTGGTGCTCGACACCTGGAGCGTCGACGCCGATCGCCTCGGCGTGCACCGCTCGCTCGAGCCGCTCGGGGCCCTGCCGCACATCGCCCGCGTGCTCGACGCGGCAACCCCGGCCAACGCGTACGAGGCCGAGCTGGAGGTCCAGACACTGGCCGTCGACGCCACCAGCTACGGGGCGATCCGCCGGCGCAGCGACGGCGATCCGGAGCGGATGGCCGACACGATCGCGACGATCGTCGCCGAGCGCGGCAAGCTGCAGAACCCGTGGACGGGTTCTGGTGGGGTGCTACTCGGCCGAGTCACGTCGGTCGGCGAGCATCGTGTCAGCGCCGATCTCGCGGCCGGTGACACGGTGGTGCCGCTGGCCTCGCTGATCGCGGTCCCCCTGTCGCTGGATTCGGTCGGCCCGGTCGATCCGGCCAGTCCGCACGTGCCGGTGAGCGGGCGGGCGATCGTCACCGGCAGCATGCTGTGCGCCCGCGTTCCCGCCGACCTGCCCCAGGCGGTGGCGCTGACCGCGCTTGACGTCTACCCGGTGGCCTCCCACGTCCGCGAGCTCGCCGAGCCGGGGGGCGGCGTGCTGGTGCTCGGTACCGGTCACGCCGGTCTGCTCGCGGTCGGCGCGGCGCGGCGGGCTGTCGGGTCGGATGGCTCGGTGACCGCGGTGGACCTCTCCGTCGAAGCGCTCGAGCGCGCCGTCGAGGTGGATCCGGCGGTGCAGACGCTGCGGGCCGACGTCACCGATCCGCTGTCGGTCGCCCGAGGGCTGGCCGGCGCCGGCATCGCGCGCGCCGACCTGACGCTGCTGTGCACGAGCGTGGAGGGCGCCGAGGGGACAGCGCTGCTGGCCACCCGATCACGCGGGACCGTGGTCTTCTTCTCTACGGCTACCCGCTTCGCCGCCGCCGCGCTGGGCGCCGACGCGATCGGCAGCCAGGCCCGGCTGCTGATTCCGTGCGGTCTGACCGACGACCGGGGTGAATATACGTTCACCCTGCTGCGCGAGTGCGCTGCGCTGCGCCGGGCGTTCGGAGGTGCGCGGTGAGCGAGCCCGTTCCGACCATGGCGGGGCTGCCGCGGACCGCTTACGGGGAGCACACGTGGCTGGAGCTGCGCGAGCTCGCCGAGCGCGAGGACCTGGTCGTCGTGATCCCCACGGCGACGCTCGAGGATCATGGCTACCACCTCCCGATCGACACCGACGTGCGGCTGATCGAGGCGATCGCCCGCGGTGCGGTGGAGCGGTTCAACGAGCGCGAGGGCGGCTGCGCGACGCTGTTCCCGACCGCGGTGCACGGCTACACCCCACACCACATGGATTTCCCGGGGACGATCACGCTGCGCTGGAACGTGTTCGTCGAGTCGTTGCTGGATTGCGCCCGCAGCCTCTGCCGGCACGGCTTTGACCGGATCCTGCTCCTCAACGGGCACGGATCGAACGCTCCGCTCGTCGACATGGCGGCGCGGCTGGTCAACGTCGAGCACCGCGGCGCGGTATGCATGGCCTCGACGCTGTACCTGACGACCCCGCCGTCGGCGGAGCTGCTGGCTCGTGAGCGCGACAGCAGGCCCGGCGGTATGTCGCACGCCTGCGAGCTGGAGACCTCGATCTACCTGGCGCTGGAGCCCGAGTTGGTGCAGATGGACAAGGCGGTGTGCGAGATCCCCGACTGGAACGAGAACGTGTTCAGCGACTGGCCGGGCGGCGGCCCGGTCTCCTACATGCCGTACTGGAGCGGGCTGACGCACTCGGGGGTGATGGGCGACGCCACCGTGGCCACGGCCGCAAAGGGACGCGCGTTCCTGGAACGGGCGCGCGAGGAGGCCGCCGGCTTCATCGCCGAGGCCGCGCTGCGGCCTCGCCAGCCGGGGCTCGACCGGCACGCCTCAGCAGGAGGGCGACAGAGTGGCCGGTGAGGTGGCGCTGGTGGCGCTTACCAAGCGCTTCGACGACGTGGTGGCGGTCGACGCGGTCGATCTGCAGGTGGCCAGCGGCGAGTTCTTCTCGCTGCTCGGGCCCTCGGGCTGCGGCAAGACGACGACGCTGCGGATGGTGGCGGGGTTCGAGGAGCCGTCGTCGGGCCAGATCCTGCTCGACGGCGTCGACGTGGCGGATCGCCCGCCGTTCAAGCGCAACGTCAACACGGTGTTTCAGAGCTACGCGCTGTTTCCGCATCTGCGGGTGTTCGACAACGTGGCCTTCGGCCTGCGGCGCAGCGGCGTCGACAAGCCCGAGGTGCGCCGCCGGGTGGCGGACGCACTGGCGCAGGTCGAGCTGACCGGGCTGGAGCGGCGCAAACCCTCACAGCTGTCCGGCGGCCAGCAGCAGCGCGTGGCGCTGGCCCGGGCGCTGGTGCTGCGCCCGGCGGTGGTCTTGCTCGATGAGCCGCTGGGGGCACTGGACGCACAGATCCGGCGCACGCTCCAAGTCGAGCTCAAGGCGCTGCAGGAGAACGTGGGACTGACCTTCATCTATGTCACCCACGACCAGGAGGAGGCATTGACGATGAGCGACCGCCTGGCGGTGATGAACGCCGGGCGGATCGAGCAGCTGGGGCCGCCCAAGGACGTCTACGAGCAGCCCGACACGACGTTCGTGGCCTCGTTTCTCGGCATCTCCAACCTGGTCGGCGGCGTCGCCCGCGCGGGGCCCGGCAACCGCTGCACGGTGCAGGTGGGGGAGTTCGAGCTGCAGGCCACGCAGGGCGACGTGTCCACGCGGGGGGAGACCAAGGTGATGATCCGGCCCGAGCGGGTGCGCCTGGAGCCGCATCAGTCAAGTGGGGAGAACCGGATTCCCGGGATCGTCGAGCGGGTCGTCTACCGGGGCAACGCCGACCAGGTGTTCATCCGGCTGCCCGGCGGGGACCTGGTTCAGGCACTGGTGCAGAACGTCGGCGGCGACGGAAGGCACGAAGCGGGAGACGCGGTGCGGCTGCACCTGCCGGCGGAGGCGCTGCGCGTGCTCGCCGACACGGGCACGCCGACCGCGGGTGGCGAGGCGCAGACGGCGGGGTCAAAGGACCTCGTTGGCACGTAGCAAACACGGAGGAGGAGAAGACATGCAGAACTACAACAGACGAGATTTCCTGGCGGCGGGCGCAGCCCTGGGGGGCGCCGCGCTGCTCGGTGGGTGCGGCTCGAGCGGCGGCTCGAGCTCGGCCGCTACGGCGAAGGCGACGCCGCTGTCCAAGCGCCCCTCGATCGCCAAGGAGCCGGGCAAGCTGTCGATCCTGGAGTGGGGTGGCTACGAGGCGGGTGGAACGCACGCGCAGACCTCCGGGCTATGGGCCGGAACGCCGTACACCAAGGAGTTCGGAAAGAACTCGGTGGTCTACACCTACATCGTCAACGACGACCAGTCGCTGTCCAAGGCGGCCACCAGCGGCCCGTTCGACATCATGCACCCCTGCAACGAGATGCTCGAGAGCTTCGTCTCGCAGGGCCTGGTCCAGCCGTGGGACACGAGCTTGCTGCCGAGCTTCAAGAACCTCAACCCGTTCTTGGTCGAGAAGGGCCAGATCGACGGCAAGCAATACATGATCCCGTGGGACTGGGGCTACGCCAGCCTGCTCTACCGCTCGGACAAGATCGACCCGGCGGATGCCACCGGCTGGGAGCTGGCCTGGAACCCGAAGTACAAGGGCAAGATCTCGCTCTGGAACGGCTCGGGCTCGAACATGGAGGTGGCCGCGCTGAAGCTCGGCTACCACGACATGGACACGATGACCCCCAGCCAGATTCAGGCAGCCAAGCAGACGCTGATCGCCCAGAAGCCGCTGAACAAGTTCTACTGGTCCAGTGAGTACGGCCAGATGCAGCCGTCGTTCAAGTCGGGTGACATCTGGATCACTTACTCGTGGCAGGACGCGTACGTGGCGATGGCCAAGGCCGGGCTCAAGGTCGCCTACCTCAATCCCAGCCAGGGCAAGCTCAGCTGGTTCTGCGGCTACGTGCTCGGATCGCAGACGAAGAACTTCTTTCACTCGCACAAGTACGTGGAGTCGTTCATCAACCACCACGCCTGCGTGCAGATGACCAACCTCTTCTACTACGGGACATCGGACAAGACGATCAAGCAGTCCGAGATCCAGGACCCGAAGCTGGCCAAGCAGCTGAACGTCGGCAACCCGACGGCGATCGAGGCCTCGGACGTGCACCTGCAGAGCTTCCAGCCGCAGCGTTCGCAGTACGCGCTGGCGTGGCAGGAGGTGCTGGCCGCCTGAGCTCCACGCCGACCAGCCCCGCGCTCAGCCCGGCCCGGCGCCGGCTGAGCCGGTTTCATTCGCGGTCGCTCGCCAGGGTGTTGACGGCGGCCACGCCGTCGCTGTACGTGGTGATCGTGCTGATCGGCCCGATCGTGCTGATCGGGCTGTACAGCTTCGGGCTGATGAGCAACATCGTCGGGGTGCACGCGGCGTTCTCGACCGCGGACTGGTCGGACTTCCTGACCGGGGCGGCGAACCCGTTCCGGAGCCGGTTCTTCAGCTCGATGCTGGTGACGTTGATCGTCTCCGGGCTGGCGGTGCTGGGGGCGTACCCGCTGGCCTACTTTTTGGCCTTCGTGGCCGGCCGCCACCGCTATACGGTGCTGCTGGCGATCCTGGCGCCGTTCTTCACCAGCTATCTGCTGCGGGTGATCGCCTGGCAGGTGATCCTCAACAACAACGGGGTGATCAACACGCTGCTGTGGCAGCTCGGGCTGCGGTCACAGGGTCACGCGATCGCGTGGCTCATCTACTCCAAGTTCTCGGTCATGCTGGTCCTGTTCTACGCCTGGGTGCCGTTCGTCGCGTTGCCGATCTTCGTGGTGCTCGACAACCTCGACCGACGGTTGCTGGACGCGGCGCACGACTTGGGCGCCGGCCGCTTTCAGACGTTCCTGCGGGTGA
Organism: uncultured Solirubrobacterales bacterium; assembly: GCA_963799995.1. Lineage (GTDB taxonomy): Bacteria > Actinomycetota > Thermoleophilia > Solirubrobacterales > Solirubrobacteraceae > Palsa-465. Next base: position 1,751,221 of record CAWCZI010000012.1, on the reverse strand, counting down.
CGCTGCCGATGAGCCTGCCGGGGGTGGCGGCGGGGTTCGTGTTCGTGCTCATCCCCACCACCGGCGAGTTCATCGCGCCGCTGCTGGTGGGAGGTCCGTCAAGCCAGCTGTTCGGCAACTCGATCCAGGCGTTCTTCTCAGACACGCCGGACTGGAACTACGGCTCGGTGCTGGCGCTCACCCTGGTGGCCGTGGTGCTGGTGCTGCTGGCGCTGTTCGGACGGTTCATCAGCGCGGATCTGACTCAGGGAGAGACGGCGTGACGGCGGTCCGGATCGTCGGTGCGAGCCCGGTCGTGCGTCTGTGGGGAGCGGCGTGAGGCCGGTTGGCCGGCTCGGCAAGGGCCTGCTCTCGGGGTACTTCGGCCTGCTGGTGGTGTTCCTGTACGCGCCCCTGGTGGTGCTGATGGTGTTCGCCTTCAACAGTGGGAACATCCCGACGCTGCCGATCAACAGCTTCTCCACCAAGTGGTTCAGCATCGCGTTCTCTGACAGCACGCTGACCTCGGCGCTCAAGCGAAGTGTTCTGATCGCCGCCATCAACGGACTGGCGGCGACGTTGCTCGGGGTGATGGCCGCGGTGTCGCTGGCGCGGCGCCGGCTGGCGCTGCGGCGGTTGGTGGTGACGCTGATCCTGATCCCGCTGGTGGTGCCGTACATCGTCCTCGCCGTGGGGCTGGTGGTGCTCCTGCACGAGTTCGGGATCTCCACCTCGCTGGCCGCGGTGCTGGCCGGCCATGTCGTCATCTCGCTGCCCTACAGCGTGCTCGTGATCCTGCCGAGGCTGCGCACGCTTGACCCATCTATCACCGAGGCGGCGTGTGACCTGGGTGCCTCCGAGCTCAAGGCCTTCCTGCTGGTGACGCTGCCCCTGCTGGCGCCGGCGCTGCTGTCGAGCTTCCTGATCGCGTTCACGATCAGCTTCGACGAGTTCGCGATCGCCTCGTTTTTGGCGCCGCCCGGGTCGCCGACCTATCCAGTGGTGCTCTACTCGAGCTCGCGCACGCCGGCTCTGCTGCCGGAGGTGATCGCGATCGGCTCGATCGTGATCGTCGTCTCGCTGGCGATCGTCGTGTTCGCCGAGGTGGCCCGGCGCTGGGCCGAGCGCCGGATCGAGGCGCTGTCGAAGGCGCCGCCGCTGACCGCGGGATGAGGCGGGCGCTCGGCGGGGTGCTGGGCGCCGCGTTGCTGGGCGCTGCGGCGCTGGCCGGGTGCGGCTCCTCCTCTGCGGCGCACTCTTCCTCCTCGTCGCACGCTTCCTCCGCGGGGCACTCCTCCGCCGCCGCAGCCCTGCCCCGCACCCTGGCCGCGAGCGCGGTCCCGTACCTGCCCAGCACCCGCAGGGCGCTGAGTGCTTCGTTTCTCGCGCGGGAGTCCCAGGTCCAGGGCCTGGTGGGCCGGCTCGCCGGCTGGGGATATGTGGCCGGCGCGCAGCGGTACTTCCAGGGGGAGTCCCGGAAGCTCCAGGTCGTCGACGCGCGCACGCTCCGCTTCCGGGGCGCGCCGGGGGCAAGCGCCTTCGTCGGCTTCATGCGAGGCCACCTGAACGCCTATCTGGGTTCGTTTCCGAAGCTGCGCTCGCTCGTGCTCGGCGGGCGCAGCGGGGTCGTGGCCGCCGGTCAGGAGTGCCAGTGCCATCTGGCCAACCCGTCCTACCTGGCGCTGATCGCGCGAGGCGGCACCGTCACCTGGCTCGAGATCAACGGGCCGGGCGCGACCCGGGGCCGGCTGGCCGCGCTGCTGGCCCGCGCGCCGTAGGGCCGGCATGTCGGTCCGGGTCGTGGGGGCGCCGGTCCGGGCCGATGGCCACCGGGGCTGCGAGACCAGGGTGTGCGTCCCCATGCACACATAGCGTGCATGAGGACGCACAGCACCCCGTCAGTTTGACTTGACAGTCAGGCTAAACTGACATGCATGGAAGTTGAGCACCTAGCCACAGCGATCAGCTCCGAGGATCCGGCCGAGGGTCTGCGGGCGTCTCTGGCGCTGCGCCGGCTGGCCGAGCGGGTGGAGGCTGACCGGGTCGCCGCCGCCCGGCGCCAGGGCTGGTCGTGGCAGCAGATCGGCGACGCGCTCGGCATCACCCGGCAATCCATCCACGCCAAGTACGGGAAGTGGGTCCCATGAGCGCTCAGGCGATCCCCGCCGATTATCACCCCTGGTCCACCACGATTTACGCGCGCGAGGAGGCCCGCCGCCGCGGCGACCGCCGGATCGGCACCGAGCATCTGATCCTGGGGCTGATGCGCGAGCCCGGCATGGAGCGATACTTCGGAGGCCGCGATCTCCAGGACGCCCGGGCGGCGCTGGCCGAGCTCGATCGCGAGGCGCTGGGGGCGACGGGCATCGACGCCGCCGTCCAGGCTCCCCCGGTGCCATCGGCAGTCGAGCGCGCCGTCCCGCGGCGCCCGTCGTTCAAAGCCGTTCTGCGCGACCGTCTCCCGCTGTCACCACGGGCCAAGACGGCGCTGCGGGCGACCGAGAAGGACACGCGCCGGCGCGGCCGCAGCGACCCGCGCAAGGTGCTGGCGGCGCTGCTGGCGCTGGATCCGCCCGACCCGGCTGCGCAGCTGCTGCAGCGGCTCGGGCTCGACCGCGACGAGATGCGCGTGGCGCTAGCCGGGCCTGGCTAGGACCCCGTCGGGCTCACGGCCGTCGAGCACGGCGGCCACGGCCTCGGCGGCCATCCGGTACGGGGCGGTCGCGGACTGCGGCGAGTACCAGGCGGCGTGCGGGTTCAGCAGCGTGCGCGGCCAGCGCAGAGCCGGCTCGTCGGCGGCCGGGGGCTCGGTCGGCAGGACGTCCAGTGCACAGCCTCCGAGGCGTCCGGCGGTGAGCGCCTCACCGAGCGCGGCGTGGTCCACCAGCGCGGCCCGGGCACAGTTGACCAGGTACGCGCCGCGCCGCATCAGCGCCAGCTCACGGGCGCCGATCATCTCCCGCGTCTTCGGCGTCAGCAGAGCGTGCAGCGTCACCACGTCTGAACGTCCGAGGAGCTCGTCGAGCGCCACGAGCTCGACGCCCTCCGGGTCCCCCACGGCGAACGGGTCCGCGGCCAGGACGTCCATGCCCAGCGCGCCCCCGCGGCGTGCGACCTCGCGTCCGATCCGGCCCAGCCCGACGATTCCCAGCACGGACCCGGCCACCCGTCGTGGCTCGAGCACCATCTCGTTCCACGCGCCGGCGCGCACCGACCGGTCCAGCAGGGTGAGACCGCGCAGCAGGTCGAGCACGAATGCGATCGCATGCTCGGCGACCTCCTCGTCGCAGTACCCGGGGCAGTGGGTGGCCCACACGCCGGCGGCGGCGATCGCCTCGAGGTCGAAGTGATCGAACCCGGTCGAGGTGGCGGCGACAATGCGCAGTCCCGGCAGCCGCGCGAGCTCGGCGGCTCCCACAGGGATCTCGGGCGGCACCAGGAGCGCGACCACGTCGGCTCCGGCCTCCGGAACACGCTCGGCGCGTTCGACGGTCACCTCGGGATGGGCCGCCAGCGCATCGCTGACGGTCGGCACGCCGCCGGCGGGGTCGAGCAGGATCACGCGGCCCCTCATGGCCGGAGCACGTCGCCGCTCATCGCCGCACGATGGCGGCGATCCGCCGTCCGACCCGGTCCATCAGATCCTCCTCGCCGGTGGTGACGCGGGCGTAGCCGGGGAGCCCGAACTCCGAGCCGGGACGCACCAGCATCCCCTCCCGGGCGAGCGCGTCGGCGACCCTGAGGTCGTCATCGCCGAGCTCGAGCAGGACGAAGTTGGCATCCGAATCCAGGGCTCGAATGCCTTGCTCTGACAGCGGCGCGCGGAGGCGCCTACGGGCACGGCGGACCTGTTCGCGGCGAGCGGGCAGCAGCTCGGTCCGCCGCAGGCTGGCGATCCCCGCCGACAGCGCCGCCCGGTTGACGTTGAACGGCTCCTGAACAGCGTTGAGGTGCGGAGCCAGCGACTCGTGCACGAGCAGGTAGCCGAGGCGCAGTCCGGCCAGGCCGAAGATCTTCGAGAACGTGCGCAGCACGATCACCGGCCGGCCGGCACGGATGTCAGCCAGCCGGTCGATGCGCTCGTCGGGATCGATGTAGTCGCAGTAGGCCTCGTCGGCGATCGCCACGCAGCCGTCGGGCAGGGCGTCCAGGAACGCGTCCCAGTCGGCGGCCGGCAGGCGCAGCCCGGTGGGGTTGTTCGGGTCACAGACCCAGGCGAGCTTGGCTCCGTGGTCGGTGGCGGCGGCGGCCACCGCCTCGAGGTCGAGGGCCAATGACGGCGCGTTGTCGACGCGCACGACCCGGGCGCCCGCGGTCGCGCACGCCTGCGCGTAGAGCCCATACGTCGGCCGCGGGATCACGACGGGATCACCGGGGTCGACGAACGCGCTGATCAGAGCCAGGGTCAGCGCCTGGATGCCGTGGCCGGGGATCACCTCTCCGGGGCCGGCGCCGACCCAGCGCGCCACGCCCTGGCGGAACTCCTCGTAGGCCTCCTCGGGATATGCCCACACCGTGTCGAGGTCCGCAGCCGTCTCCTCGAGCACGCCAGGCAGCGGGCCGAACAGGTTCTCGTTCCAGTTCAGGCGGATCATGTCCTGGCGGCCGAATCGCGCCTTGACCTCGGTGGCGCTCACGCCGGGAACGTAGGGACCAACTCCGAGCACCGAGCGGCGCAGCAGCCGGTCATAGGTGGCGACGCTCATCCCGTGGGCAGCGCCGCGGCGATCCTGGCCCGCAGCACGACGGCGGCGGGGCCCGGCTGCGAGAGCGCCCAGCGCAGCTGCTCCTCGAGATCCCCGAGCGCGGCGGTTCTCACGGGCACGCCGAAGCCCGCCGCGATCGCCGCGAGGTCGACGCCGGGCAGCTCGACCGCGATGGTCTGACCGAACGCGTCGCGCTGGTACTCGCGCAGGATTCCGTAGCCGCCGTCGTCCACGACCAGCAGCTTGGCGCCGAGGCCGTGTTGCGCGGCGGTCCCGAGCTCAGCGAGCGCGTACTGCAGTCCGCCGTCGCCGACCACGGCCAGTACCGGCCGCTCGGGGTGGGCGACGGCGGCGCCGAGCGCGGCCGGCCACGCGTAGCCGAGCGTTCCCGATCCGAGCGGATACATGAACTGCTGCTCGGCCCCGAGCCGCAGGTGGGGGGCGGCCCAGTAGCCGAGGATGGTCATGTCCCAGGCCGTGATGGCGTCGGCGGGGAGGACGCGCTCGACGGTTCGCAGCAGGGCGAGCTCCGTGTCGCGTTCCTGGGATTGCAGGCCGGTGTCGATCCGACGCTTGAGCGCGGCAACGCGCTCGCGCGCCGCCGCGCAGAACGGACGCGCGGAGAGCTCGGGAAGGAGCGCCTGCAGGGTGAGCTTGGCGTCGCCAACCAGCGCCAGCGCCGGGTAGGTGGCGCCGATGCGGGCGGGGTCGGCGTCGAGGTGGATGAGGCGACCGCCGAAGCGCAGCGCGTACTGGCCGGTGGTCTCTGCGCCGAGCTCGGTGCCGATGCAGAAAACGACGTCGGCCCCGGCCAGAAGCTCCCGCAGGGCGGCCTCGTCGCAGCCGCAGCCGGCGGCCAGCGGATGCTCCTCCGGGAGGGCTCCCTTGCCCATGTAGGTGGTCGCGACCGGGGCCTGAAGGCGCTCGGCGAGCGCGCGGAGCTCGAGTCGGGCGCCGGCCCGGAGCACTCCGCCGCCGGCCCAGATCACGGGCCGCTGCGCCTGTTCGAGCAGGGTGGCGGCGGCCATGACCGCCTCGGCGGTGGCGGCGTGGCGCTCGGGCGCGGCGGTCAGCCCGGCGACCGGACTGTCGCCGGCGCGCGCTTTGAGCAGGTCGACGGGGATCTCGAGATACACCGGGCCGGCCGGAGGCGTCAGCGCCACGCGCCACGCCCGGGCCAGCAGGTCCGGGATCGACTCCACGCTCTCGGCGCGCGCGGCGTGCTTGACAAGCGGCGCGAACATGGCCAGCTGGTCGGATGTCTCGTGCAGATAGCCCCGGCCGCGACCGACCATGTCGCTGGGGATCTGGCTGGAGATCGCGACCACGGGGACATGCGCGCTGGCCGCCTCCATCAGGGCCGTGAGGGAGTTCAGCGCTCCCGGTCCGGTCGAGAGCAGCAGCGCCGCCGGGCGCCGCGAGCTGCGCGCGTAGCCGTCGGCGGCGAACCCGGCACAGAGCTCGGTGCGGGTGCCGTAGGCGTCGATCGGGCTGGTGCGCAGCGCCTCCCAGATGGCCAGCGAGTGGATCCCCGGGACGCCGAACGCCACCTGCGCCCCCAGCGCTGCCAGGCTCTCGGTGACCACGTGGCCGCCGATCCGCGACGCCGTGCGTGTCGCGCTCACGCGGACCCCATGGCGGCGTTGAGCGCCTCGGCCGAGATGCCGAGCTGCTCGGAGGTGAACCCGACCAGCAGCGACCGCATCCGCTCGGCGGTACTCCAGCGGTAGCCGACGGCGGTCTCAAAACCGAGCCCATCGACGAGGGCGATCAGCCGTTCGGCGACGATGTCGGCCTGCCCGGCCGGCGAGAACTCGCCGCTGTCGACGCCCTCGCGGATGACGTCGAAGAAGAACGCCCGCCAGCGAAGCGAGAGATCCTCGAGCGGGGGGAGGCGCTCGGGCGAGCGCAGCACGAGGGTCCACATCTCGATCCACAGCACGTACTCGTCGCGGCGGGCCTTGGGCCGCGGGTACGGGATCGACAGCTCGAGCAGCCGGCCCAGACGCGCGGTCGCGTCGGGACCGTCGGCGGTCTCGAGACGCGCGAACAGCCGGTCGCTGGCCCAGCGCAGGGCCGCCACCAGCACCTCCTGCTTGGAGTCGAAGTAGTAGTGGATCGTGCCGGTGGAGGTGCCGGCGGCCTGCGCGATGTCGCCCACGCGGGTCTCGGCGAAGCCGCGCTCGACGATTGCCCGGCAGGCGGCCTCGAGGATCTCATCGGGGCGAGCGGGGCGGCGCAGCCGCCCGGGGGTGCGCCGCAGCTTCTTGGTCCTCGCGTGCTTGGCCGCCGTGGCGGCACTGGGGGCAGGGTGCGCGGGCATCGGCGGCCCGGCCGACCTTAACTGACTGGTCAGTTAAAAGTCAACGACCGCGAGGGTGCCCTCGAGCACGGCCTCCTCGAGCGTGCGCGGGCTGAGCACGTCTCCGGCGCGGACGGCATGGGGAAGCGATTCGAGCTCCGCCCACAGCTCGTCGACCGGCTCGCGGCCCTGGGCCAGCACGACTGTGGCGACGTCGTCGGGCAACGCCGACCTCCGACCTGAGAACACGTGGCGCAGCCCGTTGCCGGCCCATTCCTGATGGTGGAGGATCTCTATCCCGAGCCGATCCAGCCGCGACAGGTAGAGGTTGCGCTGGTACTGGTGAAGCGTCTCGCCCGGGACGGGGGCCGCACAGGCCAAAGACACCCGGACGCCCGCGCCGGCCAGACGCTCGGCGGCGTCGAGACCGTCCCAGCCGCCGCCCCAATCCGCGACCAGGGCGGGCCCCGGCACCGCGGCGGGATCGCGGATGGCCTCCCACGCGCCGATCACCGAGATCCCGTCCGCGGGCAGGCTCGCTACGGGCACGTATGGGCGAGCGCCGGTGGCCAGCACCACCAGCTCGAACTCGTTCCGGGCCAGATCGGCACCGGCCTCGGTGCCGAGTCGGAGCTCGACTCCGGCGCCGCGCAGGCGGGCGGTGGTCGAGCGCTCGTAGCGCTCCCAGGTCTCGGTGTGGCCGGGGGCGAGGCCGGCCAGCCGCAGCTGGCCGCCGATCCCGTCTTCCCGCTCGATCAGGACCACGTCGTCTCCCTGCTGTGCCGCCTCGATCGCCGCGGCGGCGCCAGCGGGGCCGGCCCCGATGATGAGCACGCGGCGTGGCCTGCGGCCCGCGGCACCGGGCTTGGGGAACGTGAGCTCGCGGCCGGTGCGGGCGTTGACCGCGCAGCCAATCGGCACACCGGCGTGGTAGTGGCCGATGCAGGCCTGGTTGCAGCCCACGCACTCGATCAGCTCGTGCTCGCGCCCCTGCTGCGCCTTGGCCACGAGCTCGGGATCGGCGATCATCGCCCGCGTCATCCCCACGAGATCGGCGGTGCCGGCGGCGACGAGCGCCTCCGCGGCGGCGAGGTCGACGACCCGGGTCGTGGTCAGCAGCGTCGCGCCGGGAACAGCTGCGCGGATCGCTGCCGCCGGCCCCGCGATCGCCGCGGACGGGACCGGCGGGGGAGGGGCGATGAACGTGGAGGCCGCGGGAAACGCCGAGTGGCCGAGCACCAGCGAGATGAAGTCGACGAGGCCGTCGCCGTGCAGCCGCGCGGCGACCTCGGCGCATTGCTCGACCCCGAGGCCGCCCGGAGCGAGCTCGTCGGCCGATAGGCGCACGCCGAGCGCCATCCGGTCACCGACCGCGTCGCGGACCGCGGCCAGGATCTCCAGCGAGAAGCGCAGCCGGGCCTCGAGCGGCCCGTCGTAGCCGTCGCCGCGGCGGTTGGACAGCGGCGAGAGGAACTGGGACGGGAGGTAGCCGTGGGACATCGAGACCTCGACGCCGTCGAGCCCGCCCTCCGCCGCGCGCCGGGCGGAGATCGCGTAGCCGTCGACGAGCCGGCCGATCTCCTTGACGGTCAGCGCGCGGGGCTCTGACTTGAAGCGGAGGCTGGGGACCGCGGACGGCGCCACCGCGGGCGGCTTGGGCGAGCTTGAGATCTGCTCGCGCCCGCCATGCAGGAGCTGCACGAGCAGCCGCGCTCCGGCGGCGTGCACGCGATCGGCCAGGCGGCGATAGACCGGCACGATCTCCGGCAGGAAGCCACCGATCGTGTGAGCCGTGAGCAGCCCCGTCGGATCGGTCGCGGTGGCCTCGACGAACACCGCGCCGGCGCCGCCGCGTGCCCGCGCCTCGTGGTAGGCGAGCATCTCGTCGGTGGGCAGGTGGTCATGGACCTGTCCGGTCTGGTGTGAGGTCGAGACCACGCGGTTGCGCAGCGTCAGCGGCCCGACGTCGACCGGCGAGAAGAGCCGGGGATACGGCGAGGCTTGGCTCATCGCGTGCCGACCGGGACGCGGCGCTCGGTCTCGGTGGTGGGGGCCAGCGAGGCGTCCTGTGGTTGCCCGGCCTGTGGCATCTCGCGACCGAGACGGGCCCGGCGCACCGGCCAGAGCGTCAGCAGCATGATCGCGGCCAGCAGGATCAGCGGCACGGCATCGCTGGTCGCCTGCGAGAGGTTGGCGGCCACCGGGGCGCCGATCGTCTCACCCATCGCCCACGCCAGGTTCAGCAGCATCGTCGCCAGCGCGATCGCGATCCCGGCGCGCTCCGCGGCGGCGGTCATCACGGACATAGCGGGAATCGTGTACGCGGTCAGGGGAGGCCCGAGGGCGGCCACGGTGAGCACGGCCAGCAGCACCGCCGAGTGCGGCGCCGGCAGCAGCGCGAGCAGCAGGGCCGTGGTGACCAGGCCGACCGTCAGCGGCAGTCCGGCTCCGCGGCGGTCGACCACGCGGCCGATCGGCGGGGCCAATACGAAGCTGAGCAAGGAGGACGCCAGGAAGGTGACGCCGACGAGCAGGCCGGAGGCTCCGAAGTGAGCCAGGCGCAGCGGCAGCAACGTTCCGGTCGCCCCGACGGTGCAGGCCTCGAGCAGGATCAGCCAGAACCCGAGCACGATCCGGCGGTTGCTCACCAGCGATCGCAGCGATGTGCGGGGACCGGCCTCGGGCCGCGGGGGCTCGGGGTGACGTCCCGTCCAGACCGCGAGCGCCAGCGACACGGCTCCCACCAGCGAGAACACGATCCCGGTGCCCACCGCGACCGCCAGCGTTCCAAGCACGGGGCCGAGCAGCGTGCCGAGGATCGCGGCCCCGATGGTCGTGCCGAGAAGCTCGCCGCGCCGCTCTCGGGGGGCGATGGCGATCACCCAGGTGAGTCCACCGCCCCAGATGCAGCCGCTGGCCACGCCCTGTACGAACCGCAGCAGGTCGAGCGTCACGATGTCGGTGCCGAAGCCGAACGGGATCGCCGAGACGGCGAACAGCAGCAGGCCGAACAGGGTTGCCCGCCTGACCCCGAGGCGGACGGCCAGCCAGCCGCCGAGGAAGGAGCCGGGGATCAGCCCAGCCGGGTAGGACGCGGTGAGCACGCCGACAGCGGGCTTGGACGCTCCCAGGACATGTGCGTAGTGCGGCAGCACGGGGGTGACCGCCGAATAGAGGGAGGCCTCGAACAGCAGCAGCACCCGGACGAGGGTGACGATCGCACCCTCGGGGCCGGTGCCGCCGGGGGCGAGCACCCCGGCCTGGCGCAGACGGAGCCGCAGGGCGCTCATGGCGCCTGCACCAGGAGCTTCGCCAGCCGGTGCAGGCGTGGGCGCAGGTCGATCGTCGCCCCGGTCGAGAGCTGCTCGATCAGCAGCCCGTCGGCGGCGGCCAGCAGCAGCTCTGCGTCCTCGCGCGGGCGGCGCGATCCGCCGAGCTCCAGCAGCTGCCCGAGGGTCAGCAGGTAGGCCTCGGTCCAACGACTGGCGATCTCGCGCAGGGCGGGCCGGCGGGCCGCCTCCAGCAGCAGCGCGTAGGTGGCCATCAGGGAGCCGCGGCTGGCCTGCACGCCATCCTCGAGCGGCTCGTAGAGCGCCGCCACGGCGGCCTCGAGCGCGTCGTTCATGTCGGCGGTGCCAGTGCTTCCGGCGGTCCCGGCGGTGCGGGCGCTGGCGGCGGTCCCGGCGGGGGCGAAGCGTCGGATGACCTCGGCGGCGTAGTCCAGCAGGCGCGCGGTGTCGCGTTCGGCGGCCAACTCGAGGGCCGCGGTGAGGATGTGCTCCTTGGAGTTGAACCAGTACGTGGTGGAGGCCAAAGGAAGTCCCGCTTCCTCGGCTACCCGGCGATGTGTGACCGCGTCGGCGCCGACCTCGGCGACGATCCGCAGGACGGCCTCGAGCAGCGCCTCGCGGCGCGCGGCGCCGCGCGGGCGAGGGGTCTCAGGACGCGTGGAGGCGGCCGGGTCGGCGCGAGTGGCGCGGGCCCGGGCACGAGCGTCGGCCGAGCGAGTGCGAGCGGGAGTGGGAGTGGCGGCAGCCATACCGGTACAAATGTACCACTCATTGGTACGTTTGTACCGGTCCCCGGTTTAGCGATGCTCGTTAGCGGTCGTGCTGGCGCGGCGACGGTCTTGACGGCAGCCCCGGGCAGGGGGGCCCCGGGGCTCTGAATACGTTTCCGGTCGTGGACACCGGAAACGTATTCAGAGTTGTTGGCCAGGTCGACTCTGGCGACCAAACCGGGTGGGGGGACCGGTCTTGTCGCCAGAGTGGTCCGCCGGGCGCCGGCGGTACGGCGGCGGCGGGACGGTCGGCGCAGGGACGGCGGCCGAGGGACACAGCGGCGGAGGGACGGCGGCCGAGGGACACAGCGGCGGAGGGACGGCGGCCGAGCGACAGAGCGGCGCAGGGACGGTCGGCGCAGGGACGGTCGGCGGGCGCCGGGCAGCGGGCTCCGACGGGCGGCCGCGAAACCGGCCGGGTGGCTAGGCCGCGAGCAGGCGCTGGAGCTTGGCGGGGGTGTCCTCGTCGGGCAGCGGCGAGTACAGGATCATCCGCTGCTCGGGGGACTCCTGGGGGGTGAACACGGCGTGCTCGAACAGCATCGTGCCCACCACGGGGTGGCGAACGGTCTTGCGGCCCGGGCTCGAGGTGGCGACCTCGTGCTTCTTCCAGGCCCGGCAGAACTCGGGGCTTGACTTGCGCAGGGTGCCGATCAGCTCCTCGAACTCGGGGTCGCCGATGTGGCGGGCACTGTCGGCGCGGAACTTGGCTGCAAGCAGGCGCGAGCTGCGCTCCCAGTCGGGGAAGATCTCACGCCGCGACGGGTCCATGAAATGCATCCACACGTGGTTGCGGGCGGCGCGGGGGACGGAGTCGAAGTCGCCGAACAGCGCGCAGGCGGCCGAGTTCCAGGCCAGGTAGTCCCAGCGGCGACCGATCACGAATGCGGGGTTGGGCCCGAGGTTCTCGATCAGGCGCCGGACCGTGGTCGAGACGCGCTCGGCCGACTTGCACGGCGGTGGCTCCTCGCCGCGCCCCAGCAGGACGAGGTGGGTCCGCTCGGCGGGCGTGAGGCGCAGCGCGCGCGACAGCGCCTCAAGCACGTCAAGAGACGCCCGGACGTTACGGCCCTGCTCGAGCCAGGTGTACCACGTGGCACCCACGCCGGCTAGGTGCGCGACCTCCTCGCGCCGCAGCCCGGGGGTGCGGCGGCGCCCGCCGCCGGGGAGTCCGACGTCCTCGGGCTGGAGGTGCGCGCGACGCTTGCGCAGGAAGTCGGCCAGCTCGGCGCGGCGGCGCTCGCCGTTGGCGCCGACGACTCCGACGATGCCCGGCGCGGGAGCTTCAGACGCGATGGGGGGAATCGCTACTACCAGGATAACTCCTTCTCTTGTACCTGGATAAGCATGATCGCAGACTACACGACATGAATGCAACCAGAAATTCGCTCACCAGTCGTGCGAGGCACGCCAACCTGGTCCTGGTCGTGGTCTGCCTCGCGCAGTTCATGGTGATCCTCGATGTCTCGATCGTCAACGTGGCGCTGCCCTCGATCCGTACGGGACTCGGCTTCTCGACCACGGGCCTGCAGTGGGTGGTCAACGCGTACACCCTGACCTTCGCCGGTCTGCTGATGCTCGGTGGGCGCTCGGCCGACCTGCTCGGGCGCCGGCGCGTGTTCCTCGGCGGCACCGCGATGTTCGCCCTCAGCTCGCTGGCCTGCGCGATGGCAAGCTCGCGCGGGCTGTTGATCGGCGCCCGTGCCGTCCAGGGTGTCGCCGGGGCGGTCACCTCGCCGGCGACCCTGTCGATCATCACCTCGACGCTTCCCGAGGGTCCCGAGCGCAACCGCGGCCTCGGCCTGTGGGGTGCGATGGGGGCGCTCGGCGCCTCGTCGGGCGCGCTTCTGGGCGGCGTGCTCACGCAGACGCTCGGATGGCAGGCGATCTTCGCCGTCAACGTGCCGCTGGGTGCGATCGTGATCGTCCTCGGACTGCGGGCGATTCCGGTGATCGCGCCGGTCGATGGTCCCCGGCACTTCGACGCTGCGGGCGCCACCCTGATCACCGCGAGCCTGGTGGCGCTCACTTTCGGGATCGTGCGCACGGACACGCTCGGGTGGGGCTCTACCGGCGTGCTGGCTCCGCTGGCGGCCGGCGCCGTCCTGCTGGCCGCGTTCGTGTACGTCGAGGCGAAGGTGGCTCGCGCTCCGCTGGTCCCATTGTCGATCTTCCGTTCGCGCCGGTTGCGCGCCGCCAACCTGATCGTCCTGCTGATGTACGCCGCGAACTTCCCGGCGTGGTTCTTCATCACGCTGTACCTGCAGCAGGTGCTGCACTATGACGCGATCGAGGCGGGTCTCGCCTTTTTGCCGATGACGCTATCGATCTTCGCCGGATCGTCGCTGGCCTCCCGGGCGATCGACCGTTTCGGGTTCCGACCGGTGATCGTCACGGCGATGCTGTCGATGTCAGCGGGGATGCTGCTGCTGAGCGGTATCGCTCCCGGGGGGAACTACGCGGCGGACGTGCTGGCCGGGGCGCTGGCCACCGCGCTCGGCATGGGCTTCTCGCTGGTCCCGTCGACGATCGTGGCGATGCAGGGCGTGCCCGGACCCCAGAGCGGAGTGGCCTCGGGCCTGCTCAACACCTCGCGGTTGATGGGCGGGGCGCTCGGGCTCGCCGTGCTGAGCACGATCGCGGCTACCGAGTCGCGCGGTCAGGTCGGCGCCGGCGCCGCCCGCGCGCTCACCGATGGCTTCGATCTGGCGTTCACCGTGGCCACCGCGTTCGCCCTGACGGCGGCGCTGATCGCCGCCGTCGCGCTGCGCCTCCGCGCGTCCGAAGCCGATGTGGTGACCATGCGCGAGCCGGTCGGTGTCCCCGCGTCCGAGCTCGAGGAGCAGCGCGAGGCCCTGATTGCCTGAGTCCCAAGCAGCCAGTGTCAGCCCGCCGGCTCGGGCACCGGGTCGTGCGGCGGCTGGCGCTGGGCCTCTCGGGCGCTGGCGCCCTCGACGTTGAGGTGCGGAATCGTCCGCGATAGCCAGCTGGGCAGCTTCCAGTTGGAGTCTCCGATCAGGATCATCAGGCCGGGCACGATCACCGAGCGGACGATCAGCGCGTCGAGCAGCACCGCGCTGGCCAGGCCGACGCCGAACAGCTCGATGATGCGCTCGCCGCCGAGGATGAAGGAGCCGAACACCAGCACCATGATCGTCGCGGCCGCCGTGATCGTGCGGCCGGTGGCGGCGAGGCCGTGCGTGACCGCCTCGGTGTTGTTGCGCCGCCGGTGCCATTCCTCATAGACGCGACTGATCAGGAACACCTCGTAATCCATCGAGAGCCCGAACAGGATGGGGAACATGAGCACCGGGATGAAGGCCTCGATCGGGCCGGTGGTGCCGCCCAGCCAACCCTTCTGGAAGATCGCGGTGATGACCCCGAACGCGGCTCCGGCGGAGAGCATGTTCATGATCGCGGCGGTCAGGGGGATGACGATGCTGCGGAACACGGCCATCAGCAGCAGGAAGCTGAGCAGCACGACGATGCCGATGAACAGCGGCAGCTTGCGTGACAGCACATGGCTGAAGTCCTCGAAGATCGCCGTCGTGCCGCCGACCAGGACGTGCAGGCCGGTGCCGCGCGTGGCCGCCGGCATCACCTGGGTGCGCACCCGGCTCAGCAGGTCTGAGGTGGAGGCGGCCTGGGGCGAGCCCTTGGGGTAGACGTTGGCGATCGCCACCGTGGGGCGCCCGCCGCCCGGGGCCAGGATCCGTACCGCGGTCGAGCCGACCACTCCGGGCGTGTGGGCGACGGCCTGCTCCGCGCGAGCGAAGTCGGCCACCTGAGCGCGGCTGTTGATCTGAGCGACCAGCTGCAGCGGGCCGTTGTAACCGGGCCCGAAGCCCCTGGCCAGCAGATCGTAGGCCTTACGTGTGGTGGTGTTGGAGGGGTCGGTGCCGGCGTCCGAGGACCCGAGCCGCATCGAGAAGAAGGGGATCGCGATGATGATCATCACCAGCGCGGCGACCCCGGCGAACAGCGCCGGACGCCGGCTCATCGCGCCCGCCCACCGAGCCCAGCGAGGAGATTCGTCATTGAGTCGCAGGTTGCCGTCGCGGATCGCGCGCCGCTCGCTGCGGCGCGGGACCAGCCCTCCGGCGAAGCCCAGCAGGGCGGGCAGCAGGGTCAGGGCGGAGATCACGGTGAAAGCGACCGTGACGGCGGCCGCCACCGCGACGCCGTAGAGGAACGAGACCCCGAGCGCGAACATCCCGAGCATCGCGATCACGACGATCATGCCGGCGAACAGGACCGCGCGGCCGGAGGTGTCGATCGACTCGACGACCGCGTCCTCCCGGGACGCCCCTCGGCTCAGGGCCTGTCTGTACCGGGTGACGATGAACAGGGCGTAGTCGACGCCGACGCCCAGCCCGATCAGCAGCGCCAGCTCGTTGGAGAAAGTGGCGATGTCGATCACGTGCGAGAGCAGCCCGACGACGGCGATCCCGGATCCGAGCGAGACGCCGGCGGTGACCAGCGGGAGCAGCATCGCGACGAACGAGCCGAACACGACGAACAGCACGATCGCCGCCGCGAGGAATCCGAATTCCAGGCCGCTGCCCTGGTTGTTGGGATTGCCGGCCTCGGCGATGTTGCCCTCCACCTCGAAGTCGACCCCGTTTCCGGAGGCGGACGTGATCGTGCTCACGAAGTGCCGGGCCTGCGCTGCCGTGATCTTGTTGCGGTTGGCGGCGTTGCCGAAGGTCACGTTGGCGAACGCCACCTGGCCCGAGGCCGAGATCTGCTTGCTGGTGGCGGGCGTGTACGGGGAGACGACGCTGGCCACGTTGGGGACCTGGGCCACCTTGGCGAACAGCGCCTGCGCCCGGGCCTTCACGGCAGGGTCGGTGACTTTGCCCTGCGTGACGCCGATCACGAGCTGGTCGGTTTCACCCGAGGCCTTGGGGACGCTGCGCTGCAGCAGGCGGATCGCGTCGAAGCTGTCGGTGTGCGGAAGCTTGAAGTTGTCGGTGTAGGCGCTGCCGGCGGCTACGTGGATCGCGTTGAGCCCGGCGACCAGCGCAATCCACGCGAGCACGGTGACCAGGCGGTGTCTGAAGCACCAAGTGGCTAGTTTTCTCATCTGTGCGTCTACCTCCGGATCTCGGGCCCGCCGAGCCTCGCGCCCGCGGTCGTCTTCATTTTGACCCCCTGATTGAACACCCGGAGCGTGACATTTGGTTGACAGGACGTGTTCGGCGGTGCTTGTGACAAAAGCCTCCAGCACGCGACGACGGCCTCGCAGCGCCGGACTGCTGGTCTACCGAGACGTCGCCGGGGAGCTGCAGGTGCTGCTCGTGCACCCCGGTGGGCCGGTGTGGGCTGGACGAGATGCCGGCGCCTGGTCGATCCCCAAGGGCGAGTACGAGGAGCCCGAAGATCCCTTGGCGGCGGCTCGCCGCGAGTTCGAGGAAGAGCTCGGAACCGTCGCCCCGGAGGGCGACCTGGTTGAGCTCGGGGAGGTGCGCCAGAAGTCGGGCAAGCTCGTCCGTGCCTGGGCGGTGGCCGGCGACCTTGACGCGGAGGCGATCGTCAGCAACACCTTCACGATGCAGTGGCCTCCACGCTCGGGCCGGCTGCAGGAGTTCCCCGAGGTTGACCGAGCCCAGTGGTTCACCCCGGTACAGGCGCGCGAGCGGATCAACCCGGCCCAGGTGGCCCTGATCGATCGGCTCGAGGAACACGCCGCGCGATGACGTCATCGGACGCGATCAGCCCCACGGCTCACTACACCGGCTACGTATGGGCGCGCAACGGGCTCTCACACCCGTGGCTGGTCACCACCGAGGGCCGGCTCCTGTTCGAGTCCCTGCACCCCCTGATGCGGGTCAGCGCCGCGCTCGGCGGCCCCTCGCTGGAGTCCTATCTCCTCGCCCGGCACAGGGCGATCGACGCGCTGCTCGAGAATGCGATCGAGGCTCACGGGGTGACCCAGGTCGTGGAGGTGGCGGCGGGAATGTCGCCGCGGGGGTGGCGATTCGTGCAGCGCCACGGCGATCGCATCACCTACGTGGAGGCCGACCTGCCGGCGATGGCAGCCCGCAAGCGACGAGCGCTGCAGAGGATCGGCACGCTTGGCGAGCACCATCGAGTCGAGGATCTCGATGCGCTGCGCGACGGCGGCCCGGGCAGCCTCGACGCGCTCGCCGCCGGTCTCGATCGCGAGGCCGGGCTGGCGATCATCACCGAGGGACTGCTCGGCTACCTCGCGCCGGACGCCGTCGACGGGCTGTGGCGGCGGTTCGCGCGCACACTTGATGAGTTCTCGTCCGGGCGCTACATCTCGGACCTTCACCTGGGCAGCGTTCAGAACGCGGCCGTGCGTGGGTTCCGTGTCGCCCTGTCGGCGTTCGTGCGCGGGCGTGTGTACCTGCACTTCGACGATGGCGCCGAGGCCGAGGCGAAGCTGCGCGAGTGCGGCTTTCGTTCCGCGTCGGTCCGGCCCGCATGGGAGATCGTGGAGTCGCCCTCGGACGCTGGCACGACGCTGGCGCATATACTTGAGGCATCAACCGAATGATCAGCGCCACCCTTTTCAGCGATCCGGCCTGTCCCTGGGCCTACTCCGAGAGCCCCGCGCTGCGCGTGCTCGAGTGGCGCTACGGCGACCAGCTGCAATGGCGGCTGGCGCTGATCGGACTGACCGAGGACTCCTCCCAGTACGTCGCCCGCGGGTACACGCCGTTGCGGGGAGCGCTGGGTCAGCTCTCGTTCCGTCGCTACGGGATGCCATTCGCGCCCGAGCCGAAACCGCGGGTGAGCGCCACCGCTCGGGCGTGCCGAGCCGTGGTGGCGGCGCGGCTGGCCACACCGGGCAGCGAGTGGCGAGTGTTCCGCGCGATCCAGCTGGCCAACTTCACCACCTCGCTGGTGCTCGAGGACGATGCTCAGCTGGGCGAGACGCTCGAGGGTCTGCCGGGGGTGGACGCGGGAGCGATCGTGGCGGCGCTCGACTCGCCCGAGGTGACCGAGGCCTACGAGCGCGACAAGGCGGAGACCCGGACCGCGGCGGGGTCGGCCGCCGAGCTCCAGGGCAAGACCGCCACCACCGACGGCCCGGTGCGCTTCACGGCCCCGTCGATCGTGTTCTCATCGAACGCCACCAAGCTGGTTGCCGGCGGCTTTCAGCCGGTTGAGGCCTACGACGTGCTGGTCGCCAACCTCGACCCCGGTTTGGAGCGCAAGGCCCCGCCGGAGACTCCCGAGCCGCTGCTTGAGCACTTCGCCGACGGTCTCACCACACAGGAGGTGGCGGCGCTGCTGACCCACGGCAACGACGCGCCCGACCGGCGTGCCGCTGAGGCCGCTCTGATCGAGCTGGTGGCCGAGGGCCGGGCGCTTCGTCACCCGCTCGGCGACGACGCGCTCTGGCTCAGCGCGTAGGGAGACCGGCGCAGGATCACGAGACGGACGGCTGCAGGTCCGGCTGCGAGCGAGTGGCCGGGGCCTTCCCCGCCACCGTCACGTGATCGCGGACGATGTCGGCTGCAGCCACCACCTGCAGGGTCGCCCGCGCGACGCGCGGGTCGAACTGCGCCCCGGCATTGGACACCAGCTCGGCGACCGCCGCCTCGTGTGAGAGGGCCCTGCGGTACGCGCGGTCGGTGCGCATGGCGTTCCAGCTGTCACAGCACGTGATGATCCGCGCTTCCAGCGGAATGGCCTCACCGGCCAGACCGTCGGGGTAGCCGTTCCCATCCCATCGTTCGTGGTGAGAGCGCACGATCAGACCGACGCTGCGCATGAACCCACCGATTCGGTCGAGCATCGCCTGACCCTCGATGGTGTGGGTTTCGATGATCTTCCACTCATCGGGATCGAGCTTGCCCGGTTTGTTGATGATCTGCTTCGGAATGGCGATCTTGCCGACGTCGTGCAGCAGGGCGCCGAACTCGAGGTTGCGCATCCGCTCGGCATCGAGCCCGAGCTCGCGGCCGACGTCGATCGCGACTCGCACCACGCTCCGGCAGTGCTCGCCCGTGTAGCCGTCGTCGGCCTCGACGACGTCGCCGAGCACGAGTGCCGTGCCCCGATAGGCGGAGTTGAGCTCGAGCAGGCTGTCGATGCGGCTGTGGCGTTCACGAGCGAACACGGCCAGCAGCCCTAGCATCGGAAGTGGGGCCAGGGCTGCGATGGGTTCGTGGGGGATGGCCTCGCCGACCGCCAGCGCCATGCCCGAGAGCCCCGCGTCGATGGCGTAGACCCAGGTGTCGCGCAGCTGCACCGAGAAGCCGGCCTCCCGGTCGACCCAGAAGCGCAGGGCCGAGACGGACACGTCCACGACGAACTGGGCCATCAGCGCCGCCACGAGCAGCGGTGCCCCGGCGTGCCACGGGGCGGTGTGCGCAAGGGCGAACACCGCCGCCGGCCCGATCGCGAACCATGAGTTGCCGGGGGTCAGCAGGAGCCGGCGCCACCGCCCGCCGCCGCTGAAGGTCTCCGGAAGGCCGGCGAGCAGCATCGCGGCCACGACCGTCGGCGCGGAGATCGCGATCGGGACAGCGAACAGCAAGGGCACGAACGCCAGTTGTGTGGCAACGGTGTACCCGAGCCCAGTGTCGAAGCGCACCCGCGTCGCAAGGGCGAGGACGACCAGGCAGAGCACCGCCGGCACGACCGCAAAGCCGCCGGGCGGCTGGATCCACCAGATGGCTGCCGCCGCGGCCACGAAGCCGAGCGCGATCAGGACCTCGCAGGCTCGCTCGCGAACCGGCATCCGCAGCTCTGTTCGCCGAAGGGTATCGGCGAGCAGCTCCTGCTCCGCGAAGGATGGGTTCAGCGCCATACGCGTGCATCATCGGCCACCCCAGCGTGCAACGTTAGGACTCTGCGCGCGCGCATGGACGCAGAGCTCGCGCGCGCGTCCACGCGCGCGAGCAGGCCCCGGTCGAGCAGAGGCTCGGGCACGGTAATCGGACATTCGTCCAGTTTCCGGACGGCACGATGCGCTCGGCGGCCGGCCCGCCGATGAGCCGGGTGTAAACCAACTGAAAAGGGCAAACCCGGCGTGAGCCGGGGACGCAAAGCCAGGGGTCTCGCGACGAGCGAGATAGCTCGGCTGCCAGTGCACACCCCGGAGGTGCGTACGATGATGAAGTACCTTTTCAGCAGTCGCGCTGGAGCAGTCGCTGCCACGAGCGTCGTAGTGTCACTTGTGGCCGGCTTCGTCGCCAGCCCGGCGATGGCAGGCTCCCTCACCCTGCCGCAGGGGTCGACCGGAGTTACATCGGTCGACACCTCGGCGTGCACGGATCCCGTCCTGAGCCAACCGTTCGCGTCGTTCAACGACAACAACGCATACACGATGGTGCCCGGCGAGTCGTCGGACAACTTCAATGGTCAAGGCTGGATCCTGGGTGGGAATGCGCAGGTGGTCAACACGCAGCTACAGGACGGCCAGGCCGGCTCAGTCCTGGATCTGCCGAGCGGTTCCTATGCCGTGAGTCCGTCCATCTGCGTCAACTCCGCCTACCCCACGGCACGCACCCTGGTGCGCAACGTGGTCGGAGGAGAAGGCGTCCAGTTCTACGTGTCGTACGCCGGCACGAACACCTGGGTCAACCCCAAGAACACGGGGCAGGTCCATGGGCAGCAGAACAACTGGACGCTGTCGGACCCGATCAACCTGCAGCCGGCCAATCAGGGCGGGTGGCAGATCGTGCGGTTCGCGTTCGTGCCGGGAGGCAAGACGAGCGACTTCCAGCTGTACAACTTCTGGGTAGATCCCCGGATGAAGAGCTAGTCGCGCCGTTCATCATCGGACGCATCGGTCCGGCGGCCCGATAGGCGGGCCGCCGGACCAACCGCACAACCTGGGCTGGCCAGATCGCGCGGTTCGTCACGCTATCGGCAGCTGCTGCCGATAGCTCAGGTGTGAATGCGCGCATCGCGTGTCTGTGCAGATCGCTAGACGACGGGAGGTCGTGATGGCGGTCGTAGCTGGGCGCGCGTCCGATACGAGGGCTCCGGCGCCGGGCGCGCTGCCCAGGCCGGAGCGAGGCTCGCCGCTCGGGGCGGATTGGGGCGCGCTGCCCAGACCGGATCGCGGCGCGCTGCCCACGCCGGACCGGGCCTCGCCGCCCGCGGCGGCGGTGATCATCGTCGACACCGAACTGCGGATCATCCATGCCGAGGGAGCTGCGCTGCGTACGCGTGGCCGCGTGGTCCAGGATTGGGCCGGCCGGCCTCTGAGCGAGCTGCTCTCGGCGGGGGCAATGGCCGAGCTCGAGCCGCGCTATCGCGCCGCGGTGCAGGGCGAACGTCAGTCATTCGAGCACCGCTCCAGAGATGGGCGCAGCGTCTTTTCAGTCCAGCTCACGCCCGCGCGCGCACAGGGCGGTGCGATCACGTCGGTCGTCGCGGTGATGCAGGACATCACCGACCGTTTGAGGACGCTCGACGAGCTGTCGCGCAGCGAGGCGCGCCTGCGCGAGTCCGAGCGCCTGGTCGGGGTCGGGAGCTGGGAGCTTGTCCCCGAGACGGGTGTGATCACTCACTCCCCGGGCTTCGCGCGTCTGATGGGGGTCCCGACCGAGAAGGCCCTGGATCTTCGGGGCTTCCTCGAGCTCGTTCGCCGCGAGGACCGAGAAATCGTGTCCAACGCGATCGCTGAGTGTTTGAGAGCCGGCTCCGCGGCGTGCGAGTTCCGGATCGCCGGCTCCGGCGACGCGGAGCGCACGGTCGCCGTGCAGGGTGAGACGGTCACCGCGACGCACGCGCGTCCGACATATCTGCGCGGCGCGATGCTGGACGTGACCGAGGCGCGGAAGACCGAGCGCGAGCGGCTGGCCGCGGTGTCCCTGTTCCGTCACGGTTTCGACGCCGCTCCGATCGGCATGGCGCTGACCGACCCGAAGGGCGCCTGTTACGTCCGCGTCAACGATGCCCTGTGCAGCTTGCTCGGCCGCTCCCGAGAGCAGCTGATCGGAATGAGCATCGACTCGATGACGCATCCCGACGATCGTGCCCGCGACAACAGAGCGCGACAGGCGATGCTCGATCGCACCAAGCCGAGCTTCGAGGCCGAGAAGCGCTACCTGCGCCCGGACGGCAGCGGAGTGTGGACCACGCTCCACGTGGCGCCGGTGCGCAACACCGACGGGTCGGTGCAGGCATTCTTCTCCCAGATCATCGACATCACCGAGCGCAAGGACCGTGAGGCGCGCTTTGAGTCCAACGTCAACGACGCCGTCTGGCTCGGACGAATCCGCGACGCGATCGATGATGATCGACTCGTTCTCTACGGCCAGCCGATCGTCGACCTGCGGACGGGCGAGACCGTTCAGCGCGAGTTGCTCCTGCGCATGCGCGGCGAAGACGGATCGATCATCGCACCCGGCGAGTTCCTGCCGATCGCCGAGCGCTACGGGTTGATCTCCGAGATCGACCGCTGGGTGCTCCGCCAGGCCGTCGAGCTCGCGGCGCAGGGCGAGCCGACGGAGTTCAACCTCTCGGCGGCCTCCATCGACGACCCGGCCATCCTGCGCGAGCTCGCCTCGGCGATCGAGGAGACGGGGGCCGATGCGGCGTTGCTCGTGCTCGAGGTGACCGAGACGGCGATGATGAACCAGCTGGACGCCGGGCGCAGGTTCGCCGAGCAGGTGGCGGCTCTCGGATGTCGTCTGGCTCTGGACGACTTCGGGACCGGGTTTGCCAGCCTCAGCTACCTCAAGCGGATCCCAGCGCGGCTTCTGAAGATCGATATCGAGTTCGTCCGCGATCTCACGCGCAGCGAGACCGACGAGCGCCTCGTGCGCGGGATCATCGGCATCGCGCGCGAGTTCGACCAGACGACGATCGCCGAGGGGATCGAGGACGAGGCAACCCTCGTGCGTCTACGGGAGCTGGGGGTTCATCTCGGACAGGGCTACCTGCTCGGACGTCCGCAACCGATCTCCAGCGACCGCTCAGAAAGCGCGTCCCGACCACGCCCAGAGCACGACACGGAATTCCCGGATGCCGTGGGGCTCGTGCGCCGCGCGTTTGACGCATTCGCCCGGCGCGACATCGACGGAGTCCTCGCGGTCTGCCATCCGGACGTCGTGTTGCGCCCCTACCGCGCCACCGCCGAGCTCACCGGTCGTCAGGCTCCATACCGTGGGCACGACGGCATTCGTGCCTACTTTCACGACGTTGCCGACGTCTGGAAGAGCCTGAAGCTGACGCCGACCGCGTTCAGGGCCGCGGATCAATCGGTAATCGTCTTCGGGCGCGCAGAGGCGAACTCCGGAAGCGAGGTCATGAACCTCGACATGCTGTGGGTCTGGCGGCTGCGTGACGGCCTGGTCGCCTCGGTCGAGGTGTTCCACAGCGCCCGTCCGGAACCGGTGCACGCTGCTCGAATCCGCACCGTCGCACGAGCAGCGAGGCCGACTCGATGACAAGGCTGCGCTCCGGTCAGGTCAGAGTGTCGCCCCGCGTGTGACCCCGACGGTGGAGAAGGCGTTGTCGATGCAGGTCTCGATAACGCTCTGTGGAGTGATCGAGAACAGCTCGGGGATACCGGGAGCGGCCTGACGCAGCCCGACCTGGATGCGAGCCAGGTGCATCGTCCCGAGCGTCTGGGTCCACAGGACGTTGGCCGTGTAGTCGGGGTCCTCGAGGCTGACGACGTCGTGGGCCACCGCTTGGCGCAGGATCTTCGAGACGTGATCGATGCAGCGGGCCATTCCCTGCCCGAGCCGCAGCCAGACGGACTCGGACACGGCGTCGCGCAGCGCGCCGGCGGGACGGCGCATCAGCGACAGCGCGCAGTCCAGGAAGGCCGGGTACCGGCAGCAGAAGCCGGCGTACGCGCGGGCCCATTGCTCGAGCTGGGCGGCCGGGGGGTGATCGAGCGCGATGGCGGCCGAGAGAGCGAGATCGAGCTCGTGGAGGTAGTCGGTGACGGTGAGCACGTACAGCTCCTCCTTGGAGGAGAAGTGCCGGTAGATGAGACCGCGGGCGATGCCGACCGTCCGGGCTATCTCCTCGATCGGGGCATCCTGGGCGCCGCGTTCATCGAACAGGGTCCGGGTTGCCTGGACGAGCTCGCGCTCCCGGGTGCGACGCAGCGTGATCGGCTGGCGCGTAGCCATCGCCATGATCGTAACGGCGCCAACGGGAACGCCAGGCTGACAGTTGTTCTCATCACGGGGTAGTGTCCCGCCGCCGAGGCAAGCACGAGAGGAGAGAGATGGGCTACGAGTTCGTCGATCAGATGATGGAGAAGAGCCGGCTCGGTGAGCTGCGCTCACCGGTATCGGAGACCCTGGAGATGCACCTGGTCGAGTTCGGCCGTGGCGAGGCCGTCTATGAGATGGCCGCGCGCGAGGCGCTGGGCAATCCGCTCGGGGTGATCCAGGGTGGCGTCGCCACCGCGCTGGCGGATGCGGCGATGGCCGCGGCCACGACGACGATCCTGACCGACGAGGAGATCCAGAAGAGCGCGATCACCACGATCGACATCTTCGCCCGGTTCATCCGCCCGGTGAACGCCAAGAAGGTCGAGCGCCTGCGGGCGCAGGCAAAGGTGGTGAGGGCAGGCGGGCGGCTGGTGTGGGCCGAAGCCGATGTGCTGGCCGACGGCGAGGTGGTCGGCAAGTTCGCCTCGACCGGCATCCGCGTGAGCTTCGACCCGCAGGCCTACATCTCCGAGCGGGGCGCCTCCGATGAGTGAGCCCGGGGCGGAGGTGATGGGCCGGTTCGTCGGGCCCGAGAACGTCGATCGAGGACGTGATTATCTGGAGCAGCTCGATCCAGAGCTGCACCGCTACATCATGGACTTCGTCTACGGCGAGGTCTACGCGGGCGAAGGGCTGGATCCCAAGACGCGCGCCCTGTGCACGGTGGCGATGCTCGCGTGCCTCGACCAGCAGCTGCAGCTCGGTGTCTACGTCCGGGCGTCGCGCCGTCAGGGTGCTTCCGAGGAGGAGATTCGGGAGGTGCTGCGCCAGGTGGCCGTGTACGCGGGATTCCCCAGCGCGTGGAACGCACTGGCGACCATGAAGGCGTCGCTGGAGGGCCTGGACGAAAGCGGAAAGGACGCGCGATGAGCTTCTCCCTCACCCTCACCCCAGAGCAGGAGGCCCTGCGCGCCAAGGCTCACGGCTTCGCTCGCGACGTGATCCGGCCCGCGGCCGCCGAATACGACCGCGAGCAGCAGTTCCCGTGGCCGGTGCTCGAGCAGGCCGCGGAGCAGGGCCTGTATCAGTGGGAGCTCTACGCGCAGCTTTCGACGGACCCCACGGGCCTCTCGCTTCCGATCCTGATGGAGGAGCTGTTCTGGGGGTGCGCCGGAATCGGGCTGTCGATCGTGATGCCCGCGCTCGCGCTCGCGGCGATCCGGCAGGCAGCGACAGACGAGCAGCTCGTGCGCTGGGCGCCCGAATGCTTCGGCAAGCCCGGCGACCTGCGCCTGGCCGCGCTGGCGGTCACCGAGCCCAGCGGCGGCAGCGACGTGCGCTCGATCCAGACCCGCGCGCGCAAGGATGGGGATGACTGGGTGATCGAAGGTCAGAAGGTGTTCATCGGCAACGGCGGCATCGCCGACGTCCACGTCGTGATCGCCACCGTCGATCCGGACGCCGGCCACCGTGGACAGGGCGTCTTCATCGTGCCGAAGGGAACCCCGGGACTGACGATGCTGCGCAAGCTCGACAAGCTCGGCTGCCGGGCCTCGCACACGGGAGAGCTGGTCTTCGAGGACTGCCGCGTTCCAGGTGATCAGCTACTCGGCGGCGAGGAGCGCCTCGCGGAGCGGATCGCCAAGGGCAAGGCGGCCGAGCAGGACTCTCCGCCACCGGTGGCGCCCGCGGAGGAGGGAGGCGCTGCCGCCGCCGTGCAACGCCGCAGCTCGGCGGCGCTGGGGGCGTTCGAGCGCACCCGTCCGATGGTCGCCGCGCAGGCGATCGGGATCGCTCGCGCCGCACTCGAGTTCGCGCGCGACTACGCGGTCTCGCGCGAGGCGTTCGGTCAGGCGATCATCGAGAACCAGGGCGTGTCGTTCCCGCTGGCCGACATCGCCGCGGATATCGACGCGGCCCGGCTGCTCACGTGGCGGGCAGCGTGGATGGCCGCACAGCGACAGCCGTTCGAGCACGCCGAGGGATCGATGTCCAAGCTCAAGGCCTCCGAGGTGGCCGTGCGAGCCTGCGAGCAGGCGATCCAGACCATGGGAGGCTGGGGCTACGTCAAGGACTTCCCGGTCGAGAAGTGGTACCGCGACGCCAAGCTCTACACGATCTTCGAGGGCACGAGCGAGATCCAGCGGCTCGTCATCGGCCGGGCGCTGCGCGCCAACGCCAACACCGACCCGCTCGACCAGCGGATGGATGCACCGCGCTGAGGTGGCGCCCATCGCCGCCGGCTCGCGGATGTCGATCCGCTGAGCGGCGGCGCTAGACCGAGAAGCGGACTGGGAGCGCGTCGAGCCCGTAGATCCCCGACGGCGTGCCGAACGACGGCTCGCCGTCGAGCGTGACCGTGCGGAAGCGCTGAGCCAGAGCGGCCAGGCCCTCCTGCATCTCGGCCCGGGCCAGGTTGGCGCCGACGCAGTAGTGGATCCCGGCGCCGAAGGTCAGGGCGCGCGCGCGACCGCGGTCGGCGACGATGTCAAAGCGGTCGTCCTGCCCGGAGGCCGCGCGGTTGGCGTGCCAGGCCGAGATCAGCACGATCGAGCCGGCGGGGAAGGTGACGCCTCGGTGCTCGACCTCGGCGGTGGTGATGCGGGCCGTGAACGGCGTGATCGGCTCGTAGCGAAGGGCCTCGTCGACGGCGGCCAGCGCCCGGCCGGCCGGATCGGCGCGCAGACGCTCCCACTGCTCAGGGTTCTCGGCCAGCAACCGGACGGCGTGCGCCAGCTGGCTCTGGCTGGTGTCGACTCCGCCGACCAGCACGTTGAGCACCAGGTTGCGCAGCTCGTCGTGGTCGAGTCGCTGACCCTGCTCCTCGGCCTCGATCAGGTCGGTGATCAGATCTGGGCCCGGGGACCGGCGACGGTCGGCGATGAGCTGATCGGCCCAGGCGTAGAACTCCGACACCGCCTGCTCGATCCGTGGTCGCTCGGCGACCAGGCTGCCGGCGTCGAACTGGCGCTGGATCCAATTGGACCACTCGTGCAGCTTGGGGGCATAGCTGGTCGGGACGCCCATCACAGAGGCGATCACCAGCGACGGATATGGCTTGGCGACGGCGTCGATGAACTCGCAGCGCCCGTCGTCCGGGAGCCCGTCGAGGAGCTCGGCGATGAAGTCGCGCATCGCCGGCCGGTAGCGCTCGACGGCGCGGGGCGACAGGGCAGGATTGACGAGGTTGCGCAGGCGGCGGTGATCGTCACCGTTGAGGTTGATGATGTTGTGGACGATCTCCTCGTGAAGCGGGCCATCGGCGATCTGGAACAGCTCCGCGATCGTCAGGCCCGGGAACACAGCGTCCTTGGAGCGCAGGAAGAGCTCGCCGGCTGTGCGGTCGAGCACCATGAAGCCGAACGGGCACGACGCCAGCCAGCCGTCGTGGCCCTCGAGCGCCGCCATCGCCTGCCGGTAGCGCGGGCCGCGCAGCGACGCGTCGGTGTGGTCGAACGCCGGAAGCTCGAGCTCTGACGCCAGCGGCATCGCGGTCAGGGTCCGATCCAGGGGTTGGCGCCCAGCTCGCGCGCGACCGCGTCGGTGACCATCAACGCCTGGCGCACCGTCCGGTAGCACACGTTGTCCGGCGTGTCGCTCATCAGGTGATAGTTGGACAGCGCCTTGTTGCGGTCCATCGAGGCCAGCGTGGCGGTCGGGTACCCGGCGCGGCTGGGCAGCACGGCGTCGGTGGAGTTCCGGGCTCGCATGCCGCGCAGCAGCGGCGCGCCGGCCCGCTCGGCGGCGCCCGCCACCAGATCCCGGAAGCTGCGGTCGTGGTAGTCCTCCATCACCACCGGTCCTTCACCTTCGAGCATTATGAGCCTTGGCGAGCCCACGGTCTCGACGTTGAGAAACCAGGTCCGCTCGCGGTCCAGGGCGGGGAAGTGGCGCGCCGCGAAGCCGTAGATGCCGCCCTGGATCACCTCCTCGGCGCCGCAGGAGACCAGCAGCAGGCGCAGGCCGCGCAGTGGCTGCTCGGCCGTCAGCTCGGCGAGCGCCACGAGCACGGCGACCGCGGTCAGGTTGTCGTTGGCCCCGGGGACGATTGGGCTGCGCGCGATGTCCTCGAACGCCGCCACGCCGAGCGCCGAGCCCGCGACCCCGGCCGCCAGCAGCCCGCGCCGGCGACGGGCGGCGCCGACGGCCACCAGCGCGCAGGCGCCCAGCACCGTCCACCACAGAGGCAGCGAGGTGTCGATCCGCTCAAGGATCCCGGGGAAGCGCTCGCCCGCCCAGCGCTGGGCGCGGTCGTCGAAGATCCGGCCGGTGGGCGCCGCGTCGTGATGGGCCAGCACCACCAGCGTGCGCGCGGCGCCGGAGTCGCCGCAGGAGGCGACCACGTTCCACGTCGTTCTCGGGGTGGTGGTGGCGCGGCGGAACACGCGCGGACCGTTCGAGACGTCGTCCGCGATCGCGACCGCCGCCGCGGCGGCGGTCGCTCCCGCCAGGCCACCGAGCCGGGGGCGGGCCAAGGCCGCGAGCCCGGCCAGCGCACTGGCGCCGGCCAGCGGGCTCATGACCCGCGCGTAGCCGTCGTAAAAGCGCTCCTCCTCGACCCGGGCGTCGCACCCCGCCGCCGTCAGCCGAGCCGCGATCCAGTCGGCGGCCTCACGCTCACCCTCGGACCCAGCGCGGCGCTCGAGCGGCGCGAGCGTCTCTATCACCTCGCGCAGCGTGCCCTCGCCGGGCCCGGCCGTCGTCACGCGGCCGGAACGCTCTCGAAGATCGCGGCGAGCCCCTGGCCGCCGCCGATGCACATGGTCTCGAGGCCGTAGCGACCGCCGCGGCGCCGCAGCTCGCGCAGCAGCGTGGCCAGGATCCGGCCGCCGGTGGCGCCGATCGGATGCCCCAGCGAGATGCCCGACCCGTTGACGTTGACCCGCTCGAGCCCGTCGGGGAGATCCCACTCCCGGAGCACGGCCAGGGCCTGCGCGGCGAACGCCTCGTTGAGCTCGATCAGGTCCATCTGCCGCAGCGACAGCCCGGTGCGGGCCATCGCCTTGGCGGTCGCGGGCACCGGACCGATGCCCATCGTGCGCGGCGGGACCCCGGCCACCGCCCAGCCGACGAGCCTGGCGATCGGCTCCAGGCCGAGTTCGGCTGCACGCTCGGCGTGGGTGACCACGCACGCGGCGGCGCCGTCGTTCTGTCCGCTGGAGTTGCCGGCGGTGACCGTCGCGTCCGGATCCTTGCGACTCATCACGGGCCGCAACGCGGCGAGGCTCTCGAGCGTGGTCTCGGGGCGCGGGTGCTCGTCGCGGTCGATCATCCGGGCCCCGTTCTTGCGGTCGCGGACCTCGACGGGCACGATCTCCTCCGCGAAGGCGCCGCGCTCGTGGGCGTCGACGGCCCGCTGGTGGGAGCGCAGCGCCAGCTCGTCCTGCTCCTGGCGCGGGATCGAGTACTCCTTACGGAGGTTCTCGGCCGTCTCGATCATGCCGCCCGGCACCGGGTAGTTGGTGCCGCCGGCGGTGACGCGGCCTCTGACCAAACGGTCCTCGAGCATCGCCCCGCCGGAGCGGGCCCCCCATCGCAGGGAGGTGGAGTAGAGCTCGGTCTGGCTCATGCTCTCGGCGCCACCGGCCAGCACCAGGTCGGCGACCCCGGTCTGGACCTGCATCGCCGCGTCCAGGACCGCCTGCAGCCCGGAGCCGCAGCGGCGATCGACCTGCAGACCGGGCACCTCGACGGGTAGGCCGGCGTCGAGCGCGGCCACGCGACCGAGCGCCGGTGCCTCGCCGTTGGCGTATCCCTGGCCGAGCAGCACGTCGTCGACGGCCTCGGGCGGAAGCTCGGAGCGCTCGAGCAGCGCCTTGATCACGGTGGTGGCCAGCTCGGCCACTCCGACCTCGCGGAACATGCCGCCGAACCGTCCGACGGGCGTGCGAAGGGGCTCGCAGATGAGGGCGTCGCGCATGCGGCGCAGCTTAGCTGGAGGGGGCTGGCGGCCCGCCGCTGGAGGGGCCCGGGGTCCCGCCGCCGATTCCCCTTGACACTGACGCGGCGTCAGGCCGTACGGTGGCTGAGATGAGAACCGTCGGCGAGCTCTCGCGGCTGGCGGGCGTCACCGTCCGCACGCTGCACCACTACGACCAGATCGGACTGCTGTGCCCGAGCGGACGCTCGGACGCGAGCTACCGGCTGTACGCGTACGAGGATCTCCTGCGCCTGCAGGAGATCCTCGTCTGGCGCCAGCTCGGCTTCTCGCTGCAGGAGATCCAGCAACTGCTCGACGAGCCTGGACGCGACCGCGCGGTCGCGCTACGCCGCCAGCGCGAGCTGGTCGAGCTGGCGCTGGAGCGCCTGGGCGCGACCGCTCGGGCGCTGGACGCGGCGCTTGCCGCGCACGACAACGCAACCCAGATGAAGGAGAGCGAGATGTTCAAGGACTTCGACCCCACTGCATACGAAGACGAGGCCCGCGAGCGCTGGGGGCACACCGACGCCTACCAGGAGTCGGCGCGCCGTGCCGCTCGTTACGGGGAGCGCGAGTGGGCCGAGATCCGCGCCGAGGCCGACCAGGTGGTGGCGGACTTCGCCGCCCTGCTGCAAGCGGGCGAACCGGCTGACGGGGAACGAGCGCACGCGGTGGCCGAGCGCCACCGCGGGCACATCTCACGCTGGTTCTATCCGGTCTCCACCCAGATGCACCGCAACCTCGCGACGATGTACGTCGCCGACCCGCGGTTCACCGCCAGCTACGAGAAGGTGGCCGAGGGGCTGGCCGGCTACGTCCACGACGCGGTCCACTCCAACGCCGACGCCCAGGAGGCGGTCCAGCGGTGACGGTGGCCGGAGACCGCGGCGGTCAGTCGGTCATCGACACATGCCCGGGCAGGGCGGCGACCCGGGTGTGCCACTCCCGCAGCGCCGGATAGGGCTCGAGCTCGAAGCCGCCCTCGGGGGCGACGTGTGAGTAGCCGAAGAGGGCGATGTCGGCGATCGAGAAGCGCTCACCGACCAGGAACTCACGCTCGGTCAGGTGGCGCTCCAGCGCGCCCAGTGCGCGGTGTCCGGCCTTGCGCTTGGCCTCGAGCTCTGACTCGGGCGCGTGGATCCCGGCCATCTCCCAGAAGCGCACCACGGCGATGTTGGGCTCGACGTCGTACTGCTCGTAGAACATCCACTGCAGCACCTGGGCGCGCTCGAACGGGTCCGCTGCAAGGAACTCGGTGCCGTCGGCCAGGTGAAACAGGATCGCGCCGGACTCCGCGAGCGCGCGCCCGTCGTCGAGCACGAGCGTGGGAACCCGCAGCGACGGGTTCAGCCCGCCCAGGATCTCGGGTCGGTCGGACCGGTCGAAGACGTCGAGGTCGCGCCGCTCATACGGGGTCCCGAGCTTGGCCAGCAGCAGGCGGACCTTGTAGCAATTGCCCGACAGCGGGTTGTTGTAGAGCAGCATCGTCCGGACGCTACCGACTCGGTCGGGCCCGAGCACCGACGGCCCACTACCCTGGCGCGATGGGCCAGGCGACGCTCGGCGCGGAACCCGACACGGCGCCGGTCCGCAGGCCGCGCCCGCTGGTCGTGCGGACGATCGTGTTCGTCGTCGGATCGGCCAGCCTCGGCGCCGAGATCGCCGCTGCGCGGCTGCTGGCACCGTACTTCGGGGCCTCGACGATCATCTGGGCCAACACGATCGCCACGGTGCTGGTGGCCCTGTCGGCGGGGTATGCCGTCGGCGGCCGGCTGGCGGACCGCCGCGCCGACCTCGGCGGGCTGTGCGTGATCGTGCTGATCGCCTCCGTGCTGCTGGCGGCGGTGCCGTTCGTGGCCGATCCGTTCCTGCGGCTGTCGGTCAACGCACTCGGCGCGCTGTCGGTGGGAGGGTTTCTCGGCTCGCTGGCCGCCGTGCTGGTGCTCGTGGCGATCCCGGTGATGCTGCTTGGCGCAGTGGCGCCGTACGCCAACCGCCTGACCGTGGAGAGCGTCGCCGACACAGGCCGCACGACCGGGAACCTGTACGCGATCTCGACCGCGGGCTCGCTGGTGGGGACGTTCCTGGCGGCGCTGCTGCTGATCCCGCTGATCGGCACCCACCGGACCTTCATCGTGTTCGCGCTGGCCCTCGCCCTGGTGGCGTCACTCGGCCTGCGCTCGGCCCGCTTCCTGTTGGTGCCGGCCGCGGTCGCGGCGTCGCTGGCGATCCCGCCGGCCGCGATCGGCGCCTCGATCCAGGGTGGCCGGGTCATCTTCTCGGCCGAGACCCAGTATCAGTACGCGCGGGTGGTCCAGTTCCGCGACGGAGTGCGCTGGCTGCAACTCAACGAGGGCGTGGCGGTCCATTCGCTGTATCGGCCGGGCACCTATCTGACCGGCGGCTACTGGGATGACTTCCTCGTGGCCCCGTTCGCGGGGCAGGCCAGCCCGGTCGTCGCGCCACGCCGGATCGCGATTCTCGGCGACGCCGCCGGCACGATCGCCCGCGCCTACGGCCACTACTTCCCGGGCACCCGGGTCGACGCGGTGGAGCTCGACGGCGAGCTGACCACGATCGGGCGTCGCTACTTCCACCTCGGCGGCCCTCGGCTGCACACCTACACAGCCGACGCGCGGCCGTGGCTGCAGGCCAGCCACGCCCGCTACGACTCCATCTTCCTCGACGCCTACCGCCAGCCCTACATCCCCTTCTACCTGGTCACGACGGAGTTCTTCGCCTCGGCGCGGGCCCATCTGCGGCCCGGTGGGACGATGATCGTGAACGTCGGGCACCTGCCGGGGTCAGACGCGCTCGAGAAGGTGGTCAGCTCCACACTGCGGGCGGTGTTCCCATACGTCGTGCGCGACCGCTTCAGCGCTGACAACTCGCTCGTGCTGGCCTCGACGGAGCCACTGTCACCGGTGGGGATGATCGCCGCGCACGCGCGTGTCCCGTTTGCCCTGCAGGGGCTTCTGGCCGCGGTCTCGGGCCGGATCGGCCCGGCGCTGCGCGGTGGACAGGTGTTCACCGACGACGTGGCGCCCGTGGAGTGGCTGACCGACCTGTCGATCCTGCGCTATGCCGCCGGCACGCGCTGAGCGACGCCGCGACGCTCGCGAGCTCGGGACGGGTGCCATGGCTCGATAGAAAGGCGGCTCGGGAAGGGGCTGGGGGCCGCCCGACCGGGGGGTGTGGACATATCTGCAGCGTAGGCGTGCAGCAGGGACCCCACGTCTGCGCGGACGGGGCAACGGATCGCCCTTTGGGCAACGGATCGCCCCTTCGGTTTGCAACGCCTCGTGCCACCGGAGCGGTACGGAGGTCGCTCAGCCGGCGACCGGGTGAGGCGGGCGGCGCTGGGTGACACGGACGCCGCCCTTGGGCGCCAGCGTGATGGCGCGGAACTGGGCCTTGGCGACGCGCTGGTCGGCGGGGGCGAGCTCGGCGCGCTCGAGCACGCGGGAGAGCACGACCCGCATCTCGGTCAGCGCGAAGCTGGCGCCCAGGCAGCGCCGGGTCCCGCCGCCGAACGGGACCCACGTGTAGGTGTCGGGCGCGTCGGGGCCGAGGAAGCGGTCGGGATTGAACTGCGCCGGATGCGGATACAGGTCGGCGCGGCGGTGGATGGTGCGGATGGAGGGGTTGATCTCGACACCCGGCGGGACCTCGTAGCCGTTGAGGGCGAACGGCTGCTCGCGGACGACCCGCCCGACCCCCGGGATCACTGGCCGGATGCGCAGCGCCTCCTTGATCACCGCGTCCAGGTAGGCGTCCTCGCCCTCCCGCGCGCGCTCGAGCACGGGCGGGCTGTGGAGCAGCAGGTCAAAGGTCCACGCCAGCCCGGTGGCGGTCGTCTCATGGCCGGCCAGCAGCAGCGTCAACAGCTCGTCGCGGACCTCCTGGTCGTTCAGACGCCGGCCCTGCTCATCGCGGGCCAGGAGCAGCGCTGAGAACACGTCGTCGCGCTGCTCGAGGTCCGCATCACCGCGACGGCGGGCGATCTCGGCGAACACGAGCTCGTCGACGGCGCCCTTGCGCGCGGCGAACTCGCGAGCCCCCGGCCCTGGCCGCGGCCCCGGACCACCGCCGAGACCATCATCAGCCCGCGGGGGCGCGAGAGCGGTGCCACCATCGCCCGCAGGCGGCGGCGCAGCTCCTCCTCGGCCGGTCCCGGCTCGTAGCCGAACACCGCCTGCAGGATCACCCGGAGGGTCAGCGACTGCATCGTCGGCATGAGCGCGAACGGCTCGCCGATCGGCCACGAGTCGATCTCCCGATCCGTCGAGTCGCGCATCGCCTCGACGTGGGCCAGCATCTGGCGGCCGTGGAACGGGGGCAGGAGCAGCCGCCGGTGGCGCAGGTGCTCGGGGCCGTCGAGCAGCAGCACGGAGCGCTGGCCGACGATCGGGCCCAGCAGCGCATTGGCCTCACCGGCATGCAGCTGGTCTCCGGAGCCCTGGAACACGGCTCTGACCAGCTCGGGGTCGAAGACCATCACGAAACGCTGGTCGAACAGAGTCCCGAACGTGACCACGTCCCCGTAGCGGCGCCGGCAGGCCTCCAGAAAGCGCGCGCCGCCGAGCATGAAGCCGGCGGTCTGCAGCAACCGGGGGAGGGAGGGTCCTGGGGGAAGGCCCGTGCTCATCGACGCTTTCGATCGTGCCACATGGCGCCGGCCGCCCGGGGGGTCCCGGCCGCGCGGCGTGTCCGTGGTTTCGCGGCGGCTCGTGAACGTGGCGCTAACCCGATCCCCGCCTTCCCTTTATCGACGACTAAATAGCCTGCTCAACGCTGTATTGGAGCGCTCCGGCACGTGGGTGGGGCTGACGCACACCGTCAGACCGCGTGGCCGGCAGGGGCGCCGCCAACAGCGCGCGCATGAGAGACAATTTCCTGATCTTCGGCAGTCCGACGATCGGCGATGAGGAGATCGCCGAGGTCGTCGATTCGCTGCGCTCGGGCTGGGTCGGCACCGGGCCCAAGGTCCACCGCTTCGAGGCGATGCTGTCCGAGTACGTTGGCGCCCCGCATGCCCGCTGCCTATCGTCCTGCACGGCGGCGCTGATCCTCTCGATGGAGCTGCTGGGGATCCGCGCCGGTGACGAGGTGCTGGTGCCGGCGATGACGTTCGTGGCATCGGCCAACGCGGTCGAGCACGCCGGCGCCACCCCGGTCCTGGTCGACAGCGTGCCGGGCACCGGGCTGATCGACCTGGATGCCGCGGAGGCGGCGATAACGCCGCGCACCAAGGCCGTGATGCCCGTGCACCTGGCCGGGCGCCCGGTCGACATGGATCGGCTGGCCGGCCTCCGCGACCGGCACGGCCTGCACGTGATCGAGGATGCGGCGCACGCGATCGGCGCCGAATGGCGGGGCCGCCGGATCGGCTCGTTCGGCAACATCGCCGCGTTCTCGTTCTACGTGACCAAGAACATCACCACGATCGAGGGCGGCGCGATGGTGACCGACTCCGAGCAGCTCGCCGAGGAGATCGAGCGCCTGGCCCTGCACGGCCTGAGCCTGGGAGCCTGGCAGCGCTTCTCCGACGCCGGCTTCAAGCACTACGAGGTGATCCGGCCCGGGTACAAGTACAACATGACCGACGTCCAGGCGTCCCTGGGCCTGCGCCAGCTGCCACACCTGGATGCGTGGATCGCCCGCCGCGAGGAGCTGTGGGATCGCTATGACGTCGAGCTGGCGAGCCTGCCGCTCCGCACGCCCCCGCCGCCCGAGCCCGACACCCGGCACGCGCGTCATCTCTACCAGGTGCTGCTCGAGCCCGACGCTCCGCTCGGTCGCGACGACCTGCTCGGCGCGTTGAACGAGCGCAAGATCGGCACCGGCGTGCACTACCGGGGCGTGCATCTACACCCCTACTACCGCGATCGCTACCACCTGGCGCCCGAGCAGTTCCCGGTGGCCAGCGCGATCTCGGACCGCACGCTCAGCCTCCCTCTCAGCCCCAGGGTGTCGGACTCAGACCAGGACGACGTGCTGCAGGCGCTGCGGGAACTGCTGTCGCCATGATCACCTCGGAGCTGTCGGCGCCGGAGCTTTCTGAACGCCGGCCGCCCGTCCACGCTCGCGTCCGCGACGTGACCACCGAGGGGTGGGTCCTGCTGGCGCTCGTGCTGGTCGCAACCGTGATCAGGATCATCACGATCGACAATCAGAGCTTCTGGGCCGACGAGGCGCTGACGGTCTATGAGGCGGGCCAGTCGTTCCCCGCGATGCTGCACACGGTGGCCAGCATCGAGACGACGCCACCGCTGTACTTCGTCCTGATCTGGGTATGGGCGAAGGCCTTCGGGACCAGCGAGGTGGCACTGCGCTCGATCTCGCTGCTGGCGGGCGTAGCGGTGGTGCCGATCGCCTATCTGTGCGTGCGCGAGCTGCTGGACCGGCGAGCCGGGCTGATCGCCGCCACCCTGGTGGTGGTCAACCCTTTCATGATCTGGTACTCGCAGGAGGCCCGGGCGTACATGCTCCTGACGGCGCTGACCGGCGCTTCGTTTTTGTGGTTCCTGCGGGCTCGTCGCGCCCCGTCGCGGCGCAATCTCGGGTGGTGGGCCGGCCTCTCGGCCGCTGCCGTGATGACCCATTTCTTCGCCGGCTTCGCGATCGCGCCTGAGGCGGTGTGGTTGCTGTGGGCGGCCCGCTCGCGGGTGACCGTGCTCGCCGTGGGCGTCGTCGGCGCCGTCCAACTGGCGATGCTGCCGTTCGCGATCGTCGATGCGTCGCCTTCGCGGGGTGCCGGGTGGATCGGGCGCATCTCGCGGCTGCACCGGATCTCGCAGACGGTGAGCGAATGGGGCGCCAGCAATCTCTCCCGCGGCGTCACCACGGTCGAGGGACTGATCGCCGGTGTGACGGTCGCTCTGATCCTGCTGATCCTGCTCGGTTTGGGCGGTGACCGGCGCACGCGGCGGGCCGCCGCAGTGGCGGGAAGCGTGGCTGCGTTCGTGTTCCTGGCCCCGCTCGCGCTCGGCCTCGCCGGGGAGGACTACTTCCTGTCGCGCAACCTGATGCCCGCGTTCGTGCCCGTTGTGGTGCTGATCGCCGCCGCCTGCAGCGCGCCGCGGGCGAGGGAGGCCGGCGCAATCCTGGCGGTCGTGCTGCTGGGCATCTTCTGCTTCGCCTCGTTTTACGTGCAGACGCATCGCTACCTGCAGCGCCCGGACTGGCGCGACGTGGCGCGCTCGCTGAAAGCTCGGGGAGCTGCCGCGCGCGATCCTCGCCGCGGACGGCACGACCGCCGACCCACTGAAGATCTACCTGCCGGGCGCGAGCTGGACCACACGGCTCGCCCGGCCGACGCTGATCCGGGAGATCGACGTGGTCGGGGCGACCAAGCGCCTGCGGCTGATTGAGCTGCCGCAGGCGGTGCGGGGCGACGTCCCCGTCGAGCCCGGCCCCCTGGGCCGTCCGGTGCCGCGGGCCATTCCGGCGCCCGGGACGAGACTGGTGGCCCGCTTTCGGGTCGCCAGCTGGGTGGTGGCTCGGTTCGCGCTCATCCATCCCCGGCGGATCAGCGCCGACCAGCTGGCCCGGATGGCGCCGCGGTTCTTCCGGCACACCCCGGCCTCGCTGCTGGTCTTCTTCCAGCGCCCGCAGCGCTGAAACCCGCGCGCAGGATCGGTTGCCGTCTGCCCCCGCATGGCAATTTATGCCGCGGCTGGCGATACCTTGCGGGGTGATGGGAGTTATGGGTGGGTATGTGCAGCGGCGCTAACCGCAAATACGCTCGCTTGCTTCTGTGGCTGGTGGCCGGTCTCATGGGAGCGATGATCGGGCCCGGCTCCGCCGGCGCCAGGCTGATGCGCAGCAACAACACGCCGTTTCCGACCAGCTCGTTGATCACCGGCTGCGAGCTGGATCGGCCCCCGCCACGGACCGCCCCGCAACCAGACGGGCGACATCCTGCCCACGATCTGGGCCGACGACGGGGACCAGTACACGATGATCGACGACGGGGGGACCGACGAGCCGGCCGGCGAGCTGTGGAAGCAATCGCTGGCCCAGATCGTCGGCACGCCGCCCCGGATCTCCTTCAGTCACGTCGGCGACCCGAAGGCGCCCGCGCCGGCCTCCTTCGCTCAGATCAAGGCCAACCATTCCCTGTGGACCGGCCCTCTGGGTCCGTATTACTCGAGCGGGCTGGTCGAGGCCGACCGCATCCTGTTCGCCACGCAGGAGAACAACTGGCCGTGGGGCACCAACGGGCTGTTCGCCGGCCTGGCCGGGATCGCCTACTCGACCGATCTCGGCCAGCACTGGACCGGCGCGGGCAAGCCCTTTCCGGCTCCGCTGGGCAACCTCAGCTGGGTGCAGCGCGGCCGCGGCGGCAATTACGTCGATGGATACGTCTACGCGATCGCCACCGAGCGCGAGTTCAACGCGACCAACCTGATCATGGGCCGCAGCCGGCCGGACGTCGCCGACATGACCGACCCGGCCAAGTGGGAGTGGGTGTCCGGCTGGCGGCGTCATCAGGGGCTGCCGTGGCCGGTCTACTCGGGAGCGCTCACCGCCGCCGTGCCGATCGCCAGCTGGCCGGCGCATATCACGTATCCGCAGATGTCATACGACGCGCCGCTTCACCATTACCTGCTGACCTTCACGCACTCCTACGGCACGCAGCCACCCGCAGATCTGGCGGTGGGGCTCAGAGCTCGACATCCTGGTCGCGCCGCATCCGTGGGGGCCGTTCTCGTTCGTGGCGCGCGAGATGGACTTCGGGCCCTCCAACGGCTACGACCCCGGCATCCCCCTCGGCTGGATAAGCCCCAACGGCCGCCGGCTGTGGCTGAAGTGGGCGGCCAACTTCGACGGCTGTGCCGGACTGGACTGCTCGGGCGGGTACGGATTCAACTATCGTCAGGTGCAGCTCGACGTGGCCGGCCAACCGGCGGCCAACACGGCGAACACTCAAAGCAAACAGAACGCTCGCGCGATGTTCGCGCGGGGTTCGCACAATAGGCGCCAATGGCGGGTCACTCCGAAAGCTCTACTGCGGCAGGCGAGCTTGAACTGAGTGTGGTCGTGCCGGTTTACGGGTGTGGCGGCTGTCTGGTCGCGCTACACGATCGGCTGACTCGCAGCGTTGCCACGATCACCGAGCGCTACGAGCTCGTGTTCGTCGACGACCGCAGCGTCGACGACGGGTGGAGCGTGCTGGAGCGGCTGGCCCGGACCGACGGCCATGTGCGGGCGCTGCGGCTGAGCCGCAACTTCGGCCAGCACGCCGCGATCACGGCCGGCCTGTCGGCGGCCCGCGGTCGCCGGGCGGTGGTGATGGACTGCGATCTGCAGGAGTCGCCGGAGGACATCCCCCGCCTGTGGGCGGCGGCCGGCGAGGGTTATGACGTCGTGCGCACGATCCGCCGGGACCGTCACCACCCGCGGCTCAAGCGCTGGGCCAGCCGGATCTACCGCCGGCTCACGCTCGAGACCGATACGTCGCCTGACTACAGCACCCTGAGTCTGATCGCCCGGCCCGTGATCGACGCCTTCCTGCGTCTGCGCGACAAGGACCGCGAGTACATGATCGCGCTGGACTGGCTGGGCTTCGACGCGACCACGATCGAGATCGACCACGCCGAGCGCCACGACGGCGAGAGTGGATACACCCTGCGGCGCCTGGTCACCGTCGCGCTTGACGGGATGTTCTTCCGCAGCACGGTTCTGCTCCGGGTGGTGGTGCTGTCCGGATTCCTGTTCGCGCTGTTGGGGATCGGGCTGGCCGTCGGCGAGATCGCCGACTACCTCCTCGAGCCCGGCTCAAGTGTGCCCGGGTACACGAGCCTTGCCGTGCTCCTGCTCGTGCTGGCGGGCTTCATCATCGTCAGCATAGGCGTCGTCGGGCTCTACGTGGGCCGGATCTTCGAGCAGGTCAAGGACCGGCCGCTGTTTTTGATCGACGCCGAAGCCGAGGGCCCGCCGGTGTCCGCCGACGGCGAAGCCGCGAACCCCTCCGACGCCGCCGATCCGCTGCTCAGCTCCGGCGCGGATCGAGCACGTACACCTTCTCACGACCCCCGGGGATCGTGAACGCCTCCACGGTCTGGCGCTCGTAGGGCCGCATCAGGCGGTCGAGCGCTGCCTCGTCGAAACGGTGGGCATGACCGTCGTTTCCGGCGCCCGGGTCAGCGGCCCGCCGGCCGATCAATGCCACCAGCGGCACGCGGCTGCTGGATAAGTTGCGGATCGGCTCGGCGATGATCACCCGGTCTCGCGCGGCGGCGAGCATCCGGTCGACGATCGTGTTCGCCCCGGGCAGGAAGTGATAGAGGCTGGCCTGCATGATCACGACATCGGCGCTCGGCAGCGGCGGTCCATCGGTGAGCAGGTCACGCACGAGCGCCTCGGCACCGAGGCCGCGCAAGCGCGTGACGAAGCCATCGTTGACGTCGACCCCCGTGTAGGCGCCGGCCCGGCCGCGGAGATGGCGCTCGTAGAGGGCCCCGGGTCCGGGACAGAGCTCGAGCACCGACGCCTCAGGGGACACGCGGTCGGCGACGGCTCGCAGCCGAGCCGCGTAGTGGCGACCGTAGAGCACGCGCATCAGCAGCTCGTAGCCGGCTGCGCTGCGGTAGACCAGGCTGGTGCTCACGGGTGCACAGCGGACTGCGACGCGGCGGCCCGCGGGTCGAGATCGGCGAGCGACAGCGGGTGGGCGGGAGGGCCATCGAGGATCTGACGGCGGGTCACCCGCAGATCGCGGTCGACGTGGAGCAGCTCCCCGGAACCAAGCTCGTCCCACCCCGGGTCATTGTCCATCGGCTCGGTGGCGACGATCATCGCCGGGCGCTCGGTCAGTGCCTCAGAGCTCACCTTGATTGC
Organism: uncultured Solirubrobacterales bacterium; assembly: GCA_963799995.1. Classification (GTDB taxonomy): domain Bacteria; phylum Actinomycetota; class Thermoleophilia; order Solirubrobacterales; family Solirubrobacteraceae; genus Palsa-465. The sequence continues at coordinate 1,710,303 of CAWCZI010000012.1, read as the reverse complement.
GCCGCGGGCGCCGGCGCGGTCGGCGCGGTGGCTGCTTGCGTGCTCGAGCCGGTGCGAGCCGTCCGAGCCGCCGGCCGCCCGCTCGAGGACGTGCAACTCGTGGACGAGAGGGAAGCGCAGGGCCCACAGATCCTCGGGCGTGATCAGCACACAGTTGATCGCGAATACCGGCAGGTGGCCGGCAACCCACCGGGCCGCCGCCTCGATGCCGGCGGCAACGTCGCCGCCGGCGCGTTCGATCTCGCGCGTGATCAGGGCGAAGAAGCGCTCCGAGTCGCTCTCCCCCTGTACGAGCCCCATCTCGGCGCCCAGCTCGGCCTCGAGAGCCGGCAGATCGCCGATCACACCGTTGTGGGCGAACAGCCGGCCGTGCATCTCGAACGGATGCGTGTTCTGCGGCGTGAGGCCGCCGTTGGACGCGAAGCGGACGTGGGCGACGAACGTACGCGAGCTGATCGAGCGCGCCTCGCGGCCGAACTGCGCATCGTCGTAGGCGGCCAACGGCTGCTTGGAGACGATCGGGTCACCCGCGGGACTGAAGGCGCCGATGCCGGCGCCGTCGGGCTCGCGATGGCTCTGCCGGGCCAGCGAGTCGGGCGCCTCCAGCAGCCAGAAGGTGGCCTGCACCGGCTCGTGGCCCCCGGTCATTCCGAACAGACGGCACATACTGCAGCGACGGTACACGGGGACGGCCCGTGGTTGGCCGAGGGGTCGCATCTGTCAGAGTAATTTCAAGCTTTTCTGCGATCTTGGAAGTCGCTTCCTAGAAAGGCGGAGTCCCGATGAGATTCATTCGCACAGCTTCAACCAGGCGTCTGCTGGCCACCATCCTCGGCCTCGTGGTCGCGATCGCCGCGGGTACGGCGATCGCCGTTGCCGCCGCCGGCCCTGGTCCGGTTCCGCGAGCCCAGCTGCTCGCGCCGGCCCTGCGCGAGGCGCTCGCGGCGCCGAAGGTCACCGGGATCACCGCTGACATCTCGTTCACCAACAACCTGATCGGCGCCCAGAACTTCACCGGCGACGCTCAGGATCCGATCCTCCAGGGCGCCACGGGAAGGCTGTGGCTCTCCGGCGACCACCGGCTGCGTCTCGAGCTGCAGTCCGACAACGGGGATGCTCAGATCGTGGTGAACAAGGACTCGTTCTGGGTGTCCGATCCGTCGTCGAGCACCGTCTACAAGGGCACTCTGCCCGGCGGGTCCGCCCAGTCCGGGTCCCCCGGCTCCCAGCCCAAGCAGATCGGCAAGCCCGACGGCGGCATTCCGACCGTCGCGCAGATCCAGACCGACCTGAACAAGCTGATGACGCACGTTGACGTGTCGGGCGCCCAGCCGACCGACGTGGCCGGGCGACCCACCTACACCGTCAGCATCTCGCCCAAGCACGACGGTGGGCTGCTCGGTTCGGCGCAGATCGCGTGGGACGCGCTCAAGGGGGTTCCGCTCCGAGTCGCGGTCTACGCCCGCAACAACCCCACCCCGGTGCTCGCTCTGACCGCCACCAACATCACCTACGGACCGGTCGCCGCGTCGGACTTCGCGGTCACCCCGCCCGCCGGCGACAAGGTGGTCTCGATTTCCTCGACCAAGCCGGCCGCCAGGCTTCGTGCGAAGGCCGGGCGCGTCGCCAAGGCCCGGCGCGAGGCGACCGGTCTGAGCGCCGTCTCGAGCCGCGTCCCGTTCACCCTCGCCGCTCCGAGCAAGCTCGTCGGGCTGCCGCGTCACACCGTCCAACTGCTGAGCTGGGCAGGCAAGCCCGCGGCTCTGGTCACCTACGGCCAGAACCTGGGCGGCATCGTGGTCATCGAGCAGGCGGCCGATGCGTCGTCGGCGGCAAAGTCGGCCGCGTCGGCCAACCAGGGACAGGGCGGGCCCTCCAGAGGGCTCAGCCTGCCGACCGTCTCGATCCACGGCGCCACCGGGCAGGAGCTCAGCACCCCGCTGGGCACGGTGCTGCGCTTCCAGAGGGCGGGAGTGGCCTACACCGTCCTCGGATCGGTACCCGCGACGGCGGCGAACCTGGCGGCGCAAGGACTATGAGCCACGGCCCGGTGCAGAGCGGCGCATGACCGACGGCCCGGCGCCCGTCGAGGTCCGGGGGCTGGTCAAGCGCTACGGCGAGCTAACCGCCGTCGGCGGCGTCGATCTGACGGTCAACACCGGTGACGTCTATGGATACCTGGGGCCCAACGGGGCGGGCAAGACGACCTCGCTGCGGATGATGCTCGGGCTGATCACGCCGACCGAAGGAACGGTCCGGCTGTTCGGGCGTGATCCGATCCAGAGTGTGCACGCGCTGGAGAGGGTGGCGGGCTTCGTCGAGGCCCCCACCTTCTACCCGTACCTCAACGCCCGCAAGAACCTCGAGCTGCTGGCCGCGTACGACGGAGACGGCGCTTCGGGACGGATCGAGCAGGCACTGGAGACGGTCGAGCTCACGAGCCGGGCCAAGGATCGGGTCGGCGGCTACTCGCATGGAATGCGCCAGCGACTGGGCATCGCGGCCGCGCTGCTGCGCGAGCCCAAGCTGCTGCTGCTCGACGAGCCGGCCACGGGCCTCGATCCAGCCGGCATGCGCGACATGCGCCTGCTGATCCGCCGGCTCGCCGACCAGGGCATGACCGTGCTGCTCTCCAGCCATCTCCTCAACGAGGTCGAGGACGTGTGCAACCGGGTGGCGATCGTGCGCTCGGGGAAGATCGTCTACGAGGGCGAGATCGCGACGCTCAAGCGCGGCGCCGGCACTTCCTACCGCCTCGAGACCACTGACGACGAGCGGGCGCTGGCCGTGTGCCGAGCGCAGCCGGGGATCACCGACGCGCACACCGATGCCCACGGAAAGATCACCTTCGTCGCCGACGACGCGGCCGCCGCCGAGCTCTCGCAGGCCCTTATCGAGGCCGGCGCGCTGATCCGGGCGATGGCGCCGCAGACGGTCACGCTCGAGGACCTGTTCTTCTCCTTCACCGAGGGGGAGGAGCTCGCCCCGCCTCCTGCGCCCCCGGACCAGAGCGCCCACGCCGGGGCGGCGCGCTGATGACCGCGGTCGCAGCCAGGGCGGGTCGCATGCCCGGGACCTTCACCGTCTACCGCTGGGAGCTGTTCAAGCTGCGCCACCAGAAGCGCACCTATCTGGGCCTGGGGGCGGCCATCCTGGTCCCGATCCTGTTCGTGCTGGCGATCCACTTCCGTCACCACGACCGCGGCGGCGGCTTTGCCTTCTCCTCCTACCTGGACCGCAGTGGCCTGGCCGTGCCGCTGGTCATCCTGCTGTTCGGCGCGGTCTGGATGTTCCCGCTGATCACGGCGCTGGTAGCCGGCGACATCTTCGCCTCCGAGGACCACAACGGGACGCTGAAGACCATCTTCACCCGCTCGCTGGAGCGGTGGCAGATCTTTGCCGGTAAGTCGCTCGCGGCGGCCACCTACGCCATCGTCGCGATCCTCCTGTGCGGCACGGTGGCTGTGATCGCGGGCAGCGTCCAGTCGGGCTTCAACTCGCTGCAGAGCCTGTCGGGGACGATCGTCTCGGCCCCCAAGGCGCTGGAGCTGGTGTACGTCAGCATGCTGGTCTACCTGATCCCGATCGCCGCGATCGTGTGCATCGGCCTGCTGCTCTCCACCGCCACCCGCAACAGTGCCGCGGCCGTGGTCGGAACCCTGATGGTGTCGCTGCTGATTCAGCTGATCGGGGTGCTGCCGGGCCTCAGTGGCGCTCAGCCGTATCTGCTGAGCACCCAGTTCAACGCCTGGCAGGGACTGCTGCGGACGCCCACCGACTGGAGCCCGATCATCCAGGCGGTGTGGGTCTCCGCGCTCTATGCGGTGCCCGCGATCGTGGCGTCGTTCATCGTCTTCATGCGGCGCGACGTCGCCGGTGGGTGACGATCGCGAGCGGGTGCTGGTCGTCGACGACGACCCGCCGCTGCGCAGGATGCTGGCGCGCTCGCTGACCGCCGAGGGGTTCGAGGTCACCGTGGCTCCGGACGGGGGCGCGGCGCTGGTTCAAGCGGAGCGCTCGGCGCCGGACGTGATCGTGCTCGACGTCGCGATGCCGGCGATCGACGGCCTGTCGGTGTGCCGCCGCCTGCGGGTGAAGGGCCTGCCGACGCCGATCCTGATGCTGACCGCACGCGACGCCGTCGCCGACCGGGTGGCGGGGCTCGAGGCGGGGGCCGACGACTACCTGGTCAAGCCGTTCGCGATCGAGGAGCTGGTGGCGCGGCTGCGGGCGCTGACCCGTCGCGGCCGCGGCGCCGACACCGTGCTCGCGTACGCCGACCTGACGCTCGACCTGGCGGCGCGGAGCGCCAACCGTGCGGGCCGGCCGATCGTGCTCACCGGACGCGAGACGGCGCTGCTCGAGCTGCTGCTGCGCGATCCCGGCCAGACCGTCACCCGCGATCGGGCAATCGACGAGATATGGGGGGGTGCGGCTGAGGCCAACGTCGTCGACCGCTACGTCACCCGGCTGCGGCGCAAGCTCGGCGAGCCGCCCCTGATCCGTACGCTCCGGGGCTCCGGCTTCGTCCTACGCGCCTAGGCCGCGCCCGGGCCGGTCACCGTGTCCGTAGCAGCTCGTGCACACCGTCCTCGGGCACCGGGTGGCTGAACAGGTAGCCCTGGGCGCCGTCGCAGCCGACATTGCGCAGATAGGCGAGCTGGGCGTCGGTCTCGACTCCCTCGGCGACCACACTCCACCCGAGCGCGTGGCCGAGCTCCACGACCGCCGCCACCAGCGCCCCCTCGCCCGGGGCGTCCCCGAGCACGGAGACGAAGCTCTCATGGAGCTTCAGCATCGTCACCGGCAGATTGCGCAGCCGGGTGAGCGAGGAGTGCCCGAGGCCGAAGTCGTCGATCGCCAGGCCGACCCCGACCTGGCGCAACGAGCCCAGCATCCGCGCCATCGGCTCGGGGTTGTTCTCCACCGTGTTCTCGGTCACCTCGAGGCACAGCACGCTGGGGTCGGCGCCGCTGGAGTTGACGGCGGCGGTGAGGCGGCTGACCAGGCCGGGGTCCTCGAGCTGGCGCGCGGACAGGTTGACGGAGATCGTCACGCCGGGTCGAGATTGGCGCCAGCGTCCGATGTGGCGCAGCGCCTGCTCGACGACCCAGTCGCCGATCGGCACGATCAGCCCCGTGTCCTCGGCCATCGGGATGAACTCCCGCGGCTCGATCAGACCCCTCTGAGGGTGCTCCCACCGAACCAGCGCCTCGAACCCGACGAGAACAACCTCACCGTTGAGCGACACCCGCGGCTGGTAGTGGACGCGCAGCTCCGAGCGATCGATCGCGCGGCGCAGTTCCTGCTCGAGCTCGAGCCGCTGCGTGGCCCGGCGGCGAGATGTCTCGTCGAACAGCTCGAAGCGTGCGCCGCCCAGCTCCTTGGCCCGGTACATGGCGGCGTCGGCGTCGCGGATCACGTGCTCTGGAGCGACCGAAGGATCGGTCACCATGGCGATGCCGATGCTGACCGGCACCGAGATCTCCCCGTCGCCGACCATCAGCGGCTGGTTGGCCGATCGGGTGATCCGCTCGGCGATCAGAACCGCCTCGTGCTCGCTCTCGATCTCCTCGAACAGGAACGTGAACTCGTCGCCGCCGAAGCGGGCGACCGTGTCCATGGGCCGCAGCATCTCGCGGAAGCGATCCGCCAGCGCGGTCAGGAGGCGGTCACCGGAGGCGTGGCCCATCGAGTCGTTGATCCGCTTGAAACTGTCGACGTCGAGGAACAGCACCGCCACCGGGGCACCGGTGCGCCGGGAGCGGTCCAGCGCGACCGTCAGCCGGTCGCCGAACAACGCCCGGTTGGGAAGCCCGGTGAGGGGATCATGCAGCGCCTGATGGGCGAGCTCGACCTCGGACTGCTTGCGCTCGATCGCGTAGCGGATGGCGCGGGCCAGAGGGGCCGGCCCCAGCTCGGAGGCCAGCAGGAAGTCCTGCGCACCGGCTTTCACGATGGCGAGCCCGAGCTCCTCGTCGGCCCGGTCGGAGAGGACGATGATCGGGACGTCGGGGGCGGCGGTGCGGAGCTGGTGCAGCCGGTCCAGGGGATCATCCTCGTCCGGGCCGCCGGCGAGCAGCACGCACGTGGCCGCATGGTCGCGAAGCTCGCGCGCCGCGTCGGAGAGCCGCTGGGCGTGGGCGACCACGAGTCCCTGGGTCCAGACAGCACGGAGCATCTCGCCGATCAGCATGGCGGCGCTCGGGTCCTCCTGGACCAGCAGCACCCTGATGGGACCGCTGCCGCCCTCACGCACGACTGGCAAACCTCCGTGTCTTATCGCCAACCGAGTTTGTTAAGCATAGCTGCCAATAGTTATGAAAACATAACTATTGGAGCGTTGAGATGATCCCGTGCGCCGGCGTCTGCTGACGACGTTGCGCGGGCGGCTGGCCGTGGCGGCGGTCGCTTCGATCCTGGCGGCGGTGCTCGTGTTCGCCGTCGTCACCGTTGTCGTGGTCAACCACGAGCTGCGTGGCTCGCTCGACACCGCACTTCGCCAGCGCGCCGAGGACGTCGCCCAGCTGGCGGTCTCGGCGCCGGCGGTGCTCGGCTACCCGGGTGCGCTCGAGGGCACGTCCTCGGGGCGCCAGATCGTCGTCGAGGTGCTCGACGCCCACGGGCGGATCCTGGCTCGCTCGCTCAGCCTCGGGGCGCGGCTGCTGCCCGAGGACCGAGTGGCTCGCGCCGCGATCGCTCACGGCCGGACCGGAGCGGAGGACATCGTGCTGGGCGGCCACCCGTTTCGTCTGTACGCGGCGCCGATCGCCGACGCCGGTGTCCCGGCCGCGGGCGGAGCCGTGCTGGTCGCCTCGGACACCAGCGACATCAGCCACACGCTGTCGAACCTCGGTGCCGTCGTGGCGCTGAGCGGCGCCGCGATCGTGCTCGTGGCGGCGATCGCCGCGGCGATATTGACCCGGCGCGGCCTGCGCCCGCTGCGGCGCCTGGCCGACGCAGCGGGGGAGATCGAGCGCACCGCCGACCCGTCGCGGCGGCTACCGGACTCGGGCAGCGGAGACGAGATCGGCGAGCTGACTGGGGTGCTCAACCGGATGCTGTCCTCACTGGAGCAGGCGCGCGCCGGCGAGCGGCGCTTCCTGGCCGACGCCTCACACGAGCTGCGTACCCCGGTGACAGCACTGCTCGGAAACGCGGAGTACGCCGCACGCCATGGCGCCGACCCCGAGGTCCTGGAGGAGCTGCGTCACGACGCCGCCCGCCTGGCCCGACTGGTCGACGCGCTCCTGGCGCTCGAGCGGGCCGGCGCGGACGCGGGCGCGACGGGGGATGAACCGGTGCCCGTCGACGAGCTGATCCGCGCCGCGGTGGCACCGCATGATCGCGAACGGGTGCAGGTCGGCGGGCTGCCGGCCGCCGTCGTCAGCGGGGACCCCGACGCGCTGGCTCGGGCGATTTCGAACCTCGTAGAGAACGGGCTCGTACACGGTCCTGCCGGCGGCACGGTGAGCGTGGGCGCCACGATAATCGGCGGCCGGGTGCGGATCGCCGTGCGAGACCTGGGCCCCGGACCCGATCCCGGCCAGCACGCGCAGCTGTTCGATCGGTTCTGGCGGGGAGCCGACGCCGCGGAGCGTCCCGGCTCCGGGCTCGGGCTCTCGATCACGGCGGCGATCGCCCAGCGCCACGGCGGTACGATTACTGTCGACGGTTCCGAGTTCACGCTCGAGCTGCCGCTTACACGTAGCTGAATTCTCATATTTCTCTTACCCAAAGCTGATCGACTCACGGCAGGGTCGTACGCATGGATATGAAGCCGTATAACGCCCTGACGACCGCCCAGCGCGCTCGCGATCAGGCCCTGCGGCGGGTCGCGCGGGTGCGCGGCATGACGATCGTCGGCGCCGGCGCCCTGACTGCAGCCTTCGCCGGGCTGGTCTCCGCGGTGGCGCCGGGACGCACGCTCGGAGCCCGGACAAAGGTCGCGACGGTCACGCGGACCGCCGGGCCGGCGTCGCGCCGTTCCTCGGCGGTGGCGCTGAGGATGCCTCCGCTGGCCAGTGCCTCGCAGCTCGGCCTCCAGCCTCCGGGCGCCGCACCCCAGTCGGCCGCCCCATCCGGCCAGAGCACCGCGCCCAGCGGTCAGGGCACCGCGCCCAGCGGTCAGGGCACCGCGCCCAGCGGTCAGGGCACCGCGCCAAGTGGTCAGGGCACCGCGCCGTCACAGCAGTCGGCTCCGGTGGCGCCGGCCCCGCAGCCGGTTGCGCCGCAGCCGGCCCCCGCGGGCGGCGGCGCCGTATCTGGAGGCTCTTGACCAACCAGGCCAGCTTCCCGGCGCTCGGAAGCACGGCAGTCGTGATCACCGCCGCGCCCCAGGCGCTCGGGGAGGCGGTGGACGCGGTCCGGGGGACCGTGGAGGCGTTCGACCGAGCATGCTCACGCTTTCGCGAGGACTCCGAGCTGACGGCGCTCAACCGCGCCGCCGGCCGCACGATCGCGGTCGGGCCGATACTCGTCGAGGCCATCGCCGCCGCCGTGCGCGCCGCCGAGCTGACCGATGGCGACGTCGACCCGACCCTGGGTCAGGCGCTGATCGCGCTCGGCTACGACCGTGACTTCGAGCTGGGGATCGATGACCGCGCGAACGTCCCGGGGCCTGGCTCCGCCACGCGGCCTGCCCGGTCGGTGGCCTTCGCCGCCGTGCCCGGATGGCGGACGATCCGGACCGACGCCGGCGCGGGCACCGTCGGGCTGGGTGCCGGCGTCACGCTCGACCTCGGCGCCACCGCCAAGGCGCTGGCGTCCGACCACGCCGCCGCTGCGGCTCGAGCCGCCGCGGGCTGCGGGGTGCTGGTCAGCCTCGGCGGCGACATCGCCACCGCCGGTCAGCCACCCCCCGGCGGCTGGCGGATCCGCGTCACCGACGATCACCGCGCCGGCGTCGACGCTCCCGGCCAGTGGATCACGATCAGCTCCGGCGGGCTGGCCACATCGAGCACCACCGCACGGCGGTGGCGCTCGGGCGGCGAGACCGTCCACCACCTGCTCGACCCCGCCAGCGGTCGCCCGACCCGTGGCGGCTGGCGCACGGTCAGCGTGGCGGCGGCGACCTGTCTCGACGCCAACATCGCCACCACGGCGGCGATCGTCCGCGGGCGGCCGGCGGTGCTGTGGCTGCGCGAGCTCGGGCTTCCGGCACGCCTGGTCGACGACCACGGCCGGGCGCTGCACGTTGCCGGCTGGCCCGAGGACGGCGATGACCTGCCGAACGCCGGGGATGCCGCGGATACCGCAGCCGCCCCGGCCACCCGCGCCGCCCCGGCCGCCGACGAGGTGCGGGCATGAGCATCCCGCTGGCGAGCCTCGGCCCGAGCGCCTACTGGTACCTGACCCGCGGCACCGGCGCGGTCGCGCTGCTGCTGCTGACGGCAAGTGTCGTGCTCGGCATGCTCGGCCCGCTGCGCTTCGCGGCTGCCCGCTGGCCGCGGTTCGCCGTCGACACGCTGCACCGTGACATCTCGCTGCTGGTGATCGTCCTGCTGCTGGTCCACATCGTCACCAGCGTGCTTGACAGCTTCGCGCCGATCTCGCTGAGCGACGCCGTCGTGCCGTTCGCATCCAGCTACCGGCCGTTGTGGCTGGGGCTGGGGGCGCTGTCGTTCGACATCCTGCTTGCGCTGGTCGTCACCAGCCTGCTGCGCCGCCGGCTCGGCTATGGCCGCTGGCGAGCGATCCACTGGCTGGCCTACGCCAGCTGGCCGGTGGCGGTGCTGCACGGGCTGGGGACCGGCAGCGACACCAAGGCGGGCTGGATGCTGGCGCTCACGGGCGCGTGCACCGTGGCGGTGCTCGGCGCCGTGTGCGTCCGGATCGCCCGGGCCGCCCCCGAGCGGCCCGCCGTCCGGCTGCCGGCGACCGCGCTGAGCATCGTCACCCCGCTCGGACTGGCCGTGTTCACCCTGGCCGGGCCGCTCGAGTCGGGCTGGGCGGCCCGCGCCGGCACGCCGGCCAAGCTGCTGGGCAAGAAGGCCCACGTGCCCGCCGCCCCGGTGGCCACCCCGGTCGACGCCATCGCGGTCCGGATCGAGCGCGACAACCAGCACCGGCGCTCCCGCGGCGTTCTCGGCCGGGCTCAGCGGCAGCGTCCGCTCGACGGCCGAGCCGGGCGGAGCCGTGGTCGACCTGTCGATGAGGCTGGTCGGCGGTCGCCACGGCCGGCTGCGTGTCCGCTTGGCGGGAGCCCCGATCGCGGGCGGCGGCCTGTCGCTGACCGGCAGCCAGGTCGACCTGATCGCCAACGGGCTGCCCTCAGTGATGGTGGGCCAGATCGAGCTCGCTGCAGGGCCAGGCGTTCACGGCCCGCGTGCGCGGGGCATCCGGCGCGGCTCTGGCCCTCCGCGCCCGGCTGCACATCGACGCCCAGGCCCACTCGGTGACCGGGCATCATCGACGCCGTCCCCGTGGGCGGGTGGGTGATGAGCATCGGCGCTGGGATCGACGGGCCCCTCCGGGCTGCCGAGGCTGCTCGCCGGCCTCGGACCCATCCGGGGCCACGATGACGCTGGCCGAGCACCACGCCGTCCACGGCCCGCTGCCGCGCGTGTCGAGCGCGGAGCTGATCACCGCCGTCGAGCGCAGCGGCCTGCGCGGCCGCGGTGGCGCCGACTTCCCGACCGCAGTCAAGCTGCGCTCGGTGGCGGGCACGGACGCCGGGGCGGTACGGCCCTGGTGGTCAACGGCTCAGAGACCGAGCCAGCCAGCGGCCAAGGATCGCCTGCTGCTCACCCGTCTGCCGCACCTGGTGCTCGACGGGGCGGTGTTGGCCGCCCGGGCGGTCGGGCAGCCGCGAGGTCGATCATCAAGGTCGGCGACGGGACGCCATCGGTGATCTCCGCGCTCGAGGGCGCGATGGCCGTCCGCGACGACGCGGAGATCCGCTTCTGACCTGGTGGCCGGGCCCGAGGGCTACGTGACCGGGGAGGAGACCGCGGTCATGCAGCTGCTCAACCGCGGCATCGCCAAGCCGACGTTCGTCCCGCCGCGCCCCTACGAGCGCGGCTACCGCGGCCGCCCGACGCTGATCCAGAACCCCGAGACGCTCGCTCAGCTGGCGCTGATCGCCCGCTTCGGGGCCGACTGGTTCCGCGAGCTGGGCAGCGAGGCTGATCCCGGCTCGGCGCTGGTGACGATCTCGGGCGCGGTGGCCAGCCCCGGCGTGTACGAGCTGGCCTTCGGCACCCCGATGCCCGACCTGCTGGCCGCCGCCGGCGGCGCGAACGAGCCGTTGCAGGCCCTGCTCGTCGGCGGCTACTTCGGCACCTGGGTCGACACCGTCGCAGGCCATGCGGCTGCGCCTGGCCCGCGAGGATCTGCGCGTCGGTGGGCTGCGCGCTGGGCTCCGGGCGTGCTGATCGCGCTCGGCGAGAGCTCCTGCGGCCTGCACGAGATCGGCGCGCGTGATCGACTACCTGGCGCGCCAGTCGGCCGGGCAGTGCGGGCCGTGCGTCCACGGCCTGGCGGCGATCGCCGACTCCGTGTCGGGCGCTCGCCGACGGCACAGCCGGCGAGCGTGAGCACGATCGCGTCCTGCGCTGGACGGCCGAGATCCGGGGCCGCGGCGCCTGCCACCACCCCGACGGGGCCGCGCGCTTCGTCGAGAGCGCGCTGTCGGTGTTTGGCCGACGAGCTGACCTGGCACCGGCGTCAGCGCTGCACCGCCCGTTCGGCGGGGCTCCCGCTCGACGCGCCGGCGAGCAGCGCCCGCCAGGCTCGCGGGGCGGCGGCGATGACGCGGTCCGGTGGGCGACCCCCGACAGGTGCGAGCGGCGGCTGCGCGGCTGAGCGTCAACCCGATCACCTGCGAGGGCCACGGCCTGTGCGCCGAGCTGCTCCCGGAGCTGATCCGCCTCGACGACTGGGGCTATCCGATCCTCGACGACCCCGATGTTCCGCCCGAGCTGCTGCGCCTCGCTCGCCGTGCCGCCGACGCGTGCCCGACGCTGGCGCTGCTGCTGGACGAGCGCCCGCGCTGAGGCCCAACGGGGCGCTGGTGGGCGCCCGCCCGCACTGAGCGTCCTGTGGCGTGCTGGTGGGCGACCGCCCGCACTGAGCGTCCAGTGGCGCGCTGGTGGGCGACCGCTAGCCGGAGCCCGGCAGGCGGGCCGGGGGGCCGAGCTCGGCCGGCGCCTGACCGGCGACGGGAGCATTGAGCTCGACCTGCCACCAGCCGACGTCGCGCCAGGAGCCGTGTTTGAAGCCGATCGCCCGGTACACGCCCACCGGTCGGAAGCCGACCGCCTCGTGCAGAGCGACGCTGGCATCGTTGGGGAGCGTGATCCCGGCGCACGCCATGTACACGCCCTGGCGGGTCAGCAGCGACAGCAGCGCCTCGTACAGGGCGCGACCGAGGCCGCGGCGCTGATGGGCGGGGGAGACGTAGACCGTGACATCGGCCGCCCAGCGGTAGCAGGCGCGAACACGATGCTCGGAGCCGTAGGCGTACCCCGCCACTTCGCCGTCGAGCTCGGCCACAAGCCACGGGTAGCAGGCCGAGGTGCGCTCGATCCGGGACGCCATCTCGCGTTCGTCGGGTGCCTGCTCCTCCAGCGATGCGACCCCGTCGGTGACCGACGGTCCGTAGATCGCGGCGCAGGCGGCGGCGTCGTCGGTGGGGTCGGCGTGGCGGATCAGCACCGCGCGGACTGTAGAGAGGGATCCGGCGATCCGGCGTTATTGGCACAATGCCAATACTGCGCCGGCGTGTGGCTGAGCACAGCGCCGCGCCTGGACTCGACCAGCGATCCGACCCGAACAGGAGGGCGATGAGCACCCAGAACCTGACCGACGAGCAGAGCGCCTTCGTCGAGGCGATTCGCGACTTCGCCCACCGTGAATGCGGCACCCGGGCGCAGCGCGACGCGCTCACCGATGGTGGGGCCGAGCCCCACAGCCGGGAGCTGTATTCCCGGATCGCCGAGCTCGGCTGGCTCGGCGCCGCGATCCCGGAGCAGTACGGCGGCTCCGGCGGGGGCGCGGTCGACATGTGCCTGCTGTGCGAGGAGTTCGCCCGTGGCCAGATCCCGATGGGGTTCTACTCGGTGAGCATGATCACGGCCGGCGCGTTCGAGCGTTTCGGGACCGAGGAGCAGAAGCAGGAGATCCTGGGCGGGATCGTGGCCGGGGCCGTCGAGGCGATCGCGATGTCCGAGCCCGAGGCCGGCTCGGACGTCGGCAACCTGAGCTGCCGGGCCGAACGGGCGAACGGCGGCTATGTGATCAACGGCCAGAAGACGTGGATCACCGGCGCGCATGTAGCGGATCACATCCTGCTCGTGTGCCGGACCGACCGCACCGGCGACAAGCACGAGGGGCTGTCCATGATCTCGGTTCCGGCCGGCACGGAGGGCCTGGAGATCCGTCCGATCGAGACGATGGGCGGGCGCGAGGTCAACGACGTCTACTTCACCGACTGCCACGTGGCCGCCGAGCGGCTGCTGGGAGCGGAGAACCAGGCGTGGATGCAGCTGATGACCGGGCTCAACCACGAGCGGCTGATCATCGCGGCGCAGTCGCTGGGGATGGCGCAGCGAGCGTTCGACGACACGCTCGCCTACGTCAAGGAGCGCAAGCAGTTCGGGCGTCCGATCGGCAGCTTCCAGGCGCTTCGCCACCGGCTCGCCGACCTGGCGATAGAGATCGAGTCCACGCGCCTGTTGGTCTACGAGACGGCCGCCAAGGTCGATGCCAACCCGGGCGCGCTCTTCCCACGCGAGGCCTCGATGGCCAAGCTCAAGGCCACCGAGACGGCCAAGCGGGTCGCGCTCGAGGGGATGCAGATGATGGGCGGCTACGGATACGCGGTCGAGTACGACATGGAGCGCCAGGTCCGCGCCGCGGTGGTGACGACGATCTACGGCGGGACCAGCGAGATCCAGCGCGAGATCATCGCCAAGACCTACGGGCTCTGAGGCGCGGCGCCGCGGACGGCCGGGAGCACGTCGGCGATCACGCTCAGGAACCCCTGCACGAGCAGCGCCGCCAGCTGCGCGCGGGAGAGCCGGCCCCGCTCCAGCCACTCGACGCTGGCGGCCTCGGCGAACCCCGAGTAGGCACGGATCACGGCGCGCAGCTCCTGGGTGGGAGCGGCGGCCTCCTCGCCGCCCAGCGCCTGGATCAGGCGGTCGACGGCGCGCTCGCGGGCGCCGTCGAGGATCGCCTCGACCTCGGCATCTCTGCCCAGGCCCCGGCCGCCGATCGCGGCCAGCCAGGTTCCGCGGTTTCGTTGAAGCATCTCCAGCCAGCGTTCGACGCTCTCGGCCAGGACGACCTCGAGCCCGCGGCCCGGACCGGGCAGCGGCGCCGGATTGGTCGGCATTCGCAGCAGGTCGCGCACCACCTCGAGGTACAGGTCTCGCTTGGTGCCGAAGTAGTGGTGCAGCAGGCCGCGGGCAACGCCGGCGTCGGCGGCGATCTCGATCGTCGAGACGGTGTCGTAGCTGCGCTCGGAGAACAGGCGCCGGGCGCACGTGAGGATCTGGGCGCGGCGCTCGTCGTGGCCGAGGCGCTGCCGGCGCACGCGGCCCTCGGCGGGGTGCTCGCCGCGCGGAACCGGGGCACTGGCCATGGCGAGCCGAGGCTACCAGCGTTGGCAGCCTGCCAATAGGGGCGTACGCGCGTGGCGGCCGGGGAGCGTCGTGTCCGACCGCTGCGTGGCCCGCGGCTCATTCCCAGGCGATGCGGCCCAGCGCCATGCGGATCCGTCCCGCGGCGGCCTCGCCCGGGGCGGTGTCGGGCCGGCCGCCCTCGAGCTGCGCGGCCACGCAGTGCCGCACCGAGGAGGTGACCAGGACGGCCTGCGCCGCTCGAGCCCGGCGCAGCGAGATCGACTCCTCTGAGGGCTCGAGGCCGAGCCCTCGGGACACCTGGAGCAGCAGGCGCCGGGTGATCCCCGGCAGCAGGCGCCCGTCCGCCGGCGGCGTGATCAGACGCGCCCCCTCGATCAGCCACAGGTTCCCCCAGCCCGCCTCCAGCAGCTCGTCGCCGCGGTCGGCGATCACGACGGTGGGGCCGGCGCCCGCGGCACCGCCACCCGCGGTGCTCAGCTGGTCGATCAGGCGGCGGTCAGACAGCTTGTGGCGGCCGAGGCCGCCGGGCACCTCGACCACCCGGCAGCGGACCGTCGCGTGGCGGACGGAGGGGAGTTCCGAGACCTGGATCGCGATGCGCAACCCGGCATCGACCGGCCCGGATCCGGCGTCGGCCGGGCCCTGCCCGGGGCCGGCCGGTCGCGCGTCGATGCGCAGGCGCCGCTCACCCGGCAGTCCGTGCACCCGCCGGCGCAGCTCACCCGATAGGCCCGCCGGAAGCGTGGCACCGTAGAGCTCGAATGCCGAGCGCGCCAGCCGCCCGAGGTGGGCGCCGAGCGCCTGAAGCCGCCCGTCGTGGGCCAGCAGCGTCTCGAACACCCCCAGCTGGGGGTCGCCGGCGACCGGGCGCTCAGCCAACGCGGACCGCGTCGGGCCGGGGGCGCGACTCGTGGCCGGCACGGTCGGCCATGGCGGTGGTCCCGATCGCGGCGGCGATCGGCCGCGCCTTGACCAGCGCCTCCTCGAGCTCTCGGTGGGGATCCGAGTCGGCCACAATCCCGCCGCCGGCGCCCAGCCACAGCCGCCCGGCGCGCAGCTCGAGTGTGCGGATGGCGACGCTCAGCTCGAGGCCCGCCACGGGGCTGGCGTAACCGATGGCCCCGGTGTAGACCTCGCGTCCAGTGCGCTCGAGCTCGGCGATCACCTGCAATGACTGGACCTTCGGCGCGCCGGTGACCGAGCCCGGGGGAAAGGTGGCGCGCAGCAGCTCGGCGTTGCCGACGTCCGGGCGCAGCCGGCCCCGGACGCGGGAGACCAGGTGCCAGAGCCCCGGGTGGGGCTCGATCGTGGCCCGGCGCGGAGCCCGGATCGTGCCGTAGTCGCACACCCGGCCCAGGTCATTGCGCATGAGGTCGACGATCATCACGTGCTCGGCGGCGTCCTTGGCCGAGGCCTCGAGCCGTGCCCGCGAGGCGGCGGCAGCGACCGGGTCGGAGGGCCGCTCCGCCGTGCCCTTGATCGGGCCGGTGCTCACCTGCTCCCCCCGCCGGCGCAGGAACAGCTCGGGTGACAGGCTGGCGATCCCCCCGGCGGGTGTGTCGAACGCCGCGCCGTAGGCTGGCGAGAGGGTGTCCAGCGCCTGGGTGAAGAGCTGCGAGGCCGTGCCCGTCCAGAGGGTCTCCAGGCGCACGCACAGGTTGGCCTGAAAGATCTCTCCGGCGAAGATGCGCTCGCGACACGCGGCCACAGCCTGCCGGTGCGCGGCGGCGTCAGCGGCTGACAGACGAAACGGTGCCGGCGCCGGCGGGCGGCGCGGTCCGGTGTCGCGGCCTTCGCGCTGGTCACGTTCGGCGCGGTGCAGGAGCGCGCGCAGCCGGCGCAGACGAGCCACGAGCGCCGCGGCTCGCCTCGGCGTGGCCAGGGCCTCGAACCACCAGTCCCCAGCGGGATCCAGGCGGAGCACGTGGTCGTAATAGGCGAGATGGTGCTCGGGCATCGCCACCGGACGCGGCGGGCCCTCGGGCACGTGCTCGACGAGCGCGGCCAGCCGGTAGCCGAGCCACCCGAACCAGCCGCCCCCGACGGAGTCTGGGGCGAGCCGGTGCCCGCGCACCGTCGGCAGCCGGTCCAAGGTCTCGAACGGGTCATCCGCGTC
Source organism: uncultured Solirubrobacterales bacterium (assembly GCA_963799995.1). GTDB lineage: Bacteria > Actinomycetota > Thermoleophilia > Solirubrobacterales > Solirubrobacteraceae > Palsa-465. The sequence continues at coordinate 1,693,599 of CAWCZI010000012.1, read as the reverse complement.
CGGCCCGAGGCGGTCCATAGCTCGGTCGCCGGCCACCGCCAGCGGGCACGAGCCGACGATCGCCCCGCCCCCGGCCCAGCTGCCGGTCAGCGCGAACGGCAGCTCGTCGCCGCGCACCGCCTCCAGCACCCCGGCCGGGGACAGCCGGCATTCGAGCCGGACCCGCTCGAGCGTGGCCCGCTCGGCGGCACCATGGTCCTTTCGGGACGCGTTCTTGACCCGCACCCCGTAGATCATGTACCAATTCGTCCGGTGAGTGCGGATCTGATCGACGGCAAGGCGATCGCCCAGGCCGTCCGGGCCGAGGTGCGTGAGGCGGTCCAGGAGTGGGTCACGGGCGGCGGCCGGCGGCCCGGGCTGGCGACCGTGCTCGTCGGCGACGATCCCGCCTCGGCCGTGTATGTGGCCAACAAGCAGCGCGGCTGCGCCGAGGTGGGGATCGAGGGGTTTGCTCCCCACCTGCCCGCCGACAGCCGCCAGGAGCAGGTCGAGACGCTGCTGCGCGAGCTGAACGCCGACCCGAGGGTGTCGGGGATCCTCCTGCAGCTGCCTACCCCGCCCCACATCGACGGCTCGCACCTGACGACCCTGATCGACCCCGCCAAGGACGTCGACGGGCTGACGCCGGTGTCGGCCGGCCTGCTCGCCAAGGGGCTGCCCGGGCTGCGCCCGTGCACGCCCTCCGGGGTGATCGAGCTGCTGCGCCGCCATGACGTGGCGCTCGAGGGCGCCGAGGCGGTGGTGGTGGGCCGCTCGGATCTGGTGGGCCGCCCGGTCGCGGCGCTGCTGCTGGCTGAGAACGCCACCGTGACAATGTGCCACTCCCGCACGCGCGACCTTCCGGGCGTCTGCCGCCGCGCCGACGTGGTCGTGGCGGCGGTCGGCCGCGCCGAGATGGTCAAGGGTGACTGGATCAAGCCCGGGGCGACCGTCATCGACGTCGGCATCAACCGCACCGAGCATGGACTAGTGGGTGACGTCGACTTCGCTTCGGCGTCCGAGGTGGCCGGGCTGATCACTCCCGTGCCCGGCGGCGTCGGCCCGATGACGATCGCGATGCTGCTCGGCAACACGCTGCTGGCAGCCAAGGCTCAGGCCAGCGCGTAGGCCGCTTCAGGCGGTCGCCAGCTCCGGCGTTCCCGCCAGCACGGTGTCGAGCGCCGCCACCACCCGGTCGGCCACCTCGATGCGGGCGTTGTGGCCCATCAGGCCGATCCGCCACATGGCCGGTGCGCTGGGACCGAGCCCGCCGCCGATCTCGATCCCGTGCTCGCGCAGCAGCCGTGTCTGGACGGCCTTTCCGTCCACACCCTCGGGAACCCGGACGGCGGTCAGGGGCGCCAGCTGGTGCTCGGGGTTGGCCAGGAGCTCGAGCCCGCGCGCGGTGAGTTCCCGCTGCAGGTGGGCTCCGGCCTGGGCGTGGCGGTCCCAGCGCGCTGGCAGGCCCTCGAGCGCGACCTGACGCAGGGCCTCGTGCAGCGCGTAGATGTGGAGCACGGGAGCGGTGTGGTGGTAGACGGCCGGACGCTGCACCCAGTAGCGCTCCAGCAACAACAGGTCCAGGGAGTACGAGACGGGGTGGACGCGGGCCCGGATGCGCTCCAGGGCGCGCGGCGACACCGCCACCGGCGACATCCCGGGAGGCGCGCCGAGGCACTTCTGCGTGCACGAATACGCGTAGTCGATACCCCAGCCGTCGAAGTCGAGCGCCACGCCCCCGAGCGAGGTCACGCAGTCGGCCATCAGCAGGACGTCGCGGCCGCGCAACAGGTCGCCGAGCTCGGCCAGCGGATGCTCGGCTCCGGTGGAGGTCTCGGCATGGACCACCGCGAGCAGCCGTGCCGAGGGGTGGGCGTCGAGCGCATCGAGCAGCGCCGCGTTGGGCACCGTCGCGCCCCAACCGGCCTGCACCTCGATGACCTCGGCGCCGAGACGGCGGGCGATCTCCACGATCCGCCGCCCGAAGAACCCGTTGACGGCGACGATGGCCGTCTCACCCGGCTCGAGCAGGTTGGCGAGCCCGGCCTCCATACCCGACGTGCCGGTGGCCTGCAGCGGCAGCACGAGGCCGGCCGACGATGCGCCGTAGGCGTCTCGCAACAGGCTCACCAACTCGTCAAGGAGCGCGTGCAGGTCGGGGTCGAGATGGCCGAGCAGGGGACGCTGCATGGCGGCCAGTGCCGTCGGTGAGACGTTGCTGGGTCCGGGACCGCAGAGTAGGCGCTCGGGCGGGTCCAGCGGGGCGGGGACGGGGCTCATCCGCCGCAGGCTAGCCCCTGGCGCGGTTCAGGCAAAGCATGGAATTTCCCACTGATCCATAGCTCGGTGTCTATCTATTGAGTCCACTCTATTTGTTGAACAAATTCATCTAAGAGTGCTTGACCGCGCGGACGCGGAGCGCTCTACTCCCGGCCCATGAGTCCGACGCTCACCCGGCTTCACCGCAGCGAGCTGGCCGTCCCCGGCAGCAACGTCCGGATGCTGGAGAAGGCCCCCAAGCTCGGCGCTGACATCGTCATGCTCGACCTCGAGGACGCCGTGGCGCCCGATGACAAGGAGCAGGCGCGCGCCAACGTGATCGACGCGCTGCGCGAGCTCGATTGGTCGGGTTGCTCGGTGTCGCTGCGCATCAACGGGCTCGACACCCACTACTGCTACCGCGACCTGGTTGACGTTGTCGAGCAGGCCGGACCCCACCTGGACTCGATCATGATCCCCAAGGCGGGCTCGGCCGCTGACGTGCACCTGGTGGCGACGCTGCTGTCCCAGATCGAGGACGCCATGCGCCTGCGCCGGCGGATCGCGCTGTCGGTGCTGATCGAGACGGCGCTCGGGATGGTCAACTGCGAGGAGATCGCCCGGGCCTGTCCCGAGCGGATGGAGGCGATGGTCTTCGGCGTCGCGGATTACGCCGCGTCGCTGCAGAGCCACACGACGTCGATCGGCGGCTCCAACCCCGACTACGCGATGCTCACCGACCCCGAAAGCGCGGGCAGCCGCGAGCGCCACTGGGGTGATCAGTGGCACTACCCGCTGTCGCGGATAGCGGTCGTGTGCCGGGCCTACGGACTGCGGCCGATCGACGGGCCGTACGGGGATTTCACCGATCCCGAGGGGTATCTGGCCTCCGCTCGGCGCGCCGCGGTGCTCGGCTACGAGGGCAAGTGGGCGATCCACCCGTCGCAGATCGCGCTCGCCAACGACGTGTTCACTCCAGACGAGCAGATCGTCTCCAAGACGCGACGGATCGTGGCGGCGATGGAGGAGGCGGCCGCCCAGGGCAAGGGCGCGGTGTCGCTAGACGGGCGGCTTATCGACGCCGCCTCGATCCGGATGGCGCAGAACCTGCTGGCCAAGCTCGAGCAGATCGAGGCGCGGGGCGGCGCCGAGCCCAAGCTGGTCGGGGCCTACCGGTCGGCCTGACCGCAGCGTTCGACACCGAGGCCGCGCCTACCGCGTCTGCCACGTGGTCCGGTGCTCACGCGCGTCGGTGAGAAAGGCACGCACCAGGGCCGAGTCCTCGCCGGCGCGCGTCACCGCCACCAGCTCGGTGTCCGGCGCACCGCTCAGCGGCCGGTAGGTGACGCCGTCGAGCGCCAGCCGGGACACCGAGGCCGGGACCGGCGAGACTCCGATGCCGGCAGCGACGAGCCCGATGATGGTGAGCATCTCCGGGGCGTACTGGACCACTCGCGGCGACGTGCCGGTCGCCGCGAGGCGGCCGGTCAGAAGGTCGTGAAAGCCAGGTGCCTGGGCACGGGGAAACAGCACCAGCGGCTCGGCAGCCAGGCGGGCGAGCGGCACGCGGCGCAGGCGTGCGAGCCCGTGGCCGGCCGGGATCGCCGCCACCGTGCGCTCGCGAAGCACGACCTCGGTGCGTAGGTCGTCACCCGCGTCGACCGGCGGGCGGACCAGTCCGATGTCGATGACTCCCGCGCTCAGGGCGCTCAGCTGGTCGACCGTGGAGCGCTCGTGCAGCTCGATCTCGACCTCGGGGCGGGCGCCTCGGAAGCGTTGCACGATTCCGGGAACGATGGAGAGCAGCGCCGAGCCAACGAAGCTGACCCGGAGAGTGCCGGCGTGCCCAGTTTCGATCCGCTGCGCGGTGGCGGCGGCGGCTTCGATCTGCGCCAGCGCCGCGCGCGCATCGCGCAGGAAGGCGTCACCGGCCGGCGTCAGCTCGACGCGGCGGCGGGTGCGGTTCAGCAGCCGCGCGCCGAGCTCGTCCTCGAGGCGGGCGATCTGCTGGCTCAGCGGCGGCTGTGAGATGTGCAGGCGGGCCGCCGCGCGCCGGAAGTGCAGCTCCTCGGCGACGGCGACGAAGTAACGCAGCTGGCGAAGCTCCACGGCCACTCCTCTGATACGACAAAAGAATCAGTACAGCCTAATTCGATATTGGACAGGATCAAGCGGCGGGCTTAGCGTCTGACGGACGTGTCGTTCCTCCTGACCTGTCCCAACTGTGGCGTGCGCGAGGTCACGGACTTCGGCTTCGGCGGCGAGGTGTCCCCGCGTCCGCGCGAGCGGCCCAGCTTCCGCGAGCTCAATGCCTACAACTACTTCCGCCGCAATGTCGCCGGCGTCCAGCGCGAGTGGTGGTTTCACCGCTCGGGCTGCCGTGCCTGGTTTCTGGCCGAGCGCAACACGGTGACCAACGAGGTCCTTTGGACGGCGCGGCCGTCAGAGGCGCCGGGCCCCGGGGATCCGGACGACGGCGCCGGGAGCGACCTTTAGTGAGCCGCCTGGAACCACAGCCCACCGAGCGGATCGATCGCGCCACGCGCGTCAGCTTCACGTTCGATGGCAAGCGAGTCGAGGCGTTCGAGGGCGACACGGTCGGCTCGGCGCTGTACGCCGCCGGCCAGCGCACGTTCTCGCGCAGCTTCAAATACCACCGCCGCCGCGGGCTGATGTGCGTCGCCGGCCAGTGCCCGAACTGCATCTGCGCTGTCGACGGAGCCCCCGGCGCGCGCGCCTGCACCGAGCCGGTTCGCGAGGGGATCAAGGTCGAGCACGTCAACGCGCTGCCGTCATTGGAGCACGACGCGATGCGTGCCACCGACATCTTCGGAGGACCGTTCACGCCGCCGGGCTTCTACTACAAGACGTTCATCCGGCCCCGGCGTCTGTGGCCGCTGTACGAGAAGCTGCTGCGCAACGCGGCGGGTCTGGGCAAGCTGCGTCACGAGCAGCCCGAGCGCGAGTGGCGGACCGAGTACCGCCGGCGCCACGCAGACGTGCTCGTGGTTGGCGGCGGGATCGCCGGGCTGCAGGCGGCGATCGCGGCCGCCGAGCTCGGGGCCGACACCGTGCTCGCCGACGAGGGCCCAGAGCCGGGCGGCCAGCAGCTGGTCGAGGCGGGCGGAGTCGACGTCGCCGAGCTCGTCGCTCGCGCTCGCGCGGCCGGCGTCGAGATCCTGAGCCGCGGCGCGGCGCTGGGCTACTTCGACGGCCTCGTGCCCGTCTGGCAGGAGAACACGCTGCACCAGGTGCGGGCGGCTCGTCACGTGTTCGCCACTGGGACGATCGAGCAGCCGCTGGTGTTCGCCGGCAACGACCTTCCCGGCGTGATGCTGGCCGGCGGGGCCCGCAGGCTGGCGGCGCTGTACGCGGTCAAGCCGGGCCACCGCGCGGTGATTGCCACCACCTCCGATCGCGGCCTGCGCGCGGCGGGAGCTCTGCGCGACGCCGGCGTCGAGATCGTCGCCGTCGCCGACCTGCGCCCCGGGGGCGGAGACGCCGTCGACGCCCTGCGTCGAAGCGGAGTGCCCGTGTTCACCGGTCACACGGTGATCGAGGCCAGGGGTCGCAAGGCCGTCTCGGAGGCCGTGGTCGCACCGGTCAACGGCGGCGACGAGCATCGCTTCGCCTGCGACCTGGTGGTCATCTCCGGCGGCGCCATCCCGGCCAGCTCGCTGCTGCTGCAGGCCGGCGGGCAGAGCGCCTACGATCCGGCGCTCGGGCACTTCGCGGTCACCGAGCTGCCCCCGAGTGTGCACGCCGCCGGCGAGCTGACGGGCGCCGGCGACGACGAGACTGCGGCCATCTCCGGTGAGCTCGCCGGCCGCGAGGCCGCGCATGCGCTCGGCCGCGGTGGTGAGGAGTCCATGCGCCGGATGACCGAGATCCGGGCCCAGCTCAGCGCCGCCCACGGGCCCGACGTGGCGGTGGCGCCGCCGGTCAGCGGCTCAGGGCGCGGCAAGTGCTTCGCCTGCCTGTGCGAGGACGTGACCAGTAAGGACATCGCTCTATCGATCGACGAGGGCTACGACTCGATCGAATTGGCAAAGCGCTACACGACCGTGACCATGGGCCCTTGCCAGGGGCGCATGTGCCAGCTGCCGGCGGTGCGTCTGATGTCGCAGGAAACCGGGCAGAGCCTCGCCGACGTCGGCACGACCACCGCTCGCCCGCCCTGGGTGTCGGTACCGATGGGGATTCTCGGCGGACGGCCGGTGGAGCCCGCCAAGCGCTCCTCGATCCATCCGCGCCATCGCGCCCTCGGCGCGAACGTGAAGTGGGCCGGCGACTGGCGCCGCGCCTATGACTACGGCGATCCCGAGGGTGAGGCGCTGGCCGTCAACCGCGCCGCGGGACTGATCGACGTCTCCACGCTCGGCAAGCTGCTGGTGCGCGGTCCCGAGGCGGGCGAATTCCTGGATCGCCTGTATCCCAACCGGTTCTCGAACCTCAAGCCGGGCCGGATCCGCTACGGGGTGATCAGCTCCGATGCGGGGCGGATCGTCGACGACGGCACGATCTGCCGGATCGACGAGGAGACCTTCTACGTGACCACGACCTCCAGCGGCGCCGGCGCGGTCGAGGAGTGGTTCTCGTGGTGGCTGGCCGACTGGGGCCACGACGTCCACCTCACCGACCTCACCCAGGGCCTGAGCGCCGTCAACCTGGCGGGGCCCAGGGCGCGAGAGATCATGGCCACGGTCACCGATCTGGACTGCTCCAACGAGGCGTTCGGGTACCTCGACGGCCAGCAGGGGATGATCGCCGGAGTGCAGTGCCTGATCCTGCGGATCGGGTTCGTGGGCGAGGTGGGCTACGAGATCCACTTCCCGGCGGCCTATGGCGAGCACATCTGGGACGCCCTTCTGAGCGCCGGCGAGCCATTCGGCATGCGGCCGTTCGGGCTGGAGCCGCAGCGGATCCTGCGACTGCAGAAGATGCACATCATCGTCGGCCAGGACACCGACTCCGAGTCGACTCCGTTCGGCGCCGCGATGTCGTGGATCGTCAAGCTCGACAAGGAGCAGGACTTCATCGGCCGCTGGGCGCTCGAGCACTATTCCGATCAGACCCCGGCGGCGGCGCTGGTCGGGTTCACGCTTTCAAACGGCGACGTGCCGACCGAGGGCGCGGTCGTCATCGACGGCTCCGGCGCCCCCGCCGGACAGGTCACGAGCTCGCGCCATTCGCCCGTCCTGGGCCGGACGATCGGCATGGCCTGGGTGCCCGAGGCGCTGGCCCACGACGGCGCCCGGATCACGATCTCCGATCAGGGACGGGAGCTCAGCGCCGAGATCCAGACGCGCCCCTTCTACGACCCCGACGGCGAGGTGCTGCGCTCGTGACCGAAGCGGGACGGCAACCGTGAACCTCGACTTCCTCTCAGCGCAGGCGGCCGCCGTCGACGGCGCGCCGGACGCTCCCGTGGCCCGCTCGCCGATGGAGCAGAGCGCTCGCGCGGCCGGCGCGGTATTCGAGATCCGCGACGGCTGGAACGTCGCCGTGGGCTACGGGACCGGTGCCGATCAGGAGGCCGAGGCATGCCGCCGCACCGTCGGCTGGGCCGACGTGTCGCCCTTGGGCAAGCTCGAGCTCCAAGCGCCCGCGGCCCAGCTCGAGGCGATCGCCGAGGAGTGCGGTGCCGGACTCGAGCTCGGTCAGGCCGTCCGGGGCGGTGAGGCTTGGTGGTGCCGGCTGACCGCGGACCGCGCGCTGATCATCTGCGAGCCCTCGGCGCTGGCGGCCCTGCGCGGTGCCGTCTCCAAGGCGGCCGCGTCGGCCAAGCGCGCAAGCGTCGCCGACGTCACGACCACCTTCGCCGCGATGATCATTGCCGGTCCGCTGGCGCGCGAGGTGTTCGCTCGCTTCAGCGCACTCGATCTGCGGCCCGATCGCACTGGAGTCGGCGCTCTGCGGCCAGGGTCGATCGGGCGCCAGCCCGGGCTGCTGATCCGCGAAGCCGACGAGCGCTATCTGTTCACGTTCGGATGGGCCACCGGCGAGTACGTGTGGTCGATCGTCGCCGACGCCGCACAGCATCTCGGCGGCGCGCCGATCGGTATTGACGCGGTGGCGCTGCTGGCCGGGGCGGACCTGCGCCCCGAGGAGTCCGTCAGTGCTTGACATCTTCCGCAGGCGACGGATGTGGCGCCGCCAGTCAGAGCTCAAGAGCTCCTACGACGTGGTCATTGTCGGCGGCGGCTCGCACGGCCTGGCCACGGCCCACTACCTGCGCGAGCACGGGATCACGAACGTGGCGATCCTCGAGAAGCGCTACATCGGCTCCGGTGCCGCGGGACGCAACACGACGATCCTGCGCTCCAATTACAAGACCCCCGAGGGCGCACGCTTCTACGATGCCAGCGTCAAGCTCTACGAGGGCCTGTCGCAGGAGCTGAACTTCAACCTGCTGTTCTCCCAGTGCGGACACCTGACGCTGGCGCACGCCGATCGCGCCATGTTCGTGATGGCCAACCGGGCGGAGGTCAACCGTCTGCAGGGAATCGACAGCCGGCTCATCTACCCCGAGCAGATAAAGCAGCTGGCGCCGGCGATGCAGGTCGACAACCCCAACGCCACGTATCCGATCATGGGCGCGCTGTATCACCCACCCGGCGGCATCATCCGCCACGACGCCGTTGTCTGGGGGCTGGCCCGCTCAGCCGACCAGGGCGGCGCCGAGATCCACCAGAACACCGAGGTGCTGGGGATGGAGCGCTCCAATGGCCGGATCACGCGCGTGAAGACCAACCGCGGGACGATCAACGCCGGGCAGGTGCTCAACTGCACGGCCGGCTGGTGCACCCTGATCAACGACATGGCCGGCGTGCCGCTGCCGATCACGACCCACATCCTGCAGGCGTGCGTGACCGAGCCGATGAAGCCGCTGCTGGACGTGGTGATCGTCTCCTCTCAGATGCACGTCTACATCAGCCAGACCGACCGCGGTGAATTCCTGATGGGCGCCGAGATCGAGCCGTGGACCACCTACCGCATGCAGGGGACGCTGAACTTCCTGCAGGACGTCTGCCGTCACGCCATGGAGCTGTTCCCCCAGCTCGAGCGCGCGCGCCTGCTGCGCAGCTGGGCGGGGCTGTGCGACCTGAGCCCCGACTACAGCCCGATCCTCGGCAAGACCGATGTGGAGAACTTCCACGTGAGCGCCGGATGGGGCACATACGGTTTCAAGGCCGCGCCGATCGTCGGTAAGACGCTGGCCGAGCTGGTCGCCACCGGGCGCCAGCCGGAGCTGATCGAGCCCTTCAAGCTCGAGCGCTTCTACGAGGACAAGCTCGTTTCCGAGCTGGCGGCCGCCGCCGTCAGTCATTAGCACCGAGGGAGAGACAAGATGAAGAGCAGCCTGGAGATCGCACAGGAGGCCGTGCTCGAGCCGATCGATCAGATCGCGGCTGCGGCGGGACTCGAGCCCGACGAGATCGAGTCCTACGGGCGCCACAAGGCCAAGATCTCGCTGTCGGTGCTCAAGCGTCTGGCCGACCGTCCCGACGGCAAGCTGATCTGCGTCACCGGCATGACCCCCACCAAGGCCGGGGAGGGCAAGACCACCACGCTGGTCGGGCTCACCCAAGGTCTGGGCGTGATCGGCAAGAACCCGGTGGCCTGCCTGCGCGAGGCATCGCTGGGGCCGGTGTTCGGGATCAAGGGCGGCGCCGCCGGTGGCGGCCTGACCCAGGTGGTGCCGATGGAGGACCTGAACCTGCACTTCACGGGGGACATTCACGCCATCGGCGCGGCCAACAACCTGCTGGCGGCGATGATCGACGCCTCGATCCTGCACGGCAACCCGCACAAGATCGACGCGCTGCGGGTCGGCTGGCGGCGCGCCGTGGACATGAACGACCGGGCGCTGCGCCAGATCACGGTCGGTCTCGGCGGTCGTCCCAACGGCTACCCGCGCGAGACCGGCTTCGACATCACGGCCGCCTCCGAGGTGATGGCGATCATGGCGGTGGCGCGCGACCTGCAGGACCTGCGCAAGCGCATCGGCCGGATCACCGCCGCGTACTCGTTCGACGGCGCCAAGGCGATCACCGCCGAGGACCTCGGGGCGGCGGGCGCGATGACAGTGCTGCTCAAGGAGGCGCTCAAGCCCAACCTGGTGCAGACCCTGGAGGGCCAGCCGGTGCTGATGCACTGCGGCCCGTTCGCCAACATCGCGCACGGCAACAACTCGCTGATCGCCGACCAGGTCGGGATGAAGATCGCCGACTACGTCGTCACCGAGTCGGGCTTCGGCGCCGACATGGGGATGGAGAAGTTCTTCAATATCGTCTGCCGATTTGGCAAGCTCACGCCGTCGGCGGCCGTGCTGGTGACGACCGTGCGGGCGATCAAGCACCACGCCGGTCTCGACGACGACCCGCGGGCGGACCGCTCGGCGATGCTGCACGCGATCGAGACGGGCTTTGCCAACGTGCGCCACCACCTGCGCACGATCGCCACGTTCGGGGTCCCGGCCGTGGTGGCCGTCAACCGCCGCCCCGGCGACACCAACGAGGAGGTCGAGCTCGTCAAGCGGCTCGCGCTCGAAGCGGGGGCGTTCGCCGCCGAGGCCAACGAGGGCTTCACCAAGGGCGGAGCCGGGGTGGCCGACCTCGCCACCGCGGTGGTGGAGGCGTGCGAGCAACCCAACACGTTCCACCAGCTCTACCAGGACGACGAGCCGATCCAGGACAAGATCGAGGCGATCGCCAAGAACGTCTACGGGGCCAAGGACGTCTACTTCTACCCCGAAGCGGAGGCCAAGATCACCCAGTTCACGCACGAGGGGCTGGGGCACTTCCCGGTGTGCATGGCCAAGACGCATCTGTCGCTGTCGTCCGATCCAACGCTGCTCAACGCGCCCGAGAACTTCACGCTCCCGGTGCGTGACATCCGCGCCTACACCGGCGCGGGCTGGCTGGTGCCGCTGTGCGGTGAAATCGTCCAGATGCCAGGTCTGGGGAAGACCCCGGCGGCGCTCAACATCGACATCGACGCCGACGGCCGGACGGTCGGTCTGTTCTAGTCCCGGCCCACGATGGGCGTGGGCGCTCTCGGCGTCCGCGCCGGTTGCCATCATTTTGAGCATGCTCCCGGAGATCCGCGGCTGGAGCGAGCTTTGCGGATTCGCCAACCGGACTGAGTAGGCCTGGAATCGGGTAATGGCTACAGCTAGGGAGCCAGGGAGCCGATGAACTTGCACACACTCTCCAAGGAAGGTCCGATGCGCCGTTTGTCTTCGCTGTTCTCACGCCAGGCCCCAACAGCTCCGCCGGCCGATGTTCGTCCCTCGACGATGCAGGTTCGTCCGTCGACGATGCAGGTTCGTCCATCGCCGATGCAGGAGACGGTTTCCGCGCCCAAGCCGGACCGGCGTCGCTGCCTCAACGAGGGCGGCCACAAGAGCGCTAGCTGGTAACCCCCGCCGTGCCGGCCGTCGCTCCGGGTAGTCTGGCGCAACGGCTGCCGGTCGCGGCGCAGTGGTTGTCAGAGCAACCACTAGGATCCCGGCCCGAGCCACTGAATGGTGAGGAGTTGCTGAGATGCCACCGGGAGCGTCGGGAAGTCGGCCCAAGCCGGCCGTAGTGCAGACGCCGAGTCCGAGCGCCGGACGCCCCTCGCTGGTGGACGGCGCCGAGCTGGCGCTGCGCAACTGGCTCGCGCCAGGGCGCTACCGGCCCGGGGACCGGCTCCCGCCCGAGCACGAGGTCGCCGCGATGCTGGGCGTTTCGCGGGGCACGCTGCGCAGCGCATTGGGAAGGCTCGAGGACAGCGGCGAGATCTTGCGCCGTCAGGGCAGCGGGACCTTTGTCGGGCGAGTGGTGGTGCCGGCCGCCTTCGGCGAGCGCCTGGAGCGCCTCGAGCCGTACTCCTCCGTCGCCCGGCGGCGGGGCCTGGCGCTGACGGCGCGCGACCTCGTGGTCGAGTACCGCGCGGTCGGTGGCGAGGCCGGAGAGGCATTGGGCCTGGAGCCGGCGGCTCCGGCGACGACGATCTCGCGCGCACTGCTCGCCGGGGGCACCGCGGTCGGGGTGATGTTCGACGTGGTTCACCCCTCGATCGAGCTGCCCGCCGAGGATCAGCTGAGGGCGACCCTCGAGCGCGGGCAGATGGTGCTCGACGTGTTGATCGAGATCGGTGTGCCGGTGACGTTCGCGCGCACCCGTGTCATGCCGGCCCTGATCAGCCCGCGCGAGCGCGCCGGAAAGCTGCTCGGCCTGCGGCGCACGACCGCGCTGCTCGAGCTCGAGGAGCTCATCTTCGCCGGCCGTGAGGAGCGCGTGGCCTACTCCCGGGACCTCTTCGCGCCAGGGGCGATCGACGTGATGGTGATGCGCTCGCTGGACTCGCCGCGGCCCGCTCGGGTGGCGGGTGCGTCGGGCGGCGGGCGCGGCGGCGCCAACGGGTCGGGCCGCCGGCGCCGTGCTGCTCCCCGCGGGTAGCCCCCGGTGACCGGCGACGAGGCCAGATCGCGGCGGCCGGTGGGCTCGGTGGCCCGCGCCGTGGCGCTGCTGGACGCATTGGCCGACAGTGAGGAGGGGCTGGGCGTCAACGAGCTGGCGCGCCGCCTCGGAGTCAACGCCAGCACCGCCTCGCGCCTGCTGGCCACGCTGCTCCAGACCGGATTGGTCGAGCGCGCCGGCGGCGGGCCCTACCGGCTGGGGCTCAAGCTGGTTGCCCTCTCGGATCGCGTCCTCGCCCAGCTCGATGTGCGCCAGCAGGCCCGCCCGCTGCTGGTGCGCCTGGTCGCCGAGACCGGGGAGACCGCGACGCTGTCGCTTCCGGGCATCGAGGAGGCGATCACCGTCGACTTCGTCCCCTCGCCCTCGAGCGTGGTCAGCATGGCCTTCGTCGGGCGGCCGAGCGTCCCGCATGCCACGGCGGTGGGGAAGGTGATGCTGGCCTTCGCCGACCGCGTGGGCGGCCTCGGCGGCGCGCCCCTGAAGTCCTTCACCGAGCGCACGATCACCGACCCGGAGGCGCTGGTGGCCGAACTGGAGACGGTGCGCGACCGGGGATGGGCCGAGGCCGTCGGCGAGCGCGAGTCCGACCTGGCGGCCGTCGCCGCTCCGGCGTTCGGGCGCGGCGGAGCGCTGGCGGCGATCCTCGGCGTCCAGGGGCCGGCGTCGCGCCTGCCGGCCGCCGCCCGCCGCACCGTGCGCACGCCGCTGCTCGATGCCGCCGCCGAGCTCGGCCGAGCCCTGGGAGGGGCTGCGCCCACAGACCCGAGGGGTCAGCTCCAGGGGTAGGGGCTGTGCGAGACCGGGTGCAGGTCGCCGGTAGCGAAGCGCTCGTAGCGGAACGGGTGCAGCAGCGAAGAGTGCTCGCCGGTGAGCACGCGGGCGATCTCGCGCCCGACGGCGATCATCTTGTAGCCGTGATTGGAGTCGGCGGCCACGAACACGTTGGGCCGCATGTAGTCGAACACCGGGAAGTTGTCGACCGTGAATGCACCGACGCCGCCGGACCGCCCCTGCCGGTAGCGCCGGCGCGCGCCCTCAAAGCGCTTGAGGCAGTGCGAGAGCGACGCCGACCACATGTCGGGGAAGCTCGGGTCGACCGTGCCGGTGGGGTAGGGGTCGACCTCGAAGCGGTTGCCCACGGTGAGCGGCTGCGCGCCGCCCTGGACCGAGTCGCGGTCGGGCTTGAAGTAGACGCCCCAGGGGTGCTCGGTGATGACCTCGCCGTCGTCTGAGTGCAGTGGCTGGTCGGAGTCGACGTGCAGCACCGGTGAAGAGCGTCCGTCATCGGTGACGAAGATCGCCGGGTCATAGTCGACCTCGCCCTCCTGCAGGTACCAGTAGGTCCACATCGGCTGGTCGGCGACGACGGTGCCGTCCGGCTGGCGCACGTCCAGGCGGGCCGGCAGACCCAACATCGACCACAGCGAGGCCACCCACGGCCCAACGGCGACGACGACCTGGTCGACGGCGATCTGACCCGCACTGGTCTGGACATGAGTCACCGTATCGGCCTGGTCAAAGCTGAAGCCCGTCACCTCGACGCCGGCCTCGATCCGGGCGCCGGCGCGCTCGGCGAGGCCGGCCAGCCCGTGCATCGACTCCTTGTTGAAGGCGTAGCCGCCGGCGCGCTCGTGCAGGCAGACGGACAGGCCGGGTGCGCGCCAGTCGCCGTACAGGGAGCGCATATGACCATCCACCTCGTCCTCGCCGAGGAACAGCTCGGACGGGTAACCGATCCGCTGCTGGCGCTGGTAGACCTCGGTGAGGTCGCTCTCCTGGGCGGCGGGCCCGAGGGCTATGTATCCACTGGGGTGGTAGTGCAGCGCCTCGGGCTGCTCCTCCCAGACCTCGACGCAGGCGGCCATCAGCTCCTGCATCGCCGGCTGGAAGTAGTTGTTGCGCACGATCCCGCAGGCGATGCCCGATGCACCGGCGGCCACGCCGGTCTTGTCGATGACGAGCACCTCCTCGCCCTGGCGGGCCAGGTGCCAGGCGGTCGACAGGCCGTGAACGCCGGCGCCGATGACCAGCGTGGGTACGGAGGGGGGGAGGCGGTCGGGCATGGCTGGTCTCCTGTTAACGCGCGAGTGTCGCGACGTGGCAAGTATTGCCAATAGCGCAACAGAGTTGTGAAAGACGCAACAGTCTACCGCGGGCCCGAGAGCCGGTCAAGCCCGCGCCTTGCGGTCGTGCCGGGCACTTGGTATAACGCGACCTGTACCAATTTGTTCAGTCCGGGGCGCGCGCGCTAGAAACCATCGCTGCTCGCACGTGCGGCAGCTACGAGAGGAGTGGAGATGGCGACAGCAGTGGAGGGCAGCGCGGACGGGAGCGGCGGTTCGCCGTTCGGTGGCACGGTCGAGACGGTTCTGGCCACGCCGCGGATCGGTCCGGCGCCGGCGACCCTGGAGGAGGCGCGAAACGCGCCCGGGCGGGCCGACAAGATCGAGGCCCTGACCCGCAAGATCGAGGCCGAGGGGATCAAGTACGTCTTCTTCCAGCAGGTGTCGATCACCGGCCGCGTGATGGGCAAGGGCGTCGTCTCCTCGTTCTTCGGGCAGGTCGCGCAGCGGGGCTACCAGCTGGTCTACGGCGCCACGGCCAACCTGTTCACCGACCGCTACGGCAACTACATCGGCTTCGGGCCCGAGGAGTCCGAGCTGGCCGCGATCGCCGACCTCGACACGTTCGCCGTGCTCCCGTGGGACCCGCGCGTGGCCCGCGTGTACTGCGACTGCTATGACACCGAGACCGGCGAGCTGCTCGACGCGGATCCGCGCCAGAACCTCAAGCGGGTGGCGCACGAGTTCGAGCAGGAGCTCGGCTACCAGTTCCTGATCGGGATCGAGCCCGAGATGATGTGGCTGCGCAAGCCCGAGCCCGGCGAGGAGCCCCAGGGCGTCACCAAGCCCTACTGCTACCACATCCATCAGTTTGAGGAGCTGCGTCCGGTGCTGCTCGATGTCGTCGAGTACGGCCAGGCGCTCGGCCTGGACATGAGCTACGGCGACCACGAGGACGCCCCGGGCCAGCTCGAGCTGAACTTCCGCTTCGATCGTCCGGTCCGCACGGCGGACAACATCACCACCTACCGCCAGGTGTGCGCGGCCGTCGGGCGCAAGCACGACCTGCTGCCGACGTTCATGCCCAAGCCGTTCACCGGGGTGTCGGCCAACGGGCACCACCACCACTTCACGCTGATGGACGACCAGGGCAACAACGTGTTCCACGACCCGGACGGCCCGGCCCAGCTGTCGCAGTTCGCGCGCCACTTCCTGGGCGGCATGCTCGAGCACTTCCCGGCGCTGATGTGCATCGGCAACCCCACCGTCAACTCCTATTGCCGCATGTGGGACACCGGGTTCTGGGCGCCGATCTACAAGAACTGGGGCTGGCAGAACCGGACGACGACGGTGCGCGTGGCCTCGGGCGGTCGGTTCGAGTACCGCGGCGTCGACAGTTCGTGTAACCCGTACCTGACGGTGGCGACGCTGCTGCGCGCCGGTCTCGACGGCGTCCGCAGGGAGCTGGATCCGGGGCCGCCTCAGCAGGGCAACACCTACGACCTGCTCCAGGAGGGTGTGGAGATCGAGAAGGTGCCCGACAGCCTCGGCGCGGCGCTCGAGGCGCTGTCGAAGGACGAGGTGATCCGCAGCGCGATGCCGGGCCGGCTCTACAAGGTGTTCAACCACTACAAGCGCGACGAATGGGAGCGCTACCTCGCCGCCGTCACCGACTGGGAGCGTGACGAGTACCTCGAGGTCCTGCCCTAGTGCACCGTTCCGGAAATCTCGTTGCGCTCTGGCGGCGTCTGGACGTGCTGTGGACCCGTCCGCCGGCAGCCGAGTACGTCGGGTACGAGGCACGCCGGCGGCCGGGCCCAGCCACGCCCAGCCACTCGCCAGACCATCACCGACCTTTCGGAACGCTGCCCTAGCGGCGGGGGGAGAACCGCGTATGTGTGGAATCGCCGGGATCATCTACAAGAACGGGAACGGTGCCCACCGCATCGGCCGCGACATGACGAGCATGCTGCAGTCGATGAAGCACCGGGGCCCCGATTCGACGGGCTACGCGCTGTACCACGCGCCGACCCAGGAGCTGACGGTGCGTATCAACCTGGCGGAGTCCACCGCTGCGCGGGACCTGGACTTCGCCGACGACGTCCGCCGCCGCCGGCGTGAGGTGGAGGCGCGGCTGACGGGTGCCGGTGCGCACATCAAGAGCACCGAGGACATCAACGAGTACACCTTCAGCGCCACGGTCGCCTACCACGGCGAGCTCAAGCTGCTGGCCGACCACATCGAGTCGGTGCCCCATACCGAGGTCCTGTCGCTCGGACACTCGCTCGAGATCATCAAGGACCTCGGTGATGCGAAAACGGTCTCCGGTGCCTACGAGCTCGACGAGTACTTCGGCTCGCACGGCATCGGTCACGTGCGCATGGCCACCGAGTCAGACGTTGACATCGCCAATGCTCACCCCTACTGGGCGTATCCGTTCTCCGACGTGGCGGTGGTCCACAACGGGCAGCTGACCAACTACCACCAGTGGCGCCGTCGCCTGGAGTCCCGCGGCCATCGCTTCGCGTCGATGTGCGACTCGGAGATCATCGCCGTGTACCTGGCCGACCGGATGGCCGGCGGGGAGTCGCTCGAGGACGCCATGCATCACAGCCTCGAAGAGCTCGACGGCGTGTTCACCTACATCTGCGTGTCCGAGGACGCGCTCGGAATGGCCAAGGACGAGCTGGCCGCCAAGCCGCTGGTCCTGTACGAGGGCGAGGACATGGTGGCGCTGGCCTCCGAGGAGATGGCGATCCGGGCGGTCATCGACCACGAGATCGAGACCTACGACCCATACGAGAGCACGGTGATGGTATGGACACGGTGAACCACAGCCCGGCTGGAGCGCAGTCCCCGCTCGAGGAGCCGCAGTTCGACGCGCGCGGGCTCGTCGAGCTCAACGCTCGTGTGCCGCGGGTGTCGGAGATCGACGGCGAGCGGGCGACGTTCGATGCCCGCGACCTCACCACCCGGCAGATCAACCTGGAGCTGCGCTGGCTGCTGTATGAGGAGGGCGTGCGCGAGGTAACGGTGCACAACCCGGCGGCCCGGCACTCGCTCGGCGCGGGCATCCTCACCCGCTGCAAGCTCAACTTCGGCGGTAGCCTCGGCTACTTCGCGCTGGGGATGATCGACGGTCCCGAGGTCCACATCGCCGGGCGCGTCGGCTGGTCGGCGTGCGAGAACATGATGTCCGGCGTCGTGGTCATCGAGGGCAATGCCGGCTCGCTCACCGGCGCCGCGATCCGCGGCGGCGACCTTGTGGTCAGGGGCCAGGTGGGGGCGCGGACGGGGATCGACCAGAAGGGCGGGACCATCATCTCGATGGGCAGCGCCGGGTCGATGACCGGGTTCATGATGCAGCGCGGCCGCCAGATCATCTGCGGCGACGTCGGCCCCGGCCTCGGCGACTCGATGTACGACGGGACCATCTACGTCGCCGGCAAGGTCAGGTCGCTGGGCGTGGACTGCGTCGAGGGCGAATGGACCGCTTCCGACACCGAGCTGATCGAGCGCAAGTTCAAGATCTACGACCTCGGTGCCCCGCCCTCGTTCCAGAAGTTCGTGTGCGGCAAGAAGCTCTACAACTACGACACGCTCGAGCCGTCCGAGCGCAAGCTCGTCCTCTAGGAGGTTCTGGAATGGCCATCGCCGACGAGAACGCACCCTCGGCCCGCAACGTTCTCGGGCACTCGAAGATCTTCACGCCCGAGGTGATCGACGACATCCACGTCAAGTCCGAGCTGGGCCGCTACCGGATGCGCGGCTTCTCGATGTTCAAGAAGATCCCGCACTGGGACGAGCTGATGTTCATGCCGGGGACGTTGACCCGGTTCGTGATCGAGGGCTATCGCGAGAAGTGCCTGACCAAGACGGTGCTGGGCGCCCGCTTCGCGTCGCATCCGATCGAGCTCGACATCCCCGTCTACATCACCGGGATGAGCTTCGGCGCGCTGTCGCTGGAGGCCAAGATGGCGCTGGCCAAGGGCGCGTCGATGGCGGGGACCGCAACCTGCAGCGGCGAGGGCGGGATGATCCCGCCCGAGCGCGACCTCTCGACCAAGTGGTACTACCAGGTGATCCAGAGCCGCTACGGCTTCAACCCCCACCACCTGATGCTGGCCGACGCGGTGGAGTTCTTCATCGGCCAGGGGTGCAAGGTCGGCCTCGGCGGCCATCTGATGGGGCAGAAGGTCACCGAGCAGGTGGCTGAGATGCGCTCGCTGCCGGCCGGCATCGACCAGCGCTCGCCGGCGAGACATCCGGACTGGTTGGGCCCCGATGATCTGTCCCTGAAGATCCAGGAGGTTCGCGAGGCCACCAACTACGAGGTGCCGATCCAGCTCAAGCTTGGCGCTGCTCGCGTCTACGACGACGTCCGGATGGCCGCCAAGTGCGGACCGGACATCATCTACCTGGACGGTGCCGAGGGCGGCACCGGCGCCGGCCCCCACACCGCCGCGGAGGAGACCGGAATCCCGCTGATGGCGGCGATTCCCGAGGCCCGGCGGGCGCTCGAGGACGTCGGACTGGCCGACGAGATCGACCTGGTGGTGGCGGGCGGAATCCGCAACGGCGGTGACGTGGCCAAGTGCCTGGCGCTCGGCGCCGACGCGATCGCCATCGGCCATTCGGCCCTGATGGCCCTGAACTGCAACAAGGAGATCCCGGGGGTCACCGACTACGAGGGCACGATGGGCGTGCCCGCCGGCCGCTGCTACCACTGCCACACCGGACGCTGTCCCGTCGGCATCACCACCCAGGATCCCGAGCTGCGCAAGCGCCTGGTGGTCGAGGATGCCGCCAACCGGGTCTACAACTTCCTGCACACGCTGACGCTGGAGTGCCAGATGCTGGCCCGGGCGTGTGGAAAGACCGACGTCCATTCGCTGGAGCCCGAGGACCTGTGCGCGCTGACGGTGGAGGCCTCAGCGATGGCCCGGGTCCCGCTGGCGGGCACCGACTACATCCCGGGGGTGTCGGAGGAGCGGACGCTGGCGAGGATCGAACGGCTGCTCGAGCGCCACATCGAGAACCCGATCGACTACCTGGCTGCCGACCGGGCCGGTGCCGGTGCGGGCTTCGGGCCGGAGGGAGGCGCGCGATGAGCGATGTTCGCCGTGTCCCCGACGAGCCCGAGAAGGTGTTCGCGATCGACGCCGAGTACCTGTCGGGCAAGCGCTTTCCGTATCAGGAGGACTTGTCGCTCGTCCAGGACGTCGATCTCGTGGCCGCCACCCCGGGCCAGGACCTGAACTGGCTGGAGGACGTCACCCTGCTGGCCGAGGAGGGGGTGCCGGCGGTGTTCGACCGCTACTCCAACGCATTTATCAAGATCTACTTCGAAATCCCAGCGGGACGCGAGGATGAGATCGCCCGCAAGGTGCTGATCAAGCACCTTGTGGAGGGCAATTCGTACGGGATCGTGCTCAAGGACCGCCACGCCAAGTTCGCCCAGCCGTCGCTGGGTCCGTGGGTCGCGGACTCACCGGTGGTCGGCACCGACTACAAGCCCTCGGTGCTCGAGGGTTGGGAGCCCCCCGAACATTGACCGCCCCTCCTGCCGCCCTGCCGCGGGTGGTCCGAAAGGGACCGCCGATCACGGTCAAATGCGAATGCGGGGAGCGCCGCGAGCTTCGCTACGGGGAGCGCTGGCGCTGCGAGGGCTGCGGACGCAGCTACGACACCAACCGTATCCCCGCCGAGGAGTACGCCTCGTTCCGTCGCAACCGGGTGCACGACCGGCTTCTTCCCAGCGTCGTGGTCCTCGGGCTGGCGGCTGCAGTCCTCGCGTTCGTGCTGATCGGCCGCCCGGTGTCAGCGATATTGGTCTTCGCAGCGGTCGGCTTCGCGTGGGGGACATTCGTCCGTCCGCGCCGCCGGCGTCGCCAGTACAAGGCGATCGCCGACCGGCCGAAGTGGAACATCAAGGCCGAGTAGCCGGCGAGACCATGACCTCGATCCCGTGCACGGTGCTCGAGGCGCCCATGTCACCGGCAACGCCGGGGTTGAGGACGTTGACGTTGGCCCCCTGATCCTCGAGTCGCGGCCAGCGGCCCTTGGGGGAGTAGGCCACGCCTCGGGGGAGGCCGTCGCTGAGCGCGACCATCAGCTCGAGCTCACCGATGTCATTGCGCAGTACCGCTCGGTCTCCCTCCCTGAGTCCTCTGTCGGCCGCGTCGTCGGGGTGCAACGCGACCATGGCCGCGCCGGCCCTCCGGGCCAGCTTGGGCTCGTTGGTGAAGCTGTCATTGAGTGTCCAGCGTGAGGCCGGACTGAGCAGCCGGAGCCGTCCGCCCTGGGGGCGGGGATCGGCATAGGGCTGGGCGACGCGGGGATGACCGTGCGCCTGCGCCCGCCCGCTGGCCAACTCGACCCGGCCGCTCGGGGTGGGGAACGAAAGTCCAGCGAATTGGATCCGCGGCTCGGCCGAGATGGGCACCGTGCCGTGCTGCGCCAGCTCGGCGAACGACAGCCCGAGGCCGGTCCCGGCGAGCAGCTTGGCAATCACCGCCTGGTCGGATTCGAACAGGGCAGGCTCCGACATGCCCATCGCGGCCGCCAGGCGCCGGAAGATCTCCGGGTTGGGCAGAGACTCACCCATGGGGGCGACCGCTGCCCGCTGAGCCGAGAGGCTGAGGTTGAAGTACGAGGCCACAATGTCGTCGCATTCGAGAAAGCTCGCCGCGGGCAGGACGACGTCGGCCAGGTCAGTCGTGTCCGTTGCAAACAGGTCGATTGCGACCGTGAACAGATCTTCGCGCTTGAGCGCCCGATGCAGCCGGGCCTGCTCGGGGTTCGAGGCGGCGATATTGATGTTCCAGCACATCAGCGCGCTCGAGCGGCCGGGGTCCTCGAGCCAGGAGACCAGATCCATGTGGCTGATCGGCTCGGGTGATCGATCCTCCAGGCCGCCCTCGACCACGTAATCGAAGTCGAGCCCACGGCTATCCGTCCCGTTGAGGTAGAGCAGGCCGGTTCCCGGTCGCCCGAGGTTGCCGCTCAGAGCAGCCAACTGGGCGACGGCACGGACGGCGTTGCCTCCACGTGGCTGGCGCTGGAACCCCTGGCCGATCCACAGCAGCGAGGGCCCTGCCCCGTACACGGCCGCCGCGCGTTCGATCTGCTCGGCGGGTACCCCGGTGACGTCCTGCGCCCATTGCGGTGTGCACGCGTCGAGCAGCGGCTCGACCTCATCCCAGCCCAGGCAGTGCTCGGCTAGCAGCGTGTCGTCGAGCAGGCCCTCGCGGCGGATGACGTGCGCGAACGCGTAGGCGAGCGCCGCGTCACTTCCCGGGAAGGGCTGAAGGTGCAGGTCGGCGGCAGCCGCCGTCTCGGTCCGCATCGAGTCCACGACCAGCACCTGCCCAGGCGCCTCGGGCAGCCATTGCTCGTGCTGGTGGGGAGCTGACGCCGACGGATTGGCGCCCCAGACGAGGATGCACGTCGCGTCTAGCGCCGTGCGCGGGTCAAAGCCGTCCTCGGAGGTGCCGATGAGATAGTCCAGCGCAACGTGGCCCGCCTTGTTGCAGATCGTGTCCGGGTCCACCTCGCGCGCCCCCAGAGCTCGCATGAAACGGAGCGGGAAGCCGTAGCCAAGCAGGGCGAACGTCCCGGTGTAGTGGGCGTTGAGGATCGTCCCGGCGCCCGGGCCCGCGGCGATCTGAGTCAGCCGCCCGGCGGTCGTCTCGAGGGCCTCGTCCCAGGACACAGCTCTGAACGACCCGGCTCCCTTTGGCCCGTCGCGCAGCAGCGGCGTCAGCAACCGTGCCGACGGATCGAGGAAGACGCCGTTGTACGCGGTCGTGCATTTCTGACACAGCCGCCCTCGGCTCACGGGGTGATCGTGGTCGCCGCGCACGTGCCGGATGACGCCGTTGCGCTTGAGTACGGCCACCCCGCAAGCGTCATAGCAGTCGCGCGGACAGGTGGTGAGGATCACCTCGTCCATTGCAAGCGCCTCGCGCCCGTCAGTGCACGATCAGCACATCGCAGTGCGCATGATGCGCGACTGAGTCGCTGACGCTCTGACCGAGGACGCGCTGGAGGATGCTCGGCTCGCGGGTGCCGACGACAACGAGATCGGCGCTGCGCTGGTTAGCGAGCTCGACGATCGTGTCGGCCGGGTTGCCCACTGCCGGAACGTACTCGGCGGTCACGCCCTGAGCCTCGAGGAGCGAGCGGGCAGCGCTGAGCTCGGCGGCGTGCTTCTCTGGCGGGTCGACCGGGTCCACCGGGCCGGCCGTGCGCCCGATCCCGGTCAAAAGCGGCGCCACACTGGTGACGATCAACTCTGAATGGAACGCCTGCGCGAGAGTTGCAGCCCGCTCGAGTGCACGCTTGGCCGCATCGGTGTCGTCATAGCCGAGCACAATTTTCTGCATCTTTCCCTCCTTCTGAAACCGTGCCGCTTGGGATAGCGCCGGTGGATTCGGTCGAAACGCCGAAGCTGCCGGATCAGGACGCCACCGGAGCCGCCGGCGCGGGCGCCTCGAACCCCTCCGGCCAATCGCCCTCGGCCGGCATCGTGGGGGTGTCCTCGCGGAAGTGGATCTTCTCGCCATCCTGGACGACGCGCCGGAAGATGAACAGCAGCACCGAGGCGACGAGCACGCCGACTCCAATCGCGAAGTCGGTCCAGGTGCCGTAGCCGTTGAGGTGCGGTGCCAGGGCTCCGACGATGAGCAGGAAGGCAACCAGGAACGTCATGAACCAGGCGATCGGGATCCAGATCGCCGACAACTTGTAAGGACGCGGCCAGTGGGGCCGGTCCTTGCGCAGCAGCAGGACGCCGCTGACCGCGAGCAGGTGGGCGAGGATGTAGCCGATGTTGCTCATGTAGAGGATGGCCAGGTTGCTCGAGATGAAGAGCACGAGCAGCACGTTGACGACCAGATCGACTGTCATCGCGTTGCCGGGGACGTGGTAGCGGTTGAGCTTCCCTAGCTGCTTGATCGTCAGGCCGGCCTTGGAGATGCCGTACAGCGCCCGGCTGCCGTCGGCGGTCGACGCGGCCATCGAGAGAATCAGGCTGCCGATCAGACAGATGAGCAAAAACGTTCCGAACGTGTGGCCGGCGAGCGTCTGGAGTGCGCTGGTGTAGAACTGTCCCTCGGCCGCAGCGGTCGGCGGGACGCCGGAGACGCCGCCGAGGCCGAGCGGCACCAGGATGAACACCCCGACCACGAAGATCGCCGAGCTCCGCATCGCTATGTGAGTGTCTCGTTCGGTCTTGTACTCGGGGGCGAAGGTCGCACAGACCTCGCATGCCCATGAGGACCACCCGAGGATGAAGAGATAGACGAACGCGAGCTTGGTGCCGCCCCACGGGCCGGGCCAGGTCGCGTGGACGTTGCTCGAATGCCAGTGGCCGGCGTACGGCACGAACATGAAGAAGATGAGGACGAGGAACAGGAGTCCCGCGGTGACGTAGGTCAGGCCCTTCATCGGGCGGATCCCGTAGATGTTGAACGCCCACACCCCGACGATCACGCCGATGGCGATGAAGTTGGCCAAGCCGAGGTGCACGACGCCGTCGTACACGGTCCAGGTCGAGTTCGGGAACCAGCGGGACACGACCAGGTCGCCGATGATCTTGCCGAAGATCGCCAGCACGACGGACCAGCCGATCCAGTAGCCGAACGTGGCGATCGGGCCGACGAACGTCGTGTACTTGCGCCACGCCTCGTTGGCGTACAGCGAGATCCCGCCTGACTGGTTGGGGAACATCATCGCCGGCTCGATGTAGATCCACGTCAGGACCATCCCGATGATGGCGGAGACGCCCCACAGGACGATCGACCCGACCACCCCGAAGACTCCCAGCGTGTAGCCCAGGGAAGCGAACAGGAAGCCCGGGTTGCACATGGCGATCGTGAAGCCGTCCCACCACCGCAGGGACTTGATCAGGTGACGTTCCTCGACGACTGCTTCAGCCATGCTCGACCTCTCAAGGTGGGTGACTGAGGGCCCGTGCCCACGGTGTGGCGGCGTTATACCAGTTTGTACAAATGGGGTCAACGAGGTTTGATCAGGTTTGTCCGCGTGGAGCGCGGGCATGGGCGTGCGATCATCCCGAGGGCCATGGCGACCCTCGACCGACGCATCGCGACACCGCCGTCTGCACCAGCGGGCGACACCGCACGTCGCCCTGTGGTCCTGGGGACCCTGTCGGTCCGCGTCGATCCGAGCGCGGAGCGAATGGCCATCGACAGCGCCCTGCACGCCAGGGCGCGGTTGATCGTGGCCAACATGCTCCCGCTGCCGCCGTACCCGTTGACGTTCATGCTCGCCCCTCAATACGCGACGCTGCCGCACGAGGAGGATCTCGACGCCGTCCGGGCGACCGCCGCACGTGCGGCGGCGCGGGGGATCCCGACCGAGCTGCTGCGGATCTCGAGCGGCAGGCCCGTCAGGGCGCTGCTCGAGCTGGCGGTCGAGCGGGAGGCGGGTCTGCTCGTGTTCGGCCCAGACCTCTCGCGGACCTCGCGCCGCCGTTTCCGGGCGGCCGCCCGCCGCGTGCGACGCCGCGCCGACTGCCTCGTGTGGATCGCCCCGGACGGCTGAGCTCAGCGCCCGCCGCGACCCTGCTCGCGGTCGGAGACCTCCGACAGGGTGCCGAAGCGGCCCGTATAGAACAGCAGCGGCTCGCCGTCGCGGTGGTACAGGTGCTCGACCTCGCCGATCCACAGGACGTGGTCTCCGGCGGTGTGGACATCGACCACGCGACAGCCGATGTGGGCCAGCGCGCCGTCGAGCAGCGGCAGGTCCTTGTGCCACACGAACTGCGGGTCGACGGGGGAAACCCGCTGGCCGGCGAAGTGGGCCGCGAAGTCCTCCTGGTCGCAGGCCAGGACGCTGACCCCGTAGCGGCCGGTGCGGGGGAGCATCTCGCTCATCCGGCAGCGCCCCAGCGACACCAGCACCAGCGGCGGGCGCAACGACACCGACAAAAAGGCGTTGGCGGTCATCCCGTGGATCGTGTCGCGGTGCGTCGTGGTGACGACCGTCACGCCGGTGGCGAAGCGGCCCATCACCTGGCGCAGCTCCCGCGCGGCCGCCTCGACCGCGGCCGCCTTGGGGGTGAGCTTGGCGACGCCGGTGGGCTGCTCGAGCGCGGAGCGAGGGACGGGGCCTGCGACCCGCGCAGGGCGGGGCGGCGGCATCATCCCGGTACTCGTCGTGGGCGGGGCCACCTTGGCCACCCGGGTCAGTCGCGCGATCCCCTCGCGCTCAGGCAAACGGCGCTCCGAGGCGATCACAGTCACGACCGCGGTCGCTTCTTCTCCGGGTCATAGAAGGGGAATCGTACGACGCGGGCCCCAATGCGCTTCTGCAGGCCGTCGAGCTTGCCGACCTCGACAGCGGTGTCGATGTCCGCGTAGGCGACCGACATCCGGCACAGCGCGACGTTCTTCTTCAGGGTGGGGCTGCGGGTGCCGCTCGTGACCACACCGACGCGGCGGCGGCCGACATAGACCTCGTCGCCGTGGCCGGTGGTCTCGTTGCCCTCGAGCTCGAGCCCCACCAGGCGCCGCTGCGGGTGCTCGGAGCGCTCCAGCAGGGCGTCGCGTCCGATGAAGTCCTCGCCGTCGAGCGCGACCGCGAATCCGATACCCGCCTCGAACGGGTCGACCTGGTCGTCGAACTCGTAGCCGGCGAAGATCAGCCCGGACTCGATCCGGACCATGTCGAGCGCCTCGAGGCCCAGGGGCTTGATGCCGCGCGGCTCGCCGGCCTTGAACACCGCGTCCCAGACCGCCTCGCCGTCAGATGGATGGCAGAAGATCTCGTAGCCGAGCTCGCCCGTGTACCCCGTGCGCGAGACCACGATCGGGACGCCGTCGTGGGTGCCGATCCGTCCCACCAGGAAGCGGAACCATTTCAATTCCGCAAGCGACGGCTGCGACGGCGGGGTCCAGACGAACTCCTGGAGCGCCTCACGGCTCAGCGGCCCCTGCACGGCGATGTTGTGCAGCTGGTCGGTGGTCGGCTTGAGCCACACCTTCAGCCCCAGCCGGTCGGCGACCTCGCGCAGCCAGATGCCGTCGTACTCGTCGCCACCGACAAAGCGGAAGTTGTCGGCGCCGAGCCGGAACACGGTGGCGTCGTCGATCATCCCGCCGGTCTCGTTGCACAGGGCCGTGTAGACCACCTGGCCAACGGCGAGCTTGCGGGCGTTGCGGGTGATGGTTCGCTGCATCAGCGTCTCGGCGTCTGGGCCGAGCACCTCCCACTTGCGCAGGGGCGAGAGGTCCATGACGGCCAGGCGCTCGCGGCAGGCCCAGTACTCGGCGATCGCGCCCTCGTTGTTGAAGCAGTGGGGCAGCCAGTAGCCGCGGTACTCGACAAAGCTCTTGGTCAGTGCCGAGGTTCGCGAGTGAAACGCGGTCTCGCGCGTCAGCACCGGCTCGGCGTCGGCGGTCACGCGCCGCGCGACGGCCATCGAGAAGCGATTGGTTGATGGATACACGCGGACGTGGACATCCGTCACCTCCCAGGCGTTCGAGGGATCGATGTCGTCGGGGCAGGCCGACGACGCACACACCAGGTCCTCCAGGGCGCGCAGCATCACGTAGTCGCCGGGCCGCGACCACGGCTCGTCGGAGATCAGCTGCATGCTCGAGTCAAAGGCGGTGTTGTAGAAGAAGTTGAGCGCCTCCCAGCCCTTTCGAGGCGCGATCGCAAATGGCCCCAGGGCGCCGTTGAAGTTGTCGGTGCAGTTGATGTGGCCGGGGTAGCCGAGATCGTCGTAGTACTTGGCCTGACAGGCCAGCGCGAACGTGTCGTGGCGTCCGACGGTGTCCTGGACGACCTCGACCAGCGGGTCCATGTCGAGGTCGTAGAACTTGCCGTGCAGCCCGGGCTGCGGGTAGGCGTTGCCCATCAGCGTCCGGGTGACGGTCGCGTCAAGGCCGCGCTCGAGCCCCGCCTCGAGCTTGGCGCGGTGAAAGGCCAGGAAGTCCGAGCACTGCTTGCCGCGGACGTCGATCACCTGGATGTACTCGCCGGCCCGGACCTCGTAGCTCTGGGCGCTGGCCGGGTCGATCCGGAAGTCGAGCCGGGGATCGGCCAGGGGCGGCGGCAGCGGCACGTCGTCATCGGCTCGCGGTACGGCGCGACGGATCTCGATCCGCAGCTCGGTGGCGGGCGTCTCGCCGTCGATCAGCCGACCTCCGGGGGCGGCCACCACCAGGGTCGTCTCACCCACGGCTGCCAGTTCGACCACGCTGCCGGGCTCGGAGTGCGGGCCGAACAGGCGCACACAGCGGGCGTCGGCGAGGGCGATACCGAGCCCGGCGAGCCGGCCGCCGAGGCCGTCAGACCCCGACCCGTCGCGCGCGAGGCCGCGCAGGAACGTGGCGTCGGCATCGGGCGGCGGGCCCAGCGGAGCGCCGACCGCCGTCAGCTCCGCCACCTGGCCGCCGTGGCGGTCGATCACGCGCACGACGTCGTCGCCGTGCAGCGCCACCGCGGTCGCCCCGCCCGGCCGCACCGGAAAGGTCTCCAGCGCCGGGTCGCGGGGTATGAGCCCCGCGATCAGCAGCGGCTCGGTGGGGATGGCCAGGGTCGCCATCGCTGGGCGCCGGCGGTCAGGCCGACGCCGGAGCTGAGGCCTTGTCGACCTCGGCCAGCAGCTGCTCGGCGAGCTGGCGCTTGCCGTCGGCGTCGAGCTTCTTGATCTCGTTCTCGACCGCGCGGCGGTTGTAGGTCTGGTTCCAGTAGTCGAGGCTGTCGAACCCGAGCAGCACCGCCTTGCCGACGAACTGGCGCAGAACCTCGTTGGTGGGCCCCATCACCCAGCCGGCCTTGGCGTCGCGCAGGTAGCGCTCCATCTCCATGTCACGCTTGTAGCCCGAGCCGCCGCAGGCGTGCAGCATCTTGTCGACGACGTGGGCGGTGTTCTTGGCGGCCTCGAACTTGATCTGCCACGCCCAGTGCAGGAAGTTGGCGCGCGCGAACTCCCCGGGCGGCAGCATTTTGGTGTTGTGGTCGGTCGCGGTGTCCATCGCCTGGGCGACCGAGAACCCGAACAGCCGGCAGGCGTTGGTGTCCATCACGGCCTCGCCGACGTAGTCCTGGATGGTGGGGTAGTCGGCCACGCGCAGGCCGACGTCGACGTGGCGCTTGCGGGTGGTCTGGCGCTTGGCGATGTCGATCGCGCCGAGCGCGATCCCGTTCCACACGGCCGAGGAGCCGATCAAGAACCACGGGTCGACGGCTTCGTCATTGGAGGCGGCGCCGTCGCCCTCAGGCCCGACGATCTGCGAACCGGGAATCGAGACGTTGTCGACCTGGATCGGGCCCGACTGGTTGCCGCGCAGGCCGAGCGCGTCCCAGGACGAGGGCTGCGACGCGACGTCCTCGCCGTCGATCACGAACACAGAGAGATCGTCGTAGCCGGAGAAATCGGGGCTGGTCGTCTGCACGACGTAGAAGTCGGCGAAGCCGCCGGACGTGGTCCACGACGCCTTCTTGCGCACCTTGTAGCCGCCGTTGTCGCGCTCGGCGCCCGACGAGATCGGATACCAGAAATGCGAGCCCGTCTCGGGGTCGGAGTAGGAGAGGGTGCCGATCTTGCCGCTGTTGAGCGGGCGGATGTACTTGTCGATCAGCAGCTCGGTGGGGCGCAGCATGATCGTGTTGACGGCGCCGATGTGCATCACGTAGCACATGGCCGTCGACGCGCAGCCGTAGCGCGCGATCGTCTCGCAGGTCATGTGGAAGGCGACGTGGTCCTGGCCGAGGCCGCCGTACTCCTCGGGCACGGTCAGCGCCAGGAAGCCGTGCTCGCCCAGCAGCTCGAGGTTGCGCCGGGGGTACTCGAGATTGTCGTCGGAGGTCTTCGCGTTGGCCCGCATCTCCTTCTCGCAGAGCTCGATCAGCAGGTCGCGGAGCTCGCGTTGGCGGTCGGTGAGCACCCATTCCGGATCCCACTCGTAGCCGAGCCCCCAGAAAGGCTCTCCACCCCACATCTTCTCGGACATCTACTCCTCCGACGTCGTGGTCACTGGATGTGCGCGACGTAGACTAGGCGCTCGCCGCGCTCTGCACAAATATGTTCAAAGATTTTCCCGGGCGCGACCGCCATCGATCCGGGAGCCCGCCGCGGCGGGCCACGGCAGCCCGTCCTGGACGGCGGCGATCCCCGCCAGCGCGCCCAGGACGTCGTCGCCGGCCGGAGCGGTCCGGCCGGCGTTTCGATCGACGTGTAACAGCATGTGCTCGCCGGTCGCCACCAGCGCGTCGTCGCCTCGACGGAGCAGCTCGTGCCACAGGTGCAGGCGCTTTGCGTCGTGGTGCAGCAGACGCGTGGCGACGTACAGGCGCTGACCGAGATGGGCCTCGTCGAGGTGGCGGATGTGGGTCTCGACCGTGTAGTAGGAGCGCCCCGAGTCGATGTAGTTCCCGATGATCCCGATCCGGCGCAGGAATGCGTCGGTGGCGTCGGCCAGGACCTCGAGGTAGCGGCTCTCGGTCAGATGGCCGTTGTAATCGATCCAGGCGGGGATCACGACCGCCTCGTGCAGCACCAGCCGGCCGTCTGTGAGCGGGGGCGCGCCGTCGCGCGACGCCGCCCCGCGCGCCCGCTCGACCTCGATCCGGGCGATCACCTCCCCGGCGCCGTAGCCCTCGCCCTGCAGACCGTGGAGCACCGCCACCAGGCAGTCGTCGCGAAGCTCGGCCAGCTCGTCGGTGGTCCGGCCCCGAGCCTGCGCGTCGGACTGCTCGACGAGCTTGTCCAGCAGCGCTCGGTCGAGCTCGGGGACGTCGGTCAGGTGAGTCCACGGGAGCTTCAGCGCGGGCCCGAACTGAGCCAGGAAATGGCGCATGCCGGCGTCGCCGCCGGCCAGGCGGTAGGTGAGGAAGGTCCCCATCGCCGCCCACCGCAGGCCGGGGCCGTAACGAATCGCGTCGTCGACCTCCTCCACCGTCGCGACGTCGTCGGCGACCAGCCACAGCGCCTCGCGCCACAGCGCCTCCAGCAGCCGGTCGGCGATGAAGCCGTCGATCTCACGGCGGACCACCAGAGGATGCATGCCGAGCGCGCGGTAGATCGCGGCTGCACCGGCGACGGTCTCCGGCGCGGTCGGCTCGGCGCCGCACACCTCGACCAGCGGCAGCAGGTAGACGGGGTTGAAGGGGTGCCCGACGACGAACCGCTCCGGGTGCTCCATGTCGAGGCACAGCCGGGAAGGGAGCAGCCCCGACGTCGAGGAGGCGATGATCGCGTCCGGCGCCGCTGCTCGGCTTGCCTGCGCCAGCAGCGTGCGCTTGAGCTCCTCGCGCTCGGGCGCGCTCTCCTGGACCAGGGTCGCTCCGGTCACCGCCTCGGCGATGCCGGAGTGCACGCTGAGCGCTCCCTCCGGTCCGAGCGGCAGTGGTGTAAGGCGCCCCCAGGCGCGCCGCGCGCGGGCCAGCGCGGTGTCCACCGTCGCCCGTGCATCGGATGCCGGGTCGAACAGGCGGACGTCGACTCCAGCCAGCAGCAGGCGTGCCGCCCAGCCGGCACCGATCACCCCGGCGCCGAGCAGCGCGACCGTCTCGGGTCGCTGTGGCGCCTGCGCGCTCACGCCGGCCGGAGCTTCAGGCGCTCGCGGACCTGGTCGGGCCCGAGGACGCCCACGTTCATCGCCTCCAGGATCGTCGTCGCGCGCCCCACGAGCTGGGCGTTGGTGGCCTTCTGTCCCGGGCCGAGATAGAGGTTGTCCTCCAGGCCGACGCGCACGTTGCCGCCGGCCAGCACGGCCATCGCCACGTAAGGCAGCTGCATGCGCCCGATCGCGAACGCGGAGAAGACGGTTCCCGGGGGCAGGGAGTTCACGAGCGTGAGCAGTGTCGCCGGGTCCTCCGGGGCCCCGTAGCGGATCCCCATGCACAGCTGGACCAGCGCCGGTTGATCGATCAGGCCCTCGGCGATCAGGTCCTTGACCATCACCAGCTGCCCGGTGTCGAACACCTCGAGCTCGGGTCGCACGCCGAGCTCACGGATCTGGGCCGCCATCGCGCGCAGCGTGTCGGGCGTGTTGGCCATCACGTAGTCGCCACCGGCGGCGAAGTTCATCGTCCCGCAGTCGAGCGTGCAGATCTCGGGCCGGAGCTCGGCGACGTGGGCCAGCCGCTCGGTCGCGCCCACCAGGTCCGTTCGGCCGGGGTCCAGCGGGAGCGGAGTCTCGGGGCCGCCGAGGACGAGATCGCCGCCCATCCCGGCCGTCAGGTTGATGACCGCATCCACGTCGGCGTCCCTGATCCGTTGCACCGCCCGGCGGTAGAGCTCGACGTCCCGCGAGCCCTGACCCGTGTCCGGGTCGCGGACGTGGATGTGGACCACCGCCGCCCCGGCGCGTGCCGCCTCGACCGCGGCCTCGCCGATCTGCTCTGGTGTCACCGGGACGTGGGGGCTGCGCCCGGCGGTGTCTCCCGCGCCGGTGATGGCGCAGGTGATGAACGCCTCGGTGTTCACCGGTCCAGCGCGGCCTCGACGGTGGGCGTGTTGGCCAGCAGCTTGCCCGTGTACTCGGCGCTCGGGGAGTTGAAGACCGTCTCGGTTGCGCCCGCCTCGACGATCCGGCCGTCGGTCATCACGATCACGCGGTCGGCGATCGTCCTGATCAGCGCCAGATTGTGGGTGATGAACAGCATGCTGAGCCCGGTCTCGGTGCGAAGCTGGCGCAGCAGGTCGACGATCGCCGCCTGCACCGACACGTCGAGCGCCGATGTGACCTCGTCGCACACCAGCAGTGACGGCTCGGCGGCGAGCGCGCGGGCGATCGCCACGCGCTGGCGTTCCCCGCCGGACAGCTGGTCGGGGTAGCGGTTGGCCGCGCCCGCGGACAGGGCCACGCGCTCCAGGCACTCGCCGACTCGCCGACCCGTCTCGCGCTTGTGCTCCGGATAGAACAGCTTCAGCTGGCGGGCGATCGTCTGGCCGACTGTCCGCCGCGGGTTCAGCGACGCGTACGGGTTCTGGAACACGTACTGGATCTGCTTGCGGGCCTCGGAGCTGCGCTTGCGGGCACTCTCGGGCAGTCGGTTGGCGTCGAGTGAGATGGCGCCCGTGTACTG
This sequence comes from uncultured Solirubrobacterales bacterium, assembly GCA_963799995.1. Lineage (GTDB taxonomy): Bacteria > Actinomycetota > Thermoleophilia > Solirubrobacterales > Solirubrobacteraceae > Palsa-465. The sequence continues at coordinate 1,660,760 of CAWCZI010000012.1, read as the reverse complement.
CTTGTGCAGGCCGGCGATGCAGCGCGCCAGCGTCGTCTTGCCGCTCCCGGACTCGCCGACCAGCGCCACGCACTCGTTGCGGTGCACCTCGACGTCGATGTCGTGGAGTGTGTGGTGCGAGCCGTGGCTGGCGTTCAGGTGCTCGACGGCGATCACCACGTCGCCGGGCGTCGTCGCCTCGGACTCCGTTCCTGTGGTCGGAAGCTTGACCGGGGTGTCGGCGGCGCGGAAGCAGTGGACCAGATGGCCGGGCGCGATCTCTGTCGCCTCCGGGAACTGCTCGCGGCAGCGCTCGACGGCCAGGTCGCAGCGGGGCTCGAAGAAGCAGCCCTTGGGTCGCTGCCCGGGGAGCGGGGCACGTCCGGGGATCCCGATCACGGCACGCTTGCCCTCCAGGTCGGGCACGGCACGCAGCAGCCGGCGTGTGTAGGGGTGGCGCGGGTCGGAGAAGATGGCGTCGCGCGGGCCACGCTCGACGATCCGGCCGGCATACATCACCGCCACGTGATCGGCGAGCTCGGCGACCACGGCCAGGTCGTGACTGACGTACAGCGCCGCCACCTGATGGCTCTGGCACAGCTCTCTGATGGTTTGCAGCACGCGGGCCTGGGTGGTCACGTCGAGACCCGTCGTCGGCTCGTCGCAGACGATCACGTGCGGCCGGCAGGCGAACGCCATCGCGATCGCCACGCGCTGCTGCTGGCCGCCCGACAGCTGGTGCGGATAGCGGCGCAGAAACTCGTCGTCTGACGGCAGCGCCACCTCGGCCAGCGTTTCGCGCACGCGCGCGCGACGCTCCTCTTGGCTCGTGCCGGCGGCGTGGGCGTCGAGCATCTCCGACAGCTGGCGCCCGATCCGCAGCGCCGGGTTCAGCGCGGTGCCCGGATCCTGGGGGATGTAGGACACGGTTCCGCCCCGCAGGCGCCGCAGCTCGCCGGCCGCCATCGCCGCCAGCGGTCGGCCGTCGATCAGGATCTCGCCGCCGGTCACCTGTCCGCCGGGGCGGCAGTAGCCCATCAGCGCCATCCCGACCGTCGTCTTGCCGCTGCCCGACTCGCCGACCAGGCCTAGGACCTCACCGGCGCGGACGTCGAGCACGATCGCGTCGACGATGTCGGCGCCGCTCGAGGTCAGGTCGATCTTCAGGTCGTTGACGGTGACTGCGGTGGCCTGCGGCGGCTCGGCGACGTTCATCGTCACTCTCCTCGGTCGATGCCGATCGCTGCCCGGGAGAAGCCGTCGGTCAGCAGGTTGGTTCCGATCGTCAACAGCGCGATCGCGATCACGGGGAGCAGCACGCCCCACGGCTGGACGCTGACCGCGAGGCGGTTCTCCTGGATCATCAGCCCCCAGTCGGCCGTCGGCGGCTGCAGGCCGACCCCGAGGAAGTTGATCGCCGCGATCAGGCCGATCGAATAGGTGAGCCGCAGCCCGAGCTCCACCAGCAACGGGCTCGTGACGTTGGGCAGCAGCTCGCCGAAGATGATCCGCCGGCGCGGCTCGCCGACGGCTTCGGCGGCTTTGACGAAATCGCGCTCGACCACCTGCTGGGCGGCCCCGCGGATCACCCGCGCCACCCGCGGCGCGTGCGACAGGCCGACGATCAACACGATCAGGAGCACGCTCGACTGAAACGCGGTCAGCAGCAGCAGTGCCAGCACGATCTGCGGAAAGGCCATGAACACGTCGGCGATCCGCATCAGCACCTCGTCGATCAGGCCGCCCATGTACGCGGCGGTCAGGCCGACGACGAGTCCGAGCACGACGCCGATCACCGTCGCCGACACCGACATGCCGAGCACGCTGCGTCCGCCGTACAGAAAGCGGCTCCACACGTCGCGGCCGAGGCTGTCGCCGCCGAACAGCGCCTGGCCCGACGACGGGCTGTTGGGAGCAGTGACGAACTCGGTCGGCGAGTGCGGGGCGATCAGCGGGCCGGCCAGGGCGACCAGCACCATGAAGACGAAGATCGCGAGGCCAATCCGGGACCGCCACTGGTGCAGGGTGCCCCGCAGGAGCACGCTCCACTGGCGCTGGCGCATCGCCGGCGGCGCGCCGGCGAGCTGGTCGACGGTCATCGTGGGCGTGCTCATCGTGCCGCCGTCCTCAGCCGGGGCGTGACGACGATCGTCAGGACGTCGGCGATCAGGTTCACCACCACGTAGACCGCGGCGATGATGACCGCCAGCGCCTGCACCTCGGGAATATCACGGTTGCCGACCGCATCGACGAGCGCGGAGCCGATCCCCGGGAATCCGAACACGGTCTCGACCACCACGACCCCGCCGGCCATGTAGGCCAGCTGCAGCGCCGAGACCTGGATCGTCGGCACGATCGCGTTGGGGACGGCATGGCGCCAGATCACCGTCCGGTTGGGCAGTCCCTTGAGCCGGGCCATCGTGACGTAGTCGGACTCCAGCACCTCCACCATCGAGGCGCGCATGATCCGGCTGATGTACGGCGTCACGGCGATGATCAGCGTCGCCGCCGGCAGGACTATCTCCTTGGGTACGTTCCAGGCGTGCTGGCCCGGCGGAATGATCGACACGGCCGGGAACGCGTGGGTCACGTTGGTGGCCAGCAGCAGCACCAGCCCGATCCCGATCACGAACTCCGGCAGCGAGGCGAGGGCCAGCGTCACGATCGAGAGGATGTGGTCGGTCGGCTTGTCGCGCCGGACCGCCATCAGTACGCCGAGCGCGATCGACAGCGGGATCGCGATCAGCGCCGACACGAGCACCAGGAAGCCGGTGTCGAGAATCCGGCCGCTGATCAGCTGGGACACGGGTTCCTGGGTGGCGGCCGAGGTCCCGAAGTTCCCGTGGACGATCCCTCCGAGCCAGCTGAAGTACTGCGACACCACCGAGCGGTCGAGATGCAGCTGGCGGGTCAGCGCCGCCAGCCGGGCCGGGGTGGCGTTGCGGCCCAGGATCGCCCGCGCCGCGTTGCCGGGCAGCGCCTGGGTCGCCGCGAACACGACGACCGAGACCAGGAGCAGAGTCAGCAGCCCGAGGAGGATCCGTCGCAGCAGGAATCTGCTCATGGCGTCGTCTCCCGCGCTCGCCTAGGAGGTGAACCCCACGTTCTTGAACCAGTAGTTGCCGAGCGGGAACCCTGATTTCGCCTCCACGAAGCCGCCCAGCTTGGAGCTGTAGGCGTCGATCTGGTTGGAGAAGTACGGGATGATGTAGCCGCCCGTGTCGTACTCGATCTTCTCCGCCTCCTGGAGGATCTGGTTGCGCTTGGTCTCATCGAGGGTGGCCCGGGCCTGGCCGATCAGCTTGATGAACGTCGGATCGGCCCAGTGGCACTCGTTGAACGGGGAATTGGGCAGGCTGCCCTGCGCCACCTGTGGCAGGTACTCGCGGGTGGCCCAGAAGTCCTGGGCGAACGTCCACTTGAGGTAGTTGGGGCCGTAGAAGGTCCCGGTGTCGAGCTTCTGCAGCTTGACGTTCACTCCAGCTCCGGAGGCCTGCTGGGCGAACACCTCAGCGGCCTGGACGACGCCCTGGAACACCGGTGCGGTCGTGAGCTGGACGGTCAGCCCCGCGTGGCCCGCCTGCTTGAGCAGCGCCTTGGCCTGCTCGGTGTCCTGGGCACGCTGGGGCAGCGACGAGTCATACGCCGGGTCGAATGGGGCGTACATGTCGTTGGCGATCCGCCCCTGGCCGCTCAGCACCTGCTCGACCATCTGCGGACGGTTGACGATCAGCCGCATCGCCTGGCGTACGCGGACATCCGAGAACGGCGCCTGGTCGACGCGCATCGTGAACGGCTGCCACTGGCCGGTGTGCGAGATCAGCACCTTGAGCGAGCTCGAGCCCTGCACCTGGGCGATCTGGCCGGTCGGCAGGTTGTCGATCGCGTCCACCTGGCCACCGAGCAGCGCGTTGACGCGCGCGGTGTCGTCGGTGAAGTCGATGATCGTCAGCTGGTCGACGTAGGGCCTGCCGCTCTGCCAGTAGTTGGGGAACTTCTTGAACACGCTCTGCTGGCCCGGGGTGAAGCTCTCGTACATGAAGGCGCCCGTGCCCACGGGCTTCGCGGCGTCGTAACCGACGGGAACGATCGCGTTGAAGTACTGGCCGATGTCGTCGAGGAAGGTCGCGTTGGCGAACTTGAGCGGGATCCGGACGCTCGATGCCGACAGCTTCTTGACGTTCTTGATGTCGATGTAACCGATCGAGGCCGCTCCCACCTTCGGGTTCTTGGGGTCCAGGATCCGCTGCAGCGAGAAGATCACGTCGTCGGCGGTGACCGTCTTGCCGTTGTGGAACTCGATCCCCGGGCGGACCTTGACGATCCAGGAGTCGGCCTTGTTGTGCTCGGCCTCGATCGACTCGGCCACCATCATCTCCAGCGGGCCGAAGCTCGGCGGGCGCACCGCCAGCGGCTCGTAGAGGTTCCAGCACCGCATGATGTCGGTGTCGGCGGTGGGGAGGTGGGCGTCGATCGTGTCCTTTGCGCCGCCGCCGGTGGCCCCGACGCGCAGGCTGCCTCCGGGCTTGATCGTGCCGGTCGGAGCCGGGCTCGAGCCTGCGCTGCTCGAGCCGCCGCCGGCAGCGCTGCTGGTGTTGCTGCTGCCACCGCACGCTGCCAGCAGTCCGCTCGCGCTCAATACGGCGCCGCCGGCCAGCGCGCCGCGAACGACCTGCCGGCGGGTCAGCCCCTCGTCTTCCAGCTCTCGATCTCGGTCAGTCACGCGCTGCTCCCCTCGTGATTTCGATGTCGGCCCCGCTCGCGGAGGAGCCGACGGTTTTGACATCCCGCTCGGCCCCTGCGGAGCCGTCGCCGGTCTTGACAAGTCGCTCGGCCGTGACCAGCCGGCCGGCGTACGCCTTCGCCTCTTCCAGGATCAGGTCGAGGCTCAGACTCAGGTGATCACGGGCGACGTCGGCGACATTGGGATCGCGTGATTCCAGCGCCCGCAAGAGCACCTCGTGGTCGCCCGCGTAGTCCGCGCCGGGGTACACCGGATGCCAGTTGAGCAGCATCTGGGACTCGGCCGCCAGCGGCTCGTGCGCACGGCTCAGCCGGGGGCTGCCGGCGAGGGCCACCATCGCGCGATGGAAGTCGAGGTCGGCAGCGATCAGCTCGGCCGACGGCGGCTGGGCGGCATCGGGCGGCGAGCCCTCGATGATCCGCTGCTGGGCGGCGCGCACCTCGCTCAGCTCGAGCCGGTCCTGGCGCTGGATCGCCCGCTGCACCGCGGCCACCTCGATCGCCTGGCGGGCGAGGTAGACGTCGAGGATGTCCTCGCGCGAGATCGGACGGACGTGGGCGCCGCGATTGAGCTCGGAGATAACCAGGCCCTCCTGGACGAGCTGTCGCAGCGCCTCGCGGATCGCCGAGCGGCCGGTCCCGAAGGCCTGCGCCAGCGCCGCCTCGGGCAGCTGCTCGCGCGGTTTGATCCGGCCGGCCAGGATGGCGGCGCGGATCTCCTGCAGCACCTGGTCGGTGGTGGAATGACGCTTTACGGGGTCGAGACCCCAGGAAGTGTTTATTGCCACTAAGCCCCTCTTGTCGACAACCTACATCCGTGTGTAGGCGCGTGTCAACCGGGTGTGAAACTTTTTGGCGCTGCTTCGGTTGCTGGGCCCGGTTTCGGCCGGCGGCGGTTCTCAGGCGGCGGCGGTCCGATGCGACGCCTCGGTGCGCAGCGCCAGGGCTCTGGCCGGGCGGTCGGTGATCACGGCGGTCACGCGCTCGTCGGCGACCAGAGTGCGCAGCGCTCGCGTGTCGTTGACGGTCCAGACGTAGCTCTCGAGGCCGCGGGCGGCTGCCCAGGTCAGGATGGCGGCCCGCGCCACGCTGGCGTGGGGGGCGATGAAGTCCGCTCCGGAGGCCAGCACCCGCCGCTCGAGCCTCGGAAGCTGCACGGGCCGCAGCAGCAGCCCGGTCCTCGCGTGGGGCGCGTGCCGGCGGACCTCGGCGAGCGCCACCGGCAAAAACGAGGTGACCACGTAGCCGTCGGGAGTCAGGTGCCGGGCCAGGGCGGTTGCCAGCCCGGCGGCCCCGCCGTCCTCCTTGAGGTCGATGTCGAGCGCTATGCGTCCGCCGGCGCGCTCGAGGATCGCCTCGAGCGGCTGCGCCTGGCCGGGGGCAACTCGTGCCAGCAGCTGGTCGTGGTCCAGAGCGGCGACGGCAGCGCCGGCGACCCGGCTGTCGTGCACCGCCACCAGCTTCCCGTCGCGGGTGCGGCGGACGTCGACCTCGACCATGTCGCAGCCGAGCTCTATCGCCGCCTCGAGCGCCGCGATCGAGTTCTGCGGCGCCGCCGGGCCCCAGGCACCGCGATGGGCGACGATCAGCGGACCGCCGTCCCGAAGCATCACTGCCCGCCGCATGCGAGGCAGCGTAGCGGCCGCTGCGGCGCCTATCCTCCGGCGCCGCGATGAGTTCTGACCCTCGCCCAGCCTCCGGCGCCGCGATGACCTCAGTCCGCGCCGGCACTCTCGAGCTCCGATGACCTCCTCCCAGCGCGAGTGCTTTTTGATCGTGATGGCCGACCAGCTGGCGGCCTCGTGGCTGCCGGTCTACGGCCATCCGCTGGTTCAGACCCCGCACCTGCGCGAACTCGCGGCGGGGGCGACCGTGTTCGACTCCGCCTACACGCCGTATCCGCTGTGCGCTCCGGCGCGGGCGGCGATGTTGACCGGCCGCCACGCCTCCTCGGTCGGCGTCTACGACAACGCGGCCGAGCTGGCCGCCGGCGTCCCGACGGCGGTCCACGCACTGCGAGCGGCCGGCTACCACACGGCGGTGGCCGGGAAGATGCACTTCGTCGGACCCGATCAGCTGCACGGCTTCGAGGAGCGGCTGACGACCGACATCTATCCGGCCGACGTGGACTGGACGCCGGACTGGAGCCGCCCGCTGGAGGAGCCGCTGCCGTGGTATCACACGATGGAGAGCGTCCTGAACCCGGGGATCTGCGCCGCCAGCATGCAGACCGACTACGACCAGGAGGTCTCGTTTCACGCGGTGCGCAAGCTGTACGAGATCGCCCGCCACCGCGGCGAGCAGCCGTTCCTGCTGTTCGTCTCGTTCACGAACCCGCACGATCCCTGGGAGATCCCGCGGCGCCATTGGGAGCGCTACCGGCGCTCGGACATCGATGACCCCGCGGTGGCGTCGCTGCCGCTCGACGCGGTCGATTCTCACAGCCGGCGGCTGCGGGCGATGTGCCAGGTGGACTCGGCCGGGCTGACGCCGGAGCTGATCCGCCGCGCCCGCCACGGCTACTACGCCGCGGTCTCCTACCTGGACGAGCGCGTGGGCGAGGTGCTGGCGGCGCTGCGCGACTCGGGGCTGGCCGAGCGCACAACGGTGCTGTTCACGGCCGACCACGGGGAGATGCTCGGTGAGCGGGGGCTCTGGTACAAGATGTCCTTCTTCGAGCAGTCGGCGCGAGTACCGCTGATCGTGCGCCGGCCCGGGGGTTCGGGGGGTTTGGGGGCGCGGGTGACCGAGCCGGTGTCGCTGGTCGACGTGGCGCCGACGCTGCTGTCGCTGGCGGGTGTGGCCGCGGATCCCGGTCTGGCCCTCGACGGGGTCAGCCTGGCCGGCTCGCTGGGCGCGCCCGGGCCAGACGCGCCCAGCCACCCGGTGATCTCCGAGTACCACGCCGAGGGGGTGCAGGCGCCGTCGGCGATGGTCCGCCACGGCGACCACAAGCTGATCGTCTCGCTCGAGGACCCCGACCTGCTGTACGACCTGGCCGCGGATCCGCGGGAGCTGCGCGACGTGTCAGCGGCGCTTCCGGAACTGGTCGCGTCGCTGCGCTCGGTGCTGGCCGCCCGCCTCGATCTGTCCGAGATCGACCGCCGGGTCCGGATCAGCCAGCGCGAACGGCGCTTGGTGTCCAGCGCGCTTCGCCAGGGCCGGTACACGTCCTGGGACTACCAGCCGCCCGTCGACGCGGCGATGCAGTACGTGCGCAACCGCGAGGACCTGTACGAGCTCCAGCGCCGGGCCCGGTTGGACGAGCCCGGCACCGCGCAGCCCTGATCGGGCGCCGGGTCGCGTGCGCGGCGCCGGGTCGAGTGCCCGGCGCCGGGTCGGGTGCCCGGCGCCGGCCGCGGCGCGATCCTGAGCGCTAGCTCGTCATCCCGGTGAACTGCCCGCCGGTGATGTTCAGCACCTGGCCGGTGATGAAGTTGGCCCACGGCGTGCAGAGCAGGAACACTCCGCCCGCCGCCTCCGCCGGGGATCCCGGGCGGCCCAGGGGGATCAGCATCGAGGCCATCCCGCGCATCTGGTCGGGGATGCCCAACTGCACTTTCTCCCCGTCGATCTCCATCGTGTTCGACTCCTCCTTGGAGGCGGTCAGACGTGTCTCGATGTAGCCGAAGGCGACGGCGTTGACGTTGATCTTGAACTGGCCCCACTCCTTGGCCAACGTCTTGGTCAGGCCGACCACCGCCGACTTGCCGGACGAGTAGTTGGCCTGCCCGGCGTTGCCCATCGTGCCCGAGATCGAGGACACATTGACGATCTTGCGGAACACCTCAACCCCCTCGTCGCGCTCCTTCTTGGCGGGCTCGCGCATGTGCGGGGCGACGGCGCGGCACATCCGGAACGGGACCACCGAGTGGATGTCGAGCATCCGCTGAAACCACTCGTCGCTCATCTTGTGGATCGGTGCGTCGAGCGTGTAACCCGCGTTGTTGATCAGGATGTCGATCTGGCCCCACTGGTCGATGACCTGCTCGACCAGCTTGTCGGGCACGCCCGGCTTGGTCAGGTCGCCGCCGAAGACGCTTGTCTCGCCGTCGATCTCGCTCGCGGTCTGCTCGGCGACGTCGCCGTCGAGATCGTTGATCAGCACCTTCGCGCCCTGCTGGACGAGCAGCTCGGCCGTGGCGCGTCCGATGCCGCGCGCCGACCCGGTGACGATCGCGACCTTGCCGTCGAGGATTGCCATCTGTATATCCAGCCTTTCAGTTGTTCTTGGTATTGCGTGGGCGGGGATCTTGCCAGCGATTGCGGGTAGTCTGCGCGGCCAATGAATGCTCCCGACTGGCTCGCGGCCTACGCCGACAAGCTCGGGGTACCCGCTCCGACCAAAGACGAGCTCAAGGCGGTGCTCGATCTGGCGGGCGAGGCCGCGCATTCCTCGGAGCGGATCGCCGCGCCGGTGGCCTGCTGGCTGGCCGCCCGCGCGGGCGTCGAGCTCGACCAGGCGATGCGGCTCGCGCGGGAGGTCGACCCGGGTGGCTGAGCGGGGCCAGCGCGAGCACGAGATCGTCGTCTACGGCGCGACCGGCTTCACCGGTTCGTTGACCGCCGAATACCTGGCCCGGGCGGGCGCGGGCGACGGTGACCGGCCGCTGCGCTGGGCGCTGGCCGGCCGCAACCGGGGCAAGCTCGAGGCCGTGCGCTCGCGGCTGGCAGCCGTCGATTCCGGTCTGTCGGAGCTGCCGCTGATCTCCGCTGATGCCGGCGATCCCGCGTCCCTGCGGGAGATGGCGGAGTCGGCGGAGGTCGTGATCAGCACCGTGGGTCCCTACATCCACTACGGCGAGCCGCTCGTGGCAGCGTGCGCGGCCGCGGGCACCGACTACGTCGACCTGACCGGCGAGCCCGAGTTCGTCGACCGCATGTGGCTCGGCTACCACGAGCAAGCGCAACGCACCGGGGCTCGCTTGGTTCACTCCTGCGGATTTGACTCGATTCCGTACGACCTCGGCGTCCTCTACACGGTGGGGCAGCTGCCCGAGGGACTGCCGATTTCGATCGACGGCTACGTCCGCGTTGGGGGAACGTTCTCCGGAGGCACCTATCACTCCGCGGTCCACATCATGGGCCGCCTGCGCCAGGGGGCGAGCGTCGCCCGCCGGCGCCGCCGGCTGGAGTCGCGGCCGACGGACCGTCGCGTGCGGGGGGTGGCCGGTCGTCCACACAGCGTGGAGGTGGCGGGCGGCTGGGTCGTCCCGTTCCCGACCATCGACCCCCAGACCGTCCTGCGCTCGGCGCGGGCGCTCGACCGCTACGGTCCGGACTTCACCTACGGCCACTACCTGGTCGTCGGCAAGCTGCCGATGGTCGGCGGGCTGATCGCCGGCGCCGGCACGGTGATCGCGCTCGCGCAACTGCCGCCGACCCGGAAACTGCTGCTCAAGCTCAAAGATCCCGGCGAGGGGCCATCCGCCGAGCAGCGCGCGAAGGCGTCGTTCCGGGTGCGGTTCGTGGCCTCCGGGGGTGGCCGGGAGCTCGTGACCGAGGTCTCCGGCGGCGATCCCGGATACGGCGAGACCTCAAAGATGCTGGGCGAGTCGGCGCTCTGCCTCGCGCGCGACGAACTGCCGGTGCTTGGCGGCCAGCTGACGCCCGCGGTGGCGATGGGGCAGGCCCTGATCGATCGCCTGCAGCGAGCCGGGATCAAGTTCGGGACTCTCGAGTAGGAGTTCTGGCGTGGGGGTGAGTCCGGAGCAGGCGATCGACGCGGCCAACCGGGCCTTCGGCCGGCACGCGGGCTTCCGGGCGTTGCACGCCAAGGGCGTCGTGTGCGCGGGTGTGTTCACGCCGTCGACCGAGGCGGCGAAGCTGACGCGGGCAGCGCACTTGCATGCGCCCTCCGTGCCGGTGACGGTGCGCTTCTCGAATGGCTCGGGGAATCCGGGGCACCCTGACGCGGCGCCGGATCCGCGGGGGCTGGCCGTTAAGTTCTACCTGCCGGACGGGTCGCGTACCGACATCGTCGCGGTCTCCTCGCCGCGCTTTCCGGTCCGGACGCCCGAAGGGTTCATCGAGCTGATCGAGGCGCAGGCGGCGGGTGCGGCGGCGGCGTGGAAGATGCCCCTGTGGCTGGCGCGCCATCGCGAGGCGCTGAGGGTGCTCCCGGTCGTGGCGCCGACGCTGGCGGCGCCCGAGAGCTACGCCGTGATCCCGTATTACGGGCTGCACGCGTTTCGCTGGATCGGAGCGGATGGCGCGGCGCGTTTTGTCCGCTACACGCTGGCTCCGCAGGCTTCGGGGCGCCGGCTGCGGCCGTGGGAGGCGCGGCGCCGCGCTCGCGACTACCTGCAGACCGAGATCCGTGAGCGGGTGGCCGGCGGGACGGTCACGTTCACGCTCGAGCTGCAGATCGCCGAGCCCGGGGACCCGATCGAGGATCCCAGCGCCGCGTGGCCCTCGTCGCGCCGCCGCGTGCGCGCCGGTGTGCTCCAGATCACGCGACTTGACTCCGAGCGTGAGCAGGGCGATGACGTGCTGGTGTTCGACCCCGGCCGCGTGACCGCCGGGATCGAGTGCTCCGATGATCCGGTGCTGCGCTTCCGGCCGCGTGCCTACTCGGAGTCGATCCGGCGCCGGACCGAGAGTTGAGCTCGGCGCCGGACCAGGGACCGGGGTCGGCGCCGGACCGGGGACCAGGCTCGGCGTCGGACCGGGAACTGGGCTTGGCGCGAGACCCCGCGTCCGCCCTGCGCGCCGACGGCGCCGCGGCGCTCGAGTGGGCCGCGTCCTACCTGGAACGGGTCGGCGGGCTACCGGTCCTGGCGCAGGTCGCTCCCGGCTCGATCCGCGCAGCACTGCCGGCGTCGGCGCCGGAGGAGGCGGAGCCGTTCTCCGCCGTGCTGCGCGACCTCGACGAGGTGCTGCTGCCCGGAGTGACCCACTGGCAGCACCCGCGGTACTTCGCCTACTTTCCGAGCAACACCTCGGCACCGGGGATCCTCGCCGAGATGATCGCGGCGACGTTGAACTCCGTGGCCTTCCTGTGGCGGACGGCTCCGGCGGCCACCGAGCTCGAGGCGGTCGTGCTGTCGTGGGTCGCGCAGCTGCTGGGGCTGCCCGACGGCTGGCACGGCCATATCGAGGACACCGCCTCGACCTCGACGATGGCGGCGATCATCGCCGCGCGAGAGCTCACCGGCCGGAACGAGATCGTGTGCTCGGAGCACACGCACTCGGCGGTCGACAAGGCGGCGCGGATGCTCGGGATGCGGCTGCGCAAGCTGCCGTCGGACTCCTCGTTTCGCCTGCGGGCGGACACGCTGGGCGACCTCGGCTCGGCCGCCGTCGTGGTGGCGACGGTCGGCACCACGGGGTGCGGTGCCGTCGACGCGGTGCCGGAGATCGCTGATGCCTGCGCCGCCGCCGGCGCCTGGCTACACGTCGACGCGGCCTACGCCGGAACCGCGATGGTGTGCCCCGAGTTCCGCTGGGCCTTTGCGGGCGTCGAGCGGGCAGACTCGGTCGTAGTCAATGCCCACAAGTGGATGCTCACCCCGATGGACTGCTCGCTGCTGTGGTCGCGCAGACCGGACGAGCTCCGGGCCGCGTTCTCGCTGGTCCCCGAGTTCCTGCGCACGCCCGATGCCGAGGACGCGCTGTCGCTGAGCGAGTACGGACCGGCGCTCGGGCGCCGCTTCCGGGCTTTGAAGCTGTGGGCGGTGCTGCGCTGCTTCGGGCGAACTGGATTGCAGGAGCACGTGCGGGGCGGCGTCGGGTTGGCGTCTCGCTTCGAGGAATGGGTTCTGGCTGAGCCGGGCTGGGAGGTCTGCGCGCCGCGCTGGTTCTCGCTGGTCTGCTTCCGAGCATCCGGGGACGACGCGCGCAACGAGGCGCTGCTCGAGCGGGTGAACGCTTCGGGCGAGGTCTTCCTCTCACACACGGTCCTCGCGGGGCGTTTCGTCCTGCGGATGGCTATCGGCCAGCCGCAGACGACGCTCGAGGACGTCGAGCGGGCCTGGGACGTGCTCCGCCTCGAGGCTGCGCGTCTTTAACTTGTTGCACGGCGTCACCCACGTGTGACGTTTTTCGTGTCACGGTGGGCGGGTGGTCGATGGTCAGCGTGAGCCCCGGCTCGACTCTGGGAGGGTTTCCGGTCGCATAGACCGGAAACCCTCCCAGAGTGCCGTCGACCGGGCGATCGCGCGGGTCGCGACACGGCAATCGGGAGTCATCTCGATCGAGCAGCTGCTGGCGCTCGGGCTGACCTACGAAGGGGTGCGGGCTCGAGTGCGGCGTGGCCGGTTGATCCCGATTCATCGAGGCGTGTACGCCGTCGGCCACACCAGCCTCGTCCCCCGCGCATATCTGATCGCAGCCATGCTCGCGTGCGGACCCGACTCCTTCCTCAGCCATCGCACTGCGGCGGCGGTCTGGGGCTTGCGGGAGGTCGTCACGCGCAGCATCGAGGTGACTGTTCCGAGCAACCGAACGGGTCGCAGGAAGGGGCTCGTGATCCATCGGACCACATCGTCCCTGGACCGCAGCGAGGTTCGCGTCAGGGACGGACTCCGCGTCAGCTCGGTGCCGCGGATGCTGATCGAGCTGGCGCCACGCGAGAAGCCGGCCGAGCTGGACCGCCTCATCACTCAGGGGGTGCGCAATCAGATCCTGGATGTCGAGGCTGTCGGGCGGGCGATCGCGAAACACCGGCGGCGGCCGGGTGTCGGGAAGCTGGCCAGGGCGTTCGAGGAATACCGTCCCAAGCCCGACCGCAAGTCCGGCCTGGAGCGCGCCTTCGACGCACTGATCGCCGGCACCGACATCCCGGATCCGCTGCGCAACGTGACCACCGAGGACGGCTGGGAGCTCGACTGCTACTGGCCCGAGGCGAAGTTCGCGGTCGAGCTCGACGGGCGGCCGTACCACATCGCCGTGCGCGATCAGGACAAGGACAAGTACAAGGACGCGAAGCTGATGGTCGTCGGGATCACGGTGATGCGGATCACCGGTGCGCGCTTCGAGCTCGACCCGCAGGGCGTGCTCGGTGACGTCAGGACGATGGCGCTCCGGGTCCGCAGAGACGCCGCGTAGCTACTTGAGCTCGGCGGAGGTCTTGCCGAGCAGCAGCCGGGCGATGATCAGCAGCTGGATCTGCTGGGTGCCCTCGAACAGGTCGAGGATCTTGGCATCGCGGGCCCATTTCTCCAGCAGCTCGCCCTCGGCGTAGCCGGTGGCGCCGCACAGGGCGACGCAGCGCAGGGCGACGTCGGTGCCCATCCGTCCCGCCTTGGCCTTGGCCATCGAGGCCTGCAGCGAGTTGGGCTTCTTGTTGTCGGCCATCCAGGCCGCCTGCAGCGTCAGCAGCCTGGCGGCCTCCCAGTCGGCCTCCATCGCGATGAACTCGGCGGCGGCAGCGCTCTGCAGATTCGCGGGAGTGTCGTAGTCGATCTCGATCCCGGCCTGCGCCAGATGCTCCTTCGTGGCCTCGAGGCACGCCCGAGCCACGCCGACGGCCATCCCGGCGACCAGAGGGCGGGTGTTGTCGAAGGTCTGCATGACCCCCGAGAAGCCGCCCTTGAGGATGATCTCGGGATCTCCGAGCAGGTTCTCCTTGGGAACGCGGCAGTCCTCGAGCACGAAGTTGGCGGTGTCCGAGGCGCGGATCCCCAGCTTGTGCTCGAGCCGATCGAGCTTCAGCCCCGGGTTGTCGCGCTCGACCACGAACGACTTGATCGCGGCGCGGCCCTGGTCGCGGTCAAGTGTCGCCCAGACGACGATCAGCTCGGCGCGGTCTCCGGAGGTGACGAAGATCTTCTCGCCGTTGAGGACGTACTCGTCGCCGTCGAGCCGGGCGGTGGCGCGGATCGCGGCCGAGTCCGAGCCGGCCTCGGGCTCGGTGATGGCCATCGCCGCCCACTTGCCGCCGAAGCGCTTGAGCTGCTCCGGATCGGCGACGGCCGCGATCGCGGCCTGGCCGAGTCCCTGGCGAGGCATCGCCAGCAGCAGGCCGACGTCACCCCAGCACAGCTCGATCAGCCCGAGCAGCGAGGCCATGTTCGAGCCATTACGGTTGCCGCCGTCATCGGCGGGCTTGGCCGTCGACCCATTGGAGGGGCCCCCGCCGACCGTGCCGGCTCCGGCGCCGCCAAGCGCCCCGCTCTCGTTCATGCCGTCGATCAGCGCGGCGAGCATGTCGAGCTCCTTGGGATACTCGTGCTCGAGCGTGTCGTACTTGCGCGAGTTGGGACGGAAGATCTCCGTCGCCACCTGGTGCGACTGGGAGACGAGGACGCCGAACTTCTTGGGGATCTCGAGATTGATCATGGCTGTCGCGATGGCCGCTCTAGACGAGCAGCGCGCCCTCCATCAGACCGGCGGCTCGCAGGTCGCGGTACCAGCGCTCCACCGGGTGCTCCTTGACATACCCGTGACCGCCGAGCATCTGCACGCCGTCTGAGCCGATGTTCATGCCGCGGTCCGCGCACAGGCGGCGCGCCAGCGCGACCTCGCGGGAGAACCCCAGACCCTGGTCGACGCGTCCGGCGGCGCGGTAGGTGGCCAGACGCAGGCCGTCGAGCTCGATCGCGATGTTGGCCACGGTGAAGGCGACCGCCTGGCGGTTGGAGATGGGCTCGCCGAACGCGCGGCGATCCTTGACGTAGTCGCTGACGTAGTCGAGCACGGCCTGGCCGGTGCCGACGGCCAGCGCGCACCAGCCGAGCCGCCCGAGTCCGATGCACTCGCGGTAGACGTTGGCGTCGCCTCCGCCGAGCAGGGCGGTGGCGGGGAGCTGGACGTCCTCGAGGATCAGCCTGCCGGTGGCGGCGGCGCGCACGCCCATCGCGGGCTCGGGCTCGATGCTGAGTCCGGGGCTGCGCGACTCGACGATGAACAGGGCTGGACCTTCACCCTGGAGGTCGGCGGCGACCACGAACAGCTCGCCGTCGCCGGCTCGGGGCACCAGCGCCTTGACGCCGTTGAGGACATAGCCGCCCTTGGCGCCGCGAGCCGTGGTCTCGAGCTTGAACGGGTTGAACAGGGGCTTGGGCTCCATCACCGCCAGGGCGGCGGCGGGGACGTTCTCACCGACGAACTCCGGCAGGTAGGTCGCCTGCTGCTGGGCGTCCCCCCAGAGGCTGATCGCGGTCGAAACCGCGGCGGGCGACAGGCAGGCGACGGCGATGCCCATGTCGCCGCGGGCGAGCGCCTCGCTCATCAAGACGGTGGTGGCGGCGGAGCGCTCCTGGACTGCGCCGCCGAGCTCCTCGGGCACGCCGACCATCGTCAGCCCGAGCTCGTTGGCCTGAGCCAGCAGCTCCGGCGGAGTGGCGCACTGAGCGTCGGCTTCGGCCGCGACGGGGCGGATCCGCGCCAGCGCGAAGTCGCGCGTGGAGTCCCGCAGCATCTGCTGCTCGTCGGACGGGGTCAGATCGAAGAGGTCGCTCTTGCGGGCGCGTGGCTGGCGCGCCGGCTTGGACAGGCGCTGTGCGGCGGCGAAGGTGCGCCCGGCCCGGGCCGCGGTGCGCGCGCCGGTCTTCGTGGCTCCGAACAGCAGCCGCACGGCTGGATCCCGCAGGCCGAACCGGTCGATCGCGCTCGAGGAGGCGACACGGTTCAGGGCTTTGAGCCCGACGGCCATGCCGCGCTCGGCGATGTTCTGCTGGGGAGCCATGACGTTTTCGATCGTATCACGAGTTGTTGTGACGTCGATCCATGTAATGCTGAACGCCGGCGTCCATTCGAGCTGTGCGGGCGTCTTATGGAGTTCTTACGGGGCGCCGGTCATGCTCCGTTGACGATGCGCGTGCTGATCGCCGAGGACGAGGTACGCCTCGCGGACGCGATCGCCCGTGGGCTGCGCCGGCAGGGGATGGCCGTGGACCTCGCCCCGGACGGGGAGCAGGCGCTCGTCAAGGCGCGGGTGGTCCGCTACGACGTGGTGGTGCTCGACCGCGATCTTCCCGGGGTGCACGGCGACGATGTCTGCCGCTCGGTCCGCGACGAGCGCCCCGAGACCGGAATCCTGATGCTGACCGCCGCGGGCACGCTCGAGGATGTGATCGAGGGGTTGTCGATGGGCGCCGACGACTACCTCGCCAAACCGTTCCGGTTCGCCGAGCTGGTGGCCAGGATCCATGCGCTGGCGCGGCGAGCCACCCCCAGCCGACCTCCGGTGCTGCGACACGGCAGGCTCGAGCTCGATCCCGCCCGGCGCCGCCTGACCCGCGCCGGTGAGGAGGTCGAGCTGGCCCGCAAGGAGTTTGCGGTGCTCGAAGTGCTGATGGCCGCCGACGGCGCCACCGTGTCCGCCGAGCAGCTGCTGGAGCGCGTATGGGACGAGCACACCGACCCGTTCACTAACGTGGTGCGCATGACGATCATGACCCTGCGCCGCAAGCTCGGGGAGCCACCGGTCGTCGAGACCGTGATCGGGGTCGGCTACAGGATGGCCTGAGCATGGCCGACCCGGAGCAAGGTGGCGCGAGCGCGGCCGACGTGGCGTCCTCAGCCCGGCCCCGCCGCTCCCGGCGCCGGTTTCCTCCGCCGACGATCCGCCTGCGGTTGACGCTGCTCTACGGCGGCGTCTTCCTGGTCACCGGCGCGGCGCTGCTGACCGTCGGCTTCCTGCTGGTCCGCAGCAACCTGCGCAGCCACCACGCGCTGCTCAGCCACCTGCAGCGCTACGGACTGAGCACGGGCTCCAGCGACCACTTCCTCAGCCGGGCGCTCGGGTTCGCGCCCGGCTCGCCCGAGATGAAGGTCGCTCACGCCGTCGAGCGCCAGATCGTCAACGACGCGCTGCACCGCCTCCTGCTGGAGTACCTGGGCGCGCTGCTGGCGATGACGATGGTGGCCGTCGGCACCGGCTGGCTGCTCGCCGGCCGGGCGCTGCGGCCGCTGCGCGAGATCACCGCGACCGCGCGCCGGGTATCGGGCGAGAACCTCGGCGAGCGGATCGCTCTGACCGGACCGGACGACGAGCTGCTCGAGCTGGCCGACACGTTCGACGGGATGCTCGCCCGCCTCGACGCCGCCTTCGCCAGCCAGCGTCACTTCGTCGCCAACGCATCGCACGAGCTGCGTACGCCGCTGGCCATCATGCGAACCGAGATCGATGTCGCGCTCGCCGACCCCGACGCCAGCCGCACCGAGCTGCGGGCGATGGGGGAGGCCGTGCGCGAGACCGTCGATCGCTGCGAGCTGCTGATCGCGGGCCTGCTGATGCTGGCGCGCAGCGAGGCGGCGGCCGGGCGCGACGAGCCGGTCGACGTGGCGGCGCTGGCCGGCGACTGCATCACCGACCTGCGCGCGCGCGCCCACGAGTCCGAGGTGGTGGTCCGTGGCGACCTCGAGCCGTCCTGGACCAGCGGCGAGCCCAGCCTGCTGGAGCGATTGGTCGGCAACCTGCTCGACAACGGCATCCACCACAACGTGCGGGGCGGCTTCCTCGAGGTCGCCACCCGAACCCTGGATGGCCGCGCGCTGTTGACGGTGCGCAACGGCGGGGCGGTGATCGACGACGGGGAGGCACGGCGGCTGACCGAGCCGTTCCGGCGCCTGGACCGATCCCACGGCGGGCTCGGGCTCGGACTGTCGATCGTGCGCTCGGTGGCGGAGGCCCACGGCGGGACTGTCACGGTGAGCGCGCCCGAATCCGGGGGCCTGGAGGTCGTGGTGTCGCTGCCGGCCCTGGCTGTATCGCCGGAGCCGGCGGGAGTCAGAGCCGGCTACGCCGCGCTATCGCGGCGGCGCGGCCGGGCGGGCTCAGCCGATCCTCAGCCTGGTCTTACGGAAAGCTGACACCTGGGGCCCTACGCTGCACCCATGTCGAGCTGGCGCCGCCGAAACGGAGGGGTCGGAACGCGAGACGGAGGCATCCCCGCGCCCTGTGTCGCCCACCGTCGCCTTGTGGCGTCACTCGACTGCGACGAATGTGCGCCTCGTCGCCGGCGGTGGAGATACCTCCCCGCTACTCGGGGTACCGGCGGCGGCCTGGGCCGCGACTCCCGCTCAGGCATGCCCGCCGGACCTCGAGCCCCCTTCTGGTCACGACGCCTCTGAGCGCGCCTACCAGGCGTCGATGTTGGGGCGGCGCTTGCCCGGGCGCTCGGACCACCGCGGCTCGCCCTCGTCGAACAGGGTGGCGATCCAGCGGCGCGTGTCGGCCGGATCGATCACGTCGTCGATCTCGAAGTACGAGGCCATGCTGATCCCCTGGCCGCGCTCGTAGGCGGCGGCGACGGCCGCGTCGTAGGCAAGCTCGCGCTCGTGCGGGTCCTCGATCGCGTCGAGCTCGCGTCGGAGGCCGAGCCGGACGGCTCCCTCGAGCCCCATCGCGCCGAACTCCGACGTCGGCCAGCCGATGGTGAAGAGCGGCGCCTTGAAGCCACCGGCGGCCATCGCCTGAGCGCCGAGTCCGTAGCCTTTGCGCAGCACCACGGTGCCGGTCGGAACCTGCAGGTTGGCGCCGGTGACGAACATGCGCGAGAAGTGGCGCACGGTGGCCGTGCGCTCGGCCTCGGGCCCGACCATGAACCCGGGCGTGTCGCAGAGGAACAGCAGCGGTAGGCCGAACGCGTCGCACAGCTGCATGAACCGCGCCGACTTGTCGGCGCCGTCGGCATCGATCGCGCCGCCCAGGTGGGTCGGATCGTTGGCGACCACTCCCAAGGGACGCCCACCGATCATGGCCAGGGCGGTGACGATCCCGGGAGCGAACCCGCGCCGGAGCTCAAGCGTCTCATCACATAGGACGTCGATCACGGCGCGGATGTCATAGACCCGCTTGCGGTTGGCCGGGATCAGGTCCCGGAGCTCCGCCTGGTCGCGGGCGGGGCCGGTGCTGCCAGGAGGCGGTCCGCCGGCCGGTGGCGCCGCGGAGGTGACGAGGGAGCCCGAGCGCGAGAAGAAGCTCAGGTAGCGCTTGGCGGCGGCCACCGCCGCGGCGTCGTCGGCGACTCGGAGGTCGACCACGCCGTTGCCGTACTGCACGTCGATCGGGCCGACCTCGTCCGGCGTGAAGATCCCGAGCCCGCCGCCCTCGATCATGGCCGGACCGCCCATCCCGATGCTCGAGTCCTCGGTGGCGATGACGACGTCGCAGCAGCCGAGCAATGCGGCGTTCCCGGCGAAGCAGTAGCCACTGGCGATCCCCACCAGCGGCACGAGGCCGCTCAAGCGGGCGAACAGGTGAAACGCGCGGCAGTCCAGCCCGGCGACGATCGGCATGTCGACGTCCCCGGGGCGCCCACCGCCGCCCTCGGCGAACAGCACCACCGGCAGCCGGCGGCGCTCGGCGATCTCGAACAGGCGGTCCTTCTTCTGGTGGTTGCGCATCCCCTGAGTTCCGGCGAGGACGGTGTAGTCGTAGGACATGGCCACGCAGGGCTCGCCGGCGATCTCACCGACCCCGGCGACGAGCCCGTCGGCGGGCGTGCGCTCGATCAGCTCCTGCGTCGGCCGGCGGCGCTCCTGGGCGGCGAACATCAGCGGCCCGTACTCGACCAGCGAGCCGGGATCGACCAGGTCCTCGAGGTTCTCCCGGGCGGTACGCCGCCCCTTGTCGTGGCGCTTGGACACCGCCTCGGGGCGACTCGGGTCGAGCCCCAGCTCGTGGCGGCGGCGCACGCGGGCCAGGTCCTCGCGCTCGCCTGCCTCGGCCGCGGGCTCGCCGGACGGGGCGCTGCCGGCGTCCGGCGGCGGGTCGGACGGGGCGCTGTCAGCGGCGACTGCCGGGGTGTCGGATTCGGCCAGGACGGCCAGGAGCTGACCCTCGCGCACCGTGTCGCCGATGGCGACCTCGAGGCGCCGGAGCACCCCGTCACGCTCGGCCACGAGCTCATGCTCCATCTTCATCGCCTCGAGCACGACGATCGTCGCGCCCGCGCAGAAGGGCTGCTCGAGCCCGTGCGGCACGGACACGACGGTTCCGGCAAAGGGCGCCAGGAGCTGCATCGGTTGATCTTATTGATGGATACTTGGTGCGATGAGCGACGCGCCGAAGCTCCTGTGGGAGCCCTCCCAGGAGCGGATGCAGCGCGCGACGCTGACGCGCTACATCGCGTGGCTGGAGGCCGAGCGCGGGCTGCGCTTCGCAGACTACGAGGCGCTGTGGCGTTGGTCGGTGTCCGAGATCGACGCCTTCTGGGAGTCGATCGTCGCCTTCTTCGAGCTGCGCTTCGAGGACCGCGGGGACGCCGTGCTCGGCGCGCGGACGATGCCGGGCGCCGAGTGGTTCCCGGGGTCGCGGATCTCCTACGCCGAGCACATCTTCCGCGGCAAGGACGACGCGGAGGTGGCGATCCGCCACGCCTCGGAGCTGCGCCCGCTCGACGCCTGGACGTGGGCGCAGCTGCGGGCGCAGACGGCGGCGATCGCGTCGGGGCTGCGCGCGCTCGGCGTGGGCCGGGGGGACCGGGTGGTGGCGTACATGCCGAACATCCCCGAGACGGTGGCGGCGTTTTTGGCCTGTGCCTCGATCGGAGCGATCTGGTCCTCGGCCGCGCCGGAGTTCGGCGCACGCAGCGTGATCGACCGCTTCGCCCAGGTGGAGCCGAAGGTGCTGTTGGCGGTCGACGGGTACCGCTACGGCGGCCGCGACTACGACAAGACCGACGCGGTGTCGGCGATCGCCGCGGAGATCCCGTCACTGGAGCGCGTGGTGCGGTTCGGCTACCTGGACGGGAGCGGCTGGGACGCGGACTTCCCCGGGCCGGACACGGGGCTCGAGTTCGCGCAGCTCGCCTTCGAGCACCCGCTGTGGGTGCTCTACAGCTCGGGCACGACCGGCCTGCCCAAGCCGATCGTGCACGGTCAGGGCGGGATCCTGCTGGAGCAGGTCAAGAAGATGAACCTCCATCTGGACGCCCAGGCCGGAGACCGTGTGTTCTGGTTCTCGACCACCGGCTGGATGATGTGGAACTTCCTGGTCGGGGTGCTGCTCACCGACGCCTCGATCGTGCTGTTCGACGGCAACCCGGGCCACCCGTCGCTGGACGTCCTGTGGGATCTGGCCGCCGAGGCCGGCGTCACCACGTTTGGCACCAGCGCCGCGTTCATCGCCTCGTGCATGAAGGGGGAGGTGGAGCCGGCCCGCGACCGTGATCTCAGCGCGCTGCGAGCTGTCGGCTCAACCGGCTCGCCGCTGGCGCCCGAGGCCTTCGGCTGGGTTTACGACAAGCTCGGCTCGGACACGTGGCTGTTCTCGACCTCGGGCGGCACCGACATGTGCACGGCGTTCGTGGGCGGCGTGCCGCTGTTGCCCGTATACCTCGGCGAGCTTCAGGCGCGGTCGCTCGGAGCCGACGTGCAGGCCTGGGATCCCGACGGAAACGAGCTGATCGATCAGGTGGGCGAGCTCGTCATCACCGAGCCGATGCCCTCGATGCCGGTGTTCCTGTGGGGCGACGACGACGGATCACGGCTGCGGGAGGCGTACTTCTCCATGTACCCGGGGGTGTGGCGTCACGGCGACTGGATCGAGATCACCTCTCGGGGCACGGCGATCATCTATGGCCGCTCGGACTCAACGATCAACCGAGGTGGCGTTCGGATGGGGACGAGCGAGATCTACCGCGCGGTGCTGGCGGTGCCCGAGGTCGTCGACGCGCTCGTGGTCGACCTGCCAAGGGCCGGCACCGACGGCTGGATGCCCCTGTTCGTGGTCCTGCGCGAGGGTGAGAAGCTCGACGACGAGCTGGCGGCCGCGATCCGCCGTCGGGTGCGCGAGGACTGCTCGCCGCGCCACGTCCCCAACGAGATCCGCCAGATCGAAGCGGTGCCGCGTACGCTGTCGGGAAAGGTCCTGGAGGTACCGGTCAAGCGGATCCTCACCGGGACGCCCGCCGATCAGGCCGCCTCGCGGGAATCGCTTGCGAACCCCGAGGCGCTCGACTACTTCGTCGAGCTGGCGGCACAAGAGGCGTAACGTCCTAGGCCTCGTTTGGTCCTCCGCCACCGGGGAAGCCCTCTTACCAACTTCTTCCACGGCTCTGAAAAGGTTCCTAACGATCGATGGTCTACTCCATCAGTAGAGCCGGACACAACGATCATCAGGAGATGAGAAGCAGATCATGAAAAGCCTCAGCCGATGGATCCCGGTCCTCGGCGGCGCCGTCGCGGGGGGGATAATCGCAGTGATCATCGCCAGCGGCGCAAGCTCGCCGAAGACGGTGACGACGACCGTCGTCAAGCCCGCACAGCAGGCGGCACTGCCCGCCTCGTTCAGTAGCGGCGCCGGCATGACCGTCAACCAGATCTACCGCTCCGCCAGCCCCGGAGTGGTCGACATCATCGTCACCGCGCGAAGCCAGAGCCCCAGCTTCGGGTTCTTCGGCGGTGGCAGCAGCCAGCAGACCCAGGGCGAGGGCGCCGGCGTGGTCTACAACACCAAGGGCGACATCCTCACCGACGAGCACGTCGTCAGCGGCGAGACCTCGGTGAAGGTCAACTTCCAGGACGGCAAGAGCTACCCGGCGACCGTGGTCGGCACCGACCCGTCAACCGATGTGGGCGTGATCCACGTCGACGCGCCGGCGTCGGAGCTGCATCCGATCCCGCTGGCCGACTCGTCCAGCGCCCAGGTCGGCGACCCGGTGGTCGCGATCGGTAGCCCGTTCAGCCTCCCCGAGACCACGACGACCGGCATCGTCAGCCAGACCGGCCGCAGCATCACCGCGCCCAACAACTACACGATCCCCAACGCGATCCAGACCGACGCGGCGATCAACCCCGGCAACTCGGGCGGTCCGCTGCTCGACGCGAGCGCGCATGTGCTCGGGCTCAACGATCAGATCGAGACCAACAACCAGACTGCCGGCGGCCAGGGCTCTAGCTCCGGCGTCGGGTTCGCGATCCCGTCCAACACCGTGGCGCGGATCGCCAACGCGCTGATCGGCGGCCAGCACGTCCAGCACGCCTACGTCGGCGTCCTGCTGTCCGGCCTCTCGGCCGGCGGGGCGGAGGTCGCCTCGGTCCAGCCGGGGACGCCCGGCGCCCAGGCCGGCCTGAAGGCCCGCGACCTGATCACGGCGATAGACGGCAAGGCGGTCACCTCGACCGACCAGTTCATCGCGATGGTCGACAACTACTCGCCCGGCCAGACCGTCACGATGACGGTCAAGCGCGCAGGCCAGACGCAGAGCATCAAGGTCAAGCTCGGGACTCGCCCCGCGGCGACGCCGACCGGCGGCTGATCGCAGCCACCGTCACGAGCCGTCTCCGGCCCGGACCGCGTTCACCGCACGGTCCGGGCCGGAAGCCGTCCCGGGTGCCAACGTCAGTCAGGCGCCCGCGGCCTGGGCCAGCCGCCGGCGGCGGGTCGCGAACGCCCTCGCCAGGGCGCCGAATGCGATCACCGTGATCAGCAGCGGCCCGAGGGCGCCGGAGCCGAAGATCGAGGCCAGTCCGTAGGCGGCGGCGCCGAACACGCCGGCGGTCGGCAGCGTCACCACCCAGGCGGCGGCGATGCTGCCGGCCACCCCCCACCGGACCGCCGACAGGCGCTTGGCGGCGCCCGCGCCCATCACGCCGCCTGAGATCACGTGCGTCGAGGACAGCGGGTAGCCGAGGTGCGAGGAGACCAGGATCACGGCCGCGCCAGAGGCCTGCGCGGCGAAGCCCTGGGCACTGTCCATTCGGATGATGCGGGTGCCGACGGTGCGGATGATCCGCCAGCCGCCGGCGTAGGTGCCGAGCGCGATCGCCGAGGCCGCTGACACCACCACCCATGCCGGGACGTTCGCGTGCTTGGCGCTGAGGCTGCCGTGCGCCACCAGCGCGAGGGTGATCACGCCCATCGTCTTCTGGGCATCGTTGGTACCGTGGGCCAGCGCCAGCAGCGCGCTGGTGACGATCTGCCCGAGCCGGAAGCCGCGCGTCACCGGGCCGGGGCGCCGGCGCCCGAACAGCAGGTAGATGACGACGATGGCGATGCCGGCAACCACGAACGCCGTGGTCGGGGCGATGATCGCCGGGATCACCACCTTGGTGAAGACGCCGCTCCACTTGACGCCGCTGCCCCCGACGGCGGCCAGCATCGCTCCGATGACGCCGCCGATCAGCGCGTGCGAGGAGCTCGAGGGAAGCCCGTAGGCCCACGTGATCAGGTTCCAGGTTATGGCGCCGAGCAGGCCGGCGAAGGCGATCGTCTCGGTCACCTGGCCGGCGTCGATGATCCCCGTGGCCACGGTGGCCGCCACCTTGAGCGAGATGAAGGCGCCGACGAAGTTCAGCACCGAGGCCAGGGCGATCGCCGTCCGGGGCGCCAGCGCTCGGGTCGAGATCGCCGATGCGACGACGTTCGCGGTGTCGTGGAAGCCGTTCGTGAAGTCGAACGCCAGCCCCGCGAGGACGACGATCACCAGTAGGAGGTCGCTGTGCACGAAGCGCGGAAGGCTACGCCAGCCGGTGGCGTTCGCGACGCGTGACGGCGATCAGCCGGCGGCGGTCGCGGCCCACGAGAGCGTGCGTTCCATCAACTCGCGGTGGACGCTGCGGGTACGACCCGCTCGCCGGTTCCAGGAGCCGTCGGCATCCAGCACCCAGGAAAACGTGTCATCGGCCAGGCAGCGCTCGAAGGTGTCCTCGAGCTCGGCCTGGAGCTCCGGCTGCTCGATCGGCACGAGCAGCTCCACGCGGGTGTCGAGGTTGCGCGGCATCAGATCGGCCGATCCGATGTAGTACGCGTGCTCCTCGCCGCGGTGGAACGAGTAGATCCGCGAGTGCTCGAGGAACCGCCCCACGACCGAGACGACGGTGATCGACTCGCTGACCCCCGGGACGCCCGGCAGCAGACAGCAGATACCGCGCACGTTGAGCTCGATCGGCAGGCCGGATTGGGATGCCCTGTAGAGGGCCTCGATGATCTTGGGGTCAACCAGCGAGTTCATCTTCATGACGATCCGGCTGGGCTCCCCGGCCTCATGTGCCGCCGCAGTCGCCTCGATCTCGTTGATCAGCGGCTCGCGCATCCACGTGGGAGCCACGAGCGTCTTGCGCTGGGGCTCGGGATGGCCGTAGCCGGTCAGCGTGTTGAACAGGTTGGCGACCTCCTCGCCGATCTCGGGATCGGCGGTGAAGAGCCCGAAGTCCTCGTACAGGCGGGCGTTCTTGGCGTGGAAGTTGCCGGTGCCGACCATCACGTAGTGGCGCACGCTGCCGCGCTCCTTGCGGACGATCAGAATCGCCTTGGCGTGGGTCTTGAGGCCCGGGATCCCGTGCACGACGTGCGCGCCGACCTCTTCCAGCGCGCGTGACCAGTGGATGTTCTGGCGCTCGTCGAAGCGCGCCTTGAGCTCCACCAGGCAGACCGCCTGCTTACCGTGCTCGGCGGCCTCGATCAGCGACGGGACCAGCGCCGAGTCGTCTGAGGTGCGGTACACGGTCATCTTGATCGCCAGCACGTTGGGATCGTCGACGGCCTGCCTGACGAATCGCTCGACGCTCGAGGTGAAGGACTGGTAGGGGTAGTGGACCAGGATGTCGCCGGCCCGCATCGCGCGGAAGAAGTCCGGTTGGGCGTCGGCACCCGCCGTCGTGGCCAGTCCCATCTGGGTGATCGGGGTCCAGGCCGGCCACCGGATATCGGAGTGGCCCTCGACCGCGGCGATCTCCCACAGATCGCCCATGTCGAGCAGGCCCTCGACGTCATAGACCTGGACCTCGTCGACCCCCAGCCAGTCGATCAGACGCGTGCGCAGCGCCGGGTCCATGGTGGCTCCGACCTCGAGCCTGACCACCTCGCCGAAGCGCCGGCGCCGCAGCTCGTCCTCGACCGCCTGCAGGAGGTCGTCGGCCTCGTCGGAGACCTCGAAGTCGGCGTCGCGCGTGACCCGGAAGAGATCGTGGCTGATGATCTCCATGCCCGGGAACAGCGAGTCGAGGTGCTTGGCGATGATGTCCTCGAGCGGGATGAACGTGTCCTTGCTGATCTCGACGAAGCGGGGCAGGACCTCCTTGGGCACCTTGACCCTGGCGAAGGCCTCGTGGTCGGCATCGGGGTCGTGCAGGCGCACGATCAGGCTCAGCGAAAGGTTGGAGATGTAGGGGAAGGGGCGCCCGTTGCCGACGGCCAGCGGTGTCAGCACCGGGAAGATCTGCTCGCGGAAGTGGCTGGCGATCGCGCTGGCGGGGGCGCCCGAGTCCTCGCTGGTCACGATCCTGATGCCCTCCTTCGCGAGGGCCGGGCGGATCACGTCAGAGTACTGGCGGGCGTGGCGGCGGTCGAGGTCGCGGACCTGGTCGTGAATGCCCTCGAGGACCTCGCTGGGCGCCAGTCCGTCGGGGCCGCGCGCGTCGATCCGGGCGTCGACCTGGTCGTGTACGCCGGCGACCCGGATCATGAAGAACTCGTCCAGGTTGGTGACGAAGATCGCCAGGAACTTGAGCCGCTCGATCAGCGGGAGCGACGGATCCTCGGCGAGTTGGAGCACGCGATCGTTGAAGTCCAGCCACGACAGCTCCCGGTTGACGTACAGGGACGCGTCACGGAGGTCGGGGGCCTGAGCCTCAGCCACCACCGCCCCATCGCCGTCACGGGTGTCCGTCGCCGGCTCGCTCACGCGACCTTCTCGCCTGACTGTGCGATCGCGCCGATCTCGTTTGGCCGCAGCAGCGTCACCAGCTCGCCCTTGGCGATGCCGGCCAGCCCGCCCTTGCGCATCCGCGCCTGGGCTCCGGTGAGCGAATACAGGGTGAGCGAGAACGACGGGTCGTGGCCGACCAACAGCACGTCGCCCAGTCCGGCGACAAGGTCAAGGGCGTCGAATGGCTCTCCGGAAAGGCGCCGGTCGAGCGTGACCTCCACGCCCAGCGACGCGCACGCCAGCTCCGCGGTCTGCACAGCGCGGAGCTTGGGGCTGGACAGGCAGGCGTCGATGTGGGCGCCGAGCCGCTCGAGCGCGCGGCCCGCGGCCTCGGCCTGTTGGGCCCCGCGCTCGGTCAGCGGACGCTCGTCGTCGGGAAAGCCGTCCGCTGCCTCGGCGTGGCGAAGCAGCCAGAGCATGCCTGAACTGTACGCCGCCCCGCCAGGACTCCGTCAGCCGATCAGCAGCCGCCGTCCGAACACGCGCTGGAAGGCCTCGCTGTCGCCGTAGCGATCGACGCTCCAGCGCTGCAGTGTCAGGTCTCCGTCGGCTTCCAGGTGCAGGTCGACACCGTGGCCGTTAGGCCGCAGGCGCACCGTCGAGACCGACTGATCCCGGCCGCGCTCGAGGTGCTCGGCGAGGCGCAGGATCACCGCGCAGCGCTCCAGCAGCTCCTCGTCTCCCCGGCGGGTGAGGGGCTCGATCACTCCGAGCTTGGGGATTCCCTTGCGGTGATACCGGCTGATCTGGGCGATCAGGGCGCGTTCGCGCGGGTCGAAGCCCGGCAGCTCGGCGCTCTCGATCAGATAGCGGGAGTGCTTGTGGTGATCGTCGTAGGAGATCGTCATGCCGACGTCGTGGAGCATCGAGGCCGCCCACAGCAGCTCGCGCTCGCCTTCTATCTCCTCGAACAGGCCGGCGGCGACGAGACTGTCGAACATCTGCAGCGAGAGCAGCGCCACGTGCTCTGAGTGGGCCATGTCGGACTCGTACTGGATGGCCAGGTTGCGCACGGCCGCCGTCCGGACATCTTCGATCAACGGCTCGGTGCCGGCCAGCAGCGTGCGCGCCAGGAACACTCCGTCTCGCAGCCCCGCTTCGGTCGCCTCGATCCCGTCGAACCCGCCAAGCTCCACGACGGTCTGGAGCACGACTGCAGCGGCGAGGATGAGGTCGCCGCGCCCAGGTTTGATCCCCGGAATCGAGCCGCGGGCGTCGGCGGGCATCCCGGCGAGCTCTGAGACCAGGTCGTCCAGCACCGAGGGCAGGATCACGAAGCCCTGGACGCCGAGGTCGATGGCGCCGTCGACCTGCTGCGCGGCCGAGGCCAGGTTGCGGACCGAGCCGCCGATCCCCACCAGGCGCGAGCCCGAGGAGGCGAGCCAGTCGAGCCCGGCCAGCTGCTTTTTGACGCGCGAGCGCACACGCGCGAGCTCCTTCTTCTTGGCGGGGCCGCTGCCAGGCAGGAACTCCTCGGTGATCCGCACCGCGCCCAGCGGGAAGGAGACCATCTCTGAGGCCTGGCGGCCTGAGACATGGATCAGCTGCAGGCTTCCGCCTCCCAGGTCCAGCACGACGCCGTCGGTGATCGTCGTCGTGTTGACCGCCGCGACATAGCCGAAGCGGGCCTCCTCCTCGGCCGACAGGGTCTCGATCTCCAGGCCGGTGGAGCGCTGGGCCTCGGCGAGAAAGGCGCCGCCGTTGCCGGCGTCCCGGATCGCGCTGGTCGCGACTACGTGCACGTCCTGGGGCTCGATCTGGTTGGCACGACAGAACCGCGCGAACACCTTCAGGGTCTCCAGGCCGCGAGCCATCGCCTCGTCGCCGAGGTTTCCGGAGGTGGCCAGCCCGGCGCCGATGCGGACCGTCTCGTAGAGCTCGTCCGTGCGCTTCCACCACAACCCCGGGACGTAGGTGAACACCACCAGGCGCCAGGAGTTCGACCCCAGGTCGATGACGGCCACCTGACGCGGCTCCTGCGCCGTGTGGCCCGCGGCGCGAATCAATCGCCAGCTCACGGCTGCATGATGGGGTGCTGGGCGGACGGCTCCGAGGTGGCGATGCCGCTAGATGCGAGAAGATCGACCAGCAGCGTCGAGAAGCCGAATCCGCGGGCGGCCAGGCCGTGGCCGTTGAGCGGGTCGTAGTACTCGCGGTATCCGTGGCGCTCGACCGCGGACGCCAGTGAGGCGACCACGCGCAGCGCCTCGTCGCGGTAACCGAGCGACGCCATCGGCGGGGCCAGCAGCCAGGCCGTGTTCATCCAGGAGGGCCCGCGCCAGCAGCGCCACATCTGAAAGCCGGGCCGGAACGACGGCTCCTGCAGCGAGACCGAGGGGATCCCGCAGGGCACGAGGTAGCGCCGTGAGTCGAGCAGGTGCTCCTCGACGAGACGACGGCGCACCTCCTCGGGGATGCCGGAAAGGGCGAGCGGCGCCAGCGAGGACCACGTCGAGACCCGCACCGGTCTCTCCGCGCGTCCGGCCAGGTCGAAGAACAGACCCGTGCGCTCGTCGTAGCAGCGGTCCAGCAGCGAGGCCTCGGTCCGCTCGGCGCGAGCTTCGTACAACGCTCCGTGCTCGGAATCGAGCCGGGCCAGCGAGCGCAAGCCGAGCGCGTAGAAGACGTTGACGATGACGTCCTCCAGATGCTCCTCGTAGCGGGTGGCGATCGCGTGGGCGTCGTAGCCGAGCCGGCGGTAGCGCTCGATCAGCCACCAGTAGCCGACGCTGTCGTGGCGCAAGCGGCCGAACACCTCGTCGTGCTTGGGGGAGTCGTCGAGGCCGGACTCGTCGGGGTAGATCGTCGTCAGCAGGCCGTCACCGTCGACGTCGCGCTCGCGCGCGAGCCAGTCGTAATGCAGGCGCAGCTGGGGTAGCCCCTCGGCGGCGAAGGCCGGGTCGTCAGTGGAGGACCGCGCCACCAGCTCCCACGCGAGCGCGAGCAACGGCGTCTGGATGGTCGAAGTGGCCGAGGCGCCGAACACCGTATGGGTGCTGTAGAACGGCGCCCGGCGCCAGTAGGCCGGCCGGTCCCAGAAGGCGGTGTGGGGGATGAAGCCGTCCAGGCGCCCGGCCCGTATCAGCGTGCGCAGCTCGGCGCGCGCGCGGGCGGGGTCGAAATGGCGCCAGACGATGGCGTGAAAGCACGAGTCCCAGTACCACTGGTGGCGGTAGCGCGGCGTCGCCGGGCAGGTGAAGGCATAGGGGACGCCGTCGCTGGCGCGGTGCCCCTCGCGCCAGTTGGCGTCGAGCACGCCCCGCGCCGCGGCCCGCAGGCGGCCGGCGCGGCCGGCGTCGACGGCGTCAGCCACCCAACTCGTCGTAGGTGACGGCCTCGCGTCCGCGGGCGAGCTCCAGCAGCCACTCCAGCGTGGCGACGTGGCGCGGGCGCTCGAAGTCGGCGGGGTGGATGTCAACCCGCAGGACGCGCTCGCCGTTCGCGCGGGCGGCGGCGCGGACCGCGACCGGCGACAGCACGCGCTTGGCGGGCGTGGAGTTACCGAGGCACAGGGCGTGGGCCCGGACGCAGCCGTGGTCGCGGGTGCGGACCGAGCGCAGGTCGGCGAACCACTCGAACGAATCGGCCAGCACCGTGCGCAGCGCGCGCGTGTAGGCGTACGCGGGAGCCACGAACCCGCGCGGCTCGAGCTCGACGTCGCGCAGGAGCCGCAGCCCGACCTCGACGCGGCGGGCGGTCTCGCGGGGCCCGAGGCCGGGAAACTCGGCCGCCGCACCACCCTGCAGCCGGGCCAGCGCGCTCCGAGGCCACCCCGCCGGCGAGGTGGCCTTGTGGGCGAGACCATGCTGGGCCACCGCGTCCCCGCTGGCGACCCGTGCGCGCAGCCACGCGGTCAGCCCGGGGGCCCGCGGCCCGAGTGGATGCAGCTCGGCGGCGGGGATCACCAGCAGCGTGACGCGTTGCACCCCGCGCTGGGTCAGCCACTGGCGGATGTCGCGCGACCGGGCGTAGGAGCGCGGCTCGACGTCGTGGATCGCGACCGCGAGCCCGCCGGTCAACGCTGACTCCCGAGGAGGCGGTGCAGGTCGGCGAGCTCCGCCTCCAGCGAGGCGTCCCAGCTGTGTCGCGAGGCCAGGAGCGCCGCCGCGGCGGGGTCCGGCAGCCGGCGCCGGGCTCGCTCGATCGCGTCGCGCAGATCGGCGCTGTCGCCGGGGCGGAAGGTGTCGACGCGTCCGTCGAGCAACTGCGCCGAGGGCGTCGGCGCGGCCGTGACCACCGGCGTTCCGCACGCCGCCGCTTCGAGCGCGGCCAGACCGAAGGTCTCGTGGGCTCCGGGGAGCACCGCGCAGCGTGCCCCGGCATATGCCCGTGCCAGCTGATCGCGGTCCTGAATGTAGGGCTCGAAGCGGATCCGCCTGCCAAGGCCGAGCTGGCGGGCGCGCTCATTCAAGGCGTCACCGGCGGGGCCGGTCCCGACCAGGACCAGCGGCCACGGCTCGGTCGCCGCCGCGGCCGCCTCGAGCAGCTCGCGCAGGCCCTTCTCGCGCGACAGGCGGCCGACATAGAGGACGTGATCGCCGCGCGGCATGCCGGGTCGCGGGCCGAAGGCGGGATCGAGGCCGAGCCGCAACCTCAATGTGCACGCGCGGTGCGTGTCCTGCGCCGGGTCGACAACCGACATCACGGCGTCGACGTCGTGGTAGGCCCGGCGGTACCAGCGTCGCAATGCGCCCGCGTACACGGTGTGCGGTCCGGGAAGCCCGGCGGCGTGCAGGGCGGCCGAGGAGTGGTGGACGGCGATCACCAGCGCCCCGCTCTCGTGCGCGGCGCGGCTGGTCAGCCGCGGCGTCCAGAACGGATCGTGAAGCAGGACCACGTCGGGCTCGAGGCCGCGCAGCGCCGCCTGCAGCCCGGCGCTTCCCAGCGGCACCCGGTAGCCGTTGGACGCCGCCAGGCGCAGCGAGCGCTGCTCGTGGCGGCCTCCGTCGCTGGCCGCCGTCCGGCCCGGGACGACGAGATGATGCTCGAGCCGGCCGGTGCGCGCTGCGAACTTGGCCTTGGCCTCCAGGTAGGTCCGGATGCCGCCGCTGCGCTCGCCGTAGAACATCGCCACGTCGACCACGCGCAGCGGCCGCAGCGCGGACGGACACCGGGCCGGTGGACGGTCGAGGACCGGCGCGGCACTGCTGCGGGCGAGCATCGAAGGCAAGCTTCGACGGCCCCGGGGCGCGAACGGTGACCGATCCGACAACTTCCCGTGATCAGGATGTGAACGCGCGCCGGGTCGGTCCCAGATCGGGGGTGTGCGTCCTCATGCACACATAGGCTGCATGACGACGCACGGTGCCTGCGGAAAGGGCCCCGGGCTCCTCTTCCTCGCCGCCGTTGACGTTGTCGAGCCTGCACTGCGGGTCCCCTCCGGGGTCGTGGTCGCTTTGTTCCCATATGGGGGACTTTGCGACCGAGACCCTCGCCCGACCGCACCAGTGGGGCGAGCCGATCCGTTGCTAGACCGCGGGTTCCTCGCGCAGCACCCTGATCGCCGTCAGGACCACCAGGATGGTCATCAGCACGGCGCTCGAGACGCACCACTGGCAGATCGCCTTGATCGTGAACAGCTCGCGGTAGGTCAGGTACATGCTGAAGCCGAATCCGATCAGGGCAATCGCGAAGGCTCCGATCCGGCCCATCTCGCCGCGGATCAGCAGAGAGCCGAGGATCCCGATGTAGCCGGCCAGCCCAAGGACAGCCACCGGAACGCCGTCGAGCTTTGCGTAGCGGGAGGCCTGGACGGTCTCGCAGCCGCCGCTGGACAGGCACAGGATCTTGAGTCCCTCGTAGTGGACGTAGGTGAGGTAGCCGGCGATCCCCACGCCGATCAGCGACAGGATCAGGATCGCGATCCGCAGCCTGCGGTCACTGGAGGCGGGGGACCGCACGCCCTCGCGTGCTGCCGTGGCGGTGCTCACGAGACCTGCTTGATCGCCTGCTGCAGCTGCGGGTAGCTGGGCACGCTCGACGACGGGGAGACGCTGCCCTTGGGACCCTGGAAGACGAGCGTCGGCGTCCCCTGGACGCCGGCGCGACTGCCGAGCTGCTCGTCCGCGAGCACCTCGTTGCCCAGCGAGGAGTTGCTGCGGTCCGTGCCCCACTTGGTCAGGTCAAGCCCGGTGATCTGCTTGGCCAGCCCCGACAGGTAGGAATCGGTTACATAGCCCGTGTCCTCGGCGCCCTGCTCGTGGTAGAAGAGCTCGGCGAAGTTCCAGAACTTCTGCTGCTGACCGGCGGCCAGCGCCGCGACCTGCTGCGTCTTGAACACGGTGGGGTCGCGCGTGGCGGTCTCGAACGCCCGGTAGACCACCTGCACCTTTCCGGCCCTGACGTCCTTGCTGACGAGCTGCGGGAACCCGCCGTTGAGCGTGAAGTCCTGGCAGATGGGGCACTCGAGGTCCCCGTAGTACGTCATCGTCACCGGCGCCTTGGGGTTGCCCAGGCGGGCACCGGACTGGGGGATGCCGGCGAGCAGGGACTGCACCGCGGTGGCCGTCTTGGACGCGGCGTTGCCCTTCTGCAAACCGGTGGCGGTGCTGTTGCCGCCGCCGCTGGAGATGGCGATCGCCGCCGCCACCACGATCACGGCGCCGAGGACGACGCCGCCGATCATCCGCAGCCGCCGGTCGCGGCGGGCTCGTTCGGCGCGGGCGCGCTCCTCGGCCATGCGCTGGGCGCGCGCTTGTTCCTTTTGCTCTTTACGGGAGGCCATCGGTGCAGGGCGAGGAGTGTCAGCCGGCGGTCATTACAAGTACGCCCCGGACCAGGAGGATAGCGATCACGACCGCGGCGATACCCGCTCCGAGCGCCACCGCGGCGGCGGTCAGACGGACGGCCACCGTCCGGTCGAGTGGCGGCCGGCGCAACATCCGCCGGCCTCGGGGGCGATCAAGGCGGTCGAGATCGCCCGACTCCGGTCCCGCGCCGCGTTCCGGCGCGGGGACGGGGGTGTCGGCGGTGGCGGGAGCAAGAACGGGGGTGTCGGCGGCGGGAGCGGGCGCGGGAGCAGGACCGGCTGCAGCGGCCTCCACGCCTGGGGCAGGGGTGGGCGGCTGGGGTGCAGCACCTCGCTGGACTCGGCGCCGTCGCCGATCCTCGTCGAAGCGCCGAGCCCTGACAAACGCCGCGATGCCCGCTCCGAGCGCCATCGCGCCGGTGAGCAGACGGACCCCCAGGGGCCGGTCGCGGGGAGAGCGGCGCCTCATCCGTTGGCCTCGTCGACTATCAGGGCGGTGAACGGCGGCGCGCCCCGCGGGGCGACGTTGAACGACAGCCCCCACTTGCCGACCATGACCAGCGCCGGCGCAGCACGTGAATAGACCCCGGGGGAGACCTCGCGCAGCGAGTACTCCTGCTGGGGCATCTCCATGTCCACCTGATTGAAGTCGAGCGTCACCGTGGCGCCGCGCACCGGCCGGCCATTGCGGGTGATGTGCAGCGAGAACGAGTCGGGAGCCGCCGCGCGGTTGGGCGAGACCCGGACCTGCAGCCGATAGCCGCCGCGGTTCACGGTGGCGACCACGCGGCCGGGGCCGACCTGGGCGAGCGCCGAGTTCTGCAGCGCGAACGCCGGCGGCGGGGGCGCCAGGCTGGAGAGCAGCGCGGCCGTGAACACGGCGCCGGCGACGATCACCGCCTCGCCGCCGATGAGCCGGCGCAGCAGGGCGACGGCCCGCGCTCCGGCCTCCGGGTGCGTGGTGGCTGCGGCCAGGCGCGGCCGGACGCGCAGCAGGTTGCCCGAGGCCAGCGCGACGGCCGCCGTCAGCAGCCCGATCTTGACCAGGATCGCGATGCCGTACCCGGTCTCCCACAGGGCATCGACGGCCGGCATGTGGATGATCGTGGCGCCCGACCCGGTGACCAGCAGCACCGCCACCGAGACCAGGGCGACGGCCGAGAAGCGCGGGACGACCACGCTCAACGCGGCCACGCGGTTACCGGAGCCGACGCTGAACCACAGGATCAGCAGCCCGACCAGGCCGCCGATCCAGATCGAGCCGGAGATCAGGTGCAGCGCGTCGAACGGGATCGACAGGCCCCGCGGCGAAGTCTGACCGGCGTGCCCGACGCTGCCGGGAACCAGCAGCACCGCGGCGGCCGCGACCGCGGCTCCGGCGCCGGCCGCGAGCTCGGCGATCGAGCGCACGGGTCGTGCCGGGCGGTCGACCCACAGGGCCACCCAGCCGGCGACACAGAAGAGGGCGAAGCAGACCTCCATGTCGACGTAGCCGCGGCCGAATGCGGTCACGCGAAACAGCGGCACCAGCGCCCCCAGATCGAACACCGAGCGCAGGCTGTCCTCCGCGATCGCGAAGTCCAGGTAGACGGGGATCGCCACCAGACCGACCACCGAGGCGATCACGAAGCCCACCGACAGCGCGCGCAGGCTGGTGTGAGCGGTTCGTCGCACGACGGAGCGTGCGATCACGAGCCGCATCGCCAGCAGGCCGATCGCCACCATCACGCTGAGGAACATCGCCCAGCGCGCGATCAACAGCTGGGGGGTGACCGCCGTGGCGGACAGCTGCGGGACCGGGAACTGTGGCGCGGGCCCGGGATTGGGACCAATCGCGTAGGTGAAAGCGCCGGAGACGGGGTGGCCGTCGACCGAGATCGCACGCCAGTAGATCAGGTACCAGCCCTCGGGCAGCCGCGGGCGCAGCGGGACCACCAACGTGTCGGGGTTGGCGGGAGAGCGGGCAACCGCCGCGGTGGTCTCCTGCGCGCCCTGGGCACTCGTCACCGAGATGATCGCGAAGCGCGGCTCCACCGCCTCGTCGAAGGTGAGCGACACCGTTCTGGGAGGTCCGTTCAGGACCCGGCTGGCGGCGGGCGAGGTGCTGATCAGGTAGGCGTGCGCCGACGCGACGGCGGGGAGGGCCGCCCCGATCAGCGCGGCGAGCGCTGCGACCGACAGCGCCAGCCGGATGCGAGCCTGCGCGCTCACGCCAGTGGCCGGCCCTCGCCACCGCGGCCGGCGAGGGCCAGGCCGGCGCCCACCAGGGCCAGCGCCGACAGCACGATCGCGATGATCTCGAGCACGGTGACACCGCCTCCCGAGCCGCCGGTCCCGCCGAGCGAGCTGACGACGTCGATCGTCGGCGCGGGAGCCTCGGAGTGCTCGGATCCGGTCCAGTTGACGATCGAGCCGTCGGAGTAGGTCTGCTGCACTCCGAAGGTCAGCGTGCCGGGCTTGGCGGCCTCGGCCAGGAACTGAAACAGCGAGTCCTCCCCGGTGGGAACGTGCCCACCGGTCCAGGTCACCTTCTGCACGACTGCGTTATCACCCGAGCCCCGCTGGCGCAGGATGCGGTGCCAGCCGGGGCTGGGCGCGAACGAGTCGATCGAGAATCCGGTGGGCACGGTCAGCACGACCTTGTTGGTCTTGACGCCGTCCTTCTCGGTCGGGACGGCGAGGCTGTAGAGCTGGAGCTCCCCGGCCGTCGAGACCGCGGGGCTCACGCGGGCATGGGCGGCGGCAGCCCCGGCGAGCACGCCGCCCAGCGCCAGGACGCTCAGCAGTGCCAGCGCGGCCCGCGCGAGCCGCGCGCGGTTCACGGAGACACCCGCAGCGTGTACGGGGCGGTGAGGATGCGGCCATGCGACTTGAGCTGCAGGAACAGCCGCCAGGTACCGGCCACCGGCATCAGCACCCCGACGGTGAGCTTGCCGGGCGCCGTGGAGCTGCCCGCGATCCGGGTGGTGGCGACGCCCGGGAGGCTCCCGCAGTTGGGGGCGTTGGGGGCGCAGATGTGGGTGTGGAAGTAGTCCAGCGAGCCCTCACGGAAGAAGATGGCGTGCGCCAACGCTCCGAACCAGGGGACGAAGCCGAGCGGGCGGCCGTGTGGATCGGTCACGTCGATGTGCACGAACTGGGCCTGGATCGCGTGCAGCGACGGGTGGCCCTGCATGTCGAAGTGGTAGCCGTCGATCACCTCGTCGGCCTTGAACGGCGGCAGGGCCTGGGGGTGGTAGGCGCCGGCGACGCGGACGGAGCGGAACAGCTGGAAGTTGGGCAGTCCGCCCGGGATGTTCGGATACACGTCGACCAGCACCCGATAGGGCCCGGGCGCCGGGAAGGTGACGCTCTGTCGCAGGACCCCGCCGGCACCGATCGGGGGATGGTCGTGAATGATGTACGCGAGGTCATCGCGCACGATGATCAGGTGCACCCCCGTATGGGGGCCGGGGCCCGTCTTGTAGCTGGTGAGCGGCTTGCCGCTGGGCAGCTGGACGTCGAACGTCATCGTCGTCGGGCGCCTGGGCACGATCGTGCCCGCGGGCGCGAAATGGCCGAGCTCGAACACGCGCGCCGGCGCCACCTTGGGGGCCGTGATCGCGCCGGCGCCGCTCGAGCCGCAGCCCGAGAGGGCCGCAGCGGTCAATGCGACGGCCAAGGCGAGGACGGTCGCCGCCGGCGTCCGGTGCAGCCGGGTCATCGGATCGCCGCCCTGATCGCCTGTGCGAGCTCCGTGGTGCCGAACGCTCCCTCCAGCCGGTCGACGATCACCCCGTGGCGATTGATCGCGAACAGCCATGGCTCGGTACGCAGGTGAAACGCCCTCAGCTGCGGGCGCAGTCCCTGGCTCGGCTGGTTGTGCACGTAGACCTCCTCGTGGATGAACGCGATCCGGTTGCCGAACTCGTGCTGGAGCTCGACCGTGACGTCGGTGACCGGGCCGCAGACCCGCGACACGCAGAACTGCGGGGTCGAGAACAGCAGCACCACGGGCCGCCTGCCCAACACCTGGCTCAGCGACACCGAATGCATCTGCTCGGGGGGACGGCGGGTGGTGAGCAGAGCCGTGTCGCCCCCCACCGTCGCGGCGGTGTCGGTGGCGACGTCGGGAGCCCTCTGTCCGACGTCGGGAATCGGCGAGGAGGCCGAGACCGCGATCTCCCCGGGCGCGCCGATCAGCCCCTTCGGGGTGCGGGTCAGCGCCAGGACCGTGTACGTGCCGGCGCTCGGGATCGGCAGCCGCGTAGCGTAGATCGCCTCGATCCCGCCGGGTCCGGCGTTCTGCTGGCTGCGGAACTGCGGCGCCACAGTCATCGGGTCGGCGGGGGCGAGGTAGGGTCCCTTCGCGGGCGTGCCCGGCGTGCGCGATATGTAGACCGCGGTGGGTGCGTAGATGAACTGGCCCGAGGCGGCGTTGAGACCGAAGGCCAACCGGCGGCGGCCAGGCGTGAACGTGCCGGTGGCGGCGCCGAACTGCGCAGAGGAATGGACGAGCGCACCGAGCTGACTCAGCGAGCGGCCGTGGGCAGGTGGGAACTGGGAGGCGACGGGGTGCTCGGCGGCCCCGAGCTCGGCGACCGCCGGGTGGGCGGCAGCCGAGGACGCCGCTGTGGTGGCCGAGGACGCCGACGTGGTGGCCGAGGACGCCGACGAGGTGGCCGACGCTGCCGCCGAGCTCGAGCTCGACGACGCCGCCGAGGACCCGCACGCCGCGAGGGCGAGCGCCAGCAGCGGCGCCAGAGCGCCGGCAAGGAGGGATCTCATGCGTCTGATCATGCCGAGCTTGCCTGAGAATCGGGTTCAGTCCGGCTTGCGGTCCGATGTTCACCGGCTTGTCCTGCCCGCCGCGGGATGGCCGTGGGCACCTCGGACGGCCCCCTTCCCCGCAATGTGCGCGTAAACATCTTGTGACCGAAATGGTCGTCATCGCTTTGACGTTGGGGGTGTGCACTACAGTGCGGCACATGCCGCCGGATCGAAGCGAGACCCTGCCCGGGGCGGCCGCCGGCCAGCAGCGTGCCGGCAACCGGCTCCGGATCGCGGTCATCGACCGCGATCCGGGATTCATGCAGGTTCTCTCCAACCGCCTGGACGCCCTCGGCTGCGAGTACCGGTCGCTGAGCGCGCCGGCCACGGTCGATGCCCTGGTGGCGATGCGCCTCAACGCGCTTTTGGTCGACCTGGCGGTCCTCGGACCGGCCGGCTGGGAGTACCTCGAGCGGGTCTGCTCACGTCTTCCCGGGCTGGCCGTCGTCGTCTGCACCGGTCCGTCGTCGGTCGCCCAGCGCGTCCGCGGGCTGCGCCTGGGGGCGGATGCCTGGATCACCAAGCCGTGCCACGCCGAGGAGCTGATCTGCGTGATCGAAGCGGCTGTCAGGCGCCACCGACGCGCCCAGATGCCGGCGCTCGAGGCAGCCTCACGGTTCGGCGAGATCACCGTCCGTCCCGATCTCTACCAGGCCTATGCCAACGACGTCAGCCTCGAGCTGACCGCGCGGGAGTTCGAGATCCTGAACCTGCTGACGGGTTCTGACCGCGTTCTGCGCCGCGAGGAGATCTACGAGCGGGTGTGGGGTTATGCGATGGCGCACGGCGATCGCTCGGTGGACGTGTTCGTGCGCAAGCTGCGCCAGAAGCTGCGCGCCGCATCCCCGCGCTGGAGCTACATCCACACCCACTTCGGGGTCGGCTACCGGTTCACCCCCGAGCGCGACGATGCCGTAGAGCACGAGCTCGACCTCGTGTCCCGCGCCGCCGCCGAGCTCGACACGGCCCTAGCCGGCTGAGCGGCGTCCCGCCGCAGGGCTCCTGACGCGCCCAGCGGGGGTGCGGTCACAACTCGTTCACACCTGCGTCACGACTCGATAACGCCACGGGCGCGCGAACGCAGGACGATCAGGGGCGCCGATGGCGCTGGCCGCGAATTCACGCACCGAGGTGCTCCGGGTCGGTCCGCTGGAGATCCTCCCGGACGAGCATCTCGCCCGCGCGGCCGGCCGCGCGCTGATGCTCTCGATCCGGGAGCTGCGCCTGCTCACTGAGCTGGCGCGCCGCGCCGACAGGATCATGGCCCGTGAGGAACTCTTCCTCCTGGTCTGGGGCAGGGAGATGCGCAACGGCGACCGCTCGGTCGACGTGTACGTCCGCAAGCTGCGCGTGAAGCTCGACGCGGCGCTGCCCGGCTGGGAGTTCATCCACACCCACTTCGGATTCGGCTACCGGCTGGCGGCCGAGCGAACACAGCAAGCCAACGACCGGTTCACAAGTGGTTAACACCCTCGGCCTCGTCGGCGCAGACACTCTGCCCGACTTCCAATAGCAAGGAGACCAAAAGTGCTTACAAGTCGTATCAGCGTGGTCGCGGCGCTTGTGACCGCGTCGCTAGGGATCGCCGCCTGTGGTTCGAGCAGCAGCTCGAGCAGCAGCAGCAGCTCAAGTGCGCCGGCGCCGTCGTCGGGCGGTTCGAGCAGCTCGAGCAGCAGCAGCGCGGGCGGCGGCTCGGCCACGCTCAACGGCGCCGGCTCGACGCTGGCCGCGCCCATCTACCAGCAGTGGGGCTCGACGCTCAAGTCCCAGGGGCTGACAATCAACTTCAACCCGGTCGGATCGGGCGCCGGCGTCGCAGACCTGCAGACGGCGACGGTCCAGTTCGCCGGCTCAGACCCCGCTCTGAAGCCCGCCGACACGTCGAAGATGAAGGGCCCGGCCCTGCAGTTCCCGGTGGCCTTCGGCGGGATCACCGTCTCCTACAACCTCCAGGGCGTCAGCAGCGGCCTGAAGCTCGACGGGCCGACGATCGCCAACATCTTCCTGGGCAAGATCAAGACCTGGAATGATCCCGCCATCAAGGCGCTCAACCC
This sequence comes from uncultured Solirubrobacterales bacterium, assembly GCA_963799995.1. Taxonomy (GTDB): domain Bacteria; phylum Actinomycetota; class Thermoleophilia; order Solirubrobacterales; family Solirubrobacteraceae; genus Palsa-465. The sequence goes on along the minus strand of CAWCZI010000012.1, from coordinate 1,619,886 downwards.
GGGCAAGACCTTGCCCAGCACGGCGATCACCGTCATCCACCGCTCGGACTCATCGGGCACCACGAAGGGCTTCACCACGTTCCTCGAGGACTACAGCCCGACGTGGAAGTCACAGATCGGGGCCGACAAGACCGTCAAGTGGCCAGTCGGCACCGGCGCGGCCAAGAACTCCGGCGTCGCCGCCGCGATCAAGCAGACGCAGGGCGCGATCGGCTACGTCGAGCAGGCCTACGCGCTCGAGAACAACTTCACCTACGCCGCGGTGAAGAACTCCCACGGGCAGTTCATCCTGCCGACGATCGCCAACACCTCGGCGGCCGCGGTCGGGATCCCGGTGCCGGCGGACCTAGGTATCTCGACGATCAACGCGGGCGGGCCCACGGCCTACCCGATCGTGTCGCAGACGTTCCTCGACGTCTACAAGGACCCGTGCAAGTCGGGTGGGGCCAACGCGTCGACGGCCAGCGGGCTGAAGAAGTTCCTCACCTACGCGTTCGGTGCAGGACAGCAGATGCTCGGCTCGGGCGGCAACAAGCTGCCGTACGCGCCGCTGCCGTCGACCCTCGCGGCCAAGGACAACGCGCAGCTGGCGACGATGACCTGCAACGGTTCGCCGGTCTCGTAGGACATAGGTGGAGGCAGGCGCCACCACGGCTTCCGGCGGTCGCTCGATTCTCGGGCGGTCGCCGGTCAGCCGTCTGCCGGACCGGTTCCTGAAATGGGGGCTGACCGGGCTGGCCGCGGCAATCCTGCTGCTGCTGGCCTATTTCTTCATCCGGCTGATCGGCCAGTCCCAGGACGCCTTGAGCCATTTCGGCCTGAGCTTCGTCTTCGGCAACGACTGGGACCCGTCGCACAACATCTACCACGGGGCCGCGCTGGTCTTCGGGACGCTGATCACCTCGGCGATCGCGCTGCTGATCGGGGTGCCGGTCGCGGTATCGACCGCCGTGTTCCTCACCGAGCTGTGCCCGCGCCGTATCCGCGCCCCGGTGACGATGCTGGTCGATCTGCTGGCGGCGGTGCCGTCGGTGGTCTACGGGCTGTGGGGCGTGTACGTGCTGATCCCGAAGCTGCTGCCGGCGGAGCAGTGGTTCGCGCGGACGTTCTCGTTCATCCCGTTCATCGGGGGCGGCACGCCGACCGGGCCGAACTACTTCATCGCCGGGCTGATCCTGGCGATCATGATCCTGCCGATCGTCTCGGCGATCTCGCGTGAGGTGCTGGCGACGGTGCCGCCCGAGCACAAGGAGGCCGCACTGGCGCTCGGGGCGACTCGGTGGGAGATGATCCGGATGGCGGTGCTGCCGTACGCCCGGCCGGGGATCACGGGTGGCGCGATGCTCGGCCTGGGGCGTGCGATCGGCGAGACGATCGCGGTCGTGCTGGTGATCGGCAACGCCCCGGCGATCGGCCACAACCTGTTCAACCAGGGCTATTCGCTCGCAGCGGTGATCGCCAACGAGTTCTCAGAGGCGGCGGCGACGCCGCTGCACAGCTCGGCCCTGTTCGCGGCCGGTCTGGTCCTGTTCGTGCTGACGCTGCTGGTCAACATCGTCGCCCGGCGCTTCATCGTGCGCGGGCAGCATGGGCGCCGGGGCACCGGCAGCACGGGTGTGGTGGTGGCGACGGCCTCGGCGGAGGAGGGCGCATGAGCGCCACCGCGTTGACTTCGATCAGTCCCGCCCGACGGCGAAAGGACCGGATCATGCGCGGCCTGCTGGTCGCGGGCACGGTGATTGCGCTGATCCCGCTCGTGCTGATCATCTACTACCTGCTGCTCAAGGGCTTGGGCAGCTGGAGCGGGAGCTTCTTCACCAGCGATCCGAACGGCAACTTCTTCGGCAATCCGGGCGGGATCCGCTCGGCCATCCTGGGCACCCTGGAGATCGTCGCTCTGGCCAGCGTGATCTCGATCCCGATCGGCATCGGCGTGGCGCTGTATCTGACCGAGTACGGCAAGACCTCGCTGTTCGCCAACGTCGTGCGGTACTTCGTCGACGTGATGACCGGCGTGCCGTCGATCGTGTTCGGGCTGTTCATCTACATCGTGCTCGTGGTGTCCAAGGTGGGTGGCGCCTTCACCGGCTGGAAGGGCGCAATCGCGCTGTCGCTACTGATGCTGCCGATCGTGGTGCGCTCGGCCGAGGTCGTGCTGCTGCTGGTTCCGGGAGCTCTGCGCGAGGCGGCGCTCGCCCTCGGCGCCCCGCGCTGGCGCGTGGTCACCAGGGTCGTGCTGCCAACAGCGCTGCCGGGCCTGATGACGGGCTCGCTGCTGGCGGTCGCCCGAGGAATGGGGGAGACGGCACCGCTGCTCTTCACGACTGCGGGCGCGTTCGGGTTGACCGCAAACCTCGGCGCCCAGATGAACGCGCTGCCGATCCAGATCTTCAACGACATCAGCTCGCCTCGCGACGTGATCGTGGCGCGCGCGTGGGGCGCAGCGCTGACGCTCGTTGCGCTGATCCTGATCCTCAATCTGGTCGCGCGCGCGGTTGCGCGAAGGAGCCGCATGACATGATCCCGCCAGACACCAACACCACCAAGGAACAGTCCGCTATGTCAACTGCCGGGGGACCGTCAGAGCAGGCCCAGGAGGCGCCGGACCTTGCCGCGTTGGGCGTCAAGGAGGGGGCGGGACACACCGTCAACGTCCAGAAACTACACGCCTACTACGGCAGCACGCACGCGGTCAAGGGAATCGACATCAAGTTCCCGGCCAACGAGGTCACCGCGATCATCGGGCCCTCGGGATGCGGCAAGTCGACGATGGTGCGCTGTATCAACCGCATGCACGAGGAGATCCCCGGCGCCCGCGCCGAGGGCAACGTGATGCTCGACGACGTCGACCTGTACGGGGCCGGGGTGGACGTCACGGCCGTGCGGCGGATGATCGGGATGGTCTTCCAGAAGCCGAATCCGTTCCCGACGATGTCGATCTTCGACAACGTCGCCGCCGGGCTGCGGCTGACCGGGACCAGGAGCGAGAACCTGCGCGAGCGCGTACACAAGTCGCTGCGCGCCGTGGGTCTATGGGGGGAGGTCAAGAACCGCCTCAACGCGCCGGGCATCGGACTGTCGGGAGGTCAGCAGCAGCGGCTGTGCATCGCCCGGACGGTGGCCGTCGAGCCCGAGGTGATCCTGATGGACGAGCCGTGCTCGGCGCTTGATCCGATCGCCACGCTCAGGGTCGAAGAGCTGATCGACGAGCTCAAGGAGCGCTACACGATCGTGATCGTCACCCACAACATGCAGCAGGCGGCACGCGTGGCCAACTCGACCGTATTCATGCTCGACGGCGAAGTGGTCGAGCATGCGTCGACCAACGACATCTTCACCAATCCCAAGGACGAACGCACGGAACGCTACGTCACCGGCAAATTCGGCTAGCTCGTGATCGACAGCGACCACGTTCAGGGAGGCGAGACCTGATGCAGGAGACACGACACCAGTTCCGCGAGGACCTCAAGGAGCTCGAGCGCCAGGTTCTGGGCGGATTGGACCTGGTCATCCAGCAGCTCGACCGGGCGCTCGAATCGGTCAGCTATCAGGACGTCGAGCTGGCCGGCATGGTGGTCGCCGACGACGACCGGATCGACGGGCGCTACCTGGAGGTCCACCAGGGGATCCTCTCGCTGCTCGCCCGGCAGGCGCCCGTGGCGACCGATCTGCGGATCGTCGCCGCGCTGCTGCACGTGATCCGCTGCATCGAGCGTATGGGCGACCAGTGCGTGAACATCGCCAAGCTGGTTCCACTGTCGGGCTACGAGTCGCCCAAGGACAAGGACATCCTCGACTCGATCGAGAAGATGGGGCTGCGCGCGCGCTCGCAGGTGACCCAGGCCAAGGAGGCTCTGGCATCGCGCAACGTGGACCTGGCCCAGGACCTGGTCCGCCAGGACGCCGAGATCAACGCGCTGAACCGGGCGATCTTCAGGCGGGCCGTTGAGGTCGGCGACGAGCTCGACATGCGCGAGTGGGGGATGTTCATGATCCTGGTCGCGCGCTGCCTGGAGCGGATCGGCGACAACACCGTCGACATCGCCGAGCAGGTGGTGTTCGTCGTCACGGGCCTGTTCCGCGAGATGGCCGACGCGTCGACGCCGAGCGAGACCGCCCGCACCCCCTGAGCTGGGCGGGCGGTCGTTGGCGGGCGACCGCTGGTTGGCGGGCGACCGCTGGTTGGAACCCAACTCGTTGGACGGTCGGGGGCCTGAAGCTTTGGCCATCGGGCCAATGACCGGATAGCCCCGCAAAACGTAGCTTTCCGGCATGAGCGCACGACCGCCCCAGATCGTGGCGTTCGGCGGCGGCGGATTCTCGATGGAGTGGGGCAACCCTCTGCTCGACGAGCATGTGCTGGCGTTGAGCGGCGCGGAACATCCGAAGGTGTGCTTCCTGCCCACCGCCAGCGGCGATGCCGATCACTATGTGGTGCGCTTCTACCGCGCGTTCGCGGCGCCCCACTGCGAGCCGTCGCATATCTCGCTGTTCCGCCGCGAGACCGGCGTCGGTGACCCGCGCGGGCATCTGCTCGAGCAGGATGTCATCTACGTCGGCGGGGGCAGCCTGGTGTCGCTGATGGGCACCTGGCGGGCCCATGGGCTCGACCATGCGCTGTACGAGGCATGGCGCGCCGGAGTGGTGCTGTGCGGCGGATCGGCCGGATCACTGTGCTGGTTCTCGCAAGCGGTCTCGTGCTTCCATGAAGGCGGCGCGCGGCGGCTCGAGGGTCTGGGCTTCTTGCCGTGGAGCAATGCCGTGCACTACAGCGACGAGCCGGGCCGGCGCTCGGCCTACATGGAGGCGATAGCCGACGGCATGGCTCCGGGTTACGGCGTCGGCGACGCGGCGGCGCTTCACTTCGTGGGGACGGATCTGGCGGAGGTCGTCTCCTCGCGTCCGGAGGCGCGAGCGCGGTACGTGTTCGCGGACGGAAAGGGCGGCGCGAGCGAGCGGGAGCTGCCGGTTCGCTATCTCGGGGAGGCTGTGGCAGCCGCAGACGCTCGCGTCGCCCCCAGCCTCGTGGTGGGTGGCCAGGCGCTCGCGGCGTGACCCCACCCGGGCGGCGCCAGCCGGCCCGGCGCCAGTGCGCCGACGGGAGCCGTGCGCCATCCTGGAGGGCGGTGCTCGACCAAGCAGCCGACCGTCGACGGATCCTGGCCATGGGCGGTGGCGGCTTCACAATGCAGGAGCGCAGTCCGGCGCTCGACCGCCTGGTGCTGACGCTCACCGGCAAGCCGGTGCCCAAGGTCTGCTTTTTGCCGACCGCCAGCGGGGACCCGCGCGAGCAGACAACCCGCTTCTACGAGCGCTTCGCCGGCTGGCCATGCGAGCCGAGCATCCTGTCGCTGTTTCACCTGGGGCGCGACCGGATCAACCCCGTGGAGCATCTGAAGCGCCAGGACGCGATCTACGTCGGCGGCGGCTCGATGCGCAACATGCTCGCCGTCTGGCGCGAGCACGGCGTCGACGCGGCAATGCGGCGCGCCTGGGAGGCGGGCGTCGTGCTCGCCGGCCTGAGCGCCGGCGCGATGTGCTGGTTTCAAGGTGGGATCACGATGAGCGGCGGCGCCCCCGCGCCGGTCGCCGGGCTCGCCCTGCTGCCCGGCAGCATGTCGGTGCACCTGGGCGGCGAGCCCGAGCGGATGCCCGCCTACAGGTCGGCGGTGGCGTCAGGGAGCCTCCCGGCGGGCTACGCCGTCGACGACGGCGCCGCGCTGCTGTTCGAGGGGGAGCGGCTGAGCTGCAGCGTCGCCTCGGAGGCCGGCGCGCGGGTGATCCGGGTGCGCGCAGACGACGATGGCGGGGTGGTCGAGCAGGACATGCCGATCCGGGTGCTGGCCGGGGCACGGGCAACCCCGGACCAGCCTCAGGCTGCGGGGGACGGCTCAGACTCGCGTGGCGTCTCGGAGCTGCGGGCGCTGCGGGCCGGGCGCCACCGCTGGGATTGACAAGGGTTCACGGGCTGTTCTGCCCGGGGGCGGCCCGGGGCGGCCACGAGCGGGCGTCAGGAGACTGGGGCCTGGCGTCGCCGCAGCACCACGAGCGCTCCGGCCACGAGCACGGCGGCCACGGCCAGCCCGATGACCAGTGGCGTCGAGGAGCCTCCGCCGCTCCCGCCGGCGTTGGAGCCGTCCACCCCGGGTACGCCCTTGAGCGGGTGACCTGAGGCCGCGGCGAGCTTCTGGACGGCCGTGATCGCCGCCGTGGCGAGGTCGGTGCTGGTCTTGCCCGCCGGAGGGCGCAGACCACGGCCGGCGTTGGTGGCCAGCTCGCTCAGGCCCTGCAACCCGTAGCCGGTGGCCATCACGACCAGCAGCGGCTGCTTGCCCTGGAAGCTGATCTCCTGGTCGAGGAAGTCGGCGTACTGCTGCGGTTTGCCGAACAGGTCCGGGATCACGCCGAGGTCGGTGGGGGCGGCGATCAGGGCGACCTTGAGGGGGAACCCCGCCTTCTTGGCGGCCGCGGTCTCGGCGTTCAGAGTCCGCTGCGCGGAGGCGGCCACCGCCGGCTCATACGGGTAGAAGACGTTCTCGCCGAGCAGCGTGTCGCTGGCCGGGTCGCCGTCGGCACGCGCCGCTGCCGGCGCCAGCAGCCCCCCCTCGAGGCCGACCGCCGGGATCGCCGGAATCGCCGCGAGCAGCAAGATGCTCAGGATGCTCGCGAGCCGCGTCGCCATCCCCGGGAAGGTTAGAGCGGTGAGTTTGAAGGCGAACCGTGCCGGCTCCGGCTCCGGCTCATTATCCTCAGCCGCACCGATGGCCTCCCAGAAATCGAAGCGGCGCTCGCGCAAGCGGCGCAATCCGGGCTCCGCGCCCAGCGCCGCGGTGTCGAGCCGGCGCGAGGCGCGTGCCGAGCGGGTGGCCCGGGCTGAGCAGGAGCGCCGGCGCGGGAAGCGCCAGCTGGGCCGCGAGGGCGAGCGCCCCCCGAGCCCGTTCGGCGGGCTTCCGATCTCCGAGCTGGCGATTCTGGTCGGCGGCATCGCGCTGGTGGTCGGGCTGATCCAGGGCGGCGGGCCGGCGCTCGTGGTCGGGATCATCGTGTGCGCGCTCGGGGTGGTCGAGGTGACAGCGCGCGAGCACTTCTCCGGCTACCGCTCGCACGCCGCGCTGCTGGCGGCGATCCCGGCGATAGGCCTCGAGGCGGTGCTGGTGGCGGTCTTCGGCGAGCCCAGTCCGCGGGCGCTGCTGCTGGTGGTCGTCGTGCCCGTGTTCGCGGTGCTGTTCTGGCTGCTGCGGCGCAAGTTCCTGTCGGCCCGGCAGGCGCGGGTGGCGCGGCCGGTGACGCCGCGCGCGCCGGCTCCCTAGGGTGCCCTGGCGCTCGCCCCGCGGGCGTCAGCGGCGGGAGGCTGGGGCGGGCTCGGGCGAAGCAAGCTCGGCGGGCTCGTCGTGGGCCGCCGCGGAGTCGCGCTCGACGGGGGTAACCGGCAGCGACAGCGTGAACACCGCTCCGCCGTCGGGGGCGTTGCCCGCCGCGACGGTGCCGCCGTTCTGCTCGGTGACCTGGCGCACGATCGCCAGGCCGAGGCCGCTGCCCTGTCGCCCGCGGGAGCCGGAGCCCCGGAAGAAGCGGTCGAACACGTAGGGCAGGTCCGCCTCGGGGACGCCGGGGCCGTGGTCGCGGATACGGACGCCGCTCAGGTCGACCGTCACCTCGACGACCCCGCCGGGCGGCGAGTGACGCGAGGCGTTGTCGAGCAGATTGTTGATCGCGCGCCCGAGCCGCTCCGGTACGCCGTCGAGCACCGTGGGCGCGAGCTCGGTGTGGAAATCGATCCCGGGGGCGTTGCGGCGCGCGCGGGCCACCGACTCGGCGACGATCCGGTCGAGGCGGACGTACTCGGTCTCCGGCCCCGGCTGGTCGCCGCGGGCGAGCTCGATCAGATCGCCGACGAGCGCGCTCAGCTCCTCGCTCTGCTCGACCACGTCGGCCAGCAGGCGCCGCCGGTCCTCCTCACCCAGCTCGCCTCCGGCCAGTAGCACCTCGATGTTGGTGCGCAGGCTCGTCACCGGGGTGCGCAGCTCGTGCGAGGCATCGGCCACCAGCTGACGCTGGGCGCGCACTGACTCGTCCAGCGCGTGGCGAGACCCCTCGAGCCGGTCCAGCATCAGATTGAAGCGAGTGGCGACCTGGCCGACCTCGTCATCGGCGTGGACGCGGATCCGCCCCGTGAGGTCGTCGGTCTCCGAGATGTGCTGCGCTGCCTGGGCCACCTCACCGAGGGGAGCCAGCACGCGCCGGGCGGCGAGCCGCCCGAGTGCGGCGGCGAGGGCGATCCCGCCGGCGAGCAGCACCGCCAGGATCAGGCGCAGGTTGGCCAGGATCGAGTCGACGCCGGTCAACGGGCGGCCGAGCTGGATGGCGGCGGTCTCGACGCGGTTCACCCCGTTCTCGGTGACCGACAGCGGAAACGGAAGCGGGAAGGTGATGACGCGCATGTCCGTACCCCCGACCTGCTCATCGGACAGATACCGCCGCCCATTGCCACCGGCCAGGCGGCGTGTCTGGGCGGTCACCGGGAGCGTGATGTTTCCGTCCTCGGTCTGGACGCTCCCGTCGGCCAGCACGACCTGCTCGTAGGGCGCGGGGCCGCCCGCCCGGGCCGGGATCGTGGGTATCTGCTGCGCCAGGGCGTGGAAGTCGCCGTTCTGGACCGCCTGCGCCTGCGCGTTGAGCGAGTCGTCGATCTGGCCGCGCAGCTGGGAACGGACGACCATGTAGCTCACGGCCACCGCAATCAGGACCGCCACACCGACGGAGGCCGCGGCGATCAGGGAGAGTCTGCGGCGCAGGGACACGGCGCGGCCCTCAGTCGCGCAGGACGTAGCCGACGCCGCGCACGGTGTGCAGCAGTCGGGACTCCCCGCCCGCCTCGGTCTTGCGGCGCAGGTACCCCATGTACACGCCGAGCGCGTTCGAGGTCGGGCCGAAGTCGTAGCCCCACACGTTCTCGAAGATCGTCGAGCGGGTGAGGACCTGGCGGGGGTGACGCAGGAACAGCTCCAACAGCAGGAACTCGGTGCGCGAGAGCTCGACCAGGCGCTCGCCGCGGTGGACCTCGTGGGCGACCGGATCGAGCACCAGGTCGGCGTAGCGCAGGACCTCACCGTCGCCCTCCGCGCCGCCCGCACGGCGCAACAGCGCCCGCAGCCGGGCCTGGAGCTCGCGCAACGCGAACGGCTTGACTAGGTAGTCGTCGGCACCGACGTCGAGACCCTCGACGCGGTCGTCGATGGCGTCCCGTGCGGTCAGCATCAGCACCGGGGTCCGGTCACCCGCCTTGCGCATCCGCCGGCACACCTCGAGACCGTCGAGTCTCGGCATCAGGATGTCCAGGATCACGGCGTCGGCGGGCGTGGTCACGAGCGCGTCGAGCGCCTGCTCGCCGTCCTCGGCCAGGAGGACCTCGTGGTTCTCGAGGCGCAGTGCGCGCTCCAGCGCCCGGCGGACGGCCGGTTCGTCATCGACTACGAGTACGCGCGCCATGAGCAGATGATCGCGGGCACTTGTAAACGTTGCTGAAGAAGTGCCCGATGGGTTGGTGTCAGGGTAGACCTTCGCCGCTCAGCTCGAGCAGGAGCGGCGCGTGGTCCGACGGCTTGGACCCCTTGCGGAAATCGCGGTCGATCCCGCAGCTGCGAAGCCCATCGGCCAGCGAAGCGCCGACCAGCGCGAGGTCGATCCGCAGCCCCAGCCCCTTGTGGAAATGGCCGGCCCGGTAGTCCCACCACGTGTACTGGACCGTGTCGGGATGAAGCCGGCGGTAGGCATCGACCAGGCCGAGGTCGAGGATGCGCTGGAGGCGTTCGCGCTCCTCCGGGGTCACGTGGGTCGAGCCGGCGAATGCCGCGGGGTCGTAGACGTCGAGGTCGGCGGGGGCGATGTTCATGTCACCGGCCACCACCAGCGGCTCGGGCACCCGTGCCGCCACGCGGCCGGCGAAGGCGTCGAGGAAGGCCAGCTTGCGCGGGAACTCCGGGCTGTCCACGGCGCGGCCATTTGGGACGTAGACGCTGGCGAAGCGGATCCCGGCCACGGTGGCCTCGCACCATCGCGCCTCACCCGGGACGGGGTCGCCGGCCAGTCCGAGCACCGGATCGGTCAGCCCGAGCTCGGAGCGTGCGATCACGGCCACGCCAGACCACTGACCGGCCGAGTTGTGGACCGCGTCGTAGCCGGCCTGCGCCAGCTCGGCGGTCGGGAAGGAGTCCGGCGTGCACTTGGTCTCCTGCAGGCAGGCGACCTCGGGGCGGTGCTCGGCCAGCAGCTCGAGCACCCGCGGGAGCCGGGCCCGCAGCGAGTTCACGTTCCAGGTGACGATGCGCATCGCACACATCTTCGGCCATCATCAGAGTCGGTGCCGTCCGAGAAGCTGAGCCGTTACCGCGCCAAGCGCGACTTCGCCGCCACCACCGAGCCGGCAGGGGGCGTCGCCGGCAAGGCGGCGAGCGGGGAGAGAGCTCGCAAGCCGGCGAGCCGAGAGGGCGGGCGGTTCGTGGTCCAGGAGCACCACGCGACGCGGCTGCACTGGGACCTGCGCCTGGAGCACGACGGGGCTCTGGCCTCGTGGGCGATCCCGAACGGCATCCCGCCCGACCCGTCCGAGAACCGGATGGCGGTGCACACCGAGGACCATCCGCTCGAGTACCTCGACTTCGAGGGCGACATCCCGGCCGGCCAGTACGGCGCGGGATCGATGCGAATCTGGGACCGCGGCACCTTCGAGGTCCACCTGTGGACCGACAAGAAGGTGGAGGTCACGTTCGCGGGGGAGCGGCTGACCGGGCGCTACGGGCTGTTTCCCATCTCCCGGGAGCCTGACCGGGCCAAGGACTGGATGATCCATCGCATGGACCCCTCCGCCGATCCGGAGCGGGAGCCGATGCCCGAGCACCTGCTGCCGATGCTGGCCGGCGCGGGAGAGCTGCCGGCCTCCGAGGACCGCTGGTCGTTCGAGGTCAAATGGGACGGGATCCGGGCGATCGCCTACGTGAAGCCGGGACGTCTACGGCTGGAGAGCCGCAATCTGCGCGAGATCACCGACGGCTATCCGGAGCTGCGCGGGTTGCTGCTCGACATGGGCATGCGAGAGGCGGTGGTCGACGGCGAGATCGTGGCGTTCGACGAGAACGGGCGCCCCAGCTTCGAGCGCCTGCAGCGCCGGATGAACGTGACCGCCCCCAGCGCGGTGCGCCGCCTCAGCGCGAGCACGCCGGTGGTGTATGCGATCTTCGACCTGCTGTACCTCGACGGACACAGCCTGATGGGCCTGCCCTACGCGCAACGGCGACAGCGGCTCGATGCGCTCGGGCTGTCGGGACCGGCCTGGCGCGTCCCCGCCGCCCATCCCGGACACGGGACGCGGCTGCTCGACGCCACCGCTGCCCAGGGGCTCGAGGGCATCGTCGCCAAGCGGCTGGACTCCCGCTATGAGCCGGGGCGCCGGACGGGGGCGTGGCTGAAGATCAAGCACACCCGGCGCCAGGAGCTCGTGATCGGCGGATGGCTGCCCGGGGAGGGGCGGCGCACCGACCGGATCGGGGCCCTGCTGATGGGCGTCTACGAGGGCTCGGGGGACCAGCGTCGGCTGCGTTTCGCCGGCCGTGTCGGGACCGGGTTCACCGAACGCATGCTGTCCGAGCTGGCGGCGCTTCTGAAGCCGTTGCGTCGGGAGGGCGCTCCGTTCTCGCCGAAGCCGAAGCTACCTCGCAACGCGGTGTTCGTGGAGCCCTCCCTGGTGGCTGAGGTCGAGTTTCGCGAGTGGACCTCGGAAGGCGTGATGCGGGCCCCGTCCTACAAGGGCCTGCGCGACGACAAGGGCGCGGTCACGGTGGTCCGCGAAGGGCCGGAGGCTCGGGCGGTCGGTGCCGGCGCGGCGCCCGGCGACGCAGTGCCGGTCGGGGATCCGCGCGCCGCCGAGTCGCTGTTTGAGTCAGTCGAGCGACTGCCCGACGGCGCGCTGTCGGTCGTGGCTGACGGACGGGCGCTGAAGATCACCAATTGGGACAAGGTCCTGTTCGAAGAGGCGGGTTTCACGAAGGGCGACCTGATCGCCTACTACGCGAGGGTGGCCGAGGCGGTGCTGCCGCACCTGCGCGACCGGCCGCTGACACTGAAGCGCTATCCGAACGGGGTGCAGTCGCCGTACTTCTATGAGAAGCAGTCGCCGTCGCATCGGCCCGACTGGGTGCAGACCGCCCGGGTCGGCTCGATCGACTACACGCTGGCTCAGGACCGCCCGACCCTGATCTGGCTCGCGAACCTGGCCGACATCGAGCTGCACACGTCGCTGGCGTTCGCCGACCATCCCGAGCGACCGACGATGCTGGTGTTCGACCTGGACCCGGGGCCCCCGGCGGGGATCGTCGAGTGCTGTGAGGTGGCGCTGGTGCTGCGGGGCCTGTTCAGCCAGCTGGGACTCGAGAGCGTGGTCAAGGCGTCAGGGTCCAAGGGGATGCAGATGTACGTGCCGCTCAACGGGGCGGTGACCTACGAGCAGACCAAGCCGTTCGCGCGCCGGATCGCCGAGCTGCTCGAGCAGCGGCTGCCGGAGCTGGTGGTCTCGCGCATGACCAAGCGCCTGCGGGAGGGCAAGGTGCTGGTCGACTGGAGTCAGAACGACGAGCACAAGACGACGGTCACGGTTTATTCCGTCAGAGCGCGGGAGCGGCCAACGGTTTCGGCTCCGGTGAGCTGGGATGAGGTGCAGGCCTGCCGTGACACCCAAGACCCGGAATTACTGAGTTTCGAGACAGAGCAGGTCCTGTCCCGAGTGGCCGAGACCGGGGACCTGTTCGCGATGCTGCTGAGCACTCGCCAGGACCTGCCCCGCTATTAGGATGAACCCCGCGATGGATCCGATCAAACTCCGCAACCGCCTGCTCGTCGCGACCGGGATGTGGAAGGAGGCGACGGGGGAGCCCCTGCCGCGGATGGAGCCGGGCGACCCCGTCGATCAGATCCAGAGCTTCGAGCTACGGCTCGTCGATCGCCTGTGGGAGAGCGCCAACGCGGAGAACGCGCGTGAGATCGCCGACCGCACGTGGGACCTGGTCCACGACCGCCCCGACAACGACCCGGTCAAGATGCGCGTGGTCGAGTGCCACGAGGCACTGGCCCGCCTGACCCGTCTCGGCGACTGACGCTGACGGCGTGACGGCTCCGGGCCGTCGCCGCGCGCCCGGCGGTCACTGCACGACCGGAGGGGCCTCCGCGGGCTGGGCCGCTCGATTGCGCTCGAGGCCCGCGGCGGCATAGGCCTCGGCCTCGTCCAGTGTCTCGTGCTCGAGCAGGGAACTGACCAGCGAGTCGAGATTGGGGCGATGCAGGCTCAGCTCATCGGTCGCCTCCTCGTGGGCGTCCTCGACGATTCTGCGGACCTCCTCGTCGACCAGCCGCTGGGTGTGCTCGGAAGTCTCGCTGACACCGGGCAGGAGGGGGCTCTGGCCGTCGGCGGGAATTACCGCCACCGGGCCGATGGCGCGGCTCATCCCCCAGCGCCCGACCATGGCGCGCGCGATCCGCGTGAGCTGCTGGATGTCGGACTCGGCGCCGGTGGTCAGATCGCCGAACACCAGCTCCTCGGCGACGCGACCGCCGAGGGCGACCTTGATCTGCGCGATCAGGTGGCGCTGGTCGAAATTGAAGCGGTCGGCGTCCGGCGCCGAGAAGGTCACGCCCAGCGCCTGGCCGCGTGGGATGATCGACACCTTGCGAACGGGGTCGGCGCCCGGGGTGAGCATGCCCATGATCGCGTGGCCGGCCTCGTGATAGGCGGTGCGGCGGCGGTCGTCGTCGGAGATCATCACCTTGCGTGCGGCGCCGAGCACGATCCGCTCCAGCGCGTCGCTCAGGTCGGGCCGGGCGACCTTGTCGTGCCCTCGCTTGGCGGCCAGCAGCGCTGCCTCGTTGGCGACGTTGGCGAGGTCGGCGCCGACCATGCCGGGCGTCGAGGCGGCGATCGCGCCCAGGTCGACGTCGTCGGCCAGCGGAACCGAGCGCGTGTGCACCCGCAGGATCGCCTCGCGTCCCGGACGGTCGGGAAGCGAGACGACGACGCGGCGGTCGAAGCGGCCGGGACGCAGCAGTGCGGGATCGAGGACCTCGGGCCGGTTGGTGGCCCCGAGCACGATCACGCTGGTCCGCGGGTCAAACCCGTCCATCTCGGTCAGGATCTGGTTCAGCGTCTGCTCGCGCTCGTCGTGCCCGCCGGAGATGTTCGGTCCGCCGGCCGAGCGCGAGCGCCCGACGGCATCGAGCTCGTCGATGAAGACGATCGCCGGGGCTGCCTCCTTTGCCTGATGGAACAAGTCACGCACGCGCGAGGCACCGACTCCGACGATCATCTCGACGAACTCGGAGGCGGACATCTGAAAGAACGGCACGCCGGCCTCGCCGGCCACCGCGCGCGCCAGCAGCGTCTTGCCGGTGCCCGGAGAGCCGCTGAGCAGGACACCCCGGGGGATTCGCGCTCCCAGCTTGAGGTATTTGTCGGGCGTCTTGAGGAAATCGACGATCTCGGTCAGCTCCTCCTTCGCCTCGTCGATCCCGGCCACGTCGTTGAAGGTCACGTGCTGGTCGGAGGCTTCCACGCGCCGCGCCCGTGAGCGCCCGAACGACATCAGGCCACCCGCGCCGCCGCCGGCAGCCGCCGCGCGGCGCGCGATGAACACGAACAGCAGGACGAACAGCAGCGTCGGGCCGAAGCCGAACAGGACGCTCTCGAGCACCGACGGCCCCTGGTTCGGAGCCAGCGCGTCGATCGTTACCTTCTCGGCCTTCAGCAGGTCAAAGAGCTCCGTGCCGTTGACGAACGACGGCACCTGCGTGGAGAAGGCCGTCGTGGGCTCGACGTTCGGGTCGTTGGACGGATACCGGACGGCGGTCTTGAACGTTCCCTGGATGGCGTCGCCGGTGGACGAGATCTCCTTGACGGTGCCGGCCTGGACCTGGTTGAGGAAGGTGGGGCTGTAGGGGATCCGCACCGGCGCGTTGGGCTGCAGAGCCCGAGAGGAGATCCACAGGTTGAGGCCCAGCAACCCGACCACGACCAGCGCGATCCACCATCGCGAGCGCGGCGGGGTCGGCCGGGCCGGACGCCGCTCGCCGCCGCGACCATCCGGCGCTGGGGTCACGCGCCAGCCGGGAGTGCCGGGCGGCGGCGACCCTGGCCGTTCTCGTGTCGGGGTGGATCGACGGGGTGGATCCGGCATCACTGAATTGTGGCAAGGAGCGAAGCGCGGCTGTCACAGGTCGTCGAGCTGCGCCCGAAACGTCTCCGCGCCCTGCACGGCGGCGCCCGCGGCGCTGGCCTGGTCGGCCAGCAGCCGGTCCGATGTCACGACCCGCACCAGCCCCGGCTGTGGCTCTGACCGCAGGCGGCGGATGATCTCGTCGTCGGCGGCGTCGCGTCGGGGGCGCGGCGCGTGGGCGATCTCGATCACGGTCGAGCGGATCGGCGGCCTCGGCGGTCGCTCGAACACCACGACGACGTCCTCGCCCTCGGCCGCCGCCCAGCGCTCGAGCAGGTCGACGAGCCGGAGCATGGCCCGGTCGCGGTCGCGCCACCAGCCGTCGGGGCGGCTGCCGATCACGTTCATGCCGTCGATGTACCAGCGCACCCTTGCGACACTACAAACCGCAAACCGTGAGCTTCGCAGGGCTTTCGGTGAGGCGGATCAGTCGTCGGCGGGGCGCCGGCGGTCGCGCTTGCGCTCGGACCGGCGGCGCTTTGAGTCCAGGCGCCGGCCGACGGACGCGGCGGTAGGGCGCGTGGCGCGGCGGGGAGTGCGGATGGTCAGCGCACTGGCGAGGCGGCGAGCGAGGCGCTCCAGCGCCAGTTCGCGATTGCGCGATTGGCTGCGGGCGTCCTGGGCGACGGCCACGACGCGTGGCCCGAGGCGGGCGATGATCCGCCGCTTCTGCTCGTCGCTGAGTGACTCCGAGGCGGCGACGTCGAAGCTCGCCTCGATGCGGCTCGAGGTCTTGTTCGCGTGCTGCCCGCCCGGCCCCGAGGACCGCGACGCGCGGATCTCGACCTCGCGCAGCGGGATGGCCGTCGCGCCACGGATCGGCATCGGATCTTGCATGGCTCGGATGATGACCTGTGATCTGGCTGTGAAGCCGAATCGCGGGGGGTGGCAGATGCCTGCAACCGTGCTACCTTCCCGCGCAAGAAAGGCCGTTCGTGCCATCGGACGGTGACAAGCAGGTGCAGGTCTCGGGGCAGGAAACCCTCCGCGAGCAGCACTTCAAGCTACGGAGGGGAGACTCCCATGGCTACCGGAACAGTCAAGTGGTTCAGCGACGAGAAGGGCTTCGGCTTCATCACACCCGATGAGGGCAGCCGGGACCTCTTCGTCCACCACTCGAGCATCCAGGCCGACGGCTATCGCTCACTCGCGGAGGGCGCCAAGGTGTCCTACGAGGAGGAAGCCGGCCCGAAGGGCCCGAAGGCCGTCAACGTCCAGAAGATCTAGTTCCCGGTAGCCGGACCCAGCGCACGGCGCGGGGTCCGGTCCACCGACAAGGGGGCGGCGGCGATGACCGACTGGGTCACGATCTCGTCTCTGGCGACCGCCGGTGGCACGCTGGTGCTCGCGCTGGCCACCTTCAGCTCGGTGAGGTCGGCCAACCGCTCGGCCCGCGTGGCCGAGCGCTCGCTGCTGGCCGGCCTCGTGCCGGTCCTGATCCCCTCGCGCGAGGACGACCCGGCGGAGTGGGTCCGTTTCGGCGACCAGCAGGTGCTCACCGTTCCCGGGCACGGCGGCAACGCGGTGGTGGGTGAGAACGCCATCTATCTCGCGCTCGGCCTGCGCAACGGCGGCGCCGGTCTGGCCGTGATCCACGGATGGAGGGCCGAGCGCCGAAGCCCCACCCCGAACACCGATCAGGCACCCGGGCTCGATCAGTTCCGCAGCCAGCAGATCGACCTCTACATCCCGGCGGGCGACACCGGACACTGGCTCGGCGCGCTGCGGGATCGCAACGACCCGGCCTTTCAGGAGGTGCGCAGGGCCCTGGAGGCCGACCAGCTCCTACAGGTCGACCTGCTCTACGGCGACCACGAGGGTGGTCAGCGGGCGATCGTCCGCTTCGCGATGTCGCCGTGGCCCGAGCAGGACGGCCAGCGTGCGTTCGCGGTCAGGTACTGGAACGTCGACCGCGAGGATCCGCGGGGTCCGCGCCCGGCAGCCCCGGATCCGCCCGCCTGAGGGCCGCGCCGCCAAGGGCGTTACCATGGGCGTACAGGGAAGATCAGCGGGTGACACGCGCACACGGAGAAGCAGTGAGATGAGCAAGGCGGTCGAGGATCGCGAGCGCGTCATCATCCGCTTCGCCGGGGACTCCGGCGACGGCATGCAGCTGACCGGCGGCCGGTTCACCGACGCCACCGCCGCGGTCGGCAACGACCTGGCGACGCTGCCCAACTTCCCGGCCGAGATCCGCGCCCCCGCGGGCACCCTGGCCGGGGTGTCGGCGTTTCAGATCCACTTCGCGTCGCGCGACATCCTGACCCCCGGCGATGCCCCGAACGTGCTCGTGGCCATGAACCCCGCGGCGCTGAAGGCAAACCTCGCCGAGCTCGAGCGCGGCGCGACCATCATCGTCAACGAGGACTCGTTCTCCAAGCGCAACCTGGAGAAGGCCGGCTATTCCGAGAGCCCGCTCGAGGACGGGTCGTTGCAGGCTCACCGCGTGCACCGGATCCCGATGACGACGTTGACCACCCGCGCCGTTGAGGGGATCGAGGGGGTGACCACACGCGACGCGGGGCGCGCCAAGAACCTGTTCGCGCTCGGCGTCCTGTCGTGGTTGTACGGCCGGCCGACCGACGTGACCAAGCGCTGGATCGAGAAGAAGTTCGCCCGCACCCCGGCGGTGGCCGCGGCCAACCTCGCCGCATTCAATGCGGGTTGGTCGTTCGGGGAGACGACGGAGCTGCTGGACGTGCAGTACCGGGTGGCCGCCGCCACCGACGTACCTCCCGGCCACTACCGAAACGTCAATGGGACCACCGCCCTGGCGCTCGGACTGGTCGCGGCCAGCGTGCGCAGCGGGCTGCCGCTGGTGCTGGCCAGCTATCCGATCACGCCGGCCTCCGAGCTGCTGCACGAGCTCTCGCGCCACGCCAGCGTCGGCGTCTCCACGATCCAGGCCGAGGATGAGATCGCGGCCGCGGGGATGGCGCTCGGCGCCTCGTTCGGCGGCCGGCTGGGCGTGACCGCCACCAGCGGCCCCGGCATGGACCTCAAGGCGGAGATGATCGGGCTGGCGGTGATGCTCGAGCTGCCGCTGATCGTGATCGACGTCCAGCGCGCCGGACCGTCGACGGGGATGCCGACCAAGACCGAGCAGTCCGACCTGTTGATGGCCCTGCACGGCCGCCATGGAGAATCTCCGCTCCCGGTGATCGCGCCGAGTACCGCGGGCGGATGCTTCGACGCCGGATTCGAGGCGGCGCGGATCGCGATCCGCTACCGGACGCCGGTGATCCTGCTGTCGGACACGTTCCTCGCCTCGTCTTCGGAGCCGTGGCGGATCCCCGACGTCTCGGCACTGCCCGAGATCGACGCCGACTTCGCGCAGGCGCCCACCGACGGAACCGAGTTTCAGCCCTACGGGCGCAACGAGCGGCTGGCCCGCCCATGGGCGATTCCGGGCACCCCCGGTCTCCAGCACCGGATCGGAGGGCTCGAGAAGGCAGATGGCAGCGGCAACATCTCCTACGACGGCGCCAACCACGCGCGCATGACCGAGCTGCGAGCGGCGAAGGTGGCAGGGATCGTCGACGAGATCCCACCGCTGACGGTCGACTCTGAGCCTGGGGCCAACCTGCTCGTCCTCGGCTGGGGATCCAGCGAGGGCGCGATCCGCGCCGGGGTTCGCCGCGCGCGAGAGGCCGGCCTCCGGGTGGCCAGTGCCCAGCTGCGCCACCTCAATCCGTTGCCGGCCAACACCGGGGATGTGCTGCGCTCATTCGACCGGGTGCTGGTGCCCGAGCTCAACAGCGGCCAGCTGGCACAGGTGCTGCGGGCCCGCTTCCTGGTCGATATCGAGTCCTTCTGCAAGATCGAGGGTCAGCCGCTGTTCACGGCCGAGATCGAACGCGAGATCAGGGAGCGACAGTGAGCAACCAAGCCGGAGGGGAGCAGCCGTGAGCGCCACACTGACCAAGGCCGATTTTCAGTCCGATCAGGAGACGCGATGGTGCCCCGGGTGCGGCGACTACGCGGTCCTGTCAGCCGTCCAGCAGTTCATGCCAGAGCTGGGGATCCCGCCTGAGCGGATCGTCTTCATCACGGGGATCGGCTGCGCCGGCCGGTTCGCGTATTACATGGACACCTACGGAATGCACGGCATCCACGGGCGCGCGCCGGCGCTGGCCACCGGGCTGGCCACCGCGCGCGAGGACCTCTCGATCTGGGTGGTGACGGGAGACGGGGACTCGCTGTCGATCGGCGGCAATCACCTGATCCACGCGCTGCGGCGCAACGTCCCGGTCAAGATCCTGCTGTTCAACAACCAGATCTACGGCTTGACCAAGGGACAGGCCTCGCCCACCTCCGAACTGGGCAAGATCACGAAGTCGACTCCGTTCGGCGTCTCCGATCACCCGTTCAACCCGGTCGCCCTGGCCCTGGGGGCGGAGGCCACGTTCGTGGCCAGGACGATCGACCGCGACCGCCATCACCTAACCGAGGTGCTGCGGGCAGCGGCCACCCACGAAGGCGCCGCGCTGGTCGAGATCTACCAGAACTGTCCGGTGTTCAACGACGGCGCATTCGCGGCGCTGACCGACAAGGACGTCAAGGACGCCAACCAGATCCGTCTGCGGGCCGGTGAGCCGATCCGGTTCGGCCCACAGCTCGAGCGAGGCGTCGTACGCGGGGCCGGGGGCTGCCTCGAACTCGTGGACGTCAGCGATGTCGGCGAGCAGGCGCTCCTGGTCCACGACCCCAGCCGCGGCGACCCGGGGCTCGCGTTCTCGCTGGCCAAGCTCGCCGAGACGCCGGCGGCGCCGACGCCGATCGGGATCTTCCGGGACGTGGAACGGCCCGTGTATCACCAGCGCGCGGGCTCGGAGCCGGCCACCGAACAGCAGCTCGCCGACCTGCTGACGGCCGGCGATACCTGGACCGTGGCCTAGCGGTCACTAGCGGTCGCCGGCAGCCGCCTGCGTCGGGCCCGACGCTCAGGGCTCGGCGACGTGGCCGCCGTCGGGCTCGATCGGCAGCCCGGCAGCGTCCCACTCGAGCATCCCGCCCGTCATATTGTGGGCATCGAAGCCGGCCTGGACGAACGCGTCGGTGGCCATGGCCGAGCGGCCGCCGCTGCGGCAGTAGAAGACCACGGGCCGTGAGCCGTCGATCGTGTGCGCCTCCTCGGACAGGCTGCCGAGCTCGATCAGGCGCGAGCCCGAGATCCGCCCCGCCTCGTGCTCGTGCCGCTGGCGGACGTCGATCAGCTGGATCTGGCCGCCGCGGTGCAGCTCGGCGACCTCGAGCGGGGTGTAGTCCTGGGCCACGCCTCAGAGGTTAGTGGCCGACCACTGCTACCCGCGCCCGCGGCGTGGCACGGGGACCGTCGACGCCCTCGGATCGCGGCGCACCGGCGTGCGCACGGATTTCCCTTTCAGAACCTGCAGGAAATGGTGGTGTGACACGCATCTTGCAGGTGCGGTACTGTGCCGTGCCGAAACAGCACCCAGCCGAATCGCCGTGGAAACCGAGCCACGGCGATCGGGGAACCCGATGAGGTCCGCTTCAGGGCCTCAGGGGCGAATCGCCGGATCACCGGCGTAGCGCACTCTTTCAGCGCGAGCCCGTCAGCTAACCCCGTAGGCGCACGAAAGAGAAGGGTTTGGTCTTTTGTTCCACGTTCGTCCTGGAGCCGTCTCGCGTCTGACGGCGATGTTCGCTCTTGCCGGTGTCGTCGCGCTACCCAGCGCTGCATTCGCGAAATCCGCTTCGCTGGGCAGCCGGACGCTGCGCCGGGGAATGAGCGGCCCCGACGTGAAGGCGCTTCAGAACGACCTCACCAAGGTCGGGCTGAATACGCCCACGGTCGGCAGCTACGGCCCCGTGACGCAGCGCAACGTGCGCCGGTTCGAGCAGGAGTACGGACTCCGCGTCGACGGGGTGGCCACGCTCACGGTGGTCCGTGAGCTGAGGGCCGCCCTCAGCGCCGGAGGAGCCTCGACGTACGGCAGCGGTGGCAGCGGGATCGGTTTCCCCGCCGCGTCGAGCACCAAGACGTCGTCCAAGCAGCTCACCGATACGCCCGTGGTCAAGCAGGACGGAGGGTCCCAGCACCTCGGCGAGCGCACGCTGCGTCAGGGCATGCAGGGCCACGACGTGCGGGTGCTGCAGAGCTACCTGACGTTGGTCGGCTACCCGACCAACGTCGACGGCTCGTTCGGCCCGACCACCAAGACGAATGTGATGGAGTTCGAGCAGTCCCACCTCCTCACGGCTGACGGCGTCGTCACCTACGGCGTCCAGGTCGTGCTCCGTCAGGCGGTCGCGCAGGCCATGGCGGGTGGCGCGGTCGCCAAGGCGACGATCAACTCAGACGGCACCGCGACCGCTCCGGCCGGCGCCCCGACCGTGGTCCAGAACGTGATCGCCGCCGCCAATCAGATCATCGACAAGCCGTACATCTACGCCGGCGGTCACAGCAAGTGGAACGACTCGGGCTACGACTGCTCGGGCGCCGTCAGCTACGCGCTCCACGGTGGCGGCCTGCTGTCCTCCCCGGAGGACTCAACCGGGCTCGAGTCGTGGGGCGAGGCCGGCCCCGGCAAGTGGATCACGGTCTACGCCGATTCCGGGCACACCTTCGTCGACGTGGCCGGGATCGCCTTCGACACGGCCGACTACGGCGGGCCCAACATCCCCAGTGGGACCGGTCCCCGCTGGCGCACCAACCCGACCGGCAACCTGGCTGACGGCGGCAACTACGTCGTCCGCCATCCCGCGGGTCTCTGACCGCGGCTCCGGCTGCGAGGGACCCGGCTGCTGACCGCGGCGCCGGCCGCGACGGGGCCGGCGGCCGCCCTCCGGGGCGCCGGCGGCCGAGCCCGCGCTTGACGTAGGATCCAGGGGCGATGTCCGCCCTGTCCGAGCTGTACACGGTGCCCCAGGAGCACCTCGACTTCCGCGACACGATCCGCGAGATCGCGCAGCAGCGGATCGCGCCCCGCGCCGCCGAGATCGACGAGAACGCCGCCTACCCGCATGACCTGCGGTCGCTGCTGGCCGAGCAGGACATCCTCGGGCTGCCGTTCGAGACCGAGCACGGGGGCACCGGCACGGGGACCCTGATGCTCAACATCGCGATCGAGGAGATCGCCAAGGCCTGCGCCTCGACCGCGCTGATTCTGATGATCCAGGAACTGGGCACCCTCCCGATCAAGCTGTTCGGCTCCGAGGAGCTCAAGAACCGCTTCCTGCCGCGGTGCGCGACCGGCGAGTGGTCGCCGGCGTTCGCCCTGTCGGAGCCCGATGCCGGGTCGGACCCCGGCGGGATGCTCACCCGCGCGGTGAAGGACGGCGACGACTGGGTGATCGACGGCACCAAGAACTGGATCACCAACCTCGGGATTGCCGACTTCTATGTCGTGTTCGCCGTGACCGACCGCGAAGCCGGGCACTCGCGCGGGATCACCGCGTTCGTGGTCGAGGCCGACCGCCCCGGATTCAGCGTCGGCAAGCTCGAGCACAAGATGGGCATCCGCGGCTCGCCGACGGGCCAGCCGATCTTCGACGGTGTCCGGGTTCCCGCCGAGAACATCGTCGGCGAGGTCAACCACGGCTTCAAGGTCGCGATGGGCACGCTGGACATCTCACGCCTGGGGGCGGGCGCACAGGCGCTCGGCATCGCCCAGGGGGCGACCGACTATGCCGCCGCCTACGCGCGGGAGCGGCGCCAGTTCGGCAAGCCGATCAACTCCTTTCAGGCGATCCAGTTCAAGCTCGCCGACATGGAGACGCGGTGCGCGGCGGCGCGCGAGCTGCTCTACCAGGCCTGCTCCAAGGTCGACAGGGCGGCGCCGGACGTCGGCAAGTACTCAGCCATGGCCAAGCTGTTCTGCTCGGACACCGCGATGGCGGTCACGGTCGAGGCCGTGCAGGTCCTCGGCGGCTACGGCTACGTGAAGGAGTACCCGGTGGAGCGGATGATGCGCGACGCCAAGATCACCCAGATCTACGAGGGCACGAACGAGATCCAGCGTCTCGTCATCGCCCGGACGCTCCGGTAGCGCCAGCATGACCAGAGGCCCGCAGAACGTTCGTCGCGTTCTCCTCTCGGCGGTGGCGGCGATGACCGTTGGGTTCGGCGTGGTCAGCGTGATCGGGGGCTTCAGCGACTACTTCCCCGTGCGGCTGCTGCAGGGCGTGGCGGTCTTCGCCGCGGGTGCACTGCTGATCGGCGGCGCCGTCGTGCTGGCGATGATCCGCCTCGCCGACTGGCGCGATCCGGAGTCCGAGGAGGATTTCGAGGCGCTGGTGCAGCGCGCTGAGCAGCTCGCGGCCGAGGGGGTGTGGGGGGAGGCGGACGCAGACGACTCCGACGACGACGACGACCTGTTCGACGCCGACAACGACGAGGACTTCAAGGCGCTCGTACGCTCCGCCGTCGACGAGCTACCGCTGGAGTTCCACCGCGCGCTCGAGCACGTGGCGATCGTCGTGTCCGACGGTGGGCGTCGCCGCCATGCCTACGGGCTCTACCAGGGTGACACGGTGGCGCACGACTTCTTCCACGACCGGATCGTGATCTTCCGCGACACGCTGGTGCGCGACTTCGGACACGACCCGGAGCTGCTCAAGGCCCAGGTCACCAGAACCGTGCGCCACGAGCTCGCCCATCATCTCGGATGGGGCGAGAAGGGCGTTCGCGGCCTCGGTCTGTAGTGGTCGCCGACTAACGCCCCGCCCCGCGTCGTATTCCCCCACTCGATCCAGGAGAGCACATGCCAGAAGCCGTCATCGTCGATGCCATCCGCACCCCCATCGGCCGGGCGGGCAAGGGCTCGCTGAAGACCGTCCGAGCCGATGAGCTGGCGGCGCTGCCGATCCGCACATTGATCGAGCGCAACCCCGAGGTCGACTTCGCCCAGACGGCCGACGTGCTGATGGGCGCAGCCTCGGGCGTCGGTGAGCAGGGCTACAACGTGGGCCGCAACGCCTCGCTGCTGGCAGGGCTCGACCACCACGTGCCGGCCTGCACCATCAACCGCTTCTGCGCCTCTTCGCTGATGGCGATCCGGATGGCATCACATTCGATCCGTGCCGGTGAGGGCGACCAGTACATCGCCGCCGGCGTCGAGGCCGTGTCCCGAGCCGGACTGGGTGCCGGGATGATGGACGAGGCCAAGAACCCGAAGCTCAACGGCTCCGACGGCTCGCTCTACGACGTCTACATCCCGATGGGGATGACCGCCGAGAACGTCGCCGAGCGCTGCCACGTCAGCCGTGAGGCGCAGGACGAGTGGGCGGTGATCTCGCAGAGCCGAGCCGTGCAGGCGCGCGACTCGGGCCACTTCGACGCCGAGATCGTTCCTGTGACTGTGGCGGCCCACACAGATGTCGACAAGGACGGCAACAC
Organism: uncultured Solirubrobacterales bacterium; assembly: GCA_963799995.1. Classification (GTDB taxonomy): domain Bacteria; phylum Actinomycetota; class Thermoleophilia; order Solirubrobacterales; family Solirubrobacteraceae; genus Palsa-465. Next base: position 1,595,271 of record CAWCZI010000012.1, on the reverse strand, counting down.
GGTCGAGGTCCCCGAGACGGTCGTCCGCCACGACGACGGGCCCCGCGCCGGCACGACGATGGAGGTGCTCGCCAAGCTCAAGCCGGCCTTCAAGCCCGACGGCACCGTCACCGCGGGTAACTCGTGCCCGCTCAACGACGGCGCCGCCGCCGTGCTGGTGATGTCCGCTGACAAGGCGCGCGACCTCGGTCTGAAGCCGATGGCGCGGATCATCGCCTCGACCGTGGCCGCGATCCGGCCCGAGATCATGGGCCTCGGCCCGATCCCGGCGATCCAGGCGCTGCTCAAGCAGACCGGGATGAGCATCGCGGACGTCGACATCGTCGAGATCAACGAGGCGTTCGCGGCGCAGATCGTCCCCTGCAAGGAGGATCTCGACATCCCGGAGGACAAGCTGAACCCGTTCGGCGGCGCGATCGCGCTTGGACACCCGTTCGGGATGACCGGCGCCCGGATCATGACGACGCTGATCAACGGCCTGCGCAGCATCGACGGGACCTACGGGATCGAGTCGATGTGCGTGGCCGGTGGGATGGGCCAGGCGATGCTGATCGAGCGCCTCAGCTAGCGGTCCCGGCGCGCTCCAGGGCAGCCAGCTCCTGCGCCAGCGCGGCCGCCGCCACCGCCAGCGGCGGATCGAGGTCTCGGTCGGCCAGCAGGCCGAAGCAGAGCCTGCCGTCATAGCTGATGATGCCCACGCTGAGGCCCTGGTTGGCCGGGTTCAGCGGCACCACCGGGTGCACCCCGGTGAGCTTGACGCCGTCGAGGTAGAACGGCTGCTGGGGGCCGGGGATGTTGGACACGACCAGGTTGAAGGCGCGTACCGAGCCCATCGTGCGGGCCAGCAGGCCGGAGACGAGCGGGGGCGCCCAGCCGGCGGCGCCGACCATCAACGCGCCGGCGCGAACGGCGGCGGATTCCTTGAGCGCTCGCGTCTGGACCGAGATCGCGCGGATGCGCTCGGTCAGGTCGGGCTCGCCGACGGGCAGGTCCACGAACACGGTCGAGATCCGGTTGCCGGTCTCCCCCTCAGTGGGTGCCGGCCGGACGCTGACCGGGACCAGCGCGACCGGGTCGGCGCCTCGGCCGGGCGTCTCCGTGCCGGTCCCGGCGGCATCGAGATAACGGCCCAGCATTCCGGCGACCACGGCCAGCAGGGCATCGTTGACCGTCGCGCCGGCGGCGCGTCCGGCCCGCTTCGCCGCCGCCAGATCGCCGACTGCGGTCGCGAACCGTCGATTGGGGGAGATCGAGCGGTTCAGCGGCGTCATCGGCGCGCTCGGGCGCGTGCGCGCGAGCTCCAGCGCCAGCTCGGTCGTGCGTCGCAGCTCTGTGGCTGCGCGGCGGGGATCGGGGTCCAGCGCGCGCTGCATGCTGTCCACCATCAGCCGCGGCGCCATCGCGAGCTGGCGGCCGGCCAGCCTCGCCACATGCCGCCGGCGGTCGTAGTGCCGGGGCGCCCAGTCGTCCTCGGCGGGCGGGATCTCGAGCGGCTCGACGCTGGGGTCGAGCACGAGTGCGGCGAGGCCGATCGCCGCCATCCCGTCGACCAGGGCGTGGTGGACCTTCATCAGCAGCGCCTGCCGTCCACCTGACAGACCTTCGACCACGGTTGCCTCCCACAGCGGCCGCGAGCGGTCCAGGCGGTGGGAGAACTCGCGTCCGACCAGGATCGCCAGCTCGGCGTCGTCGCCGGGAGCGGGCAGGCCGGCCTGGCGTACGTGCCAGTCGAGGTCGAACGCGACGTCATCGGTCCAGACCGGATTGGCGAGGCCCAGTGGCGGCTCCTGGAGGCGCTGGCGAAGCCGAGGAATGAGATGGATCCGCTCCCCGAGCCGGCGGGCGACGATCGCCCTGGTCAGCGGCGGTGAAGGCTCGAAGACGAGCAGGCCGCCGACCGCCATGTTCACCGACCCCTGCTCGGCGGCGACCGATGAGCGGTCAGCCGGCGAGAGCTCCTCGGTCATGGGCCGCAACCCTACCGGCGCCGGCCCCGGCGACGGCGCTGCCTACGCCGCGGGGCGCGCCAGCGAGATGCCGAACAGGGCCTGCGGATCGGTGAACCACGCCTCCAGTTCCAGGCCTGCGGCCTCGAGGTCGGCGGCAACGCGCTCGGGCGTGAACTTGGCGCTGATCTCCGTGCGCAGCTCCTCGCCGGCGGCGAACTCGACGCGGAGGTCCAGCTCGGAGATCAGCACCGAGCACGCCCGGCTGGCCCGCAGCCGCATCTCGACCCACTCGTGTCGGCGGTCGAAGAACGCGACGTGATCGAACGCAGCCGGCTGGAAGTCGGCGCCGAGCTCCCGATTGACGACGTGCAGGAGATTGCGGTTGAACTCGGCCGTCACGCCCTCGGAGTCGTTGTAGGCGGCCTCGATCACCGCCGGGTCCTTGACCAGGTCGGTGCCGAGCAGCAGGCGGTCGTCAGGCCCCAAGAGGGTGGCGATCTTCGCGAGGACCGCGCGCCGGGTCCCGGGCGGGAAGTTGCCGATCGTGCCCCCGAACAGCGCCGCCAGGCGCGGCACGCCGTCTGGCCCGGGGACGTGCTCGAGATGGCGCTCGAAGTCACCCACCACGCCGTGGACGAGGAGACCGGGGTACTCGTCGACGAGCTGCTCGGCCGCATCCTCGACGACGCCGGCGGAGACGTCCAGCGGGATGTAGCGGGTCAGGGTGCCGGCCACATCCATCGCGTCGAGCAGCACGCGCGCCTTGTCGGACGCTCCGGCGCCGAGCTCGACGACCTCACCGGCCCCGGTGCCCGCAACGATGTCGCCGGCGTTGTCGGCGAGGATCTGCAACTCGGTGCGCGTCGGGTAGTACTCGGGCAGCCGGCAGATCCGCTCGAACAGCTCCGAGCCGCGCGCATCGTAGAAGTGCTTGGCCGGCAGCTCCTTGAACGGCTTGGTGAGCCCGTCGAGCACGTCGTTGGCCAGCGAGCGCTCGTCGTCGTCGGTCAGCCACGAGTCGACTTGCACGTCATCGCTGAGATGGATGGACCTCATCATCGCCTCACAGGTCGCGGGCCAGGCGCAGGCCGGAGAAGATCTGGCGGCGCTCGGGAAGGTCCCAGTTGCGGAACGTGGCGGTGGCCAGCCGGGGACGGGTCGCCCACGAGCCGCCGCGGAGCACGCGGTAGCCGGCTCCGAAGAACACCTCGGAGTACTCGCGGTAGGGATCCGCGGTGAAGCCGGGGTAGCCGCCGAACTGGCTTGCCGTCCACTCCCAGACGTCGCCGATCATGCCCAGACAGCCGGCCGGCGAAGCGCCGGCAGGATACGAGCCGGCCCGCTCCGGACCGCCGGCCAGGGCATCGAGGTTCGCGTGCCGTCCGGGGACCGGCTCCCGATCCCCCCACGGATGTTCAAGCGCCCTTGCAGTGTCCTGGTCCCAGGTCGCCGCCTTCTCCCACTCCGCTTCGGTGGGGAGTCGGCCGCCGTGCGCGCGGGCGAAGGCGTCGGCCTCGAACCAGGAGATGTGGACGACGGGCCTGTCGGGATCGAGCGGCTCGGAGCCGGAGAGGCGCCACTCGGCCGTCAGGTCGGCCGTCCACCCACCTGGTCGTGTGATGTCGTAGTCCTCCTTCCAGGACCAGCCTTCGTCGGACCACCATTCACGCCGCTCGTAACCACCCCCCTCCACGAAAGTCAGGTACGAGGCGTTGGTGATCGGGGTGCGCCCGATCAGGTAGCCACGCACGTCGGTGCGGTGACGGGGCCGCTCGTTGTCGTAGGCGAAGCCGGCGGCAGGCGCGCCGACGGTGCAGCCCCCGTCGGGGATCTCCACGAGCTCCAGACCGGTGAAGCGCTGGTGGGCGCCGTCGGGGTGGGCGGCCGCTAGCCCGCGGGCGGCCGCTGCGCCGCGGGCGAATCGCAGGTCCTCGAAGCGAGCGAGCTGCAGGGTCTGAAGCATCGTCTCGTTGTGCTGCTGCTCGTGGCGGATGATGAGCTCGGCGATCTTTCCATCGCCGATCCCTGCGGCGTTGATCACATCGAGCGTCCGCGCGCGCACCTCATCGAGGTACTCCCGTGCCTCGGGGGGGCGCAGGAAGGGGAGCTCGCCGCGGCCCGCGCGTGGTGTCTCGAAGGCGTCATAGACCTCCGACAGCTCCTCGCGCAGCAGAGCCCGGCCGCCATGACGGTGCACGATCCACAGATCCTCGAAGGCCGCGATGTGACCCAGATCCCAGACCAGCGGGCTCATCAGCTTCGAGTGCACGCGCTCCAGGTCCTCGTCGGAGATCGAGTCGACCAGCGCCAGCGTGCGCGCGCGGGCCTCTTCGAGCGCGTCGAGCGCCAGCTCCTCGGTCAGGAGCGTCGGCGCTGCCTCGGAACCGAGCATCATCCTCATTGTGGCATCCCTGATTCGGATACCCGGGGGCCTATGCGAGCAAGCATCCAGTCAACCGCCGAAGACCCGGCCGGCGGTGCGCCGAAGCTTCTCGCGCGCGCGGAAAACCGGTTACGCTGCCGCCCGATGCACTTCAAGGACCTGAGCCGCGGCGAGCTCCTCGCGGCCATCGGAGGGATCCTGCTCGGGATCTCACTGTTCTTGAGCTGGTACAAGCTCGGCAACCACAACGCCACGCTAGGCAGCTGTCGCGGCCCCCATACGTCGTGCACGGGCTGGGCGGCGCTGTCGATCATCCGCTACCTGCTGCTGATCGCGGCGGTGGCGCCGGCGATCCTGGCCTACATCATCGTTCGCGGGCACGCCCTGTCCTGGCCGCGGGGCGAGTTGACCGCGGTGACGGCTCTGGCGGCACTGGTGTTCACGCTGTTTTTGGGCCTGATCGACAAGCCCGGGACGCCTCCCGGGGAGATCAGCATCTCGATCGGCTGGTGGGTGGCGCTCGTGGCCGACCTGCTGATCCTGTTCGGCTCGGTATGGCGCGCGCAGGAGAGCGGCGCGCGGCGCAAGCCCCCGGGGGTCGTGTGAGCAGCGCCCCGAGGCGGACCCGTCCGGACCGCAACCTTGCGCTGGAGCTCGTGCGCGTTACCGAGGCGGCGGCGCTGGCCGCGGCGCGGATGGTCGGCCGGGGTGACAAGGAGGGCGCCGACCAGGCTGCCGTGGACGCCATGCGCGAGGTTCTGGACTCGGTGTCGATGGACGGCGTCGTGGTGATCGGCGAGGGCGAGAAGGACGAGGCCCCGATGCTGTTCAACGGTGAGCAGATCGGCGACGGCAGCCCGCCCCAGGTCGACATCGCCGTCGACCCACTCGAGGGGACGCGCCTGACCGCGCTCGGCATGCCCAACGCGCTGGCGGTGATAGCCCTGTCGGAGCGCGGGACGATGTTCGACCCGGGTCCGGTCTTCTACATGGAGAAGATCGCGGGCGGCCCCGAGATCGCCGACCTGCTCGACCTCGATCGGCCGCTGGCCGGGACGCTGGGCCTGATCGCCGAGCGCAAGCAGACCGACATTCGCGACGTGATGGTGGTGATGCTCGACCGCGAGCGCCACCAGGATGCGATGCGCGAGGTTCGCGAGGCCGGAGCCCGGGTGCGCCTGATCACGGACGGTGATGTGGCCGCGTCGCTGCTGGCGGTCAGCGACAACACCGCAGTGGACCTGCTGTGGGGGATCGGGGGAACGCCGGAGGGCGTGATCTCGGCCGCGGCCATCAAGTGCATCGGGGGTCAGCTCCTGGGCCGGCTGTGGCCGCGCAACGACGAGGAGCGCGAGGCCGCGGTCAAGGCCGGCTATGACCTCGAGCGGGTCCTCACCTGCGACGACCTGGTCAAGGGCGACGACGCGTTCTTCTCGGCCACCGGGGTGACCGACGGCGACGTCCTGCAGGGCGTTCGCTACCAGGGAGATCGGGGCGCCACGACGGAGTCGCTGGTGATGCGCTCACGCTCGGGGACGGTGCGGCGGATCTCGGCTCGGCACGACCGGGCCAAGATGCGGGCGATGGGTCTCACCTACGGCTGATCGCCGGCCCGCGGTTACTCCTGGTCGGCCAGCAGGCCCACCTTGGACTCCTCGAGCTCGAGGTTGGCCAGCGAGCGCAGGAACGCGTTGGTCACCAGCACGTGGATGGCCGACTGGGTCATCTCGTAGACCGGCGTGCTGAAGCCGACGGCGATCGAGGGAAAGAAGTTGGCCACCTCGACCTCGATGCGGAGCTTGGCCCGGGAGTCGTCGTCGACGGGCTCGCGCCTGACGTCGAGGCACAGATAGCCGCAGCCGCGGCCGGACCGCGCCACCAGGAGTCCGTCGCGGATCCGCCACCGGACCGCGCCATGGTCGTGGTCGAGCTCGTAGTCGGGGGCGTCGAAGCGCAGAAGCGTCAGCGGCCGGCCCAGAAACACCACCGATCGGGTGTTCTCGCTGTAGACGACACGGATCAGGTGCAGAGTCATCCTCGACAGGAAGGCCCAGTAGGTGCGCGCCAGGTTCTCGAGGTTCTTGGGGCTCCACAGGCGCTCGAGCTCCTCGTGGTCGAGCGTCAACTCGGCTGTCTGGGCCGAGCGCACGGCGCCGTCGCGGGCGATCACCGTGGATTTGCGCGGCGACACGATGACCGCGCGGCCGGGCAACCGGATCCGCCTGTGTTGGCGGCGCACGGCTGCGAGCGCGGACAGCGCCAGGGCGAGGATCACGAGCGGGGCGGCCACGGTCAGGATTGTGCCCTGTTTCGGGGCTTTCACAATCACCGGGCCAGCTGTTCGAGCGCGACCACCGCGCCCGCGGCGAGCATGCCCTCGCCCGCGGGGATCATCGCCAGCGCGTCGGCTCCCAGCAGCGAGGTGAGGATGTGCGAGCCCTGCTCACCGTTGAGGAACGCCCGCGTGCCCTGCCCGTCGCGCTCGAGCCGCACGCGTACCGCCTGCTCCCGGTGGGGGTTTCGCCGCACGGGCTCGCCCAGCACGGCCTCGCGCTCGGACCGGTGGCTCTGCGTCAGTCCCTGTAGAGCCGCGAGCGCCGGCGCTGCGAACAGCGAGAAGGTCACCGCCGCGGATACCGGATTGCCGGGCAGGCCGAAGACATAGGTATCGCCGTCCCGGGTTCCGAACCACGTCGGCTTGCCGGGCCGGAGCGCGACGCTCCAGAAGATCTCCTGCACGCCGAGGGTCGTGAGCGCCGGTTTGACGTGGTCGTGAGGCCCGACCGAGACGCCGCCGGAGATCAGGAGCACGTCGGCGGTCTCGAGCGCAGCCCCGATCCCCGCCTCGGTGGCGGCGCGGTCGTCGGGCAGGCGCCCGGCCGGAGCGGTGACTGCCCCGGCGCCGGTGGCCAGCGCGGTCAGCATCGGCGCGTTGGAGTTGTGGATCTCACCCGGCGCCAGCGGCTCACCCGGCGCGCGCAGCTCATCGCCGGTGCAGAGCACGCTCACCCGCGGCCGGCGCGCCACCTCCAGGGTTCCGGCGCCGGCGGCGGTGGCCGCCCCGAGCTCGACGGCGCCGAGCAGAGTTCCGGCGGTGAGGATCGTCGTCCCCTCGCGCATGTCCTCACCCGGCCAGCGGATGTTCTCGCCGGGCGCGATCGCCGTTGCGGTCTCGATCGTGGCTTCGCCGTCGGCCGCCACGTTCTCCTGCGGGATCACGGCGTTCGCGCCGTCGGGGACAGCGGCGCCGGTGGAGATCCGGATCGCCTCGCCGGCGCCGGGACCCCGCTCCGACGGCGAGCCGGCCCGCGACTCGCCGACGATCGAAAGGCGCCGTCCGGACGGACCGGCGACGATTGCGTAACCGTCCATGGCCGAGCTCGGGAAGGAGGGCACGTTGGCAGTCGCGGGGACGTCAGCCGCCAGGACGCGGCCCAGCCCCTCGTCGACCCCGACGCGCTCGGCGGGCAGACGCCGGACCGCCGCGAGCACGAGCGCCCGGGCAGCATCCACGGTAATCAGGGGCTTGCTCATCTCAGCTGCTCAGCTTGCGGGGTCAGGTTTTGGGAGGTTTGGGGGCGGTCGCGACTGCCCCACGTGATACAAGACCACGATGTTGTCAGGCCCACCTCGTCGCCGCCGGGCCCGGCCGGTGGCTGACGCGCCGGTCGACGTGCTACTGCCGCGTGCCGAGGACCTGGCGAAAGGATGGCTCCTGGCTCTGCTCGAGCAGGCCCCACTTGACAAGGCACCATCGATTCTGGCCGCCGATCTCACCCGTGACGGTCCGCGCGTGTGCGAAGCCGTGCTCCGGGCGATGTCCGACGACACCGACCTTCGCCGGCTTGAGCCGGGCGGCGCGCTGACTCCGCTGGCGTCGCGTGCGGGTGAGCTCGCGGGCGCCGTTGGCCCCGAGGCCACCTCACGGGCGGTCGATGCCCTTCAGGCGGTGATCTGGGCCGCGCTACGCGACGAGCTCCGCAGCCCCGTTCCCGAGCTCGTGTCCGACATCGCGGAGCGGCTGGCGCTGGTCACCGAACTGCTTCGGGCGGCGGCGCTGCGGCGGGGCGAGAGCGTTCCCGGCGCCCCTGAGCGGGGGCCGGTGCGGCTGGCCCCGGAGCCAGGCGGCGAAGGCCCCGAAGGCGCCGGCACGCCCCCCCCGGGCACCGGCTCGGGCACAACGGACGCGTTCGAGCCGGCTCGCGACCGCTCGTGGCCCGAGGCCGCGGCGACCGCCGGGGGAGAGCGAGGCTCTCAGGCGCTGTGGATCGGTGCGCTCACCGACGAGATCCAGCGTTCGGCGGGGGCGCCCTTGTCGCTGCTGCTGGCGGAGCTCGAGGACGCGGAGCAGGTCGCTGCGGTGGAGCGCCGGGAGGAGGCCGGGGCCACCTTCGGAGACTTCGCCAAGGCGGTGCGGGGAGTGGTCCGTCGCCAGGACATCCTCGTCTGCGAGACCGACAGCCGGGCCTGGATCATCGCCCGGGAGACGGGGCGTGGCGGGGCACAGGCACTTGGACAGCGGATCGCCGAGGCCGTCGGGGCGGGCCGGCCCTGGCGCGGGGCTCCGTTGGCGGCGAGTGTCGGAGTGGCCGTGCTCGGCGAGGACGGCCACACCCCCGATGAGCTGATCGAGGCGGCCGAGGAGGCGCGGTTCGCCGCCGAGGCCAGCGGGATCGGCGTGATCCGGGCCGTCCCGGACGAAACCCCGGCCGACTGAGCTACGGCTGAGTCGGGAGTGAGACGGCGCCGATCGTGGCGGTGCCGGAGATCCCCAGCGCCTTGGCGGTGGCCGTGGTGAGGTCCCAGTCGGCGTGGTTGGCGTACGGGCCGCGGTCGATCACCGGGACGATCATCGTCTGGCCGTGGTAGTAGACCGACACCTTGCTTCCGCACTTCAAGGTCCGGTTGGCGACTCCGATCGTCGACGGCTTCAGCTTGGTCCCGCAGGCGGTGCGCTGGCCGTAGAAGCCGGGCCCGTACTGGGTGGCGATCGACTGGCGGTAGACGGTGATCGTCACCGTGGGCATCGACGAGGCAGTGGAGGCGGTGCCGGAACTGGTCGCGATCAGGGCACGGATGGCGAAGCGACCGATGTGGTCGGTCTGCCACGCCGCGCTGAACGAGCCGTCGCTGCCGACCGTGGCCTGCGCGGTCGGCGCCCACTGCCAGTTGGTCTGATGGCCGAGGCGCTCGATCTCGACCGTGGCCCCGGCGTCGCTGGGTGACGCGCTGCCGGTGAAGCTCAGCTGGTTGCGGAGCATCGCGGAGGCGTGGCTCACGAGCGTGACGCCGTCGCCGGTGCCGCTGACGATGACGTCACCGTTCTGGGTCGACGCGGCGCTCGAGCCGCTGCTGCTCCCGGATCCCGAGGGGAGGCCCGAGCCGCCGGGCGAGAGGCCGCTGCCGCCCGAGGAGGCGGCGATGGCGGGTGCGGCCGTGCTCAGCGCCGCCGCGGGCACGGCGAGCGCGCCGAGCGCGAGGGCGAGCATGGCATGGGCGTGGGCGCGTCGAATACCGATTGGTCAGTCCATCCTGTTTTTGTTTCATGCCTACGGGGTGAGCTGACGGGCTCGCGCCTATGTGGCGCTACGGTCCTTTACGGGACCGATTCGCCCCGGCGGGCCCAGAGGGCTCGCGGGTGGTTCCCCCGCCGGCCGCCCGCTGACGGACGACCGCTCGGCTGGTGGCGCGGCAGTATACGTAATCCCGCCGGACGCGTCGTCACCGCACTGAAGCGGCGCTCAGGGCCGCGGCAGGCGCGAGAGCGCGCCGCGCAGGGCCCGGGCGCTGGCCATCAACCCGATCTCGGCCAGCTCCGCGGCGGCCTGAGCGGCCGTCCCGAGGGGTCCGGCGGGGCGGGCGGGCTCGGGGGCACGGGGCGCGGGGCGCTCGGGCTGCGCGGCCCTGGCCTGCGGCACGGCGCGCTTGGTGGCGGCGGCCTTGGTGCGTGGGGTGGTGGCCTTGGCGCGGGGCGCGGCGGCCTTGGCGGTGGCGCTTGGCGCGGCGGCCTTGGCGCGTGGGGCGGTGGCCTTGGCGCGGGGCGCGGGGGGCTTGGCGGTGGCGCTTGGGGCGGCGGCCTTGGCTCCGGCGGCCTTGGCGGGGCGCTTGTCGCTGCGGCGGTGCGGCCGGCTGCGGGGCAGCCCTCCGAGGACGCCGGGTGGTCGTTGCTCGGTCATTCGTCGTACATGATCGCGCACGCGCTCAAGCGGAGCCCGCCGGACCCGATATATGCAAGCCGGAGCGCAAGCCGCGGACCGGCGCTAGGTTTGACGAGGTGGGATGCGGTTAGAAAAACTTCGGAACTTTGAAACGAGACGGGCTGTTCTAGGTATAGAAAGGAATACGGCGCCGCCCGGATCGGGCTCGAGCGCGCGTGGCCTCGCTCCAAGGCCGTTGACTTCACAAAGTATAGTACCTATACTCGTACGTATGTTTGAGTAGCGGTCGTGCGCTCTGCGCAGCGCCGGTCGCGTCGTGGTTACTCAGCGACGGAGCCCGAAACAGGCTTCGGAGCACGGACGGAACGGAACCAGATGTCAGTAGCGGAACTGCAGGAACTCGAAGAGATCAAGGGCCTCGTCAACCGCGGCCAGCAGCTCGGCGTGCTCACCTATTCGGAGATCGCCGGCGCTGTGTCCGAGCTCGATCTCGACGAGGCAGACGTCGAGGAGCTGCATGGGTTCCTCGAGCGGGCTGAGATCGAACTCGTAGAAGAGGTCGATCCCGCGACCACCGCCACCGAGGTTGAGCGCGCGCCGGACAAGCGTGGCCGCCGCAAGGCCAAGACGGCGCTCGACCTGAAGCCGGACATGACGACCGACTCGCTGCAGCTGTTCCTCAAGGACATCGGCAAGGTGCGCCTGCTGACGGCCCAGGAGGAGGTCGACCTGGCCAAGCGGATCGAGCGGGGCGACCTGGACGCCAAGCAGAAGATGGTGGAGTCGAACCTGCGCCTCGTCGTCTCGATCGCCAAGAACTACCGCAACCAGGGCCTGCCGTTCCTCGACCTGATCCAGGAGGGCACGCTCGGCCTGGTCCGCGCCGCCGAGAAGTTCGACTACCGCAAGGGCTTCAAGTTCTCCACCTACGCCACCTGGTGGATCCGCCAGGCGATCGCCCGCGCGCTGGCCGACAAGGCCCGCACGATCCGGATCCCGGTTCACGTTGTCGAGAAGCTCAACAAGATCGGCCGCGCCGAGCGCAAGCTGGTCACCGAGCTGGGACGCGAGCCCACGGCCGAGGAGATCGCCGAGGTCACCGGGATCGAGCCCGAGGAGGTGGAGTCGATCAAGCGCTCCGCCCAGGCCCCGGTCTCTCTGGAGAAGCCGGTCGGCGACGAGGAGGAGTCCGAGTTCGGCCAGTTCATCGCCGACGAGCGGGCCGAGTCCCCGTACGAGCGGGCGGCCGAGATCCTCACCAAGGAGGCGCTGCGCGAGGCGCTCGAGAACCTCAGCTACCGCGAGCGCCGCGTGCTCGAGCTTCGCTACGGCCTCGGCGGCGAGCATCCGCGCACGCTCGACGAGGTAGGGCGGACGTTCAACGTCACCCGCGAGCGCATCCGCCAGATCGAGAACCAGTCGCTCAAGAAGCTGCAGTCGCTGGCCGAAGCGCAGAAGCTGCGCGACGTCGCCTAAGCCGCGTCGCGGCCGGTGCCCTGACACGGGTCGCCGAAACGGGACGTGTGGCAGTCTGAGTGCGTATGTGAACGCTCAGTTGACCCACGTCCGGTCCGGGCCCGTGGACGGGGTGATATGGCGCCCACCGGGGCCCGCGGCCAGCAGAGCCCCTGGCTCCTGAGCGAAAATCCCGCTTCAGTTGGTGAAGCATTGCGCTAATATGGGGTTTCCGATGGCTGAACGCGATACCTGTCCGGTCTGCCGCACCGCTGAGATCGTGTGCGGCAAGTGGACGCTCCTGGTGATCCGGGACCTTGCCGAAGGGCGCTCCCGGTTCTGCGAGCTCGAGCGCTCGCTGCAGGGGATCAGCCCCCGGACGCTGTCGCTCCGCCTGCGCGCACTCGAGGAGGAGGGCATCGTCGAGCGCCAGACGTTCCCCGAGGTCCCGCCGCGTGTCGAGTATGTGCTGACCCCGAAGGGCCGCGCGCTCGCACCGCTGATCGAGGACATGCGGACCTACGGCCGCCAGTGGCTGGGGGCCGACTGCGCAGAGGACGCCGAGAGCGAGACCTCGCGCGAGCCGGCCGCCGCGCTGGCCTGAGCGCTCCTACGGCGATGCGGATTGCGATCGCCGCCGATGAACTCACCGGGGTCGCGGCGTCACTGCCGGACCTGCTGCGCGAGCGCGGCCATGAGCCGGTGCTGCACGGAGCCTACGTCGAGAGCGAGCGTGCGGATTGGGCATGGGCGAGCGAGCGTGCCGCCCGCGACGTCGCCGCCGGGACCGCGGAGCAGGCGATCGTGGCGTGCTGGACCGGCACGGGCGCGTCGATCGCCGCCAACAAGGTGGGCGGGATCCGCGCTGCGCTGTGCCGGGACGGTCCCACCGCGGCCGGAGCACGGCGATGGAACGACGCCAACGCGCTGGCATTGAGCCTGCGCTCGACCTCCGAGGCCGAGCTGGCGGAGATCCTCGACGCGTGGTTCGGCGCGGCGCCGAGTGACGACGCCGCGGACGCCGCGAACATCGAGCACGTGGCCGAGATCGAACGCGGCGGCTGAGGGCCGCGGCGGCTCCGCCCGCGGTACCGCTGCAGGGGCGCCGGCGGTGGCTGCGCCCCGGGCGACGGCTGCAACGCGGCTGGCGGCGGGGAGGATCCGCCGGGGCGGCGAAGAAACCGCGGGGGTGCGCAACATCACCCTGCATCATCTGCTCGAGGGCTTCACCGTCGAGGCCAGCGGCCGCCTGGCCGCCGAGATCTCCGGCGGCGCGGAGATCCCATTCGAGGTCGTCGAGGAGCGCGCCGGCGGGCGCGTGCCGCTGTACCGCTACCGACCGCTGACCGGAGCCTTCATCCGCGGGCGGCTGCCGGCGCTCGAGCAGCTGGCGAGCTACGGCCCCGCGATCGACGCGCTGACCGGCTGCGCCGCGCTCGAGGCCTACCTCCAGGATCACGGCGAGGTCCGGACCGGCGGGGACCCGCGGGGCCAGGCGACCGCCGGCCTGGTGACGTTCCTGACCTGCGTGTTCGCGGAGCGCAGCGACTTCGGTTTCGAGCCGGCGCACTTCGAGGCGGCCTACGGGGAGCTCGAGCGGGCGCTGTACGAGGGTCACTGCACGGCCACGGTGATCGCGCCGGTGCTCGGGGTGGCGCTCGACCCCGGCACGGCCGAGATCATGCTGGGGGACGGCCTGTCGCTGCTCCGCGGCGACGCGCTCGCCGGGGCGCCGCCCGAGGCCGTGTGGGGAGACGGGGAGGAGCCGAGCGTGCTCGCGGTGCTCGCGGTCGATCAGGAGCGCTCGGCGCGCCCGCCGGTGTCGGTCGCCCGGGCCCGCTTCCGCCGCATCCTCACGGCGCTACGGCTGTTCGAGCGCGGCGGGTATGCACTGGGGCCGGTGGGCTGGGCTCGGACCGAGGCCGGAAGCTGGCGCCCGGTGGCTATCGGCGCCAGCGGGCGGCCGCGGTTTCTCACGCTCGTGCCGGCCTCCCAGGAGGAGGAGCTGCGCGCGTTCGTCGAGCTCGTCACGCGGCGCGCCCCGGGTGGGGGAGAGCTGGCCTGGGCACTGGCGAGGTTCGAGATGGGATCCGAGCGCCTGGCGCCATTCGAGGCGCTGACGGACTACCTGCTCGCGCTCCGGGCACTGCTGGAGCCCGAGGGGCCGGCCAGCGGGCGCCTGGCGCAGCGGCTGGCCGTGATCTGCGCGCGGCCCGAGGATCGGGCGGGCCTGGCCGAGCGCGCCGCTCAGGCGATCTCTCTGGAGCGCGCGGTCATCACCGGCCTGGCCGCCTCCCGGGCGGGCGTCGACTCCCTGGTGGAGGAGCTGTCCGAGCACCTGCGCGCGATCCTCCGCGACGCGCTGTGCGGGCACCTCGACCCGGACCTGCGCTCGGTGGCTGACGAGCTGCTGGCCGAGGCGTCAGCTCTGCCGGCCGGCGCGACCAGCTAGGCTGACGACAGGCCGCTCCCTACTCGGTCTCCATGGAGGCCGGGAGTGTTTTGCCCGCCAGGCTCAACACGTAAGTCCTGGGGCTCGTATGAAGTCAGGGGGAGCGCGACCTTGCAGAACCGGGCGGGCCTCAGGGCCCGCCCGCTCTGCTTAAGGGGCGAGGCCGTGGCACGGTGTACGGGGTTTCGCACGCGTCGTCTCCGTGAGGCGTTTGCGGGGGTTTGCGGCGTAAACGGCGGCGAGGAAGGGGTGATGTGCGGGTGTCCGCAGGGGTCTTGGTCGCTTTGGGTTGTATGTGACCCCACAGCGACCAAGGCCTCGCGAAAACAGACCGGAAACGCGCAACCTCCCCTTGGTCGCCGCCGTTTTGTTGCCCCGCATCTCGACAGTGCCTCCGAACGCCCACAAGAGCCCGGAGCCATGGGAAGCTTTCAGCGCCGTGTTCCACATCGAGCTGCGCCAGTTCCCGCACGTCGCCCGCGTCTTCAATCTGTCGCGCGAGGAGCTCGACCTGCGCTTTGCCCGCCCGTGGGTGAGTGGATCGACGGTCGTGTACGAGGACCGGCGCTGGGCCCCTGACAAGGCGCGCCTGACGATCTACGAGGGGCCCGAGCTGGCCACCGCGGAGATGGGGCTCGGCCGGGGCTGGGCGCAGGTCGGCCGGACCTCCCGCGAGGTCACCGAGACGGTGCTGGCCGAGGCGGCGCGCGGCGCCGAGGCAGGATCGGCGGTCCAGACGTTCAAGGCGATGCTCGAGGCGGCGGCCGTGACGCCGCTGACCTTCGGTGGGGTGGTCGAGCTGGCCGTGAGGGAGTATCCGGGGTGGCGGGCCAGCGAGCGGCTGGCGTTGGCCGAGCAGGCGGTATGGGAGATGCTTCACCAGGGCCGGCTGAGCGTCTTTACCCCGGACGGGCCGGTGGAGCAGGCTGAGTGGCAGCCGCTGCTGCTGCGCTGGTCGACCTGGATCGACGACGAGCCACTGCGGCTGCAGGCCCCCGCCGGCTGAGGCGGCCCGCGCCAGCGGCCCGGCGCCGGTTGCCCCGCGCCAGCGGCCCATCGCGCCCGCGCCCGCGGCCCGACGTCAGGCGATGACGTCGGCGATCAGTGACTCGCGCTCGGCCTGGGAGGCGAACAGAAACCTCCGCACGCGCAGCAGCCCCTCGACGTCGTGCACGTCGTCGTCCAGGTGGGGCACCAGGATCAGCGGCTGCCCCTCGAGCTCGGCGCCGAGGCGCTCGATGTTGCGGGCGTCACGGCGCGCCAGACGGTGGTAGTCGGCGAAGTTCTCGGCCACGCGGACGGCGAGGGCGGCGGGCACGCACGCCTCGAGTCCCGCGATCAGATCCTCGGGCTCGGTATCGCCGAGCACGTCGTGGTGGACGCGATTGACGATCACCCCCGCGAAGGGCATACCGCTCTCCTGCAGCGTGCGCCGGAACCAGATCGCCTCGTCGATCGCGGCCCGTTGCGCCGAGGTCACGAGCACGAACGCCGTGGTCGGCGCCCGCAGCATCCGCTCGACCGCGGCGGCGCGCTCGGTGAAGTCGTCGCTCATGCTCCCGAGCAGTCCGAAGAAGGTCGATAGGTCACTCAGCAGGTCGACGCCGGTGACCCGGCGCAGGGCGCCCAGGAACGGCGCCGCCCCACGGCCGAGCACGCGCATGCCGATGCCGGTCGGGCGGATGAAGGTCTTGAGTGCTCGCCCCTCCAGGAACGAGGTCAGCCGGCCCGGGGCGTCGAGGAAGTCAAGCGCGTTGCGCGACGGCGGCGTGTCGAGCACCAGCAGGTCGAAGTCGCCCTCACGCTCGAGCTCGAACAGCTTGGCCACGGCGGTGAACTCCTGCGAGCCCGAGACGGCTGTGGAGAGCTCGCGGTAGACGCGGTTGGCCTTGATCTCCTCGGCGCGGGCCGGATCCGGAGCGACCCGGTCGATCAGCTCGTCGAACGTGCGCTTGGGGTCGAGCATCATCGCCCACAGCTCGCCCTTGATCTCCTCGCCGCCGATGGCCAGTCGCTCGGGTTCCACCCGACGCGGGGCGTTCTCCAGCTCCTCGAGACCGAGCGCGTTGGCCAGGCGCTTGGCGGGATCGATCGTCACCACCGCGACCTTGGCTCCCCGAGCCGCCATACCCAGCGCCACCGCTGCGGATGTGGTGGTCTTCCCGACCCCGCCGGCGCCGCCGCACACGCACACGCGCTTGCCCTCCAGCAGCTCCGCGACGCTCACGGAGTGCGAGTCTAGGTCACGGTGAGCGTGGCGCTGGTGGTCGGGCCGCCGGTGCCGACCGCGAACACCGAGTGGGCGCCGGTGCCGGCGCTTGCCGGGACGGTGAACGTCTTGACCCCGTGTCCCGCGCCGTCCGTCGTCAGGGTGGTCAGGACCGTGCCGCTCGAGCTGCCCCAGCGGATGCTGACCGACTGGCCGGCCTTGAACCCGGTCAGGCTGGCGGTGACATGGCCTCCGGCGGCCGCGCTGGATGGACTCAGGATCTCCGCCGCGTTCACGATGAACCCGTGCCTGCCCGACTCGCCGCTGGTCTGACCGACGGCGATCAGCGAATGGGCCCCGGTCACGGCGGAAGGAACGTGAATCGTCGCGGAGATCGCGCACGACGAGTTGGCCGTCGCCGTGGCCAGCGCCGTCGAGGACGTCGAATCCCAGTAGAGCTTGACGCTCTCACCCGACTTGAAGTTGGTGCCGCCAACGCTCACCGGCGCTCCGACGGCGCCGCTGGCCGGGGTCGGGGTCAGGAGCGGGACGACGATGTTGATCGCCATCGTCTCGGTCGACTCGACGTTGCCCGCATGGTCGGTGCTGTGCCATGTCACGGTGTGGTTGCCGGTTCCGGTAACCGTGAAGGGGGCCGAGTAGGTCTGTGTCGAGCCCCCGTCGACCTGATAGACGGTGCTGGCCACGCCGCTTCCGGCATCGGTCGGCGTCAGCTTGACGGTGACGGTACCGAAGAAGGTCGAGCAGCCGGTGCTGGCGCCCTCGCGTATCGCCGCGGTCGATGGTGCCGTCTGGTCGAGGGTGATGCTGGCGCTCTTCTGCGCGCTGATCGCGCCGGCGCCGTTGCGGAACTCCACGGCGACGGTCTTGATGCCGTCGCCGGTCGGAACCGTGAGCGTCGTGCTGGTCGAGTAGGCCCGGAAGGCCCCGAATGCGCCACCGTTGATAGAGAAGGCCATGTCGGAGACCGGATCGCCGGTGGTGGGGTTGGTCGCCGACAGTGTCAGGGCCAGCGATGTGCTCTTGGTGTAGGTGGCGCCGCCGTCGATCTTGATCGACCCGGTCGGCGCGGCTGTGTCGCGGTAGAGCGTGTACGTGCCGGAGCCGCTGTTGTTGTTGACGACGACCACGCCGTCGAACTGACTGGGGTCAGAGCCGGTGGGGTACGAGATCAGCGCCGGCGACCCGGGCGCGACGTTTCCGGAGTTGGCGACGGCGGAGGGGCGTCCCTGCTCGGCCGCGCCGGAGGCCGAATGCAGCGTGAGGCTGTAGTTCGAGGTGTTGCCGGCGCCGGGCCGGAGCCCGATGTAGTACGTCGTTGCAGTGGCCAGGAACGTGTCGTACGCGCGGGCCACGTCCGCGGAACTCATGCCGGCGGCTGTCGAGGTGCTGAGGACAATGTGACCGGCGTCCCATTCGATCGAGTACGGCCCGCCGAGGCTGGAGAAGCTGTGGACCTGCGGGAAGTAGACGGTGTCTGGCGCGTGCCCGGCGTTGCCGTTAACCACGAGGTAATCGTTGGTGGGCGGGCTGAAGCTGCTGCTGGCGAGAACGCTGCTGAAATAGCGGTTCGGCGCCAGGAACGTGTCGTCGTCGAACGCGGTGCCGTCGGTGCCTGTGCGGATCCCGACGACATTCCAGAAGTCGCCCCCGGATCCGGTCCCCGGGTCCATACTGAAGCGGTAGAAGTCCGAGAACGTCGACCCGCCGGCTTGGGAGATCGCGAGCGGGGTGTCCGGGCTGAGCGACGTGAAGCAGTCCGAGTAGCAGAGATCCTGCGTGCGGATGCTGGGGAACCCGCTGCGCAGATCGGTCCAGATCGGGAACGTGTCGAAGTTCGCGTCCAGGCTGGTGTTGCCCGAGTAGTCGCCGATGAACGACAGGTTGCCGGGATCGCCGAGCGTCCCGTCCGTCGTGTAGGTGACATACGAGTCGGCTCGCAGGTTGGTCAGGCTGCTGGCCTCGGCCTGGTGCTCGTTGAACTTCTTGCCGTTCGGATTCCCGGAAGTGGCGTCGTCCTCGCGCGAGCTGTAGCTGACCGTCAGCCGCCCGTTGGGCGAGAAGCTGGCGGCGGGGAAGAACTTGTCGCCGAAGTTATCGAAGGCCATGAAGTCAAAGCCGCAGCAGGAGCCCCCATTCCAGCTGGCGCCGCCGTCGACGCTCGATAGGCCGATCAACTGTGACACGTTCGCCGTCTGGGAGCTCTGGGTCGTCGACCGGACGTCGGCCCAGACGATGAAGAAGGCCGTGCCCCCGGCATCGCTAGAGTTGGGATCGCCGGCGAGGCTGGGGAAGCTGTTGCACCGGAATGCGCTGCCGCCGCCGTTCAAAAAGCAGTTGGCCGCGGTGTCCTGCTCGGCGCCCTCGATCGGGTTCGTGGTGGTGATCTGCTTGTCCGCCGGCGCCGTCCAGCTCTGGCCGCCCGTGCTCGACAGCTCTTCGTAGATCGAGTTGACGCCGCCGGTGCAGTCGGCCCACGCGATCATCAGGTCGCCGTTGGCGTCGAAGGCGGCCGAGGTGCCATTGCCGCACTCGTGGCTCGTGAAGTTGACCGACGACCCGCTCCCGTGCCAGCTGGCGCCACCGTCGTCGGTGTAGTCCTCCTGATACACGGCGTTGTTACCGGTGAACTCGGTCCACGCCACCGCAACCCGTCCGTAGTGGGGGCTGCTGGGGTTCTGGTCGACGGCGATGCTCGGCTTGTCGGTCTCATAGCTGGCGGTGTTGGAGTCCAGCGTGACGTTGCGCGACCAGTTGACGCCGTCCGAGGACGCCTCGACGCCGATGCGCCCGACGGTGTTGTCGGAGCGGTTGAACTCGACGAACGCGAACAAGAACACATGGCGGACGGGGTCGTAGGTGACGACCGGGTCGCCGGACGCGGGGTCCGACAGACCAGGCATCACCTCGTAGTGCCAGTGCTGGCCGCCATCTGAGGAGTAGTAGACCCCGGCGTGTGAGTCCTGGCAGTTGCCGCTGTTGTCGTAGTAGGTGTTCGCGCCGGCCACGAGCAGGTTCGGGTTATCGGTGGCCTGGGCGATCGTGGTCTCGTTGGCGCCGAACCCGCACTGGGCGCTGAAGTTGTCGAGCTGGGTGGAGCTGTAGAAGGTGCTGGGGGTGAAGCGTCGCGCCCGGGCCGGGTGCGCCGCTGCGGGGGCGGGGATCGTCAGCCGCCCGGCGCCCGGGTGGGGGGCGCCTAGGTGGACGATCCCGTTGATCTCGGCCTTGCCCGGGCTGACTCCGGCCGCCGCGGGCGCCACGACAACCTTGGCGTGCCGGGGGAGCAGCGCCGGCGCCGGCCGGTGGGTGGGGGCCCGCTTGCCGCTGCCGACGACGCGGCGGGCCGGTGCTCCGGCCTGGATCAGCGGAGCCTTGCCCGGCGATGGCGTGCCAAGCGCAGCGCTTCCGGTGTGGGCCGCAGACGCCGCGGCGAGCGCCGAGAACAGCATCAGGGCCGCAAACGCAGCACCGACCGACGCGATGGCCGCGGCGAGCCTGCCCGCGCTGGACTTCGAGAACGTCTGCATGTTGCTGCCCCCCTGGTGGTCCCGCACTGGTAGTGGCCCCGCGGCTATTCGCCGAACGGGCAAACTACGCCCTTCCCGCAATGTTGTCAACAGGTTAGCTATATTGACAGCGTGTTAGCGCCCGACTCGGGCACCAGCTCAGCCGACGCGTGGGCCGGGCCGAGCACGCGAAGCGCATCCGCGGGGATGTGGACCTGGACCGGGGTGCCCTGGACGTGGGGCGACTGCGCTCCCGTGTTGGCGACCGAGGCCTGGAGCACAGCCCCGGTGGCCAGGCGCACGATCACCTGCAGGCTGGCTCCCACGTAGACCGTGCGCTCGACCATTCCCGGCAGGCAGTTCTCGGTCCCCGCGCCATGCTCGAGCAGCAGCACCCGCTCGGGACGGGCGACTATCTTCACGACACCGCGGGCGGTCAGGTCGCCGCACCCGGCCCGGAGGGTGAAGTCCCCGACGCGGACCGCGCACTCGCCGGCGCCGCTGCTGCCGGCCTCGGCGTCCATGAGGTTCGAGACACCGAGGAAGTCGGCGACGAACACGGTCGCCGGGCTCTCGTAGACCTCCTCCGGGGTGCCGATCTGCTCGATCCGGCCAGCGCTCATGACCGCCACCCGATCGCTCATGCTGAGCGCCTCCTCCTGGTCGTGGGTGACGAACACGAACGTGATCCCCACCTCCTCCTGGAGGCTCTTGAGCTCCATCCGCAGCTGCTTTCGGATCTTGGCGTCGAGCGCGCCGAGCGGCTCGTCGAGCAGCAGCACGGCGGGGCGCAGGACGAGCGCGCGCGCCAGCGCCACTCGCTGCTGCTGGCCGCCGGAGAGCTGCTGGGGGCGACGCGCGCCCAGCCCGCCGAGCTCGACAAGCTCGATCGCCTGCGCGACCCGCGTCTTGACCTCGTCCTTGGCCACCTTGAAGCGCCGCAGGCCGAAGGCCACGTTGTCGAACACGTCGAGGTGGGGGAACAGGGCGTAGTTCTGGAACACGGTGTGGACGTTGCGGCGGTGCGGCGGCGTCTGCGCGACGTCGACGCCGTCGAGCAGGATCTCGCCGGCGGTGGGGCGCTCGAAGCCGGCGATCATCCGCAGCGTCGTCGTCTTGCCACAGCCCGAGGGGCCGAGCAGCGAGAAGAACTCGCCGGCGTTGATCGTCGCGTCGATCGCATCGACCGCGGCTGCGGCCGTGGCGTCGAACCGCTTGGTCAGCCCGCGCAGCTCGACCTCGCCGGGCATCACGCGGCCTCCAGTCCCGACAGCTCGCGGAAGGCGTCAACGCCGCTGGTGGAGGTGCGGCGGCCGAGCGCCGTGTAGATCAGGTAGGCGATGGCGATTCCAAGCAGGGTGGTGACGACCAGGATCGTCGCCAGGGCGTTGAGCGCCGGCGTGCTGGTGCCGCCGCGGGCGTTGGAGTAGAGGTACATGGGGATCGTGGTCGTGGACGAGTTCGACGACATGTACTGGGTCACGACGAAGTCGTCAATCGAGAGGGCGAAGACGATCATCGTGCTGGCCAGGATCGCCGGCATCAGCAGCGGGACCAGCACGAGGCGCAACGCCTGCGCCGGAGTCGCGCCGAGGTCGCGCGCCGCCTCCTCGTAGTGGGGGCCGATCGACGCCAGGCGACTGCGGATGATGACGACCACATAGGACAGCGAGAAGGTGACCTGGCCGACGGCTTGAGCGGTGGTGCCGAGGTGGATCAGTGCGAAGGGCACGATCGAGAGCTGGGTGAAGACGACCAGCAGGGAGACGGCCATGACGATCTCGGGGGTCACCAGCGGGATCAGCATCAGCCCGTTGGCGGCGCCGGAGCCGCGTCCGCGCCACCGGGCCAGGCCGAGGGCGAGCAGCACGCCGAGCGGGGTGGCGATCGCCATGTCGAGGGCGGCCAGCTCGAGGCTGTGGACCAGCGCATGGGTGTAGTCGGAGTCGTGGAAGATCGAAAGGCTGGGGTCTCCCCACCACCAGCGGATCGAGAACCCCTGCCACACGCTCCGCGAACGTCCCGCGTTGAACGAGAACAGGATCGCGATCCCCACCGGGATCAGGGCCCACGCGAGGTACGCCCAGGTTCCCAGGACCAGGAAGCGGGGGCGACCCCACGGGTTGCGCAGCCGCTTCACGCCATCTGCCGGGCGTCGCGAGCGGTCTGGTACAGGTAATACGCCATCCCGACGGCGAGGATCGCCATCAGCACGATCACCAGCGAGGCGCCGAGGTTCTTCTCCGAACCGCCCTGCACGAACAGGTTGATCTCGTTGCCGAGCATGTTGGTGTGGGGCGATCCCGAGATCAGGTCGTTGGTGTAGTAGTCGCCGAACATCGGCAGCACCACCAGCGCCGACCCGGCCAGGATGCTCGGCCGGCTCAGCGGGAGGGTGACGTGCAGAAACGCCCGGAACGGCGTCGCCCCGAGGTCGCGGGCCGCCTCGATCTGGCTGCGGTCGATCCGGTCCAGGCCCGCGAACACGGGCAGGATGAAGTACGGGATGTAGCCATAGACGAGCGCCAGGATGACCGAGTAGGCGTTGCCGTTCAGCCAGTCCGGCGGATTCGAGATCCCGAACGCATTCAGGATCTGATTGACGTATCCGTCGGGTGACAGCAGGCCGATCCAGGCCAGCATCCGCAGCAGATAGCTGACCCAGAACGGGATCACCAGCAGCACGATCAGCAGCGTCTTTGAGCGTTTGGCGTGGCGGGCGACGTAGTACGCCACCGGGTAGCCGATCGTGAAGCACAGCACCAACGAGACCGAGACATAGACCAGGGTGTTGCGCACCGCCGGCCAGTACTCCCCACCCGGCAGGGATCCCGAGAACGCCTGGCTCAGATACCCGGGGTTCCATGTCGTCGGGTTCCAGGCCGGGACCGGCTGCAACAGGAAGTTGACGCGGCCCATCGCGATCGCCAGTACCGCGTAGGCAGGCACCACCACGAACAGGACCAGCCAGCCGACGCCGGGCAGCGCGAACGCCCGCCAATACCGCCGGGTGTCGATCGCGCCGACGCTCACGAGGACTTGACGGCCGCCCAGGCGTTCTCCCACAGCCCCTGGCCCTGCAGGCTCAGCGTGCCCTGCACATACCCCTGGCGGAACTGCGACTCCTGGATCAGCGTGTTGCGCAGGTTGGGCGCCAGCAGACCCTCCTTGACGACGGCCTGTGGGGTCATCGCGTTGAGCGGCTGCTGGTAGAAGATGTAGCTGTAGTTCTTGAACGCCTCGTCGACGTCGAGGATGTGGTTGAGGAACAGGTGGGCCAGGACGGGGTTCTTGGCCCCCTTCAAAACGCCCAGCGTGTCGTTGTCGATCGGGCCACGGCCGTCGGTTGGCCACCAGTAGGTGAACGCCGAGGCATGAGTGCCCTTGGGGACGTACTCGGGGATCGCCGCCATGTCTCCCGACCACGCCTGGTGAAGCCACGAACTGCCGTCGGCCAGGTGCTGGTACTCGTTGGTGTCGAACTTCAAGTTGGCGATCGAGACCAGCTGCTGCAGGGCCTTCTGGGCGCCGGCGATCTGCGCCGGGTTATCGGTGTTGACATCGGTGACGCCGTCGTGCAGCAGCCCCATGGTCAGGCCGTCGTGCTGGTCGTCGAGCAGCCCCACACGGCCCGAGATCTTCGGACCCTCCTGCCACAGGGCGGTCCACGGGTTGGCGTACTTCTCGGGGGAGAAGCCCGGTAGCTTGGTGTTGTTCCAGCCGATCCCCGTTGTGTAGATCGTGTACGGAACCGTGTAGTGGGCGCCGACGTCGTACCACGGGCTGTGCAGCGACGGCCACACGTTCTGCTGCAGGTTCGGGATGTAGCTCAGGTTCAGCGGCTGCAGGACGTTGCCGACCGCCAGCTGTTCCAGGTACACGAGCTCGGGCACGAACACGTCGAACTGGACCTCGCCGCTGGCGATCTTGGCCACGGCCTCGTCCATCGTCGTGAAGGTGCTGATCTGCACCTGGACGTTGTACTTGCGCTCGAAGTCCTTGACGACGTCGGCGTTGATGTACTCGATCCAGTTGTAGAACTGCAGCGGCCCCTTCTCGGGCTTCAGTCCGGAGGCGATCGCCTTGTTGGAGGGATGGATCGGCAACGTGACCGGGCGGTCGGGGCGTGCCAGCGGCAGGCCCCCAGGTCCAACTGCGGCGGACGCGGCGCTACTGGAGCTGCTCCCGCCGCTCCCGCCACCGGTCGGAGCCGTCGTGCCACAGGCGGTGAGCAGCCCTGGGACTGTCAGGCCGGCCGCGGCCGCGCCGGCACGGGCGATGAAGCGGCGGCGGGTGCTGCCCGCTGGGCGAGCGGGCTCCGGCGCGCCTGGGGCACGGTCGGTCATGTCTGCGCTCCTCCTCGCTGGGATTCGATCACTGGTGTGCTGGGACGCAGCTCGCACCCGAGCTCGCTCGATGCGAGCGCGAGGCAGCGCTGCACCATGCGCTCGGCCGACACGTCGGGCTGGCCGAGGGTCACCTGTACGCCGAGGCCGTCGAGCAACCCGCTGAGCGAGAGCGCGAAGTCCTCCGGGTCGGCGTTGCCGGAGAACTCGCCGTCCTGCTGGCCGTCGCGGACGATCTCCGCGATCAGCGCGCGCTGGCGGCGATCGAGCCGGAAGTAGGAGCTGCGGACGGTCGGATCGCGGCGCGCGCGGACCCAGATCTCCATCCACAGGGTGTAGTCGCTGAGGCCGCCGGGCCCGAGGCTGGTTTCCTCGATCAGGTGCACCAGCTTGTCGCTGGCGTGGACGAAGCGCCCCTGGCCTTCGGACAGCCTCGCGTAGAACTCGCGGTCGACGTGGTCGACGGCTTCCTCTAGCAGCCGGTCCTTGGATTCGAAGTAGTAGAGGATCGTCGGCGAGCTGGTGCCGGCCCGTTGCGCGATGTCACCGATCCGGGTGTCGAACAGCCCACGCTCGTACAGAACGGCTGCCGCGGCGGCGACGATCTGCGGCTTGCGCAGGTGGTCGACTTTTGGACGGGGGCTCATCTCGTCGGACGTGGGGACGTATACTGAACGGCGATTCAGGAAACTACGTAGCCGGCTGATGCTTGTCAAGGTCGGCTGTGTTTCCGTTTGTTAAGGAGAGAGGCTCGAATGATCGACGTCGCGGTGCTCGGGGGCGGTCTTGCGGGGCTGGCGGCGGCGCGGGACCTGGTGGCGGCCGGGGCGGACGTGGTCGTGCTCGAAGCTCGCCCGCGGGTGGGTGGACGCGTCGACGCGGTGCGCCTGCCCGACGGCCGTTTGGCGCAGACAGGGGGTGAGGTGATCGGCGCCGAGCACCGCTCCTACCGCGAGCTCGTGGATGAGCTGGGGCTAGCGCTCGAGCCCAGCTACGTCGCCGACCCGGGCGCGATCACCTGGGGCCTCGAGGAGGGGGTGTTCGTCGGCGACGACGTGCCGTGGATGAGCCAGGCCGAGCGGGCCGACCTGCTCCGCGTGGAGGCGGAGTTCGCGCGGCTCGCGATGTCTGTCAATGCCGACGATCCGTGGTCTCATCCGGATTTCCGGCGACTGGACGACCTGTCGCTCGCGGACTGGCTGCGCGAGGTCGGGGCGCTGCCGGCGGTGCGCCGGCGCCATGCCCTGTCGTTTCTTTCACTGTCCTGCGACGCGCCCGAGCGGACGTCGCTGCTGGCCGAGCTGCGCAAGCACGCGACCCTGCCGGGCGACGGCTTCTATGACCTGGCGGCGTGGGAGGGGCTTCGCGTCGCCGAGGGGTCGGCGGCCGTGGCGGGGGCGATGGCGGCGGAGCTCGGCGAGCGGGTGCGGTTGGGGGCGGTGGTGGAGTCGGTCTCGGTCGCCGGCACCGGCTCCGGCGAGGCGGGCGCGCGCGGCGTGAGCGTCGGGCTGGCCGGCGGCGAGGTGGTCCGGGCCGAGGCCGTGGTCTGCGCCCTTCCCGCCGGACCACTGCGGTCAGTCGAGATCGTGGGGCTGAGCGAGGAGCGGCTGAGCTCGCTGCGTGCCCAGCGCCAGGCCCTGGCGGCCAAGGTGGTGGTCGCGTTCGATGAGCCGTTCTGGCAGCGAACCGGGCAGAACGGATTGGCGGAGACCGAGTGGCTGTTCGGCTCCACCTGGCCGCAGGGCTCACCTGGGGTGCTGTCGCTCCTGGTCGGGCCCGAGCGGCTGTCGGCATTCGTGGCCGCGCCTGCGCCGGCGCGCCGCGAGCTCGTGCTGGACGGCCTCGTGGCGCTGTACGGCGAGCGCGCCCGGTCGCCGCGAGCGTTCATCGAGCGGGCCTGGGGCGTCGACCCGTTCACGCAGGGCTACATCACCGGCTGGGCCCCCGGGGACCTCGGCCGTGTCGGCCCGCTGCACGGCACGCACGAGCCCCCTTTTTACGTCGCCGGCTCCGATCACTGGGTGGCCGGCTACATGGAGGGCGCGGTGCGGACCGGGCGGGGCGCCGCCCGGGCGGCGCTGGGGGCGCCGTCACCGGCCTAGCTGGACCGTTCGCACCACGAGGGGTGTTTAAGCGAACGCATGGTTCGCTTAGATGACCATCATCGCGATCGCCGGCGCGTGCCGCGGTGCATAGCCCACGATCGTCACTCACCCGAGGCGCGCGCGTGACGCTCGGGCGCCGCGTCGGTCCTGCCCGCAGAGCGAGGCTGCACCAGCCACTCGCCCAGCCCCAGCTCGTGGGCCAGGGCGGCCTGCACCGAACGGCGGGCGCGCTCGAGCGAGATCGTCGAGTCGCCGATCAGCGTGCGCACGCCGAAGCCGTCGAGAAGAGCCAGCGTCCGGTCGGCCACCTCCTGGGGGTCGCAGCGCGCGAATTCCCCGTCGATGATGCCGGCGGCGATCTCGTCGGCGAACCAGGTGTGCATGCGGGCGTAGAGCTCTTCCGCGACGGGGCGCATCTCCGGGTGACGCACGGCACGCAGCCACAGCTCCACCCACAGCACCCAGTCCTGGCGTAACGATTCCGTCGTCGGCAGGCACTGCTCGATCATCGAGGTCAGCCGCTGCGCGTGCGATGCGCCGTGCGGATCGCCGTCGGCGATCCGCACGTCGGCGGCGTGCGCGTAGGAGTACTCGAGCGCCTCGGCGAGGAGCGACTCTCGGGTGCTGAAGTGGTAGTGCACCAGCGAGGTCGACACGCCGGCCGCCATCGCGATCCGCGCGATCCGAACCCCGTCGATGCCCTCGGCGGCGATCTGGCCCACGGCGGCCCCGAGGATCCGCTCGCGAGCGTCGGCGCGGGAGCGGCGGCCGCTCACGTCGAGCCGTTGTACGGCAGTCGCTCGAGCGCGGGAGCGAGGTCGGCGCGGATCCGGTCGGCGAACCACGCAACCCCCGCCTCGCGCCGCGACAGCGGGCCGCACCGGTACCCGCGCGTCATCAGGCCCTGCTGGACGTTGTCCACGAGGTCGATGTCCTCCTTGAGCACCAGCGTGTTCAGACGCTGGTTGGCCCACTGGACCAAGCGCGTGCGCGGATTGGCCCCCACCGGCCGGTAGGACCCGTAGACGTCGGCGGTGTGCCCGGCCCCGTCGGGAAGCAGCTGCCAGGTGTTGACCTGGTCGGGATACAGGTCGATCGTGGTGTTCGGGTAGATATAGGCGTAGCGCCAGACGTGGCGATCCTCCTCGGCCAGGCCCTGCATCGGGGTCACCAGCTGGGCGTACAGGCGCTCGAGGCGGTTGCTCGAGGGCCTTGCGCGCATCGGGGCCTCGAACCACACGTAGTGGTCGTGGACCTCGACGTCATAGTGCTTGTAGTCGAGCATCCGCATCAGGCCCGGATGGGCGATCGGGATGTGGTACCCCTCGATGTAGTTGTCGGCCACCACCTTCCAGTTGGCCGGCTGGGTGCCGCCGCCGGTGTCGAAACGCTCGAGTCCCCCGATCCGGTAGGGCGCCAGCCGCTGCGGCAGGTCGCCGACCAGGTCGGCCAGCGCGGTCGCGTCGGGATCGAGGTTGACGAACACCAGTCCGGACATCTCCTCCACCCGCACTGGCATCAATCCGAGCGTCGACTTATCGAGTTCCCCGTCGAACGACAGACCCTCGGGAACGCCGATCAGGGTGCCGTCGAGCCGGTAGGTCCAACCGTGATAGCGGCAACGGATCGCTGCCTTGCACTGGCCTGAGCCGCTGAGCAGCCGGGACCCGCGGTGCCGGCAGACGTTGCGGTAGGCGCGCAGCGCGTTCTCCTGATCGCGAACCACGAGCACCGGCTGATTGCCGGCCCGCGCCGTGATGTAGGCGCCGGGGCGAGGCAGCGAGCCGACGTGGCCCGCGAGTTGCCAGGTGCGCTCGAAGATCAGCGCCTGCTCGGGCTCGAGCAGCGCCGGATCGGTGTACAGGCGCGGCTCGAGAGCGGTGCCGGAGACGGCGGGCGGGGCGGCGGAGGGGACGGCGACGGTATCCATGGGCCTCTTCCTGACTTTGTGATCAGTTGTTGTTAGTCTACCCGCAATGGTCAAGCGCGCGTCCTGGCTGTCGGTCACTCCGGAGCCCGAGCGCGAGCTCCCGCAGGCGGTGGCGACGCTGGCCGCGGGCCGTCGCGCGCCCACGGCGGCGGTTGATCGCGAGCGGGCCCGGATCGAGCGCCTGGTCATGCGCGGCGGCCAGCGACGCTGGCTCGCCTACCTGCACGAGGTGGTGGACCTGATCGACGCCACGGCGCCCGCCGGCGACCCCGAGGTCGTGCGCGCCCGCGCGCGGGCGGCCGCGGTGATCTCAAACCACCACAACCTGCTGCTGGCCCTTCCCGGGCCCGGCGCCGCGCTGACCGCCGGCGACCGCGCGCGGCTGGCCCGACACACGACCCCAGGAGCCCCATGAGCACCACGATCCCCGGTCCCGCCGACAGGGCTGCGGCTGCTGCCTGCGCCGGCCCCGAGCTCAGTACTGGGCAGCTCGAGCTCCAGTCTCGTGCCCGCGAGTTCGCCGAGCAGGTCCTGATGCCGCTCGAGGTGGAGGCGGAGCGGCGCGGCGGCCGCCTGCCCGAGGAAACCGTCGCGGCGATCAAGCGGGCCGCGATCGAGGCCCGTCTGCACGGAGGCCGGGTGCCGGTCCGCCATGGCGGTCAGGAGTGGTCGATGGTCGAGTGGTTCCTGGTCAACGAGCAGTTCGGCCGTGTGACCGGCGGGCTGCACTGGCACGTCCCGAGCGTCTACAACGTGATGCTCGAGGGAACCCCGGAGCAGGTCGAGCTCTACGTGACGCCGGCCCTGCGCGGTGAGGGCGGCGACGCCTACGCGGTCACCGAGGCCGAGGCCGGCTCTGATCCCAGCGGGATCGCCACCACCGCCGTGCGCATCGACGGGGGGTGGCGGATCAGCGGCGAGAAGTGGTTCGTCACCTCCGGCGATGTCGCCCGGGTGCTGATCGTGATGGCCAACGCGCTCGACGGAGACCGGCGGCTGCCGACGCTGTTCCTGGTCGAGCCCGGGGCACCCGGGGTCGAGTTCGTCGACGATCCGGCCTACACCCACAACTACCCGCACGGGCATCCGACGATCCGCTTCACCGGCGTCGAGGTGGACTCCGACGCCGTCATCGGTGGGCTCGGGAACGGCGACGAGCTGCAGCGTCGCTGGTTCACCGAGGAGCGGCTGGGCATCGCCACCCACGGCCTCGGGGCGATGTGGCGGCTGATCGAGGACTCGACCGAATGGGCGCTGACCCGGCTGCAGGGCGGGCGGCGGATCATGGATTACCAGGGGATCTCGTTCCCGCTCGCGGACTCTGCCACGGACGCCACGCTCGGGCGGCTGCTGGCGCTCCACGTGTGCGGGATGGTCGACGCCGGCGCCGATCCGAAGCTGATTCACGCGAAGGCGTCGATGGCCAAGCTGTTCGTCTCAGAGGCCGCCGGGCGCTGCGCGGACCGGGCCGTACAGGCCTACGGGGGGCGCGGCTACCTGCGCTCGAACGTCGCCGAGCGGTTCCTCCGCGAGCTCCGCGTCGATCGCATCTGGGAGGGGACCAGCGAGATCCAGCGGCTGATCATCGCCCGGGCGCTGGAGCGCCGTGGGGTCGAGGCGACGATCCATTGACGCTCCTACAGACCGGCGAGCGGCTTGACCTCGGGCGCTTGATGCGGCCCGCGTCGGTGGCCGTCGTCGGCGCCACCGACCGCCCGGGGAGCTACGCCGCCGAGACGCTGCTGAATTTCGGCACGATCGGCTACCCGGGGGAGGTCTGGGGAGTCAATCCACGCCGCGAGGAGGTGCTGGGATTCCCGTGCGTGCCGAGCGTCTCCGACCTGCCGGTGGCCGTCGACGCGGTGGTGGTGGCGATCCCCGCGGCCGGGGTGGCCGACGCGATCGGCCAGGCCGGGGCCCGTGGCTGTGGCGGCGCGGTCGTGTTCAGCGCCGGTTTCGACGAGGTGGCCTCGGGCGCCGGCCACCATCGGGAGCTGGTCGCGGCCGCCGCCCGTCACCGGTTGCCGGTGTGCGGACCCAACTGCAACGGGATCGTCTCGCCGCAGGCTCGGGTGTCGCTGTGGGGCGACGCCCTGTCGACGCCGGAACCGGGGCGGGTCGCGCTCGTTTCCCAGAGCGGCAACGTCGCGGTCAACGCGCTCGCCACCCGGCGCGGCCTGCGCTTCCACACGGTCGTCGCCAGCGGTAACCAGGCGGTGCTGTCCGCGGCCGATTTCCTCGAGTTCCTGGCCGGCGAGGACGATCTCGGCGCCGTAGCTCTGTATCTGGAGGATGACGGCGGCCCGCGGCTCTGCGACGGCCTCGCCGCCTGCGCCGACGCCGGCGTGCCCGTGGTCGTCCTCAAGGTGGGGCGCACCGAGGCCGGTGCCCGGGCGGCCGCCGCCCACAGCGGGGCGCTGGCCGGCGATCAGCGAGTGTTCCGGAGCCTGGTGCGCGAGGCGGGAGCCGTGTGGGCCGATGACGTGCACGACCTGCTCGAGATCGCCAAGGCGCTGGCGGTCGATGAGGGCCCTGGCGGGGGTCGGGCGACATCACCGGCCCGCGCTGGGATCGCGATCATGACCTGCTCGGGGGGCGACTCGGCGCAGGGCGCCGACGAGGCGGAGCGGCTCGGGCTCGAGCTCCCGGTGCTGTCCGCGGGCACCGCGACCCGCCTGGCGGAGCTGCTCCCGAGCGCCGCCACGGTTGCCAACCCGCTCGACTACACGGCGATGATCTGGGGGGACCGCCCCGCTCTGGCGGCGCTCGTGCAGGCGCTCGGCGAGGATCCGGAGGTCGACCAGGTGGTGGTCTTCTACGACCAGCCGCACGGGCTGACCGGGGCCCCCGAGGAGTCCTGGCGCGCGGTGCGCGAGGGCGTGACGATCGGCGCGTCGCTGAGCCCGGTGCCGACGCTCGTGAGCTCGACGCTGCCCGAGCTGCTCGACGATGGCGCCGCCTGGGAGTTCGCCCGCGCCGGGATCGCCACCGCGGCGGGGCTGCGGACCGGCCTGCGGTGCGCCGCCGCGCGGTTGCGGTCACCCGCCGACGCGGTCCGGCTGCGCGAGATCGCGACGGTGGCGCGATATGTGGCCGGGGGGCCGAGGGTGGCCGGGGGGCCGGCGGTGGCCGGGGAGCCGGCGGAGGCGGGGGGGCCGACGGTGGCCGGTCCCGGGCGCTGGCTGGCCGAGCACGAGGCCAAGGCGCTGCTGCGCGCCGGCGGGGTCGGCGTCCCCGATGGGCGGTTGGTGGCCGGTGAGGACGACGCCGTGGCGGCGCTGGCCGACCTGGGGGGTGCGATCGCGCTCAAGCTGAGCTCGCCGGCCGTGCAGCACAAGTCAGAGCTCGGCGGGGTCGTGCTCGGACTGGACAGCGAGGATGCCGTGCGCCCGGCCCACCGGCGGCTGGCGGCGCTGGCGGTGCAACACGGCGGCGCGGTCCTGGCCGAGCGGATGGCGGGACCGGGGCTCGAGCTGCTCGTGGCGGCACGGACCGACGGGGTGGTACCGGCGCTGGTGCTGGGGATGGGGGGGATCTGGACCGAGCTCCTGGACGACGTGGCGATCGTGCCCCTGCCGGCCGGCGCCGTCAGGATCGAGACCGCCCTGCGCTCGTTGCGTGGCGCGCCGTTGCTGCTCGGCGGCCGCGGCGGCGTGGGTGTCGACGTGCCGGCGGCGGCGCGGCTGGCGCAACGCGTGGGCGAGCTGATGGTGGAACGTCGCCTGGAGCTCGTGGAATGCAATCCGGTGCTGATCGGCGGCGCGGGCGAGGGCGCGATCGCGCTCGACGCCTCGATCCGGAAGAGGGTGGCGCTGTGCACGACGTGATTGTGGTGGGGGGAGGCTTCGCGGGGGTCACGGCGGCGCGCGAGTGCGCGCTGCAGGGCCGCTCGGTGCTGCTGCTGGAGGCGCGCGAGCGGCTCGGGGGCCGGACCTGGAACGCCGCCTGGGACGGGCACCGAGTCGAGTACGGCGGGGCCTGGGTCCACTGGCACCAGCCGCATACATTCTCGGAGATCACCCGGGCCGGCCTGTCGCTGAAGGCCGGTGAGGATGCGGCCCGGGCGGTCTGGCACGTTGACGGTCAGCGGCGCTTTGGCACGATCGACGAGCGCGACGCGATCGCGCAGCGCGGTTGGGATCGCTTCGTCGACGGTGCGCGGGCGGCACTGCCCCAGCCGCACGCGCCCCTGGTCGCGATCGACCGGCTGGCCGCCTTCGACCGCCTGACCATCGCCGACCGCCTGGATCAGCTCGAGCTCGACGCGGAGGAGCGTGAGGTGCTGAGTGCCGAGCTCGAGTCGTTGGCCCATGGGCCGCTGACCGAAGCCGGGGCTGTGTCGGTGCTGCGCTGGCACGCGCTCTCGGGGCACAGCCTGCGCCTGACACAGGAGACCGGCGGCAAGTTGACGATCGTCGGCGGCACCGGGTCGCTGCTGTCGGCGATCGCCGCCGCGGCGCCGTTCGAGCAGCGCCTGGGAGCGCCTGTCGCGGCGGTCGAACAGCGCGGCGACACGGTGGCGGTGACGCTGCGCGACGGCGGCGCGGAGCATGCCCGGGCGGTCGTCGTCGCGGTGCCCCTGAACGCGCTCGGCGCGATCGAGTTCGCGCCCGGGCTGGGGGAGGAGCGGGAGCGGGCGATCGCCCTCGGGCAGGCCAGCCGCGGCATCAAGCTGATGCTCCGGGTGCGCGGCGACGAGGTCAGGCACAACGCCATTCGTCCCGGCCACGCGTTCGGCTATCTGGACAGCCAGGAGCTGGACGGCGACGGCACCCAGCTGATGATCGGCTTCGGGCCCGACGCGGAGCGTTGCGATGCCTCCGACCACGCCGCGCTCCAGCGCCAGCTCGAGCAGATCCTGCCCGGCTATGTCGTTGTGGATGCGACCGCGCACGACTGGCTGGCCGACGAGTTCTCGCGCGGGACCTGGGCCATCCACAAGCCGGGGTGGTACGAGCACCACCACGCGGCGATGGGGCGCGTCGACGGGCGGGTCGTGCTGGCCGGCTCCGATCTCGCGGACGGCTGGGCCGGATTCATCGACGGTGCGATCGAGTCGGGACTTCGCGCGGGCGCGCGCGCGGCAGCGCTCAGCGGCTGACTGTCCCTCAGCTACTGACTGTTCTCAGCGGCTGACTGTCGCGGGCTCGGACCGGGCGAGCCCCGCCTCGAGCCCGTCGGCCAGCTGCTCGAGCTCGGGCAGCCCCAGCTCCTCGCTGAACAGGTACGGCAGTTCGATGGGCACCTGGCCGAGGCCGTCGGCCAGCCGCCCGAGTTGCTCGCGCTGCCGGGTGGCCCGCTCCTGCTCTGACAATGCCGCGCCGAGCGCAGCGCCGAGCAGCGGGGAGGTGGCGCGGCGGCGGGCCGACTGCAGCTTGCGGCGCTCCGCCGGCCGGAAGCGCTCGCGGTAGAGCGCGTTGACGATCACGGCGTCGAGCGGAAGCCGATCCTCGGCGAGCTCCGCCTGCAGCCACAGCGTCTCGTTGACCGGCATCTCCTCGGCGGTGGCGACCGCGACCACCGCGGTGAAGTCGCGATCGGCGATCGTGGCGGCGATCGTCCGCCCCTGATGGGCGATCGGTCCCACCCGCGCGATCTCAGCGAACGTGCGGGGGG
Organism: uncultured Solirubrobacterales bacterium; assembly: GCA_963799995.1. GTDB lineage: Bacteria > Actinomycetota > Thermoleophilia > Solirubrobacterales > Solirubrobacteraceae > Palsa-465. The sequence goes on along the minus strand of CAWCZI010000012.1, from coordinate 1,561,141 downwards.
TGCGCAGGATGCCGACGCCGTGCCCGGCGGCCGGGGAGTCGACGATCACCAGGTCGTATGTGTCCGCGCCGTGGGTGCGCCGCTCGAGCTGGGCGAGCTCCCACACCTTGCCGATGCTCAGCAGCTCCCGCATCCCGGGCGTGGCCATCGCGAAGGCCTGGAACAGGCGGCTGGAGCCGAGTCGCTGCCCGATCGGCCCCGTCTTGACGCGCAGATACTCCTCCATTGCATTCTCGGGGTCGATCGAGATCGTGAACAGCCGCTCGCCGATCTGGACCTCCTCGAACGTGTCGCCGTGCAGGTGAAATGCCTCGCGCACGCGTTCCTGGCTGGCGAGCTCGGCGACGATCGTGCGCAGTCCGCGGCGTGCGGCCAGCACCCCCAGAGCCGTGGCTACGGTCGACTTGCCGACGCCCCCTTTTCCGGTGACGAAGATAAGCCGTCGATCGAGCAGGCGGGGCACAGACATCAAAATACTTCAGCCGCGTAGCACCGCCGAGCGGAGGATTTCCCCGCCCACCTGCGAATACACGGGCGTATGCGTCCCCGAAGCATCGGAGCCACGAGCTGATGAAGGTGATCGCGCTTGCCAACCAGAAGGGTGGTGTAGCCAAGACCACGACCACGCTGAACCTGGCGGTGGCGTTCGCTGAGGAAGGCCACCGGGTGCTCTGCTGTGACATGGACCCGCAGGGCAACCTGACGATGTCCCAGGGCATTGATCCCGACACGCTCGAGAAGTCGATGTACGACGTGCTCGTGCACCACGTCTCGATCCGCGAGGTGGTCCGCAAGCGGGAGATCGACGTGGCCTGTGCGTCGATCGACCTGGCGGGAGCCGAGATCGCGATGTCGACGATGATCGGCCGTGAGCGCCAGCTGGACAAGGCGCTGCGCGAAGTGGCCGACGACTACGACTTCGTGTTCATCGACACTCCGCCGAGCCTCGGATTGCTGACGATCAACGCGCTCACCGCCTCGGACAAGGTGATCGTCCCCGTCCAGTGCGAGTATCTGTCGATGCGCGGGCTGATCCAGCTCCAGAACACACTGACGATGATCCGGGAGAACCTGAACCCGGACGTCGAGATCGAGGGGATCCTGCCGACGCTCGTGGACCTCCGCACGCTACATGCCAAGGAGGCGATCGAGCTGCTCGAGGAGAACTTCGGCGACCAGGTCTTCACGTCCCGGATCCGCAAGACGGTCCGCTTCGCAGAGGCTCCTGTGAAAGGCATGTCCGTGCTGAAGTACGATCCCGACGGTCTCGCCGCACACGCCTACAGGCAGCTCGCCAAGGAGGTCCTCGCAAATGGCAACCGGTAAGCGCGCGAGCATGCGCGAAGGCCCGCTGGCCGACCTCTTCCGCAAGACCTCCGAGGACGCAGCGCCCGCGTCGGCGCCTCCCCCACGCAAGCCGGCCGCGAAGCCCGCCCCCGAGCCGCCGGCGCCCGCCTCGCGCGAGTCCGAGCCGGTCGCTCCGGCCCTGTCCGAGCCTGCGCCGTCGCGTGTCTCGCATCCGTCCTTCGAGGCGCCGTCCCCGCACGAGGAGCCGGAGGCGCGCCACGTCCCGTCGGCGCAGGAGCGGCTTCGTCACGCCTTCTCGGCCGACATCCCCGAGGACATCCTCGAGCGCCCCGAGCCGGCCGCTGCGCGCGACGTGTATGCGCGCCCCGACCGCCCGGCCGAGGCCTTCCCCGCCCCGACCACGGTCGGGCAGCCGGTGCTGCGCGTCGTCGGCGTCGGCGGCGCCGGCGTCAATGCCGTGAACCGGATGATCGAGGCCGAGGTCGAGGGCGTCGAGTTCATGGCCATCAACACCGACCTGCAGTCGCTGCAGCTGTCGGCCGCCCACGAGACGCTGCATATCGGTGACGGCATCACCCGAGGGCTGGGCTCAGGGTCTGACCCGGAGCTCGGGCGCCGTGCCGCGCGCGAGGAGTACGACCGCATCAAGGCGATGCTGCGCGGATCGGACATGGTGTTCATCGCCGCCGGCGCCGGCGGCGGCACGGGCACCGGCGCGGCCCCGGTGGTCGCCCAGATCGCACGTGAGCTCGGCGCGCTCACCGTCGGGATCGTCACGCGGCCGTTCCAGTTCGAGGGCACGCGCCGCCGTGAGCAGGCCGAGACCGGGGTGGCGGCGCTGGCCGAAGAGGTGGACACGCTGATCGTGGTGCCCAACAACCGCCTGCTGTCGGTTCTCGACCGCGGCGTCTCGATGGTCGAGGCGTTCCGGGTCGCCGACGACGTGCTGCGCCAGGGAGTGCAGGGGATCTCGGACCTGGTCACGCTGCCGGGGCTGATCAACCTCGACTTCGCCGACGTGCGCACGATCATGGCCGACGCCGGCAATGCGCTGCTCGGGATCGGGATGGGCACGGGCGAGCGCCGCGCGATCGACGCCGCCGAGCAGGCTGTCGCCTCGCCGCTGCTGGAGACCAGCATGGACGGCGCCCGCTCGATCCTGCTGTCGATCACGGGCGGACGCGACATCTCGCTGTGGGAGGTCAACGAGGCCGCCAAGGCGGTCGCCGAGGCCGCCCACCCCGACGCCAACATCATCTTCGGCGCGATGGTGGACGAGAAGCTCGACGACCAGGTGTGGGTGACGGTGGTCGCCACCGGCTACGGAGACGCTCGCCGGCCGCGGCGCCAGGAGGAGCCGTTCTCCTCGCCGGCGCGCTCGCGCGAGCCCGAGGCCCGGCGGCCGCTGCGCGAGCCGGCGGGTGAGCCGCGCGTCAGCCGCATCCGGGACCGGGACCGCGCCGCGCGGGAGCTCGACGTCCCCGAGTTCATGCCGCGCCGCTGACGGGCCCCGGTCGAGGGCACGCGCACCTGCGGGCGCGTTCACCGGCGCGGGGCGCGACACCGCTTTGACCCCCTCCGCAACGCAGCTCGGTGTGGTCGCCGCCGGGCATCCCGTGAGCGCGGCCGCGGGTGCCGCGCTGCTTCGCGACGGTGGCAACGCCGTGGACGCAGCGCTCGGGTCGATGCTCGCGTCGTTCGCCTGCGAGCCGCTGCTCACCGGGCTGGGGGCGGGCGGCTACATGCTGGTCGTGGCACCGGGCGGAGAGCCGACGCTGCTGGACTTCTTCGTCGAGGCGCCGGGGCGCGGGGCCGACCTCGACGCGCGCTCGGAGCTGATCCCGGTACGGGTGTCGTTTGGCGACGCGATCCAGGAGTTCCACGTCGGCGCCGCCTCGGTGGGCACGTTCGGGATGCCCGCCGGCGTGTGCGAGGCTGCGCGGCGGTTCGGGCGGGTGGGCCTCGAGCGGCTGGTCGAGCCGGCGGCGGCGCTGGCCCGCGACGGCGTGGCCCTGAACGTCGCGCAGGCCTACATCGTCGAGATCCTCGGCGGGATCGTCACATCGACGCCGGAGTCCGCCGCGCTGTTCGCGCCCGGCGGCGAGCTCCTGCGCGCCGGCGACGTCCTGCGCCAGCCTGAGCTGGCCGAGGCGCTCGAGCGGCTGGGGGCGGAGGGTGCGCGGCCGTTCTACGAGGGCGACATCGGGGCGGCGCTGGTCGACTGGGTGGCCGAGCGCGGAGGCCTGCTGACCCGTCAGGATCTGGCTGCGTACGTGGTCGTCGACCGGGCGCCGGTGCGCGTGGCCTACCGCGGGCGCCAGGTGCTCACCAACCCGCCGCCGTCGGCCGGCGGGATCCTGATCGCGCGGGCGCTGGCGCTGCTCGATGCCGAGACGGCCGACACGGCCCCACCCACGCCGTCCCTGTCCCGCCTGGTCGGGGTGATGGAGCGCACCCAGCGCGAGCGCACGCCCGAGTTTCTGGCGGGCCTCGACGATCCCGCATTCGTGGCGCGGTTCCTGGCCGGCGGCGGTCCGGACGTGGTCTCGGAGCCGGGGGCCCGAGGGCGGCTTGGCTCGACCACCCACATCTCGGCGCTCGACCGCGACGGGTGGGCGTGCGCTGTGACCTGCTCCAACGGCTCGGCCTCGGGGGTCATCGTGCCCGGCACCGGGGTGCACCTCAACAACATGCTGGGCGAGCAGGACCTGAACCCGCTGGGGTTTCACCGTCACCCGCCCGGCCGCCGGATGCCCAGCATGATGGCGCCGACGGTGGTGCTCCGAGACGGCGTCACCGAGCTGGCGGTGGGGAGCGCCGGGTCCAACCGGATCCGCTCGGCGATCCTGCAGACGATCATCCGAGCGATCGACGACGGCCTCCCCGCCCAGGAGGCCGTGGAGGCGCCCCGGGTGCACTGGGAGGACGGGATCGTCTACGCCGAGCCGGGTATCGACGCCGCGGCGCTGGCGGCGGAGGGTCGCAAAGTGGCTCCCTTCCGGGACCGCAACCTGTTCTTCGGTGGTGTCCAGGCGGCGGCCCGCGGGCGAGACGGCATCTTCTCGGGCGGAGGCGACCCCCGTCGCGGCGGCGCCGCGATCGTCGTGAGTGCGCCGTGAGGGTTGCCGGGCGCCGGCGCGGCACGGCCGTGGGGGCACTGCTGGCGTGCGTGGCCATGGCGGGCTGCGGGCTCGACGTCCAGGCGCCCGACCTGTTCCTGCTCACCCGCACCGGTCAAGGATCAAAGCTGACCCTGATCGTCAACGACTCCGGGACGATCCGCTGCAACGGCGCCAAGGCCAAGTCGATCTCAGACTCGCTGCTCATCGAGGCCCGCGACCTGGCCGACAACCTGGCCACCGACGCGGGGCATGGGCTGTCGCTGCCCTCACGCCCCGGGAGCGTGTTCTCCTACCGGATAAGCATGCAGCAGGGCACGATCGCGTTCTCGGATCGCGACACGCTCAAGCACAAGGAGCTGGCCGAGGCTGAGTTGTTCACCGCGCAGGCCGCCCAGCAGGTCTGCGGCCTCAGCGGCTGATCGCGCGCGCGCTCGACAGCGGCCGACCATGCGCGCCGATCGCGGCGGCGGGCCCGTGGGCCGGAATCGTCTCAACAGTCTCACCGGTCGCTTAGCGCCTCGTTAGCGCGCCGGGTAGCCTTCTCCGCTTCGTGCTCATAACCGCCACAGCTCATCTGATCACCACCTTCCAGGCGATCGTCCTGGGAATCCTCCAGGGCGCGACCGAGCTGTTTCCGGTCTCGAGCCTGGGCCACACAGTCCTGTTCCCGACCCTGTTTCGCTGGCACAACATCGTCGCCTGGCAGTCCCGGCCCGAGTCGCCGTGGCTGGCATTCGTGGTCATGCTCCACGTCGGCAGTGCGGTCGGGCTGCTGATCTACTTCTGGCGCGACTGGATCGCGATCATCCGCGCGTTCTTCGTCACGCTGGGCAAGCGGCGGATCGAGACGCCGACCGAGCGGATGGCGTGGTTGATCGTGACCGCCACGATCCCCGTCGGGATTCTGGGTCTTCTGCTCGAGCACCCGGTCCGGGTGGCGCTGGCCAAGCCGCTCTCGGCAGCGATCTTCCTGATCGTCAACGGCTGCATCCTGCTGGCCGCCGAGCGGTACCGGCGGCGCTCGGAGGTCCGCGAGCTGGCGCGACGCGAGGGGCTGAACCCCGAAGGAGGCCGGCAGCTGGAGACGATGGAGTTCCGCGAGGCGGCGGTGATCGGTACCGCTCAGACGACGGCGCTGATCGCCGGGATCAGCCGCGACGGCGTGGTCATGACGGCCGGACTGGCACGGGGTCTGGACAACTCCGACGCGGCACGCTTCGGCTTCCTGCTCGCGACGCCGCCGATCCTGGCCGCCGGCCTGCTCAAGTTCGGCGACCTGACCGGCCCGCACGGCAACGGAGGCGTGCGTAGTGCCGCCGTAGTCGCGGCCGTGTTCGCGGCCATCACCGCGGTGGTCACCGTCCACTTCCTCACCCGCTACTTCAAGTCCCGGAACCTGCGGCCGTTCGGGTACTACTGCATCGCGTTCGGGATCTTCATGGTCCTGTTCACGACGATCGTCGGCACGCCGTAGGGTCGCGAGCCGGCTCTCGGGCACCCGGAGCGCTCGTGGCGGTATGCCTCAGCCGAAGCGGACCTTGCCGTTGGAGCGGGCCCGCGCCTGCGCGCGGTCGACGAAGTCCAGCCGCTTGGAGGCCGCCCGGAAGAGCCGGGTGACCAGGCGCAGCCTGGCGTTCTCGGAGCGCAGGTCGAGCAGGCCCTGCTTGGCTTCGAGGCCGAAGTCGACGGTCGCCGCCATCGCGTAGGCGCCCATCGCATCGAGGTCCGCGCCGTCGGGCTCCTTGTCGGTGGCCCGCTTGACCAGGTCGGCGTAGGCGGCGCGGGCCCGGCGGGCCAGCTCCGTGTCCACCGCCCCCCCGCGATCCTCGACGAACTCGATCACGCCGGCGGGATAGGGCAGGTGGCCCTGGCGCTCGAGCACCCGGAAGGGCCGCGTGCCCCGGGCCAGCAGGTTCATCCGGCCGTCGTCCATTTGCTCCAGCACGCGCTCGATCTCGCACGCGCAGCCGATCTCCCGCAGACCGTCGTCGGACATCCACACGATCCCGAACTCACGCTCGTGGTCAAGGCACACGGCCATCATCGTCTTGTAGCGCTCCTCGAAGATGTGGAGTGGGACCAATTCGCCGGGCAGCGCCACCAGACCGAGCGGGAACAGCGGGAACTCGCGGGTCACCTGCTCGGGCATGCAAGGGATTTTATGTCGAGTCGTCCGGCTGCCCGGGCGGGTCGCTGCAGGGCTCCCGGGGCCGGGCGCCGCCCGCCTACGAGCGGCGTGCGGTGACGAGCAGGTTGTAGAAGATCGCCGGGGGCAGCAGGGGCTCGAGCAGGGCCTCGTCCAGGCGCTGGAACAGCAGGTAGCCATGGAACGCGTACTGGCGCCACAGCATCGGCACGTCGTCGGGGTTGGCACTCGCCTCGAGCGCCCGGTTGAACCACCCGAACCAGTTCGCCGTCAGCTCCTCGCCCCGGACGTTGACGTCGATGAAGCCGGCCCGGCGGGCGTGCCGGGATAGGTCTCCCGGGGCGAACGCGTGGATGTCCACGCACCGCTCGAGCTCGTGGTCTGAGTGGTCGGCGCTTCCGGGGGCGGCGGGCGGCGGGGCCGGGGCGGCCCGCAGCAGCCGTCGCCACGCCGGCGCCAGCGCGGTGGCGCCGCGTTTGGGCAGCGAGGCGATCCGGTCGCCGACCCGCGACGGCTCGCCGGCGAACACGATCCGACCACCGGGCCTCAGGACACGGTGAAACTCGGAGAACGCGCGCCGGAGGTTGGGCAGGTGGTGAAGCACGGCGTGCCCGAGCACGAGGTCGAAGCTCGAATCGGCGAACGGCAGCGACTCGGCGTCGGCCCGGGCGGTCCTGACCTGCAGGCCGAGCCGCTCGGCGTTGCGGCCGAGCGTGTCGACCATGCCCGGAGAAATATCGGTGCAGGTGGCCTCGGCCACGACTCCGGCCTGCAGCAGGTTCAGGCTGAAGTAGCCGGTGCCGGCGCCGATCTCCAGCGAACGGTCGTAGCCGTCGTCGAGCTCTGCCCCGAGCAGCTTGCGCAGCTTGCCGAGCACCTGCGCCCGGCCGATGTCGCCGAAGTCGATGCCCCACTTCGAGTCGTAGCTCTGTGCCGCCACATCGTGGTAGCGGGTGTTGACGTCGCGGATCTCGTCCGCGGTTCGCAGTGCCTCCATGCCGCCGCGCAGATTACCCTGTCGGCCGTGCCCGTGGACGCCCATGTGCAGCGCCATCAGCCCCCCGGAGTGCCGCCGCTGGAGCTCACCGGCGAGCGCACGCTGCCCGACGTTCCGGCCGAGAACTACTGGTACCGCCGCCATCTGGCGGTGTATGAGTGGATCGGCGCACGGGTCATCGGCGGGCGCGTGATCGACATGGCCTGCGGGGAGGGCTACGGCTCTGAGGTCCTGTCGCGCTCGGCTCAGAGCGTGGTCGGCGTCGACGCCAATCCCGAAGCGCACGAGCACGCGCGATTGCGCTACCGGCGCCAGAACCTCACGTTCGAGCGCGGGCTGGTGGAGACGCACGGTGAGCCCGGTGCATTCGACGCTGTGGTCTTTCTGCAGACGATCGAGCACGTCCGGGACCCTCGGGGGGTACTGGAGCATTTCCGATCGCTGCTGGCGCCCGGTGGAGTCGCGTACGTCTCGACCCCGAACCTGCTGACGCTCGCCCCACCGGGGGCATCGAAGTCCGACAACCCCTGGCATGTCAAGGAGTACCGCTGGCAGGAGTACGACGCGCTGTGCCGCTCGGTGTTCGACGACGTGCAGCTGCTGGGGCTCTTCCACGCACGCAAACTGCGTCTGCACGAGCGGGCGCTTGACTACGGGTGGGACCGGGTGCACGCCGCACTCCATCTGACGAAGCCGTTCTATGACCGCTTCACGCCTGCGATCAGCAGCCGCGACTTCGCGCTGCGGCCCCGGGACCTGGACGCGGCGCTCGACTTCCTGGCCGTCTGCCGGTGAGCGCCGAGGGCCGGCCGCGGGCCGCCGGCGAGCTCGCGATCGTCCTGCACACGCACATGCCCTATGTCGAGGGCTTCGGGACATGGCCGTTCGGTGAGGAGTGGCTGTGGGAGGCGATCGCCACGTGCTATCTGCCGCTGCTGGATGTGCTCGGGCGCCCGGGCGGGGCGGGGGTTCCCGTGACACTGTCACTGACGCCGGTGCTGTGTGACCAGCTCGAGCAGCCTGGGGCGATCGAGCGGTGCCTGGCCTTCCTCGAGGGGGTGCGGCCCGAGACCCACCGCCGGGACGCGGAGGGCTTTCGCGCCGAGGGGCGGCTCGACCTGGCGGCCGAGATCGACCGCTCCGCCGGCGAGTACGCGCGGGCGGCGGAGCGCCTGCGCGAGCTGGGGCCTGGAGGGCTGCTCGAGGACTTGGGGACGCACGTCGTGTGGACGTCGGCCGCCACCCACGCGGTGCTGCCGCTGCTGGCCACCGACGCTGGGGTCGCGCTGCAGCTGGCGACTGGAATCGCTTCGCATCGCAGGCGGTTCGGAGCCTGGCGGGGCGGCCTATGGCTGCCGGAGTGCGGGCACGCCCCCTGGCTGGATCCGCTGCTGGAGGAGGCCGGAGTGCGCGCGGTGTGCGTGGAGCTGACGAGCCGCTTCGGGCTGGGCGATCCTCGCCACCTGCGCCCGCTGGCCAGCGACGACGGGCCGGTGATGTGGCCGATCGACCGCCAGTCGATGGCGCTGGTGTGGAGCGACGACGGGTATCCGGCAGGTGCGCCCTACCGCGACTACCACGCCCACACCACCTACCAGCACAGGGTCTGGCGCAACGACGGGGCCCCCTATGACCACGAGGCGGCGTTGGAGCAGGCGGCCGCGGATGCTCGTGACTTCGTCGCCCGCGTGCAGGTGCGCGTGGCCGGCGGGGGGGTGTGCGTGTGCGCTCTTGACACCGAGCTGCTCGGCCACTGGTGGTATGAGGGGATCGATTGGCTGGCCGCGGTGATCGACGAGGCGGCCCGGCGCGAGCTCCCCCTGACCACGCTCGACGACGCTCTCGAGCGCCACTCGGCGGTCCCGGCGCCGGCCGGGCTGGCGCCGACCAGCTGGGGGGAGGGGGGAGACCTGCGCACCTGGAGCGGGCCGGTGGTGGCGGAGCTCGCGTGGCGTGCCCGGACCGCCGAGCTCGAGCTCATGGCCGCCGCCGAGCGCGCCGGGGAGCGGGCACTGCGCGAGCTGCTGGCGCTGCAATCCAGCGACTGGGCGTTCCTGGCGGCGCGCCGGCTCGCCGGCGACTATCCCGACCAGCGCTCGCGCGGGCACGCGGACGCGCTGCGCCGGGCACTGGAGGGCGGGGCGGTGGACGGTGGGGCGCTGGAGGGCCGGGCGCTCGGGGGCGAGCCGGCGCTCGAGCCCGAGCTGCGCGGGCTGGCGCCGGACCTCACCCGGCCGCCCGGATGAGCCGGGGCGGGCGGGCGTCCCCGAGCACTATGCGGGTGGCGTAGATCGAAAACGGCGGCTTTGGAGGGGCAGGTTGCGACGCCCGGCCGGGGGGTGATGGAGATTCCATACGGTGTGGGTTCGTAATTTCCACCACGTCCTGGTGAACGCCTACAGGCCCCTTCCTCAGCTGCCGTTTTCAACGCTCCGCGCCCACGACATGCGCGCGTCACGCGCCGCCCGGCCGGGGGGTGTGGACGTTTAAGCAGCGTGAGCGTGCAGTGCTGACCCCACGTCCTCGGCGAGCCGACGGGCTCCCTTCCTCAGCTGCTGTTTTGAAACGCTCCGCACCCGGGAGCCCCGAGTAGCGGGGGCGGTCACACCCAGCGGAACTTCCGTGGCGCCTCGCGCATCCGGATCAGCTTCGCTGGGATCCCGCCGACGACGGCGTTGGCTGGCACGTCGCAGGTGACCACGGAGCTGGTCCCGATCACCGAGTTGTCGCCGACGGTGACGCCGCGCAGCAGGCATGCGCCGTAGCCGATCCAGACGTTGTGGCCGATGTTGACGTCGCGCTTGTAGATCCCCTGCTCGCGGATCGGGCGCTCGACCTCGACCATCCCATGATCGAAGTCGATCATCATCACGCGGTCGGCGATGATGCACTCGCGTCCGATCGCGATGTGCTGGAAGGCGGAGATCGTGCACTCCTGGCCGAGCACGGTCTTGGCGCCGATCTCGAGCTCGCCCTCGTGCACGCGAACCTTGCAGCCGTGTCCGATCCACGACCAGCGCCCGAGGGTCACGGTCGCGTTGCGGCCGATCTCGAACTTGACGCCGGGGCAGATGAAACACAGCCCGTCGGTGCGCAGCCGGCCCCGCCAGCGCAGCTTGCACCACAGCCAGCGTGCGACCAGGAGCACGTAGCCGCGCGAGAGCATGTTGTTGGCCCGGGCAAAGCGCCAGAAGGCCAGCGGCCCGCCGCGCAGCGGTCGCGGCCCGGTCCGGGGTGGGGGCGGCACGCAAGCGGGCTCGAGCGGGCCTCGCGGGCGCCTGATCTGGTCTGTGCCGACCGTGTGCACGGCAAGATCGTAAGCGCTCGTCGCACACCGCGACGTGTGCTCAGCCGTCGTCCACCAGGCCCGTCAGCGGCCCCAGCAGGCGCCGCGAGCGGCGCGAGACGCCGGGCAGCTCCAGCAGCCGGTGCGTCGGCAGCTCGCCCGCGCGCATCCTCCGCAGCTGCTCGCCCGCGATCGGCCGCCAGCGCTCGTCGACCAGCTGCACCGCCGGGGCTGCGTCGACCGTGGCCTCGTCGAGCTCGAGGTGCTCGGCCCACAGCCGCACGCGCGTGCCCCGAGCCAGCGCTGCGTCGTCGGTGAGGACGCACATCTCGGTGTCGTTGAAGAACGAGTGGGCGTTGAGGTTGGCCGAGCCGACGATCAGCCACCGATCGTCGATAACGGCCACCTTGGCGTGCACGTAGAGCGGGTCGGCTCGGTCGCCGGTGGGCGAGAGCGAGCGGATCGTGGCACCCAGCAGCCGGTGGTTTCCGTCGTCGGCATCGGCCAGCACGCTGAGCTGGCCGCGGGTGTCCTCGGCGCCGTTGTTGGCCTTGGCCGGCAGCAGCACCACCAGCCGGAAATCGGGCGTCGGCGGGTTTCTGAGCTTGTCCGCCAGGATCGAGACGATCTCCGGCGACCACAGGAACTGGTTCTCCAGGTAGATGAGCTCGCGGGCGCCGCGCAGCGCCCGGACGTAGCTCTCGAAGATGCGGAAGTCCCCGTGCGGCAGCGAGTCGTACATGTCCTCGGCGACTGTGCGCACGACCTGGACGGTGGTGTTCCCGGCCGGCGGCGGGGGCGTCACCTCCGGCAGGTTCTCGCCGGTGAGCTCGCGCCAGCGCGTGTGGAAGTGGGCGGCGACGTCGGCGACCGCCGGGCCGCGCAGTCGGGTCGCCGCATCGTGCCACCCGATCCGCCTGCGGGCGTGATGATCCTGGGTGTCGTAGCGGTCGCCGGCAGCATCGGTCAGATCGATCCCGCCCACGAAGGCCAGCTCCCCGTCGATCACGATCGTCTTCTCGTGGTGGCAGTGGAACGGATGCTCGCGAGGGTCGCCGTGCGCCTGGATGCGGGTGTGGCGGGTCAAGTTGCGCAGGGTCTCGGCCACCTCGCGGCGCGTGGGATGAAACGCGGGGATCGGGGCCCCCGACCACACCAGCACGCGCACGTCGACCCTCTCGGCCAGGTCCGCGAGCAGCACGCCGATGGCGTCGTGCGGGCGGCCCTTGACCAGCTCGAAGGCGGGCGCCAGATGCCAGCCGGTGATGTGGACGAACCGCTTGGCATCACGGAGCGCCGCCGCCATCTCGGGCAGCGCGCTGCCGCCGTCGATGAGCACGTCGAGCGAGCAGCCCTCACGGGGTGCGGGCTCACCGGCGGCCCACACGCCCGGGGTCGACGGCTCGTAAACGTGCTCCCAGCCGAGCCGGCGCAGGCGGCGGCGGTGCTTGGCCGAGACGGCAGCCTCGATCCCGTCGCCGATCAGCGCGTCCAGCCGTCCGAGCAACTCCTCCCTCATGGTTCTGAGATTGTCCGTAATCGGGGCGGCTTACACCGGCGGGCGACCCTGCCATCATGCTGGCCGCCGATGGCCAGCTCCGACAAGCCACTTGCCCAGCGCCTACTCGAGGGCGACAAGCGCGCCCTCGCCCGCGCGATCACGCTGGTGGAGAACGACGATCCCGCGGGTTGGGCGCTGGTCTCACGAGGTCTACCCGGAGACCGGTAGGGCGGCGGTGATCGGCTTCACCGGCCCCCCCGGAGTCGGCAAGTCGACGCTGCTGGGGGCGCTCACGAAGCTCGAGCGCGAGCGGGAGCGCACGGTGGCGGTGCTGTCGATCGATCCCTCCTCGCCGTTCACCAAGGGCGCGCTGCTCGGTGACCGGATCCGGTTGACCGAACATTTCCTGGACCCCGGCGTGTTCATAAGGTCGATGGCCAATCGCGGCGCGCTGGGCGGGCTCAGCGAGGCGGCGCTCCAGGCGGCGCTGCTGATGGACGCCTCGGGGCGCGACCTGGTCCTGCTCGAGACCGTGGGCGTCGGCCAGGCGGAGGTCGACATCATCGACCACGCCGACACCATCGTGCTGGTTCTCCAGCCGGGGTCGGGCGACTCGATCCAGGCGCTGAAGGCCGGCGTGATGGAGATCCCGGACATCATCGTCGTCAACAAGGCCGAGCATCCGCTGACTGACACGATGGTCAGGGAGATCAAGGGCGTGCTCGCTCTGGGCCCGCACCAGGACTGGGAGGTGCCGATCATCCGCACCGAGGCGGTCCGCGGCGAAGGGGTGGCCGAGCTGGCCGACAAGCTGGCCGAGCACCGCGGCCACATCGAGGCACAGGGCACGCTGTCTGAGCGACGACGGCGCAACCTGATGAACGAGGTGCTGGCAATCGCCACCTTCCGGATGCGGCGCGAGCTCGAGGAGTCGCTGCGCGAGGACGAGGAGGTCCAGGATCTGCTCGACCGCGTCGTCTCGCGCGAGCTCGATCCCGCCAGTGCGGCAACCACGATCCTCGAACGCGAGGCGAGCGCTTGGCGGACGCGCTGACCGCTCCGCAGGCCCTGGCCGCGCTCGTGCTGGCGGTGGCCGGGTTGGCGAAGCTCCGCTCACCGGCGGCGGCGGCGCGCGCGGTGGGCCTGGGCCGGTCGTCGGTCCGGGCCTTCGCGATCTTCGAGCTTGGACTCGCCGGGTGGGTCATGACGGGCGGGGGCACCGGCAGCTCGGCGGCGATGGCGGCGCTGTACGCGGGCTTCACCGTGCTCACGCTGCGCCTGGCGCGGGCGGGAGCCGCCTGCGGATGCTTTGGCGCCGAGAGCGCGCCGGCGTCGCCGATCCAGTCGCTGCTGAGCGCTGCGCTCGCCGCCGTCTGCGGTGCCGGAGCGGTGGCCGGCGCGCATCCCGCCAGCTGGATCCTGGGACGGCCGGCCCCGACCGCGGCGGTTCTGGTGCTGGGCATCGCCGCCGCTGTGTACGGCACCGTGCTGGCCTACTCCGAGCTGCCGTCGCTGTGGCGCTCGTGGAGTCCCGCGTGAGCCCCGCGTCGCGCATCGCCGGGGCGCTCGGCTCGGTGCTCGAGCGCCGGACCTCTCGCCGCGGGGTGCTGGCGCGCGCCGCCCTGGTGGGGTCGGCGTTCGCCGTGGCCCCCGTGCGCTACCTGGTCAGGCCGGGCACAGCGGAGGCGGTGATAGCCCCCGTCGACTGTGGCCCGAAGGCCAGGTGCAACGATGGCTACACCGCCTTCTGCTGCGAGATCCAGCACGGGATGAACGCCTGCCCAGAGAACACGTACGTCGCCGGGTGGTGGAAGTGCACCGACTACCGCGGCTCTGGCCTGTGCTCAGACCAGGGTCACCGCTACTACCTCGACTGCAATCGCGTTCCCGGCCACGACTTCCCGGGACGGTGTCAGTGCGCCGCGGGGGACTGCAACAAGCGCCGAGTGGACTGCAACCGCTTCCGCTACGGGCAGTGCAATTCCCAGGTCCCCGGGACCACCGAGGTCGTGTGCCGGCTGGTCATCTGCCAGGCCCCCGCGCAGGTTGAGGGCTTCAACTGCAACGCCACCGAGATGGTGGACAACCGGACCTGCCGGCACGAGGCAGGCTGCCTGGAGGGGCTGGTCGCACCGCTGCCGGGCGGGGGCGGGGCGTGAGCAGCGTGTCCCCAGCGGGCCGGCCATGACCGCGATCGTGTCCGTGGAGACGGTGCTGCTCGTGCTGCTGTTGGTGCTGGTGGCCGGGCTGCTGCGCTCAAACGCCGAGATCCTGCGTCGCCTCACCTCCGGGGAGGTGGGACAGCCCGACGGTCCGCCGGTGCCCGCGCTCGAGACCGCTCCGGCGCGCGCGCCCGGAGCTGCCGCGCCGGCGCTGGCCGGCCCGACTCCGTCCGGCGACGCCGTCAGCCTTGACTTCGCGGCCTCCGGCGGAGCGCCGACGCTGCTTGCCTTCCTGACGAGCGGCTGCGGCACCTGCGCGGGCTTCTGGGCGGCGCTCGGCGCGCGCCCGCTCCCGTTCGCGGTTCGCACGGTCGTCGTCACCCACGGCGCCGAGCGCGAGCGGCCGGGCCGGCTGCGCGACCTGGCTCCGCGGGGGATGCCGGTCGTGATGTCCTCGCAGGCGTGGCGGGACTACGGCGTGCCGGGGGCCCCGTACTTCGTCCTGGTCGATGGGGCGATCCGCGGCGAGGGGGTGGCCACCACCTGGGATGCGCTCAGCTCGCTGGTGGGTGACGCGATCGAGGATGCGCGGGAATCGGTCCCCACCGACCCCACCGCCCGGCCCGCGGCCGGCCTGAACGCGGCCGGCCTGACCGCGGCCGGAGCGAACGCCGGCGGGGGGACCGCCCGAGCTCACCGTGTTGAGCGGACGCTGGCGGCGGCCGGCATCGGCCCTGAGCACCCGAGCCTGTATCCGGTGCCCGCGCCCAGCCCGCCCGCCGCGCCGGGGGACGGGTGAGTGGCCTCGAGGCGGTCGGCGTGCTGGCGAGCGCGGTGGCGGCCGTACGGGCCGCCTGGTCTCCCTGAGGCGAGTCGATGCTCGCGAGCATCACTCCGCTCGGCGAGCGGGGCCGTCACAGCCACTACACGGTCACGATGTCGGCTTACCTGCTGGGCGCGCTCGCCGCCGGCCTGCTGTTAGGCGCGCTGCTCGGTGCGCTCGGCGGACTACTGATCGCGGGCCTGAGCGCCGGTGCCAGGCTGGCTCTGCTGGCGGCGGCGCTGCTGGTCGCCGGAGTGCTCGACGCCGGGCCGTGGCGCGTGCCGGGGCCGCGACGCCAGGTCGACGAGCGCTGGCTTGACCGCTATCGCGGCTGGGTCTACGGGCTCGGCTACGGCGCCCAGATGGGGGCCGGCCTGATCACGGTCATCACCAGCGCAGCCACGTACGCGGCGGCCCTGGCCGCCTTCCTGACGGCCGGCGCCGGCCGCGGGGCAGTGATTCTGGGTGCCTACGGAGCGATCCGGGGGCTGACGCCGCTGGCCGCCGCCGGCGTACGCAGCCCGGAGCGGCTGGTGGGGCTCCACGGACGGCTGGCGCGGACCGAGCCCCGGGCGGCGCGGGCCGGGCTGGCGCTGCTGGGCGCCGGCGCCGCACTGGCCCTGCTGCTGGCGGTGTGACATGAGGCTGGCGGCGCACGGGATCTCGATCGAGCTGCCTCCGCGCTGGAACGGCCGCGTCTTTGACCGCGCCGGCTCGGGGGCGACGCTACACGCGGGCGACTTCCAGCTCGTCCTCGGCGACGGCGAGTTCGGCGACGCCAGCACGGCGGCGATGCCCGCCGGCGCGACCTTTCTGGCGCTCACCGAGTACCTGCCGGGGGCCGGCCTGAAGCCCGGCAAGGGCCTCTTCTCAGCGTCGCGGATCCCCGTACGCCTGGATCCGAGCACGTTCGCCCCCAACCGGCTGGCTCACCCCCGTCGCGGCCAGGCCGGCTGGCAGCACTTCTTCAGCGCCGGCGAGCGCCCCTTCTGTCTCTACGTGGTGGTGGCGGCCTCCGGCCGGTTGCGCCGCGACCGCCTCGCGGTGCTGGACCGGGTCCTGGCGACTCTGCGGATCGCGGGGGTCGCCGACGGAGCGCCGCGGTAGCTCGCCGAGTCGTAGCTCGGTGGCGAGACGCAGCGGGTCAGGCCGATGCGCTGCCGGTTGCGGTAGGTGGCGGTCACGGCGGTGGCGTCGACGGCCGCGCTCGTGGCCACGGCGGCGGTTATCCGGAGCGTGATCGTGAAGGGCACGAGCTCCCCCTTGGTGTAGGAGACTTGACGGCAGCGGTCCGCGGCGTAGAACGAGCCCACACCGGTGTAGTAGCCGGGGCTGCGGAGCGTGAGCAGCAGCGAGTCGGTCCCACCGGCGCGGTTGCGCTGCAGCGCCACGGTCGGGCACTGGCCGATCGAGCACTGCGGAGTGAACGTCCAGGTGCGCGACACCGCATCACCCCGACGCTCGCCGGGGATGCCGACCGCTCTGGTGACCGTGCCGAGCATGTTCCAGACACCGCCCAGCCGTGCCTGGGCCAGCAGCGGGTCGGCGGCCGCGCCGGCGGCTGAGAGGGGCGCCGCGAGCGTCGCCAGGGCCCCGAGCGCGAAGGCTCCGGCCGTGACAAGCGACCCGAGGCGGGCTCGCATCAACCGCCCCCGAACGCGATCGCGGTCTCGGCCAGCAGCCGTACGCCGAACCCGGTCCCGCCGCGGTCCAGGTACGCGGTGTGACCGTGGTCGGCGGTGCCGGCGATGTCCAGATGCGCCCACGGGACCTCGCCGGCGAAGTGGTGCAGCAGCTCGGCGGCCGTGATCGCCTGGGCTTCCTGGCGCTCGGGGCGATTGGTGAGCTGGGCATAGCGGCCCTTGACCAGCTCGGCGTATTCGGGGTGCAGCGGCATCCGCCACACCCGCTCCCCGGTCCGAGCGCCGGCGGCGCTGAGCAGATCCGCCAGCGCGTCGTCGGTGGACATCATCCCGGCGTGGGTGGAGCCGAGCGCGGTCACGATGGCACCGGTCAGGGTGGCGATGTCCACGAGCGCATCGCACCCCCGCCGCCGGGCGTGGGTGATGCAGTCGGCCAGCACGAGGCGGCCCTCCGCGTCGGGGTTGTTGATCTCGATCGTCGTCCCGTCGAGCGCGGTGACGACGTCGCCGGTCCTGACGGCGTGGCCGCTGATCATGTTCTCGGTGGCCCCGACGACGCCGAGCACGCGAACCGGCGCCTCGAGCTCCGCGAGCGCGGCGATCGCCTCGATCACCGCGCCTCCGCCCGCCATGTCGAACTTCATGTCGAGCATGCCGGTGCGGCTCTTGATCGCCAGGCCGCCGCTGTCGAAGGTCACGGCCTTGCCGACCAGGGCCAGCCTCAGGGCGCCCGGCGGCGCCGCGGCGGGGTCGTACTTCAGCGTGATCAGGCGCGGGTCCTCGTCTGAGCCCCGGGCCACGGCGGCGAACGCCCCCATCCCGAGGTCGCGGATCGCGGCGCCGTCGGAGACCTCGACGGTCAGGTGAGGGTGGCGGGCGGCCAGCGCCAGCGCGTAGTCGGCCAATGCCGTCGGCGTCAGGTCGTTCGGAGCGCGGTTGGCGAGGTCCCGAGCGCGATTCTGGGCGCGCGCCAGCACGGCCGCGCGCCGGCTCGGTTGCGACGTGTCGGCCGCCGCGCTGAGGATCAGCTGGCCGACACCGGAGGGCTCGTCGTCGGCTGCGGGCTTGTAGTGCCGGAAGCGGTAGGCGGCCAGCAGCGTGCCCTCCACCAGGCCGACGACGATCTGGTCGCCGAGCCCGTCGGGGATGCGCCCAGCAGAGGGTCTGGGCGCGGAGCTCGCCGGCGCGCCGCTGCACCAGTGCCGCCGCGATTCGGGCGCGCTCGGCGTCGAAGTCCTCGCGACGGCCGAGCCCGGCGACGATCACACGCCGGCCGTCGTGGTGGCCCGAGGCGACCCTCGAGAACGCCGCGCCGGCTTCACCTGAGTCCAGCAGCGCCGCGACCGCTGGCCACAGCTCATCGCCGCGAGCGGGCTCCTCTTCGAACACGCCCACCGCGACGGTGTCAGCCCCCGTGGCGAGCGGCCGGTCGGTGCTCGCCTGGACGTGCACGACCCGGGACGTTACTAATTCCGTGCCGCGGAAAAAGTACGGCAAGTAACTAGCATTGCCGTCCCCGACACCGAACCCCGGAGAAGCCCCTGATGCCCAAGACCGTGATTCTCTCCGCCGCCCGCACGCCGATCGGGAAGCTGGGTGGCGGGCTGGCGTCGCTGGACGCCACCGAGCTCGGTGGCGTCGCGATCAAGGCGGCGCTCGAGCGGGCCGAGGTCGCCCCCGACGCCGTGGACCACGTGATCATGGGTCAGGTGCTCCAGGCCGGGCAGGGCCAGATCCCGTCGCGCCAGGCGCAGATCAAGGGGGGGATCCCCAAGGAGGTCTCCTCGGAGACGATCAACAAGGTGTGCGCCTCCGGGATCCGGGCCGCTGGCCTGCTCGACGCGGCCATCCGCGCCGGCGACATCGAGGTCGGGGTCGCCGGCGGCATGGAGTCGATGTCGAACGCGCCCTACATGCTCAAGCAGGCGCGCTTCGGCTACCGCATGGGCGACGGCAAGGCGATCGACGCGATGATCAGCGACGGTCTGACCAACCCGTTCAGCGGCAAGCACATGGCCCAGGAGGCCAGCGAGGTGGCAAACGAGCTCGAGCTGACCCGGCCCGACATGGACCGCTGGGCGCTGCGCTCCCACCAGCTGGCGATCAAGGCCACCGACGAGGGGCGGCTGCCCGAGGAGATCGTTCCGGTCACCGTCAAGGGACGCAAGGGCGACACCGTCGTCGAGATCGACGAGGCTCCGCGCCGGGACTCGAGCCTCGAGTCGCTGGCCAAGCTGCCGCCGATCTTCCTCAAGGACGGCAGCCACACCGCCGGCAACTCCCCGGGCGTCAACGACGGCGGCGGCGCGCTGGTGCTCTCCAGCGACGAGTGGGCCAAGGCCAACGGCAAGGCGATTCTGGCCACGATGGTCGCCCAGGCCCAGGTGGCCGACGACTTCGCCTACCTGGCGCGCACGCCGGCCAACGCCGCCCGCAAGGCGCTGGAGAAGGCCGGGCTGAGCGCCGAGGACATCGACCTGTGGGAGATCAACGAGGCGTTCGCGTCGGTGACGCTGAACTCGATGCGGATGCTCGGGATCGACGAGGACAAGGTCAACGTCAACGGCGGCGCGGTGGCGCTCGGACACCCGATCGGGGCGTCAGGCGCGCGGATCCTGGGGTCGCTGATGTATGAGCTGCGGCGCCGCGGCGGGGGCCTTGGCTGCGCGGCGATCTGCTCGGGCGGCGGGCAGGGCGATGCCGTGATCATCGAAGTCAATGGCGGCTGAGAGCGGCTCGGAAGCGCCCGACCCCGGCCCGGGAGCGCCCGCGGACGCTGGTTCGCAGGCGCAGCGAGCCGGCGCCGCCTTCTTCGATCTGGACAAGACCCTGATGCAGGGCTCATCGGCGTTCCAATTCGGGCGCGCCGCCTACCGCGCCGGGCTGATGGGGCGCCGACAGCTGCTGGCGGACGGGGTCGCCAACGTCCGCTTCCGCCTGCGCGGCGCCACCGACGCCGACTCGGTCGCTCTGCGCGACCGGATCGCGGCCTCGCTCGAGGGCACCCGCGTGGTCGACCTCGAGCGACTCGGGACCGACGTGCTGGCCGGCATCCTGCCGCGGGTGTACCCGCAGATGATGACCATCGCCCACGAGCACCAGGACGCGGGACGCCGCGCCTACATCGTCACCGCTGCCTCCCAGGAGCTGGCCGAAATCCTGGCCCGGGTGATGGCGTTCGACGGCGCGATCGGCTCGCAGGTCTCCGAGGTCGTCGACGGCGTCTACACCGGACGCCCCACGGGCGTGTTCGCCTACCGCAGCGGCAAGGCGCGGGCGATCGAGGAGCTGGCGGCCCGCGAGGACATCGACCTCAGCGCCTCCTACGCCTACTCGGACTCGGAGTCAGACCTGCCGATGTTGCGCGCCGTTGGTCACCCGGTGGCCGTCAACCCCGACGGCGAGCTGGCCCGGATCGCGCGCCGCGAGGGATGGCAGGTGCTTCGCTTCGACCGGCTCGGGCGCCGGCTCAAGGGCGCTGTGGCCCTGACCGCCGCCGCGCTGGCGGGCGGGATCGGCAGCGTCGCACTGGTGCGCCGGCTGCGTCCGCGCCGACGGCTGCCCGCGCCGAGCCGACCCGGGGGCTCGCGCCGTCCCGCCTGGCCCTGAGCCGACGGCCGGGCCGCCCGTACACTGCGACGATGCTCACATCGTTCACCAGGGGCCGGCGGCTGTCCGCTCTCCTCGCCCTCGCCGCCGTGGTGCTGGCGCTCGGCGCCGTCTCGGCGCTGGCCTCCGGCCCCAAGCAGGTCAAGATCGCCGACTTCTACTTCCGTCCCGGCAAGCTGACCGTCCGTCGCGGCACGAAGGTGCAGTGGAAGTGGGAGGGCTACCTCATGCACAACGTGGCTGTGAAGAAGGGCCCGGTGAAGTTCCGCTCCAGGACCCAGGTGCGCGGCACCTACAGTCACGTGTTCGCCAAGCGGGGGACCTACGTGCTGTATTGCACGCTGCATCCGCAGCTGATGCGGGAGACGATCGTCGTCAAGTAGGTAGACTCGCGCCACCCGCGGCGGCCACGATGGTCACTGGCGCGTGCCGTTCATGAGCACCTCCTCCGAGAAGAAGATCCGCGTCGTCGTCGCCAAGCCGGGCTTGGACGGCCATGACCGCGGCGCCAAGATCATCGCCCGCGCGCTGCGCGACGCCGGCATGGAGGTGATCTACACGGGCCTGCACCAGACGCCCGAGCAGATCGTCGAGACCGTGATCCAGGAGGATGCCGACGCCGTCGGGCTATCGATCCTGTCGGGGGCGCACATGACGCTCGTCCCGCGGATCATGGAGCTGCTGTCCGAGCAGGGCATCGACGACGTGGTCGTGACCGTCGGGGGGACGATCCCGGCCGACGACATCGAGGAGCTCAAGGAACTGGGCGTGGCCGAGGTGTTCACGCCCGGCGCATCGGCCCAGCAGGCGATCGACTTCATTCGCGGCGCCGTCCGCGCCTGAGACCGTGCACAGACGCTGCCCCGGGTCGGTGAGCAGCGGTACGTCCGCGTTCCAGCGGCTTGGCACTGGTCACAGCGACCGATTGACTCGTCAGTCAACCGGGTAATATCCCGCCGACCTGATGCGAGCAGCAACTGCAGGCTGCGGAGTACGACACTCCGCGCAGGACACCCGATAGGAGGCCACACTTGAAGATTTGCGTCCTGGTCAAAGAGGTGCCGGACGCCGCCGTCGAGAAGCGGATCAATCCGTCGACGGGGCGTATGGACCGATCCGGGGAGAGAAACCTCAACCCCTACGACACCCACGCCATCGAGGCCGCCATGCAGATCCGCGAGGGTGGTGAGGCCGAGGTCGACGAGATCATCGCGGTGACGATGGGCCCCGACACCGCGGTGCGGGCGCTTCACAAGGCCGTCTCGCTCGGCGCCGACCGCTCGGTGCATCTTTCAGATGACGCGCTGGCGGGCTCGGACGTCGCCGCCACCGGCTACGCGCTTTCCAAGGCGCTCGAGTCCGAGGCCCCCGACCTGGTCCTGCTCGGACAGCAGTCAGACGACGGTGAGTGCTACACGATCGGCGCGGTCGTCGCCGACCACCTGAAGATGCCGTCGCTGACCCAGGTGATCAAGATGGACCTATCGGGCACCGCGCTGACATGCGAGCGCCAGGCCGAGTACGGCTACGACACGGTCGAGGTGCAGCTGCCGGCTGTGATCTCGGTCGGCGACGCCATCAACGAGCCCCGCTATCCGTCGCTGAAGGCGATCATGGGCGCCAAGAAGAAGCCGATGGAGAACGTCGGCGCGTCCGATGTGGGGATCGACGTCTCGCTCGTCGGGGAAGAAGGCTCGCGCGTGCAGTGCGGCGACTTCCACGACCCGGCGGCGAAGGCGGCCGGCCAGATCATCGAGGACGAGGACACCGACGAGACGGTCGAGAAGATCGTCGCGTGGCTCGACGAAAGGAAGTTGATCTGACATGGGTGACGTTCTGACCTACGTCCTGCACTACGAGGGAAAGTTCAACAAGAACTCCCTCGGCGCCGTCTCCGAGGGCGCCGCGCGCGCCGCCGAGATCGGTGGCGAGTGCCACGCGGTCGTCGTCGGCGGCGACGACCTGACCGACGAGCTCTGCCAGACCCTTGGCTCCTACGGCGCGACCAAGGTGTTCCGCGGCAAGGGACCCGAGGGCCTCGCCCAGCCGGTGGTCGACGTGATGGCCAAGGTGATCGATGACGGCGGCCACAGCTACGCGCTGTTCGGCGGCGGGCTGCTCGGGTTCGAGATCGGCGCCGGCCTGGCCGCGCGCAAGCAGGCCGGCGTGACGATGGAGGTGACCGAGATCAAGGCACAGGATGGCAAGCTCGTTGCGCACCGGCCGATCCTCGGCGACTCCAAGATCTCAGTGTCGAAGTATCGCGGCGACCTCGGAATCATCATCGGCCGCATCAACGCGTTCGAGATCAGGGAATCGGACCCCGCCCACGCCGACGGGCAGGCCGAAGTCGTGGATGTCGACGTGGAGCTGTCGGAGTTCTCGACCCGCGCCAAGATGGTCAACCGCGGCGAGCAGCGCGGTGCTGACGTCGACATCGAGGGTGCCGACATCCTCGTTGCCGGCGGACGCGGACTCGGCAAGGCCGAGGGCTTCGAGCTGGCCGAGTCGCTGGCCAAGGCCTTCGGCGGCACCGCTGCCGTCGCGGCCACCCGCGCGGTGGTCGACGCCGGCTGGTATCCCTACGCCGCCCAGATCGGGCAGACCGGCAAGACGGTCTCGCCGAAGCTGTACCTGGCCGCCGGCATCTCCGGCGCGATCCAGCACAAGGTCGGGATGCAATCCTCCGAGAACATCGTCGCGATCAACAAGGACGCCAACGCGCCCATCTTCGAGTTCTCCGATCTCGGGATCGTGGGCGATCTGAACAAGATCCTGCCCAAGCTCACCGAGGCGATCAAGGCGAAGAAGGGGTCCTGATCATGGCCGGGAGTAACGGCCACCACGCCCCCAGCGAATACCCACCGCCGGTCGATCCGGTCGGTGAGTTCGTCAAGCAGGGTCTGGACGGCGAGGACGAGCGGATCGACGTCGGCGTGGCGATCGTCGGCGGCGGCACCGCCGGCCTGGCCTGCGCCAACCGGCTGCTCCAGCTGCTCGCCGACGATCCGGCGCTGATGGAGCGCCTCGGCGAAGTGCCGGTGGCGGTGATCGAGAAGGCCAAGACCTGCGGCGGCCACAACCTCTCGGGCGCGGTGATGCGTCCCGGGCCGCTGCAGGAGCTGTTCCCCGACCTGAGCCGGGAGGACTGGCGCAAGGAGCACTTCGGCTTCGGCGAGGTGACGAAGGAGTCGGTCTACCTGCTGACCAGCGCCAAGACCAAGCTGCCGGTGCCGATCCCCTTCGTGCCGAACTTCAAGAATCACGGCAACGAGGTGGTCTCGGTGGCCGCCCTCGCCCGCTACCAGGCCCGGATGGCCGAGGAGGGCGGGGCCTACATCCTCACCGAGACCTCGGCCTCCCAGCTGGTGGTCGAGGACGACAAGGTGGTTGGCGTGCGCTCCGGTGACAAGGGGCGCGGCAAGGACGGCGAGCCGCTGGGCAACTTCGAGCCGGGCACCGACATCAAGGCCCGGGTCACGGTGCTGGCCGAGGGCTGCTGGGGCCACCTGACGGGCGCGGCGATCAAGGAGTTCGGGCTGGCCGAGGGCCGCGAGCCCCAGGTCTGGGAGCTCGGCGTCAAGGAGGTCTGGAAGGTCCCCAAGCCGCTGGACCGCGTCATCCACACGTTCACGCAGCCCTGGCCGATGAAGATCAGTCCCAAGTACGGGCAGCTCGGCGGCACCTGGATGTATCCGATGAAGGACGAGAGGACCGGAGACGACCTCGTGTCGATCGGGTTCGTCGTCGACCTCAACTACCGAGACGCGACGACATCGGCCCACGACCTGCTGCAGCAGTTCAAGCTCCACCCGCTGGTCAAGGGCATCCTCGCCGGCGGCGAGCGCATCGCCTGGGGAGCCAAGGCTCTGCCGGGCGGCGGCTACTGGTCGATGCCCAAGCTCTCGATGCCCGGCGCGGTCATCGTCGGCGACGCCGGCGGGATGGTCGACACGGCTGCGCTCAAGGGCGTGCACCACTGCATCAAGTCGGGCATGCTGGCCGCCGAGGCGATCTACCGCTCGCTCAAGGACGGCGAGTCGCTGGAGAGCTACGAGCAGGCGGTCGAGGAATCCACGATCGGTCAGGAGCTCTACCAGGTCCGTAACACCCGCCAGCCGTTCCAGAAGGGCTTCATACGCGGGAGTCTGCTGGCGGGCCCGTCGATCATGTCCAAGGGCAAGATCCCGCCCGGTCGCCAGGCCTGGCACCGCGACGACGAGGAGCCCTTGTTCATCGGCGATACCCGCGCCGGCTATCCCAAGCCCGACAACAAGTACACGTTCGACAAACTCAGCTCGGTCTACATCACCGGCAACGCGACCCGCGACGACGCGCCGAACCACATCCGGGTGCACAAGAAGGTGCCGCGGGAGATCGCCGAGGGCTGGCGCTACATGTGCCCGGCCGGCGTGTACGAGATCCCAGATGATGCGCCGGATACCGGCCCGGTCGACGTGACCGTCAACTACACCAACTGCGTGCAGTGCGGCGCGATCACCGCCAAGGGCGGGCGCCTGACGCCGCCGGAGGGCGGCGACGGCCCGCTCTACCAGATCACGTAGCCGGCACGCCCCGCGGGGCAAGTTGGAAACTTCCGTGCTCCACAGCGGTTAAGGGAGCAGTGAGACGGCGTCTGATCATCCTGACCATGCTCGTGCTCGGCGGGGCTTCGCTCGCCGGCGCGGCCGGTGCGGCCGGCGCCGCCGGCAGCCAGCCGCGCGCGCAGCTGAAGGGCTTTAACTGCCAGCACGCGCTAGACCCGCCGGACCGCGCCGTCGCGGTCCGGGCAGTGATGCGACCGCTGACGGGCACCCAGAGGCTCGAGCTGAAGTTCGACCTGCTGGTCAGCGAGGCCGGCTCGCCGGCCGTCCCCGTGCGCAGCGGCGACCTCGGTGTTTGGTCTGAGCCCAAGAACCCGACGCTCGGCCAGCTTCCCGGCGACGTGTGGAACTTCCAGAAGACGGTCGTCGACCTCGACGCCCCGGCCAGCTATCAGTTCCGAGTGTCGTTTCGGTGGCTCGGCTCCGGCGACCGGGTGATTGGATCGGTGGTCCGCTACAGCGAGCATTGCCGTCAGCGCGAGCTGCGCCCCGACCTCGAGGTGATCGCGCCGATCGTCGTGACCGCGATCGCGTCGCGGCCCGATCGCGACCTCTACACGGCGACGATCCGCAACGCGGGGGCCACCGCCGCGGGACCGTTCTCGGTCGCGTTCGTGCCGGGCGGCAGCTCGGTGGCGCCGAGCCCGCAGACGATCCAGCGTCTCGGCCCGGGCAAGGAGCGCAGCGTGTCCTTCGTCGGTCCGCTGTGCGCCACCGCCGACCCCTCCGATCCGCCGGAGATCATCGCCGACTCGGCCGCGCAGGTCGATGACCTGAACCGGTCCAACAACTCGCTCGCGGCGACGTGCCCGGCCCCCGGTGGCACGTAGGCGTCTCGCTACACTTATACGTACCGATGAAGACCGAGATACACCCCAATTACGTCGAGGCCCACGTGCGATGCACATGCGGCAACGAGTTCATGACCCGCTCGACCCAGTCTGAGATTCACGTCGAGATCTGCTCGGCGTGCCACCCCTTCTACACCGGTCGCCAGAAGCTCGTCGACACCGGCGGACGCGTGGAGCGCTTCCAGCGCCGCGTGGCCAAGGGCCGCCGCAGCGCACGCGCTGCGAGCTGAGCGGCCGGAGTTGTAGATGAGCGGGGGCGGCGAGGCCGGACGCCTGACCGCCCTGCGCGACGCCCCGGTGGGGGGCCAGGCTGTGCTGGAGGGCGTGATGATGCGCGGCGTCTCGAACTGGGCGGTCGCCGTGCGCAAGCCCGTGCCCGAGCCCGCTGACGGCCCCGTGCTCGAGCCAGAGGATGGTCCCGCGTCCGAGCCTGAGGATGGGCCGGCCGGGGCGGACGCTGTCCCCGCCCTCGGGGAGATCGGGGTCACCACGTTCCCCCTGCGGTCCTGGGCGCGGCGTCGGCGCATCTACCGGCTGCCGGTGATCCGCGGAGTCGCGGCACTGGTGGAGTCGCTCGGGATCGGGCTGCGCGCGCTGGGGATCTCCGCCAACGCCCAGCTGCCCGAAGCCGACCAGGAGATCTCCGGTGGCGCCTGGTTCGGGACCGTGCTGGTCTCGATCGTGTTCGCGGTCGGGCTGTTCTTCGTCGTCCCGGTCGGTCTCACCAGCCTGATCAAGCATCAGCTGGGCTCCTCGGTGCTGTTCTGGCTGGTGGAGGGGGTGCTGCGC
Source organism: uncultured Solirubrobacterales bacterium (assembly GCA_963799995.1). Lineage (GTDB taxonomy): Bacteria > Actinomycetota > Thermoleophilia > Solirubrobacterales > Solirubrobacteraceae > Palsa-465. Next base: position 1,534,300 of record CAWCZI010000012.1, on the reverse strand, counting down.
ACGTCGATCTTCCTCGGCTACCTGGTGCTGCTCTCGCGCGTGCCCGACCTGCGGCGCGTGTTCGAGTACCACGGCGCCGAGCACAAGGTGATCTCCTGCTACGAAGCCGACGACGAGCTCACCCCCGAGCGGGCCAAGCTGTATTCGCGTCTGCACCCCCGCTGCGGCACGAGCTTTCTGCTGATCGTGATGATCATGGCGATCTTCGTCTTCGCGCCGGTCGGCCTGCCGGCATTGTGGATCCTCATCCTGACCCGAATCCTGGGTGTCCCGGTGATCGCGGGACTGTCATTCGAGGTCATCAAATGGGCCGGACGCAACCGCCGCCGCGGCTGGGTGCAGGCGATCATGTACCCCGGCCTTCAGCTCCAGCGCCTCACCACGCGCGAGCCCGATCTCGACCAGCTGGCGGTCTCGATCGCCGCTCTGGAAGCCGTGCTGGCGCTCGAGACACCTGGTGAGACCACGGCCGCCGACCTGATCGGCGTCGAAGTGGTCGCCTGAGTCGTCAGGCGCTGACGCGACTCACATCTTTTGGCGGGCGCCGGGATCGGGTAGCTCAGGAGCGACCCCCGAAGAGGAGCACAGACATGTCTGACGGAACGCTTGATGATGCGAAGGGCAGGGTGAAGGAAGCCGCGGGCGACCTCACCGACGACCAGAGCCTCAAGAACGAGGGCAAGGTCGACAAGGCGACGGGCGCCGTCAAGGACAAGATCGGCGACGCCGCCGACCGGGTCAAGGACGTCGTCAACCCCAACGACTGACGCGATGTAGGCGTCCGCCCGCCGCGTGCCCCCGGGTGCGCGGCGTGTGCGGGCTCCTACACTCGCGTGCATGATCGACGAACTCGTCGCCCAGTTGGAAAGCCGCATCGGGGAGCTCGAGTCAGAGCTCTCCGACCCTGCGGTGATCGGCGATCGCGAGCGGTACGAGGCCGCTCGCCGCGCCTACAGCGAGATCGAGCCCGCCGCCCGGCTGGCCGGTGAGTATCGCCGCGCCGCCGATGACCTCGAGAGCGCGAGCGAGCTGCTGGCCGAGGACGGCGAGGACGCCGAGTTGCGGGCCCTGCTGGGCTCCTCGCGCGAGCGCATGCAGGCGCTCGAGGAGGAGATCCGCCTGGCGATGGTCGAGCGCGATCCCAACGACGACAAGAACGTCATCGTCGAGATCCGTCCCGGCGCCGGGGGAGACGAAGCGGCGCTGTGGGCGGGGGACCTGTTCCGGATGCTGACGCGTTACGCCGAGCGCCGCGGCTTCACCGTCGAGCCGCTGGCGATCGGCGACGGCACCTACACGTTCGCCGTCAAAGGCGATGGGGCCTACTCGGTGTTCAAGTTCGAGGGCGGCACCCACCGGGTCCAGCGCGTGCCCGAGACCGAGTCCCAGGGCCGGATCCACACCTCCACGGCGACCGTCGCGGTGCTGCCCGAGGCCGACGACGTGGAGGTCGAGATCGATCCTGGGGATCTGCAGATCGACGTCTACCGAAGCTCCGGCCCCGGAGGCCAGTCGGTCAACACGACCGACTCGGCTGTCCGCATCACCCACAAGCCGACCGGCGTCGTGGTCTCGATGCAGGACGAGAAGTCCCAATTGCAGAACCGCGAGCGCGCGATGCGGGTGCTGCGGGCGCGCCTGTACGAACGGGCGCTGGCCGAGCAGCAGGCCTCGATCGACGCCAACCGGCTGGCTCAGGTCGGGACCGGCGAGAGGGCCGGGAAGATCCGCACCTACAACTACGGGGAGCGGCGGGTCACCGACCATCGCATCGGGCTGCGGGTGCACAACCTCGACGCAATCCTGATGGGGGAGCTCGACGAGCTGACCGGCGCCCTGCAGGACGACGAGAAGCGCCGCCGGTTGGAGGCCAAGGCGGTTGGCTGAGGCGACGGCGGCGCAGCGCGGATCCGTGGGCCTCGCCCTGGCGAGCGCCCGCGACAGGCTCGCCGCGGCGGGCTGCGATTCGCCGCGCCTGGATGCAGAGCTGCTGCTGGCCGAGGTGCTGGGGGTGGGCCGGGAGCGCCTCGTGATCGACCGGCATGAGTCGCTGCCGGCGTCGGCCGGGGTCCGCTTCGAGGCCCTGGTGGCGCGCCGTGCCGACCGTGAGCCGGTGGCCTACATCCTGGGACGGCGGGATTTCCGACGGCTGACCCTGCACGTCGACCCGCGGGTGCTGATCCCGCGGCCCGAGACCGAGCTCCTGGTCGAGATCGGCCTCTCGCTGTCAAATGGGGTGTCTGTCGTCGACGTCGGGACCGGCAGCGGGGCGGTGGCGCTGGCCCTGGCCGACGAGCGCCCGGACCTCGTGGTTCGCGGCCTGGACGTGGATCCTGACGCGCTGGCCGTGGCTCGGGCGAACGCCGCGCGGCTCGGGCTCCCCGTCTCGTTCGGCCAGGCGGATCTCCTGGACGGCGGGTCCGACGCCGCCGTACTGGCCAACCTGCCCTACGTCCGCAACGGAGCCTCGCTCGAGCCCGAGATCGCATCGTTCGAGCCGCCGCGCGCCCTGTTCGCCGGCGCCGACGGCCTGGATCTGGTGCGGCGCATGATCGCGGCGGTCGCGCGGCGATCGGGCCCGCTGCCGCTGCTGGCGCTGGAGATCGACCCGGGGCAGGCGGAGACCGTGGTGGAGCTGATGCGCGAGGCCCGGTTTGAGTCGGTGACGGTGCGCCAGGACCTGGCCGGTCTCGATCGTGTCGTGGTGGGGACGCCATGAGCCTCGTGGTGGGGACGCCATGAGCGTCGTGGTGGGAGCGCCGTGAGCGCCCGAGGGGAACGGGCGCGGCCGGTGGGGGGCTCTGACGTCGCCACGTTCGAACGCTGCATGGCGGTCGGCGGAGTGGCGGTGTTCCCCGCCGACACCGTCTACGGACTCGCCTGTGACCCGCACAACCGGGTCGCCGTCGAGCGGCTTTACGCGCTCAAGCGACGGCGGCTCGACAAGCCTTCGGCGGTCATGTTCTTCGCGCTCGATCTGGCGCTCGCCGCGCTGCCCGAGCTCGGGCCTCGCACGCGCAACGCGCTGGCCCGCCTGCTCCCGGGCGCGGTCACCGTCCTGCTCGCCAATCCGGATCGGCGGTTCCCGCTGGCCTGTGGCGAGGATCAGCTGACGCTCGGGCTGCGCGTCCCGGTGGTCCCCGATCTGCAGGAGGTTCGCTGGCCGGTGCTGCAGTCCAGCGCCAACCTGGCCGGCCGGCCGGACGCGTTGCGGCTGGCCGACGTGCCCGAGCAGATACGCCGGCGGGCGGACATGGTGATCGACGGTGGCGAGCTCCCCGGGACGGCCTCGACGGTCGTCGACCTGCGCGCCTACGAGGCCGGCGACAGCTGGAGCGTCGTGCGCCAGGGGGCGGTCGGGGAGGATGCGGTCGCGGCGGCACTGGAGTGGCAGTTCCACTTCGACCCCGACACCTATGCGGCCATGATCCGCGATGACATCCCGGTCTACGATCGCTTTCAGGAGGAGCTCGCGCAGGCCAGCGGCACCGGCGCCCGCCGTGTCCTCGAGCTGGGAACGGGAACGGGCGAGACCGCCCGGCGACTGCTCGAGCGCCATCCCGAGGCCACGCTGGTAGGAGTCGACGAGAGCATCTCGATGCTGGAGGCGGCGCGAGCCCGGCTGCCGGACTGGCGCGCCGAGCTGCATGTGGCCCGCCTGCAGCAGCCGCTTCCGGAGGGCCCGTTCGACCTGGTGGCGAGCGCACTCTGCATCCATCACCTCGAACCGTGGGAGAAACAGAAGCTGTTCGCCCGGGTTCACGAGGCACTCGGGCCGGGCGGCCGTTTCGTGCTCGCCGACGTGGTCGTACCGCCCGACCCGGCCGATGCCGTCACCGGGCTGACCCCCGGCTTCGACAAGCCGAGCACGCTCGCCGAGCAGCTGCAGTGGCTCCAGGACGCGGGGTTCAGCACCCGCGTGACCTGGGAGCACCGCGACCTGGCGGTGGTGGTGGCGCAGGCGTCGGGCGAAGCCGCCTGACCCCGCCGGGGGGCGCTGGGGGCCGGCCGGGGGCGGCGCTTGGGCCCGCCGGGGGCGGCGCTTGGGCCCGCCGGGGGCGCCGCTACCATTTGCGATCCTGTGAGCGCCGACCTGCCTGCCGACTTCTTCAACCGCCCGCTGGCCGAGGTGGACCCTGAGATTGCCGAGGTGCTCGCCCTCGAGCTCGAGCGCCAGCAGCACACCCTCGAGATGATCGCCTCGGAGAACTTCGCGCCGGTGGCAGTTCTCGAGTGCCAGGGCTCGGTCCTGTCCAATAAGTACGCCGAGGGCTATCCGGGCCGGCGCTACTACGGAGGCTGTGAGCACGTCGACGTCGCCGAGCAGCTGGCGATCGATCGCGCCAAGGCGCTCTTCGGCGCCGAGCACGCCAACGTCCAGCCCCACGCCGGCGCCCAGGCCAACACTGCCGTGTACCACGCCCTGCTGCAGCCCGGTGACGTGCTGATGGGGCTCGAACTGTCTCACGGCGGCCATCTCTCGCACGGGATGAAGATCAACGTTTCCGGGCGGCTGTACGAGATCGTCGCCTATCACGTTGACCGCGAGACCAGTCTGATCGACATGGATGAGGTCGAGAGCCTGGCTCACGAGCGCCGGCCGAAGATGATCGTCGCCGGCTGGTCGGCGTATCCGCGCCAGCTCGACTTCGAGCGCTTCCGGGAGATCGCCGATGCCGTCGGTGCCTACCTGCTCGTCGACATGGCCCACTTCGCCGGGCTGGTGGCGGCGGGACTGCACCCATCGCCGGTGCCGCTGGCCGACGTCGTGACCACGACGATCCACAAGACGATCGGCGGCGGTCGCGGCGGGATGATCCTGTGCAAGGAAGAGCACGCGAAGAAGATCGACTCGGCCGTGTTCCCGGGGCAGCAGGGCGGCCCGCTCGAGCACATCATCGCCGGCAAGGCGGTGGCGCTCCGAATCGCCGCGACCGAAGCCTTCCGCGAGCGCCAGGAGCGCACGCTGGCGGGTGCCCGGGCAGTGGGTCAGGAGCTGCTCAACGCCGGCGGCGGCGTCAGCGTGCTCACCGGTGGAACCGATGTGCACCTGGTCCTGTGCGACCTGCGCGCGTCAGAGCTCGACGGTAAGCAGGCCGAGGATCGCCTGCACTCGATCGGGATCACCGTCAACCGCAACGCGGTGCCGTTCGACCCGCGCCCACCCGCCGTGTCCTCCGGGCTGCGGATCGGCAGCCCCGCCCTGGCCACACGGGGCCTGCAGGTCGAGGACTTCATCGAGGTGGGCAAGGTCATCGCGTCCGCGCTGAACCCCCCGGGACCGTTCGAGGACCACCGGGCCGAGCTGGCCGAGCGCGTCGCGGCTATCGCCGAGCGCTACCCGTTGTACGCTCAGCTCGGCGCCGCCGCAGTGGCCTGAGCCGCGGGGGTGAGGTGTGGCCCGCGGGTGCGGCCCGTGGGTTCGGGATCCGGTCGGCGGGCGCGGGGCGCGGCCCGTGGGTTCGGGATCCGGTCGGCGGGCGCGGGGCTGCGGGTCCGCATCTCCTGGGTCCGGTCGGGGACGTGCGTCAACTGAGCGTTGATATTCATCATCAGATTGCCGCACGTCCCGATTCCGGCGGGTCCGAACCCAGCAGTCGGGTGCGGCTGGCATGCTTCGCTGGCATGCCGTACTGGGATGCTGTCTACGCGTTCTTCGTGGCGCTGGTGGTTTCCACTGCCCTGACGCCGCTCGCCGCCCGCTTGGCGCGGCGGATCGGCGCGGTCGACGTACCCCGCGAGCGCGGGTTGGCCCTGCACGCGACGCCGCTGCTGGGAGGTCTGGCGATTCTGGCGGGGGTGGTGGTCGGTGGCGTCCTGTGGCTTCACCCAGAGATCAAGCTTCCCCACACCGCCCGGACGCGGCCGGGCTCGGGCGGCACGGTGCACGTGTGGTGGGTGATCGCCGGCGCCGGCCTGATCACCCTGGTGGGGGCGATCGACGATATACGGGAGCTGCGGCCGCTGGTGAAGCTCGCCGGCCAGGTCGCCGCTGCCGTCGTCGCCGTGAAGGCCGGGGCCGTGGTCAAGGACATAACCCTGCCGTTTCTCCCCTCGCTTCAGTTCCCCAATGCCGGGGGCGTGCTCACGGTGATCTGGCTGGTGGGAATGATGAACGTGGTCAACTTCTCCGACGGCGTGGATGGACTCGCGGCCGGCGTGTGCGCGATCGACGGCGTCGCCTTCGCCGTCATCGCCTATGACCTGGATGTCAACGGAGCGGCCGTCCTCGGAGCTCTCACCGCGGGCGCCGCGCTCGGCTTCCTGTTTCACAACTTTCACCCGGCGTCGGTGTTCATGGGCGACGCTGGGGCCAACCTGCTCGGCTACCTGCTCGGAGTGGTGGCGGTGGTCGGGACGCTGAAGACCAACGCCGTCGTCGCCCTGGTGGTGCCCCTGGTGATCCTCGCGATCCCCTTCCTGGACACCAGCTTCGTGATCGCCAAGCGTCTGAAGTACCGGCAAAAGCCCTGGTCGGCCGACGCAGAACACTTCCACCACCGGATGGCCCGGATCGGCTTCTCTCAGCGCAAGACCGTCGCATACCTGTACGTCTGGACGGCGCTCATGGCCGGTCTTGCCGTCGCGCTGCGGATGATTCCGCATTACGAGCGGCACGCCGCCGGGTGGATCGCATTCCTCGTTGTGCTCATCCTGGTCTGCCTGGCGGCGAGCGTGTACCTGGTCTACGTCCTCGAGATCTTCAAGTTCAAGGGGCTGCGGGCGGCCGAGCTGCGCCGTGCCGATCCGGATACGACCGAGCACGAGATAGTCGAGCGGGTGCAGCGCGACATCGAGACAGACGACTTCGAACAGGTGCGATAGTCCGCCGATGGAGAAGGCGAACCTCGAGCAGCTGGAGTCATTCATCACCGCCGACGGGTCCTCGATCCGCGAGTTGGCGGGGCCAGCCTGGACGCCGGTGCGCAACCAGAGCCTGGCCGAGGCCACGCTCGAGCCGGGCGGCGAGACAGCCGAGCACTACCACCCGCGCAGCGAGGAGCTGTACTACTTCATCTCCGGCTCGGGTCGCATGCGCCTGGGTGTGCAGGAGGCCGAGGTCGGCACCGGCGACTGCGTCGTCATCAGACCGGGCATCCCGCACAAGCTGTGGAACCCCGGTGACGCCCCGCTGGTGCTGCTGTGCTGCTGCGCGCCCGCCTACTCGGACGCCGACACGGTGATGACGGGCGGGTAGCGCTGCTCCGCGGCCTGTCACGCAGTCAGCGAACACTGCTGGCGGCGGTCGTTCTGTCGATCGTGCTCGCCGGCGTGGGGCGCTACGCCGGCGCGATTCCGCGGGTGGTGGCGTTCGTCCTGGCCGCGATCGCGCTGGCCGGTGCCGCCTGGATGGTGTCGTTCTCGACCGAGCAGGTGGGGCGGCGCTACGGCCCCAGGATCACGGGACTGCTGCAGTCAACGCTCGGGAACATGCCCGAGTTCTTCGTGGTCCTGTTCGCGCTCGACGCCGGCCACCTGGTGATCGCGCAGACGGCGATCCTCGGCTCGATCCTCTCCAACGCCCTTCTGGTGCTGGGGCTGGTGATCGTCGTCGGCGCCCGCCGTGAGCCCGACCGGACGATGCGCTTCAGTCCCCAGCTCCCCAAGGACACCGCGACGCTGCTGCTCGTCACCAGTCTGATCATCGTGCTGGTGGGACTCGCCAACTCGGCTCACGACGCCGCCAGTCACCACATCAACACGATCTCGATCGTCTCAGCGATCGCGATCCTCGTCGTCTACGGGACCTGGATGTATCAGTACCTGAGCTCTGACGAGGGCGCGGAGCCCGAGGCGGCACGGGCGGGTCCCGTGTCGACGGCCACCAGCCTCGGGCTGCTGTTCGCGGGAGGGATCGCCGCGGCGTTCGTGTCGGACTGGTTCATCAACGCGCTGGAGCCGACGATCCACTCGATCGGCATCTCGCAGGCGTTCGCGGGCCTGGTCATCGTCGCCATCGCCGGCAATGCGGTCGAGCACTCGGTTGGCATCGTGCTCGCGGCCAAGGGCAAGTCCGAGCTGGCGATCTCGGTGGTCAAGAACTCGGTCGCGCAGATCGCCGCGTTCCTGTTTCCGGTGCTGGTGCTCGTCTCGCTGCTCACCGCCACGAGGCTGACTTTCGCGCTGGCGCCCGTCTACACGGGAGCGCTGATCGGCACCGCCGTGATCATCTGGCAGATCACCGGCGACGGAGAGGCGACGCTGTTCGAGGGGACGGCGCTGATCGCCGCCTTCGTGATCCTGGCCACGGTCGCCGCGTTCGAGACATAATCGGCCAGCCGTCCGTGTTACGGGGGAGACCACAGTCAGCCGCGATCAGGAGGTTCGGGTGGCACCGCTGGGCAGGCATCGGGCAATAGTCGCGCCGGCACTCGTTGCCGCCGCCCTGCTGGTCGCGCCGGCACTGGCGGTGGCGGCCCTGCTGGGCGCGCCGGCCTCGGGGGCAACCGCGTCATGTGCCAAGCCGAGCTCCGACCGCTTGGCTCCGGAGCTCACGTCTCCGTGCGCCGGCGCTCGCCTGAAGGCCGGTCACGACTTTTCCTGGCGGGTGACCGACACCAACGCGAACGCGCGCAAGCGGCTGTACTACCCGTTTTTGAACGTCACGCGGAGCCGGCCGCGGCATGGGATCCTGCCCGACGACGCGTCCGGTCACGGGATCTACGCGCAGATGAGAGCCGTCAAGGGCCATCCCGGCCGCTTCTCCTACGAGGCCCGGCGCTACAACTTCCGCGGCTACTGGCTGGTCACCAAGGGCACCTGGTACGTGCAGGTTCAGCAGGTCGACGGCACCGCCCCCAACGGGAGCCGCCGCTACAGCCCGGTGGAGAAGGTCACGATCCGCTGAGCGCTCTCCCGGCGGCGCGGGTCACCGGCGGAAGCGTGCTAACTTACGTTTACGTAAGAATCAGATTTCGATCCGAGAGGACGGTGTCGCTCGTGTCAGTGACCCAGGCTCCGCCGGCGCAACCGACAACCAGATCCCGCCGCATCGGCGTCAATGCCGAACATGACTCCTACAAGTGGTGGGCGCTCTCGTGTACCAGCCTCGGCATGCTGCTGGCCACGATCAACTCGGGCACGCTGATCATCGCGCTGCCCGACCTCGAGCGCAGCCTCCATACGAGCCTGCTCGAGCTGGTGTGGGTGATCCTCGTCTACATGATCGCCTCCACGGTGTTGGTGCTCAGCGCCGGCCGCCTGTCTGACCAGTTCGGGCGCAAGAAGGCCTACATCGGCGGCTTTGTCCTGTTCGCGGCGGCCTCGCTGGGCGCCGGCTTCGCCGCCAACGGCACGCAGCTGATCCTGTGGCGGATCCTGCAGGGCATCGGCGGCTCGTTCCTGTTTGCCAACGCGGCGGCGATCGTCACCGACGCGTTCCCGCGCGAGCAGCTCGGTGTCGCGATGGGCACCAACACGATGGTCGCCGCCGTCGGGCTGGTCATCGGTCCGGTGCTGGGCGGGGCGCTGGTGGCGATCAACTGGCCGTGGGTGTTCTGGTTCAACGTCCCGCTCGGACTCGCCGGGGCGGCCTGGGGATGGTCGGTCCTTCGTGAGGTCACAGGCCGCTCGGAGGATCGCTCGTTCGACTTCTTCGGGACGGTCACGTTCCTGATCGGCTTGACCGGCCTGGTGTATGGCATCTCCAAGGGCGGGATCTCGGGCTGGAATTCTCCCTTGGTGATCGGTGGGCTGATCCTGGCGGCCGTCCTGCTGCCGGCCTTCGTACTCATCGAGCATCGCCAGGAGTCCCCGATGCTCGACCTGACGATCTTCCGCAGCCGGCTGTTCGCGACCGCCTCCGCTGCCGCATTCGCCAACGGACTTTCGCGCTTCGCGCTGATGTTCGTGTTCGTGTTCTACTTCCAGGGCGTGCAGGGCAACTCGCCGATCCTCGCTGGCATCAAGCTGGCGCCCCTGGCGATCGGGATGCTGATCTCCTCGCCGATGGCAGGACTCTGGGCGGACAGGCGCGGATCGCGCACGCTGGCCGTGCTGGGGATGCTCGTCACCGCGGCGGGGCTGGCGCTGATGACCACGCTCGGGCGCAACACCAGCTACCTGTGGCCGGGCATCTATATGTTCATCGTCGGGGTCGGCAGCGGCATGTTCAACTCCCCCAACACGGCGGCGATGATGGGGAGTGTCGCTCCACACCGCCGCGGGATCGCCGCGGGCGCCCGGGTGCTGGTACAGAACACCGGGGCGGTGATCTCGATCGCGTTCGTGCTGGCCATCGTCACCTCGGCCGTCCCGAAGAACGTCCTGTTCAAGGTCTTCTCCGGCCTCGCCCATCACCTCTCGACCGCGCGGCTGAATCCGTTCATCGCGAACATGCACACCGCGCTGTGGTGCCTGACCGCGGTCTCGCTGGTCGGCGCGGTGATCTCCGCCACTCGAGGCAAGGAAGTCGGGACCGCCGACCGGCAGGCCGCCGAGCCCCAGGCGGTGACGACATGACCGCCGCCACGGCCGACGTCGCCGAGTCCACGGCAGCCACCGCGTCCACGGCCGCCGCAACCGCCGCCCCGGCGGAGCGGACATTGCGGATCGGCGAGGTCGCCGAGCTGACCGGCACCACGCCCCGGACGATCCGCTACTACGAGGAGATCGGCCTGCTCGGCGAGGGCAGCGAGCGGGCCCAGGGCAAGCACCGCTGCTACACCGAGGCCGACGTCGAGCGGGTGCGGGAGATCATCCGCCTGCGAGACCTGTTGGGGCTGTCGCTGGACCAGCTCTCGCAGCTGCTCGAGGCCGAAAGCGCTCGCGCCGACCTGCGGCGCGAGTACCACGAGACCGAGGCACCGGCCGAACGCAAGCGGATCCTCGAGCGGTCGCTCGGGCACATCGACACCCAGCTGGAGCTGGTCCGCGGCCGGCTGCGTGAGCTCGGCAAGCTCGCCACCGAGCTCGAGGACAAGCAGAAGCTGGTGAAGCAGCGGATCCGCGAGAACTCGAGGTGAGCAGCGTCGGCGCAGTGCGCGCCGGCAAGCACGTCGGTGCTCACGGGGCCGGGGTCGACCGCCGGGCGATGGCGGTCCTGTCGGCCGGGCACCTGTTCACCGATGTCGGCCAAGGGTCCATTCCGGCACTGCTGCCGTTCCTGATCTCCCGCGAGCACCTGAACTACGCCAGTGCCTCGGCGCTGATCCTGGCGGCGACGATCTCGAGCTCGGTGATCCAGCCGCTGTTCGGCCACATCTCCGACCGCCGGTCGCTGCCGTGGCTGATGCCGATCGGACCGGCCCTCGGCGGTCTCGGCGTGGCGCTGGTGGGAGTCGCGCCGAGCTACGGCTGGACATTCGCCGCCGTGGTGCTGAGCGGGCTGGGCGTCGCCGCGTTCCATCCCGAGGGGTCGCGTTTTGCCAACTACGTGTCCGGGGCGCGGCGCTCCAGCGGCATGAGTCTGTTCAGCGTCGGCGGCAACATCGGGTTCGCGCTCGGCCCGGTGCTGGTGACGCCGCTGGTGCTGGTGTTCGGGATGTCCGGGACGCTGCTCGTGATGGTCCCGACGTCGCTGATGGCGGTGGTGCTGGCCCGCGAGTTGCCGCGCCTGAGGAGCTTCCGCGCCGACCTGGTCGGCGGGCGCGTGCAGCGCGGTCAGACCCACGACGCCTGGGGCCCTTTCGCGATCCTGGGCACCGTGATCGCGCTGCGATCGTTCGTCTATTTCGGGTTTGTGACCTTCATCCCGCTGTACTACATCCGCGACCTGCACACCGGCAAGGCCGCCGGCAGCGCGGCCCTCTCGGTGATGCTGGTCGGCGGGGCGGCGGGGACGCTGCTGGGCGGACCGCTGGCGGACCGCTTCGGCCGCCGGGCGGTACTGCGCGGCTCGATGGCGGTGCTGCCCGCTCTGATCGTCGGCTTCCTCGTGTCGGGCCCGGCGCTCGCGATGGTGTTCGCGGGACTGGCCGGAGCCGCCACGATCGCCACCTTCGCGGTCACGATCGTGATGGGCCAGGAGTATCTGCCAGGACGGATCGGGGTCGCATCCGGAGTGACGATCGGCCTCTCGATCGGGCTCGGAGGCGCCGGCGCGCCGCTGCTGGGGCTGCTGGCCGACGCGCACGGGCTGCGCTCGGTGTTCGAGGTCACGGCCGTGTTCCCGCTGCTGGCGCTGGCGCTGGCCCAGGCGCTACCCGCGCGAGCGCCGGGAACCGAGCAGCAGGAAACCGGTCCTCGCCGACGTAACCAGGCAGCAGCAACGCTGTAGTTTCAGCAGAACGTCGGTCGGCAGGGGTGCATGGCCGTGGACGGCCCCCGCGCCCGCCAGATGATCGACGTGCCTTGCCTATTCAATGGTCATCTCCGCCCAACGCAGATCCCGCTGGACACCCCGCTTGGCCGCGCTTGCCGCGGCGCTGGTCGGGCTGATCAATGTCGCCTCGGCACTCACGCCGAACATCCGCTGGCGGGGCCACCTGCTGCTGGAGCTCGAGCCGGTCGAGGCGGTCAAGCTGTTTCACGCCTTCGCCCTGCCGGCGGGCGCCGCGCTGCTGCTGGTGGCGCCGTACCTGATGAGGCGCCGTCACCGGGCCTGGCAGGCGGCCGTCTGGCTGATGCTGGCGCTGGGCGCGCTCGACCTGCTCAAGGGCTTGGACTTCGAGGAGACGGCGATCACCTGGATCGCCGCGGGGCTTCTGTTCCGGGCCCGTCCGGCGTTCGCCGTCCGGCACGAGCCGCTGACGCTGCGCTCGGCGGTGTGGCGTGTGCCGCTGCTCGGGCTCGCCGGCCTATCCATGGCCGCGGTCGCGACCTGGGCCTCCGAGGGCCATCCGTCGTGGACCTCGGTGGTGCGCGAGGGCGGTGACCTGCTGCTGTGGCGCGGGGGCCCGATCCACTTCCACCACCGGGCGACGCTGCTGCACCACCACTTCCTGTGGCTGCCGCTGAGCGTCCACATGGTCGAGGTCGGCACCCTGCTGGCAATCGCCTACGTGGTCTTCCGCCCCCTGGCCGTCCCGGCCACGCTGCCCGGCCCTGACCTGCGCCGGGCCGCCGCCGAGCTGGTGCGGGCCCACGGCTCGGACACGCTGTCGTTCTTCAAGCTCCGCACGGACAAGCAGTACTTCTTCAGCGCCGACCGCCGCGCCTTCGTCGGCTACCGGATCGAGAACGGCGTGCTGCTGCTGTCCGGCGACCCGGTCGGCCCCGAGTCGTGCCTGCGCGCGCTGCTGGACGAGCTGCGCGGCTTCGCGCAGGCCCGGGGGCTCAAGCTCGGAGCCGTGGGTGCCAGTGAGCGGATGTGCCCGATGTACGAGGAGCTGGGGCTGCACACGATTTATCTCGGCGACGAGGCGATCCTGGACCTCGAGAGCTTCTCGTTGCAGGGACGCGCGATTCGCAAGGTCCGCCAGTCGGTGAGCCGGCTCTCCAAGGCCGGCTTCCGTGCCGAGCTGCTCGAAGTCCCCGCGCTCGACGCCGCCACGACTGAGGAGGTGGAGACCGTGCTCGAGCGAGGACGCGAGGGAGCGCCGGAGCGTGGCTTCTCGATGGCGATGGACTCGATCCACTCCCAGCACGACCAGGACACGCTGGTGGTGCTGGCCCGCGACACGGACGGCGCCGTGCGCGGCGTGCTGCACTTCGTGCCCTGCTACGGGCGTCCGGCGATGTCGCTGTCGTTCATGCGCCGCGACCCCGACACGCCCAACGGGCTGACCGAGTTCCTGGTCGTCAGCGCCGCCGGGCTGCTCGCCGAGCGCGGAGTCCGTGAGATGTCGCTTAATTTTGCGGCCTTCGCGAAGTGGATCCACAGCCCCGAGAAGCGCAGCGAGCAGGCGCTCGGCAAGCTGATCGCACTCGGCAACCCGTTCTTTCAGATCGAGAGCCTCTACCGCTTCAACGCGAAGTTCTTCCCGCGCTGGGAGCCCCGCTACCTGGTCTACGAAGGCACCTTCGGGCTGGCGCGGGCGAGTATCGCCGCAATGTGGGCCGAAGGCCAGCTGTGGAAGCCCCCGCTGCGACGATCGCGCGGCGGATGGCGGGGCGAGCCGCTAACCTCCGGTTAACGTAAATCGGTTCTCCACCACCCTCCCGGGCAGTGGTGCGCCGCGCGCGCCTGCGCTGACTCTCCAGCGCCGACTGCGTCGCTGCGCCGGTAGCCTAAGCGGCCCCCGAACCCAGTTACTCCATCTTGAGCAGCATCAGTCACAGACATGACGAAGCGTCGTCCGCCCACACCCGCCCCAGCGCTCAAGCTCGCGGATCGCGGCGCCGTATTTCGGGGTACTCCAGTTGTCGGTGAACGCAACCACGATCAGTGAGCAGCAGCCGGTGGCCCTGCTCCGCTACTTCGACGTCGTGCTCGTAGCGCTCGCGGCGCCGATCATGCTGCTCATCGGGGTCCCGGCGAGCGGCTACCTGATTGCCGCCGTGGCTTGGATCGGGCTACGGGCGATCGGGGAGGGCGTCGAGCGCTACACGGCCGCGACGCCAGACGCGAGCCGCCAGATCGGAACCCGCCTCGGCTACATGCTGGCGCGTCTGTTCGCATTGGCGATCGTCGTGATTCTGGTGCGCAAGTCCGATGGCCAGAACGCCGGACTGGCGGCGCTGGTCGTGGTCGTGGTCGCGTTCACGATCCAGCTGGCCACCTCGGCCTTCACGCGCCCACGGAACGTGCGGCGATGAGCAACACACGGAAGGTCCTGCTCTGGATCGCCGGCTTCTACGTGTTCGGCATCGTCGCGCTGATCATCCTGTTCGGCTTCGGGCACAAGAGCGGCTTTCAGATCCAGAACGAGTTCAAGCTGATCGACTGGGTCCACCTCGGTGTGTTCAGCATCAACCGGGCGGTCGTCTACCTGTTCATCGCGGCGATCCTGACCGTGACCACGACGTTGTGGATCGCGCGCCGCATGCAGCAGCGACCCAACAAGGTCCAGACCGCCGTCGAGGTCCTGTTCTCGCTGATGCGCGACAACATCACGCGCGGGAACATGGACGACTCGATGGCCGCCAAGTGGTTCCCGTTTCTGGGCGCCCTGTTTTTGTTCATCTGGTTCTGCAACCTGATCGGCTACCTCCCGCTGCCTACCAACAGCGAGGAGAAGTTCAACATCTTCGGCGCTCACATCCCCGCGTTCGCCCTGTATGCCGCCACAGCCAACATTTCGGTGCCGCTGGTGCTGGCGCTGGTGGTGTTCGTCGTATTCAACTGGGAGGGCATCCGCGCGCAGGGACCGGTCGGCTACGTCAAGAGCCTGATCCCCTCCGGCGTCAAAGGGCCGATCCTGCTGCTCATCTTCCCCCTGGAGATCATCTCCAACTTCATGCGTCTGCTCTCGCTGACGATCCGGCTGTTCGCCAACATCCTCGCCGGCCACATGATCATCCTGTTCATGGCCGGCGGGCTTGCGGTCATCCTTGGACTGACCTTCCTCGGCTGGTTCACGCTCCCGTTCGGGATCATCGTCTACCTGTTCGAGCTCGGCCTGGTGGCCACGCTGCAGGCATTCATCTTCGCGACCCTCGCCGCCATCTACATCGGTGGCGCCGTGACTCACCACTAACAAGAAGGAGCTGAGCTCAAAGTGCTTATACACATCCTCTCGTTCGCTGCCTCTTCCGGGGTCGGCGCCGGGCTCGGGATCGGCATCGGCGGCGGTCTCGGAGCCGTGGGCGCCGGCGTCGGCATCGGCATCATCTTCGGGAAGGTCATCGAGGCGGTCACCCGCCAGCCCGAGATGCGTGACGAGATCACCCAGATCCAGTGGCTCGGGTTCGCCCTGACCGAGGCATGCTTCTTCTACGGTCTGGTGGCGGGGCTCCTCTCCTACGTGCTCAAGTAGATGCCAGTCTCCGCCTCATCCTCGGGCTCGTTCCTGATCTCGCCCAATGTCGGGCTGATGATCTGGACGCTGCTGTTGTTCGTCATCTCGATGTACGTCCTCGCCAAGCTTGCGTTCCCGCGCATCTCCGAGGCCCTCGACAAGCGCCAGAAGGCGATCGAGGACTCGATCGATGCCGCCGAGCGCACCCGTCGTCAGGCCGACGAGCTGCTCGCCGAGTACCAAGAGCGGCTCAAGGAGGCGCGGGCGCAGGCCGACCAGATCGTCGATCGCGCCCGCAAGGCCGGCGAGGTTCACGAGCGCGAGTCCCTGGAGGAGGCCAAGGCCAGGCGTGAGCAGATGATGGAGCAGACCCGGCGCGACATCGAGACCGAGACGCGCCGGGCGATCCAGGAGATCCGCCGCGAGGTCGCCGATCTGACCGTGCTGGCCACCGAGAAGGTCACCCGCAAGACCCTGAACGAGGACGACCAGCGCCGGCTGGTGGAGGACGCCCTCTCGGAGCTTGACTTCAGCATCCTCGCCTCGGACGGCGGCCAGGGGAATTCAAGTGGTCGACCGCATTCACAGGGGAGACCACTAGATGGAGGAGATCGCCCAGGTCTACGCTCGCGCCCTGTTCGAGGTGGCGGTCGAGGACGACGCGCTCGACGAGGTGCACGAGCAGCTCGCCGCGTTCGCCGACGCCATGCACGAGAACCGTGACCTGACGATCTTCTTCTTCAGTCCCTACTTCTCGGTTGATGAGAAGAAGGACGGACTCGAGCGGGGCGTCACTGGCGCGCACCCCGCTGTGGCCAACTTCCTCCAGGCGCTGATCGAGCGCCACCGGATGCCGGCCATCTTCCGCATCCGGACCGAGTTCGACTCGTTGTGGGAGGTGGAGCGCAGGCTTCTGCCCGTGCACGTGACCAGCGCGGTGAAGCTCGAGGACTCGCTGGTGCGCAGCATCGGCGACAGGATCGGCGAGCAGGTGGACCGCAAGATCGAGATCTCGAGCGAGGTCGACCCGGACATCCTCGGCGGGGTGGTGCTGCGGGTCGGCAACGTGATCCTCGACGCCTCGATCAAGAGCCGGCTGGAACAACTCAGAAAGCAAGTCGCGCAGGCCTAGGCCGCCGCGCATTCAAGGGAGCAACGAAACGACATGGAGATCAAGCCCGACGAGATCACCTCGATCCTGAAGAGCCGGATCGAGGGCCTTGACACATCGAGTGCCGAGCTGACCGAGGTCGGGACGGTGCTCTCGGTGGCCGACGGCATCTGCCGTATCCACGGCCTCGACAACTGCATGTCGTTCGAGATGCTCGACCTGCCGCACGACGTCACCGGACTGGCGCTCAACCTGGAATCCGACAACGTCGGCGCAGTGCTGTTCGGCGAGTGGGAGAAGATCGTCGAGGGCGACACCGTGCGCCGCACCGGTCGCCTGCTCGAGATCCCCGTCGGCGAGCAGCTGCTGGGCCGGATCGTCGACCCGCTCGGCAACCCGCTCGACGGCAAGGGCGAGATCGGCACCACCGAAACCCGTCCGGCCGAGCACAAGGCGCCCGGGGTGGTTCAGCGTCAGCCCGTCGTCGAGCCGATGCTCACCGGCCTGAAGGCGATCGACTCGATGATCCCGATCGGCCGCGGCCAGCGCGAGCTGATCATCGGCGACCGCCAGACCGGCAAGACGTCGATCGGGATCGACACGATCATCAACAACAAGGATCGCGACCTGATCTGCGTGTACGTCGCGATCGGTCAGCGCAAGGCCACCGTGGTGCAGCTGGCCAGCGTGCTGGAGGAGGCGGGCGCGCTCGAGAACACGATCATCGTGATGGCCGCGGCCGACGAGTCGGCGCCGATCAAGTTCCTGGCGCCGTACGCCGGCTGCGCGATGGGCGAGCACTTCCTCTACAACGGCAAGGCCGCCCTGGCGATCTACGACGACCTGACCAAGCACGCGTACGCGTACCGCCAGATGTCGCTGTTGCTGCGCCGCCCGCCGGGCCGCGAGGCATACCCGGGCGACGTCTTCTACCTGCACTCGCGGCTGCTGGAGCGTGCCGTCAAACTCAACGACGATCTCGGCGGCGGCTCGCTGACGGCGCTGCCCGTGATTGAGACGCAGGCTGGTGACGTCTCCGCCTACATCCCCACCAACGTGATCTCGATCACCGACGGTCAGATCTTCCTGGAGCCGAAGCTGTTCTACTCGGGCGTGCGCCCGGCGATCAACGTCGGCATCTCCGTCTCCCGCGTCGGCGGCAACGCCCAGATCAAGCCGATGCGCCGCGTCGCCGGCCGGCTGAAGCTGGAGCTCTCTCAGTACCGCGACCTCGAAGCGTTCTCGCAGTTCGGCTCCGACCTCGATGCCGATACGCGCGCCGCGCTGGCCCGCGGCGAGCGGCTGGTCAAGACGCTCAACCAGTCAGAGCGCCACCCGATGCCGGTCGAGGATCAGGTGGTGCAGATCTACGCAGCCACCAACGGCTATGTGGACCGCATCAACGTCGACCGGGTTCCGCGTTTCCTCGCCGACCTGGTCGAGCGGGTCCGCGGAAACGAGCCCGACCTGATCAAGAGCATCGCCGAGGGCGAGTGGGACGACTCCACCCAGGAAGCGCTCGACAAGACCGTCGCCAGCTTTGCCGAGGACTTCGGCTACGACCTCGACGAGGAGGGCATGGAGCTCGACGACGACGAGCAGAAGGCCGGCAGCTCAGGCAAGTCCTCCTCGGGCTCGAACTCGGGCTCGTCCAAGGATTCCGATTCGGACTCCGCCGAGTCGCGCAACGGCAGCTCGGGCGACGAGGACAGCTCGGACGGCGAGCGCGAGGCCGACGAGGCCAAGGCGAGCTGAGCGCAAGCGGCATGGCGACCTCCCAACGTGACGTTCGCAACCGCATCAGCTCGGTCAAGAACATCCAGAAGATAACCCGGGCGATGGAGATGGTCGCCGCGGCGCGCCTGCGCCGCGCCGAGCAGCGGATCGAGGAGCTGCGGCCCTACGCCGACGCCATCCGCCGGATGACCCGCCAGGCGGTCGAGGCGGCGGGCGACCTTCCGCGGTTGCCGATCCTGGCCGAGCGCGAGGACGTCGGAAAGGTGGGACTACTGGTGGTGGCCGGTGACCGCGGCCTGGCCGGAGCCTTCAACTCCAACGCCGTGCGCGCCGGCATCTCCGCCGGACGCGCCCACAGCGCAGAGGGCCGCGACCCGGTGTTCTTCGCCTCCGGGCGCCGGGCGGCGTCCTCGCTGGCGTTCCGCGGCCACGAGCCCGCCGACAGCTTCACCGGCTTCACCGAACGGCCGTCCTACGCGGATGCTCGCCGGATCGCCGAGCGCCTGATTGCGGCCTTCATCGACGAGGAGGTCGACCAGGTCGAGGTCTTCTACAACGGCTACATCTCCCCGCTCACGCAGGTGATGCGGCGCGAGACGCTGCTGCCCCTGCAGCGGGCCACGATCCTCGACGACGAAGAGGACTCGGGCGACGGCGGGGAGGGCGAGGACCGCGATGCGGGCCAGAGTGCGCTGGTCGAGTACGAGCCCGAGCCCGAGGAGATCCTGAGGCGACTGGTGCCCGACTATGTCGAGGTTTCGATCTACCGTTCGCTGCTGGAGTCAAGCGCGTCGGAGCTGGGCGCCCGTATGACCGCGATGCGCAACGCGTCTGAGAACGCCAGCTCGCTGATCGACGACTTAACGCTGGAGATGAACCGCGCGCGCCAGGCCGAGATCACCCAGGAGATCATGGAAGTGGTCGCCGGCGCCGAAGGCCTCCGCTGACGGCGGCGGCCAGACACTAGGAGAGAAACAGGAATGTCTGCGACAACCGAATCCGAAACCGAAACCAAGCGCAACACCGGCAGGATCGAGGAGATCCAGGGCGTGGTGATCGAGGCCGTGTTCCCCGACAAGCTGCCCGAGATCAACCACGCGATCCTGGTCAAGCGTCCTGAGGCCGCAAGGGCCGAGGAGGACGAGGACATCGCGGCCTCCAATGACCCGTATCTGGTCTGTGAGGTCCAGCAGCACCTCGGCGATGACAGGGTGCGAGCGGTGGCGATGGACACCACCGACGGGCTGTCGAGGGGCACCGAGGTGATCGACACCGGCGCCCCGATCACGGTCCCCGTGGGCCGGGTCACGCTGGGGCGCATCTTCAACCTGCTGGGGCAGCCGATCGATCTCGGCGACCCGCTTCCCGACGACGTCGAACGCTGGCCCATCCACCGCCCGGCTCCGACGCTCGAGGCGCTGACCCCGACGACCGAGATGTTCGAAACCGGCATCAAGGTGATCGACCTGCTGGCGCCCTATGCGCGCGGCGGCAAGGTCGGGCTGTTCGGCGGCGCCGGGGTCGGCAAGACGGTGATCATCCAGGAGCTGATCCACAACCTGGCCCAGGAGCACGGCGGCCTGTCGGCCTTCTGCGGGGTCGGCGAGCGTTCGCGCGAGGGCAACGACCTGTGGCTCGAGATGAAGGAGTCCGGCGTGCTCGACAAGACCATGCTGGTCTTCGGGCAGATGAACGAGCCGCCCGGCGCGCGCATGCGGGTGGCCCTGTCCGGGCTGACGATGGCGGAGTACTTCCGCGATCAGGAGGGCCAGGACGTGCTGTTGTTCATCGACAACATCTTCCGCTTCGTCCAGGCCGGCTCGGAGGTCTCCGCGCTGCTCGGGCGGATGCCCTCCCAGGTCGGCTACCAGCCGACGCTGGAGTCCGAGATGGGCCAGCTGCAGGAGCGGATCACCTCGACCCGTAAGGGCTCGGTCACCTCGATCCAGGCGATCTACGTCCCCGCCGACGACCTGACCGACCCGGCGCCCGCCTCCGCGTTCGCACACCTGAACTCGACCACTTCGCTGAGCCGGTCGATCTCCGAGAAGGGCATCTACCCGGCCGTCGACCCGCTCGACTCGACCTCGACGATCCTCAAGCCCGAGATCGTCGGCGAGGAGCACTTCAACACCGCCAACCGGGTCAAGGAGGTCCTGCAGCGCTACAAGGAGCTGCAGGACATCATCGCGATCCTCGGGATCGACGAGCTCTCCGACGAGGACAAGGTCACGGTTCAGCGCGCGCGACGGATCGAGCGCTTTCTGTCGCAGCCGTTCTTCGTGGCCACCCAGTTCACCGGGATCGACGGCAAGTACGTCCCGATCGCGGAGTCGATCCGTGGCTTCCAGGAGATCCTCGACGGTAAGCACGACGATGTGCCCGAGCGGGCGTTCTTCATGAAGGGCTCGATCGACGAGGTGGTCGCGGAGGCCGGCGGCGGCGACTCCGACGACAAGGACTCGGGGTCCGATGAGGACTCGAGCTCGGATGAGGACTCGAGCTCGGACGAGGGCTCGAGCTCGGAAGAGGGCTCGAGCTCCGACGAGGCCTCAGGCGAGGAGTAGGTCGTGGCCCACACGAAGTTCCCCGTCGAAGTACTCACGCCCGAGGGCGAGGTGTTCGCCGAGGAGGTGGAGCAGATCTCCACCCGCACGGCGGTCGGCTCGATCGGCATCCTGGCCGGCCATCAGCCGCTGCTGGCGATGCTCAATCCGACCGAGCTGCGGCTGTATCGGTCGGAGTCCGACATCGTCAGCTTTGCCCAGGCCGAGGGCTACCTTCAGGTCACGGCGGATCGTGTGCTGGTGCTGGTCGAGGAGGCCCACGACCCTGACTCGCTGGACGCCGGCGACCTGCGCGAGCGCCTGGACCGGGCCGAGCGCGAGCTCGAGGAGGCCGGCGAGGACTCAGAGCGCCGGCGCGTCGCCGAGCGCGACAAGCGCCGGATGGAGGCCTTCCTGCGGATCGCGGAGGGCAGCTGACGGTCGATGACCTCCGAGCGCACCCTCGCCGAACGACTGATCGGCTACGAGACCTCGCGTCACGACGAACTCGTCGCGGCCGCAGGATTCGTGAAGGGTTGGCTCGAATCACGGGAGATCGAGGTCTCCGATCACGATCACAACGGGCTACCGGTGTTGGTGGCCGAGGCCGGAGCGCGCGAGCCGGACGCTCCGTGCGTGGTCCTGCACGGTCATCTGGACGTCGTCCCGGGCCGGCCAGAGCAGTTTCACCCGCGGGTCGAAGGCGACCGGTTGATCGGCCGGGGCGCCTACGACATGAAGGGCGGGCTGGCCGCGATGATGTGCGCGCTCAAGGACACCGAGGACCAGCGCGGCGTCAGGGTGCGGCTGATCGTCGTCCCCGACGAGGAGTCCGAGGAGCTCGATGAGCGCTCCACCGACGCTGTCGTGCACCGCGGACTGGGTGGCGACTTCGCGATCACCGGCGAGCCCACCAACATGCACATCGGCGTGCAGGCCAAGGGCGTGCTCGTGATGCGGATCGTCGTCCACGGCCGCGCCGCGCACAGCTCGACGCCGTGGCTGGGCGACAACGCGGTGCTCAAGGCCGTCGACGTCTTCCGGGCGATCGAGACGCTGCCGTTCAGCCGCGAGTCCTCGGAGATGTTCGACCGCCCGTCGATCAACCTCGGCAGGATCGAGGGGGGCGACGCGCTCAACAAGGTCCCCGACCGCTGCGAGATGGCGGTCGACGTGCGCTACCTGCCAGGTCAGGACCCGGGCGAGATCCTTGCTCAGGTCCGCGCGATCCCCGAGATCGATGTGCGCCGTACGTTCATCCATCCGCCGGTGACGGTGTCGCGCACCAACCCCTACGTGCGTGCGCTGCGCGACGCGGTGGCGCGCTCGGCCCCCGATCAGGAAACGCTCAGCGTCGGCCGTGACGGAGCTTCCGACGCCGCCTCATTCATCGAGGCGGGAATCCCCGCGGTCGAGTTCGGCGCCTCCGGGGGCGGGCACCACGGACCGGACGAGTGGGTCTCGCTGTCCTCGCTGGCCCGCTACCGCGGGGCGCTGGGCGACTTCGTGCGCACGCTCCCGGCCCGGCTCGCGCAGCCGGGCGGCGGTGGAGGGCTGACGGCGATCGAGGGGGGCATGCCGTGAGGCTGATGGCGATCGAGGGGGGCACACCGTGAGGCTGATGCCGCACAGCCGCGGCGGCGCCCTGTGGCGGTTCTTCTTCGCCTCGGTGCTGGTCATCGGGGCCGTCGCCGCGACCACCGCGGTCGCCGGGCTGCTCCAGGTCCGGCAGCTGCTGACGGACTTCAACGTCAATCCAAACGAGATCATCCCCAAGGCCCGGATCACGATCGCCAACCCCGGAGACCCGCAGACGATCCTGGTGATCGGCTCCGACCACCGTGCCGGTGAGTCGTATGCGACCGCCAACACCGACACGATGCTCCTCGTGCGGCTGGATCCGAACTCGCAGACGATCAACGTGATGTCGATCCCGCGCGACCTCGAAGTCTCGATCCCGGGGGTCGGCACGGCCAAGCTCAACAGCGCCTACGCGCATGGCGGCACCAATCTGCTGATCAAGACCATCCACGAGGACGTCTTCCCTGATCTGAAGGTCAACCACATCGTCGACGTCAACTTCAGCGGCTTCATCGCCCTGGTCAACCAGATTCATTGCGTGTACTCAGACGTCGATCATCGCTACTACAACAACACCGCCTACACCGGGTACTCGAGCATCAACATCCAGCCCGGCTACCAGCTCCTGTGCGGCTACCGGGCGCTGCAGTTCGTGCGCTTCCGCCACACCGACTCAGACCTCGTGCGCAACGCCCGCCAGCAGGACTTCATCCGTTGGGCCAAGGACCAGTACGGGGTCGGCAACCTGATCGCCAATCGCGACAGCCTGCTGCGCACGTTCGGCAAGTACACCCAGACCGACCGCAACCTGCGCACCACCGACGGCCTGCTCAACCTGTTCCAGCTGGTCGCGTTCTCGGCCGGACACACGATCAAGCAGATCAAGTTCCAGGCCAGTGAGCAGCTGCCGTGCGGGCAGGCCACCACCGGGGGCGGTGTCGTCCCCTGCTACCTGAACGCCGACCCCACCAGCGAGGCCGCTGAGTTCCGAGCCTTCATGCGCCCGACGACGGCTACGGCGGTGGCCAAGAGCGCCAAGAAGGCGACCGGCACCAAGCGCTCCGCCAAGATCCAGGCGGCCGGTCTGACCGCCGACATCAGCGACGGCAAGAGCCAGGCGGCGGCGATCGGCAACATCGGAATGCCCGTCTACTTCCCGCGCCTGATCGTGGCCGGCTCCGAGTACTGCTCGAGCCTGACCACCTACTGCCCGACCGAGATCGCCAGCCCGGGCTCGTATCCGCGCGCCTACCGGATCAAGGACCAGAAGGGCGTCTCCTACCCGGCCTACCGGATGACGCTCGAGATCAACCCGCTGCTGGGCGAGTACTACGGGGTTCAGGGCACCGCCTGGCCGGATCCGCCGCTGCTGGCCAGCCCCGCCCAGACCAAGGTCGTCGCGGGCAAGAAACTTCTGCTGTTCGTCGACGGCGGCAAGCTCACGACCGTCGGGTGGAAGACGCCGCACGGGACCTACTGGGTGTCGAACACGTTGACCACCGACATCCCCAACCGGGAGCTGGTGTCGATCGCAGCATCGCTGAGCAAGGCCGGGTGAGCGGCCGGCCGGCCGTCTGATCGCCTCCTCGGTGGACGAGTGCAAGCGGGCGGGGCCGACCCCGCTACCCTCCTGCGCTCGATGGTCTCCGAACCTCAACCCATAGCGGTGATCGGCACCGGCTACGTCGGCCTGGTGACCGCCGCCGGCTTTGCCGAGCTCGGCAGCGAGGTGTGGTGCGTCGACGTCGACGCCGACAAGATCGCTCTCTTGGAGCGGGGCGAGATCCCGATCTGGGAGCCGGGGCTCGAGGAGTCGGTGGCCCGTCACCGCGACCGGATGCACTTCTCCACCGAGTTGGGCGACGCGCTGGAGCACGCCAAGCTGCTGTTCGTGGCCGTTGGCACGCCGCCGACGTACTCCGGCGACGCCGACCTGTCGGCGGTGCATGCCGTCGTGGCTTCGATGCCCGCCTCCGACGAGCACGCGCTCGTGATGAAGTCGACGGTCCCGGTCGGCACCGGTACCGCGATCAAGCGACTGTTCGCGACCGCGGGCAAGGGCTTCGCCTACGTCTCCTGTCCCGAGTTCCTCAAGGAGGGCTCGGCCTTGGAGGACTTCCTCGAGCCCGATCGAGTGGTGATCGGCGACGACGGCAACTGGGCGGGCGATGCGGTGGCCGAGCTCTATGCGCCGCTGAACACCCCTGTGGTCCGCACGGACATCGCCAGCGCCGAGATGGTCAAGCTGGCCGCCAATGCGTTTCTGGCGACGAAGATCTCGTTCATCAACGAGATCGCCAACGTGTGCGAGGAGACCGGCGCCGACGTGCTCGAGGTGGCCCGCGGGATGGGCCTTGACCAGCGGATTGGCCCGCACTTCCTCAAGCCCGGCATCGGCTTCGGCGGATCGTGCTTCCCCAAGGACGTCTCGGCGCTCAAGCAGCTGGCGGGCAACTCCGGATATCACTTCCAGCTCCTGACCGCGGTGATCGAGGTCAACGAGCTCCAGAAGCGGCGGGTGGTCGGCAAGCTCCAAAAGCATCTCGGCTCGCTCGTCGGCAAGCAGGTGGCGCTGCTCGGGCTGGCCTTCAAGGCCAACACCAACGACATGCGCGAGGCCTCCTCGCTGGTGCTCTCGGCCCGGCTGCAGGGCGATGGTGCGCACGTCCGCGGCTACGACCCGGTGGCCGAGCGCGAGGCCCGCAAGCTGATGCCCGGCGTGGAGTTCGCGGGCTCGGCGCTCGAGGCGGTGCGGGGCGCCGACGCCTGCATCATCGTCACCGAGTGGCCCGAGTTCGCCGAGCTCGACTGGGACGAGGTCCGTGGGCTGATGAACGGCGAGCTGGTCGTGGACGGGCGCAACTTCGTGGACCCCGAACAGGTCCGCGCCGCCGGGCTCGTGTACGAGGGGATCGGGCGCTGAGGCCCTCCACGAACACCGGAGCCTCACTTTGCAGGCGCTGATCCTCGCCGGCGGCGAGGGCACCCGCCTGCGGCCGCTGACCTCGACGGTCCCCAAGCCGGTGGTCCCGCTGGTGGACCGCCCGTTCATCTCCTACATGCTGGAATGGCTGCGCGACCACGGCGTGGACGACGCCATCCTGTCCTGCGGTTTCATGGCCGACGGGGTGCGCGCGGTCCTGGGCGACGGCTCCGCGATGGGCGTCCGCCTGCGCTACGTCGAGGAGCCCCGGCCGCTGGGCACCGGTGGCGCGCTGAAGTTCGCCGAGGACCTGCTGCAGGAGCGCTTCTTCATGCTCAACGGAGACGTCCTCACCGACATCGACCTGACCGAGCAGCTGCGCCAGCACGTTAAAACGGGCGCGCGGGTCACCCTGGCGCTGATGCCGGTGGCGGACCCGTCGGCCTACGGCCTGGTGCGCCGCAATCCCGACCTGTCGGTGTCGGAGTTCGTCGAGAAGCCCAGCCAGGACGAGATCGACACCAACCTCGTCAACGCCGGCGCCTACATCATCGAGCGCGAGGTGCTGGGCGAGCTGGCCCCGTCCGGCACCCGGATTTCGATCGAGCGAGACGTCTTCCCGCGACTCGTGGGGCGCGGGCTGTTCGGTTACGAAGCCGACGGGTACTGGCTCGATATCGGCACCCCGCAACGCTATCTGCAGGCCACCTTCGACATCCTCGAGGGCGACGTCCGCACCGAGGTCGGGCGCCGGCTGGCCGCGGCCGGCGGCGCCCTGCGCGAGGACGGCGAGGGGCTCGACGGCGTCGTGCACGCACCGGCGCTGGTGGGAGCTGGATGCCGGCTCGCCGCGGGCGCGATCCTCGGCGGGAGGACCGTGCTGGGGCGCGATGTCAGCATCGGGACGGGCGCGCACGTCGAGAGCTCCGTGCTCCTCGACGGCTGCCGCGTGGGCGAGGGCGCGCGGATCAGCTCCTCGATCATCGCCGCCGGCGTCTCGATCGGCCCTCGGTGCCGGGTCGAGGGAGGAGTCATGCTCGGCGCCGGCGTGTCGGTGGGGGCGGACAACGTTCTCTGCAACGGCATGCGTATCTTCCCCGGCGTGGAGCTGCCGGCCGGAGCGATCGCGTTTTGAGCACCGAGGCGGTGTCTGAGCTGACCCGAGCCGCATTGGCGGCCGGAGACCCGTCGCGCCAGCTCGACGATGTGCTGGGGCTGCCCGAGCATCTGCGCGACGCGCTCTGGCGGGTCGAATCGGCCAACCTCGCGGCACACGACTCCCCTGGCGGCCTGGTGGTCGCCGGGATGGGCGGCTCGGCGATCGGAGGCGCACTGGCGCGGTCTGCGCTCGGCGACCGGGCGTCGCGCCCGATCGTGATCGCGCGCGGCTACGCGCTCCCGGCCTGGACGACCCCGGACACGACCGTGCTGTGCTGCAGCTACTCGGGCCAGACCGAGGAGACGCTCGCCGCCTACGACGCCGCCGGCGCACTCGGCGCTCGGCGGATCGTCTGCACCACGGGCGGCGCCCTGGCCGAGCGGGCGCGGGCCGACAAGGTGCCGGTGATCCCGCTGCCCGGAGCGTTCCAGCCCCGCGCCGCGGTCGGCTACACGCTCGTGGTGGCGCTGGAGGTGGCGGCTGCGGCGGGCGCCGGCGAGACGTTGCGCTCCGAGATCGACGTGGCCGCCGCCCACGCCGAGCAGCTGATCGAGCAATGGGGACCCGACGCCCCGGAGGATTGCCCGGCCAAGTCACTGGCCCGATCGCTGCATGGCACCACGCCCCAGATCGCCGGCGCCGGGCTGACGTCGCCGATCGCCTACCGCTGGAAGACGCAGTTCAACGAGAACGCGAAGTCCCCGTGCTTCGCGGCCGAGCTGCCCGAACTCGACCACAACGAGATCGTCGGCTGGGAGGGCGCCCGCGAGCAGGGCCGTTTCAGCGCCGTGTTCCTGGACGACTCGGACCTGCACCCCAGGGTGCGGCGCCGTATGGCGCTGACCCAAGAGCTGGTGGCGGAGACCGCGGTGTTCACAGAGCGCGTGCAGACGGTCGGGGAGAGCCGGGTCGAGCGCCTGGTGTCGCTGGTCCTGCTCGGGGACCTGGTGTCGCTGTACGTGGCGGCGTTGAAGGGCGTGGATCCGGCGACGATCGCGCCGATCGTGCGCTTGAAGCGGGCGCTGGCCGCCGAGGCCGAGGCGGAGGACTAGACGGTCCAGTGCTGCGCGGGGCCGGCGCCGGGCGTTGGCCGGGCTGGGGCCTGGGCGGGCTGACGTCGGGGCGTGGGCTCGGGTGCCGGCGTCAAAGGCGGCGAGGAGGGGAGGCCGGGTGTGCTTCGGGTCCGTGCGGAGGTCCCTCGGAGGGGGGTGTGCGTCCTCATACACACATAGGCTGCATGAGGACGCACGGTGGCTGCCGAAAGGGTCGCGGGCTTCCCCTTCCTCGCCGCCGTAGCCGTTACGCACCGAGGCCACGTCGCACGGCAGATAGCAGGCCCAAACCTTAACACGACTGTGGTAACGTTGGACCGCAGAATGGAAGCCCTGACGATCCAGGAGGCCGCCGGCACTACGGGCTGGTCGGCCCGGATGCTGCGGTATGTCGAGCAGGCGGGACTCGTCTCGCCGGCCCGCTCGGCGTCCGGCTACCGCCTGTATGGGGCGGCCGAGCTGCAGCGCCTGCGCACGCTCAAGGAGCTGCTGGCCCATTTCGAGGTGTCGCTGTCCGATGTCGCGTTCGCGGCGCGGATGAGCAGCGACTCCGAGCTGCGGGAGGCGGTCCGGGGCTGGCTCGCAGCGCAGGCAACCCGGCCCGAGCACGTCGAGGCCGAGGACTGGCTGCGTTTCGAGCAGGACAAGCACGAGAGACTGCTGGCGGCCGTCGCCTGAGGGCGACAGCGGGTGCGCTCCGCGCCCGGCCGCGGCACAGACGAAATTCAAAACCGAGGAGATCATGAGCACGACCGCCGCCAAGACCGACTACAAGGTCGCCGACCTTTCACTGGCCGCCTTCGGGCGCAAGGAGATCCAGCTGGCCGAGCACGAGATGCCCGGCCTGATGGCGACCCGGCGGGAGTTCGCCGAGAGCCAGCCGCTGAAGGGCGCCCGGATCACCGGCAGCCTGCACATGACGATCCAGACGGCCGTGCTGATCGAGACGCTGACCGCGCTCGGCGCCGATGTCCGGTGGGCGAGCTGCAACATCTTCTCCACCCAGGACCATGCCGCCGCGGCGATCGTGGTCGGTCCCGAGGGCACGCCCGAGGACCCGCAGGGCATTCCGGTGTTCGCGTGGAAGGGCGAGACGCTCGAGGAGTACTGGTGGTGCACCGAGCAGGCGCTGACGTGGCCCGGCGAGGAGGGCCCGAACATGATCCTCGACGATGGCGGCGACGCGACGATGCTCGTGCACCTCGGTGTCGAGTACGAGGCGGCCGGTGCGGTGCCGGATCCCTCGACGGCCGAGTCAGAGGAGTTCGAGGTGGTGCTGAGGACGCTGGCGCGCTCGCTGGAGGAGGACGGGCAACGCTTTACGCGGATGGGCGCGGGCATCAAGGGCGTGACCGAGGAGACGACGACCGGGGTGATGCGTCTGTATCAGTTCGCCAACGAGGGCAAGCTCCTGTTCCCGGCGATCAACGTCAACGACTCGGTCACCAAGTCCAAGTTCGATAACAAATACGGCTGCCGGCATTCGCTGATCGATGGGATCAACCGCGCGACCGACGTGCTGATCGGCGGCAAGGTCGCCGTCGTCTGCGGCTATGGCGACGTCGGCAAGGGCTGTGCGGAGTCGCTGCGGGGCCAGGGCGCCCGCGTGATCGTGACCGAGATCGATCCGATCTGCGCTCTGCAGGCCGCGATGGACGGTTATCAGGTCGCCCGGCTGGAGGACGTCCTTGGCAGCGCCGACATCTTCATCACCTCGACGGGCAACAAGGACGTGATCACCGCCGAGCACATGGGCCAGATGAAGCATCAGGCGATCGTGGGCAACATCGGCCACTTCGATAACGAGATCGACATGGCGGGCCTGGCCAAGATCGACGGGATCGAGCGGATCAACGTCAAGCCGCAGGTCGATGAGTGGGTGTTTCCCAACGGCCGGACGATCATCATCCTGTCCGAGGGCAGGCTGCTGAACCTCGGCAACGCGACCGGGCACCCGAGCTTCGTGATGTCGAACTCGTTCACCAACCAGGTGATGGCGCAGCTCGAGCTGTACGGCAACGTGGACACCTACGACAAGCAGGTCTACACGCTGTCCAAGCAGCTCGACGAGAAGGTCGCGCGCCTGCACCTCGACGCGCTTGGCGTCAGGCTGACCGAGCTCACGGCCGACCAGGCGAGCTACCTCGGCATCCCGGTCGAGGGCCCGTACAAGTCCGACCACTACCGCTACTAGGGGTAGTTCCCGCCCGCCGGACCGGACATGGCGCGAGCGTCGGTTGCCCCGCATGATGTAGCCGACCTCGCGCTCGCGCCGGACGGCGAGTCGCGGATCGACTGGGCCAGCGGCCAGATGCCGGTCGTGGCCCAGATCCGCCAGCGGTTCGCGGCCGAGCGGCCGCTGGAGGGGATCCGCGTCGCGGCGTGTCTGCACGTCACCGCCGAGACGGCGGTGCTGGTGCGCGCGCTGCGCGCCGCCGGGGCGGCAGTGGCGCTGTGCTCCGCGAACCCGCTGTCTACCCAGGATGACGTGGCGGCGGCGCTCGTGCTCGGCGACGGCATCGAGGTGCGGGCGGTGCACGGGGAGGACCTGGACACCTACGTCCAGCACGTGGTGGCGCTGCTGGAGGGGCGGCCTCAGATCACGCTCGACGACGGCGCCGACCTGCTGGTGACGGCCCACGCCAAGGGCGGCGAGCTGGTCGAGGGCCTGATCGGCGGCACCGAGGAGACCACCACCGGCCTGGTCCGCCTGCGCCGGCTCGAGGCGGACGGCAGGCTGCGCTGCCCGGTGCTGGCCGTCAACGAGGCCCGTACCGAGCGTGCACTGAACGACCGGCACGGCACCGGCCAGTCGGCGCTGGACGGGATCGTGCGCGCCACCAACGTGCTGCTCGCCGGAAACACGCTCGTCGTGGTCGGCTACGGGTGGGCGGGGCAGGGCATCGCCGAGCGCGCCCGGGGGGCCGGGGCGGCCGTGATCGTCTGCGAGGTCGACCCGATGCGCGCCCTGGAGGCGCGGATGGCCGGCTACGAGGTGATGCCGTCGTTGCAGGCGGCCGAGCGCGGCGACGTGTTCGTGACCGTCACCGGCTCGCGCCGGGTGCTGCGCGGAGCGCACTTCGAGCGGATGAAGGATCGTGCCCTGCTTGCCAATGCCGGCCACTTCGACGTCGAGCTCGATCTCGACGAGCTGCGGGCGCTGGCCACCGGCGGCGTCCGCGAGGCGCGGCCCCTGGTCGAGGAGTATGTGCTCGCGGACGGGCGCCGGCTGAACCTGCTGGCCCACGGGCGCGTCGTCAACCTGGCGGCGGCCGAGGGTCATCCAGCGGCGGTGATGGACGTCTCGTTCGCGCTGCAGGCGCTGTGCATCGAGGACCTGGTCGCGCGCCGGGGCGAGCTGGCCGCCGGCGTGCACCCGGTAACGGCCGCGATCGACCGCGAGGTCGGACGGTTGAAGCTGGCCGCGCTCGGGGTTGAGATCGACGAGCCCACCCGGGAGCAGGAGCACTACCGGGAGTCATGGGCGTGAGTCTGAGGTAGGCTGACCCACGGATGGAGGGCTCGGCCGACAACGGCGCGCTGCGCGGTGGAATCGACCTCGGTGGGACGAAGATCGAGGCGATCGTCGTCGACGCCGACAACGAAGTCCGTGGCCAGTCGCGCGAGCCGACTCCCGTCGAGGGTGGCCCCGCCGACGTCGCCGCCCAGATGGCCGAGGCGCTGACCGGGGCGGCCAAGGAGGCGGGCGTCGAGACCTCCGCTCTGCAGGGCGTCGGGGTCGGGTCGCCGGGAGACGTCGACGAGCAGACCGGCGTCGTCGCCACCGCCCGCAACCTCCCCAACTGGGAGGGCCCGTTCGAGCTCGGCTCGGTGCTGGCCGAGAAGCTCGGCACCAAGGTGTACGTCGGCAACGACGTCCAGGTCGCGACGCAGGCCGAGTTCCTGCTCGGCGCCGGCAAGCCGTACGAGTCGGTGCTCGGCGTGTTCTGGGGCACGGGCGTCGGCGGCGGCCTGATCCTCGACAGCAAGCCGTGGCTGGGGCGCGGTGGTGCCGGGGAGATCGGCCACATGGTGGTCAAGCGCGGCGGCGCCCACTGCCCATGCGGGCGGCGGGGCTGCATGGAGGCCTACGCCGGGCGCGCGGCGATGGAGAACCGGGCTCGGCGTCAGGAGGCCAAGGGCATCAAGACGGACCTGTTCAAGATCATGCGCCAGCGGGGCCGCACGCGGCTGACCAGCTCGATCTGGGCGCACGCGGTCGACGCCAACGATCCGCTCGCCGAGGAGCTCATCACGCGCGCCGTGGAGGCGCTGGCGGCCGGCATCGCCTCGGCGATCAACCTCCTCGACGTCGAGGCGGTGATCATCGGCGGCGGCCTTGGCGTCCGCTTCGGCCAGCCGATGGCCGAGCGGATCTCCTCCGAGATGCACCAGCACCTGTTCAACGACACACGCCCGCCGGCCGTGCGGGTTGCCGGGCTCGGGGACCTCAGCGGCGGCCTGGGTGCAGCCCTGCTCGTAGCCGACGCGCAGCAGGCGTAGCGCTTTCGTTGCGCCGTTCTCCGGTGTGACGGGGCCCGGGTCATGGTGCGCCATTTTGCGAGACGCGACTGTCGATGTGTCTCAACAAGCCCATAATGCGGGCTGCCGACCTCTCTGAGAGTATCTCCGCGCGACCACGTAGGCTATGGCCGGGGAAGCGAGGAGGGAGAGCGAGATCAGCCGGCGCGCCGGACCAGGAAGTGCCGGACGGCGGCCCGGACCAGCAGCCAGCCCGAGCTTGAACGGAGGCCGTCGCGGCGCGAGCCCGGTGGCGCGGGTGGCCGCGGGCGCGGCGCTGATCCTGGCGCTGGTCGTGGTCGCCCTGATCGTGCTCGAGGGCGGCTCCAGCTACACGCTGCGCGCCGACTTTCAGAACGCGAGCGGACTGGTGACCGGTGACCTGGTGCTGATCGGACCGGCCAAGGTGGGCACGGTCGATTCGATCGGCCTCTCGCCCACCGGCGAGGCGATCATCCACATGTCTCTGGACGGCGGCGTGGCGCCCCTGCACCAGGGAACCGTGGCCCGGATCTACGAGGACTCGCTGTCGGGGATCGCCAGCAAGTACGTCGAGCTCGAGCCCGGCCCCCCCGCCGCCGCGTCGATCCAGGACGGGGGCACGATCGGCCTCGAGCACACCTATGCCGAGGTCGGGATCGACGAGTTGTTCGACACCTTCGACCCGCTGACACGGGCCGGCCTGCGGGGTCTGGTCCGCGGCGAGGCGGCGTCGCTGAAGAACGGCGGCCTGAAGGCCAACCGTGCGCTCGAATACCTGGCGCCCGCGCTTGAGAGCACGAGCCAGGTGACGGGAGAGCTGTCGCGCGATCAGCCGACCTTCGACGCGCTGGTGGTCAAGGGCGCGCAGGCAATGTCGGCGCTGGCGTCGCGCAGCCAGGAGCTGACGCAGCTGATCTCCAACACCAGCACCGCGACCGGGGCGATCGCGCGCCAGAGCCAGGCGCTGGAGCAGGCGCTGTCGCTGTTCCCGAGCACGCTGACCCGGTCGACCACCGCGTTCGCCGGGCTGTCGCGGACGCTGAACTCGCTCGACCCGCTGGTGGCGGCGTCCAAGCCGGCGGTGCGCCGGCTGCCGCGCTTCCTGGCCAACCTGGAGACGCTCGTGATCGAGTCGATTCCCACAGTGGCTCAACTTGACGCGCTGATCCACAACCCGTCCGGCGGCGACTTCACAAAGCTCGCGCTGGCCACGCCGGGGCTCGCGCGGATCGCCGGCACGGCCTTCCCGGAGCTGATCCGCCAGATGAACGACTCCCAGCAGCAGCTGGACTACCTGCGCTTCTACACGCCCGACGTCGTCGGCGCGCTGACCAACCTCGGTCAGGCGGGCGCCTACTACGACGCCAACGGGCACTACGTGCGCACACAGCCGGCGTTGTTCGCGTTCGGGCTCAACAGCAGCAACCAGCTCACGACGCAGTTCCCGTCGCAGCGCTACGCGGGCCTGCACGCGGCTCTGACGCGCTGTCCAGGTGCCGCCGTACAGCCGTCGCCGGACGGGACCTCGCCCGAGCAGGTGCCCGGCTGCTCCACGACCACGGTTCCCCCGGGGCCATGAGGCGCGTGGCCCTGATCGCGGTGGCGCTGATCGTG
Organism: uncultured Solirubrobacterales bacterium; assembly: GCA_963799995.1. GTDB lineage: Bacteria > Actinomycetota > Thermoleophilia > Solirubrobacterales > Solirubrobacteraceae > Palsa-465. Next base: position 1,500,295 of record CAWCZI010000012.1, on the reverse strand, counting down.
GCGGCGATCGCGGTGGCCGTGGTACGCGGGACGCCGAGCTCGGGCAGCGGTCAGTACCTGGTGCGCGGGATCTTCGACGACGCCTCGTTCGCCGCCCCCGGCGAGGATGTCCGTATCGCCGGGGCCAACGTCGGCAGCATCCAGTCGCTCGACGTCACCGCGAACAAGCAGGCGGCGGTGACGCTGTCGATCTCCGACCGCCGCTTTGAGCCGTTCTACGCGAACGCCACCTGCTCGATCCGTCCGCAGTCGCTGATCGGCGAGGAGTACGTCGACTGCCTCCCGGGCACCACGAGCGCCAGGCCGCTCGAGCGCATTCGCACCGGTCCCGGAGCCGGCAGCTACCTGCTGCCCGTGGCGCAGACGAGCTCGCCGATCGACTCCGACATCGTCCAGGACATCTCACAGGAGCCGGTCCGGCAGTCCCTGGCGGTGATCATCGACGAGCTCGGCACCGGCCTGGCCGCCCGCGGATCGGACCTCAACGCCGTCATCCACCGCGCCAATCCGGCGCTCGGTCAGACCGACAAGGTGCTCAAGATCCTGGCCTCGCAGAACCACACGCTGGCGCGGCTGGCCACCGACTCCGATGCCGTGCTGGCGCCGCTGGCGCGTGCGCAGCGCCAGATCTCCGGGTTCATCACCCAGGCCAACACAACCTCGGTGGCGACCGCCGCGCGCGCCGCCGACATCTCACGCACGTTTCATCTGTTCCCGACCTTCCTCGGCCAGCTCCGGCCGCTGATGGCCGATCTGGGGACGCTCGCCGATCAGGGGACGCCGTTGATGACCTCGCTGGGCCAGAGCGCCTCGGCGCTGGGCCAGCAGTTCGCCAACCTGACGCCGTTCGCCGCCAAGGCCAGGACCGCGCTGATCGACCTCGGCGCCTCGGCCCAGAAGTCGCAGCCCGCCCTGATCGCCACGATGCCGCTGGCACAGCGTCTGCGCTCACTCGGCCGGGCCGGGCAGCCGACCGCGAGCAACCTGCAGAAGCTGACCACCAGCCTTGACTCGAGTGGCGGGATCGAGCAGTTGATGGCGCTCCTGTTCAGAGGAACCTCGGCCGCGAACGGCTTCGACAGCCTCGGCCACTACGTGCGCGACGAGCCGCTGGTCTCGAGCTGCACGAACTACGCGACCACCCCCGTGCCGGCGTGTTCGGCCGACTTCGCGTCGGCGAGCACGGCCTCGGTCGGCGCCCGCGGGGCAAGCGCCCGTGTGAGCAGCATGGGCCAGGTGGTGGCCCAGGCGGTCCGGGACGCGACCGCCGGGTCGCAGAACCGACAGTCGCTGAAGGGGCTGCTCGGCTACCTCACCGGTGGTGGTCGATGACCGGTCCGCACAGACACTCACGCGGGAGCCGGCGATGAGCGCCGGCAGGCAGCGACGGCCGCGTCGTCGCGACGAGACGAGCTTCCTCGGCAACCCGGTGCTGGTCGGGGCGCTCACGGTGCTGGTGACCATCGTCGCCGTGACGCTGGCCTACAACGCGACCAACGGCCTGCCGTTCGTCCCCAGCTACAACCTTCACGTCCAGGCCTCGGATGGCAGTGAGCTGACGCACGGGGCCGACGTCTACCTCGGCGGCGCGCGGGTCGGCGCGGTGAGCAGTGTGACTCCAGAACGCACGCGGAGTGGACGGCCGATCGCGCAGATGAACCTGCGGCTCTACGAGAGCATCAAGCCACTGCCGGTCAACACCACGTTCACGATCCGCCTGAAGGGCGCGATCGGGCTCAAGTACCTGCAGATCTCGAAGGGGAACGCGACCCGGGGATTTGCCAACGGCGCCACAGTGCCGCTCAGTCAGACCCACAGCGAGGTCGACTTCGACCAGGTGCTGTCGATGTTCAACGCGCCCACGCGCACCGGCGTGGCCGAGTCCACGGTCGGGTTCGGGCAGGCGCTGGCGGGACGCGGCGGGGACATCAACGACGCGATCGGCGCGTTTCTGCCGCTGCTGCGCGACCTCGGTCCGGTGGCGAGGAATCTGTCATCGAGTCGCACCGACCTGGCCGGGTTCTTCCGCGGGCTCGAGAGCTATTCGGGGGCGCTGGCGCCGGTCGCCCAGACGCAGGCGAGCCTGTTCGGGAACCTGGACACCACGTTCCGTGCGCTGGCCGGCGTCGCGGTTCCCTACTTCCAGCAGACGATCTCGCTCACGCCGCCGTTCTTCTCAGCGACGATCTCCGGCAGCCCGGTGATCCGTCCGTTCGTGACCGACACCGCCGCGTTGTTCAAGGACCTGCGCCCCGGGGCGGCGACCCTGCCCCAGAGCGCGCCGGAGCTGGCCGCCGCGTTCGCCGCCGGCACTCGCAACCTCCCTGGCACGTCGGCGCTGGACCAGCGCACGCTGGCCCTGTCGCGCACGCTGGAGGGCTACGCCGCGACGCCGGCGGTGCAGGGGGGCCTGGACCGGTTCACGTTGACGCTCTCGAAGCTCGGCCCGCCGCTCGCGTTCCTGACCCCCGTGCAAGCGACATGCAACTACGTGACGCTGTTCTTGCGCAACACCCAGAGCCTGCTGGCGGAGCACGTCAGCCAGGGTGGCCTGCTGCGGTTCGTGCAGCTCGCGATCGATGACATCCCAGGTGGCGAATCGGAGCCGTCGAGCCGGCCGTACACGGGACCGGGCGGCACATCCTCGGGGCCGCTGCACGTGAACCCGTATCCGTACACCGACTCCCCCGGCCAGCCCGCGGAGTGCGCCGCCGGCAACGAGCCGTACCTGACCCGAGCCGGGTTCGGCAACCCGCCCGTCAAGCTCAGCATCAAGACCGAGCAGACCAAGCGGAGCGGCTCGTGAGGCGCCACCGCTCCAGGATCTCGAACCTGACCGCGGGCGTGCTCGCCACCGTCATCATCGCCGCGGTCTGCTACCTCGTGTTCGGGGGGTCGATCCCGTTCACCGGCTCCGGGTTCGTGCTCAAGGCGACGTTCACCGCCGAAACCGAGCTGCACCTGTACTCACCGGTGCGGATCGCCGGCGTCGACGTCGGACAGGTGACGTCTGTGCAGCACCTGCCCGGCTCCGGTACCGCCGCGGTGGTCTCGATGACCGTCGATCCCAGCGGCCTGCCGATCCATAAAGACGCCACGGCCGACATCCGGCCCCGTCTGTTCCTCGAGGGCAACTTCTACGTCGACCTGGATCCGGGTACGCCGTCGGCTCCGATCCTGTCCTCCGGTGACACGCTGCCCGCGGCGAACACGACCGGTCCGGTGCAGCTGGACCGAGTGCTCTCGGCGCTGAGCTCGCCGGCGCGGGCCAACCTGCAGACGCTGGTGCAGGGACTCGGCGGGGCGCTGAACGGCAGGCCGACGGCGGCGCAGGACGCCACCCAGGACCCGAGCGTGCGGGGGCTGACCGGTGGGCAGGCGCTGAACGCGTCGCTCACCTACGCCGCCGACGCCTTCCGGGCCTCGGCGATCGTCAACCAGGCGCTGCTCGGCAGCCGGCCGCACGACCTGTCCGGCGTCGTCACCGGCACCGCGCACGTGTTCTCGGCGCTCGCGTCCCAGCAGACCCGCCTCGCCGACCTGGTGACCACGTTCAACTCGACGATGGGGGCGCTGGCGGCTCGCCAGCAGGATCTGAGCACAACGATCTCGCTGCTTCCGGGGGTGCTGCGCGCCAGCGACAACGCGATCGGGCCGCTGGAGGCGTCGTTCACGCCCACGCAGCAGTTCGCGCGCGACCTCACCCCGAGCGTCAAGCAGCTCGACCCGACGATCGGGGCGGGCCTGCCATGGATCGCGCAGTCGACCGCGCTGTTCTCCCGTTCCGAGCTCCGCGGACTGCTGGCATCGCTGACTCCGGCCATCCAGGGGACATCCGCGACGCTGAGTGACAGCCGGACGCTGCTCGGCGCCACCAACGAGCTGGCGCGCTGCTTCACCCACAACCTCATCCCGACCGGCAACGAGGTCATTCAGGATCCGCCGGTGTCGACGGGCCTGCGCGTCTATCAGGAGCTGTTCCAGTCGGCGGTCGGCCTCGCCGGCATCGGGCAGAACTTCGACGGCAACGGCCGCTATGTGCGCGCGGCGGCAGGCGGGGGCTCTGACCGCGTGGACACCGGATTCCTGCCCGGCGGCGGTCCGCTGTACGGCAACGCCGTGCTGCCGCCGCTCGGAACCCGACCCGCGTTCGCGGGCTCGCCGCCTCCCCTGCGACGTGACGTGCCGTGCTTTGAGAACGCACCCCCCGCACTGAACCGCGTGGTCACCGGAGTCGGACCGTGAAGCGGGCCATCGCCACCCACCGCCGGGACTTCGCGGCGATCGCGGCCCTGTTCGTGGCGGCGATCGGCGTCAGCCTCTACATCCTCGAGCACCAGCCGTCGTTCGTTGTCGGGCAGAGCTACTACACGGTCAGGGCGCAGTTCGCGACCGCCGCCGCCGTGACCGCCGGCCAGGGCCAGGCGATAGCGATCGCCGGCGTGCAGGTGGGGCAGGTGGGCAGCATCACACTGCGCGACGGCAGGGCAGTCGTGACGATGAACATCTACAAGAAGTACGCGCCGATCTACCGCGACGCCACCGTGCTGCTGCGCCCGCGCACGCCGCTGAAGGACATGTATCTGTCGCTGGATCCCGGCAACCCGAGCACCGGCGAGATTCCCGCCGGCGGCGTCGTCACCGCCGCCAACACCCAGCCCGACGTCGACGTGTCCCAGATCCTCTCCTCGCTGGACTCGGATGCCCGCAACTACCTGCTGCTGCTGCTGGCCGGCGGGGCCCAGCTCTTCCATAACGGCACCGCCTCCGGCGAGGCGCCCAGCCCGAGGGCCGTGGCGGACCTGCGCGCGACGTTCAAGCGCTTTGCGCCGCTGGACCGCGACACCCGGACGTTCGCGAGCCTCCTGTCCCAGCGCCAGGCGAACATCCGCCGGTCGATCCACAACCTGAACATCGTCGCCGGGGCACTCGGGAACGTCGACAGCCAGCTGGCGTCGCTGATCAGCTCGTCCGACACCAACTTCGCGGCGATCTCCGCCAACGACGCCCAGCTCGAGTCGGCGCTCCAGCTGTTTCCGGGGACCCTGCAGCAGACCACCGAGACGCTCGGCAAGGTGCAGGCCTTCTCCAGCGCGAGCGCCGCCACGCTGCCCAAACTGCTGCCGTTCGCGCGGAACCTGGGGCCGGCGCTGAGAGCCTCGCGGCCGCTCTTCCACGACACAACGCCGGTGATCGCCGATCAGCTGCGGCCGTTCTCGGTCGCGGTGCAGCCGCTGGCCCGGACGCTGGCTCCCGCCTCATTGCAGCTGGCCCGCACGATCCCCAACTTGTCGAAGTCGATCGGCGTGCTCAACACGCTGTTCAACGAGCTCGCCTACCAGCCGCCGGGGAGAGAGCAGGGATATCTGTTCTGGGGCTCGTGGCTGGCGCACATCGCCGACAGCCTCGTGTCCGCCCAGGACGCGAACGGGCCGGTGGTGCAGGGGATCTTCATGGGCACCTGCGGGGAGCTCAACTTCTTCGAAGGCCAACTACAGCCGCACAGCGAGCCGCTCGGGGTGATCCTCGACCTGCTGGGGGAGCCGGCGCTGGCGCAACTGCCGGGGGTCAAGCAGATCGCCGGGACGACCCAGTACTCCTGTCCCAACACGCAATGAACAAGCAGAGACCCAGCACCGCCGCCATCCTCGGCATGACCGGCTTCACCGCCTCCTGCGTCGGGCTGCTGATCTTCCTGTGGATCTCGTTCGGGGGCTCGCTGCCGTTCGCGCCGCAGGGCTATCGCTTCAGCGTCGAGTTCGATCAGGCGGTGGAGCTGGCCTCGCAGGCCCAGGTCGAGATCTCAGGGGTCACGGTCGGGCATGTGGTCGGCGTCTCGCTCGACCATCGGACGGGCCTCTCGCGCGCTGTGATCGAGATCAACCGCCAGTTCGCGCCGCGACCGGCCGATACCCGGGCGACACTGCGCCAGAAGACGTTGCTGGGGGAGACCTTCGTCGAGCTCAGCCCCGGTTTGCCGTCGGCGCCGAAGTTGCCCGACGGGGGATCCCTGCCGCAGGGCCACGTGGCGCCGACCGTGCAGCTGGACCAGATCTTCTCGAGCTTCGATCCGACCACGCGGCGCGCCTTCGAGACATGGATGCAGCAGGGCGGGATCGCGTTCACCAACCGCGGGGAGCAGTTCAACCAGGCACTGGCCGAGCTGTATCCGTTCGCCACCAACGTCGAGGCGGTGCTGAGCGTCCTGCGCCGGCAGGGCGCGGCCACCACCACGTTGCTGCACGACGGCGGTCTGGTGTTCTCATCGCTGTCGCGCTCTCCGGGCCAGCTGCAGAGCTTCATCACCAATAACAACGCGCTGTTCGCGGCGACCGCAGCGCGCAACACCGAGCTGGCGGCCACGATCAAAGCGTTCCCCGCCTTCCTGGCTCAGTCTCGCTCGACGATCGATCGCCTCACCAGCTTCTCTGAGACCACCAAGCCGCTGATCGACGAGCTCCGGCCCGCGGCGGTCCAGCTGACGCCGGTACTCGAGTCGAGCGTCGTGCTCGCGCCGGAGCTGCGCAACCTGCTGGACGATGTCGGACCGCTGACCCGCGCCTCGAAGGCGGGGCTGCCGGCGCTCCAGCACTTCCTGGGCGAGACAGTCCCATGGCTGACGCGGCTGAAGCCCTACCTGGGCGGCCTCGTTCCCGTGATCGCGTACATCGAGTCCTATCGGCGCGAGATCGCCGGCTTCTTCGCCAACAGCACCGCCACCACCGAGGGGGTTCAGCCGGCCGCCGGCGGTGCCTTCCGGCACTACCTGCGGATCTCCAATCCGATCAACCCGGAGGCGCTGACCACGTATCCGCAGCGGCCGCTGACCAACCGCACCAACCCCTACCTCGTGCCCGGCGGCTACGGCGGGCTGATCAGGGGGCTGCAGGTGTTCGGCAACTACCTGTGCACGAGCCACCCGCTGCCGGGCATCGGCGCGTCGCTGTCTGAGAGCACAACTACGGTCGCCGATACTGTGTTAACGCTGGCGCAGCTGGTGCAGAAGTACTACTACACGTCCAACCCAGCCGGCCCGGCCTGCGCGGCGCAGGCCCCGCTCGGTTCCCTGACCACCGGCCGCGCCGGCAACTTCCCGCACTTGCAGGCACTTCCCTAAAGCCAGGCGTCTAGTCTGTCCGCCTCGGCTCGCACGTCCAACCAATCAATCGCAGCAAGAGGAGAGAGAATTGCGCAGAACGGTTCTAGTCGTCACTGCCCTGTTCGTACTCGGGGCCGCGGCGACGGCGTACGCCGCCATCAACAGCTACAAAACCACGATGACCTTCACGACCAAGAAGGCCGGTACTCCGAAGAAACCGGTTCCGATGGGTTACACGCAGGACATCAAGGTGTCCGGGACGAACGGCAACCGCTCGGCGGTCCTGCTCGACATCAAGACCAAGATCTACGGCTTGGCGATCGACGCGAAGGACTTCCCGACGTGCAGCCTGAAGACGATTTCGAAGCCGCCCTACGACGCGGCGTGTCCGAAGAAGGCCGAAGTCGCGACCGGATACATCACCGCCATACTTGGTGATCCGACCAACTTCGCGATAACCGGCGCGACATGCGATCCGGTGCTCGACGTGTGGAACAGCGGTCCGGGCAAGCTGACGTACTTCTTCCGGGACACCCCGACGCATCAGTGCCTCAGTGGTGTTCTGAAGACCGGCCAGGTCGGTCCGTATCCGGGTACCTACAAGCAGCAGGGCAAGTCCATGCTGATCGACGTCAAGATCCCGCACTACGTCGACTATCCGAGCCCGGGCCTCGTCGGGTCGCTCGGTTCCGAGCACCTCGTCTGGTCCAAGCTGACCAACAAGGTCAAGGGGAAGACCGTGGGGGCGAACGAGTCCGTGGGTTGCATGGGCAATAAGCGTCCGTGGTCGATGACGTTCACGTCGACGCTGCCGCCGGCCGGGCCCGCCAAGGAGACCAAGACCGTCTCCGGCACCGCGCCCTGCTAGCGGTCGCCCGCTAGCGCACGCTGTTGTGCTGGACCGCGCGGGGGCAGACGCTCCCCGCGCGGCACCGGCCGCTCGGGATGTGACACGGTGCTCCGTGCGCTGCGGGCCCCGCCTCAGGCGACCTCGTAGCGCTCGGCGCGCTGCGCCTCGCGCTCTGACTCGGTGAGCATCTGCACGAACAGCACGACGAGCGCGATCCCCATCACGATCGACTGCTCCAGGGCCATCACCAGGCCCGCCAGCGACTGGTCCTCGGACGGCGACAAACCCCAGTAGTGGGGGTGGTGCTCGTAAAACGGATAGAACGACGCCGGGGCGAAGGCGAGCACGATCCCGAGCACGCCCACCAGCAGCTTGGTGCTGACCATGTAGGCGATCGGGCCCATCCCGCCGAGGCGCATGCGGCTGCGGATCGGCGATAGCAGGTGCCACCAGTACAGCGTGCCCGCGGCCGAGAAGCACACGTGCTCCAGCGCGTGGACGTAGGAGTTGCGCAGGGCCGCGTCGTACATCGCGGGGATGTGCCAGAGCCACATGAAGCCGGCGTAGGCGAGCACCGCGAAGGCGGGGTGCGCGAGGAAGCCGGCCCGGCGCTCGAGCACGTGCAGGCGGCGCGTGACGGGTCGCAGCAGGACCTTGTTGAGGCCGAGGATCAGGCAGATCGGGACGATGTCCAACAGCAGGACGTGCTGGATCATGTGCATCACCAGCAGCTGGTCGCCGAGGGCATCGATCGGGGAGACCAGGGCCACCAGGATGACCACGAGGCCGGTGGCGAACAGCGCCATCCGCCCGTAGCCCGGGCGATGCGGAGCGCCGCCGGCCCGGCCGCGACGCCACGCCAGGACGTAGAGAATCGCCAGCACTGCGACTCCGACCAGGACGGAGGGCTCGAACGACCAGGTGATCGTGGGGGCGACGTTCGCGGGCAACTGCGCGGATTCTCTCGCGTCGCGGCGGCGGTGTGCAGATTGACCTCGCACCTCGACAAACGCCCATCGCGGGATTAACCTCGGATTCACATAGGTCCACGCTTCCATTCAGGAGGTAGGTCGATGCGTGTCCAGGTGAAGGGTCGCAACGTGGCCGTCTCGGACGAGATCAGAGAGCACGTGGCCAAGCGCTTCGGAAAGGTCTCCAGACAGGTCTCGGAGCTCGCCGAGCTCGAGGTCGAGCTGTCCGTGGAGCGCAACCCGGCGATCGCCGACTCCCAGGTGGCCGAGGCGACGTTGCATCTGAAAGGGGTCACGCTGCGGGCGCGCGACTGCTCCGGGGAGATGCTGCACTCGATCAATCTCTGCGCGGACGAGCTGGCCGTACAGGTCAAGCGCCACCGCGACAAGCGCCGTCGCCGCCGTGAGGCCCGTGCCGCCGCGGCCGCACCGCCGTCCACGGACGCGGCGGAGCCGGCCTCGGGGGACTTCTCGCCGGCGGCGTGACGGCCGCGCGAGCCGCGCGGGACGCCGCTGCGGCGGCGCTCGTGCTGGTCGCCGTTCTGAGCGGCCTCGCCGGTGTGGCGACCGCGGGTCCGGACCTGCGGGTGCGAGGCAACGTCCTGGTCGACGGTCCGGGCCGCGGGCACGTCGTCCAGCTGCGGGGCGTCAACCGCTCCGGGCTCGAGTACGCCTGCATCCAGGGGTGGGGATTCTTCGACAGTCCGCACCCCGACCGGATCGACGACCCATCGATGATCGCGGCCATGAAGAGCTGGGACGTCGACGCCGTCCGCGTGCCGCTCAACGAGGACTGCTGGCTTGGCCTTCACACGGCCCGAGGGCGGGGCGGCGCCCCCTACCGGCGGATCGTGACCGCGTACGTGCACTCGCTGAACGCCGCCCGCCTGTACGTGGTCCTCGACCTGCACCTGGCGGCTCCGGGCGCCACCCGGGCCACGCACCAGATGCCGATGGCCGACCGCGACCACGCGCCCGCTTTCTGGCGCTCGGTGGCTCGCACCTTCAAACGTGATCACGCGCTGATCTTCGACCTCTACAACGAGCCGTTCGGGATTGACTGGGCGTGCTGGCTGCACGGGTGCCGGCTCCCGGCCGGCGGGGGCACGCCGGCCTACCGGACGGCGGGCATGCAGACGCTGGTCAGCGCGGTGCGCTCCACGGGTGCCACGCAGCCGCTGCTGCTCGGCGGCCTGAACTACTCCTCGCAGCTGAGCGGCTGGGTTGCACACGTTCCGCATGATCCGCGTCATCAGCTGATCGCCGCCCAGCACAACTACGGCGGGCTGTCACCTTGCGACGCCGCCTGCCGGGGCGCGGTCCTGAACACCCACCGGCGCTACCCGGTGCTGTTCTCAGAGCTCGGCGAGACCGACTGCGCCCACGGCTACATCGACTCCATGATGGCGTTCGCGGACCGCCACGGGATCGGGTATCTGGGCTGGGCGTGGGACGCGACCTCGCCCGGAGGCTGGAGCTGTTCCGGCGGCCCGTCGCTGATCAGCTCCTACGACGGCACGCCAACTCCGTTCGGGGTCGGGCTTCGCGATCATCTCCGGGACATCGGTCCGCCCAGCCTGCCCGCGCTACCCTAAAACCATGTCGTTATTGGACCGCGCACTTCGCATGGGCGAGGCCAAGAAGTTCAAGACCTACGAGCAGCGGGTCGCCCGGATCAACGGCTACGAGGCCGAACTGGAGCACTCCACCGACGCCGAGCTGCGGGAGGCCGCTGACGAGCTGCGCGAGCGCGCCCGCGGCGGCGAATCGCTCGACGATCTGCTGTTCGAGTGCTTCGCGCTGGTCCGCGAGGCAGGAAAGCGGTCGATGGGCATGCGCCACTTCGACGTTCAGATGATCGGCGCGATGGTGCTGCACGACGGTTGCATCGCCGAGATGAAGACGGGTGAGGGCAAGACGCTCACCGCAACCCTGGCGGTGGTCCTGAACTCGCTCGGGGGCCGTGGCGTGCACGTGGTCACGGTCAACGACTACCTGGCCCGGCGCGACGCGATGTGGATGAAGCCGATCTATGACCTGCTCGGCGTCACCGTCGGGGTGCTGCAGAACATGCAGCCCTACGAGGAGAAGCGCGAGGCGTACGCCGCCGACGTCACCTACGGGACCAACTCCGAGTTCGGCTTCGACTATCTGCGCGACAACATGGCCAAGACGCTCGAGGAGAAGGTCCAGCACGGCGGCCGCCCGAAGCCCGAGCAGGGCAAGTCGCCCTACCACACGTTCGCGATCGTCGACGAGGTCGACAACATTCTGATCGACGAGGCGCGCACGCCGCTGATCATCTCCGGAGCACCCGAGCAGGCCGCCGAGCTGTACGCGCAGTTCGCGCGCCTGGCGCCCAAGATGAAGCCCGGCAAGACCCCCGAGGGCATGGATCCGCGGTCGCGCAAGGAGTTCGTCGCGGACTTCGACTACGAGTTCGACGAGAAGCACAAGACGGTGTCGGTCACCGAGCTGGGGGTGGCCAAGGCCGAGCGCTTCTTGCGCATCGATCACCTCTACCGGGCCGAGAACGGTCACCTGGTCAACCACCTGCACCAGTCGCTGAAGGCCGAGTCGCTGTACAAGCGCGATGTCGACTACGCCGTGATCGACGGCGAGGTCAAGATCATCGACGAGTTCACCGGCCGGATCCTCGAGGGGCGGCGGTGGTCAGAAGGACTGCACCAGGCGGTCGAGGCCAAGGAGGGGGTGCGCGTCCAGGAGGAGAACCAGACCCTGGCCACGATCACCCTGCAGAACTACTTCCGCCTGTACGACAAGCTCGCGGGCATGACCGGGACGGCGCTGACCGAGGCCACCGAGTTCATGAAGATCTACGAGCTGCCGGTGGTCCAGGTCCCGACCAACCAGAAGATGATCCGCGAGGATCGAAACGATCAGGTTTACAAGACCAAGGACGGCAAGTGGGCGGCGGTGGTCAACGAGATCGATCAGCGTCACGCCGCCGGTCAGCCGGTGCTCGTGGGCACCATCTCGGTCGAGGTGTCCGAGGACATCTCGCGCAGCCTGGACGCCAGGGGGATCAAGCACACGGTGCTCAACGCCAAGCCCGAGTTCGCCGAGCGCGAGGGTGAGATCATCGCCGAGGCCGGCTCCCCCGGAGCGGTGACAATCGCCACGAACATGGCGGGCCGCGGCGTCGACATCAAGCTCGGCGGCAATGCCGAGCACCTGGCGACGCTGGAGGTGGCCAAGCTCGGCTTGGCGCCCGGCGCCCCCGACTTCGACGAGCACTACGCCACGGTGCTGCCTGAGGTCGAGCGGCACGTCGAGGAACTCCGCGAGGAGGTGCTCGCGGCCGGCGGCCTGTTCATCATCGGCACCGAGCGCCACGAGTCGCGCCGGATCGACAACCAGCTGCGCGGCCGCTCCGGCCGTCAGGGTGATCCGGGTGAGAGCCGCTTCTTCCTGTCCGCCCAGGACGACCTGGTGCGCCTGTTCGCCGGCGAGCGGATCTACAAGATCCTCGACCGGCTCGGCACAACCGACGATGAGGGCAACGAGGAGCCGATCGAGGCGGGCATGCTCTCCAAGCAGATCGAGAAGGCACAGAAGAAGGTCGAGGAGCAGCACTTCCTGCAGCGCAAGCACACGCTCGAGTACGACGACGTGCTCAACCAGCAACGCGACGTGATCTACACCTATCGCGACGAGGTGCTCGAGGGCCGCGACATGTCCGAGGCGGCGCGCGAGGAGGTCGTCAACCTGATCGAGCGCCTGGTCACCGAGTACACCGCGGGCGACTTCGTCGAGGACTGGGACGTCGAGGGGCTGATGCGCCGGATCGAGGAGATCTTCACCCCCAGTGAGGAGCTGGCCGCGGTCGACGCCACGCGGATGGACCGCGAGGACCTGACGCAGCGGATGCAGGAAGAGGCGATGGCGCACTACGACGCGCGCGAGCAGGAGCTCGGCGAAGAGCTGATGCGGATCCTCGAGCGGTGGCTGCTGCTGGAGATCATCGACCAGCGCTGGCAGGAGCACCTGTACGACATGGACTACCTGCGCGAGGGCATCCACCTGCGCGGCTTTGCCCAGATCGAGCCGCTGGTGGCGTACAAGAACGAGGCCTTCGAGCTGTTCCGCGACCTGATGAACAGCGTCTGGGGCGACTTCGCTCGACTGATCTTCCATGTCGAGGTCACCGTCCAGGACGAGAACGGCGGCGCCCCGGAGGCGCCACGGCGCCGCCCCAACCCGGCCAGCAGCTCAGCCACGGGCGGCCGGAGCGTCAGCTACTCCGGTGGCAGCGGCGCCCAGACGGGAGCGAGCGCGATGGCGGCGGCGGCCGGCGCAAGCGGGGTCGAGGCCTACGGCGCGGCCGAAGAGATGCCGGCGATGCCGGTGGTCGAGCAGCGGCGCGTCGACGAGGCCGAGCAGATCGGGCGCAACGATCCGTGCTGGTGCGGGAGCGGCAAGAAGTTCAAGAAGTGCCACGGCGCCTGAGCGCCGCGCCGCCGCACGGATCACGCTCTGGCGCCCGCTGAGCGCCGCGCTGGCGCTCAGCGCTGCTTCTGGTGGCGCACCCGGCTCGGTGTGATCACGTACTTGACGCGTTCCTCGCCGGGCTGGCGGAACGGGTACTCGTCCTGGTTGATGTACTTCTTGGCCAGCCGGTTGATGTGGTCATCCGCGTCTTCGCGCGTACCGGCGGCGGTGCCGCGAACCTCGACGTAGTCGTAGGGGTTGTCGCCCGGGTAGACGACCACAGTGACCCGCGGATCGCGCTCCAGGTTGGTCGGCCAGTGGCGGCCTCGGGCGCTGTTGACGGCGAGTTCGCCGTCCTCGAGGCTGACCCAAACGACGACGCTGAGAATCGAGCCGTCCTCGTTGAGTGTCGATACGGTCGCGTAGTTGGGCGGCTCCAGGACGGAGCGGACGCCTTCATCGTCGAGGTTGGGCATGGTCGCCACGATATCAATGCCCGGGTTAGGGGCGGGTCGGTCGGGGCATCATCTGTGGCAATGGCGACCAGCGCGAAAATCGAGCTGCGTGGGCACGACGACCCCGCGTTCGACACTGTCCTGACCCCGGACGCGCTCGAGTTCGTCGCCGCCCTGCAGCGCGAGTTCGGGGAGCGGCGCCGGGATCTGCTGAGCGCGCGCGAGGAGCGGCGGGTGCGCCTGCGGGAAGGCGAGTCGCTGGACTTCCTCGCCGATACGGCGTCGGTCCGCGAGGAGGATTGGGAGGTCGCCCCGGTACCTGCCGACATGCAGCAGCGGTGGGTTGAGATCACGGGGCCCACCGAGCGCAAGATGGTCATCAACGCGCTCAACTCCGGCGCCGACGGCTTCATGGCCGACTTCGAGGATGCCAACGCCCCGACCTGGCGCAACATGATCGAGGGCCACGTCAACCTACGCGACGCGATCGAGGGCACGATCACCTACGACGGCTCCGACGGGCGCCACTACGAGCTGGTGGACGATCCCGCGACGCTGCTGGTGCGCCCCCGTGGCTGGCACCTGCCCGAGCGCCACCTGCTCGTCGGCGGCGAGCCGATCTCCGGCAGCCTGTTCGACTTCGGCATGTATTTCTTTCATTGCGGGCCGCGACTGCTGGCGCGCGGCACCGCCCCGTACCTCTACCTGCCGAAGATGGAGTCTCATCTAGAGGCGCGGCTGTGGAACGACGTGTTCTGCTTCGCCCAGGACTGCGTCGGCCTGGCCCGCGGCACGATCAAGGCGACGGTGCTGATCGAGACGTTGCCGGCGGCGTTCGAGATGGACGAGATCCTGTACGAGCTGCGCGAGCACTCCGCGGGGCTGAACGCCGGTCGCTGGGACTACATCTTCTCCGCCATCAAGTGCTTCCCCGAACGCCCCGAGATGGTGTTGCCCGATCGCGGCGACGTGACGATGACGGTGCCGTTCATGCGTGCCTACACCGAGCTGCTGGCCGCCACCTGCCATCGCCGCGGCGCCCACGCCATGGGTGGGATGTCGGCGCTTATCCCGTCCCGCCGCGACGAGGAGGCCAACGAGAAGGCGCTCGCGGCCGTGCGCGCCGACAAGGAGCGCGAGGTCGGCCAGGGCTACGACGGGACCTGGGTGGCTCATCCCGATCTAGTCCCGGTGGCGCGCGAGGTGTTCGAGCGGGGCCTGGACGGTGCCGCCAACCAGCTCTCGCGCCGGCGCGACGATGTCTCGGTCAGCGCCGGCGAGCTGCTGGACCTGGGCGCCACGCCGGGGGAGATCACCGAAGCGGGGCTGCGCACCGACGTCAGCGTCGGCTTTCAGTACATCTCGTTCTGGCTCGGAGGCCGCGGCGCGGCGGCGATCAACTCGATGATGGAGGACGCCGCCACCGCCGAGATCTCACGTTCGCAGATCTGGCAGTGGGTGCACCACGGATCCAAGCTGGCCGACGGGCGCACGGTCACCGCCGAGCTGGTGCGCGAGGTGCTCGATCAGGAGACCGCCAAGATCCGCGAGCAGGTCGGCGAGAAGACGTGGGCCGCCGGCCGCCCGGACGAGACGCGCGAGATCTTCGAGCAGGTGGCCCTGTCCGAGGAGCTGATCGAGTTCCTCACGCTGCCGGCTTACGAGTACCTGGACTGACTCCTCACCTCGGGGCTGAGGTGGGACTCAGGCGACAAAACCGGTCTATCTGACCACTTTTGTCGCCATAGTGCCGCCCTTCTCCCACTCTGGGAGGGTTTCCGGTGTATGCGACCGGAAAAGCTCCCAGAGTATTCGGGCCGGTCAGGACGGGACCATCCAGGAGAGGACGGATGACGACTGCAGCAGGACGATCACGGCCATCACCAGCACGAGCAAGAGGCTCCAGCCGATGACCTTGCGGAAGATGTCGCCCTCCTTGCCGCCGAGGCCCACGGCGGCGGCGGCGATGGCGAGGTTCTGAGGCGAGACCATCTTGGCCAGCACCCCGCCCGAGCTGTTGGCCGCGGCCAGCAGGGTGGGCGACAGACTGGCGTGCTTGGCGGCTGCCACCTGGAGCGCGCCGAACAGCGAGTTGGTCGAGGTGTCAGAGCCCGTCACCGCCGTTCCGAACCAGCCGATCAACGGGGACAGGAAGGCGAAGAAACCGCCGGCTCCCGCCGCCCAGGTACCGAGCGTGATCGTCTGGCCGGAGAGGTTCATCACGTAGGCGAGCGCCAGCACGGTGCACACGGTCATGAGCGCCCACTTGATCCGTGCCAGCGTCTGCGCGTAGGTGCGCAGCGCCAGCAGCGGGGACACGCGCAGGACGATCGTGCTGAGCAGCCCGGAGAGGAGCAGGCCGGTGCCCGCCGCGGTGAACCAGTCGAGCTTGAAGAGCTCGCTCTTCGGCGGTTTGCCGGTCGCCCCGAGGATGTCGAGCCCCGGCCACTTGAACGTGCTCGTGGCCTTGGTGAGCTCCGTGGTGACGCTGTTGAGACTCATCGCGCCCAGCACGACGATGATGATGAGGTAGGGCGCGAAGGCGGCGATCATCTCGCCGCGGCTGACGGGCTTGCCCTCCTTGGCACGCACGCGGCGCTCCGTCGGCCGGTCGGTGACCGCCCCGCCGGCGATCGCCGGACGCATCCCGCCGCCGCCGGCCGTCACCGGCGAGCCTGGCGTCCACACCCGCGTCAGCGCCACCATCGCGATCGCCGAGACGAGCGAGGCCACGATGTCGGTGAGCTGGTAGTTGACGTAGTTGGAGACGGCGAACTGCACGATGGCGAAGGACACGCCTGCCACCAGCGCCGCCGGCCACGCCTCGCGCAGGCCGCGGCGGCCGTCGATCACGAAGATCATCACGAACGGGACCATGAGCGCGAGCAACGGGGTCTGGCGCCCGACCATCTCGCTCAAAGTGTGGGTCGGTAGGCCGGTCACCTGGGAAAGGGTGGTGATCGGGATTGCGATCGCGCCGAAGGCCACCGGGGAGGTGTCCGCGATCAGGCAGACCGCGGCCGCGCGCAACGGCGCCAGCCCAAGTCCGACGAGCATGATCCCGCAGATCGCCGCGGGCGTGCCGAAGCCGGCCAGCGCCTCGAGCAGCGCTCCGAAGCAGAAGCCGATGACGATCACCTGCACGCGCTGGTCGTCGGAGACCGCGCCGAAGGCCCGTCGCAGAATCTCGAAATGCCCCGACGCCTCGGTCATGTTGAAGATCCACAGGGCGTTGATGACGATCCACATGATCGGCCAGAAGCCGAATGCCGCCCCCTCCAGCGCAGAGTCGCCGGCCTGGCCGACCGGCATGCTGTACACCACCAGCGCGACGATGATCGCCACCCCCAGGCTGATCAGGGCAGCCCAGTGTGCCTTGAGGCGCAGCACCCCCAGCAGCACGAAGAGCACCACAAGCGGCAAGAGCGCGAAGATCGAAGTGAGTCCCAGCGAGTGGGACACGGGATCGAGAACCTGCTTATACACGGCGAGCCTCCCTCGGTGAGCCGTTCTTCACCGCTCTCATACCCACCTACGATCGGCTCCAAGCGCGCTTTCGCATCCACCTCGGAGCTCCTCTGAGCGGCCGCGGGCCCGGTTGCTAGGGTAGGCAGGCGATGGCCACCGCCCCCTCAGAGCCGCTGTCCCAGCGTCTCGCAGCAATCCGCGAGCAGCTCAAGCTGCTAGCGGACTATCTTTGACCCCGCTTCACTGGCACAGCGCACGAGCGCACTCGAAGACGAGATGGGGGAGGCCGGCTTCTGGGACGACCAGGAGCGCGCCGCGCGGGTCAGCGCCGAGCACGCGCGCGCGACGCGCAAGCTGGGGGTGTTCCGCGCCCTCGAGTCAGACGTGGCCGACCTGGAGCCGCTGGCTGAGCTGGCCGAGGAGGACCCCGAGATCGCGGCCGAGTTCGAGGACCAGGTGCGCAGCGTCCAGGAGCGCTTGGATGCGCTCGAGGAGGAGCGACTGTTCTCCGGGCGCTACGACGCTGGTGACGCGCTGGTCACGGTGAACGCCGGGGCCGGCGGGACCGACGCGCAGGACTGGGCCGAGATGGTCCTGCGGATGGAGATGCGGTGGGCCGAGAAGCGGGGCTTTGGAGTGGAGCTGCTGGAGGTATCACCCGGCGAGGAGGCCGGCATCAAGTCGGCCACGTTCCGGGTCAAGGGCGAGAACGCGTACGGCCTGTACGGCAGCGAGAAGGGAGTGCACCGGCTGGTGCGGCTGTCCCCGTTCGACTCGGCCAACCGCCGCCAGACCAGCTTCGCGGGCGTCGAGGTGTCGCCGGTCGTCGAGGAGGCCGGGGAGGTCGAGATCGACGAGGACGACCTGCAGATCGACACCTACCGAGCCAGCGGCGCCGGCGGCCAGCACGTCAACAAGACCGACTCCGCGGTCCGCATCACCCACAAGCCGACCGGCATCGTCGTCCAGTGCCAGAACGAGCGCTCGCAGTCCTCCAACAAGGCCGAGGCGATGACGATGCTGCGCTCGCGCCTGGTGGAGCTCGAGGAGCGCAAGCGGCGCGAGGAGATCGCGCGCGAGCGGGGGGAGGCCCAGGACGTCAACTTCGGCTCGCAGATCCGCTCCTACGTGCTGCACCCGTACACGATGGTCAAGGACCATCGCACCGACGTCGAGATGGGGGACGTCAACCGGGTGCTCGACGGCGACCTGGACAACTTCGTCCGCGCCTACCTGCTGAAGTCCGCGCGATGAGGCGCGAGCTCCCCACCGCTCCGTACCTGGACGCGATCGTCTCCTACGGCTTCCGTGGCTCGGTGCGCTTCCACGTCCCCGGCCACAAGGGCGGCCCCGGCGCCGACCCCGGGCTGCTGGCGGCGGTGGGGGAACGCGCCCTGGCGCTCGACATCTGCCAGGACATCGAGGGCATCGACGTGGGACCATCTCCGACCCCTTACGAGCGGGCCGAGCAGCTGGCCGCCACGGCCTACGGGGCGGGGCGGACTTGGTTTCTGACCAACGGCGCCACGCAGGGAAACCACGCGCTGTGCCTGGCGCTGGCCAAGCCCGGCCGGCACGTGCTCGTGCAGCGCAACTCGCACGCCAGCATCGTCGACGGCCTGGTCCTCAGCGGCGGCATGGCGAGCTTCGTCTCCCCGGAGTACGACGAGGAGCTCGGGATGGCGCACGGTGTCACCCCGGAGGCGCTCCAGGCGGCTCTGGCCCGCTTTCCGGACATCGGTGCGGCGTTCGTCGTCTCCCCGACCTACTACGGCATGGCAGCCGACATACGCGGCTGCGCCGAGGTGGCCCACGCAGCCGGCGTGGCGCTGGTGGTCGACTGCGCCTGGGGCTCGCATTTCGGCTTTCACCCGCGGCTGCCGCAGTCGCCGCTGAGCGACGGAGCCGACGCGATGCTCGCCTCCACCCACAAGATCGTCGGCAGCATGACCCAGTCGGCGATGCTGCACGTGGCCCAGGACGGCCTGCTGGACGCCGACGAGATCGCGCGCTGTGTGCGGCTGGTGCGCTCCACGAGCCCCAACTCGCTGCTGCTGGCCTCGCTGGACAGCGCGCGACGCCAGCTCCATGCCCATGGAGAGGCGCTGCTCGACCGCACGCTGGCGGCCTCCGACCGCGCCCGGGAGGCGATCAATCAGATCCCCGGCTGCTCGGTGGTGGGCGGGGACATGGTGGGCCGCCCCGGGATCGCCGGGTGGGATCCGCTGCGGATCGTGATCGACATCCGCGGCACCGGCAGCACCGGCTACGAGCTCGCCGCCGAGCTCCGCGCCGCCTACGACATCTACATCGAACTGGCCACCCACGCGACGCTCGTGCTGGTGCTCGGGCTCGCCCAGCCGGTGGAGCCCCTGGAGCGGTTCGCGCACGACTTCGCCTACGCCGTGCGGCGGATCTCCCGGCCCGGGCAGGGCCCCGCGATCGCCCGCCCGCCGGCGGCGCTCGAGCACCAGACGGTGGTCCCGATCCGCGACGCGTTCCTCGGCGAGGGCGAGACCGTGCCGGTCGACCAGGCCGTCGGGCGGATCTCGTGTGAATCGATCGCCGGCTACCCACCGGGAGTGCCCGCGCTGCTGCCGGGCGAGCGCGTCACCGCCGAGGTGATCGGGTATCTGCGAGAGCTGACCGCCGCGGGCGCGCGGCTGCACGGTGCGGCCGATCCGACCTTCGCCACGGTTCGGGTGCTCGCGGACGTCCACGAGCCCGTGGCCACTCCCGGGCCAGCCTGAGCCGGCCCGGGAGAGCGCACGTTCTTCGCTACGGGTTGTTGACCTTGAACACCTGGCCCGTCAGCTCGCCGATGTAGAGCGAGTGGCCGGATGCGGCGAGGCCGACGACCGGAGCCACGAACCCGGTGACGGCGGGCTTGAGCTTGCCGCCACCGACGGGCATCGACACCACCTGGCCGGGCTTGCTGCCACCGAACTCGGAGATGAAGAGCGTCTTGCCGATGATGGCCAGACCCATCGCGTCGGTGTGGGGGGCAAGGAACTTGTACGGCTTCGTGTAGCCCTTGCACGCCTTGGTCTTGACCCAGTTGCACGAGGGGAAGCCGTAGTCGTCGCCCTTGCGGACCTTGAGGATGAAGTCCGGCGGGCTCAGGTTGGCCGGCTTGTCCTGACCGAGGTCGGAGACGAACGGTGACTTCGACTTGCCGTTGAACGCGATCTGCCACGGCTGGCGCATGCCCGTGGCGAACACCTTCAGGCCCGTGCCGTTGGCTTTCATCGACAGGATGTCGTACAGGTACGGGGTGTTGGCGGGACCGTGGTCGTTGGACTGGTTGAGCGAGACGTCGACGCCGACATAGAGACGACCATCGGGGCCGAAGGCCAGGCCGTTGAAGCCGCTGAACTTCTTGGGCGCCTTGTAGAGCATCTTCTGCTTTGAGAACTTGGTGCCGTTCCAGCCGCTCCAGGCCTGGATGCTGGCGACGATCGCGCCGCCGGCGCCCAAGTTCGCGCCGCTGACGTACAGCGTGCCCTTGCGCCAGGCCAGACCGGCGACGAATGCCGGCGATCCGGCGACCTTGGTCCCCGTGCCGCCCTTCAGCAAAAAGACGCCACCGGCGGGCTTGCCGCTCTTATCGGTGCCGCCGTCGCCCTCGAACACGTTCCCGCCGCCGACGGCGAACGACGTGGGCGTGTTCAAGCCGCTGGCGACCACCTGCACGGTGGCGCCGTTGGCGGCCGTCGGCGGTGGCGGCCCGGAGGCAGCCCCGGCCGATGTCACCAGCAGCCCGCCCGCGGCGATCGATGCGCCCAGGCCCGAAAGAATCCATCTAAGCAATTCGAGTCCTCCTCGAAATTCGTGTGCGCCGGCCCGCCTCTTGCGGACGGCCGTTGCCCCTCCCCGGCGGGAAATGTACCAGCGGCCCTGCCGGTGGACCGCGTATCCTCGCCGCCGATGGCAGAGCCGATCGCAACCGGAATCGTCGCGCGGGCGCTGGCCGAGGATCTCGGCACCGGCGACGTGACCACGCTCGCCACCGTTCCCGAGTCCGCGCGGGCGCGGGCGCTGATCACCCAGAAGGCACCGGGGGTCGTGTTCGGCCTCGCGATCGCCGAGGAGACCTTCCGCACGCTCGACCCCGACATGGTCGTCGACCGGCTCGGCTCCGAGGGCGAGTGGCGCGAGGGGGGGGACGTGATGCGGATCGAGGGCAGCGCGCGGGCGCTGCTGACGGGCGAGCGCACGGCGCTGAACTTCCTTCAGCGCCTGTCCGGGGTGGCCACGCTTGCCGCCCGTGCCGTCCGCGAGGTGCAGGGCACGAGCGCGGTCATCCTCGATACCCGCAAGACGACGCCCGGGCTGCGGGCGCTGGAGAAGGCGGCGGTGGCGGCGGGCGGGGCCACCAACCACCGGGCCGGGCTCTACGACGCGATTCTGATCAAGGAGAACCACGCCACGATCGCCGGCGGCGTGGGGGACGCCGTGCGTCGTGCCCGGGCGGCCGCGCCGGGCCTTGCGCTCGAGGTCGAATGCCGCACTGCGGAGGAGGTCGACGAGGCCCTGGCCGCCGGCGCCCCGCGGATCCTGCTCGACAACATGAACCCGGCGCAGCTGCGGGCCGCCGTGGCCCAAGTGGGCGGCCGGGCGGAGCTCGAGGCCAGCGGCGGCTTCACACTCCAGACGCTCCGGGAGGTCGCGAGCACCGGCGTAGACTTCATCTCAGTCGGCGCACTGACCCACAGCGCCCCGGCGCTTGACCTGTCTCTGATGCTCGAGTTGATCTGAATGAACCTTCCCATGCTGGATAGCACCGACGCCCCGCTGGCGCTGGAGAACATCCCCGCTCTGCAGAGCGAGGTGAGGGCTCTTGCGGCCGAGCGCGGCGCCGTGATCCTGGCCCACAACTACCAGCTGCCCGAGATCCAGGACGTGGCCGACTATGTCGGCGACTCGCTGGGGCTCTCCCAGCAGGCCGCCGCGACCGGCGCCGAGACGATCGTGTTCTGCGGCGTGCACTTCATGGCCGAGACCGCCTCGATCCTGTGCCCCGAGAAGCGCGTCCTGATCCCCGACCCCGACGCCGGGTGCTCGCTGGCCGACTCGATCACGGCCGAGCAGCTGCGTGAGTGGAAATCGGGTCATCCCGACGCGGTCGTCGTCATGTACGTCAACACGACCGCCGAGGTGAAGGCCGAGACCGACTACTGCTGCACGTCGGCCAACGCCGTCGAAGTGGTCCGCCACATCTATCGCGAGCACGGCGAGGACACCGAGATCCTGTTCGGGCCCGACATGTTCCTCGGGGCCTATGTCGAGAAGATGCTGGGGCGCTCGATGCACGTGTGGAACGGCGAGTGCCACGTGCACGCCGGGATCAAGCCGGCCGACATCGCCGAGGTCCGGGCCACGCATCCGGGCGCCGACTTCCTGATCCACCCCGAGTGTGGCTGCTCGACCAGCGTGATGGAGTACGTCGCGGCCGGCGACGTGGCGGCCGAGGGCGTGCGGATGCTCTCGACCGGCGGGATGCTGGCCTACGCACGCGAGCAGAAGGCCGCCGGTGGGCATCGCACGGCGATCGTCGCGACCGAGACGGGGATGCTCTACCCGCTGCAGGAGATGGCTCCGGACATCGACTTCGTCGCCGCCAACGAGGCTGCCGTGTGCCGCTACATGAAGATGATCACCCTGCCCAAGGTGCGCGACGCCCTGCGCGACGGGGTCTACGAGGTCAAGGTCCCCGTCGACATCGCCGAGCGCGCTCGGGTGCCGATCGAGCGGATGGTGTCGATCTCCTAGGGGCCGTCGCCGTCGCCGTCGCCGTCGGCGTCGCCGGCGGCGGCTACGTGGTCCTCGTAGAGCAGCATTCCGCGCTCGACGACGGTACGGACGGCCGGCATCGCCTCGCGCTTGCGCGCGAACTCCGCCGGCGTGTAGCAGTGCACGTCGGCCGGGTCTCCCATCTCCATCGCGTCCCACAGCGAGCTCGCCTGGTAGACGCGCTCGAGCCACGGCATCCCGTCGAACGCGCTCGAGACCAGCACCAGCACGTATTCGGGACCGCGCTCACGCTGAGGCAGCGCGCCCCGCTCATCGTCGACGCGCGCGCCTCCCAGCAGCGCCGCCTCGATCGGCCAGCGGTCCCCGATCCGGCTGAGGTAGCGCTGCAGCTCCTTGACGTTGAGCGCGGTGTCGACCTGCACAGCTCGATTGTCGAGCCTGGATGGGACACGCGTCAATATCGCGCGATCGCGGCGATCATCTTGCTCTCCAGCGCGATCGCCTCCCAGTTCGCGGGTCCGTCGATCATCAGCGCGAAGGCCAGCATGTGGCCGCCGCGGGTGTGGCAGTAGCCGGCGAGGTTGGTGACGTAGTCGAGCGTCCCGGTCTTGGCGATGCAACGGCCCTGGGCCGCGGTCTTGACGCCGATGCTGGCGACGGTTCCCTCCACGCCCACCGTCGGCATCGAGGCGGCGAGCTCGCCGCCGACCGCGGTGCGCCACACGCCGCGCAGCAGATCGACGATCTCCAGCGGCGAGGAGCGGTCGTCACGGGAGAGCCCCGAGCCGTCGAGGATCTTCGGATGCAGGCCATAGGAGCTGGCGATCGTGTCCGCGATCACGCGGGCTCCCGCGACGATCGTGCCCGCGCCGCCGAACAGCACGCCGAGCTGCTTGGTGAACATCTCCGCGAAAAGGTCGTCGGAGGGGACGTCCATCAACCTGGTCATCACCGACATCGGCGGCGAGCTGACACTGGCCAGCAGCCGGGCGCGGAAGGGCGTCTTGGCAGTGCGCTTGGTCCAGTGCACCTCGATTCCGGACCCGCGCATGATCAGCGCCACCTGCTTGACCGCGAACTGGGCCGGCGACAGCTTGGTGGTGTCGGAGCCGTGATCGTACGTGAGCGCGCTGAGCTGACCGCCGAAGTCGGGCGTGTCCGGCGCGTAGTTGGTGATCAGTCCGCCGCGGCGGCGGTCAAACAGCGACTCGTCGGCATACATGCGGCCGGTCACGCGATGTATCCCCTTGTGCAGAAGCTGCGATACGAGCTGGGCGGCGGTGGGTCCGTAGCCATGCTCATAGAGGCGCTGGAAGCCGGATTCGCCGAACGTCGGGTCCCCGCCGCCGCGCAGGTAGAGGTCGCCATGCCAGACGCCGCCCGACAGCCGACCGGTGCCGAGCACGTCGGTTTGCAGGCGCGCCCCGGGTCCCAGCACCCGCATCAGGGCCACCGTGGTGTAGAGCTTCTCGACCGAGGCCGGAGGCCGCTTGACCTGGTCGTGGAGCGCGTACAGCTCCTCGCCGGCGTCGAGGTCGTAGACGTCGGCGCCGCTCTGCGGGCCCGCGAGTCGCATCTGCTTGGCCACTGCCGCTTGGAGGGCGTTAACGGCGGGGTCGCTCGCCGCCATCCGGGTCCTGCCGGGTCCCACGGTGCTCGCCGCCGGCCCGGTCCCGTGCGCGCCGGTACGGGTGCTCGGTGACCCGGGCACCGGTGCCCCGGAGGCGAGCTGGACGTCGTTGCGGCTTGTGTGGCTGAGCGATCCGAGGACCGCGAGGGTGATCGCCGCCACCGCGATCACCAGCCCCACGCCGACGGCGAGCCAGCGTCTCAGGCGGTTTCCAACTCCTCGACGGTGTGAGGGCCGACGCATGCCACTGACAGCTCCTCGGGAACGCCCGCGGCGATCTCGCGCACCTCGTCGTAGGTGACCTGGTCCAGCAGTTCGATCGTGGAGTCGGGGTCGACGTCGTCGCTGCCGTAGACGATCGTCTGCTGCGCGGCATAGCGCGCCACCGCGCCGGTGTTCTCGAACGCGATCGTGCGGGCGCCGGCGGCATAGGCGCGTGCGCGCTCGACCTCGGACACCAAGGGGCCGTCGTCGCGCAGCTCGGTGACGATCGCCCTCATGCGCTGGTAGGCCTCCACGCACTTGGCCGACTCCAGGCCGGCCGACAGCTGCAGGATCGGAACATCGGCATAAGCATGGGGGAAGGCGCTGACGGAATAGGCCAGCCCCCGCTGCTCGCGGATCTCGTCGAACAGCCGTGACCCCATCGAGCCGCCCAGCAGCGTCGAGTAGATGGCCAGGGCGGCGCGCTGGCGTGGCGCCGAAACGTCGACGGACGGGCGGTAGGAGAGGCGCAGGTGTGACTGGTTGGAGTCCCGGGGGCGGACCAGGACGCGGGGCCGCGGCGAGGGGGCGGGATCGTAGGCCTCGGGCGCGGGCCCGGCAGGGAAGCGCTCGAACAGCTCCTCGAGCGCTCCGTCCTCGCCGGCGCCGCTGAGGTTGCCGACGACGAACGCCGCGCCGGTCTGCGGAGACCAGCGGCGGTTGCGGAAGGCGACGATGCCCTCGCGCGTGAACGTGTCTCGGATGTGCTCGGCGGGTCCCAGCACGGGCCGTCCGAGCGGGTGGTCGCCGAACACGGCCTCGTCGATCAGATGCTCGGCCATCGCCGCCGGCTGGTCGTCGGCGCGCGCGATCTCCTGCACGACGACACCGCGTTCGCGATTCATCTCCTCGGCATCGATCCGCGGTCGGCCCACGAAGTCGGTCAGCAGGTCGGCGGCCTCGAGCAGGCGCTGGGCGCGCGCCGTGATGTGAAAAGCGACCAGGTCGTGGCTCGTGTAGGCGTTCAGCACGGCTCCGATCGACTCCGCGGCCTCGTTGACGTCACGGTAGGTTGAGTACTTCTCGCCTCCCTTGAACACCAGGTGCTCGAGGAAGTGCGCCATCCCGTTCTCCTCGGGGCGCTCGGTCCGGGCGCCGGCGTCGAAGGCCACCAGCAGCGTCACCGCGCGCGTCCCTTGGACCGGGATCCGGTGCAGCTTGATCCCATTGCCGACGGTGGATACGGAGATCGCGGACACGGGGATCCTCAACGGTAGCGCCCGAGGCTTCGGTGGCCAATCGGGCCGACCCACGTTTACGCCGCCTTTAGACGTTACTCCTGCAAATCACGTTGCAAGAGGCGTTCAGAGAGGACAGCGGCGCCACCTGGCCGCTACGCTGCGGCGCACTCTATGGCTACCTCACAGAAACCGCAGCAGCGCGGCCGTCGTCGTGCCCTGCCGCTGCCCGGCAAGCACCCCCGCGGCCCCGTCCGCGAGGCGGGCGCCCGACGGCAGATAATCGAATTCCGCGGCGTGTCCAAGCTCTACGCCGGAGATGTCGGCCTCGATCAGGCCACATTCGCGATCGATCGCGGCGAGTTCGTGTTCCTGGTCGGCTCCACGGGCTCTGGCAAGTCGACCGTGATGCGCCTGCTGATCAAGGAGCTCGAGCCGACCAGCGGAGTGATCCGGGTCGCCGGGCACCATCTCGACGAGATCACGCGCAAGCGCGTGCCCTACTTCCGTCGCAACATCGGCGTCGTCTTCCAGGACTTCAAGCTGCTGCCCAACCGGACCGTGTACGACAACGTCGCCTACGCGCTCCAGGTGACGGGCGGTTCGCGCAAGGAGATCCGCGCCAAGGTACCGGACATCCTGCGACTGACCGGGCTGTCGACCAAGCTGCACAACCTCCCGCATCAGCTGTCCGGCGGCGAGCAGCAGCGCGTCTCGATCGCGCGGGCGTTCGTCAACCATCCGCCGCTGCTGCTGGCCGACGAGCCGACCGGCAACCTCGACCCCGAGACCAGCATCGACATCATGCGGCTGCTGTACCGGATCAACCGCACCGGCACGACGGTGCTGGTGGCCACGCACGATCAGGCGATGGTCGACAAGATGCGCCGGCGCGTGCTCGAGCTCTCCCGCGGCCGGATCATCCGCGACGAGGCCGCGGGCCTGTACACCCGCGACGAGTCGACCCGCGAGCTCGCCCAGCGACTGCGGGCCCCGTCCACCCGCCCGCCTGGTTTGTAGTCAATGCGGATCGGCTTCTTCCTGCGTGAGGCGGTGCGGGCGGTTCGCCGCAGCGCGGCGCCGAGCTTCGCCGCCACGGCCACGGTCCTGGTCACACTGCTCGTGCTGGGCGTGTTCATCCCGATCGTGCAGGCCACCAACGGTGCCGCCGACAGCGTGCGCAGCCGCGTCGAGGTCGACGTCTACATGAAGACGAACGCGACGGCGGCCGACGAGGCCCGCGTGCGCGGCGAGCTGCTGGCCGTCCAGCACGTCAAGTCGGTGCAGTTCGTCTCCAAGCAGACCGCCTACGCCCAGCAATCCAAGATCGACCCTGCGGCCTACCAGCTGCTCGGCACCAACCCGCTGCCCGACACCTTCCACGTGATCCCCGACAACCCGGGCAACGTGCTGGCGGTGCGCAACGCGCTCGCGCCCCCGACTTCGAACGGTGGCTCGGGCACGATCGACCCGGCGATCCAGAGCATCTCCAACAAGAAGAACGACACCAAGAAGATCCTCGAGGTCACCAATCTGGTGACGATCACCGCCGCCGCCCTGACCGTCCTGCTGACGATCGCCTCCGTGCTGCTGATCGCCAACACGATCCGGCTGTCGCTGTACGCGCGCCGCCGGGAGGTGGAGGTGATGAAGCTCGTGGGCGCCACCGACTGGTTCATCCGCTGGCCGTTCGTGATCGAGGGGATCGTGGTCGGCGCCGCGGGGGCGCTGCTGGCGATCGCGGTGCTCGGGGTCACCAAGGTGGCGCTGCTCGATCCGCTGGCCAACAACTGGACGCTCATCGCCGCACCGCGGACGATCCCGTTCAGCGCGCTGGTGGCGGTCCTGCTGGCCGCCGGCGTGGGGGTCTCGGCCCTCGGCTCGGGGCTCTCGCTGCGTCGCTTCCTGCGGGTCTGATACAGGCGGCACCACAGTAGGCGCGCGGCGCGTGCGGCTACCCTCCTAGAGCAGATGTTCTCGAGTCCGGCACCCGGCCCGCGCAGGGCGATCCTGGCTGTCGTGGGCGTCGTCGCGCTGCTGGTCGGCCTGTGGCTCGGCGGCCATCCGAGCTGGCTGCCCAGCCCGGTCCGCAGCGCGTTCGTCTCGCAGAACTCCAACGACCCGATCGTCGACGACGTCCTCGGCCTCCTGCAACGGACCTACTACCGGCCGATCAATCGCACCCAGCTGGTCAACAAGGGGTTGGCGGCGGCGGTGAGCAGCCTCCATGACCCGTACTCGCATTACTTCGACCCGACCGACTACCAGGCGTTTCAGAACGAGTCCAATCCGCACCTGAGCGGGGTGGGGATCGACGTCTCGACCGAGCCGCGGGGGCTGCTGGTGGTCGACGTGTTCGCGGGATCGCCGGCGGCCAAGGCGGGGCTGGCGCGTGGTGACCTGATCACCCAGGTCGGATCCACCTCGCTGGCCAACCGCTCGGCCAACTTCTCGGCGTCGCTGATCAAGGGGCGGGCCGGCACCCGCGTCACGCTGACCGTGCAAAGCGGCCGCCACAAGCGGGTCGTGTCGCTGACCCGCGCCGACATCACGATCCCGGTCGCCAGCGGGCGCGTGCTCGACTACCAGGGAACGAAGATCGGCGCCGTGCAGCTGACCAGCTTCACCCAGGGATCGGGCTCTGAGCTGCGGGCGCAGGTGCAGAAGGTCCTTCACCAGGGGGCCCAGGCGCTGATTCTCGACCTGCGCGAGAACGGCGGCGGTCTGCTCGAGGAGGCCGTCAACGTCGCCAGCATCTTCATCCCCGACGGGACGATCGTCTCCACCTATGGCCGCGACGAGCCGCGTCAGGTGTATATGGCCCACCGCGACGCGCTCGCCCCCAAGATCCCGATGGTGGTGCTGGTCGATGACGGCACCGCGTCGGCAGCGGAGATCGTCACGGCCGCGCTCCAGGATCGCGGCCGCGCCAAGGTGGTGGGCACCCACACCTACGGCAAGGGCGTCTTCCAGGAGATCCAGCCGTTGCCCAACGGCGGAGCGCTCGACTTCACGGTTGGTGAGTACTTCACCCCCAGCGGACGCAACCTCGGCGGCGGCGGGGTGCGCCGCGGCGCCGGCGTGACGCCCAACATCTACGCCTCGACCGGTGCTCATGCCCGCAGCGATACCGCGCTCAAGGTCGCCGAGCGCACCGTCGCCGCCGAGCTGAAGTGAGCGCGACCGCCCGCGAGGCCCGCCCCGCGGCGAGCGTCGCAGTGCTCGCCCGGCACGGCAAGTTCCTGGTCGCCGAGCCGTTCTTCGGGCCGGGCCCGAGGTTCTCGGTCAGCCGCGATCGCCGTTTCAACGTGGGCGACCTGGTCCTGGTCTCCGCCGCCGGAGGCGCAGGTCGCAACGGGCGAGAGTCACGGCGGGTGGTGGTGCAGCGCCGACTCGGCCGGCCAGATGTGGCGCGCGATGTGATCGGGGCGCTCATGCTCGATCGCGGCCTGCGACGTGCGTTCGACCCGGCGGTGGAGCACGAGGCGCGGTCGGCGTCGAGCTCGGGACCGGATGAGAGCGGCCGCCGCGACCTGCGGCAGTTGCCGACGTTCACGATCGACCCGGTCACGGCCCGTGACTTCGACGACGCGATCTCCGCGGTCGCCGAGGAGGCAGGGAGCTGGCGCGTATGGGTCCACATCGCCGACGTGTCGGCGTTCGTGTCACCACGCTCCCTCCTCGACCGCGAGGCCTACCGGCGGGCCACCAGCGTCTATGTGCCGGGCGCGGTCGAGCCGATGTTGCCCCCGCAGCTGTCGGACGACGTGTGCTCGCTGGTGCCCTCCAAGGACAGGCTGGCGGTCACGGTGGAGATGGTGATCGGGGCGCGAGGCGTGGCGTCAGCCTCGATGTACCGGTCTGTGATCCGCTCCGACGAGCGGCTGCACTACGACCAGGTGGACGGCATCTTCTCCGGAGCCGAGGCGGCGGCGGAGCCATGGGGCGCGCCGCTGGCAGCGGCGCGGGCCGCGGCCGCGGTGCTCGGCGAGCGGGCCGAGAGGCGCACGGCGGTGGTGCTGGAGTCAGCCGAGCCCGAGTTCGAATTCGACCGCGACGGGCACGTGGTCGCGGCCAGGCCCTCGGTGCAGACCGAGTCGCACCGGCTGATCGAGCGGCTGATGATCGCGGCCAACGAGCAGGTGGCCGGCTTCTTGGAGGAGCGGCGGATCCCGGCGCTGTATCGCGTGCACGAGCGCCCCGACGGGACGGCGGCCGAGCGGCTGATCGAGCAGCTGGAGTCGCTCGGCGTCCCTACCCCGCCGGCGCCCGGAGGCGTGCTCACCCCGCAGGAGGCCGCCGACCTGGTGAGCGAGGCCTCGCGCATGGTGGCCGACTGGGTGGCGCGCACCGGCCACGGTGCAAGGGCGCTGACGAGTCTCGTTCTGCGGTCGCTCAAGCAGGCCTATTACGACGCGCGCAATCGTGGCCACGCCGGGCTGGGGTCGCCGCGCTACTGCCACTTCACGTCTCCGATCAGGCGCTATCCGGACCTGATCTGCCACCGCGGGCTGCTGTCGGCGGTCGCGGGGGAGCCAGCGCCCGACGCCTCGTTCGTGACCGCTGCCGGACCCTGGACCTCGACGCGGGAGCGTGCGGCGATGACGATCGAACGCGACGCCGACGATGTGGTGCGCTGCTTTTTGCTGCAACGCGAGCTGTTCGCCGGCGAGGGGCACGAGGCGCTGTTCGGCGGCGAGGTGGTCGGCCTGATCGGAGCCGGCGCGTTTGTGGCCTTCGGCGAGGGGCTGCAGTACGAGGGGATGCTGCCGGTGCGGCGGCTGCGAGGCGACTGGTGGGAGCTCAACGAGCCCGGGACGGTGCTCGTCGGCACCCGCAATGGCGGCGCGATCCGGCTCGGCGACCAGCTCCAGGTGCGGGTGGGGCAGATCGACGCGCCGCGGGGTAGGGTGGACCTGGAGCCCGCGGAGCTCGAGGGCTAAAAGAGAACATGGCCAAGGGACGCAAACGCAAAGCAGCCGCGGGCGACGTGGCCTCCAACCGGCAGGCGTCCTACCGCTACAACCTGCTCGAGCGCTTCGAGTGCGGCATCGTGCTCACCGGCACCGAGGTCAAGTCGCTGCGCGAGGGCAAGGCTCAGCTGAAAGACGCCTACGCGACGATCCGCGACGGGGAGGTGTGGCTGATCGGCGTCTACATCCCGCCCTACGGTCCGGCAGCCCACGACAACCACGAGCCCGAGCGCCCGCGAAAGCTGCTCCTGCACCGCGATGAGATCGCGCGCCTGGAGGTGCGCACACACGAGCGGGGCCTGACCCTCGTGCCGACCCGCATGTACTTCTCGGGGACGCGGTCGCGCGCGAAGGTGGAGATCGCGCTGGCCAAGGGCAAGGACCTGTTCGACAAGCGAGAGTCGATCCGCACGCGCGAGATGGCGCGCGACGTGCAACGCGAGCTGCGCGAAGTCGGCCGCTGAGGCGCCAATGCTTCCCCGCCTCGGTTTGCGGGTAGAGCGCAAGCATGACAATTGGCACATCCATCGTCCTGCTCGCCATCGGGGCGATCCTGAAGTGGGCCGTCACCGCGCACGTGAGCGGCATCAACCTTCAGACCACCGGCACGGTCTTGTTCGTCCTCGGCATCGTCGGGCTGGTGCTCGCGGTGCTCTACACGTTCGTGTGGTCGCGCTCGACAGCCCGCCGCGACGTCGTCCTGCACGACGAGCGCGATCCCCGCTACTGAGTTCTTTAGGACGGATGCGGGCCGCCCGCCGCTCAGGCTCAGCCGAGGGTGCGGGCGAGGTTGGTCGCGTCCATGCCGACGACCAGTAGCGCCACCAGTGACAGGTAGACCGCGGCCACGAAGAAGCGGTTGCGCGGCCTGACCTTGTAGTAGGCCAGCTGCTCGGCGCTGCCCGAGCGGCGCAGCTGCCAGCGGCGGTAGGTCTCGTAGCCGGCGAACACGACGATGATGAGGATGATCGGGTTGGGGAACAGGATCGCCAGCGCGACCATCCCGGCAAACCCGGCGAACCACATCCACGGCGTCATCGCCGCCATCGCGCGGCCACCGTCGAGCGGCACGACCGGCAGCAGGTTGAACAGGTTCAGGAAGAACCCGGTGAAGGCAAGCGCGCGCCAGTAGTCGTGGCCGGTGGCGTGCCAGATGAGCAGGCACACGGCGGCGCCGATGCTGCCGAGGATCGGGCCCGCGAGTCCGACGCGGGCCTCGGCCAGGGCGTCGTCGCCCAGCGATCGCGCGCTGATCACGGCGCCCAGGAAGGGGATGAACATCGGGGCGCTGGCCTTGATCCCCTCGCGCCGGAGCGCGATCACGTGTCCCATCTCGTGGACCAGCAGCAGGATCACGAAACCGATCGCGAAGTCGAGCCCCCAAATCGTCGTGTAGGCGACGATCGAGACCAGCATCGAGCCGGCCGCCGTGAACAGCTTCAGCTTCGGCAGCAGCAGGAGGATCGTCTTGATCTTCGCCAGGAAGGCGACGATGGCGGCGCCGATGGGGGCCAGACGGCGCTTGACGAACGACTGGCGCGGGCGGTCGTGGTCTTCCGGCGTCGTCAGCGGCTCGTACTCGAGGCCGGACGAGTGGTAACCCGTCGGGTCGTAGAGCAGCGGGCTGGGGCTGGGGCTGGAGGGCCGCTCGCTGCCGGTCGGCTCCGGCAGGGTGGGGGTGGGGGTGCGCGGTGAATCCATGGTGTTGCCGTACTGATTCTCGCAGGCGCCAGATGCGGGCCGGCGCAGTCTTATCGACTCCTTCGGTTGGCCGGTTGAGGCGCGGCGGCTGCCTGCCTGCTCGGGGCCGAGAGGGGAGTGGGGTCGCAAAGGGGTCACATAGAACCCAAAGTGACCACGGCGCCCCATCCGCAGTCGGGCTGGGCCCGTCCGGCCGGGGGATCAGGGCTCTCTATACTCGTTTGTGCAGATAGAAGTACACCCCCGGGGACGACAGGCTTCGACGTGGTCGGTTCGTGGGGGTGGTTGCGAGTCGAGGTCCCGGGTGGCCTCGTAAAACTCCCGGGAAAAAAATAAGTGCGGACTCTCATGAGTTCGCGCTCGCCGCTTAGTCAATAGCTAAGCCGTGAGCGCTCCTGGCCTCTAGCTCGCCTGCGGCGGAGCAGCCGGGATCAACAAGCAGGCTCACCCGGTGAGGTCCGCTCCAGCCGATCCGGGGAATTCTTTCGGAGCTGGTCTCCCACAACCCCGCCGGCGTGGCGAGTGGGAGATGAGATCAGAGCGCCGGATACGCTCGTAGACGCCACCTCTTACGCGACTGCGGACGCGGGTTCAATTCCCGCCGTCTCCACCTTCGCAAAGAATTCGAACCGCCCTCCGCACTGGAGGTGCGTTTCGATTAAGGCGAGCGCGTCGAGGGTCGTGATCGCCCGATAGAACGGGCGGCCGATGTCCGGCGTGACGAGCTCGAGGCGGATTGGGCCGAGGAGTTCACGTAGCGTCTTCGCCGAGCGGGCCGTGCGGTTCTGGAGGACCTCCTGCAGGTTCTCGAGCCGGTCCTTGATCCACTCGACCGGCGGCGGCTGGAAGATCTTCTCGTGGCTGCGGCTGAGCGCATCGACCTCGTCTGCGAGCGTCTCCACTCGTCGTTCCGTCTCGACCAGGGCCTTGGCGAGCGCCTGGCTTCCGCGGCCCTTCGCCGATGAAGTCGACGAAGTTGGCGAGCCGTCGCTGCTCGGCGGACAGCTCGGCCTCCTTCAGCTTCAGCGTGTCGGGCAGATCGGAGCGGAGCTTGGCGATCTCCTCCTCGACGCGACTGCAGGACGTACGCGACGTGCTCCGGGTCAGCAGATCTCGTCCTTGACCGCCTCGAGGATCACCTTCTCGGCGAGTGTCCGGCGGACGAGGGTCTTGTTGTCGCACGCGCCCTTGGTGGCGGCGAGGCAGCCGTAGTACCCGCCGCTCTTGCCGCTGACCTGCGCGATCGTCGCGCCGCATGATCCACAGACCATGCTGCCGGCGAACAGGTGAGTGGGGAAGTGGGCCTGCCGGCTGCCCTGCTCGCCTGGAGAACCCGCGCTTGCCGTTGCCACCGGGCCAGGTGCGGTGCATCTCCTTGCGCCGCTTGCGGACTGCCTCCCAGAGCTGCCTGCGGAATGATCCGCAGCTCTTCGTCCTCGTGGACGACCCACTCGGACTCCGGCTTCTCGAATCGGCGGCGCCGTCCCGTTCGCGGGTCCCGGCGGCTCTCCGTCTTGTTCCAGATCCAGCGGCCGGCGTACTTCTCGTTGTCGAGGATCCGGCTGATCGTGGCCGGCGACCATCCCTTTGCCGAGCGGATGGCTCCCGGGGACGTTCTCCTCGTTCAGCGTCTTGACGATCTGCGTCAGCGGCTGGCCGTCGGCGTACGACGTGAAGATCCGCGAGGATGGTCGCGGCCTGCGTCGGCTCGATCTCCATCTTGTAGCCCTCCGGTCGCGGTCGTCCCTTCTTGTCCATCCGCATCTCGCCGACCGGCACGGAGCGGTAGCCGAAGGTCTTCTCGCCGACGAAGAAGCCGCGCTCCTTCTGGCCGATCTGGCCGCGGAGGGTCTTCTTCTTCAGGTCCCGGAGCTGGAGCTCGTTGAAGATCCCGCGGACCTGGATGGCCAGGGTCGACTCCTCGTCGTTGCTGTCGAGACCATCGGCGACTGAGATCACGCGGATGCCTTCGAATGACATCTCGGCGATGATCGAGAGCATCAGGTGGTTGTCCCGCGCCAGCCGCGAGAGGTCGTCGACGAGGACGACGTCGAACTCCTTGGAGGGCGCGCGGCGAGAGCGCGGCGAGGCCAGGCCGGTCGGAGCGGGCGCCGGACTGCGCTTGGTCGGCGTAGATGTGATCGTCGTGAGATCGTCAGCGCCGCGTTCCTTAGCCAGCCTGCGGCAGGCCGAGATCTGGTCGTCGATGCTCTCTGGCCGCTGGTTCTCCGAGCTGTAACGGGCGTAGATGGCTGCGCTCATGATCCTGCTCCTCTCTAGCTCTGCTCCGGAGTTTCCGCTTCCGTGGCAGCTTCCATCAGGCGGACGTACTCCTCGGCTAGCTCAACGGCGATGTGGTCAAGGAGCGGTCGGAGATTCGCGTCGATCTGCTCGGCGGACCTGGGGTCCGCGGCTGCAGATAAAGAAGGTCTCGCCCTCCGCATGATGATATACATTGTCTATCATCATGCGGACGGAAAGCCGGAAGTCAATCAAGCGGCAGCGCACGTGCGATTGCCGTAACGCTGAGCTCCATCCGCGCGAACTTGCTCCCCTCCGGCCCGCCGAATGGATGGTTGCCATGGACCACGTTCGTGGGTCGTTGCAGCACGTTCCCGCCCCAGGCCTCGCCGCTGCTGATCAGTGGCTGCAGCGGGATCCCCCCAAAGAGGGCCGTCTTCTGATCCGGCTTTGCGAGCGAGAAGTAGATCGCCTCGCCATCGCTGATGATCACCCTCAGCTCTGGGGAGTGCGGGCTTCGAAGGCTCTCGGCAAGCGGTTGACCGCCCCGTTGTCCTTCCAGCTCCTGCCCGAACCGGCGGAGAACGTGCACGATCGCACCGGCCACGCTCACGGGGATCATCATGTCCCGCAGCCGCAGCGCGACCGCCAGCTCGAGGACGTTATTGCGCGAGAACAGCCGGCTCGATCCCCGGCCAGCGGCGTCGTGAACGTCGGGTATCACGACGCCTTTCTCACAGAGATGGATCAGGCGGTGCTGGGGGACCTCAAGCCTGCGCGCGATCTCGGTGAGCGTGAAGGAGTCGGGGCCAGCCATGATAGACGGACCCTATCATTGCTAGCAGCCGTGACCGCCGGCAATAGGGGAGAGGGGAAGACGCATTTTCAGGAGCTGGGGTAGTCTGATCCTGGGCTGCAAAGACTCCCGATTTGGCGACGGTCGTGGATGAGCGTCGCCAAATCGGGAGTACAACGCGACAGCAACGGCTCTGGGATCGGCCGAACCGATCTCGCGCCCTCCGCCGGGCCCGAAGGGGCCGGCCAAACGAGCCGGAAGAGAAGCAGAGCGGGCGTTCTGGATTCGAAGACTCGCCAGCTCGATGACAGGCTCAAAGGACTGTTCGTCCGCATCCCTGCCTAGCCTCGTTCCGTGGATTTACCACCCCAGGAATACGGCTCTCAGCAGTCCGCACCGCGCCTGCCATCCCTCGATGTGATCACCACGCAGGTCGCATCGGAGCGCCAGACGATGAACGCACACGCGGAGAGCCTCGATACCAAAGCCGGTGTCGTATTGGGATTCGCGGGCGTCCTTGTCGGACTCGGTGCAACGGCTCAGACACTCGTGTCTTCCGACCTCACCTTCAAGATCGGCCTTGGCGTGGCGGTTGCTGCTGCGCTCTCAGCTGCCCTCGCGTTCTTGCCGCGCAAGTACCCGGTGGTGGAAGTCCTGCCGCTGCGCGACTTCCTCACGGCTACCGAGGCCGAGACCAAGCTGACGCTCTTAGACGTTCAAATCGACATGGTCCTTGAGGCCGCGACGCTCGTGCGGCGGAAGGGGCGTCGCGTGAAGTCGGCGGTAGCACTGCTTGCGGTTGCCGCGGCACTCATAGTCGCCGGTACACTGATAGCAACGAGAGGTCGAGCTCACGATGTCCGACAACCAACCCACCCCCAGCGGCACTCCCGCACCCACACCGGCGCCTAGCCATCCGGCTCCGCCGCCGTATAGCCCCAATAAGGCGCTCATCGGGTACATCGAGAAGGGCCAAACTCCGCCCGCCGAGAAGCGCGGCTGAGACTTCGCGCTTGAATCCGCGAGGACCCTGGATCTAATGCCGGGTCAGCGTGGCTGGTCCTTAGATGGCATTGCGCGACGCTCATCCACGACCGACAACATTTCCGGGGCATCGGGAGCGGTGGGAGGGTGCAGCGTCGGCCTTCGCAACCGCCTTGTCGCTCACGCCGAGGGCTTCGCGACAGCTCCCTAGCTCATGCACCAGGTAGACCGGCAGGTCGGTCGGGTCGACTGAAGGACCCCAATGGCCGGCGTGACGTCGAGGCGAATCGGACCGAGGATGATCCGGAGGCCCAGTGCCGAGTAGGTCATTCGCTGCCTGAGGACGTCCTGGACGTGCTCGACGCGATCCCGGTTCCACTGGATCGGTAGCGGCCGGAGGATCTTGTCGGTTGACGCACAACTACTGGCGGCCGATGCGTAGGTCGGGAGCGGCGGCTGAACATAACTTCCATGCCAGTGGGCGGAAGGTTGAAGCACTGCTCATGCGAGCGCTGCGGCGAGCGATCAAATGAGTTGTCGCAGGTGATGGCAAAAGGCAGTGTGTTGAGTCGGTCGTCATCGCAGCGCCCGCTGAGATGGTCCGAACACCCGTCAAATCGGCTTCCCACAACGTTGATGCCTGGTTGGCATGAGCCCATAGTGATGGCATGAGCCCGTGAAGAGCACTGCGCTGCCTGTCACTTGATCGGGGAACCGATGCTAGCTCGCAACAACTAGTCGTCTGGTCGGTCTGGCACCCGTTGCAGCTGACCGGATTGGACCATAAATAGAAGGTCAGACAGCACAAGGTTGGCTATCACGGGCCCATTTATGGTCCGTCTTATGTCTGCCGGGTGGCGGAAAGGCGCAGAATGGTGCATGCGTATGCAGCACGGGCGTACCGATATGCTTACGAAAATACCTGCAAACATATACTTATTCAGGAACATTGCGTGCCTGCTGCTCAGACACGAGTAGCAGGGCCGTAAGTGATCACGCTGCAAAGCAATAACCCCGTAGCATCTTGATACTGCTGCGCCCGTTTGACGAGCCGAGGCCGAGTCGCCAGATCGCCCTCTATAGCTGGCCTACAGGAGCGAGCTTGACAAAGATCGCAAGATGTGCAACAACATGATCGAGTCATGTCGAGGCAACCAGCGATCTCCGGAGGAGCCGGTGGACAATGAGTTAGAAGCCATGCAGGCGGTATATGCCGCGCTTGCTGAACTTGACGGGGGAGCTCGTCGACGCGTGCTCAGCTGGGCGGCGAGCAAGTTTGAGGTCGAGACTGCTGTCGACAACCGTACGAGCGCGCCCGGCGGAACCGGTGAGGAGGTGGAAGACGGCGACGTCGTCGCAGAACAGTTCGCCTCCATCGGCGACCTCATGGATGCAGCCCAGCCGACGGATGGCCCAGAGCGCGCTCTGGTAGTTGCGTTCTGGTTCCAGGAGATCGAGGGTCGCGATGGTTGGGGGGGCTGGGACGTCAACAACGCGCTCAAGAACCTCGGACATCCGCTTGCGAACGTGACCAAGACGCTGACATCGCTACGCGGGCGCAGGCCGGCGCTGGTGATGCAGGTGGCAAAGTCTGGTCGCAGCCAACAGGCCCGTAAGACCTACAAGCTGACCGCTGCGGGGCTCCGCGAGGTTCGTCAGATGCTGCGGAGAGGCACCGGCGGGGTGGCCTGATGTGGACTCAAGAGGAGATTGTCGAACTGCTGCGCCAGGCTGCCGCAGCAGTCGACGCGGCCGAGCTCTCGAACGAGCTGCGTCCCATCGGGTTTGACCACGTGCTTGATGCGCTCGGACTTGCCCCGACCTCGACATCCTCTCGGAGCCCGATGCCAGGCCCAGCGGTTCACTCTGGGCCGCCCACGGGTGGTCAACCGGAATCACCTGCTGACGCGCTGGCGACAATTGCCCGTCGACTCGAACTCCCTGCAGATGTCGTCGGACGGGTCTATGACGTCGAGAACGGCGAGGTTCGACTAGCGATCCGGCGCAGCATGCTGCCCGAGCCAGGGCGTAAAGCAGCCGCGATGCGCGATATCGCTCTGCTGCTCGTGGTTGGCCGTCAGGCTGCGGGAGAGGAGCAGACGGCCCTGGCCGAAGTCCGGCAGGAGTGCGAAGCCGTGGGCGTCCTTGACAGCCCGAATTTTTCGAGCGAAATCTCGAAGCTCGAGTTCCGAATTAGGGGACCCCGAAACGATCGCACCGCGAAGGCCAACCGAAACCACTTCGAACAGGCGGCCGATCTCGTTCGACGCATGCGGATCCAGGAAGGCTCATAGTCGTGTCGTTTGGACTCGCGCTCCAGCGGCTCCCAAACGCGTCCAGCAAGGTGTTGGTTGTCTGCCAATTGGCCGGTGCACAGCGCGGCGACGGATGGTTCTCCACAGCCGACGTCGGACTAATTTTCGAGACCTTCCGCGTTCCTGCTCCCAGTCGGATCGACAACGAGATCACGGGGTTGCGATCCAAAGGTTTGCTGCTCCGGCGCAGCCGCAAGCTGTCGTGGTCTGTGACGCCAGAGGGCTCGGAACTCGTGACGGCTCTGATGGGGGATATTGATCCCGCCCCGGTGCTTGGCCAGCTTACGCCCGCTGCCGGCACTGAGTTTGGTCACGTCCTCCACACCGTCCTACCGCCTGGGCTGGCGCCGATTAGATGGCAAGCAGCTATCCAGCAGATGCTGCGCGACTATGAGTTCGACAGCAACGTGTTCTGCATGACCCGCTTTCCGCGGGACGCAAGCGATAGCAACTATCTGGATCCAGTTATCAACGTGATCCCGGCAGCCCGGGACGCACTCGCAGCCCACGACCTCACGCTGCACGTCGTGTCCGACCGAGTTTTGGACGAGGATCTATTCGGGAACATCGCCGCGCATATGTGGGCGTGCCGGTACGGAATCGCGCTGTTTGAAAACCGGATGAAGCGTGGGCTGAACGAGAACATGATCATCGAGTTGGGGTCGATGGTGATCACGGGCCGGCGGTGTGCGCTGCTGAAGGACAAGACCATCAAGAAGCTCCCTACCGACTTCTCGGGGCAGCTGTATAAGCCGGTCGACTTCGACGACATAAACGACATACGAGGCACCCTGCATCGATGGGCTGCTGATGATTTAGGCCGCGGTCGTTGCCCAAAATGCCCGGCTGCCGGCCATGATCGCGCCGCCTGATCGCCGCCCCGTCGCTCTGTCCCTCGACCCCGGCAATTCCAGAGTAACCACGGACTCCCTCGATCCTCAGGTCGATCTGTTTCGAAATCCGCGGTCGTTGCTTGGGCTTTCGTTCGTCGATCCAAGCAGGAGCGTGACCCGGCCCGCGGTGGATAGACCCGCCTTGGCAAGCCGTTAGATTGCACCGCATGGAGGACCGCCCTAGCGAGCGCCTCATTGACCAGCGCGTGCGCAACCGCGTTATGGAGGCACTCGAGCCTCTCGCGAAAGGTGACGAAGGGGTCCGCGCGGTGGGGAACGTGGAGTACGTCAACTTCTTTTTCGACTTGATCGACGATGACGCTCCAGGGGATTGGCGGGCCGTGTCTACGTTCGTTCCAGCCGAGGTGGCTGTCCTGGACAGCATCCGGCGATTACTCCTGGATGCAGTTGCCGCAACGGGTCAGATCTGCTCCGATGACGCCTTCATAGCTTCGGGATGGCCGAAGCGAATAGAGCCTGTCGCGGCCCAGGCATTAAGGCTCATGCGGCACCGGGGTCGCTTTAGCGAGGACCGGGAGGAACAAACGCCGTCGAATGGAGCCTAATAGCACCGCCAGTCATCCTCGGCCACCCCATCCTCGGTTAGTGTCGGATCGGGGTGCTTCCAACAGCGAGGCGAGCCATGCGCACCCGCGTTTCTGCGGGGGTGTCGTCGCTAATCCTCCATGTCCGGGGCAGTCGCCGGGCCATGTCCTCAGAGATGGCTACTCGGCTTCTCGTCCGGCTAGGTAGCCGGCCCTGCGGACCGGCGCAGGGCGCGACATCTCTCCCGGCGGTCCCAAAGCGGCTGATGTCGCGTTGAACTCCCGATTTGGCGACGCTCATCCACGACCGTCACCAAATCGGGAGTCTTTTGCTGCCCAGCATCGAGCGACCTCACATCGTCTTCACCTACGTCCCGTCTTTCCCATACCTCGCGACGGTTGGCACGAAGGCGGCATCGACGGCCTTCGCGACCGTCTTGTCACTCACGCCGAGGGCTCTCGCAACCGCCTTGTCGCTCATCCCAAGGTCCCTGAGATGCTTCGCCTTCTCGGCGATCCTCAGGTAGACCGGCACGTCGATACGCTCAACGATCATGGCCTCGACTGAGATGGCCGCCGCGGTTCGAATTGTTTGCGTCCGCGTCCACCTCACAAAGAATTCGAACCGCCCTCGGCACCAGCGGGGGCGGTTCTTCTGTACGCGCCGACGTCCATCGCGAGCGGGCGGTGCAACAGAAGCGCCGCGACGAGGAGCACGCACGATCCCGCCGCGACCAGCGTTCCCGTCAGGCCCAGCAGCGCGACGAGGGGAGCGGCGATCAGAGAGCCGGCAACGATGCCGCAGATCGCCGCTGGATACGCCAGGCCGTAGGCGCGGGCGAGAACGGCGTCGTCGAGCAGACGCGGGAGTGCGGTCTCGGCGAGCACCTCGCTGACGATCATGCCGCCGCCGAGGAGGAAGGCCAGCGCCAGTGCGCTGAGCAGGTTGGTCGCCAAGCCGAGCGCGGCGAGTGACACTGCGACCAGGAGCAGCCCACCAGCGAGAATCCGGCGCCAGTGCTCGGTCGCCTCGATCCGGGCCATGGCCATCGCCCCCGTCACGCCGCCCGCGCCGACCGCGCCCAGCAGCAGGCCATAGCCGCTGCTTGAAGCGGCGGTCCTGCGGCCCACCAGGACGAGGGTGACCGTGATCAGGCCGGCGACCGCGCTGCAGAGCACGTCGGCGGCGGTGAGACGGATGGCGGTGGGAGCGCCCCGTAACGCGATGGCGCCGGCCCGCATGTCACTCAGCACGCTGGTGGCAGCGGTCCCCGCCGTACCGACGGAGGGGCGGAATGCGTCCTGGGCGGCGATGGCGGTGACAGCGGTGGCGGAGGCGAGGAAGGTCAGACCGTTGAGCGCGATGGCCATGGCCGGTGAGGCGAAGAGCAGGATCAGCGCGCCCAGCGCCGGACCGACCACGATTGCGGTCTGTCCAATGACCGCCCGGGCCACGCTCGCGCGCTGCAGCTCCTCTTCAGCCACCAGACGCGCGGTCGATGCGGCCACACACGGCGGATGGACCACCCCGGCGGCGGTCGCGGCGGCGGCGATCGCCGGGGCGAGGAGGATCGGCAGTCCGGTGACAGCCACCCCGGCGAGCGCCACCATCAGCAGAGCGCGAACCAGATCGGAGGCGATGATCAGGCGGCGTCGGTCGTAGCGGTGGGCGAGGACGCCGCCCACCGGACCGAGCACGACCGTCGGGACCAGCCGGGCGGCGGTGGTCAGGGCCAGCACGCTCGCCGAGTGCGTGCGCTCAAAGACGACAGCGAGCAGGGCGACGTTGTAGAGCCAGTCGCCGCAGGCAGACACGGCGAGGCTGAGCAGAAGCAGAGCAAACCGGCGGTCGCCCGGCAGGCGAGGACGGCGGGGGAGATGAGTGTGGGCGCGGAGCATGGACACAGCATCGGTCTAGGCGTGCCTCCGCACATCGGGCAGCTGCCCGATCTTCGCGGCCAGGGGGGACTCAGATTGAGGGCCTAGGTACCTCAGTGGCCAGGATCCACTGAGTCCTGGGCATCCTTGTCAGCCGTTGGCCGGCACCTGGACCAGGCCTCGCCGGTGAGCCACGGCGGCGGCCTGCACCCGCGTGGACACTCCCAGCTTGGCGAGGATGTTGGAGACGTGGACGCTGGCCGTCTTGCGGGAGATGACCAGCTGTTCGGCGATCTGCGTATTGGACAGGCCGTCGGCGACGAGGCGGAGCACTTCGGCCTCCCGCGCGGTCAACCCGAAGCGCTCGAGCTCGTCGGGCACGTGTGCCGTAACCGGCTTGGGCTGCTCGCGGGCGGTCACGGAGAGGCGAGCGCGTCGGATCAGGGCCTGAATGTCGTCGAGGGTCGGGACGGCGCCCATCATCGTCGCCAGCTCGAGCGCCTCTCGCGCCGACGTTGCCGCCGTCTCGGTCTGGCCCTGACCGGTGAGTGTCTCGGCGTGTCGCAGCAACGCATAGGCCAGTGGCAGCGGCTCGTTCATCGCTCGGCAGGCGGCGACCGCGTCCGCCCATGCCTCGACCTCCTGCTCGCGACGCACGCGGGCGTACTCGGCGCGGACAAGGGCGAGATGCCCGAGGGCGGCGGGCGTCGTGGTGGCGGTCCGCTCGGCGGCCTCGCGCAGCTCGGCGATCCGCTGCTCGGCATCGCTTGCGGGTTCTCCGGCGTCACGGGCGGCAACGGCCAGCTCAGCCTCCACGCGAGCGCCCTGGGACATGAGCGGCCACTTGTAGCGGGGCTCGTCGCCGAGGTCTTCGCGACCCAGGGCGTCCGAGATGATCTGGCGCGCCGCGGTCAGATCCCCGCTGGCGCGGGCGATCTCGGCCTCGACCCCGGCCAGCGGCAGGGTGAACTGCGGGGCCGTGGAGTTGCGGAGGTGTCGGCGGGCCTCGCGCAGATCGGCTGAGGCCTCGTCCGCCCGTCCGCTGAGTGCATGCAGTTCTGCGCGCACGAGCAGTAGGGTGCCGGCGAACACGCCGGGGGCCTCGGCGCCGAGGGCCGTGGCGGCCGCGGCAGCGTCCCAGCGACCGGAACGCATGAGCGCCTCCGCTTTGTTGCTCCGGATGAACGCGCCCATTGTGCGGCTGAACCCGGCCTGCTCGGCGAGCGCGATTCCCCGCTCGGCGGTCTGCACCGCCTCGTCGTAGCGACCGAGCATCAGCTGGGTATCGGAGAGCGCGATGAAGGACCGCGTGGCCAACCAGGGCAACCCGGTCTGGGTGGCTTCCTCGGCAGTCCTGCTCAGCCAGCGCCATACCCCCTTCGACGTCGCCGCGGTAGACCATGGCGACAGCCAGCATGTATTGGGCCTCCAGCCTCTCCTCCGTGGCATTGACCGCCTGCGCCGCCTCGAGGGCGCGCTGCGCCAGCTCACCCGCCCGCGAGATCTGATCCATCCGGGCCAGGGCGCGGGCGAAGGAGCTGAGGACCTGGGCGCTGACCTTGCTGGGAAGATCGCGGGGCAGCAACGCCTCGGCCTGCTCGAACACGGCGAGAGCTTCGCTGTCACGGGCGAGATCGACGAGCAGCGTGGCCCGGCGCACGAGCAGCGTGGCGCGGCGCTCCAGTGTGCCGTCGTAGCCGACCTCGGCCAGCGCCTGGTCGACCAGGGCCAGTCCGCGATCGACCGCCCCGGCCCTGGCCGCCGCCGACGCCGCCGCCTCGAGCAGCTCGGAATGGCCGATCCCGGCCCGCTCTTCTGCGCCGGGCACCTGGGGCCACAGCTCGAGGGCGCGTTCGAAATGGCGCTGGGCGGCCGACGGCGCTCCGGCCGCGGCGGCGGCCCTTCCGGCCCGGACTGACGCTGGAAGAGCTCGAGGAAGACTGTGCGCGGCGAGCCAGTGGTGAGCGAGCATGGAGCTGGCGTCCAGATCCGAGCCGGCCAGCTCGGCGTTGTCCTCGAGGGCCTCGGCATAGGCCTTGTGCAGTTGAGTGCGCTCGCCGGGAAGCAGATCATCGTGGATCGCGGCCCGCCCCAGGGCGTGACGGAAGCCGTACCCGCGTCCCGACGCATCGACGACCAGCAACTGCTGCTCGACCGCCTCGCGCAGGGCCAGATGCAGCTCGGGCTCGGGCAGTCCAGCCACGAGCGCCAGCAGGCGGTCCGGCGCCCAGCGCGCGGCGGCCGACACGACGCGGAGCGTGTGCTGGGCGCTCGGCGAGAGGAGCTCGGCGCGGGCCAACAGGACGTCGCGCAGGGAGGGCGGGAGGTAGTCGGGATCGAGACGCCCGTCGCGCGTGACGTCCAGCAGCTCCTCGACGAACAGCGGGATGCCCTCGGAGCGCTCCGCGATGAAGTCGACCAGCTCACCGTCCGGGCGATGGCCGAGGATGGCCTCGATCTGGGCGGCGACG
The DNA here is from genome assembly GCA_963799995.1 of uncultured Solirubrobacterales bacterium. GTDB lineage: Bacteria > Actinomycetota > Thermoleophilia > Solirubrobacterales > Solirubrobacteraceae > Palsa-465. The sequence goes on along the minus strand of CAWCZI010000012.1, from coordinate 1,455,377 downwards.
CCGTGGGGCTCGAGACGCGGCAACTCCATCCGCTGAACAGTCCGCTGCTGGTCCCAGCGCGCGGCGATCCGTCGGAACGGATGAGCGCGATGCAGCTCATCGGACCGTACGGTGAGCACGAGCAGCAACCTGCGGCCGGTGGCCCGGGCGACCAGCAGCGCGAGGAGGTCGAGGGTCGCCCGGTCGGCCCACTGCACGTCCTCGAACGCGAGCATCAGCGGCGCGCCGGCCGCCAACCGGACGACGACGCCGAGCATCAACTCGAGCAGTCGTGCCGGGTCGCGATCATCCGTCGAGATTGCCGGCGTCCTCTCGTCGAGCTCGGGAACGAGCCGCCCGATCTCGGCGCGGGCCGAGCCCAGCGCCGCGTCGAGGTCGCCGGCGGGCAGCTCGGCGGCCAAACCGCGCATCATCTCGACGACCGGCGCGAAGGGGATGCCGCCGCCGTCGAGCTCGACGCAGCTGCCGACCAGGACCCGGGCGCCGGCCTCGCGCGCCTGGCCGATCAGCTCGTGCACCAGCCGCGACTTGCCTACCCCCGCCTCGCCGCCGACGACGATCGTGACCTGCTCGCCGGCCAGCACGCGGCTCAAGGCATGACTGAGCGCCTGCACCTCCACCTGGCGCCCTACCAAGATGGGGCTGACCAGCCTCGCCGCCACGGCGCCATCATGCCAGACGACAAAGCCCGGCGCGGGTTACGCGCCGGGCTTTTAGTGCCGTACGGCCTGGTTGTGGGCGGAAGAGCCTGGGACTCACGGCTCCTTATCGCCGGTGGGAGTGGCTCTAGGCGAGACGCTCGATGTGCAGCATGTCCGTTCCTTTCTGTGCTCGGGCCGGCTTGAAGAGGCGGCGTTCGTGATGAGCACATCCTGGATCTAAGGCAGGGGGTCGCACATCGGGCTCGTGCCCTGTCTTAGCGACTTAAATCGCTGCGCCGGGGGCCTCACCGCATGGCGCCGGCCGCCTCATCCTGGCTCACTCCGTGGCGCCGTGGCGAGCGTGGGGAGCGGTTCGGGGTAGTGTGCTCGGCCGTGCCGGGCGGCGACCCCATGGAGCAGAACCGCTCGGTATATAGAGACGCCTCGACGGTCGGCGCGTACGCCAACGATGCCTGGCTCTGCACCGGTGAGATGACGACGTTTCACCAGTTGGCGAAAGCAGCCCGCGGCGCGCGCCTGCTGGACATCGGCATCGGAGCGGGCCGCACGACAGGCCTGCTGTCGCTCGTTACCGATACATACGTCGGTATCGATTACTCCCCGGAGATGGTCGCGATGGCGAAGGCGCGCCATCCCTACGCGGACCTGCGCACCGGCGATGCCCGCAACCTGTCGGACTTCCGTGACGGCGAGTTCGGAGCTGTCGTGTTCAGCTTCAACGGGATAGACACCGTGAACCACGCCGACCGAGCCCGGGTGTTCGACGAGATGCGCCGTGTGCTCTCACCGGGAGGCGTGCTGGCATATTCGACAGTCACCAAGGACGGGCCGCAATATCCAGAGCGACCGTGGCGTGGCCTGCATCGACCGTCCTCTCACCCGCGTGCCCTGATGAGATCCATGAAGGACCTTCGGTGGCGGATTCTCAACTTTCGCAATTGGTGGCGCTCGAGACGCCTCGAGGAAGACCACGGTGACTGGGCCTACGGAGTGGTCGCCGCCCATGGCTTCCGGCTGATCTCTCATCACGTCAGGCTTCGAGAAGCCAAGCGCGAGCTCGAGGCCGCCGGGTTCGAGCTGCTGAGGATGGTGGACGGGTATGGGGATCCGGTCGGCCCTTGCGGTGGCGAGTGCAAGGACAGGCACGTCTTCGTGCTGGCTCGTAGGCGTTAGATCCCGGGCGCGGCGTCAGCTGGCCCGTCGGCGGCGCCCCTTCGCCAGCGGCGGACCGTCGAGCGCAGCGCGAGATAGCCGGCGATCCCGGGCAGCGTGGGGAGCCAGAACGAGATGGCGCGGTAGGCGAGCACCGCGATGACCGCGCTCCTCGCCGGGGTGCCAAACGCGACGAAGGCGCCGATCATCCCGCCCTCGACACCTCCGATGCCCCCCGGCAGCGGCAGGAGGTTCCCGAGCGTGCCGAGGAAATAGCTGACGACGAGAACAGCCAGCGGGATGACCGTGCCGAAGGCGTGGAAGCAGACTCCGAGCACGGCGATGTCGAAGCCCCAGTAGGCCGCCGCCCCCAGGAGACCGAGGCGCCGTTGCCGCGCGAGATCTCCTGCCGTCCGCACGCCGCTGCCGAGCGCAGCGGGCGCCTTCGCGGCCCGCCGGGCGATCCATCCCCGCACCCCGGGGCGATCCGCGAACCGTGCGAGCCGCTGCTCGATGTCGCGCGGCATCAGCGCCAGGCCGATGATCGTCGCCGCCAAGACGGCCGCGACCGCGGCCGGGACAAGCGTGATCACCACCGAGCCGCCGCCGCCGAACACCCCCGCCCACAGACCCAGGCCGCCGACGATCAGCGCGCCCAGGTAGACGGAGTACTGCACGACGAGACTGGCGACCATGCGGCACGCGATCACCTCGGCGGACATGCCGGCGCGGCGCAGGGCCCACACGGTGACGGCGACGCCTCCCGCCCCGGCGGCCGCAACGAGGCGGATGGCCGCGATTCCGGCCAGCGGGATCTGCAGGCTGACGCGCCAGTCGATTCGGGGTACGTCGCGGCCGAAGACCGTGCGAAACAGCACCGCATAGCCTGCGATCGAGAAAAGCTCGAAGGCCCCGCCCGCGGCAAACCAGAGCGGATCGCCGCGGCGGAGCTGACCCCACGTCTGCTTGAGCCCGGCCAGCTTGGGGATCAGGAGGTACAGCCCGACGAGCACCACCGCCACCGTGACCGATGCGATCACGACGCGGGTTCGCGTGACCGCCAGCGCCAGAGGCTCGTCCGACGTCGCCGGCACCCCGGCGAGCTGGTCCCGTTCATCGCTCACCGCAGAACGGGGCTCAGACGAGGAGGGGCACATAGAAGGTGGAGAAGTCATGCAAGTCGCGCGCCGGCGCTCGTCGCGCGATACTCGCCCGATGGATCTCGGAATCGCCGGTCGCGTCGCCTTGGTCGGCGGGGCGACGCAGGGAATCGGGCGCGCCGTTGCGCAGGCGCTCGTCGCGGAGGGCGCGCGGGTCGTCATCACGGCCCGCGACGAAGGCCGCACCGCGAGCGTCGCGGCCGAAATCGGCGCCGAGGCCGGCTTTGGCTGGGACACCGGCGACATCGGGGCCGCGACGGGCCTGGTTGAGCGGGTGCAGGAGCGTGTCGGGGTGGTGGACATCCTGGTCACCAATACCGGGGGGCCGCCCGCGGGCCCGGACCCGCTCGGCTTCACCGACGAGCAGTGGGTGCAGGCGCATCGCCATCTGGTGATGGCGCCCCTGGCCCTGCTGCGCCGGGTACTGCCCGGGATGCGCGAGCGTCGCTGGGGGCGCGTCGTCGGGATCGCGTCGACGTCGGTTCGTCAGCCGCTCCCTTCGCTGATGCTCTCCAACGCGGAGCGCTCCGCCGCGCTGGCGGCCTACAAGACGCTCGCGCTCGAGGTGGCCGGAGACGGGGTGACGATCAACACGCTGCTCACCGGCCAGATCGCGACCGCCCGCATCGCCGGGCTGTACGGATCCATTGCGGCGGCCGAGGCGGCGGCCGCCGATGCGGTCCCCGCCGGCCGGCTGGGTCGACCCGAGGAGATGGGCTGGGCCGCGGCGTTCCTTTGCTCTGACCGGGCCGCATATATCACGGGCACCGCGATCGCCGTCGATGGCGGCGTGCTGCGAGGCATTTAGACGGGGCATGCGACAGGGAACCATCAAGATCCATTCGGGATTCTTCCCGCTGTACTGGATGTTGTTCATCTTCACGCCGACCATCTCGATCGATGGCGGCCCGGCAGAGAAGCCCGGCTGGGGCGACTCCACGTATTCGGTCGCGCCGGGGGAGCACACCGTTCACATCAGGATCCCATACATCTTCTACACCCTCGGCAAGGCGACCGAGACGGTGAATGTGGGTGAAGGTGAGACGGTGGCACTGACCTACCGGCCGCAGTACATCCTGTTCCTGAGAGGCAAGCTCCAACTCGCGGCTGCCTAGGCGGCTCGGCCACCCGCAGCACCAGCCCGCCCGCGGGGCGCTAGCGGGCTGAGGTCATCGCCCGCCCGGCATGGAAATACAATCCCGCCCCACGATGGCGATCTCTCAAGTCGAGGCCCGCACGCTGGTCGACGCCGCGCAGACCCACGCTCGAGCGCTGGGGATCACCGTGACCGTTGCCGTGGTCGACGAGGGCGGGCTAGTCAAAGCGGTCGACCGCATGGACGGCGCTCCACCGCTGAGCGCTCAGATCGCCGAGGCGAAGGCGCAGGGAGCTGCTGTCTGGCACCGGGACGGGCATGTGCTGGCGGAGGTGGCGCAGGAGCGCCCAGGATTTGTCTCCGCAGTGAGTCAGATGACCCGGCTGCCGTTGATCGCGGCCGCCGGGTCGATCGTGATCACAGACCGTGACGGGACCGTTATCGGCGCGGTCGGCGTCAGCGGCGGCAAGCCCGACGAGGATCGCGCGTGCTGCGAGGCCGCGATCGGGGCCCGTGCGCAAGCGTGACCTCAAGATCCTGCAGGGGATCCTCGACGCCCGCGGCGGCTTCGGTCATCGAGAGCACCTCGAGCTGGCGTGGAGCTATCTGCGCCTGTACTCGTTTGACCAGGCGGCCCAGGGCATGGTCGCCGCGATCCGCCACGTCGCCGCGCTGCACGGCGCCGACCGCAAGTACCACGAAACGATGACGCGCGCCTGGCTGCACTTTGTGGCGGTGCACGTCGAGCGCTGGGGCGCGAGCAGCTTCGAGGAGTTCTTGGCACGCAACCCCGACCTGCTTGACAGCAAACTGATCGGACACTTCTATTCGCGCGAGCTCCTGAACAGCCAGCGCGCTCGTGCAGCTTGGACCAGCCCGGACCTGCGGCCGCTGCCGGCACTCGCAGCGTCCTCGACGCGCTGAGGGCCTCGGCGCGAGCATCGGCAAGCGCGAGCTCGGCGAGACGCTCGATGCCGGCGTGGGACCGGGCGACCACGAGGAATCGCTTGGCGTGGCAGAAGACGGCGTCCTCGACGCCCGTGGCCGCTACGAGGTCCGCGCCTTCCAGTCCGCCCCAGGCGGCCGGCAGGTCGCGCCGGTTGCCGAACGAGCCGAGCTCGCTCGGCACCGCTTCGAGGCCGAAGCCCTGGCGCTTGGGATAGATCACGAACAGCGCCTCGGCTGCCTCGGGGACGAGCACCTGCTTCCACGGGGCGTTGACGGGCAGCTCGACGATCCGCGGATCCGGCGCCGTGGCAATCGCATCCCGCACGATCCGCTCAGCGCGGCGGCCGGACGCGGCTGAGGCGAGCTCGCGCGAGAGGATGTCCCGGGCCAACGCGACGGCCGCGTCGAAGCGCTCGCGCTCCTGCTCGGGCGTGAGGGTTTCATCCCAGCGGGCATTGAAGCCGCCGATGATGCCGTTGACGGTCATCGGGCGCACGCCGTCGATCACCGGCCGTGTCAGCTGCTGGCCGGTGTCGTTGGCGTCCACGGGCTGCACGAGCGTCTCGTCGACGGTGTCGGCGACATCCCGGTCGCCGTCGCACAGCCGCTCGCCGAACTCTCGCCAAACGAGGCCGAAAGCGGCGTAGCGCACGCCGTTGTCCCTGGCCGCGGCGAAGTCTCGCTGATGGTGATCGAAATCCCCGCTCGAGGGGTCATCGCGAAATCCGACGTCGACGCGCAGCTCGGCCCGGGCGAGGGTGTCGCGGTCGCGGGTCCGCACGATCTCGATCGGGTCGCCCAGCAGACTCAGCGCGGCGACGGCGAAGACCTCGTCGGCATGAAAGGAACCGTCGTGGGTCGCGATCAGCATCCCGCGACACTCTAGGAGGGTAAAGTGGGTTCGAGGATGGGTTCGCGACCCGCCAGCTTCGAACGCCTGCGACGCCTGCCGCTGGTCGGGCGCGCGCTGGACTGGGGCATGGGCCCGAGCGCGGTGTCATCGGAGACGCAGCGGGCGGGAGCCAGGATCGCCGGGCTGAAGGCGACCGAGTCGGTCTGCCCATACTGCGCGGTGGGCTGCGGGCAGGTGGTGTACACCCGCGGAGGCGAGCTGATCGACATCGAGGGCAACCCGCGCTCGCCGATCAACCAGGGCACGTTGTGCCCGAAGGGGTCCGCCTCGCGCCAGCTGGTCCAGCAGCCGGGCCGACTGACCAAGGTCCGCTACCGGCGTCCGGGGGCGACCGAATGGGAGGAACTCGAGCTCGAGCAGGCGATGGACATGATCGCCGAGCGCGTGATCGCCTCGCGCGAGGCCGGATGGCAGGACGTCGACCACCACGGCTGGCGCGTGGACCGCACGCTGGGCTTCGCCCACCTCGGCGGGGCGACGCTCGACAACGAGGAGAACTACCTGATCAAGAAGCTCTTCACCGCGATGGGGGCGGTGCAGATCGAGAACCAGGCCCGCATATGACACAGCTCGACGGTCCCCGGTCTGGGGACCTCGTTCGGGCGCGGCGGCGCCACCGAACTTCCTGCAGGACCTCCAGAACTCCGACTGCATCCTGATCGAGGGCTCGTCGATGGCCGAGGCGCACCCGGTCGGGTTCCGCTGGGTGATGAAGGCCAAGGAGCGCGGGGCGCGGATCATCAACGTCGACCCGCGCTATTCCCGCACGAGCGAGCTCGCCGACCATCACGTCCCGATCCGGGCGGGGACCGACATCGCGTTCCTCGGCGGCCTGATCCGTCACGTGATCGAGACCGAGTCCTACTTCCGCGAGTACGTCGTCAACTACACGAACGCGTCGACGATCATCGACGAGCGCTTCCGCGACACCGAGGACCTCGGGGGTGTGTTCTCCGGCTTCGACCCGCAGACGGGGATGTACGACCGGTCGAGCTGGGTGTACGAGGGCGAGCGAGATCGGGCTCCGCCGCCGGGTACGCGCGAGCACGCCTCGCAGGCGTTCGAGGAGAAGACCGGGGCGGGCATGGACGCCGGCGGCGTGCACCGCGACGACACGCTCCAGGATCCGCGCTGCGTGTTTCAGATCCTGCGCCGGCACTTCAGCCGCTACACGCCGGAGATGGTGCAGGAGATCTGCGGGATCTCGCCGAGGACTTCCACGGCGGTGGCGCGATGCGCTGATCGAGAACTCCGGGCGCGAGCGCACGACCGCCTTCTGCTACGCGCTCGGCTGGACGCAGCACACGCGCGGGCGTGCAGATGATCCGCACCGCGGCGATCCTCCAGCTGCTGCTCGGGAACATCGGGCGTCCCGGGGGCGGGATCATGGCGCTGCGCGGGCACGCCTCGATCCAGGGCTCGACCGACATCCCGACCCTGTATGACCTGCTTCCCGGCTACCTGCACATGCCCCGCGCGGCGCGAGGGTGAGCTCGACCTCGAGGAGCTACATCGACACCGGTGGCGCGCGACCGCGGCTGGTGGTCGTACTTCGACACCTACATCGTCTCGCTGCTCAAGGCCTGGTTCGGCGACGCGGCGACCGCGGAGAACGGCTACGGCTTCGGCGGCGATCCCGCGCATCGGCGGCAACCACTCGCACTTCGCGACGACGCTGCGGATGCTCGACGGCGGGCGTCGAGGGCTTCTTCGTGATGGGGCAGAACCCGGCCGTCGGCTCCCAGCACGCGGGCCTGCAGCGCCGGGCGCTGGCCAAGCTGAAGTGGCTCGTCGTGCGCGACCTGGCCGAGATCGAGACGGCCACCTTCTGGCGCGATTCGCCCGAGGTGCAGTCCGGCGAGCTGCGCCCCGAGGAGATCCAGACCGAGGTGTTCCTGATGCCCGCCGCCGTCGCACGTCGAGAAGGAGGGCACGCTTCACCAACACCCAGCGCCTGGTCCAGTTCCGCGACAAGGCGCTCGAGCCGCCCGGCGACGCGCGCTCGGAGCTGTGGTTCATGCACCACCTGGCCAAGCGGGTCAAGGCGCACTACGCCGGCTCGACCGCGACCGCGCGACTGGCCGATCGTCAACCTGCACTGGGACTACCCCGAGCTCGGGGACGCCGCGCGAGCCCGACGTCGAGGCCGTGATCAAGGAGATCAACGGGTACGAGGTCGCGACCGGGCGGCCCGTGTCCGGGTTCACCGAGCTGCGCAGCGACGGCTCCACGGCCTGCGGCTGCTGGATCTACTCGGGCATCTTCGCCGACGGCGTCAACCAGGCCCGTCGCCGGAACCCCGGCGACATCAGCAAGCCGGGCGGCGATCGTCTCACCGGAGTGGGCGTGGGCGTGGCCGGCGAACCGGCGCATCCTCTACAACCGGGCCTCCGCCGATCCCGCAGGGGCGCCCGTGGAGCGAGCGCAAGAAGTACGTGTGGTGGGACCCGACGGAGGGCCGCTGGACCGGGCTACGACGTCCCCGACTTTCCCGTCGACCAAGGCGCCCGACTACCGCGCGCCGGCCGATGCCGACCGGGATGGACGCGATCAGCGGCGATGACCCGTTCATCATGATGGCCGACGGGCGCGGCTGGCTGTACTCGCCCAGCGGGCTGCTGGACGGGCCGCTGCCCACCCACTACGAACCGCTCGAGTCTCCGGTGCACAACCTCCTGTACCCGGACCTCGGGGCCGATCCGTCCGCGATCCGCTGGCGGCGCCCGGAGAATCCGTACCACGCGACCGGCGATCCCGCGCTACCCGGTGGTCGCCACGACCTTCCGGCTGACCGAGCATCACACCGCCGGCGGCATGAGCCGGACGCTCCCATGGCTCGTCGGAGCTACAGCCGGAGATGTTCGCCGAGATCGACCCGATCCTCGCCGCCGAGCGAGGGATCGAGGACGGCGGCTGGATGACGATCTTCACCGAGCGCGCCGAGATCGAGGCGCGGGCGCTGGTGACCGACCGTATGCGGCCGCTGCGGGTCAATGGCAGCGCGGTGCACCAGGTCGGCGCTCCCGTGGCACTGGGGCTACAGCGGAGCCGACACGGGCGACTCGGTGAACGACCTCGGCGCCCTGTCCGGGCGAGCCGAACGTCTCGATTCAGGAGTCCAAGGCGTTCACCTGCGACGTGCGCGCAGGTCGCCGCCACGGACCGTCGACCGAACGCTTGAAGGGCGTCGTCTCAGTCGAGCCTCCCGTCTCCCCGAACGAGGACGATCGTCGCGCCGAGTACCCGAAGGAGGTGAAGCCGTGAGCGCCACGTCCGCGGCACCGACCGAGCTGGCGATCCACAGGGCCGGCGCGGAGAGGATGGGCTTCTTCACCGACACGACCGTCTGCATCGGCTGCAAGGCGTGTGAGGTGGCCTGCAAGCAGTGGAACGACCTGCCCGCCGACGGGTCGCAGTTCAAGCCGGGAGGCTCCTATGACCACACCGGGGGGCTGTCGGCGTCGACCTGGCGCCACGTGCGGTTCGTCGAGCTGCTCGAGCCGTCCCCGCCGCTCCAGCAAGAGGCGCTGCGCGCGCTGCCGTCGATCCCACCCGCGGGCGAGCTCCCCGATCTGGTCACGATGGCGCAGGGCGTCGGCAGTCAATGGGTGTTCATGTCCGACGTGTGCAAGCACTGCACCAACGCCGGCTGTCTGGACGCCTGCCCGACCGGAGCGCTGATCCGCACCGAGCACGAGACCGTCGTCCTGCAGGCTGACGTCTGCAACGGCTGCGGCTACTGCGTGCCCGCGTGCCCGTTCGGCGTCGTCGACCGAGACCCGGTCGACGGGCGCGCCGGGAAATGCACGCTCTGCTACGACCGGCTCGCGGACGGGCTGGAGCCGGCCTGCGCGAAGGCGTGTCCGACCGACTCGATCCAGTTCGGCCCCTACGAGGAGCTCGTCGAGCGGGCCGGACGGCGGGTCAGCGAGCTGCACCGCCGCGGGATCGACGGCGCCTACCTCTACGGCGCAGGGGATGAGCCCGAGCACGACCTGGCCGGAGGACTGGGGGCGTTCTTCCTGTTGACCGAGCCGCCGGAGCTCTACGGGCTGCCCGCCGAGGCCGAGTCGCCGATCCAGGAGAACCTGCTCGCGGCGACGGCCGCCGCGATCGGCGCCGGAATGCTCGCCGCCGCCGGCGCCGCGGTGACGTTCATCGCTGCGAAGAGACGCCGATGAGCGACGAGGCCCGGCCGGCGATCGGCACGCGCGGGGAGCCGGGGCCCTGGCGCCGGGCCGTCGACGGCGCCGGCGTGGAGCTCGCCCGGCCCGCCTGGGGCGATGCCGCCTGGTCCTTCATCTACGGCCAGGACACGGGGTACGCCGATGCCGAGCCGGCGCCGGGGGAGGTGGCGGCGGCGAACCGCCGGATGCGGTCCGGATCGATGCCCGAGTCCGTCCACGGCCCCGTCATGCACCCGCCCCTCTGGACGTGGGAGGTGCCGGTCTACTTCTGGCTCGGCGGCGTCGCGTCGGGGGCTGCATTCTGCGCGCTGGCCGCCGATCTGGCCGGCGACGAGTGGAGTGCCGCGGTCGCCCGGAAGGTTGCCCTGGGGGCGGTGCTCCCGGCACCGGCGCTGCTGATCGCCGATCTGGGGCGCCCCGGCCGCTTTTTGAACATGCTGCGGATCTTCAAGCCCCGCTCGCCGATGAACCTCGGAGCGTGGTGCCTGGCGACGTTCAGCGCGACCGGAGCGGGCGCCGTCGGAGCCGATCTGCTGCGGGCGCGGCGAGCGGCCAGGGGCTTGGGGGCCGCCCAGGCGGTGCTCGGGTCCTACCTCGGCTCTTACACGGGGGTCCTGCTGGCGACGACGGCGGTGCCGGTGTGGGCGCGCAGCCGCATGTTCCTGGGGCCGATCTTCGTTGCCACCGCGACCGCAACCGGGGCCGCGGCCACGCGGTTGACGCTCGCCGCCGCCGGTCAGGCCGAGGACCACCCGAGCCACGTTGCGCTCTCGCACCTGGAAGCCGGGGCGATGCTGGCCGAGCTGACACTCTCGACCGTCAACGAGCACCGAATTGGCCGCGCCGGCGAGGCCCTCTCGAGCGGCGCACCGGTCGTGCTGTTCCGAACGGCGAAGACGCTCGCTGTCACCGGCCTCGTGCTGGGGTCTCTCGCCCGGCGGCGCGGCAGCGGGGGCGCGGCCCAGAACGCGGCGAGTGTCCTCTATCTGATCAGCGGCCTGGCATTCCGGCTCGGGTGGGTGCAGGCCGGCAAAGCATCCGCTCGCGACGACGAGGCCGTCGCGCTCACGGCCCGGGGGCGGGTCACGGGCGACGAGCGACTGCGGGGCGCGGCCGAGCAGCGGGTCGTCTCCGATGACCGCCGGCCGCTCGTCGGCGGTGCGGTGGCGAAGGCAGGGCGATTGTGGAGCCGCACGGTCGGTCGCGCGAGCCTGCTGGTGGAGCGGCTCAGCCGGGCTGCAGGGTAGGTCGAGTGGCACGCAGCGGGTAGGTCGAGTGGCCAACATCTGAAGGCCCGTTCAGATATTCTGGTGTGCGTGGCGCACGGACAGAATCAGAACGAGCCATCGGAGCTCGACCCCGAGTTCACCCAGGCGCTCGCCGAGACGATGCAGGCGCTGGCGACCCCGAGCCGGCTGCGCATCCTCGGCCGTCTGCACGCCGGGGCGTGCCCGGTCAACGAGCTCGCGGTCGCTGTGGGGATGGAGCCCTCGGCGGTGTCTCATCAGCTCCGAGTGCTCCGCCACCTGGGGCTCGTCGTCGGTCGCCGGGACGGTCGTCAAGTCGTCTACGACCTGCATGACGACCACGTGGGAGAACTGCTCGAGCAGGCCATCTCCCACGTCGAGCACCTGCGCCAGGGGCGCAGTCGCGCGTCGCTCGAAACCCAGCTCCAGGAGGCCTGAGTGACCGCTCCGCGGCGACCACAGGCGCTGGCGCGCCCGATGGCCGATGCTCATGACGAGCACGAGCACGAGCACGAGCACGAGCACGAGCACGAGCATCACGAGCACGAGCATCACGAGCACCCTGGCCACGAGAACGGGCATGGCGACCACGGTCACTCCCATGGGCTGGTTCACGACTCCATCAAGCGCTCGCACGAGGGGGTGCGGGCGGTGCTCATCTCACTCGGGGTGCTCGGGCTCGCCGCCATCGCGCAGACGCTGATCTTCGTGCTCTCGGGGTCGGTCGCGCTGCTGGCGGACCTGATTCACAACTTCGGCGACGCGCTCACCGCCCTGCCCCTGGGCATCGCGTTCCTGATGCGCTCCGAGCGAGCCGAGCGCACCGCCGGGCTGTTCGTCGTGGCCGCCATCTTCATCAGCGCCTGCGTGGCGGGGGTAGAAGCCGTGCTGCGACTCATCCACCAGAGCCCGCCGACGCATCTCTGGGTGCTGGCCGGCGCCGGCGTGATCGGCTACGTGGGCAACTTCATCGCCGCCAGGGTCCGCCTGCGGGCCGGACACAGGCTCGACAGCCCGGCGCTGATCGCCGACGGCAACCACGCTCGGGCCGACGCGTACGTCTCACTGGCGGTGATCGCCTCCGCGGCCGTCGTCGCCATCGGCGCGCCGGTCGCTGACCCGCTGATCGGCCTGGCGATCACGCTCGTCATCCTGCGCATCACGTGGCAGTCGTGGAGCACGGTGCGCGGACACGGCCACGGGTGAGCGATGATCGAGATCCGCTGCGAGGCAGACATCCACTGTCCGGCCGACACGATCTTCGGGCTGATCACCGACCTGCGTGGCCAGGATCGGTGGCTCGGTAGGTCCGTTTCGTTCCGTGGCACGGCGGACATCTCCGCCAATCCGGTCACGCTGGGGACGACGTATCGCGAGCCCGGTCCGCTGGGCGTGCGCAACGGCACGGTCACAGAGCTCGACCGACCGACGAGCATCACGTTCCACCAGCCGATGACGCTGAGCCTGGGGCTCGGGACGATCGACGTCGTCATGCGTTACGCGCTCGTCCCACAGGCGGCGTCGACGCGTGTATCCCGGGTGGTGACGCTCGAGCTTCCGCGGCTGCTGAGGCCGGCGCAGCCCCTGTTCAAGCGCGCGTTTCGAGGCGAGAGCGAACGCACGCTGCGCGCGCTCAAGCAGTACGCCGACAAGCTTCCGTAGCCGGCGCCGGCAGGCGGCTGCGGCGCGGGCTCGCGCCGTCAGACCGTGCCGTGGATGAAGTACCAGACGAACAAACCGCTGAACAGGATCAGCAGCGGGTTGACCCGCCGCCCGCGCAGCAGCTCGGTCGCGGTGTGCAGGATGATGCCGACGCCAACCCCGTTGGCGATGCTGTAGGTCACGGGCATCACGATGATCGTGGCGAATGTGGCCAGGGGAGAGGTGTTGTCCCAGCGCAGGTCGCGGACCAGCGAGAACATCATCACGCCGACGATCACCAGCGCCTGCGCCGTAGCCTCGGTGGGGATGATCCCCGCGATCGGGGAGATGAACATGCACAGCAGCAGCAGGACTCCGGTCACGACCGAGGCCAGCCCCGTGCGCGCGCCGGCGGCGACGCCGGCGTTGGACTCGATGAAGGTCGTGTTGGAGGACGAGGAGGTAAAGCCGCCGAGCGCGGCCGCAAAGCCGTCGATCGCGAGCGCGGTTCGGATGCGAGGCAGGCGGCCCTGCTCGTCGAGCAGGCCGGCGTTGCGGGCGACGCTGACCGTCGTGCCGACGTTGTCGAACAGGTCCGACATGACCACCGCCAGGATCACCGCCACCGCGCCGCCGCCGAGGAGACCGAAGTGGAAGGCGACGTGGGAGCCGTCGGCGAGCGCCAGGTTGGGACTGGTCAGCCACGACCCCTGGGGCAGCCGCGCCGTCCCGTCGGTCCAGATGCGGTAGTGATCGAGCGCGTTTATGACCGTGGCCAGTGCCGTGGCGCCGACGATCCCGATCAAGAGCGCGCCGCGCACACCCCGCTGGTACAGCGTCCAGGTGCTCAGCAGCGCCACCGCGAACACCAGCATCTTCCAGCTGCCCAGGTGGTTGCCGAGCGTGCCCAGCTCGCCGCCCTGGGTCACGAAACCGGCGTTCTTCAGGCCGACGATCGTGATGAAGGCGCCGATCCCGATGCCGATCGCCAGCTTCAGGTCGAAGGGGATCGCGTCGATGATCCGTTCGCGCAGGCCCAGCACGACCAGCGCCATGATCACGGCGCCGTCGATCACGAAGATTCCCATCATCGAGGCCCAGGTGATGCGGTGGGCAGCGACCTCGGCCGTCGCGAAGGCGTTGAGGCCGAGGCCCGCTGCCAGCGCGAACGGATAGCGCCCGAACACGCCCATGGCGACGGTGAGGATCCCACCGGCCAGCGCGGTGACGGCCAGGACCTGGTCGAACGGCAGCCGGGTGCCGTGCAGGTCGGCGACGCTCGACAGGATCGACGGGTTGACGAAGACGATGTAGACGAGCGTCAGGAAGGTGGTGACGCCGCCGATCGCCTCGGTCCGATAGTCGGACCCGCGGGCCGTGATCTCGAACCAATGGTCGATCCGCCGGCTCACCTCACGGTTTGAGCGGCACCGCCGCCTCCGGCGTCGCCACGTGGAAGCTGAAGCTCTCCTCGAGGTAGAAGCGCACGACCTCGCGATCGTGGTCGAGGTAGCCGATCGACACGTCCTGGCCGGACTCGAGCACGAAGTCGTCGCCGCGCAGACTGAGCACGATCGCGCCCTGAACTCCAGGCGCCCACACGATCGGGCCCTCGAGGATCTTGCGCAGGTGGTCCAGAAGTAGGTGCCCGCCATGCTCGGCGGTCTGCACGACCCGCTTGTACTCGTCGCCACCGAGCGCGAGCGCGTAGGGGCCGCTGACGCCGCTGTGCAGCAACTGCTCCACTGCGCTGGCCACGGGTCTCGGGTAGCCGTCCGGCTCGTTACCGAGCTGGACGCCCTGGTGCGGGGAGGCCTCGGCGATGCCGGTGATCGACGCCTCGGGCCAGCCGTGGAAGACGGCCTTGTTCTCGGCCACGGCAAGCCGGTGTGCGGCGTCGTCCAGCGGCTCGAGATCGGCGTCGGGAGCTCCGCGGTCGTCGTCGCGCAGCTCGGCGCGCGAGATCGCGAACTCGGCCCGGAGCTCGACCAGCGGCAGCACCCGGCGCTGCAGCGCGGTTACGCCGTCGCACGGGGTCGCGGCGACCGATGCGGTGCGTCCGAGGTTGGTGGCGGAGTGCTCCCAGCCGTGCGGTCCCGAGAAGTCGACCAGCTTGCGGGCCGCCAGCGCGCCGGCTAGGCGCTCGCGGGCCTCGTCGTCGAGCAGCTTCCAGTTGGAGTCGCTGATCGGGGCGTGCGAACGCAGCAGGTGGTTGCTCATCAGGCGGCGCTCCTCAGGCTTCCGATGCCCAGCGAGCCGGTCCCGTCGTCGGAATGCCCGTCGGCGTCGTCGCCCTCGAGCGCTTCGGCCTCGGCGGCCTCGCCATGCTCGACGATGTCGCCGCTCTGGAAGAGGATCCCATGGGCGATCTCGCGCCACACAGGCGTGCGGCGTAGCAGGAACTCGAGGTCCATCGCGAAGTGCTTGAACTCCTCGCCCTGGGCGTCACGCATCACCGCGAGCGCCTCGGGGTCCTTCTCGACGGCCAGGCGCTGCTCGTACCAGCCGATCGCCTCGGCCTCCTCGGTCAGCGATGCGCACAACCGGGCGAACGTCCGAGTGGCGGAAGGAAGCTCGTCGGGCGGCTCGTGGTACTGGTCAAACCCCATGGGATCTCCTGGTCGTGGTGGCTTTCCAGCGAGACTCTACGCGTCACCGGCGGTCCGTAAACCTGCCACGCGGCTGCTGCCTCCGTGAGGATGGTGAGGGTTACTGTGGCATCATCGCCGGGGTGCCTGTGGACCGACGCCGATATGGGGATGCGATCGCGCGGATCGCCACCGCGCCGATCGCGGCCGGCGGACTGATCGCGGGTTTCGGAGTGGCGGTCGGCACCGGCTCGCGGCCGCTCGGAGGTCTCGTGCTGGCTGCCTGCGGATGCACATGCATCGCGGTCTGGCTGCGCCGCGACGGGCGCCGGACTGCCGCACTACTGACCGGCGCCGGACTGCTGGCGTTCGCCCTCTCGCACGTGCTGGGGCTCGTGATCGGCGCGTGGCCGGCGGTCCTGCTCGTGGCAGCCGCCACCGCCGGCCTGTGCTGGCAGCGGTCCGATTCCCGCCGCCCGGGTGCCGGGCTGCGCCGCGAAGCGCTCCCGTAGCCCTACCGAGTCAGCGTGATCCTCCGGGTCGCGGCAACTGCGTGCCCGACGGCCGGCGTGAACGTGCCGTGCACGGTCAATGTCAGCCGCCGGGTGTGCTCGAGGAGCCGCCTGCCGCTCACGGTCAGCTGGACGTCGATCGTCCTGGCCTCGGGGTCGGAGAAGGTCGCTTCGAGCGCGGCGACGACCACGGCCGGCCCCCTGCCGCCCCCGCGCCGTGCCCGCCCGGGAACGTAGTACCAGGCGGTTGTGACCCGTCCCGCGCGCAGCGCCGTGAACCGCAGCGCGTACTCGCGTTTGCGCAGCAGGGCGCCAATCCTCGCCCGTTGGCCTCGCGGCGTGAGCTGGCGCGCGAGACTCGCCCGCATCTCGCCGGCGCTCGGCGGGGACGTCGACAGCATCGAGACCGTGCCGGCGTCGAAGTTGGCGGTCGCGAGCAGCCCGCCGGACGGGTCCAACGCGACCGACAGCGGGTCGGTGCCGGCGCCTGTGGGATATGGCGAGCCGGGAACGTGACCGAGACTTCCGTCCACCGAGACCGTGAACACCGACACCGCGTCATCATCGGCGTTGACGTTCGCCAGCAACCGTCCCGTCGCGCTGAACGCGACCGCCTGCTCGTAGCTGGGGCCGCCGGTGACGTACGGCGAGCCGCGCGCTTCGGTGAGCGCACCGTCCGCCGCGACCGTGAAGAGCGACGCCCGGCTGAAGTCCTGGTCGGAGCTTGCGATCGCGACCAGGCCGCCGGTCGGGCTGAACGCCACCGCGTTCGGCTGACCGCGAACCTTGAACGGTGAGCCGTCGACCGGGTTGAGCTCCCCGTCCGGCGTGACCGAGAACACCGACACCGTGTCGTCGATCAGGTTGGCGGTCGCCACCAGCCCCCCGCTCGGGCTGAATGCCACCGAGCCCGGGAAGGCGCCCGTGGCAAAGGGCGAGCCGCTGACCTGCGTGAGCGCTCCGTCCGCGGACACCGAGAACACCGACACCGTGTCGTCCTCCTGATTGGCGGTCGCGAGCAGCGTGCCCGTCGGGCTGAACGCCACCGAGTCCGGCTGGCCACCGGTCGGGGCGGGCGGGCCGACCTCGGCCACCCTCCCGTTCGGGGAGACCGAGAACATCGACACCGAGTTGGCACCATAGTCCGCGGCTGCCAGCAGCCCGGCGGTCGGGCTGAACGCCACCGAGGCCGGGTCGGCGCCGGCCGGGAACGGCGAGCCGCGCACCCGGGTGAGCGTCCCGCCCGGCGCGACCGAGAAGATCGACACGCTGCCGTCGCCGGAGTTGACGCCCGCCAGCAGGTGGCCGCTCGGAGCGAAGGCAACCGTCTCCGGGCCCCGGCCGGTGGCGAAAGGCGAGCCGGGCACCCCGAAGAACCGCCCCGGGCCGGCGAGTGCCGCCGCGGCACGCCCGGCCGGTGGTCCCGGAGCGCCGCCGGCGGCGCGCTCGGCCGGCGGTTCCGGAGCGTCTGGGCAGGCTCGGATAGCCCCGAGCCTGAACGTGTGCCCGCGATCGGCGATCACGACGGTCACGCGACCGCAGGGGATGCCGGCGGCGCTGATCTCGATGATCGCGGGGGTGCGGCGACGACGTCCGATGCGGGCGAAGCCGACCCGGGTGCCGCGCTGCAGGACCGTGAGCGTCAGCGGCCGCGGCATGTCGACGGCGACCCGGAGCCGACTGCCGGCCGGCCCGCCGAATACGGCCGTGAGCACGCGTGCACTTGGTCCATAGCAACTCGCCGCCGACAGCGGCTGCGCCGGGCCGACCAGCGTGCCGTTGGTGGCCGTCACGATGAACCGCCGGGAATCGACGACGTCGCCGGTGCGCACGCCGATGTCGACCATCACGGCGACGGCGGGCCGGCGAACGGTCGGCCGCCAGGTCACGGACCGGCGATGCTGTGCTTCCCCGATCTCTCTGACGGTGATGCGTCCTCGGCGCGAGAAGCCGAGGGCATACCCGCGCACCGATACCGACGCGCTCCGTACGCCGGGGTCGATACGGAGATACGAGCCATGGCCAACCACGCGAACGGCATCGACCGCCCGGAAGCGAGGATGCGCCACCAACATGTCTGCGATCAGGTTGCGCATGACCCGCTGAAGTGCCGGACTGTCCCGCTGCGGCGGCGCCCACAGTGGCGGTGCGTACTCGGGATCCCGCCAGGAGTCGAGTCCCCAGGAGAAGAACAGCGACCCGGCGTCGAACACCTCACTTCCCGAACAGGCGCGATATCGCACCGCGTCGGCCGCCATCGACGCGGCGCCGGACCAACGCAGGAGCACGGTCAACGGCGGTACGTGACACGAGGGCTCCACGGAATCGAACTCGAACCCGACGACCCCGTCGAGGAGGCTCCCCGTTCGGAGCCCGCTTCCGGCGAACCACGGGTCGCTCGCGCCGGCCGCAGTGACCGCGTAGTCGTAGTACTTGCCGTCCTCCGAATCGGCCGCGGCGTACTGCTCGCCGAGCAGCTCACACTCGGGGCGCGCCGGCGTCAGGTCGCGGAACTGGATCGTCTTCAGTGCGCGGTCGGGCTCCGGATCCCGGAGGCTCTTGTAGGACACCATCGTCCGATCGTGGTCCTCGTAACGAACCTGCCAGTAGGCGGTGTTGGCGCCCATGAAGGCGAGGTTCACCCCGTGGGCCCGCGCCGCCGCCCAGCCGTCGCGCTCGGCCCGGGTCCAGTACTCGCCGTGGCCGGCGGTCATATCGAGCCGGTGATCGAGCAGGATGCCCGGGTCGCGATCGACGTCGTCGTCGGTCGCATAGCTGACGTCGTCCCCGCTGCGCTCGAGGAATCTGATCAGCGGATACTCCCACCGAAAAAGATGGCGGTGCTGGTAAGGGCGGTTGAACGACACCTTGACCGCCCGCGGCGACGTGTACAGGTCCTCGCCGCCCCATTCGTTGTACGCCTCCCAGGTGTTGCTGGGGACCTGGACGAGGATCTGCGACCGATCACCGACCGGCGCCTGCACGATGAATGGCGTGAACCCGGTCTGGCCGGCGTCGGTACCGGCCGTCACCTGGAAGATCGCCAGGTAATAGCCGGTTACCCAGTTGCGGGGCAGCCGCAGACGATCAGTCAGGCTCCAACCGGCGTCGACCTCGCCCGTACCCGAGCTCGGCGGGGGCGGCGCGGGCTGCTCGACTCCGGGCTCGTCGGCAGTGCAGCTGCGGTCCAGCGTCGAGCCGGTGAGACACGTGAGGCGCCGACCACCCTTACCGCGGTACCAGCCGAGGCGCACGATCTCGACCCGGTAGCGGCCCGGGTGGGCGACGTTCACATAGAAGGCGATCGTCCCGCCCGGGCGAACGCTCGTCGCGCTCGCGTACCCGTCGACCGCGGGATGATCGAAATTGACATGGGCGGTGACGGCGGCGCGCCAGGTGTCGTCGCCGGGCTTGGCGTTCTCCACCACGATCGGATTGCCCGCCCGCGCGCGGGCGGGTGCCGCGCACAGGGTGATCGCCGCGAGGAGCAGCAGAGCCATCACTGCCGTGGCCGGGGTGGGGGGGCTGTTCGCCCACGGCGCGATGCCGGCGATCCGGGCGCCGCGGCGAGGTGGATGTCCGGTGCCGGCTGCCCCCACGCAGGCGATCCTACGCCCGGCGCAGGCCGGCCGCGAGACGCCGGAGGGTGGATACCGGAGCCTTCCCGACGAGGCTCTAGGGCCGGGCTGCCTAGCCGGCGGGGAGCTGGAGCTCGCTGACCGAGAACGTGGCTCCGCCGGGATCGGCCAGGATCGCGCGCTTGAACATCGGGATCTCGAACGGCGGCGCCACCACCGAGCCGCCGAGCCCGGGGGCCGCGGCGGCGGCCGCCTCGGCATCGGCGATCCAGAAGTCGACGCTCCAGCCCGGCGGCGGGCCGTCCGCACCGACGCGCATCAACGCCGCCACCACGTCGCGCGGCACCGGCTGGTGGGGCTCGCCGCCCACGAAGCCGGGCAGGCGCCACAGCCACAGCTCCTGGCCGGGCCCGGCGTCGAAGGCCTCGGCGCGCCAGCCGAACAGCTCTCCGTAGAAGGACTGCGCAGCCTCGGGATCATGAGTGCTGAGCAGGCTCATTGCCCACGCCGAGGGCTCGTTGACCCGTGCCGCCCCGGGCCGTGCGCGGGGCTCCCAGACGACGAAAGGTGCGCCAGTCCGATCGGCGAGCACCGCCAGGCGACCGGCCGGCAGGGCGTCGACCGGCTCGACCAGCACCGTGCCCCCGGTGGCGCGCGCGGCGGCAGCGGTCTCAGCGGCGCTCGCCACCGAGATGTGCGTGTTCCACGTCGCGGGTGACGGGGCTGCGCCGGCGGGCAGCGACCCGATCCCGGCGACGTCGTGGCCGCCCAACTGGGCGACGAAGTACTCGCCGGGTGGATCTCCGGGCATCGCGCCGGGCCCGACCGTCTCCCATCCGAAGATCCCCTCGTAGAAGCTCTTGGCGGCCTCCACATCGGGGCTGAGAGTGTCGACGAAGCACGGCACGCCGGGTGGGTAGTTGTCTCTACGGCTCATCATGCGCCTCCTTTGGCCGGACTGGTTGCGCTAACGTACCACATGGTTGGAAAATCGGACTAGATGATTGTAAGAACCGACGACGAATAGGATCGGGCCGTGTCAGAGAAGCGCAGCTACGGAGACTCCTGCGGGATAGCGCGGGCGCTCGACCTGGTCGGCGAGCGGTGGGCGCTGCTGGTCGTGCGCGAGCTGCTGCTCGGCCCCAAGCGGTTCACCGACCTCCGCGCCGGCCTGCCCAATCTGAGCGCCGACGTCCTCTCGCAGCGGTTGCGCGAGCTCGAGCGGGCCGGTCTCGTGTTCCGCCGCAAGCTGCCGCCGCCGACCGGGGCGCGCGTCTACGAGCTGACGCCCCGGGGGTACGAGCTCGAGCCCGTGCTCCTGTCTCTGGGCCGATGGGGAAGCCGCGCGCCGCTGGCGCCGGACCCGCCTCGGCTGGGCGTCGACGCGCTCGCCGTGGCGCTGAAGACGATGTTCGATCCCCCGGCGGCGCAGGGCGTCTGGGCCGCCTACGAGCTGCGCCTGGACGAACACCGCTTCACGGCCCAGGTTGATGACGGGTCGCTGGAGCTCACGCGCGGCGAGTGCGCCGCTCCTGACGTGGTGATCGAGACCGATCCCGGCACACTGGCGGCGGTGCTGTGGCACGGCCTTGCGGTCGAGGAGGCGATGACGGAGGGAGCGCTTGCCTTCAGCGGTGACCGGCGCGCACTGCGCAGGTTTCTGCGGCTTTTCTGAGTCTTGGCGCCGGCCGCGGCCGGTTGAGCACGTCGGCTTGCTTACGGGTCAGCCCAGCTGGGTGACCCGCTCGCGCAGGAGCGCCCGCTCGCGATCGTTGCGCGCGAGGGCGACAGCGCGCTCGAGCTCCGCACGCGCCTCCCGGCGGCGGCCCAGCTTGACCAGCAGGTCCGCGCGGACGCTCGGGAGCAGGTGGTAGCCGGCGAGCGACGGCTCCTGACTGATCGAGTCGACCACTTCGAGCGCCTCGTTGGGGCCGTAGGCCATGGAGATCGCCACCGCGCGATTGAGCTCGACCACAGGCGACGGGGCGAGCTGGCCGAGCGCGTCGTAGAGCGCAACGATCCTGGGCCAATCGGTGTCCTCGGCAGTCCGGGCCTGGGCGTGACAGGCGGCGATGGCGGCCTGCAGGTAGTAGCTGCCCAAGCCGCCTCGCAGCCGCTCGGCCCGGGCCAGCGCCGCCAGGCCGCGGCCGATCAGCAGCCGGTCCCAACGTGAGCGGTCCTGGTCGAGGAGCAGCACGGGCTGACCGCCGGGACCGAGACGGGCGCGCGTGCGTGAGGCCTGGATCTCCATCAGCGCGACGAGGCCGTGGACCTCCGGCTCGCCCGGGAGCAGCTCGGCGAGGATACGCCCCAGCCGTAGGGCCTCCTCGCACAGCTCGGGACGCATCCAGTCCTCTCCTGCGGTGGCGGCGTAGCCTTCGTTGAAGATCAGGTAGATGACCTCGAGCACCGACTGAAGTCGTTGCGCAAGCTCTGAGTCACGCGGCACCTCCAGCGGCACCCGGGCCTCGGCCAGAGTCCGCTTGGCGCGCACGATGCGCTGCGCCACCGTCGGCTCGCCGACCAGCAGGGCGCGGGCGATCTCGCCGGTGGTCAGGCCTCCGAACAGACGCAGCGTGAGCGCCGTCCGGGCGCCGGTCGAGAGCACCGGATGGCACGTCGTGAACAGAAGGCTCAGCAGGTCGTCGCCGATCTGATCGTCGAGCTGGGCATCGACGTCTGGCGCCGAGGTGGCGAGCTCGCGCTCCAGCCGGCGGCCCAGCAGATCGTGCTTGCGCTCGGCCAGCGCACGACGGCGCAACGTGTCGACCGCGCGGTGCTTGGCCGTGGCCATCAGCCACGCCCCAGGCCGATCGGGGATGCCCTCACGCGGCCATTGCTCGAGGGCCGCAACCAGCGCATCCTGGGCGAGGTCCTCAGCCAGGCCGACGTCGCGAACGATCCGGGCCAGACCGGCGATCAGGCGTGTGGACTCGATCCGCCACACCGCTTCGATCGTCCGCCCGGCGTCGGTCATCCGCCCGGCGTCGGTCATCCGCCCGGCGTCGGTCATGGCGCCCCGGTATCCGCCTCGTAGTCCGACAGCTCGTAGACCTGGCGCACCTCGATCACGTCGCCGTCGAAGCCAGGGCAGCGACTGGCCCACTCCACAGCTTCGTCGCGCGACTTGGCCTGGATCATCCAGTAGCCGCCGACCAGCTCCTTGGCCTCGGTGAAGGGGCCGTCGGTGACGGTCGGCTTGCCGTCTCGGAAGCTCACCCGCGCGCCCTTGCTCGGCGGCTGCAGGCCGTCGAGCGCCAGCAGCACTCCGGCGCGGGCCAGCTCCTCGCTGTACTTGGACATCGCCTCGATCGCGTCCTGGTTGGGCTGCCAGTTCTCCTCCTGCACGGCGGGCATCATGATCATCATGAATCGCATGGCGACAGCACTCCTTGGTCGGGATTTACGGCCGGCTCACAGGAAGCGAGCCTGTGCTTAACGTCGAATGAACCACCCCGGCTTCGACAGCACATAAGCTGCAGGGTGACATGACCTACACGACCGTTGAGGCGAGGCAGAAGGTTCTGGGCGACCTCGCCATCGCCACCGCTCAGATCGCGGTCTCTCTGAACGCGCTCGGTCACGCCTACGAGCAGCTCGACGAGCACGCCGCCGACGTGCTCGAGGCGCAGCTGTTCCAGCCGGTGCAGGCGGCGTACGGCCGCGCCAAGCGCACGCACGCCGAGTTCGCCGCGCGCACCGGGATCAGCGTCCGTTCGCTCGAGCAGCAGCCCCCGGAGCCGCATCCCCAGGCGGTGCAGACGCTGATCGACCGTGCGGTGTTCGCGGCCGGCGAGGCCGACCAGACGATCGCCGACCTACAGGACTCGATGCTCCCCGTAGAGGTCGGCGACCCGGAGCTGCGCGCCGGTTTGTCCCAGGTACGCGAGTCGCTGGACGCAGTCCCGCGCCGGGCGCGTGAGCTGGTGCGAACCGTTGGTCGCTGAGCGCGCGCGGCGCCATGCGGTGCTTGCCCTGCTGCTGGCGGTGGCTCTCGTCACGCTGGCCGCCACCGGTGCCGGCACGGCTCGCGCGGCTGTCGGGTTCGTCGCCCGCGGTAGCGCCGAGCAGGCTTACGCCACCGGTCTGAGGGCCAACCGCGAGGTCACGCTGCTGGGCGGTGACGGGAAGGTCGTCGCCAGGCGGCGTGCGGACTCGCTCGGCGGCGTCGTGTTCCGGCTCGTCACCCCCGGGCGCGGCTACCGGATCCGTCAGGGTGGCCCGAAGTCCGGGCCGCTGACCGTGTTCAGTGACCGCTCGGCGCCGCCGAGCACGAAGATCTACTCGCAGACCATTCCCCCTAGCGGGTACGGCTATCTGACGACCCGGGACGGGACGAAGCTCGCGATCGACGTGCGCACGCCCGGCGCCGGCCCGGGACCGTTCCCGACGCTGATCGAGTACTCGGGCTACGGCTACGCGGATCCGGCCGGCGCGCAGAGCGGCATCAGCCAGATCGCGAACCTACTCGGCTTCGCCGTGGTCGACGTCAACATGCGCGGCACCGGCTGCTCGGGCGGCTCCTACGATTACTTCGAGCCGCTGCAGAACCTCGACGGCTACGACGTGATCGAGACAGTCGCGCACCAGCCGTGGGTGCTGCACCACAAGGTGGGGATGATGGGTATCTCCTTCGGAGGCATCAGCCAGCTGTTCGTCGCCGCCACCGATCCGCCCGACCTGTCGGCGATTGCGCCCTTGTCGGTGATCGACAACACCGCCACCACGCTGTATCCGGGCGGAATCCTCAACACCGGGTTCGCGCTGCAGTGGGGTGAGGAGCGTGTCCAGGACGCCAGGCCGGCCGGCCCGGACGCCGGGCAGCCTTGGGCGTGGAAGCAGATCCAGAACGGGGATCAAACCTGCGCGCAGAACCAGGTCCTGCACGGCGAGGCCCCGAACCTGATCGCCAAGCTGCGCGCAAACAGCCATTACGTGCCGGCAGTCGCCGATCCGCTGGCGCCGATCACGTTCGTGAACCGGATCAAGGTCCCGACCTACCTTGCCTGCCAGTGGACCGACGAGCAGACCGGGGGGCACTGCGCGGACCTCGCCGAGCACTTCACCGGCACGGCTCGCAAGTGGTTCACGTTTGACAACGGAGCACACATCGACTCGCTGGACCCGGCGACCTTCGACCGCTGGTACGACTTCCTGGAGCTTTACGTGGCCCGGCGTGCGCCCGACCTGTCGGCGACCGTGCAGGCCCTGGCGCCGACGATCTACCAGTCGGCGATGGGAATCAACGGCGTCACGCTGCCGCCGGACCCGATCCAGGGACTCGGGTCCTACGGGGCGGCGCTGGCCGCCTTCCAGCGCCTGGCGCCGGTGCGGGTGCTGTTCGACAACGGCGCCGGCAGCTCGGTGCCAGGCGCCCCGTATGCCGCCTTCGAGCATTCGTTCGCGAAATTCCCGGTGCCGGGCACCAAGGCGCGCTCGTGGTATCTCGGCAGCGCCGGCAAGCTCGCCTCCTCGCCCCCGCGGACCGGCGCCGCGGACCGGTTCACCTGGAACAAGCACGCGCGCCCGGCCACCGACTTCACCGGCGACACGGGCTCAGGGCCGGGCGGCCTGTGGACGGCGACCCCCTCGTTCCACTGGGACCAGGATCCGCCGGGAACCGCTGCGGCGTACGTCAGCGCGCCGCTCAAGGCCAACACGGTCGTGATCGGCGGCGGGGCTCTCCACCTGTGGGTGAAGGCCTCGGCTCCGAGCGTCGACCTCCAGGTGATGGTGTCTGAGGTCCGGCCCGACGGCAACGAGACATTCGTCCAGGATGGCTGGCTGCGCGCCGACGAGCGTAAGCTCGACGCCGCCAAGAGCACTCTGCTCGAGCCGGTGCTGAGCCTGCGCAGGGCCGACGTGGCGCCGCTGCCCTCCGGACGGTTCACCGAGGTGACCGTGCCTCTGTACTACGAGGGGCACGCGTACCGGCGCGGCTCGCGGATCCGTATCACCGTGGCGGCGCCGGGTGGCGACCAGCCGGTGTGGTCGTTCGGCGAGACGCAGCCAGCCGGCACGGCGACCGTTCAGATCGCCCACTCCAAGCGGTATCCGTCACGGCTGATCCTGCCGGTGGTGCCGGGGGTCGGGGTGCCGACGTCGCTGCCGCCGTGTCCCAGCCTGCGCAACGAGCCGTGCCGCCCATACAGGGCGTACGCCAACCGGTCGCAGTCGCTTACCGTCGGATAGCGACCCGCCGGGGCGGGTCCGCCGCCCCTAACGCACCATTTACGCGAGCCTTTAGCTGAAGGGTTAGAGTTGGCTTTCAACGTATGGGATCCGACTCCCCTATCGCGGTAGCCGGCCCCCCCGCGACCACTGCGCCCCCCGCGCTCGAATCGACCGGACCCGCCGGATCGCTCGAGCGTGCCGAAGAGCTGGTCCGTCCGGTATCGATGCCGCTGGTCGACCGGTTGGCCAGCGCGGTCGTGACGGGCGCCCCGCCGATCCTGGTGCTGATCGGGATGTACTTCGGCTGGTCGGATGGGCTGCTGGTGTGGCAGGACCTGCTGGTGCTGGCCGTCTTCTACGTCGTGATCGGCTCCGGCGTCACCGTCGGCTTCCATCGCCTGTTGACGCACCGCAGCTTCAAGTGCGGGCGCCCGCTGCGGACCCTGTTCGCGATCCTGGGCTCGGCCGCCGCCGAGGGGCCGGTGATCGACTGGGTGGCCACGCACCGCAAGCACCACCAGTTCTCAGACGAGCCGGGCGACCCGCACAGCCCGCATCTGGACCACCGCCACGGGTGGCGCGGCGAGCTGTGGGGCTTCTTCCACGCCCACGTCGGCTGGGTCTTCTCCGACATGGAAGTCGCCGACGAGCAGCGCTACGCCAAGGACCTGCTCGCCGACCCGTGGATCCGATTCGTCGACCGCACGTTCGTGCTGTGGGTGGCGCTCGGCCTGGCGGCGGCGTTCGGGCTCGGCGTCGCGCTCACCGGCACCGTCGACGGCGGATTGACCGCACTCCTTTGGGGGGGCGCCGCGCGCATCTTCTTCGTGCACCACGCGACCTTCAGCATCAACTCCGTCTGCCATTACTTCGGCCGCCACGAGTACGACACCGGCGATGAGTCGCGCAACGTCTTCTGGCTGGCGATCCCCACCTGGGGGGAGTCCTGGCACAACAACCACCACGCGTTTCCGACGTCCTACCG
This sequence comes from uncultured Solirubrobacterales bacterium, assembly GCA_963799995.1. GTDB lineage: Bacteria > Actinomycetota > Thermoleophilia > Solirubrobacterales > Solirubrobacteraceae > Palsa-465. The sequence continues at coordinate 1,428,534 of CAWCZI010000012.1, read as the reverse complement.
CCACGGCCTGCGGCGGTGGCAGCTCGACCCGTCAGCGGGGATGATCCGGCTGCTGGAGATGAGCGGGCTGGTGTGGGACGTGGTCCGGGTCGACCCGGCGCGTCGCCAGCGCATGCCGGCGATGGCGCACAAGGCGTGACCCACGCGCGCCGGCCCGGCGCCGGACGCCTGCTCGCCGGCCCGACGCCCTAACCTACCCGCCTTGCCCTTCGCCCGTACGGCACCTCTGCGCCGCGAGATCGAGGCCGCGCTGCCGCGCCGCCCGTTCTCGATCCGGTTCTGGGACGGGACCACGGTCGCCGCCACCGAGGACGGGGCGCCCACGTTCACGTTCCACTCCCCGCAGGCGCTCGCGCACGTTGTCCGCGCCCCGGGCGAGCTAGGTCTGGGGCGCGCCTACGTCCACGGCCTGATCGACGCCGACGACATCGAGGGGGCGCTTGAGATCGTCGACACGTTCGAGCCGCCCCGGTTGTCGGTGGGTCAGATCGCCCGGCTGGGGGTGGCGGTGGTCCGCGCGTGCGGACTGGTGCGCCCGCCCCGCCCGCCGCGCTCAGAGCTCCGGCTGACCGGCGAGCGCCACAGTGTCGGCCGGGACCGCCGTGCCGTCAGCTACCACTACGACGCCGGCAACGAGTTCTTCGCGCTCTTCCTGGACGCGTCGATGACGTACTCCTGCGCCTACTTCAAGGGTGGCGCGCAGACGCTCGAGGAGGCGCAGCGGGCCAAGCTGGACCTGGTGTGCACCAAGTTGGCGCTGCGCGAGGGCGAGCGGGTCCTGGACGTCGGATGCGGGTGGGGGAGCTTCGCGATCCACGCCGCGCGGAACTACGGCGTCAGCGTGTTGGGCGTCACCCTGTCCGAGGAGCAGGTCAAGCTCGGTCGCGACCGCGTCCGGGAGGCCGGCCTGGAGGACCTCGTCGAGCTGCGCCTGGCCGACTACCGCGAGCTGGGCGAGGAGCGCTTTGATGCCATCTCCAGCATCGGGATGGTGGAGCATGTGGGGGAGGAGCGGATCGACCTGTACATGCGGACGCTCAACGAGCTGTTGCGGCCTGGCGGCAGGCTGCTCAACCACGGGATCGCCAAGCTGATGGACTTCGACACGGCCGACGAGGGGGCGTTCTCAGAACGCTTCGTGTTCCCCGACGGGGTACCGCTGCCGCTGTCGCGGATCGAGCTCGCGCTGGAGCGGGTGGGACTGGTCACCCGGCACGTCGAGGGGCTCCCCGAGGACTACGCGGAGACGCTGAAGTACTGGATCGCGAGCTTCGAGGGTCGCTACGACGAAGCCGTGCGGCTGGCGGGCGTCGAGCGAGCGCGCGTGTGGCGGGTGTACCTGCGGGCCGCGCGCCAGGGGTTTTTGACCGGCTGGGCTTCCGTGTACCAGGTACTGGCGGACAAGCCGGCGTAGCGGTCACGAGGACCCAGCCGGCACGGCACTTCGGTTCGCTGAGCCTGCGGACCCGTTCGCCGTCCATGCCTAGGAGCTAGCTGGGGTGCCGGCCGGCGTCTACTACCTGGCTTGGGAGAGGGTCTGATCGGGGCGCAGACACCTCGCGACGCCCCTGAGCGGGGACCGTGCGTCCTCATGCACACATAGGCTGCATGAGGACGCACGGCTCCGTCCCGGGACCACGACCGGAGGCGGAAAAGCCGCTCCATCCCGTCCCGGGTTGAGGCTGTTAGGCCTCCGGGGCCGGGGTGGCCGGCGCGGGACTGGAATCAGCCTCGGGCTCAGGGGCGGTGGGCTCGGGGGCGGGGGCGGAGCCGGCGACGATGTGGGCGCCGACGGCACCGGCGATGCCCGCCAGCAGCGAGAGGATGGTCCACTTGGGGCCGCGCGCCTCACTGCCACGGGCGTCGTCGATCGACGGGGAGCCCGGGCCGGTCTCGGTGAGCGCGAGCACGACGGCGATCAGCACGAGGTTGTACTCGTAGCCGCCGTCGGACACGAACGGGCCGTTCTTGAGATGCACGCGGTTGATGGCCGTGAGCATCGTCGCGGTGATCGCCGCGGATGCCAGCGGGGTCGCGGCGCCGAGCACTAGCAGGGCGCCACCGCCGGCCTCGGCCGCCCCGGCGGCCAGAGCGTGTCGCTTGCCGGGGCGCAATCCGAGGTTCTCGAAGAACGCGCCGGTGCCCTCGAGGCCGTGCCCGCCGAACCAGCCGAACAGCTTCTGGGTGCCGTGGCCAATGAAGTAGCCGCCGACCACGAGGCGGAGGAGAAGTCGTCCAATTTTCATGTCGACCACCATAGACGAAATTGCAATCCGGTTGCGTACACAACGATCCACATGGGCATCACATATGCATCAGTAGGCCGCTGAACGAGCGCACGTAGGCGCCTCGAGCGACGCGCTCGACCTCGGCGGCGAAGGGGCTCCGGCGCCGAGACTGCGCGGTCTGATCAGTCCTGCGCCGTGGGGTATCGTCCGCTCTGAGTCCTGCGACCACCAGGAGGAGAGGCATGAGCAGCACCGTAAACGTGCGCCTGACCGTCAACGGCACCGAGCACACCCTCGAAGTGGAGCCGCGGCTCCTGCTCGTCCATGCGCTGCGCGATCAACTCGCTCTGACTGGCACTCACGTCGGCTGTGACACGTCCAACTGCGGTGCCTGCACGGTCCACCTGAACGGAGAGGCCGTCAAGTCGTGCACGGTCCTGGCCGTGCAGGCGGACGGCGCGGAGGTCACGACGATCGAGGGCCTCGGCAGCGAGGACAACCTGCATCCGATGCAGGAGGCGTTCTGGAACAACCACGGCCTTCAGTGTGGCTACTGCACACCGGGCATGATCATGGCCGCTACAGCGTTGCTGACCGAGAATCCGAACCCGTCCGAGGACGAGGTCCGGCATGCGCTCGAAGGCAACCTGTGCCGCTGTACCGGCTACCACAACATCGTCAAGTCGGTCCTCGACGCGGCGTCCAAGTCCGGCACCGAGGTGGGGGCATGAGCGTCACCGAGGCTCCGCTCGGAAGCAACGTCGGCAGCGCGCTGCGCCGCAAGGAGGACCCGCCCCTGATCACGGGCCAAGGCCGCTACGTCGATGACATCAAGCTTCCCGGCATGCTGTGGGCGTCATTCGTGCGCTCGCCCGAGGCCAACGCGAAGATCACCTCGATCGACACCTCGGCGGCGCTCGCGCGCGACGGCATCACGGCGGTCTTCGTCGGCGAGGACATGTCCGATCTGGGGGGGCCGCTGCCGATGGCCTGGGCCCCGCCCGGTGTCGAGGTCAACAACCCCGAGCATTGGCCGCTGGCCCGCGGCGCCGTCAAGCACGTCGGCGACCCGGTGGCGGTCGTCATCGGCGTCGACCGCTACGCCGTCCAGGACGCGACCGAGGACGTTCTGGTCGAGTACGAGTCGCTGCCGGCCGTCGTCGATCCCGAGGCGGCCATCGCCGGGGCGCCGTTCGTGCACGAGTCCCTGGGTACCAACAAGGTGCACGAGTGGACGCTGGCCGGCGGCGACGTCGAGGCCGGGTTCGCTGAGGCCGACGTGATCGTCGAGCGGCGGGTGGTCAACCACCGGATCGCCGGCGCGCCGATCGAGTGCCGCGGCGTGATCGCCGACTACCGCGCCGGATCGCTGACGCTGTACTCGGCGACGCAGGTTCCTCACTTCGTGCGTCTGTTCATGGCCCTGCTGCTCGGCCTCGGCGAGGATCACGTCCGCGTGATCGCGCCCGACGTTGGCGGCGGCTTCGGTCAGAAGCTCCAGGTCTACGGCGAGGAGCTGCTGGCCTGCTGGGCGTCGCGCAAGCTTGGGCTGCCGGTGAAGTGGACCGAGACGCGCTCGGAGAACATGTCGGTCGCGCACCAGGGACGCGACCAGATCTCCCATGTGAAGATGGGCGCCAAGCACGACGGGACCATCACGGCCTTCCACGTCAAGATCCTGGCTGACTTCGGCGCCTACAACATGATCCTGACGCCGCTGATCCCGTCGTTGGGGGCGTTCGTTATGGGCGGCTGTTACAAGATCCCCAACGTCCGGACCGACATCACGGGAGTGTTCACGAACAAGTGCCCGACCGACGCCATCCGGGGGGCCGGGCGGCCGGAGGCGACCCAGATGATCGAGGTCACGCTCGATCAGCTCGCCCACGAGCTGGGGATGGACCCGCTGGAGGTCCGCCGCAAGAACTTCATTCCCAAGGAGGACTTCCCCGCGGCGGTCGCCACCGGGGTGATCTACGACTCGGGCAACTACCACGGGACGCTCGACAAGCTGATGGAGCACGTCGATGTCGCGGCTTTCCGAGCCGAGCAGGAGAGCCTCCGCGCCGACGGCATCTATCGGGGGATTGGGTTCTGCACCTGGACCGAGATCTGCGGTCTGGCTCCCTCGCGGGTGACGGGTCCGGCCGGGGTCGGCGTGCAGGCCGGCCTGTGGGAGTCGGCGATGGTCCGCGTGCACAACACCGGCGCGGTCACCGTCTACACCGGCACCTCACCCCACGGACAGGGCCTCGACACCGCGATGGCGCAGATCGTCGCTGATCGGCTCGGCGTCGACCCCTCGGTCGTGGAGGTCATCCACGGCGACACGTCGATGGGCCCTGAGGGACGCAACACCTACGGGTCGCGGTCGCTGGCCACCGGCGGCGAGGCCGTCGTCAAGGCGACCGACAAGGTGGTCGCCAAGGCCAAGGCGATCGTGGCCGCCGAACTGGAGGCCGCCGCCGAGGACATCGAGGTCCTGGACGGCAAGTTCTCGGTTCGCGGCTCCCCGGACAAGGGGATGGCGCTGGCGGACGTCGCCGGCGTCGCCTACATCGGAGCCGTCCCCGAGGGGATGGAACCGGGCCTGGAGGAGACGATGTTCTACGACCCCGAGAACTTCGTGTTCCCGTTTGGCGCGCACGCCTGCGTCGTCGACGTGGACGCGGAGACGGGCAAGGTCAAGGTCATCCGCTACGTCGCCGTCGATGATTGCGGCAACGCCATCAACCCGATGCTGATCGAAGGCCAGATCCACGGGGGCGTCGTGCATGGCATCGGCCAGGCGCTGTACGAGCGCGTGCACTACGACGACCAGGGCCAGCTGATCACGGGGACGTTCGTCGACTACGCGCTGGCGACGGCCGCGGAGCTGCCCAGCTTCGAGACCGATCGTACGGTCACGCCCTCGCCCGTGAACTCGATGGGCGTCAAGGGCGTCGGTGAGGCGGGCACGATCGCGGCGAGCGCCGCGGTGACCAACGCGGTGATCGACGCATTGCGTCCGCTGGGCGTCGGCTACATCAACATGCCCCTCAGTCCGATGCGGGTGTGGGAGGCCATTTCCGAGGCAAAGGGAGGTGCGGCATGATCCCGGCCATGTTCGACTACACGGCTCCGGAGTCGCTGCAGGACGCGATCTCGGCGCTCGTCGACGGTGGCGAGGACGCCAAGCTGCTGGCCGGCGGTCATTCGTTGATCCCGCTGATGAAGCTGCGTCTGGCGGCGCCGTCGCTGCTGGTGGATCTGCGCAAGGTCCCGGGGCTGCACGGGGTGGAGCGCCAGAACGGCCACTGGCGGATCGGCGCGCTCACCCCGCATGCCGTGCTCGAGCGCTCGCCCGAGCTCGGGATCGTGTCGCAGGTGGCGGCCACGATCGCCGACCCCCAGGTCCGCAACCGGGGCACAATCGGCGGCAGCCTGGCCCACGGCGATCCCGCCTCGGACCTCCCGGCGGCGATGCTGTTGACCGAGGCTGAGGTAACGCTCCAGGGTCAGGGCGGTCAGCGCACGGTGACCGCCGCAGACCTGTTCCGCGACTACCTGGAGACGGCTGTGGAGCCCGGAGAGGTCCTGACCGAGATCCGCCTCTCGGCGCTCGACGGCTGGGGCCACGGCTACCAGAAGTTCAACCGCCGCAGCGAGGACTGGGCGATGGTGGCGGTCAGCGCCGTCGTCAAGGAATCCGGCGGGGTGTGCGAGGACGTCCGGGTCGGGCTCACCAACATGGCGTCGGTGCCGCTGCGCGCGAGAGCGGTCGAAGATGCACTGCGCGGCCAGGAGCTGAGCGCCGAGAACATCGCCAAGGCGGCCGAGCAGGCGGCCGATCAGACCAATCCACCGGCCGATCTCAACGCCAGCGCGGACTACAAGCGCCATCTGGCGCGGGTGCTGTGCAAGCGAGCGCTGTCGGAGGCGGCCGGTCGGGGGTGAACCCGGCGGGCTCAGTTGAGACGGTGAAGCCCGCGGAGATCGACTCCATCGAATCCGCGACTGCAGCGCTCGCCGCCCAGGGCTATCTCGCGGACCGGCAGCTGGCGCTGGCGGTCCGTCTGGCGGTGGCGCTGTCGCAGCCGCTGCTGCTCGAAGGCGAGGCCGGCGTCGGCAAGACCGAGGTCGCTCGGGCGCTGGCGGCCGCCGTGGGGGCGCGGCTGATCCGGCTGCAGTGCCACGAGGGGATCGACCTCCATCACGCGGTATACGACTGGGACTACGCCCGCCAGCTGCTGGCGCTGCGGGCCGCCGAGGGCGGGGTCGACGAGGGCGAGCTGTTCGCCCGGCGCTTCCTCCTGCGCCGTCCGCTGCTCGAAGCGCTCGAGGCGGATCCCGCCGAGCCGGTGGTGCTGCTGATCGACGAGATCGACCGCGCCGACGACGAGTTCGAGGCGTTCCTGCTCGAGTTCCTGTCGGATTTCGCGGTCACGATCCCCGAGCTCGGGACGATCAAAGCCCGACGGGCGCCGATCGTGGTGCTGACCTCCAACCGCACCCGCGAGCTGCACGACGCGCTCAAGCGGCGCTGCCTCTATCACTGGATTGACTATCCGAGCGCCGAGCGCGAACGGGCGATCGTCCACTCCCGCCTGCCCGAGGTCCCGGAGCGGATCGCGTCACGGGTCGTCGAGGCCGTCGGGCGCCTGCGCGGCCAGGGCGACCTGTACAAGCTCCCGGGTGTCGGGGAGACGATCGTGTGGGCGCAGGCGCTGCTGGCCCTCGGCGACGAGGCCGAGCTCGAGGAGACGCTCGGCGCGGCGCTGAAGGTGCACGAGGACGTGATGCGGGTACGCGAACGCAGGGTGCTCGAAGGTGTCTGAAAAGACGGCCGCGCTGGCCCCGCTGGCCGACTCGGTGGCGGCGCGGCTGGGCGAGCTGGCCGCCGCGATGCGCGCCCAGGGCACCCGTGTCGGGGTGGGGGAGCTGCTGGCTGCGCACCGGGCGCTGGATGCCGTGGACTGTGGCTCGCGCGAGGAGGCACGGCTGGCGCTGCGCACGGTGCTGTGCTCGCAGCGGGTCGACCTGGCGCGGTTCGACGCCGCGTTTGTGGCTGTGTTCGGCGACGTCCGAATCGATCCCACCCACCCTGATGACCCGCTGTCCGAGCTCGGGACGATCGAGAAGGAGGCACTGCCGCGGGCCGCGTTCGGTGACTCGGCCGGACAGGCGGCGCGGGCCGACGGCGACCCGGTGCCGGCGGCATGGAGCGACGTCGAGCTGGTGATGGAAAAGGACTTCGCGCGCTACACCGATGCCGAGATGGCGCGGGCGCGCGAGCTGATCGCACAGCTGGCGCGGCGGCACCCCACCCGGCTCTCACGGCGCACCCGGCCCTCGCGCCGGCGGGGTCACACCCCCGACCTGCGGGCGACGGTTCGCGCCTCCCTGCGCAGTGGGGGCGAGCCGGTGTACCGCCGCTGGCGCACGCCGACGCGCCGGCCTCGCCAGCTCGTGCTTGTGTGCGACGTGTCCGGGTCGATGGCTCCCTACGCGCGGATGCTCATGCAGTACATGCACGCCTGCGTGGCGGCGCGGCGGCGGGTCGAGGCGTTCGCGTTCGGGACCCGGCTGACACGAATAACGAACGAGCTCGGCGGTCGCGACCACGACCGGGCGCTGGATCGTGCCGCGGCGGCGGTGACCGACTTCTCCGGGGGGACGCGGATCGGCGCCGCGCTGGCGGAGCTCAACCGCGCGCACGGCCGCCGGCTCGGCCGCGGCGCGGTGGTCGTGGTCCTGTCCGACGGCTGGGATCGCGGCGACCCCGAGCAACTCGACCGGGAGATGGCGCGTCTGCGTCGCGCCTCGCACCGCCTGATCTGGCTCAACCCGCTGGCCGCGCACCCCGACTACGAGCCGCTGACACGCGGTATGCGAGCCGCCGTTCCGCATACCGACGAACTTCTGGCCGGCAACTCGCTGGCCTCTCTGGAGCAACTGGCTGCCATATTGGAGGACCTGTGAACGACGTACTGCCCGACCTGCAGACCTGGATCGATCGCGGGGACCGGATCGCGATCGCGACCGTGGTCTCAGTGAAGAAGTCGGCGCCGCGCCCGCCCGGCGCGAAGATGGCCGTCAACGAGGACGGCGAGGTGATCGGCGCCGTCTCGGGCGGCTGTGTCGAGGGCGCCGTGATCGAGATCGCCGACAGGGTGCTGCGCGGCGAGCCGCCGCGCCTGATGCATTTCGGGATCGCCGACGAGACCGCCTGGAGCGTCGGGCTGCCCTGCGGAGGCGAGATCGACGTGTGGATCCAGGAGTTCTCTCCCGGGCGCTTCACCGAGATCGCGGCCGCCGGCGGCCGCGCTGCCGAGATCACGCTGCTGGAGGGCGACGAGCCGGGCCGTAAGGTGCTGTTCGAGGAGGACGGGACCCAATCGGGCTCGCTGGGCTCGGCCGAGCTGGACGCGGAGGCCCGGCAGGCCGCCGAGGACCTTCTGTGGCTCGAGACGTCCGAGCTGCGCGGGCCGATGTTCGCCGACGTCGTGGCGCCGGCGCCACGGCTGATCCTGTTTGGCGCGGTCCCGATCGCCGCGGCTCTGTGCCGGATCGGGCGCGCCACCGGATGGCGCTGTTACGTCGTCGATCCGCGGACGCGGTTCGCCACCCCCGAGCGTTTTCCGGACGCCGAGCAGGTGATCGCCGCCTGGCCGAAGGAGGCGTTCGCGCAGCTGGGCGGGATCGACCCCGCGACCTCGATCGTGGTGCTCACCCACGATCCCAAGCTCGACGACGCGGCGCTGGAGATCGCGCTGCGCTCGCCGGCGCGGTTCGTGGGGGCGATGGGCTCGCGGCGGGCGCAGGAGTCCCGGCGTGAGCGGCTGCTGGCGCTCGGGTTCACCGATGACGATCTGGCCCGGATGTCCGCTCCGGTCGGACTCGACCTGGGAGCCGTCAGCGCCGAGGAGACCGCGCTCTCGATCCTCGGCGAGGTGGTCGCGGCACGCCACGGGCGTGACGGCGGACGGCTGACGACGTCGCGCGGGCGCATCCACGAAGTCGCGGCCTGAGGGTGGCCAATCCGTGATCGGAGGGCTGATCCTGGCGGCCGGGGCGGGGACCCGGTTCGGGGACCGGCCCAAGCAGCTCGCCGACCTGCACGGGCGCCCGCTGCTGGAGTGGGCTGTGGCCGCACAATCGGCGGTGCCGGCGATCGAGCGCATCGTCGTGGTCCTGGGGTCGCGCGCCGAAGAGGTGCTCGCCGGGGTTGAGCTGATGGACGCCGAGCCGGTCGTGTGCGAGGACTGGGAGCGCGGCCAGGCGGCGTCGCTACGGTGCGGGGTCGACGCGTTGGTGGGGGCGCGCAAGCTGATCGTCACCCTCGGCGACGCTCCGCTGATCACACCCCAGCTGGTGGCCATGATGGTCGACCAGCCCCCGCGCTCGCGGGCGGTCTACGAGGGGCGGCCGGGCCATCCGGTGGTCCTCGGCCCCAAGGAGATCGCTGCCGTGCAGTCCCTGGGCGGCGACCGCGGGGCCGGTGCACTGCTGCGCGGTGGCCGTGAGATCGAAGCCGGGCACCTATGCTCGGGACGCGACGTCGACACACCTGATGACCTGGAGGCCATTCGCAATGAAGCTAGAGCAGTCGTTTGAGGTAGCCGCCCCTCTGGAGCGCGTGTGGGAGGCGCTGGTCGACGTGGAGCGGGTCGCGCCCTGCCTGCCCGGGGCGGCCGTCACCGGCCGCAACGAGGACGGCAGCTACAACGGGACCTTCAAGGTCAAGATCGGGCCCACGTCTGCCTCCTACACGGGCAAGCTCCAGATGGAGCAGATCGACGAGAGCGTCCACACCGCCACGATGCAGGCCCAGGGGACCGACAAGCGCGGGCAGGGCGGCGCCAAGGCGACGATCGTCTCCTCGCTGTCGCCGGCGGGCGACAGCGCGACGCGCGTCGACGTCTCGACCGACTACCACATCACTGGGCGCCTGGCCCGGTTCGGACGCGGCGGGATGATCGAGGACATCTCCAACCGGCTGCTCGGGGAGTTCGCCAACTGCCTGCAGACGTCCCTGGCCGGGACGCCGGAAAATGTCGGGGCGGCGGCTGGCGCGGCTGATACGGGCGGTGCGGCTGGCGCTGCTGATACGGCTGGCGCGGCTGATACGGGCGGCGCGCCTGGCGCTGCTGATGCGGGCGGCGAGCTGGCGACGGCGGATCCGACTCCGGGCACTGCCGGCGACGACGACGCCGCGGGCGCCGGGGCGGCCGAGGCCGGGGCTGCCGCGCAAGGCAACGGCGGCACGCAGGCGCCCACCGACGAGCCCGCGACCGTGGGCCCGGGGCCATCCTCGACCGGCGCGCCGTCGGCCACCAGGCCGGCGCCGGCGCTGCCCCCGATGCCCGAGAGCGAGCCCGTCCAAGGTCTGTCGCTGGTCGGCGGGGCGCTGTTCAGGCAGGCGAAGCAGAACCCGGCACAGGTGGTGGCGCTCCTGCTCGGCTTCCTGCTGGCGCTGCGGGTGCTCCGGCGCCGCGGCTGAGCACGGCGCTCGGCCGGCATGTGACCGGTCCGTCACAGCTGACACGACTCGTCACGAGCCGGTCATTGCACCGGGATCAGGACTCTGACTAGTGCTCGCTATCCGGTCACTATTCAGATCGAAACCGCCAGGTTGCGCGTTCGCGGAGCCCAGGGTCGATGTGTGCCCACGTTGGTGACGGCCCGCGAGCGCGCTGGAGCGGAGGGGCTGCCGCGGTGACCACAGAGGAGGCCTCTGTCGCGATTACGTCCATATGGCGTATAAGCGACGGCGCCCCCTCTGCCGCACGCCCTTTCCCAGTCAGCTCAGGTGCTCGCGCCCGGGGTCATCGGCGAAGCTGGCCGCCGGAAGCGCCGCGACGATCCCCGTGGGGTTGATCATCGGATGCGTGCGGTAGTAGTGGGTGCGGATCTCGTCGAAGCTGACCGTCTCGGCGACGCCCGGCCACTGATACAGGTCGCGGGCGTAGGGCCACAGGTTCTCGTACTCGATCAACTTGCGGACCGAGCACTTGAAGTGGATCTGGTAGACGGCGTCGAAGCGGACCAGAGTGGTGAAGAGCCGCCAGTCGGTCTCGACCGGCTCGGGGCCGAACAGGAAGCGGCGGTCGGCGAGCCGGAGGTCGAGCTGGTCGAGGGTCTGGAAGAGGTTGTCGACCTCACGGTCGTAGACCTGCTGGCTGGTCGAGAAGCCGGTCTTGTAGACGGCGTTGTTGACTCCGTCGTAGATGACCTGGCCGAGCGCGTCGATGTCCCCGCGCAGCCGCTCCGGATACAGCTCGACCGGGTGGGCGGCCAGCGGCGCGAACACGGTGCCGAGCATCCGCAGAATGTCGGCCGACTCGTTGTTGACGATCGTTCCCCGCTCCCTGTCCCATAGCACCGGCACGCTGGCACGGCCCTGATAGCCGGGCTCGCTGGCCGTGTAGGCCTCGCTGAGGAACCGAAAGCCGTTGACGTCGTCCACGTAGCCCTCGCCGCAGAACGTCCACCCGCGCTCATCACGGATGGGGTTGACGTAGGACACCCCGATCGCGTCCTCGAGACCCATCAGCCGGCGTCCGATCAGCGTGCGGTGCGCCCACGGGCAGGCTCGGGAGACGTAGAGGTGGTAGCGGCCGGCGACCGGTTGCCAGCCGGTGAAGCCGTCTTCGGAGATCCAGTTTCGAAAACTTGAATCCTGGCGGTGGAAGGAGCCGTCGCCGCCGCCTTCGCGGCCGAGGGAGAATGCGCGAGCTTCGGTGGTCATGAGATCCAGCGTAGCCTCCGTTGGGTTGTCGCCCGCGCCGCGATCTCGCACCTGGAGTCCGCTGCTGCATGTGCGGCAGGCCGGCGACGGCGACGGCGAGCCGTTGCTGCTGATCCATGGGCTCGGCACGAGTCAGGTCATCTGGGATTCAGTCGTGCCCGGGCTGGCGTGCACGCGGCGAGTGGTCACGATCGACCTGCCGGGCTTCGGGCGCTCGGCCCCGGCCGGCCCCGGGTTCGAGCTCGGGACCGTGGCCGACCGCGTCGCCCGCGGGCTGGCCGCGCACGGCGTCAGCGGCCCGCTGGACGTCGTCGGGCATTCACTCGGCGGGGCAGTGGCGCTGACGCTGGCGGTGGACCGGCCCCGACTCGTGCAGAGGCTGGTCCTGGTGGCGCCGGCGGGCCTTCATCCGCGGACGTTGCCCCGCCCGCCGCTGCTACAGGGAGCGCTCGCCGGCTCGACCGAAGGGTGGTTCGCCGCCGTGGTCGAGGGGTGGTTCGCCGCCCGCCGTCGCGCCGCCCCGCTCACGGATCTGCGCTGGGGCCGGCGGCTGCTGCTGGCGCTGGCGGTCGCCGACGGCGCCGAGCTCTCACCCGGGCAGGCCCGGATCATGGTGACGGCGTCGGCGGGCTCGAGCCGGCTGGGGGCGGCGATGGCAGAGATCGCGCGGGCCGACCTGCGGCCGCTGCTGGGGCGGACTCGGGCGCCGCTCGGGCTGCTGTGGGGCGAGCTTGACCGCACCGTGCCCGTCCACGGCGCCGGCACGATCGTGGCCAAGCGGCCGGACGCCGAGCTGGAGGTGGTCGCCGGCGCGGGGCACGTCCCCATGGTCGAGCGACCGCTCGAGTTCGCGAGGGCCCTTCGTGCGCTGCTCGAGCGCCTTGACAAACACGCAACAACCTCTGATGGCCGAGGCCATAGGTTGCGGTGAGCAGACGCTTGACGATCACCATGGACGACCGCCAGCCCCACCGTGCGAGCTCGATCCGTCTCCCTGACGGCCGGCGTGTGAGCTACGCGGAGACCGGCCCGCCCGAGGGCAGGCCAGTGCTCTATTGCCACGGCGCGATCGGCACACCGCTGCGCCACTCCGTGGATCTCGAGGCCATCACCTCGCGCCTCGGCGTCCGCCACGTCGCCGTCAACCGTCCCGGGATCGGCGGCTCTGACCGCTTGCCCTCGCCGCGGACGGTGCTCGACTTCGCGGGTGACATCGAGGCGCTCGCCGATGCGCTCGAGATCGACCGGTTCATGGTGATCGGCGTCTCCGCCGGCGGCCCGTACGCACTTGCCGCCGCGCACGCCCTTGGCGACCGGGTCACGCGGGTGGCGGTGTGCAGCTCGCTGTCGCCGCTGTGCGCGCCCCACCGTACGCCGGGGATGCCCGCGCGGATCGGCCTTGCCCTGTCAGCGCTGGCTGCCTCGCCGCGTGCCTGCACCGCTCTGGGCGACCTGCTGCTGCCCGTGATCCGGCGCCACCCGGGACTGCTGCATCGTGTGATCGCCGCGCATGCGGCGCCGAGCGAGCGCGAGCGCCTCAGCGATCCGGCCGAGCGGCTGGCGGCCGGCTCAAGCTTGAAGGACGCGACCGCCTATGGTGTCGGCGGCATGGTCGACGACTACATCACCTACTCCCGGGAATGGGGCTTCCGGCTGGCTGAGGTGAGCGCCGAGGTCCACGTGTGGCACGGCGCCAACGATCCGCTGGTGCCGGTCGAACACGCGCTGCAGCTGGCCGTTGAGCTTCCGCGCTGCCGGGTGTTCGTGGATCCGGAGGAGGGCCACCACTTCTTTCGCCGGCGGCTGGAGGAGATCCTCGAGACACTGCTCGGCCGCGCCGGACCGTTTGAGCTGTGCGGCGGGCCGGGGGCGGCGATCGCGGTGCAGCGATGAGCGATCAGGCGGCGCGTGCCGGGGCGTTCCTCGAGCTGCACCGCCCTGGCCGGCCGCTGTTGCTCCCGAACCCGTGGGACGCGGGCTCGGCGAAGCTGCTGGCGTCGCTGGGCTTCGAGGCGCTGGCCACCACCAGCAGCGGGTTTGCGGCGACCCTGGGACGACTGGACGGCTGGGTCACGCGTGAGGAGGCCCTGGCGCACGCCGCCGCGATCGTCGCGGCAACCGAGCTTCCCGTATCGGCCGACCTCGAGAACGGGTTCGCCGAGACGCCCGACGGCGTCGCCGAGACGGCCGCCGGCGCCGTTGCCGCAGGCCTGGCCGGCTTCTCGATCGAGGACTTCACGGGCGACGACGAGGATCCCATCTACCCGATCGAGGTGGCCGTGGAGCGCGTGGCGGCGGCCGCGGCGGCGGCGCACTCCGGACCCGCGCACGTGGTCCTGACGGCCCGCTGCGAAAACCACATCCACGACCGGCCCGATCTTCCCGACACGATCGCCCGTCTGCAGGCCTACGAGCGGGCGGGCGCCGACGTGCTCTACGCCCCCGGACTGGCCACAGCCGAGGAGATCACCGCGGTGATCGAGGCGGTGTCGTTGCCCGTCAACGTGCTGGCCCGCCCCGGAGTGCCGCCGGTGGCCGAGCTGGGGGCCCTCGGCGTCAGCCGCGTGTCGGTGGGAGGGGCGTTCGCGTTCGCCGCGCTCGAAGGCCTGCACGCCGCGGCTCGTGAGCTGCTCGAGCGGGGCACCTACGACTTCATCCGCCAGGCTGCCGAGGGCGGGCGGGCGGCCCGCCGGGCGTTCACCTGAGCTGACTCTCAGCCTCCGGGCCACAGACGCTCGAGCAGCCGCTCCAGCGCGGGCGAGGTCTCGTCGTTGCCCGGACAGCAGGTCGGCCCGTTGACCGCGCTGATCCCGATCTCGAGATGCGGGCCCGAAGAGATCCCGACATCTCCGCACCCGACCTCGGCGATCGGCTCTCCCGCCTGCACCACGGAGCCGACCGGCACGAGCGTCGGGAGGGCATGGCCGTAGTAGATGTAGCGGCCACGGAGGGGGCCGACGGCGACGCGGAGCACGGGCGCCGCGGGGCCGAAGCCGGAGATGCCCTCCTGCACGATCACACCGTCGGTGACCGCAACCTCGACCGCTGCCGCCCCGCAGGCGGCGCCCCGGGTGGAGATGTCCACACCCTGGTCCGGCGACCACGTGCTGGGCGGCTCGACCACCGACAGTGGCTGGATCGGGAAGACGAAGCCCTGGCCCGGACTGAGCGAGTTGAGCTCCTGGACGATCCTGAGCTCGCGCTTGACCTCGGCCAGCGAGACGGCGTGGGCGCGCGGGTCTCCGATCGGGTCGGCGGCGGCGGCGCCCACGGCCGCCTGGGCGCCGACGGTCGGTTCAACGGCCTGTGGGTGAGCTCGGGGGAGCCCACCCGCAGACGCGCCCGGGACGGCTACCGCGCCTTGCGCGCCGCCGGGTGAGCCGCCGTCCTGCCCGGTCGTGCCCGATCCGCACCCGGCGAGCGCCAGCGCTGCCACCACGATCAGCGTCGCGCGAACCCGCATCATGGGCCCAGTTCAGCAGGTCTCGGACGGGGGCACGCAGCTACGCCGGTGACGGCCGGTGCACGGTCTCGCCGCCGTGACCAGTGGACGTTTGACCTAGGGCGGATCCCCGGCAACACGGGCGCCGGCCCACCGTTGCGCCGACCGAGCCGTTCCGATGTATAGGATGCCGCCTGTCCCGACGATAACTTTGCTCGAACCGCTTTGAGCAGTCAACGTCCGGAAAAGCTCGAGCGAGCGCATCTAGGAGGTCAGGTTGCGTCGGCGACACGACTTCGGGTCGACCAGCACCAAAGGGGCCCGGGGGGCATGAAGAAGGTTCTCCGGCTACCGGTCTACCGGCGTCTGCTGATCGCCTACGGGCTCAACGAGCTGGCCTGGTCGGTGGGCACGCTGGCGCTCTCGGTACTGGTCTACCGCCGGACGGGCAGCGCCCTGGGAGCGACGGCGTTCTTTCTCTCCTCGCAGGTCCTTCCCGCGTTCTCGGGTCCCGGCCTGGTGGCACGCCTGGAGGGGCAACCGGCGCGCCTGCTGCTCCCTGCGCTGTACCTGGCGGAGGGGATCGTGTTCGGGGTGCTGGCCTGGATGACCTACCGCTTCTCGCTGATACCCGTGCTCGTGCTCGTGCTCCTGGACGGGAGCATCGCAACCGTGGCGCGCTCGTTCGCGCGCGCGGCAACGGTGGCCGAGCTCACCGCGACCGGCCTGCTCCGCGAGGGCAACGCGCTCAGCAACGGAGTCTCGTGGGTGGCGTATCTCGGCGGCCCGTTGCTCGGAGGCGCGGTGGTGGCCGCCGGCGGAACGGTGGCGGCGCTGATTATCGACTGCGGCCTGTTTCTGGCGATGGGGGCGTCGCTGATCACCGTCGATCTCCACGAGGTCCCCGCGGAGGAGCGGGCCGGCGGGCGCCGGCTGCGGGCAGCCCTGGCGCACGTTCGCGCGCGGCCCTCGCTGTGGCGGCTGCTGACGCTGCAGGGGCTGGGGATGGTTTTCTTCACGATCTCGGTGCCGGTCGAGGTCGTGTTCGCCCAGCGCACGCTGCACGCCGGAGCGACCGGATACGGCGCGATGATGGCGGCGTGGGGAGCTGGAGCGATCGCGGGCAGCGCCCTGTACGCCCGCTATGCGCACGCGTCCTCGCGGATCCTGATCGCCGCCAGCGGCGCGAGCCTCGGAATTGGGCTGGGGATAATGGCGGCGGCGCCCACGATTGTCCTCGCAGTGGTCGGCGCGGCGCTGGGGGGCGGCAGCAACGGCGTCGAGATGGTGGCGGCCCGGACTGCTATGCAGGAGCGGACCGAGCAGCGCTGGATGGCCCTGGTGACGAGCCTCAGCGAGTCGGTGGCGCTGGCCACGCCGGGGCTCGGGATCCTGATCGGCGGTGCCGTCACAGCGCTGACCGGCTCCCGTGTGGCCCTCGCCGTGGCAGCCGCCGGGTCATTCGTGTTCACCGTGATCGCCTGGTGGGCGCTGTCCCCGATCAGATTTGAGCCGCCGATCGCGCTCGGCGAGATACCGCAGGGGGGGCGCGACCCGGTGTCAGCGGAGACAGCCGCGCACAGTGCCGCCCCGAGTCATGAGACGCTCGTGCCGTAATTGCGCCTCGGCTGCATCGATATCGGCTCGAACACCACCCGGCTGCTCGTGGCCGACCGCGACGACGGGCGGCTGATCGGCCGCCACCAGGAGCGGGCGTTCACGAGGCTCGGACACGAGCTGCACGACCGGGGAGCGATCGGGTCCGCGAAGATCGACGAGGTGGTCGACGTGGTGGCGGGGCAGCTGGCCAGCGCCCGTGCGCACGGCGCCTGCGAGGTGTGCGTAGTGGGAACGGCGGCGGTTCGCAGCGCGACCAACGGTGGCGAGCTGGTGGCGCAGATCCGAGCCGTGACCGGGGTCAGTGTGCAGATCCTGTCCGAGGCGGAAGAGGCCCGTCTGGCCTTTGTCGGAGCCGCCGGCACCCTCGAGCGCTCGTTCGCCGGCGAGCTCGGCGTCGTCGACGTCGGCGGCGGATCGTCGGAGCTGGTGGTGGGCGATGTCATCACCGGAGTGCGGTGGTGGGCCTCGCTGCCGCTCGGGTCGGGCTCGCTGGCGTACGCCCATCTGGCCTCGGATCCCCCCACCGCGAGGCAGCTGCGCGGTGCCGAGCGGGAGCTCGATGCCGCGCTCGCCGGGCTGCAGGCGCCGCGACCGGCGGCGGCCGTGGCCGTTGGGGGGAGCGCCACGTCGCTGGCGCTGCTGGCCGGGCCCATCCTCGACGCGGCGACGCTCGACCGCGCGCTCACGCTGATGGTGGGTTACGAGTCGCTCGAGGTGGCGCGGCGCTATGAGATCGATCCCCAGCGGGCACGATTGCTCCCGGCGGGCCTGCTGATCCTGCGGCGCGTGGCCGAGTTGTTCGGGACGCCGCTGAGCGTCGGGCGTGGTGGCATTCGCGAGGGAGTGCTGCTAGAAGCGGGGGCGCGATGAGCACCGACCCGGCGATCGGACCCCGCGAGGCCCTGGCCGATGTGCGGGTGCGCGCCCCAACCCGTGGCAACCGGCGTCTGGAGCGGCTGCTGGAGGCAGCCAACGGCGACCAGCAGCTGAAGGCCTGGTGGCACGTGTCGGGCATCAACGCCTCGCGGCGGCTGGGCATGTCCGACCACAGCTGGGTCCACATTCAGATCGTCCTCAACATCGGGCTGCGGCTCGCGCGACTGCTGTTCCGGCGCGGGGTCGTTCCGAGCGTGGTCGCCGACTACGCGATGAGCGAGCACGACGCCGAGGTGGTGGTGGCCGCCGGGTGTCTGATGCACTGCGTCGGAATGTCGATCCACCGCGCCGACCACGAGCGCTACAGCCTGTTCCTGACCGCCGACAAACTCGGGTCGCTGCTGAGCTCGGCTTACGAGGAGCCGGAGCGATCGATCCTGGTGGCCGAGGCGATGCACGCGATCATCGGTCACCGGCGCGACGGAGCGCCGTTCACGATCGAGGCCGGGATCGTCCGCGTCGCGGACGCGCTCGACATGGCGCGCGGTCGCTCCCGGATTCCGTTCGAGACCGGCCAGCACAACATTCATTCGCTGTCGGCGTACGCGATCGAGGAGGTCAAGATCTCCCCGGGGCGCGACCGGGCGGTGCGCGTGGAGATCGCGATGTCCAACAGCGCCGGGATCTTCCAGGTCGACGAGCTGCTGGCGGAAAAGCTCCGTGGCTCGGGGCTCGAGGAGCACATCGAGGTGATCGCCCGGATCGAGGCCGAGCACGAGCAGCGGCTACTGCCCGTGTTCAGGATCTAGATCTAGAGCGCCGGGTCGCCCGCGGCGGGTGGGCGTGGGTACATCCGCAGGTAGTGCACGACGCGCGGCCGGGTCGCCGTGTTGGGGCTGGGGCCGTGGGGGAGCGCGGCATCCCAGATGATCAGATCCCCACTCGCGGCCGCGATCGGGACCGCGCCGAAGGCCTCGAAGTCGGCCTGGGTGGGGTCCGGCCCGTCGGGCAGCGCTCGCAACCAGTCGTCGATACGGCGGTGAAAGCCCGGCACCAGGCGCAGCGCTCCCTGTGACTCGATCGTGTCAGACAGGTAGAGGATCCCCTGCAGGTGTGAGGCGATGGGTGTCTCGAAGCTCGGTAGGTCGAGGTGGAGCCCGGCGCCGCCGTATGGATGCTCCGGTGTGACCGGCGGGTTGAAGCCACAGCGGTCGCTGCTCATGATCAGGTCCGAGGTTCCGGCAAGTTGGGCAAATGCCTTGCGGATCCGCTGCGAGGCGTGGATCTCGGCGATCCCTGGCGCGTTGAACAGCTGCACCATGACCCCCTGGTGGCGCGGCATGCGGTACCAGCTCTCGGGACGGTCGGGGTCGGCGCCAAGGTAGTCATAGACGGCGCGCCGGAGGGCAGCGCACGCCGCCTCGGGCGCGGCTCCGCGCAGGATCACGTAGCCGTGCTGCCCCCAGTGAGCCAGATCCTCGGTCGACAGGGAGGGCTCCGCGCCATCGATTCGCGCCTGCTCGGCCCGGCGGCCGGGGCATACCTCGCCCGCGGCGATGGCGTTGGCATCGACGACGACCTCGGCACCGATGCGGCCGCCGAGCTGCTCCAGCAGCCAGCGCTCGAACTCCTGGCCGGTGGGCCGGGTCGCGAACAGGAACTGGTGAGACGGCTCGAGGCCCACGCCGATGCGGTCCAGCACGGCATGGTTGATCGCGAACTCCCCGGCGGGCTGGGAGGCCGGCTCGACGATCGAGCGGCGCAGGCGCTCCAGCTGCGCGATCCCGAGCGGGGGCTCACGGGCGACATCCGCCGGGGCGGGCGCATCAGGCATCGCCGGACTCCAGCAGGCCGGTCAGCCAGTCGTTGACCACGCAGTCGACGACGAGGTGGACCCGGGCCTCGGCGCTCTCGTTGCGTACCGCGTGCAGCAGATTCAGGTTCATGTACCAGGCCTCTCCGGCACTCATGTCGACCCTGGTCCCGTCGTGGAGGAAGGCCACGTCGGGGTTCGTCATCAGTGGTATGTGGATGCGGATCTCGCCGTCGTCATAGCCGAGCGCGTGGTCGCGGTGCTCGCGAATCGAGGCTCCCGGCCCGAGACGCAGCAGACGGGCAGACAGCAGCGCGCACTCGAAGCGGTCAAGCGCGCCGGCCAGCCCCGGGCAGCGACCGAGTGTGGGAGTGTCGGCGAACGGGTCGGCAGCCGCCGGGTCCGGGTACAGCTGCTGGTCGCGCCCACCGACCGAGCGCAGCGCCACACCGCTCCAGTCGCCCTCGTAGTAGGCGGTGTTGAAGTGCGGTACCCAGGCATCGGGGGGCAGGGCCTCGGCCTCGGCGCGCAGCGGCTGCGGGTCGAACTCGAGCGGGAGACGCGCCCGGGTCACCACGGCGCGCTCACCGGGGCGCGATCCACGCTCGAGAGTGCGCATACCCGGCCGTAGGGCTCGTCGGCGTGGCGGCGGCATGCCTCACGGACCTCGGGGGTGGGCTTGGCCGCCGCCGAGGGATCGAAATGCTGGTAGGGACGCTTGGCATCGAGCCCGGCGATCGTCCGCATCGCCTCGCGGGCGGCGGCGTCGGCCTCGATCCCGAAGTGAGGAAGGATCCTGCTGAGGACCGCGTCGGGGAGCTCCTCGTACCCGACAAGGCAGCCGGCAGCGTCAAGGTTTCCGAGCGCGTCGGTCAGGGTCGTGGCGATCACGATCGCGCAGTATTCCGCGAACGGCATCGCGAGTGCGCGCTGAAGATCGATGCCGAACAGCGCCGATCCCAGCATCCCGCGCGCACACGCCATACCGGGCATGTGCACCTGTGATGCGACCACCTCCGCAGGCTCCCGGTGAACGAACACCCATGGCGCGCCGGGGAAGGCGGCCCGCACCAGCCCGAGGTACCGCGTGGCCCACGAGTCGAGCTTGACGACCGCGCGCCGGGCGCCGGCCAGGGGCCCGGTGATGGCGGCAAGAGCCGAAGCGGCCCAGCGCGCGCGAGTGGACTCGGCGACCCCCGGAGCCCGCAGGAGCTCGTCGACGATCCGCGGCTCGGAGATGACCACCGTGCCCGGCACCTGGGCCAGCATGTTGCAGACGAGTGTCGAGCCGCAGCGCGAGGTGTGGAAGATCAGACCGGCCAGCTCACTGCTCTGGTGCTCGCAAGGATCGGGCGTGTCGAACTGGTCGACGGGCGTCCAGGCGCGGAACAGCAGCCGGTAGGGCTGCGCCACGGCGTCCTGCACATCCTCCTCGAAGAAGGGGCGCTCCAGCTCGATCCCACGCATGTCGACCCAGTCGACGGTCGCCGAGCGGGCGTCGAACTCCACCGGCGTGAAGCCCGGTGGCCGCCGCGGATCGGGTCCCGGGTTCCATTGACGGCGTGGAACGGAGCCGACGTTGCCCGGTCGGCGGATCGTCGACCGGACCAGCTCGAGCTCGCCCTCGCCGAGCGCCAGCCCCAGCTCATCGGCGATCGCCAGGCAGGCGGCGCGGAACTCACCCCAGTCCCGGTGCGGGCGCAGGCGCAGCTGGAGTGCCGGATCCGCCAACACGGCTCGGCGCAGGGGGTCGAAGCCGCCCAGCCCGGCGTCGTCTTCGGGCACCGTCCCTACCAGTGGACTCCGCGCATCAGATGGGCGAGCGCGACCTGCTCGGTGGAGGCGTGCTCGTCAGGATCCTGCTGGCCCTTGGAGGCCGCCGAGTCAGGGAAGACCTTGTAGGCGGTGGAGAGGATCTGGTCGACCGCCTTGGGAACCAGGGCGTAGGCCACCTCGCCGAAGGTGCCCAGCCGGGTGTTGATCTGCTTGGGCTTGGCGCGGATCGCCTCGCAGATCAGGTCGGCCGCCTCCTCCGGGGAGATGGTCGGGAAGCTGTCGTAGATCTTGGTCGGGGCGATCATCGGCGTCCGGACCAGGGGCATGTGGATGGTCGTGAAGTGGACGTTGTCGCCGATGCACTCGGAGCCGACGACCCGGGTCCAGGCATCGAGCGCCGCCTTGGACGCGACGTAGGCGGAAAACCGGGGCGGGTTGGTCTGCACGCCGATCGAGGAGACGTTCACGATCAGGCCGGCCTTACGGTCGCGCATGTGCGGCAGCAGCCCCATGATCAGCTTGATCGTCCCCAGGTAGTTGAGCTGGATCGTGCGCTCGTAGTCGTGGAAGCGGTCGTAGGACAGCGCCACCGAGCGCCGGATCGAGCGGCCGGCGTTGTTGACCAGGACGTCGACCGCGGGGTGGTCGGCCAGCACCTTCTCGACCAGCTGCTCGACCGAGTCGGGCTCGGAGATGTCGGCCGAATAGGCGTAGGCGGTGCCGCCGTTGTCCTCGATCTCGCGCTTGGTCTCCTCGAGCTTGTCCTCCGAGCGCGCCACCAGCAGCGGGATCCCACCCGCCCGGGCGATCTTGAGCGCCGCCGCCCGCCCGATTCCGCTCGAGGCACCGGTGATCAGGACCGTCTTGCCGTTGACCGCACCCTCGAAGCTTGAGTCCTTGAACAGGTCGGGGTCGAGGTTGCGCTCCCAGTAGTCCCAGAGCTTGTCCGCATAGGTGTCGAGCGCAGGCACCGCGATTCCCGAGCCGGCGAGCGCGCGCTCGGTGTCCCGGGTGTCGAACTGGGCGGTGAGGCCGATGTAGCCGATCACGTCGTCGGGGATCCCGAAGTCGGCGAGGATCGCCTTGCGCACGTTCTTGGCCGCCGGCAGCTGCATGAGCATCCCGATCGTCCCCTTGGGCAGCGCCTTGAGCAGCTTGGAGTCGATCCGCATCGACATCTGCGGGGCGTGGGCGGCGGCGGCGATCGTGTTCATGACCTCGCCCGAGCGCTGGGACTTCGGGCTGGTGAGGTGGAAGGCCTGGCCGTCGAGGCCGTCCTTATGGGCGATGTGGTCCATCGCGGCGGCGACGAAGTCGACGGGGACGAGGTTCGTGTAGCCGAGCTCGGGGCCGATCAACGGGAACCAGCCCGGGAGGTAGTGCCGGGCCATCTTGATCGCAGTGAAGAAGTAGTAAGGCCCGTCGATCTTGTCCATCTGGCCGGTTTTCGAGTGACCGACCACGATCGCTGGGCGATACACGCGCCACGGCATCGTGGTCTGCGTGCGGACCAGCTTCTCGGACTCGAACTTGGTGCGGTGGTAGGGGTGGGCCAGCTTCTGGTCCTCGTCGAACATGTCCTCGCGGAACAGGCCCTTATAAAGGCCGGCCACGGCGATCGAGGATGCGTGGTGAAAGCGGCCGGCCTCGATCGCGTTGGCCAGGGTGACCGCGTGGCGGGTGCCGTCGACGTTGGCGACGCGGTTGCGCTCCTCGTCGGCGGTCATGTCGTAGATCGCGGCGAGGTGAAAGAAGTGATCGATGCCGGCCTGACCGAGGCGTTCGGCGTCCTCGTCGGAAACGCCCAGACGCGGCTCCGAGAGGTCACCGACGACGGGCTTGACGCGCGCCCGGGCGTCACCGTCCCAGCTGTCGATCAGCGCCTCGAGCCTGTCGCGGGACCCCTCCCGCACCAGCACGTAAACGTCTCCGTCGCGCTCCAGCAGTCGCTCCACGAGGTGGCGCCCGATGAACCCGGTCGCCCCCGTGACGAAGTAGGTCATCTACCTACCAGCCGCCACGCCAGTCGGCATTGGCCTGCCGGCGCTTGGCGGCATCCATCCGCGCGTGCTTGCGCTTGTCCAGCCGCCACTGGATCAGGGAGAAGACCAAGATCACCGTCGGAAAGAAGGCGATGGTGATGAACATCACGTCGGTTATCGACTTGTCGGTGGTCTCGCCGTAGAAGCCCTGACCGCCGTCGTCGCGCCCGAGGGCCGCGGGGGCGAGCACCAGCAGGGTGCCGGCGAAAAGGGTCAAGGTCGTGACGAAACGGGCGCGACGCATCCGCCGCCAAGGTTACCGATCCTCAGGCGAAGTTGACGCTCTCGGAGCGTTCCCCGGCCTGCTCTGCGGCGGTCAGCGCCGCCAGCGCTCCGAGCAGCGCCGGGTTGTAGGCATCGGCCCGGGTCGTGACCTCGAGATGGTCGATCGGGGCCTCGAACACGATGGCGCCGGCTGCCTGCGCCAGCTCGCGCTGGTTGCGCGGCGGCACCGAGCGATCCCTGGAGGTGATCACCGTCGCGGCCGGCACGCTCACCGACTCGAGCCACGGACGCGAGTCGAAGCGGCCGAGCTCGCGGCCGGCCTCGGCAATGTCGCGCGCTGAGTGGCGCATCATCTCCGCCATCCACCACGCCGTGTACGGGGAGTTCGGGATCCCGGCCTGGCGAAACCCGGCGCGCCAGGTTGCGCGCGGCGCGACCGAGAGCATCAACTTCATCGCTCCCATCGCTCTCCACACCCTGACCGTCTCCGGGTCGGAGAAGTGCTGGGAGGTGCCGCTGAGAACGATCCCGCGGACCGTGTCGCGGTGATCGCGGGCGATCAGCTGCGCGATCGTCCCGCCCATCGAGTAGCCCACGAAGATCGCCGGCGCCAGGCCGAGCTGCCGTACGGCGGCCACCGCATCGGCGGCGCAGTCCACCAGGCGGAAGGGCGCCATCGTCCGCAGGCCCCGTCCGTGGCCGCGATGGTCGATCGCCAGTACCCGGTACCCGGCCCGCACCAGCGGGTCATAGGCGGCGTGCCAGTTGAGGTCGGCGCTGACGGTCCAGCCGTGCAGCAGCATCACGGCCGGGCGCCCGGAATCTGTCTCTCCGCTGTCGCGCAGGAACAGCTCTCCGATGCCGTCCACGTTGAGCGTGCGGGCGGGAAGCATCTCGTGCGGGGGGACGGGTGGGTACACGCGCGTACTCATGCCGCCATCGTACCCGGGTGCCCATTCCCGGTGCCCTGGTGACCAGGGGCGAGTCCCGCCTACCATCAACGTCATGGCGGTGGTGATCGCATCAGACCTGAGCAAGGACATCGCGGGCGAGCCGCTCCTGCGCGGGATCTCGTTCAAGCTCGAGCGCCGCGACCGGATGACGCTGTCGGGTCGCAACGGCGCCGGCAAGACGACGCTGCTGCGGATGCTGGCCGGCGAGGACTCGATCGACGGGGGCGAGCTGGTCTTCTCCAAGGGTGCCAAGGTCGCGCTGCACGACCAGCGCCCGCCGCGCGACCGCGGGCTGTCACTGCGCGACTACGTGCTCTCGGGGGCGTCCGAGCTGGTGGCGATCGAGCAGGAGCTGGAGGCGATCGAGCAGCAGATGGCGGGCGGCGCCCACGACGAGGCGACGCTGGCCCGCTACGCCCGCGCTCAGGCTCGGCTCGAGCACGCCGGTGGCTACAACTGGCGCGACCGGGCCCTGGCGACCCTGCACGGGCTGGGCTTTCGCGACGACGCCGATCTGGATCGCAGCCTCGAGACCTTCTCTGGGGGAGAGCTGACGCGGGCGTCGCTAGGCCGCGCGCTGGCCGGTGATCCCGACCTCCTGCTGCTCGACGAGCCCACCAACCACCTCGACATCGAATCGCTCGAATGGCTCGAGCAACATCTGGTCGGGTTGGACGCGGCGATCGTGCTGGTGGCCCACGATCGCTGGTTCTTGGAGGCGGTCGGCACCGCTGTGCTCGAGCTGGAGGCGGGGCGGGGCAAGTTCTTCGCCGGCCCGTGGCATGCGTGGCGCCGCGAGCGGGCGGCCCGGGAACTCGCCCTCGGACGGGCGATCGAGCGCCAGCAGGCGGAGATCGAGCGCCTCGAGCGGTTCGTGACGCGGTTTCGCGCCGGCACGCGCGCCCGGCAGGCGCAGTCACGGGCCAAGCGCTTGGACAAGATCGAGCGGATCTCGCGCAATCCGACCGACGGCGCCGGACTCCAGTTCGCCTTCAAGCCACCGGAGCGCAGCGGGCGGGTCGTGTTCGAGCTCGAGGGCGCATCGTTGTCAGCCGGCGGCAAGGAGCTGCTGCGCGACGCCGAGATGTGGCTGGAGCGCGGCGAGCACGTCTCGCTGGTGGGCGCCAACGGGGCGGGCAAGACGACGCTGATCGAGACGCTGGCGGGCCGGCGCGAGCTGGAGCAGGGGAAGCTCAGTACGGGGCACAACGTAGTCCTGGGGTTCCTGTCCCAGCACGCCGAGGAGCTCAGCGCGTCGGGCACGGCCCGGACCGTGCTCGAGGCCGCCCAGCACGCCACCGGGTTGACGCCGGGCAAGGCGCGGGCGCTGCTCGGCCGCTTCCTGTTCTCCGGTGAGGAGGCCGAGAAGCCGCTGGAGGGGCTCTCCGGCGGCGAGCGCCGCCGGCTGTCGGTGGCGGTCCTGGTCCAATCCGGGGCCAACGTGCTGATCCTCGACGAGCCCACCAACCACCTCGACCTGGAGAGCCGCGAAGCGCTCGAGGCGGCGCTCAACGCGTTCACCGGATCGCTGCTGCTGGTCTCCCACGACCGCGCGCTGCTGGACGCGGTCGGAACTCGGACGATCGCGCTCGAGGCCCACGGGCTGCACAGCTACGCGGGCGGCTGGCCCGAGTATGTGCGGGTCCGCGAGGAGCGTGCCAGGACACCGGCTCCCGCGCGCGGAAAGCCCCAGCCCGCCGCTGCGAAGGCGCCCGGGCCGCCCGCCCGGCGCAAGCAGAAACGCAATCCGCCGCGCGGCAAGGGCGACTCAAACGGCGCCGGCGAGCAGCGGCTCGAGCAGGAGATCGAGGCGGCCGAGGCCGCTCTGCGGGCAATCGAGGAGGAGCTGTCCGATCCGGTGGCGTGGGCCACCCCCGAGGCGAGCGCCCGCTCGTCGGGCCGTCATGAGGCGGCCAAGCAGGCGGTGGCCGAGCTGTACGCGCGCTGGGAGGCGGTGGCGCGCTGACTCCGTCGCCTCAGCGGGCGATTTGCGCGGAGCCGTCCCGGGGCACCCGTACACTCGACGAGCAAGCTGCACCACGCCCACGGGAGGCCGCGGCGATCCGGATTGCCTTCATAGACGACGACAGCGGACTGATGACGGTGCTCGATCGGCGGCTCACAGCGTTGCGGTGGGACCGCGAAGTCATCGGCTATGCCGCCGCCCCCGAGCAGCTGGCGGCCTGGCGGCTCCATGCCCTGGTCGTCAACCCCGCCCTGACGGGGCTCGATTACATCGAATGGGTGGCCGGCTCGCTGCCCGGATTGGCGCTGCTGGTGTGCAGTGGTCCCGCCCCCGTCGCCGACCGCGTCCGCGGCCTGCGCGGCGGGGCCGACGACTGGGTGACCAAGCCGTGCCATCCGGAGGAGCTGGTGGCACGGATCGAGGCCGTCCTGCGGCGCCGGCGCGCCGGGGACGTCCCCACCGACGACGAGACGATCGCGGCCGGCGAGCTGGCGATCCGACCCGATCGGTTCGATGCCTACGTCGGTGAGTCCGCCGCCTCGCTTTCGCGTAAGGAGTACGAGCTGCTGCACCAGCTGGCCGCCGCCGGCGGGCGGGTGCTCGAACGCGAGGACATCTACCAACGGGTGTGGGGGTACACGATGGCCCGCGGCGACCGCTCGGTCGACGTGTTCGTCCGCAAGCTGCGCCAGAAGCTCGAGCGTGTGTCGCCCGAGTGGCGCTACGTGCACACCCATTTCGGTGTCGGCTACCGGTTCGCCGCCGAGACCGCCGACGGAACTCCGGCACCTCCGGCCACCGCAGCGGCCGGTGCGGCAGTTGGGTCCGGGGCAGCACCAGAGCAGCAGCCCCGCCGGGAGGACCCGGAGGGGCCTCAGTCTCAGCCAGACGCGCCCGAGCGCGCTCCGACGGCGGCGTAAACTTCACCTCGTGAGCTCCGTGGCCAACCTGCGCAACGTTGCGATCATCGTCGTGATCGCTGCGGTGGTGGCCTTCGCCCCCGGCGGTGGCACCACCGGCAACGTGGTCATCACGGCCGTATCGCTGATCTTCCTGGCAGTCCTGGCCTGGGTGGCTTCGATCCTGTACCGGGAGCACCGCACGTCGCTCTACTCGCTCGGAGACTCCCGGCGGGCTGCGCTCTACGCGGCGGCGGCGGTACTGGCCGTGACTCTCACGGCCACCTCGAAGCTGACGAGCTCGAGCGCCGGGAGCGTGGCCTGGCTGGTGCTGGTCGGCGGCAGCGTCTACACGCTGTTCGCCGTGGTCTGGGCCGCGCGGCGGTACTGACCCACCCCGGAGCTCGGGGCCGGTCTGTGTGGCCCCGACACGTCTGACCGCGGCCGCGGCGTACACTGCCGCCGCCGTGAGCAAGGGCAAGCGTGAGGCGATCGCGGACTGGCTGATGCTGCTCGGCGCCCCGATCCTGCTCGGATCGCTGTTCTTGACCTGGAGCCACCAGTTCTCGGGGGGGTTTCTGGCCCGGTACGGCGGCTCGGCGGCGCTCCAGGGGGTCCCGCACGATCCCAATGCGTGGCAGCTCTATTCGGCCGCCGATGTGATGCTGGCGCTGGTGGCGGCAGGGCTGCTGGTGGTGGCGCTGCGCGGCACCCGGAACGCCAGGCTGGCCCTGGTGCCGGCGCTGGCCGTGGCGCTGGCGTTCACCCTGCACGCGATGGCATCGCCGGCCACCAATGGCGCCGACATCTTCAACGCCGCGCTGGGGCGCTACGTCGCCGACGCGCCGGCGGCGGGCCCGGGGGAGACGGTGGCGCTGGCGGGACTGGTGTTGGGGCTGGTCGGCACGCTGCTGGCGTTCAGCGCTGACTGAGCCAAGGCGTAGAGGGGGTCCGAGCCCCGCTTCTATCCTCGAAGAAGATGTCAGTACTGCCAGCCGACAGGCGCCGCGAGCTCCCCGACGAGCCCGGTGTCTACCTGTTCCGCGACAGTCGGGGCAAGGTGATCTACGTCGGCAAGGCGAAGTCGATCAAGAAGCGGGTGGCCTCGCACTTCTCCAACCCCAGCACGCGGGCGGGCCGGGAGATCCTGGAGATGATCGACCAGATCGAGGCGCTGGTGGTGCACACCGAGGCCGAGGCGCTGCTGGTCGAGCAGAACTTCATCAAGCAGTACCAGCCGCGGCTCAACATCCGGCTCCGTGATGACAAGAGCTATCCCTATATAGCGATCTCTACGGACGAGGACTTCCCGCGGGTGTACTTCACGCGCGAGCGCCATCGGCGCGACCGGGTGTACTTCGGCCCTTACAGCAACGCCAAGCGGGTGCGCTCGACGCTCGAGGTGCTGGGCAAGGTGTTCATGTTCCGCTCCTGCGACGGCCCCGAGCCGGGACGGCGCAGCGGATCCCCCTGCCTGGACTACTTCATCAAGCGCTGCGAGGCTCCGTGCGTCGGCTATGTCAGCAAGGAGGACTACCGCAAGGCGATCGACGGCGTGATCGCCTTCCTGTCGGGGCACTACAAGGAGATCGAGCGCCGGCTGGAGTATGAGATGCGCCTGGCCTCGGCCGAGCAGCGCTTCGAGGACGCCGCCCGCGAGCGCAACCGGCTGCGGGCGATCCGCTCGCTGCTCGAGCGTCAGCGCGTCGCCCACGAGGGCGCCGGATCGCTCGACGCGATCGCAGTGGCGGTGTCCGACACCGAGGCCAACGCACAGGTGTTCCAGGTCCGCGACGGCGTCCTCTCCGACCGCCAGAGCTTCTACCTCGACAACGCCGCCGACGCGGAGCTCACCGACGTGGCCGAGGCGTTCATCGTCCAGTACTACGCCAGCGCGATGTCGGTCCCGCCGCTGCTGGTGGTGCAGCGCGAGGTTGGTCAGAACCCGGCGCTGGCCGAGGCCCTGTCGGCCCGGCGTGGCGCCACGGTGGAGATCCGGGCCGCCGAGCGCGGCGACAAGCGGCGGATCCTCGAGCTGGCCGAGCGCAACGCCCGCCTGGCGCTGGACCAGGAGAAGCTGCGCTCAGAGCGCCGGCGCCAGCAGCGCGTCGAGGCACTGGACGGCCTCCAGCAGGCGCTCGGACTCGACACGATCCCGCTGCGCATCGAGTGCTTTGACATATCGACCCTGATGGGAACCAACACGGTTGCGTCGATGGTGGTGTTCGAGGGGGGCGCCCCGAAGAAGTCCGACTATCGCCGCTTCAGGGTGTTCACCGTCGGCGACGAGGGGAGGGACCGGTCCCAGCCGCCCGGCGACTATGGGCCGGACGACTTCGCCGCGATGGAGGAGGTGCTCGGACGCCGCTTCGCGCGCTGGGAGAAGCAGCGCGACTACTCGCCGCACGACAAGGATTACGACCCCAGCTTTGCCGCGCTGCCCAACGTCGTCGTGATCGACGGCGGCAAGGGCCAGCTGGCGGCCGGCCTGCGAGCTCTGCAGGGCTTCCGCGACCGCGGCGTGACCGTGATCTCGCTGGCCAAGCGGATCGAGGAGGTTTTCATCCCCGGGCGTGACGCGCCGCTGGCCCTGGCCCACGACACCCCGGAGCTCCAGCTGCTCCAGCGCATCCGCGACGAGGCTCACCGGTTCGCGATCACGCATCACCGGATCCGCCGCGACCGGGCGATGACCGCATCCGTGCTCGACGACCTCCCGGGGGTGGGGCCGGCGCGCAAGCGGGCGCTGCTGGCGCACTTCGGCTCCCCCGACGCGATTCTGGCCGCCTCGCGGGAAGAGCTCGAGTCGGTGCCCGGGGTTCCCGGCAAGCTGGCCCGCGAGGTGTACCGCGAGCTGCACAAGACGGGGGTCTGACCCGGCGGGACGTGCCCGGTCGGGCGGTCGTGGTCGAGCCGCTCAGCCGGTGGTCAGCATCGCCGCGCTGCCGGGGGGCAGCGAGACCGTGTAGGCACCTGCGACCGGCACCACCGTGCTCGTCGCCGGTGGCCCGGGGAGCGCGCCGGTCGTGGTCTCATCACCGAAGCTCTGGCCGCCCAGCGACACCCCCGAGGTGGCGCTCACGCTCGTCGCGGTGAGCGACTCGAGCGACGCCGTACCCGAGGGCGCCGCCGAGGCCGGAAGCGTCACCTGGACGTCGTGCTCGGCGGTGGTGTCCTGGTTGATCAGCGTCACGCGGGTGACCCCGTCGACGCCGATCGTGGCCCAAACCTTGACCGGCCCGGACGGCGCCGTGACCGGCAGCAGACGGGCGCCGGGCGGGAATGCCTGAGAGAACATCAGCAGGCCGTAGTACTCGGGGTGCACGAACGCCTGCCAGTCGCCGGCGGCGTCGTGGGAGACCGTGAACAGCTCGTAATGGGAGCCCGGGAGCATGTGGAAGTTGACGCCGTCGACCCCGACGCTGGCCATGTCGAACATCGTGTCGAGCGCCCACAGGGCGGAGGCAAAGGTGTCGCTGACCCCCGCGGCGCCTTCGCACGAGGCGCTGTTCATCTCGGCCACGCGGAACGGGAGGTCGTGGGCGTGGGCGGTGCGCACGTAGGAGGCAAGCCCCTGGGCGAGCCCGCTGGACGAGGTGTCTGCCAGCAGGTTCGGGATCGATGGGAAACCTGGTGCCGTGGGAGTGGTGATGCACGCTCGGAGCGGGTAGCGATGGTAGGTGACCAGCTTCAGCCCGCGCTCGGCCGAGATGAAGCTGCCGAGCTTTCCCATCCAGGTGGGGCCGGAGGTGGCCGGCCCGGCGAGCGGGACCGACGGCGGCAGCACCTTGCTCCACTGCGTGAACTCCCGCGTGTAGTCGGTCAGGTCGTACTTGCGCCCGCGGGAGCGGTATGGGTGGCCACGGCCGTCGCGGAACCAAGGGAAGGCGCCATACAGGTCGGGCTCGTTTCCGATCTCGAACGCCTCGATGAAGCTGCGCCCCACGCCCGCCAGGAGCGCCCGCCCCTCGGCTGCGGCGATGGCCGGGTGTCCGGCGGCGAGGTTGATGCCGAGGATCAGCTTGGCGCCGAGGTCGGTGGCCAGGGCGTTGGTGGTCCGCATCCAGCCCTTGGTCAGGCGGTAGTAGATGCCGCCCGGTGCGATCATGCCCCGGATCGGCCACCAGGTCCCGTCGGTGCTGTCGCCACCGATCCGAATGACAGGAGGCTGTCCGGGAGCCAGGCCCTTGAGCAGCGCGACCAGCACCGGGTTGACCGCCCGCGGGTCGCGGCCGGTGTACTGATGCAGCGCCCGGTACTCGAACGAGACTCCGAGGAAGCCCGGCCCCATCGACTGCCCCGTCGGAGTGCCCGAAACGCTCGCCGACAGCACGTCGGCGCGGGCGGCGGCCGATCCTGACAGCGCGAGTCCGAGCGCCGCCACGATCGCGATACGGGCGCGGCGGCGAAACACTGCGGGCCATAGTGCCACACCGCCGGTCACGACCGGGTCACCCCCCGTCCGCGCCGCCGGTCAGACTTAGGTGACCGTGGAAGGCTCGGCGCTCACCGATCTGGTCATCATCACCGGGTTCTCGGGCGCCGGCAAGTCGACGGCGATGGCAGCGTTCGAGGACGAGGGGTACTTCTGCGTCGACAACCTGCCGTCGGAGATGATCCGCTCGCTCGTCGACCTGTTCATGCACGCCGGCTCGAAGGTCGCCAATGCCGCCGTGGTCTCCGATGTGCGTGGAGGGGACTACTTCAAGGGACTGACCGAGATGATCGACGACCTCCGCGGCAGCGGCGTCAAGCTGCGGGTGCTGTTCCTGGAGGCCGACGAGCAGACGCTGCTGACGCGATACAAGGAGACCCGGCGACGCCATCCGCTGGCGCCCACCGGGAGCGTGACGGAGGGGATCGCCCGCGAGCGCGCTCTCCTGGAGCCTCTGCGTGAGCGCGCCGACGTGATCATCGATACGGGCGGGATGACCGCCGCGATGCTCCGCCACAAGCTCTCCGAGGAGCTGCTCCCGAGCCGCACCCGGGGGCGTCTGGCGGTCACCTTCCAGAGCTTCGGCTTCAAGTACGGCCCCAGCCGCGACGCGGACTTGATGCTCGACGTCCGCTTCCTGCCCAACCCCCATTACGAGCCCGAGCTGCGGCCGCTCACCGGCAAAGACCCGGCGATCGTGGCGTTCATCAACCAGGGCGGCGCGCTGGATGCCTTCTACGAGCACCTGGACCCGCTGTTGGACTACCTGCTGCCCCAGTACCTCGCCGAGGGCAAGGCGCACTTGGTCGTGGCGATCGGCTGCACCGGGGGTCGCCACCGCTCGGTGGCGATCGCCGAGCATCTGGCCGAGCGCTACCGCGACGGTGCCGGCTACCTGGTCGAGGTGCTGCATCGCGACGTCACCAGGCCGGCATGATCGACCACATCGGGTTCGAGGTTGGGGACCTGACCGTCACCTCGAGGTTCTACGACGCCGTCTTCTATGCCCTCGGAGCCCGGCGGATGTACGAGTCCGAGGAGGCCGTGGCCTATGGGATCAACACGCCGCTGGTCTGGTTCGTGGTGCGCGGCCTGGAGGCGGGCACCGGCTATGGCCATCTGGCCCTGCAGGCCAGCGGCAAGGCCGCCGTGGACGGCGCCTACCGGGCCGGGATCGCCAACGGCGGCAGCGATGATGGCGCCCCCGGGCAGCGCCCTCAATACGGCCGGCGCTACTACGCCGCCTACCTGCGCGACCCCGATCGGCTAAGGGTCGAGGTCGTCTCCCGGCGCTGACCGACACCCGGTCTGAGATAGCCTGTCGCCTGTCGGCGGGAGCTCGGGACCCGCCGGCGTTCTCGACGTGGGATGACAACGGAGGAAGCGCGCATGGCGGTACGTGTCGGAATCAACGGCTTTGGGAGGATCGGACGGAACGTGTTCCGGGCCGCCTACGAGCGGGGGGCCGACATCGAGTGGCTGGCGGTCAACGACCTCGTCGATCCAAAGACGATCGCCCACCTGCTCAAGTACGACTCCAACTACGGGCCCTTCCCCGGACAAGTGCAGGCCACCGACCGCGGCTTCTCGGTCGACGGCCATGAGATCCGGGTGCTCGCCGAGCGCGACCCCGGATCGCTGCCCTGGGGAGACCTCGGCGCCGATGTCGTGATCGAGTCCACAGGCCTTTTCACCGACCGGGAGAACGCTTCCAAGCACATCGACGCGGGCGCCAAGAAGGTTGTGATCTCGGCGCCCGCGACCAATCCCGACACCACTGTGGTGCTCGGCGTCAACTTCGACGAGGCCTACGACCGCGATCAGCACCAGGTGATCTCCAACGCCTCCTGCACCACGAACTGCCTGGCTCCGGTGGCCAAGGTCGTGCACGACACGGTGGGGATCAAGCACGGGCTGATGACCACCATCCACGCCTATACCGCCGACCAGCGGCTGCAGGACATGCCCCACAAGGATCTGCGTCGCGCTCGCGCCGCCGCCGTCAACCTAATCCCCGCCTCGACCGGCGCCGCCAAGGCGATCGGCGTGGTGATTCCGGAGCTCAACGGCAAGCTGCACGGGTTTGCGATCCGTGCGCCGGTTCCCACCGGCAGCGTCGTCGACCTGACCGTGGAGTGCGCTCGCGAGACCAGCGTCGAGGAGATCAACGAGGCGCTGGCGGCGGCCGCCGCCGAAGGTCCGATGAAGGGCTTTCTGGTCTACACCGAGGATCCGATCGTGTCCTCCGACATCGTTCGCAACCCGGCCTCGTCGATCGTGGATTCGCAGCTGACCGCGGTCATGGACGGCACCATGGTCAAGGTCGTCTCCTGGTACGACAACGAGTGGGGCTACTCCAACCGAGTGGCGGATCTGGTGCAGAGACTTCTGTGAGGACACTTGCTGACCTGGGGAGCCTGGCAGGCAAGAGGGTGCTCGCACGAGTCGATTTCAACGTCCCGCTGGACCACGGCGAGGTCGCCGATGACACGCGGATCAGGGCCGCGCTGCCGACGATCGAGGAGCTTCGCAAGCGCGGGGCGGCTGTCGTGCTGGTCTCGCACCTCGGCAGACCCAACGGCGAGCACGTTGCCGAGCTGTCGTTGGCGCCGGTCGCGGCGCGACTCCGGGAGCTGCTGGACGTTGACGTCCAGCTCGCGCCGGGCACGGTCGGGCCTGAGGAGACCGCGATGGCGCAGGGCCTCGAGCCGGGCGACGTGATGCTGCTCGAGAACATCCGCTTCGAGCCGGGCGAGACCGACAACGGTCCCGAGCTGGCCGCGGCCCTGGCCGAGCTCGCCGACGTGTATGTCAACGACGCCTTCGGGGCCGCCCATCGTGCCCACGCGTCGACCGAGGGGGTTGCGCGCCTGATGCCGGAGCGCGCCGCGGGGCTGCTGATGGCACGCGAGGTCGAGGTCCTCAGCGGGCTGCTCGACAACCCCTCGCGGCCTCTGGTGGCAGTGCTCGGCGGCGCCAAGGTCAGCGACAAGATCGGCGTCATCGAGTCTTTCCTCCAGGTCGCGGACACGATCCTGATCGGCGGCGCGATGTGCTTTCCGTTCCTGGCCGCCCAGGGACACTCGGTCGGAGTGTCGCTGTGCGCGGACGCGGACGTCGCGCTCGCGCGCCGGGCGATCGACGCCAGCGCCGGCGCGCGAGCCGCGCTCGCGCTGCCCAGCGATCTCGTGCTGGCCGAGCGCCTTGACGCGGACGCCGAGCCGCAGCCGCTGGACGGCGTCGACGTTCCCGATGGGCTCATGGGGCTCGACATCGGCCCGCGTAGCGCCGATGCGTACGGCCAGATCATCCTCACGGCGGGCACCGTCTTCTGGAACGGGCCGATGGGCGCCTTCGAGCTCGAGCCGTTCAGCGCGGGTACCCGGACGGTCGCCGGCGCCGTGGCGCAGGCGCCCGGCGTCACCGTCGTCGGTGGCGGGGACTCGGCGGCGGCGCTGCGCCGGTACGGGCTCGAGGACAAGGTGACCCACCTGTCGACGGGCGGGGGCGCCGCTTTGGAGCTGATCGAGGGGCGCACGCTGCCCGGAGTGGAGGTCCTACAGTGAGCGCATCCAAGCTGCCGAGCGAGCCGCGGACACCCCTGATCGCCGGCAACTGGAAGTTGCACAAGACGATCGAGCAGGCCGAGGAGTTCATCGGAGCGCTGCTGCCGCGCGTCTCCTCGGTTCAGCGCACCGAGGTCGTGATCTGCCCGCCGTTCACGGCGCTGCAGGCGATGGTTGACTCCACCCGGGGCTCTCGGGTCGCCGTCTACGCCCAGAACATGCACCAGGCGCCCGAGGGCGCATTCACCGGCGAGGTGTCGGCTCCGATGCTGACCGAGATCGGGGTGCACGGGGTCGTGCTCGGGCACTCCGAGCGGCGCCAGATGTTCGGCGAGACCGACAAGGCACTGGCGCTGAAGGTCCCGGCGGCGCTCGAGGCGGGGCTGCAGCCGATCCTGTGCGTCGGTGAGACCGAGGACGAGCGCGAGGCCGGCGACACCGAGCGCAAGCTCCGCCACCAGGTTCAGGAGGACCTGGCCCGCGTCGACACCGACCGGCTCGGGGAGATCGTGATCGCCTACGAGCCGATCTGGGCGATCGGGACCGGGCGCGTGGCCACCGCCGAGCAGGCGGAGGAGGCGATCGCGTTCGTTCGAGCGCTGGTCGGCGACCGCTCGCGGGAGCAGGCGCAGCGGACCCGGATTCTCTACGGCGGCAGCGTCAAGCCCGACAACGCCGCCGAGCTGATGGCACTGCCCGACATCGACGGGGCCCTGGTGGGCGGGGCCAGCCTCGAGGCGGAGTCATTCGCGGCGATCGTCGCCGCGGCGGAGTAGTTCCGTGCCTCAGCCGGGTCCAAAGCGATCGCTGCCGGTGGAGCGGGCGGCGCTGATCGTGCTCGACGGCTGGGGGCTGGCCGAGGCGGGGCCGGGCAACGCGGTGTCGCTGGCCGATACGCCCGTCTTCGATCGGATGTGGGATCAGTACCCGACCACGAGCCTGACCGCATGTGGCCGCGCCGTCGGCCTGCCTGAGGGGCAGATGGGCAACTCAGAGGTGGGCCACCTCAACCTGGGTGCCGGCAGCGTGGTGATGCAGGACCTGACCCGCATCGATGAGGCCATAGAGCGCGGGGAGCTGGCCGAGAACGAGGTGCTGCTCTCCGCGCTGACGGGATCCGAGCGCGTCCACGTGATCGGGCTGGTGTCGGATGGCGGGGTTCACTCGAGCCTCAAGCATCTGCGGTCGCTGATCGCGCTGGCGGCGTCGCTGGACGTCCCCGACCTTGTCGTGCACGCGTTCACCGACGGTCGCGACACGCTGCCCAAGGCGGGCGCGGAGTTCCTGGAGCAGGTCGAGGAGTGGATGGCCGAGCTTGGCACGGGGCGCGTCGGCTCGGTCGTCGGGCGCTACTACGCGATGGATCGCGACAAGCGCTGGGACCGCGTTCAGCGCGCCTACGACCTGCTGGTCCACGGTCGTGCTGAGCACAGCGCCGACACCGCCGCCCGGGCCGCGCGCGACGCGTACGAGCGCGACGAGACGGATGAGTTCATCACGCCGACGCTGGTGGGCGAGGAGGCACGGATCCGCCCTCAGGACTCGGTGCTGGGACTCAATTTCCGGCCCGACCGGATGCGCGAGATCACGCTGGCGCTGGCCGATCCGTCGTTTGAGGAGATCGACCGCGGCGGCACCGAGCCGGTGCAGCGCTACACGATGATGACCGAGTACGAGGAGGGCTGGCCGTACCCGATCGCCTTCGCGCCGGAGCGACCCGCGGTGACCCTGTCGGCGGTGATCGCGGGCCGCGGCGAGCATCAGCTGCACGTTGCCGAGACCGAGAAGTACCCGCACGTGACGTACTTCTTCAACGGCGGTGAGGAGCAGCCCTACGACGGCGAACGTCGCGAGATGGTGCCCTCACCGCGGGACGTGCCCACCTACGACCACAAGCCCGAGATGAGCGCCTCCGCGGCGGCCGCGGCGTTCGTGGACGCGTGGGCCGAGGAGCAGCCAACGTTCGGGATCATCAACTTCGCCAACGCCGACATGGTCGGCCACACCGGCGTGATCGAGGCGGCGGTGAAGGCGATCGAGACCGTCGACGGTTGCCTGGGGGAGGTGGTGGAGGCCGTTCACGCCTCCGGCGGGGCGTGCCTGATCACGGCCGACCACGGCAACTCGGATCACATGCTCGAGCCCGATGGAAGCCCCAACACGGCCCACTCCCTCAATCCCGTACCGGTGATCGTGACGGTGCCCGGCCTCTCGCTACGGACCGGCGGGGTGCTCGCGGACGTTGCTCCCACGATTCTCGAGATGCTGGGGATCGAGCAGCCGGGCGAGATGTCCGGGCAGTCGCTGATCTCGTAGCAGCGGGGCTGGCTGGGAGGCCCGTTGCACCGCCGGGCGGCGTTGCGGTTCCGGCGCAGCTCCAGGCGGGCGATCCTCCGCCCGATCGAGCCTCACGAGGGCCTGCGCGTGGTCGACGCCTCGGTGATGCCCGACATCACGCGCGGCAATACCAACGCGCCGACGATCATGATCGCCGACGACGATCATGATCGCCGACGACGATCATGATCGCCGAGCGGGCGGCGGACCTGATCCGGGCGGGTACGGGGGCTCAGGCTGCGGCCGGGGTCGCGTAACGCGGTCGCGAGCTCGGGCCGGGCCCGGTCGTGGGCGAGGGCTCGCGGCGGCGTTGCGTTGGACCACCGTCTAGTCAGGGTCTGGTAACGGCCAAAGGCGCATTGAGGGATGGGCTACTGACGCTGATCGCGAGGCCTCCGTCGCAAATACGCCTATATGGCGTACTAGCGACGGCAGCCCCCCGAAACCACCCCCTCCCCAGCGATAAACCGTCACGCAGCGAGCGGACCGCCGGAAAGCCACGCCGCGCCCCGCTCGTACAGACGCTCCACCTCAGGACCGACCAGCCCCGGCATGTCGCGCTTGACCTCGTAGCCGATTGCGGTCTGGACGTACGCGAGGTGCCGGTAGCCCTCGGGAAAGCCATTCAGACGCGCGGCGTCCAGCGAAAGCCGCGCACCCGGATCAACGGGGTCGAGGCGGTCCTTCTCGTAGATCGGCTGGCGCAGCACGATCCCCCAGCCCACCGGGAAGTGCAGGCAGGATGCGCACGCTGCGCTCGAAGCCCTCACGGCGGACGCGGATGAAGTCGGCCGGCGGTCCTTGGAACCAGCTGGCCATCATCACCCCGCGTCGTGCCACAGGCGAGAATCAGGTGAGAAAAACTTGACAGCACGAGACTTAGATTTCATAATGCAGGTCGTAGTGGGTCACAGATCATCAGGAGGCAATCACATGGCACTTATCCGCTGGGAGCCGGCTCGCGAGCTGGGCACGATCCAGAACGAGATGAACCGGCTGTTCAACAACTTCTTCGACACCCCGACCACCACCGGCAACGGCGCCCACCGGCGCTGGATCCCGTCAATGGACCTGGTCGAGACCGAGGGCGACTTCGTCCTCCGGGCGGACCTTCCCGGGCTGTCCGAGCAGGACGTCAACATCGAGCTCGAGGACAACGTGCTGACGATCTCCGGCGAGCGCCGGGCAGAGCACGAGGAGCGCAACGAGGGCTACTACCGCGTGGAGCGCAGCTCCGGCTCGTTCCGGCGGTCGCTGACGGTGCCCGAGGGCATCGACCCTGAGTCCGTGAAGGCGACGTTCGATCGCGGCGTGCTCGAGGTGCGCGTTCCGAAGCCGCAGCAGCGCAAGCCGCGCAAGGTCGCGATCAGCGTGGGCAGCGTCTCAGAGCAGCCGGCCATCGAGGGCGACGAGACCCCCGCCGCCGCCTGACCTGCAGCTACAGAGTTTCGGTTTCCCGGGGCCCGGGCCATCACGGTCCGGGCCCCGGGCGCCCCACCGGTGCGGCCGGACGAGGGTCTCCGTCTCAAAGTCTCCAATATGGGGAAAAGCGACGGCGGCCCCGGCTCGCGGCGACCGCCCCGGCTCGCGGCGACCGCCCCGGCTCGCGCCTCCGTGCAGTCAGCGCAGGATCCCGGTGTGCCCCAGGGAGTAGCGACCGGGCTGCGGCCACACGCATAGTCCGTGCGGTCCAAGTCCCACCGGGATGGTGGCGCGCAGGTGGCCGGTGCGGGTGTCGATCGCGTACACGACGGCGTTGTAACGCCCGCTCAGCCACAGCGTGTTGCCATCCGCCGAGACCCCGCCCATGTCGGGGCTGGCCGGCTGGGGCAGCTGCCAGGTCTTGATCACGTGGCGGGTCTTGAAGCTGACCACCGAGATCGAGCCGGCGGCGCGGTTGGAGACGTACATGACCTGTGCGTTGCGGCTGGGGTAGAGGCCGTGGGCGCCGGCTCCGGTGGCGAGGAAGCCGATAACGCGGAAGCTGGCCGGGTCGATCTCCCACAGACCGCCGTTCTGCTGGTCGGCGACGTAGAGCACGCGGCCGTCCGGTGCGAGCTTGACGTCCTGGGGGCTGGCCAGGCCGTGGTCGAGCACGAGCGTGCGGATCACGCGCTGGGTCGCTAGATCGATCTCGATCATCCTGCCGTTGAACTCGCAGCTGGCGAAGGCGTAGCGGCCGTCTGCCGAGAAGTCCATGTGGTCGACGCCGTAACACTGCGGGACCGATAGCGAGTGCACCATGCTCATCGTCTTCGGGTTGCGAAAGTCCAGCCGCTGGAGACGCTCGGCGACCACGATCGCGAACCGTCCGTCGGGGGTGAAGTACAGGTTGTAGGGGTCCTCGACCGGGATCGGCTTGCCCGGCAGGCTGGTGCGCGGATCGATCGGCGTGAGCGAGTTGCCGAGGTCGTTGTCGACGTAAAGGGTCTTCAGGTCGTAGGAAGGCGTAACGTGCTGGGGTAGCGCTCCGGTGTCGAAGGTGCGAATGACCTTGAACGTGCGCTGGTCGATGATCGTGACCGTGTTGCTCATACTGTTGGGGACGTACACCAGGGCCGGATCGGTCCTGACCGTCGCGCTCAGATCGTTGGCGCCGTCGGCGGCATAGACGTCGGCGTGGCCAAGCGGCTCCGGTGGGACGGCCGAGAGCAACGAGGAGCGATTGCGCCGATGGCTGAGGTGGCGATGGGGGTCCGACGAGCCGCATCCGCCCAGCACCAGCCCCGCGAGCACCAGCCCGGCGAGCACCAGCGTGACGGCGGCCAGCGCCCGGACGGGGGTCACCCGACTCCGCATGCCCACAGCAAACCGTATCGAGCGTTCGTGAGAATCCCCATACCGGGCGTTCGTATCCGGCTCCCAGCCGGAACCTCTTGGCTAGGCTCGCCGGATCCTTCGTTTGCTGCGCACACCGCTCCGGCGCGCCTGGCGCCGGCCGCCGAGCGGCGCTCCTCGGCGCGCCTGGCTCCGGCCGCCGAGCGGCGCTCCTCGGCGCGCTTGGCCCCGGCCGCCCAGCGGCGCCCCCCGGCGCCCGCATGCCGGATTCGCGGGCGCGCTGGCGGTCGGGCTCGCGCTGTCCGTCGCCGGCTGCGGCGGCGGCGGTAGCACCGCGGCTTCGAGTGGAGCGTCGCATCGGGGCGCCCGGAAGGCCAAGGCCCGGCCGCCGGCGGCGCCGGCCCCGGTGACGCTGCGCTACCGGGCCCTGTACGACTTCCCGGCGCCCCTGCGCGATCCCGCCTTCGCAGCGCTGGGGGGCGGGCGTTTTGCGCTCCTCGGCGGGCTCGACGACGCCAGTGTGTCACGGGATCAGATCCAGGTTGCCGACCTTCACCGCGTGGTGAGCACCGCGACCCTTCCCGGCCCTCAGCACGATGCCCAAGGCGCCGACCTCGGCGGG
The DNA here is from genome assembly GCA_963799995.1 of uncultured Solirubrobacterales bacterium. Lineage (GTDB taxonomy): Bacteria > Actinomycetota > Thermoleophilia > Solirubrobacterales > Solirubrobacteraceae > Palsa-465. The sequence continues at coordinate 1,387,226 of CAWCZI010000012.1, read as the reverse complement.
ACGGTGTACGTGTTCGGGGGCGGGTACACCACCGAGCTCGACCACATCGTGAGCTTCGACCCCGCCGCCGGCGCAGTGCACACGGTGGGGACCCTTCCCAAGGCCTCGTCGGACTCGACCGTCACCGCGGTCGGCGGCACGGCCTACGTGGTCGGCGGCTATGACGGCGTCGACTACCTGAACACGATCGTGGCCTGGCGGCCGGGCTCCGGGCCCCGGGTGGTGGCTCATCTGCCGGTGGGGTTGCGCTACGCCGCGTCGGTGACCGTGGGTGGCAGCGTGCTGGTGATAGGCGGATCGACGCCGATCGGGGCCAGTGATGCGATCTACAGCTTTGACCCGGCGACCGGCAGCGTACGCCGCATCGGGCGGCTGCCGCACCCGACCACTCACGGCGCCGCCGCCGCGCTCGGGTCGTTCGCCTACATGGTCGGCGGTCGCGGCAATCTGACGAATGAGCAGACGGCGAGCATCTGGTCGATCGACCCGCGCACCGGAGCCGTGCGCCCCGCGGGCCGGCTCCCGCGGCCGCTGTCCGATGCCGGCGTGGTGGCGGTGGGGGGCGGAATCGTCGTCGCCGGCGGTCTGTCAGCCACGGGCACGGTGGCCTCGCTCGGCGAGCTGACCCCGGCGGGCTGAACGCTGAACGCCCCCTTGGGCCGTCCGCGGCCCGGACCGGTCCGCCGTCCGGGCCGGTTCTACTCGTGGCCGCGGCGCTCCACCATCATCACGTAGTCCACGACCGCCCTCAACTCGCTTGCCGACAGCGGCCGCCGGGCCGGCATCTCCCGTGTGAGCTCGACCAGCGCGGCCCGGTCTGAGTGAAACGCGAGCAGGTCGCCGCCCTGGCGGCGCGGATCCTCGCGGCCCGACAGCGAATGGCAGGCGGAGCATGCCTGGGCGAATACCGTGCGGCCAGAGGCCGTGCGCGGACGGCCCGCGGCGCCGCACCCGGCGAGCCCGGCCGCGGCCAGCGCCAGGCCGACCACCGTCGCCACCGCGCGTCCCATCGCCGCAAGGCTACGGCGCTGCCCGGCGGGACCCGCCCCGCTCGCCCCGCCCCGCTCGCCCCGCCCCGCCCGGCGGGATCCGCCCCGATCGCCCGCCCGCCCCGGCCCGCCCGGCCCGGGTAGGGTCCGGGCGGTGTTCACGGTTCGTGCCCGCTGCTCGCAGACCCTGGCGCGGGGCGGCGTTCTGACCCTCGCCCATGGGGAGGTCGCAACCCCGGCATTCGTGCCGCTGGCCACACGCGGGGCGGTCAAGACGCTCGAGCCCCGCGATGTCGAGGCCCTGGGCTACGAGATGGTGCTGGGAAACACGTTTCACCTGTTCCTGAGCCCGGGCCACGAGCTTGTGCGGGAGTTGGGCGGGCTGAACGAGCTGATGCGCTGGGAGCGGTCGATCATCACCGACTCCGGCGGCTTTCAGGTGTTCTCGATGGGGCACGGGGGGGTCGCCGACGAGATTAAGGGCCGGCGGCAGCAGCACAGCGGGTCCAACGGGTCGATCCTGTCGATCGAGGAGGACGGCGTCCGCTTCCGCTCGTATGTCGACGGGCAGGAGCGGTTTCTGGGCCCCGAGACATCGATGGAGGTCCAGGCTGCGCTCGGGTCCGATATCGCGCTCGTGTTCGACGAGTGCACGCCGTTTCACGTCTCCCGTGATTACACGGCACGCTCGATGGAGCGCACCCACCGCTGGCTGGAGCGCTGCCTCGCCTGGCACGAGCGCAGCGGCCCGGCCGGGCAGGCCGTCTATGGGATCGTCCAGGGCGGGGTCGAGCGCGACCTGCGGGTGATCTCGGCCGAGACGGTCGCCGCCAGCGCGTGCGACGGGATCGCCGTCGGCGGCTCGCTCGGCCGCGACAAGGAGCAGATGTACGAGGTCGTGGGGTGGACCACCGGCGAGCTGGAGCGGCTCGCGCCCGAGCGTCCGCGCCACCTGCTGGGGATCGGTGAGGTCGACGACCTGATCGAGGGTGTGATCCGCGGGATCGACACCTTCGATTGCGCGATGCCCACGCGGCTGGGCCGGCACGGCGTGGCGCTGATACCCGATCCGGATGCGCGCTGGCGCGTCGACCTGGTCAAGTCGGCGTGGCGCCGCTCGCCGGAGCCGATCCTCGATGGGTGTCCGTGCCCGGCGTGCGCGCCGGGATTCTCGCGCGCCTACCTCCATTACCTGCTGCGAGCGCACGAGGTCACCGGCGCACGGCTTGTGACCCTGCACAACCTGAGCTTCATCGCCCGGCTGATGGCAGACCTGCGGGCCGCGATCGACGCCGACCGGCTGCCCGAGACGGCCGCGGCGCTGCGCGCCGGCGCCGCGCCGGGCGCTACTTCGTGTACTTGTTGATCAGGTTCTGAATCTGCGAGATCGCCGAACTGGCGTCGTGGGCGACGATCTTCTTGTACTGCACCACGGTGTTCGACGTGCTGTTGGAGATCACCACGGCGGCGATCACCACCAGGGCGAAGACGGCGATCAGCGCCAGCAGGCCCATCATGCGCCGGAACCCGCGTCCGCCGCGGGACTGGCGCTCGGGGGGCGCGGCGCGGCGGCTCCGGGAGGGCGGCTCGGGCCGCCGCGCGGGCACTCGGCGTGGCTCGGCGGGGCGGGCTGTCCGGCTCTGCGCGGCCCGCGTCTGAGCCGTCCGCGGGGCCGCGGAGCGGGGGCTGAGGCGGGTCGCGGCGGTGGCGTCGTCGCGCTGGTCGAGCAGCTCGGTGGAAGAGCTGGTGGCGAAGTTGGCGCCCTCGGCGCCGGCGGGCATGATCCCCTGGGCACCTTCGGTGATCGCCTCGGCGAGCTCCATGGCGTCGTTCGGCCGCGCGTGCTGGTCGATCGCGAGCGCCATCGACACGGCCAGGGCGAGGGCGCGCGGGACCGTGGGATTGAGCTCGTCGAGCGGGATCGGTGACTCCCGCTGCTGCTTGAGCGCGAGCTCCGACAGCGAGGCCGCTTCATAGGGGAGCCGCCCGGACAGCAGCTGGTAGGAGACGACCCCCAACGAGTAGAGATCGGCTCGGGGACCGGCCTCCTCCCCGCGTGCCTGCTCGGGTGAGAGGTAGGCGGCGGTGCCCAGTACCGAGCCCACCTGGGTGATGCTCGACTGGTCGGCCGCGCGGGCGATCCCGAAGTCGGCCAGCTTGACGACGTCGGATTCGGACACCAGCAGGTTCCCGGGCTTGACGTCGCGGTGAACGACGCCGTTGCGATGGGCGTAATCGAGGCCCCGGCACGCCTGGGTGATGATCGACACGCCCTCGGCAACTTCGAGGTGCCCGCGATCGCGCAGCAACTCGGCGCACGAGCGCCCCGACACGTGCTCCATGACGATGAAGTGCTGGTGGTGGCCCTGGTCGAAGCCGAAGTCGAACACCTGGACGATGTTCGGGTGCACCAGCCGGGCCGCCGCCAGCGCCTCGCGCCGGAAGCGCGAGACGAACGTCGGATCATCGGCCAGATGCTCGGCCAGCAGCTTGATCGCGACGTATCGCTCCAGCCGGCTGTCGAACGCCAGATGCACGGTCGACATGCCCCCAACCCCGAGGCGGCCTTCGATTCGATAGCGCCCGGCGATGGTGGTGGTGCCTGTCATTGACCGTTCCCGTTGCCTGCCGTGCCGGTTCCGCCGCCGACCCCGACGCCCCCGTTTGTAGTCGTAGTACTACTACTCGAAGAGGTGGGATTGGTAACGGTGCTGCTGGTGCTGGAGGACGTGGGGTTGGTGGTGGTCGACGACGTCGTCGGATTGGTGGTCGTGGTCGTCGTCGTGGTCGTCGTCGTCGAGCTGCTGCTGGAGCTGGTGGAGGACGTCGTGCCCGTGCTCGTGCCCGTGCCGTTGCGGCAGTCCTTGGCCGCCAGGTCGGTGATCGTGGCGGCGCCCTGGCCTAGGTTCTGCACCAGCGTCGTGTTGACCGTCGAGGGCAGGTTCGCGACCGCGTTGCTGAACGACCGGGCGGCCCCCGACGCCGCGCCGCACTGGCCCGAGGCGACGGCCGAACTGATCGACGCCAGCTGGCTGTTCAGGTTGCCGGCCTGACCGCTTGTGAGCAGGCCGTTTCCGCCGCCGCAGGCGACTAGGAACGACACGGCGAAACCGAGGCCGCCGGCCAGGAATGCACGGGAGCCGTTGCCCATTCGGCGGCTGACTTTAGAGGCTTGAGCGGTTGGGTTGGGGTTACGTGGGTCACTGCCCGTACTGCAGACGCTCTGCCAGCGAGTCCGGCAGCTTGGCTGCGCGGATCGCCGCCGCGGCGCCGGCGATGTCGTACTCGGTGCGCCGAAACAGGGCGTGCCAGCCATCGAAGTCGAGCTCCAGCCACGCCGCTCGGGGGTCGCCGTCGCGGGGCTGCCCGACGCTGCCGGGATTGATCAGCCATTCACCCTGGATCAGGTTCAGCTCCTCCTCGGCGGCCCGGGTCTGGCCCGTGGCCGGAGCGCCGGGAAAGCGCGAGAACGACAGGGCCACGTGCGAATGCCCGATCAGAGAGATCCGCTGGGCCTGGACGTCGAGGCACAGTTCGGCCTGAAGTGGCGAGAGCACGTATTCCCATACCGGGTCACGGGGGCTCGCGTGATAGAGCCCAACCGGCTCGTCGACGTTCTGGGGGGCGAGTTTCTCGAGGTAGGCGAGAGTCTCATCGGAGATGTGCGCCTGGGTCCAGGCGGCGGCGAGCGCCGCCCCGCGTGAGAACTCCTCCAGCGGCAGGCTCCCGCGGACTCCCAGGTCGTGGTTGCCGGCCAGGCAGATCGCCGCGTGCTCGCGCGCCAGCGCCACGCAGGCGTCCGGATCGGCGCCGTAGCCGACCAGATCGCCCAGGCACCACAGCTCCTCACAGCCCGAGTCCGCGACGGCGTCGAGCACCGCCTCGAATGCGTGCCGGTTGCCATGGATGTCCGAGACGATGGCCACTCGCATCTCTTACAGTCTCCCGAATGAGAGCCTCCTCATGCCAGCGGGTACTGCCGGAGCTGGTGCTCGCGCTCGCGCTGGCCGAGGCCGGACGGCGCTTGCTGAGCCCGCGTTCGCGACCCATCGCACCCGCCCAGGTGGACCTCCGCAGCTACTTCAGCGAGACCGAGATCCAGCGGGGACGCAGCTATGCTCGGCCGCAGCGTGCGCTGGGGCTGGCACGTACCGCGGTCGAGCTCGGCGCACTGTCGGCCGTCGCTCGGCGCCCCCCGTGGCCGCTGACGCGCGACTGGCGGTTGCCGGCGGCCGGTGGTGCGGCCGCCGGAGCGGTGCTGTCGGTGGGGCTGTCGGTTCCGGCCCTGCCGCTCCAGGTGATCTCCCGGCGCCGGGCGATCGCCGTGGGCCTCGACACTCAGTCCTGGCGAGGCTGGGCCGCCGATCTGATCAAGGCCGGCGCGATCGGCACCGCGACCGCGGCGGGCGGCGGCGCGGCGGCGGTGGTCCTCATCAGGCGCTATCCGCAACGGTGGTGGGTCCCTGCGGCAGCCGGATTGGTCGGAGTCGGGACGGTGCTGGCGGCGTTGGCGCCGGTCGTGCTCGACCCCCTGTTCAACGACTTCACGCCGCTGCCGGAGGGCCAGACCCGGACCGACGTGCTGGAGTTGGCGAGCGCGGCCGGGGTCAAGGTGGGGGAGGTCTACTCGGTTGACGCCAGCCGCCGCACCACCGCTGCGAACGCCTATGTGACCGGTCTGGGTCCGACCAAGCGGGTGGTCCTGTTCGACACCCTGCTCGAGCGCTACGACCGCGACGAGATCCGGCTGGTGGTGGCCCACGAGCTCGCCCACGTCCGCCACCGCGATGTTCCCCGCAGCATGGCCTACGCCGCGCTGGTGGCTCCCGCTGTCGCTCTCGCCGCTCAGCGGCTGAGTTGGGCGCTCTCGCCCGAGCGCGGGACACCCGCGGCGCTCCCCGCGCTGGCGCTGTCGGCGGCGTTGATGAGCGCCCCCGTGGGGGTGATCGGCAACCGCCTGTCGCGGGCGCTCGAGCGCCGTGCCGACCAGTTCTCGCTGGAGCTCGTCGGGGCCCCGGAGGCCTTCGTCTCCTTCGAGCGAACGATTGCGCTCCAGAACGTCGCCGACCTCGACCCTCCGGCGTGGGTTTCGCGACTGCTGGCCACGCACCCGCCGACCGCCGAGCGGATCGGGGCCGCGGTGGCTTTCGCGCGCTCGGCGCCGGGCTGATCAGACCCGCGCGCGCTCGGCGTCGGGCTGGTCAGACCCGCGGATCCGCGGGCGCCCGCAGCACGACGACGCAGTTCTGGCCCCCGAAACCGAACGCGTTGGCGGCTGCGGTGCGGACCTCGGCCTCCCGGGCGGTGAGCGGGACATAGTCCAGGTCGCAGTCCGGATCGGGTGTCTCGAGGTTGATCGTGGGCGGGAGGATTCGGTCGCGCATCGCCAGCAGGCAGGTCATCACCGACAGAGCCCCGGCGGCCCCGATCAGGTGGCCGACCATCGACTTGGGCGAGCTGGCCGGCACCCGGCCGGCATGGTCGCCGAGCGCGATCTTGATCGCCTTGGTCTCGGCGGCGTCGTTGGCGCGGGTGGCGGTGCCGTGGGCGCAGATGTAGTCGAGCTCCTCGGGCGCGACGGCGGCGCTCTGCAGGGCCAGCTCGATCGCCCTCGCGGCGTGCCGTCCGCTGGGCTCGGGGGCGCTCATGTGAAAGGCGTCGCAGGTGAGCGCGCCGCCGGCCACCGTGCCATAGCTCGCCGCGCCCCGGGCGGCGGCGTGCCCGGCCGACTCGACCACGAGCACGACGGCACCCTCGCCGAACACGAACCCGTTGCGGTCGAGGTCGAACGGGCGACTGGCCAGCGTCGGCTCGTCGTTGCGCTCAGACAGCGGGCCCATCAGCGCAAGGCCGGCGAACATCGCCTCGTTGATGGCCGCATCGGTGCCGCCCGCGATCACGACGTCCGCCTCCCCCAACAGGATCAGCCGCCGGGCCTCGAGCAGCGCTGCCGTGCCGCTGGCGCAGGCCAGGGCGCTGGCATTGACGGGACCGTGCACCCCAAGGTCGATCGCGACCTCGCACGCGGCCATGTTGAGGATGGTCGAGGGGACGTAGTAGGGGCTCACGTCGCGCGGGCCGCCGGCGATCAGCGCTCGGATGTTGCGCTCGGTCTCCGGCGTCCCGGCGCAGGCGCTGTTGACGATCACGGCCGTCCGAGCGGACACGGCCGCGGGATCGAGGCGGGCGTCTGCGACCGCCTCGCGCGCGGCCACGATCGCCAGCTGCGAGAAGCGGGCCGAGCGGCGTGCGCGCTTGGGGCCGAGCGCCGGTTCGGCGTCGAACTCGTGGACCTCGCCGGCGATGCGCACCGGCAGGCCGGCGGCGTCGAACAGGGAGATCGGACCGATTCCCGAGCGTCCGTCGATCAGCCCCTGCCAGGTGTCGGCGGCGGTGTGCCCGAGCGGCGTGATCGCGCCGATCCCCGTCACGACGGGGTCGTTACGGCTGCTTGAATCGCTCACGGACGCTGGAGCAGGCCGTCGGCGGCGTCGCGGGCTGCCTGCTCGCGCACCTGGTAGTGGACCTTCTTGCCCGTGGCGGTCATCGGCAGCTGATCGATGAACCGGTAGGCGCGAGGGCGCTTGAAGCCGGCGAGCATCGGATGGCCGTGGCAGTGGGCCTCGCAGGCGGCGGCGTCGAGCGTCGGATCGGACCTGACGACGTAGGCGACGACCACCTCGCCCCAGCGCTCGTCGGGGATTCCGACGACCGCCGCGTCGGCGATCCCGGGGTGCTCGGCGAGGACCGCCTCGACCTGAGTGGGGTGAACGTTCTCGCCGCCGGAGATGATCATGTCGTCCTTGCGCCCGACGATCGTCACGTACTCGTCCCGATCCCACGTGGCCAGATCCCCGATGTACAGCCAACCGTCGTGAAAGCGCGCGGCCTGCTCCGCGGGCTGGTTGACGTACGCGTAGCCAGACTTGACCGAGCGCACGATCACCTCGCCGACCTCGGACCCGTCCCGGGCCACGTGCTCGCCGGGGTCGGCGCGGCGGTCCTCGTAGATTCGGACCACGGCGACATCGTCGTCGGTGCAGGCCCGACCCGCCGACCCGGCGTGCTCGGGAAGGTCGCTGGGCCGCAGGAACGTGTTCCAGAACGCCTCGGTGGTGCCGTAGCCGTTGAAGATCCGCGGGGTGAGGAGCTCCTGGTAGCGCAGGCAGGCCTCCCGATCGAGCGGGGCTCCCATGGTGACGATCCCCCGCAGGCTGGCGAGGTCGCGGGGGCTACGCGTCTGCTCGGCCGCCAGCATCGCCAGGTTGGTCGGGGCGCCGATCAGGTAGGTGAGCCCGTGCGCCTGCACCCAGTCGAGCACGGTGGCCGGGTCGAACGCCCGCAGCGAGACCGCCTCGGCGCCGACGTAGAGGACCGGGTTGGGCCCGCCCGAGTACAGACCGCCGCGGTGAAACCACGGTGTCATGTTGAGGGTGCGGTCCTCCGGCGACAGCGGGAAGTGCATGATCACGTCGTGGGCGGAGAGCACATCGACGAGGCTGCTCAACGACACGCCCTTGGGCATCCCGGTGGTGCCGGACGTGTAGAGACGTGTCGTCTCGTCGTAGATGGATGGCTCGCCAGGCACCGGGGGCGGGTCCTCGGCGGCGGTGCCGGCGAGCGCCCCGAACGCGGTGACGCCGGCCACGGGATCGCGGGCGCCGACCTCGGCCACGAGTTCGGGGGCGTGCTGCGCACGTTGCATCGCCTCACGCGCCACGTCTCCTAGCACGCCGTCGTAGACGAACGCGCTCGGGCGGCTGTCGTCGAGCACGTAGGCCACCTCACCGGGCGAGAGCCGGAAGTTGATCGGCGCCGCGATCGCGCCCAGCCGCTGCGCGGCGAGCCAGGTGAGCACGAACTCGGGGCCATTGAAGAGCTGCATCACGACCGCGTCGCCGGGTCCGACGCCGCCCTGCGCCAGCCCCGCGGCGAGCCGGCCGGTGTCCGCCCACAGCTCGGAGTAGGTCCAGCGCCGGCCGCCGGCGGGATCGTGCAGCGCCGGCCGCGACGCGAACCGGTGACTGTTTCGCTCCACGCCGGCCAGATAGGTGAAGCGCCGCTCGAACACGGCGCGGAAGGCGCTCGCGTCGTAGCGGTACGCGGCGGCGGTCATAGAGGCCTCGCTCATGCTCCCGCTCCCGCGGTGGCGCCCAGCAGTCGCTCGCGGACCTCCGCCAGGCGCTCGTACTGGACCAGCGGCCCGCTGCCCAGCGGCATCAGCACCAGCTCCTCGACGCCGGCGTTCACCTGTGCCTGGAGCGTCTCCACGATCAGATCGATCGGGCCGACCGGCGTCCAGCGCTCGACCACGTGCAGCGGCAGCCGGTACTGACCCAGCATGTGGGCCTCGGCCTCGCGCCGTCCGCGCTGCGCGTCGTCATCTACGCGCACGCCCATGAGTAGAGCCAGCCCGGGCTGTGGGCGCCCGTGCTCGGCCGCGAGCTCGGCCAAGCGTGCGTTGCGCTCGGCCAGAACCCCGGGCTCGAGCCACATCGGCAGCCAGACGTCGGCGTAGCGCGCCGCCCGCTTGAGCGCCGCCTCGCCCCGACCGCCGACGTAGACAGGGGGCAAGGAGCTCAGCGGAGGCTCGAGCCTGGGCACGCTCAGCCGCAGAGTCCGGCCGGCGTGCTCGACGGCGTTACCCGAGAGGAGGTCGGGCAGCACCTGCAAGGCCTCGTTCAGCCGCGCGCCCCGCTCGGCCACGGGGATCCCGACCGCTTCGAACTCCTCGGGGAACTCGCCGCCGACGCCGACGCCCAGGCGCAGCCGGCCGCGCGACAGGGCGTCGAGCGTGACGATCTGCTTGGCAGCCCATGCCGCGGGGCGCAGGCCCAGGAGCATCACGCTGAAGCCGAGGCCGACGCGCTCGGTCACCGCCGCGGCCGCAGCCAGGCAACTGGCCGAGTCCAGCACCGGGAGCCGGGCAGGCCAGATGGTCACCGACCCAGACGGCGTCGAACTCGAGCTCCTCGGCCAGACGCGCGGCCTCCACCACCGGCGGCAGCTCGCCGGTGCGTAAGGGGTCGAACGTCGGAAGCAGGATGCCGCAGCGTGTCATCTGCGCCCCCGGGCGCGGAGCGGCACGGTCATCGATAAACGGCCGCCTACTCGTCGTCCGCCGAGCCCGGACCGCCGCCGTACTCGGGAAGGTTCTTGATCCCCTCGCGGGTCTGCCACTTGGAGTAGTTGTCGTTCATCGCGTCGATCAGCTCGCGCATGAACTTGGCCGAGAGGTTGATGCGCGACACCACGACGCCCGGGATCTCCTCGTCCTCGACCTCGTGGTCGACGCGGGCGAAGGTGATCGTGAACTCGTAGTCGGAGTGACTGACGTTGGCGAAGTTCGAGTACACACCGGCCATGATCTCCGGCGAGAAGTGAATGTTGATGTGGCGTTCGGGCTGGTTCGGATCTTCCATATGGCCGTAGTATCCCATCGTGCGGATCATCGTCGTCGCCGTGGGGAGGCTGCGGCCTCCGTATGCCGACGACGTCCAGCACTACCAGAAGCTGATCGCGGGCCACACGCGGCTGGAGCTGATCGAGGTTCGTGAGGACGAGCGGGTGGCGCGGCGCCTGCCCGACCGTGCGTTCGTGTCGCTGCTCGACCGAGAGGGGGAGCAGCCCGACTCGATCGGTTTCTCGTTGTTTTTGGAGCAGCGGCGCCGCAGCGGCGTCGATCTGTGCTTCGTGATCGGTGGGCCGTTCGGGCTCGAGACCAAGCTCGACCGGGTCGATCACCGGCTGTCACTGGGGGCGATCACCCTGCCTCACCAGCTGGCGCGGGTGGTGCTGCTGGAGCAGATCTACCGCGGCCACAAGATCCTCGCCCGCGAGCCCTATCACTATTAGCTGATGTCAACAGGTCGTGGGGACACGCTGGGCGCGCAGCGCCGGGACCGGGAGCAGCGCAGCCGCGCCCGCCGCGAGCTGCGGATGTTCGCCCGGCGGCTGGTGATGCTGCTGATCGCCCTGGTGGTCCTGATCGCGATCGGCACGGCCGCGTTCACGATCACGGAGGGCTCGTCGGTGCCGTACTCGTTCGCGTGGACGCTGGACACGGTCACCACGCTCGGCTCGATCCAGGATCCTCACGACCCCGGCGGACGCGTGGTCGTCGTGTTTCTGGAGCTATTCGGCATAGGTACGCTCTTCTACGGGCTCGCGACGGTGGCGGAGTTCTTCGTCTCGGGCCAGCTCAACGGTCTGCTCGCCGAGCGCCGGACACAGCGCATGATCGATTCCTACACCGACCACTTCATCATCTGCGGCTTCGGCCGCGTGGGCCGCCAGGTGGCCCGAGACCTGCGTTCGGCGGGCGTCAAGCACGTGACGATCGATCACGACCCCGACCACCGCGAGCGAGCCGAGGCGATGGGCGTGCGCTACATCGAGGCCTACGCCGCCGACGACGAGGTGCTGCTCAGCGCCGGCGTCGAGCGCGCCCGGGCGGTGATCGCGTGCGTGGACTCCGACGCCGACAACATCTTCATCGCGCTGACGGCGCGCGAGCTGCGCCCCGACATCCTGATCGTGGCCCGGGCGTCGGCCGAGGACTCCGAGAAGAAGCTGCTGCGGGCCGGGGCGGACCGCGTAATTTCCCCTTACAAGACCTCGGGCTCGGAGATGGCCCGGGTGGCGCTGCACCCGCAGGTTGCCGGGGCGGTCGACGTGGCCGACTTCCGACTCGAGGAGATTGAGGTCTCCCCGTCATGCCGTGGAGTCGGGCAGAGCGTCGAGGAGGTCCGGGGCGATGCCGTGGTGGTCGCCGTGCGCCACCCTGACGGCCGGCTCGAGGCCCAGCCCGAGCCGCAGTCGAGGCTCGAGGCCGGCGATATGCTGGTGGCGATCGGCCGCCCGGAGGCGCTCGAGGCGCTCGAGATGGTGTTCCAGCCACTGGCAGTGTCGAGCCCTTGAGCAGGGTCGAGCACATGAGCTCCCCGGTGCACGAGCTGCGCGCCGCCGTGCAGGACGCCGCCGCCTCGCTGCGCGGGGTCGGTGGTGAGGCTCCCGCCCAGACACGCCTGGAGCGGCCCAAACGCGCCGGACAGGGCGACTACTCGACCAACGTCGCGATGCTGCTGGCGCCGGTGCTGGGCGCGGCTCCCCGGGAGATCGCCGAGCGTGTCGGAGCCGAGCTGGCGGCCCGGCTCGGCGACGAGCTGACCCGGTGGGATGTGGCCGGCCCCGGGTTTCTCAACCTGACCATGTCAGACGCGTGGTTTCGCAGGGCGCTGGGCACCATGCTCGCGGCCGGCGACGGGTTCGGGTCAGGTGGAGCCAACCCCCCGCTGCGGATCCTGGTGGAGTTCGTCTCCGCCAATCCCACGGGCCCGCTGGTGGCCGCTAGCGGTGGGCGCGCCGGCGCCTATGGCGACGCCCTGGCCCGGATCCTTGAGCACCAGGGGCACTCGGTGCAGCGCGAGTACTACGTCAACGACGCCGGCACTCAGGTCCGCCTGCTCGGAGAGTCGGTGCAGGCCCGGGCGCGAGGCGAGCAGGTACCCGAGGGCGGTTATCAGGGCGAGTACGTGCGCGAGCTGGCGGAGCGGATCGATGACGTCGAGTCACTGTCTGTTGAGGACGCTTCGGATGCGGCGGTGGCGCTGCTGCTGGAGGAGATCCGCAGCGCGCTGGAGCGCTATCGCGTGCACTTCGACCGCTTCTTCAGCGAGCGGAGCCTGTACGAGGGGTCGCCGAGCCTGGTGCAGCGAGGCCTGGAGACCCTGGCGCAGGCGGGTCACACGTACCGCTCCGAGGGCGCCCTGTGGCTGCGCACGAGCGATTTCGGCGATGAGAAGGACCGCGTGCTGGAGCGCTCGGACGGCCAGCCGACCTATTTCACGTCTGACATCGGCTACATGCTGAGCAAGCTCGAGCGGGGCTTCGAGCTGCAGCTGGTGCCGGTCGGGGCAGACCATCACGGCTACGTGGCCAGGATCAAGGCAGCCTTCCAGGCCCTCGGCGGCGCGCCCGACGCGATCGAGTTGCCGCTGCAGCAGTTCGTCCACCTGATCGAGGGCAGCGAGCGAGCCAAGATGTCCAAGCGCCGCGGCGACTTCATCACGCTCGATCAGCTGATCGATGAGATCGGCGTCGACGCCAGCCGCTACTTCATGCTCCAGCGCTCCCATGACCGCACGGTCGACCTCGACCTCGATCTCGCACGGCGTGAGTCGGCCGAGAACCCCGTCTACTACATCCAGTACGCGCACGCCCGGATCGTCACGATGCTCGGCAAACTGGGACCCGAGCGCGTCACGCGGGCGCTGCAGGACGGCGCGGACTGGGGGACGGGGGAGTTGCACGTCGCCGAGCGGACGCTGATCAAGGCGTTGACCGCGTTCCCCGAAGAGGTGGACGAGGCGGCGCTGCGGCGCGGTCCGCATCGGATCGCCGCCTACGCGCTGGAGCTGGCCCAGGAGTTCACTGCCTTCTACCGCGACTGCAAGGTGATCGGAGCCGAGCCCGAGGGTGTCGAGTCGTTCCGGATCGCGCTGTCGCAGAGCGCGCGAGGAACGATCGCGCTGGCGCTCGGCCTGCTCGGGGTTGGTGCACCGGACTCGATGTAGGCGCCGCGCCGCCCTCAGGACTGCTGGGCCAGATCCCGCTCGAGCCTTTCGGAGTCGGCCGGATCGAGCGGGGGTGCGGTGGCGAGCGATGAGGCGGCGAGCAGCGACCGCCGGCGCCACCGCGGGATCGTGATCACCAGCGTGATCACGCCGATCCCGACGAGCACGGGGGGCAGGACATAGATCAGCAGGTCGAAGCCGCTGGCCGGAGGCTTGGCGAGCACCGCGGTGCTGTACTGCGCCACCATCTGGTTCTCGATCTGCTGCTTGGTCAGGCCCTGGGCGATGAGCCCGCGCAGGAACTCGCGCTCGGAGAAGGCCTCGGGTGACTGAGCCACCGCCAGCGACTCGTGGCAGGCGATGCACATCAGATCGCTCTCGATCTGGGTGAAGGATGCCCGCGGGACAGCCAGGGCGGCGACGGGGGAGAGGGCGGTCAGCAGAACGGTCGTAAGAGCGGCCACTGCGGCGAGCCGCTGGAGGTGGGTTCGCCTCATGAGCGCTCGGCCAGGATCGGGCGCAGGGTCTGGCTCAGCCAGGTGTTGTTGAGCTGGTAGCGCCGCAGTGCCTGGATCCTGCCCTGCCGGTTGATCACGAACGTCTCGGGGACGCCGGTGGTGCCGAACGACCGCACGAAGTTGCCGCTCACATCGCGCAGCACCGGGTAGGTGATGTGCTCCTGGCGCACGAACTGCTGCGAGGCCACGGTGTTGTCGAGGTAGGTCACGCCGAGGATGGTGCCGTCGTGCCCGGCGAGCGTCCGCTGCTCACTGGCCAGGATCGGCGCCTCCGCCCTGCACGGGTCACACCAGGACGCGAACACGTTGAGCACCACGACCTTGCCCCGGAACGAGGCCAGGCTCGCCTTGCGGTCAGAGCCCAGCAGCGGCAGCGCCATGTCGGCGCTGGGCGCGGCCGGGAAGTCCCCTTTGGCCACCCGCGCGTCGATCGACGTGCCGTCTCCCTGGCCGGTTACACCGAACGCGAGCAGAGCAAGCAGCGCCACGGCTGCGACCACGACAAGGCCGGGAAGAACGAACCGCCGCATTCGCCGTCAAGGTTAGTACCCGGCCCTGTTCCGGGTTCCTGTGGCTCTGGGGCTTGGCGGCTAGGGTCGCTCGGCGCCTCAGTGGATCACGTACAGGGTCATCGACAGTGCCGGGTAGGTGGCCGTGATGACGCCGGAGTGGACCGGGGTGCCTCCTGATACCGCTGTGATCGGCCCGTTCGTCCAGCGCCACGTCTGTACCGGCGAGGCGGCGGTGATGCCGGTCAATGAGAGCGGGCTCGTGAGCGCCGATGAGGTCTTGTTGAGCACGAGCACCGTGTAGGCGCCGTCGCTGGTTCGATGAGCGCCGTAGACGGCCAGCTGCTGCTGATTGGAGCTCGTCGACTGGATGTACACATCGCCGAACTTCGAGTGGGCGCCGTCGTAGTTGCGGTAGATCCGGAACGCGTACTGGATCTGATTGCCGTCGTAGCTCATCGCCCAGCGCGTCGCCAGGTCGACGCCCTCGCGAGCGAAGATGCCGAGTGTGTCGGCCTGAATGATCGCGTTCGTGTTCGCCGCGGCGCTCGGCAGCGAGAGGTTGTACTCGCTGAGCGCGATTTTCGTGCCGGGATAGCTGCCTGCCTGAGACGGGCACAGGCCGGCGACGTGTCCGCTGATCCAGCATTTCATCCGCGGGATCAGGGCGATCTTGTCGTTGATCCAGCTTGGGTCGACGTACGTCGGATCCCACAGCGAGCGCGTGATCGCCGGCGTGGACCCGCCCTGCGCGTAGTAGTGGACGTCGAGATAGTCGAGGTGCCTGACCTTGGTCGAGGCGTCGTAGGCGGCGAACTTGCGCAGGTACCACTCGACCATCGGGATGTGGCCATGGTTGGCGCAATCGGGCGAGGTGGTGCAACTGGTCGCCGAGCAGCCGTTGCCGAAGGTGTCCGCCTCGGTGCAGAAGTAACCGGGCCAACCCCATTCGGAGAAGCCGAGCACCTTCGAGCTCGGGTCGGCCGCCTTCACCGCGGTGGCCAAGGCCTCGGACTTCTGCCACAGCTCGGTCGCGGTCTCGGCGTCGGGATGGATGTCGCTGTGTGTCTGCCCCCACAGCGATGGCTCGTTGCCGAGCTCGTAGAAGGCGACGCCGCCGTTGGCGGCGGTGCCGTAGCGCGATTTCAGGTCCGCGATCCAGCCGCTGTTCCAGCTCGCGTTGATCGCCAGCCCGTCGAGCGTCGGGCGGCCGGTGAGCGAGGCGCCGTTCTCGTGCCCGTCACCGCAATTGGAGTCATAGGGGTCGAACGAGTCCTGGGTGGGATACACGGTCTTCGGATATCCGCAGGTCAGCGGGTGTGCCACGGGCGCGGTCTTGGCGACGTAGCCGGCCATCGGCAGCGTGATCAGGGACTTGGTCTGAGTCTTGCGATCCTGCGCGATGAAGTTCCGATAGGCGAACACATTGTTGGTGCTCCGCCCCGAGCACCAGTTGTACTGCTGCGAGAAGCAGTCGGATACGTTCTCGAAGTACCAGTCGTTGCCGGTGTTCTGACTGCCGAGCTTGTAGTTGTAGGTCTCGGTGCCGTTCCCGCCCCAGCGGTCCACCGGCAGCGAGATGGCGCTTGCGGTCGCGGCATCCGCGAAGTTCAACCCGTAGATGTCGGGGCTGATCGCGTGATTCTGGCTGCTGGTCGCGCTGACTGCGAGCGACGGTCCGGTGGCGGCCGAGGCGCTTCCGGGGGCGCTCGCCGCGAGCACCACCAACGCCAGCACGAGGGTCAGGACCGAGCTGGCCGCCGGTCGGAGCTTCGAGGCTTGTTCAATTGGTCCCGTCATCGCGCCGGCGGCCGGGTCACCGGCCGCCCCCGTGATCATCACAGCGACGGGGCCCGCGATCAAACGGAACGGACGAACGTTGACTGCGGGCGTCGGTTCCGGACGCTTAGAATCGCCCCACGCGCGGACGTAGCTCAGTTGGTAGAGCGTCGGCTTCCCAAGCCGAAGGTCGCGGGTTCGAACCCCGTCGTCCGCTTTGATCGTGTGGTTCGGTTCGGTGGGCTAGACGGACCACAGGGCTTGCGTGGGTGAGAGGCGTGCGGCTCGTAGAGCGGGGATGAGCCCGGCGACCGCCCCGATGATCAGGGACGCGGCGATGCCGCCGGCCCAGGCTTCAGTGGGGATCACGGTGGCCCAATGCTTGGTGTGGGCGTAGACGGCGGTGGCGGCGACGCCGAGCGCGACGCCGACGGTGCCGCCGAGGAGTCCGAGGAGGACGGCTTCGGAGAGAAACTGCGTGCGGATGTGGCCCTTGGTGGCTCCGAGGGCGCGGCGCAGACCGATCTCGGACCGGCGTTCGAGCACGGAGATGATCATGATGTTGGCAACGCCGACCGCGCCGACCAGCAGGGCGACCGCGCCGAGGCCGAGGAACAGGCCGTTCAGCGCGCTCTTGGCGTCCGCCTGGGCGACGAGGGCATCGGAGGGTTGGCTGACGTTGACCCCGCTGGGGTTCTCCGGGTTGGCGGTGGCGGCGAGGAGGTTGTCGACGGCGTTCACTCGCTCGTTCTGGGCGCGGAGGTAGATGGTGGAGGGGTGGCCGTCGAAGCCCAGGTATTTCTGTGCTGCGGGGTAGCCGACCAGGACGGAGGTGTCGATGGGGGAGGCGAGCACAGCCGGTTTGAGGACGCCGGCGAGGTAGAACCACTGGCCGCCCAACCAGATCCGCTCGCCGCGGTGGACGCGATCGATGCCGAGCAGTTGGGCAGCGACGGCGCCGATGACGGCGACGGGCTCTTGGGCGGTGGCCGCGTTGAGGTAGTGACCTTGGGCGACGGTGGTGGCGAGGACCGGTAGGAGGTCGAGGGATGCGGCTTGGACGATCAGGCCATTGGTGTCGACCGTGGGGATGTAGGGGGTGCGGAAGGCGTTGGCGCCGACGACTGTTCCGGTGCTCTGAACCGCTTGCACACCGCCGATACGGCTGATCATGGCCGGCGCGGTGCTGGGCAGCTCCACGGTGGTACCGCTCACGCTCTGGCCGTTGCTGACGGTGAGCAGGTTGGTACCGAGCTTGTTGATCTCCGCCAGCAGGCCGGCCTGGGAGGACGCCGACAGGCCGAGCACGGCGACGATCGCTGCCACACCGATCGCGATCCCGAGCGCGGAGAGCCCAGCCCGCAATTTCCGGGTACGCAGCCCGACAGTGGAAAGTCGGGCGAGATCGGAAACCTCCAGGCGCTTCCGTTCCAGGGTGGCGGTCCCGGTCACGACGGCTCCCCACCGAGCGGGCGGCTGTCGGCGACGATGTGGCCGTCGAGAATCTCGACCTTGCGGGACATGCGCTCGGCGATGGCGTGGTCGTGGGTGATGACCACGATCGTCGAGCCGGCCTGGTGGAGCTGGTCGATCAGCGCCAGGATCGATTGACCGGTTGCCTGGTCGAGGTTCCCGGTCGGCTCGTCGGCCAGCACGATCGCGGGCTGGCCGACCAAGGCCCGCGCGATGGCGACGCGTTGGCGTTGCCCGCCGGAGAGCTGAGTGGGCCGCGCATGGGGTCGCCCGGCCAGGCCGACCAGCTCCAGCGCGTCGAAGGCGCGCCGGCGGCGCTGCTTGACGGGGATGCCGGCGTAGAGGAGCCCGTCGGCGACGTTGTCGAGCACGGTGGCGTGCTCGGCCAGGAAGAACTGCTGGAAGATGAACCCGATCCGCGTCGCCCGCAGGTAGGCCACGTCCTCGTCGGCCATGGTGGCCACGTCGAGCCCGGTGATCCGCACCCGGCCGCTGCTTGGCCGGTCGAGGGTTCCCATCAGTTGCAGCAGCGTGGTCTTGCCCGACCCCGAGGGGCCGACGATCCCGACCAGCTCCCCCGGGCCAATGGTGAGATTCACCTCCCGCAGGGCCTGCACGGGCGGCTCGCCGGGATAGCTCTTGGTCACGTCGTCCAGATCGAGCACCGGCATCCCTGCACCGCCGAGAGCGAAGCCGTTATCGGCCGCGACGGCGTGGTTGTCGGGTGTGGGTGCCGGGGTGTGGGTCATGTCGACGGAACCACCACTTCTTGGCCGGCGGCGAGCGCCGAGGCCGTGACCTGCACCAGCCCCTCGGCGTCGTCGAAGAGTCCGAGCGACACCGGCACGAGATGGTTGCGCTCGCCTGCGCCGACGACCTCAACCGCGTAGCCCCCGCCGGACTGGGCCAGCAGCGAGGCCACCGGCACCGTCAGAGCGCCCCGGACGCTGGCGGTGGTGATCCCGACCTGCACCGGGGCCTGGTCCCACGTGCCGGTGGCGGCTGGGTCAGAGAACGTGACGTCCACGGCGATGGTCGGCGTGCTGCTCCCCGAGCCGCCTGGGGAGCAGGAGTCCGTTGCCGGCGCAACCGCGCTGGAGCCCGGTCCGCCCGAGCCGGAGCTCGGCGGGCAGGTGGCGACCGTCGCCACCGAGGAGACAACGCCTGGGGTGGTCCGGTTGTCGGGCAGGGTGATGCTCACCTTGTTCCCGACTGCCACCTCGGTCTGCTGCGAGGCGGCCAACGCCACCTGCACCAGCCGCACGGTCGAGGTGGCCTGCATCACCGTCTCTCCGGGCTGGGTGCGCCCGCCGAGCTGCGCTGACACGCTCGTCACCCGCACGGCGGCGGGCTCGAACACCACCTGACCAAGCGCGAGGGAGCCGTTCCGGGCCATGCCCACGGCAGCCTGGAGCTTTTCCACGGCCGTGGTCGTGGCCGCCCCGTAGAACGCGGACCTCTGATGCAGTTGAGCCCGGGTGGCGTAGCCGAGCGCGACCAGATCCGCGTTGAGCTCAACCACGTCCGGGCCGCTCATCCCGGCCGACAGGGTCCGGTAGGCGGGTGTCGAGCCACGCAGCAACGCCACCGGGCGATCGTTGACCCGATAGAGCACGTGACCCTGACGGATCACCTGGCCGAGCGTGGGCAGTTCGGTGTAGGTGCCGTGGGCCTGGTTGATCACCGAGTACGGCGAGCCGTCCGACCTCGCCCGATAGGTCAGGATCCCACCCTGGGAGACCATCGCCGAGAGCGAGCGCTTCTCCACCTGAGCAGTGTTCGTCGGCACCTGCTGTGCAGCCAGGGCCTGTTGCTTGGCGCCGGACAGGAGGACTGCGCCGGCGACGGCCGTCATAGCCGCCAGGACGGCCGCTCCCGCCAGCACCCATGTCGTCCCCCTCACCGCGTGACTCCCGCCGCGGCTGCCACATTGCCGCACTTCTGCATCGCGGCATGGAGAATGCTCATCCCCCCGGGTTCTGCTGCGGATGGGATTCGATTCGTGTCGACGAGGGGCTGACCATTGACCGGGTCCGGAAAGTCGTTTACGCCGTTCTTGCGTATGCACTGGGCGAACTTGAGGGCCGCAGATTGCTGCCCGGGGCTCCGCTTGCCGCCCGTGAACCCCGCTGGCTCCAGGTTCTTACACGCGCTGATGGCCTGCTCGAACGCCGGGGAGTTCGGGTCCAGCGACGAGCCATTCACGATCCCATCGATGGTGATCTTGCCCGACCCGCTTGGGTCCGGAAACTGGCTGACCCCGTTGCGGCGCATGCACTTGGCGAACTTCACCGCCTGGTCGGCATGGGCGGCGGTGTTGTTGGCGCCGCTGCTGCTGGCGCTGCCGCTCGCGGCTGGGGCGCCTGAACCGCAAGCGCTGATCAGGGCGACGATGGCGATCAGGGCAAGGGCGGCCAGCGGCCGTCGCCTTCTATTCATGTGTTCTCCTCTGGGTAGTGAGTGCGTTGCCATCAAGGCTGTGCCGCTCCCAGCCGTGTGGGCGAGAAGCGCGACCAGGACGACGCCGAGCAGCAGTCGCCGGCGGCGGCGGGCGGTACGCGGTCGGTCGGCTCCGACGGGTCGCTGCTCGGGCTGATTGGCTGTACGCCACGCCGCTAGTGAAGGTGGCGTGGTGTTGCCAGAACGTATGGGTTTTTCGATATGCCCACGATATGTCCGACCTGGCAGCATCCGACCGCATGCGCGTGTTGATCGTCGAGGACGAGCCCCTGATGGCCGAAGCGATCCGCGACGGCCTGCGCCTCGAGGCGATCGCGGCAGACATCGCCGGTGACGGCGACAGCGCGCTGGAGCTGCTGAGCGTCAACGACTACGACATGGCCGTCCTCGATCGCGACATCCCCGGCCCGCCCGGTGACGAGATCGCCAGTCGCATCGTCGCGTCGGGCAGCGGCATGGGAATCCTCATGCTCACCGCGGCCGACCGGCTCGACGACAAAGCCTCCGGATTCGAGCTCGGCGCCGACGACTACCTCACCAAGCCGTTCGAGCTCCGAGAACTCGTGCTCCGTCTCAGAGCGCTCGACCGCAGGCGCGCACACAGCAGACCACCCGTGCGAGAGATCGCCGGTCTGCGGCTGGATCCGTTCCGCCGCGAGGTCCACCGCGACGGCCGCTACGTCG
The DNA here is from genome assembly GCA_963799995.1 of uncultured Solirubrobacterales bacterium. Taxonomy (GTDB): domain Bacteria; phylum Actinomycetota; class Thermoleophilia; order Solirubrobacterales; family Solirubrobacteraceae; genus Palsa-465. The sequence continues at coordinate 1,366,239 of CAWCZI010000012.1, read as the reverse complement.
CATGCACCCGCAAGCAGTTCGCCGTGCTCGAAGTGCTCGTCAGCGCCGAAGGTGGAGTCGTCAGCGCCGAAGAGCTTTTGAGACGCGCGTGGGACGAGCACGCCGACCCGTTCACCAACGCCGTGCGCATCACAGTCTCGGCACTGCGCAAACGCCTCGGCGACCCCGGGATCATCGCCACCGTGCCCGGCGTCGGATACCGCATCGACACTCAACCAGACGCCGGGCCCGAACGAGCGGACCGTGGATAAAGCCCCCGACCTCAGGGTCCCCCGCGTCTCGCTCGCCAGGCTCACCCCACGTCGGCTGCTCCACCTGCCCGCGCGGACCGTTCGTCTGCGCCTGACGCTGCTCTACGGCGGCCTATTCCTGGTCTCGGGACTGGCGCTGCTCGCGACTACCTACCTACTCTTTCGCGGCAACACCGGGGTCGACCTGATCGTCCCGACCGGGATTCCGCTTAGGTCGACCAGCCCGGGCGCCGTCAACCATGTTGTGGCGAACCCTGACATCGCCCGCAACGTGCGCCAAATGTTCGCCGGGGCCGTCGAACGTGACACACACGGTCTCCACCAGGGGCTCATCCTGTCAGGGGTCGCGTTGGCGATCATGACCGCGGTCTCGATCGCGCTCGGCTGGTTGGTCGCGGGCCGGGTCCTGCGCCCGCTGCGGGCGATGACGGCGACTACGCGGCAGATCTCCGAGCGCAACCTGAACGAGCGCCTGGCGCTGTCCGGGCCCCACGACGAGCTGAAGGATCTCGCCGACACAGTCGACGGCCTCCTCGCGCGGCTCGAGGCACACGTCGGCGAACAGCAGCGATTCGCCGCCAACGCCTCCCATCAGCTGCGCACCCCGCTGGCGATCACGCAGACGCTGCTTGACGTGGCCCGCAACGATCAAAGCCGGGGCGACGACGAACTTGTCGACCGCCTTCACTTCGTCAACTCCCGAGCGATCGACCTCACCGAAGCATTGCTCCTGCTCAGCCGTGCCGACCGGCGGTCCTTCACCCCAGAACACGTCGACCTGTCCCTCATGGCAGAAGAAGCGACTGAAACGCTCCTCCCCCTCGCAGACGAACGCGGCGTCACCATCGAGACCTCCGGCGATGTGACTCCCACCATCGGCTCACCCCCGCTCCTGCTGCAGATGGCCACCAACCTCGTGCACAACGCGATCGTCCACAACCTGCCCCAACAGGGCACCGTGTGGATCACGACCAGGATTCACCCCGAGAGCGTGGTACTCACGGTCGAGAACACCGGCGAGAAGCTCACCCCCCAGTTGGTTTCCACGCTGGACGAGCCGTTCCAGCGCGGTACCGAACGCATACGCACCGACCACGCAGGCGTCGGCCTCGGCCTCGGCCTGGCCATCGTCAAAAGCATCACCCAAGCACACGAGGGGAACCTCACCCTGACCCCCCGGACCGCCGGCGGGCTACGTGTCACGGTGCAACTACCCGCCGCGCCACAGTCGTGCGAACGCTCCTAAATCAGCAGAACCGCATCAACCCGAAGGTCGCCGTCAGCGTCGTCTATGTCGCGGCGATGTTCATAAGCATCATGGACACCTCGATCGTCAACGTCGCGCTTCCGTCGATCGGCCGTGACTTTCATGTCACCCCGACCGCCGTCGACGGGATCTCGATCGCCTTCCTGGTCAGCCTGGCCGTGTTCATACCGGCTTCAGGATGGCTCGGTGACCGCTTCGGCGGCAAGCGCGTGCTGATGTCGGCGATCGTCGTATTCACCGTCGCCTCCGCATTGTGCGGGCTGGCCAACAGCGTCGGTGAGCTCGTTGCGTTCCGGATCCTCCAAGGGGTGGGCGGAGGGATGCTCGCCCCGGTCGGGACCGCGATGTTGTTTCGCGCGTTCCCGCCGCAAGAGCGCGTGCGCGCCGCCTCAATCATCGTGGTGCCGACCGCTCTGGCCCCGGCGCTCGCTCCGGTGATCGGCGGACTGCTGGTGACAGACGCGTCGTGGCGGTGGGTGTTCTACGTCAACGTGCCGATCGGCCTTACGGCGTTCGTGTTCGGTGTCCTGTTCGTCAAGCAGCACGCTGAGAGCCAGCCCGGCGCATTCGATCTTCCCGGATTTCTTCTCTCCGGGATCGGCCTCGCGCTATTCATGTATGGGGTCTCCGAGGGACCCGATCTGGGGTGGGGGTCGGCCCGAGTTCTCATCACCGCCATCGCCGGGGCCGCGATGCTGGGCGCCATGGTCGTCGTGGAATTGCAGGCGCACGAGCCGATCGTCGCGCTGCGCCTGCTCGGCAACCGCCTGTTTCGATCGACCACCGGAGTGGTCGTGATGGTCTCGATCGCGTTCTTCGGCACCCTGTTTGCCGTCACCTTGTACTTCCAGGATGGGCGCGGACTGAGCGCCCTGAACGCCGGCTTGAGCCAGTTCCCCACCGCGATCGGAGTGATGGCCGGCTCCCAGCTGGCCAGCCGCGTCGTCTACTGGCGCCTGGGACCGCGCCGGCACCTCACGTTCGGGCTGCTCGGGGTAGCCGTCTGCATCGCCATGCTGACGTTGATGGGAGCCCACACCAGCCTGTGGTGGGCGCGCCTGATCCTGTTCGGCGTAGGCGTCTCGATGGCTCAGGTATTCGTCCCGGCTCAAGCGGCGTCGTTCGCGACGATCTCGTCGGCTGACACCGGTCGCGCCTCCACGCTCTACAACGCCAGCCGCCAGCTCGGCGGTGCGATCGGCGTCGCCCTGCTCACCACCACGATCGTGATCGTCGGGCCCGTGCACGTGGTCGGCGGACACCTCGCACCGAACCTCACCGCCTACCGGATCACCTTCCTCGTGGCCGCGGCCATCGCACTTATCGGCGTGGCCGCCGCGCTGTCCATCGACGATGGCGACGCCGCACGGACAATGGTCAACCCCCGACTGCGCAGAGCACGCCCGCCCGTGACGCCAACCGCGACACCAACCGCGGAACCGCTCGGCTGATGCTCTCGTGCTCTCGGCAGCGCTGGGCGCGCCTCCGGCGCCGCCCATTGGTTGAACACAGCTCCGTATATCGTTGCGGGCGATGACGGGCGCATCTGACTCCGAGGCACGCGCGTTCGCGGCGGCGTTCCGGTCGTTCCTGGAGTGGGTGCATTCCGAGCAGGCAGGCGCCCGAGAGCGCAACGAGGTCGCGGGCCTGGTCGGCGAGTTCCTGGGCGAAGGAGGCAAGGACCGCTCGGTGGTCACCCGCACACTGCCGGTGTTCGAGCACGTGAACCTCCAGACCGCGCTGGATGCCTGGTCGCAGGAGCCGGGGCGCGAGGTCGCCGTGCACGGCATCACGATCCCGCCGCACCACGGGCAGGTCAACCTCCAGCAGCTGGTCACCGGAGAGGGGATGCCGCCGCTTCGGCTGTCGGCGCCGCCGCTGGTGGACCTGCCCAACGGCCCGGGGTCCACGCTGGCCTGCCTGCAGCTGGGCGTGCTTCTCGTGACCGACGCAGAGGGCCGCTATGTGGTGATGGTGCGCGGGCCGGGAGACCACGATCCGACGCTCGACGTGGAGATTGCGGGGCTGTCCGTCGAGGCGGCTCAGGGAGTGCACACCCGGCTCAGCGAGCTCCGCAACCGGCTGAACGTCTATCGCGGACACGTGCTCGACGTCAGCGTGGCGCCGATGGGTGGGGTCTCGCTCCAGTTCGGAGACATCCCGGGGACAGCCCGTGACGACGTCGTGCTCGCAGAGGCGGTACTGGCCCGGGTGGAGCGCCACGCGCTCGGCGTGGCCGCACACCGCGAAGCCCTGCTGCAGGCCGGCCAGCATCTCAAGCGAGGCCTGCTCCTGTACGGGCCGCCGGGTACGGGCAAGACGCACACGACCCGCTACCTGATCGGCCAGATGACCCGCTACACGCGGTTCATGCTGACCGGCCGGGCGCTGCATGCGATCGGGGCGGCGGCTGATCTCGCGCGCGAGCTGCAGCCGGCCGTGATCGTGCTCGAGGACGTTGATCTTGTCGCGGAAGATCGCAGCTTCGGCCCCGGGTCGAGCCCGGTCCTGTTCGACCTGCTTGACGCGATGGACGGCGCCGCCGCGGACGCCGACCTGCTGTTCGTGCTGACCACCAACCGCGCCGACCTGCTCGAGCCGGCGCTGGCGGCGCGTCCCGGCCGGGTCGACGTCGCGATCGAGATCGCCCTCCCCGACGCCGAGGCCCGGCAGCGGCTGCTCGCACTCTACGGTCGCGCGGTCCCGCTCCAGCTCACCGAGGACGAGACCCGCGTGGTCGTCGAGCGCACCGAGGGCGTGACCGCCTCGTTTTTGAAGGAGCTGCTGCGCCGCGCCATGCTCGAGTCCCTGGATGAGGACGCGTCCGCGCCCGCGGTGACCGCCGTGCACACCTCACGCGCCCTCGATGACCTGCTCGACAGCGGTCAACAGCTCACCCGCAGCCTGCTCGGCGTCGGCAACGACCCCGAGACGCTTCCGGCCGGCGGCGGCCTCGGCTCGCTGCCGCCCCAACGCGGGCGGGGCTGGGTCAGCTACGGCCAGGCCCGCGGCGGACCTCAGCGATTCACCAGGTGAGCGGTGAGCCCACCGGCCGTGCGCCGGCGGGCTCACCGCACCCCTCTGGTCGGTCGTTGCCGCTCAGCGAGCCTGCAGCCAGCTGGCGAACGACGGGTCGGCCCAGCCGGTGCCCGAGTTGGCGGGGGCGGGCCCGAGCGGCCTGCCTCCGGTGACCACGTCCTGGCCGGCGGCGTCGGACTGGTAGGTCAGCCACGGGATCGTATTTTGCTGGTCGACGCCCGGCTTGCTGTAGTCGCAGACGCCGGACGGGAACGCCTTCTGCAGCGTGGCCCACTCGGTGTCGGTGAACGTGGTGGGGTAGAAAGCGCTCTGGCTCAGTGGCTGCAGCTGACACTTCTCGACGTCGGTGGCGATGCTCTCGCCGGACTCCATCCGGGGGGTGGCGAACTTCGTCTGCGCGAGCGGCTGCTCGCACACCTCGCCGACGCCCGGCAAGTTGACCTGCTCGATGTCGGGGATGTCCGAGCACTGGTCGTGCACGGCGGCCGGACGGTCGGCGGCGATCTTGGCGGCCAGCGGGATGTTCCGATGGTCGGCGTCGACCGCCGACAGCCAGCTGTCCATCGCCTCCAGGCCCTCGGTGGTGTACCGCGGATCGCCGATCAGCGGCGCCTCCCCGAACCAGATGACGTCGTTCTTGGGGAAGTGTCCCTCCTGGTGCTCGAGCCGGGCGCGGATGGCCCAGGTGCGGTAGGCATCGTGGAACGATCCGGCATCGGGGCCGCGCAGGTCGATGATCGCCACGCTGGTCAGATTGTTGGTCTCGTTCACCGCGCCGCTGCGGTAGTCGTTGGCCAGGGCGGGCTCCTCGGCCGTCATCCGTGCCGCGGTCGTGTCGTAGTTGTTGTCATAGCCGCCGATCTTCTGGTTGAGGTCGACGAACTGGGCCGGGGTGATCACCCCCTGCTTGAGGGCATCGAGTCCGTACTCGACGCCGACGTTGTCCAGCGGAATGCCGGCGTATCCGTGCGGGTTGTCTCCCGTGTAGGCACCGAAGACGTTGATCATGTCGTCCTCGAGGTCGCAGCGGGTGCCGCCCGGGTTCGTCGGACTCCACCGCTGGGCGGCGGTCACACCGGTGCACGCGTAGGCCGGGTTGGCCAGGGTCGGCCAGTACAGCGTTGAGAGCTCGACCGAGTTGGCGTAGTTGGGATTGCCCTGGATCGCGGCGATCTGCGCCGGCGTCCAGACGATGCCGGGACCCCAGGTGGTCGGGCTCTCGAAGTAGTTGCGAGTCAACTGGTAGTCCATCAGCTGCTGGCCGGTCGACCAGGCGTCCGGGAAGCTGCACTGGGGCAGAATGCCCTGGTAGATGCCGGGGTAGGCGTTGGCGACCTGCTGCTGGGTCAGCGAGCCGCCCGAGCAGCCGGTGCCGATGGTGAACCGCAGCGTGCCGTAATGGTTGATCAGGTGCTGCTTGGCCATCACCAGGGACTCGGCCTGGGTGACCACGTTGCAGTTATGGCCGGCGTTGTCCAGCGCGGTGGACATCACCGCATACCCCATCCCGAGCGCAGTCGCCGGGCTGTCGCTGATCCCCGGGCCGCCGGGGACTCCGACGGTGTCGCTCGTGGTACTGGGCGCCGTGCTCGACTCGTGGTCGGCACCACAGCTCGCGCCGTGGGTGATGAGCAGCTTGTGAACGAACTGGGGCTGGGGATCCCACGCGGTCCACGGCTTGCCCGGCTGGTAGAGAACGGCGATCTGGTACTGGTCCCGATCCTCGTAGCCGGTCTCGAGCCGCACGATGAACGGCACCGTGGTCCCGTTCTGCGTCGTCGCCGTGGCGATCTCGGCGGATGGGGGCGGGTTGCTGGGGTCATAGCTCGAGAACCCGCCCGTGAGCGCCGACTCATACTCGTACGTGTACGCCGTGGCGGCGTTGCACTGAGCGTCGTTCGAGCCGTTGGTGCACACCCATGGCTTCATCTGGGGGCCGGAGAAGAGGGGTCCGCCGACCGCGTGGTCGATGAGCGTCACACTCGAGCGAGCGCCGTCGGGAAGGCTCGCCGTGAGCACGTTGGACCCCACAGCGAGGCCCGTCAGAAGACCCTCGTAATGGCCCGTGTCGCGCATCGCGAACTCGGAGGTCACGTCTGTGGACCCCAGGTGCATCCGCACCCGCGCCGGGTCGGTTCCGGCCGGCAGGGAGACCGACACCAGCGCCTCGCCGCCGGCGATGAGGTCCGCGCGGTCCGACACGATCGAGATCACCGGGGCCGCTGCGCTCGCGTTTCCGGCGCGCCCGGACGCCGCCCAGCCTGCTCCATGCCCGGCGCTCGCGATCGCGGACGGGGTGCATACCCCGCAGACGACCGCGGCCAGCACTGAAACGGCGGCCTTGAACCCTTTCAACCTCACGTGTTCCTCCCTTGCCGATATTTGTGCCGCGACCCCCCCACCAGGGAACTCGCGGGTCATCCGTCCTCAGGCGTCACCTGAGCACGGCTGCAGCGGGAGTCAGCGCCTGGACGCACCGTCTCCGCCTGCTTGGACGTGAGCGCCTGGACGCACCGCCTCCGCCTGCTGAGACGTGAACGTACCAGTTCATTACAAGACGGGTCAAACGGGAACTGCCGACGGTGTCGCTGGTACGCTCCCATCCGTGACCACGACCTCCCTATTCCTGAGGGCAGTGCCGCCACCGGCGGACTGGGACGACGCACGTGGGACGCCGGCGGCCCTCGTCCGGGCACGGATCTTCGACGCGATCACGCGGGCGGTGGCCGAGAAGGGGTACGCGGCGACGACGGTCTCCGACGTCACGGCGCGGTCACGGATCTCACGGCGGACCTTCTACGAGAACTTCGCCGACAAGGAGGACTGCTTCCTACTGGCCTACGAGTCCGCCTCGCAGGCAACCCTTCGATCGATCGCGGCCGCCACCCGGGGCGTGCGGGCCGACGATTGGCGGCAACGGCTTGCAATCGCGCTGAAGACCTACGTCGGGATACTGGCTGAAGACCCGCAGCTGGCTCAGGTCACGTTGATCGACATCCTCGGCGCGGGGCCCGCCGCGCTGGTCATCCGCGAGCGGGTCCTCGAGCAGTACACGGACTTCTACCGCCGGTTGTCGGCCAGGGCGTGTCAGGCGGGCGCGATGGCTCCCGTCCCCGACGTGTTCCTCCGGGGCCTGGTCGGTGCCATTGCCGAGATCGTCCAGCACGAGCTGCTCGCGGGCCGGGTCCGGGAGCTGCCCGACCTGGTGCCGACGCTCGAGCAGCTCACGCTCGCGGTGCTGGGCGGACCCCACGTGGATGCCAGCGGGCAGGCGACACAGAGGCTCGCGTCACCTCGTTAGACCGCGTTGCCGCGACCGAGCCGCTCGTCAAGTAGGGGCGTCGGCGTCGGCGCCCGCGACAGCCCCGTCCGTCGTTTGCGCGAACCAGTCAAGTACGGGGCCGGGGATGCCGATGGCCAGCTTGACAGCCAGTCAACCCGCCGGGCTCGGGCAGCCCCCCTTCGGAAGGTGCTGCTCATGTTCGGTTTTCAGCGGACGTCCTGTCATGTCGACCTCGTCCGGCGGATCGTCGGCAGACGCTGGGCGAAGGGGCTTCCCGTCCTGGTTCTCACCGGCGGTCTGCTGGTCGCCGGCCTCGGCGTCGCCGTCCCGTCCGCCGGCGCCGCGACGGTGCCCGGGGTGGACCTGGGTCACGCGTCGACGTACGCGGTGCTGAGCGGCACCTCCGTCGGCAACGCCGTCAGCGCCGTCGGCGCTCCGTTCACCATTCTTCGCGGCGACCTCGGCGTGAACGCGAACACGCCGCCCACCGGGTTCCCCCCGGGCGTGGTCACGGGCACGATCCGCGTCGGCAGCTCGGCCGGGCCGGCCTACGCCGATCTCGGGACCGCCTACAAGGCCGTCGCCGCGCGGACCGGCGGCACGACGATCTCCGGCGATCTGGCCGGCGTGACACTCACGCCGGGGCTGTACTCCGCCGCCGGTGCCATTGCGAACACGGGAACGCTGACTCTCAACGGCGCAGGCAACCCCAACGCCGTCTTCGTCTTCCAGGTCGGCGGCGCGCTGAGCATGGCCGCCGGGGCCAACGTCACGCTGACCGACGGCGCGCAGGCCTCCAATGTGTTCTGGCAGGTCAACGGCGCCGCCGCCATCGGCGCGGGCGCCAAGTTCGTCGGGACGGTGATGGCGCTCAACGCGGTCGCGATCGGCGCCGGCACGGAGGTCAACGGCCGCGCCATGTCCCTCAGCGGCGCGATCTCGCTCGACTCCAACGAGTTCTACAGCACCCGGCCCGCCGTCACGATCCTCGGCGGGGCCACTGCGATCACCCATTACGCGACCCCGGCGATCGCCGGCACGACCGATATCTCCTCACCGGGAGTGGTCACCGTGACGATCGCCGGCAAGACGCTCACCGCGACCCCTTCCGCCGGCAAGTGGACGGTGACCTCGCCACTCCTCGCGGACGGCAGCTACTCTGTCGTCGCCTCGGTCAAGGACGGGGCGGGGAACACCGGGAGCGCCACCCAGCGGCTGACCATCGACACGGTGCCGCCGGCCATCAGTCTCAACGGCGGCCCGTCGGTGATCACCGACGACCCGACCCCGACCATCGCCGGGACCACCAGTGCCGCGGCCGGCACGATCGTCCACGTGACCGTCGGCTCGCAGGCTCTGACCGCGCTCGTGCAACCGGGGGCGACTTGGAACGTGAGGACGGCCGCACTGACCGACGGCACCCGCACGGTTACCGCAACCGTAGCCGACCCTGCCGGCAACAAGGGCACCGCCACCCAGCAGCTGATCATCGACACCCACCCGCCCGCGCTGACGATCACCGGTGGCGCGAACAGGCTGACCGACCACAGGAGCCCCGTGATCTCCGGAACCACGAACGTCGCGGCGGGCACGACCATGACCGTGGCTCTCGCCGACCAGACGCTGACCGGGACGGTCCAGCACGGCGGGACCTGGTCGGTGACCTCGGCGGCCCTCGCCGACGGTCCGCATCGCGTCATCGCTTCGGTCTCGGACCCGGCGGGAAGCCGGACCAGCTTCACGCAGATCCTGACTGTCGACACGGTTGCGCCGCTGGTCGCGATCACCGGCGGTCCGATGACGACCACCTACAACCTCGACCCGACCATCACGGGAACCTCCAACGCGGCGCCGGGAACGATCGTCACGGTCTCGCTCGCGGCTCAGAGGATGACCACTCTCGTGCAGACCAACCACACGTGGAACGTGACTCCGACGACTCTGGGTGAGGGCATGTGGAACGTCGTCGCGTCGGCTCCGGATCCCGCCGGTAACGTCGGGATCGCGAGGCAGACCCTTACCACCGTACGACCGGTGGCGCTGAGCGCGTTCACGCCGGCCAGCGGCCCGGCCGGCACACTGGTGACGATCACCGGCGACGGATTCAGGTCGACCTCGACGGTGAAGTTCAACGGGGTCGCCGCCAAGGTGCTGACCCGGGCGCTGCCCGGCAGGCTGATCGCGGTGGTTCCCGCGACCGCGACCAGCGGGAGGATCACAGTCACCAACCCGAGCGCGCCCGTGGACGCGATCACGAGCGTGCTCGCCTACACGGTCACGGCGCACACGGCGCCGAGGATCGGCTCGTTCACCCCCGCCTCGGGGATCACGGGCAGCTCGGTGACGATCACCGGGACCTTCTTCAGCGGCGCGAGCCGCGTCAGGTTCGGCACCCTCGCGGCGACCTATGTCGTCGTCTCAGCCGAGCAGATAAGGGCGACGGTACCCAACGGCGCGAGCACCGCGCCGATCTCAGTCACCACCGCCGTCGGGACGGCAACCAGCTCCGAGGTGTTCACACCGACGCTGTCGATCACCAGCCTGACACCCGCCAGCGGCCCGGCCGGCACACACGTGACGATCACCGGCGCCGGCTTCACGTCGGGCTCGACGGTGAAGTTCAATGGGGTCGCCGCGACGGTGCTGACCCGGGCGCTGCCGAGCCTGCTGATCGCGGTGGTTCCCGCAACCGCGACCAGCGGGACGGTCACGGTCACCAATGCCACCGCGCCGCTCGGAACCGTTTCGAGCGCCACCGCCTACACCAAGACCTGACCGGTCCGGTCGACTCAGCCGCTCGGTTCCGGCGTGTCGCTCGGAGCCGGCGTGACGAGTCCGTTGTCGTAGGCGAAGACGACGATCTGGACGCGGTCGCGCAGCTCCAGCTTGGCCAGGATCCGGCCGACGTGTGTCTTCACGGTGGCCTCCGAGAGGACCAGCGACTCGGCGATCTCGGAGTTGGACAGCCCGCGTGAGACGGCGAGCATGACCTCCCGTTCGCGCGGGGTCAGCAATGCCAGGGCGGGATGGGAGTCGGTCCCGTCGGCGGGTCCGGGGAGCCGGTTGGTGAGGTTCGCGAGCAGCCGGCGAGTGGTGCTCGGGGCGACGACGGCATCGCCGCTGTCGACGGCTCGGATGGCGGAGATGAGGTCGGTCGGGGGTGCATCCTTGAGCAGGAAGCCGCTCGCGCCGGCCCGCAGGGCCGCATAGGCGTACTCGTCGAGATCGAACGTCGTCAGGATGATGACCCGGGAGCGGCTCCCGGACGACACGATGCGGCGCGTCGCCTGCACTCCATCGGTTCCGGGCATGCGGACGTCCATCAGCACCACGTCCGGCGAATTGGCGACAACGAAGCTCACCGCCTGCTCGCCGTCCGCGGCCTCACCGACCACCTCAAGGTCGCTCTGGGCGTCGAGGACCATGCGAAACCCCATCCGCAGCAGCTCCTGATCGTCGACCAGGAGGATGCTGATCATCGGACGGCGGCGACTGCCGCTGGGAGGCCCAGGGTGGCGTGCACGCGCCACCCGCCGCCGGGACGGCCGCCGGCTTCCAGGCTCCCGCCGTAGACCGCGGCGCGCTCGCGCATCCCGTCCAGTCCGGCTCCGCCGGGGTTCGGGACCGCAGACGCAGTCCCGGTGTCGCTCACCTCGACGTCGATGGTGTCGCCGGCGCAGATGACACTCACGCCCGCGCTGGCGCCCCGGCCGGCGTGCTTGAGCGTGTTGGTGAGCGCCTCCTGCACGATCCGGTAGATCGCCAGCTCGATCCCGGGCGGGGCGCCGTCAAGCTCGCCGCTCAGCGTGTAGGTCACGGGCACCCCGGCCCGCCGTACCTGCCCGATCAGATCCTCGATCTGGCGAATGCCCGGCTGAGGCGCGAGCTTCGGCCCGGACTCGGGCTCGGCCGCCTGGGCGGTCCCCGCCGGCGGGTCGCGCAGGACACCCAGCAACTGCCGCATCTCCGCCAGCGCCTGGCGCCCTGTGCGGGAAGCCTGCTCCAGCGCCGACGCGACACGGTCGGGCGCGTCATGAACGTGATAGGCCGCTCCGTCGCAGAGGGCCACCATGACCGACAGGTTGTGGGCGATCACGTCGTGCATGTCGCGGGCGATCCGGGACCGTTCGGTCGCCGTGGCCAGCGCGACCTCGCGCTCGCGCTCGTGCTCCAGGCGCTCGGCTCGCTCGCGCAGGCCGGCGAGGATCTGGCGCCGGTTGCGGACGTTGATACCAAGGACTCCGGCCGTCGTGGCCAGGCCCGAGAGGGCGACGAACTCCTTCAGCCACGTGTCCGCGCCGGTCGCGTAGTTGGTGGCGGCGAGCACGACGCCAATCTCCAGCACCACTCCGGCCAGCACCGTCGTCCGTCGCCCGGACGTGGAGGCGACGGTGTAGAAGGCCACGAGCAACGCGCTGTCGGCGAACGTCGTCGTCCCGGTCAGCCCCTGTATCGCGGCGATGCCCCAGATCAGCACGAACACCGCCACTGGAGCGCGGCGACGCCACAGCAGCGGTGCGACCATGGCGAGATTGAGCGCAATCACGCCGGCGCCCGCATCGGCGGTGCGGGGGAGAGTCCCGCCGAACAGCACCAGCGCCACGCCGGCGTCGAACCAGGAGGGGAGGCGACCGTTCGGCGGCGCGGCGCGGCGGAGCGCTCGAAGGCTGCTCGTGGGCACGTGGACCACCGTAGCCGGTCGCCTCCCGGCGATCTCAGGCGTCGCGGCGCAGGAGTGTGATCGCCGCGCCGATAACCGCGATCAACGCGTACCCGCAGAACAGCGCGAAGCCGCCCCACGCTGAGAGATGGTGCGAGTTGTCGAAGCTGTGCGACGCGATCGTGGTCCCGGCGTTGAGCGGTAGATACGGCGAGATGGAGTCGTTGAGGCTTGAGGGAAGGATTGCGCTGATGCCGGGCAGCACGAACAGGAGGGCGACGAACGTGGCGATTCCGCCCGCGGTGTTGCGCAGGATCGCGCCGATCCCGAGGCACATGACGGCGAGCACGGTCAAGAACAGCGCGACGCCGATCACCGTGCGCAGCGCTCCCGGATCACCAATGCCGTGCTGGAGGTGGTGCTGGGTGACGATCGCCTGGACCGCGAAGAAGGAGATCGCCGATGCGATCAGCATCAGCACGAAGGTCACGGCGGCGTAGACGGCGAGCTTCGCCCACAGGACCGGCAGGCGGCGCGGCACCGCCATCATGCTCGAGCGGATCATCCCCGTCGAGTACTCGCCGGTGATGACGAGCACGCCGAGGACGCCGATCGTCAGCTGCGCCAGGTGGTAGCCGCCCACGCCGGTGTTGATCGCGTCGTAGGTGAGCCGATCATGAAGGTGCAGTTGAGACCAGCGCGACATCTGGATGGCGGCGACCAGCGGGCCAAGACCGGCCATCGCGATGAACGACACCAGCAGCGACCACCGCGTCGAGCGCAGCGTCCACAGCTTGGTCCACTCTGACCTGAGGACGTTGGGCAGCGTGACACGGCCGGGAGACGAGCGGACCGGGGTCGGGTTCGTCCGGGTATCGGGTGATGCGAGCGCGCTCATGCGGCCTCCTTGACGGGATCGGCGTCCTGGACAGGGCCGAACAGCTCGGCGTGATACTCGACGGCCTCTCCGGTCAGGCGCATGAACGCCTGCTCCAGGGACGCCGTCTGCGGGACCAACTCGTGCAGAACGACGCCGAGACGCGCCGCGACGGCTCCGACCTCGGCGCTGGTGAGGCCTTGGACCTCGAGCTGCTCGGGTTCGGCGCTCGTGACGCTCACCCCGTCCCGGACCAGCGCGTCGCGCAGATCGGCAGCCTGTGGCGTGCGCACCATCACCGCCGCGCCCTGCGATGCCTGAGCCACGATATCCGCGACGGTCGTGTCGGCGATCAGCCGCCCGCGACCGATGACCACCAGGTGCTCGGCGGTCTGTGCCATCTCGGCCATCAGGTGGGAGGAGAGAAAGACCGTCCGGCCTTCGGCGGCCAGTCCCTTGAGTAGGTTGCGAATCCAGCGGATGCCCTCGGGGTCGAGGCCATTTGACGGCTCGTCAAGAATCAGGGTCGCTGGGTCTCCGAGCAGCGCCGCGGCGATCCCCAAACGCTGGCCCATGCCGAGCGAGAACCCGCCGGCGCGCTTGCGCGCCACCTCCTGGAGGCCGACCAGATCGATCACTTCCTGCACGCGCTTGCGGCCGATCCCGTGTGTCTGGGCCATCGCCACCAGATGGTTGTACGCGGAGCGGCCGGTGTGGATCGCGCGGGCCTCGAGCAACGCACCGACCTCATGCAGCGGCGCGGGAAGGTCGCGATACGGCTTTCCGTTGACGGTCGCCGTGCCGGAATTGGGACGGTCGAGGCCCAGGATCACGCGCATCGTGGTCGATTTCCCGGCGCCGTTGGGCCCGAGGAAGCCGGTGACGATCCCCGGCTTGACGCTGAAGCTGAGGTCGTCGACGGCGACCTTCTCGCCGTAGCGCTTGGTGACGTGGTCGATTTCGATCATGGCCAGATTGTCGGAGACGCCGCGTCTGTCCGCAATCGGGCCGCAGGATGGTCTTTGCGCCGACCGCCTCCGCTTCAGGTCTCACGCCATCCGTCGGAGGTCGTAGTCGAGCCCGTGGCGAGGCACTCGATCACGTCGTCATGACTGGTCCCGTACGCGCCCAGAACGCGATCGAAGTCTGGGCCGTAGACATCCATCACGGCCAGCAGCACGTCCTCGGTCCCAACCGTCGCGGTACCCCGGCCGGCGGCGACCCGTGCGGCCTGTTCGTTGACGCGATGGATCACGTCGGAGTCAGTGCGCGAACGAGCGCTGTCAGCCGGGCCGTTGGCGGCCGACTCGCTGTCGGGCGCCACCGGCGCCTCGCCGACTCCGAGGGCGGTCAGCGCGCGCCCCGCTCCGCCGTGCAGGCGGAGAATGCGCAGCCAGCGCTCGGCCTCGGCGTCGGGCGAGTCCGCGAACGGAATCGCCGTGGACGCCAGGCCCACCACCATGGCAGCCTCCGTGCTCAGCATGAGCGGGCGGGGGGCGCGCTGTTGGCGGACTCCCGCGCGTCGACAAGGGCGCGGTCGAGGGTCGAGAACATCTCGAACTTGGCGTCGAGGCCGGTGATCTGAAAGACCCTGAACACGTTTTTCGGTGTGCCGGCGATGGCCAGCCGGCCCTGGTCAGCGAGACGCTTGCGGATTCCGACAAGGACCCCGAGGCCGGTCGAGTCAAGGTAGCTGACCCCAGACAGATCCAGGATGAGTTGGCGGTGGCCCTCGCGCACCAGCTCGAGCAGCGCCGACTTCAGAGTCGGCGCGGCGGCGAGATCGATGTCGCCCTCGAGCGACACCACACAGGTTTGCTCGGCTACCTGTCGGGTGCTGATCGCAAACGCGTCCTGCGTCGCGTCACAGTGATCGATGGTGTCAGCCGCGTTGGGCATGGATACCTCAGTTTTCGGCGTCCCGGCGGGGTTTTCTTACACGGCCGGCCGACGACCCGAACAAATGTCCAGCGTCGCCTGGTCACGATCGTGCGGTCGCCGCGATGAACGGATCGTCTGCCGCTTTCAGACGGGGCTGGTGTCAAGTGCCGGCCGTCGCACGCGGCGCGGCGCAGCGTCGAGGACGGCGGCGACGCTGTGCGCTCGCCGGCGTTCCAGGAGCCAGGTGCGCAACGCCGCCGGCGGGATCGCCCGGCTGAGGTAGTAGCCCTGGGCGGCGGTGCAGCCCAGGGTCCTCAGGCGGTCCCAGACAGCCTTGGTCTCAACGCCCTCGGCGACCACATCCAGACCCAGATTGCGGGCGAGATCGATCGTGGAGCGCACGATCGTGGCGTCGTCCTCGTCCGTTTCCATGTTCAGCACGAACGACCGGTCGACCTTGATCTCGCTCACAGGCAGCCGCTTGAGGTAAGCCAGTGAGGAGTAGCCGGTGCCGAAATCGTCGATCGAGAGGCGGATGCCCATCGCCGACAGCCGTTCAAGGATCAGCTTGGTGCGCACCGGGTCGGCGAGCATCGCCGACTCAGTGATCTCGAGCTCGAGCAGGCATGGCTCGACGTTCCATCGTTCCAGGAGTGCCGCGACGAGCTCGGGGAGGTCAGCGTCCAGGAGGTTGCGTGCCGAGAGATTGACCGCGATCGCCAGCCGGAGCCCCTCGTCCTGCCACGACCGGCACTGGCGCAGCGCCTCGTCGATCACATAGCGCGTCAGGGGCTTGATCAGTCCCGTCTGCTGGGCTGCGGGAATGAAGTCGTCGGGCGCCACCAGGCCGCGGACCGGGTGCTCCCAGCGGAGCAGAGCCTCGACGGCGTGGACCTCACCGTCGGCCAGCACGGCCTTGGGCTGGTAGAACAGGACGAGTTCACGGCGGTCGAGCGCGCGACGAAGTTCTCCCATCAGCGTCAACCGGGCAGTGTCCTGCCGGACCCGGCTGCTGTCGTAGAACGCCGACCCCGATTTCTCCTCCTTGGCCTGATACATCGCGCCGTCCGCGCACTGCAGCAGCGTCTCGACGTCGTCGCCGTCGTCGGGATACAGGGCGATGCCGATCGAGGACTCCAGTGACAGCGACAGCCCCTGCAGGGTCATCGGCGTCTCGATCGCGGCTTGCATCCGGCCGACCGCGAGCGCCACATCTTCGGTGCCGCTTGCGTCGGGGAGAAGCACCCCGAACTCGTCGCCGCCCAGGCGGGCCACCGTGTCCGAGCCGCGAACCGCAGTCCGCAAGCGCCGGCCGAGCTCGACCAGCAGTTCGTCGCCCGCAGCGTGGCCCAGCGAATCGTTGATCTCCTTGAAGCCGTCCAGGTCCATGACCATGACCGCGACCCGCGCGTCGGTGCGGCGCCCGGCCTTGACCGCCTGATCGATGCGGTCGCGAAACAGCCTGCGGTTGGCGAGTCCGGTCAATCCGTCGTGCAACGCCTGGTGCTCGTTGAGTGCGGCCTGCGACAGCAGCGCCGCCTCGGCCTTCTTGCGCTGAGTGACATCCTGGATCATCACGATGGCGAAGCTCTTGCCTCCGTCGGGATCACGGACCAACGAGGCTGAGACGTCAACCCAGAGCACCTCACCATCACCGCTCACGAAGCGATGCTGCAGACGCAGTGAGCTCTCGTCCTTGGCGATCATCCGCCGGTAGGCTGCCCGCGTCCGGCGCCGTTCCGCCGGATGCACGAACTCCGACAGCCGGCGGCCGGCGAGCTCGGCATGCGAGTGACCCAGCAGCGTCTGGATCGCGGGGTTGGAGTCGATCACCTTGCCGTCGAGATCGATGAGCAGCATTCCCGTCAGGGCGCTCGCGAACGTGGCCTCGAAACGGGCGAGCGCCTCGACCTGGTCGCGCTTGGCCTCGAACTCCGCGGCGTGCGCGAGCGCCGCCGAGAGGACGACCGACAACAGCTCCATCATCGTGATGTCCCTCTCCCCGAATGCGCCGGGCTCGTCGCCGTAGAGCAACAGGAGTCCGACAGCCTTCCCGGCGTGCAGGAGCGGGACCGCGATGATCGAGCGCACGCCGCGGCTGCGCGACAGTGCCGAGTCCACGCGCTCGTCGGTCTCGGTGTCCTGACAGAGCAGGGAGCACCCGCT
The DNA here is from genome assembly GCA_963799995.1 of uncultured Solirubrobacterales bacterium. Taxonomy (GTDB): domain Bacteria; phylum Actinomycetota; class Thermoleophilia; order Solirubrobacterales; family Solirubrobacteraceae; genus Palsa-465. The sequence goes on along the minus strand of CAWCZI010000012.1, from coordinate 1,348,815 downwards.
GCGCATGGCGTGTCCGGACAGGTTGTCCCCGATAAGCAGGCGGTGGGGCCGCGCGATCTCGGGCGCGCCGCTCGTGGCCCCGCACACCAGAGAGTCGCCGTCGAGCAGGCGCACGGCGGCCGAGGTGCCCCCGATCAGTTCGCGCGTACGGTCAGCAATCCGCTGCATGACCGCCTTCAGATCCAGTCCCACGGCCGCGACCTCGTGCTGCATCGCGATGACCTCACGCAGAACGGAGACGTCGAGTGTCGCGCTCCCGTCCGCGCTACCGGGTCCGGGCGAGGTCCCCGCTACCGGACCCGTCGTAGGTCGGGCGTCACCGCTCCGCGCGGGATCCCGAACGGCTGGGCACATCAGGGGTGGCTGCGATTGCTGCCGAAACCGTACATAGTCATGGGTCGGCGCATTAGCTGCGGACCTTTAGCTATATCGGCCCTCGTTCCACGAACCTGGACGGCTCAGACGGCGGACGCGCCTCGGAGGTCTCAGACCACTAGTGCATCTGCGGCAGGTCCTGCGCGACCTGCCCGAATATGCCCATGACCTGCGCCAACGCGTCGCCGGTGTATGCGCTCACGACCCCGACATTGTCGACCACCGAGCCGGCGCGAGTCACCACGCCCTGGAACTCAGGGCTCGATCGGATGGTGTCGAGCGCCGCCTGCTCGCCGCGCATCATGATGAAACCGCCGAGATCGCCGGCATGGGGAGCGAGCAGGAAGGCTTCGAAGCCGTCGATCTGGCTGTCCTGCTGGAGCTTGGTGTAGTAGGCGATGGTGTCCTGAAATACCTGCAAAGCGAGCTGCTCGCGCCCGCGCGCAACCGGACCCCAGCCAACAAACAATGCGTCGCCAGCCATAGATGCCCCTTCGTTTTGGGTGGTGGAGTGAGGCGACTCTAGAGCGAGCGGCCGACCGACGGAGAAAATTTCCCACATCGCCGGCACCACGCTCGGGGACGTGCCCGGTGGGTCTACGACGGGGCTGGGTCCTCGTCGCGTGGCGGGGGTGTGCCGGCCACCAGTCGCGCCAACTCAACTGGCCCAGTCAGCCGGGCAGGTGAGGGGTCGGCGGCGGCGCGAGCGCCGATCCGCCCGAGGTCCGGGTCCACCGCGCCGGCGGCGAGGACGGTGTTGCCCGCTGGGCCGCCGAGCGCCCAGACCGAGCGATACGCCGTGCCGAGAGCCGCGGCGACGGCGCGCACGTCGTGGCGCGAGCGGTTGTCGACGACGTTCACCAGGGCCAGCGGCGCCACCCTCGCGACGTCGGCCAGCGCCTGCATGGTGATCAACGGTCGCGGGACCGCCGCGCCGACGAATGCGTCGATGACGATCGCGTCCCAGCTCGAGTCGCGCTGGTCGGCGACGAAGGCGCGTCCCTCGGCATGGCGCACCCGCAAACCGGGAGCTCGTCTCAGCCCCAGGTGCTCGCGCGCGAGTGCCAGGACCTCCGCGTCCACCTCGCACACCTCCTGGCGTCCGCCCGGATCCTCTGCGGCAAGCGCTCGCGGCAGCGCGCAGGCACCTCCGCCGACGTGTAGGACCCGTCGTGCGCGGGCGACGTGCAGGATGATCCGAATCCACCGCATGTAGTCGAACTCGAGGTGGGACGGGTCGGCAAGGTCGACGTACGACGCGTCCATCTCGCCCTGGCGGAGCAGCCGTCCAGAAGGGCGCCTCGGGTCGAGCTCGGCGATCAGATTGCCGCGACGGGCGAGGGTCACGGGGGCGCCGCTTCTCCGAGACACGGCCAAAGGCTCTCACGGAACTAGACTCGACGATGTGAGCTTCCTGAGCCGCGCGGACCAAGCGGGAGGCGGCGCGTCAGAACCGGGACCTCGCGCCACCAGGGCCTATGTGCAGGAGCGGCGATCCGCTCGCTCGGACCGGCTGTGTGCCGGTACTCTGGCCTGCGGTCGTTGTGACGCGCCCGTCTCGGTCGGCGCCGAACCACTGTCGCTCGGCGTCGAGCTGGCTTGCCCGTTCTGCGACCACCGTGGCCCCCTCCGGGACTTCCTGTCGATGTCGCGCCCGACGCGGCCGGCCCATGTGGTCGTGCGTGTCCAGCGCCCCGGCCATCGCTGACAGCGGACGCGGCTCAGCCCCTGCAGGCCGGCGGTTCACACCTGGCGGAGGCGGGAGCCGGGATTGACGCGCGCGACACTGTGGTAGACCCCTTAGCGTGGAGTTGATCGGCGAACGCCCCCGGCAGGGCGCCCCAGCGGCCGCACGCGACGCCGCCGTGCGCGAGACAGCCGTGCGCGACACCGTCTCGGGTGCGGCCACCGCGAGCCCGTCACGGCGTCTGCTGATCGTGCTGGAGCGGATCGGGCTGGGGGCGGTGACCGTCCTTCTCAGCGTCAACATCTGGACGGGGTTCCCGCTGTTGGCCCTGTGGGTCGGCTCGCGGTTCGCCGGCGGCGACGCCTTCAACGAGGGCGGCATCGTGATCACGATCCTGACGCTGATCGTGCTGATGGCCAGCGGGCTGCGCCTGCTCACCTGGCTGAGCACGAGGTACGACCACATCACGGGCAGGCCTCCCAAGGTTCGCGAGCCCGCCCCGTGGCTGCGCAGCATGCGCTCCGAGCGCGAGGCGCCGTTGCGCCGGCGCCGTCACACCAACGCGGTGGAGGCGATCGTCGTGCTCACGGTCGTGGCGGCGTTCATCGCCTTCGAGGCCTGGTTCTTCTTCTTCGCGGGATCGTCGCTGCCGCACATGAGCTGACGGGGCATCACCCGCGGGTGTGGAGCTGGGGCGGACGGTGAGGCGCCGAATCTCACCCCGCAAAGCGGCCCTTCCAGCCTGGGCGCCCGCTCTTGCTCTTCTTTGCAGTATCGGCAGCTACGCCGGAGGCCTGAAGTGCTCAGCTGCTGATATCGCGCGCTTCTCGCGGCGCGCGGCCGTCGCCGGGGCTGGGGCCGGGGCGTCTCCAGACGTCGCGCTCGTGCATGAGCTCGACCTGCTGTCGAGTCACCCGCTCGCGGTACTCGGCGTGGCCGTAGGGCTTTGAGTCCACATACAGGTTCTTGGGGTAGATCGGCTGCTCGTAGATCAGCTGATACTGCTCGGTGGTCATGTCCTTGATCCAGTTGTCCCACTGCGCGGTGTGGCGGAAGTGGCGCAGCGCCTCGATGTCGATCGTCCCGGCGATCCAGGTCGAGCCGCCACCGTAGGGCACCTCGGTGACGATCTGGCCGCGGTAATCGATGATCTGAGAGCCGCCGGAGAACGTGTCGATCGGGGTCGTCGAGTCCTTGTCGAGGTAGTAGGTGCCGAGGTTCATCCCGATCACGTACATGTTGTTGTCCAGGGCGCGGGCGCGGTTCTGGACGCCGAACATGCCGCTCATGACACCAGGCGCCGGATACGGGCCCCGGTAGGCGATCTCGCACCCGTTGATGGCCAGCCCGCGAGCGTTCTCGGGGTAGGAGGCCTCGTTGGCCATCATCATCCCGATCCGGCCGATGTCGGTGTCGGCCACCGGATAGAACGCGTCCAGCTCGCGTCCGTAGAGCTCGATCCAGCGGTCCCAGACATTGTGCGGCGTGATCGAGTGCTCGACGGGGAGCAGTGGCACCAGCTTGTGGTGACGGAGGATCACCGTTCCATCCACGGGCTCGATCACAAACCCGACGTTGAAGAAGCGGCCGGGGAACTCCGGGTGGCGGGCCTTGGCCTGGGCGATCACATAGGCGTCCCACTGCCGCGCGAGCCGGCCGAGGTAGTCGGTCTCAGGGCCCGGAATATCGATTGCGCACTCGAGCGCATACGTCTCGTGGTCGAGGTCGAAGACCTCGTCGGTGAACCCCTGCAGGCCGCCCTCGGGGATACAGACGAGCCTCACCGGAAGGTCCATACTCGAGAGCCAGGAGGCCGCCTTGACCATGTGCGAGATGTGCTCGAGGTTTGTCTCGATCTCGTCGCGGCGCCGGATCCCCCGCATCGTCTGGATCAGACCCACGGCCTGGTAGGGCTCGATCATATCCCGTCACCCTCTCAGGTCGGCGCCCGGCGGTCAACGAGCACCGGGCAGCTGCTAGAGATCCTCGGCGATGTCTGCACGACCCGCGGATGGCGAGCCGAGACGCCGCCACCTCCATCTGAACGCGTATCTGCGCAACTCGGGCTACCACGAGTCGGCGTGGAAGGTCTCGGCGGCGGATCCGGCTTCGGTGCTCGATGTGCGCCACTACATCGAGCTGGCCCGGATCGCGGAGCGCGGGGTGCTGGACTGCATCTTCCTGCCCGACAGCCCGGGCGTGGCCGAGTTCCGTTCCGAGTACCTACCCGGTGCGGGCTTTGACCCGGTGGCGCTCCTGTCGGCGGTGGCAGCCGCGACCGAACGGGTGGGCCTGATCGCCACCGTCTCGACCACATACAGCTTCCCGTGGGACGTGGCGCGGCGGCTGGCCACGCTTGACTTCCTCAGCCACGGGCGGGCGGGCTGGAATATCGTCACAACGGTCGAGCCCGCCGCCGCGGGCAACTTCGGCGACACGCCGCATCCCCCGCGTGCCGACCGCTACGAGAAGGCCGGTGAGTTCGTGGCGGTCGTGCTGGCACTGTGGGACGGCTGGGAGGACGGCGCGGCCGTGATGTCACGCGACAGCGGCATCTGGGCCGACCCGGCGAAGCTGCATCCGCCCCGCCATCGCGGACGGCATTTTTCCGTCTCGGGCTACCTGCCGTTTCCGCGCTCACCCCAGGGCCACCCGTTCCTGGCCCAGGCGGGCTCCTCGCCGGCAGGGGTGGCGTTGGCGGCCGCCTACGCCGACGGCGTGTTCACCCCGCAGAGCGACATCGCCTCGGGGGTCTCGTTTCGCGCCCGGCTGCGCGACCAGGCGGCGGCGAACGGGCGCGACCCGGACCATGTCCTGGCACTCCCGGGTCTGTCGTTCCTGCTGGCCGGGACCGCGGCCGAGGCCCGGGCCCGCCGGGAGGAGCTCGAGGCGGCGTCCAGCAGCGAGTTCCGCTGGCGCAACCTGGCCAACCTGGCGGGGCTCGACTTCACCACGATCGACCCCGACGCCCCGTTCCCGCGGTCGCTGCTCGACGATGCGCCGAAGACCAGTTTCGGCGCGTCGATCTACGAGATGGCCGCGGAGCAGCCGGCGATCACGTTCCGAACCGTGGCCCAGAAGCTATCCGCGCTGCCGGGCGGCCTGGACTTCACGGGCACCCCCGAGGAGATGGCCGAGCTGATGGCCCGGTGGTGGGAGGCGGGGGCGTGCGACGGCTTTACGCTGATGCCCAATGTCCTGCCCAGCGAGCTGGTCACGTTCGTCGACGAGGTTGTTCCGATCCTGCGCAAGCGCGGTCTGGTCGAAACCGAGTACCGGGGCACCACGCTGCGCGACCACTTCGGTCTTCCCCGCCCAGCGTTCCCGTCGTGAGCTCACGGCCGCGCCCGGTGACCGTGCCGGAGCGTCGGGGGCTGGCGGTTCCGAGCCTCGGCTGGGCCGCCTTGGGGGTGCTGGCGTTCTCGTTCACGTTCCCGGCGACGACGCTGGCCGAGCGCGCCTTCAGCCCGTTGCTCGTGGGCGCCGGGCGCTCGGTGATCTCCGCGGCGATCGCGGCGGTCTGCCTACGGGTCCTGCAGGTGCCATTCCCCGCGCGAGCGCACTGGCCCGGGCTGCTGGGCGTCGCGCTGGGGTGCGGGATCGGCTTCGGGGTTCTCTCCGCGCTGGCCCTGGGGCACACGAGCTCGAGCCACGCCGCGGTCGTGGTTGGGTTGCTGCCCGCGGCCACCGCGGCGGTCGCGGTGGTGCGCGTCGGCGACCGTCCGCGACCGCTGTTCTGGGCGGCGAGCCTGATGGGGACGGCCGCTGTCACCGGCTACGCCCTCTCGCGTGGTGCCGGGGCCCTGCACCTCGCCGATCTGCTGCTGCTGGCCTCGGTGGCCGTCGCTGCGATCGGATACGCCGAGGGAGGGCGGCTGACGCGGGCGCTGCCGGGCTGGCAGGTCACCGCCTGGGGTCTGCTGCTGGCACTGCCGATCTCGCTGCCGTTGACGGTGGCGGCGCTGCTGAGCGGCGGCGTCACCGCTCCGGGCGCCGAGGCCGTCGCCGGCTTTGCCTACGTCGGCACGATCTCGACCTTCGTCGGCTTCTTCGCCTGGTACCGCGGCCTGGCCGAGGCCGGGGTCGCCCGGGCCAGCCAGATCCAGCTCGCGCAGCCTCTGCTTACGATCGCCTGGTCGAGCCCGCTCCTCGGTGAGCACATCGACGCGCTGGGACTGCTCACGGCCGTGCTCGTGGCGGTATGCGTGCTGGTCACGCAGCGGACGCGGTTTCCCGAGCGGAGCGCCGCGGGCGGCTGATGGGGTCAGGGCCGCCGGGAGGGTGGGTCAGCAGCCGTCGACGCCGCAGGACTCGCCGCCGGCGACGACGGGCACGGGCGGGCGGCTGGCCCAGCCCTGGCGCAGCAGCTCGAGCAGCGCCTCGGGCGGCTGGGCGCCCGAAGCGCCGATGGAGCGATCGACGACGAAGGTGGGCACGGCGCTGATGCCGAACTGGGTGGCCAGGTCCTCGTCGGCGCGGACCTCCTCCGCGTAGCGCTCGCCGGCCAACGTCTCGCGGACCTCGTCCTCGGGCAGGCCGACCTCGACCGCCAGGCGGGTCAGGGTCTCGTGGTCGCCGACCAGCTCGCCCTCGCTGAAATACGCGCGAAGTAGACGCTCCTTCATGGCGTCCTGGAGGCCGTGCTCATGGGCGAGATGGACGATCCGGTGGCCGTCGAAGGTGGCGCCGCTGCGGGCGATGTCGAACCGGAACTCGAGGCCGTCGCCGGCCGCGGTCGCGGTCATCTGCTGCTCCATCTCCCGGGCGCGCTCGATCGTCATCCCGTACTTCTCGGCCAGGCGGGCGGCACGGTCGCCCTCGCGCTCGCGCGGAGCGGAGGGGTCGAGCTCGAAGCTGCGCCACGTGACGCGCACGTCATCGCGGTGCTCGAATCGGGCCAGGGCCGCCTCGAAGCGGCGCTTGCCGACATAGCACCACGGGCAGGCGATGTCAGACCAGATCTCGACGTCCACGGCGACACTCCTTTAGTTGAGCCAGCAATCAAAGTGTAGCGCCGGTTCAGGGCGATCCCCGTCGGCGCCGTCGAGCGTCAGGGGACGAGGACGATCTTGCCGTGGGTGTGGTTGCGCTCGAGCTCCCGGTAGGCGTCGCGGACCTGGTCGAGCGGATAGACGCGGGCGATCGGAAGCTCGAGCTCGCCCTGATCGATCAGCGCGGCCAGCTCGGCGAGGACCTCGGCGCTGGCGCCGACCGCGTTGCCGTCCATCTTCACTCCGTGCTTGGCGCCGGCCGGGAAGTCGGCGATCGTGTCGATCCTCGCGGGGGCCACGCCGAGCTCGAGCGCCAGCTCCACGTAGCCACCTCCGACGGTGTCGATGAATGCGTCCACCCCGTCCGGTGCCGCGCTGCGGATCCGGTCGGCGACCCCGTCCCCGTAGGTGACCGGGATCACCCCGTGCTCTCGGAGCCACGGGTGGTTGGGCTCGCTGGCCAACCCGACGACGGTGGCGCCGCTGCGCCTGGCCAGCTGGACGGTCAGCGAACCGACTCCTCCCGCGGCGCCCGAGACCACGACCGTGTCACCCGGACCGGGTGCCACGGCCTGCACCGCCGCCCAGGCGGTTGCGCCGACGACGAACAGCGATCCGGCGACCTCCCAGGGGACCCCGGGCGGCCGTCGCGTGGCGTTCTCCGCCTCGACAAGAACCAGCTCGGCCTGGCTCGCGCGGTTGTCGGTGAAGCCGATCACCTCGTCGCCGGGCGCAAACTGACTGACCGCATCGCCCACCCGCTCGACCACGCCCGCCAGGTCGCTGCCCTGTCCGGATGGGAAGGTGGCCGGGAAACGCTCGTGCAGCGCGCCCTGGCGGATCTTCGCCTCGCCAGGATTGATTCCCGCCGCTCTGACCCTGACCAGCAGCTGTCCCGGGCCGGGTTGTGGCTCGTCCACATCCACCACGTCGAGCACGTCCACGTCGCCGTACCGATCGAACCTGACTGCGCGTGCCATGAGATCTCGCTCCTTCTCGAGTTGCTCGATGGACGGTACTCAACCGCCCGGGATACGCCCGGGCCGGACCGGCTAGCGAACTGTGATCCGGACCTGGCGGCTGACGATCGTCGCGCGCACTCCTGCCGACAGGAACGCGTCGCTCTCGGGGTAGGCGTAAGCCAGCCGTACGTAACCGCCGTGCGGGAACGCGACGTGGACATCGAAGTACGTGCTCGCGCCGGCGAGGGTCACCTTCTCGAGGGTCTCAAAGCCGCCTCCGATCGGCTTGAACTGGATCGCCACTGTCTGGCGCTGCTTGGTGTCGCGCGCGGCGAAAAGCGCCGGGCGCACGTCCCCCCACACCTCGGCCGGCCGGCCGCGGCGCAGCGACGTCCTCGGCATGTACAGCGGCAACCGGTAGGCGATCAGCGTCGCCTTGGGCCGTCCGCTCGAGGTCTCAAGGCCGGTGGCAAAGCCGGCATGCGCCGCGTCCGTGGCGATCGGATCGGCGAGCTGGTACTGCATATAGCTGGCCACCCGTGGGCTGCGCCAGCTCAGATACTCGGTCCAGTTCAGATAGTAGGCGGCCTTGGCCGGGGAGACGTAGGGGGCCTGTGCCGGCGGCCGGGTGATGTAGCCGAACTCGTCGTTGTAGATCGAGTAGTGGGTCCGGGATCCATAGATGCGGTTGACCCGGTCGAGCTCGCGCTCGAGCCTGCCGAGATCGGGGAACAGGGCGAAGTCGGGATCGAGGTTGGCGCCGCCGACCGGGGAGAAGCTCCCCTGATACGGGTGGTCGCTCACGCCCGAGGCGCTGAACAGGCCCGGATGCGCGGAGCGGAAGCGGCGCGAGCCGGCCGCGCCCGTGGGACACCCGCGCGCCCGGGCATAGCGACCGCGCAGCGGGACGTAGTTCGAGCCGACGCAGTACAGAGTGCGGATGAACTGCAACGGCTTGGTCTGCGCGTAGTTGCCCGGCAGGCCCTGGGGGAACCTCCGGGTGGAGGGCAGGCTCAGGCCCCGCGCGGCGAACCCGCCGATCAGGATCGTGTCGTGCCCGTGGCCGGTCTGGTGCAGCGCGCCCCAGCCGGCGTCGACTAGGGCTCGATACATGGCCGGGGCCACCGAGACGCTGGATCCGTCGATCGCCTGCGGGCCGAGGTCCTGGCCGAAGTTGGGCTCGTTCCACAGCGTCCAGAACCGAACCGGGGGCAGTGGGGACGAGGTGCCCGTGGGCGTGAAGCTGCCGTCATAGCGTTCACCCACGGCGTGGACGAACTGTCCGAACAGCCTGGCGCTCGGCTTCCAGGCGAAGTACGGGTTGTTGCCGCCCGGCGGGATCCCGGGCCCGTCGGCCCAGACCGGTGATCCGCCGGCGATGGTGAAGTCGATCTGCATGCCGTCCGCGGCGGCGTCGCGCACCATCTGGTCGTAGGGGGCCCATCCGGCGGCGGGGTAGGCGTTGGGGTCAGAGCCGTCGAAATGCGAGGGCCGCCTCGACGAGCCCGGATCGCGCGTGACGTGGTACCAGGACAGGGTCACCCGCACGGTGGTGACGCCAAGGATGCGAAACGTGGCCAGCGTGCCGGCCGGATCGGTCAGCATCCGCCCGTCGTCCTGGAAGATCGAGATCTGACGCTTGGAGGCGGCCGCGCTACCGGGGAGCGCGAGCAGGGCGAGCAGCGAGAGGGCCAGGGCCAGTCCCGACAGCGACGCGAGCCACCGCGCCGGCGTGCGTCGATGCGCATTGGGCATGCGCGCTAGAACAGGCCCGGGTACACGGAAGTTGCGGGCGACGCCGGTCGGTGGTCGCTACGGCGCCGGGGAGGGCGTCGGTGGGGGCGGGGGTGGCTCGTCGTCGTTCTGATGCTCTGAAAGCTCGCCGCGCGCCTTGTCGCCGCCCGCGAAGTTTCGCTTTACCGAGTCGAAGATCGTCAGGCCCTGGCCCACCAGACCGGCGGCGATCTCACCCAGGCCGTCGGCTCCGTTGAGCACGTTGATGTTGGCGTTGGCGAGTCCGTGTGCCGCCTCGCGGACGATCTGCGGCAGCTGATCGATCAACATCCGGTCGAGCGCGACCCGGTTGTAGGAGGCCGCGGCTTCGGCCTGGATCTTCATCCGCTCGGCCTCCGCCTTGGCGATCACGCGCACCCTCTCGGCGTCGGCCTCGGCCGGCTTGACCACCTCGGCCACCAGCTCCTGCTGGCGCAGTTCGGCCTGGCGCTGGGCGAGCTCGGTCTGGGCGGCGATCACGTCACGCTGCGAGTCCGCCTGCGCCAGCGGGCCGGCCTGCGAGGCCTCGGCCTGGGCCTTGTCGACCTCGGCCTTGTACTGAGCCTGCACGATCGAGGTCTGGCGCTGGTACTCGGCCTGCTTGCGCTGTGATTCCTGCTCGGCCTCGGCGGCGGCCTGGTTGGCCTGCGCCTGGGCGATCTTGGCCTGGCGCTGGATGGCGGCGTTGTGGGGCGCCGCCATCGCGTCGATGTAGCCGGCGCCCATGTCATCGATCGACTGGATCTGCAGGGAGTCGACGATCAGGCCCATCTTCGCCATCTCCGCCTTGGAGCCGTCGAGCACTTCGGTGGCCAGCTTCTGGCGCTCGGTGACAATCTCCTCCACGGTCATCGAACCGATGATCGAGCGCAGGTGCCCGGCGAAGATCCGCCCGGCCAGCACCGTCATCTGGTCCTGGTCAGACAGGAAGCGCTGGGCGGCGTTGACGATGCTCTCGGGATCGTTGCCAACCTTGAACGCGATCACCGCCTTGGCCTGCAGCGCGATCCCCTGCTTGGTCACGCACTGCTCGGCGACCTCCGCCTCGCGCATCGCCAGCGTCAGGAAGCTGGCGTGGCGCACGAAGGGCAGCACGAATCCTCCATGGCCCGTGACCACGCGGAACGGCGTTCCGTCCCGGCCGCCCTTCGCGCCGGAGATCAGCATCGCCTGGTCGGGCGCGGGCACGCGGTAGCCGAACATCAGCGTCTCCTCTCCCGGAGGTCAGGAACCCCCGCCGCCCGGGTCGTCGGGCAAGTCCGCGAATTCCATCACATCGACGGTGCGCTCGCCCCGAGCGTTGAAGACCAGCACGCCGGTCCCCTTCGCCAGTGGCTGCTCGGACCAGGCCAGATACGCCTCGGTCCCGCCGCGGATCTTGAGCAACACCTCGCCGGGGCCTTCGGGACCGCGGGTTGCGACCACCAACCTGCCGACGCAGCCGACCGCCGATTCATCGCTAGGCACCCGAGGTGTTCTAGCACCGAGGACCCGGCGGGCGGCTCAGCCTCGGTCCGCCTCCTCGGCACGCTCCTGCGCCTGCTTCTCCTCGGCCTCGGCAGCGTCGCCGTGCGCGGCCGACTCATGCTCGAGTTCGGCCCCTCGACGCCCGTCCCGGCCCTCGGCCTGAACGGCGCGGCGCTGCATCTCCTCGCGGTGATCACCGGCCTGCTCGGCGTGCTCGGCGGCCTCGCGGACCGCCTCGTCGGGAGGCTCGGGATCGCGCGGGTCGTCAATCGGATCGGGTGTCATCGTCGGGGCCTCGCCGGAGCGAACGTCAGACAGCCAATTACCCAGGTTGAGCCGAGCTGACGCTTCCGTCAGGCTAGGCGGTGTCCGTGGCCGGTTCGTCGCCTCACGGGCGGCGCCACTTCTCCCGGCCGGTGTGGCAGACTTTGAACCAATTTGTGTAGGAGAGACCGTTGGAGAGGCCGTGTCGCAGAATCTGGTTGAGCTGATCCGCCGCCACCACGCCGTGCGGGCGCCGACGGCGCTCGAGGTGCTCAAGGCGGCCGTCGAGGACCACGGAGATCTCACCGACGAGGACCGGCGTCACGCCGCCGAGGTCTCGGGGTTGCCCGAGGCGGCCGTGTATGGCGTCTCGACCTTCTACGACGACCTGTTGATGCCGCGAGGCAAGCGACACGTGCGGGTGTGCACAGGCACGGCGTGCTTCGCGGCCACCGGCGACGCCCACATCGACGCGATCCGCGAGGGACTGGGCCTGCAGATGGGGGAGCGCAGGGCCGACGGCGAGGTGTCGCTGGCCGAGACGGTCTGCCTGGGCTTCTGCCACTCGTCTCCCGCGGTGCGGGACGGCGACGTGATCGACGCCGGCGCCGACGTCGTGACGCGAGTGCTGGACGACACGGTCGACGCCGCGACCGAGCCCGAGTGGAAGAGCCTGCTGAAAGAGCCGGTCCTCACCCGGCCGGGCGACTGGTCGGGGCTGCGACGCGCGCTGACCGAGCTCGATCCGGAGTCGCTGTTGGAGATCGTCGAGGCGGCCAAGGTGCGCGGGCGCGGCGGCGCCGGCTTCCCCGCGGGCACGAAGTGGCGCTTCACCCGAGCCGCGCGCGGGGATCAGAAGTTCATCGTCGGCAACGGGGACGAGGGCGACCCCGGCTCCTATATCGACAAGTACCTGATGGAACGCAACCCGGCGCTGGTGCTGGAGGGCCTGGCGCTGGCCGGCTTCGTCGTCGGCGCCTCGCATGGGTTCGTGCTCACCCGCTCGGAATACCCGCTCTCCAAGCCCGCGCTGGACGCGGCGGTCGAGCGCGCCCATGCCGACGGGTGGCTGGGCGACGACATCCTCGGCTCAGGTTTTGACTTCGACGTCACGATCGTCGAGGGGGCGGGCTCCTACGTGGTCGGCGAGGAGACCGCGCTGCTGGCGTGCCTGCAGGGGTTGCGCGGGACCGTGTCGGCGCGGCCGCCGTTCCCGGCCGAGCGCGGGGTGCACGGCCTTCCGACGGTGGTCAACAACACCGAGACGCTGGCCAACATGCCGTTCATCGCTCTGCATGGCGCGGAGGCGTACATGGCTCTGAGCCCGGACACCGAAACCAACGGCTCGAAGCTGGTGTGCTTCAACGAGCGGTTCGTGGCGCCGACGGTCTACGAGGTTCCGTTCGGGATGTCGATGCGCGCGCTATGCGAGGACGTGGCCGGCGGCCTGCGTGACGGGCGCAGCATCAAGGCGCTGCAGATCGGGGGGCCGCTCGGCGGGATCCTGCCCGCCGCCAAACTCGACACCGCGTTCGACTTCGACCCGCTGGCCGCCGAGGGATGCATGGTCGGTCACGGGAGCATCCTCGCCTTCGACGACGCCACCGACATGCGCGCCGTGGCCCGGCACCTGCTGCGCTTCGGTGCGCACGAGAGCTGTGGCAAGTGTTTTCCCTGCCGGATCGGCCTGCGCCGCGCCCACGATATGTTCGCCGCCGACGCTGCCGTCGACCGCGACCGCTTCGAGGCGCTGCTGGAGGCTCTGGAGCTGGGCAGCCTGTGCGCCCACGGCAGCGGCATGCCGGCGCCGATGCGGAGCCTGCTGGCGCACTTCTCCGACGAGCTGGGGCTCGCATGACCCGCGTCGAGGTCGACGGAATCGCGGTGGAGGTGGGCATGGGCGCCACGATCCTGGACGCCGCGCAGGCCGCCGGGTCGTGGGTTCCGACTCTGTGCTTCGACGAGCGCCAGGCGCCGTTCGGCGCCTGCCGGGTGTGCCTGGTCGGCGTCGAGGGATCCGCCAAGCCGCTGCCTGCGTGCACGACCCCATGCCGCGACGGGATGGTGATCGACACCGGCGACGGTGCGTCGCGACGGGTGGCCGAGGCGGTGGTGGAGCTGGTGCTCTCCGAGCTGCCGGGCGCCCCCGAGCCGCATACCGAGCTCGCGCAGCTGGCCGCGCGGCTGGAGGTGGGGGAGCCCCGGTGGCCGGGGGAGACCCACCGCGTCGAGCAGGACTTCCGCCACCCGTACCTCGCCTTTCAGCACGAGCTCTGCATCTCGTGCGGGCGGTGCGTGCGCGCGTGCGACGAGGTCCAGGGAGCGTTCGCGCTGACGGCCACCAGACGGGGCTTTCAGTCCAACATCGTCGCGGGCCTCGACAGCGGCTTCCTGGAGTCGACATGCGTGTCCTGCGGAGCGTGCGCGGACACCTGCCCGACCGACGCGATCACGGAGATCACGTTGCTGGACGTGATCCCCGAAGGTATCGCCGTCGAGCCCGGACCGCGTTTGCGCAAGGGTCTACGATCGAGTCAGAGGTGATCAGATGACAGATGAACGGTTCGATCATTCGGTGACCACGACGTGTGGTTACTGCGGCGTCGGATGCCGGCTGGAGACCCACGCCGACCACGGGCGCATCAAGTCGATTTCCCCGGCCCTGGACGGGCCGGCCAACGAGGGGCATACCTGCCTGAAGGGCCGCTTCGCGCACCAGTTCACCCGGTCGCGCGACCGCCTGACCTCGCCGCTGATCCGCGAGGGTGAGAGCTTCCGCGTCGCCAGTTGGGAGGAGGCGCTGCACCGCATCGTCTCAGAGCTCGAGCGGATCAAGGGCGAGCATGGGCCCGACGCGATCGCCGGCCTGGCGTCGTCGCGTGCCACCAACGAGGACTGCTACGCGATGCAGCGCCTGATGCGCGGCGCAGTCGGCACCAACAACATCGACAACTGCTCGCGGGTATGCCATTCGCCGACCTCGTTCGCGCTGCGCAAGTCGTTCGGCCTGTCGGGCGCGACCGGCTCGTTCACCGACATCGACCACGCCGACGCGGCCGTGCTGATCGGGGTCAACCCCACGCAGGGCCACCCCGTGGTGGGGGCCCGGATCAAGCAGGCGGCGCTGCGCGGCTGCAAGCTGATCACGATCGATCCGCGCCGGATCGAGCTCGCCGATTACGGCGTAATCCACCTGGCGCCGCGACCGGGAACCAACGCCGCTGTGGCGCTCGGGCTCAGTCACGTGGTGCGCCGCGACGGCCTGATCGATGAGGAGTTCATCGCCGGGCGGACCGAGGGCTTCCAGGCGCTCGAGGAGCTGCTCGAGCTCTACACACCGGAGGCTGTGCAGGACATCACCGGGATCCCCGCGGCCGACGTCGAACGCGCGGCCCACATCTACGGCGAGGCCGGCAGCGCCTCAATCCTGTGGGGGCTGGGAGTCACCGAGCACAAGTACGGCTCCGAGGTCGTGCAACTCCTCTGCAACCTGGCGATGATGACCGGGAAAGTGGGCAAGCCCGGATCGGCGCTGCTGCCGCTGCGCGGCCAGAACAACGTTCAGGGCTCGTCCGACATGGGTGCGCTGCCCGACACCTACAGCGCGTACCGGCCAGTGTCCGACGACGCCGTCGCCAAGCTGTTCGAGGAGGCCTGGGGCGTGCCGCTGTCGCGCCAGAAGGGCTACACGATCCCGCAGATGTTCGATGCGGCGATCGCCGGCGACCTGAAGGCGATGTACATCTTCGGCGAGGACGTCGCCCAGACGGACCCCGACACCGCGCACGTCGTGGCCGCGTTGGAGAACCTCGAGTTCATGGTCTGTCAGGAGATCTTCGAGAACGAGACCACCAAGTACGCCGACGTGGTCCTGCCCGCTTCGGCCTTCCTGGAGAAAGAGGGCACGTTCATCAACGCCGAGCGCCGCTTCCAGGCGGTCAACGCGGCGATCGATCCTCCCGGCGGAGCCAAGACCGACTTCGAGATCATCACGACGGTGTCGCGCATGCTCGGGCACGAGATGGGCTGGGAGACGCCGTGGGACGCGCTTGACGAGATCGCTCGGCTGACGCCGACCTACGCCGGTGTCAGCCGCGAGCGGCTAGGCCGGCGCGGGCTGCAGTGGCCGGTGCGGCCCGACGGCAGCGACTCGCCGACGCTCTACGACACCACGTTCGACAATCCCACCGGGAAGGGCAAGTTCGCAGCGCTTCCGTACAAGGTGCCGGGCGACGCTCCCGACCAGGAGTTCCCGCTGGTGCTGGTGACCGGCCGGGTGCTGCAGCACTACAACGCCGGCACGATGACGCGGCGGACCCAGAACGTCGAGCTGGTCGACCGTGACTGGCTCGAGGTCCACCCCGAGGACGCAGCCCGCCTGTGGATCACCGACGGCGACAAGGTGTCGGTCCGCAGCCGCGTCGGCCGGACCGAGCTCTACGTCAAGGTCACCGACCGGATCGAGAAGGGCCACGTGTTCACGTCGTTTCACTTCCCCGAGGCCCGGACCAACCTGCTTGTGGGACAGTCCGCAGACGTCAACACGTCGTGCCCGGAGTACAAGGTGGTGGCGGTCGACGTGCGGCCGATGGCCGAGCAGCCGGCGTTCACGCCGGTGCTGACCGGCGTCGGCTGAGCTCGCGGTTCCCTCAGGCCGCAGGCTGCTCCTGGAGGGCGGGCACGGTCCGGTGAAAGCCGCGGGACGTTTCATCAGCTGGGTCCGGCGTTCGCGCCTAGGCTGTTGAGCCAGTTGCGTATGTTCACCCCAGCGGGCGTCACCTGTCCTTCCTCGTAACCGGTGGTCGCTACGGCGAGCGTGACGCCGTCGGGTGTCGACCAGCCATACTCGATGCCGGTGCCGTTCGCCGCGTAACGAGCGATCACCTGCCCCTGTTGCAAGATGCTGCCGGGCGGGGCAATGTAGGTGATCTCCTCGGCCACATACTGCTCCTTGCCGGCATCGGGTCCGGCCAGCAGCTCCCAGTACACCAGCGGCTGGCCGGCATACCAGTCCGGCTCAACCGCGAGAATCTTGACCGGTGAAGGCGCCAGAATCGGCGCTCCCACCGGCATAGTGGCGTCCACGCCCTGATCTGTGCGCTCCCAGTGATCGACGGACTGCAGCGGGTCGATGTACGAGCCGGACGAGGTCGTGACCGGGATGCGCTCGTACCGGAGGGCGGCAACCGCTGCGATTGTGGCTTGGCGCTGAAGCACGGCCTCCTCATGTGAAAGCGTCTGTTGGAGCGCACCCAGCTGGCGCTGCTTGCTCGCGCGGTCTTGCGCCGACGCCAGCTCGCGGTCGACGATCGAGAGCCGGAGCTGGGCGATCTGGTTGCGCTCGGCGCGCACGGCGGCCACCGACCGGTCTCGCCGCGCCTCGATCGGGGCCAGCCGCCGAGCCTCGGCGGCGACCGCGATCCGCGCCTCGCCCACGAGCCGGATAGCGTGAGCATTGGCGCTCCCAATCGCCGTGACCGCGGTCACCTTATTGAGGAGCTCCTGAAATCCGCTAGACGTCAGGACCACGTCCGTCAGGCTCGGCGGCGGCGTCTCGTAATTGGCCACGAGCTGCTGGGCCAGCAGCCTGCCGTCGCGCACGTACTGCACTTGGAGCTCAGCCACACGGTCGCGAGCGCGCGTCAGCTCGGTGCGAACCTGGGCGAGCACACCCTCCTGGACGTTGAACCTGCGCTGCACGACGGTAAGCCGCGCTTGCAGGGCTGAGATCGATCCCTCATAGCTGTGAATCGTGGTGGTGTCGGCCTGGATCGCCGATTGCAGCCGGCTCGCCTGCTGCTGATGCTCGGCGTAGCGGCCCACCAGGTCACCTCGGCTCGCCGACGCGCCGACAACGGCCGCCGCCGCAACAAGCGCGACCGCGATGCGCCGGCGTCCACGCGCAGACGCCACCCGCTCAAGCGTGCAGGAGCCAATCACCGGGTCGCGAAGCTAACCTGCTCGGCAGGTCGTTCGCGAACCCTGCAACAACCGTTGCGACACTCTCAAGCCACCGAACCGGCTGACGATCGCAATCCCGGTCTGAGCTACATCCGCCCTACGATCGCCTCGGCGACGATGCGCTTGCCGGTGTCCTTCAGGCTTGGCCTCAGGAGACGGCGCTTTTCAGGTTCAGGTGAGCTCGAGCACGAGCTTGCCGGTGTTCTGGCCGGCGAAGAGCTCGTTGAAGACGGTGGGGAAGTCGGCGATTGTGCCCTGCTGGGTGTACTCGATGCTCTTCAGGCGGCCGTCGGAGACCCACTCCGCGAGCTGCGCCATCGCCTCGGGGTAGCGGTCGGCGAAGTCGAACACGAGGAACCCCGTCATCGAGGCGCGGGCCACCAGCAGGGCCATGTAGTTGCTGGGTCCCTTCGGCGGCGCGGTGTTGTTGTACTGCGAGATCGCCCCGCAGAGCACGACCCGCGCGCCGCGATCCAGCCGGGTCAACCCAAGGTCGAGGACGTCGCCCCCGACGTTGTCGAATAGAACGTCGACACGGTCAGGCGTGTGGGCCCGGATCTGCTCGGCGAGGTCGCCGCCCTTGTAGTCGATCGCGGCGTCGAAGCCGAGCTCCTCGACCAGCAGCCGGCACTTCTCCGGGCCGCCCGCGATGCCCACCGCCCGGGCGCCCTTGATCTTGGCGATCTGGCCGACGACCGTGCCGACAGCGCCGGCCGCCCCCGAGACGAGGACGGTGTCGCCCTCCTGCACGCGGCCGATGTCGAGCAGCCCGAAGTACGCCGTCATGCCGGTCATCCCGATCGCGCCCAGGTAGGTGGGCAGCGAGACCCCGGGGGCCGGATCGATCTTATGCACTCCGGCGCCATCGCTCACGGCGTGCTCCTGTACGCCGAAGGTTCCCTGGACCACGTCGCCCTCGGCAAAGCCGGGATGGCGTGAGGCGACCACGCGGCCGAGCGCCAGCGCTCGCATCACCTCGCCGATCTGCACCGGTGGGACGTAGGAGCGGCCCTCGTTCATCCACCCGCGCATGGCCGGGTCGAGCGACAGGTGCGTGACCTGCACGGTGAACTGGCCGTCGCCGGGCTCGGGGACATCGGCGTCGACGAGCTCGAAGTCGGTGTCCTTGACCTCGCCGACCGGGCGCGACGCGAGGTGTAGCTGTCGGGAACCGGACATCGTGGCGCAGCCTATCGCGGGAGCACCGGCATCGAGCGTTCAGCCGACGCGATGGCGATCGCGGCGGCGGCGCCCTTGCCCGGGTTGAAGATCCCCTCGGGGTCGAGCGCCCGCTTGACCGCGCACATCATCTCGACCGCGGCCTCGCCGTGCTCGGCGATCAGGAACTCAGCCTTGCCGTAGCCGACCCCGTGCTCGCCGGTGCACGTTCCGTCGCGGGCGAGGGCGCGCTGCACCAGGCGGGTGTGAAAGCGGCGGGCCCGGGTCATCTCGTCGGGGTCGTCGGGATCGATCAGGACGATCGTGTGGAAGTTGCCGTCCCCGACGTGCCCCACGATCGCAGCCGTTAGCCCCTGCTCGGCGATGTCGGCCTGGGCGGCGGCGATGCAGTCGGCCAGTGCCGAGACGGGGACGCAGACATCGGTGGTGAGGCCGGAGCTTCCCGGCCGCAACGCGCGGGCGGCCTCGTAGGCACGGTGGCGCGCGCGCCACAGCTGGCGGCGCTCGCGCTGATCTGCGGCCCAGGCGAAGTCGCCGCCCCCGAACAGGGCGGCGATCCCGGCCGTCTCCCGCGCCTGGGCCCGGACGTCGTCGTCGGAGGCGCCGTGGAACTCGAGGAACAGGCTCGGCGCGACCGCGTAGTCGGTCTGGTCATGGCGGTTGATGGCCTCGATCTGCAGCTCATCGACGAGCTCGATTCGCGCCACCGGGATCGCGTGCTGTGCGACGCGGACGACACACTGCACCGCGGCGTGCACCGACGGGAAGGTGCAGCGCGCGGCCACCGTAGCCTCTGGGATCGGGTGCAGGCGCAGGGTGGCGTCGCAGATCAGCCCGAGCGTCCCCTCAGAGCCGATCATCAGCCGCGTGAGGTCGTAGCCGGCCGAGGACTTGCGCGCCCGCGAGTGGGTTCGGACCACCTCACCCCGGGCGTCGATCACGGTCAGCGCGAGGACGTTCTCCCGCATCCCCCCGTAGCGGACCGTCATCGTCCCCGAGGCGCCGGTGGCGACCATCCCGCCGATCGTGGCGTCCGCACCGGGGTCGACCGCGAAGAACACCCCCTCCGGCCGCAGCCTGTCGTCGAGCGCCGTGCGGGTCACACCGGCCTGCACGGTGACGTCGAGATCGTCCAGCGAGGGGCGGCCGATCGCATTCATTTCCCGCATGTCGACCGAGATCCCGCCGGCCAGCGCCGCCACATGCCCCTCCAGAGAGGTGCCGGCGCCGAACGGGATCAGCGGCAGCCGGTGGCGCGCGGCTATCCGCACGATCGCCGACGCCTCCGCGACGTCGCGCGGCCACACCACGAGATCGGGCCGGGCCTCCGGATGAAAGGACTCGTCGTGGCCGTGCTGGGAGCGGTCGTCGTCTCCGGTCGCCACCCGGCCGGGGCCGAGCACCTGCTCGAGCTCGCGGCGGCCGTCAGCGAGGCTGGCGTCCGTGGGGCGTCGGACCGCCGGCGCGTCAGCCATGGACATGTCCGACAGGGTCGCACACCGGCGGAGCGTGCCGGGGTGAATCGGACGCGTGCCGCCCGGGTAAGGTCCCGCGGGTGAGCGAGAACCGACGTCCCTCCAATCGCGTGCTGGTGGTGTTCGGCGCCACCGGCGACCTGGCGGCGCGCAAGCTGTTCCCAGGCTTCTTTCACCTCTACCGCGAGGGCCTGATGCCACAGGACTTCCGCCTCATCGGCTCGGGCCGGCACTCGCCGGGCAGCGACGAGGACTTCCGCGAGCGGATCCATACGGCGCTCGAGCAGCACGGACGGGCCGAGCTCGACGAGAGCTGGGACGACTTCGCGGCGCGGCTGAGCTTCGTCGTCTCGACCGCCGAGGACGGCACCGAGCTGGCGCAGGCGGTCACTGACGCCGAGCAGGAGATCGGTGCCCAGGGCGAGCGGCTTGTCTATCTCTCTGTGCCGCCCGGTGCGATGCCGGACATGGTGCGGATGCTGGGGAAGGCGGGGATCGCCGAGAACTGCTCGCTGGTAGTGGAGAAGCCGTTCGGGCACGACCTCGAGAGCGCTCGCGAGCTCAACGCGGTGCTGCATGAGGTACTCGAGGAGGAGTCGATCTACAGAATCGACCACTTCCTCGGCAAGGAGGCGGCGCAGAACATCCTCGTGGCCCGCTTCGCCAACGGCATCCTCGAGCCGATCTGGAGCCGCGACCACATCTCGTACGTGCAGATCGACGTGCCCGAGGCGATCGACATCCAGGGCCGCGCCGGCTTCTACGAGGAGACCGGGGCCTTCCGGGACATGGTGGTCACACACCTGCTGCAGATCCTCGGCATCGTGGCGTTGGAGCCGCCGTCCCGGGTCGACGCCGACGCCCTGCACCTGGAGCGCACGAAGGTGTTCGAGGCGCTTCGCCCGCTCGATCCCGAGCGCGTCGTATATGGCCAGTACGAGGGCTACCGCGAGGAGGACGACGTGGCGGACGACTCCGCGGTGGAGACGTTCGCGGCGCTCGAGGTCCGGGTCGACACCTGGCGCTGGAGCGGCGTCCCGTTCTACCTGCGGACCGGCAAGGCGATGGCCGAGGGCCGGCGAACGGTGACGATCGGCTTTACCGAGGCACCGCTGCGGATCTTCCCCAACCAGGACGCCGGCGCGGCCCTGAGGCCCAGCGAGCTGGTGTTCGAGCTCTCCGACGACCCGACCGTGCGGATCGAGGTCCAGGCGAAGATCCCGGGTCCGACGATCCAGCTGGGACGGGTGGCGCTAACGCTGGACATCGACGACTATTTTGACGGCGCGGATGGCCTCGAGGCCTACGAGCGCCTCCTGCACGACGTGATGTTGCGCGAGCGGCTGCTGTTCACCCGCAGCGAGCAGATCGAGCGGCTGTGGGAAGTGTCCGCCCCGTTGCTGGAGCGGCCCCCCAAGGCTCTCCCGTACGCCAAGGGCTCCTGGGGTCCGGAGGCGGCGCTCGAGCTTCCCGACGGCCCCGGCTGGCGGCTCCCCGACGCCGAGTAGCGGCGCTGGGCCCGCTGCCGGCTGCCGGCTACCGGCTGCCGGTTGCCGGCTGCCGGCTGCCGGCAGAGCTCAGGCCGGCGAAGAGGCGAGCAGCTCGTCGAGCGCGGCCAGATCGTCGGCGCTGGGCGTCCACCCGGCGGCCGCGGCGTTGGCGCGGACCTGGTCGGGCTTGGTGGCTCCGGCGATCACG
Organism: uncultured Solirubrobacterales bacterium; assembly: GCA_963799995.1. Taxonomy (GTDB): domain Bacteria; phylum Actinomycetota; class Thermoleophilia; order Solirubrobacterales; family Solirubrobacteraceae; genus Palsa-465. The sequence continues at coordinate 1,326,983 of CAWCZI010000012.1, read as the reverse complement.
GATGACACGGCCGGCTTGGCCAGCAGGGCGCCGATCGCCACGGTGCCAAGGGGGATCTGGCGCTCGTCGGCATAGCGCTGCAGGGCGTCCACGAGGTCGAACTGCTGATCGGAGGCGATCTGGTCGCGGCCGGACAGACGCGCGCCTTCGGGGCCCGGCTCGCCGCGGCGGTACTTCCCGGTGAGCAGGCCGGACGCGAGCGGGAAGAAGGGCACGAAGCCGATCCCCAGGCGCTCGCAGGCCGGCAGCACCTCCAGCTCGGCCTCGCGCTCCAGCAGGCTGTACTCGTTCTGGACGGCGGTGAAGCGGGTCAATCCGTTGCGACGGGCGGCGTCGTCGGCCTCCTGAAGCTGCCCGGCGCTGAAGTTCGATGCGCCGATGGCGCGGACCTTGCCCGCCTTGACCAGCTCGTCGAGCGCTCCGAGCGTCTCCTCAATCGGGGTCTGGCCGTCGGGCTGGTGGTACCAGTAGTAGTCGACCACGTCGGTGCGCAGACGGCGCAGGGAGGCGTCGATGGCGTGCTGGATGTAGTCGCGGGACCCGCGCGGGCCACGACCGTCGTGCATGTTCATGCCGAACTTGGTGGCCAGCACGACCTGGTCACGGCGGCCGTTGAGCACCTCGCCGAGGAGCTCCTCGCTGGCGCCGCCGCCGCCGTAGATGTCAGCGGTGTCCAAGAACGTCACGCCCTCGGCGAGGGCGGCGTCGACGACGGCGCGGGTTCCGGCGAGGTCGACGCGCCTTCCGAAGTTGTTGCAGCCAAGGCCGACGACCGAGACGTCGAGCCCCGAGTCTCCGAGCGGGCGGGTGGGCAGATTGGGCATCGCCATTTCTATAGCAGCCGCGACGCGCGGTCCGCCGACGGACGTGTGGACAGTTCTGCACCGCTACGGTGCACTGTGGACCCCACGTCGCCGGGGCGGCGACGTCGGCGGGGGGCCTGGCAGCGTCGGCGGGGGCGTGGCACGATCTGGGGGATGGGGTCGCTGATGTTCTCCACCACGCTCGAGCCGCGGGGCCCCGCCGCGGCGATCGTGCTCGACGACGAGCAGGTGGCGGTCGTGGGGGAGGGCGCCAAACGCTTCCCGGTGGTGGCCACCGTCAACGGGCACACCTGGCGCTCGACGGTGGTTCGCATGCGAGGGGAATACCTGCTCGGCCTGAGCAAGGAGACCCGAGCGCAGGCAGGGGCACAGGCCGGCGACACGATCGACGTGGAGCTGCGGCTCGACACCGAGGAGCGTCAGGTGGAGGTGCCGGAGGCGCTGGCTCGGGGGCTGGACGCCGATCCGGCGGCGCGCGCGGCGTTCGACGCGCTGGCCTACACGCACCGCAAGGAGTTCGCGCGCTGGGTGGACGAGGCCAAGCGCGTCCAGACGCGCGACCGGCGTGTCGCCCAGGCGGTCGAGATGGTCAGCGCGGGCCGGACGCGCAGCTGAAAGCAAGCCGGGTCGCCGCGGCTCAGACGGGTTTGGCCAGCAGCTGGCCGCGCCAGCCGCGAAGCTCGAAGCGGCCGTCGCGCGCGAACCCCTGACGCTCGTAGAAGCCGACCAGGGCCGGCGAGTCGGCCCAGCAGTCGACCCGCATCGTCTCGGCCCCGCGCTCGCGGGCGACGTCGGTGGCGAGCGCCAGCAGGCGGGCGCCGATCCCGTTGCCGGCCAGCCGCCGGGCGCTCATCAGCAGCACGACGTAAAGCTCCGGTCCCGCGGCGGCCGGTACGTAGTCGGGCGCGGCGCCGACCGCCAGCACACCGGCGACGGCGCCGTCATGCTCGGCGATCCGGACCTCGTTGTCGGCCAGGGTGCGGCGGACCAGGCGTCGCGACTGGCGTCGGTTGGAGAACGGCTGCTCGCCCCACTGCCCCGAAAGGCCGCGAGCCACGAGCCACGCCACCGCCTCGTCGAACAGCTCGAGCACCGCGCGGTGGTCGCTCACGCCCCCCTCGCGGACTCGCACCTCGATCATCGCGCCGCCCGCGCCGCCCACCCCTGCCGGTCGATCCGCCAGATGCAGTGGATGCCGCTCTCGGCGGGGGCTTGCACCTCGGCGGGGACCTCGGCGACGAGCTCGTAGCCGAGCGCCCGGGGGACACCGCGGCTGGCGATGTTGGCCCGATCATGATGGATCTCGGCGTGGGTGACCCCGGGAACCGACAGCGCCGCTTCGGTGAGAAGCCGCACGGCCGACGTGGCGAGTCCGCGGCGCGTGTGGGCGCAGTGAATCCAGTACCCGATCTCCAGCCCATCCGGTGCGATGCGGCGATGCAGCCCGATGCCTCCGGCCGGTCGTCCATCCAGGAACACGCCGAGATGGGCGTCGCCCCCATCGGCCCAGTCCCGCTCGCGCTCCGCCAGCCAGGCTCGTCGCTGCGCCGGCGGCATCGGCTCCTGGGCGATCCACGGCATCCACGGCCGCAGGTGCTCGAGGCTCTCGCTCACGGCAGCGGCCAGGATCTCCGCGTCGGCCGGCAGCCAGCGGCGCAGGAGCAGGCCGTCGGGCCCCTGCAGACGCTCTGGCAGACGCGCTCGCGGGGCGGGTGTCGAGAGCGAAGAAGGTGGAGCGGCCATGACGCCGATGGTGGCAGAGCCGGAGCTGGTCCCACGGGATCGGCCCTAGGATCTCCGGCGTCGTGAGCGTCGCCAGCCAGATCCTCGCCCGGCGCATGCGCCTGGTGCGCCCGCAGACGCTCGACGTGGCCTGTCAGCGCGACCTGGCCGCCACGATGACGGACGGCACGAAGCTGCTGGCCGACCGCTGGGTCGCTCGCGCCGAGGCGGCGCGGCCCGCGCCGACGGTGCTGATCCGCTCGCCGTACGGGCGCCGGGGGCTGGTCGGCCTGCTCTTCGGCCGCCTGCTGGCAGAGCGCGGGCTGCAGACCGTGATCCAGAGCGTGCGGGGGACGTTCGGGTCCGGAGGGGACTTCGCTCCCTTTGACGAGCGCGCCGACGGGCTGGCCACGCTGGCGTGGCTGCGGTCGCAGAGCTGGCATGGGGGGCCGATCGCGATGATGGGTCCCAGCTACCTGGGCTTCGTCCAGTGGGCCGTGGCGCCGGACGCCGGCGAGGACCTGGCGGCGCTGGCTATCCAGGTGAGCGCCTCGCAGTTCTACGAGCAGACCTACGCGGGCGGCAGCCTGTCGCTGGAGACGATCGCCTCCTGGATGGTGCTGGTGTCCGCGCAGGAGCGCCGTGCGGCGCCGGTGGCGATCAACCGTGGGCTGCGCCGGCTGCCGCAGCAGCTCTCAGAACTGCCGCTCGGAGGGCTCGACGAGCGCGCCACGGGAGCCGCGGTGCGCTGGTTCCGAGAGGCGTTCGACCATCCGGCACGAGACGACGCCTACTGGGCGGCGCGCGACTTCTCGGCGAGGGTGGGGGAGGTGCGGGCGCCGGTGCAGTTCGTCGGCGGCTGGCACGACATCCTGCTGCCCTGGATGCTCGACGACTACCTGGCGCTGCGCCAGGCCGGGCACGAGCCGCAGCTGCAGATCGGCCCGTGGACCCATACTGCGCCGGGGCTGGTCGGCGCCGGGCATCGCGACGGCATCGCGTGGCTGCGGGCGCACCTGCTGGGTGACCGGCGGCTGCTGCGCCGCAGTCCGGTGCGGGTGATGGTCGGCGGCGAGCGCTCGGGCGGCGGCTGGCGCGACCTGGATGATTGGCCGCCCCCGGGAACGGGCCAACGGCGCCTGTTGCTGGGAGCGGCCGGCACCCTGGAGTCGCAGGAGTCGCAGGAGTCGCAGGAGTCGCAGGAGCCGCAGGACGAGCCGGCGGCCGGGGACCGCTACCGCTATGACCCGCGCGACCCAACGCCGTCGGTCGGAGGGCCTGTGCTCTTGACCCGCCAGCCGGTGGTCGACAACCGCGAGCTGGAGGCTCGCGATGACGTCCTGACCTACTCCACGTCACCGCTGCCGGAGACCGTGGAGGCGCTCGGCCCGGTACGGGTCGAGCTCCGAGTCCGCGCGAGCTCCGAGCACTTCGACGTGTTCGCGCGCGTCTGCGACGTCGACGGCGAGGGCGCCTCGTGGAACGTCTGTGACGCGCTTGCCAGCGTCGCGCCCGGGCGGTTCGAGCGCGACGCCGACGGTGTCTGGACGGTGAGCTTCAGCCTGTGGCCGATCGCCCACCGGTTCGCGTCAGGCCACCGCATCCGGCTCCAGGTCTCATCGGGGGCCCACCCCCGCTACGCCCGTAACCCGGGCACAGGGGAGGATCCGGCGACCGCGACCGAGCTGCGCCCGGTCGACATCGAGGTGCTCAGGAGCGGCGCCCAGACCTCGGCGCTCGTCCTGCCCCGGCCCGCGGAGGCCTGAAGCCGGCCGGCGCTCCGGCGCCCCCGCGACCACCCGAACGGCGGCGGCGGCTGCGGCGCGGCGTGCTGCCGGGCCCCGACGAGGACTCGCGAGGCAAGCCGTTGCCGGCCCCGAGGCCGTGGTCGATCCCCAGCTCGGCGGCAAACGTACTCACGTCGCCGCGCTCGCCTGCACCGACGAGGGTGATCCCGATCCCGGGCTGGCCGGCGCGGCCGGTTCTGCCGATGCGATGGACGTAGCCGTCGCGATCGGCGGGCGGATCGAAGTTGATCACGTGCGAGATGCCGGTGACGTCGATCCCGCGGGCGGCCACGTCGGTGGCCACCAGCACGTCGACGTGTCCGGACTCGAAGCTGGCCAGGGCCCGCTCGCGCTGGCGCTGGGACTTGTTGCCGTGCATGGCCACCGCGGACACGCCGCGGGCACCCAGACGCTTGACGAGCCGGTCGGCGCCGTGCTTGGTGCGCACGAACACGAGCGTGAGGTCGCGCTCGCGTTCGAGCTCGGCGATCAGCGTCTCGATCCTGTCGGTGTGGTCGACCGAGATGAAGCGATGCTCGACCTCGGCGACCGGATGCTCTCCGGAAGGGCCGTGTTCGCGCAGGACCGGGTCGACCGTGTAGTCGCGGGCGGCGCGTCCGGCATCACGGTCCAGCGTGGCCGAGAAGAACAGCGTCTGACGGTCTTTCGGACACGCCCCGACGATGCGGTCGACGGCGGGGCGGAAGCCCATGTCGAGCATCCGGTCGGCCTCGTCGAGCACCAGCATCTGGATCCGGTCGAGCCTGAAGGCGCGGCGCGCCAGCAGATCCTCGAGCCGGCCGGGGGTGGCGACCACGATGTGCGAGGCGGCGGCGTCGCGCGACTGCTTGACCAGACCGGCGCCGCCGTAGACGGCGGTGACGCGCAGCGCGCGGGCGTGGGCGATGCCGCGGATGTCCGCAGCGATCTGCGTTGCCAGCTCACGCGTGGGGGCCAGCACCAGTGCCGCGGGGCGCGGCCCGTCGGAGGCGATCCGGTCCGCCAGCGGGATTCCGAAGGCGAGGGTCTTGCCGGACCCGGTGGGCGAGCGCACGAGCACGTCGCGGCCCGCCAGCACGTCGGCGATGACCAGGCTCTGGACGGCGAACGGCTCACTCACGTCCTGTTCGGCGAGCGCGCGCACGACGGCTCGCGACACGCCGAGATCGGCGAATGACTGCATTGATACATCACTCCTTGGGCGGCCCAACTAAAGGCCGCGAAACGATTCGGGAGGCTATGGCTGACCCGAACCGCTGTCTGCGGGACCCAAGCGAGCTGCCTCGCGGCCGACGGCGTCGACCACGGCACCGACGGTAGCAGGCCCGGCGCGGGCCGCCGCAGGGCCTCGTGCACGCTGGTAGAGTGCCGTGTACTGGGACGCAGCACATCGCGCGGATTGCGGTGGGCGGTTTAGAGAAACCCGGGGCACGGGTTGGGCAGCAAGGAGCACAAGTGGGGCTTCTCCATAGGACGCGCTCGCGTCGCCGCTTTCGCAACAAGGCGGCAGCGATCCTGCTGGTGCTCGCCACCGCGACCGTCGGTCTCGAGGGGGTGGCGCTCGCCGCCACTCGCTCGGCAAAGGCGCCGTCGCACGCCCTCGCGGTCGCACCAGCCCGACGGGCCGCCGTTGGGGTGCTCGCCGGTGGGCGTTCTCTGGGCACCGTCCTGACGTCGAGCGGAATGCTCTCACCGGCTGCGCAGGGCAGCTTCAGTGGGCGCGGCTACCGGATGCTGCTGGGGCGCGACGGGGCACCACGGTTCGTCAGGGCCGCCAACCGTGGATCGTCGGCCACGGTGCCCGCGGACGCGAACTGGAGCGACGCGTTCGGCAACGTCGGCGCCGCCAACGCCACGACGATCAACGCCGTCGCCATCAGCGGACAGGACATCTACATCGGCGGCTCGTTCTACGACCTCAGCTACGACTCCGGCGTGCCCATGAACAACGTCGCGATGTACAACGGGCATGGCTGGTACTCGCTCGGCACCGGCTCGGCCGACGGCGTCAACGGGAGCGTTGACGCGCTGGCGATCTCCGGTTCCACTGTGTACGTCGGAGGCAATTTCAACAGTGCCGGTGGTGTATCGGCCAACGCGCTCGCCAGCTGGAACGGGAGCCATTGGTCGACGCTCGGGACGGGCATGAGCGATCCGGTCAGCGGCAACACCCCGGAGGTCGACGCGCTGGCGGTGTCAGGCAGCAGCCTGTACGCGGCCGGCAATTTCGACGATGCCGGACCGGTGGTGGCGCACAGCGTCGCGAGGTGGAACGGCAGCGCCTGGTCCGCGCTCGGCTCCGGCATCCAGGACTGCGTCTACTTCGACACCGCCAACCACTGCTACGACCAGCCGCCAGGCGACGGGCAGGTGAGCGCGCTGACGGTGTCCGGCTCGAGGCTGTACGCCGGCGGTAGCTTCAACCTGGCGGGGGGCCACATCATCTCCGGCCTGGCGGTGTGGAACGGGACGGCGTGGTCGAGCCTTGGCACCGGCGGCAGCGTCGTCGATAACGGCGGTGACGGCAGCGTGAACTCGATCGCGGTCAACGGGGCGGCCGTCTACGTCGCCGGCAGATTCGATCACGTCGGCGGCACGCTCGACTCCACCGGAAACGTGGCGCAGCAGGGGACGGCTGCGGCCAGCATCGCGCAGTGGACCGGTACCGCGTGGAAGGCTCTGGGCAGCGGAGCGAACAACTGCAGCGGCTGCGGCTCGGCCAGCGTCTACTCGGTCGCGGCCTGGAACGGCCGGGTCTACATGTCCGGCGGCTTCTACGGCGCGGGCGGCGACGGCGAGCCGGACACCGCCCAGTGGAACGGCTCGACGTGGACGCCGATCGGGCCGAATCTGGACGGAGCGCCGTCAAACCTGGTCACGACCTCCGGCGGCGTGCTCGCTGCCGGGGGCTTCGGCAGCACCGCGGACGGCTCCGTGAACCTCAACAACGTCGGGCTGTGGGACGGGAGCGCCTGGAACGGATACGGGCTCGGCCTCTCCTACGGCACCAACGCGGGCTCGACCAGCGTCGTGGCGGCGGCCAACCACACCGTGTACGTCGGCGGCAACTTCCGGACCGCCGGCCAGACCCCGGCAACAAACCTCGCGGTGCTCAACGGCGGCAAGTGGGCGACGGTGGGCGGCGGCGTGAGCGGCGGGGCCTCCTCCCCCGACGCGATCCTCGTCTCGGGGCCCGACGTCTACGTCGGCGGCGACTTCACCCAGGCGGGCACGACCGCCGCCGCCCACATCGCGATGTGGGACGGCAGGACATGGCACGCGCTCGGCAGCGGCCTGGACGGAACCGTGCTTGCCCTGGCCATGTACAACGGCAAGCTTTGGGCGGGCGGCAGCTTCGCGCACGCCGGCTCGGTCGCAGCCTCGGACGTCGCGGTGTGGGACCCGGCGCATTCGACCTGGTCCAAGGTGGGCGGCGGGGCGCACTTCGACGGATCTGTCAACGCGCTGGCCGGGCTACCGGTCCCCTACAACCACTACATGGTGATCGGCGGCAACTTCGACCAGGTGGACACCGGTGGGTCCAGCCCCAGCTACGCCACCGTCCACAGCATCGTCTACTTCAACACGAGCGCCTCGATCACGGGGCCGCTGAGCGGCTACTACGACATGCCGGGGACCGGGACCGACGTCGGGGTGTACGACAACAACAGCTCCGGCGGCTATGCGGGCACCGTCGACGCGCTGCTGGTCGACGGGACCAAGGCGTACGTGGGCGGGGACTTCGACACCGGCGGCTCGGTCGCCTCGCGCGGGTTCGCGAGCTTCGACCTCAACACCGGCGCGTGGGCGAGCCCCGGTGCGGTCGGGGGCGTCACCGGCGCGACAGTCAACTCGATCATCAAGTACGGATCGAGCTACTACCTGGGCGGGAACTTCACCGCGGCGGGCCCGGTATCCGCCAATGACGTGGCGCAGTTCACGCCGTCGAATGGCCACTGGGCCGCGCTCGGCTCCGGCCTGGGTGGCGGCGGGGGGGCCGCGGCAACGGGCTTGGCCGAGAGCGCCGACGGTCTGTACGTGGCCGGAGGGTTCACGCTGGCCGGTGGCAAGGCCGCGGAGAACCTGGGGCTTTGGACGGCCACCGCGTACCCGGTGAAGATCTCCCAGACCGTAAGTCCGACGAGCCAGACCGCGGACTCCGATGTGACCGTCACCGCCAGGGCCACCAACACGGCCACAAGCTCGGCCGCGGGCGTCGTGATCACGGCGAGCCTCCCCGGCAACGCCGCCTACGTCTCGGCGACGCCGAGCCAGGGGTCGTGCACTCGGAGCGCGAACAAGCTCACCTGCTCGATCGGAACGGTGGCGGCCGCGGCGGCCGCGACCGTGGCGATCAAGGTCGATCCGCTGGCGCCGCCGAGCGTGACCGACGCGGTCAGCGTGACGCAAACCGGCTCGCCGTACTCGAGCACCGCGACCACGTCGGCCGCCATCGCCGCCCAGTCCGGCTATGCATACCTCGGGGTCAGCGACAGCGGCTTCGCCCCTACGAGCGCCACGCTCGACGCCAACGGAGTGGTGCAATACAACTTCTACGGTCCGGCAGCGCATACGGTCGTGGACACGATCGCGGGTTGCACGAGCCCGAGCCGGTCTCCGATCAGCGACTATCAGTGCCGTTACACGGCAGGGGGGAGCTATACCGTCAAGGAGGACGGGGCGGCGACCCACACGGCCACCGTGCTGGTCAAGGACCTGCTGTCGGCGACCACGGTGGCGCATGGCACGGCGGTGACGATCACCGCCGCAACGGCGTCACCCCGCTCCGGCTGGGGGTTCGATATAGAGATCCTGAAGCCGGGCGGGGCGTGGACGGCGCTCGTTACCGCCACCACCACGAGGACCGCGAGCTACACGCCTACGACGGCCGGCACCTACGAGTTCCGCTCGCGCCTGCGCGACCTGACCACGAGCGCAGCGAGCGGCTACGGACCCGCGGTCTCCTTGACGGTGCACTGAGAGGCGCCGAGCCGGCGGGCGATGGCGAGCCGGCGGGCGGATATCCTGACCGCCGCATCGGCACCCGTCCGGCGCGCCAAAGCCGCATGCCCGCTTCGACACCAGATCCACCCGCCGTGCTCCTCCGTGGAGAGCTGACCGCGGCGGATGTGGCCGCGATCGCCGGCGGGTCGCTGATCGAGCTCGACGCGGGGGCTCTGGCTCGCGTCCGCCGCAATCGCCAGGCGCTGGAGCAGATCCTCTCCGCGGGGACGCCCGTGTACGGGATCTCCACCGGCTTCGGCGCGCTGGTCTCGAACACCGTCGCTCCGGAGCTTCAGCGCCACCTGCAGGTCAACCTGCTGCGCAGCCACGCAGCCGGTACGGGCCCCGACCTTCCCGCGCCGATCGTGCGCGGCGCGATGGCGGTCCGTGCCAACGGCCTGCTGATCGGCCACTCGGGTGTAAGGCCCGTGGTGGTGGAGCGGGTCGTCGGGCTGCTCAACGCGGGCTATGTCCCACGCGTCCCGCGCACCGGATCGCTCGGCGCCAGCGGTGACCTGGCGCCGTCCGCTCACGCCTTTCTGCCGCTGCTGGGCGAGGGCGAGGCATTCGATCCACAGGGCCGCCTGGTCACGGGCGCCGAGGTCCTGCGACGGCTCGGGGTCGAGCCCCTCGAGCTCGAGAGCAAAGAGGGACTGGCACTGATCAACGGGACGCACTTCATGAGCGCCATCGGGGCGCTGGTGAGCGTCCGCGTCGCCGCGCTGCTGGACACGGTCGACGTCGTCGCCGCGACCACCGTGGACGCGCTTCGCGGGGCGCTGCCGGCATTTGACCCGCGGGTGCACCGCCTGCGCGACCTGCGCGGCCAGCAGACCAGTGCGGCCAACATCGCCGCCGCGCTGTCGGGGTCGGCCCGCACCGCGGGTCCCGGATCGGCGCGCCTCCAGGACGCCTACTCGCTGCGTTGCGCGGCCCAGGTCCACGGGGCCGCCCGCGAGGGCCACCGCTTCTTCTCCGAGCTCGTGCACGCCGACCTCAACGCCGTGACCGACAACCCACTGGTGTTCGAGGATCCGCTGGAGGTGATCTCAGCCGGCAATTTCCACGGCCAGAGCCTCGCGCTGGCCTTCGACACGCTGCGGCTGACGCTGGCCGACCTCGGCTCGATCTCGGAGCGGCGCACCTTCCGGCTGCTGTCGCCGACGCTCAACGGGCGCCTGCCGGCGTTCCTGACCGCCGACGCCGGCACGTCGAGCGGATACATGGTCGCCCAGTACACGGCGGCGGCCCTGGTCGCGGAGCTGCGGGCGCTTGCGCACCCGGTGAGCGTCGACACGATCCCCACCTCCGATAACCAGGAGGACCACGTGTCGATGGGCATGACCGCCGCTGTGATGGCCGTGGAGGCCGTCGAGCGCCTCGAGAAGGTCGTGGCGATCGAGCTGTTGTGCGCGTGCCAGGCGATCGACTCCGACCCGGGTGAGCCGGGCGAGACGGTCCGCGAGCTGCACGCGGCGGTCCGCCGGCGCGTGGCGCCGCTGGTGGCCGACCGGCCGCCGGCGGACGACCTGAACGCGATCCTGCCGCTGATCGCCGAGGGCACGGCGGCGCGGATCGGCGCTCAGATCTCGCCGTCCCAGTAGTCGACGTGGCCGTCGGCCCGGCGGAGCATGAGCTTGTCTGCGGCCTCGCCGGGCCAGACGCCGATCTTGTCGCTATCGGGATACACGGCGACGGCCGGCTCGCGGGCGCTGGACCACATCATCACCACTGCGCGGGCGTCGCCGCGATTGCCGACTTTGTGGGCGCCGGACGGGCCCGACGGGAAGCAGACCAGCGCACCACGCTCGAGCGTCTCCTCGGCGTCGGGGGAGCGCAGCTGCACCGGGCCCTCGAGCACGAGCAGCCACTCCTCGACGTACTCGTAGTGGTACGGGCACAGATCCTGTCCGGGCGGCAGCTCGTACAGCCGTACCGTCTCCTCGCGCCCTGAGGCGAGCGCCCCGACGCGGGCCTCGCCACTGCGGTAGCCATCGGGATCGGAGTCGTCGTAGCGAAACTCCGCATCGAAGACGTTGGTCCGGCTCACGGGGTCGATCATGCCACGATAAATGTTTCGCCAGGTGTCAGCCTGGGCCGCCGGGGAGCGTAGAAACCTGGTAATGAAACGATTCCTCCTCAGCTTTGCGATCGCGCTCGGGGTCAGCGCCCCGGCGCAGGCGACGGTGCACAACGTCGCCCCGCCCGGCAACGCCGGCGTCAACCAGTACATCGAGAGCATCCCGACCGATCACGGCAACCAGCCGACCAGCTCGGTTCACCGCAAGAGCAGCCCCGGGCACTCCGGCGGCGCCGTCGGCGGGACCGGATCATCGGGTGGGGGCGGCGCAGCGGGCGGCTCGACGGGGAGCGGCGCCGCGGGCGGCTCGTCCGGTTCGGGCGCGCCGGTGCCCGTTTCGACGCAGCGAGCCCTCAGCTCGCGGGGCGCCGACGGGCGTGCCGCGGCGGCCCTGGCGAGCGGCACCGCGCCCAGGCTCGTGCCCCGCCACACGAGCGGCCGGTCGGCGGCTTCCCCGGTGCCGATCCCCGCGCCGGCCAGGGTGAGCGGCGGCTCCTCCGCGCTGGGCTCACTCGCCTCGGCGCTGACCGGATCGGCCAGCAGCGGCGGCCTCGGCGCGCTGCTGCCGGTGATGCTGATCGTGGCCCTGCTTGGATCGGCGGCAATGGCGATCCGGCGTCGCCGCACCGAGACGTAGAGAGCGGACTCTCAGGGCCGCACCCGCAGGACCGATAGATGGAGACCGTGGTCGCCCCTACGGCGTCGCCGCCGCAACCCCTGCCGGCGCGGATCGACGTCGCGATGGCCAGGATCTGGCTGTTGTGCGGCGGCCTGGTCGCATACCTGGCGATCGACGGCGGGGGCTATGACATCGTCGTCCACAGCCAGGCCTCGATCGTGGTCTGGTGGGTGGTGCTGCTCGGCGCCGCCTGGGGACTGCTCCCGGTGGCCCGGCTGTCGCGCAGCGCCTGGGCCGCCCTGGCCCTGTTCGGCGGCTTCGTAGTCTGGACCGCGCTGGCGTCAACGTGGTCGCTGAGCGCGGAGCGCAGCCTGGTTGCTCTGTCGCTGGTCGCGGGCTACCTCGGCGTGCTCGTGCTCGGGATCGTCGTCCACCGGGACCGCGACCAGGCCATCCGCCACACCATCGGCGCCGTCGCGTCCGCGATCGTGCTCGTGGCCGTGCTCGCGCTCGCCTCGCGGCTGCATCCAGGGCTGTTCACGAACGCCCAGCAGACCGCTTCCTATCTTCCGGGCGCCCAGGCGCGACTTGCGTGGCCGCTCAACTACTGGAACGCTCTGGCCGCGCTGCTCGCCTTGGGTCTGCCGCTGGTGCTGTCGGTGGCGACCGCGGGACGCACGATCCGCCTGCAGGCTTTGGCGGCGGCCGCTCTACCGATCGTCGCGCTGTGCGGATATCTCACATTCTCTCGCGGCGGCCTGATCGCGTTCGTAGTGGCGTTGATCGGGTTCATCGCCCTCGCTCCAGATCGGATCCCGAAGCTGGCGACGATCGGCGTGGGGGGACTCGCGAGTGCGGCGCTGATCGCGGGGGCGGTCCATCGCAGCGCGCTGGAGCAGGGATTGGCCACGCAGGTGGCGCGGCACCAGGGGAGCGAGATGATCCTGCCGATCGTGCTGGCGTGTGCGGGCACGGGCCTCGCCCAGGTCGCGATCGGCCTCTTGGCGCGCCACGGTCGGCGCCCGCGGGTCCTCACCGTGTCGGTGCGCGGCGCGCGTTGGGGCCTGGCCGCGGGCGCGGTGGTCGTCGTGGCGCTCGCACTCGCGCTGGGCGCGCCGAGCCGTCTCTCCCACGCCTACCAGGACTTCAAGCGCTCCCGCGTCGCCGGGCTGCGACAGGACGACCTGCAGCGCTTCGGCCAGGTGAGCGGCAATGGGCGCTACGACTACTGGCGGGCGGCCGTGCAGTCGACCTCCGGCGGCCATCTGTTGCAGGGCAACGGGCCTGGGACGTTTCAGCTGTTATGGCTGCCGCGGGCGCCATATCAGAGCTACGTGGAGAACGCGCACTCGTTGTATTTCGAGACCCTCGCCGAGGTGGGGCTCGTCGGATTGGCGCTCCTGGTCGGGTTCCTCGTGCTGGTCATAGCGCGTGGGATCGTCGTGGTGGTCCGCACGCGAGATGAGGCCAGGACGATGGCGGCCGGTCTGACGGCGGCCACAGTCGCCTTTGCCGTGTCCGCGGGCTCGGACTGGATCTGGCAGGTGCCCGCTCTCCCGGCGGCATTCCTGTTGCTGGCCGCGGCGGTGATGGCCCCCTCGGCGCGGCGCCCCGATGGAGGCTCCGGGCCGATGCGGCCTGTGGCCCGCCCGCAGGGTCTGCAGGCGATCGCCATCCGGGGCGGCATGATCGTCGCGGCGCTGGCCTGCGTGGCCGCCGTGGGAGTCCCCCTGGCCACGACCAACGCCGAGCGCCGCAGCCAGGCGGCCGCGTCCGCCGGCAACCTCCCCTTGGCGTTGAGCGACGCCTACACCGCCGCGCGGGTGGAGTCGGGCGCCGCCTCGCCTCAGGTCCAGATTGCACTCGTACTGGAGGCGCAGGGACGTACCCGGGCGGGGCTCTCCCACGTTCTCCGGGCCGTACGCGATGAGCCTGCCAACTGGAGCTCGTGGCTGATCGCCTCCCGTCTCTACGCCGAGTCCGGCTACCCCGCGGCCTCGCTGGCCGCCTACCGCCGGGCCCGGTCGCTGAACCCCCGATCCGCCGTGTTCAGGCAGTGAGCGATCTCGACCCCGACCTGGGCGCCCCGGAACGTGAGCTGGGTGACCGCCTCGAGCAGCACCGTCCGGTGCCCGGCGCGGGGTTCCGTGGCGCGCTGGGCCGGCGACTGGCCGTGCGCGACCCGGGCTACGGCCCACGGCCCGAGCAGCTGGTGCCGATCGCCGGCGCTTGCATGGGAGGGGGACTACTCCTGATCGGGCTGGCCGCGCTGAGCGCCACCGGATCCCTGTAGGGCGGATCCGGCCGGACTCTCCAGCAGCCCCCGGAGCCTGCGCAGCGAGCGCGAGATGATCTGCTGCACATTGGCCAGTGTGAGGCCGGAGAGCTCCGCGATCTCGGGTCCGGTGAGATCGGCGCCGTAGCGCAGCGCCAGGATCTCGCGGTCGCGCTCGCCGAGGGAGCCCAACGCCTCGAGCAGCTCCGGCGACGCGCCGAGCTGCTCCTCCGGCCCGGGCACCGCAGGGGCGCGCAGCTCGTCTAGCTCGTCAGCTCCGCGCAGCCGCTCCCGGCGGTGATGGTCTGTCAGTAGGTTGCGGGCGATCGTCAGCAGCCAGGTGCGCTCCGAGGCCCGCCGCGGGTCGAACCGGCTCCAGGCGCGAAGCGCGCGTTCGAATGTGCCCTGGGTGAGGTCCTCAGCGAGTTCGCGGTGACCAAGGCGATAGGCCAGAAAGCCGTAAATGGGCCACACGTGCTCGCTGTACACGCGCGCGAAATCCGATTGGGCGCGGTTCATGTCGGCGGGTGCCCTGGGGGCGGGCGAGGAATACCCCCTGCGAACAGGTAGGCTACCGACTGGGGCAGGGCCAGGCCGGTCGGCCAAGCGCGTGCCTCTTCATCAAGCCCGTGGCCCACGTCCCGATCACCGACCTTGGACGCCTGCACGCCCCTCTGCAGGATGAGCTGCGCGGCGCGTTCGCGCGCGTGCTCGGTGCGAGCTCGTTCATCCTCGGAGCGGAGGTCGAGCGTTTCGAGCAGGCCTTCGCCGACTCCTGCGGGGCGCGGCACTGCGTTGGGGTCGCCTCGGGGACCGCGGCGCTGACGATCATGATCCGCGCGGCCGGGATCGGTCCCGGCGACGAGGTGATCGTCCCGGCGCACACGTTCGTGGCCAGCGCCCTGGCGGTGGTGCACGCCGGCGCGCGGCCGGTGTGCGTAGATGTCGAGCGCTCGACGGGGTTGATCGACCCGGCCGCCGTGGAGGCAGCCGTGGGCCCGCGTACCGCCGGCATCCTGGCCGTTCACCTGTATGGCCAGGCGTGCGCGATGGGCGCGTTGCGTGAGATCGCGCAGGCCAGAGGGCTGGTGCTGCTCGAGGACGGCGCGCAGGCTCACGGGGCCAGGTACCTCGACGAGCGCGTGGGGAGCCTCGGCACGGCAGCGGCCTTCAGCTTCTATCCGAGCAAGAACCTGGGCGCGCTGGGAGACGCCGGCGCGATCTGCACCGACGACGAGGAGCTGGCCGCGACCGCACGGCGGTTGCGCGACCTGGGTCGCGGTGACGATGGCGTGCATGCTCTGAGTGGCTACAACGAGCGTCTGGACGGGCTGCAGGCCGCGCTGCTCGGCGTCAAGCTGCCGCATGTCGACGAGTGGACCGCGCAGCGGCGTGTGGTCGCCGCTCGCTACCAGGCGCGGCTCGGGGGCGCGGTCGAGCTGCTCGGCGAGCGCGCCGAGACGCCGTGCACCTATCACCTGTTCCCGATCCGCGTCGATGGGCGCGACCAGTTGGCCGATCACCTGTCAGCGGGCGGCGTCTCCAGCGGCGTCCACTATCCGGTCGCCGTGCCCGACCAACCGGCGATGCGCGCCCTCGACGGCTCCGCGGACGTACCGGTGGCACGGGACTGGGCGGCGCGGGAGCTGTCGATCCCCATCTTCCCCGGGATGACGGACGACGAAATCGAGTTCGTGTGCGCCGCCGTCGGCGGTTGGTGCGCCGCGCAGCCAGCCCAGCGCGCGGCCACATAGGGGCCGGGCCCGGGCCAGGTGGGAATGACCATCGGTTCCTTCATCTGATATTAATCCTGCTCCGAAGTAATCGTGGTGGGCAGGCGGCCCCAGTGCCACGGGGCCCGTAAAGAGTGAGGTTTCATGACCGTCAGCGGTCAGTTGGGGCAGGATGGGCGGCTGGAGGACGGACCGTCCGTGGCCGTCGTCGGACTGGGATACTGGGGTCCGAATCTGCTGCGGGTGCTGTTCGATCGCACAGATGTCGAGGTGAGCTGGATCTGCGATTCCGACCCGGAGCGGCTGGAGCGCTTCGCCCGCCGCTATCCAGGGGTGAAGGCATCGAGTGACCTCGATGTCGTGCTCGACGATCCGGATCTCGACGGGGTCCTGCTGGCCACACCGGTGTTCACGCACTACGACCTCGCCCTGCGCTGCCTGCAGGCCGGCAAGCACTGCTTCGTGGAAAAGCCGCTGGCCCCCTCCAGCGACCTTGCCGCCGAGCTGATCGAGCTCTCGCGAGAGCTCGACCTGTTCCTGATGTGCGGCCACACGTTCCTCTACAGCCCGCCGGTCCTGGCCGTGCGCGAGCTGATCCAGGCGGGCGAGCTGGGGTCGCTGTACTTCGTGTCCTCGAGTCGCGTGAACCTCGGTCTCCACCAGCGCGACGTAAGCGTGATCTGGGACCTCGGCCCGCACGACTTCTCGATCCTGCTCTTCTGGCTGGGTGTCGCACCGGCGGCGATCCGCGCCACGGGACGGGACTCGATCGTGCGCGGGATCGCGGATGTGGCGTTCGTGACGATGGAGTTCGAGTCGGGCCTGATCGCGAACGTCGAGTTGAGCTGGCTGGCCCCCAGCAAGCTGCGCCGGACGGTCGTGGTCGGTTCGCGCAAGATGGTCGTCTACGAGGATGGTGGTCCCGAGGCCGTGAAGATCTACGATCGCGGAGTCGACTACAAGGATCCCGAGACGTTCGGGGAGTACCAGCTCTCCTATCGCAGCGGCGACATCCGCTCCCCCAATCTGTCAAATGAGGAGCCGCTGGCGGTACAGCTCGGGGACTTCGTGCAGGGGATGAGCGTGGGCGCCGCGCCCGCCGGCCGTCTGGAGCTGGCCCTCGACGTCGTGCGCCTCACCGAAGCCGCCGAATCGTCGATGCAGAACGGAGGCGAGCAGGTCGTCCTGGGCGAGGTCGGCGTGGTCGGTGAGTCGACGTGAGCAGCGCGGCCCGCACCGATGCCCCAGTGGAGGCCCGGCTCGCCGCCGCTCCGGCCGTCTTGCCCCGGCCCAGCAGTCACGATCCGGCCCTGCGCCGGATGCTGCTGGGCGGCGACGCGCTCGCTGTTCTGCTCGCTCTGATCTGCGCCCTGGCGATCGGCCCGCTGGCGCGGGGCGATCACGATTTCCTGTGGGGGCTGTTCGCGGTTCCGCTGATGGTGATCCTGTTCAAGCTCTACGGGCTCTACGACCGCGATGTCAAGCGGATCAGCCATTCGACTGTGGACGATCTCCCGTGGGTGTTCCACGCCACGGTGATCGGCGCTCTGTTGCTCTGGCTCTACTCGCGCTCGACGCCGATGGGGCGGCTCGACTACCTGGAGCTCGTGATCTTCGGGATCGGCGAGATGGTGTTCGTGATCGCGCTGCGGTCGCTCGTGCGGAGCTTCGCCGGCACCGTGATCGGCCACGAGCGGGCGCTGCTGGTGGGAGGCGGCCCGCTGGCCAATGCATTCGTGTCCAAGCTCGATGCCCATCCCGAGTACCGGCTGAAGGTGATCGGCGCTCTGATCCCCGAGCATGAGGACGCCACCCGCGAGCATGCCGCGCTACCGGTTCTCGGGACGCTTGAGCAGATCGAGTCGGTGGCGGCCCGCTACGGCGTCTCCCGGGTCGTCTTCTCATCCCGTGACGTCGACGATTACGAGCTCGAGGATCTGCTGCGGACGTGCCGCAGCCTATCGCTGAAAGTATCCGTCCTGCCGAAGCTGTCCGACGTGTTCGGCCCCGCCGTCGAGATCGACGACGTGGAAGGGGTCATGGTGCTCGGCATCAACCCGCCGTGGCTGCCCCGCTCCTCGCGCACGCTCAAGCGCCTGATGGACCTCGGGATCGCCGGCACGATGCTGGTCGTGACCTCGCCGCTGCTGCTCCTCCTGGCGATTGCGATCAAGCTCGACACACGCGGGCCGGTGTTCTTCACCCAGGACCGCGTGGGCAAGGGTGGCCGGAGGTTCCGCGTCTACAAGTTCCGGACCATGGTCGTGCAGGCCGAGAAGCTCCGGGCGGAGCTGCTGTCGCACAGCAGCGATCCCAACTGGCTCAAGCTCGAGCGTGACCCCCGCGTGACCCGGCTGGGCCGGCACCTGCGCCGCCTCAGCCTCGACGAGCTGCCGCAGTTGTGGAACGTCGTGCGCGGCGAGATGAGCATGGTGGGGCCGCGTCCTTTGATTCCCGCGGAGGACGAGCGGGTGCTCGGCTGGGCGCGTGGTCGCCTTGACCTCACGCCCGGCATGACCGGCTACTGGCAGGTGCTCGGCCGCACGCGGATCCCGTTCGACGAGATGGTCAAGCTCGACTATCTGTACGTGATGAACTGGTCGCTGTGGGAGGATGTGCGGCTGATGCTGCGGACGCTCCCGACGGTGCTCAGCGGCCGGGGCGCGAACTAACGGTTCGGACGCGGATCGCGGGGCGCAGGATGTGGTCCGGCAGGCTCCTGCTGGCGATCTTCAGGCGATTTCCGCCGCGGGAGTGAAGGACTGCCCTTCGCTGATGCATCGTTCAACCTTGGTCACTATGTAGGACATCCTCGATGACGTGGTGTCGCCAGGGCAGAGACTCGCACGGAGCCCGGAGTGCCATTGAACGTTACTTTCGCTGCGTGGACAGTGACAAGCTGTGAAACCAGAACCGTCTCACTGTCAAGGATTTCAGCGCCTTGTTGATGATTCGTACTTCGAGGTACGTCAGCTGCGTCTGCTGGGCCATCGTCACCCGTGAATCTGGCCAAGCCCTCGGCTCGGGGGTTGTCACCGACGAACGGTGACAGTTGAGATGACACACATGTATGTACGCGTTGGTGCCGTGTCGCCGGACCCGGCTGCGCCTGAGGGATCATGCTAAGCTCGCGCGCTATGAAGTCAGCACGCCAAGGAGGGACCTCAGTACGCCAAGGAGGGACCTCGGCGCGGCGCGGGACCGGTGCTCTCCCGGTCATTTTCCTGCACATCCCGCGCACCGGGGGAACGACACTGACACGAATTGCACGGCGCCAGTTTGCCCGCGACGCCATCTACATGGTCGACAGTGACGACCCGGTGGGATCGGTGACTGCGCTGGACTCGATGCCCGCCTTCGCCCGAGAGCGCATTCGCTTCGTGGCGGGGCACGCGCCGTTTGGCGTCCACGAGCATCTGCCGGCGAGTGCATATTTCACGCTCGTGCGGGATCCGGTGGAACGTGTGCTGTCGCACTACCGCTACGCACGAGAGCACCCGGGTCATGCGTGTCACGAAACGGCGCTGAGGCTGAGCGTGTCGGACATGATCGAATCCGGAGTCTGGAGCGACCTGTGCAACGGGCAGTGCCGGGCTCTTGCGGGGCGGACCGACGTGCCGTTCGACGAACAGCCGACGGACGTGCTCGAACTCGCTCAGAGCCATGTTGCCAACCACTTTCCTGTGTGGGGGCTGACCGAGCGCTTCGAGGAGACGCTGCTCCTGATGCGGGAGCGGCTCGGCTGGCACGGGCTGTGGCATACGCCTGAGAACGGCACGCGCGAGGCGGCGGCATACTCGGCCCAGGATCTGGAGACGGTGGCGCGCTACAACGAGCTCGACCTGGCGCTCTATGGCCGGCTGCAAACGGCGTTTCAGGAGAACCTCGAGTCCTCGATTCCGGACTGGCAGCGTGAGCTTGCCCGGTTCCGAGCGCGCAACGCCGTTGGGGAGCCGGTGCGGCGCCTGCGCCTCTCCTACGAGCGCCGCCTGATGAAGGCCTTCGAGCGCAGGCGGACCGTTACTCCGGGGCTGAGCACGGCGCGGCAGCGACAGGCCCGCGATGATGGCGCGCCCGCCGTCCGTGACGCGGCGACGGAAAGCGCGGAGCGCCGGGCGCAGTGGATGGCGCGCTCGGTGGCCGGGTGGCAGTCGCGACGCCGGGAGTGGGCGGCGCGATGGATTGTCGGTGACTACGCGTGGACGCGGATCAACGAGAGCTATGCGTTTCTGGCCGAGCACCTGGAGCCGTGCACGGACCTGCGCAGCGATGCCGCGTACGACGCCGGAAGCGGTGCGGGATACGTCTCGTTCGGACTTGCAGGTCATTTCGAACGCGTGCTGGCCGTCGACAGCCTGCTGCCGCTCGTGCTCCGTGCGCGGTTGCTGGCGCGGTGGAAGGGCGTCGATCGCGTGGTCTTCAAGCACGGCAACTGTGAGCGCCCCGGCACGGCGGGGCCCGAGCCGTTCGACCTGGTCCTCTGCAATCTGATGTCCCACAACGCCCGGTCGCGGAGGGCGCTGCTGGCGCGCTTGGCCGAGGTGGCCGCCGAGGGAACGTGGCTGATCTACTCGGAGATGACCGAGGGGTACGCTCCGCTGGAGCTCGAGCGGGCGATCGCCGCCCGCGACGGCCGCGCGACGCGCGCGCGCCTGCATCAGGCCCTCAGCGGTCTGGCCGGCTACACCTCGGTGCGCTTCTTCGCCTTTACGAGCGCGCTGGCGATCATCGACTCGCTCGGCTTCGATGTCGTCAAGGAGTCGACCACCAGGTGGCATTCCCTGCCCGCGACTCACACCGTCTGGTGCCGGCGGCGGGAGGGCGAACCCGACCGCTCGACGAGCGCTGAGACCGGGGATTACGAGCAAGACCCACCCGATCTGTCCGAGTTGCGCGATCGCACGTGGCAGGTCATCCAGGCTCGGGCATCCGGTCAGCCGACGGCCGAGCTGCACGCCGCCAATGCGACCTGGGCAGCAGGTGCCCGCAACCGCCTGGCCCCTCTGATGCTGCTGGTGGAGATGGCTGATCACGCCCTCCCGTCGCTGGCCGCGCCTCGCGGCCGAGCTCCGTTGGTCGTCCGGCGTGGCCGTGAGCTCATCCACGGCAGCGACCCGGACTGGGCGCTGATGGACACACTGTTCGGCCGGTTCCGGGCGGCCGTGGACGCGAACGAGGCCGGGGGCGAGCCGGACCCTGCGCTTGCCGCCGCGAGCGATCAGAGTTAGTCCCGGCTCGATGGCGGCGGAGGTGCACGGTCCGGATCGGCCCCTGGTGTTCCTCCACATTCCGAGGACCGCCGGGACGACGCTGAGCCGGCTTCTCCGGCAGCAGTTCCAGGAGACCGAGATATTCATCGCCGATTCATCGGGCTCGGCGAGCGCCGGAGATCAGTTCGCAGCGCTTCCGCCGAGCGCGCGGCGTGCCGCGCGCCTGCTCCTCGTCGGACACGGCGAGTTCAGTGAGCACCCCGCGTTCCCTGAGCAGGCGACCTTCATCTCCCTGCTGCGCGATCCGGTCCAGCGTGTCGTCTCGACCTACAGGTTCGCGCAGGACAACGTTGTCGATCCCCTGCACGAGCCGGTCGTCGCTGGTGGCATGAGCCTGGCGGAATTTGCTGCCAGCGGGCTGTCTACGATGCTGAACGACTGGCAGGTGCGCTGCCTCGCGGGCGAGGCCCCCAGCGCGGAGCCATGCCGACCCGAGGTCCTGGTCAGAGCCAAGGAGAACATCGAGCACAGGTTCGCTCTGATCGGGCTCACCGAGGCGTTCCCCGAGACGGTCGCCGTCCTCGGCAGGCTCTTCAACTGGGATGGGCTGCACTACGCCGCGCTCAACGCGAGCCGCGCGGAGGCGTCGCTGAGCAGCGCCGACGTCGAGCTGATCCGGAAGCTGAACAGTCTCGACTGCGAACTCTATGACTACGCGGCCGAACGGCTGGCACAGCAGGTGCGCTCGTACGCCGGCATCGACCGGGACCTGCGTCGACTGGCGCGCGGCAATCGCCTGCATGCGCCGCTCGACGGGGCCTACAGACTCGCCAGGCGGGTGGCCCACGTCGCGCGCCGGCGAGCCGAGGCGATCGAGCTGTATGGGCCAAGCGGGGGCCGGGACAACGCCGGCCGCGCCGCGGACGAGGTGCTCGAGGAGGCCGGCGCTTGGCAGGGCCGGCCGCTGGACCGTCTCTATCCGATCCTCTATCTCGATGCGGTGATGATGAAGATTCGTGAGGGCCAGTCGTTGCACGACTTCGCCTGCTACGTGCCGGTCGGCGTGAACCTCAACGGGGGGCGGGAGGCGCTGGGAGTCTGGTTTCAGAGCTCGCCCGGCGAGACGTTCTGGCCCCAGGTCCTGGGCGAGCTCAGGCAGCGGGGCGTCGACGACGTGCTGATCTGCTGCATCGACGAGTTGCCCGAGATCCCGGAGGCGACGCCGATGCGTGTCGTCCCGGCGATGATCGAGGCCGCCTACCCCGGGGCGCTCTGCGCGGTCGATCTGTCCCGGGCCTGGCTGCAGTTCGTACCCGACCAGCATCGGTCGAACCTTGCCCGGGACCTGAAGCCGATCCTGACCGCGCCGGATCGCGACGGCGCCGCTCGGGAGCTCGGACGGTTCGCCCGTACCTGGGACGCCACATACCCGATGATCTCCCGGCGCTGGACCGAGAACTGGGAGCAAATCGCCCCTTTCCTGGAGCTGCCGCTGGACCTTCGCCGCGCCGTCTGCGCCACGGACGCCAACCGGGCGCTCAACCGCCAGATCCTCAAGATGATCAAGACGACGGGCAGCTTCCGCTCCGAGGAGTCCGCGCGCAAGTTGCTGTACCTCGCCGCGCTCCGCGCCCAATCCCGCTGGGGACAGGCGCCACATTGGAGCGGCGCCCGGCTCGCACTCGAGAGGCGCTTCGGGCCTCGCCTGCCAGAGAGCGCACGACGGACGGCCAGACCGCGGCCGGTGCGCGGGCGTGGTGGCTGACGTCGTCTGCTGTTCGTCCTTACCCCGGCCGTGGGGCAGAGCTCGGCTCTGTCCTGGAGCCCGGCCGAGGGAGCGGCCGGCGGCTATGCTCACGCGCATGAACGCGTTGTCAGGGCGGGGCGATCGCGCGGGCGATGAGCGCCCTCGGCCGGTGAGATCATCGTGAACGCGACGCCGGCCCTTCGTCTGAACCGTGTGTGGACGCTCCTGCTCGTGGGCGCCGCGTTGGTATGTGTGCTCGAGGGCGGTGCCATCGTGGGCGGCATGCCGATCCTCAATCGGACGGTGGTGCGGGCGGTCGTCGGGGGCGTGCCGCTCCTGGTGGCCGTCGTGCTCCTGATCGTGGCGCTGGGCTACAGCGCCCTGCCGTTCTGGATCGCGGCATCGCCGCTCGTGTACCCGTTTCTGCGATACCCGAGCCACAGCGGTGGCCTCGTCACATTTGACCGGATCTGGCTGGTTGGGCTGATGGTCGCCGTGCTGCGTATGCCGCGACCCCGGACCCGGGATCGCGCGGCCAATTTCATGTGGCTGACGATGGTGATCTTCGCGACCGCCTATGGCGTCCGCCTGCTGCTCCCTCCGCACGGAGACCACACGCAGATTCGCTACTGGTTCGACGCGCTCGTGCTCCCGATCGGCGCGTTCGTCGTGACCAGGCGCCAGGTCTTCACCGACGGCGACGAGCGGGTGCTGCGCGGGCTGATCATCGCAGGCGTCGTGATGAGCGTGATCAGTGTGGCCGAACTCCTGTTCGGATTCCAGCTGGCCAGCCTCAGCGGGGGAACACCGGTGTTCGACCAGGCGGCGGGGGTGGCCCGGGTGAGTGGTCCCTTCGCCTCCAACGCCGCGTCCTCGACCGCGACGCTGGTCTGCCTCGCCGCCGTGGTGTACTGGACGCAGACGCACACCGGAGCCGCGAGGCGGGTAGGGGTGCTGGCCTCGGTCATCATCGTCGCCGGGGCCCTGGCCTCCTTTCATCGTGCCGCCGGACTCGGCGTGGTGGCGATCCTCATCCTCGGAACCACCTACGGCGCCAGGGACCGCACGAAGCGCATCCTGACGCTGGCGATGATCGGCGTGGTGGCAGCCCTGGGCTTCTACGTCGTCTCGGCGTCGATCGAGAGCTCGACCTTCTACCAGGGGCGCGTGGCGAGCGGGTCGAATGTCATCGGGCGCTTCGCCTCCTGGGAGCAGAGCATCGCGATCTTCAAAACGTCGCCCGTGTTCGGCGTCGGCCCCGGGCAGGCCCCGGTCATCCAGCAGCAGGAGGGCCTCTTCTCGATCAACGGCCAATCCGCGGCCAGCACCCTCCACAGCAGTTTCCTCACGTCCTTGGCGGAGCTGGGTGTGATCGGCTTCACCGCCTTCCTGCTGCAGTCCGCGGCCGTCATCCGTCTGATGCTGGCGGTTCGCCGCCGCGCTGCGTCGAGGCGGGATGAACTCCTCTTCGGTGCGCTGTTCGGCGGAGGTGTCGCCTTCCTGATCATGTCGCTGACGTTGACGATCGTGCCGGAAAGCCCTGCGAACCTCGCGTTCGCCGTCCTGCTCGGGGTGGGCGCGGGACGGCTCGATCGCCACGCCGAGGATCAGAGGGTGCCGCTTGCCGCGACCCCCGCCGCCTCAGCGGGGCCGATGGTCGCCGGCCCGGAGGAGTCCCACTCGCCGGCATCGCGTCGCTGAACCCAGCAGTGAGCGCATTTCAACGCCTGCTGACACGGCTGCGACGCGTCGGTCCACATCCGTGGGCGATCGCGCGCTTTGCCGTCCACCAGATCTCACGGCGCAGCCACACCCTAGCTCTGCGAGTGCTGTACGGACGGCTGGTGCGCAGCGCGCCCGCCTCCGGGATGCGGCTCGTGCCGGTCGATCTTCGCGCCCCGGTCCCGCCCGGCCTGCAAGACGCACAGGCACGTATCGTCACGGAGGCACGCGAGCATCGCGGTCATGTCGTCGACCTGCTCGGCTCCGGACCGACGCAGCTCGGCGACCCGATCGACTGGCATCGGGACTTCAAGAGCACGCACCGCTGGCCCGCGCTGTTCTATCTCGACGTGCCGATCACCAACCTCGATGATTCCAGCGACCCGAAGGTCGTCTGGGAGTTGAGTCGTGGACACCATCTTCTGACGATGGCCCGCGCAGCACGGCTCACCTCGGACGCGGAGCTCGCATCCGAGGTGCATGAGCAACTCCTCGCCTGGATCGCCGACAACCCTCCGGGGATCGGGATCAACTGGGTCAACGCGATGGAGGTCGCCCTGCGCGCCACCAACTGGATCTGGACTCTGAGCACGCTCGGCGAGGATTTCCCCATGCCGACGGCCACCGAGGCTGCCGTCAGCAGGGCCCTGGCGGCGCATGGGCGCCACATCGCGCACAACCTTGAAGGGTCCCCGGACCTGCGCAGCAACCACTATCTGTGCGACATTCTGGGCCTGCTCGTCCTCGGTTACGCGCTTCCCGGTGACTCGGCGGCGGGCCGCTGGTGGAGGCTCGCGAAGCGTCGCTTCGAGCGCGAGATCGTCGCCCAGGTGCATCAGGACGGGAGCGCATTCGAGGCTTCCACCGCGTATCACGGACTGGTTCTCGAGGTCTTTCTGCTCGCGTACTGGCTCGCCGGCGTGGCGGGCGACCCGTTCGGGGAGAGGTACCGTTCGAGGCTCGAGGCGATGGTCGAGTTCTCCCGGAGCGTTCGCCATGCAAACGGGCGGATGCCGCAGTTCGGCGACAACGACAGTGGCCGGGTGCTGCCCAGCGGGTGGGCTCGGCCGCTCACGCAGGACAACCTGGTGTGGCTCGGCGCGGCCGTTCTCGACCGCCCGGCGGGTCTGCCCACGCCTGCGCACGAAGACGTGGCGTGGATAATCGGCACCGCGGCATGGGAGAGACTCGACGCGCGCCACGGGGTGCCGGTTGCCCGCCGCGCGAGCTTTCCCGACGGCGGGATCTGGGTCATGAGCAGGGGCGGGACGCGCGTGACGGTGCGCGCGGGGCACGTCGGTCAGAACGGAAACGGGGGACACGCGCACAACGACGCGGGGGCGTTCGAGCTGTCGGTGGGCGAGGATCCCGTGGTCGTCGATCGTGGAACCTTCGTGTACACCGCCGACCCGATGCAACGCAACGCGTTTCGTTGCACCGCCTCACACAACGTGACGCAGATCGACGATCTCGAGACCAACCCGATCGAGGCGTCCCGCCTGTTCGGGCTCACGCAGCGCTCGTTTCCCGAGGTGACGGTGGACGACGCCGCGGATCCGACCGAGGTCACGGTCAGGTATGCGGTCGAGGACCAGCGCTCGGGCCCGGCATCCTTCACCGTCACCCGGACGTTGCGACTCGGCGCCCCGGGGGCACTGCACGGCACGGACATCGTGAGCGGCGAGGGCGTGCACCATCTGCAGACCCGGCTCCACCTGGCGCCCGGCATCGCGGCGACGCTCGAAGCGGATGACGCGGTGAGCATCGAGGGACCGAACAGCGCGTCGACGCTGCGCTTCGCCGTTGAGCCCACCGAGCCCACGGTCAGGATCGAACACGGTTCGGTTTCCGACCGCTATGGCCACCGCGATGACGCGGCGGTCGTGGTTGCCTCGGCGCTCACCCGGCTCCCTGCCCGGGTCTCCTTCACTCTGTCGCCCATCGCGAAAGCCTCCCGGCGGCAACGGCACTCCTGATGCCCGACGTGTGCGCCGCGGTGGTTGGAGATCTGGCCATGGACGCGCGCGTCTGGAAGCAGGCCCGCTCGTTGCGCGCCGCCGGATACACCGTCAAGCTCGTGGGCTCACGCTATGAGATCGGTCAGACGCAGCGCCGCGTCGAGGACGGCATCGAAGTCGTGGAGTTTCCCCTTGGGACGAGAGCCGGCACGAGTGTGCTCAAGGCGCGCGCGGCCGCCCTGGCGGGGATGAGCGCCGAGATCCTGGGCACCAACGCTCGGTGTTATCACTCTCACAACGTGCATCTGGCGCCGGCATGCGTGATCGCCGCCGCCGGCCGGCGTGCGCACCTCGTGTACGACGCGCACGAGCTCTACGGCCACGCCAGGCCCGACGCAGGTCCCGTCAGCGTGCTCGCCGCGCGGGGCTGGCGTGCCGTCGAGCACATGATGTGCCGCCGGGCGAGCGCGGTGATCACGACCAACCCCTCGCGCGCGCTGGTTCTCGCCCAGAGGCACCGTCGAGAGGACGTGGTGGTGCTCCGCAACGTCCCGCCGCTGCAGACGCCGCGCACCGACTTCGATCCTGGCTTTCCCCCCGGCGACGTGCTGCTCTACCAGGGCGGGATCTACGCCACGGCGCGCGCCTTTCGAGAGACGATCGAAGCGCTGACCCTGCTCGACGGGGTCCAGTTCGTCATCCTCGGATTCGGGCGCGAGCGAGACCTCGGCCTCATCACCCGGTGGGCACGGGAGCTGGGCGTCGCGGATCGTGTCCATCTGATGGGCCCGCGTCCGTTCGATGAGCTCGTCGATACCGCCGCGGGCGCGACGGTCGG
Source organism: uncultured Solirubrobacterales bacterium (assembly GCA_963799995.1). Taxonomy (GTDB): domain Bacteria; phylum Actinomycetota; class Thermoleophilia; order Solirubrobacterales; family Solirubrobacteraceae; genus Palsa-465. The sequence goes on along the minus strand of CAWCZI010000012.1, from coordinate 1,299,464 downwards.
CTTGGTTCCGATCAGGCCGCTCGGCCCCAACCACATCCTGGGGGACACCAACAAGCTCCACGAGTACCTGATGGCAGGACTCCCTGTGGTGGGGAGTGACCTCCCCGAGATCGCGGCCGTCTGCCGAGGCGGCGATCCGCCCGTCGGTGAGGTCTTCGACCCCGCAGTGCCCGCCAGTATCGCCGCCGCGATCGAGCGCGTGCTGGGCGACCGGGATCTCTACCAGCGGCGACGAGTCCAAGCCCGCGAACTGGCCGTCCGATGCTATAACTGGGAGCGGGAGCAGACGAAGCTGGTGCAGCTCTATCAGGGGCTTCTCGGAGTGCCGGCGGAACCCCGAACCAACGAGGCATATCCGTGAAGCAGGTACTCCAATCCCGTGACGCTGCTGCCGTCGTGCGCGACGTGCCGGCCCCACCGTGCGAGCCCGGGGACGTGCTGGTTCGCAACGGCTTTTCGGTGATCAGCTCCGGGACGGAACGTACCCGGGTGACCCTGTCGCAGAAGTCGCTCATCGGCAAGGCGCGCGAGCGCCCCGACCTCGTCCGCCAGGTCATCGGCCGCGCACGGCGCGACGGGCTGGCGAAGACGGCCGGTCTGGTCCGGCGCAAGCTCGGCGAGGAGACCCCGGTCGGATACAGCACGGCCGGCACGGTGCTGGAGGTCGGCGAGCACGTGCGAGGATTCAGCCCGGGGGACCGGGTGGCGTGCGCAGGCGGAGGTCACGCCAATCACGCGGAGATCGTCGCCATTCCCGCCAATCTGTGTGTGAAGGTCCCGGACGGCGTCGAGCTCAGTTCGGCCGCCTTCGCCACCATCGGTGCGATCGCGATGCACGGAATACGCTTGGCCGACGTTCGGCTCGGCGAGCGGGTGGGTGTCATCGGATGCGGTCTGGTGGGGCAACTGGCCCTGCGCCTGCTCGAGAGCGCTGGAGCAACGACGGTGGCTGTTGAGCCCGATCCGGTCAACGCCGAGCGGGCCCTCACGAGCGGAGCAGCGCGCGCGGTCACGCCAGCCCAAGCGCGATACGCCGTGGACGAGCTCACCGGCGGGGTGGGCCTCGACTCCGTGATCGTCACCGCGGCGAGCGGCGACAGCTCCCCCTTGCATCTCGCGACCGAGCTCGCTCGGGATCGCGGGACCGTGGTTCTCGTCGGAGCCGTGCCCATCGAGTTCCCGCGGGCGCTTCTGTACGAGAAGGAGCTCAACTTCCGGGTGTCCCGGTCCTACGGGCCGGGTCGCTACGACCTGGAATACGAGGAGCGCGGCCTCGACTACCCCATCGGCTACGTTCGCTGGACCGAGCAGCGAAACCTCGAAGCGTTCATCGCAGGTCTCGCAGCGCAGCGCCTCCGCGTGGATGACCTGATCGAGCGCGTGTTCACCGTCGATGAGGCTCCGGCGGCCTACGCGCGCCTCGTCGATGCGTCCGACGAACGCCCGCGCGGTGCGCTGCTGCTCGCCTACTCGGGCCCCAACGGCACCCCCGCCACGCGAGCCCCGATCCGGACGGCAACGACCTCTGCGTCCTCGTCGAAAAAGGTGGCGATCGGCTCGAGCAAGCCGGTGCGGGTTGGGCTTATCGGCGCGGGCAACTTCGCCAACAGCACGATCATTCCGGCGCTGCAGGCAGCCGGAGCGTCACTTCACGGAGTGGGGGGTGGGGCGGGTCCTTCGTCCGGTGCGGCCCAACGCGCGCACGGCTTCACGACGATCTTCGAGGATCCACAGCAGCTGATCGAGGCTCCGACGATCGATGCCGTCGTCATCTGCACGCGGCATGGTTCACACGCCGATCTGGCCGCGCGCGCGCTTCGCGCCGGCAAGCACGTGTTTTGTGAAAAGCCCCTAGCTCTCACGAGTGAGGAGCTCGACGCGGTGCTCGAGGCCGCCGGCGCCTCCGACGGGATCCTGGCGGTGGGCTTCAATCGACGCTTCTCGCCGATGTTGACCACGGCCCGGCGGCAGGTCGTGATCGGAGGTCTGCCGGCCATGATCAGTTACAGGGTGGCCGCCGGTCAGCTTCCACTGGAGCACTGGTCTCACGATCTCTCGCAGGGCGGCGGGCGCGCACTCGGCGAGGGGTGTCACTTCGTCGACAGCATCGCGTACCTCGCTGGATCCCAGATCGCCTCGGTTTCAGCCGTCGGGTACGGAGAGCCTGGAACGCCGCTGCAGGCTCGCGACAACCTGTGTGTCACTCTGGTCATGGAGAACGGCTCCGTCGGTTCGCTCGTCTACTCGGCGGACGGATCATCCCGCCTGCCGAAGGAGCGCATTGAGCTGTTCAGTGGTGATCAGACCGCGGTCATCGACGATTACCTGCGCCTCGACATCTACGGACCGGGAGGCGTGACGTCCGACAAGGCATCCGTGCAGGACAAGGGCCACCGGGACGAGTTCCGCGCCTTCGTAGAGGGAATCCGCACCGGTATGCCCCCGACGCCACTCGAGGAGATCGCCAACGTTAGCCTGGCGACGTTGGCGATCGTGGAGGCCCTTCGCACCGGACAGACGATCGAGCTGGTCACACACAATGCAGTGGCCTCCGACGACACAGAGCGCACAGCGGCCGCAGTGCAGTCGTAGGCGCCGGCCCGTAGGCGTCTGAACGTTCAGACGGGCGCCGGCTCCTGAGCAGGCCTGAGTACCAGCACGAAGTCGGTGGCAGACGGGTTGAAGCGCCCACCCGTCAAGGTCACGAGCGCGTTGCTGGTGACAGTCCAGAGGCGGCCCCTCAATCGAGCCCGTTGGCGCAGCTCGAGCTGCATATCGCTCTCGTAGAGCGCAAAGTACTCGGTGGAAAGCGAGTGTCGCGGCGCCCACCTGCCGAGACTATCCGGCGATGTGGCCAGCCGCAGGTAGGTCCGGAACGGCTCGAGCTTATGGGTCCGGCGGTAGTACGCACGATGAAACCAATAGGGCGTGATCCTCGTCACCAAGCCTTTCAAGGAGAGGAGATTGGGGCCGGCGAGCACGAGCAGCCCCCCCGGCGCGACTGCCTGCCTCAGATTCTGCAGCGCTGCGCGCGGGCGCGGCACGTGCTCGAGGACATCCCAGCAGATGACGATGTCAAAGCTCTGCGGTGCAAGGGGAAAAGTCTGGATGTCGCCCACGATCCTCTCCTGGACGGCGCTGTTGTTCTCCAGCTGGTCGGCGGCGATGTCGATTCCGACCACGTGAGCGCCCGCGCTCAGCCGGAACTGCCTCATGCCGCCGCAGCCGGCATCCAGGACCCGCGGGGAGGGGTTGTCCGACAGCCAAAGGTCGATTACGTCCTGCAGCTTCGCGACCGCTGTCGTGCGATCCAAAATCTCGCCGGACGCCCTGGGCACGGTCGGAGTGTAACTCGGGTCAGGCGCCCAGCAGACGACCAGGGCGCCGGGGGGGACGCAAACCACGCGTTCGGCTCGATCGGTATCCTGCGCGGCCGTGGGGTACTGTCCGATACGGGCTGCAGGCGCACTGTGGGCTGCTCACCGGTGTGGGGTGGCGCGATGAGTGGAACGCTCGCTCGCACAAAATCACGCGAGATCAAGGCGTCCCGGCTCGCCCGCCGCCGTGCGGGCCGCGGCAAGCGAGGCGCCCCGGGTCATCGCAATGACATCCAGGGCCTTCGAGCGATCGCGGTTCTGCTCGTGGTCCTGAACCACGCCGGGGTCTCCGTCTTCGGAGGGGGTTATGTCGGGGTCGACGTCTTCTTCGTTCTCTCGGGCTTCCTGATCACGGGGCTCCTGCTCGCCAAGGCCGGCGAGCCGCGACGCGATTCCCTGCTGGACTTCTACGCCCGGCGGGCGCGACGGATCCTCCCGGCAGCGGCGTTGACTCTGGTGGCGACGGACCTGGCTGCCTATCTCCTGCTCAACTTCGTCCGCGCCAAGCAGGTGCTCGAGGACAGCTTCTCGGCGTCGCTGTTCACCGCGAACATCCATTTCGCAAACCAGGGCACCGATTATTTCGCGCAGAATCAGCCACCCTCGCCCATCCAGCACTTCTGGTCGCTCGCCGTCGAGGAGCAGTTCTACGTCGTGTGGCCCCTCCTGCTCTCACTCGTGCTGTTCGGCATCGCGTGGCGCCGCCGCCGGTCTCGCCGTCACGCCCCTCCCGTCGCTCGAGAGATCACCGAGCGCCGGCGCCGTCGGCTGCTGGTCGTGGTCGCCGTGATCGCACTCGGATCTCTCGCCTGGTCGATCCACGACACCGACACGCACCCCATCACGGCGTACTTCTCGACCTTCGCGCGCGCCTGGGAGCTGGCTCTCGGGGCCGCGGTGGCCATCGCCGCGGCAAAGCTGAAGGACCTGCCCGCCGGGTGGCGAGCGGGCCTCGGCTGGCTCGGGCTGGCGGGCGTCGGCGTGGCTGCGGTCTCCTTCTCGAGTGGGACCCCGTTTCCCGGTTATGCCGCGCTCCTGCCGACGGTCGGCGCAGCGCTCATCATCGTCGCGGGCCTCGGAGCCGAGCCGGCGCGCTTCGGGGTGGGACGGTGGCTCGGAACGGCGCCGCTGCGGTACGTCGGCGACCGGTCCTACACCTTCTATCTGTGGCACTGGCCGTTCCTGATCCTGGCTCTGCAGCGCGAGGGCCACGCCCTCTCGCTGGGCGTCAAGCTCCTGCTCCTGCTCGCGGCCTTCGCGCTCTCGATTGTGACCTACGGTCTGTTCGAGAACCCGATCAGGCGTCGCCGGTGGGCCTCCCCGAGTCACGCCCTGCTGTTGTGGCCCGCTTCGGTGCTGGCGGTGGTCATCGTCGCGGGAGTGGGGATCGACCGCCTTGATGTCAAGGCCTCCCAGCTCGCCAACGCCGGCGGTCCGCAATACCCCGGCCTGGCATCCGCTTCGTCTCAGACCGGCGCGACCACCGCGGGCTCGAGCGCCCAGTTCGTCTCGTCGGGCGGCTCGGGCGCTCTGCCGGCCGTGGTCGCCTCGGTCAAAGCCTCCCTACGCGGCGCGCCGATTCCGGCGGCGCTCGTGCCGCCCGTAGGCAGCCTGCTTGCAGACCATTACGATCCGCCCCTCGGATGTGCTCCCGCCGAAAGTGAGAGCACGAGCAAGATCTGCCGCCTCGGAGACCCGTCCGCGACCCGCACGCTGGTGGTGATGGGGGATTCGCACGCGCAGATGTGGATGCCGGCGATTCTGCAGATGGCCAAGCAGGATCGCTGGGCGGTGCTCCCGATCACGAAGTCCTCGTGCACGCCGACCGCGTGGTACTACCCGGCCGAGAGCTACCCGGCCTGCTCCCAGTGGTACACGTGGGCGGGTCAACAGATCCGCCGCCTGCACCCCGACGTCACATTGATCGCTGGCGATTTCTCCACGCTGGCCATCGGCCGTGCGGGGGCGATCTCCAACGGGCTCAGCGATTTCGTCCAGGAGCTGACTGGCGTCTCGGGACACGTGCTCGTCCTCTCGGACGCGCCGCAACTGGGTCAGCAACCGACGGATTGCCTGCTGGCCTCGGGTGCGACCATGGGCCGGTGCTCGACGACTCTCACGCCCGATCAGCAGACGGTGCGTGCCGACATCGCCACTGCGGCCCAGGGCGCGGGCGCACAGTACATCGATACGGTTGGCTGGTTCTGCTACCAGAGCCGCTGCCCGATGGTCCTCGGTCACTTCATCGCATATAGGGACGAGGGTCACGTCAGCGTGGCGTACGTGACCGAGCTCGCGCCCCAGTTCCGCACTGCATTCCGCAAGGCCATCTCCGGCTCTGGGCGGTAGCCTCGACCGCGGTTCGGGTCCGACCGGCGTGCCGGCCGGCTGAGCAAGCCAGTGGTAGCACGGCTATCCTCGTGCCGGTGGAGCCGACCGTCGCCCAGAGCGCCAAGGCCCGGGCAATCGAGCAATGGACAGCGGATCCCGCGGGCGCCAGCCTCGCCGAGCGGACGGCGTTGGGATCACCGGCCTTCTACCGGGAGGTCGAGCGGACCCGCTACGAGCTCTATCCATGGCTCACCGCCTACCTGACCCGCGAGATATGGGGTGGAAAACGCACCTTGGAGGTGGGGGTCGGGCTCGGAACCGACCACCTGATGCTCGACCGGGCAGCCGCGGAGCTGACCGGGGTGGATCTCACTGACGCGAGCGTCCGGCACACCCAGCGACGATTCGAGAACGAAGCCCGGTCTGCGCGTGTCCAGGTGGCGGATGCGGAGGACCTTCCGTTCGGCGATGACACGTTCGACGCCGTGTACTCCTTCGGCGTCCTGCACCACACCCCGGCGATGGACCAAGCGGTGCGGGAGGTGCATCGAGTGCTTCGGCGCGGGGGCACCGCCGTGATCGGCCTCTATAACCGCCACTCGTACTTTCACGCCTGGCGGCTGCTGCGCCACGTCGCGACAGGGAAGTGGCGGACGTCTGGGTTGGAGGCGATGAGGGCCGGCTTCGAACACGGCGACGGGACGCCGCTGGTCATCCTCTCGAGCAAGCGCGAGCTGCGAGCACTGTTCAAGGACTTCGGCACGGTTCAGATCGAGGCACGTCACCTGCCGACCAACCGCCTTCCCCGGCGCGCGCGGCGCCGCGTGGACGCGATCCTGCGCCCGCTCGAGCGCCGCATCGGCTGGTATTGGATGGTCGTGGCCGTCAAGTAGAGGCGCCCGGGACGGCGCGCTTCTCTTGGGTGCGAGATAGCGCCTTGCCGGGGATCGGGGGACGCGCAGCAGTCAGTAGGGGTGTGGCAATATCCCCCGGTCCCGCCCCGCGGTGCACTCTTTTATGGCCGATCGCAACATCGTCATCCACCTCTCCCCAGAGCAGGAACATGCGCGCCGGCTGATCACACAAGCGCAGCTGGCGGACAGCCTCGACGAGTACCGTCCGCACGAGCTGGTTCAGATGGTGCGAAGCGGGGTCAGGGCGCGTCGGTCCGTTGAGCTGTGCATCCTCGCCGGATCACCTCCGGCCGAGGACACCGGCTCCAGCCTGGCCGTCGCTGCGGTGCTGTTCCTGAGGCCCAGGACTGTGGTGACCGTGGACACGAGCACCGATCGGATCACCCGGATCCCGGTGGGACGGTTTCTCGCCGAGCGTGCCCCCGGGGCAGCGGCCCAGCTCGCGCTCAGTGCCGCGTCGGTGATCGCTCAACGGGTTCTTGCGGAGGGATTGGTCCGCGCGCGCCAATCGACGCCGAGGCGGCGGCCGCCGGCCGGGCTGGCGGAGGTGGTGTACCTGTTCCCCGTAGCAGGCACCGGCAGCGCGATCGGTGGAGCCGCCACGCACGCCCACGGCGTGATCCGCGGCTTGCGCAGCCACGGCATCAGGGTTGCACCGGTCACGACGAACCGAGCGCTGGCGCGGAGCCTGCGGGGCGACGCGCGGGACGTCGGCTGGATCGAAACGACGATTCCGAGGTTGGCGCGCGCCGTTCCCGCCTCGTCGGCGCTCGCCGGCGACCTGGCGCTGGCGATGGCCGCGCTGCGCTTCGCGCGCGGCGCCGACATGATCTACCAGCGTCACCTCCGGTTCTCGATCTGCGGGGCGCTGCTGGCGAAGCTCACAGGTACGCCTCTCTTTCTCGAGTTCAACGGCCGGGGCAGCTTCATGGTCCCGGATCCGCGCCTGTTCGCCGCGCAGCTGCAGCGATGTGAGGAGGCGGCCTTCCGGGTCGCCGAGCGCGTGATCGTCGTGTCCGAGGTGGAGCGGACGCGCTTGGAAGGGATCGGACTGGACCCTGACCGGATCGTGGTGGTCCCGAACGGCGTTGAGCCGGATCGGTTCGCCTCCGCGGACGGCGCGGAGACGAGGCGCCGCCTCGGCATGCGCTCCGGCGCACGGGTGATCGGCTTTCTCGGGACGTTCGGCCCGTGGCACGGTGCCACGATCTTGGCCGAGGCATTTGCCGCCCTCTCGCGGGAGCGGCCGGACGTACGGCTCCTCCTGCTCGGGGACGGGGCTGAGAGGGGCGCCGTCGAGAGGCTGCTGAGCGCGCACGGTGTCGCGGAGCGCACGACGATCACCGGCCGGGTGCCCAGCGGCCAGGTGCCGGCCTACCTCGACGCTTGTGACATTCTCGTTTCGCCCCACGTGCCGCTGCCGAACGGCGAGGCATTCTTCGGCTCGCCCACGAAGCTATTCGAGTACATGGCTGCGGGCAAGCCGATCGTGGCCAGCCGGCTGGGACAGATTGCCGACGTGCTCGATCACGAGCGGACGGCTCTGCTGGTCACGCCGGGCAGTGTCGAGGAGCTCGCGACGGCGATCGCTCGGCTGCTCGACGATCGGCGTCTGGCCGGGAGCATCGGCCGGCGAGCCCGGGAGGCGGCTCGCACCAAGCACACCTGGGACCAGAGCGTCTCCCAGGTGATCGACAGCTACCGCGACGCGCTCGCCCGGGAGTCCTAGCTCGGGTCATGTGCGGAATCGTCGGCATCCTCAGCTCGCGTGCCCCGGTGCAACCGGCGCTTCTCGAACGGATGCGTGACGCCATGATCCACCGTGGGCCCGACGAGGCGGGCACCTGGATCTCGCCGGACGGGACGATCGGCCTCGGCCACCGGCGCCTCAGCATCATCGACCTGGCCGGTGGACAGCAGCCGATGACCTCGTCTTCGGGAGATCTCACGATTGTCTACAACGGTGAGCTCTACAACCACGTTGCCCTGCGGAAGGAGCTCGAGCGCCTCGGCCACTGCTTCCGCACCCGATGCGACACGGAGGTTGTTCTCAACGCCTACCGCGAGTACGGCGATGCCTGCCTCGAGCGCTTCGACGGGATGTTCTCGCTGCTGGTGTGCGATCTGCGCCAGGGGCGCGTGTTCTTCGCCCGCGACCGCTTTGGCAAGAAGCCCCTTTACTATGCCCCGATCCGCGATGGCTGGGTTTTCGCTTCGGAGATCAAGGCGATCCTTGTCCATCCGGATGTCGTGCCGTCGGTGAATCGCCAGTCGCTGAACCGCTATCTGAGCTTCCTGACCACGACTGCCCCGGAGACGTTGTTCGAGGGGATCAGCAAGGTTCCTGCTGGACACTGCGGCAGCTGGTCGGCCGATGCGGGGATCCACACGCGAGAGTGGTGGAGGCCCGTGACGGGCAGGCTCGACGTCGCTCCGGGCGAGGCCGCCGCCACGGTACGCGAGCTCTTCTCGGCCGCCGTCGAGAAGCGGATGATGAGCGACGTTCCGTTCGGCGTCTACCTAAGCGGCGGTATCGACTCGACCGCCAACGTCGCCGTCATGTCGCGGATCATGGGCCGGCCGGTGGATACGTTCTCGATCGCGTTCGAGGACGAGCCCCGCCTGAACGAGCTACCGCAGGCACGAAGTGCCGCCCGCCACTTCGGCACCAATCACTGCGAGATCGAGATCACCGACGACGACGCGCTGCGCGCCCTCCCGGAGATCATCCACCACCAGGACGAGCCAATCGCCGATCCGGTGTGCGTGCCCCTGTACCACCTCGCCCAGCGCACCAAGGAGATGGGCGTGACGGTCGTGCAGATCGGCGAAGGCAGCGATGAGGTCTTCTTCGGCTACCCCGCGTACGTGCAGGTCCTGGCGGCCGCGCGACGGCTGTGGCGGATCCGCCGCTTCGTACCGCGCGCCGCGCTGGCCGCGGCCATCCAAGCGTACGGCGCCGCTCGCCCCGGCCTCCTGGCCGAGTTCGCTCGGGAATCGGTGCGCTACGGGGTTCCCGCGCCGCACGGAATCGCCGGGATGTCCGAGTCCGACAAGGTGCAGATCCTCGGCAAGAACGGCCCGGCCACCTCGGAGTCGGCGCTCGCCCATCTCCGACGTGCGGTCGGGTCGGCCGAGACCGAGGAGCAGTTCGCCGACATCGCGCTGGCACATGAGGCGCGGATCAGGCTGCCCGAGCTGCTCCTGATGCGCGTCGACAAGATGACGATGGCGGCTTCGGTGGAGGGACGGGCGCCGTTCCTCGATCGAGATCTCGTCGACTACGTCGCCCGCCTGCCCCTGTCGGTCCGCTACGAGGGCAACGTCACGAAGGCGCCGCTCAAGGCGGCCATGCGGGGCATCGTCCCCGACGAGGTGCTGGACAGGCCGAAGCAGGGCTTCGGCGCACCGGTCTGGCGGTGGTCGGGCAGCTTTCGGCACCTGGCCAGGCTGGCGCTGTCTCGCGAGGCCCTGGCGGAGTACCTATCCCCGGGCGCGGTCACCTCGCTACTCGATGGGCCGCCAACGCCGCGGCGCGGCTTTCAGATGTGGGTCCTGCTCAACTTCGCCCTGTGGCATGCCCACTTCATCGAGGGTGAGGACGTTGCGGCACTTGTGGAGCGCGCTCAGGGAACAACGACGTCGTCAAACGTGCAGGGAGCCGCGCGCAGCGCGCGCTGAATGTGAGTCAGGTACCGGACGGCCCTGGAGACACGCCGGCTCAGCACGGACGGGCTCGTGACGGTGAACAGACCGTCACCGTCCCCCCCCTCCAATCGTGAAAGAGGTGATCGAAGTGCAGCACGGTCACCATCGCTCCGGTGCTGCCCCGGTCGCCCCACAGGCGAGGCTGCCGCGCCAGCGCCGCCAATGAGGCGATGCCGGTCCGTGACGCCGGGGAGGTACCGCAGTTGACCGACCAGGACGCGGCGAGCTCGAGAAGTCCACCGTTGAGACGGTAGGCGTTGGCGCCGAACGGGGCGCCTACGCGCCATGACGATTCCCCGAACGTGCCCGATGTCGCACTGGAGTCGATGCGGTACCCCCACCGGCTCAGGGCGAGAGTGTAAATCCGCAACTCTTCCGGAGTGGAGCCGTGGTCCCAGCCCCCGGGACGAAACGAAGCCGTCGACGGATGCGCAACCCCAACGTCGGCCAGCAGCCGCTCGTATTCGGCGGTCACCACGCCAAGCCACTCGGTGAGGTCGTGTCCCTGGCGATGAACCACGTCATAGAACATGCTGGCGCGGGAGCGGTAGCCGGGAACGTGCTGAGGAAATCCACTGGACTCCCCGGGTACCGCCCCGGTCCGCGGATCGAACACGCAGTGGTTGTGCGGGTAGAGCCGGGAGCCACCGGACACGAGCCGGTGGAGGGCACGCGTGAGTTGAGCGTAAGCGTCCTCGCTGGTCAGCCGCAGGCGTACACAATCCTCGACAGAGATGAAGAAGGAGAAAACGAGCCGGGCGCGCTGCGCGGCGCATGTCCACTCCTCCATGGCATGACACCAGGCGGAGATGGTGTCGACGCGGAATGCCTCAAAGTCGACGGTCAGGTGCAGCTGCCGGTCCCCAAGCTCCACTTGACCGTGGCTCAAGCCGGCCTGTTCGAAGTCGGTCATGTTCGCGGGCGACACGTGGTCACGGACCGAGGGACCGGCACTGTGGCGGCGATGATGGACCGCCGGCGCGGGCGTGAACGATGATCAAAAGGGATCCGTCTCAAGCGGGGCGTCAACCGGCACGACGCTCGCGGGCGACCCGATCACAAGGCGATCCGGCTCTGCGCGAGGCGTGCCGGCGCGCGTAAGCCGCGAATACGCGATACCGGTCCCGACGAGCGGGACGACGATCGCGGCCAGGCTCCCCCAGGCGCCACCCTTCAGTCCGGCGAGTGGGATGAGCGACAGGTAGAGGACGAGATTGGTGGCGGCGAAGGTCAGCGAGATTCTGCGTAGAGAACGTCCGCGCCCATGCGCAGAGAGGAACTGGTTTCGAAGGGCGACGAAGCCCAGCCCGACCGCCGTCAGAATCGCGGGCACCAGGATGCTGAGCACGGTCTCATACTTCGGGAGGAACTGGTCGATGAAGACGGTGATGAGGACGTACCCCGACACCGCGCTGACGGCGAGCCAGGAGACCGTGGCGATGGTGAGACCGCGCGGAATGGCGGTGCTCCGCGCCAGGGTCTTGTAGCTCACGATGGTCAGGCTCTGGATGCCGAGGGTGATCGGCCCGACCAGCGAGAAGGCCAGCGCGTAGTAGCCGACGTCGGCGGGCGTGAGGAACAGTGCGACCAGCATCCGATCCATGTTGAACAGCGAGCTGCCGGCAACTCTCCCGATGTACATCGCCCCGTCGTGAGCCCGCCGCGCCTCTGCCCGGATGGCCGCGAAGTTGGCGCGTACGTCATGGAACGTCGGGCGCAGCATCCAGAACACGACTATTGAGGCGAACGTCGATCCGGCGACATAGAAGGCGCACGACAGGGGAATCGTGAGGAATCCCATGACATGGGCGACGACGACGAGCAACAGCGTGAGAGGGCGGGCGACGAGGTTGCGCGTGGTTACCAGGCTGATGCGTCTGACCCCCTGGCACAGGTACTGCACCGCCAGTTCGAGCGCGAGGCCGCCGGCGAGCGGAGCAGACAGGAGCAACGCCGGACCGCCGTTGAGATGAAAAATCGGGTTGATGAGCGGAGCGATCACCGCGGCCAGCACGCCAAACGCGCCGAAGAGGACGAGCGCAACGACCGCACACGCCCCGGTCAGCTCACGCTGAACGGCCGTGTCATCCGTATGGGCGAGCAGGCGCGAGGCGGCGGAGAACACCCCGAGCTCGGAGAAGTTGGAGACCCAGCCCAGCGCGGCGATCACGAACGCGTAGACCCCGTAGTTCGCGGGATGGAACCATCGCGCCAAGAACACGGTCCCCGCGAACGTCGCGCCGGCGGCCAGGATCTGGGACCCCCCGACTGAGAGCGTGTGCGAGACGTTGTGATGCAGCAATCGACGGATCATGGTCCGACCGGTCGACGCGGAACGTATGAGATGGACGGCTCGCCCGTCTGTGCGTCCGCGGCCGCGGCGCTACCCGACTGGTGGGGAAGAGGCGCCGAGAGTCAGCTCGGTTGGGTCAACAGCGCCCGGTGACTCAGCCGTCACGCCCACTAGGAGTTGCGTGTGGACTCGGTCGTTTCCGCGCCCACGTGATCCGGGGCCTCCGCGTCGTCGGCGGCGAACTCGTCGTCCTGATCGCGGGCGGGGTAGCCGTCCTGGTAATAGAGATAGTCGCTGTAGCCGCGTCCCACTGCCGGCACGGCGTTCGCGACGACTCCGAGTGCCGGCGCCCTGAGCTTCGCGAGCTGCTCGCGGAGGTGGCGTGCTGCGTCGCGGGTGGTCTGATCCACGTGGCTGACGATCAAAACACCGCTGACGAGGCGCATCAGGGGGATCGCGTCGGACACGATCATCGTCGGCGGAGTGTCGATGATGACCAGGTCGAATCGTTCCGACAGCGTGCTGAGCAGGTCGATCATCGCGCGACTCTCGAGGAGCTCCGCCGGATTGGGAGGGATGGCTCCGGCGGGGATCACGGACAGGGAGGTCGCGGACCCGTTGGAGTTCTCCTCGTCCGTGCCGGGCACCATGACGGTATGCAACGCCGCCTCCAGCGTCGCGTTACGGCTGAGGACCTCGGCGAGCCCGGGGCCGGACGAAATCGGCAGCCGGCGGGCCAGGGTGGGGCGGCGGAGGTCGGCCTCGACCAAGACCGCGCGCTGCTGTCCAGCGAGGGCCTCGGTGAGCGCGAGGTTGAGGGCGACGGTGGTCTTGCCCTCCCCGGAGAACGCCGACGTCATCAGCAGCGACCGGATCTCGCGGTCGACGTTGAAGTAACGCAGCCGCGCCCGCAGGAGCGCGAATGCCTCGGACTCGACCGGAGGCAGGGGCTCGGCCCCGGAGCGCTGGTAGGCCGGGCTGTCCGGTATCGCTCCGAGCACGGGGACGCCGAACAGGTTCTCGAGCTCACTTGCGTCGTGCACCCGCCGATCGAGGCGCTCCATCAGCAGGATCAGCCCGATCCCCAGAATCAGGCCGGCAACCAGCCCGAGAACTGCGTTTCGCAGAGGTTGCGGTGAGGATGGCGATTTCGGGACGGTCGCGGCCTGGACCAGCTCGGCGTTGCCGGTCTGGAGGGCGGCCATCGTACCCAGCTGATTGCTCCGGTTCTGCAGGGCGACCCCAACGGAGCCGGAGCGCTGCGCCGGCGGCAGTTCGGCCAGCTTCTTGTTCACCAACGTTTCGGCGCCGGCGATATCCGACCGGGCCGCCTGCTGGCGGAAGTCAATGTACTGCTGGGCGTATGTGTTCGCGATCGTGGCTGCGCGGGCAGGGCTCGGGTTGGTGGCGCTGACCTGTACGACGTCCGCCTGCCCGTCCTCCGAAACGCTGACTTCGCCGCTGACCACGGTTGGAGACATGTTCAGCGCTCCCGCGGTCTTCGAGGCGATCACCGGCAGCGAGACGAGCTGGAGATTGGTCGCCGCCTGACGCGTCGGATCGATCTGAGTCTGCGCCGGCAGGGTCCCGAACAGCTCCTGGTCGTACTGCGTGGTCGTGAACAGCAATGAGGACGAGGCGGTGTACTCATTGCGCTCGAGACTGGACAGGCCCAGCGCCGCGGCCGCGACGAGGATGGCGCACACCGGAAAGACGCGCCAGCGGCGTCGAAACACGGCCAGGAGCTGCTCCAGCGTCGTACCGACGGCCGGATCCTCCATCGTGGTGCTCATATTTCCCGCTGCCGTCATCGGTCGCGTGAGGCTAGCACGGCATCAGGCGAGGCAGCCTCCCAGGTCGGCGAGGCGCCCATGGCTCGTCGGTTCATCAAATCGCCCTCTCGTCCTATCGCAGTTCTCACTCAAAACGATACCGCGACGAAGATGGTCAACCGATTACCGGTTGTGTGAGAACACGTTTACGACCACGTCCGCCACGCGCTCGGCGGCGCGTCCGTCCCAGCCCTCAGGGGGAGGCCGGGTCACCCCGTCAGCCGTCGCGAGACGGGGGAGCACGTCGGCGATACGGGTTGGATCGAGGCCGAGCAGGGTGTTCGTCCCCTCCCGGACGGTCACCGGACGCTCGGTGTTGTCCCGTAGGGTGAAGCAGGGCACGCCGAGATACGTCGTCTCCTCCTGAACGCCGCCCGAATCCGTCAGCACCGCCTTCGCGTCGGCCTCGAGCGAGAGAAACTCCAGGTACCCGACCGGGTCCAGGAGACGGATGTTGGCGCCGACGTCCATCGTGCTCATCATCTTGCGCGTGCGCGGGTGTGCCGGGAAGACAACGGGCATCGCTCGCGCGATCGCGCCGAGTTGCGCCAGGACCTCACCAAGCAGCGGTCCGTCAACGAGCGCCGGCCGGTGGAGCGTTACGAGCAGGTACTCCCCGCTCTCGAGGCCAAGCTCCCGGCAGCTCCGAAGCTCGCGAAACCGATTCTCCACCGCGACCAGGCTGTCGATCATCGTGTTCCCCACGAAGTGAACGCGATCAGCGGACACACCCTCGGCGCGAAGGTTCTCGTGAGCCTCGTCGGAGTGTATGAACAGGAGGTCGCTGAACTGATCGGCCACGATCCGGTTGATCTCCTCCGGCATCGTGCGGTCGAAGCTTCTGAGGCCGGCCTCGAGGTGGGCGAGAGCCAGGCCCAGCTTGACCGCGACGAGCGTCACGGCGAGCGTCGAGTTGACATCGCCGGGAACGATCACGAGCTCGGGTCTCTCCTGAAGGAGGATCGGCTCGATTCGTTCCATCACGCGGGCCGTCTGCACCGCGTGGCTGCCCGAGCCGACGCCGAGGACATGGTCCGGAGCGGGCATCTCCAGCTGCTCCATGAACACCGACGACATCATCCGGTCGTAGTGCTGACCCGTGTCGACGAGTATGTGACGGGTGTTCGGCAGCCGACGGCGCAGCGCGGCGATGACCGGGGCCATCTTCACGAAGTTAGGCCGGGCCCCCATGGCATAGAGAACGGACACGCGCGGACGATATCGTGCGGACGTCCGGCCGCAGCGTGCCGCCGGGACCCCCTAGCGTCGCGCCCACACCCTCCTGCGCCGCGGCGGGGTCATCCGCGGGGGGTCCGGGAGGAGAGCTCCGCCGAGGATCGCCGCCGGAGCCTCGGACATCATCCAGCGTGCGCGCGGTTCCCCGACCAGTTCGGCTGCCGCGCCGAACGCGCTCGCCAGCTCTGTCACGGCTCGCGAGTCCCGCGCGCGATGACCGTCGGACGCCAGGGCATGCACGAGGCCTTCGCGGCACAGGCGCTGGCCCAGCCGAGCGGACGCCGACCGCCGCTCGTCGGTCAGCAACGAGGAGGCATTGACCTGAAGCAGAACCCCTTGCTCGTGGAGCCGGCGCAGCGGCTCGTCATCCTGTTGGAACTCGCGTCCGCGCTCGGGGTGGGCCAGCGTCACTTGGTAGCCGCGGCCGCGGATGCCGTAGAGCAAAGTGTCGAGCCCGGCGAAGGCGGTCAGGGGGGTCTCGATCAGGAGGTTGGTGCCGCGCTGGCCGTAGCTAGCCAGCCTCAGCTCCTCGGCGTCAGCCTCTAGCGCCCAGATCAGCGAGACCTCGCCGGCCGGGACGATCTCGATCTCGATGCCCTGCGCGCGCACCTGCTCGCCCAGCGTCCTGCAGTGCTCGGCGATCTCGCTGACCTCAACATCCGGGAAGTCTGACCTGAGGTGGGGCGTCGCGGCGATCGTTGTCACGCCCGACTCGGCGGCGGCGCGCAACATGGCGATCGACTGCTCGAGATCCGGGGGGCCGTCATCGATCCCCGGGATCACGTGAGAATGGATGTCGACGAAACCGGTCATCATGGTTGGCACCCGACCCACGCAGCGGCCAGCACGTTTGTAGCAGTGTCGGCGTTGGGCGATGTTGGGTTGAGGTTTGCCGTGAGGCGCGCGCGTCAGGCGCCAGCCGAGGCCCGCGCGAAGGCGACGAACCCGTCGGCCGCGTCGTGGGCGGGGCCAACCGCGGAGCGGAGCACGTACCACGGGCGTGCGGACGGTCCGTCGCGGAGCCCGAGCTCAGCCAGATGGCCGGCGGCCAGCTCGGACTCGACCGCGGCCCGGGAGACCAGAGAGACGCCCAGGCCGACGCGTGCGGCCTGCTTGATTGCGCCATTGGAGCCCAGGGTGAGCGTCTCCGGGCGCAGGCCGCGATCGGCGAGGAACCGCTCGTTGAGGGCGCGGGTGCCCGATCCGGGCTCGCGCAGCAGCCACACACGCTCAGCCAGGTCGCGCGCGCGCACGCGCGGGGACGACAGAACGGGATCGTCGACGGCGGTGATGCAGACGATCTCGTTGCGCATCAGCGGCTCGGCGATCAGGCGCGGGTCGGTGGGCGGGGTGCCGGAGACGGCGACGTCGACAGCGTGGACGCGCAGCCGCTCCAGCACCTCCTCGCGGTTTCCGACGTCGAGCATCAGCTCGATTCCCGGGTGGCGGTCGGCGAACGCGCGCATCAGCAGCGGTACGAACGACTCGGCGGCCGTGGTGACGGCGGCGATCCGCAGCCGACGGGCGCTCAGCGAGGCGGCCTCCCGGGCGGCGTGGCGCCCCTTCTCCAGCAGCCCGATGACGTCGGCGGCATAGGGCTCGAACGCGCGTCCGGCGTCGGTGAGGCGGATCCCGCGGCCCGAGCGCTCGAACAGCTCGCACCCGAGCTCTCGCCCGAGTGCCGCGATCGCCGAGGAGACCGACGGCTGGGTCACGACGAGCTCCTCGGCGGCGACCGTCACCGAGCCACCGCGGATGACCGCCAGGAAGGCAGTCAGCTGCGTAACAGTTATAGCCATATCTCACACATTGCGAGAGATGGTATAGAACTGCGGCAACTCTAGACGAAGCCGTACCCGATCACGTAATAACCCACGCGGCGGTCCAGCCAGCGGATCGCGCGCGGGTTGCGCAGCCACCTGGTGAGGACCTGGTTGCGGGGGTTGAAGTGCCTGATCTCGGTGCGCACGTCGACGAACCCCGCCGCCGTGAGCATCCGGCGCAGCTGGCGAGGGGTGTAGAAGCGGACCAGCGGGCGAGCATCGACCGTTGTGTGCTCGACGATGCGCGAGGCGACGCCCTCGAGGCTCCCCCGTTCCTTGAACAGCAGGCCGCGGACGATCCCGTAGCTGAGCAGGAGCGTCAGCCAATACCACGCCGAGGCGCGGTTGTAGACGATGATGCGGGCCTCGCCGCCCGGGGCGAGGACGCGCCGTACCTCCGACAGCGCGGCCGGCATGTCCGGCGTGTGATGCAGCACCCCGTTACTGCTCACCCGGTCAAAAGACGCGTCGGGGAAAGGCAGTCGCTCGGCGTCCCCACCGACCAGCGTCGCCTCCAGGCCGAGAGCCTCGAGGTGAGCGCGTGCGAGCTCGGTATGACGGGGAGTCAGGTCGATCCCCGTCACCGTCGCCCCTGCGGCGGCATACCGCGCGACATCGATCCCCTGGCCATTGCCGACATCGAGCACGCGCAGACCTCGCGCGCCGCTATAGCCGAGCACCTCCGCCATCCATGGCGCGTAGGCATCCCGGTCGGCGATCAGCTGCTCAAAGTAGGGGCGGGTGCCAGGCTGACCCTCGACCACCGGGCCGCACGGATCGCTGGTCCACTGGTCGATCGCGGCCTGCTTGGCGTCATCTCGGTAGTGGGTCGGCGTCGTCATTCTTCCCCCAGTCGGCACGTACTCACGAGTCAGCACGGAGTGTAATAGGGCGAGCCCCGGCGGCCGCGATCGCCGCTTGGCCGAACGAGAGCCCGCCGTCGTTGGGCGGCAGGCGCTGCGGGTACAGCACTCGAAGGCCGGCGTGCTCGAGGCCGGCGACGGTCCGCTGCAGGAGCAGGCGGTTCTGGAACACGCCGCCACTCAAGACCGCCGTGTCGAGCCCGCGCGGGAGGGCGAGTGCGACCGTGGTCGCGACGGTCGCTGTGGCGACGGCGTCGTGGAATCCGTTCGCGACAATCGCCGGGTCGACCCCGGCGGCGAGATCGGCCGCGATCTCGCCGACGGCGGGCCGGGGATCGAGCGTGAGCGGCTCTCCCGGGCGGATCGCGATCGTGTACCGGGCAGTGGCACCGCGGGCGGCCGCGCCGCAGGCCAGCGCCTCGAGCTCGACTGCGGCCTGGCCCTCGTAGCTGACCTCAGGGGCCGTCCCGCAGATGGCGCCGACGGCGTCGAACAGGCGGCCCATACTCGACGTGACCGGCGACACGTCCGCGCTGGCGCCGACGCTCGCCATCGCCTCCCACCGGCGGGGGTCGACGCGGCGCTCAAGCGCGGCGGGGAGTGGTGGCTGCGTCATGCCGGTCGCCTCGGCGAGCCAGGCGTGGGCCATGCGCCACGGCTGGCGGATGGCCGCTGCGGCCCCCGGCATCCTGACCGGGTGCAGGGTGGCGGCGCGGTCGAATCGGGTCAGGTCGCCGACCAGGAGCTCGCCGCCCCACACCGTCCCGTCGAGCCCGTACCCGGTGCCGTCGAAGATCGCGCCGACGGCCGGACCCTGCATGCCGTGCTCGGCCAGGCAGGCGGCGAGATGGGCATGGTGATGCTGGACGCCAAGGTGCTCGACGCCCTCGCGCTCAAGCGCGTACGTGGTCGACAGGTAGTTGGGGTGCAGGTCGTGGACGACGAGCTCCGGCGCGACCGCGAACAGGCGCTCGAAGTGCTCGATCCCGGTCCGGAAGGCCTCGAGGGTGGCGAAGTGCTCGAGATCGCCGATGTGGTGCCCGACCCAGGCCCGGCGGCCCTTGGCCAGGCAGAACGTGTTCTTCTGCTCGGCGCCGCAGGCCAGGAGCGGCCGCACAGCCTCCGTGGGGAGCGCGATGGGGGCGGGCACGTAACCGCGCGAGCGCCGCAGCGTGAGCGTGCGGCCGCCGCGGCCGGTCTCCTCCTCGCCCGCAGCGGCCCCGTCGACCCGGACCGCCCGCACGACCGAGTCGTCGGTCCGCGTCTCGATCTCGCGGTCGTGGAGCAGGAAGATGTCCGCGATCCGGGCCAGCCGCTGCAGCGCGTCCTCGTCGCGGTAGGCAATCGGCTCGTCGGAGACGTTGCCACTGGTCATGACCAGGGCGTGCCCGCTCCCGCCGGTGGCCGCGGCGAAATCGCGGATCAGCAGGTGATGAAGGGGGCTGTACGGGAGCATCACGCCGAGCTCGGGCGCGCCCGGAGCCACGGAAGGGGCCACCGGTGCGCCGGACGCGCGCGGCGCCAGCACGATCGGACGCGCGGGTGAGGCCAGCAGCCCCAGCTCTGCCTCGTCGGCGTGCACCAGCCGCTGTGCTGCCTCGATGTCCGCCACCATCAGGGCGAACGGCCTGTCCTCGCGGTGCTTGCGAGAGCGCAGCGCCGCCACGGCGCGCTCGTGGCCGGCGTCGCACACCAGGTGGTAGCCGCCGATGCCCTTGACGGCGGCGATCGCGCCCGCGGCCAGGCGATCGGCGAGGGCGGCGACAGGATCCGGCGCGCCCTCGCCCGGCTGAAGCGGCGAGCGGTCCGCAGCCCGACCCGGCGATCCGACCGCGGCGATCAGGCTCACGCGAGGGCCGCACACCGGGCAGGCATTCGGCTGGGCATGGAAGCGGCGGTCGAGCGGGTCCTCGTATTCGCGCCGGCAGTCGTCGCACATCGCAAACCCCGACATCGTCGTCAGCGGCCGGTCGTAGGGCACGTCGCGCACGATCGTGAACCGCGGCCCGCAGTTGGTGCAGTTGACGAACGGGTAGCGGTGGCGGCGGTCGGCCGGGTCCAGCAGCTCGGCCAGGCAGTCGGCGCAGGTGGCGGTATCGGGCGCGACGGGCGCGTCGGCGGTCCCGTTCCGGGCGCTCTGCACGATCCGGAAGCCGCGCTCGCCCCGGACCTCCAGCGAGTCCGAGCGCACCCTCTCCACCACCGCCAGCGGCGGCGCCTCGGCGCTCAGGCGGCTCACGAACCGCGCCACGGCGATGGGGTCGCCCTCGGCCTCAAGCAGCACGCCGCGCTCGTCGTTGAGGACGTGCCCGGCGAGCCCCTCCTCGTAGGCGATCCTGTAGACGAACGGCCGGAAGCCGACGCCCTGGACCGTCCCCTCGACGCGTACCCGGGTACGCACCCGAGCCGACGTGGCGCTCACCCCAGCACCCGGGCCGACATGGCGCTCACTCGAGCTCCGCCAGCTCGCGTAGCACGTGATAGGCGGTGGCCTGTGCCTCCTGAATCCTCGGGATGTGCTGGGAGGGGCTGATCACGATGTGGTCGGCGAGCTGCTCGGACGCGACGCGCCCGCCGTCGTAGCCGACCAGCGCGATCGTGACCAGCTCCCGTCGCCGCGCCTCGGTCAGCGCGTCGAGCACGCTCACGGAGCTGCCGCTGGTCGACAGGGCCAGCAGCACGTCGCCCGGGCGTCCGTAGGCGATGATCTGCCGGGCGAAGATGGCCTCGGTGCCGATGTCGTTGGCGATCGCGGTGATGATCGCGGTGTCGGCGCACAGGTCAAGTGCGGAGCGAGGCGGCCAGCCGAATGACGGCGGCGGGGAGACGAAGTCGGCCACCGCGTCGGTCGCGTCGGTAGCCGAGCCGCCGTTGCCGAGCGCCAGCAGACGGCCCCCGCCGCGCAGGGACTCGCCGAGCGAGGCGGCCGCTTCGCCGAGCACGACGCCGTGATCGCGCAGCGTCGCCTCGCGCAGCGCGTGGGCCTCCTGCGCCTTCATCAGCGCTGAGGCGCGGACGTCGGCCAGCACCGCGTCGAGGTCGTCCTCCCGCTCGGCCAGGAACGGGTACAGGAAGCTCGACGCGCCGGCGTCGTGTGAGCGGCGCTCGGTGCGGCCCTCGAGCAGCCCCCGGTGCTCGAAGAACACGTGCACGAGCTCCCACAGCACGTGGTACAGGGTCTCGACGAGCTCCTGGCTGACGAACGGGTCCTCGGTCTGCACCACGAGCTCGGACTCGGCACCGAGCTCGGAGAACGCCACCGTCAGGCACCCGAGCTGACGGGCGACGGCGACCGCGCCGGCCAGCTCGGTGCCGTCGCGAGGGTCCCCGAAGGCGATCACGATGTCCTCGGGCGATGCCGCCAGCGCGACCTCTTCCGGCGCCCGGCCCGACTCGCCGGTGAGCCCCAGCGCGGGGAGCGCGCGCTTGCCGACGATCACCGGGTGCACGAACTCAACCGCCACGTGACGCACGTCGGAGCGCGCCGCCGGGGAGAGCCCGACCGCGATCAGCCGCCCGCCGCGGGCGAAGCGCTCGGCCATCCGGTGGCACAGACGGGCGATCCGCTCGGCCTCGGCCTCGAAGAACGCCGCGGCCGCCTCCCGGCGCTGCTCGAGCCGGCGCTCGAGCAGCTCGCGGACAGCGTCCGCGGAGCGCACTGCGCTCATGCGACCGCCTGGACCCTCCGGTGAGCGAGCTCGGCCAGCCACTCCCGCCACGCCGGCACGCCGCCGCCGGTGCGGGCGCTCACCAGCAGGGTCTTGACCCCCGGATTGACCGCGTCGATGTTGTAGAGCAGCTTGTCTACGTCGAAGTCGAGGTGGGGGAGGAGGTCGAGCTTGTTTACCACCACGAGCTCGCAGCTGCGGAACATCAGCGGATACTTGAGCGGCTTGTCCTCGCCCTCGGTGATCGAGCAGACCATCGCGCGAGCGTCCTCGCCGACCTTGAACTCAGCGGGGCAGACCAGGTTGCCGACGTTCTCGATCACGAGCATGTCGATGTCGTGTAACGGCAGCTCGTCCATCGCCGAGCGGACCATGTTGGCGTCGAGGTGGCACTCGCCTCCGAAGCCGTTGCCGGTGTTCAGCTGCGTGACCGGTACGTGGAGGCTTGCCAGCCGATCGGCGTCGTAGGAGCCCTGTACATCGCCTTCGAGCACGCCCACCCGGATCCCCTCCAGCGGCTCGGCCAGCGCGCGCTCCAGCAGCGCCGTCTTGCCGGCTCCGGGGGCGCTCATCAGGTTGAGCACGGTGACGTCGTGGCGATCGAAGTCGTCGCGGTTGGCGCGCGCGATCGTGTTGTTGGCGTCGAGCGCGTCCTCGACGACCCTCACCCGAGTGCGGTGCATGCGGCCTCCTGTTGCTCTATCTCTATGAAGTCCACCTCGAGCTCCTCGCCGGCGGCGATCGCTACATCCGCCGAGCCGCAGGCCGGGCAGCGGAAGGCCGGGATCTCGGGGGCCCAGTCGTGCCCGCAGTCCGAGCACCGAAGCTCGGTCTCGATCTCGGTCAGCTCGAGCGCCGCCCCCTCGCAGCCGGTTCCCCGGGCGACGATCTCGAAGTAGAACACCAGCGAGTCGGGAACGACCTGGCGCATCCGGCCGACCCGCAGGCTGACCACTTCCACGCGGCGCCCGTCCGCATGCTTGAGCGCGGTGTTCAGGACGGCGGTGGCCACCGACAGCTCATGCATTGCTCGGGGCGGCTCCCGTCTGCAG
Organism: uncultured Solirubrobacterales bacterium; assembly: GCA_963799995.1. GTDB lineage: Bacteria > Actinomycetota > Thermoleophilia > Solirubrobacterales > Solirubrobacteraceae > Palsa-465. Next base: position 1,276,367 of record CAWCZI010000012.1, on the reverse strand, counting down.
CTCGGCGACGGTCTCCAGCACGACCTCGGCGGCACGGGTGAGCGCGCCGCTGACGGGGTCGCTGAGCCCGAAGCCGACGTCCTCGACGACCTCCGGCTCGCACGCCACCACGAACACCCGCCCGGGCCAGCCGCCGACGTACTTGACGAACCGCAGCACGGTCTGTGGGTCCATGCCGTGCGGGTCGAGCATCTGGCCGTCCTCGATCTTGCCGTCGATGTCGTCCTGTTCGGCCTCCATCACGTACAGGGTCCCGGCCGGGCCGCCCTGGCGGCTGACGTCGACCAGGATCAGGGCGTCGTAGCCGCGCATCACCTCGTAGGCCAGGTCGAGGCCCCCGGTGCCGAAGTCGACGACGTGCACGCCCGGGGGAAGCTCGCGGTCGGACAGCAGCTTGGCCACCTCGCCGCCGAAGCCATCGTCGCGCAGCCACGCGTTGCCGATGCCGGCGACGAGGATCTGCTTGGTGCGTTCCGGGGTGCGTTGTGCGGTCTCGGTCATACGGGCTCCACTTCATTGGCAAAGAAGAACAGGTAGCGCCCGGTCTCGCGCATCAGCTCCTGGCCGGGGTCGTCGTCGACGGTCACGGCCAGGTGGACGCGGTCGTCGTAGGCGACGTAGATGCGCTCGATCGTGGCCCGGCGGCCGTCGAGCATGCGGTCGTAGGGATCGCGGTCGGTCCCCGGGCGCAGGATCAGCGTGTCACCGCGCTGGTAAGTGACGCCGTCGACGGTGGCGCGCTGCTCGCCGCGCACGTCCTCGAGGTGGGCGGTGGTGGCACTGGGCGGGACGACCGCGGTCAGGCCGCTGTGCAGCCCCATGATCTCCTGCGGGCCGAGCGCCAGGGCGCGCTCCAGCATGTCGCCGACGACCCGGTCGCGGCTGGCCGCCGCCTCGCGCTCGGCCTCGCTCAGGGTGTGGACGTGCAGGACGAGCGCCTCCTCGATCTCGGTGTTATCGAACAGGTTGCCGTGGCTGTGCTCGGACAGGCGCGGGTGGTCGGGCAGCACGATCCCGGCTCCCAGCACCGCGTCGTCGTCGGGCGAGGCCAGCACCGGCCAGATGTTGCTGCTCTCGCGCCGCGCCTCCAGCGGCGACACGAACCGGCCGGCCGAGATCTCGACGACCACGTGGACCGAGATCATCGACGAGCGCAGCGCCGCCGCGCGATCCAGCCCGGCGGGCACGTCTGCGGTGTTGTGGACGCATGCGCGCACCAACGTCCCGGCGGACTCGCCGTCGAGCGGCTCGGAGCGCAGCGTGAATCGCCCCCCGGGCAGCTCGACGGACACGCGCTCCCCGAGCGCCGCCGGCCCGAGCTCTGAGCGCCGCTCGGACGCCTGATGTCCGCCGTTCTCGCTGGGCGTCAGATAGCGCAGCGTCGCGCTCAGCGTGGCCCCGGAGCGGGGGATGGCCACGCACTCCAACCGCGCGTGGTCAAAGGCACCGGCGCACTCGGCGGCGTAGCCGGGCGGGTAGACGATCCCGAACGGCGTCGGGGTCGCGTTCTTGGTCGCATCGGGTGTGTACGGGTACAGCGCGTAGCCCTCATACAGCAGCGAGGAGACGAGTTGTTCGAGCTGTTCACGCATCGCTGTCCTGCGCGATGGCGAGCAGCTCGTCGATGCACGCGTCAAAGCTCGGCAATCCCCGAGCCCCACGGCGGTCGTTGAGGGCGGTCAGCGTCTCATCAGACACCCGGATCCAGCCGCCGCCCGGAAAATGCTCGGCGATCATCGCCTGCCACGTCTGCACGGGCATGCGGTAGCGCGCCGAGCTGCTCCACGAGACCGGCGTGACCTGAAGCGCGCCGCCCGCGCCGCGGTAGAAGACGCTGCCGTTGAAGTGGAAGCTGAGCGGGATCACACCGTCGTGGACGGCGTAGAAGTACTTGGCCGCCGCAACCTCGAGGTCGTAGGTGCACGGGACCTCGATCCCGAACGTGGTGGCGCCTCGGAAGCCCGGCACGGCGGTCGCCACCCGGGCCCAGGACAGCCCGGAGGTGGAGGGTGCCCAACTTGCCGGGGGACCGAACAGCTCGGCCAGCCGTGCGCGCGTGGCATCGTCGTACCCGCGCTGCGCCGGGTCGATCATCACCTGGGCGGTCAGCGCGATCGACTGGATCTCGAGGCCGCTGGGGTCGCTGGCGGTCGCGGAGAAGAGCATCGTCGGCGTCGCCGCGAAGGCCATGTGGGCGGCGCCGCTGACCACGAACTCGGGCTCGGGAATCGGAGCCGCGGGTTCGGGCAGCGCGCTCATCGCAGCGCCTCCGAGGCCGGGACGGACCGGGCGCGCAGGGCGGCGAAGAACTCCGGGACCGCATTCTCGATCGCGCTCCCGCCCGAGATCCCCTCCCACCGGGACTTGATCAGCCCCACGAGCCCGTAGCACTGATCGATCGGCACGATCGCGTACTGGGCCGGCTCGGACATCCGGTTGACCACCAGCGCCTCGGCGTCTGATTCGAGCTGCTCCAACACGGGGTTGGCCTGGACGAGCGCATCCCACGCCTCGAGGCCCAACTCGGACTCGGTCGCGCCCGCGGGGCTCGGGTAGAAGGCGACCACCGAGTCCGTGACCGTGCTGCGCATGAGGAACGCGAGCCCGATCGGGATTCCGAACGCGGCCCAGGTCTCGTCGCTGCACTGAAACCCGTCCAACCACACCGTTCGCATGCCCGTGGGGCGGTACTCGGCGTTGCCCGAGTACAGCGCCCAGCAGGCTTCGCAGGTGCAGACGATCCGGCGCTCCACGAGGTGGAGCATGTGGCGGTGGTCGTCGGGCAGCGTCGTGTTGCAGATGTCACATCGCTCCGCCGCCGGCGCCGATGGCCCGTCCGAGCGGCTCGGGGAGCCGGCCCGGGCCAGCGCCCGCATCCTGGCCACCATCTCCGCCCGCCGGCGGGCGGCGACCATCGCGTCCAGGTTGGCGCTCAAACCGCCACCCGGAGACCGCCCGCCTCGAGCAGCGGCACCGGCTTGAGCTGCAGCGGCTCGCCCCCGGCGGCCCGGCCCGCCCGTGGCAGGTCGAACTCGACCTCGCACGCCGGGCAGCGCAGCATCCCGTTCTGCAGCTCGCCCTCGCCGAGTGGCTGCCCGCAGGCGGCGCATTCGTTCTGATAGCCGAGCAGCGACCCGCCCACGTCGGCCAGCAGGAGCCCGATGCCATCAACGCTGAGCGTCCGGAGCGAGCCCGGGAGCGGCCGCGACGATTCGGCGACCGGCACCCACCGCGGCGTCCGCGGGTCCGCGAGCGGGAGCTCCGGGCCGGCGAGCACGATCGGCAGCTCGAACGACGGCGCAGCCGCCGGCGCCGCCATCGGGAGCGCGCTGCCGGCCGCCGGCGGGCCCTCGTTGGAGTGCGGTGGCTCGGTCACACCCTGGACCTCGAGTCCCGCGAGGTCCGGGGCGTGCTCGTCGAGTGCCTGCTTGATGGCGAGCTCGAGTGTCGCCCGCGACGCTGCGCACCCGTTGCAGCTTCCCTGGAGCGCCAGCGTCGCCACCCCGTCCTCGAGCCGGGTGAGCTCGACGTTACCGCCGTGGGACTCCATGTAGGGGCGGACCGTGTCGAGCGCCTCGAGCACGCGCTCCTCGAGCGAGACCGGATACAGGTCGTGGATCAGGAGCAGGCTTGCCACCGCTCCGTCCTGGGCGAGCTGATCGAGAATCGTCGCGCCAGCCTCACGCGAGTCGGCGATCACATCCATGATCCGCGCCAGTCCGTCGCCGTACATGGCGACGACGGTCGAGAGGAGCTCCTGTGCGAGCGTCCGTGCTCGCACATCTGAAAGCTCGTCGACCTTGGCGGTCAGGTCCTGGACCCGGTCGAGCAGCTCGCCGGGGTGGGCCTCGGTCGTCATCTTCTCGCCTCCCTGTGTGCCTCCTAGGACAGGCCGGTCGGGGTGTGGATGACCTTGCGCACCTTGCCCGCGCCGTTGTACATGTGCACGCCGCACGGCAGGCACGGGTCGAAGCTGCGCACCGCTCGCATGATGTCGACCCCCTTGAAGTTGTCCGGACCGTTCTCCTCGAAGATCGGAGTGTTCTGGACGGCATCCTCGTACGGACCCGGGGTTCCGAACGAGTCACGCGGGCTGGCGTTCCACGGCGTCGGCGGGTAGGGCTGGTAGTTGGCGATCTTGCCCTCGCGGATCACCATGTGGTGTGAGAGCACGCCTCGGGCGGCCTCGTGGAAGCCGCAGCTGACGGCCTCCTCGGGGACCTTGAACTCCTTCCAGCTCTTCGTCCGCCCGGCCCGGACCTCCTTCAGCGCCCGCTCGAGGCAGTGCAGCGCGACCAGCGCCGAGTAGGCCTGGTGGTAGGACCGCGCGCGGTCGCGCTCGACGGCGTTTGACTTCTCCGGGACCTTCCACTCGAGCTCCATCTCGGGCATCGACGCGGACTTGGGCAGCACCATCTGGATCGAGTGACCCGTCGCCTTCAGGTAGCCGAAGTCGACCAGGCCGGCCTTGGCTGTGCACCACTGGCGGGCGAACGGGCCGCCGCCGGTGTCGCAGCAGACGTGGGTGTCGGTCCGCTTGTCGTAGATCCGCGGTGAGACGACCCAGCTGTACTTGTCGGCCCAGTCGCGCTTCTGCGGCTTGGGCAGCGTCTGCTTGTTCCAGGGATGGTTCTTGTCGACCGGGTTGCCGAGCGGGTCGCGGGTGACGAAGGTGGGCTCGTTCTCCCAGCCGTCGAAGTAGGAGCTGCCGAGCAGGATCCGGATCATCAGGTTGATCTCGACCAGATCGGTGCTGATCAGCTCCCCGTTGATGGCGACGCCCGGCGTGATGTAGCGCTTGCGCCCCCAGTCGGTCATGGTGCGGTAGTCGTAGTCGACGTAGTCGGGATCGTCGAAGCAGCCCCAGTTGACCAGGTTGGTCTCCCTGAAGCCGACCATGTCGTATCCCGGCAGCTCGGTCAGGAAGAAGTCGTACAGGTCGTCGTGCATCGGGACCACGCGCTTGACGTAATCCATGTAGCGCATCAGCCGCACGTAGTAGTCGGTCAGGGTCTGATGGGTGATGTCAGCGCTGCAGCCGCCCGGCATGATCGTCGACGGGTGGGTGTGGCGGCCGCCGAACAGGCAGTACATCTCCCGCGTGTAGCGCGCGACCTGGAGCGTCTCCAGATAGAAGCTGCCGGTGAACGGGTTCAGCGCCCGCATGATGTCGGCGACCGTCTTGTAGCCGTGGATGTCGGAGTGGGGCGCCGACGTGTTCTCGGCTTTGGCCAGCAGGGTGGGATTGGTGTCCTTGACCATCTGCTCGCAGAAGTCCACATTGGCCATGCAGTCGTTGAAGATCGCATGGTCGAACATGTAGTCCGCGGACTCGGCCAGGTTGAAGGCCAGATCGCCGAGCGGCGGCGGCTTGACCGAGTAGGCCATGTTCTGGTTCAGGCACGAACAGGTGCAGTGGTTGTCACCGCAGATGCCGCAGATCCGGCTGGTGATGTAGTGCGCGTCACGCGGGTCGATCCCCTTCATGAAGATGTCGAAGCCGCGGAACACCATCGACGTGCTGTAGCACTTGTTGACGCGCTGGTTGGAGAAGTCGATCTCGGTGTGGATGCCGAGGCTCCCGACGATCCGGGTGATCGGATCCCAGGACATCTCCTTGACCATGACCTTTTTGTCAACTGCTGTTGCCATCAGAAAGCTCTCCCTAGGTGAATGGTGGTTGGTCCGGTCGGGCTGCTCGCTGCTACCAGCGCTTCTGGTAGCCGGTGGTGAGCACCGGTCCGGGACGCCGCCACTCGGGCTCGACGTCGTACTTGTTCTTGATGTTGCGCTTGCGGAAGTAGTCGATGATCGGGCCGTAGCTGAAGCGCTCGAAGTCAGCCGCGAGCTTGCCGTATTTGTCGGGTTCCATGAACGGCATGTACTTGTCCGGGAAGCCCGGCATCGTGCAGGCCATGCAGATGCCGCCGACGTTCGGACAACCGCCGATGCCGTTGACCCAGCCGCGCACCGGAACGTTGCACTTCACCACCGGACCCTTGCAGCCGAGCTTCACCATGCAGCGGTGATCGGAGCCGTACTCGGTGGCGAAGGCTCCCTCCTCCACGAATCCGGCGCGGTTGCAACCCTCGCGCACCGTCCGCCCGAACAGCCACTTCGGTCGCAGCTGCTCGTCGAGCTCGGGCACCGGTGCCATCCCCGCCAGGTGGAAGACGAGGTACATGAGCACCTCGGTCATGTTGTCGGGCTGGGCCGGGCAGCCGGGGATGCAGATCACGGGCAGGTTGGCCTTCGAGCGCCACTTCCAGCCCAGGTAGTCGGGCACGCCCATCGCTCCGGTGGGGTTGTTCTTCATCGCCGGGATGCCGCCGTAGGTGGCGCACGTGCCGACGGCGACGACCGCGGCGGCCTTGGGCGCGAGACGGTCGATCCACTCGTTGACGGTGATCGGCTGGTCGTTGGCGGGGTTGACCCCGAACCCGGTCCAGTGCCCCTCGCCATTGATCTGCTCGTTGCCGAGCGAACCTTCGATGACGAGCACGAACGGGTCGAGCCTCCCCTGCTCGGCGTCGTACCAGGCCTGGATGTACTCGTCGCCGGTCTCGAAGGCGATCACCTGGTTGTGGATCACGACCCGCGGCATGCCGGGGATGACGCCCTGGATGATGTCCTCGAGGCTCGGGTTGGTCGCCGAGGTCATCGCGACGGAGTCGCCCTCGCACGAAAGGCCGACCGTCACCCACAGCACATGCGCGGTCACCGCCTCGGTCGCTGCCTGGTTGGGTACGAATTCGGTTGCCGTCGCCATGTGCGTGGTCTCCTCGGTTGTCCTCGTCGTTCAGCAGATCCGCGGCAGTGGGTCGCCGACCAGCTGGTCCATCACCCGTCTGCCGCCAAACGCCGTTTGCACCAGCACCATCCCGGGCGGCTCCGTCCGCACCTCTCCGATCTCCTTCGCCTCCTCGCAGCCGTCGATCAGCCGCAGCGCTCCGAGCGCTGCCTCGGTGGCCTCGGGGGCGACGAACGCCACCAGGCGACCCTCGTTGGCCACGTACATCGGGTCGATCCCGAGCAGCTCAGCGGCCGCGGCGACAATCGGCGATACCGGTACGTCGCCCTCGCGCACCACCATCGACACCCCGGATGCGCGGGCAAGCTCGTTGAGCACCGAGGCCACCCCGCCCCTCGTGGCGTCGCGCAGACAGTGGAGCTGGTCACCGGCCGCGTCGAGCAGCGCGTCGACGGCCGGCCACAGCGAGCAGGTATCGGACTCGATCGAGGCGTCGAGCTCGAACTGCCCGCGCGCCAGCATGATCGCGGTTCCGTGCTCGCCGATCGGCCCCGACACCAGGATCCGGTCGCCGGGGCGAATGCCGTCGGTGGCCAGCTGCGCCCGCGCGTCCACCGTGCCGACGCCGGTGGTGCACAGATACATACCGTCGGCAGCGCCCCGCTCGACCACCTTGGTGTCCCCGCCGACGATCTCCACGCCGGCCGTCGTTGCGGCACTCGCGATCGCCTCGACCTCCGCGCGCAGCACGTCGGAGTCAAGGCCCTCCTCGAGGATCATCGACACCGTCATCGCCAGCGGCCGCGCGCCGGCCATCGCGAGATCGTTGACGGTCCCGTTGACGGCCAGCTCGCCGATCGAGCCTCCGGGGAACCGCAGCGGCTTGACCACGAAGCTGTCGCTGGTCATGGCCAAGCGGGCGCCCTCGACCACGACCGTCCCCGCGTCGGCCAGCGCCGCCAGCGCGCCCCCGCCCGTCTCGCCGGTGAAGGCGGGCACGAGCAGGCCCTCGATCAGCGTCTGGGTCGCCTTGCCACCCGCGCCGTGGGCGAGGGTCACCTGCTTGTCGCGGAACCGCGCCCGCTTGGACCGAGCCGTCTCGATGATCTCGAGCACCCGCTGCTCGCGACCGCCGACGACGGGGACCCGACCACGGGTGGGGGCCGACGTGGCCGATTCGGCCGATTCGGGAACCGACTCGCTCACACGGCCTCCCGCTCGCGGGCGAAGCGCCCGAAGTTGTAGTAGGCGGCGCACGCTCCCTCAGGAGAGACCATGCAGGTCCCGATCGCATGCTCTGGAGTGCACGCGGTGCCGAAAACCTTGCACTCCCAGGGCTTGATCACGCCCTTGAGGACCTCGCCGCACTGGCAGGCCTTGGGATCGGCGATGCGCACATTGGGCACCTCGAAACGCCGTTCCGCATCGAACTCCGCGTATGCGTCCGACAGCCGAAGCGCGCTCTGGGAGATGAACCCAAGGCCCCGCCACTCGAAATGCGGGCGCAGCTCGAACACCTCGGCCATCACCTCGAGCGCGCGGAGGTTGCCCTCGTGGGGCACAACGCGCTTGTACTGGTTCTCGACCTCGCAGCGCCCGTCGCCCAGCTGGCGCAGGATCATCAGGATCGACTGCAGGATGTCGAGCGGCTCGAAGCCCGAGATCACGACCGGACGGCCGTAGTCGACTGTAATGAACTCAAACGGCCGGGCCCCGACGACCGTGCACACGTGACCAGGGCCGATGAATCCATCCAGCCGCAGGTCGGGTGACTCCAGCAGCGCTCGCAAGGGCGGGACGATCGTGACGTGGTTGCACACGCAGGAGAAGTTCCGCAGGCCCTCAGCCCTGGCGCGCTTGAGCGTGAGCGCTGTCGACGGCGCGGTCGTCTCGAACCCGATCGCGAAGAACACGACCTCGCGGTCCGGGTTCTCGCGTGCGACCCGCAGCGCGTCCAATGGTGAATAGACCATCCGCACGTCCGCGCCCTGCGCCTTGGCGTCGAGCAGTGTCTGATCGGACCCGGGAACGCGCAGCATGTCGCCGAAGCAGGTGAAGATCACACCGTCGTGGTGCGCGATGGCGATCCCGTCGTCGACGCGGCCCATCGGGATCACGCACACAGGGCACCCCGGCCCGTGGACGAGCTCGACGTTGGACGGCAGAAGATCGTCTATCCCGTACTTGTAGATCGAGTGCGTATGGCCCCCGCACACCTCCATCACCTTGTAATGGCGGTCGGGGTCGATCTCGGCCAGGATCTCGGCGCACACGGCGCGACCGAGCTCCGGGTCGCGGAACTCGTCGACAAACCTCATTGCACGCCTCCTCCGCGGCCGATCGCGGTGCCGGCGTGGGCGAGGAGGCGTTCGGCCGGGCGGACGGGGGACACGAGCGCGATCTCGATCGTCTCCCGGTGGCCGTCTGATGTCTCACAGACCGCGAGTTCCCGCTCTGGGTCGACCGTCAGGACGGTCATCTCGATGGCTGCGTCGGAGCAGGTGATGCAGTGGCCGCCGGCGGTATCGCAGGCGGGGGCGGTGGGCAGCGAGGTCAATCGATCACGCTCGCCTTCAGTTCCTCGAGCTCCTGCTCGTACTCGGCCCCCATGTGCTGGAGCAGGGACAGTGTGGCGTGGGCCTCGGCCTCGTCGACCTTGGAGAGCGCGAAGCCGACATGGATCAGGACCCAGTCGCCCGGGCGGGCGTGATCACCGTCGTTGGCCAGCAGGCTGACATTGATGTTGCGGCGTACGCCGACGACGTCGACACGGGCGATCTGGTTGGCCTCGTCGACCATCTCGACCACCTGTCCGGGTATGGCCAGACACATCTGAAGTGACCTGCTCCTCTCCGGCAGATGGCCGCGGCGGGGCACCGCTGGACCTCCTGCCAGGTGCCGGTATATCAGTCCGTACAGGGCCTGACGAGACGGCCGTAATGCAGGTGACGGTAATCCTGATTACACCCGCGCTGAGGATTCCCCGCCTCGCTCCGACGAGCGTAGACTGCCCCCTGAGACTGACCGTTCTGACCACGTGGGAGAGGGTTTCGTGGCGATGTCGATGCGTGCGCGGGAGTCACGCTGAGTCCCGACCGGGACCGCACAGTGCACCCGCGGTGGGCGCCGTCGCCCCCCCGGCGCCCGAACTCGAACCATTACCTGCTCGATCTCGACGTTGATCTGGCCGAGTCGCTGGATGTCCGCCTGCGGCTCGCCGCACGCCCGGCAGTCACCGCATCCACGTTCGAGTCCGACGCGGGCGAGGTCCAGCTGGGGGAACGGCTCGCGGAGGCGTCCCCGGGTCCGGGGGTGTTGATGCTCGAGGGCGTCCTGGCGGTGAACGTCCGCGTCGGCGACCGCATCGCCGCCGAGCTGATGGGTCCCGGGGACCTGATCGAGCCCGGCGAGCTGGGGGAGGAGGAGCTGCTGGCATGCGTAATGGACTGGCGGGCGCTGGTGCCCATCCGCTTCGCGGTCCTCGACACCGGGTTCGCGGACCGGGTGCGGCCGTGGCCGCAGATCACGCAGGCCCTGCTGCGCCGTGTCGAGCGTCGCGCGCGCGATCTCAACATGCTGCGCGCGATCGCATCCCAGCCGCGGCTCGAGGTGCGCCTGGCCCTGCTGCTGTGGCACCTGGCGGCGCGCTGGGGTCGCGTCGAGCCCGGTGGCATCCGCGTCCCGCTGCCGCTGACTCATCAGCTGCTGGGGCACCTCGTGGGGGCCGAGCGGCCGTCGGTGTCGCACGCGCTGGCGCGCCTGGCGCGCTCGGGCCTGGTCACCGGGCACGGCGACGAGTGGCATCTGCACGGCAGCATCGACGACCAGCTCGGGGCAATCCTCGAGCCGCTCGGTGGACCGGTGTCCCAGCTGCTCGACGCATCGAGCGTTCGCAGGCCGTAGCCATGACCTCGGTCGAGTTCGGGCCGGGATACGCCCGCACGGAGCGCCAGCTGGTCCACGTCCTGTGGCTGACCTCCGGGCTGGGCTGCGATGGCGAGTCGGTCGCGATCACCAGCGCCACCAGCCCCAGTCTCGAGGAGCTGATCGGCGGGGTCATGCCGGGGATGCCTCGCATGGCGATCTACAACCCGATGCTGGCCTTCGAGAGCGGGGATGACTTTATGTGCCCGTTCTGGGATGCCGCCGCCGGGCAGCTGAACCCGTTCGTGTTCGTGCTCGAGGGCGCGGTCCCCAACGAGCAGATCAACGGTGACGGTCACTGGGCGGCCTTTGGAGTGCATCCGGCCACCGGACAGCCGATCCCGACCGTCACCTGGATCGACTGGCTGGCCCCGCACGCGGCAGCGGTGCTGGCCCTGGGCACCTGCGCCGCCTACGGAGGCATCCCGGCGATGCGCGGGAACCCGACGGGGGCGATGGGTCTGCGCGACCACCTTGGCGCCGGCTGGGTCTCGCGGCTGGGCCTGCCGATCGTGAACCTCCCGGGGTGCCCGGTCCAGCCCGACAACATCACCGAGACGCTCCTGCACCTGGCGCTGCACGTGGCTGGTGTCGAGCCGATGCTCGAGCTCGACGAGCAGGGCCGTCCGCGATGGCTGTTCGATCGGACCGTGCAGGAGGGGTGCGGACGCGCCGGGTTCGCGGAGCAGGGGGAATATGCGACCTCGCTGGACGACGATCGCGGATGTCTGGTGAAGCTGGGGTGCAAGGGGCCGGTGGCCAAGTGCAACGTGCCGGTTCGGGGTTGGGCGGGGGGCATCGGCGGCTGTCCGAACGTGGGCGGCATCTGCATCGGCTGCACGATGCCGGGGTTCCCGGACCAGTTCAGTCCGTTCATGCAGGCCAGCCCGCTTGGGCGCGCCTCGGCGGCCGGACGTCAGTTCACCTACGGTCCGATCCTGCGCCGTCTGCGCGCGCGGGCGATGCGCTGATGCCGGCCGGGAGAATGCACTGATGCCGACTCGTGTGGTCTTCCGTTGCGGGGTGTGCCACGGATCTCCGGACCCGCTGACCCAGCTCGCGCTGGAGCGGAGCCTGCGCGAGCTGGCGTTCGGCGAGTACCTCGACGTGCCCCCGGGGCGCTGGCTGGTGTGGCTCGGCGGCGGTCCGCTCGGTCCCCGCCGGTACGCCTGCGCGGGCCATCGCGGTGACCTCACGGCCTATCTGCGCGAGCATTACGGGACGATCGCCCCCAATCCGTGGAAGCGCCCGCCGTACCCGACCACCCGGCTCTCGCCCGACACCGAGCGCGCGATCCGTAACGGCGGGCTGTCCCCGATGCCCAAGTGGGGGCTCGCGTGAGCGGTCCCGGCGCACTGGAGCAGCCGGTCTACGCCGACGGGGCCTACAAGCCGTTCGGCGAGTTCACGGTCGCCGACGTAAGCGCCCGCGCCGACGAGCTCCGAGCCGTCACCGGATGGGGCCCGACGGCACGGGTGGGGGCTGTGGCGAGGGCGTGGTCGGACCTGGCGCGGGCGATGGCGCAGGCCGGCGTCGATCGGGTCGCAGACCTGGAGACCTCGGTGGCCGAGGAGCACGCGCGGAGGACCTGGGTGGTGCCGCCGGGCGGCAGTCTGCTGTGAGCTGAGCCCGACCTGTGTCAGGCGACTGCGGACGTGGCCGCCGGAATGGCGGACGACCCTGAAGCCGCGGGCGGGGAAGCTGACGTGCCGAGCAGCGCAGCCCGCCCGGCGACCTCGCGCGCGAGCTCGGGGGCCGGGACCGGGCGGCCGATCCAGTATCCCTGGGCGAAATCGCAGCCGAGCTGGGACAGCAGGTCAAGCGCCTCCCCGTCCTCGATCCCCTCGGCTACCACGCGGAGCCCGAGCGCGTGCCCCAGGTCGATCGTGGCATGGACGAGATCTGAGTCACGCGAGCGGCGTCCGCCGGCCAGAGGTGCGATGAAGCGGCGGTCCAGCTTCATCTCACCGACGGCGAGGCTGTTGAGGTAGGCCAGCGACGTGAACCCGGCGCCGAAGTCGTCGATCGAAACCTGGACGCCCAGCTCGCGAAGTGACTGGACGGCATCCCGGGCTCGCTCGAACTCCTTGATGATGCTGGTCTCGGTGATCTCCAGGACCAGCGAGCCCGGGGCCAGGCTGCGTGAACGGAGCAGCTCTGTGACCAGCGCCGGGAATCCCGGCTCGAGCAGATCACCGGCGGCGATGTTCACCGATACCCGCACGTCCCACTCGGAGGTCCTCCAGGCGGCGCACTGCGCCATCGCCTCGTCGAGCACCCAGCGTGTCACTCTCCGCATCAGCCCCGACTCCTCGGCGAGCGGCAGGAAGGTCAGCGGTGGGATCAGCCCGAGATCCGGATGACGCCAGCGTACGAGGGCCTCCAGCTTCGTCACCTCCCCGCGCCGCAGATCCAGCTGCGGTTGGTAGTGCAGCTCGAGCGCTCCGTGCTCGATCGCGGCGCTCAACTCGTCGGCGAGACGCAGGCGATCGCCGTCGCCGTCGACCCCCGCCTCATAGGTGGCGACTCGGGATCCGCTCAGCTTGGCGCGGTACATGGCCACGTCGGAGCAGCGCATCAGGCCGGCGCTGTCGGTGGCGTGGTCGGGGGTCAGCGCGACGCCGATGCTGGCGCGCAGCTGGGCGCTGACCGAGTCGATCTTGAACGGATCGTCAAGGCAAGCGCTGAGTTGCTCGGCGCGATCGAGGGCCTGCCCGGGCTCGGCGCTGGCGCCGACCAGCATCACGGCGAACTCGTCGCCGCCGACGCGGGCGAGCAGGTCCGTCGGCCCCAGGGTCCGGGTGAACCGTGCTCCGACCCGCCTGAGGACTTCGTCCCCGACCGGGTGTCCGAAGGCGTCGTTGACCTGCTTGAAGCCGTCGAGGTCGATGAACAGGAATGCGACCGCGAGCTGATCGGCGTCGCCGACCCCCAGACACGCGTCGAGCGCCTCGAACAGCCGGCGGCGGTTGGCGAGCCCGGTCAGGTGATCGGTGACCGACTGGTGACGACGCTCGCGGCTCTGGGCTCGAAGATCCCTCACCGACAGCCAGGTGCGTATGACCACCAGCACCAGGGTGGCCGTGGCGATGGCGGTGGCAACGCGGTTGACGGGCTCGAGCGTGCGTGTGAACAGCACGGCCAGGCCGGCGGCCGCGGCCAGGCCGGGGAGCAGGAAGCCGGGTGCCCGGCGCTCGGCCAGCGGGTCCGCGGTCCCAGCCGGCAGCCACATCGCCATCGAGAGGACCAGGATCGAGGTCGGCCATGCAGCGGCGTTGATGGCGGTTCCGACATGCGTGGAGCCGATCCCGGAGCTGAATAGGGCGAACGTGTCGCCGAGCACGTTGACGAGGATCCCGGCGCTGATCAGCAGCCACGGCTCCTTGCGCCGGCCGGACATGACCGCGGTGCCGCCCACCACCAGCAGCAGTAGCAGCACGTCGCCGATGGGGTAGGCGAGGTTTACCACGAGCGCGAGTCCCCCCTGGTGGGTGGAGTTCGCCAGCGTCGCGAACGCGAACGCGGCGCACACCGCGGCGGCACCGAGCCCGGCAACGGCGCCGTCGAGCCAATTGGGGGAGCTCAGCTTGCGCGTCTCACCGCGGATGAACAGGACCAGCGCGACATAGCAGAAGGGGAAGAACAGCGGGTAGAAGGCGTCGGCGAGAGAGGGGGTGGACGGCGTCGCCCCGCCGAGCGACTCGATCGTCAGCACGGTATCGCCGAGAGCCCAGCACATCAGCCCGATCCCGAGCAGGAACGGCACCGCCGAGCGCGGGCGCCGCCGCAGGCCGGCGGCGATGCAGAGGCCGCTGCCCACGAGCTCGAATGCGTCGACGCCCCAGCCGTCGATCAGAGTGGAGCGCGAGCTCGGCGGACGCACGGCGAGCAGGACGACGTAGCCGAGCAGGAGCAGCCCCATCGTCACGTAGATCGACAGTAAGCCGCCCTGGATGCGGGCAGCACCGGGGTCGCGTTGGGAACGACCGGCCGCTCGTGCTCGTAGCGCGATCATCTGAAGTCGCCATCGGCATGCTGCGCCGCGGACTGTAGCCCCGCCTCGGCCCGAGGACACATCTTCGAACGATCCGAGCCGCGCGGGGCGGCTCGGAAAAGGTGGTGCCCGGGCGTCTCCCACAACGCCCGGGCACCGTTTGCCCGGCCACACGACGGCGCGCAACCGCGCCGCCGCGGTCTCCCTAGTGGCCCTGGATCGGAGCCGTACTGCCGTCGATGGCCTTCATCAGCGGGGTCAGAACCGGGGTGCCCCAGCCGCTGACGTAGTCCCAGCCGGGTAAGGCCTGGTAGGCACCGTTGGTGCCAAGCTGGTAATCGTTGAAATCGCTGGCGTCCGCGGTCGCGTTGCGTCCAACCGCGTAGATGCTGGGGTTGGCAAAGCCGGTCCCCTTGCGAGAGGCGGCCTGGATCCGCGTCCACATCCCCACCATCAGCGGCGAGGCGAGACTGGTGCCGCCCTCGCCGGAGGCGCCGCCGAGCTCGTCGCTGTAGATGTCGTAGGAGCTGGTGGCGATATCGCCGGATTCATCGGCCACGTCCGGAATGCCGCGGCATGTCGTCAGCGCGGTGTTGGGTGTTCCGCTGACGCTCGAGAGGCAGGGACGGTCGATGTTGGAGACGCCGCGCTGATAGGACGGGGCGGGGATGAAGAAGCTCTGGCCGCCGCCCGTGTACGGCCATGGGTACTCGAGCGCCCGCTGGGGCGGTGTCGAGCTATCGGGGTACAGCACGGTGCCGCCGACCGCGACCACGCTGGGGGAGGCGGCCGGGTAGTTGATGATCGGTACGCCCTGGTTGGCGACGCCGTTGCCGGCGCCGGCATCGGGGCCGAGCACGAGCACCGGGCACGACGAGCCGGTGTCACCCGTGGCCGCGAACAGGGTGCGGCCCTCCAGCACGCCCTGACGCAGCGTCTGCTCGGCGACGGGCTCCAGGGCGTCCGGTGCGCCCGTGCCGTACAGCGCGTTCTGATCCTCGTTGTTGTTGAACTGGGTCGGGATGGCGCTCTCGAGCGTGGCGTTCAGGGGCGAGGTCTCGCACTCGCCGAATGAGGCATTGGCCTGCTTGGGGCCGGTGGGATCGTCGATCCACTTGACGAAGTCGGCCTCCACGTCGGGATCGATCAGGTGCTGGGCGAAGTACAGGTGCACCTGCTTGACGCCGGGGGCCACGCCGGTAGACGACTGCGTGTCGAGCTCCCATTCGACGTTGCCGCTGGTGTCCGAGAAGTCGCCATCGGCCGGGATGTCAGTCACCGTCACCGGGACCTTGGGCAGCTTGTGCTCGGTCTCGAAGATCGCGAGGTCCTTGACCGTGGTGCTGGAGTCACCAGACCCCATGACCGCGATCGACTGGCCCTGGCCGATGTTGTTCGACGGCATGTCGTACACCGACCACATGTCCTGGGGCGTGAGCTGCGCTGGGATCTGCGGGGTGCCGGCCGCGGGGGCAACCCCGGGCAGTGAGGACTTGCCGAGGATGCCGGCAACTCCCAGCTTGGACGTGATCGAGCTCAGCAGCGGCCCTTCGCCGGCGATCGCCTTCAGGGCGGCGGGCGCCGTGGAGCGGCCGAGGTCCGTGGACCCGGGAGCCGGGTTCCCCCGGGTGGCGCCGCTCAGAGGCGTTGTCGGATGCACCAGGGTGTTGAGGCCCATCACGGTCAGCACGTCCAGACCGGCGGGGACGCTCGGGGCGGTGGCGTTGGCCAAGAAGTGGGTTCCTCGGGCCTCGTAGCGTCCGATCCGGGTCTTGAACAGGCCGTCGATCTGCTTGGTGGTGGCGCTCACCTCGATGAAGTCACGGGCGCTTGAGGTATCGAGCACGTCGGCGCCACCGGCTCGCAGCCAGCTGACCGTCCTGTCGAACGTGGCACGGTTGACGGCGAAGCGGGCGGCGTACTGAGCGGGGGTGAGGAAGTGCTCGTACTGGGGGCTTGCCGGGTTCTGCTGGGCGGCGATCAGCGCCCGCTCAGCCGACCCGGCCGGATCCTTCAGCCCCACGCCGATCTGCATCCGCTGCGACGGGGCGGGGGCGCCGAGGCTGGTGGCATGGGTCAGAGGGAGGCGGTCATTGGGAAACCACACGCGCGCGCTGGTCGAGGCTCCGCTGGAGGCGGCGCTCGCGCTGGCAGCGCTGGTGAGCAGGGCGGCCAAGGACACGGCCAGCAGACGGAGCGTCGGACGGGGCATCAGGCGGGGGTCTCCTTGTCGGGCATGCGTTACTGATGGGAACGACCCGTTTGCCGGAAACTTGCGCGAACGGCTCCGACCGTCTCGGGCCGCAGCGTGGGTGTGGAACGTCTACGGCGGCGGGGAGGGTGGGTCATGGGCCGCTCCGATGGGGGGATGGCGGCGGTTTGTGGCCGTTCCGGAGGGGTGAGGGAGGTACGTTGCGGATAGCGCAACCAATCTCCCTCACCCCTCGGGTGCACCGGGCGGGGTTGCTCGAACCGTCCGACCCCTAGGCCCTTTCGATAGCCGCCGTTTGACGGCGGCGCCTGTGCCGGCGCAGCGCGAAGTCGGCGTCAGCCCCGGCTGCGCCGGCAAAGCTGCGCGTCAGCCGATGATCCGGAACACGCCCCGCATGAACGGGTGGATCCGGCAGAAGAACGTGTAGGTGCCCGGCTTGAGCGTGGTCGGGGTGCTCCAGCTGAGCTTGCCCGTCGCCGGCAAGCCGAGGCCGAGCTGCCCGGAGTCGTAGCCGCCGGGGCCGTTGGCCAGCGGGTAGCTGATGCCCGTGTTGAGCCCGCACGGGTTCTGGCACGCGGTCACCGTGTGGAAGACCGAGGCCATGTACGCCTTGCTGGGATCGAGTGGCGGGATTCCGGGGGAGAGGGGGCTCGCGTCGTCGTTGACGAACGTCAGCGACTGGCCCTGCTTGATGGTGGGGATGCAGCGCTCGGAGCCGGTGGCGCTGAAGTCACCCGGGTTGAATACGAAGCCCTGGATCGCGACCGTCTTGCGACGGCACGAGGGGAAGGTCATGGGGTTGACGCCGAGCGCGTAGGCGCCGCCGTGGTTGTTGTCCTCGGCCAGGTGGCCGTGCGTGATGTGACCGCGCTCGTCGAGCCGGTGCGTGAACGGATCCACGCCGTTCTGGCCGTTCCAATCCTCCCAGACGACCATGATCCCCATCGACTCGTACCACGACGCGCGGGTTGTGTCGTAGGTGGTGCTGATTCGCAGCACGTCGCCGGCCTTGACCTGGGGCCGCCAGTCGGCGGGGGTGGCGGTCATCGCCATGTCCCACGAGATCGGGCCCCGCGTGTCGAAGTAGTGCGCCTGGGAGCGGAACAGCCGCACCGAGTTCGGCACCGTGCCCGGGATCGCGCCGCCCCTCGGGGTGACGCCTGGGCGAATCAGATCGAGGTCGTCGTAGAGCCCCCCGGGATGGACGTGACCGGCGGTCCCGATCAGGGTCCCCGGATGGTCGACCGTGAACTCGTTCAGCGGCGCGGCCGCCGGGCCGTACGGGTCGTGGGCCATGTCCGGGAACGTGTAGCGGCCGTTTACGCCCGAGTGGCGGTGGACGTCGAACACCGGGTAGACGTGGTGATCCTCGACGTCCATCCAGATCGGATGCACCGCCGTAATGCTCGCCGCCGCCGGGGCGGTTTCGGGCACGAAGTCGACCGTGTAATTGACGTATACCGACGCGGCCCTGGCGGTGAGGTTGTGGATCATGTAGTTGAGCACCCACGTGTCCGTGGCTCCGACGGGGTAGCCGTAGCCCTGCGGGAACTCGTAGATGGTCTTCTCCTCGCCGGAGGCCATGAACGGGTACAGGCCGCCGTAGCCGTTGCCCTCACCCTCGCCGGCGACGCCGTTGCTCAGCCACACCCCGTGGTGCAGGTGGATGACGTCGACGCGCGGGATCTTGCCGCAGCATTTGCCGTTCGGGAGCGCGTAGCGCAGGTTGGGGGCCATCCGCACCATGAACCCGTTCTCGTGGGGCTTGGGGACGTGGTTGCCATCCAGCAGGATCAGATTGGCCCCCGGCGTGATCCGGTAGGGGCCCGCGGCGAAGTGCAGCACCTGCATGCCCGGGTACGCGGTCGTGTAGGCCGCCGCGGGCATGGCGAAGATCGCCAGTAGGGCGCACGTGACCAGCAGGCCGAATAGAGATCGCTTCACGACGGTTGTACCTCCGGACCCCTCCCGCAGGGCATTCAAGCAGGTCGGTCGGCCGGGCACGGTGGGGCATGCCAAGCGCGGAGCAGCCGGCCGCCGTCAGCGGGGGGTATCCGGCCGCCGCGAGCCGGCGTCCGGGGACGGCGGGACGCAGCGCGCGTTGCCCGTCGCGGCGCGCGGGTCTACGTGGGATGTAGGTGGCGCTACCAGGCCTGGGTGCCGCCGCAATGCGGGCACCCGACCGAGGTCGACACCAGCGCTTCGAACACGAATCCGCAGGGGCAGCTGTAGACCGCCTGGTCCTGCGGGGCTCCGGCTTCGCGCCGGCGCCGAGCCGCCACCGAGGTGGCGCCGTGAGCTGGTGTCGTCTGAGTCGGGTTGGGGGCACCCGGGGCTTCTCCGCGCCCCGCGGCACGCCCCTGCCGCCCTTCGCGGTGGCGCCCGATCCTGGCGGCGCCGAGTTTCGTTCTTGCGAGCACTGTCATAACGAGGAACGGCTACGTCGGCAAAAGGTTTCGCGGTTGGGCCAATTTTTCCTGCCGCTAACACAACGCTAATCGGGGTGAGCCTGCGCCTGGGCATGGGGCGGGACCTCGCGACCGTGTGGGACAATGAACTCCGGCATGGACCCCGCCCGCAAGCGCGCCATCCGTCTCACGATTGGCCTCACCGTCGCGCTGCTGCTTGCGACGGCGCTCGTCTACACCAGCTTCACGGCGGGACGCGACGAGCTGACCGCCTCACAGCTGCTCAAGCGGGCCCAGCCCGGCAAGTCCTACATCCTGGCTGGCACGGTGCTCGATGGCTCGGTCCGCCGCGACGGTCCCGCGCTCCTGTTCCGCGTGCGCGATCCGAAGCTCGACGTGTCGGTGCCGGTCCGCTACACGGGCGAGGTCCCCGACCCGTTCGCGCAGGGCCGCGGCGTCCTGGTCGATGTGCATACGAGTGCCACGACCGCGTTCGTGGGCGAGCCGAACACGTTGACCACGAAGTGCCCGTCCAAGTACCAGGCGGCAGCGGCCTCATATTGATGAGGAGGACGCGCTGATGGCCGTGGTGGGACGGTTGCTGCTGATCTTCGGCCTGGCGAGCTGCGTGTACGGCCTCGGGGCGTCGATCTACGGTGCGCACGGCGGCGGCCGCGCCTGGGTCGACTCGGCCCGCCGGGCGATGTACGTGCTGTTTGCCATGACCGCGATCGCGTTCGCGATCCTCGACGCGGCGTTCCTGCGCTCGGACTTCTCCTACAACATCGTCGCGTCCGGGTCGAGCACGACCACGCCGACCTTCTACAGGGCTGCGGCGATCTGGTCCACCCAGCAGGGCAGCCTGCTGCTGTGGGTGCTGCTGCTCTCAGGCTGGTCCAGCCTGTCGCTGCTGTTGACGCGCCGGCGCGTGCGCGAGATCGTGCCCTACGCGCAGGCCGTGCTGTTCACGTTCGCCGGGTTCTTCGTCGGGCTGACGGTGCTGTTCGCCAATCCGTTCGCCACCAGCTCGACTCCGCCGTCGGAGGGCGCCGGGCTGGACCCGCTGCTGCGCCACACGACGATGATGGTCCACCCCCCGATGCTCTACTCGGGCTACACGCTGATGATGGTGCCGTTCGCGTTCGCCATCGGGGCGCTGATCAGCGGCAAGCTGAACGCCGAATGGATCCAGGTCACGCGGCGCTTCGCGCTCGGTGCCTGGCTGTGCCTCGGCATCGGCGTGATGCTCGGCGCGCGCTGGTCCTACACCGAGCTGGGGTGGGGTGGCTACTGGGCCTGGGATCCGGTCGAGAACGCGGCGCTGATGCCATGGCTGGTCGCCACCGCGTACATCCACTCGATCATGATCCAGGAGAAGCGGGGAATGCTGAAGGTGTGGAACGTCTCGCTGGTGCTTCTGGCCGGCACACTGGCGATCGTCGGCGATTTCCTGGTGCGCTCGGGGATCCTGAGCTCGATCCACGCCTTCGTCAGCGACCCGACGCTCAACTTCTCGTTCGTCGCTCTGATCACGGTGATGGTGGTGGGGTCACTGGGCCTGGTCATCTGGCGCCGCGAGAGTCTGCGCAGCGAGGCGCGGCTGGACTCGCTGATCTCCCGCGAGGCGGTGTTCATGTTCCAGAACCTCGTGCTGGTGGCGCTGACCGGGGTGATCTTCTGGGTCACGTTCTTCCCGCTGATCTCGGAGGCCATCACCGGCACCGAGGTGTCGGTCGGCGCGCCCGCCTTCCGTCCCTTCGTGGTCCCGTTGTCGCTGATCGTGGTCCTGCTGTCGGGGATCGGCCCGGTGATCGCCTGGCGCCGGGTGACGGTGGCCAAGCTGCGCCGGAGCTTCGCCTTCCCGGTGCTGGCCATGGCGGTGGCGCTGGTCGCCCTGCTGCTCGTCGGAGGGGTAGACCGGCATCTGTTCGCGCTGCTCATGTTCTGCGCTGGGACGTTCGTGGTCGCGAGCGTCGGGCAGGAGTTCTTCCGCGGCATCCGCGCCCGCCAGGCGATGACCGCCGAGGCGCCGCCGCTCGCCCTCGCGCGCCTGGTCCGCCGCAACCGGCGGCGCTACGGGGGCTACATCGTGCACGCCGGCGTCGCGCTGGCACTGGTAGGGGTCGCGGCCTCCACGTCGTTCCAGCACTCGCGCACGGCGACGATCAAGCCCGGGCAGAGCGTCATGGTCGACGGCTACCGGATCAAGTACGTGCGGCCGGTGGCCTCGGCGACCGCGCAGAAGATCTCGCTGGGGGCGGTGCTCGCGGTGAGCAGCGGCGGCCACCGGGTCACGACCCTGCAGACCACCTATGGCCTCTACCCCTCCCAGGACCCGAGCCAGGGTCCGATCGGGCGCTTCTTCAATGGCTCGAGCGAGAGCCGTATCGGTCTCAAGGCGGGGCTCACGCAGGACATCTGGACGGTCATCAACCCCAACGTCGGGCCGCTGCAGGGGCTGATCAACCGGGGTAACACCGTGCTCAACAAGGCGCTCGGGGATGCGATGGCCGAGCCGCCGGCGGCCCGCGCGCAGGCGCTGTCAAAGCTCTTTGAGCTGCGCGACATCGCGATCCGCGCGCTCACCCAACGGTTCGTGGCGCACCCGTGGGCGGCGACGTTCCTGCTGATCGTCTCACCGCTGGTGACCTGGCTGTGGCTCGGCGCGATCCTGGCCGCAATCGGCGGGCTGATCGCGCTGTGGCCGCTGCCGCCGCCGCGCCGTCGCACCGCCCCTGTCGGTGCCGTCCGCGGCGCGGGTGGCGCGGTGCCCGCCGTCCGCGCACGCGAGCTCGTCTGATCCGGCGGCTGGTCTGACATGGCCTACGTGATCGTGCTGGTGGTCCTGGCCGTCGCCGTGTATGCGATCTCGGCGCCGCTGCGGGCCGAGCGGCGAGGAGGCGATTCAGACCTCAAGGACGCCCGGGTCGCCGAGCTCGAGGCTGCCCGCGAGGCCAAGTACCGCGAGATCCGCGACGCTGACCTGGATCTGCGAACCGGCAAGCTCTCGCAGGACGACTTTCACGCAGTCGATACGTCGCTGCGCGCCGAGGCGATCGAGATCCTGCACGCGCTCGACCGGGCCGGTGGACCGAACGGGGCAGACGACGCCGAGGACGATCGCATCGAGTCGGACTGATGGCCGAGCAGCTACCATCACGCGCGTGACCGCGATCCTCCAATTGGTCCAGGTGGGGCTGTGCGTCGGATTGGTGTTCCTGATCCTGATGCACTCCGGCAAGGATGCCGGGCTGTCGGGCGCCTTCGGCGTCGGCAGCGGTGCGGGCCCGCTCGGCGGCGGCTCGCTGGTGGAGCGCAACCTCAACCGCTGGACGGTCGGCTTCGCGATCCTGTTCGTGATCAACACGATCGTGTTGATCAAGATCTCCTGAGACAGGCCGGCCGGGTCAGCCGTCGCTCTGGTCGCCGAGGCGGTCGACCAGGCGCAGCAGGTCGAGTGGGCTGAACGGCTTGGTCAGGAACAGGTCGGCACCGGCGTCCTCGGCCATGCGCTCGACCTGGTCGCCGTGGGCGGCGGTGAGCATCACGATCGTCGCCTGGCTGAGGGAGGGGTCCAGACGCATCCGCCGGCAGGCGTCGATCCCGTCCATGCGGGGCATATCGACATCCAGGAAGACGATCGCGGGCTGCTCGCGCCGGGCGACCTCGACCGCCTCGATCCCGTCGGCCGCTTCGTGTAGCTCGAACCGTGATACGTCCTCGAGCGTCGTCGCCACCAGCTTGCGGATGAACGGGTCGTCGTCGACCACGAGCACGCTGCGGCTCACCGGATGCTCGCTCCGATCCGCCGGAGCGTCTCCTCGTCGATCGACTCGAACGCCTCGACCACGCGCGGGTCGAAGTGCGTGCCCGACTCGGCGGAGATCATCGCGCGCGCCTCGTGCAGCGGCGACGCCGGCCGGTACGGCCGGTCGGTGCTGAGCGCGTCGAACACGTCGGCGACCGCGAACACCCGCGCCGCCACCGGGATCGCGTCTCCAGCCAGGCCGTCCGGGTAGCCGCTCCCGTCCCAGCGCTCGTGGTGGTGGCGCACCACCCTGGCGGCCTCGGCCAGGAACTCGATCCCGTCGATGATCTCCGCGCCGATCAGGGGATGGCGGGCCATCAGCGCGCGCTCCTCTCCCGTCAGAGCGCTCGGCTTGTAAAGGATGGCGTCGGGAATCGCGAGCTTGCCGATGTCGTGCAGCAGGAAGCCGAACTCGAGCTCGGGGACCTCGCCCTCGGGCAGACCGAGCGCGCGGGCGATCTCGAGCCCGTACGCGGCGACGCGCTCGGCGTGCTTGCCGGTGTACGCGTCGCGGGCCTCGACCGCGTTGGACAATGCGCGCACGGTCGCCATGTATGACCGGCTCAGCTCCTGCGAGCGTGCGCGCTCCTGCTTGAAGGTCTCTCGCAGATCGGCGGCGTAGCGCTCGAGCTGGAGCGCCTGGTCCGCGGATGCCCGCTCGCGGCGGGCGAGGTCCGCGCGCAGCCGACTGATCTCCGTCGTCAGCTGAGTCTCGCTTCTGAGCTCCATCCGTCCTTGAACCTCGCGTGTTCGCGGTCTCCGCGCAGGGCGACAAGCAACGCCTGGGCAGCGTCCTCAACCGGGACGACCTCCATCCCGAGCTTGACGATACCCGAGGGGGTTGGCGTGTCCCCATCCGAGAACAGGATCACCGCCCGGCGCAGACGCCGTCCGCGCAGGTCCAGCGCCT
The DNA here is from genome assembly GCA_963799995.1 of uncultured Solirubrobacterales bacterium. Lineage (GTDB taxonomy): Bacteria > Actinomycetota > Thermoleophilia > Solirubrobacterales > Solirubrobacteraceae > Palsa-465. Next base: position 1,252,360 of record CAWCZI010000012.1, on the reverse strand, counting down.
GGAGCGCGGCCTGCGGGTTGCGGATCCCGACGTCGATCAGCGCGACCTCGAAGCGGCGCTCGCTGCAGACGCGCGCCGCCGCTGCACCCGTCACCTCCCAGTGGTGCTCGATCCCGAGCTCGTCGAGCGCCGGCTCCAGCGTCGGCTGCATCTCCTCGCGTCCGACCACCAGCACGCGCGAGCGACCGGCGCGGACGGCTGCGGCCAGCACGTCGCGAAGCTCGTCGGCGTCGATCGGCTTGGACACGACCCACTCCCCGGCGAGCTCCTTGCGGCCGGCGAACACCGAGACGAACAGGATCGGCGTGGCGCGCAGCTCCGGGTCCGCACGGATCTGGCGCAGCACCTCGAAGCCGTCCATGTCGGGCATCAGGATGTCGAGCGTGATGGCGTCGAAGCGCTGCTCGCGCAGGTGGGCCAGCGCCTGCTCTCCCGTCTGGGCGATCGTCGTGTGGATGTCGAGCGGCGCCAGCTGTCCGGCGATGAGCTCGGCGATGTCGACCTCGTCGTCCACGATCAGGATGCGGCGGCCACGGATCACCTCCAGTGACTGGCCGGCGTCGGCGCCAACGATCGCCGCCGGGATCAGCACGTGGAAGGTGGTGCCGCGCCCGGGCTCGCTGTCGACCTGCACCTCTCCCTCGTGCAGGTCGACGAGCGACTTCACGATCGAGAGTCCGAGGCCCGTACCGGGGGTCGAGGCGCCGGAGGCGTGGACGCGGTAGAAGCGGTCGAACACCCGCTCGCTTTCGGAGACGGTCATCCCGATCCCAGAGTCGGCGACGACGATCCGGACCCATGCGCGGTCGGCCTCGACGCCGATGTGGATCCGGCCTCCGTCCTCCGTGTAGAGGTGGGCGTTGGTGAGCAGGTTGGCGATGATCTGGCGGATCCGGCCGGGGTCGGCGAGCGCCAGGGGAAGCGTCGGCGCCACGTACACCCCAAGCTGCTGGTGGCTCTCCTCGATCCGCGGGCGCATCAGCTCGACAACGTCGCGCACGGCCTCCCCGATGTCGATCGGCCGGCGGCTGATCTCAACGCTGTCGGCCTCGATCCGAGCGACGTCGAGCAGGTCGTTGACGAGCTCGACCAGACGATCGGTGGAACGCAGGATGATGTCGATGAACTCGCGCTGGCGGGCCGACATGTTCTCGGGGCTGCGCTCGAGCAGCTCCACGAACCCCTTGATCGACGTCAGGGGACTGCGCAGCTCATGCGAGGCGGTGGCCACGAACTCGCTCTTGGCGCGCTCCAGCCGCGAGCGCTCGGTGACGTCGCGCACCGTCCACACGACGCCGTCGGACTCGCTGCCCAGCAGCGCGGCGGTCACGGCCAGGATCCGTCCCCCGTGCTCGATCACGGTTTCGCGTGCGAGCGCCGTCGAAAGCGGCGGCAGCGGGCTGGCACCGGCGTCGATCCGCCGGCCCGGCTCGAGCTCGGGCACGAGGTCGGCCGCGCGGGGGTTGGCGGTGGTGATGATCCCCGATCCGGGCGCGGTAACGATCAGGGCGTCGCCGAGGCTCTCGATCGTGATCACCAGCCGGCGGCGCTCCTCCTCGATCCGCGCCTGGGCTCCGGCCAGGTCCGCGCCCATCGCGTTGAACGCCGCGCCGAGGTCTCGCAACTCGCGCGGGCCGGCCGGCTCCACGCGGCGCGCGAGGTCACCGGCGGCGAGTCCCTGCGTCGCGTCGACGAGCGCGTCCAGCGGGCGACGCATGGAGCGGACAAGGACGGCGATCAGGGCCAGCGCGGCGATCACAGCCAGCACGCCCGCGGCGATCACGAGCCCGATCGCCATGCGGGACCGGCTCCGCGCGGTCGCGCGCGCCCCGGCCTGGCGGGCCTGCTGGCGGGTCTGGAGCAGTTGCGCCAGCAGCGTCGCCTGCGCCAGGGGTCCACCGCCCGCGGCGGTGCCGAGCCGACCGGCCGGCGCCAGCCGGCGAACGGCGTGCTGCAGCGCGATCTCCTGTCCCAGCAGCCGAGCGCTCGCAGGATCGGTGCGGGCCAGTCGCACGGCACCGGCCGCAGCCGCATCGAAGGCGGCCCGGGCCCGGCGTCGCTGCAATGTCGCGGTCGGCCCGCGGGCGTCGCGGAGAACCTCGGCCTCTGAGATCGCGGCGCTGTTCAGGTTGGCCACGGCGATGGCGAGCTGCGAGGTCTGCGCCAGCCTGTCCTCATAGCGCTGGCGCGCGTCGTACAGGCTCGCCACGCCGACCGCGGCGACGATCCCGAGCACGATCGTCAGCCCGATCAACGCCAGGCGGAGCGAGCGAGCGATCGAGAGGCGGCGCATAGCTGGCACCCGCCGCGTCGGCGACGGATGGGAGCGATCGTACCCGTGGCGCAGGCGGTCCATCGGCGTGGCCCTCCCTAACCGGCCCGCGTCCGGACAGGCGCTGGCTACCATCCGGAGCGATGACGCTCGCGCGTGCCTGGAGTCGTCGTGTCTACGGGGCCTCGTTCGTGGCGCTGCTCGTGCCCGGGGCCGTTCTGGGATCTCTGGCTGTGCTCGCGATGGCCGGCGGGCTCGGACAGCTTGGCGCGATCGGCCAGGTGTTCAGCGGTCCCGCGGTGCCGATCGCCCCGGCCGCCGCGCGTGCGCGGCCGGCCGCCACCGCCACCCGAGCCGTCCGGCGTGTCGCCCGTGTGACGCCGGCCGGCCCACGCGCTCGCGCCGCAACGCCCCCGGTCACCGGCTCCGCGGCGCCCGGCGGCGGGCGTGAGGTGCTCCACCGCGGCAACCCCTCGGGCGCCACGGCTTCGCCGATCACCGGCGGTGATAGCACCGCCGGCGGTGCCGGCGCCGGCGCGGCGAGCGGCGCGGGCCGCCTTCCGGGACCCCCGTCCCTGGCCCCGACGCGGCGCCCGTCCCCGCAGCCGACCCTGACCGATCGGGTCGTCACAACGGCCACCTCAATCACAAGCCGCGTCCCGGGTGCCGCCGGCCAGATCGCCACGGCCGTCGTCAACACCGTCGGCTCCACCGCCGACAAGCTGCTGCCCGGCAACGGCAACGGCAACGGCAACGGCACCGGTACCGGTTCACGGGCGCCCGGGGCCGGCGCGTTGCTCGGCGGCCTGCCTTGAGACCCGACCCGCGCATCCGCGGCGCGCTCGCGCTGGCAGCGTGCGCGCTTGTGACGGTGGCCTGTGGCAGCCGGTCCGCGAGTACGTCCAGCGCCTCCGCCCCGGCCGCCGCGACCAGCCCCGCCACCGCCTCTGCGGTGCCCGCCGGCGACTGGCCCGAGTTCGGGTTCGATGCCCAGCACAGCGGGGTCGGGCCGGCGAGCACCGGGATCACCGCGGCCGATGTGGGACAGCTGTCGCTGCGTCAGGTGACCATCGACGGAATCGCGGACTCGCCGGCGATCGAGCTGCACGCGGTCACGGTGAGGGGGCGCACACGTGATGTGATCGCCGTCACCACCAGCTACGGCAGGACGATCGCGATAGACCCCGCCAGCGGCGCGAAGCTGTGGGAGTTCAGACCACGCGGTGTCAACAGCACCCCCGGCAACCCCCAGGTGACGACGGCCAGCCCCGTCGCCGATCCCGACCGTCGCTATCTGTACGCGGCCAGTCCCGACGGCGTCGTCCACAAGCTGTCGATTGCCAGCGGCCAGGAGGTGTGGTCACGGCCCATCACGTTCGATCCGGTACACGAGAAGATCGCCTCGGCGCTGACCGTCAGCGGACGGTACGTGGTCGCGGTGACAGGCGGGTACATCGGTGACATACCCCCCTACGACGGTCACGTGGTGACCATCGAGCGCTCCACCGGCCGCATCGCCCACGTATGGAACACGGAGTGCTCGGGCCGTCACCGACTGATCCGCGCGTCCTCCTGCGCGGTCACCAACACCAACGGCGACAACGCGATCTGGGGGCGTCCGGGCGCCGTGATCGAGCCCGGCAGCGGCCGGATCCTCGTGGCGACCGGCAACGGGCCGTTCGACGGCCGCTCGAGCTGGGGCGACAGCGTGCTCGAGCTCACCCCCGACGCCAGCCGGTTGCTGCACAACTGGACGCCGACCAACCAGGCCCAGCTGGACGCGAGCGACACCGATCTCGGCAGCGCCTCGCCGGCGCTGCTGCCCACCTACCACGGCCACCGGCTCGTGGTTCAGGGCGGCAAGGACGGCAAGCTGCACCTGCTCAACCTGGGCCGGCTGGACGGAACCGGCGGAGGGCCCAGCGGCCGGCTCGGAGGCGAGCTGCAGGAGGTGTCCACCCCTGGCGGCAACCAGCTGCTCAGTCAGCCGGCGGTCTGGAGCCACGCGGGTCGCGTCTACGTGTTCGTGGCCGACGACTCCGGGGCGGCGGCCTACGTGCTGGCTCAAGGACGCCGTCCGCGATTGCGGACGGTGTGGGCCAACGGCACCGAGGGGACCAGCCCGGTCCTCGCCGGTGGCCTTCTCTACGTATACGAAGAGCAGCGCGGCCAGCTGGCGATCCTCCGGCCGCTCAGCGGCGCCACGGTGCGCTCGATGGCGGTCGCGGGCGGCCATTGGAACAGCCCGATCGTGGTCGGCGGGCGAATCATCGAGCCGACCGGCAGCTACCACGACAGCTCCGCGTCCAGCGTCGTCGACATCTTTCACCTGCCGGGCCGCTGAGCTGACTCGGCACGGGGCGACTGCAACTTTCGCTGCAGCCACGCCGGGAAACCATTGCTGAGCAGGGCGCTTGCTAGGTTCGCGACGTGGCCGCCCGGCGCTTCGCCGACGTGGGCGTCAGCGCGCGCACAACCGCGGCCCCGCCACCGTTCGCATGCTCAGGATTCGCCGCATCGCTTTGGTTCTCCTGCTCGCCGCGGGCATCTCCGGCACGATCGTCGCATCCGGCTGGGCGGATCTGAGCGGGCGTTATCAGGCCGGGCAGGCACGCTCGTCTGAGCTGCGCTCGCGGCTCCATGAGGAATCGAACCGGATCCAGGGCTTCGAGGGGACGATCGGCTCGCTGCAGGCGCGGCTGAACACGATCCAGCGCAATGTGGCCGTCCAGGAGCAGCTGCTGAGCTCGGTCGACGATCAGCTGGCAGGGGCCCGGACGCGGCTGGCGCAACTGCGGGCCCGTTACGCCTATGACCTCCGTGCCCTCGCCACCCAGCTCCGCGCCGACTACGAGAGCCCGCCGCCGACGATCGTGGGGGTGGTGGTCGATTCCGGCGGGTTCGGCGATCTGCTCAACGGGGTCGCCGACCTGAGCGCGATCGAGCGCCACAACACCGAGACGACGCAGTCCGTCCGCGACGCGCGCGACGCGGTGCAGACACAGACGACCACGCTGGCCGCCGTCCAGGCCCGCCGGCGGCGCGCGACCGCGGCGGTGCTGGTCGAGCGCGACACAGTCGCGCAGCTGAAAGCCTCGATCGTCGCCCGCGAATTGGTCGTGGAACGTGCGCGCAGCCAGGACACGAGCCGGCTGGCCGCTCTGCACCGGACGCTGGTGCACGAGGCACAGATCCTGGACCAGCGCGCCGCGCAGGCGCAGGCGCTGTCATCCGGCGGCGTCGCCGTCGCCGTCCCGCCGGGCGGGTGTGCCAACACCCCGTTCGTCGCCCACGGCGGTTCCTTCGGGTTCTTCCAGGCGCCTGGCACCAACTACAGCGTCGGAGAGGAGCCGATCATCGCGGCACGGCTGGACCAGCTCGGCCGGGCGCTGCAGCTGCATCTGGTCGGCATCTCGGGCTACCGCACGCCGCAGCACTCGGTCGAGGTGGGGGGGTTCGCCGACGATCCCCACACGCGCGGGCTCGCCTCCGACACCCCGGGCGTCGAGGGAGTCCCCGAGTCGACGCTGCTGCAGTTCTGCCTGACGCGACCCTTCCCCGGCCCGCGCGAGGCCGACCACATCCAGGAGGGTTAACCGACCTCGCGGGCGGCACGCTCGCCCGAGCGCACGGCGCCGTCCATGTAGCCATTGAAGATCTCGGATGTCTCGGTCCCGGCCCAGTGGATGCGGCCGACCGGGGCGCGCAGCGCGGAGCCGTAGTCGGTCCACACGCCCGGCGGCATGAAGCCGACATAGCAGCCGCGCGTCCACCGCTCCTCGGACCAGTTGTGCTCGATCAGCGTGCGCGGGCGGGCGGCCGCGGGGCCGAACAGGCGCACGAACGATCCGAGCACCGCCCGGCGCCGGGCGGCCACGCTCATACCCCCGAGCCGGCGCGCGTCCGCGCCCGCGACGAAGCCCAGCAGCACGCCGGGGCGGCCGCCGGGCGGCGAGTTGTCATAGGTGAAGCCGACCGGCGACCGGTCGCTGTTGGAGTACCCGTTGAACCCGTGTGCGCGCCAGAACGGCGTTGGGTAGACGGCCTCGAACTTGATCACCGAGCCCTGCGGCACGCGCTGTGTGAGCTGGTCGCGCAGCGCCGGAAGCCCAGGCTCGTAGTCGATCCGGCCAGCGAGCGTCGGGGCGACGGCGACGATCACGTGTCCCGCCCGCCACGTGCCGGCATCGCTGATCACAGTGACGGAGCCGCGGCCCTGGGAGATGCGGCGCACCGGCGCATTGAGGACGACGCGCCCGCTCAGCTCGGCGGCCATCTCGATCGAGACCAACTGGCTGCCGCCGACGAAGCGTGAGTCCTGCGCACCGCCCGCGGTGCTCGTCAGATTGAGGATCCCGCGGCCGGAATTGAAGTAGAAGAGAGCGTGCAGGGCCGAGAGGTCGCGGGGCTCGGCGGCGAACACCGCCCGCGTGGCGAGGTCGAGAAGGAAGCGCGCGCCGGGCGTGGCCGAGTTGGCGAGCTTGAAGCTCTCGAACGTCTGGCCGTCGAGGCCGGCGGCGTTGGCGGCCGTCCACGGGCGGTCGAGCGGGACCGTCTTCTCGAGCGCGAGGATCCTCCCCAGCAGGCTGCCGAAATCACCGGCGTCGGGTTCGGGCAGCGGTGGGATCAGACCGGTGAAGTGGGTCGTCGTGCCCGCGTACTCGAACACCTGCTGGCCCTTGGTGTAGGTCTTGAATGTCTTGATCGCGTGTGCGCGTGCCCGGGCGAGGATGCGATCCTGACCCGGCCCCACCCACTCGCCGCCCACCTCGACCACCTCGCCGTTGCCGACGGGGTGGTTGAGGGTGCGCCCGCCCACGCGGTCGCGGGCCTCGAGGACCGCCACCGAGCGTCCGGTGGCCGCGAGGTCGGAGGCCGCGCTCAGCCCCGCCAGCCCCGCGCCGACCACCACCACGTCGACCCGCCGCGTGGCGGCAGGACGGCCGCGCGAGGCCGCGGCGGCGCTCGCGGCATCGGCCAGGACGGCTGCCCCGGCGCCGGTCGCGGCGCCCAGCAGCGCCTCGCGGCGCGAGAGGCGGCTCACCGTCCCGCCTCCACGCAGCCCGCGCGGTGCCGGTCGGCCGGGAACGGCAGGTCGGCGATCAGGGCGGTCTGGACATAGCGGTAGCGCCCCCGGCCGGCGGCTAGGGCGTTGCCGATCGGCCGCAGGTGGGCGCGGGAGCCGGCGGCCACCCACGGCGCGAGTGCCAGGAACTGAGACTTGGGGCCCGCGTAGCGCCGGTCCGAGAGCGAGTCCTGGCCTGCGATGAACGCACCGTCACCTACGTATTCGCAGCCCCGTCCGGCCAGCCCCCGCTGCAGGATTGCACTCTGGCCGTCAAACGGGGTATCCGCGAGATTGCCGACCATGAACGGGTTGACAGCGTATGCGAAACGCACTCCGGGATCGCTGACGGCCCGGTACGCCGAGCCCATCCACGACAGCGGCTGCCACTTCTCCGCGGGGTCCGTGCCGTCACCGCCGGTCCACTGCCCGTCGTTGGCGTCGGCCTGGATCAGGACGTTCGCGCCGAGGGCGCTCAGGCAGCGGATGTAGGTGAGCGCCACGTCGGCGCACGGCCGGGAAGCGCGGCCTCCGTAGGCGAAGGCGGGCAGGCTGGTGGCGAGTCCCAGCCGGGCGCCGGTGCCCGGAAGAGTCACGGGGCGCAGGTTGGCGCGCGCGGCGGCGCCGACGCTGGGACCCGGCGCGAACCCGAGCGCCTGCTCGAACGTGGTCAGCGGGACCTTGTAGTTGTCGGCGATCAGGTTGGCCAGCGGTGCCGGCCGTCCGCGACGGGTGGTGTGTGGCCCCCACACGAAGGTCTGGTCGTAGGCGACGCCCGCGGTCGGGGCATAGACCGACCGGGGCCTCCGAGCCCCCGGATCGGCGAGCGCCGTGATCGCCGCCGGATCGCGGGTCACTCGGAACGGGGCCTGTGTGTTAGAGGCGATCACGTACAGCCCGTACCGGCGCGCCACGCCGGCCATGGTGGTCATGAACACGCGCACGAACACGTCGGTGGCGGCGACGAAGCCGCGACCCGGCTCTGTTTGCAGCTGGGGATAGCGAGCGTCGAGATAGGAGAGGGTCCGCGCGTAGCCGGTGTCGATCGCCGTCAGCGTGCCGAGCGTCGGGCACAGCGGAGCGCCGTGACACGCGGGGTCACCGTGGCGCAGGAGCGTGCGGGCTCCGGCGCCGCGGGGTCCGATCGCGATCGTCTCGAGTCCGATGTCCTCGTCGAACACGACCAGGTTGGGGCGGCCGCGAGCGAGGTGGGGGAGCACCTCGGTGCGGATCGCGCAGTCGATTGCATGCTCGTAGTCGCCCGCGCGGGAGATCGCCGCTGGGTTCTGCGCGAACTGGATCGCGAACACGCGCAGCGCGTGCGGCCTCGGGTCGGCGGCCACAGCCGGCCGCCCCCAGCCAGGGCACAAGGCGGCCGGCGACGCGGCGGCGCGGGTCGTGCCGGCAGCGACGCTCGCACCGACGCCGGTCGTGCCCGCTGCGGCGCCGGTCGCTGCGGCGGCAGCGGCCCCGACCACGAATAGCCGCGCGGCGAGCCCTCTCCTCACGGGACGCCAGAGTACAGCGGCCACAGATGGAAATGTGGTGGCGGGGGCGCCGTTCGCACAACGCACAAAGCTCCGCTATGCGCCCACGGCAAAACCACTATCGTCCCGGCTGGGATATGTCCGAACGTACGCAGGTGGCGATCGTTGGTGCGGGCCCGGCGGGGCTCCTGCTGGGCGCCCTGCTGCACCGCCACGGGATCGAGACCGTGGTCCTGGAGGCGCGCAGCCGCGAGTACGTCGAGGCCCGGATCCGCGCCGGGGTGCTCGAGCAGGGGACCACCGAGGTTCTGCGCGAGGCTGGGGTCGGCGAGCGGATGGACCGCGAGGGCCTCGTGCACGGCGGGATCTATCTGTGCTTCGACGGGCGGCGCCACCACATCCCGATGAGCGAACTCACCGGCGGGCGCTCGGTGACCATCTACGGCCAGACCGAGGTGGTCAAGGATCTGGTCGCGGCGCGCCTCCAGGACCAGGCGCCGCTGCTGTTCGAGTGCGACGGCGTGTCGATCGCGGGGCTCGACGAGGGCGAGCCAGTCGTGCGCTACACCCAGGACGGGTCGGCGCACGAGCTTCGCTGCGACGCGATCGCCGGATGCGACGGATTCCACGGCGTGTGCCGATCGGCGATCCCCGAGTCGCTGATCAGCGTGTGGGAGCGCGAGTACGCGTTCGCCTGGCTGGGGATCCTCGCCGACGTGGCGCCATCCACCGACGAGTTGATCTACGCCCAGCACGAGCGCGGCTTCGCACTGCACAGCATGCGCACGCCGCACGTCAGCCGGCTCTACATCCAGGTGCACCCCGATGAGGACATCGGCGACTGGTCCGATCAGCGGATCTGGGCAGAGCTCCACACTCGCCTGGCCAGCGAGGCGTGGGAGCTGACCGAGGGTCCGGTCCTCGAGAAGTCGATCACGCCGATGCGCAGCTTCGTCGCCGAGCCGATGCGATACCGCTCGCTGTTCCTGGCGGGAGATGCCGCTCACATCGTCCCCCCGACGGGGGCAAAGGGCCTCAACCTGGCGGTGGCCGACGTCACCGTGCTGGCCGACGCGCTGGTCGAATGGCTCGGCGGTGGCTCAGAGACCGGTCTGGATGAGTACTCCTCGCGATGTGTGAGCCGGGTGTGGCGCGCCCAGCATTTCTCGTGGTGGATGACGACGATGCTCCACACCGATCCACGCGACGACGCCTACGGCCGCCGCCTGCAGCGCTCGCAGCTGGAATACGTGTGCAACTCGGAGGCGGCCGCCACCTCACTGGCCGAGAACTACGTCGGTCTGCCCCTGGATCGCGAAACCGCCGACACCGTGTCACATGGCTGAGCTGACAAGCCTCCGGGAGGCGGTCGCGGAGCTCGTCGGCGATGGGGACGCGATCGCGTTCGAGGGCTTCACCCATCTGATCCCGTTCGCCGCTGCGCACGAGGTGCTGCGCCAGGGCCGCCAGCAGCTCGAGCTGATCCGGATGACCCCCGACATCATCTATGACCAGATGATCGGGATGGGCGTGGCGCGCAAGCTGGTCTTCTCCTACGGCGGCAACCCTGGCGTGGGCAGCCTGCACAGGTTCCGCGACGCGATCGAGCACGACTGGCCCCGGGCGATCGAGCTCGAGGAGCACAGCCACGCCGGAATGGCCAACCGGTACGCGGCCGGCGCGTCGCGCCTCCCGTTCGCGGTCATGCGCGGCTACGCCGGTACCGACCTGGCGCCGCGCACACGCGTGGAGCCGATTACGTGCCCGTTCACGGGCGAGCAGCTGGTGGCTGTGCCGGCGCTCCGTCCCGACGTGGCGATCGTGCACGCCCAGGAGGCAGACCGCCAGGGCAATGTGCAGCTGTGGGGCATCCCGGGCATCCAGAAGGAGGCGGTGCTGGCCGCCGACCGGGCGCTGGTCACGGTGGAGCGGGTGGTCGACGAGCTCGAGCCACGCCCCGGTTCAGTGGTCATCCCCGGATGGGTGATCGACGCCGTGGCGGAGGCTCCCGGGGGCTCGCACCCGTCCTACAGCCTCGGCATCACCACGCGCGACAACTCCTTCTATCGCTTCTGGGACAAGGTCAGCCGGGACCGTGAGGAGTTCACTGCGTGGATGCGTGAGCACGTGATGCACGAGGTGCCGGCGCAATGAGCACGAGCACGGACGGTCGCAGCACCGGGGCCAGCCGGGCCGGCTCCGGCGAGGTCCAGACGATCGTGGCGGCGCGGAGGCTGGAGCACGCCCGGTCGGTGTTCATCGGCGTGGGGCGGCCGAGCACGGCGGCGATCCTGGCCCGAATGGTCCACAACCCCGAACTGGTGCTGGTCTACGAGTCGGGCACGATTGGCGCCAAGCCATACAACATCCCGCTGTCGATCGGAGACGGCGAGCTGGCCGAGACCGCCGACGCCGTGGTCTCGGTCCCCGAGATGTTCAACTACTGGATCGGACCCGGGCGGATCGAGGTGGCGTTCCTCGGCGCGGCGCAAGTTGACCGCTTCGGCAATCTCAACTCGACCGTGATCGGTGACTACGCGCACCCCAAGACGCGGTTGCCCGGAGCGGGCGGTGCGCCCGAGATCGCCTCCAGCTGCGAGGAGGTCGTGGTGATCGCGCCGCACTCGCTGCGGACGTTCGTGCCCGAGCTCGACTTCCGCACCACGGTGGGCTTCGGGAGCGGTCCCGGCGACCGCGAGCGGCTCGGATTCCGGGGCCGCGGGCCGACCGCGGTGATCACCGACCTGGGCGTGCTGGAGCCCGACCCCGAGAGCTGCGAGCTGACCCTTACCCAGATCCACGACGAAGTCGACGTGCAGAAGGTCCGCGAGGCCACCGGGTGGGAACTGCAGGTGTCGGGCGAGCTGCAGCGGACACCCCCGCCGACCGAGGAGGAGCTGACGGCTCTACGGGAGCTGATGAACAGATGAGCACGACGAGCAGAGAGGGCGAGATGCAAGACCAGGCCGCCACCCAGCCGCGGACGATCTACGACCCGGTCGCCGATACCCCGGAGCACTACCTGCGCGAGCGACCCGAGGCTCATCCGCCGCTGGACTACCCGCCGTACAAGTCGACGGCGCGGCGCCACCCGCGCCAGCCGCTGGTCTATCTGCCCCACACGGTCACCGAGATCACCGGGCCCCAGCTCGGCGACGTTCGGATCCTCGGCGAGCACGACGACGACCTCACCGTTCAGCACGAAGGCGAGCCGATCGGCGAGCGCATCACGGTCACCGGTCGCGTGTTCGACACCGAGGGCAAGCCGCTGCGCAGCACGCTGGTCGAGATCTGGCAGGCCAACGCCGCCGGGCGCTACAAGCACCGGTGGGACCGCTGGCCGGCTCCGCTTGACCCCAACTTCTCCGGCGCGGGACGCTGCGTGACAGACGATCAGGGCCGATACCGGTTTCTGACGATCAAGCCCGGCCCGTACCCGTGGGGCAATCACTACAACGCGTGGCGCCCGGCGCACATCCACTTCTCGCTGATGGGGCGCGCCTTCACGCAGCGGCTCGTAACCCAGATGTACTTCCCGGGCGATCCGTTCTTCCCGTATGACCCGATCTTCAACTCGGTCGCCGATCCCCGGGCGCGCGAGCGGATGATCTCGAGCTTCTCGATCCACGACACGGTGCCCAACTGGGCCGCCGCCTACGAGTTCGACCTGTATCTGCGCGGACCGTCGGCGACGCCGTTTGAGGAGGACCAGTGATCTTTCAGACCACCCCCTCGCAGACCGTCGGGCCGTACTTCTCGATCGGGCTGCCGTGGCCGGAAGGGCCACAGGCGGTTACCGAGGGAAGCCCTGGGGCGATCACGATCTCCGGGATGGTCTACGACGGGGACGGCCAGCCAGTGCCCGACCACCTGATCGAGACCTGGCAGGCAGATCCCGACGGTCACTTCGCCGACCTGCACGGCCACGGGGGCAAGTCGACGCTGGCGGGCTTTCGCGGCTTTGCCCGCTGCGGGGTCGAGGACGGTGACGGCACCTTCTCGCTGGTCACTGTCAAGCCGGGTCCCGTCCCGGCCGCGAATGGGGCGATGCAGGCGCCTCACATCGACGTCTCGGTGTTCGCGCGCGGGATGCTCAACCGCGTGGTGACCCGGATCTACTTCGCCGACGAGGGTGAGGCCAACGATCGCGACCCGGTCCTGTCACGGGTCCCGGCCGACCGGCGCCCGACGCTCATGGCCGAGCCCACCGCCGGCGGCTACCGGTTCGACATCCGCCTCCAGGGGCCTGGCGAGACGGTCTTCTTTGCCATCTGACCGAACGCTGTTCGGGGGCACCTACGGGCGCGGACGGACGGCGGCGGAGCTGACCGATGCAGCCTGGCTGCGGGCGATGCTCGATGTCGAGGCCGCTCTGGCCCGCGCCTGCGCCGCCGAGGGGCTGATCCCCGAGCGGGCGGCGCTCGAGATCGCCGCCGCGTGCGTGCCCGAGCGCTTCGATGTGGCGGCGATCGGCGCCGAGGCGGGTGAGCACGCCACGCCGGTGGTGCCGCTGGTGGCGGCACTCCGGGCCGCGGTCGGAGAGGACGCGCGCGCTCACGTGCACGCCGGCGCCACCAGCCAGGACGTGCTCGACACGGCGATGATGCTGATGGCCCATCGGGCGCTCGGTCCGCTGCTCGAGGACGCGGCCGCCGCCGCCGATGCGGCGGCGCGGCTGGCGGACGCGCAGCGGGGGACCGCAATGGCGGGCCGCACGCTGCTCCAGCAGGCGCTGCCGGTGTCCTTCGGGCTGCGGGCGGCGGGCTGGCTCGGCGGCATCGACAGCACCCGCAGCCGCCTACAGGAGGTGCGGTCCTCGGAGCTAGCGGTCCAGATGGGGGGGCCGGTGGGGGCCCGGAGTCCGGCGGTGGCCGCTCGCGTGGCCGCCGAGCTGGGGCTGGCCGAGCCGGTGCTGCCGTGGCACACGATCCGCGTGCGACCGGCAGCGCTGGCCGGGGCGGTCGGGACACTGGCCGGAGTGCTCGGCAAGGTGGCGCGCGACGTAACACTGCTGGCCCAGCAGGAGGTGGGGGAGGCCGCCGAGGGCGGCGATCAGAGCCGTGGCGGCTCGAGCGCCATGGCCCACAAGCACAACCCGGTGGCGGCGGTATCTGTGCTGGCCTGCGTCAAGCGCGTGCCCGGGCTGGTGGCGACCGTGCTGGCGACGATGGAGTCCGAGCACGAACGCGCCGCCGGCGCGTGGCAGGCGGAGTGGGGGGTCCATACCGAGCTGCTCGGGCTGGCCGGGTCGGCCACGGCGTGGACACGCGAGCTGCTCGAGCACCTCCAGATCGATCCCGGGCGGATGGCCGAGAACCTGCAGCGGCTGGCCGCTGCCGGGGTGCCCGAGGCGGGGGCGCCCGAGGAGCACCTCGACGGCGCCGTCGAGCTCATCGACCGGGCGCTCGCGGCGCACCGGGCGCTGATCGACCCCGGGCAGTCGGGGAGCGGGCAGAATTGAGCGTCGTGGTGGATCTGGCACATCGGATCGAAGGCCCCGAGGGCGCCCGGGTCCTCCTGCTGGGCGGCTCGCTGGGGAGCACGCTGGAGATGTGGGACCCCCAGGTGCAGGCGCTCCAGGACCTGTTTCGGATCGTCCGCTTCGACCATCGCGGCCACGGCCGCTCCCCGGTGCCCGCCGGGCCGTACGAGATCGCTGACCTCGGCCGCGACGTGGTGGCGCTGCTCGACCGCCTGGGGATCGAGCGCGCCTGCTACTGCGGGTTGTCGATCGGCGGCATGGTCGGACAGTGGCTGGCGATCAACGCACCCGAGCGGATCGAGCGGCTGATCCTGATCTGCACCGCCGCGTACCTGCCCGAGGCGGTCTCGGCGTACGGAGAACGGGCCGTAGCGGTTCGGGCGGCGGGCACGCCGGAGGTGGTGGCCGACGCGGTCATCGCGCGCTGGTTCACGACCTCATGGGCCGCGGCCAACCCCGACACCGTCGCCCGCTGCCGCGCGATGATCGCCGGGACCCCGGCCGAGGGTTACGCCGGCTGCTGCGAGGCGATCACGACTCTGGACGAGCGTGACGGGCTGAGCTCGATCGCCGCGCCGACGCTCGTGATCTCGGGCGCCCAGGATCCGGCCATACCCCCCGAGCACGGCCGCGCGCTCGCCGCCGCCGTCCCACACGCGCGCTTTGAGCTGCTGGACCCGGGCGCGCATCTGGCCAGCGTGGAGCGTTCGGCGACCGTCAACGAGCTGATCGCCGAGCACCTGGGAGTGCAGAGCGGATGAGCGACTCCGTGTATGACGACGGGATGAAGGTCCGACGCGAGGTCCTGGGCGACGCTCATGTCGACCGCGCGATCGAGCGCACGACCGAGTTCACGGCTGCGTTTCAGGAGTACATAACCCGGGCCGCCTGGGGCAGCGTCTGGACCCGCCCCGGCCTTGACCGCCGTACCCGCAGCGTCATCACCCTGTCGGTGCTGACCGCGCTGGGACGGGAGAACGAGATCGAGATGCACGTGCGCGGGGCGCTGCGCAACGGGCTGACCCCCGCGGAGATCGGCGAGGTGCTGCTGCACACCGCCGTGTATGCGGGTGTGCCGGCGGCCAACGCGGCGATGGCGATCGCCGAGCGCGTGATCGAGTCAGAGACGACAACGGGCGGATCCGAAGACCCGCCCGGTGCCTGACCTTCTCTGACCCTTCGCGCATCTCTCAGCGCCGGGTGCGTGCAACTGCTACGAGCTAGGACTTGATGAACTTGGTGCCCTTGACGGCGGCGAGGACCTTGCTCGCGGTCCAGCCGGTGTCGAAGGCGCCGCTCGGGTTGATCGGCTTGCCGATGATCGACGCGATCGCGCCCGAGTGGCGAGCTTCGATCGTCACGATCGAAGCGGCCGCCAGCAGGTACGCCGGCGTCTTGATGTTCCCGGCCTGCCCGAGATAGGCGTGCACGCCGGTGTTCTCCAGCACAAACGCGGTCTGCTGGAACTTGCCCTCGTCGCTGGTGATGCCCTGGAAGTCGAACTTCGGCTCCTTGACGGCGGCCTTGCCCAGACCCTTCTTGAGGAAATCGACGTGCTTGCGCTCGTCGTGCGTGACGACCTTCAGGAACGTGGCCGTCTTGGGGTCGGTGATCTTGCCCTTCGAGGTCGCCTCGTTGTAGAAGGCGCGCTCGAGGTACTCGAGCGTCAGCGCGAAGTTGAGGATGCCGATGTCGCCCTTGCCGAACGACTTGGGCGGGGCCCCCTTGGCGAACGCGGCACCGGGGACGAGCGCGCTCAGGATGGCGCCTCCGCCGAGGGCGGCGCCACCGGCAACCGCTCCCTTGCGCAGGAAGCTCAGGCGCGTGTCGCCGGCGACCTCTTCGGCCGCCTCGCGAATCGCGCCGTCAGTGTCCACCGCTTCGAGATTCAGATAATCCATACGGGAACTGCTCCTTTCGGGGGTTGCGAGGACGGCGCAGACCGACGCCCTCTCACCCGTATGCGGCCGAATCGCCGGGTCGGATCACCGGGATGTACGAACGCTGACTCGTGGGGTCAGCTGCAGCCGATCTCGGTGGCTTGGGGGTCAGCCGGTGGCGGCGATCTCGGCGCTGTGCAGGGCCGTCCTGGCACCCATTGCCCACAGCGGCTTGGCAAGCAGCAGCTGCACGTCGCAGATCCGCCGCTCCGCGAAGCCGGCCTCGCAGTAGGCCAGATACAGCGTCCACAGCCGCTGGAAGTGCTCGTCGTAGCCCATCGCCTCCAGCTCCCCGGAGGCGGCGGTGAAGTTGTGGCGCCAGCGGCGCAGCGTCTCCACGTAGCTTGGGGTGATGTCCTCGAGCGCCACGGTCTGCAGGTTGGTGCGTCGCGCGACGTTGCGGGCGATCACCTCGAGCGAGGGCAGGCAGCCCCCGGGGAAGATGTAGGTCTTGATGAACGACTTCGAGGCCTTCTCGACCTCGTACGCGCGGTCATCGATCGTGATCGCCTGCAGCAGCATCGCCCCGTGCGGGGTCAGCAGATCGCAGCAGCACGCGAAGAACGCCCCGATCCGCTGCCACCCGACCGCCTCGATCATCTCGATCGAGACCAGCTTGTCGTAGCGGCCGCGAAGATCGCGGTAGTCGCGCATCAACACGGTGACGCGGTCCTCGAGGCCGGCCCGGCGCACGCGCTCGACGGCGTAGTCGTGCTGCTCGCGCGAGATGGTGGTGGTGGTCACGTGACAGCCGCGGGTGCCGGCGGCGTGGATCGCGAAGCCTCCCCAGCCGGTGCCGATCTCGAGCACGCGGTCGTCAGGACCGAGCTGAAGGCGCTCGCAGATGCGCTCGAGCTTGGCGATCGAGGCCTCCTCTAGGGTCATCCCGTCGCGCTCGAACAGCGCGCAGGAGTACATCATCGTCGGGTCGAGCATCCGCGCGAACAGCTCGTTGCCGAGGTCGTAGTGGGCGGCGATGTCGCGGCGGTTGCGCCGGCGAGTGCTCCGGTTGATCAGCGCCCGCGCGCGCTGGGCCGGCGCCCACAAAGGCGCCGTGGCGGCGCGGACACGGTCGATCAGGACCGCGTTGCGGGCGGCCAGCCGGATCACCGCGACCAGATCCGGAGAGTCCCACATCCCCTGCGAGTAGGACTCGGCCAGTCCGCGGCTGCCCCGCATCAACATCGGCCAGAACCGCGGTGAGCGCACATCGATCGTCGCCGATGGCGGGCCGGAGCCGAACACGCGGCGGCGCGGGCCTTCCACGATCGTGAGCTTCCCCACCCGGATCTGGCGCAGCAGCAACGAAGCCGCCAGCCTCCACGCGCGGGCGTCATCGGATTTCATCGCGCCGCCTGAGGGTGGGGATGGATTCGCGCGCCGGCGAGCTTGAGGCCCGCCGCGTGGCCGTAGATCAGAGCCAGGCTGCGTGCCGTGGCCAGCGGATAGCGGACCGAGACACGCGCAGCGCTTGACCTGGTCAGCGGGCGGCGCTTCATCGACAGCGTCGCGTCGAACACCGTCTCACCGCCGCGCCGGCTGTCGATGTGCACCGAAAGCGTGGGTCCGGGGGCGGTCGCGCGCGCCTCGTAGACGTGGTCCATCCCCATGAACGGAGACACGTGCAGCTCCTTGGCGAAGCGGCCGCTGAGCACCCCGGTCACAACGTGCCGATCGAGCAGATAGGAGTGTCGCTCGCCCCAGGGGGTGTTGGTGACCTCCACGAGGACGGCGGTGACCCGCTCGGCGGTGTCGAGGCAGTAGTAGAAGCTGATCGGGTTGAAGCACATGCCGTAGGAGCGCAGCTGTGTGAGCAGTCGGATCGGGCCGGTCAGGGCCTCGCCGCCTAGCTCGGCGACGCGGTCGCGCACGGCGTCGTCGAGCGGCCGGCGCGGGTCACCGAGGTAGTCCCGGCGGCGAAAGCGCAGCAGGCCGGGGCGCGTTCGGATCAGGCGGCCGCCGAGCAGAGCGGGAAGCTCGTCGAGGTCCACGTAGGCGAACGCCAGCCGATGGGCCCACTCCTTGCGGGGCTCGGTCCGGCGGTGGCGGATGGTCCCCTCATAGAGGCAGCTTGCGCTCACAGGCGCGCCCCGAAGTGCTCGGCGACGCGCAGCGCGCTGACGACCCCGTCCTCGTGAAATCCCCAGCCCCAGTAGGCCCCACAGAAATGGGTGGCGCCGCGGGCGCTGATCTCCTGAAAGCGCGCTTGGGCCCGTACGCCGGCGGCGGTGTAGACCGGGTGGGAGTAATCGATGCGGCGGATCACGTGCTCGGGGTCGATGTCGTCAGATCGGTTCAGCGTCACGCAGAACTGTCTCGAGGACCGCAGCGACTGCAGCCGGTTCATGTGGTAGGTGACCGTCGTCTCCGAGCGCGGCGGGTCCACCAGGTGGTAGTTCCAGCTCGCCCAGGCCCGGCGGCGCCGGGGCAGCATCCGCTCGTCGGTGTGGAGCACCGCCTCGTTTCGCTGGTAGGGGATCGCTCCCAGGATCTCGTGCTCGCGGTCCGTGGCGTCGCTCAGCAGTCCGAGCGCCTGGTCTGAGTGGGTGGCCAGGACCACCTGGTCGAAGCGCTCGGCCTCCCCGCCCTGGGGCGTGACCAGCACGTGGTCGGGATTCCGGCTCACCGACCGGACCGGGGTGGCCAGGCGCAGGCAGCCGCGGAACTGTCGCGTCAGCGCCTCCGCGTACCGGGCCGAGCCGCCGCGGACGGTGCGCCAGTGCGGCCGCCCGAGCACCGAGAGCATCCCGTGATTATCGAAGAACTCGGCCAGGAAACGGGCGGGAAAGGCCCACATCTGATGTGGATCCGCCGACCACACGGCCGAGGCCTGCGGGACGATCAGCCGTTCGATGAACGGCCGCGAGAAGCGTTGGAGCTCGAGCCAGTGGCCGAGCGAGGGGCCTTCGCCGTCTTCGTGCAACAGCATCCGCGCGGCGTGGTTGAAGCGGGCCAGGTCCGCCATCATCCGGTGAAACCACGGCGTGACGAGATGAGCGCGCTTGGCGAACAGGCCATTCGGTGAGCTCCCGTTGTACTCGAAGTCGCCGTGGCCGTCGCTGACGCTGAAGGTCATGCTCGACGGCTGCGAGGCGACACCCAGGCGCGCCAAGAGTCGCTCGAAGTTCGGGTAGTTGCGATCGTTGAAGACGATGAAGCCGGTGTCGACGTGATGGGTCTCGTCAGGCGTGTCGACCCGGACGGTGTTGGTGTGGCCGCCGGCATAGCCGGCGGCCTCGAACACGGTGACCTCATGCTCAGACTGCAGCAGGTGTGCCACCACGAGTCCGGAGACCCCGGCGCCGACGATCGCGATCTTCATCTTGACCTGCGTTTACCCGGTGCCGCCTACGCCGCCGGCTGCAGCGGAGCGGGCTCCTCGTGGCTGTCCTGCGCGGGCCGGTCGGCCTCGGCGTGGACGGCGCTGATGCGCGGCGCGGGACCGTCGCCGCTGACGGTCTCCTTGAAGCCGCGCAGTCCTTCGCCGAGCGAGCGGCCCATCTCAGGCAGGCGCTTGGCTCCGAACACGAGCAGAACAACGATGAGGATGAGGGCGATGTGGATGGGGTTCTCGAGTCCCATGATGTGTCTCCGATCAGGTGGCTTTGACGTCTTGTACGGGCGCGGGCGGCGTTCGGATCACGCCAGCCGAGCGCTGATCACCGGCGAGTGCGTCGGCACCGGGCTGCCGCCGAGCGGCTCGGGCGTGACCATCACCAGGTTCACGCCGCGCAGGCTCCCGGGTACGTCGACGTCGCCGTCGCCGTGGGCGGTGACGCTGAACAGTGCGCTGGTCGGTTGCGGGACGTGCCCGGGCCGACCCAGCCACACCTCGTAGATGTGCCCGGCCGGCGGCGCGGCGAGGCGGTGCACGATGAGCTCGGCGTGGCCGCCGGACACCCGAACCTCGGCCGTGCCGGGGGACCCGGTGACCTGCGCACGATAGACGCGCACGCTGGACGACCCCGACGAGCCGAGCTCGACCGCGCCGATCGCGAGCACCACGACGGCCAGGATGGACGCGAGCGCGAGGGCCGGGCGCGGCAGCCCGAGCCATGAGGCGAACCCGGTCCGGCGGGCCCCGCGCGCATCGGCGCCGCGGCCTGCGCGGACAGTTCGCTCGTCGGCGGCAACCGCGGCCAGCACTCGACGACGCACCGCCCGGGGGGCGCGATGCTGCGGGGCGGTCAGGGGCAGCACGTTGACGACCTCCTGGAAGGAGGCCAGCTCCTCCCGGCAAACGGTGCACGTCTCCAGATGGCGGCGGAACGTCTCGGCCTCGGCCGGCTCCAGGGCTCCCAGCGCGTAGGCGGCCACGTCGGTGCCGCAGGCGCGGCTGCCGGGGTCGTGCTCGGTGGGGCTCATCGCTGCCCTCTCACGGCCGGGCCGCCTGACGGTGTCACGCCGACGGTCATAGCATGGCCCCCGCCGGATCGCCAAGAGCCATCCGAAGCTTGGTCAACCCGAGCCGCATGCGTCCCTTCACGGTTCCCGCCGGAAGCTTCAGCATCTCGGCGATCTGGCTGTGCGAGAAGCCGCTGAAGTAGGCGAGCTCGATCACCTGGCGCTGGTCAGGGGGGAGATCCTGCAGCGCGGTGCGAACCTGGCGAGCCTCGTCGCGGCGCTCGACCTCGGCGTCGGTGCGGTCGGGGGCCGGCATCCGCTCGGCGATGCTCTCGTCCCCGACGGTGCGGGTGATGCGCACGGCGTCGCGCCGGAACGCGTCGATCGCGCGATTGTGGACCACGCCCAGGACCCACGAGCGGACGCTGCCGCGCCCGCGGTCGTAGCGCACGCTGCTACGCCACAGCGACAAAAACGCCTCCTGGACGATGTCCTCGGCGACCGACCGGCGTCCGCACATGCGGTACGCCAGCGAGAAGGCGACGTCCCCGTGGCGGTCGAAGATGACCTCGAAGGCGCGGGCGTCGCCGTCGTGAACGAGCGCCATCAGATCCTCGTCGGCGAGGACCCGGAGGTCGGGGTTCGGCTGGCGGAAGCTTTTGGGGGCTCGGAGCATCAGGCGTGAGCGTCCGGCCGGGGGGCCGGATACAGACTCTCATACGCACGAGGGTGCGCGCCGGATCACCGGCGGGCTCAACCTCCGCAGCCGGGACGCCGATAGGGGACGAAGCGGGCGCGGACGTGCCCGCTGCGCGTTTTCATGGCATCGCTTCCCAGCTCTCCTGTCAGCACCTACCGCGGCCGCTTCGGCGAGTCCGAGGCCACCCGACTGCTGTGGAGGGCAGGCTTCGGCCCGCGGCGCGGAGATCCCCGGCGCCTGGCGGCGCTCGGGCTCGAGGGTGCGGTGGCCTCTCTGACGCGGCCGTCGGGGCCGGCCCGGCTGATCGGCGCGGCGCCCCATGACGATCACGGGCATCCGCTGGACCCGATCAACGTGTGGGGCCAGGACCACTGCTGGTGGCTGGATCGGATGGTCCGCTCCGACCAGCAGCTGGTGGAGCGGATGACGCTGATCTGGCACAGCTGGTTCGCGACCTCGGTGCAGGCGTCCACATCCGCGCTGATGCTGCGCCAGAACCGGATGATGCGCGCTCGCGCGCTCGGCAACTTCCACGACCTGCTGGCGGAGGTGACCAAGGACCCGGCGATGCTGCTGTGGCTGTCGGGCACCGCCAACACCAAGTACAGCCCAAACGAGAACTACGGCCGCGAGATGATGGAGCTCTTCACGCTGGGCGCGGATCGCGGCTACTCGCAGCACGACGTCCGCTCCCAGGCGCGGGCGCTTACCGGCTTCACCAACGAATGGAGCGACAGCCGCGGCCCCTACAAGTTCCGTTTCGATCCGGCGTTGCACGACGCCGGTGTCAAGCGCATCTTCGGCCACCGCGGGCGCTTTGACTACATCGACAGCTGCCGCCTGTGCGTCGAGCACCCGGAGCACCCGTCGTTCGCGGTCGGCAAGCTGTGGAACTACTTCATCGCCGAGCCGCCGCCTGGGCACGAGTTGCGGGCGCTGGAGCAGGCCTACGTACGCTCCGGGTACGAGATCCGCCCTCTGGTCGAGGCGATCCTCCGCCACCCGCTGTTCTACGCCGGCGCGAGGATGGTCATCCCGCCGGCGGTCTACTGCGCCGGGATGCTGCGCGCCTTGGGGCGCACGATCACCACCGACTCGTGGAGCTGGATCGGCGAGCAGACCGGACAGCGGCTGTTCGACCCGCCAAACGTGGCCGGCTGGGACTACACGCACTGGCTCGACACGTCACGCTGGTCGGGCCGCTTCACGGCGGTCAACTATGCGCTGCAGGGCACGACGCTCGACCCGTCCAAGACCAGGTACCCGCCGCACGAGAGCCCGGCGCAGGCGGTCGGCACGGCCCTGGCCCACTGGGGCGATCCCCAGCTTTCATCGGCCACCCGGGAGAACCTCACGGCCTTCAGCCATCGGGCCCAGCGCGGCATCAAGGCCGACTGGGAGCAGGTCACCTACCGGATCCTGCGCCAGAACGCGCTTCGCGCCCTGATCCCCACGACCCCGGAATGGCAGACCTGCTGATGCCCAGACCGGCTCGGAACTGCTGTGAGGGCTTCGCCCGCTCGGAGGCGATGCACCGCGCCCTGTCCGGGGGCCGGACGCCCACGGCCCGCGAATGGGATCCCCGGATGCCCGTCCCCGCCGGCGTCGGCATCGATCGCCGGCGTTTCCTGCTCGGCGCCGCCGGCGGGCTCGTGTCGGTGTACGGCGCCGGACGTATCGGGCTGGGCGGGCGCGCTCTCGCCGATGGGGTTGCCCGGGCGGCGGCGCTGGCGCCGTCCTCGAGCCCGGTGCTCGTCTCGGTGTTCCTGCAGGGCGGGATCGACAGCCTGTCGCTGCTGGCTCCGACCGAGGATCCCCTGTATCGCAAGCTACGCCCGACGCTGGCGCTGGCGCCGGGAGCCGGCGTCTCCTTCACCGAGGACCCTCGGCTGAGCTGGCACCCCTCGGCCGCCCCGCTGGCAGCCCTGCACGATGCCGGCAAGGTCACCGTGTTCCCCGGAATCGGCTACAGCAGCCCGGACATGTCGCATTTCACCTCGCGCCACTACTGGGAGGTCGGCGCCACCGACACTCGCCTGGTGACCGGGTGGCTCGGCCGCTTCCTCGACGTCGTCGGCAGCCCCGACAATCCGCTGCAGGGACTGTCGATGGACGGCGCGATGAACCCGACCCTGGCCACGATGCGCAACCCGGTGGCGGCGATCGACACGCCCGAGGACTTCTCGCTGTGGCTGGAGGGGGTGTGGGGCGACGTGTTCGACTGGACGCTCGACTCGGCGTCCCGGCTCGGCGATCACCAGCGCCGATCCGGGCAGGCGGCGATCGCGCAGGTCGCCGAGGCGGCTTCGGAGGTGGGGATCGTCCGCCAGGCGCTGGCGCCGTTTCGCAACGCCGCCGGCGCTGCCGCTTACACCAGCCCGGTCACTTACCCGAAGGATCCCTCCACCGACTTCCCGCAGCGACTGGCCGGCCTGGCGGCGATGCTGGCCGCCGGGCTGCCCCTACGCTGCGTGGCGCTGACCTCCGACACCCAGTTCGATACCCATTCGGCGCAGCCGGCGACATTCGATTCCGGCCTGGCGACGGTCTCGCAGGCGCTGGCCGCCTTCCAAGCCGACCTCGAGGCGCGCGGCCTCAGTGACCGCGTACTGGTGCACGTGTGGTCTGAGTTCGGCCGCCGTGCCCAGCAGAACGGATCCAACGGGACCGACCACGGGGCCGCCGGCACCTCGATGCTGATCGGCACGCGGGCGGCCGGCGGAATGGTCGGCGAATGGCCCGACCTGGCCCATCTGGACGTCAACGGCAACCAGCGCGAGAACATCGACTTCCGCGGCGTCTACTGCTCGCTCATGGAGCAGTTCTTCGGCGCCGACGCGGCAGCTGTGATCCCTGACGCGGCACGCTTCGCGCGCTACCCGCTGCTGCGATGACGGCTCGGCTGCTGGCCTGCGTGACGGGGGTCGCGTGCCTGGTCGCCTTGGGGGCAGGTGACGCGGGCGCGTCCGGACGCGCCCCGGCGCGGATGCTGGTCTACGCGCAGGAGTGGTCGCTGTGGCTCTCGCGCGCCTCGCTGCCCGCCGGGCGCGTGACCGTGCAGCTATCCAACCGAGGCCAGGACGCCCACGACCTGCGGATCCGGCGCCTGCGCCACGGCGACATGGTCGGGCGCGCCCAGGCGGTGAGCGTGACGCCGTCCGGCGGCCTTCACCAGGCCACATGGAAGCTCGGGCGCGGCAGCTACGAGCTGTATTGCTCGCTGCCCGGGCACCTTCACCGCGGGATGCACGTGCGGATCGTCGTGCGCTGAGCCGCCGGGCCTGAGGGCGACGTCACGTCCTCCCCATCGTGACGTCGTGGATCTCGAGCAGCTCTCCGGGCGGGTCCCCGGACAGCAGCCAGCCGTCCCCGGTGCTGTGTACGAGGCCCGCTCGCGCGAGCTCGGCGAGCGAGCTGGTGACGGTCGGGCGCCGGGCCGCGACCAGGTCGGCGAGTACGGAATGCGTCAGGTGCAGGGGCAGGGCCACGCCGTCGACCCCGACACGCCCCCAGCGATCGGCGAGATGCCAGAACAGCATGTGCAGGCGGGTGTTGACACGCGCCTGATGGACGATCGCCATGTTGGCCGCCAGCCACCGAGCCCGCTCCAGTGCGCGACCCACCAGCCGTCCCGTAAGCGGAGGGAAGGCGGCGAAGCGGCGCTCGACCTGAGCGTCCAGGAGCGCCACCCGGGTCGGGCGCAGCACCCTCCAGCCGGTGGTCCGCGACAGCGTCGGCGCGGCGTCCTCGCCCTGCCACGGCCGCAGCAGATCGCCCTCGCCGAGCAGCTCGGCGCCGAAGCGCCCGTCGATCCCGACCCGGCGGATCAGCAGGCCCTCGAGCACGAGCAGGCCGATCCCGTCCCGGATCGCGGTCGGCCCGCGGGGACTCCAGCGCCCGGCCGGGAGGTGGGCGGTCCGTGCGATGCACTCCTCCACTGCTCGGGGGCGCTCAGCCTCGCTGAGCGACTCGGCCAGTTCCGGGTCCTCGCGCAGAACGTGGCAGACGGTCACGGCGACGACGGGGTCGTTGAAGGCAGCGGCATGTGTGGGGACGAGTCGGATCCTACGCTCGCTCGACCCTCACCGCCGTCGTGGGTCGGCGGCGCCACTGGTCCGATCCCGGTCCCGTGGGTATCGTGCGCTCTCGGTGAGCACCACCCTGA
Source organism: uncultured Solirubrobacterales bacterium (assembly GCA_963799995.1). Taxonomy (GTDB): domain Bacteria; phylum Actinomycetota; class Thermoleophilia; order Solirubrobacterales; family Solirubrobacteraceae; genus Palsa-465. The sequence goes on along the minus strand of CAWCZI010000012.1, from coordinate 1,226,905 downwards.
TGCCGATCATGCCGTCCGGGACACAGCACGAGCTGCGCCACGGCGACCAGCACGCCGTCGTGGTGGAGGTCGGAGGGGCCCTGCGCACCTACACCTCTAAAGGTGCCGACGTCCTCGACGGCTACGCCCCCGACCAGCGTTGTACCGGCGGTCGCGGACAGCCGCTGATCCCCTGGCCCAACCGCCTGCGCGACGGCCGCTACGAGTTCGACGGGCAAACGCAGCAACTCCCCCTGACCGAGCCCGAGGCCGGCAACGCGATCCACGGACTCGTGCGCTGGCGCAACTGGACGCTCGCCGACCGTGACTCCGAGCGCGTGTCGATGGAGCACGTCCTGCACCCGCAACCGGGCTGGCCGGGTACCCTGCGGCTGCGGATCGACTACGCGCTGGCCGAAAGCGGGCTCACGGTGACCGCCACCGCCGTGAACGTGGGGGCGGGAGCCTGCCCGTTCGGGATGGGCTTCCATCCCTATCTCACGGTCGGCACCGCGTCGGTGGATTCGCTGGTCCTGCAGTCGCCGGGCGCCCACTACCTTGAGGCCGACGAGCGGGGGACCTCGACGGCATCGCTTCCGGTGGACGGCACGCCGTTTGACTTCCGCACGCCGCGCGCGATCGGGCCGATGCGCCTGGACCATTGCTTCAGCGCCCTGGAGCGTGACAGCGACGGCCTGGCCTGGGTGCGGCTCGGCACCGTCGACGGCGGCCGGCGCGCGGCGCTGTGGATGGACCGTGCCTTCTCCCACCTGATGGTGTTCACCGGCGACACGCTGGCGGGCGCCGAGCGCCGGCGCGGCCTCGCGATCGAGCCGATGAGCTGCGCGCCGAACGCGTTTCAGACCGGCCGGGGCATCACGCGGCTGGAACCGGGGCAGACGGTCACCGGGCGGTGGGGCATCGTTCCGGCGGGCTGACAGCACCGCTGAGGGGTCCAGCCGCCGTCCGAGCGGCTACAGACCCCCGGCGATCGTGCCGATGAATGTGGTGACGAGGCGGCCGGGCAGGGGCCCGCCCGCCCTGCCACGTCGCGATGACCAAGACTTCCAGACATCCGGTGCTCCTCGTCGCCGCCGCGGCGATGGCCGCCGGCGTGGGGTTCGAGGTGCTGCAGAGCCTGACCGGCGTCGGCGGCCATGCCCTCGAAAAGGTCGCCGACAACTGGGTCTACACCGGTGTGGAACTGATCGCGGTCGCGGTGTGCGCGGCCCGCGCCGTGCGCTCGGATCGAGACCGGGCGGCTTGGGCTCTGATGACCCTCGGGCTGCTGGCCTGGACCGCCGGAGACCTGACCTGGACGCTGTGGCTCGACAACGTCGCCAACCCCCCGTACCCGTCGATCGCCGACGGTCTGCTACCTGCTGATGTACCCGGCGATCTACGCCGCGATGATGCTGCTGATCCGGACCCGCTTGCGCAACGCCGGCGCGGCCCAGTGGCTGGACGGCGGGGTGGTCGGACTCGTGGTCGCCGCCGTCGCCGCGGCGCTCATCTTCCCGGACGTACTTGCCGCCTCTGACGGCCGGGTGGTCGCGGACGCGGTGAACCTGGGCTACCCGGTCGGGGACCTGGTGCTGCTGATGTTCGTCGCCGTCGCGTATTCGCTGTCGGGGTGGCGCCCGGGGCGGGCGTGGCTGCTGCTCGGCGCCGGGGTGACCGTGAGCGCCGGGGCCGACATGGTGTTCGTGTATCAGGTCGCCCACGGGACCTACGTCGCCGGCACGGTGCTCGACGCGATGTGGCCGGGATCGATGGCGCTGCTCGCCCTGGCGGCGTGGATGCCAGCGCGCCGCGCCAACCGGGACGCGATCGACGCGCCCCATACGATCGTTCTGACGCTGATTGCCGCGCTGGGCGCGGTGGCGCTACTCGTGGTGGCGACGTTCCGGCCGGTGACGCCGGTGGCGGTGGGGCTGGCCGCCGCCGCGCTGGTGCTCGGCGGCGTCCGGGCCGCTCTGACCTACCTGGAGAACGTGAGGATTCTCCGTCGCATCGCGCGCGAGTCGCTGACGGATGCGCTCAGCGGCCTGCCCAACCGCAGAGCGCTCATGAATGACCTCGAGCACGCCTGCGATCGGGCCCAAGGCGGTCGCGCGTCGACGTTTGCGTTCTTCGATCTGAACGGCTTCAAGCGCTACAACGACAGCTTCGGCCACGCCGCCGGGGACGCGCTCCTGACCCGCATCGGGGAGGCGCTGCGCGACGCCATCGGGGACCACGGACGCTCCTACCGGCTGGGCGGAGACGAATTCTGCGTCCTGCTCGGGGGACGCCACGGCCGGCACGATTCGGTCATCGCCCGCGCCTCGGCGGCGCTGGTCGAGCGCGGGAGCGCGTTCACCGTCGGCGCCTCGGTGGGGGTGGTGGTCGTACCCGACGACGCCACTTCCGCCGGCACGGCGCTGCAGCTCGCCGACGAGCGCATGTATGCCGAGAAGGCCTCCAGCGCGCCGGGGCGCTCGGTCGCCCGCGACGTTCTCATGCAACTGCTCAGCGAGCGCACCCCCGGTCTGCACGACCACGTGACCGGGGTGGGCGCGCTCGCCGCCGCGATCGGCACGGAGCTCGGGCTGACGCCGGAGCAGCTCGACGAGCTGATGCGGGCGGCCGAGCTGCACGACGTCGGCAAGCTCGCGATCCCCGATGAGATCCTCGACAAGCCGGGGCGGCTGAACGACGCGGAGTGGGAGTTCATGCGCCAGCACTCGGCGATCGGCGAGCGGATCCTCAATGCGGCACCGGCTCTGAGACCGGTGGCGCGCCTGGTGCGCGCCACCCACGAACGCTGGGACGGGACGGGATATCCGGATCGCCTGGCGGGACTTCAGATCCCGCTGGGAGCCCGGATCATCGCGGCCTGCGATGCCTTCGACGCGATGACCTCGAATCGCTGCTATCAGCCCGCTCGGTCCCACGGCGACGCTGTGGACGAGCTGGTGCGAGGGGCCGGCAGCCAGTTCGACCCGACGGTGGTGGGCGCGCTCTGCCGCCACTTGGCGACGGTGAGTCCGGCCGTAGCCCGTCGGTCGCCGGGCGTCGATGCTCCGGCGGCGGTCGCCGAGGTCGCCGCGGACGCGGTCCATTCGTAGAATCGCCTTCCGTACCCCAGGGCAAGGAGAACGGTAGATGACCACCGCTGCTTCCTACGCGCGCGGCGACTCGTCGAAGGCGCTGCTGGAGGAGACGATCGGCGCCAACCTCGACCGCGCCGTGGCTCAGTTCGGCGACCGCGAGGCGCTGGTGTCGTGCGCCCAGGACGTCCGCTACACCTACGCAGAGCTGGGTGCCGCCGTCGATCGGCTGGCGCGCGGACTGGTCGCGGCGCGGGCCTGGCCCGGGGCGACCGCGTGGGGATCTGGAGTCCCAACTGCGCCGAGTGGACGCTCGTGCAGTACGCGACCGCCAAGCTGGGCGTGATCCTGGTCAACGTCAACCCCGCCTACCGGACCTCGGAGCTCGAGTTCGCCCTGCGCCAGTCGGGCTGCCGGATGCTGATCGCCGCCGGGTCGTTCAAGACCTCGGACTACCGGGCGATGGTCGGCGAGGTGCGCGACGCGCTGCCCGAGCTGGAGCGGGTCGTGTTCCTCGATGGCGCCGAGTGGGACGAGCTGGCGGCGGGTGACGACGGCGTGTCGGACGACGCTCTGCGAGCCCGCAGCGCCGAGCTTGACCCCGAGGACCCGATCAACATCCAGTACACGAGCGGGACCACGGGCTTTCCCAAGGGCGCCACGCTGACTCATCGCAACATCCTCAACAACGGCTTCTTCGTTGGTGAGGGATGCCGTTACACCGAGGAGGATCGGGTCTGCATCCCGGTGCCCTTCTACCACTGCTTCGGGATGGTGATGGGCAATCTGGGGTGCACCTCGCACGGGGCGGCGATGGTGATCCCGGCACCCGCCTTCGACCCCGGTGCGACGCTCGAGGCGGTGTCGAGCGAGCGCTGCACCTCGCTCTATGGGGTGCCGACGATGTTCATCGCGATGCTCGCGCACCCCGACTTCGACGGCTATGACCTCGACTCGCTGCGGACGGGGATCATGGCCGGCTCACCGTGTCCGGTCGAGGTGATGAAACGGGTCATCGAGCGGATGCACATGAGCGAGGTGGGGATCTGTTACGGCATGACCGAAACATCCCCCGTGTCGACCCAGACCGCGTTCGACGACCCGCTCGAGAAGCGCGTGGGGAGCGTCGGGCGCGTCCAGCAGCACGTCGAGGTCAAGGTCATCGACCCGGCGGGCGGCGAGGTCGTGCAGCGGGGCGAGAGCGGCGAGCTGTGCACCCGCGGCTACAGCGTGATGACCGGCTACTGGAACGACCCCGAGCGCACGGCGGAGGCGATCGATCCCGACGGGTGGATGCACACCGGGGACCTGGCGACAATGGATGCAGAGGGCTACGTCAACATCGTCGGGCGGATCAAGGACCTGGTCATCCGCGGTGGTGAGAACGTCTACCCTCGGGAAATTGAGGAGTTCCTCTACGGCCACGCGGACATCTCCGACGTCCAGGTGATCGGCGTTCCCGACCCGCGCTACGGCGAGGAGCTGATGGCCTGGATCGTTCCCAGGCCTGGCGTCACGCTCGACGTCGATGCGGTGCGCGCGTTCTGCGAGGGCCGTATCGCGCACTACAAGATCCCCCGCTACGTCAAGCTCGTCGACGCGTTTCCGATGACTGTCACCGGAAAGGTGCAGAAGTTCAAGATGCGCGAGCAGGCGGTGCAGGAGCTGGGCCTCGAGGCGCCCGCGGCGACCGCCTGATCCAGGCGGGACAGCCTCCGAGGCTCAGCGCAGGTAGACGGCGAAGAAATCCCGGTCGTCGGCGGACAGGTAACGCGTCGCCGGGCGGGTCATGCTCGACAGTAGGCTGCTGGGGCGCCCAGCGTCGGGCGCGGCGTAGGAGTTGAACGTGACCCAGTAGGAGTTGATGTCGAGCTGCATCGCGCGGATCGCGCCGGCATGGATCAGGATCTCGGCCAGCGAACCGACGGTCTGGTAGTTGGCCGCGGCGTAGATCAGATCGCCCTGCGCATTGATGCCGACGCCCGAGCGCCACACGCGGACCGCATTGCCGAGCGTCGCCCCCCACTCGGGGCCGTCGCTCAGGTTCGGGTTGGGGCGTCCGCCCTCGACGATCAGCGGCAGGTTCTGACGGGCGTAGTCGATTCCGGGCCCGACCTGCGGACCACCCTCCCACGTCTGGATGTCGACCCGCCCGTCGCGGTAGTGCATGAACGTCGCCATGCCGTCCTGCAGGGGGGCGTAGGTGACACCGCCGAGGGCGTAGCCCCCGTGGGAGTCCTCGAGCTTGAAGCCGCTGTTGAACGTTGCCAGCAGCCGCCCCCGGAGCGCGGGCGGCACCTCCATCAGCCCTCGGGGCAGCGAGACCGACGGCTCCAGGCGACCGGGATAGAGCACGATCGAGGTCCGGCGTGGATCGATCCAGGCGACCCCGGCCACCATCTGCGGGTAGCTCGGGTCGCTGCGGAACTGGGCGATCTGGACCGGCGCGCTGGATCCACTCCACGTCTCGGTCGGCACCCACACCCCCTCGCCGGGCAGAGCGGGGCTGATGAGCGGGGCGACGTCCTGCGGGTGGGACGCCGCCACCGTTTTGATCCTCAGCGGGAGCGCCTTGAGCGCGGCGCCGCCGGTGGACGGGGCGCTCATCGAGTAGTAGATGCTCTCGATCTGCGAGGCGATCGATGCCGCACCGTGATCGCGCAGCCACTCGAATGAGCGGATCGTGAAGCTCGAGTTCGACGGCCCCGCCAGTGTCGTTCCGTAGGAGATCAGGATTGGGACGAGGCACATTCCGAGCGCCAGCCACGCCACCCGACGTGCCCGGCGCAGCGGGGTCAGACGGGGTGGAAGGGGACGCCGGCGAGGACCGGAGGGCCGCCGGCGGGCGGTTGTGGAGGCGGCGAGCGGAGCTGACATGGCGTCGGATCTGAATCGGGTGGTCTGCGCTCAGGGCTTCGGGACCCCTGCCGAGCGTCCTGCCCTGGCGGGGTGACGCCTGTGAGAAGTCTCATCGCGGCATGGCAGGCCATCGATGACCCGGACAGAAACCGAGGGGGGAGGAAATTGACCTTGGCTGGAGCGCAAGCGGCGCCGCGCGCACAAACAGCGGCGAACCACGATCCACTCCCGGCGCCGGTGGCGGCGCTGCATCCGCCCCCGCCGCGCGCCTCGGTCTGGGGACGAGCGCTGCGGGTGCGGCAGTGGCCCAAGAACCTGCTGGTGTTCGGAGCGCCGGCGGCGGCGGGCGCTCTCTGGCGACCCTCGGTGCTCGACCGCGTGTCGCTGGCGGCGCTGGCCTTCTGCCTGCTCTCGAGCGGCATCTACCTGATAAACGACCTGCGCGACGCGCCCGAGGACCGCCGGCATCCGCGCAAGCGGCGCCGGCCGATCGCGGCGCGCCAGATCACGCCCGTGCGGGCGCTCGCTGCCGCGGCGGTCACGATCGGCGCCGGCCTGGGTCTCTCGGCTCTGCTGGGTGCGGCCTCGCTCGAGGTCGCCGGCTCCTACGTGGCGCTCAACTTCGCCTACACGACCTGGCTGCGCCGGGTCGCGATCGCGGACATCGCCGCGATCGCCGGAGCATTCGTGATCCGGGCGGCGGCCGGCGGAACCGCCGCCCGCGTAAGCATTTCGCCGTGGTTCTTCGTGGTCGTGTCGTTCGCGGCGTTGCTGGTGGCGGCCGGCAAGCGCTACGCGGACTTCCTGGACCCCGCCTCGCGGGCGGCCCGGCCGACGTTGGACGAGTACAACGCGGACTTCCTGCGGATGGTGATCACGGCAGCGCTGGGGGTCGCGGTGGCGGCGTATTGCCTATGGGCGTTCCAGGCCGCGAGGCAGGGGGCGGTGGTGTGGCGCGAGATCACGATCCTGCCGTTCACGCTGGCCCTGCTGCGGTACCTGCTGGTGGTATCCACAGGAAGCGCGGGAGCGCCCGAGGAGATCCTGCTCGGCGACCGCTTCCTGCAGTTGATGGGGCTGGCGTGGGTGCTCACCTTCTTCATGGGACTGGTGCGGTGAGCGCCGCACCGGCGCGCCGCGACGACCCGGTACGCCCGCCGGCGCGGTCGCGCCGGTCGTCTCGCGCCGGCGCCCATTCCGTCGCCGGCGCCTCGGCGGCCGCCGCTGCGCGGGCCCGGGCCGCCGAGCGGCGCCGGCGGGAGCGCCACTACCGGCGCCGGCGGCGGGATCTGCTCCAGGACTCGGGGCTGGCGCTGGCGATCACGATCGTCCTGATCGCCGAGACCGCGGGGCTGGGGGTGCTGGCGCTGCTGATGGTCGCGCTCGCGGGCGGACTGATCGGCTGCACCGTTGCCGGGCGGGTGCGGGGCCGGCCGGGGCGCAGCCGCCCAGGACGCAGCCAGCCGCGATCCAGCCGGCCGGCACGCAGCCGGCGGTCGCGCCCGCGGTAAGCGCACTCTCACCGCCGTCTTAGCCTCAGCTTCCGGCGTCCGCGGAGAATCGATCGCGATGAGAACCGATCGGACTCAGATCGGGCGTACGCCCGCGTCGCGCTCGGCGAGCGTGAAGGCACGGGAGGCGGGGTTCGCCCTGATAGCCCGCACCAACCGGTTGATGATCGGCGGGGCGGTGATCCTCGCCGGCGGTGTGTCGGCCGTCACCGCGCACGCCTTCCACGCCCGCGCGGCCACGACCTCTCCGCCGAAGACCTCGGCTGCATCCGCAGGCCGGTCCGCGTCGCGGCACCACTCGGACGACTCGGGCGGCGGACTGCAGCCGCCGTCGCAGGCGCCCTCGTCGGTGCCGGCCCCCGCGCCGGCCCCGGCCCCGGCCGTCTCCGGCGGCTCGTGAGCGCCGCTCCCGGACGATGCCCGCGATCGCCGCCACCAGTCCCAGCGCCTTCTGGTTTCTGACTCGCGGCACGGGGGCGATCTCGTTGGTGCTGCTGACGCTGGCGATCAGCCTCGGGATCGCCAACGTCCGGCGCACCCAGCTCGCGGGCGTGCCGCGATTCGTGTTCGAGTCCGTGCACCGCACGGCCTCGCTGCTGGCCGTGAGCTTCCTGCTGGTCCACATCGTGACGGTCCTGCTCGACGGCTTTGCGCCGATCACGTTGCTCGACGTCGTGATCCCGTTCCGGGCGGCCTACCGGCCGCTGTGGGTCGGGTTCGGCGCGGTGGCCTTCGACCTGATCATCGCGGTCACGATCACGAGCCTGGTGCGTAGGCGGATCGGGTACGGGGGGTGGCGCGCGACCCACTGGCTCGCCTATGCCAGCTGGCCGGTGGCGCTCGTGCATGGTCTCGGGACCGGCACCGACGCGAAGACCCACTGGATGCTCGTGCTGACCGGTGCCTGCGTCGTGACGATGATCGTCGCGGTGGTGGCTCGGGTCAGCTCGGGATGGCCCGAGCATCTCGTGGCGCGCCTGTCGGCGCTCGGAGCGGCGGCTCTGGTGCCCCTCGGGCTGCTCGCGTGGCTTCCGAGCGGCCCGCTGGCCGCGGGCTGGGCCAAGCGCGCCGGCACACCGCCGACGCTGCTGGCGTCCACGGGCGCCGCGGGCGCGGCCTCCTCCGCCACGTCGCGCTCGGCCCCGTCAGGCTCTGCCTCGGCGGGGTCGAGCCCTACGGGATCCGGTTCGTCGTCCGGGTCGTTCAGCGGCTCCGTCAGCGGGCGTGTGAGGCAGGCTCCGCTGGGCAACGGCCTGGAGCTGGTCGCCATCTCGCTGCGGATGCACGACCGGGGAGCGCGGGACCTCAGTATCCGGATCCGGGGCCAGCCGATCGATGGGGGAGGGGTCGAGATGTCCAGCAGCCGGGTCGATCTCGGGCCACCCGCCAATCCCGATCAGTACGCCGGGCACGTCACCGCGCTGGCGGGCACCGGCATCGAGGCCGACGTGTCGGACTCGGGCGGCGCGACGCTGCAGCTGATCACCCGCCTCGAGATCCCGCCGGGCAGTGGCACGGCCAGCGGGACCCTGACCGCCACCGCGGTCGGAGGCTCGTGATGACCGGACTTCTGCCTCGCCTGCTAGAAGGCGTGAGCGATCGCGGCGCCGGGGAGCTGAGCGCGCACTTGGGCCGCCATGGGCCGCTGCCCGAGCTGCGGCGGTGGGGCTCGGAGATCATCGACGAGGTCGAGCGCGCGGGCCTGCGCGGGCGCGGCGGGGCGGCCTTTCCGGTCGCCACGAAGCTCCGTGCGGTGGCCGCGCGACGCGGCGCGAAGTTCGTGGTTGCCAACGGGGCCGAGGGCGAGCCCGCCAGTGGCAAGGACCGGTTGCTGCTGGTAGAGCTTCCGCACCTCGTGCTGGACGGAGCCGCGGTCGCCGCTCGGGCGGTCGGAGCCGGCGATGCGATGGTCGCGTTCCCCGACGGAGATGCCGAGATCACCGACGCGCTTGAGGCGGCGGTGCAAGAGCGCCGCCGGGCGCGCCTGCGCGACGAGCCCCGATTCGAGCTCGTGGCGGTCCCCGAGCGCTACGTCACCGGCAACGAATCGGCGCTGGTCAGCGCGCTGTCGGGTGGCGAGGGGCTGCCGACGGTCGGGCCTCGGCCGTTCGAGCGGGGGGTTCGCCGACGCCCGACCCTGGTCCAGAACGCGGAGACGCTGGCGCATCTGGGGCTGATCACGCGCCACGGAGCTCGCTGGTTTCGCGAGCTGGGCACCGATCGTGACCCCGGCTCGGCGCTGATCACGCTGTCGGGCGCGGTCGCGGCACCGGGCGTGTACGAGGTCGAGCACGGCGTGCCGCTCGCGGAGCTGCTCGGCACCGCCGGATTGCACGAGGGGCTGTCCGCGGTGCTGCTCGGCGGCTACTTCGGCTCCTGGGTCCCGGCCGCGGCGGTGCCGCGGCTGCGCCTGTCACCGGGCAATCTCGCCGAGCACGGCGCCACTCTCGGCGCGGGTGTGATCGTGGCGCTCGGCCGCACGGCCTGCCCGGTGGCGGAGACCGCCCGGGTCGCCGACTACTTCGCGGCCGAGAGCGCCGGTCAGTGCGGGCCGTGCGTGAACGGGCTCGAGGCGATCGCCGAGACGATGGACGCGGTCGCCCGCGGCACCGCATCTCCGGAAGCCGGCCGCGACCTGGCCCGGTGGAGCGGCTCGCTGTCCGGGCGCGGCGCCTGCCAGTTCCCAGACGGCGCGACCCGCTTCGTGGCCAGCGCGCTGCAGGTGTTCGCCGCAGCCTTCGCGGACCACCTCCGTCACGGTCCCTGCGAGCGGTGCGCCGGGCCGGCGGTGCTCCCGGTCCCTGCCCTGGCACTCGCCTGACGATGGCTCGGGGATCGATGAGGCTGCGGGTCAATCCGATCCAGTGCGTGGCCCACGGCCTGTGTGCCGAACTGCTTCCCGAGCGGGTGACGCTCGACGAGTGGGGCTATCCGATCATCGACGGAGGCCCGATCCCCGCCGAGCTGGGAGAGCTTGCGCGCCGCGCAGCGGATTCCTGCCCGACGCTGGCGCTCGTGCTCGAGCACCCCGAGCGTTCTTGACCCGCGCAGCCTCACTCGCGCTTGGCTGCATCGCCGGCGTCGCTCTGTCGGCCTGTGGCTCCGCGGCGGGGCCGGGTTCTACGACCCACCTCGCCGCGCTGGCCCGTCGGCAGCCCGGCGGTCACCGTTCGCAGGCCAGTCAGACGCGTGTGCGACCGGGGCCACCCGCATTCCCGAAGCTGCTGGGCGCGGCGAGCGGCTCGGCGCCCACGAACTTCGTGCCGGCGGTCAGCTGGCGGGGCGGGACGGCCGTCTGGATCGCGCGCCGTCCCGGCCTGGCCCTGCTCTCATTCGATCAGCGCCTGCTCGAGCTCAGGTTGCACTCCGGCACGGTCGATGCCGGCACCGCCGGATGGCGCTTCGGAGCAGCGATCGGCAGGCCAGAGCGCCGTCGGCTCGTCGCCGCATTCAACGGGGGCTTCAAGCTGGCCACCGGAGCCGGGGGGTTTGAGTCCTACGGCCGCGTGGCCGTGGCGCTGAGCGACGGCCTTGGCTCGATCGTCACCTACGCGAACGGGTCAACGGATATCGGCGCCTGGCGACAGGGAGTGCCTGCGGCCGGCGAGCCCGTGGTCTCGGTGCGCCAGAATCTGCACCTGCTGATCGCGGGGGGTCGTGCGGCGGGGACCACAGCCTGCCTCCCCTGCTGGGGAGCGACTCTGGGCGGCGTGACCGACCCTGCGCGCTCGGCGCTGGGGATAACCGCCGATGGGCACCTGGTATGGGCAGGCGGCGAGCACCTGACGGTCACCGAGCTCGCCGACGCGCTGCTCGGGGCTCGGGTGGTCCGTGCGGTCGAGCTCGACATCAATCCAGAGTGGGTCGCCGGCTACCTGTACGGTCACGATCGCGGTCCCGCCGGGCTGGCGCGCGTGCCGGTGGCGCCCGCCCAGCCGGGCGTACCCGGCCAGTTCCTGTCTCCCTACAGTCGCGACTTCTTCACCATCGTGGCGCGCTGACGACCGGTGTCAGCCGTGGTGATGGTGATGGAAGACCGAGCTGTTCGCGGTCCAGGCGGCGAAGTCCGGGATCAGGACGATCGCCAGAACCAGCCCGCCGACCAGCGCGCCGATCAGGGCAATCGTGCGTCCGGCGTTGCCGGTCTCGTGGCCGGCGACGCGGGCGCGGTCAGAGCTGGCGGCGCGCAGCCCGGCAGGCATCCCGGGCAGGTGGCCGAGGACGTGCAGGGCGGTGAAGACCAGCCAGGCGATGAACGACGCCTTGTGGATCAGGACCATCGTGCCGCGGTCGGCGGGCCCCTGGAAGAGGAGGATCACGCCACTCGCGAACACGGCCACCGTGGTCAGGACGACGATCGGGGCGATCAGGCGCAGCACGGGCTCCGGCGGACCCTTGCGACGGTACGAGAGGTTATGTGTGTAGTAGCGCAGGAACCGGTAGCCGGTGCTGGCCATCTTCAGCCCCACGGGCCCGATCAGCAGCAGCCCGAGGAACAGATGCAGCCAGGTGAGCTGACCGATGCGAACGATCGTGACCCCGAGCACGGCGAGGAGCACGAGCAGCACCACGCCGGTCATCGCCGTGAGCTGCTCGTTGCCGGCGGGCCCGCCGCGCAGCCGGATGCGCCGCCGGGTGTCAGCGGCGCTGCGTTCGCGCCTGGGGGTGGGCTCGGCGGTGTATGAGGGCGGCACTGACACGACCAGGATTGTTGTGCACTCAGCTAAAGGGCCTTTCACCGGTCAATGAGAGAGTTCATGCCTGTTGCGGACACAAAGTTCATACATCGCAAGGGCGGCCGGGTGGCACGGGGTCCAGGCCCTAGAGGCCCCCGACTTCGACCGCGAACGCGTCGGCGATCTCGAGGTCCGGCGCATCGCCGAGAGCCAGCCGCGCAGTGGCGATCGAGCAGTGGCGGACCTGCCGAACGCCGCCTGTCGGCGTCGGATAGTCCCACTCCACGGTCCGCCGCCGAGGTGACTCGGTTCGTATCCTGAGGCCGCCGCCGTCAACGCGCGGGAGCTCGAGATCCAGCCGCTCACCGTCGATCCGGACACGCAGGCCGCGTGCCGCGGCGGCCCGGATCAGCCGCCGGCGGCCGTCGAGCTCGAGCGCGCCGGCGGGCAGCCACGGTGACAGCCATGGTCCAACAGATATTCGCGCGAGGATCAGATCGACCCAGCCTCCGGAGTCGCGGGCGCCGAGCCAGCGGCCGTGGAGCCAGATCCAGCGGTCGGCGTGGTCGGCGCCCCAGTTGTGGCCGATCATGCCGCGCCACCCGGCCAGGTCCACCGTTTCCCCGGCCGCCTCGAGGCGCCCGGCGAAGGTGGCGTCGGGCACGATTGCGGCCCCGTTGGAGCGCGGTAGGCGCCGGTCGTAGAGCCGCCTCGCGGGGAGATAGGGCAGGGGTGCCGTATGCGCCTGCCAGCTCAGTGACCAGGAGCAGTCTTCGAGCTCGCCGCGCGCCCCGGCGCGACCGATGGCACCGCCGTCGACCTGGGCCCATTCGCCGGGTCCGGGGGCCGGCAGGATCATCGGGTCCGCGGTCCGGCGCGCCACCGGGGCCCGCTCGGGGGTGAAGAAGGTGCACCACAGCGAGCCCCGCGGCGGCTCGCCGGCGCGTTTGTCGGACGTGTAGCGCAGCCATACCGCGCGTCCGCCGGCCGGGTCGGCCGCCGTCAGGTAGTGCGACTCGTACAGGGCAGCCTGAGCCGGCGCCCGCGGGGCCCGCGGCGCCTCGAGGAAAGCGTCGGCGTTCATCGGCAACATGTACCACAGTACATGTATGCTCGTCTCGTGGTGGCCGCGATCGTGCCCATGCAGCCGCGCGGCGAACGGCGCCGTGCGACTCTGCTCGACGCGACGCTCCGGGTGATCGCCCGCGACGGCCCAGCCGCGGCATCCCATCGGGCGGTGGCCGCCGAGGCCGGCGTGCCGCTCGGCTCTACGACCTACTACTTCGAGTCACGCGAGCACATGCTGCTGGCAGCGCTGCGCCACGCCGCCGACGCGGAGGTGTCGCGGATCGAGCGCCGCGTGCACGAGCTCGATGCCGGCCGCCTGGATCCGGCCGGGTGGCGGCGCGCCGTCGTGGACTGGGCCCTGCAGGAGGTCTCCAGCCAGCGCGCCCATCTCCTGATCGCACGCCACCAGCTGAGGCTCGAGGCGCTGCGCAACCCGGAGCTGCGTGCCGTGTACGGCACATGGACGGGGGCCAGCCTGGCGCTCGTGGAGACGTTGCTGCGGCGCGCTGGGTCGCCGTATCCGGAGGTCGACGCCGCCGTTCTGGTCGCGGCGATCGACGGCGTCACCCTCAATGCCATCGTGCTGCTGAAGGGTGCTCGCCGAAGGGCGCTGGTGCGAGCCGTGGTCGGGCAGGCGATGGATCGGCTGATCGGTGCCTGAGCCCGGCCCGATGTCGGCCACCGATCCGGCGCTCAGCGCCCGGCCAGCCGCCGACCCAGCGCTCAGCGCCCGGCCAACCGCCGACCCAACGCGAGCCACGCCGGGTATGTGGCGAACACCGCCAGCGCCGACGCGTGCTGGAACCAACGCAGCCGGTCCTCCTCGATCGGCGCGAGGCCGCTGGTGAGCATGAACTCTCGTCCCGACCGCGAGCCGAACGGCTTCCACAGCAGCCCCAGCCCCGGAGCGTTGGCGTACAGGGCCAGCGAGATCCCGACGAACGCGCCGATGGTCGCGAAGCTGAGTGCGTCCGCCGTCCGGCCGTCGGGTGCGACGCGCTCGATCGCGGCGCCCCCGGCCACCAACAGCGGGGGGTCGAGGAGGAAACTCACGCCGTGAGGCTATCGGAGCGCCGCGTCGTACGCGAGGGCGTGGAGGCGCTGGCGGCGGCGCTGCTTCCGGCCGAGCTCGGGGGTCCGCGGCCGCAGGAGGTTGCCGACGCGGCGGCGGTGCTGCTGCGCGCGATGCCGGCCCCGAGCGTCGCCGGGGTGGCAGGGGCCGGCCTGGCGCTGCGCGCGGCGGCGCGCGTGCGCCACGGACGGGGCATACACGCGCTGGACGCGCATCAGCGGGTTGGGCTGCTGCAGGCGCTGGGGCGCGGAGGGCCGTTCGGGGCGGCGGCCCTCGACGGCGTCAAGGCGCTGCTGCTGCTGGCCTGGGGTGGGCGCTCCCAGGCGGACGAGATCGCCACCGTCGGCGCTGCGCAGCCTCCGTCGCGCGAGGACGGGGTTCTCGACCTCAGCGACGGCACGGATCTGCCCGCTCGCCTCGCCTGCGATGCCGTGGTTGTGGGCTCCGGAGCCGGCGGTGCGTTCGCCGCGCGCGAACTGGCCCGGGCGGGGCGCCGGGTGCTGATCCTCGAGGAGGGCGAGCGTTGGGACATGGACCGAATCCGTGCCACAGAGGGGCTTGCGCGCTTCGCCGGGCTGTACCGCGGAGGCGGGACCACCGTCGCACTGGGGACGCCCCCGGTCGTGCTGCCGGTGGGCCGCGCGGTCGGAGGCACGACGGTCGTCAATTCGGGCACCTGCTACCGGCCGCCTGAAGCGGTGGTGAGGCACTGGCACGACGACCACGGGCTGGCTGTGGCCGAGCCCGAGGCGCTGGCCTCCCGGCTCGACGAGATCGAGCAGCTCCTCAGAGTGGCCCCCGTGCCCCTTGAGGTCATGGGCAACAACGGGCGCCTGGCGCTGGCCGGCGCGCAAGCGCTCGGCTGGGACGCCGCGCCGCTACGCCGCAACGCCCCCGGGTGCCGTGGGGCGTGCCAGTGCGCGCTCGGCTGTCCCAACAACGCGAAGGCGGGCGTGCACCTGACGGCACTGCCGCAGGCGTGCGCCGCTGGGGCGCGGATAATCCAGCGGCTGAAGGTCGGGCGCGTGCTCGTCGACGGCGGCCGCGCGGCCGGCGTGGAGGCACGTGACCGCAGCGGACGGGTGCTCCGCATCGATGCGCCCCTGGTGGTGGTGAGCGCCGGAGCGACCGAGACGCCGCCGCTGCTACGGCGAAGCGGGATGGCCGGCCACCCGCGCGTCGGTCGCGGCCTCTCGATCCATCCCTCGCTCGCGGTCGTGGGCATCTTCGAGGAGCCGGTCACGGCCTGGAGAGGGGTACTGCAGAGCGCCGCGATCGAGCGCGCCCACGAGAGCCACGGGGTGCTGATCGAGGCGACTTCGACGCCGCCCGGCATGGGCTCGATGGTGCTGCCGGGCGTCGGCGGTCCTCTGCTGCGGGCGCTCGACGGCGCCGAGCACGTGGCGACGCTCGGGGCAATGGTGGCGGACGCCCCGAGCGGACGGGTGCTCGGCCGCAGCCGCAGCCAGGTGGTCTACCGGCTCGCCCGCCAGGACGGCCGGCGGCTGCTGACTGCGATCGAGATGATGGGCCGCGTGCTGCTGGCTGCCGGCGCGCTCGAGGTCCAGCTCGGCGGTGACGCGCCGCCCGTGACCGCACCCGCCCAGCTCTCGACAGCGGCGGCATCTATCGACGTACGACGCCTGCATCTGGCCGCCTTTCACCCGACCGGCAGCTGCGCGGGCGGCGCCGACCCCGCTCGCCACCCCGCCGATCCGGTCGGGCGCCTGCGCGGTGTTGACGGCGTGGTCATCGCCGATGCCTCGCTGCTGCCGAGCTGCCCGCGGGTGAACCCGCAGCTGTCGATCATGGCGGTCGCGTCGGCGGTCGCGGCGGCGACCGTCCGCTGAGCCGGCTCATCCAGAGGTCTTCACCACCTCCTACGGAGCTCCGACGTACGAGCGAGAAGCTCGGATGGTCCAACTCAAAGGAGGTGATTCACTTGCGACGACTGAAGCCCATCCTGCTGACCCTGGCCACGACCGGCGCGCTCGCCGGTGGCGGTGCGGCGATCGCCAGCGCGGCGACGTCCACGACCTCGACGACGTCGAGCAGCGGTACGGCCAGCTCCCCGGCCCAGACAGCCCCCGCCCGTGCGGCGCCTGCCCCCGGTCAGGGGAGCCATATGCCATCCCGGACCTCCGGTGCGGGATCGAAGCACTGTCCCGGCATGTAGCCGGATCTGTGACGCATCCCCCACGGCCCGGCCGCCTCTGGCCGGGCCGTCCGGCGCTCCCGCGGCCACCCCGCGAGATCGAGCTGATCCAACCCGGGCCCCCGTGCGTAGAGGCGCTTGAGAGAGAGTCGAGTGCCCGGCCTCGCACCGAATCTGAGTCGCGGGAGCCGATTGGGACCGGACCGGTCGCTCGCGGAAACCAAAAGGAGGAGCACCGTGACTGACTTGACCAGACGTGGGTTCGTGAGGAGCTCAGCGGGGGCCGCCGCCGGTATGACGGCGATCGCCGTGCTCACCGAGCAGTCCGCTCGGGCCGACGACGTGGCCCGCTCGGGTCCGATCGTGGCCTATGTGAGCGATCCCGTTCGCGGGGAGATCTCGGTCATGGACGGCGACCGCGAGGTTGTCGTTCGCGACCGGAAGCTGGCGGCGTCAATCGTCAGGGCCGCCCGCTGAGCAGCAGCCGTCCACACACTCGACTCCGAGGAGCACCATGTCTTCGCACCGTGAAGCGCCGGCGATCAGCAAGGACCCGGTCGCCGACAACACCGACACATACGCGTTCGTAAGCCCGGACGATCCGGGAACCGTGACCATCATCTCCAACTACCTGCCGCTCGAGGCGCCGTTCGGTGGTCCGAACTTCTTCGAGTTCGGCGACGACGTCCGCTACGAGATCCACATCGACAACAACGCCGACGGCGAGGCGGAGATCGTCTACGAGTTCGAGTTCGAGACCGAGGTCAGCAATCCGAACACGTTCCTCTACAACACCGGTCCGATCGACTCGATCGCCAGCCCGAACTGGAACCGGCGGCAGTTCTACACGGTGACCCGGGTGGCGAAGGGTCACCGGAAGGTACTCGGCCGGCACCTGGCCTGCCCGCCGTGCAACATCGGCCCGGCCTCGACGCCGCACTACGACGTGCTCGCCGGGCAGGCGGTGCACAAGCTCAGCGGCGGGCACACCGTGTTCGCCGGCCAGCGGCTCGAGGGCTTCTATGTGGACCTCGGGGCGATCTTCGATCTCGGCGACCTGAGACCGTTCTCCAAGCTGCACATCGCCGCGATGGCCGACGCGGCCGGAGTCAATGCCACCAACGACTTCGCCGTGCACTCGATCGCGCTCAAGGTGCCCAAGCACGAGCTCACGCGCGACGGCTCGACTCCTACCGACGCCAAGGCCGCCAAGTCCGTGATCGGGGTATGGGCGGCGGCCAGTCGGCGGCGTGCCCTGATCCGCGACGCCGGAAGCGGGCGCAATCATCAGAGTGGACGGTGGGTGCAGGTCTCCCGACTGGGCAATCCGCTGTTCAACGAGGTGATCGTCCCGCTGGGGGACAAGGATCGCTGGAACTCGCTCCCGGCCTCGCAGGACAGCCAGTTCGCCAAGTACGTGCAGCATCCCGAGCTGGCCGGCCTGCTCCCGGTGCTGTATCCCGGGGTGTTCCCGAACCTGGCGAAGCTCAAGGCGCCGCGGGCGGACCTGGTGGCGATCCTGCTCACCGGGATTCCCTCCGGGGTGGTGCCCGGCTTCCAGAACTACACCGGGGCCCGCCAGGCCGACCAGTTGCGGCTGAACATGGCGATCGCACCGGCGGCCAAGCCCAACCCACTCGGGCTGATCGGCGGCGACCCGGCCGGCTTCCCGAACGGGCGGCGGGTGTTCGATGACGTGGTCACGGTGGAGCTGCGGGCGATCGCCGGCGCCACCTACCCGCTCGTGGACAAGACCTACAAGCCCGACGCGGCGGCCGCGCTCGTGACCGACGGGCTGGGCTCCAACAGCACCCGCTATCAGCGCCACTTCCCGTACCTCGCCGACCCGCGAAGCGGCTATGCCACCAAGCCGCTGGCGGCGTGAGCGGATGAGTGCGATGACGACCACCACGACGACCACGACGACGACAGAGGCGGGGATTGCGGCGGCCCCGAGCGCGAGCGTGGCACTCGACATCGGCCCGGGCCGCGGCGCGCTCGTGATCTACCCCGAGGCTCGCTTTCGCGGCCGCGAGATCGAGATCAGCCGCTGCGGCGCCGACGGGCACCGGGTCCACACGGGCGTGCACGAGCGCGAAGCGAGCAGTGGGGGGATCCTGACCGCCATCTTCGGCAGCCTCCCCACCGGCGAGTACGAGGTGTGGGAGGACTCGGACACGTGTGCCGGGAGCGTCGCCATCGCTGACGCGAGGGTGGCGGAGTTCCACCTCCGCTGACAGAGAGTGAGGCCTCTTCATCCTGCCGGCGGTGGTGGCACCATGCCACCACCGCCTCAGCAGCCCGGCTGGAGGGGCCCCGAGCGCGGATCTCTGACCGCCGGCGCGGGCCGGTGGCCGCGCAGCGAAGGGGCGAATGCGGCGGGTCTGGCAGAGTGCCGGGCATGCGGGCTATCGCGCTCGAGGAGCACTGCCTGACCCCCGAGCTGCGGGAGCTCCTCGGGCCGCAGATCCATCCCTACTACGCGGTCCACCGTTGGCCGCCCGCGCTCGAAGCCCGGCTGCTGGACCTGGGGGAGGGGCGGATCGCGGAGATGGACTCGCAGAACATCGACGTGCAGGTGCTCTCGATCGTTCAGCCAGGGCTCGAGCACAGCGCCGCCGATCGCGCGGTGCCGGTGGCGCGCGCCTTCAACGATCGCGTGGCCGAGGCGGTCAGCGCGCACCCCGATCGGTTCGCGGCGTTCGCGGCGCTGCCCACGACGGCACCCGACGAGGCGGCGCGTGAGCTGGACCGCGCCGTAACCGAGCTCGGTTTCAAGGGTGCGATGGTCAACGGCCGCACGCAGGAGCGCTTCCTCGACGATCAGTTCTTCTGGCCCATGTTCGAGAGCGCCGAGTCGCTGGGGGTGCCGATCTACCTGCATCCGATGCCTCCGCCCCAAGCCGTGTACGACGCCTACTACTCGGGCTTCAGCGACGCCGTCAGCTTCATGCTGGCCGCGCCCGCGTGGGGCTGGCACATCGAGACCGGCCTGCACGCCCTGCGTCTGATCCTCGCCGGGGTGTTTGACCGCTTCCCGTCGCTGCAGATCATCATCGGCCACATGGGAGAGGCGATCCCGTTCATGCTCGCGCGGGTCGACCAGACACTCAGTGGCCGGCTGGTCGCCGACCCGGCCAGGGCCCGCCTCGAGCTCTCGGTGGCCGATTACTTTCACCGCAACTTCCACATCACCACCAGCGGCTTCTTCACCGAGCCCCCACTCCAGTGCGCGCTGCAGACGCTCGGGGCCGACCGGATCCTGTTCGCCGTCGACCATCCGTTCGCCGACGGTGGCGAGGCGCGCCGCTTTCTCGACGGCGCCGCGCTCAGCGAGGTCGACCGCGACAAGATCGCGCACGGCAACGCCGAGCGGCTGCTCCGCCTCTGATCCGGGGCGCCGGGCGGTCGCTATCCGCCGGCGGCGCCGAGCAGCAGGTCGACCACCAGCTGATCGAGGCGCTCGATTCCGTAGCCGTGGCCGGCCAGCGCGTCGAGGTCTTGGGCCTCGCCCAACAGTGCCGACGCCGCGTCGGACGAATAGGCACCGACGCTGGGCAGAGCCAGCTCGTCCACGAGCGCGGCATCGCGTGCGTCGCGGATCGCGTCGGAGGCCAGAAACTCCCGCGACTTGGCGGCCAGGACCAGATAGGTGCGCATGCACCCGGCGGCGAAGTCCCACACGCCCTCGGGGTCCTCGCTGCGGTAGGCATGGGCGTCGAAATGCAGTGGTCCGTCGTAGCCGGAGGTCTCGAGCAGGTGCACGAGCAGGAAGGCCTCCTTGAGGTCCTCGGCGCCGAACCGGTAGTCCTGATCGAAGCGGCCGATCCGCTGGCTGTTGAGGTCGATGTGGAACAACTTGCCGGCCCACAGCGCGTGCGCCACGCCGTGGACGAAGCTCAGCCCGGCCATCGTCTCGTGCGCGACCTCCGGGTTCACGCCGACCATCTCCGGGTGCTCGAGCGTCGTGACGAAATGCAGGGCGTGTCCCACGGTCGGCAGGAAGCTGTCGCCGCGCGGCTCGTTGGGCTTGGGCTCGATCGCGAAGCGCATCTCATAGCGCTGCTCGCGGACGTAGCCCGAGAGGAAGTCGATCGCCTCCCGGTAGCGCTCGAGCGCATCGGCGACCCGCTTGCCGGCGGCGCTCTCCGCGCCCTCGCGTCCGCCCCAGAAGACGTAGATCGGCGCACCGAGCTCCGCGCCGAGGTCGATCCCGCGCATGGCCTTGGCGATCGCGGCACGCCGCACGCCACGGTCGTTGGAGGTGAACGCGCCGTCCTTGAAGGCGGGGTGCGTGAACAGGTTGGTGGTGGCCATCGTCACCCGCATCCCGGTGCGCTGCAGCGCGTCGGTGAAGCGGGCAACGATCCGGTCGCGCTCTGCGGCGCTTGAGCCGTAGGGGACGAGGTCGTTGTCGTGCAGGCTGACCCCGTGGGCACCGAGCTCGGCCAGGCGCTCGACGGTCGTGACAGGGTCCAGCGGAGGCCGGGTCGGCTCCCCGAAAGGGTCGCGCCCGGGGTTGCCCACCGTCCACAGGCCGAACGCGAAGCGGTGCGCGGGCCGCGGGGTCAGGTCGGGCGTCTCGGTGCTCGGCTCAGGGGTCATAGATCCTCCGTTCGCTGGTCGGGCCGGGCCGGGCCGGTGCGGTGGCCTCGGGGTCGTCGCTGATCTGCGCCACCCGCCACGCCGTCGACCCGTCAGGGGCCGGCTCTGCGATGACACGCCCGATGGCGGCGAGCCGGGCCAGCTCGTCGCGAAAGGTGGGGTAGGGGACCAGGCCGACGCGGGCGAGGGTCATGTAGCCCACCCGGTCGTAGAGCGCCGAGGTGGTGATCGGCTCACTGGTCAGAGCGGCGAGGAGTTCCGACTGGCGCGACATGAGCTCAGATTAGTCCGGGACCGCCGCGAGTGGGGCCAACCCGGAGGGCAAAGCGCCGAGCCCTCGATCGGGCCGAAACCCGACAATTCCGAGTTCTCAGGTAGGAAATTTGGTAGACTGAGGGTTGCGCTCAGTGAGCTTCTAGCTCCTCTTGCTTCCCGGGCGAAGGCTTCGGCCAGAGGAGAAGAGAGGCGGTCGGCCATGTCCACCGCAACACTGCAGCGGCCTCGGCGCCGTGAAACCGATCCCGGGTTCCGGACGTACACCTGCCCGGAATGCGAGCACGTTCTGAGGGTGTCCGGCCTCGGACGCCACTGTGTCTACTTCGAGCTCGATGACGCGCGATTGGCTGACCCGGTGATGAACCGCGTCTGCCCGGATTGCGGCCACGGCCTGGCAGGCAAGAACCAGTTGTGACCATCTCCACGACACATCTCTGCTGCCCGGCCTGCCGGCTGCGCTTCACTCCGGCCGCGGCGGCGTATCTGCCGGCGTGTCCCGAATGCGGCGACCCGCCCCGGGCGGCCGGCCTTCAAGCCACCGTCGGATTCCGTCTGTTCAGGCTCGAGGACACGCCTCTGTCGTTGCCGGACGCGATCGCGGCCTGGATGCCGGTCCCCAGCCCGGGGAGAGACCGATCGTGAGCGACCTGCACATGCGCATCCTGCATCTGGTGGCGCAGCCCCGAGCTGCTTCTGCCCTGTAGCGTCAGCCGCGAGTTGTCGTCTGCCCGGGGGTGTCGTGTTCGGACGCGGACCCCGGCAGGCTCGCCGCACCGGCGACCGGGGGGTGGCTGACATACGTCGCGGCGTCCGTGCCGCGCGGCGGCATCTGGGCCGCCGCGTAGGCGTCGAGCTCGTCGAGCGTCTCGGCCTTCAGCAGCGCTTGAGCCAGTGACTCGAGCCGCTCTCGATGTTCGGCGAGCACCGTCGTCACGTCTCGGTGGGCGCTCTCGACCAGCTGGTGGACCTCCTCGTCGAGGAGACGTTGAGTGGCTTCGGAGGTCTCGGCGGCACCAGGGAAGGGCGTGCTTCCGTCGGCCGGCAGGACCCTGACGAAGCCGATCGAGTCACTCATCCCCCAGCGTCCGAGCATCTGGCGCGCGATCATCGTGACCTGGTCGATGTCCGATTCCGCCCCGGTGGTGATCGTGCCGTAGACGATCTCCTCGGCCACCCGGCCTCCCAATGCCACCTTGATCTTTCCGAGGAGGTCCTCCCGGGTGTAGGAAACCTGGTCGTCATCGGGCGTCGACAGGGTCACGCCGAGCGCCGCGCCACGCGGGATGATCGAGACCTTCCGGACCGGATCGGCGCCGGGCGTGAGCATCCCCAGCAGCGCGTGCCCGGCCTCGTGATAAGCGGTGCGCTCACGGTCGGCGGCAGACAGCACGATTCCGCGTGGCGCGCCGAGCAGGATCTTCTCCAGCGAATCCGTGAAGTCGGACGTCTGGACGGTGTGGTGGTTGCGACGGGCAGCCAGCAGCGCGGCCTCGTTGGCCAGGTTCGCCAGGTCGGCGCCGACCATGCCCGGCGTCGTCGCCGCGAGCGCCTCGAGATCGACTTCGTCGGCCAACGGGATCGAACGCGTGTGCACCTCGAGGATCTTGCGTCGACCGACGCGGTCCGGGGGCTGGACGACGACTCGGCGATCGAAGCGTCCGGGTCGCAGCAGCGCGTGATCGAGGATCTCGGCCCGGTTGGTGGCGGCGAGCACCGCGACCGCCTCGATTGATTCGAACCCGTCCATCTCGGTCAGGATCTGGTTGAGCGTCTGTTCGCGCTCGTCATTGGAGCCGCCGAACGACGCCGAATTCTGACGGGAGCGTCCGATCGCGTCGAGCTCGTCGATGAAGATGATCGACGGCGCGGCCTCCTTGGCCTTGGCGAACAGATCCCGAACGCGCGACGCGCCTACTCCGACGATCGCCTCGATGAACTCGGCGGCCGAGATCGAGAAGAAGGCCGCGTGCGCCTCGCCGGCGACCGCGCGCGCCAACAGCGTCTTGCCCGTGCCGGGCGCGCCGGACAGCAGCACTCCGTGGGGCATGCGGCCGCCGAGCCGCCCGTAGCGCGCGGGGTTGCGCAGGAAGTCCACGATCTCGGTCAACTCAGCCTTTGCCTCGTCGATCCCCGCCACATCCGCGAACGTGATCCGAATCGTGGACGGATCGATCCGCCGTGCCTTCGAGCGCCCGAAGTTGCCCAGCGCCCCCATGCCGCCGCTCTTGGCGGCGCGGCGGGCGAACAGGATGAACAGTCCGACGATCAGAAGCGTCGGCCCGAAGCCGAGCAGCACCGAGACGATCAGAGGCGTGGTGGTCGTCGTCGACTGCGCGTTGACCTGGACTCCCTCGGACTTGAGCAGGGCGGCCAGCTGATTGTTGTTCCAGAAGCTGGGAACCTGGGTCGCGAACAGGGTCGTCGGCGTGGTCTTACTGCCCGCGGACGGATAGCTCACCGGCGACTTGAACGTTCCCTGGATGGCATCGCCCCTGGAGGCGATCGATGCCACCCGGCCAGACTGCAGCTGAGACAGGAAGTAGGGGCTGAAGGGCACGTTCACCCGCTGCTGGCCGCTTGGCGAGAGCAGGAGCACGGAGCCGAGGTTGAACGCCAGCAGTCCGATCACGAACCACAAAAACCAGCGCGAGCGGTGCGGCGCCGGCTTCTTCGGCGGGTCCGGCGCTCCCCTCCCATCCGGGGCGGGGGCAACCCGCCAGCCGCGGTGATCGCGAATCACCTTGCGGCGGGGGTCAGGGCTCGGTGGGGGGCTCGCGCTCATGCAGGTGAGGGTTCGGTACCGCGATGACCGCTTGGGGTCTCGCGCGCCGGCCTGATGGATTGGAGCCGGGAACGGCGTTGCCCGCCGGGGGTTGAGGCGAAGCTGGTATCGATGCTACTCCGCCCGCTCAGCGGTGCTGGTGGACGGCAGCCAGTTCAGTCGATCGCGGGCGCGGCAGTGGCCGACGGCGACCCTTACATCTGGCCGATGCGCATGTCGACCGCGTAGACATTGGCCGGCTGGATCGTGACGATCACGCGGCTCTCGCCGGGGCCGTCGTGCTCTGAGAGATCAGCCCCGCCGTACTTGGCGCCGACCCTGCGCGCGAACGCGTAGTCGTCGTCGGGCTCGATCTCAGCCGTTCCCCTCACCTCGAGGTAACGCTGGGGGACGGCCGGGTCCAGAACCATGAGACTGCACTGCGGGCGCTTCATCAAGTTCTTCGTCTTCAGCCGCGAGGTGTTCAACGAGAGCTTGACCTTGCCGTCCTCGTACAGGAACCAGACCGCTGTCTGCTGAGGCATTCCGCTGCCCGCGATGGTCGCCAGCGTGGCGACATCGGCGTCGAGCAGATCATGATGGGACTCGGGGAATGTGGTCATAGCGCGCATTCTTCCTGCTGCCGTTCTGGAGCGCCGACTGGCCTAGGTAGCTGAGATTGAGGACTCGGCCTATGGGGGAGAATCTCGACTAAGTGAATCTAGCTACTAAATATTTTCACATATGTCGAACCTGTCTGGCCCCTCGCGGCCGTGCGATGACCGTTTCGGCGCGATCGCACCCGGGGCGACGCGGTGGTGTGAGGGATGACCGCGGTGGCTGGCCACGTGTCGCAGCTCCGCGCGCTCGAGGCTGAGGCGGTGTTCGTGATCCGGGAGGTTGCGGCGGAGCTCAGGCGGCCCGTCCTGTTGTTCAGGCGGGGGCAAGGACTCGATCGTGTTGCTGCGGCTGGCCGAGAAGGGGACCCATTGAGACCGCAGCCACCAGCACACCCAGCGCGCCGAGCAGCAGCCTTCGCAGTGTCGTCCGTGACGATGGGACGCCGCCCCTCCTTGAGGACCCCATTGGGCAGTCAAGTTAGACGCTCGCGATCGCCGGTTCAAGGGGTGTCCGAGATCGGACACCAGAGAACAAGAAAAGCCCCGCGTTGCCGGTGCGGGGCTTCTCCAGTGCGCCCGAGAGGACTCGAACCTCCACGGACCATTCAGTCCACAAGGCCCTCAACCTTGCGCGTCTACCAATTCCGCCACAGGCGCGTGAGCGGGCAGTATAGCCCTGGGGTACGGGCGATTCGGGGGCCGGCGGCTTGAGTCTGTCCGTGAGCCGCGCTACATTCCCGAACACATGTTCGATGCAGCCCGGAGGGGCCGATCCGATCAAGGAGTCCACGCATGGATCTGACCAAGCGCCAGCAGGAGATCTTCGACTTCATCAAGCGGTACTCCGCAAAGTACGGCTACCCGCCGACGGTGCGCGACATCGGCAAGGCCGTGGGGCTGGCCTCCTCGTCGACGGTCCACGCACACCTCGCGAACCTCGAGCGCATCGGCCTGCTACGGCGTGATCCCACCAAGCCGCGGGCGATCGAGCTGCTCGACCGGACCGTCGCTGGAGTCAAGAGCTTCGTCAAGCCGGGGCTTCCGCTGCTGGGCCAGGTCGCTGCCGGCCAGCCGGTCGTGGCCGAGGAGAACATCGAGGAGTACATCCAGACGCCGGCGTTCGCCGGGGGGGAGGACGGCGAGTACCTGCTCCGGGTGCGGGGTGAGTCGATGAAGGAGGTCGGCATCCTCGAGGATGACCTGGTCGTGGTACGGCCTCAGGAGACGGCCAACGACGGTGACATCGTCGTCGCGCTGGTGGGGGAGGAGGCCACGGTCAAGCGCTTCTTCCAGGAATCGGATCACATCCGTCTGCAGCCCGAGAACGCGTCGATGGAGCCGATCCGCAGCCGCGACGTGCGCGTGCTCGGGCGCGTGGTCGGCCTGATGAGGAACATCTCGTGAGCACCCTGGCGCCCAGGCGGCCCGGTGCTCGGCAGCGCGGCCGGACGCTCTCGGCGCCGTCCCTGCTGGACGAGCTGGGCGGCGAGCCTACCCTCGACGAGCTTCTCGTCGGGGTATGGGAGGGGCTCGTCGCCCAGCGCCAGGTCGCATGTCCGATGTGCGGCGCGGAGCTGGTGCCGGAGTACGCCGCGCACGTGCGGCCGGTCGGGGGCCGTTGCTACGGCTGCGAGACCGTGATCCGCTGAACGCGGCCTGGCCGAGGGTGGGGGCAGCACGGCGCGGGTGATGGCTGCGAGACAGTTTTCAGCGCGGAGCTGACCGGGCGCTATGCTGCCGGGCGCAGGCTGAGCAGTCGCGGAGGTTCCACCTTCGAGGAAAGTCCGGACATCACAGGGCAGAGTGGTCGGTAACGCCGACCCGGGGAAACCCGCGGGAAAGTGCCACAGAAATAACACCGCCTAAGCTCGGAGCCGCTGCAGCGCTTCGGGCCGGTAAGGGTGAAATGGTGCGGTAAGAGCGCACCGGCGTCGCGGTGACGCGGCGGCCAGGTAAACCCCACTCGATGCTAGGCCAAGCAGGACCGTTCGTAGGTTGCCCGCCAAGGTCCGGGTAGGCCGCAGAGATGGATGATTGCTCACGACAGGATCCGGCTTATAGGCCTGCTACCGAGAAGCCCCGCTCCGGCGGGGCTTCTCCATTCTCCGGGGGGGACGGAGGGGCCCGGGCGAGAGAGCCGCGGTGGGCGGTTGGGGGGGTCAGCCCGTCAGGCGCACCGCGCTGAGTCGGCCAGAGCACTACGATGGCCGCCGCGGGAGGGAGTATCGATTGAGGAGGCGTACCGGTGTCCAGGAGCCCACGGATGGCCGCGGCACGTGCAGCGCTGATCACGGTGACCGCCGTATGCGCGGCGGCCGCGCTGGTGCCGGCGGCGGCATCAGCCAAGGAGGCCTCGCCGTTCAGCACGCTGCCCGGCTCGGTGAAGGTCACGCGAGACGGCGCCGGGATCCCGCACATCGTGGCGGGCAACTTCGACGCGCTCGGCCTCGGCGAGGGCTATGCGTTCGCCCAGGACAACCTGTGCACGTTCGCCAACGACATCGTGACGCTGCGAGGCGAGCGTTCCAAGTACTTCGGGCCAAACGCCCTGGCGGTCAACTACTCGGCCGGGACGAGCGCCACCAACCTGCAGTCCGACCTGTACTGGCGCTACGTCGCGGCTTCCGGCCTGGTCAAGCGCGAGCTGACCGCGAAGGGGATCAACGGGCTGTTGCCGCAGGTGCGCCAGCTGTACACCGGCTTCGTGGCGGGCTACAACCGCTACCTGCGCTCCGGGCAGAACCGCGACCCCCGGTGCCACGGCAAGCCGTGGGTGCGACCGATCACGCTCACCGACATGTTCCTGCGCGGCGAGCAGATCGTCACCGAGGGCTCGGCGCAGCAGTTCCTGGCAGACATCGTCAAAACCACGCCTCCGACTGGTGGCCAGGCCCAGGCCGCCCGGGCCGTCCGGGTCACGCACGGCTTCGCGGCGCTCAAGGAGCAGTTTGGGGATCAGGCCGACCGCTCTCAGGGCTCAAACGGGATCGGCCTCGGTTCGCTGGACACGCGCTCGCGCCACGGCATGGTGCTGGCCAACCCACACTTCCCCTGGGTTGGGACCGAGCGCTTCTGGATGGCGCAACTGGACGTGCCGGGTAAGTACGACGTCGAGGGCGGGACGCTCGAGGGCTTCCCGATGATCGGCATCGGCTTCAACCGCCACCTCGCGTGGACGCACACGGTGTCGACGTCGCGACGGTTTGCGGCCTACCAGCTCAAGCTGGTGCCCGGTGATCCGTTCAGCTACTACGTGGACGGCAAGCCCGTGAAGATGGCGCACGTCACGGTCAGCGTCAGGTATGGGACCAAGATCGCGAGGCACACCTTCTACACGAGCAGGTGGGGTCTGGTAGTGGACGTTTCGGCAGTGCCGGGCAACGCTTACGCATGGACCGGCACGCAGGCCTACGCGCTGTACGACGTGGTGGCAGGGGCCGGGCCGCGGGCCGCCGATCAGTACTTGCGCATGGGCCAGGCCACGTCCGTCCGCGGCCTCTACGACGTCGAGGCCAAGTACCTGGCGATCCCGACGTTCAACACAATCGCCGCCGACGATCACGGCAACGCCTACTACGGAGACGTGGGCGCGACCCCGGCGGTCAGCCAGGCCGAGATCAACTCGTGCCTGCCGCCCGGAACCCCGACGCTGGTCTTCTACGCGGCCCGCGTGATCACCCTGGATGGGTCACGGAGCGCCTGCGCTCCGGCGAACTTCGCTGGCACGCCGGAAAAGGGCATCTTCAACGGCGCCAACCTGCCGCACGTGTTCCGCCGCGACTACGTCGAGAACTCCAACGACTCCTACTGGCTGGCCAACCCGGCCCACCCGATGACGGGCTTCTCGCCGATCATCGGACTCACCGGAACCGTGCAGGGGCTGCGCACCCGGATCGGCAACCAGATGATCGCCGCCCGCGTGAAGGGAACCGACGGACTCGGGGCCCCGAAGTTCACGATCTCGACCCTGCAGCGCATGTGGGAGGGCGACATCTCCGAGCTGGCCGCCCTGGTCCTCCCCGACCTGGTGGCCGACTGCCGGGCGCACCCGTCGCAGATCGCCAGCAACGGTCAGACCGTGGACCTGACGGCGGCGTGCAGCGCGCTGGGCTCCTACAACGGCACCGGGCGCCTGAGCTCCAGCGGCGGGTGGCTGTTCTCCGTCTGGAACGCGACCGATTCCGACAGTCAGTTCTACTCGACGGCGTTCAACCCGGCACAGCCGCTGACCACCCCGTCGGGGCTGAACACCGGCGCCGGCGCCACACCGCTGAAATGGCTGGCCGACGCCGTCCAGGGCCTGGAGGCCCGGGGCATCGCGGTGACGGCCGGCTACGGCCAGGTCCAGCACGCCCCCCAGTCGAAGAAGATCCCGATCGCCGGATGCGACACCGGCTGCTTCAACGCGATCTACTCCTCGACCGGGCCGACGACGAACCCTGTCGACCAGGCGCCCTACGGCCAGGTCTACGACGGATCGTCGCTCGTGATGACGACGCAGCTGAACCCGAGCGGGCCGCAGTCAGAGGGGATCCTGACCTACTCGCAGGCCACCAATCCGACATCCCCCTGGTACAGCAACATGACGCGGCTGTACTCCAAGCGCAAGTGGGTCAAGCTGGCCTACACGCCGGCCCAGGTGACGAGCGCCCGCACCGGCGCTGAGCTGGTCCTGAGCGTGAAGTGAGCCTCACGCCGGCGCCGGCCCTCCGGCGACCCGCACGAGCGTGTCGCCGGTGAGCCGGTGCAGCTCCCATTCCGACAGCCGCGTGGCTCCCAGTCGCTCGTAGAAGGACAGCGCCGGGTCATTCCAGTCCAGGGCGTGCCACTCCAGGCGCGCGCAGCCACGCTCCACCGCCACCTGGGCCACGCGCGCCAATAACGCGCCGCCGACCCCGCCGCGACGCAGCTGAGGCCGGACGTAGAGGTCCTCCAGCCAGATCCCGGCGCGGCACTCCCAGGTCGAGAACGTCCCGTGGAACAGGGCGAAGCCGACCGGTCGCCCATCAAGCTCCGCGATCAGCGCCTCGGCCGACGGATGTTCGCCGAACAGGGCCCGCTCGAGCATCTGCGGCGTACCCGAGACCTGCTCGGGCGCACGCTCGTAATCGGCGAGCTCGACGATCAGCGAATGGATCAGATCGACGTCGCCGGGCTCGGCCTCACGCACGGCGACCGTGCCCGCCTCGGGGGGCGGGCTGCTCACTCGCCGCTGGGCGGCTCGATCTCGCGCTTGAGGATCTTGCCCGTCGGCCCCTTCGGCAGATCCTCCACGAACCAGATCGTCCGTGGGTACTTGTAGGCGGCCACCTGTTCCTTGACGAAGTCGCGCAGTTCCTCGGCGGTCACCTCCTCACCGTCCTTGAGCGCGACCGCCGCGCCGACCTCCTCGCCATACTCGTCGTGGGGCACTCCCACCACCGCCGCCTCGCGGACCGCGGGATGCTCGTAGAGGACCTCCTCGATCTCCCGCGGGTAGACGTTGTAGCCACCGCGGATGATCATGTCCTTCTTGCGGTCGACGATGAAGAAGTAGCCGTCCTCATCGACGTTGGCCATGTCGCCGGTGTAGAGCCAGCCGTCCTTGATGGTCTCCTCGGTGGCGTCGGCGCGCCCCCAATAGCCCTTCATCACGTTGTGGCCGCGGATCACGATCTCGCCGACCTCGCCCTGGGGAACCTCGTTGCCGTCCTCGTCGACGACCTTCATCTCGACGCCCTCGATCGGGGTCCCGATCGAGCCCGGCTTGCGCTCGCGGTCGGCGTGATTGAACGACGCCACCGGCGAGCTCTCGGACAGCCCGTAGCCCTCGAGCACCTTGCAGTCGAACGCCTCCTCGAAGCCGCGCATGAGCTCGACGGGCATCGCCGAGCCGCCGGAGGCGCACACCTGCAGGGTCGAGGTGTCGTAGCGCTCGCGGTCGGAGAGATGAAGCATGGCCCCATACATCGTGGGCACCCCCTGGAACACGTTGACGCCGTCGCGCTCGATGATCTCGAGCGCCTTGGCCGGGTCGAAGCGAGGAATCAGGGTGAGCGTCCCACCACCGCCGAGCGTGGCGTTCAGGCCGCAGGTCTGCCCGAAGGAGTGAAACAGCGGCAGGGCCCCGAGCGTGATCGCCTCCGGGCCGAGACCGAACAGGTCGCGGGACGCCCGGGCGTTGCGGGTCAGGTTGGAGTGCGTCAGCTCCGCGCCCTTGGGCGTCCCGGTGGTGCCGGACGTGTAGAGGATGACCGCCGTGTCGTCGCCCTCGGTGTCGTGCACCTCGGTGACCGCCTCCGCCGCGCCGACGAGGTCCCGGAAGCCCGCCATCTCGACGAGGATGCACTCGGCACCCGCTGCCTCGGCTCCGGCCCGGGCGTCGTCGGCAAACCCCTCCCACGCGAACAGGATCTTTGCGCCCGAGTCCTCGAGATAGAACGTGACCTCGCGGCGCTTGAGCAGCACGTTCATCGGAACCACGATGCCGCCGGCGCGCAGCACGCCGTAGTAGCAGACGGGAAAGTGGGGGACGTTGGGGAGCATGATCCCGACGCGGTCGCCGGGCTCGAACCCGTGCTCGCGCAGCAGCCCCACGACGTGCGCGGTGGCGCCGGACAGCTGCTCGTAGGTGAGCTCGGTGTCATCGAGCCGGATGGCCACCCGGTCGGAATGCTCACGGGCGGAGTCCAGCAGTGTCTGGGCGAGATTCATGGTGCGCCTTGCGGTGGGTGGGGCGGTCTAGCCGCCGGTGAAGTTGGCTGGACGCTTCTGCATGAACGCCAACACGCCCTCGAGGAAGTCAGAGGACGAGGCGCGCTCCTGCTGGACCTCGGCCTCGAGTGCGAGAAGCTCCTCGAAGCCGGCGTAGGCGCGGTCGTTGATGGTGCGCTTGATCGCGGCGTACGAGCCGGGAGGGCCGGCCGCGAGCTTGGCGGCGAGCTCGCCGACGCGCGACGCCAGCTCGCCGTCCTCGTGCACCTCGTTGATCAGGTTCCAGGCCAGCGCCCGCTCGGCACCGACGCGCTCGCCGAGGTAGGCGATCTCGAACGCCCGCGCGTGCCCCACCCGGGCCACGAGCGTCTGTGAGGCGCCGCCGTCGAGCCCGAGCCCGATGTTCACGAAGGCCAGCAGGAAGTAGGCGGAGCGGGCGGCGACGACCAGATCGGCGGCCAGCGCGAGCGAGCAGCCGATCCCGACCGCGGGGCCGTTGACGGCCGCGATCACCGGCTTGGGCACGGTGCGCACGCGCAGGATCAGCGGGTTGTAGATCTGGCGCAGCGGCGTCCGGACGTCGGGCTTGCCGTCCTCGCCGGCCAGGCCCCCGGACTTGAGGTCTGCGCCCGAGGAGAACGCCCGGCCGGCGCCGGTGAGAACGATGGCGCGGATCTCGGGGTCGCCGGCGGCCTGGTCGAGGGCCTGGATCAGCTCCTCGCCGAGCTGCGGAGTCCAGGCGTTGAGCGCGTCGGGACGGTTCATCGTCACCCAGGCCACGCCCTCGACGGTCTTGCATTCGACGGTTTCGAGATTCAGCACGCTCATTGTTGGCAGCCGGACAATAGCGCTCCGCGACCGACCGTCGAGGTGACGCGGACGCGTTTTCAGACAAGATGTGGTCAAGCAAATGGAGCTGCTGCCCAAGACCATCACACGCCCGGTCGGACGCCTCGGCGCGGCCGCGCAGAACGCGCTCGAGGTCGCTCGCTTCGGCGGCTTGGCCACCGACGAGGAGCCCTCGCCGTACGAGGTGAGCGCCGAGCATCGCGTCTACCGCCTGCGTCACTACTACCCCAACGGCGACGACGATGGCGTCCCACCCCGCCCGGCGGTGCTGCTGGTTCCCCCGATGATGCTGGCCGCCGAGGTCTACGACGTGTCTCCGGGCACGAGCGCGGTCAGCATCCTGCACGAGCACGGTGCCGATCCGTGGGTGGTCGACTTCGGCGCGCCCGAGCACGAGGCTGGGGGTCTGGAGCGCACGCTGGCCGATCACGTCGTCGCGGTCTCCGATGCCGTCGACAGAGTGCGTGAGGCCACCGGCCGCGACGTTCATCTGGGCGGCTATTCGCAGGGCGGCATGTTCTGCTATCAGGTCGCGGCCTATCGGCTGGGGGACGGACTCAGCTCGCTGATCACGTTCGGCAGTCCCGTCGACACGCGGCTGGGCATGCCGTTCGGGATCCCCGAGCAGTTCGCGTCCGGTGCCGCCAACATGCTCGCTGACCGCGTCTTCCGGGTCTGGGCGCTGCCCGCGTGGGCGAGCCGCACCGGCTTCCGGATGCTCGACCCCGTCAAGTCCGCCCGCAGCCGGCTCGAGTTCCTGATGCAGCTGCACGACCGCGAGGCGCTGCTGCCACGCGAACGCCAGCGGCGGTTCCTCGAGGCCGATGGCTGGGTCGCGTGGCCGGGGCCCGCGATGGCCGACTTCCTGCGTCAGTTCATCGCACACAACCGAATGCTCGAGGGCGGGTTCACGATCGACGATCGTCTGCTGACGCTGGCTGACATCGCGCTTCCGATCCTGTCGGTCGTCGGGACCGTCGACGCGATCGCCCCCGCCGCGGGCGTTCGCGCCATCCGCCTGGCTGCGCCGCGCGCCGACGTCTACGAGCTGGCGCTACACGCGGGCCACTTCGGCCTGGTGGTCGGCTCCACTTCGAACCGCGTAACGTGGCCGACGGTGGCGGCATGGGCCCGGTGGCGCGATGGGGAAGGGGGGGAGCCCGAGGGATTGACCGAGGTGCCAGACGATCCGTCCGCGGAGCTCGCGCCGGAGGTGCGCAACCGGGTCGGCTACGGGCTCGAGCTGGCGGGGGCGGTCAGCGCCGGGATCAGCCGCTCGATGCTGGGGACCGCGCGCCGCACGGCGCGCAGCATGCGCGAGCTCGGGAGGGAGGCGGCCAGCCAGCTGCCGAGGCTGGCCCGGCTCGAGCAGATCCAGCCGGGCACCCGCATCTCGCTCGGGCTGCTGGTCGATGAACGCACCCGCCGCGCCCCCGACGATCTCTTCTTCCTGTTCGAGGACCGCGCCCACAGTGCCGGCGAGGTGGGGGAGCGGATCGACAACGTGGTTCGGGGCCTGATCTCGATCGGCGTCCGGCAGGGAGAGCATGTCGGGGTGCTGATGGGCTCCCGCCCGAGCTCGCTGGCCGTCGTTGTCGCGCTCAGCCGCGTGGGGGCGGTGTCGGTCCTGCTGCGCCCCGACGGCGAGACCGAGCGCGAGGCCGCGCTCGGGCAGGTGCAGCGGATCATCGCCGATCCGGAGCGCGCCGAGCAGGCGGCAGGCCTGGGCACCGTCCACACGTTCGTGCTCGGCGGCGGCGGGGGTCCGCGTGACCTCGGGGTGCCGCTGACAACCGACATGGAGCAGATCGACCCGGGCGCCGTGAAGCTGCCGAAGTGGTACCGCCCCAACCCGGGACGGGCCAGCGACCTGGCGTTCGTCTTCTTCACCGGGCAGGGCGAGGGCTTGAGGATGAGCCGGATCACCAACCGGCGTTGGGTGACCTCGGCGTTCGGGACGGCCACCTCGGCGGCCCTGTCCCCGGCTGACACCGTCTACAGCGTCACTCCGCTCTACCACCCGTCGGGGCTGATGATGAGCGTGGGCGGCGCGATCTCGGGCGGCGCCCGCCTGGCGATGTCGACCGAATTCGAGCCCTCGACCTTCTGGGACGAGGTCAGACGTTACGGCGTGACCGTCGCGTCCTACACGTGGACACTGCTGCACGAGCTCGTGGAGGCGCCGCCGCAGCCCGGGGAGCGCCACCACCCCGTGCGGCTGTTCATCGGCTCAGGCATGCCCAGCGGCCTGTGGCGACGGGTGCGCAGGCGCTTCGCCCCGGCTCATGTGCTGGAGTTCTACGCTTCCACCGAGACCGGCGCGATCCTGGTCAACGTCAGCGACACCAAGCCGGGAGCCCTCGGCCGGCCGCTCCCGGGAAGCCCCGAGGTCAGGATCGCCGCCTACGACCTCGACGCCGGCCAGCTGATGCTCGGAGAGGACGGTTTCGTGCGCGAGTGCGGGACCGATGAGGTCGGAATGCTGCTGGCCCGCGCCCACGACAGCACCGGCACTTCCACCACCGCGCTGCGGGGCGTTTTCTCACGCGAGGACGCCTGGCTGGCCACCGGAGATCTGTTCCGCCGCGACGCTGACGGCGACTACTGGCGCCTGGACAACGTCCGCGAGCTGATCCACACGGCCGCCGGCCCCGTCTTCACCGCGCCGATCCGCGATGCCCTGGGGACGCTTGCAGAGATCGACCTCGCGGTGGCCTACGGCGTGCCCGCCGGTGATGGCGAGCACGACCTGGCGCTGGCCGCCGTGACCGTTCGCGACGGCTGCAAGCTCGACGCCGAGTCGCTGTCGGCGACGATGCGCTCACTGCCCCAGGATCAGCGCCCGGCGCTCGTGCACGTGGTCGACTCGATCCCGGTGACCACGTGGTTCAGGCCGATGACTGCGCCCCTGCGCGAGGCGGGCGTTCCTGAGCCGGGGCCGGGAACCCAGGCGTGGTACCTGGACCGCTCCGGGAAGTCCTACCGGCCCCTGAGCGTCCCGGCACGCAAGCGGCTGACGGCCGGCGTCGCCTGACACACGCAGATCTCAGCCCTTGACGCAGGGCTCCGAGTCGGTGGCGGTGAGCGGCGCAGCGCCGCTCGAGTACGTGTTGGTCTGCGAGAACGTCCACGCGCCGTGGCAGCTCGTCGGCGCCGTGATCAGGTGGATCTCTACCTTCTTGCCGTGGACCTTGTGGGTGATCGTCCGATCGGGGATGTTCACGCTGAACTTGCTGATCCCGATCGACACGCCTGCTGAGCTCGGGAACTGGATCTCGTTGAAGGCGATCCCCTTGCCCTGCTTATCGATGGTGAAGTCGAGCTCGGCCGCGGGCTTGCCGCCCAGGCTGGCGATGAAGATGATGGTCGGAGACTTGCCCTTCAGGGGCTTTCCGTTGTACGCGGCGAGGGTGGCCGGCACGAACGTCGGCGGACCGCCGTTAGAGCCCGCGAGCTCGGCCTCGGCCGTCCCTGTCCCGATCTGGGTTGCCTTGGCGCAATGGCTCTGGGTCTTGCCGATCTGACAGGCCGGGAACAGAAGCGCGTTGTCCTTGAAGTTGTCGTGGAAGACGACCTTGATGGAGCTCGTGTTGAGCTCGTTCGCGGCGTTGATCCGGTTGCCCGCGAACGAGTCGAAGGCCACGCCGACACCGTGAGGGGCCTTGGCGGTGCCCGAGAGCGGCGGGGTGATCCGAACGCTGAGATCGATGTACTCGCCGGCGCTGTTGGTGGCGCCCTGGCCGGCGAGCGCGCTGCCCGCAGCACCGAGTGCGGCAACGACCGCGGCGACCATCGTGAGCTTGCGCATGCTTCCTCCTGATGGAAATGGCCCTGATGACTCCCGGCCCTCGCAGCGGATCCTTGCAGAACTCCTGCGTCCGCGGGAAAAAACTCCCGGCTGCAGGCGGTCGGCCGGGCGCCGGCGTTCAGGCGGGGAGCGACTCGCCCGAGTAGAGCTTGCGCACCCGGATCGCGCCTTCGGGCGCGGCGCGGATGCAGAGCTCGCAGAGCACGCATTCGTCGAGATTGGACTCGACCAGCTCGACTCCGGTCTCCCCGGCCTTGAAGATGTCGACAGGGCACACCTCTTCGAGCTTGCGTGCCAGCTCGGGATCGGCGCCGGCGGTGGCGTCGATCTCGACATCGATGAAGGTACCGGGCATCAGGGCCTCCAGTTGACGATGGCGGCCGGCATCACAGCCGCTCCTTGACCAGGCCCGGAATGTCCTCGATCCGCTCGGCCACGGTGATGCCGGCGGCCGCCAGGCGGGCGATCTTCTCGGTCGCCGTGTCCTCCTTGCCCTCAACGATCGTGCCGGCGTGGCCGAAGCTCATCCCCGGCATCTCGTCCATGAACCGGCCCGCCATGAAGGCGACGATCGGCAGACGGGAGTTGTTCTCGGTGACCCAGGTGGCCAGCTCGGCCTCCATGCGGCCGCCAGGCTCGGTGTAGATGACGATCGCCTGGGTGTCCTGGTCGGCTTCGAACAACGGCATCAGCTCGGCGTAGCTGGATCCGATGATGGCGTCGCCGCCGATCGAGACGGCCGTCGATACGCCCAGGCCCGCTGCGCTCAGCGTGGAGGACATCTCCGTCGTCATGCCGCCCGAGCGCGATACCACGCCGACCGCGCCGCGGTGATAGGACTTGGCTGCGTCCTTGGCCGGACCGCCGATGCCGCCCATCTTGACCACGTCGGGGACGATGATCCCCAGGCAGTTGGGGCCGATGATGCGGGCGTCGCGCTCGTTGGCCAGCTCGACCATCTCGGCCACGTCACGGCGCGGGATGCGCTCAGTGACGATGACCACCAGCTTGACGTCGTTGGACAGGGCCTCGAGCACGGCGTCCTTGGTGAACGCGGGGGGGACGGTGACGACCGACCCGTCGATCGGCCCGCCGTGGTGCTCGACGGCCTGGGCGACGGTGTCGAACACGGGGACGCCGTGGACGTCGCGACCGAGTCGGCCGGGGGTCACGCCCCCGACGATCTTGGCTCCCGCGCCGTAGTCCAGGCACTCGCGGGTCAGGTTGACGGCCTCGCGCCCGGTGATGCCCTGAACGATGAACGTCGTGTCCGCGTCAACCAGAATGCTCATCCGCTGCCTCCTGGCGATCGATCGCCCTCGCCCGCAGCGGCCGTCCCGCTGCTCGCCTGCAGGCGTTCGACGGCCCGGCGGGCGGCCTCGTTGAGGGAGACCGAGCGGTCCGCGTAGGGGACGCCGTAACGCTCGAGGATCTTGAAGCCCTCCTCCTCCCAGGCCCCTGGGATCCGGAAGATGGTGATCTTCTCGGCCGGGTCGAGGCCGAGTTCGAGGCAGGCCTTGATCACCCCGCGGGCGACGATGTCGACCCGGGTGTTGGAGACGATCGACATCATCACCGCGATCTTGTCGACGCCGGGCTTCTGCAGCACGAGCTTGGCCAGACCGCAGGCCTTGCTGACCGAAGGGTTGCCGCCGATCTCGCAGTAGTTGGCGGGGTCTCCGCCGTGGGCGCGCACGGCGTCGAACAGGGTCAGACTGCCGCCCCCGGCGCCGATCACCAGGCCAAGGTTGCCGTCGAACTCGGTCACATTGCCGGCCACACCGCGATGATCCTGGGAGTCGACCGCCTCGCCGGCGAGCTCGAACGGGGTGGCCTCGCGGGCCTGGCGCGTCTCCTCGTCGCCGACGCCCAACTCCGTGAGCAGCGCCTTCTGGCGCGGGCGCGCCTCGTTCTCCATGTCCATGTGCGCGTCGAGCGCGCAGAAGCTGCCGTCGGTGAGCTTCCCGAGCGGGTTGATCTCGGCCAGCGTCATGTCGTAGCGCAAAAACAGCCGCGCCAGCCGGGCGAGGATCGGCGTCAGCCGGTTGAGGTCAGAGCCGCTGATCCCCAGCGAGGCAATCACCTGCTTGGCCTGCCAGTCCGAGAACTCGGTCCTAGTGGAGAAGTGGCCGCGGGCGACGTGATCAGGGTGCTGCTCGGCCACCTCCTCGATGTCGATCCCGCCCATGTCGGAGAACAGCATCACCGGGCGCTTGCGGATCCCGTCCCAGACGACGCCTGCGTAGTACTCGTGGGCGACCTCGGCGCGCGAGTCCACCAGCACCCCCCGCGGCATATGCCCGTTGATCTCGAGCGCCAGCACGTGCTCGGCGTGGGTGGCGGCCTGCACCGGGGTGTCGGCGAATTGGACCCCGCCAGCCTTCATCCGCCCGCCGCTCAGCACCTGTGACTTGATCACGACGGGGCCGCCGATGTCCTGCGCTATCGCGCGAGCCTCCTCGGGGCTCTTGGCCAAGCCGTGCTTGGTGACGGGGATCCCGGCCTTGGCGACGATCGCTCTGGACTCGTATTCGAAGAAACGCATGGGCGGCGCGGGAGCCTAGCGAAGCGGCGGTTAGCAGTGTTCTTCACATTGTCTCTGGGGATTGTGCGAAACTTTCGGCGATCAAATCGGTAAAGACAATCGACAAAGTCACCTTTCGACTGAGGAGTCCATGATTCGTATGTTCAAGATCGGGCGGGTCGCCGCCACTCTCGCGCTCGCCGCGGGCAGTGCCGGCCTCATCTCCGCCTGTGGGGGATCTGCCGACACGGCGACTGCGTCGAGCGCTGCAGCGGGCGGCGGATCGTCGCCGAGCGCGGCCGCGAAGACGACCCTGTCGCTTGTCGCCTACTCGACGCCGAAGAAGGCCTACGACGCGCTCACCAGCGCGTTCTCGCAGACGGGCCCCGGCAAGGGCGTGGGCTTCACCCAGTCCTTTGGCGCGTCGGGCTCCCAGAGCCGGGCCGTCGACTCGGGGCTGTCCGCTGACGTGGTGGCGTTCTCGACCACGCCGGACATGACGCGCCTGGTCAAGGACAAGCTCGTTGCCGCCGATTGGGACGCCAACCCCGAGAAGGGCATGTCGAGCGACTCGGTCGTCGTGATGGTCGTCCGCAAGGGCAACCCCAAGCACATCACCGGCTGGGATGACCTGGTCAAGCCGGGCGTCGACGTCATCACCCCCAACCCGTCGACCTCGGGCAGCGCGCGCTGGAACATCCTCGCCGCCTACGGCGCCGAGCTCAAGGAGGGCAGGAGCCCCGCCCAGGCGCTGGCCTACGTGCGCACGCTGCTGACCAAGAACGTCAGCGTCCAGGACTCGAGCGCCAGCTCGGCCCTGCAGACGTTCACCAGCGGCAAGGGCGACGTGCTGCTCGACTACGAGTCCGACGCGGTCGCCGCCGAGAAGGCCGGCGATGCGATCCAGTACGTCATCCCCAAGCAGACGATTCTGATCGAGACGCCGATCGCAGTGACCGCCAAGAGCTCGCATGCGGCACAGGCGAAGGCGTTCCTGGCCTATCAGTGGTCGGCGGCCGGCCAAACGATCTGGGCCCAGCAGGGCTATCGCCCGGTGGATCCGGCGGTGGCCAAGCAGTTCGCCTCGAAGTTCCCGACGCCGCCGCAACTGTTCACGATCGACTTCCTGGGCGGCTGGACCAACGCCAAGAAGGAGTTCTTTGATCCGGCCAGCGGCTCGATCACCAAGATCGAGCAGGCCGCGGGGGTTCCCACTGCCTCCAGCTAGCGCATACGCGGCTCCGGCCGCTCCGGCGGGGCCGGCAGCCCCGACCCCGACCGCCCGGCGCCGGCCACGAGCCGCGCGCCGCGGGGGTCTGGGCGTCGGGCTGGCGACGCTGTACATGAGCGTGATCGTGCTGATCCCGCTGGCTGCCGTGGCGGTGAAGGCGATCGCCCAGAGCCCGAGCAGTTTCTGGGCCTCGGTGACCAACAGCCTGGCCCTGCGGTCACTCGCGGTAACTCTTGGGGCATCGCTGCTGGTGGCGGCGATCGGCGCCGTCATGGGCACGATCGTGGCGTGGGTGCTGGTCCGCGACCAGTTCCCGGGCAAGCGGGTGCTCAACGCCCTGATCGACCTCCCGTTCGCGCTGCCGACCGTCGTCGCCGGGCTGACGCTGCTGGCCCTGTACGGGCCCGGCAGCCCGTTCGGAGTGCACCTTGCCTACACGCGGGCGATCGTGCTGGTGGCGCTGCTGTTCGTGACCCTGCCGTTCGTGGTCCGCTCGGTGCAGCCGGTGCTGCTCGAGCTTGACAAGGAGGTCGAGGAGGCGGCGGCGTCTTTGGGGGCCTCCAACGCCGTTACCTTCCGCCGGATCGTGCTCCCGTCGCTGCGCCCGGCGATCATCTCCGGCGCGGCGCTGGCGTTTGCCCGCTCCGTGGGTGAGATCGGTTCGCTGCTCCTGATCACCGCCAAGGTCCCGATCGCCAGCATCGTGATCTTCGCCGATATCGAGTCCGATGCCCCCCAGGCGGCGGCGTCGCTGTCATTGGTGCTGCTGGTGCTGTCGCTGATCGTCCTGGCGCTGCTGCGCCGGCTGGGAGGCCGCGTTGCCCATTAGCCGCGGTTCCCGCCTGTCGCTGCGCGCTATTGCGCTGGTGTACCTCTTCCTGCTGCTGCTGCTGCCCGTCGGGGTCGTATTCGCCAAGACCTTCGAGCACGGCTTTTCGGTCGCCTGGGCGTGGATGACCACCCCGGCCGCGATCAGCGCGCTGTGGCTGTCGCTGCTGATGGCGGTGATCGCCGTGCCGCTGAACACGATCTTCGGGATCGGCTGCGCGCTCGTGATCGTCCGCCGCCGCGGCCGTC
The DNA here is from genome assembly GCA_963799995.1 of uncultured Solirubrobacterales bacterium. Lineage (GTDB taxonomy): Bacteria > Actinomycetota > Thermoleophilia > Solirubrobacterales > Solirubrobacteraceae > Palsa-465. The sequence goes on along the minus strand of CAWCZI010000012.1, from coordinate 1,186,049 downwards.
TGGCGTCGGTGCTCGACGCGCTGATCGACCTGCCGTTCCTGGTCAGCCCGGTGATCGTCGGGCTCGCGCTGACCCTGGTGTACGGCATTCACGGCTGGTTCGGCACGTTCTTCTCCAACCACGGGATCCAGATCATCTATGCCGTGCCCGGCATGGCCCTGGCCACCATCTTCGTGTCGCTGCCGTTCGTGGTTCGTGAGGTCGCACCGGTGCTCGCCGAGGTGGGCGATGAGCAGGAGCAGGCCGCGGCCACGCTCGGCGCCAGCTCGTGGCAGGCGTTCTGGCGCATCACCCTGCCTTCGATCCGATGGGGCGTGGCCTACGGGGTCATCCTGTCGACCGCGCGCGCGCTCGGGGAGATCGGCGCCGTGCTGGTGGTCTCCTCGCTGGTCGCGGGCCACACCCTGACGCTGCCCCTGCTCGTCTACGAGCGCGCCTCGCAGCCCGGCTCCCAGGAGATCACCGCCGCCTACGCCGCCGCGACTGAGCTCGCGGTCATATCGCTGCTGGTCCTGCTCGCCATGACCGTCATTTCCCCCAGGAGAGAAGATTCCAAGTGAGTATCGAGATCAACTCCATCTCCAAGCGGTTCGGGGACTTCACCGCGCTCGGGGACGTCTCCCTCGAGGTCCCCGAGGGGTCCCTGACCGCGCTGCTCGGTCCCAGCGGGTCGGGCAAGTCGACGCTGCTGCGGATCATCGCCGGGCTCGAGTTCCCGGACTCGGGCACAGTGTTGATCAACGGCGCCGACGTCTCGGCCGTCGCGGCGCAGAAGCGCGGGATCGGGTTCGTGTTCCAGCACTACGCCGCTTTCACCCACATGAGCGTGCGCGAGAACGTCGCCTTCGGGCTGAAGATCCGCAAGCGACCCCGTGAGGAGGTGCGCGCGCGGGTGGACGAGCTGCTGGACCTGGTCGGCCTCACCAAATGGGCGGCGCAGCGGCCCTCGCAGCTGTCCGGCGGTCAGCGCCAGCGGATGGCTCTGGCCCGCGCCCTGGCTGTGGCGCCCCAGGTGCTGCTGCTCGACGAGCCGTTCGGTGCGCTGGACGCCACCGTGCGGGCCGAGCTGCGCGCCTGGCTGCGGAGGCTGCACGACGAGCAGCATGTGACCACGGTGCTGGTGACCCACGACCAGGAGGAGGCGATGGAGGTCGCCGACCGGATCGCGGTGATGAGCGCCGGCACCGTCGAGCAGGTCGGATCTCCGCGGGAGATATACGACCGGCCGGCGAACGACTTCGTCATGGGCTTCGTCGGGCCCGTCAGCCGGCTGGGGGACAAGCTGGTCCGCCCGCACGACGTGACGGTCTCGCTGGAGCCCCGCGACGACACGATCGAGGCGATGGTCAAGCGGGTGGTCCACCTCGGCTTCGAGGTGCGCGTCGAGCTCGAGCTTCCCGACGGCTCGCTGGCTCGGGCGCAGCTCACGCGACAGCAGGCCGAGGAGCTCGAGGTCGGGGGTGGTGACATCGTCTACGTCCGCCCTCCGGCGGGAGTCCCGATCGAGCCCGCCCTGCGCGGGGAGATCAGCCGCGAGCGTAGGCCGGCCGTCGTCGGGTTCCCGGGCGCCGGCGAGGCCGCCTGACCGCCCGCCGCTGCTCGTCGCCCTCGGCATAGGTCCGGAGTAGCACGACCAGCCCCGCGGACGGGAAGAAGGGGTCGGCGATGCAGGAGCCGTCGCGCAGGGAGACGGCGGCGCGGAGCGCGCCGTCGACCTCGGCCACCACGAGGGGACGGGGTGGGACGGCCGGAGAGCTGTCTAGCGCCGCGAGACGGGCGAGCGCGTCGTAGTCGTCGGCGTAGCCGGCTCGGATGGTGATGTGGGCGGTTTGGGAGGTCATCGTGCAGTCCACGATGCGCCTTTTCGGGCATAAAAGCAAATAGGGGTTTGCTGGATGGGGTATAACTTAAAGTATGCTTGATAGCCGCCGTCTGAGGGTCTTGTGCGAGGTCGCCCGGCACGGTTCGTTCAGCGCGGCGGCGGCCGCCGTCGGGTACACGCAGCCGGCGGTCTCGCGGCAGATCGCCACGCTCGAGGCTGAAGTGGGGACGGTGCTGGTACGACGCGTTCCCGCCGGCGCCGTGCTGACCGACGCCGGGCGGCTGCTGGTGGAGCGCGGGGAGGCGATCCTGGCGCGTCTGGCCGACGCCGAGACCGAGCTGCGGGCGCTGGCCGGGCTGGAGGGCGGCACGCTCAACCTGGCGACGTTCGCGTCCGCCGCGGCCTCGGTGCTGCCGGTTGCGGTGGCCCGGTTCCGCGAGCGCTACCCCGCGATCGAGCTCAGCATCATGATGGCGGACCCGGAGGACTCGCTGCCGCGTCTGCGTGCCGGCGAGCTGGATCTGGCGCTGTCGCACGCCACGATCGACCAGACCGGCCACGACGTGGCCGGGCTGGCGCAGGCCGCAGTCGCAGACCTGGATTCGGTGCACCTGTTCGACGACCCGATGTACGTCGCTCTGCCGGCCGGGCATGCGCTGGCCGACAAGCCGCGGCTCGGTCTCTCGGATCTCGCCGAGGAATGGTGGATGCTGGCCACGACCGACTCCTGCCCCGACGCGCGGCTGTTCGTAAGGGCCTGTCACGCCGCCGGCTTCGAGCCGCGGGTGGCGTTCCAGAACGACGATTACTCGGCGATCCAGGGTTTCGTCGCCGCCGGAGTCGGACTCGCCCTGATCCCCGACATGGTCAGTCGCGGCGCCCGCGACGACATCGTGATCCGCGACCTGCACCCGGCCCCGCCGCCGCGACCGATCGGCGTGGTGCTGCCTGCCGGGTACCGCTCGCCGGCGGCGTCGGCGATGCTCGGGGTGCTGCGCGAGGTGAGCGCGGACTGGGTCTGCCAGGAGCCGCCGCTGCACCAGCCGCAGCCACAGCTGCTCAGCGCGTGATACCGGGCCGGGCGGGCCGGCTGCTTCTCAGCGCATGATGGCGGGCCGGGCGAGCCCGCGGCTTCTCAGCGCGTGACCCACGCCCCCGGGTCCTCGGTCAGCTGATCGATGCCGGCGGGAAGCTTGCCGCCCGCGATGTCGGCGATCGTCACCGCCTCGACCACACGGCGCAGGTTGACCCGGACGGCGATCCAGACTCGCGGCAGGGAGTTGGCGGCCCCGTTGTAGGCGGCCTCCTCGGGTGGCCCTCCGCGGACGCTGGCCAGCGGGCCCTCGACGGCACGGATCACATCGGCCACGGTGATCTCCCCCGGGGCCCGGGCCAGACGAAACCCGCCCTCGGCGCCGCGGTGGCTGCGCACCAGGCCGGCGTGGCGGAGCTCTCCGAGGATGTTCTCGAGGAAGTTGAGCGGGATCTCCTGTGCAGTGGCGATGCGCTCGGCCTTGACCGGCTTCTCGCCGTCGTCGGCGGCCAGCTCGACCACCGCTCGGACGGCGTAATCAGCTTTGGCGGAGATGCGCATGAGACAGTGAGATTACGCTGCGGCCCGGGCGAAGCCATATGCCTCGGCCAGCTCCGGATCCTTCTCGGCCAGCAGCTCGGCCAGCTCGACCATCACCTTGCACTGCTTCCAGGTGGCGTCGTCCTGCATCTTGCCGTCGATCATGTGCACGCCGCGGCCATCGGGGATGGCCTCGAGGACCTTCTTGGCGAACAGCACTTCCTCGGGATCGGGGCTGAAGACCCTCTTGGCGATGTCGATCTGCACGGGGTGCAGCGACCAGGCGCCCACGCACCCCAGCAGGAACGCGGCACGGAACTGGGTTTCGCAGCCCTCGACGTCGCGGATATCGCCGTAGGGGCCGTAGAAGGGGAGGATCCCCGTCGATGTGCAGGCATCGACCATGCGCGCGATCGAGTAGTGCCAGGGGTCCTGCTGCGCGGTTGGCCGCGGCGCCTGCGGGTTCTCGGGATCGGGGTCGTTGATCACCTGGTAGCCCGGGTGCCCGCCACCGACGCGCGTGGTCTTCATCCGCCGGGAGGCCGCGAGGTCGGCTGGACCGAAGCTCATGCCCTGCATGCGCGGACTCGCGGTGGCGATCTCTTCGAGGTTGACCACGCCGAGGCTGGTCTCCAGCAGCGCGTGGATCAGGATCGGACGCTGCACGCCGGCCTTGGCCTCGAGCTGCGCCAGCAGGCGATCGACGTAGTGGATGTCCCATGGCCCCTCGACCTTGGGCACCATCACGACCTCGAGCGTGTCCCCGATCTCGGTGACCAGCGTGGTCAGCTCGTCGAGGATCCACGGCGACTCCAGAGCGTTCACGCGCGTCCACAGAGCGGTGCCGCCGAGATCGACCTCCCGGCCGACCTTGACCAGGCCTTCGAGCGCCGCCTGCTTGCGATCCACCGGCACGGCGTCCTCGAGGTTGCCGAGCAGGATGTCCGATTTGGCGGCGAGATCCGGCAGCTTCGCCGCCATCTTCTCGTTGCTGGGATCGAAGAAGTGGATCATCCGCGAGGGCTTGAAGGGAATCTCCAGAATCGGATCCGGGGCCCCGATCGCCAGAGGCTTTCCGAAGTCGCGGGGGTTACGCACGTCATATCTCCTGTTCGGTGGTTGCTCAACGCTATCGGGCAACCGTCGAGCGCGCGTAACGAATGGCCGTCGCCCGGGTGTAGCTGATCAGGATGTCCACCTTCACCGTGCGTGAGGCCCGGATCGACGACGCGTGGGAGATCGCGCGGGTTCACGTCCGAGCCTGGCAGGAGGCCTACCGCGGGATCGTGCCCGACGACCGGCTCGAGGCGCTGTCGGTGAATCGCCGCGCGGAGAACTGGAGCGAGCGGTTCAGGCATGGCCTGACCGGAAGGTTCACTTACGTCGCCGACGGGGACGGTGAGCTGGCGGGCTTCTGCACCGTGAGGGAGGAGGACGCGGCCGAGGGACGCGAGGTCGTTTCGCTCTACGTCGATCCCGGCGTTCAGCGGCGTGGGGTGGGGACGGCACTGCTCTACCGGGCGCTCGACCGGCTTCGCGACGAGGGGTGGACCGAGGTGCGGCTGTGGGTGTTCGCCGCCAACCGAGCCGCGCGAGCCTTCTACGCGCGCCACGGATTCGAGACCGACGGCTCTACCCAGATGCGCATCGAGGGAGTGCCCGAGGTCAGCTTGTCTCGGTCGCTCATCGGCCCGAACGACCCGCGGACGGCTGCGGGCGGCGCCGCGGAGGACCCGAACGACCCAGGATTCGGGCGGATGCCATCCTCCTAGGCCGCTCACGAACCCAGCCAGGAGTGATTGATGCCAGAAGTTGAGACCGATCAGGCGGCGCGCGAGGCCAGCGGCGCCCATCCCTACGGCCGCTACCTCGAGGAATTCGAGGTCGGCGCTGTCTACAAGCACTGGCCCGCGAAGACCGTGACGGAGTCAGACGATCACCTGTTCTGCCTGATCACGATGAACCACCATCCGCTGCACCTCAACGACGTCTACGCCAAGCAGTCCCAGCAGGGACGCAACGTCGTGGTGGGTCCGCTGGTCTACTCGCTCGCGCTCGGGATGAGCGTCTCAGACATCAGCGGCAAGGCGATCGCCAACCTGGCCACCGAGGAGCTCAGCCACCCAGCCCCGGTGTTTCACGGCGACACCCTGTTCTGCGAGTCCGAGGTCCTGGAGGTCACGCCGTCGCGTTCCAAGCTCGACCGGGGCACGGTCCGCGTGCACACCCGTGTGCTCAATCAGGATGGCGTGCTGGTGGCGGAGTTCAAGCGCCTGGTACTGGTGCCCCGCAAACAGGCGGGGTAGCGCTGCACCAGAAAACGGTCTGTAGTCTTCCAACCCGGCCGGAGGAGCCACTTTGTGAGCACTTTGTGTGCTTCGCGGGTAGGCTTACCCGGGCCCCCGAACGCGTCAAGGAGTCCCCAACAACCATGGCCCATACCGCACCGAGACAACAAGCGACGTCCAAGCACACCCGGCTGCACGCGTGGGTCGAGGAAGTCGCGGCGCTGACACAGCCCGATGATGTCTACTGGTGTGACGGATCGGCCGAGGAGTACGACCTGCTGGCGCAGACGCTGGTGGACGCCGGTACCTTCGAGCGGCTCTCCGAGGCCAAGCGCCCCGGCTCCTACCTGGCGCTCTCAGACCCCGCCGACGTCGCGCGTGTCGAGGATCGGACGTTCATCTGCTCCGAGAAGGAGTCAGACGCCGGTCCCACCAACCACTGGCGCGACCCGGCCGAGATGCGGGAGATGCTGACCGAGCTGTTCAAGGGCTCGATGCGCGGGCGCACCATGTACGTGGTTCCCTTCTCGATGGGCCCGTTCGGCTCGCCGATCTCCTACATCGGCGTCCAGCTCACCGACTCCGCGTACGTGGCCGCTTCGATGCGGGTAATGACCCGGACGGGACAGACGGCGCTCGACGTGCTTGGTGAGGACGGCGACTTCGTGCCGTGCCTTCACTCCGTGGGGGCCCCTCTGGCCGACGGCGCCCAGGACGTCCCGTGGCCGTGCAACGCCGACAACAAGTACATCGTGCACTACCCGGAGACGCGCGAAATCTGGTCGTTCGGCTCCGGCTACGGCGGCAATGCACTGCTGGGGAAGAAGTGCTTCGCGCTGCGGATCGCCTCGGTGATGGCCCGCGACGAGGGCTGGATGGCCGAGCACATGCTGATCCTCAAGCTCACCTCGCCCAAGGGGGAGGTGAAGTACATCGCCGGCGCCTTCCCGAGCGCCTGCGGCAAGACCAACCTGTCGATGATGATCCCGACGCTCCCCGACTGGAAGGTCGAGACGATCGGCGATGACATCGCATGGATGAAGTTCGGCGAGGACGGTCAGCTGTACGCGGTGAACCCCGAGGCCGGCTTCTTCGGGGTGGCGCCGGGCACCGGCGCGCGCACCAACCCGAACGCGATCGACATGGTCAGCCGCAACACGGTCTTCACCAACTGCGCCAAGACCGACGACGGCGACATCTGGTGGGAGGGCATGACCGGTGAGCCGCCCGCGCACGCGATCGACTGGCGCGGCAAGGACTGGACTCCCGAGGCTGACACTCCCGCCGCTCATCCCAACGCGCGCTTCACCGTGGCCGCCGATCAGTGTCCGTCGATCGCGCCGGAGTGGGAGGACCCCGCCGGCGTGCCGATCGAGGCGATCATGTTCGGTGGGCGCCGCGCCACGATCGTGCCGCTGGTGCACGAGGCCACCGACTGGGAGCACGGAGTGTTCCTCGGCTCGATCATGTCCTCGGAGACGACCGCGGCTCAGGCCGGACTGGTCGGGAACCTCCGCTTCGACCCGATGGCGATGCTGCCGTTCTGCGGCTACCACATGGGCGACTACTTCGCGCACTGGCTGTCGATCGGGCACCGTCGCGACGCCAAGCTGCCACGGATCTTCTACGTGAACTGGTTCCGCAAGGACGCGGATGGGAAGTTCATGTGGCCCGGATTCGGTGAGAACTCGCGGGTTCTGGCCTGGATCTTCGGGCGTCTGACCGGGGAGGCCGACGCGGTCCAGACGCCGATCGGGCTGGTGCCGCCCGTCGGCGCCGGAGGCATCGACACCGAGGACCTCGACGTCTCAGAGCAGACGCTCGGTGAGCTGCTCGACGTCGACCCCGAGGCGTGGTCGCTGCAGATGCCGCAGTTCAAGGAGCACTACGCCGAGTTCGGCGACAAGCTGCCGCAGGAACTTCGCTCCCAGTTGCAAGCGCTTGAGGATCGCCTGAGCAGCTGAGCGTACTCTGGGGGGCGTGGCGCTCGGATTCATACCTTCCGATGCCGCGGTGCTGGTGCTTCAGGCCGGCGTCGTGGCCGCGCCGCGCCGCCCGCCGCGGATAGCGCTGCTCGAACGGGTGTCGGGACCGGCGTGGGCCCTGATCCCGATCGCGTCGATCATCGGCGTGATCTTCGCCATCCGCTATGTGTCGGCGACCGCCACGGGCCTCACCTACCTGGCCCTGGTGGCCGTGCCGCTGCTGGCCGCCGCGGCCCTGGGCTGGGCGGCCAGGGGATCGCGGCCGTGGGCGGCGCTGCTGGTGGTGCCGCTGTTCGCGGCGGCCTGGGGACTGCGAACGTCGCTGGTCGGTGAGGGCGCTGCGGCGCTGCTCTCGGCGCTGAGCTGCGTGACCCTGGGCGTGCTACTGGGCGCGGTCACGCCGCGCGGCTGGATGAAGCTCGGGATCATCGCGATGGCGTGCGCCGACGTCTGGCTGGTGCTCACGGATCTGCTCCAAACGCCCAACTCCACGCTGATTGCCGCTGCGCCGCTACCAGGCAGCGGCCTGCCGCAGCTTCAGAGCGAGCTGTTCGGCTCGATCTCGCTCGGGTACGGAGACCTGTTCGTCGCCGCGCTGCTCGGCGCGGTGCTCGCCCAGGAGGGCCGCCGACAGGGCTGGTCGGCTCTGCTCACGCTCACCCTGGCGGGGCTGTTCGACCTGCTGTTCTTCGTGCTCAACGAGCTGCCGGCGACGGTTCCGGTCGCTCTGGCGCTGATCTTCGGCGAGGCCTGGACCGTATGGCGCCGGCGTCGGGGAACGACGCCTAGTGCTGATCGTCTCCGGTCGACGCCGGGGGACGTGATTCCTCGGCCAGCGAGGTGATTGCCAGCTGCCCCCGGGCAGCCTCCTCGAGCACGTCCGTGGCCTCCTCGGCGGAGCGGGAGTAGAGCTCGACCAGCAGGTGCACGACGATCCGGTCCTCGTCGTGCTTGTGGAAGCGGACGTGGGTGAAGAACTCGCGCGTCCCGTGGTCGCCGAAGGCGGCGTAGGACAGGGCGTCGCCGGCCTCGGGACCGGAGCATGTCTCCACGTCGTCGGCGTCGACGGTGACCGTGCACGACGCCACCCATGGGGTGCCGGCGATCATCCGTTCCCACCGGTCCTCGATCGGCTCCACGCGGCCGTTGTGGAAGCCGAGGTGGGGCTGGTCGTGCATGCACTCGAGACACTGCACGACCGCCTCCTGCATCTCGTCGACGACCTCGCCGCGCTCACCGGTTTCCGGATCGATCCGATGGATGCCCTCGTAGTGCACCTGCACTTCGAGGTTCTGCGACCAGCAGCGGTAGCAGCGTAACCAGCTGCGTACCTCGGTTGAGCCCTCCATCGGGATGATTCTAGGACGGAGCGGAGAGGGAACGGTCGAGCCGTATGCTCGCGGGCGTGACTGATCGTTCTGAGCCACCGGACAGGCGCGCGCCGGCGCGCCCGGTCGGCGTCGTGCTGGCAGGAGGCATGGGCCGCCGGCTCGGGGGGGCCAAGGCCGTCACGGAGCTTGCCGGCCGGCCGCTGATCGCGTACGCGTTCCGGGCCCTGGCCGAGGTACTCGATGACGTGCAGGTCGTGGCCAAGGACGACACCGAGCTCCCACAAAGTCTCAACGCCCTGCTGTGGATCGAGCCGCCGGAGCCGCGCCACCCCGTGGCGGGCATCGTGCACGCTCTCCGGATGGCCGCCGGGAGGGCGGTCGTCGTGTGTGCGGTGGACATGCCGTTCCTCACCCGGGAGGTGGTCTCCCGGCTGGCCTTCGCCAAGGCGGGCGGAGCGGCAGCGGTGGTCGCCTCGCGCGACGGAGTGGCGCTCGAGCCGCTGCTGGCGCGCTACGAGCCGCAGGCGCTCAGCCCGCTGGCCGCCGCTGCGTCGGGGGCAGGCGAGCCGCTGCGGACGATCGTCGCGCGGCTCGAGCCGCGGATCGTGCAGGTGGAAGACGACGTGTTCTTCAACGTCAACACGCCCGAGGACCTCGAGGCCGCGGCCCTCGCGCTGCGGCGGTCGTCTACCCGAACGTGAAGTCGTAGGCGCTCACGCCTGGCGGGATCTGCAGCGTGAACGTGTGCTGCTGGGCGCCGGGCAGCGAGATCAGCCCGTACAGCCGCTGCCCCGAGACGGTCACCAGCCCGCCGTGGACGTCGGCGCCTGAGTCGGCCGCCGAGATCGGGTGGCCGTCGAGCAGCACCCGGACCGTGCGCGGGACATTGCCGGCCGAGGTCATCACCAGATAGACGTGCTGGGCCTGAAAGCGGCCCGTGATGTTGGCGCCGGCCGATGTCGGGGTTGCCGACTGCTTGGTGACGTCCCAGGTCCCGTGCAGGCCGAACTGGTTCACCGAGGGCGCCGTCACCCCCGGGTAGAAGTGCACACCGCTCTGCGGCGGCTGAGCGAAGCCCTGGGCGCGCTGGTAGTCGAGGTAGGTCTCGGGCGTGGCCAGGCCGCCCGAGGGGATCATCGCGTGGGCTGTCATCGGCGGCGGCAGGTGGCGCGCGCCGGCCTCGTAGAGCAACGCCCGGACCGCGGCCTCGTCCTGCTTGTAGTCGCCCTCGCCGAACTGCGTATGGCGGACCTGGCCGCGGGCGTCGATCAGGTATTCGGCCGGCCAGTACTCGTTCTGGTACGCGTTCCAGGTGCCGTAGCGGTTGTCCTGGACGACCGGGTAGCGCAGGCCGTCGGACTGGACCGCCTGCTGCACGTTGCCGGCATCCTGCTCGAACGTGAATTCCGGGGTCTCGACGCCGACGATGTCGAGCCCGTAGGGATGGTAGGTGGCGTACAGCCCCTTGAGGAAGGGCAGGGTGCGGATGCAGTTGATGCAGGTGTAGGTCCAGAAGTCGACCAGCACCACGTGTCCGCGCAGGCCTGCCAGCGTGAGCGGCTTGCCGCCCGGGGTGTTGAACCAGCGCTGGTTGTCGGTGAACTCGGGCGCCGTCCCGAGATCGGGCAGCGACGGCGTCTTGACGCCGGGGATCGCGACGCCCACGCGGGCCGCCACCGGCCTCGCCGCCGCCTCGCTCTGGCGCACGGCGAAGCGCGAGGGCGGCCGGAGGGAGGCCAGCCGGTTCTGGACCGCGCTGGAGTTCTCGAGCGACCGCGTCGGATCGACGAGGAAGGCCGGCAGGCTCGTGTCCTTGGCCAGCGCCTCCTCGAAGCGCACGTCGAGGTTCGTGGCCATCACCACCCCGGTGAGCAGCAGCACCACACCGAGCGTGCGCTCGACCACGTGGCCGCGGGCCCGGCGGCGCACGCGATCCAGCACGGCCCGGCCGCCGATCGCGTAGACCAGCATCACCGCCCCGAGGCCGACCGCGTAGGCCAGAGCCACCGCCACCACCCGCGCCGATGCGCCGCCAGAGGCGCTGACCGACGTCACGGCGGCGAGGATCGGCCCCGCGCACGGGGCGCACACGAAGCCGAGGGCGCCGCCCACGCCGACGCCCGTCCAGAAGCCGTCGCCCCGGGTCCGGGGGCCGAACCGCGCCAGGCGCGAGAGCGGGGCCTGAACACGCTCGGCCAGCTCGGGGACGAGCAGCACTACGCCGAAGACCAGCAGTACGACGATCGCCAGCGTGCGGGCGGCTCCGCCCGCGAGCCCGACGCCCTTGACCAGCTGGGCCAGCGCGACGATCGCGATCGTGAAGGTGGCCGACAGCCCGAGGACGATGCCGATCGGTCGCCGGCGGCCGCCCAGCGCGCTCGCTGACAGCAGCGCCGGGAGGACGGGCAGCACGCACGGCGTGATCGCCGTCCCGGCACCCGCGAGCAGCGCGAACAACATCAGCAGGAGCATTGACCCTTCTGATGATGCTCGGAAAAGCTTGCGATCGCGTTAACGGCTGTTCAGCGGATCGTCACGGGGGTGCCCGGGCCGATGCGGCGGACGAGCCAGTCGATGTTCTGGGTGGTCACCCGCATGCAGCCGTGGGACTCAGGCTGTCCGGGAGTTCCACCGAGGCCGATGCGTCCGTGGATCGCGATCTGCCCGGGGCCGCCGTCGAACTCCTGGAAGACGTTTGAGCGGCCGCTGAGAGCCAGGGCATAGGGGCCGCCGGGCTCGCTGGCGGGCATGATCACGCTCTCCTCGACGAAGAAGTGCCCGGTTGGGGTCGGGGTCGAGGGCTTACCGACGACCGCGGGAAAGGTCCTGACCAGCCGACCGAGATAGTAGACCCAGATGCGCCGCGCGGCGGTGCTGACCTGGATGTTCCAGCGGGTGGACTGTTGCTCGGTGCCGGCGCGTTTGATCCATCCTGTCGAGCTGTTCGGGCGTCCCGGGAGCCTGACCCGCAGCCAGCGCTGTCCGTGGCGATTGATGGTCTGGCCCAAGACGGGCAGGACGGTCTGCGAGCCCGTGATCGGCCGGTGAGCGGGAATCGAGGCTTTCAGACGAGACGTCGTGCGGGGCAATGCGTAGGCGCGGTGCTCATAGGCGAGCGCGGCGAGCTGCTGGACCGGCCTTATCTGGGTTGCACGTACCCGGCTCCTGGGGGAGGCGGCGCCGGCCTCGGCGCTCAGAGCAGCGCACCCGCTCAGGGCCACGAGGACCGTGCAGGTGAGCCGGGCCATGCCCCGAGACCGGCGCTTGGCGCCGATCCCGGGAGAACCCTGCACGATTCCCGTTGACACGCGGTTCAGCCGGTGAACGAGCGGTGGTTGCGCGGGGGCCGAGGACGAGGGTGCCGGCGCGCCCGGGCCAGTGTGAGTCGGTGACGGCGCGCTTTCGCGCGGGCCTTGGCGCGGGCCTTGGCCTTCGCGTGACGCTTCTTGACGGTGTTCTTGGAGCCGATCGGAGTGCCGGGTGTCCCGCCGCCGGTCGTGCCGCCACCGCCGCCGGTCGTGCCGCCGCCGGTCGTGCCGCCGCCGGTCGTGCCGCCGCCGGTTCCGCCGCCGCCACCGCCACCGGTGCCGCCGCCGCCACCGCCGCCGGTGCCGCCGCCGCCACCGCCGCCCGTGCCGCCGCCGCCACCGCCACCGCCGGTCGAGCAAGCGGACGTGGTGATCGTGTTGGTGTCGAGGTTCACGGCGCCGTTACGCGCCAGTAGCCTGCCGTCGAGCGTCGCACCGGTGTTGGCGGTGATCGTCGTCAGGGCCATCACGGTCCCGGCGAACACCGAGCCGCTGCCGAGGGTCGCAGATGCTCCGATCTGCCAGAACACGTTGCACGGCTGCGCGCCGTTGACCAGCTGGACCCTGGTGGCCGAGCCCGTCGTCAGCGAGCTGCCGACCTGGAAGATGAAGACCGCGTCGGGGTTGCCCTCAGCGTTCAACGTCATGTGCCCGGCCGAGAACAGCAGCGAGGATGAGGCGTCGTAGACGCCGGGGGTGAAGGTCTTCCCGCTCAGATCCGCGCTGGCTAGCTTCGTCGCCGGCCGGCCCGCCGCATCGGTATACCCGACCACCAGGGCGTTCTTGGCGCTCAGGGCCACGCCGTCGTCGACGTGCGTCGACCCGAGGGCATGGGGGGCACCGGTGATCGAGGACCCGGGATCGAGACCAAGGTCGCCGAACATCGTCGTCGGGCCGGTGTTGGTCACGGTGGAGCCCGCGAGGACCGAGAAGGGGGCTGCGAGGCCGAGGCCGACCGTCGGCGTCGCCGCCTGAGCGCTCCCTGCCATCAGCAGGCCGGCGCAAGCCGTCGAGGCCAGCCCTGCACCTAGAGCCCGGATACGGGGCTTGACACGTCTTGACCTCGGGGCAAGTGTGCCCTCGAGGCGCTTCGCACTGCTCATGGGGGTCTCCCTGTTAGCGGCCTGAAGACACCCGATGAGACTGAAAGAACAAGGGGCTGGGGAAGGATCCCCGCCTCCTAGGGCCGTGTGCGCCTATCGACAGGTGACTAAGAGTTGATTAGCGACTGGACGGATGTCCTATCGGCGCGTCCTCGACGAAGCCGCCGAGGGCAAGGCCAACAGCTCTCGCCGTGATGAGGCGCCCAGCGGTTGGAGCGGCCCGAGTGCAACAGTGGCAGCACTCAAAGCGAGCGACGAGCACCGTGATCGGCGTGGACGGGGAAGTTGGCAATGGCGGTGCGCGCTGGGCGCATCAAGTGCATCGGCAGCAAGCGCCCGAAGGGTGAGCCCGGGGTCACCCGTCCACGGTCTTCGTCTACCCCGAAGATCGCTCACCTGGGGGGACGAAATCGACGGCGTCCTGGGCGATCCTGATGACATGAAGCGCCTGATCGCCCTCCTCGCAGCCACGGTGCTCGCGCCGGCGGTGTCTGCGGGCACGACCTCGGCCTCGGCGCCGGCTTCGCGCGCCACCACGCACGGGCACGCGCACGCCGAGCGCTACGCGGCACGCGGCCGCCGTGCCGTCACCGCTTCGGTCGATAGCCGCAATCCCCTGACCACGGCCACGGCCATCGCCGAGGGCTACTGGGGCGCCATCCCGTGCGGAGGGCAGATCAGCATCGCCGCCGAGCGTCCCCTCGTCGCCGGTCTGGATCCCAGCACGGACGGGTGGGTCACGTTCAATTCCTCGCTCGGACCGGACAACCTCGACGCTCCGGCGAGCAGCTACACCAACTGCAAGATCTCACTGGCCCGCTGGCAATGGGCTTCATGGTCAGACATGGAGGGCGACTGGGGGATGTTCTGCCTGACCGTCGTCCACGAGATGGGACATCTACTCGGGCACAAGCACAGTCTGGTCCCGCGCAGCGTGATGGCGCCCGTCTTCACCAGCGATGCCAACGTGCCGCGGGTATGCAATCAGAGCTGGCTTCCCGGCTGGCGCTGAACGGCGCGCCTGGCGGCGGTCAGCCGCCGATCGCCGACATGCTCCGCGCGGGCTGGATGAAGCCCGGCTCGCCGACGTGGTGCTTGAGCTCCTTGCGCCACACCGCGTCGCGGATGATCTGCTCAAGCTCCCGGTCACCTGCGCCCTCGCGCAGCGGGCCGCGCAGGTCGGTCTCGTTGAGTGAGAACAGGCACGTGCGCAGGCGCCCGTCGGCGGTCAGCCGCACGCGGTTGCAGTCAGCGCAGAACGGCTCCGAGACCGGGTTGATGAACCCGATCCTGCCGTGTCCGTCGGCGAACCGGTAGACGCGAGCGGTGGCGCTGGGCTCGCGCGGCTCGGGTTCGAGTGGATGCACGGCGTGGATCGCGGCGCGGATCTCGGCTCCGCTGAGGACCTGCGAGCGGGTCCAGGCGCGGTCGGCGTCCAGCGGCATGAACTCGATGAAGCGAACCTCGTAGGGGGTCCGTCGCGCGAACTCGGCGAACGGCAGCGCCTCCTCCTCGGTGAAGCCGCGGATTGCGACTGCATTGATCTTGATCGGGTGCGCCTCGGGAAACGTGGCGAGCTTCTCGAGGCCACGCAGGACCTGGGGCAGGGCGTCGCGCCGGGTGAGCTCGTAGAAGCGGTCACGCTGGAGCGAATCGACTGACACGTTGAAGCGGTCGATCCCGGCGGCGACGAGTAGCTCGGCGTCGCGCTCGAGCAAGAAGCCGTTGGTGGTCACCGAGACCTCGTCCACATCATCGATCGCGGTCAGCATCGCCGCGAGCTTCGGAAAGTCACGCCGGACCAGCGGCTCGCCGCCCGTCAGCCTCACGTCGCCCACGCCCATGGACGCGAACACCGCCACCAGGCGCGCGATCTCCTCGAAGCTGAGGATCTCCGCGCGCTCGAGCCAGGGCAGGCCCTCGGCCGGCATGCAGTACTGGCAGCGGAAGTTGCAGCGGTCGGTCACGGACACCCGCAGATCGCCGATCAGGCGACCATGACCATCGCGAAGGGGCTCACCGTCCATACCCCACAGGCTACCCTTCGCGCCATGCGCCCAGCTCGCGGGATCCTGCTCCTAGGCGCTGCATATGCACTCACGGGATGCGGGGTCAGCCAGCGAGACCAAGTGCAGGCCAAGCTTCAGCAGTTCGCCCACGCCACGGCCAGCCGGAACGCCCCCGAGCTGTGCGCCCAGGTCCTGGCCCCGGCGCTGGTGCAGCGCATCCAGGACGCGGACCTGACATGCGCCCAGGCGATGAAGGTGTTCGTCGAGACTGTGCAGAACCCGACGCTGAGCGTCTCGCGCATAAGCGTCAAGGGGCGCAGCGCGACCGCGGTCGTCCTGACGGGCGCCACCGGCCAGCCGGCGGCACTCGAATCCGTGACCCTGATCGACACCAAGCGGGGGTGGCGGCTGTCTTCGCTGGCGACCCCGCGGTGAGGCGCGGCCGCGGTGAGGCGGCGCCGCGGCGCGGTCGCCGGCTGCCGCCCACGGATGGGCCGGACCCGGGCGTGTGTCCTGTCTGCCGCCGCCGGTCGTCAGGGCTCGGGACCCAAAAGGCGGCGAGGAAGGGGCAACGTGCCGGCGTTCTCAGGGGCCTCGGTCGCGAAGGGGTCATATAGGACCCAACGAGACCGAGGCCTCGGTCCAACCCCTTCCTTGCCGCCGTTTTGCTCCTCGGGCGCCGGAGACGATGGCCGTCGGGTTCCGGCTTGGACCCCGCCGGGTGAGCTCTCGCCGGGTCAGCTCTCGCCGGCGAGCAGGCCGAAGGCGACCAGGTCAAGGCGGCCGTGCTCCGCGGGACCGCGCATGTAGGAGCGCAGGAGCGCCTCGCGGGTGAAGCCGGCGCGCTCCGCGACCCCCTGGGATGGAGCGTTCCCGGTCGCGGCCAGCAGATCGATGCGCTCGAGTTCGAGCGCGCGAAAGCCCCATGCGCAGATCAGCCCTACCGCCCGCGTGGCGTGGCCGGCCCCTCGGCCCTCGCGGGCGAGCCAGTACCCGACCTCGGCGCGCTGGTGGCACCACTCGATCCGGAGCAGGGAGATCGAGCCCAGCAAGCCGCCGGTACCGGCGTCGACGATCGCGAATGGGGCCGCCTGACCGGTGAACGCCATGTCGTAGCGTTGCAGCAGGTAGGCGCGGGCGTCGGTCTCCCCGTAGGGGCTCGGTACCCGGGTCCAGCGCGAGATCTCCGGATCCTGGCAGGCCGCCACCAGCGCCGGGAGGTCTGAGTCGCGCCATGGGCGCAGCGCCGTGGCGCCATCGACCAGCTGGTCGGCAGGGAGCACGATCCGCATCAGATGACCCGCTCCTCGAGCTCGGCCAGGAGCGTTGCGACGTCCGCGCCGGGATCCTGCCGGGCCAGCCAGCGCTCGGCCTCGCGGCGCCCCCCGAGGGCGCGGAGCCCGCGCTCGCCGTGCTCGACGACGAAATCGGCCAGCGCGTGCATTCGGCGGCTGCGCAGACGCCGTTCGGAGAGTTCGATCGCGGCTCTGTGCGCCTCCAGTGCGTCGACGAGCTGTTCGATGCCCGACCCCGGGGGCAGTGAGGAGACTGCGAGCACCGGCGTGTCGCTGGCGCCCAATGAGCGCAGCGCCGCGGTCAGGTCGGCGAGCGCGCGCGAGGCCACGCGCCCAAGGTCGGATTTGGTCACGACCAGCACATCAGGGATCTCCATGATCCCGGATTTCAGGAACTGCAGGACGTCGCCCCCACCGGGTTGGACCACGACCGCGACGGTGTCGGCGACCTCCGCCACGTCGGTTTCGGACTGGCCGACACCGACGGTCTCGATCACCACCACGTCGAACGCCACTGCCAGCGCAGTGGTGGCGGCCCGGGTGGCCGGGGCCAGGCCGCCGAGCCGGTCGCCGGCCGCCGTGGAGCGGATGAACAGCCCGGTGTCGGAGGGATCGCGCTCGATCCTCGCGCGGTCCCCGAGCAGAGCACCGCCCGAGCGCCGGGAGCTGGGATCGACGGCGAGGACCGCCACCGAGCGCCCGCGGCGGCGCCATTCGGCGGCGAGCCGTGACAGCAGCGAGGACTTGCCGACTCCCGGCGGCCCGGTGATACCGACGATGTGGGCCGGAGCCTCGCCGCCGAGAGCGGCGGGGGAGAGCGCGGCCAGGAGCTCCGCCGTCTGCGCGCGAGCGCGCTCGCTGCGGGTCTCGACCAGATTGAGTACCGCCGGCGCGGCGCTCAGGTCTCGCTCCCGCAGGCGGGCGCCGAGATCTTGGGCCGGCGGTTCGGTGGCGCTCAAGCGCGCGCGGCCGTATCGATCCCTTCGGGCGTACCGCCCGCCAGGACTCCAGCCTCGCTGGAATGGGGGGCGCCCGAATCATCCAGCCGCTCACCCACCAGCGCGATGATGTCGCGCATCATCTTGTTGAGGTCCCAGTCCTTCGGGGTGTAGACGGCGGCCACGCCCTGCTGACGCAGCGCTGCGGCGTCAGCCTCGGGGATGATCCCGCCGACGACGACGGGCACATTCGCGACGCCGGCGTCGGCCAGTGCCCGCAGCACCGAGGGGATGAGCTCGGCGTGCGACCCCGACAGGATCGACAGCCCGATCACGTGGACTCCCTCCTGGGCGGCGGAGCTGGCGATCTGAGACGGCGTCAGCCGGATGCCCTCGTAGACCACGTCCATGCCGGCGTCGCGGGCGCGCACCGCGATCTGCTCCGCGCCGTTGGAATGGCCGTCGAGGCCGGGCTTGCCGACGAGGAACTTCAATCGGCGGCCGAGGGCCTCGCTGACGCGCTCGACCTCGTCGCGCAGCTCCGCGACGTCCTCGCTGGAGACCGCCGCCGCCTCGCCGACCCCGGTGGGGGCGCGGTATTCGCCGAACACGTCGCGCAGGGTGCTCGCCCACTCACCGGTGGTGGCGCCGGCACGGGCCGCCGCGATCGTGGCCGGCATGATGTTCTCTGAGTCCGCGGCCGCCACGCGGGCGAGCTCGGTAAGGGCCGCGTCGACGGCCTCCTGGTCGCGCTCGGCGCGCCATTGCTCGAGCGCCGCCCGGCGCTCGGCTTCGACGGCGGGGTCGACGACGAGGATGCCGCCGTCGCCGTCGGAGGTCAGGGGGGACGGCTCGGTGCTGGTGAAACGGTTCATGCCGACCACCGTCAGCTCGCCGGACTCGATCCGGCGCCAGCGCTCGCGGTGGGACTCGACCAGGCCCGCCTTCATGTAATCGACGGCCTCGACGGCGCCGCCGAGCTCGGCGACGCGCGCCATCTCGCTGCGAGCGCCGTCGACCAGCTCGGCCACCAGGCCCTCCATGACCGTCGAGCCCTCGAAAATGTCGGGGTACTCGAGCAGGTCGGTCTCGTAGGCCAGCACCTGCTGCAGGCGCAGCGACCATTGCTGGTCCCAGGGGCGAGGCAGGCCGAGCGCCTCGTTCCACGCGGGCAGCTGGACCGCGCGGGCGCGTGCGTCGCGTCCCAGGGTCACCGCCAGCGCCTCGAGCGCGATCCGGTAGACGTTGTTCTCAGGCTGGGCCTCCGTCAGCCCCAGCGAGTTGACCTGGACGCCGTAGCGGAAGCGGCGGTGCTTCTCGGATTGGACGTCGTATCGGTCACGGCCGAGCTCCTCCCACAGCTGCGACATCGCGCGCAGCTTCGCGTGCTCCTCGACGAAGCGCACGCCGGCATTGACGAAGAAGGAGATGCGCCCGAAGACGTTCCCCATCAGCTCGTGAGCACGGGCTTCGTCCGCGGTGCCCAGCCGCCCCTTGACGGCATCGAGGACCGCGATCGCGTTGCTCATCGAGTACGCGATCTCCTGCACCGGGGTCGCTCCGGCCTCCTGGAGGTGGTAGGAGCAGATGTTGATCGGGTTCCACTTCGGCACGTGCTCGACCGTGTAGGCGATCGTGTCGGCGATCAGGCGCATGCTGGGGCCGGGCGGGAAGGCATAGGTGCCACGGCTCAGGTACTCCTTGAGGATGTCGTTCTGAGTCGTCCCCTGGAGCTTTTCCGCCGCCACGCCCTGCTCCTCGGCAGCGACCACGTACAGCGCCAGCAGCCACGCAGCCGTCGCGTTGATCGTCATCGAGGTGTTCATCTGGTCCAGCGGAATGCCCTCCAGCAGCGTCCGCATATCGCCCTCGTGGGCGATCGAGACGCCGACCTTGCCCACCTCCCCGCGGGCGAGCTCGTGATCCGGGTCATAGCCGGTCTGTGTGGGCAGGTCGAAGGCGACCGACAGGCCGGTCTGGCCCTTTTCGAGGTTGCGCCGGTAGAGCTCGTTGGAGCGCTTGGCATCCGAATGGCCCGCGTAAGTGCGCATCATCCAGGGACGATCGCGCTCGGCGAGGCGGGGAGAGGGGGTCTCCGGCACGTGCTGCATTGTATGAGCCGGTCAGTGACCGCGGCACCTGCGACAATACCCACCGATCACGTAATGCCCGACCAGAGCTCAGCCGCGACCGAACACGCGATCCTCCAGGAGATCACCGCGCCGCTCGAGAACCTGCCGGATGACCCGGTGGCCCTTGTGAACGCCGATTTTCCCGTCGCGCTGCGCGGCTATGACCGGCTGGCCGTCGACTCCTACGTGCAACGGACCAGCCAGCTGGTTGCGGAGCTCCAGGCCACCCGCTCCCCGGAGGCCGCCGTGCGCCGGGCCCTGGAGCGCGTCGGTGAGCAGATTTCGGGGATCCTGCAGCGGGCTCACGAGACAGCGGAGGAGATCACCGCCCAGTCGCGTCGCGAGGCCGAGGACCGGCTCGAGAAGTCCAGGATCGAGGCCGATGAGATCGAGGCCGCGGCCCAGCAGCGGATACGCGACCTGGATGTCGACACGGACCGGATCTGGGCCGAGCGCGGACGGATCGTCGATGACGCGCGAGAGCTGGCCCAACAGCTGATCGCGCTCGCCGAGACGGCGGCCGAGCGTTTCCCGCCGGCCTCGGAGACCGCTCCCTACGACGACGACGCCTCGCTGACGCGGGCGCAGATCACCACCGATGAGGAGCCGGCGGGCATCCGGGAGCAGGTGGCCGAGGACCTCGAGCAGACGGTCGCGTTCAACCCGCTCTCTCCGAGCGCCGACGACGCCGTCGCCGATGACGGTGTGTATGACGAGGATGACGATGTCGGCGACGCACCCGCCGAGGCTCCGTCCGCCGGTGCCGCGGAGCCCTCGGCACCTCCGCCTCCACCCGTGCCCGCCGATCATCGGCGGTCGAGCTCGGTGATCCCGCCGGCCTCCCAGGCCGCCAATCGCCGCTCTTCGCACTGAGCGTCCGCAGGTAGTCCCGACGTGCGCGTGATCGATCTCATGCACCTCGGCCGCGAGCGCGTGATCGGCGCCTGGGAGGTCGACGACGTGCTGATCGACCCGGGCCCGAGCTCCTGCCTGCCGGTCCTGCTCGAGGCCCTCGGTGACAGCCGGCCGCGGGCGCTGCTGCTGACGCACATCCACCTCGACCACGCGGGTGCTGCCGGCTCGCTGGTGCAGCGCTGGCCCGACCTGGAGGTCTATGTCCACGAACGCGGAGCGCGGCACATGGTCGACCCCGCGAAGCTGATCGAGAGCGCAACCCGTCTGTACGGCGACGACATGGACACGCTATGGGGCGAGATGCTCCCGGTGCCCGAGTCCAACCTGACGGTGCTCAGCGGCGGCGAGCGGCTGTTCGGCGGCGCCTACGAGGTGGCCTACACACCCGGGCACGCCTCGCATCACGTGTCCTACCGCCACGGCAGCACGGCGTTCGTGGGTGATGTCGGTGGCGTGCGGATCACCGAGGAGACGATCACGGTCCCGCCGACGCCACCGCCCGACATCGACGTGGAGGCGTGGCACGAATCGCTCGCGGTGATCGCCGCCTGGAAGCCGGAGCGCCTGGCCGTGACGCACTTCGGGTCCAGTGAGCGTGTCCCCGAGCAGCTCCGCGAGCTGGGCGCCCGGCTGGACGACTGGGCGGCGCTGGCGCGCGACAGCAGCGAGACGGACTTCATCGCCGCCATCCAGGAGCAGATCCGCCGTGATGCCGGCGCTGAGCTGGCGCTCACCTACCAGCAGGCGGCCCCCGCGGAGCAGCTCTACGCCGGGCTGCAGCGCTACTGGCAGAAGCGTTCCCCGTAACGCTCGAGCCCGCCAATCGCTGTCAGGATCGATGACGTGCTCCGACCGCCCCGGACCCGTCGTCTCAGTCAGCTCTACCTGGGGCTGATCCTCTACGGGGTCAGCGACGGGATGCTGCTGCTGGCCGGGCTCGGCGTGGACCCCTGGGACGTCCTGCACCAGGGACTGTCGCGCCGCCTCGGCCTCGGTGTCGGGACGTGGGCGCTGATCGTCGGCGCCGGCGTGCTCCTGCTGTGGCTGCCCCTGCGCCAGAAGCCAGGTTTCGGCACCGTCTCAAACGCGCTGCTGGTCGGACCTGTGATCGACCTGGTCCTGGTGACGGTGCCGGCCCCGTCGGGCCTGACGGCCCGAGCCGCGGTCATGGTCGGCGGGGTGGTCCTCAACGGAGTGGCCACCGGGGCCTACATCGGCGCCGGCCTGGGTCCGGGCCCTCGGGACGGGCTCATGACCGGCATGGCGGCGCGTGGGCACTCGATCCGGATCGTGCGGACGGGAATCGAGCTGACCGTGCTGGCCATCGGGTGGCTGCTCGGCGGGACGGTGGGCGTCGGGACGGTCCTGTACGCGCTGGCGATCGGCCCCCTCGTGCACGTCTTCGTGCCGCGGCTGCGGATCGCGACGCCCGCGGCTCCGACATCCGGCCCGACGGCGGCAGCGAGCCCCGCGCGCTGATCGCCGACCCCCTTCGAGTGCACCGCCGCGATCGTCCGGCTGGGCGTCGCCTCGCTATGCTGGCGACGATGTCTCAGACGGTGCAGCTGCCGCGTCCCCGCCTGGGCGGGCCGGGAAGCGGCCTGGGGGGCCACTGGCGCGTCCTGGTCCTCAACGACGATCACAACACGTTCGACCACGTGGCGGAGTCGCTCGCCAGCGTCGTGCCCGGGGTGACCCTCGCCGACGGGTACAGGTTGGCCGACCGGATCCACAACAGCGGCTGCGCGATCGTGTGGAGCGGACCACGCGAGGACGCTGAGATGTATTGGATGCAACTCGACAGCGCCGGGCTCACGATGGGGCCGCTCGAAGGCGGCTAGGCGGGGCCGGGCGCGTGGAGCGGCTAGGCGCGGACGGCAGGCCGGACGCGCTCGGCGACGGGCAGCAGCTTCGCCGCCTGGCGATCGGGGCTGACCCGGACCACGTTCCAGACGATCCCGAGCTTCTCGAGCAGCGCGATCATCAGCCCGGTGGGGTCGGCGACGCGCTCCCAGAACCTCAGCCCGTGGAAGGCGGAGGTGGGGAAGGCGTGGTGGTTGTGGTGCCAGGCCTCGCCCATCGACAGCGGCGCCAGCCAGAAGACGTTGCGTGACTCGTCGTCGACATCGAAGCGCTTGCGGCCGAAGAAGTGGCAGATCGAGTTGATCGACCAGGTCACGTGGTGCAGCAGGAAGACGCGGACGAAGCCGCCCCACAGCAGGGCGGTCAGCGCGGTGCCGATGCTGCCGCCGACAATCCACCCGAGCGCGAACGGGATCGCCAAGCCGAGCACGACCCAGACCCAGAACAGCTTGTCGACGGTGCGGATCACGCGGTCCTTGACGAGATCGCCCGCGAAGCGGTTGCGATCGGCGGTGCCCACGGTCTCGAACAGCCAGCCCATGTGAGCGTGCCACAGGCCCTTGATGCCGCCCCAGAAGCCCGGACCGCTCAGGTGGGGCGAATGCGGGTCGCCATCCTGGTCGGTGAAGGCGTGGTGCTTGCGATGATCGGCGACCCACGTGATGACCGAGCCCTCGACGGCCATCGAGCCCATGATCGCGATGATCGCGCGGAACGCCCGTGAGGACTCGAATGCCCGGTGCGTGAACATCCGGTGGTAGCCGAGGGTGACGCCGAGGCACGTCACCACGTAGAAGCCGATCAGCAGACCGAGCTCCAAGGGTCCGATGGCTCGGTTCCACAGCAGGACGATGGCGATGACAAGCCCCACCAACGGCATCGGGACACCGATCAGATTCGCCACTTTGTGTGTACGGGTCATCACGTCAGGGGAGAGGATACGTGTAGCTGCGTCAAAATTCTCCTAAGGAACCGACTAGCCAAATGCCAGAAGTTAGAAACCCGCTATGAAATATGCCTGACCAGCCGTGGCACGAGCTGCCGCCGGAGACGGTCGACGTGCTGCGACCGGCGCTGGCCGATGTAGCGAACGAGATGATCCAGGCCGTCGCGACGGTCCCCGCGTACTCCAGGCCGCTCGAGGGACCGTTCGGAGAGGGTATCCGGGCCGGCGTGCAGGAGGCGCTGCGCCATTTCCTGGCGGAGGTCCAGGCCGGCGGCGAGGTGACGCGCCCCGACGTGTACTCGACTCTGGGGCGAGGGGAGATGAGAGCGGGCCGCAGCCTCGACTCGCTGCTCAGCGCCTATCGGATCGGCGCCCGCGTGGCGTGGCGGCGGTTCGCCGCCGCGGGCGTGGACGCCGGCCTGGAGCCCGAGACGCTGTACCTGCTGGCCGAGTCGATCTTCGCCTACATCGACGTGCTGTCGGCCGAGTCGGCCGAGGGCTACGCGCTGGAGCAGTCGGCCGCCGCCAGCGAGGCGGAGCTGCGGCGCCGGCGCCTGGTGCGCTTGCTGGTCCGCGACCCACCGGCCGATCCGGACGCGATCGACGCGGCCGCCGGCGACGCCGGCTGGCCCCTGCCCCGCACGCTGGCTGTGGTGGCGATCGGCGGCGAGCAGCGCGGGATCGCGGCCTCCCGGCTGCCCGCCGGCTCGATCAGCGAGGCGTTCGGCGACCTCACCTGCGCGCTCGTGGCCGATCCCGACGGACCAGGGCAGCGGGCGGCTATCGAGCGGGCGGTGCTCGCCGCTGGCGCGAGTGGGGGGCTGGGGACGACCGTCGACTGGACGCAGGCCCGGATCAGCTTCGCAAGAGCACGTGCGGCACTCGAGCTCGCCGATCAGCCGGTGGCGTTCGTGTCCGCGCGGGAGCGTGCGGGTGAGCTGCTGCTGCGCGCCGATCTGCGTCTGGCCGAGGAGCTCGTAGCCGACCGGCTGGCGCCGTTGCGGGAGCTCACGCCGGGCTCGCGAGCGCGGCTGACCGAGACCCTGGTCGTGTGGCTGGCCGAGCAGGGGCGCCTCGGGCAGGTCGCTGAGCGCCTCGGGATCCACCCCCAGACGGCGCGTTACCGGTTGGGGCGCCTGCGTGAGCTGTTCGGCGACGTGCTGGATCAGCCCGATGGCAGGTTCTGGCTCGAGCTCGCGCTGCGGGCGCAGGACTCGGAGTCCGGCTAGACCGAGGTGATGCCCGACGGCAGTGGCTCGGCGGGACCGCGGTCGGGCTCGGGCTCGGGAACCTCGGGACCCAGTGCTCCCCACGCGATCTGATCCATCCAGGTGTAGACGATGGGGATCTGGTAGCGGCCCAGGTTGGAGGCTCTGAACTCGATCATCTCGGGTCCATCCCAGTAGCGGTACCAGTCGGTCTTGCTCTTGAACCAGCTCATGTGGTTGATCTTGTAGCGGTCATCGTTGTCGACATGAACCGCATACTCCGTCGCGCCGTAGCGCAGCGCGACCGGGGCGACCCTGGCCACTTCGGCGGCGAACGAGTCCTGGCGCAGGACAGTGGCGTACCAGGCGACGCGCACGAGGTCGGCCATCGCTATGCCCCCACTTCGGCGCGGATCGCGCCGGGTCCGTCGGCTGTCTTGCCCTGACCCTCTTTGGTGGCGCCGACGAGAATCGCGATCTTGCCGAGATGGCGGTTGTCGCGCAGCAGCTGGTGGGCCTCGGCGACCCCCTCGAAGCCCATCGTCTGCCAGAGCACGGGGCGGATCTTCGACTCCTCGATCAGCTCGTTGGCCTTGGTGGCCTCCCAGGCGTTGGCGAAGTGCGAGCCGATGATCTCCTTCTGGCGCATCCACAGATAGCGGACGTCGAAATCGAGCTGATACCCGCTGGTGGCGCCGCAGATCACGACCTTGCCGAACGGCTTCACACACAGGACGGAGGTCGGGAAGGTGGCCTTCCCCACGTGCTCGAAGACGATGTCGGGCGGCCCACCGAGCTGCTCCTCGACCGCCTTGCAGAAGCGACGGGACTCCTTGAAGCGGGCGCGCTCCTCGTTGGCGCTCTCGCCGCCCTGGCGCATCATCCCGCTGTACTCGCCGCGATTGATGTAGCCGACGGCGCCGAGCTCCTCGATCAGCGCGCCCTTCTCGTCGCTCGAGACCACACCGATGGCGTCGGCGCCGGTCAGCGAGCACAGCTGGGTCGCGAACACGCCGAGTCCGCCGGCGGCGCCCCAGATCAGGACCCTGTGGCCGGCCTGCAGGTTGCAGCGGTCGATCAGCATCCGGTAGGCGGTGAAGTAGGTGAGCCCGTAGGAGGCCGCCTCCTCCCAGGCCAGGTGCTTGGGCTTGTGCAGCAACTGCTGGGCCTGGACCTTGCAGAACTGGGCGAACGAGCCCCAGCTGGTCTCATAGCCCCAGATCTGCTGGCTGGGCGCGGCCAGGGGGTCCAGCCCATGCACCTCGGGATCCTCGTAGGAGGCCTGGTTGCAGTGCACGACGACCTCGTCGCCGGGCTTCCAGCGGGTGACGCCCTCGCCGACCTTCCAGACGATGCCCGAGGCGTCCGAGCCGCCGATGTGATGGTCCTCGTTGGGGTGGTAACGAAACACCGACACCGGCTCGCCGAGCGCGGCCCAGACGTTGTTGAAGTTCACGCCCGCGGCCATCACGCGGACGATGACCTCGAATGCGCCGGGCTCCGGCACCTCCATCTCCTCCAGCTGGAACGCATCGACCGGCTCGCCCTCGCGCTCCTGGCGGATGACCCACGCGGCCATCGTGGACGGCAGTTCACCCGGCTCGGTATCGATGTGTGCGACTTGGCTGGTATCGACGGCCACTCAGTGCACCTTCCTGTGTTGAACGCACCCGCGCGGATTCGTCCGCGGGGGGCGGGGGGCGTCCGGAATCGTACCCGTTAGCAGGCGGTGCGCGAGTCGCGGCCGGCTCCGGTGCCCGGACCTGGCGACGCAGCCGGCTGCCGGCTCAGACGAGCGTCAGGTCGGGCTCGGGCTCGCCTGCCGCAGGGGCGGCGTCCGCCGCAGCGGTGGCGGCTTCGGGCTCGCCCGTGCGCACCACGCGCTGGACCAGCGTGAAGGCGACGATCGCCCCCACCAGGGTGACCGCGGCGCCGATCGTCAGGCCGGTGCCGAGCGCTGAGATGAACGCCTCGCGGACGACGCTGGTGACGTGGGCCGAGGCGTCGCCGGTGGGGGCGGCGCCCGCGCCGAGCGCGTTGGCGATCGCCGAACGGGTGCCGGCCGGCAGGTGGGGGAGGCCCTGGTCGATCTGGGACTTGCCGATCGCAGTCACCAGCGCGCCCATGATGGCGACGCCGAAGGTGCCGCCGACCATCCGGCTCATCGACAGCACGCCCGAGGCCACGCCCGCCTTGGTGCGATCCACGGCGTTCATCGCCGCGGTGCTCATCGGTGACATCGTCAGGCCCATACCGAGGCCCATGAGCACGAAGCCGGGGAGCAGCAGGCCGTAACCCGTGTGTGCGCTCAGGTGCGACTGGATGAACAGCGCCGATGCCACCGTCAGCAGGCCGAGGGTCATCGGGATCCGCGGCCCGACCCGGTCGGTCAGACGGCCCGACAGCGGGCCCATGAAAATGATCACGAGCGTCGAGGGAAGGAAGCGCACGCCAGTCTGCAGCGGCGAGTAGTGCAGGATGTTCTGCATGTAGAGGGCGAGGAAGAAGAACTGGGCCAGCATCGCGAAGGAGACGATGAAGCCGACGAGGTTCGCGCCCAGGAACGTCCGCGAGCGGAAGAACCCGAAGTCGACCATCGGCGCCGGGCTGCGCAGCTCGGTGGCCACGAAGGCGGCCAGGCCGACGACCGCAACCGCGAGCAGCGACACCACGCGCGCCGAGCCCCAGTGCCACGAGTTGCCCTCCACCAGGGCCAGGACCAGCGCTGTCAGGCTGATCGTGATCGTCGCGATGCCCGGGACGTCGACCTTGCGGCTGACCGTCTCATCGCGGGACTCGCGGGCCGCGAACAGCGTCACGGCGACCGCGATCAGGGCGATCGGCGGATTGATGAAGAAGATCGCGCGCCAGCTCACCTGCTGGGTGAGGAAGCCGCCGAGGACCGGTCCGATGGCCAGCGCCAGCGCGCTCACGCCAGCCCATGTGCCGATCGCGGTCCCGCGCTGGTGGGCCGGGAACGCCTGCGTGATGATCGACAGCGTCGCCGGCATCATGAACGCGGCGCCGATGCCCTGGACGGCCCGGAATGCGACCAGCGCACTGTCGTTGGGGGCGAAGCCGATCGCCGCGCTGGAGAGGCCGAACACCGCCACCCCGAACAGGAACATCCTGCGCCGGCCGAAGATGTCGCCCAGCCGTCCGCCGGTGACCAACAACACGGCGAACGTCAGCGTGTAGGCGTTGACGGTCCACTCGAGCGCCGACAGGGTGGCGTGCAGGTCGCGCTGGATCGAGGGCAGCGCCACGTTCACGACCGTGTTGTCGAGCATGATCATGAACAGCGCGAAGCACATGGCCCCGAGCGTCCACCAGCGGCTGTTCTCTTCTGTGATCAGCCGGTGGCGGCTGGCGAGGAAGCGGTCGGTCACGGTGTCTGGATTCCCTCCGGTCGGCAGGCGGCGATGTCGCCCCGCCGGAGCAGCTCGGAAAGGGCTGCAGCGAGCAGGCGTCGCTCGTCATCGTTCAGGTTCTCGGTGAACTGCTCCAGCCCCACGAGCCGGGCGGCGTTGACGCGGCGGATCACGGCGCGGCCCTCGTCGGTCAGCTGGATCCGCTTCATTCGCCGGTCCTCGGTGTCCTCGTGGCGCTGCACCATCCCCCGCCGCACCAGGTCGTCGACGGTGCGGCTGGTCGCGGGCAGCGACAGCGGCAGGAGCTCGGCGGCCTGCTTGACCGTGAGCTCGCCGGTGGCCGTCTCGAGCTGATGCATCAGCTTGACGTGGGTGATCGTCAGCTCCAGCAGTCCCATCGCCGCGAACAGGTCCGCGTTGCAGCCCTTGTGCAGGTAGACCACCAGGGCGTACAGGTCGGCGGCCAGGCCCGGTGTGGCGGGTATGGCGGGTGCGGGCGCGGGCTCCACCCGGGCTCCGGCCGCGGTCTCTGTCGCCCCGGCAACAGTTGCTTGCATGCACACAAGTATTGCACACGCGGAGGTGTTTGTGCCTGCGCAAGGGCCAGGGCCGGATGGGCACGAGGCGGAGCGTCAAGAGCAGACCTCGGTCACTTTGGGTCCCATGTGACCCCGTAGCGACCAAGCCCCCCGAAACCATCCCCTCTAAAGCCCCAAACCGTCACAAAACCGTCGCAGACGCCCCTTCCTGGCCGCCGTTTTTCGCGCCGCGGCTCGCGGTGGTTCAGCCCGGAACGCGGCGGCTCAGCCCAAATCGGCCCGGCCCGGCGTCACGGCTGGAGCAGGTCGCCGCCCGAGCTGGCGCGCTCGCGGCCGATGTGGACCGCGGCCGAGCGGATGCTGGACGGCTGGGCGAGGGAGGCGTCGGTGCTGCCGTGGGCCCCTGTGGCGATCGTGTAGTCGCCGGGCTTGAAGTCGACCGAGACCGTGGCCGTGCCCTGGGGGTTGATCGGAGCGGTGGTGGCGATCGGGCGGCCGGCCCCCGAGCGCGAGATCGCCAGCGACTCGGCCTTGCGGGCCTGGTTGGTCACGATGAACACGACCGGCCCGGCACCGACCGAGCTCGGGGATACAGACACCTTGGAGTCGTTGACGTACACGGTGAGGTTCACCGGACTGGGTGGACGGGCCTTCGTGGCGGCGGACCCGCCGGTGCTCCCACACGCGCTGACCGCCAGCGAAGCGGTAGCAAGAATCCCGATGGCCCTGATGCGCATCCTCGACCCGGCTCTCCTCTCCTGAATCACCTTGCCGACCGACGTCGGTGGCCTGAGGTTCGATTCCTGCCCGAACCCTATCCGACCGGACCGCGCGGAGCTAGCCCAGGCTCACGCGGCGGGAGCGGACAAAGATTCCCGCTCACGCTCAATTCGCCGTAATTCGGTCTGCAGCGCGCTCCAGGACTCTGACTCGATGCGCTCGTATTCCTCGCCCGACAGTTCGCGCAGGCGCTCGATGTAGACGCTCCAAGCCTCGCGAGTGCCCTCGTCGAGCTCTTGCAGCTGGTGTATGTCTGGCGCGACAGATGTCAAAGCATGCTCCTTCCACCGGGGGCAAGACCGATGCTACCCCCCGTGTCGGTCACTCATACATACATGGACGCCGCGGGAAGCCGTCCCTTCCCTGCATGCCCTGGTGCACGCCGTCCGGGGCAGGGCGTATCACCGGGCGGATGGACCTGCTCGACGCCCCGGTCGCCACGACCGAGTTCATCGTGGTCGATACCGAGACCAACGGCCTCTCGGGTGACGACTGCGAGATGACCGAGATCGGGGCCGTGCTCGTGGGCGGCGGCGAGCTCCACGACCGCTTCAGCTCGCTCGTGCGCACCAGTGCGCCGCTGCGCCGGGGGATCCAGCGCTTCACCGGCATCACGCAGGCGATGGTGGACGGAGCGCCGTCGCTCGAGGCGGTGCTGCCGACGCTGGAGACGATGGTGCGTGGCCGCGTGCTGGTGGCCCACAACGCGCCCTTCGACCGGCGGGTGCTGCGCCAGGCGTTCGGGCGAATCGGGCTGGACTGGCCCGACCCACCGGTGATCTGCACCGCCGCCCTGGCCCGGGCGGTGCTCCCCCTGCAGCGCCAGCGGGGCCTCGGGGTCCTGGCCGACGCCCTCGGCATCGAGGTCCAGCAGGCCCACCGGGCGCTGGCCGACGCCGAGACCTGCGCACGGGTTCTGTGCGCGCTGTTCCCGCGCCTGTGCGCCAACGCCGCCTCGGTGGCCGACGCACTGGCCCTGCTGGCGCCGCGCCGGCGCTCGAGGCGTCGGGCGGCGCGGCCGGAGACTGCGCCCGGGCGCGGCCAGCTCGCCGCGGAGCTGCCCGAGTTCGCCGAGCTGCCGCGCGACCCGGGCGTGTACCTGTTCCGCGACGACACCGGGCGGGTGCTCTACGTCGGCAAGTCGGTGTCGATACGGGCGCGTGCCCGGGCACACTTTGCGCCGTCGACCGCGCCGGCCGGCTGGACCGCGCACGCGGCGGTCGTCGACTATCGGGTCACGCGGTCAGAGCTGGCGGCGCTGGTGCTCGAGAACCGCCTGATCAAGGAGCTGCGCCCGCCCGGCAACAAGCGGCTGACCGCTCGTGACGACCGGCTCGTGTACATCCGCTGCCGGCTGGACATCGCCTTTCCGATCCTCGAGGTGGCGCGCGACCCGGCCGCGGGGCACGCGGTCACGATCGGTCCGCTACGCGGACGACGCCTGGCGCTGGAGCTCGTGGAGCAGCTCGACTCTCTGTTCGGCCTGCGTCACTGCGGGCGGCGCCTGCCCCGCCGGGAGTACCCCTCCGCCTATGGCCAGATGGGGCGCTGCCTGTCGCCGTGCCTCGGCGACCTCGACCCCAACCTGTACCGCCGCCGGCTCGACGAGGTCTTGCGCCTGTTCGTCGGCGATGAGCCCGGGCAGCCGGCGGGCGGGCCACTGCTCTCACACGTGGACCGGCAGATGCGCGCCGCGGCCGCCGCGCAGCAGTTCGAGCGCGCGGCCGCGCTGCGGCGCCGGGCGGGCCGGCTGCGCGCGGTCCTCAGCAGGCTCGACGGCGTGCTCGAGGCCACCCACATCCGCCCGCGTCTGGTGGTGGCCCGCCATCCCACCGGTCCCGAGCTCGACGGCTTCTGGCTGGCGGGCGGCCGTCTGGTCGACTGGGGCCCGCTGGACGACGATCTCGGCCGTCTGCAGGAGCGCAGCGCCGCCGCCCTCGCGCGCTCCGGCAGGATCGGCGATCTGGGCGCGCACGTGCCTCCTGATGAGATCGACGAGGTGCGGATCATCGGCAGCTGGCTCGCGTCGCATCCGGACGCGGCCCAGCTGGAGTTGCGACCCGAGCCCGACCTCGAAACCCTACGGGCGTTCGTCCGGGGCGCTTCAGCGCTCGAACGGAAGCTCGACCACGACGGCCTTGATCTCATCCGAGCCGACGCTCACGTGTGAACCGGGGGGCGCCTCGCGCCGGACCAGGGCGAGCGCGATCAGCCCCAGCGAGGGGGACTCGGCGATGCTCCCGATCCGCCCGACGATGCGGTCCCCGAACGTGATCTCGGCACCGGACCACGCGGGCGCTGACAGGCGCAGCCCTCGCAGCTGGCGGGTGGGCTTGCCGCGATAGAACAGCCGCGCGACCGTCTCCTGGCCGACATAGCAGCCCTTGGTGAATGACACCGCCCGGGAGTTCAGATCGGCCTCCTGCGGGATGACCGAGTCGTCGAGGTCGACCCCGTAGCGGGGGCGGCCGTGCTCGACGCGCACGCTCTCGGCGGTGGCCTCCGACACCGCCGTGGCACCCGCCTGCTCGAGCGCGGCGGCGAGCGCGCCGGTGTCCCCGGCCTCGCACAGCAGGTCGATACCGACGTCGGTCCGGACCGCTCGCACGGCCAGACCGCTGACCTCGCCGGCGACGTGGGAATGCTCTTCGGGGCCCGGCTCCAAGCCGCACACAGCGCCCGCGCTGGGGCCCAGCAGCGACAGGAGGCCGCGCTCGAGCGTGCGCTTGTGCAGCTGTACCTCGTAGCCGATGCTGAAGCGGCGGATCATGTTGAAGAGCTCCTGCAGCGCCACGCGCTCGGTGTCGATCAGAAGCTCGTCCCCGGTGTCGAGGATCCGCAGGTCGCCGAGCATCTTCCCCTTCGGGGTCAGGAACGCCGCATAGCAGCCGGTGCCGGCGGTGAGCGCCTCGACGTCGTTGGATACCTGGCCCTGGAGGAAGCTCTTGGTGTCGGCACCGGTCAGCGCGAGCTTGCCGCGCTCGGAGCGGTCGAGCAGCCCGCAGCCCTGGCTGATCGCCTCGTATTCGACATCTGAGACGCCTACCGAGCTCACCCTCCAGAGGATAGGGGGGAGTGCTCACGTCCGGATGCGCTTCGGCAAATTGGCGAAAATAATATTTAGGGCTACCATAAAATGGAATGGCTGCTCACCAAGAAATCGACTCGCTGCGTTCCTCGGCCGTCGAGGACTACACGAAGGCGATCTATGCGCTGCAGAACCGTGGCGGTGAGACGGTGTCGGTGAGCACCAACGCCCTGGCCGAGCGGCTCGGAGTGACCCCCGCCTCGGCGTCGGGCATGGTCAAGCGGCTGGGCGAGCTCGGGCTGGTGGACCACCAGCCCTACCACGGGGTGGTGCTGAGCGAGTCCGGGCGGCGGGTCGCGCTCGAGGTGATCCGCCACCACCGGCTGCTGGAGCTCTATCTCGTCGAGAGCCTCGGAGTCCCCTGGGACCGGGTGCATCAGGAGGCCGAGGTGCTCGAGCACGTGCTCTCCGAGGAGCTCGAGGAGCTGATCGCCGCCAAGCTCGGCGACCCCACCCACGACCCGCACGGCGATCCGATCCCGACCCGCGATCTGACGATCGAGGAGGCCGTCACCGAGAGCCTGCAGATGCTGGGGGTAGGGGATCGCGGTCGCTTCACCCGCGTGTCGGATGCCGACCCGGAGATGCTGCGCTACCTGGCCGAGCGGGGCATCGCCCCCGGCGACGAGCTCGAGGTGATTGAGCGACAGCCATTCGGAGGCCCGCTGTTCGTTCGCTTCGGCTCCGACATACACCCCCTCGGAGGCGAGCTGGCCCGAGCGATGCGAGTGGAGCTCGGCACTTGAGCAACATTGGCGAGCCTGTGCTGGAGAGGGTCGCGGTCGACGAGGCTCCCGCCGACCCTCTTCCCGACCTCGGGCCGTCGCCGCTGGAGCGGCTGCTGGCCCGCGGGCCGTTGAGGGCGACGCTCACGATGCTCGGGCCGGCGTTCGTCGCGGCCGTGGCCTACGTCGACCCCGGCAACTTCGCCACCAACGTCCAGGCCGGCGCCAAGTACGGCTACCGGCTGCTGTGGGTGGTGCTGATGGCCAACCTGATCGCGATGCTGATCCAGTACCTGTCGGCCAAGCTGGGGGTGGTGACCGGTCAAAGCCTGCCCGAGCTGTGCCGGGCGCGCTTCCCGCGCTGGGTCAGCTGGGCGCTGTGGATCCAGGCCGAGGTGATGGCCATGGCCACCGACGTGGCGGAGTTCCTCGGGGCGGCGATCGGCCTCAACCTCCTGTTCGGCGTACCCCTGCTGGTGGCCGGGGGGATCACCGGCGTGCTGGCGTTTGCGATCCTCGAGCTCCAGCGCCGCGGCTACCGGCGCTTCGAGCTGGCCATCACCGCGCTCTTGGGGCTTGTGTTCGCCGGCTTTCTTTACGAGACGCTGAAGATCGGACCCTCGGCGCCGCAGACCCTGCGGGGGCTCATCCCCAGTCTCGACGGCGCCGGCTCGGTCTACCTGGCGGTGGGGATCGTCGGCGCCACGGTCATGCCGCACGTGATCTACCTGCATTCCGCGCTGACCAAGGACCGGATGCCGGTCCGCGACGACGCCGAGCGCCGGCGAGTGCTGTCGTTCGAGCGGATCGACGTGATCGTCGCCCTGGGCCTGGCCGGGCTCGTCAACCTGGCCATGCTGGCGGCCGCGGCGAAGCTCTTCCACGTTCCGGGACTTTCGGGCGTTGACTCGATCCAGGGCGCCCATGCTCAGATCGGCCGGCTGGTCGGCGGGGGCGCGGCGCTGGCCTTCGCGGTTGCGCTGCTGGCGTCGGGCGCTTCATCTTCGAGCGTCGGGACGTTCGCCGGCCAGGTGGTCATGGCCGGCTTCATCAACGTCAGCATCCCCCTTGTGGTCCGCCGCGCGGTCACGATGATCCCGGCGCTGGTGATCCTGGCGCTCGGTGTCAGCACCACGGGAGCGCTGGTCCTCAGCCAGGTGGTGTTGTCGTTCGGGATCCCGTTCGCGGTCATCCCGCTGGTCCTCCTGACCGGGCGCCGCGAGGTCATGGGCACGCATGTCAACGGCGCCGTCGTCAGCAGCACCGCGTATGTGGTGGCGGCCGCGATCACCGCGATGAACATGTTCCTGATCTACCAGCAGCTCCTGGGCTGAGTACGCTTCCTCGCACGAATGGCATCGCTGGCCGAAAGCTTCGATCAGATCGTGGCCTCGCTGCCCGAGGACTGGACCGACCTCGAGCTCGACCTGAGGATCTTCGACGAGCGCCGGTACGTCGACGCCGCCGTGATGCTCGTCACCGCCAATCCGCAGCCCTACTCCAAGCACGACTGGCACTGGCGGCTGCTGATCGCCCACCGCTTCGGCCACGGCACCCCGGTGCCGTCGGTGCACCTTGGTCTCAAGCTCCTCGACGACGCCGGCATCACGGGCGAGCTGGCGGTGCGCGAGGTCCGGGCGGGACGCACCGAGGTGCTCCAGCTGTGGGGGCGGACCGAGTCCTTCCGGCAGGAGTTCAAGCGCCTGCGCGCGCAGTAGCGGCGCGGACGGCCGCCGAGTTGGTGGATCAGCCGGCCGAGTAGGGCAGGAAGCTCGAGTTGAACATCGCCGCCACGTCGGGCGCGTGGCGGACGATCCCGAACCGGGCCTCCCACTGTGCCCACGCCTCGAGGCGGCTGTGGTCGAGCTCACCCACGCGCCCGTCGGGAGCGCGGAAGGCCGGCTCGAGCGCGCGGAGCTCGGGTCCGACCAGGGTCGGGTCAAGGCCCGGCACCAGCCGCTCGAGCGACTTCTCACCGGCCCGGGGGTCGGCAAGCACGGCACGGTAGCCGCGCACCAGGGCGCCGACCACTGAGCGGGCCAGCTTCGGATCCGAGCGCAGCGCCCGGCCGGAGGCGCACAGCACCAGCTCGGGGTAGGCCGGGGCCCCATAGCGATCAACGCGGAAGCTGTGAAACCCGGGCTGGCGCTGCTCGAGAGTGACGCCCTCGTCGCTCCAGAACGCGGTCGCCGCGGCGACGCGGCCGGCCAACAGGTCGGCGACGGCATTGAAGCCGATCGTCACCTTGTGTACCCGAGCCGGGTCGCCGCCGGCGCCGGCAACAATCGAGTCCAGCACGGCGGTGTCGCTGGGGTCGCCGGTGATCCCCACCGTGCGCCCTTGCAGCGCGCGGGGCGAGGAGATCTGCGGAGCCGCGATCACGGCCGCCAGCGGGTGTTGCACGAGCGCCATGATCCCGACGATGTCCGCGCCGCGCGCTCGGGCGATTGCCAGGTCGTGGATGTCGAGGATGGCGAAGTTGGCCCGACCGGCCTCCAGGAGCTTGATCGAATCGGTCGACGCCGACGGCACGACGACGTGAAGACGGACCCCGGCGCGGACGTCATATCTCCTCGCCAGGGCCGTGTAGATCCCGGCGTGGACGGCGTTCGGGGTGAAGTCGAGGACCAGGGTCGCCGCCGGGAGGGCGGCGCCGCCCGAAGCCGTCGAGCCGCAGCCGGCGAGCGCGACGGCCACGAGTAGAAGCAATGGAACAAGCCGCCGCATCGGCCGGTGAGGATAGGGATGCGGGTCGGCTCCGTAGAATCAGGGTTGAGCATGCGTCGCCGCGTCACGTTCAGCCGGAACCTCACGCTGTCGCTGTCTCGGACCTGCCGCTGCTACTGCAAGTACTGCGCGTTCGCGACGCACCAGCCGCACCTGCACGCTCCCGAGGAGGTGCTCGAGACGCTCGACCAGGCTTCCCGGCGCCACCGCGCCAAGGAGCTTTTGGTGCTGACCGGTGAGGCACCCGACCACAACGCCGGGGTCGCGGCCAGGCTGGCCGAGTACGGGCACGAGGACTTCACCTCGTATGTGGTGTGGGTGTGCGAGCAGGCACTCGAGCGCGGGCTCTTGCCGCACACGAACCTCGGCGTGCTGAGCGCGTCGGATCTGGCGCGGCTGCGGGCGGTGACGGCGTCGCAGGGGCTGATGCTCGAGTCGGTCTCCGAGCGGCTGATGGAGACGGTCCACGCCGGCTCGCCGACAAAACATCCGGCCGCGCGGATCGAGACGATCGCTGCCGCCGGGGAGCTGCGGATCCCATTCACGAGCGGAATCCTGGTCGGGATCGGGGAGACCGAGGAGGAGCGGATGGCCTCGCTGGCCAAGCTGGCGGAGCTGCACGCCGAGCACGGCCACCTGCAGGAGGTCATCCTGCAGAACTTCGTCCCGCACCAGAGCTATTACGGCCGCGAGCCTGCGCAGATCGCCGATGACGCCGCCCGGGAGTACTGGCGCACCGGCGTCGGCCATGGCCCCCAGCTCGATGCGCCCCCCTGGGCGTCCGCGGTCACGCTCGAGGACATGAAGCGGTTGATCGCCGAGGCCCGGCGACTGATGCCGGAGATCGGGGTGCAGGTGCCGCCCAATCTGTCTGACTGGTGGCCCGAGCTGGTCCGCGCGGGCGCCAGCGACCTGGGTGGGCTGAGCGCCAACGGCGACCACATTTCCCCCGAGCATCCGTTCCCATCGCCGACGCAGGTGCGAAAGCGGCTGGCCCAGGACGGCTATGCGCTCAGTGAGCGGCTCTGCGTGTATCCCGAGTTCATCGACCCCGGGTGGGTGTCCGAGCCGGTGCTCGACGTGATCAAGAGCCGCTACTGGTCGTTCATCCCGCGCCGCGGCAGCGGCCGCCGGGCGGAGTTGACGATCGCCGATGACGCCGCGCCCCGGGCGATCGAGCGCGCTCGCGAGGGCGTCGCGCTCACTGCCGATCAGCTCACCGCGCTGTTCGCCGAGCGCCGCCCGGCGGTGATCGAGGACATGCGCTGCGCCGCGGACGAGCTGCGCGGGCGCCTCGCCGGTGAGACCGTGACGTTCGTGGTCAACCGCAACATCAACGTCTCCAACGTGTGCGTGGTCGGCTGCGCGTTCTGCGGTTTCGGCCAGTCGCGCCGCTCACCCGACGCCTACGAGCACTCCGAGGCTGATTTCGCCCAGCGCATCGAGGAGGCCGTGGACGCCGGCGCCACCGAGATCTGCATCCAGTCGGGGATCCATCCCGACTGGGGGCTCGACGACTATCTCGGATGGCTGCGATTCGCGAAGCGGCTGGCGCCGCAGCTGCATCTGCACGCCTACTCCCCGATGGAGGTGGCTCACATGTGCGATGTCAGCGGCCTCGAGCCGCGGGCCGTTTTCGCCGCTCTGCGCGAGGCCGGGCTGGGGTCGACGCCCGGCACCGCGGCCGAGGTTCTGCACGACGGCGTCCGCGAGCGGATCTCCCCCAACAAGCTCCCGGTGGCCCGCTGGGTGGAGATCATCGAGGCATCGCACGCCGAGGGCATCCGCTCGACCGCGACCGTCATGTTCGGCCACATCGAGGAGCCCTCCGAGCTCGCCGAGCACATGCGGGTGGTGCGCGAACTGCAAGAGCGCACAGGCGGCCTGACCGAGTTCGTGCCGCTGTCGTTCATCCCCTTCCACACGCTGCTCGGACGTACCCACGGAGTCGAGGAGATCTCTCGCGAGGAGAACCTCAAGCACACCGCGGCCTTCCGGCTGGCACTGGGGACGACCGTGCGCAACCTCCAGGCCAGCTGGGTCAAGATGGGGCTCGACGCCGCCACCGAGGCGCTGCGCTGGGGGGTCAACGACCTCGGCGGGACGTTGATGGAGGAGTCGATCAGCCGGATGGCCGGCAGCTACCACGGCGTCCGCCTCGAGCCCCAGGACCTGGTCGCCGCCGCGCACCGCGCCGGACGCCCGGCGGCCGAGCGCACCACCCTGTACGACCTGCGACGCCGCTACGAGCTCCCCGTAGCAGCGTGAGCGGATGAGCACCGAGCGGCCGCCGTCGCTGTTCGCCGGCGTCGAGCCGCTCGAGGTGTTCGTCGAGCTCCTCGCCGAGCTAGACACCGACACGTCCTCGACCGACTTCTACGATCGGATCTGCGAGGCCATCTGCCGGCTGACGACGATGCGGCGGGCAGCGATCTTCATGGCGGACCCGGGGCGGCGCAAGGTCAGGGCGGTCGGCTCCTACGGGACCTCGTTCGCGCAGCTGGCGCGGCTACAGCCGACGCCCGCGCTGCTCTCGACGCCGATCGCCCGGCGCGCGCTGCTCGAAGACCAGGTGGTGGTGGTATCCGAGGGGATCGAGGATGCCGTGCCCCCCGAGTACGCGGAGCTGTTCGGTATCACGACGCTCGTCTGCACGCCGCTGAGCGCCGCCGGGCGGGCCTACGGGGTGATCTGCGCGGATCGCGGGGGCGGGCGCTTCGAGCTCAACGACGGCGAGCGCCATCTCCTGTGGACGCTCGGCAAGACCGCGGCGCTGGTGGCCACCGCGCGCAA
Organism: uncultured Solirubrobacterales bacterium; assembly: GCA_963799995.1. Lineage (GTDB taxonomy): Bacteria > Actinomycetota > Thermoleophilia > Solirubrobacterales > Solirubrobacteraceae > Palsa-465. The sequence goes on along the minus strand of CAWCZI010000012.1, from coordinate 1,147,310 downwards.
CGCCACCCGTCAGGAGGAGCGAAACCGTCGTCTTGGCGAGCGCCTCGAGCTGGCTCGGGAGATCCACGAGCGGGTGATGCAGCGGCTGTTCGGGGTTTCCCTGGCGCTCAGCGCCGAGAAGCCGCTGGACGGCGAGGAGCGCGAGCGCAGCCTCGCGGAGATGAAGGGCGCGCTGAGCGATCTGCGCCGCGCGCTGGAGCGCCCGCTGGCGCCGGAGCCGCACGAGACCGGGACGACTCTGGCCGCGGAGCTGCGCCGGCTGGCCGAGGCGCCCGGCCCGCGGGTCGAGGTGGGGTGGGAGCAGGGCGTGGCGGTGCCTGCCGAGGTCGAGCCGCTGGCCCAGTCGGTGCTCGCCGAGGCGCTGCGCAACATCGCCAAACATGCCCACCCGTCGCAGGTCGACGTGCTGGTCGGCTCCGATCGGGACACGTTCACGCTCGAGGTCCGAAACGACGGCGTCGGTCCGGGCGCCCGGGGGGCGGGGATGGGACTGCGGCTGGCGGCGTTCGAGGCGCTCCAGCACGGTGGCATGGTCGAGTTCGGGGCGCCGGAGCCCGGGCGGTGGCGGATGCGGCTGGTCGTCCCGGTCGGGCGCGAGGAGCCGTGACCCCTCCCGCAGGACGGCCGGCGGTGGCTGAGCGCCGGCTCAAGGTGCTGGTGGTCGACGACCACGATGTCGTGCATTGGGGCTTCCGCGTGCTCCTGGGTGAGCAGCCGTGGGTCGAGCGCTGCCTGGGGGCGCGGACCGGAGCCGAGGCGACAGAGCTGCTGAAGGCGTTCACGCCCGACGTGGCGCTGGTGGACCTGTTCCTGGCCGGTGAATCGGGAGCCGACGTGTGCGACTCGATCCGGAAGACCTCGCCCTCTACACGCGTGCTGCTGATCTCCGGCGCGGGACGGATGTCACCGGCGGCGGCGCGCGCGGCGGGCGCCTCGGGGTTCGTGTCCAAGGATTGGGAGGCGCGTGAGGTGGCCCGGGCCGTGCGGATGGTGGGTATGGGGATGACGGTGTTCGCCCCGACCTCCGAGCAGCCGGCGCCGCTGCTGACCGAGCGCGAGCGGGAGGTGCTCGACCTGATCGCGGCGGGCTCGACCAACCGGGAGATCGCTCAGCGGCTGTTTCTGTCCCCGCACACCGTCAAGGAGCACACCAGCGCCGTCTACCGCAAGCTGCAGGCCCGCAACCGCGCCGAGGCGGTGCAGCTGGCGCAGCGAATCGGGCTGCTGGGCTAGCGGCGGCGCAGGACCCGCTCGATCGCGGGCAGCTTGATTGCGTGCGGGACGTAGCGCGCGGCCAGCATCGCGGTCCGGATCTGGAGGCCGGGCACCACCACGCGGCGGCCGTCGGCGAGCCCCTTGACCCCGGCCTTGGCGGTCTCCTCGGCCGTCACCCACGCCGGTCGCGGGACCGCCTTCTCGAATGCTTGGCCGCCGGCCTCCCACCCCGCGACATCCCAGAACTCGGTCGTCACCGGGCCCGGTGCGAGCGCGGTGACGGTCACCCCCGAGCCGCGCACCTCCTGGTGCAGCGCCTCGGAGAAGGTGAGCACGTAGGCCTTCGCCGCGGAGTAGCCGGCCGAGTAGGGGAGAGGCTGCATACCCGCGGTGGAGGCGACGTTGAGGATCGCGCCCCGGCCGCGCATCACCATCGCGGGAAGGAAGGCCGAGGTGAGCGCCACGGGCGCCTCGACCAGCACCCGGACCTGCTCGAGCTCGCGCGCTGGATCGGACTCGTGAAAGGGGCCACCGGTGGCGAAGCCGGCGTTGTTGACCAGGATCTCAACCTCCAGGCCGAGCGACTGGACGCGGCCCGGAAGGCGCTGGCGCGAAGCCGCCTTGCCGAGGTCGGCGCCGATCGACTCGGCGCGGATGCCGTACTCGGCCGAGAGCTCTGAGCCGAGGTCGTCGAGCCGATCCTTGCGACGCGCCACCAGCACGAGGTTGTGCCCCCGCCGGGCCAGCTCACGGCAGATCTCGGCGCCGATCCCCGCGGAGGCGCCCGTGACCAGCGCGGCGGACGACGACGTCGGTTCCGGGAGGCTCATCGCCCGGAGCCTACATCTCAGCCCCGTGCGGCGATCCGGTCCGCCCGGGGTGGCATTCCAACAGGCCTCCCCCCGATCGGGGGGAAGTGCGATGAAGGCCTGTACCCGCGCCCCGTTCCCGGCGTACGTTGACAACAGAGTGAGCCCTTCCACCGCGATCCTGTTCCCTGGGCAGGGGAGCCACACCCCCGAGATGCGAGATGTCGTCGCCGAGCAGCGCCCCGACCTGCTCGAGCTCGTGGCTGAGGCCGTCGGCGAGGACCCGTTCCCGCGTGCCGGAGAGGGCACCAACTACGCCCAGCCGGCGATCTTCTGCGCGAGCCTCGCGGGCTGGAGCGCGCTCGGCCAGCCGCTGGGGAGCTTCATGGCGGGCCACTCGCTCGGCGAGCTCGCCGCGCTGGTCGCCGCGGGCGCGCTTGGGGAGCGCCCGGGGCTCGAGCTGGTGGCGCTGCGCGGGCGCCTCATGCACGAGTCCGGCGCGCAGGCGGGGGACGGCGGCATGGTCGCGGTTTTGGGCGCCGGGGCCGCCGAGCGCGCGCCCGAGCTGGCGCGGGCCCATGACCTGGTGGTGGCCAACGACAACTCGCCCCAGCAGGTGGTGCTCTCCGGTGCGCGCGACCGCCTGCCGGAAACCGTCGAGCACGCCAGGCAGCTCGGGTTGCGGGCGATGGAGCTCGATGTCGCGGGCGCGTTTCACTCGCCGATGATGGCCTCCGCGGTGCCCGAGTTCACGGCTGCCCTGGAGCGGACAGAGTTCGTCTCGCCGCGCGTGCCGGTGATCTCCGCTGTCACCGTGCAGCCGTTCACCGATCCGCGGCGGGAGCTCACCGACGCCCTGACGATGCCGGTGCGCTGGCGTGAAGTTCTGCTCGCCCTGCACGAGCGGGGCGTGGCTCGCTTCGTCGAGGTCGGGCCGGGGCGCGTCCTCACCGGTCTGGCCAAGCGCACGCTCTCCGACGTGGAGCTGATCAGTGCCTGAGACCCGCACCGACGGGTGCGCGCTGGTCACCGGCGCGTCCCGCGGCATCGGGGCGGCGATCGCCCGTGCGATCGCGGCCGACGGCTGGGCGGTCGGCGTCAACTACCGATCCGACCGGGACGGCGCCGACGCCGTCGTGGCCGCGATCGAGCAGGAGGGCGGGACGGCGGTGGCGCTCGGTGCTGACGTCGTCGATCCCGCCGCCCCCGACCAGCTGTTCGAGCGGCTCGAGTCCCGCTACGAGCGCCCCGTGCTCGTCCTGGTCAACAACGCTGGGATCAGCGCCGACGACCTCACCCCGTCACTGGGCGATGAGGCCTGGAACTCGGTCATCGACACCGACCTCAGCGCCGCCTTTCGGATGACGCGCCGCGCCCTGAAGCCGATGCTGCGAGCGCGCGCCGGGCGGATCGTCAACATCTCCTCGGTGGTCGGGCTGCGGGCCAATCCGGGTCAGGCCAACTACGCCGCCGCCAAGGCCGGCCTGATCGCGCTCACCCGCACGGCCGCGGTCGAGGTGGCGCGGCGGGGCATCACCATCAACGCCGTCGCCCCCGGCTGGATCGACACGGACATGACCGCCGGCGTATCAAAGGATCTCCTGGCGCAGGTTCCGGCGCGCCGAGCGGGAACTCCGGAGGAGGTCGCGGCGTGCGTACGCTTTCTCGCGTCCGATCAGGCGAGCTACGTGACCGGCGCGGTGCTCTCCGTCGATGGCGGGCTCGCGGCATGACCCATTCATTCGAGAGGAGCAATCAATGTCAGTGACAACCGAGCAGGTCGAGAGTCGCGTCGTCGAGACGCTGGCGAGCTTTGGACCCGACGAGAGCCAGATCAACCGGGCTGCGACGTTCGAGGAGCTGGACATCGACTCGCTGGACCTGGTGGAGCTGGCCCAGGTAGTCGAGGACGAGTACGGCGTGGTCCTCAAGGGCGAGGACATGAAGGACCTCAAGACGGTCGGCGACGCCATCGACCTGATCGTGGAGCGGGCTTCGTAAGGTGGCCACGATGCCGGACAGACGTCGGGTCGTGGTCACCGGGCTCGGCGCGGTCACGCCACTGGGCGTCGGTGCCGAGCCGTTGCACGAGCGCTGGGCGTCTGGTGAGGTCGGGATCGCCGACGGCGCCGGCGCCTGCCGCGACTTCGAGCCCAGGGAGTTCCTCTCGGTCAAGGAGGCGCGCCGGCTGGACCGCTTCGCCCAGCTGGCGGTCGTGGCGGCCGACGAGGCCGTGCAGCAGGCCGGGTGGGATGGCGAGGGGCCCTATGACCCGCTCCGCATCGGATGCATCATCGCCACCGGGATCGGCGGGCAGGCGACGATCGAGGCGCAGCTGGACGTGATGCGCCTGCGCGGCGCGAAGATGGTCTCACCGCTGGGCATTCCCCAGTACATGCCGAACGCCGCGGCCGCCGCGGTTTCCATGCGGCACGGCTTGCGGGGCCAGAGCTACGGCGTCGTCTCCGCCTGCGCCAGCGGAGGCCACGCGATCGGATCCGCGCTGCGCATGATCCAGTACGGCGACGCCGACGCGGTCGTCTGCGGCGGCGCCGAGGCGACGCTGACCGATTTCGGGTTCGCCTGCTTCAACTCGATGCAGGCGCTGTCGCCGACCGGCATCTCGCGCCCGTTCGATGCCCGCCGCGATGGGTTCGTGATGGGCGAGGGAGCCGGAGCGCTCGTCCTCGAGGAGGCGGAGGCCGCCGCCGCCCGCGGCGCCACAATCCTCGGCGAGGTGGTCGGCTACGGCTCCACGTCGGACGCCTTCCACCTGACCGCCCCCGAGCCCGAGGGCGGCCCGGCCTCGCGCGCCATCACGCTGGCGCTGGCCGATGCCGGCGCGGACGCGTCCGAGCTCGATTACATCAACGCGCACGGGACCTCGACGCAGCTCAACGATGCCGCCGAGACCGCTGCACTGAAACGGGCGCTGGGCGATCAGGCCAAGCGGATCCCGATCAGTTCCACCAAGTCCTCGATCGGCCACCTGCTGGGCGCCGCCGGCGCCGTCGAGGCGGTGGCCACGCTGCGGACGCTGATCACCGGGGTGATCGCGCCCACGCTCGGTTACGAGGTGCCCGATCCTGAGCTCGACCTCGACTACGTGCCGGGAGAGGCGCGCCCGCTGGTCACCGGCAACGGGCACCCGCCGCTGGCGCTGTCGAACTCGTTCGCATTCGGCGGCCACAACGTCACCCTGGCCTTACGGGGAGCACCGCGGTGAGCGCCACCGTCACTCCTGCCCCGCCCGCACGGCTGGACCCGATGGAGCGTCTGGAGGCGCTGTGCGACCCAGGCAGCATCCGGGTGCTGCGCTCGCGGGCGCGCTCGTCGCGGCTCGGCGCCCGGGCCGTGAGCGGCGATGGGGTAGTCGGGGCGACCGCGTCGGTCGCCGGCCGTCCGATCGCCTGCTACGCCCAGGACGGCACGTTCCTGGGCGGCTCGCTCGGAGAGCGTCACGCCGACACGATCGTGCGCGTCCTGGAGCTGGCCGGGCGGGCGCGCACACCGGTCGTCGGCTTCGTCGAGTCGGGCGGCGCACGGATGCAGGAGGGCACCGCGGCGCTCGCCGGGTACGGGCGGATCTTCCGCCACACGGTCGCCCTGACCGGCGTCGTGCCGCAGATCTCGATCGTCTCGGGTGCTTCAGCGGGCGGCGGGGCGTACTCGCCGGCGCTGACCGACCTGGTCGTGATGACCCAGGACGCGGCCATGTTCCTGACCGGACCGGGCGTCGTGCGCGAGGCGCTGGGCGAGGAGATCGACGCTGCCGGGCTCGGCGGCCCGCACGTCCACGACCGCAACGGCGTCTGCCATCTGGTCGAGCGAGACGAGCTGAGCGCCGCCGCCCGCGTTCGCGACCTGCTGGGTTATCTGCCCTCGTCCACCGGCGATCCGCTGCCCCGCGCCGAGTCGCTGGAGCCCCTGTACCCCGATCCGGGTACGTTCGTCCCGGCCGCCTCGCGGAGCGCCTACGATGTGCGCGACGCGCTGGGGGCGATCGTCGACCGTGACTCACTGCTCGAGCTGTGCCCTCGCTGGGCCCGCAACCTCGTCACGGCGTTGGCCCGGATCGACGGGCACCCGGTCGCGGTCGTCGCCAACCAGCCGCGTCACCTCGGCGGCGTGCTCGACGCCGCGGGCTCGGAGAAGGCGGCCCGGTTCGTGGGCTTCTGCAACTCGTTCGGGCTGCCGCTGATCGTCCTCGTCGATACGCCGGGCTTCATGCCGGGCTCCAAGCAGGAGCGGGCCGGCGTGATCCGTCACGGTGCGTCGCTGGTGCGCGCGTTTGCGGCCGCCACGGTGCCGAAGTTCACGGTCGTGCTGCGCAAATCCTACGGCGGCGCCTACATCACGATGAATTCGCGCGACCTCGGGGCCGACATGGTCCTGGCCTGGCCCGGCGCCGAGCTCGGGATCATGAGCGCGCGGGCGGCGGTGGGGATCGTCAACCGCCGCGAGCTGCGTGTCGCCGGTGACCCGGAGGCCGAGCGCGACCGCCTGGCCGACGCGTACGCTCACGAGCATCTGCGCGCCGACAGCGCCGCCGGGGAGGGCTTCGTCGATGAGATCATCGAGCCGGGCGAGACTCGTGATCGTCTCGCCTGGGCTCTGCACGCGTTTGCGCGCGGGCCCCGACCGACCGACTTCCGCGCGTGATCCTGTCCGGTAAGCGCCTGCTGATCACCGGCGTCATCACCAAGGACTCGATCGCCTTCCACGCGGCTGAGCAGGCCCAGCGCGAGGGCGCGGAGGTCGTGCTGACAAGCTTCGGGCGGGTGCGCAGGATGACCGAGCGCGCCGCCCAGCGCCTGCCGCATGCGGCCGACGTGCTGGAGCTCGACGTCAACTCAGACGAGGACCTGGAGGCCGTGACCTCCGAGCTGCGCGAGCGGTGGGGCGCTGTCGACGGCGTGCTGCACGCGATCGCGTTCGCTCCGCAGGACGCTCTCGGCGGGAAGTTCCTGAGCGCTCCGGCGGAGAGTGCGATGGAGGCATTTCGGACGAGTGCGTTTTCATTGAAAGCGCTGGGGGCTTCCATGGCGCCGCTGATGCCGCGCGGCTCGAGCATCGTCGGGATGGACTTCGACGCGTCCGTTGCGTGGCCGATCTACGACTGGATGGGAGTCGCCAAGGCGGCGCTCGAGTCGGTCTCGCGCTACCTGGCGCGCGACCTCGGACCGCAGGGGATCAGGGTCAACCTGGTCTCGGCGGGACCGCTCGGAACGGTGGCGGCCCGCGGGATCCCCGGCTTCGAGCAGCTCGCCGACCTGTGGCGCCGCCAGGCTCCGCTCGGTTGGGACCTCGAGGATCCGGTCCCGGTGGCGCGGTCGATCTGCTGGCTGCTGTCGGACTACTCTCAGGCCATCAGCGGTGAGATCGTCCACGTCGACGGCGGCTTTCACGCCGTCGGCGCGCCCGTGCAGGCCTGACGTCCGTTTCTGCCGGCTGCGTCGTCGCGTTCGGTCGTGTACCGGCGGGCGCCAGACGGCCGGCTTGGGAAGGGAGGCCGGGCGAGACTCCAGACGTCCGTTGCGGTCCCAGCACCGAGCTGTGCGTCCTCATGCAGCCTATGTGTGAATGAGGACGCACACCCCCGGGGGGTGCCACGGTCCAATGGGCAGTTTCGGATGGGTGCGCTTGTGCACGGTCGGCGGCCCCGCGCGTCAGCGCGCCACCGCCTAGCGGAAGAGGTCGGCCTCGGGCTCACGCAGCAGCACGAGCGCTCCCGGCCCGTCCTCGGGGGTCACGTGGCGCCCGGCACCGCTGACGAGGACCGCCGGCTGCCCGGCGTCCTTGGAACGCGCCAGGTCGGCGGCGCCGGCCAGCTCGTCGGCGACCGCGATCCAGGTGGCCCGGAGCTCGCGGCCGCGGGAGTCGGTGCGTCCACGCCAGTCCTCCAGCGGTGCCAGTCCCGCACACCCGATCGCCACATCGCACTGGCCGTGGCGCCAGGCGCGCCCGAACGAGTCGGTGATCAGCACCGCCGGGGCCGCGCCGAGCATCTCGGCGAGTCGCGCTCGTAACGCCCGAGCCGAGCGGTCGGGATCGAGCGGAAGCAGGATCAGCGTGTCGTCGTCGCGCGCGTTGGAGGCGTCGACCCCCGCGTTGGCGCACACGAAGCCGTGGTGGGTGACCACGATCAGGACGCCGTTGGCGGCCCGCCGGACCTCACGCGTCTCGTCGAGGATCACCTGAACATGCCGGGGGTCCTTGCCAAGCTCCGCGGCCAGCGTCTGGGCGCGGTGGCCCGGGCGGACCTCCGACAGCGACCGAGTCCGTCCCTCGACCTTGGAGACGGCCTTGTGGGCGAGCACGAGCACGTCCGTCGGCTGCGGCGGCGCATCCGCCGGCATCGCGTCTACGAGGAGCGCCGCCAGGTCGTCGCCGGGGCGAAGCTCCGGGATCCCCTCGAGCGCCGTCGCGGTCACCCGCGCCATGCCGCTACTCCTGACTGCGCGAGAGCTGTCGCAGCATGCCGCGCGTGTGCGCCGCGCCTCCGTGGCTGTTGAGCAGCGCCGTCTCGACCTCCACCAGGTCATTGGGCTCGTCCACGTCGAGTGCCAGCGAGGCGACCGCCACCGTCTCGACGTCCAGCCCGGCGGCGCGGGCGTTGGCCTCGTGGCGCTCGCGGCTGCCGGGGCCGAACGACGGAGCCATCGCGTCGGGCGGGGTCAGCAACAGGGCGTTGGTCCCGGTTCCGTGGCGGTCGGGCACAACAATCGCCGAGCGCGTACCCGTGGGGCGGCTCAGGAGCTCGTCGATTTCGGTCGCGGCCAGCAGCGGGCAGTCGCCCGGGACCAGCAGCACCCGGTCTGCGCCGAGCGCGAGGGCCTGCTCGATCCCCAGCGACGCGGCCTCGTTGTGGCCCCGCTCCTCGTCCTCCAGCACCATCGCCCCGTAGCCGGCGGCGATGCGCTGGGCGCCGTGGTGGCTGCTGATCACCAGCACCTGGTCGACCGCCGCCGAGCGCCTGAGGGCAACGAGCACGTCGGAGAACATCGCCTCGACCAGCGCCCGGCGAGGCGTCGGCTCAAGCGCCTCGCTCAGGCGCTGCTTGGCCTTCTCAAAGCTCTTGATCGGGAGGACGGCGATTGTGCTCATCGGCGGGTAACGCTACTCATGAGAGGGCCAGTGCGAACTCGAGCGTGCGCAGGGCCAGTCGCCGGCGCGTGTCCTTGTCGTCCATCAGAACCTCGGTCTCGAGCATCGGGAGCGCGCCGGTCCGCTGGTCGGCCACGAGGCCGTCGATCAGGCCCCCGTAGGCCGCTGCGATCCCGTCGCTGTCCAGCGGCCGTCCGGCCCAGCGCATGAACTCGGCCGTCGGTCCCTTGACGACGCTGCCGCCGACCAGGGGGCTGACCGCCACGACCGGCGCCGAGCTCGAGCGCATCGCATCGGCGACCCCGGGCACCGCCAGGATGGGGCCGATCGAGATGATCGGATTGGACGGTCCGATGATGATCGCCCTGGCCTGCGCGATCGCCTCCAGGACCTCCGCAGTGGGTGCGGCGGCGCGCACGTGGCGGAGGTCCACGTCGAGCACCGGCCCGTGCCCGTGAGCTTTGATCATGAACTCCTGGAACGGCAGCCAGCCGGACTCAGTGAGCACCCGCGAGCGGACCGGCTGGTCGGCCATCGGCAGCACCCGGGCCTTGAGGCCGAGAGCAGCGCCGATGTGCGCCTGGGCCTCGGTCAGACGCTCGCCCTCATTCAGGCGCCTGGCGCGCTCGAGGCCGATCGCCAGGTCGCGGTCGCCGAGGTTGAACCACACCTCGACCCCCAGCTCGCGCAGGCCCTCCATCACCCGGAAGGTGTCACCCTCGATCCCCCACCCGCGGGCGTCGATCCGGTCGGCGAGCCAGAACGTGACGAGGTCCGGATCGGGCGAGACGTAGGCGCCGTAGATCTCGATGTCGTCGGCGGTGTTGGCGATGACCGTGAGCTGGTCTGAATCGACGACGTCCAGCATCCCGCGAGCCAGCTTGGCGCCCCCCGTGCCGCCGGCGAGGACAACCACCGGGGCGTGACGGCCCTGCTCCGTCGCCGGCCGCAACGGAGCCTCGTCAGAGTCGAGCGCGCTCACTTCAAGCCGGTGATCCTGATGCCCGCACGCGCCTTGTTGCGGATGTTGATCGAGATGATCAGCGCCGTCAGCTGTTCGACGATGCGCGCCATCTCGAGTGGCCCGCAATCGACGGCGCGCAGGCCGTCGATCCGGTTCACCAGCTCGGCGACGCGCTCCTTGTCGGCGCGATGGTTGCCGCACAGCAGCACATCCTCGTCGAGCTCGTGCTCGAGGTCTGTGAGGAGCGCGGCGCTGACGGTGTGGAAGGCGGACACGACGCGGACGCCGTCGGGGACCATCTCCTGCGCCTGCTGGGCGGCCGAGCCCTGCCACACACCGAGTGTCCGCGTCGCCTTGCCGCTGACGGCAGCCGCCAGCGGCACGGTGGCATCGATCACCAGGTGGTGCTCCTGCAGAGCCTGCTTGAGGTTCGTGAGCGTCTCGGACTGCGAGCGAAACGGCACGCTCAGGATGACCAGCTCCGTCCGCTGGACCGCGTCGGCGTTGTCGAACCCGCTGAACACTCCCTCGGGAACCCGCTCGGCTGCGCGAGTTGCCGCCTCCCGGGCTCGGGCGCCGTCGCGCGAGCCGATCACGATCGGGACGCCGGCGCGGGCGAACCTCAGCGCGAGGCCAAATCCGAGGGCTCCCGTCCCCCCGACGATGCACACTGGATCCGGCACAGGGGTCGCAGTCTAAGCGTCCGGACCCGGTCTATAGTTCCTCACCGGGTGCGCTTCCGACTGGTGCTGATCACGCTCGCGGGAGCTCTCGCTGCCGCTACGCCGGGGGCGGGCGCGGCCTCCGCGACTCCGCAGCCGCTCACGGTTCAGAGCTCCACCCTGACGCAGAACGCCCGGCAGCTGACGTGGGCGCTGACGCTCGCCCACCCCTTCTCACCGGCCAAGCTGGCTCATGCGCGACGGTCGCTGTGCCTGCTCCTCGAGCATCCCGCCCACGCCAACGTGTTCGGCCAGCTGTGCGTCACCGGTCCACAGCCCGGCGGTCGACATCCGCGGATCGTGTACGAGCCCATAACGCGGACCGGGCCGGGCACGCCGGTGGCGATCGATGCCACCGTCAGGCGTCAGGGCTCGCGCTCGTTGACGGCCACGTTCACGCCGACCAGCTTCGGGCTTGCCTACAAGCCGGTGCGCTGGCAGGTCATCAGCACGCTGAAGCCGCCGGCCTGTACCCCGCGCAAGCCCAACCGGGTGGGCTGCCTGGTCCTGTTCCCGGCCAGGGCAGCCCTGCTCGAGGCTCATACGCCGCAGCTGGTCGGCTGCGTACCCAACGGACCGCCATTCGTCTACAACGGTCCGACGGACAAGCGCGAGATCGCGCTGACCTTCGACGACGGCCCCTGGTACGACACGCCGCAGTTCCTGGACATCCTCGAGCACTACCACGTGCCCGCGACGTTCTTCGAGATCGGCGAGCAGATCAGCACGTATGGCCAGGGGGGCGCGATCGAGCGGCGCATGCTCGCCGACGGCGACATGGTCGGCGACCACACCTGGAGCCATCCCAACGTCGCCGCCGGCGGCACTTTTGCCCGCAACCAGATCCAGGAGGCCGCCGACGCAATCCGCCAGGCGACCCACGGCTTTTATCCGTGTCTGTTCCGCGCACCCTACGGGGCCACCAGCCCGGCGCTGATCTCGCTGGTCCGCTCGATGGGCTTCACGGCGATCCAGTGGGACGTCGACCCACGTGACTGGGCCCGGCCCGGCACCGCTGCGATCTACGACAACGTGGTCGCCAACGCCCACCCGGGCGCGATCGTGATTCAGCACGACGGGGGCGGGGACCGCACGGAGACGCTCGCGGCGCTTCCGCAGGAGATCCAGACGCTGCGCAGCCGGGGCTACCAGTTCGTGACCGTAACCCAGATGTTGGGGATGAAGCTGCTCTACAGGTAGGGGCGGTCAGACGCGGGCGGCCGGGACGGAGGCCTGCGACGACGGGGCGGAGCGCCGCAGGTCGGCGTCGATCGCGTCGATCAGGGTCAGCGCGAGCGTGAGCAGCCGGTCGATAGCGCCCTTGTCCACCGCCTCCGGGATGTCCTCGCGCTGATGGGATCGAGGGCTGAGCCCTTCGTGGTCAAGATTGCCGATCGTGATCGCCGGGAGGCCGGCCAGCCGGGCGGGGAAGGCCGGGGTGGTTCCCCGCCCACGGTGTACGACGGCTCCGATCTCGGTTCCGGCTCCCGTCGCTCGCTGGGCGATGTCGCCGAGGCGCCGCAGGAAGCGAAGCGGTATCAACGGTCCGTCAGCGGTCCACCACGCCGGCTCACCGGCCCCACAGGCGCCGATCCCGAGCACGATCGCTGTCCGGGGCGTCAGCTCGCCGCGCCGGCCGCGCAGGTGCCGTGCCAGACCGATCATGCCGCCGTCGCCGGCTCCCTGGAGGACCACGTCGACGGTCAGGCGCCGCGGTGGGGCGGCATCGAGCACTCGGGTCAGGGCCAGCGCCAGGGCGACTCCACTGGCGTTGTCGTTGGCCCCCGCGCTGAACTCGGCACTGGCCAGCTCGAGGAGCAGCGCCAGGCTCAGCACCAGCGCCGCGGTCGGGAGCAGCTGCGCCACCCCGATCACGGCGCCGCCGGCGCCGCCGGCGCGCAGCAGGGCGGTGATCAGCAGCCATATAAACGCGAGGGCCAGCCAGCCCAGCCAGCCCGGTCCGATCCGGCCGGTGGCGCGCCCCATTCGCGCCGCGGCGCGGCGCAGGGGCCCGCGGTAGGCGAGCCCGGCGCGACCCGCGTCATAGTTGGCGGTGATCACCAGGGTCACCGGGCCCCGGCCGTCCGGGGCCGGTCCGGCCGAGGGCCCGCCGGCGCCCCCGGCCGCGCGGCTGACTACGTTCTGGCTGGCCCGTTCGGGAGTGAGGCGACGTCCGAGCGAGCGCCCGGTCAAGGCGTCGACGGCGAGCGAGACCAGCGCGATCAGGATCAGCGCTCCCCCCACCTTGGCCGAGCCCACGGATACGAGGCTGCCCACGACCGCCAGCGCCACGTGCCAGGCGTGGGCCAGAGCCCAGTTAGGGCGGCACCAGAAGGTCTCGATCTTGGCGTCGCGATGCGGGCCGCGCAACTCGGTACGGAGCCAGAGCGCAGCACGCCGCTCGGCGTCCGATCCGGCTCCGCGCTGCTCGAAGGCGGTGAGTGCGGAGACTGTCCGGGGCGCGTCCATCGGCTGCGGATGATCCCAGGCTGCCACGTTCGTGGACGCCGGTGTGGCCGCGGTCGTGTACAACGGATCGATGAGCGGACACGCTGACGAACGTGCGCTGCTGGCGGTGGCGCGCGAGGCGGCGGGCGCCGCAGCGGACGAGCTGAGCTCGCGCTTCGGCCACGAGCAGCAGGCAGTCCACGCCAAGAGCACGCCCACCGACCTGGTGTCCGCGGCCGACGTGGCCGCCGAGGACGCGATCCGGCGGGTGCTCGCCTCGCGACGTCCCGGCGACGCGATCCTGGGGGAGGAGGGGGGCGCGAGCGAGGGCGACGGCGATCTGCGCTGGGTCATCGACCCACTCGACGGCACGATCAACTTCCTGTTCGGGATACCGGTGTTCGCGGTGAGTGTTGCGTGCGAGGACAGCGCGGGCGCGCTGGTGGGGGTGGTCTTCGATCCGATCCGCCAGGAGTGCTTCACTGCGGTGCGCTCGGGGCCCGCCGAGCTCAACGGCACCGAGATCGTGTCCTCGCAGCGCGACTCCCTGTCTGAGGCGCTGGTGGCCACCGGGTTCGGCTATGACGCATCGGTCCGCGCGATCCAGGCCGAAACCCTCGTCCGCGTGCTGCCCCGTGTGCGGGACATCCGCCGGGCGGGCGCGGCCGCGCTGGATCTGGCCTGGTGCGCCTGCGGCCGCTACGACGCCTACTACGAGCGTGGGGTCAAGCCGTGGGACGTGGCCGCCGGCGGGCTGATCGCCGAGCGTTCCGGGCTGGCGCTGCAGTCCCTGGACGAGCGCGACGGTGAGCCGGCCGGCCTTCTGGCCGCGCCGCCGGCGCTGGCCGATGAGCTGCTTGGCCTCGTGCTCGGTTCCTGACGCCCCCCGCGGGAGCGTCTGGATCACCCTGCGCAGCGACTTGCGCCGATCACAAAGTTTTTCCGCGGCCCGGCACGACATGATTAGGCTTTCGTACCCGCTCCAGAAGCGGATACCTGCCACAACGCGAAGGGACCGTCGCGATGCCCAGTCACGCCGTTCACACCTCCCGACGGAAGCTCCGTCGGCTTGTTCTCCTGACCGTGGTCGTCGCTGCCGTTACGGGCGCCGGGACGGCCTGGGCGTTCGGAGGCCTCCCGCCGGGAACCCAGGTGAACAACGATCCGGGGTCGGGTATCAACCCGGCGGTCAATGTGAGCGGTGAGGACCCGGCCAACGCTGACGTCGTCGGCGGCTCGCTGGTCGCCGGCAAGCGCGCCGTACCGTGGGCGATCTTCCGCCAGCAGGAGACGAACGGCGCCCCGCCGCCCGCAGATCAGATCTTCGTTCGCTCGTTCGCGGCCGGAGCCTGGACCACCCGCGGCATCGGCACGGTCGGTGGCTTGTCCAGCGCCAGCCCGTCATTCAAAGGCTCTCTGAACTTTGCCCAGGGCCAGAGTGGTGAGGCGCCGTCAATCGACTTCGCCGGCGCCGGTCGCGCCGTACCCTGGGCGACGTGGTACGAGGACAGGCCAGGGGCGCCGTTCGGCAACAACAACATCTTCGCGAGCCGCTTCGACAACACCGGCGACGCAAACCAAGGCAAATGGATCTTCGGGGGGCAGAACCGGGGAACCGCGACCGGAGGTATCGAGGTTCCGTCGATCAACATCCACATCAACCAGAATGCGGAGAACCCCTCCGTGGCGGGCGGTTCGGCCGTGGACCCGACGAAGCCCGGCCCCTGGATCACCTGGCAGGAGACGGACACCGCTCCAGTCAGCGGGACCGATCAGATCTTCACGGTCCGGCCGATCGGACCGGCGAGCGCGAACTGTGACGGCGTCAAGCCGGCCGGCGTGGCCGTCGCCGGGCACGTCCCCGCGATCGGTGGCTTCTGCTGGCAGCAGACGGGGATCCCCCGCGCCGGCGCCAACAACGCCGACCCCAGCATGAACGTCGACCCGACCCGCAATGGGGTAGAACCCGACATCGCGTTCACTGGTGCCAAGGACAGCGTCCCATGGGTCGTCTGGTACGAGACCGGAAAAACCAGTCTGTCCGGCCTGCACAGCAATGAGATGGTGTTCGCGGCCAAGGGAGTCAGCGACGGCGTCGCGGCCAACGGCGGATTTCACTGGGTCGCCGTCGGCAGCGCCCTTCAGGCGACGCTCGACACGTCGGGGAGCAACCACTTCGGCAACTGCGCCGCGTCGGCGACCACTGAGTCACAGTGCTCGCTGAACAGCAATCCGGCCGCCGATGCGGAGGACCCGCAGGTCGCTTCCGGAACGATGAGCGCGGGCAATCCGACCGTGCCCTGGGTGATCTGGGACGAGAAGGTCGGAAGTGTCACGCAGATCTTCGTGTCGCGGCTGGTCGGTGGCGCCTCCGGCCACTTCGTGATCGCCAACGGCGGCAAGCCGATCTCGTCGAACGGCGTGAACGCGACTCGAGCCGACATCACCTTCTCGGGTAATACGCCGTACGTGACGTGGCGTCAGCCGTCAGCCGCCTCCGGCACCGATATCGCCTTCGTAGGCCATTTCGTCAATGCCGCAAGCCCGACCTTCGTGCTCGATGGGAGCAGCATCGCACTGACGCCAAGCGCGCAGGCCGACGTCCGCGAGCCGATCTCCTCGGCCTGCACCGCAAATCCGTTCAACTCGGACGGGAGTGCGTGCCAGGGTGGCACCGGGACGGTGGGGACGCCTTTCCTCCTGTTCACCACGAAGGGGGCCAGCGCTCGCTCGCTGTTCGCGGACGCCTACGAGCCGACGTCGGTGGTCACGGGTGCTGCGAGCGGGGTCACCGCCTCCGGGGCGACTGTGCACGGCGGCGTCAACCCGGAAGGGGCCTCGGTGAGGACGCTGTTCCAGTTCGGCACGACAACCGCCTACGGCACCTACACCACGTCGCAGCCCTCTGGCGTGGCTAACGTGGCGACGGCGTTCAACACGACGCTCAGCGGCCTGGCCGCAGGGACGACGTACCACTATCGCGCGGTGGTCGTCAGCGATTTCAGGTCGTTCGTCGGAGTCGATCGCACGTTCACGACCCCGTGACGCCCACGGTCACGTTCACGCCGAGCGGTTACGTTCGCGCCGAGCGGCTCGAGACCGGCCGGCGGGCGTAGCCACTCGACGTTGAGTGACGGCACGGAGGCGGCTGAGAACAGCCGCCTCCGGCGTCGTCAGCTGGTCGTCTGCGTCAACGCGGAAGCGTGCGCAGCGACGGGAGAGTGTCCAGGGCGAGAGCCCATACACTTCGTCTCGCGCGGCGGTGGTGGAACGGTAGACACGATGCCCTCAAAAGGCATTGTCCTTCGGGACGTGTGGGTTCGAATCCCACCCGCCGTACTGGCGGCCGTCGGCTGAGTCAGGCCGCGGCGGTCTCGGGGCCGCGCGCGATCGTCTTGCTGCCGCGCCTGCGGGCCTCTTCCTCGGGGACCTCCAGCTCCACGTTCCAGCCCTGGGCGAAGGCGATCATCGCCACCACGATCAGAAGCACCTCGACGGGGATCAGCAGAATCGTGAGCAAACCGAGAGTGCTGGTGCCGAGACCCTTGCCGCCGAACAGGGATTGCGCCGCGGCGAATCCGGGGTGGTTGCGATCTGACCAGCTGGTGCCCGCCAGACCGGTGCCGGCGATCACGGCGATTATCAGCAGCAGGATGGCCAGCGCGGCCGCGATCGGCAGCAGCCCGCGAGACCAGCGGAAGATGAACAGCGTGATCAACAGGTACACCAGGCACCACGTGAAATTGACCGGCTTGAGCCCCTGCAGCTTGCTCCAGCCCCCGATCGTCAGGATCAGCATCAGCGCCACGGAGGCCAGCAGGACCGCCACCACCACCAGGCGCGTGACCTTGCAGACCGCCTTGTCCCGATTGGGATGGATGACCGCGTACCCGGGCCGGACGTTGCGAACCTGCGCCACGATCGCGGAAGATACCTCGTCGGGGGGGCATGTGCGGCAGTTTCGGTCGAGCGACGCCCGCGGGCGGATTGCCTCAGAATCAGTCTGGCCGTCGCCGCGGGCGTGGTGAAACGGTAGACACGCCGGCTTTAGGTGCCGGTGGGCGAAGGCCCGTGGGGGTTCGAATCCCTCCGCCCGCATTTGTAGGGTTGGCACGTGGTCGAGCTGCCGCGTGGTTTTACGGTCGGTCATTGGACCGATCTCGAGGGGCGCACCGGCTGCACGGTGATCGTCTCCCCGGAGGGCGCAGTCGGCGGTGTCGACGTCCGCGGGGCTGCCTCCTCGACGCTCTGCACCGACACTCTGCGCCCGGCGACGCTGGTCGAACGGGCGCACGCCGTGCTCCTGACCGGCGGCAGCGCGTTCGGACTGGAGGCGGCGAGCGGCGTGATGCGCTTCCTCGAGGAACACGGCGTGGGGTACGAACTGGGAGTCGCCCGCGTGCCGATCGTCGCCGGCGCGGTGATCTTCGATCTGGTGGTCGGCGACCCGCGGGCTCGACCCGACCGTGACGCGGGGTATGCGGCCTGCGCCGCTGCGACCACGGAGCCGGGCGTCGGCACGGTGGGCGCCGGCACCGGGGCGACGGTGGCCAAGGGGGGCGGGGGTACCGGGATCCGGCCGGGCGGCCTGGGGATCGCCGCGGCGGGCGTGGGGGAGGCCACGGTGGCCGCGGTGATGGTGGTCAACAGCGTCGGCGGCGTGTGGGACGACGAGCGTCACGAGTGGATCGCCGAGCTCAGTTCGTGGGACCGTGACTCGAACCTGCTCGCGGGAGCGAACACCGTGATCGGCGCCGTGCTGACTGACGCCGCGCTGACCAAGGACCAGGCCAACCGGGTTGCCACCGTCAGCCACGACGGGATCGCCCGCGCGATCCGTCCCGCTCACACCATGTACGACGGCGACACCATGTTCTGCCTCGCCACCGGCGAGGTGACCGCTCCCTATGACGCGGTCGAGGCCGTCGCCGCCGAGGTGGTGGCCCGGGCGATCGCCGACGGCGTTCGAGCGGCCCAGCCATGATTTCGGGTCGTTGCCGAGCGCGGTTCGGACCTCGGAAGACATCTGAGAAAGGTGCGCATAGCGAGCACAATGTCGACCCTTACCCGTCTACCGCGGGCCTATGTGGCGCGCCGCCTCGCCCGCGCTCGCGGGAGCAGTGCGCGAGGACACGGACGGCTACCATCCGCGGTCTCAAAGGGGAGTGAGTTAATGGCTATGCGCATGGTCTCCAAAACCATGAATCCGGGTTCGAATCCCGGCTCCCCTGCTCGTGGCTCTGGCTTCGCACACCGTCTACCGGACGTTCAACACCGATCGGCGCCGGGAGTTCATCCGGATCACCGAGGACGTCGAGGCCGCGGTGCGCGAGGCCGGGATCGCTGAGGGGATGGCGCTGGTGTGCGCGATGCACATCACCGCGGGGGTGTGGATCAACGATGACGAGCCCGGGCTCCAGGCCGACGTGCTCGAGTGGCTTGACAAGGTGGCGCCGCCGAGCTGGCAGGAGCCCGAGAGCGAGGTGGCGCGTGAGCTGCTTCCGAACCCCGGCGACTATCGCCATCACCGCGGCGGCGAGGACAACGGCGATGCGCACCTGAAGAACCTGCTGGTTCATCATCAGGTGATCGTTCCCGTCACCGAGGGCCGGCTCGACCTGGGTCCGTGGCAGCAGGTCTTCTACTGCGAGTTCGACGGCGGGCGTCCGAAGCGGCTCGTGATCAAGATCCTGGGGGAGTAGCGCTGGAGTCCTCGCGGGTGTTCGCCGATGACGCGCTGGCCGGCCGGGTGGCGCTCGTTACCGGAGGCGGCACGAATCTAGGCAAGGCGGCGGCGCTGGAGCTGGCCCGATGCGGCGCACAGGTGGTCATCGCCGGCCGGCGAGAGGACGTCCTGGAGCAGACTGCCTCCGAGATCGGTGAGCGCTGTGACCACGTGTGCGGAGACATTCGCACCCGCGAGGGCGCTCAGGCCATCGTCCAGACCACGCTTGACCGCCACGCCCGGCTCGACCTGCTGCTCAACAACGCCGGCGGGCAGTATTTCGTTCCCGCGGAAGGCATCACCGCCAAGGGCTGGGACGCGGTCCAGCGCCTCAATGTCGGGGGGACGCTGGCGATGTGCGAGGCGGCCCACGAGCTGGCGATGCGCCACGCGGGAACCGGGACGATCGTCAACGTCACCGTTTCTCCTCACCACGGCATGCCGGCGATGGCTCACACCGGCGCCGCGCGAGCGGCTGTCGAGGCGCTCACCAAGGAGCTGGCGATGACATGGGCGGTGGACGGTCTGGCCGTGCTGGCCGTCGCGTTGGGGCGCCTCGCAACCGAGTCCCTGCGCAAATACCCGGCCGAGCTCTGGCGCAGCGCCGCCCGGACGGTGCCGTTGCAGCGGCTCGGCGAGGTGGAGGAGTACGGCTGGTTGGTGGCGCTGCTGGCCACCCCGCTCGGGCGCGCCCTCTCGGGGTCGGTGGTCACGCTCGACGGCGCGCTGGACAACTGGACGGGTCCGTGGCCCCCTGCAGAGCTCGCCACAGACGGGGAAGTCCCGACCGAGGAGCGCCGTCCCGTCCCATGAGCAACCCGCGGTAGGATTGCCCCATCGCGGGCGAAGTGTTGTGGTTGCACAAAAGCCTTCCAAGCTTTTAGGGCGGGTTCGATTCCCGTCGCCCGCTCTTGCCGCCGGGGGACTGCCGCGTGTATGGCGAGCACGCCCGCCGGCCTCATGCGGTTATGATCGGCTCGACCACGGGGAGTGGCGCAGTCTGGTAGCGCACCCGGCTGGGGGCCGGGCGGTCGCAGGTTCAAATCCTGTCTCCCCGATTCACGAATAGCCTGCAAATCTCGGGTTTCGATCGATGGCGCTTTGAGCCGAGATGCTTCAGAGGGCATCAAAGGGGCATCAAACGTCGCGCTCCGCGGTAGGCCGGTAGCGTCGTGGACCAAGCCACGGATGTCCCGGATCGTGCTCGAGACGCCTCTGGCGATGACGGCGTCTCACAGCCCAACGCTGATCGCACGCAGCCTCGAGGGCCGGAAGGTGATCACGGGAGGATCAGGGTGTAGCGCCGCTCATGTCGACCAGAGGTCAGGTGGCGCCGGATCTGTGTCTGAGCCTTTCACCCATGGCGGCGATACGTTCGGATCGCCCGGTCGCTGTCGACATAGACGTACAACTCAGCCGAAGTGAAGCCGCAGCGGGACAGTGAGCCACGCAAAGCCTTCAGCAATTCTCCGCCGATGCCATTGCCCCAGAACTCTGGTCGTACTCCGAGATACCGTACGCTGGCCCGCTCATCGTCGGGACCGGCCAGCGGTTCAACGGCAGCAAAACCCAGCGCACGGCTCTCGGTATCTCGAGCGACCGCCAAAAGCGATCGCGGCGAATTACCAATGACTTTCTCGATCAGCGGGCGGGATAGATCCAAGGAAGCGACGTCGGGGTCGCCGTCGCGAGCCGCCGTGGCCTCAGCCCAGATGTGAGCAGCGGCGACCACACTGGACTGATCCCTCTCGATAACGATCGTAACCGGGCCGATCTACCCGATGTTGCCATGGGGTTGCGGGATTCAGGCCTGGCCGACGATCGCTCCCTCACGCCGGCATTCGACGCCGCCGCGCCGGGTGGGAGCCTCCAACGAACGCTGGACAGGCCCCGATGAGTCGGGTCTCGCCGGGTCAGGGCCAGGCTGAAGCCTAGTCTGGCCCGATGGGCTCTGCCGCGCTCGATTTGTACATCAGGGCTTTCCTCGCCCGGTGCGTCGCGATTCGGCCTTCGGGCGAGGCCATGCTCGACGAGCCCGGCATCTTTGGTGTGCTGCCTGGCAGCCGCGACCGGCGTACCCGGCTGCTGGTGACCGATGACCGAGCGCGTGACCTATTGGTGAGGCTGATGGGGGACGCGCAGGCCGGGATGAGCACGGTCTGCGCAGCCGCCGTGCAATGCGCCGCGCTTCTTGCTGGCCATCCAGCGTGGCGGGGTGGCACCGCGACAGCGATGATCTCTCGGGATCTGCGGAGCGTGCCGACGGTGGCGCTGCCCTGCAGATTGACGCTGCGACCGGTGCGGCGGCTCGCCGATGACCCTGCCGAGGGCGTGCCGCTCACAGCGGCCGTCGCCGCGGCGAGCCGGGCGGATGCGGGGATCACCGATCCACGAGCGCTTGCTGACCATGTGCGGTCGCTGCCGCGCGCGTTCGCTCTGTGGGCAGCCGTCGACGATGGCGGCGTGGTCCGAGCAACGTCAGGCTCCGCCGCCTTTGCGGCGATGGCGACCGTGATCTTCGTCAACACTGACCCTGACTGGCGTCGTCGCGGGATCGCGGGAGCGATGACGAGCATCGCTTTGCGCGCAGCCGAGCAGGCCGGCGCGCGTTTCGCGGGCCTCGACGCCAGCGACGCCGGCAGAGAGCTTTACGTACGGCTCGGATTCGAGGCCGCGACGCCCATCAAGCGCTTCCGACAAGAACCGTGAGCGCGCCACGGCCAGAACGCCTTTTCACAGGGGAACCTTCATCGCACGCGCTGGCCGCTCAAAGCGCGCCAAAGACGGCCACGAATAGAGAGCCCCATTCCGGGCGCCCCAGGGATCGCACGGACGAGACGGCTCTTGCGACGGGTCACTGTTCGCGGCGCACGGTGCGCCACGTCGGAGCGGTGCTGGGTCACTGTTCGCGGCGCACGGTGCGCGGCGTCGGAGCGGCGCTGGCCGACCGCACGTCCGGCAGCCCGCGGGTCGGGAATCGGTAGGACGTCGAAAGCGTCGCCCGGACGTGGCCGGACGACGCTTGGTGTCGACGTCTTCGTTCAGCAGACCGCTGCCGCTGAAGCGGTCGGACCTCGTGCTACGGTGATTTCAGCTCCACCGTGACTTTGCCTTTCTCGACCTTGTTGACGTTGATATCGACGGTGTAGATCCCGGTCCGGGGCAGCGTCAGCTCGCTCTCCAGGCCGCTGATGCCGGCGCACGCGCCGGGCGCGAGACCGTTCCCGCTGGAGTTGAGCACGTTGATAGTGGCGTCGCAGTTGCTCGCGAACGTGCCGTTCAGCGTCGACGCGGTCACGACCTCGCCGATCGTGCCGGAGAACGTGTACTGCGCCGACTGTCCGACTTGGACACTCGTGAACGTCACCGGCGCGCCGTTAGCGGTGATGCTCCCCGTCGCGTCCCGCGCGAGATACAGCGTGACTTTGCCTTTCTCGACCTTGTTGACGTTGATATCGACGGTGTAGATCCCGGTCCGGGGCAGCGTCAGCTCGCTCTCCAGGCCGCTGATGCCGGCGCACGCGCCGGGCGCGAGACCGTTCCCGCTGGAGTTGAGCACGTTGATAGTGGCGTCGCAGTTGCTCGCGAACGTGCCGTTCAGCGTCGACGCGGTCACGACCTCGCCGATCGTGCCGGAGAACGTGTACTGCGCCGACTGTCCGACTTGGACACTCGTGAACGTCACCGGCGCGCCGTTAGCGGTGATGCTCCCCGTCGCGTCCCGCGCGAGATACAGCGTGACTTTGCCTTTCTCGACCTTGTTGACGTTGATATCGACGGTGTAGATCCCGGTCCGGGGCAGCGTCAGCTCGCTCTCCAGGCCGCTGATGCCGGCGCACGCGCCGGGCGCGAGACCGTTCCCGCTGGAGTTGAGCACGTTGATAGTGGCGTCGCAGTTGCTCGCGAACGTGCCGTTCAGCGTCGACGCGGTCACGACCTCGCCGATCGTGCCGGAGAACGTGTACTGCGCCGACTGTCCGACTTGGACACTCGTGAACGTCACCGGCGCGCCGTTAGCGGTGATGCTCCCCGTCGCGTCCCGCGCGAGATACAGCGTGACTTTGCCTTTCTCGACCTTGTTGACGTTGATATCGACGGTGTAGATCCCGGTCCGGGGCAGCGTCAGCTCGCTCTCCAGGCCGCTGATGCCGGCGCACGCGCCGGGCGCGAGACCGTTCCCGCTGGAGTTGAGCACGTTGATAGTGGCGTCGCAGTTGCTCGCGAACGTGCCGTTCAGCGTCGACGCGGTCACGACCTCGCCGATCGTGCCGGAGAACGTGTACTGCGCCGACTGTCCGACTTGGACACTCGTGAACGTCACCGGCGCGCCGTTAGCGGTGATGCTCCCCGTCGCGTCCCGCGCGAGATACAGCGTGACTTTGCCGGTGTTGCTTGGGCTGTCTAACTCGAGCTTGTACGTTCCGGTGCTCGGGAGAGTGATTTCGCCGAGCAGCCCACTGGTGCCGGCGCACACGCCGCTTGAGAGGCCGTGCCCGCTGGAGTTGAGCACGTTGATAGTGGCGTCGCAGTTGCTCGCGAACGTGCCGTTCAGCGTCGACGCGGTAACGACCTCGCCGATGGTCCCGGAGAATGTGAACGTAGCTGGTTGCCCGGCGACGCTCACGGTGGCCGTGACGGGGGAGCCGTTGGGGGTGATCGTGCCTGAGTTCGCGCTGGCCGGCGCGGCCTGCACCACCAACACAAGCCCGACGAGCCCGATCGCGACGAGCCGCGCGGCACGGGCGGACAACGCGTACGCGATCCCCGCCCCGAGGGCGGCTCGCCGCCGCTCGCGTGCGGTGGGGCATCCCGAACCCGGGCGCGGTGAAGCGGTCATCAATGTGGGTCGATGATTGCCGAGTGCCGTTAGGCGGGATTCGTGAAACTCGTCTCTTGAGCGGTTCTGTCTGAAGCGCACGTCGTTACCTCGCTTGGTGGTGGGGGGCGCCTAGCTGATCGTGTTCAGCCTCGCCGTGGTGGTTCGCGTGGTCGTAGAGGAAGTCGATCAGCTCGCCGGCGTTACGCACCACGGCCTGCTCGCCGGTCTCGACGGTCTCGATCCGGCCGACGATCCTTCGCTGCGAAAGGGCGTCGCCGACGAGCTTGAGCACAAACGCGGTTGGCATCGAACGGGCACCGTATGCGGGTACCGTTCAACGAGCGTTAAACGGAGGCTCCGTACCATTAAACGCCGGTAGGTTTGTGTCCGGTGTCGCGGTCAGAGATCGGGCGGGGAGGGCCCCCGCGGAGTCGTCGGTCGAGGTCCTCGACCGCGGGCGAGACGGCAAGTCCGAGCTCGTCGAGCGCGGCCTTGGCTCGCCCGAGCACCGCGAGCGCTGATCCGGCGCGGCCTTGTGAGGCGAGCAGACGCGCGAGCTGGAGGTATCGCTGCTCGTCGTACGGTTCGACGTCGATCGCGCGCCCGACCAAGCGGGCCGCCTCGTCAACCTCGCCGCGGTGCTCAGCGTCCGCCGCGAGCAGGTCGAGGATCTTGACGTAGCTGATCTGCAGCCGTTCGCGACTGGCGGCGGTCCAGTCCTCGTAGCGGTCATCGGGCAGCAATTCGCCGCGGTATCGCTCCAGTGCTGAGCGGGCGTGCAGGACCGCCTGTTGCGCGTTGCCGGCGAACTCGGCGGATAGCGCGGTGCGTGCTTGGTTTTCGAACAGTTGCGCGTCGATCTCGCATCCCGGCGCGAGCGTGATCATCTCACCGTCGCGCTGGAGCAGTTCGCCGGCCGCGACTCGCAGGCGGCTGAGCAGGTTTCGCAGGCGGTTGCGACCGGCGAGCAGTTCGGCTTCGGGCCACAGCAGCTCGATCAGCGCTTCCGCGTGGATCCGACCGCCCGCGACGGCGACCGCCCGGACGGCTTTTGCCGGCCGGCCGGCCGGCAACTGCAGGCGACGCCCCACGCGGGTGATCTCAAAACCGCCGAGCAGCCCGATCGACACCGCTCTGTTCTGTGCGACCAGCGCCGCAGCGGCGCGCGATCCCGCCGCGACGGCCAGCGGCAGCAGCGACTCGGCGATCGCTCGCTCCCGCAGCAGCGGACCCTGAGGATGTCCGAGCTCGTGGCAGGTATCGAACGCGTCCGCGGCACGCCGACCGGCGTCATTGGCCCCGCGACGAACCGCAGCGTGTGCGCTGAGGACCAACAACGGCCAGCGTTCCTGCGGCTCGGTGGCTGCATCCGCAAGCAACGCGTCGATCATCACCTCGGCGCCTACCGGATCGCCAGAACGGCCGGCAATCGCCGCCCCGTAGATCTTGACCGGGCGCTCAAAGCCGTCCATCCGCTCACGCGCTCGCCCCAAGTAATCCAACGCCAGCTCGTGCTCCCCAGCACGATCGAGGCAGTCGGCAGCGTGCGCAAGGAACTCGACCCCCGACGGCTGCTCATACCAGACATCGCGATGTCGCTCGACCTCGAGCACCGCGTACACCACCCGGGCGCGGTCGCCCTGATACGAGGCCAGGTTCGCCTCACCCCATGCCGCATAGGCCAGCACCCACTCCTCGTGACACCAGCGCCCAATCTCGCGCATCTCGGCCAGGCACGACTCGGCCTCGGCGTAGCGGCCGACCTCGAACAGCACGTCGGCGCGGAAGCTTTGCACCATCGCCCGGTAGCGGTTGCGCGCCGGCAGATCGCCCAATGCCTCGTCCAGCACCGCGAGCGCACGCTCAAAGCGGCACAACCCGAAATAGAACCCCATCGCCAGCGGAATCAGCGCTTGCGCAGCCCACGTCCTCTGCCCAGCGCCGCGCGCGAGCCGCGCCGATTCCGTCAGCAGCCCCTCCGCCTCGAGCTGAGGGCCCTCGCGACTGAACCACGATGCCAGCCGCCCCAGGACATCGAGCGCTCTCGCCCTCGCCACCACCTCGCCATCACCGGCGTGCTCGACCACCGAGAGCGCCAGTTCCCTGGCCTCCGAGCGCGTCCGCTCATCCCACAACAGGTCGCGAGCCCGTTCGGCATCGATCTCCCGACTCAGCGCAGCGTCCGCGCCGGCCCCAACCCCCGCCAAGAGACCAGACCCTTCTGCCAGCGTCCGCGCGCGCAACTCGGATTGATGGGCCGTCTCGGCCACGCGAGCCAGATGCAGGAGGACCCGCGGATGCTCGCCGATTGCCGGCGACCTCTCCACGAGATCACCGATCACGGCCACGCCAAGATCCTCCACGCGGTCCAGCGGCACCTCCGCGAGCACCGCGGCCGCGTCAGATGTCAACCCGGCGTCAAGCAGCGCCCGGATCGCAGCCAGCGTCTCCCCGCCGCGGGCGTAGACACCCGCAGCAGCCAGCACCGTCGCTTCGGCGACCGGCGCCTGGGAGGCCAGCCACGCCGAGACCGGCCCGGGCAACTCCCACCAGCCTGAGTCGGTCCGGGCGACCGGGATTCCCGCGGCGACGAGCCGCTCAAAGCTGCCCTCGCGACCGCTAAGGAGATCGAACAGCTCAGGCGCAAGGAACGGCAGATGCGCAACCTGCACCACCGCGTGTCGATCACCGGGACCCAAGCCGGCGAGGATCCCGCGCAACGATGAGCCGATCAGATCAGATCCGCCCCCCAATCTCAACCCGCTCGCACCATCCCCCGCGTAACCCCGCGCCGCCAGCACCAGCGCCGTTGCCCAACCCTGCGTCGCCTCGACCAGCAACCTGACCTCATGCGCAGGCGGCTCGTAGCCAAGCCGACCCTGAATCAGCTCCGTCGCCTCCGCAGGCGTGAACGCCAGCTCGTTGGTGTCCAGCCGAATCGCCCCTTCAACCGCCCACAACCCCTCAAGAGACCCGACCAGGCTACGAGCCGCGACCAGCAGCCGATGCCGCTCGGGAAGGCCGCGGGCGAGGCGAATGACGAGCGCCGCGCTATCCGAGCCAGCAAGATGATGCACATCATCCAGCACCACCAGAACCCCCGCCTCGCTATCGACAAGCGCGTCGAGCAGCCGGTCGATCCAACCAGTCGACTCGGCCACGTCGGTCGCCGACAACAGATCTGACAACCTCGCGCTTCGCAGCCCGCGACGAAACGACGACACCAACACGGCCGGATCCGCGTCCGGCGGGCCAAGCGGCACATACAGCGTCGCGACACCCAAAGCTCGGCGAAACTGCGACGCAAGCACTGACTTACCAGATCCCGCGCCCGCTTCGACAACCCCCACCCGGGCAGCGAACAACTGCTCCACCAGCCGCTCACGCGGAACATACCCGGCACTCATCGCCGCCACCTCACGATCACCACATCGACACCCTCACTGCACCGCTGCGTCGCAGAACCTCACAGGCAATCCGCCCGACGAGCAACGACCGCCCCACTATGTATCAGCCCTTGTCATGGCGCCTCGGTCCCGGCAAGCCACTTCGCCAAGCGGATTCTCTCACGACCGAGGAGCCAATCGCCGGCTCACCAGCCTTGAGTTCAACGATCAGCCGTGTGCCGGCCGCAGCCGATCTCATGCGAGTCCGCCGATTCTGCCGGGCGACACGGGCGCTCAGGTTTCGCGCTAAGTGCAAGGAGCACCCGCGTGCGGTGACGGTCGCGGATGCAACCCGAAGTGCTGACAGAACGCGACCGCCTCGTGGCTGATCGCATCGAGCACCAGACGCGCGCCGCGGAACCACTCCGAGCGCGCGAAAGCACGTGATGCCGTGGCTGTGCGTGACGGCCGACTTCCGCTTTACCCCGCTACCCTGGCGAACGCTTTCAACGGAAACTGGATCAGGCGCCTGGCCACCGGCCGGCACGCTCATGAGCACGGCTAGTCGGCATCCGAGGCCCGGCAGGTGCCGCGTCCATGCGACGGCCTCGGCGATTCGCACGCGTCGTCGATGCCTCAAAGGAGTCTCATACAGGATCCACCACCGCACAGCCGCCACTCACCGCGGTCAGGGCGCCGATCCGCGGCGCCGCCGGACTTGACGGCGTCTCACATACCGTGTCCGCACAAATTTCGCACAAGGGGGCGCTATACGAACACCGCGAATCGGCCGGGACGGGCAGGCCGGGCTCGTCCAGTTGGGCCTGGAGCGCGTCAGCGTCGCCATCGCCGGCGCGGCTTGGGTTCGGTTCCGAAGACCTCGTGGTACAGAGGGTGCTGCGCTGCGTCATCGGGCAGCTCGACCTGGGGTGGCGCCGGTGGCTCGGGCTCCTGCGTCGCGACCGGCGTCGGGTCTGGTACGGCACGAAGTGGTGCGATCGGCACTCGGTCCGCAGGCGGAGACGGGGTCTCCAGTTGCGGCTGGGGCTCGCTGGTGTCCGGTTCGTCGTCGACGGCGGGGGGGAGGGCGGCGATCTCCTCGGCGCCCAGCTGTGCCTCTGCCATGAACGTGGGGCCGGTTAGCCCGACCTTCTTTGCCAGGCGGGTGATCCAGTGCGCGACGGAGGCATCGGAGCAGTAGTAGCGGACGTCGGAGTAGCGGCCGGACAGGATCGCGTCGCGCCACGCTTCGAGGATCTGCTTCTGGCGATCCTCGCGCCGCCCGCCGCTCTCGGTGATCACCGCGACAGGTACGTCGGAGCCCTTGAACCAGACCGCCAGGTCGGGCAGCAGCTCGGTGTAGCCGCGCTCGCAGCGCGCCTTGACGGCCCATCTTTCGCGTTCGACGGCAAGCTCGCGTGACGATTTCCAGACGCGGCCTCGGTGCTCGACCCGCGCCGCGGACCAGCCGACGAGCACGCCGTGGGCGATCGTGGTCGCGCCAGGCGGCGACTTGACCGGGCGCACCCCGCCGAGCCGAACGCCTTCGATGCCGGCGCCGGTGAGCCACACGACGGAACCTTCGCCCCAGATCCACGGCTCTCGAGCCAGCCAGCCCGCCGCCTCGAGCCTCGCCACATGCCGCCGAACCACTCGCTCATCCAGATCCAGACCGACCCTCACCGCTGGTAGCGACACGACTCCCAGCCTTCCGATGAACCGTCCTACCCGCACAGTCCCAGGTCCCAGAACAACTCTCTGACTCACCACAGAACTCCAGTCCGAACCTTCCCAAGTCTCACCGCCGTCCGCCCCGCCCGCATCAACATGGACCCCCGGTTCTCGACTGGCAGCTGACTACCCGAACCCCACCATTTGTCGTTCCACGTGGGGGGCGGGTAGTCAGCTGCCACCAAGAGGGCCGGGGGCGCGACAAGTCCCAGTACAGGCGGGGCGGACGGCGGTCGCCCGTGGTCCGCAAATGCGTCCGGCCAGTTCCACGAAATGCGGACCACTGCGCGGACCGCGACACCGCGCTCACTACCGCCGCCCTTGCGCCTCAGGCGGCGCACCGGCGTCCGATGGCTCGTCGCTGTTGGCGGTGGGAGAAATCTGATCCAGCGCATCGGCGATCTCGTTGAGCACCCACCCGATCTCTCGGAACTCGTGGGCGACGAAGCTGAGGACGTTGCCCTGCACGTGGATTGCCAGGCGCTCGACGGCCATGTCGTAGCTCTGCCACATGTGCGGAGGCCCTGGACGGTTCCCGCCCGGTCGCAGCTCGTGGGAGCCGATCACCGGCTGCGGATCTGTCACCGGCGTCCACCTGAATCCCGGGATCAGGTCCGCCTGGGCGAGCGCATCGGCTCGCTTCAGGCTCGCCTCCGCGACGGCACGGATTCGCAGTGCGAAGCCGGGGTCGGGGGGCGCGTTGTCGCTCGCCTCGACCGCGCTTTCAAACACGGCCTCGGCCTCCTGCATCGCCTTGATCGCGTCGCGGATGACGCCCGGGTCCATGTCTGCTCTCGCCCTTGCGACCTGTCCCATCAACGGGCGGGAGAACACAGGGCGCAGCGGTTCCGGGACCCGCGGCTGTGCAGGTGCGGCCCTCGACGGATCTGTGAGGGCGAGCATCCGGTCGAGCTCGGACCGTCGGACCAAGAGCTTGCGCTGTCCGGCCCGCATCGCCTTCAGCCGACCGCGCCTGACCCACAACCTCACGGTAGCCGGGTTCACGCGCAGCTCCTCGGCGATCTCGGCGAGCGTGAGCCATGGGTCGTCGGCGGGGTCTGACTCGTTCTCGTCAGTCACGAATGGGATCCTCCTAGTCATGTACGATAGCGTAATCCACGTAAGTCCGTTATCGTCATCTTCGTCGCTCCAGACCGGAATCCTCGAAGGGACGGGAGACACAAGTGCTTGCGCCGGCGCGCCACTCCACCGATCGTCATGACGCTCCGAAGAGCGAGCGATGGCCCCGATCCTGACGCTCGAGGCGATGCACCATGCGTGACTTGCCGGAGCGCGTCGGCGGCGGGGTCGCCAGTCTCGGGGTCGACTCGGCATCACGGCTGCTTGCGGCAGAGGACGTCGCGAAATACCTTGGCGTCCGGACCGACTGGGTGTACCGCGAGGTGCGCGCGGGCCGCCTTCCGCACATCCGCCTGGGACGCGCTGTCAGGTTCCGACGCGAATCGATCGAAGCGTGGATCGACTCCCGCGAGCGTGGAATGCCCGTCCGCCGCCGGCCGTGAACCGTCCGTCGCTACATGACGCAGACCAGCTCTCCCTCCTGGGAAAGGCTGACGCCGGACCGCCCGATAGCGTCGCTCAGGTCGTGAGTGATGAGCAGCCTGCCAAGCCCCGAGCATCGCGACAGCGTCAGCGGCGCCCCCGCGGCACCGGGGCCGTTTTCGAGAAGGGCAATCGTTGGTACGGCCAGTGGTACCTCCGCGGCAAGCCGGTGAAGCGCTCACTCGGTCCGATGCGCCAGCCAGGGAGCCGCGACGGCCTCACCCGAACGCAGGCTGAGGCGCGGCTGCGCGAGCTGATGCTGGAGACGAACACGGCGCCTCCGCCGGTGACTGAGCAGATGTCCGTCGCCCAGGTCGGTGATCGCCGCATCAAGCACCTCGTCCGTGGCGGCCGCAAGCCAGACACGACGCTCGCCAACTACGAGTCGGAAATCCGCATCCACTTCGCGCCGCACTTCGGTGAGACGGCCGTCGACGAGATCAGCGCGGACGACGTCGAGGAGTTCATCGACGCTTGCCTCGACGCGCAGGACCGCATCGACCGCGGCCTCAGCGAACTGTCAGTGAAGACCGTCCGCAACCTGTACGTCCATCTGAACGGGATCTTCGAGTTCGCCGTCTCGAGGGGCTGGGCCCACGCGAACCCGTGCCGCGGAGTCGACAAGCCGGCGTCGCCGGAGCACGACGACAGTGAGATCCGCTTCCTGGACCAGGCTGAGCTCGATGCCCTCCTCGACTCTGCGACCACACCGGTGTGCCGTCACACGCCCGCCACGCTCGCCAGGGCGGCGCAGGCCCGAGCGCTGCGCGATGTCGAGAGACTCGAGTGGCAAGCCGTCGGTGAGCGCCTCGGCTGCTCGGCTGCGACCGCGATCTATCTGTACCGCGCGACGCCCGACGCGGTCCTTGAGGACGACCTGGCGCGCGTCGACCGCGCGCTGTACCTCACTGCGGCGATGACCGGGCTGCGCCAGGGCGAGCTTCTCGGCCTACGTTGGCGCGACGTCGATTGGGCCGCGCAGAAGGTCCGAGTGGTCCGGCCGTACGTCAGAGGCAAGTTCCGCACGCCCAAGTCGCGGATGTCGTCGTGGGCGGTCCCGATGGCCGACCGGGTTGGCCAGGAGCTTGAGTTGCTGTTCCAAGCGTCGGCGTATCAGGCTGAGGATGACCTCGTGTTTGCCCACCCGCACACCGGCCATCCGCTCGATCGCAGCCAGGTCAGCAAACGATTCAAACGGACGTTGAAGCGGGCCGGAGTCCGCGAAGTCCGGTTCCATGACTTGAGGCACACGTTCGGTACCCGCTGCGCTGCCGCCGGTGTGCCGTTGCGGACATTGCAGGCGTGGATGGGCCACGCGGATATCAAGACGACGATGGTCTACACGCACTATGTGCCTGGAGCGAACGAGGCGGAACTAGTCAACGGCGTGTTCGGTGCGCCCGGCGCACGGCTCGACCCGGGTACGGCAGCGGCCGAGCGGGGCGCGGTTCCTCCGGCCGCCGCGAACACCGAGAGCCATCGCGCCAGGTGAGTCGAGGCGGCGGGGCGGCGGAGCTGGTGGACCGGCTCGCCGCGGTGATCACGGTCACCGGCGGCCGTCGCGCCGGCGACCCCGAGACGCGGATCCAACTTGACCATCTGATGCCGTCACCGGATGCTCTGGGCTCCGGTCCAGCTCGCTGGCGCCTCTCGACGAGTCAGCGACATCTCTACCCGCCGCCCGTTTCACGCGAACCGCTGCGGGCGTGGCACGCCGCCGACGGTCCGAAGGGACGCCGCCTCCTCGTGGCCGACCTCGCGGCCGAGCGGCGCGTCGCTGCACTTCTCAGCTGGCACTTCGAGCCGGGGCGGCGGCGGCCGCACCTTGTGACCTCTGCTGCCGTGCGATCAGCCGTGCCCGAGGACGTCCGTGCCGACTATCTCGTGGCGCTGTGGCTCCTGTTATGCGTCGGCCTCGCGATCGACCAGCTGACCATCGAGCGGGGGCAGATCGGCCTGGTCCTCGACAACGCCATCGAACTAACCCCGGGTGAGTTGGTGAGCCTCGGTCTGGTTCGCGGCTCGACGCGCGGCGGGTACCGAGGTGACTACTTCGTCTTCGAGGCGAGGTCGAGGTAGATCTCGATCGCCCGCTCCGCCGCCTCAGGCGGCAACCCGGCCCGAAGCTCAGCGATGAATTGATCGCGAGGGGTCGCCTGCGGCTCGGGCAGCGAGGCGAAGAACGCATCGATCTCCGCCTGGATCGCTTCCGCCTGCTCCGGATGCTTCCGTTGGGCCCAATCGAGGAGTCCCCCACCGACTTCCTCCAGCGCAAGCCTGTTCGCGTCGATCGCGATCCGGAACACGTCGGCGACCGTCAGGTGCTTCTCCCGGTTCCCCCAGGGCAGCGGCTCGATCCCGAGCTTCCGGACAGCACGGCTGACCCCAGACGGATCCAGCCCGATCAGCGAAGCCGTCTCGGTGAAGGTCGGGAGCGCGCGAACATGTTCGGCACGCGAGACGGCGTTGATCGACATACCAACAGTATTGCACTGGACGCAAGTGTTACATGCGTTGCATCTAATGCAACCATTACATGCGTGGTAGTCGACTCCCTGGCGCTAAGGGCATCAACGGGGGCATCAAACTGAGCACAACTGCGCGCTTCGCCAGACAAGAAAACCCCCGTGGAATAAGG
This sequence comes from uncultured Solirubrobacterales bacterium, assembly GCA_963799995.1. Classification (GTDB taxonomy): domain Bacteria; phylum Actinomycetota; class Thermoleophilia; order Solirubrobacterales; family Solirubrobacteraceae; genus Palsa-465. The sequence goes on along the minus strand of CAWCZI010000012.1, from coordinate 1,114,183 downwards.
GTTTTCTCCTGACGGCGGCTCCCAGAGCCCGGCTGGGGGCCGGGCGGTCGCAGGTTCAAATCCTGTCTCCCCGATGTAACGAAAGCCCCGCTCAGGCGGGGTTTTTGTTTGGGGGAAGCGAGCGGTCCGATGGTCTGGATTTGTACCGTGTGTGTACCGTTCTGTGCAGTCGCGACACCGGGACGCCTGCTTTCGGTGGTCGCGTCATCTTCCGGCCGGCGCTAATCGCCGGAAACGGGGCTCGCCGAACGGTGAGCGCAATAGCGGATCTGCATAGGTACTGCTGGGGTGGCGTGGCGAAGAGCGCGCCGGCTTCCGTGGGCCGGGGAGACCCCTCCGCGCGCTGGCGCTTGACGCCTGGAGCGGTCGCCGGTCTCGCTACCGCATCGCACGGGTCAGCCCCCCACTGCGGCCGGGCACCAGGCCCAGTATCCGGCCGGTTTCCTCCACAAGGAACTGGAGGGCCGGTCCTGCTCGCGTGGCCTCCCGTGGCCTGTCGGCCACCGGCAGCTGAGGTAGGCCAGAGGCACGAGGGCGGTGCCATCCACAACATTTGACTATTGCCCGGCATGGTTCAGCCTATCCGGAGGCAACCACAGGCGGTCCGAGCGCCTGGAGCTGCGATTGCGTCATTCAGCGATTGAGAGTTGCGCGCTCAGCCGTGGCTGTGCTGCAGGTACTGCAGCACGTCGCGGGCGAGGTTCGTCACGTTGGGTGAGCCGAGCCCGGTGGCGAAGTCCCAGCCAGGGGTCGCGGGGTAGTAGCGGTTGGTGCCGACCGTGATGTCGTGGAAGGGCGGGGCGGCTTGGGGGGTGGAGGCGATCGCGTAGAGCATTGGATCGACGAACCCGAGGGCGTGCAGACCGTGGTGGCGGACGTCCTCGTCGATCAGCGCTATGGCCGCGGCCCAGAACGGGCTGGCGGCGCTCGTGCCGCCCGTGATGCCGGCCGAGCCGCCCGTATAGGTCGCCCATCCGGTTGCGACATCGGCGTCGCCAGCGACGTCGGGGAGTTGGCGGGCGCCGTTCGAGTGGGCGTTGATCACCCCGGGCGCGCTCTGCCACGACGGGCGGCGGAAGTAAACGCTCAGGCCGCCCCCGCCGCCACTCTGCTCGAGCGGATCCTGCCATGTCGTCTCCCCCGCGTAGATCCCACCCGGCCCGACCGACAGCGAGGTGCCGCCGACCGCGACCACCCCCGGGCTCGACGTCGGCCACTCGACAGAAAGACGGTTGTTGCGAGGGTCGGCCCGCTGGCACTCGTACGCGCCGGCGTCGCCGGCCGACTTGAAGATACTGATGCCGTGCGCCACGGCCGCTTGGATCGCGACCTCGTCGCGCTGGATGTCCGAGGTAGCGGTCAAGAGCTCGCACGTGCCCCAGCTGTCGGACACAATTCGGGCTCGGCCGTCGGCCACGATCCGATCGACGATGTCGCCGAGCGCGTCGCCGCCGGAGGAGGTGTTCCGCGGAGCGTTGTAGTCGAGGATCTGAGCCTGCGGTGCGATCTCGTGCACGACCTCCATGTCGAGCTCGACCTCGCTTTCGTCGCTCGGGTTGGTGTCGGTGGTGCCGCCGTCGACGCTGATCGCCTGCGGCCGCAGGGGCGGAAGCCCGAACGCTCGTGTGAACTGGTCGAGATCGGCCTGGGAATACCCGGCGAACGAGATGATGGCGACCGTCTCGCCCTGGCCGCTGAGGCCGAGGCGGGCCAGCGGCGCGATGTCGTAAGCCGCCGCGGCGTCGGCGGGACGGAGCCCCTGGGTGGGGACGTCGTCGGGCAGCGCCGCGGCCGTGTCGCCGAGACCGGCAACCGCGGTGACGAAGCGGCGCAGCGTCCCCGGGATCGTGGGCCGGCCGGAGAACGCGATGCCGTCCCGGCCGAGCCGGACCAACCGCGTGCCGAACAGCCGCTCCACGACTGCGGCGGGAGAGGACACGTCGACCGCTGTGCGCTGCGGGTAGATGCCGACGACCGTCACCCCCACCCGCGCCAGCGTTCTACGCAGCGCGCGGAGAGCCGCGGCGCTGATGCCGAACCGGTGACCGAACGCCGTGGCCGAGACGTAGCGGCCGTAGCTCCGCGTACCGGGGGAATAGAGCGCGTTCAGGTAGCCGTCCAGTCGGCGCGCCCGGAGCCGCAGCGCGAGCGCGAAAGTGACCTGGTGCCCAGCGGTGATTTGCGCCGGCGGCCGCTGCGAGTCCGTCCGGGTCGCTGCGCCGTGCGGGAGGGTCAGGGCGAGAGCGAGCGCCAGCCCGGCGGCCACAACCACGCGCGGCGCCCGCCACATCATTCGCCTGGCCATTTCACGCTGTTGATGATTTGGTCGGCGAGCTGGTAGAGGACGGAGTTGGGCCCGCTCGACTTCGGGCTTGCGATCACCGTTACGGCCACCACGAGAGCTCCGTGCTGGGCTGCCTCCGAGGCCATCTGGACAGGTTGCCCCGGCCCTTGAGGGGCGCTCAGGCTCCCGACCTCGGTCCGTCCGGCGCCGATGTGGAAGCCGACGCTGGCACCGAGCAGCTTGTGGGCGGGGTTGGGGTCGTCGGACACACCCGATAGCCCCTGGAGCTCGCCGACCTGGCGAGGAATGGCGGACGCCACCGAGACCTGCGAGGGGCGAAATCCGTCGACGACGATCGCCATGGTTCCGTTCAGCTTTGGAGCAAGGATCAGCCCGCCCGGGTCGTGCTCGGCGATCGACATCTCCTGGGGCGAGTACTCCAGCGTGTAGCCGTAGCGGCTGCTGCGCCACACCGATTCGGAGATCACCGGATGGACGGCGCGGGGAGGCATCCCGCACGGCCGGTAGGGCACGCACAGCGCTTTGGTCTTGGGCGCGAGCGCCGCCGAGATCGCCCCGCCGACGATCATCAACCCGAGCAAGCCGCCGAGAAAAGCGAGCAGGCCCCGGGTGCGGTGCACGCGCCCGTGGCTGCGGCCGCGCCGGTGGGCGATCGCGCTCATGCGGGCCTACCCGGCGGAACGACGCCCCATGAGTCCGCGCTGCGCGCCTTCGGTAGCGCCTGCAGCGAGATCCCGCACTGGCTGCAAAAGGTGTGCTGGTCGGTGAGCCGACCGCAGTTCGGGCACATGATCGGCGGTCCGATCTCCACCTCGAGCGATTCCTCCAGCAGCCCGACATGGATGGCGCGGCGCAGCAGCACGATGACAACCACGCCCACAGCTACCAGCCACACGAGCCAGGCCAGGGCGGGGAGGAACGCCTCACCAGCCGCGGCGGCCATCACGAGGACGGCGGCGAGGGGCACCGCGGCCGTGGGATGGCCGGCCGGCCCGAGCGCCTCCGCATCGCGGGCGGGCGCGCGGTAGCGCAGCCACACCGCCGCGCACACCCCAGCGCCGGCGCCCATCACGACGATCGGCTGGGCGAGCCCAAGTGCGGTCAGGCGCCAGATCCACGGCAGGGTCGCGCCGCCGGGATGGATGCCGTCGGCGATCAGCGGCGCGTTGAAGGCGATCGCCTGCGCGCCGCCGAACGCAGCCGCGGAGCTCGCGCCGAAGGTGACGCCGTCGAGCACGCTGGCGAAGCCGCGGTTGCGGAGCATCGCCAGCGGTGCCACGAGCAGCACGAGCAGGCCAAGGAACGGGAGCACGAGGCCCTGCCACACGAGCAGTTGGGAGCCGCCGTGGCCGAGAACGTCGGCGGCGTCCGGTGACACCGCCCGGGCCAGGATCCCGAAGGCGAGGCCGGTGATCGCCCCCCACGCGACGGTGGCGGCCACCGCCCACCAGGACTCCTCCTCGTAGAGGTTGACGTCGATCAGGTAGACGACGACGAGCAGCGGGAGCGCCAGCGCGGTAGCGATCAGGGCGATCGGGAACCACCCCAGCAGCGCGAGCGCCACCACGCATCCCCCCGCGGACCCGAGAGCAATCCGGAAGTGTCCGTGGGAGGCGCGCGGGAGGTGGGGAAACAGGCTCGAAACCAGCGCGGGGAAGGCCACGTGCTCATGCGGCGCGGCCGCGAAGTGCGACCGTTGACGCGAGCGTGCGGAGAACCCTGGGCGAAGCGGGGCCCCGCAGCGGATGCAGAACTCCCCCGGTGGAGTCGTCTGGCCGCAGCTCGGGCAGGGGATCACGGCCGTCGCCTACAGGGGGCTCAGCGAGAGGAACAGCTCCTGCACGAGCTGGCTGCTGCTCGGGCCCCAAGCGACGCCCACGTAAACCTGGCCGTTGGTCGAGGTACCGACGCCGCTGAGCACCTGCCCGCTGGCCCACGTCCACTGCTCGTACTGCCCGTCGCTCGAGCTCATGAAGAAAGACGTCGATGACGGCTTGCTGGTCGACTGCACATTCGGCAGCAGGCCGCCCGAGCCGGACAGGCTGCGCACGAGCGTCTCCATCAGCGACGCCAGCCCGCTTTCGTTGTCAGACGGTCCGAGCGTGGCCTTGGGGATGGAGAAGATCGCGGTGCCGGCCGTGCCGCCGGGCGCGATGTACGCGCCCGCGCCCGCGCCCGCGTCAACGGCAAGCCACCGGGGGGGCACGCACATAGCGCCGTCCACCGTGCTGAAGCGGACGGCGTGCAACGCGGACCAGTTGCCGTTCGCCGTGGCCGCGCCGGAGAGGTGACCGTTTACGTAGAGCTCGACTCGGTACCTGCCCTCGGGCAGGCAGGTGGCGGGGTGGGAGTTCGACACGTACGACGTGTTGCTCGAGGCGAAGCCCGCGCCGATCGGCTCAACGCCGCCGGGGACGACCGGTCCCGACAGCTCGGGCAGGACGGCCCACTCGCTGTGCAGCGGGTCCTTGTACTCCCATTGGGCGGAGATCACGTCACGGTTCGGGTTGAAGTTGCCGTACTTCTTGACGGTGTACAGCGCGTGGCCGGGGTCGGGCGAGGCCGAGACGCCGGTCAGGTTCACGACGGAGTTGCTCGCGCCGGTCTTGCCAGTGGGCGTCTGGGCACCGAGCTCGCCGGCGGCGACGATCTGTGCGGCGGCACTCTCCGCGTGGCTGGTCAACTTGGGGTCGCGTGACTCGATCAAGCTCAGGTCGGTGAGACCGGTGGCGACGATCGTCTCCTGCACCACGTTCGGCGCGCGCAGCGCGGTGGTCGCGTCCCGAAGATCGCTGACAGCGGAGTGGGCCAGGGCGACATCGTCAGCCGCCATCCGGAGGTAGGCGGAGGCGAGCAGACTCGAGGCGTTGTCCTGCGTTCGGAGGTCGCGCACGCCCTGATCCAAGGCGTCGCGGCTGGCCCGCAGGTCCGGGGTGCTGTGGTTGATCAGTCCGCGGTAGAACAGGTCACGCCCGAGGTCGAGCAGCAGCGTGGCCGAGTCCGAGCCGTCGATGTGGGCCTGCTCGTCGTCGCGGATCGCCGCGTCGAGCGCCGAGGTCGCCGGGATCGTCACGGGACCGGCCGTGGTGGGCAGCGCCGACTCGCCGGTCCCGGTGACCGGGAACCCAGCCCCGAACTCGGCCTGGGCGCGGTCGACGTAGGCGGCGACGAAGCGGGGGCTCTGGCGGATGGCCTGGTCGAAGTCCTTGATCGCGGCTCGGTAGGCGCCGTCACCCAGGGCCACCTGCCCGTTGGCGTACGCCTCGGCGGCGGAGCCCGGCGGCGTGGTGACAGGGCTGAGCACCTGCACGGCGGCCCACACACCGGCGAGAAGGACGAGGCCCCCGGCCACGTAGGCGTACAGCCTCCGTCGCAGGCGACCCTGCGGCGTGAGCGAATAGCCGAACAGGAAAACGGCGACAGCGAGCATCGTCAGAGCCGCCGCATAGTGGACGAACTGCGCCTCAGCGTCGTCGGCGGCCTGGTTGGATGACTCGCGCAGCGCCGTCAGACGGTACGCCGACCACTGTCCCTGCTGCATGTAACGGGAGGGAAAGCGCGGGTCCTGCTCGGGACTGTAGGTGGCGTTGGCCGCCGGGCAATGGCTCTGGATCGAGGGCGAGCAGATGAAGGGAACCCCCTGGGAGCGCGCGATCGCCTCGGTGTCGGCCTCCGTCTGGTCGGCGATCGCGTTCCACCGCGCCGCGGTCAGCTTGTTCACCGTGGGCGAGCTGCCGTACCGCGCGAACAGCGTGGCGTTGTTGGCAGCCCGGACCTGCTCCGTCGTGAGGTTGAGCCGGCTCACCTGAACGTCGTCGTGGCCGCGCGCCACCGCGGAGGCCTCCAGGGCGACGGTGCCGTAGGACTCCGCGCGCGCGTCGGTCGTGTCGTGCTTGCGCAGCGCCGCGCCCTGGGCGAAGGCGACGAGCGCGCCGATCAGCGTCGTGACGACAATGGCTACAGCGATGAACCTGCCGTAGCGGTCGTGGCCGTGGTGTTCCTCGATCTCTCCGACGAGCTCCTCGACACGGGGGATCTCTGGACCGGCTTCGGGCATCGCCGGCTAGCTGAACTGCACGGTCGCGAACAGGACGGCGCCGACGATGGCGACCACGGTGCCCGAGGCGGCCAGCCACAGCTTCGGCGGCCCTTTGGCCAGCGCGGCGACGGTGAGCATGACCATCACGGCGACAAAAAGGGCGGCGATACCCTCGAAGTCGACCCCGCGACCGTGCTCGGTCTCAGCGGTCTGGTGCAGCTTCTCCGGCGCGAGCCCGTGCAGCGCCGTGTCGGCGTTCTCGGCCGCGGCCAGCGCCCGCTCCGCGTTGTAGGGGTGACCGGGAGCGTAGGTACCGTCGGACAGCAGCGCCGGATTGCCGCTCGGGTTCGTCGGGTCGAACAGGTAGTTCTGGTAGGTGATCTGCTTGGCCAGGTAGCGGGCGATGCCGAGGTCCGACAGCGCCTCGGCGGTCAGATCGGCGCTCAGGCCGCCGCTGACCTTCACCGCGTCCTTGCGCAGCGAGTGCGCGAGCCCCGAGTACTGCGCAAACTGCCCGAACGAGGCGACATCGGAGTCGACCGCGTGGTTGTCCTGAACCAGCAGCTGCTGTTGCTGGACGAGATCCTGGCGGGACAGCTCCTCGGCGTGCGCCGCGCTCTCGTCGGACACCGAGGCCCGCCAGCCCAACAGAGCCGCGAGCACCGAGACGATCACGATCCCAAGCGGGATCCAGTCGTGCACGATCTCGTGGATTGCGCGGCGTCCACGCGGCCTCGGCTCCGGCGACGTGGTCAGCTCATCGGGCGGGGGTGGGGCGTCGGGCGGGGGTGGGGGGTCGGCGTCGGGCGTCATGGCTACGGAAAGGGACGTGTCGCCGGGCCCCTGGGTATGGTCCGAATGCTGCGCCCCGATTTGAAGGGTGATGGTAACCGGGGCGTCGGCGACTGTGTGCGTCAGCCGTCGAACCGCGGCATCAGATGCGGATTGAGAAACGCGTCGATCCGCTGGCCTCGGAAGAGTGCTCTAGGTCGGGCGAGCCGCCAGCGGGCCGGGCCGGATAGAAGCGCGTCCGGCGACGGTACGAGGTGGTCGAGATGAACGCGCGTCTCCGGATCGCCCGCGCGACGGCCGGCCGTGACGGTGATCACCGCGGCTAGCCGGTCGACGAGCGCGCCGACATCGCCCATGCTCACGAGAACGCCCGATCGACGGCGTCGGCCTCCTGGTCGCTCGGCTGACAGTGGGCATAGATCTGCGTCGTCTTCGAGTCGGCGTGGCCCATCCAGTGCTGGAGGGTGCGCATCGGCGTCCCGGCCGCCGCCATCCGCGTCCCGAACGCATGGCGCAGCTCGTGGAACGTGATCCGGTGGACCTCAGCGCGGTCGAGCGCCTGCTTGAAGCGGCGGACGAGCTTCGAGCGGTCAAGCGGCTTTCCGGTCTCGGGGTGGCAGAAGACGAGGTCGCGGTCGTGCGCGTAGTCGGAACGCTCGCGCAGCTCGCCGAGCGCGAGCGCGACGCGCTCGGCCATCGGCACAGAGCGGCCCGAGCCAGCGGCCTTCGGATCGCCGAACTCGCCGCGAACGAAGGGGGAGACCACACGGATCTTGCGGGCGTCGAAGTCGACGTCGCCGCAGCGCAGTCCGCGCAGCTCGCCCTGCCGCAGCCCGGTCATCGCGGCGGTCACGTACAAGGTTGGCTCGATCCTGCCGAACGCGTCGTCGGGGTACGGAGAAGCGAGCAGCTGGTCGAGCTCGGCCTGATCCAGGAACTGGATAAGCGTCTCGGTCTTCTTGAGCGTTGGCCGGTCCGCTTGCTTGACCGGATTGACCCGGCACCAGCCCTTGCGCAGCCCAAGGTCGAAGATCGAGTGCATGGTGTTGATGTGGTTGCGGATCGTCTTCACGGCGAGGGTCGTGCGTTTGGCCGCGACGTAGCGCTCGATGTCTTCGGGCCTGATGCGATCGAGCGTCTTGCCGGCGAAGAACGGAGCGATGTGGTTGGCCAGGTCCGAGGCGACCGTAAGGCGGTGCGACTTGCGCCGGCCCTTCAACTCGAGTCGCTGGCAGAACTCCCGTCCTGCCTCATCCATCGTCATGCGTTGGCCGTCGGGCGCGGAGCGCGGGGCGTCGATCTCTCGCATCCGGCGCAGCACGCGCTCGGCCTGGGCCTTCGTGAGCCCGTCTGAGCGACCCTCGGTGCGCACGGCACCGACCTTGCGCTGCACGCGCCGACCATCAGGCCCGTACCACGACGCTAGCCACGAGCCGCCGACGACGCGCAGCGTGCCGGTGCCGTAGGCGCGTCGACCCCTGCCGCGAGAGGCACTCACGCGACCACCCGGCTGAGGCCTTGCGGGTCCGCCATGTACCGTTCATGTACTATTTTGACCGGATCGTACCTGATCCAGCAGACAGAAAACCCCAGTAAATCGGCCTAATCTGACCTAATCAGATCGTACCGATTCCGGCTGGGGGCCGGGCGGTCGCAGGTTCAAATCCTGTCTCCCCGATTCACCGGCAGGCCGGGTCGCCGAGCTATGCGCGCCGGCGTAGAGGGATGGGGCGGGATGGTGGAGACGGGCGGCCGATGTGGAACCCTTGGGCGAAGTCGACGCCGTAATCGACGAGCATTGCGAGCGTCTCGGCGTCTTCGACGCCCTCGGCGATCGTCTCGTAGCCGAAGTCCTTGGCCAGCCGCGCGATGGCTCTGACGAGATGCTGGTTGGCCGCGTCGGTGGGCAGGTTCCGCACGAAGTCAATGTCGATCTTCAGATATGCGAGGTTGAAGGTCTTGAGGTACGTGAAGCTGGCGAAACCGGTGCCGAAGTCGTCGAGGGCGACCCGGCAGCCGATGTCCGTGAGCCCGGTGATGAAAGCCTTTCCGGCCTCCAGGTCCTTCATGAGCGCGGTTTCTGTGATCTCGAAGACGAGGTTCGCGGGATCCGCACCGGCGTCGCGTAGCTCGTGTTCGATGAAGGTCAGCAGGCTGAGGTCGCTGATCGAGTCGGCGGAGAGGTTGGCCTCGACGTTCTGACCGCTCCCGGCGAGACGGGCGGCCTGGCTGATCACCCAGCGATCGATCTCGGCGATCATCCCGTACTTCTCGGCCACCGGCAGGAAGCTACCGGGCGCGATGACCTCGCCGTTGGTGCCGATCATCCGCAGCAGGAGCTCCTGACTAGGCTGCCTGCCGGCAAGGGAAACGATCGGCTGTGAGTAGAGCGTCAGCCGATCCTCGTCGATGGCGTCCCTGATCCGTCCGACCCAGGCAAGCGTGTCGAGCTCGCGGCGGATCCGCTCGTGCTCCGCCTGCTCGTCACTGGTGTCCTGGAAGACGACAACGATCCCGTTCCTCTTCCAGCCGTTGCGCAAAGGCGCGGCCGAGTAGGAAACAGGACAGATCGTCCCGTCCTTGCGCGTGAACGCCTCGTGGCTTCTCTGCGTGGGCTTGCCCAGCTTGCGGACCTGCAGCAGCGGGCAGTTCTCGGCAGGATGAGGGGATCCGTCCGCATGCTGGAAATGGATGATGTCGTGCATCGGTTTGCCGCGCAGCTCGTCCTCAGTCCACCCGAGGATTCGCTCTGCAGCAGAGTTCATGAACGCGACACAACCTTCCTCGTCCAACGCGTAGAGCCCCTCGAGCATCGTGTTCATCAGCGTCGAGCGGAAGTGTTCGGCCTCCGTGCGCTCGGTTACATCCGCCACAACCACCCCGACCCCGATCACTTCGCCATCGACCACCACCGGGTAATAGCTGGCCAGCCAGTGCCGACGATCCTGCGTCAACGCCCGCACACGATCAACCTCCAGGTTGACTACCGGCTCGCCGGTATCGAGCACGCGCCGATACCCGGCCTCCATCTGCGACCAGATATCCGGAACCAGCTCGGCGACGGGCCGGCCGATCTGATCCTCGACCGGCGCGCCGTTGACCTCGGCAAGAACGCTGTTCATGCGTACTACGCGCAGCTCACGGTCGACCAAGGCAAAGCCGATCGGCGCGCTCTCCTGCATCGCCTCGACGAGCATCAAGGATTCGGCCGTCGCGCGCTGCGCCTCCACAAGCTCGGTGACGTCCTGCACAGCGCCAACCATGCGCAAGGCGTGCCCATCCGTCGTCGCGGCAATCTCGGATAACGAACGCAGCCAGCGGACGCCTCCATCGGGCCACACAACCCGATATGTCACGTTCGGCAACCGGCCGTCCCGCCGCGCTGCGTCGAGCTCCCGCTCAACGCGCAGCCGGTCAGCGGAATACATCCGCGACAACACGTAGTCCGGCGACGGCGTGACCTCGCCCGGCCGGACACCCAGCAGGCGGTACATGTTGTCAGACCACAGCAGCTCGTCGGACTCGAGATCCCACTCCCAGGTACCAGTGCGGGCCAGCCGCTCCGCCCTATCGACCACGGCACGGCCCGGCTGGGTCAGAGCCGAACCCGATGACTGCGGAACGAGACCATTCGCACGATGCCGGGAACGCCCCGATGTCGCCATCCGACAAGGATCGTCCCAAGGCCGCGACGCGCGACAGCGCAGAAGCACCCCGAAAAGTTGCGGGGATCTACCTATCCATAGGTGGCCGCGTCGCGCTCGAACTCGCGCCTGACGTAGCCGGGCCGCTGGAGGGTCAACTCTCGATCGGGCCCTTGTATTTGCGCAGGCCTCACGTGTCGGCGGATGTCATCCCTTCACCCGAGCCGGTGGACGGGTGGCGGCGCACGGTGACGAAGGCGACCGCGATGGCAGCGGCTCCGGCTGCCAGCGCGACGTAGGGGAACTCGCCATATGGCGCGGGTTGCCCCGGCTTGAACAGCTCGACGAACGGGACGATCAGCGTCAGGGCTCCGAGGACCGGGATCGCGACGTGTCGAAATGCTGAGAAAACCTTCCTGTGGCGGCGCCACATGAACACCGGTAGGGAGAGCGTGGTCAGGAAGTAGACGAACAGGATCACGATGGTGCCCATCGTCGAGCACTCCGCGTAGAGCCCCACCGGGTTCGTCGATCCGTTGTCTGCGCCGATCACGTGGAGGACCCACCAGACGGCGATGATCCCGAGTCCGAAGCCGCCCATGCCAAGCAGCGCATTCACCGGCGTTTCGACGCGCGGGCGGAGGTGAGCGAACCACGCCGGCAAGAGCCCGGATCGGCCGGCGTCAAACAGCATCCGCGCCTGCGAATTGGCGCCGGAGACGAGGGTCGCGAGCACCGAGACGATCCCAGCGAGCCAGGCCAAGATCGCCCAGCCGCCGAGATAGTGGTCAGCGACCGTCAAGAACGGGACCGATGAGCGGCCGATCGAGGCGACGTCGTAATGAAAGCCGGTGACGGTCGCATACGTGAAGAAGACGAACAGCGCGGCGCCGATCGCGATCGATATATAGAGGGCCCTGGGGACGGTGCGTCTCGGATCGCGGACCTCCTCGGCGAGCGCGGGACCATTCTCCCATCCGATGAACATGTAGAGCGCCAGCGGGAAGCCCGCAGACAGGCCGGCCAGGCCACCACGAAGATGCGACCAGGAGAACGGTATGGCCGAGAGATGGCCGCGCCGATCGACTAGGACAATCACGCAGACGATGAGCATGATCGCGACCTGCGCCAGCACAGCCACGCCCACCGCCGTGGTCGAAAGCCTGACGCCGCGCGCGGTCAGCCAGATCGCGCCGACGGTCAGAACGAGCGTCAGCGGCTCCCACGCCGGATGCCACAAGGTGTAGTGCGAGACGGTCAGCGCCAACATGCCACCGGACATCGTGAACACGCCGGCGATCGCGGTCGTGTACCCCACCGCGACCAGCAGGGCCGTGGCGACACCGGCCCTTGATCCCAGCGAAGTCTCGACGTAGGTGATGAAGCTGCCCGCCGAGGGCTCGGCCCTGGTGAACTCGGCCACCGTGAAGGCGAGTAGGACGACAGCCATGCCTCCGGCGAGGATCGTCAGCGGGGCGGCCACCCCGGCCGTGACGGCGATCACCCCGAACGCGAAGTAGAAGTCGATGCCCGGCCCGATGTTGGCAACCGTCGAGGCCGTCAGGTCGGCCGTGCCCAGCTGTCCCGCCTTCAGCTGCTCCCCGCTCCCGCCCACCGCGCACCCTTCGACTCGTTCGCGTACATGTTGGCAGCGCCAAGGCCTTGCCGCCGAGCCTCACCAGCCGGTACGCGCGAGGGTGGATTTCCGAGCCCGCCCTCAGGGATGGAATCGGCACGGGATGGGTGAGGCCGAATGCCATGTGGGAACTGAGCTGGCCGGTAGCTCCGAGCGTGACAGGACACAGCCTGACGGCCGGCCTGAGGTGTGAAGGCGAACACGGCAGGCAGCATCGACGCTGGGCATCTGTGGTCCATCGCGGCGATGCCGCGACTCAGTGCCGTGAACTACGGATGCGCCCGGCCGTGGCCCGGGCGGGTGTGGCTCGGTGATCAGCGCGGATGGAGGCAGGGGCAGGGGTGGCCTACCTTCCGAGGCATGCTCATGAACCCCGGAGGATCGCAATGACGCACGCCATCGCCACGCGTGGGCTCGGCAAGCGGTACGGGAGTACCGTCGCGCTCGACGGGCTGGAGTTGACGGTGGAGCCCGGCGAGGTGTACGGATTTCTCGGACCCAACGGCGCCGGCAAGACGACCACCATCCGGCTGCTGCTGGGATTGCATCGGCCGACATCGGGTCGTGCCGAGCTGTTCGGGCTCGACGCGTGGAGACAGCCGGTCGACGCTCATCGGCGAGTCGCCTACGTTCCCGGTGAGCCGTTTCTGTGGTCGTCTCTGACCGCGGAAGAGACGTTCGGGCTGCTGGCCTCGCTGCACGGCAGCACGGACGTGACCTACCGTGATCAGCTGGTCGAGCGCTTCGAGCTCGACGTCCACAAGCGGGTGCGGGCCCTCTCGAAGGGCAACCGCCAGAAGGTGCTCTTGGTCGCGGCGCTCGCCACGCGCGCGGAGCTGCTGCTGCTCGATGAGCCGACGAGCGGCCTGGATCCGTTGATGGAGGTCGCCTTCCGCGAGTGCGTGCTCGAGGCTCGCGAGCGTGGTCAGTGCGTGTTCCTGTCCTCGCACATCCTCAGCGAGGTGGAGGCACTGTGCGACCGCGTCGGCATCCTGCGCGCGGGGAGCCTCGTCGACCAGGGGACGTTGAGCGAGTTGCGGCACCTGAGCTCCCAGACGGTTGAGGTCCGCTTTGAAGGCGATGTGCCCGAGCTCTCACAGCTGCCGGGCGTCAAGTCAACGCGGACCGGTCACAACACGGTGCGGTTCGAGGTGACGGGTGAGATCGGACCGCTGTTGACCGCGCTGGCCGGGCTCGCGGTCGCCGCACTCACCAGCCGCGAGCCATCGCTGGAGGAGATCTTCCTGCACCACTACCGACAGGACGGGGGCGGTGGCGACGGCTAGCGACATCGGGCGGCTCAGTGGAGGCCGGCGAGGCGTCGTCGGTGTCAGACCGAGGCCGGAGATCCGACTGGCGGTACGAACGTTCTCGGATTACCGCAGGCGCACGCTCGCCTTCTCGTTCCTGTTCGCGGCGGTTGCCTACATCCAGCCTGTCGCCTACCGCCACACATACCCGACGCTGTCCGATCGCCTGGCGTTTGCGCACAGCTTCGCCGACAACAAGGCGATCCGCCTGTTCTACGGGGTGCCCCACGACCTGCTGAGCGTGGGTGGCTACACGGCTTGGCGGGTCGGGGGCATCCTCGCGCTGTTTGCGGCCGTGTGGGGCTCGCTGGCCGCGACGGCGGCCCTTCGCGGAGAGGAGGACGCCGGACTCGGCGAGCTCGTGCTCGCTCAGCCGGTCAGCCGCCGGGTCGCAAACCGGTCGGCGTACATGGCGATCCTGGCCGGCGCCGCGGTCCTATTCGTGGTGTTGTGGGCAGCGGTTGCGGCGGCCGGGTTGCCGATGCTCGGTTCGGCATGGCTGGCGCTCGCGGTGTGCTCGGTCATCCTGGTGTTCGCCGGCGTGGGCGCCGTGGCCAGCCAGATGACCGACAGCCGCCGGCGTTCGCTCGAGCTGGCGATGGGCGTGATGGCGGTGGCCTTCGTGATCAGGGTCATCGCCGACACGGTCGCCGGCGCGGGATGGCTGCGGTGGTTGACGCCGCTCGGCTGGTCCGAAGAGCTGCGGGCATTCGCGAACCCGCGGCCCGCCGTGTTGCTGCTCCCGCTGGCCACCGCGGCGGTCCTGATGACAGTGGCGGCGCGGATCGCCGAGCGGCGCGACGTGGGGACCGGCCTGCTCGGCAGCCGAGACAGCCGCCGGTCTCGGCTGACGCTTCTCTCTTCGCCGGCGGCGCACGCGCTCAGGTCCGAGCTGGCGACGCTGGCCGCCTGGTTGTTCGGGATTGGTGCTTTCGCGTTCATCGTGGGCGTGATCTCGAAGAGCATCTCCTCAGCCGGGATCCCGGCTGCGCTGCGTCACCAGCTGGCCAAGCTCGGGTCCGGCTCGGTGGTCACACCCAAGGGCTATCTGGGCTTCTCCTTCCTGTTCTTCGTGGTCGCGATCAGCCTGTTCGCGTGCTCCCAGGTCTCGGCGGCCCGTGGCGAGGAGCTGCACGGAGGGCTCGAGACCGTGTTGGCACAGCCCGTGGGACGCCGGCGGTGGTTGCTCGAGCGGCTCCTGGTCGCCGCGGCAGGCGCAGCGCTCATCTCACTGGTCGCGGGTCTGCTGGCGTGGGCTGGGGCGGAGGCGGCCGGGGTCAGCACCTCCATTGCGCAGATGCTGCTCGCCGCCGCCAACTGCTTGAGCGTGGCGCTGCTGTTCCTCGGCGTGGGAGCGCTGGGCTATGCGGCCGCGGCTCGGCTTGGAGCGGCACTCGCCTACGGCCTGGTCACCGTCGCGTTTCTGTGGCAGCTGTTCAGCTCGTTGCTGGGCGCGCCGACGTGGGTGGTCCGGCTCTCGCCCTTCGCCCACATCGGTTACGTGCCCGAGCAGCCGTTCAAGACAGGGTGGGCCATGGCGTTCGTCCTTCTGGGCGCCGCCGCCGGCCTGGCGGCGGCGGCGGTCTTCGCCCGGCGCGACGTCGTCACCGGTTGACCGCTCGATTTCGCGAACGAACCAGACAACGTCAAAGATGAAGGAGGACAAATGTTTGACTCAGACAACAAGGTGCAAGGACCGCAGGGCGATCGCTTCGAGGTGCTGATCGCGGGCGGCGGTGTTGCCGGGCTCGAAGCCGCCTTCGCGCTGCAGGACCTGGCCGGCGATCTCGTTTCGGTGACGCTGCTGGCAGCGGTCGACGATTTCGTCTACCGGCCGATGGCGGTGGGCGAGCCGTTCACGTCGGGGTGGGCCCGTCACTATCCGCTGGCCGACCTCGCCGCGCAGGCCGGGGCCCAGCTCGTCCGGGACTCTCTCGCCGAGGTCGACGCGGAGCGCAGGGTTGTGCGCACCGCGGCCGGCGCGACGCTCGCTTACGACGCGCTCGTGGTCTGTGCGGGCGCCGCTCTTCACGAGCGCTACGAGCATGCGACGCAGGTTGACGACGCGCGCATGGATGAGCTGCTGCACGGCCTCGTCCAGGACGTGGAGGGCGGGTACGTCAAGCGCCTGGCCGTGGTGATCCCGGCGCCGATGCCCTGGCCGCTGCCTGCCTACGAGCTCGCGCTGATGTGCTCGGAGCGGGCATGGGACATGCAGACCGAGATGGCCGTCACGGTGTTGACCCCGGAGGAAGCCCCGCTCGCCGTGTTCGGACGCGAGGCCAGCGTTGCATTTGCGCGGCTGCTGGCCGAGCGCAACGTCGAGCTTGTGACCTCCGCCTACTGCGAGGTGCCGAAGGCCAAGACCGTGGAGATACATCCCTCGGGCGTCACCCGGGAGTTCGACCGCGTAATGGCGCTCCCCGAGCTTCGCGGTCCCGCGCTGACCGGACTACCGCAGAACCGCAACGGGTTTCTCCCGGTCGACGAGTACGGAGGCGTGCGCGGCGTCGACGGTGTCTGGGCGGCCGGCGACGCCACCGACTTCCCGATCAAGCACGGCGGCGTCGCCGCCCAGCTGGCGGACACGGTGGCGCGATCGATCGCGTCGAGCCAGGGGGCATGCTCCGGGCCGCGCCCGTTCGAGCCAGAGCTCGAGGGCGTCCTGCTGACCGGCGGCACCCCACGCTACGTGTGGGGTCGACCCACCGGCGGCGCCGGAGATCAATCCGAGCTGGTCAAGCTGCGCGGCCGCAACTTGCCTCCGAAGATCACCGCCCGCTATCTCACGCCTCACCTGGTGAACACCGACACCGGCCACGCAACCGTGCGGGTCTGACAGCGACGCGCGGCCGATCAGGCCGCGGCGGCGGCCCGTTCGCCCGCCGGGTCCGGCGCGCTGTGGGCGTTGTGGCCCGCGGCCGGGGGTACGGCCAGCACAGGGCATGCGGCAACGTGTAGCAGGCGTCCGGTGAGGGCCTGTCGGGCGGCGCCGGCGAGCGGCGAGCAGCCCCGCGTGCCGACGACGATCACGTCCGCGCCCACGGAAGTCGCGGTGTCCGCGATGACGTGCGCCAGGCTCGCGATCGTTCCACCCCGGATCACGTGCAGTGACGCGTCGACCCCATGACGGCGCAGCGCGGAGACCCGCGCCTTCAGCGCGAGGAGGATGTGATCCTCGTTGGCGTGAAGGCTCAAGCCGCCGGGAAGCTCGACCACGACGTGCACCACGCGAAGCGAGGCGCCGTGCTCATCGGTCAGCTGCCGGGCCACCGCGAGCCCCCGTGTTCCGTTCTCGGAGCCATCGGTGGCGCAGAGGATGGTCTCGAACATACCCAAAGAATCGACCTCGATTGGCTTGGCGCCAACGCGGCGAAGCCACAGCGGGACTCCGTGCGCCCTACTGGCCTTGACGACTACAGGGTCCAGCGGTGGCCGAGGTGCGAGGCCGCGTGGGGTGTGACGATCTGATCGGGCGCGATCGACTCCGCCGGCTCGTCATCCTGCAGCGCGGCGATCGTCGCGACCACGCTGTCCCCTAGTGCACCAGGGTCGTAGCCGCCCTCCAGCACCGCCCCGAACGGCGCCTCCAGCTCCGTCGCCAGGTCACGCACGTGACGGGCCATCGCGGCGAACGACTCGGCATCGAGCAGGCAGTCCGCCAATGGGTCGTCGCGGTGGGCATCGAACCCTGCCGAGATCAGGATGAGCTCGGGCCGGTACTCGTGGCCGATTGGGACGATCAGGTGCTCGATCACAGACAGCCACACCTCGTCGCCGGACCAGCGCGGAACCGGGATATTGACCGTGTATCCGCGGCCGTCACCGGAGCCGGCATCGCTCAGCGCTCCCGTTCCGGGAAACAGTCCGGACTGATGGATGCTCGCCACCAGGACATCGGGTCGCCGGCGGAAGATCTCAGCCGTCCCGTTGCCGTGGTGCACGTCCCAGTCGATGATCATGACCCGGCGGAGGCCGATCTCGCGGATCGCCAGCTCGGCCGCGACGGCGACGTTGTTGAACAGGCAGAAGCCCATCGCCCGGTCCCGGTCGGCGTGGTGGCCGGCCGGACGCATTGCGCACACGCCCACGGTGCCGGGGCTCGCAACGAGCTCGCGCACCATCGCGCAGGCGCCCCCGGCCGCGTGGAGGGCCGCCTCGTAGGACGCGGGACCGACGACTGTGTCCGCGTCGATCCAACCGCCGCCGGTGTCACAGAGCCCTCTGATCATGTCGATGTGCGACCGGCTGTGGACCAGCGCCAGCTCGCCATCGCCGGCTGCGGGGGCGATCAGCCGGGTGAGCGGCGGCAGGTCTGACGCGGCGATCGCAGCCTCGATCGCCCGTAGACGGATTGGGCTGTCCGGATGATCCGGCGACAGCGCCCGGGGGTCATGACGCAACGAGGATGGATGATGGATGAAGAGCAAGGTGCAAACGTCGAAAGGGTTCCGTCCGACTGAAGCCGGTTGGATGCTGTCTGGCATCAGGCGCTTTCACCGTCACGGATACGGGCAGCTACGGATGGACTGCGGTGGCTCTGGTGATGGCATTCGCCGATGGCGATGCGGACAGACCCTCAGACCATTCCGGTGGGAGGACCCGCTCGGTGTGAACCGAGGTCGATCAACCGCGGCGGTGCGGGGCCATGATGACGGTACCGGAGGACCCGCGGTCCCAGTCCGGGTCCTCGCCGACGCGAAGCTCCGGCCCATTTGAGGTCACCATCGCCGGCGCCGGCGTGGCCGGAATCGAGGCGGCGATCGCGCTCACCAAACGGGCCCCCGGCCGCATCCGGCTCACCCTGGTCGCGCCCGATGACCGACTGCGGTTCCGGCCCGGCCTTGTCCTCGAGCCCTTCGGCAGCTCGAACGTGGATGGCTATTCGGTCGAACTGATCGCCCGGGCGCTCGGCGCGGAACTGCTCTGTGACCGGCTGTCCTGGGTCGACCGTTCGGGGCAGATGGTCCATACCGAGGGCGGCCGAAGTCTGCACTTCGATGCGCTGGCGCTATGCCTCGGCGCGGAGCCCCGGCCGTGCTGTGAGGATGCGATCGCAATCGGCGATCGAGCCGGCGATCGGCTGCGAAATCTGCTCTATGACATCCGCGACGGCCGAGTGAAGCGCGTGGTGTTTCTCGCCGCCGGGCCGACGGTCTGGCCGCTGCCCCTCTACGAGCTGGCGCTGATGACCGCAGCGCGAGCGGCTGATGACAGTCCTGACGTCGAGATCACCTTGATCACGACCGAGCGCGCACCGCTTGAGATCTTCGGGGAAGAGGCGAGCCGCAGAGTGTCCGAGCTTCTGTCGGATAGAGGCATAGAGGTTGTCTGCTCTGCGGATCCTGCCACGGCACCGCCCGGCGCGGATCGCGTTGTCGTTCTCCCCGAGTTGTTTGGCCCGAACGTACCTGGCCTGCCACGGGCAGCCCACGGGTTCATTCCGATTGACCGTCATTGTCGAGTGCGGGGGACCGAGCGCGTGTTCGCCGCCGGTGACGCCACCGACTTCGCGGTCAAGCACGGCGGCATCGCGGCGCAGCAGGCCGACGTCGTGGCCGATTCGATCGCCGCGCTTGCCGGAGCACCGGTGCGCGCGAGCGAGTTCCGGCCCACGATTCACGGGCTCCTGCTGACCGGCGGCGAGCCCTGCTATCTGAGCGCGCGACTGACGGGGGGCCATGCGTTCGGCTCTGAGCTCAGGGCCGAGGCGACCTGGGCTCCGCCCTCGAAAGTGGCTGCGGGCCACCTCGGACCGTTCCTCGAGCAACTCGGGTACCAAGCGTGACCCAGACGCCGCCGGCTGACGGCCGGCATCCGTTGTACTTCGCGTCCGCATGCGGCGGGCTACGGATGGCGGCAAGCGGGCGGTGCGGAAGGATGACCCGGCGATGGCGGCGATCTTCAACCTCAACCATCCGACGCACACGATCACCTGGCATTTCATCAGCCTGTCGGTGGCGAACGTGGTTGTGATCGTCGTCATGGTGGTCGTGTTCGCCCTCGCGATCGCGCTGCCGTTTCCCAACCGTGAACGCGGACGAGCCTCGTGAGCGCTGGCGCCCCCGAGCTCAACGACGGCGAGCGCAGGTCGTGGACGGCTGCGCTGCGCGAGCGCGCTGTGAGCGCGCTCCCGCCCGAGAAGCTGCTCGCCGATCGCCAGCCGTCATACGTCAGTTCGTGGATCTACGTGTTCGGCGTGCTGTCGCTGGCAGCGCTGGTCGTGTTGATCGGCTCCGGAACGATTCTGTCTCTGAAGGGGCCGGCCTGGTGGCACTACACCGGAATCGGACACTTCTTCAACAGCATCCATCTGTGGGCGGTCGAGCTCTTCTTCTTCTTCATGGTCATCCACCTGTGGGGCAAGTACTGGATGGCGGCGTGGCGCGGCGGAAGGCGGCGGACATGGATGACCGGGGCGGTGACGTTCCTGGTGGCCATCCCCTGCGCGTTGACCGGTTACGTCTCACAGCAGAACTTCGATGCGCAGTGGATCTCGACCCAGGCCAAGGACGCGATGAACTCAGCTGGAGTGGGCTCCTTCTTCAACCTCCTGAACTTCGGTCAGATGTACAGCTATCACGTGTTCCTACTGCCGCTGGCCGTCGTAGCGCTCGTTGCCGCGCACGTGCTGCTGGTCCGCAAGCATGGGGTCGTCCCGCCGTTTGAGCTCTCGCACACGGACCCAGACGACACAGCGCCATCGCCGGTCGCCGGAGTCGGGACCTCGCCATGACCCGCCGCGAGCGCCGCCGTCTGGAGGACGACGCGGCACGTGAGTGGAAGGGCTCCTACCGCTCCTACGACCTGGTCAAGGAGTTCTCGATCGCGGTCGGCGTGGTCACCCTGCTGGCGTTGGTGCTGACGGTCCTCTTCTCCTCGCCCGACGATCCGCCGAGCACGATTCGCTCCTGGTCGCGTACCGACCCGGTGGATTTCGTCACCACCGCCGTCAGTGAGCTCGATGGCACGAGCGGCACGGCAACCTACGGGCCGCCCTACAACCACAACGGCGACGGCCAGCACATAGCCTTCATCCGCCTGCAGAAGTGGTTTGGCGTGAGCCACCCGATCGATACCGCCAAGGACTTCGTGCTCGCGCCCCTGAGCTCGATCCCGGGTCAGCCGGCACTTCAGAGCGCGGTCGCGACCTACCGCTCGGCGGGCACGAAACAGGACGGCGACTGGACGACCGCGTACACCACCGCGCTGGCCAAGGCCAAGGTCACCCCGCAAAGCGCGCTCTCCGTGCCCGCGGGCAACTTTGGCCCCGTGCCGACGATGATGAACTCGCTGCTGACCTACGCCCAAGGGGGCGGTCTGGACGGAGCCCTGCTGACCAGCAATCACTTCTACCAGACCGACTACACCAAGCCACTCATGTTCATGGCCGACGGCGCCGTGCTCTCGAACCGAGCCCAGGCCCAGCACCTCCTCGGCGAGCAGTGGGGGATGATGAACGAGACCGGCAGCTATCCCGGTCAGGTGTGGCTGTGGCTGTACACCTTCTGGTACCAGATCAAGCCGTTCTCGACCTCGGCCAACGCCGACGTGCTGGTGATGGGCGTGATGGGCGTCCTCAGCCTGGGGCTGATCCTCATTCCGCTGATTCCGGGCGTCAGCGATCTCCCGCGCAGGATCCCGATCTACAAGCTGATCTGGCGCGATCACTACCGGTCCCTCAGCGAGCGCGCAGCCCGGACGGGCTGACATCTCCGCCGGCCGCCCTGTGGCATGCCCGCTGAGCTGCGCGAATCCGTCATTGCGCGCAGTCCGTGTCGGTAGAAGGCACCGATGGCACGTCCGTCAGGACGACGAATACTCGATGACATGAGCGACCCCGGCACGACCGCCTCATACCCGGTGGAGCGCGAGGCCGACGTCGTCCTGCGTGACGGCTCGACCGTGCGCGTGCGCCCGGTCCGGAGCGAGGATCAGCCGGCGATCAGGGCCTTTCTCGACGGGGTCTCGCGAGAGTCGATCGGTTTTCGGTTCTTCGGCTTTCCCGATCTCGAGTGGGCAACCTCGTTTGCGGTCGATGTCGACTATGCCGATCGCTTCGCGCTGGTTGCCGAGACCGGCGCCCCAGGCCGGATCATCGCTCACGCCTGTTACATGCGGATCGACGGCGAGCACGCCGAGGTGGCGTTCCTGGTCGCCGATGCGTGGCAGGGGCGCGGAATCTCGACGATCCTGCTCGCCCACCTGGCGGCGATCGCCGGACAGCACGGCATCGCCACGTTCGTCGCCGGGGTGCTGCCGGTCAACCACAGGATGATCGGGGTCTTCCGCCAGAGCGGGTTTCCCGTCCAGCTGCGCTCGACGCGCGACGCGATCGAGGTCGAGTTCCCGACTTCGCTGTCAGCGAGCGCGGTCGAGGCGTTTCAGGATCGGGAGCGCAGCGCGGCGGTCGCCGCCGTCAAGCGGTTCCTGGAGCCGAGCTCGGTCGCGGTGGTGGGGGCTTCGCGCCGTCGGGGCACGATCGGCGGCGAGATCCTGCACAACCTCATCACCAATGGCTTCACCGGCGCCGTGTACGCAGTCAACACGAACGCCGATCTCGTGCAATCGCTGCCCGCCTACCGATCGATCACGGAGATCGCAGGACCGGTGGAGCTCGCTGTCGTCGTGGTGCCCGCCGGGCGTGTGGTCGACGTCGCGCGCCAGTGCGCTGCGGCGGGAGTCGGCGCCCTGCTGGTGATCTCGGCCGGCTTTGCGGAGATGGGAGACGAGGGCGGCCGGCGCCAACACGAGCTGGTCGCCGTGTGCCGTGAGTCGGGGATGCGACTGGTCGGACCCAACTGCATGGGTGTCCTCAACACGGCCCCCGAGGTCGGTCTCAACGCCACCTTCGCTCCCCGTCCCGCGGCGGCCGGGAGCGTCGGCTTCCTGTCTCAGAGCGGGGGGCTGGGGATCGCCCTCATCGAGGCCGCCGGCCGGCTCGGTGTCGGCCTTTCGTCGTTCGTTTCTGTCGGCAACAAGGCAGACCTGTCCAGCAACGATCTGCTGCAGTACTGGGAGCAGGATCCGGGCACCGATGTGGCGCTGCTGTACCTCGAGTCGTTCGGCAACCCGCGCAAGTTCGCCCGGGTCGCGCGCCGGTTCGCGCGAAAGAAGCCGATCCTGGCCGTCAAGAGCGGACGCTCGAGCGCCGGGGCACGTGCCACCTCGTCTCATACCGGCGCCCTGCTGTCGGCCTCCGACGTGACCGTCGACGCATTGTTCCGTCAGGCGGGCGTGATCCGGACCGACACTCTCCACGAGTTGTTCGACGTCGCCGCCCTGCTGGCCAAGCAACCGGTGCCGAAGGGCGATCGCATCGCGATCGTCACCAACGGCGGCGGGCCGGGGATCATCTGCGCCGACGCCTGCCAGGCCGCCGGGGCCGAGGTGCCCGCGTTGCCGGAGGCAGTCCGCGAAGAGCTCCGCGGGCTCGTTCCGGGTGCCGCCTCGGTCGGGAACCCGGTCGATCTGATCGCGTCCGCCTCGGCCGAGGACTATCGAGCCGCTCTCCGCGTGCTCGCCGATCCCGAGGCCGGCGCCTGCGACGCGATCGTCGCGATCTTCGTGCCGCCGCTGGTGACGCAGGCCGCTGATGTCGCCCGGGCGATCGGCGAGGTGGCTCAGGAGAGCCCGGGCTGCACGATCGCCGCGGTGTTCATGACCGGTGAAGGACCGCCACCGGAGCTCGACGCCGGTGCGGTGAGGGTCCCGACCTTCGCCTTCCCCGAGGATGCCTCCCGCGCGGTGGCCCTTGCCGCCCGGCACGGAGCGTGGCGTGCTCGCCCGGAGGGCACAGTGGTGAGCCCGTCCGGGTGTCGCCCGGATGAGGCCGCGGCGGTCATCAGCGAACAGCTCGCCGGCGATGGGGGCTGGCTGGCGCCCGCGCAGGTGGCGGCCCTGCTGCGCTGCTACGGGCTGCCCCTGGCCGACACCCGCATCGTTCGCGACGCCGACGGCGCGGCGGCGGCCGCCGATGAGCTCGGCGTCCCGGTGGCGCTCAAGGCGACCGCCTCGGGACTGCTGCACAAGAGCGACGCCGGCGGCGTGGCGCTGGGCCTGAAGGGCGCTGACGCGGTGCGCCGCGCGGCCGCGGAGATCGAGGCCGCGATGGCCCGGGCGGGCCACACGCTGCAGGGTCTGGTCGTTCAGCCGATGGCCCCAACCGGCGTCGAGCTGATCGTCGGCGTCGTGCACGATCACAGCTTCGGTCCGGTGCTGGCATGCGGTGCCGGCGGCACGAGCGCCGAGCTGATCAAAGACGTCGCGGTGCGGATCACGCCGGTCACCGATCTCGACGCCCGGGAGATGGTCCGCTCACTGAAGACCTTCCCGCTGCTCGATGGCTACCGCGGCGCCCCGCCCTGCGACCTCGACGCGATCGAGGACGTGCTGATCCGCGTCAGCGCGATGGTGCAGGCCCATCCGGAGATCGTCGAACTCGACTGCAACCCGTTGATCGCCGGGCCCGACGGGGCGACGATCGTCGACGCCCGAGTGCGCGTGGAGGCTGCGGATCCCGCCCCGCCCGTCCCGTCGCTTCGGGCCTGACGCGTCCGGGTGCACTACGGAGAAGGGCCGCGTCTTGCTCCCGATTGCAGGCCGCGATTCGGCCCGTAGTTTGTTCATATGACCACGGCCACGTCAGCGCTCGACGCGACGTTCCTGGAGCTGGAGGACCAAAGCGAGGGCGCGGTGATGAACGTGGGGGCGTGCTGGTGTTCGAGCCGCCCCCGGGTGGCGAGGCTCCTGCGTTGGGTGCGGAGCTGAGCGAGCTGCACCCGATCATGCCATTGGCCGCCGAGCACTCCGTCGGTATCGCGGTTGTTTCACACCACGACCGCGTCACGTTCGGCATCACCGCCGAATGCGAGTCGATGCCCGACCTCGGCGTGCTGGCCTACGGCATCGCCGAGGGAATCGACGACCTGTTCACCGCCGCGACCCACGGCGGCTCTGCCGCCTCGGCATTTGCCGGTGACACGCACCTAACCCATCACTGACCCAAGGAGCCCACCATGCCGGTACGAGTAGCTATCAATGGATTCGGACGGGTCGGCCGTAGCTTCCTGCGCGCCGCTCATCAAGGCGGAGCCGACGTCGAGGTGGTGGCGGTCAACGACCTGACCGATCCCGCCACGCTGGCGTACCTGCTCAAGTACGACTCGGTCTTTGGGCGCTTCCCCGCCGAGGTCGTTGTCGAGAACGGGGCGATCGCGATCGACGGGGTCCCGATCCGGGCCCTGGCGGAGAACGACGTCACGGCTCTGCCGTGGGCCGAGCTCGACGTCGACGTCGTGATCGAGTCGACGGGACGCTTCCGCACCCGGCCCGCGGCCGCGCAGCACCTGGATGCCGGCGCGCACAAGGTGATCATCTCGGCGCCCGCTAAGGGCGGAGAGCCGGCGGACGCGACGGTGGTCCTGGGGGTCAACTTCGATACGGCCTATGACCCGGAGCGCCATCACGTCATCTCCAACGCGTCGTGCACGACCAACTGCCTGGCTCCCGTCGCCAAGGTGCTGCACGAAGCGGTCGGCATCAAGCACGGCCTGATGACGACGGTGCATGCCTACACCGCCGATCAGAACCTCCTCGATGGACCCCACAAGGACCTGCGGCGGGCGCGCGCGGCGGCGATCAACATCATCCCCACCTCGACCGGCGCCGCTAAGGCTCTCGGGCTGGTGATCCCCGAGCTGGAGGGCCGGCTCAACGGCTTCGCCGTGCGGGTGCCGATGCCGACGGGCTCGCTGGTGGACCTCACCATCGAAGCCGAGCACGCGACCAGCGCGGAGGAGATCAACGCCGCGTTCCGCGACGTCGCCGACCGGGGTGCGCTGGCCGGCATCCTGAAGTACACCGAGGACCCGATCGTGTCCTCCGACATCATCGGCTCGTCCTACTCGTCGATCTTCGATGCGGGTCTGACCAGCGTCAACGACGGCACCCAGGTGAAGGTGATCGCCTGGTACGACAACGAGTGGGGCTACTCGAGCCGCCTGGTCGACCTCGCGCAGCGGGTACTGGTCCCGGTCGCGCAGCCGGTGTAGCTCGGGCCCCGGCCGCGCGCGGAATAGGGAGTCTGAATAGTGTCCGGTATGCGAGCACTATTCAGATCGAAACCGAGAGGTTGCGCGCCGCGGGCTGCCGATGGCGACAGCCGAGAGCCGAGCCGAGCGCGCGGCGAAGAGGGCCGGACCGCGACGGGATCCGCCCTATCCGCGTTCTCCACCAGTCATCAGCTCGTAGCAGGCGCGGTGATAGCACGCCTCGTCGGGCCCGCAGCAGTCCGGCTCGGCGGCGAGCGACGTCTCCCGGTCGCCATCCGTCCCGCTCGCCATCAGCGGCTCGTAGACGCCGATGACGTCGCCGCAGCGCCGGCAAGCTGGCCTCGGGGCGATCGAGCCATGTGAGGTACCGCTCACGGTAGGAGCGTGCCGCTCCTGGAAGCCTCGGGCATCAGTGCTGGACCGCAAACTCGTGGTGGGCGATCACGGATGCCCTGCGATGGCTCGGCTCCTACCGTCGTGGGAGCTCCCGAGCCCGAGGTGATGCGAATGTTCGAGAAGATCGTGGTCGGCGTCGATGGTCGCTCCGGCGGCCGTGACGCGATCGCGCTGGCACGCGAGCTGGGCATGTCGCTGGCCCGGGTGGTGCTGGCCAACGCCTACGGCGCCGGCGGCATGTTCGCCCGCGGCGGCGAGACGGCGATCGCGGCCGAGCGCGCTGGGGCACACTCCCTGCTGATTCGGGAGCGTCTGGACTCGGGGATCGCGGCCGAGACGGTGGTTGGTTGCGGAGCGCCGGCCAGGGCCCTGCATGCCATCGCCGAAGACGAGCAAGCCGACCTGCTGATCGTGGGATCCTCGCACCGCGGTCCCGTGGCGAGAGTGCTGCTCGGCGACGACACGATGGCCGTCCTGCGCCATCCTCCATGCGCGGTCGCGATCGCGCCGCGGGGGTATGCGTCAGCGGAACGCCGATTGCAGACGATCGGGGTCGCGGACGACGGTTCCGCGGAGAGCCGGCTGGCGCTGGAGGCGGCGCGGGCGCTGGGCCGGCGCCATGAGGCCGCGGTCCGGGCTGTGTCGGTGGTCTCGCTGCAGAGCATCGAGCCCGCAGAGGCCGAGCCGCTCGATTGGAGTGATACGACGGATCGGGCCGCGCGTGTCGAGCGAGCGCGTCTCGCAGCGATCGCGGACGTGGAGAGCGAGGTCGTCTACGGGGATCCGGCTGAGCAGCTCGCAGCGCTCTCCTGTGGGCTTGATCTGCTGGTGGTGGGCTCGCGCGATTTTGGGCCCTGGGACCGGCTGCTCGAGGGGAGCACATCGACCTACCTGGCACGCCATGCGAGCTGCCCGCTGCTCGTGCTGGCGCGAGGCCTCACCGAGGCAGGACCCGCCGTGCCTGATGGGCCATCTCGAGGTCCTCGTGCGCGCGCAGCACCAGCGTCCTGACCGCGGAACCGGCAGGGGTGACATCGCCGTCGCCGGTCTCCTGGCGGTTGGCGACCGGGTCGAGCCGCACGCCCAGGAAGTGGAGCCCGGCCGCCGCGCGCTCACGGATCTCCGGCGCGTGCTCGCCAACCCCGCCAGTGAACACCAGGAGGTCGAGACCGCCGAGCGCCGACGCCATCGCGGCGATCCCGGACTTGAGCCGGTGGAGGTAGACATCCAGCGCGAGCGTGGCGGACTCGTCCCCCCGGTCTGACCGCGCCAGGAGCTCTCGCATGTCGCCGGTGCCGGCGATCGCGGTCAGTCCCGACTCGTGCTCGAGGGCGTGAGCCAGCTCGCGCTCGGTGACGGTCTCATGCTCGAGCAGCCACAGCAGCATGCCGGGATCGAGGCTGCCCGAGCGCGTCGCCATCACGAGGCCGTCGAGCGGGGTGAACCCCATCGTGGTGTCGATCGATGCACCGCCCTGGATCGCGCACAGCGACGCGCCGGCGCCGAGATGGCAGGAGATGATCCTCGTCGTCTTCGGATCCGCTCCGATCAGCTGTGGAGCGCGGCCGGCGACCCAACTGTGGGACAGGCCGTGGAAACCGAACCGGCGCAGCCCCCACCGCTCGCGCCAGCGCGACGGCAGTGCGTACGTGTAGGCCGACGGCGGGAGCGTGGCGTGAAAGCCGGTGTCAAAGCAGGCGACCGCGGGCAGGTCGGGCAGCAGCCCGGTGACCGCATCGAGGGCTGCCAGCGACTTGAGCTGATGCAGCGGCGCCAGATCACAGAGTCCGCGTAGCTCGCGCTCCACCTCGGGATCAACCACGACAGGGTCGTGAAAGCGCCGGCCGCCATGGACGATCCGGTGCACGATCGCGTCCGCACCGGCGAAGCCCTCAGCGATCACGCGCCGCAGCTCGCCGGTGTCAATCGTCGATCGTGGAGCGGGTAGCTCCTGCGTCGCCAACATCTGGTCGCGCTCGTCGATGAGGCTCAGCTTGAGGCTGCTCGAGCCGGCGTTGACGGTGAGCAGGCGCATGAGGCGGACTTAGCTGATGTCGGAGGCCGAGCCTGTCGGCGCGGGGGCGGCGCCCGGCCAGGTCCAGTCGCGCACCTCGGCCGTATCGTCGCCGGTCTCGCGAGTGTGGGCCCGGGCGCGCAGCCGCGTGTCGGTCATCTCCTGACGTAGCCCGGCGGCCCGTTCACCGAGTCCGGGGATCCGGTCGATCACGTCGATCACCAAGTGGTAGCGGTCAAGGTCGTTGAGCATGACCATGTCGAACGGCGTCGTCGTGGTGCCCTCCTCCTTGTAGCCGCGCACGTGGATGTTGTCGTGGTTGGCGCGCCGGTAGGTGAGGCGGTGGATCAGCAGGGGATAGCCGTGGTGGGCGAAGATGACGGGCCGGTCGCGGGTGAACAGGGCGTCGAATTCTCTGTCGGAGAGCCCGTGGGGGTGCTCTGACTCGGGTTGCAACCGCATCAGGTCGACGACGTTGACAACCCGGACCCTGAGGTCGGGCAGCCGCTCGCGCAAGAGGGCGGCCGCCGCGACGGTCTCGAGCGTGGGGACGTCACCGGCGCAGGCCAGGACGACGTCGGGTTCTCCGTCGCCTGCGGTCGAGGCCCACGGCCAGATGCCGATCCCGCGGGTGCAGTGAACGATCGCGTCGTCCATGCTCAGGTAGTTCAGCGCGGGCTGCTTGCCGGCGACGATCACGTTGACATAGTTGCGCGAGCACAGGCAGTGATCGGCCACCGAGAGCAGGCAGTTGGCATCCGGCGGCAGGTAGATGCGCACGATCTCGGCCTTCTTGTTGGCGACGTGGTCGATGAAGCCGGGATCCTGGTGGGAGAAGCCGTTGTGGTCCTGGCGCCACACGTGCGAGGAGAGCAAGTAGTTCAGCGACCCTATCGGCCGCCGCCACGGGATCTCGCGGGTGACCTTGAGCCACTTGGCGTGCTGGTTGAACATCGCGTCGATGATGTGGATGAACGCCTCGTAGCAGTTGAAAAGACCGTGGCGGCCGGTCAGAAGGTAACCCTCGAGCCATCCCTGGCAGAGGTGCTCGGACAGCACCTCCATCACGCGGCCGTCGGGAGCCAGATGGTCGTCGCCGTCGCGCCGCTCGGCATCCCAAGCGCGGTCGGTCACCTCGAACACGGAGCCCAGGCGGTTAGACGCCGTCTCGTCGGGGCCCATGATCCGGAACGTCTCGGGGTTGGCGGCGATGACGTCGCGCAGCCAGGTGCCGAGTACGCGCGTGGCCTCGCTCGTGGTGGTGGCCGGGGCCGGAACATCGACCGCGTAGTCGCGGAAGTCCGGGAGCTCGAGCTCGCGCAGTAGGAGGCCGCCGTTGGCGTGCGGATTGGCGCTCATCCGCCGCTGCCCTCGCGGCGACAGTGCCGCCAGCTCGGGAACGAGTACCCCCTCGGCATCGAACAGCTCCTCCGGCCGGTAGGAGCCCAACCACGTCTCGAGCTGCTCGAGGTGCGTGGGATCCTCGCGCACACGCGCGAGCGGCACCTGATGGGACCGGAAGGAGCCCTCGGCACGGAGCCCATCGACCAGCTTGGGGCCCGTCCAGCCCTTGGGCGTGCGCAGCACGATCATCGGCCAGCGCGCCCGCCCGGGGTCATCGCCGGTACGAGCGTGGCGCTGGATCTCCGCGATCCGATCGGTCGCGCGGTCCAGCGCGTCGGACATCAGCGCGTGCATCACCATCGGATCGTCGCCCGAGACGAAGATCGGCTCGTGGCCGTAGCCGATCAGCAGCGAGCGCAGCTCGTCCTCGGGGATGCGCGCCAGCACCGTGGGGTTGGCGATCTTGTAGCCGTTAAGGTGCAGAATCGGCAGCACGGCGCCATCGCGGGCCGGGTTGAGGAACTTGTTCGAGTGCCAGCTGGCAGCCAGCGGACCGGTCTCGGCCTCGCCGTCGCCGATCACGCACGCGACGAGCAGGTCCGGGTTGTCGAACGCCGCGCCGTAGGCGTGCACAAGGCTGTAACCGAGCTCGCCGCCCTCATGAATCGAGCCCGGCGTCTCGGGCGCCACATGGCTCGGGATGCCACCGGGAAACGAGAACTGGCGAAACAGGCGCCGCAGCCCCTCCTCATCGCGCCCGACATGCGGGTAGACCTCGGTGTAGGTGGCTTCCAGGTAGGCGTTGGCTACCAAGCCCGGCCCGCCGTGACCCGGGCCGGTGACGTAGATCACGTTGAGGTCGCGCTGGCTGATGACCCGGTTGAGGTGGGCGTAGATGAAGTTCAGACCTGGGGTCGTGCCCCAGTGCCCGAGCAGGCGCGGCTTGACGTGCTCGCGCGTGAGCGGCGTGCGCAGCAGCGGGTTGTCGAGCAGGTAGATCTGGCCCACCGACAGGTAGTTCGCCGCACGCCAGTATGCGTCCAGAAGCTCCAGGTCCTCGGTTCTCATCACAGATGGACGGTAGCTCGCAGCCGTGTCCGAGACGTGGTGACGACTACGGATTCCCCCTGCGCAATCAATCCGGATGCCGGGCGCACATGGGCCCACGCTCACCGGGCTACCGGGACGTCGGCCCGTCACCGCCCGTGCGGACCACGAAGTGGATGTCGTCGAGACCTTCGATCGAGCACCCCCGACTGAAAGAACTCCAACGGGCCGTGGGCGCTCTCGAGGCGATGAATCGCCTCGAGAGCCGCCGTGGTTGCGCTGACCGTCATCCCGCGCGAGCCTTTAGAACAGGCCCATCGAGTTGGGGTCGTAGCTGACCAGCAGGCACTTGGTCTGGCTGTAGTGCTCGAGCATCATGCGGTGGTTCTCGCGACCGACGCCCGAGCTCTTGTAGCCGCCGAAGGCGGCGTGCGCCGGGTACTGGTGGTAGCAGTTGGTCCACACCCGCCCGGCCTGGATCGCGCGGCCCATCCGGAACGCTCGGCTGCCGTCGCGCGTCCAGACGCCGGCTCCCAGGCCGTACATGGTGTCGTTGGCGATCTCCAGAGCCTCGGCCTCGTCCTTGAACGTGGTGACGGCCAGCACCGGCCCGAAGATCTCCTCCTGGAACACGCGCATCTTGTTGTGGCCCTTGAGCACCGTGGGCTCGTAGTAGTAGCCACCGGCGAGCCGGTCCTCGACCTGGGGGCGGTGGCCTCCGATCAGGACCTCGGCGCCCTCGTTGATCCCGATGGCGACGTAGCTCTCGATCTTCTCGAGCTGCGCGGTCGAGACCTGCGCCCCGATCATCGTCTCGATGTCCAGGGGGTCGCCCTGCTTGATTGCAGCGATCCGCTCCAGGCAGCGACCCATGAACTCGTCGTAGATCGACTCC
This sequence comes from uncultured Solirubrobacterales bacterium, assembly GCA_963799995.1. Taxonomy (GTDB): domain Bacteria; phylum Actinomycetota; class Thermoleophilia; order Solirubrobacterales; family Solirubrobacteraceae; genus Palsa-465. Next base: position 1,082,708 of record CAWCZI010000012.1, on the reverse strand, counting down.
TGGATCAGCGCCCGAGACGGACATGTGCAGACCTCGCCCTTGTTGAACGCGTAGAGCACGAGCCCCTCGATCGCCTTGTCCAGGAAGGCGTCGTCCGCCGCCACCACGTCGTCGAAGAAGATGTTCGGCGACTTTCCGCCCAGCTCGGTGGTCGACGGGATCAGGTTCTGAGCGGCGTAGGACATGATCAGGCGCCCGGTCACGGTCTCACCGGTGAACGCGATCTTGGCGATTCGCTTGTTGGCCGCCAGCGCCCGGCCGATCTCGGCTCCCGGACCGTTGACGATGTTCAGCACTCCGGCCGGGACGACGTCGCCGATCACCTCGGCGAGCTTGAGGATCGACCACGGGGTCGGGCTCGCGGGCTTGAGCACCGCGCAGTTGCCCATGGCGAGAGCGGGAGCGAGCTTCCACGCCGCCATCAACAGCGGGAAGTTGAACGGGATGATCTGCCCCACCACCCCGAGCGGCTCCTGGAAGTGGTAGGCATAGGTCTGCTCGTCGATCTCGGAGATCCTGCCCTCCTCGGCGCGCACGGCGCCGGCGAAGTAGCGGAAGTGATCTGCGGCCAGCGGGATGTCGGCGTTGAGGGTCTCACGGACCGGCTTACCGTTCTCGTAGCTCTCCGCGACGGCGAGCATCTCCCGGTTGGCGTCGATCGCATCCGCGATCGCGTTGAGGACCGCGGCCCGCGCCGCCGGCGACTGGGCAGCCCAGCCGGTCTTGGCGGCATGCGCGGCATCGAGCGCCACCTCGATGTCGGCCGATGTCGAGGACGCGACCTCGCAGAAGGGCTCGCCCGTCGACGGCGTGTGGTTCTCGCGGTAGGCGCCGTCGACCGGCGCCACCCATTCCCCGCCGATGAAGTTCTCGTAGCGATCCTGCAGCTGCACGGGGCTATCGCTGCGGCCCGGCGCCTCGTAGGTGCTCGTGGTGTGTTCGGTGATCGCCATCGTGGTCTCCCAACGTCAAGGTCTCCCCGCGCTTGTTGCGGGCCACTCGCAGCCTCCCATCGCGCGGATGGCTCGACATCCGCGGCTCACCGTCAAGTGGATCCGCTGTGACCGCCACGCCATCCGTGGGTCGCACGGATGCCCGCTCCGGTCGCAAACTTCGCGCGAGACCTGGTCCAGACCGGCTACTCGCCGGCCGGGACGATGAGGACGGGGCGCTTGGAATGGTGGACCATGCTGCCCGACACGCTGCCGAGCGGGTTCTCCTGGACGGCGGTGGTGCCGTGCGTGCCGGCGACAATCAGATCGCAGTCCAGCTCGTCGGCGACATCGAGGATGGTCCGCCACACGCTCGTGTCGTTGCGAGCCTGGCGAACCTCGACCTGGAGGCCCAGCTCGGTGGCCAGAGCCTGGCCCTCATCGGCCACCTCTTGCGATCGCGTGACGGCCGTCGATTCGAGGATCGCCTGCGTCCGGCCGGCGCTGTCGTTGTCGCGGGTGCTGAACGCATCGGCCAGCACCTTCTCCGGCGGGCTCCAGACGTGCAGGAGGATGGTCGGCTCGTCGCGGAGAATGTTGTGGGTGAAGGAGACGGCTTGCTTGGAGCTTTCGGAGCCGTCGTAGCAGAGGAGGATCATGGGCTCAGCGTCTCATCCATGGGGTTTGCCGGAATCCGTAGGTTGCCGACCAGGGTCGGGGATTTATCCGCATCAGGCGGGAACCGCCTCCGATCCGCTTCGTTCGAACGTCGGCTCGCCGTCCTGCGCGGGGCCGCGGGGAACGACCAGGAGCGGGCAGCCGGAGTGACGCTCGAGGTAGCTCGACACACTCCCGTGGAACAGGCTGCCGAACGGTCCGTAGCCACGGGAGCCGACAATCAGCAGGTCGTAGGGGAGCGACAGCTTGACCAGCTCCTCGCGCGGCCAGCCGAGGACCGCCACGCCATGGACGCCCTCGACCTTGTCCATGCGCTGCTGGACCTCGTGCACCAGCCTAGGGCCCACCCCGGGCCAGTCCGCCGGCAGCGGGGCCCGGAGGCGGACGTCCTCGTCGCTGACCACCCACCTCGCCTCGATCCGCGCGCCCGTGTGGGCCGCCAGATCCCTGGCTGCGGCGAGCGCGTGCTCGCCGTCGGCGGAACCGTCATAGCCGACGCCGATCACGGCGAGCCCGTCGCTGCGAGGGAAGTACCCACGCGGTGGGATAGCGATCGCGCACGGAGCGCCGTTGAAGGCCGCTCGGGTCTGGTCGCCCATCAGCGCCCGCCCGAGTATTCCGTGGCGGCAGGACCCGACGACAAGGAGATCGGCGCCGCGTTGCCTGGCCCAGCTCGTGCAGGCCCCGGCCGACCGCACCGCAGTAGACCGACGCGGTGTCCGCGCGCTTGCCGTGGCCGATCGCGACAAACGCCGCAATCGACAGCAGCTCGGCGGCCGTGACAACCGGCAGACCTCCACGGCCGTGTAACCGGAGCGCGAACACGAGGGCACAGCCTCCATCGCGCGGGTCGCCCGGTCAGCCGGGCGAATACTAGGCGGTCACCGTGATGCGCCCAGATGCTGGTCGCGCCTGTCCGAGGCGGTAGCGTTGCAGTTCTCCCGGTGAACGACGAGGCCATGACATCCGTCAGGATCGTGCTGGCCGACGATCACACGATCGTCCGCGCTGGCCTGCGCGTGCTGCTGGAGGCCGACGGCGAGTTCGAGGTGGTCGCCGAAGCCGGCGATGTGGATGAGGCGGTGCGGAAGGTCCTCGCCTACAAACCAGACGTGATCGTGCTCGATCTGAGCATGCCGGGCGGATCGAGCCTGACTGCGATTCCGAAGATGTTGTCGGCGTCGCCTAGGACCTCGATCGTGGTGCTGACGATGGAGGATGAGCCACGGTTTGCTCGTGAGGCTCTGCGCCAGGGAGCGCTCGGCTTCGTGCTCAAGGAGGCGGCCGACACAGAGCTTGTGGAAGCCGTTCGCGCCGCCCGGCAGGGACTGCGCTATCTCAACCCCCAGCTCGGCGGCCTGATCGCCGCGCAGCCTGAGCGGCCGCCCGGACCCCCGGACAACCTCACCGAACGCGAGGTCGAGGTGCTCCGGCTCGTCGCGCTCGGACACACCAACGCGGAGATCTCATCGCAGCTGTACCTGAGTGTCCGCACGGTGGAGTCCCACCGCGCCCACGTCCAGCAGAAGGCAGGCCGGTCAACGCGCTCAGAGCTCGTGGACTACGCGCGCGACCATGGCCTGCTCGATGAGACGCCCGGGACCTGAGCGCGTTTGGAACGCATTCCACGGCGACGAGCCAGCGTCGAGCAGCTTGCTCAAGCAGGGTATCGGCGAACGCGTCGTGCTCCTGGCGCGCTCGCTTGACCCAGAGGACGTCGTAGAACAGCAGCTCGTCCTTGTTGGTGGGGGTGAGGCGTCGCAGCTCGAGGTCGGGCCGGTGCAGAAGGACGCGGCGCCGCGATCCATCGGGGATCTACGAGGGTGCGTGCGGACGCTTACGGATGGGCGTGTCGAGGCGGCGTTCTACCGTCCCGGCATGACCATCCTTGTGTGCTACGACGGCTCGCCCGACTCGAAGGCTGCGATCGATGCGGCCGCGAGCATCTTCCCCGGCGCGTCCGTCGAGGTCCTCACCGTCTGGGAGGGATTCACCGAGGTTCTGGTCCGGGCCGGCGGTGGCATCGCGGCGACCCCCTTGGACTTCGAGCGGATAGACGGCGAATGCGAGCAGGCGGCACGCGAGCGTGCCCGAGAGGGGGCCAGCCGGGCCCGCGTGCTGGGGCTCGACGCAGAGCCGCGGGTCGCTCAGCGCGCCGGCGCGACCTGGGAGACGATCCTCGGGCAGGCCGACCGCGGGAGGGCGGCCGCGATCGTCGTCGGCACCCGCGGTCTCAAGGGAATCAAGTCACTGATGATCGGAAGCGTTTCGCGCAGCTTGCTCCAGCATGCCGATCGCCCGGTGATCGTCGTTCCCGCTCTCGCGGGGTCATCGCGTCGCTCGGCGCGACGAGACCGCCAGGTGACCGTGTCGGCCACCTGAGCCGCTGTCCGCTTGCAGCCGGCGTTGAGCAGATCCGTCTTGCCGGGTTCTAAGCGCTAGCTTAGGGTGCGCAAGGAAAAGCCGGTCAACGATCGGAGCCGGTATGGAGCATGCGACGCGCGCAGTCCTGAGACTGGCCCGAACCGTGCTCGAGGAGCTCGACGTCGAAGTGGTCCTCGGCCGGGTGCTGGAGGCAGCACGCGAGCTGACCGACGCTCGTTATGCGGCGCTCGGCGTCCTCGACGAGTCACGAATCCGCCTGGGTCGATTCCTGACGCTGGGAATCGACGAGCCGACGCGCCGGTTGATCGGGCCGCTGCCGACCGGCTCCGGGGTCCTCGGCGAGCTGATCCGCGACCCCGAGCCGCTGCGGATCGCCGACGTGGGCTCCCACCCGTACTCCTATGGCTTCCCGGTCGGCCACCCACCGATGCGGAGCTTCCTCGGTGTGCCGATCGTTATCAACGGCCACCCGTACGGCAACCTGTATCTGACCGAGAAGCAGAACGCTCGCGAGTTCAGCGAAGAGGACCAGGAGGTGGTGACAGCCCTGGCCGGTTTCGCCGCGGTGGCGATCGATCACGCTCAGCGCTTCGCCAGCTCCGAGACACAGCGGATCGAGCTCCAGCAAAACATCGACGCGCTCGACGCCACACTCCAGATCGTCCGGGCGCTCGGCGGACAGACGGATCTCGCCTCGACTCTGGAGTTGGTTGCCAAGCGCGGGCGTGCGCTCGTGTCCGCTCGGGCCGTGGTGATCGAGCTTCTCCGTGGGAACGAGCTGGAGCTGGCCGCCGCGGCCGGGCAGGTGCCTCCCGATCTGGTGGGCCGGCGGGTCCCGCTCGAGAACACCGTCGCGAGAGCCGCTCTGCGCGCCCGCCAAACCCAACGACTCTCCGACGATCTCAATCGGACGCGGTTCGAGCAGCACGGTCTCGGCCACGTGGGTATGAACGCGGAGGAGGCGCTGATCGTGCCGCTCGTATTTCACGACCGTCCGTACGGCGTGCTCGTCGCTGTCGATCACCTCGACGACGGACCCTTCACGGTCCAGCACGAGCGTTTGCTGGATGCGTTCGCGAGCAGCGCCGCGACAGCCGTGGCCACCGCGCAGTCGGCTACGGACGAGCGCCTGCGCCAGCGCGTGGCAGCCGCCGAGGCCGAGCGAGGCCGGTGGGCGCGAGAGCTCCACGACGAGACCCTGCAGGCGCTGGGGAGCCTTCGCCTGATGCTCTCCGGGGCACGGCGGGCCGGCAGTGCCGAGACTATGACCGAGGTGATCGGCAAGTCGCTGGAGCAGTTGGACACCGACATCACCACGCTTCGCAGCATGATCACCGAGCTGCGCCCGGCGGCGCTGGACCAGCTGGGCCTCGAGCCGGCCGTGCTGGCTCTGCTCGACCGAGTGCGGGCAGGTGGTCTCGCCGTGGACGCCCGAGTCGACCTCAACTATGAGCACGGCACTGCCGGCGAGCGGCTGACCGCGGACGTCGAAACCGCCGCCTACCGCATCCTTCAAGAGGCGCTGACCAACGTCAGCAAACACGGCGCAGCGACGCAGGTCGCCGTGGAGCTGGTCGAGGATGACAGCCGGCTCTCCATTACCGTGTCCGACGACGGAGTCGGGTTCGATCCGGCCATCCGACCCGAGGGGTTCGGCCTGGCCGGGATGTCGGAGCGGGTCGAGCTGCTCGGCGGGCGGCTCTCGATCGAGTCGGCAACGGGCCAGGGTACGACCGTTCGGGCCTTACTTCCCATCCTGGTTCGCTCCGGACAGATGAACGAGACGGTTTCGCCGGGACCGCAACAACTCACCGGATAGGCATCGTCCGGTTTCGCGGTCAGACAAACGTAGCCCGCGATGTCAGTACAGCGTACGGAGCCCACGAGGTACTGACCGCTGATGGCGCCCGAAGTCGAGGAGAATAGATTCGACGAATGGCAGTCTCGGGACGCGCCCCGCATCTTCCCACCGATCCAGCCGTGATGGACACGCCCAGCCCAGCCGCCCCTTCGGCGATCACGCTCGTGCTGGCGGATGACCACCAGGTCGTCCGCACGGGCCTGCGGATGCTGCTCGACTCCGACGACAGGTTCCATGTGATCGAGGAGACCGGCGACGTGGCGGGAACCGTCAGGACCGTCCTGGAGCACCGTCCTCAGGTCCTCGTGCTCGATCTCAACATGGGAGGTGAATCGAGCCTGGACAGCATTCCTCAACTGCGAGCGGACGCTCCGGAGACACAGATCGTCGTGCTCACGATGCAGGAGGATCCCGCGTTTGCGCGGGCGGCGCTTCGCGCGGGCGCGATCGGCTACGTGCTCAAGGATGCCGCGGATGACGAGCTGATGACCGCAGTGACCATGGCTGCCGACGGGCGTACGTACCTCAATCCGGAGCTGGGAGCAAAGCTCGCGGCGGAGATGCCGGAGAGCGACAGCCGGCCTGACAACCTGTCACCCCGGGAGCTTGAGGTGTTGAGGCTGATCGCCCTCGGGCACACCAACGGCGAAATCGCCTCGCTGCTGTTCCTCAGCGTGCGAACGGTCGAGTCCCATCGCGCTCACATCCAGCAGAAGACGCTGCTGGGCACACGAGCCGAGCTCGTGACCTACGCCCGTAACCACGGGCTGCTTGACTGAGACCTTCGCTCGACCTCACCGAAAGCGCTGTTCAGGCCGGAGGGACGATCCGGCGTCCTGAGACAGTCCACGCCCTGATGCTCAGCCAGTGAGGCTTCTCACCGGCCGCCCACGAGTTGGGGAGCGCCGCCTCGAGATGGCGAAGGTCGCCGGGACGAGTCACCTGTTCGGTGATGCCGGCGACGATCACGCTCCATCCGGTGCGGGTATGCGGATCGAAGGCGTCGATCTCGAAGCAGGCTCGGGCGGACTGCATCAGTGCGTGGAACTTGGACCCGCGGGCGGTGCGAAACACGACCGATTCCGTGGCTTGATCGAAGACGTAGTTGACCGGTCGGATCAAGGGCAGCTGAGCGACGCCGCCCGACACCACAACCCGCCCGAGCTGGTGCTCAGCGAGGAGCGCCAGGCACTCGGGCCGGGTTAGGGTCTGCAGTTGACCAGGCATCGGCTGCCGGACGTCGCTCACGTCGCTGACCCGGTTACGGCCTGCTGCCCGGCACGCCAACGCCCGAGGGCGGGCGCGTCAACTGGGGGGGAGATGAACAGGGGGATCGACAGGTGCCGCGCCAGGTATTCGCTGGTGCTCCCCGCGGCGACCCTGCGCAGCACCCCGGAGCGTCGCGAGCCGCACACCAGAAGATCGAGGCCGCGACTGAATTCGACCAGCTCCTGGCCGACACGGCCATAGACGTGCTGCACCTCCAAGCCGTCGGCCTTGACCTGCTCGCGCGCGGCTGCCAGCTCGGCGGCCGGGTCGTCGACGATCACGGCCGGCACGCCCCAAGCGGGCGCGTCGCCTTCCGGGGAGCCATCGAAGGCGACGCCGATGCGCCGGATCGCGCGTGGTCCCGTCGCGTATGAGCCAGGTGCCACGGCTATCGCGCAGGTGCTGGCGTGCAACACCGATCGGACGTCGTCGCCCGCGAGGAGCCGAGCGATCTCGCTCCGGCGCGAAAGCGCGCCGGCAAGGGCGGCGGCTGCCCGTCCACCTTGGTGCCCGTCGACGCCGGTGATCACGTTGCAGTACATGCGGGTCCTCCAGTGAATCCGTGCACGGACCGCCGTCAAGGGTTCCTCGACCCCCGGTCGGCGAGCATCCGCCGGATGTGGGCGTGGCGATCGGTGTTCAGCACGCGGCGGTCCACGGTCGCCTGCAGTCGTTGATTTTCCGCCCTGACCTGCTTCAGCTTGCGCTGAAGCTCGCGGTTTTCGTTCATCAGCCCGGCCAATGTGATCTGCAGATGCTCGATACGGGCGACGAGGGCCACGCTCTCCTGGCGCAGGCCATCACGGTCACTCCTGGGCTGGCCTTGGCCATAGTCGGCGCCTGACTGCGTGCTCCTGGGAAACCGTGAAACCGGAATATGGGTTGTGGGCTGTTGCATCATCGCGTGATGTCCGTTGCTTTCCTTCGCCCCGGCTACTGGTCCTCGCGCGCCAGCACCCCAGCGACATCGATCGACGACACAACCCCGACCGGAGTGACCCGATCGGGGCTGACGACGACCAGATGCGTAACCCGGTTATCGACCATCGCACCGGCGGCCTCCCGGACCGAAGCCGTCGGTCGGATCGAGACCACCGGTTGGCGGGCGAGGTCGCCGGCCGAGCTCTGCGAGGCCGGGTCCGCCGCCGCTTGCAGCAGGTCGAGGTCGGAGACGATTCCCCAGATCACGGGATCCTTGTGGCCGTCGCGCGAGAGGCCCATCACCGCAACGCAGTGAACGCGGCAGATGACCATGATGCGCGCGATCTCGGCCGGGCTTGCGGCCACGCTGCACGAGACGATTCCCGGATGCATGACCTCGGCGACGGTCATCGTCCCGGCTCGGTTGTGGCGGCGTTGCGCCGGCGTGGCAGTCGTGGCGGTCATCGTGGGCTCCATGGATTGGTGTCGGTCGGAACGCGGTAGGCGGGTCAGCCGGCCGGGGTCACGGCTTCGGGCCTGCTCGCGGCGTCATCGCCGGGCACAGTCCAGGACGGCGGAACCGCCAGCACCGGGGTGTGAGTGACGTGGAGCAGGCGCTGCGTGACGCTCCCGATCACCGCGCCGACGAATGCGGAATGTCCGCGGGTGCCGACGACGATCAAGTCGGCGCCGACACTGCCGGCGGCCTCGCTGATCTGCTCGGCCACGTGCGTGGAGGCGGCGGCGGTCATGTGCAGCGTTGCGGGCACGCCACCTTCGTTGAGCGCAGCCGTCTGGCGCTTGATCTTGGCGTCGATCTCGCTCTCCCCGAGGAACACGTTCTGTCCCGCGAGGCGGCTTCCGACGAGCTTCTCCACCACGTGGACGGCGTGCACGCTCGCGCCCTCACTGCGGGCCAGCTGGGTTGCGTAGTCCAGCGCGCGATCGGCGTGATCGGAACCGTCGGTGGCCCACACGATGCTGGTGAACATCTCAAACCTCGCTCTTGAAGATCGGCAGTGACTGCAGCCTGTCCGATCGACTGCAGCGCGCCAATGGGGAGATCCCGCAGGTTTCGTCCGGGCTGGTCACTGATGCGCGCGATCGGAGCCAGGGTCGCGCTGGGAGACTCAGCTGGCCGGGCTCATGATGCCGTCGGTGATTCGCCGACGAAGCCACCGGGTGTTGTGTCTGGCTCGCGCACAGCCGTGGATTCGCCCATCGAGTTCCGGGGCGACCACGGATGGTGTGACCGGTGCGCACTGGGATCGTGTCGGCCATGCCTGATACATCGACCACAACGATTCGCGTGGACTTCAATGGCCACGATGCCTGGGAGATCACGTTCCCTGATCCCGAGGAGAAGCTGACGTGTGCGACGCTGGACGACGCGCGACGAACCGCGCTGCTCCATGCCGCGAGACGCCAACCATGCGAGCTGGTGGTCCGCGACGCCTATCACCGGCTGCTGCTGCACCAGACGCCCGGTGCGGCGGCGGCGACCGAGAGCGATCGGCGATGACGGCCCCGACGATCCAGACGTCCGTGATCCAGGGCTTCCCCGTCGAGCTCTCGGGCCACCTGGAGTCGCCATCGCGGTGGCTGTGGCTCGTCAAGTGGCTGCTGGCGATCCCGCATTACGCCGTGCTGGTGTTCTTGTGGATCGGCTTCTGGTTGTCAGCGACGGGCGCGTTCGTCGTTCTCCTGTTCGGCGGGGCCTATCCCCGCGGGCTGTTCGACTTCAACGCCGGAGTCCTTCGTTGGTCGTGGCGCGTCGCGTTCTACGCCTACGGGGCCAACGGGACTGATTGCTATCCACCGTTCACGCTCGCGCGGGTGCCTGACTATCCCGCCGAGCTGACCGTCGCCTATCCGGCCTGGCAGCGCCGCGGATGGTCGCTGATCGGATGGTGGCTCGCAGGCATTCCCCAGTATCTGCTTGCCGGCATCCTCGTCGGGGGAGGCGGGATCATGTTTTGGCCGGTTGCCGACGGCGGGATCGGCCTGGCAGGAGTGCTGGTCGCTGTGGCCTGCATCGTCCTGCTGTTCCGTGGCGAGTACCCGCGCTCGATCTTCGATCTCGTGCTCGGACTCGACCGTTGGGTGGTCCGCACGGTGGCTTACGCGGCGTTCATGACCCCCGTGTACCCGCCGTTCCGGATCGACGCCGGCGAGCGCGAACCGCGTCCGCGGACCATTGCCGACGATGTCCAAGGAGCAGCGTCATGAACGTGCACGTCGTCTTCGCCAGCCGTCACGGCGCGACGGGGGAGATCGCGGAGGCGATCGCCGCGGCGTTGCGCGACGCCGGCATCGCCGCGCAGTCCCACGATGTGTCCAATGCCCCGGAGCCGGTCGGATGTGACGCGGTCGTGCTCGGCAGCGGGGTCTATATGGGACGATGGCTGCCTCCGGCTCGACGCTACGCTCGGGCGCACGGTTCATCCCTGCGAACCAGGCCGGTGTGGCTGTTCAGCTCAGGACCCGTCGGCGACAGCGGTCAGGTCAGCGCCGCCGCCAAATGTCGTGACGGCCAGGAGGCCGCGACGACGCTCGACGCCCTCGATCACCGCGTGTTCGCAGGACGGCTCGATCGCTCGCAGCTCAACTGGACCGAGCGTGCCGCGGTCCATGTGGTCGGCGCGCCCGACGGCGACTACCGAGACTGGGATGCGATCAAGGGCTTCGCCCAGGAGATCGCCGATGTCCTCACATCTCGCGGACTCGCCTCCGGGTGCGCGGCAGTCCCGGTGCCCGCCGGGGCTGGGCGATGAAGCCGGCATTGGCCGCAGGTGGGATCCTGCCGCCGGGGCTCTCTACGCCCAGCGGCTGAGAGAGCCAGTCCTGAGCTGGGGCGCGACGTCGACGGAAGCCGAGTCGCGTCTGCCCGGCGATGAGCTGCTCGAAAGCGCCGACGGAGTCAGCACCCGAGCCATCACCATCGACGCGCCGGCTGCGGCGATGTGGCCGTGGCTGGCGCAGATGGGCCCGTGGCCGCGTGGGGGCGCCTACACCTACGACTGGATCGAGAACCCGCTCGAGCTGAACATGTACCGCGCCGACGAGGTGCTCGAGGAGTCAGCACCCCCAACTCGGCGACACGATCGGGCTGGGCACCAACCCGCATGGTTCTCGCACGGGTCGATCCTGAGCGCGTTCTCGCCTGGCGCTCGGAGGACGGCAACGGGGTCTGGGCCTTCGTACTGGAGGAGTGCGATCGGCGGACACGCCTGACCAGTCGCAACCGCTTCCAGCTGCGCACGTTGGCAGCGCGTATCGGGATGCTCCCGATGGAACCGGCCTCGCTCGTCATGGAACGCAAGATGCTCCTGGGGATAAAAGCAGCGCGCCGAGGCGTTACACGGCGACGTTTCAGCGGCCTCGGCGAGGCGGTGGAGTCGCTGCGAGTCGCCGTGAAATGTCCGCACGGCTTCAGTCCACCCGGCGTTGGCTGCGCGTAGGTGCCGCGCGCCTCCTGCCGAGCCCCGGAGATCTCGGTTGGGCGCTGGAGGACTTCATCGGGAAACCTGCGGCAAATCGCTGCGGGAAACCACGGTCCCGGCGTGACGGTGATTGGAGGTACTCGGCCGAAGACATGATCGCCCCGCGTGTGCCTGTGGTGCCCGTCTGGTGCGCCGTGACCAGGAGATGGTTTTCAAGATGCCCTCACCCTTCCGGACGGTCGCGACGTCGTCCGGTGCAGGTCCGGAAACGCGACGCCCACGTCGCTGTCAAAGCCGACGTGGGCGAGGAGATTGGCTTAGGGGCGGGAATCGTCAGACAGCGGGGACCGCCTTCGGAGCGAGCAGGCGCGCTTCTTCTGAAGTGCGCGCTGCGTGCCAGAAGCCGAGACTGACGAGCGCGGCCATGAGCGCGGCCAGGATGAACGACGCGATCGCGCCGGCGAGCATCACGGCACCGATCTCTGAGAACGCATACGCCTCGAGTAGGAGGCCACGCAGCGTCGTTCCGGTGAACGAGGTCTGCTTGAGCGTTGCCAGGGCGGTGTCCTTGGGGTTGGCGATTGCCGCGGCGCTGATCTTGGAGTAGACGCCGTGGTAGGGCATCTCGGACAGGTGGACCGCGATGAAGTTGTTCGCGTAGGCCTTGGCCTGCGCTCCGGTGGTCAGCGGCTGGCCAGCGAACTGCGAGACCGAGGGGATCATGCTGGGCGTGATCTCCGTGCCCGGCTTGGCGTGCGCGAACGCGGCCGCCGACGGGAAGGTGATCTGCTGCTGGGCCAGCTGGTCATGGACATTGGAGGTGACAAAGCTATGTCCCCATGTCAAAAGACCTCCGGCGACGAGGAGCACGACAACGACGACGACGCCCCCGGCGCTGGTGAGCTTGTCAAAAACCTTTCGAGACATTGCTAGATCCTCCCTGACGATTGAGTTCGGTTTGTGTGACGTCCCTGATCGTCGCTCGTAGCGCGTGAGCTCGCCTCCGTAGTTGCACGCGGATCCCGTGTGCGTAAGTACGTCGCATGACTGATCAGGAATCGAGAAGCGCGGCTCACCGAATCATGGCTAGCCTGGCCTCTCGCTCGTCTCTGAGCCAGACAATCCCGACCAGACCCACTACCTCAGGAGTGACCATGACCGGCTCGTCCACCGAAGGGATCAAGACCGTGCTGCATCCCGTATCCGATCTGGAGGCAGCCAAGCCCCTGTACACCGCTCTGCTGGGAGCCCCGCCGCAGCACGACGCGCCCTATTACGTCGGCTACGAGATCGCGGGCCAGCACATCGGACTGGTGCCGGGCGGTGGTCCGCAGGGCATGACCTCACCGGTGGCCTACTGGCACGTGGCGGACATCGAGGCGAAGCTGGCCGATGTGACCGCTGCCGGTGCCACCGTGAAGGAGGCCGCGCACGATGTCGGCGGCGGCCGTCTGGTGGCCACCGTCACCGACCCCGACGGCAATGTCCTCGGGCTTCTTCAGGACCCGATGAGCTCCTGATGGCCACGAAGACGGACACGCAGTCGCCTGCGCTGCACGTCGCCGACAGCCACGACCTGATCCGCGTGCACGGCGCGCGCGTGAACAACCTCAAGGACGTCAGCATCGAGATCCCGAAGCGCCGGCTGACGGTGTTCACCGGTGTCTCCGGCTCGGGCAAGAGCTCGCTGGTGTTCGGCACGATCGCCGCGGAATCGCAGCGGATGATCAACGAGACCTACAGCGCCTTCGTGCAGGGTTTCATGCCGACGCTGGCGCGGCCCGATGTCGACGTCCTCGAGGGGCTGACGACCGCGATCCTCGTCGACCAGGAGCGGATGAGTGGCGACGTCCGCTCCACGGTCGGCACCGCCACCGACGCCAACGCGATGCTGCGCATCCTGTTCAGCCGACTCGGGCGGCCGCACATCGGGTCGCCCAACGCGTTCTCCTTCAACGTTCCCTCGGTCCGGGCGAGCGGTGAGATGACGGTCGATCGGGGTGACGGCAAGACCGTGACACGAAGCTTCACCCGCGCCGGCGGCATGTGTCCCCGATGCGAAGGCGTGGGCACGGTGTCCGATCTCGACCTCAACCAGTTGTTCGACGATTCCAAGTCGCTCGCCGAGGGCGCGATCACCATCCCCGGCTACAAGGCGGGTGGCTGGAACTACCGGCTCTACAGCGCGTCGGGGTTCGTGGACCCGGACAAGCCAATCCGCAGATACACAAAGAAGGAGCTGCACGACTTCCTCCACCACGAGCCGACCAGGATGAAGATCGCGGGCATCAACATGACCTACGAGGGGCTGATCCCGCGTATCCAGAAGTCGATGCTCACCAAGGAGAAGGAGTCGATGCAGCCGCACGTCCGGGGGTTTGTGGACCGGGCCGTCACCTTCACCGCCTGCCCCGACTGCGGCGGAACCCGGCTCAGCGCGGAGGCGCGATCGTCGAAGGTCAACGAGATCAACATCGCCGACGCGTGCGCGATGCAGATCAGCGACCTGGCCGCGTGGGTGCGCGACCTCGACGAGCCGTCGGTGGCACCACTGCTGGAGGCGCTACGGCAGACTCTCGACTCCTTCGTCGAGATCGGGCTCGGCTACCTCAGCCTCGACCGCTCATCGGGCACGCTGTCGGGCGGCGAGGCGCAGCGCACCAAGATGATCCGTCATCTTGGGTCCTCGCTCACCGACATCACCTATGTCTTCGACGAGCCGACGATCGGGCTGCACCCCCACGACATCCAGCGGATGAACGACCTGCTGCTGCAGCTGCGCGACAAGGGCAACACCGTGCTCGTCGTGGAGCACAAGCCGGAGGTGATCGCGATCGCCGAGCACGTCGTCGACCTCGGCCCGGGCGCCGGCACCGAAGGCGGCGAGGTGGTGTTCGAGGGCACCGTCGATGGCCTGCGGGCCAGCGACACGCTCACCGGGCGGCACCTGGACGACCGCGCCTCATTGAAGCCGTCGGTGCGGACGCCGTCAGGAGTACTGGAGGTACGCGGCGCCAGCGCCCACAACCTGCAGGACGTCGATGTCGACATACCGCTCGGAGTGCTGGTAGTGGTGACCGGCGTGGCCGGGTCGGGGAAGAGCTCTCTGATCCACGGCTCGGTAACTTCCGAGCCGGGCGGGGACGGGTACGGGGTGGTGTCGGTCGACCATGCAGCGATCAAGGGCTCGCGGCGCAGCAACCCCGCGACGTACACCGGGCTGCTCGACCCGATCCGAAACGCGTTCGCGAAGGCCAATAGCGTCAAACCCGCTCTGTTCAGCTCCAACTCCGAGGGCGCCTGTCCGACCTGCAACGGCGCCGGGGTGATCTACACCGACCTGGGGATGATGGCCGGCGTCACCTCGATCTGCGAGGACTGCGAGGGGAAGCGTTTTGAGGCGTCCGTGCTGGACTACCACTTCGGCGGCCGCGACATCAGCGAGGTGCTCGCGATGTCGGTGACCGAGGCCGAGGAGTTCTTCGGCGCCGGCGAGGCGCGTACACCGGCCGCCCACGCCATCCTCGACCGCCTCGCCGACGTCGGGCTCGGCTACCTCAGCCTCGGCCAGCCGCTCACCACGCTGTCCGGCGGCGAGCGGCAGCGGCTCAAACTTGCCGCCCAGATGGGGGAGAAACGGTCACGCCCGCCCGGCATCTACATCCTTGACGAGCCGACCACCGGTCTGCACCTAGCCGATGTCGAGCAGCTGCTCGGTCTGCTCGACCGGCTCGTCGACTCCGGCAAGTCGGTGATCGTCATCGAGCATCGCCAGGCCGTCATGGCGCACGCCGACTGGATCATCGACCTCGGGCCCGGCGCAGGCCACGACGGCGGCCGGATCGTCTTCGAGGGCACACCCTCCGACCTCGTCGCGGGGTGGGCAGGAGCCCAATCGGTCACCGGCGAGCATCTGGCGGCCTACGTGGGCGACTGACCGAGACCTCGCGGACACAGAGTGAGACGTGTGGCACGATTCCGGGGTGATGAGCGGTCCCGTCGCAGCGCAGCGTCTTAGCGACCTCGCGCGTCTGCGTCGTGTCCGCGACCGGATCGATCGGGAGTACGCACAGCCATTGGATGTCGAGGCGCTCGCCCGCGGCGCGTACATGTCGGCTGGGCACTTCAGTCGCGAGTTTCGCCTCGCCTACGGTGAGTCGCCCTACGGCTATCTGATGACGCGGCGGATCGAGCGTGCGATGGCCCTGCTGCGTCGGGGCGATCTCAGCGTCACCGAGGTCTGTTTCGAGGTCGGCTGCTCGTCGCTGGGGACCTTCAGCACTCGCTTCACCGAGCTGGTCGGGGAGCCGCCGAGCGCCTACCGGCGCCGTGCAGGGGGCGCGACGGCGGGGATGGCGCCGTGCGTGGCCAAGCAGGTGACCAGACCGATCAGGAATCGAGAAGCGCGGCCGACGAGCCGCGGCTAGCCTGAGCGCCATGGACATCACCATTCACCAGAGCTTTTTGCCCCACCACGACCCGGATGCGTCCGTGGCCTTCTATCGCGACACGCTCGGCTTCGAGGTCCGCAACGACGTCGAATACGGCGGGATGCACTGGCTCACCGTGGGCCCGCCTGAGCAGCCCGGCACCTCGATCGTCCTGTACCCGCCGGAAGCTTCCCCCGGCGTGACCGACGACGAGCGCCGCACGATCGTCGAGATGATGGCCAAGGGCACCTACGGCCACATCAACCTGGCCACCGCCGACCTCGACGGCACGTTTGAGCGATTGCAGGCCAGCGCCGAGATCGTCCAGGAGCCGATCGAGCAGCCGTATGGTGTTCGCGACTGCGCCCTGCGCGATCCCGCGGGCAACCTGATCCGCATCATCGAGCAGCGCTGAGGCGAGGACAGGCCGCGAAACATCCGCACGTGCGAGGCGGCCGCTCACCGAAGCGTCGCGAACAGCGGGTTGGCTGATCGCAGCACCGACTCGCCGCTGTGGAAGACCTGCCCGGTTGGCTGGATCGAGATGTCGATCCAGCGGTACCGTCTGGCGTCGCTGGGCAGTCGGAGGGACAGGTGGGTCACGCCATCTCGCAGGCGTCCCACGTCCTCGGAGTTGACGACCGAGTCATAGAGCCACACCTCGTAGTGGGCGTGTGACACCGGCGGCAGATTCCGGACGCTCAAGTTGAGCCTTAGGCTTGGCGATTTCTGGGTGACGATCACGGTCCCGGTGCCGTGCCCCGAGCTGCCCGGGAGCGCCGTCAGCGGCGCGCTCGGCGGACGCGCCGCCGGCCCTCGATGACGCCCGGGCCCGTTCGAGCCGAGCGTGATGAGCAGCGCGGCCGCGACCACGACGGCGCCGACCAACACGAACGCGGCCCATCGGCGGCGCCGTGACGTGGATGGGGTGCCCGTGTCCACCGGTGCCGTCGCGGTGCCATTGACCGTCGGCGGGCCGGCCAATCCGGCAGGACGGAGCTTGGTGGCGGTGGCGGCGGAGACGCGGGCGGCGGGGGAGACGCCGGCGGGGGCGCGCTCGGTCAGCGCACGCTGGACATCGTTGGGCGCGACTCCCAGCAGGTCACTGAGGTGCTCGACGATCCGGGTGCGACGGTTCGCGACCGTCTCCACGCCCATGCCGGTCATACGAGCGACCGCGGCGTCATCGAGACCGCGGTTCAGCCAGAGGTTGAGGAGCGCCCGATCGGCTGGCTCGAGGCTGGCCGCAGCGTCATTCATGCGCGCGGTCGCGAAGTCGCTCATGGACGCGCGAGCAGCCGGCCGGCGCACCCGACACGGATGCGTTGATACAGTCTCAGGTATTCGGGCCGGGTCGGCACGCTAGGCTGCAAGGATGCGCAGAGAACTCTCACCACGACGAAGTCTGGCACCTTTGGTGCTTGTGACGTGCGTCTGGCTGCTATGGCCCGCGCAGGCGCTAGCGCAGGCGCTCGTCAGATTCATCCACGCAGTGCCAGGCGTCGGCACCGCTACCGTCGACATCAACTCCGGTAGCGGCGTAGAGACCGTCGGCTCGATCGGCTTCGGCCAGGTCACGCCGTTCAAAAGCGTTCGCGCCGGGAGCTTTCGCTGGACCCTGAAGGGCGCCGGCAAGGTGCTGGCGAGCGGGACCGCAACGGTCGGCGACGGCGTCTACGACATCGCCATCCTGGACAACACATCGGGCTCGGGGGTCAGGCTCGGCATCTACAAGGCGTCAGGGGCCCGAGCGGGCATGAGCCTGGTGCGGATGATCCACGCCGCCCCGGAACTCGGCGCACCGATGTTCATGCTCAACCAGCAGACGATGGCCAACCGACTCCCATACTCGCACGCAACCCAGTACTTCTCGATCACGCCGGGCGTGTACGCACTCTCGGCAATGAAGCCCTGGTTGATGAAGCCGGGCGACCCGACACTGCTTGACGCGAAGCATGTGCGCTTCGTCCCCGGCAACGCCTACACCGAGATCGCCATCGGCAGTCGCGGCCAGCTGGTGCGGGTGGTCAGAGTCATCGACCGCGGCGCTCCGCTGATGCGCCCGGTGAGCCTCACCAAGAAAATGGGCAAGTCCGGCTCGATGGCCAAGTCCGGGTCGATGGGCGGCTCGTCGATGAGCGACTCCGGCTCGGTGATGGTGCAGCCTGGCGACTCGTTGTGGTCGATTGCCCGGCGCATCGTCGGGCCCGCGGCCAGCGACGCGGAGGTCCACAGCAAGCTCGTCGCCGTCTGGGACATGAACCAGAAGCGGATCGGAACCGGCGACCCGAATCTGATCTTTCCCGGTCAGCGCTTGATGCTGCCCTCCTAGCTCGACTTGGTGGTCGAACGCTGGGGGCTCAGTCTCGGGGCCAGGCTGAGGGTCAGGACGTCAGGACGTCACAGGACGACGAGCTACGGCGTCGGGTGGGCGCTCGGGTCGTGACGCCGCTTCGACGCTTCGCCGCCGGCAGCGCTTGCAGTGGCAGTACCCGGCGACCAGGAGCGGCTCAGTGACCTCGTAGCGCACCGCGCCGCAGTTGCATCCGCCGCTCAGCGGAAGCTCGACCATGATGTCAAGGCTTCCAGATCCGGCACCGGCGAGCCCAGGCTGGCCCCGGTCGGAAAGTCCTGGCAGCTCGGGCTCAGCCATCGTCAACCGAGGCTGATTGCCTGCGCGGTCGCGTCAGGCGAAGCGTGAGGCCGGTGCCCAACAGCGCGAGGCCCACGAGCAGGGCGGCGGCGATGTTCATCCCGGTCATCGGCAACGTGGCTGCGCCGGTCTGCGGCGTGGAGCTCAGGGACGACGAGGTGGCCGCAGTGGACGCGGGCACGGTCGACGACTGACTGGACGCAGCAGGGGTCGTGGTGGTCGTCGGGGTGGTGGTCGATGACGCCAGCACCACGATCGTGCCGTGCATGAACGGGTGGATCCTGCAGAAGTAGGAGAAGGTCCCGGGCTGGGTGAACGTGTGCGACCCACTTTGGCCCTTGTTCAACGTTCCGGTGTCAAAGCTGCCGTTCGTTGCGGTGGCGGTGTGGGCGCTGGGACCGTCATTCGTCCACGTGATCGTCTGGCCGACATGCACAGTCGTGGTGCCCGGTGTGAAGTTGAAGTCGGCGATCGTGACGCCCGGGTCGCCGGCGGCGTGCGCGACCGCGGCGTGGCGGGGGATGCCACCAAGTAGAGCACGGGACGCGCCGGGCAGAGCGCCGTGACGCTCGCTGCCGGTGCCGGTGCCGGTGCCGGTGCCGGCGACGGGGCGCGGAGGGGCCGGCTTGGCGGTCGGGGCCGGGGCCGGCTTGAGGTTCGGAGTCGGCGTGGGGCTCGGGGCCGGCCTGGGTTCGGGGGATGGCCCGATGGGGGCGATCTGTACCACCAGCGTCACGCTCCCGGTCTCAGTGCCGGTCGCGGTGGAGACCCGGACCGAGATCGTGTGCGCTCCACCTGCCGGGAAGACGGCCGCGGTCCGGGCCACGGCTCCGGTGTCGAGCTCAGAGCCGGGGTCGCCGCCGAGATTCCACCTGTAGTCGGTCGCCGCCGGCGGCGCATGCAGCACAACGAAGCGGATCGGCTGCCCGGGACGGGGGTGTGCCGGCCTCGCCGCCAGCTCGACGGTGCCTGTCCGGACCGAACCGACGGCCAGGCGCTGCGCGGCCAGGGCCGGCACGGCGAATATCGCAGCGGGAACACCTACAGCCAGCATTCGGGATCCGACCTTGGCGAGCTGGCGCATGCACTGTAGGACGCGCGCCGCGGCGGTTCCTTCCCGGCCGCCCTCCTCAGCCCGGGTCAGGCTCGGTTCGTGCCCGGGGTCTTGGTCGGAAGCTCTGAACGACGGGTAGCGGCCGTGCGGCTCATGCGCCGGATCTCCGCCTGGATCACCGCCAGCTCGTGACGGGCGCTGAGCCGCCGGCGAGGCGGTGTGATGGTCGGGTCACCGGGGCTCCGGGCGGCGACCTGTTTGGTGAGCCTCTCCTGTCCGCTCATGAAACGGAGTCTTCCCGGTTTGACCTGCGGCCACCACCGTGCATGTATCCGCGATGACCACCTCGCGTCGTCTAGCTATCCACCGACCTGGGTCGTGGTCAGCCGGTGGTCGCGCGGGCGAGCAGCGTCACGGCTCTGCCGGGATCACCCGTCAGCAGGACGTGGTCGGCGTCTGCGAGCGGAGCCGACGTTCGGGCCGTAGGGCCGCCGGCGGAGAGCGCGGCGTCCTGGGCGATGTCGCGTGCGGGCGCGACGACGGCCTCCTCGGAGGCGAACGCCGCCGACCCGCGACGGGCCAGCTGATCGGCCACGTCACCCAGCACGCGCAGGATCCTTGTCGGACGCCGTGCAGAGCCATCGGCGTTCCACCAGCGCCGGCGGGCCGCCAGCGCGCCGAGCCGGTCGATGGCCTGAGGGGGACCTCCGGTGCTCATCAGCTGCCGGCGCGCGGCCTGGACGTCGGCGCGCGGTGAACTGGTCCGCAGTCCCCAGCCGAACGGGAACAGCGGGTCGTAGTTGGGATCGCCGACGTTAATCGGCTCCTGGGAGAGCGTGCGTGGCCACGACTGGGGCAGCTGACCCGTGAAGGGCACGGCGCCGAACAGGGTGTCGGCCACGCCCTCGCCTTCGCTCCCCGGCAGCCACGACGCAACCAGACCGTCGATCTCCGGCAGCTGGTCGGTGATGGTCATCGGCCGTCCGGAGATCACCAGCACAACACACGGCATCGCATGGCAGACGGTGTCGACCGCGGAGTGGTCGGCGCTGTTCAGGTCCAGGCTGGTGATGTTGCCGTTGGTGGTCGAGCCGGTGTTGCCGACGTCGCCCTGTCCCTCGGCATAGGGATGCTCGCCGACGACGACCACCCCGACGTCATGGCCGGAGGTCGGGGCCGAGGCCGTCGGGCTGTAGGTCACGTTCGGGTCGCGCGCCTGGATCGCACTGAGGATGGTGGTGCCCGGGTCGGGGATCGCTCCGGGCTGGCCCTGCCAGGTCAGCGTCCAGCCGCCCGTCTGGGCGCCCAGGTTGTCGGCGTTGCTCCCGGCGACGTAGATCCGTTCGTGCGAGGACAGCGGCAGCACGTGGTGGGCGTTCTTGAGCAGCACCTGCGACTCGGCCGCGGCGCGTGCGGCCACGGCCCGGTGGGCGGCGTCGCCGACCTGACCGATGTTGCTGCGGTCGGTGAACGGATGCTCGAACAGGCCCAGCTCGAACTTCTGGGTGAGCACGCGCCGGACGGCGTCGTCCACGCGTGACATCGGCACCACACCGTTGGTCACGAGCGTGCTCAGATCGCTCTCGAGCGTCTGGTAGTCGCTGGGGACCATGAACATGTCCATGCCCGCATCCGCCGAAACGCCGATCTGATAGCTGTAGGTGTCGGGCACGCCGGCGGGCAGCGGTGACGGGATCGGACACGAGCGCGAGTCGCCGATCTCGTTGACGGCGTTGTAGTCGCTGATCAGAAAGCCGCTGAAGCCGATCCGCTGCTTGAGGTCGCCGGTAAGCAGCTGCTTGTCCGCGCTCATCTTGGTCGCGCACGTCGCGCCGTCGAGCTTGACGCTCGAATATGAGGGCATGATCGAGCCGATCCGGTACTGGTGCACTGCCGTCACGTACGGTGAGACGAACAGCTTCTGGAACGTCCGCGAGTCTGTGACCGTCTCACCCTGGTCGATCGGGTAACCGGAGTCCCCGGTGCCGTAGCTGGTGCCGCCGTCGCCGGCGAAGTGCTTGGCCGTGGCCAGGATGTGATCGCCCGCGGCCAGCGACGAATCGGCGCTCGTGCGTGCAGCCGGGTTGTTGCCCTGGAGCCCGGCGATCTCGCTCTCCATCCGCGATACCAGGGCCGGGTCCTCGCCGAAGGACTCGTAGGTCCGGCCCCAGCGATCGTCGCGAGCCACACACACGCAGGGGGCGAAGCCCCACTGCGGGCCGGTGGCGCGGGTCTCGGCAGCCGTGACCTGTCCCTCGGCCTGGGCCAGCGCAGGGTCGCGGGTGGCACCCATCCCAATGTTGTGCGGGAAGATCGTCGCGCCGGCCATGTTGCCGTCTCCGTGCACGGTGTCCACGCCGTAGATCAGGGGGATCTGCAGCGGCGTGGCCATCGCGCGGTACTGGAACCCGTCGACCATGTCCGCCCAGCCGGTCGGCGTATTCGGGGTGGGCACATCGCCGCCGCCCGACAGCAGCGAGCCCACCAGCCAAGCGCGCAGATCGTTCGGGGTGGTGTTGCTGGTGGTGTCCTCGCCGGTGAACATGTAGCGGTCGGCCTGTGTCATCTGGCCGATCTTCTCTGCCAGTGACATCCGCGACAACAGGTCAGACACGCGGCGGGAGATCGGCAGCGACGCATCTTGATAGGGCAGCCCGTGCGCGTCGATCACCACGGTCGGTGGGTCGTCGGTCACCGTCACGCCCGGATCTGAGCTCTGCACCGAGATGTTGATCGTCTTGGCCTCCGAGGGCGCGCTCGACGGCAGCGTCACCACCGGGAACGTGATCGCTGTCCCCGACGGAGTGCCGGTCGGGAAGGTGACAGTGCCCGAGGCCGGCGTGTAGTCGGTGCCGGCCACCGCCGTCGAGGGCAGCGAGCGCGCGGCCGGACCGCTGCCGGCGGTCAGGGTGGCTCCGGTCTGGTAGCTGACGGTCACCGGTTGGGTCAGCGGCTGACCCGAGGCGGTGCTGGCGGTCACGCCGACCTGCGCGGTGCCGCCGGGGTGCTCCAGGTAGACGGGCTGGGCCGCCGCGACGGTCACTCCAGACGGCGGCGCTGAGCGTGCCGGAGCGGCCGAGAGGCTCATGGCGAGCACCAGCGCTGCCGCGACGAGACCGGCAATTGGCAACCACCGCCGCCAGCCTCGGCCAACCACCACGTGCAACCCGGACATCGACGTTCTCCTCTCCCGCGGAGCCGACAGATTCGCGAGCCCGGGTACCCGGGAGGGGGAGCGTCAAAACGGAGGGGTCATGACGATGACCGCCGGCGCTCCAGCTATGCGCCGGGCCGCGCCGCGGATCCGCTCACGCGGGCGATCAAGGTTGCGGCGACGTCGATCACGAGGTCGCGATCGAAGGTGAGCACGAACTCGAAGCGACGGTCATGATCCGGGCCGTGGTCACCGAGGTCTCGGGCCACGAGCGCGCCCGCGAAATGCGGACCCAGAACCGCGATGTCCCACTCACCCACGAGCACGTCGTCGTTCGTGAGGCTCGAGCCACGGACACCGGGTGCCGGCGGGTCGGGCACCCCGGCCCCCAGTGCTGCGACAAACGCAGCGCGCTCGCCGAGCCGCGCGTAGCGGTGACGGGTAGCGGGCGTGAAGTGGCGCAAATCCTGGAAGGTCGCCACCACCACGGCGTGCTCGCCGAGCTCCAAAGCCTGGGCTTCGAGAGCCCGGGACATGCTGAGCAGGACATCCTTGCGGCCGAGCGAGAAGGTCCGCCGCGAATGCACGAGCTCCACCGGAGACGCGGGCACGACGCGGGCCGGCAGTCCCAGGGAGGCGGCGCCGGTGGCGGGTCGCGCTGGGTTGAGCAGGGGGGCCGGTCGGCCGAAGTGCCAGCCCTGGGCGAGTGTGGCTCCCATCGACTGGGCCGCCAGTACGTGCCTCTGGTTCTCGATACCCTCGGCGACGATGGCGGCGCCGGTCGACTCGGCGTAGGCGTAGACCCCGTTCATCACCTGCCCGGAGGCGCGGCTGGGGTGCCCGTGGATCAGGGACATGTCGAGCTTGACCACGTCGGGGCGCAGGAGCGCAAGCAGGGAGAGTGAGCGAGGGTCGACCCCGACGTCGTCCAGAGCGATCCCAAACCCGTCGCCGCGCAGACGCTCGACGGCCTCGAGCAATGCGGCGGGGCTTTCGGTGAGGGCCCGTTCGGTGACCTCGAAGAAGACGCGGACCTCAGTCCCGGCGGCGCCGGCGATGACGCTGCGGGCGACTTGCTCGGGGGTGGCGCCCAAGACCTCGGGCTCGACGTTGACGAACAGGGCGGCAGGAGCGCTCAGGCCGGCGCGCGCCGCGCCCTGGATGGCGGCGGCCCGGCAGGCGCGATCGAGCTCGTCGGTGCGCCGGCGACGGCGGGCCTCGGCGAACAGCATGGCCGGCGACTCCAGCGCGGTGCCGGCCGGACCCCTGACGAGGGCTTCGTAGGCGACCGTCTCGCCGGTTGCGAGCGCGACGATCGGCTGATAGAGCGACCGCAGACCGCCCGTGAGGGCTGTTGTGAAGGGATCATCGGCTCGCGCTGCGTGGCGGTCGACCCTGGTGGCGAGCGTTGACATCTATCGGCTGTGATCGACCGTACATCGGCCGCCCTTGAGCGCCGCTGGACGGGGCCCCTTGGTAAGAAGGCCCCACCCGCCGATGCGGTCAGCCGGTGCTGCGTGCCCGTGGGCTCGAAGCGCGTGCCCGCGGGCTCGAGGTGCGTGTCCGCGAGTTGGAGGCCCGTGAACGCGAGCTCGTCGCCGCCCGCCGGCGGCTCGGGGTCGCGCGCTGGTCGGAGGGGATCTCGGCCTTGACCAGCTCCTTCACCAGCCGGGCGAGCTCGGCGATGAGGTATTTGGCCATGCGCTCCTCATCGGCACGGATGCCCTTGGCCAGCTTGGCGGTCTCGGTGTCGCCGACCTCGGTGGCGAACGTCTCGATTCGCGTGTAGAGGGCGATCTCGACCTGCTCCTCGCGGAGCTCCTCCTGGGCGTTGCGCAGGTGGGTCTCGGGCTGGGAGGTGATGAGAGCGCGGACCGTTCCGACCTGGCCCTTGACGGCTGAGACCGCCTTGCCTGCGATCTCGCCGACGGCCTCGGGAACGCCGGGGACGTCGGGCGCCGTTGTGGCGGTGGCGCCGAGCGCCTTGATCCGGCGGGCGACGCTGCGCTTGTGCTCCCGCGTTTCCTTGAGGTGCTGCTGTAGGCGCTTCTTGTAGGCCGCCTTCTCGGTCAGCGCGATGTGGGCCTTGAGGTCCACCTCAAGCTCGGCCTCCTTTGCGTGGGCCTCGTTCAGCCACTGCGCAAGCTTCGTGTCGCGTTCGTTGAGTACCTTCGTAGCGGGCATTTCGCCCTCCATTTGTCGGATGAAAGAGGTCAGCGCGACGCGTCGCGTCCGCGCACGGCACTCACGCTCGTGGCCGCGACCTTGCCGGCCTGCTTGACGGCCTCGCCGGCGAAGCGGACGGAGGTCAGGGCGCCGCTGAAGGCGCCCTTGGCGGCCTTCTTGGCCTGGCCGGCGGACGCCTCGACGGCCCGCTTCTGACGAGTCTCGGCGGCACGCTTGCCGGCGGTCTGCGAGCGCTGACGCTCCTGGTTGCGGGCTCGGGTGGCAGCCGCCTTCTTGGCGGCGGCGGATCTGTCGGCTTTCGTGGTCTGGGGCATGTTCATGTCTCCTGTCTTCGGATCAATGCTCTATTGAGCGCTACCCGTACTGGCGCCACGCCAACCGACCGGAAGCTGGGGCTATGCCCCGTGGCCCGGCTCGAGGTGCTTGACCTGGCTGAAGGTGAGCAGCGGGTCGGCCCCGGAGTCGTGAACGGCGAACGGCTCGAGCACGTAGCCCCAGTGATCGCCGAGTGGCCTGCGCTCGAGGATGGCGCCCGCGAACCAGCGAGCGCACTCGTCGAGGATCGGGAGGTCCCTCGGGCCCGCATGCCAGCGGCAGCGGTCGAACTTGTCGGTCTCGTCGCCGGTGTGCGATCCGAACAGCTCGGCCAGGTGAGGCGCGCGTGCGGGGACGAAGTGAACCGCCAGAGCATCGCTGCGCTGCGCGACCCGGAAGGTCAGGTTCTTGTCAGACAGGCAGACCAGGAACCGCCCGGGTGCGATGCTGCACTGCGTAGCGAAGCCAACCAGGCAGCCCGCGTGCTCGCCGCCCGCCCTCGTGGTGACGATCAGCATCGGGTAGTTGAGATCGCCGGTGATCTCGGTGAAAGCCTCATTGGCGGAGCCCATGGGGGAGAAGCTACCCCGAACCCGCGCCCCGTCGCTCGCAAATAGTCTGTGAGCCCGATGCTGCTGCGAGAGGTCGTTCCACCGGGTCCGGAGGGGTCTCCTCGGAGCTTCTACACGGGCCTGCGGCTCGCCGAGAAGGCGCCGGCCGACCGGCCATACGTGATCTGCAACTTCGTTTCGAGCGCGGACGGCAAGGCCAGCTTTCAAGGGCGGACCGCCTCGTTGGGGGGCGACGGGGACCGCGCCGTCTTCCATCTCCTGCGGACGCAGGCCGACGCCGTGCTCGCGGGCACCCGGACCCTCGAGGTCGAGCGCTACGGGGCGATGACGCGCGACGAGGAGATGATGCGGATCCGGCTCGACGAGGGACGTGGCGCCCAGCCGCTGGCCGTCGTTGTCAGCCGCAGCGGGCGTGTCCCCTTCGACATCCCGTTGTTCGAGGACCCGGGCTCGCGGGTGGTCCTCTACGTTCCCGACGGCACCGAGCCGCCGCCCTGCGCAGCCGACCTGATCGTGCATTCGATGCCGGGGCCCGAGTCATCGTTGGCGCCGGTGCTGAAGTCGCTGCGCGAGGAACACGAAGTGGGCTCCTTGCTGTGCGAGGGTGGGCCGACTCTGTTCGGGGCGATGCTTTCCGAAGGTCTGGTCGATGAGCTTTTCCTGACGCTCGCGCCGGCTCTGGTGGGGGGTGGGGAGGAGGCGCTGAGCGCCGGGCCTCCGCTGGCCGAGATGGTCCGCCTCGATCTGAAGCGGGCCCTCGAGCGTGACGGACACCTGTTTCTGCGCTACGCCCGACGGTGAGGCCGCGACCGGTTTCGCCATCGCACCGACGTGTCCGATCCGGGCGACAACGTATGAGGTCGGACACATTTGCCCCCCGACCGGAGGTTGGTTTACGACCCAACGGCTCGAAAACCACCGCTCGCACGCTAGGTTAGAGGTACGCGAGTCGCATCCCTGTGCGACGCGCTGAGTGTGAGA
Source organism: uncultured Solirubrobacterales bacterium (assembly GCA_963799995.1). GTDB lineage: Bacteria > Actinomycetota > Thermoleophilia > Solirubrobacterales > Solirubrobacteraceae > Palsa-465. The sequence goes on along the minus strand of CAWCZI010000012.1, from coordinate 1,055,873 downwards.
CGGTACAGAGCAGGGGCCCTACAACGGTCCTCCTGACGAGATATCGCCCCAGCGAAAACTCGAAAGGAATCCACATGGATCAGGACACGGCTGCGGCAGAGCCGGCGCTCGGCGCCCGCCCTGGCAATGCAGGCTCTGAAACCGAAGCTCTGTTTCACCGTCTGCGCCACGACGACGATGTCCGTGCGCGCGAGGAGCTGGTCCGGCGGTTCCTCCCGCTGGCCCGCAAGCTGGCCGCCCGCTACAGCAACCCGTACGAGCCGTTCGAGGATCTGCTCCAAGTGGCGAGCATCGGCCTGCTGGGCGCGATCGACCGCTTCGACCACACGCGCGGGGTGGGCTTCCCCTCGTTCGCGATCCCAACGATCCTCGGCGAGCTCAAGCGCTACTTCCGCAGCACCGGCTGGTCCGCGCACGTTCCCCGGCGCGCGCAGGAGCTCGCACTGCAGATCGACCGCGCGTCTCGTCAGCTATCGGCGCGTAGCGGACGCACGCCCACGGTGCCCGAGCTCGCCCAGTACCTCGAGCTCAGCACCGAAGACGTGCTGGTCGGCCTCGATGCCGGCCGAGCCCACTACTCGGTCTCGCTCGACGCTCCGGTGTTGAACGCGGACGACGAATCCGAGCCAGAGACGCTGGGGAGCACGATCGGCGTCGAGGACGACCACTTCGGACTGGTGGAGACGAGTACCTCGGTTGCCGCCGCACTGCGACGGCTGCCCTACATCGAGCGTGAGGCGCTCAGGCTGCGCCTCAACGAGGACCTCAAGCAGACCGAGATCGCCGACCGGCTGGGCTGCTCGCAGATGCAGGTCTCACGACTGCTCCGGCGTGCGGCGTCCCGGGTCCGCGAGATGACCGAGCCCGAGCTGGCCAGCACGGCGAGCAGCGACTCCGCGTCGACCACGGACTGAGACTGCTCAGGCTCATGTCCGGGCGCTCACCGGCGCATGGCCGCGGGCCCGCTCACGGCTGGGCGCTCGCGGCGGTCTCGCGGGTCAGCTCTCGCAGGAGTGTGTCCATCCCAGCGATGTCGTGCAGGCTTCGTTGGCGCCCCGCACCTCCACCACGCCGCATCAGATCGGACAGCAGCGCGAGCTCAGCCTCACAGCCGAGCTCGACTGCATGGGTGCGGGCGCTGTCCAGCGCCGCCGTCAACAGGTCAGCGAGAGGCCGCAGGTGGCCCTCCGTGTCGGGTAACTGCGCCATGACGCCGTAGCGCGCGGCGCGGAACAGGCCTTCCTCGACCAATTCGGCCGGCGGGTCGCCGGCGTCTGCCGGCTCGGCCGCGTCGCGAGCCAGGCAGTGGATCAGAGCTACCAAGGCTGCGGTGTCCTCGGGCGTCGTCTGCACGTCGAGTGCGCGGACCTCAACGGTCCCGAGCCTCGGGTGCGGACGCAGCTGCCACCAGAACCAGGTGTAGTCGGGGACGTCGGCGGCTCGGGACAGGAGCTCCGCCGTCGCACAGAAGTCCTCGAAGTCGCGCATTGCCCGGGGCACGCCGGTGCGTGGCCATGCGCGCATGGTGACCATGCGGGCCGAGGCCAGCCCGGTGTCTCGCCCGTGGCGGTAGGGGGAGTTGGCAGCCAGTGCCTGAAGTAAAGGGAGATGGCGCCGCAGGCCGTTGAAGACCCTGATCGCCGTATCGGCATCGGGCATGCCGACGTGGACGTGCAGGCCGGCCACGGGCGTCGCGGCGGCGTCGCCGAGCAGCTCGCGGATCCGCTCGTAGCGCTCCTTGTCGGTGATCTCGGCCTCGCCCTCGGCCGCCGACGGATGGGTGCCGGAGGCGATCAGGCCGGCTCCGGTGGCCAGCACCTCGCAGCGAAGCGCGCGCAGCATCTCGACAGCCTCGCCTACGTTGGCACACGGTTCGCTGATCAGCTCCACTTCGCAGGCATGCAGCTCCTGCGCGATCTCCCCGGAAGTGGCGTCGTCGCGGTCGAGCCGCTCCACCACCGCCGCCGCCGAGTTCGCCTGGCGCCCCGTCAACGGATCGACCAGGAACAGCTCCTCTTCTACGCCGAGCGAGAAAGGACGACCGCTGCCGAAGGCGTTCTCCACGCTGGCTGGTCCCGCGGCTCGACCGGACCTAAGCCCGGATCACGCCGTCGAATGCTGATCGGTGTCGCCCACGTCGGAGTCGTCGTCGGTGGGCGCGGCGGGAAGGCTGTCCGCAGCCGGGCTCTGAGCCCCGCCCTCGGCGCCCGGTTCCTCGGGTCGGTCCTCGGGCTCGCCGTCGGTGTCGGGCGGGCGGGCTCGCTGCTCGTCGTCTTTGGCGTCCTCATCCATGCGGCGGCAGCTACCCCGTGCCGAACCGGCTAAACGAGCAGGGCTGTTCTCGCCGCTCTTAGATCTCCTCGTGAACGCCTATCGACCGCTCGAGCTGATCCTCGGCGTCACCCCGATGGCCTCGCCGATCCTCGAGCAGCGAGCTGGCGATCGCGTCGAGCTTGGTCTGCAGAGCCCGCTCGGCACGCAGCTCGGCGTTCTTGAGCAACGCCACGAGGATCAGGGTGACGGCCGACATCAGTCCCGCGGTCGCGGTCTCGAAGCGATTGCTGGCGCCCGTGACCAGACCCGACGCCCACACCAGCACCAGTGCGGCGCAGACTCCGAAGAACAAGGGAGAGCTCGCCAGAAAGGAGCCGCGCTGCGCGAGCTGGTCGAACCGGCTGCGCTCGTGATCGATGCGGTCGGCGGGATGCTCGAGGCTCCGGCTCAGGCTTCCCCGGGTGCTTCGCATCGAGCGGGCAGCGGCGCGCCCGGGCCGCGTCTTGGGTGGTCTTGCCATCCCGGCAGATACTAGGCGTGGTGCTCACGGGCCAGGATCGCAGTCGCGGTCTCACCGCGGGTTCCGGCGCCGCGCGCGGGGTAGTGGTGATGGCGATGCCGATCACCGCACCAACACGTGAACCGCGGCCGACGATCCGCGAGGCTCACTCCCCCGGCCAAGAGCGGCCACTGGGCGGCTATGCCGCGCTGATGGCCACGTTCAGTTCGCTGGCGGTCGGCTTCGCGGCGTGGTTTCACCGCAGCGGTCGTGAGCTGCCCGAGCGCATGGCGGCCCGCGACCTCCTGCTCCTCACCGTCGCCAGCCACAAGCTCTCCCGCGTGGTCGCCAAGGACCGCGTCACGAGCGCGGTACGGGCCCCGTTCACACGCTTTCAGCACGACGCCGGCCCGGGCGAGGTCAGCGAGGCGGCCCGTGGCCGGGGTCTGCGCAGGGCCGTCGGCGAGCTGCTCGTCTGTCCATACTGCCTCGGGATGTGGGGCAGCGCGGGGCTCACGGCGCTGCTGTTGGTCTTTCCCCGGTTCACCCGCTGGTTCTGCTCGGTGCTCTCGATCTTCTTCGGCGCGGATCTGCTGCAGATCGCCTACCAGCGTGCGGAGGACCTGCTCGCAGAGTAAAGGCCTGCGGGCGGCCCGGGAAGGCAGCCGGCCGTTAGGGCACGCATCGGTCTGGGTAGCTGTCGGAGGGCGATGACGGCGATACAGGCGCCGAAGCGCGACGAGGAACGCGGGGAGTCAGAGCCCGAGAAGCTCGATCGCAACACAATCGAGCTGCTAAACGAGATCCGTGTCGCCTCGGGCGGGATCCAGTTCATGTTCGGGTTCCTCCTGATCGTCCCCTTCGACAGCGCCTTCAGCCGGATCTCGAGCTTCGAGCGGTCCGTCTATTTCGGCTCGCTGATGTGCGTGGCGATCTCCTGCGTGCTGCTGATGGCCCCGTCCATCCATCACCGGATCCTGTTCCGTCTGCACCAGAAACGCTTCCTGATCCGGGTCGCAAATCAGATGGCGATCGCGGGGATGGCGTTCCTCGGCGTCGGCTTCACGGGAATCCTGGTCGTGCTGTCTGACTTCGTGGTGGGCGGGCTGGCGCCGGTCGCGGTGGCGGTGGCCGCGGTTCTGGGCATCGGCGGGCTGTGGTTCGCGCTCCCGCTGGGCCATCGCGCACGCGATGAGTGAGCAGTCGTTGGGGCCGGGCCGGTGGACGGGTTGTGCGTGGGTCCTACCATCGGGGTAACGGACAACTCAGGACAAGCTTTCGACAGGAGAACTCGATGACCACGCCACTGCAGGCCCTATCCGAGCACGGCCAGAGTCCGTGGATCGACTACCTCTCGCGCTCGTTCGTGCGCGACGACTTCCAGGCCCTGATCGACGAGGGCCTGGTCGGAGTGACCTCCAATCCCACGATCTTCCAAGGGGCGATCGCCGAGGGCGACGCCTACGACGACCAGCTACGCGAGGTCTTCGCCACCGAGAGCGATCCCAAGGAGGTGTTCCTGGCGCTCGCCCGCGAGGACATCCGTGCCGCCTGCGACCTGCTGGCGCCCGTGTTCGATCGCGGCGATGAGACCCGTGACGGCTGGGTGTCGCTCGAGGTCGACCCCAATCTCGCGCACGATGCCGACGGCACCTTCGCCGAGGCGCGCCGGCTGCACGCGATGGTTCAGCGCCGCAACCTGTTCGTGAAGATCCCCGGCACCGAGGAGGGTCTGACCGCAATCGAGGAGACGATCGCCACCGGCATCCCTGTCAACGTGACGCTCCTGTTCTCGCTCGAGCGCCATCGCGCCGCCGCCGAGGCGTATCTGCGCGGCCTGCGGCGTCTGCGGGCTGACGGCGGCGATCTGGCGTCGGTGGCGTCGGTGGCGTCGTTCTTCGTATCCCGCGTCGACACCGAGGCCGATCGGCGGCTGCAGGAGATCGGCGGCCACGAGGAGCTGCTCGGCAAGCTGGCGATCGCCAACGCGAAGCTCGCCTACCAGACCTACAAGGAGATCTTCGCCGGCGCCGATTGGGAGGAGCTCGAGGCCGCCGGGGCCTCACCCCAGCGGTGCCTGTGGGCCTCCACGTCGGCCAAGAACCCCGCCTATCGCGACGTGGTCTACGTCGAGGAGCTGGTCGGCCCCCAGACCGTCAACACGATGCCCCGCGAGACGATCGAGGCCGTCCAGGACCACGCCCGGATCGAGGCCACCCTCGAGCGCGACGTCGACGGAGCACGCCGCACGCTCGAGGCATTCGCCGAGGCGGGAGTCGACTACGACGACGTGGTGGCCGTCCTCGAGCGCGAAGGTGTCCAGAAGTTCGCCGACTCGTTCAAAGAGCTGATCGACGGCGTTGCCGCCAAGCGCGAGCAACTCGTCGCTGCCTGATCACATCCGACACCAGAGGAATCGCATGACCGCCAGCGTCGACCCGACACCTGCCCCGCAGCCGACCCCCGCCCCTTCGCCGAGCCCTGCCCCCGAACCGGTGCCCTCGCCGACGGGCCCGACGCCGCACCCCTCACCGCCCGACCCCGAGGCATAGACGACGACGGGGGGCGCGGAGGGGCCGTCGTCAGGCCGAGCGCGGCCGCCCCCGATTATGGCGGCCCAGGGTGGGTATCGCTGACAGAAGCCTGAGAACCGACCCGCGACTGGAGAGATGCATGGCTGACTCACTGAAAGGCAAGAAGATCGCGATCATCGCCACCGACGGCGTCGAGCAAGTGGAACTCGTGAAACCCCGCGAGGCGGTGCAGGAGGCCGGCGCCGAGACGGAGCTGCTCTCACCCAATTCTGGGGAGATCCAGGCGATGAACCACGACCTCGAGCCGGCCGACACGTTCACGGTGGACAAGTCGATCGGCGACGTCTCAGCGGACGACTACGACGCGCTGATCCTGCCCGGCGGGACGGTCAATGCCGACAAGCTCCGCATCGAGGAGGACGTGGTGTCCTTCGTGCAGGACATCTTCAAGGCGGGCAAGCCGGTCGGGGTGATATGCCACGGCCCCTGGACGCTCGTCGAGGCTGACCTGGTGCGCGACCGCACCCTGACGTCCTACCCGAGCCTGCAGACCGACATCCGTAACGCCGGCGGCGACTGGGTCGACGAGGAGGTCGTCGTCGACCAGGGTCTCGTCACCTCGCGCAACCCCGACGACCTCCCGGCGTTCTGCGCCAAGATCGTCGAGGAGTTCGCCGAGGGCAAGCACGAGGTGGCTGGCGCCGGGGCCACCAGTAGCGGCTAGCCCTGCGGCAGGCGGGGTTGCTGACGTGTGACGTCCATCACAGGACCGGGTGGGGATCTCGCGAGTGGGTAGCTCCAAACAGGGCAGGAAATCTGATCCGAAACGGAGAACCCATTGAGCGCAGGAAACGAACGTGAGCGTACGGCTGGGGGAGTCCTCGGCCGCGCGGTCGGCAAGGCCAAGGAGGTCCTCGGCCAGGCGACCGAAAACGACGAGCTGGCCCGCGAGGGTCGTCTCCAGCAGGCCCAGTCAGACGCCGAGCGCGAAGCCGAGCGCGCCCAGCGCAAAGCGCAGGTAGAGGCCGAGCGAGCTGAGCTCGAGAGGCACGGTGTCGAGGCCGAACGCGAGCGTCGCGAGCTTCAGAACCAGGTCGCCGGTCAGCAGCGCGAGGAGCAGGCCGAGCGCGACCGGCTCGCCGCCGAACGGCGCGCCAACCAGGAAGCCGACTCAGACCGTCAAGCCGCCGGCGCGCAACTGCAGTCCGAGCGCGAAGGCGCCGAGCGCTCCGTGCAAGCCGCAGAGCAGACGCGTGTCAGCGCGACCGAAGAGGCAAACCGGCTCGAGCACGAAGCCCGCGAGGCCGAGCACCGCGCCGACCAGCTCGACCCCAAGGAGGCACGATGAACGCGCGCACACTGACCGCCGCTACGGTGAGCGGTTCTCTCAAGCTGGCCCGGATGCCGCTGGACTCAGCCATCGGGCTGTTGCCCGGCAAGCGGAACGGTCCCGCCGCGACCGTGTCGCTGCGGCTTGACCGCTTCGACGCGACGATTCGCGGCCTGGTCGGCTCCGCGCTTGGCGTCGAGTCGCTCCGTGACGACGCCACCCGGCGCCATGCCGCCGCCGACGAACGCGAGCGGGCGGCACGCCTACGGATGCAGGCCGAGGAGACGACTGAGCAGGCCAGCAGCCGCGTCGACGCTCGCCACGAACAGGCGATGCGCCGCCGCGAGCGTGCTCGCGCCACCGCTCGTGCCCGCCGCGGCGAGGCGGCCAAGAAGCAGAAGCAGACCGCCCAGCGCGCCAACGAGGGCAAGCGCAAGCGCACCGAGGCCAGCCGCGAGGCCGAGGCCGAGACGGCCGAGGCGATCGAGCACGAGGCGGCGCGGCAGCGCCTTGATGCGGTCGCTCAGGAGTCGCACGCCATCCAGGAGAGCGAGGCCGCCCTGGACCGCAGCGACGAGGCGCAGCGTCTGGCGCAGGCCGCCGGACGCGTCAAGGAGGAGCGCAAGAACGGCACGCCGTAGAGAGCCGGTGCCTCGGTCTAAATGAGCGAGGAAAGCTCGTCGCGGCGCCCGCGGCGCACGGAGGACAGCGGCGGGCGCTCGATGATGGGGACGGCGACCACGGCGCCGTCCTCCCATGGCTTCAGGTAGCTGCCGGCGATGATTCCCCGGCCGTCGCCGATCCGGCGTTCGACGGCGGCCAGCACCGCGTAGGCCATCTCCCCGAGCGCGCGCAGCGGCTGGTGACGGTTCTGCCGGGTCCCGAGATGGCACTCGGCGAGCGCGTCGAGCCCGTGGTGGCGCAGCGCATCGATCAGGATCGCGATCTCGACCCCGTAGCCGACCGGGAACGGGACCGACTCGAGCAGGCTCCGTCGGGCTGAGAACTCGCCCGCCAGCGGCTGCGCGAAGCCCGCCAGCCGAGGCTCGTGCAGGTTGAGCAGCGGCCGTGCCATCAGCTCGGTGACGCGGCCGCCCTCGTTGGCGAGCTGGCGGTCGCCGGCCTGCAGCGGGCGCTCGAAGGCCCCTTTGACCAGCTGCACGGAGGCGTCTGCCAGGATTGGTCCCAACAGCCCCAGAAGGTGCTCGGGGCGGGGGTCGCTGGTGTCCCCGTCGAGGAAGCAGACGATCTCGCCGGTGGTCTCGTGCAGGGCGCGCCACATCGCGTCACCCTTGCCGAGCGCCGGACCGTGCTCGGACAGGAGCTCATCCTGCTGCAGGACGGTGGCGCCGGCGCCGGCGGCCAGCCTGGCGGTGCCGTCGCTGGAGCCGGCATCCACCACGACCAGTTCGTCGACCAGGCCGAGGGCGGCGAGCGGGGCGACCGTGCCGTGTAGGACCCCGGCGATCGTCTCGGCGCAGTCCTTGGTTGGGATCACGACGGTCACTGTCGTGTCACTCTTGACGGCGGCCAGCTCGTCGGGACCGAACTCGGAGGCCACGTGGCGGCGGCGCTCGGACCAGATCGACACGGCCAGGTCCACCGACAGACCTCGGGAGGCGCGCCCGCGTGAGCGGGCGGAGGTCCGTACCCGGACGTCGGCGGGCCGCACGATCGCGATCCCGTGCTCGCTCAGGCGATCGGCGAAGGCAGCGTCCTCGAGTGCCGCGAGCGGCTCGAGGCCGCCCACGTCGCGATACGCGGCGGCGGTGATCCCGATCGAGGCGCCGGCGAAGTGGTGATGATCGGCATGGGGATCGCGCCGGCGCACCCGGCGCAGCCGGGCGGCGGCGTCCCGGTCGCGGCGGATCAGCACGCCATCGGGAAGCTCGGCCCGGTCGGCAGGATCGAGCTCGACCAGCCCGGCGATCGCCTGAATCCCGCGCCGGGTATAGGCGAGCTGGCGCTCGAGCCAGTCGGGAGCCGGCCGCGAATCGGCGTCGGTACACGCGATCAGCCCGTCGGGACATCCCAGCGAAAGCAGCCGCGTGGCGGCCGCCTCCATCCCCGCACGGCGCGCCGCGCCCGCACCGATGCCGGTGCCGATCAGAGTTCCCACCTGCAGGCCCGTCGCGGCGGCCTGCTCGGCCACCACCTCGGCCGTCCGGTCGGTGCACGCGTCCAGCACGACCAGCGTCTCGAACGCCTCGCGCGGGAGCGTCTGAGCGGCGAGCGCCCGCAGGCAGACCGCGATCTCGTCCTGCTCGTTGCGCGCCGGGACGACGACGATCGCGCTCAGCTCCATGGCGCACCCTCGGCGATCAGCTCGCGGCCGCGCTCGTAGGCCTCGTCAGCGCCGCTGGTCAGCACGCCGACGATCCGGCCGTCGCGGCCATACCAGGCCTCGAAGCCGCCGCCGGGCCTGTGCTCGAGCCGGGACTGCTCGTAGCCATCGCCCCAGGCGGCGTACTTCAGGGTGTGCGTACCGATCGTCGACCAGAATCCGGGTACCTCGTTCCACTCGGCCGCCGCGCCGGCGGCGGTGCGTCCCGCCACCGACCCCTGCCCGAGCGCGTCACCCCAGTGCTCGACCCGCAGCGGACGCGCGGCGGCTGCGTTCTCGGCCAGGCACACGTCGCCGGCGGCCAGCAGGCCGGCAGCCGCGGTGCGCATGTGGGCGTCGGTGGGGACGGCACCTTGCTCGAGCTCGAGTCCGGCGGCGCCGGCGAGCTCGCCGCGCGGCGCGACCCCGGCGGCCATCACCACCACCGTTGCCGTGGCCCGCGCGGAGGCGGCGATCACGTGCAGGCGGTCGCCGTCGCGCTCGATCGCCTCCACCTCGGCGCCCAGCTTTAGCCCGACGCCGTCGTCGCGTAGCCAGCCGGCAATCTCTTCAGCCGCCTCGGGGCCCAGGCGCCGAATGTTGGGCGCAGCCTCGTCGGAGAAAAGCGTGACCTCGAGCCCCCGCGCCCGCAGCGAGGCGGCGATCTCGCAGCCGATGAATCCCGATCCGATCACGATCACCGGACCGGAGGAGGGCAGGCGCCGCATGAGCTCTCGCAGGTGGTCCAGCGAGCGCAGGATGCGAACCGCGGGGTCGTCCACTCCGGGGATCGGCAGTCGGGCGGGCTCGGCGCCCGTGGCGAGCAGGCAGCTCCGGTAGGCCAGCTCCCGGCCGCCCGACAGCGACACCCGCCCGGACTCGAGATCGAGCGCGACGGCGCGGCCGGACACGAGCCGCACGCGGTGCTCGGCCAGCCAGCTCTCGTCCTCGAGCGGGAGATCCTCCTCGCCGCTGTCGCCGCGCAAGAGCTCCTTGGTCAGAGGCGGGCGGTTGTAGGGCATCCGGTGCTCGTCGGTGACGATCGCGACTGCACCGGTCCCGCCGGCCTCGCGGAAGGCTCGCGTGGCGGACAGCCCGGCCGGGCCTCCGCCGACCACCAGCAGGTCGAAGGTCTCGGTCATGCCCGCTCCAGCACGTCGAGGAGATAGTCCTCGGTGTCGCCGCGGCGCATCGGGCGCAGCCACGGTTCCGCGCGCAGCGCGCGGTGGACCTCGGCGGCCGTGAACGGGCGCTCGGGCCCGGGATGGCGCCAGTGGACGGCGACCAGCCGACCGCCCGGCCGCAGGCGGGCGTCCAGCGCGGCGAATGTGCCAGTCAGCTGCCTCGCGCTCAGGTAGTAGAGGATCTCCGAGGCGAGCACAAGGTCGAAGGACTCGACCGGGATCGCCTCCGGGATCGGGCCCTCGACGAGCTCGACCTTGTCCTGGCCCGCCAGCCTGACCCGCGCGGCGGCGACAGCGCTCGGAGCCGCGTCGACGGTCACCAGCCGATCGCAACGAGGGGCCAGCAGCCCGCTGAACACCCCGATCGAGGAGCCCAGCTCGAGGGCTGCCCCGACCGGTCCGGGGCCGCACGCCTCCAGCGTGGCGGCGTACTTGGCGCGCTCGTAGGCGCTGCTCGTGTAGCCCCAGGGATCGGGGTCCGCGCGGTAGAGCGCCTCGAAGTCAGCCGGCGACATCGTCTCAGCCATCGTCGCCGTCCAGAGCGGCCTCGCCGGCACGCGCCAGCATCGGGTCCAGGCGGTGCTGGAGCAGGAACAGCTCGAGGTCGCGACGCGCGCGATCCAGCGCACCGGCCCGGGCGAACGGCCGCGACCCGCAGGCGCGGGCGGCCTCGTCGAGCAGGGTGCGGCAGGCGTCCGAGATCGCCGCGCGGCCGTGGACCGAGATCGCCGGCAGGTCGGGCCCGGGAGCGTCCATGGCCCGCGCCGCGGCGCCCAGCCACACGTCGAGCGTCCGCTGAGCGGTCAGGATTCGTCCGGTCGCCAGTGCTTCGAGCACCCCGCGCGACGGCCGGGCCGACAGCTCGTCGAGCGCGCCCCGCACCGCGGTGTCGGCCATCCCCACCCAGGAGGCGGAGGTGCGCAGCGCGTCGCGAGCGAACCAGGGCTGGGCCGAGATGCCGCCGGGCGGCCCGAGCACCGCCAGCACCGGGGCGTCATCGAAGACCACCCGATGTGAGACCGAGGCTCGCAGCCCGTGGCTTCGGTACCAGCTCGTGTCGACTCCGACGTGGGCTGCGTCGGTCAGATCGATCCATGTCGACAGCGGTGGGCCGCCGCCGGGCGAGCGGGCGATCACCAGGGCGCGATGCAGCCCTCCGGCGCCCGAGCAGAACGTCTTCACGCCCCGCAGTACCCGGCGGCCGCGACGATCCTCGAAGACCGCGGCCGGATCGCCCTCGCCGGGTACCGGGTCACCGCCCCAGACCCCGGCGCGCAGCGCGGCCGCGGCGAACGCGGCAAGCTCGCGGTCGCGCAGCTCCGCGGGCGCCTGCACGGCGATCCGCTCGACCGCGTTCAGGTGTCCGTCGAAGATGCGCCCCACGGACCCGTCGGCGCGCGCGACCCGCCGGACCAGGTCGAGCTCCGCCGCCGCGGGCGGTCGCTGCGTCCCGAGCAGCGCGTTCCAGGCGGTCGCCCCTGCCCTCTCCAGCCGGGCGAAGGCGTCCTCGGGGAAGGGCGGCACCGGTTCAGCATCGCGGGCGGCGGCTCCCGCGGCGATCGCCTCCAGGGCGCCGTCGAGCGCCTCGGACTCGGGGACCATCTCGTGTCTGTCCAGCACGACGCTCAATCTAGAGTGCTCTCAGCGCCAGCCCGGCGTCTCGGGCGTGCTCGATCGCCAGCTCGACGTAGGCCAGAGTCTCGCCGGTGTCCTCGCGCCGCGCCCCGGGGCCGATCCCGTCGTGGGCGAGCACGATGGCGTCCGCGATCAGCTGTGCGCGGGTACAGGCCAGCATCTCGGTGGCGCTGTCGCCACGCCAGTCATGGGTGTCGACCGTCCAGCCGACCAGGCGCAGCCCGTGCTCGGCGGCGACGGCGCCCGTCCAGCAGGCCGTGTCGCCCCACGGAGTGCGCCACAACGTCGGGCGCGCACCGAGCTCACGCAGCCGAGTCAGCCCCCGGCGCGTGTCGGCCCGGCCCCACGCCGCCGTCCGTGTGCTGTGACGCAGGTGCTGGTCGCAGTGCAGCCCGACCGTGTGGCCCTCGTTGAGGATGCGCCTGACGGTCGCAGGCTGCGCCGCCGCGCGCCTGGCGATCGGGAAGAACGTGGCCGTCGCCTCTGCCGCCGCCAGCAGGTCGAGCAGCCGCGGGGTGACGCGGTCGTCGGGGCCGTCATCGAAGGTGAGCGCGAGACTCTTCACAGCCATATCTCTCTACCCGCCGGGCGCCGTCCATCACGTGGATTGGCGGCCACCGTGTTACCGCCCGCGGGGCCCTGGGTAACTCGGGGGCCATGGCGATCGCCATCCTCGACATCGACGGCACACTCGTCGACACCAACTACCAGCATGCTCTGGCGTGGTTCCGGGCGTTTCGCCGACACGACATCTCGTTGGCGGTCTACCGCATCCACCGTCACATCGGCATGGGCGGAGATCAGCTCGTGAAAGCTCTGTGCGGCGGGGAAACCGAGCGCGAGCTGGGCGACGAGATCAGAGCCGCCGAGGGCGAGGAGTACGGTCAGCTGATCGGCGAGGTTCAGACGATGGCCGGAGCGCGGGAGCTGATCGCGCGGCTCGGCGACCGCGGTCATACGGTCGTGCTGGCCAGCTCCGCCAAGGAGGACGAGGTCGAGCACTATCTCGACCTGCTCGACGCTCGGTCGCTCACCGACGCGTGGACCACGTCCGCCGACGTCGAGTCCACCAAGCCCGAGCCCGACCTCGTGCACGCGGCACTGGAGCGCGCCGGCAACGCCGAGGGACCCGCCTTCATGATCGGCGACACGCCGTGGGACGTGAAGGCGGCGCTGAAGGCCGAGGTCGCGACGCTGGCGGTGGTGACCGGCGGCTTCGCCGCTCAGGAGCTCCTGGACGCCGGCGCGGCCTCGGTGTTCGAGTCGGTCGCCGACCTCGGCGAGCGCCTGGACGAGACCGGCCTGCGCTGAGGGCGGGACGCGGGCTCGGCGCCCGGCCGATCAGGGCTGGGCGTCGCGATGGCGGCGCTCGGACGCCGCGATCTCCCGCAACGCATCGGCGCTCGGGCGCCAGCCGCCGACATCGACGTGCTTGTCGGGCTCGAGCTGCTTGTAGATCGAGAAGAACTGGTCGATCTCGCGCAGCAGCAGCGGCGGCAGCTGCTCGGCCTCCTCGTAATGGTTCCAGTAGGGGTCGTGCACGGGCACGCAGAGGATCTTGTCGTCGGGTCCCTTCTCGTCGCGCATCACGAACATGCCAATCGGCTTGACCTCGATCAGGCAGCCCGGGAAGGTGGGCTCAGTCAGGAGCACCAGCACGTCGAGCTCGTCCCCGTCCTCGGCCAGCGTGTTGCGCAGGTAGCCGTAGTCAGTGGGATAGGTGGCGGCGCTCATCAGCAACCGGTCGAACTTGATTCCTCCGAGCTCGTGATCGAACTCGTACTTGTTGCGCCCCCCCTTGGGGATCTCGACGACGCACACGAAGGTCTGGGGCTCGGTCATGGTCGCTGAGGATTAAACCCTGCCCGGGGAGCCGGTGCATACGTCCCGGCCGGCGGGGTATCGCGTATGGCATGACCCGATTCGGATACACCATGATGTGCGAGCAGTCCCCGCCGGACCAGCTGGTCCGCGACGTGCAGGCGGCCGAGAAGGCCGGCTTTGACTTCTCGGTGACCAGCGACCACTACCAGCCCTGGCTCTCAGAGCAGGGTCACTCCGGTTATGCGTGGTCGATCCTCGGCGCGGCTGCCCAGGCCACCGAGCGAATCGGACTGATGACCTACGTGACCTGTCCGATTCTCCGCTATCACCCAGCGATCGTGGCCCAGAAGGCGGCGACGATCCAGATCCTCTCCGGCGGCCGCTTCCGTCTCGGCCTCGGCGCCGGGGAGAACCTCAACGAGCACGTGGTCGGCAGAGGCTGGCCGGCCGTGGGTCTGCGTCACGAGATGCTCAGCGAGGCGGTGGACGTGATCAGCGGACTGTTCGACGGCGATGCGGACGGGCGCCTGAACTACCGAGGACGCCACTTCGACGTCGAGCAGGCCAAGCTGTGGGACCTGCCCGAGCAGCGCGTCCCGATCGGACTCGCGGTCTCGGGTCCGAGCTCGTGCCGGCTGGCGGGCGAGAAGGCCGACCTGATGATCGCGGTCGAGCCCAAGGCCGAGCTCGGGCAGATGTTCGACGCCGCCGGCGGAGACGGGAAGCCCCGGGTCGGCCAGATCGCGCTCGCCTACGACACCGACCGCGAGGCGGCAATCAATCGCGCCCACGAGCAGTTCCGGTGGTTCGGCCTTGGCTGGTCGGTCAACGCAGATCTGCCCAACCCGGAGTCGTTTGACGCCGCCACGCAGTTCGTCGCCCGCGAGCAGGTGGCCGAGCAGCTCGGCTGCGGCCCCGACGTCGACGAGCATGTCGAGAAGATCAAGGCGTTCGCCGACGCCGGCTTCGATGAGGTGGCGCTGGTGCAGATCGGCGCCGACCAGCAGGGCGACTTCATCGAGTGGGCGCAACGCGAGCTGCTACCCGCTCTGCGCGCCCTCTGAGCCGGGGTCAACCGGCGGTGGTTGCGGCCGCAGCAATCTGCTCCGCCACCGCTCCGGCTCCCGCGCGGCCGAACACGATCGTGTAGTGGTTGACCTCCGGAACCTGGATCGCCGCGCGCAGGCCGGGGTTCTCGGCGGCCCAGCGCTGCACCAGCTCCAGCGGCTGCATCGGGTTGGGATCGTCGACCATCCCGCGCGGTGCGCACAGGAACGTCGCGGGCTGCGAGACGCCGGCGGCGGTGTCCGCCAGGTCCAGCCCGTCGTCTCGCACGACCTGGGGGTTGACCGACGAGCGCAGGTTGGGGGGCTCCCCGACCAGGTCGTGGGCGGCGTACTCGTAAAGATCCGCCGGGTCCATGTCCGAGCCGGCGATCGCGGGGTGAGCGGCCCACCAGTCCCGGTACGCGCCGACGTCGGGGAAGGTCATCTTCAGTCGCTCCAGGGTGGGGCCGAGGAACGCCCGCAGGAACTGCTCCGGGTCAACCCGCTCACTGCCGGGGATCGTCAGCCCACCGTCGACAAGCACCAGCCGGCGCACGCGTTCCGGGCGCTCGGTGGCCAGCCGCGCGGCGATGTACGCACCCAGAGAGTGCCCGGCGACGACGGCCCGCTCGAGCCCGAACTGGTCGAGCACGGCCAGCACGTCGCGGACGTGGGCGTCGAGGCCAAACGGCGCTGGAAGGTCGCTGCTGCCGGCGCGGCCGCGCAGGTCGACGGCGATCAGCGTCGCGCGCTCGCCCAGCGCGCGGGCGACGGCGAGCCAGGTGCGGCTGCTCGAGGTGATGCCGTGGATCGCCAGCACCAGAGGCGCGTCGGGATCCTGCGCGCCGAGCCGGTAGGTGGCGAGCGCCCCGCCCGCCACCGGGACATCAACGCGGCTGCTCATGGGGCGAGCTCGGTCTGCGGGCCGGCGAGGGGGTCGGCCCCCGCGCGCCCGGCGGCGCCCGGAGCGTCCGCCTCGCCCCCGTCGGGCGGGCTTGGTGCGGTCACCCACGGGCGCGCGATCGCCAGCCAGCAGGCCGCCCCGCCGAACAGCGTCGCGCACAGGATCCACCCGAGCGCCGTCGTGCCGACGCCGACGTACTTCAGCCCCGAGGCGAAGATCACGAACGCAATCGCCGGGCGCACGTAGCGATCGGGCACGGTGGAGGACAGCAACGAGCCGACCAGCACCGCCGGGACGCTGCCGATGATCAGCGAACCCGTGACCGAGAACTCGACATGCCCGAACGCCAGCGCCCCCAACGCGGCGGCCAGGGTCAGCGGCACGGCCTGGGTGAGGTCGGTTCCAACGAGCTGGTTGGCGCCCAGCCGGGGGTAGATGAACAGCAGCGCGACGATCATCAACGAGCCCGAGCCGACCGAGGTAAGCCCGACGATGAGGCCGCCGATCAAGCCGACGGCCAAGGTGAGCAGCGGCCGCGGATGCACGTCGGTGACGAACGCGGTGCGGCCGTGGCCGGCTCTGCGGTCGAGCACGAAGCGAAGCGCCATGGCCCCGGCGCCGACCAGCAGAGCGGCACCCAGGAACACTTCGATGTTGTTCTCGGCCGATTTCGCGTTGCCCATCAGGTGCAGCAGGTAGGCGCCGAGGAACGCCGCGGGCACCGATCCCAGGACCATCCAGCGCACCAGCTTGAGGTTGACGGTCCCGGCGCGCATGTGGACCGCGGCGCCGATCGGCCGCATCACCACCGCGGCGACAAGATCGCTCGAGATGGCGGTCGAAGGCTTGATGCCGAACAGCAGGATCAGCATCGGCGTCATCAGTGCTCCGCCTCCGGCGCCGGTCATGCCGACCAGCAGGCCGATGATCGCGCTTCCAAGGACGATGTACGGATCGATGTGCACGGTGCGACGCCGGGTGAGCCTGCTCTCAGTGTCCCCCGCTGGACGGCTGGTCCTCCGAGACCTCGCCGGGCGGACCGCCGGAGAGTAGCCATCCCTCCTGCACGGCGCGCACCAGTCCACGACGCGCAAGGTCCGAGAGGGCGCTCGTGACGGTCGGACGGCGGGCGGCCACCAGGTCCGAGAGGACGGTGTGGGTCAGGCGCAGCGGCACCATGACCCCGTCGCTTCGCACCCGTCCCCACCGCCCGGCGAGGTGCCACAGCAACATGTGCAGCCGGACGTCCACGCGGGCCTGGTGGATGATCGCGATGTTCACCACCAGCTGGCGGGAGCGCAGCACTGCGCGCGCGAACAGCGGCCCCGCGACCTCGGGAAAGGCCGCCAGTTGCCGTACGAAGCGCTCATCGAGCACCGTTACGCGCGATGCCTCCAGCGCCAGCCACTCAACCTGCGGCGACAGCGGGCTGCTCCCCCCATCGGTGTCCACGGGGCGCAACACGTCGCCCTCGCCGAGAACCTCTGCTCCGAAGCGCTCCTCGATCTCGATCCGGTGGATCAGCACCCCGTCGAGCACGAGCAGCCCGATCCCCCCGTCCAGCGACGTGATCGCGCCGCTTCGCCAGGTTCCGGCGGGAATGTGCACCTCGCGCGTCACGCAGGTCCGCACCGCCTCAGCGCGGCGCCGGGGATCCTCGATTCCCTCCGCCAGCTCCGGATCCTCCCGGAGCACCTGGCAGACGCTGGTGGTGAAGACGTCTGTCACGAGATCCTGAGCCAGAGCCTGCCGGCGGCTCATGCCGCCGCGCCGACGACGCCCGTGGTGAGCTCCGTGAGCGCGACGCAGAGCTCGTCGGGGCGCTCGAGCGGAGCCATGTGCCCGGTCTCCGGCAGCACCACGAGCGCCTGGAGGTTGGGGAGCTCGCGGGCCATCCGCTGCCCGTGGGCGGGTGGCGTCAGGCGGTCGCGCTCTCCCGCGACAACCAGCGTCGGCACCGTCAGGCGCTCGACCGCGTGCCACAGGTCCATGTCGGAGATCGCGATCCCCGCCGCCGCGCGCACGTCCGGCGGGCACGTCATCAGCATCCGCTCGTAGAACGCCACCTGACCGAAGGTAGCCGTCGGGCCGAACGCGGCATGGCGGATCGCCGCGTGCTGGATGGGAGAGGAGAAGCCGGGCATCGGGGCTCGCGAGCCGAGGACCAGGCGTGCTCCGAGGCGCGAATTGAGTTTCGCCAGCAGGGCGCCGAACAGGAGATGCCCGGTGATCAGATTGCCGAGACCGGTGTTGACCAGCGCCGCGGCCTTGGCCCGAGCGCCGACGTCGTGCCGTTCCGCCCAGGCGGCGATCGACATCGCGCCGAGTGAATGACCGACCACGGTGGCGCGTGTGCCATCGTCGGAGCTCACCGCCAGCACGGCCTCGACATCCTCGCCGAAGCGCTCCAACGCGTAGTCGGCTCCGGCGGCGGGCCCACTGTGCCCATGCCCGCGCAGGTCATACGCAACCACCCGCATCCCGTTGGCGCGCAGCCGACGGATCACCGGGCCCCAGATGGTCAGCTCCTCGGTCCAGCCGTGCGCGAGGACGATCAGATCGCCGTCATCCGGGCCGAAGATCTGCGCGTGCAGGCGCGTCCCGTCGGCCGAACGGACGTCCAGCGGCCGCCCGCCGAGCGGCTCGTTGAGGGCCGCGAAGTCGGGGTCGGCGGCTACACGATGCAGGTGCCGGCGCTGGAGCGCGATGCCGGCGCCCGCCCCGGTCACCGCGGCGGCGAGCGTCAGGGCTCGCGCTGGGGTCAGAGCTCGGCGCCGTCCGGACATCGGTGGCAACCCTACCGCGCCTCCGCCGGTGCTCCCCCGGAGTCCGGTGCGTAGCATCTGCAGCCGTGCGAATCGGCCTGCTTACCGGAGGCGGCGACTGTCCCGGCCTGAACGCTGTCATCCGGGCGGTCGTGCGCAAGGGCATCGACCATTACGACGACCATCTGCTCGGCTTCCGGGATGGCTGGCGTGGGGTGCTGGACGACATCGGAGACGAGCTGACGCTCGAGTCCACGCGCGGGATCCTGCCCCGCGGGGGCACGATCCTCGGTAGCTCGCGCACGAACCCGTTCAAGCGCGAGGATGGCCCCGGGGCGGTGCGCGCGACGCTGGAGCGCCACGGGCTTGACGGCCTGATCGTGATCGGCGGCGAGGACACGCTCGGTGCCGCCAATCGCCTCGGAGAGGCCGGCGTCAACGTCATCGGTGTCCCCAAGACGATCGACAACGATCTCGGGTCCACAGACGTCACGTTCGGCTTCGACACCGCCCTGCACGTCGCCACCGAGGCGATCGACCGTCTGCACACGACGGCCGAGAGCCACCACCGCAACCTGGTGGTCGAGGTGATGGGCCGCAGCGCCGGCTGGATCGCTCTGCACTCGGGGCTGGCCGGCGGAGCCGACGTGATCCTGATCCCCGAGATCCCGTTCGACATCGAGGAGGTGTGCCGGCTGATCGGCCGCCGGCACGAGCGCGGGCGTTACTTCGCGATCATCGTCGTCGCTGAGGGGGCGCTGCCCCAGGAGGGCACGATGAGCGTCTCGACCGGCCAGCTCGACGAGTTCGGCCATCCCCGCCTCGGCGGAATTGGTCAGGTGCTCGAGCGTGAGATCGAGCAGCGCACCGGGTTCGAGACCCGCGCCACCGTCCTTGGTCACATACAGAGAGGGGGGACGCCGACCGCCTTTGACCGCGTGCTGGCCACGCGCCTCGGGCTGGCGGCGATCGATGCGGCCCACCAGGATCGGTGGGGGACGATGACCGCGCTGCACTCCACGCAGATCGCGTTGGTGCCGCTGAGCGAGGCGGTAGCCGAGGTCCGCCGCGTGCCGCCGGAGGAATATGAGCGCTACGGCGTCCTCTTCGGTTGACGGCTCGTTCACCAGAACGGTCGTTTAGCGCCCGGCGGTTCGGTCTATGCTCACCGCATCGGGAGATACCTCTGTGAAGGAGCGTGAGCAGTGAGCACCACCGAGGCGACCAGCGTCAATCCCAACCTCCGGGCTCTCGCTGAGGCGGGAACGAGCCCATGGCTTGACCTGCTGCGCCGGTCACTGGTCCAGAGCGGCGAGCTGGCACGGATGGTGGACGAGGACTCGCTGCGGGGCATGACCGCCAACCCGTCGATCTTCGAGAAGGCGATTCTCGAATCCGACGACTACGACGAGGCGCTTGCGGCGCTGGCCCACGAGTCGCTCGACGCCCAGGCGATCTACGAGCGCCTGGCGATCAAGGACGTCCAGATGGCCTGTGACGTGATGCGCCGCGTGTGGGATGCCGAGCATCACACCGACGGCTTCGTGTCGCTCGAGGTGGCCCCCGACATCGCCCACGACACCGAGCGGACGCTCGAGGCGACCCGCGATTTCTGGCAGCGCGTCTCGCGTTCCAACGTGATGATCAAGATCCCCGGCACCCCCGAGGGCGTCAAGGCGATCGAGCAGGCGATCTACGAGGGCATCAACGTGAACGTGACGCTGCTGTTCTCGGTCTCGGCCTACGAACGCGTGGCCGACGCCTACCTCAAGGGCCTCGAGCGCCGGCTGGCCGAGGAAAAGTCAGTCGACATCGCGTCGGTGGCGAGCTTCTTCGTCTCGCGGGTGGACGCGGCAGTCGACAAGCGGCTCGAGGCCCTGGGTCGAGAGGATCTCTACGGCAAGGCCGCGATCGCCAACGCGCGGCTGGCGTACCGGACCTTCGAGCGGATCTTCTCTGGGCCGCGCTGGGAGGGCCTGCATCATGCCGGCGCCCACGTGCAACGCCCGTTGTGGGCCTCGACCGGGGTCAAGAGCGACCGCTACCCCGACACGATGTACATCGATCAGCTCGTCGCCCCCCACACGGTCAACACGATGCCGCTGGCCACGCTCGAAGCGGTGGCCGATCACGGCCGGGTCACCGGGCCCACGGCCCGGCGCGACCCCGACCCGGATCTTCATGCTCTGGAGCAGGCCGGAATCGATCTCGTCGGGGTCACCGACGAGCTGCTGCGTGACGGCGTGAAGCTGTTCGAAGACGCGATGAACCGGCTGCTGGCCGGGATTGAAGAGCGCCGGCAGGCCGATTTGGCCGGACAACCGGCAACGACGGACGCCCGTACATGACTCCACGGAGGTCTCACCGCTGATGCAGATCGGTTTCGTCGGGCTCGGCAAGATGGGCGGCAACATGGTCACCCGGATCCGTCGAGACTCCGACCACGAAGTGGTGGCCTTCGACTTCTCGCAGGACGCCGTCAAGGCGGCGGAGGGGCACGGAGCTCAGGGCGCCGGCTCGCTGAAGGACCTGACCTCGAAACTGTCTGCTCCACGGGCGGTGTGGATCATGGTCCCGTCCGGCAAGGCGACCGAGCAGACGATCGACGAGCTGCTCGGGCTGCTCGACAAGGGCGACATGATCGTCGACGGCGGCAACTCGAAATGGACCGACTCGGTGGCTCATCACGGCAAGTGCGCCGAGCAGGGCGTGGAGTTCGTCGACGTCGGCACGAGCGGCGGTGTGTGGGGTCTGGAGATCGGCTACTGCATGATGGTCGGCGGCGAGGATGAGCCCGTCAAGACGCTGTCGCCGATCCTCGACGTGCTGGCGCCTCACGTGCAGCCGGACGCGGGCGCGCAGGGTTGGGGCCACATGGGCGGCCCCGGCTCCGGGCACTTCGTCAAGATGGTCCACAACGGCATCGAGTACGGCCTCATGCAGGCGTACGCCGAGGGCTTCGAGCTGCTGCACAAGTCCGAGTACGAGCTCGACAACGAGCAGATCGCCAAGCTCTGGGGTCAGGGCTCGGTGATCCGCAGCTGGCTGCTCGACCTGGCAGCACGTGCATTCGAAGAGGACGGCAACGATCTCAGCTCGCTCGAGCCCTACGTCGAGGACTCCGGCGAGGGCCGCTGGACGCTCGACGCCGGCATCGCCCACGACACGCCGATGCCGACGCTGGCGGCGGCGCTGTTCGCGCGACTCGCTTCACGTGAGAACGGCGAGTACACGGCCAAGCTGGTGGCGGCGCTGCGCAACCAGTTCGGCGGGCACGCGGTCAAGTCGGTGCCGAAGTCGTGAGTAGCGCTCCACCGGCCAGCGCCACCGACTTGGAGAACCCGCTCGCAGAAGGTCTCGAGCGGCTCCCGGTCCATCCGACGACGCTGATCATCTTCGGCGCCACCGGTGATCTGGCCCACCGCAAGCTGCTGCCGGCGCTCTACAACCTCGCCCACGAGGGTGCGCTGCCGGAGCGCTTCGAGCTGATCGGCGTCGGCCGGCGCGACCAGGAGCACGAGGACTTCCGCGAGGGCAGCCAGTACTCGATCGAGCGCTACTCCCGGCGGCGACCGGACCCCGGCGTGCTCACCGGCCTGCTCGACGACATCCGCTACGTCCAGGGCTCGTTCGACGAGGACAGGGTCTACGACGAGCTCGCCAGCACGCTGGCCGAGTTCGACGAGCGCGCGGGGCGGCCGCTGGACCGCGTCTTCTATCTGTCGACGGCACCGGAATTCTTTCCGCTGATCGCCGGCAAGCTCGGAGACGCCGGGCTCAACGAGGTCGAGGGAGCCGAGGTGCGGATCGTGATCGAGAAGCCATTCGGCTACGACCTCGCCTCGGCGCGAACGCTCAACGCCCAATTGCTCGAGGTCTTCGAGGAGTCCCAGATCTTCCGGATCGATCACTACCTCGGCAAGGAGACGGTTCAGAACCTGATGGCGTTGCGTTTCGCCAACGCCCTGTTCGAGCCGGTGTGGAACCGCAACTACATCGACTACGTCCAGATCACCGCCGCGGAGGACATCGGCATCGGCGGCCGGGCCGGGTACTACGAGGGCGCCGGGGCGCTGCGCGACCTGGTGCAGAACCACATGCTCCAGCTGCTGGCGCTGCTGGCGATGGAGCCGCCTACTGCGTTCGACGCCGACCGCCTCCGCGACGAGAAGCTCAAGGTGCTCGAGGCGATCGTGCCGCCGGATGTGGACGCGGTCTCATCGATGGCCGTTCGGGCCCAGTACGGGCCCGGGGTGGCCGGCGGCGAGCGAGTGCCCGGTTACCTCGAGGAGCCAGGCGTCGCCGAGGATTCGCGCACGCCGACCTACGTCGCGCTGCGGCTGCACGTCTCCAACTGGCGCTGGGCGGGGGTCCCTTTCTACCTGCGTACCGGCAAGCGACTGGCCCGGAAGCTCACCGAGATCGCCGTCGTCCTCAAGCCCGTGCCGCACCTTGCCCTGCAGAGCTCGGGCTCAGTCGGGATCCAGGCCAATCAGATCGTGTTCACGCTGCAGCCCGACGAGGGCGTGTCGGTGGCGATCGGCGCCAAGATCCCCGGCTCACGGATGCGCATCCGCCCGGTGAACATGGAGTTTCGCTATGGAACTTCGTTTCTGTCGGAGTCGCCGGAGGCCTACGAGCGGCTGATCCTCGACGCTATGCGCGGCGACGCCACACTATTCACCCGCAACGACGAGATCGAGGCGCTGTGGGGGATCATCGACCCGATCCTCGACGCGTGGGCGGCGGACACCGAGTCAGAGATCCCCCAGTACGCGTCGGGTACCGCTGGGCCGGCCGAGGCCGACGCGCTGCTCGACGGGGACGCGGTCTGGCGGCGGCTGTGAGCGAGGACGTCTGGGCCGAGCAGGACACCCACCCCGACGCGATCGAGGCGGCGTTGCGCGACCTGTTGCGCAAGCGCCATGGGGCCAACGAGGCGCTGGCTCCGGCTCGGGTGCTCAATCTTGTGGTGATAGTGGACCGCGAGTGGAAGGGCGAGATCGCCAACCGGCTTGAGCGCGCCGGGCGCTACCACGCCTCCCGCACGGTGCTGTGCACCGTCGAGAATGGCCGGGACACGCTCGATGCGGTCGCGATGGTCACCTACGAGGAGCCGAAGTCCGGGGGAATCGGAGTGATGCGAGAGCAGGTCGAGATCGACCTCGGCCCCCAGCACCTCACGTCGCTTCAGACGATCGTCGATCCGGTGCTCGTGTCCGAGATGCCGACGGTGGCGTGGTCGCCGCACGGTCACGAGGAGGCCGTGGAGGCGCTACTACCGCTGACCGACGTGATCCTGCTCGATTCCGACGACCCGCGCGATCCGGCCAGTGCGTTCGACCGCGCCGACGAGCTGTGTGACCACGTCTACGTCGTCGACCTCGCGTGGCTGCGCACGACGCCGTGGCGCGAGCGGCTGGCGGCGAGCTTCGATCTGCCGCAGCGGCTCGCGGTCCTATCTGACGTCTACGAGCTCGAGGTGCGCCACCAGGAAAGCTCGTCGGCCAGCGGGCTGCTGCTGGCCGGCTGGCTGGCCTCGCGACTCGGATGGGAGCGACGGCCACTGCAGGACGAAGGGCGCCGGGGCCTCACCGGCTCGGCGCTGCGCGACGGTTCCGAGATCGCGCTGGCGCTGTGCACGGCCGCGCAGGACTCTCCGGGGCTGGCCGGGGTCACCGTCAACTGCCGGCCCGGGACGTCGCTGTCTTTGCAACGCGGTATCGGGGGGCTCGACGCCTCGGAACGCGATCAGGATGGGCACCGCAGCGAGTGGAAGATCCTCGGCGCTTCGCGCGGCGAGGGCGGGATACTCGGAGAGGGCGTCCGGCAGGCGCTGCTTCGCGACCCCACCTACTCCCCGGCGCTCCACGCGGCACGGGAGCTGTGCCCGGCGTGAACGTCGCGATCGAGGTCGTCGACGATCCCGCCCGCGCGTGCGCGGCGATGATGGTGAGCGCCGCCGTCGGCGGAGGGGAGATCGTGCTGGCCGGCGGCTCGACCCCGAAGGCTGCCTACCACGAGTTCGTCACCGCCGTCCAGACGGTGGGCATGGACCTGAGCCGGACCAGATTCTGGATCGGCGACGAGCGCTGCGTGCCGCCGGACGACGACCGCTCCAACTTCAAGATGATCAAGGAGTCGCTGCTCGATCCGCTGGCCGAGCCGACGCGACCCGAGATCGTGCGAATTCAGGGCGAGCTCGGACCGGAGCGGGCCGCTGACCTCTATGAGCGCGAGTTGCGCGACGCCGGGCCCCCGGAGTTCGACCTGGTCCTGCTGGGAATCGGGCCCGACGGCCATACCGCGTCGCTGTTCCCCGGCCAGAGGTCGCTGGACGTCCGCAGCCGGCTGGTGGTCGGCGTTCCCGAGGCCGGTCTCGAGCCGTTCGTGCCGAGGGTCTCGCTGACCGTCGCGGCGCTCACCTCGAGCCGGCGGATCGTCGTGCTGGCCGCCGGCGAGTCCAAGGCGGAGGCTGTCGCCGAGGCCTTCGGTCGAGACGCCGAGCCGGATCGGCACGTCCCCGCCTCGCTGCTGGTCCCCGACGCCAAGCAGATCACCGTCCTGGTCGACCCGGCCGCCGCGTCCCGACTGGACCCCCAGGTGCGATCGTGAGCGAGGTTCTCGGCGTCGACCTCGGCGGGACGAAGATCGCGGTGGCGCGGTTGGAAGGCACCGAGCTCGGCGAGTCGGTGATCAAGCCGACCAATCGCTCGAGCGCGGAGGCGTTGATCGAGCAGGTCGTCTCGATGATCGAGGAGAGCCGGTCCGCTGACCTGGACGGTGTCGGTATCGGGGTCCCCTCGGTGGTGGAGTTCGACGCGGGGCGGGTGGTCTCGACGGTGAACCTGCCGCTGGTCGACGTTCCGCTTCGCGAGGTTCTCGGCGAGCGGCTGGGCGTTCCCGTGTTCGTGGACAACGACGCCACCGTTGCGGCGCTCGCCGAGGCGCACGACGATCAGATGCGGATGGTGGCTCGCGACCTCGTGATGCTCACGATCGGGACCGGTGTCGGAGGCGGCCTCGTGCTCGGCGGGCGTATCTACAGGGGTGCCACCGGCGGCGCGGGAGAGCTCGGGCATACGCTGGTCGGGCTGGACATGTCGGGCAGTCGCGTCCCCGAGCCCAAGGGGTTCCCACAGCCTGGGTCGCTGGAGCAGCTGGCCGCCGGACGCGCGCTCGACCGGCTGGTCGAGGACTGCGCCGACCACCACCCCGATTCCTCGCTGGCGCGGCTGCGTGCCGAGGGCCGCGAGCTCCTGGGTGCGGACGCGGTCCAGGCCGCGCATGACGGTGACCCCGACGCGCTGGCTGTGGTGGCCCAATGGGCTGAGCGCGTCGGCGTCGGAGTCGCGAACGCGATCAACACGTTTGACCCGCAGGAGGTCGTGATCGGCGGCGGTGCGGCGCGCGCCGGCGAGCTGCTATTGGGGCCGGTTAGGCGGGTCGCCGCCGCCTACGTGCTCCCGGGTCTGGGCAAGCGGACGACGATCCGTCTGGCCCGCCACGGCGTGCGTGCCGGCGTACTCGGCGCCGCGCTGCTGGCGGTGCACGAGCTTGACGCCGCTGCGCAGGGTGACCGCTCCACGCCCACACCCACGGAGGTCGCCGGATGATCGTTGCGTGCGGCTTTGATCACGCCGGCTACGTGCTGCGCGCCCGGCTGCTGCCCGTGATCCTCGCCGAGGGCCACGAGGTGCTGGACCTCGGCACCGACTCGCCGGAGCCGATCGATTACCCAGACAAGGCACTCGAGGTCGGCCAGGCGGTGGCCTCGGGAGCCGCCGAGCGCGGCATCATCGTGTGCGGCTCGGGCGCCGGCGTGTCGGTGGCTGCGTGCAAGATCCGCGGCGTGCGGGCGGCGACGATCCACGACACCTACACCGCGCATCAGGGCGTCGAGCACGACGACGTCAACGTGCTGTGCCTCGGCGGCCGGGTGGTCGGCGTCGAGGTCGCGGCCGAGATCGTCGTCGCCTTCCTGCGCGCGACCCTGTCGATGGAGGAGCGCCACGTGCGACGGCGAGCCAAGGTGCTGGAGATCGAGCGCAGCGACGGCGATCTCGAGGGCTTCCCCGACCTGGACGGTTGATCGCGGGTTGGCCGGACACGTCGTCATCGTCCGCCACGGCGAGACCGAGTGGAGCCTCGCCGGCCGACACACCAGTAACACGGATCTGCCGCTCACCGATCGCGGCCGCGAGCAGGCGTCGGGGCTCGCCGCCAAGCTGGCTGGACGGGATTTCGAGCTGGTGCTGTGCAGCCCGCTGCAGCGTGCCGTCCAAACCTGCCGGCTGGCGGGCTTCGGCGAGGTCGCCGAGCCCTGTGAGGACCTCCGCGAGTGGGACTATGGCGACTACGAGGGGCTGACCACTCCCCAGATCCGCGAGCGAAATCCCGACTGGAACCTGTGGCGCGAGGGCTGTCCCAGCGGCGAGGCGCCGACGGCGCTCGGCGCCCGGGTGGACCGGGTGCTCGAGCGCCTGGCCACGATCCAGGGAGACGCGCTGGCGTTCGCCCACGGCCATGTGCTGCGCGTCCTGACGGCCCGCTGGCTGGCAATGGAGGTCGCCGCCGGCGCCCGGTTCATGCTCGCCGCCGCGGGCGTTGGAGAGCTCGGGCACGAGCGCGAGACCAGTGTGATCGAGCGCTGGAACACATGACATAAGTCATGCCTGATTTCGGCCGCGCGCCACTTACGCGGCCGCCGGAGCCTGCCCAGGCTGCGCGGCCGCCGGAGCCTGCCCAGGCTGCGCGGCCGCCGGAGCGAGCCCAGGCTGCGCGGCCGCCGGAGCGAGCCCAGGCTGCCTGGCATGGGGTTCGTCTGGTCCGTGCCGTTGGTCGCTATGGGGTCGCATACAACCTTTTGCGACCAAGCCCGACGGCGCCGGGCCAACGATTTGGCCCGACTGGAGAATGCGGCTGAGAGGATTCGAACCTCCACGCCCGTAAAGGCACGGCGACCTGAACGCCGCGTGTATACCAGTTTCACCACAGCCGCTGGCTGGTCTGCAAGTTAGCAACTGAGCGCCGGGGGCGCGGGTGCCGACTCCGGCTCAGCGGATCCGGAGCCCGCGCCGGATCACGACGCGGCCGCCGTGGCGGACGACCACGGTGTAGCGGCCGGCCGGCGGGATCCGGCCGTGGTCGCGGAGGACGATTCGCCGCTCGGCGTGCGAGATGCGGTGGAGGCGGTGGCGCGCGATGCGCCGGTGGCCGTGGAAGAGATCAATCTCGACTCCGGTCAGGGTGCCGTGCGAGGTGCGCAGCTCCACGAGCACGCCGTGCTGGCGGCGGCGGACTCCGAGCTCGCGCAGCTCGAGCTTTGGCTTGGGGAGGGGGCGTGGCAGCGGGGACGGGCGGGGAGGGGGGATCTGCCCGGCGCCGGTCTTGGAGCAGGCCAGCGTGGCGGCATCCTCGCCCGACGCGGCCAGGGGCGGCAGCTCGGGGAATGTGGGCTGGCCGGCGGCCATCGCGTCGAGGTCCAGGAAGTCCGTCAAGTCATTGGCGTTGGCGTCGCGGAGCGTCATCGCGGGCAGGTTCCACTTGCGCTCGATCAGCGCCAGGACCGAGGTGTGGTCGTAGACCACATGGCTCACATAGTCGCGCTTGGCGTATGGGCTGACGACGACGGACGGCACCCGGAAGCCATAGCGGGCGTACCCGTCATAGGTCGATTCGCCGGGTTGGACCGTCGGAGGGACGCCGTCGGGCGCCAGCGCCGGCGGCGGCGGCACATGGTCGTAGTACCCGCCGTGCTCGTCGTACGTGAGGATCAAGAGGGTCCGTAGCCATTTCGGCGAGCTGCCCAGGGCGTTGACGACCTTCGCCAGAAAGGCCTCGCCGACCACAATGTTCTGCGGGTCCTCCTGCGACTGGGTGCCGTAGTCGGGGTCGAGCAGGCTGACGGCGGGCAGGCTGCCGCTGGCCGCGTCGGTGAAGAACTGGCCGATCGACTTGACGTTGGTCGTGGAGTAGATCGCGTCGTTGCTCGGATAGAGCTCCATCGTCGCGCCCGTCGGGAAGGAGTACGCGTAGTCGGTCCAGCTGACGCCCGCGGCGGTGAGACGCTCGAAGATCGTCCCGTTGGCGGGAGCGCCGAGGGTGGCGTCAGGGACGAGATTGCCGATCGATCCGCCGATATCGTCGGTCATCCCGTCCGCCGTCGCCGCGATCAGAAATCGGCGGTTGGGATCCGTCTGGGCCAGCGCGCTGCAGAACCACCGGTCGCCGACCGGGAACTTGGTAGCCAGGTCGTACGTGAACGGCAGGTCGGCACCGGTCCAGTAGCCCATCGCCACCGGACCGCTGTTGGAGATCACGAACCCGTCATTGCGCCCGCTCGCGTACTGGATGTGGGACTGCTCCCACTCCTGGCTGGGCTTGCCGTCGGGCTGGCAGGTGGTGGGCATCCGAAAGGCCCTCAGCAGGCGGCCGTCGGGGTAAGGGTTGGCGGCCGTCGGATAGCCGTCCCCGGCGAGCTGGAATCCGTCGCCCCGCGGGATGAGGCCACGGCCACGCCCGAGCATCCCCAGCACGTTGTCGTAGGAGTGGTTCTCCAGCATCAGCACCACCACGTGGTCGACCGCCGGCAGCGTGTCCGTTCCGGCGGCCAGCGCCGGCGCCGGCCGCGAGTCGGGAAGCCGGAGATGGGTCCGCCCCAGCGCTCGCAGCGCCTGGGCCTGTGACGGCTTCGGGTGCGTGAGGTCGGGTACCGGCCGGGCCCACGCCGGTGTTCGCAATGCCCCGCCGGCCAGCGTCGCACCCGCGAACGCGCCGGCACCCTGGGCGAGCAGCGACCGGCGGGTCAGGCCCGTCCTTGGGCTGGTTGACGATTTACGTTCGCGCACAGGACTCCGGAAACCGGCGCGACGCTACCACGCTTCGGTTGTCAGATGTGAACCTCGCGACAACGAGAACCCGGAGGTCCACGCTAAGCCTGGATCTCCGAGACTGGGCTGAGACTCGGCGTCGGGGGCCGAGCTAGGCGACCGCAGGCTCGGTGAATCCAGGCTAAGCTCATTGCCGTCGGGCGGCCGGCTTACTGCGGCGCGCCCGGACCAGTACGTCCCGCCGCTATCGTCTAGGGGACTAGGACGCCGCCCTCTCACGGCGGAAACCCGGGTTCGAATCCCGGTAGCGGTACTTCAAAACCCCCGTGTTGACGGGGGTTTCGTCGTTCTGGGGGTCGTGCGCCACAGTCTGCGCCACAGTCGGTATCGGCTTAGGAGGGTTTAGGTAGGCGTCCAGCCGCTCGCGGGCTTGCTCCTCGCCGCCGGGGACGAGGTGGCCGTAGCGGTTCCAGGTCTGGCGTACGTCGCCGTGCCCGGCCCAGGTCGAGATCTGCTTCCAGTCGAGGCCGGCGGCGATGAAGTAGGAGATCGCGCAGTGGCGCGCCTCGTGTGGCGTGATCGGCTCGAGGCCGGCTGCTTCCCATGCCTTGTTGGCGCGGGCGCGGATCGTGGAGGCGAAGAACGCCTCGGTCTCGGTGCGGCCGAAGACGAGGTCCGGACCTTCGCGTTGCGTGCGCTGCTTGTGCGCCATGAGTTCGCGGCGGACGACGAACGCCATCGGGACGGCGCGGCGGCCGGCGCCGGTCTTGACGTCGACCGGGCCCTTGACCGGATCCCAGGAGCGCTCGACGCGGATCACGCCGTTGTCGAAGTCGACGTTGGTCCACTGGAGGCCGCGGAGCTCGCCGCGTCTGAGCCCGCAGAACAGCGCGACCGCCCAGAACGCCTTCTCGGTGTCGGGGAGGGCGGCGAGCAGCTCGTGCGCGACCTCGGGCGGTTCGATCCGGTCGCGGCGGCCGCGGATCGCGGGCAGGTCGAGGTTCTCGGTCGGGTCGAGCGCGACCTCGTCGCGGCGGATCGCCCGGCGGAAGATGACGCGCAGCGGATCGAGGATGTTGGCGATCGTCGAGGGGGAGAGGCCCTGGCTGCGCAGGCCGTCGACGAAGTCCTGAACGTCGCGCCGCTGGATCTGCGTGAGCTTCCAGCCGCCAAGCGCCGGGACGACGTAGGCGCGGAGCAGCTGCTCGTAGCCGCGCGCCGTCGACGGCTTGTACGGCTTGCCGCCGCGGTCGAGGATCGTGCCGTCGTGGGCGCCCTTGATCAGGACCTCGGCCGCCTCGGCGATCGTCTTCGCCGTCGGCGGGCGCATCGTCCCGCGGCGCAGCGCGACCTGGGCGTCCTGGCGCCACAGCTTGGCGGCGCTGAGCGTGGGGAAGGTCCGCCACACCTGCCGGCCTGTCCGGGTGTCGTACGCCTGGGCCTGGTAGGTCGGCTTGCAGTTGCAGCGTCCACCCTCGCGCGAGGTGCAGTTGCGAGAGTGACGGACGCGGATCCCGGTGGCCATGAGGACCGCTGATGCTAGGCCCGGCGCGGACGTCTGAACACCGACTCGGCGCTCTCGTTCGCCCACCGCTCCAGCTCGGCGACGGGGACGAGGCGGAGCTTGCCCCGCCGAATCAGCCGCAGCTCGGGCTGAACGTGCCGCTCGAACGAGTCCAGCGACATCCCGAGCGACAACGCCGCCTCCTGGCGACTGAGCGCAACACGCGGGACATTGCTTGACGCTGTACTCACGGCAACCTCCGTCTAAGATACTCTGATTGCTACTAGGATGGAAGTGCCGAGCGAAAGAAGAAGACTTTGACCGAGGAAGAGCGTGAAGCAGCCGATCCCTGGCTGACGCTGGCTGAGATCGCAGCGGAGCTCCGGGTCAACCCGGCGACGGTCCGGCAATGGGTCAGCAAGGGGCAGCTGAAGGCGTCGCGCGCTGGGGTGCGCAAGTGGATCGTCCGGCGCTCCGATCTTGATCGCATGCTCGACGAGACCAACCTGACAGCCGACGAAGTCCTAGAGCAGCTTGGGAACAGTCTCGAACCCGCTCGGGAGGCCGCTCCCTCTCCCCGCCGCCCCGACCCCGCGCCGGCGGAAGAAGCCGCGCGAGCGGACCAGCCTGCGGCGGCGCCGACGCCGACACGAAGGCCACGGACACCTAAAGCACAGGGGGCGGTGGAGTTGCTGCAGCACGCAATAGCCGGTTACGACAAGGCGATCAACGCGAGCGCGTACGCGCCGCCGAGTCCGGGCTATGTGGATCGGATTCGTGCGATCGCTGAGTCGTGCGAGCACATGGCCGCGACGATGCTCAATGCGTCGGAGGCGGCGGGGGTCCGGTGGCGGTCGAAGACCGACATGGCCGAGCTCTTGCCGTATGAGCTGAAGCGCGGCGGCAACCGGCCGGGGCCGGCGGAGATGTGGGAGGAGTTCGATGCGGCGTTCGAGCGGCTGTCGATCACCGCTACCGGGACCGACATCGTGGCTGTCGCCCACGTGTTCCGCGAGGTGTGGGCCGCCTTGCGGACGGTCGCTGACGAGCTGGAGGGCGGCGGGCGCTCGCGGGTCGATCCAGGGGTCGATCGGGCCGCGGTCGACGGGCCGGATGGTGTGTAGCGAAGTGTTTCGTGGTCTGTTGTTCTCGATTCCATACCTGAGCCCGCCTCCGCCCCCGAGTTTGCTGGGGATCGGGCGCTTCGGTGCGCATGACTACCCGCCCTCCACGTATTTGACGAGAGGGGAGGAGTGCGGGTAGTCATGCGCATTCAGCTGGTCGGTGTTGTTCGGGGGCGGAGGCGGGCTGGCCGGGCACGGGCGGTTGCTGGGAGATGCTTGCTGGGGAGGGGAGGGGTAGGCGGTGGGTCGGGTGTTGCGGCCTGGTCCGGGGTCGATGGCTGGCCTGAGGTGGCTGGCTCGGTGTGGGCCGTCGCCGTTGGATCCGTGGCGGTATGCGATGGGGTGGAGCGAGGTGGCGGCGAGGAGTCACGCTCGTCGGCTGGAGCGTGAGGGCTGGCTTGAGCGGTGTCCGATGACCTGGGGTGAGGGCTCGCTGTTCCTGGCTACGCGGAAGGGCGTCCTGATGCTCGGGGTGCCGTTGATCGCGGCGTCGACGCCGGCGCCGACCTGGTGGGCCCATGACTCCGCGTGCGCGTGGACGGCGGCGTGGCTGACGGTTCGTGGCCGGACGTTCCTTGGCCAGCGGGAGGTGCTCAGCCGTCCCGAGTGGTCGGGTCAGTTGCACTGGCAAGATCGCAACAGCTTCAAACGCTCGGGTCACCGACCGGACCTGGTGGCGTTGCGTGACTCGTCGAGGTTTGCAATCGAGGTGGAACTCGCCGGCAAGTCCCGGCCTCGGTTGGACGCGATCCTGAAGCTGCACGACGACTGGATCCGCGGCGGCAAGATCGGCGGGGTGATCTACATCTGTGGCAATGAGGAGGGACAGCGGCGCGTTGAGCGCTCGGCCCAGCGGGTCGCGCCGTTCGGGCGCAAGCTGCGGCTTGAGCTGCTGGACACGATCAAGGAGCAGACGATCGCCGCTCGCGAAGCCGTCCGGCGCGAACGCGCGGATCAGTCTTCCGCTGCCCCGGCGCCGATGATTGGTGGCCATGGCGGCTGACAAGCGGAAGCCGAAGAAGGCCAAGAGGGCGCCCCCCGCCGCGCCGACCGGACGAGCGCCGGCGAAGGACCCTGGCCCGCCCTATGTCGTCGCCTGGCATCCCGACGCTGATCGCGAGCGCGACGCCTCTTGGCCGGCGGACGAGCGAGTCGCGATGATCAATGCTGTTCAGAAGCTTGAGGTGGATGGGCCGCGACTCGGTCATCCGCATTCGAGCGCGGTGCAGGGCGAAGCCGGGCAGGGCCTGCGCGAGCTGCGTCCGCGGGCTGGCCGCAGCCGGTGGCGACCGCTCTATCGTCGCGTGAGCCCGTCAACGTTCGTGATCCTGGCGGTCGCGCCGGAGGCCCAGATCGACTCTCGCGGCTTCGGTGCAGCCGTTCAGCGGGCGGTCGCGCGGCTAGGGCAGCTCGAACAGGATTGAGCATCGGGCTCAGCCTGTCGATAACACGAGTGCTATCGTTTAGGTGAGACCCGATCCGAGTGAGAACGAGATGAAGCTGAGCGAGCTGAAGACCAACGACGAGATCCTCCAGGAGGAGCTGCAGGACCCTGAGTTTCGAGCCGAGTGGGAGCGGACGGCGCTGGCCCGCGCGGTCGCGCTCGCCGTCGTCCGGTACCGCGGAGATCACGAGCTCTCTCAGCGCGATCTGGCCGAGCGCCTCGGCATGAAGCAGCCCCAGGTGGCTCGCCTGGAGCTCGGTGAGGTCAATCCGAGCATGGAGACGCTCATGCGCGTCTCGGCACAGTTGGGCATCGAGTTCACGATCGACGTCCGCCCGGCCGGGACCACGGTCCACAACGTCACGAAGCGCGCGCAGGCCAACAACCTCGTCGGCTCGGTTCGCACCAGCGAAGCCGAGGTTCTCGTCGCCGCGCGATAGAAGCAGGCTTCACGCCTCGGGGTCACGCCACGCCGTGACCGCATCGCGCTGCGACCAACGCCGCCTTTGACCTCGCGCGCGACGAAGTCGTGGGCCAGCGGCACCGCCGCCGCAGCGTCTCCACACGCGAAGGGTCGTCAGACGAGTATCCGTGATTCCGACTCAGGGGGAGGGGTCTAGCAGTCGCGACAGACGCGCATCTGGCGAAAGGGAGGGGTGAGGTCGATCCGGGCGGCGAGCCCTGCGTTGACGTTTCCACGAGCATCGCTCCGCTGGCCTGCGCGTGGCTGCATGTGTCCGGGAGGGGCAGCCACGCGCGGTGCCGGCCACCTCGAAATTGGAAATTGTGCCTGCTTGCATGAAGAATGGGTAGCATGAAATCGATCGACGGCGCCGCTGCTTCACCTGCGAGAGAAGGCGCCTGCGTCGGTCAGGAGCACCTCGTCCCAGGCAGTCGTCTTGACGATGATGCGGCGCGGCGCGGGGTTGATCTGGCGATTGTCGCCACGGTCAGGCGTTGGCACCGGGTGTTGTCTGAGCTGGCCGGGATCTGTGCGACGCCGGCGGTCGCGCGCGAGCTTGGCCGCGGTGGCGAAGTGGTGCGTGCCGGCAATCTCGCCGACGAGTGGCCGACCGCACCCCTGTACACGCTCCTCTGGCCGCTGTAAGCTGCCCCGGCAGGCGGGCTCTGTCTAGCGAAGATGGTGTGATGGCTGGCTTAATTGTCGTCGTGCTGCTGGTATTTGTCGTCGGGGGCGCATTGCTCGTTGTCGGTGGGTACTTCTGGTGGCAGGCGTTGAAGAAGGCGACCGAGGGCAAGGCAACGCCCAGCGGCCCGTTCGTGCCACCGCAGGACCTCGGCCGGAAGTGCATGACCTGCGGCGGCACCGGCCGACAGTACGGCGACCAGGCGTGCTCAGCGTGCGCCGGCAGCGGGCGCACGCGGTAGACATCTCGCGCGAAGGCGCACCGTGAGCCCGGGTGGCGGTCTGGTCACCCGCTCGAGTAGAGAGACCCGCGATGGCATCGATCTGTGCATGAACGTCAAGCCCAGCACCAGTCGTCAGACCGGGCGAGATGGACGCACTGCTCTGCGACGGCAAACCAGTCGTCCGGCGCAGCCGCTCGGCGCGCGATGAAGGCATCGCCGACGAGCGGTCGCGCGACACGGCGGGGCATGGCGATGGGAGCGCTAGTGCCTGGGAGCCCGACCCGATGGCAACAAAAACCTCCGCCAAGACCAATAGCAGGCGTAGACTCTTCGAGTGGAGAGCGCAGCCTCCTCACGTAACGGGCCGGTGTCGGGCCGAGCAACCTCGGCCGAGAGATAGGTCTCGGGGCAACACCATGACAAACGAAGGGCCTCGGGCACGTAGCACGGCGCGTCGGTCGCGTGTCGAGAGGGCGCAGTCGGTGCGGCAGCGATCGGCCGCACCCCGCCGAGCACTCGTCATCGGTGCAACGGTCGCCGCATCGTGGGCGATTGCCTTGCTCGGGCCAGCCACTTCATTCGCCGCTCCGAGCCCGCCCTTCCAACAGTGTCCGCCGGTCGGCGCCGACAGTAGCTGCGCGGTGCTTCTCGTTGTCACCCCGGACGGCAGTACGTCGACCTACACCGACAGCAGCCAGGGACCGTTCGACGGCAGCGACGACGTCCTTGTCGGCGTACTGAACAACTCATCGTCAACCGTCACGACCGTGCCTCTTACAGGCAGCGGCATCTTTGCTCTTGACGACGACGGCCTGTGCACCCAGTCCAACGCACCGAGCGGTTGCCCATTCGGATCCACAACCTACGAGGGACCAAACACAAGCTTCAACATCACCGACGACAATGACGGGAGCGTTACCTTTCCCAATGGGCTCGCGCCGGGCACAAGCACCTACTTCTCACTCGAAGGTGCCGCCAGTAGCGTCAACCCACCGACACCAGGCGTCGAGCTCGGGAGCCTCGATCTAGACGGGTACTGCCGCTCGCTCGGATACGTCAAGTCAGAGCTGACGAGTCAGCAAAAGGGCCCTCAAGCAGCCTACAACAACTGGGCGTGCGTCGCCTCCGACGGATCCGCCACGCTGATCGACCTACAGAAAGCATGCGAAGCGACCTACACCCAACGACCGATCCTTGCCCACCCAAAGGATCCGGACGACGCTTACTCGTGGCGTTGCTACCAGCTCCCTGCACCAGCCATATCCATCACCACATCCCCTGGAAACGGCACGCTGACCGTTTCGTGGACAGTGACCACAAGCGATTCCCAGGCGCCGATAACGGCCTATCTCGTCTCGGCTCAAGCCACCAGCAACGACCGCATCCCAGCACCCAAAGCCCCCGCAGTGGCGTCAATCCTCGTAGGGGCGGGCAACTCTAGCGCAACGCTACGCGGGCTAATCGCTGACTGCCATCAACTTTACACTGTCACCGTTACACCCGTCACCAACGATGGGCCCGGCACGCCGGCTGTATCAGCACCGGTCCGGCCGTCCGGAAACGTCATCCCGGGAAGACGGCCGCCCTACGTGGTCGTGCTGCTCGACGGGATCGGGTCCCAGGCGGCCGGGTTCAGGATGGATCCGTATCACCCGACCGCAGTCGGGCCCGACAGCTACTGCCCGCAGAACATCAACAACGGCATCCCGGTCCCCATTACCGTTGGAACGGGCGCACACAAGCGCCCGACCAACACATTCCTAGCCGCCCCCAACGGCCCGCGCGAGTCGTTTCTTGAAATGGAACGCGTGGGACCCCGCGGACGACCACGGCGGGAACGTCCCCGAAACCGATTCCGACTCCACGCCGCGCAACCTGAATACGGGGAAGCCGACGTATCAGTGGATGCTGGACGGGATTGCCGCCACGGGCGCGATGATCCTCCCCTACAGCTATTGGGGCGCGACGCTGCAAGGTCACGGGGGCGCAGACCCGACCTTCGTGTTCAACGCGTACACGGACTGCAACTCGACGCCAGCGCCCCTCTGCACGAAAGACAATCACCTCGACCCCGGCGGGAGACCCGACCCCTCGCATCAGGACTACGACAATGCCGTTCACAGCTTCAGCATGAGCGAGGACCAGGATCGGCTCAAGACTGAAATCGACAGCATCGAGAAGGTTTGGCGAAACGAGCCGATCGTCATTATCGGGCACAGCCAGGGCGGTCTGATCGCGTTCGAGACCTGGCGTCAGCACATGCTCCCTGGCGCGGTGCATCACCTGTTCGCGCTCGACTCGCCGATCAACGGGGTGTGCGCCGGAAGGACTTTTGCGCTCGGTCCGTGCGTCGGTCCGCCCGGCTACCCGCCCTACGACGCACGCTTTAGCCTAGATCCGAACTATCTGACGCAGGATGGCGGCAACAGCCCGGCGTTCAGATTCATCGGGAGCCTCGGAGACGAGGTCCGGGTGGCCCTTCCAGGGGGTCATGGGTCGACTCCGGGTTACGAAACGGGCAACGACACCCTCCAGCACCAGTTGCTCGTCACAGGAGGCAAATGCACCGCCACCAACCGTGCCGACTGCCCGAGCCGCGTCGATCACGTCAGCGAATGCCAGATCCCCGAGCAGCGCTGGGTCCACAACCGGGTAACCCCGGTGGTGACCGACCAGAACCGCTGGATCTACGACACCGGGCACTTCGTAGTGAAGTGGTGCCCTGGGAACGTCGCCTACTTCAACCGGACCCTCGGCCTCACGTATTGAAGGACCGTTTCAGCGATGGAGTCCTGCTGGTCGATACCCGAGGGGCCTGCGTTGAGTCGGGCGTGATTTGCCGTTGGGTTCGGCGATCCGATTTTGCGCGTGTCTTTTCGTAGACCCGTCGATTCGCACTTGATGCGGCGGAGCGTCGCCACGCGGTGCCGGGCGGCACCGGCGTAGACCAATCCCCAGCCTGCGTGGATGGACTGCGCCTATCGCGACGGTCGCTGGCTACCCGTTCCAAGGCGAGATTCTCGCCAGCACGTTGATCGACAGCGGATCTCAGCTTCGGTAAGCGGTTTCGCTCTATGCCAGGCTCTCCGCCACTGGCGTGGCTGCCGTTCGTGATCGCGCGCTCGCCGTCGACCACGTTGCCGATGCTGGCGCAAAGCAGCCACGGACTTGCCGTGACTGCCTTAGGCGTGATGCGGCAGCTCCTCGCAGTGCCGAGAGACCTGCTTCGCGGCGGCGACGCGCATCCCCGGCACGACGCCGCCTTCTCTGCTCCGCGCGGACGGGAGGGCACGGGGTGGATCGCAACCGTGGCAAACCAATCGTCGGCCCTCAGCCGAGTCAAGCTGCTATTCGGCCTGCTCGAGCTCGGCCGCAGCGCTCTGAGCTGCGGAGCGGGCGGTCCGTCGCGCTTGCCCCTGGGTGAAGAAGTCCGCGGGTGCGCCTGGTAGGTCGGCTGCGTTGGCGGCTCCGATCCCACTGAGATGTTCGCGCCAATTGTTCCGCCATGATGCACGGGCACCATCGTCCGCCAGTTCTGTGTCGAGCTTGAATGAACTCGGAGCTTTGAACGGCCAGAGTGGCTGCTCACCTGCTGCTAACGCGGCTCTCGCGATGATGGCTCGGCGAACGAGATCACGCATGCGGTCGACGGCGCGGGCAATCGCGATTCCCGGGGGATCGCCGTCTGGAACGGTTGAGATTGCCTTGATCACATCGTAGAGCCGCTTTTGCTTGAGCGTGCCGCCGTGGATCAGGCGCGACCGAAGACCGTAAAGCGCGTAAATGTCGGCGAAGATCGCGCTGCCCGAGTCGTCGGCCGTAGCGAGGAGCGCTGCCGCTCGCGTGCAGAGCCGGAGCGTTACCGACTCGCCACTGCCGTCCGCGTCGGCCAGAGAGGCCTCGAGCGCTACCGCCAGGTCCACGAGTGTCTCCAGCCCGTCGCGGTTCCTGTACGACTCACTGAACTTGTGGAGTGCTAGGTCGAATGACGAGAACACGAGGTCATCCCGTGGCACCGGGGCTCGGGCCAAGAGGGCCCCGAGCGCCGCAGCGGATTTGACGTGCGCGTCGCTGATCTCCACGACACGGCTGACCATCGTGGGCATCAGTTCGTCGCTTATGACGACGAGTTGGGGTCGGCCCGCGCAGATGAGCGTTGCGGCGCCGCGAATCTCGTAGAGCGATCGCACCGTTCCGGACGAGAGCAGGCGCACCTGCAACAAGAAGTCGTCGATCTGAGCTGAGAGACCCATCCCAACCCGAACCGGATCGACATCGACCGTGCTGTCGCGCGCAATGATCACGGCGTGTGGTGGGTCCCACGTGAGCGGGATCCCGTCGAACTGACTGCCTGCCGTTGGGATCTCGTTCAAGATCAACTGCTCGAGGGATCGAAACCCAGCCGGCTCCGGGACGACCGTGAGGTTGCCGGACTCGATCGGAGCGCTGTCCGTCGTCACCAGATGAGATAACACTCGACAGCAGACGGTCTCGCTTTCCCGGGTATCCAGCACGTTCACGAGTTGAGCGAGTGCGGCCTCGATTCCCGGAGAGTGTGATGAGTAGTCCTCGACGCCCGCGCAAAGCGTGATTGCCGCCTCCAAGAAGCTAAACATGTACGAATGCGCGAACTGCGCGTTCTCGGGTCGTTTCAGCGGCTCGTCGAAGCGCCAGCCATAGGCTGACTCCATCGCGGACTCGAGCGCTTTGAATTCCTCGAGCGCCATCAGATCCGGCCCCGCGTAATCGCGGCCAACTCGCAAGGCTCTACGGAACGTCGGAGCTGGGAGCACGTGCTGGCTATGCAGCAGGTCGAATGCAGCGAGGATGAACGCGCGCCCAGATGTCCATAAGGGGTGAGTAGAGGCCATTGTCCGACCCTATCCAGTGGGACCGCCGAACCTCAGAAGCCGCGCGCTGCGAGGTCAAATCCGCCTCGCGGGCGGTCTAGCGGCAGTTTGCAGCGCCGGAGTAGGTCCGATGTCGGCTTTATCTTCTGGATTTGGTGCCTCTTCACCCAGCGGTCCTGAATAGCGTGGTGACTATCCGCTCGGCCGGCGACTTCCAGGGCTCAGGGTTCATCGTCTACGTGCAGAGCGAAGGCATCCCTACGAAGCAGTGGCCCTACCTCGTCACCGCCCACCACGTCATCCGCGGCCACGACGGCTTGATCGAGATCGACGTTCCAGACCCGCAGATTGTCGGCGACATCGCCGAGGGCATCCGCGTGGAGGGCTGGATGCAGCCCGTACCACGGGTCGACCTCGCCATCGCCCCCTTCCCCGTCAACCTCGTGCCCCGGTTCCAAGGCTTCACGCTCGACCACTTTATGCCGCGCGGCAGCGGGATCGGGCTGGGCGGCGAGATCCTCTACGTGGGCATCTTCGAACAGGAGAAGATCCCAATGGCACGATCCGGAAGCATCGGAGCGCCGAACGTGCCGATTACCGTCGAGGACGAGTTCGGGAACGTCCAATATAAGTACGACGGCGACCTCGTGGACTGTCGCTCGTACAAGGTTTCAGCGGGTCGCCGCGCCTGTCGCTCGTCTCCTACGTCGTCGACGACTCAGCACCAGTGCTGTCCCCCGCTCTTGCCCCGCGACACGAAGACGGCTCGCCCATGCAGCCCCGGAACCTCGTCACCGTGTCCGCCTTCTGCGGGATCCTTACCCGCCATTACGGCGACGAGGCTGCCCCGCAGGCCGATGGTGCCGTCAGCCGGTTCGGCGTCTGCGTGATGCTGCCCTCCGACTATGTCCGTCTCGGGTTGATGGCCCCCGACGTTGTGGCACAGCGCGGCAAGTGGGACGAGGAGATGCTGAGCGCCAGCGAGTAGCTGAGCCGGCGGTGCAATAGCCCGTCCGTATCGAGGGCAGCCTCGGTGCGGGGGCTCAGCACACGTCGCAAGGTCGCCCTGGTCGGGTTGGAGCGTCCCAACCGAGCCGGCCCCATCGATTTCATGACTGCTTCCCGCGGCGAGCTGCGACGGGGACATGAGCGGTCACGATCGCGGGAAGCTTGCTGCGCCACAGTTGCGCCACAGTCGACCCCGATCGAGGGCGGTTATCGGCCCCCTGAGAGCGGTTCACCACGAACCCGGAACCTGTCGATTTGCAGGCAGATCAGGCCAAGCTCACTCCTCAGAGGCTGGCTTCGAATCCCGGTAGCGGTACTTCAGAACCCCTGTGTTGACGGGGGTTTCGTCGTTCTGAGGCGGGTGCGCCAGAGTCGGGTTCGGATCAGGTGGGTTTAGGCGCGATCACCCGGGCCGACCTGCGCGTCTGACCAGCACCAAGCTGCTCGCCACCAGCCACGCGAACAGCACCATCGCCCCTAGCAGCAGCACGCCGTAGACAAGCGAGCTGTTGTCTGTCGGCCCGAGCATCGTGGCGGCGCTCGCGACCCCGAGCACGCCTGCGACAGTGCTTAGCCACCACAGCCATCCGGGGACCGTCCGCTCGTGACGGATCGCGGCCGCAAACGCACCGGCGGTCAGAGCGAGCGGCACCCCGATCGCCGGCCCGCCAGCGAGGTAGGAGAGAACGACCAGCGCATGAGCCAGGGCCGGATCACTGGCCACCGAGTGCTCCGCGAGCGCCCGATAGCAGAGCGCGGACAGCGCCAGGAACGCCGCGGCGATGATCCCGCCGGCGAGCGCGACCGCGGCCCCGCGGGCGCCAGTGGCTCGCAGCCGTGCGTAGAGGTATGACGCGAACGCGGCGAGCGCGGCAGCCGCGAGCAGATGAAAGAAGCTCAGTGCCCGCACTTCGGAGACATTGGCCAGGAAGTACTCGCGCAGCTGGGGCGCGGTCGCATCGAGCACCGGAAAGTTCGTCGTCGCGAGCACGTCGCCGAACAGCAGCCCACAGGCGAAAAGCGAAACGGCAAGCGCTCCGGAGGCCGCCCACATCGCCTCCACCCGTGCTGACATCACCTCCTCTCTCACCGTTACTCACCGACGCGCGCGCGGCACGATTCTGGGCCGAGGCGTGTGAGCAGGCCGGGCAGCGCGCGGGTGCTTTCCGGACGTGGTCATGGGTCAGCTCAGACACTCGTGCGGCGGGTTTGAGCTTGCGTGCTGCGTGACGCTCACCAAGCGCGAGGGCCTCAGCCGACGCGTCGTGAGATGCCGGCCGACGTAGCGGCGCGGGAATGACGGCGACCGGGCGTGACGTGCCTCGCCGAAAAGCCGGCCTCGCTCAGCGCGACAGACCAGGTCTGAATGTCTTGCCTGGACGAGGAGGTAGGTGAGTTGTGGGTTCATGCGGTCCTCCGGTGAGTGAGTGGGGTAGTTGTTCGCGGGCGTGCTCATCTGACCGCTGCTTTGCGTCCTTCGGGTGGGTTGGGCGTGCGACGGCTCGGCAGTTCGCGGCGGGGCGACCCGTTCTCGCGTAGACCGATGCGGTCGTAGAGCCTGCGCAGCGGTTTCGGCGCCCACCAGTTCCACGAGCCGAGCAGCTCCATCAGCGAGGGGACGAGCAGCGCGCGGATGATGGAGGCGTCGATCAGCACGGCGAGCGCGGTCCCGACGCCGAGCTCTTTGATGAACACGAGCTTGGACGTAGCGAACGCGCCGATCGCGACTGCGAACAGGACTGCCGCGGCGCTGACGATCCGCCCGGTTCGCTCTAGTCCGATCGCGACGGCCTCCGAGTCCGACGCGCCGCGGTCGCGCGCCTCCTTGATCCGCGAAAGCAGGAAGACGCCGTAGTCGGTCGCCAGGCCGAACGCGACGGCGGCGAGGAAGATCGGCTGCGTCGCGTCGAGGGCCCCCTGGCTGGTGAACGACAGCAGCCCCTGGAGGTTGCCGTCTTGGAAGATCAGGACGAGGATCCCGAGCACGGCGCTGAGGCTGAGGAAGTTCATCAGGACCGCTTTGATCGGCAGCACGACCGACCCGGTGAACAGGAACAGGATGATCAGCGTCGCGGCGACGATCACCGCGAGGACGGCCGGCAGATGGGCGCCGAGGCTGTGCTCGAGATCGAGGTAGGCGGCGGTCTGGCCGGCGACGCCTAGGTAGACAGGCGCACGGATCGCGCGGATGTCACGCACGAGCTGCTTGGTCGCGCCGCTGAGCGGCCGCTGTAGTGATGCGACGGCCAGCAGCGAGTTATTCACGCCGGCCGGCTGTGCCGGGGCGACCGCCGATACGTCCGGCAGTCGGTTGATCTGCGCCGTCAGAGCCTTGATCTGCGCCGAGTGGGCAGGTGCGCCGACGACGACTTCGACCGGTGAGGTCCGGTTTGGCGGGAATTCGCGCGTGAGCGTGTCGTCGACCTGGCGCGCGCTCGCGCTGGGCGGCAGCACGCTCGCGTTCACGGTAATGAATTTGATGCCCGTCAACGGAATCCCGAGCGCGATCAAGAACGTGGCGCTGACCACCGCGATCCAAGCTGGTCGCCGCATCACGAGTCGAGAGAGCCGGTACCAGGCTCCGCTTTGGGCCGGTCGTGCATCGCGGTCGGCCGCGCGCTGTAGCCGCCTTGGCGAGAGGGCGTTGACCCGCGGGCCGAGCACGGCGAGCAGCGCCGGTAGCACGACCAGCGCGAGCGTCGCCGCGACGAGCGCGACGATCGCTCCGGCGATCCCCATCGAGTACAAGAACCGCTGTGGGAAGATCGCCAGCGCCGCGAGCGCCACCGCGACCGTGACCGAGCTGAACAGGATCGTCCGCCCGGCAGTCTGAAGCGTGCGCCGCAAGGTCTCGGCGCAGAAGCCCGATACGGCCGCCTCCTCGCGATAGCGCGAGACCATGAACAGGCTGTAGTCGATCGAGAGCCCGAGTCCGAGTCCGGTCACGAAGTTGAGCGCGAACACCGACAGGTCGGTGAAGCTCGAGACGATTCGCAGCGCGAAGAACGTGACCACGATCGCCACTGCACCGAGCAACGGCGGTAACAGGGAGGCGACGAGCGAGCGGAAGAACAGCAGAGACAGCAAGAAGATGAACGGGAAAGCGAGCAGTTCGGCGTGCGCGAGGTCATGGCCGACCTGGGCGTTCGCCTGAGCGCTCGCGATCTGCTGACCGCCCAAGCGCACGTCACGCTTCCCGGTGAACTGATCCTCGATCCGCTGTGCGGCGTCTTGCAGTTGCGTGTCGGAGCGCGGCTTGAAGTACGCGACTACGTAGGTCGAGCGTCGATCGCGCGAGACCATCGCGGGGTCGTGGGTCTCATAGAAGCTGACGACCCTCGCGACGTCAGGCTGGACGCGGAGCTGGCCGGCGACCTGCTCAACGCGGCGCTCGGCTGCCCTTGTTCGAAGGTCACCGGCGCTCACGATCGCGACGATCCCAGGGTCGATCTGGCGGCCGGCCGCCGCCTCGAACCGACTCGCGGCCTGGACCGATTGGGTTGCCGGGTCGTCGGCGCTGTACGGGCTCATGTGCTTCGCGACGCCGAAGCCGAATGTGCCAGCGATCGCTGCGCCGATCACCGAGACCAGGACCACGCGGCGTCCGTGTGCGTGAAGAAACGTCGCGAGGTTGTCGAGCATTTGCCTACTTCCTTTCTCTAGCGAGCTCGGGTGGGGTCGTCGTAGGGATCGGAGCCGAGCTTGCGTCCCTGGGTGGGGAAGGAACGCACGTCCCGCTCTTGGGGCGTCGTATCGGCCGCAACGGGGACAAGGGTCGGCCGCGTATCGCTTTCGGTGTGGTCTGGCTTGAGATTGGGAGCAACGGTGGTTGTCATTGGTGTTGTGTCCTTTGGGTGATTGGGTTGTCGGACGCTTCGATTTCCTCAGCGGCCAGCGGGGATGACCGTCTCCACCAGGCCGGTGACGACGTCGTAGACGTGCCCCG
Organism: uncultured Solirubrobacterales bacterium; assembly: GCA_963799995.1. Classification (GTDB taxonomy): domain Bacteria; phylum Actinomycetota; class Thermoleophilia; order Solirubrobacterales; family Solirubrobacteraceae; genus Palsa-465. The sequence continues at coordinate 1,011,476 of CAWCZI010000012.1, read as the reverse complement.
AGACGGTGAGGCGCGGAGAGATCGCCGGTGCGGAGCGCAGGCGCTCGACGTCGCGGCTGACGGTTGCCGCGGGGTCGAGGACGGCGTGCTCGAGCAACGTCGACTGCTCGGCGCCGATCCGCTGCGCGTAGCCGCGGCGGAACGTGTCATCGGCCAGCGCGCCGGTTCCGCACTGGGTGTGGTGGATCACGGCGACCTCGAACAGCGGGCCGTCAGGCAGGACGCTCTCGGCTAGCTGGCCGATGAAGGCGACGTCGTTGATCACCTCCGGGGTGACCCGGCCGCCGACGTTCCGGGCGACCATCGCGTCGCTCAGGCCCAGGCCCAGGAAGTGCGCCGGGTCGACGCGCGGATCGAGGCAGGTGATCACGAACAGCCCCAGGTTCGGAAACACGACGGCACCGTGATGGCCACCGGCGGCAGCGAACGCGCGGTTGCGCTCCAGCGCCGCCTCGACGTTGGCGGCGCCCGGCTGGCCCGGGCTGGCCAACTCGAACCCGCTCGCTCGGCCGATCCCCGACCCGGTCCCGGGGGGTGAGAATTGCTGGTTGCTCATGGTGTGCGATCTCTCGTGTGGGTTGGGGGTAGGGTCAGCTGTGGGCTGCGGCTGTGACGGGCGTGCCTATTGCCGGCACCTCCGGTGTGTCGTCGCGGCTGGTCGTCGGTTGGGCGGGCAGCAGTGCCAGCGCCATCAGGGCGCCGGCGGCGGCGATGCCGGCGGCGACGTAGTTGGCCGTGTGGAAGCCCTCGAAGAAGGCCGAGGTGGCCGCGTTGTGGATGGCTGACGCGAGCAGGGGATGGCCAGCGTGGGCCAGCTTGTCTGCGACTGTGAGCGCGGCGCCGACGGATGCGTGCGCGGTCCGCGCGACACTGGCAGGCAACTCCCCGCGGAGCCCGCTGGTGAGCCGATTGGCGTATAGCGACGCGTAAACGCTGCCGATCACGGCGACGCCCAGGGTGCCGCCCAAAAGGCGCGTGGCGTCGTTGACCGCCGACCCAACGCCGGCCTTTGCCTTCGGGACGACGCCCATGATCGCCTCGGTCGCGGGCGCGCTGGTGAGGCCCATCCCTGTCCCGAGAACGACCATCTGGGCGGCGATCGTCCCGTAGCCGGTCACGACCGATGAGGTCGAAACCCATAGGTAGAACGCGGCCATCAAGAACAGCCCCGAGGCAACAATCAGCTTGGTGCCGAACCGTACAGCCAGCTTGGTGCCGAGGATCGAGGAGATCGCGACGAATGAGGCAACTGGCAGCAAGCGCACGCCGGTCGACAGCGGCCCATAGCCCTTTGCGAACTGAAAGAGCTGGGTGGCCAGGAAAATGAATCCGGACAGCGCGAAGAAAGAGATCGCGACCGAGGCGCTCGCGGCGGTGAACCGGGGGTTGCGGAAAAGGCTCACGTCGAGCATCGGCTGCTCGGTACGCCGCTCCCAAGCCACGAACGCCGCCGCCAGCACTGCGGTCAGCGCGAAGCTGCCGAGCGTCCGGGCGCTGCCCCATCCGTGGTTCGGGGCCTCGATGATCGTGTAGACGAGCAGCCCGATTGTCGCGGTCGAGAGCGCGAATCCGGCGCGGTCGGTGCGGGCCGCGTGCGGGTCACGCGAGGTCGGAACGTAGCGGGCGGCCAGGGCACCGGCGGCGGCGGCAATTGGCGCCATCGCGAAGAAGATGCTGCGCCAGTCGGAGAGCTCGAGCAGCCAGCCGCCGACGATCGGCCCCAGCGCGATCGCCACGCCCGTGATCGCGCCCCACAAGCCGATCGCCCGGGCGCGCTCGCCCCGCTCGGTGAACACGTTTGTGATCAGCGACAGGGTCGAGGGGAACACCATCGCCGCACCAACGCCCATCACCGAGCGCGTCGCGATGAGCGCGCCGGGACTGTCCGTCAGCCCGCCGGCCAGGCTCGCCAGACCGAAGACCGTTAGGCCGGCGAGCAGCATCCCCTTGCGGCCGAACCGGTCAGACAGGCTGCCCGCCGCCAGCACCGAGCCGGCAAACAGCAAGTTGAAAGAGTCCACGACCCACTGCAGCTGCGAGTCCGATGCGTGCAGCTGGCGCACGAGCGACGGCAACGCGACGTTGACGATCGTCGTGTCGAGATTGATCACAAACGCGGCCAGCAGCAGCGAGGCCAGGGTCAGCGGCTTGGGTTTCATGACTTCTCCTCGTGATGGCTAACTTGCGTCATGCAAGTCAACCTACACGCGACTCTGGCTTTTGTCAAGCAAGTCAGCTATGATTGGTGAGTGCTCCAACGCGACTATCCAAACCAGGTCTGCTCGATCGCCCGAGCACTGGAGGTCGTCGGAGAGCGCTGGACGCTGCTGATCCTTCGCGACGCCGTCGTCGGCCTAACGCGGTTCGAGGAGTTCCAGGCGAAGCTCGGGATTGCCTCCAACGTCCTCACCAACCGGCTTAAGCGGCTGTGCGACGAGGAGCTGCTCGAACGCGTTCCGGACCCAGAGCGGCCCGGCCGGCCGAAGTACGTGCTCACTGACAAGGGACGCGAGCTCGCGCCTGCCCTCATCGTGCTCATGAAATGGGGCGACCGCCACTATCCGACCCCCGGCGGCCCACCCCGACTCACCCTCCACGCCGACTGCGGAGGCAACATCGGCCCAGACCTCCGCTGCGACCGATGCGGCAAACACGCGGGGCGTGGGGAGATCGAGCTGCCCCCCGGCCCGGGGGCGCCACGCGGCGAGCACGCCGGACGGTAAGCGGTGACAGGCCCGTTGCGAGTGCTGCTGGTGTCGGGGAGCCTGCGCGAGGGGTCGACGAACACCGCGCTGCTCAGGACGGCGGGTGTGGTCGCGCCGAGCGGGGTGGCCACGGTGCTCTACCGCGGGATCGCCACCTTGCCGCACTTCAATCCCGACGACGATCGCGAGGGCCAGCCTGTCGATCGCGCGGTCGCCGAGCTGCGCGAACAGGTCACGGCTGCTGACGCGCTGCTGATCTGCACGCCCGAGTACGCGGGTGCGCTGCCCGGCGCGATGAAAAACCTCTTGGAGTGGACCGTCGGCGATGCCGGCACCTATCACAAGCCGGTCGCGTGGATCAACGCGTCGGGGCCTGCGGCGCCGACGGGCGCCGCCGACGCCCATGATTCGCTGCGCAAAGTGCTGGGCTACGTCGATGCGGACATCGCTGAAGACGCGTGCGCCCGCATCCCCGTGGCGCGCGACGCGGTCGGTGAGGATGGGACGATCGCCGACCCGCGCATCCGCGCGCGGATCGCTGACGCGCTGGGCGCGCTCGTCGCCCATGTGGCCGGCAAGCGGCCGCCTGGTCTACAGACGGCCGAGCCGGTGCTGCGCGCCGATGCGGCTTTCTTCGAGGCGCTCCTGGCGCAGAACGCCCCCGCGCTGGCGGCGCTGCTCGCCGACGACTTCGTCATCGTCGAGTTCGGCACCGGCCAGGTGCATCCGCGCGGTGCCTTCGTTGACGCTGTGCGCAGCGGAGCCGTTGTCTTCGAGGCGATCGATCGCTGGCCCCAGCAGACGCTGGTCCGCCGGTACGACAATGTCGCGGTGGTCGTGGGGCGCACGACGATGACCTTCACCGGCGACGACTCGACGTTTCAAGTCGACAGCCGTTACACGCACGTCTATGCCCTCGACGGGCGCAGCTGGCGGCTGCTCTCCGCCCAGGGCACACCAATCCCAGAAGCCGTCCAGCCGTCCAACCGCCGGAGCTGACCAGGTGCTCAACGACCCAGGCGCGCGAACCAGCGCCCGTCAGTCGACCACCGCGCACCGACCCGGAGGCCGCTCGCGGCCGCGATGCTCTCGATCTCCCCGACCGTCACCCGCGCCCACGGAAACCAGGCGCTGACCTGTCCCTCGCCGGACTGCAAGCAGGCGCGCACGCGGCCGCCCGCGACATCGGGCCGTTCGAGCTCGACCACGATCTTCCCGCTGTCGATGAGCAGGCTGGCGACGCGGCCGAGTAGGCGCTCCGGCGCGCCGCCGATCCCGATGTTGCCGTCGAGCAGCAGCGCCGTCCGCCAGCCCCCTGCGCCGGGCAGTTCGTCGAATACCGACGCGACGATTGCGTGCGCGCCCTTGCCTCTGGCGAGTGCGACGGCGACCGGGGAGAGGTCGACCCCGAGGGCGAACACGCCGCGTCGCGCGAGCGCATGGAGCATCCGGCCCGGGCCGCAGCCGATGTCGAGTACGGGCCCCCGGGCCGAGCGCAGCAGCGATTCGTCTGTGTCGTCGGCAGCGCCGAGGAACCGTTCGAGCGCGAGCAGGTCTACGGTGCCGTCGCTCATTCGCACCGTCACCGCTGGCCCGGTCGCGTGGTCGCCCCACCCGAGCAGGCTGTCGTCGTAGACCCGCATCGGGTGGGGTGTCACGCTGCGTCGCGCTCTGTCAGACCGGCGACAGCGGCGGCGAACCGCGACCGTGGGGCCGATCGTGCCACCGCCGGCGCGTCGTCGAAGGTGTCGACGTCGAGCAGCACCGGGAGCTCAGACACCGCGAGCCCGAGCTCCGCGAGCCGGGCACGTTGCGCCGAACATGTCGTCGGCTCGCTCATCGGCACACCGGCGAACGCCTCGGCGCACGGCCGGCACAGGCCGATACTCCAGTAGCCACCATCGACCGCCGGTCCGAGCACAGCGTCGATGTCGGGGCGCATCAATTTGCGCAGCCCGGCGCTGAGCACCGCCGGCGTCAGCTGCGGGGTGTCCATCCCGACGAGCAGCGCGGGGCCGCCGACGTCTTCGAACGCCGCCGCGAGCCGGGCCGCGAGCCCCACTCCACGCTGGGCGATCACCTCGAATCCGTCCGGTCGCCACGCCGCTGACTCCCCGCCGTCGAATACGAGCACCCGGCGTTCACACGGCGTCGCCCGGACAACGTCGACCGTGTCCAGCAGCGCAGCCTCAGCGAGCCTGGCCGCCTGCACGGGAGTGAGCGGTGGAGTCAATCGCGTCTTCGCGCGCCCCGGGAGCGGCGGCTTGGCGATCACGATGAGCGACGGTTTGCGCACGTCGCAGAAACCTACGGCCGTCCGATCGACAATCCAATTACGAAATCGGAAACACTGTGGCGAACTCGGCCATCCCGGCGGCGAACTCCTCCTCCGGGATGAACCCGAGCTCGAGCGCGGCTCGCTCGGGACTCGCAAAGACGTGCCGCACGTCGCCGAGGCGGTACTGGCCGGTCACGACGGGTTCCGGCGCGCCCGGCCCGGCCGCAGCGGATAGCGCTGCGGCCATCTCGCCAACCGTTCGCGGGGTTCCGCTGCAGACGTTGAACGCGCCCGCGATCGGCTCGGGCGCGGTCAGCGCGAGGAGGTTCGCACGAGCGACGTCACGGACGTGAACGAAGTCACGCCGCTGCTGTCCATCCTCGAACACGCGCGGCGCCTGGCCGGCGGCGAGCGCGCTCGCGAAGATCGACGCGACCCCGGCGTATGGCGTGTCCCGTGGCATCCGGGGCCCGTAGACGTTGTGGTAGCGCAAGGCGGTCACCGGCACTCCGGTCTCACGCGACCACGCCAGACACAAATGCTCCTGATGGAGCTTGGTCGCCGCGTAGACATTGCGGGGATCGAGCCGGGCGTCCTCTAGCACTGCCACTGCCTCCAGCGCCGACCCGCACAGCGGACACTCCGGCTCGAATCGCCCCGCGGCGAGATCGGCGGCTGCCCGCGGCAGCGGCGCAAGAGGCCCGTGCACAGAGCACCGGTATCCACCCTCGCCGTACACGACCATGCTGCTGGCGAGGACGAACCGCCCGGCGAACCCCGATGCCGCGAGCTCGCGCAGCAGCACGGCGGTGCCGAGGTCGTTGTCGCGGACGTAGGAATCGATGTCGGCGATCTCCAATCCGAGGCCGACCTTCGCCGCCTGGTGGCAGACCGCGTCAACCCCGCGCACAGACGACGCCACCCGTGAAGCGTCGCCGACGTCGCCGACGACGAGCTCCGCCCGAGAGTCGAGGTAGCCGGGGGCGACTGGGTGCACCGCCTCGGACAGCGAGTCGAGGATCACGACTTCGCAGTCTCCTCGCGCCAAGAGCGCGTCGACGATATGCGATCCGATGAAGCCGGCTCCGCCGGTGACGAGGACGCGCACCACGCGGACTCTAGTTTCGCCGGCTCGGCTCACGGCCCGAGTTTCGCGGACTGTAAGAGGTTGCTGTCAGCCTTTCGCCGGTGCCGATCGACGTGATTCTTCCGGTGCTGAACGAGTCCGGGGCGCTCCCGCTGGTGCTCGGCGCGTTCCTGCCCGGTTACGAGCCGCTCGTGGTCGACAATGGCTCGACCGACGGCTCCGCGGAGGTCGCGAGGCGCCTTGGCGCCCGGGTCGTGCTTGAGCCGACCAGAGGCTTTGGCGCGGCGTGCTGCGCCGGGCTCAGCGCTGCCACGAGCGACGTCGTCTGCTTCATGGACTGCGACGGCTCGCTCGATCCGAGGGAGCTTCCGCGTGTCGCCGATCCAGTCAACGACGGCAGCAGTGACCTCGTCCTCGGCTCCCGCCGGCCGACGACATCGGGCGCGTGGCCTTGGCACGCGCGTCTGGCCAACCGCGCGCTCGCGGTCGAGTTGACCCGCCGCTCACCGGCGGACGCCCGAACTCGGCTCACCGACATCGGCCCGATGCGAGCCGCGTTCCGAATCCGGCTGCTCGAGCTCGGGCTCCGCGATCGGCGCTCAGGCTGGCCGCTCGAGATGGTGCTCAAGGCAGCGGCCGCCGGGTGGCGGATCGGCGAGATGCCGGTCACCTATCGCCCTCGTGCCGCTGGTGAGTCGAAGGTGACCGGCAGTTTCACCGGCACCGTCAGGGCGATCCGCGACATGGCAGCGCTGCTGTGAGCACGGTCGCGAAGCTCAAGCAGCGGCTCGAGCAGCCTCCGCCCGGCCCGTTTCGCCCCGAGTTCTGGCGCAGCCCCCTGCGCGGCCCATGGCTCACCTCGCTCCTCGGCAGCCTGCTGCTGCCACTGATCCTGATCATGGCCCTCACCGGTCTGATCTCGCACGACGCCTACCACCCCGAGCTCGCGGGCAACTCGCCCGTCAATCAGGCTCACGACATCGGCGTGCTGATCCAGTTCCCGGCCTCGTGGCCGTCGTGGATCTTCGCGCTGACTCAAGGGACGCACGTGACCGTCGGCCTGATCACGATCCCGCTGCTGCTGGCGAAGCTGTGGTCGGTCATCCCCAAGCTGTTTCAGTGGCCCGCGATCCGCAGCCTCGCGAACGCGATCGAGCGGCTGTCGCTGCTGCTGCTCGTCGGAGGGGCGCTGTTCGAGTTCGCCACCGGCGTGCTCAACATCCAGAACTACTACCCGTGGCACTTCAACTTCGTGGTCGCACACTATTACGGCGCGTGGGTGTTCTTCAGCGCGTTCCTGGTCCATGTGACGGTGAAGATGCCGGTCGTCGTGCGTGCCTACCGCGAGCGAGGCGTCCTGCAGCCGCTGCGCGACGACCTGCTGCACACGCGCTCCGAGCCGGTGTCGGGAACAGAGGCCGACGCGCTGATCGCGGTCGCGCCGGTGGCGCCGACGCTCAGCCGTCGCGGGTTGCTCGGGCTGGTCGGCGGCGCGTCGTTGGCGCTCCTCGTCGCCAACATCGGGGAGTCGATCGGCGGGCCGCTCCGGCGCTTGGCGCTGCTGGCTCCCCGCGGCCGTGTGTTCGGGTCGGGCCCGAATGACTTTCAGGTGAACCGGACGGCGGTCGCGGCCGGGATCACGCCGGAGCTGGTCGGCTCCGGCTGGCGCCTGTGGGTGAGCGCGGGCGGCCGCACCATGGGGCTCACGCGAGAGCAACTGACCGCGATGCCGCAGCACACTCACGACCTGACGATCGGCTGCGTCGAGGGCTGGTCGACGACGCAGACCTGGACCGGCGTGCGCCTCGCTGACCTGGCGGCGCTCGTCGGTGCGGGCGAGCGCGCGACGGCGACCGTCGTGTCGGTGCAGCACGGCGGCCTCTACGGCAGCGCTACCTTCGCGAGCGAGCAGGTGCGCGATCCTCGCTCCCTGCTGGCACTCCGCGTCAACGGCGTCGACCTGTCGCCGGATCACGGCTATCCGGCGCGGGCGATCGGGCCTGGCCTCCCCGGCGTCCATTGCACGAAATGGATCGGCAAGGTGTCGTTCGAATGAGCTTCAAGGGGCGCTACGGCGCGAACCCGGTCCACCTCATCGTGCACGTGATCGGGCTGGCGATCGCGGCGTACGCGATCGTCCAGCTGCTGGGGGAGAAGCGGTGGGTGAACTTCGCTGCGTGGTTCCTCGCGGCGGCGGTGCTCCATGATCTCGTCCTGCTGCCCGCGTACACCGCGCTGGACCACGTCTTCCGCGCACGCCTTCCGAGCCGGTTGACCACGCATCGTGTCCCGATCGTCAATCACGTGCGCACCCCGGCGCTGATCTCGGGGTTGCTGCTGCTGATCTACTTTCCGCTGATCCTCGGACCGGCCGGACCGGGGTACTTCTCTGCCACGGGCCACCATCCCTCTGGCTACCTGCGCAACTGGCTGCTGATCACGATCGCTCTGTTCGCCGGGTCGGCGGCCGTCTATGCGGTACGCGTGTGGCGTCGCTGACGACGCGGCGGCGCCCGCGGGGCGACGTCATGCGGGAGCAGCTCGGGTCGGCGCTGCCGTGGTTGGGCGTGGGGGGGGCCGCGGTCGTTATTGCCGTCGGACTCGCGATCAAGGCCGCCACCGGCGGGCTCGGCCTGCCGCTGCCGCCGTTTCTCATTTACCCCGGCGCGCACGTCAACGTGCTCGTCATCGTCACTGTGATCTCGCTCACCGGGGCACTTGGGGTTACCCCGGTGATCGTGCAGCGGCTCCGCTCGCCGCCGCTCACCGCCGCTGCGCTGTTCCTGCTCGCGCTCTTCGTCGGGCTGTCGTTGAACCTCGCCCGCGACGGTGCGCGCGGATGGTGGGAGGTGTTCGCCACCGGCCGGGGCGGATCGCTGGAGGGACTTTACGAGTACCTCCCGGGCCTGCCGGCGCTGGCGCCCGGCATCCCGCATTTCCTCAGCCATTTCGCCGCGGACTTCAAGTACATTCCGCTGCACGCCGATGGCAACCCGCCGGGGCCGCTGATCGCGCTGCACCTGCTCGGGGTCCACTCCGCCCGGGCGATGGCCGCACTGTGCATCGGGGTCGGCGCGCTGACTTCGCCGCTCGCCTATGACCTCGGCCGCGTGCTCGGCGGCGAGGAGCGGGGGCGGATCGCCGGCCTGCTTACGGCCTTCTCCCCGGCGATTCTGCTGTTCGGCGTCACCTCGGCCGACTACGCGTTCGCCGCGCTCGGCATGGTCGTCGCGTGTCTGCTCGTCAGGCGGGCGACATGGGCGTTGATCGCCGGCGGTTGCGCGGCGGCGCTGGCGACGTTCTTCTCGTGGCTGCTGTTCGCGATCCCGGCGTGGGCGGCGCTCTTAGTGCTCCAGCGCGACGGCTGGCGGGGCGCGGCGCGGGTGTGCCTCGCCGCCGGCGCCGGGGTGATCGCCTTCAACGCCGCGCTGGCGATCGCGTTCGGCTACGACGCGTTCAGCGCGCTCAGCGCGACCTCGGCCGAATACTCCAGCCTGGCCACGAGCGCGACGCGGACGTACGCGTACTACCTGTTCGGCGCACCGACGGCCTGGGCCGTGATGCTCGGGCTACCGACGATGTGGTTCGGCCTGCGAGCGCTCGGAGCGCGCGACCGGGCGGCGGTCGCAGTGGCGGCGGTGATCGTGGTCGCGTCACTGCTCGGCTTCACTCGTGGTGAGACGGAGCGGATCTGGCTGCCGTTCGTGCCGCTCGCCTGCGTGGCGGCGGCCGCAGTCGTGCCGGTCGGCCGACTGCGGCCAGCGCTGACGATCATGGCCGTGCAGTCACTCGCGGTCGAGGTCCTGTTCTTCACGGTCTGGTAGACCGGTCGAGAGTGGCGGTCCTCGAAGCTCATGATCTGGTCAAGACCGTCGGGATGGGTCGGGGCGCGCGGCGGGTGCTCGACGGCGCCGAGCTGTCCGTCGAGGCCGACGAGGTCGTCGCCGTGCTCGGGCGCTCGGGAAGCGGGAAGTCGACGCTGCTGCACATCCTCGGCGGGCTCGACGCCGCCGACCGCGGGAGCGTGAAGATCGCCGGCGAGGAGCTCGTCGGACGGGCAGGCGGGGCGCTCGCCCGGATCCGGCTGCGGCGGATCGGCTTCGTCTTTCAGCAGTTCCAGCTGATCGAGGAGCTGAGCGGCCTCGAGAACGTGCTCCTGGCCACGCGCCTGCCGGGCGCTCCCGCCGGCGGCGCGCGGCGCGCCCGCGAGCTGATCGAAGTGCTCGGGCTCAGCCCGGTCGCCGGGCACCTGCCGCGCGCGCTGTCCGGCGGCGAGCAGCAGCGGTTCGCGATCGCCCGGGCGCTCGTCAACGACCCGGTCGTCGTGCTCGCCGACGAGCCGACCGGCTCACTCGACGCGGAGAACGGCGCCGCGGTGCTCGGGATCCTGCGCGAGCTCGAGCGGCGAGCCGTGGTGATCGTGACCCACGAGCCCGAGGCGGCGGCGATCGCTGACCGGGTGCTGTCGCTCGCCGGCGGGCGGCTCACGTGAGGTCCGCGTGGCGGATGGCGCTGATCGGCTTGCGCTCGCGGCGGCGCCGAGCGGTGCTGACCGGGCTAGGGATCGCGCTCGCGGCGGCGATGCTGTCGGCCGCGGTCGTGATCTCGTACGGGCTCGGTACCGGGTTTGCGCGCGCGACGAGGGCGGCGGGGCTGCCCGACGTGATCGCTCGCTTCAACAACATCGGCGAGCAGCGGGTGGCGGCGCGGATCGAGGCGCTGCCGGACATCGCCCGGATCGCGTTGCGGCTCGAGATCGTCGACGGGGAGCTCGGGTTCCACGGCCGGCGGACGGGGGCGATCGTCGAAGTGCTCGACCGGCCGGGGCGGGATGACGGGTATGCGGTGGTGGCAGGCCGCAACCTGCGGCGGCTCGGCTCCGAGGTGCTCGTCGAAAAGGCGTTCGCCGACGCGTGGGGGATCCGGGTCGGGTCGTATCTGAGGCTCGGTGACAACTTCCTCGGTCCGCTGCGGGTGGTCGGGCTGGTCGAAGGGCCCGACGACGTTGGCTACCCGCTCGCCAAGGCACGCATCTACCTGTCGAGGCCCGCGATCGACGCGCACGTCGGCAGGCCCGAGCGCTTCCCGCAGGTCGACCTGGCCGAGATCTGGCTGCGCAACCCGGCATATGTCAACGAGGTGCTCGCACAGGCACGCGCGACGTCGTTCGGGATCAAGGACATCCAGTTCGCGACGAGGGCGGGGATCCGGATCCTGCTCGACCAGGCGGCGGGGATCGTGATCGATCTGCTCGTCGCGTTGTCTGTGATCGCTCTGGTGACCGCCGGCGTGCTGCTCGCGGCATCGGCGCGGGCGGAGGTGCAGCGGCGGCTCGGCACGTTCGGGGTGCGCCGGGCTGTCGGCGAGACGCGCGGCCAGGTCGTGCGGACGCAAGTCGTCGAGGGCCTGCTCGTCTCGGTGCCGTCCGGATCGCTCGGCATGGTTGCGGGGCTCGTCGCGACCTACGGGCCGGCGAGCCGGCTGCTCGAGCTCCTCAACGAGCCGACGCCGGGGTGGGGACTGTGGTGGCCGCTGGGGCTTGCGTGGCTCGGCGCGGTTGGGTTTCCGGCGCTGGGGGCGGCATGGCCCGCATGGCGGGCGACCGGCGGCCCGGTCGTGACGCTGCTGCGGGGCGGCGATGTCGCCGGGCGGGATCGGCGGTCCGCGGGGGTGGGGCGGGGCGGCGGGCTGTTCGGGCTCGGCGTGCGGCTCGTCGGCGCGCGCCGGGCACGGTGGCTCGCGAGCGTCGTGACGCTCGGCCTGTCGGCGGCATTCGTGCTGCTGATGCTCGCGCTGGCCTCCGAGCTGTCGACGCTCGAGACCGACCCGGGGGCGCTCGGGAAGAAGTATCAGCTGACCACCTCGCTGCCGCCGCCATCGGTCTCGCCGACGCGGCTGCGACGGATCCCGGGGATCGCAGCGATCGCGCCGCGCTACGAGGTCAATGCGGCCGACTCGTTCGAGCTGGGGGAGACGATCGACACGATCGCCTTCCCCGGCGACCACACAACATTTGAGGCGCCGGCGCTGGTGAGCGGGCGACGGCTCCGAGGACCGCTCGAGGCCGAGGTGGGAGCGGGGCTCGCAAACGCGCTCGGCCTGTCCGACGGGTCGGTGCTAGCGCTCGCGCTGCCGTCCGGTCGCGAGCTGCGGGTACGGGTCGTCGGGATCGTCTCATCGCTCGATCACGAGGGCCGGGTGGCGTACATGGAGGCCGGCACTCTGCTGCGCTACGACCCGGGGGCCGCGTCATCGGCGTCGCTCGCGATCGTGCTGACGCCCAGCGCCGACTACGGCGCGGTGACGGCCGCGCTGACGCGTCTCGGCGCGCCGCCGTCGGTCGCGGCCGGGGCGACGGCGCGCGGGGCGCCGCTCGTCGACGTGCTGCGGACAATCCTCCGCGCGGTCGCGATCGTCGACGGGCTCGTCTGCCTGTACGCGCTGATCCAGGCGTGCGCGCTGACCGTGTTCGAGCGGCGACGGACGGTGGCCGTCCTGCGCGCCTGCGGGGCCGGGGCGGGGGCGATACGGCGGCTGCTGCTCGGGGCGGTGGCGGCGCTGGTCGTGCCCGCGGCTGTTGTCGGGGTGCTGCTCGAGCGGGTCGCGTTCGGCCCGGCGCTGTCCCGACTCGCCGAGAACTATGCCGTTCTCAATCTGGCTGCGGGGTCGGGTGCGGTCGCAGCTGTCGTGGCCGGGCTTTGTGCCGCAGCGTTGGTTGCCGTCGGGTGGGTGGCGCGCGGGGCGTCGCGCGATTCGGTCGTCGAGGGACTCGGCGCGTGAGACGGTTGACCCGACGCCAGGCGCTGGCCGCCTCGGCAGGGGTGCTCGGCGCGCTCGTGATGGACGGATGTGGGAATGACTCTCACGTTCCATCGGCGTCAGGCTCGACGCTCGAGACGACGTGGGGGGACCCGGCCGGCGACGGGCAGCTGAGGGTCCTCGGCGGGGAGGGGTTCGTCTACCGGGAGGAGCTCGCGTCGCGCGCTGCATTGGGTCGGACGCTTGGCCTGCTCGGGCATCTGACCGACGCACACGTGATGGACGCCTCGTCACCGGCGCGGGTCCCATTCCTCGCCCGGCTCGGGCCGCCGTTTCAGTCGACCTTCCGCCCGCAGGAAGCGCTGACCTCGCACGTGCTCGCGGGCGCAGCCGGGGCAATGCGCAAGCTCGTGCCCGACTACGTCATCCAGGGCGGCGATCTGATCGACAACGACCAGGACAACGAGCTGCGGATTGCTCTGGACGTCCTGGGTGGAGGTCCGGTTGGGCCGGGGAGCGGGGCCGATGGCTACTTTGGGGTCCAGAACGCGTCGAACCCGGACCCGTTCTATTACCGACCCGATGTGGACGCGCCGCGGCATCCCGGGCTGCTGGGAGCCGCCACGCGTCCCTTCGCTGCTCGCGGGCTCGGCGTCCCGTGGGTCCCCGTGCTCGGCGACCACGACGTGCTCGTGGCGGGCGAGCTCGTCCCCACCGAGCTGACGCGGTCGCTGGCGCTCGGCGGGCGCGCGCTGTGGGACCTACCCTCGGGGTTGACAATTCCGTCCAACCTCCGCAGCCTCCCGGCCGGGCCGGACGGGCCGGTCGCCCCCGTTGTCGTCAACCAGCTGCTGGCCGAGGCGCTGCGCGGCCCGACTGTCCCCGTGCCCGCCGACGCGAGCCGCCGCGAAATGGAGGCCGATGAGGTGGTCACCCGACTCCGCGGGGCCTCACCGTCACACGCCGTCTCCTCACCGGATGGTCGCTTGGACTACGCCGTCGATGTAGGTGATCGCGTGCGCGTGGTCGTCCTCGACCTGGCCCGGCGCGACGGCGGGTCGGGCGGGCTGGTCGTCGCCGGCCAGCCCGAATGGCTGGCCGCTCAGCTCGGGGATCGCGGCGGACGCATGCTGATCGTCGTCTCGCATCAACCGCTTGAGAGCTCGGTGGGCGGTCCAGCACTGCTCGACCTGCTCGATCGCTCGAGCTCGGTCATCGCCACGCTGTGCGGCCACACGCACCGAAACCACATCGCCCCCCGTCACAGCCCGGCCGGCGGCTACTGGCAGATCGAGACCGCGTCGCTGGTCGACTACCCCCAGCAGGCCAGGGCACTGCGCATCCTGGGCACAGACGGCGGGGGCGTCGCGATCCAGACCTGGATGCTCGATCACATCTCTCCAGGATCGCTCGGGAGGGTCTCCCGCGAGCTCGCATACCTCAATGCCCAAGGGGGCCGTCCCCGAGGCTTCGCCGGCACGCGATTGGATCGCAACGTCGTTCTGTTCTGCTCCGCACGATAATCACACGGAGTGTCTGATCTGCTGCTCGGTGTCGTGTTCGTCTTGGGAGCGGTGGTCAGTCTCACGACCAGCTGGCTTTTGGTGTCTCGACTCGAGCGGATCGGAGCGCGGATCGGCCTGTCCGAGGCGCTGCTCGGGATGTTGGCCGCGTTGGCGGCCGACGCCCCCGAAATCACGGCGAGCGTAACCGCGCTGGCCGGTCATCACACGCAGATCGGGGCCGGGGTCGTGATCGGCTCCAACGTGTTCAATCTCGCCGCTCTTCTCGGGGTCAGCGCGGTGGTCGCCGGCGAGATCCGCTTGCATCGGCGTGTGGTCATTCTCGAGGGGACGGTTGCGATGCTGATCGCAACCGTCTGTCTGGCCGTGGTCCTCGGCGGTCCAGGATCCGGCGTGGGTCTGATCGCCGCCATTGCCGTGTTGGTCCCGTATCTGCTGGTCTCCGGCGTGAGCCCAAAGCGGTTGGATTCGTCCGGTCTGCCGAAGACGTGGTTGCGCTGGATCTCAGAGGCCATCGCTGAGGAGGAGCAAGAACTCGAGCCGGCGATCCACCCGCCCCGAGCGGGAGCGCTCGACGTGACCATTGCCCTGCTCGCCACCGCCGTCGTGGTCTGCGCGAGCGTCGCGATGGAGCTGACCGCATCGACACTCGGCACCAGACACCACGTCGCCGAGATCGTTACCGGCGGACTGATCCTCGCGGGCGTGACGAGCCTCCCCAATGCAGTCTCGGCGCTGTACCTTGCCGTTCGGGGGAGGGGCGCCGCGACGCTCAGCATCGCCCTGAACAGCAACGCCCTGAACGTCACCGCCGGCTTGCTGCTCCCTGGAGTTCTCGTCGGGCTGGGCGCACCGTCGCGGCAGGGGACGCTCGTCGCCGGCTGGTATCTCGGTCTGACTGCCGTGACACTGGCTTGCGCTTACGCCGGCCGTGGGCTGCGCCGCGCACACGGCGCACTCATCATCGCCGGCTACCTCGCGTTCGTGGCCGCCATCCTCATCGTGAGCTGACGGACGCGCGGCGGTGTCCGCTGGCAAGCAAACCGCGTGCATTGTGCAATGATAGCTGCATGCAAGCAAGATCTGAGTCGCCTGCGGAGAAACGCGGTACCGGGGAGCCGGCTCGGGATGAGCTGGTCGATGCGGTGTTGGGGGCCAGTCGGACGCTGGTCGCGGTCGCGGCCCGTTCGCTGGCCGGCGTCGCTGAGGATGTGACGCTGCCGCAGTACCGCTTCCTCGTCGAGCTGGCGTCCCGTGGTCCGCAGCGTCTGGCCGACCTGGCCACGGCGCTGGGTGTCGATCGCTCGACGGCGACGCGGATGTGTGACCGCCTGGTGCGCAAGCGACTCGTGACCCGCCGCCGTAGCCAGGAGGATCGCCGAGCGGTGCGGGTCTCGTTGACCAGCGACGGCGCCGAGCTGGTCGCCGAGGTCAGTCGGCGTCGGCGGGTGGAGATCGCGACGATCGTGGGACGCATGCCGCCGGCTGACCGGGATTCTGTCGTGCGGGCGTTGCGGGCGTTTGCCGATGCGGCGGGCGAGGTTCCTGAGCAGAACTGGTCGCTGGGCTGGGACCTCGACTGATGGGCGCCGAGCCGGTGGTCGGCAAGCAGTCAAGCCCGTCGCGCCGTTCGGTGGCGCGGACGGCGTCAGCGTGGTTGGGCGGCCATCGCCTGGGGCTGGTGGTGATGGCCTTGGTGGTCGGTGCGGGAGCCGGTCTCGGCGCTGCTGTGTTTCGCGAGATGGTGTTCGGTGCCACCTGGCTGGTCACTGGCCATGACCAGTTCGGTCAGCAGGGTCACGCTGCGAGCGCGCACCTGCCCGGGCTGGGTATCTGGTTCGTGCTGGTGGTCCCGGTCCTCGGCGGTTTGATCTACGGCCCGCTGATCTATCGGTTCGCTCGGGAGGCCCGGGGACATGGCGTGCCCGAGGTCATGCTCGCCGTCGCAGAGAGCGGGGGACGGATCCGTCCTCCGGTGACGATCGTCAAGGCGCTGGCCTCTGCGATCACGATCGGCGTCGGCGGGTCGGTCGGACGAGAGGGCCCGATCGTGCAGATCGGCTCAGCGCTCGCCTCGACACTCGGGCAGCTCGTGCGCATGTCCGAGAGCCGGCTACGGATCATCGTCGCGTGCGGAGCGGCCGGCGGGATCGCGGCGACGTTTAACGCTCCGCTGACGGGGTTGTTCTTCGGCTTTGAGATCGTGTTGCGCGAGTTCTCACTCGACGCGCTGGTGGCCACGAGCCTCGCGGCGGTCACCGGCGATGTCATCAGCCACGCGATCTTCGGGTCGGCGCCGTTCTTCAGCATGATCCCGCACGGTCTGTCGGTCACCAACGACACGATCTATCTGCTTGTCGCGGTCCTCGCGGTCGCTGCCGGGCTGATCGGGGTCGGATTCAAGACCTTTCTGTACTGGCTGGAGGATTTCGTCGACGAGCTGTGGAACGGCCGTCCCGAGTGGGCGCGACCGGCCGTCGGCGGGGTCGCGCTCGGGGCGCTGCTGCTGGCCGTGCCGCAGATGTACGGCGTCGGCTATCCGGTGATGAACTCAGTCATCAGCGGTCACGTTGTAGTCGGCCTGATCCTCCTCTTCCTGGTCAGCAAGGTGCTGGCCACCAGCCTCACCCTGTCGATCGGCGGATCCGGAGGCGTATTCGCACCATCGCTGTTCATCGGCGCGATGGCCGGCATGGCGTTCGGCACCCTCGTTCACAACCTCCTTGGACCCGCAGTCGGTCCCCCGGCGCTGTACGCCGTCGTGGCGATGGGCGGGGTGTTCGCGGCCGCCGCTCAGGCACCGCTGACCGCGATCGCCAGCGTGGCGGAGATGACCGCCAACTTCGCGCTCACCCTTCCGATCATGCTCACCTGCGGGATCGCTGCCGCGGTCTCCAAGCACCTCTCCTACGGCAGCGTGTACACCACCAAGCTGTTGCGACGCGGGATCGACATCGAACGCCCCAAGACCAGCAACGTGCTGCGGACCCTGACTGTCGCCGACGCCATGCAACCCGTCCCGCGATCCGCCGCCGCCCGGTTGAACCGGACCCAGGATGCCGACTCTGACCACGCCGGCGTTACCGAGGAGCAATGGAACCGCCTCGCGAGAACAGTTACCGACACCCGCCAATCCCAGGAACTATTCAGCGATGCCGACGCCCACAAGTTCTCGCAACACAATTCGAATCCCGGTAGCGGTACTTGAGAAACTCCGGGTCGCTCGTAGACTTGGGCCGTGGTTGCCGGTGACGGAGATTCGGGTGTCTGTCTTGCCGAGCTGGTCGCCGCTTTGTCGCTGGGTACGGATCTGGGCCTAGCTCAGCCGATGGAGCACGTGCTGCGGGCGTGCATGCTGGCGTTGGGGCTTGGCGAGCAGTTCGCGCTCGAGGAGTCTGAGTGCCTGGTCGTCTACTACGTCATGTTGCTGGCGTGGGTGGGCTGTCATGCCGACGCGTACGAGCAGGCGAGGTGGTTTGGCGATGAGATCAGCGCGAAGGGGGATCTGTACGCGATCGATCTGGTCGGGATGAACAAGGCGCGGTTTGCGATGCGGCATGTGGCCGCGGGCGAGCCGTCGGCGCGCCGGGCTCGGACCATGCTCGAGTTTGTCGTATCGGGGCGCACGGCGATGGAGTCGATGCACGGGACCCATTGCCTGCTCGCCGGCGATCTGGCAAGCCGGCTCGGTCTGGGCGAGGCGGTGCGCGAGGCGCTCCTGCAGGTGTTCGAACGTTGGGACGGCAAGGGGGATCCCGGGCTGCTCGTCGGCAGCGCCATCAGCCAGCCGGTGCGGCTGGTCCAGCTCGCGGACGTGGTCGAGGTGTTCCACCGCCAGGGAGGTGTCGATGCGGCGGTGGCGGTCGCGCGACAGCGGAGCGGCACGCAGTTTGACCCCGCTGTTGTCGCGTGCTTCTGCGATGGGGCGCGCGAGCTGCTGGCGCCGCTTGCCGATGCGACGAGCTGGGACGCGGTGATCGAGGCCCAGCCAGGCCTGCGTCGGACGCTTTCGAATGCCGAGCTCGACGGGGCGCTCGAGGCGATCGCCGATTTTGCCGACCTGAAGTCGCCCTACACGATGGGCCATTCTCGCGCCGTGGCGGACTTGGCAGCCGAGGCGGGACGCGCATCCGGGTTGCCGGATGATGAGCTTCGGGTGCTGCGAAGAGCGGGGCTGGTTCACGACCTGGGGCGGCTGGGGGTGCCAAACACGATCTGGGACAAGCGCGGGGCGCTGACTGTCATCGAGTGGGAGCGGGTGCGGCTGCACCCGTATCTGACCGAGCGGATCCTGTCGTCCTCTGCGGTGCTGGCGCCGCTGGGGGCACTCGCGGCGCAGCATCACGAGCGGCTGGACGGATCGGGTTACCCGCGCGGGCTGGGGGCCAGCGCGCTGTCGCTCTCGGCGCGGATCCTCGCTGCGGCCGATGTGTACCAGGCGATGCTCGAACCGCGTCCGTATCGAAACGCCCTGTCAGCGGACGAGGCGGTGGGGGCGCTGCGGGCCGAGGCGCGCGACGGTCGGCTCGATGGAGATGCGGCGCATGCCGTGTTGCGGGCGGCGGGCCATGCGGGAACGCGGCGAGCGGAGCGACCGGCCGGACTGACGTTACGCGAGGTCGAGATTCTGAGGCTGCTGGCGCGGGGACTGTTGAACAAGGAGATCGCCCGGCGGCTTGGGATCTCGCCGAAGACTGTCGGCAATCACGTCGAGCACATCTACGCGAAGATCGGTGTCTCGAGCCGCGCCGCCGCCGGCCTGTTCGCTACCGAGCACGGTCTGCTGGCCGGCGGGGAGGGCGTCGAAGGCCTGCCGCAGATTCTCGCGACTCCTCGCCGGTAGCGGCCGCACACCTGCCGGCCGTCGTATGAGGCGAATACCTCATAGACGGCCCGGCTGCCTGGACGTACTTTCGCCGTGCAAACGGCGCGAGCACAGGAGGGTGATGGGACACGCAGATGCAGCTCTTGGTCGTTCGGCCGGCGCGAGGCCGCGCGATGCGAACTCGCGGGCGCATCTGTTTGGGATGAAGCACTCTCATCCTGTGCTTGCGGCTCGGATGGCGCTCGAGCTGACGGGCATCGCGTTCGAGGCGCACGACCTGCTCCCGGGCCTGCACGGGGTAATCGTCCGCGCGAAGCGTTTTCCGCAGTGGACTGTCCCGGCGCTCGAGCTCGACGGTCGCCGGGCGCAGGGCAGCCTGGCGATCGTACGCGAGCTCCACCGTCTCGCCCCCGGCGCGGGGATCTTCCCCAGCGATCCTGAGCGACGTCGGGTGGTCGAGCAGGCCGAGCGCTTCGGCCACGACGAGCTTCAGGCGATCGCGCGCCGGGTGTTCCGGTGGGCGGGTATTCAAGACAACGCGGTGCGCGCCTGGATGGCACGCGAGGTGGTCGGCTGGCCAATACCGACGCTCTCCGGGTACGCGTTCACCCCCGTGATGCTGTTCTTCGGCCGGGTGGTATCGCAGGCCAGTGACGAGCAAGTCCGCCGGGACCTCGCGCGGCTGCCCGAACTGCTCGATCACGCCGACATTCTCGTCGAGAGCGGGACGATTGGAAGCGGGGCTCCCAACGCGGCTGATCTACAGATCCTGACGTCGATCCGGCTGCTGATGATGCACGAGGATCTGCGGCCGATCATCGCGTACCGGCCGTCCGGCATCGGGGCTCTGCGACTGATCCCGGACTACCCGCGATCGGGGCCTGATGCGCTCCCGCCTGTGCCTGCCGCCCTCCCCCCGGAGTGGCTGCCAACGGTCCGGTCCGCCGTCGGACCAAGTCCGGGACCCGCCACGCGAATTAGCTCACAACAACCAGCCTAGGAGGAAGTCATGGGCACCGTCGAGCAACCAATCGACGTCGACAGCGAGAAGTTGATGCAGTTCGTGTTCCGCGCCGTGGGTGAGGTTGGCGCAACCTTGAACGCGGCGTTGGTCGTGATGGGCGACAAGCTCGGCCTGTACAGCGCCCTGGCGGGCACGGGAGGGCTGACCCCCGCCGAGCTGGCCGAACGCACCGGCACCGCCGAGCGATACGTGCGCGAGTGGCTTGGCGCGCAGGCCGCGGGGGGGTTCGTGTCGTACGACCCGGACAGCGGGCGCTACACGCTGCCGCCCGAGCAGGCGGTCGCGCTGGCGGATCCGGACAGCCCGGCGTATCTGCCAGGGTTCTTCCAGATCGCGCTCGGCTCGGTGATCGACTCGCCGAAGATCGTGGAGAAAGCGCGCACCGGCGACGGGTTCGGGTGGCATGAGCACGTCCATGACGTGCACGAGGGCTGCGAGCGGTTCTTCCGCCCCGGCTACAACGCGCACCTGATCGCGGAGTGGCTGCCGGCGCTCGACGGCGTCGTCGAGAAGATCGAGCGCGGAGCGCGGGTCGCGGACGTCGGCTGCGGCCACGGTGCCTCGACGATCCTGATGGCGAAGGCGTTCCCGCACTCGACCTTCGTCGGCTCCGACTACCACGCTGGGTCGATCGAAACCGCCCACCAACGCGCGGCCGAGGCCGCCGTCGCCGAACGGGTCCGGTTCGAGGTCGCGCCCGCGGCCGCATACACAGGTGCCAACTACGACCTCGTGACGATGTTCGACTGCCTGCACGACATGGGCGACCCGATCGGAGCGGCCCGCCACGTGCACTCGACGCTCAAGGACGACGGCACCTGGATGATCGTCGAACCACACGCCGGCGACAACGTGCAGGACAACCTCAACCCCGTGGGCCGCGCCTACTACGCCTTCTCGACGCTCCTGTGCACGCCCGCATCACTGTCACAAGACGTCGGCCTCGCGCTCGGGGCCCAGGCCGGCGAGGCCCGGATCAGGGACGTCGTCGAGCAGGGCGGATTCAGCCGCTTTCAGCGCGTCGCCGAGACGCCGTTCAACCTCGTCTTCGAAGCGCGCCCGTGACATCGAGGCTGGGATCGGGAGCACCGCAGGCGAGGCTCCGACAAGCACCGGCCTGGCTGCAAAGGCTGGCGGAGGTCGGCGCTTCGCCATCGGACTCCGAGGCGCTGCGCCTGCGCAAGGCCGTACTCGTGCTGTCCTCGGCGCTGATCGCGAGCCTGGCGTTCGTGTGGGTGGCGACCTACGCGGCGCTCGGGCTGTGGGTGGCGGCCGCGATCCCCCTCACCTATCAGCTCGCCTCGGCGACCAGCATCTACACGTTCGCGCGGACACGCCACTACCTGCTGTTCCGGCGCAGCCAGCTGTGGCTGTGCCTGCTGCTGCCGTTCGCGCTGCAATGGAGCCTGGGTGGCTTCAAGGCCTCCTCGGCCGTCTGCCTTTGGGCGTTCACCGCGCCGATGGGCGCGTTCCTGTTCGTCGGCGGGCGAGAAGCGGCCCCCTGGCTCGTGGCATTCGTGTCGCTGGTCGCGGTGTCCAGCGCGATCGATCCTTCTCTCGCGGCCCACGCGGCGCGCATCCCCAGCCCGGTCGCGGTTGCGTTCTTCGCTCTCAACATCGCGGGCGTCGCAACAACTGCGTCCGCGCTGCTCGGGTACTTCGTGCGCGAGCGCGAGCGCGAGCAGGCCAAATCCGAGCGTTTGCTGCTGAACGTGCTTCCTGCGCCAGTGGCGTCGCGCTTGAAACGGGACGACGCGATCATCGCCGACGCCTGCGCGGAGGTGACCGTGCTGTTTGCCGACATCGTCGACTTCACGCCGCTGTCCAAGCGACTCTCCGCGGAGGATCTAGTTGCGCTGCTCGACCGGGTATTCGCGGCCTGGGATCAGCTCGCCGCCCGTTATAGCGTCGAGAAGATCAAAACGATCGGCGATGCCTACATGGCCGCCGCCGGCGTCCCCGTCCCGCGGGAGGATCATGCCCAGGCGATCGCCGAGATGGCTTTAGCGATGGGGCCGGAGGTGGCGTCGATCGTGGGCGAGACCGGCCTGCCGCTACAGGTGCGAATCGGCATCGACACGGGACCCGTCGTCGCCGGCGTGATCGGTCGCGCGAAGTTCATCTACGACGTCTGGGGCGACACCGTCAACACCGCCAGCCGGATGGAATCTCACGCCCTGCCCGGCACCATCCAAGTCACAGAGCGGACCTATCAGCTGCTGCACCAACGCTACGAGCTCCGGTCGCGCGGTGCGATCGAGGTCAAGGGCAAAGGACCGATGAGCTCCTATCTCCTCGTCGGCTCGCGCGGCAAGGGTCAGCGCGCAGGCACCCCGTGGTCGGGCGCGCCGCATCACCTCAACATGGACCTGGTCAGCACATGAGATGTCGTGTGCCAACGTCGGAGCGAGATAGCGTCTGATCACCGCTGCCGGCGCGCCCACTGTCCTGCCGTGACTAATGTGCTCCGCGCGCGGCGAATTGGTGCCCGCCGGCCCTCAACGATGTTCATGCGCGATGCGACGACCTCCCACCGGCGGGCAGTCCGGACGCTTCTGCTGGCCGCGTCGGCCACGCTGATAGTCGCCGGTCCAGCGCAGGCGAGCGCGCTGCCCCGGTCGCGTGTGCTGGTGACGCAGACCAGCGCGGACCTGTCGCAGGCGATGCTCCCACTACCCGCCGGGCGCTTCTCGCCAACGATGCGGATCGCTCGCGGCGTCCGTGTCATCGACGTCGACGACACGCATCGGTATCAGAGGTTCATCGGGGCGGGCGCGGGGATGACCGACTCGTCGGCGTGGCTGATCTGGACGCAGCTGGCGCCCAGGCAGCGAAGCCGGCTGATGAAGCAGCTCTTCGCGCCGTCCGGCGCCCACCTGAGCTTCCTCCGCGTCCCGATCGGCGCATCGGACTACACGGCCGACGGGGTGCCCTACTCCTACGACGACGAGCCGGCGGGCCGGACCGATCCGCAGCTGGCCGACTTCACGGTGGCGCATGACGAGCCGTATATCCTGCCGGCGCTCAGGGCCGCACAGCAGCTGAACCCGAAGGTGTACCTGGAAGGGGTGTCATGGTCGGCGCCGGGGTGGATGAAGGCCAATGATGCCCTGGACAACTACGCCCACGCCGGCACCCTGCTGCCGCGCGACGACGCAGTGTTCGGGCGTTATCTCGCCGCCTTCGTTCGCGCCTACCGACACCGGGGCGTGCGGATCAAGGGCATCGCGGTGCAGGACGAGCCGGACGAGCCGAACCCGTACCCCGGGATGCAGATCAGCACCGCACAGGAGGCCGGTCTCGTCGCCCGCTACATCCGGCCCGCCCTGCGTTCCGCCGGTCTGTCCGTGAACGTGTTCGGGTGGGATCTCAGCTGGGGGCCCGTGAAGGCCGTCGCCCCGCTGATCGGCGACGCCCGCACCGGCGCGCTCGCCGGCCTGGCGTGGCATTGCTACGCCGGAACTCCGCAGTTCATGTCCAGCGCGCATACAGCCGCGCCGCGCGCTCTGCAGATCGTCGATGAGTGCTCCTCCGGATCTCACGACCTGTTGGCGACCTCCGAGATGCTGATCTCCTCCCTACGGAACTGGGCGAGCGCCTTCGCCTTGTGGAATCTGGCGCTGTTCCCGCAGGGCGGGCCGGCGCAGGCACTGGGCTACGGCTGCAAGGGCTGCACCGGGATGGTGAGCGTCGACCCGCAGACGCGCCACTACGCGCTGAGCCGCGACTATTACGAGCTGGCCCAGTTCAGTCGCTTCATCGAGCCGGGCGCGGTGCGGGTCTCCAGCCCGCATTTCGTCTCGTACGGGCTCGGTGGTCTCGGACATTTTCAGCCAGTGGTCAGTTCGGGGCTGGACGACGTCGCGTTCCTCAACCCAGACGGGACGCGCGTCGTGTTCGCCTACAACACCGGAGCGACCCCGATCTCCTTCGTCGTTCGCTGGCACCACAGCTCGTTCACATACCGGATCCCGCCGCACGCGACCACCACCCTGCGATGGCGGTAGGGGCCGGATCGGCATGTTCGGACAAGAAGGGTTCGCCGTAGGCCTGATCTCGCGCAAGGAGTCGCGGCCGTCCGAGCTGCTTGACACGATCGCGTTCGCCCTTCTAGATTGCCCACCCTGCTATCCCTGGGGAAGAGGATTGATATGCCGCATCGACAGGCCCGCTCCGGACGACGCGCGCCGTCGGCCCTCGCTCTGGTGATCGCGATCTCCGCGCTCATGCTGAGCGCGTGCGGGGGCTCGGGCGGTGCGAGCGGTAGCGGCGGCGCCACGGGCTCGCTGGCAGCGCCGGGGCTGTACGGCAAGCTGCCCCCACCCGGCACGCCCGCGCACGGGGGCACGATCACCTTCGGGCAGCTGAACGGCCAGACGCCGAACTACATCTTTCCGATCGTCCCCTCGGGGAACGCGAGCACGACCAACTACCAGTGGCAGCAGATCATGTACCTGCCGCTCTACAACAACTTCGCCTATGGCGAGTCCCCGGGCGTCAACTACGGGCTCAGCCTTGCGAAGAAGCCCGTGTTCACCGACGGCGACAAGACGGTCACGATCGAGCTGAACAAGGGTTACAAATGGAGCGACGGCAAGCCGGTCGATGCCCAGGACGTGCTGTTCGGCATCGCGCTCATCAAGGCCGCGGTCGCTGAGAGCGCCGCCAACTGGGGCTCGTTCACCCCCGGCTACTTCCCCCAGAGCCTGGCCAGCATCAGCGCAAGCGGGCCCGACACGGTGGTCATGCACCTGAAGCGCGCCTTCAACCCGGGCTTCTTCCTCAACGACCAGCTCGCGCTCAACGTATATCCGCTCCCGAGCCGGGACTGGAACGTCGCCTCGGCCGGCGGCCCTCACCTGGACTGGACGGTTCCCGCCAACGCCAAGAAGATCTACGACTACCTCGGTAAGGCCGGCGGTCAGGTCGGGGACTTCGGCTCCAACCCGCTGTGGAAGATCGCCGACGGGCCATTCATCCTGTCGAGCTTCAGCCCCGTCACGGCCTCGTGGACGGCGAAGGCCAACCCGAGCTTTGGCGGCACCCCGAAGCCCCACATCAACACACTCCAGGGCGTCACCTACACCGGGATCACCCCGTTGCTGAACGCGATGCGGACGGGCAGCCTCGACGTCGGACAGGTCGACTTCTCCCAGCTGGTCGACGTCGCCAGCCTGAAGAGCCAGGGGTACAGCGTGTTCGGAGTGCCCGACTTCGGCTGGGCCGGGGTGATCTGGAACTTCAAGGACACGACCGGCCACTTCGACAAGATCATCTCGCAGCTCTACTTCCGCCAGGTGATGGCGATGCTGGTCAACGAGCCGGCGATCATCGCCGGTATCTACCACAGCGCCGCCGGCCTCGCCTACGGCCCGATCCCGTCGGTCCCGAAAACGCCGTACGTGCCGGCCAATGCCGTCAACCCGCCATATCCGTATTCCCCGGTCAAGGCGGTCGCGCTGCTCAAGGCGCATGGCTGGCACGTAGTGCCGAATGGGACGACCACGTGCGCCAAGGCCGGCAGCGGCCCCGGCGAGTGCGGCGCCGGGATTCCGGCCGGGACGCCGATCGCCTTTGACTGGTACACGCAGACGGAAGCCGCCGGACCGTACGTGCCTCTGACCGACGAGGCGGTCACGTCCGAGGCCAAGCAGGCGGCGGGGATCAACGTCCGGCTGCACGAGAAGACGTTCAACTACATCTCCAGCAACTTCAACGACGCCGACCCCTCGGTCGCCAAGTTCACGAACACGTGGGCGGTGGAGAACTTCAGCGGTTACGTCGACAGCCCGTATCCGACGCAGAACTCGATCTTCAACACGGGCGGCTCGTTCAATAGTGGCGCCTACAGCGATCCGAAGATGGACAAGCTCATCAATGCCTCGGTGTACGGCTCGGACCCGAACGCGGTCACCAATGAAGCGTCGTATGAGACGACTGCGCTTCCGGCGCTGTTCCTCCCGAACTACGACTTCATCTGGGCCGCCTCGAAACAGGTGGGCGGGCCGCCCGCCTCGTATCTCAGTCTGACCCAGTACGGGCTCTGGCCGCAGTTCTGGTGGGTCAACAAGAAGTAGGAGGCCCGCCGAGGACGGTCGGCGCCCGCAGCGATGCTCGGATACATCATCCGCCGGACCCTTGTCGCGATCGTGATCACGATCGGTATCGCGGCGATCACGTTCGAGCTCCTGCACCTGATCGCTGGTAGCCCGGTCCATGAGGTGCTCGGCCGCGGGGCCCGGCCCGCGCAGATCGCCGCGTGGAACAAGTCGCACGGATACGACCGGCCGCTGGTCGCGCAGTTCGCGACCTACCTGGGCAACCTCGCTCACCTTAACTTCGGCTACTCCTACAAGCAGGGGCAGAGCGTCGCGGCGCTGTTCAAGGAGAACGCCGGACGCAGCATCTACCTGTCGGGAGCCTCACTCGTGCTGTCGCTGCTGATCGCGATACCCCTCGGGGTCGCCCAAGCGGTTAGGCGAAACAGCATCGGCGACTACACCGCGACGACGCTGACGTTCGTGCTCTACGCGATGCCGCCGTTCTTCCTCGGCATCATCCTGATCGATGTCTTCGCCCTGCACCTGCACGTGTTCCCGCCGCTGGTGCCCTCTTCGATCACGACGACCGCGGGGGCGATCGGCCACCCGCG
Organism: uncultured Solirubrobacterales bacterium; assembly: GCA_963799995.1. Taxonomy (GTDB): domain Bacteria; phylum Actinomycetota; class Thermoleophilia; order Solirubrobacterales; family Solirubrobacteraceae; genus Palsa-465. The sequence goes on along the minus strand of CAWCZI010000012.1, from coordinate 984,623 downwards.
CGACTTCTTCCTACCGATCATCACGTTGACCGCGGTCAACATCGCGTCGTTCAGCCGCTATATGCGCTCTTCCGCGCTGGACAACCTCGCCCAGGATTACATCCGTCTGGCGCGCGCCAAGGGGCTCTCTGAACGGGCGGTGCTCTACCACCACTTGCTGCGCAACGCCTGCCTGCCGATGATCACGCTGGTCGGCCTGTCGATCCCAGATCTGCTCGCCGGCAACCTGCTGGTCGAGGTGCTGTTCAACATCCAGGGCCTGGGGCTGCTGTTCTTCAACGCGCTCCAGAGCGGCGACTACCCGATCCTGCTCGCGTACACGATCCTCGGCGGCATTCTGACCGTGCTCGGAAACCTGTTGGCCGACGTCTCGGTGACCGTCGCCGACCCGAGGATCCGGATTTGAGCGACCTGCTCGCGACGACGCCCGAGGGCGGCGAGGTGCAGGCGATCGCCAGGGGCTGGCGGCTCGCCGTGCGTGAGTTCGCCGACAACAGGATCGCCGTCCTCGGCGTCGGGATCCTCGCCTTCTTCGTGCTCTTCTGCTTCGCCGGGCCGCTGGTCTACCACTCCAACCAGGCGCTCACCCAGCCGCTGAACGCCAACCTGGCACCGGGTGCCTCCAGCCCGCTCGGGGGACATGCCGGGATCCTTGGAACCGACGAGCACGGGTTCGACGAGCTCGGGCGGATCATGGCCGGCGGCCAGACAGCACTCGAGATCGGCTTCTTTGCCGCGTTCATCTCGATCGTGATCGGAACGCTGTACGGGGCGGTCGCGGGGCTCTCGGGCCGCGTGATCGACGGGTTCATGATGCGCTTCGTGGACATCGTGTACTCGATCCCGTTCCTGTTCATCGTGCTTGTGCTCGCGACCAAGTTCAGCGCGACCGTTCCCGAGGAGAGCCTGCTCCTCGGCTTCTTTTCGTGGTTGGTGCCATCGCGGTTGATGCGTGGCGAGGTGCTGACGCTGCGCGAGCGGGACTTCGTCTGGGCGGCCCGCGTGATGGGCAGCGGACGCGCCCGCCTGGTCTACAAACACCTGATCCCGAACTCGCTGTCGGTGGTGATCGTCAACGTCACGTTCCTGGTGGCCGACTCGATCCTCGCGCTCGCGTTCCTCGGCTTCCTCGGCTTCGGACTGCAGTACCCGGCGGCATCGTGGGGGGACATGCTCGGCAATGCCGACACCTACGTGTCCAACGGGCAGTGGTGGCTCGTGTATCCGGTCGGGTTCTGCCTGGTGGCGGTCGTGATGGCCTGCAATCTCGTCGGCGACGCGCTGCGCGACGCGTTCGACGTGCGGCTGAGGCGGCGATAGCGATGGCGCCGGAGGAGCCCGAGGCCGTCACGTCCGCCGAACCGCCGGTGACAGCCGGCCGCGCGCGTGCGCTCGAGGTGACGAACCTGAGCACGCACATCAAGCTGACACGCTCGACCGTCGAGGCCGTGGGCAACGTCGACATGGCGATCGACGTCGGCGAGACCCTGGGTCTGGTGGGGGAGTCCGGCTGTGGCAAGTCGATGCTCGGGCTGTCGATCCTCGGGCTGCTCCCAAAGGGGGGCAGCATCATCGAGGGCTCCGTTGCACTCAGCGGGCGCGAGCTCGTCGGTCTGCCCGACAAGGAGCTGCGCAAGCTTCGCGGCAACGAGGTGGCGATGATCTTCCAGGATTCCCAGTCGTCGCTGAACCCGACCAAGACGATCGGGGAGCAGGTCGCGGAGCCCGTCCGGCTGCACCGCGGCGCCTCCCGGGCGCAGGCGAACGCCCGCGCGCTCGAGGTCCTCGAGCTGGTGGGACTTCCCCGCCCGCGCGAGCGTCTGCGCGACTACCCACACCAGCTCTCGGGAGGGCTGCGGCAGCGGGTGATGATCGCGATCGCGCTGGCCTGCGAGCCGAAGGTGCTGCTCGCCGATGAGCCGACCACGGCGCTCGACGTGACGATCCAGGCGCAGATCCTCGCGCTTCTTGACGACCTCGAGGACCGCCTGGGAATGGCGACGCTGCTCGTAACGCATGACATGGGCGTCGTCGCCGGCAGAGCCGACCGGATCAGCGTCATGTATGCCGGCCGGATCGTCGAGACGGCCTCGGCTGAAGAGATCTTCGCCGCCATGCGGCATCCCTACACCCAGGCGCTGCTCGGCTCGATCCCGAAGTTGAGCCAGGACAACCGCAAAGCGCTGATCAGCATCCCGGGCCTGCCCCCCGACCTCACCAATCCCCCGGCCGGCTGCCGCTTCGCGCCCCGCTGCCCGCGCGCGACCGACCAATGTCGCGAGCAGGAACCACCGCTCGACGGCGACGATCCGAGTCACCTCTTCGCGTGCTGGCACCCCGTGGACGGACCCGTCCGCTCAGTGCCCGAGATCGCGGTTCGCGCCGCCTCCACGGCCGTTGCAACGCGACCGGCAGGCGGCCACCTACTCGACGTCATCGACGTTGTTCGCGAGTACCCGGTCACCGCGGGGGCGATCCTCCAGCGCCGGGTCAACTCGGTGAAGGCCGTCTCCGGGGTGTCGCTGCATGTCGATGCCGGCGAGGCACTTGGCCTGGTGGGGGAGTCCGGATGCGGCAAAACGACCTTGGGCAAGATGATCGTCGGCATCGAGAAGCCGGACGCGGGCACGATCGCCCTCGACGGGCGTGAGGTCTTCCGCCTGCGCGGCAGGACGCTGCGCACCGCGCGACGTGATCTCCAGATGATGTTCCAGGACCCGTATGCGTCACTGGACCCTCGTATGCGGGTGCATGCACTCCTGCGCGAGCCACTGGTCATCCAGAAGATCGGGGGTGCCAAAGAGCAGGACCAGAAGATCCGGCAACTGCTCGATCAGGTCGGGCTTCCCCAGAACGCGCTGGAGCGATATCCGCATGAGTTCTCCGGTGGACAGCGCCAGCGGATCGCGCTGGCCAGAGCCCTGATCCTCGAACCGAAGGTGATCGTCGCCGACGAGCCGGTCAGCGCGCTGGACGTCTCGATCCGGTCGCAGGTCCTCAACCTGATGAAGCGTCTTCAGGCCGAGCATCAGCGGGCGTCGGTCGTGATCTCGCACGACCTGGCGGTGGTCAAGTACCTGTCTGATCGGATCGCGGTCATGTACCTCGGCAAGGTGGTCGAGCTCGGGACCGGCGATGACATCTATGAGCGGCCGGTGCATCCCTACACCGACGCTCTGATCAAGACGATCCCGGTGCCGGATCCCGCCACCGAGCGCGCGAAGACCGAGGTGGGGATCCGCGGCGAGCTGCCCAGCCCGATCGATCCCCCGTCCGGATGCCGCTTCAGAACCCGCTGTCCGCGCGCACAGGGACTGTGCGCCGAGGTGGAGCCGCTGCTGCGCCGGTTCGGGTCCACGCACGAGGGGGCCTGTCATTTCCCGCTCCGGGAACCCGACGCGACGCAGGCGACCGGCGCGGTCACCGCCGACGCCTGAGTGTCTAGACGCTGATCCCCATCGCGTCCAGGATGAACGCGTGAAGGTCCGCTTCGTCGCGCAGCTGGGCACTGCGGCCCGATGGCCCGCCGTGGGATCCGACGCCGAGCTCCGCCCGGAACAGCAGCTGCGACCCGCCGGTGTCCGTGGCCCGGAGCCTCGCCACCCACTTCGCCGGTTCGTGGATCGCCACCCTCGCGTCGTGGACAGCACCGGTCACGAGGAGCGCCGGCCGGCGTCCGGACGGCGGATTGTCGTAGGGCGAGTAGGACCGGATGCACGCATAGTCGTCGGCGTTGCGCGGGTCACCCCACTCGTCCCATTCGTTGGCCGTCAGCGGGATGGAGGCATCGAGCATCGTGGTCACGCAGTCGACGAACGGCACCTCCGCGACCACGGCGCGCCATCGGTCAGGCCGCATCGAGTACACGGCGCCCTGCAGTAGTCCGCCGGCAGACGCCCCCCGGGAGACGATCCGGCTGCCGTCCACCAGCGCTGGGCCGTCGCCCCCGGCCAGCCAATCGGCGACCGCCACGTAGTCGGTGAACGTCGTCGGCTTCGCCTTCAGTCTGCCCTGTTGCCACCACTGTCGGCCGCATTCGCCGCCGCCTCGGACATGGGCGACCGCGTAGACGACTCCGCGATCGAGCAGCGAGGGCAGGCTGCGGTCAAACGTAGGATCGAGGCTCTCCTCGTAGGCGCCATAGCCGTACAGCAGACACGGTGCGCTGCCGTCCAGCGGCTGGTCCTTCAGACGGGCAACCGTCACCGGAATCGGTGTGCCGTCCGACGCGGGGGCCGTGAAACTGTCGGTGCGGTAACGGGTCGGGTCATGACCCGGGACCTCCATTCGCTTGAGCAGCCGCCTGGCCCCGGTGTCGAGATCGAGTTCATACCAAGCGGGCGGCTCGATGAGCGACTCCTCGGCGACTATGACCGAGCCGCGGTCATAGTCCTCGGCGTGCTCAACCCTAATCGACCCCGCGACCAGGCTCGTCGCGATCTCGCGGACATTGCCGCCGTCGTGATCGGTGAGCACCAGCAGCCGGCCGCCATCCCGCCTGACCGTCAGCACCAGGTGGCCGGCCAGCACGTCACAGCGCACGAGCCTGGTATCGCCTCTGACCGGCGCGACGGCCGGGCAGCCGACCACGTCCCAGCCGGCGCGGCCGGGCTCTGCAAGCGGCGCGGTCATCAGCGTGAACTCCGGCGCTCCGGAGTCAGTCACGATGTACAGAGTGCCCCGGCCATCACCGCCGCCCCGCGCGTGATCGACCCGGTACTCGGTGCCACGCCGGCGCGGCTCGACCAGCACCGGGTCATCCAAGGGTCGTTTCAGCGACACGACCCGGACCTCGGTGGTGTCCCTGGACGCGGCGGTGATGATGGCCAGTTCGCCGCTCCGTGAGCCGTGCAGGGTCAGCTCGAAACGCTCATCGAGCTCCTCGAACACCAGTGCGTCGGCGCCGGCGGGCGTGCCCACCCGATGGCGCCACACCTGAAACGGCCGGTGGCGCTCGTCGGGCACCAGGTACAGCAGGTACTCCGACGCCACGCACCAGGCGACTCCCGGGTAGCTGGGGACCATGACCTCGGGCAGATCCTTCCCGGTTCGCAGGTCCCGGATCCGCATCGCATAGATCTCCGCTCCGGTGGTGTCCGCAGACCACGCGAGCAGAGCGCCGTCGGGGCTGGGCTCGCGAACCCCGACCTCGGCAAATCCCGTCTGGACGGCGACGAGGTTCTGATCCAGCAAGACCTGCTCGGAGGATTCGCCATGCCGCGAGCGCAGCAGCTGTGGATTGTCGCTGTCCTGAGGCACCCTCGTCGTGTACGTGAACCCGCCCCTGGGCCAGCTCACCGAGTCCTCGTCGCCGGCTGGGATCCGGCCGGCCGCCTCGGCCGCCAGGCGGGTGGCAAGCCCGTCCAGTCGCTGGCTGTGGGCGTCGTGGTAGGCGCGCTCGGCGAGCAGGTACTCGTGCAGGGCCGGCTGGTCCCGGTCGCGCATCCACGCGTAGTCGTCGGCCACGCTCTCGCCGTGGAGGTCGCGCACGAAGCCGTGGCGGGGCGCGATGGGTGGGGGGAGCCGGTCGGGTCCCATATCAGCGGCCGGCGGCCCGCAGCAGGTCGAGTACCCGCTCGGCGGGGAGCCCGTAGGAGGTGTTACCGTCGCGGCCGGTGACTGTGGGCGCGGCCAGCATGCTGTTGAGGACCGCTTCCTCGGTTGCCTCCACGACCGCGGCGAAGAACGGGTCGAGCGCCGTCCCGGCCAGTGTGGGCGGCCGCTCATGGCCCGCAGCCGGCGCAGGCTCCACACCGTCGGTCCGTGGGCCGCGCAGGCCGGTCGCCATGGCCATGAAGATCTCGCCGCTGCCGTGGTCCCCGGTCGATCCGGTCCTGGCCAGACCGAGGCCCGCCCGCCGGGCCAACCGGGCGCACCCGGCCGAGTCCAGCGGAGCGTCGGTCACGATCATCACGATGCACGAGCCGGCCGGAACCCGACGCGGCTGGGATGATCCCGGGTCGCTCTCCGCTTTCGCGAGCAGCCGGCCCACTGCAACCCCGTCCACCGTCAGCCGCGGACGGCTGCCGAAGTTGGACAGCAGCAGAACCCCGACGGTGTGTCCGGACGGGGTCAGCCGCGATGCGGTCCCGATGCCGCCCTTGAAGCCCAGGCAGCTCATTCCCGTTCCGGCGCCGACCGCCCCCTCGGCCGGCGCGGGCCCGCCGGCCGAGCCCCGGGCCTCGGCGAGTGCGGTGCTCACGTCATCGTGGGTCACCTGCATGCGCCGCGCGTCGTTGAGGAAGCTGTCGTCGCATTCGGCCACGATGGGAATCACGACATCCTCGACACCGATGCCCGGGTCCTGCGCCATCAACAGCTCGCAGGCCGCGTCGTACACCCGGCCGAGCTGCATCGTCGAGGTCAGGAACACCGGGGTCTCCGCCAGTCCCCACTCGCCGGCGGAGATGAATCCTGTGCACTCGCCTGCGCCGTTGAGCACGGCGCCGCCCGCCGGGACCGGGTTACGGAACAGGTTCCCGCCCAGATCGAGGACGGTCACGCCCGTCCTGGCAACCCCGCGGCCGGCCGGCGGCGGGGGCTCATCCCGCCATACGGTGGCGTGGCCGACGCCGGCGCCGGGGACGTCGACGATCGATGCCGTCGGCCCGCTTGGCAGGATGCCGATCCTGATCCCCAGCTCAGCCGCGCGCGTCACGAGGTGATCATTACGTACAGACTGGACATGCCGGTCGTTTGGCACCCTGACTGCCTGCTGCATCAGCCCGATGGCGAGGTCTGGCTCGGCGTCTGGGAGGCCGGGACGGAGGTCCCCGAGCGAGCCACCGTGCTCCTCGGTGCGCTCACAGCGGCCGGCGCGCACGTGACCCCGGCGACCGCGCACGACGACGGCGCGATTCTGGCCGTCCACGACGCCGCGCTCGTCGACCACCTGGCCACGGTCTGGGCGGACTGGGAGGCGACCGGCTATCCATCCGACCACGGCCGCCGCCGCGTCGTGCCGTACGTGTTTCCGACCGACGGGCTGCTGTCCGGGCTGGCGCTGCGATCACCGGCCGCCCTCCATGGACGGGTCGGGAGGTTCTGCTACGACACCATGACCCTGGTCGGGCCCGGCACGTGGGAGGCGGTCAGGGCGGCCGCCGACACCGCGCTGACCGCCGCCGACCTCGTTGCCGCCGGCGCGCCGGCGGCTTACGCGCTCTGCCGGCCGCCCGGCCATCACGCCGGACCGGCCGGGTACGGAGGATCGTGCTATCTCAACAACGCGGCGATCGCGGCCCAGGCGCTGCGCCGGTCAGGGGTCGCGCGCGTCGCAGTCGTGGACCTCGATGCCCACCACGGCAACGGCACGCAGGCGATCTTCTACGGCCGGGGCGACGTGTATGTCGGCAGCCTGCACGTCGATCCCGGCGCCGGATGGTTCCCGCACTATGTCGGGTACGCCGACGAGCGCGGGGCCGCGGACGGGCTGGGCGCGAACCGCAATCTGGCGCTGGCGCCCGGGACCGGGGACTCCGGCTGGCTGGACGCGGTGGACGTCCTCTGTTCTGATGTGCAAGCCCACGGCGCCGAGGCGGTGGTCGTCTCCCTCGGTCTCGACGCCGCCGCATCCGATCCGGAGAGCCCGCTGCGCGTCAGCGGAGACGCGTACCGGCAAGCGGCCCAGCGGATCGGCGCGCTCGGCCCCACGGTCGTCGTGCAGGAGGGCGGTTACGACCTGGCCGCGCTCGGCCGGCTCGTGGTCGCCGCGCTTGCCGGATTGCAGGATCCGCACCGCCTTGGTTGACCGGGCTGATGTCGGTTGACTAGGCTGGCCCGATGCGCCGTGGGCGGGCCTGGAACAGCGACCCGGTGGTCGTGACTGTCGCTCCGACCGGGGCCGACGTCTTTCGTACGAACAACCCCAACATCCCCTACACGCCGGCCGAGATCGCGGAGTCGAGCATCGACGCGGCCCAGGCGGGGGCGTCGGTGGTGCATCTGCACGTGCGTGAGGATGACGGAACCCCGAGCGGGCGCCCGGAGCTGTTCAAGGACGTGATCTCACGCATCCGCGAGCAGACCGACCTGATCACCATGGTGTCGACGGGCGGCTCCAACGACATGACGATCGCGCAGCGCACGACGGGCTTGGAGGCCCAACCCGATCTGTCGGGAGTCGAGTCAGGATCGATGAACTTCGGTGACGAGACCTTCATCACGCCCCCGCCGGCCGCGCGCGGGATCATCGAGCGCGCCACGGAGGCTCAGATCGGGCTCGAGGTGGAGGCGTTCGACGTCGGCCACGTGATCAGCGCGGTCCGCTGGCTCGAGGACGGCGTGATCGGAGAGCCGATGCGGATCAACCTCGTGTTCGGAGTCCCGGGCGGGATCGACGCCTCGCCCGAGGCACTGAGCGCGATGCTTCGACCGCTTCCGCCCGAGACCTTCTGGACGGTCACCTGCGTCGGGCGTCATCACCCGAGAATGCTCGCGCTCGCGCTTCTCCACGGCGCCCCGTGCATAAGGACAGGGCTCGAGGACGCCGTCTACATCAGCCGAGGGGTGCTGGCCCCGTCCAGCGCCGCGCTGGTCAGCGCAGCCATCGAGCTGACACACGCGGTCGGTCGCGAGGTCGCGACGACGCAGCAGGCGCGGTCTCTGCTTGGGCTCCCCGCGCCCGGATGAGCTCGTTCAGCGAAGCGCTCGGCACCCAGCGTGTGCTCGAGCCGTCCGGTGCCCTCCCACAGGCGGCACTCCGGCTGGACGCGACGCTGGCGCTCCAGCCCTACGAGATCGAGCTCGGCGTCGACACGCTCTGCGTTGACTCGACCAGCTTTCGCCAGCTCGCCGAGTCAAGCGACCACGACCCCGTCAAGGTGGGTGAGGCGATTGCGCGAATCGTGTCCGAGCGGGGCAAGCTGCACAACCCGGTGACCGGCTCGGGCGGCATCCTCACGGGCACTGTCCATGCGGTGGGAGAGGACTACCGTGACCCACCGGCCGTCGGCGCGCGCATCGTAACGCTCGTCTCCCTCACGCTCACCCCGCTGCGCCTGCGGGCGGTCGGAAAGGTCGACGTCGACAGCCCACACGTTCCGGTGACCGGCACCGCGTTCCTCCCGTGGACGGCGCCGTGGACCATGTACCCCGAGAACATCCCGCTCGACGCCGCGTTGGCGGCGCTCGACGTATGCAACGCCGCCTCGCAGACGCGTTCGCTGATCGACGCCGGCACCCGCACCGTTCTGGTGCTGGGAGGCGGGCACGCGGGGCTCCTGGCCCTGGCTGCGGCGCGGGACTCGCTGTCCGGTGGCGCGCGCCTGGTCCTGATCGACGCCGACGAGCGCATCTGCCGGCGGGCCCGGGACCTCGAGCTGTGCGACCTCGCCATCCGCATCGACCTCCGCGACGCAGTCCGGGCGCTGAACAGTCTCGAGGCGGCCGGAGTGCCACGTGCCGACCTGACGGTCGTGGTGGTCAACGCACCCGACTGCGAGGCCTCCGCGATCTTGCTCACGGCGGATCACGGCACCGTGCTCTTCTTCTCGATGGCCACCTCGTTCACGAAGGCCGCGCTCGGCTCCGACGGGCTGAGCTCCCCCGCGCGGATGGTCATCGGCTCCGGTTATCAACCCGATCGCGGTGCATACGCTCTGGAGCTCATCGCTCGCGACGAGCGCCTGCAGCGCGCGATTGCCGGTCACTGATGGCCCGCGTCATCGAGAACGACTGGGTCGAGCTGCCCGACGGAGTGCGCCTGGCAGTCCGCCTGTGGCTTCCCGACGACGCCGGCAGCGGCCCCGTGTCGGTCATCCTGGACTCGGTCCCGTACCGCAAGAGCGACGGCACCGCGATCGGGGACGCCGCCTGGGGGACCTATTTCGCCGCACACGGGTTCGCCTTCGCGCGGGTGGACCTTCGCGGCAGCGGCGACTCTTCGGGAATCCTCGAGGACGAGTACACCGAGCAGGAGCAGCGCGACTGCGAGCGCGTGATCGCGTGGCTCGCCGAGCGCCCGTGGTGCACCGGGGCGGTCGGCATGATCGGCGTCTCCTGGGGCGGGTTCGCCGCTCTGCAGATGGCCGCCCGGGACGTCGAGCAGCTGCGCGGCGTGGTCGCAATCCACGCCAGCGACGACCGGTACGCCGACGACGTCCACTACATCGGCGGATGCGTCTCGGCGATGGACATGGCTCAGTGGGCGACGTCGATGCTGGCGTACCTCAACCAGCCCCCGGACCCGCTGGTGGTGGGCGCGGGGTGGCGCCAGGCGTGGCTGGAGCGCCTGGAGGGAGCCCGGCCGTTCATCGAACCGTGGCTGGGTCACCAGCGCCGGGATGCCTACTGGCGCCAGGCGTCTCCCTGCGAGGACCACGCCGCGATCCGGTGTCCCGTGTTCGCCGTCGGTGGATGGAGCGACGGCTACCGGGACATGGTGCTGCGCATCGTCGAGCACGTCCGGGGTCCGGTCCGTGGACTCATCGGCCCGTGGGGCCACACCAGTCCCGAGGATGGCGCCCCGGGCCCGGCGATCGGCTTCCTGCAGGAGTGTGTGCGGTTCTTCGCCGCCAGCCTCGACGATGCTGACAACGACTTCTTCAGGGAGCCGCGCCTGATCAGCTACATGCAGGAGCCGGTGGCACCGGCCGGCTCGTATACGCTGCGGCCCGGCCGGTGGATTGCGGACCCCTCCTGGCCGTCACCCGCGGTGCGGGCGTGGACGCAGCGGCTCGGGGCCGGGTCACTCGAGGAGACCGACGCCGCCGAACGAATGGGGGGGACGCCCACCCGCAGCCTCCGGGGCCTCCAGACGACCGGCGTCGATGGCGGCGTGTGGTGCGGCGACGGCAGCCCCGCGGACTTCGCGCTGGACCAGCGTCCCGACGACGGCGCCTCGCTGTGCTGGGACAGCGCGCCGCTCACCGAGCGGATCGAGCTGCTGGGCAAGGGCGAAGCAGCACTCGAGCTGAGCGTCGATCGTCCCTGGGCGCTCGTCGCGGCGCGTGTGTGTGACGTCAGCCCGGACGGAACCTCCACGCTGATCGCGCGCGGACTGCTCAACCTGAGCCGCCGGGAGGGCCACGACCGCAGCGTCCCCATGCCCTTAGACGAGCCGGTGGCTGTCCGTATCCCGCTTCAGTCGACGGCGTATGCGATTCCGGTCGGCCATCGCGTCCGCCTCGCGGTGTCCAACACGTATTGGCCGTTGGCCTGGCCGTCTCCAGAGCCCGCCACGCTGACCGTCGTGTGCGGGCCGCGCAGCGTCCTGTCGTTGCCGAGACGCCGGCCCAGCGAGCTCGATGACCGGCTTCGGCCCTTCGGCGCGCCCGAGAGCGGGACACCGCTGGAAAGCGAGAAGACGATGCTGCGCGACGGCGGACGTCACGTCCGGCGCAACCTGCACAACGGGGAGACAGAGGTCGAGTTCGACTGGCACGCATCGCGCACGCGTATCGTCGCCACAGACACCGACATGGGTGAGGAGAACGTCGCGAGCTACCGCATCGTCGAGGGGGACCCTCTGTCGGCAACCGTCGTCTGTCGGGTCGAGGTCTCTCTCGCGCGCCCGGGGTTCAACACCCGGACCGTGGCCGGCAGCACGATGACGTGCGACGCGGAGCATTTCATCGTGACCACGACACTTGACGCCTTCGAGGAGAACGTCCGCGTCCACGCCCGCAGCTACACGCACCGCTTCCCCCGCGACGGGGCCTGATGACCCTCACCCAGCCGCCATGGCAGGTCGCCGGCCGCCCCACAGTGCCGTGGTCCTGGTACTCCGATCCCGCGATCCTGGCCTCCGAGACGGAGCGGATCTTCCACTGCTCATGGCAGTACGCCGGTCACCTCGGCGAGCTCCAGGGCCCCGGCAGCTATTTCGCGTCAGCCACCGGCCCGGTGCCGATCGTCATCACCCTGGATGGCGACGGAGCACTGCGGGGCTTCGTGAACGTATGCCGCCACCGAGGGGCGATCGTCGCGACCGCTGCGGCGAAGCGGGGGACCATCCAGTGCCCGTACCACGCGTGGACGTACGCGCTCGACGGGTGCCTGCGGGCCGCTCCGCGCGGCGGCGAGGACCCTGCATTCGACGCCGGCCGGATGGGCCTCATGCCGGTGTCGGTCGGCACCTGGGGCCCGTTCGTGTTCGCCAATCCGGATCCGCACGCCGAGCCGCTCGCGACCGCGCTCGGTGACCTTCCCCGCGTGGTCGCCGAGCACGGGCTGGACGTCGACTCGCTGCGGTTCAACCTGCGCTCGCGGTACGAGATCCGCGCCAACTGGAAGATCGCGCTCGAGAACTACCTCGAGTGCTACCACTGCTCTGTCAACCATCCCGGTCTGGTCGAGGTCATCGACGAGCGCCGGCTCGAGCTGCGCGCCGCCGGCCTGCGGACCAGCCAGTTCGCGCCGGTGCACCCACGGTCACTCGACGGTCGCGGGCCGATCGACGCGAACGGGGAGGTGGGCTCAGCCCAGAACCACCTGTGGTTTCCGACCCTGAAGTTCAACGTGCTCCCCGGCCATCCCAATCTGTCGCTGGGCCCGCTGTGGCCCACCAGCTCGGTCACGTGTGCGGGCTACCTGGACTACTGGTTCGCTGACTCGGTCGACCAGGAGTGGATCGACGCGCTGTTTCACCTCGACACCCAGATCGGCGAGGAGGACACGGCGCTGGTCGAGGCGGCCCAGCGAGGCAGCTCGGCCGGGATCATCGAACGTGGCTGGGTGCTCGGCGGCGCCGAGACGCTGATCGGCCACTTCCAGGATTACGTGCGCGACCGACTGGGCCTGGACACTGCCCGTACGTAGATCCCCTTGCGAGCTCCTCCTGGGATTACGGGGCAGTCGGTGCCGGAGGTAGCGCCGGCAGCCTGGGTTTCTCCGGCGGCCGTGGTTTCGCAATTCGGGGCGGCTTGGCAATAGTCGGCCTCGGGCGCTCCTCGATCGCTGCCGACGCCGGCTGACCGTATCCCGCCGGGTAGAGATAGCGGCCGCGGTCAGCCGCCGTCTTTGGCTGCTCGGCGGGTGCTCTGACCGACCGCGCGTAGGGATCGTTGCGGATCCCCGTGACCTGCCAGGACACCTTGACATGGCCGTGGCTGGTCCGGATCGTGAACTGATTATGGGATTCCTGTCTCCACACCACGGCCTGCGCGAACGCACCGATCACAGTCAGCTGGTAGCGGGGGTCGATGTTCTCCGCATCGAAGTACACCGGCAGCCCCACCGTGGCATTGCCCTTGGCGTCGGTGGTGATGTTGCCGTTGTAGACGTCCTCGGCATCCGGGCTCTCCATCGAGGTGTGCACCAGGTACCTGTGCGCTGGGTCACGAGGATCGTCGATCCTGAAGTCTTTGATCCCGGCCTCGATCGACCCGCTCACGAACAGGTCGCCCTGGACCTCGACGTTGCCGAAGAACGCGCCGGCCCGTCCTACCGTCAGTCCGCTGGTACCGGCGTAGGCGTCGATGCCGTCGCCACCCACTGTGCTCGCTGTGCCCGGGCCACCCGTCGCCTCCACGCCCGGACCGGGCAACCAACCGGGAATACCGCCGAGCCCGCCCGTACCCTGTAGCCCCGCGCCACCATTCCCCGCGGACGGGTCGCCGAATAAACCCCCCTGGTCGGGCGCACCCCGGCCTCCTGCGCCGACCACGCCCGAGCCGCCCGAATAGGCGACAACGCAGCCCTCGGACGAGGGTATCTGGCAGCCCTCGCTGTCGCCACCGCTACCGATCACCCCGCTGCCGCCGGCAACCGTGCTGCTACTGCCGGCGCTCGCGTTGATCCCGGTCCCGCCGCTAGCGCCACCTTGAGCGTTGATCGCAGGGTTGGTGCCGCCGCCGCCCGCGAACACGCCGGTCCCGTGCTGACTTGAGAAGTAGCCGGCCAGGCCGCCGGCCGGGCTCTGATCAGAGCCTGCGACCCCCCACTCACCGTTGGCTCGTGTCACCCCGTAGACACCGATCCCGTGGCTGCTTTGGAACGACCCGCCGGAGCCGCCACTGCTGGCGGTGTCGCTGCCGAACACCGCCGCCGCCCCCGCCGATGCACTGCTGAATAAGCCGCCATCGCCACCGCTGGAGCCGCCCCGGCCGTACACCCCCGCGTCGGTGCCGGTGCCATATCCCTCAACCCCGTACGCGTTGGTCGCCCGGCCCTCGCCCTCTACCCCTACGCCCCCGGCCGTTCCGCTGAGACCCACGATGCCCTGGCTTGACCCTGAGCCGACGCCCTCAACCCCGACCCCTGTGCTGGGACCGCCGTAGCTGAGCACCCCGACCCCCCCGTTTCCGCCGTGCGCGAGCACCGCGTAGTGACCCGCCCCGCTCACAGTGGCGCGCAACCCCAACGGCCCGGTGACATCAAGCGCATCGCCACTCCCGGTGTTGGTCAATGTGACCAATGGCGTAGAGAGCGGATGGGTCAACGCCCACCCGGTCGCCAGCTGCACCGTGCAGGTGCTCGTACATGGGTTCGAGGTCAGCGAGATGCCAGTCCCCGCCGTGATCGAACTCACGGCCCCCAACGCAACCGACGGGACCATGCCCCCGCCCAATACCACCACCCCCGCTGTCGCCAGCCAGCCAGCCAAAGCCCGGGGGCTGCGCAGTCCGGTCACCAACCGCGCGCGCATCCAAGCGAAGCCACTCATCAAGACCTCCTCGCCCCGTTGGGGGCATAGCTTCACCCTCAGTGCGTGGAGGCTCGCAACGCTCGACGGTGCCTCGCATCGGGGAGGCTCCCTGAACTTTCGCTTCCTGCGTCGGCTCCAGCCCAACCGAGCGACGGTGCACTCAACTGGCGTTAGACTCGCCGCCCCCAGGTCGTCATGGACCAGATCCGATCGGTCAGGGGCGGTGGCGCCCTTTCGCTGCTTGACCGGGAGCCAGAGGGGTCTGCAAGAGCGGCGGGCCGTGATGAGCGGGGCTGCCTCGAGCGTTCGGGCGCTGCTTGGTCTGGCGGGGGCGGAAACCGCCTCTGCCGATCCGGTCGGGGCGCTTCACGGGTTGTACTGGCTGCTCGCGAACCTTTCAGACCGGACACCGCTGCTGCTCGTGATCGACGACTTGCATTGGGTCGATCCCCAGACTGCGCGGTGGCTGAGCTATCTATCAGGTCGTGTCTCCGAGCTTCCCGTGCTGGTGATCGCGGCGGCGCGGTCCCCGGAGCAAGGCGGCGAACGGCGAGTCGCGGCGGTCGCTCAGGACGACCGCACACGAACAATTCGGCTCGAGCCGCTGGGTGACTCTGCAGGGCGCCTCGCGAGTCGGTTGCGGTGCTCGGTGCTGACGCCGAACTTCGTCACGCGGCAGCCTTGAGTGCGATGCGGACCGATCAGGCACTTGAGATCTGGGACGAGCTCGTGCGAGGAGAGGTGCTGCAACCGCAGCAGCCGCTGGAATTCATTCACCCCATCGCCGGTGCGGCTGTGTACCGCGAACTCGCCACCGGCGAGCGCACTCAGGCCCACCGCCGTGCGGCAGAAATCCTCGCCGATGATCGCGCCGAGCCTGAGCGGATCGCCACACATGCCCACGCCTGCGAGCCGGCCGGAGACCCGCGCATCGTGTCCTGGCTGCGGGCTGCTGCGAGAGCCGCAGCGGCCGCCGGGGCGCCCGATGCCGCTGCGCTGTATCTCCGACGGGCTTTGCAGGAGCCCCCGATACCCGAATTGCGAGCATCTGTCCATTTCGAGCTCGGCACCGTGATGATCGGCGTTGACAGCGCCGCGGCCGCCACGGAGTACGCGGCAGCGGCTGCCGCGACCGCCGACCGGCAGCTGCGACTCCGCAGCCTGCGCTGGGGCGGGACTGCGGGGTGACGGCTGGCTTTTGCAGGTCGTATTGCCGACGCGGTCGCCGCCTTCGACACCGCGATTGAGCTCGCTCCAGATCCAGACGCGGCTCTGCACCTCGCTGCAACTCGCGATTTCTTCGCCGCGTGGTGGGGGGATATCCCCGATCCCGCGGCGTTTCGAAGCCACTTGCAGGAGCGGGTCGTTGATCTGGACGGAACCGGTGCCGGTGCCAGACGCGCGCGTGCGGTCGCCGCGCTCAGCATCTGCATAACGGGAAGCGGAACCGCCACCCGAGCTTTGGAGCTCGCCGAGCGCGCGGGACCTGCAGGTCCAATGCGTCCGGATCTCGAGGACGGCGATGAGACGCACGCCGCCGTGGGTGCCGTTCGAATTGTCTGTGACGACGCGCGACCTTCGATCTTCGAGAGCCAGCTCATTGCGAGCGCGTCCTGATCGCGCGGGGTGCCCTCGACGAAGCTGACGCCATCGCGACGTCCACCGGTTTGGGCACGATACCGATGGATCAGGTGATCTTCCCTTGGCCGCCGGTCCTGCTGGGCGAGCTGCAACTCGCCCGTGGCAACACAGAGGCCGGAATCAACACCTTGCTCGCAACCGGAGGCTGGCTTGAACAACACGGAGTCACCAACCCTTCCTTCATCCCATGGAGGGCGCTGGCGAGCACAGCACTCATCAATCATGGTCGTGTCGATGAAGCCCGACAGCTGATCTTGCCAGCCGTTCAAAGGGCCCGCGACTTCGGTGCGCCTTGGGGACTCGGAATGGCGTTGCGTGCGGTCGGGACCGTCGAAACCCCAGCGCGCGGGATCGCATTGCTGCAGGAAGCGGTCGGCGTGCTCGAACGCTCTCCGTGCCGGGTCGAGCTCGCCCACGCGCTGCTCGAGCTCGGCAGCGCCTTGCGGCGCACCCGGCACAGGGCTCGAGCGCGCGAGCACCTCCGCACAGCGCTCGATCTGACGCACCGCTGCGGCGCAATGGGTCTGGCGAACCGCGCCAAGCAAGAGCTGGCAGCGACCGGCGCGCGGCCACGCCGAGCGATCCTCGCCGGCGTGGAGTCGTTGACGGCCAGCGAGCGGCGGGTCGCCGAGCTCGCCGCCAGAGGCCTGTCGAACCCGGAGATCGCCCAACAGCTCTTCGTCACCCGGAAGACGGTCGAAACCCACCTCGGGCACGTGTACCAGAAGCTCGACATCGACTCGCGAGCACAGATAGCAGAAGCATTACGGGCCGAGCCGAGCGATTAGGTCACAGGCGGAAAATCAGGGAGGGTCCCCGATGCGAAACACAACCCTCATCGTGACTCTCTCCATATGCACGCCCGGCACAGCCCGACAGCAATCAGGATCGTGATCGATCTGGACGCCAACACCGATCCGATCGAGGGCGCGCTTATCGAACCTGAGCGACACGCGTCGGTGTTCCGTGGCTGGCTTGCTCTCACGGCATTGCTCGAGACGGTACGCAACAACGGACAACGTACCGACGAGCCGCCGTGATGAGATCGCCCATAGGGCGGGCTCTACCCTGGTGATGATGACCATCATCGGCTGCCCGACCTGTAACGCCCGCAATCGCGTCGGCCCGATCGCCCGGGGGTTCCACGATGCCCGCGGTGGACACCGCGGCGGCCGCGGCGGCTCATGAGGCGCTTGCGTACGGCAGGATTAGTAGCTGATGGCGCTGTCCTACAAGGACTACTACGAGGTGCTCGGCGTTCCCCGTGACGCGGACCCGGACGCGATCCGCCGCGCCTACCGCAAGCTGGCTCGTGAGTACCACCCCGACCTCAACTCCGACAGCGACGCGGAGGACCGTTTCAAGGAGCTGGGCGAGGCGTACGAGGCCTTGTCCGACCCCGACAAGCGGGAGCGCTACGACCGCCTCGGCGCCAATTGGCGCCAGCAGGAGCAGGAGACGCCGGACACGAACTTCGAGGAGTTCTTCGCCCGCCAGGGGTTCGGCGGCGACGGCGCCCGGGTGGACTTCAGCGACGATCTGTTCGAACGGCTGTTCGGGGGTCGCGCCGACGCCGGTCCGGGCGGGCGGGCCGGCGGGCCGCTGCGAGGCCACGACCGCGAGGCGCTGCTCGAGCTGTCGTTGGAAGACGCGCTGGAGGGAGGACGCCGCAGGCTGACCCTTGATCATCGTGAGATCGACGTCAACTTCCCCGCCGGGGTGCGCGACGGCCAGCTGATTCGCCTGGCCGGACAGGGCGGAGAGGGTCGCGACGGCGGCTCGCCCGGTGACCTCTATCTCCGGATCGCGCTGAAGCCCCACCGGACCTTCCGCCGGCGCGGCGGCGACGACCTCGACGTCGACCTGGCAGTGGCTCCCTGGGAGGCGGCGCTCGGAGCGACGGTCGCGGTCCAGACCCCGACCGGGACCGCCCGGGTCCGGGTGCCCGCCGGCTCCTCCAGCGGGCGACGTCTCCGGCTCCGTGGGCGAGGGCTGCCGAAGCCCGGGGGCGGCAGCGGCGACCTCCACGCGATTGTCAAGATCACCGTGCCCAAACAGCTGTCTGACCGTGAACGCGAGCTCTACGAGCAACTCGCGGAGAGCTCACACCGGGAGGCGAGCGCATGAACAGCGAAGAGCCGGTGGAGCTGACCGTCGTCGCGCGGCGGGCGGGGGTCCGGATCGCGCTCGTCCGCCGTTATCTGGAGTTCGGCCTGTTCGAGCCGCACCCTGAGCCGGCAGAGACCCCGCGCTATGACCCCCTCAGCGCCGCACGCGTCGCGCAGGCGGAGCGGTTGCGCCGCGACCTCGGGCTCAACTACGCCGGCGCGGTGCTCGCCTGCGAACTGCTTGACCGGATCCGCGTGCTGGAAGCTCGAAAGTAGTTACGGCTCGATCGAGTGCCGAGGGTCGGGCCGTCGCTCGGTGTTGGCCATGCTGTAGTCGCCGAACCGTGCGTCGCGGTCGTTGGTCACCGCCCGGACCCCGTGATCGGCTGCGCGTTCGATGAATGCGTGCGCGTCCGGCGTATTGCGCATCAGGCCGTCGAGGATCGGGCCGAGCGTCTGGGTGGAGTGCAGGCCCATGTTGTCGTAGGCCTGGTTGACGATCAGCTTCATTGCCGCGAGCTGGGAGAGCGGTAGGCTCGCCAGGTCCGCGGCCTGCTGCGCGACCGCCGCCTCGAGCTGCTCGAACGGCACCGCGCGGTTGATCAGCTCGACCTCGGCTGCCTCGCGCCCCGACAGCGGCCGCCCGGTAAGCGCATGCTCCTTGGCTTTCGTCAGCCCGAGGCGGTACAGCCACATCCCTGAGAGGTAACAGCCCCATATTCTCGAGTAGGGGGTCCCGATCTGTGCGTCTTCGGACGCGATGATCAGGTCGGCGGCCAGCGCCATGTCACTGCCGCCGCCGACGCACCAGCCGTGAACCTGGGCGATCACCGGCTTCGGCGTGCGCCAGATGCTCATGAACTTCTGTGTCGGCCCGAACGCACCCGCGCCGATGAAGTCCTTACCTGGGTCCCACTGCCCGTCGGTCGTGAGCATCTCATCCCAATGGTGAAAGCCGTCTCCGAAGTCGTAGCCCGCGCAGAACGAGCGACCGGCGCCACGCAGCACGATCACCTTCACCGTTGGGTCAGCGGTGGCGCGCCGGACGGCCGTTTCGAACTCATCGGGCATCGGCGGGACGATCGTGTTGAGCCGGTCCGGGCGGTTGAGCGTGATCGTGGCGACCTGGCCGTCGGTCGCGTAGAGCAGCGTCTCGAAGGTCATCTGCGGTTCTCCTTGGTCAGGGACACTTAGGATCCGGGGTTCTGCCGAGAGATGGAGGTCTGATGGGTGAGCGGTGGTTCAGCGACGCGGAACTCGGTGAGATGTCGCGTCCAACGATGGACCGGGCGATCGAGGCCCTCGATCGCGGCGATGTCGCGCTGGCACGTCAGTTGTGTGAAGAGATGAAGCACGAGTGGCGCCATCTGCACGATCTCATGGCCGAGGGGATCGGCGGCTTGATCTCGTTCGTTCAGGACCGCCTCGGCGACGACGGGGTTGCCGATGCATGGACCTTCGGACAGGGCCGCGGATGGCAGCGTGACGTCGAGGTCATCGCCGCGCGCGACCGCCGGCAGATCGTGCTGGCGCTCGCCGCCACCTGGCGCGCGCACTCGTGCAGCGGAACCGGTCCGCATCCGGGTGCGTTCACGATCACCGAAGACGACGAGAAGTTCACGTTCGAGATGAACCCATGCGGTTCGGGCCAGCGCCTCGTGCGGATGGGCAGGTACGAGGGCCCGAACGCGCTGGGGGTGACCAAGACTGCTCATGACTGGAGCTACGGCCGGGAGGGGTTTCCCCTGTACTGCACGCACTGCTCGTTCATGAACGAGTCACTTCCGATCCGATGGCTCGGGTATCCGCTGTATCCCAGTGATCCACCGGACGACTTCGGTCGGGATCCGTGCACGTGGTACTGGTACAAGGATCCCGCCGACATTCCGGACCGCCACTGGCAGCGCTATGGGCTCGAGCGCGATCACACCTAGCCCTGCTCGCGGCGTGCGACGGGCCCGATGTGCGGCTGGGCGACGTCGACGGAGCCGCCGCGAAGCTCATATGATCGGCCCAACCCGCCGGCGAAGAATCGCGTAGGCGATCCCGCCGCCGGTCAGCGGCACAAGCAGCCCGATCGCCTGGTGGAGCAGGACAGCGGCGATCGCGGCGTTGTGGGCCACGCCGTACAGGATCAGCATGCCCGCGATGCCGCCGATCGTCCCGATGCTGGCCGGCAGGGGAATCGATCCGCCAAGGGCACCGATGATGTACGCCATGATCACGATCGCGAACCCTGGGACTGGGTGGGCATGGATGGCGAGGAAGGCTGTCCACAGGACGAGCACGTCGAATCCGAGATAGGCCACCACCCCGAGCACGCTTCTCCAGCTACCGCGGTTCAACAGAAGCCGCTCCGTGTCATCCACGGCGTTCGCAAGAGTGGTGAGCGCGCTCGCGATCTTGGGGTGCTCGGCCCGTAAGCGTTCGGCACGGGTGCCGGCACGGCGGGCGATCAGGACAGCGCCCGCGATCCCGGTCGCTGCGACGACTGCCGGCAGCACCGTCAGCAGCAGATGCTGCTCGCCGGCCAGGATGCCAGTCGCGAGCCCGACACCGAAGACGATCAGCGCCAGTGCGTCGACGGCTGTATTGAGAAAGCTGAGGTTGAACTCGCGCTCGGTGATCTGCTGGTTCGGCACTCCCAACCGGTGCAGGATCAAGGCTCCGACTCCGACGCCACCCCACGCTCCGCCGGGGAGCAGGAGGCCGCCAGCGAGCTGTGTCCAGGCGACATCGTCGTCGGTTCGCCGTCCCCGCCCGTCACGATCGAGCAGTTTCTCCGGGTCGACGATCGCGCCCCAGGCGAGGACAAATCCAAGCTCGGACAGAACCTCGAGAGCGATCGCCCCGAGCAACCATTCCCAGGACACGTGCTCCAGGCTGCGCAATGCCTGCTTCAGCGCCGGAACCAGTTTCAGCACCACGTAGGCGGCGACGAGATACCCGGCCAGCTTCAGAGCTGACTTCTGCAGATGACGCTTTACGTCGGTCAGCGCACGCCGCGTGTGGTGCTCCTGGCCGGACCCGTCCAGCGTCCTCGGCAGCGAGCCCTCCACATCACCCCCGGTGGCTGGGTAGGCCGGCACTCGCGTTGCTCGGGTCGAGCAGTTCGAGGGCCAACGCGGACCAGGCGAAGTCCTCGGCGCCCATGCCGCGCCCGTCGTGCGGGTCGTAGAACTCGCGTAGTCCCTCTCGCGCCACCGTTTCGGTGATCCCGCGGCCGAGCGTGGCCGCCTGCTGCTCGTACCCCAGGCGCACCAAGCCACGCCACAAGAGCCACGCGCTGTTGACCCATGTCGGCCCCCGCCAGTAGCGCCGCAAACCATCAAAGTGCTCGCGCAGCGAGAACGACGGCTCATCGAGCGAAACCGAGGGTGGGGCGACCGTCGTCCAAAAACGACGCTCATCCAGCAGGTATTCCACGAGACGGTGCCCGATCTCGTCCGGGAGGTCGGGCAGCGCCAGCGGGGCCAGGGCCGTCCAGGTGAGCGGGATCCGCTCCTTGACCGCCGGCTGCACCGCCGGTAGTGCGATGTCCAGGTGCCCCCCCGTGGACACGGCCACAGCCCGACCAGCAGCCTCGTGTGGCTGATACGATCACCGCCGGTGCGGCCCTTGGGTGCGGTCGCTGACGCTTGCGAGGAGGCACTTTGCAGGGTGGGGTGAGTGCGCGGTCACGCGTCTGGCTGGCTCAGTGACATGACGATCGAGGCAACCTCGGTCGTTGAGCGCAAAACCGGTGTTATGTTCTCGCGCCTCGACGACGACCTCCTTGCCTTGGACCCGAAGGCCGGCTGCTGCTACAGCCTCAATGCACCGGCCGCTCGGATCTGGGAGTTGATCGACTCTCCGACCCCGGTCTCGATCCTGTGTGATCGGCTGATCGACGAATACGAGGTCAATCGAGCCACGTGCCTCGGCGATGTGATCGAGCTGATCGACGAGCTTCGCGCAGCGGAGCTGGTCAGAGTCGGTCGGGCGAAGGCATGAGAGGACGCGAACGGCGTCTCCAGCTCGAAGCGGCGGCCTATCTTCTCGCCGCCCGCGCCGCGGTCCGGATCGTGCCGTTTCGGTGGCTGTGCCGACTGGTGGAGCGCCC
Organism: uncultured Solirubrobacterales bacterium; assembly: GCA_963799995.1. Lineage (GTDB taxonomy): Bacteria > Actinomycetota > Thermoleophilia > Solirubrobacterales > Solirubrobacteraceae > Palsa-465. Next base: position 962,185 of record CAWCZI010000012.1, on the reverse strand, counting down.
GCTGCGAACCACCGAGCTTGGGGGCGACGCGCGGCGCGACGCGCGCGCCGAGGTACGCCGCGCGATCCGACGCGCGAACCGCCGACTCCCTGGTACGACGGTCTGCTTCCCGTGGGCGATCGCGGCTCATGAGATGCTCCGGCGCCGCGGCGTTCCGACGGTCATGTATTGCGGTGCCGCGACTTCTTCGGCGACAGGGCTGACGGCGCACGTGTGGTTGCAGGACGGCGACGTCGGCGTCGCCGGGTATCAGGCGTCTCGTGGCTATCTCACGCTGGCGCGGTTTCCGGCCAATTCAACATGAGGAGCATGAGGTGAATCATCCTGACCAGGACGACAGAGAGCCGGCCCCGCGGCCGCCGGACAAGCGGCGATGGGTCAAGCCCGCGCTCGAGGTGATCCCGATGAAAGAGGCGATGGCCGGCTTGACTGGTACGAACTTCGCCGATGGGATAACCAACTACTCCTGAGTCGCTCGTTTGTCAGCGCGGACCCCCAAAGCTACGGAGTGAGTGAAGTTCTCGCGATTGCAGCCGAGCCGTTGATCTCGGTCGTGATGCCGGTGCGTAACGCCGCCGCATATGTGGCCGAGGCGGTGTCATCGATTCAGGCCCAGAGCTATCCGCACTGGGAGCTGGTGGTGGTCGACAACGAGTCGGATGACGACTCCGCCGCGATCGTCGACACGCTTGCGGCCCGCGACTCTCGCATCCGTCTGATCACGGGCGTGCCACGCGGGATAGCCGGCGCGCTGAACGCCGGGGTCGATGTGGCGCGCGGGCAGATGATCGCGCGGATGGATGCCGACGATGTCGCCGTCCCAGAGCGTTTCGCGGTGCAGCTGGAGTGGATGCGGAGAACCGGGGTCGAGATCTGCGGTGGCTGGATCCAGCAGTTCGGTGACCATGAAGGCCTGCGCTGGTTTCCCGAGACGCATGAGGCGATCTCCCGAGAGCTGCTCTTTCGCTGCGCTGTGATGCACCCGACCGTGCTGATGCACGCGGAGATCCTCAGGCGCCACCGCTACGACGAACGGGCGGGCTTCAAGGACTACGAGCTGTGGACCCGGCTGATCCACCTGTACCGGATGGGCAACGTTCCCGCCGTGCTGCTGCGCTACCGCCGGCATGAGCATCAAGTCCACTTCGCGCAGGCGGCCGCGTTACGAGCGGATATCGCGCGTCTGCGCGCCCCGCTGTTCGATGCTCTCTTCCCTGACGCCGACCGAGGTGACGGCGAGATCATCGAGCGGGTGGCCGAACGGATGCCGTTCACGACCATCACCGACCTCGAGCACGCCGGCTCGCTGCTGGCCCGGCTCGCCCAGGACCAGGAGACCCTGTTGTGTCGGCGGATGCTTCTCCGATGGCGCGGGGCGTGCCGCACCTCGGCGCAGCTCGGGACGGCGGCGTGGCGGTGCTACGAGCGGGGCGCGCCGCGGTTCGGCACCACGGCCATGAGATATGACCGTCGGCTGCGGGCAGCGTGTGCGCTGAGGATCAGCTCGGACTCCCGGCTGGTTCACGGTGTCAACCGTTTGATGTACGCGTCGCGACGGAGCGTGCATGCCGCCTCCTAGCCTCGTCGTGTGAACCGCTGGCGGTACGCCCACTGCGGCTTGCGCGTTCTATCGGACCTGTGCCTGCCGGAACTGGATGCCGGCGAACCCGCGCCAGCGAGCGTGCAGGTGGACGTGCGCGTCATCCTCGGTCCCGAGTCAGGGGAGGTGTCCGTCTCGCGATGCATCGACCTGGGCGGCCGACGATGCCGGCTTGATGTTCGGCAGGTGGGGAGCTATGACGTCCGTGACGGGAAGGAGATCCTGGTGTGCCCCGCTGCCGGCGCCCACGCCGAGCTGGTCCGGCTGTTCGTGCTCGGATCCGCCTGGGGGGTATTGCTGCAGCAGCGCGGATCGCTGGCCATGCATGCGGGAGTCGTCCGTGCCGGCGAGGGCGCCGTCGCGTTCTGCGGACCCTCATCCGCGGGCAAATCGACCACAGTCGACTGGCTGGCCCGGCGAGGCTTCCCGCTCGTGTGCGACGACCTGTGCCGCGTCGACGTCGCCGGCGCCGAGTCCCCATGGGTGTGGCCTTCGGCGCGTCCGCTGAAGCTCTCGGTGGCGGCGCTCGCAACGGCAGGCCGGAGTGCCGCGGGCCTGCGAGCCGCACTCCCACGAGGCAAGTTACAGTTGCCGTGGAGCGAAGGCGCGTCGGAGCCGCTGCCGCTCCGGACGATCTACCTGCTCGAGTGGGGAGAGCCGAGTCTCTCGCGACTCTCCGGCGCGACCGCTCTGCGCCGGTTCGTCGCCGCAGCCACCTACCGCCCGGGGCTACTGGAGCCGACCGAAACGGCCCGGCACTGGCAGCGCTGCCTCGAGATCGTCGGGCGCGTGCCGGTCTGGGAGCTCAGACGACCGCGCGACTGGGAGGCCATGGATCGCGTCATGGGCGACCTTTGCCAACGGCTCGAGTCAAGCGGATGAGCGCGATCTTCGGGGTGCTGGCGCGTGGCGGGGAGGCAGTCGAGCGAGCCCAGCTTGCGCGGATGGACTCTGCACTGGCAAGGCACGGCTCCGACGCAAGCGGCATGCGGGTCGCCGGGCCCGCTGGCCTGGCCCATCGCCTGAGCTGCTTCACGGCCGAGGATCACCTCGAGAGCCAACCTCTCGGCGCCCTCGACGGCGAGCTGTGGATGGTGATGGACGGTCGGGTCGACAACCGCGCAGAACTGGCGCGCGGCCTCGGGATCGGTGCTGACGAAGCGCGATCCATGCCCGACTCAGCCTTTGCGCTGCGCGCGTATGCGCGCTGGGAGGAGCGCTTTCTGGAGCACCTTGTGGGCGAGTTCGCCGTCGCCGTGTGGGACGCCCGCAAGCGCACGCTTCTACTGGGCTGCCCGGCTCCGGTCGCCCGTCCGCTCTACTACCACGCCTCCGCGCAGCTGTTCGCGTTCGCCAGCCGGCCCTCTGGCCTGTTCGCGCTGTCGCACATCGAGCGCGAGATCGATGAGGACAGGATCGCCGCGTTCCTGACGAGGATTCCCGCCGGCCGACACCGGAGCTTCTACCGTGACGTCAACCGGCTGCTGCCAGGGCAGTTGCTGACCGTCAACGCTGCCGGTCCGACAGTCAGTGACTGGTGGCAGCCAGGCCGCATCGCGGAGATCCGGTTGCGCCGGGATGAGGACTACATTGCCGCCTTCGATGATCTGCTGCAGTCGGTGATCGGCGCGCATCTGCGGGCCGTCCACCCGGTCGGCATCTCGGTCAGTGGGGGACTGGATTCGAGCTCCGTCGCGGCGGCTGCCGCGTACCAACTCAACCGCGACGGGAAGCGGTTGGCCGCCTACACGGAGGTGCCGGCGCCCGGATTCGACGGGGTCCTGGTAGGCGGGCGCTACGCGGACGAAACACCATTCGTGCGCGCCCTCGCGGCGATGCACCCAAACATCGACCTGAAACTCGTGCGGGCAGGGGACCAGGGCGTGCTCGCCGACGCGGATCGATTTCTGGCAGCGGCGGAGGTGCCCGTTCGCAATCCCAGCAACCGCGCCTGGATCGAGGCCATCTACGAACGGGCCCAAGCCGATGGCGTGCGCGTACTGCTGACAGGTGAGCAGGGCAATCTGACGATCAGCTACAGCGGACTGGGGCTGCTTCCTGCGCTGCTGCGTCACCGGCGGATCGCCCGTGCCGTGCGCGAGGCGCATGCGTTGGCGCGAACCGGAGCGATGCGCTCGACTGCGCGGGCAATAGTGGGACAGGGGGTGAGGCCGTTGCTGCCGATGGCGGTCAACGACATCATCGACCGTGTGCGCGATCCTCGGCCGGCGCACTTCGAGACACCCTGGGCGGCCCACTCGCTGATCAATCCGGAGTTCGCGATCGAACGGGGCCTCGCGGACCGCATCGATCGCCAGAGAGAGCGCATCATGAGATATCCGGGGAGCGACACACGCGCCGCGCGGCTCACCGCTTTGGGCACAGCTGTGCTCGGCGCAGACACGAGTGCGGGCTACCGCTCGCTGTTCGGGGTCGACATGCGAACGCCGCTCGCCGACCGGCGACTGGTGGAGTTCTGTCTGGCGCTGCCCGAGGAGCAGTACGCCGGCGGCGGCCAGACACGGCGTCTGATCCGTCGCTCGATGGCCGACAGGCTGCCGCCTCAGATACTCGACAACCAGCGGCGGGGCCTGCAAGCCGCCGACTGGGCGCAGCAGGTCGAGCGCGACCGCGAGCGTCTGCTGACCGAAGTGGCCAGCTTTGCTCAAGATGCGCTCGTGAGCCGGGTGATCGATCTCAGGCGGCTACGCGAACTGCTCGAGCACTGGCCCCGCGACGTCGACCCCGCGAGGGTGGCGCTCTATCGCGGTGGAGTTGGAGTCGCGCTGATGACAGGCCGCTTCCTCATGTGGGTTCAAGCAACGACCTGACGTCAGCGACGGAGCCGTCAGCTGAAGCTGTGGAGGAAGGCGCGCTGGGCCGTGCGGCCGTGGGTGAGAGTCTTGGTGGCGATTCCGATCTCCTGGACGATGCCGTGGCGGACCTTGAGCACAGCTGTCGAGGGTCCGTTGGGCGCCAGGTACCAGAGGTTCAGGCCGATGTGGAACGGCGCCTCGGTTCGCAGAGCTTTGGTGGCGGCGGTGATGGTGGCGCCGGGCCGGATGCCGTGGACGGTGTAGTACGCGTTGGAGGTCGACGCCCAGATCAGGTGGTCTGCGAGATGATGGCGCTTGGCCTTGGGAAGGGTGCTCAGGAGCTTGGGGGAGGCGTAGCCGACGCGGACCCCGATGGGGGTCAGACAGAAGAAGTCCTGGTACTTCTTGCCGCGGTCTGAGCTGTGCTTGTAGGCGTGGCGCGCCTGGGCGCGGGTCATCCCGAGGCGCGCGAGTCCCAGCGAGTGCCCGGCCAGCCGGCCGCTCGCGGCGGGGCAGCCCGGGACGTGGGGGACCGCCACCCTTACGCCGTGGCTGGTGGCCGGGGACCCGGGGCCGGCGGTGTCAGAAGCGACCACCGTACATGTCAGCATCAACTGCTCATCGCTGGCCTGCACGGTGTGGGCGCTGGTGGTCGCGCCCTGGATCGGGGTGTGATCACGGCTCCACTGGTACGCGAACCCCGTCGGGCCGTTGGTCCACGTGCCCGTCGAGCACGACAGCCGCCGGCCGGCCTTTGCGCTCCCGGTGATCGCCGGCAGCGACGTGTTCACAGGCACTCCGCCGCCCGCGCCGCCTCCTCCACCGCCACCTCCGCCTCCTCCGTCCGCCTCCGCCTCCACCGCCGCCGCCTCCACCGCCACCGCTGGTCACGGTCACATTGGTGGTGCCGGCGCTGGCGACGTGCGTGGCGTCAGCGCCATAGCTGGCGGTGATCACGTGCGTCCCGGAGCCGACCGCCGACGGCGAGTAGGCGACCTGGCAGGACGCCACGCCGGTGCTCGCCGTCGCGGCGAGCATGCATGAGCCGGGGCTGAACGATCCCGGGGAATCGCTGCTGAACGCGACCGTGCCCGTGGGCGTGCTCGGGCCCCCCGATCCCGTGTCCGTGACGGTCGCTGTGCACGATGTGGCCTGCAGCAGCGCTACCGAGCCCGGAGAGCACGCCACCGCTGTCGACGTGGAATGCGCATTCGAGGCGGTCACGGTGAGCGGCTGGATGACGGGTGGGTAGCCCTCGACCCCGAAGCACGTCGAGGCGCTCGGGCAACCCAACCCGACGACGTCGAGCGGCGAGCCGTCGGCGAGCTGCACGGTACCCGGGGTGCCGTCAGCGGCGATCGGCACGACCAGCCCGGGGCCGTCCTGGATTGAATAGGCGCCCGAGGCCACGCAGCTGATCGCGGTTGGACAGGCCACCGCACCCAGTCCAACGCTGCCGAAGCCCTGCTGGCCGGTGACCGACTGGACGGTCCCGGTGCTGCCATCGGCCGCGACCGGGACGACCGCGCCGCCGGAGGTGTCGTCTCCGACCGCGACGCAGCCGGTCGCGCTCGGGCACGCGACGCCGTAGAGAGCGCTGACATTGCTGACGCTGTTCGCGCTGCCGGGCGTGCCGCCCGCGGCGATGGGCACCACCAGCCCCGCGAACGCGGAGCTGTTCACTCCGACCCCGACGCAGCTGGTCGTGCTCGGACACGCCACGCCGCTGAGACCGGTGGTGCCGGTGACGGCATGGACGGTGCCGGCGGTGCCATCGGTGATGGGGACCACGACGCCGTCAGTACCGTTCGTGCCGACCGCGACGCAGCTGGTCGCGCTCGTACAGGCCACCGCTGACAGGCTGGTCGTTCCGCTGACGTTCGCGGCAGCGCCCGGCACGCCATCGGCGAGTACCGGCACCACCACCCCGCTGGAGCCGTTGGTCCCCACCGACAAGCAGGTGGTCGCGCTCGGGCAGGTCACCCCGAGGAGATCGGTGGTCCCGGACACGCTCGAGGCGGTGCCCGGGCTACCGTCGGCGGCGACCGGTACCACGACCCCGGAGCCGACTCCAGGCTGATCGAGGGTCGCGTCGGTTCCGACCGCCAGGCAGGTACTCGCGCTCGGGCAGGCGATCGCCTGCAGATCGCCGGCGGACGGGAGGGCGTGAGCAGTGCCCGGGGTGCCGTTGCCGCTGATCGGAACCACTTCCCCGTTGGTCGAGTTGTTGGTTCCGGCCGCCACGCAGTTGGCGGCGCTCGCGCATGCCACCGCGCTGAGAACAGTCGTCCCGGTGACCGCCTGGGCACTGCCGGGGGTGCCATCGGCGGCGATCGGCACGACCTCTCCGCTGGTCCCCGAGTCGGTCTGGCCGACCCCGGTGCAGGCGGCGCTCGTGCACACCACCCCGTCGAGGAAGATGCTTCCGGAGACGGTCTGGACTGTCCCCGGACTGCCGTCGGCGGCGACCGGCACCACCTCGCTGTTTCCGACGGCGACGCAGGTGCTCGAGCATGCGATGGCAGTCAGGCCGCGGCCGCTGGTGACCGTCTGGGGTGTGCCCAGGGTGCCGTCGGCGGCGATCGGCTCCACGATCCCCTGGCCGGAGCTGTTGCCTCCGACCGCGAGGCAGCTGGTCGTGCTCGGACACGCCACCCCGGCGAGGCTGGTGCCCCCGGGGACGGCCTCGGGAGTTCCCGGGGTGCCGTCGGCGGCCACCGGTACGACCACCCACGTGTCGGTGGCGTCGTCGATCCCGATCGCCAGGCAGCTGGTCGAGCTCGGGCACGCGATAGCGCGGAGGATGCTGACGGCGGCGACGGTCCTCAGCGTACCGGGGGTGCCGTTGGCCGCGATCGGCTGCACAGCCCCAGCCCCCTGGCCGGAGCTGCCCTCCCCGACCGCGAGGCAGCTGGAGGCGCTCGAACACGCGATCGCGCTGAGATGAGCGATCCCCGGGGCGACCAGCGGAGTGCCGGGGGTGCCGCCGGAGGTGAGCGGCAGGACAAATCCCCCGCCGGAGTCGTTGTCGCCGACCCCGAGGCAGCTCGTGGCGCTCGTGCACGCCACCCCGTTGAGGGCCGATGTCCCCGTGACGCCGTGGGGCGTGCCCTGGGTGACCTGCGGAGCCGTCTGGCTGCGGGCGGCCGCCGCGACGTGGGCCGCCGCAAGCGCGAGCAGCGCGGCCAGCCCGATGGCCACGAGCAGCCTGACAGCCCGGCCGGCCGGGCGTGCACCCTGGTCCTCGGCTCTGATTGCGGTGCCAGCCGCGGCTGGCTCGGGTGACGCCGGCGTAGCCCTCATGTCCGGTCCCCTTGGATGGCGGATTGTCGTAGCCCCGGCGGAAGCCTAACCGCGGTCGTGCGGCCGAAGCAACCCCCCCAACCAGCATCTAACAAGGCCTACTCGAACTCCGGCGTGCGCCAGCCCGGCATGACCTCCGGCAGGCCGTCGCTGACGCGCTCCGGAAAGGCCGCCGGGCGCTTCTCCAGGAATGATCGGACGCCCTCCGCGGCGTCGGCCGACTGCCCGCGCAGGAACATCCCCCGCGAGTCGGCGCGGTGGGCGAGCATCGGGTGTTCGGCGCCGAGCATCCTCCACATCATCTGCCTGGCCAGGGCCACCGATACCGGCGCCGTGTTCTCGGCGATCTCGGTGGCGATGGCCCGTGCCGCACCGAGCAGCGCCTCCTTGGGGTGCAGGCTTCTGACCAGGCCCGCGCCGTGCGCCTCGTCGGCGGAGAACACCCGCCCGGTGGCGACCCACTCCATGGCGCGGCTGATCCCGACCAGGCGCGGCAGAAACCAGCTCGAACATGCCTCGGGAACGATGCCTCGCCGTGCGAACACGAACCCCAGGCGGGCGTCGTCGGCCGCGAGACGGATGTCCATCGGCAGGGTCATGGTCGCGCCGACCCCGACCGCCGGACCGTTGATCGCCGCGATCACGGGCTTGGTGCAGTCGAACACGCGCAACGTGAACTGGCCGCCGCCGTCGCGCGGTACCGCGTCGTCGCTCTGGCGTTGACGCCAGTCGAACGTCGCCTCGCCGCCCGCCAGATCCGCGCCGGCGCAGAACCCGCGCCCGGCTCCCGTGACGATGACCACCCGTACATCGTCGTCGCGGTCGGCGTCGTCGAACGCGGCGATCAGCTCGCGGCCCATCGTCGGGGTCCAGGCGTTGAGACGGTCGGGTCGGTTCAGCGTGATCGTCAGCACGTGCTCGTCGACGTCGGCCGTGATCTGCTCGTAGCTCATCGTGTTGGTCGCCTTTCGATCAATTGGAGTGATTTCATTCCATCGCGCAGATCGTTTAGGATCGCGACCGATGTCGGAGATCAGCGCTCTGACCGGCCTTCGCGTGAGTGTCGGGGCCGGCGCATGGATCGTTCCGCGCCTGGCGGGACGGCTCTTCGGCCTGGACGCGGTTGCCAATCCGCAGCTGCCCTATGTGGCTCGCCTGTTCGGTGTGCGCGACGTAGCCCTGGGTGCGGGAGTGCAGCTCTCAAGCGGTCAGAGCCGGAAGCTGTGGTTGCGGCTCGGCATCGCCTGCGACGTGGCCGACGCGGTGGCGGGGCTGATTGCCGGGCGCAAGGGTGAGATCTCCAAGCTCTCGACGGTGCTCGTCACAGCGCCCGCTGTGTGCGGGATCGCGCTGGGCGCCGCTGGGCTGCAGGCCGCCGACGCAGATCCCGTCGCCGCGGCGTAGCCGTCCGCTCACGCCGGGCTCGGGTCCCTGATCGAGCAGATCTCGACATCGAGGTGGAGCTCGATCCACGCTCGGTCGGCGGTCAGTGCAGGAACGGACAGTCTCCTGGCGAGAGCCAGGCACGCGCGATCGGCGAGGGAAAGGCCGGCCGATCGGGTGAGCGGGCGCATACGCCCGACTTCGATCGAATCAGCGGTGATGAACGGCTCAACTGCGATCGCTCCCTCGAGCAGGCCTCCAGCGGTGAGCTCGGCAGCAACCGCCGCGGCATCTTCGCCGCGCGCTGCGAGTGTGCTGAGCACTTCGGCCAGGTTGACGGCGGAGATTCTCGCGCCGGCGGCGATTGCATCGACAACAAGGGCTGCTCCGTCCTCGTCACCGAGATAGGCCAGCAACGCAGAAGCGTCGAGCACCATCGTCTATTCCTCGCGGCTCGCCTCGGCGCGACGCTCGGTGATCAACTGGTCGACTAGCGAGCCCTTCTTGGCCAAGCCGGCGAAGCGGCCACGATTCTGCGTCGCGACAGTCCGGTAAGGACGGAGGCGCAGCGAGCCGTCTTCCTCGGTGCTCACCAGCATGCGGGTGCCGGGCTCAAGGCCGAGCTCCGCCCGGATGGACGACGGCAGGACGAGCCGCCCACGGTCGCCGATGGTCACATGGTCCGTGTGGGACATTCTCGAATCGTACCATGATTGTGGCGTGTCCCACGACACCTTGCCTCCCTGGCAAGGGGGCGAGGCTAGAACATCCGTCGAGTCAGCGAGCGGCTCTCAGAGCGTTTCCTCCACGCTGCCGATGCGAGAAAGATCGGCCTGTTCGACCGAACAAAGGGGAGTTCGATGGGTTATCTCGAGGTCAGCGACGAAGCGGGCGGCGGCGGCGTCCGGATTCTTTGTGTGGCCGGCGACGTCGACTTCGACGCCGCGCCGCAGCTGAAGCGGCACATCATGGGCCGGGTCAACGCCGGCGATCGCCAGTTGATCGTTGATCTGTCGGCGGTCGAGTTCATCGACTCCACGGCGATCGGCGTTCTCGTCGGAGCGCTGAGGCGGCTCGGCGCCAACGGCGGATCGCTGCTCGTCGTCTGTGACAACGAGGACATCCGCGGCATCTTCGAGACAGTCGGGCTCGAACATGTGATGCCGCTGCACCGCTCGCATGGGGATGCGTTCGCCGCTCTCGCCCACGCTGCCTGAGCGCAGCGATGGTCTTGGAGACGTGGACTGTCCGGATCCGGTGGCTCCGGTCGAGCTCCGGTTGCCGGCCAAGCCGTCGGAGCTGGGGCGCATGCGCACGTGGGTGTCGCAGACTGTTGTTGCGCTCGGGTGCGATGGCAGGTCCCGCTTCGAGTTCGTTGTCGCCGTCAACGAAGCGGTGACCAACGCCATCCGTCACGGCAGCCCGGCCGCTGATGGAACGATCGGAGTGAGCCTGGAGTCCGACAGGGCGTCGATCGTCTGCTCGGTGTGCGACTGCGGACCGTTCGTGCCTCCGAGCCGGGAGGCTGACCCGACATCCGACGAGGGCGGCCGAGGCTTTGCCTTCATGCAGGCTCTTACCGACGAGGTCGAACTCGTGGTAGGTCCGCACGCCACCATCGTCCGCCTCCGAAAATGGCGAGACGCTGAGGCTCACGCCTGCGATGTCTAGCCTCGTGCGTCACGCCCAGCGCAGCGGAGTGTTCATCGGCGTGGTGCTGGTCTGCCTCTGCTCTGCCGCGGCGGCCACGAGCCACGCCGGCCCACACGCGATTGGAGCCGGCGCAGGGGTCTCGGTGTCATACGGGTTCCACGGCAATCCGCAGCCGGGATCGCCCTCCGGATACGGCAACGGAGGCGGCGGTCAGCAGCCCGGGGCAGGCGACGGCCCGCACGGTGGCGGCAACGGCGGGGGCGGTCATCCTTGGGGTGGCGGTGGCAACCCACACGGTGGCGGCCAGGGCGGTGGTGGTGGCGGCCACGGTGGTGGTGGCGGCGACGGCCGGCCCGGGGCAGGCGGTGGCGCCCCACACGGTGGCGGCCAGCAGCCCGGGGGTGGCGGTGGCAACCCACACGGTGGCGGCCAGGGCGGCGGTGGCGGCGGCAACGGCGGCAACCGCGGTGGCGGCGCTGGCGGAGGCGGACACGGCGGTGGAGGTGGTGGTGATGGCCGACCGACCCCGGTGCCCGTTACGCCGCCGCCCGTCAAGGTTCAGCCCACCGTGGTCGCCGCGCCCCCGGCGGCGCCCGGAGCCGCGCCCGCGCCGAGCACCGCACCGGCCGCCCCCGCGGTCAACAGTTCGCCGGCGCCGACCACCGCCGGGCGGCAACGCGCCTCATCCAAGACCCGCCGTGGCGGCGCTCGCGCCCGACACGCATACGGACGAACCAGCGGCGGCGGCGTGGCCCAATCGACGCATCCTGGCGCCGGAGCGCGCCTGCTCGCAGTGTCTCTGAGGTCAGCTCCCGCGATCTCCGCAATCCGGGTGGGTTCTCGGCGCGCCCCCGCAGCAGGCGGCGGTCCGGCGCGAACCGTTCGCAGCCGGTCGAGCATCGGCCCCGCCACAGCGCACGGCGTGGCCGCCATCCCCCGCTTCATCGGGAACCTGCTCCCGCTGCCGTTTCCGGTCCCTGACTGGAGCAAGCCGATCATCTTCAGCCTGCTGCTGCTTTGCCTCCTTCTGGGCATCCGGTCCTGGATCAGCGCCCGCCGCGCGCAGCGGCTCGAGTCCCAACGGCGCGAGCTCGCGGCGGATCTCGACTCGATGCAGGCGGCGCTGGTGCCCGAGATCCCGGCTCAACTCGGCCAGCTGGCGCTGTCAGTCGCTTATCGTCCGGCTGACGGACCAGGCGCAGGCGGCGACTTCTACGACGTCTTCCCCGTCGGCGGAGGCCGCGTGGCCGTGATCGTCGGCGACGTCTCCGGGCACGGCCGGGCCGCGCTGACCCGCGCCACCCACATGCGCTACACGCTGCGGGCCTACGTTGAGACGGGGCTCGACCCCCGCTCTGCGCTCAAGCTCGCCGGTCGCGTGCTCACGACGGACGAGGACGACCTCTTTGCCACCGTGGTGATCGGCGTCTACGACGCCCGGGCGGCGACGCTGACCTATGCCACCGCCGGGCATCCGGACCCGGTCGTCCTCGGATCTTCGCCGCACGAGCCGCTGACGGGCTTCGCCTCGCCGGCCCTCGGCTGGGGATCCTCAACTGGCCGACGCCAGACGACGCTGCCGTTCTCCGATCGCACCCGCGCGTGTTTCTTCAGCGACGGCGTCACCGAGGTCCGAACGCAGAACGGATTGCTGGGTCGCGAGCGGCTGGCTCGGATCTTCACGCAGGCCGGCCCGGGAGCATCGGCCTCGGCGCTGCTCGAGACGGTGCGAAACGAGGCTCGCACGGTCCGCGACGACATGGCCGCGTGCGTCCTGGAGGCCACCGCCGGCACGGCGGCGTCCGAACACCAGGTCGAGGAGCTCGAACTGGAGCTCGGCCAGCTCCAAACGGGCCACGGGGACCGCTTTCTGTCGGCGTGCGGAGTCTCCCCGGCCCAGGCCGCGGGGACACTGACACGCGCCGGCCAGATCGCCGGTGAGCTCGGTGCAGCGCTGCTGCGGGTCGAGCTGACCGGTCACTCGGCTGAAGCCGCCGCGTGCGGCTCGGCTCCGCTCGCCCTGGGGCCGGCAGAGGGGCTCGGCCTGCGGCGCACGGAAGCGGTCGCCGGGCCAGCCCGCGCATCTGGCGAGGGGCCGGCGCCCGTTCCGGCGACGGCATCCGTCCTGCGATAGACCGGTGTCAGGGAGTCTGGCCGCGCCCGGCGTCGCCCGTGCGGTTGGTCATACGGTCGACCAACTCGGTGAAATCGCCACCGTGGCGTTCGAGAGCGCGCTCGAAAGCCCCGGGATAGTGGGCCATGACCGCGGTGAGGATGTCCAGTGTTTCCACGCTTGGCGCACCCCGATCGGCGGCGAGCTTTGATGCCGCCATCGTGATGATGTGCAGGGTCTCCTCGGGTGAGGATGAGCTCTGGCGGGTGGCGACCTCGACCGAGCCTTCTTCCCGCGCCTCGCTCACCCCAGTTTCCTGGAGGGCGGCGCCCGATTCTCCGTAGAGCCGGAGCGGACGGAGCCAACGCTCGACCTCATCGTCGATCGACAGGGCAAAGGGGAGGGCGGTGCCGGCCAAGCCGAGGACCGTGACCGCATCGCGGGAGAGGCTGAGCGTAGTCATTGCCGTGTGTATCGGCCGGGAGGGCCGGCCCTTGACCGATCCGCCCCGGCAACATCGAACACACGTCCAAAATGCCGTCAGGCGCTGATCGTCTCGCCCGCGGCCGTCAGGGGGTGCTCGTCGCGCCCGCGGGCGTCAGGCGGTGATCGTTGCGCCCACGTCCGCCAGGCGGGCCCGGTCGGCGGCACCGGCCACCGTCCACAGCGCATCCCCGCCGAGAGCGTGGCGCTCGGCCCGTCCCTCAGACACGAGGGCCAGCAGAGCGGTCTCTGCAGCCAAGCGGTCAGGGCGGTCGTTGCCGTGGGTCATCAGGGCAGCGACCTCTTGCGTGGTGAGCCCGAAGTCGAAGTACTCCAACAGCGCACCAGGGTCCTCCGGCGGTGCTTTGCGCTCGAGTGCAGGATCGAGATTGGCGATCACGATGTCGTAGGCCTCGACGGGCTGAAAGCCGCCCGCCTCCAGGCGCCGGCCATCCCGAGCTTCAAACAGCAGCGACGGCGCCGTGTAGCGCACCGCTCCATCACTGTTGCCCGCCTTGCCCTGCAGCTCCGTGGGCGAGCCCGCGGCGGTGCGCGTCTCCGCCTTGTCCTGCTCATACGCGGCGAGCACGGCAGGGTCCTCGATCAGGCTGACGATCCGGTCGGCGTCCACCCCGGGCACCGTGTCCAGGACCTCGCGCATCTGCTCATCGTCGTCAAACAGCAGCGGTGTGTTGAAGTTGGCCAGCTGCAGCGCCCGGAACACACGCCACTCGCTTCCCGGCCACTGCAGCCGGGCGGCGATCACGGCGCGGCATGCCCGGGAGGATGCGCTGAACCGCGGCTTGGGGTGGGGCGCAAACGGCATTCCGTAGCGTTCGCGGAATGTGAGCCCGCTGCTCGCCATCCGCAACGGCGTGAAACCGTGCTCGGCGTAGCGCGACACGTCCTCGCTCAACCCGACGAGCACCAACCGCCAGTCGAGCTGCTCGCCGTATCGCCACTCGATCACACGCAACGCCGGGTTCTCCGAGTAGCCCCACGGGCATGCGGGATCGCTGAACAGCGTGACTGAAATCAAACCGTTGATACCTCAATCATATACACATGTGATCTGGGCTGCTCTGGCGCTCCGCCCGTTGATTGGAGAGGGCGCTCGCAGTACGCTCGGCTGAACATCAGATGGAGGCACCCATGTATGCAAGGGTCACCACGTTCCCCGGACTCGCACCGGAGCGCATCAAGGCCACCCTCCAGGAGTTCACCGAGCATCACGTCCCCAAGCTCGAGCAAGAGCCCGGCTACCGCGGGGTGTGGGCGGGGATCGACTACACCGGCGGTCGCGCGATCGCTGTGACGTACTGGGAGTCGATCGAGGCCCTACACGGCAGCGACGCGCTCGCCAACGAGGTGAGAGCAGCGGCTGTCACGAAGGCTGGGGTGGACCGCAATCGCCCGCCGATCATCGATCGCTACGAGGTCGTTCTCGACAAGCACCCACTCAGCGCCTAGGGCGAACGTGTTGTCCTTGCTCGCCTCGCCATCGATCAGCGCGAGCACGCGGCGGGTGAAGGCGCTTCAGGGTCCGGCCTAACACCCGACACCGGATCCTCTCCTGATCGCCCGCGCCGGACCGGGTGCCTATCGCTCGAGCGGTTCTGTGTCGATAGATGGGAAACACGCCGTCCAGCAGCGGCCCGAGACCCTGGGAGTTCTTGACGACCGAGATGCGCTTTACCCGCCACGCCTGGTGGCTGTATCTGGCGCTGATGACGCCGATCGCGCTCGCGTACCTCGCGGGGCCGCTCAACGCCGGGCCGGTCTTCAACGGGATCGGGTTCAGTGCCTGCATCGCGATTGTGCTCGGGGTGCGAATCCACAAGCCCGAAGCTCGCCTGCCGTGGTACCTGATCGCACTGGGCCAGGGGTTCTTTGCCGCCGGTGACGTGCTCGCCTACAACTACAG
The DNA here is from genome assembly GCA_963799995.1 of uncultured Solirubrobacterales bacterium. Classification (GTDB taxonomy): domain Bacteria; phylum Actinomycetota; class Thermoleophilia; order Solirubrobacterales; family Solirubrobacteraceae; genus Palsa-465. The sequence goes on along the minus strand of CAWCZI010000012.1, from coordinate 946,910 downwards.
GGCACTCTTCGGGACGGGGCTCCCATTTCCCTCGGTCGCCGACCCGCTCTATCTGGCGGTGTATCCGCTCACTGTCGCGGGGATGCTGCTCCTGATCCGCCGTCGCAGTCCAGGGCGCGACTGGGCGAGCCTGATCGACTCGGTGATCGTGACGATCGGCCTGGCCCTGCTGTCGTGGGTGTTCCTGATCGCGCCCTACACGCACAACACCAGCCTGGACCTGGGGACGAAGCTGGTCTCGATCGCGTACCCGCTCGGGGACATCCTGATGCTGGGGGTCGCGGTGCGGATGGCGGTCGGCGCGGGCCGGCGTGGCACCGCCTACTACATGATGATCGGCGCGATCGCTTCCGTGCTGGTCACCGACTCGGTCTACGGTTGGATTCAGCTGCATGGCGTCTACACCCCGGGCGATCTGCTCGACGGCGGCTGGATCGCGTACTACGTGTTGCTCGGCGCGGCGGCGCTGCACCCGTCGATGACGAGCGTCTCGCAGGCGACCGCACCGAAGGTCGAGCTCACGCGCGCCCGGATCCTCGGGATCGCCGTGGCAGCGCTGATCGCGCCGGTGATAGAGCTGTTCAGGGCCTCCCGGCAGGGTGGCTCTGACGCAATCGTCATCAGTGGCGGCGCGATCGTGCTGTTCGGGCTGGTGGTGCTGCGGATGATCGGGCTCGAGCGGGCACACGAAGCGACCTCGCGCCGCGAGAGCGTGCTGCGTGAGAGCGTGCTGCGCACCGAGGGGGAGGTTCGCCTGAGCGCTCTGGTCCAGCATTCGAGCGATGTGATCATGGTCCTCACGCGTGATTGCACGGTCGAGTATGTGAGTCCAGCGATCCGCCAGGTTCTCGGATACGAAGTCGGGGAGTTCGTGGGCCGACGGCTCCTGGACGACGTTCCCGCGGACGACCGAGCGCTTGTGCAGTCGGCGTTAGACGGGCTGCTTGCGCGCGCCGCGGAGCCCTCGGAGGCGGTGGAGTTTCGCATTCGTCACAGCGATGGTCGGCTGCTGCACGCCGAGTGCCTTTTCACCAACCTGCTGGAGCACGCCGGCGTCGGCGGGATCGTCGTCAACCTGCGCGACATCACCGAGCGCAAGCGGTTCGAGGAGCAACTCACCTATCAGGCATTCCACGACTCGGTGACTGACCTCGCCAACCGAGCGCTGTTCCGCGACCGCGTCGACCACGCGCTCAACCGCCGCGGCGAGCACGGCCGCCCGCTCGCCGTTCTGTTCCTGGACCTCGACGACTTCAAGGTCATCAACGACACATTCGGGCACGCCGCCGGCGACCGGCTGCTGCAGACGATCTCGGCGCGCCTGCGTTCCACGCTGCGCGCGAGCGACACTGTCGCCAGGCTGGGGGGCGACGAGTTCGCGGTCCTGCTCGAGGACATCACGGACGAGACCGCGGTCTCGGAGGTCGTCGCTGAGCTGCTCGAGACTGTCAGTGCGCCGCTGTGGCTGGAGGACCGCCAGGCGGCCGTCCAGTGCAGCATCGGGATCGCGGTCGCACGCTCGGCCGGCACGTCGGCCGCCGTCACCAGCGTCGATGAGCTGCTGCGCAACGCCGATGCCGCGATGTACCAAGCAAAGGGCGTCGGCGGCAACACGTTCCGCCACTTCAAGCCCGAGATGCACGAGCGCGTGGTCAGCCAGCTCGCACTGCGCACCGACCTTCGGGCGGCGATCGAGGCCGAGGAACTCACTCTCGCCTACCAGCCGATCTCCGATCTGGGGACGGGGGAGATCGTCGGCTACGAGGCGCTGCTTCGCTGGGAGCACGCGGTACGAGGCACCGTCTCACCGGCGACGTTCATCCCCGCGGCGGAGGAGTCGGGCCTGATCGTCGCACTTGGACGCTGGGTCCTCGAGCATGCCTGCGCCGACGCGCTGGCCTTCCAGCAGGACGATCCGCACGCCCAGCGTCGCGCCGTCTCGATCAATATCTCAGCGCAGCAGCTGCAGCGGGCAGAGATCGTCGACGAGGTGCGCGGAGCGCTGCACTCGAGCGGCCTCGACCCCCACGACCTCATGCTCGAGATCACCGAGAGCCTGATGATCTCCGACGTTGAGCTCGCGATCGAGCGTCTCAGCTCGCTGCGTGAGCTCGGCGTCCAGATCGCCATCGACGATTTCGGCACCGGATACTCGTCGCTGAACTACATCCTCCGGCTACCGATCGACGTGCTGAAGATCGACAAGCGGTTCATCGACAGCGTCGACGGCGACGACAAGCAGAGCAGGCTCACGGCGGCGATCATCAGCCTCGCCCGCGTGCTCGACCTCCGCTGCGTCGCCGAGGGGGTCGAACGGCCCCTGCAGCTGGAGAGGCTCAGAGAGCTCGGGTGCGACTACGCACAGGGCTTCCTGCTCGCACGTCCGATGAGCGCCGATGCGTTGCACACGCTTCTTCGGGAGGTCGCGACGCCGCTCGTCGGGGTTGGCTCAGCCGGTCGGTGACGCGGGCTGGGCCACCGGCCTCCGGGTCGCGACCTCGGTGGCGCTTCGCGACGCCACCCACGCGGCCGCCTCGTCGAGTGCGATGGCGGGATCGAACGCTGTGGTGGCTGACAGCAACGGACCGAGGTCGGTGATTTCGAGGACCGCCATCGTCTCCTCGCGCAGCACCTCCTCCAGTAAATGTGCGGGGTTGAGCTCGGTGTGGATCCGCTCGGCCAACGCCAGCCAGCGTCCCGCGCTCTCAGGATCGACGCCGGCCGCGTACCGGGCCACGAACCACAGCGCGGCGATCGCGACCGAATGGACGCCGTGGCCGCGGGCGAGCTCGACGACCTCGGCGAGCTCGGGCTGCGTGATCTCGCCGCTGAGCGCCCAGCGGGCGAGCAGACGCCCCTCCATCGAGCACACCAGCATGTACTTGTGTCCGACCTGCATGGCAAGCTCAAGACTCGAGGAGGCGTATCCGTACGCTGACTCGAAGCGACCCTCGAGGTAGGCGTCGCCCGAGAGCGAGTAGTGGACCCAACCGAGGAGTCGGGGGCTTGTCTCGGGAGCGTTCAGCGCGAGCAGCACCGGGCGCAGGCGGCGGATCTCCTCGTGATCGCGTGCATTGATCGCCTCGGCGAACATTTGCGTGGTGGCCACGCCAAGCGCTTCCTGGTCACCCAGCTCGGCCGCGCGGTCGGCAAAGCGGCGCTGCCATTTTGCCGTCGGGTCGGTAAGCGCGGCCACGATTCGCAGCAGCGCCAGCTCCTGCGCTCCCGGGATCGCGAATCGCTCGAACAGCCGGTCGAGCAGTTCACCGCTCTCCTGCCGGAGGTTGCCCGCGATCCAAAGAGGCCGTAGGCCGAGCGCCAGCGCGGTGGCCGAGTCCTGATCTCCCTCGGCGAGGGCGTCGGCGAAGGCCGCCCGCAGGTTGGCGTGATCGGCCAACAGAGGCCCCGACTGCTCGCCGAACGCCAGGGAACCATCCTCGAATGCCGCGCTGACCGGCGCGACCGAATCGACGAAGTAATGCCGGTGCCGGGCGCGGGCCGCACCCGCTTCCCCGGCATCGCGGCACGCCTCCAGGGCGAAGGCGCGCACCAGCTCGAGCAGCTCGAAGCGCGCGCCGCCGGCCTGGCGGCGTACGAGGCTCGCCTCGCGCAGCTCCGACAGCTCGGCGTGGAGCGTCCGTCCGATCACCGCCTCGAGTGCGGCGAGCGTGAACCCTCCGAGAAACACGCCGGCGCCACGCAGCACCGCCTGTGCAGACGTCGGCAGCAGCTCGTAGCTCCAGGCGATCGTCGCGTGAAGCGTCTGCTGGCGATCGGGGAGGTCTCGCAGCGAACGCTCGCCGATCGAGAGCGGTCGTGAGAGCTGCTCGTGAATCTGTGCCGGCGTCAGGAGATGGCAGCGCGACGCGGCAAGCTCGATCGCCAACGGGAGCCCGTCCAGCGCGCTGCAGATCGCGGCCACGGTCCGGCGGCCGTCCGCATCGAGACGAAGGTCCGGGTCGGCGGCAAGCGCTCGGTGCATGAACAGCTGGACCGCCGGACTGTTCGAGATCTCGTCCTCGGTGACACCGGTCGGGAGCTCGAGAGGCTTGACCGTGAACAGGCGCTCACCTCTGATCCGCAACGGCGTTCGGCTGGTGACGAGCACCTGGATCCGCGGTGCCAGCTCGATCAGCTCGGACACCAGCACCGCGGCCGGGAGCAGATGCTCGAAGTTGTCGACGACCAGTAGCAGCTGCCGGTCTCGTAGATAGCGCTCCAGACCGTCGGCTCCCGGCCCGTCGGTCCCGTCACGATGCCCGAGTGCGACGGCGATCTCGGCAGCGACCAGCGCCGGGTCGGTCAACCGCTCGAGCCGTACGAACACGGCGCCGTCCCGGTAGTCCGCCTCGAGGCGGCGCCCGAGCTCGACACACAGCCGGGTCTTGCCGACGCCGCCGGTCCCGACCAGCGTCACCACGCGCACGTGCGGATCAGCCAGCAATCCCTGCAGCACCGCCAGCTCCGGCTCGCGCCCGATCAGCTCCGTCGCCGCCCCCGGCAGACTCGAAGCGGTCGGCTCTGTTGCGGTCCCCGGCCGGTCGCCGGCGCGACGGCCGGTAGGGGCCTGCGCTGCCGGGGTGGCGAGCAGCAGTGAGCCATCGTGTTCGAGCATCCGCGCGTGCAATCGAACGAGCTGCTCCCCGGGCTCCAATCCGAGCTCGCTGGCGAACCCGCGCCTGGCGCGGGCAAACGCGTCCAGCGCCTCCGCCTGACGGCCGGACCGGTACAGCGCCAGCATCAGTTGGCCCCAGACGCGCTCCTCGAACGGATGCTCGGTCGCCAGCAATTCGAGCTCGGCCACGAGCTCACCGGCGGCGCCGGCCGCCAGGTCGGCTTCGATGCGCAGAATCAGCGCCTGAAGCCGCTTCTCCTCCAGTGCCCGGCGCCACTGGGCCACGCTTCCCTCACATGCGACGTCGCACAGCGGGTCGCCACGGTAAAGAGCGAGGGCCTCGCCGAGCAGCCGCCGTGCCCGACCGGGGTCGGCTCTGGCTTCGTCGACCAGCGCGTCGAACCTCCGGCAGTCCAGCTCGAGCATCCCGGCGCGCAACGAGTACCCGGCTGCCTCGCGTACGATGAGATCGCCGAGCAGGTCCCGGAGCTTGGACAGATGGACGTGCAACGCCGAAACCGCGCTCGCGGGCGGCTGTTCCCCCCAGAGCTCATCGATCAGGCGATCGCGCGACAGCGGGGCTCCGCCGGCCATCAGGAACAATGCCACCAGCGAGCGGCGATGGCCGCTCGGTAGCGGCACCGATAGGCCGTCGCGCTCCAGGACCAACGGTCCCAGCACCCCGAATCGACAGGCGCCCTCGGTCACCGCCCAAGGGTACCGGCCGCGCTGGACCGGATCGGGCGACGGTAACCTCGAATCCGTGAGCGATCTGATCGCAGCCGCGGCGGCGCGTTACGCCCGCGAGAACACGAGTCCGTTCGATGGCGATGTCACGCAGGCGGCCGCCTGGACACGGGGCAACACCCCTAGCCCGGGGATGATGAGCGGCATCGCGGAGGCAAGGCTGCTGGAGGCCCTGATCGTGGCCGGCGGCGCGCGGCGCGTGCTCGAGATCGGAACGTTCACCGGAGTGGGTGCGCTCGCGATGGCCGCGGCACTGCCCGGGGACGGCCTCGTCACCACGCTCGAGGTCGACGAGGAGACCGCTGCCGTTGCGCGGCGCCACATCGACGCCAGTCCCAACAGCGAGAGGATCGAGCTGATCGTGGGAGACGCGCTGGAGACAATCGCCCGTCTCCCGGGTCCGTTTGACCTGATCTACATCGACGCTTGGAAGTCCGACTACCCGGCCTACTATGCCGCGGTTCTCCCCAAGTTGGCAGAACGTGGCGTGCTCGTAGCCGACAACCTGTTCCGCGACGGGTCAGCGCTCGACGACACGGCCACGGACGAGGGGACGGCCGGCATACGCGAGTTCGCCCGCACGGTGCAGCACGACGATCGGGTGCACAACGTGCTGCTGACGATCGGCGACGGCGTCATGCTGGCTTGGCACCGCCCGGCGGGCGAGCGTTAGGTCAGCGCGACCGCAAGACTGTTCACGGCTCAGGCGGCCACCGGTGACGGCAGCTGCTCGGTGTCGGACAGGTGCTGGTGCGATGGGCAGTAGCCATTGTGGGGCAGCGGCATCCGCTGGCACGGTGTCCCCTTCCGGGTGCTGGCGCGACACTGCAGCGGGTCGCCGTTGACGTCGAACCCGTTCTTGGGCAGACGGCTCAGGAACTGATCCGCCAGCCCCAGGTAGTGCTCGACCACGCGCAGCACCCGTAGCTGCGACGTCATGGGGAAGCAGACACGGATCTCCCGGAACAGGGTTCGGGCCGGCCGGGCGAAGTAATGGCGGTCGGTGGCCAGGCGCTCCACCGCCGCTTCGCATGCCCGCAGGACGCGCTCGTGGTTAGCCCGTGCGCTATGGGGGTTCTCGATGATCTCGTCCGCGAGCTCGCGGTACATGGCTCGACTGAATCCGTACATTCCGCTCTCCTTGGTGCCTACGGTTGAGGCGCCTCCCATCAGAGAGAACGAACGAGCGCTGGAAAACTTGCGAGAAGCCGATCGGAGAGCTACGGCGGGCTCACGGGTGCGGATCTCGCATGCGCAGCAACGTGCTGTCGAATGCGTGCCCGAGGGGGTATCCGCCGCGAATGCGGTGCCAGTAATGCCGGACGAAACGCGGCCCGTAGGTCAACCGCCGCCATACAGATTGCAAAGGGGTCATCGTGACTCCTCAGGTCCTGGGTCGTACCTTCCCGACAACCCGTTGAGATGAAGATAACGCACGGGTTTTGGATTGAAAAGACACTGAACCTGATGCAAACACGAACATCCACCACGAGCTTGAGACAGACGCGACCCGGATAGCGTCTCGGGCGGTGTTCGCCACCCGGCGCCCAAAGTCAGACGGATCTCCGCCGCAGCGGCCGGCGGTGGCCGTGGCGGTACGCGACGCAGCCCGCTTCGACCGGTCGCGGGCCTCGGTGCAGGCCGGGCTGCTGGCGGCGATTCCGGTGGTCGCCGTGCTGGCGCTCGGGACGGTGGCCTGGGACCCGGTCGCTGGGGTGACGATGGGGGCTGGGGCGATGTTGGTCGGGATCGCCTGGAGGACAGCCGGCGGCCGTCCGCCCCTGGCGCTGATGGCCACCGACGCGGGGCTGATGGCACTCTCGACGTTCGTCGGCTCGGTCACCGGGTCGGTGTCGTGGCTGCACTTCGCGGTGATCTGCATATGGGCCGCACTGGGTGGGTTGCTGGCCGGAGTCGGCAACCGGGGCGGGGTGCTCGGGACCCAGGCGATCATCGCCGTGGTCGTGTTCGGGCGCTTCAGCCAGCCCGCTCCGGCCGCGCTCGGGCTCGCGTCGCTGGTGCTGGCGGGCGGCCTCGCGCAGGTGCTGTTCCTGAGCCTCGTCCGTTGGCCATCGCCGCTGCGAGCCCAGCGGATGGCGACCGCGGCCGCGTACCGCGCGCTGGCCGAGGTGGCCGGCGCTCCGTCAGACATATCGACTCTGCCGGCGGCGTCCGCACTCGACGACGCGGCGATGACGCTGGCCTCGCCGACGCTGTTCGGCGATCCCGCGATCATGACCCTGCGCAGCCTCGTCGACGAGGGCCATCGGCTGCGTGTGCAGCTGAGCGCGATCCATGCCGTGAAGCGTCGGCGCAGCGACCCCGGGGCGCGGGTGGCCGACGATCCAGCCGCTAGCCCGGCCGCAGCTCTGGCCGCCGCGGCCGAAGGGCTCGGTCTTGCCGCGGGTGCGATCGAGGGGGATGCGGCGGCCGCGCAGGCACTGGCGGGCCGAGTGGCCGAGCTGGGCGCCCGGGCAGACGCCGCGGCAGCGGCACTCCGTGGCCCGCATTCCGCCCCGGCCGAACCGGCAACGGTCCAGCTGACCCGCCGGCTGTCGGCGCTGGCGGGCCAGCTCCGAGCCGTGGGCTCGCTGGCGCCTGCCGCGGGGAAGGGGGGAGGGCTGCGCGGCCGGCGGCCTCAGCGCCGCACCAACCGCCCGCTCCAGCGCCTGCTAGCCGATCTCGAGCAGATGCGCGCCAACGCCTCGCTGGAGTCGCCCGTGGGGCGCCACGCGGTCCGGTTGGCGGTGGTCGTGGCCATGACCGAGGTGATCTCGCGCCAGCTTCCCCTCGAGCGCAGCTACTGGATGGTGGTGGCGGCGGCGACGGTCCTGCGTCCGGAGTTCGGAGCCACGTTCACGCGCGGCACCGAGCGGGTGCTCGGCACCCTGCTCGGCGTGGCGCTGGCCGGCGCGATCACGGTCGGGCTGCACCCCGCCGGCGCCGTGATCGTGGTCATCGTGGGCTGCCTGGCGTGGGCGGCCTACGCGTTGTTCCCGGCCAGCTTCGCCGTCGGCTATGCGTTCATCACCGCGCTGGTCGTGTTCCTGTTAGACGCGGTCAGCCCCGATACGCTGTCCACGGCCAGCGCCCGGCTCCTGGACACGCTGGTGGGCGGCACGATCGGGCTGATCGCCTACGCCGTGTGGCCGACCTGGGCCCAAGCCCCCGCGCGTAACGCACTGGCCCGGCTGGTGGGCACGCAGCGCGATTATGTCCGAGCCGTGCTCGCGAGCATGACCGCCGGGCGGCGCGCCCGTGAGCAGGACATGCGCCCGCTGGCCAGGAAAGCTCGGCTGGCGCGCACCAGCGCGGAGGCCACCGTGGCGCTGTCGCTCTCAGAGCCCCGCGAGCGGCGGATCGACGCCGATCAGAGCCAGGGGATGCTCGGTGCCATGCGGCGTCTGATCCAGGCGGTCCATGTGCTGCGGCTCGAGGCGCAGGACGGCCGCGAGCGCAACCCGGTGCCGGCCCTGGCCCCGTTCGCGGCCGACCTCGACGGCCTGCTCGAGATCGTCGAGGGGTCACTCTCCGCGCCGACGTCCGTCTCGACAGACGAGGGCCCGCTGCCTGACCTCCGCGGAGCCTACGCCGCCGTGGCCCAAGAGCTGGGGCGCGATGCGGGCTCGATCGTGCTGCTGGCGGAGCTCGACGAGATCGTCGATGCCGCCAATGGCCTGGCGGCGCTGGTGGGCCGCGATCCGAGCTCGACCTGACCGTGGCTTAACGTCACATGCGAGCATTGCGGTATGAGCGGTCCCCAGGCAGGGCTTGCGATCTCGGTCTTCCTCGCCTGCATGGTGGAGGCCGTGGAGGCGCTGACGATCGTGCTCGCGGTCGGCGTGACGCGGAGCTGGCGCTCCGCCCTCAGCGGCGTCGCGGCGGCCACGCTGGCCCTTGCGGCAATCACCGCCGCTCTCGGGCCGGCGCTGACTACGTTGCCGATCAACGCGCTTCGCCTCGTGGTCGGGGGCCTGCTGCTGACGTTCGGGCTCCAGTGGCTGCGTAAGGCGATCCTGCGCGCCACCGGCCTGAAGTCGCTGCACGATGAGGAGGCCGCCTACCAGAAGGAGATCGAGGCCGCGCGGTCGGCTGGAGCGGTCGGCGCCGGTCTGGATCCCTACGCGTTCACGCTCGCTTTCAAGGGTGTGCTGCTGGAAGGCCTCGAGGTCGTCTTCATCGTGCTCACATTCGGAGCCAACCAGCACGACGTCGGGCTCGCCGCGGCCGCGGCAGGCGTCGCGGTGGCCCTCGTGGTCCTGGCCGGTCTGGCGGCCCACGCTCCGCTGGCGCGCGTGCCCGAGAATGCGATGAAGTTCTCCGTCGGCGTGATGCTGACAGCCTTCGGGACCTTCTGGGGAGCCGAGGGAGCCGGCGCTCACTGGCCCGGCGGTGACGCCGCGTTGTTGGCGCTCGTGCCCGCCACGCTGGCGTTTGCCCTGGCGGGCGTAGTGCTGCTGCGCCGGCGCGCGGCGGCGCCGGTCCGGCAAGGGGTGCTGGGAGCGTGAGCCGCCTGGAGGCCCTGGGCCGATTCGCGTGGGACTTCGTGGTCGGAGACGACTGGCGGATCGCGGTCGGAGTGGTGCTCGCGCTGGCGGTGACCGCGCTGGTCGCCGGCACGAGCGTCAGCGCGTGGTGGATCCTGCCGGTGGCCGTGGGGGCACTGCTGGGGTCCTCGGTGTGGCGAGCCGCCCGTCCCCGCAGCTCGCCGCCGCCGTCCGCTCAGCTCGAGGCCGCGCCCGCGAGCCACTCGTCCGGCCGGGAGTAGCGCCGTGCCCTCGCTTGCCGATGTCGATCTGTCGCGCAAGCTCAGCGCGGCGGAGGGTCTGAACCGGCTTCAGTCCTTGCAGCAAAGGCTGCTCGCGCTACGGCTGCAGAGTGGCGGGCTCGTCGGCGACGGGAGCCTGGGGCCCCCGCTCTGCGTGATGTTCGAAGGCTGGGACGCAGCGGGCAAGGGGGGCGCGATCCGGAGGCTGACCGCGCCGCTGGACCCCCGCCACGTACGCGTCGCCGAGTTCGCCGCGCCCACCGACAGCGAGCGCCGCCACCACTTCCTCGCGCGCTTCTGGTCGGTGCTGCCCGGGTGGGGAGGGATGACTGTGTGCGATCGATCGTGGTACGGACGGGTGCTCGTGGAGCGCATCGAGCGGTTCGCCGCCGAAGAAGAGTGGACCCGCGCCTACGACGAGATCGTCGCCTTCGAGCGCAGCTTCTGCGAAGAGGGCGGGGTGCTGGTGAAGTTCTGGCTCCACATCTCCGAAGCGGAGGAGGTGCGGCGCTTTCGTAAACGGGAGCGCGACCCGCTGCGCCGCTGGAAGCTGACCGAAGAGGACTGGCGGAACCTGAAACGCCGGGCCGACTACGAGGTCGCCGTTGACGAGATGCTCGAGCGCACCGATCACGGGCACGCCCGCTGGCGGCTGATCGCCGGCGAGAGCAAGCCGTACGCCAGGGTCGAGGTGCTGCGCACGGTGATCGACGCGCTCGAGCACGGCATGCGCGCCGCCGGCCAGGAGCCACTGGAGGCGGCCGCCGAACTCTGATCTTGCGCCGCCGGTGGCGTTCTGAGAGGCTAGCCCGCGCACCGGGGCGCTCGCCTCAACATGGGACCGGAGGTAGCTGATGTCGATGTGGAAGCCGTCGTGCGCGACGCTGGTCGCGATTGCGGTGGGGATGTCGTCGCTGGCGTGGACGCCGGCCGCGGGAGCAGCCAGCACGCCGGCGATATGGGCGGCAAGCGGGGTGGCGATGCCCTTCTCGGTCTACAAGTACGCCGCCGGCGCAGCCGGCGCGGTCACGCCCGTGACCACGATCACCGGGTCCGACACAGACCTGTCGGGGCCGTCGGGAGTGGCCGTCGACGCATCGGGTGACCTGTGGGTCTCCAACCAGGGCACGGCCACCGTCACCGAGTACGCGCCGTCGGCCAGCGGAGACGCGGCGCCGATCGCCACGCTGGGGGGCTCCAACACGGGTCTCATGCAGCCGGCCGGGATCTGGTTCGACCCGGCGGGGCACCTGTTCGTGACCAACGTCGGCAACACGGCTGACAACGTGTTCGAATTCGCCCGAGGCGCGCACGGCAACGTGGCGCCGATCGCCGACATCACCGGAGCGAATACTGACCTGAACTCGCCGTTCGACGTCCTCACCGACCCCGCGGGCCACATCTTCGCGGAGAACCTCGACGGCGATTCGGTCGACGAGTACGCCGCCGGGGCCAACGGCAACGCGTCGCCGACGACCAAGATCGAGGGCGCCGCCACGACGATCCAGAACCCGTTCGGGGTGGCGCTCGACGCCGCCGGAAATGTCTGGGTGTCGAGCTCCCTGAACAACCGGATCCTCGAGTTCCTCCCCGGCGCGAACGGGAACGTCGCACCGCACGCCACGCTCGCGGGCTCCAACACGGGCTTTGCCACCCTGTTCCAGCTCAAGCTCGACGCCGCCGGCGAGATGTACCTGGCCAACGAGTCCAACATCGAAGAGTTCGCCGCCGGTGCCCATGGGAACGTCGCGCCGGTGCACACGATTTCAACGTCTGGCGCGAACTTCGAGGGGATCGCGCTCGTCGCGCCGACGGCGATCACCGGCATCGAGACCGGCTCGGGCACCGCGGTGTCGCTCACCGGCACCGTCAACCCGCAGGCGCAGGACACCCATTACCACTTCGAATGGGGCACGAGTACCGCCTACGGACACTCGACGGCCGCGGTCGACGCCGGCTCGGGATCCGCCAATGTCGCCGTGTCGAGCCCGATCGGGACGCTCGTCGCCGGCGACACGTATCACTACCGGATCGACTCGACCAGCAACGCAGGCGCGCGGGACGGCGCCGACCGCTCTTTCACGGTCCCAACCTCCACAGCCCCGGGCGTTTGGGTGTCAAACCAGCAGGGCAATTCACTGACCGAGTATGCGGCCGGCGCGTTCGGGAACGCCCCGCCCGTGCTGCGCATCGCCGGCTCCGCCACCAAGCTGAGCGGGCCGTTCGGCGTCACGGTGGACGGCGCCGGCGAGGTGTTCGCCGCCGACAACAGCACCAACGCCGTGACCGTGTATGCCCGGGGAGCGAACGGCAACGCGGCGCCGGTGAGGACGATCGCCGGTTCCAATACGCAGCTCGGAGGGCCGAACGCGGTCGCGGTGGCCGGCTCTGGACGGCTGTACGTCAGCAACAGCACAGGAACGATCACCGTGTACGCCCCGGGGGCCAGCGGCAACGCGACGCCCGTCGCCGTGATCAACGGTGGTGCCACCGAGCTCGCGGGACCTCAGGGTGTCGCGATCGGGGCCTCGGGCCGACTCGTGGTGGCCAACAGTGATGGCCCATCGGTACTGGAGTTCGCCGGCGCCGCCAACGGGAACGCCGCTCCGCAGATCGCGATCCAGGGACCGGCGACGGGCCTGGCGTCGCCGTTGGGCGCCGCCACCGACAGCGCCGATGACATCGTCATCGGCAACAGCAAGTCGCTGACCACGTACTCGGCCGCGGCCTCCGGTAACGCTTCGCCGACGGTGAACATCAGCGGTGCCGCCACCGGCGTGAACGCACCCTTCGGGGTGGGCATGGACGCAGCCCGGCGCCTGTTCGCGGCCAACTTCGCCGGCAACTCGGTCACCGAGTACGCCCCCGGCGCCACCGGCAACGTGGCGCCGACGCTGACGATCTCCGGACCGCAGACCCAGCTCGTCGATCCCGGCGGGCTGGCGCTGCTGACGCCCGCGGTCAGGACGACGGCGGCCACGGCGGTGACCGCGTCCGGCGCGAAGTTGAACGGCACCGTGGTCCCAGGCGGGCTCGATACGCACTACCAGTTCCAGTACGGGACGAGCATCGCGTACGGCCACGCCACAGCCAGCACCGACGCCGGGAGCGGTTCCGCGTCGGTGGCGGCCAGTGCCACGATCGGCGGGCTGGCGGCCAGCACGACCTACCACTACCGGATTGTCTCCAGCAGCGATGCGGGCGTCGCCTACGGGCTCGACGGTACGTTCACGACCACCTGAGGTGAGGCGCCGCGACTGGGCAGCGGATTCAGCGTCGCTACGCGGAGGCGGCGACGAGCGCGAGGCGGGCGGCCGTGAGGGCGCGCTCGGCGGCGATCAGCGCCCGCTCGCGCTCTAGATCGAGGGGCTCGCCTGCCGCCAGCGGGCCCAGTCGATGGCTCAGGCGGTCGGCGGCACGGCGCGCGCGCTGAAGCGAGGCCTGGGCGCCCGGCCCCGCGCCCGGGTCAAGCGCCACCGCGGCCAGTGCTGCGCGCTGACGCTCGAACGCCGCGAGCGCCGGACCTGCGAGCGGCGTGGACGAGGCGGACTCGCGGCCCTGGGCCTGCCAGACGCCGAGCGCCGCTTGAAACGCGGTGATGGTCGACTGCAGGGCGGCGTCGAGCTCGGCCGCCGCGGGCCTGCGCGGCTCCGGGGGCCCAGGCTCGCGGGGTGCGTGTTCTGGCTCGCGGGGTGCGTGTTCTGGCTCAGGCGCGTCGGCGAGGCTCGTCGACCGGGCGCCCTGGCGCCAGCCGTGGCCCCACCAGCCGAGTGCGAACGCGGCCACGATCAGCACGATCACCGTCACCTGGGAGGCCGACATGGCCCCAGTGTCCCGCAGCCGAGCGGCCGCGGGACAGCTGCACGTCGCCTGTCAGCGCCGGCGGCCGGTTCCGGAGCGGCGTGCCAGTCCCCGGGCGATGACGCCGGCGACGGCGGTGGCGACGAGCGCGCCCTGGGCGGCGTGGTCGCGTAGCCAGCCCGGCTCGCGGCTGGCCCGTCCAGGATCGGGCCGCGCCGCGGAGTTCGCGGTCGGCGCAGCGGGGGCGGGCCGAGCCGAGGTGGGGGCGGGCTGAGCCGGGATGGGGGCGGGCTGAGCCGGGATGGGGGCTGGGGCCGTGGCCGTCGGAGTGGCGCGCGTGACGGGGGCTGCCGAGGGCGCCGATATCCGGTTGGGGAGCAGGGAGCGGCGGCGCCAGGGCCTGAGCAATACGACGGTGCCGAGCAGCAGCATCAGCACCACCAGCGTCAGCGCCGGGGACTGGGTGCTGGTCACGGCGGCACGCTGGATACCCGCGGCCGCGAGCTTCGCGGGCCTGCCGGTCGAGCCCGGCGAGCTCCCGGCGGGGGCGCCGGCGCTAGGGGCGCTGACCTTGCCCGTTCCGGAGGCCGGGTGACCGGCCGCTGCGGCGGGGGAGACGGTCGGGAGATAGGAAACGGAGGACACAAGCTGGCCCCCCGCTCCGGCCGCGTTGGCGGCGGAGGTGAGGGTGGGCGAGGAGCTGGCCTGCGAGCCGGCGCACCCCGATGCGGCGGCGGAGCGCAGGGCGACCAGCGACAGACGCTCGAGAAGCGCTTCGCGCTGGGGCCCGATGTTCAGGATGCGAGCGACCGCGCCGGCACCGGCGGGCGTCCCGTTGAGGCCGGCGCGCAGGCTGAGCAGACGCTGCTGCTGCGAGCTGAGCGCGCTCAGGCAGCCGCGCAGCCGAGAGACCAGAGCCCGCAGGTGAGCTTGGGCCACCCGTGAGGCGGCACGGTTGCGCATCTGGGCGCTCGACTGACGGGTGGCGCGGACGGCGCCGGGCGTGGCCTGCGAGGCGGCCGAGAGTGCCGACGAGGAGCCGCTTGCCGACGACGGGGCGCCCGACGCCGCTCCCGAGCTGGACTGGCTCGAGGAGCCGGCGCTCGACGGCGAGGACCCCTGCGACGCTGCGTTCGCCGACGTCGAGCCCTTCGGGGTGGCGACCGACGGAAGGCTGACCGTCGGCGTCGAGACGGTGGGCGTGTGCACGGACGGGGTCGAGACCGACGGCACGGTGGTGACCGGCGTCGACACCGTGGGGGTCTTGACCACTGGGACCGACGGGACGGTCACCGACGGCACCGTCACCGACGGGGTGGTCACCGACGGCACGCTCACAGTCGGCGTGCTGACGGTCGGAAGCTGGGCGCCGGGCACGGTCGTGCCGGCGATGGTGGCGGCCCCACTCGAGAGCGATTGAACGGCGAGAGCGGCAAGCAAAATGGTCGCCAGGACGGCGCTGATGAATAGCGATCGGCGGTTCATACAACCTGTAACGACGACCAGTCGCAAAACTTGCTATTTGCACGCACCGATAGCCTGCCGACACGGGCACCACCCATCGGGCAATCTCGGGAGGAAGAACAAGGATGGAAGCCACCTCGATCGGCGCAGGCGTAGCGTCAGCTCCGGCCACCGGCCGGCCTGAGCTCAAGCGCGGCGCGATCAGCTATCTGAGCAACATCGTCATCGGCGTCGCATCGACCGCGCCCGGGTACAGCCTGGCGGCGACGATCGGCTTCATCGCGGTGATCACCGGAATGGGCGCTCACGCACCCGCCGTGATCATCGTCTCGTTCCTGCCGATGATCTGCATCGCCTGGGCCTACAAGTACATGAACCAGGCCGATCCGGATTGCGGCACCACGTTCTCCTGGATGAGCCGCGCGATGGGCGCCGGTTGGGGATGGGTCGGCGGCTGGGCCGTGCTCTTCGCCGACATCGTCGTCAACGCAAACCAGGCCCAGATCGCCGGCGTCTACGGCTTCAACCTGTTCAACCTCAACAAAGCCGCGGCCAACACGCTCGACGTCACGATCCTGGGCGTCGTCTTCATCATCGTGCTCACATGGATCTGCTGGAGGGGCATCGAGCTCTCGGCCCGCACCCAGCAGTTCCTGCTCGGATTCGAGATGGTGACGCTGATCATTTTCGCGGTGGTCGCGCTGATCAAGGTCTACGCCGATCACCCCAAGCACTCACTCCCGATCAAGCTCGACTGGTTCAATCCGTTCAGCGTCGGCATCACCCCGCTGACGCTGGGCCTGCTGCTGGGCGTGTTCCTCTATTGGGGCTGGGACTCGGGCGTCTCGGTCAACGAGGAGACCGAGAACTCGAGCACCGCCCCCGGCCGGGCCGCGCTGGTGTCCAATCTGGTCCTGATCGGGATCTTCCTGCTGGTCTCCACCGCCGCGCAGGCGTATGCGGGCACGGCGTACCTGGGCAACAACGCAAGCGACATCTTCTCGGGCGGTCTATCTCGGGCCGTGCTCGGCCCGCTGCACTTCCTGCTCATCATCGCGGTGCTGACCTCTGCGACCGCCGCGACCCAGACGACGATTCTGCCGGCGGCGCGCTCCGCGCTGTCGATGGCCCGCCGCGGTGCGATCCCCGCTCGATTCGGCTCGATCCATGAGCGCAACCTGGTTCCCGGCTTCGCCACGATCGCGGCCGGGGTGCTGTCGGTGATCTGGTTCGTGTTCATCGTCTCGGTCTCGACCAACGTGCTGTCGGACTGCGTCACCGGACTCGGCTTCCTGGTCGCCTTCTACTACGGGTTCACGGGCATCGCGTGCGCGATCTTCTATCGCCGCGAAGCTCTGAAAACGGCGCGGAACTTCCTCATGTTCGAGATCCTGCCGCTGTTCGGCGCCGCGGTGCTGATGTTCGTGTTCGTCAGGGGGTTCATCTTCTACGGGCACTCCGCCAACGACTCCAGCCCACCATTCCTGGGGCTTGGAGTCCCTGACTGGATCGGTCTGTTCGGGATCCTCAGCGGCGTCGTGCTGATGCTGATCCGGCGCGTCACCTCACCCAGGTTCTTCAAGAACGAGAAGCGGCTCGTGTACGGCGATCCAATCGAGGTCGTCACCCCGGAGGCCGCGTTCGCGCCCGCGGACTCGATGCTCTAACCGGCCACCGACGGGCGTGCGCACCGAGCCATCGTTCTGGCTCGATCGTCTGGGTCCGCTGCCGCGGCGTCCGGCGCTCGAGGGGGACCGCGACGCCGACGTCTGCATCGTCGGTGGCGGGCTCACGGGCCTGTGGACCGCCTACGAGCTGCGGCGCGCTGATCCCGGACTCGAGGTCGTCGTCCTGGAGGCCCGTCACGTGGGCTTCGGGGCGTCGGGTCGTAACGGCGGGTGGGTGTTCGGGAAGGTCTCGGGGTCGCCGTCGGCGTGGCGAGCCGGCGGCCGGGCGGATGGACCCCGGGCGATGGCGAGGGCGATCCAGGACACAGTGGCCGAGATCGGTGCCGTGGTGGCGCGGGAGGGAATCGAGTGCGACTGGGAGCACGGGGGGAGCCTGACCGTCGCGCAGAGCGAGCTGCAGCTGACCAGGCTGCGTGACCGCCATGCCGCCGAGCGCGCCTGGGCGGGCGAGGACATGGGCTGGGAACTGCTGGACGCCGACCAGCTGGCCGCGCGGATTGCCGTGCGCGATGGACGCGGCGCGCTCTTCACCCCGCACTGCGCGCGGGTCCAGCCGGCACGTTTGGTGATCGGGCTCGCCGCGGCTGCTGAGCGGGCGGGGGCCGTCATCCACGAGGCCAGCCCGGTGGTCGAGATCGCGCCGGGTCTGGCACGAGCCGAGCGGGGCCGCGTCCGAGCGCGCTACGTGCTGCGCGCCACGGAGGGCTACACCGCGGACCTGCCGGGCCGGCGGCGGGCGCTGCTGCCGATGAACAGCTCGATGATCGTCACGGAGCCGATCGATCCGGGGCTGTGGGCCCAGATCGGCTGGGCGGCCGCCGAGACGATGGCGGACGCCTCCTACGTTTACACGTACTCGCAGCGGACCGCTGACGGGCGGATCGCGATTGGCGGTCGCGGGGTGCCGTACCGGTTCGGATCGCGGACCGACCGCGAGGGTCCGGTCCCGGCCGAGACGGTGCAGGAGCTGCGAGAGCGGCTGGCCTCGCTCTTCCCCTCATTACGCGACGTGCCCGTGGCCGACGCCTGGCACGGCATCCTCGGGGTCTCGCGCGACTGGTGCCCCTCCGTGGTGCTCGACCGCGACACGGGACTCGGAGCCGCGGGCGGATACGTCGGCGAGGGCGTGGCGGCCAGCAACCTTGCGGGGCGGACCCTGCGCGACCTCGTGCTCGGGCGCGACACCGAGCTGGCCCGCCTGCCGTGGGTGGGCCGTTCCCCCCGGGCCTGGGAGCCCGAGCCCCTGCGCTTCCTCGGAGCGCGGGGCATCTACTCCGCCTACCGGCTGGCCGATCGCCGCGAGCAGATCAGCGGCCGTCCCTCGCGCTTTGCCAGGCTGGCCGACCTGGTGTCGGGTCGCTGAGCAGGTACGCGCTCCGACGCGAGCGGGTGTCGGTCCCCTGGATCCGGGTAGCACCCTTGCCATAGGGCTCCGAGCACCGTGATGCCGAGAGCCGGAGGCGGGAGGACAAAGGGAGGCGCCAGTCATGGCAACCACCACCGAGACGCGTACCGAGAAGGGGATCAGCCTGGCCCGCGGGCCGGCGTTGATCCTCGGAACCATCCTGCTGGCCGCGGGCCTGTACCTGCTGTACAAAGCCCATACGTTCCCGCGCTTTTCGAACTTCCCGAACGGGACGGCGCCCAAGGACGGCTCATTCTTCTTGGGCATCTTCGGGGCAAACGGATGGACCGGTGAGCTGACCGCCGTCGGCGGGGGCCTGCTCCTGTTCGGCGCCGCCCAGCACCTGCTGGCCAAGACGATGAGCCTGATCGTCGGGGTGGCGCTCGGCGCCGCCGCGGTGATCGCGCTCATCAGCGGAAACGTCCTCGGTATGGCCGCGGCGAACGGCTGGACCGAGCTGGGCTGGGGAGCCGTCGCGGCGATCCTGCTCTTCAACACGGCGCTGCCGCGGCGCCGGCGCACGGTTGCGACGACCTACGACGAGCCCGCCGCCACCGCGGCGGCCGCGCCCGTCACCGGGCCGGTGCGCCGCGAGCGGACCGCGGTGCCCGCCGCGGGCGCACACGAGGCGGGCGACACGCGCGTGCTCAATCCCGAGACCGGGACGACGACGAGCGACACGCGTGTGCTCGACCCCGAGGGGGAGCGCACGGAGGCCACGCAGGTAAGCGAGCCGGCGCCCGAGCGCGAGCGCACCGACGCCACGCACGTCTGACGGACAGCGGCCCGTCCCCACTCGGGCGCACTGTGCGCCCGAGTGTAGGCTCGGGTCATGGTCTCCAAATACCGCTCGGTGCTGTCGGTACCCGGCGCGACGCGGCTGTTGGCAAGCGCCCTGGTGGGCAGGCTGCCTCAGGGTATGTCGTCGCTGGCGATCCTGCTGCTGGTCCGCGGGGACACGGGCTCCTACGCGGCGGCCGGCTTCGCCGTCGGCGCCTACGCGTTCGCCAGCGCCGCGACCGCGCCGCTGCAGGGGCGGATGATCGACCGCTTCGGGCGGGTCCGCGTGCTGGCGCCGAGCGCGTTCGCACAGGCGGCGGTGCTCGTGGGTCTGGTCCTGGCGGCGGGCGACGGCGCGGGCGCCGCGATTCTGGTGATCCTGTCGGCGCTGGCCGGGGCCTGCCTGCCCCCGATCGCACCGTCGGTCCGTGCGCTCCTACGCGAGGTGTTCGACGACGCCGCCGTGCGCGAGACGGCCTATGCCCTGGATTCGGTCGTACAGGAATTGGTGTGGACCTCCGGCCCCTTGGCCGTGGCAGTGATGGTGGCCGTCGCCTCACCCACGGGCGCGGTTCTGATGGTGGGAGTGATCTGCGCG
Organism: uncultured Solirubrobacterales bacterium; assembly: GCA_963799995.1. Classification (GTDB taxonomy): domain Bacteria; phylum Actinomycetota; class Thermoleophilia; order Solirubrobacterales; family Solirubrobacteraceae; genus Palsa-465. The sequence goes on along the minus strand of CAWCZI010000012.1, from coordinate 927,044 downwards.
GCCGGGACCACCCTGTTCCTGCGCTCGCCGCTGGCCCGTCAGCCGGCCGGCCGGGTCGTGCCCCTGGCGCGTCCTTCCGCTCTGGCCAACGCGGAGCTGCGGGCGCTGTTGGTGCCGGCGGTCCTGAGCGGGGCGGGGATCGGCGCGATCGAGGTCGGATTGCCGTCGCTGGCGCTGCACGCCGGATCGCGGCCGGCATCGGGCGTGATGCTGGCGTTGTGGAGCGTCGGCAGCATGATCGGCGGCCTGTGGTACGGCTCCCGCGTGTGGAGCGCGCCGCTGGCCAGCCGCTACCGGACCCTGCTGATCCTCGCGATCGTCTGCTCGGCGCCGCTGATCGCCGCGCACTCGATCCCCGCCGGCCTGATCTGCAGCGTGCTGGCGGGCCTCACGATCGCCCCAGTCTTCTCGTGTCAGTACGCACTGGTGAGCCGTGCGGTAGTCGCCGGCAGCGAGACCGAGGCCTTCACCTGGGTCTCGGCGGCGCTGGTCGGCGGAATCTCCGCGGGCTCGGCGGTGGGCGGCGTGGCGATCGGCCAAGCCGGAGTCAGCGCCCCGTTCGTGATCTCCTGCCTGGCCTCGGCGCTGGCGGCGGCGTTCGCGCTCGGTCTGCGCAGCCGGGTCCAGCAGCCGGCCTGATCGCGGGCGAGCTCACAGCTGCTCGGACCGGCTCAGAGCAACTCGAGCTGGCGCTCGGCCAGCCCCGCCTCGAGCGCGTCCCGGAGGCCTCCGGAGGCCTCGAACGCGAGCAGCCCCCGCTTGCGGGGAATGCCGCCTCCGTATCCGGTCAGCGACCCGTCGGCGCCGATCACCCGATGGCAGGGAATCACGATCGGCACGGGGGTCCGGGCGACCACCGACCCCACGGCACGCGGCGAGGTCCCCGGCCGGCCGCGCGCGATGTCGTGGCGCCGGGCGAGCTCGCCGTAGGTGGTCGTCGAGCCGTACGGGATCCGCTGCAGCTGCTCCCACACCCACAGCTGGAACGGCGTGCCCGTGAGCGCCAGCGCGAGGTGAAACTCGGTCCGCTCGCCGGCGAAGTACTCCTCGAGCTGTGCGTGTGCGCGGTCGAGCACGCCATCGGCGGGAACCGTGCGCGGGGCGCCCGCTGAGAATCGCATCGCGGCCAGACCCGAGGCGTCCCGCGCCAGGGTTAACGGTCCGATCGGACTGTCGAAGGTGGTGGACTGCTGCTGACTCATCTGCGCTCCTGTGGTCGATCCGTTGCCATGACCATGGAACGTGACGGCGCGGCGGAACGTGAGATGGGGCGCGCCCGCGACAGAACCGACGTGCGCCCCACGCCTCAGAGCACGATCTTGTGGATCTTGATCAGCACCCGCGGCCGGGTCTTCTTGCTGTAGCGCTTGGCGTTGTCGAACACCAGCGTGTAGCTGCTCGAGCGGGGGTGACCGCCGGGATAGAAGCGCGCCCGGACCTTGAGCAGTCCGCACGGCCCCTTGGCCCGGCCGAACCTCGCCCGCGCCACCGGCTTCTTACGCAGGTAGTGCCCGTAGATGACCTTGCCTGGCGTGAAGCCGGAGAAGTACCAGGTGACCTTGCTGGTCAGCTTGGCCTGGCTCGGCTGCGGCAGGACCGCCAGCGTCGTGAACGTCACCGGGGTGGCGGCGCTGATCGTCCCGCTGTTCAGAGAGAAGTCCTGGGCCGTCAGCGTGACCGTCTTCGCGCTCGGGACCTGAAAGAACGCCGTCGGTGCCGTGGTGGTGACGGCGATCGCGCCGTTGGCGTCGGCCGTCGCGGTGGCGTTGACCGAACCGTCGCTGCTGGCGATCTGCACCTCATCCCCCGGGACGAAGCCCGCGCCGGTAACGACCATCGGCGCGCCGGTGGCCGTGCTCGAGTCCACGAAGCATGGTTGGTTGACCTGGATCGTGGCCGCGCCCGCGGCGCTGGCGAACACCGCCGGGACGAGCATCACCGCGGCTCCCACGGCCGCCCGGGTGAGGCGGCGAGCGCCACCGCCTGATCCGCCCATTTGCATGGCATCCCCTGTCTATCGGGTTGTGCGAGTACCTCCGGCCGCCGGCGGCAGTCTATCGGCCGTGGGGGCGCGCCCCGCCCCGGTTGACCGCTCTGACCTGCATCTGATATATCAGGGTCGTGGCTACCAGCGAACCAAGGACCCTGCCCTCGCGGCAGCGAGTCGTCATCATCGGCGCCGGCATCGTCGGCAACAGCGTCGCCTATCACCTGACGCAGCTCGGCGAGACCGAGATCACCCTGATCGACAAGGGCCCGCTGCCGAACCCCGGCGGTTCCACCGGCCATGCGTCGAACTTCATCTTCCCCGTCGATCACTCCAAGGAGATGACCTCGCTGACGCTCGAGAGCATGCGCCAGTACAAGGAGCTGGACGTATTCCTGGAGTGCGGCGGGATCGAGATCGCGCGCACCGAGGAGCGGATGCAGGAGCTGGCGCGGCGGATGGTCTCGGCGAGGACATGGGGAATCGAGCCGGTCTCGCTGCTCACCCCGCTCCAGATCAGAGAGCTGGTCCCGTTCATCAACGAGGAGTTGCTGCTGGGCGGCTTCTACACGCCCGGAGCCGGGGTGGTGGACTCGCTGCGGGCGGCGACGATCATGCGCGAGCGCGCCGCCGAGGCCGGCATGACGGTGTCGGCCAACACCGAGGTCGTGGGCCTCGACGTCGAGCACGGGCGGGTCCGCCGCGTGCGCACCGACCGGGGCGACATCGAGGCCGACCGCGTGGTCATCGCCTGCGGCTGCTGGAGCCCGCGGATCGCGCGGATGGCCGGGGCCAACATCCCGCTGACACCGGCTGTGCACCAGATGATCGACATCGGCCCTGTCGAGCTCTTCGCCGATGCCCGGACGCTGGTCGACTATCCGATCGTCCGTGACATGGACACCAACATGTACGAGCGCCAGGACGGCGGCGGGCTGGAGATCGGGTCCTACGCGCACCGGCCGATCCTGATGGACGCGGACGAGATCCCCTCGATCGAGGAGTCGGCCCTCAGCCCGACCGAGCTTCCCTTCACCCAGTCCGACTTCGACCTGCAGATGGAGCAGGCGCTCGAGCTGATGCCCGACATCGTCGGTGACGAGTCGGTGGGAGTTCGCTACGCGATCAACGGGCTGCTGTCGGTGACCTACGACGGTCTGCCGCTGATCGGCGAGACCCCGGAGGTCAAGGGCCTGTGGTCGGCGGCGGCGATCTGGATCAAGGAGGGTCCGGGGTCGGGCAAGACGGTGGCGGAGCTGATGGTCCACGGCGAGTCTGAGATCGACGTCTACGACTCCAACATCGCCCGCGCCTACCCGCACCAGAAGACCCGGCACCACATCCAGGCCCGGGCGTCGGAGGGCTTCAACAAGATGTACGGGATCGTCCATCCCGCAGAGCAGTGGGAGTCCGACCGCCGCGTCAAGCTGTCGCCGTACTACGAGCGCGAGCAGGAGCTCGGAGCGGTCTTTTTCGAGGCCGCCGGGTGGGAGCGCCCGCAGTGGTATGAGTCCAACGCTCCGTTGCTGGAGGAGTTCGCTGACCGGATCAATCACCGCGAGGCCGAGTGGGAGTCGCGCTGGTGGTCGCCGATCATCAACGCCGAGCACCTGGCGTTGCGCGAGCGGGCCGGTTTCACCGATCTGACCGCGTTCGCGATCTTCGACGTCACCGGCCCCGGCGCCCTGGAGGCCGTCCAGCGAGTAGCCATGCGCCAGATGGACGTGCCGGTCGGCCGGGTCGTCTACACGCCGATCCTGACGCCCTCGGGTGGCTTCAAGGCCGACCTGACGATCATGCGGATGGGCGACGACGTGTTCCGCGTGGTCACCGGGGGTGCCTGGGGGATGTCGGACCTGAAGTGGTTCGCCGATCACCTGCCGGAGGACGGCTCCGGCGGGCGGGCGCAAATCCATGACCAGACCAATGCCTGGACCACCCTCGGCCTGTGGGGGCCGCGGGCGCGCGACATCCTCTCCAGCGTGACCGGCGACGACGTCTCCCACGAGGGCTTCCCATTCGCGCGCTGGAGGGCGATCGAGGTGGGACCGCTGGCGGTGATCGCCAGCCGGATCTCCTACGTCGGCGACCTCGGCTGGGAGCTTTACGTGCCGATCGAGCAGGGCGCACGGCTGTGGGACATCATCGCCGAGGCCGGCCTCCCGCACGGCGCGGTTGCGGTCGGCGCCGGCGTCTACGGCACAACCGGGCGCCTGGAGAAGGGCTACCGCGCGTACGGGGCCGAGCTCGAGGCCGAGTACGACGTGGTCGAGGCCGGGATGGCATGGGGGAAGGTCAAGGAGCAGGACTTCATCGGCAAGCAGGCCCACGTACGCCACCGCGAGTCAGAGCCGGCGGCGCACATGTGCACGATGACCGTCGAGGACCACACCTCGAGCTCCGGCGTCAAGCGCTACATGCTCGGCGGCGAGCCGCTCCTGACCCTGGACGGGGACCCGATCACGGATGCGAAGGGACGGCGCTCCTACGTCACCAGCGCCGGCGCCGGCCCGTCAGTCGCCAAGCACATCCTGATGGGGTATCTGCCCCCGGAGCATGCTCGCGAGGGTGAGTCGCTGCTCGTGGAGTACATGGGGGAGCGTTACCCCGTCACGGTGGCGGTGGCCGGCTCAACGCCGATCTTCGATCCTGACAACTCGCGGGTGCGCTCGTGACCTTGTCGGGGAGCGCGTGCGGGGTGCGCTCGTGAACATCCTCGTGTGCGTCAAGCGGGTACCGCTCACCGGCGGCAAGATTTCGCTGACCGAGGACGCCCAGGCGATCCAGACGCGCCACCTCGGATTTACTGTCAGCCCGCACGAGGAGTGCGCCGCCGAGGAGGCAGTCCGCCTGGTCGAGCAGCACGGCGGCTGCAGCACCGTGCTGACGCTCGGCCCGGCCGAGGCCGAGGAGCAGCTGCGCGACCTGATGGCGATCGGCGTCGATCAGGCCATCCACCTGGTCACCGACGGAGGCGAATGGGATCCGCAGGCCACGGCGGGCGCCATCGTGTCCGCGGTCCAGGCCGCGACCGAGCCGTTCGACGTGGTGCTGTTCGGCAACGAGTCCGCCGACGCCGGCAACTACCAGGTGGCGATCCGCGTGGCCGCGGCGCTCAGGGTCCCCTGCGTCACCGGGATCAAGGCGATCACGGCCGACGGCGGCGAGCTGCGCTGCGAGCAGGAGGTCGCCGGAGGCCGCGACGTCTATCGGGTGCCGATGCCTGCGGTGGTGTCCGTCAAGGAGGGGATCAACCTGCCGCGCTATCCGTCTGTCCCCGGGCGGATGCGCGCCAAGCGAAAGCCCCTGATGAGCACCGAGCCGGGCCGTCCGGACTCCCGCCTGGAGATGGTGAGGCTGGTGCTGCCCGAGACCTCCGGCAAGCAGGCCGAGATCCTGGGGCGCGGTCCCGAGGCGGCGCCGGCGGTCGTGGAGGTCCTGCAGCAGATCGGGGTGATGTGATTCCGTCGCTGGTCTTCATCGAGAGCGCCGAGGACGAGCTGTCCCAGCAGGCACTGCAATTCGCCCGCGGTCTCGGTGACGAGGCCCAGGCGATCGCGATCGAGCCGAGCGCCGCGTACGCGCCCGCCGCGTGGGCGCAGACGCTCGTCGAGCTGATCTCTGAGCGCGGCGCCTCGGCGCTCGTCGGCCCGGGCAGCGAGCGCGGCAACGAGGTACTGGCCCACGTGGCCGCCAAGCTCGATCAGCCGATGGCGGCCAACTGCACGTCGGTGACGCCGGGCAGCCCGACCACGGTGATCCGCACCCGCTGGGGCGGCAGCCTGCTCGAGGAGGCAGCGCTGCACGGCTCGCCGCTGCTGCTGACGTCCGCTGCTCACGCCGTCCCCGCGCAGCCGATCGCCGACGTCCAGGTGCTCGCGGTCACCGCCTCGGCGTCCGAGCTCGACCGCGTGGTCACGGTGGCCGAGCGCGTCGCCTCGGCGTCGGCCGGGGTCTCGCTGGCCGATGCCGACGTGGTGGTGTCGGGCGGCCGGGGCGTCGGGTCCCCCGAGGGCTTCTCGGTGATCGAGGAGCTGGCCGAGTTGCTCGGCGGCGCGGTCGGATGCTCGCGGGCCGTCACCAGCGCCGGCTGGCGCCCCCACACCGACCAGGTGGGGCAGACGGGCACGAAGATCTCCCCGGAGATCTACATCGCGTGCGGGATCAGCGGCGCCACCCAGCACATGGCCGGCTGCAAAGGCGCCAAGCACCTGCTGGCGATCAACCCCGACGGCGAGGCGTCGATCTTCGCCAGCGCCGATTACGCGGTGATCGGCGATCTGCACGAGGTGGTCCCGGCGATCTCCGAGGAGATCAGAAAGAGGCGGTCATAGGGGTCGTCATCGCCGCCGTCGTGCTCGCGGCACTGCTCGCCGCCAGCGGGGCGCTGTTCGCGGTTCGGGTGAGGTTCCTGCTGGCGCTGGTGCGGTCAGCCGCCCCGGTGGGGCGGACCGGTGACGTGCCGCAGCGGGCGCGCAACGAGGCCACGATCGTGCTCGGGCAGCGCAAGCTGTTGCAGCGCCTGGCCCCCGGCCTGATCCACGCTTTCATCTTCTGGGGCTTTCTCGTGCTGGGCCCGACGATCGTGATCGCGATGATCGGGGTGGTCTCCAAGCACGCCACGTTCCCATGGCTCGGGGACCAGGGCTGGTACGCGTTCATGGTCGACGTGTTCGCGGTGCTGGTGCTCGTCGGCGTGGTGGCGGCGCTATGGATACGCAAGGTGCAGCGCCCTGAGCGCTTCAAGGGCAGTCACCTGGGAGAGGCCGACCTGATCCTGGCGCTGATCGCGACGATCGCGACGACGCTGCTGCTATGGCACGCCACCCGGATTGCGCTCGGGCTCAACGAGTGGCCGGCCTCCTCGGCGCCGGTGTCAAACCTGCTGTCGGGACTGTTCGCCTCGCACAGCGGCTCGACGCGCGTGCTCGAGCGCGTGTTCGTGTGGGCACACGTGATCACGATCCTGTCCTTCCTGGCCTACCTGCCGCGTTCCAAGCACCTGCACATAGCCACCGCGGCGTTCAACGTGTGGTATGGCCGGACCGGGCCGGGGGGCAGGCTCGAGCCGCTGCGCTTCGACGACCCCGACGTGCCCGAGGAGGACATCCGCTTCGGCGCCGGCACGGCCGCCGACCTGACGTGGAAGCAGATGCTGGACACGTTCTCATGCACCGAGTGCGGCCGCTGCCAGGACGCCTGCCCGGCGTTCGCCACCGGCAAGCTGCTATCGCCCAAGCTGGTGATCATGGGCCTGCGCGACCAGGTGTTCGCCGACGGCGGCGCGCTGGTCAGGTTCCGCGCCGGGGCGGCGGAGAGCGACGGCAGGACGGAGGGGGTCGGGGGTGCGCCGGCACTCGACCTGACCGCACTCGTGCCAGGCGCGGTGCCCGAGGAGTCGGTCTGGGACTGCGTCACCTGCGGCGCGTGCGTCCAGGCCTGCCCGGTATCGATCGAGCACGTCGACCACATCGTCGATCTGCGCCGGCACCTGGTGATGGTGGAGTCGAGCTTCCCCTCGGAGGCCGAGCCGATGCTCCGCGACATCGAGCGCTCCTCCAATCCGTGGGGCAAGGCTCAGTCCGAGCGCGGCGACTGGGCGGCGTCGATCGGCGTCCGCGTGCTCGAGCCCGGTGATCCCCCGCCCGAGTACCTCTACTGGGTGGGGTGCGCAAGCTCGTTCGACGAGCGCGCGCGCAAGACCGCCGAGGCGACCGCGAGGCTCCTGCAGAAGGCGGGCGTCGACTTCGCAATCCTCGGACCCCGAGAGGCCTGCACCGGCGATCCGGCCCGCCGGATGGGCAACGAATACGTGTTTCAGGGGTTCGCGGAGCAGAACGTCGCCACGCTCAACGAGGCCGGGGTGACCAAGATCATCGCCAACTGCCCGCACTGCTTCAACACGCTCGGCAACGAGTACCCCGACTTCGGCGGTGACTACGAGGTGATCCACCACTCCGAGGTGCTGGCCCGGCTGGTCGCCGAGGGGCGCCTGGCACCGACCCGTGACCCGGGTCTTCAGGTCACCTATCACGACTCCTGCTATCTGGCCCGCCACAACGACGTGCTGGCCCCCCCGCGGGAGCTCGTCGCCGCCGTCGGAGACCCGGTCGAGATGAAGCGCAGCGGCAAGGAGACCTTCTGCTGCGGGGCCGGCGGCGCCCACATGTGGATGGAGGAGCGGGGCTCGCAGATCAACGAGAACCGGGTGCGCGAGGCGGCCGCCACCGGCGCCGGCACCCTGGCCGTGGCGTGCCCGTTCTGCACGGTGATGCTCGACGACGGGGTGCAGGGGGTCGGCGCCGAGCTGCGCGTGGCCGACGTCGCGACGCTTCTGGTCGAGGCCGGCGCGGCCGACTGAGCGCCGGAGCCAGGCAGCGACTCTGGCGACCAAACCGGTGCCGGGGACCGGTCTTGTCGCCAGCGTCCCGATTACGGCAGGTGGACCGCGGCCAGCAGCGCCGCGTAGGAGCGGACCAACGCCGCTCGCTCCTGGGCGATCAGCGGGCTGGTCATGTCGCAGCCTTCGGCCACCCACTGGTCGGAATGGCGCATCGCCAGCGCCCGCTGCTCGGCGGCGCGGCGCACGTCGTCTTCGGGGACCCCGTACACGTAGGCGTAGAGCGCCGACAGCGCATCGGTCAGCGACTGCTCGTCGAGATCGTTCCCGCCGTGCTGGTGGATGCGGTGGACGCGCCACCAGTCGACCTCCAGCTGCGCCGCCCGCGCCGGGTCATAGGACTCCTGGTACCTCTTGCCGACGAGCGCGTAGAAGCGTTCCATCGCGCGGCGAGCACCATCCGGATCGTTGTCCGCCGGTGCCCACAGCTGGTTCGCGCGCAGCACCAGCCACGAGCCGTAGAGCGTCTGGGGCCACGGCAGCCCGAAGGTGTGGCGGGTCAGACCGACGGCCGCGCGCAGGAACCTCACCCACTCGCGGCGGTAGTAGGTCACCCAGGCGATCGTCTCGAGCCCGCCGACCCGGTGGGGGTCGAAAGACCGGTGAGCGGCGCCCCGTCGCCGGTGTGTGTTCATCGTCGGTCCCTCCTGGTCCAGGGCGCCTCCCGGTGGCTCAGAGTCTGGCTGAGCGCGCCGCGCCGATCAAGCGCTCGAGCTCGGGCTCGAGACCAGCGGCTGCTGTCAGCGACTCTGAATACGAAACCGGTGTCATACACCGGAAACGTTTTCAGAGTGGCACTTCAGGCGACGGGGGTGCCGGCCAGCAGGCCCTCGAGCTCGCGCTCCAGGCCGGCGGTGCCGACGGGCACGATCTCGAGAGGCAGACCGAGGCGCTCCGCGGCGCGCTCCGCGCAGGCTCGCGCCGCCGGCGTCGGGCGTTGCGCCAGCCACACGACCCGCGTGTAGTGGCCGAAGTAGTCGTCGCGCAGCTCGGGCCAGCGGTCGAGGCCGAGCTCGCGGACCACCGTGTGCTCGAACGTCCGCGCCAGGAAGTCGGTCAGGAAGTAGGTCCCCGGTTGCTCGGTCATCGCCTCCGCCACCTGGTCGCGGGCAAGGAGGTCATAGCAGTGCTCGCCCCGTAGTCGTTGCACCCCGAACTCCACCAGCACATCGTCCAGCGCGCCGTATGTGCCGCAGTCGCCGTAGGCGACCGCCACCGTGTCGTAGGACTCGCCCAGGGCCTGAAGCGACGCGGCGACCGCCGGGGCGATCTGCTCGGGCCGATTGTGCAGCAGCGCGTCCACCGGATGCACGTCGACGTCCCAGCCGCGCCGGCGCGCGATCTCCCGCACGTCGAAGGCGAGCGCCCCGCAGGCGATCACCGCGGCGCGAGGGGTCATCCGGGGAACGACAGCTGGTCGATGAACAGGTCGTTGAAGTCCGCGCGCCCTGACAGCTCGACGTATTCGACCTCGCGGACGATCGACTCCGCCTCGGCGCGCTCGCGCAGGGACAGAGCGGCGATCTTGGCGCCCTCGCCGGCGACGTTGCCGGCGGACACGATCCGGGGCAGGGGGATCCGGGGGACCAAGCCGATCCGGACCGCGCTCAGCGGCGTGAGATAGGCGCCGAAGCTGCCGGCGAGCAGCACCTGGGAGACGTCGGAGACGTCGATCCCCAGCTCGCGCAGGAGGATGTGCCACCCGGTGGCGATCGAGCCCTTGGCGAACTGCAGCTCGCGCACGTCGCGCTGGGACAAATAGACCGACGCGGCCGGATCCTTGCCGCGCCAGTGCAGCACGAACACCCGCTCCTGGCCGATCTTGGTCAGGCGCTGGGCGAGCACGGGGTGGGCCGCGGCGGCGTCCTCGTCGGGGATGAAACGCCCGGAGTGGTCGAGCAGGCCGGCATGAACCAGCTCGGCGACGGCGTCGACCAGGCCCGAGCCGCACATCCCTACCGCCTCCACGTCCCCGATCACCTCGAGGTCGAGCGCGTCGCCGTTGATCTTCACGCCCTCGATCGCGCCGTCGGCGGCTCGCATGCCGCATTTGATCTGGGCCGCCTCGAACGCGGGGCCGGCCGGCGCGGCGGTGGCCAGCACCCGGTCGACCGAGCCCAGAGCGATCTCGCTGTTGGTCCCGACGTCGATGAACAGGCGAATGCGGCGGTCACGCGACAGGCCGGTGGCCAGCAGACCGGCGACGATGTCCCCGCCGACGTAGGCCCCGAGCGAAGGGAACACGTACGCCGACGCCCGCGGGTGCACGGCGACCCCGAATTCCGCTGCGCGCACGGGCGGGAAGCTGTGCGTGGAGACGGTGAACGGCGCCATCGACAGCGGCTCGGGGTCGATTCCGAGAGCGATCTGCATCATCGTGACGTTGCCGCAGACGGTGATCTCGTAGACCTCGGCCGGTTCGACCGAGGCATCGGCCAGAACCTCGCCGGTGAGCTCGGCGAACGTCTCGTGCGCGCGGTCGCGCAGGGCGCCGAGGGCATGCTCGTCGAGCATCGTCGCCGACACGCGGGTGATCACGTCCGCGCCGTAGGGCTGCTGGCGGTTGAGCATCGAGCGCACCGCCACGGGCTGGCCGCTCTCGAGGTCCAGCAGCGTCGCCACGACGGTGGTTGTGCCAAGGTCGAAGGCGATCGCGAACCGCCGTGCCGTCGTGTCACCCGGCTCGACCTCGGTCAGCTCGTCGTCGCAGACGACTGCGGTGACATCGAAGTGCGCGCTGCGTAGCGTGCCGCCGAGCGTGCGCAGCAGCTCGATCGGCGCGTGGGGCTCGAGATCATCGAGCCCGTCGAGCACCCGTTGCAGATCGGAGCGCTGGTCCTCGAGCGTCGGCTCCTCGAGCACCAGATGGCGCTTCTGCACCGCGGGACGCAGGATCACGTGGCGACCGACCCCTACGAGCGCCGCCTTGGGCCGCGTCTGCAGCGGCGGAACCTCGATCACCAGGTCGCTGCGGGCGCCGGCGCGGCAGGCCAGCCGCCACCCGTCGCGCAGCTCGTCGCCAGTGAACGCCCGTGGGTCGACAGAGCTCAGCGGGACGTCGCCCGAGACGATCCTGACCTTGCACTTCTTGCACGTCCCGTGGCCGCCGCAGGTGGAGTCGATCGCGATCCCGTTCCAGCTCGCGGCGTCGAAGATCGGCGTCCCGCTGGGGACGCGGACCTCGGCGCCGTCGGGCAGGAACCGCAGGCGAACGCGCGCCGCGCCGTCGTCCTGGGCCTCCGGCAGGTCTTCGCGCTCGAGCAGGCGCCGACGGGGCGAGGAGGCACTCATGCGACCGACGCACTCTCCCGTTGGGCCTCGGCCTCAGCGGCAACGGCCGCCTGCCGGGCCCGGTGCGCCGCGATCCAGCTCGACCCCCAGGGGTCGTGACCGAGCAGCAGGTCAGAGGCGCGGACGGCCTGCACGCAGACCTCCGCGGTCGACATGATCGCGCTGGTCAGCCCGGCCGCCATCGCCATCGGCAGAAAGCCCGCGTTGAGCTCGTGGCGCCGGGGCAAGCCGAACGAGACGTTGGACGCGCCCAGGCACATGTTGACCCCGAGCTCGTCGCGGATCAGGCTGATCGTGGCCAGGGTGATGGTCACGGCATCGGTGGCGGCGCCGACCGTCATGGCCAGCGGGTCGATGATCACGTCCTCGGTGGCGATGCCGTAGTCGTTGGCGACGCTGACGATCTTGCGCGCGCACTCGAGCCGCTTCTCCGGCGTCTCCGGGATCCCCGTCTCGTCGTTGGCCAGCCCGATCACCGCGGCGTCGTACTTGGCCACCAGCGGCAGGATCTCCTCCAGACGCTCGTCCTCGGCGGTGACCGAGTTCACCAGCGCGCGGCCCTCGTACACCGACAGTCCGGCCTCGAGCGCCTCGATCACCGACGAATCGATGCAGATCGGCGCGTCGACGGCGGCCTGGACGGCGCGCAGCATCGACTTCAGCAGCTCGGGCTCGTCGACCAGCGGGATGCCCGCGTTGACGTCGAGCATGTCGGCGCCGGCCCGCACCTGGGCGAGGGCGTCGGCGGTCACCGTCGAGATGTCCCCGCCGCGCAGCTCCTCGGCAAACCTCTTGCGGCCGGTGGGATTGATCCGCTCGCCGATCACGCAGAACGGATGCTCGGCGCCGATCGTGACGCTAGCGGAGCGCGAGCGCAGCACTGTATCCATGGGACTCTCTTTCGACTCGGGGCGGAATTCCAAGACGCCGGCACAACTTGGCGATGCCGGCGTCCCTACGGAAGGAGATGAAGTGCAGGCCCGCGACGCCGGGCTGCGCCATCGCGTGCGACGCCAGCTCGTAGGCGATCTCGAAGCACTCGGCCTCGGCGTCCTCGGCGCGCTCCACGCGCTGCACGAACTCGGGCGGGACGTCGATGCCGGGAACGCTGTGCGCCACGAAGCGCATGCCCCCGGCCGAGCGCAGAATGCAGATCGAGGGGATCATGGCGAGTCGCCGGCTGAGCCCGGTGTCATGGGCCGCCGACATGAAGCGCTCCAGCAGCTCGGGGCGATAGCAGAGCTGCAGTTGCAGGAAGCGAGCGCCCGCGAGCGCCTTCTTGGCAGCCCGCCGCACGCGATATTCCAGCGGAGGCGCGCTGGGGTTCTCAACCGCGCCAACGCAGAAATGGGGGGCGGGGGAGATCTCGCGTCCGGACAGGTAGCGCCCACTGTCGAGCGTGCGGGCCAGCGCGATCAGCTGCACGCCGTCGAGATCGAAAACGCGCCGCGCCTCGGGCTCGTCGCCGGCGGTCACGTCGTCGCCGGTCAGGCAGCAGACGTTCTCGATCCCGTACATCGCCGCCCCCATCAGCTCGGCTTCGAGCGCGAGCCGGTTGCGGTCGCGGCAGGTCAGCTGCATCACCGGCTCGGCTCCGACCTGCATCAGTCCGATCGCCACCGCGAGCGGCGAGCAGTGCGCGTGGGCCGACGGGTTGTCGGTGGCGTTGAAAGCGTCGACAAAGTCGCGCATCGGCTCGAGCTGGCGCTGGATCTCGGCGTGGCCGCCACCGTCGACGACCGGCATCTCGGCGGTGACGACGAATTCCGCCGCGGTGAGCCTGCGCTCAAGGTTCGACATCCGCGCCCGATCCGCGGTTGTGCACCGCGAGCCCCCAGCCCTCCGGCACGTGGCGGTCGCGGCCGCTGATGAGATTCAGCCACGACGAGCTCCCCTGCAGCGTGTTGTCCACCGGGGGACGGAGATCATCGATGTGTCCCCGCCACAGCGGCAGGCGCTCGGAGCGCTCGTAGGCGTTGAGCCAGACGCAGCGCATCTCCGGCTCGACCTCGCAGTTGCCGTTGGCCCGAACCCCTCCGCAGGGCCCGTTGCGCAGCGTCTTGGGGCACGTCATCGGGCACGTCAGGCCGGTCGAGTGCAGGACGCACTGGCCGCACATGCGGCAGTCCCAGATCGGCCCCTTGACCGCGTGCTCGACGCGCGCCACGAGCCCGTGCGCGCTCAGGCTCACGCCGGAACCCTCTCCCGCTTGAGCTGGATCAGCTCCTTGGCCTTCTTGACCGCCGACGAGGCGTCTGCCGAGTAGCCGTCGGCGCCGACCGCATCGGCGTACTCCTGGGTGACCGGCGCGCCGCCGACCATCACGATCACGTCGTCGCGGATACCGGCCTTCTGGAGCGCGTTGATGTTGGCCTTGAACATCGGCATCGTCGTGGTCAGGAACGCCGAGAAACCGACCACATCCGGGTTGTGCTCCCCGATCTGCTCGACGAACCGCTCCGGCGGCACGTTGACGCCGAGGTCGATGACGGTGAAGCCGGCGCCCTCGAGCATGATGTTGCAGAGGTTCTTGCCGATGTCGTGGACGTCGCCTTTGACCGTGCCCATCAGGAAGGTCCCGACCTGCTGAGTATCGGTCTCGGCCAGCAACGGGCGCAGGATGTCCAGCGCTCCCTGCATCGCCCGTGCGGCGATCAGCATCTCGGGGACGAAGTAGTCGCCACGCTCGAAACGGGCGCCGACTTCCTCCAGCGACGGGATCAGTGCGTCGTAGAGCATCCGCTCGGGCTCGAGGCCGTCCTCGAGACCGCCGTTGACGCCGTCCTTGACCGCCGGCGCGTTGCCGATCAGCGTCTCGTCGTACAGCAGCTGCAGGATCTCCTCATGCGTCATGCCGCGTGTTCCCCTTGTTCGGAGTGGTCGGGATTGCCGAGGCGGCCGCTGAGCCTTCGTGCCTCCTCGATCAGGGTCGGCTCGAGCTCGGCGATCCGCTCGGGAGTCATCCGGAGCGTCGGTCCGGAGATGCTCAGGGCGGCCACCACCTCGCCGGCGGCGCCGCGCACCGGGGCTGCGATCGCGGCCAGACCGACCTCGAGCTCGTCGACGGCGGTGGCGAACTCGCGGCGGCGGACCACCTCGAGCTCGGCGCGCAGGCGCGCCGGATCGACGATCGTGTGCTCGGTCAGCCTCGTGTTGGGCTGTGCCGGCATCGTCGCCCGTCCGAAGGCCAAAAACACCTTGCCGACGGCGGTGCAGTGGTACTCCACCGAACGTCCCAGCCACTGGCCGGCGCCGAGGAAATGGCGGCTCTCAACCTGGGCGATGTGCTCGACACCATGGCGGGCCGGCACCGCCAGGTTGATCGTCTCGCCGGTCAGCTCTCCGAGTGCGTCCAGCGACGGACCCGCCATCTCGACGACGCTCCGCTCGAGCATGCTGCGCTCCGCCACCCGCAGGATCGCCGGGCCGGGGCGCAGGCGACCACGCTCGCCGTCCTGCTCGATCAGTCCCTGGCGCTCGAGCGCGCTGACCAGCCGCGAGGCGGTGCTCTTGGGGATGCCGCTGGCGGAGGCTAGGTCGGACAGCGCCACCGGCTGCTCGGACTCGAGCACGCGCACCAGGAGCTCGGCGCCGCGGTCGACGGCGGTGGTCCCGCGCGCGGGGTCGGCCGCGCCCGGGGCGGGATCTCCGGAAATTTGAAACTGTTGTTCCACGAGAGATAGTGTTACGTCCATGACGCCGGACGTCAAGCGCGCCCAGACCATCGAAGGGAGGCCGGAGTGTTCGTAAACGCCATGCCCCGCTACGAGATCCTCAGTGAGGACGCGATGGAGGTGCTCGACCGTGGCTGGCGGAGGATCGTGTCCGAGCTCGGGATCGAGTTCCTGCTGCCCGAGGCGGTGGAGCTGCTGCGCGACGCCGGCCAGATCGTCGAAGAGGAGAACCGGGTGCGGTTCGACCCTGAGTTCATCCTCGAGCAGGTGGCCAAGGCGCCACACGAGTTCGACCTGCAGGCCCGCAACCCCGCCAACACGGCGCACATCGGCGGCGACCACATGGTGTTCGCCCCGGTCTACGGCTGTCCGTTCATCCGCGAGGGCGACGTCCGCCGTGACGCCAAGATGGCCGACTTCGAGAACCTGGTGCGCCTGGCCCAGCACTTCCCCGAGCTCGACTCCCCGGGCGGAACGATCTGCGAGCCAGAGGACCGCCCGCTGGACTCGCGCCACCTCGACATGGTCTACGCCCTGCAGACCCTGTCCGACAAGCCCTACATGGGATCGGTGACCTCGGGGCCCAACGCCGCCGACACGATCCGTATGGGGGAGATCCTGTTCGGAGGCCGCGCCGAGATCGAGCGAGTGCCGGCTTCGATCTCCTTGATCAACGTCAACAGCCCGCTGCGCTATGACGACCGCATGCTGGGAGCGATGTTCGAGTACGTAAAGGCCAATCAGGCGGTCGTGATCACACCGTTCTTGCTGATGGGGGCGATGTCGCCGGTATCGCTGCCGTCAACGTTGGTGCAGCAGATGGCGGAGGCGTTCGCCGGGATCGCGCTCGCACAGCTGATCCGGCCGGGCGCGCCCGTCGTGTTCGGCTCGTTTCTCTCGAACACCGACATGCAGTCGGGGTCGCCGTCGTTCGGCACCCCCGAGTCGGGCATCGGGGTCCTGTGCACGGGCCAGATCGCGCGCCGCTACGGACTCCCGTGGCGAGGCGGCGGGGCCCTGAACGCCTCGCAGACGGTCGACGCGCAGGCGGCTTACGAATCGTTGATGACGTTCCTGCCGACGTTTCTGGCCGGCGCCAACTTCGTCATGCACTCGGCGGGGTGGCTGGAGGGCGGCCTGGTCTCCTGCTATGAGAAGTTCATCGTGGACATCGAGCTGCTGCGCGAGCTCAAGCACGAGTTCACTCCGCTGGAGATCGACGAGGCCAGCCTGGCCTTCGACGCGCACACCGAGGTCGGCGCCGGCGGGCACTTCCTCGGCGCCGCGCACACCCTGGAGCGCTTCCGCGAGTGCTTCTACCGCCCGCTGCTGTCCTCGACCGAGAACTTCGACCGCTGGACCAAGAAGGGCGCGCGCGACACCACCGCGCGGGCCGGCGAGATCTGGCGCCAGAGCCTCGAGGAATACGAGCAACCGCCGATCGACGATGCGATCGACGCCGAGCTGCGCGAGTTCGTCGATCGGCGCCGGGCCGAGCTCGGGGACTGAACGCTCACACGAGCTTGCTCAGGTCAAGCCTCTGGACGCCGTAGCCGGCCGCCTCGAGCGCGGCCACGATCGCCTCGCCGTGCTCGGCGCCGCGGGTCTCGAGCGCGATCTCCAGGCCCGTCTCGCGGACGTGCAGTGACACCGCTTCGCGCACATGGTCGGCCTGGACCACGTTGCCGCCCTCTTGCGCGATCAGGGTCAGGAGCTCCGCCAGTCCGCCGGGGCGGTCGGAGATACGAGTGAACAGGCGCAGCCGGCGCCCGGCGGTCGTCTCGTGGCGGTGGGCGATCGCCGCCAGCAGACCCGCGTCGACGTTGCCGCCGGAGAGCACGATCACGGTCGAACCGCTCGCGGCGGGGGAGATCCGCCCGGCCAGCAGGGCGGCCACGCCAACCGCTCCGCCGCCCTCGACCACGAGTTTGGAGCGCTCCATCAGCCACACCATCGCCTCGGCGATCTCGTCCTCGCCGACGAGGATCAGCTCGTCGACCCAGCGCTTCACCAGCGGCAGCGTGATCTCGCCGGGACGCTTGATCGCGATCCCGTCGGCGATCGTCGCGTGTGCGTCGAAGGTGACCGGGGCACCGCCCCGCAGCGACTCGGGGAACGGCGCGCACGCATCGACCTGAACGCCGATCACGCGCGCCGAGGGACGGGCGACCTTGACGACGCCGGCGATACCCGACACGAGGCCGCCGCCGCCGATCGGTACCACGACGCACTCGAGATCCGGCACGTCCTGCAGCAGCTCGAGCCCGAGCGTGGCCTGGCCGAGGATCACGTCCGGGTCGTCGAAGGGGTGAACGAACCCGGCGCCCGTCTCGGCCGCGCGCTCGAGCGCCGCGGCCACGCACTCGTCGACGGATTCGCCGCCGAGGTTGACCGTGCCGCCGAACGCCTGGACGGCCGCCACCTTAGCCACCGGCGCCTCGCGCGGCATGAACACCTCGCAGGGGATCCCCTGCGCACGGGCGGCGTAGGCCAGCGACTGCCCGTGGTTGCCGGCGCTGCCCGCGACCACGCCGGATACCCCGTGCAGTCGCGAGATCTTGTGCAGCGCGCCGCGCAGCTTGAATGACCCGGTGCGCTGGAGGTTCTCGGCTTTCAGCAGCACGTGACCGCCGCACCCCTCTGACAGGCTGCGCGAGGTGAGCACCGGCGTGTGGCGCGCCAGCGTGGACACGATCCGGGCGGCATGCTCGACCTCCCCGGAGGCGATCCGCTCGGCCACCAGGTCGGCGTCGCCGTGCACCCCCGCGGAGCTCATCGCAAGCGCGCGGGGCGACTGCTGGAGGCTTGGCGCATGGTCGCCCGAATGTTAGACTCCCTAACCCATGACTCATATATCAGTCGTGTGTCCGACGCGCCGAGCCGGCGGCCGCGCGAGCTGTGGAACCGGCGGCAGGGCGGCCCGGCGAGAAGCGTGACGGCCACCGAGGCATCGCAGCGCGGCACGCGCGAGCTCCTGGCCGACCGAGCCTACGCGGACCTGCGGGACCGGATCGTCACGCTGCGGATCGCACCCGGGGCGCCGATCGACGAGGACCTGCTCGGCGGCGAG
Organism: uncultured Solirubrobacterales bacterium; assembly: GCA_963799995.1. Lineage (GTDB taxonomy): Bacteria > Actinomycetota > Thermoleophilia > Solirubrobacterales > Solirubrobacteraceae > Palsa-465. The sequence continues at coordinate 908,622 of CAWCZI010000012.1, read as the reverse complement.
CTCGGGATCGGCCGCACCCCCGTCCGTGAGGCGATCAAGCGGCTCGCGCTCGAGAACCTGGTCACCGTCTTCCCTCGCCGCGGCACGTTCGCCTCGGAGATCAACATCACCGACCTTGCCGACATCTCCGACGTCCGCATCCAGCTCGAGGGCCACGCCGCCTATCGCGCCGCTGAGCGGATCACCGAAGCCCAGCGCCAGCGCGTCCAGGAGCTCCTGGCCGAGCTGGCCGACAGCGAGGGCAGCCGCGACGTGACCGCACTGATGGCGCTCGACGCGCGGGTTCACCGCTTCGTTCACCAGTGCGCGGGCAACCTCTACCTGGAGGAGACGCTGGGGCGATACCTGAACCTGTCGCTGCGCATATGGCACCTCGTGCTGGACCGGCTTCCGCACCTGCTGGCCAGAGTCCACGAGCACGACGACCTGTTGCGGGCGATCGCGGACGGACAGCCGGACCAGGCCCGGCGGATAATCGCCGAGCACATCGAGATCTTCGAGCGCGAAATACGCGCCGTTCTGTGAGGAGAGGGGACCTTTAGATGAAGTACGACTACGTGATCGTCGGCGGGGGGTCGGCCGGATCGTGCCTGGCCAACCGTCTCAGCGAGAATCCGTCCACAAAGGTGCTGGTGCTCGAGGCGGGCCGCAACGACTCGCTGTGGGACGTCTACATCCACATGCCGGCGGCGCTCTCCTTCCCGATCGGCAACCGCTTCTACGACTGGAAGTACGAGTCCGAGCCCGAGCCGTTCATGCACGGGCGCCGCGTCTACCACGCCCGCGGCAAGGTGCTGGGCGGGTCGAGCTCGATCAACGGGATGATCTTCCAGCGCGGCAACCCGCTGGACTACGAGCGCTGGGCGGCAGACCCGGGAATGGAGAGCTGGGACTACGCCCACTGCCTGCCGTACTTCAAGCGGATGGAGAACGCCATCAACGCGCCGGCCGACGATCTCTGGCGGGGCCACGACGGCCCCCTGAAGCTGGAGCGTGGGCCGGCCGTGAACCCGCTGTTCAAGGCCTTCTTCGCCGCCGTGCAGGAGGCCGGCTACCCGCTGACCGACGACGTCAACGGCTACCGCCAGGAGGGCTTTGCGGCGTTTGACCGCAACATCTATCGGGGTCACCGGCTGAGCGCCGCTCGCGCCTACCTGCACCCGGTCGAGGACCGCCCCAACCTCGAGATCCGGACCCGATCGCTCGTCACCAAGGTTCATTTCGACGGGACCAGGGCGGTCGGCGTCGACGTCGCGCACGGTCGGGGCTCCGAGCGCATCGAAGCGGGCGAGGTGCTGCTGTGCGGCGGCGCCTTCAACTCCCCGCAGCTGCTGCAGCTCTCGGGCGTGGGCAACGCATCTGAGCTGCAGGCGCTCGGCGTCTCGCCCGTGCATGACCTGCCCGCGGTCGGCGAGCAGCTCCAGGACCACCTCGAGGTCTACATCCAGTACTCGAGCAAGCAGCCGGTGTCGGTGGCGCCCGCGATGAAGATGCGAAACCGCCCCAAGGTGGGGGCAGCGTGGCTGCTGGGCCGCCGGGGTCCGGGCGCGACCAACCACTTCGAGGGCGGCGGGTTCATCCGCTCCAACGAGGACGTCGCGTATCCCAACCTCATGTACCACTTCCTGCCGGTGGCGATCCGCTACGACGGCACCGCGCCGCAGGGCCACGGCTATCAGGTGCACGTCGGCCCGATGTATTCCGACGCCCGCGGCTCGGTCAAGATCATCTCCACCGACCCGCGCAAGCACCCGGCCATCCGCTTCAACTACCTGTCGACCGACACCGACCGGCGGGAGTGGATCGAGGCTGTGCAGATCTCGCGCAAGATCCTCAACCAGCCGGCGTTTGAGCCCTACAACGGCGGCGAGCTCTCGCCCGGCCCGTCGGTGTCCACAGACCAGGAGATCCTCGACTGGGTGGCCAAGGACGCCGAGACCGCTCTGCACCCGTCGTGCACGTGCCGCCTGGGCACCGGCGAGGACTCGGTGGTCGACCCGGCGAGCATGAAGGTCCACGGCCTCGAGGGGATCCGCGTGATCGATGCCTCGGCGCTGCGCTACGTCACCAACGGCAACATCTACGCCCCGACGATGATGCTGGCCGAGAAGAGCGCCGACCTGATCCTCGGCAACACGCCGCTCGAGCCGATCGAGGAGCCGTTCTACCGGCATCAGAAGAAGGTCCAGGAGACGGCTCCGGCGGCTTCGTAGCGCTCGTTCGGGCGCGGTAGGCCAAAAACGGCCGGCTGGGGAGAGGGAGGCGAGGGACTGCAGGCGTTTGTTGCGGTCCGAGAGGGGGAGTGTGCGTCCTCATACAGCCTATGTGTGCATGAGGACGCACGGTCTCCGCCCGGGGACCTCGCGAGGCGTCGGAGTCCCGATCACCCACCCTGTCCCAAGCCAGGCAGTAGCCGCACGCACCCAACGACGCGCTTCGGCGTCAGCCCAGACGTCAGCGCGGCGCGTGCGGTGAGAGCACGATCGTCTGCAGCTCGGTGAACGAGTGCATGACGCTGGCGCCGCCGACCCGGCCGATGCCGCTGTCGGTGCCCGAGCGCCCGCCGAACGGGAGGTGGGCCTCCCAGTAGTTGCTGGACTCGTTGATGTTGACCCAGCCGGTGTGCACGCTGTCGGCAAATTCCAGGCCGCGTGCCAGGTCGGCGGTGAAGATCGCCGCCAGCAGGCCGTAGGGGGACTCGTTGGCCAGCTTGATGGCGTGCTCGAGCGAGTCGATCGCCACAACCGGGGCCACGGGCCCGAAGGTCTCCTCGACTGCCACCCGGGCGTCGGCGGGTACGTCGGTGAGTACGGTGGCCTGCCAGTAGAGGTCGGTGGGGAACCCGCCGCCGCGCTCGCCCCCGGTGACAACGGCGGCCCCGCGCGCCACCGCGTCGGCGACGTGCTGATCCATCTTCTCGGCCACCGGCTCGTTATTGAGCGGGCCCATCGTCGTCTCCGGGGCGAACGGGTCACCCAGGATGATGCGCTCGACGACCCGCCGGCCCAGCAGCTCGACGAACTGCTCGCGCACCGCACGGTGGACAAGGATCCGCTCGCCGGCGGTGCAGCTCTGCCCGGCGCATAGGAAGCAGGCGGTGAGGGTGGCGTCGACCGCGGCCTCGAGGTCGGCGTCGTCGAGCACGACCAGCGGGCCGTTGCCGCCCATCTCCAGCAGCGTGGCCTTGCCCGCCGCCGCCTGGGCGACCAGCCGCCCAGTGGCGGTGGAGCCGATGAAGGCAACCCCGTCGACCCCCGGATCGCGGGCGATCTGGTCACCGACCACCGGCCCGGGCCCCGTGACCATGTTGAACACCCCGGCCGGAAGATCGGCCTCGGCCACGCACTCCGCCAGGGCGACCGCGCACATCGCGGTGCTCGGCGCCGGTGTCCAGACGACTGCGTTGCCACACGCCAGGGCCGGGGCGATCAGCTCGGCCGGCATCGTGTAGGGCCAGTTCCACGGGCTGATGACTCCGACCACTCCGCGGGCCCGCCGGGCCAGCAGCACCCGCTTGCCCGGCGAGAAGGAGTTGGGCAGTTCGCCGCCGAGGCGCTTGGCGTCCTCCGCCGCCATTCGCCAGTACTCCACGAGCTCATCGACCTCGCCATAGGCCTCGGCGTGCAGCGGCTTACCCTGATCGAGAGTGAGGGTGCGAGCCAGCTGGTCGCGGCGCGACTCGATCACATCGCCGACGGCGTGCATCTTCGCGGCGCGCTCGAAAGCGGTGAGGCGGGCCCACCCGCCGGCGGCGGCCCGGGCCTCGGAGATCGCGGCGACCGCGTCCTGGCGGTCTCCCTGCGGGACGGTGCCGAGCGTCTCACCCGTCGCCGGGCTTCCGGCCTCGAACGTCTCGCCGGCGGCGGCGGCCCGCCACTCGCCGCCGATCCACATCTGCTGGGCGGTGCCTGTGACCATCGCTCGCTCCCTGTCTGAGACCGCGCCGCGGCGGCGGTCCCGCTCCCGGTCCGAACCGCGCGCGCGGGGACGGCCCAGGGTTCGTTGACACCAATCGACAACTGATATATAACAGCCGAATCAGGACTGGGTCAACGCTTTTGCGGCAGCCACAAACGGCACCGAGGCCGATGGCCGCGCATGTGATCGTGATCAATGTGCCGCGCGCGACGCGCGCGGACGGGGAGGTTGATTTATGGCAACCGTAGAGGCGCCTGAAAGCGCCGGTAAGAGCGGCGACAGCGGCGAGCTGGCCGGCTTCGGATACAAGCAGGAGCTGGACCGATCGCTGGGAAGCTTCTCGTCGTTCGCGGCTGGGTTCAGCTACATCTCGATCCTGACCGGCGTCTTCGAGCTGTTCGGCTTCGGCTTCAACAACGCCGGCCCGGCGGTCTGGTGGTCGTGGCTGGTCGTGTTCGGGGGTCAGATGTGCGTGGCGCTGTGCTTTGCCGAGCTGGCCGGTCAGTTCCCGCTCGCCGGATCGGTGTACCAGTGGTCGAAGCGAATCGGAGACGACTTCACCTCGTGGATGACCGGGTGGATCCTGATCATCGGCTCGATCGTCACCGTCGCCGCGGTGGCCGTGGCCTGGCAGGTCGTCCTACCGCAGGTGACGACGAAGCTGCAGTTCGTCGGCACCGCCGCCGACGCCGGTACCTACAGCACCCCTAACGGCGCCAAGAACGCGCTCATCCTCGGTGCCATCCTGGTGATCTTCGCCACCATCATCAACATGCTGGGCGTCAAGATCATGGCGCGGATCAACAACTTCGGCGTGATCGCCGAGCTGATCGGGGCCTCAATCCTGGTCGTGCTGCTCATCTTCCACTTCAGCCGTGGGCCCGGCATCGTCTTCCACTCGCTGGGAACCGGCACCGGCCACTCCTGGGGCTATCTCGGAGCCTTCCTGATCGGCGGGATCATGAGCGCCTACGTGATGTACGGCTTCGACACCGCGGGCACGCTCGCCGAGGAGACCAATGATCCTCGGCGCGCGGCGCCACCGGCGATCATCCGAGCGCTGATCACGGCGGCGATCATCGGCGGTCTGCTGATCCTGTTCGCGGTAATGGACGTCAAGAACATCCACGACAAGAACATCGGCCTGTTCGGACTGCCCTACATCGTCAAGCAGGCCCTCGGCAATACCGCCGGCAACGTGTTCCTGGTCGACTCGGCGCTCGCGATCACGGTGTGCACGCTGGCCGTCTGCACCGCCTGCATCCGGATGCTCTTCTCGATGGCTCGTGACGGGCGGCTGCCGTTCGGCTCGTCGCTGGCCCGGGTCTCCGGCCGTGCGCGCGTCCCGATCATCCCCGCACTGTTCGTCGGCTTCTGGTCGCTCGTGTTGCTGGCCATCAACCTCGCCAACCAGTCGGCGTTCCTGACCCTCACCTCGGTCGCCATCATCATGTTCTACCTACCGTACCTGGCGGTCACCGGCTCGATGCTGCGTAAGCGGCTCCGGGGACAGTGGCCCCGCCCAGAGCACGGCCCGTACTTCAACCTCGGTCGCTGGGGCCTGCTGATCAACGTGATCGCCGTGGTCTACGGCGCGGTGATCGCGTTCGAGATCGCGTGGCCGCGTGCCGCGGTCTACGGGTCGAAGTGGTACTTCCGCTTCGGCGCCTACGAGTTCATCGGCGTCTCGTTCATCATCGGCTGCCTCTACTACTACTTCGTGCAGAGGCACAAGGGCGACGCCGTGCTCGCCGAGCACCGTGCCGACGTTCCCGTGCTTCCCGGCGAGCACGTGCACCTGGGTGAGGCAGCGCCGTGAAGCGCGTCGACGGTCGGGTGAGCTGAAGCGACCCAGCCGGCGCCTGACGAGCAGGCGATGAGCGTGGAGGAGGCGCGGCTGGTGGCCCGCTTCCTCCAAGCGCATCCGCCGTTCGACGCGCTCGACGCGGGTGCGGTCGAGCGCATGGCGGCGGCCGCCGAGCTCGAGGCGCTGCCCGCCGGGACGACGATCTTCTCGCAGGGCGCGGGGCCGGTCAGCCACCTGCGCGTAGTGCGCAGCGGGGCGGTGGAGATCGTGGCCGACGGCCGCGTCCTCGACCTGCTGGGCGAGGGCGAGCTGTTCGGGCACGCCTCGATGCTGTCGGGATTTCCGACCGGCTTCGAGGCGCGGACCGCCGAGGACACCGTCTGCTACCGGATCGAGGCCGGCGTCGCGCAGCGGCTGCTGTCGGCTCCCGCGGGGCTGAGGTTCGTGGCGCGCTCGCTGATGGAGGCGCCGACCGAGCTGCACGAGCTGGCACGCCAGCCCGGCCGCAACCGCGCCGACCAGCCGGTGGCCGCGCTGGTCCACGGCGAGCCGGTCGTCTGCGGACCGCAGACCACGATCCGAGCGGCGGCCGAGAGGATGACGGCGTCGCACCAGACCTCTGTGGTGGTGACGCTCGCCGACGGGGTCCTGGGGATCCTGACCGACCGCGATCTGCGCACCCGGGTGGTGGCGGCCGGGCTGTCGGTGGAGGCGCCGGTGACCGAGGCGATGTCGGCGCCGGCTTACACCTGCACGGCCGACCAATCAGCCGGCGAGGTCCTCATCCAGATGCTCGACAAGGGTCTGCGTCATCTCCCGGTCGTCTCCTCGCGCGGCACGGTGCTCGGCGTCGTGGAGGACATGGACCTCGTGGCGGTGCGCACACGGTCCTCGTTCTACCTGCGCCAGCGGGTCGCCGAGGCGCGCAGCGCGGCCGAGCTGGAGATGGTGGCGCGGGAGCTGCGGCCGATGGTGATGGCGCTGCACGACGCGCACGTCGGCGCCACCAACGCGATGGCCGTCTACTCCGTGGTCATCGACGGGCTCACCCGTCGCGCGCTCGAGCTCGAGCTAGGGCGGCAGCCGGACGCGGCGGCACCGGTCGAGTTCGCGTGGCTGGCGCTGGGCAGCCAGGCCCGGCGCGAGGCGCTGCCGAGCTCCGATGTCGACAGCGCCGTGGTGTGGTTCGGCGACGAGGAGTCCGAGACCGTGCGCGACCGTCTGCTCGAGATCACTCGTGCGGTCACGGCCGAGCTGGAGCGCTGCGGCCTGCGGATCGACGAGCACGGCGCCAGCGCGTCGGACCCGGCATTCGTCCGAGCGGTCAGCTCGTGGCAGCGCGTGGCCCACAGCTGGATCGCCGAGCCCACCCAGGAGAAGGCGCTGATCCTGGCCTCGGTGGTGGTTGACAGCCGCCCGGTCTGGGGCATACACACGGGGACGGCGGTCTCAGACACCTTCCGCCTGGCCCCGGAGAACCCGGCCCTGCTGCGGCTGCTGGCTCGCTTCGCGCTGTCGCGCCGGCCGCCGACCGGCTTCTTCCGCGGCCTGGTGGTCGAGCACACCGGCGAGCACCGCGGCCGGCTGGACCTCAAGCAGGGCGGCGTGATCCCGATCGTCGCACTCGCCCGGTGGGGGGCGATGGCGGCCGGGGTGACGAGCGCCTCCACCACAGAGCGGCTGCGGGCCGCGGCCGCCGCGGGAACGTTGCCGACAGCCGACGCTCACACGCTGATCGACGCGTTCGAGCTGATCAACAACCTTCGCCTCGGCCACCAGGTCGACCAGCTGCGCGCCGGCCTGGAACCCGACGACCACGTCAACCCCGCGGAGCTGAGCCCGCTGACGCAGACGCACCTGAAGGAGGCGTTTCGGGCCGTCACGGCGATCCAGAAGCGCGTCGCGGCCGAGCTCAGCGTCGGCGTGCGCTGAGCCATACTGTTCACACGATGACCGGAGACTGGAGAGCCTTCCGCCCCGCGATCTGGCTGGCGATGCTGGGGATCGCCCTTCTGCTGCTGGTCGCCCCGGCGTTCATCGGCGCCCTCGTGATCGGCTTTGCGATCGGCGTCGCGGCGCGAGTCGAGGGACGGCGCCGGCGCCCGTCGGGAACCGGCCGGCCACGCCGGCGGGCGGCAACGTCCCGGCGCTCGCGGCGCCGGGATTGATCGGACCGGTCGATCCCGTACCGTCTGGAACCGTGTCGACCGTATCCAGCGCCGATGCGACCGGTCCCCCACCGGCGCGCTCTGACTCGGCCATCATCGTGCGCGGGCTGGTCAAGTCGTTCGGGTCGGTGCACGCCCTCTGTGGCGTCGATCTCGACGTGCGCACCGGCACCGTGCTCGGGCTGCTGGGTCCCAACGGGGCCGGCAAGACGACGGTCGTGCGGATCCTCACCACACTGCTGAAGCCCGATAGTGGGACGATCGAGGTGGCGGGACTCGACGTCGTTCGCGACGCCGCCCGTCTGCGCGAGCGGATCGGGCTCGCCGGCCAGTACGCGGCCATCGACGAGAACCTCACCGGCCTGGAGAACCTGACGATGGTGGGGCGCCTGTACGGGTTCTCGCGTGCCGAGGCCAAGCGACGAGGCATCGATCTGCTCGAGCGCTTCGATCTGACCGAGGCCGGGCACCGCCCGGCAGCGACCTACTCGGGGGGTATGCGCCGGCGTCTGGACCTGGCGGCGGCGCTCGTGGCCAAGCCCCCGGTCCTGTTCCTGGACGAGCCGACCACCGGACTGGATCCGCGCAGCCGGATCGGGATGTGGGAGACGATCGAGGACCTCGTCGCCGATGGCACGACCGTGCTGCTGACCACGCAGTACCTCGACGAGGCCGACCGGCTGGCCGATTCGATCACCGTCATCGACCACGGCGTGGTGATCGCCAAGGGGACTTCCGACGAGCTCAAGGACCGTGTCGGCGGCGAGCGGCTCGAGGTGCGCCTCGACGACGCCGCCGACGCCGAGGCTGCCGTCGAGGCGCTGGAGCCGATGTCCGACGAGCGCCCCCACGCCAGTGACAGCGTTGTCAGCGTGGGCGTGCGAGGCCGCGGCGGCGTGATCGTGGAGGCCGTCAAACGGCTGAGCGAGGTCGGGATCGGCGTCGACGACATCGACATCCGCCGCCCCACGCTCGACGACGTGTTCATGGCCCTGACCGGGCACGCTGCCGAGGAGACTGCCGAGGGGTCCGAACCGGAGACGCCCCATTGAGGCGCCTGGTCAGCGACACGCTGGTCATCGCCGAGCGCAACCTGATCCGCCTGCCCCGCAAGCCGGAGTTGCTGATCGCGTTCACCGTGCAGCCGATCATGTTCGTGCTGCTGTTCCGCTACGTGTTCGGCGGGGCGATCCAGACCGGTGGCGTCTCCTACGCCGAATTCCTGATCCCGGGCATCATCGTGCAGAACATCGCCTTCGGCGGCTTCGTCACTGCGCTGGGCCTCAACGAGGACGTGCACAAGGGCCTCATCGATCGCTTCCGGTCGCTGCCGATGGCCCGGCCGGCGGTGCTGGCCGGGCGCACCCTGTCAGACGTCGTGACCAACTTCATCTCGGTCTGCGTGCTCGTCATCACCGGGTTGATCATCGGCTTCTCGTTTGCCACATCGGCGCTCCAGGTGATCGCCGGCTTCGCGCTGCTGCTGCTGATCGGCTTTGCCTTCTCATGGGTGTTCGCGCTCGTCGGCCTGATCGCGTCAACACCGGAATCGGCCAACTCGGTGGGCTTTCTCGTCATCTTCCCGCTGACGTTCGTCTCCTCGGCGTTCGTGCCCGTGACCTCGATGCCATCGGCCCTGAAGGCATTCGCCAACATCAACCCGTTCACGATCTGGGTCGACGCGATGCGGTCGTTGTGGAGCGGCGCCCCAGCCGGTAACTACGTGTGGGGAGCAGTCGTGTGGGCGGTCGCGGTGCTCGTGGTGTTCGCCCCCCTGGCGGTGGCCCGCTACCGCCGGGCCGCCGGCAACTGACCCAGCTAGTTGAGCTCGCCGCGGGCCACCGCCATGCAGGCCTCGCACCTCGGCCACGGCGGGTTCCACGGGTAGCCGGTGACGTCCTTGCCGCACAGTGCGGTGTCGGGATCGGTCTCGGTGACCAGGTGGCAGAGCTCCTCGAAGCCGTCATCGTTGATCGAGGGGACGTTCGCGCAGCCGGGGTGCACGTTCGGGGTCCGAACGGGGGCTGAGGCGCACATGCGCCCGAGGATACGACGACGTGCCGCCTGCGCTCAGCTGACCGCGCGCAGGTGCGCAAACGGCCGCCCGTCGCGCAGCTCGCGGACCACGGCCTCCACGAGGCCGTCGCCGTCGAGCACGCGCCCGTCGGTCACGGCGGCCACCAGGGCACGCTTGCTCTGGATCAGGCGGGCCATCGTCTCGTCGATCGTGCCGGCGGCCAGCAGGTACCAGGCGGTGACCGCGTCGCGCTGACCGATGCGGTGGCAGCGATCCTCGGCCTGGTCGTGGATGGCCGGTGTCCACTCGAGCTCGAGGAAGGCGACGTTTGAGGCGCGGGTGAGGGTGATCCCCTGGGCGGCCACCCGCGTGGCGCAGACGATCAGCCGTGGACCGGCGGGATCCTGGAACGAGGCGATCGACGCCTCCCGGGCGGGCAGCGAGTCCTCGCCCAGCAGGTGCAGGGCCTCGGGAAAGCGCGCCACCACGGCGCGCTGGACCTCGACGTGGCGCGCGAACACGACCAGCGCCTCACCCGAGGCAAGAAAGTCGTCGATCCAGGCCAGCGCCGCGGCCAGCTTGCCGCGGGCAGCGAGGCGCTGCAGCGTGCCCAGCTGGGCCAGCCGCTCCGCTCGCAGGGTGGCGGCGATCTTCGAGTTGAGCTCTGAGAGGTCGAGTGGCTGGGTGCGCAGCCACTCGATCACGTCACGCTCGGCCAGCCGGTACTCGGACTCGTTGGTCAGCCCGACCGGCACGACCACCTGGCGCTTGGCGGGCAGCTGCGGTAGCACCTCGGATTTCAGGCGGCGCACGAAGCAGCGCCTGCGCAGGTGCCAGTGCAGCCGCTCCTCGCTGAGCCGCCCGCGGAACTGGCGCGAGAAGCGCGCCCCCGAGCCGAAGTCCTCGAGGCGCGCGATCACCCGCAGCTGAGCGATCAGCTCGTCAGCGTGGTTGAGGACCGGGGTGCCGGTGAGCGCGAGGCGCAGCCCGTCGGGCTCGATCGCGGCCGCGAGACGGCGCACCGCCTGCGTGCGCTTGGCGTGCGGGTTCTTACAGTAATGAGACTCGTCGACGACGATGGCGCGCGGGCGAGGCCGGCTCAGCGCCTCGCGGTGGGCGGCGACGAGCTCGTAGTTGAGAATCGTGATCTCGCCGCGCGCCGGGACGGCGCCGCGACCGTTGACGACGGCCACCGAGCGGTGCGGCAGCCAGCGCTCGGCCTCCCGCTGCCAGCCGAGCTTCATCGACGCCGGGCAGACCACGATCGCCGGGTAGGCGCCGTCCGCCTCGAGCGCCGCCAGCGCCTCGACCGTCTTGCCGAGACCCTGCTCGTCGGCCAGGAAGGTGCGCCGGGCCTCGAGCGCGTAGCGGACGCCGGCCCATTGAAACGGCGCCAGCTCGCCGCCGATGACGTCGGCCACCGCGGCGATCGGCTCGCCCTCCGTGGCCCGTGAGCGACGGACGGAGTCGGCCGCCTCGCGCTGCTCGGCCAAGCAGGACCTCGAGCGCCTCAGCGGCGGGTCCCTTCACCTCGACGCCGTGACGGGCGACGAACGCGTCAGCGGCTCCGCCAGCCAGGGGTCCAGCGGCACCGCACGGGTGCCATCGGCGCCCGGGAGCTCTCCGAACGCCACTCCCACGTCCGGATCCCACAGGACCTCCAGGCGCAGCTGCTCGCCGTCGACGCTGCGAAACCAGATCAGCCGGGCCGCGGGCGGATCGCCACCGTGCTCGGCGACCTGCAGGCAGCGCTCGGCGCCCATGTCGACGCGCATCGAGCGCTGCTCGCGGAGCACGCGCGCCGCCACCTGGCTGATCGGCACGAGCAGCGCCCCGTCCGCGCGCTCGATCGCGCCGTCGCGCAGCTCTCCGGGCACGGATCCGGCGAGCGTGCGCAACACCCACCAGCCGCGGCCGTCGTAGCGCGTTGTCGTAACGGCACCGATCCACCGCCGCCCGACGTCGGCCAGCCACTCGCCCACGTCGGGGGCGACGCTCAACTCCGGATAGCGCTCCAGCGCCTCGACGACCTTCAGCGCCGCCCAGTCCTCGGCCGGGGCCGACCACTCGCGGGTCTCCCAGTCAAAGCGCCGGTGTGGGATCGTCCGCACCAGGTCCACGAGCGCACGGTCGTACGGGAACGACAGGACGACGACGCGCTCGCCATCGGCGGCGCGACGCAACTCGACGTTGGGGCGTCCGGTGACCAGCTCCATCAGCGAGACGCTAGTGCGTGCGGCGGCGTCCGACGAGGCCCCCGCCGAGTCCACGGCGTGTCCGCGCGGGCTCAGCGCGTGGCCAGTCCGGCCGCCGGCTGAGTACTGGCCTGGGGGCGGTCCGCCGCGGTCGCCGGGCGGCCTGGCTCCCGGAAGCGCTCGGCCGTCCGCCGCGCGGTCTGAAGCGCCCATCGGGTCGTGGTCAGAATTGCCAGGCCGAGGATCACCACTCCAAGCCCGACGACGATCCACCAGCTGACATGTGTGGCCGAGGTGAACGAGGGGCCGATCGCGCCGACGCCGCCGCCGGCGAGCGCGCCCAGCACCGCCACCCCGAGTGTCTGCCCGATTTGGCGGCTGGTGGACGCCACGGCGGCGGCGACGCCCGCCTGCGAGGGCGGCATGCCCGACACCGCGGTGTTGGTGATCGGCGGGTTGATCGCGCCGAACCCGAGACCGAACAGAAGGTAGGAGACGATCAAGACCGCGAACGAGGTGGTGACGGTCAGCTGGGTCAGGATCACCCCGCTGGCGATCAGCGCGAGGCTGCCGACGACCAGTGGCAGCCGGGTTCCGCGACTGCCCATGATCCGCCCCGCGAGCGGCGCGATCACGAGCGTCATGCCCGCCAACGGCAGCGTGTACAGCCCGGCGTCCAGCGGCGAGAGCCCGCGGACGTCCTGCAGGTAGAGGGTGTTCAAAAACAGGAATCCGCCCAGCGCCATGAACGCGCACACGGCGATCGCACTGGCGCCCGCGAATGGAGCACTGTTGAAGAACCGCACTTCGATCAGCGGCTGGTCGCGGTGCAGCTCGTGGCGGACCAGCGCGACCAGGGCGACGATCGAAGCGCCGAACAGGATCAGCGTCTGCGCCGACAGCCAGCCGCTGCGGGGACCCTCGATGATCGCGTAGGTCAGCGTCGCGAATCCGGCGATCACCAGCACCTGCCCCAGCGGGTCGATCCGGCGGGCATTCTCGGCGCGCGACTCTGGCACGTACAGGGCGGTCAGCACGATCGCCGCCACGCCGATGGGGACGTTGACCAGGAACACCGCGGGCCAGCCGACCGAGTCGGTGAGGGCCCCGCCCACGACCGGGCCCAGAGCCATGCTGATCCCGATCACGCCGCCCCACACCCCGATCGCCTGAGCGCGCTCGCGCGGGTCCTCGAACACGTTGCGGATGATCGACATCGCCACCGGGTTGAGCATCGAGCCACCGATCGCCTGCAGGACGCGCGCTGCGATCAACAGGCCCAGGCTGGGCGCCACCGCGCACAGCAGCGAGCCGACCGAGAACAGCACCAACCCCAACTGAAAGACCCGGCGGCGCCCGATTCGGTCGGCCGTCGAGCCCGACAGCATCAGCAGGCTGGCCAGCACCAGCGTGTAGGCGTCGATCGTCCACTGCAGGCCCGACAGGGAGGCGTGAAACGAGCGGTGGATCGACGGCAGCGCGACGTTGACGATCGTGTTGTCAAGCCCCACGATCAGCAGGCTCATCGAGCAGATGAGCAGGATCAGCAGGCGCTGGCGGCGGTCCGGGACGATCTGATTGCGCTGTTTCTCCGGCTCGCTCACCGTTTTTGATCCTAGCCACGCCCGTCAGCCCAACTCCCACTCCCAGCTCTCGACCAGCTGCCGCGCCTGTTCGATGTCGGGGTGCAGCGGCCGGTCGCTCATGTCGGCGTCGAGCCTGTCGGCCGCTGCGCGCCACAGCATCTGGGTCCCCGCGCCGATCGGCTCCTGCCCGGCGAGGCGCAGCGCTCTGACGGCCACCACCAGCTCGGTGGCGACGGCGACCCGCAGCGCGTTCAGGGTCTCGCGGGCGCGGCGGGCCGCAATCGGAGCCAGGCTGGAGTGAGACTCGACCCCACGCGATACCGAAACGGTCTGGGCGGCCACGGGGGTGACCAGCGACCGGACCTCGGCTACGGCGGCATGGGCCGTGTACTCGAGCACCAGCGCCCCTGACTCGGGGCCAGGGCGGCGTGCCAGGAACGGCGGCAGGCCGGTGAGGCTGGCGTCCAGCAACGTGCTGACGCGCGCGGCGATCAGCGCGGCGGACTGGGCCAGGGCGGTCCGCAGGTTGTCGATCGCGTTGGCCAGCGGCGCCGCGTGCGGGTTGCCGTTGGGCAGCGCCACGTCCTCGCCGGGGATGATCAGCGCGTTCTCGCCGGCGAAGTTGAGCTCGTGCCCGACCGTCTCCTCGAGCACCCGGAGAGCATCGTGGACGGTCCCGTCGACCTGCGGCTGGGCGCGAAACGGGTAGGGGTCCTGGATGCCCAGCGGGCCGGTGTCGCGGGTCCGCGCCTGCACTCCGTCGAGCAGCTCCCGCATCCGCGCCGCCACCGCCGCCTGGCCCGGGCGGTGTCGCCACGAGTGGATCCGCGAGTCGAGCGCCACCGGATCGGCGGCGGCCGCCTCGAACGACAGTGCGGCGACCGACAGCCAGGCGTCGAGCAGCCGCCGAGCGTCGACCACCAGCAGCGCGGCGCGCCCGATCGTGACGGCGTTTGAGCTGATGAACGCCAGACCGTCGCGCGGTCCAAGATGCGCCGGCGCCAGCCCCGCGTCGGCCAGGGCGGTCGAAGCGTCGACGAGCTCGTCCCCGCGCCACACCTGCCCCTCTCCGAGCAGCGCGAGCCCGATGTCGGCGAGGTTGGTCAGATCGCCCGTGCCCAGCGACCCGAGCTCGCGGGTGAACGGCGACAGGCCGGCGTTGAGCGCACCGACGAGCGTGTTCAGGAGCTCGCTCGAGACGCCGGCGCCGCCGGCCCCGATCTGGTTGGCGCGCGTGGCCATCGCCGCCCGCACCAGTTGCGCAGGGAGCGGCTGGCCGGCGCCGCAGGCGTGGCTGCGCAACAGGCTGAGCGAATAGCGCTCGCGCTGGCCCTTGGGGATCCGGTAGGCCCGCAGCGCGCCGACCCCGGTGGTGACGCCGTACAGGTGGTCGCCGCGCGCCAGCAGCGCCCCGATCGCCGCGCGGGCGCGGTCGTTGCGTGTCTGCGCCTCGGAGTCGAGCTCGGCCACCGCCCCTTCACGCGCGATCAGCGCGACCTGCTTGGGGGTGAGCGTCGCGCCGTCGAGCCGCACCCGCACCGGCTGCAGCTCGCTCTCGGGGATCGACTGGATCGCCATCGCCTGCGGACTCTAATCCGGGCGACAAGTATCGTCGGGTGAGATGGACGGCCCACTGGCCCTGACCGGGCGCGACCTCTCGCCTGCCGAGGTCGTGGCGATCGCCCGCGACGGCGTCCCGGTCGAGATCGACGCGGGCGCTCGCGTGCGGATCGAGGCAGCGGTAGCGGTGGTGGCCAGCGCGGCGCGGAGCGCGACGCCCGTCTACGGGGTGACCACCGGTCTGGGCTCGCGCGTCCTCGAACCGGTCGACGGCGCGGCCGCCGCGGAGTACTCGCTGCGGACCCTGCGCGGCCGCGCCACCGCCGTCGGCGAGCCGCTCGCCCCCGAGCTCGTCCGGGCCGCCATGGCGGTACGCCTGAACGGGCTGTGCGGCGGCGGGGCCGGGGCGGGCGCGCCCGTCGCCGACGGCCTCGCCGCGTTGCTGAACTCCGGAGTACATCCCCGCGTGCCGCGCAGCGGCTCGATCGGGGCGGCGGACCTGTGCCTGCTGGCCCACGTCGGGCTGGCCCTGATCGGTGAGGGCGAGGCCGAGCTGGGTGGCCAGTGGCTGCCCGCGGCGCAGGCGCTGCATCGCGCCGGGCTGTCACCCGTGGCGCTCGGTCCCAAGGACGGGCTCGCCATCTGCTCGAGCTCGGCGGTGTCCGCCGGGGTCGCCGCCCTGACGCTCGTCGACGCGCACGACGCTCTGGAGGCGGCGCAGGTGGCGGCCGCACTTTCGATGGAGGGGTTTCGCGCCAACCTCAGCCCGCTTGACCCGCGCGTGGTTGCGGCGCGCCCGGCTCCCGGCCAGGCGTGGGCGGCCGCGGGACTTGTTGACATTCTGGCCGGCGGCGAGCTGTTCGAGGACGGGGCCGCCCGCCGGCTGCAGGACCCGCTGAGCTTCCGCTGCGCAAGCCAGATCCACGGATCGATGCTCGCCGCCCTCGAGCTGCTGGCGGCGGCCGTGGCGCCGGAGCTCAACGGCGCCGCCGACAACCCGCTGGTGCTGACCGAGGATGAGGAGATCGTGTCCACCGGCAACTTCCACGTGCCCGCGCTGGCCCTCGCTCTCGACGCCGTAGCGATCGCCGTCGCCCAGGTGGCGACCGCGGTCGCCGAGCGCCAGGCGCGGTTGAAGTCCAGCCGCCTCAGCGGCCTCGCCGCCAATCTCGTCACCGGCGGCGCGACGCACTCGGGGTTCGCACCGCTGTCGAAGACCGCGCAGGCGCTGAAGCTGGAGATCCGCCACCTGGCCGCGCCGCTGGCGATCCATTCCACGGTCGGGGCGGACGGGGTCGAGGACGACTCCACCGGCGCTACGCAGGCGGCGCTGCGTCTCCGCGACCAGCTGCAGCGCCTGCGTCTCGTGATCGCGGTGGAGCTGGTGGTCGCGGCGCAGGCGGTGGAGCTGGCGGCGCCGGAACGGTTGGGAGCGGGGGCTGCCGCCGCCCTGGCGTGCGTCCGAGAGCTGGTGGCGCCGCTGACCGAGGACCGGCCGCTGGGACCGGACGTGGAGCGTCTGGAAGCGGGCGCGCTGGCCGGCGGTGAAATGATCGCCCGGGTGCGCGCGGCGGTGCGGTGAGCGGCCTGGCGCTCATCTGGCTCAACGGCCCCGACGTGGAGTCGCTGGCGCTCGAGGACGAGGAGATCCTGGCCGCGGTGCGGCGGGTGCTCGCTCAGCAGGGTCGGGGTGAGACGGTGATCGAGCCGCGTATGCACCTGTTCCCGCGGCCGGGTGGCGCGGCCGCCGCTGCCGCCCCGGGGGCCTCGGCCGGGCACTTCAACGTTCTGCGGGGGGCCAGCACCGAGCACGCCGGGGTCAAGGTGGTCGGGGACTTCGTCGAGAACCACCGGCTGGGGTTGCCGTCGGAGCTCGCGCTTCTGCTGCTGATGGACCCGGACACGGGCGTGCCCGCCGCGATCATCGACGCCACCGCGATCACCGAGATGCGAACCGGCGCGGTGACGGCGATCGGAGCGTCGCTGCTGGCTCGCTCCGACGCGCGGATCCTGGGACACGTCGGCGCGCGCGGCACTGCCTATTGGAACGTCCGCCTGCTCGCGCATGTCCTGCCGGATCTGCAGGAGATACGCGTCCACTCCCGCCGGCCAGAGAGCCGCGAGGCGTTCGCTCGCCGGCTGACGCAGGATCTGGATCGCAAGGTCACCGCGGTCGCGAGCTGGGAGGAGTGCGTGCGCGGCGCCGACGTGGTGGTCGAGGCGAGCCGCCTGACGGAGCCCCAGCCGTTGCTGCGGACCGAGTGGATATCCGCGGGGGCGCTGGTGATCCCGTACGGCACCGTGAGCGCGGTCGAGCTCGACCTGACCGACATCATGGACAAGGTCGTCGTCGACGACTGGGGCCAGGCGGGGATCGGTCCGCTGGGGGCTCTGCGCGCCCACGTCGACACCGGCCGGCTGTCGGAGGCCAACCTGCACGCCGAGCTCGGCCAGATCGTGTGCGGCTCGCGCCCGGGTCGGGAGCGCCCCGAGGAGACGATCCTGTTCTGGCACCGGGGCCTGTCGACGACCGACATCGCGCTCGGCGAGGCGCTGCTCGAGAAGGCCCGCGACCGCGGCATCGGCACGCGTCTGGTCTACCGCAGCTGACGCCTCGCGCGCGCACGCGCAGTCGCCAGCCCCCTGCGATGATGCCCCGCCATGGACATGAGCGCTCGCGGATGGCCGCAGGAGGCAGCGCTGCGGATGCTGCGTAACAACCTGCACCCAGACGTGGCCGAGAAGCCATCCGAGCTCGTCGTCTATGGGGGGATCGGCAAGGCGGCGCGCAACTGGTCTGCCTACCACACGATCGAGCGCGAGCTCAAGCGGCTCGGCTGCACCGAGACCCTGCTGGTCCAGTCGGGCAAGCCCGTGGCGGTGTTCGAGACGCACCCGGACGCCCCGCGCGTGCTGATCGCCAACTCCAACCTGGTGCCGCAGTGGGCCACCTGGGAGACGTTCCGCGAGCTCGACGCCGCCGGACTGATGATGTACGGGCAGATGACGGCGGGCTCGTGGATCTACATCGGCAGCCAGGGCATCCTGCAGGGGACCTACGAGACGTTCGCGGCAGCGGCGCGCAAGCGCTTCGACGGGACTCTCGCGGGGCGGCTGGTGGTGACGGCCGGCCTCGGCGGCATGGGGGGCGCCCAGCCACTGGCGATCACGATGCTCCAGGGCGCGGCGCTGTGCATCGAGGTCGATCTGCAGCGGATCGAGCGCCGCATCGAGACCGGCTACCTGGACGAACGCGCCGCCGATCTCGACGACGCGCTGGCGCGGCTCGACGCAGCCCGGGCGCAGCGGCGAGCCCTGTCGATCGGCCTCGCCGGGAATGCGGCGGAGATCCTGCCTGAGCTGGTCCGGCGCGGGGTGGAGATCGACATCGTCACCGACCAGACCAGCGCCCACGATCCGCTCAACGGCTACGTGCCGGCCGGGTTGACGGTCGAGCAGGCCGACGCCCTGCGCCGCTCAGACCCCGGCGACTACCTGCGTCGCGTGGGGGAGAGCGCGGTCGCGCACGTCGGGGCGATCCGGGCGCTGCAGCGGGCGGGAGCCGAAGCGTTCGACTATGGCAACGCACTGCGCGGCCTGGCGGCGGAGTGGGGCGACGAGGAGGCGTTCTCCTATCCGGGCTTCGTCCCGGCCTACATCCGGCCGCTGTTCTGCGAGGGCAAGGGGCCCTTCCGGTGGGTGGCGCTGTCGGGCGACCCCGCTGACATCCACGCCACCGACGAGGCGATCCTGGACCTGTTCGGTGACCAGGAGCACATCGCCCGCTGGATCTCGCTGGCGCGCGAGCGCGTGCATTTTCAGGGGCTCCCGGCCCGCATCTGCTGGCTGGGCTACGGCGAGCGCGATCGTGCCGGCGTGCGTTTCAACGAGATGGTCGCCTCCGGCGCGCTGAAGGGGCCGATCGTGATCGGCCGCGACCATCTCGACGCAGGCTCGGTGGCCTCGCCCGAGCGCGAGACGGAGGGGATGCGCGACGGCTCGGACGCGGTGGCCGACTGGCCGCTGCTCAACGCGATGCTGATGACGGCGTGCGGGGCGAGCTGGGTGTCGATCCACCACGGGGGCGGTGTCGGGATGGGCAAGTCGATCCACGCCGGCCAGGTGGTGGTCGCCGACGGGACGCCCGAGGCCGGCGAGCGCGTGCGGCGCACGCTGACGGCTGATCCCGGGCTGGGGGTGGTGCGCCACGCCGACGCCGGCTATCCGGCGGCGCTCGCCGCCGCCGACCGGTCCGGGATCCGGATGCCGATGCTCGACCCCGAGCCGGACGTCCGGTGACCGGGCGCTCGGTCTCGTTCACGGGCGCCGAGCAGATCCTGCGCCCGGGCACGGACGGCCTGCCGTACCTGCGGGGTGATGCGGTCGCCGCCCAGACTCTGGACGCCGGCGACCTGTCGGTGCGCGACGGGGTGTTCGCGGCGTTCGCCTGCGATGACCGAGCCGAGCTCGTGGTCGATGCCGGGGGCTGCGCGCTGATCCCGGGATTCGTCGACTGTCACACCCATCTGCCATTCGCCGGCTGGCGGGCCGGGGAGTACGAGCAGAAGCTGTTCGGGGTCGGCTACGAGCAGATCTCCCGGGACGGGGGCGGGATCGCGGCCTCGGCGCGAGCCCTGCGCGAGAGCTCGGATGCCGCGGTGCTGGAGCAGGCCGGCGGCCTGGCTGCCGAGATGCTGGCGGCCGGGACGACCACGTTCGAGTGCAAATCGGGGTACGGGCTGTCATGCGAGGGCGAGCTGCGGTCACTCGCCCTGGCGCGGTCGCTCGGCGAGCGGGTCACCCAGACGACCACGTCGACAGCGCTGCTGGCCCACGCGGTGCCACCCGGGTTCGACGCCGCCGGCTGGATGGATCAGGTGGACGCGATGCTCCCCGAGGTGATGGCGCTGGGGAGCGTGACCGCGCTGGACATCTTCGTCGAATCGATCGCGTTCGACAACGACGATCTGCAGCGCATGGGCGCGCTGGCGGCGCGGGCGGGGGTGGCGCTGCGCTGCCACGTCGAGCAGTTCGCCTCGCACGGTTCGGTCCCGGTGGCGCTGGCCGCCGGCGCGCGCTCGGTGGATCACCTGTCGATGCTCCCGGTGTCCGACGTGGAGCCGCTGGGCGCGGCCGAGTGCGCGGCGGTGCTGCTGCCGGCGGCCGAGTTCCTGGGCGCCGAGCACCGGGCGCCCGGACGGGCGCTGGCGGACGGCGGGGCGCTGATCGTGCTGGCCTCAGACGCCAACCCGGGGACGGCGCCGGTCGTGTCGATGCCGGTGGTGCTGGGGCTGGGCGCCCGGCTCTACGGGTTCGGCCCCCGGGAGCTGCTGGCGGCCGCGACGCTGAACGCGGCCTGGACGCTCGGGCTGGAGCACACGCGCGGCTCGATCGAGGTCGGCAAGCGCGCCGACCTGCTCGTGCTCGACGGGCCCGTGGAGATGATCCCCTACAGGTTCGGCCGTAATCCGGTGGCGGCAGCGTTCGTGGGCGGGAAGCCGGTGTACGTGCGTCCGGACTTCGCGCGGCGGCTGGACTCGGGCACGTGAGACCGGCAATCGTGGAGGGGAGCAGAGCCGCCCCATGAGAACCGCGAGCGTCCCGGCGATGGTCAACGCCCACAGCCACGCGTTCCAGCTCGGCCTACGGGGAATCGGCGAGCGATCGCACCCCGGGGACGACTTCTGGAGCTGGCGGACCGAGATGTACCGTCTGGCCGGGTCGCTGGATCCGGAGTCGATGGGCGCCGTCGGCCAGCGCGTGTACACGCAGATGGCCGCCGCCGGGTATGGGGCGGTCGGGGAGTTTCACTATGTCGTGCACCAGCCCGACGGGACGCCCTACGACGAGCCCAATGCGATGGCGATCGCGCTGGCGCAGGCGGCGGTCGCATGCGGGCTGCGGATCGTCCTGCTGCCGGCGGCCTACCATCGCGGCGGCTTTCACGTGCCGGCGTCCGAAGGTCAGCGCCGCTTCTGCGACCCCTCCGTCGACGTGTTCCTGGACCGGGTGGAGCGCTTGCGAGCGTGGGCCGAGCCGGTCGACGGCGTGTCGGTCGGGGTCGCGGTGCACAGCGTCCGCGCGGTCCCGGGCGAGTGGATCGAGGCGGTGGCCGACTACGCCGACCGGCATGGCCTGGTGCGCCACGTGCACGCCTCAGAGCAGCGACGAGAGCTCGAGGAATGCCAGACCGAGCACGGCTGCTCTCCGATCGAGCTGCTGCACCGCTGCGGCTTCCTGGGCGAGCGCACCAGCGTCGTGCACGGGATCCACGTGTCCCCGCGCGACATCGAGCTGCTGGCCCACAGCCGGACGATCGTTGTCACCTGCCCGACCACCGAGGGCAACCTCGGCGACGGCATCCTGCCGGCGCTGCGCTACCGGGACGCCGGCGTGCGCCTGGCGATCGGCACAGACGAGCAGGTCCGGATCGATCCGTTCGAGGAGCTGCGCGAGATGGAGACGCTGGCGCGGCGAGAGGGACAGACACGCGATGCGCTGCTGGGCGCGGCGGCCGGGGACCTGTGGGGAGCGACGGTGGCCAACGGCCTGGCCTCGCTCGGGCTGCCGGAGGCGCCGGAGGGGCGCGGGTTCGCGGATGGACGCTGGTCTGCGGAGGGCGTCGGGGCGGCGGACGGCGGCGGGGCGGCGGACAGCGGCGGGGCGGCGGACGGCGGCGGTGCGGCCGGTCAGATCACCATCAACCTGGACCACCCGGACCTGGCCGGCGTCACCGAGCGGGACCTGCGGCCGGCGCTGGCCACGTGTGCGTCGGCGGGGGTGGTCGCCCGGGGCGTCGGGGCACGCGGCGCGGGCTCTCTTGGCGCGGACACTCCCGGGGCGGACGGTTGAGCGTCATGCTTCCGACCAGGGGCGGCGGCGCTGCTCGGCCAGGAATTGCGAGAGGCGGACCATGACCTCCTCGGTGCGCTCCGTGAGGTCCTCCCAGGTCAGGCGGAACGGGTGGTACCCGGCGGCGACGGCGGCGTTGCTGCGCTCGCGATCGGTGTGAAAGGCGTCCCAGTCGCTGTGAAACTCCCAGCTGTCGAGCTCCACGATCACCCGCTCAGCTCGGAACAGGACGTCGACGAGCATGCCCTCGACGATCACGTTGACCTCGTGCGGCGGCAGCGCGTACTCGCGGGCGGCCAGCTGGAAACGATCCTCGAACTCCGAGCGCGTCGGGCCGGTGGTGATCGTGGTGTATGGGCGCAGCCTCGCGACGCCGGCGTGGTTGCGGTTGCGATCGAGCACGTCGGCGAGCTGCCCGACGCTCATCTTATGGTCGTGCCGGGCGTCGTTGACCGCGCGGGCCAGGCGTAAGTCGTCAAGCCGCGGGGCGATGTCGAGCACGGTCCGGGCCGGGCTGGTCACCCGGATCCCCTGGTGGTGACGGATGTCGCGGCGGGTGAGGGTCCGGGAGCGGTGGATGCGGATGTCCTTGCGACTTTGGCGGTTGCCCGGGACTGTGATCTCCGGGGGAGTCTCCCAGCGCTTGCTCAGACCCCACAGAAAGGCGGCTGAGGAGAAGGACAGGCAGGCTTGCGGGCCGCAGGCCAGGACGGCGGCCATCGCCTGGGCGGGCGCATCCTCGCGCACATAGCCGACGAAATAGACGCCGACGTAGACCCGGACGAGCAGGCCTGACCGCACGCGCGTCTGGATCTCCGTACGGGTGGCGCCGAGCCTGATCAGCTGCCACCAGGTCACCAACCCGAATCGTTGCGCCGCAGCCCGCGCGGTCCGCTCGTCAAGGCCCACTGTGCGTCCTCATACAGCCCATGTGTGCATGAGGACGCACAGCCCCCGAACCCACCCCCTCCTGGCCAAAAACCGTCACACACTTGGCACACGTCCGAGACACCCGGGCACGAACCGTCACACACTTGGCACGCGCCCGATACACGCCGGGCGCGAAGCGTCACATACCGCGCACACTCCGCAGCTGGGCGCCCGACAGGTCCTCGTACAGCCGCACGGCACTCATCTCACCGGCGGCGTCACCGTAGGCCGCGCGGGCGCGGAGGTGGATCTGCTCCACCAGAGAGGCCAGCTCGACGGGGACGCCGACGTCATGGGCGAGGTCGACCGCGAGCCCCAGGTCCTTGGTCACCAGCTTCATCGCGAAGCCTTCGTCGTAGTCGCCGTTGTCGAGCACCATGCGCACGTCGCGCTCGAGGAAGACGGAGTTGGCGGGGGAGTGGACGAGGGCGGTGACCATACGATCGAGGTCGACCCCGGCCTTGACGCCCACCGTCAGCACCTCGGCGGTGGCCACGGCCTGGATGAACCAGGTCAGGTTGAGCAGGAGCTTGACCGCGTAGCCGCTGCCGCTGGGCCCGAGGTGGAAGATCCGGGCCGGGTCGCCCATCACCTCCAGCAGCGGCAGGGCACGGCCGAAGCCCCGCCGGGTGCCACCGGCGTAGATGGCCAGCGTGCCGGCTTCGGCGCCGATCGTCTGGCCGGCCACCGGGGCGTCGACGAAGTCTATGCGCCGCGCGCGGCCGACCGCCCGGAGCCGCCGGCCGACCTCCAGCGAGCTCGTGCTCATGTCGATCACCAGCGCCCCAGGGGCCATCAGCGTGAGTGCCTCGCCGACTACGGCGTCCACCTGCGGAGGTCCCGGAAGGCTGGTCACGAGTACGTCGGCTCCAGCCAGGCAGTCGGCCAGCGAGGAGGCGGGGCGGGCGCCGGTGAGCGACGCCGCGTGCACCGCGGAGGCCTGCAGGTCAAAGGCCGACACGGTGTGACCGGCGGTGCAGAGATGGCGGCACATGTGCGACCCCATGTGGCCGAGGCCGACAAAGGCGACCCGCCGGCGGCGTCTCACGGGGACACCGTGTAGTGGGCGACCGCTTGCTCGTCGAGCTCGATGCCCAGGCCGGGGGCGTCGGGGACTGTCAGGCACCCGTCGGTGCCGGCTTGCAGCGGCTCTGCGAGCATGAAATCCCGCCGCTCCGGCGTCCAGCCCGGGGGGTCGAACGGGAGCTCCAGGAACGGCCCGCCGCCGACGCCGCAGCACAGCTGCAGGTTGGCGAGGAGCCCGATGCCGTTGGTCCAGGTATGCGGCGTGAACCAGCGGTTGCGCCGCAGCGCCAGCTCGGCCAGCGTCCTCGCGCCCGAGATGCCCAGAGCGAGCACCACGTCGGGCTGCAGCACGTCGAGCGCGTCGTGCTCGAGGGCTGAGCGCAGCTCCTCGAAGGTCCGGGCCATCTCGCCGCCGGCGATCCTCACGCCGGTGGACTCGCGGAGCATCCGCATGCCGGCCAGGTCGACGCCGGCAAGTGGTTCCTCGACCCACAGGACGTCATGCTCGCGCAGCCGCTCGACCACGCGGCGCGCGTCCGCGGGCCCCAGCCCCGGCTCGATGTCCCCCGCCATCCGCCACCACTGGTTGAGGTCGACCAGGATCTCGAGCGCGTCGCCGACGGCGTCGCGCATCGCCGCCACGACCGCGATCCCCTCGGCGATCCGGTCCCGGGCGATCCGAACCTTGACGGCACGAAAGCCCGCGTCGACCAGCGCGTGCGCATCCTCGGCCCGGGCGGCGGGCAGCCGGAGCTCCCCGAGCGACGCGTACACGGGCACCTTGGCGCTCGCCCCTCCGAGCAGCACCGAGACGGGCACTCCCAGCGCCTTGCCGGCCAGGTCCCAGAGCGCCGCCTCCAGCGGCCAGTAGCGCCCGGCGTGGAAGGAGATGGTCTCCAGCGTGCGGGCGTGGGCGGCCAGCGCCAGCGGGTCGCGTCCCACGAACAGCTCCGCAAACTCCTCGAAGCCCGCCATCGTGTCGCCGCTGGCGATCCCGGTGAGGCCGTCGTCGGTCTGGACCCGCACGATCGTGGCGTCGAAGTGACGGCGCGGCTCAGGGTCCCAGGCGGCGTGAAAGGGCGGCGCCAGCGGCAGGCGCAGGCGCTGCGTCTGGATCGCGGTGATCTTCACCAACGCCTCGCGTCGCCGGGCCGGTCAGCGGCCGCCGTAGAACGGGCTGCGCAGCGAATCGCGCCGCTGCACCAGCGCCCCCGCGGCGTCCGGGTCACGGCCGCGAACCGCGGTGCGGATGCCCTTCAGCGTGGCCTCGCGGCTGGCGACGCGAACGGCGGTCTCATCGCCGGCGGCCGGGTCGATGTAGATGGCCACGAACACCAGGTCGCGGATCGAGGCGTGGATCAGCCCCTCGGCGACGGCGTCGAGCACGCCCTGGGCGATCCCCAGCTGGCCGGCTCCCCAGGTGATCGTCTGATGACGCTCCTCGAGCGCTGTGGCCTTGTTGATCATGATCGTCGGAGGCCACACCGGCTCGTAGTGCTCCTTGTCCTGGCCGACCACCACCAGGATCGGGGTGTGACCGGGCGTGGGGGAGGTGAAGGTTCCCAGCAGCGCCGCCGCCGTCGGCGTGCCCCGGTGGGCGAGCACGACGTTGACGTGGGCGCCGTCGGGGTCGACGCCGCTCCAGCCCTCGCCGATCAGGCCGTCGAGGTCGGTGCCGGGCACAGGGCTCACGCGGGCGCCCCGGCCAGGGCTTGGTCGACGACCACCACCGTGCGCCCGCCCTGGCCCGCCCGCAGGCGATCGAACGCCGCCGGGACGCCGTCGAGGTCGGTGAGGTGCGAGACGACGTCGGCCAGCTCGAGCCGGCCGGCGCGGACCAGCTCCACGAGTCTCGGGATCGACTCCGCCGGATCCGAGGAGCCGTAGTAGCTGCCGACGATCGACTTCTCCGACAGGAACTCGATCGCCGGCAGCGCCACCTCCACGCCGGCGGGCGCCAACCCCACCACGATCGCGGTGCCGCCCGGTCGCAGCGAATCCCAGGCGGCGCGGATCGTCGCGGCGCCCCCGACGACCTCGAAGGCGAGATCGACGCCACCGGCAGTCAGCTCCCGCACGCGCACGGCCGCGTCACCGGCGCCGGCGTCGACGACATGGGTGGCGCCTCGCCGCCGGGCCCGGTCGAGCTTCTCCGGGCCGCGGTCGACGGCGATGATCGTCGCCGCTCCGCCCAGCCGGGCGGCGGCGATCACCTGCAGGCCGACGCCGCCGCAGCCGATCACGCACACCCGGTGCCCGATCTGCATCCTGGCGGCATGGGTGACGGCGCCGAAGCCGGTGACGACGCCGCAGCCCAAGAGCGCCGCCTGCCACAGAGGGATCTCCCGGGGAATCGGGATCGCCCCGGCCGCCGCCACCACTGCGAACTGCGCAAAGCAGGCGACAGTCAGGCCGTGCTGGAGCATCGTCCCCTCGGCATCTCGCAGCCGTGAGCTGCCGTCGAGCATGGTGCCGGCGACCGAGCTCGATCCAACGGGCTCGCACAGGGTTCGCCGCCCGGCGCGGCAGGGCCCACAGACGCCGCAGGCGGGGACCAGGCACAGGACCACGTGGTCGCCGGGCGCGAGGCCGGTCACATCCTCACCGAGGGCCTCTACGACGCCGGCGCCCTCATGCCCGAGGACCATCGGCCAGCGGCCGTCGCCGAGCAGCCCGTCGGCGAGATGGATATCGGAGTGGCACACACCGGCGGCGGCGATGCGGACCAGCACCTCGCCGCGGCGCGGCGGCGCCAGGCGGACACGCTCAACGGCCACGGTCCGGCCGGGGGCGCGCAGAACGCAGGCGCGCATCTCGATCGCTTCGGCGGCGTCCGTGCTCGGCTCGGCGAGAAAGGTCTGGGTCATGTCCGCGGTCCGGCGGGTGCGCTGGCCGCGTTGTCCCACACGGCAGGGCGGCTGTCAAGGGAGGCGTGGGTCATCGGCCGCTCCGGTCAGGCTCCGAACTGGGTTCGCACGGAATCCATCAGCGTCAGCGCCGACCCGCTCGGATCCCGCCGCCTCGGGTGGCAGAGCGCGATCGTGCGCGGGATCAGGATCTCCTTGGGGGCGATCCAGGTCAGCGACGGCTCGACCGCGCCGGCCGCGCCCAGGCGGTCCAGGCAGGCATGGCCGTAGCCGGCAGCCACCAGCCGCTGCAGGGCCAGGTTGTCGTCGGTGCGGTAGACGACTCGTGGATTGATCCCGCGCCGGCGCCAGGCCTCCTCGAGCTGACGCTGGGTCCGCCAGCGCAGGTTCCAGGCGACGACGTCCACGCCGTCGAGCAGGTCGAAGGATGGGACGGGTGCGGATACGAGCTCGCTGTCGCGCCGTGTGAGGATCACCCACGGGTCGTCCAGCAGCGGGATCGACTGGATCCGCTCGTCGGGCTCGGGGTTGACCAGAAACGCGAGGTCGAGCTGTCCGCCGGCGAGGCGGTCGAAGGTCCGGGCGTTGTCATCGATCTCCTCCAGGGCCACCTCGACGTCGGGCTGCTGCTCGCGCAGAGTGCGCAACGCACCCGGCAGCAGCTCGGTGGTGGCGGTCTGGAAGACGCCGATCCGCAACGTCCGCCGCTCGCCGCGCTCGATCGCCGCGACGTCGGCACCGAGCGTCTCCACCTCGCCGAGCACCCGGCGGGCGCGGCGGTAGGCGACGTCTCCCGCAGGTGTCAGCGCGATCGCCCCGCGGCCGCCGGGACGGGTGAACATCGAGGCGTCCAGGGCCCGCTCGAGGGTGTGGATCTGATGTGAGATCGCCGATTGGGTGTAGCCCAGCGAGCGAGCGGCGGCCCGGAACGAGCCGGCGTCGGCAATCGCCACCAAAGCGCGCAGCGGCTTGAGCTCAATCGAAGTTTGATCAACTAAATCAGTCATAGATCGGCAAAAGAGTCATGTTGTAACCGGGAATCTGAATCGTAATGTGTATTGCCAGTGCTGTCCATGCTTTCTCTCGACTTCTTCGCCACGCCGCGTCTGCGCCCGCGCCAGGTGCTGTGGCTGGTCTATGGGCTGTTCCTGGTCGCCGGCATCGCGCAGGCGGCGATCGTTCCACTGCTGCCGCGGCTGGCCGACCTGTACTCGCTCTCACCATCGGCGACCGCGCTGCTCCTGGCCGTGCCGGGGTTGGCGACGCTGATCGTGTCGGTGCCCGCCGGGCTGGTCGCCGATCGCTTCGGCGCGCGTCGCGCAACGTTGGCCGCGGGGGTGCTGCTGGGCGTGTCGTGCCTGGCCCAGGCGCTCCCCTCGCTCACGGTCCTGTTTGCGGGACGAATCGCCTTCGGGGCGGCCTTCGGCGTGGTGTGGACCACCGGCGTCGCGTGGCTGCGCGAGCTTGACACGTCCGACGGCGGCTCTCGCATCGGCCCGTCGGTGACCTGCTCGTCGGTGGGCGTGATGCTCGGCCCGGCGGTGGGGGGAGTCCTGGCGCAGCTGACCGGGGTCGGGGTGCCATTTCTCCTGATCGCGGTGGTGGTGGCGGCGGTCGTGGCGCCGCTGGCGCTTTCCGGGCCGACTCCGCGTGAGGAGCGCCGGGGTGCCGGGACCGAGACCGCACACCCGGACCGCGTCAGCACTGGATTCTCTGCGGGCTCGGCGGTCGCCCTCCTGCGCCGGCCCGGGGTCGGTGCCGCCGCCGGCGGGCTGGCGGTGTCCGGCGCCGTGTCAGGGGCCAGCCAGCTGCTGATCACGACCGGACTTCACGGATATGGCCTCTCGAGCAGCCGGATCGGGCTCGCCTTCTCAGCCGCTGCGGTCTGCTACATCGCGGCCAGCGCCGTCACGGTCAAGCTCGGCGCCCGCGCCAGGACCGTGCGAGCCAACGCGACGGTCACGTCACTGCTGGCCGTCGCGCTCGTACCCGCGCTGATCGGTGGCGGACCCATCCCGCTGATGGCGGCTCTGCTGATGGCCTCGGCTCCCCGGGCGGCGATCAGCACGATCGCGTATCCGCTGGCCTCCGACCCGGCGGTCAGCGGCCGGGGCGACGGGCTCGTGTTCGGGATGCTCAACGGCGCCTGGGCGGGGGCGATGGTGCTGATGCCGCTGGTGGCGGGCGCGTTTGCGCAGGGCGATGGGGCTGATGCGGGCTTCATGGCGGTGGTGCTGCCGTCGGTGGCGATCGCCGCCTGCCTGCTGGTGAGCGCGCGCCGCCCGCGGGCCCCGCGGGCGCGGGCTGTGGCGGCCGGGCCGGCTCAGCCGTCGGTGGAGGCGGCGCGGCTCTCGACGGCACCGTTGCCGCCGATTGCCTGCAGGCGTCGCAGCTCCTGTAGGGGGATGTGGCAACGAATCCCGTGGCCTGCCTCCTCCTCTAGCAGCTCGGGCTCGGTCGTCTCGCAGATCTCGCCGATCTTGCGCGGGCACCTGGTCTGGAAGGGGCAGCCGCTCGGCGGGTCGGCGGCAGACGGGATCTCGCCCTCGAGACGGATCCGCAGGCGGTCTGAGTCATCGAGCGTCGGGACCGCGGACAGAAGCGCCTCGGTGTAGGGGTGATGCGGGCCGGCGAAGACCTTCTCGGCGGGCCCGATCTCCATCACCCGGCCGAGGTACAGGACGACGATCCGGTCGGCCAGGTAGCGCACGACCCCCAGGTCGTGGCTGATGAACAGGTAGGCGACCTGCTTGCGGCGCTGCAGGTCGGTCAGGAGGTTGAGGATCGCCGCCTGGACCGAGACGTCGAGCGCCGAGGTGGGCTCGTCGCAGACGACGATCCGCGGGTCGCCGGCGAAGGCCCGCGCGATCGCGACGCGCTGCTTGAGGCCACCGGAGAGCTGCGAGGGGCGCATCGGCAGATAGCGCTCAGACAGCCGGACCGACTTGACCAGCGACAGCAGCCGGGCCTTGAGCTGATCTCCGGCGTAGCCACCCAGCTTCGACAGCGAGCGCGAGATCAGCCGCCTGACCGAGTGACGGCGGTTGAGCGCCGAGTCGGGGTTCTGGAACACGATCTGAAGCGCCTTCTGCTCGTCGGACCGGCGGTGTGTGGCCACCGATGCGAGCTCGTGGCCGTCGAGCTCGAGGTCGGCGCCGGGATCGGGCGCGATGATGCCCATCAGCACGCGGGCCAGCGTCGTCTTGCCGCTGCCCGACTCGCCGACCAGGCCGACCGTCTCGCCGGCGCGGATGTCGAGGTCGACGCCCAGCAGGCCGCGCACGTCCTGGCCCGACATGTGGAAGGTCTTGCTGGCGGAGCGGACGCGGATCAGCGGCGCCGCGGACGGGTCGGCGCGCGGTGGAACCCCCGCGCCCGCGCCCTCCTCGTCGACAGCCTGGGGCTCGACGCCGGGGGGAACGCTCTGCGCGCGCTCGTGGAAGTGGCAGCGCGACCCGCGGCCGCCGCCGATCTCGTACAGCGGCGGGGTGTCCGTGCGGCAGCGCTCCTCCGCCAGCCCGCAGCGGTCGGCGAAGATGCAGCCGACCGGGACCGAGCCGGGCGCCGGAAGCGAGCCCGGGATCGTCGCCAGCGTCTCGCGGCCCTGGGCGCCTCCGCGCGCGTCACGGCTCGGGATCGCGCGCAGCAGCCCGACCGTGTAGGGATGGCGGGGGTCGCGGAAGACGTCCGCGGCGGGACCCTCCTCGACCAGCTCGCCGGCGTACAGAACGCCCACCCGGTCGCACATCCTGGCGATCACCGCCAGGTTGTGGCTGATGAACAGCAGCGACGTGTCGAACTCGCTGCGCAGCCCCCTGATCAGATCGAGAACCTCGGCCTCGACGGTGGCGTCGAGCGCGGTGGTGGGCTCGTCGAGGATCAGCAGGGCGGGCTCAGAGGCCAGCGCCATCGCGATCACCACGCGCTGCAGCATCCCGCCCGAGAGCTGGTGCGGGTAGCGGCGCATGACCCCGGCGGGGTCGGAGATCCTCACCTTGGCGAGCATCTCCTCGGCGCGCGCGAGCGCCGGCTTGCGGTCCAGACCGGCGATCTCGTAGACCTCGGCCACCTGGCGGCCGACCAGGATCGACGGGTTCAGCGCCCGCCCGGGCTCCTGGTAGACCATCGACACGGTGCTGGCGCGCAGCCGGCGCAGGTCGGACTTGCCCAGCGCCAGCACGTCCTGGCCGCCGATCTCGATCTGACCGGCGCTGACGCGTCCGTTGCGGGCCAGGTAGCGGACGATGGCCAGCGCGATCGTCGACTTGCCACAGCCCGACTCGCCGACCAGGCCGTAGGACTCGCCCTTGGCGACGTGGAAGCTGACATCGCGCACGACGTGCTGGTCCTGGCGGCGGACGCGGTAGCTGATCTCGACGTCCGACAGACGCAGCGCGTCGGCCGTCTCGGACGGCGGGGAGCTCGGAGCGGGCTGGGTCCCCGTGCTCATGCGCCGTCTCGGCACGGATGAGTCCCGGTGCTCACGACGCGTCCAGGGCGGTTTCGATCGAGTTGGCGATCATGTTGACGCCGATCACCAGCGAGGCGACCGCCAGCGCGTCGAACAGTACCTCCCACCAGTAGCCGGCGGGGACCACGCTGAAGTTGGCGTAGATGTCCGCGCCCCAGTTGGGCGATGGCGGCGGCAGCGCGAAGCCGAGGAAGGTCAGGGTCACGATCGTGAACACGGCGTAGCCGAGGCGGACGGTGAACTCGACCATGATCGGCGCCAGGACATTGGGGAGGATCTCCCGGAACATGATGTACAGCGAGTTCTCGCCGCGCAGGCGCGCCGCGGACACGTAGTCCAGCTCGCGCTCGAGCAGCACCGCGGCGCGCACCGTGCGGGCGATGAGCGGCGTGAACACGAGCCCGATGACGAGGATCAGCGTGAGCCGGGAGCTGCCCAGCGCCACCACGCCGAGGATCCCGGTGACCACGAGCGGCAGCGCCAGAAAGGCCTCGACGAACCGACCCACGACCTCGTCGACGATCCCCCGGAAGTACCCCATGACCAGTCCGAGCGCGCTACCCAGGACCGTCCCGATCAGGGTGGCCAGCGGCGCGACCACGAGGATGTCGCGCGACCCGGTGATGACCCGGGCGAACATGTCGCGCCCCAGCTGGTCGGTGCCGAACCAGTGCGCGCCCGACGGGGCCCGGTTGATCTGACTCAGATTCTGGGCCAGGGGGTCCTGGGGGACCAGTAGGTTGCCGAAGATGGCAGCGAGGATCCAGAAGCCGAGGATGATGGCGCCGGCGATGAAGGTCTTGGAGCGGACCAGGTTGCGCAGGAACTCGCCGCGCAACTCGGCCTGGGCGGCGCTGACCGCCCCCGCCGACTCGACCGGGACCGCGCCGATGCTCACTCGACGCCCCGGTAGCGGATCCGCGGGTTCAGCAGCGAGTACAGGATGTCGGCGATCAGCGTCGCCACCATGTAGACGATCCCGATCACGAGCACTCCGGCCTCGAGCATCGGGAAGTCCTTGGCGTTGGCGGCGGTGAAGATCAGCCGGCCGATCCCCTGGTAGTTGAACAGCACCTCGACCAGCACCAGGCCCCCGATCAGGTACCCGGTCTGGGTGGCGATCACGGTGATCGTCGGAAGCAGGCTGTTACGCAGCACATGGCGGCGGATCATGACCCCGCGGGGCAGGCCCTTGAGCGTGGCCGTCCGGGCGTAGTCGGAGGCCAGCGCCTCCACCGTGCCCGCCCGGGCCATCTGCTGGATGTAGCCGAACAGGATCAACGTCAGCGGGATTGCCGGCAGGATCAGGTGGTAGAGCTGGGTCCCCAGCCCGGCGCCCGGCGGCCACGCCGCGGTGATCGGGAGAACGTTGAGCGCTATCCCGAAGATGAGGATCAGCACGATCCCCGACACGACCTCCGGGATCACCGTGGCCGTCAGCCCGACCACGCTGATGATGCGGTCCAGCGGCCGGCCGACGTTGAGCGCCGCCACGACGCCCCCGAGGATGCCGAGCGGCACCACCAGCACGAAGGCCAGCGCGGCCAACTCGAGCGAATGGCCGAGCGCCCTGGTCAACAGTGGCCCGACCGGGGCCTGGTAGGTGTAGGAGCGGCCCAGGTCGCCGGTCACGAAGTGCGTGATCCAGGTCCAGTACTGCGACAGCACCGGCCGGTCGGTCCCGAGCTGATGCGACAGCGCCTTGACGGCCGAAGGGGCCGCAAGATTGCCCAGGATCGCCCGGGCCGGGTCGCCGGGCAGGATCTGCGCGGCGGAGAACACGATCACGCTGAGGATCCACAGCGTGATCAGCCCGAGGCCGATCCGCTTGAGGATGAAGCTGA
Source organism: uncultured Solirubrobacterales bacterium (assembly GCA_963799995.1). GTDB lineage: Bacteria > Actinomycetota > Thermoleophilia > Solirubrobacterales > Solirubrobacteraceae > Palsa-465. The sequence goes on along the minus strand of CAWCZI010000012.1, from coordinate 875,381 downwards.
GCACGAGCGCGCCCGCCGCCGCCGACCCGCTAAGCCGTCTTGTAGGCGCCCTTGAGGTAGATCGCCGCGATCGAGGTGGGGTTGATGCCGTGCACGCTCGAGGTCGCGGCGGTGAGCCCGTCGATGAAGTACGGGATCACCAGCGGAGTCTCTTCGAGCAGCAGGGTCTCGATCTTGCCCGCGAGCTGCTGCTGGGTCTGCAGGTCGACCGCGGCGACGTACTGCTTGACGAGACCGTCGTAGGTCTTGTTCTTGAAGTGGGCCGCGTTCCATGGGCCGCCCGAGGTCAGCGGCGACTCGAGGAACACGTTCGGCACCCCGCGGTCGCCGTAGTCGACCAGGCTCATGGTGGCGTCCAGCCAGTCGGAGTTGCCGTAGGTCGCCTTGCCGTAGTAGTTGGTCTGGCTCTCGACCTTGAGCTTGATGTTGACGCCGATCTTGGTGGCGGCCTCGGCGATCACCTGGGCGAGCTGCGGGATCTCCTCGTACTGCTCGGTGGTCAGCGTGGTCGAGAAGCCGTGCGGATGCCCGGCCGCGGACAGCAGCTGCTTGGCCTTGGCGATGTCCTGGGTGCGCTGGGGCACGCTGGTGTTGGTGGAGGGGAACTTGGGCGAGAACGGGCTGTCGTTGCCGATCACGCCGTCGCCGGCGAGCAGTGCCTGGACCATGCCCGGCCGGTCGAGGCACAGCGCGATCGCCTGGCGCACCCTGGCATCTGTGAACGGCGCCTGGTCGTTGCGCATCGACAGCTCGCGGTGGTTGGCCGACTTGAGCTTGATGATCTGGTACTGGGAGTTGTTGAGCAGCGACTGGGCGCCCTGGGAGACGAACTGGACGATCACGTCGACCTGGCCGCCCTGCAGTGCCAGGATCTGCGGCTGCTGGGAGGTGTAGAAGGTGAACGCCGTGCCGGCCAGGTTCGGCGCGCCGCCCCAGTAGTCGGGGTTGGCGGTGAAGGTCGCGCCCTGGCCCTGGCTGTAGCTGCCGAGCTTGAAGGGACCGGTCCCGATGAACGTCTTCTGCCACTTGGAGAAGTCGGTGCCCTTGGGGACGATGATCGCGTTGTAGTTGTCGGAGGAGACGAGGTAGGGGAAGTTGCCGTTCGGGGCCTCGAGGTGGAAGGCCACCGTGCTCGCGTCGACCTTGACGACGCCCGCGGGCTTGAGCACGTCGACGAACGTCGACAGTGCGTTGGAGGCGATCTTGGGATCTGACAGCTGCTGCATCGTGTAGACCACGTCGTCGGCGGTCAACGGGCTGCCGTCGTGGAACTTGACCCCCTGGCGAAGGCTGAACGTCCAGACCGCGCCGCCCTTGCTGGGCTTCCAGCTGGTGGCCAGCATCGGCTGGAGCTGGAGCGCCATGTTGTTGTCGAAGGCCAGGAACTCCCCGGTCTGGGCCAGCATGCAGAGGCCGCCGGCGTCCGCGACGGTCAACGGGTTGACCGCCGCCGAGGGCTGCTGGGTCGCCAGCTTCAGGGTCCCGCCCTTGGTGGGCGTGCCGGACGCCGAGGAGGTGGTCGAGCCGGGGCCCGACGACGAGGACGAGGACGAGCTCGAGTTGGCGTTCCCGCAGGCGGCCAGGATCGCCCCCATCAGCCCAGTCGACATCCCGATCACCGCGCCCTTGCGCATGAACTGCCGGCGGCTGAGCCTCCCGGCTACGAGTTCGTCGATGTAGTGGTTCTCGAGCTCGCTGCGCGCATCGCGGATGTCGTCGAGCCTACGTGCGTCGTTCCCCATGCTCCGTCACCTTTCTGCCCGCGGCGGACGTCGGCGTCCCCGCGGAATCGTTGCCCCGGCGGCGCCGGCCGAGGTCACTTGACATAACGGCGGCGGGCAGTCGGGCCGCCCGCGAGGCTGCTCGCTGCAGGCCCCCCGCGACAGCAACGCGTGTCTCACGGTCTCCGCGTCCCCATCCACTGCGCACCGTTCTTTCACACCCCGGGGCCGGTGTCAAGCGCCAGAGGTCCCAGTACCCGTGCGGCCACCTTCGTCGCTTGTACGATTTCGTCCATCTTCGCCGATTCGTGTGGAGTATGGCTCTCGCCGCCGTGCAGCGGCACGAACAGCAGCAGCGAGGGGACCAGCCCGGCCAGGTGCTGGGCATCGTGGCCGGCGCCCGACCACGTCTCGGCGGCGGCCACCCCGAGCTCGCCGGCCGCCGCCAGGGCCGCGGCGGCCAGGCCGGGATCGAGTGCCACCGGATCGCCGCCGCGGACCAGCCGCAGCTCGGCGTCGACACCTCGCCGCTGCACGATCTCGGCCACCGCCGCCCGAATCGCGGTATCAAGCCGCTCGAGGGCCCCGCGATCCACGCCGCGGACGTCGATACCGAGCCGGACGCGGCCGGGGATCACGCTGACCGCCCCGGGCGAGACGGCGGCGGTCCCGACCGTGGCCACGGTACCGGCGGGCGCCGCGCGGGCGGCGTGCTCGACGGCGAGCACGACCTCGGCCGCGGCCGCCAGGGCGTCGTGGCGGTCGGCCATCGCCACCTCGCCGGCGTGGCCCGCTTGGCCGGTCAGCTCGAGCTCGAAGCGCCGCGGGGAGGCCACCCGCGTGACGACCCCGAGCTCACGCAGCGCACGGCGCTGCGCGACGTGGATCTCGGCGTGCGCGCGCCAGCGGTCAAGCGGCGGATCGATCCGGGGCAACGACTCGAGCGCCGCCAGGTACTCGTCGCCCCGGGCCGCCGCCGCGCTCACCCCTGCGGCGTCGTGCAGGCCGGCCAGCGCCTCGCCGGCCAGGGTGCCGACCAGCAGCCGCGAACCGATCGTGCCGGCCCCGAACCGCGGCGCCTCCTCCGCGGCGCAAACCAGCAGCCCCGCGCCGCCCCCGAGCTCGTCGGCCAGCTCCAGCCCCAGCACGGTCCCCAGCGCACCGTCGTAGCGGCCGCCGTCGGGAACGGTGTCGACGTGCGAGCCCGAGGTCACCAGCGGGCCGTCCCCGCCGGCCGGCAGCGCCCACAGGTTGCCGTGACGATCGACGCCCGGCTCGAGCCCGGCGTCCCGTGCCCAGCCGGCCACCGCCAGCATGGCCGTCGCCTCGAACTCCGAGAACGCCGGACGATCAGCCCCGCCCCCGGGGCCGAGCGAGATCCGCCACAGCTCCTGCAGGCGGCGCTCGATACGCGCGGGGTCAGGCAAGCGCGAACACGGCCAGCGGCTTGCCGAGCATGGCCTCGACCTCGGGGTAGACGCTCGGCTCGCGCACGCCGTCGCCGAGCGGCACTCTGTCCTTGGGGACGTGCAGGACCGCCACGTCGTCGCCCTCACGCAGGTCGGCGATCGAGATGATTCGGCCCGTCACCGTCGACAGCGTGGTCAGCACGTCCGGGAAGGTGCCCAGGCGCTGCCCGGCCGCCTCCGCCGTGAGGTACTCGTTGACGAAACCCAGCTCGAGCTCGCCCACGTCGACCGTCCCGACGTCGAACGCGTTCTCGGTCCGCAGCGTCCGGGCGCGGACCGGTCCCTCGGCGATGATCGCGCCCCCCAGATGCTCGGCGGTGACGTCGATCATCCGCCGCGGACCCGACGGCTCGGCAGCGAGGATCGCCTCGCCGAGCTCGAGCGCGAAGCTGATCGCCCCGACGGCGGCGTGCGCGGCCACGAACGACGCGGGGAGCGGGTTGCGCGCGGCGGAGATGAACCCACCAGACATGTCAGCAGCGGTGCGCAGCACGTTCGCGGTCCGGCGCACGGTCCCGCGGGTCACGACCTCGAGGTAGCGATTCTCGGCGCGGTTGCCTCCAGCGACCGCCTGGACGGTCTGATAGTCGTCGTCGGCGGCGAGACCGAACGAGCCCATCTTGCCGGTGGGGTGGGCGCGGCCGTCCCCGGCGGCGTCGATCACCAGGGTCCCGAGGACGGCCGAGGCGACCCAGCCGTTGCACGTGGTGGAAGAGCCGTTCTGGGCCGTCACGGTGCCGATCACGGGCTCCGGTACCGCCTCCATCAGCAACTGCAGCGCCCGCACATAATCGCCCGGGCGCATCTCCCACCCGACGGCCGCCGGCGCGCCGATCGCGCTCACGGTCGCCAGCAGCGCGGCGGAATCGACCTCATCCAGCGAGGCCAGCCGCGGCGTCCCGTAGGAGACGGCGGTGGTGCCGACGATCAGGCCGTGGTCGACCCAGCCGCCGCCCCCGGCGGCGAGGACCGACCCCCCGGTGACGGCGGCGTGGACGTCGTGCAGGTCCAGGTCTCTCATGCTGGCAACCCCAATCCGTGCTCGGAAGCACTGTCGATGGCGATCTCGTAACCGGCGTCGGCATGGCGCAGCACGCCGATCGCGGTGTCGACGTTGAGCGCAGCCTCGAGCCGGGCGGCGGCGTCAGCGGTCCCGGCGGCGACCACCGTGATCCCGGAGCTCTGCGAGTAGCCGGCATACCCACCCCCGCCGGCGTGCAGGGCCACCAGGTCGGCGCCCGACGCCGCTCCGAGCAGCGCGTTGAGCAGCGGCCAGTCGCTGATCGCATCGGACCCGTCCGCCATCCCCTCGGTGATGATGTTGGGGTGGGTCATCGCGCCCGAGTCCATGTGATCGCGCGTGAAGGCCACCGGAGCGCGCAGGCGACCGTCGCCGACCGCCTCGTTGACGGCCAGGCCGAGCCGGGTGCGCTCACCGTGGCCGAGCCAGGCGATCCGGGCCGGCAGTCCCTGCCGGGTCACGTGCGCTCGGGCCAGGGCGATCCAGTCCGCGATCCGCGGAACGTCTCCGAACAGATCCAGGCAGAGCTGATCGACCACGTCGAGATCGGAGTCCTCACCCGACACGCAGATCCACCGAAACGGGCCGATCCCACGGCAGAACAGAGGCCGCAGGTAGCGGGCGGTGAAGATGTCGATGTCCAGCGCCTCGGGAACACCTCCGGCGGCGGCGTGGGGCCGGATGTTGTTCCCGTAGTCAAACGTCACCGCGCCCCGCTCGCGCAGGGCCAGCATCGCCCGGACGTGGCGCACGAGCGTGGCCAGCGCCAGCGCCTCGAGCTTGCCCGGATCGCCGGCGCGCAGCTCCTGCGCCTCGGCGGGCGTCACACCCACCGGCAGGTACCCGCTGCGCAGGTCGTGGGCGGCGGTCAGGTCGGTGACGACGTCGGGGACGACGCCGCGCTCGAGCAGCCCCTCGAGCAGCTCGGCGGCGTTGCCGATCAGCGCGACCGCCAGCGCGCGGCCCGCCGCTCGGGCCCCCAGCACGGCGTCCAACGCCTCATCGAGGTCCTCGCACACAAGATCCACAACCCCGTCGGCCAGCCGCCGTCTTGCCTTGGCAGCGTCGACCTCGGCGATCAGGCAGACGCCGCCCAACATCCGCGTGACCGCCACCGGCTGAGCCGATCCCATCCCGCCCAGGCCGGCGGTGACCACCATGCGGCCAGCCAGCGAGCCGCCGAAGTGCTCGCGAGCCACCTGCGCGAACGTCTCGTAGGTCCCCTGCAGCACCCCCTGGGAGCCGATGTACTGCCAGCAGCCGGCGGTCAGCCCGCCCCACGCGATGAGACCGCGCCGCTCGAGCTCGTAGAACGTCTCGGGCGTCGCCCAGCGACCGACCAGGTTGCCGTTGGCCAGCAGCACCGCCGGAGCGCGGGGGCCGGTGGGCAGGACGGCGATCGGCTTGCCTGACTGCACGACCAGCGTGTGCCCGTCGCCGAGCGCGCGCAGCGCCGCCACGATCCCCCGCAGCGCCTCCGGGTCTCGGGCCGCCTTGGCGTGGGCGGCGTAGACGACGAGCCGCTCGGGATCCTCGGCGATCGCCAGGTTGTTCTCGAGCAGCCGCAGGATCGCCTCCTGGCGCCAGCCGCGACAGCGCAGGCCGGCGTCAGCCACGCGCGGGCGCTCCCGCGACGGGGCGGGCGGTGGCCGTGGCCGTGGCCGCGGGGACGTAGCGTCCATGTCCGGCCCCGACCGTCACCCGGCGGCCATCCCATACCTGCACACCCCTAGAAAATGCGGCGATCACCCGCCCCCGGACGCGCCGGCCGCTGTAGGGGCTCCACCCAGCGGGGGTGATCAGCGCCTCCGGCTCGATCGTCCACTCATGGTCGGGGTCGAGCACGATCACGTCGGCATCGCCCCCCGGGGCGAGGCTGCCCTTTCGCGGCCACAGCCCGAAGCGTCGGGCGGGCGCCTCGCTGACCAGGCGCACCAGCGCTTCGGCGCCGAGCGCGTCGTGCACGAGCGCGACGATCAGCTCGACTCCGGGGGCACCCGATGAGAGTGCGAAGATGTCCGGTCCGTGCTTGCGCTGCACGGGCCAGCCGACGTGGTCTGAGGAGATCAGGTCGAGCCCCTCGGCGGGGAGCGGCGTGGCGCGAAGCGGCGGGTTTATCTTAGCCTCGCCCCCGCGGCTGACCAGCGCGGTCTCGTCCAGCAGCAGGTAGTGCGGGCAGGTCTCGGCGCTCACGTCGATTCCGTCGCGCCGCGCCCCGTTGACCAGGGCGACGCCGCGGGGAGTCGAGACGTGGCAGACGTGCAGGCGCACGCCGGTGGCGCGGGCCAGCTCCAGCACGCGGGCGATCGCCTCGTGCTCGGCGACCGGCGGGCGCGAGCGGGCGTGGGCGAGGGGGTCGCCGCCGTGCCCCGCCGCCTGCTCGGCGGCGATCCCGGCGCGGACGATCTCGTCGTTCTCGGCGTGCACTCCGGCCAGGCCCCCGGCGGCGGCGATCTCCGCAAACGCCTCCAGCAGCTGGCCGTCGGGAATCCGCGGGAAGCGCACGGGGTGCGTCTCGAAGGTCGACAGCTTGAACCCCGCCGCGCCGAGGTCGACCAGCGCCCGCACGTCGCTCACAGGGCCCCGTGGCGGCACCGTCGCCCACAGCGCCACGTCCACATGGGCCTCGCGCTCGATGTCGCGGGCCTTCTCCTCGAAGGCCGCCGGCGAGTCGATCGGACCGGCGGCGTCGTAGGGCATGTCGACGATCGTCGTCACCCCGCCGGCGGCAGCGGCGCGCGTGCACGGGCCGATCCCCTCGCCTTCGTAGCTGCGGGTGTGGACGTGAACGTCGACCGCCCCCGGCAGCAGCAGCGCATCTCCGAAGTCCAGCCCCGCGCGCTCGGGCGCACCCACGCTCTCGATCACCCCCTCGCGGATCGTCAGGCCGGCTCGGACGGGGCCGCGACCCGGCATCAGGATCGCTCCCGAGATCTTCTCGCTGACTGAGATCCAGATAGGATATAACCATCGTTGAGATGACCGCTGTCTCAACCAACGAGAGCATCGTCCTCAGCGGGGATGGGCTCACCGTTGACCACGTGCTGGCGGCGGCGCGTGGCCGCGCCAGAATCGGGCTCGATCACCAGGCGCTCGTCCGGGTGCGGGCCGCCCGTGACGTCGTCGACCGTGCGCTGGCCACCGGCGAGGCCGTGTACGGGCTCAACACCGGCCTGGGTTCGCTGGCCCGCCACCACATTCCGCTGGCGGAGATCGCGGCGTTCTCGTTCGCCACCGTCGCCGACCAGGTCTCCTCCTACGGCCGCCCGCTGGCCACCGACGTCGTGCGGGCGATGATGGTCTCGCGCGTGAATGGGATGCTCAAGGCGGGGGTCGGCGTGAGGCGCGAACTGATCGAGCTGCTGGTGGCGCTGCTGAACGCCCGCGTGCACCCGATCGTGCGCATGATCGGCTCGGTCGGCCAGGGCGACCTGTCGGAGATGGCCGACATCGGCAAGGTTCTGATCGGCCGCGGTTGGGCCGAGTACGAGGGCGAGACGCTGCCCGGGGAGGAGGCGCTGGCGCGCGCGGGGATCGAGCCGATCAGCCTCGGCCCAAAGGAGGCGCTGGGCCTGATCAGCGCCAACGGCGTGACGATGGGGCGGGGGTCGCTGGTGCTGGTCGATGCCGCCGATCTGGTGGAGAGCATGCAGATCGCCGCCGCGCTCAGCTTCGAGGCGTTCGCCGCCAACCTCTCCGTCATTCATCCGGCGGCGGCCCGGGCGCGGCCACACAGCGGGCTGCAGAAGGCGATGTCGCGGTTGCGCGAGCTGCTGGAGGACAGCGATCTGTGGCGCCCAGGCGCGGCGCGCAATCTCCAGGACCCACTCTCGATCCGCTGCGTGCCCCAGACCCACGGCGCGGCCTACGACGCGCTGTCGGTGGCGCGCGGGATCATGGAGATCGAGCTCAACTCGGCCGCCGACAACCCGCTGGTGCTGGTCGAGGAGGGTGCGATCGTGTCGGTTGGCAACTTTGACGTCACCTCGCTGGCGATGGCGTTCGACTACATCCGCCTCGGGATCGCGCACGCCGCACAGGTGGCCAACGAGCGGGTGCAGAAGCTGCTTTGGCAGCACTTCAGCGGGCTGCCGACGGGGCTGGCCCGCCGCGACGGGCCCACCGGCGGGCTGCGTCCGCTCGGGCGCTCGTTCGCCGCCCTGGCCTCCGAGACCCGCTTCTTGGCCAACCCGGTGTCACTCGATTACAGAGGCCAGCTCGCCGAGGGCGTGGAGGACCACGCGTCGATGGCTCCGCTGGCGGTCAGCACGACCTCGACGCTGGTCAGCCATGTCCACCGGCTGGTGGCGCTCGAGCTGATCGTCGCCGCCCAGGCGATCGACCTGCGCGGCACCGCTGACCGCCTCGGCGGCGGCACCGGCCGGGCCTACGCGGTGGTCCGCGAGTTCGCCGGGACGCTGGTCGACGAGACCGAGTGGAACGCGGACATCGAGGGCCTGGCGACGCTCGTCGGTGACGGCGATCTGGCGCGGCGGGTGGCGTACGTGGCCGGCTCGCGCCCGGCGCTGTCCGAGCACGAGCCCCCGGGAATCTGAGATGCCCGACGGAGCGCTGCAGCGAGCCGTCGAGCTGCTCGGCCGGCTCGGTGAGGGTTCCACCGAGCACACGGTGGCGGAGCTGGCCACCGAGACCGGGATGCCGACGAGCACGGCCTACCGGCTGCTGGCCGAGCTCGAGCAACACGGTCTCGTGCAGCGCGGGGCCGACCGCACGGTGGCACTGGGCACCCGGTTGGTCGCGCTCGGGCGCACCGCGGAGGCGGGGCTGCTCGAACGGCTGGTGGAGCCCGCGCGCGAGCTGATGAGCGAGCTCTCGACGGAGGTGGGGGAGACCGTGATCCTCACCGCCCCCTGCGGGCTCGAGGCGATCGTCCTGCACGCCGTCGAGACCGACCGGCACTCGGTCAGGCTGTCGTATGCGCGCTTTCGCCGCGCGCCCATGCACCGCGGCGCCTCCGGCAAGATCCTGGCGGCCTACCTGGAGCCGGCCGAGCGCGCGCGGCTGCTCGAGACCGCCGCCAGCCCGGGGCTGGCCGAGCAGCTGGAGCGGATCCGCGCCGACGGCTTCGCGTTCACGGCGGGAGAGCTCGACGAGGGTGCGGCGGCCGTCGCGGCGCCGATCCTCGACCGCCGCGGCCGCATTGCGGCCGGCCTGTCGGTGGCCGGCCCCGAGCACCGGATCGGCGCCGACCCGGACCGGCTGCGGGCGGCCGTGGGCGACGCGGCGCAGCGGATCGAGCGCGCGCAGCAGCGCTGAGCGGCCGGCGGCGCCGGCTCGTCGCGCGGCGTGACAGAGTTCCGGAGCGCGAACGCCGAGTGACCCGCTTCCGCGACACCAAGCCGGAATCGTCAAACGCGCGCGCTGGCGCGGCCGCCGGCGACCCCACGACGAGACACCCCCGGCGGCGCGGCTCCCCGGCGCGGATCGGTGCCCCGCGGCGCAGCGGCAAGCACACCGACCAGGGACACGAGCTCGACGTGCCCCGGGGTCTGGCGGCCCTGAGCCTGGACGCTCTCTCGAGCGTCGCCTACGGCCCCGAGCAGGTGATGCTGGTGCTGGTCCTGGCCGGCGCCGGCGCGCTGCACTACACGCTGCCGATCATCCTCGTGATCACCGGGATGCTGGCGCTGCTGGTGATCTCCTACACCCAGGTCATCATCGCCCACCCCGACGGGGGCGGCGCCTATGCGGTCTCCAAGGCCAACCTGGGCCGGTGGCCGGCGATGCTGGCCGCGGCCTCCCTGGTCGTCGACTACGTGCTGACGGTCGCGGTCAGCCTGGCCGCCGGAGCGGCGTCGCTGGGCAGCGTGTTCCCGGGTCTCGCGCACCATCTGGTCGCGGTCTCGCTCGCGGGTCTGGTGGTGCTCACGGTGGTCAACATGTTCGGGATCAGCGAGTCGGCCAAGCTGCTGATGGCGCCCGCGGCGATCTTCGTGCTGAGCATGGTCGCGGTGATCGTCGTCGGGCTCGTGCACCCCGGCAACGAGGCGGTGATCGGCACCGTCGAGAAGTTCAACCCCACCGAGTCGCTGGGAATCGTGCTCCTGCTCAAGGCGTTCGCGTCCGGCTGCTCTGCGGTCACCGGGATCGAGGCGATCGCCAACGGCGTGCCGGCGTTCCGCGAGCCGCGAGCGAGGACAGCGGCGCGTACCGAGATCTGCCTCGGGGTTCTGCTGGGGACGATGTTGGTGGGCCTTGCCGTCCTGGTCCACACCCACCACGTCGTCCCACGCGGCGGCGTCACCGTTCTGTCGCAGCTGACCGCCGGGTCGTTCGGCACCGGTTGGCCGTTCTACGTCACCAATATCGCGGTCACCGCGGTACTCGGGCTGGCCGCGAACACCAGCTTCGGCGGCCTGCCGGTGCTGATGAGCCTGCTGGCCAAGGACCACCGGCTCCCGCACCTGTTCTACCTGCGCGCCGAGCGACCGGTCTACCGCGGCGGCATCACCGCGCTGGCGCTGGCGGCGCTGCTGTTGCTGATCGCGGTCGGCGCCCAGACCGACAAGCTGATCCCGCTGTACGCGATCGGAGTGTTCGTCGGCTTCACGCTGAGCCAGATCGGCCTGGTCAGGCACTGGCGCCGGGAACGGCCGCGGCGCTGGCAGCTGCGAGCCGGGGTCAACGGCGTAGGGGCGGTGATCACGGCGATCACCGTCATCGTGCTGCTGGCGTCCAAGTTCCTCGAGGGAGCCTGGGTCGTGGTGATTGCGGTGCCGGTGCTGCTGGCGCTGTTCGAGCGCACCGAGTCCTATTACGCCAACGTCGGCCAGGAGCTCAGGCTGGGCCGGACGCCGCCGCTTCCGCACAAGCGCCACAGCATCGTGATCGTCCCGACCTCGACCGTCAACCTGCTCACCGCGAGGGCGGTGAGCGCCGCGCTGTCGCTCGGGGACACCGTCGTGGCGCTGGCCGTCGCCGGTGACGACGAGGAGCGCGACCGGATCCTGCACGACTGGACCGAATGGCAGTGCGGACCGTCGATCGAGGTGGTGATCGACCCGGCCCGGTCCCTGGTCCGCACGGTGCTTCGCTACGTCGAGGCGCACAGCGGCGAGGACGCGCTGATCACGGTGCTGATCCCCGAGATCGTGCCCCGTAAGCGCCGCCACGAGATCCTGCACAACCAGCGCGGCCGCCTGCTGGAGGCCGTGCTCAAGGCCCGCACTGATGTGATCGTGGCGATCCTGCCCTTCCATCTGCACGACTGAGGCAGGATCGAGCCCTAAGCTACGCAGGACATGTCAGAGCCGGGCCAGATGCGCCAGTCCTATACACGCGTCATGTCGATCCTGATGGTGGTGGTCGGACTGGCGATCCTCGTGCGGACGCTCGCCGCCGGCGGGGGACCGGTGGCCACCGGAGTCCTGCTAGGGGTGCTGTTCGTCGCCGCCGGCGTCGGCCGTCTGTACCTGCAGTTACGAGGCCGCTGAGCCACAATCGACCTTGGAAGAGCGGCCCCTCAGCTACCGCGCGCTGTTCGCGGTCGTCTACACGACCTCTGTCAGCTCGGTGTACTTCGCGCTCGGGGTAGTGGCGCGGCGCGCCGACGGCCTCACTCCCGCCGTGTTCCTGGCGGCGGGGATCTTCTTCCAGCTGGCGCTGATGACCTTCAGCGAGGGCGCGGCGCTCTACCAGGAGCGAGGCGGCTCGGCGGTATACGCCCGCTACGCCTTCAACGAGCTCGTCAGCTTCATCTCCGGCTGGGCGATCGTGCTCGACTACACGATCCTGATCGCCGTCACGGCGCTCACCGTGCCGGCCTACCTGGCGGCGTTCTGGGGCCCGTTGGGCCACGGCGGGCTCGAGGTCGTCATCGCCTTGGGCGTGGTCCTGTTCGTCCTGGCCGACAACGTCACCGGGGTGCACGCAGGGCGCCTGCGTCGCCGCGTGCTGATCACAATGGCCGACCTGATCCTGCAGGCGATCGTGATCGTGCTCGGCGTCGCGCTGGCCTTTCACCCGCACCGCCTCGCCCAGAGCATCCACCTGGGGACGATCCCGTCGGCCTCCGATCTCGCGTTCGCGCTCACGATCGCGGTCATCGCCTTCACCGGCCTGGAGGCGGCCGCGAGCCTGTCCGGGGAGGTGGCGGGGGGGAGCGGCGGTCTGAAGCGCCTCGTGCTCCCCGGCTCGGCGGTCATCATCCTCATCTACGTCGGGATATCGCTGGTCGGCGTCGCCGCCCTGCCGGTGCACCACGGTGTCACCGAGCTCGGCCAGCGGCACATCAATGCGCCGGTGCTCGGGGTCGTCGAGGCCTTCCGCCCCGTCTGGGTAGCCGACGTGCTCAAGTACGCGGTCGCTGTCGGGGGCGCACTGGGGCTGGCCGCCGCCGCCAACTCCGGCATGCTCGGGGTGTCGCGCATCGGCTATTCGCTCGCCACCAACCGCCAGATACCGAGCGCCATCGGTCGGCTGCATCCGCGCTGGGGGACCCCGTTCGTGATCATGGGCTTTGCGGCGGTCGCGGCCGCGGCGCTGGTGCTGCCGACAGACCTCGAGCTGCTGGTCGGGATCTACGCCTTCGGAGCGCTGCTGTCGTTCACGATCGCCCACGTGTCGGTGATCGCGCTGCGCTTCCGCGAGCCCAACCGGCCGCGCGGATACCGCATCCCGTTCTCGATCCCGCTGCGTGGCGCGAGCGTGCCGATCCCCGCCGTGCTCGGGGCGGTGTTCTCGTTTGCGGGCTGGGTCGCCGTGCTCGCGTTCCATTCAGGGGCCCGATACGTGGGCATCGGATGGCTGCTGGCCGGGCTCGTCCTCTATGTCACCTACCGCAAGACCGAGTCCAAGCCGCTCCTGAGGCGGGTCACGATCCCCGAGCGCGCCCTCCGCCACGAGACGCTCGAGCCGGAGTTCGGCACGATCCTGGTGCCGGTGTTCGGCTCGGACCTGGACGACGACATCATCCAGACGGCCGGCCGCCTGGCCGCCGAGACCCGCGACAGCCCCGGTCAGCACGGCTCGGTGATCGAGGCCATCTGGGTGGTGGAGGTCCCGCTGTCGCTTCCACTCGAGGCGCCACTGGCCGAGGCGCAGGTACGCCGGGCACGCGAGACGTTGACGAGGGCCAAGGCGGTCGGCGAGGAATACGAGGGGGTGACTGTTGCCACCACCATCGTTCGGGCCCGTCGGGTCGGCCCAGCCATCGTCCACGAGGCCCGCGAGCGCGGCGTCGAGGCGATCGTGCTGGCCGCCGACGAGCCTTCGAGGATCCGGGGCGGAGCACTGTTCGGCGGCTCCGGCGGCCCGCTGGAGAACTACGTGGGGGAGATCACCAAGTACGTGATCCGCAAGGCCCCGTGCCGGGTGATCCTGACCGCGCCGCCTGCCGGGACGGGGCGCGGTGATCGTCCGCCCGGTGAGGAAACGAACAACGACGGCGCCCCGCCGGCCGAGCGCGAGCCGGCCGAGACGGCCGAGACAGCCGAGACGGCAGCACCGGCTACGCGCGCACGAACTGACTAACCTTCGGCCCGATGAAGTACGTCGCACTGGGGGGCTGGACGCCCGCCCCTGCTGATGGCTGAGCGCCGGATCCCGGGCCTACAGCGCGTTCTCGGGGTCAACGCGCTGGCGTCCACCGCCTACGGGAACGTCGGATCCTCGATCTACTACGCGTTGGGGCTGGTCGCCTCCTACGCCCTCGGCCTCACCCCGGTCGTGTTCGTGGTCACGGGCGTGATCTTCTACCTGACCGCCGCCACCTACTCCGAGGCGACCGCGATGTACCCCGAAGCCGGGGGCTCGTCGAGCTTCGCCCGCCACGCGTTCAACGAGTTCTGGTCGTTCTTCGCCGCCTGGGCGCAGATGCTCAATTACACGATCACGATCGCGATCTCGGCGTTCTTCGTTCCCCACTACCTCGGCGGGCTGTTCTTCCCGTTCCTCAAGACATCCCCGGGGGACATCTTCTTCGGAATCGGGGTGGTCGGGCTGCTGTGCGCGATCAACGTCGTCGGCGTCACCGAGGCGGCCGCGCTGAACATCGCTCTGGCGATCACGGACTTCGCCACCCAGGTGCTGCTGGTGGTGATCGGCGCCTTTCTGGTCCTGTCGCCGCACACCCTGATCCACAACGTCGCACTCGGGGTGGCACCGCAGTGGAAGAACTTCCTGATCGCGATCCCGGTGGGCATGATCGCCTACACGGGGATCGAGACGATCTCCAACATGGCCGAGGAGGCCAAGGACGAGTCGCGGACGATTCCGCGCGCCATCAACCGGGTGGTGATCGCGGTGTTCGCCATCTATGCGGCGCTGCCCGCGGTGGCCCTGTCAGCGCTTCCGGTGCACAAGATCCACGGCCACTACGAGACGCTCCTGGGCCTGAACGAGAACAAGGGCGGGTTCGCCGCCGACCCGGTGCTGGGGATCGTCAAGCACCTGAACCTCGGCCCGCTCCAGCACGCGGGCGAGATCTACGTCGGCCTGCTGGCGGCGACGATCCTCTTCATCGCCACCAACGCCGGCATCATCGGCGTCTCGCGCCTGGTCTACTCGATGGGACTTCACCGCCAGGTCCCCGATGGGCTGCGGCGCCTGCATCCGCGCTTCCGCACGCCGTGGATCGGGATCCTCCTGTTCGGGGCCATCGCGTGCCTGACGATGATCCCCGGGCAGGCCGACTTCCTGGGCAACATGTACGCATTCGGGGCGATGCTCTCGTTCACGATCGCCCACCTGTCGGTGATCCGCCTGCGGCTGAAGGAGCCCGACCGCAAGCGCCCGTACCGGGGCCCCGGGACCCTGCGTGTGGCCGGTCGCGAGCTTCCCCTGTTCGCGGTGTTCGGCGGCCTGGGAACGTTCCTGGCGTTCGTGACCGTGACCGTGCTGCATCTCGCCGTGGCCGCGGCCGGGATCGGATGGCTGCTGATCGGGATCGCGATCTACGTCACCTACCGCCGCCGCCAGGGGCTCGACCTGATCACGACCAAGAAGATCCTGGTGGCGGGCCCGGCGGCAGCGGCCGAGGCGGAGTACGAGTCCGTGGTGGTGGCCTTTGACGAGAGCGGTTACGTGCCCGAGGTGCTGGCCACGGCGGCCCGGCTGGCCGCCCGCAAGCGGCGAGGAATCCACGTTCTGGTGACGATCTCGGTGCCGGCGAGCGCCCCCATCGACGCCGCGCTGCCCGAGCAGGAGGCGCGTGCGCAGTCGATCATCGAGGAGGCAAAGGTGCAGGGCGGCCGGCGCGTCTCCGGGCACTGGGACAAGGTCCGCGCCGGCCAGACGGGACGGCGGATCGTGGACGAGGCCCGGGCCATGCACGCCGAGGCGATCGTGCTGCCGATGAGCCGCGGTGCCTTCGGCCGCGCGCTCGAGACCGTCCTGCGCGAGCGGCCCTGCCGGGTGATCGTCCAGTCCACGCCCGAGCCTGCCGAGCGGCGGTCGCCGGCGGCGGCGTAGGCTCCAAGCCGATGGAGAGAGATCGGCAGGTCCGCCGGCGAGGGCTCCCCGAGCCCGCGAAGGTGCGCGTCGTCGCGGCCGATGCGGTCGAGGTCGTGGTCGGGATCGTGGTGGCGACGGCGTTCGTCGCGGCGCTGCAGTCGGCGGCGCCTCCCGCCGGGCTGGGCGCGATCTACCTCCTGGCGGTCCTGGAGGTGGCGATCCGCCGCGGCGAGCTGGCGGCGCTGGCCTCGGCGCTGCTGAGCGTTCTGGTCCTCAACTACTTCTTCATCGCACCGCGCCACCGGTTCGCGATCGCACATTCCCAGGACCTGATCGAGCTCGTGGTGTTCCTGATCGCGGCGGTCGTGGTCGGGCGCCTGGCGGCGCTGGGCCGCCAGCGGGCCGCCGAGGCCGAACAGCGCGCGCACGACGCCGCCGCCCGCGAACGGGAGGCGACGCTGCTCGCGCAGGCGGCTTCCGGGATCCTGGCCGGCCGCAGCCTCGAGGCGCAGCTCGAGAGCATCGGCGCCCGCGTGGCCGAGGCGATGGGGGCCGGCGGCGCGCGGGTGGTGGTCGAGCCGGTGCCGTCTCCGCGCGGTCAGGAGATAGCGGTGCGCCTGACCGCGAGCGTCCGGGTATGGCTCTACGTGACTGAGGACGCCGCCTGGGGGCGGGCCGAGATCGACCGCATCGCCGAGCCGCTGGGGAGGCTGATCGATGTGGCGGTCGAGCGTGAGCGGGTGGCCGAGCGCGCGGCCGAGACCGAGGCCGCGAGCCGCGCGGAAGCCGCCCGAACCGCGATCCTGCACGCCATCTCACACGATCTGCGCTCGCCGCTGACGGCGATCACCACCGCCGCCTCGGCGTTGCGCTCGGCGGCGGTCTCAGAGTCCGAACGCCGCGAGCTGATCGACGTGATCGACGGTGAGGGAATGCGGCTGGCCAAGCTCGTCGACGATCTCCTGGATCTGTCGAAGATCCAGGCGGGCGCCGTCCTGCCGCAGGCGGACTGGTGCGACCTGCACGACATCGTCGCCTCGGCGTCCACGCATCTGCCCGGCCCCCATCCGATCGAGTTTGCGCTGCCGGTCGACCTGCCGCTGGTGAGGGCCGACGCGGCGCAGCTCGAGCGCGTGTTCTCGAACCTGCTGGAGAACGCGGTCAAGTTCTCGCCCCCGGACTCGCCGGTGCGGATCAGCGGCGGCACCGCCGCCGGGCGGGTGACGGTGAGGGTCACCGACCTGGGGCGGGGCATTCCCTCCCATCATCGCGCCCACGTTTTTGAGCCGTTCTTCCGCGGCCGCGGCGACGCCGGCTCGGGCTCGGGACTGGGCCTCGCCATCTGCCGCGGCTTCGTGGAGGCCAACGGCGGGCGGATCCTGCTGCAGACCGGCGGCGAGCAGGGGACGTCGTTCGCGGTCAGCTTCCCGGTCGACCGCCAGCCGTCACCGGCGCCCCAATGAGCCCGGCGCCGCGAGTTCTGGTGGTCGACGACGAGCCCCAGATCGTTCGCGGCCTGAAGATCATCCTGCGCGACGCCGGCTACGCCGTCGAGGCCGCAGAGACCAAGGCGCAGGCGATGGCCGCGCTCGGGTCCCGGCCCCCGGACGCCCTCGTCCTCGACCTGGTCCTGCCCGACGGCGAGGGAGTCGAGGTGTGCCGCGAGGTCAGACGGTTCAGTCGCCTGCCGATCCTCGTCCTCTCGGCCGTCGGCGACGAGCGTGAGAAGGTCCGCGCGCTCGACGCCGGCGCCGACGACTACGTCACCAAGCCGTTCGGGACCGGTGAGCTGCTGGCGCGACTGCGAGCCGTGATGCGCCGCTCGTCCGACGCGGACGCCGGAGCCGGCTCCGAGCTCGCCATCGGCGACCTGGTGATCGACGTGCTGGACCGGCGCGTGACCCGCGATGGCACCGAGATCCATCTCACTCCGATCGAGTTCGACCTGGTCCGGGTCCTCGCCCAGCACCACGGCCGGCTCGTCACCCACCGCCAGCTCCTGCAGGAGGTGTGGGGGCCCGAGTACGGACGCGAGACCCACTACCTCCGGGTCCATGTCGCCCACATCCGCGCCAAGCTCGAGCTCGATCCCACCCGCCCGCAGTACCTGATCACCGAGCCCGGCGTCGGCTACCGGCTGCGCGATCCGGCCGACTGAGAGCGGCGCGTCAAGGCGCCGATCAGCCGGTCCCGGAGCTTCCGTAGGAGCTGGGTGGCGGCGAGGCGCCGCGGGCGGAGGCGATCTGCGCCAGCAGCGACGACGGGCTTGTGCCGCCAAGCACCCGCAGCCGCGGGAGCCTGTACGGGTCGCTGGACGGCGCCGCCCAGCCCGGGACGACGGTCGTCGAGCCGACGTAGCCCGCGGCGCGGACGGCATCGATCACGGTGGCGTCGTAGTGCCCTGACGGGTAGCAGAACCAATTCACGGAAACGCCGTAGCGCCGGCGGATGATCTGGCGACTGGTGGCCACCTGAAAGTGCAGCTGCGAGGCATCGAGCGTGATCAGATCGGCGTGGCTGATTCCCTGCGTGTCGAGCTCCCAGCCGGCCTTGACCATTTCCCTCACCTCGGCATCGGTCAGACCGCCCTGCGATGGCGGCAGGCCGCTGAGCTGGATGTTCTCGTCCGCCGGCCAGCCGAGCCGCTGGAGCACCGGTAGGGCGTTGGCGTACTGCGAGTGGTAACCGTTGTCAAACGTGAGCACGATCGGCTTGCCGGCGGGGAGCTTCGCTCCATGGGTCCAGTAGGCCCGTAGTTGGTCCAGCGTGACGGCGTGCCAACCGGCGGCCTTGAGCGCCTGCATCTGGGCGGTGAACTCGGCGGCGGGCACGTACAGGCCCGGGAACGGCGCTCCCGGCGGCGGCGGCGCGATCACGTGGTACATGAGAACCGGGACCGAGGCCGTGCCGGGCCTGCCGGTGGCGGGGCCGAGAGCCGATGCGGTGCTCCCCGCGCGGGCGCGGGCGCGGGGACGGCGGGCGGCATGATGGTGGGCCCGCCCGGCACGAGCGGCGGTCGTGGACGAGGCGTGGCCCGAGCCGCCGCCCGAGGCGGCCACCGCAACTGCGGCGGCGATCACCACGGCCAGCAGTGCCGCGGCCGCGGCCACCCGGCGCTGCAGCATGCGCCGGCGTCGCTCGCGCGCCCGCTGCGCCCGGCGCCTCTGCAGTTGCTCGGAGTCCATCGCGGTCGAGCGTATAGCTTGCCACGCGGTTCGTAGCGTTTGGGAAGGACTCCGGGGGGCGGGAGCGAACGCAGCAGCATGCTGCTCAAACACCGCCCACCGGGCATCGAGTCCCAGCCGGCCACGCTCCGCGAGGGGTTCGCCCACCTGGACCAGAAGTCGGTCGCAGTGCTTCGCTGGCTGGTCGCCAACAAGGTCGACTTCGTCGTCGTCGGGCCGGTCGCGCACGCAATCCGTGGTGACGTCAACGCCTCAGGGGCGGCCGCGATCGTCCCCGCGCCGTACAGCCGCAACTATGAGCGCCTGTGCACCGCGCTGGTGGCCGAGCACGCCGGCCTCCGGGCCGACCGCAGCGTCCCGGGCTCCGCCTCCCGGCCCCAGGCGGTTGCAGTCAAGCTGACGCCGGAGAAGCTCGCTCGCGGCAAGCGCTGGATGCTGCACTTCGGCGACCATGACCTCGACCTGGAGGAGGCCGGACTCCGGGCCCCAGCGCCGGGACGTGAGGGCGAGATGCGGGGTCCTCGCTACCAGGAGCTGCTCTACGAGTCCACGCGAGTGGAGCTTGCCGACGGGCTGAGCGTCGAGGTGGGCTCGCCCGAGGACCTCGAGCACTTCTCCCACGTGCGCCGCACCGGTGACGCCCCGGACTTCCGCGTCACCCGCAAGGCCCCGGCCGAGCACGAGACCGCGTAGGGAGCGCCCCCGCCGGGGCAAACGCGACCGGCCGCTACCCTCAGGGGTATGCCGCGACGCGCCAGGATGGCCCTGTTCGGTGCCGCGTCGGGGATTCTCCTGCTGGCGCTGACCTGGTACGCCAAGGCCCACATCAGCATCGTCGAGCGTGCCGACCGGTCGATCCTGCGAGGGTTCGCCGGCCTGTCGCGGCCCGGGCTGGACCAACTCACCAGTGCGGTGGCCAATCTGTGCGACCCGAAGCCCTACGTCATCCTGGCGGCGGTCCCGGTGCTGATCGCACTCGTGCGGCGCCGGCCGCGGGTGGCGGTGACGATCGCGGTGATCGAGGTCGGCGCAAATGTGATCACGCAGTGGCTCAAGGTGCCGCTGGCCGAGCCGCACACGCTCCCGTTGGGCAATCTGGCCCAGCTCCCGGGGGCGACGTGGCCCAGTGGGCACGCCACCGCCGCGATGTCGTTGGCGCTGTGCATGGTGATCGCGTCCTCGGCGCGGTGGCGGCCCCGCGTGGCGGCGGCGATGACGGTGTTCAGCGTGGCCGTCTGCTACTCGTTCCTCGAGCTCAAATGGCACTATCCCAGCGACGTGCTCGGGGGGTTTCTCGTGGCCGCCACCTGGACGCTGCTCGCGGCGGCCGCGCTCGACCTGGTCGACGCGCGCTGGCCCCGTCGTTGGGGCCGGCCGTCGGCCCGCCGGGCAACGCTCTCACTGGGCGAGGCGCTGGCGCCGATCATCCTGCTGGTGGCGATCGCGGCGACGTTCGGAATCCTGCTCGCGATCGCGCGCCCTCATGCCGTCGTGTCCTACGCCAGCGACCACGAAGCGTTCGTGATCGGCGCCGCCGCGATCGCGGCGCTCGGGATGCTGCTGGCGACCGGGGCGATGCTGGCCCTTCGGCTGTCGGTGCCGGCGGGGACGCGTCAGACGCGCCGGGGGCCGGTCAGGCCGGCCGGTAGCGACCTGGCTCCCACAGCGGCTCCTCGCCTTGGTTCGCGGCGCGGCTCAGGATGAACAACAGGTCCGAGAGCCGGTTCAGGTAACGGACCACCTCGGGGCTGGCGTCATCGCCGCAGGCGATGGTGCGCCGCTCGGCGCGCCGGCACACGGTCCGGCACACATGCAGATGCGAGGCAGCCGGGCCACCGCCGGGGAGCACGAACGACTTCAGCGGCGCCAGCGTGGCGTTGACCTCGTCGCAGCGCTCCTCGAGCCAGGCGGTCTGCTCGGGTAGCAGGCGCAGCCGCTCGCGGTCGGGATCCTCCGGCGCCGCGATGTCGGCGCCGACGTCGAACAGGTCGTTCTGAATCCGGCGCAGCCAGCCGGCGTGGCGCTGATCCAGTTCGGCGACGGTGAGCGTGACGCCGATCCAGGAGTTGAGCTCGTCGACGGTCCCGTAGGCCTCGATCCGAGGATCGGTCTTGGGCACCCGGCTCATGTCGCCGAGATGCGTCTCACCGCCGTCGCCGAGGCGCGTGTAGATGCGGGTGAGGTTGACGGTCATCCCCGGAGTCTACGTCCGCGCCCGCCGCGGTACGATCCGCCCGTTCAAGGTCGGTGGCAATGGGAAGCCGGTTCGAATCCGGCGCGGTCCCGCCACTGTGATCGGGGACGTCAGCCGCAAAACGGCCACTGGCCGGCGACTCGCCGGCCGGGAAGGCGCGACTGATAGGCCCGTAAGCCAGGAGACCAGCTCCGACCAAAATGCCGACAAGCCCTCGTGGAAAGGGGTGGCCTCTCATGAGCATCCGACGTTTCCTCGCCGTCAGCGGCGCAATTGCCGCGCTCGGCCTGATCCTCGCCGGTGGCGCACTCGCCGCCGGTACCACCGTCTCCGTGCGCGTGGAGGGAAAGCAGCGCACGTTGCATGCAGCGACCGTCGTGCACACCACCGCCGGCTCGATCACCAAGGCGGGAGCTCCCAAGGGAAACTGCCCGTCGACCAGCGCCGCCGGAGCGCTCGACGTCGCCACCCACCACCGTTGGGGGGCGATCTACAGCACCACCTACAGCGAGCTCGAGCTGACCTCGATTCTCGGTGAGAAGTGGACCTTCAGCTCCCCGAACTACTGGGCCATATGGGTCAACAACCGCTTCGCGACCACCGGGATGTGCCAGATCAAGCTGCACAAGGGCGACCAGGTTCTGTTCGCGGTCGACTCCGACAAGCACCATGAGCACCCGCTAGGGCTGAGCGCGCCGAGCCGTGTCAGCGTGGGCCGGGCCTTCCGGATCAAGGTCGTCTCCTACAGCGACGCGGGAGCCCCCAAGCCGCTGGCCGGGGTTCGCGTCGACGGCGCCACCACTGGCTCGCGCGGCTTTGCCACGATCACCCCGACGCGCAAGGGCAAGCTCGTGCTGACCGCCTCGCATACCGGCTACATCCGGGCCGCGGCGGTCTCGGTGAAGATCGTCGGCTGACGCCGGTCCTGCCGTGTCCCTTCGCCCCCGAGTCGCACTCGCCGCCATCGCCGCCATCGCGGCGCTGAGCGGGTGCGGTCTCGGGGCGGGGCCCGGGACCGCAGGCGTCGACATGGTCGTCACCCAGGCGTTCGGCAGCCGTAGCCTGGGCTCGCTGACCGACCGTCACGTGCCCGGGTCCGAGACGGTGATGCGGATGCTCGAGCGCTCGTTCCGCGTCCAGACGCGCTACGGCGGCGGCTTCGTGCAGTCGATCGACGGCCACGCTGGTGACGGCTCGCGCACCGACTGGTTCTATTACGTCAACGGGGTGCTCGCGCCCAAGGGCGCCGCGACAACGGCCGTGAACCGCGGCGACAGGATCTGGTGGGATCTGCACGACTGGACGGCGACCGACACGGTCCCCGCCGTCGTCGGCTCCTACCCGGCGCCGTTTCAGACCGGCGTCGGCGGCAGGCGGTACCCGATCACGCTCGAGTGCGGCTCGGCCGTGGACACCGCGTGCAAGCGCGTCACCGCGGCGCTGACGGCCGCCCATGTGCCGGTGGCCGACCAGCTGATCGGGACAGGCTCGGGGCCCGACACGCTCGGGATCGTGGTCGGGACGTGGAGCGAGATCCGCGCCGAGGTCGCATCCAGCCTCGTCGCCCACGGGCCGTCGGCGAGCGGCGTATACGCCCGCTTCACACCGTCGGGAACCGGGCTTGAGCTGCTCGATCCCGCGGGCGGGGTGGCGCGCACGCTCACCGGGGACGCCGGCCTGGTGGCGGCCACCGCCGACAGCAGCTCCGCGCCGACCTGGCTGATCACCGGGACCGACCCCGCCGGGGTCGCGGCCGCAGCGGGGGCGCTGACGCCGCAGGCGCTGCACGACCACTTCGCCCTGGCGGTGCAGGGCGCCTCGCGGATCCCGGTGCCCGTGCAGGCGGGGCAGTGAGCTACCGCCGGCGCTCGAGCCCGTTGCACAGTGCCCGGGCCTCCGCCGGCTGCGCCTACTGCCTCGGACTCGCTGTGGCGGCGCTGATCGTCTCCAACCCCGTCGCGCTCGGCGCGATCGCAGTGGCCGTGCTCGGCGCCGGCCTCGGCGCACGGGTCGGCCGCGAGCTCTGGCGGGCGGCGCTGCTGGGGCTCCCGCTCGCGGCGACGATCGTCGTCATCAACGCGCTGGTCTCGCGCAACGGGTTGACCGTGATCGTCCGCCTGGGCGACCTGCCGCTGCTGGGGCACACCGATGTGACCCTCGAGGCGACTGTCTACGGAGCGGTCCTCGGCCTGCGAGCGGTGACCGTGATCCTGTGCGGCGTCCTGTACACCACGGCCGTCGATCCCGATGAGGTGTTGCGCCTGTTCCGACGTGTCTCGTTCCGCTCGGCCCTGACGGCGACGCTGGCGACGCGCATGGTCCCGGTGCTGATCCGTGACTCGCACCGGCTGGCCGACGCTCAGCGCTGCCGTCCCGGCCGTCCGCCCTCCCGGGTGGCGCTGATGCGCGCCGCCGGCAGCAGCGTGCTCGACCGCGCGCTCGACGTCGCGGCAGCGCTCGAGGTTCGTGGCTACGGGGTGGCCCGCCGGCCGCCGCGCCGTCGCCTTGCCTACTCGCGCCACGACCTGGCGTTCACCGCCGCCGCCGTGGCGATCCCCGCGCTCGCAATCGCCGCCAGGTTCGGCAGCCTGGCGCCGTTCTCCGCCTACCCGGCGCTCCATGCGCCCGTGCGGGCCGCCACGGTGGCGGTGGCGGCGGCGCTGCTGGCTGGGGCGCTGCTCCCGTTCGCCGATCGCCGCGGGGTGTCGCGATGAACGTACTCGAGCTCGACGAGGTCACCTACACGTATCCGGGCGCCGTGAGTCCCGCGCTACGGCAGGCCAGCCTCGAGATCGCGCCGGGTCAGCTGGTCGTGGTGGCGGGCGCGTCGGGCTCCGGGAAATCGACGCTGCTCCGGATCGCCAACGGCCTCGTGCCCCATTTCCACGGCGGGACCTTCGCCGGCCGCGCGACGGTGACCGGCCTCGACACGCGGGAGCACGGGCCCGGGGAGCTCGCGCAGGCGGTCGGGACCCTGTTCCAGGACGCAGAGACCCAGGTGGTGATGGGGACGGTCCGGGCCGAGCTGTCGTTTCCGCTCGAGAACCGCGGCCAGGCCCCTGCGGCGGTCGCCCGCGCGGTCGAGGAGGCGGCGCTGGCTCTGGGCATAGCGCAGCTCCTGGACCGTTCGACGGCCGAGCTCTCCGGCGGCGAGCTGCAGCGGGTGGCGCTCGGCGCGGCGCTCGCGGGCCGGCCGCAGCTGGTCGTGCTCGACGAGCCGACCTCGCAACTGGATCCGGTCGCCGGAGACGAGCTGATCGGCCTTCTGCGCCGGACCAACGAGGACTCCGACACGGCGATCCTGCTGGCCGAGCACCGGCTTGAGCGCTGCCTGCCGTTCGCCGACCGGGTGCTCGCGCTCGCCGGCGGGCGGATCGTCTGCGACGCCAGCCCGGAGGAGTTCCTCGAGTGGGCGGGCCGCTATGCCCCGCGCTTGCAGACCCCGGGGGCACGACTGCTCGGCGGCATCGGCGTGCCGGCGGTGCCCGGCGTCAAGCGAGCCCGCGCCGCGCTCCGAGCGCGCGGGCTGCTCGACAGGCTTCCGCCCCGCGATCCCCCCGCGGGCGTGAGCACGGGCGCGGACCGGTCAGGTCGCCGGTTTGGCGGTGGTGCGGGCCGCACATCGCCCGCGCTGGCCTTCGAGCATGTCTGGCACGAGCTGCGAGCCGGCCCCACGATCCTGCGCGACGCCTCCCTGCAGCTGCACCCCGGCGAGCGAGTGGCGCTGATGGGACGCAACGGTGCCGGGAAGTCGACCCTGCTGCGCCACGCCGCCGGCCTGATGGCACCCACCCGCGGCCGGGTGCGCAGCTCGGGTCGCGTGGGTCTGCTGCTGCAGAACCCGAGCGACTACCTAGTGCACGAGCTCGTCTCGCAGGAGGCGACGGCGGGCGCCCTGGAGGCGGTCGGACTGCCGGCCGCCGAGCTTGCCCAGCGCCACCCCCGGGAGCTGTCGGGAGGCGAGAAGCAACTCCTGGCGCTGGCCATCGTGCTCGGCGACGGCGACAGCGCCGAGCCCGCGGCAGTGCTGTGCCTCGACGAGCCCACGCGCGGCATGGACCGCGACCACAAGGAGGCGCTGGCCACACTCCTGCATAGGCTCGACGCCGCCGTGCTTGTGGCCACCCACGACTGCGAGTTCGTGGCGTCGTTCGCCCAGCGGGTGGTCCTGCTGGCCGACGGAGCGCCGATCGCCGACGGGCCGGCCCGCGAGATCCTCGTCGGCGGCAGCTACTTCGCGACCGAGACGGCCCGGATCCTGGGCGGGGCGGGCGGGGCGCTCACGGCCGCCGAGGGCGTCGCCGTGCTGGAGCGTGCCGCAGTCGGCGAGGCGATGGTATGAGCTGGCAGCTCGGATCGTTCGCGCTGCTGGCGCTGGCGCTGGGCGCCGGGTTCGCCTGGTATGAGCGCCAGCGGCCCGACGCCCGGATCGTCGCCCTGGTGGGAACCCTCGCGGCGTTCGGGGCCCTCGGACGGATCGCCTTTGCGGCGGTGCCGAACGTCAAGCCGACGACCGACATCGTCCTGATCTCGGGATACGCACTTGGCGGCGGCCCTGGGTTCGCGGTCGGTGCCCTCGCGGGGCTGACGTCCAACTTCTTCTTCGGGCAGGGGCCGTGGACCCCGTGGCAGATGGCGGCGTGGGGGGCCACGGGCGTGCTCGGGGCCGCACTGGCTTGGGCGGTCGGGCACCTGCGGGGCCGCGAGCACCCCGATCCGCGCGCCCCGATCGGGCGCTGGCCGCTGGCCCTGGTGTGCTGCGGCGCCGGATTTGCCTTCACGGTCGTCCAGGACGTGGGCGACTGGGTCACCTACAGCGACCACTCGAGCTCTCAGCTGGCGGTCTACGTGGGCAAGGGCCTCGGCTTCGATGCCGTCCACGCCGGCGGCTGCCTGGTGTTCGCGCTGGCGTTCGGTCCCGCCCTGACGCGGTCGATCGAGCGGTTCGCGCGACGCCTGCAGGTCCGCTGGATCGAGCCCGTCGCGGCTCTGCCGGTGATCGGCGCCGCGTTGGCGCTGTCGTTGGGCGCCGGGCTTCAGATCGCCCCGGCCGCCCGGGCCGCCGCATCGCCGGCCACCTACCTACTCGGCGCTGAGAACGCCGACGGAGGGTTCGGCCCGGCACCGGGCCAGCCGTCGGCCGGGCTTTACACCGGCTGGGCGGCACTGGGCCTGGCGGCGGCCGGCCAGCAGCTGCAGCTGGTCAGGCACGGCGCCGGGGGCCTGATCGCCTACATCCGCTCCCAGCTGCGCTACCCGCAGGACCCGGGGAGCCTCGAACGGACGATCCTGGTCGCCAGGGCCGCCGGCCTGTCTCCGGAGAGCTTCGCCGGCCAGAACCTGCTGGCGGAGCTGGAGCGCGACATCCGCGGCGACGGGTCGGTCTCTGACCAGGTCAACTGGACGGCGTTCGCGATCCTCGCCATCCGTGCCGCCGGGGGCGTCCCGGGCGCACGCACGATCGCCTGGCTCGAGCGCCAGCAGAACGGCGACGGCGGCTTCGGCTTCGGCCGCGTCGGGCAGAGCAGCGACCCAGATGACACCGGCGCGGCGCTCGAGGCGGTGGGCGGCGTGCCGGGCTCGGCCGCGGCGCGCACCCGCCGTCAAGCGGTCGCCTTCCTGCGCCGCGAGCAGAATCGCGACGGTGGTCTTCCGTCTGAGACTGGCGGACCCTCCAACGCGCAGTCGACCGCCTGGGCGATCCAGGGACTGCTGGCGGCCGGCGTCGCCCCCGCCTCGCTGCACCGCGCCGGCGCGCCGTCGCCGGCGGCCTACCTGCGGTCGCTGATCGCCGCCAACGGCCGCGTGCTCTACGCCCGCGGCACAGACCAGACACCGGTATGGGTGACCGGCGAGGCGCTGATGGCGCTGGAGTCAAAGCCGCTGCCGCTGCTGACGGCGATCCGGACGGTCAGCTCGGGCACGTCCGCTGGGCGAGCCGCTCCGTCGCACCGGCATCGCTCGACACAGACCACCGCGACCGGGATCGGCACTCGACACCGGCGCCGGCGCCGGCTCCGGCGGGGCGGCGGGATCAGTGGCCGCCGCGGGCGCGCGCGGACCCCGGCGCTCCGGCGGGCGCCACCGCGCCCGGGCGGCTGCGGACGCAGGTGCAGCTGCGGCCGCGTCTGGCGGGGCGCGGGGGGCCGCGGCCCGGATCGACGCCTGGGCCGGGGAGGCCGGGCTGGCCACGGCCCTGGTGCTGGCCCCGCTGGGACTCGGATGAGGGGCGGTCTGGGCCGGCCGGGGGCCCCTCGCCCCGGCGCGACGCGCCGCCAACCGGTACGCTGCACCGCCGCATGAGGATCGGAGTCCCGAAGGAGACCGCTGAGGGAGAGCGCCGTGTCGCGCTCGCACCCGAGGTCGTCAAGAAGCTGAGCGGCCAGGCTCTGGAGGTCCTGGTGCAGCGCGGAGCGGGCGCGGGTGCGCTGATCCCGGATGCCGCCTTCGAGGAGGCCGGCGCGAGGCTCGTGGACGGGCCCGAAGAGGCGTTCGGGGCCGACATCGTGGTCAAGGTGGCGGCGCCCGACGCCGAGGAGATCGCCCGCCTGGGCTCGGACTCGGTGCTGATCGGCTTCCTGGGGCCGCTCACCAACGGTGAGGGGATCCGGGCGATCGCTGCGACCGGAGCCACGAGTTTCGCGATGGAGGCGATCCCCCGCATCAGCCGGGCGCAGTCCATGGACGCGCTTTCCTCGCAGGCCAACATCTCGGGCTACCGGGCGGCGCTGATCGGCGCCCAGGAGCTCGGCCGCTACTTCCCGATGCTGATGACCGCGGCCGGCACGATCCGCCCGGCGACGGTGCTCGTGCTGGGCGCCGGCGTGGCCGGCCTGCAGGCGATCGCCACCGCGAGACGCCTGGGCGCCGTGCTCCAGGGCTTCGACGTGCGGGCGGCCGTCAAGGAGCAGGTCGAGTCGCTCGGCGCTCACTTTTTGGAGTTCGACCTGGGCGGCGATCTGGAGGGCGCGGGCGGCTACGCCAAGGAGCTGACCCCCGAGCAGCAGACTCGCCAGCAGGAACTGATGGCCGAGGCGATCGGCAAGGTCGACGTGGTCATCACGACCGCGCTGGTCCCCGGCCGGCGGGCACCGATCCTGGTCACCGAGGCCGCCGTGAAGCTGATGAAGCCCGGCTCGGTGGTCGTGGACCTGGCCGGGGAGGCGGGCGGTAACTGCGAGCTGTCAGAGCCGGGTCAGTCGGTGCTGCGCCACGACGTGAAGATCCTGGCACCGCTCAACGTTCCGAGCACCATGGCCGAGTCCGCCTCCCAGCTGTACGCGCGCAACATCCAGGCCCTGCTCGGGCTGATGATCTCCGAGGACGGCGCGCTCGCGCTCGACTTCGACGACGAGGTGATCGCCGGTGCATGCATCACCCGCGGCGGCGAAATTGTCCACGAGGGCGCCGCAAAAGCGGCCGCCGCGTAGGGAGGAGCCGATATGGACCCACTCGTGATCGATCTCGCCGTGCTCGTGCTGGCCGGGTTCGTGGGCTACACGGTGATCTCAAAGGTGCCCAACACGCTGCACACGCCGCTGATGTCGGGCACCAACGCGATTCACGGGATCGTCGTGCTCGGCGGCCTGTTGCTGATGGCCGAGTCAAGCGGCGTGCTCGAGAAGGTGCTGCTCGTGATCGCCGTCGCGTTCGGAACGATCAACGTGATCGGCGGCTTCCTCGTCACCGACCGGATGCTCGAGATGTTCAAGGCCAAGGATCCGCCGAAGACCGACGAGGACGCGGACTCGTGATCGCAACGGTCTTCCTGCAGTCGACGAACTTCATCGACGCGGCGTACATAGTGGCGTTCGGGCTGATGATCTACGGCCTGACGGGGTTGACAGGCCCGCGCACCGCGGTGCGCGGCAACCAGCTCGCCGCGCTCGGAATGGCGATCGCGGTCGTGGCGACCCTGCTGCGCAAGGGCGAATTCCACGGTTCGAGCACGGTCTGGTTGATCATCCTCGGGGTCGCGATCGGCACGGCGATCGGAGTACCCGCCGCGCGCCGCGTGCACATGACCGCGATGCCGCAGATGGTGGCGCTGTTCAACGGGGTCGGCGGCGGCGCGGTGGCGCTGATCGCGTGGGTCGAGTTCCGCCATGGGTTCGGCGGCGGCTGGCCGCTGCGCTCAGAGATCTTCGAGCTGTTCGGCGCGATCGTCGGCTCGGTTTCGTTCTGGGGCTCGAACATCGCATTCGGGAAGCTCCAGGGAATCCTCCCGGGCCGCCCGATCAAGCTCCCGGGCCGGAGCCAGACATTCGCGAACCTCGGGCTGTTCTTGATCGCCGTCGCCTCCGCGATCGTGCTCGCGGCCGGCAACCACTCCCAGGCGCTGTTCATCCTCGGGATCCTGGTCGCCGCGGGGGCTCTGGGCAACATGGTCGTCCTGCCGATCGGCGGCGCCGACATGCCGGTGGTGATCTCGCTGCTCAACGCGTTCACGGGACTGTCCGCGGCCGCGACCGGAGTCGCGCTCTCAAACCCGGTGATGATCGTCGCCGGGATGATCGTCGGCGCGTCGGGCACGATCCTTACCAACCTGATGGCGAAGGCGATGAACCGCTCGGTCCCGGCGATCGTCGCCGGTGGCTTCGGCGGCGAAGTCGCAGCGCCGGTCGGCGGCGCCGGTGAGACCGGCGGCACCGTCCGATCGACGAGCGCGGCTGATGTCGCGATCCAGCTCTCATACGCTCGCCTGGTCGTGATCGCACCGGGCTACGGGATGGCGGTGGCGCAGGCCCAGCACGCGGTCCGCGAGCTTGAGCGCGCGCTCGAGGCCAAGGGTGTGGAGGTCAAGTACGCGATTCATCCCGTCGCGGGGCGGATGCCGGGGCACATGAACGTGCTGCTGGCCGAGGCCGACGTGCCCTATGACCTGCTCCGGGAGATGGATGACATCAACCCGGAGTTCTCGCGCACCGATGTGGTGCTCGTGATCGGTGCCAACGACGTCACCAACCCCGCCGCCAAGAACGAGCCCGGCAGCCCCATCTACGGGATGCCGATCCTCGAGGTCGACAAGGCCTCCTCGGTGATCGTGCTCAAGCGCTCGATGGCGTCGGGCTTCGCCGGGATCGACAACCCGCTGTTCTACGAGCCCAAGACCACGATGCTGTTCGGCGACGCCAAGGCGTCGGTGAGCGAGGTCACGGCCGAGGTTCAAGCGCTGTAACTCCGGGTTTGCGGCTGGCCGCTCAGGGTTCGCCTTTCGCTGGCTCGACTCGCTGTTGACCCGAACCGCCGCGGTGCCCACCCCCGGGCCATGCGGTGCCCGGGTCCGGGCTCCGAACGGTTCTTGGGTGCGGGCGAGGCGAGCATGGCCGGGGGTGGGCACCCCGGCGGCTGTTGCCTTCCGTGGTCGTGTGACGGGCCGGGGTCTTGGCGCCGTCGCCTGCCGTGGGCGCTTGTGGCCGTGTGGCGCAGGAGCTCGCCCCGCCGGCGCCCCAAGTAAGGCCCGCACCCGAGCGGGGCACCGCTCCGCAGAGCGGTGGGTTGTCTCCGCCGTCCGGACGCAAGCAAGCAAGCAAGCGCGAGCGTCTTGCGGTTAGAGTCGCGTCCTACCCCCACCGCAAGCAAGGATCGAGCATGGACCCCAACCGCCTGACCGCGATTCCTATCTTTTCCGAGCTGTCGCCGGAGGAGGCGCATCGGCTCGCGGCGTTCGCGACCGAGACCAGCGCTGCCGAAGGGCAGATCCTGATGAAGGAGGGCGACTACTCGGTGGAGCTGATCGCGATCGAGGAGGGGACCGCCGACGTGCTCCAGGGCGGGAAGAAGATCGCCTCGCTGGGCCCCGGGGACCTGATCGGCGAGATGGGGCTGCTCGAGCACCGACCGCGCAACGCCGACGTGATCGCCAGCTCCCCGATGCGTCTGATCAAGCTGACGCACTGGGAGATCCGGCGGATGTCGGACGAGACCGTGGAGCGGATCAAGGCGACGATCGACGAGCGCCGCCAGGCCGGGGTCACCGACCCCGGCCACGACTAGCGGTCGGCGTCGGCCGGATTTGATACGGTGCCGCTCGCCGAACTTCCGGATAGCCGCCCCGGAAGACGGAGAGCCCAATTTGTTGGGGCGAACCTCGTGGTGATCCACGTGGAGCGCTCACCAGTAGAGCGCCAGCCCGTCAGCTAACTCCGCAGGCACAAGGCAGCCCGATTTTGCAAGGCCGCACCCGCCGGTCGATTGCCCCGTGTCCGCTTTCCGCAGCTTCCCGAACCAGAACGTGTGCAAGCCGACGGCCGCCCGGCCCCGGGGCCGGGGGCACGCCGAACGCTGTCATGTGATGAAGCACGCACTCCGCCTTGGCGCCCTGCTGCTGGCCGCCGCGATCGTTCCGGCCGGCGCCGCCGAGGCGGCTACCGGGGGCACGGGGCTGATCGCCCCGGGCACGCCGCACGGGATCGTCAATGCGGGGCGGTCCGCGGCGGTCTTCAACCGCACGCTGCGCAAGGGACAGCGCGGGGTCGACGTGCGCACGCTCCAGACGTGGCTGACCGACGTGGGGTTCAGGGTGCCGCAGACCGGCTTCTTCGGCCCGATGACCAAGAGCGCCGTCCGCAACTTCCAGGTCGCCTCCGGACTCAAGCCGGCCAGCGGAGCGGTGGGCAACCGCACCGCCGCGGCGCTCTTCAGCGCTGTGCAGCATGCGGCCAAGAGCACGGACGTCGCCGGCGGAGCCGGCACGGGCGGATCCTCAACCAGCACCGGGGGGCTCGTGTTCCCGCTCCAGCCGCTCTCGCGGGTGCTGGCCCCGAGCACCTGGACGCTGGACCAGGGGATCGACATCAGCACCGTCAACCAGGACTGCGGCTCCCAGGTGGTCGAGGTGGCGATGGCTCCGGGCACGATTGTCCAGGAGGGCATCGACGGCTTCGGCCCCGACGCCCCGATCATCAAGGTCTCCAGCGGCCCCTACACCGGGCGCTACATCTATTACGGCCACGCAAAACCGGCACTCGTCCCGGTCGGGGCGACCGTCACCGCCGGCGAGCCGATTGCCGAGGTCGGCTGCGGCGACGTCGGGATCTCCTCCGGCCCCCACGTGGAGATCGGCATCAGCGCTCCCGGCGGGCCGCCGTGCTGCCCTGGCTACCAGGAGACATCGCCGGCCTGGTACGACGTCGTCCTCGGCCTGTATCAGCAGGCGTCGCAGTAGTCGTCCGTCGGTGCCGATCGCACGGCGCCGGCGTGCGGGCGCCTGAGCTGGGGATACGCTGCGCGGCATGTTGAACCGCGACCGCGCGCTCGAGGCCCTGGCCCGCGACCAGTTCGACATCGTCGTCATCGGTGGCGGGATCACCGGAGCGGGTGTGGCCCTCGACGCCGCCTCGCGCGGGTACAGCGTGGCCCTGGTCGAGCAGGCCGACTTCGCCTCGGGCACGAGCAGCCGCTCGTCCAAGCTCGTCCATGGCGGCCTGCGCTATCTGCAGAAGTTCGATCTCGGGCTGGTGCGCGAGGCGCTGCTCGAGCGCCAGCTCATGGTCCGCCTGGCGCCGCACCTGGTGAGACCGCTGCAGATGCTGGTGCCGGCCTTCGACGGCGCCCGCCCCGACCGGCTCACCGGTATAGGTCTGAACATGTACGACGTGATGGCGGCGCCATCGCTGCGCGCTCGACGCAGTGCACGGCGGAGCGCCCCCGACGCGAGCGAGGGCGACTGGAGCCCCGCCCGGCACCGCGTCGTCTCCGGCGAGGAGGTGAGCGAGCTGCTTCCGGCGATCGCCGGGCGCCGGCCCACCGGCGGGTATCTGTTCTACGACTGCCAGACCGATGACGTGCGCCTGGTGCTGACCGTGCTCGGCGAGGCCGAGCGGTTCGGCGCGATCTGCGCCAACCGTCTTCGCGTCACCCAGCTCGAAGAGCTCGGGGCGGGCGTGCGCGTCCGCGACGGCGAGACCGATCGGGAATTTGTGATCCGCGCGGGCAGCGTGGTCAACGCGACCGGTGTCTGGGCTGACCGGCTCCGCCCCGAGGAGCTGCACTCCGAGGCCGAGGTGCCGCATATCGTGCCCAGCCGCGGGACCCACCTGACCCTGTCGTACGACGACCTGCCGCTGCACGCCGGGGCGATCGTCCCGGCCGGCGAAGGGCGTTCGATCTTCGCCCTGCCGTGGCTCGGGCGCAGCCTGATCGGCACCACCGACAACAACTACGAGGGCGACGTGGAGCACGTCCGCCCGTCGCCCGAGGACATCGCCTACCTGCTGCGCGCCGTCAACGACTTCTTCGGCTGCGCGTTGAGCGAGGATCACATCACCGGCGCATACGCCGGCGTCCGGCCGTTGATCTCCACGGGGGACAATCGCCGGTCGGTCGACATCTCGCGTAAGGCCGAGCTGTACGAGACGTCGAGCGGTCTGATCACGATCACCGGCGGCAAGCTCACCACGTGGCGGCGGATGGCCAAGCTGGCCGTCGATCGCCTGGTCGAGCGCGACGGGCGCCAGGCTCCCTGCCGCACGCACGAGATCCCGCTCGGTGCGCCGGCCGACGCCGACTCGCTTCCCCGTGTGCCCGGAGTCGCGGACGATGCCTACGTGCAGCTCGCCGCCCGCTACGGCCATGCCGCGGAGAGGGTGCTCGAGACGGCCGCCGGGAACGGCGACCTGACCCGGGCGATCGTGCCGGGCCGCCCCGATCTGCTCGCCGAGGCTCCGTTCGCGGCCCGCAACGAGCAGGCCCGCAGCGTGGGGGACGTGCTCCTGCGGCGCACGCGCCTCGGCCTGCTGGCCGCCCGCGAGCTGTGCGACCTGGACGGCGAGGTCCCGGCACGCGTGGCCCGTGCGATGGGGGCCGAGCTCGGCTGGGACGAGCAACGGGTGGCGCGAGAAGTCGATGCGTTCCGCGTCGAGGCACAAGCCGAGGGGATCGTCGTCGGCTGAGCGGGCCAGAGGCGACGGATGTGCCCGGGCGCGGGCAGCTCGGGATGAACTGCCACATTTAGGTGTACCCGCAGCCGGAGACGCCTCGGGGGTTTAGACTCATGTCGCCGCCGGCGTTCAGGGTCGCCGGACCGCGGCGCCGCCACACCGGGATCCAGGCCCGGCGGCGGCCGAGTAGGGAGGACAGCCGTGTTCAGAGCAGTGGACGGACTTCGCCCTAGCGACCGCGAGCGCGATCGCGAGCACACCGCAGAACGCCCCGATCCCGGAGGGGTCTCCCGCCGCCGGTTCATCGGCTACCTGATCGCGGCGCCCACACTGATCGCCGCCGCCGAGCTGGGCATCGCGCCGCATTCCGCCGATGCCGCGCTGCCGACCGTCCAGCCCGTGGACCTGTACGACCTCTCAGACCTGCTGACCGACGCGGCAATGCCGACTTCGAACCTGATCACCGTCACGGTCAACCCGGACGGCACCGTCTCGTTTGCGCTGCCGCGCGCCGAGGTCGGCCAGGGCATCACCACCGCGGTCGCGATGACGATCGCCGACGAGATGGGCGTCGCGCTCGACAAGGTCCGGGTGACCCTGGCCGATGCCCGCCCGGAGCTGCTGTTCAACCAGCTGACCGGCGGCTCGAACTCCATGCACGCGATCTACACCCCGGTCCGCGTGGCCGCCGCGCTGGCCCGCCAGCGCATGACCGCCGCCGCCGTTCCGAGCCTGGGCGGAACAGCCTCCGGCTACAACGTCAGCAACGGCGTGATCACGGCCCCCGACGGACGCAGCATCAGCTTCGGAGAGCTCACCCGGCGGGCGGCCGTGAAGCGAAGCGCCCGCATGCAGGTCGAGCTCAAGCCGGCCTCCCAGCTGAAACTGGTGGGCACTCCGCAGCGCCGCATCGACGCATTGGACATCGTCACCGGTCGCAAGCAGTTCGCGATGGATCTGCCCGTCGGCGACGCCCTGCCGACGATGCTCTGCCGTCCGCCGACGATCAACGGCAGCGCGGTGCGGGTGCATAACCTCGCCGCCGTGAAGGCGATGCCGGGCGTGACCGACGTGGTGACGATCGAGCACACGGCGAACGTGCCCGGCGGTGTCGCGGTGCGGGCGCAGACCTTTGGGCAGTGCATCGACGCGGTCCGCGCGCTGAAGGTCGACTGGGCACCAGGGTCGGTCGACACGAAGAGCGAGCAGAGCATCCTCGCCGACCTGCGGGCCGCGGAGCTGCCGCTCCCGCCGGCGCTACCGCTCGCCAACTCGGTCGAGCAGCTGTTCACGTTCGCCTTCCGGCCCGGAGACCCGCTCGAGCCCAACTGCGCGGTCGCCGACGTCAGGTCCGATCGTGCCGAGATCTGGTCGAGCCTGAAGTCGCCGATCTGGGCCAAGGAGCAGATCGCCGCCAGCCTCGGGCTGCCGCTGGACAAGGTGGTCGTGCATGTGGCCCAGGGGGGAGGCTCCTTCGGGCGCCATCTGTTCTGCGACGCGGCGTTCGAGGCGGCCACTGTCTCCAAGCGTATGGGCAAGCCCGTGAAGCTGATGTGGCACCGGACCGACAGCTTCCGCCAGGGACGCTCACATCCGATGGTGAGCTCGCGCGTCCGGATCCAGTACGCCGGCGGGAACGTGCTGGCCTTCGACCAGCGCCACACCGGCGTCGCCACCGACTTCACGCAGGGCCTGGGTGAGCTGATCACGGCGACGCTCGCCCGGCCTCCGGGGCAGAACCTGCTCCAGTACTCCGAGACGATCTTCAACCTGACGGCCAATGTGCCCTACGACTTCGGCGCCGCCACGCAGCTGCTCAACGAGGTCTACGACTACAACACGTTCAACACCAGCAGCGTCCGCAACGTCTACAGCCCCGAGGTGGGCACCGCCACCGAGCTGATGGTCGACCAGGCGGCCAAGGCGATGGGTCAGGATCCGTACGCGTTCCGCCGCGCCTTCATCCGCGACGACCGCATGCTGGCCGTGCTCGAGAAGGCGGCCCAGGCGGGCGGCTGGGGCCGCCAGATGGCGCCGGGGACCGCCCAGGGGATCGCGATCCACAACGAGTACAAGGGCCGCGCAGCGTGCGTGGTGGAGATCGACTGCCGTCCCGCCACGGTCAATCGCCAGATCCCCGACGCCTATACCGGCCCGCGGGTCACAAAGGCCACCTACGTGGTCGACGTCGGGCTGCCGATCAATCCGCTGGGCCTCGAGGCCCAGATGATGGGCGGGATCATGGATGGGATCGCCCAGGTGCTGAGCTTCAGCCTCCACCTCGACGACGGGCACTTCCTCGAGGGCAGCTGGGACAACGCCTACTACACGCGGCAGTGGAATACGCCGCTGGATCTGAACGTGATCGTGATGCCGCCCACGACGACCACGCCCGGGGGGGCCGGCGAGTTCGGCGTCGCGGCCTCGATGGCGGCGACGGCGTGCGCCTACGCGCGCGCCACCGGCACGCTTCCGACCCGCTTTCCGATCAACCACGACGGCCCCCTCGGGTTCACGCCGCTGCCCACCGAGCCGCCGATCCCGCAGTCCCCGACCGACGGGCTACGCCACCTCGACGACTAAGGAGCCTTCTGTGCCGAAACACACTTTCATCCTCAACGGCAGACAGGTCGACGTCGAGTGCGAAGGCGACGTGCGCCTGCTGTGGGTCCTGCGCGACCTGCTCGGGGTCACCGGACCCAAGTACGGCTGCGGCCTGCGCGTGTGCCGCGCCTGCACCTGCCATATCAACGGCCACGCCTTCAACCCGTGCTCGGTGCCGGTCTCGCAGATCAAGCCCAGCGACCGAATCACCACGATCGAGGGCCTGGCCGACACCGTGGGGCGCGACCTGCATCCGATGCAGGAGGCGTGGCTCGAATTCGACGTCGCCCAGTGCGGCTACTGCCAGCCCGGCCAGATCATGACCGCGGTCGCCAAGGTCACAGAGCTCAGAGCGCAGGGCAAGGAGATCACCGACGCGGACCTCGACGAGATCCGCAACATCTGCCGCTGCGGGACCTACGTGCGCATCCGCGAGGCGATCAGGGCCGGAGCCGCGCAGATGCCGCAGGCGCAGCACCGGACGGCGGGTGAGAAGCATCAGGCGGCGGGCCAGAGGCGACCGAAGACGGGCGCCGGGCATCGAGGTTAAGCTCCCTGCGCGATGGACGAGCTGGAGGAGTTCTGCGTGCGGGTGCTGGGGAGTGGTCAGTCCGCCGAGCGCGCCGTGCAGCGCGCACGGCGACCGGGCGACGATCGCACGCAGGCCCTCACCCG
The DNA here is from genome assembly GCA_963799995.1 of uncultured Solirubrobacterales bacterium. Lineage (GTDB taxonomy): Bacteria > Actinomycetota > Thermoleophilia > Solirubrobacterales > Solirubrobacteraceae > Palsa-465. The sequence goes on along the minus strand of CAWCZI010000012.1, from coordinate 838,219 downwards.
GGCCGTGGCTGCGTGTCGGGAGACAAGCGGCGGTAACGGCGGCGATCCCGACACCCCGGAGCCCTCGCCGGATGGCGCCGGAGGACTGGCGGCGGCCGTCGCCTCCGAGCTGGCCCGGGCGAGCGCTCGCCTCCCGCTCGGCCAGCGCGAGGTCCTGGCCCTGCGCCAGCTCGGCTGCGGCCATGCCGAGCTGGCGAGTGTGGCCGGTATCGAGAAGCGCGCGGTCGCGCCGCTGCTGGCCCGCGCGCGGCTACGGCTGCGCGCGGAGATCCGGGGCGGACAGGACGGCCCCACGGCCTGTCCCGAGCGCGACCGGGCGCTGAGGACGATCGCCGTGCGCCAGGATGGCGAGGAGGTCCCAGCGGCCGATGAGGACTGGCTGCTCGATCACCTGGGGCACTGCGAGGCCTGTGCTCAGGTGCACACCGCGATGCTCGAAGCCGCGGCGTGCTACCGGGCGTGGCGGGTCGCGCCGGCACCGTGACGATCCCGGAGCTGACGCTGCGCACCAGCGCCGGCGAGCTGACTCTCGGCGGCCGGCCATGGCTGATGGGGATCGTCAACGCCACGCCGGACTCGTTCTCCGACGCCGGCGCGCACCAGACGCTCGACGAACGGGTCGAGCTGGCGCGGGCGCTGCTCGAGGCCGGCGCCGAGATCATCGACGTGGGGGGAGAGTCGGGCGTGACCAACCGCCCGGCGGTGCGCGCGGAGGAGGAGATCGAGCGTGTCATCCCCGTCATCGCGCGGGTGGCCGGCGAGCTGGGCGCCCGGATCTCGGTCGACACCTACAAGCCGGAGGTGGCGCACGCGGCGATCGCCGCCGGCGCCTCGATCGTCAACGACGTCAGCGGGCTGCGCGATCCGGAGCTGGCCGACGTGTGCGCCGAGACCGGCGCCGCCCTGGTCCTCATGCACACGATCGCGCCGCCCAAGCAGCGTCTGCACGATCCCTCGCTCGACGGCCGCATCGTCACCGAGGTCCGGGGGTTCCTGGAGGGCCGGATCGAGCTCGCGGTGGGGCGCGGGGTCGCCTTCGAGCAGCTGATGCTCGACCCGGGACCGGACTTCTCCAAGACCCCGGCGCAGACCATCAGCGTGCTGCGGGCGCTGCCGCGGCTGGCGGAGCTCGGGCGGCCGATCCTGCTGGCGGTCAGCCGCAAGGACTTCGTCGGCGCGCTGACCGGCCGTGGACCGCGTGAGCGACTGGGCGGGACGCTGGCGGCGCTGGCCCACGGGGTGGATAGCGGTGCCCACGTCCTGCGGGTGCACGACGTGGCGGCGGCCGCCGACTTCCTGACCGTCCGCGCGGCTCTGCACGGCGACTCGGAGGTCGACTCCGGCCTTCAGCTGAGCGACGGCCTGCGCTGGGCACAGGGCGCTCACCGCTCAGCACGCTAGATTCAAGAGGCACGTTTCGCCGACCGCTGGCTCAACGCGGTCGGAGCCATCCGATCCACCGACTGAAGGAGCCACATGTCCGTACTCGATCGCAGCTCGCTGGAAGCGAGCCCACTGGCCGACCTGCACGCGATCGCCTCCGAGCTTTCGATCGACGGTTACCGCCGTCTGCGCAAGGCTGAGCTGATCACCGCGATCCTCGGCCGCCAGGGCGGAGCCGACGCCGAGCCCGCTTCCGACGGCGACCCGGCCGCCGACGCCGATTCCCAGCCGGCCGCCGACACCGATTCAGAGCCGGCCCCCGAGGCCGAAGCCGACACCGCGCCCGCCGAGGCGCCGGCCGCCGCGGAGGAGTCCGACGACTCCGATGACGGCGACGAGGAGCGCTCGGGATCGAGGCGGCGTCGCGGACGCCGCGGCGGCCGCGGACGCGGGACCCGCGCCGCGGAGGCCGAGGAGACCACGCCGCCAGCGCCCGAGAAGGACGCGGAGGCGGAGGATGCCGAGGAGAGCGAGTCCGTCGCCGGCGACCAGATGGTGGAGGGAGTAGTCGAGCTGCTGGCCGGAGGATCGGGCTTCGTCCGGGTGCAGCCACCGGATCCTTCCGATGAGGACGTCTACATCTCCTCGGCACAGGTGAAGCGCTGCGAGCTCGTCTCCGGCGACCAGGTCGCCGGCCCCAAGCGCGCTCCCCGCCGCTCCGAGCGCTTCGCGTCGATGATCCGGATCGAGACCATCAACGGACGGCCCGCCTCCGAGCTGGCCGACAGCGTTCGCTTCGACGACCTTCCCGCGGCGTTTCCCTCCGAGCGTCTGAAGATCGGCTCCGAGGATCCGACACTGAAGGCGATCGAGTGGCTGACGCCCTTCGGCAAGGGCTCCCGGGTGACGATCGCGGGGCCCGCCCGTTCGGGCAAGACGGAGGCTGTCCGCCGGCTGGCCGAGGCCTTCGCCGGGCGCGAGGACCTGGTCGTGACCGTGGTGCTGGCCGGCGTCCGCCCCGAGGAGATCACCGAGTGGACCCAGGGACGGGTCGTCCCGACGGCGGCCGTGGCTCTGGGTGCCGCCGAGGACGCCCAGAACGGCGCGATCGAGCCGGTCATCGACCAGGCGCGCCGGCTGGCCGCCCGCGGCAGCGACGCCGTGGTCCTGATCGACGGGCTGGACGGCTGTAGCCCCGGTGTCGCCCGCAAGGCGCTCGCGGCTGCTCGCAACATCGTCGACGGCGGATCGGTGACCGTGATCGCCACCGCGGCGGCTCCGCTCGGCGGTGAGACCACGGTGATCACGCTGGACGAGGCGATGGCCAGCGTCGGTCGCTTCCCCGCGCTCAACCTGATCGCCAGCGGGACGATGCGGCCCGAGCTGCTGGTCGGCAAGGCCGGCGCCGAGATGATCGCGCGCACGCGACTCGAGGCCGCCGACGACAGCCCCGACGACGAGTAGGGCCCACCTCGGCTTGCCGCCCCGCCCGTAGCGGTCGCCGCTGCAGGCCGCTCAGTAGGCGGTGCACCGTGAACGGTGCCGGGGCGAGGCCTTGTAGCGCGGCTGCTGGCCCCGGTTCCAGAGGAGCTCGTCGACCGCGGCGGCGCACGTGTCGCCGCGGGCGGCGACGATCAGCTCCACGGCATGCAGGGCACAGGCGCGGATCTCCACCTCCTCGGTGGAACCGTGCTCGATCAATTCGCCCCCCTCGATCCGGGCCACCAGCGCCGGATCGAAGTCGAGGATACCGTCCATGCGCAGCACGTGCGGGACGAGGTTGTCGGCGAACATCGTCAGTGCAGCGAAGTCGGTGAACCCGGCCACGCGTGTCCGCTCGAGGTCGGCTGCCGCCAGCTGAGCGCGCTTGAGAAACGGAACCGCGAGCTCCCCGTAGGACGAGCAGTCGGCAAAGCACTCCCAGCCACCGAGCGTGTGCGCCAGGGCGACGGCGGAGCCGCGGGCGCCGTCGGCGACCGCGGCGAACGAGCCCCCGTAGCCGCGGGTCACGTGCGCGCCGAGGTCGCGCAGCGAGCGCGCGAACAGCACCAGCAGCGGGTGGCCAGGATCCTGATCGAGCACCGCCGCCAGCTCTCCGGGTTCGAGCTGCTCGAGCTCCGCGGCGCTCCACGGTCCGTGTCGCTCAGCCCTCGAGAGCAGCCCATGCTCGATCGTGCGGTAGCCCGACCGGCCCTCACGCTTGCGCAGGGTGGGGAACCATCCGGATCCGAAGTTGACGGCGTCGAGCGTCAGCCAGTATGTGGCGAGCTCCTCGCGGGCGCCCGCGTAGCAGTGGTGTGGCGCCGTCGGCTGGTGCTCCTGCAGAGACCGGTTGAGCACCACCGGTTACTGCGGGCCCCGAGCGGCAGCGCCGCAGCGTAGGCGGCGATTTCCTCGTGCCGGATGCCGACCGCCGTGGCGCGCTCGGCCACCGCGGCGCAGGCGTCCCGGAGCTCCCGCATGGACCCACGATCCCAGGTCGCCGAGGCGAACGCCCCCGCCGGACCGGTCGCTAACGTGAAGTGTCCAGCATGAGCCCGCTCACGACCGACCTCGAGAACCTGCTCGCGGGCCTCAACGAACCCCAGCGGGAGGCGGTCAGCTACGGAGAGGGCCCGCTGCTGATCCTGGCCGGCGCGGGGTCGGGCAAGACACGGGTGCTGACCCACCGGATCGCCTACCTGATCGCCACCGACGCGGCCAAGCCGAACGAGATCCTGGCGATCACGTTCACCAACAAGGCGGCGACGGAGATGCGCGACCGCGTGGGGCTGCTGGTCGGCGGCCGGGTGCGCGCGATGTGGGTGATGACCTTCCACGCCGCGTGCGCGCGCATGCTCCGCGCCGAGGCTCAGCGGCTCGGCTACACACGCCAGTTCACGATCTACGATCAGGCCGACCAGCGCCGGCTGATCAAGCGCTGCCTTGACGACCTCGGGATCGACCCCAAGCGCTTCACCCCGGCCTCGGTCGGCGCGCAGATCTCCGACGCCAAGAACAAGCTTCGCGATTCCGACGCCTACGCGCAGATGGTCGGCTCCTTCTTCGAGCAGACGGTCGCCGACGTCTACCGCTCCTACGAGCGCGAGCTGCACCGGATGAACGCGATGGACTTCGACGACCTGCTCGTCCGCGCCGTCAACGTGCTCGAGCTGTTCCCCGAGGTCCGCGAGCGCTACGCCAACGGCTTTCGCCACGTGCTCGTCGACGAGTACCAGGACACCAACCACGCCCAGTACCGGTGGCTTCAGCTCCTGGCGGGCGAGCACCGGAATCTGGCCGTCGTCGGCGACGACGCGCAGTGCCTCGTCGAGGGGACGCTGGTGACGATGGGGGATGGGACCGAGCGTCCGATCGAGCGCGTCAGCCCGGGCGACACGGTTCTTTCCGCGTACGGGAGCGGGGAGTTCCGCCCCTCGCGGGTACTGAACGTGCACCGGGCCGAGCGCGTCCGAGGGCATCGAGATCGTCACCCGGCTGGGCCGGCGAATCGTCAGCACCACGGACCACATCCACTTCGCGGGCTTTCAGTGTGGGCGCACTCCTCAGCTCTACATGACCTATCTCATGTGGCGCCGTGACCGTGGCTTCAGGGTGGGGACCTCACGCACCTACACCAAGAGCCAGGTGAAGCCAGTCGTCGGGGTCGCTCGCCGCCTCCGCGGCGAGCGGGCGGACGCGGCCTGGGTCATATCGACACACGAGTCAGAGGCCGCGGCCAGATACGCCGAAGCTCTGTTCTCGGTTCGCTACGGCCTCCCGACGCTTCCGTTCTCCGCTCGCCCGTACGCCGGATCTGATGGACGCTCGCTGGTTGGTGCCCAGGCTCTGCTCGATCGGCTGTTCTCAGAGCACGACACTTCAGTCGGCGGTCACCGCCTGCTCGGCGACACGGGCCTGCGATTCGAGCACCCGCACTTCCAAGCCGGCACGTACACGAGGACCGACATCCGACGCCGGCGGCTTGCGATCTCGCTCTGCGGAGATCGGCGGGGACGTACCCCGATGCACCGCATGGCCCTGTTCGGCTACGACGATCGTGGCCGCGAGCAGCTCGAACAGATGGGCCTCGCTCTGCGGCCGGCTAGGCGCGGTTCGGACGGTTGGCGGTACGAAACGGCCTGCAAGGACATGGAGACAATCGAGCGTGTGGCGCATCAGATCTCGGAAGCGCTCGAGAATGTGTCGATCCGGCCGACGGCCCGACTAGGGCGGAACCTCGAAGGGATCGCGAATTCGCTTCCGTTCACACCGGCCTCCTCCGTCCGGCCCGGCATGGTGATGTTCGATGGGCACGGCGATTACGACATCGTCGAGTCGGTCGAGCGGGTGGCGCTGGACCGGCCCGTCTACGACCTCGACATCGAGAACACGCACAACTTCATCGCCGGCGGGATCGTTACGCACAACTCGATCTACAGCTTCCGTGGGGCGGACATCACGAACCTGCTCGAGTTCGAGGACACGTTCCCGGACGCGCACACGGTCAAGCTCGAGCAGAACTATCGCTCGACGCAGACGATCCTGGATGCGGCCAACGCGGTGATCCGCAACAACCGGGGACAGAAGCCCAAGTCGCTGTGGACCCAGCTGGGCCAGGGGGACCCGATCAAGATCCGCGAGCTCGACGATGAGCACGCCGAGGCGCGGTACGTGACCGGCGAGATCCAGCGGATGGTCGACGAGGGCACGTCGCGGGCGGAGATCGCGGTCTTCTACCGGACCAACTCGCAGTCCCGGGTGCTCGAGGACACGCTCGTGCGGGCCGAGATCGCCTATCAGGTGATCGGGGGGACCAAGTTCTACGAGCGGGCTGAGATCAAGGACGCGATCGCCTACCTGACCGTGCTCGTCAACCCGCAGGACGTGGGCGCCTTCACCCGGATCGTCAACTCCCCGCGGCGGGGCATCGGGCAGACCTCGATCTCCCGGGTGCTGGCGCATGCCAACACCAGCGGCGAGACGGTGTGGGAGCTGGCGGCGGCGCCCGAGGACGTGCCGGGCCTGGGAGCGGCGGCGATCAAGGCGCTGCGTCGCTTCATGGGGACGATGGAGATCCTCCAGGAGCGCGCGACCGGCCCCCAGCCCGCGGAGCTCTCGGTGCTGCTCAAGGAGCTGCTGTCCGAGACGGGGTACCTGGAGACGCTCGAGGCGGAGCGCACGATCGAGGCACAGGGCCGGATCGAGAACCTCGAGGAGCTCGTCAACGTGGCCGCGGAGTACGACGCCGGCACAAACGGCGAGGGCAACCTGGGAGAGTTTCTGCAGCAGATCGCGCTCGTCGCCGATGCCGACACACGGACCGATGACCAGGGCCTGGTGACGCTGATGACGCTGCACAACGCCAAGGGCCTGGAATACCCGATCGTGTTCATGATCGGCTGTGAGGAAGGAGTGTTCCCGCACTCGCGCGCGCTCGACGAGGGCGGCCTCGAGGAGGAGCGGCGCCTGTGTTACGTGGGGATCACCCGCGCCGAACGTGACCTCTATCTCACCTCGGCACGGACACGCACCGTGTTCGGGGCGCGCAGCTTCGGCGCCCCGAGCCGCTTCATCGGTGAGATCCCGGCAGTGCTGACCGACCGGGAGGTGCAGGCTCCGCGAGGCTTCGGCGGGATGCGCGGACGGATGACGTCGTGGAGCTCGGGTGGCGCCGATCTTCCGGCCCGCGATGCGCCGCCGCCTCCGGCCTTCCGGCTCGGCGACGATGTGGTGCATGCCGCGTTCGGCGAGGGCGTCGTGACCGGGGTCGAGCCCGGGGGGATCGTGGTCATCCGTTTCAGCAGCGACCGCTCGGAGCGCAAGCTGGTCGCGGACCTGGCTCCGATCTCGAAGCGCTGATGGCGGCCGGCGCCGACCAGGAGGGGAGAGGGGAGCCCGGTGAAGGAGGAACCCCCGCCGGTGAGCGGACGGCCGGCGGACGCAGACCGCAGTCCCGCCGGCGGCTGCGCGTGCACCACGGGGAGCTCACGAGCGCGGCCAGCGCGCTCCTGCTTTTAGCCTTGATGTTCGGGACCAAGTGGTACGGGGTCGCGGGGGTCCCTGACCCGTCGGCGGCGCGCCCGGCGGTCTCGACGGCCGTCAACGGCTTCAACAGCCTGACCTACGTTCGCTGGGTGGTGCTGTTGACGATCTGCGCCGTTCTCGGGTCGGTGCTGCTGCACGCCTCCCAGCGCTCCCACGGCACGAAGACCGACACCAGCCGGGTGCTGGTGGCGCTGGGGTCGCTGACGGCGATCCTGTTGATCTACCGGGTGCTGATCGCGTTCCCCGCGCCGCACCGGATGATCGATCAGAAACTCGGCGCCTATCTCGGCCTGCTGTGCGCCTTCGGGGTAGCTCTCGGCGGCCGGCAGTCGATGCTCGAGCAGGAGGACCGAACGCGGGCCGCGGCCACCAGACAGCGGCGCCGGGTGCGCGTCGCCTCCCGTCACGCCGAGCGGTAGGCTGAGCCCGGGCCGTCGCTCCGCCCCTGCGTTCCGCACTTGCGAGCCCGGGCGCGGCCGGCGGCCGGCGCAGGATGGGGACCGCTCGCGGCGAACCTACCTGACGCACACATCGGTGACCGATCGAGGAGGGCAAAGTGAGCGTCGACAACGTGTCGAGGGAAGACTGGACCATCGGCGGCCTGGCATTGCTGTTGGTGATCGACCTGCTGTTCCTGCCGTGGTTCAGCGTCCTCGGGTTCTCGCTCACGGCCACCGACGCGCCCGATGGGTGGCTCGGGGTGCTGGCCGTGCTGGCCGGGATCATCCTGATCGCCGACCTGGCGATAGACCGGTTCTCTCCGCAGACTCAGCTGCCGGTGCTCGGCGGCGGCAGAACGCATACGCGGTTCGTAGAGGCGTGCGTGATGGCGCTGTTCGTCGGGCTCAAGTTCCTCTTCCACATCCACTTCAGCCTGTTCGGGTTCGGCTTCTGGGCGGCGCTGGTGCTGACGGTGGCACTGGTCTACTTCGCGCTACAGGCGCGCAACGCGGGCGTCGGGGCCACCCGCGGCGTCTGAAGCTCCGTCGGCGCCCGACGGTCGCCCATCCGCCAGCGGCCGTATGGATTTCCAGGTCTCGAGGCTCCGCCGCGGCGAGGTGATCGCGGGCATCGCCGCGGTGGTGCTGCTGATTGTGCTGCTTGCGCTGCCGTGGTACGGACTCGGCGGCAGGCTGGGCGGTACCGCGACCGAGCTCGGCGCGCATGCCTCGATCACCGGCTGGCAGGGCCTGCCCACGCTGCGGTGGGTGATCGTGGTGACGATCCTGGCCGCGCTTGCCCTGACGTGGTTTCAGGGAGCACGCCGGGCGCCGGCTCTGCCGGCCAGCCTGAGCGTGATCGTGCTGGTGCTCTCGATCCTGACCGCACTCGGGCTCATCTACCGGGTGCTCATCTCCGTCCCGGGGCCCGATTCGCTGGGCGAGGCCAAGGCCGGGGCCTATCTCGGCCTCGCCACCGCCCTGGCACTCGTGTACGGGGCGTTTCGCTCCCTGCGCGAGGAGGATGCTCCCGATCCCGAGCGCAACGCGAGCATCCCGGTGGTCGAGCTCGGCCGCCGGTCCTGAGCCGCGCGCGGCGCGCTGTCCTGCCCTCCTCTTTGTGCAACGGGCTGGATGCGTGCGAGATGTTGGTCGCGTGGCGTCCAACATCGCGCGCCGTTTGCGGCAGCGATCTGAGAAGTGCTCGCTATCCGCACCTTTCTCCGATCCTTGGGCCGAACAGCGGGCCCGTGGGGGTGAACAGTGGGGCCGAACAGCGGGCCCGTGGGGCTGAACACCGGGCCGCTTTGGGCCGAACAGCGGGCGCGTGGGGCCGAAACCGCGCGCTCAGGGCGCCGATCCTAGAATGGGCCTCGAGATGCTCGACCGTGCACAGGTTCTCCACGTCGCCCGGCTGGCCCGGCTCGAGCTCGACGAAGCCGAGGTCGAGCGGATGGCCAGCGAGCTGTCCAAGGTGCTCGACCACGTCGAGCAGATACGCCAGCTCGACCTGGAAGGCGTGCCGCCGACTTCGCACGTGATCGATGTAACCGGGGTCACCCGTCCGGATGAGCCCGAGCCGTGCCTGCCGCGAGACGTCGTCCTGGCGCAGGCTCCCGAGCCCGTGGAAGGCGGGTTCGGGGTGCCCAGTCCCGGTCCGTCCGGCGAATGACCGCCGCTGGGGCAGATCCGGCGTCCGGGGCAGATCCGGCGTCCCGGACGGGATCGGCGTCCGGGGCGGCGCCGGCGTCCGGGACGGCATCGGAGACGCTGCTCGGGCTCACCGCGGCCGCGGCCGCGGCGCGGATCCGGGCCGGCGAGCTGGACGCCACCGAGCTGTTCGAGTTCTACCGCCGGCGTGCCGCGGCCGACGAGCTCAACGCCTTCACCTGGGTGGCGGACGGGCCGCCCGACCCGCCGCCCGCGTCCGCGCCGCTGGCCGGGGTTCCGGTGGCCGTCAAGGACCTCTTCTGCACCGAGGGGGTCCCCAGCCAGGCCGGCTCCCGGATCCTCGAGGGCTACCGCCCGCCGTACACGGCGACCGTCGTCGCCAAGCTGGCGGCGGCCGGAGCGCCGCTGCTGGCGAAGACCAACCAGGATGAGTTCGCGATGGGGTCCTCGAACGAGAACTCAGCCTTCGGCCCGGTGCTCAACCCGTGGGACCGCGGGCGGGTCCCGGGAGGCTCGTCCGGGGGCAGCGTGGCCGCGGTGGCGGCCGGGATGGCGCCGTGGGCCATCGGCACCGACACCGGCGGGTCGATCCGCCAGCCGGCGGCGCTGTGCGGGGTCGTGGGGCTGAAGCCGACATACGGGGCCTGCTCGCGCTACGGGATGATCGCGTTCGCCTCGTCGCTGGATCAGGCGGGACCGCTGACCCGGGACGTGACCGATGCCGCGCTGCTGTTTTCGCACATGATCGGCCGAGACCGGCGCGACTCGACCTCGCTGGACTTTCCCGGAGCGTTGGAGCTCCCCACCGCCGAGGACCTGCGCGGGATCCGCCTCGGTGTGCCCGAGGAGCTGCTGGCAGGCGGCGAGGATGCCGGCGCGGGCATCGAGCCTGGAGTGCGCGCCAGCTTCGAGGCGGCGCTGCGGCTCGCCGAGGGCCTGGGGGCGACCGTCGAGAGCTGCGCGCTGCCGCACGCGCCGCACGCCCTGTCGGCCTACTACCTGATCGCCCCCGCGGAGGCCTCCGCCAACCTCGCACGCTTCGACGGGGTGCGCTACGGCCTGCGGGTGGCAGGCGACCAGGATCTCGAGACGATGTACAGCCGCACGCGCGCGGCCGGCTTCGGGCCTGAGGTCAAGCGCCGGATCATGCTCGGCACCTACGCACTCTCCAGCGGCTACTACGACGCCTATTACGGGGCCGCGCAGAAGGTCCGTACCAAGATCGCGGAGGACTTCCGCGCGGTGTTCGAGGCCTTTGACTTCGTCGTCACGCCCACCAGTCCGTGGACGGCGTTCGAGCTCGGGACCAAGACCGCCGATCCGCTCGCGATGTACCTCAACGACTTCTGTACGGTGCCGATGTCACTGGCGGGGATCCCGGCGATCTCGATCCCCTCGGGACTCAGCGAGGGATTGCCGGTCGGCTTCCAGATCGCGGGCCCGGCGTTCAGCGAAGGCCGCATGCTCGATGCCGCCTACGCGCTCGAGCAGGCGATCGGCTTCGACTCCAGCGCGGCCCGCCGATGAGCTCCGGGCACGCGTACGAGCCCGTCATCGGGCTCGAGATCCATGTCCAGCTCAAGACCCGGACGAAGATGTTCTGCGGCTGCGACCTGTCGTTCGGCGATCCGCCGAACGTTCACACCTGCCCGGTCTGCCTGGGCCTCCCGGGCGCACTGCCCGTGCTCAACGCACGGGCCGTGCAGTTCGGGATCATGATCGGGCTCGCGCTCGGCTCCGAGATCGCCTCCCGGTCGCTGTTTCACCGCAAGAACTACTTCTATCCGGACTCGCCGAAGGGCTACCAGATCTCGCAGTACGACGTTCCGCTGTGCCGGGGCGGCCGGCTGGGGGAGGTGCGCATCCACCGCGTCCATCTGGAGGAGGACGCCGCCAAGCTGATCCACTTGGGGGAGAGCGGCCGCATCCACGGCTCGGACCGCAGCGTCGTCGACTTCAACCGCTGCGGCACCCCGCTGGTCGAGATCGTCACCGAACCCGATCTGGGCTCTGCCGAGCACGCGCATGAGTGGCTCACGCTGCTGCGCACGACGCTGCGGCAGCTGGGCGTCTCTGACGTCAACATGGACGAGGGGTCGCTGCGCTGCGACGCCAACGTCTCCGTCCGCCCGGCTGGCTCCACCGAGCTCGGCACCAAGACCGAGCTCAAGAACATGAACTCGTTCCGATACCTGGAGCGGGGCGTCAAGGCGGAGATCGCCCGTCAGATCTCGCTGCTTGAGTCCGGCGGCACCGTGGTCCAGGAAACGCTGCACTTCGACCCGACCACCCGCTCCGCGGACGGTGCCTCTGGCCGGCTCACTCCTCTGCGCTCCAAGGAGGAGGCCCACGACTACCGCTACTTCCCCGAGCCGGACCTCGTCCCGATGCTCGCCACCGAGGAGATGCAGGCGGCCGCCGCGCGCGAGCTGCCCGAGCTACCCGCCGCTCGAGCCGAGCGCTTCGAGCGCGAGCTGGGACTGCACCCCGAGCGCGCCCGGGATCTCGCCTTCCGTCGCGAACTGGCCGACTACTTCGAGCGGGCGCTGGACGCCGCGCCGGAGGGTTCGGCAGGGGCGGTCGAGCTCTCCAACTGGATCCCACATCTGGTGGAGCGCATCGGGTCCGATGCCGACCCCGGCGCCAGCCGCGTCACGCCGGAGGCGCTGGCCGTCCTGGCGTCGCTGGTCACGGCCCGGGAGGTCAGTCGCGACGCCGCGCGCGACGTGCTCACCCGGCTCGTGGCCGAGGGCGGCGAGCCGCGCGCGATCGTGGAGCGCGAGGGCCTGGGCGCGCTCAGCGCAGATGACGGCGATCAGCTTGGGAGCATCGTCGACAGGGCGATCGCGGCCGACCCGGACGCGGCCGAGAAGGTGCGGGGCGGCAACATGAAGGCGATCGGCCCGCTGGTCGGCTTCGTCATGCGCGAGACCAAGGGCCGGGCTGACGGCGGCGAGGTCACGCGGATGATCCGCGAGCGCGTCGGCGCCCGCCCGCCTAACCAGCCACCCGGCCTGAACGAAAACCAGCCCCCTCGGCGGTGGCCGCGGGGGCTGGGTCAGCTGTGCTGCGCTGGCAGCTAGTCGCTGGCGTGCCGCGAGAGGCGACGGACGACCAAGCCGGCGCCGAGCAGCATCCCGCCGCCTGCGGCGAGAAGCACCACGTCAAGTCCGGTGAACGGAAGCGTGCTTGCCGACGTAGCGGCAGGGGTCGTAGTCGTCGTCTGACTGGCGTCGTTGCTCGCGACGGAACAGAGCTGCGGGTTGTATGACTGGCACGTGGAGCTCGACGCGAGCGCGGAGCTGGGCAGCAGCAGTGCTAGTCCGATGATGATGGTCGCGATGCGTTTCATTAGCCCCTCGTGAGACCTTTCTGATGTTTGTCCGGTCGGGCGACCCATCCGGGCAGCCCTTTCCAAGCACGTTCCCTCGGAAGAGAGTACACCACGCCGGTGCTTAAGCGCAACCGGAAGCTTCGTACCGGCAGATGGTTCATTGCACCAACACCAATAGTCTGAACGCCTCGCCGGACGTCAACGGGTTTTTGGTGTCGACGCGCTCCAAGGCGGCGCTTATCGCCGGTTGGCGATCATTGATGCGCCGGGCGACGCGGAAGTCGTGCTCGGCACGGCCCGGCTGACCCAGGCCGGAGGCGGCCAGCCCGGCGCCGAGCCATGCGAACCATCCACCGGGCTCGCGCTCGATCGACCGCCGGAAGCGCTGCTGGGCGACACCATACTCGGCGTTTTGCAGGGCGATTGTGCCGGCGAGCCTATCGGGGACAGCGCTGAGAGGGTTCAGAGCGGCGGCTCGCTGCAGGTCGCTCAGCGCCGCGGCCGGATCGGAGAAGCGGGCATCGCTGCCAAGCGACACCTCGCGAACCGAGAGGTAGGGGACCCCCAGGACGACTACCCCGGCCACGACGGCCAGTGTGCCGGCGAAGATGGCGACGGGCTGGCGGCGGCGCCCAGTGGCTGAACGGCCGGCCGCCGGAGGTGGGGGTGGGGTCTCGCTCGTGGCCTGATCGCCGGCCGCGCTCGCCCGGTAGCCGCCCGAGCGGATCGCCTCCCCGGCCCGGGTCGAGGCGGCACCGAGTGCGCAGGCCATCCCGAGGAAGCCGAGCGCTGGTCCGGACAGCGCCGGCATCTCCCAGAACCAGTCGACCGAGCCGTGGATCAGCCACACGAGCAGCGCCAACATCGAGATCCCAGCCACGCCGCGGCCGAGAGGGCTCCCCCGGCGCCTGCCCCTCAACGCCAGCCCGATCGCCGACACGAGGAAGCCGGCGAAGAGCGCGAACCCGACCGCGCCGGTGTGCGCGAGGAGTCTCAACTCGATGCTGTGAGTCCATTCCGGCTCCTCGCCGGTGTGCCTATGGAGGACGTAGTAGTCGGCGTAGTTGTCCTGACCGAGGCCCCCGATCGGATGGGCCACGAAGGCGTCCAGGGCCACGCGCCAGAAGTCGTAGCGTCCGCTGCCGACATCGGCGAAATGGGAGCTCGAGGAAGACGTGGTGTTCAGCTTTCCGAGTCCCTGGAGCTGCCGGGAGATGAACGGGAACGGATGGCCGTGGGTGGCCACCGTGCCCGCACCGATGGCGCCGGCCAGCGCCAGCACAGCCACGGTCGTGCCGACGGCTCGCGTGGCACGTCGGGAGAGACTTCGGCCGCGAGACTGCGCGTCAGCCCAGGCCAGGATCGTCCCGAGCACGAACACCGCGCCGCAGATCAGCAGCGCAGCCTGCCCGGCGCGCCCGGCGGCAGCGTTCTGCGCCGACGCCTGGGTAGCCCGGTACAGGTCGAGCAAGCGGTGCAGAGGGATGAGGGCGCCGATGATCGGCAGCGCGGCCATGGCGGCCAGTCGCAGACGGTCAGACGACACCAGGATCGCCAGCACGACCACAAGTGGCAGAGTGAAGAGCCAGCCCCGGCTCTCGACGATCAGCGCGAGCTGGAGCTCACCGCAGGCGAGCGCGAGCAGGAGGCCGCGGAGCAGACCGGGCAGCTCGCGACGGCTGGCGACGCCGACCGCGGTCAGACAGCCGATCGTGAACAGCGCCGCGGTGGCGTTCAGGTATCCCGTCGGTGCCGCCAGCCTCGATCCCACGAACAGGCTGCTGACGCGGTCATGGGAGGCCAGGCGGGTGATCAGGACGACGCCGATGACGCCCGTCCCGACGGCATAGGTCGTCAGCGCGGCCAAGGCTCCCGGGGGGGTCCATGGCAGGCTCATCATCAGCGTGAACACGAGCAGGTAGAGCAGCGCGCGATTGCTCCCTTGCAGCGCGTCGCCCGGTGATTGCGCCCACGTGATCGACAGGTAGGACCAGGCCACATAGAGCGCGAACAGCAGCACCGCGATCCGGCCCGCTCGACTCAGTCGCAGCCGCGCTGTGCCGAGTAGGACCAGTGCCGCTGTCAGGAGCGCCAGCGCCACCAGGCCGCCCCAGTACCAGGTCTCCGTGTCGAAGCCGCCGTTGTGGACGGCCCAGAGCAGCATCAAGGCCACGATGGCAAGGCCAAACACGACCGCCGGTAGGTGCGGCGCCAGCCGCGTTCTGATGTGACGTGACGGCAGCTGCACGAAGGCGACCTGAGCCGGATGTTCTCACGTCGGAGGGACGGCGAGAGCCCAGCCTTCGTCACTCGCGACGCGGATCGAGGGCCCGGTCGGACCGTTCGTCCAGGCGCCACGGACCCAATCTGGACATCCGGTCGAGTTTCCCGTCCGCTCTTGGTCCAGGTGCTGGCCAGGGCCGACACAGGAGATATGAACAAAGCACTTGGAATCGCACTCGCAACTTTCGCCGCCACGTGCTTTGTCACGAGCGGGACCGCCCTGGCATCCACGCCCAACTGCAGCCTCGTCGCCGGTCCGGCGGGCTCCGATTCGGCCTCCGGCACCGTCGCGGCCCCCTTCCGCACCGCCCAGAAGCTCGTCGACTCGCTGGCTCCCGGCCAGGTCGGCTGTCTCGAAGGCGGCACCTACCGCGAGGACGTGACGGTCAACGCAGGCGGCAACGCCGGCGCCCCGGTGACGCTGACCAGCTATCCCGGCCAGTCCGCGGAGATCGTGGGCCGCTTCTGGATTCCCCAGCAGTCCAGCTATGTGACCGTCACCGGGCTCACGCTCGACGGGGTCAACTCCGGGAACCTGCCAAGCCCGACGGTCAACTCCGACCATGCCACCTTCAGCCACGACAACGTCACCGACGATCACACTGCGATCTGCTTCGTTCTCGGCAGCGCCTGGGGACGGGCGACGAACACGGTGATCACCGACAGCCGGATCCACGACTGCGGCGTCATGCCGGCCAACAACCACGAGCACGGGATCTACGTCGACGACGCCACCAACACGACGATCGACTGGAATGAGATCTACAACAACGCGGATCGCGGGATCCAGCTGTATCCCGACGCGATGAACACGACAATCGACCACAACGCGATCGTCAACAACGGCGAGGGCATCATCTTCTCCGGCGACGACGGCACGGCGTCCGACAACGCCAACGTGTACGACAACATCATCTCCGGCGCCAAGATCCGCTACGACGTCGAGTCCTGGTATCCCAGCGGCAACCCGGTCGGCAGCGGCAACACCCTGCACAACAACTGCATCTGGGGCGGGGCCGAGGGCACCGTCGACACGTCGGGCGGCGGCTTCACCGCCAACCACAACACGACCGCCAACCCCCAGTTCGTGAACGCCTCCTCGGGTGACTTCCGGACGAGCTCGGCGAGCCCTTGCTCCGCCCTCGCGGGGAACATCGGAGCGACCGTCCAGGGCGTCTCGGGTGTCCCCAGCGGCGGACACACCGCCCTCGGGCGCATCGCGATCACCCCGCGCAAGAAGGCCAAGCGGACTCACTCCCACGCCCGTCGCACGACACACCCCGCTCGCCGGCACGCCAAGCGCCACGCTCGCCGGCATCACAGCAGCTAGCAGCGGTCGCTCACCGCGCGCACGCCCGGCAGGATCTGGCTCCGCCACTGGCGGCGCGCAGCCGGAGAGCGTCTGGTAGCTTGCGGGTGACGGACAGGGTCGCATCGCGTGCCGCCGCGCCGAGTCCCGCGAATCCCGTCCAGTCGTCCCCCGCCCCGTCTGCCCCGTGAGCCCGTGCCCGGCGATCGTCTCCGGATACCTGCACTCTTCTTCGCGACACTCCTCCTGGTCTCGCTCGCCGCGTGCGGGGCGGCTCAGGGCGCAAGCCTGGCGGCTTGCCGGTGGTTCGCAGCGCCGCACGGCAGTGGACCTCCCCGGGGCACGGCTCTGGCGCCGTTTCGCTCGGTGCAGCGGTTGGTGAACGCGCTGAGGCCAGGCCAGACCGGATGCCTGGAGGGTGGGACCTACGTGACGTTCGTGAGCTTCGACCACGGGGGGCGCCGCGGCAGGCCGATCACGCTGCGGAGCGCTCCCGGCAGCCGAGCGCGAATCGTCGGACGTGTCTACCTCCCTCACGGGGCCAACCACATCCGGGTGACCCACCTGACCCTGGACGGTCGCAACCCGCTGGACCTGCCGAGTCCAACGGTCGACTCGGCGGACGACCAGTTCATCAACGACAACGTGACCAACGACCACACGGCCATCTGCTTCGAACTCGGCAGCGGCCAGGGCTACGGGCAGGCCACCAATACGCTGCTCAAGCACGACCGGATCCACGACTGCGGGGTGCTTCCGCCCACCAACCATCAGCACGGCATCTACGTGGCCAACTCGGTCGGGGCCCGGATCATCGACAATCTGATCTACAACAATGCGGATCGGGGAATCCAGCTCTACTGGAACGCCCAGCGCACCACGATCGCCGGCAACGTGATCAACCACAACGGCGAGGGCATCATCATCGCCGGCGACTACGGCGACGCCTCCAGCAACAACCTGATCATCAACAATGTGATCACGGACTCGACCGTGCGCGCCGACGTTGAGTCCTACTGGCCCGATGCGAGCGTGAAGGGATCAGGCAACCTCGTTGTCGGCAACTGCGTGTTCGGGGGCGACCGCACCATCGACCGTCGCAACGGCGGCTTCATCGCGCGCGACAACCAGATCGTCAGTCCCCGCTACACCGATGCCGCGATGGGCAACTTCACTCTCGAGGCCGGCTCGCCGTGCGCCCCGGTGCTGGCCCATGCGGCCGCCGCCGCGGCCAGCTATCTCGCGCGGTAGCGCCGGGAACGCACGTGGCGCGCAAGGACCCCACCACCGCGGGGATCTTCTCCAGCGCGAAGCGCATGACGCTCCCCCTGGGCCGGGCGTCGGACGCGGAGTCGGTGAGGGGGTACCCGATCGACATGAGCACGAAGGCCCAGACATCGAAGTGGCCCCCTATCGACGCCGGCCGCCTGCACGACGACTTCGTGAGCGTCGCGCAGTACGGACTCGGCTGCCACGAGCGCTGGATCCTGGGCGAGGGGGAGGAATGGCTGCAGGCCGCGCTTGCCGCGGGCCGCTTTCTGGTCGAGTCCCAGGAGCGCGATGGCTCGTGGCTGAACCAGAGGTCGTTCGAGCACACCTTCCCGCTGCGCGCCCCGTGGCGCTGTGGAATGGCCCAGGGAGAGGCGGCCAGCCTCCTCGTGCGGCTCTACCTTGAGGCGGGCGAGGAGCGATTCGCGGATGCGGCTCGGCTGGGGCTGGAGCCGCTGGATCGACCCCGCGAGGAGGGGGGCGTCGGCGCGTGGCTGGATGGCTCGGTCTGGCCGGAGGAGTACCCGACCGACCCGGCATCCTACGTCCTCAACGGGGCCATCTTCGCCTGGTGGGGGATGCGCGACGTGGGACTCGGGCTCCGCGACGCGAGCGCGACCTCCGCGTTTGAGCGGGGTGTGGACACACTCGCCGCCAACGTGGGTCGCTTCGACACCGGCTGGTGGTCGATCTACAGCCTGTATCCGCATCCGGTGAAGCCGATCGCAAGCTCCTTCTACCACCTCCTCCACATCACTCAGCTCGAGGCCATGCAGATGCTCTCACCACGAGCGGCGATCGAGGAGACCAGACGTCGCTGGGTCGGGTACCTCCAATCCCCATGGCTGCGCCGGCGCGCCCTGGCCAACAAGATCGCCTTCCGGCTGGTGGTCCCGCGCAACCGGTTGCTCGGCTCCCGCCTGCCGTGGTCGCGATTCTGAACCCGCGGCCGGCCGCTATGGCTTGCGGCAGAAGTAGATCGTCTCGTGGGGGTCGAGTCCAAGCTCCCGGACGACCGCGGGCTCGAGCTCGGAGACGTAGTCCGAGACGGTGACCTCGAAGCCGGCCCGTTGCAGGCGCTGCGCGTAGTCATCCCGCGCGTAGATTCGATGAAAGACCTCTTCGTAGCGCCGTCCCGACTGGTGTTCGCCGGCTGACGCACCAGGGCGCTCGTCGGTGTCCTGGAGGCCGTCATCGACCGAGCTCTGCAGCAACGCCCACCCTCCGGGCCGCAAGATCCGGCAGATCTCGCTCATCGCGACGGCGTCGTCGTCGATCAGCTGGAGCACGTGATTGCAGATGACGGCGTCGAAGGTGGCATCGCCGTACTGGATCTGGCGCACGTCGACGCGCTCCATCGCCAGCGTCGAGTCATAGTCAGCCGACAGGTACTCGACGTTCGACATCTGTCGTAGCGGCGCAGCCAGGCACACCTCGGGCGCGAAATGCAGCAGGCGCGTGGGTCGCTGCAGGACATCGGCGCGCTCGTTCAGATACATCCAGTCGACGCGGTGGCGTCCGAGAGAGCCACATCGAGGACAGACCAGGGTCCGGTGCCCGCCTTCGGAGATGTAGTTCTGAAACCGGCGCCAGCGACCGCCGCAGCAATTGCAGCGAACGTTGTTGCCGATGAACAGGCGCCAGGTCGCGCGGTTGTACATGGCCTTGAGCTCGGCTCGGCGGCCGTGGGGGATGAGTGTTCTCAGAAGCCGGGTGCGCAACGACCGCCACGATCGTTCGGGCGTCAACCGGTCGCCCGATCCCCCGCTCATCAGTACGAGCATCGGCGTCAGTCTATTGGGCATCGGACGGTTGCGGGCGGCGGCGGCCAGCTCATCGCGGCCAGATCGACCGCCCCTCGCAGGTGGTAGGTTCAGACGCCGTGGCCGGCCTGACGTTCGCGCTGATCTACCACGACGTGATCGACCCGGCAGACCGCGATCAGGTCGGCTTCCCCGGACCTGTGGCCGGTGTCTACAAGCTCGATCGTGGGCACTTCCGAGCCCACCTGGACGCGATCGCCGCCACCGGGGTCAGCTGCGGGGTCACGCCCGCGAGCTCGTCCGCGATGCTCACCTTCGACGATGGCGGTGCGAGCTCGCCGTGGATCGCCGAGCAGCTCGAGGCGTACGGCTGGCGGGGGTGCTTCTACCTGGTGACGTCGCGACTGGGGACACCGGGATTCATCGATGCAGACACGGCACGGGAGCTGGCTGCCCGC
The DNA here is from genome assembly GCA_963799995.1 of uncultured Solirubrobacterales bacterium. Classification (GTDB taxonomy): domain Bacteria; phylum Actinomycetota; class Thermoleophilia; order Solirubrobacterales; family Solirubrobacteraceae; genus Palsa-465. The sequence continues at coordinate 818,282 of CAWCZI010000012.1, read as the reverse complement.
GGACACGAGATCGGCAGCCATTCGCACACCCATCCTCCGTTCATGGGCCGGATGGCGCGCCCGGAGCTGGATTCGGAGTGGCGCATCAGCCGCGAGCGCCTGGCGGAGGTGCTGGGCGTCGCCCCGGCCGGCGCCGCGGTGCCCGGGGGGTCGGTCTCCGACTCGGTGGTGGAGGCCGTCGCGCAGGCGGGGTATAGCTACCTGCTCACATCCACTCCCACTGCCAGGGCTCGACAGCACAGCGGGATCACGGTCCTTGGCCGCAGCACGATCTGGGCTCGCGATTCGCCTGAGCTGGCGGCGGCCCTGGTCAAGGGAGATCGGGTGACGCGAAGCCGCCGGTGGCTCTCCTGGCAGACCAAAAGCGGCGCCAAGCGGGCCGCCCCGGGGGTCTACGAACTCGTGCGCAATGCTCGTGCCGCGGCCAGGAAGGCCGCTAGGCGCGCCGTCTGAGCCTCGAGCGTGAGCTCGCGAGCGCGATGTCGACCGGCGGCGGTCAGCCGCGTTCGCAACTCCGGCTCATCGGCGACCCTCAGCAACGCCTCGCTCGCCGCCGCCGCGTCGCCGGGGCCGATCAGCAGCGCCGCATCACCGGCGCCCGCGGCGACACCACCGACCGCGGTGGCGACCACCGGTAGTCCGGTGGCGAAGGCCTCGATCAGCACCTGCGGGAAGCCCTCGGTCCAGGACACATGCAGCAGCGCGTGGCTGTCGCGGTAGAGCTCGAGAAGCTCGGGGCCCATCGTCACGTACCCGAGCAGGCTGGCGTGCCCGGCGATGCCGAGCTCCGACAGTCGGCGCGACAGCGCCGGCGCCAGGTCGCCCTCGCCGCAGACGATCAGGCGCCAGCGGGGATCGACGCTGTGCAACCGATCGAGGATGTCGGCCAGCAGCAACGGGTTCTTCTCCTCCTCGAGCCGGCCGACGCTGAGGACTCGCAGCTCGCCGCCGTAGTCCCGTGGCGGTGGCTGTGCCTGCAGCGCGGCAGCCGGGACCAGCGACACCGCCAGATCGAGCACGGCCGGTGAGACGGCGTACTTCGCGCTCAGCTCCTGGCCCACGGCGACGACGGGCAGGCGGCGCGCCAGCGATCTCCACAGCCACTCCATGACGTCGGCGACCAGGTGCAGGATGCGCCGGCCGGGGCGCCGCATGCGCACGTACGCGGGCCAGTCCTGTCGGACCCCGAGCACGACGGTCCGCCGCCTCAGCAGAGCCACCAGCACCAGCGCGAAGGCGTGCGGGTACGGGCCCAGCACCCAGGCGACGTCGATGTCGTCGAGGGCTCGCCACATCGCGACCGTCGAGCCGGCCAGCGATCGCAGGACCGCGATCGGGTTGACCAGGCTCGAGTAATGCTCCAGCGGAGCCAGCTCGATGCCCCGGGGGAGGGTATATCGCGCGTCACCGGCCTCGGTGGACAGACGGCCGATCAGTCTGAGGCGGTCCACGTGGGGGAGCAGGCCGGCGATGAAGAGCGCAAACGCCCGCTCGGCATGGATCTCCCCACCGACGCGACGGTAGACGTAGTCGGTATAGACGGCCAACCGCATCCCCGATCCGGTGGTCATCGTGCGCGTGTCCGCTGGAGCTGTGAATAGAGGTCGACGAGGCGCCGTTCCCATGACTGCAGTGAGTAGGTGTCGGCGATCGCCTGCCGGCTCTGAGCCACTCGTGATGGACGATCGTCGGCGGCGCTCAGCTCGGCCTCGATGGCGTCGGCGAACGGTCCCGCGGCCCGCGCGGCGAACCGGCAGGCGGGCATCGCGCCCGCGGTATGGCGCAGGCTGGGAACGTCGGAGGCGACCACCGGGGTCCCGCAGGCCATCGACTCGATCGGAGCCAGCCCCATGCCCTCGACCACGCTCGCCGCGAGGAAAACATCGGCGGCGGCGAACAGCTCGCGAGGCTCATCCGTGGCCCGGAGGCGAAGGATCCCGCCGTGGCGCTCGAGCGGTGCCAGGTCGGCCTCGGCGGAGGACGGCGCATCGATCACGACGGCAACGGCGTCGTGCCCGCGTGCCCGGAGCTCGCGCACGGTCGCCAGGGCGAGCGGGCCGCCCTTCTGCTCCCAATCGCGGCCGAACAGCAGGAGCACCAGGCGGTCGGCCGCCAGCCCGAGTCGCCCGCGCTCCGCCGCGCGCTCCTCGGCGCTCACGGGAGTGAGACGATCGAGGTCGATGCCGACCGGGAACACCTCCGTCCTCGCCGGGGGTGCCCGCCGCGCCAGCGCCTTGTGCCACACCTCGGGTCCGACGCAGAGAATGCGGTCGACCTGCCGTCCGACCACGCCGAAGCGGACGAGGTTCTTAGCGCGTGCCAGGGAACCATCGCCCAAGAAGCTGTGCAGATGCCAGACCACCCGCGTGCGCGGTCGGAGCGCTCCGAGCAGCGCCGAAGGCAGGTCCCAGAAGGAGAAATGCGTGTGCAGCAGCGTCGGTCCGCGATCTCGCCCCAGCAGCGTGTGCAACCAGTGGGTTGCGCGGCCGCCGCCGAGCTCCGGGGCGACGTGGGCCGTCACCCCATCGCGGACGAGATCGCCGTACCACGGACGGGCCTGCACGCCGGGCGTGAACACCACCTCGAAGCGCCAGCCCTGCGCCTCGCATGCGTGCCGCGAAGCCCTCAGCAACGGGATGAACGACCCGGGATAGGCGCCGCCGTACGCAGCCAGGTGTACGACGCGCAGCTCGTGCTTCACTCGACGCCGGATGCTACCGGCCGCAGTGTCGTACTGTGCCCAAGATGAGCGAGGCGACTGCCGCCGACCCGGCGCCACGGGACGCCGGCGACGGCGGCGACACGGTCGTCCGCGGGGCGCTGTTGACACTGGCCGCCAAGGTTGCCGGCGGCGTCTTCACGCTGGCGCTGACGATCTTCCTGACCCGGAGCTTGGGGGCCCTGCAATACGGGATCTTCGCCCTCGGCTACTCGATCATCTCGCTGGTCGAGCTTCCCTCGGATTTCGGCGTGGCGGTCGCGCTGCCGCGCTTCCTCGTCGCTGAGCGAGGCGACCGCAGGCTGTTGGGTGAGCTCGTGGCCGACGCTATCCGGCTCGAGACCCTGGGCACGGTGGTCGTCGCGGGCGCGCTGGCGGCGCTGGCCGGCGTGATCGCGAGCGCCTATGGCGTCCCGGGACTCGCGCAGCCGCTGAGGTGGTTGGCGCTCTCGATCGCCGGTCAGAACTTCCTGTTCCTGTTCTCCGGAGTGTTCACGGCGCTTCGCCGGCAGTCGCTCAATCTCTGGGCCAATACGGCGGAGAGCGTGGCCGAGCTGTCGGCCAGCGTCGCCCTGGTGCTCCTCGCCGGAGGCGCGTCGGCGGCTGCGCTCGGACGCGCGGCTGGCTACGCCGTCGGCGCAGCCGTCGCCCTGTGGCTGACGATGAGGCTGGTCGGCAGCGAGATCCTGCCCCGGTCGATCAAGCCCCGGGGGCACGCACGCCTGATCGCCGGCTACGCCAAGACCCTGTGGGTGGTCGACGGGATATTCACCGCCTTCTCCCAGATCGACGCACTGCTGATCGGTGCGTTCCTCAGCGCCAGCTCGGTCGCCTTCTTCAACGCGCCGAATCGACTGATCACCGCGCTGCAGTACCCGGGCTACGCGATCGCGGCCGCCGTCTCGCCCCGGCTGACGCCCGCCGCGACCGGCGTGCGCGAGGCGTCGGAGTCCTTCCACGGCGCCGTCCGCTTCCTGATGATCCTGATGACCGCCACCGCCGTCTTCACCACCGTCTGGGCGACGCCGCTGATCAGGCTGACCCTGGGGCCCGGATACGGCAAGGCTGGAGAGGTGCTGAGAGCTCTGGGTCCGGTCGTCTTCCTCTCCGGCGGCGCGGTGCTCGTGTCCACCGCGCTCAACTATCTCGGTGGGGCGGGCCGGCGTGTGGTGGTGGCGATCGTGACCCTACTCGTCAACCTGGTCGTCGATGTGATCCTGCTCCCGCGCATCGGAGTCGTCGGCGGGGCGATCGGCAGCGACATCGGGCTGGCTGTGTACGTCGTCGCGCAGTTCCTGATCTGCCTGTCGATACTCGGCCTCAGCGCCAGGCCGTACGCGACGATGTTGGTGCGATGCGTGATCGCCGGGCTTCCGATGGCCGGACTGCTGGCGCTTGCCGGGACCGCCGCGCCGTCGTTTCCCTTGGCCGTCCTCGCCATGATCGGAGCGCTCGCCGCCTACGTCGTCGCCCTGGTCGGGGTCGGCGAGGTCTCCCTGTCAGAGCTCGGCTCGGCTCCGGACGTGCTGTTGAGCTGGCGCCACCGCTGAAGGGCCGCTCGACCCTCGCCGGTCAGCTGCGCCGCGGCCACAGCGACGAGGCACGCCAGCGGCGCATGAGATGGTTCATCTTGAGGCCGAAGCGCCGATCGACGTCGCCGTGGTAGACGCCGATCCTCGGCCAGCGAAACGGGCCCATCGGGGTCAGCCGGCTGGACAGCGCAGCTCCGGCCACATACCCGGCGCGGCGCGCGCTCTCCGCCACCCGCGGATCGACGTCACCGTACGGATAGGCGACCGATTGGCACGGAAGGCCCAGCTGCTCGCTGCATTCCTCGCGTGAACGCGACAGCTCTCGATCCAGCGCCAACTGATCGAGGGCCGTCAGGTGCGGATGGGTGCGGGTGTGCGATCCGATCTCCCAGCCTCGCTCGCGCAGTGCCTCCAGGTCGGTCCAGTCCATACACGTCAGTTCCGAGGCGGCGGGCGTCCGGAGCCATTGCTCGATTCCCGGCCATGACAGAGGTTGGCGCCGGGACATGAAGCCGGTGGGGGCGAACACAGTCGCCGACAGGCCCAGCCGGGAGAGGATCGGCTCCGCGAGATCGCGCACCGACAGGAAGGCATCATCGAAGGTCACGGCCAGCGTGCGCGGCGCGGGCGGTCTCAACACCGCTTCGGTGAACGTGGTCGCGCGCCAGCCGCGCCCGATCAGTAGCTCGAGCTGACGCTCGAGCGCCTCCGGCGTCACGGACAGGTCAGCCGTCCAGTCGGGGCTGACCGCGTGGTAGCAGAGCACGAGCACGTCGGTCATAGGGCACCCACCTCGCGTAGCAACTGGTCATACAGATCGGCGAAGCTGCTCGCCACGGAATCGATTGTGTACCGGGGCAGACTCTCCGCCGCCCGCGCGGCCAGTCGCGCAGCGAAGTCGCGGTCGGTCAGCAGTCGCTCGAGGGCGTCGGCCAGCGCTGCCACGTTCTGGGGCGCAACCAGCAGCCCGGTCTCTCCATCGCTGACGATCTCCGGCAGGCCACCCACCGCCGTCGCGACCAGGGGCGTGTCGGTGGCCATGCACTCGAACACGAACAGGGGCATGCCCTCCCAGTCCGAGGACATGGCCCCTACGTCCACGCCGCGCAGGATCGAGTCGACATCGCGCCGTGCGCCGAGCAGGTGCACGGAGCCAGCCACACCAAGGCGCGTGATCTGGCGCTCCAGGCCCCCGCGGCACGGTCCGTCGCCGGCGATCACCAGTTGGACGCCGGCGACCCGGGTGCTCAGCCGCGCGAACGATTCGATCATCACGTCCAGCGCCTTCTCCGGTCGCAGGCCGGCGGCGACGCCGATGATCGGGGTCCCGGGTGCCAGTCCGAGCTCGGCGCGGACATCGCCTCCGTCCCGGCCCGGGTGGGGGATGTACGCGGTCGGCATCACGACGATCTTCTCGGCGGGTACGCCCTCCAGCGTGCTCATCCGCTCTCGGTTGGACTCCGACACCGCGATGAAGCGAGTTGCCAGCCGGCCGATGATCTGTCCGTCGATCAGAGCGCGCGCCCGGGCACCCCGACCGCCGTAGGACCAGTTGTGCTCATGGGCCAGGATCACCGGGACTCCACAGGACCGGCCGATCAGCCCGCCCCAGATGTTGGAGCCGAACTTGTGCGCGTGAACGACGTCGAAGCGCTGATCGCGAACCAGGGTCACCAGCGACCGCAGCCGGTGCACGTCCCACTTCGCGTGCCGACCCACGTTCAGGTGGGGGATGCCGGCCTCGCGCAGCTCCTCGATGGCGGCTGGCTCTCCGTCGCGGGTCGAGCACACCCACGACTGGACTCGGTCGCGTGGCATGTGCATGGCCAGACCCGTCACGAACCGCTCGGCGCCGCCGAGAGCACCGGCGTTATCGATCACGAACAGCACCCGCAGGCGCCGGGGAGCGGCTGTCACGCTCGACGACGTGGAGCGAGCGCCAGCAACGCCGGAGGGAGTGCGAGCAGCAGCCACAGCTGCTTGGAGTATTCGTCCGAGATGAACACGTCCGCCACCAGCATGCCGAGGATCGCCAGCACCAGGGCTCTGGACATCAGCTCGAAATTCACATCCCCCGCCGCCTCGTAACGCCGGGCGGCCGCCATCGCCGCTCCCATGCTCGCCACCGCGATCAGCAGCCACAGCGCCAGCCCCGGTATCCCCAGCTCGTCAGCGATCTCGAGGTAGGTGTCGTGGGTCGCGTGGGGGTCATCGACGATCAGGTCGGCGCGCGTCAGCGACCTGGCCTGCTGCACGTAGCGGATCGCGGCCGCCTGGAAGTTGCCGGTACCTACGCCGCTCACCGGATTGGCGGCGAACATCTTCAAGCCGACACTCCACAGGCTGCTTCGGCCCGTGGAATCGGTGGCGGCGAGATGCTGGCGGGCCTGGAGCTGAGCGATCACGCCGTAATACACGCCGAATGCGCCGGCACCGACCACCAGCAGCGTGAGCACTCGCCACCGCCAGCGGCCCCCGATCACTACCCCGGCCAGCAGGGTGATGGCCAGCGCCACCAGGCCGCCGCGGGAGTCGGTGTAAAGCAACCCGACAAGCGAGATTCCGGCACCGATCACGGCCCAAACCCGCCGGGCGGAGCCGGGCGGCGCGGTGGCGATCAGAGGCATCGAGAGCATCAGCGCGGCAATCAGCACGGCGGCGAGCTCGTTGGGGTCGCCGATCGAGCCCGACAGTCGTCCGCCGCCGGATTGCAGGAACCCGAAGATCACCGAGACATCGGCGCCTACAAGGAACGCGCTCGCCAACCAGACGAAGTCCCGGCGCCGGCGCACGGCTCCGAACACGATCGGCAGCAGCATGCTGTTGAGCAGATAGCGCTCGGTTCCCGAGATCACGCCGCTTCGACTCCCGGCCCACGCGAGGCTGATCACCGACCAGCTGACGAAGCCGACCACGCCAAGCACGAGGAGTGGCTGCCGGGAGGCGAGCGATCGCGATTCGGCCTCGTTACGGGTAGCCGCCGCGGCGTACCACGACACGAACACGACCAAACCGGCGACCTTCATGAAGCTGAGTGCCGCGCCGCCGGAGTTGACCACCTCCAGGAACGAGAGGATCGTGAACAGCACCATCCCCGCCATCAGATTGCTGACGACCACGACGACGAAGGCCAGCCCGATCGTCAGCTCCACCCCGAGCTTCGGACTGGTCCCGGCTGCCACCCCGATTCCACCGCAAACGATCGCGATCGCCCCGAGCCAGATGGGGCTGCGGGAGCGCTCGGTGAACTTGTCCCGTCGCGCGGGGCGCCAGCCCATCCCGCGCGCGCGCCAGCGAACACGCTGCCCCCGGCGGACGGCTACGCCCATTTAGCTCCTCGGCGCCCGGGCGCGGCCCTCGATTGCGCTCTCCGACAGCGGGCTGGGGGAGGTTCGAGGCTGGCGGCCGTGATTGTTCTCGGTGTAGTAATAGCCGCCGCGATGCGAGGCCGTGTCCCCGATCACGAGCACGCCGGTGGGTGGCTTGCCCTGCTGAATCAGGAGCTGATGAAGCTCGGCGATCCGGCTCAACCTGGGATGGCCGATACGAGCGACGATCAGCACCTCGTCAGCAATCTGCGCCAGCGGCAAGGCGTCCATGACCGCCGTCAGCGGGGGGGAGTCGATGACGATGAAGTCGGCGAGGCTCTTGGCGCGCTTGATCAGGCGCTGGGCGATCGCGTACGAGAGCCGGTCGGATAGCTCCGCGCCTGGCTGGCGCACCGCCAGGACGCGCATGGGAACGCCCTCGAACCTGGTCACCACGAGCGCCTGCTCGAGTTCGGCCTCGCCGATCAAAACGTCCTCGGTCCCGAACTCGACGGTCAGTCCGAGGGCGGCCGCGATCGTCGGCCGTCGCAAATCGGCCTCGATCAGGATCACGCGAGAGCCGCCCTGAGCAATGGCCGCGGCGAGGTTGATCGCAGACGTGGTCTTTCCCTCGGCCGGAGCTGAGCCGGTGACCAGGAACGCCCGGGGGGCCCCACCGGCGCGCGACGTGAGCACCGCTCGCAACGTCCGGTAGCCCTCCGCCGAGGCGAACGACATCTCGCCTGGAAGCATCGGCGCGCCACGGTGGCTGCGTTTCTCGCGCCCGATCCGCGCGAGGATGGGCAAGTTCAGGAGCTCGCGGAGCTGGTCTTCCCGGCGCAGGCGAGGATCCAGGGCATCCCAGCCGAAGGCGGCCCCGATCCCGATGATGACCCCACCGAACAGTGCGGCGAGGAGCGTCAGCTTGGTCTGGGGTGAGGAGGGGCCGGTCGGTAGGCTCGCGGGCGCCGCGATCGTGATCGTCGGATCATTACTGGACTGCAGTTGTTCGAGCTGACTGAGCTCGTCACCGATCGTGCCGATGCCGACTCGCTCGGCCGGCGGTAGCGCCGCCACCTGGGAGCGCAAGCCGGGGATGATCGCCGCGATCGCGGCGTGCAGCTGGTTGGCGCGGGTCACCACGACCTGCTTGACGAACGTGTTCGCGATCTTCTCCGCCTCAACCGCCGAGGAAGCCGTCACCTGTACGGCGACGAGGTTGCTCTGTCCGACCGGTGTGGCGGACACCATCCCCAGGAGCGCCGGCGCCGACATGTTCAGGTGCAGAGCCTTGATGGTCGCCTGGGCGACCTGCGGCGTGGTGATCAAGCTGGACGCGGTGAGGACGTCCTGGGTGGGCACGCCCGTTGAGTGCAGGACCGGCAATCCCACGAGCGCGTCGTCGGTGCTGGCAATCGGCGACACCAGCATCTGCGAGGTGGCCTGATACTGCTTCGTCGTGACTTTGACATACACGGCCCCCGCCGCCACCGTCACGACGATGCAGGCGATGACCAGCCAGATGTGGTCGAAGACCGTCCGAAGATAGCGTCGTAGCGCCTGGGCCTGCAACGGATTACCGGACCCGAGGAGAAACGGCGGACAGGGATGTCATACGCTCCCTACTATGTCAGCTTCCCCGGCGCCTGATGGGGTTCGGGACGCAAAGCACCTCGAAACTGAGATATTCGCCGATGCGGGGACAGAGCCGCCGCCTGACGGTGTCGTGGACTGCTCCGTGGTGATGCCGGCGTATAACGAGGAAGCGCACATCGAGGCGGCCGTGGCGGCCATGGTCGCTCAGCGTTTCGTGGGCACGCTGGAGTTCCTCGTGGTCGACGGCGGGTCCACAGATCGCACGCTGGAGATCGTCCGCACGCTGGCCGCCCGAGATTCCCGGATCCGGCTGCTGCACAACCCCAGGCGTGTGACTCCGAGCGGGCTGAACGTGGGGCTCGGACATGCCCGCGGCCGTTGGCTGGCCCGGATGGACGCGCACACCGAATACCCCGAGGACTACGTGATGCTCGGCGTCGAACGGCTTCAGCGGCACGGAACGCGGTGGGTCAGCGGACTGGCGCTCGCGCGCGGTCGCGGCCGCGTGTCGCGCGCTGTCGGTCTCGCCCTCCAGGGCCCTTTGGGCCGCGGCGGCTCGCGTAAGTGGGTGGCTCGAGACGGGCCTGACCAAGAATATGAGCTCGACTCCGGCGTGTTCGCCGGAGTATGGGCGCGCCGGACCCTGCTCGACTACGGGGGCTGGGACGAGCGCTGGCCGCGCAATCAGGACTCGGAGATGGCCGGTCGCTTCCTGGCCCGCGGCGAGAAGCTCGTCCTGATCCCGGGGATGGCGGCTGCATACGCGCCGCGCAACTCGCTCCGCGGCCTGGCGCGCCAGTACTACGAGTACGGTCGCTACCGCACCCGTACCGCAGCGCGTCATCCGCACACGATGCGCCGCTCGCATCTTCTGGCGCCTGCGGTCGTGGCGATGCTCGCGTCCGCCCTGGCGGCACCGCGACCCCTCCGCCCCCTCGCTCGTGCGGGTACTTTGGTGTACACGTCGGCACTGGCCCGCGCCGGTCTCCAGGCCCGCGCCGAGGCCGAGCACGTCCGCGACGCCACGCTGGTGCCCGCGGTGCTGGCAACGATGCACCTCAGCCACGGGGCCGGGGCGCTGGTGGAGGCTGTGCGCGGTACACCTCCGCTGGCCGCGATCGCGGGCGCGGTCGGGCTCAGGACCCTGGCTGCGCGCCTGGCGCCGGCTCCCGAGGCCGTGTACGCGCCATCGCTGGAGCAGGCACTCGCGGATGAGGCGGCAAACCCGACTGAGCGAGCTGTCTAGCCGCGGAAGCGGAGGATCTCGCACACGGTGAGCGCGAGGATCCGCAGGTCGAGCCGCAGCGACCAGTTCTGGATGTAGTAGTTGTCCCACTCCACCCGGTCAGCGATCGGGGTCTGCCCGCGCAGCCCATGGACCTGCGCCCAGCCGGTGATGCCCGACTTGACCCGGTGGCGATCCTCGTAGCGCGCGACGTCGCGGGCGAACCTCGCCACGAACTCCGGACGCTCGGGCCGGGGACCCACGAGACTCATGTCGCCCTTGAGGACGTTGAACAACTGCGGAAGCTCGTCGAGCGACAGATCGCGCAGGATGCGCCCCACAGGGGTTCGCCGGTCGACACCCTCGACGCCTCCGGGAGCCAGGCCTTCAGGCAGCTCGAACTCATCCGCCTCGGAGGCGACGACCTGCATGGTCCTGAATTTGAGGACGTCGAACTCGTGGCCATCGCGCCCGACGCGACGCTGGCGGAAGAGGATCGGACCCGGGGATGAGACTCGGACGGCGATGGCGACGGCCAGCAGCACCGGCGTGAGCGCCAGCAGCGCGAGCCCGGCCAGCGTTCGGTCGAGCGCGTGCTTGATCGCGAACTGCCATCCCTTCGGGTCGATCGAGCGCAGCGTGAGCAGGGGTAGGCCGCCGACATGATCGAGCGTCGTGCGCTCGTTGATCGTCTCGTACAGCCTCGGCACGAGCGAAACCTCGACGCCGAGCGCCTGGCACTCCCGCACCTTGGCGACGAGGACGTGGTCGGGCTGGCCGGAGAAGGCGAGAATCACGTGCCGGGCGCCGGTGAGCGTGAGCGCCTCCGTGAGGTCGTCGGGCCCGCCCAGAACGGGGACGGAAACGCCCGTGCCGGCGGCTGGCGGCAACGGGTTGGCATCAAGGAAGCCGACGGGGCGCAGGCCGTATCGGGGCTCTCCCACCAGGCGCTTGAACAGATGCGCGCCGATCACGCCGGCGCCGACGATCAGCGTCGGCGTTGCGAACGCTTCCGAGCGGATCGCCTGGCTGCGCGCCGAGGCGAGCACCGCACGGGCGATGCCGAGGTAGACCACCGCGAACAACCACAGGCGGGAGGCGAGCGCCAGGGGAGCGGCACCGCCGAAGATCGCATCCGCCGAGATTGTCAGCATCGCGGCCAGCGATACCACCCCCAGCACGTTGGCCAGGGTGTCGAGCAGGGAGACGTTGAAGCGGTCGTCGGGGGCGCGCCGAGCGCGCATCATGCCCACCACGACCACCGGGAAGGCGACGGCGAGCCACCGGTTGGAGGTGATCGCGGCGACATGCGGATCGGCGAACAGCGCGGCGCTGGACGCGAGAAACAGGACGATGCCGTCGACCAGGAGCCGCAGCTGGAGCCATTCACGCGCGCCCAAGAGGCGCTTGCCGATCTGCTCCGCCACGGCGCCGCGCGCATGGCGAGGGATCAGGATCTGCGAGTTCGCAGCTATTTGTGTGCTTGCGCCTGGTGGTGTCATGAGTCCGGGACTCGTGCTCTCGTGCGCCGGTCGACGGCCTTGTCGCACTGACGCTACCCCACGCCGAACGGCATCCGACGCTCCTGCTTGGGGCTGCTGCCGCGTTTGGCGTCGAGAACCCTCATGTTCAATGATAACGCCCTCATCAGCACGATCTTGCAGTACCGGTGCCGATGCGCTGAGAACTGGTGCCGGGCCGCTGATAGAGCGTGCCGGATCGCCGACCGCCGGGGGCGGTCCACCCAGCGCCGGCGACGCCTCGCCCAGGGCTGGCGGCGACGAATTCGACAGGTTCGGGCTGTAGTTGGTGATGGGGTCCATCGATGTCTCGTTCGGGCCGCTGGGTGCCGCGTTGGCCCGCACTCGTTGGGGGGCCTGGGTTCTCATCGTCCGCCTGCGGGGCTAACGCCCCCGAGCTTCCTACGGGTTCGGGTGCGGCTCTCTACGGAGGCCGTCAGTAGTCCGTCCCCCCGGTCTTTGCCCCCGCCCCGTGCGCGTGCGATCATCTGTGATCAAGCAATGTCCCGACTCATACGCATGGACCAGACGGGCCACACGACCCTCGCCGAGTGGACGGCCGGTGACTCAGAGCGCGTGGAGGAGGCGGTCGCGGCGATGCATGCGGAGCTCGAGCGCGGGTATTTCGCGGTCGTCGCCCGTCCCGACGGCACCGCAGAGCAGGTCCGGGAGCTGCCGGAGGACGCTGCGCTGGTGATCCTGCGGCGCCCGATCGCCGGCGGTTAGCCGGCCTACGGGAGTGGGGGTGTGCCGGTGAGCGATGCGGTGATCGCGCCGGGCCTCAGGACGTCCGGGCAGCTGCCCGAGCTGTCAGCGGTGTACTGGCGCCCGCGGATCGACGAGCGCCGGCTGCGGCGATCGGCGAGGCTCTGGACGTTGACCACGGTGGCTCATGCCGTGCCGTTCGTCATCGCGGCGGGCTTGCTGGCCGTGCTGGCCCCGGTCACCATTCCGATCGGCGTGATCCTGATCGCGCACGCGTGGATCATCCCGGAGCTGTACGCCGCTCGCGGGGCGGGCGTGGTCCGGGAGCGCCCCCGCACCGGGCACCGCGGCGAGCGCCGCGCGCTGGGGCTGCTCGGGGACCTGGTGGGATACGACGCCCGCGAGCTGCACGCCCGCACGGGGCTCATGCTCGAGGTCGGCCGGCTCGGCATCTGGCTGGTGGGCGAACGCGGAGCGCTCCTGGTGCGACCCGGCGGCAGGCGGGTGTGCTGCTACTGCGTGCGAGTCACCGATCCGCAGCTGCCGGCAGGCGATCACGTCGCCCACCTGCTGCTGGCGCTGCGCGCCGACGAGGCGGGCCTGGCCACCGTTGCCAACCTCGCCTTCTGCGGGGCCCCGTGGCGGCTGCGCAGGCGGCTGAAGCCGAGCGCGCGCGAGGCGCTCGACCGAGCCGCCCGCGCCGCGCGGCGCATGTGACACCCGCAACTTTGTCCATCGGGCCAATGCCGTGCGGGTGGCCCGTCGTCAGGATCCACTCCATGATCCGTACAGCACCAACATCCAAGCTCATGCTCGTCGCCGACCGGCGTGCCGGAGCCCCGGACGGCACCGCCGCGGTGCGGCGCTACCGCCTGGCCCGACTCCGGCTCGACGGTCGCCCCGCGATCGACACTGGTCGTCGGGTCGCGTCGGCACGCCCGTAGGGCGCCCGCCGGACACGCACATTCCGGGCGCGCCTGTGGCCGCGCTACGCTTCAGCTATGAGAACTGATATCGAGGCCCAGCCACACCGCACGCCGATTGTCAAGCGTGCAGCCGCTGGCCTTGTCCTGATTGCCGGGGTCGCGCTCGCGATCCACTTCATCATCGGGCTGATCATGACCATCTTCTGGGTGGTCGTGGCGGTGGCTGCGGTGGTGGCGGTGCTCTGGGCGATCAAGACGATCTGAGCGGGAGCAGGCGTGCAGGGACTCGGCCTGCTCGTGATCCTGTTCTTCTTCGGCCTCGCCGGCGGGATGGTCGGCCGGGCCAAGGGCAGCTCGTTCTTCATCTGGTTCCTCGTCTCGGCCTGCGTTCCGTTCATCGGGCTGCTCGCCGCGGTGTGCTACCGCTGGGACGATCGCGAGCTGCGGCGCCAGTGTCCGCAGTGCGGGCGCGTCATCAAGCTCCACGATGCCGTGTGCACCGCCTGCGGGGAGGAGCTCGACTTCCCCAACGTCGCCCTCGCCTCCGAGGCGGCCCTGCGCGGCACGGTCGGCACCCCCGCGCCATGAGCCACAACCGCGATCCGGGTGCTCTGACGGCCCGCGTACCGCCCGCGTGTAGTCTCGGCCAAGCGTGAGAGCAAGCTCTTTCTGGCCGCCCGGACGGACCCGGGACCGAGTCGCGGCCGAGATCTACCGTCGGCGCAACGTCGACCAGCCGTGGCTGACCCGCCAAGGGATCCGATTGCTGTCCGAGCTGCTGACCCCCTCGGACCGGGCGCTCGAATGGGGAGCGGGGACCAGCACCGCATGGCTCGGCCGCCGCGTGGCCAGGCTGATCAGTGTCGAGCACGACCCTGGATGGTTCGAGCGCGTCCATGCGCAGCTGAGCTCGTCCGGGCTCGACCCGGGCGCGGTACGGCTCCTCGCGCTCTCGCCGAACGGCAACCCGGCGGCCTCTCCGTACGTGCGCGCAATCGACGAGTTCTCAGACGGCGAGCTGACGGTCTGCCTGATCGACGGAGAGCATCGAGCGGCGTGCGCGCTCGAGGCGATGCCCAAGCTCGGCGCCGGCGGGCTGCTGATCATCGACGACATCCATAACTACCTCGATCATCCGACCACCAGCCCACACTCGCGCTACGGACTCGGACCGCTCGACGCCGACTGGGAGCAAGTTCAGCAGGGTCTGAAGGGCTGGCGCCAGATCTGGACCAGCGACGGCTTCTCGGACACCGCCTTCTGGTTCAAGCCTTGAGCGGCGGCTCGGCTGCGTAGGCCGGCTCGCGCTCGAGCTCGGCGGCGATCGCCCGGTCGAGGATCGCATGCGCTCGGCCCTGGGCCCAGTTGGGGCGTAACGTGTGGTCTCGCACCGCGATCCGCTCGAGGGTCATCGACGGCCAAGCGGCGAGCTCCGTGGCGCGGCCCGAGCGCGTCAGCTCGTCGTCGAGTGGCTCGTGGGACGAGAACAGCAGCAATGACGGCTTGCCGCTCTGGCGCAGCCGCTCGAGCGCCGCGTCGAGCTCCTGTTCGTTGAGCGCGCCGGGTCCGTGTCCGAGCACCAGCCTGCGCATGACGCGCCGCGGCGCGGCGAGGATCCAGCGCACGAACGCCTGCAGGCGCGGCCCGGTGGCCAGGCGGCGGATCTTGGACAGCGACACGGGCTGGGTGAGCAGCGCGCGCAGATCGCGGGCCGGTCCCAGCCCTGTGTCCCAGATCAGCGCCCGCGGGTTGAGCATCAGGGTCGCGCTCACGCGCGGGTCCCGCAGGGCGGCGTGAAACGACCAGTAGGCGCCGGCGCAGAGCCCGCCGAGGATGAAGCGCTCGCCGTCGGTGCGCGCCTGCATGAAGTCGATCGCACTCTGAACCTGCGGCACAAGCTCGGGCACGTACAGACTGTCGTCCTTGACGTAGGGGGTAGTGGCACCATCGGAGTCGCCGATCCCCTCGACGTCGAGTCGCAACGTGCTCAGCCCGTTGGCCGCCCAGCGGCGGGCGCACTCAACCCACATCCGACTTGGCCCGGTTCGCCTCACCGCGCCCGCGTTGAGCAACACCAGGCGCAGCGGATGAAGCGGATGCTGCAGCGGCTCGACGAGCACGCCGGAGAGCACGCCGGTCAGATGGGCGATCGCCACCGGTGTCTCGGTCACGGCACCGCCGTCGCGCAGGCGAATGGTCGCGCTTGAGACGGCGCCCCGGACCGGAGGCGAGGGGGCAGCGACGCCTGGCGCCGGTGAGCTCGAGCGCTCGAGCCATTCCCTGACGGCGGCGATGACCGCGAGCGGCGGCCGTGCCGTCTGCGGATGCGAGCTCATCTGGCCATAGCCGGGGCCCCGAGCCACGGCCACCTCGAGACCCTGGCCCTCCAGATGCTCGCGCAGCGCGGCGTCGACCGCGATCCCATCGCGCTCGAGCAGCAGCGCTCGCCGGGCCTGGCCGGCCGCGAGGTCGATGGCGGAGGCATCGAGAGCCTCGAGAGCCGCCACCGTCTCGTGGGAGAGCAGGAAGCCACCTGCCTCCAGCTCGCCGTCGGGCAGCGGCGGCGGAGTCTCGAGGCCCTCGAAGAACTGTGCCTCCTCGAGCCTTGAGAACGCTCGCAGCTGGCGCATCAGCGAGCGCCCGCGTGCCTGTGTGCTCCACAGCGCCAGCGCCTCGATCGGCGCCCCGCGTCCGGCGGCCAGCAGGGACATCATCCCGCCCAGACCGATGCCGATCACGGCGACGTGCGCGGCGCCGGTTTCGGCCAGCAGCCACCGGGCGCCTGCGTCGACCGCCTCCACCCAGGCCCCCACCCGGTCGGGATCGCGCGCTTCGCCGCCGCTGTCACCGGTGCTGGGGAAGCTGAGCCTCAGCGCCGGAAAGCCCGCCTGCGCGAGCTGCTGGGCCCAGGCGCGAAGGCTGCGGTAGGAACACACTTCGTCCCAACCGAATGGCGGGCAGATCATGACGGCGGTGTCGCGCGCAGCCTCCGGAGCGGGCCGATGCAGGGTCACGAACGCCGCGTCGCGCGTCGCGTCGAGATACAGGGGCTGGGGCGGGGGGGGCTGCGTCATACGGGGGCGATCCTGAGCTCACCCTGGAGGTTCAGCGCCGTCAGCGTGGCCCCCGCGAAGGAGGCGCCGCGCGCGCCCTGCAGGCGGACCGTCCGCGCGCGCCCGGGCTCGAGCGTGAATGCGTCGTCGTCGGGCGCAAAGCCGGCAGCGTCGAGGCGCAGGCCATAAACCACCCGGCGGCTCTGGATCGTGAGCAGCGCCGCGGCGGGGCCGTCCGTTCGCGCCGTCGCCTCGATCCCGAGGCCCTCGGCCGTCTGCGGCTCGATCGGACGCCCGGCGGGAAACCGGAAGGCCTGCGAGAGAAGCGTTGCCGGATCCTCGCCGGACTCCAGCGAGACGACGATCGCATCCTGGGCCGCAGGCCCGAATCGGTACGCCCACGCCGCGTCGACGAAGCGGCCGAGCAGCCCCTCGACGTCGAGCTCGACGGTGGAGTGGGGGTCCAGCTCGAGCTCTGTGACCACCTCCTCGATCCGTGCCTCGAAGTCGCGGTAGAGCGCCAGGCGCAGCCGGGCCCGCAACGGGTCAGAGCGATCGTTGGCGACGTGGATGGTGACTCCCGCCACCCCCTCGTCGGTGGTCCACACCGCCACGGGGCGCAGCGCGCGCCGCAGGTGGTGGTAGGCGACCTTGGGCCGCCCATGGTGGTCGAGCACGCCCAGGCCGGCGCCCGGCAGCATGTCCTTCAGCCACAGCACCAGCGCTCCCCGGCACGGGGAGGCGGTCCGCCGCCACTCGCCCATCAGCTCTGCCATGACCTCGCCGGAAGCGGCGCGTGAGAGCTCGAGATACCGCGCGTGGTCGTAGCGCCGCAACTGGACGGCGTCGACGCCGTAGAGCTGCTCGAGGTAGTGGTCGCGCACGTCGTCGAAGTCCCAGCCGGCGCCGAGGTCCCAGCCGGTCCCGGCGTCGCGCTGGACGCCGGACTTGGAGCTCGGATGGTGCACCGGGAACTCGGTCCGGTCGGGCACGTTGGCGAACGCCAGGCATTCGCTGGCGAAGCGGACCTCGGCGCGACGCGCGTCCTCGATGGGCCGGAAGTAGCCGCTGACGCCAAAGTAGTGGGTGACGCCGAGCCCGGGATGAAACGGGAGCGTGCCGCCGCACGGGGTGCTGCGCACATACGCGCAGTCGGCGCCGGACTTCGCCACCACCGCTTTGAGCACGGTCTCCCACAGCTCGCCCCGGCCGAGCGCCGGGTCAAGGCCCATCATCGCGGGCTGCTGCTCGACCTCCGAGTTGCCGCAGACGACGGCCAGGCTGGGCCTGCCCGCGACTCCCGCCAGCGCCCCCCGCGCCTCGCCCACGACCGCCGCGCGGAAGTCCGGGTCGTCGCCGGGATAGTCGAGGTTGGCGAACATCAGGTCCTGCCAGACCAGGATCCCCAGCTCGTCGCAGAGGTCGTGGAACGTCGCTGACTCGTACGCGCCCGTGCCGACGACGCGGAGCATGTTCATTCCGGCGTCGCGCACCAGCTCCACGAGCGCTCGCAGCGCCTCGGCGCTCGGGGCCATCGTGATCAGGTCCGAAGGGGTCCAGACGGCACCACGCGCGAACACCGGCACGCCGTTGACGCGGAGGTCGAGGCCGTCCCGGGGGATGTCGGCGGCATAGGCCAGCTCCCGGAAGCCGACGGCGCGCGTGGCCACCGTCTCACCATCGAGCTCGATCGCCAGCTCGTGCAGCGTCGGCTCGCCGTGGGTGTGGGGCCACCAGCGCTCGACATCGGGGATCGTGAGCTGCCCGCGCGCCGATCCGTCGGCGGCCTCGTCCAGCGCCACGCGGTGGCCCGCGATGCTCGCCGTCGCGCGCTCGAACGAGCCCTGCAGCTCGGCACCGATTGCCAGGACTCCGTCCTGTCCGTGAAGCCGCGGACGGATTTCCAGCGCCCGCACGGCCGCGACGTCGCGGCGGACGACCCGGACCGGTCGCCACGGCCCCACCGGTGCCGGACCGGGGGCGAACCCCGGCGAGCGCCCGAACACCATCGTGCGGTACCAGCGGAGGTTGCCGGCGTTGACGACCCGCGTGCGCCAGCGGGCGCTCGGCCGGCGCCGGCGCGTGAGCAGCGGCGCCAGCGCCCGGCACCCGATCAGCAACTCGTTCTCGGCTACAAGGCGGCTGGATGTGTCGATCTCATGCGACTCCCACATCGAGTCGAACTCGAGCACGCGCTCGCCGTTGAGGTGCACCTCGCCGACGGTCGCGATCCCGTCCAGCTCGATCGCCGTGGCGCTCGCGAGCCAGTCGGGCTCGACCGCGAAGCGGCATCGGAACCACCAGTCGCCGGCGTCGAAGTCGCGGCCATCGGCGCCCACGGCCCCGGCGGCGGTGCCCGGGACGGACGCGACCGTCCAGGACAGCTGCGTCAGATCGGCGATCTCCGCAATCCGGCCCGGGGGCGTGCAGGCGACCTCCCAGCCCTCCGTCAGCTCCATCAGCCGAGCAGGCCTGCGATCCGCTGCACGGCAGCGTCCCAGGCCTGAGCCATCGAGGCCAGCGTGGGCTCGGGGTCGAACTGCCGCCGGCGGGCGAGGCGAAAGGAGACGATCTTCGTGCCCTCCACGATCTCGCGTAGCCTTGCCGATGCCTCGGACCCGGCTTCCGCGAACAGCCAATCGATGTGGTCGGCCAGGAGCTCGACGGCGGATCCGACCATGCGCACGGTGACGAACGCGTACGCGTGGTAGTCCCCGGCGTCGCCGGCCAGCAGCCGCGGCAGGTCGGTGGCGAGCTGCTCGCCCCAGGCCTCGAACGGATTGCGTGGCGCGCGGCGTGACCAGTGGAGGGCGAGCAGGTCCCTGGCGGCCTGCCCCAGCTCGGCGCCGGTGAGACGCGGCCCGGCGTCGAAGCGAACGATCTCGGTGAACGGATCCATGACGTCGTCGGTGAAATGAGGCAGCTGATGAAAGGCGCCGCGGTAGTCCTCGCCGTCGAGCTCGTAGAAGCCCGCGTTGTGGAAGTAGCGCATGCGCTCGCCGTGGCGATCGATCATCTCCGGCGCGACCGTGGTCTTGAGGTGCTCGCGGCGGTAGCTGGTGGCGGCCGTGTCGGGCAGGTAGAAGCCGTCCATCTCGACGAGCACGGTTCGGCCCAGCGCCAGCTGCTCCTCGATGTGCTCGGGCAGCGAGCGGTAGGGGAGCATCTCGTGGATGTCGATGCCGAACAGGCGATCGAGGTCCGCGTAGCGCGGTTTGGCGTAGGTGAACTGGTCGCCTTCCCATTCGGTGGCGACGATGAAGCCCAGCATTGCCAGCGGCTCGTCGCCTCGCGCGTGCAGCAGCTCGATCAACACGTCCGCGTAGCAGTTGGTCTCGAGGTAGGTGCGCCCGGGGGCGTGCAGGGCGTGGGCCTCGTAACCGGCGGGATCGATCCCCCACAGCGAGACGGACCGGCTCGAGGTGGCGCTCACGTAGCGAGCTCCAGGATCTCGAGCACATCGGCGGGCCAGTCGCGCGGGTCCAGGCCATGGGCGGCGAACAGCGCCAGCGTCACCCGCTCCTCGCCGAACGCCATGCATCCTGTGTGGGCGGGCTCCCCGTCGCTGGTGGTCAGCCCGTAGGTGTGGCCGAAGTGGTCCTGGTGGTAGTTGGAGGAGGCGATCGCGGTCGGCTTGTCCCCGGCGACAGGGGCCAGCAGCTCCCATTTGAGCTCCTGGTCGCGCTGCTGCGCGGCGAGCAGCCGGCCGCTGCGCCCGAAGAACGGATCGCTGGCGATGTCGAGCTCGAGCTCCAGACCCAGTGAGCGCAGGAGCTCCTCGGCGCGGGCGCGCCAGCCCAAGCGCCACTCCACGACGGTGTCGCGGTCGGCGACGCGGACGATCTCGCGCATGTGGAAGATCTGCATCCGCGACGGATCGCTGGAGGGCTCGCGGCGGAACACATACGAGTCCCCGGTGTCGAGCGTGACCCCGCCCTCGGGGAGCGGCCCGCGGGCGGCCATCGCCGGGTACAGCGGGTAGCAGGCGGCGGGGCTGAGGACCATCTCGCTCATCTGCTGAAAGCCACTCCAGTCTTCGTGGCCGGAGGCCAGCTCGAGCTGCTCCGCGGCGGCCCGCTCGTCGCCCTCGAACGCGAACACCGTCCCGGCCAGGTGGGGAAAGGAGCCCAGGTATCCACTCGTCTCGAGCTGCTCGCGCGGAAGCAGCGGCGGGAAGTACAGCGGCTCCGGGGACTCCGGCGCTGCGGCGCGGGTGACCAGCGCGTCGAAGTTCAGCCGTACCCGCTCGAACGCCCCGCCGCGCGCGTACACCCCGTGCACGCCGGTGCGAGTGAGCAGACCGGCCTTGACCATGTCGTCCAGATAGGCAACCTGCTCAGGGCTGCCGGCACGGAACTCGGGCATCAGATGTCCTTGGCAACCAGCAGGAGGCGGGCGTCGGTCTCGTGGATGCGCTCGTTGGCGATCATCAGCGCCGCCGACATCGTGTCGCGCAGGTGCCTGCCGACGCTGAACGGTGTGTCGTTCTTGAAGCCCATGATCCCGCACACCTCGAGCGCGCCGCGGCAGAGGCTGGCGGCATGCTCGGACGCGCTCAGCTTGAGATTGTTGAAGCGCAGCACCATCGCCAGCGTCGACAGCCGTTCGCGATCCCCCTCCGAGCAGGCGACAAATTCTGAAAGCGCTCCGAAGACCTCGGCGCGCAGCATCGTGAGCTCGCTGGACAGCCTGGAGAGCCGCCCCGCCGGTGCGGGTGTCTGACCGGGGTTGCGCTTGGCGGCGGCGCGGACGAACGCCCGCGCCCGGTCGAACGCGTCCTCGGCGATGCCGAGCCACAGGTGCGACCACAGGATGTGGGAGATCGGCACCATCGACTCGGTCGCCACCTGCGAGAACGAGCCCCAGAGAACCTGGTCGGCGGGCAGCACAGCGCTGACCACGAACCCGGGCGAGCAGGTTCCGCGCATCCCCAGGACGTCCCAGGTGCCGGTGGGCTGCAGGGTGGTCCCGTCGCGACGGGTCAGAGCGAGCACCTGGTCTCCGGGCTCGGCGTCGGGTCCACGGCGCAGAGTGGTCAGAAAATCGTCGGCGTGCGCGCCGTAGCTGACCGTAGGCGCCTGCTTCTCGAACCGCAGCGCACCGTCCTCGCCAGGCTCCAGCGCGGCGATCGAGCGGCCCATGTCCCCGCCGGTCCCGATCTCCGAGGTCACCGAGGCGATCAGGCGCTGGTCGGCCGCGACCTCGCTCAGGTAGGGCACGAACCAGCTGTCGCGGTCCAGGTGCCGAACGATCGAGAACACCATGATCTGATGCATCGCGAAGACCATCGCGCTGGCGCCACACGAGCGCCCAAGCTCCAGACAGCACTGCGCCACCGTCTCCAGCGACGCGCCGCCCCCGCCGAGGTCGGCGGGCACCGCGGCGGACAGGGCCCGCTCCTCGCGCAGCGCGTCCAGCGTCTCGACCGGGAAGCGGCCCGCTCGGTCGACGTCGTCGGCGTTGGAAGCCGCGACCTCCCGGGCGATCGTACGGATGCTCTCGATAAGCGCCTGGTCGCGGCCCAGTACGACGCTCATGCCGTGACGCCCAGCTGCAGCTCGGTCAGCGCGGCGCGGATCGACGCCACGCTCTCGAACACGCTGCGCTTGAGCATGCGGTCGGGAAACTCGATGTCGAACGCGTCCTCGAGCGCGAGCATGACGTTGACGCTGGCGTGGGACGTCATCCCGGCCTGGTACAGGTCTGCGTCGTCGTCCAGGGCGGAGACGTCGACCGGCAGGCGGGCATGGTCGCCGATGGCTGCGCGGATCTTCTCGTTCATGTTCTGCGGGTCGTCTGGCTCATGGATTCACTATCGGCAGTTTTCGAGATCTCTGCAATCACGACGGCCGCGGCGTGCCCGCGGGCGTGCGTAATGCTCACAGACAGCTCGGTTATCCCGGCTTTAGCCGCAATATCGGCAGCCCTCCCCTTAAGATTTAATTTATCTGAACCGGTCGGATCCCGGCGGGTCTGGACATCGAGCCATGCTACGGCCTGATCTCCGACGTGCAAGATCTTGAACACCGCCTCCTTGGCGGCGAAACGTGCCGCCAGGTGCGCCGGATCCGGACCCGCCCGCCCCGCCGGCCTGCGGCAATCCTCAAGCTCCTGCGGGGTGTAGACGCGGGCCAGATAGCGATCCCCGTGGGCGGCGATCGACTCGCGGACCGACTCCACGGAGACCAGGTCGATGCCGACGCGAAAGGCCATCTGCTCCCGGCCGACCTCAGCCGCCCCGTGGCCGGCCGTCCTTGACCCCCGCGACGACGTAGTGCCATCCGAGTCCGCGCAGGCGCGGATGGCGCGCGCCGGCGCGCTGCAGGATCTCGTTCAGCCGCGTGCCGGCGGCGTCGGGGAGCGCGGGGCGGCCGAGGAGCGTGAACGGCCCGTAGCCGACCGTCGTGCGGCGGACGACCGTCACACCGGCCCGCTCGAGCAGCGCATCGACCTCGCTCGCGCGGTGCAAGTGAGCCGGAGGACCGGCCGGAACCCATCCAGCGCGCTTGCGCACCGCGCGGCGCGCCACCCGGACAGGCCCAAGCACCGGATTCTCGCGCGGCTCGAGCAGGCGATTGAGCCGCCGCCGGTTGTCGGCGGTGAGGATGATCGTGCCCCCGGGTGCCAGGACGCGAGCAAGCTCGGCGACCGCGGCGGCCGGATCGTGGAGCCAAGGCAGCACGCCCAGCGCCACGACCAATCCGAAGCGGCCGTCGGCGAACGGGAGCTCGTGGACATCCGCCAGTCGCACCGCGACTTGGTGCTGCAAGCCGCGGCTCTGTATCACGGCGGTCGCGGTCGCGACCATCCCCGCGCTGGCGTCGGTGGCGGTGACGCCCAGCCCGAGCCGGGCCAGCTCGAGGCTCATCAACCCGGCTCCGCAGCCGACGTCGAGCGCCTCGAGAGGGGTGGGGACCGACTCCGGGTGGGTGAGGGCCGATTCGGCGGCCCACTGGGAGGCGACCTGCATCCGGCGGCGGTAGATGAGTCCCTGCAGATCGCCGGCCCCGTAGACCTCGTGCCAGTAGCGCGCCGACGCGTCGAAGTGGCGATCGACAGCTGGTTGGACTCCGCCGCCGTCGCGGCGGGAGCCGGGGGTGCTCACCGGCACCGAGGCGGGGCGCCGGGCGGACCGTGGCGCACATAGCCGAGACCCTGCCGGCCCGTGGTCGCCACCGGCGCGCCGGCGCGCCAGTCGATCTCGAGGTACTTGCGGGTGTCGCGCAGCGCGGGCAGGAACGCGACCTCTCGGCGGGTGACGGTGCTGATCACGTCGCCCGAGTCGCCGACGTAGACGTAGCAGCCACTGCGGCTGTGCAGCAGCCAGCCGTCTCGCGCGCAGTCGTAGAGGCACCCGGCTTCGCTGCCGGTGAGGTCATGGCGCAGGCGGATGTTCGCGATCCGGCGCGGCGCCCGGCCCGGCAGCCCGGCGACGTCGAACACGTGCACGAAGTCGTTGGGAGCGTCGATCACCCACAGCTGGCGCTCGTTGGGCGACAGCGAGATCCCGTGACTCGGCGCACTCGGCGAGAACGTGGCCGGGTCGTATTGAAAGCGCGGGCCGAACCCGACCGTGTACAGGACCCGGCCCGTGCGGATGCTGCTCACCTGAAAGCCCAGCACGCCCGTGCCGGTGGTGAAGGCCAGCCTGTCGGCACCGTCGACGGTGAACGGCCGCACCCCCGGGTGCAAGGGCCCGATCCGTCTGACGATCCGCTCGGTGGCCGTGCTGGCGACGTCGAGGAACGAGGCATCACGGCCTCCCAGGTAGACGCGCCGTCCGCTGGCACCGACCACCGTGTTGTGTGGCCCGGTGCCCCCGTTGATCTGGCTGACCACGGCACCGGAGGCCGCGTCGACCACGGCCCACACCCCGTCGGCGGAGAGCTCGCCGTCCGGGACGTAGAGCAGGCGGCCGGACGGGCCGACCGCGATGCTGTCCACGCCCCGATCGTAGGTCCGGTTCCACAGCACCGCTCCGGTGACCAGGTCGTAGGCGATCACCGAGCCGTGGCTCGCGGTGCCGGCATCGCCGCCGTAGGAGATGTACAGCGTGTGCGTGCTCGGGCTGGCGGCCACGCCGCGGATGCCGGTGATCCCCGGCAGGCTCACCTGCTGGACCAGGCGCTGGCCGTGGTCGATGTCGTAGACGTACATCGCCTGGTCGGGGAACACGTACATGTAGTGATGTGTCGCGTGGTCGGCAAGCGACGCCGCGAGTGGCGCCGCAGGCGCCGGGGCGGCCAGCGAGGCCTCGCCGGCGCCCGCGCGGCCCGCCACCACCTCGGGCCCGTCCATCGCGTCGGCGGCGACGGCGGATCCGGCGGCGAGGCCGATCAGCGCCAGGGCGACAGCGACCGATCGGAGTCGCCGGAGCCTCACGGTCGACGGCCGCTGGTCAAGGTGCTGATCGCCTGCGGGACGAAACGGGCCCCCATCAGCAGGAACGGTAGCGGGTCGTCCGAGGCCCACCAGGCCGTCTCACGGACGCCGCGCAGCGAGCGCAGATAGGCGCGCAGCCCGAGCGTTCCCTCCTGGGCCAGGCGCGCGGAGGTGGCCGCATCGCTGCGCTCGTCGAGCCACTTGCGCCCGCTGGCGGTGACCGAGGCGGGGACGGCGCGGCCGGTCAGGTCGAGGTGCATGGCGCGGACCACGTCGATCCCGTTGTCGGCGGCGAACAGGCGGAACGTGCTCCCCAGCCTCGGGTTGACGTCCAGCAGTCGGTAGCTGCCGTCCCGCGCGTCGTAGCGGAAGCCCATGTCGACGATGCCGCGATAGCCGAGCTCCCGCAGCAGACGCTGGGCCAGCTCGGTGACCTCCGGGTTGGCTGCGCATACCCCGAGCGTGGTCGGGCCGGTGCGAGGGCCGCGCTGGCGCAGCTTGCGTCCCGTGAAGGCGCACTGGCAGTCGCCGGCGGCGCCGACATAGCCGTTGAACATCCAGATCGAGTCCGAATCGCCCGGGATGTACTCCTGCAGCATCACCTGCGGCGCGACATCGGACTCCATCCGGCTGTACTCACGAAGCAGCACGTCTCGGGAGCGCACGATCGTGACGCTTGGTGCGGTCGGGTCGCGCGGCGCCAGCCACGGCTCGGCGCGCTTGAGCACGACCGGATAGCCACGGGCCTCGGCCTGCTCGACCAGTTCGGTCTCGCTAACGGGGAAGCTGGACTCGGGCGCCGGGAGCCCGAGCTCTTCGCACAGCCGCAACAGCTCGCGTTTGGAGGCCAGCCGGCGCTGGACTCCGGCAGGTGCCGCCGGCAGCAGGAATCTGTCGGCGAGGGCATCCTGGTGGTCGCCGACCAGCACGGCCGCGAGATCGTCGATCGGGAGCAGGATCGCCCGCCCCAGCTCGGAGCGCAGCTCGAGCAGAGCCTGCACCCACTCGAGGTCGGGCAGCTCGGGTGACAGGGCGAGCCCGTCGCGGAGGTAGCGTGAGCTGGTGGCCGGCTCGCGCCGATTGTGGCGGACCGAGAACACCGGGATCCCGAGACGCCCGGCGCTGCGCGCGATCGCCAGGGCGCAATGCTGGAACGCCCCGACGCTGCGGCGCAGGACGAGGATCGGGGTCGAGGTGTCGACCTCGAGCTGGTCTGGCGCGCCGACCATGTCGCTCATCGGTCGCTGCGGACGAGTTCGCCGCCGCGCATCTCGTAGACGGCGTCGAGATCGTCGATGTGCTCGAGGACGAACTCGGCGTCGTGGAGCTGACCGGTATCTGACAGATAGCGAACGCTGTGGCCACTCATGAACGCGTCGTCGGGTGCGTCGCCCCAGCGCTTGACCAGCTCCTCGACCAGCACGTTGCGCGGCTCGAACCCGGCCTCGAACAGCCGGCGCCCGATCCGCGCGCAGCACAGCCGGTCCTCGTCGCGGAACTCGCCGCGGCTCTCTCCGGCCAGCAGCAGCACGCGCTCGTGGCCCTCCTCGCTGAGGCGGCGGGCCGTTGCGGTGACATTGCGCAGGCACGCGGCGTACGTCCGGCTGCGCGCCGCGGCCGCGCAGAGCAGACCGGTGCCGGACGTTGAGAGAAGGATCACCGGACGGTCGAGGTCGACGCGACGATCCATCTCCGCGGGGCTGTTCTGCAGATGGAAGCCGTACGGCATGTTCCCTCCCAGCTCGCCCACCAGCAGGGGATCGGAGAGCCGCGCCGCCAGCGGCAGCGCAGCCTCGACGGACGGCACCGGGAAGCAGCGGCGGCCCGCCGCTACGGCGGTGACCGCCGTCGTGGTGGCGCGGATCACGTCGATGCCCACGACCGTCCATTCCTCGTCGGCCTCGCCCAGGCTGGGATACCGACCAAGAGCCACGACTCCCCCCATGCTCAGACTCCGGGCTTCGGGCGCAGGCGCGGGTTGGCGAATGCGTCGGAGTGCAACCCGCGCCGGTAGATCTCCACCCGCAGAACCTCGTCGAGCGGGACGTTGGAGAGCATCACCTCGGGGCCGAAGTGGTCGAGCAGGGAGAACTGACTGACCTTCGTCGGCGCCTCGAAGACGAGCAGGCCGAGTCCGAAGGCGTCGACGAAGCGCTCGGCGAGCGCCACGTTCAGACGCCCGGCGGCGTCGAACAGGCCGACCTCCGCGGCGCTTTCGCGGGCCTCGACGATCAACCGCCGGGCGCCCGCCTGCAGCCACTCGCGGCCCTCGTCCACGAGCTCATCGATCGTTTCCGGCGCGAACTCGCCCTGGTGCTTCTTGCCGAGCTCGTACTCGACGGCGAGCCCGTGCTCGCCGGCCAGGCGGACCATCTCGGCGGGAGCGACCCCGGGATCGGTGAAGCCGGCACCGCACTCGATGCCGCTGAATCCAACGTCGGCGCACAGGTCGAGGTAGGCGGCCAGCTGCCCCTGGGCGACGGCCACCTCGTAGGGGCCCCCACCCGTGTTGGCGGGCACCCCGGCCGCACGCGCCGCGCGCACCTTGCGCCGGGTCGAGGCCTCGTCGGCGATCATCCAGCACGCCATCGACACCTTCAGCCCGAGCATCAGATGCCCACTCTGCTCGAGGTGGCTCTCCATCACCACGGGAGCGAGGCCGGGGTCAAACGGGTATGTGGCCCGCGGCAGCTCGGCGACACCGAGCCGGCGCAGGTAGTCGTCGAACCGTCGGAGCTCTGTGTCGTTGTTCACTGGTTCTCGTGGGCCGCGGTTCGGTTCAGGCCCGGGCGACCGCCGACGATGACGATACTCACGCGGAGCCCCACAGGCGCGCGCCGGACGTTCATTTCGAGGCCCCTCCGAGCGCGGTCGGACGTTCGTCCGGTGCCGCGGAAAGCACCTGAAAGCTGCGTTATAGTGGTTGCCTGGGCGACCTCGCACCGGCGAAGCGAGGCGATGGGCACGGAGATCGTACCGCCCCACACTCGATGACAAGGGATCCATGAGCTTGCGCACCACGCCGGGCCTAGGCGCTGCGGTCCTCGGCGTTTGCGCTCTGCTGGGAGGTGCGGCGCCTGCGGCAGCCGCCCCGGCCGGCCCCTACGCGCCCACGACCGTGCTCGTCGGGTTCCGGGCCGGCGTCGGCTCGGCGCGCCGGGCGGCGCTCACACGACTGGTTTCGGGACGCTTGACGCGCTCGCTCGACCCCCCGACCGCGCCTTCGGCGGCCCGCGCGCTCGTCGACCGGCTCGGGAGCGCGGAGGCGATCGGCGTCGCGCCCGGCCAGGTGCCCGCCGCGGTCCAAACGCTGAGGCACCTGACGCGGTGGGTGCGCTACGCCGAGCCCGACTACCTGATGCGCGCGTCCGGGGTCAGAACCCCGAACGACCCTTCGTTCGACCTGCAGTGGGGCTCGCTCAACACCGGGCAGGACGTCGAGGGGATCTCGGGCACGGCCGGCGCCGACGACTCGGCCGCCCGCGCCTGGAACGTCAGCACCGGCAGTCGTTCGGTCGTGATCGGGGAGGTCGACACCGGCGTTGACTACACCCACCCGGATCTGGCCGCCAACATCTGGTCAAACCCAGGGGGCGTCGGCGGCTGCCCGGCCGGCACGCACGGATACAACGTGCTCACGTCGACCTGCGACCCGATGGACGACGACACCTACTACGGCGGTCACGGGACGCACGTAGCCGGCATCATGGGGGCCGTCGGGAACAACGGCGTCGGCGTCGCGGGCATCGACTGGGCAACGACGATCCTGCCCGTGAAGTGGCTGGACTCCAATGCATCGGGCACCACCTCCGGCTTGATCGCGGCGCTGAACTGGCTGCTGGCCGCCAAGCAGGCGGGCGTCAACATACGCGTGGTCAACGACTCGGCCACGTTCGAGGGCACCGCCTATTCCCAGGCCCTGTCTGACGAGATCGACCAGCTGGGCGCCGCCGGCATCCTGTTCGTCACCGCCGCCGGCAACACCGGCGAGGACGACGACAACCCCGCCACCGTCCGCTACCCGTGCTCGTACGATCGGCCGACCGAGATCTGCGTGACGGCGAGCGACCAGAACGATCAGCTCCCGAGCTGGGCCAACCACGGACCCCAGTCGGTCGACCTCGCGGCTCCCGGCGAGGACATCTACTCGACCCTGCGCAACGGCACCTACGGCTACATCAGCGGCGGCTCGATGGCGGCGGCCCAGGTGTCCGGCGCGGCGGCGCTGATCCTGTCGGTCGTCAACGCGACTCCGGCCGCGCTGAAGTTGGACATCCTCGGTGACGTCGACCCTCTCACATCGCTCACTGGGGCCGTGCGCACCGGCGGCCGGCTCGACATCTGCGCCGCGCTCCCGGGATGCGTCGTCCCCGCCCCGGCCACGTTCGGGTACACCAGCCTGGGCGGCTCGACCGACACCTTTATGCCCGACCGCAAGCGGGTCAGCGCATACACGGTGCCCAAGGCCGGTTCGCTGTCGAAGCTGAGCATCTATCTGTCATCCGCCGCGACATCTGGTCAAGCCCAGATCGAGGGCGTGGTCTACGCCGACTCGGGCGGCGCGCCCGGAGCGCTTCTGGGCACCACCGGTCAGCTCACGTTCGCCGCCGGAACCGCCGCCGGCTGGCGCGACCTGACCTTCGCCAAGCCGGTGAGCATCGCCGCCGGGAAATACTGGATCGGCGTCATCACGGGCGGAGCCGCCGTGGCGGCGTTCCGCTACAAGAGCGTGGCCGGTGTGCGCGATTACAACACCAACGCCTACGCGTCCGGCCCGAGCAACCCGTTCGGCGCCGCGAGCACCGACAACGAGCAGACGTCCTTATACGCCACCTACACGCCGGCTCCGTCCCCGCCACGGCCGGTGAGCACGAGCCCGTATCCGGCCATCTCGGGGACGGCCGAGGTCGGAGACATGCTGAGCGCGACGACGGGATCCTGGTTGGGGAGCCCCATCTCCTACACCTACCAGTGGTGGCGCTGCACCGGACAGGGCAACGGCTGCGTGTCGATCGCCGGGGCCACGACATCGACATACGTGGCTCGGCCGCAGGACTCCTC
Organism: uncultured Solirubrobacterales bacterium; assembly: GCA_963799995.1. Lineage (GTDB taxonomy): Bacteria > Actinomycetota > Thermoleophilia > Solirubrobacterales > Solirubrobacteraceae > Palsa-465. The sequence goes on along the minus strand of CAWCZI010000012.1, from coordinate 788,255 downwards.
GTCGACGCTCCGCGTGTCGGCGAAAGCGTCCAACTCCGGCGGCACCTCGGCCGCCGCGGTCTCGGCGGCAACTGCGCCGGTGACTTAGACTGGGCTGTCTACCGCGCCCGCGGCCCGCGGGCGCGTGTCCGGACATCCGATCGCACCGATCACGAGCACAGCAGAGGAGGTCGCGCATGCGTGCAGTTGACGCCCTGATGGAATGCCTGAAGGCTGAAGGTGTCGACGTCGTATTCGGCCTCCCCGGCGGCGCGAACCTCCCCACCTACGACGCGTTCTACGACGCCGGCATCCGTCACATCCTGGTCCGCCATGAGGCCGGGGGCGGCCATGCCGCCGAGGGGTATGCCAAGGCGACCGGCAAGGTCGGTGTCTCGCTGGGCACAAGTGGCCCGGGCGCCACCAACCTGGTCACGCCGATCTGCGACGCGATGATGGATTCGGTGCCCGTGGTGTTCCTGACCGGCCAGGTCCGTACCGACCTGCTGGGGACCGACGGCTTCCAAGAGGCCGACACGATCGGGATCACGATGCCGATCGTCAAGCACAGCTTCATGATCCAGCACCCGCTGGAGTTGCCGCGCACCATCCACGAGGCCTTCCACATCGCTCGCACCGGGCGTCCGGGACCAGTCGTGGTCGACATCCCGCAGGACCTCAGCCGCGCCGACATCCCGTATGAGCCGGTGGCCGACGTCCATCTGCCCGGCTATCAGCCGACAACCGACGGCAACCAGAAGCAGATCCGGCTCGCCGCCAAGGCGCTGGCCAACTCGAACCGCCCGGTGATCTACGCCGGCGGCGGGGTGACCGCCGCGGGGGCAGCCGCCGAGCTGACCGAGCTCGCGACCGCCGACAGGTTTCCCGTCACCTGCACCGTGATGGGCCTCGGTGCCTTCCCGGCACCGCACGAGCACTGGCTCGGGATGCTCGGGATGCACGGCACTCGCACCGCCAACTACGCGATGGACGAAGCCGATCTGATCATCGCGATCGGGGCGCGCTTCGACGACCGCATCACCGGCAAGCTGTCGGAGTTCGCCCCGCGAGCGAAGTTCATCCACATCGACATCGACCCGGCCGAGATCTCCAAGAACGTCCCCGCTCACATCCCGATCGTCGGCGACGCCAAGAACATCCTCCCGCGCCTCACGGCCGAGTACCGGGCGCTGGCGGCCGATCCAGCACGGCTGGAGGGCTGGTGGTCGCGGATCCGCACCTGGCAGGATCGCCACCCGCTGGCCTACGCCGATTCCACCGACTCCGAGATCAAGCCCCAGTACATGATCCAGGCGCTGTACGAGGCGACCGGGGGAGACGCGATCGTCACCAGCGATGTCGGCCAGCACCAGATGTGGGCCGCGCAGTACTTCCACTTCGCAAAGCCGCGGCGGTGGATCAACTCGGGCGGCCTGGGCACGATGGGCTTCGGCCTGCCCGCCGCCATGGGCGCGAAGGTGGGCTGCCCCGATGACACGGTCGTGTGCATCGCGGGCGACGGATCGGTGCAGATGAACATGCAGGAGCTCGCGACCTGCGCCGAGGAGGGAATCGCGATCAAGGTGTTCATCATGAACAACGGCTATCTGGGCATGGTCAGGCAGTGGCAGGAGCTGTTCTGGGACAAGCGCTACAGCCAGGTCGAGATGGGGCGCTGGCCGGACTTCGTCAAGGTCGCCGACGCCTACGGAGCGACCGGCATGCGCCTCGAGGACAAGACCACGCTCGTCTCCGACATGAAGGAGGCACTCGCCACGCCGGGGCCGGTGCTGGTCGACGTCCGCGTGACACGCGAGGAGAACACCTACCCGATGATCCCCTCGGGCCAAGCGGCGCGGGACATGGTGGGCTGAACGGTGGCGCTCGCAATCCAGATGAGGACGGTGTAGCCATGGGAGAGCCCGGCACCAAAGAGGTGCTCTCACTCGACGAGCTCGAGGCGGCCGTGGGGCTGCGCACCGGCCGCAAGCACATCCTGTCGATCACGGTTGAGAACAAGCCCGGTGTCCTGACGCGGATCGCCGGCCTGTTCGCGCGGCGCGGCTTCAACATCGACACGCTCGCCGTCGGACCCACCGACGACGAGACTGTTTCGCGGATCACGCTGACCCTGGACGGGGCGGTGCATCCGATCGACCAGGTGACCAAGCAGCTGCACAAGCTCATCAACGTGCTCAAGATCCGCGATCTCGAGCCGAAGGAGACGCTGGCCCGGGAGCTGGCCATGTTCAAGGTCAACGCCGACGGATCCGCGCGCGCCGAGGTCATGCAGATCTGCGAGATCTTCCGAGCGAAGGTGGTCGACGTGTCCAAGCGCTCGGTGGTCGTGGAGGTGACCGGCACCTGCGACAAGGTCGACGCGTTCGAGGCGCTGGTGCGGCCGTTCGGCCTGATCGAGATGGCGCGGACCGGCGAGATCGCGATCTCCCGGGGCCGCAGCGAGACGTAGTGGAGCCGGTGGCCACCGGGGTCGGGCCGGAGCTGGAGCCGCCCGCCCCCGGGGTCACGCGGGTCCTGGTCACCGACGCGCAGGATCGACCCGCTCTGGCGGCGATCCGCTCGCTGCGCGCGGGTGGGTATCGGGTCACCGCCACCGGGACCAGCCGGTTGGCCTCCGGCCTGTGGTCGCGCGACTGCTCCCGGCGACGGATCCTGCCCGACCCCGCGGGCGGCGTCGACGGATTCATCGAGCGGCTGGCCGCCGTGCTGGGCGAGGATCGTCACGACGTCGTGTTGCCAGGTACCGACGAGACCCTGTACGCGGTGTCCTCGAGGCGCGAGCGGCTTCCCGAACACGTTCGCCACGGGCTCCCCGACCATAGGATCGTGCAGCGCGCGCTGAGCAAGGAATGCCTGGCGATCGAAGCTGACGCGGCCGGCCTGGCCACGCCGCCGGGCCGTGTGTGCCGCGACCTGACCGAGGCGCTCGACGCCGCGAATGAATTTGGCTATCCGGTGCTGCTGAAGGGCATCAGCACGATCGAGGAGGCAGACGACCGGCTGATCCGGTACCCGACCCGGCTGATCGCCGACGCCGCCGAGCTGCGGGATGCACAGCCACGGTTCGGGGCCTGCATCGTGCAGCGGCGCGTCGATGGGAGGCTCATGTCCTTCGCGGGCGTCGCCACCGACCGAGGGCTGCTCGGGGCCGTCACCTCGCGCTACGTGAGGACGTGGCCACCCGGCGCCGGGCAGGCCAGCTTCCTGGAGACGGTCGTGCCGTCCGATGCGCTTCGCAACGGAGTGCAGGCCCTGATTGCCGCAATCGGATGGCGGGGTCTGTTCCAGCTGCAGCTGATCGAAGGCGAGGACGGGGTGCTGAGGGCGATCGACCTCAACCCTCGGCTGTACGGATCGATGAGCATCGCCACCGCGGCCGGGGTGCCGCTGGCCGCGTTGTGGTGTGACTGGCTGCTCGGACGCGATGCACAGCCGGTCAGCGGCCGGCCCGGGGTCCACTACCGGATGGAAGACATGGACCTTCGCCATGCCGCGTGGCTGCTGCGAAACGGCGACCCGGGCGGCGCCGCACGCGCGCTGCGGCCGCGCCGCCGGACCACCCACGCCTACTTCCAGGCCCGGGACCCACTGCCACTGCTGGCGCGAGCCGTCGAGCTCGTGGGCGCGCGCCTTCAGCACGCCGACGGTCGCGACCCCGGGTAGCGACGATGTCGCTCCGGCGCGTCAGTAGTGGCCACGGACGACCCGCTTGACTCTGCGAAACGCCCACTGGTGGCACCGTTCGAGCACTTCGGCGCGACGGCGCCGCCGCCCGTCGGTGAACCGATGGACCGGTGTGCGGTAGGCTAAGCCGACGACGTCACGCCGACTCAGCGCCCTGTGCACTGCGTCGACGTCGAGGCTCCCCACGTAGGGGACCTGCAGGGCCAGCGGGAACAGGTGGCGGGGGGTGTGGAAGTCGAGATCGGCGAACGGCAGCAGCTCCGGGTGCGCACGCCACAGCTCCACGCCCTCGACGCTCGGGGCATACCCGTCCTCCTTGACGTTCCAGACCTCGATGCCGAGCAGGTACCGCACCCACTCCGGGCGAAAGCGCTCCCAGGCCCCGTTGCGCGACGGGTGAGCGAACACGGCCGCCCCGCCGCGCTCGCCGACGGCCTCCAGCAGTCTGCTGGTATCAAGGCTCTCCCCCAGAAACGGCAGGTCCCCCCAGACCGGGACGTGTACGACGTTGTCCGCGCTCGAGTACTCGATGCCCGGCACGACCAGGAACCGCGGCGAGCTCGCGCGAGCGCAGGCGCTCCGGTATGCCGCCCATCGGTCCTCATCGAACCCGCGGTCGTGCTCGGACATGAGCACCCCCCGATACCCGAGCGAGGAGAGGACTCGCGCCACGGTCGCCAGCGGAAAGTGCCCGTCGTAGGACCAGTCGGAATGCGCGTGGGCCGCGAAGCGCGCGACGCTCACGGGCGGGACATGGTCAAACACCTCGGCGATCGGCTCACGGATCGAGACTGTACGCCTGTTCCTAGGTGGCGCGGCCGGCGTCTGCCGGCGGCCGCGAGACCACCCGCCGTCCCTGAGGCACCGGCGACCGGGACTCAGACCCCGCATGTGCGCCATGGCCGCGCGTACGCCGAAACCGGCGCCGCAGCGGCAGCGCCGCTGAAGCGGCGCTCCATTTGGCGAAGTCGATCGCCCCGGCCGGACCGCGCGCCGTCGCCACCGCCGAACGCAGTGGCCGACGGTCGGCGAGCAAACGGTTCAGCGTTGCGTTGTCGACGTCGGCACACGAGTCCAGCAGCGTGAGCCCGGCAGCGTGGAAGTGGCCGATGTAGGCGATCATCAGCGCGAGCCCGGGGCCGAAGCGCCGCAGGTCCTGGTCGAAGGTGATCTTGAAGCCGTAGGCCGTGCTGCCGGCGACGATGTCGCACAGCATCGCCACCGTGCGCTCGTCATTGCGCAGCGACATCAGCCGCAGACGGCCGGACTGCGCGAAGTTCGAGCACACGTCCGTGAAGAAGTCGGCGTGGCCGCGGACGGCGAGGGCGGTGCCGGCGGCGCCCTTCCAGCTCGAGCGCTCGAGCGCCAGGAAGCGGGCATAGGCGGAGGGGTCATCGCTCTCATCGCGAAGCTCGAGCGGGCCGACCTGCTGCTCGAGCTTGTGGCGCCGGCGCCGGTACTCGGACCGATGTTGGGAACTAAGCGAATGTTCTAGGTAATCACCCTGCTCGCGCCGGTACAGGGCGGCGCGGCCGAAGCGCTCCAGGACCACCGGGCGCGAGACCGAGCCCAGCGCGGCGCTGAGCGGCTCCGCCAGGGGACCGTCGTCGTCGATCCAATCGAGCACCAGCGACCGACCCACCCGCAAGCCTCCGGCGATCAGCGCCTCCACCGCGGCCTCGGTCGCTCCGGGGGCCACCAGCGGCGTGCCGAGATAGCAGTAGGAGTGGCGCCAACCGACGAGGCAGGCTCCCGGAACCGACCGGTAGCTGTGGACGTTGCGGACGGGCAGGGCCGCCCGCCACTCGGTGCCCTCCCGCACCGCGAGCACTCCGACATCCCGCGTCCCCCAGCCCCGGGTTGCTGGGAGCACGAGCTCGGGCATCGCGAACGGGTTGGGAGCGACCGACTCGAGTCCGAGCTCGCGCCACGCCTGGACGTCACGTGACGCGAGCTCGGACACGGGGATCACATCGCTTCGCATCTGGAGGGTCATCGACTGCGCGCGGCGTAGGCTTGAGGCCCATGCAGCGCTCGAGACCCGGCGCATCGCCGCCTCTGTTCGCCCGCGAAGCCACGGCGGCGCTCGCCGACAGGCTTCCGGAAGCGATCCGCGCCGCGCGCGTCCGCGGTGCCGGCGTGCTGCTGAGCGCCACGAGGCCGCTGACCGATCAGCTCGACCCGAGTGCGGTGGTGGCCGCGTCCAGAGCTCACGGCGAGCCGTGGTTCTGCTTCGAGCAGCCCGACCGCGACGGCGCGGCGGTGGCCGCCGTCGGCTGCGTCACCGCGCTCGAGGGGGCCGGACCGCAGCGGTTCGGCGAGCTCGCCGATGGCTGGCGCACGACGATCGCCGGGGCGGTGCACGACCCGCTTGCGGGCCCCGCCGGCTCGGGTCTGATCGCAGTCGGAGGGTTCGCATTCGCGCCCGAGGGGGCTTCCTCGCCCCCCTGGGCGGGCTTCGCCGCGGCCTCGCTGATCGTCCCCGAGCTGTCGCTGGCGCGCGCCGCGGGGGCCACGTGGCTGACGCTCAACGCCATCGTGGCGCCCGACGACACGGAGGCCGACGTCCTGGCGCGGTGTGAGCGGCGGCTGCGGTCGCTGCGGATCCGCCCCCTGCCGCTACTCGATCCGGCGCCGGCCGGCCGCTACGAGGTGGCCAGCCCGATGCCCCCGTCACACTACGAGGAGGCGGTGGCTCGCGCGGTACAGCGGATCCGCGCCGGCGAACTCGAGAAGATCGTCCTGGCCCGCGAGGTCGAGGTCCACGCGCCGGCGGCGCACGACCCCGCGGCGATCCTGGGGCTCCTGCGGGAGGCGTTCCCGTCGTCGTTCGTGTTCGCCGTGGGCCGTGGGGAGGCGACGTTCGTCGGAGCGACTCCGGAGCTTCTGGTCCGGCGCCAGGGCAACCGCGCGACGACCGTGGCCTTGGCCGGCTCGATGCGCCGTAGCGCCGATCCGGCGGTCGACGACCACCTCGCAGAGGCGCTGCTGCGCAGCGAGAAGGACCTGGAGGAGAACGCGATCGTGGCCCGCCGCATCACGAGGGCGCTGCGGCCGCACGCGGTCTGGGTGACCGCCGCTGCCGATCCGGTGGTGGTCAAGGTCGCCAACATCCAGCACCTCGCACGCCCGATCCGGGCTCAGCTGGCCAGGCCGATCGGCACCGTCGAGCTGGCGGGGGCTCTCCACCCGACGCCGGCCGTGGGCGCCGAGCCCGCCGGCGCGTTGCCCCTGATCCCGGCCCTGGAGGGGCTCGACCGGGGCTGGTACGCCAGCCCCGTGGGCTGGACCGACGCGATCGGCGACGGGGAATTCTGCGTGGCGCTGCGCAGCGCGCTCCTCCGCGGCCGGGTGGCGCGATGCTACGCGGGCTGCGGGATCGTCCGGGACTCCGATCCGGCCGCCGAGCTGGCTGAGACGGAGCTCAAGCTCGGGGTGATGCTGCCGGCGCTGGCCGGGTGAGCGCAGCGGTGACAGCGGCCGCCAGCCGCCGGTGCAGAAGGAGGTTGTCCTCGCGGTCGGTGCGTACTTCGATGATCGTCGTCTGGGGCCGCAGCTGGGCTCGCCGCACCGCCGAGCGAAGCTGCGCCAGGTCCTGCGGGCGCTCGTGGCCGAGACCGTAGAGCGCCGCCGCCCTGCCGAACTCGATTCCGTGCGGCGTGGCGACGTGAGCCTCGAAGGCGTCGGCCTCGGCGGCGACCGGAAGGAAGTGGAAGATCCCGCCGCCGTCGTTGTTGATCAGCACGATCGTGAGCGCGAGGCCCAGGCGGCCGGCGGCGAGCAGGCCGCCGATGTCGTGCAGCAGCGCCACGTCGCCGATCAGCAGCACCACCGGCCCGTCCTGGGCCGCGGCCGCGCCGAAGGCGCTCGAGACTGTGCCGTCGATGCCGTTGGCGCCCCGGTTGGACAGCACCCGGGGTCCCGGCACGCGTGCGGGGTGCAGAAGCTCGACGTCGCGAATCGGCATCGAGGAGGCGACGTAGAGGGTGGTCTCGGAGGTCAGCCAACCGCCCAGCGAGGCCGCCAGCAGCGGCTCTGAGAGCTGCTCGCCGAGGGCATCGGAGATCGCCCGTCCGGCGTCGTCGTCCGCACCGCGCCAGCGCTCGATCCAGTCCGGGTCCGCGCTGGCCGGCGGCTCCGCCTGGAGGTCCCAGGCGGGCCCGTCGTCCGCGACCACATCGGTGAGGCTGGCATCGGGGTCCTGCGCGCTCGCGCGCTCGTCGATCGCGAGCTGTGGGGTGTCGCGCAGCGACGCCAGCCATGCCCGCAGCGGCTTGGAGGTCGGCAGATCGCCGGCGCGGATAACGACGTCGGGGAGCACCGCAGCGGTGAACGCCGGCGCGCGCAGCAGCAGGTCGTAGCGGCCGATCGCCGTTGCGCCGTGACGCGCGCCGGAGAGCGGGTCGGCAAGCAACGGATAGCCGGCCTGCTCGGCGAAGCGGGCGAGCTCGGGCCCGTGGTCACCCGCCCCGGCCACGACCACGCCGCGGGGCGGGAGGGGGAACGCCACGGGCGCGGTCCGAGCGCTGCCGGGAACCCGGCGCCGCCACGGTGCGCCGGCGGGCCGGCCGGGCACGGGGTCGTCTCCGAGCGGGCCGTCGAGCACCAACGGCTCGCGCAGCGGCAGGTTGAGGTGCACGGGGCCGGGGGGCCCGTCGAGCGCGGTCCAATACGCACGGCAGGCCAGAGAGCGGATCCAGCGCAGGCGCTCGGGCACCGCGTCGTGCACGCCGACCTCGACGAACCATTTCACCGCGTCGCCGTAGAGCTTGACCTGGTCGATCGTCTGCCCGGCGCCGACGTCGCGCAGCTCGGGCGGCCGGTCGGCGGTGAGGACGATCAGCGGGACGCGCGCGTGAAACGCCTCGATCACGGCGGGGGCGAGGTTGGCGGCAGCGGTGCCGGAGGTGCACGTCAGCGCCACCGGCCGGCCGCCGGCCTTGGCGGCGCCGAGCGCGAAGAAGCCGGCGCAGCGCTCGTCGATGTGCGACCAGCAGCGGATCCGCGGGTCGCGCGCGAGCGACAGCACGATCGGGGTGTTGCGCGAGCCTGGAGAGGTGCAGGCGTGCCGCAGCCCGCAGCGCGCGAGCTCATCGCAGAGCGCGCGCAGCAGCAGGTAGGAGTCGGTTGCGGCGGTTGCGGTCATGATCTGTGATGTGGGCTCGACACTCGTGCTGCTCCACGGCTTCACGCACACCGGAGCGAGCTGGGACCGGGTGCTGGCCGCGCTGCCGGAACGCTACCGGCCGCTCACGCCCGACATCCGCGGCCACGGATCCGCATCGGCCGTGACACCGGTGACGCTCGAGGCGGTGATCGGCGACATCGACCGCCTGGCACCCGGGCGGTTCGAGCTCGCGGGCTACTCGATGGGCGGCCGGCTGGCCCTCCAGGTCGCGCTCGCGCTCCCCGGCCGGGTGCGCCGGCTGAGCCTGATCGGCGCGAGTCCCGGGATCGCGGACGCCGGCGAACGCGAGGCCCGGCGTAGCGCCGACGAGCTGCTGGCGGACGAGGTGGAGGCCTCCTCGCTGGAGGCGTTCGCGCGTCGCTGGGCGCGTACGCCGGTGCTGGCTGGGCTATCGGAGGAGGTGGGCGCCGCCGTACACGCCGACCGCCTTCGCGGGAGCACCGCCGGCCTGGCCGCTGCGCTGCGCGGGCTCGGCACCGGGGCGCTGCCCTCCGTGTGGGAGCGGCTGGACCAGCTGTCGATGCCGGTCCGCCTCGTGGTCGGCGAGCGCGATCAGAAGTTCCGGGCCGTGGCCTCGGCGATGGCCGCGCGGCTCCCGGATGCCGAGGTCGTGGTGGTGGCGGGCGCCGGGCATGCCGTGCACCTGGAGGCGCCGCAGCGCGTTTCGGAGGCGCTCAGTGCGGGGGAAGTCATCATTTAGATCCGTACCACTCGAGCAGTCCGTCGCCCAGTCCGGGGCCGGCGGGCGCCGCGATCGCCCCGTCCCGCGCCGGCAGCGGATCCGGTCGCTCGGCGAACAGCCGCAGCGTGGCCAGCCCGTAGGGCCGCCGCGGTGCCAGCACGCTGGCCGTGTGCAGGGCCGCGGCGATCCCCAGCGGCCCGTCGAGCGTCGAGGCCAGATAGACGTCGTAGCCCGCAGCCCGCGCCCGGGCGGCCGCGTCGATCGTGCCCGAGATCCCGCCACACCGAGCGATCTTCAGGCAGATGGCGTCCGCGGCGCGCACGCTCAGGGCGTCCGGATCCTCGGCCGACTCGTCAAGCGCCACGGGGATGGCGACCGAAAGCTGGCTCCACAGGGCACGGATCGCCGCGACGCCCGAGACCGGCTCCTCGCACAGCTCGATCCCCACCGGCTCGAGCACTCTGAGCGCGGCGGTGGCCTCGTCCGGCGCCCAGGCACCGTTGGCGTCGATGCGGATCGCCATGTCCGGGCCCGCGAAGGCCCGTACCGCAGCCAGGCGTCCGGCGTCGTCGCCGATCGCCACCTTGACCTTGACGGCGGTGAATCCCTCGGCCCGGGCCTGGGCGGCCTCCAGCGCGGCGCCGGAGCGGTCGGCCGCGGCGATCGTCCAGTTGACCGGGACGGTGAGCGGCCGCGAGGCCCCGAGCAACCGCCACACGGGCTCCCGCGTGCGGCGCCCGGCCAGGTCCCAGAGCGCGAGGTCGATCGCCGCCAGCGCCTGCGACAGTAGCGTCGCCTCGGCGCACCGGGCCAGTACGTCGGCGATCGGCATGGCGTCCGGGTAGGCCGCGAGCACCGGCCGGCAATCCTCCAGGGCGGACCGCACGTCCGCCGCCGAGACGCCGTCGTAGGACGGAAGCGGTGCCGCCTCGCCGTGGCCGGTCAGCCCGTCGACAGCCTCGAGCGAAACCAGCACCAGCTCGCGGTCTGAGACGGTCCCGTGTCCGGCCACGAAGGGGGCTCGCATCGCCGCCGTCACGCTGCGCACCGTGAGCTTCACGGCCGGTCGCTCACCGGTGGAGCGGGACGCTTCACGGCCGCGGGCTCAGCGGCTGAGCAGCAGCCCGGCCGAGAGCAGGATGCAGAACGCCAGCTGCAGCATCCCCGTCTGGGCCAGCGCTCCGTTCAGCGACGGCCCGTCCGTGCGGTTGCGCACCACCCGGACCACGCGCGCGGCCAGCGGCGCGGTCAGGACTGGCAGCACCACCCAGGCCGTGGTGGGGCCGAACGCCCACGTGACCGGCGTCAGCAGGTAGGCCAGGTACACGAGCGCGGCGAACAGCGTCCGGGTGCGCGACCGCCCGAGCCGGACGGCGAGTGTCCGCTTGCCGGCCCGGCGGTCGGTATCGATGTCGCGCACGTTGTTGACCACCAGGATCGACGCCGCCAGCAGGCCGACCGGCACAGCCAGCGCGAACGCCTCCCAGTGCAGCTGGCGGACCTGCACGAAGTACGAGCCGGCCACGGCGACGATGCCGAAGAACAGGAACACGAACACCTCGCCGAGCCCTTCATAGCCATACGGCCTCGGGCCGCCGGTGTAGGCGACGCCCGCGAGGATCGACGCAGCGCCGACCAGCAGCAGCTGCCAGCCGGCGACGACGATCAGGTAGACCCCGGCCAGGACCGCGATCCCGAATGTGACGTAGGTGGCCACCAGCACCTGCCGGGGCGGCACCAGACCGCCCGCGGTGACCCGAACCGGACCGAGCCGGTCCTCGGTGTCGGCGCCGCGGCGGGCATCGGAATAGTCGTTGGACAAATTGGTGCCGACCTGGATGAACATCGCACCCACGAGCGCGGCCACGAACCGCAGCGGGTGAAAGACCCCGGCGAAGCCCGCCAGCGCGGTGCCGACCAGCACCGGCGAGGCGGCCGCGGGCAGCGTTCGCGGGCGCGCCGCCATCAGCCAGATCCGGATCGGGCTCGGGGCCCCGGCCACCGCGGACACCGTCAGCGAGTCCCGGCCATCAGGCCCGACGCGGGAACTTCGAGAAGTCGGCGGGGCGCCGCTGCAGGTAGGCATCGCGGCCCTCCTGTGCCTCCTCGCTCATGTAGAAGAGCAGGTTGGCGTCGTGGGCGAGCTGCTGTATCCCGGCCAGGCCGTCCTCGTCGGCGTTGAAGCTGGCCTTGACCATCCGCAGCGCGAACGGCGACATCGCCAGCATCTCTCGGCACCACTGGACGGTCTCGGGCTCGAGGCGCTCGAGCGGCACGACCGCATTGACCAGGCCCATCTCGAGCGCCTCACGGGCGTCGTACTGGCGGCACAGAAACCAGATCTCCTTGGCCTTCTTGGGCCCCACGAGCCGCGACAACACGCTGGCGCCGAAGCCGCCGTCGAAGGAGCCGACCCTGGGACCGGTCTGCCCGAAGCGGGCGTTGTCGGCCGCAATCGTCAGGTCGCACACGACGTGCAGGACGTGGCCGCCGCCGATCGCGTACCCGGCGACCATCGCCACGACGGGCTTGGGCAGCCGCCGGATCTGGACGTGCAGGTCGGTGACGTGGAAGCGGCCGACCGCCTGGTGCGATCCCGCGGCCGCCGGATCGGCCCCCGACACGTAGCCGCCGCGCTCGCCGCGCACCCGCTGATCGCCGCCCGAGCAGAACGCGAGCGGGCCTTCTCCGGTGAGGATCACGACGCCGACGCTCTGGTCCTCGCGGGCGCGCTCAAAGGCGTCGGAGAGCTCGATGACCGTTTCGGGCCGGAAGGCATTGCGGACGTCGGGCCGATCGATCGTGATCTTGGCGATCCCCGCGGCGTCGTCGCCGCCCAGCTCGTAGCGGATGTCGGTGTACTCGCCGGCCGGCTGCCAGCTGATGCTCACGGATGCGCTCCTGTTCGTAAACGATCGGGTGAGCGAGGACTCTACGCAAGCCGGGTGCAATCAAGCGGGCATGTCCCCGAGCGGCTTGTTAGGGCTCCCTAACCATCGACGGCCGGTCTATGTTAGGTTTGCCTAATGAGGCGGTTCACCGCTAGACGGGCCGGGTTCTTCGCGCTGGTGGCGGCCGTTGCCGGGATACTCGTCTGGCAGCTGGTCAGCGCCGGCGGCGGCACTCCGGACCCGACCAATCCGGCCACCCACCTCAGCCACTTCGCCGTCGTGCTGGACAGCGGCATCCTGGTCCTGCGCGAGGGGCTCGAGACGATCCTCGTGCTCGCCGTGCTGACGGCCAGCATGCGCGGCGCCAACAGGACGTACCGCCGGCCGGTGGCGCTGGGTGCTGCCGGCGCCCTCGCGGCAAGCGTCGCGACCTGGTTCGCGGCCGTCGCCATCACCGCGGCGGTCGGCCCGGGCAGCCTCGACCTGCAGGCGGCGACCGGGCTGCTGGCCATCGCCGTCCTGCTGGTGGTCATGAACTGGTTCTTTCACCGGGTCTACTGGACCGGCTGGATCGCCCACCACAACAAACGCCGAGGACAGCTGGTCACAAGCGCCTCCGACGCCGGCGTCCGGCGGACCGTGCTCGGACTGGCGTTGCTGGGCTTCACCTCGGTCTACCGCGAGGGCTTCGAGGTCGTGCTGTTCCTGCAGAACCTGCGGCTGCGCTACGGCTCCGGAGTGGTGCTCGAGGGCGTGGCCCTGGGACTGGTGTTCGTGGCCGTGATCGGTTACATGACGTTTGGCCTCCAACGCAAGCTCCCCTACAAGCGGATGCTGGTGGCCACCGGCGTGCTGCTGGGCTTGGTCCTGCTGGTGATGGTCGGCGAGAGCGTCCAGGAGCTGCAGCAGGCCGGCTGGATTCACACCACACCGCTGCACGTGGCCATCCCGGGATGGATGGGCCTGTGGTTCTCGGTCTTCCCCAACGTCGAGACGGTGGCTGCCCAGGCGATCGCGGCGGTGCTCGTCGTCGGCTCGTACTTCCTGGCCGAGGAGCTGCGCGTCCGCCGTCCCCGGCGACGCGGGCAGCGCCCCGCCGTCCGCGCCGCCTCGCCACCACCGCTGGGACGGCTGCACGCCGAGCGGTAGATGGAGCCCTGGGTAGCGCGGGCGGCTCGAGTGAGGGCCGACGGGGCCGCGCTCGAGATGGGCGAGAGCCGGCTGAGCTACCGGGATCTGCTCGATTGTGCCCGTGCCGCCGGCGGGGCCCTGCTGGAGCGCGGTGTCGGCCCCGGCGACCGGGTCGGGCTGGCGCTGCCCAGCGAGGAGCTCGTGGTGGCGCTGCACGGCTGCATGCTGATTGGGGCGGTGGCCGTGCCGATCGATCTTCGGTTGCGGGACTCCGAGCGGGCACAGCGCTCCGAGGGGTGCCTGCTGGTGCTCGAGGAGCCGGTGAGCGGGCCCGCGGCGGAGGCACGCGAGCTGCACCCTCGGGATACCGCGACGGTGATGTACACGTCCGGGACGACCGCCGGGCCCAAGCCGGTGCTGCTCAGCTACGAGAACTGGCAGTGGAACGCGATCGGCTCCGCGCTGGCGCTCGGCCTCGACCGCGACGAGCGCTGGCTCTGCCCGATGCCGCTGGCCCACGTCGGAGGCCTCTCGATCCAGCTGCGCTCAGCGATCTACACCACCACGGTGCTGCTGCACGGCCGCTTCGACGTCGAAGCGGTGTTGGACGGGCTGATGGACCCCGGCCGGGCGGTGACGCTGGTCTCGCTGGTGCCGACGATGCTCTCACGGCTGCTCGACGCAGGGCTGCGCGAGCCGCCATCGCTGCGCTGGGCGCTGCTGGGCGGCGGCCCGATCGCACCGGCGCTGCTGGACCGGGCGCGCGCGGCGGGTATCCCGGTGGCGCCGTCCTACGGGATGACCGAAGGGTGCTCGCAGATCGCCACCTTCGGCTGGCCTCTGTACGGGTTCGAGCTGCGAATCGACGGCTCCGGCGAGCTGCTGGTCCGCGGCCCCGCGGTGGCGCCGGGCGCCCTGTCGCCGGACGGCTGGCTGCACACCGGCGACCTCGGCTCGCTCGACGACCGGGGCCGCCTGACGATCGAGGGGCGGGTCGCCGACACGATCGTCACCGGGGGTGAGAACGTGGCGCCGATCGAGGTCGAGGCGGCGCTGCTCGAGCACCCGGCGGTGGCCGACGCGGGCGTGCTCGGACGTGCGGACCCGGAGTGGGGGGAGGCCGTGGTGGCCAAGGTCGTCCTGCGGCCCGGGGTGTCCGCCCCGACGCCGGCTGAGCTCCGCGCGCACTGTGCGGCGAGGCTGGCGCCGTTCAAGGTTCCCAAGGCGATCGAGCTGGTGGCGAAGCTCCCGCGCGGGGCCACCGGCAAGTTGCTGCGACGCGAGCTCGCCGGACGGGACGGGGAAGGGGGTGCGAGCGAGCGGCGCAGGGCCGAGCCCGGCACACTGCGGCCATGAACCTGCGCCTCGCCGGAGTGTTGCGCCGCCGGCTGACCGGAGCCGCCTTGGCGCTGGCCGCCGGCCTGGTCGCGGCCGGGTGCGGCCACAGCGCGCCGGCCGCTGCCGGGGCGCATGCGGCCCCGGCCACCTCGGGGGCGCATGCGCCGAGAGGTACGCCGACGATCGACGTCGGGCCGGCCACGGAGGGGCGTCCGATCCCGGGCGGGTTCGTCGGTCTGTCGATCGAGTACCGCAGCCTCGAGACCTACGCCGGCTCTGATCCCGGCGCCCTGGACCCGCCGTTCGTGCAGCTGCTGCGCAACCTTTCCCCGCGGAGCGGTTTCGTCCTGCGGATCGGCGGCGACAGCAGCGACTGGACCTGGTGGCCGGTCGCCCACGTGCCACGCCCCCCCGGGGTCACGCTCGACCTCGACGACAACTGGATCGCGGTTGCGCGGGCGCTCGCACACACCCTCGGCGGCCGGCTCATCCTCGGCCTGAACCTCGAGGCCGACAACCGGACGGCCGCCCAAGTCGAGGCCGAGGAGCTGGTCAAGGGGATCGGCAGCACGTCGATCGAGGCGCTGGAGATCGGTAACGAGCCCGAGCTCTACGCCGGCTACAACTATTACCGCACGGCGTTGGGGCTCGGGGTCAAGGGACGACCGCGGGGGTACAGCTTCGACGACTACCTGCGCGAGTTCTCATCCTTTGCCGCCGGCATGCCGCAGGTCCCGATCGCCGGCCCCAGCAGCGGATCACCGACGTATCTTGCGTTGCTGGACTCGTTCCTCAACGCCGAGCGGCGGGTCGGGCTGGTCACCGTCCACGCTTACCCACTCAGGCACTGCAGCCCCTCAGCGCACCGCACGACCGGCGAGCTGCTGGCCGACCAGTCCTCGATCGGACTGGCCGCCAGCCTGGCGCCGGAGCTGCAGGTGGCACAGAGCCATCACGTCCCCCTTCGCGTGGACGAGATGAACGGCGTGAGCTGCGGCGGCCAGGCCGGTGTGAGCAACGTCTTCGCCTCATCGCTGTGGTCGCTGGACACGCTGTTCGCAATGGCGCGCGCCGGCGTTGCCGGGATAAACGTGCACACCGTGCCCGGCCACATCAACGAGGTCATCGGCGTCAGCCAAGTGCACGGGCAGTGGCAGGCCGTGGTCCACCCCGAGTACTACGGACTGATGATGTTCGTACAGGCGGCGCCTACCGGCTCGCAGCTGCTGCGCACCACCCGCAACGGCACCTCGGGCCTTACGGCCTGGGCCACCCGCGCCCCCGACGGCCACGTTCGCGTGGTGCTGATCAACCGCGGGTCCCGGGCTCAGACCGTGGTCGTCCGGATCCCCTCGGCGAGCGGTCCCGCGACCGTCGAGCGGCTGCAGGCCCCGAGCCTCGACTCGACCACCGGCGTCACCCTGGGCGGCCAGACGTTCGGCGCCGCGACCAGCACGGGTGTGCTGGCCGGGACCTCGACCGACACGGTCGTCAAGCCGGCCTCGGGCGGCGGCTACATCGTGAGCGTGCCGGGGGACAGCGCGGCGCTGCTCACCCACTGACCAGGCCGCGGTCGGTCCGGGAGGATCGCAGCTGTTCTTGGCAGCGAAGGGGGCAGTTTCGGGGGGGCGTGGTCGCAAAGGGCTCACATACGACCCTCAGCGACCAAGGCGACCGACTTCGCTCGCGATTTACGATGTCACATCGATTGACGTCACATCGTTTGCGCGTATCATCGGCGGATGCCCACGGACCTGACGATCGAGCAGCTGGCCGCTCAGTCGGGGATGACGGTGCGCAACATCCGCGCGCATCAGGCCCGGGGGCTGCTGGCGTCGCCCGAGGTGCGGCTGCGCGTGGGTTACTACGGCCCCGAGCACGTGGCGCAGCTGAAGCTGATCCGCGACCTGCAGGACGACGGCTTCAACCTGGCCGGGATCAAGCGGCTGCTGGACGACACCAACGGCACCGCCGAGCGGCTGGCGAGGTTTCGCCACGCCCTGACCGAGCCTCCGAACGCCGAGCGGCCCCAGACCCTGTCGGTGTCCGAGCTCGGCCGCCGCTTCCGAGTCGCCGCCAAGGACGCCCCGGGCGTTCTGGCCCGCGCCGAGCGGCTCGGCGTCCTGGTGCGCGCGGGCGAGGATCGCTACGAGGTGCCGAGCCCATCGCTGCTGGCGGTCGCCGAGCGCGTGGGGGAGCGGGGCGTCTCGCTCGACGCCGCGCTGGCGGTGTTCGAGGCGATCGAGGCTCCTTGCGACGCGGTCTCGGCCTCGTTCGTCAAGCTGTTCATGGACGACGTGTGGGAGCCGTTCCAGCGCGCCGGGATGCCGCTCGAGCGGTGGTCGGAGATCGAGCAGTCGATCGAGCAGCTGCGTCCGCTGGCGACCGAGGCCCTGGTGGCGATCTTCGGGCAGCGGATGAGCGCTCAGATCGAGGCGGCGTTCGGCGAGCTCACCCGCGGCCTGTCCGATCCCGGCAAGCCCGGCGAACCGGGTGAGGCCGGCCGGGACCCGGGCACGGAGCGCGGGCACAGCGCCGGCTAGTCGTCGACCCGGAGGTAGGCTGTGCCGGGTGAGCCCGCTCGATCCCGACCAGCAGCGCGCTTCGAGCCGGGAGATGTGGGACCAGGCCGCGGCCGGCTGGGGCAAGCGGGCCGACCGGGTAGCCCAATGGGGCATGCCCGTTTCGGTGGCGATGGTGGACGCGCTCGCGCTACAGCCCGGCCAGCGGGTCCTGGAGCTGGCCGCCGGCCCGGGGGACACGGGGTTCCTGGCCGCCGAGCTGATCCGCCCTGGCGGGACGCTCGTGTCCAGCGATGGTGCCGAGCCGATGCTCGACGTCGCGCGGGAGCGCGCGCGCAAAAGCGGGATCGAGAACGTGGAGTTCGCACAACTCGAGCTCGAGTGGATCGACCTGCCAACCGCCAGTGTCGACGCCGTGCTGTGCCGCTGGGGAATCATGCTGATCGTCGACCCCGCCGCCGCCGCCGGCGAGATCCGGCGGGTGCTGCGGGCCGGCGGCCGGGCTGCGCTCGCGGTGTGGGATGCGCCGGAGCGCAACCCGTGGGCGACGATCCCCGGACGGTCGTTGATCGAGCTCGGCCACGCCGAGCCCCCCGATCCCGACGCGCCCGGGATGTTCTCGCTCGCGGCCCCCGGAGCTCTGCAGGAGCTGCTCGAGAACGCGGGGTTCGTCGAGGTCCGCGTCGAGCCGGTGACGGTCAAGCGGGAGTACGAACGGCTCGAGCAGTACATCGAGGAGACCTCCGAGCTCTCACCGATGTTCTCCGGCCGCTTCCGCGAGCTGAACGAGGAGCAGCGCCAGGCGGTGGTCGAGCTGCTGACCCGGAACGCCGAGCCCTTCATCGCGGGCGATGGCTCGGTGACGCTTCCCGGCAGCACGCTGGTGGCGGTCGCCGGAGCCTGAGGTTTCGACGAGGGGGATGGGGGCCGGGTCGGGGCGCCGCTGCCGCGTGACAGCGAAGTTGCACCCTGAAACCCCGGTTGCAGGAGTTTTCGTGGCGACCCCGACGGTGAAGACTGTCGCCCCATGCGTTCACGAACAATCCTCCTGCTGGCCACGGTGGCGGTGCTTGCCGCACCCGCCTCTGCCTCTGCCTATTTCGGCCACGTCGTTGCCGCCGGCGAGTCCCTGTCCTCAGTCGCCGCCGCCGACGGCCTGCCGGTCTCACAGCTCGCCGCCGCCAACGGGCTGTCCTCGGATTCCCAGCTGATCGCCGGCTCCACGCTGCAGATCCCGCCGCAGGGCGTGAGCGTCAGTCAAGCCGCACCCGCGAGCACGAGCGAGAGCGCCCCTGCGCCGGCCGGCGACGGCGACGGCGATTCCGACGACACCGCCGCGACG
Organism: uncultured Solirubrobacterales bacterium; assembly: GCA_963799995.1. GTDB lineage: Bacteria > Actinomycetota > Thermoleophilia > Solirubrobacterales > Solirubrobacteraceae > Palsa-465. Next base: position 769,477 of record CAWCZI010000012.1, on the reverse strand, counting down.
GCCGCCACCGGTGCCACCGAGAGCGCCGCGGGCACCATCAGCCCGTCCTCGGCCCCAGGCGGCTACACCGTCGCGCCGGGCGACACGCTTTCGGGGATCGCCGCCCGCTACGGGGTGTCCGTCGACCAGCTCGCCGCGGCCAACGGCCTGGACCCCGTCGGGATCCTCCCCGCCGGCGACGTGCTCAGCCTGTCAGGCTCGGCGTCAGCGGCCCAGCCTGTGTCGACCACGGTCACGTCATCGGCGCCGATCGCCACCGGCGGATCGCCGGGCGCGCAGCCCACGCCGGAGACGGTGAGCGCCTCCGACGTCGGCCAGGTCGCCGCCGCCAACGGCGTCTCGCCCTCGCTGGCCGAGGCGATTGGCTATCAGGAGAGCGGCTTCAACAACAACCTGGTCTCGAGCACGGGCGCGACCGGGGTGATGCAGATCGAGCCGGGCACGTGGAACTACATCGGCTCCAACCTGGCGGTGGCGCCACCGCTGTCGCCCAACTCGGCGCAGGACAACATCCGCGCAGGTGTGACGTTGCTGCACTCGCTGCTCGATCAGACCGGCGGCGACCCGGCGCTGGCAGCGGCCGGTTACTACCAGGGCCTTCAGTCGGTGCGCCAGAACGGCATGTACTCCGACACGCAGCAGTACGTCAACGACGTGATGGCGCTGCGCCAGCGCTTCGGCGGTCCGTAGCCGGGGCGCGCGGACGCCGGCCGCGGCGGCCTTGTAGCCTCCACGGCCCATGTTCTACGACGACGATGCGGACCTCCACAAGCTCGACGGCAAGACCGTCGCGATCATCGGCTACGGCAGCCAGGGCCATGCCCACGCACTGAACCTCAAGGACTCCGGCGTCGACGTCGTGGTCGGACTCCGTTCCGGCTCGGCCAGCGTGGAGAAGGCCAAGGCACACGGGCTCCGGGTCGCGGAGCCGGCCGACGCCGCCAGCGAGGGGGACATCGTCATGCTGCTGGCCCCCGACGAGCTGCACGGTCAGATCTGGGACGAGGGCCTCAAGGATGGGATCGCCCCCGGCAACGTGCTCATGTTCGGCCACGGGTTCTCGATCCACTACGACCAGATCGTGGCTCCGCCCGACGTCGACGTGGCTCTGGTCGCGCCCAAGGGGCCGGGCCATCTCGTGCGCCGGCAGTATCTGGAGGGGTCGGGTGTGCCGTGTCTGGTGGCGGTCGACCAGGACGCCAGCGGCGACGCGCTGGGAATCGCTCTGGCGTATGCCAAGGGCATCGGCGGTACCCGCGGAGGCGTGATCGAGACGACCTTCAAGGACGAGACCGAGACCGATCTGTTCGGGGAGCAGGCAGTCCTCTGCGGCGGGGTCACCGAGCTGGTCCGCGCCGGCTACGAGACCCTGACCGGCGCCGGCTACGACGAGCGCCTGGCCTACTTCGAGGTCCTGCACGAGCTCAAGCTGATCGTCGACCTGATGTACGAGAAGGGGATCGCCGGGATGCGCTACTCGATCTCCAACACCGCCGAGTACGGGGACATGACCCGCGGCCAGCGGATCATCGGGCAGGAGACACGGGACGCCATGAAGCAGATCCTGGCTGAGATCCAGTCGGGCGACTTCGCCCGCGAGTGGATCGCGGAGAACCGCGCCGGTCAGGAGAACTTCAAGCGCATGCGCGAGGAGCAGGCCGGACACCAGGTCGAGGTGGTCGGCAAGGAGCTCCGCGCCCAGATGGACTGGATCGACACCGAGTTCTCCGAGTAGCGCCGTCGCCACTCGTTAGACTTCGGGGCCGGTCGCCGTGACTGGCGCGAACGGGTGGATCTGACCACCGGGGAGCGGCGACCTGGATAGCCGCGCGCCTGGGCATGTCGACCACGCTAACTTCGAGGAGCGACGCATGACCCAGACCGTCCTGAAGATCCCTCAAGATCTCAAGCCCGCCGACGGCCGCTTCGGCTCCGGCCCCTCACGGGTGCGGCCCGAGCAGTTGGACAGGCTCGCCCGCGACGGCGCTGCGGTGATGGGCACCTCGCACCGCCAGAAGCCCGTCAGGCAGCTGGTGGCCCATGTGCGCGAGGGGCTGCACGAGCTGTTCTCGCTGCCCGATGGGTACGAGATCGCGCTCGGCAACGGCGGCACGACCGCATTCTGGGACGCGGCCACCGCCGGCCTGGTGCGCGAGCGCGCCCTTCATCTCGCCTATGGGGAGTTCTCGGGCAAGTTCGCCGCCTGCACGCGCGGCGCTCCGTTCCTGGCCGATCCGATAGTGATCGCGGCGGACCCGGGCGACGCGCCCGAGCCTGTGTCTGACCCCACGGTCGACGTCCTGGCGTGGGCGCACAACGAGACCTCCACCGGGGTGATGGTCCCCGTCACCCGTCCCCAGGGCTCCGAAGGGGCGCTCGTGCTGATCGACGCCACCTCCGGAGCCGGTGGGCTCCCCGTCGACGTAGCCGACGCCGACGCCTACTACTTCGCCCCCCAGAAGGGCTTCGCCTCCGACGGCGGGCTGTGGCTGGCCGTGCTCAGCCCGGCGGCGCTTGCGCGGATCGAGGAGCTCGACGCCGAGCGCCCCCAAGGACGCTGGATCCCGGATTTCCTGTCGTTGGCGACGGCGGTCGAGAACTCCCGCAAGGACCAGACCTACAACACGCCGGCGATCGCCACCCTGTGGCTGCTGGCCGACCAGCTCGACTGGATGCTCGAGCGCGGAGGCCTGGGCGGCATGGTGCAGCGGACTTCGGCCTCCAGCGCGCACCTGTACGACTGGGCCGAGCGCCGCACCGACGCGACCCCGTTCGTGGCCGACTCCGCCAAGCGCTCGCTCGTGGTGGGGACCATCGATTTCGAGGCGGGTGTCGACGCCGCCGAACTGGCCGCGACGCTGCGCGCCAACGGGATCGTCGACGTCGAGCCCTACCGCAAGCTCGGGCGCAACCAGCTGCGGATCGCCATGTTCCCGGCCACCGACCCGGCGGACGTGCTGGCTCTGACCGCGTGCATCGACTGGATCCTGGAGCGCTCATGAGCGCCCCGAACGGAACTCGCGTCCTCGTCGCCGAGAAGATCGGTGACTCCGGCATCGAGCTGCTGCGTGAGCACTTCGAGGTCGACCTCGGCGCCGGCTGGAGCTCCGAGGAGCTGGGCGAGCGGATCGCCGACTACGACGGGATCCTGATCCGCTCGGCAACGCAGCTGGACAGCGGTCTGCTCGAGCGGGCCACGCGCCTGCGGGCGGTGGGGCGAGCCGGGGTGGGGGTCGACAACGTCGACGTCGCCGCCGCCACGAAGCGGGGAATCGTGGTCGCCAACGCTCCGCAATCGAATGTCATCACCGCCGCCGAGCACACGATGGCGCTGCTGCTGGCGCTGGCGCGCAACGTCCCCCAGGCCCATGCCTCGCTGACCAGCGGCAAGTGGGAGCGCTCGAAGTTCTCCGGGGTGGAGCTGTATGAGAAGACGCTCGGGATCCTCGGCTTCGGGCGGATCGGGCAGCTGGTCGCGCAGCGAGCGCGCGGCTTCAACATGAAGGTGATCGCCTTCGACCCGTTCGTCGGGACCGAGCGCTACCGGGAGCTGGGGGTCGAGAAGGCCGACTCTCCCGACGACGTGTACGGCGCGGCGGACTTCCTGACCTTGCATCTGCCCAAGACGCCGGAAACCGAGGGGTGGCTCAACGCCGAGGTCCTGGCCAAATGCCGCGACGGGGTGCGGGTGCTCAACGTGGCCCGCGGCCCGCTGGTGGTCGACGAGGATCTCAAGGCGGCGATCGACTCCGGCAAGGTGGCGGGCGCCGCGCTCGACGTGTTCCGCTCGGAGCCCGTCACCGAGCATCCCCTGTTCGGCTACGCCAACGTGATCATGACGCCCCATCTGGGGGCCTCGACCGCCGAGGCCACCGACCGGGCCGGCTTCCAGGCCGCGGAACAGGTCGTGGCGGCGCTCACGGGCGGTGTCGTCACGAGCGCCGTCAACGTGCCGGCGATCTCGGCCGAGGACATCGAGGTACTCGGACCCTATGTGCCGCTGTGCACCTCGCTGGGTCGGATCGCGATCGCGCTGGCGCTTGCCGAAGGCTCATCGGTGGACCGCGTCCAGACCGACTTCTTCGGCCGCCTCGCCGATCACGACACGAGGCTGCTGGCCATCCAGGTGCTGCTGGGCGTGCTCGCCGGCCACACCGAGGAGGACGTCAACACGGTCAACGCGCCGACGATCGCCGAGGACCGAGGGATCAGGGTCGTCGAGGCCAAGCACAGCCAGGCACGCGACTACACCGAGCTGGTGCGGGTCGAGGTCATGGCCGGTGGCACCTCGGTCCGGGTCGGGGGCACCCTGATCGGTCGCCAGAACCGCCCGCATCTGGTCGAGGTCTGGGGCCAGCGCCTCGACATCGAGCTCGAGGATCACATCACCCTGTTCCGCTACCGCGACCTGCCTGGCATGCTCGGCCGCGTGGGGACCGCGTTCGGCGAGCAGGGCGTCAACATCATCTCCGCGGCCGTCGGGCGCCTGCCCGACGGCGAGCAGGGTGTCGGAGAGGGACAGCTGGCGGCGATGGCGATCACCACCAGCTCGCCGGTGCGCCCCGATGTGGTCCGGCGGATCGCCTCCAGCGAGGGATTCGTCGCGGGCCAGACGGTCGCGCTCTAGCCGGCGCGCCGGCACGACCCCCTAGGCGCGCGGGAGGAAGACGACGGACCCTCGCAGGCGCTCGACAAGGCTGCCGTCCAGGTCGAGCGCCGCGCCCATGTCCTCCAGTGACGAGAAGCCGCCGATCTTCTCGCGCCCCTCGACGATCTGGGTGGCCACGTCGCCGTCCATGCCCGGCAGCTTCAGCAGAGCCGTCACCGAGGCGTTGTTGACGTCGACCAGCCCGGCGTCGGCGGCACCCTGGCGGTCGGGGCGTCCGACGCCGATCTCGCGGGCCAGCGCCGGGTCGGTGCGCGCCAGCTCGAGCGCTCGGCGCCGGTCGCGCAGCCGTTGCTCGCCCGCTTCGGCGGCGCTCAGCAGGGGCGAGCCGATCTCGCGCTCGTACGCGCCGCGGATCGTGAACGACGTCGCGATCGAGCCGACCCAGCCGACGATCAGAAAGAAGCCCGCCAGGTCGTCGCTGCCGGGATGGCTCGACACGCCGTTGGCGACGAAGCCCGCCACCACGAGCAGCGACCACAGCACTCCGAGCGCGGCCCAGCTCAGTGTGCGCGCCTTGACGCCCGCGTAGATCGGCGCCCACGCTCCCAACCCGATCGGAATCAGTGAGATGTATGGCCAGCGGCTGCGCTGGGTCGGGGGGACCGGTGGCGATGGGCTCATCGACGGGAGGATGTCATGGTGCTAGCCTTCGCCGCCGCATGGCATTCCGCCTCGAACTGCGACTTCTTCTCCTCCCCCGCAAGGGGGAATAGCGCGCCGGCGGCCGCACGTAGCCGCGACACCAGCACCGAGAAGAAGCCAAGTTCGAGACACGGAGGAATGACGTGACCAATCCCGAGGATCCCAACCGAGTACTGATCTTCGACACGACGTTGCGCGACGGCGAGCAGTCGCCGGGGATCTCCCTGAACACGCAGGAGAAGCTCGAGATCGCCCAACAGCTGGCGCGGCTGGGGGTGGACGTGATCGAGGCCGGCTTCCCGATCACCTCGCCCGGCGACTTCGAGGCCGTCCAGGCAATCAGCCGGACCGTTGACGGACCGGTGATCGCCGGGCTGGCGCGCACCCACGTGACCGACATCGACGCCGCTTGGAACGCGGTCAAGGACGCCGCGCGTCCGCGCATCCACACGTTCATCTCCACGTCGGACATCCACATCCAGTACCAGCTGCAGACCACGCGCGAGGACGTCAAGGGCCAGGCCCGCGCCGCCGTGGCCCATGCCCGGCAGTACGTCGAAGACGTCGAGTTCAGTCCGATGGACGCCACTCGCGCGGAGCTCGAGTTCACCGCCGAGGTGTGTCAGATCGCGATCGACGAGGGCGCGACCACGATCAACATCCCCGACACCGTCGGCTACGCCGTTCCGCACGAATACGCCGCCTTCCTGAGCTCGCTGTACGAGCTGGTCCCCGACCTGAACGGGGTCGTGCTCTCAGTCCACTGCCACGACGACCTGGGCCTGGCCGTCGCCAACTCACTGGCGGGGCTGCGGGCCGGGGCGCGGCAGGTGGAATGCGCCATCAACGGCATCGGCGAGCGGGCCGGCAACGCCTCGCTCGAGGAGATCGTGATGCTCCTGCACACCCGCGAGGCCGAGCTGAAGATGCACACCGGCGCGGTCACGCGCGAGCTGGCCCGGACCTCGCGGATGGTGTCGCGGCTGACCGGCTATCCCGTTCAGCCGAACAAGGCGATCGTGGGCCGCAACGCGTTCGCGCACGAGTCCGGTATCCACCAGGATGGGGTCCTCAAGGAGCGCACGACCTACGAGATCATGGACGCCACGACCGTCGGCCTGGACGCCAACTCGATCGTGCTCGGCAAGCATTCCGGACGCCACGCGCTGCAGCAGGCGCTGGCCGAGCTGGGCTTCGAGCTGTCCGGCCAGGCCCTGATCACCGCCTTCAAGCGCTTCAAGGAGATCGCAGACAAGAAGAAGCAGGTCACGGCCATGGACCTCGAGGCGCTGGTGACCGACGAGCTTCGCCAGGAGATCGCCGGCTACACGCTCGAGTGGTTCGACGTCGAGGCCTCGACCCGGCGCCCGCCGCATGCCACGGTCTGCGTCCGCAGCCCCGACGACGAGGAGCTGGTGGGCTCGTTCACCGGCGACGGCCCCGTCGACGCCATCTTCCACGCGATCAACGTGGCCACCGGGGTGGAGGCGCGGCTGCGCGAATTCCGCGTCGACGCCGTCACGGGCGGCCAGGACGCGCTCGGCGACACCTCGGTCGTGCTGGAGCTCGACGGGATCACCGGGGCGGGCCAGGGCGTCTCCACCGACATCCTCGAGGCCGGGGCCCGCGCCTACGTGCGCGCGCTCTCGAACGCCGTCAGGCGCCGGAGCGTGCTGGCCGAGGCCGAGTCGGCGACCGCCGAGGCACCCGAGGTCATCCGCACCCCCTAGGCCGGGCGCCACCGACTGCCAGCCACCGTCCTGCGCGGCTACCAGCGGGCGTCCTGCGCGGCTACCAGCGGCCGTCCTGCGCCGCCACGCGGAGTCCCTGGCGGTAGCCGGCGGCCAGCACCCGGATGCGCGGCTCCTGGTCCATGAAGTTAGAGCCCATCGCCGCCGCGCACTCGGCGTTGGGCGCCACGGTTCTGACCAGGGCGCCGCGGCGGCGCAGGGCCAGGCTCTCGATCGAGACCGCGGACCGCGCGACGTTGCGCATCATCGTCAGCAGCGCCTGCGTAGAGGCCAGGTTGGCAGTCGGGTTCAGACACAGTACGTGCGTGTCGCGCCCGGCGGGAGCTGCGTCGAGGTTGGTCGGACTCCAGACGCCCCCGTCGACGTATTCCCGCCCGCCGATCTCGACCGGCGCGAACAGCCACGGCACCGTGCATGAGGCCTCCACGGCCGCGCCCACGCTGGCCCGGGGCGCGCGCGGACTGCCGAACACCACCCGGCGTCCGGAGCGGCGGTCCACGGCGGTGACCCGCAGACGGCCGTCGAAGCGCGCCCCGGACTGTTCCACCTGCGAGCGCAGCGAGGCCAGGGTATCCGGGGGCCGCGGGACTCCGCGAAGCATCAGCGCCCGGACGATCGCCCCGCCCGGGGCCGCCACGCCCAGCGCCAGAGGCGCGAACGCCGAGCTGGCGGCGAGCGCGAACGAACCGGCACGCCTCGCGGCGGCGAGGGCGGCGACGGCCAGCCCGCGCGCCGGATGGGCGTTGCCGAGCTCGATGTCGGTCCCGACCGCGGACGGCCGGCGCGGCGAGCGGCCCGCGACCAGGTGGGCCGCGACGATCGCGCCGGCCGAGGTGCCGACGAACGACTCGCAGTCGCGTAGGTCAAAGCCGGCGGCGTCCTCGATCCCGGCCAGGACGCCCATCATCCAGGCCTCGCCGAGCACGCCGCCGCCTCCGAGCACCAGCACGTCGGGTCGGGTTCGCATTGCCCCCAGGCTATCGGCCCATGACGGGCGACACCCCCCGCACCGAGACACCGAGTAGCGTGCCTGGGCATGGCAGCTCGCCCCGGCGTGTGGTGCCTCGGGCTGGCGGTCGCCCTCTGCGCCCTGACCGGCTGCGGCGGGGCGGTCCACGCCTCACAGTCACATTCGGCGCCTCGACCGCGTCCGGCGCTCGTGCCCCATTCGCAATCTCCGCCTCCCTGGTTGGGGCTCAACTACAACAGCAGCTCCGACGCGGGCGGCCTGGACTACTTCTCGTCCCGCGGGATCGTCTATGACCGCGAGGGTGACATCGAGGTCAACACCGGGGTCACGACGCAGAACAGTCCTCAATTCCGGGCTGCGCTGGGGGCCGACTATGCGGAGCAGATGATCCCCGTGATCGAGATTGACCCGGCGATCGGGCCCACCGGATGTCCCAACTCCCCCTATGCGAACAAGGTCTGCCTACCGACGACGACGGCGCAGATCGATGCTCTGGCCAGCGGCTTCGTCATCACGGCGGCCTCGGTCCTGCACGCATTTCCGGGTCGGGAGGTCCTGTTCGAGCCGTTCGACGAGCCCTGGAACTGGGGGTCCCCGCCCGGGACCATCCCGAGCGCGAGGGCGGCGTCGGAGTATGCCGCCGTGATCGCGCAGATCCTGCCGGCGGCCCGAGAGGCGGGGGTGCCCGTGCAGGACATCTACGTCGCCGCGATCGGCTTGCTCAGCGACGGCACCAACTGGGTCGGAGACATGTACCGCGCGCAGCCGTGCCTCCAGCCGGGCCCGGGGTCATGCGGGCCCATCGGCGGCTGGTACATCCACCCCTACGGTCTTCCAGGCCGGCTTGGCCAGGGAATCGGCACGGTTCCGGCGATCCGTTCGCAGCTGCGCTCGGGGCAGGACAACATCGTCGTCTCCGAGATCGGCTTCTGTGCCACCGACGTCGAGCGCGGCCGCTCCTGCCAGGAGAATCGGACCGATATCGACGGAACCAGCGCGCGAGCGGCGGCGTGGCTAACCGAGACCCTGACGCAGGCAGCAGCGATGCACCGCGCCGGCTGGTTGAAGGCGTTGCTGGTCTGGGAGCGCGCCGGGACCGGCTGGGCGATGCAGTACCCGAACGGGACGCTGACCGACCAGGGGCGGGCACTCGTCGCGTTCGCCGACTCGCCGGCCGGAAGCTGAGCGACCCGCCGTATGTGATTACATACGCTTGTATGTCGATCGCCGTCGTCACCACCGAGCCCGCTGTGCTCGGCGCCCGCGTTCGGGCGCTGCGCGAGGCGATGGATTTCTCGTTGCGTGATCTCGCGCTGCGCTCGAAGGTCAGCGCGCCGATGCTGTCCCAGGTCGAGCGGGGAGAGACCAGCCCCACGCTGCAGGTGGCGGCTCGAATCGCCCACGGCCTGGACCTGCGGCTGTCGCAGCTCCTGCGACTCGACGAGGACGGGGCGGTCAGCATCGTGCGGGGCGCGGAGCGCCGTCTCGGCCCCCGGCCCACCGCCGGCCACAGCTACGAGATCCTGACGCCCCCGCTGCCCGGTCAGCGCGCGGAGCTGTCGCTGCACACGCTGGAGGCCGGAGCGGTCACGGGTGGACCGGGCGACCCGCCGATGCACGAGCCGGGCAGCCGCGAGACCGCCCTGGTGCAGTCGGGGACCGTCGCCCTGCTGTGCGACGGCGCCCGCCACGAGCTGGCCGCCGGCGACTGCGTGACGTTCGACGCCGACCTTCCCCACCACTTCGAGAACCCCGGAGACCAGCCGGCCGTGTTGCTGGCTGTCGTGAGCGCCGGTCTGCGGCGCAGCTAGCGGTGGTTGGCACCGCCCAAGAGAGGAGTCCGATGCCCAAGAGCCTGTTCGACAAGATCTGGGAAGCCCACGAGGTCGCTCCGGGCCTGCTGTACATCGACCTGCACCTGGTCCACGAGGTGACCAGCCCGCAGGCGTTCGACGGCCTGCGCCTGGCCGGGCGCAAGGTGCGCCGGCCCGACCGGACGCTGGCCACCGCCGACCACAACGTCCCCACCGACGGCACGCCAACCGCCGCGCGGATCCGCGACGAGCTGTCCCGCGTCCAGGTGCAGACGCTGGAGCGCAACTGCGAGGAGTTCGGGATCCCCGTGTACTCGCTGGGCTCCGATCGCCAGGGCATCGTGCACGTGATCGGCCCGGAGCTCGGGGTCACCCAGCCAGGGATGACGATCGTCTGCGGTGACAGCCACACCGCCACCCACGGGGCGTTCGGGGCACTGGCGGTCGGGATCGGCACCAGCGAGGTCGAGCACGTGCTCGCCACGCAGTGCCTGGTCCAGCGCAAGCCCAAATCGATGCGGATCCGCTACGAGGGCGAGCTCGGCTTCGGAGTGACGGCCAAGGACCTGATCCTGGCCACAATCGGGCAGATGGGCGTGGCCGGCGCCGTCGGGCACGTGGTCGAGTTCGCCGGGCCGGCGATCGAGGCCCTGTCGATGGAGGGCCGGATGACCGTCTGCAACATGACGATCGAGGGTGGCGGCCGGGCCGGGATGATCGCCCCCGACGAGACCACCTTCGAGTATGTGATCGGCCGTCCCGCCGCGCCCGCGGCGGTGCCCGACGACTGGCACTCGCTGCACACCGAAAAGGGGGCGAGCTTCGATCGTGAGATGACCGTCGACGCCGGCGCGATCAGCCCGATGGTCACGTGGGGCACCAACCCGGAGATGGTTGTCGGCGTCGGCGCCGAGGTCCCCGCTCCCGAGGATGACGGCGACGAGCGCGCGCTTCACTACATGGGCCTTGAGGCGGGCACCCCGATCCAGGACATCAAGCTCGACCGCGTGTTCATCGGCTCGTGCACGAACTCTCGGATCGGTGATCTGCGCGCCGCGGCCGCGGTCATCGGCGGGCGCAAGGTGGCCGACGGCGTCTACGCGATGGTCGTCCCCGGCTCCGCCCAGGTCAAGCTCCAGGCCGAGCGGGAGGGCCTGGATCAGCTGTTCCGCGAGGCCGGGTTCGATTGGCGCGGTGCGGGCTGCTCGATGTGCCTGGGCATGAACCCGGATATCGCCGCCCCCGGCGAGCGGGTCGCCTCGACCTCGAACCGCAACTTCGAGGGCCGCCAGGGCGCAGGCGCGCGCTCGCACCTCGTCTCGCCCCAGATGGCCGCCGCGGCGGCGATCGAGGGTCACTTCGTCGACATCCGGGAATGGGAAGGGCGGGTCAAATCCCCATCATGAAAGCCATCGAGACGATCACCGGGCGTGTCAGCGTCCTCAACCGCGACGACGTCGACACCGACCAGATCATCCCCAAGCAGTTCCTGAAAAGAGTCGAGCGCACGGGCTTCGGCCAGTACCTGTTCTTCGACTGGGCCAAGGAGCCCGACTGGAGCCTGCCGGTCAACCCGATCCTCGTCGCCGGGCGCAACTTCGGCTGCGGATCGAGCCGCGAGCACGCCCCGTGGGCGCTGGAGGACTACGGCTTCCAGGCCATCATCGCCCCCAGCTTCGCGGACATCTTCCGCTCCAACTGCACGAAGATCGGGCTGTTGCCCGTGCAGGTGGACGCGGAGGCATGCGCCTCGATCCGCGAGTCCGGTGAGGCGCAGGTCGACCTGGCCGAGCAGGAGGTCCGCTGGCCCGGAGGCAGCGCCCACTTCGACATCGACCCGCAGATCAAGCATCGTCTGCTCAACGGCCTCGATGACATCGCCCTGACGCTCGAGCAGGACGCCGCCATCGCCGCCTTCGAGCGGGCGCGCGAGCGCGCGGGGTGGGCGGGTCCGAATTCCCTCGCGCTGTGAGCGGCGTCGCGGCAGCCGCGGCCTTCTCGGCCCATGCGCACGAGTACACCGCGCTGCGCCGGCGGCTGGTGCCGGGACTGGACACGTTCTATGGCGCCGTCACCGACGCGTTGGGACTGCTGGAGCCCGCCCCCGCACTGATACTCGATCTCGGCGCGGGAACCGGCCTGCTCAGCGCCCGGGTGGCCGACGCATTTCCGGACGTCCGCGTCGAACTGCTGGACGCCTCGGAGCCGATGCTCAACCAAGCACGCGGGCTGCTGGGCGATCGCATCGAGGCCGTCCACGTGGCCGACATGGCTCACGGGTTGCCCGAGGGGCCGTACGACGCCGTCGTCTCGGCGCTGGCGATCCACCACCTCGAGGATCCCGACAAGCGCGCCCTGATGCACACGGTCCACGACCGGCTGCGTCCCGGCGGCGTTTTCGTCAACGCCGAGCAGGTCTCGGCACCGTCGCCGGCGCTGACCGGCGTCTACGAGCGGGTCTGGGAGCGGGACTGCCGGGATCTGGGCGCGTCCGAGTCAGAGCTCGACGGCGCCCGCGAGCGCATGCGCCATGATCGCTGCGTCGACGTCGAGACCCAGCTCGGGTGGCTGCGCGAGGCGGGCTTCGCGCTCGTCGACTGTGTGTACAAGTCATGGCGCTTGGCCGTCATGGCCGCCTTCAGGCAGGACGGAGCATGAGCTCCCGCGACTGGGACGCCGGCACCTACGACCGCGTGTCGGGCCCCCAGCAGCGCTGGGCGGCCGAGCAGCTCGAGCGGCTAGGGCTGAGCGGAGACGAGGTGGTGCTCGACGCCGGCTGCGGCTCGGGCAAGATCACCGCCGAGCTCGCGGAGCGGGTGCCCCGGGGCACCGTGTATGGCGTCGATGCGGCCCCGTCCATGGTCCGCCACGCCCAGGACGCGCTCGGCGACCGGGCGACGATCATGTGCCAGGACCTGGTCGAGCTGGCCCTGCCCGAGCCCGTGGACGTGGTCTTCTCCAACGCCACGTTTCACTGGATACCCGACCACGACGCCCTGTTCGCGACGCTTCATCGCAACATGAAGCCCGGCGCCCGGCTCGTGGCCCAGTGCGGGGGACGGGGCAACATCGACCGCTTCCGCCGGTTATCAGACCAGGTCGCCACCGAGGAGCCGTTTGCGCCCTACTTCGCGGACTGGCAGCGGCCATGGAACTATGCGACCGTCGAGGACACCGCCGAGCGCCTGCGGCGCGCCGGCTTCGACCACGTCGAGTGCTGGCTCGAGGACCGCCCCACCGAGCTCGACGAGCCCCGCAGCTTCATCACCACGGTGTGCCTCGTGCGCCATCTCGACCCGCTGCCCGAGGACCTGCGCGAGCCGTTCGTCGACCGGGTGATGGAGCGCCTTCAGATGCCGGTGGTGCTCGACTACGTACGGCTCAACATGGTCGCGCGGCGCCGCTGATCGTGGATCGTCTAGCTTCCTGGCCGCCATGAGCCACCGCGTCATCCTCCTGCCCGGCGACGGCATCGGGCCCGAGATCCTCGGTCCGGCGCTGCAGGTGCTGGCCGCGGTCGGCGCTGAGTTCGACTACGACGAGCATGTTTTCGGCGGTGCCTCGATCGACGCCTACGGGACCGCGTTGACCGACGAGACGCTCGACGCCTGCCGGAGCGCCGACGCGGTGCTGCTGGCGGCCGTCGGCGGACCCAAGTGGGACACCACCGATCCAGCCAAGCCTCGGCCCGAGCAGGGGCTGCTCGGGCTGCGCAAGGGCCTCGGCCTGTTCGCCAACCTGCGACCGGTGCGGCCGCTCCCGGCGCTGTACGACTCGAGCCCGCTGCGGCGTGAGGTGATCGAAGGCACCAACCTTCTGGTGGTTCGCGAGCTGACCGGGGGCATCTACTTCGGCGAGAAGACGCGCACCGCCGACAGCGCCTCCGACGCCTGCGTCTACACGCGCGTGGAGATCGAGCGGATCGCCCGGGTGGCCTTCGGCGCTGCGGAGTCGCGGGTGACCAGCGTCGACAAGGCCAATGTGCTCGAGACCAGCCGGCTGTGGCGGGAGGTCGTCAGCGAGCTGCACGCTCGCGAGTTCCCCAATATCGAGCTCGAGCACCTGCTGGTCGACAACGCAGCGATGCGACTCGTCGCCGCTCCGCGCCACTTCGAGGTGATCCTGACCGAGAACATGTTCGGCGACATTCTCAGCGACGAGGCGGCAATGCTGACCGGATCGCTGGGCATGCTGCCGAGCGCATCGCTGGGAGCGCAGCGCGCTCCAGGCGTGTTCGAGCCCGTCCACGGCTCGGCACCCGACATCGCGGGGCGGGGGATCGCCAACCCGCTGGCGATGTTCCTGTCGGCGGCGATGATGCTCCGCCACGGATTCGCGATGGAGGCGCAGGCGGCGGCGGTAGAATCGGCGGTCGATCGTGCGCTGTCCGAAGGGCTGCGCACGCCCGACCTGGGGGGCGACGCCGGCACGGCGCAGGCCACCCAGGCGGTCCTCCAACACCTCTAAGGAGTCACACGTGGAACAAGCGGACTTCATCTGGCACAACGGAGAGCTCGTTGCCTGGGAGGACGCCAAGGTTCACGTACTGACGCACGGCCTGCACTACGGCACCGGCGTGTTCGAGGGCGAGCGTGCCTACGAAACGCCCCGCGGCCCGTCCGTGTTCCGCCACCGCGACCATCTGGCGCGGCTGCTGACGTCCGCCGAGCTCTACTACATGCCGGTGCCGTACACGCTCGAGGAGCTGCGCCGGGCCACCCATGAGCTGATCACCGCCAACGAGCTGCGCGAGTGCTACATCCGTCCGATCGTGTTCCGCGGCTACGGCCAGATGGGTCTTTACCCGCTGGACTGCGAGGTCTCGGTCTCGATCGCCGCGTGGCCGTGGGGCGCCTATCTGGGCGAGGACTCCAAGCTCACGGGGGTGCGCGCCAAGGTCGCAAGCTGGCGACGCATCTCGGGCGACAGCCTGATCCCGCACGCCAAGGCCAGCGGCCAGTACCTCAACAGCGTGCTGGCCAAGATCGAGGCCACCAAGGCGGGCTATCAGGAGGCGATCCTGCTCGACGCCCAGGGGTTCGTGTGCGAGGGCAGCGGCGAGAACATCTACGCCGTCCGCGACGGGCAGATCCTCACGCCGCCGCAGACCGCGGGGATCCTCGACGGGATCAGCCGCAAGTCGATCATCACGATCGCCCGCGACCTCGGCTACGAGGTGGTCGAGCGCAACATCGCCCGCGCCGAGCTGTACATGTCCGACGAGGTGTTCCTGTCGGGCACCGCCGCCGAACTGGTCCCGGTGCGCGAGATCGACGATCACGCGATCGGTGCCGGCGAGGGCGCGGGGGAGATCACGCGCGAGGTCCAGCGCGTGTTCGACGACGCTCTGCACGGCCGCGACGCCCGCTACGAGGAGTGGCTCGACGTGGTGCAGGCGCCGTCGCAGGCGACCACGGGATGACCCCCGCGGCCTCGACCGTGGCGAGGCCGGGCACGAGATGAGCCGCATCGAGCTCTATGACACGACCCTGCGCGACGGCATGCAGGGAGAGGGGATGTCGTTGTCGGCGGCCGAGAAGGTACGGGTCGCCCACCGGCTCGACGAGCTCGGCATCGACCTGATCGAGGCCGGCTTCCCGAGCTCGAATCCGAAGGAGCTCGAGCTGTTCGAGCTGCTCGGCTCCGAGTCGTTTCATCACGCCCGGATCGCCGCCTTCGGGATGACCCGGCGACGCGACGTCAGCGCCGAGAACGACCCGGCGCTCCGGGTGATCGCCGACTGCTTTGCCCCGGTGAGCACGCTCGTGGGCAAGACGTGGGCGCTGCACCTCGAAAAGGTGGTCAAGGTCGACCGTGAGGAGAACCTGCGGATGATCTCCGAGTCGATCGCCTTCCTGGTGGCGTACGGCAAGCGGGTGCTCTACGACGCCGAGCACTTCTTCGACGGATTCGCCGACGACCCGGGCTACGCGTTGCAGTGCCTGCGGACAGCGGCCCACGCCGGGGCCGACACCGTCGTGTGCTGCGACACCAACGGGGGAACGCTGCCCGATCGCGTCGCCGCCGCGATGAGCACGGTCGTCGCCACCCTGGCCGCGGATGGCGTCGGCGTCGGGATCCACTGCCATGACGATGCCGGCTGCGGAGTGGCCAACTCGCTGGCCGCGGTACAGAGCGGAGCCGTGCACGTCCAGGGCACGATCAACGGATACGGCGAGCGATGTGGTAACGCCAACCTGATCTCTGTCATTCCGAACCTCCAGCTCAAGCTCGGCTACGACTGCCTGACCGACGCCCAGCTGGCCTCTCTGGCCCCGACGGCCAGCTACGTCGCGGAGCTCCTGAACTTCACGCCCAACCCGGATGCCCCGTACGTGGGGCGCAACGCCTTCGCCCACAAGGGTGGCATGCACGTGGCCGGGGTGACCGCGGACCCGGCGACGTTCGAGCACATCGACCCGCAGATCGTCGGCAACCGGCGCGAGCTCCTGGTCTCCGAGCTGTCGGGTAAGGGCACCGTCCAGGCGCGAGCCCGCGACGCCGGCATCGAGCTCGGCGACGACGCCGCCTCGCAGCTGGTGGAGCGCGTCAAGCAGCTCGAGCACCGCGGGTATCACTACGAGGCCGCCGACGGGTCCTTCGAGCTGCTGTTGCGCAAGGAGACCGGCGACTACGAGCCGCTGTTTCGCCTGGAGTCCTGGCGAGCGATCGTGGAGAAGCGCGCCGATGGCCGTGTCGAGACCGAGGCGACGATCAAGATCTGGGTCGACGGCGACCGCTACGTGCGCACCGCCGAGGGCAACGGTCCCGTGAATGCGCTCGACCGGGCGCTGCGCGAGGCGCTCGTGGAGATCCATCCCCACCTGCGCGACATCGAGCTGGTCAACTTCAAGGTCCGTATCCTCGACGAGACCAAGGGGACCGGGGCGGTCACCCGGGTGCTGCTCGACGTCTCCGACGGCGATCGGGTGTGGGGCTCGATAGGCGTCTCGGAGAATGTGATCGAGGCTTCCTGGGAGGCGCTGGTCGACTCGCTGGAGTACGGGATGCAGCCGGGGCAGGGCGCCGCCGTGCTCGGCCGGACGAGCACGGCCCCGGGCGCGTGATCGAGGCCGGCTCCGAACCCTCGCCGCTGAAGGCCGCCTCCGAACAGGTGCCGCTGGCCCAGCCCGTTCTCGGCACCTCCGAGGAGGAAGCCGTGCTGGCCGTCCTGCGCTCCGGTCAGCTCTCGCTGGGCCCGCGCGTGCCGGAGTTCGAGCGCGCGTTCGCGGCCCGGCTGGGCGTGTCCCATGCGTCCGCGGTGTCGAGCGGGACGGCTGGGCTGCACCTTGCCCTGCGCGCCGCCGGTGTCAGCGACGGCGATGAGGTGGTCACCAGCCCGTTCTCGTTCGTGGCCAGCGCCAACGCCGTCATCTACGAGCGCGCGCGCCCGGTGTTCGCCGACATCGACCCGGTCACGCTGAACCTGGACCCCGAGACGGTGGCGGCGGCGGTCTCGGAGCGCACCACCGCCTTGCTCCCGGTGCACATCTTCGGGTATCCCGCCGATCTGCCGGCGTTCGAGCGGCTGGGGTTGCCGATCGTCGAGGACGCCTGCGAGGCGTTGGGCGCGGTCCACGCGGACGGGGTCGCCGTGGGCGCGCGCGGGCACGCGGCCGTGTTCGGCTTCTATCCCAACAAGCAGCTGACCACCGGCGAGGGCGGGATGGTCACCACCGGGGACGCCGGCGCCAAGCAGCGCATCGACTCCGAGCGCAACCAGGGCCGCTCGCCCGACATGGGATGGCTCGATCACGACCGGCTCGGGTTCAACTACCGGCTGTCGGACATCGCGTGCGCGCTCGGTCTGGCCCAGCTGGAGCGCCTCGATTCGATGCTCGCGGGGCGGGCCGCCGTGGCCGAGCTCTACCGGGATGCCCTGACCGGGATCGACGGCCTCGAGCTCCCCTGTCCCGATTCGGGCGGCGACCGCCGGGGATGGTTCGTGTTCGTGGTGCAGCTCCCGCGTGGGATCGATCGGGATGCGACCGTGCGCGCGCTCGCCGAGCGGGGCGTTCAGAGCAAGCCGTACCTGCCCGCCATCCACCTGATGAGCTTTTACCGAGAGCGCTACGGCCACCGGCCGGGCGAGTTTCCGGTGTGCGAGGACGTTGCCGAACGCTCGATCGCGCTGCCGTTCTTTCCGACGATGTCCGAAGGACAGGTGGCGCGCGTGGTGAAGACGCTGCGGGCGGTGCTCGGCCGTCCATAATCTCGCCATCTCCCGTTTCGCAGAACCCCAGCACGAGGCCTTCCGCCGCTTGAACGACTCGATCGCGTTCGACTGGCGGCTGAGCCCCTACGACGTCGACCAGTCGGTCGCCCATGCGGCGATGCTGGCGGCCCAGGGGATCATCACCCTGTCCGAGCGCGATGAGCTGCATCGCGGCCTGGACCAGGTCCGCCGCGAGCTCTCCGGCGGCAGCTTTCCGTTCGCCGACGGCGACGAGGACATCCACATGGCGATCGAGCGGCGCTTGACCGAGATCGTCGGGCGCGTCGGCGGCAAGCTCCACACCGCCCGCTCGCGCAACGACCAGGTCGCCACCGATATGGCGATGTTCGTCCGGGCGCACGCCGAGGAGGCGATCACGCGAATCGAGGGCCTGGGAGGCGCACTGATCGCGCTTGCCGAGCGACATCTGGACTGGCCGATGCCCGGCTACACGCACCTGCAGCGAGCCCAGCCGGTCTACCTCAGCCACCATCTGCTGGCCTACGTATGGATGCTCCAGCGCGACCGGGATCGCTTCCGCGGGGTGGTCGCCGCCACCGCGCGCCTCCCACTCGGCGCGGGCGCGCTGGCCGGCGTCAACTTCGACACCGACCGCCGCGCGGTGGCCGCCGAGCTTGGGTTCTCGGGGGTGGCCGAGAACTCGATCGACGCCGTCTCCAACCGCGACTTCATCCTCGACTACCTTGCTGCTGCCGCCACGTGCGCCACCCATCTGTCGCGCCTGGGCGCCGAGATCGTGCTGTGGTCAACCGAGGAGTTCGGCTTCTGCGAGGTCTCTGATGCGTGGGCCTCGGGCTCGTCGATCATGCCGCAGAAGAAGAATCCCGACGCGGCCGAGCTGCTGCGCGCCAAGGCACCCCGGCTGGTGTCAAACCTTGTGGCGATGCACGGCGTGATGCACGGCCTGCCGCTGACCTACAACAAGGACATGCAGGAGGACAAGGAGCGGCTGTTTGACTCCTGCGACACGGTCGAGCTGTCCCTGGAGGCAGCCCGCGGCATGCTCGAGTCGATCCGCTTTAACCGCGACCGCCTGGCCGCCGCCGCCTCCGATGAGTTCCTGGCCGCCACCGACGTCGCCGACCTTCTGGTCCGGCGCGGGCTCCCGTTCCGTGAGGCGCACGGCGTCGTGGCCGGGCTGGTCCGCCACGCGCTGGAGGCGGGCAAGTCGCTGTCGCAGCTCAGCCGCGAGGAGCTCGCTGCGCAGTCCGAGCTGCTCGACGACGAGTTCTACCGGCTTCTGGAGGACGGGGCTTGGCTCGAAGGCAAGGTCTCTGAGGGGGGCACCAGCCTGGCCCGTGTCCGCGAGCAGCTGGAGCGCGCTCGCGCCGCGCTGCGGTGAGCGCCCGGGGGCCGGCGCGCCGCGACGCGGCGTTAGGGGGAGCGGTTCTGGGCGCCGATTTCTACGCTCGACCGGTGCTGGAGGTGGCGCCCGACCTCGTGGGCTGCGTGGTCAGCCACGGTGACACGGCCGGAGTGATCGTCGAGACCGAGGCGTACCACGAGTCCGAGCCGGCCTGCCACGCCTACGTAGGGATCACCCCCCGCACGCGCACGCTGTTCGGCCCTCCGGGACTGGCCTACGTGTACCGCTCCTATGGGATCCACGCAATGCTGAACGCCGTCTGTGAGCCCGAGGGCGTCGGCGCGGCGGTGCTGATCCGCGCGCTGGAGCCGGTGGCGGGACTGGAGCTCATGCGAGCCCGGCGGGGGGTCCAGCAGCTGCGGCAGCTGTGCTCGGGGCCCGGGAAGCTGACCCAGGCGATGGCGATCGAACTCGAGCACAACCAGAGCTCGCTCTCCCGCGGTCCGATCACACTGCGCGCGCGGCCGCCGGCTTGGCGAGGCGTGCAGGTCGAGGTCGACGAGCGGATCGGGATCACCCACGCCGCCGAGCTGCCGTGGCGATTCTCCGCCGGCGGCAGCGCGTTTCTGTCACGACCGCTGCGTCCGATGCGGCCGGCCGGCCCGGCCTGACTCAGGTCAGCCGCCGCCGAGGCCGGCGCCTCCGCTGCCGCCGCCCGTGCCGCCACCGGTACCTCCGCCCGTGCCACCGCCGGTACCTCCGCCCGTGCCACCGCCCGTGCCACCGCCGGTACCTCCGCCCGTGCCACCGCCGGTACCTCCGCCCGTGCCACCGCCCGTGCCACCGCCGGTACCTCCGCCCGTGCCACCGCCGGTACCTCCGCCCGTGCCACCGCCGGTACCTCCGCCCGTACCGCCACCCGTTCCTGCGCCCGTCCCGCCACCGGCCGGAGTCCCGCCCGCTGAGGTGCCGGTGCCGCCGCCCGAGCTGGGGGCCGGCGTCGCCTGGGTTCCGGTCCCGCCGCCGCCGTATCCACCGCCGGCCGTGCCCGTGCCGGCGCTCGTGCCGGTACCGCTCCCCGAGTGCGCCGACTTCGGCTTGACCTTCTCGCTGGCGAAGATCTGCAGCGCCTGGGTCATGAAGTTGTGCCAGATGACCGCGGGGAAGGTACCGCCCTCGACGGGACCGCCGTTGTACAGCGTGGTCATCGGGATCAGCTTGTTGGGGAAGCCGACCCACACCGCCGTGGTGATCTGCGGCGTCCAGCCGACGAACCAGGCGTCCCCGTAATTGGTCGTCGTGCCCGTCTTGCCGGCCACGTCCACTCCTGAGATCGCGGCCGACGTGCCGGTGCCGTGCTCGACCACGCCCTGGAGCAGGCCGTGGATGGTCTCGGCCACGCTCAGCGGAATCACCCGTTTGTAATGGGGCACGGCGAGCGTGGTCGTATGTCGGCAGACCGACGCCGGGCAGTTGATCTGGGCGATGCCGATCGCACCCTCGTGGGGAGAGCCGAGCCTCGGGTTGAATACCCTCAGCCCACCCTCGGCCAGCGTCTCGAAGGCGTGGGCCATGTCGAGCGGCGTGACCCCCTCCTTGAGCCCGCCGATGATCATCGCGTAGTTGGTCGAGATCGGGGTGCTGATCCCCATCGCCCGAGCCATACGCGCGATCCGCCTGGTACCGACTCCCGGGCTCAGCCCGAGCTGGGTGAACACGCTGTTGTCGGACTCCGCGGTCGCCGCCGCCAGGGAGATCGGACCCGAGTACTGGTTGGCGAAGTTCTTGACGTAGTAGTGCTCCTTGCCGCTGCTGTTGGGCACGATCAGGTCCAGGGGCTTGGAATCGAACACCGAGTCCGGGCCGTAGCCGTGCTCGAGGGCCACCGCGAGGGTGAAGGGCTTGAAGGCCGAGCCCGGCTGACGCTGACCCTGGGTGGCGAGGTTGAACGGGTCCTGCTGATAGTCCTCCTGCCCGTTCACGATCGGCCCGCCGACCATGGCTCGGATCTGGCCGGTCCGGTTGTCGATCGCCACCAGCGATGCGGTCGGCTCGCCGGGGCCGGTGGGCAGTTCCTGCTCGATGGCCTGCTCGGCTGCCTCCTGCATCGGGAGATCGATGGTGGTTCTGATCTGCAGGCCCCCGTAGTACGCCCGGTATTCGGCCACCTTGGGCGCTACCCCGTGACCCAGCCCCATCGCGGCCAGGATCTGGGGTCCGATCCAGCTCGTGAAGTAGGGGGCGCCGGCCGGCTCCTGCGGCTGCTCGAGATCCGCTGCGGTGGGCAACGGCTCCCCGATGCCCTGCTCGTACTGCGCGCGCGAGATGTAGTGCTGCTGGTACATGTCCAGCAACACCAGGTTGCGCCGTCCCTCGGCCGCCTGCGGATGCTGGGTCGGATCGAACGCCGACGGGTTGGCCACCATACCGGCCAGCAGCGCCGCCTCCCACGGTGCCAGAACCGAAGCACACGACGGGCGGGGATGCCCCGGCGTCGAGTCCCCGCAGCCGTTGCTGTTACCGGGAGTGGTGTCGGTCTGGTCGAGCCCGTGGACCTTTCCGAAGTACACGCGCGCGGCCGACTCGACTCCATAGGCGCCGTTGCCGAAATAGATCGAGTTGAGATACTCGGTGAGGATCTTCCCCTTGGTCCACCGGTGCGTGAGGTGGTAGGCCAGCGCGGCCTCGCGCAGCTTCTCGAGAATCGTGCGGTTGTTCTGCTCGGCCAGGGCGTTCTTGACGAACTGCTGGGCGATCGTGGAGCCACCCTGGGTGGCGGCGCCGCTGATGTCGGCGACCAACGCGCGAGCGATGCCGCGAATGTCGACCCCCGGGTCGGTCCAGAATCGCTTGTCCTCGACGCTGACGATGGCGTCCTGCATCGTCGTCGCAATCTGCTGCTGCGTGTCGACGACGACGTGGTTGGGCGGCGCGAAGATGCCGATCGGCCGCCACATGTCGTCGTACAGGTAGGAGTTCTTCGCGTCCTTGTACTGCTGGCGGTTCTCGATTTCAGGCAGGTCGGAGGCGACCGCCATCATCATCCCGAAGACGGTCGAGATGAGCGCCAGAGCTCCCAGGCCGACGAGGACCGAGAGCAGGCGCAACTTGCGCACCCGGGGCTTTGACGGGCGCCCCTCGCGGTCGCGGCGCCAGCGCCGGCGCGGCGGCGCGAACGGAATCGGGGCTCGCGCGTCCCTGCGCTCAGGAGGATTGTCTTGCTCGTCGCTCATGCGATCGAAGGTCGTCCGCCGGCGCCGAAGGCCGGCCCGGCCGCGGGGCGGTCCAAACTGCAAGCGACACGGCCCCGACGGCACAGGGCAGCGCTTCGCAAACCGCGGCGGAAGTCTAGCATTGGCCCGGATGACCTCGGAGTCACTCACGCCCGCGGCGCGATGACTCGCCAACCGCCCGATCGCGACGGCCCGAACTCCGGGGACGCCCCGCATGACCAGGCCGCCTGGCTGGCCCGGAACGCCGTCGATTGTCTGCCCGAGGGGGCGCTCGAGGCCAAGCTCGGCACGGGACGCCCGCTGCGCGTGAAGCTTGGCATCGACCCGACCGCGCCCGACATCCACCTCGGCTTCGCGGTCGTGCTGAGCAAGCTGCGCGAGTTCCAGGACCTCGGCCACACGGTCGTTCTCATCATCGGTGACTACACCGGGCGCGTGGGGGACCCGAGCGGACGCTCGAGCACCCGTCCCGTGCTCGATCCAGAGCAGATCGACGCCAACGCCCGCACGTTTCAGGAGCAGGCGCTGAAGATCCTCGACGCCGAGCGGCTCGAGGTCCGTTTCAACGGCGAATGGCTCGACATGCAGATGTCCGAGCTGTTCGCGCTGATGCGCACGACAACGGTGGCCCGGATCCTCGAGCGCGATGACTTCAGCAAGCGTTACGGGGCCAACGATCCGATCTCGATGCTCGAGCTCCTGTACCCCCTGCTGCAGGGCTACGACTCCGTCGCCGTGCGCGCCGACGTCGAGCTCGGCGGCGCCGACCAGAAGTTCAACCTGCTGCTGGGACGCGACATCCAGCGCGCCTACGGTCAGCCTGAGCAGGTCATCCTCACGCTCCCGCTGCTGACCGGACTCGACGGGCGGCGCAAGATGTCCAAGTCGTTTGACAACTACATCGGCGTCACCGAGAGCCCGGAGCAGATCTACGGCAAGACGATGAGCATTCCGGATGCGTCGCTGCCCGACTGGTATGCCCTGCTGCTCGACCGCGCGGTGCCCTCAGAGCTCCCGGCCCGCGACGCCAAGCGGGCGCTGGCCAGGGCGCTGGTGGAGCGCTTCCACGGCCACGGCGCGGCGGGAATCGCCGAGGAGCACTTCGACCGCCTCCACGTCCGCCACGAGGCGCCCGAGGAGATGCCGGAAGTGCGGTTCGCGGCGCGGGACGGCGCCGTGCACCTCCCAGCGCTGCTGGCGACCGCGTTCGGAGTCTCGACCTCGGAGGCTCGCCGCGCCCTGGCGCAGGGAGCGGTGAGGCTCGACGGCGAGCCCGTAGCGGCGGGAACGCTGGACCTGGCGCCCGATCAGGTCGACGGACGCGTGCTCCAGCTCGGACGCCGGCGGTTCGCCCGGGTACGGCTGGCGTGAGCCGAGAGCATCGCCGCGCTTGCACGACCGGCCAGGTGACCGCACGGTTCTGGTGCAAGTCGTATCCTGACCCAGCGCCGAGCAGCGTCCGGCCATTCGTGAGCGCGATTTGTGAGCGTGATCGATCGGGCGCTATACTCGTCGGTCCGCCCCTGGATCCAGTCTGGGTCTGGGGCGCGCCGTTTGAGGAGGACTACCTTCCCAAAAGGGTGCGACGGTCTTTGAAAACTCAACAGCATGCGCACCCTTCGACCGATTCCTCGGTCGAGGAGTGTGTCCAGGTTCGACGCCGTCGCTCGGACGCTACCCCTTGGGGAAGCACTTCGAACGGCGGTGCCAAGATTGACCCCGTCTTGCGCTTGGAGCCCTCTGTGTACTTGGGCTCCCCGGCCACCGGCTTTCAGCCGGCGGTGCTTCGGCTTTTAGCCGCGGCGCGGTGCGCAAGGGTCCGGTCCCACCAGGGACCGACCCAGGACCTGACCCGTCGCCGCTCGTGGCCAGGTGCCACGTCTCGGACCGGGTTGTACTCCTGACGACTCTTTGTGTGAAGTTCTTCACGGAGAGTTTGATCCTGGCTCAGGACGAACGCTGGCGGCGTGCCTAACACATGCAAGTGGAGCGACGAACCAGGCTTCGGCCTGGGGCAGAGCCGCGAACGGGTGAGTAACACGTGGGTAACCTGCCCTGATGATTGGGACAACCCGAGGAAACTCGGGCTAATACCGAATGTGCCCTCCGGCCTCAAGGCCGCTGGGGAAAGGAAGCTTCGGCCTCCGCATCGGGATGGGCCCGCGGCCCATTAGCTTGTTGGTGAGGTAACGGCTCACCAAGGCAACGATGGGTAGCTGGTCTGAGAGGACGATCAGCCACACTGGGACTGAGACACGGCCCAGACTCCTACGGGAGGCAGCAGTGGGGAATCTTGCGCAATGCGCGAAAGCGTGACGCAGCAACGCCGCGTGGGGGAAGACGGCCTTCGGGTTGTAAACCCCTTTCAGTTGGGACGAAGCTCCGCCGGTGAATAGCCGGCTGGAGTGACGGTACCTTCAGAAGAAGCCCCGGCTAACTACGTGCCAGCAGCCGCGGTAATACGTAGGGGGCAAGCGTTGTCCGGAATCATTGGGCGTAAAGAGCGTGTAGGTGGCTCGGTAAGTCCGCTGTGAAAGTCCAGGGCTCAACCCTGGAATGCCGGTGGAAACTGTCGAGCTAGAGTCCGGAAGAGGCGAGTGGAATTCCTGGTGTAGCGGTGAAATGCGCAGATATCAGGAGGAACACCAATGGCGAAGGCAGCTCGCTGGGACGGTACTGACACTGAGACGCGAAAGCGTGGGGAGCAAACAGGATTAGATACCCTGGTAGTCCACGCCGTAAACGATGGGCACTAGGTGTGGGGGGTGTCGACTCCCTCCGTGCCGACGCTAACGCATTAAGTGCCCCGCCTGGGGAGTACGGCCGCAAGGCTAAAACTCAAAGGAATTGACGGGGGCCCGCACAAGCAGCGGAGCATGTGGTTTAATTCGACGCAACGCGAAGAACCTTACCTGGGCTTGACATGTTCCTGACCGCCGTGGAAACACGGTTTCCCTTCGGGGCAGGATCACAGGTGGTGCATGGCTGTCGTCAGCTCGTGTCGTGAGATGTTGGGTTAAGTCCCGCAACGAGCGCAACCCCCGTCGCATGTTGCCAGCATTAAGTTGGGGACTCATGCGAGACTGCCGGTGACAAACCGGAGGAAGGTGGGGATGACGTCAAGTCATCATGCCCCTTATGTCCAGGGCTACACACGTGCTACATTGGCGCGTACAGAGGGTTGCGATACCGCGAGGTGGAGCGGATCCCTTAAAGCGCGTCTCGGTTCGGATTGCAGGCTGAAACTCGCCTGCATGAAGGCGGAGTTGCTAGTAATCGCGGATCAGCATTGCCGCGGTGAATACGTTCCCGGGCCTTGTACACACCGCCCGTCACACCACGGGAGTGAGCAACACCCGAAGCCGGTGGCCTAACCCTTTTGGGAGGGAGCCGTCGAAGGTGGGGCTCGTGACTGGGGTGAAGTCGTAACAAGGTAGCCGTAGCGGAAGCTGCGGCTGGATCACCTCCTTTCTAGGGAGCCCTCCTCGCGAGGGCACCGGGTGCCGGAGACGGCCACTAGAGCTCTCGAGCTCCGTGGCTGAGGCTCTGAGTGCACTCGGTCACTAGATATGTCGACCGGACCTAGGCCAGCCGTGCCTCTACGCCCTCGGGTGTGGATGACACGGTCGCATGCTGTTGAGTTTTGAGAGACCGGCGTGTCGCCGGCGGCTCAGGGGTACTACATGTCCCCGGGTTGGCCAAGAGTGACATAGCCCGCCTCTTCGCGGACCTTGAAAACTGCACAGTAGCCAATGTAACGGGTATCTGGGTGAGGACTTAACCGTCTTCACCTGGAGAAATGCAAATTTCTCCGATCACCCGGGGACTCGCTTGCGGGTCCCCAAGGATCATTCAGATCCGTCAAGATAGTAAGGGCACATGGTGGATGCCTTGGCACCAAGAGTCGATGAAGGACGTGAACGGCTGCGATAAGCCGCGGTTAGGCGCTGAATAGCCATTGACCCGCGGATCTCCGAATGGGTAAACCCAACGTCGGTAATGCGGCGTTATCCCGCGCTGAACACATAGGCGTGGCGAAGACAAGCGGGGGAAGTGAAACATCTCAGTACCCCGAGGAAAGTAAATCAACCGAGACTCCCCGAGTAGTGGCGAGCGAAAGGGGAATAGCCCAAACCCGATGCGTGTAAGCGGTCATGCGTTGCGCGTCGGGGGTTGTAGGACATCTGGTCCGAGCTGTGACCGGCTCGGCGGAAGTTACAAAGTCATGTGGTAGTCGAAGCGCGTGGAACCGCGCACCATAGAGGGCAATCGTCCCGTAGACGAAACGGCATGACCTTCCGCAGATGTTCCTGAGTAAGTCCGCACCCGTGAAACGCGGACTGAACCTGGGGGGACCACCCTCCAAGGCTAAGTACTCCTTGGTGACCGATAGCGGACTAGTACCGTGAGGGAAAGGTGAAAAGTACCCCGGAAGGGGAGTGAAATAGTACCTGAAACCGCGTGCCTACAAGCGGTGGGAGCAGACTTGTTCTGTGACCGCGTGCTTTTTGCATAACGAGCCGGCGAGTTACTCGTCTGCGGCAAGGTTAAGCGATGAGCGGAGCCGTAGCGAAAGCGAGTCCGAATAGGGCGACATAGTCGTAGGCGGTAGACCCGAAGCTGAGCGAGCTACCCATGGGCAGGTTGAAGCGGGGGTAAGACCTCGTGGAGGACCGAACCGACCTAGGTTAAAAACTGGGCGGATGACCTGTGGGTCGGAGTGAAAGGCTAATCAAGCTCAGTGATATCTGGTTCTCTCCGAAATATATTTAGGTATAGCCTCGGATAAATTCCGTGGCGGCCGTAGAGCACTGTTTGGACTAGGGGCCCTACCAGGTTACCGAATTCAGGCAAACTCCGAAGACCGTCACGGTTACTCCGGGAGTCAGTTGCTGGGGGATAAACTTCAGCGTCAAAAGGGAAACAGCCCAGACCGCCAGCTAAGGTCCCTAAGTACTAGCTAAGTGGTAAACGATGTTTGAATGCAGAGACAACCAGGAGGTTGGCTTAGAGGCAGCCACCCTTGAAAGAGTGCGTAACAGCTCACTGGTCAAGTGTTCGAGCGCGGACAATGTAACGGGGCTCAAGCTAGTCACCGAAGCTGCGGGTGCGTGAGGTCTTCGGGCCGATCGCGCGGTAGGAGAGCGTTCCGGTGCCAGTGAAGCAGCGGCGTAAGCCAGCTGTGGAGGCGCCGGAAGTGAGAATGCCGGCATGAGTAACGAAAGAGGGGTGAGAATCCCCTCCGCCGATTGCCCAAGGATTCCTGAGTAAAGTTCGTCTGCTCAGGGTTAGTCAGGACCTAAGGCGAGGCCGAAAGGCGTAGTCGATGGCCAACGGGTTGATATTCCCGTACCACGTCGCGACCGTTTGACCGATGGGGGGACGAGGAAGGCTATGGGATCCCAGGCGATGGTCGTCCTGGGGTAAGCATGTAGGGGTGGCTCTAGGCAAATCCGGAGCCGCATAACCTGAGGTGCGATGCCAGCTGGCTCTAAGCCGGCGAGTCCCGGAAGCCATGCCTCCAAGAAAAGCCTCTAGGGAGGTCGCGCGTGCCTGTACCAAAACCGACACAGGTGGGCAAGTGGAGAACACTAAGGTGATCGAGATAACCCTCGTTAAGGAACTCGGCAAAATCGCCCCGTAACTTCGGGATAAGGGGCGCCCCAGTAGGGTGAAACTCCTCGCGAGTGGAGCCCGAGAGGGCCGCAGTGAATAGGTTCAAGCGACTGTTTACCAAAAACACAGGTCTCTGCTAAGTCGTAAGACGACGTATAGGGGCTGACTCCTGCCCGGTGCCGGAAGGTTACGTGGAGGTGTTAGGCTTCGGGTGCGAAGCACCGAAACTAAGCCCCGGTAAACGGCGGCCGTAACTATAACGGTCCTAAGGTAGCGAAATTCCTTGTCGGGTAAGTTCCGACCTGCACGAATGGAGTAACGACTTGAACGCTGTCTCAACGAGGGGCTCGGTGAAATTGCAGTCTCGGTGAAGATGCCGAGTACCCGCGGCTAGACGGAAAGACCCCGTGAACCTTTACTACAGCCTGGTATTGGGGTTCGGTCCATTTCGCTCAGGATAGGTGGGAGGCTTGGAAGCGCCGGCTGCGGCTGGCGTGGAGCCGACCTTGAGATACCACCCTTGATGTATTGGATCTCTAACAGCGCGCCGTGAATCCGGGCGCTGGACAGTGACAGGTGGGTAGTTTGACTGGGGCGGTCGCCTCCCAAAATGTAACGGAGGCGCGCAAAGGTTCCCTCAGCACGGTCGGAAATCGTGCGTAGAGTGTAAAGGCAGCAAGGGAGCTTGACTGCGAGACCGACAGGTCGAGCAGGTGCGAAAGCAGGCCTTAGTGATCCGGCGGTAGCAAGTGGAAGCGCCGTCGCTCAACGGACAAAAGGTACTCCGGGGATAACAGGCTTATCGGGCCCAAGAGTCCACATCGACGGCCCGGTTTGGCACCTCGATGTCGGCTCGTCGCATCCTGGGGCTGAAGTAGGTCCCAAGGGTTGGGCTGTTCGCCCATTAAAGCGGTACGCGAGCTGGGTTCAGAACGTCGTGAGACAGTTCGGTCCCTATCTGCCGTGGGCGTTGGAGAGTTGAGAGGATTCGTCCCTAGTACGAGAGGACCGGGATGAACGCACCTCTGGTGTATCTGTTGTCCTGCCAAGGGCATCGCAGGTTAGCTACGTGCGGATCGGATAACCGCTGAAAGCATCTAAGCGGGAAGCCGGCCTCGAGATGAGCTCTCCCATCCCCTAGAGGGAGTAAGACCCCTGGAAGATCACCAGGTTGATAGGCCGGATCTGGAAGGATGGTGACACCCGTAGGAGACCGGTACTAATGGGTCGAGGGCTTGACGGATATTTTGATATCCGTCGCATTGGCACTGTGTAGTTTTGAAGGCCCGCGGGGAGCGGTCTCTGACCATTTCCGGTGGCTATGGCGAGGGGGAAACACCTCTTCCCTTTCCGAACAGAGCCGTTAAGCCCCTCAGCGCCGATGGTACTTGGCCCGCAAGGGCCTGGGAGAGTAGGTCGCCGCCGGTTCTTCTGTAGATATAGCCCCGTCTGGGTGTTTGCCCGGGCGGGGCTTTTGTGTGTCTCGGGCCGGGTTGCTTGGCGGTTTCCTCGGGGGCGGTGTGAGGTGGCACTCTCGCGATCCGTGCCATCGGGGTGTGTAGTGGTTGCTCGGGTGCCGGCCTATTGGCGAGGATCGCGTTAGTGTCACCCCACGCCGCCCCTGGGCGACGCCGGGCCGGCCCCGAGTCTCTGTGGGCCCGTGCGTGCGACGCCCCGGCTCGGTTCTGGTCGCACCGGCGGCGCCCTAGGGCGGGAAGCGGGACCCCGAGCGGATCCCGGTGACGCCGGTTAGCCGTGTTTGGCGTCTGCGCGGAAAACGGCGGCCGCCCGGAGCTCGGAGGCGATCAGCTGGTGGCTCGTGAGCAGCGAGCTCAGCTTGAACGTGCCAGGCGTAATCGATCTCGAGATGGCTTGCCAGGTGGCTATCGCGAGCGTGCGCGATTCCCCTCCGGCCATCAGCAGCTTCAGCACGAATCGCGGTGGCTGCGAGTGGGCGTAGCGGGCGCGGTGTGCGGCGTCGGCCTCCTTCGGGGTGATCTTCGCGGTGTCGATATGTGCGCGGCGCAGGGCACCGGCAAGCTTCTTCTCGCCCTTGATGGCCTGGAGCGTGAGTGAGGCCAGTTGGCCGAAGTATCGGGCGATGGCTGCCCGTTGCTGCTGGAGCGCGCCTTGATCCCCCTCGAGCGTTGCCGTGCTTGCACGGTTCACGCTCGTCGACAGCGCCTGATCGATTGCAGCTGCGCGGAGGACGTTTGTGAGCAGCCCTCGGATCGGCCCGGCGACCGTCCCCGGCAGCGCCGGCAGCGCCGGCAGCGTCACCGACCGAGGCCGCGCAATCGTCGCGTAATGCATGTCCGGTGGATCATCGGAGTCGGCCACCTCCTCCTTATTGCCAGCGTCCACCTTGCCGTATGCCCAGGTCAAGGCCGCCGCACCAGCCACGGGCGTGGAGACCGGCGCGGACACGACCCATCCGGCGAGAGCCAAGCCCGCGACTCCGAAGGTGCCCTTGTCCACCAGCCGTTTCTCGGCGGTCGCCGCCTTCTTCAGCTGGGCGCGGTCGTACGCGGTGGTGTGGTAGACAAGCAGCGCGTTCAGCAGGTTGTACGGGCCGGACTGGCTCAGGTCGTGGGTCGTATCGCCTGGATAAAGGGCGTTCAGAACGAGACTATGTCCCGCGATCGGGGCCCTGGGGAAAAAGAAACACGCGGCAGAGCTCGGAGGGCGGCCGGTGAGCGGGCAAACGTGTGTGCTGCTCTTGGGGCCTACCTGTTGGCTGCCTGCGTAATCCAGAGTCACGATCGCGTTGCCTGTCGGTACCGTGGGACTGGGCGAGACATCCGTTACGAGCGCCAGGCACAGATATTGCTCGGCCACGCTCGTCGAACCCGTAGAAAGGCACTTGAGGCTTGTGGTCGTGCAATCCAGCGGAGGCCCGGAGGCACTGTCCGCGCCCACCCACAGGCCAGCGAACGCGTCCGCGGCGGCCCCCGACGGCTGGCAAACCTGGTGCAGGACGGCCGTTCCGCTCACTGGCGGATTCGCGGAGTTATCGGTGGCAGTGATCGTCACACCGCCCGGCTTCTCGGAGGGCTCAAGCATAGTGGTGTACGTGCCGTCGCCGTGGTCGGTGACCGGCCCGATCTTGACGTCCGGGTCAGAGCTCGATAGCGACACGTCCTGGCCCGCGAGCGGCTGACCGCCCGAGGTGACGGTCGCCGTCGCGAGCACCGGGGACGGGCACGACGATGAGTCACACACGTTGACCGTGTCAGGATCCAGCGTCAGCGACACTTCGGTGCCGAAGGTGATCGTGACCTCGCCATTGCCGGCGTTATAGCCGTGCTCGGTGGACACGTTCGAGCCAGTAGAGGCGAGGAAGTCGATGCCGCCGCCACCACCACCCCCAGAGGAGTAGCTGTCCTCGTTGCAGTCGCAAGAGCCGTCGCCGCCGCCGCCACCACCGTAGTAGCCGCCACCGCCACCACCACCGCCACTAAAGGTGCTCGAAGTCCCACCGCCACCAGCTCCGCCCTGACCTTTGCTCCCGCTCGTGCCAGAGACACCGGGACCGTAGTACGAGCCGCCCTGCCCGCCCCCGCCGCCGGCGGTCAGCGTCCCGGGCCCGCCCCCCTGCCCCCCCGAGTCGGACGATCCGCTCCCAGCGGAACCGTCGTTGCCACCGCAGCCGGCGTAATGCCACCCCCCGCCGCCGCCGCCGCCCGCGGCGACGATCAGCGGATTGCCGTCGACGAAGACGCTGGACGCTCCACCGCCACCGCCGCCACCAAGGACGTCGCCAGTGCCTTCGCCGTCGCTGGTGGCGCCGCCCACGCCGCCGCCACCATAACCGCCCTGACCGCCGTCGGGGGTGGTCGAGCTCCCGCTCGCGCCCTTGCCAGCCACCGTGATCGACAATGTCTGGCCTGGCGTCACCGCGAAGGTCGCCTGTTCGAGACCGCCCTTCCCACAGCCGCTGTAGGGCTCAAAGCCCCCGCCACCGCCCGTTGCAGAGACCGTCATCTCGCTCACGCCACTCGGCACCACGAGCGTGTAGCTCCCCGGAGTCGGGTATGTGACGGCCCCGGCCGCCGCCGGCACCAACACGCTGAGCGCAGCGGCGACAACGAAACCGCCCAAGCACCGAATCCTCCGGCGCGAGATGCCGCCCCAGGCATTCATCGCGGGCCTGGAAAGAACGCGATCACGTTTGCCCCGCTGGTTTTCGCGTTGGGTTGCATCGGGACCGCCGTGATGGCCACTGAGACGGTTCATGACGCTCCTCTTTGTTGCTGGCGGCTTGCGGCGAGAACCGTCACACAGTCGGAGCCGTTTGTCGTCAGCCACGCGGACGATTGCAATCCATCTGAGGGATGACCCGGATCAGCCCTGAAGTGGATGCAGAGTCGGGCGGGTGGAGTTAGCCTTCGGGCGTGGTGAGAGTCGAGAATCGGCTCCCCGCACGCCGGCCTCAGATCCACGACCAACCACCGGGTCAGAGCCCGCGCAGCCCCGTCCTCCGGTTACCGAGGACCGCGCGCGCTAAGCGGGTGACTCGACGAAGCGTTCTATCTTGAGCCGCCGCACGCCCTTGGGCGTGGTCACCTCGACGGTTTCGCCGGCGGCGCGGCCCAGCAGGGCGCGGGCCACGGGTGACTCGGCGGAGAGCTTGCCCTGGGCGCGGTCGGCTTCGGTGGCGCCGACGATCGTCCACGTGTGAAGCTCGCCGGTGGCCTCGTCGCGGACCTCGGCGAAGCGGGCGAATGAGAAGGTGTCGCCCACGACCTTGGTCTCGACCACCACGGCGGCGCGCAGCCGCTGGCGCAGGCGGTGGATGCGGGTCTCGAGGTGGCCCTGCTCCTCCTTGGCCGCGTGGTACTCGGCGTTCTCCTTGAGGTCGCCGTGGCCACGGGCGGTGAGGATCTTGGCGGCGATCTCACGGCGCGCCTCGGTCTCGAGCTGTCCGATCTCCGCCTTGAGGGCGGCGAGGCCCTCCTGCGTGATCGGCTCACCTTCGCTGTTCGAAGTACTCATCCGAGCATATTGGCATGGACCGGCCACCGGCGGACCCACGCGCCGGGTGCAACGTGGCAGCATCGCCAGGGTGCGCGCGCTCGTCGACTACCTGAAGGCCAATCCGCAGGCGCTGATCCTGGTGGTGATCTGCGTGGTGCTCGGACTGGGCACGTTCCTCGTGGTGATCTTCGCGATCGCGGCCTCGGGGTCAACGACGCCCAGCGGGGAGCCCACCGACGTGATCTTCGGGCTGCACGCGCTGTTCGGGCCGCACGCGCTGTTCGGGCCGCACGCGCTGTTCGGGCCGCACGCACTGCTCGGGTGAGCGCGTTCGCTCAGCGCACCTGCGCGTCACGGCGGCGCCCACGCTCGGCCGGCGGCCGGACGGGGGAGAGGCAGTGGGCGTAGGGGGGCGGTACGGAGCCCGGGCGGCGCCGGTGCTCGAAGCGCAGGGGGCGGCGGTGTGGGTGCGGCGCCTCGTCCCGGGGCGGGTCGCCGAGAACGTCGTCGGCGAGGCTGAGGAGGGCGCGCAACCGTCTGGCTGAAGACTGGAACATATGTTCGTGAGAGTAGATGGGGCGCCGGACGGAAAAGGTCCCAAAGTGGTCGAATCCAGACCCCATCGGGGCTGGTCGCCCGGGGGTGGGCGAGATCTTGCATGATTGGGCCCCACCCGCCCCGCCCGGCCCTTGTGGCCCACTCGCTCAGGAGCCCAACGAGGACCACACCTCGAGCTTGGTGCACACACGGTCCACGACGGCGGTGGTGAACTCGGTGGTGCCGGCGCT
Organism: uncultured Solirubrobacterales bacterium; assembly: GCA_963799995.1. Classification (GTDB taxonomy): domain Bacteria; phylum Actinomycetota; class Thermoleophilia; order Solirubrobacterales; family Solirubrobacteraceae; genus Palsa-465. The sequence goes on along the minus strand of CAWCZI010000012.1, from coordinate 735,475 downwards.
GCCGCCCAGATCCGGCGTCCGGACGCCCGCGGCCACGGTCTCCAGCACTCCTTCGTAGATCGCACGCGCGGCCCGCTCGCAGGCGCTGCCGTACAGGTCGGCGGCGTGGCGCAGCAGCGCGCCGCAGGCGAGGATCATCGCCAGCGGGTTGGCCACGTCCTTGCCGAGCAGGGCGGGCGCCGTCCCGTGCGGAGCCTCGGCCATCGCCACCCGGGTGTCGTAGCCGTCGTCGAAGGCCAGCAGGACCGACTCGGCGCCGGCGATCGAACCGAACATCGGTAGCACCAGGTCCGACAGGCAATCCCCGTCGCGGTTCAGCGCGGGGATGACGAGCGGCGCGTCCGTGGCTCCAGACAGCAGTCCGGCGTAGGTGGCATCGATCAGCACGGGCCGGTACTCGATCTCCGCGTGGCGCTCGGCGGCGGCATCGAGCTCCTCCTTGAGCATCCCCTCGTATACCGGGGAGACCGTCCACTTCGGGCCGCCGTAGACGCGCGCGCCCAGCTTGGCCGCGGTGCGAAACGAGTACTCGGCGACGGCACGGCAGGTGGAGCGCGTGATCCGCTCGCGCCGATAGGCCACCTCATCAGCTCCTCCGGGCTCGCCCTCCCGCGACTCCTCGGCGCCGTAGGCGTCGTCGACGGCCATCCTCACCACCGAGATCGGATAGTGCACGCCGGCGATCGGGGCAACCCCGGGCAGCCGTCGCCCGGTGCGGACGATCACCTTCCCGTCGACCTCCTCGCGCAGGATCCGATTGGGCGACCCGACGTCGTCGGCTCCCTCCGGCGTGATCGTGGCCGCCTTGAGCCCGAGCCCGCCCTCGCGCATCGCCGCCGCCGCCTCTGAGACGACGCCGTTGGACGTCGCACGCCGGGACTCGAGCGAGAGGTCGAAGCGACGCAGGTCGAGCTCCAGCCCCAGCACCTCGGAGTCCATCACGCGCAGCGCCTGCTCGAGCAGCTCCTGCCCGGTCTGATCGCCCTCGAGCACCGCGATCCTGACGGTCGAGGAGCCGGCGGACACGACGGTTCTAGGCTCCGTCGGCGGGTGCGGAAGCGGGCATCAGCTGGTCGCGCCGCTCGGTCAGCGCGTCGATCACGATCCGCAGATGCTCATCGAAGTCCACGCCCAGATCGGCGGCGCCGCCGGTCAGGTCCTCACGACTCACCGCCGCCGCGAAGCTCGGCGACTTCATCTTCTTCTTGACGGACTTGGGTGACATCCCCACCAGGCCCTCGGGCCGGACGTAGGCGACCGCGAGCACGAAGCCGCACAGCTCGTCGACGGCGAACAGCGTCTTCTCCATCGGCGTCGCACGAGGGACGCCCATGAAGTCCGCGTGCGAGGCCACCGCCCGGACCAGCTCCGGCGGATATCCCCGCGCCTCGAGCTCGCGGAGCGCGTAGCGTGGGTGGCCGTCACCGAGGTCCGGATAGCGCTCGTAGTCGAGGTCATGGAGGAGTCCGGTCAGGCCCCAGAGCTCGGGATCGCCGTCGAAGCGGGGGGCATAGGCACGCATCGCGGCCTCCACGGCAAGCATGTGGCGTCGCAGCGAGTCAGACTCGGTCCATTCGCAAAGAAGGGTCCACGCTTCGTCGCGCGAAAGAGCACCTCGCATGGCCGTTACCCTAGCTAAGCGCGAGGGCTACCCCGAGCGTCCTGCACAGCCGTCACCAGCTAGGCTGAACGGCTCCCGACCACCAGAAACGACGCGGGCGGGCCAGAAACCTGTGGAGAAGTTCGTAATCGAAGGCGGGGTGCCCCTGTCGGGCACCATCACGCCGGCCGGCAACAAGAACGGCGCGCTGCCGATCCTGGCTGCGTGCCTGCTCACCGACGACGAGGTGATCCTGCAGAACGTGCCACGGATCAGCGACGTCGAGGCGATGATGGCGCTGATGAGGACGCTCGGCGCCCGCGTGGAGTGGATGGGCCCCAGCGAGGTCCTGGTGGACTCCTCGACGCTTGAGAGCACTGAGGTGGATCGCGACCTGGCCGAGCGGATCCGTGCCTCGTTCCTGCTCGCCGGGCCGCTCCTGGCCCGCTTCAAGATGGCCCGCATGCCCCCTCCGGGCGGAGATGTGATCGGGCGCCGGCGGTTGGATCCCCATCTCGACGCGTTCCGAGCGCTGGGCGCCACGGTCGACGAGCGCTCTGACGTCATCGTGCTCACCGCCCCGCCCCTGGGGCTCAGCCCCTGTGACTTCCTGATGGACGAGCCCTCCGTGATGGCGACCGAGAACGCGCTGATGGCGGCGGCCCTGACCCGCGGGCCGACCGTGATCCGCAACGCAGCCTCGGAGCCCCATGTCCAGGATCTGGCGCGGATGCTGGTGGCGATGGGGGCGGCGATCGACGGGATCGGCTCCAACGTGATGACGGTCCACGGGACCGGCAGCCTACGCGGCTGCACGCACTCGATCGCGCCCGACCACATCGAGATCGGCTCGTTCATGGCCCTCGCCGGGGTCACTGGGGGCGAGCTGGTCGTCAAGGACACCGTTCCCGCCGATCTGCGGATGATCTGCCTGGTGTTCGAGCGCCTGGGATTGCGGAGCGAGGTCCACGGCGCCGACATCATCGTGCCGGGAAACCAGGAGCTGAAGGTCCGCAACGACGTCGGGGATCACATGCCCAAGGTCGAGGATGGTCCGTGGCCGGCATTCCCCGCCGACCTGACCAGCATCGCGCTGGCCCTGGCCACCCAGTCCGACGGCTCGGTGATGATCCACGAGAAGATGTTCGAGAACCGCCTGTTCTTCACCGACAAGCTGGTGATGATGGGCGCCGCGATCACGATTTGCGATCCGCACCGGGCGATCGTCCTGGGGCCGCGTCCGCTGCGCGGCGGCCGGGTCGAGTCTCCCGACATCCGGGCCGGGATGGCGATGCTGATCGCCGCCCTGTGCGCCGACGGCGTCACGGAGATCGGCAACATCCGCCAGATCGACCGCGGCTACGAGCGGATCGACGAGCGGCTGCGGGACCTCGGCGCGCGTATCACGCGGCTCGAGGACGCCCCCGTTCCGGCGTGAGCGCCGTCCGACGCGCCGGCGATCAGGGTCCCATGATCGAGCGCATCCCCAGCGGCACGCGCGACGTGCTGGCAGACGAGATGCGCGAGCTGCGGGCGATGACCGACCGCGTGCGCGCCGTGTTCGAGAAGGCCGGCTACGGCGAGGTCTACACCCCGGCGCTCGAGTACGAGAGCACGTTCTCGCGGGCCGACCTGGCGGCGAGCCGCCCCGCCTACCGGGTGTTCGACGAGCACGGCAACGTGCTCGTGCTGCGCCCCGACATGACCGTGCCGATCGCCCGGCTGGTGGCGACGCGCTACGCCCACGCCGAGCCGCCGTTTCGCTTCTGTTACTTCGCCCACGCCTACCGGGGGGTGCGCCCCCAGCGCGGGCAGTCGCGGGAGTTTCTGCAGGCCGGGATGGAGCTGATCGGCTCACCCGGTCCGCGCGGGACCGCCGAGGCGCTGACGGTGCTGTGCGCAGCGCTCAACGCCGCCGGGCTCGAGACCTACCGGATCGGCCTCGGGGACGCCTCGCTGTACCCCTCGCTGCTGCAGGCCCTCGGGGTAGCGGTCGGCGCTCGCGACTTGATACTCGCCGAGCTCGCCCACGGCGACTTCGTCGGGGTCGAGCGCGAGGTGAGGGCTCTCGGACTCGACGGCGGGGACGTCGCGCTGCTGCTGCGGGTCGCCCGCACCCGTGGCGGGGCAGAGGTGCTCGAGGATGTGTCGGAGACCCTGCACGAAGCTCTGGCCGGGATGCGCGAGGTGCAGTCGTTGCTATCAGCCGAGGTCGCGGCACGGATCATCTTCGACCTCGGTCTGGTTCGGAGCCTCGGCTACTACACCGGCGCCGTGTTCCAGGTCTACGAGCCCGCCTACGGGGTGCCGATCGGCAGCGGTGGTCGCTATGACGAGCTGCTGGGCAGCTTCGGGCGCCCGCTGCCGGCGGTCGGCTTCGCGCTCAACGTGGAGCGGCTGCACATCGCGCTCACCGGCGAGGAGCGCGGCCGCGGCTTCGGAGGGGGCTGGTGAGCCTGCTGCGCATCGCCGTTCCCCGGGGCGCGCTGTTCGCCGATACCCTTGACCTCCTGGAGCGTCTGGGGATCGACACGCGCGAGGCCCGCGACAACGATCGCAAGCTCCTGTTCGAGGACTCCGGAATCGTGACGATGCGTCCCTCGGACGTGCCGACCTACGTGGAGGCAGGGGCGGCCGATCTCGGGATCACCGGGAAGGACGTGCTGATGGAGCAGTCAGAGCGCGAGGTCTACGAGCTGCTTGACCTGGGTTACGGCCACTGCCGGATGGTGCTCGCCGGGGTGGCCGGCGAGGACCGCGCCGCGGAGGCCCTGCGGCGGCTCGGCGTGGTCCGGATCGCCACCAAGTACCCCCGCATCGCGGCCCGGCATTTCCTGGAGACCGGCCGTCAGGCCGAGATCGTCGAGGTCAAGGGCTCGGTTGAGCTGGCGCCGCTGACGGGGCTGGTGGAGGCCATCGTCGATCTGACGGCGACCGGCACGACGCTGCGCGAGAACGGACTCGTCATCCGCGAGGAGATCGCCGACTGCACCGCGCGCCTGATCGCCAACCCGGTCGCCCACAAGGTCAAGGCGGCGGCCATCGACGCCCTGCTGGAGCGGGTCAGTGCAGTGTGAGCGCCTGACCCTGGCCGGAGATCCGCGCGCGCTGGCCGAGGAGCTGCGCTCACTGGTGCCGGCGCCCGAGTCAGTGCAGGAGCAGGTGGCCGAGATCATCGCCCGGGTCCGCGCCAACCGCGACGACGCCCTGCGCTACTACACGCGGCAGTTCGACACCGGCGGCTCGACACCGGCGGCGCTGCACGTTCCCGACGCCGAGCTGGACACCGCCTGCGGGCGCCTGGACGACGACGTACGCGCCGGCCTGGAGCAGATGATCGCCAACGTGACCAAGGTCGCCGAGGCGGCCGTCCACCCCGATCCGACGGTCGAGTTCGAGGGCCACAGCGTCACACTGCGCGAGATCCCGGTCGGCCGGGCGGGCATCTACGTACCCGGCGGTCGGGCTCCGTACCCCAGCACGGTGGTGATGGGTGTGGTCTGCGCCCGGGTCGCGGGCGTGCCCGAGATCGCGGTGTGCGCGCCCCCCGGTGCCAACGGCGAGCTCGACGCGGTGGTCCTGGGCGCCTGCCGGCTGGCCGGTGCCACGGAGGTGTATCGCATGGGCGGGGCGCAGGCGATCGCGGCGCTGGCCTACGGGACCGACACGGTGTCGCCGGTCGACGTCATCGTCGGGCCCGGCAACCTCTACGTGCAGGAGGCCAAGCGCCAGGTCTTCGGGCGCGTCGGAATCGACAGCATCGCGGGTCCGAGCGACCTGCTGGTGATCGCCGACGGCGACGTCGATCCCGAACCGCTGGCGCTGGACGTGCTGGCACAGGCCGAGCACGGCCCCGGCTCGCTGGTGGTGGCGCTGTCGACATCGGGTGAGCTGATCGACGCCCTCGAGACGCGGATCGGCTCAGAGCCCGACACGGGGGCGCTGATCAGGCTCGTCCAGGTGGCCGAGCTCGAGCACGCCTTCACCGTGGCCCAGACGTTCGCCCCCGAGCACCTGCAGCTGATCGGGGCTGAAGCGGAGCGTCTTTCCGAGCGGGTCACCCACGCCGGCTGCGTGCTGGTGGGGGCCGACAGCGGCACCTCGTTCGGCGATTACATCGCCGGCTCCAACCACGTGCTCCCGACCAATGGGGCCGCGCGCTTCGCCTCCTCGCTGTCGCCCGCGAACTTCCGCCGGCGCTACTCCGAGGTGCGGATCGGCGATGGCGCAGCCGCGCTGGCGCGCGCTGCCTCGCCGGTGGCGCGAGCGGAGGGCTTCGAGCTCCATGCCCGGTCGATGGAAGCGCGCATTCGCGACAATGGCACGTAATGACGCGTGCCGCCGCAATCGATCGCAAGACCGCCGAGACCGACGTTCACGTCGAGCTGGCGCTGGACGGCCGGGGCGCGGGCGAGCGTGCCACCGGCGTCGGGTTCTTTGACCACATGCTCGATCTGCTGGCCCGCCACGGACACATGGACCTCACGGTCCGGGCGCGAGGCGACCTGCAGACGGGCGCCCACCACACCGTCGAGGACGCCGGCATCTGCATCGGCCAGGCGCTCGATCAGGCGCTCGGCGACCGGGCCGGGATCACCCGCTACGGTCAGGCGACGGTCCCAATGGACGAATCACGCGCGTCGTGCGCGATCGACATCTCCGGACGCGGGTTGTGCGCGTTCGAGGCGGCGCTGCCACCGGGGGCGATCGGCAACTTCGACCACGAGCTCACCGAGGAGTTCTTCCGCGCGCTCGCCGCCAACGCCCGGCTCACGCTCCACATCACGATCGAGGCCGGCACCAACGCCCACCACGTCATCGAGGCGGCATTCAAGGCGCTGGCCCGGGCGCTCCGCGCCGCGGTCACGCTCGACCCGACTGAGGCCGGCGTGCCCAGCACCAAGGGGACCCTGACGTGAGCGGCCGGGTGACGATCGGGATCGCCGACTACGGGATGGGCAATCGCCGCTCCGTTCAGAAGGCGTTCGAGCATGTTGGGGCCCGTGCGCTGATCAGCGCAGATCACGCCGAGCTCGAGCGAGCCGACGGTCTCGTGGTCCCCGGCGTCGGCGCCTTTCCGCTGGCGATGCGCAACTTGCGCGAACTCGGACTGGACCGAGTGATCCGAGCCGGCGTGCACCGGGGTCAGCCGCTACTGGGGATATGCCTCGGCATGCAGCTGCTGTTCGAGCGCTCCGAGGAGCTTGAGCTGACCGATGGGCTGGGGCTGCTGCCCGGCGTCGTCACCCGCCTTGAGACGGGCGGCCTGCGGGTGCCGCACATCGGCTGGAACGAGATCCGCTTCGAGCGCCCGTCGCCGCTCACCGCCGGCCTGCCGGCGGCCGGACGCCCCTTCTACCACGTGCATTCGATGGCGGTGCGGCCGGTCGACGCCAACGACGTCGTGGGCAGCACCGAGTACGGTGAGCGCTTCGCGACGATCGTCGCCCGCGAGCTTGTGTTCGGGGTCCAGTTCCATCCCGAGAAGTCATCCGCGGACGGCCTGACGATGCTCGAGGGCTTCGTCAGCGTGTGCCGCGGCGACGTCGCCGCGCAGGCGCGTCCGGCCGCCCTGCGCGCATGATCCTGCTGCCGGCGATCGACATCCTCGACGGCAAGGCGGTCCGCCTGGCGCGCGGGGACTTCGACCAGCGAACCGTCTATGACGCCGATCCGCTCGAGGCGGCGCGGCGCTGGGTGCAGGCCGGCGCCCGAGCCCTGCACGTGGTCGATCTCGACGGGGCACGTGACGGCCGGCCCGTCAACCTCGAGCACGTGCGCCGAATCGTCGCCGACGTCGGCGTCCCCGTCCAGGTTGGCGGCGGGCTGCGAGACCTCGCTGCGGTGAGAGGGGCGATCGAGGCCGGGGCGACGCGCGTGGTCCTGGGCACAGCCGCCCTACATGACATCGACTTTCTCGACGAGGTCATCCTCGCCCATCGCGACCGCCTGGTCGTGTCCGTCGATGCCCGCGGCGGCCGCCTGGCCGCGTCCGGGTGGACGGAGCAGACCGAGATCCCGGTGGAGTCGGTGATCGAGAGCCTCGGACGCCGGGGGGTGGTGCGCTTCGTCTACTCGAACATCGAGCGCGATGGGATGCTGAGCGGTCCCGACCTGGACGAGGTGCTGCGCATCGCGGCGGTCGTGCGGGGGTCGTGGATCTACTCGGGCGGGGTCTCCTCGGTCGCCGACCTGCGCTCGCTGGCGCAGCTGCGCCAGGTCAACCTGACCGGCGTGATCGTCGGCAAGGCGCTGTACGAGGGCCGCTTCGAGGTCGCCGACGCTCAGGCCGCGCTGGAGCCGCGCGAGGCCCGCTGACGTGCTCTACAAGCGCGTGATCCCCTGCCTCGACGTCGATCGCGGCCGCGTGGTCAAGGGCGTGGAGTTCCTCGACCTGCGTGACGCCGGCGATCCCGTCGAGCTTGCCGCCCGTTATGACGCGGCGGGCGCCGACGAGCTGGTGTTCCTGGACATCACGGCGACCTCTGACAAGCGCGACACCGTGATCGAGCTGGCGCGCCGCGTGGCGGACGAGGTGTTCATCCCGTTCACGATCGGCGGCGGCATCCGCTCGGTCGCCGATGCCCAGGCGGTGCTGGACGCCGGCTCGGACAAGGTGTCGGTGAACTCGGCAGCGCTGCACCGGCCGGAGCTGATCGACGAGCTCGCCGCCACGTTCGGCGCGCAGTGCGTGGTGCTGGCGATCGATGCCAAGCGCTCGAGCGCGGATCCCGCCCGCGCGAACTGGGAGGCTTACCTGGCCGGGGGGCGCACCGCCACCGGTCGCGACGCCGTCGCATGGGCGCGGGAGGGCGCCGAGCGCGGGGCGGGGGAGATCCTGCTCACCAGCATGGACCGCGACGGCACCAGCTCGGGTTACGACCTGGCGCTGACGGCCACCGTCGCGGGTGCCGTGAGCGTGCCGGTGATCGCCTCGGGCGGCGCCGGCTCGCTGGAGCATCTCGGAGAGGCGTTGCAGGCCGGCGCCGACGCCGTCCTGTGCGCGTCGATCCTTCACTACGGCCGGCACACGGTCGCGGAGATCAAGGCTCAGCTGGCGGGCGAGGGCATCGCCGTGCGGCCATCTTTGGTCGTTGGCTGAGCGCCGGCGGTTACTGCCTGGCTTGGGAAGGGTGGGCGGTCGGGGCGCAAACGGCTCGCGACGTCCCTGAACGAGGGGGTGTGCGTCCTCATGCACACATAGGCTGCATGAGGACGCACGGCCCCCGCACGGCCCCTCCCTGCGGACCGCGGCCGACGCCGGCAAGCCGCCCAGCTTCCACTCCCAAGCCTGTCGTAGACGTCCGCGCCGCGTTACGCGTCGGGGGTCGAGTGGACGCGCTGCACCGGGACCGGGCGGCGGGCGGAAAGTCGGCTCCACGAGGCCGAGCGCGCATAGGCCGCGGAATCCCGCGGCCCTAGAAGGGCGCAGATGCAGTTATGTTGGGGACCCGACTGCGAGCCGACCGCGCTCAGGCGGCCTCTTCGACGTATCCAGCCGCGGCGCACGTATCGCAGTACGCGGCGGGCGGGACGCGAGGCTCGTAACAGCCAGGACGGCAGCATGTGGACGACCGCTTGGGCCGGCCACGACCGATGCGGGCAGCTGCGGCGTCTTTGAGCTCTTCGCGCATGCGATCGAGCTCTGCCGCGTGCTCCGCGCAGAACCGACGGCCCTTCTCGGCCGGATGCTGACAGTGACTTCCACTACGACAACGCATAGACCGGTTATGATAGCAGGGGCGACCGGAACGTACGTTCCCTGGGCGCTTACTTGCGCTTGTGTGCGGCGTTTTTCCGGTGTCGGGACGCCTTTCGGACCCCCCGGCTCGTGCGGTGGCGTGAGGCCGCGCGGGCCCGACGCCTGTGCCCGGAGCCAACGCGCCGGCGGTGATTCCGACGCTTCCGAGTGACCTTAGGCTTGGATCTCCTCGCTCTGTGGGCCGCGCCACTGCGTCGCGGCAGCATCTGGTAGATCGTCCCATAGCCATCCAGGTAGATAGCTGTCTGGTCGGCGATCACCGGCGTGAAGGCGCCGTCGGGGAACGTGAACACGGTGGCGCCAGTGACCGCGTCGACACCGGCCGTGGTCTTGGTGGCGAGGTCGGAGTAGTAGACGACGTTGCCGAGCACGGTGGCCGCGCCGGAGATCTTCCCGCCGGCCGGATGGCTCCAGCGGACCGCTCCGGACTGGGCGTTGAAGGCATACAGGTTGCCGTCGTAGGAACCGATGTAGACCGTCGGGCCGAGGCCCGGGACATCGGCCACAGCCGGGGAGGCATATACGTACGCGCCGGTGCCGGTGGCCCACGCGAGCGCGCCGTTGCGTGCTCCGAACGAGTACACGCGGCCGTCGGTGTTGCCCATGTAGACGCGGCCGAAGGCGACGGCGGGCGTGGAGTAGAACTGGCCCGATCCGAAGCCGAACCGTGCGCCATTGGTGCCCACCGCCCACAGCTGGTGGCCGTCCCGCGCCCGGATCGCGTAGGCCCGCCCCGCGTAGTCGCCGAAGTAGAGCACCCCACCGACCAGGGCCGGGCCGCCCTTGATCGCGCCGCTGGCCTGGTAGGTCCAGTACTGGTGCCCGGTGCGCACGTCCATCGCCCGCAGCGTGCCGCCCTGATCACCGAAGTAGACCGTGTGGCCGCTGACGATCGGTGAGGACTCGCTGCCGGCCGCGATCGGACGCGACCACACGACGCGACCGGTGTTCATCGACAGCGCGACGATCTCACCGCCGCCCGGCGAGTGACCGTGGACCGACAGGACCGGCATCAGGACCACCCCGGCCTGGCGCGCGATCGCCGGGGAGGACGCCGACAGCGTGCCGATGATCCGGTGCCAGATAACGCGGCCGTTGGTCGTGTCGATTGCGCGCGCCGAGCCGTCGTCGTCGAGCACGTACAGCCGGTGCCCCGAGATCACCGGCGGGAACTCGAGCAGCGCGCCATCGACAAAGCGCCACCCGACGTGCAGCGGCGGGCGGAGCCGGGTCGGAGCGGCGAAGAATCGCGTGCGACCCGCGTCGTAGCCGTACCACGGCCACAGGAAGTTGTCGACCGCGTGGCGGCGCCTGCGCGGCTGCGGCGCCGGCGTCGAGCTCGTTGTCGGCTGCGTGAACTGCAGGTTCGGGTGAGAGACGTTGCCGGGGGCGTGCAGCAGGATGAACGCCGCGCCGCCGCCCGCAAGCACCAGGACGACGACCGCTGCGACGAGCCCGCGCCGCAGCAGTCGCCGCGGAACGGGACTGGGCATGCGGCCATGCTAACCAGACCGGCCCGCCGCACGGCGCGCGATGATGGCGTCGATGTTCACCGACCGCTCCGACTCGCTGCTGGCGGCCTTTGCCGAACTTCCGGCCGCAGCGCCGCTGTTGGGGTGGCTTCAACAGGCCGACGATGTGCACCTGGTCGGAGGCGCGGTGCGCGACCTGATGCTAGGCGGCGCGCCCGACGACCTGGACTTCGTGATCGAGGGGGAGCTCGACCAAGCGATCGCCACTCTCGCGGCGCCTGCGCGAAGCCACGACCGGTTCGGGACCTGCACCGTCGAGCTGGACGGGTTTCGCTACGACTTCGCGCGCGCTCGCCGCGAGCGCTACCCGACTCCCGGCGCGCTGCCGGAGGTCTGGCCCGCGGACCTGGCCGCCGATCTGCGCCGCCGCGACTTCACGGTCAACGCATTCGCGCTCGGGGTGGCCGGCCGCGCGCGGGGGGCGCTGCTGGCCGTCGACGAAGCTACCGCGGATCTAGACGGGCGCCGGCTGCGCGTCCTTCACGACGCGAGCTTCAGCGACGATCCGACCAGGCTGTTCAGGCTCGCGCGATACGTGGCGCGGCTGACCTTCGGGGTCGAGCCGCACACGCTCGACCTGGCCGAGGCGGCGATCGCCGCAGGCGCCCTGGGCACGATCACCGGGGCCCGTTCCGGCGCCGAGCTGCGTCTGCTGGCCGCCGAGCCCGATCCTGTGGCCGCTTTCACCCGGCTGGGCGAACTGGGTATCGATCAGGCGCTCGCGCCCGGGTTCGGGCTGTCTGACCCCTCACTGGCGCACAGGGCGCTGTCGCTGCTGGCCGAGGACGGGGATCGCGGCGAGCTCGTGCTGGCGGTCGCCGGACTTCGGATGGACCCCGGCGCGCTGGCCGCTCTCCTGGGCGAGCTCGCGTTCACGGCGGGCGAGCGCGACGCGATCCTGGCCGCCGCCGGTGGCGCCACCGCACTGGCGCGAGCCCTGGCCTCCGCGGAGCGCCCCTCGGAGATCGTGGCCGCGGTCGGCGAGCGTGCGCACCCCGAGCTCGTCGCGCTGGCAGGGGCGCTCGGGCCGGCCCAAGCCGCCGGCGAATGGCGCCAATCGCTGCGCTGGGTCCGGCTCGAGATCGACGGCAGCGACCTGCTGGAGGCCGGGGTGCCTGGCGGCCCGCGCATCGGGGCGGGCCTCCGGGCCGCGCTGGCAGCGAAGCTGGATGGGCGGGCGCAGGGGCGCGATGAGGAACTCGCCGTAGCGCTCGGGGCGGCCACCAGCAGCGGGTAGCCTGGGCGTCGATGCGCCCGCCCGAGCCGTTCCACGCCCACGGGGAGCACTTCGCGATCGCCCTTGCAGGCGCGCGGGTGCTGTTCACCACCCGACGTGGCGGTCACTCCGAAGGTCCGTATGAGAGCCTCAACCTGGGGCGATTGACCGATGACGACCCGGAGGCGGTGAAGCGCAACCGTGAGACGCTCGAGAACGAGATCGGCGCGGGACTGGCGCTCGTGCACCAGGTGCACGGCTCGACGGTCCTGCCGGTCGAGGTAGAAGACGCCGAGCGCTCACGCGCCGCCGCACCGGGTGATCTGGTCCGGGCAGACGGCCAGGTGACCACACAGCGCGGGGTCGCGCTGACGGCGTTGACCGCGGACTGCCTGCCGGTCGCGGTCGCCGGCCGCGACGCCGTGGCGATGCTGCACGCCGGCTGGCGCGGCCTGCACGCGGGAGTGATCGGTGAGGGCGTGGCGGCGCTGCGGGCGCTCGGCGAGCGAGGCGATCTGAGCGCCGCCATCGGACCCGGGGCCGGACCCTGCTGCTACGAGGTCGGGCGCGAAGTCCACAACGCGTTCGCCACGCAGCCAGCCGCCGTGCACCACGGGCGGCGGCTCGACCTCAAGGCGATCGCGGCCGCCGAGCTCGAGCGCGCCGGGGTGCGAGACGTCCACGACGTCGGCGTCTGCACGATCTGCGCCGGCTCTGGTCTGCTGTTCTCACACCGCCGCGACGGCGGCATCACGGGACGTCAGGCCGGCGTGGCATGGTTGATCTGATCCACGGGTTGGATGCCGAGCAGGTGCGGCGCAACCTCGACCGCGTGCGAGAACTGATCGCCGGCACCGGGCGCGACCCGGACGAGGTCGAGATCCTGGCGGCCGTCAAGTACGTCGGCGTCGAGGAGCTGGCGGCGCTGTCGGGCGCCGGTCTGCGCGTCGTGGGCGAGAACCGCGCTCAGGAGCTGATCGCTAAGACCGACGCGTTTGGCGACCAGTTCACCTGGGATTTCATCGGCAACCTCCAGAGCCGCAAGGTCCGCGACATCCTGCCCCGCGTGCGCTGGATCCACTCGGTCGCCACCGACTCGGCGCTCGCCCAGCTGGGGCGCCATGGCGACGAGAGCACCGAGGTGCTGGTCGAGGTCAACGTCGCCGGGGAGGCCGGCAAGAGCGGGATCGCCCCGGCCGAGCTCCCGGGCTTTGTGGAGCGCTGTCCTGTCCGCATCGTCGGCTTGATGACGATGCCGCCCCTGGCCGACGAGCGGGACGGCAACCGCAGGCATTTCGCCGCGCTGCGTGAGCTGGCCGAGGCTCACGGGCTCGCTCAGCTGTCGATGGGGACCAGTCAGGACTACCTCGGCGCGGTCCAGGAAGGGGCGACGATCGTGCGCCTCGGTACAACCCTGTACGCCGGCGCGCCATAATCGGGCAGGGAAACGCGCCGTCCGCGCGAACCCTGACCTGCAAATGGCCTTTCGAGACACCTGGCATCGCACGCTCGTCTATTTCGGCCTCGCCGAGGACGAGGAATACGACGACGACGAGATCGAGCCCTACGCCGAGCCCGAGGTCGCGATGGAGGACAGCTACCGCGAGCGTCCCAACGTCCGCCGGCTCAGCTCCCGTAGGCGGCGCGACGAGATCGACGACATCTTCGCCGACGACGCCGGGAGCGAACGGCGCACGACCTCGCTGCGCCCAGTCGGCGGCGGGCGCTCGGGCAACGGCCGCAGCGGCGGCGACGTCCGGGTGCATTTGGTCGTGCCCAAGAACTTCAACGACGTCCAGGACGTGGCCGACAAGTTCAAGGACGCGATTCCCGTGATCCTCAACCTCCAGAGCACCGACGCGGATCTGTCAAAGCGCCTGATCGACTTCTCCAGCGGTCTCACGTACGCGCTCGACGGTGGCATGCAGCGGATCGCCGACAAGGTGTTCCTGCTCACTCCGCGCAACGTCGAGGTGTCCGCCGAGGAGCGGGCGCGGATGGTGGAAAAGGGCTTCTTCAATCAGTCCTGACCCGTCGCGGCACGACCGCGCGCAGGGCCGTCGCCGGGCCGGATCGGGCGCACAGTAGATTTCAGGCCATGCGAGTCGGCCTCATCGGAGCGGGCAACATGGCACGTGCCCTGGCGAGAGGCTGGGGCGAGCCCGTCCTGTGCTCTGACTCGGGCTCGGGCCGGGCGGCCGCGCTGGCCGCCGAGCTCGGCGGCCGGGCGGCCAGCAACGCGGAGGTGGCCGAGGAGGCCGACCTGGTCGTGCTCTGCCACAAGCCCGCCCAGTTCGTCGAGGTCGCGCGCGAGATCTCCGGCCGCGTCAAGGCGGTCGCCTCGGTGCTCGGGTCGATCAGCGGCCCGGCGTTGGCGCAGGCCTACCGACCCCAGCAGGTGTTCAGGCTGATGCCCAACACGCCAGTCGAAGTCAGGCGGGGCGTGATCTTGTACTCGCCGATGCAGTCGCGGGAAGACCTCGTGGTCGACCCCGAGCTCGAGACCGAGGTGCTGGCGCTGTTCGGGCGGCTGGGCGCGGTGGTCACGATTGACGAGCCCCGGCTGGCCGCCGCGGCCGCCGTGATGTCGGTCGGCCCGGCCTACCAGGCGCTGCTCGCGGAGGCCCAGGTCGACGCGGCGGTTCGCCATGGTCTCGGCCCCGCGCTGGCCTCGCGACTCGTGGCGGACACGATGGTGGGAACCGCGGAGCTGCTGCGGGTGCGCGACTACGACACGCTGGCGGTCCGCCGCGAGGTCACCTCGCCGGGCGGGTCGACCGCCCGCGGCCTGGACGCGCTCGAGCGGGGAGGGATCCGGGCCGCGTTCTCCGACGCGATCGACAGCGTCTGTGAGCCGGCCGATCCCGCGCCCGCGCCCAGACGGACGCCGAGGAGGCGGCGATGACCATCTTCGCCACGACCCGGGACGACATCGCCAACTACGTGAGCGCGCTGTTCGAGGTCTACATCGTCCTCATCTTCATCTACATCCTTCTCAACCTGCTGCTCTCGTTCGGGATGCGCGTGCCGTACTCGCGCTGGAGCGATGCGGTGATGAACTTCCTGCGCGACGTCTCCGAGCCGTACCTGAAGCTGTTCCGCCGCTTCATCCCCTCGGTGGGCGGATTCGACTTCACGCCGATGGTCGCGATCATCGTCCTCTACATCCTCCAGTCGATCCTGCATTCGGCGATTGCCGGCTGAGAGGGGTTGGACCGCGGTGGCGGAGCGTCCCCGAGCCACCGTGCAGGGCTACCCACGGTGGAGGCCCGCCGCACGGGCGCTCGCGGTCGCGGTGCTCGTGGTCATCGTCGATCGCCTCACCAAGCAGGCGGTGGTGAGCGGGATAGCGGTGGGCGACGTCCACAAGTTCCTGCCCGGCGTCCAGCTCGTACATGTACGCAACAGCGGCGTGGCGTTCAACTTCCTGTCGGGTGGCGGCGCCCTCGTGCTGGTGCTGACGCTGGTGGCGCTGGCCGCCCTGCTGCTCTACTTCGCGCTGCGTCCGGCCCGGCCGTGGCTGTGGCTGCCCGTCGGGCTGCTGGTCGGCGGAGCCGTGGGAAACCTGATCGACCGGCTCGGGAGCGGGTCGGTCACCGACTTCATCAAGCTGCCGCTGTGGCCCGCCTTCAACGTCTCGGACATGGCGATCACGTTCGGGGTGCTAGCGCTCCTGTACGTGCTCGAAGGGCGTCGCGGCGATCGCGAAGCGACGGATGGGTCGTGATCGGCACGCGTCCCGGCGGGCCGTGAGCGACCGGCTGTGAGCCACCGGCTGTGAGCGACGAGCCGACCACGCTGACCGTGCCCGAAGCGGCCGCGGGCATGCGGCTCGATCGCTTCCTGGCCGAGCCGCTCGGCTCGCGGGCGCAGGCCCAGTCGCTGATCGACGCCGGACAGGTGCTGGTCGACGGAAAGGCGCGTCCCAAGCGCCACTCCGTCAGCGCCGGGGAGCTGGTGACCGTGCAGGTGACGGAGCCGTGGCCCGAGACCACGACGGAGACGGTGCCATTCGCGCTGGCCTACGAGGACGGGTATCTGCTGGTCGTCGACAAGCCGGCCGGCGTCGTCGTGCATCCGGCCCGCGGGCACCGCAGCGGCACCCTGAGCCAGGCGCTGGCGGCCAGCGGGGCGGGCGGTGGGGACCCGTGGCGCGCCGGGATCGTGCACCGGCTGGACCGCGACACCTCGGGATTGCTGGTCGTCGCCAAGAACGACGATGTCCACCGCGCGCTCAAGGCGCTGCTCGCTCGGCGGCTCCTGCGCCGCGAGTACCTGGCGCTGGTGGCCGGGCATCCGCCGGCCCGCACCGGCACGATCGACGCGCCGATCGGGCGTGATCGGCGCGACCGCGTGCTGATGTCGATCGACACCGACGATCCGCGCGAGGCGCGCACCCACTTCGAGCTCGAGCGCGTGCTCCCCGCGTCCGCTCTGCTGCGCGTCTTCTTGGAGACCGGCCGCACCCACCAGATCCGCGTCCATCTGGCGGCGATCGGACACCCCGTCTGCGGCGACCCGCAGTACGGCACCCGTGGCGAGTACGGGCTCGAGCGCCAGTTCCTGCACGCCGCGCGGCTCGCCTTCCGGCATCCGGTGACCGGAGCCGAGGTGGACGTGCGCTCTCAGCTGCCCGAGGACCTGAGAGCCGCGCTGGCCGCCGCCGAGGGGTGAGCGTCGCCACGCCAAGCGCAGAAAAAAGGCGGGGCGGCCCGTCCAAAGCCGCCCCGCCGTCCTGCGTGCGAACCGATCCACCGGAGGTAGGGGAAGGGAGGGTCGGTTCGCGGTGCGAGCCATCGCCGGTGGTAGGGAGGCGACGACCCGCTGACCCCTACAACGAAGGCGATCGCAAAAACTTTCGTAGACTGGATGGAAATCAACTCGACCCGCTGCGGCGCGACTCGCGGCCCTGCCCCGGACCTCCGGGGTGCGCGACCCCCGGCCCTGCGGGAGCTTTGCCCCAAAACAACTCAAAGGGAGCAGTAACAGTGGCTCATATCGGCATCAAGGAGCTGCTGGAGGCCGGCGTGCATTTCGGCCACCAGACGCGTCGGTGGAACCCGAAGATGCGCCGTTTCATCTTCGGCGAGCGCGACGGGATCTACATCATCGACCTGCTGCAGACCGACGTGCTCCTGCAGAACGCACGCCAGTTCGCCTCGGAGCTGTCGCGCCGCGGCGGCACGGTCCTGTTCGTGGGGACCAAGAAGCAGGCCCGTGACGCGATCAAGGAAACCGCTGAGGCGGCTGATATGCCCTACGTCAACCACCGCTGGCTCGGCGGGCTGCTGACCAACTTCCAGACGATCAACCAGCGGATCAAGCGTCTGCACGATCTCGAGCGATACGAGACCGAGGGTCAGCTGCAGCTGCTGCCCACGCGCGAGCGGATGGCGGCCCAGGCCGACCTGGCGAAGCTGCGCGCGAACCTCGGCGGCGTCAAGAACATGCAGCGAGTCCCCGACGCGGTGTTCGTGATCGACCTCAAGACCGAGGCGATCGCGGTTCGCGAGGCTCAGCGCCTGCGGATCCCGATCATCGGGCTGGTCGACACCAACTGCGACCCCGAGGGAATCGACTACGTGATCCCCGGCAACGACGACGCGATTCGCTCATGCGCAGCGATCACCGGAGCGATCGGCGACGTGGTCGCCGAGGGCCACGGCATCTTCCGTGCCGAGGAGGAGGCCGCGCGGCTCGAGCGCGAGCGGCGCGAGGCCGAGGAGCAGGCCCGGCGCGAGGCCGAAGAGCAGGCCCGGCGCGAAGCCGAGGAGCAGGCCCGGCGCGAGGCCGAAGAGCAGGCCCGGCGCGAAGCCGAAGAGCAGGCCGCAGCCGCGGCCGCCGCGGCCGCGCCGCAGGAACAGCCGCCGGCTCCCGCCGCCGCAGCCGCGCCGCACCTCAGGCTCAGGCACCTTCTCCGGCGGCCCCGCAGCCGCCGGCCCCCGAGCCCCAGACCGCGCCGGCGGCGGATGAGTCGCCGGCACCACAGGTTCAGGCACCGTCTCCGGCCGCGGCGCAGCCGCCGGCGGAGCAGACCCCCGAGCCGGCAGCCGCCGCGCCTGAGCCCGAGGCCGCCGCACCCGAGCCCGAGGCCGCTCCGCCCGAGCCCGTGCCCGAGCCCGAGGCAGCCGACGCCCGAGCCCGAGCCCGAGGCAGCGACGCCCGTGCCCGAGGCGGCCACCGCTGAGGCGGCACCCGAGCCCGCCGTCGACGAGGGCGCCACCGCGGCTCCGCAGGCCGACAGCGACACCCAGACCGATGCCGCCCCGGAGGACAGCGCATGAGAGACACGCCCGTTACAGCCAAGGACGTCAAGGCCCTGCGCGACCGGACCGGCGCGGGCATGCTCGACTGCCGCAATGCCCTGGCCGAGGCCGGCGGCGACCTCGACAAGGCCGTCCGAGCTGCTGCGCACCCGCGGCCAGGCGCAGGCGGCCAAGCGTTCCGGAGCGGAGGCCAGCGAGGGCGTCGTGCAGAGCTACATCCACGCCGGCAACAAGATCGGCGTGCTGGTC
This sequence comes from uncultured Solirubrobacterales bacterium, assembly GCA_963799995.1. Taxonomy (GTDB): domain Bacteria; phylum Actinomycetota; class Thermoleophilia; order Solirubrobacterales; family Solirubrobacteraceae; genus Palsa-465. The sequence goes on along the minus strand of CAWCZI010000012.1, from coordinate 716,850 downwards.
GAGGTCGACTGCCAGACCGACTTCGTGGCCCGCAACGAGAAGTTCGTCGAGTTCGCCCGCGACCTGGCGCTGCACATCGCCGCGGCCGACCCGCTGGCGGTGAGCGAGGACGAAGTCCCCGCCGAGGACCGCGAGCGCGAGGAGCGGATCGCCACCGAGCAGGCCGCCGACCGGCCCGAGAACGTGCGCGAGCGGATCGTCACCGGCAAGCTCGACAAGTGGCTCGACGAGGTCGTGCTGCTGCGCCAGAAGCACGTCAACGAGGACAAGCACGGCGGCAAGACGATCGAGGAGCTCCGCACGGCGCTGTCGGCCGAGACGCGCGAGAACGTCGTCATCCGCCGCTTCGCCCGGTTCGCGGTCGGCGGCTGAGCCCGATGTCGGCCGCGGTCCGACGAAGCCCGCCTACGGGCGAGTGCTGCTCAAGCTCTCGGGCGAGGCGCTGATGGGCGACCTCGAGTACGGGACCGACCCCGAGCGCGTCCAGGCGATCGCGCGCAGAGGTCGCCGTCGTGCACCACCGGGCGTCGAGGTCGCGATCGTGGTCGGCGGCGGCAACATCTACCGCGGCCTGCGCGCCGCGGCCGAGGGAATGGACCGCGCCACCGGCGACTACATGGGCATGCTCGCCACGGTGCTCAACGCGCTGGCGCTTCAGGACGCGCTCGAGAAGCGAGGACATCGCCACCCGCGTGCAGTCGGCGATCACGATCTCCGAGGTGGCCGAGCCCTACATCCGCCGCCGGGCGATGCGCCACCTCGAGAAGGGCCGGATCGTGATCTTCGCCGCCGGCACCGGCAACCCGTTCTTCACCACCGACACGGCGGCGGCGCTGCGGGCGGCCGAGCTCCACGCCGAGATCATCCTGATGGCCAAGAACGGGATCGAGGGCGTCTACACCGCCGATCCCGCGCTCGACCCCAACGCCGAGTTCATCCCCGAGATCACCCACAAGGACGCGCTCACCCGCGGCCTGCAGGTGATGGACTCGACCGCGTTCGCGCTGTGCATGGACAACAACCTGCCGATCGTCGTCTTCAACATGGCGCGACGAGCGCAACATCGACAAGATAGTGTCCGGCGAGACGAGTGGGAACGCTGGTGAGGACATGACTGACTCAGAGATCATCGACGAGCTGCTGGCCGACGCGCGCGAGCGGATGGCCAAGTCGGTCGAGGCGACCCGGCACGAGTTCGGCATCGGTGCGCACCGGGCGCGCCAGCCCGGCGCTGCTGGACCGGATCATGGTCGACTACTACGGCGCCTCGACGCCGCTCAAGCAGCTGGCGACGATCACCGCCCCCGAGGCGCGGCTGCTGACCGTCCAGCCCTACGACAAGAGCTCGATCAAGGCGATCGAGCGCGCGATCCTCGAGTCCGACGTCGGCCTGACCCCGTCAACAACGACGGCAACGTGATCCGGCTGATCGTCCCCGAGCTGACCGAGGAGCGCCGCAGCCAGCTGGTCAAGGTCGTGCGCCACATCGCCGAGGAGGGCCGCGTCGCGATCCGCAACGTCCGCCGCGACGTCATGCACGACCTGCGCGAGCTCAAGGAAGCCGGCGACGCCGGCTCCGACGACGAGCACCGCGCCGAGGTCGAGCTGCAGAAGGTCACCGACGCGCGGATCGCCGAGCTCGACGAGGTTCTGAGGCACAAGGAAGAAGAGATCCTCGAGGTCTAGATGGGCCGCCGCGGAGCGCGCCGCGGCTCGCTACGTCGCGATCATCACCGACGGCAACGGCCGCTGGGCGCAGGGCCGCGGGCTGCCGGTCGTCGCCGGGCACGAGGCCGGCGCGGACACCGTCAAGGCGCGCCTGCGCGACGCCGCCGAGCTCGGCGTGCAGGAGCTGACCGTGTACTCGTTCTCGACCGAGAACTGGGCTCGCGACGACGAGGAGGTGGCCGCGCTGATGGAGATGTTCGCGCGCCGGATCGAGCTCGAGACGCCCGAGCTGCACGCCGCAGGGCGTGCGCATGCGGTTCATCGGCCGCCGCGCCGGCGCCGGTGGCCCCGGAGCTGCTCGAGCGGATGAGTGGGCCGAGGAGGTGACCGCGCCAGAACCGCCGGATCACGCTGTTCGTGGCGTTCAACTACGGCGGCCGGGCGGAGATCGTCGATGCAGCGCGAACCTTTACGGGGACCACCGAGGACGAGTTCCGCGCCCACCTCTACGCCCCCGACATGCACGACCCCGACCTGATCATCCGCACCAGCGGCGAGCAGCGGATCTCCAACTACCTCCTGTGGCAGGGCGCCTATTCCGAGCTCGTGTTCCGCGACGAGCTGTGGCCCGACTTCTCGCGCGAGGCGTTCGAGCAGACGCTCGAGGAGTTCGCGGCCCGCCGGCGCCGGTTCGGGGGGCGGTGATGCCGGCGGCGCGCCGCCGGCGGGCCGAGCGGGCGTTCGCCGCGTCCGCGATCCGGCAGCGGCCCCGGCGGCGTCCTGATCCGGCAGCGGCCGCCGGCGGCGTCCCGATCCGCGAGCGGCCCCCGGCGCGCGCGCGCCGCGCTCGGACCTGCTCGCGCGGATCGTGGTGGCGGTCCCCGCCGCCGTTGTGGCGATCGTGTTCGTCGACCTCGGCGGGACCGCGTTCGCGCTGTTCATGATCGCCATCGGCATGGTCTGCCTGCACGAGCTCTACCGCCTGCTGGCGCCGCTGGCGGCCGGCCGCGCTGGTCGGGTTCGCCTCGCTGGCGGGGATGGTGCTGGCGGCCCGCTTCGGCACCCAGCGCGACGTGCTCGAGATCGCGGTGGCGACGCTGCCGGTGGCGTTCCTCGCCGTGATGGCCCGGGGTCAGGCGGGAGCGGCGACGGTGGCGATCGCCGGCACGCTGCTCGGCATCTACTGGATCGGGCTTCGCGTTCGCCCACGCCGAGCTGCTGCGCCAGCTGCCGCACGGCAGCGGGATCGTCATCGACGTGCTGGTCGGGACGTTCCTGGGCGACACCGGCGCCTACCTCGGCGGCCGGCTGTTCGGCCGCCGGCCGCTGGCGCCCGAGATCTCTCCCAACAAGACGGTCGAGGGCCTGTTCTGCGGCATGCTGGTCGCGATCCTGTCCGTGTTCGTCGCCGGGCTCTACCAGCCCTGGCTGACGCAGGGCGACGCGCTGCTGCTGGGCTTCGCGGTCGCGGTCCTGGGGCCGCTCGGCGACCTGTTCGAGTCGCTGGTCAAGCGCGACGCCGGGAGCAAGGACGCGGGCAACCTGTTCGGCGCCCACGGCGGCGCGCTGGACCGCCTCGACGCCGTGATCTTCACGATCGTCGCCGGCTACTACGTGTGGCTCGCCGTGATGCGCTGAGCAGCTAACGCCCCTCCTACAATCTGGCGCGTGCCGCGCCGCCTCGTCATCCTTGGCTCCACGGGCTCGATCGGCGTTCAGGCGCTCGACGTCGTGTCCCGGGGAGACGACGAGGCGCTGCGCGTGGTCGGCCTCAGCGCCGCAGAGCGCCTGGGAGGACCTGATCGCGCAGGCCGAACGCCACGGCGTGGGGCGGATCGCGCTCTCCGATCCCGACGCGGCTGCCCGCGCGAGCGAGGCGTGGACCGGCGGGGAGGTGCTGTCGGGGCCTGACGGACTGGTCCGCCTGATCACCGAGGGCGAGCTGCGACCTGGTCCTCAACGCGATCGTCGGATCGGCGGGGCTGGTCGCCGAACGGTGGCGACGCTCGGAGAGGGGATCGACCTGGCGCTGGCCAACAAGGAGTCGCTGGTCGTCGGAGGAGAGCTCGTCACACAGCTCGCCGAGGCCACCGGAGCGCCGGATCATCCCCGTCGACTCCGAGCACTCGGCCCTTCACCAGCTGCTTGTCGGCGGAGCGGCCCGGGACGGTGCTGCGGCTGATCCTGACGGCCTCCGGCGGCCCGTTTCGTGGGCTGCACGACCTCCGAGCTCGAGGATGTGACGGTCGAGCAGGCGCTCGCCCACCCGACCTGGGCGATGGGCGGCAAGATCACGATCGACTCGGCGACGCTGATGAACAAGGGCCTCGAGCTGATCGAGGCCCACCATCTGTTCGGCACCCCGTACGAGCAGATCGACGTGATCGTGCATCCCGCAGTCGATCATCCACAGCCTGATCCAGCTGTGCGACGGCGCGACGCTGGCCCATCTCGGCTATCCGGACATGCGCGTGCCGATCTCCTACGGCCTGCACTACCCCGAGCGCGTCGACGTGCCGGTGGCGCCGCTCGACCTGGCCGCAACCGGATCGCTGACCTTCGAGCCGGCCGACACCGACACGTTCTCGTGCCTGCGACTGGCGCGCGAGGCCGGCGTAGCGGGCGGCACCGCGCCGTGCACGCTGAACGCCGCCAACGAGATCGCCGTGCACGCCTTCCTGGCGGGGCGGCTCCGCTTTACGCGAGATCGCCGCCGTGATCGAGGAGACGCTGGACAGGCTGCCCGTGCAACGCGTCCACTCCTTCGACTCGCTGGCTCAGGCCGACGCCGAGGCCCGCCGGGTCGCAGGCGAGCTCGTGCAAACGCACACGAGCGCTTGAGCGCTCACATAGCCGCGCTTGGCACACTGAGGCTGGTTTGTCCTACGTACTCGCCTTTCTCGGCTTCGCCGCGCTGATCATCCTGCACGAGGCCGGCCACTTCGTGGCGGCCAAGGCCGTCGGCATGCGCGTGGAGCGCTTCTCGCTGTTCTTCGGCCCGCTGCTGGTGAAGTTCCGCCGCGGGGAGACCGAGTACGGGATCGGCCCGATCCCGCTCGGGGGCTACGTGAAGATCACCGGGATGAACCCGAACGAGGACATTCCGCCCGAGGCCCGTGCCGCGCGCCTACTACAACCAGCCGGTGTGGAAGCGGGTCGTGGTCATCCTCGCCGGGTCCGGCGGTCAACCTGGCGCTCGCGTTCGTGATCGTGTGGGCCCTGTTTTTGGCCAATGGCCAGCCGGGGCCGCCCACAAAGCAGATCGCGGCGGTGCAACGCGGGAGCGTCGCCGCGACGGTCCTGCGTCCGGGTGACGTCCTCGTGTCAGTTGACGGCGTGTCGGGCTCCGAGGAGCGGCTGCGCAGGCAGATCGGAACCCACCGCTGCGCCGGGACGCAGACGGCCGGATGCTCAGCGGCGACGCCGGCGCGGATCGTCGTCCGCCGGGACGGCCGGCTGCAGACCGTCATCGCCCGCCCGCGTTACAGCGCCACCGGGCACCGCCCCGAGCTCGGGTTCCTGTTCGGCGAGAGCACGCTCTACCCCAATGTCGTGGGAGCGGCGTCGGCGACGGTGACCAGCCTGTGGTCGGTGACCACCAACACCGTGTCGACGATCGCCCGTATCTTCGAGCCCAAGGAGCGCAAGCAGCTCTCCGGGGTGGTCGGGGTCTATACGGCGACCCAGGAGTCGTTCGCCACGAGCCCATCGCTGGCCCTCCAGTTCCTGGCGCTGATCTCGCTCTCGCTGGGGATCATCAACCTGTTCCCGTTCCTCCCGTTGGACGGCGGACACGTGTTCTGGGCGGTGGCGGAGAAGATCCGGGGGCGGAGGATCCCGTTCGTGGTCATGGAGCGCGCCGGCCTGGTGGGCTTCGTGCTCATCATCATGCTGTTCTTCGTCGGGCTCAGCAACGACATCTCGACGCTGTCGGGCGCCGGGTTCAACGTGCGCTAGCCACTGGCGCTGCGCTACGCTCGCGCCGAGCAGAGCGCGCCCCGGCAGCAAGGAGGAGACGATGGAGAGCAGCACCACCGAGCAGACGCTCGCGACCCCCGGGCCGCGAGCTGCCGACGCCGCCACGTTGAGCGAGGCGTTGCGCCGGACGGCGGCCAACCACCCCGAGCTCGTCGCGATCCGCACGCCCGATGACGCGGTCTCACTGACGTGGGGGGAGCTGCTCGGGCGCGTCGACGCGGTGGCCGGTGGGCTGGCCAAGCTCGGCGTGCGCCGTGGCGACTGCGTGGCGATCATGCTCGCCAACCGGCCTGAGTTCCACGTCGTCGACCTCGCCGCGGTGACGCTGGGGGCAACGCCGTTCTCGATCTATGTCACCTACCCGGCGGCGGAGATCGAGTTCCTGTGCTCCGATGCCGAGTGCCGGGTGGCGATCGTCGAGCAGGCCTTCCTGCCGGTCGTGCTCGAGGCTCGCCGCAACCTGCCCGGGCTCGAGCACGTGATCGTGGTCGATGGCGATGCTCCCGAGGGCACGATGGCGCTGGCCGACGTCGAGGGCTCGGCCCCCGACTTCGACGGCGCGGCCGCTGCGGCGGAAGTGGAGCCCGACGACGTCCTCACGCTGATCTACACCTCCGGCACGACCGGGTCATCCCAAGGGCGTGCAGCTCACCCACCGCGGCGATCATGTTCACCGCCTCAGAGGTCAGGGAAGTGATCGACTTCCCGATCGGGTCCCGGGTCATCTCGTGGCTGCCGTCCGCGCACATCGCCGAGCGCATGGCCCACCACTACATCCCGGTCATCTACGCCGGCAACGTGACATGTGCGCCGAATCCGCGCGACGTCCTCTCGTATCTGCCACAGGTGCGCCCGAACTGGTTCTTCGCCGTGCCGCGGATCTGGGAGAAGCTCAAGGCAGGCCTGGAGGCGATGCAGGCCGCCCAGCCCGAGGAGCAGCGCCGCCCGGTCCAGGAGGCGATCGAGCTCTCGCTGCAGCGCGTGCGCCTGCGCCAGCGCGGCGAGCCGGTCCCGCCGGAGCTCGAGGCCAAGGTGGCCGAAGCCGACGCAGAACCTGTTCTCCAAGCTCCGCGAGATGCTCGGCCTGGACCAGATCGTCGCCGTCAACGTCGGCGCAGCGCCGACGCCCGGTCGAGGTGCTCGAGTTCTTCCACGCGCTCGGGATCGAGCTGGCCGAGCTGTGGGGGATGTCGGAGACGTGCGGCACCGGCACTGTCAACCGTCCCGGAGCCGTCAAGATCGGCACGGTCGGGCCGGCGTCACCCGGCGTCGAGCTGAAGCTCGCCGAGGACGGCGAGGTCCTGTGCCGCGGCGACTTCCTGATGGCCGGCTATCGCAACCAGCCCGAGCAAGACGGCCGAGACGATCGACGCCGAGGGCTGGCTGCACACCGGCGACATCGGGACGATCGACGAGGACGGCTATCTGAAGATCGTCGACCGCAAGAAGGAGCTGATCATCAACGCCGCCGGCAAGAACATGTCGCCGGCGAACATCGAGGCGGCGCTCAAGTCGGGCAGCCCCGCTGATCGGCCAGGCGTGCTGCATCGGCGACGCGCGACCGTACAACACCGCGCTGATCGTGCTCGACGCCGACTTCGCCCCGCAATGGGCCGAGCAGCAGGGCATCGAGGCCGCCGAGCTGGAGGAGCTGGCCACCGAGCCGGCGGTGGTCGCCGCCGTGCAGGAGGGCGTCGACGCGCGCCAACGACGCAGCTGGCCCGGGTCGAGCAGATCAAGAAGTTCACGATCGTGCCCGGCGACTGGCTGCCCGGCGGCGACGAGCTGACGCCCGACGATCAAGCTCAAGCGCAAGCCGATCGCCGCCGAAGTACGCGGACGAGATCGAGGCGATGTACGTCAGGCTGAACCGCGTCAGGGGCTGCGCGCGGCGGCGATCGAGCGCGCCAGCAGCTCCATCAGGGTGGTGGATCGGCAGCTCGTGGCCGAGCTCGCGCAGGTGCATGTCGAGCTGGGCGGCACAGCCGGGGTTGCCGGCGGCGATCGCCTGCGCGCCGGTGTCGATCAGGTGTCGCGCCTTGCGCGCGCCGAGCTCCGCCGCGGCCTCGGGCTGGACGAGGTTGTAGATCCCCGCCGAGCCGCAGCACAGCGTCGCGCTCGGCGCCGACCTCCACCAGGTCGAGCGCCGGGATCGCCGCCAGCAGCTCCCGCGGCTGTGAGCGGACGCCCTGAGCGTGGGCCAGGTGACAGGCGTCGTGGTAGACGACGCGCAGCGGGACCGGTCCGCGGGGCGCGCGCGGCTCGACGGAGCCCAGCAGCTCCGAGACGTCGCGCACCCGTGCCGAGAACGCCTTCGCCTCGGGCGTGCCGAGCAGGTCGCCGTAGTCCTTCATCGCCGAGCCGCAGCCGGCCGCGTTGACGATGATGTGATCCAGGCCGGTGCCGCCTCCCGCCTGCGCGAACGCCGCGATCGTCTGTCGCGCCCGCTCGAGCGCGGCCGGCTCGGCGCCCCCGTGCAGCTCGAGCGCACCGCAGCAGTCGGGCAGCGCGCGGCGCCAGCACCTCGAACCCCTCGGCGGCCAGCACGGCGACGGTGGCCTGATGCACGTGAGGGTAGAAGACCCGCTGCACGCAACCCTGGAGCAGACCCACCCGGCCTCGTGACACGCCGGCGGCGGGGGTGTGCTTCGGGATTCGGATCCGGCTCTGGGCGACGGTGGTCCGCGGGGCGACCTTGGCCATCATCGCCAGGCGGTCGGGCAGGCGCTCGGCGCCGAGCTTGCGGGCGCTCTGAAGCAACGGCACCAGCGCACGCAGCCGGCGGGGGTGGGGCAGAGTCTCGTACAGCAGGCGTCGCAGCGCCCGCTCGGCGGGGCCGCGCCGGTGGTTGCGCTCGACCTGGGGACGGACCCGCTCGATCAGGCGGTCGTACTGGACGCCCGAGGGGCAGGCGGTGACGCACGCCATGCAGCCGAGGCAGCGGTCGAAGTGGGTGACCATCTGATCCGACATCTCGGCCCCCGGCGCGAGGCCCTCGGCCATCAGGACAATCCGTCCCCGCGGCGAGTCCGCCTCGGCACCCCACAGCGCATAGGTGGGGCAGGTGTCCAGGCAGAACCCGCAGTGCACGCAGTCATCGATCAGCGAGGACTCGGGTGGACGATTGGAGTCAAAGGCGGCCACGGCGGTCAGCCTTGCAGATCCGCTCGGCAGAGCATCAGATCCCGTCCACGAACAGGCCTGGATTGCACGTTCCGGATGGGTCAAAGCGCGACTTGATCCGGCGCATCAACTCGATCGAGGGGGGGTCGGCATCGCCCCACGGGTCGATCTCGGACCGCACCGCCTTGGGGGCGTCGAGCAGCGTGGCCACCGTGCCCGGAGCGAGCTCGTCACGCAACCTGCCGACCGCGCCGGGATCGAGCTCGATGAAGCTCGAGCCGAGCGCGGCCCGGCCGACGAGGGTGCCCGAGCACGCGTCGCTGGCCCGCAGCACGCCCGCCAGTCCGCTGGGGGCGGCCGCGACCCGGACCAGCGCCCGAGCACGCGAGCGCTGGCCGGAGCGCTGGCGCTCCCACAGCGCGTCGTCGTCCGCGGTGACCTCGGGACGCTCGAGGCCGAGCTCGGCGAGCAGGCGCGCGGCGCGCTCGGAACGCCGCACGGCCTGGGGTCCCCGACAGCGGGCCAGGATGCCGCCGCGTCCCCCGCGCCAGGCCACATCGAGGGCGTCGAGCTCGAGCGGGGCGGCGGACACCGCCCGGGCGGCGGCGGCCAGCCGGTCGGGGTCGGCGCAGGCCCCGAGCGCGGTGGCGCTGGAGGGATGCAGGGGGTGCAGGCGGACATTGACGCTGAGGATCACACCCAGCGTGCCGAAGGCGCCGGCGAACAGCTTGGCGAGGTCGTAGCCGGCCACGTTCTTGATCACGCGGCCGCCCGACTGGGCGATCGTGCCGTCGCTGAGCGCCACTCGAGCGCCGACGACGAGGTCGCGGGGGGCGCCGTAGCGATGGCGCAGCGGTCCGGAGTCGCCGGTGGCCACGATGCCCCCGATCGTGGCGGTGCCATCCGGTCCGAGCGGCGGGTCCAGCGCCAGCATCTGGCCCTCCTGCGCGAACGCGGCCTGCGCCCGGGCCAGGGGCACCCCCGCCTCGAGCTCAGCGGTGAAGTCGCCGGCGTCGTGGGCGAGGATCCGGTCCAGTCCCGAGGTCTGAAGCTCCACGTCTGCCGGCGGCGTCGGGCGGCCCCATCCGATCTTGGTGGCGCCGCCGAAGATCCGCACCGAGTGCCCGGCGGCGGCCGCGGCGCCCAACGTCGCGGCGACCGCCTCCTGGGTGTGCGGAACCTGCGGTGCCACGGTCGCCATCAGAACCGTTCGGCGATCCCGTCGCGCTCGAGCGGGTGCTGGCGGTACGGCCCGGGGACCTCTCCGCACAGTCGCGGCGTCGGCATCACCTTGCCGGGGTTGGCCAGACCGTCAGGGTCGAACGCGCAGCGCAGCCGCTGGAAGGCCTCGAGATCGGGCTCGGAGAACATCGACGGCATATAGGCCTTCTTGTCGACCCCGACGCCGTGCTCGCCGGTGATCGAGCCGCCGGCGTCGACGCAGGCCTTGATGATCAGCCCGCTGAGCTCCTCAGCACGCTCGGCCTCACCCTCGCGGGCCGAGTCGTAGCAGATCAGCGGATGCAGGTTGCCGTCGCCGGCGTGAAAGACGTTGGCCACCCGCAGCTGGTACTCGCCCGCCAGGGAGTCGATCTGGCGCAGCACCTCCGACAGGCGTGTGCGCGGGATCACGCCATCCTGCACGTAGTAGGCGGGCGCGATCCGCCCCATGGCGGCGAATGCCGCCTTGCGCGTCTTCCAGATCAGCTGGCGCTCGGTCTCGGTCTGGGCGATCCGCACATCGAGGACCCCAGCCTGTCCACAGATCTCGATCACCCGCTCGAGGCCATCCACGCACTCTTCGCGCGGACCGTCGAGCTCGATCACCAGAGCCGCGCCGGCATCGAGCCGGTAGCCGACGTGCGTGGCCTGCTCGGCCGCCTCGATCGACAGCCTGTCCATCATCTCGATCGCGCCCGGGACGATCCCGGCGTCGACGATCGCCGACACCGCGTCGCCGGCGGTGCTGGTGTCCTCGAAGAACGCCACCAGCGTCCGGACGGCCTCGGGCGCCGGGATCACCCGCAGCGTGACCCGGGTGGCCACCCCGAGCGTGCCCTCGGAGCCGACGAAGGCGCCCAGCAGGTCGTAGCCGGGGGCATCGCGGTCGAGCGTCACCAGCGAGCCGTCAGCGAGCACGACCTCGAGCGCGGTCACATAGTTGGTCGTGAAGCCGTACTTGAAACAGTGCGCCCCGCCCGAGTTCTCGGCGATGTTGCCGCCGATCGAGCAGACGATCTGGCTGGACGGGTCGGGGGGATAGAAGTGGGTCGGGGCGACGGCGCGCGAGACCGCCAGGTTGGTCACCCCCGGCTCGACGACCACGCGGGCGTCATCGAGGTCGACCGAGAGGATGCGTCGCAGCCGCGCGAGGACGATCAGGACGCCGTCGGCGTTGGGCAATGCCCCGCCCGATAGTCCCGTCCCGGCGCCCCGGGCGACCCAGGGGACGCCGGCCTCATGGCAGCTTGAAACCGTCTGCTGGACCTCGTCGGCGGTCCCTGGGAGAACCGCCGCCACCGGCGTCTGGCGATGGTGCAGCAGTCCATCTGACCGGTAGGTCGCGAGCTCGTGCCGATGAGTCAGCACGTGCTCGCGACCACAGATCTCGCGCAGTCGTGAGATCAGCTCCTCGGGCGAGCCTGACGGCGGCATCGCCCTGAGTATTCCCGATCTTGCGTGACTAATGCACCCTGATGGCGAAGCTCCGGCTGTCGATCGTGGAGCCGCCGATGCCCACCGGCAGCAATGGATCACCGGTCGGATACGTGTAGGCCAGCTGCACGTTGCCGCTCGACGGGAACTTCATCTTGATGTCGAAGTATCCGTTGGAGCTGGTGATCGGAACCGTCTTCAGGGTCGTGAAGGCACCGGTCCCCGTCTGCAGCTGGACCGCGACCGACTGCGGCCCGAATTGCTTCTCGAAGCTGGCTGGACGAGCGTCCCCCCAGACCTCGACATTCTTTGAGTGCGAGAACGATGTCTTGGGCATCCACACCGGCAGGTTGAACGCGAAGTACCCGGGCTTCCTGGACCCGTCGGGGAACTCGAGCCCGCTCGAGAACCCGGCGTAGGGATTGCTGCTCGCCTGGCTGGGATCGATCAGCAGGTACTGCATGTAGGACTTCATACGCGGGTTCTTGTAGCTCAGGTACTCGGCCCAGTTGATGTCGACCGCCGCCTTGGCGGGGGACAGGTACAGGGGGCCGCTCGGCGCCCGGTTGTTCGGGGGCCGCGTGATGTAGCCGTACTCGTCGTTGTAGATCGGGAACTTCTTGTGCGAGCCATAGCGGCTCGTGACCTTGTCCATGGTCTTGGCCAGGTTGCCCAGGTCGGGGAAGGTGGCGAAGTCAGGGTCGCCCTTGCCGTCGTTGAGCGGGGTGCCGGCCACCGGGTACGGATGGTCGGCGACGCCGGTGGCCTTGAACAAGGCGGGGTTCTGAGAGCGGAACTTCCGCACCGCGGACTTGGACGTGGGACAGCTCTCCTCCTTGGCGAGCTTTCCGCTCAGCTGCTTGTACTTGCTGTTCACGCAGTAGAGGTCGCGGATGAAGAGCAGCGGCTTGGTCTGGCTGTAGTTGCCCGGGAACTTGCCGCCCTGGACCCCGCGGGCCGCGTAGCCGCCGACGAGGATCGTGTCGTGGCCGTGGTGGGTCGACTGCAGCGCCTTCCAGCCCGCGTTGAGGATCTGGCGATAGAGCATCGGCGCATAGGGGATCTTCGAGCCGTGCAGCGCCTGCGGCCCGAGGTCCTCGCCGAAGTTGGGCTCGTTATAGATCGCCCAGAAGTGGACCCTGGGCAGCGGAGAAGACGCGCCGGGAGGTATGAAGTGACCGCTGTAGCGCGTGGCGATCGCGGTCATGAACTTCCCGTACTCGGCCGCGTTGGGCTTGTAGCCAAAGTAGGGGTTGTAGCTCGTCACGCCCGGAAGCGTGTGCGCCTCCGCCCACTGCGGAGCGCCGCCGGAGACCGTGAAGTCGGGCGTGATGCCGTACTGCTGAGCGATCATCACAGCCGAGTCGTAGGGAGCCCAGTTCGTGGCCGGGTAGTATGCCGGAGACGCCGAGTTGCCGGCCGGCTTCGTCTCCGAGGAGGCCATCGGAGCGACCGCCGCCCACGGGACGATGATCCGCGCCGTCGTCACGCCGAGCTGGCGCAGGGCGGCGAAGGTGGCCTGCTGGACAGCTGGCGACTGCGAAGTGAACGGAATCGGGACGAGCCCCTCGTCCTGCATGATCGTGATCTGCGAGGTCGAGGCTGCCGCGGCTGACGGCAGGGCTGCGGCCGCAAGTCCAGCTGCCGCCGCGCTGAGTGTCAACGCAGCCATTCTGCGGAACGTGAGTTTCTTGGGCATAGTGTGAGTAACAGCTCCCACGGTTCAGAGTTGCGGCACCCCCGCAGCACGGCAGATGCCCGAGCAGGCGAAGTCCAGGCTAACCCATCTGCCGCTAGCCTTCAGCAATTACCCACGGCCGGTCACGGCAAGGACCGTCGGCCGGGGGCAGGAGCGCCCGTCAGCCGATAGGCCGACAATCACCGCAGCGTGATCGAGACCGGACGGCTGAAGATCCGCGGTCCGTTCGGATATGCCCAGGAGATCCGGACCGTCCCGCTGCCGCTGAACCTCGTCAGCACGTCGAAATAGCCGAACTGGTCGGTGATCGGCACGCTCTGCACGGTCTCGAAACCCGAACCGGAGGCCGGGCGGAACTGAATCAGCGCACGCTGCGGACGGCGCGTCTGACGGCGGGCATAGAGGACCGGACGAACGCATCCCCATACCTCCAGCGGATGGCCCTTGTCGGTCGAGGTCACCGGCAGGAAGATCGGCATGCGATAGGCGTAAAAGCCGGGCTTGGGGGCCCCGGTGGCCGTCTCTATCCCGCTGGCGAAGGTCCCCGATGCCGGGTCGCGCAGCAGGTATTGGTCATAGGACCGCAACCGGGGGTCGCGCCAGGTGATGTACTCCGCCCAGTTCAGGTAGTAGGCGGCGAGCGTGGGGCTGACCGTGCCGGCTTCAGTGTCGGGAGGTGTCGTCTGGTAGCCGAACTCGGTCGAATAGATCGGAAAGCGCGTGCTCGAGCCGTACACGCGCTGGAGGGTGTCGAGGACGTGCTCGAGCGTCGGGATCTCGATCAGCTCCGTGAAATCCGGCTCGTCCGGCGGCGCCTTGTCGGGCGGCAGTCCGTACGGGTAGGGATGATCGGCGAACGCGGTGGCGTGAAACAGCGCGGGGTTCGCAGCGGCGAACCTGGCCGAGCCGGCCGCCGTGGTCGGGCAGCCGCGGACGGCGGCGGCCTGTCCGCGCAACGGTCGGTAGGAGGAGTCCACGCAGTAAAGGGCGCGGAGGAACCGCAGCGGCGCCATAGCGCCGAACAGGCCGGGGGCGTTGGCGAATGTGGAGCCGGCCGCAGCGATTTCGCCGATCATCGTCGTGTCGTGACCGTGCCCTGTGGCCTGCAGCGCGCTCCAGCCGGCATCGAGCAGCCGACGGTAGAGCAGGCCCGAGACCTCGATCTTGGAATGGTCCGTGGTCTGCGGGGCCAGCTGGAACCCCTGGTCGGGCTCGTTCCACAGCGACCAGTCGTCGACGCGTGGCAGCGGCGAGGTGGCTCCCGCCGGGGTGTAGTGGCCGCTGTAGCGCGTGCCCATGGCCCGGACGAACTGGCCGAAGTCCGGCGCCGACGGCCGCCACATGGTCTGCGCGGAGGGGTGCGGAGCGCCCTTGCCCGATGCCCATCGGGGCGGTGGTGGGATGAGTGCCAGGTCGATGCCGATGCCGCGGGCGCGCGCGTCGCGCACGATCAGGTCCAGGTCGACCCAGTCGGGCGCCGGATAGGCCGCCGGGTCGGCAGCATCGAACGCCGGAGGCGTCGTAGCGGTCGGGTCGGGAGCAAGACCGGCCCACATGACGTAGACGTGTACGCGGGCGACACCGAGGCGCTTGAGCTGATCCAGCGTGCCGGCGGGATCCGAGTACAGGACGTTGCTCGGGTTGAAGATCGACTCGAGGCTGGTGCGCCGGGTAAACGGTGCGGGGAGCCTGGCGGGCGCAGGCGTGCCGCTTCCCGAGGACAGCGCGACGACGAGCACAGCAGCGACGACGATCACCGCGAGGGCGCCAGAGGCGGCGAGCAGGAGCCGACGGCGGCCCCCGGAGGGCTGTGGCAGCGCGGGCAAGCGGATGACAATAACGTCGCCACGGCGCCGAAGTTCCGTTCCGGCGGCGCCCCAGTCCGGCCATGCCGCGTGTCACCCGCCGCCAGGGCGCGCCCTAGAATCGGCGCGATGCTGACCCCGGCCCGCACGAGGGCCGCCGTCGTCGCCGATACCAGCCCCCGGGCTCGAGCGCTGCGCGTCACGCCCGAGATCTGGCTGCTCGCCGGCCTGACGATCCTGGCGGCCGTGCTGCGCCTGGCCACGATCACCGACCAGAGCTACTGGGTCGACGAGGCCCAGGCGGCACACGAGCTGCACCTGTCCTTCGGCGGCATGCTGAGCGCGTGGAGCAGGCTCGAGGGCAACCCGCCGCTGTACTTCATCCTGGCCTGGGTCTGGGCGAAGGTGTTCGGGACCGGCGAGGCCGGCCTGAGGTCGTTCTCGGCCCTCGCCGGAACGGCGACGATCCCGATCGTCTACCTGTGCGCACGAGAGCTCGTGTCCCGCCGCGCCGGGTTGGTGGCGGCCGCCCTTGCGGCGGTGAACCCGTTTCTGATCTGGTACTCGCAGGAGGCGCGCGAGTACATGCTGCTCGGGGCGCTGTCGGGCCTCTCGCTGCTGTTCTTCGCGCGCGCATGGCACGCCTCACCGGGCCGCGCGGCGGCCGGACGCTGGACGGCGGGGCGGGTACTGGCGCTATGGACCGTTTTCTCCGCGCTGGCATTGCTCACGCAGTACTTCGCCGCGTTCATCGTGGCGCCGGAGGCGATCCTGCTGCTGTATCGCCTGCGCAACCGCGGCGCGGTCGTTGCCGCCGGTGCGCTGGCGGTGCTCGAGATCGCCTTGATCCCTCATGTGCTCTCGAACTTCACCAACCAGCTGCAGTGGGTGATCGATCTTCCCCTGGCCACCCGGATCCAGCAGGTGCCGATCGGGTTCGCGCTCGGAACCCTGTATCAGAGCCCGATCGTCAACTACGGACTGATCGGGGCCGCCGGACTGGGGGCGATCGTAATCGCGCTGCTGCTCGCCGGCGCCTCCCCGCAGGCGCTGCGGGGAGCAGGTCTAGCCGCGGTCCTGGCCGGCGCGATGCTGACCATCCCCTTGCTGCTGGCGCTGACCGGGCACGACAACTACGTGGTCCGGGCCCTGATCCCGGCCTGGATTCCAGTGGCCGTGGTGATCGCCGCCGCGTGCACGGCCGAACACGCCCGGGCGCCGGGCGCCGTGCTGGCGGCCGTCCTGCTGGCGGCATTCGTCTACGCGGGCATCCGCATCGACGGCAACCCGAGCTACCAGCGTCCCAACTGGCGGGGAGTGGCCGCGGCGCTGGGCGCATCCTCCGGGCCACGGGCGATCGTCGCCTACGACGGGACGTTCGCGACCGGGCCCCTGTCCCTGTACCTGCCGGGCGTGCCGTATGCAGGACCCGGCCCCGCGCCAGTTGCGGCCGCAGGTCCAGTGCTGGTGACCGAGCTCGACGTGGTTGGCGGCACGTTCGACACCACTGGCAAGCTGCCGGCCGGCACTCGGCTGATCGGCGCGCGCGCGGTAGATGGCTACCAAGTCGACCGCTTCGCGTTCGCACATCCGCTGCGCAGCACCGTGGCGGCGCTGAGTGTGCGGGCCGGCGAGCTGCTCGTGACGCCGGGTGGCCCCAACGTCACCGGGGCTGCGGTGGTGATCCAGCCGCCGTCGGCGTGATCGGGCCCTCATCGGTGCTTGTGCGGCCGCCGGCCGCATAAGCTTCGCGCACATGGCACGCCGATCTCGTCTCCTGCTGGTGATGCTCGTGGCCGTGGCGGCCCTGCTGGCGAGCGCCACCGCGCAAGCAGCCACCAACCCGGCGCTGCGTGACTGCATCGCCCATCAGGCGCTGACCAAGCAGTATTCGATCTCGGTGCTCAAGCAGGCGCTGAGCGAGATGCTCCCGGAGACCAGGGAGTACTCGGCCTGCCCCGACGTGCTCAACCGGGCGATCGCCGCCGCGATCCACGGCAACGGGTCGGGGGGCACCGGCGGCGGGGGGTCGGGCTCGTTTTTGCCCACGCCGGTGATCGTCATCCTGGTCGTGCTCGTGCTGATCGCCGCCGTCCTCGGCGGCGTCGCCATCCGCCGCCGGCGCGACGGCGAGAGCGACGGCGACGGCTCGATCGACGGCTAGATCGACGGCGCCCGGCGCTCCTAGCCGGCTCCCCGCGATGCGACCGGGGCCCCGCGACGCCGCTCTACACTGGATTCATGCCCTCAGAGAGACAGATCCGCGTCGGAGACGTGCCGATCGGCGGCGGGGCGCCCGTCGCCGTGCAGACCATGACCAAGACCGAGACCGCCGACCTCGAGGCCACGATGGCCCAGATCCACCGCGTGGCTGAAGCGGGCGCCGACATCGTACGCGTCGCCGTCCCGCGTGAAAAGGACGTCGAGGCGCTGCAGACGATCGTCCGCCAGTCACCGATCCCGGTCATCGCCGACATCCATTTCAACTACACGCTCGCGCTCAAGTCGCTCGACGCCGGCGCCCACTGCGTCCGGCTCAACCCGGGCAACATCGGCGGCCCCGACAAGGTGGCCCTGGTTGCCCAGCGCGCCACCGAGCTCGGCACGCCGCTGCGCATCGGTGTCAACTCCGGGTCGCTGCCGGGCCATCTGCGCGAGCTCGAGTTCGAGAACCCGGTCGAGGCCCTGGTCACCGCGGCCGTCGAGTTCGTGGAGCTGATGGAGCGCCTGCGGTTCACCAACTTCAAGGTCTCGATGAAGTCGACCAGCGTGCCCAACACGATCGCCTCAAACCGGCTGCTATCGGAGCGCATTCCGTATCCGCTGCATCTGGGGATCACCGAGGCCGGCACCAAATGGTCGGGCTCGCTGAAGTCGGCGGTGGGGCTCGGCACGCTGCTCGCCGACGGGATCGGCGACACGATCCGGATCTCGCTCTCGACCTTCCACGCCGAGGAGGAGGTCAAGGTCGCCTGGGAGATCCTCAAGGCGCTCAAGCTCCGTGAGCGCGGCCCGGTCCTGATCGCGTGCCCCACCTGCGGCCGGCTCCAGTTCGACATGGACACCGTGGTCTCAGAGATCGAGCAGCGACTCGAGGCCTACGACGATCCGATCGAGGTCTCGGTGCTCGGCTGCGCGGTGAACGGGATCGGCGAGGCCCGGCACGCCGACTTCGGGATCACCGGCGCCAAGGACATGGGGATGATCTACTCGCGCGGCGAGCCGCTGAAGAAGGTCCGGACTGAGGATCTGGTCGATGAGCTGTTTGCCGAGATCGACCGCTACTACGACGCCGGCAAGCGCGTCGTCCGCGACGAGGCCAGCGCGGCCGAGGCTCGGGCCTGGCTGGCCGAGAACGAAGATGAGACCGCCATGACGCCGGAGCGCATGGCCGCGATGGAGGCGGCCGCAGCCGACTCCGAGGACACGCCGCAGGCTCCCGGCGAGCCGCTCGACCCGGTGGAAGCCGTCCGCGCGCGTCTCGACGACGCTCAGTCGCCGGTCGCCGGAAGGCGCTTCACGCGGGCCTGAGCCGCCTGTCGGTTCGCGCGGGCGCTTCGCTCGCGGCGGCTCGGGCGCGGCGCGTCCAATCAGCGGGCTTGGGAGTGGAAGCTGGGCGGCTTGCCGGCGTCGGTCGCGGTCGCAGGGAGGGGGCCGTGCGTCCTCATGCAGCGCCAGGTGGGTGATCCGCTCCTCGATCGAGCGGCTCACGGACAGGCCCCCGTCGCAAATACGTCCATATGGCGTACTAGCGACGGCAGCCCCCGAAACCACCCCCTCCCAAGCAAGGCAGTAACCGCCGGAGCTCGCTCAGCCGTCCCGGCGTCGGGACGGCCGCGAGGGCGGCGATGGCCCCGAGCGCGAGCCCTGACCACCGCCGCAGCTGCCGCAGAGGCCCTGATCAGCCGGCGGCCTTCTCGTAACCAGCGGCGACGGCCGGCCAGTTGACCACGTTGAACCACGCGTCGATGTAGTCGGGACGGCGGTTGTTGTACTTGAGGTAGTAGGCGTGCTCCCAGACGTCCACGCCGAGCAGCGGCGTCTTGCCGTCGGTCAGCGGGTTGTCCTGGTTGGCGGTGGAGACGACGGCGAGTCCCGACCCGTCGTGCACGAGCCATGACCAGCCCGACCCGAACCGGTTGACGCCGGCATCCTTGAGCTTGGACTTGAACTCCTCGAACGAGCCGAAGGCCGAGTCCAGCGCCTCGCGCAGAGCGCCGTCGGGCTCGCCGCCGCCGTCCGGCGACATCCACTCCCAGAACAGCGAGTGGTTGTAGTGGCCGCCGCCGTTGTTGCGCAGCGGGCCCTTCTTGTCATCTGGGAGCGAGCCCAGGTTCTTGATCAGATCCTCGACCGGCTTGTCGGCCCACTCGGTGCCCTCGAGCGCCGCGTTGGCCTTGTCGACGTAGGCCTGATGATGCTTGTCGTGATGAAGCTTCATCGTGGCCTCGTCGATGTGCGGCTCCAGCGCGTTGTAGTCGTACGGGAGCGGGGGTACGGAATACGCCATCGCTTGGCTCCTTTTCCGGGGCTGAATTCGACTGTAGGGCTAAACATAGCCGGGAGCCGACGGCGCAGGGGGGCGGGTACGCTTGCACCGGCATGACCCGGCTCTCCGGCTACTTCCTACCCACTGAGCGCGACCCTCCGGCGGACGCCGAGGCGATCTCCCACAAGCTGATGGTGCGCGCCGGGCTGATCCGCCAGGTCGGCTCGGGCCTGTGGTCGTGGCTGCCCGCCGGGTGGCGGACCCACCAGCGGATCGTGCAGATCGTGCGCGAGGAGATGAACGCCATCGGCGGTCAGGAGATGCTGATGCCGGTCCTGCATCCGGCGGAGCCGTGGCGGCGCACCGGACGCTACGGCATCGACGAGCTGTTCAAGCTCAAGGACCGCCGCGGGGCCGACCTGGTGTTGGCGATGACCCACGAGGAGATCGTCACCGGGCACGTGGCCGCCGCCGTGCAGTCCTACCGGGACCTGCCGCTGGTCCTCTATCACTTCCAGATCAAGGAGCGCGACGAGCCGCGCCCACGCGCCGGGGTGTTGCGGACCCGGGAATTCATCATGAAGGACGCGTACACCTTCGACCGCGACGCGGAGGGGCTCGACGCCGCCTACGAGCGTCACGCCGCCGCCTATGAGCGGATGTGCGACCGGTGCGGACTCGAGTGGTACCGCGTCCAGGCCGACGTGGGCATGATGGGCGGCCACGGCGCCGACGAGTACATGGCGCCGTGCGCGGCGGGCGAGAACGACGTCGCGCTGGCCGCGGGCTACGCCGCCAACGTCGAGGTCGCGATCGCCGATGCCCAGTCGGTGTCGTTGCCCGAAGCCGAGACGAAGCCGGTCGAGGTCCACACCCCGGGGATGACGACGATCGACGCCGTCGCCCGAGCGCTCGAGCTCCCCGCCGGCGCGCTGTTGAAAGCATTCCCGGTCGTGCTCGGCAGCGGTGAGATGAAGCTCGTGGTCGTCCGCGGAGATCACCGGGTGAACGAGATCAAGCTCCAGAACGTGCTGGGTGAGCCGTTCCGCGCCGCTCGGGCGGACGAGATCTCCGAGCGGCTGGGACCGCCCGGCTATATCGGCCCCGTCGGGGCCCAGATGCCGGTGCTGCTGGACCGGGCCGTGGTGTCCGGCGCGTACGTGGTAGGAGCCAACCGAACCGATCTGCACCTGCGCGGCGTTGAGCCCGGCCGCGACTTCCCCTACGAGGCGGTGGACGTGCGCACCGTGCTCGCGGGCGACACCGTCAACGGGAGCGTGATCCGGATCGAGCCCGCGATCGAGATCGGAAACATCTTCAAGCTCGGGCCGCGCTACTCCGAGCCGCTCGGGGCCACCTACCTGGACGAGAACGGGCGCAGCCAGCTGGTGTGGATGGGCTCCTACGGCTTCGGGCCGGCTCGCGCGGCCGCGGCGGCCGTCGAGCAGTACGCCGACGAGCAGGGAATCTCGTGGCCGCGGGCGATTGCGCCCTTCGACGTCGAGCTGGTCGCGATCGGCAAGCCCGGCAGTGACGAGGTCGAGCTGGCCGACCGGCTCTACCGCGAGCTGTCGGAGGCGGGCCTGCAGACGCTGTACGACGATCGTGACGCCGGACCGGGAGAGAAGTTCACCGATGCTGAGCTGCTCGGATGCCCGGTGCGGCTGACGGTCGGCCGGCGGACGCTGGCCGCCGGCGAGATCGAGGTGCAGATCCGACGAGGCCGGGAATCCCGCGCAGTCGCACTCGACAGCGCCGTCGAAGCGGTCGCGGAGCTCTGGCGCGAGCTGCCGTGAGCGCGGCCCGGACGCCGCCAGGGCGCCGATGAGTCCAGGGCTGACCAAGCGCCGGTTGTTCGGGGTCGATCGCTCCGGCCCGCCTCCGCCGGCGACGCTGTCCGATCAGCCGCTGCGCCCGTGGACGATTCCCAACGCGATCGGGTACATCCGCCTGGCCGCGATCCCGGTCTTCCTGGTGCTGGCGCTGAGCAGCCGCGACGGCAAGGACACCGCGGCGACAGTGCTGTTCGCGGCGATCGGGTGGGCGGACTACCTGGACGGCTTCGCGGCCCGGTTAACCGGCCAATACAGCCGCCTGGGCGCGCTGCTGGACCCGATCGTCGACCGCCTGCTGGTGGTCTCCGGGATGGTCGTCGCGTTTCACTTCATACTGCTGCCACGGTGGGCGATCGCGGTTGTGGTCGCCCGGGAACTGTTCATGCTCGGGCTCAGCCGCTACGGCCTGAGCCGCGGCGTGGAGCTGAAGATCAACTGGCCAGGCCGGCTCGGGGTGGCGCCGACCATGGGCGCACCATTCTTCGCGATGGCCGGCGTTCACTGGCTCGCGCTGATCATGCTGTACTGCGGGATGGCCCTGTCGCTCACGGCGACAGTGCTGTACGTGCGCCGGGGCGTGGCCGAGGTGCGCCGGCGCCAAGTGGCGGCGGGTCCCGAGACGACCGGCCACCGGAGACCCTAAAGCTCAGCTTGACCCTATGGGCGTGGAGGTTATACTCGGCCCATTCCAAATGTAGTTCGAACCCGCCGCAGGGGGAGGAGTCAACCGGCATGGACACGTTTCCAGACCTCGGCTCACTGACGGATCAGGAGCTGAAGGACCTCATCAAGCAGCTCACCGAGGAGGAGATGGAGATCTCCTACCGGCGGCGCATCCTGCACGGAAAGATCGACATCCTGCGTGCCGAGCTCGTGAATCGGCTGCGCAAGAAGGACGAGACCGGCGAGCTGGTCATCTCGGGCGCCGACGTCCAGCAGCTGACAGACATCCTGGCCGGCCGGGTCCCGGCTTCCGAGCCCGAGTGAGCCGCGGGCGTGGCCCAGCACTGCCCAGAGTGCGGCTTCTCTAACGCCGACGGCGCCAGCTACTGCCAGCGATGCGGGGCCTTCCTGGCCCAGACCGAGCAGCCGCCCGGTGCCACCACCGCCACGTACAAGGTCGGGGAGACCGGCGATCTGGAGGTGGTCGAGCTCGAGGATGTGGTCGCCCGGGGCGCCGCACTGGTCATCCGCGCCGGTGGAGGACGCGCGGGCGAGAGCTTCCCGCTGCAGGGTGACCGGATGACCGTGGGACGGCGGCCCGACAGTGATGTGTTCCTGGACGACGTCACCGTCTCGCGCGACCACGCGGTGATCGTGCGGCGCGGCAGCGACTACTACCTGGACGACTGCGGCTCGCTGAACGGGACCTACGTCAACCGTAGCCGGATCGACTCGCACCGTCTGGCCGACGGCGACGAGCTTCAGATCGGCAAGTACAAGCTGGCTTTCCTGAGTCGCTGATGTGCACTCAGACCCGACCCAGGCGTCCGCGAAGGCCCCGATGAGCACCGAGACCCGCACCCCGGCGGTCCAGCTGCCCGAGCCGCCCGCGCCCGACGGTCAGCCGCCTCGCCAGAAGGCGGTCACGATCGGTGCCGTGTGCAAGGCGCTGGTCCAGGAGTTCCCCGACATCTCGATCTCAAAGATCCGCTACCTCGAGGATCAGAAGCTGCTGACCCCCCGCCGCACTCAGGGCGGCTACCGGCTCTACACCCAGAACGACATCCAGCGTCTGCGGACGATCCTGCGCCTGCAGCGCGACGAGTTCCTGCCGCTACGGGTGATCCGCCAGGAGCTGGCCGGGGGGCGCTCCGATCGCGACGTCACCCCACCTGGCGGTGGCGACCGCGTCGGCATCCGGCGGTCAGCCGTCGCGGTGCGCGACCCCGGGGCGCTGTACTCACTCGAGGATGTGGTCGAGGAGACCGGCGCCGACCCCAAGCTGATCAGCGAGCTGGTCGACTTCGGCGTCATCAAGGGGGAGACACGCGGCGGCGCGCGCTACTACGACGAGACCGAGCGCGAGATCGTCCGCGCCGTCTCCGAGCTCGCCCGGTACGGCGTCGGCGGACGCAACCTGCGGGTGTTCCGCAGCTCGGCCGATCGCGAGGCACAGCTGCTGCAGAGCATCCTCGCCCCGGCGCTGCGCTCGCGTAACCCGGAGCGGCGCAAGGAGGCGATGGAGGCACTCGAAAATCTGGCGTCGGTGACCACGCATCTCAAGCACCTGCTGCTGATCCGTGACCTTCGCCGGATCGCGACCTGAGAGCCTCAGTCAGCGGCTAGCCCCCAGGACGTGGACCTCCGTGCCCTGATCCGGGACATCCCGGACTTCCCCAGCCCCGGGATCGTGTTCAAGGACATCACGCCGCTGCTGCTCAACGCCGGCGCGCTCGACGCCGCCGTGTCCGCCCTCGCTGAGCTTGTCTCGCCGCCGCGGGTCGACTTCGTGGTGGCGGCGGAGGCACGGGGCTTCATCCTCGGCGCCGCCCTGGCGCGCGAGCTCGGAGCCGGGTTCGTGCCCGCACGCAAGCCGGGCAAGCTTCCCGGTGAGACCGTCAGCGCCGAGTACGCACTCGAATACGGGATCGATGCGCTCGAGGTCCACGCCGACGCGCTCGCCGGCGGAGCCCGGGTGCTGATCCACGACGATCTGCTCGCAACCGGGGGGACCGCCCGCGCTCTGTGCGACCTGGTGGCCGGGCTGGGGGCGCAGATCACGGCCTGCGCGTTCCTCGTCGAGCTCGGCTTCCTCGGCGGGCGCGCCCGCTTGGAGCCGCATGTCGTGCACTCGCTGATCGACTACGCGGACTGAGTGCCGGTGGCGAATTCGCAGCGAACGCGGACCCTGTCCGCCTCCCAGCAGGAGCTGTGGGACCTGATCGCCGACCCGCACCATATGCCGCGCTGGTGGCCGGGGGTTGAACGGATGGAGGGTGTCGAGGAGGACCGCTGGACGCAGGTGTTCAAGACCCAGCGTGGCCACACCATCCGTGCTGACTTCCGGCTGCTCACCTCCGACCCGCCGAGCCTGCGCGCCTGGGAGCAGGAGATTCCCGGCACGCCGTTCGAGCGTGTCCTTCATGAGTCGACCGTCGAGGTCAGGCTGCAAGCGGCCAGCGGCGGCGGGACCGAGGTGACCATCGCCCAGCAGCAGAAACTGCGCGGGTATTCGCGGACCGGAGGGTTCCTGCTGCGTCGCGCCGCGCGAGACAAGCTCGACGAGGCGCTGGACGGGCTCGAGCGGATCTGCCGGGGCGGGGACGGCTGAGCGGCAAGGACGGCCCCTAGATGGTTGATTTCATCTACACGCCGGTGAGGGCGCCCTGGAGGATGATCGTGCCCGGCGTCTTCGGGTTCGCCTGGGTCTCCACGGTCACGATCAACTCCTTGTAGTGCGAGGCGTTGCTGGGGAGCCCACCCGCGGTGGAGAGACGGCCGTTCGTGCCCACCCCAGGGTTGACGAAGCCCAGCAGGTGCGAGTCGGTGGGAGAGTTGTAGAGCCACACGGCGTAGGCGTTCGGCGGTTTGGTCGTGTTCGGCACAACGTGCTGGGCGACGATCGCGATCCCGTCGGTGGCGCCCTCCTTGAGGACCTCGGCGATGCCCGCCGCCTTACTGCCGGTGGCCGGCGGCGTGAGGTTGATCTGGGCAACCACCTTCGCGGCGGTGGAGCTCGTGGTGGTAGTTGTACTCGAGGCAGTCGAGCTGGTATGTGACGCCGACAGAGACGATGAGGACGAGGAGTGGGTGCTGCCACCCCCCGAAAGGCCGTTGACGATCAGGATCACGACCAACACGAGGACCACGACCCCGACCGCGCCGATCAGGATCAGGCCACCGCGACGGGAGCTGGGCGCGCCGGAGCTGCGGTCGCCCCGGCGGGGCCGCTTGGGCGGGGTGCCACCGGCGTCAGCAGCGGGCGGCACCTGGGCGTCGGGGCCGGCGGTGGACGGGGAGGGCGTGGGGGCTACCGGAGCGCGGGCCGGCGCCAAGGACGGGTCCGACGGCGCCGGCTCAGGCCAGACGGTGGGCACGACCATGGGCTCACCGTTGTCGGGGCGCTCGTAGGGTTCGGGCTCACCCCAACCCTCGTCGCCGGACGGCTTCTCGCTCCAGGCGTGATCGTGATGCACCGGCTCGCGATGGTCGTCCGAGGCTTCGGTCGGGATCTCCGGCAGGGGTTTGCTGGCCAGCGAGCCGAGCTCGGAGGCGATCACGCGTGCCCACGCCCTTTCGCTCGGCGACTGCGCGAGTCGGGCGCGCGTCTGATCCTGCGCATCGCCGGCCAACTGGCCCAGAAGATAGTCGGTGATCAGCGCCCGCTGGTCCTCGGCGACGCCCGTCTCGGGGCCGATCGTGTCGAGCGCGGTCAGCGCCCGCCGGCGGACCGCCGCACGATCAATCGACAGCAGCCGGGCGATGTCGTCATAGCTGCGCCCCCGCTGCAGCACGAGCTGCAGTACCGCGCGCTGATCGGCGGGAAGACTGTCCAACGAGGCCATAGGCAGCCGAAGGGTAGATGAGGCGCCGGGGGAATGCGCGCTGCGGACCATCGGCCGCCGGCTTGGCGGCACCAGGCACGGGTATCGTGCCGCAGGTGCCCGACGCCCTACCGTTCCAGCTCGACGTTGGCTTCGACCATCTCTACGGCCTCCGGGTGACCGAGGTGGGGGATGGTTCGATGCGAGGCTCGGTGGCGGTTCGGGACGCGATCAAGCAGCCCGCCGGTCTGGTTCACGGAGGGATCTACGCCGCCGTCGCCGAGAGCCTGGCGACCACCGGGACCGCCCTGGCGGTGATCGCCAACGGCAGCACCGGGCTGGGCCTCTCCAACCAGACAAGCTTTCTGCGGCCCGTAACCGAAGGAGAGATCCACGCCTGGGCCCGGGCACGTCACCGTGGACGCACGACCTGGGTGTGGGAAGTGGAGTTCACCGACGACTCTGACCGGCTCTGTGCTCTGTCCCGGATCACGGTCGCTGTCCGGCCCGCGCCGCCTGGCACGCCCGTAAGCTCGGCTTAGCTTTCCGTGATTGCCCGGGGCTCGGGGCGGTCCCAGTGGCGCGGCCTGGAGCGCCGGCTCCGCGGGGCGCGGCCGGTCGGGCCGTCGGTTTGGAAGCGCGATTGGGTGCGAGCGTCTGCTGCGGGACGCTCCGGGGGGAGCGGGAAGCGAAGGCCGGGGACGACGGGGGCTCCACTATGGCCACGAGGGCCGGGGCGGGGCCGCGCTCCCAGGCTCACTCGTCAAAAACATTTCGCAGATGCACCCACGTCCCACAGCCAATGACGGTGAGCCAGGGAGTGCGACCCCACACCGGCCCCGCAGCAAGACCCAGGGCTAGCCCCCCGGAGCTCCCCGGCCGAGCCAGTACTCCATGAACTCCCGTAGCTGCGGGTCCGTCGCGGAGGACACGCGGATCATGCGGGTCCAGGCGAGGCCGATGAGCCCGGGGGTGCCGGGCTGGTGGACGAGGATGACCGCCTGGCCGGCCGTGGCCAGGCGGGGCGTGAACGGGGAGGCGACGCTGTTGGCCAGCGCCTTCAGGCCGGGCGGGGGGGAGCCGGTCCCGTACATGATCACGACGTTGCCGACCTCGAGCGCCTGCAGCAGCTGGTCGACGTTGAGCGTCGCCTCGTCGCGGGTGACCGGGAGCGGGACGTGGGCGCCGCTGGTCGGGGGCTGGGAGTCGTAGGCGGGATGCAGCGTTCCCGGCGCGAGGTGGGTGTGGCCCTGGTCGCGGTAGTGCACGCCGACCGGGGCACCGGCCTGTGACAAGCCGGGGTTGTCGCGCCCGGCGAGCAGCCCTCCGGAGAGCAGCGCGATCACTCCGATCGAGATGATCAGGGCGCAGAGGACGACGGCGGTGCGCTCCAGCAGCCGGGGCCATCGCCGGCCCGCCGGCGCCCGCCTCACTTCACGGCACGGACCGAGCGCGGCCGCGGGCGCGGCGGATCCGAGCCAGCCACCTGCCGCTCGCCGGCCGCCGCCGTCAGCTCCTCGATCGAGGCGCGCAGCTCATCCGCGAGCGCCTCGAGATCCGGCAGCGCGTCGTAGTCCGCGTTGAGGCCGAAGTTGAGCTGGCCGTTGTAGCTCATGATCGCGATCCCGAGCGCCTGGTTCTCGGCCAGTGGCACCATCGGATACATCGCGTCCAGCTGGCGGGCGAGCATGTAGAGCGGGAACTGCGGCCCGGGAACGTTGGTGACCACCAGGTTGAAGAGCCGCTGGCGCGCCTGAAGCCGCGCTGCCTGGGCCATGATCGTGGGCGGGGCGAAGCCGGTGAGCTCGGTCAGGACCTGCGCTCCGACCGCCTGACCCGACTCTTTGATCCCCTCCATGTCATGGGAGATCGTCAGCAGGCGCTGCACCGGATCGCCCAGGCCGACGGGCAGCGGTGCCCACATCGCCGCCACTCGGTTTCCAAGCGCGCCGCGCTCGACGTCGGCGCGGACCGACACCGGCACCATCGCCCTGAGCACGAGGTCGTCGGTGGGCTCGCCGTGCAGCCTCAGGTAACGACCCAGGCCGCCCGCCACCGCCGCCAGGACGACGTCGTTGACGGTCCCGCCGAGGGCGTTCTTGACGGCCTTGAACTCCTTCAGGTCGCCACGGACCCAGGTGAACCGCCGGTGCGGGCCGATGCGGACGTTGAACGGGCTCGACGGCGCCGTCTTCAGGCCCGCTTTGGCCATTGCGCTGACGCCGCCCAGCGCTCGTCCGGCGCGCTGCACGACCTGACGCGGACCGCGCAGCGTCGCTCTGACCCCGCGGACGATCTCGGCCGGCACGGTGGCGCGTTCCAGCAGCGCGTCGGCCAGCAGCTGGGCCCCGGTCGGCATCGGTCGCGGTATCCACTCGTGATCGGGCGGTGCCACCGGCATCGGCTCCGGGGAGGCGTCGAACAGGACGGTGGCGATATCGACTCCGGAGATCCCGTCGACCAGCGCGTGATGGGTCTTGGAGAGCATGGCGAAGCGATCGTCGGACAGGCCCTCGACCAGCCACAGCTCCCACAGCGGCCGACTGCGATCGAGCGCCTGCGAGAAGACGCGGCCGGCGAGGCGCTTGAGCTGGTCGTCGCCCCCCGGGCTTGGGAGCGCGGTGTGGCGGACGTGAAAACCGACATTGAAGTGCGGATCGTCCACCCACACGGGCCGGCCCTGGCCCATCGGCACGAACGCCAGGCGCTGACGGTAGCGCGGGACCAGATGCAGCCGCGAGACGATCTGCTCCACCAGATCCTCGTAGGGCGGGGCCTCCCCGCGGAACACCATGCAGCCCGCCACGTGCATGTGGGCGGCGTCGCGCTCGAGGTGCAGGAAGGAGCTGTCGAGTCCGGTCAGGCGGTCACCGTTGGCCATAACCGGATTCTTGCAGGCACGGACGCGTGTGACGAGGCTCACACACCCCGTGTCCGAAAGCTGCCACTCTGACGCGGTCCCAAAATCGACCTGCCGAATCGCCCCTGCTCGGTGCGGGGACGAACGGGGAACCCTCTGCCGGGTAGTTGAATCCACTCCATCCGGCCGGGGCGAATCGGACGCCTGGCGCACACCAGCCGCGACCGTAGCGACTTCACAGGAGCGCCCAGGCGCGCCCTGAAGAGCCGCGAGCCCGACAGCTAACTCCGTAGGCGCCCGGTCGATCGTATCCAGGAGGTCCTCGGTATGAGGTCCAAGATCAACCTGCGCAAGACGCGCTCCGTACACCTGACCATTGCCACGATAACCCTGGCTGTGCCGGCATCCGCAGTTGCCCTCTCGGGCGCGGGGATCTCCGGCCAGTCGACTGATACAGCATCCGCCGCGTCCGATGGCACGATGCATCTGCGATCAACGCCGCGGCAGGTCCCCTACGAACACCCCGTCACGGTCCGTGGCCACGCGCCCCAGTCCGCGGCGGGCCAGACCATCGAGCTGGAGACCGCTCCCAGCGGCAGCTCCAACTGGCGGCCGTTGAAAGAGACCAGGATCGGGCCGCACGGAGGCTTTCGCCTGCGGGCACCGCTGCGCGAATCCGGACTGATCCGCGTAGTGCCCGACCCGGCGGCGATCGCGGCGGCGGCGGGCGCCACGAACACAACGGGCGGGGTCCAGCTCCCGGCCAGCGTTTCGCGGCCGGTAGCGGTCGCGGCCGGGGTGCGCGTTCACCCGCGGGCTATCGACCTGCTCGGCGGGGGCCCCGTCAATGTCCACGGCAGGCTCCTGCCGCAGCGCGCCGGGCGTCCGGTGCAGCTGCAGGCCGACTACCCGGCGGGCTGGCGCACGATTGCCAGTTCGCAGACCGGTCGCGCCGGCGGTTTCCGCCTGCGGGCGACCCCGGGCAGCGGTCTGGACCGCCGCCTGCGGGTGCTGTTCGAAGGCGACCGCGCCAACTCGCGGACGGCCGAGCCGGCCGGCCGGGTCACGGTCTACGGCGACCAGAGCGTCGCCTCGTGGTATGACGACTCAGGCTCCACTGCCTGCGGCTTTCACGCCGGGCTCGGCGTCGCGAATCGCAGCCTGCCGTGCGGCACGAAGGTCAGCTTCCACTATGGCGGCCGCAGCGTCACCGCCGTCGTCGACGACCGCGGACCCTACGTCGGCGGTCGTAGCTGGGACCTGAACCAGAACACCGCCGCCGCGCTGGGCTTCGGCGGTGTCGGCACCGTCTGGGCCACGCAGTAGCCGTCTGCCGGCTGACCTAACCTCGCAGCGATGCCGGGCCGCTGTATCGCACATCTCGACATGGACGCCTTCTACGTCTCGGTCGAGCTGCGGCGGCGGCCCGAGCTGCGGGGTCGGCCGGTGATCGTCGCCGGCACCGGGCCGCGGGCGGTCGTGACCACTGCGTCCTACGAGGCCCGGCGCTTCGGCGTCGGCTCCGCGATCCCCGCGGCCCGGGCTCGGCGCCTCTGTCCCGACGGCGTGTTCCTCCCGCCCGACTTCCCCTACTATCGCGCCGCCTCACGCCAGGTCATGGAGCTCGTGCGCGGCTGCGCCGAGTCGGTCGAGGTGATCGGACTCGACGAGGCCTACCTGGACCTCACCGGCCTGCCCGCGCCACGGGCCGAGATGCGGCGTCTCGCGCTCCGGATCGAACGCGACACCGGCCTGGGCTGCTCGATCGGGATAGGGCCGAGCAAGCTCGTCGCCAAGGTCGCCTCGGATGCCGACAAGCCGCGCGGCTTCGTCGTCCTCACCCGCGAGCAGGCCTGCGAGCGCTTCGCCGGCTCCCCGTGCGGACTGATCCCCGGAATCGGGCCCAAGACGGCCGAGCGCCTGCGCCGCGCGGGTCTCGACACGCTGGGAAAGCTGGCCGCCTCCGACCCCGAGTGGCTGGCCGGCCAGTTCGGGTCACGGTCCGGGGCGGCGCTGCAGAGCCGGGCACGGTTTCATGATGACGCGCCCGTGACCGAGCAACGCAAGGTCGTGTCCGAATCCCGGGAGACCACCTTCGACTACGACATCACGGGCCTGGCCGCGCTCGAGCCGATCCTGGAGCGCCTCGTGGGGGAGCTGTGCACGGCGCTGGAGCGCCAGCAGCGCTGCGGGCGGACGATCGGCATCAAGGTCCGTCTGGACGACTTCTCGACCCACACGCGGGCTCGTACGCTCGCGGAGCCCGTGGGCGCCGCTGGTCGTGTCCACCCGGTCGCGCTCGAGCTGCTGCGGCGCTTCGCCCCGCCGCGGCCGGTGCGCTTGCTCGGGGTCCGCGTCGCCGGGCTGCAGGCAACCCGTCCGGACGTCGCGCAGCAGCTGACGCTAGCCCTGTAGTCGCCGGCCCACGCGACCGCTGGCCGTGTACTCGCCGGCCGTCAGTACAGCGCGGTGGCGAGCCGGCGACGGTAGTCGCGCGCCACGGGGCTGTCGACCCCGAGCTCGTCGAGAATCCCGACGACCACACGGCGAATGTCGTCGCGGGCTCCGTCGGAGCCCGGCAGGGCAGCGAGCAGCAGATCGAGAGCGCGCTCCTGCTCACCCGCGTCGAGGGCGGCAAACGCGTCCTCGAGTGTCTGGCCGGCGGGCTCGCCCTCGAGCTTGATCCGCGAGGCGATCCCGTCGGCCGCGAAGCTGCCGGGCACCTCGCGCACCAGCGCCAGCGCGCCGTCGCGGTCGCCCTGTGCGTGAAGCATGCGGGCAAGGGGCACCGCCGCGTCGGCGCGTCCCGGCTCGAGCTCGACCGCCCGGCGCAGGGAGGCCTCGTCGCCGCGCGACACGAGGTCGTCGGTCTCTGAGGGGACGAGCCGGTTGAGGAAGCGCTCTACCTCGGCCGGGGGCAGCGCGCCGATGAACTCGTCGACCACCTGTCCATCGCGGAACGCCTTGACCGCCGGGATGCTCTGGATCCCATAGGTCCGCGCGATCGTCTGGTTGGCGTCGACGTCGAGCTTGGCCAGCTCCACCTTGCCGCCTCGTGACGCCACCGCCTTCTCCAGCGCGGGTCCGAGCTGGCGGCAGGGGCCGCACCATTCCGCCCAGAAGTCGACGAGCACCGGGACAGTGCGCGAGCGGTCGATGACGGCGGTCTGGAAGTTTGACTCGGTGACGTCCATGGAGCTGATGTTAGCCACGCCGAATCCGCGTCGACGACCGTTCACCGAGCCCGGTGCCCCCGCCCACCGCCGCGATCCGCTACATACAGCACGTGGCCGAATTCACGATCGAGCGCGACGGGGTGACGCTGGCCGGGGAAGAGTCCGGGGAGGGCCCGGCGGTGGTGCTGCTGCACGGCCTGACGGCCACCCGCCGCTACGTGGTCATGGGGTCCACGGCGCTGCAGCGAGAGGGCCACCGGGTGATCTCCTACGACGCCCGCGGCCACGGGCGCTCCGGCCCAGCGCCGCACCCGGGGGACTACGGCTACGACCAGCTCGGGGCCGATCTCGAGGCGGTGCTCGATGGGCTCGGGATCGAGCGTGCGGTCCTCGCAGGAGCGTCGATGGGCGCGCACACGCTGCTGTGGTTGGCCCTCGCACGTCCCGAGCGGGTGGGGGGGCTGGTGGTCATAACGCCCGCCTACGAACCGGCCACCAACGACGACCCCGATCGACTGGCCCGCTGGGACGCGCTGTCGGCGGGACTGCGGCGCGGCGGCGTCGACGGATTCCTGGCCGCCTACGGCGAGCCGCCGGTGCCGGCACGCTGGCGCGACACGGTGCTCAAGGTGGTTCGCCAGCGGCTGTCGCTGCACGAGCACCCCGAGGCGCTCGCCGACGCCCTGCGGGCGGTGCCCCGCTCGCGGCCGTTTCAGAGCGTCGCCGAGCTGGGGGAGATCGCCGTCCCGACGCTCGTGGTGGCCGACTCCGACGAGGCCGACCCCGAGCACCCGCTGGCCGTCGGCCAGGCCTACGCGGAGGCGATCCCGGGCGCGCGCGTGGTGACCGAGGAGCCGGGGAGCTCGCCGATCGCCTGGCAGGGTAGCCAGCTCTCCAAGCTCATCGCCGGCCTGGTGCGGGAGAGCCGGCGGCGATGACGGGCGCCGGGTACTCGGGCACCCCGCTGGTGCGCAAGCTGGGGATCAAGCCGGGCGCGGTGCTGGCGTTGCTCGGAGCGCCGGAGGGGTTCGATGCGACCCTCGGCGAGCTGCCCGACGGCGTGTCGGTGCGCCGCAGGGCGGCGGGCCGCAGCGACGTGATCGTCGCGTTCTTCGTGCGCCGGGCCGAGCTGGAGCGGTGCCTGCCGGCCCTGCGCCGGGCGCTCGAGGTCGACGGGGGGCTGTGGATCGCCTGGCCGAAACGAGCGTCCGGGGTGGCGACCGACCTCGGCGACGGTCCCGTCCGCGAGCTCGGCCTGGCCGCCGGGCTGGTCGACAACAAGGTATGCGCGATCGACGAGACGTGGTCGGGCCTGCGGTTCGTCTACCGGGTCGCGGACCGGGGGCGCGCGAGCACGTAGACGCGAGCGCAGCCGAACCGGTGCACGGACGCCAGCAGCGGGCGCAGCGGCCGCGTCAGGTCGGCATGATGGGCGCAGTCTGAGATCAGGATCGTGGCCCCGGTGTCGCGAACGAAGCTGCGCGCCGCCGCCGCGGGGCGCACGTGGCCGCGGAAGAGTGCGTCGACCTGCCGCGCGCGGGCTTGGTAGTCGCGGCTCCAGTAGCCGTGGCCGACCCAGACGTTGCGCCCCGTCTGTGATGGCACCACGATCGCGAACGGGGTGGGCGCCAGCACGCCGCCCGGCGGGGCGTGGGCCGACACCCAGTCCAGCGCCTGGGCGTCATCGCGCGGCAGGTAGTACTGGACGAGCTTCGAGTTACGCGCGGTGTTGGCGAACTTGCGGGCGTCGAAGGCCAGGCCGGGGATAGTCATCACCGCCACCGCCACCGCGCCGAGCACCGGCGCCAGCCGCAGCCGCCGCCAACCCCGGACCACCAGCACCGCCAGCGGGAAGCTCAGGCCCTGCAGCGCGTGCGGGGCGAACGCGTCATTGACGAAATAGGTCACGAACGACCCGATGATCCACAGCAGCAGCACCTGCTCGAACACCTGGTCTCGGGGTCGTCGCAGGCCGAGCGCGGCGACCAGCGCCAGCGGGCTGAGCCCGGCGATCAGCACGAGCGCGGGCAGCCGCGGGATCACCTCGTAGTGCGAGGCGAGCTTCCAGGCCGGATCGGTGTGCGACAGCAGGTAGTAGTAGCCGAGGGGGAGAGCCGCCCCGATCGCCGGCACGCTCAGGGCGACCAGATCGCAGCGCCGCCAGGCCGCCAGGGCCGCGAAGATCACGATCAGGGTCACTCCCTGCCACGGATGCAGCAACGACGCCAGTGCACAGGCCAGCGCGGCGGTGACCAGAGGACCGGGCTTGACCCCGGCCGCGCCGGGCCCGTGGGCCGGGCGACGGCCGCCGCGGGCGGGGTCGATCGCGCGCTCCAGCGCCAGCAGAGCCACCGGGACGAGGGCCAGCCCGAGGGCGCTCGGAACATAGCCCCACAGCTTGTTGGCGCCGAGCAGCTCGTCGGCCAACAGGTACATCTGAAAGCGGAACGGTCCCGCCCCGGAGCCGGTCCAGCTGAACAGGGCGGTCAGCGGTAGATACATGAACAAGGCCAGCGCCACGACCGCGGCACGCGCCGCCACCCGGCCGGCGAACGCCCGGCGAGCCCACGCCACCGCGGCCAGGAACATGGCCACCGCCGCGATCGGCTTCCAGAGCAGGTACGCGAGCTGGAGCGAGAGACCGAGGCTGTGCAGGGCGCCGGTGATCGTGAACAGCGGCTCCAGGTAGACGTGACCGCTCGGGGCCAGCGTGAACAGATCGGAGGCCAGGCCGTGCGCCCCGGCGTCGCGAGCCCAGGCCAGGTACTGCAGCTGGTCGGCGCCGAGCACGCCGTCGGCGCCGATCAGACCGTCGGCGCCGGTGTAGCGGGCGTGTATCTGCCCGGCGTGCAGGACCAGCAGCACGACCGGAAAGAAAGCCCAGGCGATGAGGGCCGCGAGCAGGACGATCTCGGCCCGCGATGCCCGCGGCACGCGTACTGGCATGGCGGGCAAGGCTAGATGGTTGATTCCACGACCCGACACGGCCGCGGCATCAACCATCTAACCGGAGGCGGGCCGCCGGCCGCGAGCCCAGCGGCCCACCTCCCTGGGTGCTACCCCAGAGTCACGTGATCGGTGCGATCCGCCGGCTTCAGGTAGCCGTTGCCGCGATAGTGGATCGCGACCCTCAGCGCGGCGGGACCACCCTTGATCAGCCGCTTGAACGGCACCGGCGTCGAGAACTTGCAGTCGGGGCCCACCGGAGCCAAGGCGTCCGCCACCTGACGCTTGCCGTCGTAGTAGCGGATCCCCACGGTGCCCGTGCAGCGCAGCGACGAGGGAACGAAGCTGGCTCCGGCCAGCGACCCCGACGTGGTGAACACGTACGGCTTGGTCGTGAGGTGACTCGGCGAAGTGCGGGTGCTCATCCGCGGCGTGCGCCGGAACGACGGATAGGTGAAGAACGTTCCGTCGGCCCCATAGTTGGAGAGTCCCCCGCGAAACACGGCGACCCGGTAGTGGAACAGCTTGCCGGGGGACAGGCCGGTGAGCACCGCAGACACCGGGACCGACAGGTTGCCGGCGGGCAGAGACTGCCCGAAGGTCTGGTAGCCGTAACTTGCGGTCAAGCCGTACTGGATCGTCACCGTCACCGCCACGCCGTTGGGATCGACGCTGCCGGTCGGTGTGGCCTGGGTCTGCCCGACGTTGACCGCCGGTCCGGTAGTGGGTACGAGCAGGGCATGCCCCGTCGTGGTGAACGACCGCATCGTGCCCACGCCGACCCCCGACTTGTTGGTCGCGCTCAGCTGGTAGAAGTACTGAGTTCCGGGGTAAAGGCCGGCGATTGTGTGGCTCACCGGCAGCGCCTTGGTCCCACCGCCGGCCGAGCGGAGCGGGGTCGTCGAGCCCAGAGCGGTGGTTGGGCCGTACGCGAACGTATACGTAGTGTGGTTGCCGTTCGGGTTGATGGCCCCCGTGATCACCGCGCTGTTGTTGGCGATTTTGGTCGCGGCACCGGTCGAGACGGTCGGGGAGGACGCCGCGACGGCGACTGCCGTGACCGACGCGGTGACTCCGACGACTGCTATGAGCAGCTTGGCTGTGCGCTTCATTTGCTTCCTCCTCGCTTCGGGTCAGACCTTCAATACCGCCGCCTGAGGCGAAGTTGCGCTCCTCTAATCGACGATGGCCGCCGGCGGTTGACTCAACCTGGCGCCGTACAGCTTGTTCAACGCGATCGGCGAAGCTCCTCCGACGCCGGCGTTGCCCAGCAGCCGCCCGACGGCGTGACATCGGCTACGTTAATCCGGGATGTCACCGGGTATCGATTGACGATGATCAGCGTGGAGCACATCGAGGAGTGGCGCGGGCAGACGGTGCTCGACGCCGACGGCGCGGACCTCGGCAAGCTCGAGGAGATCTACTTCGACTCCGGCAGCGGCGAGCCGGTCCTGGTCGGGATCAAGAGCGGACTGCTGGGACGTCACTCGGCGCTCGTGCCGATCGACGGAGCCGCGTTCGGGCGCGACTACGTCCGCCTGGCCCACCGCAAGGAGACGGTCGACGCTGCGGGCTCGAGCGACGCTGCACCCGAGGGCGAGGAGCTGACGCGGCTCGGATCGGCCTACGGCGTGAGCCTGCCCCAGGATGCGCCTTTGCAGAGCGCCTCCGAGATGGCGGCCCGCAACGCCCACGCCGAAGCCGCCCGCCAGCGAGCCTCCGAGCTGGCCGACGCCGCGCGCGAGAAGCTGTCGGCTCACGAGCACGCCAGCGAGCGAGCCCAGAGCGCGCGCGCCGACGCCGAGCGGGCCCACGAGGAGGCCGAGCAGGCTCGGCAGGCCGCGCTGGAGGCTCGCGAGCAGGCCCGGCGCTACGAGTGAGCTTCGGCGCCTCTCCGGGAGTCAGAAACCGCGCCTGAGCTGTAGCCTCGGCCCCGGTGACGGAGGCGCTGATTCTGTATGGCGACACCGAGCGCAGCCCGACGATGCGCCACGAGGTCCCGATTGCGATCGGTGACCCGTTCCTGATTGTCGTCGGCGGGAACAGCACCTGGATCAGCTGCTCGTCATTGGAGCGCGAGCGCGTTGCCGCGTGCCGGCCCGACGCCGAGCTGCTCGACCTTCACGACCTCGGCTTCCACGAGTTGCTTGCGAGCGGGCTTTCACGGCTCGAGCTCGAGCTCGAGCTGATCTCGCGGGCGGTGGCCCGCACCGCAGTGAAGGAGGCGAGCGTCGAGTTCGAGCTGCCGGTCGGCCTCGCGGAGCGTCTGCGTGCCGACGGCGTCGCGCTGACGGTCGACGACGAGCTCGTCAAGCTGCGCCGGCGAGCCAAGTCTCCGGCCGAGCTGGCGGGCATCCGCCGTGCCCAGCGGGCCGCCGAGGCGGCGATGGCCAGGGCCGCACAGCTGCTGGACCAGGCCGAGACCAGAGACGGGCAGCTCGAGCTCGACGGCGCGCCGCTGACGGCCGAGCGCGTGCGCAAGACGATGCGAGACGCCTGCTGGGACCGCGGCGCCCTGCTCGGCCCGGAGGCGATCGTCGCCTCCGTCTGGCAGGGCTTCGGCCACGAGCCGGGCAGCGGCCCGCTTCCGGCCGGGCTGCCGATCCAGATCGACCTATGGCCCCGGGACGACGCCTCCGGCTGCTGGGCCGACATGACGCGCACGTTCGTGGTCGGCGGGGATCCGCCCGGTGAGGTGCTGCGTCAGGAGGCGCTCGCCCGTAAGGCGCTGGACGGCGCCCGCGCCGCCGCACGCCCGGGCGTCACCGGCCAGGAGCTGCATGCGCGCTGCTGCGAGGTGTTCGAGCGCGAGGGCTATCGCACGCAGCGCACGGGCCCCGGCGAGGACCGCAGCGAGGGCTTTCAGTTCTCGCTCGGCCATGGTGTCGGGCTGCAGGTCCACGAGGCCCCGGGACTGGGGCGGACGGGCCGGGCCTCGCTGGCGGCCGGTGACGTCATCGCCGTGGAGCCGGGGCTGTGGCAGCGCGACGTCGGCGGGGTGCGCTTTGAGGATCTGCTGCTGATCACCGACGACGGCTGCGAGCTGCTGACCGATTTTCCCTACGACCTGTGTCCCGGCTGAGCACCGCGTCGAGGACCTCGATGCCGCGCGACGGGTCAGACGCCGACCCGGAAGCCGCCGCGAGCGTCGAGGATCTGGTCAAGCGCTACCCGAAGGCGAACGTCAACGCCGTCGACGGGATCTCGTTCGCCGTCGCGCCGGGCGAGGTGTTCGGCCTGCTGGGACCCAACGGAGCCGGCAAGACGACCACCGTGGGGATGCTCACGACGCGGGTGCGGGCAACCGCGGGGCGGGCCACGGTCGGAGGCGTCGACGTGTTCGCCGATCCGGTGCGTGCCCGCAGCCTGCTGGCGGTGGTGCCCCAGCGCAGCAACCTGGACCGCGCGATCTCGATCCGGCGCAACCTCACCTTCCACGCCGCCTACCACGGCGTGGGGGAGGCCGAGGCCCAGGCGCGCGCTGACGAGCTGCTCGAGCAGTTCGGCCTGCGCGAGCGCGGCGACGTCAAGCCCGACCTGTTCTCGGGCGGCCAGGCCCAGCGCGTGATGATCGCCCGGGCGCTGATGCACCAGCCGCTGGTGCTGTTCCTCGACGAGCCCACGACCGGACTGGACCCGGCGGCGCGCCTGTTCGTCTGGGACCGTCTGCGCGAGCTCCGCGACCGCGGGGTGACGCTGATCCTGACCACGCACGACATGCAGGAGGCCGCCGCGCTGGCCGACCGGGTGGGCATCATGGACCACGGCAAGGTGCTGGCGCTCGACAGCCCCGAGTCGCTGATGCGCGCCCTCCCGGGGAGCTCGACGCTGGAGCTGACGATGCCGGCTCCGGAGCCCGGGGAAGCTCAGCAGTCGCTGCTGTCCGAGCTGGGCCAGATGGCGGGAGTCGAGAGGGTGGAGGCCGTCCACGGCGACGGCCCGGGTGAGACCGAGCCCGAGCTCCGCCTCAGGCTCTACCTGTCCGGTGAGGCGGCGCCGCTGGTGGCGCCCGCGGCGACGCTGCTGGCGCAGCGCGGCGTATCGCTGCGCGGGGTCGAGCTGGGGCGCCCGACGCTCGAGGACGTCTTCATCGACCTCACCGGCCGGAGCCTGCGATGAGCGTCGGTGCGCTGCCCGCGCCGGGCGCCAGCCAGGGGCAGGCGTTTCGCGCCGTGCTCCGGCGCGATCTGTTCGTCACCTGGTCAGAGCTGCCCGTCTTCCTTGCCCAGGTGATCCTGCAGCCCCTGTTCCTGCTGTTCGTGTTCGGCAAGGTGCTCGGGTCGCTCGGGTACACCCGCCACGGCTACGCCCAGCTGCTGTTCCCGGGGCTGCTGGCCCTGACCGCGGTGATCACGAGCATGCAGACGCTGGCCTTCCCGCTGGTGGTGGAGTTCGGCTGGACCAAGGAGATCGAGGACCGGCTGCTGGCGCCGATGGCCACCGGCCTGGTGGCGGCCGAGAAGGTCATATTCGCGGCGCTCCGTGCGGTCGTGGCCACCTCGATCATGATCCCCGTCGGGATCCTGGTCCTCGGCTCGATCCCGTGGCGTTGGAGCGGGGTGCCCCTGCTGGTGCTGGCGATGGTCCTGGGCAGCGTGCTCGGGGCGGGGCTGGGACTGGTGATGGGGACGCTCGTCGTACCCAACCGGATCAACATCGTCTTCTCACTGGTGTTCACGCCGCTGCTGTTCACCGGCTGCAGCCAGTATCCGTGGCCGTCGCTGGCCCGCCTGCGGTGGTTTCAGGTCGTCACCGCGGCCAACCCCATGACCTACGTCAGCGAGTCGATGCGCGCCGCCCTGGTCCCGAGCGTCCCGCACATCACCGTGTGGGTGTGTCTGGTCGTGCTCGCCGGCGCGCTGGCGGCCCTGATGACGGTCGGCGTGCGCGGCTTCTACCGGCGCGCGATCGACTGACCTGGGGCGGTCCGCCCCACCACAGGTGTACATAACACCTGCGCCGATGTCATGCTCACGCTCAAGGATCCGGCGATCGCCGGCGTTCAGCGGGCGCTGACGCGACACGTCCCCGTCGCCACGTGTCTTGACAGCGCAGTCAGTTAGTATAGGCTTACCGTTCGTGGTGACTTACCTTCCATCGGATGCGTGGACCGCACTCGGTGATCCGACGCGAAAGGCGATCTTCGAGCTGTTGGCGGAGCGCCCGCGCGCGGTCGGCGAGCTCGCCGACGAGCTACCGGTAAGCCGCCCAGCGGTCTCACAGCACCTCAGAGTGCTCAAGGACGCCGGGCTGGTGGTGGATCGACCCGCCGGCACCCGCCGCATCTACCGCGTCGACCCGGACGGGCTTGCCGCGCTTCGCGCAGACCTTGAGCGTTTCTGGGGAAAGACCCTGGCCGCCTACAAGGCTGTCGTCGAGCAACCAACGAAAAAGGAGAACCAATGAGCACCCACACGCAGGCCAAGGCGACGACTGTCCGCAGCGCGATCGTGGTCGAGGCCCCGATCGAGCGAGCGTTCCACGTCTTCACCGAGAAGTTCGACCGGGTCAAGCCGCGCGAGCACAACATGCTCGCGGTCGAGATCGAAGAGACCGTGTTCGAGCCGCGCGCCGGCGGGCGCGTGTATGACCGCGGTGTCGACGGCAGCGAGTATCAGTGGGCGCGGGTACTCGCGTTCGAGCCACCCAACCGCGTCGTCTTCAGCTGGGACATCAGCCCGCAGTGGCAGCTCGA
This sequence comes from uncultured Solirubrobacterales bacterium, assembly GCA_963799995.1. Lineage (GTDB taxonomy): Bacteria > Actinomycetota > Thermoleophilia > Solirubrobacterales > Solirubrobacteraceae > Palsa-465. The sequence continues at coordinate 676,434 of CAWCZI010000012.1, read as the reverse complement.
GACCGACCTCGAGAAGACCAGCGAGGTCGAGGTGAGCTTCATCGCCGAGTCCGCCGAGCGCACGCGGGTCGAGATCGAGCACCGCAACCTCGACCGCCATGGCGACGGCTGGGAGGGCACACGCGAGGCTGTCGGCGGCGACGGCGGCTGGCCGCTCTACCTCCAGCGCTTCGGAGGACTGATCGCCGAGAAGAGCTGAGTATCAACGCTCGATAATCGGGCTTATGTCTACCGATCGGAAAAATCTGGACGAGCTTGGGTAGCGTTGGCGCCGTGAGTTACGTCGAGCGCCCCGTCGACTCGCGTTTGGTGGCCTGCACGTGGGAGCAGGCCACGGCGACTCAGCACGAGCAGCACGTCGTGCCGGACGCCTGCGTGGATCTGATCTGGGCGGGCGGCCGGCTGACGGTCGCCGGGCCTGATACCCGGCCTCGCGTCGTGACGCTCGAGTCGGCCTCGCGCCTGGTCGGGGCGCGGTTGCGACCGGGAACGGCCGGGGCGATCCTGGGACTGCCGGCATCGGAGCTGTGTAACGTCTCGCCGGAGGCCGCCGAGGTGCTGGGGCGCGATGTGGCCGCGGCGTTGCTCGCGGAGCTGGCAGAGGGCTCGGATCCGCACGTGCTGCTGCTCGGAGCCGTTCAGCGGCGCGGCGCGGAGCTCGATCCGCTCGTGCGCGCCGCGGTCGCGGCGCTCGGACGCCCGCGGGCACGCGTCGGTCCGGTGGCTGCCGAGCTTGGCGTCAGTGCCCGCCAGCTGCAGCGTCGCGTCAGCGATGCGGTCGGATACGGGCCGAAGATGCTGGCGCGCGTGCTGCGCTTTCGGCGCCTGCAGGCGCTCGCGCCCGCGCCGCTGGTCGAGCTGGCACTCGACGCCGGCTATGCCGATCAGGCGCACATGACCGCCGAGGTCACCCAACTGGCCGGCGTCTCGCCTGTCCGATTTCTCAAAGATCGCACGCCGACCGCCGCGTAGCGTGTCGGGGCATGCCGATCGATTACCCCGCTGCCGAGAGCTTCATCTGGTCCGCCGCCCGCCTGGTCGACCGCCACCGTTACAGCATGCTGTTCGCCGACGCACCGGCCGCACCGGTGGTCGAGGCCCTTCGTGGCTATTGCAACCCGGACGGCGGCTTCGGCCACGCGCTCGAGCCCGACCTGCGCGGCCCGGGCAGCCAGCCTGCTGCGACGCTCTACGCCCTCGAGATCCTCACCGAGGCCGGCGCGGCGGACGGGGACCTGGCCCGCGACGCGCGCGCCTGGATCGCGGGGATCGCCGGGCCGGACGGTGGCATACCGTCCGTGTTGCCCGGCTTCGAGCACTACCCGCACGCGCCCTGGTTTCAGCCCACCCCCGGATCCATGCTCACGTTCGCGCTGGCCGCAGCCCTCCATGACGGCGGCGTGACCGACGATGCGTGGCTTGATCGCGCCACCGACTGGTGCTGGCGGTCGATCGAGACGGCCGAGCAGCCAAGCGGGTACTGGCTGAAGTTCGCCTGCGCATTTCTCGATGCGGTCGGGGACGAGCAGCGTGCCAAAGCGGCGATCGCGTCGCTCAGCACCCGCGCCGAGACCTCCGCGGTCGCGCCCGTCGGCGGCGTCGAGGGGGAGGCGCTGCGCCCGCTCGACCTCTCCCCCCGCCCACAAAGCCGGTCCCGTGGTCTGTTCAGCGAGTCCCAGATCGAGGCTCACCTCGACGCCGTCGAGTCCGCGCAGCAGCGGGACGGCGGCTGGATGTTCGACTGGCGGGCCTGGTCGCCGGCCCAGACGACCGACTGGCGCGGCAACGTCACCCTCCGCGCGTTGGTCTGGCTGCGCGACAACGGACGGCTCTGACGGGTCCCGGTACGCTGGGCGGCCGAGTGCAAGGTCCGCTCCGAGGTCTGCCGATAACACAGCGAGTGCCCGTGCTCCGTCCCAGACATGTCTCTTGCCTGCGGCGCCTCGTGGCGGCGGTCGTGGTGCTCGCCGCCGGCTCGCTCGGTGCGGCCTCGGCCCCTGCGGCGGCGGCCGGCAGCGCCCGGGTGCCATCGCGCGGCGGCGGCTCCGGCGGCGCGTCGGTGGGCGGTCTGGCCCCGGCGGCCGGGAGCGGCAGAGTTCCGGCGCCACCCAGCAAGAAGGCCCACGGCCACTGGTTGAAGGGCGTGACGATCACCGAGTACTGGCCGGCGCCCGAGTCCTGGTTCGTCGGGCGGATGGTGAGCGCGCCCGGACTGGCCGGCAAGCACCGGATCGACTGGCTGTACTCGGCCACCGGGCTCTCGATGCAGGGCGACGGGATCGGGCTCGATGGGCAGCCGTACCACATCGTCTCGCTCGGCAGCGGGGGCTGGGTCACGGCCACCGGCGCCGCGACCTCACCCAGGAACGGCTGGCGTGCCGGCTCCCCGTTCTGGCGCGCCGGCGGATTCTGGCGCAACGCACAGCGGGCGCTGACCTTCCCGCTGGCGGTCGGCGGCTGGTCTGACGGCTCCGGGCGCCGCTACGTGCCGCTGCCGGGCGTGAGCTTTGCGCCCGGCCAGTCGCTGCCGCTGCACTACTACCGGTCGATCGCCGTCGACCCGAAGGTGATCCCGCTCGGCAGCCGGGTCTACGTGCCCGCCTACAAGCCGGACGGCAGCGGCGGCTGGTTCATCGCCCAGGACACCGGCGGCGCCATCACCGGCCGCCACATCGACGTCTACCGCCCGCCTCCGGCCAGCCCGACCGTCGGCGGGCAGTACCTGACCTCACAGCGCATCTACGTGATCAAGCCCAAGCGCTGAGCCCGACGCCGGCGACCAGTGGTCGCCACTAGACTCTCACTCACGATGCCCAAGCAGCAGCGCACGATGAAGATCGAGCAGCGCAGTCAGCTCGCGGCGATGCAGCAGCTCGAGACCCGCTCTGACGAGGAGCTCGAGGCCGAGACCAAGTTCAAGGCTGCCGCCCAGGCGATTCTCGGCGCCCGCGCCGCCGAGCGCTACGACGCCAAGAAGGCTCGCGCGCACTTCCAGCGGGCGATCGCCGCCGCCCGCCCGCAGGAGCGCCTGCAGCTGCGGCGGATGGCCGACGCCTCCCTGGCGCTTGCCGAGCGCAGGGCCGACGACCTCAAGAAGGCGACCGAGCGCCTAGGCGTCGAGTCGCCGACCAGCCGGCAGCTGTTGGGACTGAAGTTCATGGGCCTGGTCGCGCCGCCTGCCAGCGCCGGGATGATCGCCCGGGTGCGCGGGATCCTGCTGGTGATCGTCCTGATCATCTCCATCCTGCTGCTGGGCTTCGGAATCGTCAACCTCGTCGCGCTGCCGTTCGGCGGCCTCTCGCTGGATCTGGGGATCTTCTACGGGTTCGTGCTCGTGCTGATCGCGATCGGCGTGCTGGTGTACTACGGGCGCCGTCGACAGCGAGCCGCTCAGGCCAAGCGCGCTGACCAGCTCGCCGCCCGGCCGCGCTGAGCGGTCCCACCGGAGACTCACTCCAGCCAGCCGAGCATGTGCGGCCGCTACACCCTCTCCACTCCGGATCCCGCGGCGATCCGCGACCGGTTCGGAATCGGTGAGTCGGTCGACGTCCGCCGCCGCTACAACGTCGCCCCCGGCGACGACGTGTTGACCGTGACCACCGATCGGGAGGGCGCACCGCGCGGGGAGCTGTTGCGCTGGGGCCTGGTGCCCTCGTGGGCCAAGACCCCGGACACCGGACTGAAGATGATCAACGCGCGGCTCGAGACCGCGGCGGAGCGTCCCGCCTACCGGCGCGCGTTCGAGCGCTTCCGGTGCCTGATCGTCGCCGACGGCTTCTACGAATGGCAGCCGCAGCCTTCCGGCCCCAAACAGCCTTTTCACATCACGCGCTCCGACGGCGGGCTGTTCGCGTTCGCCGGACTGTGGTCGATCTGGCACGCCGAGGACGGCGCGACGCTGCGGACCTGCACGATCCTCACCACCGCCGCCAACTCCGCGGTCGCGGGCCTGCACGACCGTATGCCGGTGATTCTCGCGCCCGAGGCGGAGACGCCATGGCTCGACCGCGCCACCCCGACGCCGCGCCTGTACGAGCTCGCCGCCGGGCTCGAACCCGAGCGCACGGCGCTGACGCCGGTGGGCCTGGCCGTCAACGACGCTCGCTACGACGGTCCGGAATGCCTCGCGCCCCCGGCGCCGAGCGCCCAGGAGGCTCTGTTCTAGAAGCGGCGCGGATGGGCCGGTAGACCGGCGGCGGGCCGGCGTGGGCGGGCGGTTAGACCGGCGGCGTGGCCAGCGCCCGGGACCGCTGATCGCCGTTCACCGCCGCTGCTCGGTCGCCGTTCACGGCCGCTGCTCGGTCGCCGTTCACGGCCGCTGCTCGGTCGCCGTTCACGGCCGGGGGCCGGTCGAGCAGCGCCGCTCCGCCGGCGCCCGACAGCTTGGCGAGCGTCGAAGCGACGGGGGCGGGCTGGCCCGGACCCGAGGTGGGCGCTGCGTGCTTCAGCCAGGCGTTGAAGGCGTCGGACGGCATCGGACGGCTGAGGTGGTAGCCCTGCGCGAGATCGCAGCCGAGCAGCGCCAGGCGCTCCAGCGTCGCCCCGTCCTCCACCCCCTCGGCGATGATCCGCAATCCGAGGTCGTGCCCGAGGTTGATGGTGGAGCGGACGATGATCAGGTCGCTCTCGTCGCGGAGCATCGGTGAGACGAAGGAGCGGTCGATCTTCAGCTCGTCGATCGGCATCCGGCGCAAGTTGGCCAGGGACGAGTAGCCGGTCCCGAAGTCGTCAACCGACATCCGCGCCCCGAGGTCGCTGAGGCGGGTCACGGTAGCGAGTGACCGCTCCGGGTCGGACATGATCATGCTCTCGGTGATCTCCAGCTGGAGCGCGCTGGGTGGTAGCGAATAGCGGTTCAGCAGACGCTCGATCTCCTTGGGGAGGTCACGATCGAGCAGGTTGCGCACCGACAGGTTGACGGCCACCGAAAGGTCGCGCCCATCGCGGCGCCAGGCGGCGCATTCAGCGATCGATCGCTCGAGCACGTACCGCGTCAGCGGGCCGATCAAGCCCGTCTGCTCGACCGTCTGCACAAACGCCCCGGGCGGGATCAGGCCCAGCTCCGGATGGTTCCAGCGCACCAGGCCTTCGGCGCCGCGGACGCTGAGGTCGTCGAGGTCGATGATCGGCTGGTAGTGGACCACGATCTCGTCAGAGACCAGCGCGTGGCGGATGTCGCTGAGGACGCTGAGGCGCCGCACCGAATGTTGGTTCTGCTCGGCGGTGTACACCTTGAAGTCGCACTGCGCCTCCTTGGCGGTGTACATCGCGATGTCAGCGCAGCGCAACAGCGCGTGGGAGTCCTCCCCATCGGTCGGGTACCGGGCAATGCCGATGCTGGCGCCGACCTCGAGCGAGAGCTCGTCTACCGCGAATGGCGCGTTGACGCACTGGGACAGCCGCGTTGCGATGCCCTCCAGCGCCGCCACGTCCTGGCAGTCGGCGGGAGGAAGCACCGCGAACTCGTCGCCGCCGAGGCGGGCCACCAGCCCGTCTGGCCCGACCGCCTCGACCAGCCGCGGGCCGAGGTCGCGCAGGAGCACGTCGCCGTAGTGATGACCGAGGGTGTCGTTGATCTCCTTGAAGCGGTCGAGGTCCATCAGCATCACGGCGAACCCACCGTCCGGCTCAGCGCCGGCGGCGGCAATCCGCGCCTCGACCGCCTCGCGGTAACACTCACGATTGGCGAGCCCGGTGAGCTCGTCAGTGGTGGCTACCCGCTGCAGCTCCTCGCTGCGCTGCTTGGACTTCAGCAGCTCGCCGACCAGGTACTGGAAGATCACGAACATGAGCCCCAGAACGATGATGCCCCAGACGCCGAGCGCAACGGCCAGGTAGACGGCGGCCATCGCCAGCAGCGCGGAGAAGAGCTGGGCCGGGAGCAGCGGGACGAAGGCCTCCCGGACCATGCCGATCATCGGACGGCGCTTGACGTAGCAGGCAAAGCCTGCGACGGCGGCGAAGTTCGTGGTCATCGACACGAGGTACGCGACGAACACCAGTAGGTAGAAGGCCAGCGGGTGATGTGCGATGCCGAAGACGCTGACACTCGCGTGGAAGAACAGGCCGGTGAGCAACGGGAACCATGCGAACGTCGTGAGGTTGTTGCGGAAGCTGGCCGGCGACTCGCGAGAGTTGAACCACCCGACCGCAACCGACACCATGCCGACCACCGCTGCCGGACCTCCGCCCAGCAGCACGGCGGCCAAGATCAGGCCCAGCGCCGTGCCAGAGATGCCGAGGCTGGCGGGAACCGTCTCGATCGCGGTGAGCTCACTGAGGATCGTGAAAGCGGTGATCACCGCCATCGTCCCGAGGTCCCAGCGGTACATGCCGAAGGTGAGGGCCATCGTCACCACGGCCAGTGTGAGGGCGCCAATGTGCACGGCCGTAATGCGCCACGAGGCCTCTTGGCGGGGTGGGGGCATAGCCGGTGCGGATCCGCGCTCCATCACTCCCCCTCATCGGCCGATTGGAGGCTTTCCTCAAAGAATGTCCAGAGCCACTGGACATCGGCTAAAGAACTCGTCACACCGGCCGATCACTCAGGTGAGAAACAAAAACGGGAGGGCCGCGCAAACGACCCTCCCGCGTACTGTTAGCGCCAGTTCTTCCAGGCCACGTTTCCTCCTTCCCGGGGGACGCGATCAGGGAGACAACTCAGCAACAGCGCGGTGCGGGGTGACCAGACCTCGCACCGCGTACATGCGCTCTCGATTGTGACATCTTGAGCTAAACCTGCCTAGATCGAACATTCGCTTAGGACGAGTGTCCATAACGCGACCTCGCCCGCATGGGCGAACCTCCGGGCTCCGGCGAGCTTTGATGAGGTATTACCCGGTCTGGCCACTTCGTAACCAAAATCACTTGACCGCAGCGCCACAACGGTCCGCGTGGTGCCCTCGGCGGTGCGCGACTTCGGGAAACGCGGCTCGCCGGGGCTACGCGACCTCGTGGAACAGCGGCTCGTCGGCGGCCAGGCGCTCGCGCAACCCGCGTTTGAGCTTTGAGTGGATCTGGCAGACGCGGCTCTCCGAGACGCCGAGCACCTCCCCGGTCTCTCGCAGCGTCAGGTTGTGGACGTGCAGGAGCACCGCGACCCGTTGCTCACGCGCCGGCAGTTCGTCGAAGGCGGCCCGGAAGCGCGCGATGGCCCGTTCGCGGATCGCCGCGTACTCGGGGTCGGTGCTCCGGTCGACGCTGGGCAGAGAGTCCATCCGCTCGCTCGGGTTCTGATCCTCGTCGGTGACCAGGATGTTCAGCGAGCCCACCTCCGAGCGGGCGATGTCGTCGTTGAGGTCGCTCAGCTCGCGCTCGTTCAGCGCCAGCGACTCGGCCAGCTCGGCTCGGGTCGGAGGACGGCCGTGGAGGATGAGGAAGCGCTCGTGGGCGTTGTTCATCTCGCGCTCGAGCCGGCGCAGGGAGCGTGGCGCCCAGTCGAACCTGCGCAGCTCGTCGATTACAGCTCCGTGGATGCGGGTCCACGCGAACTGCTCGAGCGTGGCCCCCTTCTCCGGGTCGTAGCGGTCGATCGAGCGGATCAGCGCCTCGAGACCGCACGAGATGTAGTCGTCGACCTCGCGATAGCTGGGGATCTCGCGTAACTTGCGGTAGACGATGCTCTTGACGATCGGCGCCAGCGAGAACACCAGCCGGTCGCGCAGGCGCGGGTCTCCGGTCTCCCGGTAGCTGTGCCACAACTCCAGGAGCGCGTCTTGCGAGAGGCGTCCGCTTTGATTGATTTGCTGCAATGTCGTTCCCGCGGTGATCTCGCGAGTCGGACTCGTATCGGCACGAGAGCCGATCCGTAGACCGGAGCCACTGCTACGTCTGGTCCGTACGGACTACTGACGCCGACCAATCTCCCATGCCCCTCTCCCCCCTGCTCTCCGTCTACGACCACGTGCTGCTGGACCTCGACGGCTGCGTCTACATCGACGACATGAGCGTACCCGGGACCCCGGAGGCGCTGGCCGAGCTGCGGTCCGCCGGCAAGCGGCTCTCGTTCGTCACCAACGACGCTCGCCGCGCACCTGAGGAGTACGTCCGCAAGCTGTGGTCGCTGGGCATCCGCGCCTCGCTTGAGGAGGTGGTCACGGTCGGGTCCGCGATCCAGTACGTGCTGGCCGGCCGCCGACACGGAACACCCGCGTTCGTGATCGGCTCAGCGGCCATCTTCCGGCACGTGTCAGACGCCGGCTGCCGGATCGTCAACGGCACCGACCGTGCATCGGCCGCCGAGGTGGTGGTGGTCGCGGGCCACGATCAATTCGACTACAGCGAGCTGCGCGCCGCCACGCAGGCCGTCCTCGCCGGCGCCGAGATGCTTGCCGCGGGCCGCGACCGGACGTTCCCGGCCGCCGACGGTATGTGGCCCGCGACCGGCGCCATCCTGGCCGCGCTCGAGTACGCCACCGAGCGCACGGCCCGGATCGTGGGCAAACCGGACCGGCTGATCCTCGAGACCGCTCTGGACCGCGTCGGGCCGGGCAGGGCGCTGATGGTCGGCGATCGGATCGACTCAGATCTGGCCGGCGCCGCCGCCGCCGGTATCGACGGCGCGATCGTCCTCAGCGGCGTCAGCACCCGGGCAGCCGCCGAGGCCGCGTCGGATCCGGCACCGGTGGCGATCGCCGATGACCTCCGGGCGCTGGTCCTGGCGTGAGACTGTCGCTGATCGTCAATCCCGCAGCCGGCGGTGGTCGCGCCGGCCGAGCCCTGCCGGAGGTGCAGCGGGCGCTGGACGCTCTGGGGATCGAACACCACGCCGAGCCCACCCGCAGCCTCGAGCACGCCGCGACGCTGGCCCTGGCCGCCGCGCAGGCCGGGGAGGTTGCGGTCGCCTTCGGCGGCGACGGACTCACCGGTGCGGTCGCCGGCGCGCTGCGCGGCGGCGGCGTCCTCGGCGTCCTCCCGGGGGGCCGGGGCAACGACTTCGCGCGCACGCTGGGGATCCCGCTGGCGCCGGGAGCCGCCTGTCGGGTGCTCGCGGACGGGATCGAGGCCTCCCTCGACCTCGGAGAGGCGGACGGACGGACGTTCCTCGGGATCGCCAGCTGCGGCTTTGACTCGGCCGCCAACCGGATCGCCAACCAGACCCGTGTGGTCCGCGGGAACCTCGTCTACACCTACGGCGCGCTGCGGGCGCTGGCCGGCTGGCGGCCGGCGACGTTCACGATCGAGCTCGACGACGGCCAAGTCCGGCGCGTCACCGGCTACACGGTCGCGGCGGCGAACTCCAAGGCCTACGGGGGCGGGATGATGATGGCTCCGGGGGCCTCGCTGTCCGACGGGCTCCTGGACGTTGTGATCGTGGCCGACGTTCCGCGCCTGCGCTTCCTGCGCCTGCTGCCGACCGTGTTCGCGGGCGAGCACGTGCTCCAACCCAACGTCGAGGTGATCCGCTGCCGATCGGTGCGGATCTCGGCCTCGCGGCCGTTCACCATGTACGCCGACGGCGACCCCATCGCCGAGCTGCCCGTGACCGTCCGCGCGCTGCCGGGCGCGTTCCGGGCGATCGTGCCGGTCCGAGCATGAGTGCGATGGACGCCAAGATCCTGGCTGCCCGGGCCGTTGGCGAACTGGCACGCCGAGCCGGGCGGGGCGGCGGCACGAGCCTGCCCGGGAAACTGCTCTCCCGTCTGGAGCCGCGGGCCATCGAGCGCCTGGCCGCGCGGCTGCCCCAGGGCACCGCCGTCATCTCGGCGACCAACGGCAAGACCACGACCGCGGCGATGGCGGCGTCGATCCTGCAGCGAACCGGCGTGCGGCTGGTCCACAACCGCGCGGGCGCCAACATGGCCGGTGGCGTCGCCTCGACCCTGCTCGGCGCGGCCCGTCGCGGGGGGACGATCGACGGGGAGCTCGGCCTGTTCGAGCTCGACGAGTTCTGGCTGGACCGGGTCGGGCCCGAGCTTCACCCACGCGCGCTGCTGCTCGGCAACTTGTTCCGCGACCAGCTCGACCGCTACGGAGAGCTCGAGACGATCGCCGACCGCTGGGCGGCGCTGGTCACCTCGATGAGTGGTGTCAGCCTGGCGCTGAACGCCGACGATCCCCTGATCGCCGACCTGGGCCGAGGCCGTGCCGAGGTGGCGTACTTCGGCGTCGAGGATCCGGCGATGGCGCTAGATCAGATGCAGCACGCCTCGGACTCCAAGCACTGCCGGCGCTGCGGTGCCGCCTATGTCTACGACGCCGTCTACCTCGGTCATCTGGGCCGCTACCGCTGCCCCTCGTGTGGCCAGAGCCGGCCCGATCCCACCGTCTCGGCCGAGCGAATCACACTGCACGGGACGCGCAGCGCGAGCTTTCAGCTGCGCACGCCGGCCGGCAGCGCCGAGGTGATGCTGCCGCTGCCCGGCCTCTACAACGTCTACAACGCGCTCGGCGCGGCCACGCTCTGCCTGTCGCTGGGGGCCTCTCTCGAGCAGGTCGCCGCCGGGCTGGGCGCGGTCAGCGCCGCGTTCGGGCGGGCCGAGCGGATCGCCGTCGCCGGCCGTGAGCTCTCGATCCTGCTGATCAAGAACCCGGCGGGGGCCAACGAGATCCTGCGAACGCTGGTCCTCGAATCCGGTCCGCTCGACGTCCTGGGCGTGCTGAACGACCGCACCGCCGACGGCCACGACATCTCCTGGATCTGGGACGCCGACTTCGAGCTGCTGGCCGACCGGGTCCGGCGGGTCACCTGTGCCGGCACGCGCGCGGCCGAGCTGGCGCTGCGGCTGAAATACGCCGGCATCCCCGCTGATCGCCTGCACGTGACCTCGTCCGTTCCGGCCGCGCTGGACCAGGCGCTGGCCGCGACCCTCGACGGCCGGCTGTATGCGCTGCCCACCTACACCGCCCTGCTCGAGCTTCGCGAGGAGCTTTCGCGGCGGGGCCACGTCGAGCAGTTCTGGGCGCCGGACAGGACCTCGGCGTGAACGTCGTCTGGCACGACCTGGAGTGCGGCGGCTACGTCGCCGATCTGCCGCTGTGGCGAGAGCTGGCCGCGCGCCATGGCGGCCCGGTGCTCGACATCGGCGCCGGCACCGGGCGCGTCGCCCTCGAGCTCGCCCGCGCCGGGCACGACGTGACCGCCATCGATCTCGATGATGAGCTGCTCGGCGAGTTGCGCGACCGGGCGGCAGAGCTCCCCATCGGCACCTTCATCGCGGACGCCCGCCACTTCTCGCTGGGCCGCGAGTTCGCGCTCTGCATCGTGCCGATGCAGACCATCCAGCTGCTCGGCGGCGCCGAGGGACGGGCCGGAATGCTCAACTGCGCTCGCGAGCACCTGGTCGCCGGGGGACTGCTGGCGATCGCGATCGCCGGCGCGCTCGATCTGTTCGAGGTCGCCCACGGGGCACCCGCTCCGCTTCCGGACGTATGCGAGCGCGATGGCGTCGTGTTCGCCAGCCGGCCCACGGCGGTGCGCGCCGACGGCGACGACGGGTGGATCCTCGAGCGCCGGCGCGAGATCGTCGCTACCGACGGGACCCTGTCGGCCGAGCTGAACCTGATCCGGCTCGACCGGCTGAGCGCCGGCCAGCTCGAGCGCGAGGCCGCGTCCGCCGGGCTGACACCGGCCGCGCGGCGGCTGATCGCGCCGACCCACGATCATGTGGGCAGTGTGGTGGTGATGCTTAGTGCCTGAACGAGAGCTGCGCGTGTGCGCCCTGTACCCCGATCTGATGAACATCTACGCCGACCGCGGCAACCTGCTGCTGCTCGAGCGGCGCTGCCGCTGGCGCGGGATCGGCTTCAGTGCCGCGCCCAGCGGCCTCGGAGATGAGCTCGATCCCGACGCCGCCGACCTCTACTACATCGGTGGTGGCCAGGACCGCGACCAGAAGCTGTGCGCCGCCGACATGGCCGGGCCCAAGCGCGAGGCGCTGCATGCCGCGGCTGCGCGCGGTGCCGTCATCCTCGGTGTCTGCGGCGGCTATCAGCTGCTCGGGCACTCCTATCAGCTGGGCGACGAGATGCTGCCCGGGGTGGGCCTGGTCGATCTGAGCACAGTGCGCGCCGATGGGCCGAGGCTGATCGGCAACGTCGCGATCGAGGTCGAGTTCGAGCCGGGTTCGCCCCGCGTGCTGGCCGGCTTCGAGAACCACGGCGGGCGGACGGTCCTGGGCCCCGCCGCACAGCCGCTCGGCCGTGTCCTGCATGGGCACGGCAATGATGGCGCCAGCGGCTATGAGGGTGTGCGCGACGGCAACGTGATCGGCACCTACCTGCACGGTCCGCTGCTGCCCAAGAATGCCTGGTTCGCTGACTGGCTGATCCGTGCGGCGCTCGGGATCGACGGTCCGCTGGCTGAGCTCGACGACGAGCTCGAGGCGGCGGCCCACGCCGACGCGTGTCGCTTCGCCGGGGTCGGCGGAGGGCGCCTGCGATGAGCACCAGGCGCCCGGCGCGAGCCGCGCCCGCGATCGTGATCGCGCTCGCGTCCGCCCTGGCGGTCGCCGGGTGCGCAACCGGCACCCCGACCGCCGCCACGAGCACGCCGGCCGCCGTCGCCAGCTCCGGATCGCCGGCCACGACCTCGTCGACGGCCGCGTCGAGCACGACTGCGAGCACGACCGGGTCGGCCACCGGGGGCGGACCCAGGCTGCCGGGAGTCGGTAAGCCCCCGGTGACGATCGGCGACAAGAACTACACCGAGCAGTTCGTGCTCGGCGAGCTCTACGAGCTCGGCCTCCAGGACCAGGGCTTCAGTGTGCAGCTGAACCGCAACATCGGTCCCACCAACGTCACTCTGCAGGCGCTCAAGACCGGGACGCTGTCGCTGTATCCGGAGTACCTGAATGTGTTCCAGTCGGCGATCGCGAACATCCGCCGCTCGTTTCACACGGTTCTCGGCGCCTTTCTGGCCGCGCAGCGCTACGCGATTGCGCACGGGCTGACCCTGCTGACACCGACGCCGTTCAGCGACACCGACGCCGTTGCCGTGACCGACGGGTACGCCGATGCCACCCACCTGCGCACGCTCGGTGACCTCGCCAAGGTGTCGCCGACCCTGACCGTCGGCGGACCGCCGCAGTTTCAGCAGGGCACTCCCGGCCTGCCGACGATCGAGCGGCGTTATCACCTCATCGCACCCGGCTTCCGCACGCTGGCGGTCGGCAACCAGTATGGGGCGCTCAACGCCGACACGGTCCAGGCCGCCGCCGTGCAGAGCACCGACGGGCAGCTGGCCAGCGGCGATTACCGCGTTCTCGGCGACCCCGACCACCTGTTCGGCTGGGGCAACGTCGTCCCGGTCGTCCCGAACAAAGTGCTGCTGGCCGAGGGACCGGCGTTCGCGGACACGATCAACCGGATCGACGCGCTGCTGACCACGGCGGTGATGCGGCGGCTCAACCAGGCGGTCGACATCGGGGGCCAGGATCCGGCGGCGGTCGCCCGGCAGTTCTTGGAAACACACGGGCTGATCGCCCCGGCCCCGCAGTAGGACCCGGGCCCGGCCCCGCTGTAGGGCCCGGCCCCGCTGGAGGGGCCGGCTCGCGGGCGGGCGCCCGGCCCCGCTAGCCGCTGGAGCCGAACCCGCCGGTACCGCGCTCGGAGCTCGCCAGCTCCACCACCTCGAGCGGCTCGGAGGCCTCGATCCGGATCAGCACGAGCTGGGCGATCCGGTCGCCGGCAGCGAGCTCGAAGCTCGCCTCGCGATCGGTGTTCAGCAGCAGCACCCGCAGCTCCCCGCGGTAGCCGGCGTCGATCAGACCGGGAGCGTTGACCAGCGCGATCCCGTGGCGGGCCGCGAGTCCGGAGCGCGGAAGCACGAGGCCCGCCTGCCCGGGCGGGATCTCGACCGCCAAGCCGGTGCCGACCGAGGTGCGCTGTCCCGGCTCGAGGGTCGCGGGCTCCAGCGCATACAGGTCGAGTCCCGCGTCGCCGGGATGCGCCCGCGTCGGGAGCACCGCGCGCCCGTCCAGGCGCACGAAGCGCAGGTTCATCCGGCGGCTGGCTTGTGCGGCAGCGCGAACGGCGCGTAGCGGGCGGCGACACCGGCGGGCAGCCGCGCCGACACGCGCACGCCGTCCGGCGTGTCCTCGCGCTCGAGGTCGCCGGCCAGCTCGTGCAACTCGGCCAGCCGCCCGCCCTCCACGTAGGGGACCAGCAGCTCGACCTCGGACAGGCGCCGCTCGAACTCGGCCTCGATCCTTTCGATCAGCGTCGCCACCCCCTCTCCCCCCACCGCCGAGACCAGGACCGCGTCGCGGTGGCGATGTGAGAGCTCGAGACGCCGCTCGGCGTCGATCTCGTCGGCCTTGGCCAGCACCAGCAGCCGCGGCGCCTCATCGGCGCCGATCTCGAGCAGCACGTCCTCGACCGCCCGGGTCATCTCCGTCAGCTCCTCCTCGGGCACCGAGGCGTCGGCGACGTGCAGGATCAGGTCGGCGCGGCGGGTCTCCTCGAGCGTCGCCCCGAAGGCGTCCACCAGCTGGTGCGGGAGCTTGCGGATGAAGCCGACGGTGTCGGTCAGCAGGTAGTCCCGGCCGCCCGCTCGCAGCACCCGCGTGGTCGGGTCCAGCGTGTGAAACAGCCGGTCACGTACGGGCACGGTGGCCCCGGTCAGCGCGTTGAGCAGCGTCGACTTGCCGGCGTTGGTGTAACCGGCCAGCGCGATCTGCGGCAGGTGAGCGCGCTCGCGCTCGGCGCGCATCACCGACCGGGTCGAGCGGACGTGGGCCAGACGCCGCTTGAGCGCGGCGATGCGGTCGCGGGCCAGCCGGCGGTCGGTCTCGATCTGGGTCTCACCCGGACCCCGGGTGCCGATGCCGCCGCCGAGGCGTTCCAGGTGCGACCACAGCCCGCGCATCCGCGCGAGGTTGTACTCGAGCTGGGCCAACTCCACCTGCAGCTTGCCCTCGGCGCTGTGGGCGTGGGCGGCGAAGATGTCGAGGATGATCGCGGTGCGGTCGATGACCGGGACGCCCAGCGCCGACTCCAGGTTGCGCTCCTGGCGCGGCGAGAGCTCGTCGTCGCAGGCCACCAGGTTGGCGTCGGCGGCGGCGATCTCGGCCTTCAGCTCGTCCAGCTTGCCGGCTCCGAGATACGAGTTCGGATGCGGCTGCTCGCGGCGCTGAACCATCTCCCCGGCCGACGCCACGCCGGCCGTGCGCAGGAGCTCCTCGAGCTCCGCGAGGTGGTCCGCCTCGCCCGCCGGCACCGCCGCGATCATGACCGCGCGCTGGCGTGCGCGCCCGCGGGCGGGCTGGCCGTCGTCGCCGGAGGGCCTGCGGCCGTTATGCGACGCTTGCGTGTCGGACATCCTGAGTAGATGGTAGCCCCGCACCTGCCGGCCTTCGTCGCGTCCGCCGGCGCGGCGCGGATGCGGGAGCTCCTGCTCAGCTGACGTGGACGTCCTGGGAGCCGAGGATCTCCACCTTGTTGCCGGACTCAATGTGGATGGTGATCGTGCCGCTCGCCTGCTGCCCGCTGTGGACGTTGCGCAGGACGACCTTGCAGGGGTACGAGGACCCGGTCTTCTGGGCCACGCCCGAGGGGCAGTTGACCGACTTCAGGGCCACCTGCCCCTTGCCGAACCGGTTCACGTAGTTTCGGATCAGGTGCTCGCCGGACGCCTTGGAGTCAAACGATCCACAGCCCGCGACCAGACCGGCGACGGCCACAGAGGCAAGGAGAATGACGACGGCGCGCAATCTCATAGCTGACTCAATCTTTTCACGGCCTCCAACAGCCGCTCCTCGGGCGTGGTCAAGGAAATCCGGAAGAATCCCTCGCCGCTACGGCCGTAGGCGCCGCCCGGGGAGATCACCACCCCGGTCTGCTCCAGCACGTGCCCGCAGTACTCAGCGGAGGATGCGAAGCCGGGCGGGATCGGCGCCCACACGTAGATCGTGCCCTTGGGCGGGGTGACGTTCACGCCCGCCTGGGCCAGCGCCTCGCACACCAGGTCGCGGCGGCGCGCGTAGACGGCGTTCATGTTCCGCACCTCGACGTCGACTTCCGGTGACAGAGCCGCCGCGCCGGCGAGCTGAACGGCGTCGAACAGGCCGGAGTCGATGTTGGACTTCAGCCGCCAGAACTGCGCGATCGCCTCCGCGTTGCCGACGATCGCCGCGCACCGCCAACCGGTCATGTTGTAGCCCTTGGAGAGCGAGAACACCTCGACACCGACCTCGCGAGCGCCGGGCGTGGCCAAGAAAGACGGCGCCACATAGCCGTCGAAGGTGGTCTCGCTGTAGGCGTTGTCGTGGACCACCAGCAGGTCGCGCCCTCCAGCGAGCTCGATCGCGCGTTCGAAAAGCCCTTCGGGCAGGATCGCCCCAGTCGGATTGTTCGGGTAATTGAGGAACATCAGTCGCGCGCGCTCGAGCGCCTCCGGGGCGATCGCGTCGAAGTCGGGGGCGAACCCCAGCTCCGGCACGAGGGGCATCAACACCGCCTCGGCGCCGGCCAGCACGGGACCGCCGGTGTAGACCGGATACCCCGGGTCGGAGGCCAGTGCGACGTCGCCGGGGTCCAGGAAGGCCAGGTTGAGGTTGAAGATGCACTCCTTGGCTCCGATCGCAGGCATCACCTCCGTGTCGGGATCGAGCGTGACCCCGAAGCGCCGCGCGTAGAACGCCGCCACCGCCTCACGGAACTCCGGCCGGCCGCGGTTGCTCGGATACGTATGGGTGCTGGGATCGGCGACAGCCCGCTGGGCGGCGGCCACGATCGGAGCGTATGTGGGCGTGTCGGGATCGCCGATCCCGAGGCTGATCACGTCGACGCCGGCGGCCCGCTTGGCGGCGACCTTGCGCTCCAGCTCGGCGAACAGGTAGGGCGGGATCCGGTCCAATCGCTTACTCGGTCTCATTCAGCTCCTCGATGAACACGTCGGCGAGCGTGCCACGGAACACCGGCACCGCCCAGCCCGTCAACGTTGTGTGCAGATCGTTGTCGACCTCGACCTCGAGCTCGCCACCGTCCAGGACCACGGTCACCGGCGACTCGCCGCCTCCCAGGACATGGGCGACGGCGGCGCCGGTGGCGCCGGTGCCGCTGGCCGAGGTCTCCCCCACCCCGCGCTCAAAGATCCGGGTCCGGATCCGGTGCGGTTCCAGCGATGCGTACCAGGACACATTCGTGCGGTTGGGAAACAACCCGTGATGCTCGATTGACGGTCCGATTGCCGGCAGGTCGAGGGCCTCGAGCTCGGCCGTCCCCGCAACGCGGATCGCGCACTGGGGGTTGCCGACCTGGACGTGCTGAAAGCTCCACTCGCGTCCGTCGGCGCTCAGTACGCCGGTACCGTCGCCGGGCCCCGCCGGATAATCGCCGCTGTGCAGCCGCACCCGGCCGAGGTCCAGGCGGCATGTGGAGGCGGACGTGATCGTCGGCCGGATCGCTCCGGCGGCCGTCTGGATCGAGAAGCTGTTTTGCTCGGTCCATCCGCGCCGGCGAAGGTAGAGCGCCGCCTCGCGGGCTCCGTTGCCCGACAGCTCGGCCTCGGAGCCGTCCGGATTGAAGATCCGCAGCCGGGCCACGAAGCCCGGCTCGTCGGGCTCTGACAGCAGCAGGATGCCGTCGGCGAACACACCGGTGTGCCCCGCGCACAGCTTCCGGATCCGCGGCGCGGTGAGCTCGAACGGGAGCGCGGCCCGCTCCACGATCAGATAGTCATTGCCGAGTGCCTGCCACTTCTCGAAGTCCACGGCGGGCCAGTCTATGTGTACCGTCGCGTCGGCCATGCTCAGGCGCGCTCTGACCGCACCCCGAACGCCGCTGGTCCTGCTGGCCCTCGTGTCCGTGCTGTCACTGGGGGCGCGGGCGCTGATGCTCGACGAGCCGTGTGCCTCGCCGTGCAACAAGGCGGGCGACCACACGCTGATCTTCGACGAGGCCTACTACGTCAACGCCGCGCGCGTGATCGCCGGGCTGCGCCCGCCGCCGGGGGCGCACTACGCCGACGCGCCGTTGGGCACCGACCCCAATGCCGAGCACCCCCAGCTGGCGAAGCTGATCATGGCGGGCGCGATCGAGCTCTTCGGCGACGGGCCATTCGCGTGGCGGATCGGCAGCCTGATCTTTGGCTCGATCGCCATCCTCGGGATGTACGCGCTGGTCCGGGCGGCAGGCGGCGGGCGCTGGTCGGCGCTGTGCGCGGCCACGCTGATGGCTTGCGACAACCTGGCGCTGATCCACGGCCGCATCGGCACGCTCGACATCTACACGGTGGCGATGATGATCTGGGGCGTCGCCCTGTACCTGCGGGGGTGGCCGGTCCGGGCCGGGATCGCGCTCGGCATCGGGGCGGCGTTCAAGCTCGTGGCCCCGTACGCCGCCGCGATCCTGTTCCTGCTCGAGGCAGTCCGCGTGCTCACCTCCCTACAGCGCCGCGGACTGCCGGCGCAATGGAGACCGTGGCCGGCGCTGCGGCGCCTGGTCGTCTGCGTGCTCACCGGGATCGTCGTGTTCCTGGCGGCGCTGACCGTGATGGACCAGATCGCCACGCCCTACGCAGACGCCACCGCGCAGCTGATCACCGGCGGACCGTTTGCCCACCTGTGGCACATGATCACCTACGCCGCCCAGCAGTCGAGTCCGCACGGGCCGCAGGGCATCGCCTCCTACCCGTGGGCGTGGCTGATCGATCTGAAGCCGATCGTGTACCTGCGGATCAACCCATCGGCGCCGAGCCCCGGCCTGGGGGCGATTCACCCGGTGTCGAAGTTCATCGGCATGATCAGCCCGCCGATCCTGCTCCTCGCGCTGCCGGGGCTTCTCTTCTGCGCCTACCGCGTGCTGCGCTCCCGGGACCGGCCCGAGGACGATATCCAGCTGGCCGCCGTCAGCCTGGCCTGGTTCTTGGGCAGCTGGATCCCGTTCGCCTTCCTCAGCCTGGTCGATCAGCGGACCAGCTACCTCTACTACATGGTGATCGTGGTCCCGGGCCTGTATCTCGCCGCCACGTATCTCGTCTCCCACGCCTGGCGCACCCGAAATGTGTGGCTGCGGAGGCTGGCCGGCTTCTGGATGGTCCTGGTCGTGGCCGCCGTCGTGCTCATGTATCCGTTCGTGCCGGTGTTCTGAGCCACAGGGCGAGCACGTCGGCGCCGACGTCGTCGGACGTCCGGCCGGTGACGTCGAGCACGTGCACGCCGGCCAGCTTGCGCATCCAGGTCAGCTGGCGGCGGGCGTAATTGCGGGTGCGCCGCTTCATGCCCTCGATGTCGCCAGTCAGCAGCTCCTCGAAACCGAGCGCCTTGCGCGCGGTGATCGACGCGCCGGCCGCGGTCGCGCGCCGGACCTCCCCCTCGGCCCCGTCGGCCAGCATCTGGATCACGCGGTCGTCGATCCGGGCGTACAGACGCTCGCGATCCATCACCAGCCCGATCAGCAGTGTCGAGCGGCGCACCGAGTCAGTCCACAGCTCGGAATCGCCGGCCGGCGGCTCGAGCTCGCCGATGTCCAGCAGCTCCAGGGAGCGCACGATCCGCTGACGGTCCCCGGGATCGATGGCCTGCGCCGCCCAGGGCGCGCGTCGCGCGAGGATCGCGTGCAGAGCCGCGGGGCCCCGGTCCTGGAGCTCGCGCGTCCAGCGCTCCCGAACACCTTCGGGCGGCGGGGGACGCAGGCTCAGATCGGTCAGCGCTGCCCGCAGGTACAAGCCCGTGCCCCCGACCACGATCGGGCGCCGGCCGTCACCGAGCAGCTGATCGATCTCGGCGTGAGCCAGATCCGCATACTGTCCGGCGCTGAAGGTCGCGTCGACGGGCAGCACCGAGATCATCCGATGTTCGAGACGAGCGCGCTCCTGCGCGCCGGCGGCGCCGGTCAGCGTCTCGAGCCCGGCATAGACCTGCAGCGCGTCCGCGGACACGGCCACCGGGTCCTCGCCCCGCGCCCGGAGCAGCTGCGCCAAGGCGATCGCCACGGCGGTCTTGCCGACCCCCGTGGGGCCGAACAGGGCGATCACGTCGGGCCGGGTCATCGGGCGCAGTATCGTGCAGCGATGGTCGCCGGAGGCCGATCGTGACGATCACAGCGGGTGCCGGCATCTCCGCGGGGCTGGACCCGCTGGCCGCGGCGACACAAGCCGGACAGCAGGCCGCCGCCGAGCTGAGGGGACGCGACGCGGATCTGGCGCTGGTATTCGCCAGCGGCGCCCACCTAGCCGATCCGGAGGCGATGCTCGAGGGGATCCACCGAACGCTTGCTCCCGCCGCGCTCGTGGGCTGTGGCGCCGGAGGCGTGCTCGGCTCCGGGCGTGAGCTCGAGTCCGGCACGGGGGTCGCGGTGTGGGCGGCAGCGCTCGGTGAGGGCGAGGCCCGCGCGTTCCACGCCCGGGTGACCGGCGAGCCGGAGGAGGCCACGCTCGAGGGGTTGCCCCCGCTGGCGGGCGACGGCGCGCTGATCATGCTCTCCGATCCGTACTCGTTCCCCACCGACGCGGTGCTCGAGGGCATTGCCCGCGAGGCGCCCGGGATCCCCGTCCTTGGAGGTCTGTCCAGCGCACGTACGCCTGAGGGCACGGCCGCGTTGTTCCTCGATCGTGAGGTGATCGAGGACGGTGCCGTCGGCGTCAGCCTGAACGGCGTCGAGATGCTGCCGTGCGTCTCGCAGGGCGCGGCGCCGCTCGGCCGGGAGGTGACGATCACCGCCGCCGAGGGCAACGTCATCCACGAGCTGGCCGGGCGGCCCGCGATCGAGACGATCGAGCAGGTGATCGGCGAGCTCCCCCTGCCGGAGCGCGCGCTGGTGGCCGCGGGGCTCCTGATCGGGATCGTCATCGATGCCGGGCAGCCCGAGTACGAGCAGGGCGACTTCCTGGTCCGCGGCGTACTCGGCGCCGATCCCGACACGGGTGCCGTGGCGGTCGGCACGACCGTCGAGACCGGTCAGGTGGTGCGCCTGCATGCCCGCGACGCCCGCTCTGCCGACCAGGACCTCCGCCGCGAGCTGCGGCTGCGCAGCCAGGCAATCGGTGGCCGCCCGGCGGCCGGGGCGCTCATGTTCTCCTGCAACGGACGCGGCCAGTCGATGTTCGGCGCATGCGATCACGACGCGGCGATGCTCGAGGACGAGCTGGGAGGGGCTCCGGCCGCCGGCTTCTTCGCCGCCGGTGAGATCGGGCCGGTCGGCGGCCGCAGCTTCCTGCACGGGTTCACGGCGACCGTCGCCGTGTTCCCGGGCTAACGCGACCGACCGGCTGACAGCCGCCCGATTACACTGCCCGCCGTGTCCCGGCCCCGGATCGCCCTGGCGGGCAGCGTCGCGCTGGTGACCGGCGCCACCGGCGGCATCGGCCACGCGATCGCGCGCGCGCTGGCGCAGCGCGGGACGCGGCTGATCCTGACCGGCCGGCGCGCCGAGGTTCTCTCGAGCCTCGCCGGCGAGCTGGGCGCCGACGTCGTGGAATGCGATCTCTCGTCCCGCGAGGCGGTGGCGGAGCTGGCCGAACGGGCGGCCGGGGCGAGCGTGGGGATCCTCGTGGCCAACGCCGCGGTGCCGGCGAGCGGCCTGGTCACCGAGCTGACGCAGTCTGAGATCGACTGGATGCTCGAGGTCAACCTGAGAGCACCGATCGCGCTGGCGCGGGCCCTGGTCCCGGCGATGATCGAGCGCGGCCAGGGTCACCTCGTGTTCGTCAACTCGCTGCAGGGAAAGACCGCGGTGCCGTCCTCGTCGCTCTACTCGGCCTCGAAGTTCGGCATCCGCGGGTTCGCGCTGGGCATTCGCGAGGATCTCCGCAGCGACGGCGTCGGGGTCTCCACGGTCTTCCCGGGATTCATCCGCGACGCCGGAATGTTCGCCGAGACCGGCGTCAAGCTGCCGCCCGGAGTGGGGACGCGGGCGCCCGAGGACGTCGCCGCGGCCGTGGTCAGGGTCATCGACGAGGATCGCGCCGAGCTCGACGTCGCCCCGCTGGCGCTCCGCGTCGGCACCGCGGTGGCCGCACTCGCGCCGCAACTGTCGGCAACGGTGAGCCGGCGGCTCGGGTCACACAAGATTGCCGCCAGCGTCGCCAAGCGCCAGCGCTCCTCGAACTAGGCGGGCCGCCCGCGCGCACGCCCCGGGCCCGCGGGTGCCGACCGGGCCCGCGCCTGCGGCCACCAGACCAGCGTCCGCCGATCAGCGGGCGCGGTCGACCGCGTGCTCTCCGGTGACCGAGGACAGCGCGGCGATGATCTCGTCGGCGAGCCGGGCGCCGTCGCCCGAGAGCTCGGGGGTCGCCTGCACGCGAACCACGAGGTCGTCGCCGTCGACCTCCTCGAGCAGCACGGAGGCCGGCTGACGAGTGGGCGTGGAGATCTCCTCGTCGAGGATCGCCTGCACCTGGCTGGGCCGCACGCCCGAGGTGAGGCGGACCTTGACGTCGACTGAGTCGGGCTCCCTCAGGGGGACGACCACCGCGGCGAGGACGACGTTGTTGGGGATCAGGATCTGATCGGCACCGCGTGACAGCGTGGTGTAGAGCAGGCCCAGCGAGCTGACGATTCCCTCCACCGTTCCGCCCACAGCACCGGCCTGCAGCCGCACCCGCTCCCCGACCCGGAACGGCCGCGCGCTCAGCAGAACCATGCCGGCGATGACGTTGCCGAGGGTCTGCTGCGCGGCGAGACCGAAGATGACGGCGGTGAAGGCACCACCGACGGCCAGCGTCTGCAGCGACACGCCCGCGGTTCCAAGCGCCACCATCAGCACGATCGCGATCGTCACCAGGCGTGTCAGGAAGCCGAACGTCCCGGCAGTCGCCGGATCCATACGGCGCATGAAGGTCGGTCCGGCGGAGCGCCCGATGTCCCGCGCCAGCGCCCAGCCGAGTCCGAGCACGAGGACCACGGCGGCGAGCTTGAGCGGCACGTGGTACGTGTGAACGGTCTTCTTGCCCAACAGTCCCCAGCGGTTGTCGTAGCCGACCTTGAGCCCGATGATCAGCAGCCCGAAGACGATCGCTTCCCTACGTGCGCGCTTGACCTCGCGATCGCTGGTCTCGACCGACAGCCCGACCTTCTCCCACGCATCGCTGCGGGTCTCGAACATGCGGTCGAGGTTCAGGTCTCGACGGAATTTCGGTTGTCTCGGCATCGCTGACTCGGATCCCCTTTCGTGGGCGTCACGGGCTCCTTGTTACCTACCACCGACACGGGTGTCGGGTTTCATGTGCCAATTGCGTCGAACAACGTTCCCTGCAGGGACTCTGCGGCCTCCGGCTCGCTCTCGGCGTCCGCCCAAGGGCCCTGTCGGTCCCGTGACGGCGCCAGGAACGCTCCCCGACCCCGCTCAATCAGATCGAGGTCGGGACCGCTTATGAGCCGCGCGAGACGCCGGCGCTCCGGCACGGGCGCGTACGCCCCACGGCGGTACAGCTCACGGTAGCGCGCGACCAGGTCGGGACGTCGCCGGGCGAGGAAATCGAAGAACACCTCGCGCACCTCGCCACGCAGATGCAGGGCGATCCCGGTCACGTAGGCGGCCCCAGCCTCCTCGGCGAGCTCGAGGATCCGGGCCACCTGCTCGGGCGAGTCGTTGATCCCGGGCATCAGCGGCGCCACCAGCACGCCCGTGCGGATCCCCGCGCGCGTCAGCTCCGCCACCGCCTCGAGCCGCGCCCGGGGATTCGGCGTGTGCGGCTCGGTCTCGCGCCACGCCTTCTCATCGATCGTCGGCACCGACAGCGCGGCGCTGAAGCCGGCTCGCGCGGCCAGCTCCTTCATCAACTCGAGGTCGCGCAGCAGCAGCGGTGACTTGGTCAGTACCGAGCCCGGGTTGCGGGCGTCGATCATCGCCTGCCAGATGCCCGGCATCAGCTTGTAGCGTCCCTCCACCCACTGATACGGGTCGGTGTTGGTGCCCAACGCGATGTGCTCTCCCTTCCAGGACGGGCGCGCCAGCTCCACCCGTAGCCGCTCGGGGGCGTTGACCTTGACCACGATCTCGCGCTCGAAGTCGCGCCCGGCGTCGAAGTCCAGGTACTTGTGGGTCGGGCGCGCGAAACAGTTGTGGCTGACGACGCCGTTCGCGATGAAGTCTCCGGTACCGGTCGTGATGTCGTACATCCGCATCACGCTCTCCAGTGACGCGATCGACCGGACGTTGATCGAGGCGTCGACCTTCAGCGTCGCGCCGTGTATCGATCGTTTGCGCGTCACGGCCGGATCGACCGAGAGCAAAAAGCGCATCCTCGCTGCCAGTCCTCCTGAGACGCGCACGGTCTTCACTGCGCCGGCCGGGCGCTCCACTGTGCACGCGAGGCCCAGCCGATTTATGCAGGCGACGATCCACGAGATCAGCTCCGGATCGGTGTTCGCGATCCTGAGGATCCCTCTTGAGTTCGAGCCCTCGGCGTCGAAGATCCCGCCGAGGAAGCCCTTGACCCATGACAGGGTTGGCAGTAGCGGCCACGCGATCAGCTCGCTGATCCGCTCGAAGCCGTCCCGTGACTGTGTCCGAATCGCGTGGACGGAACGATGCGACCCGGTCGCGACCGAGAACTCGAATCCGATCGTGTCCACGGAGCTGCGCTTCAGGAACTCCGTCGCGCGCTCGAGCGCATCGGTGTCGGCGAGCGCGAGACGAAATCGGTACACGTCGCAGCTGCTTCGCCCCGGGCGCGGATATGTGTAGCGTTCGAGCGTGCCGTCGCCGCGGATCATCCCGCACAGGTACCCGCGCCGGTAGTCGGCGTCGTGCTCGGGCGGCTCGCTCGACCCACCCGGACCGAGCAGCCGAGAGCCCACCGTCAGGTGCGGACGTTGGAGCCCGCCCTGTTGCGTACCGATGACGTGCTTGAACCCGCGCCGGGTGAGGAACCGGTGCTCTTCGCTGGCCACGAGCTCGTTGCCGTCCTCGAGCTCCACCCGGAATGCCGGCTTGATGCTGGACCATTTGTCCATCACCTCCGTCTCGACGAGCCGGCGATAGCGCCCCTCGCGCCTCGTTCCGTAGATCCGCTCGCCGATCTCCAAGTCGCGGATTGGCTTCTCGCGGCCGCTGCTCAGCAGCACCCGAGTATCACCAGCTTGGCAATAGCTGCAGGCATGGCTGCAACCCCGGTATGGGTTGATCGTCCAGCGGAACGGCATCCGCGACGCCTCGGGCACGCGGTTGAGGATCGACTTGGCGCGGACCTCGTAGAAACGGGTCGAGATCGCGTCCGGCGCCTCGAAGTGGCGCACCACCGCCTCCTCGCCATAGCCGGGCAGCCGAGCCCGTTCCTCGGCTTCGATCTCCAGGTTGCTCCACCTCATCGAACGTATGTTCGCATAGGGCTCGGACGTATCGTCCTCGTCCTCGCTCCCCCGCGGGAGACGGCTCGGGCCGCACGCGCCCGCTCAGCGGACGGCGCGGGCGAGCAGCCGAGCCTCGCCTGCCAGCGTCTGGCTGGTGGCCGAGGCGATCTGGACCTCGACCAGGTCGCCCGGTGACCCGAGGCCGTCGAAGTTGACGACCTTGTTGTGGCGCGAGCGGCCCCGCAGGCGGCTGGGGTCGGTTCGCGAGGGCCCTTCGACGAGGACCTCCAGCGTGCGCCCCACGAAGCGCTGGGCCCGCTCCCGGGCGCGGCGCTGCACCACCTCGACCAGCCGCTCCATCCGTGCCACCTGGACCTCGTGGGGGACCTGGCCGGTCAGGCCGGCGGCCTCGGTGCCCCGGCGCGGTGAGTACATGAACGTGAAGGCGCCGTCGTAGCCGACGGCCTCGGCGACCTCGAGGGTCTGCTCGAAGTCGTTCTCGGTCTCACCGGGGAAGCCAACGATGATGTCGGTGGTCAGAGCGCAGTCGGGCACGTGCTCGCGGATCAGGGCGACACGGTCGAGGTAGCGCTCGCGCGTGTATGTGCGTCGCATCCGCTTGAGCACCGGGCTCGACCCCGACTGCAGCGGCAGGTGGATGTGCTCGCACAGCGCCGGGAGCTCCGCGTGGGCGCGGATCACGTCCTCGTGCATGTCCTTGGGATGCGGGCTGGTGTAGCGAATCCGCTCGATCCCGGGCACCGCGTCGACCCGCGCCAGAAGCTCGGCGAACGTGACCTTGTGACCACGGGGCAGATCCCGGCCGTAGGAGTTGACGTTCTGCCCGAGCAGGGTGACCTCGCGCACGCCGTCGGCGGCGAGCCGCTCCACCTCTGCCACGAGCTCGCCGGCCGGGCGGCTCACCTCCCGTCCGCGCGTCGACGGGACGATGCAGTAGGAGCAGACCGAGTTGCACCCGACGCTGATCTGCACCCACCCCTGGAACTCCCGTGCGCGCTTGGCGGGCAGGTGGCCGGTGAAGCCCTCGAACTCGAAGAAGCCCTGGGCGGTGAGCGAGTCGCTGGTCAGGAACTCCGCCAGCTTGTGGACCTGGCCGGGGCCGAACGCCACGTCGACGAACGGAAAGCGGGCGAACACCTCGTCCTTGACCGACTGCGCCCAGCAGCCGCCCACGCCGATCACGCGGTCGGGCTGCTCGCGCTTGAGGCGCTTGGCCTCACCGAGGTGGGCCACGAAGCGGCTGTCCGCGGCCTCCCGGATCGAGCAGGTGTTGAACAGGATCAGGTCGGCACCGGCGCGCTGATCTGACTCGGCATACCCGAGCGACTCGAGCATCCCCTTGATGCGCTCGGAGTCGTGCTCGTTCATCTGACAGCCGAAGGTGGTCAGGTGGTAGGTCTTCATCGCCGTCTAGGGTACCGGCGCGCCTGCCGCGCGCCACGCCGCCGGCAGCGGCTGGAACCCTTCGACCACGAGCTCGACCCGGGCGCCGGACCGGCCCGGGCGAGGCTCGACGGCGCGGACCTCGCCATGATGCGCCTCGGCGATCGCCCGCACGATCGCGAGCCCGAGCCCCGCGCCGCCCTCGGCCCGGGTACGGGCAGGGTCGGTTCGGTGAAAGCGCTCGAACACGCGCTCGCGTTCGGCGGGCGGAATCCCGGGGCCGTCGTCGATGACCGTGAAGCTGATCCGGCCCCCAGCGAGGGCTTGCACCTCGAGTCGCACCAGCCCCTCGTGCTCGCGGGTGTGCCCGATTGCGTTGCGGGCCAGGTTGCGCAGCGCCTGGGCCAGCCGGTCGGGGTCACCGCGGAGCCTGCCGGCCGGGACCGGGCCGAGCTCGAAGCGGCGATCAGCGGTCAGGCTGATGCCATCCCACAGCTGCTCGACGAACGTGGCCAGGTCGATCTGCTCCGGACGCAGGAAGTCTGTGTGCTCAGCCTGGGCGAGCAACAGCAGGTCGTCGACCAGACGGCTGATGCGGGTGATCTCGCGCTGGACGTGCTCGTCGGCGCGCCGGACGTCATCCGCGCTCGGGTCCTCCTGGGCGGCCAGGACCTCGAGCTGGCCGCGGATCACGGTGATCGGGGTGCGGAGCTCGTGCGAGGCGTCGGCGATGAACTCGCGCTGTCCCTCGAGCTCAGTGGCGAGCCGATCGAGCATCCGGTTGAAGGCCTCGGCGAGCACCTTCATCTCGCCCCCTCCGACGGCGGTGTCCATTCGGGGCTCCAGCTCGCCGGCGTCGACCCGGGTGGCCACGGCGGCCATGCGGCGCAGCGGCGCCGACACCCGGGCGCCGGCCAGATAGGAGGCCAGCAGCGCCAGCGCCAGGGTCAGCGCGCCGGCCAGCACGAAGGTCCTGGCCACGCCTTCCTGGGCGCGATCGACGATCGCCAGCGGCTCCCCGGCCCCGACGACCGTCCTCAACCCGCCGACGAGGACCGCGCGCTCCAGGATCTGCATCCGGCCGACGTCGGGGACCGGCATCACCGAGTAGCCGAGATGCGGGTCCAGCAGGCGCTTCGCCTCCTGCTGCTCCTCCGCCTCCTCGCCGGCGCTCTCGTCGGTGCCCTCCTGGTCGCGGGTCACGATTTCCGGATGGTTGAACGCCGCCCCGGCGTGCGGCGTGAGGACGAACAGCAGCGTCGAGGTCGAGCCGAACGGCTGGGCCCCGACATAGCGCTGGGCGTCGACGGAGACCGTGCGGGGATCGCTGCCGGCGAGCGGGCGCAGCGCCTGTGCGAGCTGGTTGGTGTCGCCGGCGACGTCACGGTCGATCTCGGCGCGCAGCTCCGTGCCCGTGTCGTTGTAGACGACCAAGAAGATCACCGCAACCGAGACGAGCAGCACCGCCGCCACCCATACGGTGAGTCGCCAGCGCAGTCCTTGGGGCAGCCAGCGCCCGATCACCGCCCGCGGTCGCCGCTCGCGGCTAGGGGGCATCGAATCGGTAGCCCACCGAGCGGACCGTGATGATCGGGTCCTTTTCGCCCTCCCGGCGGAGCTTGCGGCGCAGGTAGCCGACATACACGTCCACGACATTGGTGCCCGGGTCGTACTCGTAGCCCCACACCGCACGGAGGATCTGCTCTCGCGAGAGGACCCGGCCGCTGTTGCGCAGCAGGTGGGAGAGCAGCTCGAACTCGGTCGTTGAGAGGCGGACGAGGTCCCCGCCGCGGCGCACCTCTCGCGTGATCAGGTTGACCTCGACGTCGCCTCCGATCAGCGTCGTGGCGGGCGTCTGTGCCTGCACCCGCAGCTGCGCGCGGACCCGCGCCGCCAGCTCTGAGAGTGAGAACGGCTTGGTCAGGTAGTCGATCGCGCCGGCGTCGAGCCCGCTCACCCGATCCTCCACCTCGCCTCGCGCGGTCAGCACGATCACCGGCAACGCCGGTTTGCGGTCGTGGATCAGGTTGAGCACCTCGAGCCCGCCCATTCCGGGAAGCATGAGGTCCAGCACCACCAGGTCGAACGGCTCGCTGAGCGCGCGCTCGCTGCCGGTCACGCCGTCGACCGCGAACTCGACGTCGTAGCCGTAGGCCTTCAGGCCCCGCTGCAGAAAGTCGACTATCCCGGGCTCGTCCTCTATCACCAGAATCTGGCCGGGCATGATCAGCGCGCGTACTCGACCGCGCGAGACTCGCGGATCACGGTCACCTTGATCTGCCCCGGATACTCGAGCTCCTTCTCGATCTCGCGTGCGATCTCGTAGGAGAGCAGCGTCGCCGCGTCGTCGTCGATTGCCCCGGGGGCGACCATGATGCGGATCTCGCGGCCGGCCTGCATCGCGTACACCTTGTCGACGCCCTTGTGGCGCGTGGCGATCTGCTCGAGGTCGCGCAGTCGCTTCACGTACTGTTCCAGCGACTCGCCACGGGCGCCCGGGCGCGCGCCGGAGAGGGCGTCCGCCGCCTGCACGATGACCGCCTCGATCGTCTGCGGCTCGACTTCGTTGTGGTGGGCCTCCATCGCATGGGCCACCGCCTGGGACTCCCCGTACTTGCGAGCCAGATCGCCGCCGACGAGTGCATGGGGGCCCTCGATCTCGTGCGTGACCGCCTTGCCGATGTCGTGCAGAAGCGCGGCGCGGCGGGCGGTCTTGGGACTGGCGCCGAGCTCATGGGCCATCATCGCGGCGAGCTGCGCGACCTCGATCGAGTGGGCGAGCACGTTCTGCCCGTAGCTGGTGCGAAACCGAAGCCGGCCGAGCAGCTTGACCAGCTCCGGGTGCACACCCTGGACGCCGGCGTCGAACACCCCCTGCTCGCCGAGCTCGACGATGTGGCCCTCCATCTCGGACTTGGTCTGGTAGTACATCTCCTCGATCCGCGCGGGGTGGATGCGGCCGTCCTCGAGCAGTTTCTCCAGCGTCAGCCTGGCGACCTCGCGCCTGACGCCGTCAAACCCGGACAGCACCACGGCGCCGGGAGTGTCGTCGATGATGAAGTCCACCCCGGTCAGATTCTCGAGCGCCCTGATGTTGCGCCCCTCGCGGCCGATGATCCGGCCCTTCATGTCGTCGGCCGACAACTGCACCACCGAGACCGTCGTCTCGGCGGCGTGGCCGGCGGCCAGCCGCTGCATGCAAACCGAGAGGATGTTGCGCACGCGGCGCTCGGCCTCGCGCTTGGTCTCCTCCTCGATCTGGCGGATCCGCCGAGCCGAGTCGTGCTTGGCCTGATCCTCGATCTCCTGCAGCAGCATCTGCTTGGCCTTTGCCCCTGACATCCCGGCAAGCTGCTCGAGCTTGCGCTCGGCCTCGAGCCGGCCCTCGGCCAGCGCCTGGCGTTCGGAGTCAAGCTCGGATTCGCGCCGCGTAAGCCCGTCCTCGCGACGCTCGAGCGCGTTGCCCCGCTCGACAAGGGCCGCCTGCAGCGCCGTGGCAGTCGCGCTCTCACGCTCGCCCACCGCCGGCGCGGCCCCGTGCGTGCGTCCGTAGAGGACGGCGGCGACCACGATTCCGGCCGCGATGAGGGCTGCGGCACCGATGATTTCCATGGTCGTTCCTCTCGCGGATCCATTTCAGTGGATCCAATTCCATTCTCTGAGTTCTGGGAGCGACCGAGCGGCCCGTGCGGGAAGCACGAACGGGGTACCAGCCCGGCGACGAAAGTCGCCGATACAGCGATGGCTAGTCGGAGCCGGCTGAGACCCGTCTGGACCCCAGCGGGGGCCCGCAGCAGATTGCCGTCAACACTGAAGATTCCGTCTTTCGATTATCCACAGGATTTGCTGGTGTTTTCCGGCCCGTCGGGCCGTTCGTTCGCTACCGCAATCGTATTACCGGGATGTGAATGGCGCAAACGGCCGCTCGTTAGCGTGCCAGCGGGCCCGGTCAAATCTTGCACCGGACCTCCGGGGAGGTGTCCGTGTCAGTCGTCGCGGGCGTACGCGCTGAGAGCGTCGAGCGCCAGCTCGCTCGCGAAGCCCTTGCGCAGCAGGACGCCCAGCGCGCGCTCGCGCTCGCGCCGGTCAGAAGGTGGGGATGGGTAGCGGCTGCGTAGGAGGGCGAGCGCCCGTTCGAGCTCGGTCTCAGCCCGTTGGCCGTCACCCGGCTCCCCCCGGCCCCCCGGCTCGCCGGCCGCCTCGAGCGCTGACTCGGCGAGGTCGCGGTCGATTCCCCGGGCCAGCAGGCCGCGCCTGATGCGCTCCGCGCCCCACTGCTCGAGCTCGCGTTTGTCGGAGACGAACAGCCGCGCGAAACGGGAGTCGTCGAGCAGACCGTGCTCCGCCATCGTCCCGAGCGCCTGGAGGGCGAGGCCATCCGGGATCCCCTTGCGCTCGAGCTGGCCACGGACCTCGGCAACGGTGCGCTCACGCCGGTTGACGTAGGCGTAGCCGACCTCCAGCGCCTTCTGGAGCCGTTCATCGACGTCGAACATGCCCTCCTCTGATCCGCCTGAGGTCTCCAGCTGCATGAGCCTTCGAGGACAAAGCTCTGCGCCCCCAGGGGCCTCTCTCGGGCTAGGCCGCGTGCGATTCCACCACTGCGGCCAGCGGCGGCTCGTCGTGCTCGATCTCCTTGACGAGGTCGCGGCTGAGGCCGAGCGCGGCGTAGACCTTCGACTCGATCTCGGCCGCCATCTCGGGATGCTCGTCGAGGAACAGCTTGGCGTTACCGCGGCCCTGCCCCAGACGCTCATCCCCGTAGGAGAAGAAGGAGCCCGACTTGGTGACGATGTTGTGCTCGATGCCGTAGTCGAGGAGGCACCCCGAGGTGGAGATCCCCTTGCCGAACTCGATGTCGAACTCCGCCTGCTTGAACGGAGCCGCGACCTTGTTCTTGACCACCTTGACCCGGACCCGGTTGCCGACCGCCTCGGTCCCGTCCTTGAGCGTCTCGATCCGCCGGATGTCGAGCCGCTGCGAGGCGTAGAACTTCAGCGCCCGGCCGCCGGGCTGCGTCTCCGGCGAGCCGAACATCACGCCCACCTTCTCGCGGATCTGGTTGGTGAACAGGCACAGCGTCTGGGCCCGGTTCAGGTTGCCGGCGAGCTTACGCATGGCCTGCGACATCATCCGCGCCTGGGCGCCGACCGTCTGGTCACCCATCTGCCCCTCCAGCTCCGCGCGCGGTGTCAGCGCCGCGACCGAGTCGACCGCGACCAGATCGACCGCACCGGAGCGGATCAGCATGTCGACGATCTCCAGCGCCTGCTCACCGTAGTCGGGCTGGGAGACGAGCAGCTCATCGATGTCGACACCGATCTTCTGCGCGTACAGCGGGTCCATCGCGTGCTCGGCGTCCACGAACGCGCAAACCCCCCCGAGCTTCTGAGCCTCGGCGATCATGTGATAGACGAGCGTCGTCTTCCCCGAGGACTCGGGGCCGAAGATCTCCACGATGCGCCCTCGCGGGACGCCGCCGATCCCGAGCGCGATGTCGAGCGACAGAGCCCCGGTCGGGATCGCATCGCAGTTCACCCGCGCGCCGGGATCACCCATGCGCATCACGCTTCCCTTGCCGAACTGCCGCTCGATCTGGGTCAGCGCGCCCTGGAGCGCTGCCTGGCGCTTGGCCACCGCCTTGGGATCGGACTTCGGATCTGACGCCCCGACGTGGGCGCCCTTGGGATTCTCGCTCATGCTCGATTCGGCTCCTTGCGCGTTGAACTCATCACGGTACGGCCGGTGGCGGACGGAAAAACCACGCTAGAGCGAGCCGTGAAACAGAACAAGACGCATTCGTGACGAGACGTGAGCGAATGTGTGACGGATCATCAACAATCGGTCGGACGCGCGGGAGCCCGTCGTGCGCGGGCGCTCCCGCCGCCTCGGCTGCCAGAATGCGTCGGTACAGCGAAAAACGATCCCACTGGAGCCCGTGTCCACTCTCACCTCAGCTCTGAAGAACGAGCACACGAAGCGAATCCTCTACGTCACCGGGGTACGCCGGCCGTCGCTGACGCAGCGTCAGACTCCGCACTACCGGATGCCCAAGCTTCAGGCCAACGGCGGCTACCTGCCGCTGAAGAAGTTCGAGGGCCCGGAGATCCCGCGCGAGGAGTACGAGAACCTCACCTACACGACGTACTCGACCGATGACCAGACCACGTTCGCGCCGATCACCTCGTGCACGGGTGAGCTGGAGCTCAAGGGCTTCGAGGCCTACGGCAAGCCGGACCTCGACGGCGTGTGGACCGAGAACGCCGCCAAGTGCCCCTCAATCGTCAAGTACGTGGAGTCGATCGGCGCCCGCTTCGGCCGCGTGCAGCTGCTGCGGATGAAGCCCAACACGATCCGCGAGTGCCGCTGGGGCCTGCATCTGGACAACAACAACGCCGCCAACGATCCGGAGCAGAACGGCTGGGTGGTCCGGCTGTGGCTGGAGCTGACCGATGACGACTCGAGCGCGCTCGTGGTCCGCCGGGGCCAGTTCGACAAGAGCACCGAGGTCAAGATCTCGCTGCCCAGATACCAGCAGGCGGTAGTCGACTCCGAGTACCTCTACCACGGCGGCTACCACCACGGCCCCGGCATCCGCTACGCGCTGATCACGAGCTGCGAGAGCGGGCCCGCCCTGGAGCAGTGGATCGAGAGCCAGCTGCCGTAGCCGGCTCGGCGGCCGTGACCGCGGCACGATCCGGGTTGACCGCCGGGCACACGTTCCGCGCAGCGGATGCGATCTGCTGAACGCGCGGCCTCGCGAGGCCTCCGTCGCTATGGGTCCCATATGAACCCAACGGGACGGAGACCACGGAGGGAGCACCGGCCGGAGACCCCGGAGGGAGGGCGCAGCCAGAACTCAGCCCGACCCCAGCCGGACGCTGGCCAGCCGCTCGTAGCGCGCGCCCGAGCTTTCCGTCCGCGACCGGTACAGGGTCACCGTCGCCCCCGTGAACGCCAGCGGCTCGAGCGGCGCGAGCTCGAACGGCAGCACGCGTTCGCGGCGCCCGACCCGCGCCACGGTCACGTGCGCCAGGAAGGGGCGGCGCTCAGGCTCGTACCACCCTCCGTCGCACAGCGCCGACGCCAGCGCCGATTGCACTGCCGCCAGCCGGTCGCCGGCGTCGCGCAGCCGCACCGCCAGCACCCCGGGACGGCGCCGCGGCAGCCACAGCGGCTCGGCCAGTTCGAGGCAGAGCGAACCCGCGCCCGCCAGCTCCGACCGGCACGCCGTCCCGATCGCGTCGATCTGCGCAACCGGCCGGGAGCCGAGAAAGCACAGTGTCACGTGCAGGGCGTCCGGATCGAGCAGACGCAGCCCGGCCGTCGGTCCAGCAGCGCCCGGAGCGCCTAGCGCAGAGCCCGGAGCGCCTGTCGCAGCGCCCTGAGCGCCTGTCGCAGGGCCCGGGGCGCCTAGCGCAACGCGACGCCAGGCGTCGAGCGCGTCTCGCACCGCCGCCGGTAGCTCGAGCGCCACGAACAGCCTCGCCGAGCCCACTTTCCGGCGCTCACGGAGCCGGGGCGTGGGCGCCGGCCGTCCGAGCCGCGCGCTCGCCGAGCAGCAGCCGGCGCAGCAGGTGCATCGAGACCGTCACCGACCGGTCGCGGACGTCGCTGCGTCCGCCCGGCAGGTGCAGGCTGCGGGTGATCCGGCGGCCGTCGCCGGTGCACACGGCCGAGATGCACACGGTCCCCACGGGCTTCTCCTCGGTGCCGCCGCCCGGCCCGGCGATGCCGGTGATGCCGACGCCGATCCCGGCACCCAGATGGGTGGCGGCCCCGTCGGCGAGCGCCTCGGCGACCTCGATCGAGACGGCCCCGACGCGCTCGATCAGGGCCGGGTCCACGCCGGCCAGCGCGACCTTCGCCTCGTTGGAGTACACCACGAGCGCGCCCAGGAAGTACGCGGAGGAGCCGGGGCGCTCGGTCAGTCGCTCCGCCAGCCCGCCCCCCGTGCACGACTCGGCGGTAGCGACGGTGTGGCCGGCCAGCAGGCCGGCCAGCTGCTCGTCGATCGTGCTGCCGTCCTCTGAGAACAGGGTGTCGGCGTGGCGCGAGCGTAGGAACTCGAGGAAGGCGTCGTAGGCGGGCTGAGCCGGCGGCTCATAGCTCGTGGCAACCTCGATCTCGCCCCGGCGCAGGCAGGTCGTGATCTCGAGCGGGGCCAGCGACAGCCCTCGCTCCTCGGCCGCGCGCAGGGTGTTGGCGATCTCGGACTCCGGGATGCCGAACAGGCGGACGATCTCGCGTCGGTACTCGGGGGCGCCGGCGATCGCGGCCTTAAACGCGTCTGTGGCGCGAGCCGTCTCCCACATCGGCTGAAGCTCCCGAGGCGGACCGGGCAGCACGACCACAGTCGGTTGCGTACCGTCACGCGGTGGCACCACGAGCCCGGGCGCGGTACCCACCGGGTCGAGCACCGTGGCGCCCTCGGGTATCACCGCCTGCTTGCGGTTGGAGAGGCGTATCGCGTCGGGGTCGAGCCCCCGCCAGCGCCTCATCATCGGAGCCAGGATCTCCGCGATGCGCTCCTCGAGCACGGCGTCGAGCACCATCTCCCGTCCGCTGAAGCGGCCCACGACCTCGGCCGTGAGGTCGTCGGCCGTGGGGCCGAGACCGCCGCTGGTGACGATCACGGCCATCCCCGCGTCGCGCATGAAGTTCAGCGTCTCGAGCAGATCGTCGGGCCGGTCGCCGACGACCTGGATCATCGCCGTATCGACGCCGACCTCGCGAAGGCGCTGCGACAGCCACGGGCCGTTGCGGTCGGAGATGATCCCGGTCAGCACCTCGGTACCTGTGACAAGGATCCCGGCGCGGGGTCGCTCCGGCTCCGCCCCGCTGATCCCCCCGGCGCCCGCGACGCCTCGCGGGGACTCCTCGGCAGCGGCGCCGCTCATGCGCAGGTCGGCTGCTTGGAGGCGGGCAGCACCCTGCTGGACCCCGGTAGCAGCTCGTAGCCGATCGGGCTCGAGGACGGCGCCACGTTCACCGCGGCGCCGTTGACCTTCATCTTGACTTGGGCATTGCCGAGCGTCAGCAGGAGCTTGGATGAAGTCTCGGTCGGAATCGTCTCCCCGGTGTTGAAGGTCTGTCCGGCGATCAGCTTGCGACCCTTACCGTCGACCAGGCAGACATACAACGGGCCGGTCGCGACCAGCTGCAGTTTGACGGTGCTCGGCTTGGTGGCCAGCGCGGTCGACCGATGGCGGCGGTGATGGCGACGGTGCGTTGTCACCGCGTGGGTTGCGGTCGTCCCCGCGGGCTTGGGCTTGTTGCCGTTGCCGATCACGATCAGCAGGACGACGACGGCCGCCAGCACCACGCCGACCAACAGCCACGACGGCAACCGCGGGCGGCGCGGCGGGCGGTCGCGCTCGCGGCCGAGCGGCGCGATCGGTCGCATCTCGTGGTCCGAGGGCCGCTCGTAGATGCGCCGGAAATCGTCGAGCAATTGGCGGGTGTCGAGTCCCAGATAGTCGCCATAGGTGCGCAGGAAGCTCTTGACGTAGACGTCCCCCGGCAGGAGGTCCCATTCCTCGTTCTCGATCGCGCGGAGGTACTTGGCCCGGATCTTGGTGCGCGCCTCGACCTCGTTGATGTCGATCTTGGCGCGCATCCGCGCCTCCCGCAATGTGGCGCCGATGTCAGCCATGGGCGCCAAAGGGTACCGGCGCTCTAGACCTCGTCGGCCTCGGCCCCGGTGTCCGGCACGGGGGCCGGCGTCCGGGTGGCCGACGGGGCGGCCTCCGCGAGGTGGGAGAGGATCCTCGGCACGTCGCCCTCGCCGATCAGCACCTGGCGCGGCTTGGAGCCCTCGTAGCCTGAGATGATGCCGCGCCGCTCGAGCATGTCGATCAGGCGCCCTGCCCGCGTGTAACCCAGCCGCAGGCGTCGCTGCAACATCGACGTGGAGGCAGTTCCCATCTGCGCCACCAGCGAGATCGCCTCTTCCAGCAGCGGATCCTCGTCGGGTGACATCGAGTCCTCGGGCTCGGCGGCCCCGTCGTCGTCGCTCTCGACCTCCTGGAGCAACTCCTCGTGGAACTCGGGCTCGCCCTGGCGCCGCCACGCCTCGGTCAGCTCGGCGATCTGCTCCTCGTCGATATAGGCGCCCTGGATGCGCTGCAGCTTCTGGCTGCCCACCGGGCTGAACAGCATGTCGCCCTGGCCCAGCAGCGACTCGGCGCCGTTCTGGTCCAGGATCACACGGGAGTCGGTCTGGCTCGAGACGGCGAACGCGATCCGGGAGGGGACGTTGGCCTTGATCATCCCGGTGATCACGTCGACGCGCGGGGACTGAGTGGCGAGCACGAGGTGGATCCCCACCGCCCGCGCCTTCTGCGCCAGGCGGATGATCGAATCCTCGACGTCGGCCGGAGCGACCATCATCAGGTCAGCCAGCTCGTCGATCACGCACAGGATGTACGGCAGATCGGGCTCGCCGCGCTTCTCCCGCGCGCGATTGAGCTCGGGGAGGCTGCGCGTCCGAGCCAGCGACATGATCCGGTAGCGGTCCTCCATCTCCTTGACCAGGTTCTGCAGCGCGTTGGCGGCCATCCGTGGGCTGGTAATGACCGGCGTCAGCAGATGCGGGATCGAGTCGTAGTGGTTGAGCTCCACCTGCTTGGGATCGACGAGCACGAGGCGCACCTCGTGCGGGGTGGCCCGCAGCAGGACGCTCGAGAGCATCGCGTTGACGCACGCCGACTTGCCAGCGCCGGTGGTGCCCGCGACCAGGAGGTGGGGCATCTTCGCCAGGTCGGCTCCGATCGCACGCCCGGCGATGTCCTTGCCCAGCCAGACGGTGAGCGGCGACCAGTCCGGCGGCGGGTCCTGAAAGACGTCACCGAGATGAACGATCCGACGGCGGGCGTTGGGAACCTCGACGCCGACCGCCTGCTTGCCCGGGATCGGCGCGAGGATGCGGATGTCTGTCGCCGCCAGCGCATAGGCGAGGTCGTCCTTGAGCTGGGCCACCTTGGCCACCTTGATCCCAGGGGCCAGGCGCAGCTCATAGCGAGTGATGTGCGGGCCGGTGACTCGCCCCACCACCTTGGCCGAGATCCCGAAGTGGCCCAGCGTCTCGACCAGCGTGCGCGCGACCTGCTCCTGGCCGGCGGTGTCGGGCTTGGCCGCCTCGCCGGTGGAGCGGGTCAGGAAACGCGGACCGGGCACCCGCCAGTCGAAGTCGGGATCCTCGGTGACCGAGGCGCGGTAGCGACCCTGGGGCGTCAGGTCCTCGGCCGAGACCTCGCGCCGGGCCGCCGGCGGCCGGTCGTCCTCGGCCTCGTTGAACGCGTCCGGATCGGGCTCTCCGAGCTCGAGCGGCAATTGCGTTCCCGCCGGCGACTCCGCGGCCGGCTCCTCGTCGGCCAGCGACTCGATCGGCGGCGCCTCGACGTGGGTGGCGCGGACCACCAGCTCGGCGGTGTCGGGCTCAGGCGGCAGCAGCGGCTCGCCGGCGTAGGGGCCAGCCTGTCCGGCGGCATCCTGAGCGGCTGCGGTTGCCGGGCGGCGCGCCACCGTCGCCGCCAGTTCCTCGGTCGAGCGCCGCAGAGCCCGCCCGGTGCCCAGCACACCGGCGCCCGTGAACCGCAGCACTCCGGCCAGCGTCGCGCCGGTGACCAGGATCACCCCGGCGATCAGCAGGAAGACGGCGAGGATGTCGGCACCGGCCGAGGACAGCAGGTGCGAAGCCGCCCACAGCTCGCCCTGGCCGACCACCCCGCCCCGGCGCTCGAAGCTGGCGGCGCGCCAGAACTCGTGCGCCGGCGCGGCCCCCGGGCCGATTCCGAGCGTCCCGCCGGCGAGCGCGAGCGTCAGCGCCGCCACCAGGCACAGCCCGCCGGTCCGCATGGGACGCGCCGGCGGGCGCAGCTCGCGCATCAAGATCAGGCCGCCGGTGGCGACCAGGACCGCCGGGACGGCATAGCCGAGCGCTCCGAGGATGAAGCGGGTCCCTCGCACGGCCCCATCGCCGAGCGTGCCGCCGGCCCAGTGCAGGTAGGCGACGCCGCCGAGGAAGATGCCGATCGCGATCAACGCCAGAGCCAGGATGTCGACGTGATGGGGCTCGAGATGCAGGTCGGGCAGCGCCGGGCGGCTCGCCATCAGCGAGCGCTTGGCTCGCTTCGGCGGGGGGCCCTTTCGCCTCGCGGGAGGCTTCTTTGCACGGGTCGGTTTGCGCTTCGTGGTGGCGGCCATCTACGAACAGTTGGCTTCGACGGGCGCACCGCTCCTCCTGCTCGCCGCAGGCCGCGGATCAAGCGGGCCTAAAACGCTGCGCAGCTCGCATCGGGGGGCCCTACCATCTGCCCGTTAGATGGCTGAATACGAGCGCCCACCCCGCGTCCTGGTCGTCGAGGACGACGACGCCATCGCCCAGGTGCTCAAGCGCAGCCTGCGGATGGAGGGCTACGAGGTCCGCGTCGCCGAGGACGGCATAGTGGCTCTGGACCAGGCCCACGCCTTCCTCCCGGATCTGGTGATCCTCGACCTGGGCCTGCCGGGGCTCGATGGGCTCGAGGTGGCCCGGCGCCTGCGCCAGTCCGACGACGATGTGCCGATCCTGGTGCTGACGGCGCGCGACGCCGTCGAGTCACGCGTAGAGGGCCTTGACTCCGGCGCCGATGACTACCTGGTCAAGCCGTTCGAGCGCCAGGAACTGCTGGCGCGCCTGCGGGCGCTGCTGCGTCGGCGCCCGCCGCGCGGGCAGGCCAACCTCAGCGTCGGCGATCTCAAGCTCAATCCCGACACCCACGAGGTCCTGCGCGGCGATCGCACGGTGGAGCTCACCCAGCGCGAATTCGAGCTGCTCGAGTACCTGATGCGCAACGAGCGCATCGTGATCTCGCGCCAGCGCCTGCTCGACGAGGTCTGGGGATATGACCCGTTCTCGATGACGAACACGATCGAGGTGTTCGTGTCCAACCTACGACGGAAGTTGGAAGCGGATGGAGAGCCCAGGCTCCTTCATACGATCCGCGGCGCGGGTTACGTTCTCCGCGTATAGGCGCGTCCCCATCCGCTGGCGGCTGGCCGGCGGCTCGGCGGCGCTGACGTTCGTGATCCTGGCCGGCTTCGCGGCGATCGTCGGGACGCTGACCAACCGCCAGGTCCGGGGCCAGTTCAACGACGAGGTCAGCTCGGCCGTGGATCAGCTCTACAACGAGCTCAACCACAAGCTCGGCTTCATCAACGGCACCGAGCTCAACTGTTTTCGCACCACCGTGCACCTGAGCGACTACGCCAGCGCCGAGCACGCCCAGATCCGCATCTTCGACTCAAGCGACGGCGACCTGCTGTGCACCCAGACCTCGATCAAGGGCGCCAAGGCCCCCCTGGCGCCGACGTTCTTCAGCACCGCGCCGTCGCAGACCTCGGGCACGTTCACGGAATCCGGGTACCGGGTCGCCGTCCGCGAGCTCGAGGTCAAGCCGATCGGCACGGTCACGCTGCTGTACGCCCGGCCGCTTTCCGACGTCGACCACACCGTCGCGCGGGTGCAGGTGTTCCTCCTGCTCGGTGTGGTCGGCGGCACGATCCTGGCGCTGCTGGCCGGCCTGTTCGTGTCCGCGCGGGCGATGCGGCCGATCGTCGAGCTAACGGACGCCGCCCGCGAGATCGAGCGTACCCGCGACGCCAGCGGGCGGGTCCCTCATCCCGAGGCCGAGGACGAGGTGGCCGAGCTGGCCAGGACGCTCGAGGGGATGCTCGGTGCGCTGGACTCGGCGCGCAGCGACACCGAGGCGATGCTCGACCGCCAGCGGGAGTTCGTGGCCGACGCGTCGCACGAGCTCCGCACGCCGCTGACGAGCGTGCTGGCCAACCTGGAGCTGCTGACCGAGGAGCTACGCGGCGAGCAGGCCGAGACCGCTGAGGCGGCGCTGCGCTCGACGCGGCGCATGCGCCGGCTGGTCGGCGACCTGCTGCTGCTGGCCCGTGCCGACGCCCGCCGGATCCAGCCCCACCGCCCGACCGACCTCGGCAAGGTGCTGATCGAGGCCGCGGCCGAGCTGGGTCCGGTCGCCGAGCGCCACGAGCTGTCGATCGCCGCCGCGCCGGCGGTCGTCGAGGGAGTCCAGGACGAGCTGCACCGCCTGGTCCTGAACCTGCTCGAGAACGCCGTCCGGCACACCCCGCCGGGTACGCGGGTGAGTGCCGCGACCATCACCAGCGGCGGTGAGGCCGTCCTGACCGTCGAAGACGACGGACCCGGCATCCCCACCGAGCTCGCCAACCGGGTGTTCGAGCGCTTCGTCCGGGGCGGGCGCGACGGCGGCCGCGGCTCGGGCCTGGGGCTCGCGATCGTGCGCGCGGTGGCACAGTCGCACAACGGCACGGTCGTGCTCGAGCGCCCAGCCGGCGGCACGGGGACGCGGTTCGTCATCCGCCTGCCGGTGGCCGGCGATGGCGGCCCTCCCCCGCCGGCGACCTCGAGCGCCCCGAATGGGGCCGATCAGACCTCGACCACGACCGGCAGCACCATCGGGCGCCGGCGCAGACGGTCGTAGACGAAAGTCGCCAGATCGTCGTGCAGCTCCTGCTGGAGCATGTCGATCTCACGGATCCCGCCCTGCGCCGCCCGCGTGAGCGAGCGCTCGACCTCCTCGCGGATGTCGGCGACCAGCTCGTCGGCCTGCTCGATGAACGGCACGCCCCGGAAGATCACCTCGGGGACGACCACCGACTCGCCGGTCTGCTCGGAGACGGTGGCCACGACGATGAAGATCCCGTCGGCCGACAGCATCCGGCGGTCGCGCAGAGCGACGTCGGCGGGGTCCCCGATGTCGACGCCGTCGACGAAGATCATGCCGGCGCGCTCGGGGTCGCCGAAGCGGGCGCCACGGTCGTCGATCTCCAAGGGCAGCCCGTTCTCGCCCTCGAAGATGTTGTCCGGCTCGATCCCGACGGCCTCGGCGAGTGCCGCATGCAGGCGGATCCGCTTGTGGTCGCCATGGACCGGCATCACGTAGCGCGGGCGAACGAGGTTGAGCATCAGCTTGAGCTCCTCGACATAGCCGTGTCCCGAGGCGTGGATCGGGGCCTCCCGCGGTGTGATCACGCTGCAGCCGATGCGGTACAGCCGGTCGACGGTCTCGTTCACCGCGCGCTCGTTGCCGGGGATCGGGGTGGCCGAGAAGACCACGGTGTCGCCGCGGCGCAGCGTGATCTGCCGGTGGTCGTTGTAGGCCATCCGGCGCAGCGCTGACAGCGGCTCGCCCTGGCTGCCGGTGGAGATGACCACGATCTTATGGTCGGGCCAGTCCTCGACCTCGTGGGGCTGGACCATCAATCCCTCGGGAACGTCGATGTGGCCCAGCGAGCGCCCGATATTGACGTTCTTGCGCATCGAGCGCCCGACCAGCGCGACCTTGCGCCCGAGCGCCGCCGCCGCGTCGACGACCTGCTGCACGCGGTGGATGTTGGAGGCGAAGCTGGTCACGATGATGCGGCCCTCGGCGCGCGAGAACACCTCCTCCAGGTGCGGTCCCACCTCGCGCTCGGAGGGGGAGAAGCCTGGCCGGTCGGCGTTGGTGGAATCGCCGCAGAGCAGCAGAACGCCCTCTGAGCCGAGCTCGGCGAGCCGGGACACGTCGGCCGGGGGCCCGTCGACGGGTGTCTGGTCGAACTTGTAGTCGCCGGTCAGCAGCACGGTCCCCAGCTCGGTGCTCAGCGCAACGGCGCACGAGTCCGGGATCGAGTGGGTCATGTGGATGAGCTCGAGCTCGAACGGTCCGAGGGTCAGCTGCTCACCCGTGTCCAGGTCCTCGAGCCGGACCTCGCGCAGATTGTGCTCATCGAGCTTTGAGCGGGCCATGGCGATCGTCAGCGGGCCGCCGTAGATCGTCGGCGAGGCTTCGCCGCCCAGCTCCCGCAGCACCCACGGAAGCGCCCCTAGATGATCCTCGTGACCGTGGGTGATCACGATCGCCTCGATGTCTGAGGCGCGCTCGCGCAGGTAGCTGAAGTCGGGCAGCACGAGGTCGATCCCGAGCATGTCCGTGGTCGGGAAGCGCAGCCCCACGTCGACCACCACGATCCGGCCGTCGTACTCGACGACCATCATGTTCTTACCGATCTCGCCGAGCCCGCCGAGCGGCAGGACCCTGAGCTTGCTGGCGCTCACGCGGCCGTCGCGAGCATTCCGTGGCGTTCGAGCATCCCCCGCAGGACGGCGAGCTCATCGTCGTCGAGCTCCACGTTCGGCAGCCGGGGACCGCCGACGGGGAGTCCGATCAACGCCAGCGCCGCCTTCACGCTGCAGGCGAGGGGGGCGATGCCAAAGTCTCGGTAGACGTCCTGAAGGCCGGCGTCGATCTCGCGCCGCTGCTCGGGCTCATCGACCATGCGTCGCATCTGATCGCCGAAGATGTGACTCCCGGTCAGGATCCCGCCGGCCTCCCCCATCTCCAGCACGTCGATCAGGTTGTCGTCGTTGCCGGCGTAGATCATGAGTCCGTCGACCTTGGCCAGGTTGGCCGGATTGGCCTGCTTGACGCCGACTATGTGATCGAGCTGGGCCAACTCGGCCAGCAGGTCGTTGGGCATGTCGGAGCCGGTGCGCTGGGGGATGTTGTAGAGCAGGATCGGCAGATCGGTGGCGCGCACGACCTCCCGGTAGTGGGCGACGATCCCGCGACGGCTGGGCCGGTTGTAGTACGGGTTGACTGAAAGCAGGGCGTCGACGCCGATCTCGCTGGCGCGCTCGGTCAGCCGCACGGCGTGACGGGTGTCGTTGGAGCCCACGCCGGCGACGATCGTGCAGCGTCCGCGCATCTCCTCCGCGGCCAGCGCGATCATCCCCAGATGCTCGGAATCGTCGAGCGTGGCCGCTTCGCCGGTGGTCCCACACACCACCAGACCGTCTGAGCCGTGCTCGACGAGATGGTGCATGAGCCGCACGGCGGCCTCCTCATCGACGCGCCCCTGGGCGTCGAAGGGCGTCACCATGGCGGTGAGCACGGTTCCGAGATTCAGGGGCATCGGCGCATTATCGCAGGGTCAGCCGTCATCACCGGCGCTGTGCAGCAGGCGCTCGTAAACGCGCCAGCGCTTGACCAGACGGCCCCCCATCGCCTCCAGCCCGCGGTTCATCGAGGTGTTGACCTCGAGGATGAAGCTCGCCTCGCCGGCCTTCTGGTGGCTGCGCTCGGCGACGTCGAAGTGCTCGAGATACAGCGCCGCGGCCACGCCGGTGTGCTGATACTCGGGCAGCACGCCGAGGAAGCCGACGCGGACGCGGTCGATGATCCGCCCGCGCATCAGGTAGTAAACCCAGCCCAGCGGCAGCAACCGCCCGTTCATCTTCTTGTAGACCTGATGGATGTCGGGGATCGTGATCGCCATCGCGATCGTCTTTGAGTCCTGCTCGGCGATCATGAACCACTCACGCGAGTAGACCAGTTGCATGTCGATCGCGTACGCATCGAGATCCGCCTTGGAATACGGCACGAAGCCCCAGTTGTTCGACCACGCGGCGTTGTAGACCTTGGCGAACTCGTCCATGTCGCGGCGCAGGTGGCGGCGCTCCATCTTGCGGATCGTGATCCCGTAGCGGCTGTGGGCGCGCTCGGCGATCTTCGGTAGGACCGGGTTCATGCGCTCGCGGTCCGAGATCGACAGGTCCCAGCCGAACA
The DNA here is from genome assembly GCA_963799995.1 of uncultured Solirubrobacterales bacterium. Lineage (GTDB taxonomy): Bacteria > Actinomycetota > Thermoleophilia > Solirubrobacterales > Solirubrobacteraceae > Palsa-465. The sequence continues at coordinate 632,216 of CAWCZI010000012.1, read as the reverse complement.
GGTCCATGGCCTTGGTCAGGCCCGCCTCCTCGCACCGGGCGGAGTAGTAGGGCGGGTTCCAGGGCTCGCGGATCAGCGGCTCGCGCTCGAAGCCCTCGACCAGCATCCCCGCCTCGTCGTTGATCTGAAAGCTCATCGGTCCGACGATGCGGTCACAGCCTTGGGCGGCGCACCAACGCTCCGCGGTGTCCAGCAGCGCCTTGACGACCTCGAGGTCATCCTCGAACTCCAAGAAGCCGAACGTCCCCCACCGCGAGGCGTGGTACTGGTTGAAGTCGTAGTCGACCTGGGCGGTGACGCGCCCGACCACCCGTCCGTCGCGCCTGGCCAGGAAGTACTGGGCCTTGCCATGGGTGAAGAACGGGTTCAGCGGCCTGGTCAGAAACGCGTAGCGCTCGAGCTTGAGCGGCGGGATCCACGGGGTCCCGCGGTGCAGGCGGAACGGGAGCGCAACGAACTCCCGCAGGTCGCGCGGGCCGCGGACGGCGCTAACTTCGGTCGGCATCGGCACGGAACCGTATCGGAGCAGGACCAGTTGAGCTCAGAGCAAGCCGCTGAACCCGAGGACCGCCCCACCGCGATCGACCATGTCCAGCTGGCCGCGCCTCCCGGCGGCGAGGCGCAGGCCCGCGAGTTCTACGGCCGCCTGCTCGGATTGACGGAAATCGAGAAGCCGCCGGGGCTGCGCGGCCGCGGCGGTGCGTGGTTCGCGCTAGGGCGCGGGCAGCTGCACATCGGGATCGACAACGGCTTTGCGCCGGCGCGCAAGGCCCACCCCGCGCTCGCCGTGCCGCGGGCGGGCATCGACGCGCTCGCCGCCCGGCTGGCGGCCGCCGGCGGCCCGGTGGACTGGGACGACGCGCTGCCGGGCGTGCGCCGGTTCTTCACCGAGGATCCATGGGGAAACCGGCTGGAGCTGGTGGCGGCGGGCGAGCCCGGCTCGGACCCGCCCGCAGCCGGCTGAGGCGATCGGGTCAGGCGGCCTTCTTGATCTCCGGAGCGTCGCGCTCGCCGCTGCCGCGGTAGCGCGGACCGTGATAGGGACCGGGCTTCGGCCGAGCCTTGCCTCCCGGCAGTGCCAGGCGCAGGATGGTTCGCTGCACCATCCCCAGCTGCTGATGGAACGGCCCCGAGTTGTAGGGCAGCTCGTAGCGCTCGCAGATCTCGCGCACCTTGGGGGCGATTTCCCCGTAGCGGGTGCTCGGCATGTCCGGGAACAGGTGGTGCTCGACCTGGTATCCGAGGTTGCCGCTGATCACGTGGAACATCGGTCCGCCGTCGATATTGGCGGCGCCGAGCAGCTGACGCACGTACCACCCGCCCCGTGACTCGTCGTCGGTCTCAGCCTGGGTGAAGGTATAGGTCTGGTCGGGGAAGTGGCCACAGAAGATGATCGCGTAGGACCATACGTTGCGGATCAGGTTCGCAACCACGTTCGCGGTCAGGGTGCGCACGAACGGCTCGCGGAACGAGCGCCGCGCGGCCATCTGCGTGAGCACGCTCTGTCCGCCCGGGGCTTTGCGACGGGCCTTGCGCAGAGCCCGTTTGGCCTTGCGGCCGAGCCCGTCCGAGCCGCCGATGTCGCGCGCCTGCGCGCTTAGCACCGCGGCCTCGATGAGCGCCATCACGCCCCCGCTGATCAGCGGCCACGCGATGTAGTCCTTGGTGATCTGCGCGCGCGCCTTGCCGCCGATGCCCTTGAGCTCCTTGAGCACCTGCTTGCCGTCCTTCTCGCCCGCGCGGATCGCGTCGAAGTCGAGGTCGTGGACGGCCACCCCCCACTCGAACAGCATCGCCAGGAGAATGTTGTAGAAGGGCTGCAGCAGATAGAACGGATACCACTTCTGGCCCGGGTCGATGCGCATGATCTCGTATCCGAGATCGCGGTCCTTGCCGACGATGTTGGTGTAGGTGTGGTGGATGTAGTTGTGGGAGTGCCGCCAGGCCTCGGCGGTCGAGGCCGTGTCCCAGTCCCACGCCCGGGAGTTGATCACCGGATCGTTCATCCAGTCCCACTGGCCGTGCATGACGTTGTGGCCGATCTCCATGTTCTCGAGAATCTTGGCCATCCCGAGGGTGGCCGCGCCGAGGGCCCATGGGACCCGCCAGCGCGACGCGACCAGCTCCGCGCGGCCGATCAGCGCCAGCCGGCGCTGGAAGGCGATCATCGACCGGATGTAGGTTGCGTCGCGGTCTCCGAGGTCGGCCTTGACCTGTTCGTGGAGCTCGTCGAACTCCCGGCCGATCTCTTCGATCTGCTCGGGCGTGAGACGATGCAGGGGGTTCTCAGAGCTCTCGGGTGCGTCCGGCGCGCTCGGGCCGGAGCCGTTGTGGACGGCGGTAGTCATGCGTCCTCCTCGTTGTCTGGTCTCACAGTTCTCAGGGTGCTCACAGCTCGATCTCGATCGGTCCTTCGGGGGCGTGGATGCAGGTGCGGATGACCTCCCCTTCCTGCCCCCCGACCTTGCCGTTGCGCAGGTCGCGGACACGGCCGGAGCGCAGCTCTCCGACGCAGGTGTGACAGATCCCCTCGCGGCAGCCGTACGGCAGGTCCAGGCCAGCCTCCTCGCCGGCGACGAGGATCGGCTGGCTGCCGTCGGATTCGGCCTCGCAGTCGGACTTCAGGAACTTGATCGTTCCTCCCTGGCCCTCCTCGCCGTCCCCGAGCCCGAGCTTGGGCTGGAAGCGCTCCATGTGCAGGCGCTCCTGCATGCCCTCACGCTCATACAAGCCGCTGAAGTCGTCGAGCATCTCGTTGGGGCCGGAGATGAACATCTCACGCTCGCGCCAGTCCGGACACAGCCGCTCGAGATCATCGGGGCCCATGCGGCCCTTCTCTCCGGTGTGCTGCTCGTGCAGCTTGAAGCGGTCATTGCGCCTGGCCAGGTCGCGCAGCTCATCGCCGAAGATCACCTCGTCGGCGCGGCGTGCGGAGTGCAGCAACACGGCGTCCCCGAGCTCGCCGGACTGGTCGAGGTGGCGCAGCATGCTCATGATCGGCGTGATTCCGCTGCCGGCGCTGATGAACAGCAGCTTGTCGGGAAGCTGGTCGGGAAGCAGGAACTCTCCCTCGACTCCGCCGAGCGAGACGATCGCCCCCGGCCGGCCTCGCTTGACCAGATACGGCGAGACCTTGCCCTCGTCGACGTTCTTGACCGTGATGCTGATCAGGCCGTCGGACCGGAGGGGGTCCGAGGTCAGCGAGTAGGCCCGCCAGTGCCGCACCCCCTTGATGTCGACGCCGATCCGCAGATACTGGCCGGGTTCGTGCCCGCCCCACCGGTATCCGGGCTTGATCAGCACGGTCGCGGCTTGCTCGGTCTCGTGATCGATCGACTCGATCCGGCCCCGCAGCTCGCGGGTGGACCACAGCGGGTTGACGAGCTCGAGGTAATCGTCTGGAAGCAGGGGCGAACTAAGCGCTGCGAGCGCTTTGAGCACCCGGCGCTGGACCGGGTGAACGTTTGGCCTGGCTCCTCGCTCTGGCATCCTCTACTCAGGAGTAATATCCGATTCGGTAACTTTCTACACGACTTGTCGCGTCGCGAGGCCATCGTCGTCCCCGCCCGCCAACGCGGGTCGGCCCCCCGGGCGGGGACCCGGGGCATGCCGCGCCATGTGCGCGAGGAGCTGATCCTCGAGGTTGCTGGTCAGATCTTCGCCGAAGGGGGCTACGAGCGCGCTTCCATGGACCGGATCGCCGGCGACGCGGGTGTGTCCAAGCCGATGCTGTACGCCTACTTCGGCTCCAAGGAGGGGTTGTACGTGGCCTACATCGAGCGCACCGGCGGCGAGCTCGTGGAGCGTCTGGTGGCCGCCGACGGCGCCGACGGCAGCGGCCGCCTACGCGCCGTGATCGGGGAGTTCCTGGCCTTCGTCGAGGAGCACCGCGACGGCTGGACGGTGCTGTTCCGCGAGCTCAACGCACGTCGCCCCCTGGCCGAGCAGGTCGCCCAGCTGCGCGCTCAGATCGTCGCCGAGGTCCGGCGGATGCTCGAGGGCGACGGCACCGCGCCCTGGCCTGGCGTCGGCGCACCCGCCTCGGAGGGCGTCGCGGAGGCGATCGTGGGCGCCGGGGAGGCGCTCGCCAACTGGTGGCTCAAGCGCTCAGACGTTGCTCGCGCGGACGTCGCCGACTGGTACGTCGGGCTGACCCGCGCGGCGATCACGGCCGCCGCCCGCCCGGAACACCGTCCGGGCGTGGCTCCTGATTAGCGGCGTCACGCCCTCCACGGGCGCACGCGGCGATCCGCCAGCACCGCGCGCGCCGCCGAGCGGCCGCCCATCCCCTGCACTGAGCCGCCCGGATGCACCGAGGAGCCGGCCACGTACAGACCGCGCAGAGGCGTGCGGTGGCGGCACAGCTCGGGAGCGGGCCTGAAGATGAGCTGCTGGTCGAGCTCCATGGAGCCGCCCGATAGGTCGCCATCCGTGAGGCTCGGGTTCTCGGCCTCGGTCCGGGCCGGGTTGCGAATCGCCCGGGCCAGGACGGTCTCGGAGAAGCCTGGGGCAAAGCGCTCGAGCTGGTCCTCGACGCGCGCCGCGACGTCCTCGTCGGAGCAGTCATAGCGTGACGGGACGTGGGCGTAGCAGTACAGGGTGTGACCGCCCGCGGGCGCGCGCGAGGGGTCATGGAGCGTGTGCTGGCCGACCACAACCGCCGGGCGCTCGGGCACCTCGCCGCGCTGTCCCGCCTCCGCGGCAGCTGAGAGCTCACGCAGCTCGCCGCCGACGTGGACCACCGCCGCCTCGCGAGCGCCGGGCGCGGTCCAGGGCACGGGCGCCCGTAATGCGTAGTCGAGCTTGAACGCGGCGGTGGAGTAGCGCCAGATCCGCAGCCGTCGCAGCAGCCGGTGCGGGAGGGCGTCGTCGGGCAGCATCGCCGCCAGCGGGCGCGCGCTGATCGTCGTGATCGCGTAGCGGGCGGGGATCTCCTCGCCGCCGCGCAGCGCGACGCCCGCGGCGCGGCCGGCCCGCACGAGCACACGCTCGACATGAGCCCCACAGCGAATCGTCACCCCCTCGCGGCGGGCGATCGCCTCGAGCGCGCGAGCAATCTCCCCCTGCCCGCCGGCGGGGTATGGCCACCCGTGTGAGTGGCCGAGCAGCGCCAGCAGGAAGCCGAATGCGCCGCTGCCCGCGGTCGACGGTGGAAGCCCTGAGTGCTGCGCCGAGCCGCACAGCCACGCGGTGGGCCGCGTGGCCCCGTCGAAGACGTCGAGTCCGAGAGCCTGAATCGAACCGGTCATCCGCCGGGCCAGGAGCACAGCGTCGCGACGCAGCGCGGCGAGGACCGCCAGCGGGGCGCGCCTGATGCAGAGCGGGCCGAGGACCGCGTCGACCAACGGCTGGGCGAGCGGCAGGTACTGCTCGATCAGCGATCTCCAGGCGCCACCGGAGCCGCGAGCCGCGGACTCGAGCGAGGCGACGGTGGCGTCGAGGTCGCGGTGCAGCTCGATCGCCGTGCCGTCGGCGAACGGATGGGCCATGACGGCGTCCGGATCGACCCAGCGCAGACCCTCCGCCTCGAGCTCGAGCTCGCGCATCGCCGGTGACGCCACCGTCATCGGGTTGAAGCCGGCGCAGTGATCGTGGATGAACCCGGGCAGGGTCGCCTCGCCGCTGGTGCAGGCCCCACCGGGCCGGGGAGCGTGCTCGAGCACCGTAACCTCAAGGCCCGCCCGCGCGAGGTGGATCGCGCACACCAGCCCACTCGATCCCGCGCCCACGACCACCGCGCGACGGTCCCGGGCGGTCAAGGGCTCAGAGCAGATGCTCGAGGCCGACCACCGGCGAGTCCTCGAGCGTCCCCACCCGGCGCACCGCCAGCAGCACGCCGGGCATGAACGAGTGACGGTCGGTGGAGTCGTGGCGGATCGTCAGCGTCTGGCCGACGTCGCCGAGGATCACCTCCTGGTGGGCGACGAGCCCGGGCAGGCGGACGGAGTGCACCGGCACCGAGTACCCCTGCTCGGCGCGCGCGGCCACCATCAGGGCGGCGGTTCGGGCAGCCGTGCCGCTGGGCCTGTCGACCTTGGTGTCGTGATGGAGCTCGACGATCTCGGCGGCGCGCATGTGCCGGGCGGCCTCGGCGGCGAACTGCATCATCAGGACGGCGCCGATCGCGAAGTTCGGCGCCACGAACACGTTCGCGCCGGCGCCGCGCAGGTCCTCGAGCTCGATGGCGTCAAAGCCGGTGGTCCCGATCACGACGTGGATCCCGGCGGCCACCGCCTGACGGGCGTTGCCCAGCGCGGTGTCGGGCACCGTGAAGTCGACCAGCACGTCGGGGCCGGCGGCGAGCGCCTCGGCCAGCGGGGTGCCGAGCGCAGGGTCGGCGCGGGCGACCAGCTCCATGTCCGCGGCGCCGCCGACGGCCTCGCACACGGTGGCGCCCATGCGCCCCGCGGCGCCGGCCACAGCGACCCGGATCAGCTCAGCCACGCCCGACCCTACGAGCTCTCGACGAGCTCCGGCACGACGCCCTCGAGCGCCTGCTCGAAGCGCTCCTGCTCGGGCCCGATGCCGGCCGCGGACAGGCGCTCGGGCGCCCACAGCTCCTCGGTCAGCCCGGCCAGGTCCGCGAGCGTCACCGCGTCGATCCGTGCCACCACCTCGTCGATGGGGATCAGCGGGGCGCCGGCGAGGACCTCGGAGCCGAGACGGTTCATGCGCGCACCGGTGGACTCCAACGCGAGCACGACTCGGCCCTTCAGGTTCTCCTTGGCGCGCGCCAGCTCCTCGGGAGTGGCCGGCTCCGCGCGCATGCGCTCGAGCTCGGTCCCAACGACCGACAGCGCCTGCACCAGGTTGTCGGCCCGGGTGCCGACGTAAAGGCCGATCTGCCCGGTGTCGTGGTAGGCGCTGGTGAACGAGTACACGGCGTAGGCCAGACCGCGTCGCTCCCGTACCTCCTGGAACAGACGCGAGGATGACGTGCCGCCGAAGATCGTGTCGAGCACGCGCAGGGCGAAGCGGCGATCGTCGTGGCGCGAGAGCCCCGGACCGCCAAGGCAGACGTGGAACTGCTCGGTGTCCTTGCGCTCGAAGCTGCGACGGGTCCCGGGGGGCAGCCGGACCGCCCCGGCCAGCGGCACCGCCCGGCCGGCCTCGGTCGGGACACGAGCCGCGGCGAGCTCGACGAGCGCGTCGTGGTCGACCGCGCCGGACGCCGCGATGACGATGCCGCCGGGCGCGTAGCGTGCGGCGTGGAAGGCGGCGATGTCGGCCGCGGGCGTGTCGGAGATGACCGCGGCGCGGCCGATGATCGCCCGTCCGAGCGGGTCGTCTCCGAACACCGCCTCCCCCAGCACGTCGAACACCTTCTCCTGGGGATCGTCGTCGTACATCGCGATCTCCTCGAGGATCACCTCGCGCTCGGAGTCGATGTCGGTCAGCGACGGGCGGAACACCATGTCGGCCATCACGTCGAACGCGTCGGCGAGGTGGGCGTCGATGACGCGGGCGTAGACCGAAGTCGTCTCCTTACCGGTGCCGGCGTTGAGCTCGGCGCCCATGCCATCGAAGATCTGGTCGATCTCGAGCGACGCGTACTTCGAGCTCCCCTTGAACAGGAGATGTTCGAGCAGATGTGAGAGCCCCGCCTGATCGTCGGATTCGTACCGGGAACCGGTCCCGATCCAGAACCCGAGCGACACGGACCGGACGGAGGGCATTGCCTCCGTCACGATCCGGACGCCCGACTCGAGCGTCGTCAGGCGGTGCTCCTGCTTCACCGCGGGACTATGAGCGGGGGCGATCGGGGTCGCGATCGCGCACACGGGGGCCGCGGTCACGGTCACCGTCGCGCGGGCCACGGTCACGGTCGCGGCCGCCGCCACCGTTGCGCGGACCGCGATCGCGGTCACGGTCACGCGGGGGACGATCGGGCCGCCCGCGATTCCCCTCGGCCGCGGCGATCGCCGACAGCTCCTCGGGGTTCTTGCCCTGGATCTCGGGATCCTCGGCCAGCCGGAGGCCGATCCGACCGCGCTCGCGGTCGACCTCGACCACCTTGACGTGGAGCTCGTCGCCCTTGTTGAGAACCTCCTCGACGGTCGCGATGCGGCGACCCGGGGCGACGTTGGAGATGTGCAGCAGGCCGTCGGTGCCCTTCGCCAGCTCGATGAAGGCGCCGAACGTGGTGGTCTTGACCACCTTGCCGGTGAACTCGTCGCCGACCTCGACCTCCTTGGTCATCGAGCGGATCCGGTCGACGAGCGCGTCACCGCGCTCGCGATCGGCCGCGTAGACGAGCACCATGCCCTCGTCGTTGACGTCGATCTGGGACTCGAACTCCTCCTGCAGGGCACGGATCGTCTCGCCGCCCTTGCCGATCAGCAGCCCGATCTTCTCGGGATCGATCTGCACCGAGGAGATCCCCGGGGCGTACTTGGACAGCTCCGCGCGCGGCGTGTCGATGACGGTGTCCATCTCTTTAAGGATGAACTCCCGGGCGACCTTGGCCTGGGCCAGGGCATCGCGCATGATCTCGAACGTCACGCCCGTGATCTTGATGTCCATCTGCAGGGCGGTGATCCCGTCCTTGGTGCCGGCGACCTTGAAGTCCATGTCACCGAGGTGGTCCTCGACGCCGGCGATGTCGGTGAGGATGATGTAGTCATCCCCCTCCTTGATCAGGCCCATGGCGATGCCCGCCACCGGAGCCTTGATCGGCACGCCAGCGTCCATCAGCGACAGGGTCGATCCGCACACCGACGCCATCGAACTCGAGCCGTTGGACTCGAGGATGTCCGAGACGACGCGGATCGTGTACGGGAAGTCCTCCTGGCTGGGGATCATCGGCACCAGCGCCCGCTCGGCGAGCGCACCGTGACCGATGTCGCGCCGCTTGGGCCCGCGCATGAAGCCGGCCTCCCCGACCGAGAACGGCGGGAAGTTGTAGTGGTGGAAGTAGCGCTTGGTGGTCTCCAGCCCCAACGTGTCCAGGCGCATCTCCTCACGCGTGGTGCCGAGCGCGACGACCGAGAACGCCTGCGTCTGGCCGCGGGTGAACAGCGCCGAGCCGTGCGCGCGGGGAGACACGTCGACCTCGATCGAGATCGGACGGATCTGATCCGCGGTGCGGCCGTCGGGGCGCTTCTTCTCGACCGCGATGTGCTCGCGGATGATCGTCTTCTCGAGCTTGTCGAATGCGCGCTGGGCATTCGAGCGGTACTCGGCGTAGGTCTCTGACTCCGGCGCGCCGGAGTAGTGCTCGAGGATCTGCTCCTCGACCGCCTTGGTCGCGTCCTGGCGCGCGAGCTTGTCCTCCACCTGGGTGGCGGCGGACAACGCCTCGCCGTGCGAGCCCTTGATCTGCTCATAGAGCTCGGGGTGCACCTGCGGGACCGTGACCTCGGTCTTGGCCTTGCCGGCCTTCTCCGCCAGCTCACGCTGGGCGGCGCAGAGCTTCTTGATGTTCTCGTGCGCGATATCGAGCGCGTCGAGGATCTCGGCCTCGGGGATCTCGTTGGCGCCCGCCTCGACCATCAGGATGGCCTCCTCGGTGCCCGCGACGATCAGGTCGAGGTCAGCGCCGTCAAGCAGCGCGTCCTCGTCGGGATTGACGACGAAGTTGCCGTCGATCTTCCCGATCCGCACAGCGCCCACGGGCGCCGGGAACGGGATGTCGGACACCATCAATGCGGCCGACGCGCCGTTCATGGCCAGCATGTCGTACGGGTTGACGTGGTCAACTGACATCGGCAGCGCCACGAGCTGGGTCTCATGACGCCAGCCCTTGGGAAACAGCGGCCGGATCGGACGGTCGATCAGGCGTGCCGTGAGCGTCGCCTTCTCCCCCGCGCGACCCTCGCGCTTAAAGAACGAGCCGGGAATCTTCCCGGCTGCATACATGCGCTCCTCGACGTCAACCGTGAGGGGCAGAAAATCCACGTCGCGGAGGTTGCCCGCGGTGGCGGTACAGAGGACCATCGTGTCGCCCGCACGGACGACTACGGCGCCGGAGGCCTGCTTGGCCAACTTGCCGGTCTCGAACGAGATCTCTTTGCCCTCGATCTCGACGGAGACGCGCGAAACGGCGTCAGACATATTCAGTTCCCTTCTTCTCTCTCCACCCTTCGGTCGGCGGAGTGCTTCGTTCTTCATTTCGTTCCGAACCCTGCTGATCCTAGCGGGTGATGCCCAGGACGGGCGGGGGCCAAGCGGACTGCGCGGTCCGGTTGTGATACGGTAAGCGGACCCGCCGGTCCACTTACCACCTGGCACCGTCCTCAGGAGCAGCGATGAGCGCAACCGTGATCGAGAGCCCACGCACCGCAGGCCGCACCGGGCGCAGTGTCAACCCATGGCTGGTGCTGGTGATCGCCTGCCTCGCGCAGTTCATGGTTGTGCTCGACGCCACCGTTGTCAACATCGCGCTGCCGTCGGTTCAGCGTGGCCTTCACTTCTCGGCCGCCAATTTGCAGTGGGTGGTCAACGGCTACACGCTCATCTTCGGCGGCTTCCTTCTGCTTGGCGGCCGTGCCGCCGATCTGGTGGGGCGCAAGCGGCTGTTCGTCGCCGGCGTGGTGCTGTTCTCGGCCGCATCGCTGCTGAACGGGTTCGCCCAGTCCTCGGGAATGCTGATCGCCGGCCGGGCACTCCAGGGCCTCGGTGGCGCGCTGGTCTCCCCCGCCGCTCTCTCGATCGTGACCACCACCTTCACCGACGGCGCGCGGCGCACCAAGGCCCTGGGCGTGTGGAGCGCCATTTCGGCCAGCGGGGCCGCAGTCGGACTGCTGGTCGGCGGCATCTTGACCGACGTCGCCTCGTGGCGGTGGGTGTTCTTCGTCAACGTCCCGATCGGGATCGCCACCGTCCTGCTCGCGCTGCGGTTCGTGGCCGAGTCCCGCGTCGACGTCAAGACGCGTTCCTACGATCTCCTCGGCGCGTTCACCGTGACCTCGGGCCTGGTGGTGCTGGTGTATGCGATCGTCAAGGCCCAGGCGTACGGCTGGGGCTCGGCGCGCACGCTCGGACTCGGCGCCGTGGCGCTCGCGCTGCTCGGCGCCTTCGTCGCGACCGAGCACCGCAGCGCGGCGCCGCTGATGCGGCTGACCATCTTCCGCGTCCGGGCGCTGGCGGTCGCCGACGGGGCGCTGCTGCTGGTCGCCTCGGGCATGTTCGGGATGTTCTACTTCGCCTCGCTCTACGTCCAGCAGATCCTCGGCTACAGCCCGCTGCGAGCGGGCCTGGCCTTCCTGCCGGTGACCGCCGGGATCATGATCGGAGCCGGCGTCGCCCAGCAGCTGATCCGGCGCGTCGGCGTGCGCAACGTCGCCGTCTCCGGGATCTCGCTGGCGGCGGCGGGCATGCTGATCCTCACCGGTCTGCCGGTGCACGGCAGCTACGCCGGCAACCTGCTGGTCGGGCTGATGCCGATGAGCATCGGGATGGGCCTCGCGTTCGTTCCGATCACCCTGCTGGGCACCGGCGGTGTTCGCGGTGAGGACGCCGGTCTGGCCAGCGGCCTGTTCAACACTGCCCAGCAGGTCGGCGGCTCGCTGGGGCTGGCGATCCTATCGACGCTGGCCGCCACCCAGACCAGCAGCCTGCTGCACGGCTCCGGTGGCGGCGGCCCGCTGGCCGCGCGCGTCTCCGGCTACCACGTGGCCTTCCTGGCCGCGGCGATCATGCTCGGCATCGGGGCGCTGCTGATGGCGGTGGCACTGCGCCGGCGCCACCTGCAAGACGTCGAGCTCGAACTGGCGGCGGCGGCGGCCCCGGCGTCGACGGCGTAATGGCCGCCCCCACCGACCAGGGCGGCGCATCCGCCCGCGTGAAGTAGGAGAATCCACCGTGATGGAGGAAGAGCCTCGCCGGCTGCGGGCAGATGCCGAGCGAAATCGCCGGCGCCTGCTGGACGCCGCGACCACGATCTTCTCGGAGCGGGGGCTCGACGTCGGGGTCGGCGAGATCGCCCAGAGCGCGGGGGTCGGGCGCGGAACGCTGTTTCGCAACTTCCCCTCCAAGGAACACCTGATCTCGGCGATCGTGGTGGAGCGGATGCACGAGTCGCTGGCGGGCGCACGCGCCCTGCTCGACGCGCCGGATCCGGGCGAGGCCCTGTTCGACCTGATCGACCAGTCGGTCGGGCGCTCGCAGACGGATCGAGCGCTGTTCGACGCGCTCGCCGACACCTGGCTCGCCAACGACGAGATCCGGGCGGCGCACACGGAGCTGATCGGCGTGCTCGAGGCACTCCTGGTCCGTGCTCAGGAGGCGGGCGCGGTCCGCTCCGACGTCAGTGCCGTCGACGTTCTGATGATGCTAAAGGGCGTCTGCGAGGCGGTCGGCTCGTTCGCCCACGTCGATCCCGACGTGGCCATCCGCCAGCTCGATCTGGTCCGCGCCGCGTTGAGCCCCTCGGGCTCCGGGCGCCCGCTGCGGGGCCGCCGGCCGACGATCGAGGACCTCGAGCGCCCGGGGGCCGAGGCCTCGGCCCTGCGCACGCCGCCCAAGGCGCCCGAGCCCACGCCGGCCTGACCCCGGCCTGACCCCTGCCCGAGACCGGTCTGAGCCCGTCGGCTCAGGGTTGGGAGGGTGTCTTAGGCAGCCCGGTCCGCAGCCGAGGCCCGCGGCGGCTTTGCGTTGCACCACCGTCTGTGAGGGGCTGACAACGGCAAAGGCAGCTTGGAGGGGGCGGGATCGCACCCTCCGCCGCCAGCCTCCGTCGCAAGTACGCCTATATGGCGTGTCAGCGACGGCGGCCCCCGAAAGCGCCCCCCTCCCCAGCCCCAAAACGTCACGCGTCTAGCCACGGACCAAAGGAAACACGAGGCCTCCGTCTCAAAGTCCCCGATATGGGGACTCAGCGACGGCAGCCCCCGAAGCCGCCTCGGGTCAGGCCGCGGGGACGCCCAGCGACGCTGGGTCCACGCGCTCGAACAGGCCGTCGCCCGCATCACGGAACACCGTCGGTGTCGTGACCACGCCGGCGCGGACCCCCGAGCGGAAGTCGCGCTTGACGTGGTCGCGCACCGCGTCGCTGCGGCGGTCGGCGTCGAAGCGCTCGAGATCGAGCCCGAGCTGCTCGGCCCGGCGCCACAGGTGCGGGTCCTCGAGCCGCCCCTGGTCGGCGAACAGCGAGTCGTGCATCTCCCAGAACCGGTCCTGGGCCGCGGCCGCCTCGGCGGCGCAGGCCGCCGCCCAGGCGCGAGGGTGGCTGGAGCGGACCGGGAAGTGGCGGAAGACCACGCGCAGCTGCGCTCCGACCAGCCGGAGCTCGAGGGCGGCGCAGAACGGGCACTCGAAGTCGGCGTACAGGATCAGCAGCGGCGCCTGCTCAGGGCCGCGCTGATGGTCCTGCGCCCCGGGCGCCGGCAACGGAGCTGAGCCGAGCTCGCTCACCGGCGAGAGGGGGCTCAGGCCGACAGCGCGTCGAAGATCAGGTTGGCGCCCGGCAGATCGCCCGGAGAGGCAGCCTGATAGCTCCACCGAACGACAGCGTCGGGGCCGACGATGACCAGCGCCCGCTGCGGGAAGCCGCCGTCGTGATAGACGCCGAGCGCGCGGCAGACAGCACCCTTGGGCTCGAAGTCCGACAGCTGCTCGATGCTCACGCCCAGCTTCTCCTGAAACGCGGTCTGCGAATACGTGGCGTCGCAGGACACCGCGTACAAGGTGGCTCCGCGCTCGGTGAAGTCGTCCAGCACCTCCTCGTAGAGGTTGAGCTGATCGGTGCACACCGGGCTGAAGGCGAACGGATAGAAGACCAGGACGGTGGTCTTGCCCTCGAAGTCTGCTCGGGTGAAGTCGCTGCCGTCCCCGCGCTTCAGGGTCAGCTCGGGAACCGAGGTCCCGGCTTCGATCACCGGCGCAGGCCGAGCTCGCGGATCAGCGTGCGATAGCGCTCGAGGTCGGTCTTGCGCAGGTAGTTCAAGAACCGGCGACGCTGGCCGTTGAGCATCAGCAGTCCGCGCCGGGAGTGATGGTCCTTGCTGTGGGTCCGCAGGTGGACGGTGAGCTCGTTGATGCGCTCGGTCAGCAGTGCCACCTGGACCTCGGTCTTGCCGGTGTCGGTGGGGCTGTCGCCGAACTTGGCCACCAGCTCCTGCTTGCGTTCCTGGGTGAGGGTCATGCGGCCGGTGAGGCTAGCAGAGCGAGCGCCCATCGACCGCGGCGCGGGCTGGGCCGGGCGCGGCGACGGTTCCGGGGACGCCGGTCACCCGCATAAGCGGCGCGTGTCCTCGACGTCGAGCCGCATCTGCTCGACCAGCGCCTCGGCGGAATGAAACCGACGCTCTCCCCGCAGCCGGGCGATGAAGTCGATGCTCAGCGTGCTGCCGTAGAGATCGACATCGCGGTCCAGCAGGTGGGCTTCTACCAGCAGGCCCAGCTCGGAGGCGAAGGTGGGCCGGACGCCGATGCTGACGGCCGCGCACACCCCGTCCGCGCGGGCGGCATAGACGCCGTGCCCGGGGCAGATCAGGTCCTCGCCGGGGACGAGGTTGGCGGTCGGGAAGCCGAGCGTGCGGCCTCGGCGGTCGCCCTCGACCACCACCCCGCGCAACTGGAACGGCGCGCCGAGGAAGCGGGCGGCGTGCTGGACATCGCCGGCCTGGACCAACGCCCGGATGTGGCTCGAGGAGACGATCTCGCCGTCGACCTCGACCAGAGTCACGACACGGGTCTCGAAGCGCTCGTCGGCGGCCAGCAGCGCAGTGTCGCCCGCCGCCCCGTGTCCGAAGCGGAAGTTCTCGCCGACCGAGACGTAGGTTGCTCCGAGTCGCTCGACGAGCACGTGGTCGATGAAGTGGGCCGGGCTCTGTGCGGCGAACGTCTCGTCGAACTCGATCACGACCATCTCTTCGACGCCGAGGGCGGCGATTCGCTCCGCCCGCTGCTCGAAGCTGGTCAGGAGCTTCGGCTGCGCCTGGGGGCGGATCACGGCCAGGGGATGGGGCTCGAAGGTGAGCACCGTGTCCATGCCGTCGATCACCTCGTGGTGACCGAGGTGCACGCCGTCGAACTCGCCAACCGCCACGTGACGGGGGCGGGGCTGGGCGTCGCCGAGCATCGTGATCTGCATGCCGCGAAGCCTAATCTGCCCGGCCGGCGTAACCCTCGCCGACACCGCGACGCGCGGTCACTCGGGTGCGCTGAGGCCGACGATCGGCTTCAGGGTGCCCGGCTCGCGCCCCGGCTCGGCGAGCGCGATCAGCGACCCCTCGGCGGTGAGGCGCACGACCCCGCCGGCTCCCGGAACCATGCCGGGCGCAGCCGCATCGACGGCGACGCCGTGGCGGACCAGCCGGGCTCGCGCCGGGTCGAGCTCGACCGCGGGCAGGAAGTCCAGCGCGTCGGCCAGCGCCACCGGTCGCTCGGGATCGGCGGCGGTAACCTCGAAGCGGCCGATCGCGGTCCGGCGCAGCTGCTCGCAGTAGGCGTCGCCGAGCTCGGCGATCAGGCTGCGGACGTACGTGCCCGACGAGCACTCGATCACGAACGCCCGGCGGGCCCCCTCTCGCCACACCTCCTCGAAGCGGTGGACGGCGACCTCGCGCTCGGCCAGCTCGACCTCCACGCCCGCACGCGCCAGCTGGTACGCGCGGCGGCCGCCGACCTTGACCGCGGAATAGGCCGGCGGACGCTGGCGGATCGCCCCGGTCGGCAGCGAGAGATCGCCGGCCGGCACCACACCGGTGTCGACGATCTCCCCCTCGGGGTCGCCGGTGTCCGAGACGGCGCCGAACCGGGCGGTCGCCTCGTAGCGCTTGGGCAGCGCCATCAGGAAGCGCTGCGCGCGTGTGGCCCGCCCCACCAGCACCAGGAGCAGTCCGGTGGCGAACGGATCCAGGGTGCCGGCGTGACCGACCTTGACGCGGCGCGGCAGCGAGCGCCTGACCCGTGCGACCACGTCGTGGGACGTGACCCCCGCGGGCTTGTCATACAGCAGGACGTAGTCCTCGGTCGACAGTGGCTCTTGGTCCTACAGCTGCGCCGCGAGCTGGTCGCGCAGAAAGCGCACCAGATCGTCATGCGACAGCTCGGTGTTGAAGCCGGCCGCCTGGCGGTGGCCCCCTCCCCCTTGGGCACGCGCGATCGCCGATACGTCGATGCGATCGTCGCCGGCCCGCAGGGACACCTTGCGCAGTCCCTCCTCGTCGTCGCCGATGCGGTCGCGAACCAGCGCGGCCAGGCGCGTGCCCTGAACGGCACGCAGATGGTCGACGACACCCTCGGAGTAGCTCTCCTCGGCGTCTGAATCGCTGAAGTCGGCGGCGCTGAGAGCGGTGATGGTAAGGCGGCCGTCGTCGTAGCGCTCGACGTTGGCCAGCCCGCGCGCGAGCAGAGCGAGCTTGCCGTACGGGAAGCCCTCGTACACGCGGCGGTACATGTCGTGCACGTCGACCCCGGCGTCGATCAGCTCGGCGGCCATCAGATGCGCGCGCCGGCCCGTGTTCTCGTACATGAAGCGCCCGGTGTCGGTGATCAGCCCCACGTACAGCGCCTCGGCGACCTCGCGGGTGGGCGCGACCTCGAGCCCGTGCATCAGGTCCCACACGATCTCGGCCGTGCACGACGCCTCGGGCACGACCAGGTTGACGGTCCCGAAGCAGGTGTTGTCGTGGTGGTGGTCGATGTTGAGGATGTGCACGCCCGGGCGGCGGAAGGCCTCCGCGGGGTTGCGCTCCAGGTTGCCGCAGTCAAGGAACACGATCGTGCGCTCGTCGAGGTCTTGGGGAGGGCTGCTGACGAGTTTCGCCATCCGCAGGAACCGGTACTCCTGCGGCAGCGGCAGGTCGCGGGCGTCGATGAACATCACGCTGCCCTTGCCGATCGCCTCCAGGACGCCCTGCATCGCCACCAGGCTGCCGAGGGCGTCGCCGTCGGGGTGTTCGTGGGTGACCACCACGAGCTTGCCGGCCGTCCGCAGCTCGTCGAGTACGAGGTCGCGGGCCGAGCGGTCTCCGTTAGTCGCCATCGGCGCCTCGCCCCCGGGTCTCGGCGTCGATCAGGCGCGACAGCCGGATCCCGCGGTCGACGGTGGGGTCGTACTCGAAGGTCAGCGACGGCGTGTGCTTGAGTCGCAGCGCGTCGGCCACCCGGCGCTGCAGGAAGCCGTGCGCCGAGCGCAACCCGTCGAGGGTGTCCTCGCGCACGGGCTCGTCGCCGAACACGCTCACGTGCACACGGGCGTGTCGCAGATCGGGGCTGGTCTTGACTCCGGTGACTGTCACGAAACCCACGCGCGGGTCCTTCATATCCTTGGAGATCGCGTCGCTGAGGACGGCCCTCATGGCCTCATCCACACGTCGCATGCGAGCACCGCGCATCCTACCCCTCGCACAGTTGTTCGCGCTGCGTGTTCATTCTCTTAGATCCTCGACCGAGGCGACCAGTCTCTCGACGGTGGCTCCGTCGGGGCAGCGAGCGATGATCCAGCGCTCGACCTCGTCGGCGGCGGCGGCCAGCCGGCGCAGCGACCCGCCGGTCAGCGCGGCCGTCAGGGTGGCGCGCTGCCACAGGTCCTGGTGGTCGGTCTCCGAGACCGCGACTCCGAGCCGACCGTGCAGCTGGGCCTTGATCGACGAGAGCTCCTTGCGCTTGGCCTTGAGCCCGTGGGCCTCGGGAAAATGCAACTCGATCACCAGCACAGCGACGAATCCGCCGTCCGACGGCACGCCACTTCAGCCCGGCTCAGGCGAGCTCGCGCTCGACCTGGCGGGTGGTGTAGGTCTCGAGCACGTCGCCCTCCTTCAAGTCGGCGTAGTCGCGCAGCACGATGCCGCAGTCAAAGCCGCTGGCCACCTCGCGCACATCGTCGTTGAAGCGCCGCAGGCTGAGGATCTCGCCCTCCCAGATGACGGTCCCGTCGCGCACCAGGCGGACCTTGGAGCCACGCGTGATCCGGCCCTCGGTGACATGCGAGCCGGCGATCGTCCCGACGCGCGAGGCGCGGAAGATCTGCCGGACCTCGGCGCTGCCGAGAGCCTCCTCGACCTCCTCGGGGGCGAGCATGCCCTGCATGGCGCTGCGCAGCTCCTCGATCGCGCGGTAGATCACCGAGTAGTGGCGGATCTCGACGCCCTCGCGGTCGGCGACAGAGCGCGCGTCCCCGACCGGGCGCACGTTGAAGGCCAGGATCACGGCGGTCGAGGCGGCGGCGAGCATCACGTCGGACTCAGTCACGGCGCCGACGGCGCGGCGAATCACGTTGACCGAAACCTCGTCCTGCGGAAGCTTGGCGATCTCGTCCTCGATCGCCTCCAGCGACCCGGCGACGTCGGCTTTGATCACGAGGTTGAGCTCCTGCAGATCGGAGCCGAAGATGTTCTCCAGCGACACGCGCTTGCCGCTGCCGACGCGGGCCAGCGACTCGGCCTTGAGCCGCGTGGCGCGCTCGCCGGCCAGCTGGCGGGCACGCCGCTCGTGCTCGACCACGCGGACGTGCTCCCCGGCCTCGGGGACGCCGTCGAAGCCCAGCACCTCGACCGGCTCTCCGGGCAGCGCCTGGCCGATCCGGTTGCCGAGGAAGTCGTGCATCGCGCGCACCCGGCCCCACTGGGCGCCGGCGACGAGCGCGTCGCCGACCTCGAGCGTGCCACGGCTGACCAGGATCGTGACCACAGGGCCGCGGCCGGGATCGAGCTTGGACTCGATCACGTTGCCGGAGGCGGCGGCGTCGGGGTTGGCGCGCAGCTCCTCAACCTCGGCCATGACGATGATCGTGTCGAGCAGGTCGTCAAGGCCCTCGCGGGTCTTGGCGGACACGTTGACGAACTCGGTGTCTCCACCCCACTCCACCGGCTGCAGGCCGAGCGCGGTCATCTCGGTGCGCACGCGGTCGGGCTGGGCGCCCTCCTTGTCGACCTTGTTGACCGCGACCAGGATCGGGACGCCCGCCTCCTTGGCGTGGTCGACGGCCTCCTGGGTCTGGGGCTTGACCCCGTCGTCGGCGGCCACCACGATCACTGCGATGTCGGTCACCTTGGCGCCGCGTGCGCGCATCGCCGTGAACGCCTCGTGGCCTGGGGTGTCGAGGAACGTGACCGAGTGACCGTCGTGCTGCACCTGGTACGCGCCGATGTGCTGGGTGATCCCGCCGGCCTCGCCGGCCGCCACCTGGGTCTCGCGGATCGCGTCCAGCAGCGAGGTCTTGCCGTGGTCGACGTGGCCCATGATCGTGACCACCGGCGCGCGCTCGACGAGGTCCTCGTCGGCGTCGTCGAACACCGGCTCGGCGACCTCCTCGTCCTCGGAATGGACGATCTCCACTTCCTTGCCGAGCTCGGTCGCCAGCACCTGGATGGAGTCGTCGGACAGCGTCTGGGTGAGCGTCTTCATCTCCCCCAGGGCCATCAGCTTCTTCATCACCTCGGGCACCGGCACACTCAGGTATTCGGCGACGTCCTTGACCGTCGAGCCGGAGTTGATCTGGACCGAGCTCGGGTCGAGGTTGGTCGGACGCGAGGGACGCGATTCGGCCTCTTCGTCGTAGACACCGCGCCGGCGCCGGCCGCGGCGCTGGCGGCGCGGCGGCTGGTTGGACTGCGGGGGGCCGCCGGTGCCGGCGGCGCGGCGGGAGGCCTGGCTGTCGATCACGACGCGACGACGTCCGCCGGCGTTGCCGGGGGCGCGCTCGCCCTGCAGCGAGTCACGGGTGGGGCGCTTGTGTCCCTGGTCGCCGCCCTGCCCGGGCTGGGCGGAGGGGACGGCACTCGACCCGTCGCCGGTCACCGCGGGGGCCTGCGTCTCGGAGGCAGCGGCAGCGGCCGGTGCCTGAGAGGTTGGCGGGGCCGGTGCCTGGGAGGCGGCCGGCGCCGTGTCGCGCCTAGCGGCTGCAGCCGGCTCAGTCTTGGCGGCGGGGGCCGCGGTCTGGGCGGCCGGGGCCTCGCTCTTCGCGGCCGGAGCGGCCTCGCGCTTCGCGGCCGGAGCGGCCTCGCGCTTCGGGGCCGGAGCGGCCTCGCGCTTCGGGGCCGGAGCGGCCTCGCGCGCGGCGGCCGGCGCCGGCCTGGCGGCACCGTCACCGTTGGCGAGCACGCGCCGCGCGACGTCCTCGTCGACCGACGACGAGGAAGCCTTGACCTCGATGCCCGCCGCCTTCAGACGAGCCAGGACGTCCTTGGCCGGCAGGCCACGCTCCTTTGCGATCTCATGCACGCGCTTGTTCATCTGACTCCAGTGTACGAGCCCCGGAAGAGCCTGCCGCGAGGGCCGACCACTAGGCCGCCGGCGGCGGCGCGGCGTCGACGCCGTCGGCCTCGACTGCCGCCACCGGTACGTCAACGGTGGTGATGCCGTTGTCATCCGGCGTGGCCTCGACCTGGTCGGTGTCCTTGCCGGCCAGCGCCTGGTGGGCCTCGATCCCGCAGTAGCGCGAGCCGGGCAGGGCGGCGTTCGGGCAGCGGCGGCCGTTGGACAGGATCGCCGCGCAGCGCCCGCCCGTGTCCTCCTGCTCATAGCCGTGCTCGGCCTCCTCGGCGGCGAACTCGGTCTCTGAGCGGATGTCGATCCGCCACCCGGTCAGACGGGCCGCCAGCCGGGCGTTCTGACCCTCGCGGCCGATCGCCAGCGACAGCTGGTCGTCGGGCACGATCACGGTCGCCTGCTTGCCGGCGTCGTCGACCAGCACCTCGCGCACGCGGGCCGGGGAGAGCGCCTTGGCCACGAACCGGGCGGGCTCGTCGTTGTAGGGGATGATGTCGATCTTCTCGCCGCGCAGCTCGGACACGACCATGCGCACGCGTGAGCCGCGCGGCCCGACGCAGGCGCCGACCGGGTCGACCCCGTCGACGTGCGAGACGACGGCGATCTTCGAGCGGTAGCCGGGCTCGCGGGCGACGCCGGTGATCTCCACCAGGCCGTCGGCGATCTCGGGCACCTCGAGCTCGAACAGCGACTTGATCAGCTCGGGATCGCGGCGGGAGACGATGATGCTCGGGCCCTTGGTCGAGTTCGAGACGTCCTTGATCACCGCCTTGATCCGCTGCGAATGGTCGTAGCGCTCGCCGTCGACCTGCTCTGACTTGGGCAGCAGCGCCTCGACGCGCTCGCGCAGCTGCACGAGCGTGTAGCGCGAGTCGGACTGCTGGACGATGCCGGTGATCAGCTCGCCGACGCGGTCGCGGTACTCCTCGAACATCATGTCGCGCTCGGCCTCGCGGATCCGCTGCAGGATCACCTGCTTGGCGGTCTGGGCGGCGATCCGGCCGAAGTCGTGCGGGGTGACGTCCTCGATCTCGATCTGGTCCTCGTACTCCTTGAGCTTCTCGAGGTCGATCTCGGGCTCGGGCGCCTCGCGCATCTCACCGGTCTCGGGGTCGACGGTCGGCCGCTGGTCGGTGGTCGCCTCGATCAGCAGCTGCTCCTCGAGCTCCGGCGGGATCTTCAGCTCCCAGACGATGAAGTCGCCGCTGTCGCGGTCCATCTCGACCTTGGCGTAGGGCGCCGACCCAGGCGTCTTCTTGTACGCCGACAGCAGCGCATCCTCGAGCGCCTCCATCAGCTTCTCGTGCGAGATGTTCTTCTCGGCCGCGAGGCCCCGTACGGCCTCGACGATCTCCTTGGACATGGCTCAGTCTCCGGGTACGAGGTTGGAGCGGACGATCTGCTCGTACGGGATCGTGACGACCCCGTCGTCGGCGGCGATCGTGACGTCTCGGTCCGAGGCGCCGACGAGCTCGCCGGTCAGCGCTTCGTGTCGGCCGTCTGCTGTGGCCCTCGCCCGCAGCCGCACCCGCGCGCGGCGGCCGAGGAATCGGCGTGTAGTGCTGGGGCTTGGTCAGCGGGCGGTCCTGACCGGGCGAGGACACCTCCAGCGAGTAACGCTCGCGGTACTCGGTCAGATGGCCGGTGACCCGCTCGCAGAGCGCCAGCGTCACGCCGCTCGGGTGGTCGATGAACAGGCGCAGAGTCGGCACCGAGACGACCTCCGCCAGCAGCACCTCGACCTCGGGCTCGACGCCGGCGAGTCTGGCTTCGATCTCGGTCTGTAGTGCATTCACGATCTCCTCCGTCGGTAAAACTCATAAAAAAAGCGGGCGAGCGCCCACTTTCCGGTACTGCCGCCGGGAAGCGCCCGGCGCGAAAGCTGTCGTTTCAGGTTAGCACCGCAACGCGGTTTGGCTCGTGCCCGAGCGGGTACGCCGAGCCGCCGCTCGAGGCTCAGTCAGGCTGCCGGCGGCACGCGCCCGGGCGCGATCGCGATAGACGCGATAGTCGCGCCGTCCCGGCTGCAGGCAGGCGGCGAGCGCCAGCGGCTGGCGCGCCTCCGCGTGGCGGCCGAGCATCTGCAGGCTGCGGCCGAGGCAGAACAGCGCGAAGTCGTTGGTCGGCGCGCGGTCGATCACCGCCTGGAACTCCGCGCGCCGCCTGCTCGTAGCGCTGGGTGTGAAACAGGGCCCGGCCGAGCGCCTCGCGGATCGAAGCCTGCTCGGGAGCGAGGTCAGCGCCGCGCGCGCCAGCGGGATCGCCGCCTGATGATGGTGGCCGGCCTCCAGCAGCTCGGTTCCGCGCCGGAACAGGTCGTAGACATCGTCCATCGTTTTCGATTCTAAGTCGCCTCCGGCGTCACTTGCCGGTTCTGGGCCCCGTCGAATGGTCGCCATCCGCGCGGCGCCCGGAGAGCGCCGGGCGGGGTGGAAGCGCCCACAGGGCGCGGAGCCGCCCCGACAGTCCAAGGCCGAAGCGCAGCTGCTCGCGCAGCGCCCGGCGCTGGTGAGCGCTCGGGGGGGGCCCGCCGGCACCGTAGCGGGCCAGGCGCAGCGCCCGCACGTAGCCGGCCGCCCCCGGCGAGGCCCGGAATCGCTGTTCGAGCGAGGCGAGAGTCGTGCTCTCCGGCAACGGCCGGCCGGTGCGCGTCAGCGCCCGCTCGAGCTCGGTGACGAGATCCTCGCCCGCCGGCGCCGGGCGCAGGACCCAGCGTGCCACCGCAGACGCCGCCAGTAGCGCCAGCACGAGTCCGCCCACCAGGGGGAGGTTGAGCCCCCCGCCACCGCCATGCCGCGAGCGGATACCCGCACTCGGGGTGGGCAGCGGGTCCCGGCGGGGCGCCGCGGAGGCGCCGGCGGACTCACCGGGCAGGTTCTTTATCAGCGGCGCCGCCGCGTTGCCCCCCCGTGCCGGGGCGACCGCCGGCGTCGGGTCGAACCGTACCCAGCCGTAGTGCGGGAACCACACCTCCACCCACGCATGGGCATCGATGTCGGTGACCGTCCACTCGTGGGCACCGGTCGCTGTGCCGGTGGTGAACCCCGCCGCCACGCGCGCGGGCAGACCGCCCATCCGCAGCAGCAGGGCCATCGCGCCTGAGAACTGCTGGCAGTAGCCGATTCGGTCGCGGAACAGGAAGCTCTCGAGCGGGTACCGGCGCACCGGCGGCTTCTCGTTGTAGGTGAAGCCGTGTGCGAGGTAGCGCTCGACGCTGGCCACGAACGCATACGGCGTGCTCGCCCGCGCGGCCAGCTGGCGGGCCAGCGCATACGCGGGGCCGTAGGGTGAGCTGTCAACCAACCGGCTGATCCTGGGCCCAGGGCCGGAGTTGGGGATGGCGGGCTGTGCCCGAGAGTGGAAGGACGCGAACGTGACCTGCGGGAAGTCGCCCACCTGCAACTGCGCCACCGGGATGGCGAGGGTGCGGTAATCCGTCAAGGGGCCCCACGGGTATCCCTTCCCGGCGGCACGCAGCTGCGCCGGGGTCGGCTGCGGGGAGTAGGTCCTGACCTGATATGCGCTGCCGGGACCGAGCGGGCGCGCGGTGGTCCAGGTTCCAGCGCTCTGGCCGGCCACGTCGCCGCCCGGGAGCGCCGGCCCCGAGGAGCCCGCGACCGTCGGCGGCCCCGAGTAGCCCGCGGCGATCACGTCGTAGGTCTGCATCCCGTGAATCGTCACCCGGACCGGCTGGCTCCAGCGGCTCAGCGCGGCGGGATCGACACCGCGTACCGGCGGGCCCGCACCCGACTGCCAGTCGTAGCCGTTGAAGCTGTTCAGATCCTGCGCCTTCCAGTACTCGCCGTGCTGAGCGTGCACCGTGAGCACGGTGTGGCCCGAGCGCGGCCAGTGCAGCGGCCCGTACGTCTGGTTCCAGTTGAACGAGTCGATGTGGGCCCGCACCGCCGTCCCGGCCCACGCCCGGTAGTTGACCCACGGCGTGTGCGTGTCGAGCCGCGGCGCCAGCACCGCGCCGCCGAGCCCGGCGAGCACGGCGATCGTCAGCGCCGCCCCGGAGGCCCCATGGCGAAGCCGGTCACCCCACATGAACGCCGCCAGCAGCCCGAATAGCACCAGTCCCTGCAGATAGGGAAGCTGCGGACGCACCAGCGTCGAGGGGACGACCGCCAGCGCGATCAGCGGCAGCGCCGCGCCGGCCCGGCGGGCGTCGCCGCGCTGCCCGGCGGGCGGGGCGAAGGCGACCACGATCGCCCCGTCGAGCAGCAGCACGGCGGCGCCGAGCACGATCACCAGCCGCACCGCGTGGCTGGCTCCGAGGTAGGGCACGAGCACCCCGGCCAGATCCTGAAGGCCGGTGCCGATCCGGTCGGCGCTGACCGTTATCCGGACGTGGCGGAACCAGTGCCATGGCAGGCCGGCGATCGGGAACGCCACCATCACGAGCACGAACACCAGCAGGACCGCCGCGGGCAGGCTGACCGCGCGTACCGGTGGCACCGCGGCGGCGATCGCCACCGCCACGGCCAGCAGCCCTGCCAGACGCCAGGTGGGAGCCGGGTGAAGCAGCGTCGCCCACCGGATCAGTCCATAGAGCGACAGCGCCGCGAACGTGGCCAGGCGGATCGCCATCACCCGGTAAGCCGCCGTCCCGAGGTGACCGCGCTCGGCCGGCGCCGGTGAGCGCTCGAACCGCGGCGAGACGGTCAGGGTGTGCGCGCCGGCACTCATGCCGGGCTGGCCTCGGCGTTCTCACGCGCCCGCGGGCGCTGCACCTCACGCCGGCCCCCGAGCAGGAAGCCGCGGCAGCCCGAGACGTCGAGCGTGGGCGCAAGCGCTCCGCGCATGCCCCGCGGACGCCCTTCGACCAGCCCCTGCAGGGGCGTCACCACGATGGTGTGCCCGTGGCCGCTTCCCCGCGCGGATACCGGCAGGCGCTCGGGCGGCTCGGCAGCGACATACAGCAGCGGACCGGTCCGGCCGCCATAGCGGGCCAGGGCGGGGGCACGCGTGCCAGGGCCCCCGGTCACCAGAGCCAGGCGCGCGTAGGCAGCGGGCCAGGCGATCAGCCCGCGGTCGACGACGGCGGCCCGCTGCTCTCCCGGGAGCAGCAGCCCGCAGCCTCCGCCCCGGGCGAGCTCGAGGGTCAGCGAGGCCGCGGCGCGGACGGCCGCGTCGAGCAGGTCGAGATCGCCCGAGCCGCGCGCGTCGAGCACGATCAGGGGCCGCGTGTCACCGTCGGCCTGGAGCCTGCGTTCGATCAGTCCCGCGCCGCGCGCCAGGGCGGACCAGTGGATGCGGCTGGCCGGAGTGCCGGGCCGGTAGGGACGCAACCCGTCGAGGTCGACCGCGGCGAAGGCCTCGGAAGCGGTGTCGCCGTCGGGGAGCTCGAAGCGCCGAGCCCGACCGGCGCCCAGCCAACGGACGGGCTCGGTGCGCGGCAGCACCAGCAGCTGCTGCTCGGCGTCAGCGCTGACCGCTTCGACACGAGCGAGGTCGAGCGGGTCGCGGACATGGAGGCACGGCGGGCCGAGCGTGTGAATGCCCCGGCGGGCGAAGCGCGTGACCACGCGCACGCTGGCCGAGCGGCCGCCCTGCAGCGGGGACAGCGGGCCACCGACCTCCAGGCGCGAGGCGGTGAACGGGTCATAGACCTCGGCGCCCGGGACGCCCAGCGCTCCGCGATGGATCTCGATCGTCGCCGCCAGCGGCTGGTCCTCGATCACCCGCTCGGCGTGCAGGACCCGCTTGACCCGCGCCCCCCGGGCGCTGATCCACACCCACGCCGGAGCCAGCGCCCCGAGCACGATGAAGGCGACGGCCGGTACGAACAGCGGCGCGGCGTCGAACACGAACGACACCAGGACCAGCACGGCTCCCGCGCTGGCCACCCCGGCGGCTCGCGTGGCGAACAGCCGGGGCGCCCTCATTACAGCGCCCGCGTAGCAGACACGGCGTCGACGATCACATCCCGCGCCGCCCCCCGCGGCGTCTCCGGCGTCAGCACCAGACGATGAGCGAGAACGGGCTCGGCCAGCGTCTGGACGTCGTCGGGGAGCGCGTGATCGCGCCCGCTGAGCATGGCGTTGGCCTTCGCCGCGCGCAGCAGCAGCAATCCGGCACGGGGGCTCGCCCCGAGCTCGACGCGAGGATCCTCGCGGGTGCGCCACAGCAGCCGGACGATGTAGTCGCGCAGCGTCGCCGAGGCCCGGACCCGCGCCGCGGCGTCCTGGGCGGCGAGCACCTCGGCGGCGGTCGCCACCGGGCGCAGCGCCAGCACCTGGTCGCCCGCCTCGTGCGCGGCCAGCATCCCCGCCTCGGCCTGGCGGTCGGGATAGCCCATCGAGATCCGGATCATGAAGCGGTCGAGTTGGGCCTCGGGGAGCGGGTAGGTCCCCTCGTACTCGATCGGATTCTGGGTGGCGAGGACCAGGAATGGGCGCGCCAGCTCGTGGCTCTGGACGTCGACCGTGACGCGGCGTTCCTGCATGCACTCGAGCAGACCCGACTGGGTCTTCGGAGACGCACGGTTGATCTCGTCCACCAGCACGATGTTGGCGAACACCGGCCCGGGCCGGAACTCGAAGCGCTGCTCGCGCTGGTCGTAGACGTTGGTGCCGACCACGTCGGCGGGGAGCAGATCCGAGGTGCACTGCACGCGCGCGAACTGGCAATCGATCGAGCGGGCCAGGGCTCGGGCCAGAGCGGTCTTGCCGACCCCCGGGTAGTCCTCGACGAGCACGTGGCCCTCGGCCAGCAGCGAGACGATCAGGTGGCGCAGGGTCGTCTGCTTGACCTGCACGGCCTTGTTTATGTTCGCGGTCAGCGCCCGCCCGACGGCGGCAAAGACCTCAAACTCTTGCGACGCGATTGGGATCTGCTCGTACGGCTCGATCGCTGCTCTCCTTTCGCGCTCGCAGCGCCTCCACCTCATTCAATACGCGCTCAGCGACACGATCCTTCCCGGTCTTGGTGATCTTGTGCTCGGAGCCCCCGGCGATCAGCACGGTCACCTCGTTGTCAGGCGCGTCGAATCCGATCTCAGGATTGGAGATGTCGTTGACCACGACAGCGTCCAGGCGCTTGCGTTCGAGCTTGTCTCGGGCATAGTCCAGCGCGCCTTCCCCGTGCTCGGCGGCGAACCCCACGAGGACCTGACCCGACCGCCGCCGCGCTGCCAGCGCGCTGAGCACGTCCTCGGTCGGCTCGAGCTCGATCTGGGGGGTTCCGCGGTCCTTCTTGAGCTTGCTGGGGGCGGGCGCGGACGGGCGGAAGTCGGCCACGGCGGCGGCCATCAGCAGGACGTCGGCGCGATCGAACTCGGGCTCGCACGCCTGCTTGAGCTCGGCCGCCGTGCCGACCGTGACGAGCTTGACCCCGGCCGGCGGGTCGAGGGCGACGTTGGCGGCCACCAGCGTCACCTCGGCGCCGCGGCGAGCCGCTGCGGCGGCCAGCGCGAACCCCATCCGTCCCGACGACCGATTGCCGATGTAGCGAACGCTGTCGATCGGCTCACGGGTGCCGCCGGCGGTGACGAGGACGCGCGTGCCGAGCCACGTCGGAGTCTCGGTGCCCGAGACGTCGGCCCGCAGCGCCGCTTCGCACGCGGCCAGCAGCTCGGCGGGCTCGGCCAGCCGGCCGACGCCGTGCTCACCGTGGGAGGCCAACTCGCCCTCTCCGGGATCGATCACCGTCACCCCGCGTGCCGCCAGCAGCTCGAGGTTGGCACGGGTGGCCGCGTGGGCGTACATCCGGTTGTTCATCGCCGGGGCCACCAGGACGGGGCATGCCGCCGCCAGCGCCGCCGTCGTGAGCAGGCTGTCGGCGTGCCCGTGCGCGAGCTTGGCGATCGTGTTGGCGGTGGCCGGGGCGATCAGGTACACGTCGGCGCGCTCCACCAGCGCCAGATGGCTGATCGCGATGCGCTCCGGCGCCGGCTCGCCGGGGTAGGCGCCGCGCAGCGGATCGGCCTCGAACAGGTCGATCAGCACCGCCGCCCCCGTGATCGCCTCAAACGATGCCCGCCCGACGAAGCGCAGGCTCTCCTCGGTCTGCACCACGCGCACGCTGTGGCCGGCCTTGACTGCCAGCCGGGCCGTCTCCAGCGCCTTGTACGCGGCGATCCCGCCGCTCACGCCGAGCAGCAGCCGGGGCACGGTGCCTACCGCCCGCTCCTGCAACAGCCGGTCGAGCGGGTCACCGGCCGGTCTACCGGTAGTGGTACTTGAGCTTTCCCTGCGCGACCTCCTCGAGGGCGATCGTCAGGTAGTTCTTGGAGCGCGTGTCGACCATCGGCGGCGGGAACTCATCGAACGTCCCTTCGCCGAGGTTGTGGTAGTACGAATTGATCTGACGCGCACGCTTGGCGGCGACGAGCACACTCGCGTAGTCGGAGTCCACGTGTTCGAGCAGCTTGTCGATTCGGGGTGAGATCAAGGTGAGTCCTCGTCCGGTTGGTTACAAGGAAGGTTAGCGGGCGCCGAACAGGGGTCGGTGCAGTCATGCATCCGCGAGCGCCTGCCTCACGATCGCGGCCAGCTCGCCGGTCGCGTCCTCGAGGCGGTCGTTGACGACCACGTGGCCGAACTCGGGCTGGGCTTCGAGCTCGCGCTCAGCGGTGCGCAGGCGCTCGTCGACCTGCTCGGGGGTATCGGTGCCGCGCCCCACCAGCCGCGCCCGCAAGGCCTCGCGTCCCGGCGGTGCAATGAACACCGCCACCGCCTCGGGCATCGCAGCCCGAACCTGCCTCGCGCCCTGGACCTCGATCTCCAGCACCACCGGCACCCCCGCGCCGGTGCGGCGCTCGAGCTCTGAGCGCAGGGTGCCGTAGCGATTGCCGGAGTAGGTGGCGTGCTCGAGGAAGTCGCCCGCCTGCACCCGCGCCTCGAAGCGCTGCGGCGTCAGGAAGTGGTAGTCGACCGCGTCGGCCTCTCCGGGGCGCGGGGCGCGTGTCGTGGCCGAGACCGACAGCTCGAGCTCGGGCACGCGCTCCAGCAGGCCGCGGATCAGCGTCCCCTTGCCGACCCCTGAGGGTCCGGTGATCACGAACACCTTGGGCACCGGCGGAGCGGGCCCGGCTCTCAGCGGCGGCGCATGAGCACCACGAGCTCACCGCGCTGGCGCTCGGAGAGCCCGCCGAGCGTCTTGCTCGGAGAGATGCGGCACTGCGAGAGGATCTTGTTGACCTTCACCCGGCCGTACTTCGGGACCGCCAGGAGGAGGTCGAAGACCTTGGCGGTCTGCAGGTAGTCGGGCGGCTCGAGCAGCAGCTCGTGGATCGGCTGGCGCCCCGCTTTGAGGTCGCGCTTGAGCTGCGCGCGCCGGCTCCGGATGTCGTTCGCGCGCTGGAGCGCTTCCATCCGCTGATGCAGGGAACGTTCGGGTGCCGCGAGCGGCTTGGGGAACGATTCACTGACCGGCGGCATGGGCGGCGACTATACATCTTGGGGCCGCCCGATCAAGCCAAATCCGCGATATTCGACTCGACCTCAACCTGAGCTTCAGCATTGTCGAGCCTGGTTGCGGCAATAGCGAGCTTTTGCAGGGCCTTTTATCCGGTCTGATCAAGTTTGCCCAAGTCCCGGCGGCGTCCGGCTCGACCGTTTACCGGATTCGCGGAGCCGACGGCCGCCAGCTCCAGCTCGGCGGCGATCCGAGCGGCCGCCGCCGGATCTCGGAAGCTCTCGGTGCCGACGGCGACGAGCGTTGCACCGACATTCAACATATCGCGGGCGTCGCGGCCGCTCTGGACCCCGCCCATGCCGATCACCGGGATGTCCACGGCGGCGCAGACGGAGTGCACCTGGGCCAGGGCCACCGCCTTGACGGCAGGTCCGGAGACGCCCCCGGTCTGACCTCCCAGCCAGGGCGTCCCGGTGCCGGGATCCAGCGCCATCCCCTTGAGCGTGTTGATCAGCGACAGCGCGCTCGCGCCGGCCTCCTCGGCGGCCACGGCGACGGCGGCGACGTCGCCGGCGTTGGGCGTCAGCTTGACGATCAGCGGCTTGTCGGTGAGGGGGCGGACCGCGGCCAGCAGCAGCGCCACCTCGTGCGGGTCGGCGCCCATCACCATCCCCGTCTCTACGTTCGGGCAGGAGACGTTGAGCTCGAGGGCCGCGACCTCCTCGCGCTCGGCGAAGGACCGGACGAGCTCTGAGACCTCATCCCGGCTGAACCCCATCACGTTGACGATCAGCGGCACCGGCAGCGCCGCCAGTGGCGGCAGGTCGTGGGTCAGATAGCCCTCGAGGCCCTTGTTGGGCAGCCCGATCGAGTTCATCATGCCACCCGGCAGCTCCCACAGGCGCGGGGGTGGGTTGCCCTGCCGGGGTGCCAGCGTGACGGTCTTGGACACGAACGCCGCGAACGGGAACAGGTCGAGCAGCCGGTCGCCGAACGCGCGCCGCGCCGCGATGGCGTCGAAGGTGCCCGAGGCGTTGATGATCGGGTTGCGGAGCTCGAGCCCGCAGAAGGCGACGCTCAATGTCCCGCTCCGGGCTGCACGGCGCTCTCCAGGCGGGCGGCGTCGAGCACCGGCCCGTCGACGCACAGCCGCAGGTACCCGTGGCGAGTCGCCACCACGCACCCGAAGCAGGCCCCGAACCCGCACGCCATCCCGGACTCGAGCGCCAGCTGCGCGGGTATCTCCCGAATCGCGCACAGCAGTCGGACCGCTTCGAGCATGGCCGGCGGCCCGCACGCGTACACCTCGACATGACGATCGGAGTCGAGCTGCTGCACCAGCAGCTCGGTCACCAGGCCGCGATGGCCGACGCTGCCGTCGTCGGTGGCGATCCGCGCCGCGTCGAGCAGCTCCGCCCCCGCGGCGTGATGCGCCCCGCGAAAGCCGAGCACGACGGTGCACGGCACCTCGAGCTGATCCTGGAGGATGGCCAGCGGCGCGATCCCCACGCCACCGCCGACCAGCAGCGCCCGCCGGCCGTGGCGCGGCGGGATGAAGCCGTTGCCCAGGGGGCCCATCAGCGACAGCCGATCGCCTGCGATCAGTTCGCACAGGCGGTGGGTCCCCGGCCCGACGTCCTCGATCAGGAACTGCAGCTCGGTGCTGGTCAAAGGCGCTCGCAGGACGCTGAAGGCCCGCGGCAGGAACGGCCGCTCGCCGTCGCCGCCGCCCCAGCGCGTGGCCATGAGCATGTAGAACTGCCCGGCCGACGGCCGTGGTCCGTCCTCATCGAAGCAGCGCAGCACGCTGTAGACGCCATGGCGCTCGTGCGCGGTCACCGGCACCTCGCGGGCGCCGAACGGCGCCGTCACGCGCTCGGCTGTCGCGCTCATCCCGAGGTCGGGGCGACGCGTCCGTCGCGGTGGATCTCCTGCAGCGAGATGACCTCCGGAGCGCCGCGCCGGGCCGCCGCGATCGCGCGCGCGGCCGCCATCCCTCCCGACATGGTGGTGATGCAGGGGATCCCGCGCGTGACCGCGGCCGAGCGGATCTCGTAGCCGTCGGCACGGGCGCCGGTGCCCACGGGCGTGTTGATCACGAGGTCGACCTCCCCGCGCTCGATCCAGTCGACGACGTGCGGCGAGCCCTCGCCGATCTTGTTGATCTCCGTCGTCGGGATGCCCATGCGCCGCAGCATCTGGGCGGTGCCGCGGGTGGCGACGATCTGGAAGCCGAGGTCGTACAGCGAGATCGCGATCCCGGTGGCGGCCGCCTTGTCCCCGTCGGCGACGGTGATGAACACGGTGCCGTGGTTGGGGAGTTGGGCGCCGGCGGCGGCCTGGGCCTTGGCGAACGCCGTCGGGAAGTCGGCGGCGATCCCCATCACCTCGCCGGTCGACCGCATCTCGGGGCCGAGCAGCGAGTCCGCGCCCGCGAAGCGGTTGAACGGCAGCACCGCCTCCTTGACGCAAACGTGGTTGAGCACCGGCTCGCGCGGCAGCCCCAGGGCGGCGATCGGCTCGCCCAGCATCACGCGGCATGCCAGCTTGGCCAGCGGCAGCCCGATCGCCTTGGAGACGAACGGGACCGTCCGCGAGGCGCGCGGGTTGGCCTCGATCACGTGCAGCCCGCTCTGTCCGTGTATCGCGAACTGGACGTTGAGCAGACCGACCACGCCGAGCGCCCGGGCGATTCCCTCGGTCTGCTCGCGGATCCGCGCCAGCATCTCCTCACCGAGCGCGTGGGGCGGCAGCACGCAGGCCGAGTCGCCCGAGTGGATCCCGGCCTCCTCGACATGCTGCATGATCCCGGCGATCCACACCGCCTCGCCGTCGCAGAGGGCGTCGACGTCGACCTCGATCGAGTCCTCGAGGAACCGGTCCAGGTAGATCGCGGCGCCGGCCGCGACCCCGACGCGTTTCAGGTAGTCGCGCAGCCCGTCGACGCTGTAGACGATCTCCATCGCGCGACCGCCGAGCACGTAGCTGGGGCGTACCAGCAGCGGGAAGCCGACCTCCGGCGCGCGCTCGAGCGCATCCTCCGCGGACTGGGCTGTGGCGTATGGCGGCGCCTTGTAGCCGAGGCGGTCCAGCAGCGCACCGAAGCGCGAGCGGTCCTCGGCCAGGTCGATCGCGTCGATGCTCGTGCCGAGGATGGGGATCCCGGCGGCGTCGAGGCCGGCGGCCAGCTTCAGCGGCGTCTGACCGCCGAACTGCACGACCACCCCTTCGGGGCGCTCGAGCTCGCACACGGCGATCACGTCCTCGAGCGTGAGCGGTTCGAAGTACAGCCGGTCGGACGTGTCGTAGTCGGTGGAGACGGTCTCGGGGTTGCAGTTGATCATCACGGCGTCTCGACCGAGCTCGCGTACGGTCTGCGCCGCGTGCACGCAGCAGTAGTCGAACTCGATGCCCTGCCCGATCCGGTTGGGGCCAGAGCCGAGGATGACCACGCTGGGACGGTCGCCGCGTACGACCTCGTGCCGGGGGCCGTCGGGCCCGGAGCGCTCCCAACCGGAGTAGTAGTAGGGCGTGCGCGCGGCGAACTCGGCGGCGCACGTATCGACCGCCTTGAACGTGCGCTCGCCCTCGAACGGAGCCTCAGGATCGGCGACCAGCTCCGCCAGCTCGTTGAGGAACCAGGGGGCGATCTGGGTCCGGCGTTCGAGCTCGTCCACCGACGCCCCGCGGCGCAGTGCCTCGAGCAGGTGGTCATAGCGGTCGGCACCGGGCTCCTCGAGCAGCGACAGCAGATCCTCATCGTCGTCCGGCGAGATCGCGACCGTGTCCAGCTCACGCGAGCGCATGGCCTTGGCGAAGGCCTGCTTGAACGTCCGGCCCAGCGCCATCGCCTCCCCCACCGACTTCATGTGGGTGGTCAGGTCGGCGGCAGCCCCTGGGAACTTCTCGAACGCGAACCGCGGCCACTTGACCACGCAGTAGTCGATCGCCGGCTCGAAGCTGGCCGGCGTGGCCCGGGTGATGTCGTTGGGTATCTCCTGCAACGTGTAGCCGACCGCCAACCGGGCGGCGATCTTCGCGATCGGGAAGCCGGTGGCCTTGCTGGCCAGCGCGCTCGAGCGCGACACCCGCGGGTTCATCTCGATAACGACAATCTCGTCGGTCTCGGGATTGACGGCGAACTGGACGTTGGAGCCGCCGGTCTCGACGCCGACCGCGCGGATCACCGCGATGGCCTGATCGCGCAGCTTCTGGAACTGCTTGTCGGTGAGCGTCTGCTGCGGCGCCACGCAGACGCTGTCCCCCGTGTGCACGCCCATCGGGTCGAGGTTCTCGATCGAGCAGACGATCACGACGTTGTCCGAGTGGTCGCGCATCACCTCGAGCTCGAACTCGCCCCACCCGAGCACCGACTCCTCCAGCAGCACCTGTCCGATCGGCGAGGCGGCCACCCCGCCACCCACGATCCGCTCGATGTCGGCCTCGGTGCGCACGACACCGCCGCCGCGACCGCCGAGCGTGAAGGCCGGGCGCACGATGAACGGCAGGCCGACGTCGGCGAGCGCGGCGCGGGCGTCGTCGGTGCTGTGGGCGATCGCACTGCGCGGGACCCGCAGGCCGGCGGCGGTCATCGTGTCGCGGAAGCGCTCGCGGTCCTCGGCGCGGTCGATGGCGTCGTAATCCGCACCGATCAGCTCGACCCCGAAACGCTCGAGCGTCCCGTCCTCGTGCAGCGCCTTGGCCAGGTTCAGCGCGGTCTGGCCCCCGAGCGTGGGAAGCAGCGCGTCGGGGCGCTCGCGCTCGATCACCTGCGCCACCGGCCCCGGCAGCAGCGGCTCGATGTAGGTGCTCGTCGCCACCTCGGGGTCGGTCATGATCGTGGCCGGGTTGGAGTTGACCAGCACGACCTCGTAGCCCTCCTGCATCAGCACCCGGCACGCCTGCGTGCCCGAGTAGTCGAACTCGGCGGCCTGGCCGATCACGATCGGGCCCGAGCCGAGCAGCAGGATCTTGTGGATGTCGTCGCGGCGCGGCATCCGCGGTCAGGCCGCCGCTTTCCGGATCTGATCGATGAAGCGGTCGAACAGGTACAGCGAGTCGTGGGGCCCGGGACCGGCCTCGGGGTGGTACTGGACGGTGGCGCCCGCGACGTCGCGCAGCGTCAACCCCTCCACGGTGCGGTCGTAGAGGTTTATGTGGGTCAGCTCGGCGGCGCCGAAGTCCGTCTCCCAGCGGACCGGGCGATCGCTGTCGATCGTCGGCGCTCCGTCGGGCCCGAGGACCGCGAAGCCGTGGTTCTGGCTGGTGATCTCGGTCCGCCCGGTGGTCAGGTCCTTGACCGGGTGGTTGGCGCCGTGATGGCCGAACGGCAGCTTGTAGGTCTCGAGGCCGACCGCTCGGCACAGCAGCTGATGGCCGAGGCAGATCCCGTAGACGGGCAGCTTGCCGACCAGGCCGCGGACGGTCGACACGACGTGCTCGAGCGCGCCGGGGTCGCCGGGGCCGTTGGCCAGGAACACGGCATCGGGTTCGCCGGCCAGCAACAGATCGGCGCCGGCCGTGCAGGGATGCAGCTCCACCGTGGCGCCGCGCTCGCGCAGGTTGCGGACGATCGAGCGTTTGACGCCGGTGTCGATCATCGCGACGCGGGGGCCGTCGCCCGCATCGGGGCCGAGGCCCTCGAGCGTGATCACGGCCTCGGGCGTGACCTCATGAGCCAAATTGCGTCCGCTCATCGGCGGCTCGGCCTCGATCAGACCCCGCGCCTGGGGCTCTGAGATGGCGGCACCGAAGACGCCCCCCCGCATGGCCCCGGCATCCCGGATGTGGCGGACCAGCGCGCGGGTGTCGAGGTCGGTGACGGCCGGAACACCGCCGTCGCGCAGCCAGCTCAGCCATCCGCCCTGACCGCGACCGCGCCCACCCCCCTCGCGGTCGACTCCGGCGCGCATGATCGCGGCCCGGGCGTGGACGCGGTCGGACTCCATCGCCTCGGCGCTGACGCCATAGTTGCCGACCTGCGGGCAGGTGAAGACGATCAGCTGGCCCGCATAGCTCGGATCGGTCATCGCCTCTTGATAACCCGACATCGAGGTGGTGAACACGATCTCCCCCACCGCGGTCTGTTCGGCCCCACAGGCCAGGCCGTCGAAGCGGGCGCCGTCCTCGAGCAGGACGTAGGCGGTTGCTTCGGTCACCGCTCGGCGCTCTTGCTCGCCGCCGGCGCGGAACCGCGGGCGACCAGCATCGGCCGGCGGTGGGCGACCTGTCCGGCGGCGACGGTCAGCAGCACGCGGCCGTGCAGGGAGCGGCCGTCAAAGCAGCAGTTGGTGGAGCGGCTGGCGTAGCCGTCCTCGCCGACCACGTAGCGGGCGTCGAGATCGACCAGGCAGACGTTGGCCGCCTGACCAGCAGCGATCCGGGGTATCGGCAGGCCGTACAGCGCGCCACCCGCCGTCATCCGCTCGATCACGATCTCGAGCTCCAGCTCGCCGGGCATGACCAGCTCGGTGAACAGGGCGGCGAACGCCGTCTCCAGACCGGTGGTCCCCATCGGCGCCTGCTCGAACGGAACCTCCTTCTCGTGCACAGCGTGCGGTGCGTGATCGGTGGCCACACAGTCGATCACGCCCGAGGCGAGCGCCTGCACCAGGGCCCGGCGATCGGACTCGGTGCGCAGCGGCGGGTTCATCTTGAAACGGCTGTCGAGCGTGCGCACGAAGTCATCGGTGAGCGTCAGGTGATGCGGGCACACCTCGCCCGTCACCCGCGCGCCGGCCTCCTTGGCGGCGGCCAGCGCCTGCACCGACTCCACGCAGCTGAGGTGCTGGAAGTGCACGCGGGCGTCCTCGTAGCGGGCCAGCGCGCCATCGCGAGCGACCATCGTCGACTCCGACAGCGGCGGGATCCCGGCCATGCCGAGCCGCGCTGAGACCGCGCCCTCGTGCATCACACCGTCTCCGGAGAGCTCGGGATCCTCCTCGTGCAGGGCGATCACGCCGCCGCATAGGCGCTGGTACTGAAGCGCCTTGCGAAGCATGCCGGCGGACACCACCGGCTTGCCGTCATCGGTGAAGCCGAGCGCGCCGGCCTCCCGGAGCTCGGCCATCTCGGTGAGCTCCTCACCTTCGAGGCCGCGGGTGATCGAAGCCAAGAAGCCCACCGGCACCCGGGCCTCTGAGCGGGCGCGCGCGACCAGCGAGCCGAGGACAGCGGCGCCGTCGACGATCGGGATCGTGTTGGGCATCGCGATCACCGCGCAGAATCCGCCGGCGGCCGCGGCTGCGGTCCCCGTGTCGAGGTCCTCCTTGTACTCCTGCCCGGGGGTGCGCAGATGCACGTGAGGATCGACGAAGGCGGGGAACAGGTGCTTGCCCGATGCGTCGAGCGTGTCGCCGTGCTCGGGCGCGGGTAGGGAATCCGGGCCGCCGACCTCGGCGATCTGACCGTCGCGGATGAGCACGTCGTGGCGGCCGTCGAGCCCGGTGCGAGGATCGAGCACGTGCGCGCCGCGGATCAGCAGATTCGCGGCGGGGCGCTGGTGGTGAAACAGACGTGGCTCGTTCATGCCGCCACCAGGCTCGGAGCCGCCGCGAGCAGCTCGTAGAGGACCGCCATGCGCACCGCGACCCCGGCCTTGACCTGCTCGCCGATCAGCGCCTGCGGCGAGTCGATCGTGGCCGCCGACAGCTCGACGCCGCGGTTGACCGGCCCCGGGTGCATGACCAGCTGCCCGGGACGCAGGCGACGGTCGTTGATCTGATACTGGGCGGCGTACTCGCGCAGCGACGGGACGAACGCCTCGCGCATCCGCTCGTGCTGCATCCGCAGCACGTACACC
Source organism: uncultured Solirubrobacterales bacterium (assembly GCA_963799995.1). Taxonomy (GTDB): domain Bacteria; phylum Actinomycetota; class Thermoleophilia; order Solirubrobacterales; family Solirubrobacteraceae; genus Palsa-465. The sequence continues at coordinate 594,898 of CAWCZI010000012.1, read as the reverse complement.
ACCTCGGCCTCGCCGACCCGGTCCAGGCTGGCTGTGGCGGCGCAGCCCAGCGCCTCGATGTCGCGCGGCAGCAGCGTCGGGGGCCCGCAGACGGTCACGTGGGCGCCCATCCGCGTGAACGCCAGGATGTTGGAGCGGGCCACCCGCGAATGCAGGACGTCACCGACGATCCAGATGTTGGTGGCGTCGAGCGAGCCGAGCCGTCGGCGAAGCGTGTACACGTCGAGCAGCGCCTGCGTGGGGTGCTCGTGCTTGCCGTCGCCGGCGTTGATCACCGCCGCCTCGGTCCAGCCGGCGACGAGCTGCGCCGCTCCCGCGTGGGGAGAGCGGATCACGATCGCCGCCGGGTCGTAGGCCGACAGGGTCTGCACCGTGTCCTTGAGCGACTCGCCCTTGTCAACGCTGGAGCCGGCCGAGCGCACGCTGACGACATCGGCGCTGAGGCGCTTGGCGGCGAGCTCGAACGAACTGCTGGTGCGGGTGCTGGCCTCGTAGAAGAGGTTGACCACCGTGCGTCCCCTCAGAACCGGGACCTTCTTGATCTCGCGCCCGGAGACCTCGGCGAACGACTCGGCCCGGTCGAGGATGCGCTCGATCCCGCCGCGGTCGAGATCGTCGATCGAGATCAGGTGGCGGGGCATCGCGTGTCTCATGCCGCCTTCACCCTGGTCTCGCGCGCCGGGCCGATCGTGACCTCGTCGCGGCCGTCGACCTCCTCGACGCGCACGTTTACCCGCTGCTGCTGCGAGGTCGGGATGTTCTTGCCGACATAGTCGGGACGGATCGGGAGCTCGCGGTGGCCGCGGTCCACCAGCACGGCCAGTTGAACCCTGGCGGGCCGGCCGTAGTCGAACAGGGCGTCGACCGCGGCGCGCACCGTGCGGCCGGTGTAGAGGACGTCGTCGACGATCACGATCGTGCGCCCGTCGATCGGGAAGTCGAGCTCGGTGGCGTGGACGATCGGGGAGTCGGACCCGGCCGCCCGGATCGCCAGGTCGTCGCGGTAGAAGGAGATGTCAACCGTGCCGAGTGGGACGGCCGGCTCCAGCAGCTCGCTGGTCAGGACCTGCAGGCGACGCGCCAGATGGGCGCCGCGGCGGTGGATGCCGACGATCGCGATCTTGCCATCGGGATTCTTCTCGACGATCTCGTGGGCGATCCGCACCAGGGTGCGGCGCATGTCGTCGCGGTCGAGGACGACCGTGGTGGCTTCCAACTTGCTCCTTCCTGGCCTCTCGGGACCGGGTTAAAGGGGCCGGCGGCTTGTGGAGTTGAGCCTAGCATCGGCCCCGGCGGGTCGGGGGACCGGACCGCGCCGGTAGAGGACGTGCGGGAGCCCGACGTGGCGGATCTCACGCGCATAGGCGAACCCGGCCTTCTCCATCACCCGCCGCGAGGCGACATTGTCGGGCAGGGTGAACGCGATCAGCTCGCGCACGCCGAGGGTGCCGAAGGCCACCTCGACCGACTGCAGGGCCAGCTCGGTGGCCACGCCCCGGCCCCAGTGCTCGGGGACGACGGCCCATCCGACCTCCACCACCGGCACGCCGAGGATGTCGGTGTACTGCAGCCCCCCGCGTCCGATGAACTCCCCCGTAATCCGGTCGCGCATCACCCACATCCCGAAGCCGTGGCGCTCCCAGTGGGCGATCTTGCTCTCGAGGCCCGTCTGCAGCTCGTCGTGGGTCGGCGGCTTCGGCCACGGCCACAGAGTCTTCATCACGCGCGGGTCGAGCAGCAGCGCCTCGATATCGGCCGCGTCCGGGAGGGCGATGCGTTCGTAGTCCAGGCGCTCGGACTGCAGCTGCTCGGGCGCCCGGACATTCAACTGGGGGCCTCGGTGGCGGCCCGGTCCTCGGTGGCGGCCGCGGCGCGCGCGTCCCAGCGGATCAGCGTCGGCTCGCCCCGCTCGGCGAACGGGATCTCGATCGTGTCGAAGTCGCGCGGGATCACGGTGCCCGGGAACACCGCGCGGGCCTCGTCGCGTAGGAGGCCGAGCGGGTGGCGCGTCGACACGTGGTTGAGCGCCAGCATGGTCACCTCTGCCTCCCGGGCCAGCGTCGCCGCCTGGGCAGCGGTCGAATGCCCGGTCTGCGCCGCGCGCTCGCGCTCCTCCTCGGCGAACGTCGCCTCGTGGACCAGCAGGTCGGCGCGGTGCGCGGCGATCCGCAGCGACTCGCACGGCCTGGTGTCGCCCGAGAGGACGAGCTTGCGTCCCGGCCGGGCCTCCCCCATCACCTGCTCGGGTCCGACGCCGCGGACCGTCTCGCCGTGCTGCACGCGGCCGAACTCGGGGCCCGGCTCGAGCCCGAGCCCGACGGCTGCCTCCGGGTCGAACACGCCGGGGCGCTCGTCCTCGTAGAGGACGTAGCCGAACGCGGTGCCACGGTGCGCGACCTCGACCGGTGCGATCCGGTAGCCGTCGCGCTCGAGCACGTCGCCGGGCGACAGCTCCACCAGATCGAGCGGGAAGCCGACGCGGCCGGCCATCCTCAGCACCAGCCCGAGCAGCGCCTGCAACCCAGGCGGGCCGTGGATCGTGAGTGGCCTCTCGCGCCCGCGCAGGTCGAAGGTCTTGAGCATCCCGGGCAGCCCGAGCCAGTGGTCGGCATGGAAGTGGGTCAGGTAGATCTCGGTCAGCTCGGTCAGCCCGACCGTGCTGACGAGCTGGCGCTGGGTGCCCTCGCCGCAGTCGAACATGATCCTGTCGGCGCCGCGGCGAACCAGCAGCGAGGGGAGCCCGCGCCGCGCGGTCGGGGCCGAGCCCGCGGTTCCTGCGAAGAAGATCGACAGTTCCATGACCGACCGAGTCTGTCAGTCGAGAGCGACGATCTCGAACGCGATCGCGCTCGGGTCCACGCGAGCGACCGCCATCGTGTGGTGCGGCGCGCGCCGCCGTTCGGTTGGGCTGCCCGGGTTGACGATCTGAAACCCGTCCGGTGCGCGCGCGTGCAGTGCAACGTGCGAATGGCCGAAGATCACAGCGGCTGCCCCGGGGAAGCGCCGGCGCAGCCGCTCGAGCCGGCCCCGAGCGGGCCCGGCATCGTGGATCACCGCCAGCCGGTGTCCTTCGGCGATGACCATTGCGGTCGCCGGGAGCGCCGCGCGCACCGCGGCGTCGTCGACGTTTCCATGCACCGCCACCACCTCGCCCAAAGCCTGCAGCTCGTGCAGCACGTCGAGCGTGCTGAGATCGCCTGCGTGCACGATCAGATCGGCGGCCCGCAGGCGGGCCACGCACGACGCCGGCAGCCGCCGCGGGCCCCGCGGCATGTGCGTATCCGAGACGATCGCGATCTCCATTAGAGTGGGCGCTGATCTTCCCCGATCCAAGCGCCCGTAGCTCAGGGGATAGAGCGTCCGCCTCCGGAGCGGAAGGTCGCAGGTTCAAATCCTGCCGGGCGCGTCACGACCGCCCGTGGCGACGGCTCAGGCCTTGGTCGCGGTGGTATGAAAAAGTACGGACACGTTGGTGCCCAGCACGACGGCAGCGACCACGACGATGATCGCGATAACGGCGATCAGAATCCCGTACTCCGCCATGGTCTGCCCCCGCTCGGATGCCAGCCGGACCAACGTCGAGACAACGATCTTCATGCGTGACTTGTCGGCCCCGGAGCGCCGCACCTTTAATCGGCTAGTGGCTCGGCTACGAAGAAGATCATCCCGGCGGGGTTAGGTGGGCGACGGCCCGCCGGGACGAAAACAGGGTGTCGCCCCCACTTCCATCCCCTAGCTACCTCTCCTGGTTTAAATCAAACATTGAAACAAAATCTAGTGTGTCGACGGTCGGCCAGCACCGCCTCGTAGTCCTCCCACGTGTCGACGTCGAGGGGAATCGGCCCCGGCACCGGGACATCGACCACGGAAGCCGCGAAGCGGTCCATCAGCTTCCACACTCCCCGGTCCCCGTGGAGCGCCGCCAGCTCACCGAACATCGAGCGTGCGAATGCCAGCGGGTGCCCGTGGCCATCGTCGTACGCGCACGCCGCGAGCGGCGCGTCGCCGCGGCCGGCCAGAAGCGCGGCCACCGTCGAAGCGCGTACCCCCGGCTGGTCGCCGAGCATCAGCACGAGCACCTCTGAGTCCGAGGCCACGGCCTGCAGGCCGGCCGCGATGGACGAGGAGCATCCCTCCCCATACGCGTCGTTGACCACCACGTCGACGCCCTGGAAGTCCACGAGTGAGCGAACCTCCGCCGCTCCCCCGCCCACGACGCTCACCAGCTGATCGAACGGGCACGCGCGCGCGGTATCGAGCACGTGCCCGAGCAGCGGCACTGGGCCGTAGGGCAGCAGCTGCTTGGGCTGCCCGAGCCGCCGGGAGCCGCCCGCGGCCAGTATGAGCCCGGTAACGCCGGGCATCAGCCGGAGACGATTTCGCCCGCGTGTTCGCGCGCGTAGGTGTCGCGACAACCCGGGCCGCAGAAGAACACGGGCTCGCCCGAGACCACCAGTTGAGGCGTCGCCGGCGAGGCCGCCACCTGCATCCCGCACACCGGGTCCACAGCGCCCAGCGCCGGCGCGGCCACCTCGGTCGGGACCGCCGGCCCGGCCCGGCGCTCGAACGAGGGATGCGCGTGCTGCTCGGCGACCAGCTCGGCGAGGATCGAGATCGCGATCTCCTCCGGAGTGCGGGCGCCGATGTCCAGCCCCGCAGGACTGTGCAGCTGATCGACGAGCTCCGGAGCCACGTCGAGCTCGGCCCGAACGGCGGCTCCACGGCGGGGGCTCGCCACGAGCGCAACGTAGGGCACGCCCGCACGCAGCGAAGCGGCCAGCATCCCCTCCTCGCTGCTGCCATGGGAGGCCACGATCACCGCTGCGGCGCCGTCCAGACCGGCGGCGAGACCACCGTCGGCGCCCGGGGCTCCGGCGACGGCGGCGCCCGCGACGGGGCCGCCGGCCAGCAGCGTGCGGCAGTCATAGCCTGCGGCGACCGCCAACCGCTCCAGCGCGTGCGCGATCGGCGAGGCCCCGACGATCACCAGCTGTGCCGCGGGCAGGTGGGGCTCGAGGAAGATCTCGAGCGACCCGCCGCTGAGACACGGGTTGCGCTCGACCACCGCCCCATCCTCAGCCGCCTCCGAGCCGCCCTCCCCGTCTCCGGGTACCAGCCGCAACAGCAGCGGCTCGCCCGTCTCGAGCGCCCGGAGCGAATACAGGCGCACGGAGGACTCCGCGCACACGCCACCGACGAAGCCCTCGATCGTCCCGTTGCCGAGCACCACTGCCGTGTCACCGGGCCGGACGCTGGTCGGGCGCCGGGCGCGCACGACGGTCGCCAGCACGAACGGTGTCCTGTCCCGCGCCAGCCGGGCCGTCAGTCCGCTGAGCTCATCTGTGATCACCGCAAACCGCCACCTTTCTCCTGCATAGCGTGCCACACCCGTCCCGGCGTGCAAGGCATGTCGACGTGATGCACTCCATATGGCGCCAATGCGTCGCAGATCGCGTTGACGATCGCGGGCGGCGAGCCGACCGTCGCCGACTCGCCCACCCCCTTGGCCCCCAGGGGGTGGTGCGGGGACGGCGTGACGGTGCAATCGGTCTCCCAGTCGGGCACCTCGACCGCCGTGGGGATGAGGTAGTCCATCAGCGACCCGCCGAGGCAGTGGCCCTGCGCGTCGAAGGCGATCTGCTCCATCAGCGCGATCCCCACCCCGTCGGTCAGCCCGCCGTGCACCTGCCCCTCGACGATCATCGGGTTGATCCGCACCCCGCAATCGTCGACCGCCACGAACCGCCGAACCTTGACCTTGGCGGTTCCGGGGTCGATGTCGACCACGCAGATGTAGGCGCCGTAGGGAAACGTCAGGTTGGGAGGGTCGTAGACGGTCTCGGCATCGAGCCCGGCCTCCACGCCGGGCGGCAGCTCGACCGTGCCGCGCGAGGCGAGAGCGATCTCCGGGATCGTGGCGCCCTGCTCGGGGTCCCCGCGCACGAACCAGCGGCCCCGCTCCCACTCCAGATCGGCCGCCGACACCTCGAGCATGGCCGCGGCGACCAGCCGCGCTCGGTCGCGGACCTTGCGGGCCACGATCGCGGTGGCGGCGCCGCTGACCGGAGTCGAGCGCGAGCCGTAGGTGCCCAGACCGTAGGGGGTGACGTCGGTGTCGCCGTGGACCACGTCGACGTCCTCGGGCGCGATCCCGAGCTCGTGGGCGACGATCTGCGCGAACGTGGTCTCGTGGCCCTGGCCCTGGCTCTGCACGCTGATCGCCAGCTGGGCTTTGCCGGTCGGTGAGATGCGCAGCGCCGCGCCGTCATTCATCCCCAGCCCGATCATGTCCATGTGCCGCCGCGGGCCGGCGCCGACCGCCTCGGTGAAGAAGGACAGGCCGATCCCCATCAGCTCGCCGCGGGCTCGCCGCTTGGCCTGCTCCTCGCGCAGCTTTTCGTAGCCGGCCAGCATCAGCGCCTTGTGCAACGTCGCGGGGTAATCGCCGGAGTCGTACACCCATCCGGTCCGGCAGGTGTAAGGGAACTGCTCGGGGGCGATCAGGTTGCTCAGGCGCAGCTGCGCGGGGTCGGCCCCCAGCTCTCCGGCCAGCAGATCGACGAGTCGCTCAACCAGGTACACGGCCTCAGCGACCCGGAACGAACACGCGTAGGCCACCCCTCCGGGGGCCTTGTTGGTGTATACGCCGCGGACATGGCAGTGGGCCGCCTCGAGGTCATAGGAGCCGGTGAAGACGTGAAAGAAGCCGGCGGGGTAGCGGGTCGGCTGCGCGGTGGCGTTGAACGCGCCGTGGTCGGCGAGCACGCCGACGCGCACGGCCAGAATGCGGCCGGCGGCGGTGGCGGCGATCCCCCCTCTCATCGTGTAGTCGCGGGCGAAGCCCGTCGACATCAGGTTCTCGGAGCGGTCCTCCATCCACTTGACCGGCCGGCCCGTGGTCATCGCGCCGACGGCGGCGCACACATATCCCGGGTAGACCGGCACCTTGTTGCCGAAGCCGCCGCCGACGTCCGGGGAGATGACGCGGATCCGGTGCTCGGGCAGGCCGGCGATCATCGCGTACAGCGTGCGATGGGCATGCGGCGCCTGGGTCGTGCACCACATCGTCAGCCGGCCGCCGACACGGTCGTACTGGGCCACCGCGCCGCACGTCTCCATCGGCGCCGGGTGCGAGCGCGGGAACACCATCTCCTGCTCGACCACGACGTCGGCGCGTGCGAACACCGCATCTGTCGCCGCCCGATCTCCGGCCTCCCAGTCGAAGATGTGGTTGTCGGCCCGGCCGTCGCGGTCGTCGCGGATCACCGGGGCATCGGCGTCGAGCGCGCGCCGCACGTCCACCACCACGGGCAGCTCCTCATACTCGACGTCGATCAGCTCGAGCGCGTCGCGGGCCGAGTAGTGGTCCTCGGCGATCACGAACGCCACCTCCTGGCCGTGGAAGCGGACCTTGTCGGTGGCCAGCACCGCCTGAACGTCGTCGGACAGGGTCGGCATCCACGCCAGTCCGCGGGCCTCGAGGTCACGGCCGGTGATGACCGACTGGACCTTGGGCAGCGACAGCGCCGCCGAGCTGTCGATCGAGACGATCCGGGCGTGCGCGTACGGGCTGCGCAGCATCGCCCCGTAAAGCATCCCCGGCAGCTGGACGTCGTCGACGTAGCGACCCTGACCGCGGATGAAGCGCTCGTCCTCCTTTCGCCGCAGCGATCCGAACCCGACCACCGGCTCCTGCGAGGCACCGACCAGCGGCTGCTGCGACGTGCCGGGCAAGAGTGGGCCTCCCACTGGACCCCTAGCCCGGATCGTGCACGAGTCGGCTTGGGGTGAGTGTTTTGGGTCGCGGCGTGGGTAACGGGTTGTTGGTGGACGTCTGCGGGGCCGGTTGAGGTGATCGCGGATCCGCAGCCACTGTTTGGTGGTCTTGGTGGCGGGTTTGCGGGCACGCTTCGCAGGCCGGGCGGCCGGGGGGTGTTCTGGTGTCGTCGTGGGTGCCGGCCCGGGGCGGTGTCAGGCGGGCGCGGGCAGCATGTTCAGGCGTTTGAACGCGGCGGCGAGCTGGCCGGCCCAGGGCCACGCGGCGGGGAGATGCAGGGTTGCGGTGCGGGCGTGAAAGGCGAGGCGTCCGGCGACGTGCAGGAGGCGGTAGCGCAGGCGTTTGGGTTCGGCGGTGGCGAGCTCGCCGGTGAGCAGGAGTCGTTGGGTCCAGGCGATGAGGTCGTGCGCGAGGCGCACGATCTGTAGCCAGACCTGGTTGTGCGCGAAGTCGCGGAACGGGAGGTTGCGCAGGCCGGTGTCTTTGTCGTTGCGGATGTGGTCCTCGACGCGGGCGCGTCCGCGGTGGTCACGTTCGAGCTCGGCGACAGGTCCGGTCTGGTCGGTGAGGATGGCTTGGAAGCGGTGCCCGTCGTGGTCGGTGAAGGAGAGTTGCGCGCCGGGGTGCGCGCGCTCGCGTCGGATGATCACCCGCGAGCCCTGCGGCCAGCTGGATAGGTCGAGATGCTCGGTGATCTCTGCAGACCTGCCCGTTGCGACGATCATGGCCGTCTTGATCCAGTGAGCAAACCCAGTCGTCGCCGGGGATCTGCAGGATCGCTGCGCGGACGGTCTCGGTCAGGTCATAGCCGACCGAGAACTCGATCTGGCATTCGCGACACCAGTCCAACAGTTCGTGGCTGGCCCCGGCACTGTCGACGCGCAGGACGAGCTCGATCGTTTCAACGTGCGCCGCGGGGATCTGCCAGACCGCCTGCTCGGCCACCGCGATCTGATCGATCGCGTTGTTCGCCCCAGCGTTGCCGGGACGCAACTCGCCCGCCAGCGCCTCACCGGTCTCATCGCCATAGGCCAGCATCGGCGCGAACCCGAAGCCACCCTTAAACGTGCCCGCCGCCCCGTCCTTCTCCGAATGCGACGTGATCAGCGTGGCGTCCAGATCGATCGTCAACCGCGCCGGCGCGCCGACCAACTCCCAGACCCGCGCCCGCGCGCGAGCGTGCTCGCCCGCCGCGGGCGCCGGGCATCCTGGACCGGCACCTCGGCGGCGATGTTCACCGTCCGGCAGCGCCCGCAGCGCACCCGCACCCGCCGGGTCATGTACTGCGGGTCCATCGCCTGCGCGAGCAGGTTCCCGCACGATGCGCACACGTAGTCGAACTGCCCGTTGCCGCGGAACACCGGCCGGTCGACGTGATCCTGGACGGCGGTGCCGCCGTCGATCGGCACCTCTCCCTCGCGGACCTCCCGCATCTTCTTGACCACCATCAGCCAACGCCACCCGCTACGCGGCCGCGAACTTCTCGGTGAAGTCCTTGATCATGGCATCGAGCACGGTCGTGACCACGCCCTCCCCCATCGACGCCGCCTTGCCGGTGATCTGCGCGGCGGTGTGGACGCTGCCGCCGCCGTCGGTCAGCGCGAACACGACGTCCGCGTTGGCGTGCCCCTGCCCCCCCGCCTCGCGCGATTTCACCTGCAGCACTGCCCGGTGGCTGTCGGCATCCTGCTCGATCACGCTCACCGTGCCGGTGAACTTCATCGACATCGCGCCCATCTTGACCTTGATCTCAGCACGAACGGTCTCGGGCCCGGTCGAGTCGAGCACGCTGCCGCCCTGCACGAATCCGACCATGCGCTCGAGGTCGAGCACGGTGGCCCAGCTCTGCTCGATCGACCTGGCGGTGGTGAAGGGATGATCGAGTTCAATCACGTACCAAGCTCCTTTTGCCTATATGTTCAGCACTGTCCGAGTCGGTAAAGAGAGGATGCGAGCCACGAATGTCGATCGAGCCAGGCACGTATGCGCTGGGACCCGAGAGCGGCACCCTCACGGTCCGCACCGGCAAGGGCGGCGCGGCCGCTCGCGCCGGCCACAACCTGGTGATCGAGGTGGGCCGATGGGGCGCCACCATCGAGCTCGGCGCCGAGCCGTCGCAGTCGGTCATGGAGCTGACCGCCGACTCGCGCTCGCTGCGCGTGCTCGAGGGAACCGGCGGCATGACGACCCTCGGCGACGACGACCGGTCCGGGATCACGCAGACGATCGACGAGGAGGTGCTCAAGGGCACGGCGATCGTCTTTCGCTCCACGTCGGTGGAGTCCGCCGCAGACGGACGTCTGCGCGTCCAGGGCGACCTCGAGCTGGCCGGCGGCATCAACCCGATCGCCTTCGATCTCGACCTGAGTGACGACCGGGTGCGAGGCACTGCGACCGTCAAGCAGAGCGCCTGGGGCATGAAGCCGTACTCGGCGCTGTTCGGGACCCTCAAGGTCGCCGACGAGGTCGAGGTGGCTATCGACGCCGGGTTGGTCAGCAACGCCTGATCCACGCCGGCGCTTGTGGTTGTCCCCGTAAGTACGTTCGCACCGAGAGGGGTCACTGGTGGATGCCGGGCGAGGACGCAGAAGGCGATGTGCAGCTCTGCTGCATGAGCCTTTGAGGACAAAGCACGGCGCCGCCAGGGGCGCCTCGAATGCGAGCGTATTTGCGGGGGCGGCCACTAGTCGCGGTAGACCGTCTGGGCGTCGAGCCCGCCCTCAACGCCCGGCGGCAGCGCTCCGGTGCCGTGGGCGTACATGGCCAGCTCGGCGATCGTCCGCGACTGCGAGGCGTCGCCGCCGGCGAACGCGCCGTCCTGCCAGCTCACCGAGTCAGGTGCGACGTCGAGCGACATCCCCGCCAGCAGCTTGGCCTTGGCCAGGATCTTCTCAGTGGTGCTGCTGATCGCGGCGGGCGCGCCGCCCGATGGGCTGGTGTTGAAGCCGTGTCCGTTGCCGAAGCGATCGGTATCGGCGGGAACGACCTTGATGTCGAGCGCCGGCACGCCGAGCTGCTCGGCCACCAGTCGCGCATACTCGCCTTCGTGTCCGTCTGGCTCGGTGGTCAGGCTCAGCACCATCTTGCCGGTGGGGTGCACCCGCAGGAACACCGCTCGGTATGCCTCATTCGTCATCGCCGGCACCTCCTGTGTCGTTTGCCGATTGCACCTTCCCCGCATCCGGGTCGCTGCCCTCGCGGGCCAGCCGCCCCCGCTCCTGGTGGGCGGTGAGCGCGTTGTGCTCCTCGGAGTCGCAGAAGCTCGGCTGCGGTCCCCCGAGGAGATGCGGTCCGATCGCCGGGCGCTCGCATCCCGGGTAGATGCAGATCTTCACCGAACCGGAGCCGGGACTCATCCGCTTCCCCACCCCGGCGTCGTCCGTCCCCGGCTCGGTCCATAGCCGCTCGGCATCGCCACCGAGCTGCCGGGAATCGATCCCGCCCACCCAGACGCGCTCGCCCACGTCTCCTCTTCGGCAGGCGGCGCGGTCGACGCGGCCCCGGCAGGGCTGCGGTCCACCAACGGGTTACGCGACCGCGGCGCGGCGATCGCCTCCGCCACCTCTTCCAGCGCGGCCAGGCTGTGCCCGCTGACCAGCGCGTCGCAGTACGGCAGCGCCGCCGCCATGCCTCCGGCCCGAGGTGAGAAGCCGCTGGCGGCCACCCGCGGGTTGACCCAGACGATCCGGAAGGCCAGCCGGGCCAGGCGCTCCATTTCGCGCGCCACGAGACTGGGATCGCCGCGCTCCCACCCGTCGGACAGGATCACCACGACCGCGCCGCGGGCCATCCCGCGCCGCCCGTGGCGGTCGTTGAAGGTGCGCAGCGCCTCGCCGATCCGGGTTCCGCTGGACCAGTCCGGAGCGGCCTCCGCAGCCTGGGCGATCGCCCGCTCGGGGCTGCGCGAGCGCAGCGCCCGGGTCAGCCGCGTCAGCCGCGTGGCGAACACGAAAGCCTCGTTTCGGCCCCCGGCCATATTGCTGCCCGCCGCGCAGGTCAAAAACTGCAGGTAGGCGCGAGCGTAGGGCTCCATCGAGCCGGAGATGTCGCACAGCAGGACCAGCCGCCGGCGGACCACGCGCCGGCGCCGCCGCGCCAGGCGGATCGGGTCCCCGCCGGTGCGCAGGCTGCCGCGCAGGGTCCGGCGCAGGTCGATGCTTGACCCCCGGTGGCAGCGGTCGGCGCGGCGGGTGCGCCGCAGCGGCGTGGCCAGCGCCAGGCGCTCCATCAACCGGTACAGCCGAGCCAGCTCGTCAGGCTCGAGCGCGTCGAAGCGCTTGCCGCGGATGACCTCCTCGTCGCTGGCCACCATCGGCACCGGGAGCTCGCGCTCGGGGGCGTCGTCACGCCCGCCGGACGGAGACCGAGACGGCGACGGCGCCGAGCCGGCGGAGAAAGGATCGTCGCCGCGCGCCGGCGCCTCAGGGCGCTCGGCGCGCGGCATCTCCTCGGGCGGCAATGCAACCTGGCGGACGTGCTCGGGCAACGGCGGGTCCGCAACCTCCCCGCCCTGCCCGAACACCGAGGCGAAAACGGAGTCAAACAGCTTGATCTGAGCATGATCCGAGACGAGCACGGCCCGCGCCGTCCAGTACAGACGGCGGCGCGAGACCGGCCGCACCAGGATCAGCGCGCCCGCGAAGCGCGACGCCCGTTCGGCGCTCACAGGCACGCCGGCTTCGTGCAGCCGGCGCCCGAAGGCGGCCACCAGCGGCGGCAGGTCGAGCTGCACCGTCTGCACTGCGAATGACGAGCCCGGCACCCTCAGTTCCCTCCGCCCACCAGCGTCGCCAGTCCCCCGGCGCGGATGACGTCCTGGTCCTCGCGGTACTTCAGCACCGAGCCGAGCGTCCGCTCGAGCGCCGCCTCGTCGAGCACGTCGACGCCGAGGACGCTCAGTGCGGCGAGCCAGTCGATCGCCTCCGCGATCCCGGGGGGCTTCTGGACGTCAGAGTCGCGCATCCGCGAGACTGCGTCGGCCACCTGCACGGCCAGCGTTTCGGACGAGCCGCGGACCCGGCGGCGGATGATCTGCACCTCGCGCACGGGGCTCGGGTAATCGATCCACTGATACAGGCAGCGGCGCTTGACGGCGTCGTGCAGGTCGCGGGTGCGGTTGGAGGTGAGCACGATCACCGGCGGGTGGGTGGCCCGGATCGTGCCGAGCTCCGGGATCGTGACCGCGGCCTCGGCCAGCAGCTCCAGCAGAAACGCCTCGAAATCATCGTCGGCGCGGTCGATCTCGTCGATCAGCAGCACCGCCGGCCGGGGGCCGGGATGCTGCAGCGCGCGCAGCAGCGGACGGCTCACGAGGTAGTCGGGGCCGAACAGGTCCTCCTCACGCAGCTCGGCGCCGCGCGTATCGGCCAGGCGGATCGACAGGAGCTGGCGCGGGTAGTTCCACTCATACAGCGCCTCGGCGGCGTCGATCCCGTCATAACACTGCAGGCGCATCAGCGGCGTGTCCAGGACCGCCGCCAGGGCCTTGGCCGCCTCGGTCTTGCCGACACCGGCCTCGCCCTCGAGCAGCAGCGGCTGGGGCAGCCGCAGGCTGAGGAACATCGACGTGGCCAGCCCCTCGTCGACCAGGTAGTCCACGGCGGCCAGTCGCCGCGCCAGCGTCTCGACGTCCGGCACGAGGTGGCGGACCTCTCCGGCCGCCTCGCCCGTCACCTCGTCGGTCACGCCGGCACCATCCGCGGCGCCACGATTCCGAACGAGCGCGTCATTGCGGAGGCTCGGGTCGGCCCTGCATCGCCGCCCACACTCGTGCGGGGGTGCAGGGCATGTCGACGTGGTCGACGCCGTGGGTCTGATGAAGCGCGTCGATCACGGCGTTGACGATCGCGGGCGGCGAGCCCACGTTGGGAGATTCACCGACGCCCTTGGCGCCCAGCGGATGATGCGGGCACGGAGTGACGGTGGCCCCGAGCTCGAAGTCGGGGCACTCGAGCGCGGTCGGGATCAGGTAGTCCATGAACGAGCTGTTGAGGCAGTTGCCCTCCTGATCGAAGGTGATGACCTCCATCAGTGCGATCCCGATCCCCTCCGCCAGCCCGCCGTGGATCTGGCCGTCGACGATCATCGGGTTGATCCGCACGCCGCAGTCGTCGACGGCGATGAAGCGCCGCACCGTGACCTGAGCGGTGTCGGGATCGATGTCGACGACCGCTATGTAGGCCCCGTACGGGTAGGTCAGGTTGGGGGGGTCGTAGATCACCTGCGCGTCGAGACCGCCCTCCATTCCCTCCGGCATCGCCTCGCCGCTGTAGGCACGGCGGGCGATGTCCTCGATCATCGCGCCCTTCTCGGGGTCGCCCTTGACGTACCAGCGCCCCTTCTCCCAGGCCAGGTCCTCGGGCCGGGTCTCGAGCATCGTCGCGGCGATCAGCCGGGCCCGGTCGCGCACCTTTCTCGACACGACCGCCACCGCGGCGCCGCTCACCGGCGTCGAGCGCGAGCCGTAGGTGCCAAGGCCGTAGGGCGTGCGGTCGGTGTCGCCGTGGCGGACCTCGATGTCCTCGGGCGGGATCCCGAGCTCCTCGGCCACGATCTGCGCGAACGTCGTCTCGTGGCCCTGGCCCTGGGTTTGGGCGCTGATCGACACCACCGCCTTGCCCGACGGGTGCACGCGCAGGTCGGCGCCGTCGTTCATCGACATCCCGAGGATGTCCATGTGCTTGCGCGGTCCGGCGCCGACGCCCTCCGTGAAGAACGACACGCCGATCCCCATCAGCTCGCCGCGCTCGCGCTTGGCGGCCTGCTCTCTGAGCAGATCGTCGTAGCCGGCGATCTCCATCGCCACCTTCATCGTCGCGGCGTAGTCGCCCGAGTCATACGTCCACCCCGTGGTGGTCTCGTAGGGGAACTGCTCGGGGGCGATGAAGCTGCGCATCCGCAGGTCGATCTGATCCTCCCCCATCTCGAGCGCCAGCGCGTTGACCATTCGCTCCACCAGGTACACGGCCTCGGTGATCCGGAACGAACAGCGGTAGGCGACGCCGCCCGGCGCCTTGTTGGTGTAGACGGCCTTGACCTTCACGTGCGCGGCCTGCAGGTCGTAGGAGCCGCAGCAGATGTGGAAGAAGCCGGCCGGGAACTTGGTCGGCTGGGCGGTCGAGTCAAACGCGCCGTGGTCGGCGATCACATCCACCCGCAGGCCGGTGATCTTGCCCTCCTTGGCGCACATCTCGGCGTGCATGATGTAGTCGCGGGCGAACCCGGTCGACATCAGGTTCTCGGAGCGGTCCTCGATCCACTTGACCGGGACCCCGGCGACGATCGACCCGGCGATCGCGCACACGTAGCCCGGGTAGACCGGCACCTTGTTGCCGAAGCCACCGCCGATGTCGCCGCACTTGATGCGGATCATGTGCTCGGCCAGTCCCGCGACGTGCGCGTACACGGTCCGGTGCACGTTGGGCGCCTGGTTGCCGTTGTAGATGTCGAGCTGGCCGGTCTGCGGGTTGAAATCGGCGATCATCCCGCAGGTCTCCAACGGCGCCGGATGGCAGCGGGGATAGATGATGTCGCGGCTGACGATCGTGTCCGCCTCGGCAAAGGCGCGGTCGGTGGCCTCCTCGTCGCCGGCCTCCCAGGTCGGGCTGGCCAGGTTGTCGACCTGCCCGTCCTTGTCGTCGCGGATCAGGGGAGCATCGGGATCGAGCGCCTTGCGGGCGTTGACGACCGCCGGCAGCGGCTCATACTCGACGTCGATCAGCGCCAGCGCGTCGCGCGCGGTGTACTCGTCGACCGCGATCACGAATGCCACTTCCTGGCCCTGGAAGCGCACCTTGTCGCCCGCCAGCACGGCCTGGGTGTCATAGGAGATCGTCGGCATCCAGGCCAGCCCCAGGGTCTCGAGGTCCTTGGCGGTGACCACCGCGGCCACGCCGGGATGCGCCAGCGCCGCCGACGTGTCGATCGAAATTATCTTCGCGTGCGCGTAGGGGCTGCGCAGGATCGCGCCGTGCACCATGCCGGGCAGGCGGATGTCGTCGAGGTAGTTGCCCTGGCCGCGGATGAAGCGGGCATCCTCCTTGCGCTTGAGCCGGCCGAAGCCGATCGGGCGCTCCTGATCGGGTCCGGGGCCGGGCAGGTTCTGCTCGGTGACGGCCATCGCTCTACACCTCCTGCCGCGTCGCGGCTTCGTGCTCGGCCGCCCAGCGCACCGCGGCGACGATGTTCTTGTAGCCCGTGCAACGGCAGATGGCGCCGGAGATCGCGGTTCGGATCTCGTGCTCGGAGGGGTCCGGATTCTCATCCAGCAGCGCCCGGCTGGTCATCAGCATCCCCGGGGTGCAGAAGCCGCAGTGCAGGGCGTGCAGTTCGTGAAAGCCCTGCTGAACCGGGTCGAGCCGGCCGTCGACCTCGAGCGACTCGACCGTCCGGATCTCGTGTCCCTCGCACATCGCGGCCAGCGTCGTGCACGACTTGACCGGCTGGCCGTCCATCAGCACCACGCAGGCGCCACAGTTGGAGGTGTCACAGCCCCAGTGGGTGCCCGTCAGCCCCGGCGTGTCGCGGATGAAGTGCACCAGCAGCTGGCGCGGTTCGACGTCCCGGGAGACCGGCTCGCCGTTGATGATGATCGTGAGTTGCATTGCCTCTCAGGCCTCCTGTTCGAGAGCCCGGGCGGTGGCCCGGCGCAGGGCGCGCCCGGCGAGGACGCCGGCGAGGTGGCGCTTGTAGTCGACCGGTCCGCGACCGTCGGCCGAGGGGGAGCAGTCGGCGGACGCGATCTCCGCCGCCTGCGAGAACAGTTCCTCGGAGGGGCGCGAGCCGCGCAGCAGCTCCTCGGCGCGGGTCACGTGGACGGTCGTCGGGCCGACCGCGCTCAGTGCCAGGCCCGCGTCGGCGATCGTCCCGCCGTCGATCCACACGGCCGCCGAGGCCGCCGCGATCGCCCAGTCCCCAGCTCTTCGCTCCACCTTCTCGTGGGCACTGCCGGCTCCGTGCCGCAGCGGGATCCGCACCTCGGTGAGCATCTCCCCATCGCCCACCGCGGTCATGTACGGACCGATGTGGAACTCATCCATGGCGACGACGCGCTCACCGCCGGCGCCGCGGATCACGACCGACGCCTTGACCGCCGAGCACACCGAGCTCAGGTCCTCGGCGGCGTCGGCCTGGCACAGGCTGCCGCCGATCGTGCCGCGGTTGCGCACCACGGGATCGGCGATCACCCGCTCGGCGTCTGCGAACACCGGGAAATGGCGCGCCAGCAAATCGGACTTCAGCAGCTCGACGTGGCGCGTCAGCGCTCCGATCCGGATCTCGGGGGTGGGTAGGTCCGTCTCCCGGATGTAGGACAGCTCCGCCAGGTCGTTGATGTCGATCAGGTGCTCTGGCTGCGCCAGTCGCAGCTTCATCATCGGCAGCAGCGAGTGCCCGCCGGCGATGATCCGCGCGTCGCCGTCATGTCTGACCAGCGAGGCGATCGCCCCCTCCACGCTCGTCGCGCGCTCGTACTGGAACGGTGCGGGTGTCTGCACGATCTCAGCTCCTCTCCGAGGTGGCGGCCGGCATCCGCCGGCGGGGCCGCCCCACCTCTTCGTCGGGGTCGTACTGGACAGGCGAGTCGGCGCCGATCACCGGGGAGCGCGGCAGGTGATCGGCCCGCCCGGGCCGACCGTCGGGATACAGGGTCCCGGCGGCGCTCGATCCGTAGGCGGGGTTTCGCAGCGCGGGGCCGTTGGGCGAGGCGGCGGCGATCGGCGCCTCGCGGCCGAGGCGCGCCAGCGTCAGCGTGCCGCGGGTGTACACCTCGGAGATCCGCGGTGGCTTGACGTCCTTGCTGTCCGGGAAGTTGCGAAGCCCGGCCGCGGCGGCGCCCGGATACAGGCCATCGATCAGCCCGACCGCGTCGTTGAGCCCCGCCTTCTTGACCAGCAGGCCCTCGAGCAGGTCGACGCCCGCGTCGAGGTTCTGGTTGATCGTGGCGACCACATCGGCGACGGGCGCGCTCTTTTCGATGATCTCGACCACCGCGTTGATCGCGTCGTCGAGCCCGGACGTGATCCGCCGCAGGGCCACGATCGTCGAGACCAGGTAGAACACGACCGCCGCCACGATCAGCACGACGCTCACGATCATCACGATTCCGGCTGCCGGCATCGCGTCACGCCCCTTCCGCGTCGTCGAGGATGATGTCGAGCGAGCCGCCGTAGTTGGCGACCACGCCGACGGTCGCGATCACCTGCTCCTGGGTCGTCAGCAGCAGCGCCGTGGCGTCGAGGTCGGCGGACCCGGCCCGGGCCGCGCCGGCGATCCGGGCCACGCTGGGAACGATGCCGTTGGCGGCGGCCAGGACTCCGCGCAGGAGGTAGATCACCACTGGCAGGACGACCAGCAGGAGAATCACGTCGCCGATCCACTCGAGGGTCATGACGGCCTCCTCTCGGCGACGACCGCTGCCTTGGCGGCGATCCCCGGGAAGGCCCCGATGATCACGTCGAACTGCGCGTTTATCGCCTTCACCGCCGGCTCGAGCGGGCGCAGATGCTCAGCCTCGACGCCCTCCAGAGCTCCGGCCAGCGCGGCGAGCTTGGTCGATGCCGACTCGAGCCGAGCGCGAATGACAATCAGCGCGCCGGCGAGCACGGCGACGATGACCAGGGCCAGCAGCACGCTCAGGATCGTCAGGGTGGTGGAGCTCATGCGGCCGCCCCGCCGTATCCGTCGGTGAGCGCGTTCATGTACCCGTCCTGAACCACGGCTTCCTCCACGATCAGTCCCAGCACCGGCGCGGTGGCCTCGAGCTGAGGGATGTTGGCGGTGTTGGCGGCGACCTTGCCGGCCACCTCCAGCAGCGCCCCGGCCGACTTGTCGATGTCGTCCACGGTGCGGATCAGCACGACCAGCAGGGCGGCGACGGCCAGCGCGGCGACCAGCCCGATGATCAGCGCGATATCCCACGCGCCGTGGTTTGAGAGCGCGGCGAGCGTGAGGGTCATCTGCCCACCGCCACCTTGCGCAGCGCTCGTGCCGAGTGCAGGATCCGGACGCCCGAATCGTTGATCTGACCGACGCCTTCCAGCGCATCGGTCTGCGCGCGCACCTTGTCCACGCCGGCCACGGCACCGCGCGCCTGTCCGGCGATCCGGTTGGCCAGCACGACGATCGTGATCACGATCGCCGCGGCGACGATCACGACGACGACGCCGAGCACGATCCCGACGGTCCAGCCGCCGGAGGCTGCCAGAACCACTGTCATGTCCTCATCACTCCTTTAGAAGCGGTGCGAGTGGATGCGCTGCTCTCATTCACCATGTTCCTCCTCAGTCGGATGCTCAGCCGCCCAGCGGATCGATCTCACGATCGTGGCGTAGCCGGTGCAACGGCAGATCTGGCCGGAGATCGCCTCGCGGATCTCCACATCGGTCAGCGGCACGCCCGGGTCCCGGCGATCCAGCAGCGCGCGCCCGGTCAGCATCATTCCGGACGTGCAGAAGCCGCACTGAAGTCCGTGCTGCTCCCGGAAGCCGACCTGGATCGGGTCGAGCACCCCGTCGACCTCGAGACCCTCCACGGTCCTGACCTCGTGCCCGGAGGCGGAGGCGGCGAGCACGGTGCAGGACTTGACCGGGTAACCGTCCATCAGCACGACGCAGGTTCCGCAGTTCGAGGTATCGCAGCCCCAGTGGGTGCCGGTGAGGCCGAGCTCGTCGCGCAGGAAGTGGACCAGCAGCATCCGGGCCTCGACGTCGCGCGTGCTCTCCTCGCCGTTGACCGCGACCGTCACCAGCATCACGCTCCGGCCTCTGTGGCACGGGCCACGGCTCGCCGCAGCGCCCGGAGCGTGAGCACACCCGCGAGATGGCGCTTGTACTCCGCCGAGCCACGCTGGTCGGTCACCGGCGAGCACGCGGCCGCGGCGCGTGCGGCCGCCGCCGACAGCGCCTCCTCGGTGGGCTCGGCGCCGCGCAGCTGCTCCTCGGCGTCGCGACAGGTGACCGGCGCGCCCACCGCGGCGAGCGCTATGCCGGCGCCGGCGATGACGTCGCCGTGTAGCTCCACCGAGGCGCCGGCCGCCGCCACCGCCCAATCCCCGACGCGGCGGTCGAGCTTCTCGTAGGCGCTGCCGGTGCCCTTGTGAGCGGCGACCCGGATCTCGACCAGCAGCTCGTCGTCCTGCACGGCGGTCTGGTATGGGCCGCGGTGGAACTCGTGCATGTCGAGGATGCGCTCTCCGTCGAGCCCCCGGATCACCATCCGGGCGTCGATCGCCGCGCACACCGCGCTCAGGTCCTCGGACGGGTCGGCCTGGCACAGGGCGCCCCCGATCGTCCCGCGGTTGCGGACCACCGGGTCGGCGATCACGCGCTCGGCGTCGGTGAAGATCGCCGAGCGCTCCGCCAGCAGCGGCGATTCGAGCAGTTCGCGGTGGCGGGTCATGGCCCCGATCCTGATCTCGCCGCCGGCCTCGCGCACGTAGCCGAGCTCGCCGGCCAGGTCGTCGATGTCGATCAAGTACTCCGGGGAGGCCAGACGCAGCTTCATCATCGGCAGCAGCGAGTGCCCGCCCGCAAGGATCCGCGCTTCCGGCCCGAGGTCGCGCAGCAACGCCAGCGCATGCTCGACGCTGGTGGCTCGCTCATACTCGAATGGCGCAGGAACCTGCACCGCATCCTCTCTCTTGCTCTCGATGGCGCCGACCCTGGCCCCGATCGAGGCTGGACGGCAACGGCCACTGTCTAGGATTCTGGCTCTGGCGCGCACCGCGCGCAACCAGAGTTAAGTGATCGCTTAGGCCACATCCGTGACGCTCGCTCAGTTGCAGTCGTTCGTGCTCGTGGCGCGGCTTGGATCGGTCAAGGCCGCTGCCGCCGAGCTGCGCGTGACCGAGCCGGCGGTATCGGTGGCGGTCGCGGCGCTGCGCAAGGAGCTCGGCGACGAGCTGTTCGTCCGCGAGGGACGGGGCATCGCGCTCACCGGCGGCGGCCGCCGCCTGGCCAAGCTGGCCGGCGAGATCCTCAGCCTGGCCGAGCAGGCGCGGCGCTCGGTGCAGGACTCGCCGGGGCAGACTCGGCTCGTCCAGGTCGCCGTCAGCGGGATCGTCGCCGAGCACATCGGACCGCTGATCGATGCCTTCACCGCTCGAGACCCGGGACTCGAGGTGTCGATCGAGCCGGTACCGGGAGCGATGGTCGCCGATCTGCTCGAGCACCGTCACGCCGACATCGCGCTCGGTCCTGCACCCGCGCCCGAGCACGCCGCGACGATCGCCTCGGTTCCGTTCCTGCGTTGCCGGCTGATCGTCGTCGCCGCCCCCGGGCACCCTCTGGCCGGGCGGCGCGACGTGGTCCCGTCGGCCCTGGCGAGTCAGCGCTGGCTGCTGGGGCCGCCCGAGCTCGATCCCACCACGGGTGCCGGGCTGCTGTTCGCGCGTGCCGGATTCGAGCCGGCCGAGATGGTGGCCTACACCAGCCACGCCGCGGCGGTGGCGGCCGCCGCGGCCGGGGACGGGATCGTCCTGGCGCTGGCGCACACCGTGATCGAGGAGCTGCGCCGGCGCGCGCTCACCCGGATCGACGTGCGCGGTACGCCGATCATCGAGATGTGGCACGCCAGCACGCTCGGCTTCGGCCGCGCGCTGCCGGCGGCGCTGGCGATGCAGCGCTTCGCCACCAGCGCCGAGGCGACGGCCGCGATCTCGACCGGCCGCGCGGGGACGACGTCGTCCCGGGCTAGGCCGCGGCCGCACGTGACGCTATGGAGCGCGATGACGGCCGGACTGCAGGGCGACGGCTCCGGGTAGTCAGTGCTAGACCCCGCAGTGCTCGGGTGAGCCCCACTAGTAGTGTCGCTCGACAGCACCAGTTCGAGTTCGAGAACACCTGAGGAGAGCGGATGAGCGAGACCACGTCGGACCCCAGGGCGATCGCCACCACCGTCGCCGCGCTGCCGAGCTCGGCCGGCGAGCGCTTCGCCGAGCGAGTGGCGGCACGCCACAAGGTCGATGGCGAATGGCGCGAACTCACCTATGCCGAGGTCGTGCAAGCGATCGACGAGGTGGGGCGAGGGCTGATCGAGCTCGGGATCGAGACCGGCGACCGCGTCGCCATCCTCGCTGACACGCGGCTGGAGTGGACGTTGGCCAGCTACGGCATCTCAGCCGCGGGCGGCGTCGTCGTGCCCGTGTATCCGACCAACTCCCCGCGCGAGTGCCAGTGGGTCCTGAGCGATTCAGGCGCGCGGGCGATCGTGTGCGAGAACCCCGACCAGCTGGCCAAGATCGAGCAGGTCCGCGGTGAGCTTCCGGATCTGATGGCCACGATCGGAATCGAGGCGGAGTCCGGCGAGCACTCGCTCGACGAGCTGCGCGTGCGCGGCGCCGAGATCGACGAGGCCCGGCTGGCCGAGCGCCGCGAAGCGGTCGCGCCCGAGGACGCCTACACGATCATCTACACCTCGGGCACCACCGGACCGCCCAAGGGGGTGGTGCTCACCCAGCGCAACGCGATGTCGGTGTGCGAGATGGTCGAGGCGCTTGGGATCATCAATCCCGGCGAGACCACGTATCTGTACCTGCCGCTGGCGCACGCGTTCGCGCTGACCGCCCAGCTGGCGTCGTTCGACCAGGGCACGATGATCGTCTACTACAGCGGCGACACGCGCCGGATTCTCCAGGAGCTGGTCGAGACCGAGCCCACCTATCTGCCGTCGGTGCCGAGGATCTTCGAGAAGCTCTACACGGCCGCCACCAAGCTCCAGGAGCAGGGCGGCGATGACGACCGGGAGCGTTTCGCCCAGGCGATCGAGCTGGGCATCGAGGTCCGCAAGCGGCGCGCCCGGGGCGAGGAGGTGCCGGAGGAGATGGCCAAGGCCTTCGATCAGGCCGACGAGCGCCTGTACTCCCGCGTCCGCGGGCTGTTCGGCGGCCACATCAACCAGGCGATCACGGGTGCAGCCCCGATCGCCCCCGAGATCCTCGAGTTCTTCTACGCCTGCGGCGTACCCGTGCTGGAGGGATGGGGGATGACCGAGACGGCGGCGGTCGGAACCGTGGCAACGCTCGAGCACTTCAAGTTCGGAACCGTCGGGCGAGCGCTGCCGGGTGTCGAGGTCAAGATCGCCGAGGAGGACTCAGAGATCCTGGTGCGAGGCCCCAATGTCTTCAAGGAGTACTGGAACAACGCCGAGGCCACCGCCGACACGCTGATCGAGGGCTGGCTGCACACCGGCGATGTCGGGGAGCTCGACGACGAGGGCTACCTCAAGATCACCGGGCGCAAGAAGGACATCATCATCACCGCCGGCGGCAAGAACCTGACCCCCTCGAACCTCGAGAACGACCTCAAGCAGAGCCGGTTCATCTCCCAGGCGGTCATGCACGGCGATCGCCGGCCCTATCCGGTGGTGTTGATCACCTTGGACGAGGAGGAGATCCTCCCGTGGGCCAAGGAGAACAACCTGCCCGAGGACGTGGCCGAGCTGTCCACCAATGACCAGGTCGCCGACATCGTCCAGGAGGAGCTCGACCGCGCCAACGCCAACTACGCCAAGGTCGAGCAGGTCAAGAAGTTCAAGATCCTCGACCGCGACCTGACGATCGAGGACGGCGAGCTCACCCCGACCCTGAAGGTCAAGCGCGCGGTCATCAACGACCGCTACGCGGACCTGTTCGACAGCATGTACTCCTCCTAGAGCCCGGCGCGGCCCACCATCATGCGGCTAGATCGGGCGGGGGTTGGGGTCCGGCGGCAGCGGCGGGCCCGGGCTCGGCCCGGGCGTCGGCGGCGCGGGGTCCGGGCCAGGCCCGGGAGGGGCCGGGGGCGGCGGGTCTGGGCCCGGGGACGGCGGTGCGGGGCCCGGCAGGACCGCCGCCGGGCGCTCGAGCAGATCTGAGGACATGGTGTCGCCCTACCCTCGCGACGCCACCGCCAAGCGCGAGCGCTCGTTCCGGCGCGAGCCTCGACGACGGCTGGAGAGGACGGCTTCGAGCTCATCCGGGGGTGTGGACGTTTAAGCACCGTAGGCGTGCACTGCTGACCCCACGTCCGCGGTTCAGCCGACGGGCTCCTGCCGACGACGGCGGAGATCCCCTGCTCGCGCCGGCGCTGCACGAAAGCGCAGGTCATCCGCCGAGACGGTCGCGGAGGGCCGTGGCGTTGGCCGGAGCGAAGGCGCGCCAGTCGTTGTTGAAGTAGCCCCAGACCGCCTCGCGTCGTCGCCACTGCGCGATCCGCCGTGCCCAAGTGTCGAGCTCAGAAGCCGAGTAGTTGCCGGCGCGGCCCCGGGACCCGTAGTGAAAGCGGACGTAGCGCCAGCCGGCGGTGGCCTCATGGGTCTGAAACGGCCGCTGGGGATGGTCTGCGATCGTCAGCGCCACGCCGTGCTCGCGCAGCGCCTGCATCACCGGCGCCACGAACCAGCTCGGGTGGCGGAATTCGATCGTGTGCCGGCCGTCAGGCAGTGCTTGGAGCCAGGCGGCCAGCCGCTCATCGTCGCGGTGGAAGTTGGCGGGTAACTGCCACAGCACCGGACCAAGCCGCCCCGTTTCGAGCAGCGGCTCGATCCGTTCGTAGAAGCGGGATATCCCCTGATCGAGGTCCTGCAGCCGCCGGATGTGGGTGAGGTAGCGGCTCGCCTTGACGGCGAAGATGAACCCCTGTGGCGTCTGCTGCACCCAGGCCGCCACGGCGTCGCGTCGCGGCAGGCGGTAGAAGGTCGTGTTGACCTCGACGGTGTCGAAGTGCTCGGCATACAGCTCGAGCCAGCGGCGGCGAGGCACTCGGGGCGGGTAGAAGGTCCCGCGCCAGTCGTCGTAGTTCCACCCCGAGCAGCCGATGCGTGCGGGCTTCATCGCGCGAGCGCTTCGCGGAGTGGCGACAGAGCTGACATCCACGGCCGCGCTACCCGCGAATCGAGGCGCCGACTCACCGGGACGTCAGCGGGGACGGACTACAATTCCACGGCGCCGGGCGCGGGCAGAGCTCTCGGCGAATTGCCCTGATGCTCGACCAGAACCTCAATCCCGAAACCGACGGCAGCCAGCGCGCGCCCGACCACGGGCCCGCTCCGTCGCTGGAGATCGCCAACGCGATCGCGCGCCTGCACAAGCAGTACGTCGGGCGGGGTCCCACGAACTCGCGGGTGACGATCGACGGCGAACTGGTGGTCTGCCTGCTCGAGGGCGGCTACACCAAGGCCGAGCAGACGCTCAAGGACAACGACAAGGGCGACATTGTGGCCGCCGGCCGGCTGGGGCTTCAGGACGCGATGCGCACCGCCATGATCGCGTCGGTCGAGACCACGCTCGGCCGGCGCGTGCGCTCGTTCATGAGCGCCAACGATCTGAGGCAGAACCTGCAGATCGAGGTTTTCGTGCTGCACGGGGACGTGGCGGGCCCGGCGCGCTCGCTCGAAGACTGACCGGTCCGTCTCCGCCCGCTGAGGCGGTATGATCGCCGCGCTCCCGGGGGACTTTGGGGTGCTGCGGGAGCATTTCAGCGCGACGGGAGGCTTCCGGCACAGCGGCCGGCGCAAACCGTCGTCCACATTCCAGGTACGAGCGATTTCGGTGCCCTCATCGATCCCCGCCCCTCTCCGGGGCGGCCCACACCCGACGTGAGCGTCGGCCGAGAGCAGCTGCCTGGACTCTCCACCGAGGAGCTGTTCATGCTCCATCGCGGTGACGGTGGCCCGGCGGTGCTCGAGGAGCTGGTCCGGCGATTCGAGCCGCTGGCTCGCAGCGTCGCGCGCCGGTACCAGTCCCGGGGCGAGCCGCTCGATGACCTGATCCAGGTGGCCAACATGGGGCTGCTGAAGGCGATCCACAAGTTCGATCCCGGCCGCGGGTTCGCGTTCACCAGCTACGCGACGCCGACGATGCTCGGGGAGCTCAAACGCTATTTTCGCGACAGCGGCTGGGCTGTGCACGTTCCCCGGGGCGTCAAGGAGCGCGCCGTCGAACTCGCACGAGTGTCCGACGAGCTGTCCTCCCAGCTGGGCCGCTCACCTTCGCTTTCCGAGCTCGCGGGAGCATTGGAGGCCACCGAGGAGCAGACCCTCGAGGCGATCGAGGCCTACCACGCCCGCCACGCCGCGCCGCTGGAGCACGGAGGTGACGACGACGATTCCGGGCCTCCCAGCCACCTGCAGATGCTGGGCGCGGAGGACGAACGCCTCGAGCAGGCCGAGTACCTGAGCGTGATCGCCCAGGGGGTGGAATCGCTGTCGGAGACCGAGCGGATGATCCTCTACCTGCGCTTCGGCCGCGACATGACGCAGTCGCAGATCGCCAGCCGGATCGGGAGCTCGCAGATGCAGGTCTCGAGGCTGCTCCGAGCTGCGATCGAGAAGATCCGCCGCGCCAGCGGCGCCGATGAGTAGCCGCTTCGGTGGGCCGACGCGCCCGGGCGGTTACCGGGACTTGCCTCCATCGACGGCGCGTTGCAGCTGGGCCTTGTCCATCTTCGAGCGACCCGCGACGCCCTTCTGTCTGGCCTCGTTGTAGAGCTGGTCGCGGGTACGGCCCTTGGGGCGGTTGGTGCCCGAGCGCTCACCACCGCGCTGTCCCGAGGACTTGTCCTGTATCGAGGTTCGCGACCCCGACCGGGACTCTCCAGCCCGAGCCTTCTCCTTGTTGACAGTGCGCGCGGCAATCTCCTCCGCGCGGCTCTCGCCGGCGCCCTGGTCGAGCTCGCTCTCCTTGATGTGCTCGTACTGGCGGGCTCGCTTGGTCCCGGGCTTCACGCCTCGCGGCGGCATCTTCACTCTCCTGCGGTCGACATCACACGGAATGGGGTACCCGCCTCGCCTGCCGCGTAACGCGTGCCGCGTGGAGGATCGGCGCCAGCCCCTAACTGCTGATCAGCGTCGGTGTGCCGATCGGGATGTGATTGAGCAGCCAGCGCCCCTCGGCGAGCGTGAGCCGCATGCAGCCGTGGCTGACCGCCTCGCCGATCGACGACGTCTCCGGGGTCGAGTGGATGGCGATCCGATTGCCGCCGCTCCATCCCTGGATCGCGTGCGGGGCCTTGGCCGAAAGTGCGAGGATGCAGCACCCGTAGGGGCCGCTCGGATCGCCGGTGTTGAGCCGGTCGGTGACGGCGAAGCGCCCGGTCGGCGTAGGGGCGTACGGAGCGCCGATCGCCACGGTGTAGCGCGCCCTGACCCGGTTGCCCTCGAGCACCGTGAGCTGGCGCTTGGCGAGCGAGACCTCGAGCTTCCAGTCGACACGGCTCAGCGAGGCCGTCGACGCCCGGATCCAGCCGACGCGTCCGTTTCCGGCCAGCGGGCTGACCACCCCGAGCCACGGCCCCGACAGGCGGACGACCCACATCGCCTGCGGCGAGCCGAACTCCGTGTGCGTCGGCACGCTCGCGTACACGCGCCCCCCCGGCGAGGAGCGCATCGCGGTGGCATGCTGCACGAGCGCGACCAGCGCCCCCGTGCCGGGCGGCAGCAGGAGGTTGGGGGGCCCCGCCTTGGGGACCGCGACCGGCTTGAACGGCGACGTCGCCGTCGTGCCGGCGGTGCTGCCGCTGGCGCCGCCGCCCGAGGTCAGCAGCAGGGCGACCACGATCGGGATCGCCGGCACGAGCACGGCCAGCACAGCGATCAGCGACCTCGGCGTCGATCTCCGCTGATGTTCGTCCTCGCTCACATCACCCATTCTGCCCGATCGTCGAGATCTCCCCCAGAGGCCGGCTCCGCGGCCGCCCGCTCGACCCCCGGCCGGCGGCGTCGCCGGCTCAGCTCCCGGCTCGCGGCGGTCACGCCCGCCGCCACCAGCAGGATCGCGAACGGATCGAGCGGGACTCGCTTGAGCGGGTTGCCGACCAGCGGCACGGTCAGCGCCAGGGTCAGGCCGGCGATCGCCCACAGCCACCACGGGCCCAGGCGTACCCGCAGGCGCCCGGCGAGGCGCGCCAGCACGACGATCGCCGCCAGCAGCCACAGCAGCTGGGCGGCCCGCGTCGTCACCGATCCAAGCCAGCCCGGGATCGCCATCTCGCGGTAGGCGAGCCCGGTGGCGAAGGCATGCGCGGTCCCCAGATCGAGCATCCGCAGCGCATCGAGGCCCGCGGCCACGGCCACGTGGCCAGGATGGCGCTCGAGGTAGTCAAGACCGGAGCGGCGCAGCGCGGCGTCGAGCTGGGCCTCGTCGACGCCGCCGCGGCGCCTGAACAGGGGCCGGACCGCAGCGGCGATCGGCGGCACCTGCAACGGAACCCTCCACACCGCCTCAAATCCGTCATCGGCGCCCGCCACCGAGTTGTACTGGCCGGCGAGCGTGAAGCCGCTCTCAGTGCTGATCGGCACGAAGGCGTGCAGCTGCTCGAGGTTGCGCACCGTCCACGGCGCCAGCACCGCGCAGAAGGCGAGGACGGCCGCAGCACCCGCCCGCCACCGACGGCCGGCTCCGGCGCGGGGGACACCCGCCGCGCCGGGCGATCCGCCGCCCCCGGCGCCGACCGCCCCCGCCGCGACGGCCACGACGATCAGCAGCCAGGCGTCGGCGACCGAGCGGGTGAGCGCCGCCAGCGCGGCCAGCGCGCCCGCGGCCAGGGCCCAGCGCACGGACCCGGGCCGGCGTGCCAGCGCCACCAGCGCCAGCGCGAGCGCCAGCTCAAGCGGCACGAACAGCGCCTCGGAGAGCAGGCTCGCGTTCAGATCGACCAACGACGGGAAGACGGCGGCGATGGCGCCCGCGACCAGCCCGGTGCGCTCGTCCCACAGCGCCCGGGCCAGGTACGCCAGCAGCACCACCGCAAGGACCCCCAGCAGGGCGCCCAGCGCCCGGGCGGCCTGCGGGTGCTGGCCGACCACCGCGTACAGCGCGCCCAGCGCATACGGATAGCCCGGCGGACGGAACGCTGACGGCGTGCCCGGCGTCGCGATCGCCGTCGAGGGAAACCCGTGCCCGGACGCGATCGAGGACGCGTGGCGCTGGTAGTCGACGGGGTCGCCGAACAGCGTGAAATGCAGCGACACCAGGATCAGGGCCAGCCGGGCTCCTGCGGCGAGGGCCGCGATCAGCAGCAGCCCGCGGCGCCAGCTCCACACGGCCGGGGATCGTAATGCAGCCGCTACAGTCCGCGCCCCCGATGTCCGACCTGGCGAGCGAGGCGCAGCGGCTGGCGCCCTGGTACCACACCTTCGAGCTCCCCGGCGGGGTCGTGACCGACGGCTACTTCGACCTACGCAGCGTCGTCGGAAAGCTGCCGCTACCAGACTCGCTGGCCGGGCTGCGCTGCCTGGACGCCGCCGCCTGCGAGGGCTTCTGGTCCTTCGAGCTGGCGCGGCGGGGCGCCGCCGAGGTGGTGAGTCTCGACCTTCCCGACACCAGCGGGCAGGACTGGCAGGGCCTCCCCTCTCGCCAGGTCCGCCGTGCCGGCACCGGACTGGCCAACGAGCACTTCTCGTTCGCGCGGCGGGCGCTGGGAGTCGAGAACGTCCAACGCGTCGACATGAACCTCTACGACGCCGACCCGGAGCGGCTGGGCACGTTCGACTACGTCTTCGTCGGCAACGTCCTGATCCACCTCGCGGACCCGGGGCGGGCCCTGCGGGCGCTGCGCCGCGTGCTGCGCCCCGGCGGTGAGCTGCTGTCGCTGGAGGGGGTCTCGCTGGCCCTCACGCTGCTGCATCCGCGCCGGCCGACGGCCCAGCTGTGGGACGTCGACGACCAGCCGCGGTGGTGGACTCCGAACCGGGCGGCCCATCGCCGCCTCCTGCACGCCGCCGGCTACGAGGTCGTCGAGGACGGCGGTCCGCTGTTTCAGCCGTTCGGCGCGGTCATGCCGAGGTGGCCGCGGCGTCCACCGCTGCGGCCACGCGAGATCGTCTTCTGGGGGTTCGTGCGGCCGCTCGGGCCGGCGTCGGCCTGGGTGCGGGCCCGGCCGTTGCCCGATCCGGACTAGTCATCTGAGTCGTCAGCCGGCATTCGAGGGCCGCCGCAGCAGCACCTGGCAGTACTGGCTGCCCTCCCCCCACACCCGCTCGACGTCGGTGCCGCCCTCCCGCGCAGCGCTGATGAGCGCCGGCAGCTGCACCGGGGAGCCCAGCCACGCCGGGTGACGCTGCCCGCGTGGTGCCCGGCCCAGCAGTGCGCGCAGCCGCGGTCCGACCGGTCGCCGCGGGCGGTGGATCGCCGGATCGTTGGAGACCTGCAGCGCCGCCCAGCCGCCGGGCCGCAGCACCCGGCCCACCTCGCGGACGTAGCCGAGCGTGACCTCCGGGTCAGGGATGTGCTGGAACACCACGACCGAGACGCAGCAATCGACGCTGGCCGCCGGGATCCCCCCCAGAGACACGCCGTCGCCCAGGACCCAGCGCACGTTCGTCAGGTGGGGGTTGTGCTGGCGCGCCTGGGCGAGCATCTCGTCGGAGACGTCGACGGCCAGCACCTCTCGGCTGCGCGCCGCCAGCACCCGGGTGATGCGCCCGACGCCGCAGCCGATCTCGAGTGTCGTGCCGCCGGGCGTGAGCGTCACACCCAGCCCGCCCAGGAGGTAGTCGACCAGCTCCTCGGCATCCCAGAAGCGCTCCGGGTCGGCGGCCCGGTAGGGCTGGCGCGTGTCGACGAAGTAGAAAGCGTCCTCGCGGGCGCGCTCGTTCCAGAAGCTGCGCATGTCCTGCGGGCGCACGGGGGCGATCGTAGCCCGCCGGCTCACCGCCGTCGCCTCGCGGCGAGCTCGACCAGGGGGCGCTCGAGCCACCGCCAGCTTGCCAGCGCGAGCGGGATCGTCAACAGCGCCAGGAAGACTGTGTTGACGACGAAGGCGAGCAGCGTGTCGTGGGCGTCCGGGACCAGCGACAGCCGCGTGAGGAGCGCCGCGAGCACCGGATGCAGGAGGTAGATCCCATACGAGGCGAGCCCCAGCGCCAGCGGCCACCGGCGCCGCCACGGCGCAGCAGTGATCGCGACCGCCACGATCAGCCCGTACCCGATCGCGAACAGCGGCCGGCTGGCGTCCACGAGCAACTGGTAGGCGACGACGCCGAAGCGCAGCGGGGCGGCGGCGCCGAGCACCGCCGCCGGTATCAGCGCCGCCAGGGCGAGCGTCGTGCATCTCCCCCGTTTGGCCGGAAGCTCGACCAGGACGCGTCGCAGCCGGCCGGCGGGCAGGTGCGGCGCGACCGCCAGCAGCAGCCCGGGGCAGAACATCTGCCACATCGCCGGCAGCGAGCCGCGAAGCCACAGCCCGGTCTTCCCGTCGCCGAGCAGGTCGGCGAGCGCGGTGAAGGCGACGCTCAGCGCCCACGAGGCAAGGATCAGCGTGGCCAGGCGCTCGGGACGCACGCGCGAGGCTCCAGATCGGTGGGTGCGCGCGGCCACCGCGAACGCGAGCGCCGGGAGCACGGCGTAGAAGAGCGCCTCGAGCGTCAGTGTCCACGCCGCCGGGAACAGTGCCTGCTGGCGGCCCGGGACCAGGTTGTTGAGCAGCAGGTAGTGCAGTCCGAACTGCCAGCCGTGGGTACCGGGGGCTCCTTGCACCGCGATCAGGGCTGTCAGGGCCACCCAGTACAACGGCAGGATGCGCGCCGCCCGCCGGCGCGCGTACGGTCCGATCGCCGGTAGCGACCGGCCGTCGAGGAGCCGGTCGACGAACGGCCGCCCGATCACGTAGCCGCTGATGGCGAAGAACAGCCACACGCCGGTGGCGAGCGTCAGCAGGGGCACGTCATAGACGTGCTGCGCCTTTACGGGCACCGCCCGCCCTCCGAGCGCGTAGGCGTGGATCGCGAGCACGCCGACCGCGGCGATGGCCCGAAGCACGTCGACGTTGGCCACGCGGCGGCCGCGATCTGACGGAGCGGGCGCGGACCCGGCGGCGCGGGCGGCGTCGGCGAGTGCCATGCCGCTACCGGTCGCGGGCCAGGGCCGCCGCGGACCGCAGGCCCTGGCGATGGGCGCCCAGCCAGCGCCGGGTCTGCCGCCACGGCTCGCGCCAACGCCGGCGGGCCAGGGCCAGCGGCGTCATCCAAGCCAGGCGAGCGCCGGCGCCGAGGACGTTGACGGCCGCCGTGGCCCACGTCATCGCGAGCCCGCGGCGGCGGAAGATGACCGCGTAGGTGGCGCGCGTGAAGCGCTCCACACGCTGCGCTCCGAAGGCGGCGGCCGTCGCCGCACCGTCGGCGTGAAGCACCCGGGCGCGGGGTTCGTAGAGCGTGGTCCATCCGGCCTCGCGCAGGCGCCAGCCGAGCTCGAGGTCCTCGGCGTACATCCACTGACGCTCGTCGAAGCCGCCGACGTCGTCGTAGGCGGTGCGACGCAGCAGCAGGAAGGCGCCCACGGCCCAGGGGATGGCGCGCGGGCGCTCGGGGTCCCAGTAGCCCTCCAGGCACAGGCGGTCGCCCAGCCCCGGCACCACGCGTGCCAGCCCGAGGTTGAAGGCCAGCGCGAGCGCGAGCGTCGGCAGCGGTCCGACGCTGTGCTGGGTACGGCCGTCGGGGAGCACCAGTCGCGGTGCCAGCGCTCCGATGCGCGCCCCCTGCGCCGCGGCGAGCAAAGTGGCCAGGGCCCCGGGCTCGGGGGCGACGTCGGCGTTGGCGATCGCCAGCCACTCGCTGCGGGTCTGCCGCGCCACCAGGTTGACGGCCGGCCCGAAGCCGATGTTCTCCCCCGGCTCCAGGATCTCCGCCCACGGCGCGGCCTGCCTCACCGCGTCCGCGGACCCGTCGGATGACCCGTTGTCGACCACCACCACACGGGCGCGCCCGGCGCCGGCCTCCACCGCCAGCGAGGCCAGGCAGCGCAACAGCAGCTCGCGGGTGTTGAACGAGACCACCGCGACCGTGACCGAGGGCGTGCCCGCCGCCGCCGTCCGGCTGTCGCCGGACGGCGAGCTCACCGTCCCCATCGAGCCGTCCAGCGCCGCCGGGGCGCAGCGCCGTCGCGCGCAAACCCCTCCAGGAACCCGTCAAGCTCGGTGGCGGTCAGCATGAACCGCTCGGAGACGTCGAACGACCCCTCCCACCAGAACGCATGTGCCCGGTCCTGCGGCGCCAGCGCGTCGACCGAACCGGCGGCCAGGTGAGAGCCGCGGCGGTTGACGACGTGGTGCTTGAACAGGAACTGGAGCCGATGATCGCCGGGGAGCACCAGCCAGTGATGATGGCCCCAGCCGACCCACGGTCCCTGGATGCCGTAGGTCAGCTCCTCGCGCAGTGCGGGCACCTCGATGTAGCCCGCCGCCGCCACCCGTTGCAGCTCTCCGGCCGCCCACACCGGGTCGCGAACGTCCTCGAGCGTGTGCGAGCAAATCGCGAAGTCGAACTGCCGGTCGGCGAATGGCCACGGCTCGCGGTCGCAGATGTCGCGCTGCACCCAGGTGTCGGGACCGAAACGCTCCGCGGCGCGGTCTCCGTCCCAGCCGAGCTGGCCGCGCGCGTCGTAGGGGATCAGGTCGAGGATCCAGTCCGCGCGTGGAAACGGCCGGGCCGCACCTCCGACGTCGAGCACCAGCGCGTCGGCGTCGAGTCGCTCGGCGATGGCGTGGGCGCTTCCCTCGAGCACGGGCGCGCGGGACCTCTAGTGCACTCGCCCGACGCAGACGACCACCGCGCCGGCGCCTGCGGCGCCATAGACCGCCTCGACCAGGCGCAGGACCGCCCACACGGGCAGGGTTGGGTGCGCGACCGGGCCGCCCTCGTCCCGGCTCACGCGACACAGCGGGGCCAGCAGCCGGCGCAGGCGTCCCGACGGGCGTACGAGGTCCCACAGCGCCTGGTCGAGCGTCTGAGGCGGCCCGACGTACGCGGGCGACCGGACCACGACGGGCTCGATGCCGGCGGCCCGAAACGCGGCCGGCAGCGTCTTGGGGGTGAAGTGCACGAGATGCTCGTGCGGCCGCAGCCCCGACCACCCCTCGCGCAGCCGGCGGCGCTGGACGCTCGCGAAGTTCGGCACCTCGACGGCCACGAAGCCTCCCGGCCGGACCCACCGGGCCATCGTCCGCAGGAACGAGCGGCTGTCGGGGATGTGCTCGAGTACGTGAAAGGCGCTGACGACGTCGTAGCTGCCCTCGGGCAGGCCCGACTCCTCGAGGCTCGCGACGGCCACCTCGAGGCCCCGCTCGGCTGCCATCTGCGCCGCGGTGCGCTCGGGCTCGACGCCCTGGGTCTGCCAGCCTCGCCCGCGCGCGGCCAGCATCACCTCGCCCGTCCCCGAGCCGACGTCGAGCAGCCGGCCCCCGCGCCGGCCGGTGGCGCGCTCGAGCATCCGCACCCGTCGCTGCGCGACCCGGATCAGGTAGCGCTGGAAGTCCGGAGCGCGTACGTCGAGGCCGAACGGGCCGGCCCCGCCGAACATGTATCCGTCGACGTACACCTCCGCGGGGTCGGCGTAGTCCTCTGTCGACACCGTGTCGCAGATGGTGCACCGCCGCAGCCAGTTGCCGGCGCCGAGATCGAAGTGGCGAAAGCTCTCGGTGCCGCACACCGGGCAGGCGGGCATCTCGAGGATCTTCATCGCCGGGACTCTATGTCCTGGATCTCGCGGGCCGCGATGCGGGCCCGGGCTGGTCGAGCTCGCGCGCCTGCAGCAACACCTCCAGCCAGCCCTCGGCGCAGCGCGCCCAGCTGAAGCCCGCCGCTCGCCTCGCCGCCGCCGCTCCGAGACGGCTCCGGCGCTCAGGGTCGCGCAGCAGCGCCTCCAGCGCCGCCGCCAACGGGCCCGGCGCGGGCTCGACTATGACGCCGGCGTCGCCGACCACCTCGGGCAGCGAACCGCGATCGGACACGACGACGGGCACCCCGCACGCCATCGCCTCGAGCACCGTGATCCCGAACCCCTCGTACAGGCTGGGCAGGCAGTAGACGTCGGCGCCGGCCATCAGGGCCGCGAGGTCGCGATCGCTCGGCTGTCCCATGAAGGCGAGCCGCCCGGGCGCTCCCGGAAGCGCGGCGCGTGCGGCACGCTCGAGCGCGGTGACATCCGATCCGTCGGGCGCCGGATGACCGGCGACCGCGAGCACGTGCGGCAGTCCGCGCGCCGCCACGGCCGCCATCGCCTCGCGGAGCGCGGCGAGGTTCTTGCGCGGGTGCAGGCTGGCGGCGTAGAGCACGTACGGGCGAGGCTCCCCCCCAGGACGGCCGCCACCAGCTCGCCTCCGCCGCCGGCGGCCGGGGTGAACGTCTGATCGACGCCGTGCGGGACGGCGTGCACGCGAGCCGGGTCGAGCCCGTAGTGGGCGATCAGCTCTCCCCGTGCCGAGCGCGACGGGGTGATGACGTGGGCGGCGCCGCGAGCGCTGCGCTCAGTCATCGGTTCGATCGCGGCCAGAAATGAGGGATTGAGCGTCGCCCGGAGCGCCGGCTCGAACCACCCCGCCTCGTGTATCTGCGCGACGACGGGCAGCCGGGTAGACGGCAGCTCGGCGTGCCCGTCGGCGAGCACCACGTCGGGGCGGCGGCCGGGGCGCCGCCCGCTCCGGCGGCCCGCGCCGTCGACCGCGACCACGGTCGCGTGGAGACGCAGCTGCTCGAGCACGCGATGCCACACCTTGCCGTGGCCACCGAACGGCTCCAGCGACAGCAGCGGCACCGGAACGCCGATGCGCGGAGCGCGCGCCGTCACGAACCCGGGGAGCCCGGCTCCGCGCTCACCCATCCGGTGCCGTCCCAGCGACGCACGACGCGCGCCGGGTTTCCGACCACGACGGAGTGCGGGGCGACGTCGTCGGTGACCACGGAGTTGGCGCCGACATAAGCACCCTCGCCCAGGGTCACGCCGGCGAGCACGGCGCTGCCGATGCCCAGGAACGCTCCCCGGCCGATCGACACCGGCCTGGGATCGTGCAGGCCCTGGTCGAGCACTGGGCGCCCGACGTCGCGGTACTCGTGGTAGGTGTCGCCGATGAACACCCGATCGGCGATCAGGACCCGGTCGCCGATCTCGATCCGCCCGCAGCACGCGACCACGACGTCGTTGCCGATGCGCACGCCGTCGCCGATCGTGAGACTCGCCTCGTAGTGACGCCCGCCGTGCTGGTCGACGATCGACAAAAACGCACCCGGATGGACGACGACGTCGCTTCCCACCGAGATCAGGTGATGGCCGATGATCAGGGCCGGCGGATAGACCACGCTGCGCGGCCCGAGGGCGGCGAAGCGGTGCGAGCCGGTCTCGCGCGCGGACCAGCGCAGGAAACGCCGCTCGCTGAAGCGAGCATGCAGCGGCGGTCGGGCGATCCGCCTGATCCCGCTCAGCGTGGCCTTCCCAGCCGCGCCCCCGCCCGCTGGCGGACCGCCCGCGGCAGCTCGGCTCGGAGCTCGCGCACGAGCTGGGTCGGCGAGTAGAGGAACGGCCCGAGGCGCAACCGGCCGTGGGCGTGAACGTAGTCCTCCTGACTGGCGACCAGCGACGGGAGCTCGGCCAGCCGCAGCTCCAGCGGCCGGCCGCGGGCCGCGATCCCGAACACCCAGAACGGGATCGTCGGATCGCCCATCGCCGCGACGTCCACATCGTCGAAGTCCTTGAGCAGCAGGCGCAGGCCCTCGGGCGTGAAGCGCCAGTAATCACTGGGATAGCCGTGGATCGGCATCAGCATCACCGACGAGATGATCAGCGTCCCGCCTTCGGGCGAGACCACACGGGTCAGCTCTCGGGCGGCGGCGATCGGGTCCGCGCAGTGCTCGAGCGTGTCCAGGCACAGAGCGGTTCCCACCTCGCCGTCGCCGAACTGCAGCGCGCGCAGATCCTCGACCCTGTCGACGCCCGGACCCTCGCGTATGTCGGTCCCGAGGAAGTCCCGGCCGGCGAACAGTGGCCGCAGGTCGCCCGGCTGATCGGGCTCCACCTGCATCGATCCGAACTCGACGATCGGCTCGAGCAGGTCGATCCGGGAAACCGCGTCCGCGACCACGGCGTAGAGGAGGTTGTGGGCCATCGGCCACATGCTACGTTCGGCCCATGCTGCCCGGGAGCCTCGAACGGCTGCTGGCGCGGCCCGATACCGAGCTGGTCCTCGACGTGGGCGGCTGGGCGGCGCCGCTGAACCGCGCCGACTGGGTCATCGATCTGATGCCCTACGAGTCGCGCGGCGTGCTGATGCCCGGGGGTTTCGGGCCCGGTCCGGAGCGCTTTGACGCCGGCCGCTGGGTGCGCCAGGACATTTGTGCCCACGACCCCTGGCCGTTTGACGACGGCCAGTTCGACTTCGCCGTCTGCACGTTCACGCTCGAGGACGTGCGCGACCCGATCCGCGTGTGCGAGGAGATGTCGCGGGTCGCCCGGGCCGGCTACGTCGAGGTCCCCTCGCTGCTGGACGAGCTGACCTGGAGCAATCCGGAGGCGTCGGGCGGCCCCTGGCTCGGCCATTCGCATCACCGTTGGCTGTGCATGCTGCAGGACGGTGAGCTGGTGTTCCTGCAGAAGGCGCACTCGCTGCACACCCGCCGCAGCGCCCGCGTGCCGCCGCGCTGGGCGCGACGGCTGAGCCTCGATGAGCGCGTGCTCTCGCTGTTCTGGGAGGGACGCCTGCCCGCGCGCGAGGCCGTCGCGATCGATGATTACCCGTTCGCCGAGCTGGAGCGGGCGGTCCGCGAGCGCTTTGAGCCCTCGCCGCTCGAGCTGCGAGCGGCGGCGCTGCGCGACCGCCTCGAGCGCTCGGTCCGGTGGCGCGTCGAGTCGCTGCGCGAGCGCGTGCGCACGCGATGACCCCATTACGGCGCGGAGCGTTCCGGTTCCGGCGCGCGCAGCGCAGCTCAGATCACCAGGGCGCGGTGCCGTGCGCTGCCGGCCAGGAGCGCGGCGAGCCCCACCAGATCGGCCGCGGCGTCGGCGGCCGCCACCGCCGCCACGCCAGGCGGCGCCGCGAGCGCCCGGGCGGCGTGACGGCGCAGCTCGCGCAGGTACGGCGTCCCGGCGGCGACCGCCAACGCCACCGAACGGGCACCAGGGCGCCGGAGCGCGATCACACCGGCTGCCAGCGCGAGGTCGAGCTTCGCCGTGCGCTCATTGAGAAACGCGCCGCGATGCAGGAAGGCACGTCTCAGCTCCGGCATCCTTGCCGCCATCGCCGGGAAATAGCGCAGGCGGGCGCGCTCGGCGGCATAGGCGGTCCACGGGCGCGCGAACACCGCGTGATGGGCGAGTGCCTCGGCGCAGAAGGCGGGCCGGGCCCCGCTGCGCAGCGCGCGGTAGCCGAACCACACGTCCTCGGCCAGGGCCTTGCCGCGGCGGGGCCGCAGCCACTCCTCGAACCCGCCGGCGGCGTCGAACGCCTCACGGGTCACGAACAGATTGGCCGTCTCCCACAATCCCACCTGTGAGGTGATCCACAACGTCCGGTCAAACGGCCCCAGCGGCGCCTCGGGGTCCGGACGCACGCATCCCTGGACCAGGTCGGCCGCGCCGAGCGCGCCCACCCCGGCTCGCAGCCAGCCGGGCTCGGGGAACACGTCGGCGTCGCAGAACGCCAGCAGGCCCGCGCGAGCGCGGGCGACGCCGCGGTTGCGAGCGGCGGCCGGGCCGAGCGGAGGCTGTCGCAGCACGGTGAGCGGGATCGCCGCCGCCGAGGCCGCCTGCTCGGCCAGCTCAGCGGTCCGATCGCGCGAGCCGTCGTCGACGACGATCACCTCGTAGCCGCCCTCGAGCTCCTGACGGGCCAGCGCCCGCAGCGTCCGCGCCAGTGTGGGCTCCGCGTTGCGCGCCGGCACGATCACGCTGGCCGTGGGCATCGGCGAGCACTGTAGGCGGCGCGCGAGCGCGTAGGCTGCCCGACCGGTGCGGATCGCCCTGACTCACGCCTTCTGCTGGCCCGAGGTCCGCCGCGGAGCGGAGCGCTTCCTGCCCGAGCTGGCGGCGGCGCTTCACCGCCGCGGCCACGAGGTCACCCACTTCTCCTCCTCCTGGGATGCGGGCACAAGCGTCGAGCGGGGCGTGCGCACCGTACGGCTCAAGCGCGTGTTCAAGGGTCAGTACCGCCACGAGGCCGACTTCGGTCGCCGGCTGCTGCCGCGGCTGGCGGCGGACCGCTTCGACGCCGTGCACTCGCTCGGCCGCCACGACGCGGTGGCCTCGATCCGCGCCGCCAAGCTGCGCCGCGACGGGCGTCGCACGGTGGTCACCGACCTCGGCCTGCCCGACCGGGGGTGGTGGCGCCAGCAGGGCCCGCTGCAGGCCCGAGCCGCGGCCAAGGTGGTGGCGCAGATAGACGTCTACAGCGCGATGTCGCAGACCGCCGTCGACTGCCTGGCCGCCAGCTATGGGCGCCGTGACGGCATCGTCGTTCCCGGCGGCGTCGACCTGAGAGCGTTCGTGCCCGCCGCCCACCGCGAACCGCAGCCGACGATCCTGTTCTCGGGAGCGATCACCGAGCCGCGCAAGGGGGTCGCGGTGCTGCTCCGGGCGCTGCCCGAGATCGCCGCCGCCGAGCCCGAAGTCGTGCTGTGGCTGAGCGGGCCCGGCGATGCCGGGCCGCTGCTGGCGGCAGCACCGGCTGGAGTCCGTGAGCGGGTGCGGCTCCTGGGCGTGGGCGAGGCCGGCGCCCAGCACGAGCGCTACGGCCGCGCCTGGGTCACGTGCCTGCCCTCCACCCACGACTCGTTCGGGATGGCGCTGCTCGAGTCGCTGGCGTGCGGAACACCGCTGGTCACGACCACCGACTCGGCGCCCCAGGAGCTCGTGCAGGAGGGCGTGACCGGCGAGCTGTGCCCGGCGCATAACCCGGCGGCGCTGGCGGCGGCCTGCCTGCGAGCGCTGGCGCTGACGCGCCGGGCGGGAGCTTCTGAGGCCTGCCGAGCCGCGGCCGAGCCGTTCGATTGGGACACGGGCCTGGCCCCGCTGTGCGAGCGGCTCTACACGACGCCGCTATAAGCGGCTGTCTAAGGTCCAGCGCCTGACCAAGGTACTGATAACCGGAGCAGGCGGCTACATCGGCGGCCGGCTCGTGACGGCGCTCGCGCAGGTGGGCTTCGAGACGCACGCCCTGGTTCGCGAGCCCGTGCCGTGGCTCGACGGGCCCCAGACGGTCTGCGACCTGTGCACCGTGCAGCGCGAGGAGCTGGCGTCGGTGTGCGAGGGGGCCACCACGATCGTCCACCTCGCCGGCGAGAACGAGCTCTTGGCGGCCAGCGACCCGGCGGCGGCCCTCGGCTCCACGGTGGTCGCCAGCGAGCGGTTGGCCGAGGCGTGCACCGCCGCGGGCGTCCGGCGTCTGGTGTACCTCTCGACCGTGCATGTCTACGGTGCCCGGATCGCGGCCGGAGCGACACTGGCCGAGGACATGCGGCCCGAGCCGCGCTCGGCCTACGCGATCTCACGCCTGGCCTCCGAGCATGTAGCCGCGACGCTCGCCGCGGAGGCCTACGAGCTGGTGATCCTGCGCCTGACCAACTCGGTCGGCGCGCCCGCCGACGCCGGCGTCGACCGCTGGTCGCTGGTGGCCAACGACCTCGCCCGCCAGGGTGCGCTTGAGGGGCGGCTCGCGCTGCGCTCGGCGGGCGTCCAGTGGCGCGACTTCGTGGCGTTGACCGATGTCTGCGACGCGATCGTCGCCGCCTGCGAGCCGAACGGGAGCCGGATCCCACACGGCACGTACAACCTGGGCTCGGGACAGCCGGTGACGGTGCTCGAACTTGCCGGGCTGGTCCAGGACGCCTTCGCCGATCGCACCGGTGAGCGGCCCGCCCTGCACGCCCCCTCCCCCCGCCCGACCCTCCGGGCCCGTACCACGTCTCGGTGGCGGGCCTGGCCGCCCATGGGATCGTCGCGCGCCGCACACTGCGCGAGGCGGTGCAGGAGACGGTCGACTTCTGCCTCGATAACCGAGAGGAGCTCTGACCTGGGTGAGCCAGATCCATGACGTCGGCGTCACGCCGCTGCGCCGCATCCCGGATGAGCGCGGAGCGGTCTTCCACATGCTGCGATCCGACTCGCCGGGCTTCGAGCGCTTCGGCGAGATCTACTTTTCGCTGGTCTACCCGGGCGCCGTCAAGGGCTGGCACATCCACCGGCGGATGACGCTCAACTACGCCGTGCCCGTCGGCATGGTGAAGCTGGTCTGCTATGACGACCGGCACGACTCGCCGACCCGCGGGGTGGTCCAGGAGCTCCACGTGGGCGAGCTCCAATACGTGCTCGTGACGATCCCGCCGGGCGTCTGGAACGGCTTCAAGGGCGTTGGTAGCACCCCGGCGCTGGTGGCCAACTGCGCCACCGAGCCTCACGATCCCGACGAGATCGAACGTCTGGACCCGGTCGGCGGGCGGATCCCCTACGACTGGGAGCTCCGCCACGGCTGAGCCGCTCATCGCGCCGGGGACCGTCGCGGCCGGGCCGCCGGTCGAGGAGCCCTACGGCGGCCGGTTCGCGTTCTCCGGGTCGCTGCGCACGCGGGCGGCCCGCGGGACGATCGTCAACACGGCCTTCACGGTTTCGCTGGGCCTGCTGACGCTGCTGCGGGGCTTCGTGATCGCGGCGTACCTGACCCCGGGCGACTACGGGATCTGGGGGGTGCTGGCGGTTTCGCTGGCCACTCTGCTGTTCCTCAAACAGGCGGGCGTCGGCGACAAGTTCGTGCAGCAGGACGAGACCGATCAGGAGGCCGCGTTCCAGCGGGCGTTCACGCTCGAGCTCGTTTTCACCGGCGCCTGCGTGGTGCTGATCGCCCTGGCGGTGCCACTGCTGATCCTGATCTACGACCTGCCCCAGCTGCTGTGGCCGAGCGTGGTCCTCGCGGCGACGCTGCTCGTGTCGGTGCTCCAGGCGCCGCTGTGGATCTACTACCGGCGCATGGACTTCGTCCGCCAGCGAGCGCTGCAGGCCGTCGATCCGATCGTCGGGTTCGTGGTCGCGGTCGGGCTGGCGATCGCTGGGGCCGGGTACTGGGCGCTGGTCGGCGGCATGGCGGCGGGGACGTGCGCGATGTCCGCGGCCGCTGTGTGGCGCTCCCCGGTGAAGCTGCGACTGCGCTGGGATCGCGGGCGGATGGGCTCCTACTGGAACTTCTCGGCGCCGCTGCTGGTGGCCGGCGCGGCCGGCTCGCTGATGGCCTGGAGCGCGGCGCTGGCGGCCAAGCTCGACCTAGGGGTCGCCGCCGTCGGCGTGATCACGCTGGCCTACAACGTTTCGAGCTTCACTGACAGCGTCGATCAGCTGGTCACTGGGGCTCTGTATCCCGCCATCTGCGCCGTCCGCCACCGCACCGAGATCCTGTACGAGTCGCTGGTCAAGTCCAACCGCCTGACCCTCATGTGGGGGGTGCCGTTCGGCGTCGGCGTGACCCTGTTCTGCCCGGACCTCGTGCACTTCGTGCTCGGGAACCGGTGGGACCCAGCCATCACGCTGCTGCAGGTCTACGGGATCACCGCCGCGGTCAACCACGTCGGATTCAACTGGACCGCCTACTTCCGCGCGGTGGGACGCACCCGGCCGATCGCGGTCGTGACCGTTGTCTCAGCGGCGATCTTCATCCTCGCCGGCATCCCGCTACTGATCGCCTTCGGCCTGCGCGGCTTCGCCGCCGGCGTGGCGGCGCAGGCGCTCGGATCGCTGGTCCTGCGCGTCTACTACCTGGGCCAGATGTTCCCGGGCTTCGACTTCCTGCGCCACGCGGTCCGCGCGTTCCTGCCGACCCTCCCGGCGGCAGCCGCGGTGCTGGTGGCCCGCGGCCTGGAGTCGGGCAGCCGGACACTGGGGCTCGCGCTCGCCGAGCTCGCCGCGTATGTGCTGATCACGCTGGCGGCGACGATGTGGCTGGAGCGCGAGCTGCTCGGCGAGGCGCTTGCCGGGGTACTGGGACGGCCGCTGGCGACGACGAGCACGTAGAGACGCCGCCGTGCGGATCCTCTCGGTCGGCAACCGCTTCCCGCCGTGGTCGACAGGCGGCTATGAGGCGACATGGGCCGGAACGGTCGAGGCCCTGCGCGATGCCGGCCACCACGTTCGCGTGCTGACCACGCAGCCGGATCCCAGCGACTCGGCCCCGGTCGGGGCGCCCCCGCCCGACGTGCATCGCGAGCTGCGCTGGTACTGGCGCGCCCACCGCTTCCCCGCGCGAACACTGGCGCAGTGCGCCCGGCTCGAGCGTGCCAACGCGGCCGTGCTGGCCGCCCACCGCAGGCAGTTCGCGCCCGATGTCGTGATGTGGTGGGCGATGGGCGGGATGTCGCTGTCGCTGCTCGAGCAGGCGCGGCGAGCCGGGCTTCCGGCGCTGGGCGTGGTCGGCGACGAGTGGATCGTGTACGGGCCCGGCGTAGACGGCTGGACCCGCCGCTGGCGGCGGCTGCCGGCGCCCGTCGCCGAGGCGGCGGGCCGGCTCACGGGGGTGCCGGCCAGGCTGGCGCTGGATCGCGCCGCCCACTGGTCGTTTAACTCCGACTACACGCGATCGGTGTCGCGGGCCGCCGGTTGGCAGCTGGCCGGCGCCACCGTCGAGCACCCCGGGGTCGCGCTCGGGCGGCTTCGCCGCGCAGCCGCGCCGGCACCGGAGTGGAGCTGGCGGCTGCTCTACTGCGGGCGGATCGACCCCCGCAAGGGCATCGCCACCGCGATCCGCGCCCTGGCAGTGCTACCCGACGGGGCAACGCTGACCGTCCACGGAGAGGGCGACCCCGAACACGCGGCGAGCCTGCGGCGGCTCGCGCACGAGCTCGGCGTCGCCGGACGGGTCAGCTTCAGCGCCGGGCCCTCCGAGCGGGTGGGCGATGCCTACGCCGCCTGCGACGCGCTCGTGTTCCCCGTCACCTGGCGCGAGCCCTGGGGTCTGGTGCCGCTCGAGGCGATGGCGGCGGGGCGGCCCGTGATCGCATCGCGTGCCGGGGGCGGCGCGGCCGAATATCTCGAGCAC
This sequence comes from uncultured Solirubrobacterales bacterium, assembly GCA_963799995.1. Lineage (GTDB taxonomy): Bacteria > Actinomycetota > Thermoleophilia > Solirubrobacterales > Solirubrobacteraceae > Palsa-465. The sequence goes on along the minus strand of CAWCZI010000012.1, from coordinate 551,374 downwards.
GAGGTCAACTGCCTGCAGTTCACGACCGATCACGCCGACGAGCTCGCGGCCGCGCTGCGGCGCGTCGCCGGCGACCCGGAACTGCGGGCGGCGCTGGTCCGGCGCGGTCACGCCACGGCGGATCGCTTTCCGGAGCAGGGGTTTCACCAGGCGCTCGAGCTTCGGCTGCGGGAAGCGCTGACGCGGGGGCCTCTGGGATGACGCGGGGCTCTGGGATGACGGGGGGCTCTGCGATGACGGGGCGCCTGAGCGGGGCCGGTGGCGTAGGCGAGCGTCCCACCGTGTCAGTGGTCGTCCCGTTCGCCGGCGACCCGGGCGCATTCGAGAGCCTGCTCCAGTTGCTGTCGCGGCTCGAGCTCGGTGACGGGGATGAGCTGATCGTCGCTGACAACGCCCGCGCGCGGCCACTGGCCCGCGGTTCCTCGTCACCGGTGCGAGTGGTCGCGGCCGGCGGCGTGCGTGCCCCCGGCTTCGCCCGCAACCGCGGCGCGGACGGCGCGCGCGGCGAGTGGCTCCTGTTTCTGGATGCCGACACGGTCGCGCAGCCCGACCTGCTCGCTCGCTATTTCTCGCCCGCGCCCGGCGCGCGCACCGGCGTCCTGGCCGGAGGGATCCTCGACCGGCCGGGCGGCAGCGGGCTGGCCGCTCGCGTCAGCGCCGAACGTGGCCACATGAGCCACCGAGTGACCCTCGAGCGGACCGGCCGTCCCTATGCCCAGACGGCCAACTGCGCGGTTCGCCGGCGGGCCTTCGAGGCGGTCGGCGGGTTCGACGAGACGGCCCGGGCCGGCGAGGACGCCGACCTCTGCTTCCGGCTCGCGGACGCCGGCTGGGAGCTCGAGCAGCGCCCCGGAGCCATGGTCGATCACTTCACCCGCGACGCGCTGCCGGCGCTCCTGTCCCAGCTGGTCGACCACGGCCGCGGTGCCGCGTGGCTCGAGCGTCGCTATCCCGGCGAGTTCCCCTCACCGCGCCCTCGCGAGCTCGCGGGCCGGCTGGCCCACGGGGCACGCGTCGCCCTCGCTGCCGCCCGCCGTGGAGACCGGCGGGGGGCCTCGGTCGCGCTCCTCGAGGTCGCGTCCGGGGCGGCCTTCGACCTCGGGCGGTTGCTGCCCAACCGTCCCCGGCGGGGATAATCCGCCGGTGCCCGAGCCGCTCGAGTCGGTGGACGCCCCGGCCGCGCCCGAGCCGCTCGAGTCGGTGGACGCCCCGGCCGCGCCCGAGCCGCTCGTGTCGGTCGTGGTCTCGACCTACAACCGGCCGGCGAGGCTGGGCCGCCTGCTCGACGGCCTGGCGGCGCAGACGCTGGCCCCCGACCGCTTCGAGGTCGTGATCGTCGACAACGGCTCCGACCCGGAGACGGGGCGGGTGCTCGCGGCCGAGCTCGAGCGCCGCCGGCTGAGGCTGGCAGCCGTCCGTCACCCCGTGACCCTCGGTCCGGCCGCCGGGCGCAACACCGGCTGGCGCCTCGCCCGAGCGCCGCTGGTCGCCTTCACCGACGACGACTGCGCCCCCTCGCCGGGCTGGCTGGTGGCCGTGCTGGACGGCGCTGCCGCACACCCTGACGCGATTCTCCAAGGCCCCACTCGACCGGACCCCGCGGAACTCGCCGACGACGGGCTGCTCTCGCACACCGTCCGCATCGAGCGCCTGGGCCCGCAGTTCGAGACCTGCAACATCGCCTATCCGCTACGGGCGCTCGAGTCGCTCGGCGGGTTCGACGAGAGCTTCGGGCACCAGCCCGCCGGCGAGGACACCGACCTCGCATGGCGGGCGATCGCCGCCGGCTGCGAGACGGCGTTCGTGCCCGACGCCGTGGTGCTGCATGGCGTCCAGCGCCTCGGCGTGCGCGGGATGCTCCGCGTGGCCGGTCGCTGGAGCGCCGTGACCCGTGTCTTCCGCGATCATCCGCAGGCCCGCTCGATGCTGTACCGGGGGCTGTTCTGGAACGTCTGGCACTACCTGCTGTGGCGCTCGCTGCTCGCGTTCGCCGGACCGGCGTGGTTACGCCGGCTGCTGCTTGCGCGCCACCTCGCCGAGCTCTCGCGGCGCGCCCGCGAGCAGGGCGCCGGGCCCGCGGCGGTCCCGTTCCTGATCCTCCACGACGCCGTCGAGTGCTGGGCGGTGACCCGAGGGGCGCTGCGCCACCGGACGCTCGTCCTCTGAGGTCGCCGCCTGGCTGCCGTCGGCAATGGGATTTTCCGCGTGTTAAGCCGCGGGTCCTACTCTTAGAGCATGTTCCTACGCACGAAGACCGCGATGGTTGATCGCACCTCCGCGCTTCCGGGCCGCGAACAGGAGTTGCCGGTGGCCGAGCGCCATGCTGTGCTCGGGACACCGATGACGCTGCCGTTCCCGGACGGCTTTGAGCAGGTGATCGTCGGGATGGGCTGCTTCTGGGGCGCCGAGCGCGTGTTCTGGCAGGCCCCGGGCGTATACACGACGGCGGTCGGCTACGCCGGTGGCTTCACCCGCAACCCCACCTACGAGGAGGTGTGCAGCGGCCGGACCGGGCACACCGAGGCGGTGCTGGTTGTCTTCGACCCCGCCAAGACCTCCTACGAGGACATCCTGCGCCTGTTCTGGGAGAACCACGACCCCACCCAGGGCATGCGCCAGGGCAACGACGTCGGCAGCCAATACCGGTCCGCGATCCTGTGGAGCACCGAGGAGGAGCGCCAGGCAGCCGAGAACTCGCGCGCCGCCTACTCAGAGCGCCTGCGCGCCGCCGGCTACCCGGAGATCACGACCGAGATTGCCCAGGTGCCGCACTTCTACTACGCCGAGGACTACCACCAGCAGTACCTGCACAAGAATCCGTGGGGCTACTGCGGGCTCGGCGGCACAGGCGTCAGCTGCCCGGTCGGTCTCCGCGCCGCTCCCGCTGCTCCCGCTGCTCCCGCTGCCGGGGCCTAGACCGCTCGGAGTCCCACGATCCAGAGAGTCGCACGCGGTCCGCGTGCGACTTCTGGGCCTGCTGGCCGAGCTTTGGACGTCCGTCGCGGTCCCTGGGCGGAGCTGTGCGTCCTCATGCAGCCTATGTGTGCATGAGGACGCACACCCCCGATCTGGGACAGCATCCGGCGCCCGCACCACGACACCCACCCTGTCCCAAGCGGGCAGTAAAACGGCGGCGCTCGTCAGCCGTTCCGGCGAAGCCCCGCACTCACGACGTCAGGCGGCCGGAGCCGCAGGGACGAGCTCAGCCGCCGGCCACGGCCGGGAGGATCGTGACCTCGTCGCCGTCCTTGACCTCGGTGTCGAGCCCGTCGAGGAAGCGAATGTCCTCGCCGTCGACGTAGACGTTGACGAAGCGACGCAGGCCGCCGTCCTCGGCGATCCGGCTGCGCAGCTCGCCGAAGCGCTCGTAGAGCGCGTCGAGCACCTCCCCGACGGTGGAGCCGTCGACGCTGGCCTGAGCTTCCCCCTCGGTGGCGGCGCGCAGCTGAGTGGGGATCTTGACGCTGACGGGCATCGGGCTCGACAGTCTATGCGAGCGCGCCGACGCGTTCGGCCGCGCGATCGAAGGAGGCGACGTTCGGCTCGATCTCCCAAGCCTCGAAAGTCCCGCGGACGACGTCGAGTGTCTTGAGGCCCTCCCCGGTGATGTAGACGACCACCCGCTCGTCGGGGTCGATGTCGCCTCGCTGGGCGAGCTTGGCCAGTACCGCGGTCGTCACGCCGCCGGCGGTCTCGGTGAAGATCCCGGTGGTCTGGGCCAGCAGCTTGATCCCCTCACGGATCTCGTCGTCGGTGACCGATTCGATGGTCCCGTGGCTCTTTCGAGCCAGGTCGAGGGCGTATGGCCCGTCGGCGGGATTGCCGATCGCCAGCGACTTGGCGATCGTGTCGGGCTTCACCGGCCGGCAGTACGCCTGCCCGGCCGCGAACGCGGTCGCCACCGGCGAGCAGCCGGCAGCCTGCGCGCCGTTGAAGACGGGCAGATCGCCCTCGAGCAGGCCGAGCTCGATCCACTCCGTGAAGCCGCGGGCGATCTTCGTGAACAACGACCCCGAGGCGATCGGCGCGACGACGCGGTCGGGGAGCTCGAAGCCGAGCTGCTCCGCCGTCTCGTAGGCCAGGGTCTTTGAGCCCTCGGCGTAATACGGCCGCATGTTGATGTTGACGAATGCCCACTCGTGCTCGCCCGAAAGCTCGGTGCAGAGGCGGTTGACGTCGTCGTAGTTGCCGTTGACCGCGACCACGTTGGTCCCGTAGATCCCGGTGGCCAGGATCTTCTGCTCCTCGAGGTCGGACGGAATGAAGACGTAGGACTCAAGGCCGGCCGCGGCGGCATGGGCGGCGACGGCGTTGGCCAGGTTGCCGGTCGAGGCGCACGCGATCGTCTCGTAGCCGAGCTCACGCGCGCGGGCGAGCGCCATCGAGACGACCCGATCCTTGAACGAATGCGTCGGGTTGGCGGCGTCGTTCTTGATCCAGACCTCGTTCAGGCCGAGGCGCTCACCGAGCCGGTCGGCGCGCAGCAGCGGCGTCCACCCAGCGGGCAGGGTGCCGCGCGGAGGTGCCTGGACGGGCAGGAAGTCGCTGTAGCGCCACAGCGAGTGCGGCCCTGCCTGGATCCGGCGCCGCAGCGAGTCCGGATCGTCGTCGGTACGCGGCGCGTAGGCGACTTCGAGCGGACCGAAGCATTGCTCGCAGACGTACTTCGCCTCGAGCGGGTAGACGGCCTTGCATTCTTTACAGCGAAGTGACTCGGGCGGCATATGAAAAAACCTCCGCCGGGGTCTGTGGTCGGAGGTCGATGAAAACCGCCCTACCCACATCTCCCAGGCCTTTGTGTTGTTGGAGCCTGATGGAATTGGCACCGTGCCCTTGCGGGAGGTTGCCGGGGTTTCGTAGGGCCATATCCCTCCACCCCTCTGGATGCGTACTGCTATGTGGCCGTCAGGATACCAGCGCGTCGGCGCGTCCGGACCCGTTCGCGTAACGACGCCCGCCCGGTGGTGTTCAGCAGGGGCTATGGGGCCCGCCTCGACCGACCCACTCGAGCGCCTCGAGGCCATCCTCGGCCTTGAGGACGCCGGCACGCCCAACCGGCGCATGCTGGTGATCGTCAATCCCTACGCGACCACGGTCTCCGACCGGCTGAAGAATCTCGTCGTCTACGCCCTGCGCGGGCGCTACGAGGTCCACGCCGTCGACACCGAGGCCCGGGACCACGCCACCGAGCTGTGTCGGGCGGCGGCTGCCGAGGGCTACGACGTCGTGGTGGCGTTCGGCGGCGACGGAACCGTCAACGAGGCTGCCAACGGGCTGATCGGCTCGCAGACGGCGCTGTCGTGCTTGCCCGGAGGCCGAACCAACGTCTACTGCCGGATGCTCGGTATCCCGACCGACGTGGTCGACGCCACCGAGCACCTGCTCGGGCTCGCTCACTCCTGGAACCCGCGGCGACTCGACGTCGGCCTCGTCAACGACCGCTACTTCCTGTTCTCGGCCGGGGTCGGGCTCGACGCCAGCGTGGTCGAGCAGGTCGACGCGCACCCTCGGCTGAAGGCCCGCCTCGGCGAGTGGTACTACGCCTGGACCGGGGTGCGGACGTTCAACCGCCACTACCTGTGGCGCCCGCCGCGCCTGCAGGCCGATCTTGGCGACGAGGTCGTCGACGGCGTCACCACGATCGTGCAGAGCGCCTCGCCCTACACCTATTTCGGAAATCGGCCGGTCCACATGGGCGAGGGGGCCACGCTGGAGAGCGGGGACCTGGCCGGCGTGGTGCTGCAGCGTGCCAGTCCGATCGACATCCCGACGATCACCTGGCGCGCTCTGTCCCGTCGGGCACGCCTGGCACGCCACCGGCGGGTGCACCCGTTCAGCGAGCTGACCCGCCTGACGGTCCGCTCGCTCGACGATCGCGCACTGCCCCTGCAGGTGGACGGCGACTACATCGGCGAGGTGAAAGAGGCCCGCTTCGAGGCCCGGCCGCGGGCGATGCTCGTCGTGTCGTAGGGTATTCCCCGTGCACCGGGTGGCTCTGCCGGTCCTCTGCTGTGCGGCGGCGAGCGCGATGGCGCTCGGCGCGGGCACGGCGGCGTCTCGCGGGGCGCGGGTCCCGGCCGCGTCGCCCCGCCTCGCCTCGCCGGCCGCGCCCCCGCCACGGATCGCCGGCTGTCAGGTGCTGCCGGCCGACAACCCGTTCAACCAGCGTGTCGACAAGCTGCCGGTGGCCGCGGACTCGGCGCGGCTGATCGCGGCGATCGGGATCGGCGACCCCGTCCATCCGGACTTCGGTACCCGCTATGCCGGCGCGCCCAACGGGATCCCGTACACGGTCGTGGGCGCGCACGTCCGCCGCGTGCTAGTGCGCTTTCAGTACGCCTCGGAGTCCGACGGCGGGCGCTACCCGCTGCCACGCGGGGTGGCGATCGAGGGCGGCCCGCGCTCGACCGGCGACCGCCATGTGATCGTGCTCGACCGCTCGACCTGCACCGACTACGAGCTCTACGACGCGCGGCCCCACAACGGCGGCAGCTACTGGACGGCGGGCTCGGGGGCGATCTTCCACCTCGACTCGGACCATCTGCGCCCAGCCGGCTGGACCTCGGCCGACGCGGCCGGCCTGCCGATCCTCCCCGGGCTGGCCCGCTATGACGAGGACGCCGCCGGCGCCATCGACCACGCGCTTCGCTTCACCGCGCCGTGCACCGCGCCACGGTACGTGTACCCGGCCCGCCATGAGGCCTCGACGTGCTCGGGCCCGAACCTTCCGCCGATGGGGTTGCGCGTGCGGCTGAAGGGGAGCGTGGACATCTCGCATCTCCCCCGACAGGCCCGGATCGTCGCGACGGCGCTGAAGCTCTACGGGCTGATCCTGGCCGACAACGGCTCGCCCTGGTACATCTCGGGTGCGCCGAGCCCCCACTGGAATGACGACGCTCTGCACCAGCTCGACAAGCTCCGCGGCCGTGACTTCCAGGTCGTCGACACGAGCTCACTGCCGCACCCTCACTGACCAGCTGCCGGCACTCGATAGGAGCTCGGTGCCCCGCGGGTGAGCGCCCGGGGACACACTTCCACGTTCCGTGACTTTCGGGCGGTCGCGGGAGGGTGAGATCGGGCCGGCCGGCCCCTCTTTCTGAGCGTGGAGCCCGATGATGACGCCCCGCCGCACCGTCGCCCCCGCGCGCCGCGCCGTCGCCCCCGTGGGCGGCGCCCCCGACCCCGCGCGGTGCAGATCACCGAGCGCGACCGGATCGTGCTGGAGTTCGCCGCCGAGCACCGGCTCGTCGGAGCCGCGCACGTGGGCGTGCTGCTCGGGGTCAGGACGCAGACCGCCGCGGCGCGGCTGAACGCCCTCACGACGACGGGCATGCTGGAGTCAGACCACCGCCTGCACGGCGAGCCCAGCTGGTACCGGATCAGGCCGCCCGGTCTGCGGATGGTCGCCAGCAGCCTGCCTGCCCCGCGGCGGGCCGACCTCGACACCCACCGCCACGACGTCGGCGTCGCCTGGCTGTGGCTGGCGGCCGGGCGCGGCGCCTTCGGCGCGCTCGATCAGGTCGTCTCCGAACGCCGGATGCGTTCGCACGACGGCACGCCGGAGGGCCGGGAACGCCCGTTCGGGGTGCGGCTGGGCGGCCTCGGCCCGCACGGCCGCGATCGCCTGCACTACCCCGACCTGCTCCTCGAGACGGCCACCGGGCATCGCGTTGCGCTCGAGCTGGAGCTGACCTCCAAGGGTCGCACCCGGCGCGAGGAGATCCTCGGTGCCTACGCCGCGGACGGACGCGTCGAGGCGGTGATGTACCTGGTCGACAAGCCAGCCGTGGGCAGGGCGATCAGCCGTTCGGCGGCCCGGCTGGGGATCTCCGATCGCGTCCACGTCCAGCGCGTGAGCTTCGAGGATCCGCTGGAAGCCGTCGGAGCCCAACGGGCCCTCGAGCGCACCCGTCGGCTCGAGGGCGAGCGCCGCCAGGATCGACCCGGTGGGCGCGACGGCGAGCGCCGCCAGGATCGACCCGGTGGGCGCGACGGCGAGCGTCGCGGGGATCGACCCGTCGGGCGCGACGGGACGGAGTGGGAGCGATGAATCGGACTCCCAGACCGCGCCGCACCCCGTACTGGACGCTACCGGCACTCGCGCTCATACTGGCGTTGCCCTATTCCTGGGTGTTCGGGGCGATGCTCGCCGCGATCGCGGTGTCCGTCGCAGCCCCGACCATCCGCCGTGCCTTGTCGCGGCGTGCCGTGGCCCGCCAGACCCAGCCTGACGGCGTGATGCTGGGCGTCGATGAGCGCGGCCGCCAGGTCGTGCTGGGGCAGAGCCAGCTGGCGGCCCACGGGCTGATCGTGGGTGCCAGCGGCGCCGGCAAGTCGACGACCATGCTCGCGATCCTCGGCGACGCGATCCGACGAGGGCAGCCCGTGATGGCAATCGACCTCAAGGGCTCGCCGGCGTTCGCCCGGGAGCTGGGGCTGGTCGCCGCGAGCGCCGGGCGTCCATTCAGGGTCTGGACCCCCGACGGGCCCAATTATTGGAACCCGCTGGCGCACGGGAATGCAACCGCGCTCAAGGACAAGCTGATCGGCACCGAGAGGTTCACCGAGCCGCATTATCAGCGCGCCGCCGAACGCTATATGCAGACCGTCTTCCAGGTCCTCCACGCAGCCCATCCCGGCCGCAGCGCCGAGCTCGACGAGGTCGTGGCCCTGATGGAGCCCCGGCGCCTGCGCGCGGTCACCCGCCACCTCGGAGGACCGCTGGCCGATCGCGTGCAGGACTACGTGTCCGGGCTCACGCCCGATCAGGTCAGCGCGATCCGCGGGCTCGGCACGCGGCTGGCGCTCCTCTCAGAGTCCCATGCCGGCCAGTACCTGGCGCCGGCGCCGCCCGGTGGGCACACGATCGATCTCGGCGCGGTTCTCGAGGGCCCAGAGGTGGTCGTGTTCAGCCTCAACTCGAGCGTGTACGGCAAACTGGCGGCGCAGCTCGGCACCCTCGTGGTGCAGGACCTGATCACCAATGTGGGGCAGCGCCTTGAGCGCGACGGGCCCGACGCCCGGCAGGCGCTGATCGGGATCGACGAGTTTTCGGCGATGGGGTCAGACCAGCTGCTGGCGCTGCTGGCCCGCGGTCGCGAGGCGGGCGCCGCAGCGCTGCTGGCCACCCAGGAGTTTGCCGACCTCGAACGCGCCGCCCCCGGCTTCCGTGACCAGGTGCTCGGCCTCACCTCGGTGAAGCTCATCCACCGCCAGGATGTCCCATCGTCGGCACGGATGGTCGCCGAGATGATCGGCACCGAGCGCCAGTGGGAGGAGACTCGGACGATCCAGGGTCCGTTCGGGCACCGCACCGCGGTCCGCGGGACCCAGCGGCTGGTCGACCGCTACGTCGTTGACCCGAACGAGATAAAGACGCTGCCCACGGGCCGGCTCGTGATGCTCGCCAAGACCCCCGTCGCGCGGGTGACCCGCGTGCAGGTCAATCCGCTCGAGCACGATCCCGGGGCGGCCGCGTACGTGCCCGCGGTGACCGTCACCCCCGTCGTGCCCGCGTCGGCGGGCGAGCTCGCGCCCGGCCCCGAGCAGGGCGGCTCACCTCGTACGAGGGCGCCCCAGGCTCGCCAGCAGCGGGCCCTGCCGCCCGCTCGTCAGCCCCAGCGGCGGGCGCCGCCCGACGCGGGCCGGTGAGCAGGTACGCGGCGGGGCTGGAGTCGGCCGTGGCGCGGCGCCCGGGCGATTTCAGCAGAGCGCGCGACGCGGGCGGGTCAGCCGGAGCCGGGGGTGACCCGGTAGGCGTCGAACACCGCGTCGATGTTCCGCAGCCGGTTGATCGCCTGGTCGAGCGTTCGGGTGTCCCCCACCTCCACCACGAACCGGTTCTTGACCATCGGGTGGTTGACGGTGCAATGGGCGTCGAGGATGTTGATCCCCGCCTCGGCGAAGGTGCGGGTCATGTCCTCGAGCAGGCGATGGCGGTCCCAGCCGTCGACCTGGATCTCGACCCGGAACGAGGTCTCGGCGTCGCCGTCCCAGGAGACCTGGGTGAAGCGGTCGGGGTCCTTGCGCAGCACCGCGACGTTGGGGCAGTCCTCGCGATGAATGGTGATCCCACGCCCGAGCGAGATGTAGCCCACGATCGGGTCCCCCGGCACCGGGCGACAGCACTTGGCAAGGCGCAGCATGACCTCGTCGATGCCCTCGACGGAGATCCCGAAGCGCGTGGAGGAGGTGGTCGGCCGGGTGCGGCGGCGGTTGGTCTTCAGCAGGTCGTCGGCGGCGGTCGGCTCCGACTCGGCAGCCTCTCCCTGCTTGAGACGCTGCATCACCTTGTTGACCACGGTCTTGGCGGAGATCTTGGCGCCGCCCAGCGCGATGTAGAAGTCGTCGCCCTTGCGGAAGCCCATCTCGCGGATCACGTCGGCAAGCAGTGGCGAACCGACCAGCTTCTGCGCCGGGAGGCCCTGCTTGCGCAGGTGCTCCTGCAGCAGCTCGCGGCCGGTGTGCTCGGTGTCGCGCCGCGACTCGGCCTTGAACCACGCCTTGATCTTGTTGCGCGCGCGGGTGGTCTTGACCAGCGCCAGCCAGTCCCGCGACGGTCCACGCTCGCGCTTGGAGGTCAGGACCTCGACGATGTCGCCGGAGCGCAGCTGGTAGGAGAGCGGCACGATCTTGCCGTTGACCTTGGCGCCAACGCAGCGGTGACCGACGTCGGTGTGGATCTCGTAGGCAAAGTCCAGCGGCGTCGCACCCGCGGCCAGCGATTTGACCTCGCCCTTGGGTGTGAACACGAACACCTCGTCCTCGAACAGGTCGACCTTGAGGGTCTCCATGAACTCGCTCGAGTCGCTCATATCCTGCTGCCAGTCCAGCAGCGAGCGCAGCCATTTGAGCTTGCCGTCGGGGTCGCTCAGGCTGCGGGCGCCGTCGGCCTTGGCGGATCCCTCCTTGTACATCCAGTGCGCAGCGATCCCGTACTCGGCCAGGTCGTGCATCTCGCGGGTGCGGATCTGAATCTCGAGCGGCCTGCCCTCGGGACCGATCACCGTCGTGTGCAGCGACTGGTACATGTTGAACTTGGGCATCGCGATGAAGTCCTTGAAGCGCCCCGGCAGCGGCTTCCACAGCGAGTGGATCACGCCGACGGCCCCGTAGGTGTCCTTGACGGAGTCCACTATCACCCGCATCGCGGTCAGGTCGTAGATCTCGTTGAACTCGCGACCCTTCTTGGTCATCTTCGAGTAGATCGAGTAGAAGTGCTTGGCGCGGCCGGAGATCTCGGCGCGGATCCCCAGCTCGGTGAGCTCCTTGGCCACGTACTCGCCGGCCTCCGCGACGTAGCTCTCGCGCTCGCCCCGCTGCTGGGCCACCAGACCCTTGATCTCGTTGTACTTGCGGGGATGCAGCGTCTGGAACGCCAGATCCTCCAGCTCCCACTTGATCGCGTGGATACCGAGGCGATGGGCGATCGGGGCATAGATGTCAAGCGTCTCCCGCGACTTCTCGATCTGCTTCTGCTTCGGCATCGCGGCGATCGTGCGCATGTTGTGCAGGCGGTCGGCGAGCTTGATCAGGATCACCCTGATGTCGGTGGCCATCGCCACGACCATCTTGCGATAGTTCTCGGCCTGCGCCTCATCGCGCGAGGAGAAGGTCAGACCCGTCAGCTTCGTGACGCCGTCGACCAGCCCGGCGATCTCCTCTCCGAACGCCGCCGAGACCTCCTCCAGCGACGCGCTCGTGTCCTCCACCGTGTCGTGCAGCAGCGCCGCACACAGCGTCTCGGTGTCCAGGCGCATCCCCGCGCAGATCTTGGCCACCCCAACCGGGTGGGTGATGAAGTCCTCGCCGGAGCGCCGCCGCTGGTCGGCGTGGTGCACGCAGGCGTAGACGAACGCCTCCTGGACCCGATCACGGTCGATCATCATCGCCGCGTGGTCGGCATGCTCCTCGACGATCGCGAACAGGTCCCCGAGCAGACCCTGCTCGACCAGAGACAAATCCGCCCCCTCCGCCGGGGGATGCGCCTCCTCGGGGTGACGCAGTCCGTCCACCGGGGCCCGCGAGCCGGCGATCACTGCGAACGCGCCCGTCCGGGGGCGATCCCCGTCGTTCGCGGGCGGCCCGCCGTCTGCTCTGGCCTCCTCGCCCCGGCCGATCGCTCGGCTCAGGCGGTTGGCGGGTGGTTTGCGCTGCTCAGGTATTGCCGGCCATCCTCGTATCGCTGTGCGTAGGCCCTGTAGGACGGCGAGCGCTCCAGCGCTGTCGGCGCTGCGCCCGCGATCGCGAGGGCCGGCAGATCCCGGTCGAGGCTGACGAGCTCCAGCTCCGCCAGCACCCGCACCAGTCTCCCGGCCAGTCGTGCCGACCGACTGTGCGGACCGTCGCCGCGGAGCAGGCGCTCGAGCTCCTCGCCGGCCGCCCGTTCCCGGTCCCTCAGGGCCCGGTAGAAGGCGACGAGCGAAGTACGGAGTCCGTACTCCAGTTCGTGCATCTGCTCAGCAAAGCGTAGCTCAGGCCGACCCCACGCCAGGTGGGTGAACCCGGCGCCGCCCAGCACACGCTCGCGCTCCGACGCGCTGGAGGGTGGGTCGAGCACCACCAGCTGCTCAAATCGGGACCCGATTCCCGGATCCTCGGCCAGCGCCTGATGGCAGGTGAGGGCGAAGCCGCCGACTCGCGTCCGCAGCCCCTCGAGCCGCCGGGGAACGTCGGCGCACACAGCCAGCAGCGATCCGCCCGCCGCGCGGGCGTCGGTCAGGACCGCCAGCGGGCTCTCCCCGCGACGGTCGATCAAGGTGCGGGCGGGGGCCGGGCTGAGGCCCCGCGCCCGCGCCGCCTCGAGCTGGGTCAGCGCGCCCGCCACGTAATCCTCCGGCTCCCCGAGCACCTCGATCGGTGCCGGATCGCAGGCCTGCGCGTGGCGCAGGACAAGCCTCGGCTCGACGGCTCCGTTCCAGACGTTGCGCTCGAGCTTGAAGGTGGCGTCGACCGGAGCGCCCAGCTCGCCGGGCGGGCGCCCGTCGCAGCCGAAGGCCACCGCGCGCGCCTTCACCCCGCCCGAGCTGACGCTGAAGCGCGCGTGACGCCCCTCTCCCATCGCCTTGACGTCCCCGAACCGCGCACCCGCCACCAGCAGGCGGGGAGCGGGATTACCCATCCCGCACGGCTCGAGAGCCTCGAGCTCCTCCGCCAGCCCGAGGCCGAGCTCCACCCCCGACACGACCGCGTCGGCGCGCTCTACCGGCTCCAGCAGGTCGGGTGTCAGAACCGCGGTGGCGTGGCGCTCGACGGCGGCCCGGAAGCCATCGAGCTGATCACGCTGCAGGCTGCAGCCAGCCGCGGCTCGGTGCCCGCCGTATCGCTCGAGGTGGCCGGCCGCGGCGTCGAGCGCGGCGAGCAGATCAAAGCCGGGGATGCTCCGCCCCGAGCCCGTGCCCGAACCCCCCTCCAGAGCGACCAGGATCGCCGGGCGGTGGTGGCGCTCGACGATCCGCGAGGCGACGATCCCGATCACACCCGGGTGCCAGTCCTCGCTGGCCAGCACGTACGCGCTTCGCTCACCGAGCTGAGCCACCTGGGCCTCGGCTTCCCACACGATCCTCTGCTCGACTGCGCGTCGCTCCGCGTTGACGGCCTCGAGCTCGCGCGCGATCTCGCCCGCCCGGGTCGGGTCCTGGGTGAGCAACAGCTCGAGCCCCGCGTCGGCGCGCCGCAGGCGCCCGGCGGCGTTGATCCGCGGCGCCAGGCGAAAGCCGATCGTGCCGGTATCGAGCGCGCTGGGGTCGGCGTGCGTGACGGTCATCAGGGCGCGCAGTCCGGGCCTGGCGGTTGAGGCCAGCTGGCGCAGCCCTTCGCGCACCAGACGCCGGTTCTCACCGATCAGGGGCACGAGGTCGGCGACCGTGGCCAGCGCCACCAGCTCGAGGTCCTCGGCGGCCGTCGGGGCCCCGAGCGCCTGCGCGAGCTTGTGGGCCACACCGGTACCGCACAGCTGCGGGCAGGGGTAGCCGCACACCCCCGGATGCAGGATCGGGCAGTCGGGGAGCGCGCCGTCGGCTCGCGGCGCGTGGTGGTCGGTGATGACGAGGTCGACCCCAGCGGCGCGGGCGATCGCCGCCTCCGCGGTTGCGGTGATCCCGCAGTCGACGGTGAGGATCAGCGTCGTCCCCCGCGCGGCCAGCCGCTCGATGCTCGTGGCCGCGAGCCCGTACCCGTCGTCGATCCGGCTGGGCAGAAACCAGCCGACATCGGCGCCCAGGGAGCGCAGGGCGCGCACCATGATCGCGGTGGCGCACACGCCGTCGACGTCGTAGTCGCCGTGCACCGTGATCCGCCGGCCGGGCCCGATGTGAGCGCGAATCGCCGCGAGGACGCGGTCGATCCCGCCGAACGCGGCGGGATCGTGACCCTCTCCGGCCTCCACGAAGGCCCGGGCCTCAGCGGGAACACCGAGGCCGCGGCGGACCAGGATCTGGGCGAGGGCGTGCCCGATCCCCAGCTCGCGCTCCAACGCCAGCGCTTCGGCGAGCTGGTACGGCGGGAGCTCGAGACGCTTTACCGGAGTCGGAGCCGGCGGGGCTTGCGAGGCTTGCGAGGCGTGCGGGGCTTGCGGGGCTTGCGGGGCTTGCGGCTGCGATGAGACCAGCCGCAGGTCCGCGGAGGACCCGGCGGCAGCAGAGCCTCCGGGCGCGGAGCCTCCAGGCGCGGGCTCGGGCGCGGTCTGCGCAGCTAGGACGGCCTCGGACATCGAGCGCCAGCGTAGGCGCCGCCTCAGACAGACCGGCCGAACTCTGGGGCCGCCCGTCGGCAGACGAGTATCGCGGCGGCGTAGCGGCCGACCACCGTGTGCGGGGGTCTACTAACGGCAAAGACGCTTGGAGGGGCGGCTCGGACGCTCCCCCGCCTGGCCCCCGTCGCAAATACGCCCATATGACGTAGAAGCGACGGCAACCCCCGAAGCCACCCCTCCCCAGCCACAACCACGCCCGCGCCCGAGCAGGCGCGGACGGCAGGCGAGCCGGGCACCTGCCCGGAGATCGGGCGACTCAGTGCGCGTAGTGGTTGCGGCGCAGGAAGCGCTGCAGCTGGGTGACGAACTTGCGGCCCGAGGCGTAGCTTGGGTCGCCGCTGCGCAGCTTGCCCTGGCGGGCGTACGTGTCGAGCGTGGTCGTAACCAGCTTCGAGTGACCGAGGCGGTCCTCATCGGCGGCCCAGGCGGCGATCAGCCCGACCCCGTTGGAGATGCTGTGGTGAAAGGCCCGCAGCCACTTGGCGGCGTCGGCGCGGATCAGGCCGCGGTAGCCGGCGGTCACGGTTCGGAAGTGCCGGTTGGCGAAGCTCCAGATCTGGATCGGCTGCCCGGAGTGGGCGTAGTCGGAGAACTCGTAGGCAAACCCGGCATCCGCGGAGATGAACTCGTAGTGGCCCTTTTTGCCGATGTCGGTCAGGACGGCGCCGGCGTCGAACTCGTGCTCGTCCTTGATGTAGGTGCCCCTGCTCGTGCGAGGGCTATAGATCTGCTCGACCACGCAGCAGTGGGCGCCACCGGTGAACAGCGACAGAACGACCTCGAGCTGGCCGTCGCCGACGAGGTCGAGTACGCGGAGGACCTTGTCGCGCGAGACCAACGGATTCGGCGCGCACGGCTGGCAGTAGCGCGAGGTAACCGGCCGGTCGTAGAGCTTGGTCCCGTCGAGCGTGATCGTCAGGCGCTGGGCGACGATGCCGAACGGACCGCTGCGGTAGGAGACCGCCGCAGACGTGTGGCTGATGCCGACCACCTTCGTCGCGGCCAGGGCAACCCCGCACACGGTCAGACAGGAGGCGAGCGTCGCGGCGACGGCGATGCGCGGACGGCCGGGAAGGCGCCTCACAGCCGCACGCCGCCCGAGTGGCCGGCGCGCTCGCGGCGAGCGCCCTCGAAGTAGACGATCGCCATCCCGATGAGCGCGCCGGGGATCGCCTCCAGGGCGGTTGTCAGGTGGGTGGCGTGACGGCCCGGGATGTGGAAGCCGCTGATGATCAGCCCGAACAGGGCCGCACCCACCAGCGCTCCAATGAAGGCGCCGACGATGCCGCCCCAGTAGCGGTCGGGCAGCCAGATCGTGAAGTGCCACAGCGCCAAGCCCATCATCACCCAGGCAAGCATCCCCATCAGCGTCGTCTCCCGTCGCGGCCGCCGCCGCGCGCCGCGGTCCACATCAGCGTCGTCTCCCGTGGCGGCGGTTGCGCGACTTCGGTTTGCCGCCCCGCGGCGGCTTCTGCGCCGGCATCATGCCCTCGTTCTCGGCGACGTCCGGGGCGCGCTCGAAGTCCTCACCGGACTCCTCGCCGCCGTTCGTCGGACCTGCCGGCGGGGTGGCCGGGGCCGGTGCGCCATCGCCGGCCGGCCGAGCGCCGCTGGGTGCCGGTGCGCCATCGCCGGCCGGCCGAGCGTCACCCGGGCGCGGACGCTGGGGCGCCGGGCGCGCCGGAGTCCCCCCGGCGGGCCGACCGGACTGGCGGCGACCCGGGCGTGCTGACGGGGCCCTCCCGGCGTCTGCCTCGCCGCCACCGTCGCCCGCGGTGTGTGAGAGCCGCTTGGTCAGCGTGGAGGTGCGCCGCGAGGGCTCGCGCTCCTCCTCGGCGATGTCGCGCTTGAGCTGCTCGAACTCAGCCGCCGAGACGGTTTCTGCCTGGGGCTCGGTCAGGCGCCCGGCGCGGCGGCGCGCCCGCTCGCCCGCGGGCTCCAGGTCGGCCCCGGCGCCCGCGTAGGGGGGCACCGTGCCGTGGTCCTCCTCGATGCGATGGCGCCGGGCACGGTACACGGGCTCGCGCTCCTTCCAGTGTGTGAGCACCGGCGAGGCGATGAAGATCGACGAGTAGGCGCCGGAGGCGACCCCGATCAGCAGCGCGAACGCGAAGTCCTGAAGCGTCGAGCCGCCGAACAGCAGCAGCGCGACGATCGGCAGCAGCGTGCAGGAGGTCGTGGCGATCGACCGGGTCAGCACCTCGGACATGGAGCGGTTGACGATCTGTGAGAACGCGGCGCGCGGCATCCTGGGGATGTTCTCGCGGACCCGGTCGAACACGATGATCGTGTCGTAGAGGGAGTAGCCCAAGATGGTGAGCAGGGCCGCGACCGTATCGACCGTCACCTCCCTTCCGGTCAGCGCGTAGACGCCGCTCGTGATCAGCAGGTCATGCATCAGCGCTATGAGCACGGGAACCGCGAACTTCCACTCGAAACGCAGCGCGACGTAGACCGAGATCACCAGCAGCGAGGCGATGATCGCGATCACGGCGCTGTTGGCCACCGTCTTGCCGAAGGTCGGGCCCACCGTCTGGTCGTTGTAGGTGTTCGGCACGAGGCCGAAGCGGTTCTGCAGCGCCGTCTGGACGGAGGTGGCGTTCTTCGGGTCCAGCTGCTTGGAGGAGATCTGGAAGGTGGTGCCCTTGATGCCGACCTTCTGGACGACCGGGTTCACTGCGCCGGCATGGCCGACCACCGAGGTCACCTGGGCCGCGGTCGTCGGATGCGAGAGCTGGGCGGTGATCCGGGTGCCCGACGTGAAGTCGATGCCGAGGTTCAGCCCACGTCCTCCGATCGCCAGCGCGCCGATCAGCAGGATAACGCCCGACATCGAGAAGAAGTACCTCGACGCGCCCATGAAGTCGAACGTCCACACGTGCTTCTTGCCGCCCGCGCCGAGCGCCGAGGGCCGCGCGATCGTCCGGGAGTCGCTGGCCGTCATCAGGATCGCCTGGGTCGCGAGCACGGCCGTGAACAGAGACACGATCACGCCGATGCCCAGCGTGAAGGCGAAGCCCTGCACCTCGGCGGTGGCCAGCACGAACAGGATGAACGCGGTCATGATCGTGACCACGTTGGCGTCGATGATGGCGGTCAGGCCCTTGCGGTAGCCGGTGGCGATCCCGGCGCGGATCGAACGTCCCGCCCGGATCTCCTCCTTGACGCGTTCGAAGATGACGATGTTGGCGTCGGCGGCCACGCCGATCGTGAGGATCAGACCAGCGATGCCCGGCAGCGTCAGCGTCACCGGGATCAGCTTGATCAGCGCGTAGAAGTACAGCGCGTAGGCTGCCAGCCCGGCGACCGCGATCATGCCGAGCACGCGGTAGTAGAAGAGCAAGAACAGCGCCACTACGAGCAGCCCGACGCCCATCGCCACCAGCCCCTGGTGCAGCGCCTGCTTGCCGAGCGTGGCCGACACCTGGGATTCGGAGATCAGCTTGAGGTTGATCGGCAGAGCTCCGAGCCGCAGCAGGTTGGCCAGGTCCTGGGCGGAGGTGGTCGTGAAGCCGCCGGTGATGTCGGCGCCCGTGTCGCCCGGGATCCCGGTCGGGTAGGTCTTGTAGTCGATTGACGGCACCGTCACCAGCTGGTTGTCGAGCGCCACCGCGAAGTGCTGGTCGTAGGCGTTGTTGCCGAGGCTGACGTCAGAGCCACGCCGGGCGATCGTCTCGGTGACGGCCTGGAACTCCCTGGCCCCGTTGGAGTTGAACCCGAAGGTGACGTCGGGGTTGCCCGACTGATCGGTGCTCTGCTGCGGATTGGTGATGTCCGAGCCGCTCAGCGACGGGTTGTCCTTCAGCACGTAGAACTGCGCCTGGGGGCTGGTGGGCTTGATCGTCTGGCCGGTCGGATTGGACGCCTGCAGCACCACGGTCCCCTGCGGGACGACCAGCACCTGGCCCTGCGAGACGCTCACCCCGGCGGGCAGCTGCGAGGCCAGGTTCGCGCGCGCCTGCTGCGGGGTCACCTGATACGTCTCGTTGTCAGGGCCGGCCAACAGGCAGTGCTGCCCCGCGATCAGAGTGATCTTCTTGTCCTTGGCGTATGTCTGGCAGGCGGCACTGCCTGGCGCTCCGAACAGGTAGTACTGGGGACCGATGCGGGAGTAGTTCTTGCTGATCACCTTCGGCTGCGAGGAGGCGAGCTTCACCGCCTGGTACAGGTTCGTGCTCCCGGCGTTCGGCGTCCCCGGCGCCGAGCTGGCCAGCCCCTGGCTGATCTCGAGCGCCGTCGGGTCCTGGGTCACGAGCTGGCTGGCGACGGTCTTGCCGGTCGGCATCAGCGCGTTGGCTTCCCAGTCGAAGAAGTACAGGCGGGCGACCGTCCCGACCTCCTTGACGGCCCGCGCGGTGTCCTTGACGTCCGGCAGCCCGACTGAGATCTCGTTCGAGCCCGAGGTCTGGATCTCGGGCTCCGTCACACCGAGCTGGTCGATGCGGCTGCGCATGATGTCGACCGCGCGGCTGAGCGCGGCCTGGGTGACATGCGGCGTCTGCGCGCTGGGCTCGCCCTGGTAGACGAGCTGCACGCCGCCCTTCAGATCGAGCCCCAGCACGGTGGACTGGGTGAGGATCGCGAACAACGAGGCTGCGATCAGCCCTGCCACTAGGAGCAGGACGAAACCGTGACGCTGGCGGTCGGACATCAGTCGCGGAGGATGCTAGAGGACCGGCGGCGCAGTGCTACTTGTGGGAGCCGGCGGGTGTCAGCACGACGAGCAGGCCACCCTCGTCGTCGTCGTAGGCCGGGAACAGGTCCGCCACCGCCCGCGCGGGGAGGTCGTGCTCGGCGTTGACCTCGACAGCCTTGCTCTTGACGCGGACCTCCCACTCGAGCGCCGTCCCGACGTGATCGGAGCCGTCCTCGAAGCGCAGGCCGAGCACGTCGCGGACCTGACGGCCGATGGCCTGCTCGGTCTTCAGCCCCGTCAGCTCGAACGAGCCGCGGCCGCAATCGACGATCCGCCCGTCGGCATCGCAGGCGAAGAACGCCGCGTTGGGCGCTGGGTAGTAGTCGTCGAGCAGCTCGAACAGGTACGCGAAACCGCACTTCTCGCAACCGCGCGCCTCGCGACGGAAGCCGGCGTTGCGGTCGGTGCCCATCGACCGGTTCCCGCAGTGGGGGCAGATGAAGTAGCGCTCTCGAGTCATTTCCAACGCAGGATAGACGGGACCGATCTCCCGGCTACAACAGCGCGAGAGGGCCCGGCGGCTCGAGCCCCAGGTGCGCGAACGCCCGCCGGGTGGCCGCCCGACCGCGCGGGGTGCGCTCGATCAGGCCTCGCTGCAGCAGGTAGGGCTCGTACACATCCTCGATCGTGTCGCGCTCCTCGCCGACGGCCACAGCCAGCGTCGACAGGCCTACCGGGCCGCCCCCGAACTTGTCGCAGATCACCAGCAGGATCTCGCGATCGAGGCGGTCGAGACCCTCCTCGTCGACCTGGAGCAGGTCGAGTGCCTCACCGGCCACCTCGCCGGTGACGATGCCCCGGTGGCGGACCTCGGCGTAGTCGCGCACACGCTTGAGCAGCCGGTTGGCGACCCGTGGTGTGCCGCGGCTGCGGCTGGCGATCGCGACCGCGCCCTCCGCCTCGATCTCGACCCCCAGCAGCGCCGCGGAACGCACCACGATCCGGCCGAGGTCCTCCGGGTCGTAGTGCTCGAGGCGGTGCTGGATCCCGAACCGGTCCCGCAGGGGCGTGGTCAGCAGGCCCGCCCGGGTGGTGGCGCCGATCAGGGTGAACGGCGGGAGCGGCAGGGTCATCACCCGCGCGCCGGCCCCCTGGCCGAGGGTGATCGGGAGCTCGCCGTCCTCCATCGCCGGGTAGAAGGTCTCCTCCAGCGCTCGTGGGAGGCGGTGGATCTCATCCACGAAGAACACCGCCCGGGGCTCCAGCGCGGACAGGAACGCGGCGACGTCGCCCTTGCGCTCGAGCGCCGGTCCCGCCGTCTGCACGAACGGCACCTCGAGCTCGGCCGCGACGATCTGGGCCAGAGAGGTCTTGCCGAGCCC
Organism: uncultured Solirubrobacterales bacterium; assembly: GCA_963799995.1. Classification (GTDB taxonomy): domain Bacteria; phylum Actinomycetota; class Thermoleophilia; order Solirubrobacterales; family Solirubrobacteraceae; genus Palsa-465. The sequence continues at coordinate 530,604 of CAWCZI010000012.1, read as the reverse complement.
CGGGGGGCCCGCCAGCAGAACGTGGTCGAGCGCATCGCCGCGGCTGATCGCCGCCGCGATCGACACCGCCAGCTGGTCCTTGACCGTCTCCTGGCCGACGAAGTCCTCGAGCCGGCGGGGCCGCAGCGAGCGATCGAGCTCGAGCTCGTCATTCGGCAGCTCCTCGGCCGCCTGAATCCGCGGAGCCGGGCCGCTCACCGTCGCGCGCTCCGCAGCGCCTGCGAGATCAGCTCTTCGGTGCTCTCACCGGCGGCGCCGTCGAGCAGCGCATCGATCTCGACGGCGGTGTAGCCGAGCCCGAGCAGCGCCTCGCGGGCCAGGGAGGCCGGGTCATCTGACCGGGTGACCGTGATCGCGCCCTCCGGCACGGCCGCCCCGACCTTCTCACGCAGCTCGACCACGATCCGCTCCGCGGTCCGCTTGCCGACGCCGGGCGCGGCCTGCAGCCGGGCCACGTCGCCGGCCGCAACGGCCGCCAGCAGCTCCCGTGGCGGCGCTCCAGAGAGCACCGCCAGCGCCACCTTGGGGCCGACCGACTGCACCGCCAGCAGCATCAGGAACAGGTCGCGCTCCTGCTCGGTCGCAAAGCCATACAGCGCCAGCGCGTCGTCGCGCACCACCAGGTGGGTGTGCAGCGTCACCGCGCGCCCGACGGCGGGCACGTGGCGCAGCGTCTCGGCCGAGACCGCGAGGCGGTATCCGACCCCGTTGCAGTCGACGACGACGTGATCGCCACGGCGCACGGCGACCTCGCCGGTGATGAGGGCGATCATCCGCGCACCCCAGCTTGGATGGCGGCCTGCACGGCGCCGAGCAGCGGCGCGCGGTTGAGGTCGCAGATCGCCACCGCCAGCGCATCCGAGGCATGGTCAGGGGTGGGCGGTGCCGCCATCCCCACCAGCCGGGCGACCATCCTCCCCACCTGGCCCTTGTCGGCGCGCCCATGCCCGCAGACCGCTGCCTTGACCTGCTGCGGGGTGTAGGAACGCGCGGGCACCCCGCGCTGGCCGGCGGCCAGGAGCACCACCCCGCGGGCCTGTCCGACCGCGAACGCGGTGCGGACGTTGGCCCCGAAGTACAGCTCCTCGATGGCCATCGCGTCGGGCTCATAGCCGTCGAGCAGCTCCCCCACCCGAGCGTGGATGTCGGCCAGCCGGCGCTCCAGCGGGACGCCGGCGCGCGTGGCGATGACGCCCAATTCGAGGGCGTGAAGACGCGAGCCGGCGCTGCGGACGAGGCCGTAGCCCGTGCTCGCGGTCCCCGGATCTATCCCGAGCACGAGCATACGAGACACATTCTGCGCGGGTGCGCGGACGCCTCCCGCATCCGGGCTTTCCTGAGATGCCGCCGAGCGGGATGAGGAGGTGGCCGGTGAGCCCGCGCTTGGGCTTAGTGACCGACGCAGGCCGAGCTGGGCAGGCGCGGATCGGTGAGTGCCACGATCCGCCACACCCCGAAGTGTCCGATCGTCCGCTCGTGGGTCAGCCGCGGATCGACCGCGGCCCGACCGCCGTCGGCGGCGTTGTGGGGCCCGATGAAGTCGACGCCGGGGGCCCGCATCGAGGTCCCGACCCGCTCGAGCGTGGTGTGCAGCTTCCACGCCAGCGCCGTCTGGGCGCTGTGGTTGATCGCGACGAAGCTCGACTTGCACGGGAGCACCCCGTGATGGCCGCCGGCGACCGCCACGGCACCGGTGAGCTGGTCGAGGATCGTGACGGCCTGCGAGGCCGCCGGCCAGCTGGCCCGGGCCTCCGAGACGCGGGCGGTCGTAAACGGCACGCAGATCAACACCAGCACGAGCGCGACGGCGACTCCCACCGCCGGCCCGTGGTCCGCCACCGCCCCGCCCGCCAGCTGGGCGAGGCGCACGATCCCGACGCCACCGAGCACGCAGGTCAGCGCTGCGGCTGGCAGGAAGAAGCGCTCGAGCCCCGGGTAGCCGTCGAGCGTCATCGCCACGACGACCACCCACCAGGCGGCGATCCCGGCACCGATCGCCAGCAGGACACTGTCGCGGTCGCGCAGCCAGCCGACCGCCACAGCGATGATCGCCGCCAGCAGAGCCGGTAGGACCTGCAGGTCGATTCCGCGGCCGACAACGGTTCGGAACGGATCGGAGCCGAGGTGGCCGTTGTACTCGGCGGCGTGCGACGCGGCTAGGAACGGCTGGCCGGAGCCGACCCAGGGCGGCACGAACCACATGAACGGAAGCGCGAACAGGCCGGCCACCAGCAGCAGGCGCATCCGCCAGCCGCGGAAGGCGGGATCGCGCAGCCACAGCCAGATCGCGTAGAGGCCGATGAACGGCCACCACTCGGGGCGGATCAGGCCCGCGGCGACGGCCAGCAGGAAGGCCTGCGTCCGGTGACCGTCCAGCAGCCGATCGACGGCCCATAGCGAGGCGCCGATCAGCACGACCTCCGAGGTGCCGCGCTGCCAGTAGTAGAACCAGTCCTGGGTGAGGAGAACGCCGATCACGGCCAGCAGGCCGGCGAACGCCCCCGGACGGCCGCCCCCCACCAGCCGGCTCGCCAGCCGCCACGCGGCCACGAGCCCGAGCAGGCCGCCGGCGCGCGCGGTCATCACCCACAGCGTCGGGGCGGCGCCCCCGAACAGGCCCCACACTGTGGTGAAGATGAACGGCAGCGGCTTCCAGGAGGGGCCCCCGCTGACCAGGAAGCTCAGATGAGGGTCGCTCACCTCGCGACCCCACACGATCCAGGACCACGGGTCATAGCTGGGCACCGTCGGCAGCACCGCCGCGGAGACCACGGCCGCCAGCACGCACGCCGCGACGGCGATCACCACCGGCGAACGCGGAGCATTACGAATGCAGCGAGCTAATGAGGCGCCTCGGGTTTCCCCGGAACCGCCGTCGGAGCGAGTCGCTGGCGGCCGCTCCTGCAGCGGATCGACGACGGGCATCGGCGGGCGATTGTAGCGGCGCCCGGGACCGCCGTCGGCCGGCGCCAGGCAGGCGCGACGGCGGCCGGCAAGGCGCGTCAGGCGGCGGTGAACCGGCAGCGCAGCAGCGTCGCGATCACGCGGAAGCCGTCGAGCGCGGTGAGCTTCTTGCCCTCATCGGTGGCGCGGGCGCGGTAGTGCACGGGCACCTCGTAGATCCGCTCGCCCTTCTGCACGAGGCGCGCGGTGATCTCGGGCTCGATCGCGAACCCCGCCGAGCGCAGTGACAGGCTCCGGAACACGTCGGTCCGGATCATCTTGTGGCAGGTCATGATGTCGTGCAGGTAGACGTTGTAGAGCACGTTGCACGCCAGCGTGACGCCCTTGTTGCCGAGCACGAACAGGAACGAGTGGCTCGTGTAGCCGTCGAAGGCGCGCACGCCGAATGAGGCGTTGGCGCGACCGTCGAGCAGGGGCGGCATCAGCAGTGCCAGGTCCTCGGGGTCGTACTCGAGGTCGGCGTCGAAGATCGCCGCGTAGTCGCCGCGCGCCTGGGCGAGCGCCGTCTGGATGGCGGCTCCCTTGCCCTGGTTGTGGGCGTGCTCGAACAGGCGCACCCGCTCCCCCCAATCGCCCTCGCGCAGGATCTCCCGCGTCCCGTCGGTGGACCCGTCGTCGACGACGATCAGCTCGAACTGATCGGGGAGCTCGGTGTCGAGCACCTCCGTGATCGCGCGCTGGACGCGTTCGCGCTCGTTGTAGACAGGCATGAGGATGGAGAGCATGGGGAACGGCTCGAGATCAGCTGTGCGAGGGCGCAGAGGACCGCAGCCCCCGCGAGGGCACCCAATGCTAGCGAAGCTCCGTGGTTTCAGGCAGGATGCCGCGATGGACTTCGCGGCTGAGGGCCTGCTCGACAACCTGCACGGCGAGGCCCGCACCTCGCGCGAGCAGCTGCTGGCCCACCTCGTGAAGGACGGGTTCGAGCTCGAGGAGCTGCGATCGGCGATCAAGGAGAACCGGCTGGTGCTACTGCCGGTCGACCGGGTCCTCGGTGGCAGCCACACCGCCACCGAGATCGAGGAGAGGACGGGGCTCCCCGCCGCCCAGTTGATCCGCATCCGCCGGCTGCACGGGCTGCCGAACGTCGACCCCAACGAGCGCGTGTTCAGCGATGAGGATGTCGAAGCGGCGCGCTCCACCAAGCTGTTCATCGACGCCGGATTCGACGAGGAGGCGATCGGCGAGATCACCCGCGTGCTGGGCGAGGGCATGAGCCGGCTGTCGGCGACCGTCGTGGCCGCGTTCGCCAGCACGTTCTTGGAGCCGGGGGACAGCGAGGAGCAGGTCGCGTTCCGTTTCGCGACGCTGGCCGAGCAGCTGACCCCTGCCCTGGCTCCGATCCTGATCGCGGGATTCAAGGCGCACCTGCGCGAGAGCGTGGGCCGGGCGATGCTCAGCCAATCCGACCTGGAGACCGGCGACGTGGCCGGAGCCGAGGAGACGGCGGTCTGCTTCGCCGATCTGGTCGGCTTCACCCGCCTCGGCGGCCAGGTGGAGCTGCAGGAGCTGGGATCGGTGGCCGGCAGGCTCGCCGGTCTCGCCAACTCGGTCACCGAGGGCCCGGTGCGCCTGATCAAGACGATCGGCGACGCCGCCATGTTCGTGAGCCCGGACCCGGGCCCGCTCGTGCGTGTGGCGCTGTCGCTGGTGGAGGCCGTCGAGGAAGCCGAGCTTCCCAGCGTTCGAGCGGGCATCGCCCTCGGTCCGGCGGTGATGCGCGCCGGCGATTACTACGGCAACTCGGTCAACCTGGCCAGCCGGGTGACGGGCGTGGCCCGCCCCGGCAGCGTCCTGTGCACGAAGGAGATCCGCGACGCCGCGGGCGACGACGGGCTGCAGTGGTCAGCGGCGGGGCGGCACCGGCTCAAGGGCGTGCAGGGCACGACCCCGCTGTTCCGAGCCCGCCGCGCCAGCGGCGTCGGCGCCTAGTCGAGTCTCCTGGTCCAGCGACTCGCACGCGATCTGCGCGCGTGTCCTGAGGTCCGTGGCCGGCTCGGCATCGTGCCTGCGTGTCGGGCCGGGCCGAGGCGGTGGGGCGCGCCCATGCGGTCGCTCTGTCCGACACATCTACGACGGCTTGGGAGAGGGAGGCGGGACGGGGGTTCAGACGCTCGTGGCGGTCCCAGAGCTGCAGCGTGCGTCCTCATGCAGCCCATGTGTGCATGAGGACGCACGCTCCCCGCTGATGGCCTCTCGAGCCGCCGGCGACGACGCCACCCCCTGTCCCCAGCAGGCAGTGAACGACGGCGCTCGTCAAGCCGCTCCGGCGAATCCCCGTACTCACGTCAGGCGCCGGCGCCGAGGACGGTTAGCCCACGCCGGCGACGGCGCGGACGGTCAGCCCGAGACGCCGTGCAGGTCGATGACGAACACGAGCGCCGCGTTCGGCGGGATCTTCGGCGGGCTGCCGGCGGCCTTGTAGGCCAGGTTCGACGGGATGATCAGCTCGCGCCGACCGCCGACCCGCATCCCGGGGATGCCCTGCTGCCAGCCCTGGATCACGCCCGTCAGCGGCAGCGAGGTCGGCTGGCCGCTCCCGTCGTCCCAGGAGGCGTCGAACTGCTTGCCGCCCTTGTAGAGCACGCCGACGTACTGGACGGTGACCGTCGAGCTGGCGGTGGCCACGGGGCCGGTGCCCTTGATCAGATCCTTGATGATCAGCTTCTTGGGCGGCGGCCCCTTCGGGGGAACGACCTTCGGCTTGGTCTTCAGTGCCGCCGGAAGCGGCGTGGTGCTCGTGCTGGTGGCGCTCGTCGTCGTGCTGGACGATGCCGTTGTCGGGGTCGAGGTGACGGCGGCTTCGGTGGCGCCGCCGGAGGGAGCGAGGGTCACGCCCGGGGCGGTCGAGCTGCCACAGCCGGCTACGGCGGCGGCGACCGCGAACAGGGCGCACGTGAGTGTGAGAGGTTTGCGCATGGAGGTGCCCGAGGGTAGCGAGCCAAAATGAGAGTTGCTTGCGCCCCGGGTGACGGTGGGTTGAGAGGGGTCTAGCCGGCGATGCGCTCGAGCACGTCGGAGTCGACGTCGAAGTTCGCGTGCACGTCTGAGACGTCGTCGGACTCCTCGAGCATGTCGATCAGCTTCATCAGCCGTGCCGCGTCGGACTCCTCGATGGGCACGCGGACTTTCGGCCGCTGCGTCACGTCGGCGCTGTCGATCTCAACCCCGGCCTCGGTCAGCGCCGCCCGGACGGCGCTCAGATCGGAGGGTTCGGTGACGATCTCGTACACGTCCTCGTCGAGCGCGATGTCCTGCGCGCCGGCGTCGATCGCGACGATCAGGTCATCCTCGTCGTAGCGCGAGGCGTCGACCACGATCACGCCGCGCTTGTCGAACAGGTAGGACACCGACCCGGGCTCACCGAGGTTGCCGCCGTGCTTGGAGAGCGCGTGGCGGACGTCCGCCCCGGTCCGGTTGCGGTTGTCGGTCAGCGCCTCGATCAACAGCGCGACGCCACCCGGGCCGTACCCCTCGTACAGGACGTTCTCGATCTGGTCGGCATCGACGCCCTCGCCGGTCCCCTTGGCGATCGCCCTCTCGATGTTGTCCTTGGGCATCGAGGCATCGCGCGCCTTCTGGACCGCGAGCGCGAGCGACGGGTTGCCGTCGATGTCTCCCCCGCCCTCGCGCGCGGCTACCGTTATCGCCCGCGTCAGCTTGGTGAAGTGCTGGCCGCGGCGCTGGTCGACGATCGCCTTCTTGTGCTTGATGGAAGCCCATTTGGAATGACCGGACATGGCTTTCAGTCTAGAAGGCGAGGAGGTCACCGGCACGGCACGGCGCGGCTGCCACGGCTCAGCGCCCGAGCGCCTCGGGATGCGCCCGGTACCACTCGATCGTCCGCCGCAACCCCTCCTCGAGGTCCACCCGCGGCTCCCACCCGGTCAGCTCGCGCAGCTTGGCGGAGTCGACCCACTGGCGGTCTATCTCTCCGTGGGGGACGCCCTCGCCCCGGATCTCAGGCTCGACGCCCGAGCCCGCCAGGCGGCAGATCATCGCCACCACGTCGCCCACCCGGTGCGGGCTGCCTCCCCCCGCGTTGAACGCCTCACCGGCGGCGTTGGCTCCCGACAGCAGCGCGCGCCAGATCGCCACATAGGCGCGGGCCGCGTCCTCGACGTAGAGGAAATCCCGTTCGGGGGAGCCGTCGGAGCGGATCACGGGCGCTCTGCCGTCAAGCGCCGCGCCGACCGCCTCGGGCACGAGCCGGGAACGGTTGGTGTCACCTCCGCCGTACAGGTTGGCGAAGCGGGTAACGGCGGCCGGCAGCCCGTAGGTGTGCCAGTAGGACCGGGCGAGCAGGTCGGCGGCCGCCTTGGAGACGTCGTAGGGGAACGTCGGGATCAGCGCCTGTCGCTCGCTGTAGGGCAGCTCTGCCTGGCGGTCCGTAGGCCTTGTCGGAGCAGGCCACGATCACGCTGCGGACGCCGTGCAGCCGGCAGGCCTCGAGCACCAGCCAGGTGCCGCGGATGTTGGTCTCGAAGGTCGACAGCGGCGAGCGATTGGCGGTCCCGACGAGCGTCTGGGCGGCGAGATGAAAGACGCTGTCGACCTCGTACTCGTCCAGCGCCCGGGCGATCAGCCCGTCCTCGCAGATGTCCCCGTGGACGGCGTCGACGTGCCCGGCGAGCCCCAGCATGACCAGCGTCGAGGCCGCGGGCTCGTCGCGACGGATCGCCACCACGCGGGCGCCCTGCTGCAGCAGCGCCTTGATCAGCCAGGCGCCGAGCAGTCCGTGGCCGCCGGTGACCAGCACCGACCGCCCCCTCAGCTCCACAGCTTCCACGGCGCTCCTCCGCTGCCCACAGGTCGTTGAGCACGACCGCGTCCTTGTAGGTGTCCATGCAGTCCCAGAAGCCCGCGGTGGCGGTAGGCGCGCAGCGCTCCGGCCGCGGCCAGGCGCTCCAGCGGCTCGCGCTCGAGCACGCTGTCGGACGTCGAGCAGATCGAGCACCGCGGGACGCAGGCAGAAGAAGCCGCCGTTGATCCAGTGCTCGCTGCGGGGCTTCTCGACGAAGCCGCGCACGACCCCGTCGCCGTCGAGCTCGGCCACCCCGAACGGCAGCTCGGGCCGGACCACGGTCATCGTCGCGGTAGCGCCGTGGCCGGCGTGAAAGGCCAGCAGCGCGTCCAGGTCGACGTCGGCCACCCCGTCGGCGTAGGTGAGGCAGAAGTCGCCCCCGCCCAGCTCTGCGGCGGCGAGGTGCAGCCGCCCGCCGGTCGGGGTGTCGCGCCCTGTGTCCAGGCAGCGGATCTCGACTGCCGTCGGGCCAGGCCTCGCCGGCCACGAACGCGCTCACCTGCTCGCCCCGGTAGCCGGTCAGCAGCAGGAAGCGGTCGAAAGCCCTGGGCCAGATAGATCTGGATCACGTGCCACAGGATCGGCCGGCCGCCGATCTCCACCATCGGCTTGGGGATCGAGCTGCGTGCGCTCCTGCAGCCGGGTCCCGCGGCCCCCGCACAAGATGACCACGCTTGGTCTCACGGCGGCGGATTATCAGGCATCATCAGCCGCCGATGAGCGACCGCGTCGATCCCGCGATCTTCAAGGCCTACGACATCCGCGGCCTGTACGGCGAGCAGATCGACGCCTCCACGGCCCTGGCCATCGGCCGGGCGTTCACCCGCGTGATCGGCGCGCTCGAGGAAAAGCCACTCTCCGAGCTGCGGCTCGGGCTGGGTCGGGACATGCGGCTGACCGCGCCCGAGATGGCCGACGCCTACCGCGAGGGGATGGTCAGCGAGGGCGCCGAGGTGCTCGACGCCGGACAGGTCGGGACCGAGATGCTCTATTACCTGGTCGGCTCCCGCGACCTGGACGGCGGGCTGATGTGCACCGCCTCGCACAACCCCAAGGCCTACACCGGAGCCAAGCTGGTCGGCCGCGGGCGCGCTGGCGCTGTCGGGCGACGCCGGCATCGGCGACGTGCGCGACCGGATCGACGCCGGCCTCGGCGACGCGCCCGGCGGCGGCTCGCGCCGGCGAGGTCGTCGATCTACGACGGACTTCCAGGAGGCGGCGCTGAAGTTCATCGACGCGAGCGCCGATCAAGCCGCTCAAGGTCGTCGTCGACGGCGGCAACGGGATGGCCGGACCGATGGTCGGCCCGCTGCTGGAGCGCCTGGGGCTCGACCTGGTCAAGGCCTACTGGACGCCGGACGGCGAACTTCCCCGACCACGAGCCCAACCCGCTGCTGCCCGAGAACCGCGAGTTCATCATGGCGCGAGGTCGTACGCGCAGGGGGCCGACCTCGGGATCGCCTGGGACGGCGACGCCGACCGCTGCTTCTTCATCGACGAGACGGGCGCGTTCGTCGACGGCGACTTCCTGACCGCGCTGCTCGCCGAGTCGATGCTCGCGCAAGAACCTCAGGCGCCGACGGTCCTCTACGACGTGCGCGCCAGCCGGGCGGTGGCCGACACGGCCGCGGCGGCGGGCGGACGGCGCTGATCAACCGCGTCGGCCACGCGTTCTTCAAGACCCGGATGCGCGCCGAGGGCGCGGTGTTCGGCGGCGAGGTCTCGCGGCCACTACTACTTCCGCGACTTCTACTGCGCGGACTCGGGCACGCTGCCGGCGCTGCTGATCCTCGAGCTGCTCTCCCAGCGCGAGGCCACGCATGTCCGAGCTGCTGGAGCCCTACCGCTCCAAGTACTTCATCTCCGGCGAGATCAACTCCGAGGTCGCCGACCCCGAGGCCAAGCTCGAGGAGCTCGCCGAGCGCTACGCCGACGGCGGCCAGACCGTCTCGACGGGATCTCGGTCGACTACGACGACTGGCACTTCAACGTCCGCCCCTCCAACACCGAGCCGCTGCTGCGGCTGTGCCTGGAGTCGCTGCGCTCGCGCGAGGACATGGAGGCCAAGCGCGACGAGGTGCTCGGCGTGATCCGCTCGTGAGCCGGCACGCCGACGCGGCCGATCCGGCCACAGAGCTGCTCGACGCGATCGCGCCGCGAGCACCGGGATCCATCGGATCGCGGTCCCGACGCCGTTCCTGGTCGGGCGGGTCAACTGCTACCTGATCGAGGACGACCCGCTGACGCTGGTCGACACCGGGCCGAACTCCGGCAAGTCGCTGGACGAGCTCGAGCGCGGCGCTGGGCGCGCTCGGGCACGCCATCGAGGATCTCGAGCTGATCGTGATCACCCATCAGCACATGGACCACCTCGGCCTGCTGGAGATCCTCAGCCGCCGCTCCGGGGCCGAGGTCGCCGCCTTGGATCTGCTCGGCCCGTACCTGGAGAGCTTCAGCGCCGCGGCCACCGCCGACGACGACTTCGCGATGGGGATCATGCTGCGCCACGGGGTGCCCGCCGACCTGGCGACCGCGCTCGGATCGGTCGGCGCCGCGTTTCGCGCCTTCGGCTCCAGCGGCCACGTCACCCGGCCGCTGCACGACGGCGACGAGCTTGCGTTCGCGCGACCGCACGCTGCGGGTGCTGCACCGCCCCGGCCACAGCCCGTCGGACACGGTGTTCTGGGACGAGGAGCACGCGGCTCCTGATCGCCGGCGACCACCTGCTGGCCCACATCTCCTCCAACCCACTGATCAGCCGCCCGCTGGACGGACCCGGAGGCCCGTGATCGGCGCGACGCCCGCACGCGCTGATCGACTACATCGCCTCGATGCGCGCCACCCGGGAGCTGCCGGCCGAGCTCGTGCTGCCGGGCCACGGCGACCCGGTGCTCGACCACGTCGGCGCTGATCGACGAGCGCCTGCGGATGCACGAGCGCCGGGCCCGCAAGCTGCTGCGGATGCTCGAGGCGGCCCGCTGTCGGCGTACGAGCTGGCCCCAGATGTGGGGCAACGTCGCCGTCACCCAGGCCTATCTGACGATCTCCGAGGTGCTCGGCCACCTCGACCTGCTGATCGCCGACGGCCTGGTGCGCGAGCACGACGGCGACGACGGGTCCGGTCACGCCGACGTCGCCAGAGGTCGACCGGTCCGTTACCGCAGCTGTTCGCGGATAATCACGGCTCGGGTCTTCGACGTCGCACGCCGATAGCAGATCAGAGATGTCCGGTCGACGGGAGCAGGTCGCGCACGGCGCGGGCGGCGCATGTCCGAGCACGCCGCGCCGTCCGTCGAGGCCGTTTCGCCGCGTCCGTCCACGCGCGCCGCCACGGCAGCGCCGCCGACCCCGGATGGCCCGGGCCGGACTCCGGACTGCTGCAGCGGGTTCCCGGCGATCCTCTACATCGCCGACGCCGGCGAGAGCGGGCGCTGGCACTACGTCAGCCCCCAGATCGAGGTGATCCTCGGCTTCACGCCCGAGGAGTGGTGCGCCGACCCGACGCTGTGGGCGCGATCGGCTGCATCCCGACGACGCGAGCGGGTGCTGGCCGGCGAGATACAGCGCTCGTGGACGGCGTCGCCCATGAAGGTGCCGCCGAGTACCGCCTGCTGCACCGCGACGGCCACGTCGTCTGGGTGCGCGACGACGCGCTGCTGCTGATCGGCGAGGACGGAACGCGGCGCTGGCACGGCGTCATGTCCGACATCACCGAGCGCAAGCTGGCCGAAGCCGAGCTCGAGCGCCGCGCCGCCCAGCAGGCGGCGGTGGCCCGGCTCGGCGAGCACGCGCTGGAGGGGGCGAGCACCTCGGACCTGATGCAGGAGGCGGTCGCAGGCGGCCGCCGAGCTGCTCGAGGTCGAGATCGCGGCCGTGCTCGAGCTGCTGCCCGAGCGCGCGACGCGTTCGCGTTCCGATCGGCCCGCGGACTGCCCGAGGATCGCGATCAGCGCACACCGGTTCCGGCGGGCGACGGCTCGCAGGCCGGCTACACGATCCTCACCGGCGCTCCCGGTCGTCGTCACCGACTGGGAGCACGAGGACCGCTTCGAGCGCTCCCCGCGCTGGCCGCCGACGGCGCCCGCAGCGGGCTGACGGTCGCGATCGAGGGCCGCCGGGCGCCGTTCGGGGTGCTCGGCCTGCACTCGACCGCGCTGCGCGAGTTCAGCGCCGGGCGACGTCGACTTCGCCCAGGCGCTCGCCAACGTGCTCGGCGACGCGTTCGAGCGCCAGATGACCGACGACGACATCCGCCACCGGGCGCTGCACGATCCGCTCACCGGCCTGCCCAACCGGGTGCTGTTCATGGACCGCCTGCAGCAGGCGATCGAGCGCCTGCGCCGCCGCCAGCGCGCCGACCGCGATCCTGTTCCTGGACCTCGATCGCTTCAAGCTGGTCAACGACAGCCTCGGCCACGAGGTCGGCGACGAGCTGCTGGCGGCCGCCGCGCCGCGGCTCAAGCAGGCCGTGCGCTCCAGCGACACCGTCGCCCGCTTCGGCGGCGACGAGTTCGGGATCCTGCTCGAGGAGATCGCCGGCGAGCAGGACGCGATCGAGATGGCCCAGCGGATCGCCGGCGTGTTCACCCGGCCGTTCGTGCTCGACGGCAACGAGCACTTCGTCACCACCAGCATCGGGATCGCCCTGGCCGACGGCGGCGAGCGGGCCGAGGACCTGATCCGCGACGCCGACGCCGCCATGTACCGCGCCAAGGAGCGCGGCCGGGCCCGCTACGAGCTGTTCGACGAGGGCATGCGCGGCCGGGCGATCTCGCGCCTGCGGGTCGAGAACGACCTGCGCCGGGCGCTCGAGCGCGACGAGCTCACGCTGGACTACCAGCCGCTGGTCTCCTGCGGCGACCGCTCGATCGTCGGCGTCGAGGCGCTGATCCGCTGGGAGCACCCCGACCGCGGGCCGGATCCCGCCCGGCGACTTCATCCCGGTCGCCGAGGAGAACGGCCTGATCGAGCCGATCGGCCGCTGGGTGCTGGACCGCGCCTGCCGCCAGGCGGCCCGCTGGTATCGCGAGCGGCCCGACGCCGCGCCGATCTCGATGTCGGTCAACCTGTCGGCCGTCCAGGTCGCCAACCGCGGGCTCGCCGAGACCGTCGCCGGCGCGCTGCGCGGCGCCGGCCTGGACCCCGCCTGCCTGACGCTGGAGATCACCGAGAGCGTGATGCTCGCCGACGCCGACGGCCTCACCGACGCGCTGGAGGCGCTCAAGGCGCTCGGCGTGCAAGCTCGTGCTCGACGACTTCGGCACCGGCTACTCGTCGCTGGCCTACCTGACCCGGCTGCCGCTGGACGCGCTCAAGGTCGACCGCTCGTTCATCGACGGGCTCGGCACCGAGCCGCGCGACACCGCGATCACCGAGGCGATCGTCGCGATGTCGCACGCGCTGTCGCTGGAGGTCGTCGGCGAGGGCGCCGAGACCGACCTGCAGGTCGCCGAGCTGACTCGCGCCTCGGCTGCGACTACGCGCAGGGCTTTCACTTCTCGCGCCCGGTGCCGGCCGGCCGAGATCACCGCGATGCTGCAGCACGGCCCGGCCTGGCTGGCCAGGGCCCGGCTGAGCCGTCAGCGGATAGGCGGAGTCGCCGCGGCTGCAGCGGCGAGACCGTCGCCGTGCCGCACTCGGCCGCCCCGCCGGGCAGCGTCGACCCGCAGCGTCGCGGTGTCGTTGGGCGCGATCACCTGCAGCCCGTAGGCGGTCGTGCAGCCTGCCCGGAGTCGCGCTGCCGTGGGTCACCCCGAGCCGGAACGACGCCGCTCTGCCCGGGGCCGACCGATCAGCGTCCGCAGCGACGTGGAGCCGAAGAAGTCGCTGGTCGTGTGCGTCGGCGTGGTCGGCAGCGCTCGCCGCCTGGCGGTCCAGGAACTGCACGCCCGGGATAGCCGACCGTCGGCAGCTCGCGCTGCCGGTGTTGCGCAGCGCGAAGCCGAGCTCGCCGTGGCCGGTGGCGCCCTGCTGACCGAGGAAGGACAGCGCGAGCGCCGGCGGCCGTGCACGCGGCGGCCCCGCCACCGTCGACGGCGACGCCGCCGCTGCCCGACGACGTGCCCGAGCCTGCAGTGCCGGTGCCCGCAGTGCCGGTCGCGGTTGCCGTGGCGGTCGCCGTCGCGGTCACCGTCTTGACGCTGGACGTGGTGGAGCCGGCCGCGGCCGTCTGAGAGCTCGCTGGCATCCGCCGAGCGTGGTCGAGCCCGCGCCGCCGCAGGCGGCGAGGCCGAGCGCTGCGAGCAGCGGCCAGGACCGCGGTGACAGGAGCCGCATCGGAGTCATGTTCGCTGATCGGCGGTGACAGATCCTGCCGACCATCACTGCCGTGATTGCCGACCCGCACGGAAGCGGCGAACGCGGGACCCGCTGACGTCAGCATCCGCCGGGCACCCAGCATCCGCGCAAGCGGCGCCAGCTCGACTGGGAGCTGATCACGCTGCGGGATTCAGGGGCACGTGCTGGCCGGGCGCGATGCCGACGCTCGACCCAGGGCGGCGATCCGATCTCGTCCGCGACGACGAGCGACGTGCGCTGGCACCGCTGCCTGCGCTGTGACTGCTGGGTCGCGCTGCCACGCCGGGCGCCGGACGGCTCAACGCGGCCGCTGCGAGCGCGAGCGAGATCGTAGCTGCCGCTGCGCGGGAAGGCGCTGCGCGACCGGATCGTGCTGCGGCTGATCGCCGTCGACCGGCTGGTGCACTTCCTCGTGCTCGGGCTGCTCGGGCTCGGCCGTGCTCGCTCTTCGCCGCCAACCGCACCACCTGCGCGACGCGTTCTACCGCGTGCTGACGGCGCTCCAGGGCGGCGTCGCCGGCGGCCCGGTGCAGACCACCGGCCACGTCGGGATCCTGCATGACCTCGACCAGCTGTTCACGCTGCGACGCCGGGACGCTGAAGGAGGTCGGGATCGCGCTGCTGGCCTACGCCGTGCTGGAGGGCGTCGAGGCGGTCGGGTCTGTGGCTCGGCCAAGCGCTGGGCCGAGTACCTGACGTTCATCTCGACCACCGTCCTGCTGCCGCTGGAGATCTACGAGATCATCGACAACGGCAACGCCGCTGAAGGTGATCGGCTTTCTCATCAACCTGGCGGTGGTCGTCTACCTGCTGCTGCGCAAGCGGCTGTTCGGCCTGCGCGGCGGCGCCGCCGCCGACGAGGCCGAGCGAGCGCGCGACATGCGGCTGGGAGGCGATCGAGCGGGCCACGCCGCCGATCCCCGGAGCTCAGCGCGACGCGGCGACCGACGTGAGCGCGGCAGCCGCCGGCTCGGCGTGGGCTAGACCGGGCGTCGATCGAGCGGAGCTGCGCCGCGTCGGCGAGCGAGCTGGCGGCGGCGCTTCCCTCCGACGCCCGCCACCCGCTGCGGGCGCTCGACGCCCGGGCGATGGAGCTGGCCACCGGCGACCGGGAGCTGCGGGCGGCGCTGTTTCGCTTCGTCGATGTGGTGCCCGCCTGCCGCTCGCTGGACGATCTCGCCCGCCACCTCACCGGGTTCCTGGACGAGCTGCCCGAGACGCCGCCGCCGATCTCGGCGGCGATGCGGATGTCCGGACACGCGGGCCGGCCGCGCCGCGCTCGGCGCCGCGGCGGCCGGCGGCGTCCGGCACCTCGCCCACCGCTTCATCGTCGGCGAGTCGCCCGAGCGCGGCGCTGGGCGTCGCTGCGCGGCCTGTGGGACCAGGGCGTGGCCAGCTCGGTCGACCTGCTCGGCGAGGCGACCGTCACCGAGGCCGAGGCCGACCGCTACGCCGCGCCGCTGCGCCGAGGCGATCGAGCGTGCTCGCCCCGGCCACCCGCGCGCTGGCCCGCGCGGCCGATGCTGGAGGCCGACGGCGTCGGCCCGCTGCCCCGCGCCAACGTGTGCGTCGAAGATCTCGGCGCTGACGCCGCTGCTGCGCCCCGACGCCCCGGCGCGCGGCCAGCGCGACGCCGCCGAGCGGCTGCGGCCGCTGCTGCGCGCAGGCCCGCGACGGCCGGCGCGCACCTGCACATCGACATGGAGTCGCTGGACTCCCGCGAGGCGGTGCTCGAGCTGGTGCTGGCGGCTGCTCGACGAGGACGAGTTCCGCGACGGGCCGTCGGCCGGGCTCGTGCTGCAGGCCTACCTGCGCGATTCGCCCGAGCAGCTGGACGCAGGTCGTCGCCTGGGCGCGGGCCGCGACGCGCGCACGCCGCCGCTGACCGTCCGCCTGGTCAAGGGCGCCTACTGGGACCACGAGCTCGTCCAGGCCCGCCAGCACGGCTGGCAGGTGCCGGTGTTCGAGGACAAGCACGAGTGCGACCGCAACTTCGAGCCGCTCACGCGGCGGCTGCTCGACGCGCGCCCGGCCGCTGCGGGTGGCGATCGCCTCGCACAACCTGCGCTCGGTCGCGCACGCGATCGCCTACAACCGGCTCACCGGCGGCGAGGACGCCGACCTCGAGCTGCAGGTCCTGCGCGGGCTCGGCGACGAGCTCCAGCACGCCCTGGCCGGCCCGCGGCTTCCGGGTGCGCACCTACTGCCCGGTCGGCGACCTGGTGGCCGGGATGGCCTACCTGGTCCGCCGGCTTCTGGAGAACACCTGCAACGACTCGTTCCTGTCCGCGCAGGCTCGCGGGGTGCCGCTCGAGCAGCTGCTGGCCGCGCCGTGACGGTCGCGCAGATCAAGCGGGTCACTGAGTGACTCCGCGGCGGATGCGCGACGCCCGGCGTAGGCGCCGAGCAGACGGGCGGCCCGGCGGGGGCTGAGCCGGGCGCGGGCGGCGGAGTCGTACCAGCGCGTGTCTGACCACCACTCGCGCGACGAGCTGTCTGGGCGTCGGGCCGGCCGCGGCTCCAGGAACGGCGGCGTAGCCCTCGGCCTCCCGGCGCGCGCGGGCGTAGATCGGCGCGAGCGGATCGTGGGTGTGGTCGTGGTCGACCGCCAGCGCCGGGTCGACCAGGCAGCGCGTAGCCCGCCGCCAGCCAGTGCAGGGCCCACTCCTTGTCCTCGCAGCCGGCGAGGTCCTCGCGAAACGGCCGCCGCCGCCAGAGGTCGGCGCGGAACGCGCCGGCGGCGTTGGCGTACCCCCATTCGGGACGGCGCCGGGCCAGCGCCGCGTCCTGCGCGATCGGGCCTCGCAGGCGGCTCGCCGTCGGGGCCGTACGCGTCGCCGCAGGCGCAGGCGACCGCCGCGTCGTCCGCGAACGGCGCGGTCAGACCTGCGCCAGCCAGCCGTCGTCGGGCGCGCAGGCGTGCGCCGACAGCGCGACCAGGATCGCTGCCGGTTGCCATCGCGGCGCCGAGGTTCAGCGCGCCGCCGAACGAGTACGCGACCGGGCGGCACGGTCGCGACGCCGGCGCCGTGGTCGCGCGCCACCTGCGACGGTGCCGTCGCGCGAGCCGCCGTCGACGACGATCAGCTCGCAGCCTCCCCCACCCCCGCTGGCCCCGCGATCGCGCTCAGGCAGCGCGCGAGGCTCGTCCTCCTCGTCGCGGGCGCGGATGATCACGCTCACGCCGCCGGCTCGCCATCGCGGCGGCGAGGCTACCAGCGCGCACCGCCGGACCGCGCGCCCGTTAACGTGCGTGGCGCCGATGCTCGCCCCGTTCGCCAACGAGCCCGTGCTGGAGCTGCGCCGCGCCGCCGTCCGCGCCCGGCTGGCCGACGCGCTGGCCGTGGTCGACGCGCGAGCTGCCGCTGTCGGTTGCCGGTCCGGATCGGCGAGGACACCCGGACCGGCGAGGAGCTGATCTCCACCGATCCCGGGACCCCCGACGCGGGTCGTCGCCCAGCGCCGCGGCGGCGACCGAGGCCGACGTCGGGCGGCGATCGCGCAGGCCGCGCGACGGGCTGCGGGAGTGGCGCGCCGCCGGCGCCCGAGGACCGCGCGGCCGGCGCTGCTGGCGGCCGCCGCGTGGATGCGCGAGCGGCGCCTGGAGCTGGCCGCGCTCGAGGTCCGCGAGTGCGCCAAGCCGTGGCTGGAGGCCGACGGCGACGTGTGCGAGGCGATCGACTTCCTGGAGTACTACGCGCGGGCGGCGATCGAGCTCGGCCGCGGCCGGGAGCTGCTGCAGGTCCCGGGCGAGCGCAACGAGCTGAGCTACGTCCCCCGCGGGATCGTCGCCGTCATCTCCCCGTGGAACTTCCCGCTGGCGATCCCCTGCGGGATGACCTCGGCGGCGCTGGCGGCCGGCAACGCGGTCGTGCTCAAGCCGGCCGAGCAGTCGCCCGGCGCTGGCGCTGACGGCTCGTGCAGGCGCTGCGGGCCGGGGGCGTGCCCCCGGCCGCGCGTGTCACTGCTGCCCGGCGAGGGCGAGGTCGGCGCGGCGCTGGTCCGCCACCCGGAGGTGGCGGCGATCGCCTTCACCGGCTCGCTGCCGGTCGGCACGCGAGATCGTGCGCGCAGCCGCCGAGGTCGCCGACGGCCAGCGCCACTTCAAGTCCGGTGGTCGCCGAGCTGGGCGGCAAGAACTGCGTGATCGTCGACGCCGACGCCGACCTCGACGAGGCGGTCCCGGCGATCGTCGGCTCGGCCTTCGCCTACGCGGGTCAGAAATGCTCGGCGGCCTCGCGGGTGCTGGTCCACGAGGCGATCGCCGACACGCTGCTGGAGCGCCTCGCCGGCGCGGTCCAGCGTCCTGGTGGTCGGCCAGGCCGAGACGCTCGGCACCGACGTGCCGCCGGTGATCGAGCACGACGGCCCAGGAGCGGGTGCTGCGCTACGCGGCGCTTGCTGCGCGAGCAGGGCCGGATCGTCGCCCAGGCGCCGGCGCCCGACGGCGACGGCTGGTTCTGCCCGGCGACCGTCGCCGCCGATCTGCCGGCCGATTCCGCGGTGCTCGACGAGGAGATCTTCGGACCGCTGCTGGCCGTGCAGCGGGTTCGCGACGTCGAGCACGCCTGCGACGTCGTCGACGAGCTGCCGCTTCGCGCTCACCGGCGGCCTGTTCACCCGGAACCCGGCCGCGGTCCGCCGGGTCACGGAGCGCACCCCCGTCGGCAACCTGTACGTCAACCGCGGGATCACCGGAGCGATGGTCGGCCGCCAGCCGTTCGGCGGCAATCGCCTGTCCGGCACCGGGCTGAAGGCCGGCGGCCCCGACTACCTGCTCCAGTTCGTCGAGCAGCGCGCCGTCAGCGAGAACACGATGCGCCACGGCCTCGAGGTCTGAGACCGTCCAGGAAGGGTTGATTTCTCGGCGGAGCGGGTCGATCATTCAGGGCCGGGATGGTGCTCACGCTCTCGGCAACCTGGAAGCTCGTCTTCGCGGTCGCGCTGCTCGGGACGATCGTGTTGAGCGCCTGCGCCCGGGCCCCCCGCCAGGCGGTTGCGCCGCGTGAGCTGCGCCGGCTGGTGCTGTGCGCACTCGGCCTGTATGCGGTCGGCGCCCTGGCCTCGCTCACCAACCACGAGGTGCTGGCCGGACTGGTCTACGGCGCCGGGATCGTCGTCGCCGCGCTGGCCGCCTGGCTGTCGCGCGGGCGCGATCACGAGGATCCCCCGGACGGTGAGGAGCCGATCGACGAGGAGCCGCCCCCCGAGCCCGACGGCGTGCCGCGCCTGGACTGGGCAGCGTTCGAGCGTGACTTCCGCGACTACGCCTCTCGCCAGCGCGAGCCGACGCGGTCCGGGTCCTAGTGGGTCTCCCAGGAGCGCTGGCGAGCTCCGCCGCGCGTGGGCAGTCAGTGCCGGCCGGCGACGACTTCGAGCAGCAGCTCGTGCAGCCGCGTCTCGCCGGTCAGCTCGGGATGAAACGAGACGGCGAGCAGGTTGCCCTGGCGCACCGCGACCGGGTGATCCGTCGACGCTGGCCAGCACCACGACGTCTTCGCCGAGCTCGGCCACCCACGGCGCGCGGATGAACACGGCGTGCAAGGGGCCGCCGGTCAGCCCGTCGATCTCCAGGTCGGCCTCGAAGGAGCGCAGCTGGCGCCCGAACGCGTTGCGCTCGGCGCGGATGTCGAGCAGCCCGAGATGGTCGCGGTCCAGCATGATCATCCCGGCGCAGGTGCCGAGGACCGGCGTGCCGGAGCGGCCAGCGCCCGCAGCGGCTCGCCAAGGCCCTCACGCTCGATCCCCAGCGTCATCACCGTCGATTCACCGCCGGGAATCACCAGCGCGTCGAGGCCCTCGAGATCACGCTCGACGCGAACCTCGCGGACATCGGCGCCCAGACCACGCAGGATCCGGGCATGGGCCTCGAAGTCGCCCTGCAGCGCGAGGACGCCGACCAGCGGCGGGCGCGACGCCGTGTTTGGGGACACAGCTACCAGCCGCGCGGGGCCAGCAGCTGCTCGGACTCCAGCTTGGAGGTCTCGAGGCTGACCATCGGCTGACCGAGGCCGGTCGAGGCCGCGGCCACCCGGGCGGCGTCCTGATAATGCGTGGTGGCCTCGACGATCGCCCGGGCGCGAGGCGCGGGATCCTCGGACTTGAAGATCCCCGAGCCGACGAACACGCCCTCGGCGCCGAGCTGCATCACCAGCGACGCGTCGGCCGGGGTCGCGATCCCGCCGGCGCAGAACAGGACCACGGGCAGGCGCCCGTCGGCGGCGACGCGGCGCACCAGATGCAGCGGCGCGCCGAGCTCCTTGGCCGCGGTGGCGATCTCTGACTCGTCCAGCAACGTGAGCTGGCGTATCTCAGCACGGATCCTCCGCAGGTGGCGGACGGCCTTGACGATGTCACCGGTGCCCGCCTCGCCCTTGGAGCGGATCATGGCCGCGCCCTCGCCGAGCCGCCTCAGCGCCTCGCCGAGGTTGGTCGCGCCGCACACGAACGGGATCTTGAACGGCCACTTGTCGATGTGGTTGGCCTCGTCGGCGGGAGTGAGCACCTCGGACTCGTCGATGTAATCGACCTCGAGTGCCTGCAGCACCTGCGCCTCGGCGAAGTGACCGATGCGGGCCTTTGCCATCACCGGGATCGTCACGGCCTCCTGGATCCCCTGGATCATCTCGGGGTCCGACATGCGGGCGACGCCTCCGTCGCGGCGGATATCGGCCGGCACGCGCTCCAGCGCCATGACCGCGGCGGCACCCGCGTCCTCGGCGATCTTGGCCTGCTCAGCGTTGACCACGTCCATGATCACGCCACCCTTGAGCATCTCGGCCAAACCGGACTTGACGGTGAAGGTCGCTTCCTCGCGCCGGTTGTCGCCGTTGTCGCCCACTGAGGTACGAGTGTAGCCGGGCGCTAGTTTCTCCGCCGATGACTTCAGACTCCGTTTTTGTACGCGACGGCGAGCGCTACCTCGCCACCGAACTCGCACTCGGACCCTGGTATCCAGGGGCGTTGCACGGCGGTGCGCCGGCGGCGCTGCTGGCCCGGGTGCTGTCTGACAGCATCCCGGATCCGGCTCTGCGCCTGGCCCGGATGACGTGCGAACTGGTCCGCCCCGTTCCCGTCGGCCCACTGTCGATCCGGGTCGAGACCGTACGTCCTGGCCGGCGGGTCACGCTGCTCGATGCCTTCCTTTCAGACCCGGATGGCACCGAGGTGACGCGGGCGCGAGCGCTGTTTGTCCGACCCAGCGAGCTTTCGGCGACGCCGCTTGTGCCCCCCGCCTTTCCCGGCCCCGAGGCCGGGCGTCCCAACGACTGGACCAGCAACTCGCCAATGTTCGCGACCCATGCGATGGAGATCCGCTTCGTCGAGGGGGCCTTCCGGCAGGTCGGGCGCTCGACCGCCTGGTTTCGGCTGCGCCACCCGCTGATCGCCGGCGAGCCCATGCGCGGTGTCGACCTCGCGTTCGCCGCCGGTGACTTCGGCAACGGGATCGCCCCCGCCCTGAGCTGGGAGGAGCACATGTTCATCAACCCGGACCTGACCGTCTACCTGGAGCGCGAACCCGAGGGCGAGTGGGTGGCGCTGCAGTCCGAAACCCGCGTGCTCGCCGGCAGCGTCGCGGTGGCCCACAGCGTTCTGTGGGATCCGCAGGGCCGAATCGGTCACGCCACGCAGGCGCTGCTGGTCGGCCCGCGCTGAGCTACTTGAGCCGGAAGGCCTTGATGCGCACGTCGTACTGCTGGGCGTCACGGGCGTAGACGCCGTAGGCGAGCGCCTGGATCAGCGACAGCAGCGCAGTGTGCGAGCGTACGAACGCAGGCGTGTTCGACGAGTAGTACAGGCGGATTCGCGCCAGCCGGGCGACCTCGGAGAGCGTGGCGTCGGTGATCGCCAGCGTCGGCGCCTTGCGATGTCGGGCGAGCTTCATCGTCCGCGTGATCAGCGGATGCGGACGCCCGGCCGACAGGCCGACGACGAGCGTGGTGGCGTCGATCCGGCTAAGGCGTCCGAGCGCCTCCTGCGACGGGCTGGCCACGATCTCGGCGCGGAGGTCGAGCAGCATCAGCAGGTGACGCAGGTAGCTGGCGAAGAACGCCATCTGGTCGGTGCCCGCGATCAGCACCTTGTCGGCCGAGACGATCGCGTCCACCGCCGCCTCGACATCCGAGCGAGAGAGCTTGTGCGCGGTGT
This sequence comes from uncultured Solirubrobacterales bacterium, assembly GCA_963799995.1. GTDB lineage: Bacteria > Actinomycetota > Thermoleophilia > Solirubrobacterales > Solirubrobacteraceae > Palsa-465. The sequence goes on along the minus strand of CAWCZI010000012.1, from coordinate 508,391 downwards.
CCTCGACGTTGACGTGGTCGGCGGCCAGCGCCGCCTCGAACTCGGTGTGGTCCAGCGAGAACAGCGGGGCGGCGGCGCCCAGCGTTTCGGCGGCGAGCCTGCCTCCGCCGACGCGACGCCGGTACTCGTCACGCGCGGCCTGCTGCAGCTCGGGGAAGCCCTCGAAGCCCAGCGCCTGCGAAAAGCGCACCACCGTGCTCGACGAGGTGTTCGCGCGACGGGCGAGCTCCTCCGCCGTCTGGAAGGCCGCCTCGTCGAGGTGGTCGACGATGTACTGAGCGACGTCCTTCTGCGAGCGGGAGAACTCGTCAAAGCGCGCCCGGATGTATCCGGACAGCGCCTGGTGGCCGTGGTTCGGTTCGGGGGTGACGGTCGGAGTCGAGGACTGCTTCATCGGCAGGGCTGTCATTCGACACCCCCGGCCGACGTTCCTTCAGAACCGGTCTCGCATCTGTGCGGGTTCGCCTGCCGACGTGGGGGAGCGGCGCGTCCCAAGATGGGTCAACGGCGTTCCGGGAGCCCCGCGCAACGGCTGCGCGCGATGGCTCCGGCGGGCTGCGGTGCCGGCCGGCTACTGGCGCGCGGCCTGCTTGCGTTCCTGGTTCTGCTTGCGCTCCGCGAGCACCTGCGCGACCGTATAGATGATCAGCAGGTTCGCGATCACGCCGATTCCCAGGAACGTCAGCAGCAGGGCGAGCGTCTGCCCGAAGGAGCTCGGTGATTCACCGAGCCCGAGAATGCTTGCCGCCACCAGCATGGTTTCCTAAGCGTATCTCACGGCGGGGTGATCGCGACCCCCCGTCTCAAATCCGGACATGCCCCCTGTCCCCCGGTTCGAAGCGATACCTTGGCGTCGGCGGCCCGGTAGCTCAGTTGGTCAGAGCAGCGGACTCATAATCCGTCGCGCGCAGGTTCGAGTCCTGCCCGGGCCATGCCCCAGAACTCCCGTGCCAGCAGGCGATTCAGGATTTTTGCCATCTGCCGTTATCGTATCCGGGTAACGAGCGGGTAACGAACCAGCCTCTGAAAGCTCCGCATCCACCACCGCACCTATCGGTGGAGCCTCAGTGGGCCGATAGGAAGTCTGGTGGACCTATCGATTGGATATCTCCTGCGGGAGCGAGAGCCGGCCTAAGGGATGCGAGTACTCGTGAGTCCTGGAGTCGGCGATAGCCGAGGGCGGCTGTACCGGTCGCCGGGCACCGCTTACACCGCCATCGCAACGTTTGTCGGGACGATCGTGTGTGCGGTCGAGGGTATCCAGCCGGGGAAGGGTCGGTGGGTGCTCGTGATTGGTGCCGTGACGCTCGGCCTCATGAGTTGGCGGGAATGGACCGGCGGCATTCGGACCAGGCCTGATGGCGTGAAGGTGATCGGAATGCTCGTCTCAAAGAGGATTCCGTGGCGCGAGATTGATCACTTTGCGGCACTGCCGATGGGTCGATATCCATGGGTAGGGCACGTCGTCCTGCGTGACGGTCGGCAAATTGGTTCCGTTGCGCTTTCACTGGCAGGGCCGCCCAGCACCGAGAAGCGCATTTCGCGTCTGCAGGGGAAGATCGACGAACTGAACCAGGCGCTCGAGCAGTCTCGTCGAAGTGCGAGCGCGCGACCCGGCAAGCCAGGCTGACGTCTTGGCGAGGCCCCGCTTGAATGACTAACCCTGATGTCCTCCCAACGGAGAGCTGCACACGGGGCAGCGCCGAGCCGTCCGGTCTGGTCGGCCGTCCGAGAGTCTCGAGTTGGATCCTTCTGACGGGGCGTTGGAGGCGACGACGGCGTTCGCCAGGCGTTCTGCTTACTGCGACGGCCGGCCGGCTTGCTGCCGGCCGCTCTGACGGTGTCGGGAGGGTTCGCTGTGCGATCCCCATGCCGGCGCCCGCTGCCGCAATCAGCCCGGGAGCCTGTCCCTCCTAGGGGAGACTCCACGGCCCTGGTTTCGTCCGACAGCGGGCATACGCCGATCGCGTGAGGTCAGAGCCTGTCGCCGTCAGCGGTTGAATAGGTCGAGCAGGAACTCAAGCGCCATGTTGAAGCCGCTGTTTCCGCCCCCACCCGACGCGCCGTGGAAGGACGCCCGGAATGCCGCGATCTGATCCGGAAGCCCGGTAAGCGTGACCCGAAGTTCGGAGTTCAGGCGGTGCCGCTTCTCCTCGACGTCGATCACCTCCAGCTCGAGGATCGTGGCAACCCGATTGATCTCTTGCTGGACCTGCACAATCTGCCCGCGCGCAACCGCAGTGAGGGTGAGGGTCTCGGTCGGAGGCTGGTCCAAGGATTCCAAGGATATGCGACCAACAGCCGGTATACGTGGGAGCAGGGCTAGTGGGGACCTGTCGCTTTGATCGAGTTCCGACACTCTCGTCCTGGTTCTGCCAGCGTTCGCTGAGCGATGCTTTGCGAGACGATGCGATCGCCCGCGCGTGTCGCGTAGCATCGCGCCATGCGCGAGGTTCAGAGAGGCGTCTGGCACTGGGAGGCGCCCCATCCGGACTGGGCAGGGCCTGAGAACGAGGCGTTTCGCCAACGTCTTGCGGCGCCGAATGAGGCGGCACGCGGCCTGGTCTCCTGCTACGCGATCGACGACGGCGACCGCCTGCTGCTCTTCGACCCGTTGGCCGTGCCGCGCGAGATCGAGGAGCTCGCTGCCGGCCGCGAACCGGTGGTCGTGCTGACCTCGCCGTGGCACGAGCGCGACACGCAGAGCCTCGTGGAGCGACTCGACGCGCCAGTGTTCACGCCACTGCCCGACGAGGGCAGCCCCGATGTCGCGTGGCTCCTAGGCGGAGCCGAGAGCCATGCGCACCTGTACTCGGCCGGCGATCGGCTGCCCGTCGGCGTCGAGGCGTTCCCCGGAAGGTTGCCCAACGACGTCGTGCTGTGGATCGAGAGCTCGCGTGCGGTCATCGCTGGCGACACGCTCGTCGACTTCGGCCAGGGACTCGAAATCCCGGTCGAATGGCTCCCCACAGGCGTGACGCGCGAGCAGGTCGCAAACGCCCTGAAGATGCTGCTCGACCTGCCGGTCGAGGTCGTACTCGCGACACACGGCGGGCCGACCGACACAGCCGCCCTCGGTCGCGCGCTCGCCTGACAAATGCGAGGCGAATCCGATCGTCCATGGCCGTCGCAGTCAACCTTGGGATCTGAGACGTGGAAGGGCGCCACAGCATGATCTCCCAGAGGGCCGTCAGTAGCCGCTCGCGCCCAATGGCGAGCGCGTATCAACCTTCAGCTTCCCCCTCCCCGCCGCCGTCGTCCTGAGCCACGCTCGGGCTCAGTTGTCAGGCCGGTGCATCCATGTCTGCCGGATTCGGCTCAGCGCGTCTGCGGGTAGCGACGCTCGCGGAACGCCGACGGGAGCCGGCGCTCCAGGACGCCTGCCGCGGAGAGTACGCTTGGGCTGCCGTGACAGCGAAGGAAAAGCTCCTACAACGCGCCCCGCACTGGAGCGAGGAGCAGGCCGAGCGCGCCCTCCGCGCGGCCGAGAGCGACGGGACCGTCGACGGGTGGGGCGACCTCTCAAAGCTGCATGAGGTCAGCAGTGCCGAGACGATGGGGCGGCTGGCCAAAGAGGAACGGGCGGCGGGGCACGAACCCTGGTGAGACGCGGCGAGGTCCGCTGGGCTCAGCATCCGGATTGGCCCCGACGTCCCGCACTCGTGCTGACGCGAGATGAGGCGATCGACCGTTTGAACGAACTGTTCGTCGTTCTCGCGACCACGAACATCCGTGGGCTGCCGACCGAGGTCGAGCTCGGGACGGAGGATGGGATGCCTCGGGCGTGCGTTCTGAATGCCGACTACGTGGCCTCGCTCCCGAAGGGCTATCTCGGCGACCTCATCGCCACGCTCAGCTCAGAGAGGTTGGTCGCGGTCTGCCGCGCCCTGGATCGCGCGACCGGGTGCTGACGCCCGTACGCGCCGTCCTCGGTGCGTCCCTCAGGCTCGAAATGAGCCGTATCGCGCCGCAACCGCAGGTCAGCGCAAGGCGTCCGCATCGGATCCAGAATCCGTGGGGAGCTGTTACCTGCCGTTACCCCCCGCCGGCCTGGCCGAGCGGGTAACGGCGGGTAACGAACGTGCGTGATTTGCCTTGCTTTCGGGTGATGCGGCGTGCCTGAGCGCACCTGAGATCACCTGGGATCACGAGGCACGCAGAACTCATAATCCGTCGCGCGCAGGTTCGAGTCCTGCCCGGGCCACTGGGAAGGACCTGGTATTCGACAGGTTTTCACTCCGCCCGCGGCCTGTGGTCGGCCCCATAGGCTCCGCAGACCGGTACTCCGTCTCCGTGAAACCGGGCCAGCTCAGTTTAAAAGGGTTTGTGTGATGGTTTCCGAGGACCGGTTCGTCGCCTTTGAGATCTCTCTCGCGCCTGCGGGATCGGTGCGGTGCCGGGATCGCTCGTGCCCGCCATCGACGGGCACGAGCATCCGGTCGGAGGGCTACGGACTGGCTGGCGCAGCCGGTGCTGGGCCTGGCGCCAGTTGTCTGGGCGGCGCCGGTGGCCGGGCTTGCGGACTGCGGCGCGGCGTGACGCCGGTTGGGCTGGGGACCTGACCAATCGCCGCCGACGCAGCCTGACCGTAACCCGCGGGATATAGATACTTGCCGCGGTCAGCGGCGGGCTTTGCCTGCTCGGCAGGTGCTCTGACCGACCGCGCGTAGGGGTCGTTGCGGATTCCGGTGACCTGCCAGGACACCTTCACGTTGCCGTGATTGGTCCGGATCGTGAACTGGTTATGGGACTCCTGGTGCCACACCACGGCCTGCGCGAACGCTCCGATCACGGTCAGCTGATACCGCGGGTCGATGTTCTCCGCGTCGAAGTACGGCGGCAACACCACGGTCGCGTACCCCCCAGCGTCGGTGGTGGCATTCCCGTTGTAGACGTCTTCGGCGTCGGGGCTCTCCACCGAGGTGTGCACCAGGTACTTGTTCGCCGGATCACGAGGATCGTCGACCTTGAAGTCCTTCACGCCCGCGCTGATCGTTCCGGAAACGTTCAGGTTCCCTTCCACGACGACGTCGCCCTGGAAGTCACCCGCCGAACCCGGCCCGGCGCCCCCGTCACTGCCCGCTTGCCCGTAGATGCCGCCGCCGCCCGCAGAACGCGCTGTCCCAGGGCCCCCGATCCCTTCGACTCCAAAGCCACTCGAGCCCAGGCCGGCGGCGCTGCCGCCGGTGCCCGTAACGCCAGCGCCAGCATCTCCTCCGTTGCTCCAGGCATTCGCGGGACTACCTTGACCGCCGTTCCCTACGACGCCAGCGCCGGCCGTCAGGACACGTGAACAGTAGACGCAGGCGCCGCCGTTTCCGCCAGTGGCCGCGATGCCGTTGCCGCCATCGGCATTCTGGCCGGTGCCCGCCGTCGCGTCGATACCGTCTCCCCCGAAGAAGTCACCGGCGCCAGCTTGGGCGCTGATGGCGGGGTTCGCCCCGCCGGCACTCACAGAGATGCCGGTTCCATTCACACTGGAGAAGTAGCCGCCCAGGCCACCCCCCGCGCTCTCATCATATCCCGATACGCCCGCCTCATTATTAGCCGAAGTCAGCCCGGACACGCCAACGCCATTGCTGCTAAGGAAAACGCCGCCGAATCCACCACTGCTGCTGGTGTCATTCCCGGACACCCCAGCGGCACCGGTCGAGGAGCTAGTGAACTTGCCGCCATCGCCACCGTTAGCGCCGCCCCGGCCATAGACGCCCGCGTCGGTTCCGGTGCCATACCCCGCGACCCCGTAGGCGTTGGTCGCGCGGCCCTCACCCTCTGCCCCCGCACCCCCGGTCGTGCCGCCAAACCCCACAATGCCCTGGCTTGACCCCGAGCCCTCACCCTCAACCCCGATTCCTGTGCTGGGACCGCCGTAGCTGAGCACCCCCGCGCCCGCGTTACCCCCATGGGCCAGCACGGCGTAGCGCCCGGTACCGTTCACGCTCGCGCGCAGCCCCACGGGACCGGTGAGGTCAAGCGCGTCTCCGCTTCCGGTGTTGGTCAACCTGAACAGCGGCGTCGAGAGCGGGTTAGACAGCGCCCACCCGGTCGCCAACTGCACCGTGCACGTGCTCGTACACGGGTTCGTCGACAGCGAGATCCCCGTCCCCGTGCTGATCGAACTCACCGCCCCCCACGCAGCCGACGGGACCACCCACCCCACCAGCACAACCAACCCCAACCACAGCACACACACCCGCATACCGGCCCAGCGACCCAAGCCCACCATCACGACCCTCCCCGGTTAGAACCCGTCACATTTCCCGCACCTCAGCCCTACCCCGCTCGCTCTTGGTCCGCCCGCAGCTAAGCGACTCTCACCGATAACCTAACCGACACTCGCGAACCGTCAAGCCGCGTGCCCGCGTACCCACGCGCCGGGGGTGCGCCGGCCGCCGTGAAACGCGTCCCCACCGCCAGTCCCTGACCCACACGCCCTCCGTGACGCACAAGCACTCCTCGGCATCGAGGCGCTGCGAGACGATCACGATCTCGTAGCACGACGGTGCGCCACGCCAACCGGCCACACGAGGTCACAACCGCGTACGCGCCTCGATGCCTGGCCCGAACACGAATGGGGAGCGGCGGGCTAGCTGAGGAGGGAATCCGGGGTCGACCCCTCAGCGCCAGCTCCCGGGAGCGCCCCGGTCGCACGGCCGCGCAAGGCAGGCGCCTACGCCGCGCCGGCGGCACTCAAGCCGCACCCAGCACGCTAGCCAGCAAGTCGGACGAGATGCCGTCGAGGCGTAAACGCCGTTCCGCGACCTCACTAATCGACGGGCGATAGCTGAATGGCGAAGCGGACGGAGCGTCGTGCCCGCAGGCGCATAAAAAATGACGGCCCGGGGGCGACGACCGTGCCTGCTCTCGCGCGTAGCCTGCGCGCGAAATAAGAGCCTTGTCGTCATCTTCGAGAGCCGTTTCGCTTGGCTTCCGCGAGCTGAGCTCTCTCCCGAACCGTCACGCAGAAACCTAACGCCGGCTCGGGCACAATCGCAAGTCGACCCGCGCGGCGTTCCCGCACTTTGGCGAAAAAAGCGACCTCGGATCTCAGTCCACGGTGATCGTGTCGACGGCGACGATCCCGAATGCCGAGTTCACCCACCAGAAAGATCTATGGCCGCCCCGGGCCGCGAAGCTTGACATCACGAACTCGCTCCTCGGTGGCAGCGCCGCGAAATCCCCGGTGAACTATCGCGACGGTGGCTTACCGGGAAGACTTCCGGTAGAGGCGGTAGCGGCCTTATCTACGTGCTTGCCGATTGTGCTGGACAAAGACCGGCGGTCAAGTCGGCGGACATGCCCGAACGTGAACGCGCGCAAAAACGTCCCCAACGTCGAGGGCGCCATCACCTGATGACCGAGGATCAGGCCGGTGGACCCGGCGCGCAACACGTTCATGTCATCGATGCTGTCCGCGCCCGCGATCATCCCGTGCACCAAACTCATCACCTTGCGTCCCGGGAACGCCGCCCCCGCCGTGCGGTACGGAAGCCACACCGATCCGTTGACCAGTTCCTCCAGGCCAAGCCGGTCCGCCAGCGTGGCGGTGATCAGCAGCCCCGCCTCGCTGATCAGCCGCTCGTCGTTGAACTCCACCAGCACCCCATCAAGGCGGGCAGGGCCTGCGGGAACGTCCGGACCGTCGTGCACCATTCGGGTGACCTCCTGACAGGGCCCCCGGCTGCGGCTACAGCCGTGACAAAAGCCCTGCTCAGGAGGACAGTTAAACCTCAGCCGCGGACAGAACAACCGGCGTCACGCGGTGGATCCAGGCTAAGCCCATCACCAACGACACGCCGCCACCTCCCCCTCGATGCCCACACCACCAGCACACCCGCGCACGCGGGCGGTCAGCCCAGCCCATCGCCGACCGTGAGCCACGGTCGGTACGTCCTATTCGAATGGCCGGCCGCGCGGCCGCAATCCGCGCGCGCCTTCCTATGCCGTTCGACGCGGAGGACCGGCCACCTTCACCACCCCGTCACGCCACCCGGGACATGACATCTTTGGCGACGGGGGGATCATGCGCCTCAGCGGCGACGGGCGAGCGCTTGGCCGCGAACGGGATCGCCGGCTTGGCGATGGCCGGCGCGATGCCTGTGGCGGCGATCCGATCGTCCGGACTGGTTGGCTCAGCTCAGGTATGACGCCTGCTTCCGCGGCGCCCGGTCGCGCACCTGCGTCGCGTCATCTTCATCGAGCGTTTCTGAGATCAAAGCGAGAGCGAAGCGGTCTCCTGCGCGCGCGCCCGACAGCGGCCAATCCCCTGCCCTTCCTTCGTTGCCGCCGTTGACCTGCAATCAGCCGAGCCGCTTCATACGGGTTCGGTCGAGCTCGGCCCAACGGCGGATCACACTCGACACCCGAGGGTGCTGGCCCCGAAACGTCCCCATGCGTCCCGGAGGTTGGTGGCGTCATCGAGCCCCAGGGATAGATGCCGCCGGCCAGTTCGATTTGTCCCCGCCGCTCGCTACAACCTGGTCCATGGCGGTCTCGATCGAAGAGCCCAGCGACCAGCTGACCGCTGACGCTCGTGCCGAGCAGGAGCGCTCGCTCACCGGATTGCGCACGCGCGCCGGCACCGTGTTGGCTGCAGCGTCGATATCCGGATCGTTCCTCGGCGCGAAGGCAAACCACGGCTCGCTGGACGTCTTTGCGATCCTGGCGCTGGGGGCGTTCGTCCTGTGCCTGTCCAGCGCCATCTGGATTTTGCTACCGCACCAGCTCGTGTTCGCCTTCCGCGGAGACGCCCTGCTCGCAGAGACGCCCTGCTCGCAGAGACGCCCTGCTCGCAGAGAGCGACCACCGGGGCGTGCACGACGTCACCGAGGCATACCGCGCCGCCGGAATCTGGATCGAGTCCTTTCTCGACTCGAACCGCGACAGCATCGAGACTCTGTCCAACTGGTTCACGATCAGTTGTGCCCTCCTCGCGCTCGAGGTCATCCTGTGGACGGTCAGCGTGGCCGGGTAACCTTTCGGTCATGGCCACGACCACTCCGCAGACCCCGCAGGTGCCACGCCCGCCGGCTCAGCTGCCGGCCACCCCTCCCCCGGGCTTCGCGATTCCCGAGAAACGCGGCGGGTCGGTCGGCTCGAAGAAGTAGGGCTCCCCACAGGCTCCCCGAACTCGTGATTTCGGGGATCACTGAGGGCACCTCAGCCGCACCCAGAAGCCCGAAAACACCGGATAAGCAGGAAAGCTGCGTCTCATAGTCCGTCGCGCGCAGGTTCGAGTCGTCACCGAGCTGGAAACCGCACTATGCGCGAGAGTGGGGCCGGCAAAGAACGCGACCATCGCGGGCAGCTGGTCGATCGGCGGAGTGCACCAATGGCCAGCGACGCAGCCGAGCTTGACGTGCTCGACCGGACTTGGCGCGCCGGCCAGTGTGAAGCGGTCTTCGATATGTGCGGGAGTCCGCAGGTCGGGCACTCAACCGGCCGGTCGGCCAGCTCGGCTGTGCTGTCAAGCATGTAGGTGGTCATCGTTCTCGCCCTCAGGCCCAGGGAAGCTGGCCGGCAGGCCGGGCTGGCCTGCCGGCGCATCGCTTCCGGTCAGGCGAGCGCCCCCGCGGCCAGCGCCTTGACGTCCTCGGTGCTCAGCGGCTTACCGCCGATGCCCCAGTCACCGCTCTGGACTTCTTCGACGACGACCCAGGTGACGCCTCGCATGTTCTCTCCTTCGATCGAGACCATTGCGTCGGTGAGGCGCTCGACGATCTGTCCTTTCTGCTCGGGCGTGAACACGTCCTCGATCAGCTTGACGTTGATGAGCGGCATTGCACTGCTCCTTTTGGTTGGGTGTAACGGTTTGTGGGCGCCGAGCGGCGCTTCTCACGCTTGCGGCGCGATGTTCTGGTTGACGTGGAAGACGTTCTCGGGGTCGTAGGCGGTCTTGACCTCGGTCAGCCGCTGGTAGTTGTCGCGATAGCTGGCGCGGACGCGGTCCTGGCCCTCGTTCATGAGGAAGTTGATGTAGCCACCACCGGCCGAATAGGGGTGCGTCGCTTCCCAGTAGTCAACGGTCCACTGCCGGATCGCGCCGGCATTGGCGGGATCGGGATCGACGCCTACGATCACCTGCGCCCAGTTGGCGTCGCGGTAGCTGAAGGCCGTCTCTGCCTGACCGACGTCGTGGGCCGCTCCGTCGATCGGGTAGAGGTGCATGGTCGAGTGCAACGTCGGCAGGCGCGCCCCAAACTCGGCGTGGCGGTCGATCGCCTCGTCGGGAAGCTCGCGGATAAAGTCCGCGCGCCAGTACCACTGCAGCCCGGGCGGGTACAGCGCGTCGAACATGCTCTGGAAGCCGGGGTAGGGCATCGGGCCGACCGCGTGCATCAGCGGCTCGGCCACCTCGAGCATCGGCGCGAGGACGTCGGGCGCCTGCTCGGCCTCGCCGAGGTAGCACCAAACGATCCCGCACACCTTGCGAAAGTGCAGCTTCTCGGGGAACGGCGGGGCGGGCGGGACAGTGAGCAGCGCCACAAAGCCGTTGAGCTCCCGCGGCGCGCCGGGCAGGAACTCGCGGTAGGCGCGCATCACCTGCTCGGTCTGTTCGAGCGGCCAGAACGTGGGTCCGGCCAGCACGGTGCTGACGGGATGCAGAGCGAATTGGAACGACGTGGCAACGCCGAAGTTGCCGCCGCCGCCGCGGATCGCCCAGAACAGGTCGGGGTTCTCCTCGGCGCTCGCACGCGCCTGTGTTCCGTCGGCGAGCACGAGGTCGGCCTCGAGCAGATTGTCGATCGTGAGGCCGTAGCGCCGCGTCAGGTAGCCGATCCCGCCGCCGAGCGTCAGCCCGCCGACGCCGGTGGTCGAGATGAAGCCGCTTGGCGTCGCCAGGCCGTGCGCGTGCGTGGCTTGGTCGACCTCACCCCAGGTGCAACCACCGCCGACTCGAACGGTGCGCGTCTCGGGGTTCACCTCGATCGCACGCAATAGGGACAAGTCCGCGACGACTCCGTCGTCGCAAACCCCGAGGCCCGCGCCGTTGTGCCCGCCGCCGCGCACGGCCAGCGGCAGCTCATGCGCCCGCGCGAAGCCGATCGTACGCGCGACGTCCTGCGCGTCTGCGCAGCGCGCGATCAACGCCGGCCGCCGATCGATCATCGCGTTGTAGACCTTGCGCGCGTCGTCGTAGTCAGGGCCCTGCGGCGCGAGCAGTTGTCCCGCGAATCCTCTCTGCAGCTCCTGCGTCGCCGCGTCCGTCGTGCCAGCGTTGATGATCATGTCCCTGGTCCCTCTGGTCGTGTTGAGAGCAGGCTCCAGGACGACCGTCCCAGCTACCGTCACAGCATCCGTAAAAGATCGCTATGGGTGAGACGGTCGCAGCGGTAGGCTTGCCAAATGTTGCGAATCCGCCTGCTGGGCGAGCTGGCGGTCGAGACCTCTAAGGGGCCGGTCGAACCGGGCGGGTCATGGCGTGCGCGTTCGTTGCTCGCGTGGCTCGCGGTCAACCCCGGCAGCCACCAGCGGGCGGACGTCGCCGCCCGTTTCTGGCCCGAGGTGCTGGACTCGAGCGCCCGGGCGAGCCTGCGCAACGCGATCTGGGCGATCCGGCGATCGCTCGGCGCCGAGTCCGGGAAGGCGCTACTGGCGACGCGCGAGCGCGTCGGCCTCGATAGTCGCCGGCTGTGGGTCGACGCGACCGCGTTCCGTGATCTCATCGAGCACGAGCGCCTCGATGAGGCGCTCGAGTTGTGCCGAGGGGAGCTGCTCGCCGGCCTCGACGACGAATGGGTGTACGAGTTCCGTGACGCGCATCGCGATCTGCTTTCCGAGCTGCTTGAGCGAATCGCAGCGCAAGCCGACCTGCGGCGCGACCTCGGCGGCGCAATCGGCTATACGCGCAGGCGGGTGGCGCTCGACCCCCTGGCCGAGGACGCCCAGCGGGCATTGATCGCCCGCCTCGCCGCCGCCGGCGACCGTCCCGGAGCGCTCGTCGCATACGCGCGGCTGCGCGATCGGCTCCGGCGCGAGCTGGGGATCTCGCCCTCCCAGCAGACCCGCGAGCTGGTACTCGAAATCCGTGACGAGGCCGCGGCAGGCGCGGCGGCGGGCTCCCGCGATGCGCGTCCAGCTGAGACCGCTCCTGCTCCCCCCGGCTCCGGCTGGACGCCCGGGGCTGCCTTCCCGTTGCCACCCGGGCTCCGCCAGTCGGCGCCGGCCGCGTTCGTCGGACGCGCACGGGAGCTGGCGACGCTGCGAGCGGCGTGGTTGGACGTGACCGCGGGAAACGGCGCGCGCATCGCGCTGGTGGCAGGCGAGGCTGGAATCGGCAAGAGCCGCCTGGCGCGCGAACTCGCCCTCGAGGCATGCGAGCACGGAGCCGTGGTGCTGCACGGCTCGGCCAACGAGGATCTGCTGGTTCCCTACCAGCACTTCGTCGTGGCGCTCAGGCACTTTCTCGGCGTCGCGGCGCCGGATGAGCTCGGCCGCCGCGTGCAGCCTCGGGCGGCCGATCTGGAGCCGATCATTCCGAGCCTCCCGCGCCAGGCCGGCGAGCGCCCGGCGGATCGTGCAGGCACGGAGACCAGGCGTTATCGACTGTTCGACGCGGTTGCTTCGCTGCTTGCTGAGCTGTCCGCGGGTGCACCGGTCCTGCTGATGCTTGACGACCTCCACTGGGCCGACCAGTCCTCGGTGGCGCTGCTGCGCCACATGCTCGAATCGCATCCGGAGATGCGCCTGCTCGTGCTCGCCACCCAGCGGCAGACCGAGATGACGCCCGGGGGTCCGCTGGCGCAGGCACTGCAGCGCCTCACCCAGCAGGGACTGCTCCAGCGGATGACGCTCAGCGGGCTGCTCGACGACGACGTCGCGGAGCTGTCTCGCAGCCTGACCGGCCGGGAGCTGTCGGCCGAGCTGGTGTACGCGATCCGCACCGAGGCCGCCGGGAACCCGTTCTTCGTGCAGGAGATCGTGCGCCACCTCAGCGAGTCTGACGGCAGCGGCGGGGTGCTCTCGCTCGCGCGCGCCGGCCTGCCCGAGAGCGTCCGCGAGGTGATCGACCTTCGCCTCGCGCCGCTCGACGAGGCCTGTGTCAGGCTGCTCATCGTGGCGGCCGTGATCGGAGGCGAGTTCGAGCTTGAGCCGCTCGAGCGGATCAGCGATCTGGAAGGCGAGGACTTCGCAGCGTCACTGGACGAGGCGCTAGCCGCCGGGCTCGTGCTCGAGCTTGCGCCCAGCGACCGGGAGCGCTTCGCGTTCTCGCACGCGCTGGTGCGCCGCACGCTGCTGGAGCGTCTCAGCCGCGCGCACCGACGACGGATCCATGGCCGCGTCGCCGAGGCGCTGGAGGCGTCCCGCGGCGAGGCTGCCCTCTCCGAGATCGCCTACCACCTTTGCGAAGCGACGCCAACCGTCGACCGCGAGCACGCCCTCGACTACGCCACCCGTGCTGCCGAGCAGGCGACCGCCCACCTGGCCTACGCCGAAGCAGTGGACCTGTTCACGCGCGCGCTGTCACTGCTGCCGCCCGAGCACGAGCGGCGGCGTATCCTCGCGCTCAAGAGAGCGCTGGCCTACCAGGCCCTGTGGCACGCCATCGCCGACACTCCTCGCCCCGAGACGCGGGCCGATCGCGGCGCACCCTCAACGGACCCGAACAGCGATCAGAGCTTGACCTCCTCGGGGGTGATGTCCCCGACAATCTCATAGACGTTGACCACCGCGTGGCCCCCCACGCGATCAGCGTGCTCGCGCACGCGGTCGGCGCTCGGGGCGCTGTAGACGCAGAAGCTCCTGATCGCCCCCTTGTCGTCGCTGCATACGTGGCTGTGCTCCCACTCGATGTCCGGGAAGTGCTCGAGCCCCGTCGCCTTCGATCGGACTGCCACCTCCTGCATGTCCTCCTCGCCAACCAAACCGAAATCACGCTCGATCACATACCGTGGCATGCCACACCTCCTGGCCAGAGAGAATGCTCGGATCCTACGCCCGCCGGCGCAAATCGCGAAAGACGGTTGCATCCACCAACGGTTGTGAGCAATCCCGACAATGCCCCGGCGGCTCCTGTTCAGCGCCAGCTGACAACTGCCTCGCTGCTGAGATGCGGGGCGATAACTGTCCCGTGGGCGGTCCTGCGAAAAGGGCGCAACGACCCCGAGTTCACCATCCTCATGGCAACGATGGTGCGGCCGCACCACGATCGGCGACCGCGACCAGACCCCGCGAATGAATGACAAGCGCCGGGCGGACCTCGATCGATCCCGCACAGCCGGACCCCACTCCGGCCACCGTGGCTCAGTCAACGCCATCGACGGAAGGATGAGCCTCTGACACTCGAGGCTGCCACTCCCCGGGTGTACAATTTTGGCCGTGGCCCGGGGAGCTGGGTGGTCGTTCGTTCGTAGGGCGTGGAGCTGTCTGGTCGTCTTCGCGCTGTGTTCGCTTGGGCCGGTTGCTGCATCGGCGCTGGCGCTGACGCCGCCCGGCAACGGCAACGGGGTCGTCCAGATCAGCTGGGGCGCCAGCAGCTCGCAACTGTTCAGCTACACGGGCGCGGAGCAGACGTTCGCCGTGCCGGCCGGTGTGTCGAGCCTCAAGGTGCAGGCGATCGGAGCCAACGGCGGCGACTCTGATGGGGTGAAAGGCGGCATCGGCGCCAGCGTCAGCGGGACCATTTCCGTGCCCTCTGGCCACCACACGCTGTATGTCAACGTGGGCGGGCGCGGCCAAGACGGATACCAGGTGTGCCCCGGGGGCAAGGGCGGCACATTCGCGGCGGGTGGGTTCAACGGCGGTGGCGACAGCCCCAGGTCCAACACCCTCCTAGGCGCCGGGTTCCGTGGCGGCGGTGGTGGCGGCGCCAGCGACGTCCAGACGTTAACGAACACCGGTTGGTTGTTCGCGGCGGGTGGTGGCGGGGGCGCCGGGGGTCCCGGGGAGAACGGCTGCAGCCAGGACAGTCTGGGTGGCGCCGGGGGCTCCGCTGGCGCCAACGGGTTCAACGGGAGCGGGACCGGCGGCGCGCACTTCGGGGGCCAGTTCGGCTGCGCGCCGCTGATGGCGGGGCCGCCGTGCTACACGCAGAACGGCGGTGGCGTCGGTGGTGGCGGAGGAGGAGGAGGTAACGGTGGTGGCGTCGGCAGCAACGCATCCGGTGGCGAGGCCTCCGGCGGTGGCGTCGGCGGCAGCGGGGGAGGCGTGGGCGAGGAGGATCCGTACGTCGGCGGCGACGGTGGCGGCGCCGGCGGCGGGAACTACGGGGGCGGCGGTGGCGGTGGCGGCGGCGCGTCCGACCCAACCAACAAGGTGGTCGGCGATGGTGGTGGCGGCGGCGGGTCGGGTGGCAGCTCGTTGGTGCCGGCGTCGCCGCAGCAGATCTCTGGGCAGATCACGACGCCGTTCGGTGACGGGCTTGCCGGAGCGACGGTGCAGCTCTCCGGCAGCGAGAACCAGTCGGTGACGACTGACCAGAACGGCAATTACAGCTTCAGCGTCAATTCCGGCACCTACACGGTGACGCCTGTGCCGGCGAGTTCGGCCGGCGATGACGAGTACTCGCCAACGGCGTGCCCGGGAACCTCAGTCACGAAGCCGCCGGCCGCCTGCCAAGGGATTACGATTGCCGCCAACCAGAGCGCTACGGCGAACTTCAGCGCCGCGTTCACGCTGACCGGGCAGGTCACGGGCCTGGACGGCAACGGCGTCGCCAATGCGAAGGTCTCGCTGACCGAGGTCGATCAGAGTGGCGTCACGAAGATCGTGACCGCAACGACAAACTCGGAAGGCCAGATCGTGTCCTCCGGCGGCGCGACGTCGCTCGGGGTTGTGCTTGCTCCGGGGACAGCGCTTGTGTCGGCCGTTGGTTCGGACGGGACGCAGTACTACCCGGTGCCGAGCGGCGGCACCAACCCGGATTGCGTACCGACGAACCTGAACTGTCGCGTGACCTTGGATCGCGATCGCAACATCGCTTTCTCGGCGTGCGTGGTGCCCAATCCGAACGGGTCGCCGTTGCCTGCGGGTACCCCAACGCCCATTCCCGGCGCCGTCGTCGCGTCCCCGCTCGAGGCGGTCGGCTGCTGGGTGCCGCAGGGCGGAAACAGCCAGACGGCCACGATATTCACCAGCGACACACCGATCCGGCTCGACGGGATCGACGTCAACCCGTCTCCAGGGACGACGTTCACGCTGAACACGGGTTTCAGTACCCCGGTGGTGACCAGCAACGGGCCGGCGCAGCTGCTGATCGGAGGCTGGCCGGTGACGCTCTCGCACCAGATCTCGCTTTCGTACGGGAACGGAGTCAGTCCCGCCGGCGGCGGTGGGGTATCGATCGGCGATCTGGGGGCGGGGACCGGCCCGCTGTCGCCAAGCTTGATCGCGCCGAATGCGTGGGGGCTGCCGATCGCGCTGGGCACGGGTGGCCCGGCCGGCTACGGGCTGCCGTTCGTCGAATCGACCGGTCAGACGGTCATCAATCTCGGCGCGCAGTTCGCGCTGCCGTTCAACACGCGGGCCCGGTGGGATGTGGTGGGGGGAAAGTTCGTCGACATCTCGGGCGAGGACGTTCCCAGCATCGGGCTGCAGGGGCAGATCACGGCTACCGATCTGATGGGCGTGGTCGGCCAGATCTGCGGCTCGATCAATGACTGGGAGCCGTTTGGCGGTGTGCTCGGCGAGCTGTCGGGAGTGAACATCTGCTACACGCCCTCACAGCAGCAATGGACGGGCAACGGGATGTGGGAGACACCAACCGCGATCGCCCGGTTCGCCGGCGACATCTATGCGACGGTGGCGCTGCAGAACGCCGCCTCGGCCACCACGGGAGAGCTGCAGGGCTACAAGCTGCAGTCCTTCCAGATCCAGTTCGACCACCTCAACACAAGCCAGTTCACGGTTGCCGGAACGGTCCCGGGCGGGACGGCGAAGCTGGACACGGAAGTGAAGGAGTCCGGCATCCCGCTCGGCGCCGGGTTCTATCTGCAGAGCCTCGGCGGAGGCTTCAAGAACAACCTCTCGACGGGCACGCTGGGCGCCGTCAACGGTACGATCGGGGTGAGCATCGGGCCGGAATTCAACTTCGCCAGGCAGGCCATCAACCTGATGCGCTTCGACGGCAAGGCCGAGATCCAGCCACCGCAGGCGCCAGGCGACGCATGGGTCTATCAGCTCGCCGGGGCGGCCACACTCGGCAGGCTGACCCCGTTCGAACTGCAGCTCGCCAACGGAGCGGTCACCTACCGCGCGGACCCGAACTCGCCCGAGGGTGACTTCACCTTCCATCTCGAAGGCGGCGTGCCGGTGGTGGGCACGCTGAAGCTGAACATCACCGGCCAGTCCGACGTGCCGCACGGGCTTGCGTTCGAGGGGACCTCGAGCCTCACGCTCCTCGGTCACACGGGCACGAACGACGTCCTCCTCAACGCGCCCTACGTTGGCTTTGGCGCGTTGCCACCGGGTGATCCTCCCGCCGTGCTGGCGGATTGCTTCACCACGAACACGGGGTATGAAACCGGGTTCACGATCGACTTCGTCAGCCGGGCGCCGAAACTCGGGTGCAACATGAGCGGGCTCTACCACCCGCATCTGATGCCACAGGCGGTCGGCTCGAGCGCGTCGAGCGCCGCCGCTCACCAGGTCACGCTGCGTGTTCCAAGGGGGCTAAAGGGCACGATGCTGGCCATTCACGGCTCTACTGGGCCTCCGAAGTTCACTCTGTCGGGGCCGGGCCTGCACATCAGGACTCCAGCGAGCAGCGCGCCTCGGCTCCGGGGCCCCGCGATGATCTTCACCGACCGGGTCAGCAAGATCACCTATGTCGCGCTTCAAGCGCCACGTGGTGGCGTGTACCGGCTGCGAACCCATCGCGGGTCCCCGGCGATCACCCGGGTGCTCGAGGCAAACCCGCTGCCACAGCCCAACATTCTGGCCCGCCGCGTCATCGAGAAGGGCTGCACAGCGAAGCTGAGCTACCGGCTGACCACGTTGCGCGGCGACCGCGTCCTGGTCTATGCACAGCAGGGCGGGCGGCGAACGGCGATTGGCTATCTGCGCGGCGGTCGCCGAAGCCTGCGGATCCCGTTGACCCCCGCTCTGAGGGGCCGCGGGAAGATCATCGCCTACTTCCTGCACGGCCTGTACCCGTTCCGGGTCGAGAGCCGGCTGGCCGGTTTCAAAGAGGCCGGCAGCATCCGAGCCTGCCGGCGAGCGCGTTGAGCGACTCGCGCGGCCCGCTCTCAGGTAAGTCGAAATGCGAAGTTGAGCGTCAGCGTCTTGGTCTTGGGCTTGTGGCCGTGATTGATTGCGCGCAGGAGGATGATGACCTTCAGCTTGTGCGTGCCGGTGCGCAGGCCCTTAGTTGACAGGCTGTGCGTGCCGAGCCTTGAGGTGACCAGGTTCGGTTTGTAGAAGGTGATCGTCTTGTGCTTGCCGTGAGCGGTGACACGCTTGTGGTGCTTGATGCCGCGGTTGAGGAAGTAGCGGTAGCTGACGATTTTGTACGTCTTGTTGGAGCCTGTCTTGCTCAGCGTGATGGTCAGCGCGCCGCCTTTGGCGATTGTGCCCGCGGGGCCGGCGAGGCTGAAGTGCAGGCGGCCAAGCGAGGCGTGGACGGTCCTCGTGCCGCCACCGCCACCGCCTGATCGGACGGTGTAGGTGACGGTGGCGCTGAGCTGCTGGCTGGCGCTGTTGTTGACCTTGCCGTCGACTGTGAACGTGTGCGTGCCCGGCGTCGTGTTGATCGGGCTTCCGGAAGCGACCGTGCCCGCGCAGTTATTGCCCGGGCCAAGCGCCGTGGCTGGGTCATAGCCGCAGCTCCAGCTTGCGTTCACGAGCTGCCCGGGTGCGTACACCGCGCCGTTGGCGGGCGTATCGATCTCGATCGCCGGCACGTACTTGATGAACACGTCGCCGGTGTTCCCGAGCACCCCGGGTGCCGTCGGATACTGCACCTGGTTGGCGACGAAGCTCGAGCCGCCGGCCGCGCCCTGTCCCCCGCCAGCAGCGTTGCACGGTCCCCCAGGGCTGGCAACGCACGTGTCGTACCCGGTCGCGCCGCCGCCGCCGCCGAAGTAGCCGCCGCCCCCGCCGCCGCCGGAACCAGCGTCGGCGCACGACGTGCCGGAGCAGTTGCCGCTGAACGGCGGCAAACCGCTGGCGTCGCCCCCGGTGCCGCCGTTCGGACCTGAGCCTGGGCTGCCGGCGACGCTGTTCGAGAACGTGAGCGCGCCGCTCGAGCAGCCGGCCAACACGCCGCCGGCGCCGGCGGACGAGCTGCCGAACGCCGCGTCGGTGCTGCCGTTGATCGTCATCACCGAGGGATGGTTCTCAGAGGCAAAGCCGGGGATCACGATCCCGGCCGCAGTGATCACCGGCAGCGGGCCGCCGGGGTTGCCGGTGGGCAGCTGCTGGGCATTGTTGGCGGCTCCCGCGCTCGCGATAGGCCCCGCGCACGTCGGGGCGCTGGCGTTCCCGCTGCCGCTCCAGCCGCCACCGCCTCCGGCGACGATCAGCCGCGAGGCAAGCGACGTGCCGCCCCCCGGGCAGCTCGCCGCCTGGACCGAGCAGGTGCGCACATCGCTCGCGCCGCCGCCCGAGCTCGCGTCGACCCCGTTCGCGTTTGCCACCGTGGGCGGCGGCTTGCCGGCGGCGCCGCCGCCACCGAACGTCGCACCGCCGCCGTAGGAGCCGTTCTGACCCACCTCGGCGAACAGGCTCTGACCGGGAGCCACGTTGAGGTAGCCCTCGATGCCCGCGCCAGGCTGGTTTATGCCGCTGGCTGACCCCTCACCGCCCCACGCGCCCTGGACGGCGACCCCGACCGCCACCACCCCGCTCGGCACCGTGTAGGCCTGCTCGCCACCGGTGTAACTGAGGATCGTCAGCGGCGCGATCGCCCATGCCGTTCCGGCCGCTGTCAGCATCACCGCGAAAGCCAGCGTCAACGCCAGCGGCAGAATTCGTGCAACTTGGTCCCGGTGCCCCATCGATCTACTCCTACAACATTGCACTAATACGATAACCCAGGCGACGCGCTCAGACAAGCGTCGAATTATCGGGGGATCCCGCCGCTATCGCAGTCCCACCGCGACGGTCGAAAGATCTGACTGAAGTCTGCCGATCATCCGTCGCTGAGCGCGGTGGACAGCTCCCGGCGCGAGCCGATGCCCAGCTTGCGGTAGGTGTGAGCGAGGTGCGTCTGGATCGTCTTTGGCGTGACGAACAGTGCCTGGGCTATCTGCGTGTTGGTGAGGCCTTCGGCGGCCAACTGGGCCACCCGACGCTCGGTCGGCGTGAGTGCATCGGCGCCGGTCCAGGCCGCGCGCCGCGGACGTGCGCCGGTCGCGCGGAGCTCTTGGCGCGCGGTCTCGGCGAGCGTGGCGGCACCGCTGGCGTCGGCCAGTTGGAGGCCCGACCGTAGCGGCGCTTGCGCCGCGGTTCGCTGGCCGTCACGCCGCAGTGCGGCCCCCAGCTCCACCTGGGCTCCAGCGAGCTCGAGCCTGGCCGGGCTGCGCTCAAGCACGTCCACCGCCTCGTGTAATAGCTCGATCGACCTCGAACGGGGCGCCAACCGGCCTGCGCAGCGGAGCGCGTGGCCGATCGCGCGCGGCACCCGAGTCACACGCGCCCGAGTCAGGTTTTCGCTCGCGAGCCGCCGCGCCCGCTCATGGTCGCCCAGCGCCGATGCCGCGTCCGCGGCTGTGCAGCGCCACGAGATGAACCCGGGGTGGTCGATGCCGAACACATCGAGGAGCTGGCGCCCCGCTGCCTCCGCGTCGGCGAGCGTCGTCGCCGGGAGCCCCTCGGCCAGCGCCAGTGTGGCGCGCGCCGAGAGCAGGACCGCGTGCTCGAGGCCGTCCGTGGTGAAATCGCTGGGCGTCAGCGTGGCGCGGGCCGCGGCCGGATCACCCAGCGCGAGATGGATGTGCGCGTGGAGGGCGTCGACCCAGGCCGCCCCGGCGTCCCATCCCTCGCTCCGGGCGGTCAGGGCCTGCTCGATGTCGGCCAGCGCATCGCGCAGCGCTCCTCGTTGGTAGCGCGGGATCGCCCGGTGAAAGCTGGCCAGGGAATAGCCCAACAACGCGCCGCGGCGCCGGCTCAGCTCGAGCGCGGCGCCGGCGATCCCCTCAGCGAGCGCGAGCTCGTCGACGACGACCAGCGCCTGCACGACGATGCCCATGAGGATGCCGTGGCTCGCCGGGTCGACCAGCGGGCTGGCCGCTGTCGCCCGCTCGGCCAGGTCGCGCACCTGCGCCGGCTCCACGCCGTCGAAGGCCATGCGCAGAGCGAGATGCGCAAGCAGGCCGGGATGGTTGGGCGGCTTGCCATCGCGGGCGGAGCGCACGAGGGGCTCCAGCAGTGCGTCGGCGCGGGGGCGCAGCGGTGCACGGAACAGCGTTGCCGTCAGCTCGTCGACAGCGAGCGCCTGGGCGGTCGGATCGTCGGGCTCGAGTAGGGCGAGCGCCTCTCTCACGGCACGCGCCGAGGCCTCGTGATCGCCGAGCTGGAAGCGCAAGCGGGCGAGCGGCACGAGCGCGCGGATGCGCTCGGCGGGCTTCTGCAGCAGTGCGAGCGCCGCGTCGACGTGCCGTCCCGCATCGATGTGACCGGCGCGCACCTCGGCCTCGGCCAGCTCCAGCAGCACGTCGGCCCGGTCCGGCAACGGTGGCGGCTCGGCGAGCGCCCGGCGCAGCAGGCGCACTGCCGCGGGGGGGTCGCCGCGCGCGAGGGTCCGTTCCGCGGCGCGTCGCAGGACCGCGGCGGTGGCCGGGTCGCCGTCTGGCTCGCTCAGCAGCAGGTGGACGGCGACCGTCTCGGCCGCAGCGCCGTCGGCCGCGAGGAGGTCCGCCGCTCGGCGATGGGCGGCGGCACGCGCGAACGCGGGCAGGTCGGCGCTGACCGCGGCCGCGATCAGCGGGTGCGCGAATCGCAGCGGCGCATCGGCGGCGAGCACGTGCGCTTGGGCGAGCGTGTCGGCCACCCCCGCCGCCTCGTCGGTGGTGATCTCGGCCAGCGCTGCGGCGTGGCGCACAGAAGCGCCGTCGCCGAGCACGACGATCGCAGCGGCAAGGCGCCGCGAGGCGTCGCCGAGCCGCGCGAGGCGGACGAGCACCGACCGGACGACCGTGTCGGGGACCAGCCGTTCGACGATCGGCACCGAGCTCGCCGTCGCCGAGACACCATCGGCGCGCAGGGAGCGCACCAGTTCCCGGGCCAGGAACGGATTGCCGCCGCTCAGTCGGGCGCAGGCGGACACGAACGAGGGATCCGCCGCCGGCCACTCGGCCGCGACCATCACCCCGACTCCATCGTCGGTCAGGTGCTCCGGGCGTATGACGCGATGCTCGGGTTGTGTGAGCAGCCAATCGATGAGCGCCGAGCCTGAGCCACGCTCGCCGCTGCGGACCGCGACGACGAGCGCGACGGGCAGCTCGCTCGTCCGCGCCGCGAGATGAGCGAGGAAGCCGAGCGTCGGGGGATCGGCCCAGTGGGCGTCGTCGACGGCGATCAGGAGTCCGCGCGAGACCGCCGACAGGTTCACGGTCAGCCAGTAGAGCCCGCGGACGAGCGCCTGTGCGTCGTCGGGCGCGGGGGCGTGCGGGTCGAGCACGGCGGCGGTCAGGCCCGCATGGCCTGCCAGCAGGGTCGCACGCTGATCGGCCGTGGTGGCGGCGAGACGAGGCCCGAATAGCTCGGCAGCGACCCCGAACGGCACGTCGCGCTCGAGCTCGACGCCGCGTGCGGAAAGGACGCCGAGGCCGCGTTGTGCCGCCTCGGCGCACGTGGTCGCCAGCAGTCGCGACTTCCCGATGCCCGCCGGGCCCTCGGCCACGACGACATTCCCGCGGCCGTTCATGGCGTCCGTCAGCGCGCACGACAGAACGGCGGCCTCGCGGTCGCGTTCGATCAGCGCCTCCACGGTGCCGTCGTCCATCGCGTCGCATGCTACGGAGCGGAAACCAGGGGCGTGCAGCGCCCCACGCCCGCAAATCTCGGGGTCATGGGCGGAAAAGATCAGCCGCTCCGGCCGACGCGAACGGCACTGTGTGTCCGCGACGATCGGCGCGTGGCTTCTCGACACCCTGTGTGCCTCACGCTCGAGTTCGATCCGGACGCCGACACGGTCAGCGGCCGGATCCGCTCCGGCCTCGGTGCGGACGAGCGCTTCTGCGGGTGGATGGCGCTGACCCGGGCGATCGAGCTGGCACTCGCCGGTGCGGAGGGCCGCGATGACGACATGGGGGCCACGGCAGACGAAATCTGACCGTCCGCCACCGAGGCCGTGGCAAACGATCAAAGGCTTCCGGCATCCGAGCCGGACCGTGAATCAGGAGGACTGACGATGGGTGATGAAAGGCCGAAGCGCGTCCGTACGGGCGCGGCGGCGATCAGGAGGACGTGGCTGCCTGGCCTGTGCTCGCTGGCAGCTCTCGGCGTCTGGGCCGCGCCGGCTCAGGCGTTCACGTACTCGCAGCAGACGGTGCCGTTGAGCGGGCTCAGCAACCCGTACGGCATGGCGGTCGACGGGGCGGGGGACTTGTTCGTCGCCGACAGCATCAACAATCGGGTGATCGAGCTTCCGGCGGCAGGCGGAGGAGCACAGCGGACACTGCCTTTCTCGGGGCTCCATGACCCGCTCGGCGTTGCGGTCGACGCGGCGGGCGACGTGTTCGTTGCCGACGCCCTCAACAATCGGGTGGTTGAGCTTCCGGCGAACGGGGGACCGCAACGGACACTGCCGTTCACCGGCCTGACCTCGCCCGAGGACGTGGCGGTCGATCCGGCGGGTGACGTCTTCGTGAGCGACTACTACGCCAACCAGGTGTACGAGCTGGCGGCGGGCTCCAAGTCCCAGCAGACACCGTTCACAGGGCTCTCCGGCCCGGAGGGCCTTGCGGTCGATCCGGCGGGGGACGTGTTTGTTGCCGATACCTTGAACTCCCGGGTGGTTGAGTTGCCGGTCGGCGGGTCCCAGCAGACGGTGCCGTTCAGCCAGGTGGTCGGCCCGACCGGGGTGGCGGTCGATCCGGCGGGCGACGTGTTCGCCGCCGACGGCTACACGGGGCAGGTTGTCGAGCTGCCCGCGGGAGGATCGCAGCAGACGCTGCCGTTCACGGGCGTCGACGAGCCGTCCCGGCTGGCGGTCGGTCAGGCCGGGGTCCTCTACTTGGCCGACTCCTTCGGTCATCAGGTCGACGAGCTCTCCTGGTCGGTTCCGTCCGGCTCGCTCGCGGTTTCCCCCTCGTCAGGACCGGCGGGCTCGATGATCGGCGTCAGCTCGGTCATGCCCTGTCCGGTGGGGGGCCCGTTCACCTCCAGCAGCGCCACGTTCCTGTTGGTGTCCCCGACGGGCGGGGCGGTGCAGACGGCAACGGCCGCACTCGACGCCGCCGGCGACTGGTCGGGCACGCTCACCGTCCCCGCGGGCGCGACCAATGGAACGACCTATCGCGTCACCGCCAGCTGCCAGGACCGCTACGGCGTGGTGACACAGGACTACGCCCACGGGGCGTTTGCGGTCGCCCCGGTGAACACCGGCCCTGCCGGACCCACAGGGCCGGCCGGCTCTCAAGGACCTCCGGGCACCAACGGCACCAACGGGACCAACGGGACCAACGGGACCAACGGAGCAGCCGGGCCCGCCGGGCCGACCGGGTCCAACGGGGCCACGGGGCCGCAAGGCCCAGCCGGGCCTGCCGCGAGCAGCCCGACGGCGTCGACGATCACGTGCAAGCTGGTGTTCAACGTCACGACCTGCACGGTCACCTACAAATACAGCTCGACGGCAGCGGTCGCGCATTCCAGGGTGCAAGCCGTCATCGACAGCCACGGTCACCGGCGGATCGTCGGTAGCGGCGCGATCCGCCGTCACGAGGTCAGGCTGACGCTCCGCCACCTGCATCGCGGACGCTACCGGCTGACGCTGGTGAGGCTGACGGCACACCAGAAGCCGGTCGTGATCGGTCATACGACGATCACCGTCAGCTAGCGCTCGCTGGTGATGAGAAGTGCGCCGCGGGCCGTCGGCCCGCGGCGCAGTTGGGGAGATGGGTCTTCGCCGTCACAGACCGAGCCTATCCAGCTGTCCTCGCCCGTCACACCGCGTTAACGTGCGGTCCTCCTCGTGTGGCTAGCGTCCGAACTCGGCCGGGTTCACGACATCCCAGGAGGCACGATGAAACTAAGGGCGAAGGTCACTTCGCTAGCCGCTGCGGCCGTGGCGGTCGCTGTGCCGTTAGGCCTGTCGGCAGGGTCTGCGGAGGCCGATCATCCGCATCACCAACCGATCCAGCACGTCCTACTCATCTCCGTCGACGGCATACATCAGTCCGATCTCGACTGGTACGCCGCCAACCACCGCAACTCCGAGCTCGCCCGCCTTGCCACCGGCGGCGCCGAGTACACCAACGCTCAGACCGCCGACCCGTCGGACTCCGATCCGGGCGGCACGGCGATCATGACCGGCGGGGACCCGAAAGTCACCGGCATCTACTACGACGATGAGTACAGCCATGGCGTCTTCCCGGCAGGCACGACGAACTGCTCCGGGCCGGTCCCGGGCGGGAATGTGATCTACGACTCGCCGGACGACAACCTTCCCGCCGTGCAGGATCTGCTCAATAACGGGAGCGGCAACGCCTTTCCGTCGTTCGATGAGGGCGGCTCGATCTACCCGGGCGGCATTGACAAGGACCCGGGCAAGATCATGAACCTGAGCCCGCACCCGCAGTCGGGTCTGAATCCGGCGACATACCCGCTCGACCCGAAGACCTGCAAGCCGATCCAGCCGTGGGACTTCCTGGGGGTCAACACGATCTTCCAGGTGATCCATAACGCCGGCATGCGGACCGCGTATGCCGAAAAGCACGCGATCTACACGTCGTTCAACGGCCCAGGCTCGAACGGCATGAGCATCGACGACTTCTTCGGGCCGGAGATCGACTCGCAGGCGGTCGAGCCCAACGGCGTGCCATACCCGGTCGACGGCGCGTGGACGGCCGACAACGTCGCGACCAGGCAGTACGACTCCTACAAGGTCCAGGCGGTCATCAATTGGATCAACGGCTACGAGCACTCCGGCACCGGGCCGAAGGTCGGCACGCCCGCGATCTACGGGATGAACTTCCAGACCGTCTCGACCGCCGAGAAGCTGAAGAGCTCCCCGGCGGTGCTGATCGGGCCAAACGCGCAGGGCAACTACACCGAGGGCCCATCGCTGCCCGGCGGCTACGTGACCGAGAACGGGGTCCAGGTGCCGGGGCCGCTGCTGCAGAGCGCGCTCGACTACGTCAACGCCTCACTGGAGCGGATCGTCGATGCGATCCACGCCGCCGGTGAGACCCATTCGACGGCGATCATCCTCACGGCCAAGCACGGCCAGTCGCCGTTGAACAACAGCCAGCTCCAGCGGATCGATGACGGCCCGATCATCTCCGGCGTCAATGCCGCGTGGGCCAAGGCGCACCCGAGCAACCCGACGCTGGTCGTCCAGGAGGCCGACGACGACGGGCTGCTGTGGTGGCTGTCGGACCGCTCCCAGCAGGCGACGGAGTTCGTCAAGAAGTACCTGTGGACGCACACCGCCCCGGCGGTGAACTACGCGGGCCAGACGGTCACGGTGCAGCACTCCGGCCTGGCGCAGATCTTCGCCGGCCAGGAGTCGGCGCAGTTCTTCGGCGTCGCGAACTCCGACCCGCACCACCCGGACGTGTTCGGGATCTCACAGGTCGGCACCATCTACACGACCGGCTCGAAGATCGCTGAGCACGGGGGCGACAACCCGGGCGACCGCGACGTCCCACTCGTCGTGTACTCGCCGGGCAACGTCCGGCCCCGGCAGTTCGATGAGCAGGTCGAGACGAGTCAGATCGCGCCGACGGTCCTCAAGCTGCTCGGGCTTGACCCCAGACAGCTCCAGGCCGTTCAGCAGGAGGGAACACAGGTCCTCCCGGGCATCGGCCACCGGGACCGCTGACAGGGGTCGAGGGGGCGGCGAGCCCGAAGGCCGCCGCCCCCTGAGGCCTCCACGTGAAGGCGTAGAGTCCGCGCATGCCCACCTTCGTCCTGCGCCTCATCGCTCCGCGCCCGAACTTCGCCCAGACCCTGACCGAGTCAGAGCGGGAGATCATGAACAGCCACGCCGCCCACTGGCAGCCGTATCTCGAGCGTGGGGACATGGTCGTGTTCGGCCCGGTCCTGACCGACGACGACTCCTACGGCCTCGCAGTGGTCGACACGGATGACGAGCAGGCACTGCGCGCGTTCGCTGCGCAAGACCCGGTCGTGACGAGCGGAACTGCGGCCTTCGAGCTCGGACGGCTGGCCGCGGGTCACGTTCGCGGGCGCTGACTCTCCGGGCCCGAACTCCCGTCGAGCCGATGAATCCGGCTCTGGATCGCAGTCTGAGCGTGTATGGCCAGACCATCCCACCGACTGGAGTCACGATGCCCAAGCTGATCTATCAAGCGATCGCCTCGCTCGACGGGTACGTCGAGGACCAAGAGGGAAACTTCGACTGGGCCGCGCCCGATGGCGAAGTGCATGCGTTTGTCAACGACCTCGAGCGGCCGATCGGCACCTACCTCTACGGGCGTCGGATGTACGAGACGATGGTGTACTGGGAGACCGTGAACACCGGCAGCGATCAGCCGGCGGTGACCCGGGACTTCGCCGAGATCTGGCGGGCGGCGGAGAAGATCGTGTACTCCCGCACGCTTCAGACGGTATCCAGCGCGAGGACCCGGATCGAGTGCGAGCTCGACCCCGATGCGGTCCGCAGCCTCAAGGAGAGCTGCCGAGCTGACATCACGATCGGGGGTGCCGAGCTCGCTGGCCGGGCGCTCGCCCTGGGGCTGGTCGACGAGTGCCATCTGTTCCTCGGGCCGATCCTGGTGGGCGGCGGCAAGCGTGCACTACCCGACGACATCCGCGCGCAGCTCGAGCTCCTCGACGAGCACCGGTTCCGAAACGGGGTCGTTCATCTTCGATATGGCGTGAGCGTCTGAGACCATCCGTCGACCGCGCGGCATGTGCAACGCTTGACGCCATGACGCTCGGCCCGTATGGAGTCTGGACAACCTACGCCGCCATCGGTGAGGAGCACGCCGCCGAAGCCGCCACGCTGGTGCAGGACCTCGGTTTCGGCACGTTCTGGCTGGGCGGCTCCCCGCGGCTGCCGGCCCTCCGGCCTCTGCTGGCGAGCGCTGACCGGATCACTGTCGCCACCGGGATCGTCAACGTGTGGCAGTACGACCCGGCCGATCTGGCGGCCGAGTACGGGCAGCTCGCGCCGGAGTTCGGCGATCGCCTGCTCGTGGGGATCGGGATCGGCCATCCCGAGGCGACGAGCGACTACAGGCACCCGCTGTCATCGATGCGATCGTTTCTCGACGGGCTCGACCAGGCGCCGGCTCCGCTAGCCGCCGATCACCGGTGTCTGGCCGCACTCGGCCCCAAGATGCTGAACCTGGCCGCCACCCGGTCGCGCGGAGCCCACACGTACTTCGTCCCGGTGGACCACACCCGGTCCGCCCGTCAGCTTCTCGGCCCCACGCCTCTGATCGCCACCGAGCTCGCGTGTGTCATCGACAGCGATCCGACGTCGGCCCGGGAGAAGGCGCGGGCGTATGCGAAGCGGTACCTCGCGCTGCGTAACTACACCAGAAACCTGCTCGACTTCGGCTTCACCGAGCGGGACTTCGCCGACGGCGGCTCGGACCGGCTACTCGACGCGATAATTCCCCACGGGACCCCGGAGCAGATCGGCGCAGTCGCGGAGGATCACCTGGAGGCAGGCGCCAATCATGTGTGTCTGCAGCCGGTGGGCGGGACGGGGGTTCCGCGCACCGAGTGGGCCGCCCTGGCGGAGGTGCTCACCCCCCGCTCGAGCGGGTAGGCGCGCGGTTCGGTCTGCCGGTGGGCCGATGCCGGCGCCGGTACCAGCTACGCGGCGGCGCCGTCTCGGGCTATATCGGCGTCCGCCAGAGCAATCCACTCGCGCTTCTCGGCTCGCCACTCCTCGTCGGTGCGTCGAAGCTTCCAATAGCCGCTGGCTGAGAGCGATTGCGCCGGCAGGTCGCGCTGGAGCACGAGGTGGCGCCGGACGAGGCGGACCGTGGTGGCCTCGCCGTGCAGGAAAGCGTGGCCCTGACCGTCGGGCAATGAGAGCGCCCTGACAGCCTCGACCTGCTGCGAGGGGTCCTCCCCCGGCCCCCTGCTGCGGTGCACCCAGACGACATCGAGATCGCCAGGCGAGTCCAGCGGCTGCTGATGCTCGGGTCCGTCGACCTCGATGACCACAAACACCGGCACTCCGGCCGGGACCCTCGACAATGAGACCGCGATAGCCGGAAGCACTGCGTCATCGCCGACCATGAGGTGCCAAGCAGCCTCCGGAGACGGCGCGTATGCCCCGCCCGGTCCTGTCAGCTCCAGTGGGTCTCCGGGTTGGGCTCGGGCAGCCCACGGCCCGGCGATCCCGCGCTCACCGTGGACGACGAAATCAAGCGTCAGCAGACGCCGCTCGGGATCCCAGTCGCGCACGGTGTAGGAACGCGTCTTGTCTCCGAACCGGCACTTGACGTAGTGGTCGGTGAACGCCCCGGCACCGAAGCCTTCGAGATCGGACCCTCCGACGACGACTCGGACCATGCTGGGAGTCAGCCAGAAGGCTTCGGTGACCGTGGTGGAAAGGACGCGGCGTTCGGGCATGGGGCTCCTAGAAACGGCGGAGGCGAAATGGACGCGACGCTCATGTTAGGGCACCCTAATGACTACCGTATGCGTCAGGCCTCATGCGATGGCCGCGATGGCCGGCCGGGCAGACAGCTGCTGAGCCCCCGACTGCCACCGTATCTTCGAACACCATGACCGCGCATCCAGCTGCTCCGTACCTACCACCGGGCCTTCAGACGGCTTCGGGCTCGGCCGATCCACCAGGCCGGCCACGGGTGTGGCGGCTGGTCGTCGGCTGCCTGCTGGTGATCGCGCTGAGCGCCGCGGCGACCGTGGTGCTTGTCAAAGGCGAGATCGGGACGCTGGCCGTTGATCTGAGCTTTCACAAGGCGATCAACCTGTCCTCGGGGTCGCTGGCGCCGGCTGGTTTCGGGGATCCGCAGACGATTCTGTTGATCGGTAACGATCAGAGAAAGCACACGACGACGACGCCGGTGCTGCCGCATTCGAACGAAATGCTGCTGGTGCGGATCGATCCGAACAAACCGTGGATCTCGATGATGTCGATCCCCCGCGAGCTACAGGTCACGCTGCAGACGGCAAATGGCCCGGTGACGACGCGCCTGAATGCTGCCCTGATCTACGGCGGAACGCCCTTGCTGCTCTCGACGATCAAGCATCTCACCGGGCTCTCGATCAACCACGTGGTGGAGATCGACTTCAACCAGTTTAAGACCGCGGTCGACGACATCGGCTGCGTCTACTCGACGGTCGACCGTCGCTACTACCACGTCAACACCCCCTCCAGCGAGCAGTATCAGGAGATCAACCTCCAACCCGGCTATCAGAAGCTGTGCGGTACGCAGGCGTTGCAGTTCGTCTCCTACCGGCACGGCGACACCTCGCTCGTGCGTGACGCCCGCGACCAGGACTTCCTTCTGGACGTCAAGAAGCAGTACGGACCGTCGCTGGCCGACCTCGGCACCATCCACAAGTTCGAGCGGATCTTCGGCCGCACGGTCGACGTCGACCGCGGCCTGCAAACCGAGAGCGGCGTCGAGAACCTGCTCGGGACTCTGATCTCGTCGGAGAGTCTGCGCGTGCGCCAGGTGAAGTTCCAGGTCACCCTGGAGCCGGTCGGCGCCAATTCGTGCGCCTGTGACACCGCCACGCCGCAGCAGATCGCCGCCAGCGTGCACTCGTTCTTGTACGGAGCCGATCATGTCCCCACGCAGAACACCGCAGCGGCTGCGCACGCCGTTCACCACCGGCGGGCGGCCGCCAAGCTTCCGCTGGTGCCAATCCCCGCGCCGGCGCTGGCGCAGGCCCTGGCGAGCGCCCGCCGCCTGCCGTTCTCGCTCGAGTTTCCACGCGTGCAGGACGCGGGTGGCAGCTCGCTCGGAGTCAATCTGCGCGACTATCTGATCCGCGGCACCGATGGCCACCGCTACGCGGCCTATGTCGCGGTGTTCTCGGCCGGCCAGCTGGGTCAGTACTACGACGTGCAAGGTATGACCTGGACCGCGGCGCCGATGTTCGCCAACCCCGATCAGACCGTCACCGTCGCCCGACGGACCTACTCGCTGTACTACTCCGGACAGCATCTGATGGTGGTCGCCTGGCAGGCACACGGCGCCGTGTACTGGGTCCACAACACGCTCACCGACGCGGTCGGCAACGGCGAGCTTTTGGCGATCGCCGAGCAGACGCAGCCAACCGGCACGACCGGCAGGCTCGGCGCCGCGACCAGCGCCAACGGCGCGGATACGGCCGCACGACTGAAGAATGTCGTCGTGCCCACGCGAACCGGCGGTACCGTGACGAGCACGAGCCTGGCAGCGACGATCGGCTCGATCGGCGGTTTGCTGACCCTGGTCGCGTTCCCACTGCTCTGCATTGCGCTCCTGCGCCGCCGCCGAGGGCTATCCGAGCTGCGTGGCCAAGTGCACGCGACCCGGCGCCTCACCGACCGACTGAGCGCAGCCGCGGCGCGCCCAGCGGCCCAGCGGCGTCGCTGAGCGCCGGGACGATCCCGAGCCGGCTCTCGGTTGCGGTCGTCGTCCAGTGGGTATCGCATCGAGGGGGGAACCACCCACCAAGGAGTGACGCGCCGATGGCTGACAGAGAGATGGATGTCTATCTGAACGATCATCTTGCCGGGGCAACGCTGGGGGCGGATCTGGCCAAGCAGATCCAACAGCGACATGCGAACTCCCCCCTCGGTGAGCTGATGGGCCGGATTGCAACTGAGATCGAGGAGGACCGCCGGACCCTGGTGGACCTCATGGAGCGGATGGACGTCACCAGGAATCCGCTCAAGCAAGCCGCGGGCTGGGTGGCGGAGAAGGCGAGTCAGCTGAAGTTCAGCGGTGCCGGATCGGGGGCGCCGGACCAAGGGGCCTTCATGGCGCTCGAGTCGCTCGCGCTTGGCGTCCTGGGAAAACGAAAGCTATGGGTCGCGCTCAAGGCGGTCCGGGACCAGTATCCGGAGCTGGCGGCGACCGACCTCGACGAGCTGATCGGGCGAGCCGATATGCAACACGACACGCTCGAACGCGAGCGCACCGCGGCCGCGGTGCTGGCGCTCGGACACAGTGCGACCCCAGCCTGAGCTACCGCGCTCGCTGCCCGGGCGTTGACTTGGGCCGGCTGAGACGATGATCGGCGCCCAGGCCCTGCTGCGCACGCTTGTCGATTCAGGGGTGAGGACCTGCTTCACGAATCCGGGCACGTCGGAGATGCACTTCGTCGCGGCTTTGGACTCGGTGCCGGAGATGCGGGCGGTTCTGGCGCTCTTCGAGGGGGTCGCGACCGGTGCAGCCGACGGATACGCCCGGATGGCGGATGCGCCTGCGGGTACGCTGCTGCACCTCGGGCCCGGCTTGGGCAACGGGCTCGCGAACCTTCACAACGCCCGCCGGGCCCGGGTCCCGATCGTCAACATCGTGGGCGACCACGCGACGTACCACACGCGGTATGACGCCCCGCTGCAGTCCGACATCGAGACTGTCGCCCGCAACGTGTCAGGGTGGGTGCGCACATCGAAGAGTCCCGGTGAGCTGGCCCAAGACGCGGCCGACGCGGTGGCGGCGGCCAGGTCCCCTCCTGGTCAGGTGGCCACGCTGATCCTGCCGGCCGACGTCTCGTGGAGCGAGGGGGCCGAGCCTGTCAGCCCGTCCCGAACGGCCGACGCGCCGCCGGTTTGCGCGGAGGGCGTCGAAGCGGTCGCCAACGCACTGCGCGGCGGTGCAAGGACGGCGATGCTCCTCGGTGGTCGGGCGCTGCGCGAACCGGGGTTGATCGCCGCTGGACGGATCGCGGCCGCCACGGGCGCGAGGGTGCTGGCCGAGGTCTTCCCGGCGCGCCTTCAGCGCGGAGCGGGCGTTCCGCCAGTCGAGCGGATCGCCTACTTCCCTGAGCGCGCGACGGCGCAGCTCGACGGGCTCGAGCATTTGATCCTGGTCGACGCGAAATCTCCGGCTTCGTTCTTCGCCTACCCCGGCACCAGCAGCGACCTCGTACCTGACGGCTGCGAGGTTCACGAGCTCGCGGGTCCCGCCGGCGATAGCCTCGAGGCCCTGGTGGAGGCGCTCGGAGCCCGGGACGTCAGGGCCGCCGTGCAGGCGGTGTCGAGACCGGCGCCTCCCACCGGCGCGCTCACCGCCGAGAAGGTCTGCCAGGCCATCGGCCTCATCCTCCCCGAGGGAGCGATCATCTCCGACGAAGCGGTGACCTCGGGCATGATCCTCCCAGCCCATACCGCTGGAGCCCCCCGGCACGACTGGCTGGCGCTGACCGGCGGCGCGATCGGCCAGGGACTACCCGTCGCCGTCGGCGCGGCGGTCGCCTGCCCGGAGCGCGCCGTGTTCGCTCTGCAGGCCGACGGCTCGAGCCTCTACACGATCCAGTCGCTCTGGACGATGGCGCGCGAGCAGCTGAACGTCACCGTCGTCATCTTCAACAACCGCTCCTACGCGATCCTCAACATCGAGCTGGCGCGCGTCGGGGCACAGTCCGCCGGGCCCAGAGCCCAATCCCAACTGGACCTCAGCGCCCCCGATCTCGATTTCGTCAAGCTCGGCACCGGCTTCGGTGTCCCCTCCTACCGCGTGGACACCGCCGAGCAGCTTGTCGAGATTCTTCACCGCGCCGTCGCAGAGCCCGGGCCGCACCTGATCGAGGTCGTCCTCGCAAACGTTCACACCCGCGGCTGACAAGCCGTCCGTCGAGCGGCTACTCGAGATTGTCGATGATCTCTGTGGCCCGCGACCATTGGTCTGGCGGGACCACCAGATAGATATCTCCACGCCCGAGCTGGTCCGGCGCGTGATCGGCGACACAGCTCGCCTCGACGCCCATCGCTCTGAGCTGATCGCGCCAGGCCAACGCGGTCTTCTGGTCCTCGAACGAGCTAACGGTCTCCCAGCCCTCGACGCGCGGGTCGCCGACCAACACTGCAGGCTCCCGTCCACGGCCTCTGAGGAATCGCGGGAGCGCCACCGGGCAAGCCTACCCAGCACATCGGCCGATCAGAGCGAGCTTGGCCGCCCGCGGCAGACGCTTGATACGGGCTTCCTCTCGGCGGGCAGCGGTGCGGTCGGGCATCGCGATCGCGATCTCGAGCTCGACCGGCAATCGACTCGCGGTGTATCGGCTGGCGACACCGGCGCTGTGACGCGCCAGCCGGCGCTCGAGATCGACGGTCCACCCCGTGTAGAGCGAGCCGTCGCCACAGCGCAGGAGATACACCCAAGCCTCGGCCATCGGCTGGGAGCTTCGCCGCGGGCGGGACGGAACCTTCGAGCGCGGGTCGCGCGTCGGCCGGCGGGCACCCGGGGCGCCTGACACGGGGCCGCGAGCTTCTCGATGGCGGTGATGACCGACGGCGACCCCGACATGGGATACGGGATCGACACGATCCAAGATGTGACAGGGGCTTTGCTGAGCTGATCCGCTCGCGAGCCGCGGGTCCGCCGGGGACCAGGTCGTAGCATCGTCCGCTGTGGACAGGTCGATCAATCCCGCCCTCGCCGACGCTCGTTTCTGTCCACGATGCGGGCGACCAGCCGAGATCACGTTCCCGCACCGCATCGCATGTCCGCACTGTGGCTACGCCGCTTACTTCAACCCCAAGCCGGTCGCCGCCACCATACCCCTAGACGACGAGGGTCGCGTGATCCTGCTGCGCCGCGGATTCGATCCCGGTCAGGGCCGATGGACCTTCCCGGGCGGCTTCGTCGAACTCGGCGAATCGGTAGAGGACGCCGCTCACCGCGAGACCGAAGAGGAACTCGGAATCGGGGTCGAGCTCGAACGCCTAGTGGGCGTCTATTCCCGCGCCGGGGAGCGAGTAGTGCTGATCGTGTTCCTGGCTAGAGCCCTCGGGCGGCCGGAGACCACGCCCGAGGCGATCGAGGTGCGCTCGTTCGCCGAGGCCGAGGCCCCGTGGGACGAGCTCGCGTTCTGGTCGACCGAGCTAGCGCTGCGCGAGGCGTTCAGGCGATGACCGGCGGCCGTACGGCTACCCGGCCGGGGTGCCGGCCTCGGTCTCCACGCCGAGCGCGCGGTAGACGGCGCGCAGGTAAGCCTCGCTGCGCGGCGACCCGATGATCCCCGGCGCCATCTTGTTCATCATGTAGGCGACGGTCAATCGCCGGTCGAGGTCGGTGACGATCATCGACCCTCCCCATCCGCCCCAGAAGCAGATGCGGCCCTCGGGGATGTAGGGGACCAGCTCGGGCTTGGGCAGCGCCCATCCGATCCCGAAGCGGATCGGGACGAGGAGCACGAGGTCCGGGCCGTTGGACTGCTCCTGGAAGATCAGTTCGATCGTCTCCGGTGACAGAAGCCGCACCCCCCCGACCTCTCCGCCGCGGGCCAGCGCCGACAGCATGCGAGCGACGGACCTGGCGTTGCCATGACCGTTGACCGCGCCCATGTCTGCCCCGCGCCAGCCGGCGGTGTTGGCGTTCGCGGCGTTGAGCACCGGTCCGGTGAACGTCCTGACAATCGGACTGTCCTGTGGCAGAGCGGCAAAGTCGATCGGCAGCGGCGGCGGGGGGACGACCGGCGCGATGCGCTCCCAGTCCGCCTCCCGGGCACCGATCTGGAAGTCGGCCCCCAGCGGACCGGCGATCTCCTCGGCCACAAACTGCTTGAGCGGTGTGCCGGTGATCCGCCGCAGCACCTCCCCGACGAGATGGCCCTGGTTGGCCGCGTGGTAGCCCGATGCGGTCCCCGGCTCCCACCACGGCGCCTGCGCGGCCAGCCGAGCGGTCGCGGTCTCCCAGTCGTACATGCCCTCGACCGTGAACGGTGGATCCCACCCCGACACACCGGACGTGTGCGACAGCAGGTGGCGGACCTCGACCGCCTCCTTGCCGGCGGTGGCGAACTCGGGCCAGTAGCGAGCGACCGGCGCGAACGGGTCCAACTCCCCCCGGTCCACGAGCATCATCGCCGCGAGGTTGGTGACCGTCTTGGTGGTCGACCATACGTTGACGATCGTGTCCTCGGTCCAAGGCACGGTCTGCTCGGAGTCGCGAAACCCGCCCCACAGATCGACGACCCCCTCGCCGTCCAGGTCCACGTAGACGGACGCGCCGAGCTCCTCGCCCGAGTCGAGATTCTCCTCCAGCGCCGCTCGCACGGCGGCGAAGGCGTCCTCGCACGTTCCCTGTACTGCGGTCATCTTCTCCACCCTCGTGTCGTGCTCAACGCGGGCATTCAATCATTCGGCACACGGAAGCATGACGGCTCAGAGCCGAGTGCGGAGGTCCTCGATGTCCAGGCCGGCGATCTCCAATGCCCGGGGGACCCGGCCATGCTCGGCACCGAGCACGCCCAGGAGCAGATGCTGGGCCCGAATCCTGCGATCCCCGCGGCGCGATGCGATCGTCAGCGCACGCTGAAGCGCCAGCTTCGTGGAGGTCGCCAGCTTCGGACTGCGCGTCCGACGCGGCGCGGCCGGCAGCTCGTGGTCGGCGGCGGCGACGCCGACGGCAGCGAGGCTGCGCTCCTCCTCACGAGCGAGTGCTGCGACCAGCTGCTCGTGGTCGAGCCCGAGCCCGCGCAGTTCTGGACGCGAGGCGAGCGCAAGCAGCAGGTGCTCGGCCTCGACAACGCCCTGACCACCGGCCCCCGCCTCCCGGAACGCGGCGGTCACGGCGGCCCGCGCCTCTCTGGTCAATCTCTCGAATGCCATCGCCTACCTCCTCGTTGAGCCCACGGCGAGCCGCCGGGCATGTTTCTTGTGCACTGCCTGGCGCGTCACCCCCAGCGCCTCGGCGATCTGCGCGAACGACCAACCGTCGGCCGCGGCACGCTCGACGGCCGAATCCTCAAGGCGATCGGCGAGGCGCCGCAGCGCGCCGACCGCCGCGAGCGCATCGGCTGGATCCTCAGGAGTGGTGGGCGGGGATGCGATCACGGTGTGTCAACCATAATTGACGACCGCAGCGATGTCAACCGAAGTTGACCCATTGGCAGCGAGCGGTGAGGGGAACCTGGGCGCGGGCAGGCATCGAGCTCTTTGCGCGACCCTCGCCGGTGACGTAGGTTTCCATCTCGGAGACAGGCCAAGAGTGAGAGCGATGTACACGCCAACGCAGTTCCATGATCGGTCCCAGAACGAGCAGACGCTCCTCGGCGGAGTGCTACCCGCGCTGATCGGCGGCCTGGCCGGATTCCTGATCGGCGCCACCGCCGCCGGCTACTGGGTGATCGCGGTGCTGGCCGGGGTGGGGGCGTTCATCGGCGGCTTCGAGCACGGCGATGGCTGGGAGGCCGCCGACCGCGGCTTCTTCGGGGGACTGATCTACGGGGTAGCCCTGCTGCTGGTCCACGAGCTCGTGCACACACACGCCAAGGTCTCGCTCGGAAGCTTCCCTCCGTTCCTGGCGGTCATCACGAGTCTCGCCGGCATGCTCCTGTCGGCCGCCGGGGGCCGCATCGCCCGGCTGCAGCGCCGCCGGGCGCGTGCCTCGGCTGGTGCCGAACGAGGTACTTGACCACAACCGACGAACAAGGAGCGACGAAGTGATCCTGATCTGCTACGACGGCTCGGAGGACGCGAAGGCCGCAGTCGCCCAGGCCGGTGCGCTGTTCGCCGGTGAGCCGGCGATCGTTCTGACCGTGTGGGAACGGTTCACCGACCAGATGGCCCGCAGCCCCGCCGCGCTCGGGATGATTGCCGGATTGGGCGATACGTCCGAGGTCGACGAGGCGGCCCGAAACGGCGCCGAGAAGACCGCGGAAGAAGGAGCCGGGCTGGCCCGTCAGGCGGGCCTCGACGCTTCCCCGCAGATCACCGAGCGCGACTTCTCGATCTCAGGGGCGATCCTGGCCGAGGCCGACCGGGCGAATGCCGCGGCGATCGTGCTCGGGTCCCGGGGCCTCGGCGGCGTCGGCTCGTTCTTTTTGGGCAGCGTGTCCCACGCACTGATCCAGCACGCCGACCGGGCGGTTCTCGTGGTTCCCTCGCCGGCGGTCGCGCAGCGCCGAAACGAGCAGCTGCGCGCGGACGCTCCGGACTGACGCCGGACCGGCGCGGGAAGGATTCTGGCCCCGCGGCCGTCTCTCATGGTGAATCGCTCGACCACCGGTCGGGCACGAGATCCGAGTGGGAGCAACATGATGTCAAGTAGGAAAACCGCGAAGTTCCGTACAAGGAGCGCCGCCGCGCTGGTCGGCGTCGCGCTCGTCGTGGCCGGGTGTGGCAGCAGCAGCTCGACCTCCACCGCCAGCTCGTCGGCCGCCGCCGCACCCGCGACGTCGGCGGCATCGCAGGCCTCGGCCACCGGCCCCTCGATCAGCACCGCGAAGGGGTCGGCCGGCACGTACCTCACCGGTGCCTCGGGGCGTGCCCTCTACCTTTGGGTGGCCGACACCAAAGGCATGTCCAGCTGCTCGGGGGCCTGCGCGAAGGTGTGGCCCCCGGTGGTCGCCAAGGGGACGCCGATCGCCTCCCATGGCGTGAGCTCCTCTGATCTGAGCACGATCACGCGCTCGGACGGCACCAAGCAGGTGACCTACAAGGGCCACCCGCTTTACTACTTCGTCGAGGACGCGAGCTCGGGCATGACCAAGGGCCAGGGCAGCGACAGCTTTGGCGCCAAGTGGTGGTTGGTGAGCTCGTCCGGCGCGGCGATCACGACCGGCGCCGCGAAGGCCGCGGGTTCTGGCGGCTCCTCCAACGGCGCGGCCTCGAGCTCATCCAGCAGCTCGGCCGGCGGCGGCTGGGGCTGATCCGCTCGACCGGACAACGGCCGATCGGATCGTGGGGATTTGCCGCCGTCGCCGTGTGCTCGTTCGGCGGCCCGCTGGCGCTGGCTGCGCTCAGCGCGCCGACCCTGCTCGCCGGCACGGGCGATTCGGCAGCGCTGGCGATGCTGGTCGCGGCGGCCGGCTTCGCCGTGTCGCTGACGATCTGGCTGCGTTACTCCGAGCACGTCACCGGCGCGGGTGGCCTGTTTGGGTTCGTTGAGGCGGCGGTCGGGCGCCGCGTGGCGCTCGCGCAGGCGGCCGTGTGGATCGTCAGCTATCTCCTGTACGTGATCTACACGACGGTGCAGATCGTCTACGACCTGCTGCCTGCGGTGCTGCCCGGGGAACGGCACTACCAGACTCTGCTGGCGCTGTTGATCCCGATCGCCGTGGCCGGCGTCATGATCGCCGGACAGACCGCGACGCTCCTGGTACTGGGTGTGATCGCCGGCGGGCAGCTGGTACTCGCCGGCGTCCTCGACGCGGTGACCGTCGCGCACGTGTCCACTCCGGCCACCTCATTCGGGGCGGCCGCGCCCGCCGGCGACCTGGCGAAGGCGAGCGCGCAGACGTCCCTGCTGTACGTCTGCGGCAGCCTGCCCCTGTTCCTCGGCGGCGAGCTGGTCAGGCCGACCCGTACGATCCGGCGTGGGCTGATCGGCGCCTTCCTGGTGACCGCCATTGTGATCCTGGTGGCGGTGGCCCCGCTGGACGCCGCTCCGGGACTGCTGCGGACCGGTGTGCCCGGCGTGAGCGTGGTCGGGCAGTTCGCGAGCAGCGGGCTCGCCCAGGTGATCGGAGTCGGGGTCGCCGTCAGCATCGGCGGGGTGATCATCTGCGAATACCTGGCGCTGACCCGGCTGCTGCAGGCGATCGCCGGCTGGCGGACACGGTCGATCGCGGTCACGATTGGGGCGGTGATCGTGGCGACCGCGCCGTTCAGCCTGATCAACCCGGACGGCTTCTACAACGCCCTGGTCAAGCCGTCGCTGATCGCCCTGTGGCTCAGCCAGCTGGTTGTCTTCCTCGTGTTCCCGCGCTTCGCGCGCCGCCACGGGCAGCGGGCACTGCCGGCGTGGACGATGAGCCTGTTCGCCGGCGGGCTCGCCGTCTACGGGCTGTGGACAGCGCTCCAGCAGGCCTCGAGCTGAATCCGCTCCGAGCCCCGCCTGACGGCGCGGGCCGTGGGAGAATCATCGAGATGACCACCGCGAGCCCCGCGCGATGAAGGCCGTCGTCTGCCGAAAGGCCGAGCTCGAGGTGACCGAGCAGCCCGAGCCGGTGCCGGGACGGGGCCAGGTCCGGATCCAGGTTCTGCGCTGCGGGATCTGCGGCTCGGACCTGCACGCCCGCACCGGCTGCGACCAGTGGGCCGACCTGGCCGTAAGGGTGGGCTACGAGCGCTTCGCGCGATCCGACCAACCCGTCGTGTTCGGCCACGAGTTCTGCGGCGAGGTGGCCGAGCACGGTGCCGGATGCCGACGGACCTCGCCGGCCGGTACGCGCGTGGTCGCGCTGCCGCTGTTGCGCGGTGCCGCCGGCGTCGATATGACCGGTCTGTCGACGCATGCTCCCGGCGCCTATGCCGAGCAGATGCTGGTCCAGGAGGCGCTGATGATGCCGGTCCCCAACGGCCTGGCGACCGATGTCGCGGCGCTGACCGAGCCTCTGGCGGTGGGCTGGCACGCCGTCCGCCGCGGCGAGGTGGGCAAGCGCACCGTGGCGATCGTCATCGGCTGCGGCCCGGTCGGTCTGTCGGTGATCCTGCTCCTGAAGGCGCGGGGTGTCCGGACGGTCGTGGCCAGCGACTACTCTCCCGGCCGCCGCGCGCTGGCCGCCGCCTGCGGCGCCGACGTGGTGATAGATCCCGCGCAGGCTTCGCCGTTCACGGCCGTCAACGACAGCGGCCATCTCACCGACAGCACTGCGGCGCTCGAACTCGCCGTCGGCACCCGTGAAAAGCTCGAACGGTTGCCGATCGGCTGGTGGCACGCCTGGCGCCTGGGCGAGGCGCTCGGCCTGGCGCCCAAACACCCGGTGATCTTCGAGTGCGTCGGCGTGCCCGGCGTGATCGAGAGCATCATCGACGGCGCACCGCTGTTCTCCCGTGTCGTGGTCGTCGGCGTGTGCGTGGGCGTCGACCAGATCACGCCGGCGATGGCGATCAACAAGGAGATCGACCTGCGTTTCGCCTTCGCCTACACGCCGCTGGAGTTCCGCGACACGCTGCACATGCTCGCCGAGGGCAAGGTCGACCCGCGCCCCCTGATCACCGGGATCGTCGGTCTCGACGGTGTCGAGGCGGCGTTCGCGGCACTGGCGGACCCGGACATGCACGCGAAGATCCTCATCGACCCGCGCAGCGCGGCGGTCGAGCCGGCCTAGCTCAGCTCATCGTCTGGGGTTGTGGCCGCGCCTGCTGCTCGAGACGGTCGGCGACGCTCGGCTGGTGCTCGGGGATCATCGGGCCGTCGCCCGCCGGGTCGAGCACGTCGTGCTCGAAGAACTCATAGCGGCCTTCGAGCACCGACTGTGCCCGGCCGTACTGGGCGTCGTCGTCGTTGGCCCACAGCTCGTCGAAGAGGCGATCAGCGCGCCGGCGCGCCTGGTTGCAGAACAGGTCGGCCAGCTCGTGTACGGCGTCCGCGTGCTCGCTGTCCTGTTGGGCGAGTGTCGACGCATATGTGCAGGCGCACGCGATCGCATAGAGCTCGGCGCCGATGTCGACGATGCGGCCGAGCAGCGCTCCCTTCTGCTCCAGCTTGGCCTGATAGCGGCCCATCGCGTAGAACGTGGAGCGGGCCAGCTTGCGCGACGAGCGCTCCGCCCACCGCAGATGCTTGGTCAGCGGGCCGAACTCCTCGAACGAACTGGGGCTCTGGCCGGGCCCGACGGTCAATGACGGGAACCACTTGGCGTAGAAGGCTCCGGCCTTGAGTCCGAGCTTGGCCTTCTCCACGATCCCGCCGTCCCCGAGCAGGATGTCACCGGCGATCTGCAGGTGCTGATCGACGGCCTCGCGGGCGATCATCAGGTGCATGATCTCGGTCGAGCCCTCGAAGATGCGGTTGATGCGCATGTCGCGGAGCATCTGCTCGGCTGGAACCGGCTTCTCGCCGCGAGCAGCCAGCGACTTGGCAGTCTCGTAGCCGCGGCCGCCACGGACCTGGACCATCGTGTCGACCGCCTCCCACGCTCGCTCGGAGCCGTAGAGCTTGGCGATCGCGGCCTCGATCCGGAAGTCGCGCCGCTTGTCGTCGGCCATGCGCGACGACACGTCGACCATCGCCTCGAGCCCGAACGCGGTGCCCGCGATCAGAGCGATCTTCTGCGCCACCGGGTCGTGGCGGCCGATCGGCTCACCCCACTGCTTGCGCTCGTTGGCCCACTGGCGGACGATCTTCAGCGAGTACTTGGTCGCGCCGACGCAGATCGCCGGCAGCGACAAGCGCCCCGTGTTGAGCGTGCCGAGGGCGACCTTCAGCCCCCGCCCGACCCCGGCGATCACGTTCTCTTTGGGGACGAGCACGTCCTCGAACTCCGTCACCGAGTTCTCGAGCCCGCGCAGGCCCATGAACTCGTTGCGGTGCCGGACGGTGATGCCCGCGGTGTCCATCGGGCAGATGAAGGCCGTGATCCCGCCCTTGGAGTCCACGCTGGAGGGCACCACGGCCATCACCACGACGACGTCGGCGATCACCCCGTTGGTGGCCCACAGCTTGGTGCCGTTGATCCGGTACCCGGAGCCGTCCTCGGTCGGCACCGCCGTGGCCGACATGCGCGCCGGGTCCGAGCCGACGTCGGGCTCGGTGAGCAGGAACGCCGAGATGTGATCCTTGGCCACCTTGGGCAGCCACTCGCGCTTCTGATCCTCCGAGCCGTAGGTCTTCAGCGGCTCGGGCAGCCCGATCGACTGATGCGCCGACAGCAGCGTCGAGATTGCCGCATGCCATGTCCCGGCCAGCGACAGCGCCCGGTTGTAATACACCTGCGTCAGCCCCAGGCCGCCGTACTCCTTGGGGATCTTCATACCGAGCGCCCCGAGGTCCTTGAGGCCCTGGACCACGTCGTCGCCGAGCTTTGAGTGC
Organism: uncultured Solirubrobacterales bacterium; assembly: GCA_963799995.1. Taxonomy (GTDB): domain Bacteria; phylum Actinomycetota; class Thermoleophilia; order Solirubrobacterales; family Solirubrobacteraceae; genus Palsa-465. Next base: position 465,417 of record CAWCZI010000012.1, on the reverse strand, counting down.
TCCTCGATCTCCAGTGGGTCGACGCGCTCGGTCAGGAAGGCGCGCAGGCGCCTCAGGAATTCCTCACCCTCGCGGACCCGATCCGGATCGACCTCCGGCTGCGGGTGAATCAGGTCGAGTTGGAAGTCGCCGAGGTACATGCCGCGCCCGAAGCTCGGCAGCTTCCACTCGGTCTCACGACTCTCCTCGGCGACCTTCTTTGACTCTTGGTATGAAGGATTGTTAGAAGCCATGATCAGTCTCTACCCTGTTGGCGGCCACCTGCCACGTTCGTAGACAGATTCGGCAGGCGATGAGTTTGGCGGTCAGCGCCGTTGGGGTACCCCAACCTCGAGAGAGCATCGAGGAGAGGAACCAGATGGCCACCGAGCAACGGACCGCAGCAACGCGTCCGGACGCGTCCCAGGCCGACCGCCACGCCGAGCAGGCCAGGCGCAAGGTGGCCGAGCGGCGCGAGGACCAATCCGGCGTCGCCGGATGGGTGTCCGGCCGCGCGTCCGAATGGACGCTCGATGGGCCCGACTGGCGCTTTATGGAGCTCCAGAAGTACCTGTGGAATCCCCTGATGGACTACTGGTTCCGGATGGAGATAGAGGGCTGGGAGAAGATCCCCGAGCCGCCGGTCCTGCTGATCGGTATCCACTCGGGCGCTCCCTTCGTCTGGGACGCATGGACCATCGGCGCGCAGTGGTGGCGTCACTTCGGCGAGTCGCGGACGCTGCACGGGACCGCCCACGACGCGCTCATGGCGCTGCCCGGCGTAGGACGCTACTTCCGCCGGATGGGCGTGGTGCCGGCCGCGCCCGACAGCATCGCCTCGGCGCTGGCGGCCGGTCATGACGTGGCGCTGTGGCCTGGCGGCGAGCGCGACTCTCTGCGGCCGTGGACGCAGCGAGATGAGGCGGTCCTGGCCGGGAGGATGGGCTTCATCAAGCTGGCCATCCGCAGCGGCGTCCCGATCGTGCCGATCGCCACCGTGGGAGGGCCCGACTCGATGCCGGTGCTGGCCAGAGGACGCCGGCTCGCCAAGCTCCTCGGACTCGAAAAGGTGGCCAGGCTGAAGATGTTCCCGATTGCGCTCCAGGTCCCGTGGGGGATCTCCCCCGCGCTGCTGCCCGAGCTCCCGCTACCCACGAAGATCCGTACTGCGTTCCAGGATCCGATCGAGCTGGACTCCGACCCCGAACGCGCCGAGGACGACGACTACGTGGAGCGGGGCTACGAGCAGGTCCGCTCGAGCATCCAGGACGGAATGGACGCTCTGGCGCGTCGCCGTCGCCTGCCGCTGTTCGGCTGACGCAGCCGGCCGGCAATCGACCCGGCTCGACGTGTGGGCCGCCCGTCGGGCGGGTATCTCCCGAGCGCAGACGTCCGGCGCATTCGAGCCGCCGCTCGTGATCCTGCCTCAGCCATCACCCCCCCGTTGCCGATCTTGCTTCAGCTCCCAGGCGGTCGTGACACTCCGCGAATCGCCCGGCAGGACGTGGTCGCGAGGCTCACCGGCGTCGTCCCCGAGCTGCTGCTCGAGGACGTCGGACTGCTCGTCTCAGAGCTGGTGACCAACAGCGTCCGCCACGCTGACGTCGGGCCTCGCGGCGTGGTCGAGATTCACGTTTCGCGGCGCGACGATCGGCTGCGGCTGGTGGTGACCGATCCGGGATCCGCCGCGGTACCCCACCTCGTGGAGTTCGACCTCGACGAGCCCGGCGGACTCGGCCTGTTCCTGGTCGACAAGCTGGCGTCCTCCTGGGGCGTCGCGCGCGAATCCGACGGTGTCACGCGCGTGTGGTGCGAGATCGCCCTTCAGTAGCACGCTGAGCGCGCGCGGCCTACGCGCCGGCCGGCTCCGGGTCGGGGCGGACGACCACCGTGTCGGCGACACGGATGATCTCGTCGGCCGGCAGTTCCGCGCACCGGGCGTGCTCGAGAATCGCCTCGGGGCTGCTGGCCTCGTAGATGCACACGGTGCCCACCGCTCCATCGCCCTCGTCGAGCACATAGCTGCGGATCCACCGGATGTCCTCGGGCATGTCCTCGTCGCCGACCTTCGTCGAACGGGCGGCGGCCTTCTCCAGGTCGGCCGGGGTGGCCCAGCCATTGCGTCGCAGGATCACGTAGGTGTCCATCGGTTCCTCCTCCTTGGTTGCCGAGGCCCCACGAGGGACGGCGCCGATGCCCCGCACGCCGGCGGTCCGATCAGCTGCCCCATGTCCGCGGTGACACCCCGGTGTCGAGCCCACATCATCCATCCCGGGGCGTCGATGCGCAAGATCGCCTACACGGTCTCCGGGCATCCGCCTGCATCGGGCGCCGTGAGGCTACTGTTGCCAGATGGCGCTGCGCGAGGGATACGCCGAGCTCGACGACGTCCGCCTTCACTATGTCGAGGAGGGCGAGGGACCGCTGGTGGTGCTCCTGCACGGGTTTCCGGAGTTCTGGTACAGCTGGCACCGCCAGATTCCGGCGCTGGCCGCCGCCGGGTTCCGGGTGGTCGCGCCCGACATGCGGGGGTACAACCTGTCCTCGAAGCCGCGGGCGGTGCGTGACTACGCCTCCGAGAAGCTGGCCGCCGACGTCCGTGACCTGGTCTACGAGCGCGGCGAGCGGTCGGCCCGGCTGGCCGGCCACGACTGGGGCGGGCAGGTCGCCTGGCTGACGGCCATGGCGCACCCGGAGGTCATCGAGCGCCTGGCGATCCTCAACCTTCCCCATCCGCGCCGTCTGCTGCATGGGTGGCTCGACCCCCGCCAGCTGGTGCGCTCCTGGTACATGTTCTTCTTCCAGCTGCCGCGGCTGCCCGAGCGCGCGCTGCAGGCCCGCCGCTGGCAGGCGTTGCGCCACGGCTTCGAGAACGAAGCCCGTCCCGGGGCATTTGACGCCGATGCCATCGACCGATACGTCGAGGCGTGGTCGCAGCCGGGCGCGGCCACCGCCATGCTCAACTACTACCGCGCCGCGCTGCGCCAGACGCCATGGCGCGCCGAGGCGGCCATGCGCCCGGTTCAGGCGCGGACGCTGGTGATCTGGGGGCAGCGCGATCGCCACCTGCGCCACCAGCTGGCCGAGCCCCATCACGCCGACGTGCCCAACCTCGAGCGCGTGATCCGCCTGCCCGACGCCTCACACTGGGTTCAGAACGACGCGCCCGACCAGGTCTCGCAGCTGCTGGCCGAGTTCTTCGCGCCCGACCAGGCCGCCGCCTAGACTCGCATTCGATGCCGGCAGGGTTCGTAACCAGATCGCTGGCCCGCGCCGCCGGCCATGTGCCGGGGGTGCGTCGGGTGCCGGTGCTGAAGCTGCTGTCGATCGCCGAGGTGGCGATGCTGGCTCGCGACCATCTGAGCCGGCTCACCCCGGCCGAGCGGCGCCGTCTCGTGGCCCTGGTCCGCGCGGGGCGCGGGCGTCCGAGCAATCTGCGGCGCGCCGAGCGCCAGGAGCTGCAGGACCTGGTGGCCAAGCTCGAACCGCGGCTGCTCGCCGGGGAGGCGGTGGATCGTCTGTCGCCGGTCCCGCTGCCACAGCGGCTCGTGTACGGCCGACGCCGTCCCGGCTGACGCCCGGCCGCAGGCTCGTCAGCCGGCCGCCACGTGATGGCAGTAGCGGTAGGCCTCGGAGAACCCGAGCCGCTCGTACATCACCCGCGCGGCGAGATTCTGCTCCTCGACCTGCAGATATGCCAAGCGGGCCCGGCTGCGGCTCAGCATTGCCCGCGTCAGCGCGGTTCCCAGCCCGCAGCGGCGCTTCGCGGGGTCGACCGCCACGCAGAACAGGCCGAGCAGCCCGTCGGACTCGACGGCGATCGCAACCGCGCCGGTGCCGGCCCGCACGAACTCCGCGCGCCCGCGCAGGAGCGAGAACACCGTGCGGGCGTGGGCCTCGACGTCGCGGCCCGGCTCGCAGCGGGCCCAGGCCTCGAGCCAGCCGGCGCCGGCGTGGTCCTCGATCAGCATCTCCGAGTCGCCGGTCAGCGGCGACGCAGACCCGGCGCGCCCGCCGGCCGGGGCCGTCAGCACCAGGGTCGGCCACTGGGCCGTCCATCCGCGGGCGTCAAGGGTTGCCTCCAGGCCGCCGTGAAGTGCCCCCGGGCTGACCTGGATCCCAGGGCGGATCGAGTGCCGGCGCGCGAACGCCTCCACCCTTTCGATCGCGTCCGGGAGCTCCGCCGCGCAGAGCTCTCGACACGGGGGAAGCGCGTTGTTGCAACGGCCACGGTCGAGCCCGGGTGTGGCACGCAGCAGCCAGCCCCCGGGCGCGGGACGGTTGGTCGTCGCCGGCCAGGAGGCCACCGCCGCCGCCTCGAGCCGGCGGATCAGCTCGAGCTCCACCATCGCGTCAGGTTCCCAGACCGTACGTGCCGGCGTGTCCGCCGCGCCGGCGCAGGCCTCAGTCCGATACGCGGTAGCGCTCGAGGGCAGCATGTCGAGCCTCGGCGTGATCGACGATCGGCTCCGGGTAGTCGACCCCGATCCGGCAGCCTGCCCGCGCCTGGACCTGACCCGGCATCCTCCACGGCTCGGCCAGGAATCGATCGGGCACGCGCTCGAGCTCAGGAACGTAGCGGCGGACGTAGGCGCCGTCCGGATCAAATCGCTCCTGCTGGCGGGTCGGACTGAAGATCCGGCGGAACGGGGGCTGAGGATCGACGCCGACGGACGCGATCCACTGCCAGTTGCCGTTGTTGCTGGCCTCGTCGCCGTCGAGCAGCAGGCGCATGAACCAGCGCTCGCCCCAGCGCCAATCGATCCCGAGGTCCTTGGTCAGAAACGAGCCCACGAGCAGGCGGGCCCGGTTGTGCATCCATCCCTCTCGGCGCAACTGGCGCATCCCGGCATCGACCGCCGGGTAGCCCGTCCGGCCGTCGCACCACGCCTCGAACCGCCGACGCGCATGGCTCCAGCGGATCCTGCCGCGGTATCGCTCCTGATACTCGGACCGGACGTTGGCGGGGAAGTGGCCGAGCACGTGCGCGTAGAAGTCGCGCCAGCACAGCTGGCGGCGAAACGCTTCTGCGCCCGCACCACTGGGCAGGCGCTGCTCGATCTCCCGGGGCGAGATGCACCCGAGGTGTAGATACGGGGACAGCCGCGAGACATCCTCGGACACCAGCCGGTCCCGGCCCTGCTCGTAGCGCTCCGCGCCCCCGGCGAGGAAGCGGTCCAACGCCACCCGGGCCGCGCCCTCTCCGCCCGGAATCGGTTCGCTCACCTCCTGCTCGAGCCCGAGCTGAGACAGGGTCGGCAGCCTCCCGGCGGCGACCTTCGCGGCCGGGGACGTCAGCGAGCCCGGCGCTCGCAGCACCGGCCGGCGCTGCTCGGCCAGCCAGCGCCGGTGAAACGGCGTGAAGACGGTGTACGGATCGCCGGCGCCGGTCCGGATCGGCGCCAGGTGGTCGACGGCGAACAGCCCGGGATGCGCGACGGCCTCGATGCCGTCGACCTCCAGGGCCCGCCTGACCTGCTCCTCACGCCGGCGGGCGAACGGCCCGACGTCGGCACTGAAGTGGACGGTCCGCGCGCCGAGCTCGCGCGCCAGCGCGGGCAGCTCTCGATGCGGCGCCCCGTGGCGCACGAACAGCCGGCTGCCCCGCTGGCGCAGCCCGGCGTCGAGGTCCGCGAGGCTCTCCAGGAGGAACTGGGTGCGGGGGCCGGACGCGTGACGCCCCGCCAGCAGACCGTCGTCGAAGCAGAACACCGGCACCACCCGCTCGGCACGGTCAAGCGCCGCGCGCAGCGCCGGATGATCGTGGAGGCGCAGGTCGCGGCGCAGCCACAGGATCGCGTCGCTCACCCCAGCTCTCGCTCCACGGCGGCGTGGCGGAAGGCGAAGATGCGCTCCAGGTCACGTCGCAGGGTGCCCGCCCCCATCGCGATCGGGCCGGGCGTACCCTCGGTCCGCTGACGGCGCTCGAGCCGGTAGACCTTCACGAGTCCTTGAGCACGTCGCGCAGCGCCCCCTCCAGCTCGGGGTGGCGGAACTCGTAGCCAAGCTGGCGCAGGCGCGCCGGCACCGCGCGCTGACCGGTGGTGACGATCTCGGCCATGTCTCCGTAGAGCAGCTTCACCGCCATCCCGGGAACGGGCAGGACGGCCGGACGACCGAGTACTCGGCCAAGCGCTCGAGAGAGCTCGGCGTTGGTCACCGGGTTGGGCGCCGTGAGGTTGACCGGGCCGGAGGCGTCCTCGCGGTCGACGCATCGCAGCAGCGCGCCGACGACGTCGTCGAGGTGGATCCACGGCACGTACTGGGCGCCGCCCGCGACCGGGCCTCCGACACCCAGCCGGAAGAACGGAAGCATCTTGGCAAGAGCGCCCCCGGTGGGCGACAGAACGACCCCGGTGCGAGTACAGACGACTCGCATCGCCGACGCGGCGCGCTGGGCCTCGCCCTCCCAGTCGACCACGACGCCGGCGAGGAAGTCCTCGCCGGGGGAGGCGTGCTCATCCAGGGGGGCGTCCCCCCGGGGACCGTAGTAGCCGGTTGCCGACTGCGAGACGAGCGAACGCGGGCGATCGCCCTCGGGCAGCGCGGCAAGCGCCGAGACCAGCGACCGAGTCGCCAGCACGCGTGAGTCGCGGATGGTCCGCCTTGCCTGCTCAGTCCATCGCTGGGCGACGGGCTCGCCCAGCAGGTGGACAACGGCGTCGGCGCCGCCCAGCGCCGCCGGTGGCGGCGGTTCCTCCGTCGGTCGGGCCCACGCGTGAACCTCGGCCTCGCCGCCGAGGACCCGCTGTCCGCGCTCGGGATCGCGTGACAGCGCGACGACGGTGTCGCCCCGCTCGCGCAGTGCATCCGCGACCGCCAACCCGATCGTGCCCGTCGCTCCCGTGATCAGTACTCGCATCGACTCCGCTCCCCGCTCATATGACATCTCACTCTGTCCATGGCCTCACACGCTAACGCTGTGTTGCGTAAACCGCAACAAGTTGTATCGTTTCCTGATGGCCGACGCTGGAACGCCCGGACTCAGCGCCGCCCAACTGGCTGCACGTACGGGTGTACCCGTCGGCACGCTGCGCATGTGGCAGAGCCGCCATGGATTTCCGGCGGCGCCCGGACCGGCTGGCCGTCATCGTCGCTACGGCGACCATGACGTGGAGCTCGTGATCGAGGTCACGCGCCTGCGCGCGCAGGGCCTGTCGCTGGCTGCGGCGATCGAGCGGGCGCGACACGTCTGCGCCCCACCGGCCGCCTCGGTGTTCGCCAGCCTGCGCCGCCAGCATCCGGAGATCGCAGCTCGCACCTTTGGCAAGCGCCCGCTGCTGGCGCTGACCAACGCGCTCGAGGACGAATACTGCGCCCGGGCCGCCGGTGGGCTGCTGCTGGCGACATTCCAGCGTGAGCGCTTCTACCGTCAGGCGCAGCGGCGCTGGCGCGAGCTGTCCAGGTGCGCCGAGCTTGCGGTGGCGATGGCCGACTTCGCGACGCACCGCGAGCCCCCCGGTGGGCCGGTGGAGGTTCCGGTGCAGGCCCCCGAGCCGCTCTCCCGGGAGTGGGTGCTGGTGGTGGACGCTCCTGGCGCCCACGCCTGCCTGGCCGCGTGGGAACAGCCGACGCAGCGCGAGGTGCCCGACGCTCAGCGGCGCTTCGAGGTGGTGTGGTCATTCGAGCCGGCGGTGGTGCGCTCGGCGTCGGGCGTGGCCGCAGAACTCCTGCGGCGGCTCGCACCACCGGTGGCGGACCGTATCCCGGCGGCCGCGCTGGACCCGGCTCCGGAGGCCAGGCCGGAGCTTCGGTTCGCCAGCTCGCTCGCCGACCGGGTCGTCGGCTACCTGGCCACCGATCCCACGGGCGCGTGGTGGGTCACTGACCGTTCGACAACCGCGAGCCGCTCGACAGCGGTGAGAGACTAGTCCTCGGACGATGAAGCTCGGCGGCCTGCACCACATCACGATGATCACCGGCGACGCACGCCGCAACGTCGAGTTCTACGCCGACCTGCTCGGCTTGCGGATGGTCAAGAAGACCGTCAACTTCGATGCGCCCGAGGCCTACCACCTCTACTTCGGCGACGAGCAGGGCAATCCGGGGTCGATTCTCACCTGGTTCGAGTTCCCCGGGGCCACCCGCGGCCGGGCCGGCGACGGGATGATCCACACGCTCCGTCTCGGGGTTGGATCGGAGGCGTCGCTCGAATTCTGGGCCGACCGCCTCGGGGCGGCCGGCTACCCGACCTCGCCGGAGGGGGACTCGCTGCGATTCGCCGACTATGACGGGCTGGCCTTCGAGCTCGGGGTCGCCGACGGCCTCGACGCGCCACTCGCCGCGCACCATCCGGCGATTCCGGCCGTGCACGCGATCAACGCGGTTCTCGGCGCCCGCGCCTATGGAGGCGATCCTGCCTCGGCCGCCGAGCTCCTGGTGGAGCCCCTGGGCTTTCAGTCCGACAGCGGTGGTGAGTACCGCCTGGCCGGGGAGCAGCGGCACTTCGAGCTCGGATACGACGAGCCGCCGCCCGAACGCGGTGTCCAGGGCGCCGGGACCGTGCACCACATCGCCTGGGCCTCCCGCGACGAGGACCATCTGGAGTGGCGCCGGCGCCTGCAGGCGGCGGGCGCGTCGGTCACCGACGTGCGCGACCGCGACTACTTCAAGTCGATCTACTTCCGCGAGCCGCACGGGGTGCTGTTCGAGATCGCCACGCTCTCCCCCGGGTTCGCGGTCGACGAGGATCCCGACCATCTGGGCGAACAGCTCAAGCTGCCGCGCATGCACGAGCACCTGCGCAGCGAGCTCGAGCGCACGCTGACACCGCTCGTCAACCCTCGCGCGACCAGGCGCGAGGGTGCCACCGCCTGACCCACCGGGCGCTCAGCGCGGCCCGGCGGCGCGCGGCCCGGCGACGTGATGGTGGACCAGCGTCGACAGCGCCAGCACCGCCGCCGCCGCCAGCACGAGCCACAGGCTCGAACGCACCAGCAGGGCTCCGCACAGCGCTCCGAGGAGCATCGAGCCGACCGCCGTAGCCCGGCGAACGGTGCCCGCCCCCGTGCCACCGAACACGCGCGAGTCGGCGGCCAGTCCGGTGAGGGTCATGGTCAGCACGGTCGTGGTCAGATCCGGGACCGCCACCTTCCTCACGATCGCGTTACGCACGCCCATCGCGAAGGCCAGCAGGGCGATCACCACGTAGCCTGACAGCCCTCCCGCGCGGACATCGAACGCGATCGCGATGCAGGCGGCAACCACGCCCAGCAGCGCCTCGATTCCGAGCGCGGCGTACAGGCCGCGCCGGCGATCAGCCAGCAGCGGAGCGCCGAGCTGAGCCCCGCTGCCCGCCCCGGCAAGGAACGCCCCGAGTGCAATCAGCGGAGCCAGGACCGGCAGCCCCTTCGCGCCCGCTATCCCGAACCCCAGCAGCACGATGTTGCCGGTCATGTTCGCCGCGAACACGTGTCCCAGGCCGAGATAGCTGGCGGCGTCCACCAGCCCGGTGCCGAACGTCAGCAGCAGCAGCGTGCGGGTCAGCGGATGACGGATCGAGCGCGCCGCCGCCCGGCTGAGCGCCGCCGGATCCGGCGGCCACGGCCCCGATCGCTCGGGCTCGCTCTGAGCTGCCATTGCCGTGCTTACGTTACCTGGGCCACCCCGAGACGCCCGGCGACACTGGGGAGGCGCCCCGGACCTCCCATCATCGGTCACCCGGTGCGTGTGAGCGCTCACAATTATTGCTGGCAGCCCGCATGATTCCTCGTCCTCAGGGGTATTGAGGGGGCTGAAGGCAGCCGCTGCGACCGGAGGCGGTTTCCCACGACGGAGCCAGCGCAGCGCAGACCCGACGGTCAGCCCCATCCACGATGGAGGGCCGCCGTGACGCTCGTCGCTGCCTGGCGATCACTCAAGGATGGCAGGAGAGACAGAAGGAGCATTCATGCAACAGGCTTCATCACCCATACCCCGCGTTCGCGGCCGAGCCGCGATGCTGGTGACGATCGGACTCGGCATCGCGCTCACGCTCGGCGCGGGGGCGCTCTCGCTCGGGGGTGGGGCGCTCGCGCAGGCGCGCACTCCCCGTGCGGCCCACGTCCTGCGCATCACGAGCCGCCCCTGGGGCACCTATCAGGGCAAGCCGGTCAGGCTCTACACGCTTTCCAACGGGCACATGCAGGTCAACATCACCAACTTCGGCGGGATCGTCCAGGCGATCGACGTGCCGGACCGCCACGGTCGCATCACCGATATCGCACTCGGATTCCGCAACCTCGACGGCTATGTCGCCAACGACCAGACCACGCAACCCAAGGGCGGCTCGGGCACGACCTACTTCGGAGCCACGATCGGCCGCTACGCGAACCGGATCGCCGGCGGCAAGTTCACGCTCGATGGCGTTACCTACAAGCTCCCGGTCAACAACGGCCCGAACACGCTGCACGGCGGGACCGACGCCTGGAACAAACAGGTGTGGAGCGCCGCCACGTCGGCCACGCCGACCGGCATCTCGCTGTCGCTCAGCTACACGAGCCCGAACATGCAGGACGGCTTCCCGGGCACCGTGCCGGCGACGGTGATGTTCACGCTCACACGGAATAACGCATTGCAAATCCACTACCACGCGACCACGGACAAGCCCACCGTGATCAACATGACCAACCACTCCTACTTCAACCTCGCCGGCCAGGCTTCGGGATCGATCCTCACCCAGCGGCTGATGATCAACGCCGACCGCTACACGCCGACCGACGCAACCCAGATCCCGACGGGGAAGATCGTGCCGGTGTCAGGGACACCGATGGACTTCCGCCACATGAAGGCGATCGGCCGGGACATCACCAGCCCGTTTCATCAGCTGATCGTGGCCCACGGCTATGACCACAACTGGGTGCTCAACCGGCACGGCAGCGGGCTCCAGCTCGCCGCCCGGGCGATCGACCCGGTGAGCGGGCGCGAGCTGACGGCCTACACCACCGAGCCCGGGGTGCAGCTATACACCGAGCAACTTCCTGGTCGGCGAGCTGGTCGGCACCACCGGCAGGACGTACCGACAGTCGGCCGGCTTCACGCTGGAGACCCAGCACTTCCCGAACTCACCCAATCAGCCGAACTTCCCGTCAACCACGCTTCTGCCGGGTCACCCGTTCGACTCGACAACGGTGTTCAAGTTCTCGGTCAGCCAGGGGGTGACGTCAAGCGACTGACTCCGCCACGCACAGGCCCAGCACGAGCGCCGCGCTGCCCGCGGCAATCGTCCACGCGGGGAACGAGCCCCCCAGCGCGAATAGGGCCATCGAGCGCGACCGCTACCGCGACCCGGCCGACCGCCAGCTGGCCGAGCATACGCAGGCGAAACCCGGCCAGACCAAGCAGGTAGACCGCGACGCCGCCGCAGATCGCCAGCCGGCCGGGCTCCGGCATCGGCGCCTGCACCGAGTTGTGGACCACGAGCTTGACGCCACCGGCGAAGATGATGATCCCGGCGACGATCACCAGGTGGATGTAGCTGTAGCCGTCGGCTGCCGCCAGCACCGGGTCCGCGTGCGTCCTCAACCGCTCCTGGGCGCGGCCGGCGGCGCGGTCGAAGTAGGTCCACCACATACCGATCGCGACCAGCAGCGCAAGCCCCGCGCCCAGGACGAGCGCTGCTCCCAGCGGGCGCTCGGTCGTGCCCACGCCGACGCCGATGGCCAGCACGGACTCGCCGAGGCAGATGATCACGAACAGGCCGTAGCGCTCGGCGAAATGCTCCACGGAGACCTGCTGCAGCCCGCGCAGGCGATCGCGGGTCAGCCACGCCGGCCCCGCGTAGTCGATCGCCACCGCCACGGTCCAGAGCGCCGCGCGGTGCCAGCCGTGCAGTAGCGCCGCCCCGATGATCAGCAACACCATGCCGGCGAGCACCGTCACGGCGAAGCCGGCGATCGCCGACCACGACGCGTTGCCCTGCCGCGACGCGTCGACGTAAAGCGCCAGGTGCAGCAGCCGCACCAGGGCATAGGCAGTGGCGAACAGGAGCCGCCCCGCGACCGAAGGCCTGCGGGAGGCTCCCCGAACCGGCTCCACGTCGGATGTGCCGCCAGCAGCGTCGTGACCTGGGTGACCGCGAACACGAACACCAGGTCCCACAGCAGCTCAACCGGGCTGGTCCGCCGTTCCGGGAGCGGCTCAGCGCCTCCGGCGGGGTCTGGCGCAGCGGCGGTGGGCGTCTCGAGCGCCGGAGAATCCGCCTGCGGTGCGGGCTCGCGGGCGGCGCTGGGGTTCGCCTGCTCGCTCACTCTGCCAGTATCGCCGCGGCGCGCACCGCGGGATGATTGGATACCCGCCCCGGCCCTGCGCCGGCAACCGCGAGACGAGGAGATTCGATGGCACAGCAGGCGGCGATCGTGACCGGAGGTTCAAGCGGGATCGGGTTCGCGATCGCGGAGATGCTGCTCGACGAGGGATACGGTGTGACGCTCGCCGCACGGCGGCCCGGAGAAGCTCGAGGCCGCCGTCGCCAAGCTCGGCGGGCGAGGGACGTGAGATCGCCCACGTGGCCGGGAACATGGGCGTCTGAGGAGGTCATCCAGGAGGTCGTCCGACCCACCGCGAGCGCTTCGGCCGCCTCGACATTCTGGTCAACAACGCCGGCTTCGGCTTCGGGGCACCGGTGGGCGAGATCCCGACCAAGCGCCTGGACATGCAGCTCGACGTCAACCTGCGCGCGATCGTCCTCTTCTACCGCGAGTGCGTGCGACTGCTGCGCGCAGGCGGCCGGCCGAGCAGCGCAACTCGCTGGTCGTCAACACCTCGTCGATCTCCGGCAAGTTCGGGCGAGGCCGTGGCTCTCGGTCTACTCGGCCACCAAGGCCGGCGTGGTCGGCTTCACCCAGGCGATGAACAAGGAGATCGGCGGCGACGGCATCAAGTCGTGCGCGCTCTGCCCGGCCTTCGTCGACACGCCGATGACCGACTTCGTCAAGGAGAGCGTGGCCGCCGAGGACATGATCCGCCCGGAGGACATCGCCGAGGCGGTGCGCATGCTGCTGCGTCTCTCCCCGGCCTGCGTGATCCCGGAGATCATCTTCCAGCGTCCCGGGGGCGACGCCGTAGATCGTCAGCGGCGCAGCGCCGGCTCGGGCCCCGCGGATCCGCGGGCGCCCGCTGGCCGGAGGCGGCGCGCTGCTCCTCGAGCCGTCTGAGCACCCGCTCGTAGTCGTCGTAGCGGCGCACGATCCGCGTCCATGCCCATCCCGGACGGTCGCCGAGCTCGCGGCTGCGGTCGCGATCGCCGGGACGGACGCGGTCCCGCCGCGGATGCGCTCACGGCCACCCGGCCGGCGGCGCTCCCCGGCGGCGCGCTCGGGATCGCGCGCCGGCTCGGCCGTCCGCGTCGTGGCGGCGGACGCGGGAGGCTCTCGCCGCTGCGCCTGGCCACCAGTCTCAGATGCTCGAGCGCGCCGCCGCCAGCGCGGTGCCGGGTGCGTCGTCGGCGAGCAGACTCGCCTCCAGGTGCGAGCTGAGGATCAGCAGCTCGCGCTCGGTGGCCCGGCGCGAGCGCTTGCGAGCGCGAGTCACGGAAGGCGAACCGATCCCACGCGTCGGGCGAACGCGATCACGCTCGTGCGCCCGCCGGCGCGGTGGGCGGCCAGCATCGGGCAGATCCCGTCGTCGGTCGAGTACGCGCCGACGATGATCTCGTTGGCCGCGATGCCCTCGAGCATCGCCACGCGGGTGAGCCGCGGCAGGCATTCGATCGGCCTGTCGGAGGTCCTCGATGGTCGCTCGGCGGCGGGTTCGCATAGGGTTCGCCGCCGGACGTCAGGGCGGCTCGGCCACTGTAATCCGGCCCGTCGCGGCCCACAAGCGATCTCCTCGCGGTGAAAGGAACCTTGCAATGAAACTCGGCGTCAACGTTGGCTACTGGGGCTTCGGGCATCGGTGCGGAGGACCAGCTCGAGATCGTCCAGGAGGCCGAGCGGCTCGGCTATGACTCCGTCTGGGCGGCCGAGGCCTACGGCTCGGACGCCGCCACCGTGCTCGCCTGGCTGGCCGCCGGCACGAGCACGATCAAGCTCGGCTCGGCGATCTTCCAGATGCCCGGCCGCACCCCGGCGCATGACCGCGATGACGGCGGCGACGATCGACCAGCTCTCCGGCGGCCGGATGATCCTGGGGATCGGCTCCTCGGGGCCGCAGGTCGCCGAAGGCTGGCACGGCCAGCGGTTCGCCCGCCAGCTGCAGCGCACCCGGGAGTACGTGGCGGTGGTCCGCAAGGCGCTGGCCCGCGAGCGGGTGGAGTTCGAGGGCGAGACGCTCGAGCTGCCGCTGCCCGACGGTCCCGGGCAAGGCGCTGAAGCTGATGATCACCCCGGTGCAGGAGCGGATCCCGATCTACCTGGCGGCGATCGGCCCCAAGAACACGGCGCTGGCGGGCGAGATCGCCGACGGCTGGATCCCCACCTTCTTCTCCCCCGAGCACGTGGCCGACTTCCGCGCGCTGCTCCAGGAGGGCGCCGACCGATCCGGGCGATCGCTGGACGGCTTCGAGATCGCGCCGACGGTGCAGTCCTACATCTCCGACGACCGCGAGGCGGCCCGCAACCTGATGCGGCCGGGCCTGGCGCTGTACATCGGCGGCATGGGCTCGCGCAAGCAGAACTTCTACAACAACCTCGTCCAGCGCTACGGGTTCGAGGCCGCCGCCGAGGAGATCCAGGACCTCTACCTGGACGGCAAGAAGGCCGAGGCCGGCGACGCGATCCCCGACGAGCTGATCGACATGGTCTCGCTGTGCGGGCCCCGGGACGTCGTGCGCGAGCGGATCGCCGCCTTCCGTGATGCCGGCGTCGGCACGCTGATGGTCATCGCCGATGGCGTTCGACCGTCGAGGACCGGATCGAGCAGCTGCGGCCGTGGCCGAGCTGGCGGCTTGAGCGCCGGGAGGCGGCCGCGCCTGGTCGCCGGGCACTCGAGTGCGACGGTCGAGCGGCCCGGGCGGCCGGCCGGCCGCTGCGCTTCTTCCTCGGGGCGTTCGGGCAGCCCGGGCACGCCTTCCCGATGCTGGCGCTGGGCGCCGAGCTGGCCGCCCGCGGCCACGAGGTGACCTACGAGACGTGGTCGCGCTGGCGCGAGCCGGTCCGAGGCGCACGGGATGCGCTTCGTGGCCGCGCCCGAGTACCCGGTGTTCCCGACCCGTGAGCAGCCGCTCGGGCCCTACGAAGCGGTCGTCCATGGCGACCGCCGACACCCGGCCGGCGGTCGCCGCGGCCGCTCCCGACGTCGTCGTGCACGACATCCTGACGCTGGCGCCGGCGCTGGCCGCCGAGCTGGAGGGCGATCCCGGTGGCGACGCTGATCCCGCACGTCTACCCGGTCGGCGCAGCCGGGCTTCCCGCCCTACGCGTTCGGGGCCCGGATGCCCGCGACCGCGGCTGGGCCGGACGCTGTGGCGGGCATTCGACCGTCCGGTGGCGACCGGGCTGCGCCGCGGACGCGACGAGCTCAACGAGACGCGCCGGCGGCTCGGGCCTGGCGTCCCGTGCCGGCGCTTCCACGGCGGCCTCAGCCAGCGAGCTGTGCCTGGTCGGCACGTTCCCCCAGCTCGAGTACCCCCGGCGCTGGCCGCGAACGTCCACGTGGTCGGGCCGCTGATGTGGGAGCCGCCGTTCGATGCCGTCGACCCGCCGCCGGGCGACGAGCCGCTCGTGCTGGTGGCGCCCTCGACCGCGCAGGACCCCGACGCACCGGCTGCTGCGCGCCGCGCTCGGCGGGCTCGCCGACGAGCCGGTCCGGGTGCTGGCCACCTGGAACCGCCGCCCGCTGCCCGAGCCCGGTCGACAGTGGCCGCCAACACCCGCCTGGTCGAGTGGCTCTCCTACGCGCAGACGATCCCCGGCTGCGCGCTGGTCATCTGCCACGCCGGCCACGGCACGCTGGTGCGCGCGCTCGCCTCGCGGCTGCCCGGTGCTGGCCGTCCCCCACGCCGGCGACATGGCCGAGAACGCCGCCCGGCTCGACTGGGCGGGCGCCGGCGTGCGGCTGCCCTGGCCCCTGCTCGAGTCCACGCACCCTGCGCCTGGCCGCGCTGCGCGCGCTCGGCAGGCCGGAGCTGAGCGCCCGGGCGCGCGAGCTGGCGGCCTGGACCGGCACCGCGAGCGGGGCCGGCCCGCGCGGCCGACCTGGTCGAGGAGCTGGCGCTCAGGCGTCGCGCCGGGCGCGCACGAAAGCGATGACGTCGGCGTCCTCGCTCTGGAGCACGTCGACCGGCTCCCCGTGACACGTGCACAGCTCCACCACGACGCGCCGGTCGGTGACCTCGAGCGCGTGCCAGCCGGCGCCGTGCTGCTCCCAGCGCTCGAGATCCTCGACCGCGCCGGTGGACGCACGGTCATCCCGGCCTCAGCGCGGCAGTCCGGCAGCCGCGGCGGCACCGGCGGCCGCTGAGGCCCCAGCGGGGTTCGCCCGCGCCCAGGCGATGATCTTGTTCGAGCCCTGGACGACGGTCCCGTCGTCGGTCACCAGCGCCGGCACCCAGTAGTTGCCGGTCAGCTCCTTGACCTCCCGCCGCCCCCGCGTGAGCTGGTTGACGGCGTCCGGCAGCCAGCCCCAGCCCGTAGGACCTGATCACCTCGGGCTCGTGGCCGGCCTCTCACCGCCTTGTGGGCCTCCCCGCACGGGTGGGCGTGCACCGGCTTGCCGGCGGTCCAGGTTCCGTAGCAGACGTAGAGCTTCATCGGACCTGCGCCGAGGTGGTCGCGGGAGAAGCTCCGGGGGTGGGACTCGAACCCACAACTTTTCGGTTAACAGCCGAATACTCTGCCAATTGAGTTACCCCGGATTATGGTGTATCGGGCGCGTCCCGCTCAGCGTTGCACAATGTAGCGGGACGGCAGCGCGACGCCGTTCTCGACCTCCGCATGGCAGTTGGCGCACAGGAGCACGCACTTGCTCGCCTCGGCGCGCAGCGCGGCCATCGACAGCCATGCCCGTAGGCGCTGACGTGCAGGCGCTTCTGCGCGGGATCCAGATGGTGAAATGACAGCGCTGCGACGCAACGGTCTGTAGCCGCAGATGCACACAACATCCGCCAGCCTCGGCGACGAGTAGCGCCTTGACGCGACGGCGCCTGTTGCGTCACCGCCTCGAGCCGCAGCGCTTGCAGCGGTAGTAGCCGCGACCCTCGAGCGAGAACTCGGTCTCTCCGTGGTGCTGGCATCGCCATCGTCACGGTCGCCGAACCGGCGTCCGAGGCAGCCCGAGCCGCCGCGCGTGCGGCGGTCCGCCTGGATCCGTCGGTCGCAGTCCGTATCGGCGGAGCCAGTGCCGGACCGTCGTCTTGCTGAGCCCGACTCTGTGGCGATCTCGCGCGATCGTGCTCCCAGCGCGCACCAGCGCCTCCAGCCGCTCACGCTCGATCCCACCCTTGGCGCGTGCTTCTCCCGGTTGACGGCCTCCAGCCCGTCTTGCCATCCAGTAGGCCACCGTCGAAGGGTGCTTGCCGAACTGCGCGCGATCTTCTCGACGCTCAGGCCCTGGCCCAGCAGCGCAGCCAGTGATTCCCTCCATTTGCTCCTTCCACCGCCGTGTGTGCGAACATACGTTCGCACAGGTCTCGGACGGAGACAACCCAGTGCTCAGAGCGCCTTCTCGAGCCGCGCCACCACCGCCCGGATGGCGTCGCGGACCGCCTCGCGCTCGCGGGCCAGCTCGCCGGTGCCGGCGCCCTCGCCGCGGGCGCGGATGATGGCGCGGTCCAGGCGGTCTCGCTCGAGCACGAGGCGGGCGTGCTCGAGGCGCTCGGCACTCGGGTCGGGCACGCGGCCGGCGAGCTCGACCAGGCCGGCCAGCGTGCGGGCGAACTCCTCATCGTCGGCGGGCAGATCGGCCAGCGGCGTCCGGGTGCGCTGCGCCAGGTGACGGGCCGCCCGGCGCATCGCCTCGGTGGTCAGCAGCTGATCGATGTCGATCCGCGCCAGCGCATCGGCGCCGAGGTCGGGCAGCGCGATGCACAGCGCCAGGAAGATCCGCTCCGAGCGCATCGCGTGGCCGGCGGCGGCCGACGAGGGGCCGGCGCCGACACGCTCCGGCGCGCCGTGGCCGTTGCCCGGCGCACCGCCCGGCCCGGCGGAGCCCCGCGAACCGCCATCGGCGGCCCCGGCACCCCGCCGGAGGACAGCAGCGTGGTCAGCCTCCCCTCGGTCAGCTCGAGCCGGCCCGGCCACCCGGCGCACGAGCTCGTCGCGCAGGACGCTCGCCGGCAGCTCGGCGAGCACCGGCGCCAGCTCCTGCAGCGCCCGGTCGCGCCCCTCGGCGCTGCGGGTGTCCGCGGCCGCCGAGGATCCGCTCGACGTGGAAGACGACGAACGGCACCGACGCCTCCACCCGGGTGCGGAGCGCGTCGGCGCCCTCGCGCTCGACGAGCTCGGCGGGATCGGTGCCCTCGGGCAGCGCCACGACGCGCAGCTCGAGCTTGCGCCCCGCGGCCAGCGGGCGGCGGCGCGGAGCATCGCCTCCTGACCGGCGCGATCGGCGTCGAGGCACAGCTCGAGCACGCGGACGACCCGCTCGAGCTCGGCGACCTGCTCCTCGGTCAGCGACGTGCCCATGATCCCGACGGCGTTGCGCAGCCCGGCCTGGTGCAGGGCCAGCACGTCGGTGTAGCCCTCGACCAGGATCATCCGGCCTGCGCGGGCGGCCGGTCGCACGGGCCAGGTCGATCCCGAACAGCACCTCGCGCTTGTGGTAGAGCTCGCCGTCGGAGGTGTTGAGGTACTTGGGGCGCTGGTTGTCGCGCATCGCCCGCGCGCCGAACCCGTGCACGCGCCCGCGGGCGTCGACCGCCGGGAACATGATCCGCTCCCGGAAGCGATCGTAGACCTGGCCCGGGCGGTTCTTGGAGCGCTGGGCCAGGCCGGCGGCCAGCAGCTCCTCGTCGCTGTAGCCGGCACGGCGCGAGGCCAGCAGCATCCGGTCCCACGCGCTCGGCGCGTAGCCGACGCGGAACTCGCGCAGCGTCTCCTCCTCGAGGCCCCGGCCCAGCAGGTAGGCCCGGGCCGGCTCGGCCTCCCGCGCCTCCCACAGGTAGCGGGAGTAGTACGGCGCTCGCACGGGCCAGCAGCGAGTGCAGCCGCTCGCGCCGCTCACGGCGGGCAGCCGCGCCCGGATCCTCGTCCTCGGTCTCGAGCTTGACCCCGAAGCGGTCGGCCAGCGACTCCATGGCCGCCTTGAAGTCGAGCCCCTCGGTCTCCATCACGAACGTGAACGGATCGCCGGAGGCCTCGCAGCCGAAGCAGTGGTAGTGCTTCTTGTCGGGCCGGACGTGGAATGAGCCGCTGCGCTCGTCGTGGAACGGACACAGCCCGAAGTAGCTGTCGACGCCGCGCCGTTGCAGCTCGGTGCGCGCCGACACCAGCGACACCATGTCGACGGCGGCGAATACCCGGTCGCGCGAATCGGCGGTGTAGCGGCTCACGGCGCGAACGCGACCGGTACGCACATCTGCTCGAAGACGCGGATGCAGAAGCGATCGGTCATCCCGGCGATCCAGTCGGTCACGCGGGTTGCGAGCTCGCCGGACGGAATCGAGCTCTCAAGTCCCTCAGGATGCGCGCTCGGGATCTCCTCCGGGTGGGCGCAGTAGTGATCGAACAGGGCTCTGATCACGAGATGGATCTTGGCGTGCTCCCGCGTCGCCACCGGCCCCAGGTAGACGTTCTCGAACATGAACGTGCGCAGCGCCAGCATGGCGCTCCCAACCGGCTCGCCCTGCGCGATGTCGCCGGCGCGCTCGGAGCTCTCCACCAGGTCGTGGACCAGCGTGTCGATCCGCCGCGGCCCGGTGTCGCCGAGGATCTCGATCGGCTCGGCGGGAAGATCGGCCGCGGAGATCACCCCGGCCCGCAGCGCGTCGTCGATGTCGTGGTTGATGTAGGCGACGCGGTCCACCAGCCGCACGATCTTGCCCTCGAGCGTCGAGGGGGGCTCGGCACGGCCCGAGTGGCTGACGATCCCGTCGCGGACCGCCATCGTCAGGTTCAGCCCCAGGCCGTCCCGCTCCAGCGAGTCGACGACGCGCAACGAGTGCTCGTGGTGGCGGAAGGCGCCGCCGAAGCGGTCGGCCAGGCACCGATCCAGCGCCTCCTCGCCGACGTGGCCGAACGGCGGGTGGCCGAGGTCGTGCCCCAGCCCGATCGCCTCCACCAGGTCCTCGTTGAGCGCCAGCGCTCGGGCCACCGTGCGCGAGACCTGGGTGACCTCGAGGGTGTGCGTGAGCCGGGTGCGATAGTGGTCGCCGCTCGGAGCCACGAACACCTGCGTCTTGTGCTTGAGCCGCCGGAACGCCTTGCAGTGCACGATCCGGTCGCGGTCGCGCTGAAATGGGGTGCGCAGCCCGCAGTCGGTCTCGGGCCTTGCCCGGGATGCCGGATACGAGCGCGTGGCCAGCGGCGAGAGCCCAGCCTCCTCGCGCGCCCGCATGCGCTGTTCGAAGGCGCCCGCCACCGGACCTCGGGGATGCTCGTAGCCGACGGTCGCCGTGTTCTCGCTCACGGATCGATTCTGACACCGCGCCGGACGGTCCGGCCGTTGCCGTCACGAAGCCGTGACATCCGGGGCAACTCAGGACACCAGCAGGGGGCGCAGGTGGACGTGCGCATGGTGCTCGGCGGTCTCCCCGATCGCCCGCTCCACCTGCCGCAGAGTGCGCTCGGATCCGTCCGGCGCCTGCGCCAGGGACACCCCGAGGGCTCCGACCAGGAACCGGTAGGCATCCTCGTCCAGCGGGAACGCCGCCGCCTCGCACGAGTTGCACACGACGCCGCCCGCAGAGCCCGAGAAGCCGCCCAGGTGCTCGGTCTCCCCGCACACCGCGCAGGCGGCGAGCTGGGGAACGATCCCGGCTGCCAGCAGCAGCTTGAGGCGGAAGGCGAGCCCGTTGCCGGGGCGGGCATGGGCGGGGTCGCAGTGCAGCAGGGCGAGCTCGTTGGCGAGCAGGCGGAACACCTCGGGATGAGGATCAGAGGTCTCGAACAGCCGGGTCACGGCGTCGCAGGCGCGGGCGGCGGCATCGAGCGTGGCGGCGTGGTCGCGCAGCCCGCCGTGGACCGCGACGGTGTCCACGCCGGTGACCGTGAGCAGGTCGCCCCGGCCCTCGTGCAGCATCACGCGGATGTGGAAGAACGGCTCGAGCCGGGCCCCGAAGCGGCTTCGCGCCCGCCGGGCGCCCTTGGCGATCGCGCTCAGCCGGCCGTGCGCCGGCGTGTACAGATGCAGGATCCGGTCGGCCTCGCCGTAGCGGATCGAGCGCAGCACGATCGCCTCGGTCTTCAGCGGTGCGGACAGCGCTGGCCCCCCTGCGGCCGGGTTGCTATCTTTTCTGAAGTCATGAAGACAGGTCACCGTCTACACCACCGATTTGTGCCCGTACTGCACCAGCGCGAAGATGCTGCTGGGCAAGCGCAACATCGAGTACGACGGAGATCAATCTGGCACGGGACCCGGACGGCCGCACGGAGCTCGCTGAGCGCACGGGCATGATCACGTTCCCGCAGATCCTCATCGACGGCGAGTCGATCGGCGGCTTCGAGGAGCTGCTGGCGGCCGACCGCGCCGGGCGGCTCTCCGAGCTGCTCGCCGCCTAGCGCCGCCCCGCCGAAACCCAGCCCGCGGCTCAGCCGGCCCCGCCGAACCCTGCCGGCGGCTCAGCTCGCCGCAATCCTCCGCCGGCGGGGCTTCACCTGGCAGCGCTCGCACACGTACGTGCCGCGGCCACCGACCACCAGCTTGCGGATCGTGGTCCCGCACCGCGGGCACGGCTCGCCCTCGCGGCGGTGGACGAGGAAACGGTCCTGGAAGGAGCCCCGCGCCCCGTCGACGTGCCGGAAATCGTCGATCGTGGCCCCCTTGGCCTCGATCCCGGCGGCCAGCGCCTCCTCGATCGCCCGGCGCAGGCGCCTCCAGCTGCGCACGGTTGAGGGTGCCCGCGGCTCGCAGCGGATGGATCCGGGCCCGGAACAGGGCCTCG
This sequence comes from uncultured Solirubrobacterales bacterium, assembly GCA_963799995.1. Classification (GTDB taxonomy): domain Bacteria; phylum Actinomycetota; class Thermoleophilia; order Solirubrobacterales; family Solirubrobacteraceae; genus Palsa-465. The sequence goes on along the minus strand of CAWCZI010000012.1, from coordinate 443,483 downwards.
TCGGCGTAGATGTTGCCCACCCCGGCGATCCGCCGCTGGTCGAGCACGAACGACTTGATCGGGCGCGCGCCGGCCGCGGGCGAGCGCCCGCAGGTGCGCGAGCGGTGAACTCGGGTGTCATCGGCTCGATCCCGATCCGCTGCGCCAGGTAGGCGTCGCGAGCGCCGGCGCCGGCCAGGAGATGCCCGGTCCCGAAGCGGCGGGGGTCGACGTAGACGAGCCGGTGCCCGGCGTCGAGCTCGAAGCGCACCCGGGTGTGGAGGGGCTCGACGTCGGGATCGAACAGCAGCGATGCCGGTCATGCGCAGATGGATCAGCAGGTGCAGGTCTCCCGACAGCTCCCAGACCAGGTACTTGCCGTGGCGCCCGACGCGCTCCACGAGTCGTCCGCGCAGCTGCTCGCGCACCGGCCCGGCGGGTCGGGCCGGGTCCAGCGGGGGTCGAGGATCTCGGCCTCCATGATCGTCCGGCCCTCAAGATGCGGGCGCCAGCTGGCGGCGGATCGTCTCGACCTCGGGCAGCTCGGGCATTTCAGGGCTCCGTGGTCGGGGAGCGGAGGCCGGCCAGTCCGCGCGGGATGAAGGAACGGCCGGGCAGCTCGCCGGCGCCCGTCGCCGGTGAGCCAGTCCAGCACGCTGGCGCCGACGTCGGCCAGCGGGCCGTCGTGGCGGCGCGAGCCGTGGCCGGCGAAGCGGGCCAGCAGCGGCACGTGCTCGCGCGTGTGGTCGGTGTGGGGGGAGGTCAGGTCACAGCCGTGATCGGCGGTCAGCACCAGCAGGTCGTCATCGCGCAGCTGTGACAGCCAGCCCCGCACACGGCCGTCGATCTCCACGAGCGCCCGCTCGAAGCCCGCGAAGTCGTGGCGGTGGCCGTAGACCTGATCGGTCTCGATCAGGTTGGTGAACACGAGGCCGCCGGGCAGTGACGCGATCAGCTCGGTGGTCTCGTCCAGCGCGCGAGCGTTGGTGGGCGCCGCGGTGCTCGACGTCGATCCCGACGCCGCCGAACAGCTGGGCGACCTTGCCGACCGTGTGGACCGGCACCCCGTGATCCTGGAGTGCCTCGAGGTAGCTGGGCGAGGGCGGCGCGAGCGCGTAGTCCCGGCGTCCGTCGGTGCGCTCGAACGTGCCGTCCGCGCCGGTGAACGGTCGCGCGATCACGCGGCCGACCAGGTGTGCGGCACCCAGCCGGCCACGCACCTCGGCGCAGATCGCGTAGAGCTCGGCGGGCGCGACCAGGTCGACGTGCGCGGCGATCTGCAGCACCGAGTCCTGGCTGGTGTAGACGATCAGCTCGCCGCCCGCGAGGTGCTCGGCCGCCGAACTCTCGGATCGCCTCGATCCCGTTGTCGGGGCGGTTGCAGATCATCCCGCGCCCGCCGGCCGCCCGGACCACGTCGAGCACCTCCTCGGGGAACCCGGTCGGAGTACGTGGGCATCGGCGCGGCCATCACCACGCCCATCAGCTCCCAGTGCCCGGCGGTCGAGTCCTTGCCGGGCCCCAGCGCGTGCAGCCGGCCGTGCAGGACCGGCGCCGGCGCCGGCATCACCCCCTCCAGCGGCAGGATCGACCCCAGGCCGAGGCGCTCGAGCGTAGGCAGTCGCAGGCCGCCGAGCCTTTGCGCGAGATGAGCGAGTGTGTTGGTGCCGGCGTCGCCGTAGTCGGCGGCGTCGGGGAGCGCACCCGCCCCGCAGGCGTCGAGCACGATCACGAACGCTCGGCTCACGCCGTGCCCACCCCAACAACCGCCAGCGAGCGCGTGACGGGGGCGAACACGCTGCGGTCGACGGCTGCGAACAGCGCGGGCGGGGCGTACTGGTCGAGCACCAGCTCCTCGCCGCGGAGGTAGACGTGTATCGAGCTCACCCGCCTGCTGAGCCCGGCGATGCGCTCGATCGCCTCGATCTCGTTCGCGCCCGTCCCGGCCACCCGCAGGCCGATCGCGCTCAGCACCCGCAGCGTGCGGTCACGGGCACGAACGGCGACCAGCAGTCGGGCCCGCAGGGCGCCCAGCGCCCGCGCTCCGCCCGGCACCGGCGCGGCGCGCGAGAACCTCCACACCGCCATCACCGCCGTGCCCGACGCGACGGTCACGAGCAGCGGGGCGCGCTGACCCGACACCGTCCAGTTGCGCGGAACCGCGAGCCTGACGCCCGCCGCGTGCAGCGTAAGGCTGCGGAAGCCCGCGGGCGGTGAGGGCAGGGTCGCGCTGGGGACCGGGGTGCGGGTGTTGCCGCAGCCGCCCACACAGCCGGCGAGGAGCACGAGCGACCCCGACAGCACGATCGACTTCGTCGCAGGCACGCCGCGATTCTGCCAGCCGACCCCTACGAATCCTCGGTGCGGGCGATCTGGGCCCGCGGATGCGCGTCGAAGTAGACGTCGCGCAGACGATCGGAGGACAGGTGGGTGTACACCTGGGTGGTGCCGATGTCGGCGTGGCCCAGCATCTCCTGCAGCGAGCGCAGGTCGCAGCCTCCGGCCAGCAGGTGGGTGGCGAAGGTGTGCCGAAGGGTGTGGGGGCTCATGCGGTTCTCGAGCCCGGCGCGGCGCGCGTGGCCCTGCACGATCTTGTAAAGGCCCTGGCGCGACAGCCCCCCACCGCGGAGGTTGACGAACACGCGAGGCTCGTCGTGCAGGCCGACCAAACGCGGCCTCCCCTTGGCCAGGTAAACATCGAGCGTGGCGATCGCCTTGCTGCCGACGGGGACGATCCGCTCCTTGGAGCCCTTGCCGCGGGCCCGCAGCATCCCGGCCTCGAGATCGAGCTCGGAGAGCTCGAGCGTGATCGCCTCCGACGCGCGCAGGCCGCACGCGTACATGGTCTCCAGCAGCGCGCGATCGCGCAGAGCCGCCGGAGAGCTGCCCTGGGGCTGCTCCAGCAGCCGTCCCACCTCGTCGCGGCTGAGGACCTTGGGCAGCCGGCCGCGCGATCGCGGCGGGCGCAGCTCCGCCGTGGGATCGTGATCGATCGCCTGCTCGCGACGCAGATGGCGGTAGAAGGAGCGCAGGCAGGCGATCTTGCGCTGCAACGTCGCGGGTGCCACCGGTGGCTTGCCTTCGCGGCCCGCGGCCAGCTCGGATATGAACGCCGCCAGGTCTACGGGACGAGCCAACAGCGGGTCGAGATCGCGACGGCCCAGGAACGCCCCGTACTGCTGCAGATCTGAACGGTAGGCCTCGAGCGTGTTGCGCGAAAGCCCGCGCTCCAGCTCGAGCGCGCCCAGGAAGTCGAGCGTCAGCTCGGTCAGCCTGCGCTGCGCGGGTGCCGTCTCGATGGTCGCCATCGGGTCCGTATTCGGGGACCCGATGGGCAGTCCTGCGACTGCCAGCGGCCGTTCAGAGCGTGTCGAGCTCCCCGCGGGCGCGGGCGCGGGCGAGCCAGCAGAGGGCGATCAGCGACTTGGAGTCCACGCATTCGGCGAGCGCGTCGTCGAGACGCTCGAGCGGCCAGGGGACGATCTCGATCCGCTCGTCCTCCTCGGCCTCCGCGGGTGGCGCGTCGGAGAGCTCCGTGGCCAGGTACCACCACACGCGCTCGTCGCTGAACCCGGGGCTGGTGAAGAACACGCCCATCTCCCTCCACGTCGCCGCGCGCTTGCCGATCTCCTCGGCCAGCTCCCGCCGGGCGGTCTGAAGCGGAGGCTCGCCCTCAACGTCGCGCTTGCCGGCCGGGATCTCGAGCGACCCTGTCAGCCCGGCTGCTTCGCGCGGCTGTCGAGTCAGCCACACGCTGGCGGCGTCGAGCGCCAGGATGCCCACCGCCCCCGGGTGCCAGACCTTCTCCCTCGTGACCACCTCGCCATCCTCGTGGCGATAGCGCTCCACTCCGACGCTGATGATCTTCCCGACCCAGGTCCTCTCCGCGTCGATCCGCTCGAACCCGCTCATGCAGCCAGCTCCGTCGCAGCCTCATCGATGACGGTGATGGCAACGTCCAGCAGGCTCTCCAGCGCATCGACGCTGATCCGCTCGCCCGGTTCATGGTTGCGCTCGGTGCCGTCGGCCAGGCACGTGCAGGGAAAGCCCGCGGCCTCGAACGAGTTGGCGTCCGAGGCGCCGCCGGACACGATCTGGCGCGGCTCGTACCCACAGGCGCGCAGCGCTCGCTCGGCCACCTGCAGCTGCGCGGCGCGCGGCTTGGTCCGGTAACCGCTGAACATCCGCTCCACATCGAGGTCGAGATCGCACTCGACCGCGTTGGCGGCATCCTCGAGATGGTCGACGGTCTCGGTGGTGACCGCCGCGGCACGGGCTTCGTCGAGGCTTCGGACCTCGGCCTCGACCCGGCAGCGCTCGGGGATCACATTGATCGCCGTGCCCCCGTCGATCAGGCCCACGTTGGCGGTGGTCTCGGCGTCCAGCCGCCCCAGGCGCATGGCTGCGATGGCCCGCGCGGCCGCGACCACGGCGCTACGCCCCGCCTCGGGCCGGACGCCGGCATGGGCGGCCCGGCCGCGCAGCTCGGCGACGATCCGGTAGTGGGTGGGCGACGCGACGACGACCTCGCCGATCGGAGTGGCGTGATCGAACACGTAGCCGAAGGCGCTCTGCAGCTGGCTCGTGTCGAACTCCCGCGAGCCGCGCAGCGACACCTCCTCGCAGACCGTGAACAGGAGCTCCACCCCGACCGGAGGCGGCTCGGGGGCGCTGGTCATCCGGCGCGCCAGCTCCAGGATCACGGCCACCGCGGACTTGTTGTCGGCGCCGAGGATGCCCTCGTTGGCGTTCTCCCAGTAGCCACCGACCCGCACCGGCTCGATCGGCGCGACGGCAGGCACCGTATCGAGGTGGGCGCACAGCAGAACGCTGGACGAGCCCGAGCCCGGTATCCGGGCGAGCAGGTTGCCCGAGTCAGAGCCGGCGCCCGCCCCGGCCTGGTCCTCGTGGGCGGTGATGCCCATCGCCTCGAGCTCCGCCCGGACCCAGTCCGCGCACGGACGCTCGCGTCCTGACGGGCTCTCGATCCGGCACAGCGCGGCGAACGTCTCGTGCAGCCGTTCGCGTTCGGCCGCGCTGGAGCGCCTCACGCTTGGCGCGAGACGCTGACGTCTCGCTCGCGGCCGGCCTGGGAGGGCTCGGAGTCGGCTTCCGAGCTCTCGGCATGCGCCAGCGCGGCGCCGACGAACTCCCGGAACAGCGGCGCTGGGCGCTCGGGGCGCGACTTGAATTCGGGGTGGTACTGGGAGGCGACGAAGAACGGGTGCACGTCGGGCGCGAGCTCGATCGCCTCCACCAGGCGTTCATCGGGCGACGTCCCCGAGCAGATCAGCCCAACGGCCTCGAGCTTCTTGCGCAGGTGGTTGTTGACCTCATAGCGGTGGCGGTGGCGCTCATACACAACGGCCTCACCATAGAGCGCTCGGATGCGCGTCGAGTCATGCAGCTTCACCGGGTCGGCGCCGAGCCGCATCGTCCCCCCCATGTCGGCGATCTCCTTCTGCTCAGGCAGCAGGTCGATCACCGGAAACGGCGTCTCGAGGTCCATCTCGGTGGAGTTGGCACCGTCCATGCCGGCGACGTGCCGGGCGAACTCGCTGACCGCGACGTGCATCCCAAGGCACACACCGAGATATGGGATCCGGCGTTCGCGCGCGATTTGGGCGGCTCTGATCTTGCCCTCCCAGCCGCGGCCTCCGAACCCGCCCGGGATCAGGATCCCGTCGGCCTCGTGCAGGCGCTCGGTGACCTCAGCCTCACCCACCGACTCGGAGTCCACCCAGTCGACGTCCACCTTGCAGCCGTGATGCACACCCGAGTGACGCAGCGCCTCGACCACCGACAGATACGCGTCCTCGAGCTGGACGTACTTGCCCACCAGCGCGATCTTGACGTGACGGTCGACTTCGCTGGCGCGCCGCGTGATCTGCTCCCACCGGGACAGGTCCGGGGTCCCCGGGTCCAGGCCGAAATGCTCGTGCAGGATGAAGTCGTCGACGCCCTGGGCATTGAACTTCAGCGGAACTTGGTAGATGTCCGGGACGTCGTAGGCGGACACGATCGCCTCCACCGGCAAGCTCGCGAACAGCGCGATCTTGCGGCGGATGTCGGTCGAGAGCTCGGCCTCGGAGCGGCACACGACCATGTCGGGAGCGATACCGATTCGCCGCAGCTCGTTCACCGAGTGCTGGGTCGGCTTGGTCTTGAGCTCACCGGCGTGACCGATGTATGGCACAAGCGTGAGGTGGATGAACATGCAGCGCCGGCGGCCCACGTCGACGGGGAACTGGCGGATCGCTTCGAGGAACGGGAGCGACTCGATGTCACCGACCGTGCCGCCGATCTCGGTGACGACGAAGTCGACGTCCGAGGAGTCGGCCATCAGCTTGATCCGCTGCTTGATCTCATCGGTGATGTGAGGCACCACCTGGACGGTCGCCCCCAGGTAGTCCCCGCGGCGCTCGCGGCGGATCACGGTGTTGTAGATGCCACCGGCGGTGACGTTCGAGGCGCGGCTGGTGTTGGCGTCGGTGAAGCGCTCGTAGTGGCCGAGGTCGAGATCGGTCTCGGCGCCGTCCTCGGTGACGAACACCTCGCCGTGCTGGTAAGGCGACATCGTCCCGGGGTCGACGTTGATGTAGGGATCGAACTTCTGCAGCTGGACGCTGAGTCCGCGGGCCACGAGCAGCCGCCCGATCGAGGCGGCGGCGATGCCCTTTCCAAGCGAGGACACAACCCCGCCGGTGATGAAGATGAAGCGCGTCTCGCCGTGTGCCATTCGATCCACCGTCGAGTCTAACGGGGCCCTAGACGGAACCGGTCAGGCCCCGCAATCACGCGGCCCTCAGCAGCTCGCGGGCGTGCTCGCCGGCGGCGCTGTCGCCCCGGTCGCCGCCCAGCATCCGCACCAGCTCGCCGACCACCTCGTCGCCGTCGAGGGTGGTGACGGTGGTCGTGGCGGGCTTTATGGAGGCGTTCTTGACGATCGTGAAGTGGCGATCGGCCAGCGCCGCCACCTGGGGCAGATGTGTGATGCAGAGAACCTGACGGCCCTCGGAGAGCGCTCGCAGGTGCTCCCCGACCGCCCGGGCGGTGTGGCCGCCGATGCCGGCGTCGATCTCATCGAACACCAGCAGCGCCCGGCTGTCCCCGGCCGGTGCCGCCTCGCCCTGGGCGACGCTGAGCAGCGCCAGCATGACTCGCGACAGCTCGCCGCCGGAGGCGACCTCGCGCAGCGGGCCGAGCGTGCCGCCGGCGTTGGGGGCGATCAGCATCTCGATCGCGTCGCCCCCGCGCGGGCCGCATCCGTCTGAGCGAGGCGTGAGCTCGATCTCGAATGCGGCGTCGGGCATCGCCAGCTCCGCGAGCCGCTCACGGACCGCCCGTGCCAGCTCCGGGGCGGCCCGGCCCCGCTCCCGACCGAGGCGCGCGGCCAGCCCGTCGAGCGCCGTCCGCGCGGCCTGGAGCACCCCCTCGGACTCTTCAAGCGCCTGATCGGCGTGCTCGAGCTCCTCGCGCCGGGCACGGCAGCGCTCGGCGTGCGCCATCACTTCAGCGATCGTTCCGCCGTGCTTTCGCTCCAGCCGCGCCAGCAGCGCGAGCCGTTCCTCCACGTCCTCGAGCCTCGACCCCGCCGCGGCATTGTCGCCGCTGTCCCCCGACAGGCCCAGCAGGTAGCCGCGCAGCTCCCCGCCGACGTCCTCGGCCTCGTAGCGCAGTGCCTGAACGCGCTCGGAGAGCGCGCCCAGCACCGGGTCGATGCCGGCCGCGTGCTCGAGCTGCTGGGCGGCGAGCGCCAGCACCTCGCCGACTCCGCCCCCGGCCTCCGGAGCGATCGCCTCGGCACCCGCAGCGGCCGCGGCCTGCAGTGCCTCGAGGTGGCGCAGTCGCTCACGCTCGGCCTCAAGCTGCGCCTGCTCCTCCTCGCTGGGGGCGGCGGCGTCGATCTCGTCGAGCTCGAAGCGGACCAGGTCCAGCTCGCGCTCGCGCGCCCCGGCGAGCTCGCTGAGCTCCGCGGCCCGGCGCTCGGCGCCGCGAGCCGTCTCATAAGCGGCCCGTAGCTGGGTTCGCAGCTCGAGCGCACCCGTCCCGCAGTAGGCGTCGAGCAGGTCCAGCTGGGCGGTCGAGAGCATCAGCTTGCGGTGCTCGTGCTGGCCGTAGAACGACAGCAGCCCACTGCCCAGCTCCTGGAGGTCGGCCACCGTCGCCGAGCGCCCACATACGTAGGCGCGGGTGCGGCCGTCGGGCCACACGCGGCGTGCCAGCACGATCTCCTCGGCACCCGTGGGGAGCCGGTCGGAGCCCGCCAGAGCCGGCGGCACGGAGAAAACGCCCTCCACGTAGGCCTCCTCGGCGCCGGGGCGCACGATGCCCCGGCGCGCCCGGCCGCCCAGCAGCAGGTCGAGTGCGTGGGCCAGCAGGGTCTTCCCGGCCCCGGTCTCCCCGGTGAGCATGTTCAGCCCCGGCACCAGGCGCAGCTCGGCGCGCTCCATCAGGAGCAGATTCTCGACACGTAGCTCGTGGAGCATTGCGAGCACGGTGTACCACGAGCCCCCGACGTATCAACGGGGCGCGTGGGCCCGGCCGGGTCCGCCGGCCGGAGCCACGCGACCGTCAGCGGTTCAGTTGCCCGGAGCCACCTTCTCACTGCTGAGCTTGGCCGTGTAGGCGAGCGGCTTGATCGTGCAGGGGCCGCCCGAGACGCTCATTTTGCCGGTGATCGACTTGGCGCCCGTGACGACGCCGGTGACGTGGACGTTGAGGGTGAACGGCTTCGCCGTGCTCTCGAACACCGTCTGGTCGTGGATGGTGCGCGACACCGAGAACGAGTAGCGGCCATGGGAGCGCTTCAGCGTGGCGCCCGGGAACCCGAACAGCGCAGACGGGGTCGAGCTGCGCGGCGCACCTCGTTCGCGCTTGGCCTTCGGGCATCTGACCACGCCGATGGTGTCGGGGAACTGGGAGGCGATCGGAACGGCCCCGACCGGCCCCGCGATCAGCGTTCGCGCGTTGGTGGCGCTGGTGATCAGCGTTATGAACGCCTTGGCCTTGACGTTGCTCACGTACGCCCGGCCCCTGTGCAGCGACGGTGCCGAGGCGAGTGCGGCCCCGGCCACAAGCGCGATCAGAACACAGGCGGCGGTCGCGCTGCGGTAGAGCGTCTTGACAGACATTCACAAACCCCGATCTGTTGAATGGTCGGCCGCGGGGCGAATATACGCCCACGCGACCCGCCGATCAAAGCGGGGTGGCCAGCCGACCGAATTTCTGACGCAGCCGCTGGTAGAAGGTCGTGCCCGGCATCTGGGCCAGTGCGGCCTGGTCGCGGGCGAACCGGGCCTCGAGCCGCTCTCCAGGCTCCAGCACGCACGTCGGCCGGCCGTCGACGGTCACGTCGACCGGTTCCTCGTGGGAGCGGTTGTGAACCGCCATCCCGTCGTCGGGCGCCACCACCAGCGTGCGGGCGGTCAGCGAGTGCGGCGCGATGAACGACACCACGTAGCCGTGCACTCCCCAGGCCATCACGGGGCCGCCATTGGCGAGGTTGTAACCGGTCGATCCGGCCGGTGTGGCGATCACCAGGCCGTCGCAGCGCACCCGGCCGACCTCATCGTCGCCGACGGCGTACTCGAGGTCGGCCACGCGCTTGCCCTGCTGGCGGTGCATGGAGACGTCGTTGATCGCCAGCCACTGGCCGCGAGCGCCGGTGAGCTCGATCGCCGGCAGCGGCATCACGTCGAAGTCGCCGGCGAACGCCCGCAGGATCCCGGAATCCGCGGCTTCGCGGTCGACCGTCGCCAGGAATCCCATCTCCCCGAAGTTGATCGCGAACACCGGCACACCGGTCCCGGCATAGGTGCGAAGGGCGTTGAGGATCGTGCCGTCGCCCCCGAGCGCGAAGCAGACATCGACGGGGGTGTCGAGGGGCTGGTCGAGGCGGATGTCGGGTCGCGGGGTGAGCCGGTGCTTGACGGTCTCAACGGCGTCGAAATGCAGCCGCACCATCGCCTCGCCGGCCATCGTCGATCAACCGGGCCAGAGCGTCGGCGGTGATCTCCGGTCGGCGGTGGGTCAGCACCGACGCCGTACGGACGGGATTCACGGCTCGACCTCCCGCGCTGCGGCCTCGATGTCGCCGACCCCGCCCCGCGCCGCCTCGGCCAGCCACGCGAACGTCTCGAGATTGCCCTTCGGCCCGGGCAGTCCAGAGCTCGCGTAACCCAGCACCGCAGCGCCGAAACCGCGCGCGGCCTCCCCCACCTCGACCAGCGCCCGGCGGCGAAGCTCGGGATCGCGGACCACCCCGCCCTTGCCGACGCCGCCGCGGCCGACCTCGAACTGGGGCTTGACCATCGCCAGCGCGTCGAATCGCGGGGCAGCGCAGCCGAGGGCCGCCTCGATCACCTTCGTCACCGAGATGAAGGAGACGTCGATCACGATCAGGTCGGGCCGGTAGGGGAGCTCCTCGGGGCGCAGCGCGCGGGCGTTGGCGCGCTCGACCACCGTCACCCGCGGGTCCGAGCGCAGCCTCCAGTGCAGCTGGCCGTACGCCACGTCGAGCGCCACCACGTGCTCGGCCCCGCGCTGCAGCAGGCAGTCTGTGAACCCGCCGGTCGAGGCCCCGACGTCGAGCGCCCGGCGCCCGGAGACCTCGAGCGCAAGGGTGTCGAGCGCGTTCGCGAGCTTGATGCCGCCACGCGACACGAACTCCCGCGGTCGGCGCAGCTCGAGCTCAACGTCCTCGGACACGAGCTGCCCCGGCTTCTCGGCCCGTCGGCGCTCGGGGAGCAGCATCACCTCGCCCGCCAGCACCGACGCCGCGGCACGGCTGCGGGATTCGAACATCCCCCGCTCCGAGAGCAGGCTGTCGAGCCGAATGCGCCTCACGATGACCCGGTCCCCATGACGACTGGGAACGGTACGTGATCGACCTCACAGTCACTGCGGCGAGCGCACGCCATGATGGTACGCATGCGTATCAGTAGAGGCTTCACCCTTCCCATCCACGGGGCGATCGAGCTCCTGGCGGGGATCGCGATGATGATCGCCCCGGCCGCGCTGTCGTTCGGCGTCGCCGGGCTGCTCGTCTCGGTCACGCTCGGCGCGATCCTCACCGGTACCGCCGTCTCGCTGAGTACCCGCGAGCCCCACTCGCTGGCCTCGCACGGGCACTTCGACACCGTGTTCGTGCTGGCGACCGCGCTGGCCGCGCTGGCCCTCGCCGCCGCCGGTCAGACCCGCGCGGTTCTGTTCCTGGCGGCGATCGTCGTCCTGCAGGCGCTGCTCGGCTTCGCCACGCGGTACACCGCGCCCGAATAGGCGCGGGGCGCCGAGTAGGCGCGGCACGCCGAGTAGGCGCGGGACGGGCCCTCCGGGCGGATGCGGCGCCCGGGCGGTCAGGGCCGGGTGCCGCCCCGTCCGTCCGAGAAACGTCGGCGAGGAGGCGAGACGTCTACGACGGCCAGGAAGGGAGCAGGAGCGAGCCGCGGTCGGGAGCCGTGCGTCCTCATGCTCGCTATATGTGTATGAGGTGACACGCTACCGATGGGTTGCGCATCGGAGCCGAGGATGCGCCGGCCCGCGACAGCGCATGACTGATGCCGAGGAGTTCCCCCCTCCCCAGCAAATCAACGCCGGCACTCGGCGAACGGCCCAGGTCAGCCGCCACCCTCGCCGGACGGCCTAAGGTCAGCTGCCGCCCTCGGCGGACGGCCGGCGGTCAGGCCCCGGCGCTCGTGACCCCGGTCGGCCGGATCACGGCCGCCTCGACGCGCTCGGCGATCCGCTCGGCGGTGAAGCCGACCTCTTCGTGTAGGAGCTTCGGGGCGCCGTGGGTGACGTAGCGGTCCGGGAGCCCGACCCGCATTATCCGCGGCGCCAGCCCGGCGTCGGAGAGTGTCTCCCAGACGGCCGAGCCGAAGCCCCCGGCCAGAACCCCCTCCTCGACGGTCACCAGGAGCTCGTGCTCAGCCGCGAGCTGGGCGGCGAGCCCGGCGTCGATGGGCTTGGCGAAGCGGGCGTCGGCGACCGTCACGGCGACGCCCCGGGCCGCCAGGATCTCGGCGGCCTCCAGTGACTTGGCGACCCCCGTGCCGTAGCCCAGCAGCGCCACCCGGGCGCCGTCACCCGCGGCCTCGCGCAGGATCTCGCCGGTGCCGATCTCGATCGTCCGGGGTCGCTCCGGAAGCGGCACGCCGACGCCCTCGCCGCGGGGATAGCGCAGCGCCACCGGCCCGTCGTCGTGGCGCAGGGCCGTGTGGAGCATGTCGACGAGCATCGCCTCGTCGCGGGGCGCCATCAGGACGATGTTCGGCAGGCAGCGCAGGTAGGCGATGTCGAACATCCCGTGGTGCGTGGGCCCGTCGTCGCCGACCAGGCCGGCGCGGTCCATGGCGAACACGACGTTGAGGTTCTGCAGGCACACGTCGTGCACGATCTGGTCATAGGCACGTTGCAGGAATGTCGAGTAGATGGCGGCGACGGGCTTGCAGCCCTGCAGGGCCAGGCCGGCCGCGAACAGGATCGCCTGCTGCTCGGCGATCCCGACGTCGTAGTAGCGCTCGGGCAGCTCGCGCTGGAGGATGTTCAGGCCGGTGCCGGAGTTCATCGCGGCGGTGATCCCGATCACCCGGTCGTCGCGACGGCACTCCTCGACCAGCGCCTCGCCGAACACCTGCGTGTAGGCCGGTGGAGCCGGGCGCCCTGCACCCGACTTGGCGCGCATCTGCGCCGGTGCGCCGTTGGCGATCGAGTTGGGCTTGGCCGCGTGCCATTTCTCCATTCCCTCCAGGCCGCCCTCCTCGGCGGGCGCGAACCCCTTGCCCTTGACCGTCGCGCAGTGCACGACGACGGGCCGCTCGGCGGCGAGAGCCTCGCGCAGCGCGCGCCGCAGGGCGCGGATGTCATGGCCGTCGATGACTCCCATGTAGGCGAAGTCCAGCTCTTCCCACCACAATCCCGGCGCCCAGAACGCCTTGATCGACTCCTTGAAGTGGGGGCCGAGCCGCTCGAACGCGGCGCCGATGCCGACCGGGAGCTTGGTGAGGCCGCCCTCGACCCCTTCGCGGGCGTGCCATAGCTTCGGGTTCAGCCGGACCCGGTTGAAGTAGCGCGAAAGAGCTCCCACGTTGGGAGCGATCGACATCCCGTTGTCGTTGAGGACGACGACGATCGGTGTACCCTCGCCGCCCGCCTGATGGACGGCCTCGAAGGCGACGCCTCCAGTGAGCGCGCCGTCCCCGGCGACGGCCACCACGTGCCCGTCGGGGCCATGCCCCCGGCGCATCGCCTCCTTGATCCCGACCGCGTAGCCGATCGAGGTCGAGGCGTGGCCGGCACCCATGATGTCGTGCTCGGACTCATGGATCGAGCAGAACGGAGCCAGGCCGTTGTACTTGCGGATCGTCGCCAGCTGATCCCGGCGTCCGGTCAGGATCTTATGCGGGTAGGCCTGGTGGCCGACATCCCAGAGGATCTTGTCGCGCGGCGAGTCGAGCAGGGAGTGCAGCGCGACGGCGATCTCGCACGTCCCGAGGTTGGCGCCGAAGTGGCCGCCGATCTCCCCGACGGTGTCGATGATGTGCTCGCGGACCTCCTGGGCCACCTGCTGGAGTTGCTCGTCTGTCAGGCCGTGGAGATCCTGCGGCCTTTCGATTCGGTTCAAGAGGTCTCTCATCAGTAGCTCCGGGTCGCGATGAAGTCCGTGATCTGCTCGAGCTCGGCGGCTCCGCCCGGCGCCGCTCGGCGCAGAGCCTCGCGCGTGCGCTCGTGCGACTCGCCGGCCAGCCGGCGGGCTCCGTCAAGCCCGAACTCGGTCACATACGTACGCTTGCCGAGCCGCTCGTCTGAGCCCTGCTGCTTGCCGAGCGTCGCTTCCGAGCCGGTCACGTCGAGGATGTCGTCGACGATCTGAAAGAGCACGCCGAGCTCGCTCGCAAAAGCTCGATACGAGGAGATTGTGTCAGGTCTGTGCGACCCCGCCAGCAGCAGCACGCATTCGATGCTGGCGGCGATCAGCCGTCCGGTCTTGAGCTCGTGCAGGCGCCGCAGTCCCGCTGCCCCAGCGGGCGCCGTGGCCGCGACGTCGAGGTACTGGCCGCCGACCATGCCCTGGACGCCGGTGGCCGCAGCCAGCTCGCGGCTGGCGGCCAGCACGTCGCCGGGCTCGCCGCCCTGCTCGGAGAGCAGCAGCCGGAACGCCTCGGCGTAGAGCCCGTCGCCGGCCAGGATCGCGACGTCCTCTCCGAACGCCTTGTGGCAGGTGAGGCGGCCGCGGCGCAGGTCGTCGTCGTCCATCGCCGGGAGGTCGTCGTGGATCAGCGAGTAGGTGTGGATCAGCTCAAGCGCAGCAGCCAGCGGCAGGATCGAGCCGGGATCGGAGCCGATCGCCTCGGCGGTGGCCAGTGCCAGTACGGGACGTATCCGCTTGCCGCCGGCCAGCAGCGAGTAGCGCATCGCCTCCTCCAGGCCGGAGGTGGCGTGCTCGGCGGAGAACCGCAGCGTCTCCAGATAGCGCTCCACGTCGCTCCGAAGGTGCTCGGGATACGCCGGGCGCACGGTGCTCGAGGCCGACACTGCCGCGGTGGCCACGCTAGGCGGCGGGCAGCGGGAGCTGGCCGGGAAGATCCGGCAGCGGCTCGAGCGCCGCACGCGCCCGCTCGTCGACCTTGGCGCTTGCCTCGGAGGCGAGCCTGGCGCACTCCTCGATCAGCGAGAGTGCTGAATCAGCCCCCAGATCTCCGGAGCGCAGGCGCTGCGCAGCGTCGTTGAGCGCCACACTGAGCTCGGTCAGAGCATCGGTCACGAACGGAAGGTTAGCGGGCGCCCGGGTCCGCGCCGTCGAGCGCCGCGTTGACGAGCCTGTCGGCATGCGCGTTCTGGGCCCGCGGGACGGTGCGGATCTGCCAGCGCTCAAATTGCCCGAGCGCCGCGCGCGCCTGCTCGTAGAGGGGCCGCATCGCCGGATGCTTGACCTTGTAAGTGCCCGAGAGCTGGCGCGCCACCAGCTCGGAGTCGCCGATTATCTCGACCTCGCGGGCGCCCAGAGCCGCTGCGCGCTCCAGCCCGCGCAGTACCGCCCGGTACTCGGCGACGTTATTGGTGGCGAAGCCGATCCGCTCGGAGAGCTCCTCGACCAGCGCTCCATCTGGCTTTTTGACGACGACGCCGACCGCCGCCGGACCCGGGTTGCCGCGGGCCCCGCCGTCGACCTTCAGGACCAGCTTGGCCGGTGGCGCGGAGGCAGCCGGACTCAATCGGTGGCCAGCTCGGGCAGCTCGCCGGGGATCCGCGGGCGCCGGCGGTCGCGGACCTCACGCTTGCCCCCACCCGAGGAGCCGCCCTCGCGACGCGACGACCTGCGGCGGTCGACTATCACCGTAACCCCGGGGTCACTGGCGTAGTAGTCGGTCAGCTTGTCCAGCAGGTCATCGGCGAGCGCCTCTGGCACGACACAGTAGATCACGCGGCGCATGCTATTGGACCTCGCCGCCGGACCGCTATCGAACGTGTGTCTAGTGCTTAACAGGCACACAGCCGCGTCTGGACGCGGGGCGAGCCGGCTCAGCCGAGCGACAGCGTGCCGCGATCGTCGGCGACTGCGTTGTGCTGGAGGTCTGAGGGGTCGAGCTCATCGAGCTCGTAGCCCTGGGCCGCCACGCGGACCGTGGGCACCTCGTCGGAGAGGTCGACCTCATAGCGATACCAGCACAGCTCCCAGGCGATGATCACGTTGACCACCGACGGGAGCTCGGCCGCCGGCACCACCGATACACCCGGCACGCCGAGCGAGCGGGCGATCCCCGCCACCGTCCGGGGATGCTCGGAGCCGTTGAACAGGGTCACCGCCGAGGAGATCTTGTGCTCGGTGCTGGTGGGAACGGCGCGCACGTGACGGGGCTCGCGAACCGGACGTGGCTCGCGGGGCTCGCGCACGGGGCGCGAGTCGCGAGCCTGGCGCGACTCGCGCGGCGGCCGGGGCTCGCGGACCGGCATCGGGCGCGCGGAGTCCGGCGCCGGGGACGCCGGCGCGTAGCCGTCGTCGGCCGCGGGCACCGACTCGACCCCAGCCGCGGCGTCACGGCGACCGCGGAAGCGGCCGAGCAGCGAGCGGCGGCGGTCGACCCGCGCACCGCTGTCCTGGTAGGACGGGATCGTCCCCTCGCGCACCCAGCCGCCGTGCAGCGCGCGCGACGTGCACAGCTCGCACACCGAGCGGCGCGCGCCTCCGCTGACGTAGACCTCGGCGCGCTCGCCGCGTAACAGCGTCCGCCCGCAGATGTCGCAGGCGCTGTGGGCGATCGTGGTGCTGATCGACTTTGTGCTCACCGCAGCGAGCGTACTACGCCTTCACAGCCTCGCGCTCAGCCCGAGCCTCGTCGACCACGCGATTGGCCAGGTGCCCGGGCACCTCGTCGTAGCGCTCGAACTCCATCGAGAACTCCCCCTGCCCGCCGGTGATAGCGCGCAGGTCGGGGGCGTAGGAGAGCATCTCGGCCATCGGGACCTCGGCCTTGATCTCGGTCATCCCGGCCCCCACCGGCTCCATTCCGAGAGGCCGGCCACGACGGGAGTTGAGGTCGCCGATCACGTCTCCGACGGCGTCTTCCGGGGCGTTGACGGTGACGACCATGATCGGCTCGAGCAGCACCGGGGAAGCCTGTTCCATGGCCTGCCTCATGGCATGTGAGCCGGCCACCTTGAACGCCATCTCGGAGGAGTCCACCGTGTGGTAGGAGCCGTCGTAAAGGCGCACGCGGACGTCCTTGACGGGATAGCCGGCGACCACCCCCTCCTGCATGGCTTCTTGCACGCCCTTCTCGACCGCGGGGATGAAACCAGACGGGATCACGCCCCCCTTGATCGCGTTGACGAACTCGAAGCCGGACCCGGCCTCGAGCGGTTCGATCTCGATGTGGCAGTCGCCGAACTGGCCGCGGCCACCGGTCTGCTTCTTGTGGCGGCCGTGGGCCTTGGCGGCGCCGCGAATCGTCTCCTGGTAGGGGACCCTCGGCGGCTTGAGCGTGACCTCCGCGCCGAAGCGCGACTTCAGCCGCTCGACGATGACCTCGACGTGAACCTGCGACAGCCCGGCCACGATCTGCTCGCCGGTCTGCCCGTCGCGGTGCAGGTCGATCGTCGGGTCCTCCTCCTGCAAGCGCCGCAGCGCGGTGAAGACCTTGTCCTCGTCGCCCTTGCTCTTCGGCTCGATCGCGAATGCCATCACGGGCGCAGGCAGCTTGATGCTGGGCATCGAGATGGGCTCGTCGCGGGAGGCCAGCCAGTCGCCGGCCTTGGTCTCCTTGAGCTTCGCGACGGCGCCGATGTCGCCCGGGCCGAACTCGTCGACGTGGGTGTGGGTGGAGCCCGAGTCCTTGCCCTCGAAGGTGAGCAGCTGCCCGATTCGCTCCTTATTGTGCGTCCGCGTATTGAGCACGTGGGAGTCCTGGCGCATCACCCCCTGGTAGACGCGGAACAGGTTGATGCGCCCCGCGAACGGGTCGGCGCGGGTCTTGAACACGTACGCGAACAACTCCCCGTCCTCGATGGGGTCGAGCGTCACATCGCCGACCGGCAGGCCGCCGTGCTTGACAGGCGAGGGAAGGTCCTCGACGATCGCGTCGAGCAGCCGGTTGGTGCCGAGGTTGCGCGTGGCCACGCCGCACGTGACCGGGAACAGGTGCCCGTGGTTGGTGCCGTCCTTGAGTGCGGCGACGATCTCCTCGTGCGATATCTCCTCGCCCTCGAGGTAGCGCTCCATGAGCGAGTCCGAGGTCTCTGAGACCTCGTCCATGAGCTTCTCCCGGTACTCCTCGGCCTGGGCCAGGAGGTCGTCGGGAATCGGGATCTCGCTGCAGTTCTCGCGCGTCACGCCTTCGTAGCGGAAGGCCTTCATGTCGACGAGGTCGATCAGGCCCGAGATCTCGTGCTCTGAGCCGATCGGGATCTCGGTGGCGACCACGTGCTGGCCGAACGCCGACTTCAGCGATTCCAGCGTGCGGAAGAAGTCGGCGCGCTCGCGATCGAGCATGTTGACGAACACCAGCCGGGCCAGGTCGAGCTCGGCGGCGCGCTGCCACAGCCGCGTGGTGTGGACTTCGACGCCCATCACGGCGTTAACGACGAACACGGCCGACTCGCAGACTCTGAGGGCGCCAAGCGCGTCGGCCACGAAGCTCGACTCCCCGGGTGTGTCGATGAGGTTGACCTTGCGCTGCTGCCACTCGAACGAGCTCAGGGTCGCCGAGATCGAAAGCTGCCGCGACTTCTCATCGGGATCGGTGTCCGACACGGTCGTGCCGTCCACCACCGAGCCGAGCCGGTTGACGACGCCCGCCTCGAACAGCAGCGCCTCGTGTAACGACGTCTTACCACTGCCGCGGTGGCCGACGACGGCCACATTGCGGACTCGATCCGCGGCCTTGTGCATGGCTGGTCTCCTCTCTCTCGAAACCGGAAAGAGCGACCTTACCGCCTAGTTCGCACGGCCGGAGACGACGCGGGTGCTAATCCAGCTCCCCGGCCAGTTTGGAGCGCAGGCGCAGCACCGCCTTGGTGTGCAGCTGCGACACGCGTGACTCGGTCACGCCGAGGACCTCGCCTATCTCCCTGAGGGTCAGGTTCTCGTAGTAGTACAGGGCGACCACCAGCTTCTCGCGTTCGGGCAGCGCCGCGATCGCGTCGGCGATCCTGTCCCTCAGCTCAGACTCGTCGACCAGAACCTGGGGATCGGGCGCGCCGCGGTCCGGAAGGGTGTCGAGCAGCGACACCTGGTCGCCGCTCGCGTCCGAGACGTTCCACAGCTCATCGAGGGCGACGATCGTGGAGTTGGAGATCTGCAGCAGCGCCTCCTGGAACTCGTCAAGCGTGATCTCGAGCTCGGTGGCCATCTCCTCGTCGGTCGGCGCCCGCTGCAGACGGGCCTCGAGCTTCATGTTCACCCGCTCGAACTCTCGGGCGCGGGCGCGCACCGACCGCGGCACCCAGTCCAGCGTGCGCAGCTCGTCGATGATCGCGCCGCGGATGCGGGTGATCGCATAGGTCTCGAACTTGATCTCCCGAGAGAGATCGAAGCGCTCGATCGCGGAGATCAGCCCTCCGAGCCCGTACGAGATCAGGTCGGCCTCTTCGACGTGCGCGGGCAGCCCGGAGCCCATGCGTCCGGCGACGTACTTGACAAGCGGTGAGTAGGCGACCACCAGGCGCTCTCGCGCGCGCTCGTCCCCCGAGGTCTTGTAGCGCCTCCAGAGGTCGTGCAGCTCGATCGCTTTGACGTTGGTTTCCAGTTCCTGCCCCAGTTTATGGTGTCAAGCGCGCGGATGGGCGCGGGCATAGGCCGACCGAAGCCGCGCCGACTCTACCCGAGTGTAGACCTGCGTCGTCGAAATGCTGGCGTGTCCGAGCAGCTCCTGGATCGCCCGGAGGTCCGCTCCGCCCTCCAGCAGGTGTGTCGCGAACGAGTGGCGAAGTGCGTGTGGATGGGCGTCGCCCAGCACCGGCAGCCGGGCCGCGGCCAGCCGCGACCACGTCCGCAGCCGCCGGCGCACGTCGGAGGTGCCGAGCCGGCGCCCGGACTTCGACAGAAACAGCGCGCGCGACGAGCCGACGGCCAGCGCGGGGCGGCCGCGGGCCAGGTAAAGCTCGAGCGCGCGCAGCGAGTGCTCGCCGGCGGGCATGATCCGCGTCCTGCCCCCCTTGCCCTCGACGCGCACCGTCTCCGAGTCGAAATCGACCGACTCGAGCTCGAGCGTCACGAGCTCCTCGGCGCGCAATCCGCACCCATAAGCGAGCTCGAACAGGGCCCGGTCGCGCAGCTCCAGCGGCGTGGTCGCGGGAATCCGGTCCAGCAGGGCGGCCACCTCGGCGACCTTCAGGACGCGTGGCAGCCGCTGGGGACGTTTGGGCGAGCTGAGCAGCTCCGCTGGATTCTCGGCCCGGTTGCCGATCTCTATCTGGGAGCGGAACAGGCCGCGCATCGCCGCCAGCTTGCGCGCCACAGTGGAGGGCGCCTGGCCCTGCTCGGAGAGACCGGCGACGTATCGGCGCAGGGCGCGCATGTCGACCGCCGTGGGCGCCAGGTCGCGGGCGCTGGCCCAGCGAGCGAACTGCGTCGTGTCGCTCGCGTAGGCGCGGCGAGTCTTGGCCGCCACCGCGCGCCGCACCAGATCGGCATCGAAGGAGTTCAGCGCCGCCTGCCACGCCGGCGAGGTGTCGGGTTGCGGACCGGCGATCGGAGGCGGGGATGCGTTCATCGGCTCCTGGCTATTCGCCGTGGCCGGTGAAAGCCCCTTCCCCGCCGACCGCGGACCAGCGCTCGGCGAGCCCGGGGCGATGGCTCCGCGCCGCCCTACGCGACGTGGACGAGCGTGCCGATCGGCGTGTACGGGAAGACCTGGCCGGCGACGCTGAACGGCATCTCGACGCAGCCGAGACTCTGCGGAGAGCCATACGAGGCCCGCGTGAAGCCGTGCAGTGCATCGCCGCCGTTGAAGTAGCTGACCCACGGGATGCCGGGGTCGGAGTAGTGGCTGCCGTCGGGGTTGGTGCCGCTCATCGTGGTCGAGGTCAGGTGCTCGTAGACCGGATAGGTCCCAGTGGCCGTCGGGGCCGACGCGATCCCGGTGTTGACCGGCGTGCCGCCGATCACGGTCTGGCCGTTGTGCCACAGGTTCAGCGACTGCGACGCCACGCTGACGCTGACGAAGGTGTAGCCAAAGGTGTTGATCTTGGCGCCCACCACGGCGGCGATCAGAGCCTTCCAGACCGCCGGTCCGGCGATGCCGTCGGCGATCATGCCGTGCTGGTCCTCGAACATCATCAGCGCGCCCTGGGTCATGGTGCCCGAGGCGCCCGGCTGCCAGAAGCCGCGGAGCGCGGCCGGGGTGTTGGCGTAGCGCCAGTCGAAGTGTCCCTTCGGGGGTGCCACGGCGGCCGCCTCCTGCGCGGCGGGCGTCAGGCCCACGCCTGGACCGTCGTACTTGAAGTTCAGCGGCAGGTAGTGCAGAAGTGCCAGGATCTGCTGCAGGCGCAGCGTCGAGCCCGCGGGGACGGTCCACGTGCCGGCGCTGGAGGCGCTCCCGGACTGACCGCCCACCAGCTTCACGCCGCTGGGCAGCGCGACCCCGACCTTGGCTCCGAGGCCGTAGCCATAGCCCTCGGGACGGAACTCGATCGCGTGGGAGCTGATCGCGTGCCAGCTGCCGGCGGTGACCGGGGAGACCGGCGGTAGATGCGAGCCCAGCGCTTTCTGGACCGTCTTCGAGAAGGTGAGCGTGATCGGGGTGCTGGGCTTGATCTGGGTGCCGGGCGCCGGGCTGGCCACGGCCGTGGCCGCGCTGCCACTCGGGAACCAGCTCACCGCCGCCTGGCGCGAGGTCTCCCAGCTGCGCGGCGCCGCCGAGACGAACGTGGTGCCGGCCTCCTGGCCGGGGCTGCGCGGCAGTGTCACGACGCTCCGCGGCGCGGAGAGGATGTGGCGGCGCAGGTGGCCGGCCGGCCCGTAGGAGAAGACTGAAACCGGCGATTTGAAGTGCAGGCGCAGCGGCCCGTGGGCGGACACGGTGACGAAGTGCGAACGCAGGCTCGCGACCGGCGTGGTCAGCGTCAGCCGCAGGTGCTGGGTGCTCCCGGCGAGCCAGGCGATCCAGCCGGGACGCTTGATCACGACGTCCACCGTCACTCGCTGGTTGGCAGCTATGAGCCCACGCGGCCAGATCGTGGGGTCCCCGCGAACCTCCACCGGAACCCGCTGGCTGTGGGGACCGGTGACCACGGTGACGCTCTCGATCGTTCCGCCGCCGAGCGGCATACCGATCTTGGCGAGGGCGTTGGAGTCGGGGCTCAGGCTGGCATGCGCTGAGGCGAACACCAGCGCCACCACGGCAAGCGCGGCGACCGCGGCCAGCACGACGCCACCGAGCACGTAACGGCCGCGTCGGGACCGGCGAGGTGATTCCGATGCCCCACCCCTAAGCCGGCTCGTCACGCGCCCGCCCGTCGGCGTGCGGAGATACGAGACGTTCGCCACGTTCCAGATGCTACCGACCGCGGGGTTCCGATCAAGCCGCCCTGAGTGCACCACCGTTTCTGCAAGCACCGTTGCAGCCCCTGGCAGTGCCGGGCGCGATTGCGGCGGATCAGCGCGTGACGGCGCCCTCGGCGGCGCTCGAGACCAGACGTGCGTACTTCGACAGGGCCACGCCGGGGTATGGGCGCTCCGGGGCCACGTACTGCTCGCGGCGGGCGGCCAGCTCGTCGTCGGACAGCGCGACGTCGAGCCGCCGGGCGGTGACGTCGAGCGTGATCCGATCTCCGTCGCGCACCAGGCCGATGGGGCCGCCCCGGATCGACTCGGGCGCCACGTGACCGGCCATCAGCCCCCGGGTGGCGCCGGAGAACCGCCCATCGGTGATCAGCGCGACGTCTTCGCCAAGACCCTCCCCCACCAGGGCCGCGGTCACGGCGAGCATCTCGCGCATGCCCGGACCGCCGGCCGGCCCCTCGTTGCGGATCACGACGATGTCGCCCCGCTCGATCGAGTTCGTACGAACGGCCTCCATCGCGTCCTCCTCGCACTCGAATACGCGCGCCGGCCCCGTCTGGCTGCGGCGCGTGTATCCGGCAAGCTTGACGACGCAGCCGTCTGGCGCCAGGTTACCGTGCAGGATGGCGAGGCCGCCGGTCTCAGACAGCGGCGCGCTGAGGGGTCGCACGACGTCCTGACCTTCGGCCTCGGCGGCGGCGGCGGCGATCTCGCCGACCGTCTGCCCGGTGACGGTCCCCGCATCCTCGTGCAGCAGCCCCGCCTCCTGCAGGCGCTTGAGGACCAACGGGACGCCGCCGGCCTCCGCCAGGTCTGGCGCCACGTACCGGCCGCCCGGCTTGAGATCGCACAGCAGCGGCGTCCGCTCGGAGATCTCGTGGAAGTCGTCGATCGACAACGGGATGCCCATCTCCGAGGCGAGCGCGAGGAGGTGCAGCACGCCATTGGTCGAGCCGCCGCTGCAGGCGATGGCGGCGATCGCATTCTCGAAGCTCTGGCGGGTTATGTAGTCGCTCGGCCGCAGCCCGCGCTTGAGCACCTCCATGACCAGCTCGCCCGCCTGCTCGGCAACCACCGGCTTGCGCTCATCGACGGCCGGGATGAGGTTCAGGCCCGAGGGGGAGATCCCGAGCACCTCGAAGGCCATCGCCATCGTGTTGGCGGTGAACTGACCGCCGCAGGCGCCCGCGCCCGGCGAGGCCGCCTCCTCGATGGCCTTCAGCTCGGCATCGTCTATGCGCCCGGCGGCGTACGCGCCGACGGCTTCGAACACTTCGCCGATGGTGACGCGCTCGCCGTGCAGATGACCGGGGAGGATCGACCCCCCGTAGAGCATCACGCTGGGCAGGTCCAAGCGGGCGAGAGCCATCACGGTCGCGGGGATCGTCTTGTCGCAGCCGGAGAGGGCGATGACGGCGTCGAACATGTGCGCCTGGACGACCAGCTCGATCGAGTCCGCGATCACCTCCCGGCTGACGAGCGAAGCTCGCATCCCCTCGGTGCCCATCGTGATCCCGTCGGAGATCGCGATCGTGTTGAGCTCCATCGGTGTGCCGCCGGCGGCCCGGATGCCGTCCTTGACCTTCGCGCCGAGGGCGCGCAGGTGGAAGTTGCACGGCATCGTCTCGATCCACGTGTTTGCGACCGCGACGAGCGGCTTGGCCAGCGCGTCATCGTCGTAGCCGATCGCCTTCAGGTAGGAGCGAGCCGCGGCGCGCTCCGGTCCCGCCGTCAGGGCTCGACTACGGTGCTTGACGTCGAAAGGGGCGGCGGTGCTCATGGCGGCGCGCGAACTGTAGCGCTCGCCCCCGGCGGGCGGCCGTCGGCGGAGGACCGGGTCAGCCGGCGGTGTCGAGCGGCGTGGACGAGGGGCTGCGCGCGGAGTCGCGCATCCTGGCCCGCTCCCACTGGCTCAGCCGCCACAGGTCGCGCTTGACCCGGGCCGGGTCAAGCTGGCGGCCCGGCAGGTGCATGTTGGCGGTGGCGATCAGGCGGTGCTCGTCGCCGGTCAGGGCCATCCACTTGGCCAGAACATCGTCAGAGTCGGGTAGGCGGGCGCTGCCATACGGGCGTGTCTGATCGGGGAAGGCCACGCAGTACTCATTCAGGAGCCGGTGCGTCTGCGCGAGGTAGGCGACGATCGCTCGGTGCGGATAGATCAGGTAGGCGTACGCGGCGCCACCGGTCCCCCCCGCCTCGGCGGGACCGTCGGCCTGCGTGCCCCACACGCGGATGAAGCCGAGGTCGCGGTACATGGACCACTCCTCCTCGTTCACGCACGACTTCAGCAGGACGCGGGCCCGCTGCTCGGCACGCCGCTCGCGCCCCGGATCGTAGGGCTCCACGGGGGCCAGGCGGCGTCGCGCCTTGTGACGCGACCACAGCTCCTCAACGCGGGGCAGGAGCTCCTCGGAGAGCAGGGCGAGTGCCACCAGCGCGGTCGCGACGAGCGCCAGCAGCACGAGCCGGCCGGCCTAGCGCCCGCCCGCGGCGCGCGGGAAAAAGATCACGCGTTCGGCGTCACGGGGAACATCGTCGAAGGACCTCACCATCCGTGCCTGGCGCTTGCCGGCCGCGTCCATCGTCGGCACGGCCGCCCACAGTCCGGCATCGAGCTGGCGGCGGAACTCCTCCACCAGGCGCAGCTCCTCGTCGGCGACGTCAACGTCGCCCTCGGCGATGAGCACCTCACCATGCCCGGGCTTCATCCTCAGGAAGCGCACCGCCGGGATTATGTCACGCCGAGCACGTCGACCGGACCGGCTCCCGCCCCGACCCCGGTAAGGCCGCGCCGGACCGCCTCCGACGTCAGCCGCTTGGCCGTGCGGGCCGCCTGCAGCGGCGAGTCACCCCACGCCAACCGTGCCGCCAGCACCGAGCTGTGCGTGCAGCCCGAACCGTGCGCGGCGCCGTCGGGATGTCGCTCGCCCGGGATCTCGACCAGCTGATCGCCGTCGTAGAACACGTCCGTCGCGCTGAGGCGGTGGCCGCCGGTGACCACCACGGCGGACGGCCCCAGCGCCAAGAGCGAACGCGCCAGCTCCGCGGCGTCGGGCTCCTCCGCCGCCTCTGCCCCGAGGAGTGCGAGCGCCTCGGGGAGGTTGGGCGTGATCACGGTGGCGCGCGGCAGCAGTCGCGCCAGCAGCGCCCCGCGTGCCCCAGGGTCCAGCAACCGGGCGCCGGACTCCGCCACCATCACGGGGTCGAGCACCACCGGCGTGCCGGGCACCAGCTCGTCGATTGCCCGCCGCACGGCGTCGATCGTCTCGGCGTTGCCGAGCATTCCGATCTTGACGACGTCGACGCCGATGTCCCGCGCCACCGCGCGGACCTGGGCGATGATCATCTCGGGAGGCACGGCGTGAACGGCGTCCACGCCGACGGTGCTCTGCGCGGTAACCGCCGTGATCGCAGTCATCCCGTGCACGCCGCAGGCGGCGAACGCCTTCAGGTCGGCCTGGATCCCGGCGCCGCCGCCGGAGTCTGACCCGGCGATCGACAGCGCACACGGAATCCGTTTCCTGTAGTCGGAGGTGCCCTCGGGCATCGCTGCGAGGTTAGGACACGGGGCCGTGGAGCCTCCCGCCGCTCACAGCGGCTCACGGGAGCACCGAGAAGCGCCCGCCGGCCTCGCGCCTGACCCGGCCCGCGAGCTCCAGCGAGGCCAGCGCGGCCAACCCCGCGTCGGCGCCGGCATCGAACCCGGCCAGCCCGAGCGCCGCCTCGGGCTCGTGACCCTCCGCGAGCGCCTGGAGCAGCGCCTCCAGGCCTGGCGCCAGCGGTTCCGCCGGCGCCAGCGCCGGGCCCGCCCCGGCTCCGAACACGCCGTCGAGCACGTCGCGCGGGCCGGAGATCAGCTGCGCTCCGGTCCGCAGCAGCTCGTGCGGCCCGGCCGCCAGCGGCGAGGTGACCCGCCCCGGCACCGCGCCCACCGCGCGGCCCAGGCGCCGCGCCCATCCTGCGCTCAGCAGGGCGCCGGACCCCGGGCGGGCCTCAACCACGATCGCCATCTCACTCAGCGCGGCAATGATCCGGTTGCGAGCCGGGAACATCCAGCGGCGGACCGCCGTGCCGGGTGGCAGCTCGGAGACGATCGCGCCCTGGTCGCGGATCCGCGTGTGCAGCGCCCGCGCCGACGCCGGATACACCCGCTCGGCTCCCGCGGCGAGGACCGCGACCGTGCCGCCCTGAGCGCTCAGCGCGCCGCGGTGGGCCGCGCCGTCGATGCCCAGCGCCATCCCGCTGACCACGGTTACGCCCGCGGCACCGAGACCGCGTGCCAGCGACCGTGCGACGTCGACCCCGTAGGTCGAGGGCCGGCGAGCGCCGACGATGGCCACCGGGTGCCGGTCGAGCAGGGATACCAGCCGCCCGAGGCCGCCCGCAACGTGCAGCACCGCCGGCGGCGCGTCAAGCTCGGCGAGCCTCCCGGGATACGCCGGGTCGCACCGGCACACGAGTTCCAGCCCCACCTTCTCGGCCCCGGCTCGGGCGGCGCCGGCGTCAAAGCCGGCCAGCTCGCGCTCGAGCTCGGCGCGATGACGGCCGCCGACCGCCTTCACCAGCTCTGCGTCATCGAGCGTCAGCAGCTCGGGGACCCGATCACCGGCCAGGTCGAGGTGGCCGGCGAGCCGGACCAGCAGCCACGCCCGGGCCAGGCAGGCCGGGCATGCACTCGGAGCGCTCACGGGGCGACCGCCGTCTCGGCTCCGATCCTCTGGCGCAGGCCGAGCGCGGTGAGGACGTCCTCGGCGCTGACGAGCTCGCGCCCGCCCAGATCGGCGATCGTCCGGGCCACGCGGAGCACGCGATGGCGACCGCGGGCGCTGAGCAGGCCGACCGCGTAGGCCCGTCCCAGCTCCTCGGCCGCCGCCGGGACGAGCCGTACGTGCGCCCGGGTCAGGGCGACGTCCATCTCACCATTGCACCGCGCCCCGGTGCCGTCCAGCCGGGCGCGCTGGCGCTCGCGTGCCTGCGCCACCTGCTCACGGGCGCGCTCCGAGGTCGTGATGGGCGCCGCCCGAAGCTCCTCCTCCCCGGGACGGCGGACGTCGACGACGAGGTCCAGCCGGTCCAGCAGCGGCCCGCTCAGGCGCCGGCGGTGGCGGCGCAGCTCGGCCTCCCCGCACGTGCAGCGCTCGTCCACCCCGGCGTAGCCGCATGGACACGGGTTCGACGCGGCGACGAGCATGAACCGCGATGGGAACCGCAGCGCGTGCTGGCCGCGAACGATCGAGACCATTCCATCCTCCAGCGGCTGGCGCAGCGCGTCGAGGCTCGGGCGCTGGAACTCCGACAGCTCATCCAAGAACAGGACGCCACGGTGAGCCAGAGTGGCCTCGCCCGGGCGCGGCGGGGAGCCACCGCCCGCCAGGCCCGAGGGCGAGATCGTGTGGTGGGGAGCCCGGAACGGCCGCTCCTCGATCAGCCCGTCGGCATGGATACCGGCGACGCTATGGATCCGGGTGACCTCGATCGCCTCCGCCCGGCTGAGCGGCGGCAGGATCGACGGGAGCCGGCGGGCGAGCATCGTCTTGCCGGTGCCGGGGGCGCCCTCGAGCAGCAGGTTGTGGGCGCCGGCGGCGGCTATCTGGAGCGCCAGCAGCGGCGCGCGATGGCCGTGCACGTCGCGTAGATCGGGAAGGGAGGCGCGCCGAGCGCTCGCCAAAGGGGCGGTGGGCTCCGGCAGGGGCGGGGGCTCGGCGCCCATCACAACCTCGGCGGCAGCCCGGAGCGTGGCGACCGCCACGACCTCGAGCTCGGTCACGACCGAAGCCTCCCGAGCCCGCTGGCGCGGCACGATCAGCCGCCGGCAGCCGGCCCGGCGCGCGCCCTCGGCGACCGCCAGCGCCCCCGGCGAGTCGCGCATCTCCCCGCCCAGCGACAGCTCTCCGAACACAGCGTAGGCGCCGAGCTCGGAGCCGGGGACCTGCCCGCTGGCCGCCAGCACCGCCAGCGCCAGGGCCGCGTCGAAGCCCGGGCCCGCCTTGCGCAGGAACGCGGGCGCCAGATTGGCGGTGATCCGCGTCCCCGGGAAGTCGAAGCCGGAGTTGAGGATCGCCGCCCGGATCCGGTCGCGGGACTCGCGCACTGCCATGTCCCCGAGCCCGACGATCGTGAACGAGGGCAGGCCCGAGCGGATGTCCACCTCGACCCAGACCTGGCGGGGAGCGACCCCATCGATGGCAAACGTCACGACCCGCGCGAGCATCGGTCCAAGCTACGCGCGATCGCGTGCCGCGTGGGTTACCGACGGCAACGATTCGGTGACAATTAACCCTGCAAAAGACCCACAATCGGCACACTCCATAACCCACGTGTTCCACGATCGTCCGTAGCGTCTCGGGACGTGAGCGACGATCCCCGACACCGCCTTGGCGCCAGCGGTGAGCGGCTGGCCGCAGAGCATCTCCAGCGTCGCGGCTTCAGAGTCGTCGAGCGCAATTTCCGCACTCGCTGGGGCGAGCTCGACATCATCGCCTTCGACGGCCGTACGCTGGCCTTCTGCGAGGTCAAGAGCCGCCGTGCCGGCGGCAGCCGCGGCGGCCCGTTCGAGGCCGTCGGGCCGGGTAAGCAGGCGCGTGTGCGCCGGATGGCCGGTAGCTGGCTGGCGGAGCGCCGGGAGCGTCCGCGCGCCGCGGTGCTGCGCTTCGACGTGATCGGGGTGACGTTCGATGCCGCAGGGCGGCTGATTTCACTCGAGCACCTCGAGGGGGCGTTCTGAGCGCCGGCGGGCGCTACCTCCGGATGCGCACCGTCTGCTTCGCCGACTCGCGGGTGAAGGCGCTCGATCCGCTCCACAGCACCCTCAGTGTGGCCTTCTTGTGGCCGCGGCAGCCCCGCGGAAGCTTCAGGTGACCGGAGAACACTCCCCGAGCGGCGGATGTGCGGCCAGCCCGGCTCGCGCGACCGCAGGAGGCCGTCACGAACAGCTGACCCGACAAGCCAGCGGCGGCTGTCCCTCGGTACGAGACGCCGTGGCGGCGCGAGGCCCTGACCCGTGTGAAGTGGAGATCGGGGCTGGCCGCCACCACGGGCGGAGGGATCGGCGTTCCGACGGTGACCGGCGTGACCGCCGTCGCGTCGACCTCGCCGCTGTCAGGGCCCTCGACCCAGGTGCAAATCAGGTAGGAGCCGCGATCCTCGGTGTCGGTGGCCGTATTCACGGTGGGGCCACCGAACAGCTCCGGGCTGTTTTCCCCGTCGAAGATGGCGGTCTCGGACTGATTTGCCTGCTGCTCGAGCTCATAGCTCGACGCGCACGGCAGGCTCCCCGCTCGCTTGAGGACCGAGTAGAGGCTGAGATTCTGGTCGGTCTGTGTGGTGTAGTCGATCTGGAAGCCGACCTTCGGCCGCGGAGCGACGGGAAGCACGACCGACAGCTGACTCACCTGGGGGCCGCGCGCAGGGAAGCTGAGCGCCTCGGGGCTCGTCTCGGTTGTCGTGTTGTTCGAGGGCTGAGCCAGCCAGGCGCATACGAGGTAGGAGCCCGGGGCAGGCGGCTTGAAGGTAGCGCTCTGAGAGAACGACCCGGGGGGCTGCTCGTTGTCTTCCCCGTCGAGCAGGACGTCGTTGGCATTGCCCGCCGCACTCTGATCGGATTCGTAGGTGGTCTGACACGGCAGCCCACCGGCCGGACGCACCACGGCGTCGATCCACGAGTTGTTGCCGGGGTCCGCTGTGCCCGAGAATGTGAGCTGCACCGGGATGTCCTGTTCCGGCGTGGCCGTCCCGTTGGTGATCTGCAGCGTTCCCGCCCAGGCCGGCGCCGCCGAGCAC
The DNA here is from genome assembly GCA_963799995.1 of uncultured Solirubrobacterales bacterium. Taxonomy (GTDB): domain Bacteria; phylum Actinomycetota; class Thermoleophilia; order Solirubrobacterales; family Solirubrobacteraceae; genus Palsa-465. Next base: position 413,725 of record CAWCZI010000012.1, on the reverse strand, counting down.
GCCACGGCCAGCAGGGTTAAAACGATGACGGCGGCACCGCTGCGCGCCCCAGCGCGTGCCAGTTCGGTTCTCATACCAGGCTGCCCTCCGCTCCGGTTTTCAGTCTCTGACACACCGGATTGTCGCAGCCAGGCCGGTCGCCCGCGGCGACGTCCGGGCGCGCGCTGGCCGCGCTTACGCTACGGGAGCTAACCCAGCACGAGCTGCTGGTAGGCCATCGACTGAAACGACAGGCGGTGCAGCGGCGAGACGCCCAGGCGCTCGATGGCCTCGCGATGCTCGGGGGTCGAGTATCCGACGTGCTGGGCGAACTCCCACCCGGGGTGGGCGGCGTCGGCGCGGCGCATGTAGCGATCCCGGGTCTCCTTGGCGAGCACCGAGGCGGCGGCGATCGCCGCGCTCTTGGCGTCGCCGCCGATGACCGCGCGCTGCTCGTGGCCGATTCCCGCAACCGGGAAGCCGTCGCTGAGGCAGATGCAGCCCTCGCAGGCGACGCCGCACAGGGCGTCGCGCAGGGCGGCCAGGTTCGTCTTGTGCAGTCCCCGGGCGTCGATGCCGGGGGCGCAGCGCGAGACGATGCAGACCCTGGCGGCGAGACCGAGGATCACCGGATAGAGCTCCGCCCGGCCCTCCGGGGTCTGTTGCTTGGAGTCGTTCAGCGCGGCCAGGGCCCGCACGTCGGCGGGTCTGACACGGTCGAGGTCGAACAGCACGGCAGCGGCCACCAGCGGCCCGGCGAGGCAGCCCCGGCCCGCCTCGTCGGCACCGGCGACGTAGCGGAAGCCCAGCCCTCGGTCGAAGTTCAGCAGCCTGCGGCCAGGCCGGGCGGGCCGGCGCCCAGGCTTGCTGTTAGAGCGTGCCGACCCGATCCGGGGGCCAGTAGGTGAAGAACGCGACGCCGATGACCCAGTTGTCGGGGACGGGACCCCAGAAACGGCTGTCGTCGGACGCGCCACGGTTGTCCCCCATCATGAAGTAATGGTCGGGCGGAATCGTGATCGTTTCCGGGAAATTGCATGAACCGTCTTGCCCGCAGGGGATGATGTACGGATCCTTCTCCCGGACGCCGTTGCGAATCACGTGGCCGTTGCGGATCGATATGCGGTCGCCGGGACCGCCCACGACTCGCTTGATGAACGTCTGCGAGGACTCCGCGGCGGTAGGGGTGTCGCAGGCCTGCTGGTGGCCTGCGCCCTGGTTGGGGTTGCCGCACACCGGGGACGCAGGGTCGGCGCCATGCGGTGGATGGAAGACCACGACGTCACCCACGCTGGGATGGGAGATCAACCGGTTGGTGAGCACCCGCTGCCCGATCGTGAGGGTGGGGACCATCGAGGGGCTGGGGATCCGGTATGGCTTGACCACGAACGCCTGGATCAGCAGCGCCAACCCCACCGCCACCGCGACGGTGATGATCAGCTCCACAACCGATTTGACGCCGGATTTCTTCTTGCCCTTCATCGTCGGTGCTCCTAGAGAAAGCCAATCCGGTCCGGCGGCCAGTAGGTGAAGAATGCCTTGCCGATGATCCAGGACCTGGGCACCGGGCCCCAGAACCGGCTGTCGAGTGAGTCTGGCCGATTGTCGCCCATCATGTAGTAGTCGTCTTTCGGGACCCGGATCGTGGCCGGAAAGTTGCATTCCGCGGCACCGAGGCACGGGGCGGCGTACGGGGCCTTCTCCTGGACGCCGTTGCGGATCACGTGGCCGTTTGAGATCGACAGCCGGTCGCCGGGCAGGCCGACCACGCGCTTGATGTAGGTCTGCGAGGACGCGTGACGCTGAACCGCGTCACACGCGCTCGGCCACTGCTGGCCGTTCTGGTTCTCACCCTGGCGCTGGTTGGCGCATGACTCGCTGGCCGGAGGGTGAAAGACGAGGATGTCGCCGACCTTCGGCGAGGAGTTCAGATCGGTCCCGATCCGATTCACGAGGACACGCTGGTTGATGCGCAGGGTGGGCAGCATCGACGCACTCGGGATCTCGTATGGCTTGACCACGAACGCCTGGATCACCAAAGCCAGGCCGAGCGCGACCAGCACGATCACGACCAGCTCGGCCGCCGCACGCGCGAACGGCCGCCGCTCCCGTGTCACACCTGCTCGTCGGCTGCGTCCGGCTCGGGCGCCGCGGGCTCGGTCGCCTCGGCGGAGACGTCCTCGGCCGGGGCGTCCTCAGCGGGGGCGTCCTCGGCGGGGGGCAGCGGCTCGGCTTCGGCGACCGACGTCTCGCCGTCGGTCCCCCCGGCCACCGGCTCGTCCTCGGGCCCGTACAGCAACTCGCGCTCGACGGCCACCTCGGGCCCGGCGGAGCGTCGCTCGCGCACTCGCGCGCGCTTGCCGACGCGGCCGCGGAGGTAGTAGAGCTTGGCGCGGCGGACGTCGCCCCGGGACGCCACCTCGATCCGTTCGATCTTGGGTGAGTGCAGCGGGAAGGTCCGCTCCACGCCGACCCCGAAGGACTGCTTGCGGACGGTGAAGGTCTCCCTGGCCCCGTGGCCCTGGCGCTTGATCACGACGCCCTCGAACACCTGGGTGCGCCGGCGCGTGCCCTCGATCACCTGGAAGTGGACACGCAGACGATCACCGGCGTCGAACTCCGGTACACGGCGCAGCTGAGTGCGCTCCAAGCTGTCTATCACTGTGCTCATAAGTCCGTCCATGCGCCCGCGATTGGCATGGCGAGCGGTTCTGCGCGAGCGAGATCCGTACTACAGGCTCCGCGCCGTGTGCGCGTGCCCGCCCATGCGGCCGCCTATGGTAGCGGACCTTCGGCGGCGGCCCGGCGCCGGCTCTGCTCCAGGCGCCAGCGCGCGATCTCCGCGTGGTGGCCGGACAGCAGGACATCGGGCACCCGCCAGCCGCGATGCTCGGCCGGGCGCGTGTAATGCGGGTATTCGGGGCCGCCCTCGAGCGCCGCGCTGAAGGACTCCTCGAGCGCCGAGTGCTCATGGCCCAGCGCTCCCGGCAACTTGCGCAGGACGGCATCGCAAAGGACCATCGCCGCCAGCTCGCCACCCGCCAGCACATAGCGGCCGATCGACACGCGATCGCTGGCGAAGTTCTCGAGGATCCGCTCGTCGAAGCCCTCGTAGCGGCCGCACAGAACCGTCAGCGCGGGCTCGGCGGCCAGCTCCGCCACCAGCGACTCGTCCAGCAGCCGCCCCGCCGGATCCAGGGCGATCACGCGTCGGCGGCGGCTCAGCGCCACGGGGTCCTCGCTGTAGCGAGCGCGCAGGGCCGCCTCCACGACATCGACGCGGAGCACCATGCCAGCCCCCCCACCGAATGGCGTGTCGTCGACCTGGCCACCCGTGAGCGGGGTGTGATCGCGGTAATTGAGGAACGCGAGCTCGCTGCCGCCGGCGATCGCGTTGCTCACGTGACGCTGGGAGCAGAACCACACGAAGGCATCAGGGAACAGGGTGAAGACGTCTACCTGCATCACTGCGTCTCGCCCAGGAACCGCAGATCGACGTCGATCACCCGGTGTTCCAGATCGACGTCGCGGACGGCGTCCCGGACCAGCGGGACCATCAGATCGGCGCCGCCCGCGGCGCGTTGCACCTCGAGCACCTCACAGGAGGGCAACGCGAGCAGGCGCTTCACCACGCCGACCTCCCGCCCGCCGTCGCTGACCTTGCAGCCCTCGAGGTCGGTGGCCCACCATTCATCGGGCTCGAGCTCGGGAGCCCGATCGCGCGCCACCATCAGGGGCTGGCCGCGCAGCGCCTGGGCCGCCGCCCGGTCGGCGTCGCCGTCCAGCCGGACGATAGGCCGCGCGGCGAACCCGGCCAGCCGCTCGATCCGGCGCTCGGCGCCGGCCACCCGCACGACCGCCTGCTCGCCGAGCAGACCGGCGACCGGGTCGGCCACATGGAAGCTCCCGTCGAGGCCGTGGGGGCGGCCCACCACCCCGGCCCGCAACCAGCGCTCGTCTTCGCTCAAGCGTCGACGATGTCGACGAACACCCGCCGTCGCCCTCGCGAGGCGGCGGCCGCCTTGAGCACGGTACGCAGGGCGTTGGCGGTGCGGCCACCGCGGCCGATCACGCTGCCGTAGTCATCCTGGCCAACCGACAGCTCGAGCACGAGCGAACCGTCGTCCTCCTCGACCTCGGTCACGCGAACCTCGTCAGGTGACCCGACGAGCCCCCGTGCCAGGTACTCGAGCAGCTCCTTCACGGTCGCCTCGGGCGGGTGGTCAGCCGATGCCCTGCGTACGCAGGAGCTTCTTGACCGTGTCGCTGGGCTGGGCGCCGCGTGCCAGCCAATCGCGGATGCGCTCCTCGTTGAGGACGATCGTCGAGGGGTCGGTCTGCGCGTTGTAGTGACCGACGGTCTCGATCACGCGACCGTCGCGCTTGGAACGCTGATCGGCGACCACGACCCGCCAGATGGGGTTCTTGCGTCCGCCGATGCGAGTGAGTCTGAGTCTGACTGCCATTAGCGCCGATGAGGTTAGCGTGCGCGGAGAGCAGACGCCCCGCCGAACGGTCAGCGGGCCTGGCGCATCATCGCGCCGAGATCCGGCATCCGGCCTTGAGCGACCTGGCGCATGACCTTGCGCATCTGCTCGAACTGCTTGATCAGCTGCTTGACCGCCTGCACGTTGGTGCCCGACCCACGGGCGATCCGCAGGCGCCGGGAGCCCTTGATCAGCTCGGGATGTCGGCGCTCCTGCGGGGTCATCGAGAGGATGATCGCCTGCAGGCGGTCGAACTCGCGCTCGTCGAGCTTGACCCCGCGCAGTTCCTTGCCGAGCCCGGGGATCATTCCCAGCAGCGACTGCAGCGGCCCGAGCCGGCGGACCTGGCGCATCTGGTCGAGGAAGTCGTCGAGACCGAACTCCTGCTTGCGCAGCTTGCGCTCGAGCTCGGCGGCCTGACCCTCGTCGTAGCTTGCCTCCGCCTTCTCGATCAGGGTCATGACGTCGCCCATGCCGAGGATCCGCTGCGCCATGCGGTCAGGGTGGAAGCGCTCGAACTGGTCGAGCTTCTCGCCGGTGGACGCGAACATGATCGGCTTGCCGGTGATCGCCTTGACCGACAGCGCCGCGCCGCCGCGCGCGTCGCCGTCGAGCTTCGTCATCACGACCCCGTCGAAGTCGACCACGGCCGCGAACTGCTCGGCCACGTTGACGGCGTCCTGACCGGTCATGGCGTCGACCACGAGCAGGATGTCGTGCGGGCTGACCGCCTTCTTGATGTCGGCCAGCTCGGCCATCAGCTCCTGATCGACGTGCAGCCGTCCGCTGGTGTCGACGATCAGGACATCCTTGCCCTCGGTCCGGGCCCGTTCGAGCGCCCACTTGGCTATCTCCACCGGCCTGCGATCGGTGCCCTGCTCATAGACGGTGGCGCCCGCCTGGTGACCGACCTTGACCAGCTGGTCGACAGCCGCCGGGCGATAGACGTCGCAGGCGGCGACGGCGACCGAGGAGCCGTGCTCCTCGCGCAGGTAGCGCGCCAGCTTGCCGGTGGCGGTGGTCTTGCCCGAGCCCTGCAGCCCGGCCATCAGGACGACGGTCGGCGGGCGCGGGCTGAATGACAGCTCGCGCGACGCGCCCCCCATCAGCTCGGTGAGCTGGTCGGAGACGATCTTGACCACCTGCTGGCCGGGATTGAGCTGCCCGATGATGTCGGCGCCGAGCGCGCGCTCCTTGACCGCCCCGGTGAAGCTCTTGACGACCTTGAAGTTGACGTCGGCTTCGAGCAGCGCGAGGCGGATCTCCCGCATCGCGGCGTTGATGTCGTCCTCGGTCAGCGTGCCGCGACCGCGGACTTCGGCCAGGGTCGCCTGGAGCTTCTCGGCTAGGGAATCGAACATGCTCTCTCGGCTGAAGAGGCTACTGCGGCCGGTGGCCGGTCGGGCCCGAGTTCGCCTCCGGCCGGACCGCACGCTCGACCGCTCCTGCCGTGCCCGCCGCCGCGCCGACCGTGCCCGCGACCGCGCCGGCCGTGCCCGTGCCCGCGTCGGCGCCCTGGACCGCGGCCGCCCGCCCCGAGCTGAACGCGCGGGTGATGCCGCCGAACGCCTCGGAGAACTCGGTCGGGATCACGAACACCTTGTTGGCGTCGCCCTTGGCCAATTGGGGGAGCATCTGCAGGTACTGGTAACTGAGCAGTTCTGGATCCACACGACCCTCGTGGATGGCCTCGAACACCGTCCCGATCGCCTTCGCCTCGCCCTCTGCCCGCAGGATCGATGCCTGCCGCTCTCCCTCGGCATTGAGTACCGCGGCCTGTTTCTGCCCCTCGGCGGTGAGGATCTGGGACTGCTTGAAGCCCTCGGCGGTCAGAATCGCGGCGCGCTTGTCGCGCTCGGCCCGCATCTGCTTCTCCATCGCCTCCTGAATCGAACCGGGCGGGTCGATCGACTTGATCTCGACCCGGTTGACACGGATCCCCCACTTGCCGGTGGCCTCGTCGAGGACGCCGCGTAGCTGGGCGTTGATGTGGTCGCGGCTGGTCAGCGCCAGCTCGAGCGTGAGCGAGCCGATCACGTTGCGCAGCGTGGTGACGGTGATCTGCTCGATCGCCTGCAGGGGGTTGGCGACCTCGTAGGTCGAGGACTTGGCGTCATTGATCGTGAAGTACAGGACGGTGTCGATTCCGACCACCAGGTTGTCCTCGGTGATGACGGGCTGGGGTGGGAACGAGACCACCTGCTCGCGCAGGTCGATCAGCGGCTTGAGCCGGTCCACGAACGGCACCAGCACGGTGAGTCCCGGGTTCAGCGTGCGGTGGTAGCGGCCGAAGCGCTCGACGATTCCGGCTCTGGCCTGGGGCACGATCCGCACCGTCCGGGCGAACATGAGCACCAGGAAGACGACTACGACGACACCGACGATGATTCCGGCCATGGCCAGACTCCTATTCGCTCACGAGCGCCGTGGCGCCCTTTATCTGAACCACCTCGACGTTGGTGCCGGGCTCGATCACCTCGTCGTCGTAGAGCGCCCGCGCGGTCCACACCTCCCCGTCGATCCTGACACATCCGACCCCTTCGCTGTTGGCGATCCGCTCGAGCACGAGCGCCTGCTTGCCGACGAGAGCCGCCGCACCCGTGCGCAGCTGCGGGCCGCTGGTCAGGTGTGAGCGGACGATCGGGCGCACCAGCACCAGCGTCAGCAGCGACACGACGATGAAGGCGACCCACGATGCCGTGCCTCCGATGGCCGCATCGGCGGCGGCGGCGACGGCCGCGGCGATCGCGAACGGGGCGAGGAAGAATCCGCCCGCGGTGAGCATCTCGCCCGCACCGAAGGCACATGCGACGACAACCCACACTATCCAGCTCATCAGAGCCCGAGACTAGCGCGCGGTCAGTTGGAGACGAGCGCGCGGGCGAACTCGGAGGCGTCGAACGGCCGCAGATCCTCGAGCTGCTCCCCGACGCCGATCAGCTTGACGGGGATCGACAGCTCGTGGGCGATCGCCAGCGCGATGCCGCCCTTGGCGGTGCCGTCGAGCTTGGTGAGCGCCAGGCCGGTGACGTCGATCGCCTCGGAGAACAGTCGCGCCTGGCGCAGGCCGTTCTGGCCGGTGGTGGCGTCCACGGTCAGCAGCGTCTCGTGGGGCGCCTCCGGGATCTGCTTGGCGATCACGCGGCGGACCTTGGCCAGCTCGGCCATCAGGTCGTCCTGCGTGTGCAGCCGCCCGGCGGTGTCGACGATCAGCACATCGGCCTGGTCGCGGATCGCCGCCGACACGGCATCGTAGGCAACCGAGGCCGGGTCGGAGTCCGGCGCGCCCTTGACGAACCCGACCCCCGCTCGCTGCGCCCACAGCTCGAGCTGCTCGACGCCGGCGGCGCGGAACGTGTCGCCGGCCGCCAGCATGACGGACTGGCCGAGCTCCCGGCTCAGGTGCCATGAGAGCTTGCCGACAGTGGTGGTCTTGCCCGTCCCGTTGACTCCGGCGACCAGGATCACCGTCGGCTTTGCGCTCAGCTCGATCGTGCCGTCGCCGACGGTAGCGATCTCGGTCAGCAGCTCCACCAGCCGGTCAGACAGCGCCTGGCCGCCCGAGAGCTTGTTCTCGGCAACCTCACGCTCCAGTTGCTCAACCACCTGCGCGGTGGTCGACGCACCCACGTCCGCGTAGATCAGCGCCTCCTCGAGACGCTCCCAGGTCTCGTCGTTGAGGTCCTCGAACAGCGTTGCCTGGATCTCGGTCTGCAGCGCCTGGCGCGTCTTGCGCAGGCTTTCGCGCAGCCGCCGGAAGCGGCCCACGCGCCGCTCCCCGGTGTCGGGCTCGGTATCGGCCGTCGCCGCCGGGGCGCCGTCGACCACGAACAGATCTCGCCACTCGCGTGCCATGAGGGCGGCGACGTTACCAGCCCCCCGGACCCGCCCCAGGGGCCCGAGCCTATGCCGCCTGTTCGGCCGCTTCGGCCGGCTCGCCGCCGAGCCGGCGTGAGATCACCTTGGAGATCCCGTCGGAGCTCATCGACACCCCGTACAGCGAGTCCGCCGCCTCCATCGTCCGCTTCTGGTGGGTTACGACGATGAACTGCGCCCGGGTCGCGTACTGGCGCAGCAGCGCCAGGAAGCGGTCGATGTTGAGGTCGTCGAGCGCCGCCTCGACCTCATCGAGGATGTAGAACGGGCACGGGCGGGCCAGGAAGACCGCGAACAGGAAGGCCAGCGCGGTCATCGACTTCTCCCCGCCGGAGAGCAGCGACAGGCGCTTGCAGTCCTTGCCCGCGGGGGTGATCTCGATCTCGACGCCGAGCAGATCCTCCTCGTCGTCCCGGTTGCCCTCGCCGTCATCGCCACCGTCTGAGCCCTCCCCCTCGGCTCCCTCCTCGGGTGCCGGCTCCCCGCCGATCACCCGGGCCGGGCCGGGACGCTCGCTGACCAGCCGCAGGCGGCCGCTGCCACCCGGGAACAGCTGCGCCGCCAGCTCCTCGAATCCGGCGGCGGCGGCGGCGAATGTCTGCTCGAACGTGGAGCGGATCTGGCGGTCGGTGTCGGCGATCAGCTTCTCGAGCTCGCGCAGCGCGGTCTCCAGGTCACCGCGCTGGGTCTCGAGCTCCTCCACGTGGGCGAGCGCGTCCGCGTACTCCTCCTGCGCCAGCGGGTTCACCGGACCGAGTTGCTCGCGCCGGCGCTGGAGGCGCTCGAGTCGCGCTGAGAGACCCTCGCGCTGCGCCGTTTCGAGCTCCTGCTCGGCGGGGCCGGCCTCGAGCTCGAGCTCGCCGGCCAGTCGACGGCACTCCTCCTCGGTGTCCTGGGCGCGGTCGCGGGCGCGCTGCAGGCGAACCTCGGCCTCGGTCAGGGCCTCGTTCTCGGCGTGCAGCCGTCCGTGCAGCTCGGCCTCCTGCTGAGCGCAGGTGCGCAGCTGCAACGCGACGTGCTCGCCGGCCTGGCGGTCGGCGGCCAGCGCCTCCTCGAACACGGTGAGGCGCGTGGCGATCGCCGCGGAGGCCTCCTCGAGCGCGGAGGCGATCGCCGCCACCGCGGGCACGAGCTCTGAGTCGCGTGCGGTCGAGATCTCCAGACGCTCGATCCGCGCCGAGCGCTCGGCCCGCTCGCGCTCGGCCCGCGACTGCATCTGGCGTTCCGCGGCCAGCTCGGCGGTCAGCTGCGAGCGCCGCCCGGCGTTGGGGCCGTCATCGGGAGCGGCGCGCCGGCGCTCGATCAGCGCAGCGATCCGGCGCCGCTCCTCCGAAGCCTCGTCGAGCGCTCGGACCGCGGCCCGGTGCGCGGCGGTGTGCTCTTCGCGGACCGAGTCGGCGGCGGCGCTGTTGGCGGCGGCGCGCTCCAGCGAGGCACGCGCGTCGAGCTCGGCTTGAGCGGCGGCCTCGCTGGCGCGCACGAGCTGCTCGCGGCGGTTGCGCTCGGCCAGTACCCGATCCTCGCCCACCGCGGGCGCCTGGCGGAGCTCCTGCGTCCGCGCCGACCACACGCGCCCGGCGGTGGTGACCGCGACCCCGTCGAAGCCGGAGGGCAGCTTGGCGAGGTCCTGCACCACCCAGGCGTCGCGCAGCAGCGCCCGGGCCACCGCCAGCGCCGGGCCTGAGCCCCGCAGGTGCTCGACGAGCCGCTGCGCCCCGACGGGCAGCGACTGGGCCGGCGCCGGTGCCGACTCGGGGCCGCCGGCGATCAGCGCGCTGCCTCCGTCCGCTCCGGCACGGTCCAGCAGCGTCGCGGCGGCCTCGTGGTGCTCGACCACGACGGCGCGCAGCCGCCCGTCCAGCGCCGCGGCCAGCGCCAGCTCGAATCCCGGATCCACGTCGAGCTGGTCGGCCAGCGCCGGGGCGCCGCCGGGCGAGCCCGCCTGGTTGCGCAGGAAGTGGTTGACAGCGGCGAGCTCGCCCCCGACCCGGGCGGCCTCCCGCCGCGCCGCCTCGACGGCCCGCTCCGCCTCGCGGACCGCGGCGCGCGCATGCTCGACACCGGACTCGGCAGCCTCGCGTTGCCCACGGCGCCCGTCGACGCCCGCCTGCGCCTCGGCGATCGCTCCGACGGCCGCCTCGAGCTGGTCGTCGAGCTCGCGCAGCTGACGGGCAAGCTCGGCCTCGCGGTCGCGGTCCAGCGCCGCCAGCGACTCCTCGAGGGCAGCAATACGCGCCTGGGCCGCGCCGTCGGGCTGGTCCCCCGCGGCCTGCGCGCGCAGTGCGGTCACGATCTCCGACGAGCGCTGAAGGCGGGCCTCGATGGACCGGCCGGCGGCCTTGACCGCCTCGGCCCGATAGCCGACGCGCTCGGCGGCGCCACGCGCCGCGAAAGATCGGCGCGAGAGCTCCTCGCGCTGGGCGCTGCGGGCCGCGAGCGCCTCCTCGGCCGCCTCACGGCGAGCCGCCACCGCCTCGAGCTCGCGCCCGACTTCGGCCCGGCGCGCCCTGATCTGCGCCGCGCCCTGCAGTGCCGTGGCCGCTTCGGCACGGCGCCGGCGGAGCTCGTCCCGGGTCAATTCCCAGCGGATCTCGAGCGACTGGCGGGCCAGCCGCGCATGTAGCTCGGCGGCCTCGGCCTGGCGCTTGAGCGGCCGCAGGCGGGAGCGCGCCTCGCGCTCGACGTCGAGCGCGCGATCGAGGTTCTCCTGGGTGCGCGCCAGCTTGAGCTGCGCCCGGCGGCGGCGCTTGCGATGCTTGCCCAGCCCGGCGGCCTCCTCGATCAGCAGTCGCCGGTCCCGGGGCTTGGAGGTGACGATCGACTCGACCCTGCCCTGGGAGATGACCGAGTGCATCTCCTTGCCCATGCCGGTGTCGGACAGCAGCTCGATGACGTCGACCAGGCGGCAGCGGGCTCCCGCCAGGCGGTACTCGCCCTCGCCGGCCCGGTCGAGCCGGCGGTAGATCGAGATCTCGGGTGCGCCCAGCGCCAGCCTGCCCTCGCTGTCATCGAGCACCAGCTCGACCTCGGCGTGACTGGCGGCCTGCCGGCCGGGGGCACCGCCGAAGATGACGTCCTGCATCGACTGGCCGCGGACCGCGCCGGGAGACTGCTCTCCGAGGGCCCACATGACCGCGTCGGTGACGTTCGACTTGCCCGAGCCGTTGGGCCCGACGATCACGCTCACCCCCGGCCCGAACGCGAGCGTGGTGCGGTCGGGGAACGACTTGAACCCCTTGACGGTGATCGATTTCAGGTACACGGCCATCCGTTCACTTGCGTATCGATTCCAAGGCGATCTGCGCGGCTTCCTGCTCCGCGTCCTTCTTGCTGCGACCGACCCCGGCGCCGATCTCCGTACCGTCGATCGTGGCGATCACCTTGAAGACCCGATCGTGCGGGGGTCCCTGCTCCTCCACGACCTCGTAGGCCACCAGCTCTCCACGCCGGGCCAGCCGCTCCTGCAACGCCGACTTGTAGTCGACCGGATGCTCGAGGGCCTCGTCGATCTCCGGCGCGAACGCCGCTACGACCGCCAGCGCCGTCGTCGTATAGCCGAAGGTCAGGTAGCACGCCCCGATCGCCGCCTCGATCACCGATGCCAGCACACGCTCGGTGGAGATCAGCGCCTCGACGCCCGATGCTCCCGCAGGGGCCGCGGCCCGCATCCGCTCCGGGACCCCGATGCGCTCGGCGACCGCACGGCAGGAGCGACCCGAGACCGCCTGGGCCCGGATCTTGGTCAAGCGCCCCGGTCCGAAGCGGTCCGCCTCGAGACGCGGATACAGGTGCGTCGTGACCGCGAGCCCGAGCACGCTGTCTCCGAGAAACGCAAGGCGCTCGTAGGAGTCCGAGCGTCGAGCCGTCCACGAGGCGTGCGTGAACGCCGAGGCGCACAGCTCGGGCGCCAGGCCCTCGAGCAGACCCTCGAGCGTCGGCGCGGCCTGCGGCCCCCCATCCAGGGCACCGCGCTCGCTGCCCTCGCGATCGTCGTTCACTCAGGGTCGGGGCCTTGCGTCGCGGTCGCCGAGGAACGCGGGCCATCCGCCGCGCCACTTGCGAGCACGAACTCGACCGCCTGCCCGACGGTCAGGATCTTGGCCGCCTCCTCGTCGGAGATGCGCACGCCGTAGGAGTCCTCGAGTTCCTGCACGAGCGTGTACAGATCCAGCGAATCGGCTTCGAGATCTTCTCTGAACCGCGTCGCCTCCTCGATCGAGCCGGAATCTATCTCCAGCTCGTCGGCCAGGTGCGCGCGGATCAGCGACAGAACTTGCTCGCGGGTCATCGGCCGAACACCGTAGCCGCAACCTCGGACGAGCCGTCACGCATCGCGATCCCCCGCTCCCACCTGCTGGGGCGTGCGCAGCGCGCCGGCGGCCGCCAGGGCCGACCGCGTGGCGTTGATCACATCCTGCTCGACCCCCTGCGCCGCGACCTCGATCGCACGCGCGAAACCCCGGCGCGTGAAGCGCCCGTGGGCGACGACGCCCAGCTGACGCAGGCCCAGCATGTAGGCCCCACCCTGGCCCTCGGGATCGATCTCGTCGCGCAGCCGCTGCACCGCGGGGGCCAGCAGCCAGCCACCGAGCTTGCCGCGGGTGCTGCTCATCGCCGCCGAGCGGATGGCGCGCAGGGTACGTCCGGAGACGCCCTCGATCAGCTTCAGCGTGATGTTGCCCGTGAAGCCGTCCATGACCACCACGTCGGCCGCGCCGTCGGTCACCTGCGTTCCCTCGATGTTGCCGACGAAGTTCAGCCCGGTGCCGCCGGCGGAGCGCAGCTGCTCGTGGACGGTGACGAGCTCGGGCGTCCCCTTGGCGGGCTCCTCGCCGTTTGAGAGCAGCGCCACCCGCGGCCGGTCGATCCGCATCACCGCCTGTGCGAAGGCCGAGCCCATGTGCGCGAACTGGACCAGGTGCTCGGGCCGGCAGGTGACGTTGGCGCCGACGTCCAGCAGCAGCACCGGCGCCGCGCCGGGCATCGGCACCGGCAGCGCCAGCGCGGGACGGTAGATGCCGCGGTCACGGCGCAGGTTGAACAGGCCGGCCGCCAGCGCCGAGCCCGTGGAGCCCCCGGAGACCAGCGCCTGCGCACGGCCGTCGGCGACGGCCTTGGCGGCCTGCACGATCGACGCCTCGGGGGTCGATCGGACGGCGAACGCCGGATCGGCAGCCTTGGCTATCGACACCGGAGCATCGACCACCTCGACCCCATCGGGGACGCGGCCGATCTGGTCCGCGGGCCCGAACAGGATCACGCCGCGGCCGGACCGCGCCGCCAGCGCCGCACCCGCGGCGACCTCGGCGGGGCCCAGGTCCGCCCCGCCCGCGTCCACGGCGACGGTGACCATCGGCTCGGGCGGCTTCAGCCCGTCGACTGGTCAGTGCCGGCGACGATCTCGCGTCCCCGGTAGCTGCCGCAGACCGGGCAGACGCGATGCGGCCGCCTGGGGCTGTGGCACTGTGGGCACGCGTTATACGTCGGGGCGCTGATCTTGTGCTGCGAGCGCCGCTGCGTGGTGCGGGCGTGAGATTGCTTCTGCTTCGGGACGGCCATCGGTGGCAGGAGGCTAGCAGGGGCCCGCCCGCGCGGTGGCTCGAGGGGGTGCAGACCGCTGAGCTCCAGCTCGACCTGGACGGCGGCGCAACCGCCGCCTCAGCGGTCGAAGCGAAGCTCGGACAGCTTCGCCCAGCGCGGATCCGGCTCGGGCTCGTGACTGTGATCGGGGCCGGCGCTATTGAGGTCGGCGCCACACACCGGGCACAGCCCGGCGCAGTCCGGGCGGCACAGCAGCTGGGCGGGGAGGGCCAGCGCCAGCGCGTCGTGGGCCCAGGCCTTGAGGTCGACGACGCCGTCGACGACGTAGGGGGACTCGAGCTCGTCGACCTCGCCCGGCTGGGAGACCTCCAGCGAGTCGACCTCGAAGTCCTGCAACGCGGGTGACAGACACCGCATGCAGGGGCCCTCGAGCCGGGCTGTGAAGCGCAGTCGCAGCGCGTATCCGTGCCCGGTGGTCCGGGAGATGTCCAAGCGCGCCGCAACCAACGCCTCGGCCGCTTCGTAGGTCTCTCCGCCAAGCTCGAACCGGTCGATCGCCACCCCCAGCTCGAGCCTGCGCCCTTCCCCGGAGCTCAACCGCAGTCCCCTGAGGTCGAAGCTGTCTGTTCTCAGGGTCACAGTTTGAGTGCTCGCTTGAGGATCTTGCCGGTCGCGTTGCGGGGGAGCTCGTCGATGAACTCGACGTCACGCGGCACCTTGTAACGAGCGAGATTGGCGCGCACGTGGGCCTGCAACTGCTCGGCGGAGAGCTCGGCGCCGGGCGCGGGCACCACGTAGGCGCGCAGCCGCTGGCCGAACTCCGGATCGGGGACTCCGACGACCGCGACCTCGGCCACGCCCGGCACGGCCGACAGGAGATCCTCGACCTCCGACGGGAACACGTTCTCTCCGCCGGAGACGATCATGTCGTCGTCACGTCCGTCGACGAACAGACGGCCCTCGGCGTCGAAGTGACCGACGTCGCCGGTCGACATCAGCGAGCCTACGCGCGCCTTATCGCCACCGCCGGTGTACCCGTCAAACAGCAGCTCGCTGCCGACGAAGATGCGCCCGCTCTCCCCCGGCGCCAGCTCGCGGTCATCCTCGCCGAGGATCCTCACGATCGTGCCGCGGGGGACGCGGCCCGCCGTCCCCGGAGCGGCCCGCAGGTCGGCCGGGGAGGCGATCGTCGCCCACGAGACCTCCGTCGAGCCGTAGAGGTTGTAGAGCTTGTCGCCGAATGCGTCCATCACCCGCTGGGCCAGCGGGCCCGGAAGCGCCGAGCCGCTGGCCGCGATCACGCGCAGCGAGGAGGTGTCGCACTCGGCGAGCACTTCGGGGCCCAGCTCGAGGATCCGCTGCAGCATCACCGGCACGACTATGAGCGCGGTGGCATCATGCTCGGCCACCGCGTGAAGCGTCGCCCGCGGATCAAAGCGGCGCTGGAGGACGAGCGTCGAGGCGAGGGCCGTACTCAGCAACATGTGGGCAAAGCCCCAGGAGTGAAACAGCGGCGCGGCGATCATCGTGTTCTGGCGAGCGTGCAGGGGGATGACCGACAGCAGCGCGGCGGCCGGCCCCAGCGAGCCGGGGCTGGCCCGGTTGGCGCCCTTCGGCGTGCCGGTCGTGCCGGAGGTCAGGATCACCGTGCGCCCCGGCTCCGGTGGGGGCGCAAGCGGTTCGCCGGAGCGGACCGCGATCAGCTCCTCGAAGCCGGGATCGGCGTCCGGTCGGGCGATCCCCGGCTCGTCCTGCCAGGACACGAATCCGAGCCGCCCGGCGCGGGCATCGCCGACCGCGGGGGCGAACTCCTGGTCGTAGACGAGCGCGGCCGGGTCCTCCTGGGCCACCACCTCTGAGACCTGCGGTCCCGCGAAGGCGGTGTTGAGGTAGATCGCGTGAGCGCCGAGCTTGGAGCAGGCGACGCTGGCCTCGACGAACCCTCGGTGGTTGCGACACATGATCGCCACCCGGTCTCCCGGCCGAACCCCGTGTCCGGCGAAGGCCCGAGCCAGTGCGTTGGAGCGCCGGTCCACCTCGGCGAACGTGATCTGACCACGCTCGTCGATCACGGCGGGCGCTTCCGGATAGCGAGCCGCGGCGCCGAGATAGCCCGCGGCCAGGGTCGGTCCGAAGCGGTGCAGACCGAGGATCGCACGCAGGACACGATCGGGCCGCGAGGGCCTCAGCACCCCCGCCCGGGCGAAGGTACCGGCCATGCGCACGCCGTCTGCGATCGCTGCAGTCATCGTCGCCGTATCCAATCACTCACGGCGCAAGAGCAGCGGGCGACACCCCGAAGGGCAGGAGCGGCAATCATCTGCCGGGATGTCTAACTGGTTTCGCGCCTACGGCTTTGCAGATGTCGACGCCGACCTGCTCGTCGGCGCCTACCCGCTCGACGGCGAGGACGTCCGCATGCTGGCCCAGATGCACGTCGACCGCGTGCTCAACCTGGTCGAGGACGACGAGTACGACGCCGACGAGCGGGAGCGGATCGAGGCCGCCTACGCGGCAGCCGGGATCGAGGAGGAGCGGCTGCGGCTGGTCGACTACGGCCGGATTCCACCCGACCTGCTCGAGGCCGCCGTCCAGAAGGTCCGCGGCTGGCTCGACGATGGACACCGCGTCTACCTGCACTGCCGAGCCGGCTGGCAGCGCTCGCCGGCGGTGGCGGCGGGAGTGGTGGCCGTGCGTGACGGGCTCGAGATCGAGCAGGCGCTCGAGCAGATCCAGCGGCGCAAGCCGTCGGCCGAGCCGCTGCCGGACCAGCGCGAGGATCTCCTGCGCTGGTGGGAGGAGCGCGGCTGAGCCGGGGGGCAGTCGGCGACCGGCGGGGTCAGTCGGCGACCGCCGGGGGCAGTCGGCGACCGGCGGGGTCAGTCGGCGACCGCCGGGGTCAGTCGGCGGCCCGCAGCCGGCGCGGACGGCGCGGCTCGGCGACCGATGCGCTGCCGTCCAGGTCGAGCTGGAGCTCAGCGGTGTGCACCGCCCGGGCGCTGACGGTCACCGGCTCGAGCTCGGGCAGCTCGCGCCCCTCGGCCACGGCCCCGTGATCGGCAAAGCGCCGCGCCCCCGGCAGGACGCGGGCCTCATAGGAGCCAACCGTCTCGTTATATGCGCGGACGGCACCGTTGAGCCGCGTGCCCAGTGTCCCGAGCAGCGTCGACAGCTTGACCAGCCGCCCATACAGCTCACGTCCGAGGTCGGAGATCGCCTGCGCGGACTCGGCCACCCGCTCCTGCTGCCAGCCGTAGGCGACCGAGTGCAGCAGGGCCAGCAGCGTCGTTGGCGTGGCGATCAGCACACGCTGGGCCATCGCGTCCTGCAGCAGCCCCGGGTCGGCCTCGAGAGCCGCCCCGAGCAGCGACTCACCCGGTAGGAACATCACGACCATGTCGGGCGTCGTGTCCAGCCGCGACCAGTACGCCTTCTCGGCCAGCGCCTTGACGTGCTTGCGCAGTAGGCGGGCGTGGTCTCGGAGGTGGCGCTCGCGCTCAGCATCGTCCCGGGCCTGATAGGCGTCGAGCACCCCCTGCAACGGCGACTTGGCATCGACGACCACGCACTTGCCGCCGGGCAGGTTGACCACCATGTCGGGCCGCAGCGTCGACTCGTCACCGGCGAAGGAGTGCTGTTCGGTGAAGTCGCAGTGCTTGAGCATCCCGGCAGCCTCGACGACGTTGCGCAACTGCATCTGGCCCCACTGGCCGCGAGCGTTGGGCTTGCGCAGCGCCGTCACCAGCGCCCCCGTCTCCGTGCGCAGCCGGTCGCCGCTCTCGGTCAGCGTGCGCAGCTGGGACTCGAGCCGCCCGCGCGACTCGCGCCGCTCCTGGTCGAGGCGCAGCAGCTGCCCGTCGACACGCCCGAGCTGCTCCTTGAGCGGCGCCACCAGCTGCTCGACCGCCTGCTGGCGCTTGTCGAGGTCCCCCTTGGCCTCGGTCTGGACGGTGCGCAGCTGCGCCTGTGCCATCTCGGTGAGCTGCGTCATCGACGACTGCAGCGCCTCAGCGCTCAGCGCCTTGAACGACGCCGACAGGCGCTCCTGAGCGTCCCCGAGCGTCGCCAGCCGCTCAGCCCCCAGCGAGCGCTCGTGCTCCAGGTCGGAGCGGGCCCTGACCAGCTCACGCTCAACCTCGACTGCGTGTGCGGCATCGGCGGTCAGCGCCCGCAGCCGGGGACGCAGCGCAACGAGGATCATGCCGGCGCCGATGATCACGCCAATTGCCAGCCAGAGAGCGTTCATGGGTCGTTCAGCATTGCGCGACCCGCGGACGGAATCGCCGCAAAGCGCGACAATGCCGCCGATGACCGACGACACGATCCGGCGGCGCACCGTCGAGTCACGGCGGGAGGCGCCCGAGGGCCTCGACCGGTTCGCGGTCCGCTGACGGCCCCGCGCGGAGTCCGCCGAGCAAACCAGAAGCCCTGCCGATGCTGCCGACCGACCACCTGCCTGCGTTCCTGCTCACCGTCTACGTGCTCATCCTGATCCCGGGGCCGAGCGTCCTGTTCGTGGTCAGCCGGGGCGTGGCGCTGGGACGCCGTGCTGCGCTGGCGACGGTGCTCGGCAATGCGAGCGGATTCGTGCTCCAGCTGACGCTGGTGGTGGTCGGCGTGGGGTCGATCCTGGCCCGCTCTGACACGGTATTCACGTCGCTGAAGCTCATCGGGGCTGCCTACCTGGTCGTCCTCGGAGCTCGCAGCATCCGCGACCGCAAGCAGCTGCCGGAGGTGCTGATGAACACCGGCATCGCTCCGCGCAGCCTGGTCACGATCGTGCGCGAGGGCTTCTTCGTCGGCGCCACCAACCCCAAGGGGCTGATCATCTTCACCGCCGTGCTGCCTCAGTTCATCGATCGCTCACAGGGCCACGCCAGTCTGCAGCTGGCCTCGCTTGGAATGGTCTGTGTGATGATCGCGCTGCTGTCCGACGGCCTCTGGGGCTTGGCATCGGGCACAGCTCGTGAGTGGCTGGGCCGCTCCCCGCAGCGGCTGGAACGGCTCAGCGCGGGCGGCGGGCTGACGCTGATCGCGCTCGGCGCCTGGCTGGCGCTCACGGGCCGCCGGGGCTGATCGACCAGCCCCGGCGAACGCGCCCGTACCCAGGGGTTAGGGAGATTGGTTGCGGATGGCGCAACCAATCTCCCTCACCCCGGAGGATGAGTGCCCAGACGCGGCTGATAGACCCCGGACTGCTACGGACGGCGCGAGAGCCGGCCGCCGTGAAGGACCGCGCGCTGATCAGGAGACTTCGGCGGGCTCGTCCTTGCCCGCCAGGCGGTCGCGTCCACGTTGGACGGCCGCGATGAACTTGCTCAGGTTGACCTCGAGCGTGTTGAGGATCTCGTCTGCGTAGTCCTCGGCGCCCAGGCGAATTTCCCGTTCCCTGGCCCGTGCGTCCTCGATGATGTCCTCGGCAGCCCGTTCGGCCTGCTTGGTGATCTCCTCGTCGGAGACAAGCTTCTCCTGGCGCTCGCGGGCCTCCTTGACGATCCGCTCGGCCTCGCGCTTGGCCTCGGCCAGCATCTCCTGACGCTCCTTGACGATCCACCGCGCCTGCTTGATCTCCTCGGGGATCGTGGCCCGCATCTGGTCGAGGATGTCGTAGATCTCCTCCTTGTCCACGCGGACCTGGTCGGTCAGCGGGACCGGCTTGGCGTTGTGGACGAGGTCGTCCAGCTTGTCGATCAGTACCAGAACATCCATGGCTAGCGCACCTCTGTTTCGTCAGCGGCCAAGACGTTCCTTCAAGTGCCGCGCCACCTCGTCGGGAACGAGATCATCGATCTCACCGCCAAATGTCGCGAGCTCCTTGACGCCGCTCGACCTAAGGAAACTGTACTTTGCGGACGCCATCAGGTAAACGGACTCGATCTCCGGAGCCTGCCGGCGGTTGAGCTGGTTCATCTCCAGCTCGTACTCGAAGTCCGAAATCGCGCGCAGGCCCTTGACGATCGCCATCGCACCCTTCTCGTGCGCGAAGTCGACGAGCAGGCTGCTGAAGGTCTCGATCTCGATGTTCGGCAGGTCGCTGGTGGCGCCCTTTAGAAACGCGCATCGCTCCTCGGCGGTGAACAGGGTGCTCCCCTTGCGCCACGGGAGGTTGACGACCGCCACCACAACCGTGTCGTACATCGCCGAGGCGCGCCCGATCACGTCGAGGTGCCCGTAGGTGACGGGGTCGAACGTGCCGGGGCAGATAGCGATGCGGTTATCGGGAGCCATGGATCTGGATCAGGGTGTCGCCGTAGCGGCGCTCGTCCAGGAGCGCCAGCTGCAGGTCGAGCGGACTTCGACGATCACTCTCGGCGATTACGCGGGCATCTGCCGAGAGCACCGGCGCCAGCGACGTCGAGAGCTCCCGTCCCAGGGTGCTCGCACGGCGGTATGGGGGATCGATGAACACCAGATCGTATTGACGCGCGTGCGTGCGTGCTCCCTCGAGGAACCGCGACGCCGGCCGCGACACCACTTCGGCGTCGATCCCGAGGGCCTCCAGATTACGGCGGATCGCCGCCACAGCCGCCTCCGAGGAGTCCACCAGCGTCGCCGACAGGGCCCCCCGGGAGAGCGCCTCGATCGCCAGCGCCCCCGAGCCCGCGAACAAGTCGAGCACCCGCAGACCGCCGACATCGCCCAAAATCGAGAACAGCGCTTCGCGGACCCGGTCGGACGTGGGCCTCGTAGCGCGTCCCTTCGGCGCGTGCAGTTCACGCCCGCCGAAGATTCCGCTGATGACCCTCATCGCGTGCATTATTCGGGGACCGCGTGTGCGGCACTGCCGTGGGGTGCCCCCGAGCTCGCCGTGCCCCGCCCTGCGTGTCGCGCCTGGGTGCGGAGCGGGCGTCGCAGGTCGAAACGGCGACGAGCAGGGCGGGGACGGCGCCTCGGTGACGCTCCCGCCTGCCGTGAGCGTCCGGACCGCGCGCCGCTCGGACCCTACGACAAGCGTGGCGCATGGACGGCCGGCGCATCCGCCCCGCTGTGCCTCATCGCGCCGGCGCCCGACTCAACGCCACGCGCCCTATGCCGCGGGGCATAGCGGGGGCGCGGTGCTCCGGCCGGCCGCGACCGCAGGCGCTGACCGCGCTCAGGCCCGGATCGGCGCTGCGGCCTCGGCGCCGAATGCGGCCGCGAGAGCGTCGGCGAGCAGGGCATGCTCGGGCTGCTCGAGATCGGGATCGGTGTCGCAGATCTGCTCGGCGTGCATCCGGGCGCGCTCGAGCAGCTCGGCGTCGCGGGGGAGCTCAGCGACGCTGAACTGCGCCAGCCCGCTCTGCCGGGTCCCGACCAGCTCCCCTTCGCCGCGCAGCTCGAGGTCGATCTCGGCGAGGCGGAAGCCGTCGGTGTGGTCGGCCAGCGCCTTCAGCCGGGCGGAGCCCTTGGCGCCGAACAGCAGGCACAGCGAAGCGTGCTCGCCGCGACCGATTCGGCCGCGGAGCTGGTGCAGCTGGGAGATCCCGTAGCGCTCGGCGTCCTCGACGACCATCACCGTCGCGTTGGGGACGTCGATCCCGACCTCGATCACCGAGGTGGCGACCAGCACGTCCGCCTCCCCGGCGGCGAACGAGGCCATCACGTCGTGCTTCTCCCCCGGGCGCAGCTGGCCGTGCATGAGCACCACACGGAAGTCGCGCAGCTCCCCTGAGCGCAGGCGCTCGAACTCGGCGGTGGCGGCGCGGACCTGGAGCAGCTCTGACTCCTCCACCAGCGGGCAGACCACGAACGCCTGTCGGCCCTCGCGCAGCTCCTCACGGATCCGGTCATAGGCGCGGGTGCGCTCGCGCTCGGTGGAGCACACGTGGGTCTGGATCGGCTGGCGGCCGCGAGGCAGCTCGCGCAGGACGGTGACGTCGAGGTCCCCGTAGTGGGCCAGCGCCATCGTGCGCGGGATCGGCGTGGCCGTCATGTGCAGCACGTGGGGGCTCATCCCCTCACCGGCCTTGGCGTCGAGCGCGGAGCGCTGGCGCACGCCGAAGCGATGCTGCTCGTCGACCACCGCCACCGCGAGCTGGGAGAAGCGCACCGGGTCCTCGATCAGCGCGTGGGTCCCCACGAGCAGGGACAGCTCGCCGCTGGACAGCTTGCCGAGCAGGTCGGCGCGCCGGCGCCCCGGGGTCGATCCGGTCAGCAGGCCGATCGGCACCGCCTCCCCTGGCATCAGCGCCTGGACCGTCGCGAAATGCTGCTCGGCGAGCGGCTCGGTTGGAGCCATCAGCGCCCCCTGGTGACCCTCCTCGACGGCGCGCAGCAGCGCGTGGAGCGCCACCACGGTCTTCCCGGAACCCACCTCCCCCATCAACAGCCTCTGCATCGGGCGCGGGGAGGCGAGATCGCGGTCGATCTCCTCGATCGCACGCAGCTGGTCCCCGGTCGGCGTGAACGGCAGCATTGTCGATAGCCACCGCGCGGTGAGCTCTCGCTCCCCGTCAAGGACCGGGGCGGTGGCCGCGCTGCGACGCATCCGCCGCCGGCGCAGCAGCGCCAGCTGCACCAGCAGAAGCTCGTCGAAGGCCAGCCGGCGACGCCCCTGGGCCTGATCGTCCTCACCGCCGACGTGGACGGCGGCCACCGCCGCGCGCCGCTCGGGCAGCCGCAGACGGGTCCTCAGGGCGGCCGGCAGCGGCTCGACGATGTCGGCCACGGCGCCGGCGTGGGCCTGCACCAGCGCCAGAATCTGCGTCGAGGACAGTCCCTCCGTGGCCGGGTAGTGCGCCACCGCCACCGCCACCGCCTCGGCGCCGGCGCCGGCCTCGGTGGTGCGGGCGTGACCCTGGACCCGGAAGCGGTTGCGGGCCTCGAATTTCCCATGGAGCATGAGCCGCGTCCCGGCCGGGTACTTGCCGACCAGCCACGGCTGGTTGAAGAAGGTGACCTTCATCGAGCCGCTGCCGTCCGCCACCGTGGCCTCGACCAGCGGGCGCATGCCGCGACGGCGGACCGGCCTCGAGGCGATGCTGAGGACCTCCACCACGACCGTAGCCGTCTCACCGGGGACCAGCTGCGCCACCGAACGCGCCTCGCGCCGGTCGCGCGGCAGGTGCTCGAGCAGGTCGCCGACGGTGTTCAGGCCCAAGGTGACCGTCGCCTCGCGGGCCTTGGTGCCCTCCACCCGGAGCGGTTCGGCGAGTCGCGAGGGACGCGGATAGCGCACGGCGGCGTCGGCGAGCTCGGCAGCGCCGAGTGATACTGGGCTCGCAAATGCGGTCGGGGGCATGGGCACCATCGCTGATCATGCCGCCACCCCCGGCGACCCCGGTCGGGCGGACCCGGTTACTCAGCCGACAGCAGCCACCAGTAGCTCGGCTGGCCGCCGTCTGACAGCTCGAGCTCGACCCCGTCCGAGGCCAGCGCGGACACCGTCTGATCGTCGAGCGGGGCCTCGGCGCCGCGCAGGCAGGTGATCAGCTCGGCGTTCTCGGCCAGCTGCGAGAGCACCTCCCGGAGGGTCTCACGCGGCTGCCCCCAGGAGACCAGCTCCTCCTCGACGAACCCGACAGCCTCGCCGGCGCGGAAGCGGCCCTGGGCGTCGTCGCGGGCAGCCGGGGCGACAGCGCCGGTCCGCACACGCTCGAGGGTCTCGAGCATCGCCGCGGCGTTGGCCAGTGCGTCGCGACCGGAGTCGAGGCCGACAGCGGCGGCCAGTCCCGCCTGCGGCGAGCGCGACGGCACCACGGCGACACCCTTGTCCGACAGCTCGGCCGCGCGTTCGGCGCCCATCACGACATTGGGGCTGTTGGCCAGCACCACAACCTGCTCGGCGTCGACGGCGTGGATCGCCGCCAGCAGGTCGTACGTGGACGGGTTGAGCGTCGGCCCGCCATCAAGGGCCTGGACTCCGAGGCTCTCGAACAGGGCGCGCATGCCGTCACCGTTGACCACGGCCAGCGCACCGCAGACAGCGGTGGGAGCCGGCGCCGCGAGCCGGTCGTCGCGGCGCTGGACCTGCTCGCGCATGTCCGCGACGTCGAGGTGTGAGACGACTCCGGCAGCGTCGAACAGGGCGGTGGCGCCGTCGGGATCGTCGGTGTGGACATGGACCTTGAGCGTCGTGGGGTCACCGACGACGAGCACCGAGTCGCCGATCCGCTCCAGCGCCTCGACGAAGCCGCGGGCCTCGAGCTCGGCACCGGTGACAGCGAAGTTCGTGCAATAGCGGTACGTGGTCGACGCATGGTGAGGATGGGTCACCCGAGCGGCCACGTGATGGTCGAGGACCGGCGGCTCTGAGCCGCGCAGCGCGCCGACAATCCCGGCCAGCAGCACGGTGAGCCCGTACCCCCCGGCGTCGACGACACCGGCCTCGCGCAGAACGGGGAGCAGCTCGGGGCCGCGCCGGACCGATTCGTTGCCCGCCTCGAGCGCGCTCTCGATCACCGCGGCGATGACCAGGTCCTGCTCGCCGGCGCTGGCGTCGTCGTGAAGGCGGGCATCGGACATGTGGGCGATCTCGGAGGCGACGCGATGGGCCATCTCCCGCACCACGGTGAGAATCGTGCCCTCGGCCGGCTCGCGTACCGACCCGTAGGCCTGGTCGGCGGCCCGTGCCAGCGCGGCGCCGATGAGAACCGGGTCGACCAGCTCCCCGGGGCGGCTGGCCAGCTCCTCGGCGGCCCCGCGGATCAGCTGCGAGAGGATCACCCCCGAGTTGCCGCGTGCACCGAGCAGCGCCGCCCGGGCGACGGAGGCGACGATCTCGTCGCGGCCGATCTCGTCGATCGTGCGCCCCTCGGACGCGCCCGACAGACGGTCGAGCTCCTGCAGCACGGCCCGCAGGGTTAGGACCATGTTGTCCCCGGTGTCGCCGTCGGCGACCGGGAACACGTTGAGGTCGTTTACCTCTTCGCGGCGAGCTTCGAGCGCGGCCAGACCGGCCTCGACGAGCGCGCGAAAGCGGACGATGCTTGGATCGGACACGCTCGGCCGCTCGGTCGCCCGCCCGGGAGCGGGCACGTCAGCGTGCTTTGGTGATCTTGCCGGCCTTCAGGCAGCGCGTGCAGACGTAGACGCGGCGGGGGGCGCCACCGTCGTCGATGCGAACGCGCTGCAGGTTCGGATCGAAGCGGCGCCGGGTGGCCACCATCGAGTGGCTTCGACTGTTGCCGAAGGACGGGCCCTTGGCGCATACGTGACAGATCTTGGGCACGGACGCGAGTATAGACGGACAGGGTTTGCGTACCATCGAGGCTCTGGTCGCGGGTACAGATCACTCCAGCCGGGTAGAGGAACATCCCAATGGGCGTTAGCGCCAGGACCTCACCTCAGCCCCTTGCCGGGATGCGGCTTCCCGAGCGCTATCGGCTTCGCCGGCACATCGCCAGCGGCGGCATGGCTTCCGTGTGGTGCGCCGAAGACCTCGTGCTCAGGCGCTCGGTGGCGGTCAAGGTGCTGTCCGAGCGCTATGCCGACGACCAGGTCGCCGTCCGGCGCTTCAAGCGCGAGGCACGAGCGGCGGCCCGGGTCTCCGCCCATCCCCACGTGGTCACGATCTTCGACGTCGGTGACCTCGAGCCAGACGAGGACGCACACAACGTCGGGCGGCCGGGGGCCTCGGAGCCGCCGGCCTTCATCGTCATGGAGTACCTGTCCGGCGGCACGGTTGCCGACGCCGTCCGCGTCGGGTCGGTGCGGCGGCCCGAGGCGCTGCGGTGGCTCGCACAGGCGGCCTCGGCGCTCGACCACGCGCACCAGCGCGGGGTGGTCCATCGTGACATCAAGCCCGGCAACTTCCTGCTTGACAACGGCCGGACCCTGCACGTCGCCGACTTCGGGATCGCCAGCCTGCAGAGCGAGGACACGATCACCCGCAGCGGCGAGCTGTTCGGGACGGCCGCCTACCTGGCACCCGAGCAGGCGCTGGGGCGCGAGGCCACCAGCGCCACCGATCGCTATTCGCTGGCCGTGGCCGCGTTCGAGCTGCTCGCGGGGGAGCGCCCCTTCACGGCCACCAACTTCGCCGCCCAGGCCCGCCAGCACATCGATGAGGAGCCGCCGCGCGCGTCGGCGCGTGACCGGGCGCTGCCGCCGGCGGTCGACCCGGTCCTGATGCGGGGCATGGCCAAGGACCCGGCCGACCGCTACGAGACGGCCGGCGCGTTCGTCGCCGGGCTCGAGCAGGCATTGGACGTCGCCCCGGCCACGGCGCAGACCCGCCCGATGGCCCCGCGGCGCGCTGTCGCCGCCCCGCCCCGCCCCGGCACCGGCTCCGGACGCCCCGTCGCGGCCGCCGTGCCCCGCCCCGGCACCGGCTCGGGACGCGCCGACCCGGCCGCCGGCGGCCGCCAACCGCCGCGCACGCGGGCTCCGCGGTCCAAGCAGCCGACGCCCCCGCGTGGCGCGATCGTGCCCGCGTCGGCGCGTGCCCGGCGTAGCGGCCGGATGATCGCGCTGGCGGCGCTGGCGGTGGCCGTGCTCGGCGTGGCTCTCGTCGGACTGCTGGGGCAGTCGAGCACGGGCGCCGGGCACCGCGCGACGGCCGCGTCGCACACACCGAACCGGACGGCCACTCACCGCCGGAGCCGCCGAACCGTCCCCGCGGCGACGAGCGCCAGTTCGAGCACCACCGCCGAGACGAGCACCGCCAGCGCCTCCTCGTCGACCACTGGCAGCCCTTCGGGATCGGCCGCCGCCCTGCAGGCGCAGGGCCACCAGGACCTGGTCAATGGCAATTACTCAGCCGCGATCGCCGCCGATCGGCAGGCCCTGAGCGCGACGAATCCATCGGATCTCACCTACGCCTACGCGCTCTACGACCTCGGCGTCGCCTTGATGAAATCCGGCAACCCCAGCGCGGCGATCCCGGTGCTCGAGCAACGACTGAAGATCCCCAACCAGACCGCAGTCGTCCAGCAGACGCTCGATCAGGCCCGCCGCGAGGCCGGCGTCAGCACGCCCTCCACGGCCTCACCGCCGGCCCCAGGCGGACCGCCGGCCGCGGGCCCCGGGCACAACGACGGGCATGGCAACGGCGGGGCCGGGCTTCCACCCGGGCAGGCCAAGCACGGCGGCGGCGGGGGCTGAGCTCGCCCGGGTCGGCCGGCTCAGACGGCGAAGCCGGTCGGCGCGCGCCGGCCCGTGAGCTCGTCGCGGGCCGCGAGCGAGGCCAGCACGGCCTCGACGGCGTGACGGCCGCTGTCACGCTTGCCGCCCCCCGCGACGCGGTCCAGTGCCTGAGCCATCGTCTCGACCGTGAGAACCCCGAAACCGCACGGGACACCCGTGTCCAGCTGCACCCGGGAGATGCCGTCGGCGGCGGCTGAGCACACGTACTCGTAGTGGTCGGTATCCCCCCGGATCACCGCACCGAGGCAGACCACCGCATCGAAGCGTCCGGACTCGGCGGCGTACTTGGCGATCAACGGCAGTTCGAACGCGCCCGGCACGTCGAAGCGCTCGACGGCATCGATGTCCGCCTCCGACAGCGCGGTTCGGGCGCCCTGCTCGAGCTTGTCGGCCAGCTCGGCGTAGAAGCGCGCGACGCAGAGCGCGACGCGCCGCTCAGACGCCATCGCCAGGCCGGCCGTGGGGACGATCCTGCTCCTGCTCCGCGTGCAGCATCTCCTCGTCCAGCGCCAGGCCCTGGTGGTGCAGGGTGTGGCCGAGCCTGTCGCGCTTGGCGCGCAGGTAGGCCTCGTTGTGCGGATTGGAGGCGTGCTGGATCGGTAGCTGGTCGGTGACAGACAGCCCGTAGCCGGCCAGGCCGGAGATCTTCTTGGGGTTGTTGGTGAGGATGCGGATGCTGCTCAAGCCCAGGTCGACGAGGATCTGGGCGCCGATACCGTAGTCGCGCAGGTCCGCGGGCAGCCCCAGGCGGAGGTTGGCATCGACGGTGTCGAGCCCCTCTTCCTGCAGCTTGTAGGCACGCAGCTTGTTGAGCAGGCCGATCCCGCGACCCTCCTGGCTGAGGTAGAGCAGCACGCCCCGGCCCTCGCGCTCGATCATCGCCAGCGCCGACTCCAGCTGCTCGCCGCAGTCGCAGCGCAGCGAGTGGAAGACGTCGCCGGTCAGGCACTCCGAATGGACGCGGACGAGCACGTCGTCGGTTCCGTCCACCTCGCCTTTGACCAGCGCGACGTGGTGCTTGTTGTCGACCAGCGAGCGGTAGCCGTAGGCGACGAATTCCCCGAACGCGGTGGGCAGCTTGGTGGCCACCACGCGCTCGATCAGCTTCTCGTGCCGGCGCCGGTAGGCCACCAGGTCGGCCACGGTCACCATCTTGAGCCCGTGGCGCTCGCAGTAGGGCCCGAGGTCCGGGACCCGCGCCATCGTGCCGTCGTCGTTCATGATCTCGCAGATCACCCCGGCCGGGATCAGGCCGGCGAGCCGGGCCAGATCGACCGCCGCCTCGGTCTGGCCGACGCGCTCCAGGACGCCGCCCGCCTTGGCCTTGAGCGGGAACACATGGCCGGGCTGGACGAGCTCCCGCGGGCTCGAGTTGGGGTCGATCGCGACCTGGATCGTCCGTGCCCGGTCGGCGGCCGAGATCCCGGTGCTGACGCCCGAGCGCGCCTCGATCGAGACGGTGAAGGCGGTCTCGAACGCCGACTCGTTCTTGGCCGCCATCAGGTCCAGGCCGAGCTCGTCGCAGCGCTCGGGGTTCATCGCCAGACAGATCAGCCCGCGCCCCTCCTTCGCCATGAAATTGATCGCCTCGGGGGTCACGAACTGGGCGGCCATCGTCAGGTCGCCCTCGTTCTCACGCGTCTCGTCGTCGCAGACCACGACCATCTTGCCCTGGCGGATGTCCTCGATCGCCTCCTCGATCGTCGCGAACGGCGTCCGGGTGGCGGTCATCGGACCGCCCCCACGAGCTTCTCCACATACTTGGCCATCACGTCCACCTCCAGATTCACGCTCGTGCCGGCTGCGGCGCGGCCGAGGTTTGTGCGCTCGAGGGTCTCGGGGATGAGGGAAACGGTAAAGGATGCGTCGTCGAGGTCGGCCACCGTCAGCGAGACGCCGTCCACGGCGACCGACCCCTTGTGCACGACGTACCGCAGCACCTCGGGCCCGGCGTCGATCCTCACGCGGCGGGCGAACCCGTCAGCCGCGGCCTCGCTGACGATGCCGACGCCGTCGACATGTCCCTGCACGACGTGGCCGCCGAGGCGGTCGGACGGCCGCAGGGGCAGCTCGAGGTTGACCACCGTGTCCTCGTGGGCCCCGGCCAGCGAGCTGTGGCTCAGGGTCTCGTTCATGACCTCCGCTTCGAACGTCTCCTCGCCGAC
Organism: uncultured Solirubrobacterales bacterium; assembly: GCA_963799995.1. Taxonomy (GTDB): domain Bacteria; phylum Actinomycetota; class Thermoleophilia; order Solirubrobacterales; family Solirubrobacteraceae; genus Palsa-465. The sequence goes on along the minus strand of CAWCZI010000012.1, from coordinate 384,612 downwards.
CGCGGTGGCGGTCAGGCAGACCCCGTTGACGGCGACCGAGTCACCCGGACGGAGCTGCGGGGCGAGCGCGGTCTGCACGGTCAGGATCACGCCGTCGCCGGAGCTCTGCGCCCGTGTGACTGTTCCGAGGTCCTGCACGAGTCCGGTGAACATGTCGCTCACCACTCCTTCAGCCGAGCGGACACCAGCAGGTCCTCGCCGACGCGGTCGCACTCCAGCGTGAGCGCCCGGGTGGCGTCGGCGATCAACTCGACCCCCTCACCCTCGATCGGGTCGCGGGCGGTGCGCCCGCCGAGGATCACCGGAGCCAGGAACAGCCTCACCTCGTCGACCTCGCCGGCGTCGAGGAACGCGCCGGCCAGATGGGGCCCGCCCTCGAGCAGGATCGAGCCGATCCCGGCGGCGCCGAGCTGGTCCAGCGCCGAGCACACGCGCGCCGGCTCGTTCTCCCCCGGAGCGACAATCACCTCGACGCCGTGGGTCTCGAGCGCGTCGGTGGCGGTACGCGGCGCCGCGCGCGAGACCACCACGGTGAGCGGGATCCGGCGCGCGTCGCGGACCAGCTTGGCGCTCAGCGGCAGCCGCCCGAGTGAGTCGAACACGATCCGATGCGGCTGACGCGGGGGCCGGGGATGGGTCTCCACGCGCGCGGTCAGCAGCGGATCGTCGGCCAGGGCGGTGCCGATCCCGACGGCCACGGCGTCGCACTCGGCGCGCCAGTGATGAGCGCGGTGACGGGAGTCCTCGCCCGAGATCCACTTCGAGTCGCCGCTGCGGGTGGCGACCTTCCCGTCGAGTGTCATCGCCGACTTGAACAGGACCCAGGGGCGCCCGGTCCGAGCTCGCTTGCGAAACGGCTGGTTGAGCAGCCGGGCGCGGTCGGCCAGTTCCCCGTCGACGACCACCACCTCGACGCCCTCGTCGCGCAGGATCCCCAGCCCCCGCCCCGAGGCGTGCTCACTGGGGTCGTCGGAGGCCACGACCACGCGGCGGATGCCCGCCTCCCGGATCGCGTCGGTGCACGGTGGCGTGCGGCCGTGGTGACAGCACGGCTCCAGCGAGACGTACATGGTCGAGTCCGAGAGGTCGCGACCCTGAGCCGCCGAGATCGCCTCGACCTCGGCGTGAGGCGAGCCCAGGGCGCGGTGAAACCCCTCCGCGACGACCCCGCCGGCCCCCGCGATCACCGCCCCGACCAGCGGGTTCGGGCTGACCCGGCCGCGCCCCTGCTCGGCAAGCTCGATCGCGCGAGCCAGATGGACGCGGTCGGTATCCAGGCGTGCTGTCATCTCCTCTTCGGAGCATAGTTCGGCGCGCATCTGCCGCCCTCCAGGTGGTACACGCTGATCTCGGGGCCGGGCAGGGAATACTGGCTGGGGTAGTAGTCGATCGACCAGTCGAAGCTGAACGGCACCGCTCGGGACAGGCGGCTGAACGGACTCACGTGGTACATCAGCCGGGCGTGGTTGGCGAGCTGGGCGTAGTAGGCGATCGCCTGCGGGGCGATCTTCGGCTGAGCAAACGAGCGCCCCGCTTGGAGGCTGCCGATCACCACCCAGCAGTAGCGATCCTGCTCGTACTGCGCCAACAGCGCCGGGCGCAGGGTGCGCTCGTACTCGTCGACGACGACGTAGCGGTGCTGGCCCGCGGGCAGCGGGTTCCCGTTGGCGTCGACGTTGGTCAGCCACGTCGGAAAGCGCTGCCAGCGCGCCCCGTTGGGGGTCCAGGGCAACGAGCGGCCCACGTCGGTGGACCAGTTGTCCTGCACGACCGGCTCGATCACCACCTTGGCCCCGGCCGGAACGTGGGACACCATCCAGCGTCGCGCCAGGTTGCGCGTGTCGGGTCGCGAGAGGACGGCGTCGTTGTGGATCACCGTCGTGAAGCTCTGTGCCAGCAGCACGACCGTGGCCACCGCTCCGGCCAGGACCACCGGCACGCGCCGCGCGCTCACCACCCAGCGCACGAGCTCCACCGCGCCGTATGCGGCCAGGAGGGCGACGATCGGGAAGATCGGCATCAGCCAGCGGCCGAAGAATCGCTGCTGGTCGCCCATGTAGACGATGAACGCCACCGGCGCGGGAATCAGCACGAGCGCCATCGTCAGCCGCCGGCGCACGAGCAGCAGGGCCGCTCCGCCGAGCGCCGCGATCGACGGCGCCCAACCCAGCCCCCAGGTGAACGTCCACAGGTAATAGGCAGTGCCGCTGCCGGCCGTGGTGCCGAGCTTGACCGGCTCCGAGCCGCCGGCCAGCGACTGCTGCGTCGCCACTCCGGCCTGGAACGCCGAAAAGTCCAGCACCGAGTACGGGTTGGCGATCACGAACGCCAGCAGCGCGGCGCCCAGCGCGATCACGGTGCGCCGCGCCGCGGTCACCGCGCCTGCACCGGCGCCGTCGCTCATCGCCGCCGCCAGCAGGCACACCAGCGTGATCCCGCCCGTGTACTTGGTCGCCGCGGCCAGGCCGACGGCCACGCCCGAGATCACGTAATCGCGTCGCCAGCCGCGGCGCAGTACGCCCGAGATGCCGTACAGCGCCAGCGCCACCGGGGCCAGCGCGGGAACGTCGTTGAGCGCCAGGTGGCTGTAGAAATTGGGTAGGAAGGCGAACGCGAAGATCGCCGCGCCCAACAGCGCCACGGTCCGCCCGAACAGCCGCTCGCCCGCCAGGTAGGTCAGCCAGACGGCGATCGTCCCCAGCACCGCGGCGACCACCCGAGCGACCACGAAAACGCCCGTCGGGTCGGTCGCGAATGCTCGCGTGACCGCGTCGCCGCTGCCGAACCACAGCTCGAACACCAGGTGCAGCAGGTAGGAATAGGCCGGCGGGTTGAGAAAGTACTGGGGGTTGTAGTCATGCGAGAAGAACGCGATCGCCCGCGGGACGAAATGGGTCGCCTCATCGACGTTGTAGCTGTAGGGAAGCCCCTGCTTGACGCCCCACAGGCGCAGGGCCAGCGTGATCCCGAGCAGCCCCACCAACGCGATGCGGTACAGGTCCGGGCGCGCACCCACCCCGCGCGCCCGCGCCCGGCCGCGACCACCCGGTGGCAGCGGTGACAGCGGGAGCCGCGTGGGGGCCTCGGCCGTTCTTGCCGTTGCCGCATCCATGTTCTCGCACGAGTATCCCGCTACCGTTTGATCGACAGCGCGCTCGGACCGAGGGCCCGGGACAGGGCGACGCGGCGAGCGGACCCGACCAGCGCGCGGCCAGGCCATGAAGCTCATCATCCAGATCCCCTGTTACAACGAGCAAGAGCAGCTCCCGCTCACGCTGAGCCGGCTGCCGCGCTCGATCGAGGGCGTCGACTCGGTGGAGTGGCTGATCATCGACGACGGCTCCAGCGACGCCACGGTCGAGACCGCCCGCGCCCACGGTGTCGATCACGTGGTGCGGCTGACCAACCACAAGGGCCTAGCGGCCGCCTTCCAGGCCGGTCTCGATGCCGGGCTCAAGCTCGGCGCCGACGTGATCGTCAACACCGACGCCGACAACCAGTACGAGGGCGAGGACATCCCCAAGCTCGTGGCTCCGATCCTGCGTGGCGATGCCGACATGGTGATCGGCGACCGCCAAGTGGGCGTCAACGAGAACTTCAGTCCCGTCAAGCGGTTGCTGCAGCGGCTCGGCTCCTGGGTCGTGCGCCAGGCGTCCTCCACCGAGATCCCGGACGCCACCTCCGGGTTCCGCGCCTATAACCGCGAGGCCGCGCTGCAGATGCAGGCGGTGTCAAAGTTCACCTACACCCTGGAGACGATCATCCAGGCGGGGAAGCTGCTCGTGGCCATCGACCACGTGCCGATCCGCACGAATCCGAAGACCCGCGAGTCGCGGCTGTTCCCGTCGATGCCGGCCTACATCCGTCGCAACGGCCTCTCGATCTTCCGGATCTACGCCCAGTATGAGCCCCTGAAGGTGTTCTGGGGCGGCGCGGTCGTGATGGGGATACCGGCGTTGGCTCTGTTCCTGCGCTTCTCCATCTCCTTCGTCGAGAACGGCGGGCACTCCGGCCATGTGCAGTCGCTGATCTTCGGCGCCGTCCTGTTCATCGCCGCCATGCTGCTCGGCGCGCTGGGTGTGATCGGCGACCTGCTGGCCGCGCAGCGCACGCTCTCGCAGCGGACCTTCGAGCGGGTGCGGCGGATCGAACTGCAGCTCGGCGTCGAGCCCTCGCACTACGAGCCCGGCACCGCCGCGGCGCAGAAGGCCGCCGCCGATGCGTCGCGCAAGGCGGCCACGGCCACCGCGTCCGACCCCGACCGCGAGGCGCTCGAGGTATGACGACGGCGCCCGCCGTGCCCACGGGCAACACGTTCGACAAGTACGGCTCCACCAACCCGGTGGTGCGGCGCCTGATGGCCGGCTTCGAGGCCACGCTGGATCAGCTGTTCTCGATGGCGGCGCCGGCGACGGTGCTCGACGTGGGGTGCGGTGAGGGGGTGCTGACCGAGCAATGGGCCCAGCGGCTCGAGTCCAACCCGCCCTCCCGCGTCGTCGGCGTGGACCTCGCGGACCCCAAGCTCGAGGCGGAATGGGCCGTCCGCTCGCACCCGAACCTGGAGTTCCGCGCGATGCGCGTCGAGCAGCTCGAGTTCGGCGACGGCGAATTCGATCTGGTGGCCGCCACCGAGGTGCTCGAGCACGTGGACGAGCCGGAGCGGGCGGTAGCCGAGATGGCGCGCGTAGCCGCGCGCTGGCTGCTGGTGTCGGTGCCCCACGAGCCTCTGTGGCGAGCCCTGAACGTGGCCCGCGGGGCCTACCTCCGCGAGCTCGGCAACACCCCCGGGCACGTCAACCACTGGAACCGGCGCTCGTTCGTCAAGCTGCTGGCACGCCACGGCGACGTGGTCCAGACCCGCGCCCCGTTCCCGTGGACGATGCTGCTCGTGCGGGTCGGCTAGTGGTCGTTCCCGAATGAGCTCGGCCGCGACGATCGTCCCCGGTCAACCACCGGCCGACGACGACGAGGGCGGAACCCCGGAGGGCGAGCAGGGCTCATTCGCCTCCGGCGCCCGGATCCTGTCGATCGGGATCGCCTCGACGGGCGTGTTCACGTTCGCCTACCTGGCGACGGCCAGCCACGTCCTCTCGCCCGCGGCCTACAGCCGCATCTCCCTCTGCTGGGCGATCATGTTCGTGATCCTGTCGGTGATCTACCGGCCGATCGAGCAGCTGCTCTCTCGTACGATCGCCGACCGCCGCGCCCGCGGACAGGCCGCCAACTCGCTGCGCGTGCCGGCCGCGATCCAGTCCGGATTCGCACTGGTGTTCCTGGTGGCCGCGCTGCTGCTGCGCCACCAGATCGAGCACGGCATCTTCGACGGCTCCTCGTCGCTGTACTGGATCCTCGTGATCGGGGTGCTGGCCTACGCGGCCAGCTACTTCGCGCGCGGCTGGCTGGCCGGTCATCAGCGCTTCGCGCTGTACGGGGGCCTGGTGTTCCTGGAGTCCACCTCGCGCTTTCTGTTCGCACTGGCGGTCGCGGTCGGGATCGGGTCGGGTCAGGGGGCGGTCGGGCTCGGTATGGCGGTCGCTCCGTTCGCGTCCTTGTGCGTGATCCCGTTCGCGTTCTCCCGGCTGCGGGTGAGCGCGCCGGCCGGGGTCCCGGTCGCCGACGCCGCCCGCGAGGGGCCGGCCCACGGTCAGATCGAGGAGGCCAGCACCGACCTTTCGCTGCGCCACGGCGCCGGGTTCGCGGTGGCCGTGGTGGGGATCATGCTGTCAGAGCAGACGCTGATGAACGCGGGCGTCCTGATCGTCGCCATCCGGGCCGGCGGTGGGGGGCTGACCAGCGGCCTGACCGGCTTCGTCTTCAATGTGATGCTGATCGTCCGCGCGCCGCTGCAGCTCTTTCAGGCGATCCAGACCTCGATCCTCCCCCACCTGGCCGGCCTCGAGGCCCGCGAGAGCGCTGACGAGTTCCACCGCGCGATCCGGATCACGGTCATCGCGATCGCCGCCTTCGGGCTGGCCGTAGCGGTCGGCCTGCTCGCCGTTGGACCGCCGGTGATGACCGCCGTGCTCGGCAACAAGGGGTTCACGTATGGGCGCTTCGGACTGGCTCTCGTCGGACTGGGGATGGGGCTGCACCTCGTGTCGGGGACTCTCAACCAGGCGGCGCTGGCCCGCGGTCAGGCCCGGCTGGCCTCGGCGGCATGGCTGCTGTGCGCGGCGCTGTTCGTGATCTTCATGGCCAGCGGTCACACCGGCGTGAGCCGGGTCGAGATCGGCTACTTCGGCGCCACCGCGGTGCTGTGCGTGCTGCTCTTTGTCGTTTACCGGCGCGGCGATGCGCGCGGTCAGGGCGTCCCGGCGGCCGCGACGATCCGCTCGTAGGCGGCGACCGGGTCATCGGCTCCGAACACCGCGGAGCCGGTGACGAGCAGGTTCGCGCCGGCCTGCATGCACGGTCCCGCGGTCTGCTCGTGCACCCCCCCGTCCACCTCGAGCGCGACGCCGTGGGGGAGCATGTCGCGCATCCGCTTGAGCTTGTCCAGCGAGCCGGGAATGAACTTCTGACCGCCCCAGCCGGGGTTGACGCTCATGCACAGGGCGAGGTCGAGGCTGTCGCCCGCGACTTCCGACAGGACCTCGACCGGCGTCGCCGGGCAGATCGACGCGCCGGCGGTGCAGCCGTGCTCACGGATCAACTGCAGGACGTAGTGAAGGTGCGCTGTCGCCTCCACGTGCACGGTGATGCTGTCGGCTCCGGCCTTGGCGATCTCCACGACGTGACGCTCGGGGCGCTCCACCATCATGTGGACGTCGATCAGCCCGTCGGCGTCGTGGACGAGGTCCGCCAGTGCCTCGACGACGACGGCACCGAAGGTGATCGGCGGGACGAAGTGGCCGTCCATCACGTCGACATGGATGACCCTGGCGCCGGCGTCGAGGACGTCTTTGACCTGGGAGCCCAACCGGGAGAAGTCGGCCGACAGGATCGACGGCGCGACCCGCCGCTCCAGAAGGCGGCCCTGATCGGGGGCGAGCACGACCCCTACACCGCCTGCAGCATGCTGCCCTTGCAGTGGTTGCAGGCGACGATCGCGGTGCTCGACATACGCACGATCGTCGAATGCTCTCCACAGTTGGGGCACACGGACACGAGCTCGAAGCGCTTCAGACAGTAGACGCAGCGGTATCGGCCGGGGACCGCCGTCGGGCGCAGCCACGGCTCGCCGCAGTCGGGGCACTCCAGTCCGAGCTTGGGTGGCGGTTCGCTCACCCGGTAAAGGTTAGGGAACCCCACCGGTCACCGGCGGCACAGCCGCGCGATGAAGAACCCGTCGGTCAGGGCCTGGTGGGGCAGCAGCTGACGGAAGAGCTCGTCCGGGCGGGCGTCGGCGCCGGGCAGTGGTTGCGCGGCGAAGTGCGGATGCTCATTCAGGAAGGCGTTGACGACATCCTCGCTCTCGGCCCGCGAGATCGTGCAAACCGAGTAGACCAGGATTCCCCCCGGCCGGGTGGCGGTAGCCGCGGCTCGGAGGATCCGGGCCTGCAGGCGCGCCGTGTCGACGATCCGCTCAGGGCTGGTGCGCCAGCGCAGGTCCGGGCGTGACTGCAGCGTCCCCAGACCGCTGCACGGGGGGTCCACGAGAACCCTGTCGTAGCCGCCTCCATGCCCGTCCCCGCTCGCCATGTCTCCGGCGGCGTCGGCCAGGTCGACCGTCGCGCAGCCGACGCGCATCCGGTCCAGCGTGCGTCGCAGCGCGTCGGCTCGCCCACGATGCAGCTCGACGGCTCGGAGGCTGCCCTCGTTACACATCAGCGCGGCCAGGTGCGTGGTCTTGGCACCGGGGGCGGCGCACAGGTCCAGCACCCGCTCGCCCGGCTCCGGAGCAAGCGTCCGCGCCACCAGCATCGAGCCGCGCGACTGCGGCATGATCGCGCCGCTGTGCCATAGCGGCGAGCCATGGGCATCGAATGGCTCATCCAGCACCAGCCCCTCTGCAAGCCCGGGCGCGGGGTGCGTTGCGGTCTCGAGTGCGGCGGCGACGATGGCCGGATCGCTGACCAGGGTGTTCACACGCAGCGCCGACTCCGCGGGCTCGTTGACGCGGCGCAGCAGCGCCCGCGCCTGCTCGGACCCGAGCTCGCGCCACCACAGCTCGGCCAGCCACTGCGGCACCGAGTGCAGGGTGGCCGCACCCGCGGGCGTGTCGTCGGACAGCGCTGCCACGAGCGCTGGACCCTCGCGCGCGGCTCGGCGCAGCACGGCGTTGACAAGCCCGGCGGCACCGGGGGCGTCGCGCTTGGCCAGCTCGACGCTCTCGTGCACGGCAGCATGGTCGGCGATTCCGTCCAGGAACAGCAGCTGCGTGAGACCGAGCCGGAGCGCCGCCAGCACCGGAGCGTCGAGCTTGCGGGGAGGTCGGCTCGAGAGCTGCGCGATGACGTGATCGAGGGTTGCGCGACGTTGCACGGTGCCGTAGGCGAGCGCCATCGCCAGTGCGCGGTCGCGGCGGTCCAGCGCGGCGGCCTCCGCGTGCAGGGCCCGGTCGGCGTAGGCCCCCTGCTCGAACACCCTCCGGATGACCGCGTAGGCGCACTCCCGAGCGGGTGCCACAGAGCTCACAGCACTCGAGCCGCGGTCGCGCCCCGCCCCGCCAGCCCGGCGTCCCGTGGGGGCAGCGCTCATCTCGGGCCTTTGCGTCCGCGCAGGTAATCCGCTCCGGGCATCGCCCGACCGCCGGGGGGCTGCACCACGACCAGCTCGAGCGCCCCGCCGGCGCAGTGCAGCAGTGGCAGCGGCCCGTCGAAGGTGACGGCCCCGGGGCCGGGCGCGTCCGGCCCGTCGGCCACCCGCGCCTCCCACACCCCGAGTCGGCTGCCGTCACCCAGCAGTACGGCGGCTCCGATGTGCGGCGTCAGGGCGCGCACCACCCGTTCGAGCTCGGCGGCGGGGCGCTGGGGGTCCAGCACCCGGTCAGCGGCGGTGATCTTGTCGGCGTAGGTCGCCAGCGAGTCGTCCTGGGGCTCGAAACCGGGGAGCGCATCGAGAGCCCGCACCAGCAGGTCGCCGCCCCGGATCATCAGCCGCTCCGCGACGGTCCCATAGGTGTCGTGCGGTCCGATCGGCTCCTTGGCCCAGCCACAGACCGGCCCGCTGTCAAGGCCCTCGGTGAGGCGCATGATCGAAACGCCGGTCTCCACATCGCCCGCCATGATCGCGCGCTCGATCGGAGCCGCCCCGCGCCAGCGCGGCAGCAGCGATGGATGCACGTTGATCATCACGAACGCGGACAGCAGCGGCTCCCGGATGAGGGCGCCGAACGCGCACACGATCACTGCCTCGGCGTCACGGGCGGCCAGCTCCTCGCGCACGGCCTCGTCATTGACCGACTCGGGCTGGAGCAACTCGATCCCCAGCTCGCGGGCGGTATCGGCGACGGGCGGTGGCGCCAGGCGGCGGCCCCGGCCGCGTGGCCGGTCGGGCCGTGTGACCACGAGCGACGGGCGGTGAGGAGAGTCCGCAAGCGTCCGCAGCACGCCGGCCGCGAAGTCCGAGGTCCCGAGATAGACCGTCCGCACGCCGGACGGCGCTTCAGCCGTCGCCCTGCGCCTCGCGCAGCGCCCGCATGGCCTCCTTGCGCTGCTGACGCGAGATCCGGTCGAGGATCAGTACGCCGTCGAGGTGATCGATCTCGTGCTGGATCACGCGGGCCTCGAGGCCCGCCGCCTCGATCGTGATCGGCTCTGCGTCCTGATCAAGCGCGTGCACGCGGATGTTGACGGCGCGCTCGACGTCGACGTGAACCCCAGGAAGGCTCAGGCAGCCTTCCTCCATCGTCTCGGCATCCCGGCCGGCCCACTCGATCTCAGGGTTGATCAGCGCCGCGAACGGGGCCTGCTGATGGACGCGATAGACCAGCACCCGGTTGAGCACGCCCACCTGGGTCGCCGCCAGCCCCACGCCGAGCGCGTCGACCATCAGCTCGCCCATCCGCTGGATCTGGTCGCGCAGCGCGTCGTCGACTCGCTCCACCGGGCGCGCCCTGGTCTTGAGCACGGGATCGCCGAACTTGCGTACGTGGGCGAGCGCCGCGGCTCGCCGTGCCGCGACCTCGGGATCGAGCTCGGGCTCCTCGACGACCGCGTCGTCGACCTCGGGCTCGGCGCCGTCGAGCTCGTGCTCGGCCGGCGTCTCAGTGTCCGGTGCGGCGGCGCCAGTGGCGGAATTGGCCATGTCCTTCAGTCTAGATAATCCCCCCGGGAGCCCGGGCGATCGAAGCTCGGCGGCGATCGCGCTTAAGAAACCCGAGTGTCCAGGCTCTGCGAGAGCGATACGGTCTTCGCGTTGGGGCCGGTGAGCGCGACCTTGACGGTCCCGTCGACGCGGTGCCCGACGGCGCGGCGTCGCAACTGCTTCGCGCTCGCCGCCGAGAGCCGCGCGATGACCGCCTGCGTGCGGCCGGACGCGACCCGGAGTTGCAGCTTGATCTGAAGCGCCTTGGTGACCGCGCCCGCCCGCGAGCGGAGCTTGGGCAGGTTGAGCGTGATGCTCCCGCGGCAGGCCGGCTTGCCGGTGGCGGACGGGCAGGTGGCACGGAACCCCGAGTGCAGGAGGATCGCGCGGCCATGCCGGACCAGGGTCGGCGCGCCGACCAGATCGAGAGACGCCGCCGCCGCGATAATCGCGCCCGGGGTGGTTGTGATCGTGACGGTCGGCGGGGCGGAGTTGGCGGGCGGCGGCGTGTTGGGATTCGTCCCGTTCGTCGTGTAGTCCTCGACGAACAGGTTCTCGGGTGCCTGCGTGAACTGGGTGCCGTCCTCCTGCTCCATGAAGGCCACGTATGGGGTGCCAGTCTGAGCGTCGACCGTCACCGCCCGCTGGGCGTACGGGTCGCCGTTGGGGCCGGGTAGTGGCGGCACGCCCAGCGCCGATCCGAGCTGCCCCCACGCTCCCGCGGCGTACTGCTCGGCCTGTAGCTGCTCGTCGCCGGTCGGAAGCTCGGCGTTGACGATCGCCAGCGGCGCTCCGTTGTAGCTCCCAAGCGCGGTCTGAGGCAGGGTCCCCATCGTGTTGGCGACGATCGCGCCGCCGGCCTGGGCAAAGCTCGATCCCGAAAGCGCGAACGCGTAGCCGTCAGCCATCCCCTGGTCGTTGAAATCGTCGAAGGCGAGGTAGGGCGTCGTACCGATCGTCGTCAGGCCGCCGAGCTGGGCATTGTCGGTGGCGCTGAGGTTGAGCTCGTTGCCCGAGTTCAACCCCGACCAGGCGCCGCCCTGCAGCTGATCGGCGTACACGAGGGTCTGGCTCCCGCCGCCAGATACGGTGTGGTCCTCGGTCCACGCCACGATCGGCGTCGAGCCGTCGGCCAGCAGGGTGGGACTCATCGCATAGTCGCCCGACTGACCGATCAGCGAGGCGCCCACCTGCGACCAGTGCCCGCCGGAGCCGGGTGAGAAGCCGTCCACGACCACGCTCGCCGCGGTGCCGCCGCCGTTGGGTTGGGCGAAGGCGACGTACGGCTCGCCGCCGACGTCGGCGATGCCGCCCAACGTCGCACCGAACGCCGCGCCTGAGATCGCGGGGCCGACCTGCACCCAGGCCGAGCCGTTGAACTGGTACACGTCGACGGTGTCGTTCGCGCTGTCGATGCACGCCACATACGGCGTCCCGCCGACGTCGGTGATGCTCGGATACTGGTTACAGCTGCCAACCGCGCCGCCGACGGGGGAGAAGCCCGTGCTGGTCAGGCTCGAGACGTAGACGGGTCCGCTGACGGATTGTTGGGATCCGGGGCCTGAGCCCAAGCCACGAACGGAACCCCGGCAACGCTCGCAGCCGAAATCCCGACCACCGACGTGCCCGTGGCGTTCAGCTGCGTGGTCGGGGTCGGGGACCAGTCCGCGACCGCGACCGCCGGCCACCAAAGCGCCGCCGCCACGATCACCGCGAGCATCGAGCCTCGCGCGGCGGCACTCCCGAGCATCAGCCGTTCCCGAGCTTGCGCGACGACGTGAGCACCAGCGTGCGCGATGCCACAGTCCTGCGCTTCGCTCCCGGGCCGGTCTGGACAACCGTCAGCTTCACCTTGAGCCGATGCCTGCGGCCCAGTAGGGACTGGCCGGCACGATCGAGACCGACGAGGAGGCCCTGCGTCTGACCGGCGAGCAGGGTCACTGCTGCGCGCGCGAGCAGCACTGAGCGATGAGAGACGCGGCCCTTGGAGTTCGCGGTGATTGCGGTGACGCGGCCGCCGCGCAGCTTCTCCTTCACCGCCAGGGAAACCGTCAACCCGCAGCTCGTTCCGCTCGCGCCCGAGCAGCTCAACGGTACGTCGGGGCCCTCGGGGCTTCCGAGGCCCTGGACCGCGCCGACCGAGGCCTGCGGGCTGCCCGACCCTGACGCGCTCGAACCCGAGATGCCCGTCGTGGTGATGACGATCCCCGGAGAGTTCGACACGCTGTAGGTAGCACTCGATTGACCGCCGGCCCCGCCCCCGCCCCCGGCGCCCCCGTCCGGGCACGCCTGAGCGGCCGCGCCTCCGCCGCAGCTGCCTCCGCCTCCGCCGCCCCCGCCTCCCACGACACCGCCGCCGCCGCCCCCGCCGCCGCCGAATGGCGTGCCTCCTTGGCCCCCAACACCGCCACTGCCAGATTCGCCGCCACTCCCTTGCGAACCGGGGTGCGCGCCGCCTCCCGTGCCGATATGCCCGCCGGCACCACCGTTGGTGCCCGAGCCGCCGGACCCCGGTCCGGCCGATCCCTCCGCGAGACCCTCGCTCCCCGTTGAGCCCGTTCCTGAGCCTCCGGCCCCGTCTTCGTCCGAGCCCTTCGGCTCTCCGCCCCCGCCGCCGCCACCGCCGGCCACGGCGCATTTGGTCAGATCCGGCGGCGAAGCTGCCTGGTAGAAGCTGGCGGGACAGATGGCACTGTACCCCCCGCCCCCGCCTCCACCCTGCACGCCGGCACCACCGCCGGGAGACCCGCCGGGAGCCGGCAACACCTCGTTAGGATCCCCGGCGACTCCGTCCTCCCCCGCGACCACCTCCACGGTGCTGCCTGCCGTCAAGTTCTTATAACCGATGGCGAGGCTCGATCCATAGCCTCCTGATTCCTGGCTGTTGGCACGGCACCGCCCACGCCGCCGACCAACCTGGCTGTGACCGTGACCGAGTCGCCCGACGGCGGGGTCGGAATCGTATAGAGCTCGGTGTCCCCAGGGGCGAATGTGGCGACATCGGTCCACGTCGATGTGTACGCATGCGCGGGCCCGCCGCCGATCGCCAGGACACCCGCCGCGAGCAGCGGCACAGCCAACCATCGGGTCCAGCCGGTCATCCCACGCTTTCTTCGCATCCCCTCGCGATCATCACCCCGGGACTGGAGCGTAACCAGGCCGCACTACGGAGTCAACGAGCTTCGGGGCGCCCGCGCGCGGGCACCGATCACTGGGGATCGACGTCGACGCTCACGCTGGCGCCACGCCGCGCCGCCTCGGGCGCGAGCCGATCGACCGCCGCACCGACGGCGTCGATCGCGGGCTGACGCTCGGTGGCCTTGACCACCACCTGGCTGCGCGCCCGTCCGCGCAACCGGAACAGCGGCGCCGGTCCGAGGACCGAGGCGGCCAGCGAGCGAAGCTCGGCGGCGATCCCGGTCGCCGTGGCCAGGGCAAGGGCCTCCTCCTCCGCCGAGCACACCACCCGGATCAGCGACGAGAACGGCGGGTAACCCAGCGCGCGCCGGCGCACCAGCTCGTCGGCGACGAAGCCATCGGCGTCGTGGCGGGTGGCGAATCCGATCGGCCGAGCCTCGGGGGCCAGGGTCTGCACCAGCACCCGGCCGCCGAGGGCACCCCGACCGGTGCGCCCCGCCAGCTGGGTCACCAGCGCGAACGTCCGCTCCTCGGCACGGAAATCGGGGAAGCGCAGCGTCTGGTCGGCGTCGAGCACCACCCCCAGCGAGACGCCGGGGAAGTCGTGGCCCTTGGCGACCATCTGGGTGCCGACCAGGATTCCCGACCCGGCCGCCTCGAACTGCTGCAGCGTTCGGGCCCGCTGCTCGAGACCGGCGGAGTCGGCGTCGAGCCTGAAGATCGGGAACCCGGGCTCGCCCAGCGCTTCGCGCAGCTCGTGCTCGACGCGCTCGGTGCCGGCCCCGTGACGGGCCACCGAGACCGATCCGCAGGTCCGGCAGTGGGAGGGCACGACCTCGCGATGGCCGCAGTGGTGGCACGCCACGAAGCCGCCGTGTCGGTGCAGCACCAGCGCCACCTCGCAGTTGGGGCACAGCCACACCTGGCCACACGCCCGGCAGGAGAGGAAGTTCGACCAGCCGCGCCGGTTGAGCAGGACGATCGCCTTGCCGCCCGCGAGGCGGGTGTCGGAGAGCGCCATCCGGGTGCTGGGATGCAGCGGATGGTGGTGGCCACGCATATCGAGCACCTCGACCGTCGGCATCGGGCGCCGGTCGACGCGTTCGGGCAGGCGCAGGCGCTCGCAGGCCAGCATGCTCTCCGGCCGCGGGGTGGCGCTCCCCAGGACCAGCACGGCGCCGTGGCTGCGGGCCCGCTCGCGAGCCACCCGGCGCGCGTCGTAGCGCGGGTCCCCCTCATGCTTGTAGGAGCTCTCGTGCTCCTCGTCGATCACGATCAGCCCGATGTCGGCCAGCGGCGCGAACACCGCCGAGCGCGGACCCACGCACACCCGCGCCTCGCCGCTGCGCAGTCGAGACCACTCGTCGTGACGCTCCCCGACGCTGAGCGCGGAGTGCAGCACCGCCACCACGTCGCCGAAGCGCGCCTCGAAGCGGCCCAGGGCCTGCGGGGTGAGCGCGATCTCGGGGACCAGCACGATCGCCGAGCGGCCGGCGGCGAGCGTCGCCTCCACGGCGCGCAGGTAGACCTCGGTCTTGCCCGAGCCGGTCACGCCGTGCAGCAGATAGCCCTCCGGGGCGTCCGGTGAGCCCTCCCGGCGTGGGCCCGCCGGTCCGAGTGCGTGCAGCAGCGGCTCGAGCACCCGGCGCTGGTCGGCCGTCAGCGGCGGCGCGGCGGCCGGGGCGTAGCCCACCGCATGCCGGGCTGGACGCCGGCGCAGGACGCGGAGGTCGATGCCCACCAGGCCACGGGTCTCGAGCCGGCGCAGGTGGCTCGTCCCGAGCTCGGCGGCCACCACCGGCCCGCGCTCGGCCAGGGTCTGAAGCAGAGCGCGCTGGCGGTCGGTCAGGGTGGCCGCGCCCCCGCCCACGGCCGCCGTGCCCGCCGGCCCCGCGCCCAGGGCCGCCGTGCCTGCCGGCGTCAGCTCGGCGACCAGGGCGCGTTTGGCATGGGCGCCCTCGGATGTGCCAGGAGCCAGCGTGAGCCCGAGCGCGCGGGCCGGCGTCGAGCAGTACTCGCGCGCCATCCATCCGGCCAGCGCCACCAGGTCGGGCGGGATCGAGCCGGGCAATACCGCCTCGGGCTCCGACAGTCGCTCCGGCTCGAGCTCGGAGCGCTCGGCCAGCCCGACCACCACCCCGAGCGTGCGCTGCCTTCCGAACATCACCCTCAGCAGCGAGCCGACCTCCACCTCCTCCTGGCCCGCCCCGAGGCGGTAGTCGAACGGGCCGCGCACGGCGCGGGTTCGGGTCAGCGGCTCGACGCGGGCGATCGGCATGGCTCGGCGAGCGTAGAGCGAGCCCAGGATGCCCGGCGGGGGGCCAGCACTACCGTTACCCTCCGGCCCGGTGGACGCGGAGCCAGGCGAGGTGATCTTCTTTCACGGCCATCCGTCGTGGCGGTCGATGACGGGCTTTTACCTAAAGGGCCTGCTGGCCAGTCTCGGGGCAGGAGTGATCGCCGGCGTGGCGGGGGCGATCGCCGACGGGCATGTCCAGGTGGCGTGGGTGATCGTCGTCGTGCTGGTGGTGTTCGCCCTGCTGATCGCCTTCGGCCAGCTGCAGCGGATCCAGACGACGTACGGCATCAGCAACCAGCGCCTGACGATCCAGACCGGCCTGCTGTCCCGAGACCTGCACCAGACCCGGCTCGAGCGCGTCCAGAACGTCAACTCGCGCCAGTCGATGCTCGACCGCCTGCTGCGAATCGGCACCGTGGACTTCGACACCGCCGCCGAGGCCGAGTTCGACTTCTCCTTTCGGGGGGTCGGCAACCCACGCGGCATCGTGCGGACCGTCGACCGGGCGCTGCACGAGCTCCGCGCGGGCCCGGAGGCCGGCTCAGACGTGTGAGTGTCGGTGTCCGCGGTCGTCGCGGATGTGCGACACGTTCAAGAACGGGGACTTAGGAGGGAGAGCCTGTGGGTGTCGGCCCAGACGTGGGGTCAGCTGAGCACGCCTACGGTGCTCAATTGTCCACACCCCCCTTATGCGCTCGGGGCGCTCGCCCTTCCCAGCCGCATTTTTCCGCGCACCCGGGACCTACGGCACCCTTACGTTGATCGTGGCGCTCGACTCCGCGGCGCCGTGAGTGGACGACAACCCCACCGCCTGAATCTTCTCGAGGTCCCCTCGCAAGGCCTGGAAGCGTGCGCTGCTGGTCAGGCCCGTCTGCACGCCGAGCGACAGCAGGCGCCCGAAGTCCAGGAACACGAGCGACGTCAGCCGCGCAGGGCGCGTGCCGAGCACCGACCGGAAGGCCGGCTCGGCCGCGAGCGTGTGGGCGCGCTGGGCCACAGCGGCAATGCCGTCGAGGCTCGTCGAGATGATGACCAGGCCGTGCGCCACGGCATAGTCGAGCTGCAGGCCGTCGGCCAGGGCCAGCTCGTGCGCGGTGACGCCTCCCACCTGCGCGTCGTTGAACAGGTTCTGCTGGGCTGAAGCGCTGGCGTTCGGGGAGCGGAACAGCTGCGCCAGCGGGATCTGGAGCTGGGCCAGCTCGGTGGCCGTGCGGATCTGGTTGGCTGTCCGGGCGACGATCACGAGCGCCGGCGCACGCGCGTGCGGAATGATCGCCACCGCCGTCTCACCGTCGAAGATCGAGACCAGGTCGTGGACGTTGACACCCTCGGCGCTCAGCGCCGTTCCGAGCCTTGAGAGCAGCGGGCCGAGCCCACCGGCCACGCCCGCGGCGGCGCCGGCATTGAGCACCTGGGGCGCCACGCGGTCAAGGCCGGAGACGTCGAGGGCCAGGATCGAGCCGCTGGGCATGACGTTGGTCAGCGAGGGCGCGAATGCGGTCGTGGCCTGTGCGCTCAGGCGCGCGAGCGTCGGGTCCAGAGCGCTGTGCACCTGGATCCTTGCGCCGGTGGCAGTCGGCGAGAGGGAGATCGTGACCCCCTCAAGTGCTGGCTGGTAGAGCAGGTCCCCGAGCGCGCCGAGCAGCCCGCCCTGCGGGGCGAGCACGCGCCGCACCCCGGCCAGCGAAGCGTAGGCGTCGAGCACCCGGTCGGTGGGCTCGCTGGCGGCCGCACGGCGGTACGCCGCCGCACCGGCCAAGGACGGCGCCGCCCCGGCGCTGACGTCGATCGCGGAGCGGACACTCGCGTCCTGTCCGAGGACCAGGAAGCCGCGCAGGAACGCCAGCTCGGTTCCGCTCGGATAGGCCAGCAGCTCGGTTCCGCGGTAGCTGCCGTGGGTGGCGGCGCCCGAGGAGCGCACGAACGCACGCGCCCGGCTCAGGTCCTTGACCGACAGAATGATCAGCGAGCCGGCGGTCGCGGTCTGCGTGTTGAGCAGCGCCAGAGCCGCCTCGCCACCCAGCCACGGCGCCACCTGACCGGAGAAGTCGACGGCGCGGCCGCCGCCGACGATCGCGCCGAAGCGGGTGAGCACCGCCGCGCCGGCCAGCGGGTAGTCGGGGAAGCGGCCCGCCAGCGCCAGCGCCCGCCCGACGGCAGGCCGGCCGCGATCCAGCGACACGTTGACGTAGGCCAGCGCGTCGGCGGGGACCAGACGAGCCGCCCCGGTCGCCGGCGGCGACGCTCCGGACCCGCCTGCGAGCGCCACCGCGACCACGGCGATCGCCACGAGGACCGCCGCCGCCACGCCCCCGATCACCACGCGCAGGTGACGGCGGCCGGAGCGCCCGGCGGCGGCCGCCGGTTGGGGATCGGGCGGGCTGGGGACCGGCGCGGGCTCGGTGCTGGCGAGCGAGTCGGTCACGCCAGCACTAAATCACGCGGCGGCGTGGCGAGCGCCGGTGGAGCGGCGCTCATCGCGCCCGCCGGTGGAGCGACGCTCGTCGCGGGCGACGAAGTCGATGATCGTGGGCACCCCCTCGAGCCGGTAGCGCTCGCGCAGGCGATTCTCCAGGAAGTAGGCGTAATCGCGGGTCACCCGGGCGCGGGAGTTGACCTGGATCGAGAATCGCGGCGGCCGCTCGCCGGTCTGGGTCATGTACAGCAGCTTCAGGCGGTGGCCGGAGCCGGCCCCCTTGCCGCCGGCGCCGACCGGCGGCTGGCGGGCGGCGGTGACCTCCGACAGGAAGCGGTTGAGCTGCGGGGTCGGGATCCGCGTGCGGCTGCGGTCGGCAAGCGCCGTCGCCTCGATCAGCAAGCGCTCCACGTGGCGGCCGGTCTTGGCACTCGCGGTCAGCAGCCTCGGGCGCAGGCGCAGCTTGCGGTGGGCATGGGCGCGCTCATACTCGAGGTCGACGTCGTCGGCGATGTCCCACTTGTTGAGCACCAGCGCCGTGGCGCAGCCGCTCTTCATCGCCAGCTCGGCGATCCGCAGGTCCTGCGTGGTCACACCATCGGTGGCGTCACACACAACCAGCGCCACATCGGCCCGCTCCGCGGCCCGGCGCGAGCGCAGCGACGTGTAGTACTCCAGCGACTCCCCCACCTTGGCCGCGCGACGGATCCCGGCCGTGTCGATCAGGATCAGCTCGCGGTCGGCGTAGCGCAGCGGCAGGTCGATGGCATCGCGGGTCGTTCCGGCCCGGGGCGAGACGATCACACGGTCGGTCCCCGCAAAACGGTTCACCAGCGAGGACTTGCCGACGTTGGGGCGGCCGATCAGCGCCAGGCGGACCGCGTCGTCATCCTCGGCCTGGTCCGCGGCATCGGGGGCGAGAGCGGCGATCCGGTCCAGAAGGTCACCGGTCCCGAGACCCTGGGCGGCGGAGACGGCGATCGGATCTCCCAGCCCCAGCCCGTAGAACTCGGCCGTCAGCGGCAGGTCGCGGGCGGTGTCGATCTTGTTGGCCGCCACCAGCACGGGTAGCGACCCGCGGCGCAGGAGCTCGGCCATCTCCTGATCGCCCGCGCGCAGGCCGGCGCGCGCGTCGACCACGAGCACGGCGACGTCGGCGTCGGCGAGCGCCGCTCGGGCCTGGTCCTGGATCTGGCGAGCGAGTTCGTCGTGGTCCTCCAGGTCGATCCCGCCGGTGTCGATCAGGGTCAGGGCGCGACCGTTCCACTCGGTCCGCAGCTCCTTGCGGTCGCGGGTCACCCCGGGCTGCTCGTGGACGACCGCCTCGCGCGACTCGGTGAGCCGGTTTACCAGCGAGGACTTGCCGACGTTCGGATACCCGACGATTGCGACCTTCATGACCCGGCCGAGGTTAGTCGGTCGTACCGGTGCGGCGCCCGAGACGGACCGGAGGCCGGCGCAATGGCCGGCCTCCGGATCCTGCGGGTCTGAGTGTGTCTGCGGCTACTGAGCCGCCGGCGGCGACGGCAGGTCGGTGCCCGCCCCGGCGCAGTAGCCGGCGCCCGCGGCCGCCTGGTTGGACCACAGGGACTGGACCGCGAACGTCGTGCCCTGGTTGCCCTTGATGTCGCCCATCGCGCCCGGGACCGGGGTCACGGTCGGCTCGCCGGGAGCGCCCAGGCTCTCACCGACCCACGCGCACTTGTCGCCGTTCTCGTTGGCGTCGGCCGGGTCATACCAGCCGCCGAGGTTGGTCGTGGCCGTCCCTGAACCGATGATGTCCTCGGCGCCGGGATCGGTGACCGTCTCCTCGATCTCGTGACCGAGCGCGATCGAGAATCCGTCGAGCTTGCCCGCGGTGCCGCTGTTGACGGCGTTCTCGCCGCACAGGTTGGCGCCATTGGAGTTGATCGACAGCAGGTACGGCAGGTTGGTGTAGGACAGGCCCTTTATGAGGCCGTTGTAGATCCCGGCTTCGACGCCGGGGTAGGTGTAGTCGTGGAAGGCGCAGTACCCGGTCGACACCGCGTTGGGGTCTGAGTAGTTCGCGGGCTGGGCGATCACGATGTTGGTATTGCTCAGATCGGTCACGTGGAAGTGAGCCGCGGCCCGCGCCGCCTCGGCGGCCAGGTCGGTGTAGGTGTTCGTCGGCCCGGCCGGGTTGCTGGCCGAGGTCTTCGGCAGGCCGGTGATCGAATCGGTGTCATCGACCCAGATCCCCGCCAGCTGGTGCTTGGGGTTGGTGATGTACTGGTCGTGCCCCTTGACCGCCTGGTAGTACTGCGTCTGCTCTCCGGCCCACTGCGTGCCGCCGAGCTGATTGACCCAGTTGGCGACGTACTTGCCGGCGCCGTCGGGGTCGCACTTCAGCGTCGCGGTGATCGAGCCCTCGGCGATCTTCTCGGCCTTGCACGGCTCGTTGGCGGGGAAGGCGCCCTTCTGGCCCCAGCCCCAGTAGACGACGTAGACGTGCGGCGTCACCTGGACGTGGCCGCCCCAGTACGCCATGTTCCCGGGGTACGGCATCGTCGTCGCGGGGAACTCCGGCAGTCCGCAGTTGGAGAACGGCGACGGAAGCATGCCGTTCTCCGGGCACGGCGGCGCCGGAGGCGTCAGCGCGCCCACGGGTGCGAACACGTGCTGGTTCCAGATCTGGTGCTGCATCTGGACCTCGCGCTGGACCGTGGGCAAGAGGATCGGCTTGGCCGAGGCGGCCGGCGCGGCGACGCCGAGCAGTCCGGCGGCGAATACGGCGAGCATGATCAGCCCGCCGCGGTGAAAACGTCTTGACACTGTGTGACTCCAGGAAGAGAAGGTGGACGATCCGGCGGTAGGGGCCCTGCGGGCCTACATTCCGAAACGTCCCGAGCGCCCAGAACTTGCGCAAACGTGCCTGGGGAGCGCCGGATCTGGCAGATTGCGCGATCCGGCGAGAGCCCTCAGGCGGTTTCGGAGACCAGGCCCACGATCCGCGCCACGACGTCGTCCAAGGCGAGCCCGGTGGTGTCGAGCTCGACTGCTCCCGGCGCCGCCACCAGCGGCGAGTGCTCGCGGGTGGTGTCGCGCTGGTCGCGGATCACCTGCTCGGCCAGGACCGTGGCCGGGTCGACGCCCAATTCCGTCGCCCGGCGCCGCGCGCGCTCCTCGGGGCTGGCGGTCAGGAACACCTTGACCTGGGCCCCCGGAGCCACCACGCTGCCGATGTCGCGCCCCTCGGCCACCCAGTCCCCGTCCGCCAGCATCCGGCGCTGCTGCGCCACCATCGCCTCACGCACCGCCGGCTGCGCTGCCGCGAGTGAGGCGGCTTCAGAGACGGCCGCCGTCCGGATCTCTTCCGTGACATCGCGACCATCGAGCCGGATGCGCTCGCCCAGCTCGATCCGCAGCCCGGCCGCGATAGCCGCGGGCTCGACGCCCCGCTCGAGCGCGGCCAGGGCGACGCACCGGTACATCGCGCCCGAGTCCAGGTACGTGAAGCCGAGCTCCGAGGCCACGGCGCGGGCCACCGTGGACTTGCCGGCGCCCGCCGGACCATCGACTGCCACCACCATCAGCCGGCGAGCCTCGCGATGTCCCGCGCGAACTCCGGATAGGACACTTCGGCGGCCTCCATCCCGACGACCTCGACGCCCTCCTCGGACGCGAGGCCGGCGACGGCGCCGAGCAGCGCCAGCCGGTGGTCGCCGTGGGCGTCGATTCTCCCGCCGCGCAGCCCGCCGGTGCCGCGCACGGCGAACCCGTCCTCGAGCGCCTCGATGTCGGCGCCCAGCCCCCGCAGTCCGTCGACCACGGTCGCGATCCGATCGGACTCCTTCAGGCGCAGCTCCGCCGCCCCGGAGACCACGGTCTCGCCCTCGGCGAAGCAGCCCAGCAGCGCCACCAGCGGCAGCTCGTCGATGGCCAGCGGCACCTCGTCGGCGGTCACGGTGGTGGCCTCGATCGGCCCACTCGAGACGTCGAGATCGCAGACCGGCTCGACCGCGGTGAACGCTCCCGGCTCCTCGAGCTCACCGACGACGATCGCCCCCATGCGCTGCGCGATGCGCAGGAAGCCCGCCCGCGTCCAGTTCACGCCGACGCCCTCGAGCACGAGCCGCGAGCCGCGCACGATCACGCCGGCGGCGATCAGGAACGCGGCGCTGGACATGTCCGCGGGGACGGCCACGTGCTCGAGCTCGAGCTCGTCGCAGTTGCCCACGGTGGTGGCGTAGCCGGCGGTCGCTGAGCCCGTGCGGGTGAGCGCGGCCCCGGCGCCGAGCAACATCCGCTCGGTGTGGTCGCGGGCTGGGACCGGCTCGGTCACGGTGGTGCCGCTGGTGGCCAGACCGGCGAGCAGTACGCACGACTTGACCTGCGCGCTGGCCACCGGCAGCTCGTACTGCACGGCGCGCAGCGACTCGCCGTGCACGGTGAACGGCGGATAGCGATCCTCGCGCGCGTCGATCCTGGCGCCCATCATGCGCAACGGGGCTGCGATCCGGTCGACCGGGCGGCGGCGGATCGACTCGTCACCGTCGAAGGTGAAGCTCTCGCCGCGCTGGAACGCCAGCCACCCGGGGAGCAGGCGCATCAGGGTTCCGGCGTTGCCGACGTCGATCGGTGCAACCGGGGTCTGGGCGTTGCGCATGCCTCCCCCACGGATCAGCACGTCGCCGTCGCGGAGCTCGACGATGACGCCCAGCTCGCCGACCGCTGCGAGGGTGGAGTCGGTGTCGGCGGCGTGCAGGTAGTTGGTGATCCGCACCGGCTCGGCCGCCATCGCACCGATGATGGCCGCCCGGTGCGAGATCGACTTGTCAGCGGGCGGTGAGAGCCTGCCGCGCAGGCGCGGGCCCGGCCCGAAGCGGACATTCATGCCCGGGCCACCGGGAAGCCGAGCCCGGCGACGAGCTTCTCGGCGCGCGCCGCCGCCCCCTCACCGGCGATCCACAGCGCGACCACCCCATCGCTCATATCGGCGGCGGGATAGAGGCCCATGTCGGCGATGTTGACCCCGGCGCGCCCGAGTTCGAGGGCGAGCTCGGCGACCACGCCGGGCCGGTTGGGGACCGAGGCGCGCAGCTCGAACAGCGGACCGGCGGCGAGCTGTGCCTCGAGCAGCCGGCGGCGGTCGGCCGCGGCGGCGTCGTTCCAGGCGGTGATCGCCTGACCGTCGGCGGCCGCCAGCGCGTCGCGGACCGCCTGCAACCGCGTCATCGTCTGGTCGATCTGGGCGGTCAGGGCGTCGCGGTTTGACAAATAGATGTCGGTCCAGATCGCACTCGGCGCGCCGGCGACCCGGGTGGCGTCGCGAAAGCTCGGGCCGGTGGCCGGAAGGCGTTCCTCGCCGGCGGCGAGCGTCCCGGCGGCCTGGGAGACGAGCACGTTGGCCAGCACGTGAGGCAGGTGCGAGACGGCGGCGAGGATACGGTCGTGGGTCTCGGCGTCGATGGCCGCCGGCTGGGCCCCGAGTCCGTGCAGCAGCCGGTGCAGGCGCTCGTACAGAACGCCGGAGGTGGCGCGGCTCGGGGTGAGGTACCAGGTCGCGCCCTCGAACAGGTCGGCGCGGGCGTGCTCGACGCCGGCGGTCTCGGCCCCGGCCAGCGGGTGACCGCCGACGAACCGGGGGTCGTCGTGCGCGGCGACGACGGCGCGCTTGGTGGAGCCGACGTCGGTCACCACGCAGTCGGCGGGGGCCGCTCCGAGCGCGGCCGTCACGAGCACGTCGAGCTCGCCAACGGGGGCGGCCAGGAACACCACCTCGGCGCCGGCGACGGCCTGCTCCACGCTGTCGCAGGCCCGGTCGAGCGCCCCGCGGCGCACGGCGCTGAGCAGGGCTTCGGGCGAGCGGTCGTAGCCGTTCACCGAGGCTCCCAGTCGCTCTCGGGCGGCAAGCGCCACCGACCCTCCGATCAGCCCCACCCCGATCACCGCCATCCGCATGTCAACAGCGGGCTAGAGCCCGGCGCGGCGGGCCCGGGCCGCATCGGCAAGGCCGTCCAGCACCTCGACGGTGGTGTCCCAGCCGATGCAGCCGTCGGTGATCGACTGACCGTAGACCAGCTCCCGGGAACCGTCGAACGCCTGGCAGCCGGCGACCAGGAACGATTCCAGCATCACCCCGACGATCGTCGGGCTGCCAGCCGCGATCTGCCCGGCTACCGCCTGCGCCACGACCGGCTGACGCTCGGGCTGCTTGGCGCTGTTGTCGTGGGACAGATCGATCATGACCCGTTCCGGGAGTCCGGCCGAGCGCAGCAGCGCGGCCGCGCGGGCGACTGCCTCGGCCTCGTAGTTGGGCGCTCCGCGGCCGCCCCGCAGGATCACGTGGCAGTCGGTATTGCCGCGCGTGTGGAGGATCGCGGGCATGCCGCTCACGTCGATCCCGGCAAAGGCGTGCGGGACGGAAGCGGCGCGCACCGCGTCCACCGCCACCTGGACGTTGCCGTCGGTGCGGTTCTTGAAGCCGACCGGCATCGACAGTCCCGACCCCAGCTGGCGATGGATCTGGCTCTCGACGGTGCGGGCGCCGATCGCGCCCCAGCAGACGGTATCCGAGATGTACTGGGGGGTGATCGGATCCAGGAACTCACAGCCGACGGGCAGTCCGAGCTCCAGTACCTGCAGCAGCAGCGCACGCGCCCGGCGCAGCCCGGTGTTGACGTCGCCGGAGCCGTCCAGGTGGGGATCGTTGATCAGCCCCTTCCAACCGATCGTGGTCCGGGGCTTCTCGAAGTAGACCCGCATCACCACGCACAGATCCTCGCTCAGTCGCCCGGCCTGGCGGCTGAGCCGCTCGGCGTACTCCCGGGTGGCGACGACATCGTGGACGCTGCACGGGCCCACCACCACGAGCAGCCGGTCGTCCCGCCCCTCGAGGATCGCGTGCACCTCGGAGCGGCCGCGGAGCAGCACGTCGACGTGCTGCTCGCCCAACGGCAGCTCGTCGATCAGCGTCCGCGGAGACGCCAGCGGAACCAGCCGCTCGATCCGCTGATCGCGGACGGCGCCGCTGCGATCGGTACCGGTGGTGGTCACCGCGGGACGGCGCTCCGGGTCGCCGCCGGCTCCTCCCACAGCGCCTTGCCGGCGACCGTGGCCGCGTTCTGCACCCGGTCGATCACGGCCTGCACCTCGAGATCGATGGCCGGAGGTCTCATCACGATCGTCATCTGCTGGTCCTTTCCACGCCTGGAGACTGTACGAAAGCCGGACTGGCTGCCCTGCCGAGGCCGTGCTCTGACGGCCTCGCGAGTTCAAACGGCGCCCGGCCTCCATACGTGCCCGCGGGTGTGGGCGGAGGCGACCTTTCGGTCGAGGGCCGAGCGCCTAGATAAATCGCCAGGCGTAGAAGCGCGCGTAGAGAGACCAGCCGAGGGCGGCATCGCTGCTGCGGAACATGGTGGCCCGATCGCTCATACGCGTACGGGGTGGTTTGTACCAGACGGGCGCTGCTGTTGCCAACGGCATTACGGCCTCCGTGGAACGTCTTCCGCGGCGCGTGGCGAACGGCGGCGAGGAAGGAAGGGCGGATCGGTTGGCCTCGACGGACGTGAGGGAGATTGGTAGCGGATACCGCAACCAATCTCCCTCACCCCCCGGGCAGAGCCATCGCGGCGGTTCGACCCTCCTTCGATGCCGCCGTTTTTAACGTTGGCACTGCCGCAACGCCGACGCCGACACCGACGCCGACGCCGACGCCGACGCCGCTACAGCAGTTCGCCCATGGCCGCGAGGAAGCGGGCGTTCTCGTGGTCGGTGCCGACCGTGACCCGCATCGCCCCCTCGCGTCCCAGTGCCCCCCCGGCGCGCACGAGCACCCCGCGCTCGGCCAGCCCGGCGACCACGTCAGCCTCGACCGCGTCGTCGGACAGGTGGGTCCAGACGAAGTTGGCGTCGGACCGAGCGACCCACAGGCCGAGCTCGCGCAGGCCGGACTCGAGCTCGAGGCGTCCCGCAACGGTGTGCGCGACGCGCCGCTCGACCTCGTCCTGGTGGCGTAGCGCCTCCACCGCCGCCGCCTGGGCGGCCATGTTGAGGTAGAACGGCTGGCGGACCTGGTCCACGGCGGCCCGGAAGTCCTCGGACCCGCACAGGGCGTAGCCAACCCGCAGCCCGGCCAGCCCGTAGACCTTGGAGAAGGTCCGCAGCAGCACCAGGTTCGGGTGGCGGCGCAGCAACTCCAGCGAGGCGTAGGTGTCGCCGAGGGCCAGGGCAAATTCACAGTAGGCCTCGTCGAGGATCACGCACACGTGGCGCGGCACGCCGTCGAGGAACTCCGCCACGTCCTCGAGTCCGAGCGCGGTCGAGGTGGGGTTGTTGGGGTTGCAGATCAGCACCAGCCGGGTGGCCGCGGTGATCTCGGCGGCCATCGCGGGCAGGTCGTGGCGATCTTGATCGTCGAGCGCCACCTGCACCCCGCGGGCTCCGGAGGCGGCCGCCAGATGCGGATAGACGCTGAAGGCGGGCCACGCGTAGACCATCTCGGCGCCCGGCTCCAGCAGCGCCTCGCCGGCGGCCAGGAGGATGTCGCAGGATCCGTTGCCGACGGCGATCCTCGCCTTGGCGATCCCGTAGCGATCCGACAGCGCGCCCCGGAGCGCGCCGTAGCTGGGATCGGGATAGCGGTGAACGCCCCGCAGCACGCGCTCGGCCGCCTGCATCACGCCCGCCGCGGGAGCGAAGCACGACTCGTTGGAGGCCAGCATCGCGACGTCGGCGCCGAGGTTGTAGCCGGCCGCCAGCGGGTACGCGGGGATGCGCCTGATTCGCTGTCCGAACTCGATCGCCACGGGACCTATTGTGCCGATTCGAGGTCGCGCCGCAGCACCCGCGCCGCCCCGAGATAGACGTGACGCGGCTCGTGGTCCTCATCGGCGTAGTAATGGACCATCGTCCGGATCACGCGCGGCAGCGAACCGGGGACCGGCACCTCGCGCGTGCACAGTAGCGGCACCCGATCCAGACCCAGCCGGCGGGCGGCCACGGCGGGGAACTCCGCGTCGAGGTCGTCGGTGAGCGTGAAGATGCAGCTCACCATCGCCTCGGCCGTGAGCGCGTTTCGCTCCATCAGCTCACGGATGAGCGCGTCCGTCGCCCCCAGGATCGCGTCCGCGTCGTTGGCCTCGACGCTATTGGCGCCTCGTAGCGCGAACAGCCGCATCGCTGCGCAATTCTGCCAGAGGACCTGTCGCCGGACCGGGTGGTTGCAGTTCGTAGACACTCGCGCACCCGAAGTGCGTCACCGATGCGACCAGCGGCCGCAGCTCCCGGGTCAAGTTGGCGTGCTTGGCACAGCTGAAGAGAATGAAGCGCGCGCCGGTTTCACGGACGAATCGCCGCGCCGCCCTCGGGGACATGGAACCGTCGAACAGGGCATCGACCTGCAGGGACCGGGGCATGCACTTGGGCTCTGACCACAGGCAGTCGCCCACGAAGGTCCGGCGGCCCGTCCGCGCCGGTACCGCTTCGCCGAGGTAGAACTGGGTCAGGACCCCACCTGGGTCGGGATCGCGGCTCAGGTAGGCGAGCGCGTCGCGCTCGTCCCGGGTGATGAAGTTGGCGTTGCCCGGGGTCGGATCCGTGTACTGGTGGGCGATGGCCAGGGCGTAGGCGTTGGCCGGGATCGTCCCCAGCGCGACCGCCAACCCCGCCACCAGTCTCCCCCGCGGGATCCGGCTCCACGACGTCCGGCGCACGCCCTGCACCGCCAGCACCGCCAGGGGCAGCGTGATCCCGTCGAAGGCGTGCAGCGGGGCCGAGCTCAGCGCCGTCGCCGACAGGACGTAGATGACCAGCGCCGCCACCGGCCACACGCGGCTCACCAGATCCAGGAAGCTGCGCGAGGGCCCTCGGTAGCCGAGCAGGGCGACGATCGCCAGCGGGGCGGCCGCGATGGCGATCGCCGTGAACGGGAAGGCGTGGCTTGAGGCCTCGCGGGCCAGCAGCCAGGACAGGTCGAGGTGACCGAGGGCGTCGTAGTACAGCAGCGGCAGCCCGGTCAGCAGCATCGTCACCAGCGGGAGGCGCAGGCTGCGCAGTGAGCGGTGCTCGCGCCAGCGCACGAGCTCGGCGCCTGCGATGACCACCACCAGCAGCTCTCCCTGCCAGGGGTGCAGAGTGCTGGCCACGGCGCCGAGCACGCCGGGCATCCACGCCAGCCGCGCCTGACCGCGCGCGCGGTCGTAGCTGAGCAGCGCGAACACGATCAGCGCCAACGCCATCAGCCCGAACGGGTACCCCCACGACAGCCAGAACGGCATCAGGTCGCCGACGATCCCGAACGAGCCATAGATGACGCTGAACGACGCGAACAGCAGAGCCAGCGTCAGCGTTGCGCGCCGCGCGAAGCGATCCGGAATGCTGCGATACACGTAGGCCCGCATCGCCAGGAAGGTGCCGATCACCGCGACCGGCTTCCACAGCAGCAGCGACAGCCACGGCGCCACCCCCAGCGCAGCGATCACTCCGGAGATCGCCACGGCCGGCTGGAAGTAGTCAGAGGGCGTGGCGCGCAGGACGAACAGGTTCGAGATCAGAAGGTGATGTGAGGCCGCCTGGATCCAGGCCAGGTACTGCATCTGATCGACGATGAAGAAGCCATCGGTGCCGGTCCATACCAGGCCGTGGACCACCGCCTGGCGGACGTCGAGCGCCACCGTCCACAGCGACAGTGCTGCGAACACCGCCAGCAGTGCCCATTCGAAGCCGTCGGGCCGGCGCCGCAGGCGCGCTCTGATGACCGGGGCTGGGCCCGCTGGTGCCGTATCCGGCGGTATCTCGACACGCACGGTGGCCGAAGCTAACAATTCGCGGGCTGCACGGCGACTCTGCTACTGCGAGAGCTTATGCTGACGAGACGTCGAGGCCTGTCCGACAGAGCTGCCGAGCAGGTCGATTCCGTGCTTGGACAGAAATAGCGGCGTGGCCGGCATGAACGCCAGGATCAGGAACAGCGTCAGCGCCACCGCGCTGCGCCGGAGGCGGAGGCTGGTGCCCAGCGCCGCCAGCGGAAGCAGCCAGATCACGTACCACGGCACCAGCCAAGCGAGGCTCGCGATCAGGGCCAGCGTCGACCAACCGGCGGCGGTCAGCCACTCCCGGCGCCGCCACACCTCGAAGGCGACGACGAGCACGACGGCGACCGTGGCCACCTTCAGCAGGCCCGGCGCGCCGCCTCCGATCCCGATCAGGAGCCCGAACAGGTTCGGGATGCTGAAGTCGGTCAGCAGCGAGCTCTGGTCTGACAGGTTGGGGATCGAGGAGCCGAACAGCAGCGGATAGGCGGCGAGCATGGGCACCGCCGCGAGCGCGGCGCCGGCCAGGATCCGCACCACGCGCTCTCGGCTGCGCGCCCCGATCAGCAGGAACGGGAGCAGCATCACGGCCGTGTACTTGACGGCGATCGCGATCATCAGCGCCGCGCCCGCGCTGCGATCGCGCCGGTCGAGCACGAGCGCGACCGCGCCCGTCGAGGCCACCAGCATGAAGAAGTCGTTGTGGAACCCGGCCACCCCATAGATCAGGAAGACCGGATTTAGGGCCACGAACGCCACCGCATACCGCGGATCGCGGCCCAGCCGGCGGGCGCAGTGCCAGACCAGCGCGATGAAGCCGAGGCTCGTCAGCACCGTCAGCGACTTGACGATCCAGTAGGCCACCGGCAGCGGCAGGAACGCCAGCGGGTAGGTGAGCGCGGTGAACAGCGGGCCGTAGGGGCTCTTGAGGTTGTGCCAGCTGCTGAACCGGTAGACCGGGTCGTAGAACTCCTGCCTGATGACATGCGTGTAGGGGTTGAGGTCGTGCAGCCCCCCGAGGCGCGCGTAGCCGAGGTAGTTGAACAGGTCGGTGAGCTGCAGCGGCGGGCTCAGCAGCAGGATCGCGTGCAGGAGCACGACGACGATCACGATCGTGCGCATCGGCAACGTCCGCACCGCCCCCAGCACGAGGAGGTAGGCGATGAACATCGCCACCAGCACCGCGCTGAACCACAGGCCCAGCGTCTGCGGGTTCGTCGTCGGCCGGCTGAGCAGGTTGTGCAGGGGACCCGCCTCCCAGCTGGGAAAGGTCTGGACGCTGCGCGGAACCAGGATCGACGGCCCCGCGGCGGCGCAGGCGACGACGGCGAACGTGGCGACGATCACCGCCCCCAGCGCTAGGCGGCCCGTGGTCGGCCCGACGCGCACGCGCAGGCGGGGCAGCGAAGCCGCCCACCTCGGGACGGGAAGCCCCGGCAGGATCACGGCGGCATCGCCCTGACTGGACCCGGCGCCGGCGATCGAGCCGGCGGCGAGCGCGCCGGGCGTCTCGGGGGGGCTTTTATCCTGCAGCATGCAGTGAAGATAGTGCCGTTTGGGGCATTGACCCCGGCGCGGACCCCGGTTGAGATCCTGTTAACCGCGCTCTGATGGGCGGTTAGGAACGCCGGTTGGCCGCGGCCTGCCGTGTTTTGCGCCTGCCCAAGGGGTAGCGTGGCCGGCGTGAGCGCCGGCTCACTCGCGCACGAGGATCGGCGCCCCGCCCGCGGCGGGCCCGTCGCGCTGGGCCGGCGAGCCCGCGCGCACCCCGCGGAGCTGGCGCTGGCCGGGCTGGTCGTCGCGGGCGCGGTCCTGCGCTTTCACGGAGTGGCAAGCCAGGGGTTCTGGTTCGACGAGGCCAACACCGCGCTCCTGGTGCATCTCTCGCCGGGGAAGATGCTCGGGCTGATCCCGCAGACCGAGTCCACCCCGCCGCTCTACTACCTGGTGGCCTGGGTGTGGGCGCGGGTGTTCGGCTTCGCGGAGGCCGGGCTGCGATCGCTGTCGGCGCTTGCCGGAGTCCTGGTCATCCCTGTGGCCTACGCCACCGGCGCGAAGCTGATCTCCCGCCGTGCGGCCTTGATCGTCGCGGCGCTGACGGCCTGCAGTCCGCTGCTGGTCTGGTACTCGCAGGAGGCGCGTTCCTATGAGTTGCTGGCGCTGACCAGTGCAACCGCGCTGCTCGCGTTCGCGTACTCGCTACGCAACCCCAGGCCGCGAGCGCTCGCAGCCTGGGTGCTTGCCTGCGCACTCGCGCTGGCCACTCACTACTACGCGATCCTGGCGATCGCGCCCCAGGCCGTCTGGCTGCTGGCCAGCCACTGGCGCCGCCGCGCCGTCCAGATCGCGGTGGCGGCGGTGGCGCTGTGCGGGCTGGCCCTGATCCCGCTGGCGCTGGCGGAGAACGCCACCGGCAACGCCGCCTGGATCGGCGCTGCCCCGCTGGGAGCGCGCCTGCGCCAGATCGTGCCGCTGTTCGTCATCGGCACCGGCTCTCCCGTCCACGCTGTGCTCGAGCCGCTGGCGGCGGCGCTCGCGCTCGCAGGCATCGGAATGCTGGCCCTGGCCGATCGAGCGCAGCGACGGGGGCCGTTGCTGGCCGGTGGCCTGGCCGGCGGCGGCCTGGCCCTGATCCTGCTCCTGGTGGCCTTCGGAGTCGATGACCTGATCGCCCGCAACCTGATCGCATTGTGGCTGCCGGCCGCGCTCATCGTGGCGGGGGGGCTGGCGCTGCCCAGAGCCGGCGCCGCCGGGATCGCGATCGCGCTCGCGCTGTGCGCGATAGGTCTGGTCGCGGACGTCGGCGTCGCGTCCGAGCCGAGCCTGCAGCGGCCCGACTGGCGGCCGGTCGCCCGGGCGCTGGGAGCGCTACCGCCGGACAGCCCCGGGCGCGCCGTGCTGATCCAGCACTACCGCGACCTGCTGCCACTGTCGCTGTACGTGCCGCGGCTGAGGTTGTTGGGCCGCCACGCCAGCGTCGATCAGCTCGACGTGATCTCGATCCGCTCCCCGCGGGAGGACCTGTGCTGGTGGGGCGCCGCGTGCAACCTGATCCCCTCCACGATGCAGGCCAGCTATCCCATCGCCGGCTTCCACGTCGTGTCGCTGCGTCACGTGCGGCAGTTCACGATCCTGAGCATGGCGTCGCGTCGACCGGTGACGCTCACCCGGGACGCCGTGTCGCGCGCGCTCACCGCGACCCGCCTGCGCCATGACGACCTGCTGCTGGAGCGTCCGTGAGGCGCTCGACCTCGGAGGCGGTCAGCCGCCGGTGTTCGCCGGGCTTCAGCCCGCCGAGCTCGAGCGAGCCGAAACGCACCCGTTGCAGCGCCCGCACGGGATGGCCCACGTGCTCGCACATCCGCTTGACCTGACGCTTGCGGCCCTCGTGGATGGTCAACTCGATCGTGTCCGCCGCGATCCTCCGTACGCCCGCGGGCGCCGTCGGCCCGTCCTCGAGCTCCACACCCTCGCGCAGGAGGCGCAGCTCCGATTCGAGGATCGGTGGGTGCGCGAGGACCGCACGGTAGGTCCTGGGCACCTCGAAGCTCGGGTGGGTCAGGCGCTGCGCCAGGGCGCCGTCGTTGGTCAGCAGGAGCAGACCCGTGGTGTCTATGTCCAGGCGCCCGACGGGATACAGGCGCAGCTCGGACGCCACCAGCGAGACGACGGTCGGCCGTCGCTGCGGATCGCTGGCCGTGGAGACCACGCCGAGCGGCTTGTTGAGCACGTACACGACCCGCGCTGTCTCCTCTCGCAGCGGCCGGCCGTCGAGCGTCACCGCCTGCTCGGAGGACACGTCGCGGGCGGGATCCTGAACGGTGACGCCGTCGACGGTGACCCGGCCGGAGCGGATGATCGTCTCCGCCGCCCGTCGCGACGCGACCCCGGCATGGGCGAGGAACTTCGCGAGTCGCACGCGATGTCACCATAGAGGCATGGACCTGGCTCTACTGCAGCGAACCCTCGAAGATCTCGACCAGCCCGCGTACCGTCGCGGCCAGATCTGGCGCTGGGCCGCCCAGGGCGCCGACTCGTTTGGGGCGATGACCGATCTGCCACTGGGCCTGCGGGCATCGCTGGCCGAGGCCGTCCCGTTCTCGAGCCTGCACGTCGAGCACGAGGCTCACGCCCGCGACGGCACCGTCAAGACCCTGTTCCGGACCCACGATGGGCGGCCGGTCGAGGCGGTGCTGATGCGCTACCGCGACGGCCGGCGGTCGCTGTGCCTGTCCTCGCAGTCCGGGTGCCCGCTCACGTGCACGTTCTGCGCCACCGGCGCGATGCGCTTCGGTCGCAACCTGACCGCCTCGGAGATCCTCGACCAGGCGCTGCACTTCCGGCGCCCGCGTGCTCCGGGCACCGTCCCCGAGCGCGTCGACCACGCCGTCTTCATGGGTATGGGCGAGCCGATGATGAACCTGGACGCTGTCCTGGAGGCGTGCGCGAAGCTGCCAGAGATCGGGATCGGACACCGCCACACCGCGATCTCGACGGTGGGCTGGGTCCCCGGCATCGAGCGTCTGGCCGGCGAGCGCATGCCGATCCGGCTGGCCCTGTCACTGCACGCCGCCGAGGACAGCCTGCGCTCGCAGCTGATGCCGGTCAACGACCGCTATCCGCTGACCGACGTGCTGGCGGCGTGCCGCGATCACTACGAGCGCAAGCGCCGCCGGGTGTTCGTCGAGTATGTGATGCTCGCCGGCGTCAACGACTCCTTCGGCCAGGCGCGGCGGCTCGCCGAGGTGCTCGACCCGCGGGCGTTCAAGGTCAACCTGATCCCCTACAACCCAACCGACGCGCCGTACGAGGGCTCGAGCCCCAAGGCGATCGAGGCCTTTCGGGAGGAACTCGACCGCCACGGGGTCACGGCCACTGTGCGGCTCACGCGAGGCCGCGACATCGCCGCCGCCTGCGGGCAGCTCGCCGCTCGATCCTGACGGGTCGCGCATGCGCTCCGCCGGCGACCCGCGCCCGACGGGCGGCCCCGTCCACGCGGGGCGGCTACGCGCGCAGCTGCTGACGGGTCCGCCGGCGCGCGACGCCGTGGCCGTCGCCGAGCGTCTGCTCGCCACCCAGGCCCAGGATCCGCGCGGCGCCCGGCTGGCCGTCCGCGCCCGCACCCGCGGACTGACCGCCGCCGATGTGGACCGGGAGCTGACCGATCGCCGCTCGCTGCTGATCACGTGGCTCAACCGCGGCACCCTGCATCTCGTGCGCAGCGAGGACTACGCGTGGCTGCACGCTCTGACGACGCCCCCGCTGAGGACGGCCAACGCGACCCGGCTGCGCCAGGAGGGTGTCTCTGAAGCCCAGGCGGAGCGCGCCTGCGGCGTGATCGCCCGGTCGCTGCGCGACGAGGGGCCGCTCACCCGGGTCGGGCTCCGTGAGCGGCTCGTGCGCGCCGACGTTCCCGTGGCCGGGCAGGCCCTGGTCCACCTCCTGCTCCGGGCCACGCTGGACGGCGTCTGCGTCCGCGGGCCGATGGTGGGCCGCCAGCACGCGTACGCGTGCGTTGCCGACTGGCTCCCCGAGGCCCCGGGCCCGGTCGACCGCCCGCGGGCCCTGGCCGAGCTGGCGCGGCGGTATCTGGCCGGCCACGCGCCGGCCTCCGAGCGCGACCTGGCGCGGTGGGCGGGGCTGCCACTGCGCGACGCGCGCTTTGGCCTGAAGGCGATCGCGGGTGAGTTGCGCCAACGCCCCGACGGGCTGCTCGACCTCGCCGGGACGCCGGGCTCCCGGGCGCTGCCCGCTCCCCGGCTGCTCGGATCCTTCGAGCCGATGCTGCTCGGCTGGACCTCGCGGGCCGACATGCTTGGCGAGCATGAGCCCCGGGTGGTCAGCGGCGGGCTGTTCCGGGGGTTCGCGATGGTCGGCGGGCGCGCGGTGGCGGGCTGGCGACTGGAGGGGTCGAAGGTTGAGCTGGAGCCGTATGAGGAGCTCAGCGTCGAAGCGCTCGAGGCGCTGGAGCGGGACGGCGTTGCACTCGTAGCGTTCCTGGGGTTGCGGACGTAAACGGCGGCGAGGAAGCGCGTTGGACCGAGGCCTCCGTCTTTTTTACGCCATATGCACGTATTAGTGACGGAAGCCCCCGCTCATGTCCGCACATCACCCCTTCCTCGCCGCCTTTTGACGCCTCGCGCCCGCAGCCGGCTCGGCGTGAGCGCGTCCTACCCGTCGTCGGAGTCCGAGTCCGAGTCCGGCGGCGCCGGCGCCGCCGCAGGCCCTGAGGCCGTCGCCCCGGCGACCGAGCCCACGCCGGCCCGCGCCTCCCCGGCCCGCAGCAGCCGCTCGCGCAGCTCCTGCTCGACCTCGGGCGAGGGATCGAAGCCCTCGATCGGCGCCAGCTCGTCGAGCGAGCGCATCCCGAACAGCTTCAAGAACAGCTCGGTGGTGCGGTACAGGACGGCGCCGAACTGAGACCGTCCCCCTTCCTCGATGATCCCCCGCTCGAGCAGCGTGGCGGCGGCCGACTCGGCGCTGACGCCGCGGATGCGGGCGATCTCGGGCCGCGAGACGGGCTGCAGGTAGGCGACGATCGCCAGCGTCTCGGCCTGGGCCGGGGTCAGCGGCGGCGTCCGCGGCTTGGCCAGCAGCCGCCGCGCCGCTGGCTCGGCATCGGCGTGCGTGCTCAGCGTGAAACCGCCGGCGAGCTGACGCACGACGAAGCCGCGGCGCTCGAACTCGTAGTGCTCGCGCAGGCGCTCGAGCGCCGTGACCACCTCGTCGAGTTCGGCGTCGGCGGCCTCGGCCAGCGCCTCGGCGGTGACCGGCTCGGCACTCAGGAACAGCAGCGCCTCGACAGTGCGCTCGAGCTCCTCGGTGCCGCTGGGGGCGCGGGCGCTCATGCGCTCAGCCGGCTCACGTTGGGAGTTAGCAGCGACTCGACCGTGATCTCGGCGAACGGCTCCTCCTGGGTCCAGGTGGCCTCACCCTGCTTGTAGAGCTCGAGCAGCGCGTACAGGGTGACCGCGACCGTGACCCGGTCCGCGCGAGCCACCGCCTCGGAGAACGTGAACCGGCCCCGGGACAGGAGCCTGCGCAGATGGACCAGCCGCTCGGCGACCGTGACCTTGGCCACCGTGATGTGGCGCACGTCGACGGGCGGTGGGATGTGCAGCAGCCCGCCGATCGCACCGGCGAGCACCGCCGGGTCATAGACGGCCTGCGCCTCTGTCAGGGTGGCCTTACGGAGATGCGCGGGGACGGGTGCTGAGCGGAACCGGTGGCCCTCCTCGGACTCCAGGCGGTCGCGCAGATGGGCCGCCGCCTCGCGGTAGCGGTGGGCGACCAACAGGCGCGCCAGCAGCTCCTCGGCCGCCTCGCCGGGGTCGAGCTCGATCTCCTCGAGCTCCTCGCCGGGCAGCAGCAGCCGCGACTTCAGCTCGAGCAGCGCGGCGATCAGGACCAGGAACTCGGTGGCCGCCTCGAGGTCGAGCTCCCCGCGACGCTCCAGATGATCGATATAGGTGATCACGACGTCCGCGAGGTCGACCTCCAGCAGATCGACCTCCTCGCGCAGGATCAGCGTCAGCAGAAGGTCGAACGGCCCCGCGAACACGTCGAGGTCGAGCTCGAGATCGACTACAGCCACCGCGCAGACGTTAGCTACGGCCTCGGACTGGTCCGACTCCCATCGCCTCACGGACGTCGAGCAGCGTCTCGGCGGCGATGGCCCGGGCCTTCTCGGCGCCGTCGGCGAGGATCCGCTCGAGCTCGGCCTCGTCGCCGCGGAGCTCTCCGTAGCGCTCGCGCACCGGCGCCAGGTAGTCGATCACGGCCTCGGCGACCGCGCCCTTCAGGTCGCCGTACCCCGAGGCCGAGAACTCGTGCTCGATCTGCTCCGCGGTGGCGCCGCGAACGGCGGCCAGAATCTCGATCAGGTTGGTGATCC
This sequence comes from uncultured Solirubrobacterales bacterium, assembly GCA_963799995.1. Taxonomy (GTDB): domain Bacteria; phylum Actinomycetota; class Thermoleophilia; order Solirubrobacterales; family Solirubrobacteraceae; genus Palsa-465. The sequence continues at coordinate 347,902 of CAWCZI010000012.1, read as the reverse complement.
CCGGCTTGTCGGGGCCGCGCCGCACCTCGCTGCCCGAGTCGGTGACCGCCGAGCGGACCTTCTTGGCGATCGTGGTGGGCTCGTCGAGGACGAGCACGGTGCCCTGCTCGGTGCCGCCGGTGGTCGACATCTTGCGCTCCGGCGCCTGCAGGTCCATGATCCGCGCGCCCACCGCCGGGATCCGGTGCTCGGGGATGACGAGCTTCTCACCGAAGCGGGCGTTGAAGCGCTCCGCGACGTCGCGCATCAGCTCCACGTGCTGGCGCTGGTCGTCGCCGACCGGGACCTCGCTCGCCCGGTAGGCGAGCACATCGGCGGCCATCAGCACCGGGTAGGTGAAGAGACCGGCTGACACCAGCTCGCGCTCCGCGCCCGCCTTGTCCTTGAACTGGGTCATGCGGTTGAGCTCGCCGAACGAGGTCACGCTCGAGAGCAGCCAGGTGAGCTCGGTGTGCTCGCGCACATCGCTCTGGCGGAAGAAGATGCAGCGCCCGGGATCCAGGCCGGCTGCCAGGAGCGTCGCGGCGGTGTCGTACACGGCGCTCCGGAGGCCGGCGGGCTCGTAGGCGACGGTGATCGCGTGCAGGTCGACCACGCAGTAGATCGCTTCGCCCCGGTCCTGGCCCGCCACGTACTGGGTGATGGCGCCGATGTAGTTGCCCAGATGCTTACGCCCTGTGGGCTGGATCCCCGAGAAGATGCGCACGGCGCCCAGGCTACTTGGCGAGCGCGCGAGCCAGCGGGTCGCCGGAGCCCGGCTTGCCCGGGGTACCGAGGGCCTTCGAGGCCTGTGCCTGGTCTCGGCTGGCCAGCACCCACGCCGCCACCACGCCGGCGACCGCGCCACAGGCGTGGGCCTGCCAGGACACCCCGTAGTGCGGCACGAGACTCGACAGCAGGGCGCCTCCCCAGACGACGCCGACGACGACGCCGGTGAGGATCTCGAGCGCGCTGCGGTTGAACAGCCCCCGCGTCAGCAGGTAGGTCGCGTAACCGAAGACGACCCCGCTGGCCCCCACCGTGAACGTGTTGCCGGGGGCGATCAGCCACGTACCGAGGCCCCCGAGCACGATCACGATCCCGGTCACGACCGCCAGCCGCAGCGCCCCGCGCAGGGCGATGATGACGCCCATGAACACGAACGGGATCGTGTTGTCGATCAGGTGCGCGAAGCTGACGTGCAGGAACGGTGCCGTGATGATGCCCCACAGATGCGCGAAGTTGCGCGGCCAGATGCCGTCCTGGTCCAGCGCGTTGTGATCCAGCGTGTTGATCACTTCGAGCAGCCACATCACCCCGACGATCACCGCCAGCAGCGTCAGGCCCTCGACGGTCTGTTCGCGGCGCCGTGCCGGGACCGGGCGGCGGCGAGTGGGAGGAGTGACGCTCACCCTGTAGAGGATGGCAGGTGCAGCACCTCGACCGCGAGCGCGAGCGCCACTTCGGCCCGCTGGCCCAGCGCCGCCGCCAGCACGAACTCCTCCGGGGTGTGGGCCCCGCCGCCGCGCGGGCCGAGCCCGTCGATCGTCAGCGCGATCGTGTCGGCGAAATGACTCGCGTCGCTGGCACCTCCGCGCGGCACCCCGACGATCCTTCGCCCGAGGCGCTCCGAGGCCCGCTCGATCAGGCCCGCGGTGGCCGCCTCGGAGTCCATTCCCGGCCAGCGGCGCGCCATCCGCGCCTCGAGCGCCACCCCGTCGAGCTCCGCCGGGACCGAGCTCAGCACGGTCTCAAATGCCTCCAGCCGGCGGGCTCGCAGGTCGAAGATCAGCTCGCCGGCGGCCGGAACGACATTGAATGCCTCGCCCGAGCGCATCACGGTCGGGACAGCGCTCAGCGCCTCGGGTCCGGTGGGGTCGTGGCGGTCGGCCACTGCCCGGGCGGTCTGAGCGAGCGCCAGCAGCGCGTTACGGCCGCTGTCGGGGGCGCTTCCGGAGTGCGCCGCGCGGCCGGTGGCGATCACCTTGAGCGTTCCGGCGGCCTTACGGCGGACCACCACCCCCTCCTCGCCGGCGGGGGTCAGCTGGCCGGCTTCGAAGCACAGACAGGCGTCGTAGCCGGCAAAATGCGGCGCATGCACGAACGGCGCGGTGCGCCACTCCTCGTCGGTCACCAGCAGCACCGCGAGCTCGGCGAAGGTCTCGGGTGCGGCGGCCAGGGCCCGCGCCACGCCGAGCGAGAGCACGACCCCGCCCTTCATGTCAGCGGTGCCTGTCCCGTACAGACGCTCGCCCTCTGAGCGCAGCCGCTGGTGGGCGTCGTGCCCGATCACCGTGTCGACGTGGCCGAGCAGCAGCATGCGGCCCCGGCCGGTTCCGGCAATCGTCGCCAGCATGTCCGGGGCGCTGCCGGGGGTGGAGCACGGCACACGCTCGACGCGCGCTTCGGGCGGGAGCAGCTCGGCGCACACGGCGAGGGCGCGCTCGGCGCCCTCCACGTCACCCGACGGCGAGGAGATGTCGACCAGCGCGGCCAGCTCGCGCTCGGCGCGGGCCGCGATCTCGGCCGCCCGCTGCTCGATCGCCGGATCTGCGGTGGCGCTCAAGCGGCCACCGCCAGCACGTCGCGCGGGCTCAGCTGGCCCGGCGACCGTCCCTCGCCTGGCATGGCGCTCGGCGAGCGGCACATAGGGCGGCGTTGACCGGCGTGGGCACGTCGTGCAGGCGGCCGAGCAGGACGATCTCGCCGTTCAGGTAGTCGGTCTCGATCGCGCCGGTCTGACGGACCAGGCTCTGCCAGCTCGACGAGCCGGCGCGCTCGCGGCCGGAGATGCTGCGAACGTCGAGCTCGAGCCAGCGGCCCTCGACGTCGCTGACCTCGTCGGCCTCGAACGCGACTCCGGCCGCGGTCAGCGCCGCCCGGCCCTCCTCGCGGGCGAGCTTGACCAGCTCGTCGGTCGCATCGCCGGGCCCGCACAGCGCCTGGGCGGCGTTGCCCAGGTTCAGCAGCAGCTTGGCGTACTTGGAGCGCATGATGTCGCCCTGCACCCGAGAGCTGAAGCGCGAGCCGCCCAGCGCGGTCGCCAGCTGCTCGCAGAGCTCGTCGGACCCGCTCGGGTAGCGGCCGACGTCGATCATCCCGCTGAGCCTGGCGCCGTAGGCCTCGACCACGCCGGCCTCGATGTGTGCCGTCGGCGCCATCACCACGGCACCGTAGACGTCGGCGAACGCCCGAAGCGCCGCCCGCTCGTTCTCGACCCCGTTCTGCAGACACACGATCGGCACCTCGAGAGCCCCGGCCCGGCGCAGCGCCGCCAGCGCGCCGGCGGTGTCCTGGCTCTTGGTGGCCAGCAGGACGATGTCACCCTTGCCCACCCTCAGCTCGGCGGGATCGGCGGCGGCGGGCAGGTCGAGCACGGACCGCTCGTCGGGCGCCAGCAGGGTCAGCCCCGAGCGCCGGATCGCCTCCAGATGGGCGCCGCGGGCGATCAGGGCGACGTCGTGGCCACCCTGGTGCAGCCGGGCGCCGACCACCCCGCCAATCGCGCCGGCGCCGAAGATCACGAACCGCATCCCGGGCAGCCTACGACGCCCTACAGCGGCTGGCGCACGACGGGGCGGCGGGCCGCGCCGGCCTCGTCGAGCCGTCGGACGGGCGTCGTGTGCGGCGCGGTGCGCGCGATCTCGGGATCCTCGCCGGCCTCGCGCAGGATCTCGGCGACGGTCGACGCGAACGCGTCCAGCGTCTCCTTTGTCTCGGTTTCGGTGGGCTCGATCAGCAGCGCCTCCTCGACCAGCAGCGGGAAGTACACCGTCGGCGGGTGCACACCGTGGTCCAGCAGCCGCTTGGCCAGGTCCAGCGTCCTGATCCCCAGCCGCTGCTTCATCGGCGCTCCCGACAGCACGAACTCGTGCATGCACAGGCGCTCATAGGCCGCTGGCAGATACTCGAGGACGCCCTCCTGGCGCAGCTTGGCCAGCAGGTAGTTGGCGTTGAGCACCGCGACCTCGGAGACGTCGCGCAGGCCGGAGGCCCCGAGCGATCTGATGTAGGCGTACGCACGGACGAAGACGCCGTAGTTGCCCTGAAAGCCCCGCAGCCGCCCGATCGACAGGGGACGGTCGTAGTCCAGGTCGTAGCTCACCGCCGTCAGCCCGTTGCTCTGGCTCTCCCGGCGCACCACCTGCGGGCGCGGCAGGAACGGCTCCATGCGCTCGGAGACCGCTATCGGGCCGGCACCCGGGCCGCCGCCGCCGTGGGGCTGGGTGAACGACTTGTGCAGGTTGAAATGCACGATGTCGAAGCCCATGTCCCCGGGCCGGCAGATGCCCATGATCGCGTTCAGGTTGGCGCCGTCGTAGTACAGCGTCGCGCCGACGCCGTGGACGATCTGGGCGATCTCCTCGATCGCGGGCTCGAACAGCCCCAGCGTCGAGGGATTGGTCAGCATCAGGCAGGCGACGTCGCCGTCGGCCTTGCTGCGCAGGTCCTCGACGTCGACGTTGCCGCGGGCGTCGGTGCCGACCTTGACAACCTCGTATCCCGCCATCGTGACCGTCGCCGGGTTGGTCCCGTGGGCGGTGTCAGGGGTCAGGACCTTCGTGCGGTGCTCTGAGCGGTGCTCGTGGAACGCGCGCGTGAGCAGCACCCCGGCCAGCTCGCCGTGCGATCCCGCCGAGGGCTGCAGCGAGACGTGCGGGAGCCCAGCAATGTCCCCCAGCGCGTCCTGCAGGCGCCACATCAGTTCGAGCGCCCCCTGAGCCCTGGCCGGGGCCTGGAGCGGATGTAGCTTGGCGTGGCCGGGCAGCGCGGCCACGCGCTCGTGGAGCTTGGGGTTGTGCTTCATCGTGCACGAGCCGAGCGGGTAGAAGCCCGTGTCCAGGTCGAAGTTGCGCTTCGACAGGCGGTTGTAGTGACGCACGATCTCCGGCTCTGAGACCTCGGGGAGGCGCGCCGGCTGCGCGCGGCGTAGCCGCGGCGCCAGGAGCTCGATCGAGCGGTCGCTCGGGCACGTCCAGCGGCGGCGGGCTGAACGCGCGCCGCCCGGCCTTGGAGCGCTCGAAGATCGTCAGCTGGTCGTCGGCCGCGGCGATCATGCTCGGACCTCGTCATACGCAGCCTCTCGCTCGGCGGCGACCGCACGCTCGAGCACCTCGGCCAGGCGGTCGATCTCCACCCTGGTGCGCTGCTCTGTGATCGCCACCAGGAGGCCGCCCTCGTGCTCTGGGTAGTCACGATGCAGCGGATGCCCCGGGTTGACGCCCTCCCGGCGGCAGCGCTCCACGACGCGCTGGACCGGCGCGTCGAGCAGGATCGCGAACTCCCGCACCACCGGCCGATCGTGCAGCGCCCGAACGCCATCGAGCGCGGTCAGTCGATCGCGTGCGTACGCGGTGCGCTGGAGCATCAGCTCCGCCAGCTCGACGATCCCGTGGCGCCCCAGCCAGCTCAGGTAGATCACCCCGGCCAGGGCGTTGAGCGCCTGCGCGGTGCAGATGTTGGAGGTCGCCTTCTCGCGGCGGATGTGCTGCTCGCGGGTCTGCAGAGTGAGGACGAACCCGCGCTTGCCGTCGACGTCGCGCGTCTCACCGGCAATCCGGCCCGGCATCCGACGCAGGAGCGCCTCGGTCGCGGCGAAGAAGCCGAACGACGGGCCGCCGAAGTCGAGCCGGTTGCCCAGCGTCTGACCCTCGCCGACGGCGATGTCCACGCCGCACTCACCGGGCGAGCGCAGCAGCGCGAGCGGCAACGGGTCACAGGCGCAGATGCACAGCGCCCCGGCGTCGTGGGCCGCGGCGGCGAGCTGCTCGAGATCCTCGACGGCGCCGAGGAAGTTCGGCTGCTGGACGATGACGGCGCTGACCTGATCGTCGAGCTCGGGCAGCGCGGTGACCCCGTCGCGCAGCGGTGCCTCGGCGACCTCCATGCCCCACGCATGAGACAGCGTCCGCAGGGCCTCGCGCGAGTGTGGGTGGACGCCGGCGGAGATGACGAACCGGCGCCGGCCGACGGCGTGCTTGGCCACGTAGCCGGCGGCGGCGACGGCGCTCGGGCCCTCGTACACCGACGCGTTTGACACCGGCAGCCCGGTCAGCTCGGAGATCGCTGTCTGATACTCGAACATCGCCTGCAGGCCGCCCTGGGAGACCTCGGGCTGATACGGGCGTGTACGGCGTCAAGAACTCCGAGCGCTCGATGATCGAGTCGATCAGCGCCGGCACGTAGTGGTCATACATTCCCGCCGCCCAGGAACGAGATCTCGTCCTCGGTGCTGGTGTTCCGGGCGGCGAGCGCGCGCAGCTCGTCATAGACCTCCTGCTCGGAGCGCCCGCGACCCAGCCCCAAGCGGCTCTGAGAGCCGCAGCGACGCCGGAATGTCGGCGAACAGGTCGTCGATCGCTGTCCACCCCGATCGCGGCCAGCATCTCGACGCGATCGAGCGTCGGTGGCGGACGTGTACGCTCAGTCAAGCGTCGCCTCGTAGGCCGCCGCGTCCAGCAGCATCTCCTGCTCGGAGGGATCCGAGAGCTTGACCTTGACCAGCCATCCCTCGCCGTACGGATCCTCGTTGATCGTCTCCGGCTTGTCGGCGAGCGTGTCGTTGACCGCGACGATCTCCCCCGACAGCGGTGACGACGACATCGGAGACGGCCTTGACCGACTCGACCTCGGTGTAGGGGGCGTCCTTGGAGACGGTGCTGCCGACCGCGGGTGGATCGAAGAACACAACCTCGCCGAGTGAATCCTGCGCGTACCAGGTGATCCCGAACGTGGCCTCGTCGCCGGAGATGCGGGCCCAGTCGTGCTCGGGGTGGTACAGCAGGTCGTCGGGATAGCTGGTATCGGGCGGGCACTCACGCCTCCTTGCTGTAGATGGGCTTGGGGACGACCACGGCCGTGCGCGCCGTGCCCCGGACGTCGATCTCGAGTCGGGTGTCCGGCTGCGCTCGCTCGGCCGGGACGTAGGCCATCCCGATCCCGCGCTCGAGACATGGGGAGAACGTGCCGCTGGTCACCTCGCCGCCCCCGGCGATCGGGTTGCCCTGCCGGGCGATGCCGGCGCCCTCCATCGACGAATGCCGACCAGACGCTCATGGGGCCCCTCGGCCCGGACGCGGGCCACCGCCTCGGCGCCGATGAAGCCCGTCGCCTCCCGGCAGCACCAGCCCAGGCCGGCCTCGATCGGCCCGCGCTGCTCGCTGAGATCGTTGCCGTAGAGGTGAAAGCAGACCTCGAGCCGGAGCGTGTCGCGCGCACCAAGGCCGGCCGGCGTCGCCCCGGCGTCGACCAGGAGCGTCCCACACGGTGGGCGCCGCGCCGGGGTCGAGCAGCAGTTCGAGCGCCGTCCTCGCCGGTGTAGCCGGTTCCGCACACCAGCATCGGCACACCGGCGACGGTGCGCTGGCAGAAGTGCATGCCGGGGCGGCAGCGGCCCGTCGGCCAGGCCGTGGACCAGCGCCCGCGCCGACGGTCCCTGGACGGCCAGCATCGCGAAGTCGTCGCGGCGGTCGATCGACGTCGACGTCGAACTCGTCCGCGTGGCGCTGAAACCAGGCGAGGTCGCGCTCGTGGTTGGCGGCGTTGGTGACGGTCAGGAAGTGGCACTCGGCCAGGCGGTAGGTGAAGAGGTCGTCGAGGACGCCACCGTCCTCGCTGCACATGAGGCTGTACTGGGCGCCGCCCTCGGGCAGCCGGCGCACGTCATTGGAGAGCAGGCGCTGCAGCAGAGCCAGCGCGTCCGGACCCCGCGTCTCGATCTGGCCCATGTGCGAGACGTCGAACACCCCGACGCTGCGACGCACGGCGAGGTGCTCCTCCCGGATTCCGGCGTACTGGACCGGCATCTCCCAGCCGGCGAATGGGACCAGCTTCGCGCCGGCCGCGACGTGGCGGTCGTGCAGGGGGCTTCGGCGAAGGGTCTCGGCGGCAACCGCGGGCACTCTCGGGAGGCTAGTACACGCCCCCGTCGCCACCCCGGTCGCCCCCTCCGGGCGGCCCGACCCCACCCCGGATCCGCCGCCTTCGCGGACTACCCCGGGCGTCCCGGCTCAGCGGTCCTTCAGGAACGACGGGATGTCGATGTCGTCGTCGGAGATCTCGAGCGACGAGCGCTGGCGATCGTCCATCGTGACGTCGCGGTCGCGGCGCTCGCGGCGCGTGGTCTCGCGTGCCGTGCTCGGGCGCGTGCGGCCGTGGTCGAAGCCGGTGGCGATCACCGTCACCCGGACCTCGTCGCCCGAGCGCGTCGTCGATCACGGCGCCGAAGATGATGTTCGAGTTGGAGTCGGCGGCGCTCTGGACGATCTCCGCGGCCTCGTTGACCTCGAACAGCCCGAGGTCGTGGCCGCCGGTGATGTTGAGCAGGATGCCCATCGCGCCTTCGACGGACTCCTCGAGCAGCGGCGAGGAGATGGCGATCTTGGCCGCCTCGGCCGGCGCGGTTCTCGCCCGCCGCGGTGCCGATGCCCATCAGGGCGCTGCCGGCGTCGTGCATGATCGTGCGCACGTCGGCGAAGTCGAGGTTGATCAGGCCCGGGATCGTGATCAGGTCGGTGATCCCCTGAACGCCCTGGCGCAGCACGTTGTCGGCCTCGCGGAAGGCGTCGAGGATCGTGGTCCGGCGCTCGACGATCGTCAGCAGCTTCTCGTTGGGAATCACGATCAGCGTGTCGACGTTCTCACGGAGGCGCTGGATGCCCTCGGTCGCCTGGCGCGCGCGCTGGGTGCCCTCGAACGAGAACGGCCGCGTGACGACGCCGACGGTCAGCGCGCCGATCTCGTTCTTGGCGATCTCGGCGATCACCGGGGCCGCACCGGTGCCGGTGCCGCCGCCCTCGCCCGCGGTCACGAACACCATGTCGGCGCCCTTCAGCGCCTCCTTGATGTCGTCGCGCGATTCGGCCGCGGCGCCGTGGCCCATCTCGGGATTGGAGCCGGCGCCGAGCCCCTTGGTCAGCTCGTGACCGATGTTCAGCTTGATGTCGGCGTCGCACATCGCGAGCGCCTGGGCGTCGGTGTTGCAGGCGATGAACTCGACGCCTCGCAGCCCGGCGTCGACCATTCGGTTGACCGCGTTGGTACCGCCGCCGCCGACGCCGACGACCTTGATGACTGCCAGATAACTTCCGCTTTCCATGTCTCCGTCCGACCCTCTAGATAGGGTTGAGAGTTTCCGGCTCTCGTCTGTGAGCCGGGCAGTTTGGCACGTTAGGGCCTGCATATGCACGAAGTCAACGCGCGGGCCCATGTCGCAACGATCGTTGCAGAAGAGGGAACTCTCGACAACCGTCGTAGAGTTCGCCTTCGGGCGGCCTCACCCTCTACTCGAGGTTTAGCCTCCGGGCGAGGTGCTACCGGTCGGCGCCGTGGTGGTCGAGGCCGCGCCCGATCCTGGCGTCGAGACCCCCGACGGCGCGGTCGTGGTGGAGGCGCCCGCGGCCACAGCCACCGCCCCCGCGGCGGGACGGTCCGGGACGGTCACGTCGACGTACTCGGCTCCCGCCGAGCCCGAGGCGGCCAGTACCTCGGCGGCGGCTGTCCACTTGGCCCCGAGCTGTGTCGCGTCGCCGAAATAGATGCTGGGACCCTGGCGCAGCTGCGCCACGAGACCGTGCGCGGCGCCGTCGGAGACCGAGCCGACCTTGGGAAGCAGCTGCCAGGGGGCCGCCGCGAGCAGTCGGGCCTCGGTCAGGGCATAGCCGGTCAACCGCGTCCCGCCGGGCGGGATGGTGAGCGAGATCGTCGGCAGCGACGAGACCGGGGCGACGTCGTGCAGCAGCGTTCCGTCACCGGACACCGCTGTCTGCCTTCCCCCGGCGTCCACGACCGCCACTGGGACCTGCTCCACCACGCGGATGCGCATTCCGTGGGGGAACTGCGTTCTCACGCTCAGGCTCTTGACCACCGGATACGGCGCCACGGCCGTCCGCAGCTCGCTCATCTTGACGTCCAGCGTGGTCATGTTGCGGGCCGCCGTGACCAGCGCCTCGCGGATTGCGGCGCCGTCGGGGCCACTGGCCCCGGCGACCTGCACGCTGCGTACTGCCACCAGCGAGGAGTCCCGCAGCCACACCCAGACGCCCCCCAACAGCGCCAGCAGCAGAGCCAGAGCGACCATCACCCGCGGGCGGGGGCGCGGGAGGCGGCGAAGGCGGCGCGGGCGGCCGCGGGCGCGCCGAGCCCCCAAGCTCTGCGCCCGCCCGCGACGGACAATGCCGGAGGACCGTCCGCTGCTGGTCATCGTGACCGCCACCCGACGATGTTCGACCCCGAGCCTGCGACCCCTACACGGGGCCGGCGGGCGTACGGGCGAGCAGCGTCGGGACCGGACATGACCACGCCAGAGTAGAAGGCGAACCGGCAGGATCCCGCACGTGCCGGTCAGGCGACCGGGAGCGGAGCGGCAGAATCCCGCACGCGCCGGTCAGGCGACCAGGGACCGGCCCAGCGAATCCACGTCCCCGGCGCCCATCACCAGGCAGACGTCCCCGGAGCGCAGCCGGCCGGCCAGGAAGCGGCGGGCCGGCTCGAACCCCGGCATCCACGCCACCGGCCGGCGTGGCGAGGCGTCGGCCGCGGCGGCCGCGATCAGATGGCCGTCGACGCCGGGAAAGTCCTGAGGCCGCTCCCGGGCCGGGTAGACGGGCAGCACCACGATCAGGTCGGCAGCCGCCAGCGCCCGTCCGAACCGGCTCGCGAGCGCCCGCGTGCGTGAGTAGAGATGCGGCTGGAACACGGCCACCACCCTCCCCCGCGCTAGCGTGCGGGCGGCGGCGATCACGGCCGCCACCTCGGTCGGGTGATGTGCGTAGTCGTCGTACACCGTGGCGCCGGTGGCGGTCTCGCCCAGCCGCTCGAGCCGCCGGCGCGCTCCCCGGAAGTCAGCCAGCGCCGCCGCGGCGCGCCGGGGATCGGCGCCGGCCAGCGCGGAGGCCGTCAGCGCCCCAGCGGCATTGACCGCGTTGTGGGCCCCGAGCACCGACAGCCGCACCTCGAGATCTCGCCAGCCAAAGCGCGAACCGTCAGGCCCCAGAACGGGATCGGGCGCGTCGTAGGTCACGGCCCGGGGGGGGCACAGCGCCCGAAGCGCCGGCCGGTCCCACACCACCGCGCCGGCGCCGGCGCGAGACATGAACGTCCTGAACGTGTCCTCCAGCTCCAGATGGGAGGCGTAGGTGGAGTGGTGATCGAGCTCCGCGTTGGTCAGCACCGCGATCTCGGGATCGAGCTTGAGCAGCGAGCGATCGGACTCGTCGGCCTCCACCACGATCCACTCGCCCGACCCCCAGCCGGCGTTGCGCCCGGTCGAGCGCAGCTCGCCTCCCACGACATAGGACGGATCGAGCCCGGCGCCCTGGAGCGCGTGAACCGCCATTGCCGACGTGGTCGTCTTGCCGTGCGTGCCGGTGACGGCCAGGCAGCGGCGCAGCGCGGTGATCTCGGCCAGCAGGTCGGCGCGATGCAGCTCGCGCTCGGCTACAGCCCGCTCCGGATTCCCGGCGGGGACAGCGGTCGAGTAGACCACCTCGGCACCCGCGGGGACGTTACCCGCGGCGTGGCCGAGGATCGGCTCGATCCCGCTCTCACGCAGTCGCTCGGTGTAGCTCGACTCCGCCCGGTCAGACCCGGTCACCGCGGCCCCGAGCTGCCGGGCAATCAGCGCCAGGCCGCTCATCCCGGCCCCGCCGATGCCGACGAAGTGCAGCCGGCGCCCGGTCCAGTTGTCGCGGTCAGAGGGCAAGCGACGAGGCTATCCGGACGTGGGTCGGCGCGCCGTGCAACAATCTTCACGTGCGTTTGGGGCGAGGTGTTCGGCTGGTGGCGGTGGGGTCGGCGATGCTGCTCGCGTTGACGGCGGGGGCAGGCGCTGCACGGTCACGCGCCGCGGGCTCGCTGTCGGCCGCACCGCGAGCACGGGCCGCCGCCCGCCAGCAGTGCGCCGATCCGTATTCGGCCAAGCGCGATCCAGCCAACCCGCTGGCTCTGGCCGCGGCGCCGGGCTCGGATCCGCTCACCGGAGCGAGCTTCTTCGTCGACGGGCCGGCGCACGGCGCCGCCGCCGGCTCGATCGCCAAGCTGCTCGGTCTCAACCCGGAGTCGCTGCCCGACACCGAGTCGTGGACCACTTTTGCGTCCAGCTTCACCACCGGCTCTCTGCACGGCAAGCTAACCGGCAACTCCGGGCTGGCCAACCAGGTCGAGCAGCTGTCCAAGATCGCCGCGCAGCCCGAGGTCCAACGCATCAGCGCCTATTCCGGAGGCGGCCGTCGCGGAGCGATCTTCGCCCAGACGCAGAAGCTGCTGTGCAACAACGTGCGCGCGGATCCCGGGTCGATCATGATCCTCAACACCTACTTCCTGCATCCCGCCGCGGGTGCGTGCCCCAGCGCCGGGGCGCTCCGAGCCGCCGCACCCACCTTCCGGCGCCGAGTCAACGAGCTCGCCGCCGCCGTGGCCAGGCGCCCGGTCCTGATGCTGCTCGAGACCGACGCGATCGGGACCAGCGGCTGCGTCCGCCGCCGCGGCGGGCTCGGCGAGTGGGAGGCGCTGCTGCGCTACGAGATCCGGAAGGTGGCGGCGCTGCCCCATGTCGTCGCCTACGTCGAGGGGGGCTACGAGGATGCCGACACGGCCGGCTACAGCGCCAAGGTCCTCAACGCCGTCGGCGTCCGCCGGATCCGCGGCTTCTACACCAATGACACGCACCTGAACTGGACGATCAACGAGGTTCGCTGGGCGACGAGGGTGTCGAGGATGGCCCACGGCGCGCACTTCATCGTCAACACCTCCCAGAACGGGAACGGTCCGCTCCTCAATCGCCATCCGAGCACGCAGGGGATCGAGGATCTCTGCAACCCGCCGGGCCGGGGGCTGGGGCCGCAACCGACCACGCACACCGGTTTCACGCTCGCGGATGCGTGGCTGTGGACCTCGCCCCCCGGCAACAGCGCCGGCACCTGCAACGGCGGCCCGCCCGGCGGCACGTTCTGGACCGCGCGGGCGATCAAGCTGGCCGAGCAGGCGAACAACCGCCTCGGCCCGCGGTACCCCAGCCGGCCCTATTAGGCCGTCGGCGCAAAGCTGAACGATTTCGTCTCGCGCCCTTGGGGCTCGGAGGTCACGGTCTAGCCTCGGACCGGTAGCAAAAACCGTACTAAGGCAGGGAGCCACCATCACCCACGCACGGGACCGTTCACGAGGCAGGTCGCATTGACGGCTGTCGTGACCGCCGGACCCCGCCGCGCCGGCGCCGGGACCAGCGTGTGACACACCTGGGGATACCGGAACGAGCCGCGATCTCGACGGACTCGCCCGGGCGGCGGCCGCGGCTCGCGGCCCCGGGGCCCGCCCCCGGCTGGGCGCCGACGGAGGCGGTCGCCCGGCGGGATGCACGGCTGCGGCGGGTGGTGGCGTTCGCCGACGCGCTGGCGGCGGCGCTGGCATTGCTCGTGACGATGCTGCTGGTCGGGGTCGATCATCCCGCCGTGGCGGCGCTGAGCACGGTCCCGTTGATCGTGCTCGCGGCCAAGGTGATCGGCGTGTACGACCGCCAGGCGTCCCTGGTGCGCAACTCGACGCTCGACGAGGTGCCCCTGCTGCTGCAGCTAGCGACGCTCTACGCGCTGATCGTGTGGCTGCTGAACGGCTTGATCCTGACCGGGTCGAGCACGCGCCAAGAGCTGCTGGTGAACTGGATCGCCCTGTCAGTGCTGCTGATCGTGCTGCGCGCCCTGGCTCGGCTGCTGGTCAGGCACACGACCACACCCGAGCGCTGCCTGGTCATCGGGGACGGGCCCACGTGCGCCCGGATCCGCACGAAGCTCGCCAAGCCTTCGCTGCATTCCGCGGTCGTCGCGCACATCCCCATCGGCACCGGGCAGGCCGAGCACCGCAGCATGGAGGCGCTGGCAGGCGGAACCGATCTGGTCCGGGCGGCGAACCTGCACCGTGTCGACCGGATCATGATCGCCCCGGAGCATGCCGACGCCGACGAGGTGCTCAACGTGATCCGTCATGCCAGCTCGCTGGGCGTGAAGGTCAGCGTCGTGCCCCGCCTGCTCGAGGTTGTCGGCTCCTCCGGTTCGTTTGACGAGGTCGAGGGGATCCCGCTGCTGTCGATGCGCAGCGCCCGTCTCAGCCGCTCCTCCTGGATGATCAAACGAGCGTTGGACCTGACCGCGTCGCTGGTCGGCCTCGCGCTCTGCTCACCCGTGCTGGTGGCGATCGCGGTCGCGATCGAGCTCGAGTCCGGCGGTCCGTGCCTGTTCCGCCAGCTGCGGATCGGACGCGACGGCAAGGCATTCGAGATGCTCAAGTTCCGCACCATGGTGCACGGTGCCGACAAGCAGCGAGACGCGCTGGCGGGCCTCAACGAGAGCGATGGCTTGTTCAAGATCGCCCGCGACCCTCGGCTGACGCGCGTCGGCCGGCTGCTGCGGACGATGTCGCTGGACGAGCTCCCGCAGCTGTGGAACGTCGTGCGCGGCGACATGAGCCTGGTCGGCCCGAGGCCCCTGGTGCTCGAGGAGGACCTGCTGGTCGAGGGCTGGTACCGGCGTCGCCTGCAACTCACCCCCGGGATGACCGGGCCGTGGCAGATCCTCGGGTCGGGCCGGGTGCCGCTGCGCGAGATGGTCAACATCGACTATCTGTACGCGGTCAACTGGTCGCTCTGGAACGACCTCAAGATCCTTCTGCGGACCGTGCCCTACGTGGTCAGGCGTCGGAACGTGTAGACGCGGCGGCGAGCAGCTCGCCGGCGATATCCTGCGCCGCCTGCGGCCGGGCCAGCTCCGCCGATGCCCTCGCCATCGCCGCCAGCCGGCCGGGGTCGGACAGGAGCCTTCCCACCTCCTGGGCCAGCCGCGGCCCGGTCAGCTCAGCGTCTGGGATCACCACCGCGGCCCCGGCCTGCTCGATGTGGCGGGCGTTCTCGGTCTGATGATCGGCGGTGGCGTACGGATACGGGACCAACACCATCGGTCGCCCATGGGCGGCGACCTCGAACACCGAGCCACCCGAGCGGGCCACGACCAGGTCGCTGGCCACGAGCGCGTCGCGGAAGTCCGAGATGTACCCGCGCAGATCGTAGTGCGGACCCGGCGACTCGAGCTCGGGGAGATCTCGCTCTCCGGCGGCGTGCAGCACATGAAAGCGTGCTCCGGCGAACGCCTCGATCGCCGCCTGGTTGATCGAGCGGGCCCCGAGGCTGCCCCCGAACACGAGCACGCACGTCTCGTCCTCGGCGATCCCGAAGCGCCGTCGCGCCAGCGCGCGATCGCCGGCGGGTTCCGGCACGGGCCGGCCCGTCACGCGGTAGACCGCACCGTCACGTCCGGCGATCGGGAAGGCGAGGCAGACCCGGCGCGCAAACGGCGCCAGCAGCCGGTTGGTGAGCCCGAGATGACTGTCTGACTCCATCAGCACGAGCGGCACGCGGGCGGTGACGGCCGCCAGCCCGACCGGACCCGCAACGTAGCCGCCCGCCCCGAGCGTGGCCGCGGGACGCAGCCGGCGCGTCAGCCGCCGGGCCGCGCGCAGCGCTCCGGCGTCGACCGCGGCCGCGCGCAGCGCGCGAGCCGGGCGCCGGCGCGCCAGCGGCTCGACCCGCAGCGTATGCAGCTCGTAGCCCGCCTCGGGCACGAGCTCGCGCTCGGCCCGCCGGCCGCCGATGAATACGACCTCGGCACCGTCAGCCCGCAGCGCGTCGGCCACCGCGAGCGCCGGGACGACGTGCCCGGCGGTCCCGCCGGCGCCGATCACGATCAGCGGAGCTTTCACGCGTGGGGGCCTCTACCGCCTTCAACCGCCGGGCCCCGGGTCGCGAGATGTTCAGCAGCAGACCGACCGACGCGAGCATCACGCACAGGTTGGTCGGCGCGTAGGAGATGAAGGGAAGCGGGACGCCTGTCAGCGGCGCCAGCCCGAGCACGACGAAGATGTTGAGAATTCCCTGGCACAGGATCAGCGAGGTCAGGCCGGTGGCGAGCAGCTTCGCATAACGGCCCACGGCTCGGCGAGCGGTGCGCAGCCCCGCGTAGGCGATCATCCCGTAGAGGAACACAACGCCGAAGATCCCGAGCACCCCCAGCTCCTCGCCGATCACCGCCAGGATGAAGTCGGTCTGTGCCTCGGGCAGGTAGTAGATCTTCTGCACCGACTTGCCCAGCCCCACCCCGAGCAGGCCGCCCGAGCCCAACGCGATCTGGCCCTGCACGGCCTGGAAGCCGGCTGTCGACTTCGAGGCCCACGGGTTCAAGAACGAGGTCAGCCGGGCGCGCTGGTAGGGCTGGGCGACCGCCAGCAGGAGAACGGCGAACACGCCGATGATCACCAGGACCCCCAGATAACGCAGGGGCATGCCCGCCGCCAGCAGCAGCATGACCAGGGTGAACACGACCACCAGCATCGTCCCCAGGTCGGGTTCGGCGACGATCAGCAGGCAGGCGGGCCCGGCCACGATCGCGATCGGCGCTATCGACTGGCGAAAGCCGCGCATCCGCTTGGGGTGGTCGGCGAGGTAACGCGCGACGTACAGCACCAGCGCGATCTTCATCAGCTCGGACGGCTGGAACTGGATCGGACCGGCCGAGAACCAGCGCCGGGCGCCGAGGATGTCGACTCCGAACCCGGGCACGAGGACGAGGACGAGCAGGGCGAAGGAGCCCAGCAGCAGCAGGTTCGCGAACCGCTGGTCCAGCAGCGCGAGCCCACGGCGCTCGAGCACGTGCATCGCCGCCAGCCCGAGGGCGCCGAAGATCAGGTAACGGAAGAAGTCGCCCGTCCCGTTGCCCTGTCCGTTGAGGACCCCGAGCGGCGAGGAGGCGCTGTAGACCATCACCGCCCCGAAGGCCAGCAGGCACAGCGTGGCCGTCATCAGCATGCGGTGCTCGAGCGGCGGGGCGACCCGTCTGGCCGCCGGACGTCGAGTCGCGCTCGGCCGGCCTGCGCGTGCGGGCGTGGCGGTCGCCGCTGGGGCCATCAGAGCGCCTGTACCAGTCTGCGGAAGTGATCTCCGCGGGCTTCGAAGTCGCGGTACTGGTCGTAGCTGGCGCAGGCCGGCGACAGCAGCACGGTGTCTCCGGGCTCAGCGGCATCGTGGGCCGCGCGCACCGCCCGCTCGAGGTCGCCGAGGTCGGAGATCGGGACGCCGGTGCCGGCCAGCGCCGCGGCCAGCTCGCCGGCGGCCTCGCCGATCAGGTAGACCGCCGCGCAGCGCTCGGCGATCACCGGCGCCAGCGGCGTGAAGTCCTGTTGCTTGCCCCGCCCGCCGGCGATCAGGCGCACGCCGCGCTCGTAGCTGCGCAGCGCGACCAGCGTGCTGGCGACGTTGGTGGCCTTGGAGTCGTTGACATAGACCGCCCCGTCCTTGTCGGCAATCGGCTCGAGCCGGTGTGCGACGCCGGCGAACGTCCGCAACCCGCCGGCCACGACATCGCGCTCCAGCCCGCGCGACAGGCAGGCGGCCGCCGCGGCCATCGCGTTTGCGCGGTTGTGCGCGCCCGGCAGCGACACCTCGGCGCTGGGCAGCAGCGGCTCCTCCTCCCACCACAGGTAACCGGCGCGGTCTGACACCGAGGCCCCGCGTTCCGCGCCGAACGTGACCCGTCCAGCGCAGCCGCCGAGGTCCTCGACGTCGAGCCCGGCGGGCGCCACGGCCACGTCGTAGTTGCCCTGGTTGGCGAAGATCCGCAGCTTGGCCGCGACATAGGCTTCGAAGGTGCCGTGGCGGTCGAGGTGATCGGGCTCGAGGTTCAGCAGCACCGCCACCTCGGGTGCGAAGCTCAGGGTGTCCTCTAGCTGGAACGACGACGCCTCGCAGACGACCGTGGTCTCGGCCGCCACGTGGTCGACCAGGGAGCTGACCGCGGTGCCGACGTTGCCGACCACGGCGACCGGCCTCGCCGCCTCGCGGTGGATGTGGCCGATCCACTCCGTCGTGGTCGTCTTGCCGTTGGTGCCGGTCACCGCGATGAACTCGTTCGGGACCATGCGCCAAGCCAGCTCGAGCTCTCCGAGCACCGGCAGCCCACGGGCGCGGGCCGCCGCCACCACGGGGGCGTTTTGGGGTACACCGGGGCTCTTGATGAGCGTCCCAGCGCCGCTACTGGCGGCAAGGGCGTCGCCTGACGCATCGAGGTGCACTTCGACGCCGGCTTGCGAAAGCCTTCCGGCAGCGGCCTGCAGATCCGGATCCTCGCGCGCGCCCGAATCGCATCCGATCACCTCCTCTCCGCGGGCGCGCAGCGCCAGCGCCGCGGCGACGCCGGAGCGGGCCAGGCCGACCACCAGATACGGGCCCGGCGGGAGCGGCGGCCGCGGCTTCATCGAGCGCAACGGGACCGGTCTCTGGCCACCGGCCGGCTAGCCCCGGATGCTGAGCTGGTACACGACGAAGCCGATCGCGCCGAGCGCCGCGGCGACGATCCAGAAGCGCAGGATGATCTTTGTCTCAGACCATCCCTGGAGCTCGAAATGGTGGTGGATCGGCGCCATCAGGAAGACGCGCTTGCGGAACATCTGAAACGAGAACACCTGGATCACCACGGACAGGACCTCGATCACGAAGATCCCCCCGAGCAGGATCAGCAGGACTTCGGTGTCGGTCATGATCGCCAGGCCGGCAATCGCCCCGCCGAGCCCCAGCGACCCCGTGTCGCCCATGAAGATGCTGGCCGGGAAGCTGTTGAACCACAGAAAGCCGATGCAGGCTCCCACCAGGCACGAGGCCAGCAGGGTGAGGTCGTGGTCGCCGGAGATGAAGGTGATGCCGATGTAGGCCAGCAGGACGATCGCCGTGCACCCGGCAGCAAGCCCGTCCAGGCCGTCGGTGAAGTTGACCGCGGTCGTCGTTCCCGCCACCACCAGATAGATGAACACGGGATACAGCGGTCCCAGATCGATCCCGACGTCGCCGAAGCGAAGCTGGATCGTCGAGGACACGCCGGCCTTGTAGCGGGCGACCCACCACAGCCCCACCGAGATGGCGATCGTCACCACCAGCTTGGTCCGCGCCCGCAGCCCCAGCGACCGCCGCTTGACGATCTTGGTGTAGTCGTCGGCGAAGCCCAGCAGCGCGCAGGCGAGGCTGGCCCCGAACACGCCCACCGCCGGCCAGGTGCGCTTGGAGAGCAGCAGGAACGGGACCGCGATCGCGGCAAACACGATGATGCCGCCCATCGTCGGGGTGCCCGCCTTGATCTTGTGGCCCTGCGGCCCCTCCTCGCGGATGTTCTGACCGAACTCCCGCCGGCGCAGGAAGGCGATGAACCGAGGGCTCAGGAACAGGCAGATCAGAAGCGACGCTGTGCCGGCGATGAGGATCGGGCCAGAGGCGGAGCCGGTGGTCACGCGTGCCCCTCCACGCCGAGCGCCGCACATACGCGCCGCAATCCCATCCCGAGCGATCCCTTGATCAGCACCACGTCGCCGGCCCGCACGAGCTCGGGAACGAGCCGTGCCGCCGCCTCGGAGTCCGGGAGCGAGCGCACCTCCCCGGCGTAGTCCTCGGCGATCGCCGCCGCCAGGGGCCCGACCGTGACCAACACGTCGACGCCCGCCGCGGTGGCCAGCTCGCCAAGCTCTGAGTGGTAGGCGAGCGCCCCGGGCCCCAGCTCGAGCATGTCACCGAGCACCGCGACGCGGCGGCTGGCGCCATCGTGCTCGGCGGTCGCGGCGAGATCGCTGAGGGCGGCACGCATCGACATCGGGTTGGCGTTGTAGCAGCCGTCGATGACCGTGATCCCCCCGGCCACCGCCACCGGTTCCCCCCTCCCGGCCGCCAGAGCCGGCGCGACGCGCCCCGCGGGCGTCACCCCGACCGCTCGCGCCGCCGCGACCGCGGCCAGCAGGTTGTGGCGCAGATGGGCCTGGCGGAAACCGACCTCGAGCTCTATCGACTCGCCGTCGGCGTCGATCACGACGTGGTCCTCGTCCTGGCTGCGCATGTGCACATTCCCTCCGTCCCCGAAGGTCACGGTCCGCACGTCGGCGCGCAGGTGCTCGTCCAGCAGGCGCTCCCCGGCCGGCACGACCGCGGTCGCGCCCGGCGCCAGCGCCGCGATCAGCTCGGCCTTGGCGGCCGCCACCGCCTCCACCGATCCCAGGAGCTCGAGGTGGACCGGGCCGATGCTCACGATCACGCCCACGTCGGGCTCGGCGATCGCCGCCAGCTCCGCTATCTGGCCGGCTCCGCGCATTCCCATCTCGAGCACCAGGATCTCGGTGCCGGCCGGGGCCGCGAGGATCTCGAGCGGGAGCCCGATCTCGGTGTTGAAGTTCGCGCGCGAGGCGACGGTGCGGCGGTGCGGGGTCAGCAGTGCCAGCAGCAGGTCCTTGGTCGACGTCTTGCCGGTCGAGCCGGTCACTCCGATCGTCCACGCGCCGAGCTCCCGCCGCCAGGCGGTGGCCAGCGACTGCAGTGCGCTGAGCGGGTCGGCGGCGGCCAGCACCGTCTGAGCACCCGACGCAGCCGCGACCTGTGCGTGGCCCGGGGCGGTGAGCGTCCCCCACGCGCCGGCGGCGAGCGCCTGACCGGCGAAGCCTCCGCCGTCGTGGTTGGCGCCGGGGAGCCCCACGAACAGGGCGCCGGGGCCGGCATCACGGGAGTCGATGGTGACCCGTGCGGGGCCGGCGGTCGCCGTTGACGATTCGATCAGGGTCGCGCCGGCCGCCTGCGCGACCTGCTGGGGTGTCCAGTCGTTCATCGGGCGGTTGCGGCCGTTCCGGGCTCGCGACCACGCAGGATCTCATGGGCCACGGTCACGTCGTCAAACGGCACCTTGCGCCCGGCTTCGAACTCCTGGCCCTGCTCGTGGCCCTTGCCGGCGATCACGACAACGTCCCCCGGCGCTGCCTCGCCGATCGCCTGGGCGATCGCCGCCCGGCGGTCGGCGTCGTGGGCCGTCTCGGGGCCGGCGCCCGCGAGCACCTCATCGATGATCGCCTCGGGATCCTCGGAGCGCGGGTTGTCGGAGGTGACGATCGCGCGGTCGGCCAGCCGGGTCGCGATCTCGCCCATCAACGGCCGCTTGCCGCGATCACGGTCGCCACCGCAGCCGAACACGACGATCAGATGGTTGTCCGTGAGCGCCCGCGCGGCGT
Organism: uncultured Solirubrobacterales bacterium; assembly: GCA_963799995.1. GTDB lineage: Bacteria > Actinomycetota > Thermoleophilia > Solirubrobacterales > Solirubrobacteraceae > Palsa-465. Next base: position 326,860 of record CAWCZI010000012.1, on the reverse strand, counting down.
TCAGGACGTTCTCCAGCGAATCGGGAGTGTGCGCGTAGTCGACCACGACCGCGAACGGCTGGCCGTCGTCCACCGTCTCGAAGCGCCCCGGCACCTGTCCCGCGGTGGCGATCGCGGCGGCGCACGTCTCGGCGGCGACGCCCAGCTCCCGCGCGACGGCGAGCGCGCCGAGCACGTTGTAGACGTTGAACTCGCCCCGCAGCGGCGAGCGCAGCTCGAGCTCTCCGCCGGGGGTGAGGACGCGGAAGCTGGAGCCGGCAAGGTCGGTCTCGACGTCCACGGCCCGGTAGGTGGCGTCCGTGCGCAGAGCGAACGTGACCGGCCGCTCGAGCTCCGCGGCCAGGCGCGCGCCGTAGGAATCGTCAACGTTGACCACAGCGGTCGCCGGGGCTCCGTCGGAGAACAGCCGGCGCTTGGCCGTGAAGTAGTCCTCCATCGTCGGGTGGAAATCGAGATGGTCCTGCGTCAGGTTCGTGAAGATCGCGGCGGCGAAGTGGATCGCGTCCGCGCGCCGGAGCTCCAAAGCATGGGAGGACACCTCCATCACGCAGGCCCGGTCACCGGCGTCGAGCATCGCCCGGAACGTCCGCTGCAGATCGATCGCCTCCGGGGTGGTCCGCTCGACGTCGTTCTCGACCCCGCCGATCACGCTCTTGACCGTGCCGAGCAGGCCCGTGGGCCGCCGGCCGGCCTCCAGCAGCGCCCGGACGAGGAACGCGGTCGTGGTCTTGCCGTTGGTCCCGGTCACCCCGACCGTCTGCAGCCGGGCCGTGGGGTCGCCGTAGAAGGCGGCCGCCGCGGGGGCCATGGCCGCTCGCGCGGCGGGAACCCGTACCTGCGGCACGTCGAGCTCGAGCGGACGCTCGACGACGAGCGCGGCGGCGCCGCGGGCCACGGCGTCGGGAGCGAAATCGTGCCCGTCGCGGGCGAAACCGGGGACGCAGAAGAACAGCGTCCCCGGGCGCGCGTCGCGGTTGTCGTACGCGAGCGCGGAGATCTCCACCGCCGCGATCGACGACGGGACCCCGGTCAGGAGCGATCCGAGTTGCATCGGCGTTGCAGGGTACCCGCCGGCCTCCCGGTACCCGCGAACGCCGGCGATCCGACCAGGCGTCTGAAGGCCTCCAGCGAGGCGCCAGAGCCCATGACGCGGCCGGTGCCCGCGGCGTCAAAGACGGCCAGGAAGGGCGGTCGGTCGTGAGCCTCTGTCGCAGATACGTCCATATGGCGTATTAGCGACGGCAGCCCCCAAGCTTCCTCGTCCCAAGCAGAAGGCCGTCACAGAGCGGGCCTGCGGCCTAAGGAAGTCAGCAGCACGTGCTCCGGTGACGACGGGCCGCACCGCCGTCGCTCAGCCGGTGCCGAAGCCGCGGCCCCCGTTCTTGGCCTCCCGGCGCTCGAGCACACGGTCCACGAGGCCGTACGCCACCGCCTCCTGGCCGGTGAAGAAGCGGTCGCGATCCATGTCGGTATGCACTCGCTCGACAGGCTGATCGGTGTGCTTGGCGTAGATCTCGTCGACCCGCGCACGGAGCGCCAGGACCTCGCGGGCGTGAATCTCGATATCGCTGGTCTGCCCCTGGAACCCTCCGGAGGGCTGGTGGATGAGGATCCGGGAGTTCGGCAGGGCCATCCGCTTGCCCTTCGCCCCCCCGGCCAGCAGCAGCGAGCCCATTGACATCGCCACGCCGTAGCAGATCGTCTGCACCTCGGGCCGGATGAACTGCATCGTGTCGTAGATCGCCAGCCCGTCGTAGACCGAGCCGCCGGGCGAATTGATGTACAGGTGGATGTCCTTGTCGGGGTCATCGGACTCGAGATGAACGAGCTGGGCCACGATCAGGTTGGCGATGTCCTGGGTGACCTCGCCGCCGAGGAACACGACGCGGTCGTTGAGCAGACGCGAGTAGATGTCGAACGAGCGCTCCCCGCGTGCGGTCTGCTCGACGACCATCGGAACGAGTTGCATCTGGGCCTCCTTGGAGCTGACTGATAAGGTGCAACCGAACGGTTGCAGAGCAACGTAGCACACTCGCAACTCGTTGGTTGCACATTTCGGCGCCAGGAGGCATAAAGTGACCGACAGAATCGAACGTGAGCTGGAGCTCCCCGCCTCCCCAGCGCGGGTCTGGCGATCGCTCACCGACCCCGGCCAGGCGGCTCAGTGGCTGGCCGACGAGGTCACGCTCGAGCTGTGGCCCGGCGGTGACGCCAGCTTCAGGATCGGGGATGAGCTGCACCGCGGCTGGGTCGAGGAGGCTTGCCCAGAGAGCCGGCTGATCTTCTGGTGGGCCCGGGACGGCGAGCCCGCCTCGCGCGTCGAGCTGGTCCTGCATCCCATCCGCGACGGCGCCACGCGCCTGCGCATCGTGGAGACCCGGCCGCTCGAGGTCCTCGACCTCGTCGGCGTGCCGCTCCCCGGTCAGGGCGGCGCGCGCTTCGGGCCCGCCCTGGTGGCGGCCTGAGCATGGGCGAGGACCCCGCCGGGGCGGTCTTCACCGCGCTCGCCGAGCCAGTGCGGCGCCGCCTGCTGCAGTCGATCGCCGAGCACCCCGCCACCGCCACCGAGCTCGCCAGCGAGCTGCCGATCTCCCGGCAGGCGGTGACCAAGCACTTGAGCTCGCTGTCAGAGGCCGGCCTGCTCGAGCGCGAGCGCACCGGCCGCGACATCCGCTACCGCGTCACGCCGGCCCCCCTGACCGAGGCGATGTCGTGGATGGCCACAGTCGGCGGCCAGTGGGATCAGCGGCTGGCACGTCTGCAGCGCACGCTGAGCGAGCCGGAGCAGCCCCTCGCCTGATCAACCGTCTCAACGTGTCGGGATGCCCAGGTAGGGCACGGCCCAGCCGACGATCTTCTGGAACGCCGGCGCCGCCACGGAGCCGCCGTAGATGGCGCCATGCGGATCGTCGACGATCACGGCCACGACCAGCTGCGGGGCGCTGGCCGGCACCATCCCGATGAACGAGGCGATGTAGTCGGTGCTGGAGTACTTGCCGTTGACCACGACGTTGGCGGTGCCGGTCTTGCCCGCCAGGTCCCAGCCCTTGATCGCCGCGCCGGAGGCGGTGCCGCCGTCGGCGAACACACCACGGAGCATGTTGCGAAGTGACGCCGCCGTGCTGGGGTCGATGACGCGCTGGCCGGCCGGCAGCTTGACCGGCTTGCCGCCGATGGCGCCGACGATGTGGGGCGGGCGCAGGATTCCGCCGTTGGCAATCGCCGAGTAGGCGGTGGCCATCTGGATCGGCGTCACCGACTCGCCCTGGCCCATCGGCAGGTTGCCCATCGAGGAGCCCGAGTACTGCCACGAGTGCAGGACGATCCCGCTCTCCTCACCGGGTAGGTCCACCCCGGTCCTGGAGCCGAAGCCGAACTTGTGGACCCAGTAGTCAAAGCGGGTGGGCCCGAGCTTCATACCGATCTCGTCGGCGCCGATGTTGCTGGAGCGCTGGAGCACCTGGGCCACCGTCAATGTCTCGTTTCCGTGGGCCTCGGCGTCGTGGATCTGGCGGTCGGCGACCTGCAGGACCGAGGGGACGTAGAGCTGCGTGCTCGGGCTGACGACGCCGTCCTGGAGCGCGCCGGCGACGGTGATCGCCTTGAACGTCGAGCCCGGCTCGTAGTTGAAGTCCTGTCCCACCGCCAGGTCGCTGGCGGCCCAGGCCGGGGACGCGTTCGGGTCGTTGGCGTCGACCCGCGGCCAGTTGGCCAGGGCCAGGATCGCACCGGTGTTGGGGTCCATCGCGATCGCCGTGGCCCCCCTGGGCGAGTAGGTGGCGCCGACTCCCGCCAGAACCTGCTCGACCTCCTCTTGGAACGCCGCGTCGATCGTCAGCTTCAGCGTCTTGCCGGGCCTCATCGCATGAACGTCGTCGATTGCGATCGGCTGGCCGATCGCGTCGTTGACGATCCGCCGCTCTCCGTTGACGCCCTGTAGCTGACTGTTGTACCTCCACTCGAGCCCCTCGGCACCCTGCCCATCCGAGTGGACGCTGCCCATGATCTGCGAGGCGGTCCAGTCGAGCGGGTAGTAGCGCTTGACCTCGGGTGTCGTCGAGATCCCGTTGATCTGCAGCTTGACGATCCGGGTGGCCAGGTCGGCGGGCAGCAGGCGGGCCAGGGTCACGTATCCGTCGTGGGGTCTCGAGAGCTGCGCCAGCACCGTGAGCAGGGGCTGGCCGAGTAGCGGTGCCAGCTTCTTGGCCGCGGTCAGCGGCTGCTTGATCAGCAGGTCGTCGGCCACCACCTTGTCCGCCGATTCTGAGATCGCCATCTGGACGCCGTTGCGGTCGGTGATCGTGCCCCGAGCGGCCGGCACCACGTTCTGCGTGATCTGCTGGCTGGCCGCGACTTGCTGAAGCGACGGTGCCTGGACCGCGCCGAGGTAGGTGGCGCGCGCCAATGCGATCGCCAGCAGCGCCAGAAACGCCAGGAAGATGAACCCGATCCGGCGGTCGACCAGGGCCATTGTGGGGCCCTATCCGCCGGTGACGGTGGTGGTTGCGCCGGGACTGGACGCGGTCGTGCCCGTGGCCACGGCGGACCCCGTGTCGGTGCTGGTGGCCGGAGCGCCGGTGGCGGTGGCGGTGGATGTCGTGCCGGCGCTCGTGGCCGACACCGCCCCGGTCGCCCCGGTAGCGGCAGTGATGGGTGCGACGGCCCCGCCCGGAACGCCCGGGGTCGCGGTGCTCGTGGAGGTCGTGCTCGTGTCGAGCGCGGGCAGACCGGCGAGGAAGGTGGTGCCGTCGGGCTGATGAATGCTCGACGCCGCCCGCTGGACATACCCGGAGGGCCGCGGGCTGAGGAAGTTCACCGCGTCCGCCGCGGGCATGACCATCCCCATGCCCGCGGCGATCCGTTCGATGCGCTGGTCGTCGCCCAGAGTCGCCACGCTGGCCCGCAACAGCTCATTCTCGCTCTGGAGCTGGGTCCCGCGCTCGATCGACCGGCCAATCCCGGCGCCGAGCTTGAGCACCTCCACCTGCATCGCCACGATGCCGGCCAGCAGCACCCCGAGCAATGGGATCCACGCCCGGCCGCGGATCAGCCGGTCGAGCAGCGAGTGATCGGGCAGGCTCCGAACGAAAGTGAGCGCGTGGACGCCGAGCCTCCGCCGTGGCGGCGCCGTAGGGGTGCGCGTTGTCCGGGTCCGGGGGCTGGGGGCCGGGCCCGAGACCCGTCGCGGAGCACGGGGTGCCGGCGCCCGACGCACAGTGCCGCGATGTCCCGGGGTGGCCGTCGCGCCGGACGCCGAGCGCGTGCTGCGCTGAGTCGAGGCGGCGGCTCGCGCGGGCGGCCGAGCGGACGTCTTCTTCGGCCTCTTGGCGGCGGCCGGGGTGAGGGCTGTGGGCGTCATGTGGGAGTGACCTCCAGCTTGCGGGCGGCGCGCAAGTGCGCTGATCTGGATCGAGGATTGGCGGCGACCTCTCCCGCTGTCGGCGCCACGGCACGGCGGGTGAGAAGCTCGGCCTCCGGGTCGTGCCCGCACACGCATACCGGAAAGTCGGGCGGGCACACGCAGCCGCGCGCGCGTGCCGCCAGGAATCGCTTGACGAGGCGATCCTCGAGCGAGTGGAAGGAGATCGCAGCCAGCCGGCCGCCCGGCGCGAGCAGGTCCCAGGCGGCCGGCAGCGCCGCCTCGAGCTGCGCCAGCTCGTCGTTGACGGCGATCCGCAGCGCCTGGAACGTCCGCCGCGCGGGATGTCCGCCGGCGAACTGGGCCGGGATCGGCACGGCGGCCTTGATCGTGTCGACCAGCTGCTGGGTCGTGGCCAGTTCTTCGCGCGTGCGGGCGCGGACGATCGCGCGGCCGATCTGGCGCGCGTAACGCTCCTCCCCGTACTCGCGCAGGAGGCTCGAGAGGCGCCGCTCATCCCACGTGTTGACGATCTCCTCGGCCGTCAGCTCCTGCTCGGGATCCATCCGCATGTCGAGCGGGGCGTCGTAGGCGTAGGAGAAGCCTCGCGCCCAGGTGTCGACCTGCATCGATGACATGCCAAGGTCCAGGTAGACGATGTCGGGGCGCAACTGCTCCTCGCGGAGGTCGGCCAGCGCGTTCACGAAGTCGGCCCGGATGAACCGCGTGTGGCACGGCACCTCGGCCGCCAGCACGGCGAAGCGCTCCTCCGCGATCGGGTCGCGGTCGACGCCGATCAGCATGCCGGCCGGCCCGAGCCGTTCGGCGAGGAGCCGGGCATGCCCACCGCCGCCGACGGTGCAGTCGACGGCGATCTCCCCCGGCCGCGGATCGACGAGGTCGATCAGCTCACCGGCGAGGACCGGGGTGTGCGTCGTGGTCATGTCAAGTAGTGTCGCCAAGGCTCGCAGCAAGGTCGGGGATCCGGGTCAGCACTTCCTCGAAGTTCTGCGCGTGGCGGGCTCGGTCCCACACCTCCAGGCACTCACCCGAGCCGGTGACCACGACATCCTTCTCGAGGCCCGCGTAGGTCATGAGGAAGGTTGGGATCATCACGCGGTTGGCGGCGTCGAGCTCGGCATCAGCTGAGGCGTTGAAGAAGAAGCGCTTGAGTTCCCGTGCGGTCGGCGATGACGGGTTGAGTCCCGCCAGCGTCGATGTCGTGAACAGGTCGTAGGCCTCGGGCGTCCAGATCGCCACGCATCGCGGCGACCCCGGCTCGATCTCGTGCGAGGCGGCCAGCACCACTCCGTTGGCCAGAGCGCCGCGGAACTTGGCGGGGATGGTCAGGCGGTGTTTCGCGTCGAGCGCGTGTTCGAAGGTTCCGCGGAAGGTCAATGGTTCTCATGCAGGCGACCGAGAAATCAAAACCCGGGTGGCTGGGTGGGAGGAGCCCTGCCACCCGGGTTCCGCATGCGGCGCCCACAGTAACCCACTCCCTCCCACAATGCAACCCGATTCCCACCCCTTGTCCCACCACGGCCTTCCGCGAGCTTCTGGAAGCGCGAAAACCCCCGCGAACACTGGGCTCAAGGCGGTGGGAGAAGGTGGACCCGTACATTCGTCCAGGGTGCATACACGGGTGCATTTCGCGGGCCTGAAAGCGCGGTTGCAAAACGCCCCCAGTTCCGTCCGAGCGGTGTGCCGTCGGCCGCAGTCAGACGGCCGGGCCGGCGTCCAGTACCGGAAGCTCCAGCACCAGCCGGGCACCGCTATCGGTCGGGCCGGCGACCAAACGTCCTCCGTGGGCGGAGGCGACGGCGGCGGCGATCGCGAGCCCGCGGCCGTGCTCGCCGCGGCCCATGCGCGCGCGCCGGGCCAGCAGGTTCACTGCGGCCGGGAGCCCTGCGCCGTCGTCGATTACCTCGAGCACCGCCCGCGGCGGCCGGCGGCGCGCGTCCACCTCAGCGCGGACGACCACCGTCTCTCCCCCGTGACGGATCGCATTGCCGATCAGATTCCCGGCGGCCTGGGCCAGACGCAGCCGGTCCCCCCACATTCGCACCGTCGGCCCGGTCCACTGCCAGCGGAGCTCCTTGCCCGCCGCGGCGGCAGCCGGCCGCCCGGCCTCGACCGCGTCCTCGACCAGCTCGCGCAGGTCCACCGCGGCCAGGCGGAGCCGGCGTGGTCCGGGGGTCCGTGCGCCGTGCAGGTCCTCGAGCGCGAGGGAGGCGCGTCCCAGCTCGGTGTCGATCGCGCGCAGCCGGGCGGCCGACAGCTCGCCGCGCCGAGAGCCGAGCTCGAGACCGAGGCGAGCGGCGGTGATCGGGCCGCGCAGCTCGTGGCACGCCCGGGCCACCGCCTCCATGCGAGTGCCGAGCGCGCGCCAGGCCCCGAGCGCCATTGCCAGCGTCACGACCGCCGTCGCCCATCCGGCCAGCGCCGCGGGCTGCGTCATTCGCGCGCGCCGTCGATAACTGGCGGGGTGTGCGTATTCGTCTTGGGTGAATGCGCCGCCATGGTGTTCTCTCCGTACGAGCTTTGGGGTCGATCGAATTCACCCCCTGACTCGACGAAAGCAGCTCACTCACCGCGCCGACCACAAGCGTCAGAAGGGGCGCGCGGCATCCGGGCCGCGCGCCCCGCTGCGCCAGCGCAGAACTACAGGGTCGGGACCGACACCTTCCCGCCGGCGATCGTCACCACCGCCCCGCCCCGGCTGGGCACGAACGAGTTGCTCGATGTCGATACCTGCAGCTCCAGCGTGTCGCCCTTGGGCAGGATGTAGGAAACGCCCGCCAGGTTCAGCGAGATCTTCTGAGCCTGCGGCGGCAGGTTCGGGCTCGTCCCGTTGTCGGCCAGGTCCAGGTTGTCGAGCCGTAGGGGCGAGGTCTGCAGGTCGACGACATCACCGGTCTTCTCGTCGATCAGACGGAAGAACAGGTTGGTGGCGTTACCGTCCACCGTCACCGTCGCACCCACATGCCCGATCCCGACGATCGGCAGGTTGCCGTCCTTGGCGGTGACAACCGGGACGGTCACCTGGCCCGGGTCGTTCGAGTTGGTCGCACCGTCGGTCACGGCGGTGTCCACGCCCAGCGGCGTGCTCTGGGCGCCGGTTGGAACGCCGTGCGAGACCAGCGTCCCGGTGAGCGGCGCCGAGACGTACGTCGCCGACCCCGGATCCGATGGCGTCGGGAACGTCGAGAGCGGATAGAAGTCCCCGGTCTGGGCTTGGTAGACCAGGTTGTCCTTGGCTGGGACCAGCTTGTCGAGAGCCGCTGCGCTCCCGCTCTCCCCGCGCAGGTAGTGGTCAAACCACGCGATCGTGGCGTTCTCGGTGTACGCGCTGGCTGACTGACGAGGTGCCACCGGGCTCGAGCTCGAGGCGGTGTCGCTGTAGTTCGCGCCGGTCGGCGCCGCACCCGTCGGGCAGCTCACGTGACCGCCGCAGAACGCGATCATCTTCAGCGGGATGTTGCCGTGGTGGCCGCGCGTCTCGCGCGATGTTGCTCCACCCGTCCGTCAGGTTGAACAGGGTGTCGACCGTCCCCTGGATGGCCAGCACCGGGATGTTGGGCACGTGCCCCCCGGGCCCGGCGCCGAACTCGGCCATCGAGCGCTGATGAAACCACGCCAACGAGGTGTTGTCCCAGTAGCCGGCCGCCCCTCCAAACGCCTCGGCGTAGTCGATCATCGGGTCATAGCCGCCGATCTGGTTGCCGCCCGTCCCGCCCGAGGGAAGCCCCTGCACGTCGGCTGGGATGTGCGACGCGCCCTGCTCGGCGAGCCCGGCGCCGAACAGCAGCTCGCCCCAGCCAAGCTTGATCACTCCGCCCGGATCCAGGGAATAGTCGAGGTCGTTCCAGGACCACTCGGGCGCGATCGCCTTGACACGGTTGTCAAACGAGGCGGTCGACCACTCGATCCCGCCGCCGTAAGAGGCGCCGGTCATCCCGACGACTGGCTCGCCGTAGGTGTTGTAGTGCTCGGAATCGTTGGTGTACTTCGGCTGCCCGGCCTTGCCGCCGGTGTCGACGGCGATTTCGCGACGCCCGGCGAGGACGTCGGAGATCAGTGCGGAGACGTCGCGACCTTCGGCGGCGGGGGAGTCGACCTCAGCCACACCGCCTGATTCACCGAAGCCGCGGGGGTCCCAGGTCAGTTCGGCATATCCAGCGGAAATCAGGCGCTCATCCGGCGTGGTGGCGCCCGCGCTGCCCCAGCCCGGTCCCTCCAAGATGGTGTCCAGCGAGCGGGGGGCCGGGTGCAGCGGCTCGAACAGGTTGTAGACGATCGGGGTGCCGTCAAAGCTGCGGATGCAGCCCCGCGTATACGTGTAGGACGGGCTCGCGGAGACCGTCGTGGTGGCCCTGTTGGGGCAGGACTGGGCGAGCGCCGAACCGGCGAACACGCCGGTCGAGGCGATGGCGGCGAGCAGCGACGCACCGAGCGTCGCCGCAGTCCGCCTGCGGATTGACATCGTGGCTCTCCTCTCTCTCTGTGACACGCGTCGTCACTGGAACGACGGTGCTCACCAGAACTGGCGCTAAGGGCCCGCGAAAAAGTGGCTGGCGGGAGCTTGCGTCTAATGCAATGGCCCATCTATCAGCCGATAGCCCACACCCCAGACATTGACCACGAACGATCCGGCGGGCCGCAGCTTGCGTCGCAGCCGCGAGGCGTGAGAGTCGAGCGTGCGCGTCGCCCCCAGCGACTGATACCCCCACACGCCGCGCAGCAGCTCCTCGCGCGTGAACACCCGGGTCGGCTCCTCGGCGAGGGCCCGCAGCAGTGCGTACTCCTTCTTCGACAGCCGGACCGGGATGCCGTCGAGCAGCACCTCGCGCCCGAGCGGGTTGAGCTCCAGCGGGCCGATCTTCAGTTTCCCCGCGCGCGGGGCACGGCGTGCCCGTCGCAGCAGCGCGATGACCCGGCCGCGCAGCTCGGGGTAAGAGAACGGCTTCGGCAGATAGTCATCGGCGCCGCACTCGAAGCCGCGCACACGGTCCAGCTCGGAGCCACGACCCGAGAGCACGAGCGCCGGCAGTTGCGGATCGATCCGGCTGAGCAGATCGTCCGCGCGGCGGACCTCGCGCAGAAGCTCGAGGCCGTCGCGGTCCGGCAATCCGAGGTCGATGATCGCCAGGTCGGGCGAGCGCGTTGCCATCAGCCGGCGTCCGTCCGCCGCAGTCTCGGCCTCCAGCGGCTCGAACCCGTCAGCGGCGAGGTTGTCGGCGAGGAACCGTCGCGTGACGACGTGGTCCTCGACGATCAGTATCGTGGCCTCCTGAAGCTCCATGGCCGCAAGAGCAGCCGGCGCGGTCAGATTCTCCCCCTAGCAGATCCGCCCCGCTGCAACATCGCTTTCAGCCCCTGCGGCCAAGCAGGAATCACCCATATGATGCCGACGCGAATGTACCGACGCGGCAACTACAGCTCGGGCGACGATTTTGTGCTCGAGTACGGCGAACTGCGCTTCACTTTCAACGAGCGCGATTTCCGCGAGCGGTGCGAGCAGGCTGCGCGCAAGCTCGGCTTCCTGGGCGGCGCCGTCGAGGAGGACGAGGCCGAGGATCTCATCAACCTGGTGGTCAACGGCGAGGTCACCGACCCCGCCTCGGCGCTGGGCGAGCACGTCAACGAGTGCTGGTCTGAGCTCGTGGGCCCTTCTGAGCGCTCGCTGGTGCACTGGCTGCGGCGGTTGATCTTCCGGGGCGCGTGGCTGGACCAGCGCGTCAAGGAGGGCGAGCTCGACATCGCCTTCCGGGAGGAGTCCAGCGCGTTCGTCTACGTCCAGCCCGACCGCGGTGGGGAGCCGATCGAGTTGGCCCCCGAGCCGAGCTGGAACCGCGTCGCCTACCAGCGCCGCTGACGGCGGGGCCGGGGGCCTGCCGCCCGCTAGCCGACCGCGCCGGCCGGCAGCCCGCCCGCGCGCGAGCTAGCCCCCCGCGCCGGCCAGCGACGCGACGTCCTGGTCCTTCGGCGCGGGATTGTCGAGCAGCAGCCGCGGGACCGTGACGAGCCGGTAACGGCGCGCGCGCAGGCGCTTGATGATCTGGGGCAGCGCCGCCACCGTCTCGGTGCGGTCGCCGCCGGCGTCGTGCATCAGGATGATCGCGCCCGGCTTGGCGCCGTCGACGGCGCGGTCGACGATCGCCGGCACCCCGGGCAGCTGGTAGTCGCCGGTGTCGACGGTCCACAGCACCATCAGCATCCGGTAGCGCTTGAGCAGAGCCAGTGTGGCCGAGTTCCAGAGGCCGTACGGCGGGCGGAACAGGCGCGGGAACGGCGCGCCGAAGTCGCCGATCGCGGCGGTGTCCTGCAACAGCTGGCTCTGCTGGTCGCGGGGCGACAGCTTCGACATCGGCGCGTGGTTCTCGGTGTGGTCCCCGATCGGATATCCGCGGGCGACGATCGCGGCCGTCGACGCGTGGAAGTACTTCTCGAGCACACCGACCTCGAAGAACGTGGCCGGGACGTGGTAGCGCTCGAGCACGGCAAGGATCTGTGGCGTGTAGGGACCGGGGCCATCGTCGAACGTCAACGCGATCTCGCGATGCTGCGCGCCCGCCACCCGGACGAACGGGGTGTAGGAGAGGGTGCGACTGATCGCGCTGTTCTCGTCCGTCTGCTGCGCCACCGCAAACGAGCCCGCCCCGTTGCCGGCGAGCGTGCGAATGCGGGCGAAGTAGCCGCGGGGCGTCGAGGCGGCGCGGTGAGCGACCGGGCCGCCTCCGGCCCCGGCTCCCGCGACCAGGCCGACGATGAGCGCGAGGGCCGCCACCACCAGCAGCGCGGCGGCACGCCGGCGGCGGTGGTGTGGAGCCAGGGGCAGCCCGCGCGAGCGACGCGCGCGACCCGCCCCGGGAGGCGACGCTTGGCGAAATGCGGTGTAGCCGTCGTCCATCGTTGGATCCCCCGGCGCGACATGATGCCGTCTGGCGGATGTCCCTGCATCCCGCGCAACGCCCGTCCCGCCCATTACGCTGCCAGCCGTGAACCCCACGACCTGGGTGATCATCCCGACCTACAACGAGGCTGACAACCTCGACCGGATCGTGCGCGCCGCCGCGGAGCAGCTCGAGCGCTGCGCTCCGGATTCGCATCGGATCCTGATCGTCGACGACAACTCTCCCGACGGGAGCGGCCAGATCGCCGACCAGCTGGCTGCTGAGCTCGGACCGGTGGAGGTGCTTCACCGTCCGGGCAAGGCCGGGCTCGGGCAGGCCTACCTGGCCGGGTTCCGTCGTGCCCTCGCAGCCGGCGCCGAGCTCGTGATCGAGATGGACGCCGACTTCTCACACGATCCCCGATACCTTCCCGCGTTCCTGGACGCGGCCCGAGAGGCCGACCTCGTGTTGGGATCGCGTTATGTGCCCGGCGGGGGCGTGCGCAACTGGGGGTTCGTGCGGCGCATGATCAGCCGCGGCGGCGGCTTCTACGCCCGTACGATCCTGCGTGTCGACGTTCGCGATCTGACCGGCGGCTTCAAGTGCATCCGCCGTGAGGTGCTGGAGACGATCCAGCTCGACTCGATACGGGCCGAGGGTTACGGGTTTCAGATCGAGGTCACTTACCGGGCTCTACTGGCGGGCTTCAGGGTCCGGGAGATCCCGATCGTGTTCGCCGACCGGACTGCGGGTAAAAGCAAGATGTCGACCCGCATAGCGCTCGAGGCGATGTGGTTGGTTCCGGCGATCAGGCGTGGAGCGGCGGCCGTGCTGTCCCGGGCTGCCGCACCCGACGGGACGGGCCATCGATCCGAGGTGCCCCGCTCCTAACGTGATTTCTACACTGCCCAAACCGCATCCGGCCGACCGCCGGGCATCCTCAGATCGATGAGCATCCGCACTCCACTCGGCGCCACCTCACAGAACGCCGGCTTCGAGCTGCCGGGCGGTGCCCTCGACGCCCCGCGCTCGTCGGCGACCGATCGCCGTGGCGTGCTCGGGCTGCTCGGGCTGGTCGGACTGCTGGGCGCCGGGTTGGCCATCGCGGCGGCCGCGGCCGGCACCCAGACCCTGCTGCCGGAATCGATCCGGCCGGTCCCGGCGTACCTGGCCGGCGCCTTCGCCAACACCGGCCTGAACCTCCACGCCGGCGGCACGATCGCCGCGCTGGCGCTGATGTTCGTCTCCTACGTGGTGGTGGTGGCCAGAGCGGACCGGCTGTCCGGGCGTGCCGTGTTGATGAGCATCGCCGCGCTGCACGCGTTCGTGCTGCTGGCGCCACCGCTGCTGTCGACCGACGTGTTCAGCTACCAGGCCTACGCCCGCATGGGTGCGAGCTATGGCGCGAACCCGTACCTGAGTGGCCCGCACGCGATTGCGCTGGATCCCGTATTCCCGTACATCGGGGCCAAGTGGTCCTACATCCCGAGCGTGTACGGGCCGGCGTTCACCCTTCTGAGCTACCTCGTAGCGCCCGTGTCGATCGCCGCCAGCGTCGGCGTGTACAAGACGCTCGCCGCCGTGGCCAGCCTAGGGATCGTCGCCCTGGTGTGGAACGGGGCCCACAAGCGCGGCTCGAACCCGACCCGGGCAGCTGCGCTGGTCGGTCTCAATCCACTGTTGGTCATGTACGGAGTCGGCGGAGGTCATAACGACCTACTGATGCTGCTGGCCGCCGTGGCCGGTGTCTACTGCCTGCTGATCCGCCGCGAGCGGCTCGGCGGCGGACTGACGGCGCTGGCGCTCGGGATCAAGCTCACCGCAGGCATCGTGCTCCCGTTCGCGATCGCCGCGGACGGGCCCCGGCGCGCCCGTGGCCAGCGCCGTGATCTCCTGCTCGGCGCCGGTGTGATCCTGTCGCTGATCGTCGGCGTCAGCCTCGCTCTGTGGGGGACAGGGATGCTGCAGGTGTTCGCCACGGTTCGCAAGGCGCAGAGCGAGGGCGCGAACAGCATCCCGGGCTTCATCGGGGTCCGACTGGGGCTGCAGACCGTCGGCAACATCGTCGGCTACGTCCTCGCCGCCGGGTTCGTGGGGATCGCGGTCTGGATGGTGCGACGCGTCTGGCAGGGTCTCACCGACTGGATCGACGGCGCCGCGTGGGCGACCGTGGCGATGCTCGTCGCCGCCGGGTCGCTGATGCCCTGGTACGTCGCGTGGGCGCTGCCGCTGGCGGCCCTCGGCCGCGACCGGCGGCTGTTGAAGGTCGTTGTGGCCATGACCGGCGTGGTACTCGCGATACAGCTGCTCGGGTACATTCCGCAGGCCGGATCGCTGTTCTGATAACCCATCCGGACGGCTCACCGCCCTAGGATGGATCAATGACCGTTCCCTCCAGCGTCACCGGAGACCCGCGGGTCCTGGATCTGGTCAGCGTCGTGGCCCCCGTCTACAACGAGGAGGCGACGATCGGCGAGTTCTACGCGCGCGTCTGCCAGGCACTCGACGGCGTGCCGTTCGAATTGGTCCTGGTGGACGATGGCTCCACCGACGGCTCGCCGCTGCGGCTGGAGCAGTTGGCCGCCGGCGATGCCCGGGTCCGAGTCGTCTACCTGTCGCGCAACTTCGGCCACCAGACCGCGCTCACGGCCGGGCTGGATCACGCGACAGGCAACGCCGTGGTGATGCTCGACGCCGACCTCCAGGACCCTCCTGAGCTCATCCAGACGATGCTCGACCACTGGCGGGCGGGCTGCGACGTCGTCTACGCGGTCAGGGAGCAGCGCGCCGGGGAGTCGAGATTCAAGCTCAGCACCGCCCGGTGGTTCTACCGGCTGTTCGACAAGCTCGCCCAGGTCGAGCTCCAGCACAACTCGGGCGACTTCAGACTGCTCGACCGCCATGCGCTCGACGCCCTGCTCTCGATGCGTGAGCGCAACCGCTTCCTGCGCGGGATGACCGTCTGGGTCGGCTACACGCAGGCGGCTGTCCCCTACCATCGCGATCCCCGCTACGCCGGCGAGACCAAGTACACGATCTCGAAGATGCTGCGGTTCTCCCTGGACGCCATCTCGTCGTTCTCGCACCGGCCGCTGCAGCTGGCGACACTGCTCGGATTCCTGATCTCGACGCTGGCCTTCATCGCGATTCCTGTGGTCGTGGTGCTGCGTGTGCTCGGGTCCTATCTGCCCGGCTTCAGCGCGCTGACGATCGTCGTGCTGCTGCTCGGCGGCATCGAGCTGATCGCGATCGGGATCATCGGCGAGTACGTCGGTCGGATCTATGACGAGGTGAAGGGACGGCCGCTCTACCTGGTCCGCGCGCGGCGCAACCTGAGCGAGCCCGAGGTCCGCGGACCAGCGACACCACTGGAGCTCGGCGGCCCGCTACCGCCACGCGCCGCGCCAGCGCCAGACGCCGCGCTACCGCTACACGAGCCTTCCGCGGCGCCGACCGCCCAAGAGCTGCCCCTCGGCCACGGCGCTGACGCTCAGGCGTAGCCGATCGTGCCTGTCCCCCTGTTTGACATCTCCTCGCCGCTGGTGCCGCTGCGCGAGAAGCTCCGCGCGGCTATCGCCCGCGTCGTCGACTCGGGCGTGTTCGTGCTCGGTCCCGAGGTCGAGGCGTTCGAGCGAGAGTTCGCCGCCTACGTCGGCGCCGCGCACGGCGTCGGCGTCGCCAACGGCACCGATGCGCTGACGATCGCGCTGCGGGCGATGGGTGTCGGCCCGGGTGACGAGGTGATCGTGCCGTCGTTCACGTTCTACGCCAGCGCCGAGGCGATCCCACCGACGGGCGCGCGTCCGGTGTTCTGCGACGTCGATCCCGAGACGTATTGCGTCACAGCCGAGACGGTCCGGGCCGTGTTGACGACGCGAACCAAGGCGGTGATGGTGGTCCACCTGTTCGGGAACGTCGCGCCGGTCCGCGAGATCGAGGCGCTCGGGGTCCCGGTGCTCGAGGACGCCGCGCAGGCTGCCGGCTCGGAGGGGTCCGAAGGGCGCCCGGGTGCGCTGGGAACCGCCGCCACCTTCAGCTTCTTCCCGTCCAAGAACCTCGGCTGCTTCGGCGATGGGGGGGCGATCACGACCTCGGACCCCGCACTCGCCGAGCGCGCGCGCTCGCTTCGCTTTCACGGCTCGCGGGACAAGCTCACCTTCGACCAGATCGGCTACAACTCGCGCCTGGACGCGCTGCAGGCAGCGATCCTGCGGGTTCAGCTGCCACACCTCGATGGTTGGGCCGACGGCCGGCGGGCGGCCGCGGCGCTGTACGCCGATCAGGGCCTCGGCGAGCTCGTGGCGCTACCCCGGGCGCTGCCGGGCGCCCAGCCGGCGTGGCACCTCTACGTCGTTCGCACCGACCACCCGGACGCGCTGATGGCGGCGCTCGCCACCCGCGGGGTGCAAGCGCGGTCGTATTACCGCGTCCCCGTGCACGAGCAGCCGGCGATGCGCGAGTTTGCGCCCACCGTGACGCTGCCCGGCACCGAGGAGGCGGCCCGCGGCAACCTCGCGCTGCCGATCAGCCCCGTGCTCGGTGAGGACGCAGCACGTGAAGTCGTGGCCGCAGTCCGCGAGCGCCTCGTGGCGCTCGCGCACTGATCGCGACGCCTCACCCGCCCGCCGGGTTCGGACCCAACGCCGGGTTGGCTCGCCCGTCGGGCTCGCGTCCGCCGCCGACGGCGCGCCGAAGGCGGTGGACCTCGGCGCCGGAGCCGTCCTCGCGCTCGGAGGCGGCGCTCTCGAGCGCGGCAATCCGGCTGGAGAGCCCCTTGATCGCGTCGGCCACCGGGTCGGGAAGATGGATCCAATCGGCGTCGGGCCCCTCCGGGCGGCGGCCCTCGACCCGGACCGGGTGCCCGGGATTGCCTACGACCGTGGAGTTCGGGGGTACGTCGTGGATGACGACGCTGTTGGCGCCGATCTTGGCCCCGTGGCCGATCGTGATCGGCCCGAGCAGCTTGGCCCCCGAGCCGATCGTGACGTTGTCCTGGACCGTGGGATGGCGCTTGCCGGTGGCGAATCCGGTCCCGCCCAGGGTCACGCCCTGATAGAGCGTGACGTCGTTTCCGATCTCGGCGGTCTCGCCGATCACGACGCCCATGCCGTGATCGATGAAGAAGCCGTTGCCGATCCCCGCGGCGGGATGGATCTCGATCCCGGTGACCGACCGCGCGGCGGCGGCGATCAGTCGCGGGAGAACCGGCACGCCCGCGCCGTGCAGGGCGCTGGCGACGCGGTGGGCAAGGAGCGCGTGCACTCCCGGCCAGGTCGCCAGGACTTCGAGCGAACCGACTCCGGTGGCTGCGGGGTCCCGCTTCTGCGCGACCGCCACGTCGCGCCGGATCTCCGCCGCCGTGCGCCTGATCAGCCCGAGGCCGGCCATGTGCATCTAAGGGTAGCGAGGGGGCTCAGGGGGCAAAGAACGGCGTCGAGACATAGCGCTCGCCGGAGTCCGGGAGGACGGTGGCGATCCTGGCTCCGCGGAACTCGGGCCGCGCGGCGACCTGGAGCGCGCCGCAGACCGCCGCTCCGCACGAGATCCCGGCCAGGACACCCTCGCGGCGGGCCAGTACACGCGCCATCTCGATCGCCTCCTCATCGTCAACCGCGATCACCTCGTCCAGGAGCTCGCGGTTGAGCACCTCAGGGACGAATCCGGCCCCGATCCCCTGGATCTTGTGCGGCCCTGGAGGCCCGCCCGAGAGCACCGCCGAGCTCCGTGGCTCCACGGCGACCACACGGCAGTTTGGATTGCCCGCCTTGAGCACCTCCCCCACCCCGGTGATCGTGCCCCCGGTGCCGACCCCGGCGACGAACACGTCGATGCGCCGGTCGAGCGCCTCCCACAGCTCGGGCCCCGTGGTGCGGCGGTGGATCTCGGGATTGGCGGGGTTTGAGAACTGATCGGGCAGGAACACGTCGTCGCGCATCGCCAGGGCACGCGCGGCATCGACGGCCTCGGTCATGCCCCCGAGCGACTCGGTGATCTGAACGCGCGCGCCGTACAGGCGCAGCAGCCCCTCGCGTTCGCGGCTCATGCCCTGCGGCAGCGTGAGGATCAGGTCATAGCCCTTGGCGGCGCAGACGAACGCCAGCGCGATGCCGGTGTTGCCGCTGGTCGCCTCCACGATCGTCGTGCGACCGGGCTCGATCCGGCCTTCGCGCTCGGCCGCCTCGATCATCGCCACGCCGATCCGGTCCTTGACGCTGCCGCCTGGGTTGAACGCCTCGAGCTTGGCGAACAGCTGGACGTCCGAGTCGCCGACGATCTTGGCCAGCTGCAGGATCGGGGTGCGGCCGACGAGCTCCGCAATGTTGACCGGGACGCTGGACATCGACCGCCAATCTACCTGCCCCCGGCCGGTGGTCGTCCCCGACGGTGCGCTGGCACCGGAAACGTTCGGGAAACGCCGCGTCAACGATAGACCGGCATTGTGCTCATCAGCAGTCATCGGGGGCTGCGGACATAACAGGACGCCGATCATGGGGCGATGAGCGGCGTCGTGGGGCGACAGCACGAGCGGTACGCGAGCGGCGGTCTGGGGGCCGCCCGCTCGCGGCGCTCGCGCTCTATGTCGCAGTGGTCGCCCCCGCAACCACGCTCGTTTGTTCGAGCCCCTAGATGTGGTACATCGGTGCGCCCGCGGCGCGGACCTCCTGCTCGGCGACCGAGGCCACCGTGGCCTCCGACAGCACCGCGCTGGCGGCCTGTGCGGCTTCGAAGAAGATGCCGCCGGCGTCATTGCCCAGCGGACCGTCGAGCAGCTCAACCAGTTCGAGCACGGTGAGCTCGTCGGCGGGCCGGGCGAAGCTGTAGCCGCCCTTGACGCCCCGCTGGGAGCGCAGCACGCCGGCGCGCCGGAGCGTCGCGAACAGCTGCTCGAGGAACTGGACGGGGATGTCGCGGCGCCGTGCCAGCTCGGCGATCGGGACGGGATCCGAGCCGCCGAGCCGGTGCAGCTCGACCAGCGCGCTGAGGGCGTACGGGGACTTGGTGGTGATCGAGATCATGCGGGCTCGATCGTAGTGCCTGAGCGGCGTACGCTGCTCGGGTCCGGCGTCGGGCCGGTCGGGCTCAGATCCAGCCTCGCTCGGTGGCGATCAAGACCGCCTGGGCGCGGTCCATCGCGCCGAGCTTGCCGTAGACGTTGTGAAGATGGGTGCGGACGGTGCTGGTGGAGAGACCCAGCTCGGAAGCGATCTGCTTGTAGACCATGCCCTTGGCCAGCCGGCGCAGGACGTCGATCTCGCGCCCCGACATCGGGCAAGGGTCGACCTGGCGCGGACGGTTGCTTGCGGCGGGGAGCGGCAGCTCGTACATGACGGTGCGAAGGTTGGCGGGGCTGACGCCCACCTTGCGGGCGACCCCGAGCAGCTCGGCGGGGGTTATCGAGCCACCCAGCACGTAGTGCGCGAGCATGTCGGCTAGGCGCACCAGAGCCGCCTCGCCGTCGGCCTCCTCGGCATGGTGGCGCTCGATCACGCTGGCCAGCGACCGCGGCATCCCCCATCGACGGGCCAGGACGCCCCCCACGAGGGCGTGGTCGACGCCGAGCTCGCGGCGCTCGCGCTGGATCCGGTCCTCCGGGGTACGGGCGTCGCCGTGAACCTGCCCGGGGTACCCCGGGTAGGCGTGGATCAGGACGAGCTTGCCGATGTCGTGCAGCAGCGAAGTGATCATCAGCCGGTCGCGCGCCTCGTAGCCGACCTCGCGGCCCAGCCGGTCGGCGGCGCGCTGGGTTGCGACTGCGTGCAGGCGGAAGCGTTCCGGGATCCCCTGCCAAACCGCCGTACGCTCGAAGAAGTCGAACGTCCGCGCGCGGCTGGCGATTGCATGCACGGTTCGGGGAGACAGCACCTCGATCCCTGTGACCGCGCTCTCGACCCGGCCGGCCATGGGCCCGTCGACCTGGTTGGCCAGCCGCACAACGGTCACGGCGAGCGAGACGTCGGCCTCGACCGCGGCGACCACGTCCGCGGTCGGCGGGTCGCCTTCCTCGAACAGCCGCAGCACACGGTTACGCGACTCGACCAGCATCGGATAGGCCTCGAGGGCCTCGAACGCCGCGGTGAGCCGCCGCCCGTGTCCTTCGTTGTGGTGGCGCTCGCGCGCCGCGTATGGATCAGTGGGTCCGGGTTTCACAGCTGCAAGAGTCGCCACCGCTGGTTCACTCATCCCTCTCTGTCCGCCGGGGCGGACGCGGCATCAGTGGTGCTTCTCCAGCCATAGGCCCTTCTATCGGCAAATGTTCGATCCCGGTTTAGCCCGATCGAGCAGCTTCCCCGTTGTCACCACGGGCACGGCGCAGCGCAAGGTCGATACGAGCCAGTGTCTGGTCGCGTCCGAGCAACGCCACGCTCTCGAAGATACCGGGCGATACGGTCGATCCCGCGATCGCAACCCGCACCGGCTGGAACACCTTCCCGGGTTTGAGCCCGCTGCCCTCGACGACGCCGCGCAGCGCCGTCTCGACCGACGGCGCGTCGAACGGCTCGACCTCCGCGAGCGCGCAGCGGGCCAGCTCCAGGGCCTCGACGCCCCCGTCGGATCCGATCGTCTTGGCGAACGCGGCCGGATCGTCCACGGGGCCGTCGAACAGAAACGAGACCAACGGCCAGAAGTCAGCCAATGTCTGGATCTTCTCGGCCGAGATCTCGACCGCGCCGCGCAGGCCCGACCGGCCCGTGTACTGCTCGAGCCTTCGTGTCAGCTCGTCGGTGCCGAGCTCGCGCAGGTGGCGTCCGTTCATATGACGCAGCTTGCGCTCGTCGAACACCGCCGGGTTCTTCGAGACGCGCTCGAGCCGGAAGCGCTCCGCCAGCTCGGCCAGGCTGAAGTGCTCCTCGTCAGGGGCGAACCCGGCCCCCAGCAGAGCGATGTAGTTATCGACAGCTTCCGGTAGGTAGCCGGCCTCCCGCAGCTCCTGAACCGAGGCAGCGCCATGGCGCTTGGAGAGCTTGCGGCCGTCCGGGCCGTGCAGCAACGGCAGGTGCGCGTACCGCGGTGGGCTGGCTCCGAGCGCCTCGAACACGAGCAGCTGCTTGGGCGTGTTCGAGAGGTGATCTTCGCCTCGGACCACGTGCGTGATCCCGGCATCGAGGTCGTCGACGGCGACCGCGAAGTTGTACAGGGGCGAGCCGTCCGCGCGGGCGATCACCGGGTCGTCCATGTTCACGTGCGGAAATCGGGTCTCCCCGCGGATCACATCCTCGACGATCGCCTCGCCGGAGTCGGGCACTCGCAGCCGGACGGCGCCCGAGTCCTCGTCCCGACCTCGGAAGCCACGCTCGGCGCCATGACTCGTCTTGAACGCCCGGACGTCCTCGGCGGTGGCCGACGAGTGATAGGCATGGCCGCTGTCGAGCAGTTGCGCCAGCGCCTCGGCGTGACGGCCTACGCGCTCGGTCTGGAAGATCGGTCCCTCGTCCCAGTCGAGCCCCAGCCAGCGCAGCGCGTCGAGGATCTGCTCGACGTTCTCGGGTGTCGAGCGCTCGCGGTCGGTATCTTCGATCCGCAGCACGAGCGCCCCGCCCTGGCCGCGGGCGAGCAGCCAGTTGTAGAGCGCCGTCCGCGCGCCGCCGATGTGCAGCGCACCGGTCGGGGATGGAGCAAAGCGAACTCGCATGGACACGATCAGAGGATGCTAATCGGCGCACACGTCTCGCCGGCGGGCGGGCTCGCCAACGCCATCCAGCGGGGCGCCGAGCGCGGCTGCCGGTCGATCCAGATCTTCAACCAGTCGCCGCGGATGTGGCGTCCCACGGCGTACGGCGAGGACGACTTCAACGCCTTCCGTGAGGCGATGGCGGACAGCCCGATCGATGCGGTGCTGATCCACGCCGTGTACCTGCTCAACTGCGCGTCCGAGGACCGCGAGATCCGCGACAAGTCGCGGACGTCGCTGATCCAGTCGCTACGCGTCGGCGCTGGGATCGGCGCAACCGGCGTGGTACTGCATCCCGGATCGGCCAAGCAGGGCGACGTAGGCAAGGCGATCAAGCGCGCCGGCAAGGTGATCGCCGAGGCGCTGGGAGATTCCGAGCGTTGCGCCCTGCATCTCGAGGACACCGCCGGGGCCGGCGGAACGCTCGGCCGGTCCTTCGAGGAGCTCGCCGCACTGATCGACGCCGCGGGCGGCGGGGCCCGGCTCGGGGTATGCCTGGACTCCTGTCACCTGCTGGCCTCCGGCTACGACATCCGCACGACCGCCGGCCTGAGCGACACGCTGGACCGCTTCGATGAGATCACTGGTCTCGAGCGCCTGCACAGCCTGCACCTCAACGACTCGCAGACCCCACTGGGCTCCAACCGCGACCGGCACGCCAACATCGGCCAGGGGGAGCTCGGCGACAAGGGCTGCATGGCGTTCCTGTCAGAGCCCCGGTTCGAGGATCTCCCGTGCGTGCTCGAGACCCAGGGCCCGGAGCGACAGGGCCCGACGCGCGAGGAGGTGGAGCTCTGCTTCAAGCTCCGGCGGCGGGGACGAGCCAACCGCTCGCGGGCGGCGAGCCGCCCGCGCAGCAGCTAGCGGCCGCCCCACCAGTGCTCGCCACCGATACCCACCGAAGTTGCAGTAGCGTGGTCCGGCGATGAGCTCTGCGCCCTCAAAGGCCGACGCGCTCGTGGTGTTCGGGATCACCGGTGACCTGGCGCGCAAGATGACGCTGCGCTCGCTTTACCGGCTGGAACGCCGCCGGCTTCTGACCTGCCGGGTGATCGGCGTGGCCGTCGACGACTGGAGTGTCGAGCACCTGCGCGAGTACGCCCGCGACGCGATCAAGGCGACCGGTGAGCCGTTCGACGAGGCCGTGTTCGACCGCCTCGCAAAGCGCCTTGGGTACGTCAGCGGGGACTTCGGCGACGACCAGACCTACGCTGACATCGCAACGGCGCTGGGTGACTCCGCCAACCCGGCCTTCTACCTCGAGATCCCGCCGTCGCTGTTCGCCACCGTCGTCGCAGGCTTGTCCAAGGCCGGACTGCTCGAGGGCGGCCGCCGGGTCCTGGTCGAGAAGCCGTTCGGCAATGATCTCGCGTCCGCCCGGGCTCTGGCCAAACAGCTGCACCAATACCTGGACGAGTCCCAGCTCTACCGCATCGACCACTTCCTCGGCAAGCTCGGGCTGGAGGAGTTCCTGTACCTGCGGTTCGCCAACGCCACCCTCGAACCTGTTTGGAACCGCAGCCACGTGGCTTCGGTCCAGATCACGATGGCCGAGAGCTTCGGCGTCCAGGATCGTGGGCACTTCTACGACCCGGTCGGCGCGCTGCGCGACGTGGTGGTCAACCATCTGCTGCAGCTGCTGGCCGCAGCGGCGATGGAGCCCCCCGCCGCCGGCGACCCCGACAGTCTCAAGGACGCCAAGTTCTCGGTCTTCCGCTCGATGGCCGACGCGTCGCCCGAGCACTACGTCCGTGGTCAGTACGACGGATACCGCGACATCGATGGCGTCGCCGCCGACTCCGACACCGAGACTTATGCCGCGTTGCGGCTCGAGGTCGAGAACTGGCGGTGGGCCGGTGTCCCGTTCTTCATCCGCACCGGCAAGCGGCTGCCGGTCAGCCAGACCGAGCTGCGCCTGATCTTCCGCCATCCCCCCCGGCTGCCGTTCATCCGGACGGCGCGCAAGCAGCCCGAGCCCAGCCAGCTGGTGTTCCGGATCGACCCGGCGACAGGCGTGCAGATGGTGCTGGACGCCCAGCGAGCCGACTCCCCTGGCCAGACCGGAATCGAGCTCGAGATGGAGTTCGCCAAGGAGGGTGTGGAGGCGCCGACGCCATACGAGGTGCTGCTCCAGGCAGGAATCGAGGGGGACAGCAGCCACTTCACGCGTCAGGACAGCGTCGAAGAGACCTGGCGCGTGCTCCAGCCACTGCTGGCCGCGCCGCCCAAGGCGCTGCCCTACGCCCAGGGCTCGTGGGGGCCCGAGAAGGCCGAGGAGCTGACGCGCGGCTTCGGCGGGTGGCGCCGCCCCTGGCTTCCGAGCTGACCGGAGCGCCTACGTGCGTCGGCTGCCGCCTCGGCGGGTAGCCTTGCCGGCGATGAGATCCAGACTCGGCAGCATCCTCTGGCTGGTGGTTGGGGTGCTGGTCGCCTCCACCCACCACTACCTCGCCAATGTGGGGACCGTGAAGCTGATCGTCTCGGCCCTGCTGGCGATCATCCTGTGGCCGCTGCTGCTCGTCGGGATCAACCTCCACGTCAAGTAGGACGGCGCCTCGCGGGCGCGCGCGGCTAGGGGTGTCCCCGGCGCTTGCGCTGGCGCCCCTGTCGCTTCTGCTGGCGCCGCGGGCGCTTCTGCTGTTCCTTCTCGCGGTAGTGGGCGCGCTCTCGCTCCCAGGCCCTGTCCGCGGCCTCGGGCGCCTCGGCGATGTACTCCGGGTCGGACTCCGGGGTGTCCTCAGGGGATCGCGCCACGGCGGTGGGTAACCGGCCGAAGCTCACGAAGCGCATGTATCCGCCCCGCAGGGCGTCGGACAGGCCGCCCGCGACGATGAAGGCCCCCATCACCAGGGCGACGATCAGGCCGGCTGCCTGAACGCTCCGGGAGCTGGCCAGGAACAGCACCAGCAGGCCGGCGACCATCAGCGCCAACGGCACCGCGATCATCGGTGAGACCGTGACTCGACCTCTCACGAGCTCAGCCTAGCGCCCACTAGCGCCGGTCAGGTGGTCAGGCCCCGGCGGCCACGGCTGCAGGCGCGGCGGCGGCGTCGATCAGCGCCCCACCCAGCAGTGCGTCGAGCTCGGCGTGCAGGTTGGCGCCGCGCGCCACCCGGTAGCTGGGGCCGAGCTTGAGGCGCCGCGGGCCACCAGAGGTCGCCAGCTCGATGACCACGTCGGCGTCACCCGGGAAGCCGGCCAGGACGTCCTTGAGGTCGCCGAGGATGCTGGCCCGCAGAGCCGTGGCATCGAGCCGCAGCCGCAGCGCGGCCGGCGGCAGTACCTGCTTGGAGACCTCGACCTGCGCCTTGGCCACCTCCTCTTGGCTGGGCTCGAAGCGCTCCACCTGCTGGGCGATCACGCACGTCTTGTCGCGGTCCTTGTGGTCCACCCGCCCGCGGACGAGCACGATCGAATCGGTCTGGAGCGCGTCCTCGCTGGCCGCCAGCGCCTTGCCGAAGACCACCATCTCGACCGACGCCTCGAGGTCGTAGAGGGTGGCGAACATCATCCAATCGCCTTTCTTGGTCTTGATCCGCTTGGCCTGCGTCACCATCCCGCCGATCGTCACCCAGTCACCGTCGCGGCGGGCGGCCAGCTCGCCCAACGTGCTGTCGGAGCGAACCTTGAGTGCCGCTCCCACGTCCTTGAGCGGGTGCGCGGAGATGAACAGACCGATCGACTCCTTCTCGGCCGCCAACAGCTCGGAGCGGCTGAACTCCTCCCCGGGGATCGGAGCATGACCGGGCTGGGCGAACGCGCCGGCCGCCGGAGTCCGCGACGCGTCGTCCTCGATCCCGAGGTCGAAGATCGAGCCCTGCCCGATCAGCGCATCCTGCTGAGCCTTCTGTCCCGCGGCCTGGGCCTGCTCGAGCACGGCGAGCATGCCCTTGCGCGAGTCTCCGGTGGAGCCGAACGCCCCGCACTTGATCAGCGCCTCGATCGCCTTCTTGTTGACCGACCGGTTGTCGATGCGCTCGCAGAAGTCGAACAGCGAGGTAAACGGACGGGCGGGCGGGTCGTATTCGCCGCGAGCCCGCTTGATCGCCTCCACGGCCTGGTAACCGACCCCCTTGACGGCGTCCAGCCCAAAGCGGATGTTCCCATCGACGACGACGAACTCGTGGTCGGAGAGATTGACGTCCGGAGGCAGGATCGCAATCCCCATCTGCTCGGCCTGGGCGACGAAGAACGGAACCTTGTCCTTGGTATCCATCACCGAGGAGATGAGCGCCGCCATGTACTCGGCCGGATAGCACGCCCGCAGCCACGCCGTCCGGTAGGAGATCAGCGCATAACACGCGGCGTGGGACTTGTTAAACGAGTAGTCAGCGCTCTTCTCGTTGGTGGCCCACAGCAACTCGATGACCGACTCGCTGGTGCCGGACGCGCGGCAGCCGGCGAAGAACTCGGGCTTGAGCTTGGCCATCGCCTCGCGGTTCTTCTTCCCGATCGCCTTGCGCAGGTCGTCGGCCTTGGCGCCGCTGAAGCCGGCGATCTCCTTGGCGATCTGCATCGCCTGCTCCTGGTAGATGATCACGCCCTTGGTCGACTCCAGGATCGGCCGCAGCCTCTCATCGGGGTAGGAGATCGACTCGGGATCGCGCTTGCCGCGCGCGTAGGCGGGGATCTGGTCCATCGCCCCCGGGCGGTACAGGGCTCCGAGCGCGACGAGGTCATCGAAGTCGGTCGGCCCCACCTTCTTGAGCGCCTCGCGCATGCCCTCGGACTCGAACTGGAACACGCCGATGGAATCGCCGCCGGCGAGCATCTCGTAGGTCGGCACGTGATCCAGCGGTAGCGTGCTCATGTCGGGCCGGTCCCCCGTCGAACGCTCCACGATGTCCAACGCGTCCTCGATCACGTCGAGGTTGCGCAGGCCGAGGAAGTCCATCTTGAGCAGGCCGATCTGCTCGATCGGCTTCATCGAGAACTGGGTCACGGTGCGGAACACGCGATCGCCGTTCTCATCCGCGCCGGCGTCAGCGATCTGCAACGGCACGATGTCGGTCAGGGGCCGGTCGGCGATCACCACCGCGGCGGCGTGGATCGAGGAGTTGCGCACGATCCCCTCGAGTCCCCGAGCGACATCGATGATCTGCTTCGCGGTGCCGTCGCGGTCGACCTCCGCGCGCAGCGGCTGGCCGGGCGCAAGGCACTCGTCGAAGCTCGGCGACCGACCCATGATCGGGTCCGGGATCAGCTTCGCCAGCCGGTCGCCGGCGCCGTAGTCGAGTCCGAGCACGCGTGCGGCGTCGCGCGTGGCGGCCCGCGGGAACATCTTGCCGAAGGTGACGATCTGCGCCACCGACTCCTTGCCGTACTTCTCGGTCACGTAGCGGATCACGCGCTCACGGCCGCGCACCGAGAAGTCGATGTCGATATCGGGCATCGACACCCGCTCGGGGTTCAGGAAGCGCTCGAACAGGAGGTCGTAGCGCAGCGGATCGACGTCGGTGATCTGCAGCGAGTAGGCGACGATCGAACCGGCGGCCGAGCCGCGACCGGGGCCGACCGCGATCCCGGTGTCCTTGGCGTACTTGACGAAGTCCCACACGATCAGGAAGTAGGCGTTGAAGCCCATCCGGTCGATCACGCCCAGCTCGTAGGTGGCGCGCTCGACTGCGGCGGCCGGTACCGGATCGCCGTAGCGGCGGCGCAGGCCCTCCTGCACGAGCCCGCGCAGGTACTCCTTCTCCGAGCCCCCGTCCGGGGTCTGGTAGCTCGGGATCAGCTGCCGTCCCAGCTCGACCTCGACGTTGCAGCGGTCGGCGATCTCGAGCGTCGAGGCGATCGCCTCGGGCCACTCGGCGAACGCCTGCGCCATCTCCTCGCTCGAGCGCAGGTAGAACTCGTTGGTGTCGAAGGTGATCTTCGGCTGGCTCAGCGTCGACTTGGTCTGGACGCACAGCAGCGCGGCGTGGTGATCGAAGTCCTCGCGCCGCAGGTAGTGCACGTCGCCGGTGCCCACCAGGGGCCTGCCCAGCTCACGCGCGATGCGAACGATCCCCTCGTTGGCTCTGTCCTGCTCGGCGAGGCCGTTCTTCTGCACCTCGAAGTACACGTTGTCGGCGCCGACGGCCTCCATCAGCTCCCCCGCGTGGGCGCGCGCGTCGGCGGGCCGCTCGGCCAGCAGGTGCTGGCAGAAGCGCGACTGCAGGCAGCCGGTCAGCGCTATCAGGCCCTGTCCATGGCTCGCCAGCTGCGCCATGTCGACGCTCGGCTTGCCCCGCTGGTAACCCTCGAGAAAGCCGGCCGAGGACAGCTTGACCAGGTTGCGGTAGCCCGCCGGGTCCGCGGCCAGCAGCGTCAGGTGAAAGCGCTCCAGCTTCCCGGGAGCCCGCCGCGCATGGTCCTCCACGATGTAGACCTCGCAGCCGATGATCGGCTTGATGCCGTGCTTGCGGCAGGCCGTGAAGAGCTCCACAGAGCCGTTCATAACCCCGTGGTCGGTCAGGCCGAGAGCGGGCTGCTCGAACGCCGCGGCGCGGGCTGCCAGCGCATCTACCTTGCACGCTCCGTCGAGCAGCGAGTACTCGGAGTGGACGTGGAGGTGGGAGCAGGAGGCGGTCATCGGCGGCTTGTTTCGAGGATATGCATCGAGGCGGACGCTGTGGCCATGAGCCGGGGGCGCCCGCGACGTTTCAGCCGCTCTGTGCGCGCTTGATCCACTTGCGCAGCAGCACCAGCGGCCAGTCCTCGCCGGCGATCTCGACCGTCGGGGCGGGTCCGGCGAGCGCGAGCATGAGCTCTTGCGCCGAGCCGCGCACCGTGGTGGTCACGCCGCTGGCCGGAGCCTCGGGTACCACCGCCGGCGCGATCCCGGGGCGAACCACCAGATACAGGGGTTCCTGGCCGACGAACCGCAGCGCGAACTGCTCGTGCTCGGTCCAGGAGGGCTCGATCATCATCGCGACGAGCCTCAAGAGCAGCTCGGGCTCGAGCCGCACCCCGACGCGGTAGAGACCGCGCAGGTCGAGCTTCACCGCGGGCAGCGCTCGGAGCGCGGCCAGACGATCGCGCCGGCCTCGAACGCTGGCCACGCCGCGCCCGAAGCGCCGCCGCCACCATCCCGCGATCAGCAACCGCGCCAGCGCGGCCGGATCGCCGACGACGCGGAAATCGACCTCGCCGGCGGGCCTCGGGTCGCGCGTATGCTCGAGCACGGTGGCGCCGTCGGCCACGGTGACACGGGCGCAGCCGCGCCGGCTCTCGAACACGAGGTCGTAGCTCACGGGTTCGGCGTAGACCTGTCGCTGGGCCGGCAGCAGCTCGACCAGGAGCCGGCCCGCGGCGCCCGGATCGGTCCGAGCCAGCCCGCTCCAGAGCGGCTCGAGCCACGCGCGGCCCGTCCTGTCGGTATCCGCCACCTCATCTCGCGCCGGCTCGGCGGCGGGGACGGACGGGAACTCGGTCGCCGCGCCCTGCTCCCGGAGCTCGGCCGCCTGGCGCAATCGCAGGCGGGCATCGTTGAGCCGGTCCGGCTGGACGACGGCTTCCCCGCCCTCCCGAACGCCGAGCGGAGGTGGCGGCGGGACCTGCGCCGGGTCCGGCGGGACCTGCGCCGGGTCCGGCGGGACCTGCGCCGGGTCCGGCGGGACCTGTGGCGGGTCCGGCGGGCGGGCAAGCGCCGGGGGAAGCAGACCCTCCAGCGCCTCGCGCAGCTCGGCGATCGCGTCGTAGGCCTGCCTCGAGCGCAGGCGCCCTCCGCTGATGTCGGCCGACTGCTCTGCGGCCCGCCGCTCGGCCTCCAGCCGCCCCTCGCGCTCACGCGCGAACGCAGCGCGCAGCCCGTCGAGCTCCTGGCGCAGCTGGCCCAGAATCTCAGCGGTGCGCCGCTCGATCAGGACCCTGGAGGCCAGACGCCCCTCGGCCTCGACCAAGCCCGCGCGGAGGGCTCCCTCGGCCGAGGCTCGGGCGGCCAGCTCGTGGCGCAGAGCGGCCAGGAGCGCATCGGGCGCCTCCACGAACCTTGGCGGCGTGGTCGCGCCGGAAACGGGCTCGGGCGACACGGAAGGGGTCGCGACACGAACCGGGACGGCAGGCTCGACGGGCACCCTGCGCTCCGTGGTCGAGCGCCGCCCGATCAGCTCCTGCTCGAAGCGCAGACGGGCGTGCTCGGACGTCCCGGGCGCCGGTGTGCCCCCGGTCTCATCCGGCGGAGGCGCGCCCGCGGTCACATCCGGCGCAGCTACTGAGCGCTGATTGCCCCGGGCCGTCAGCTCGGCGCGCTCCCGGGCCGCAACGGCGGCGGCGGCGACCTGCTCGGCCTCGTCCCCCCGCCGGCGCGCGTCGCGCAGATCGCGCTCGAGGTTCCGGATCCGCTCTTCGGCGGCCGCGAGGTCGCCGAGCGCCTCGCGGACGCGGTCACCCTGGGCCGCGCGGGCGGCGAGCTGCCGGGCGAGGTCGCGACGCAGGGCCTGCTCGACGTGTGCCCGCTGCTCGGCCACACGCCGCGTCTGCTCTCGCTCGGCCAGCAGCGCAGTCAGGCGCTCGGCGTCGCGCTGGGCCACGGCGAGCTCCTGCTCGAGCTCGTCAACCCGGGACGCGACCTCGCTGGCTGCCTCTTCGGCCTCCAGCGCGCGGCGCCGTGCGCCTTCGGCCTCGAGAACCGAGCTCGCCGGCCCGGCCGCCTCAGCGCCGACTGCGGCCGCGTGGGCAGGGCGCCGGCCGGGATCATCACCGGCGACGTCCGAACCGGTCTCGGCGGACGCCGACAGAGCGCCCATCGGCTCCGCGGCGGTAGGCAGCGGTACGGCGACAGCGCCGAACTGCAGCCACGTCCGGGCACCCAGCTCGGGCGCCAGAGCAGCCGGGACGGAGAAGCTGATCCGCCACATCCCGGGTCCGGCCCCGGTCAGGGACGGCGGCTCGGGCATGGCCGGGAAGCGGAACCGGCGGCCCTCGGCCTCGAGTACGAGAACCGGCTGGGCGCTCCACGCCGGGCGCCGGCGCCGCCAGCGTCCGGTGACCCGGACCGTGAGGTTCTCACCCCCCTCGGCCAGCCACTCGACCGCCTCGATGCCCAGCACCGACGGGGCTCCGGGAGCGTCAGTCATGTGCGCCCGACGGTAATCATCCGTGCGGACGGACGGGGCCGTCGTTCACGCTAACTGCGAGGAAGATCTGGTCAGCCGGGCCCGCCGCCGGCGCCGAGCTCATCGGCGAGCGCCCGGGCGTCCGCGAGCAGGCGCTGCGCTTCGCCGAGGTCACCGCTCTCGGCGCTGATGCGCTCCCGGGTGGCGGCGAGCTCGGTCCCCAGCCGTGCCAGCTCGGCGCGCAGCCCGGCTGCCTCGCTGACCGCGGCGTCGCGGGCCACGCTGGCCGCGGCCACGGCCTCGCGCAGCCGTGCGACCTCGACCGCGGCCCTGTCCTCGCCGGCCATCGCCCGCGCAAGCTGATCGCGCAACGAGCCGATGTCGGCGTCGTGGCGCCCTCGGATCGCCGCCAGCTCGGCCCTGTCCTGCTCGTGCTCGGCTGTCCGGCGCGCCAGCTCGGCGCGGTCGGCTCCGACGGCTCCGGTCAGGCGCTCGAGCTCGGCACGCAGCTCGGCATGGGTGTCCTCGAGCGAAGCCTGCGTCGCTCCGCGTGACTCGAGGTCTGACTGCGCGTCGGCCAGGGCGCCTCGGATCCGCGTCAGCTCGGCGGTGCGACGCTCGAGCTCCTCGTGGAGCGCTGCGACGGTCTCTTTCAGCAGCAGGTCGGCCAGCGGCCCCGAGCGGGGCGTCTCGGGCGCGGTGTAGGCCGGCGACTCCGGCGGAGGCGATACCGGCGGCTGCGGCGCGGGCGGTCCCGCCAGCACCGGCGCGGACGATGCCGGCGGCACCGGGACGACGGCGTTACCGAGCCACAGCGCCGCCTGGCCCGCGTGGCGCGGCTCGGCCCACGCCGGCAGTTCGAAACTGGCGCTCCAGGCCTCCGAGCCGGGCGGCTCCGAATCGCGAGTGGCCGGGAACCGGTGGCGCCGGCCATCGACCTGGACCACGAGCAGCTCCTCCTCGTCGGCTCGGGCGGGATCGAGCCACCGCCCGGCGAGGCGCAAGCGGATCATGCCGGCGTCGCCGCGCGAACTCTCGATCCGGTCGACCTCGAGCGGCATCTCGGCTGTGGCGCGATCGGTCATCCTGGGACGCGGGCCAGCGGCGGCAATCCGTCGCCACGCGCGATGTTGACGGATTTCGGCGCAAGCACCCGAAATCCTGTGCAGAACCTGTTCGTCTGAGCGGGGGTCAGCTGTTGGCGGCCTGCTGGCGGCCGGCGACGACCACGCCGGCGGCGACCGCGGCCGAGAGCCCGGCGATCACGAGCTTGGCCCGCGCTCCGCTCAGCCGGCGGCGAACGTACCACTTGCTGCCCTGCCATACGGCGAACCCGAGGATCTTGTAGCCCATGACCCGATGCTACCCCTGTTGGTCGTGCCTAAGCCGCCAGGCCATGCGCGACTGCAGCGACCAGAGCTCGATGAACCCCGGCGAGGCCTCCTGCGAGAACAGTCCGCCCGACTCGGCAAAGGACGCCAGCTGGGCGTCGTAGACGGCGTTGGGCGACGAGCGTGTGACCGTCCGCACCGAGCCCTTGTAGAGCTTGAGTCCGATCGTCCCCGTCACCCGGCGTTGACGGCGTCCATGTAGGCGTCGAGGTCGGTCGCGCAGCGGCTCCCACCACAGGCCGGCGTAGACCAGGTAGGCCCAGCGCTGGTCGAGCGTGGGCTTGAGCTGGTTCTGGTGGATCGTGCCGACCAGCTTCTCGAGCTCCTGGTGGGCGAGCAGGACGATCGCCGCCGCCGGCACCTCGTAGATGTCACGGACCTTCAGGCCGACGATCCGATCCTCGATGTGGTCGACGATCCCGACGCCGTGCCGAGCGCCGATCTCCCCACAGCGCTCGATCAGGTCGACCAGCCCCAGCCGCTCGCCGTTGAGCGCCACCGGCACCCCGGCCTCGAATCCGAGCGTCACGACCTCGGGCTCGTCCGGCGCCTCCTCGGGCCGCGTCACGAGCTGGAAGACGTCGTCCTCGGGCGCGTGCTCGAGGTCCTCGATCCACCGGCCCTCGCTGGAGCGGCCCCACAGGTTGTCGTCGATCGAGTACGGGGCGACCTCCGACCCGCCTTTCACCGGGAATCCCGTTCTCGCGCGCGTAGGCGGCCTCCTCCTCGCGGCCCATCTTCCACGAGCGCACGGGGGCGATCACCTTGAGCTCGGGCGCGAGCGTGGCGATCGTCGCCTCGATCCGTACCTGATCGTTGCCCTTGCCCGTGCAGCCGTGGGCGATCGTGTCGCAGCCGGTCTGCCGGGCATAGTCCACCGCGAGCTTGGCGATCAGCGGGCGTCCCAGCGCCGTGAACAGCGGATAGCCGAGTCCGTAGATCGCGTTGGCCTTGATCGCCGGGAGCACGTACTCGCGCGCGAACTCCTCGCGCGCATCGACCACGTGGGCCTCGATCGCGCCGATCTGGAGCGCCTTGCCCTTGACGACGTCGTAGTCCTCGCCGGGCTGGCCGAGGTTGACGGTCAGCGCCACCACGTCGGCCTGGTAGCGGTCCTGGATCCACTTCAGCATCACGCTCGTGTCCAGCCCGCCGCTGTAGAGCAGCAGCACCCGCCGCACCTCGCCGGGCAGCGCCAGATAGGAGGCGCTCGGCCGGAACGTGGGATCGGTCAGCCCGGGGTCGTCCGGGGCGGGCGTGGGGGCGGATCCGGTTACGGGGTCGGTCATCGGCCGCCGAAGGGTAGTCGGCAAGCCGCCGCCGTGCCGTCGCGCTCGGTCATTCGAACGTCGCCTTGACGAGCCGGCGCTGGCGCTTGGCGGAGAACGCCGCAAAGCGCTCGGCGAAGTCCTCCCGGGCGGCACGCTCGTCGAGCCCGAGCCGGTCGACGAGGATGCCCATGGCCAGCACCGCCCGGGGCCCGCGCGGGAGCGCGGCCACCTCGTCGGACAGCGAGCGCAGCAGCGCCACCTGGACCTCGCGATCCTGATGGCGCCCGAGCACGTCCTGGAGCGCCTTCAACGGGCCCACCAGTCCGTCGACGATCTCGGCGTCGAAGAGCGGGCTGCCGAACAGCTCGAGCATGTAGCGCAGCTCCTTGCCCTTCTTGCGCAACTCGTGGTAGTCCTCGGCCGGACTGTCCTGGTCGATCGCGCGACCCATGACCAACAGCCGTTTGTAGACCTTGCGGATCCGCCGCCCCGACAGCTCCCCGATCGGAACCTCGGCCGCCGGGCGATCATCGAGGGGCCGCTCGACCAGTGACTCCAGCAGCGACTCCCAGTCGCTCAGCAGCTCCACGGTGCGCCGCGAACGCAGGGCCCGCGCCGCCGTCCCGTTCGCGGCCAGCCGCCAGTGGCCGAGCACCTGTCGCAGGGGGTCGAGGTCGGGTCCGAACTCGGCCGGCACGAGCTCGCGCATCGACTCGAAGTCCTCGAGATAGACGTCGAGGTCCCGGGCCTCTCCCGTGACGCGCTGGAGCCACTTGAACTCGGCGCGGAAGCCGGCGAGGTCGAGCTCCGGGAAGACGGGGGCGAGCTGGCGCTGAACGGTGCGCGACCGACGAACCGCGATCCGCAGCTGGTGCAGGAACTCGGCGTCCTCCCCGGCCACCGCCCCGTCGAGGTTCTCGCGGATGGCCCCGAGCAGCGCCCGCAGGACGGTCGCAGCCGCGGCGTCGGCGCGCTGGTCGCGGCCGAGCGCCACCGTGACCTTGGCGCGGGCCGGCTTGCTCACTGCAGCAGCTCACCGAGCCGGTGCAGGACCTCGTCGATCTCGCTCTCGGAGACCACGAGCGGCGGCTCGAGGCGGATCGTGGCCGGGCCGGTGGCGTTCACGATCAGACGCTGCTCGAGCAGCGCCCGCCGCGCGAGGTCGACCGCCGAGACGCCCTGCAGCAGGTCGACGCCGACCATCAGTCCCCGCCCCCGCACCGAGGCCACACCGGGCAGCTCGCGCAGCCCCGCCCGCAGCCGCTCCCCGAAAGCCCGGACGCGCTCGAGCAGCGCCGGATCCGAGCAGATGTCCAGCGCCACGAGCGCGGCCGCGGCGACCAGCGGGCCGCCGGCGAACGTCGAGCCGTGATCGCCGGGCTGGAAGGTGTCGGCCAGCCGGGGCCCGGTGATCAGGGCGCCCACGGGCAGCCCGCCGCCGAGCGCCTTGGCGCTGGTCAGAGCGTCGGGTAGCACCCCCGTCTGCTCGTAGGCCCAAAGGGTGCCCGTCCGCCCCATGCCGGTCTGGATCTCGTCGAAGATCAGCGCCGCGCCCGTCCGGTCGCAGGCCTCGCGGGCCGCGGTCAGCAGCTCGTCGGCGAGGACATGGATCCCGGTCTCGCCCTGGACCGGCTCGAGCAGCACGGCGGCGGTGTCCTGGTCGACCGCCGCGGCCAGCGCCTGGGGATCCTTGGGGACGACCACGAACCCGGGGACAAGCGGGGCGAACGGCGCCTGCTTGGACTCCTGCGGCGTGGCTGACAGCGCACCGTAGGTGCGCCCGTGAAACGCCTCCTGCAGCACGATCAGCTTGCCGCCCGGGCGCGCCCGGCGGGCCAGCTTGATCGCAGCCTCGTTGGCCTCGGCCCCGGAATTCGTCAGGAACACCTTGCCGCCGAGCGAGCTCTCAGAAAGCCGGGCAGACAGGCGCATCGCGCCCTCGGTGTAGTAGAGGTTGGTGGCGTGGGTGAGCAGCCCGACCTGCTCGCGGACAGCGGCAACCACGCGCGGGTGGCAGTGGCCGACGTTCAGCACCGAGATCCCGGCCAGGAAATCCAGGTACTCATTTCCGTCGGCGTCCCACAGCCGGCAACCCTCTCCGCGTACGAACTGCACTGGGTTGCGCACGTAGGTCGGGATCGCGTAGGCACGCTCGAGCTCCTGCAGCTCGGCCAGCGTGGCGAACGGGGCGGCGCTCATCCGGCGGGTCCTATCTTCGTCCCCTGACCGGCGTCGGTGAACAGCTCCAGCAGCAGTGAGTGCGGGACTCGGCCGTCGACGATGTGGGCGAACGAGACGCCGCCGTCGATCGCCTCCAGGCACGCTGCGAGCTTCGGTCGCATGCCGCCGGCGACGCCGGGGAGCGCTTGTGCGACCAAGTCAGCGCTCGCCTCGCGAGACGACGCTGTCGGGATCCGAAGGGTCCCGGAGCCAGCCCGCCACGTCGGTCAGGAACATGATCTTGTAAGCGCCCAGCGCTCGGGCCACGGCGCCCGCGGCCTCGTCGGCGTTGATGTTGTAGGAGTTACCCTCGCGATCGGCCCCGACACTCGCGACGACCGGGATGTAATCCTGCGCCACGTGCTTGAGGACGTCGACGTCGACCCGCTCGATCTTGCCCACGAAGCCGATGTCCTGACCGCTCGGAGAGCTCTGCCGGGCGGCCCGGAACAGCAGCCCGTCGTCGCCGCACAACCCCACGGCCGGCTGGCCGTGGCGGCCGAGCCGCAGCACTATGTCCTTGTTGACCTTGCCCACCAGCACCATCTTCGCCACCTCGACGGTCGCCGCATCCGAGACCCGCAGTCCATCGACGAACCGCACCGGGAGGTCCAGCCGCTCCATGTAGCTGGTGATCTCCGGCCCTCCCCCGTGGACCACCACCGGGTTCATCCCGACGTACTTGAGCAGCACCACATCGCGGGCGAACTCCTCCTTGAGCTCGGCATCGAGCATCGCCGCGCCGCCGTATTTGATGACCACCGTCCTGCCGTGGAACTCCCTGATGTAGGGCAGCGCCTCCAGCAGCGTGGCGACGTCGCGTAGGGGGCGCGTCATGTCGTGTAGTCGGCGTTGATGGTCACGTACTCGTGGCCGAGATCGGAGAAGTACAGCTCGCTCTCGTGACCCTCGCCGGGCAGCCCGATCTCGTACTCGACCTCCTCGCGGGTGACCGCCTCGGCCAGCGCCGCGGCGTCGTGCGGTACCAGGGCCCCGTGCGCGCACACGGGGACGCCCTCGATCGCGATGTCCACCGCCAGGGGCGCGGTCCCGGGCAGCGCCGCGCCCACGGCCTGGATGATCCGGCCCCAGTTGGGGTCGCCCCCGTACAGCGCGGTCTTGACCAGCGAGGAGTCGGCCACCGAGCGCGCTACGCCGCTGACCGCCTGCGGATCCCCGCCGCGCACCACCACCCGGCCCACTCGCCGGGCGCCTTCGCCGTCGCGGACAACCATCAGGGCCAGCTGGCGCAGGAGCGCGTCGAGCGCTTCGCCGAAGCGCAGCTCGTCCTCGGTCTCGGGCTCGACGACGACGCCCGACGCCCCGCTGCATTGCAGGATCACGGTGTCGCTGGTGGAGAGCTGCCCGTCGACGCTGACCCGCTCGAAGGAGCGCTTCACGCAGACCCCGAGCAGCAGGTCGCAGGTCTCGGGCGCAAGCTGGACGTCGCTCTGGATGAAGCACAGCAGCGTCGCGAAACCGGGCGAGATCATCCCGGCCCCCTTGCACTGGGCGGTCAGCCGGACCGTCCCGCCGGGCAGCGAGACGTCCAGGTTCGCCCGCTTCTCGAACGCGTCCGTGGTCTGGATCGCCTGCGCGAAGGCGACGTCCCCGTCGGGGGCCAACGCGTGTGCCGCGGCCATGATCCCGCGTGTGATCCGGTCCATCGGCAGCGGCACGCCGATCACCCCGGTGGAGGCCACCGCCACCCGGGCCTCAGGCGCGCCGGCCACCATCGCGGCCGACCCCTGCATCTTGGCGGCGTTGTCCAGGCCGGGACGGCCCGTCGCGGCATTGGCGTTGCCCGAGTTGACCACCACCGCTCGCAGGGCTCCGAGCTCGCATCGCTCGGTGCACAGCAGCACCGGCGCCGCCTGCGCGCCCGAGCGCGTGAATCGGGCCGCGCTGGTCGTGTCGGGAGGGTCGGCGACCATCAGCCCCACGTCGAGCGCCCCACTGGGCTTGATCTGACCGGCCACGCCCGCGGCGCGAAAGCCGCCGGGCAGGCCGCCGCCGTCGAGCTCGACGACGTGCGCCGGCGGCTCGATCCAGCGGCTGCGAAAGAACAATCCGCTCATTCGATCCCCTCCCCCTCGGGCCGAGCGAACATCAGGTTGAGGTTCTGGACGGCCTGCGAGGCCGCGCCCTTCCACAGGTTGTCGATCGCCGCGAACACGATCACGCGCCGGGTGCGCTCGTCACGGTGCACGGAGATCCGGCAGATGTTGGTCTCGCGCACGTCGCGAACCCCCGGCGGGGTGCTGCTGAGCTCGACGAACGGCTCGCCCCCGTACAGGTCGCTGTACAGGGTCGCAACGTCCTCCCTGCTGGCCTCGCTGCCGTCGGGCAGCGTCACGTAGCAGGACACGAGCTCGCCCTGGTCGAGCGGGAGCAGGTGCGCGGTGAACGTCACCCGGATGTCGGCGCCCAGCGCCCGGAGCTCCTGCTCGATCTCCGGGATGTGGCGGTGGCGCGGAACGGCGTAGGCGCTGACGTTCTCGTCGACGGTGACGAAATGCGTCTTGTCGGTCGCGGCACGACCCGCGCCGGAGACGCCCGACTTGGCGTCTATCACCACGTCTTCCAGCAGCCCGGCGCGCGCCAGGGGCGCCAATCCCAGCACGGTGGCGGTGGGGTAGCACCCGGGGTTGGCGACGATCGAGGCCGCGGCGATCCGCTCGCGATAGAGCTCGGGCAGCCCGTACACGGCGTCGGCGATCAGCGCCGGCTCGGGATGGGGGCGATACCACTCCTCATACACGGCCGGGTCGCGCAGGCGGAAGTCCGCGCTCAGGTCGACCACCTTGACCCGGCGGCGATGCAGCTCGGCCACGAGCTCGGCGGCGGCCCCGTGCGGATAGGCCACGACCGCCGCGTCGACGCCGGCGTGGCGGTCGAGATCGAGCTCCTCGAGTACCAGCGGGACGCGGTGGTGCGGATACAGGTCATCGAGCCGGCGCCCCACGTCGGACCGCGCGGTCACCGTGACCAGGTCAAACGACGGATGGCGCGCCAGCAGCCGAGCGGTCAGAGCACCCGTGAAGCCGGCGGCGCCGAACACGGCCACGCTATGAGTCACGGACCCTCCCCTCCAGCTGCTCGGCCAGCGCGGCGGCGATCTTACGCCGGCGGGCGGCCACCTCGTCGTCGGTCAGCGTGCGGTCGGCGGCCCGGAAGCGCAGGCGCAGTGCCAGCGAGACATGCCCGTCCCCGATCCGCTCCGGATCACGGTAGACGTCGAAGACCTCGGCCCCGCTCAGCAACGCACCCCCCGCCCTTCGCACCACCTCGAGCACACGGGCGGCGGGCACGGTGTCGGCGACGATCACCGCCAGGTCCTCACGGATCTCGGGAAAGCTCGTGAGATCCCGGTACTCGGCCGGGGCGACCCGCTCGGCCACGGCGTCGAGATCGAGCTCGAAGGCCGCCACGGGGTCTGACCAGTCCCAGCCGGCCGCGACCTGAGGGTGGATCTCGCCCAGCCAGCCGACGGTGGTGCCGTCGACGAGGATCGCCGCGGCGCGGCCCGGGTGAAGGAACGGCTCGGGAGCGAGCGCCGCGTCGACGCTCCACGGGGCACGGATGGCGTCGAGCAGTCCCTGAAGCACCCCCTTGGCGGCGAAGAAGTCGGCGTCGGGCGGCTCCGGATGGCGCCATGTCGCCGGGCGGACCGCGCCGGATACCAACGCCGCCACGTGATGGGGCTCGCGGGGGCGCCGGGCGGCGTTCACCGGCAGATACACGGCACCGGCCTCGAACAGCCGAATCGCACCGGCGCCGCGCGAGCGGTTCAGGCGCCCGGCGTCGAGCAGGCTTCCCAGCAGCGTCGTGCGCAGCCGCGACTGCTCGGCGGACATCGGGTTCTGCAGTTGCACCGTGGGCCGGTCCCCGATCCGCAGCCGCTCGGCAAGGTCAGGGGCCGCAAAGCTCCAGCCGACGATCTCGTACAGTCCCTGCGCGGCCAGAGCGTCGCCGGCACGTCGGCGCAGGCGCTGGCGCTCAGTCAGGCGCCCGGAGGCGTCACGGCGCGAGGGCAACGTCGCTGGGAGTATGTCGAGGGCGCCCAGCCGGGCCACCTCCTCGATCAGATCCGCCTCACGGGTGACATCGGCGCGCCGGAACGGCGGAACCGTGACCTCGAGGCCGTCGTGGGCCGAGGCCGTCTTGAACTCAAGCGCACGGAGTATCTCGGCGCAACGCTCGCGCGGGATGTCGACGCCCAGCAGGCGGCTGACGCGTGCGTCGCGCAGGG
The DNA here is from genome assembly GCA_963799995.1 of uncultured Solirubrobacterales bacterium. GTDB lineage: Bacteria > Actinomycetota > Thermoleophilia > Solirubrobacterales > Solirubrobacteraceae > Palsa-465. Next base: position 286,766 of record CAWCZI010000012.1, on the reverse strand, counting down.
CGATCGTCTTCGGGGCCGGCCCGTCGCCGCCGATATCGGTCGTGCCCGGCAGCGGCTGCGCGCCGCACAGCTCGATCATCAGCCGGGTTGCCACGGCCTGTGCCTCCATCGCCTGCTCGGGCTGGATCTGCTTCTCGAACCGCGTCGACGCCTCGCTGCGCAGACCCAGCTTCAGCGAGGTGCGATGAACGTTGGGTCCGTTCCAGTTGGCTGCCTCCATCAGCACTCGCGTGCTGCCGGGCCCGACCTCGGACCGGGCGCCGCCCATGATTCCGGCAATCGAGGTCGGACCGTCGGCGTCGGCGATCACCAGCATCTCGGGGTCGAGCGTGCGCGTCTGGCCGTCGAGCGTCTCGGCGGTCTCACCCTCGTGCGCCCGGCGCACGATCAGACGGCCGCCGGCGATGCGGTCGAGGTCGAACGCGTGCAGCGGCTGACCTGTGAGGAGCATCACGTAGTTGGTGATGTCGACCACGTTGGAGATCGGGCGCTGGCCGGCGGCCATCAGCCGTGCCTTGAGCCACGCCGGCGACGGCCCGATCGTCACGTTCTCGAACGCGCGCGCGGTGAAGCGCGGGCAGAGCTCGGGGCACTCGACATCGATCCGGACCGCGTCGAGCCGGCCGCCGCGGATGGGCGGGGTCGGGTCCTCCGTCCACGGCGCAGGCACCAGGGCGGCGCCGGTGGCGGCGTGAACCTCGCGCGCGACTCCGTAGATGGCGAGGCAGTCCGGCCGGTTCGGGGTCACCTCGAGCACCAGCACGTCGGTCGCGATCGGCAGCACCTGCGCGAGCGGGGTCCCGGCGGTGAGCGCGGGATCGAGCACCATGATCCCGTCGTGCTCGGTGCCGATCGCCACCTCGTCCTCAGCCAGGATCATCCCGTTGGAGGGCTGTCCGCGGAGCTTTGCCACCTTGAGCCTGGTGCCGTCGGGCATCACCGCGCCGGGCTTGGCCACGGCCACGGTCTGCCCCGCCGCGACGTTGGGGGCGCCGCACACGATCTGGCTGGGCTCATCGTCGCCGACGTCGACCTGGCACACAGTGAGCCGGTCGGCGTCGGGATGGCGGCCGGCCTCGAGCACCTTGCCGACCACGAACCGGTCGAGCGCGGTGACGCCGTGGGTCTCCACGCGCTCGACCTCGGTTCCCGTCATCGCCAGCCGCTCGGCGAGCTCGAACGCGTCGAGCTCGGGACGGCAGTACTCGTGAAGCCAGGTCACAGGAACGCGCATCAGTGGTTGTCCCCGGGCACGATCAGAACTGCTCCAGCAGGCGGATGTCGTTCTCGTACAGGAGCCGCAGGTCCGGAACACCGTGCTTGAGCATCGCGATCCGCTCGATCCCCATCCCGAACGCGAACCCCTGGATCCGCTCGGGGTCGTAGCCGTGCTCGCGCACGTGCTCGAACACGTTCGGATCCACCATCCCGGCACCGAGGATCTCGATCCAGGCGGTGCCCTTGCACAGCCCGCAGCGCCGCCCGTCGGCGGTGATCCCCTTGACGCAGTGAAAGCAGGAGACGTCGACCTCGACGCTCGGCTCGGTGAACGGGAAGAAGTGCGGGCGCAGGCGCACCTCGCGCTCCTCGCCGAAGATCGCCCGCGCGAACGCCAGCAGCGTGCCCTTGAGGTCGGCGAACGTGACATCCTCGTCCACCGCCAGCCCCTCCACCTGATGGAACTGCGGCGTGTGCGTGGCGTCGGAATCCAGGCGGTACACGCGGCCCGGCATCACGATGTAGAGCGGTGGTGGCTGGGCCTCCATCGCGCGCAGCTGCACGGGCGAGGTGTGGACCCGCAACAGCGCCGCCTCCGGGTCGAAGATGTCGACGACGTCGCGCTCGTCCTTGACGTAGAACGTGTCGGTCTCCAGACGTGAGGGGTGCGTGGAGTCGAAGTTGAGCCCGTCGAAGTTGTAGTAGACCGTCTCCACCTCGGGACCCTCGGCCACGTTGAACCCGAGGCCGATGAAAACATCCTCGATTTCGCGCCACGTCTGGGTGATCAGATGCAGGCGCCCGAGCTGGGGCCGCGGGTCGGCGGGAAGCGTGATGTCGACGCGGTCCTCGGCCAGGCGCTGGTCCAGCTCGGCGCTCGCCAGCTCGACCGCGCGACTCTCGATCGCGCTCTCGAGCTGCTGACGGGCCCGGTTGGCTGCCTTGCCGGTTGCGGCTCGCTCCTCGGGTGCAAGCTGGGCAACGCCGCGCAGCAGATTCGGCAGCTCCGCCTTGCGTCCCAGGTAGCGGATGCGGACCTCCTCGAGCGCGGCGGTCGTGGTCGCCGCGGTGATCGCCGCCTGCGCCTCTGACTCGATCTGAGCGATCCGGTCGGACATCAGCGCGCCATCCTAGTCGCCTCGTAGAGGGCGACCGTGGCCGCCATCGCGGCGTTCAGCGAGTGGCTGACGATGGGGATCCGGGCCACCTCGTCGGCGGCGGCGACAACCTCCTCGGGGAGGCCGTCGCGCTCGGCGCCGACCATCAGAGTGACGTCGTCGAGCGCAAGCTCGCACAGCGCTCGTCCGCGGTCGCCGGCGACCAGCGCCACGGTGCGTCCGGGGAGCGCGGCGGCGGCAGTCAGGTCCTGTACCCGTGCCAGGGGCACCGCGAACACGGCTCCCATGCTGGCCCGCACGGCCTTGGGACCGAACGGATCGGCGCTGCCGCCACCCAGCGCCACGGACGCCGCGCCGAAGGCCTGCGCCGAGCGCAGCACGGCGCCGACGTTGCCGGGGTCGTGGACGCCGTGCAGGTACACGCACAGCGGACCGCTCGGCCGCTCGGCCCAGCGCTCGGCATAGACGGCCAGCGTGCGTGTGCCCGACCCCAGTGCCGACGCCGAGGCCAGCAGGGCTGGCTCGACCTCGGTGCCCCCAAGGCCGCTGCCGGCGGCGCAGTAGCGCTCCAGGGGCTCCCAGCCGGCGGCGTCGGCAGCGGCCAGCAGGTCCTCGCCCTCGGCCACGAAGCACCCGCCGCGCTCGCGCTCGCGCCGGCTGCGGGTGAGCTTGCGGATCCTCTTCAGCTTCTCGTTGTGTGTGCTCGTGATGGTCATCGGGTCCTGAAACGAAAAAAGGCGCCTGCTCCGAAGGAGAGGCGCCCGGGTGGCGGTGCTGGTGTACTCGGCTAAAGCTCAGCCGGCCGCCAGCGCCTCGCGGGCGCGGTCGGCAAAGCGTCGGAAGGTGTCGGCGTCGTGCACGGCCATATCGGCCAGGACCTTGCGGTCCAGCTCGACCTCGGCGATCTGCAACCCGTGCATGAACTGCGAGTAGGAGAGGCCGTTCTGCCTCGCCGCGGCGTTGATCCGTGTAATCCACAGGCGGCGGAAGTCGCGCTTGCGGTTGCGCCGGTCGCGATAGCGGTACTGGTCGGCCTTGAGTACCGCCTCCTTGGCGGTCCGGTAATGCCGGCTCGCATCACCCCGGTAGCCCTTGGCGAGCTTGAGCGTCGCCCGGCGCTTCTTGCGCGCGTGAATGGAGCGCTTGACGCGGGTCATGCGCGCTTGGCCCCCAGCAGCTTCTTGACGCGCTTCTCGTCGTGATCGGAGATCTCAGCCGGCTGGCCCAGGCGCCGCTTGCGCTTGGGCGACTTCTTCTCGAGGATGTGGCTCGTGAACGAGTGACGTCCCCGGACCTTGCCCGTGGCGGTCAGCTTGAAGCGCTTCTTGGCGCCGGAATGGGTTTTCATCTTCGGCATCGCGAGGCCAGAGTAAAGCAGACAGCAGGCCGCCCGAGCGGTCGATCCACCGCCCGACGGGCTCGGACCGGTGCGGCCTCTAGGCCGGGGCGTCGCTGGGGGCGGGCGCGGCGCTGTCGGCCGTCCCGTTCTGGCGCGCGTCATCCGGGCTGTGTGTGGCGCCGTTGTCGCTCTCGGCGGGGGCGGCAGGTTGCGCGGAATCCTCGGCAGCCACAGGGACGCCGCCATCGGCCACGGCGGGGGTGTCGGCCGCGACTGAGGTGTCGACCGGGGCGGAGGTGTCGGCCACGACGGCGGCGGGAGCGCCGGCCTTTGGCTCGTCCTTCTCCCCCGCGAGCACGGCCTTGGATGGAGCCAGCATCATCGTCATGTTGCGCCCGTCCTGCAGTGGCGTCTGCTCGACGATGGCGACCTCCGACAGCTCGTCGGCGAGGCGTTCCAGAAGCGCCGTTCCGCGCTCGGGATGCGTCACCTCGCGGCCGCGGAACATGATCGTCACCTTGACGCGATCACGACCCATCAAAAAGCGCTTGACGTGCCCCTTCTTGGTGTCGTAGTCGTTCTGCGCGATCTTCGGCCGGAACTTGATCTCGCGGACCGTGATCTGCTGCTGGTGCTTGCGAGCGGCCTTCAGCTTCTGAGCCTGCTCGTACTTGTACTTGGAGTAGTCGAGCACCCGGCACACGGGCGGACGCGCGTCCGGGGCCACCTCGACGAGGTCGAGATCGCGCTCCTGCGCGTATGCGAGCGCCTCGGCGGTCTTGACGACGCCGATCTGCTTTCCGTCCTCTCCGACCAGACGCACCTCGGGTACACGGATCCGGTCGTTGGTCCGGGTCAGGTCCCGCTCGGGCGGGCGCCGGTCAAACCTGCGGGGTACCGGCACTAGGTATTGGCGCGGCGGTCTCTGGTCAAGCGGCGCCGGGCCGGGTCTGTTGCAGTTGGATCAACGCTGGCGAGTATAGCGGTGCGCTCAGCCGGTGGCGCGGGTTTTTGTCATCAACTGCACACGTTCGGCGAACTCGCCGACCGCCAGCGATCCGGTGTCGCCGCCGTGGTGCTCGCGGACGCTGACACTCCCCTCCTCGGCCTCGCGGTCGCCGACGACCAGCATGAAGGGGATCTTGCGCAGCTCGGAGTCGCGGATCTTGCGTCCCACCGACTCTGTCCGCTCGTCGAGCTCGACCCGGATCCCGGCATCTCGCAGCTCGTCGGTGACACGCGCGCCGTACTCGGCATGGCGGTCGGCGATCGGCAGCACTATCGCCTGAACCGCCGTCAGCCACACCGGCAGCTCGCCGGCGAAGTGCTCCAGCAGGATGCCGATGAAGCGCTCGTAGGAGCCCATCAGCGCCCGGTGGATCATCACCGGACGGTGCTCGGCATTGTCGGCACCGGTGTAGACGAGGTCGAAGCGCTCCGGGAAGTTGTAGTCCAGCTGGCACGTGCCCAGCTGCCACGATCGGCCCAGCGAATCGGTCATGTGCATGTCGATCTTGGGGCCGTAGAAGGCGCCGTCGCCCTCGTTGAGCTCGTAGGCGAGGCCCTGACTCTCGAGCGCCTTGAGCAGCGCCGCCTCGCTGTGGTCCCAGAGCTCGTCGGAGCCGATCCGCTGCTCGGGCCGGGTGGAGAGCTCGAGGCGGACGTCGAGCCCGAACACCGCATAGGTGGCGAAGGCGAACTCGAGCACACCCGCGACCTCGTCCTGGATCTGCTCCTCGGTGCAGAAGATGTGGCCGTCGTCCTGGGCGAAGTGCCGCACGCGCAGCAGCCCGTGCAGGGTTCCGCTCGGCTCGTTGCGGTGCAGCAGCCCGGGTTCGGAGTAGCGAACGGGGAGATCGCGGTAGGAGTGGCGGTGCATCGAGTACAGCTGGCAGTGGCCCGGGCAGTTCATCGGCTTGAGCGCCATCGCCCGGTCCTCGGACACGGTCGTGAACATGTGCTCGCGGTACTTCTCCCAGTGACCGGAGGTCTCCCAGAGCGAGCGATCGAACAGCTGCGGCGTCTTGACCTCGGTGTAGCCGCGGGGCCTGCCCATCTCCCGGCTCAGCGTCACCAGCGAGTTGAACACCTCGGTGCCGGCCGGGTACCAGAAGGCCGAGCCGGGCGCCGTCTCGGAGAACCCGAACAGCCCGAGCTGCGGACCCAGCCGGCGATGATCGTTGGCGCGGGCACGCTCCAGCCGCTCCAGGTATTCGTCCAGATCCTTGCGGGAGAAGAACGCCGTTCCGTACACGCGCGTGAGCATCTGCCGGCTCGCGTCGCCGCGCCAGTAGGCACCGGCCACCGATTGCAGCTTGAACGCCTTGATCCGCTTCGTGCTCGGTGCGTGCGGGCCGCGGCACAGATCGGTGAACGGGCCGTTGGTGTAAAGCGACACCCGCTCGACCGGATCAGCGGGATCGGCATTGCGGACCAGGTCCTCGATCAGCTCGACCTTGAAGGGCTGATCCTCGGCCCGGAAGCGCTCCAGCGCCTCGGCCACGGTCACGTCATCGCGGTGAAACGACTCGTCGGCGGCAATGTGAGCGGCCATCCGCTCCTCGATCGGCCCGAAGTCCGAATCGCTGATCGAGACCCCGTCGGGGAACTGAAAGTCGTAGTAGAAGCCGCCGTCGATCGGCGGCCCGATCGAGATCTTGACGCCCGGGTAGAGCTCGAGCACGGCGGCGGCCAGCACGTGGGCGGCGTCGTGGCGGATCAGCTCGAGCGCGGCCTCGCCGCTGCGCTCGGTCATGATCTCGAGCTTGGCGGCGTGGCCGTCCGCGCCGCCGGGGAGCGGCCGGGCGAGGTCGCGCAGCTCGCCGTCGACCCTGACCGCCAGGGCCGCGCGCGCCAGGCCGGGGCCGATCGCCGCCGCCGCATCGGCGCCGGTGGCGTCCTCGGGCAGCGTCAGCCGCGTTCCGTCAGGGAGGTCGAACTCCATCTTCGCCGGATGCTAAGGGGAGGAGGCGGCGACCGGCTAGGCGCGAATGACGGTGGGGGTCAGCCGCACTGGTTGACCCCCGCGCGCTCGACCGTGTTCTGGTCCTCCAGACCGGCCTGGTCACGCGCACGCACGACGAAGTACGCGGCTCCGTTCTGCCCGGTCGAGACCGTCAGGGACGTCGCGCCGGCGGGGCTGGTCCAGGTCGGCTGGGCGAAGTCCTCGCCTCCCGAAGTCGTCGAGTAGTAGACGTCGTAGACGATCTGCGAGCTCGGCGTCACCGGGTCGGTGGCTGCGGTCCAGGCCAGCCGGTAGCTGCGCGCGCGGGGCTGGGGCTGCGGCGTCAGGACGATGCACGTGGCCGCGCTCTGGAGTCCAGCGAAGGTCGGGCCCTGGGTCTGCGTCGGACCGCCTCCTCCCGTGCCGCCCGTAGGCGGTTTGACGACAAACTTGAACCGGGCGATCGTGCGCGGGGCGATCACAGCCAGCGGACAGGCGTGCGCAGGCCCTTGCCGGCAGGTGCTGGTCATGTGCTCGACGATGCTGCCGTGGAAGTGGCCCGCGCACCAGGACCCGCCGAAGTGCCGGGGCCTCAACTTCACGCGCACGCGACGGCCCTTACGGGTCGCCGGCAGGGCCGTGGAGAGCTCGGCGACGCAACCGGCCTTCGGCTTCGGCCCGTCCGCGGTGAGGATGTCGGTGCGCTGCACCGATCCGAGGCGGCCGGTGCGATCCGGGCTGCGGAAGCTGACCGTGAAGGTCGTCGAGGGGCGCCCGCTGCCGGGCTTCATGGACACCCGCACGCGAGCCTGGGCGGCGGCGGGCGTAACGGCCATGGCGCCGGCGAGAACCAGCGCAGGCCCGAGTCCTCGGACTACTCCCCGCATGAACCGCATTCTAATTGGGGGCCAGCGCTCCCGTCACGCTACATTTACGGGCTCCCGGACGATTAGCTCAGCTGGGAGAGCGCCGCCTCGACAAGGCGGAGGTCGCTGGTTCGAGCCCAGCATCGTCCATTCACGTTTCCCTGTGATTTCGGCGAATTAAGAGTTCGCTTAGATTTCGCTCCGATCGGTGGTACTGTTCGCGGCGTTAGGGGCGATACGCGAGGCCAAAATCTGGCCGGGGAAACTGTCTCGCCTGGATGACGATCATCTCGGAGGTATTCCCATGAGGGGAGCCGACGCACCGCTGCCCAAATCAGGGCGCGGCAACTCGGGGCACGCATCCGCCGCGCGGCTGCGCCTGTCTGTTGCTTTGTTCACGGCGTTGGGGGCCACCCTGCTCGCCGCTCCGTCAGCGTTCGCACTGACCAGCAATTACGCGATCGGGGTGCCGGTCTGCAAGGCGCCCACACCCGGGCACAAGACGTGCTTCGCAGTACGGCGAGTCGTCGTCAGCGAGGGAACCGCAGGTGCCCGTCCGTTCGTTCGCGGTGCCGGCGTAGCGCCGAGCGTCAGCACGATCGGGCCGGCCGGCGGCCTCACCCCGGCGGATCTCGCCACCGCGTACGGGTTCAGCTCCACGGCGACGGGAACCGGGCAGACGGTGGCGCTCGTCGATGCCTTCAACGATCCGAACATCAACACGGATCTCCAGACGTTCGACAAGCAGTACGGGCTGGCGACCTGCAGCACCGCCAACGGCTGCCTGAAGGTGGTCGGACAGACCGGAAGCACGACAGCTCTGCCTCCCAACGACACCACCGGCTGGTCGGTGGAGGAGTCGCTCGACGTCGAGACCGCCCACTCGGTCTGCCAGGAGTGCAAGATCATCCTGGTCGAGGCGACCAGCAGCTCGAACGCCAACCTGGAGGCTGCCGAGAAGGAGGCCGCCGCGCTGAAGGCCACCGAGATCAGCAACTCGTTCGGCGGTCCCGAGCAGGGATCGACGGCAACCGACGAGGCCGCCTACAACCATCCGGGGATCGTCATCACAGCCTCGTCGGGCGACGACGGCTACTTCAACTGGGATCAGGAGAATGACGGCGTTGCCAGCGATAACGCCCCGAACGCGCCCGCGTCGTACAACACCGTGGTCGCGGTCGGCGGCACCTCGCTGAACCTCGGCCAGACCGCCACCCGCCAGTCAGAGACGGTCTGGAACGACAACGGTCCCAAGGACTACTGGGCGACCAACTTCGGCCAGAGCCTGGGAGCCGGCGGCGGCGGCTGCAGCACGCTGATCGCGGGTCAGCCCTGGCAGACCCACGTCGCGAACTGGGCCAGCACGGTCTGCGGGACGCACCGGCTGGTGGCCGACGTGTCGGCAGTCGCGGACTACCTGACCGGGTTCGATGTCCGGGACACCTACGACCCGTCGAGCTGCGGCTCTAACTGCATCAACGGCTGGGAGACCATCGGGGGCACCTCGCTGGCATCGCCGGTTATCGCGTCGATGTGGGGGCTGGCGGGCGGCGCTCATGGAGTCAAGTACCCCTCGCTGAACCTGTACGGACATCTCGGGAGCGCGGGGCTGTACGACGTCACCGTCGGTGGTAACGGCTACTGCGACGGGATCGGAGCCGCGAACTGCGGTAACCCGAACGCCCTCGGGGCCGGCGTCCTGGACTGCGACTATCCGGCCAGCGGTTCGACACCTGCCGCCGGTGATCGCGCCTGCGACGCGCTGACGGGCTACGACGGTCCTACGGGCGTGGGCACGCCCAACGGACTCACCGCGTTCGCGCCGGTCAAACCGACCGCCAAGATCGCGGGCCCGACGACGATCGTCCACAACACGACCGGGACGTGGACGGCGACGGTCACCGACCCGACGCCCGGGGCAACCGTCTCGAGCTACAAGTGGAACTGGGGCGACGCAACCGCCGTCACCGCGACCACGACCGGCTCGGCGACGCACAAGTACACGGCCGCGGCAACGCGGACGATCACGCTGACCGTCACCGACAGCGACGGCCAGATCGGCACCGCGACCTACTCGGTCAAGGTCACCTGAGCAGGGGCGCCGCTCGGCGCACTCCCTGCCCGACGTCCTGCGGCCCGCCTCCATGAGGCGGGCCGCAGGTGCTTTGGGCCGCGGCGGCGGCGTTGCTTCTAAGAAAATCCTCATCGCAGCGATGGGCGCGCTGAAATAGTCTGCTCGGTCGTCATGGGGCGCCCTACCGGGGGGCCCGATCAACAGCCCCGTCAGAGCACGGGGAGAAAAGGGGCTCACACTTGATGTCTTCGCCCAACTGGCGCGCCGCTCGGCGCGTCGACGGTCGCAGCTCCCGCGGAGCGGCGTCCACCATCCGCCAGATGCGAGTCGCGCTGGTGGCGGCGAGCGTGCTAGCCGGCATGGCGCTGGTCGCCTCGCCGGCCGCAGCGCAGCGCTTCACCGACCCGGCAACGCACCGCGTGTACGGCGTCATGCCGGCGATTCACACGGCCAAGGCCGCAGCACGGAGGGCGGCCGTCGCACGCCGCGGCGCCCGCGTGCGTACGACGCACACCACGGCAAGGACCGCTGCCGCGACCTGCATCGCCGATAACGCCGACTGCACGGCGCTCACCTACCACGGCGGCGCCGTCATGCAGGGCGAGAAGGACTACATGCTGTTCTGGAATCCGACGGGCCACTCGCTGCCGTCGGCCTACAAGTACGGCCTCAACGCCTGGCTGAGCGAGGTCGCCAACAACAGCGCGATCGACAACAACGTGTTTGCCGTCGACGAGCAGTTCTACGACACCCTGGGCACCGGCGGGGCCAAGCGCTTCGTCCCCTACGCGATCACAGACGGCGGCATGTTGAACGACACTGACGCCTATCCGGCGAGCGGCTGCACGGACGACTCGATGCCGGTGTGTCTCACCGACCCGCAGATCCGGACCGAGGTCTCAAACTATGTCGCGGCGCACAACCTGCCGACGGGGCCGAGCACGGAGTACTTTGTGTTCACGCCCTACCACGTCGGCTCGTGCTTCGACGCGGGCAGCGAGACCGCGAACTGTGCGTACACCGGCTACTGCGGCTACCACAGCTCCATCGGAACGGCCAACTCGAGCTCCGAGATCATCTACGCGAACATGCCGTGGGCGTACAACATCAACGGCTGCGACGTAAACCTCGCGTTCGGCGCCGGCTACGCCAACGCCGATGGACTCGATTCGGTGGTCGGGGTGTGGAGCCACGAGGCCAGTGAGTCGATGACCGATCCGAATCTCAACGCCTGGTATCAGGCCAACACCGGATCGGATGCGGGCTATGAGGACGGTGACAAGTGCGCCTACCTCTACGGCCGCAACAGCAGCAATGAGGGCGACCTGACCGGCCTATCCAACAACGGCCTCGGCTACTGGAACCAGGCCTTCGGCTCCGACGTCTACCTGATGCAGCTCGAGTGGGACCAGCGGTTGCTGACCTGCGAGCGGACCAACACCGACACGCAGCCGACCGTGACGTCGGTGACCCCGTCGACCGCCACTCACGGCGTCTCGACGACGTTCACCACCCACGCCACGTTCGGAACCGGGATCACCCTCAACCACATCCTGTGGAGCTGGGGCGACGGCACGGCGTCGACGACCAGCACCGCCACCACGGCCGCGCACGACTACACGACCGCCGGCGCAAAGACGCTGACCGTGATCGTGACCGACAGCCACGGCAACGAGAAGAAGTTCACGCAGACGATCACCGTCTCGTAGCCCGGGGCTGACCGCAGAAAAGTGCAGTGAAAGGCGCGCCCCGCTCCGGCGGGGCGCGTCGCGTCTCTAGGGGCCCGTGACGCGGAACGAGCCGGTGGCCACGACCCCGACGACGCGGATGAACTGCGGACACATCTCGCCGGGCGTGCACGCCGGAGTCTGCAGCTCGGTGACCCGCGCGGTGTAGTCGCCCTGGCACCACAGTCCGCCGAGTCGGACCGGGTCGAGCGTGACCGACACCTCCCGCCCGGCTCTGGCCCCAAGCACTGGCGCCGTACGCGCGGTCAGACAGCCCCTCTGTTGAGGCCCGATCACTCCGAGCTCGTAGCCGAGGTTGCTCTGACCGCGGCGTCCCGCCGTCTCGGGCGGGGTGAAGGTGAACGTGAAGCTCGTGCTCGGCTTGCCCTGCTGGGGTGTGATCGCCAGCCTCGCGGGCCCCGTGGCACTGGTCGTGGTCGAGCTCGACGACCCAGACGCGCCCGAGCCCGCGCCTGAGCCGGCGCTCGAGCCGCAGCCCCCCAGCGCCAGCGCCGACCCGCCGCCGACGATGACGGACATCAGTGCCACAGCAAACGCGTGGGCCCTCATGGCTCCCTACGTGGTCCCGACGAACGTCTCGAGCGCTCGGCGCCCATCGGCACACGGTCCGCCATGAGCGAGCAGCAGCAGATCGAAGTCGAGCCCCAGCAGGCCGCGATAGGCCGCTCGCAACGCACGCCTGGTCTCCTCGGGGTCGTCCATGAGCTGGTCGGGCACGAACGTCAGCCCATCCTGCCCCGCCCACTTGACCACACCGTCGGCGCACGCCAGTGCCCGCTGTGAGGCGAGGTGCAGGGCCGTCTCGTCGGGGCAGATCGCGCCGACCTCGTGGGCGACGATTGCGCCCGGGAGCGTGTCACCGAAGCGAAACGGCGTCACCGGACCGCGTTCGGCGATCTCGTAGCAGCCGTTCTCGATGCAGTGGACCTCGCAGCCGAAGGCGTCACGCAGCCGCCAGGAGTCGCGGTCGTGATGGCGGTTGCTCAGGACGATGTGCTCGGGCGGCCCCGCGGTCGTCTCAAACCAGTCGAGACCGCTCGGCGGGAGCATCGGGTCCAGCACAACCCGCTCGCGCGAAAGGTAGTAGCTGCTGACCTCGGCGCCGATGTGCTGGTGGCGCGCGGTCCAGTGCCAGAGGCCCGGGGCGATCTCCTCCACCACATCGAGGTTAGAGGTTCAGTGGTCTGCGGGCCGCGGGACCGCCTGGCGACGCCGGTTACCGGTTTTCCGTTGATCTGTCAACTAGGATGTAACCATGGACACGATCTCCGAAGCTCCGCTGGACGGCGCCGCGCTCGAGGCGTGGCGGAGCTATCTCCAGAGCCACGCGTCGATCGTCAGGGTGCTCGATGCCGCGCTGGTGGCCGAACACTCGATGACCACGCGCGACTACGAGGTCCTGCTCTATCTCGCGCAGGCCGACGGCCGGCGGCTGGCGATGTCCGCCCTGGCCGAGCGGACGATGCTGACGCGTTCGGGCATCACACGGCTCGTCGACGGACTCGTCGATGCGGGCCTGATCGAGCGCGTGGCGTGTCCCAACGACGCCCGCGTGTCCTACGCCGCCCTGACCGACACCGGCTACGACAAGCTGCGGCGCGCGGGCTGCACCCACGTCGCCAGCATCCGCCATCTGTTCCTCGAGCACTACAGCCCCGAGGAGATCGAGCAGCTCGCCTCGCTGCTGAGCCGCCTGCCGGGAGCGCACGGCGGCGAGTGCACGGTCGACTGAGCCGGGGCCGGTCCCGTTGCGGCCCGGGGCCGTTCGCCTCCGTCGCCGGCTGAGTCCCGAGTGGCCCCGGGACGAGGTTGATCGCTCAATACTTGACAGCGCAAGCTTCTGCGCTAGACTTGATTGCACAGTCAATCATTCTTCGTCAAGGAGCTTCACCACATGTCAGCAACCAGCATCACGATCGAGAAGATCCCGGCCGGGACCTACAGCGTCGACCCCGCCCACTCCAACGTTGGCTTCGCGGTACGCCACATGGGAATCGCGACTGTCCGCGGAAGCTTCCGCAGCTTCGAGGGCAAGATCGACGCCACGGGCGACGCTCCGGTGCTCGAAGGAACCGTCGAGGTGGCGAGCGTCGATACCGGTGAGGAGAACCGGGACGGTCATCTGAAGGGCCCGGAGTTCTTCGACGCTGAGCGCAACCCGCAGATCAGCTTCCACTCAACGGCCACCGAGGCCGCCGACGACGGCAGCATTCGCCTCGCCGGCGAGATCACGATCAAGGGCATCACCAAGCCGATCGAGCTGACCGGCACCGTCGCCGAGAACGGTCAGGATCCGTGGGGCAACGAGCGTGTCGGCCTCGAGCTCGAGACCTCGATCGATCGCCGCGACTTCGATCTCAAGTGGAACCAGACGCTCCCGAACGGGAACCTGCTGGTCGCCAACGAGGTCAAGCTGCTCGTCAGCGTATCGGCGGTCAAGGGGAGCTAGCCCGGATGAAGATCCTCGCGATCTCCGGCAGCCTGCGCGCAGCGTCGCATAACACGGCGCTGCTGCGCGCCGCCGCCGAGCTGGCCCCCGAGGGCGTCGAGTTCGAGCAGTATCAGGACCTCGAGCTGCTTCCGCCCTATAACGAGGACCGCGACACCGACGATCCCCCGGCGGAGGTCGCGCGCCTGCGGGCGGCGATCGAGCAGGCTGACGCCGTGCTCATCTCGACGCCCGAGTACAACACCACGATGCCGGGGCACGTCAAGCAGGTCGTGGATTGGGCATCGCGCCCCCACGGACCCGGCGCCGCCCTGTGGGGCAAGCCGGCCGCCGCAATCGGCGCGAGCGTCACTGCCTACGGCGCGATGTGGGCCCAGGATCACCTGCGGCGGGCGCTCGGACTGGCGGGAGCGCGGGTCCTGGACACCGAGCTCGCGGTGGCCAACGCGCCGGACCTGTTCGACGCCGACGGCCGGCTCGTCGACCCCGAGACGCGCGAGCGTCTGGCGGAGCTGGTCCGAAGCCTTGTCGCCCACCAGCGCGAGTTCGCGCCGGTGGCGTGACGGTACTCTCCGGCGGCCTAATCTGAACCTTACGATGAGCACCACGACCCCCTCCCCCACCACGCCCCGGATCGACCCGAGCACGACGCTTGGGACGGTCCGGCTCACGGTCTCGGATCTCTCGCGCTCGCGAGCGTTCTACGAGCAGGCGCTCGGCCTGCGTCCGGTGGAGCTCGACGACGGAGGCCTAGCCTTCGGCGATCCGGCAAATGGGTCGGCGCTGGTCGCGGTCCGCGGCGACGCGGCCGCGCCGCCGTTGCGCCGCCGCTCGACAGGGCTCTTTCACCTGGCGGTGCTGGTTCCCTCCCGGCGCGACCTGGCGTTCGCGCTGGCGCGCGTGGCCGACGCTCACTGGCCGCTCGACGGCGCCTCGGATCATCTCGTCAGCGAGGCGCTCTACCTCTCAGACCCCGACGGCAACGGAATCGAAATCTACCGAGACCGACCGCGGTCGCAATGGCGCGTCCAGGACGACGGCCAGCTGGAGATGGCCACGCTGCCGCTCGACCTGCGCGGCCTGCTGGCCGAGCTCCCCGACGACGGGACCCGGCAGCTGCTGGCTCCCGCCGGCACCGCCATCGGCCATGTCCACCTGCAGGTCTCCGAGCTCGAGCGCACCGAGGCGTTCTACGCCGGCGTGCTCGGCTTCGACGTGATGGTCCGCGGCTATCCGGGCGCGCTGTTCGTGTCCGCCGGCGGCTATCACCACCACATCGGCCTGAACACCTGGAACAGCGCCGGCGCCGCGGCGCCGCCTCCCGGATCGGTTGGTCTGCGCACGTTCGAGGTCGAGCTTCCGGGGCAGTCGGAGCTCGACGCGGTGCTCGCTCGTGTCGCTGATGCCGAGCTCATAGCCACGCCCGATCCGAGCACCGGCGGCCGCCTCGTACGCGACCCGTCGGGCAACGGCGTCCTGCTCCGCGCACGCGGGTAGCGTCCCAGCGCCCCCGCTACGCTACGGAGCCTCGGCGACGTGGCGGAGTGGCTACGCAGCGGCCTGCAAAGCCGTCTACACCGGTTCGATTCCGGTCGTCGCCTCTGAGTGAGCTGCCCTGCGCGGTACGGTTTTGGAGATGAGCGATGACCGCGAGTCCCGGCCGGCGCCGTTCCTCGCCTCGGACGCCGAGCGAGAGCGCAGCATCGCGCTGCTGCGCGACGCGGTCGGCGAGGGCCGGCTGACGCTCGAGGAGTTCAGCGAACGTGTCGGCCTCGCTCAGGTGGCGCGCACCGACCAGGAGCTGGCCCGCCTTGCTCGCGACCTGCCCGGCGCCCCAGCCGCGGCCAGCCCGCCGGCGGCCGTGTCGGAGGAGCACCGGGCTTTCTGCTCGCAGTTGGTCCGCAGGGGACCGTGGTCGCTGCCGCCCAACTCGTCGTGGCGCTCGATCTTCGGCACGATCGACCTTGACCTGAGCCAGGCCCGGCTCGCCGGCCGCGATACCGCACTTCAGGTCTACAACCTGTTCGGCACTGTGACGGTGATCGTCCCCGAGGGCGTCGAGGTGGTCGTGAGCGGGGGCGGCCTGTTTGCCAGCCAGAAGATCGAGTTGGCCGAGCGACCACCGATCGCCGGCGGGCCGAGGCTCACGATCGACACCCGCGGGCCCGGCGGCACGCTGCACGTGCGCACCCGCCCGGCGCCCCCCACGCTGAAGCAGTCGCTCAAGCGCGTCAAGCGCGCTCTCAAAGGCTGAGCCTTGCTCCCGGCGCGATCAGCGTCCGAGCGGCAGGGTGGCCGAGTAAGCCGCGGCCGCCTGCGCGTGGGTCAGGTAGTTGTTGACCACCAGCTGGTCGAGCACGTGGCGCTGGCGCTGGCGGGCCAGCGCCAGGTGCAGCAGAGGGTCATACGCGCTCGGCGCCTGCAGCAGTCCCCCGAGCATCGCCGCCTCGGGCCAGGTGAGCCGGGACGGTGCAACGCCGAAATAGCCTCGAGATGCCGCCGTGACCCCCCAGAAGCCGTGCCCATAGTAGGCGGCATTGAGGTACATGGCCAGGATCTGCTGCTTGGAGTACGTCAGCGCGAGCTTGACTCCGAGACCGATCTCGCTCAGCGTCGCCGTCAGCCCGCTGCCTCGGCCGTACAGCAGCTTGGCGAGCTGCTGGTCGATCGTGCTCCCACCTGGATCGCTGCTTGTCTGCAGCGTCGCCAGAGCCGCCCGCCCGGCGCCGGAGAGAACGTTGATGACGACGTTGTCGTAGAAGTGCTCGTCCTCGACCGAGACGACCGCCGCCACGAGCCGCCGCGGCGCGGGCATGCCGCCAGCGGACGCGTCGTGGAGCGCCAGGATCTGGTGCACCCTGGTCTCCGCGTCCCCCACGCCGCGCAAGCTCACCAGATACACCGCTCCCACGGCGAACACGAGCGCGAGGACGCCGAGCAGCCCGAGCACCACTCTGACCCCGAGTGCTCGGGCCCGCCTCCAGCGGCTCCAGGGCCGTGTCTGCACGTGGTCGCCGATCATGGCCTGGCGACGCACCTCGTGCTCCGAGACTCTATTCGACACGCCGACACGCCCCAGCGTGCAATGGCAACGGGGGATCGCGGAGGCCCATAAGCGGCTCATCTCCCGGCCCTCGGCGGCCCGCCGGGACTGGCGCCCGAGGCTATACTCGCCCCCCGCGCGGCTGTAGCTCAGTTGGCTAGAGCGTCTGCTTGCCATGCAGAAGGTCGAGGGTTCGAGTCCCTTCAGCCGCTCTCAAGAACTCCGTGTCGCCCCGGCGCTGCCCGGGGAGGTGACGCCTGGCTCATGAGACGGCATCGTCGACAGAGGCATCATCCGGTGGCCACTGCGCAAATAGCGGGGCAACGTTGCGGAGCCACCGGTGGACCAGGTTGAGGCCATCACCCGTGATCGAGATCAGCTCACCATCGTCGTCCTGCGCTGCGCTGACGGATCAACCCCCGCTGTGTGAGGCCGTAGACAGCGTCTCGGAGATCGTCGCGATCGCCGGCTAAGGCGACCGTGAGCGAAGCAAAGAGCTCACTGGCTTGTGCCGGCGGGTCGTCCGGCGAGCCAAGCATCAATCGCACGAGCAGCTGCATCTCGAGTGGCTCGAGCGTCTCGGTCCTGGAACGATCAAAGGCGGTCCGACCCAGCACCGCGCCGCCCAGCGCAGCGAGCGCCATCGGACGTTCGCGCCAACCGAGATCAAGATCACGGCCCGTCGCCGGTTGCACCGCATCGCGGGCCGTCGCCGGTTGCACCACATCACGGGACCACGCTTGATTGATCGCCTCGATGCTCCCTTCGGTGGCGGCGCGCGGCGGCCCGGCCCCCGGCAGCATCCGGATCACCTCGTTGCGGATCTTCTCCGAGTCCGCATCGAAGTCGAGCAGAATCCGCGCGGCAACGCCCTCATTCTCGCGCACCAGACCCAGCAGAATGTGCTCAGTCCCGATGTAGTTATGCCCCAGACTCAAAGCCTCACGCAACGCCAACTCCAACACCTTCTTAGCCCGCGGCGTAAACGGAATCTGACCCGACGTGACCTCCTCACCCGACCCAACGATCCGCACCACCTGAGCACGAACACGCTCCACCGTGATATCGAGCGACTCCAACACCCGCGCGGCGAGACCCTCCTCCTCGCGCAGCAGACCCAGCAGAATGTGCTCGGTACCGATGTAATTGTGCTTGAGAGTCCGCGCCTCTTCCTGCGCCAAGACGACCACCTGGCGGGCTCGCTCTGTAAATCGCTCAAACATCGCACCCCGAAGGTTTGCAGCTCTCGGGGGCGAGTTTGGATCGTCGAGCCGGTGATTGCGCGGGCGCCGGCAGGGCTTCCGTCGCTGATACGCGCATATGGCGTAGAAGCGACGGAGGCCGCCGTGATCACCCGGTTCGGTCTAGGATCGCGATATCCGCCAGCTGACTAGCCTCGACGCACAGTTTCTCGCCGTGGAGGACGGCCGCACTCACGGCCACGTCTCGGGCCTGTCGATCTACGACCCGTCGACGGCGCCGGGCGGAGTCCTGACCGCGGAGGGGATGACCGCGATGCTGGTGCAGCGCCTGCACCTGCTGCCGCCGTTCCGCTGGCGGCTCGCGCCGGTTCCGCTCGGTCTCGATCACCCATACTGGATCGAGGACCCCGACTTCGACCTCGAATACCACGTGCGCGAGCTGGCCCTGCCTGCGCCTGGTGACGACCGTCAGCTCGCCGAGCAGGTCGCGCGGATCCACGCACGGCCGCTGGACCGCGCGCGCCCGCTGTGGGAGATGTATGTAATCCAGGGACTTCAGGGCGGCCGCGTCGGAGTCTTCACGAAGATCCACCACGCGGCGATCGACGGGGTCTCGGGCGCCGAGATCTTGGCGGTCCTGCTCGATCCGTCCCCCGAGGGGAGGGCGATCCCGCCCGCGCCCGCGACCACGCCTCCGTCGCCGGCGCCGGACCAGCTCGAGATGCTCGCCCGCGGCCTTGCCGGCATCCCGCGGCAGCAGCTGCGCACCTGGCGTAACGTGCCCAGCACGCTCGCTCATCTCGACGCGATCCCGGGCGTGGGGAGCATCCCGGGAGCGACGACCGTCGCGCGCCTCACCCGGCGTCTCGGCCGGGTCGGTCGCGGCCCGCGTGACGGCGGGGTGCTGGAGGCGCCGCGCTCGCGGGCGCCGCGGATGACGATCAACGGCCCGGTCTCGCCGCATCGTCGGGTCGCCTTCGGAACGCTGTCGCTCACCGACGTCAAAACCGTCAAGACAGCGCTGGGCGCGACCGTCAACGACGTGATCGTGGCGATGTGCGCAGGGGCGCTGCGTTCCTGGCTGATCGACCGCGGCGAGCTGCCTGACGACCCGTTGGTCGCGATGATCCCGGTCTCGGTGCGAACCGAGCAGGAGCGCGGCACGTATGGCAACCGGGTGTCAACGATGGCCATTGCGATCCCGACCAACCTCGACGACCCGCTCGCCCGGGTCGCCGCCGCGCATGAGGCGATGCGCTCGGCGAAGGACCGCCACCGCGCCGTTCCGGCGTCGCTGCTCCAGGACGCCACGCAGTTCATCCCACCGGCGATCATCGCCCGCGCCTCGCGCGTGACCATGCGAATGGCCGCGCGCAACGTGGTCACGCCGCTGTTCAACGTCGTCATCTCCAACGTCCCCGGATCACCGGCGCCGCTTTATTCGGCCGGCGCGCGTCTGCTCGCCAACTACCCCGTGTCCGCGATCGCCCATGGCGTCGGCCTGAACATCACAGTGCTCAGCTACGAGGATCGCGTCGATTTCGCGATCGTCACCGACCGCGACCAGGTTCCCGACCCGTGGCCGCTGATCGAGGCGCTGGGCGCCGACCTCGAGGCGCTCAAGGCCGCCGCGACGAAGGCGACCAAGCCTCCCGCCAAGCGTTCGCGGCGCCCGTCGACGGCAGCATCCTGATCGCGCCGAACCTGCGATTCTCTCAGTAGTTGCCGGAGATCAGGTCCCAGGCGCGGCGCAACTTCGCCCCCGCCCTGGACGAGTCGTCGGCTGGGTCGTCGTGCATCACAGCGGGGTTGGCCGACGGCTCGGGCAGGTTCGCGCAAGCCGCGGAGTCGAGTTTGAGCTCTACGGCGTGCTCACAGATACGGTCCACATCCGGCGCGTCGACAAAGCGATGGTCGCTGTGGACGCGGAAGTGCTCGTGAGACAGCTCAGAGATCACGATGCCATCAAAGATGTCCTGGTCCTCGGCCGCCAGGACGTGTGCGACGCTGCCGATCTTTGCTCCGTCGGAACAGTACACCGGTGTGCCCTTGGCCAGAACCTTGTAGGAGATCGGTGAGCCGGCGTCCACTACGGCTGAGAATACCCCCGCGCGACCGAGGAGGTCGATCGCAGCGACGGCTGGGGCCAGGCAAGGCTCACCGCAGGACGGAGCCGGTAACCGTGGGGCTCCGGGAACCGAGGAAGAAGATCCCCGGAAGGCCGGCGGTCTGAAACCCGTCGTTGTGGTTGCGCCGTAGCGTGCTGTGTCTGATCGCCAGCGTGCCCGTGCGGTTGTCGCTGACGAAGAAGATCGCTCCGCCCCCTTCGTTGGCGTGGTTGTCCTCGAACAAGCTGCCGCCGACCGAGAGCGACATCTGATCCCCGTCGTTGTAGATGGCGCCGCCGCTGCCGCCGCCCGGAGAGCCGGCGTGGGCGGGGTTGGCGCCGATGCCGGTGGCGCGGTTGCCGACAAAGCGGCTGTTCAGCACCGTCCAGGAGACGCCGATGCTGCTCAGCGCGCCGCCGTTGCTGCACGTGTTGCCGGTGAAGCGGCTGTCGACAACGTAGACGCGGAGGTCGTGGTACTCCGACAGCGCCCGGACGGCTCCGCCTCCTATGTCCGGTCCATCCCGCTCACACCGGTTGCCGGCGAACACGGCGTTGACGATGCGCAGCTGCCCGCCGCGGGCGAAGATCGCACCTCCGCCGCCACCGTCGAACCGGTGGCCGGTCGAGTTTCCGTCGGTGAAGCTCAGGTTCTGGACGACGAGCTGGGGAGAGGCCTGATCCTGGCAGTGCGACGTCGTCCACTCCTGCGCCGGATCGCAGGTATCCATGTAGAGGATTCGGCGTCGCCCGTCACCGCTCAGCGTCACCAGCCCGCCGCCATCGAGGACGACCCGCCGACTCGTGTTCACGACCCTGGCGGTCGTGCTCATCCTGATCGTGACGGGCGCCGGACCGCAGGAGAATCTGATGATCCCGCCGGCACGAACCGCGGCGACCACCGCCGCCGAGGTGCAACTGGCAGCGGTGCCGCGACCGACGATATGGCTCGAATGGGCGGTGTTCACCGGGCGGCCGGCGGCGGGCACACCCACCGAACGCACACCTGGCGCCGATCCAAGCGAGCTCGACCGTGCCGTCGGTGCGAGATAAGCAGCGGCGCTGGCAAAACCGATGCAGGCGAACAACACCGAGGTCCGTCGTGGCATAAGGGAAGGGTAGGCGCGCTAGTGGGCCTCCCCACTAGGCCCGCGCCAGATCCTCCTCGCCCGCGCCGGGAACGTGCGAGTCGCGCTGGACGTCGCGACGGGTGATCCCCAGATAGAAGACGAGGCAGAAGATGACGAGTGTCAGCGCCAGCGCCACGGTTCCGGCGCCCAAGCCAAGACCGCCTGCGCTCTTGGGCTTGCCCATCCAGTCGGCGAACGAGGCTCCGAGTGGGCGCGTGGCGACGTAGGCGAACCAGAACGAGAAGATCGCATTCCACTTCAAGCGCCAGTATCCGACCGCCGGAACCGCGATCACCGCCGCGAACAGCAACCCCGATGAGAAGTAACCCAAGCCGGCGGTTATCGATGTGAGGTCTCCGAGGGCTGTCCCCATCGCGAACGTCGCCACGACGGCCGCCCAGTAGAACGCCTCCCGGCGAGTCGTGTCGACGGTGTGAAAGGAAAGCGTGCCCTCGGTCTGCTGCCAGCTGACGAACACCACCACCAGGGCGACCGCCCACAGCGCGCTCGACACCGCGTACGGGACGCCAAAGCGGACATGCAACACGTCAGCCGCCATGGTTCCGAAGACGCCGACCCCGACGACCGCCAGCCAGTACGTCCACGCGATGTACCGGCGCACCCAGAACTGCAGCGACAGAGCCAGCGCAAAGCCACAGAAGCCCAGGACAACAGCGAGCACGGGATTCATCGCGTGGACGCTGTAGTCGGATGTCGACTCGCCCATCGCCGTCGATAGTGCCTTGATGACCCAGAAGTAGACGGTGATCTGCGGGACCCTGAGAGCGCCATGACGCGTGAGGCCTCCGAGGCGAGCGCGAGCGGGCACGGCGACAGTCTCTCAGGTCCCTACTCGAGACCTCCAGCGGATCCGAGAGCGCTGAGCTCGGCACGCGCCGACCGTGACCGGCCGTCGCTCTGCACGTAGGCACGCAGCTCGCTGATCAGAGGTGAACTGGCGATCGAGGCGTGGCACGGCAGCCAGTTCGGCAACTGGAAGGCGGTCGTCAGATCCGGTTTCTTCGCGCTGGCCTTACCGGCCGTCACGAGCTCCAGCGCAGCTACGCCACGCCCGGTGTGCAGGTTGATGGTAGTGACCGCCGCGAGCGAGAATGAGGCCGCCTTCGGGCCCAGCCACGCCCCTGACAGGAGACCGGGCTTCACCATCAGGATCCGCCGGTCGGTGACGATCATTGCCTGCTTGGACCGACCGGGAACCACGACGACGATCACTTCGCCGGCGTCCAGCTGCCGTTCGGCCAGGCCTCGCGCCTTCTTGTGCAGCTGATCGAGGGCCGAGGTCATGCTCCACTCCCGGACTCTATAGAGCGCCCACTTGGCCTGAAGTTCCGCACGGCCGGCACGGCGAGAGCTCCGGCAAACAGAACCAGCGCCAGACCTGCGGCCAGGTACAGCGTCCCGGAGACGCCGATCACCATGGCCAGCGGCCCGGCCGCGAGCTGGCCCACCGGCACCATTCCCAATGAACCGAGGTAGTCCCAAGAGCTGACACGCGAGAGCTCGGCGGAGGGGACTTCGGACTGGATGGCTGTGAACCAGAACACGTTGAACAGGGTGCCGCTGGAGCCGTCTACCAGTGCCGCGGCGACGATCAGCGGCAGCGGCGCGTGCGCAGCGATCAGCCCGATCAGCGCGGGGGTCACCACCATGAAGACGCCGAACGCGAGGCGCAGCGGGTAGCGCGGCCGCATCCGCAGTCCGAGGACACCGCCCGCCAGGGCACCGACCCCCAGCGCCGCGCTGATCGCCGCCCAGGCACCGGGCCCGCCCAGTGCGAGACGTGCGACCTGCGGCCCGAGGACCTGCAGCGGCGCGAAGCAGAACCCTGTGTAGAGGGTGAAGAAGAGAACGGTGGTCCATAGCCACGTCCGGGAGCGGAAGGCGCGCCAGCCTGCCCTCAACTCCGCGATCATGGTCTGGCGCGGTGCGTGGTCCACCGCCCAGACGGTGTGCATTCCCGCGAGGCAGAGGGCGCTGCCAACGAACGTGGCGGCATCGAAGGCCAAGCCCCAGCCCGGCCCGATCGTTCCCACGATCACTCCCGCAGCTGCCGGGCCGAGCACCGCGGCGACGTTCAGGCTGAGCCCCATCATCGCGTTGGCCGCCTGTAGATCGTCGGGGCCGACGGTTTGCGGAACGACCGCGGTAGCCGCCGGTCCGAAGAAGGCGGCCGCCGTCCCGTACACGGCCTGCAGCGCGGCCAGTTGCCAGATGCGCGCGTTGCCGGTCAGCAGCAGGCAGGCGCTGGTGCCCTGCGCTACGGCCCTGACCGAGTCGGAGCCCAGCATCAGGCGCCGGCGCGGCAGCCGGTCTGCCCACACGCCCCCCAGCAGGACGAAGACGACCAGCGGGATCGTCTGAGCGGCGAGGACGATCCCGAGGTCGGTGACCGAGCCGGTCAGGTCGAGCACCGCAAAGGCCAGGGCCACCGGGACCAGCCGGTCTCCGAGGGCCGAGATCGACTGCGCGGCGAACAGCCGCCGGAAGGCCGGTTGGCCCAGAGGCTGACGGACTCTCAGCGGGGTCGGCTGCACCCGGCTAGCCTAGGCATCCGCCGATGCCGGAGATCAAGGTGCAGACCCGCTACGGCCCCGCGCGGGCACGTCTGGACCCGACCGCCGGCGCCCGTGCGGCCGTGGTCCTCGGCCACGGCGCCGGCGGCGGCGTGGATGCCCCGGATCTGCAGGCCGCGGCGGCCGCGGCGTCCGAGCAGCGCTGCACCGTGGTGCTCGTCGAGCAGCCCTACCGGGTCGCCGGCCGGCGGTCGCCGGCACCCGCCCACCAACTGGATGCCGCGCTTCTCGACGTCGTCGAGCATCTGCGCGCGGACGCGCTCGCTGGGTTGCCGCTGGTGCTGGGAGGCCGCTCGAGCGGAGCTCGTGTAGCCTGCCGCGTCGCCGCCGACACCGGGGCAGACGGCGTGCTCTGCCTGGCGTTCCCACTGCTCCCGCCCCGGCGCGCCGGGTCCGTCAAGGAGCCCCGCAGCCGCTTGGAGGAGTTGGACGCCGTGTCGGTTGCAGTGCTCGTGGTCCAGGGGCGCAACGACCGCTTCGGGATGCCCCCGGCGGCCGCTGGACGCACGGTCGTACAGGTGGCTGGAGATCACAGCCTGCGCAGCGACCCGGGGGGCATCCGGGAGGCCGTCGCCGGATGGCTCAGCGATCTGCTCCCCGGGAACCGACGGCGGCGGGCTGTCCGTCCTCAAGAGCTGCGCTGAAAAACGACGGTTGGACGAAGGAGGCTGCAGCAAGTGGCGCATCGCCTCGATGATGAGACCGCGGACCCGTGGCGGGAGCCTGTCCGCGGGGGCCATCCCGACCCGGCGCTCCAGGCCCTGCCCGGCCTGGAGCAGCTGCGCGAGATGCTGGAGGGCCGGTCCCCGCACCCTCCCCTGTCGCGCCTGACCGGAATGCGTCTCGAGGCCCTGGGGAACGGACGCGCGGACTTCCGCATGCCCGTCAGCGAGTGGCTTCGCGCCGCCCACGGCGCCGTACCCCTCGGCATCCTGGCGATCCCGGCCGACTCGGCGATGGCGTGCGCATTCATGACGATGCTGGGACCGTTCACGGCGTTCACCACGGCCGAGCTCTCGTTGCGCCTGCTGCGAGCTCCCGAGCCGGGAGGCTCGATCCTCGCCCGCGGCCGGGTGATCGATGTCGGACCGCCGATGGCGCTCACAGAAGCC
Organism: uncultured Solirubrobacterales bacterium; assembly: GCA_963799995.1. Taxonomy (GTDB): domain Bacteria; phylum Actinomycetota; class Thermoleophilia; order Solirubrobacterales; family Solirubrobacteraceae; genus Palsa-465. The sequence goes on along the minus strand of CAWCZI010000012.1, from coordinate 261,822 downwards.
GAGCTGCGCGACGAGCAGGATCGTCTCATCGCCCACGGCAGCTCTCTGTGCGTGCAGGTTCCCGCGCGGCTGCCGCGATCAGCGCCGTCGCGGCCGGACATCCGGGGCGGAACTCTCGACCCCGCAGAGGCAAGATCGGCCGACGGGGAGGGCCCGGATCCATGGGAGCGCGCGCTTCCGGAGGGCTCGCGCCCTGGTGACGCGCGGCGGTGGCTGCGCGCCCGGCTCGAGGGTGACGCCGCGCGAGCGCCGCTCGAGCTGCTGACGGGCATGCGAACGGTCGGCGCCGACGCGGGCGAGGCGACGCTGACGCTGCCCACCAGCCAGTGGCTGACCGCGCCTCCCCCGGGCCGGCTCCAGGGGGGCGTGACCGGACTGTTGTCCGACGCGGCGATGTGCGCCGCGGTGCAGAGCGCCGTCCCCGCCGACCTGACGTTCACCGGCGTCGATCTGAAGATCAACTACCTGCGTCCGCTGAGCGCGGACGGCCGCGACGCGCGCGCGTCCGCACGCACCCTGCATGTCGGCCGGCGGACCGCGGTCGCCGCGGGCGAGGTGCGCGATGCCGACGGGCGCCTGGTCGCCGTGGCCACCGGCTCGGGCCTGCTGGCCGCAGCAAACGCGGCCACGGAGCCGGGCGCGCCGTGAGGCGCAGGCGCCGCAGGCCCCGACTGGCGCTCTGGTTACTGCTCGTGGTGGCCGCGGTGCCGGCGGCCTGCGGCACCGACTCGAGCCGCCACGGACAGGTCCAGCGCCGGCCATCTCCGATCCTGCATCTGCGGGGCGGGGCGCCGGCCCACATCGCCGTGGTCGTGATGGAGAACGAGGAGTACGGTGACATCGTCGGCTCGCGGGCCACGCCGTACATCAACCGGCTCGCCGAGCGCTACGGGCTGGCTCGCGCGATGTACGCCACCACGCATCCGTCGCTGCCGAATTACCTGGCCCTGACCGGCGGCTCCACGTTCGGGATCGACAGCGACTGCACCGACTGCTCGGTGCACGCCGGGGGCCTGATCGATCAGCTCCAGGCTGCCGGGATCTCGTGGCGCGCCTACATGGAGGATCTCCCCCACCCCTGCTTCCGCGGCGCCGGCGACGGCGGTTACGCCAAGAAGCACGACCCGTTCCTCTACTACACCGACGTCGCCGGGCAGGCGGCCCACTGCGCCCGCGTGGTGCCGCTGACCAGGCTGAGCGCCGACGAACGCGGCCGGGCGCTGCCGCGCTTTTTGTGGATCACGCCGAACCTCTGTCACGACATGCACGACTGCGACCCGGCGACGGGCGACCGTTTCCTCTCGCGGCTGCTGCCGCCGCTGCTGGCGGCGCTCGGCCGCCACGGACTGCTGGTCCTGACCTGGGACGAGGGCTCAAGCAATCAGGGCTGCTGCCGCCTGGCCTCAGGCGGCCACATCGCGACGATCGTGGCCGGCCCCGGCGCGAGGCCGGGCGCCCGGCTTTCCACGCCCGTGGACCAGTACTCGATCCTGCAGGGGATCGAGGACCTCCTGGGCCTGCCGCGGCTGCGCGGCGCGGCATGCGCGTGCACCCCGTCGCTGGCGCCGCTGCTGGTCTCGCCGACCCGCGCCGGGTCCGCGACGGGGGTCAGGACGGGCTGACGGCCTGCTCCTGCTCGGCTGGATCGTCCTCGGTCAGCTCCAGGGCGGGCCCGAATCCGATCCGCATCAGCGCCCCGCCGCCGGCGGCATTCTCCGCGGTCACGAAGCCGCCGTGCGCCTCCGCGGCCTGGCGGACGATCGCCAGCCCGAGGCCGGAGCCGGGCTTGGAGCGCGCGTCACGCGCGCGGTGGAAGCGGTCGAACACGAATGGCAGGTCCTCCTCGTGGAAGCCCGGGCCGTGATCGCGGATCTCCAGCACTCCATCGCGCAGTGAGACCTCGACGGTTCCGTCAGCGGCGCTCCACTTCGCGGCGTTGTCGAGCAGGTTGCTGACCGCGCGCGAGATCCGGTCGCCCTCTCCGTGGACCAGCGTCGGCTCGACGGTGGCCTCGACGTTCAGCCCCGGCTTGCGGCGGCCGGTGCGCTCGACCGCGGAGGCGACGACGTGATCGAGGCGCACGTCGCCGAGGTCACCACCCTGCTTGGTGCCGCGGGCCAGCTCGACCACGTCCCCGACCAGCGCCGTGAGCTCATCGAGCTCGTCGATCACGTCCGCGCGCAGCGCCTCGCGGTCCTCGGGCGTGAGTAGCCGCTCGTCGCGCATCAGCTGCAGGTTGGCACGGATCGTCGCGATCGGGGTGCGGAGCTCGTGTGAGGCGTCGGCGACCAGGTTGCGCTGGGACTGCACCGAGCGCTCGAGCGCATCCAGGGTGCGGTTGAAGGTCTGCGCCAGGCGCGCGAGCTCGTCACCACCGTGGACGTCGAGCCGCTGCTCCTCCAGGCGCTCGGGGTTGCGCGCGATCGTCTCGGTCTGCCGCGTGAAGCGGGCGATCGGCGCGAGCGCCGTGCGCGCCACCAGCAACCCGAGCAGGGCCGCCAGCAGCACCCCGGCGGCGGCGATCAACATGAGCAGCAGGAGCTGATCGCGCAGCGCGTGGTTGACATCGGTGAGCGGGAGGGCCACCAGCAGCGCCCCCCGCCAGCCGATCCCCGTGGCCAGCACGCGGATGTCGGTGCCGCTCACGGTCATGTCGGTGTAGTACTGGCCGGTGCCGCCGGCGGCGATCCGCTTCGCCCAGCCATTGACGGGGATCTTGTACTTCTGGAGCTTGGGCACGTAGGTACTGCCGTCGCGCTTGACGAGCGTCAACGTTCCGGGGGCTCCGCCGAAGGCCGGACCGTGCGTATCGTCGAGACCGAGCCCCTCGTCGTGATCGTCGGGATCGCTGCGAGAGAACTGCGCGGGGGTGGTCACGCCCGGTCCGGACCCGTCCGGCGGCGCTCCGCCCGGCCCCGGCGTCGAGCCCGGGCCGCCGCGGAGCTGGCGCCCGTTGGGACCGATCCCGACCTTCCCGAGCACGCCCGCGGTCAGACTCTGCAGCGACTGATCCTTCTGACCCTTGAGCTCTGAGCTCGTGCCCGCGTACGCCGAGAACGCCACCGCGATCACGGCCAGCGCCACAGCCACGCCGGAGGCCAACGCCATGCGGATTCGCAGGCTCACTCCGGCGGCTCCCTCAGCGCGTATCCCACCCCTCGGACGGTGTGGATCAGCGGCCGCGAGCCTGCATCCTCGAGCTTGCGGCGCAGGTAGCCGACGTAGACGCGCAGCGCGTTGGAGGTCGGCCCGAAGTCATATCCCCAGACGCGGTCATAGATGAGGCTGTGCGGGAGGACGCGGCGCGGGTTGAGCATCAGCAGCTCGAGCAGCTGGTACTCGGTCCGGGTGAGCTCGACGAAGTTGCCGTCTACCGTCACTCCGTGCCGTGCCGGGTCGAGCTTGAGCTCGCCGAAGGCAAGCCCGCCGTCGACGTCGCCCTCGCCGCCCGCGCGTCGCAGCAGCGCGCGCAGGCGGGCCTTGAGCTCGTCGATGTCGAACGGCTTGACCAGGTAGTCGTCGGCGCCCGCGTCGAGGCCGTCGATGCGATCCGACACGGCGTCGCGCGCAGTGAGCATCAGGACCGGGACGCGGTTTCCCTCCCGGCGCAGGAGGCGGCAGACCTCGAGGCCGTCGATGTCGGGCAGTCCGACATCGAGCACCATCGCGTCGGGGACGCCGCCGCTGACCTGCGACAGCGCCTGGGCTCCGTTCTCGGCCAGGAGCACCTCGTACCCAGACAGGGTGAGGGCTCGCCGCAGGACATCCCGGAGTCCCCGATCGTCGTCTACCACCAGCAGTCTCATGTCCTGATTGTCGCCGCTGCGCCCTCGCGACGGGCGACATTCCTACTTTTGGCTTATCCGCTCGCGCAGGACAGTGCCGAGGATGCCGTTGATGAACGCGGGCGCGTTGGAGCCGCAGAAGCGCTTGGCCGTCTCCACCGCCTCGTCGATCGCGCCCTCCGGCGGCATCGTGCGCTCGCCCGCGACCGCTTCGGGGTGCAGCAGCTCGAGCAGTCCGACGCGCAGGATCGAGCGCTCGAGCGGGGCTATCCGCTCCAGCGTCCAGCCGTTGGAATGGGTGCGGATCAGCTCGTCGAGCTCGGCCTGGTGGTCGCGGACCGCGTAGGCGAGCGCGCGCGTGAACGCGTGCACATCCCCGGAGAAGGCGTCCTCCAGGGGACGGCTCAGCAGGTCACTCTGGTAGAGCGCCCACACCGCCGCGCGGCGCTGCTCGGTCCTACGCACCGGCGCTCGCGGCGTCAGGCACGTGAAACGTACTCGCCCGAGCGGGTGTCGACGCGCACGACATCGCCGATGTTCACGAACAGCGGCACCTGGATCTGGGCGCCGGTCTCGAGCACGGCCGGCTTGGTGCCGCCGCCCGACGCGGTGTCGCCTCGCAGGCCGGGCTCGGTCTGGGAGACCGCCAGGTCGATCGCGCTCGGAAGCTGCACATCGGCGGGGTTGCCGTCGATGTAGAGCAGCTCGACCTCGTCGGAGTCACGCATGAAGCGCAGCGCGTCCGCCAGGGTGGATTCGGGGATTGTCAGCTGCTCGTAGCTCTCTGAGTCCATGAAATGCGCGTCGGTGCCGTCCTTGTAAAGAAACTGCATGCGCCGGACCTCGGTGCGGACCGAGCGGAACTTCTCGCCGGCCCGGAACGTCCGGTCGATCACGTTCCCGTCGCTGGCGCGCCGCAGCTTGGTGCGCACGAAGGCTCCCCCCTTGCCGGGCTTGACGTGCTGGAACTCGATGATCTTGAAGATCGTCCCGTCGACGTCGATGTGGTTGCCGTTGCGAAATTGATTGGTCGAAAGCATGCAGTGAGCCAGTCTAGAAGGGCCCCGGCGCTCAGCCGACGACGAGCAGTTCTTTGTCGAGCGAGGTGAGGATCTCGCACCCGCCCTCTCCGACCACCACGAGATCCTCGATCCGCACGCCCAGCCGTCCCGGCAGATACACGCCGGGCTCCACGGTGACGACGTTGCCGGGCTCCAGCTGGTCCTCGGACCGGGTCGACAGCCTCGGCGCCTCGTGGACCTCGATCCCGACGCCGTGCCCGAGCCCGTGCCCGAACTCCTCGCCGTAGCCGCCCGCTTCGATCACGCGGCGCGCGATGGCGTCTACGTCGCGGCCATCGGCCCGAGCGCGGACGGCTTGGAGGCCCGCCCGCTGGGCCTCGAGGACCAGCGCATACACGACCCGCGCCTCCTCGCCCGGCTCTCCGGTGGCGACGGTGCGGGTGCAGTCTGAGCAGTAGCCGTCGACCTCGGCTCCCCAGTCGATGACGACCAGCTGATCGCGATCGACGGCCACGTTGCGCGGGCTCGCGTGCGGGAGCGCACCGTGAGGGCCGGCCGCCACGATCGAGTCAAACGACGGGCGCGAGGCTCCGCGGTCGATCATCGCCCGATCGAGCGCGGTGGCGAGCTCGCGCTCGGTGCGGCCGGCCAGCCCCTGCTCCAGCAGCTGCGTCAGTGCGGCGTCGGCAACATCCGTGGCGACGCGGATCTTGTCGATCTCGGCGGGCTCCTTGACGGCGCGCAGCTTCTCGACGAGGCCGCCGGCGCTGACCAGCTCCACCCGTCCGGGCAGCAGCTCGCGGAGCTTTTCGTGCCGGCGAACCGTCAGGCCGGCATCGTCGAAGCCCAGGCGCACGCGCCCTTCGGGGAGTGCCTGCGGGATCGCCTGCAGGAGGTCGTGCTGGTCGCGACGGCGGTCATACGAAGCCTCGACCTCCTGCTCGGCCTGCTCGACGTAGCGGAAGTCCGTGACGAACACCCGCGTCTGCGGTCCGATCACCGCGAGGCCGTTGCTGCCTGTGTAGCCCGTCATGTAGCGCAGGTTGAGCGGCGAGCTCACCAACAGCACATCCACCTCCTCGCCGGCCAGCAGGTCGACCAGGCGCTGCGTGCGATCGCTCATCGACTGAGCTCCTTTCCCAGGCATTGCAGCGCCTCACGGTAGCCGTCGGGACCTCGACCCGCGATCCGGGCCAGGCACAGGTCGGAGATCACCGATCGGCGGCGCCAGTCCTCGCGGGAATCGACATCCGACAGATGGATCTCGACCGCCGGCAGAGCGGCGATCTCGAGCGCGTCACGGATTGCATAGGAGTAGTGCGTCCACGCGCCCGGGTTGAGCACGATGCCATCGCAGAGGCCGGGGAGGCCGTGCAGATGCTCCACGAACGCACCCTCGTGGTTGGTCTGAAAGAAGCGGGTCTCGAGACCGAGCTCGGCGCCCACGCCGGAGATCTGCAGCTCGAGCTCGGTCAAGGTGAGCGTGCCGTAGTGCGCGGGATCGCGGCGCCCGAGCTGGTCGAGGTTGACGCCGTGCATGACCTCGACGCGGTTGCGGACGGTCATGCGGCGGCCAGCTCTCTGACCGCTGCGATCAGCTCTCGGGGCGCCACCACGCTGCCCGGCCGCGGCTGTCCCGGCTCGCTCAGCAGGACGAACGGCACGGCCCCGTCGCCGACGCGCTTCTTGTCGCGCGCGGTCGCCATCACCACGGCGTCCGGATCGACTCCGTGAAGCTGGGTGGGAAGGTCACGGGCGCGCAACAGCTCAGCGACCTCGGCGCGCAGCTGATCGTTGCCAGACAGCCGCAGCGCCGCCAGCAGCCCGAGCCCCACGGCCTCGCCGTGGCGGTAGGTGGCGTAACCGGTCACGGTCTCGATCGCGTGACCGACGGTGTGGCCGAGGTTGAGGACCTGGCGCACGCCGCCGTCGCGCTCGTCGCGGGAGACGATCCGCAGCTTGGTCTGAGCGCAGGCGGCGATCGCCTCGGGCGTGGTCGGATCCGCGCCGCCGCGAACCTGCTCCCACAGCTCCCCGCCGGCGATCAGCGCCGTCTTGACCATCTCGGCGTAGCCGGCGGCGACCTCGGCCGCCGGCAGGCTGCGCAGCGTGTCGGTATCGGCGATCACGGCCTGCGGCTGGTGATAGGCGCCGACGTAGTTCTTGCCCTCCTCGAGGTCCACCCCCGTCTTGCCGCCGTAGGCTGAGTCGACCTGCGCGACGAGTGTCGTGGGGACCTGGACGTAGCGCACTCCGCGCTGGTAGGTGGCGGCGCAGAAGCCCGCCAGGTCTCCGACCACGCCCCCGCCCAGGGCGACGACGACGTCGGCGCGGGTCATCCCCGACCGGGCCAGCTCCGACCACACGATCTCGGCGTGGGCGATCGTCTTGGACTGCTCTCCGGGCATGATCGCCACCCGGCCGTCAAGCGGCTCCAGCGCATGGCCGTAGAGCCGGCCGGCGGTGCCGTCGGTGACCAGGAAGCGCCGGCCGCTCACCAGGGCCGGCCAGAAGCCAGCAGGATCCAGCAGCCCGGGCCCGACATACGCCGGGTAGGACCCTGAGGTGCTCGCTCCCCACAGCAGCTGCGTGCCGGCGGGCATCCCCTGCGCGGCCTCGAGCACACGGGCGATGGCGGCCGTGGACCCGTGGGGCACGACCGCGTCGGCGAGCGAGCGATAGATCGGCTCGCGAGCGAGGTACAGGCGCTCGAAGGCGTCGCGGTCGCAGGCCAGCGGCCGGCCCGTCCCGTGACAGCGCGCCCACGCCGTCTCCGGGTCGACGTCGATCCACACCACGAGGTGACCGGCCAGCGCCTCGCGCACGCCGGCCGAGGTGATCGCGCCACCGCCGAGTGCGAGGACCCGAGCATGCGGAGTGGTCGTCTCGGCGTCCAGCAGCTCGACGGTGATCCTCTCCTCGGCCTCCCGGAAGGCTGCCTCGCCATCCTCGGCGAAGATCCGGTCGATCGGCTTGCCGAGACGCTGCTCGACCTCGTGGTCGATGTCGACCGGCTCGCCGCCAAGGGCCTGCGCGGCGGCCCGGGCCGCGGTGGACTTGCCCGCACCCATGAAGCCGATCATCGCCACACCGCGGGGGTCCTCGCCGGACGCGCGGGCAGTGCTCACGGCCGCGGCCAGCCGATCCGGCGCTCGTAGGCGTGCACCGCCTCGCGGACGTCATCGATGTGATCGCCGCCGAACTTGCGCCGGTACGCGTCGGCCAGCACGAATGCGACCATCGCCTCCCCCACCACGCCGGCGGCCGGCACGGTGCAGGAATCGGTGCGCTCGCGCAGCGCCTCGGCCGGCTCGTGCGTCGCGATGTCGACCGAGCGCAGCGGCTTGGTCAGCGTCGGCAACGGTTTCATCGCCCCCCGCACGACCAACGGCTCGCCCGTGGTCATGCCGCCCTCCAGCCCGCCGGCGCGGTTGGTCTCGCGCCAGAAGCCCCGCTGCTCGTCGTAGAAGATCTCGTCGTGGGCGAGGCTGCCCGGGAGCCCCGCGACCTCGAGTCCGTCACCGATCGAGACGGCCTTGACCGCCTGGATCGAGAGCATCGCCTGGCCGAGGATCCCGTCGAGCCGCTCCTGCCAGGAGACGTGGGAGCCCAGGCCGGGATGCACGCCGAAGGCCCGCACCTCGAACACCCCGCCGAGTGACTCGTTGGCCTTGCGCAGCCGGTTGATCTCGGCCACCATCGCCCGGCTGGCCTCGGCGTCGAGACACCGGACCGGCGAGTCGTCGACGCCCACGAAGTCCTGCGGACCGAGATCATCACGGCGCGGCGCGCTGACGCCGGTGATCTGGATCACGTGCGAGTAGACCTCGACTCCGAGGGCCCTCAGAAGCGCCTTCGCCACCGCGCCACCCGCCACGCGGGCTGCCGTCTCGCGGGCACTGGCGCGCTCGAGGATGTCGCGGACGTCGGTCAGGCCGTACTTCTGGGTGCCGACCAGGTCGGCGTGGCCGGGGCGCGGGAGGTGGACCTCGGCCGTCTCGCCCTCCACCGGCCACGGGTTCATCCGCTCCTCCCAGTTGGCGTAGTCGCGGTTGATCACCTGTAGCGCGATCGGTCCGCCCAGAGTCCGGCCGTGGCGCACGCCGGCGGTGACCTCGGCCTTGTCGCGCTCAATCTTCATCCGCCCGCCACGCCCGTGGCCCAGCTGGCGACGAGCCAGATCGCGGTTGATGGCGTCGCGGTCGAGCTCGAGCCCGGCCGGCATGCCCTGCACGATGCAGGTGAGCCCGGGGCCGTGAGACTCCCCGGCGGTGGTCAGGTGCAGTGACATGGGCGGTTTGGTGTCGTGAGTCGGAGCGTCGGATGCTTGCGCGCGGACAACCGCCGCGCGGCTACTCGGAGCCCGCGGACGGCGAGCTCTCCGCCGGCGACTCCTGGGCGTTGATGCCGGGGATCCGGTTACCCGTCCCGCGGCACCAGGGGCACGTGACCTCGTGCGGGGTCCCGCCCAGGCCGGAAATCAGCCGGCCGGTCCCCCGGCACGCCATGCAGCTGCCGCCCGGAGTGTCGGTGCCCGAGTCGCTATCAGTGTCGTCTGGCGTGGCCACGGCGTCTCACCTTACCGAGCGGAGTCCCGCTCCTATTCCCGGCCGACCGCCGCCCGCATCACCGCCGTCGAGGCGGCCCGGCCGGTGAAGATCTCAAACGAGAGCGCCCCCTGGCCGATCAGGAGCTCGAGCCCATCCACCGCCGGCACGCCACGCGCCCGCGCGGCGCGAACCAGCGCGGTGCCTCCGGGGGCGTAGACCAGGTCGACTATGCAGCCGAAGCCGGCCAGGGCATCCTCGGTCAGCGGCAGCCCGGCCAGCGAGGAGCTGCCGTCGAGGCCGACCGCGGTGCAGTTGATCAGCACGTCCGCCGGCGCGGCCAGCGTGTCCGGTGTGCCGCCGAGCTCCCGGCTCAGGCCCAGGGCGCGCTCCGCGGTGCGGTTCCAGATCCGAACCTCGCCGGCGCCCGCGTCCAACAGCGCCCACACGGCGGCACGCGCGCTACCCCCGGCCCCGAGCACGAGCGCCGTGCGGCCGGCAATCGGGAAGGGCAGCGCCGCCTGCAACGCCGGTGCGTCCGTGTTGTCGGCCAGGAGCTCCCCGTCAGGCTCGAAGCGCAGCGTGTTGGCGGCGCCGATCGCCCGCGCGCGCTCTGTCGGGGCCGTCGACAGCGCGAGCGCCGCCGACTTGTGGGGGATCGTGACGTTCACCCCGCGGAAGCCGGCGTCGGGCAGGGCGGCGATCACCTCTTCCAGCAGCGGCGGCGCGACCGGGAGCAGCTGATAACGCCAGGCGCCCAGACCGGCGGCGGCCAGGGCCGCGTTCTGGATTGCGGGAGAGCGGCTGTGGGCCACCGGCCACCCGAGCACGCCCAGGCGAGTTGTGCAAGCACCGCGCTGCGCCCCTCCGGCGGCGCTCAGCAATGCTTTGAGGAGTAGCGCCGGTTGAGCGCGAGGAACTGTGCGTAATTCGTGGCGAACACGCTGCCGCCGCCGCACGGCTTGGCGAAGAAGAACAGGTAGCCGGTCTGGGCCGGGTGCGCCGCCGCCTGCATCGAGGCCAGTCCGGGGTTGTCGATCGGCGTCGGCGGCAGACCGACGTGCGTGCGGGTGTTGTAGGGCGAGCCCGAGTGCAGCTGCGAGACGGTCAGCGGGCGGGTGAAGTTGCCGGTCGCGTACTGGGTCGTGGAGTCCAGCCCCAGCTCCATCCCGTCGGCCAGGCGGTTGTAGATCACCGAGGCCACGAGTGGACGATCGTGCGCGGTCGGGGTCTCGGCCTCGATCAGCGACGCGATGATCAACACGTCGTAGGGGGTGAGGTGCTTGCGGCGTGGATAGCCGAGCGCCACCTTCGCGAACTGCTGCTTGAACGTGCGCAGCTGATCGGCGACGAGCGTTGGGATGCGCACGGGCTTGATCACCTGGTAAGTGTCCGGGAACAGGAACCCCTCAAGCGAGCGTGGTTTGTGACGCAGTCCATAGGCACGCAGGTTCAGCAGCCGCGTCGAGCGGGTCGCGGCGAGATAGCTCCCGCGGACGTGCTGCTGGCGCAGGAGCGTGTCGATCTGCTGGCGGCGACGGCCCTCGGCGATCGTGATCTCGGTCACCGGCGCCCTCGGGGGCGGCGTGGTCAGCTTGGTCAGGACGGCGCCGTAGCTCATCCCCAGCTGCAGGTGGTAGACGCCGGCACGCATCGAGCTGCGCTCCCCGGCCAGGGTGGCCCGGGCCTCGAAGAAGAACGCCGACGAGATCACGCCGTCTCGCACGAGCAGGTCGCCGATCTGGCTCGAGGTCGACTTCGGCGCGATCGTCACTGTCACGCTGCCGTGTGGTGAGGTTCCGAACGGCTGGAAGAGTTCAACAAGGAACCAGATCACGCCGCCGGCCAGGGCCAGCGCCACGACAGACGCGATCCGACCGAGCCACGAGTGTCGCCGGGCCTCACCGGGGAGCCGCGGCTTGCGCGCCGCGCGGGACTTCGGCGCCCGGCGCACGGTGGGCTTCTCGCGCGCGCTGACGCGCCGGGTTCCCGACGGCAGCTCGAGCTCATGCTCGTCCGTTTCGAACGCCCCGCCGTCATCGTGGTTGCCATCGCCGAGCGGCGCGATCGGGAGCGGCGGCGAAGCGGCGGCAGGCCGGTTCGGAGCTGCGGCGGACCGGTCCGGAGCGGCGGCGGACCGGTCCGGAGTAGCGGCGGGCCGGTCCGCAGCGCTGGCGGACCGGTCTGGAGCGGCCGGCGCGGTCCCGGAGGCCGGACCGCCGCTCAGACCGGGAGTCGAGATCGCCGGCTCCGGGGCCCGCGGAACCGGCTTCGGTGTGCTCGAGCCGGGCGACGGGGGCGCCGGGCTTGGCGGCGCAACCGGCCGCCCGCTCCGCGCGAGGCGCCGGCGCTCGCGCTCGAGCCGCGCGGCCTCGCGTTCCTCGGGGCTGCGACCGCGATTGTCAGCCACCGGCCACTCCGGCGCGCTGACGGCGTGCCAGCCAGCCCTCGAGTAGGTGCGCGGCAGCGCGTGAGTCCTCGCTGGCGCTGCCCCCGAAGCGCTCGGCCATGCGCGTCGTGAAGCGCTCGTCGTAGAGCTCCACGGGAACCGGCAGGGCACGACCGAGCGCAGCCGCGAACGATCGCGTCTCGCGCGTCTGCGCGCTGTCGCGGCCGGATAGCGAGAGCGGTAGCCCGACGACGACCGTCCCGACCTCGAACTCGGCCACCAGTGCCCGCAGGCGACCTAGGCCACGCCTCGAAGCGGGTGCCTGCACCGGCTCCAAGGGGGTGGCCAGCACGCCCGTGGGGTCGCTGACGGCGCACCCGCATCGCGCGCTGCCGTAGTCGAGCGCGAGGACCCGCATCCGCCTACTCGGCGAGCGCCGCTTCGATTGCTTCGCGCGCCGCGCTGATCGCCTCCGGGAGCCGCTCCGGGTCGCGGCCGCCGGCCCGGGCGAGCGTGTCGCGCCCGCCACCGCCGCCGCCGACCCGCTCGGCCGCCACCTTGACGATCTCACCCGCCCGGACGCCTCGCTGCACGAGTGAGGGCGCGACGCTGGCCACCAGATCGACGCGATCCTCGCCGGCACTCCCGAGCACGATCGCGGCGTCGCCGAGCCTGCCCTTGAGCCGGTCGACGACCTGCAGCAGGGCGTCGGCGTCCGCCACCTTCACGGCCGCCACGAGCACGCTGGCGCCGGCCGTGGCGACGGCGCCGGCGGCGAGCTGATCGATGTCGAGTGCGCCATTGCCGGCCGGGCCGCGGCGGACGGCCCGCTCCAGTTCGCGGACGCGCGTGGTCAGCTGCTCCACGGACTCCGGGACCCGCCCCGGGGGGACCCGCAGCCGCTCACCAGCCTGCTCGAGCGCGCGATCCCGGGCCCGCATGAAAGCCACCGCCTCGGGTCCGGTGATTGCCTCGATCCGCCGTACGTTGGCCGCGCTCGAGGTCTCCGAGAGCACCCGGAAGAGCCCTATCTCCGCGGTTGCCCGGACATGTGTGCCACCGCACAGCTCACGGGAGAACGAGCCGTCGCCGACCTCCACCATGCGCACGACATCGCCGTACTTCTCGTTGAACAGGGCCATTGCCCCCTGACGCTTGGCCTCCTCGAGCGTCGTCGTGAGCGCGTGCACCGGGTGGTTCTCGAGAATCCAGCGGTTGACGTCATCCTCGACCTGGCGTAGCTCCTGCGCGCTCAGGGAGGTTGCATGGGTGAAGTCGAAACGTAGCTTGTCCGGGCCGACGTACGAGCCGGCCTGATGCACGTGCGAGCCCAGCCGCCCCCGGAGCGCGGCGTGCAGCAGGTGCGTGGCCGTGTGGTTGGACTCGGTGGCGTGGCGCGCGGCGCGGTCGACGTGCGCGACCACACGCTCGCCCGGCTCAAATGTGCCGTGCTCGGCGACCAGCTCCAGCACCTGGTCGGCACCGAGGCGGATGACATCCTCCACGCGCGCGCGGCAGTGACCGCCGGCGCACTCGATCACGCCAGAGTCGGCCACCTGGCCGCCGCCGGTGGCATAGAACGGCGACTCGACCAGCTTGACCAGCACGCGGCCGTCGCCACCCACCGCTGCGCCGATCGTGGTCTCGGCATCGGTGGTCTCATAGCCGACGAACTCGGTCTCGAAACCCGAGCCCCCGGCCAGCGCGAGGGCTCGGTCGCGCAGGCCCGGATCGATGCGGCTGCGACTGGACCCGGCGCGCGCCCGCGTGCGCTGATCCTCCATCAGCGACTCGAACCCCGCCTCGTCGACCCCCAGCCCGTGCTCGGCGACGATCTCCAGCGTGAGGTCGATCGGGAACCCGAACGTGTCGTGCAGCTGGAACGCGTCGGCACCCGAGATCCCCTCGGCGCCGGCGTCGCGCGCGCGTGCGATCAGCTCGTCGAGGCGCGCCAGGCCCTGCTCCAGCGTGCGTCCGAAGCTCTCCTCCTCGGCCGTCAGCCAGCGCCGCACCAGGTCGCGCTGCTCGTGCAGCTCGGGGTACTCGGACCCCATCAGCTCGGTAACACGCTCGGCGTAGCGGTGCAGGTAGCCGGGTTGCAGGCCCAGGCCGCGGCCGCGCTGGATCGCACGGCGCATGATCCGCCGCAGAACGTAGCCCCGCTCCTCGTTGGAGGGAACGACACCGTCGGCGATCAGGAAGGTCATGGCCCGGCTGTGGTCGGCGAGCACGCGCAGCGCCCTGTCGACGGGGAACGCCGCACCGTAACGGCACCCTGAGAGCTCCTCACCCAGCTCGATCAGCGGCGCGAACTGGTCGGTCTCGAACACCGTCGCCTTGTCCTGCAGGATGCAGGCCATGCGGTTGAGGCCCATGCCGGTGTCGATGTTCTTGGCCGGCAGCGGCGTCAGCACCCCCACCGGATTCTGATCGAGCTCCATGAACACGAGGTTCCAGTACTCCATGAAGCGCTCGTTCTCGCCACCGGGAAGATCGTCGGCCTCCCCGTGCTCGATCCCGCGATCGAGGTAGAGCTCCGAGCACGGCCCGCACGGCCCGGTCGGGCCGGCCTGCCAGAAGTTCTCCTCGCGCGGGCATTCGACGATGCGCTCACGGGGCACGCCGATCTCCAGCCAGGCGTCGATCGCCTCCTGGTCGGGTCCGAGGCCGAGCTCGTCGTCACCCGCGAACACCGTGATCCAGATGTCATCCGCCGGGAAGCCGAAGCCGTCGCGTGAGAGCTCCCACGCGAACTGCGCCGCCTCGCGCTTGAAATAGTCGCCGAACGAAAAGTTGCCGAGCATCTCGAAGAAGGTCAGGTGCCGAGCGGTCGTCCCGATGATCTCGATGTCCGGAGTGCGGAAGGTCTTCTGACAGGTCGTCACGCGCGGGCGAGGCGGGCGCTCGACTCCCTGGAAGTAGGGCTTGAGGGGATGCATCCCCGCCACGGTGAACAGCGCCGACGGATCGAGCTCAACCGGCACCAGCGAAGCAGAGGGCAGGCGCAGATGGCCCCGGGCCTCGAAGAACTCGAGAAAGGTGCGTCGGATCTCGTCGGAGGTCATCGGGTGCAGTGTAGGCCCGACACCGGTCCAATCCCGGCGTGATCTTCAACGCCTCCGCCCCTAGCTGGGGTCTCGGGCCAGGGCCCGCGTGATCGTGCCCCATCCCACGACCAGGTCGCCGTCCATCAGGCAGGCGAGCTGTCCCGGGGCGGCGCCCTCGACCGATTCCTCTAGCTCCACCGCCAGGCTGCGGTGGCGCCCCGGAGACGGATTGCCCAGCACCCGGGCGGCCAGCGGACGGGAGCGGTACCGAAGCTTGACGCGGTCCACGCGTGCGCCGTCGCGACGCAGCTCGGCGGCGCGCACCGCCACCCGGTCTGTGGCCAGCGCGCCGCGGGGCCCGACCGTCACCCGGCCACTGCCCGCATCCTTGTCGAGCACGAACAGCGGCTGACCGTGATGCACGCCGAGGCCCCGGCGCTGCCCGACGGTGAACAGGTGCTGGCCGTCATGGCGGCCGAGCACGGTCCCGTCAACGTCGACGATCGGCCCCGGCCGATCGCCCACGCCGCCGTGACGGGCCAAAAACCGCGCCCGGTCGGTGCCGGCCAGGAAACAGAGATCCTGGGAGTCTGCCTTGCCCGCGACGGGCAGGCCGGCGGCGGCGGCCAGCGAGCGGACCTCCGGCTTGCGCAGGTCGCCGAGGGGGAAGCGCATCCGAGCCAGCGACGCGGGCGCCAGAGCCGCCAGCATGTAGGTCTGGTCCTTGGCCGGATCGGCGGCGGCACGTAGCAGCGGGCCGTTGGCGTGCCCGGACTCGGCGGTCCGCGCGTAGTGACCCGTGGCCAGCCGCGCGCAGCCGAGACGATCCGCGAGCTCCAGCATCGCGTCGAGGCGGACGTGGCCGTTGCACCCGACGCACGGGTTCGGGGTCTCGCCGCCGGCGTAGCCCGCGATGAACGGCTCCACCACCCCGGCGCGAAACTCGGTGCGCAGGTCGATCGTGAAGTGCGCCAGGCCCATGGCGTGGGCCAGCGAGCGGGCCTGGGCCACCGCGGAGGCCGAGCAGCAGCTGCGTTCGCCGTCGTTCTCGGGGTCGGCCCACAGCTCCAGCGTGACCGCGGCGGTCTCGCCTTCGGCGGCGCACAGGTGCGCGGCGACGGCGCTGTCGACACCGCCGCTCATCGCGACCAGCGTTCGTCCACCGCCCGGCGGCGAGCTCAGCGCCGCCTGCGCCCGGACAGCTGCGCCGAGGGAGCGGGCCAGCGCATCGGCCGCCAGCTCGGCGGCGTGGAGCTTCGCCAGGCTGAGCCCTCCGAGCTCCGCAGCGATCGCGCCCGGTCCGATCCGGGCGGCAGCGAGCACGCCGGCCCCGCGCACCAGCGTGACCGCAGCGCTGCCCGCGGCCGTGGCGGCGCCGCAGCCGCGAGCCTCGAAGCCGGCGGCGGTGACGCGATCGCCATCGACCACGATCGAGAACGTGACCTCGTCACAGCATGATCCGCCCTGAGCGGTGACGGTGAACGCACCGGGTGGCACGACCCTCTCGCCCTGGGGGGAGGTCAGATGGTGCTCGAAGGCGAGCGCGTCCATCGCGCTCAGCTCAGCCGCAGCCCGAGCTCGCGCAGCTGGACCGCCTCGACCGGAGCCGGCGCCCCGGTCAGCGGATCGCCGCCGCTCGTTGCCTTGGGGAACGCGATCGTCTCACGGATGTTGTCGCGCCCGGCCAGCAGCGCGGCGATCCGGTCCAGCCCGAAGGCAATGCCACCGTGCGGGGGCGCACCGTAGCGCAGCGCGTCGAGTAGGAAGCCGAACCGCGCCTGGGCTTCGTCGGGGCCGATCCCGATCAGGTCGAATACGCGCTGCTGGACATCGTCGCGATGGATACGGATCGAGCCGCCGCCGATCTCGTGGCCATCGAGCGCCAGATCGTAGGAGCGCGAGAGCAGCCGGCCGGGATCGTCCATGTCGGCCAGGGTCGCGGGGTCGCCGGCTGCGGTCGCGGGCGCCGTGAACGGGTGGTGCTCGGCGTCCCAGCGCCCCTCCTCGGGCCGCCACACGAACATCGGGAAGCGGACCACCCAGGTGATCGCATGGCTGTCGGCGGGGATCAGATCGAAGCGACGGGCGAGCTCGAGACGGAGCGCTCCGAGTGCCCGGCCGGCGGTGCCGGCGGCGTCGGCGACGATCAGCACCACGTCGCCGGGCTCCGCCTCCAGCCGCGCGTTGATGGCGGCGATCTCGCTCTCCGACAGGAACTTCGCTACCGGTGAGCGCCAGGCGGAGTCGCTCTGGGGGTCCTGCACGAACGCCCACACCAGGCCCTTGGCCCCATGCTGCTTGGCCAGGTCGGTGAGAGCGTCGAGGTCTGAACGCGCCAGTTCGCGCCGGCCGGCATTGATCCCGCGCACGACCCCGCCGCTGCGCAGCGCGCCGGCGAACACCTTGAACTCCGTGGCGCCGAGGGCATCGCCGAGATCCTGGAGCTCGAGCCCGAAGCGCCTGTCGGGCTTGTCTGAGCCGAACCGGCGCATCGCCTCGGCGTGGGTCATCCGCGGCCACGGCGGCGCCGGGAGCTCGAAGCCGGCACGCTCGAAGACCTCGCTCATCACCGCCTCCGAGGTGGTGAACACATCCTCCTCATCCACGAAGGCCATCTCGATGTCGAGCTGGGTGAACTCCGTCATCCGGTCAGCTCGGGAGTCCTCGTCGCGAAAACAGCGGACGATCTGGAAATAGCGCTCGAACCCCCCGATCATCAGCAGCTGCTTGAACAGCTGCGGGGATTGCGGCAGCGCGTAGAACGAGCCGGGGCGACTCCGGGCCGGGACGAGGAAGTCGCGGGCGCCCTCCGGGGTCGAGCGGGTGAGAAACGGGGTCTCGATCTCGAGGAAATCCCGCTCATCGAGGACCCGGCGCATGGTCGCCGTGGCTCGGTGGCGAATGGCGATCGCCTGCTGGAGGGGAGCGCGGCGCAGATCGAGCGACCGGTGGCGCAGGCGCAGGTTCTCATCGACGGGGCCGTCGTCATCAACCGGGAACGGCGGCGTCTCGGCGTCGGCCAGAACCTCGAGGTCGTTCACGACGACCTCGATCTCCCCCGTGGCCAGGTTCGCGTTGACGTTCTCGGGAGCCCGCTGGGCGACCATCCCAGCCGCGGTGATCACGTCCTCGGCGCGCAGGCCATGACCGGCACGGTGTGCGGCGGGAGCGGTCTCGGGGTTGAGAACCAGCTGCACGATCCCCGAGCGCTCCCGCAGGTCGATGAAGATCAGACCGCCGTGGTCGCGGCGGCGGTGCACCCAGCCCGCGACCCGCGCCTGGCTTCCGGCACGCCTGACGTCGAGCTGTCCGGCCCAGCTGTCGCGGTAGGCGTTGGCGCGGAGCGGATGCCTCATCCGAGCCGGCTCCCGCGCAGGATCGTCGGGATCACCGCGGCCGGCTCGAGCTCGGCCTGCTCGCCGCTCTCCATGTTCTTCAGGCTGATCGTCATCTCATCACCGATGATGGCAACGTAACGCGCGTCGATCCGGTCGGCGTGCTTGAGCTGGCCCTTGAGCGAGCGCGAGCCCAGCTCGAGCTGCGCGCTGAGACCGGCCCGCCGCGCCTCCAGCGAAAGGGCCAGCGCCGCGGGTCCGGCGCCGGGCACGGCGCGGGCGACGAACAGGTCCACGAGCTCGGCGGGCACCGGCAGCTCTCCGGCCGACATCAGCATCCGCTCCACTCCGGCCGCCCATCCGGACGCCGGTGTGGGCCGGCCGCCGAGCTGCTCGATCAGTCCGTCGTAGCGTCCGCCCCCACCCACCCCCGACTGCGAGCCGAGCGCGTCGGAGGTGAACTCGAACACCGTTCGCGCGTAGTAGTCCAGGCCGCGCACCAGGGTGGGGTCGAGCTCGTACTTCAGCTCGGCGTCGTCGAGCATCCGGCGGACCTGGGCGAAGTGCTCGGCGTCGGCGGGCGCCAGGCGGTCGAGCAGCGTCGGCGCGTCACGCATCGTCTCCTGCGTGGCCGGATCACTGGCGTCGAACGCGCGCATCGGGTTCAGGTCGATGCGCGCCACCACCTCGGGTGAGAGCCGGTCCTCGCGGGCGTGCAGGAAGGCGGCCAGCTCCTCGCGGTACTCGGCCCGCGTGGCCGGGGTGCCGAGGCTCGACAGCCGCAGCCGGGTCTCGCGCACGCCGAGCGCCTGCAGCAGCTCGGAGAGCAGCAGGATCAGCTCGGCGTCGGTCTCGGGGGACTCGGATCCGATCGCCTCGGCGCCGACCTGCCAGAACTGGCGGTAGCGTCCGCGCTGCGGCGCCTCGGCGCGGAAGAAGCTCGACAGGTACCAGAGCTTCACCGGCTGCGGGAGCTTGTGCATCCCGTGCTCGAGATAGGCGCGGCATACGGGCGCCGTCCCCTCGGGGCGCAGGGTGAGCGAACGGCCGCCGCCGTCGTCGAACGTGTACATCTCCTTCTGGACGATGTCGGTGGCCTCGCCGACCCCGCGGGAGAACAGCTCGGTGGCTTCGAACGCAGGGGTCTCGATCCGCCGGTAGCCGGCGGCCCCGAGGATCCGGTGCGCGTGGGACTCGAGCACGGCGCGGCGCGCCGCATCGGCGGGAAGCACGTCGAACGTGCCGCGGGGGGCCTGGAACGAGCTCATCGTGAGGAGCCCTTGATCAGGACTGCTGCGCGAGCTCGCGCAGGAACGGATTCGTCTCTCGCTCCGCGCCCAGCGTGGTCAGGCCCATGTGACCGGGGTAGACCGTGGTCTCGTCGGGATACGCGGACAGCAGCGATTCGATCGAGGCCAGCAGCGTCGGCCAGTCACCGCCCGGAAGGTCGACGCGGCCGACCGAGCCCTGGAACAGCACGTCGCCGGAGAACAGGGCTCCGTGCTCGCTCGCGGCGTAGCTGACGTGCCCGGGGCTGTGGCCGGGGACGAAGTCGACCGCGAAGGTCAGCCCGGCCAGCTCGAGCGTCTCGCCACCGCGGACGGTGTGGTCGGCCTCGTAGCTCTCGAACGGCCCGAACCCGGGCCAGGGCACGTAGTCCATGATGTTGGCCAGCACCTGGGTCTCGAGCTCGGGGCAGTAGACGGGAGCGCCGGTGGCGCGCGCCACGGGCGTCACGGCACCGACATGGTCAAAGTGGGTGTGCGTGAGGAGGATCGCCTCGACGGTCTCGATCTGCAGCGCCTCGAGCGCGCCGAGAATGCGCTCGGCCTCGTCGCCGGGATCGACGATCACCGCCCGGTCGGAATCCCTGGCCCGCACGATGTAGGTGTTCTCCTGCACCGGCCCGACCGTGAACATGCGCACGTCCAGCATCGACGGTCAGACCCCCTTCTTCTGCTGGCGGCGCCGGTACAGGTAGCTCTCCAGGTAATAGCCGCCCGGGACGTAGAGGGCGAACGCCAGCGCGGCGAACACGACGGCGCCGAACACGTTGCCGTTCTTGGAGTTGAGCGTCAGGACCAGCAGCAGGATGAACATGAAGCCGGTCGCCAGCGCGGCGCGCTTGGCTGAGCTGGCCCACGTCGGCGGCGTGTTCAACCGGGTCTGACGAGCCTGCTCGCGGGTCTGCTTCTTGCGTTCGTCGGCGGTCGGCGGCCGGCCTGTCCGCCCGCGTTGCGTGACGGTGCCGGCGGCCGTCCCGCGGTGCTTGGTGCGGCGCTTGCGTTTGGTCTGAGCCATCTGAATACGGAGCTTACGCCGTGGAGGCGAGCGTGTCCTCGATCGTCGCGCGGTTTCGCACCGGAAGCTGCGCCGGGAACCCGTCGAACGCCTCGCGTGGAGCCAGTCCGACGAGCTCGGCGGCGGCCGGCTCGGCATGGCGCGCCACGGCGGCGACGACCTCGGCCAGTGAAGTGGCGCGGTGGTCCTCGACGTTGGTGGACACCTGCGCGACGCCGGTCTGATCGAGCCACAGGCCGATCGCCCTCACGCCTGCAAGCCCCTCGCCGCCGCCCTCGCGGATCGCGGCGGCTATCTGTCTCGCATGCGCGAGCGTGGCGGGTGACTTCAGTTCGACGTTGAACGCCACCAGCGGCGGGCGCGCCGCCACCAGTACCGCGCCGGCGCTGGGGTGAAGCCGGGGCGGGCCGAAGTCCGGGGCGAGCTCTGCACTCTCGATCCGCCGTGCCAGCTCCGCGGGCCCGCCTCGCCGCAGCGCCGCCCGGGTGCGGCCCCCGGCCAGGACCCCGTACAGGAACACCGGCAGCTCGAGCCGCTCACCGAGCAGGTCGGCCAGCACCAGCGCTTCAGCACAGGCGGCGCCGCGGTCCTCCTCGCAGCGGTACACGATCGGCGCCACGTCGACGGCGCCGACGCGCGGATGGATGCCGTCGTGCCCGTCGATCGACACCAGCTCGATCGCTTTCGCCACCCCCCGCGTGACCGTTTGCGCCAGCTCACCGGGAGCGCCCGCGAGCGTGAACACGCTGCGATGGTGGTCGGGATCGGCGTGCACGTTCAGCAGCCGCCCATCGAACGCCCGGCCGATCTGATCGAGCACCGCGGCGTCCCGGCCCTCGGATACGTTGGGCACGGCGAGCAGCGTTGTCACGGGTAAACTGCCCCTTCCTCGCCGGAGTAGCTCAGTCGGTTAGAGCAGCGGAATCATAATCCGCGTGTCGGGGGTTCGAGTCCCTCCTCCGGCATTCTTGACGGCTGGCTTCTCGGCCTGGCCGGCGCCGGTCATCTGGATACCGGGGCGTCGTGCATGATGTTGGGCAGTGATGAGCGGCGAGCCAGACCGGGGGCAGCGCGTCTCGCCGATGCCCACGCGAGCACTGACGCTGGAACCGCTGGAGGCGGCTGCGGGGTTCCCGATCGGGACCGAGGCGACGAGCAGGTTCGCGATCACCCCGACTGACCGCGAGCCGCTGGAGGCGCTGATCGACGTGGCCGCGGAGATCCTGGCGCGCGGTCCGACCTATGTCGCGTTCTCCGGCGGCCGTGACTCGTCGGCGGTGCTCGCGGCCACCGTGGTGGCGGCTCGCCGGCATGGTCTGCCGGATCCGATCCCGATCACGCAGCGGTTCACCGACGCTCCGTCCACCGAGGAGGACAGCTGGCAGCAGTCGGTGGTGGATCGCCTGGGGCTGACCCGCTGGGAGGTGATCGAGATCGCCGAGGAGCTTGACCTGCTCGGTCAGATTGCCCGTAGCGCGCTGCTCGCGCACGGCCTGATGTGGCCACCGAACTCGTATTTCTTGGTGCCGATGCTCGAGCGCGCGCACAGCGGCACCCTGATGACGGGCATCGACGGGGACGGGATCTTCGGGGCCTGGCGCTGGCACCGTGCCCAGGCGTGTCCTGCACCGTCGCGTGCGACCCGTCCCGCGCGACGCCGCGCGGGTCGCGCTCGCCCTCGCGCCGCCCGCGGCCCGCAGGCTTTTGATGCCCCAGCTGGTGCTTGCGGGCGCGACGCCGTGGCTGCGCCCGGCCGCGCAGACCGAGCTGAATGAGCGGCTGCGTCGCGACGCGGCCGCCGAGCCACGCCGCTGGCCGGGCCGGCTGGCGCTCCAGCGCCGCGCACGCTGGGTGCACTTCGCGACGCACAGCTACCAGGCGCTGGCCGCCCCCCGACAGGTCACGATCGCCAACCCGATCCTCGACCACCGGTTCATATCGGCGCTCGCCTGCGCCGGCGGCCCCGCCGGGTTCGGGGACCGCAACGCCGTCATGCGCGCCGTGTTCGGCTCGATCCTGCCCGAGACCGTGCTCAGCCGTCGCTCCAAGGCCGAGTTCGGCCCCGCGATCTGGCGCACCGAGGCGCGAGCGTTCGCCGAGAAGTGGGACGGGACGGGCATCGACACCGGACGGGTCGACCCCGACCCGCTCCGCCAGGTATGGAACACGCCCAGCCCGCTGTACGGCTCGATCTCGCTGCTGCACAGCGCTTGGCTGGCGCAGCATGCGCGTGGAACGGCGGCGCCGCCGACGTGAGACATAAATGCCCCACCCGCGGGCCCTTGCCGCGGCACGCCAGGCGCATGTAAACAGGCCATGACCGGGTGCTGACGACGGCGCAGCGGCACGCTGAACGGAAGCCGGGCGCTCGTCCTGGGAGTCAACCGCAAAGCCGCTCAAGTCGCGGGGCGTTTGCGTCGATGTGTCCGAACGGCCGCACAGCACGCAGCCCGACCCACTGTCATCGGTCGTTCATGCGCAGCACGGCAGGGCATTGACGTCCAACTGGACGAATTGCCACCAAACAGCAGAGTTGACCCGCGCGTCCCTTGGACCGGCGCTCCCGTCGATGCTGCGCAAAGCAGAGGGAGCACCGTGGCCACCAGCACCGAGCGACCGACGACGCACGCTGCCGTCAACGGTGATTCAAACGGCGATTACGGGGCCGGCCTGGACGAGGCCGTGCTGCTCAGCATCCTGTCGGACGTCAAGAGCGGCGACTTCAGCGTTCGCATGCCGCTCGGCTGGACGGGCGTGCCGGGCAAGATCGCGGATCGTCTCAACGATGTCATCGCCGCCAACGAGACGCTGGGAGTCGAGCTGGCCAGGGTCAGCCGTGTCGTCGGCAAGGAGGGCCAGCTGTCGCAACGCCTGGCCCTGCACGGATCGGGTCAGGCCTGGTTCGAGAGCGTCGAGTCGGTCAACAGCCTGATCGAGAATCTGGTGCGACCCACCAGCGAGATGCAGCGCGTGATCGGCGCCGTCGCCGATGGCGATCTGAGCAAGAAGATCACCGCCGACGTTCATGGCGAGATGCTCGAGCTCAAGAACACGATCAACGCGATGGTGGATCAGCTCAACCGGTTCGTCTCGGAGGTCACCCGCGTGGCCCGCGAGGTCGGCACCGAGGGCAAGCTCGGTCAGGCGGCGGCCGTCACGATCGAGGTCGGCGGTGTCTGGAAGGACCTGACCGACAACGTCAACCTGATGGCCGGCAACCTCACCGGGCAGGTCCGCAACATCGCCGAGGTGACCACCGCGGTCGCCAACGGCGACCTGAGCAAGAAGATCACCGCCGACGTCAAGGGCGAGTTCCTGGAGCTCAAGAACACCGTCAACGCGATGGTCGATCAGCTCAACGGGTTCGCGTCCGAGGTGACCCGCGTGGCCCGCGAGGTCGGTGTCGAGGGCAAGCTCGGCGGCCAGGCCCAGTCGGCGGAAGTCGCGGGCGTGTGGAAGGACCTCACCGACAACGTCAACCAGCTCGCCGCAAATCTGACCAACCAGGTCCGGGCGATCGCCGACGTGGCGACTGCGGTGACCGAGGGTGACCTGACGCGACAGGTTGGCGTGGAGGCGAGCGGCGAGGTCGCCGTGCTGAAGGACAAGCTCAACGAGATGATCCGCAACCTGCGCGAGACCACGCGTCAGAACACCGAGCAGGACTGGCTGAAGACCAACCTCGAGCGCTTCACCCGGATGCTGCAGGGCCAGCGAGACCTGGACACCGTCTCGAGCATGATCCTGTCGGAGTTGGCGCCGCTGATCTCGGCGCAGCATGGCGTCTTCTACACGCTCGTCACGCCCGAGGATGGTGGCGAGCCCCTGCTCCGCTACCGGGCCGGCTATGGCTATAAGGAGCGCAAGCACCTCGCGACCCAGTTCCGCCTCGGCGAGGGGCTCGTCGGCCAGTGTGCTCAGGAGAAGGAGCGCATCCTGCTGACCGACGTGCCCAGCGACTACGTGAGGATCAACTCCGGCCTCGGGGACGCCTCCCCGCTGAACATCATCGTGCTGCCGATCCTGTTCGAGGGCTCGGTCCGAGCCGTCGTCGAGCTGGCCTCCTTCAGCCGCTTCAGTCCCACCCACCAGGCATTCCTGGATCAGCTCACCGAGAGCATCGGTCTGGTGCTCAACACGATCGAGGCGAACACCCTCACCGAGAACCTGCTCAAGCAGTCGCAGTCCCAGGCGCAGGAGCTGCAGTCGCGCCAGGAGGATCTGCGCAGCTCCAACGAGGATCTGGCCAGGCAGGCCAGCCGCCTGGCCGAGCAGAACATCGAGGTGGAAGCCAAGAACCAGGAGGTCGAGCGCGCCAAGCAGCTGGTCGAGGAGAAGGCCGAGCAGTTGGCGGTGTCGTCGGCCTTCAAGTCCGAGTTCTTCTCGAACATGTCGCACGAGCTGCGCACGCCGCTCAACAGCCTGCTGATCCTCGCGGGTGAGCTGAGGGTCAATCCAGACCGGAACCTGACCGATGCTCAGGTGGAATACGCCACCATCATCGAGTCCTCGGGCACCGACCTGCTGAAGCTGCTCAACGATGTCCTCGATCTGGCCAAGGTCGAATCGGGCACCGTCACGCTCGAGGTCGGCGAGCTGGCGCTGGCGGACCTTCAGGAAGTGCTCGAGCGCGAGTTCCGCCCCGTTGCGGAGCAGAAGGGCATGTCCTTCTCGATGGAGCTGGATTCCGGCACGCGACCGACGATCGTCACCGATGCCGGACGCCTGCGCCAGGTGCTGAAGAACCTCCTCGCCAACGCCTTCAAGTTCAGCGACCGGGGTGAGGTCACCGTACGTGTGAGTGAGCCGCGCACCGGCTGGAGTCACGAGAGCCAGGCGCTCGGCAGCGCGCCGGCCGTGATTGCCTTCAGCATCACCGACACCGGTATCGGAATCGCGCCGGACGCCACGGACCGCATCTTCGAAGCCTTCGTCCAGGCCGACGGAACGACCGGTCGTCAGTACGGCGGCACGGGGCTGGGTCTGTCGATCAGCCGAGAGCTCGTGCACCTGCTCGGGGGCGAGATGTCCGTGAGCAGCACGCTCGGCGAAGGCAGCACGTTCACGGTGTATCTCCCCGCGACCCACGACGGCGACGTGGCCGGCATCATCACGCCGGCGCGGAACACCGAAGCCGAGCCGCCCGACACCGCAGAAGCTCCGGTGCGCTCGCAGGAGCCACTGCCCGACTTCTCCGTGCCCGAGGGACAAGCCGCACTGAAGGTGCTGGTGGTGGACGACGACTTCCGAAACATCTTCGCGCTGACGGTGCTGCTGGAGCGCGGGCACCTCGACGTGATCTCGGCCGAGAGCGGTCAGGAGGCGATCGCGGCCCTTCAGCAAACGCCCGATATCAGCCTGGTGATGACCGACATCATGATGCCGGTCATGAGCGGCTACGAGACGATCCGAGCTATACGCAAGCTGCCGCACTGCGCGGATCTCCCGATTCTGGCGATCACAGCGAGCGTGACGGCCGGGGAGCGAGAGCGCTGCATCGACGCCGGAGCTTCTGCGTACATCCCCAAGCCGGTCGACGCCGCCGACCTCCTGGTCGTCCTCGGCGAATGGCTCCCGTCCGCGTCCGCCGAAGAGCCGACCGGGGCAGGTGGATGATGGCCCCGGTCGCCGCTCACAACGAAACCGGCGACGCCCCGGCACCCCCGGCGATCCTGGTCGTCGATGACAACGCTGCCAAGCGCATGGCCGTTCGGGCGATGCTCGCGCCGCTGGGCTACGACGTGGTCGAGGTCGACTCCGGGCGCCAGGCGTTGCGCGCGGTCATGCGCCGGAACTTCGCGATGATCCTGATGGACGTGCGGATGCCGACGCTGGACGGCTACGAGACGGCGAAGCTGATCCGGCAGCGACCCCAGTCAGAGCTCACGCCGATCATCTTCGTCACCGCGTTCGGGTGTGACGAGGCCGAGACGGCCACGGCATACGCCAGCGGCGCGGTCGACTTCATCTTCACTCCGATCGTGCCCGACGTGCTGCGCGCGAAGGTGTCCGCCTTTGTCGTCCTGTTCGTGCAGTCCGAGGAGTTACAGCGTTCGCTCGCGTCGATCACGACGCTCAACGCGGCGCTGCGAGCCAGCGAGGTGCGGGCGCGGGCGGTGCTCCAGAACGTCGCCGACGGGATCGTGACGGCCGGCGAAGGTGGACTGATCGATTCATTCAACCGCTCGGCGCGGGGGCTCTTCGGCTACCGCGAGGAAGAGGTGATCGGGCAGCCGCTTCAGCTGATCGTGGCGCCCAGCCATCACGACGAGTTCACCGAGTCCGCGCGCGCCAGATGGAACCTGCTCAACGCGAAGGAGATTCCAGCGGAGTCCACCGAGACCGTGGGCTGCCGCAAGGACGGCTCGTGCTTCCCGATGGAGATGGACATCAGCCAGATGCAGATCGGCCAGCGAACGTTCACCGTCGCCTGCATTCGCGACGTCTCGGGTCGCAAGGCCTACACCGAGGCGCTCGAGCATCGGGCTGTCCACGACGATCTCACCGGCCTGCCGAACCGCACCCTGTTCGGCGACCGCATGGATCGCGCGATCACGTTCGCCGACCGGGCCGACGAGCAGTGCGCAGTGCTCCTGGTCGACCTTGACAGGTTCTCCGATATCAACGAGACGCTCGGGCGCGAGAAGGGCGACGCTGTCCTTCAGGCGGTCGCCGGCCGGCTGCGCGGCGCGATGCGCGACCCGGACACCGTGGGCCATCTGGGAGGCGACTCGTTCGCAATCCTGCCGGCCGGGGAGACAACCGTGGAGGCCGCGGCCGCGATCGCTTGGAAGGTCCGCGAGGTCTTCGATCACCCATTCCTGATCAGCGGCGATTCCGTCGAGGTGGGAGCGAGCATCGGCATCGCCCTGTTCCCGGAGCACGGCCGCTCCACCGCGGAGCTGCTGCGCAGAGCCGACCTGGCCGTGTCGCAGGCAAAGTCCTCCGGCGAGGGTCTCGCCGTGTTCGTGGCAGATCAGGAGGATCAGACAGCGCGCCGGCTCACGCTTCTGAACGAACTGCGCGTCGGCATCCCGCGCGGCGAGCTCGTCCTGCACTACCAGCCGAAGGTCGACCTCAAGGCGGGTCGGCGAACGACCGGCGTAGAGGCGCTCGTCCGCTGGCAGCACCCGACCGAGGGGCTGTTGATGCCCGCGCAGTTCATGCCCGAGGCCGAGCGCAGCGAGCTGATCGAGCCGTTGACTGGATGGGTTCTCAACGAGGCTCTCCGTCAGCAGCGGAAGTGGCTCGACGACGGGCTCGATCTGACCATGGCCGTGAACGTGTCGGCCCGGAGTCTCACGCGGCACAGCGACCTCCCCGATACCGTCGCGAAGCTGACCGAGTTGTGGAACGTCGACCCCACCAGGCTCATTCTCGAGCTCACCGAGAACGCGATCATCGACGCCGACGTGGCGGAGGTCCTGGACCTGCTGCATGCCATGGGGGAGCGTCTGTCGATCGACGACTTCGGCACCGGCCACTCGTCGCTCGCCTACCTGCAACAGCTCACGATCGACGAGATCAAGGTCGACCGGTCCTTCGTCGTGCACCTACCCACCGTCGCGAGCGACGCGGTGATCGTGCGGTCGACGATCGAGCTTGCCCACAACCTCGGTCTGACCGTAGTCGCCGAGGGAGTCGAAAACGAGGCGGCACTCGCCATGCTGATCGAGGACGGGTGCGACAGCGCCCAGGGCTACTACTTCAGCCGCCCATGTCCCGCCGAGGAACTCACGGCATGGCTGACCGAGTCGCCATTCGGAGCGGCAGCGGAAATCAGCCGCTGATGCCCGGCGCGGGCCACCATGTCGCCGAGCCCGAGACTGGCGGTGATCCGGCGCAGTCCGCGCGGTCTCGGAATCGAGGGGAGATCCGCGACGGTGAGACGGCCAGACTGCGGGACCTGAGCGCCGACCTGAGAGACGCTGCCGCGACGCGGCGCGACCGCGCCGCCGAGGGTGAGGAGGCAGCCCTCCTGGCCGGCGACGATGGACTCGATGCTGCGTTTCGGGCGCTCGTGTCGGCGCGCGCCGTATCCCGAGGCGAAGCCGCCGCCGACCGAGCGAGCGCAGCCAGCGATCGTCACCTGGCGGCACAGGACCGAGCGTCCGCGCTCGAGGACAGCGGTCAGGCTCAGATCGAGCTCGCACAGGCACAGCTCGACGGTCTAACGGGGGCTCAGAGGCGCGAGCTAGGGCGTACGGCCCTTCAGCACGAGATCGAGCGCTCTCGCCGCTCGGGTCAGCCATTCGCGCTCGCCTTCGTCGATGTCGACGGGCTCAAGGAGCTCAACGACCGCGAGGGCCACGCCGCCGGGGACGCGCTGCTGCAGACGGTTGTCGTCGCCCTCAGATCGCAGATGCGCTCCTACGACCCGATCGTGCGCGTCGGCGGAGACGAGTTCCTGTGCGGGTTCACGAACACGGACCTCGAGACGACCCGGCGGCGGGTGGAGCAGATCCGCGCGGTCATCGCGCCCGGGCCGAGCGCGGCCTCGATCAGCGTCGGCATAGCCGTGCTCGGCGAAAGAGACACATTGGAGATGCTGATCGCCCGAGCCGACGCCGACATGTATGGGTGCAAGGAACAGCGACGGCCCGGCGCACTGAGCGCTGTCGAGCGCTCACCCGCGCTGAGGTGAGGCGACCCGCTGACGCAGGCTCCCTATCGCCACGGCCTCGCCGTCAATACCCGGGCGGGTAGGGCGAAGACGTGGTGGTGGTCGAGGTCGTCGTCGTGGACGTACTGGTCGTGGGGGTCCCGGCGTGTGCCGGGGAGGCCTTGACCACGTGCCAGGTGCCACCGAAGCCCGTGATTCCCTCGCCCGTGGCCACGTGGCTGCGGCTATCGCCGGCGTAGTTGTAGAGGGGGTGGCCGTTCAGGGTCAGCTGCATGAAGCCGTCGCGCCGCCAGACGCCGATCCGGCCCTTGACACCGTGCGCGCCGCTCAGCTTGCCGGCCGAGGAGACCTTCGCCGGAGGCCAGAACTGAAAACAGGAGTTGGCCTGCGTGCACTCGGGATGCCGGCGGCTGTCTCCGTTGAGGGTGTAGACGGCATGCCCCCGCGAGCCGACGACGATGTTCTCGTGGGTCACCGCCCGCTTCGTGTTGGTCACCGTGGCACCGTTGGCCACTTGGAGCACGAACGACTTCGCCAGCGCCATGCCGACCAGGACGGCGCCGGCGGCGGCGGCGACTGTGATCAGAGCCAGCGCGAGGTGGCGCAGTCTCCGGGGCCTGTGCTGATGCGTTGGTCGAGCCATGTGCCTCTCCTTGAATCCGTGACCGTTCGTCATATCCAGACGCCCGCGGGCGCCAGACCTTCCCGATCAGGCGCGGACGGCCACATGGCAGGTCGCGGTCAGAGCCGGACCGCCACCAGTCCCACCGCGAGCACGACGAGCGCGACCCACAGCGCCGACAGAGCCCCCTCCAGCGGCTCGGCCACGGATTCTGCGGTCAGCTTCACGGTGCGCCCGTCGGTCAGCCGCTGAGTGCCGGCCACCTCGGCCGTGCGCCGCCTCAGGTCGCGGGCCGGCGTGCTCAGGCGCCGCTGGGCGACGCTGAGCAGGCAGCAGGCGCCCGCCACGAGCAACCCGGAGGGACGGACCGCCAGCGCGTTGACGAAGTAGCCGGTGAATGCCGGGAACCCGCCCCAGGCGATCGCAAACCACACGTCGGTGTGCAAGCGACCGCCGGCCAGCTCGAGATTGTAGGCCAGCACCAGGAACGCCCCCACGGCGACCAGCGGCGCCACCAGCACCGAGACCACCGCCATGCCGGCGATCCCGATCCCGACCGCGCCGCCGAGCCCGGCCACCGCCAGCGCGATCAATGTGCCCCGCTTGAGCCCCGTTTGCAGTGGCCTGCCGCGCAGCTCGTCCAGCGCGTGAGCCGCGACCCCGACGGCGAGCAGGAACGCCGCCAGCGCGGCTCCGAGACGATCGGCGTGCAGCTTCGGCGCGGCAGCGGCCCCGAGCGCGACGTAGCTCAGATGCCAGGCGGTGTAGGGCGGGTGCAGGATCGAGACCAGGTCCCGCCAGCCACCCCCTCGCAGGGCATAGAACGCCGGTCTGTCGAGCTTACGCGGCGGCGCGGCCGTCCCGTACCCCCCACATCACCAGGCCCGCCCCGAAGCTCATCCGGCGCTCACCGACCTCGGCGATCCCGGCGGCCCGCCACAATCCAGGAAGGTCGGGCTCGTCGGCGTAGAGCTGCTCGATGTTCGGGCCGAGGAACCGCCCCACCTCGAACCAGGCCGGGGACAGCAGACGGCCCAGCGCCGGCAGCCCCACTCGCGTGTGCACTCGCCACAGCGCCCTCAGCACCGGCTGTTGGGGAACCGCGAACTCCACCATTGCGATCCGCCCGCCGGGCCTCACGACCCGCGCCAACTCGCGCATCGTCGCCGCGCGGTCATCGACGTAGCGCAAAAGGTAGGTGAACGACAGCGCGTCGAACTCCCCATCGGCGAAGGGGAGCGCCTCCGCCTGGCCGCTCACGAAGCTCACGCGCTGCGCCGGGCCGGCCCCGCCCGCAAGCCGCTCGCGGGCCCCGCCGAGCATCGCCTCGCTCTGGTCGAGCCCCACCACCTCACACCCGCCGCGGCTCGCCAGCGCGAAGGCGACCATCCCGGTTCCGGTGGCGACGTCGAGGATGCGCTGGCCGGGGCGCGGATCGATCGCGCTGACCAGGGCCCCGCGCCACCGCGGATCCTGACCGAAGCTGAGCACGGCGCCCATGCGGTCGTAGTGACGCGGCAGCCCTCGGAACAGCTCGAGCGCGTGGCGCTTGCGGGGAGAGACACGGGCATCCATCTAAAGGCGCAAGACTACGGGGCGCTGCGCGGACTCGCAGCCGGCCTATGCCAACGCGCCCAGCGCGAGCGGCACCACCCGCTCGGCACCGGCGCGGCGCAGCTGTCCGCCCACCATCGCCAGCGTCCAGCCCGAGCTGCGCCGGTCGTCGAGCAGGACGCCTGTGCCTCGCGGCGGAGTGGCGACGATCTTGAACGCACCGCGGACGTTGGCCGCCTGCTGCACGGCGTTGGCCATCTCGCGCTGCGGCGGACGATCCTCCGTGCGCCGCACGAGCTCGCGCCACGGCACGCCCAGCTCCCCGGCGAGTCGCTGCCCGGCCTCGCTCAACAGGTCGCCGAGTCGCGCCGTGGGCACGGAGGTGACCCAGGCCACCGGGACGCGGGCGCCACGCAGGACGTCCGCGAGCGCACTCACGACCTCGTCGTCGAGACGGCCCCCGCGCAGGCCGCGGTCGATCGCCGGCCACCAGCCGCCGTCGCCGAAGCGCGCCAGCGCCCAGCCGGGCTCGGTGCGTGCGTCCTCTGCGATCTTCCGCATCGTCCCGGCGGCGTCGGGCGCCATCTTGCGCACCTCGAGCGCCACCGGCCGCGAGCGCAGGTGGCGCCCCGCGAGCTCCACCAGCGAAGGATCCGGAGGCTGCGCGAAGCGGGGCGCCGTGCAGACCGAGCAGCGGCCGCAGTCGTGCGCCGCCGGGTCGTCGAGCTGTTCCTGGAGTGCGCGCATCAGGCACCGCCCGTCGGCGCCGAAGGCCGCCATCGCCGCCTGCTCGGTTCGGCGCAGCGCGGTCACCTGGGCGTAGCGCTCGGAGTCATAGGCCCAGTCCGAGCCGGGCACGAACTGCCAGCGCGAGCCGTCGCGGCGCACGGCCCCCTCCACGTCGAGGATCTTCAGCATCGCCTCGAGCCGCCCCATCCCGAGGTTCACGACCGCCATCAGCTCGCGCGTCGTGCACCCGCTCTGTCCCGCGCCCTCGAGCTCCGCCAGAACCGCGGTCACGCGCTCGCGATCGGGGAAGGCCTGCTCGATGAAGAAGTCCTGGATGCGCCGGTCCTCGCCGCCGCGCAGCAGCACGATGTCGGCATGTTCGACACCTCGCCCGGCGCGACCCACCTGCTGGTAGTAGGAGACCACCGAGCCGGGCGCCTGGTAATGCACGACGAACGTCAGGTCGGACTTGTCGTATCCCATCCCGAGTGCGCTGGTGGCGACAACCGCCTTGACGTCGTTGCGCAGCAGACGCTCCTCGGTGCTGATCCGCTCCTCAGTCTCCTGCTCGCCGCTGTAGGCCACCGCGGAGATCCCGTTGGCCGTCAAAAACGTTGCGACCTGCTCTGCGTCGCGCTTGGTCAGCGTGTACACGATCCCCGACCCTGGAATCGGATCCGGCCCACCCAGATGCTCGACCAGCCATGCCAAGCGCTGAGCGGGACGCGGCAGCTCCAGAACCTCGAGGCGCAGGCTCGTCCGGGCCAGCGGGCCGCGGTAGGAGCGCAGCGGCTCGCCGCCGGGAACCTCGAGCTGCTCCAGCACATCGCCGACCACGCGGTCGTTGGCGGTCGCGGTGGTGCCGAGCACCGGGACGCCGTGCGGGAGCGCGCGGAGCATGTCCTTGACGCGCCGGTAGTCGGGGCGAAAGTCGTGCCCCCAGTCAGAGATGCAGTGCGCCTCGTCTATGACCACCAGCCCCACCGACGCGGCGAACAGGGGCAGCATGTCGTCACGGAAGCGGGGATTGTTGAGTCGCTCGGGGCTGATCAGCAGCAGGTCCACGGTGTCGTCCTCCAGACGGCGGCGGACCTGCTCCCAGTCGTCGCGGTTGGTGCTGTTGACCGTGTGCGCCCTCAGGCCGAGCCGCTCGGCGGCCGCGATCTGGTTGCGCATCAGGGCCAGCAGCGGGCTGACGATCAGCGTCGGGCCCGACCCGGCCTCGCGCAGCAGCGCCGTGGCCACGAAGTACACGGCCGACTTCCCCCAGCCGGTGCGCTGCACGCACAGCACGCGGGCGCGGTCGGCGACCACGTCGCGGATCGCGTCGAGCTGCCCGGGGCGAAACTCGGCGCCGTCTTCGGCGGTCAGCGTCCGCAGTCGCAGCCGTGCGGTAGCGACCAGGCTCTCCGATGCGGTGGTGGGCACGCGTCCATACTGGCAGCCACCCCGGCAGGTGCCGGGGGCCACGATAAGACCACGAGGAGGCAGCACCCATGTTCGGTCGGAACACCACCACCAGGCGCTCCAGGACAGGCCTCGCGCTCACCGGCGCCGAGGCGACCGGGGTCAGGACGATCGGCGTCCGTCTGATCGGGCCGTCAGCGCTCGGACCGCTGGCGGTCGCAGTGTCGGCGTTCGGCGCCGTGGCAATCGGCCGCGTGGCCATCGCCAACGCGGTGATCCGACGGTTGCAGGCCGGGCAGGTAGAGATCGGCTCGCTGAAGGTCCGCGAGCTGGAGGTCGCGGGTCGTCCCTGGCCCCCGCCCGAGCCCGAAGCTACGGGCCCCGCCGCCATCGGCTGAGCGACGGACGGGACCGCGGAGGTGGCATGAACCATTAGTCTGACCGTCCGTGCCGGCCTGGTTTGACGAGCTTGCTGAATTCCTGCGGATCCCCTCGATCAGCGCCGACCCCGCGCACGGCGCGGATGTCACCCGCGCCGGCGAATGGGTACGGGATCTCATCCGGGCGGCCGGCGGCGAGGCCGAGCTGATCGACTGGGACGGACAGCCGCTGGCGGTCGGCGAGCTGCGAGCCTCGCGTGACCCCGAGAGCGCCCCGACGGTGCTCTGCTACGGCCACTTCGACGTGCAGCCGCCCGATCCGCTCGAGCTGTGGGAGTCGGCGCCGTTCGAGCCCGAGATCCGTGGCGAGTACCTCTACGCCCGTGGCGTGGCCGACGACAAGGGACAGCTCTATCTGCTGCTCTCGGCGGCGCGGGAGCTGGCGCAGGCGGGGACACTCGGGGTCAACGTTCGTTTCGCCTGTGACGGCGAGGAGGAGACCGGCGGCCATTCGATCGTCGAGTTTCTGGCACAGGATCAGCGCGGCGCCGACGCGGCGGTGATCTTCGACAGCGAGATGATCCGCCGTGGCCTTCCCGCCTTCAACGTGGCCACCCGCGGTCTCGTGTACTTCCACGTCACCGCGCGCACGGGCGCGCGCGATCTGCACTCCGGCCTGTTCGGGGGCGCGGGGCTGAACGCCGCTCACGCCCTGATGCGTACCCTCGGAGCGCTCGTCGCCACCGACGGTCGCCTGGCCGAGCCGCTGCGCCAGGGAATTCTGGCGCCGACCGCCGAGGAGCTCGAGGGCTGGCGCGAGCTTCCCGCCGGCAGCGAGGTGCTGGCCGACCAGGGGGCGCGCCCAGCTGATCCACGGGCGGCCGAGGAGTTCTATGAGCGGACGTTCGGCGAGCCCGCCCTGGACGTCAATGGGATCGAGAGCGGCTCCCCCCATCTGCAGAAGACGGTGCTGCCGGTGACCGCTGCCGCCAACGTCTCGATCCGCCTGGCCCCCGGCCAGCGCGAGTCCGAGATCGCCGCCGCTTTCGAACGGCTGCTGCGCGACGCGGCCCCCGAGGGCACCGAGCTGGACATTGAGCTGCTGTCCTCGGCGCCGGCGGGGGTGGTGCCGCCGGATGCCCGCGCGATAACGCTGGGCCAGGACGCGTTCGAGCGGGCGCTCGGAGTCCGCCCGGCGCTGATCCGGTCGGGCGGCACCCTGCCCATCGTGGCGGCGCTGGCCGACCGAGGGATCGCCACGATCATTTCCGGCTTCTCGCTACCGGACGCCAACATCCACTCACCGAACGAGCGCCTACTGGCTGCGTACGTGCCGCTGGGGATCGCCACCTCGCGCGCCCTGTTCGAGGAGCTGTCCTCGCTCTGACCCATGAGCCGCCGCGGCGTCTGCCATCTCGTCGCCCTGCTCGACCACGACGAGTGCGAGATGTGGAATGTCGTGGATCGCGCGATCGAGCTGGCCGAGGCCAAGCGGGCGCCGCTCACGCTGGCGGCCACCGCCGGTCAGAGCCGGCTTGCGGGCTGGCTCGCCCCGCTGACCCTGCTCTCGCGGGTGCCCCCGATCGCCGAGGTCGATCTGCGGATTCGAGCCGGAGATCAGCTGGCGCGGGCGGCCGAGTTCGTCCCCTCCTCGATCCCGCTGAGCACCGTGCGCCTGGCCGGCGACGGCGCCGGCGCCGTGCGCCAGCTGGCCCAGAGCGGGAGTTATGACCTGCTCGTAATCGGCCACCGCGCGATCGCGCACAGCCGGCGCATCAGGCGCGAGCTGAGGCGATCGGGCCTGTCGGTCTTGATCGCGTGCCCTCAGACGGCGAGCGATCCCGACCGCCTGCGTCGCCGTTCGCGCGGCGAGATGGTCAGCTGAGTTACGCCGCGGCGGGGACCGCGCATATGCTGCCCCGATGCCGTCGATCCTGCTGATCCGCCACGGGCAGGCGTCCTTCGGAGGCGATGACTACGACGTCCTGTCACCGCTGGGAGAAGCGCAGGCCGCCACCGTCGCCGACGAGCTCGGCGACCGCGACCCCCGCCCCGCGCGAGTGGTGAGCGGCGCTCTGGTGCGCCAGCGTGACACGGCGGCGCCAGTCGCCGCGGCGCTCGGCCTGGAGGTTGGGATCGACGCCCGCTGGGACGAGTACGACATGGATCGGATCCTGGCCCGGCACAGCGCCTCGCCGATCCGCACCACCTCCCACGGCGCGCAGGGGCAACCGGCGATCTCGAGCCGAGCGTTCCAGGATCTGCTCGAGCAGGCTCTGGGCAACTGGATCGAGGCCGGGCCGGCCGGCGGCTACGGGGAAACCTGGCCCGAGTTCACGGCTCGCACGAGCGCGGCCCTCGGCGATTTGGCCGGCTCGCTCGCTTCCGGTCAGACCGCGCTGGTGTTCACCTCCGGCGGCGTGCTGGCCGCCACCTGCGCGGGGCTGCTCGGACTGGGCGCCGCCGGCTTCCTGACGCTCAACCGGGTTGCGGTCAATGCCTCGATCACCCGGATCGCCCACGGCCGGCGCGGGGCGACGCTGATCTCGTTCAACGAGCACGGCCATCTGGAGCGCCGCGACAGCGGGCTTGTCACCTACCGCTGAGAGGACCGGAGAGCCCGAGGCTCGGCAGCGCTCAGCGCACCGAGATCAGGTCGACCACGAACACGAGCGTCTCGTCGGGTCCGATCACGCCACCCGCTCCGCGCTTGCCGTAGGCGAGCATCGGCGGAATCGTGATGCGGCGCCGGCCCCCGACCTTCATCCCGACCACGCCCTGGTCCCAGCCGGCGATCACCTGGCCCTTGCCGAGAGCGAACTTGAACGTCTCGCCACGGTCCCAGGAGGCGTCGAACTGCCGCCCGGTCTTCCACGACACCCCGACGTAGTGCACCTCGACGACGTGTCCGGACCGCGCCTCGTCGCCCACCCCGGTCTCGAGATCCTCGAGCTCCAGCTGGTAGGAGGGCGGCTGGTCGCCGGGGACGGTGACGTCGGGCTTGCGATCGTTGGCCATCGACAGCCACGGTAACATCACGCTCGCTTGGTGGAGGGGATCTCAAGCCGGAGGCACATGAGCCATCGAGATCGAGCGAGGAGAGCGCGATCCGTCCGGTCGCGGGCGAGATTGACACCGGCCGCGCTGGGGCTGACGCTGGCCGTCGTGGCCGCGGTCGCCCTCGTGGCACCGGGATCCGGACTTGCCCGCGCCGCCGGCGGCTACACATCCGGGTTCTACGCCGGCCGGACCTCCCAGGGCAGGCCGATCACGTTCGTCGTCGCGGCCGGCCGGGTGACCGAGCTCTACACCGAGGTCATCGACGGCTGCCATCCCGGCAGCTACGGCGACTACCTGACGCCGCACCCCGCGCGAGTCGGCGCAGGCGGCGACTGGTCGCATCGAGCTAACGAGATCCCCTCGCAGCCCACCGTCTACCACGGGCGCGTGAGCGGCAACCGGGCCAGCGGGACGATCGACGACGTCGTCAAGAACCGCCGTGGCCGGCGCTGCCACGGTCACGTCCACTTCCGCGCGTCACCGCATAGCCCGGTGCGGATCGGGGCAGCCAGCGTCGGCGGCCGCGGCACCGATGTCCGGCTCGAGGTCTCGATGCCGCCCGGCTCCGACGGGAACGAGCTGATCCCATATACGGCGACCGGGCTGCTGGTGTACGGGTCCAACACCGGCTGTCCGGCCAGCTATGCGACCGCCGACGCCCTGGCCAGATCGGTCAACGCCGACGGCTACACGGGCTTCATCTCCGACGCCTACGTGACCGCGGACTACACGACGCAGCCCTATCAGCTGGCTCCGCACGGCTACGCGCATGGCATTTTCACCTTCCACGTGGCGACCAACACTGTGCTGCCCACGGCGACCGGGGCGAGCCCGTTCTCAACCCTCTGCGTGCTGCTCTACAGCGGCCGGCCCGCCTCGTCGGGCAACCTGGGGCTCGCGTCGGTCCAGGGGCCGCTGCGCCCCGGGCCGGGAATCCCCGACACCCAGCCCTGATACCAGGGATCCGCGGCGCTGCTGGGCCATACGGCTGACGATGGGCCCCGATCTCTGGCCATGTGGACATGTCTGCGGGCCCGACGCCGCGATTGATTGGATGCATGTGCGCCGCGGTGAAGGCCGGCGAGGGGGACGTGCCGCCGTGGGCGGAGTGGCATCGCTCGCGCGCGTACTCGATCGGCGTCGAGGAGGAGGTGATGCTGCTCGACCCCGCGGACCGCTGGGCTTTGGCCCGCCGCGTCGATGACGTCCTGCCCGCGCTCTCACCGGAGTTGGCCGGCCACGTGGCCGCCGAGACCCAGGACTCGGTGCTGGAGCTGGCGACCGCTCCGCACGAAGGCGTCGAGGCGGCGGTCGCTCAGGTCCGTGGGCTCCGTGAGCTGCTGGCGCACGAGCTCGAACCATTCGGGCTGCGCGCCGCCGGCGCCGGAACCCACCCGGTGGCGGTTTGGAGCGATGTGCGGATCTCGGGCGGCGACCGCCACCAGGAGGTCTACGGCTCGATGCGCGAGCTGGCGCGCCGCGAGCCGACCTTCGGGCTGCACGTCCACGTCGGTGTCGCCGAGCCCGAGGCGGCGATCACGCTCTACAACCGGCTGCGCTGCCATCTGCCGATGCTGCTGGCGCTGTCGGCCAACTCCCCCTACTGGCAGGGCCGCGACACCGGGCTGTCCTCCGCACGCACCCCGATCTTCCAAGCGTTTCCGCGGGTCGGGGTTCCGCGGGCGTTTCATTCCTACGAGCACTACGTGGAGACCGTCGACCTACTGCTGCGCTCTGGAGCATTCCCGGAGCCAACCTTCCTGTGGTGGGACGTCCGCCCCCAGCCCCGGTTCGGGACCGTCGAGGTGCGGGTCATGGACGTCCAGCCGACATCCGCGTTCACCCGCGCGCTGGTCGCGCTGGTCCAGTCGATCGCCCATCTCGAGCTCGAGGAGGGCTACCACGTCGCCGAGCTCGAGGGGACGATCGAGGTACTGGTGGAGAACCGCTTCACCGCTTCTCGGGACGGCATGAACGCGCTGCTGATCGACCCGGTCCGCGAGGTCCGGCTGCCTGCTCGGGCCGAGCTCGAGCGGCTGCTGACGGCGGCTCGCCCCCATGCCGCGTCCCTGGGATGCGCCGACGCGCTCGAGACGGTGGCCGAGCTGGCGGAGGCTAACGGCGCCGCCCGCCAGCGCCGGGAGTTCGAGCGCACCGGGGAGCTGCCGGCCGTCGTCTCCGCACTGGCGGACGTGTTCTGACCATTGACAGGGGGGCGATAGCTAGTCGACGCGGGGGCGGAAGGAGTCCGGGTCGGCACGTCTCCAGTCCACGGCCCACTCCCGCGGAGGCTCCTCGAGCAGCTCCCCGGGCGATAGCCACTGAAACAGCTCGGCGTAGCTGCGCGAGTTGGCGTGATCCACGCGGCGCACAAGATGGTGGGGACCAACCTCGGCCGCAGAGCGCAGCCCCATCGAGGCGATCAGACGCTGGGCCTCGGTCACCGTGGCGTGCTGATAGCGCCGCACGCGCTCGGTCTTGTCGACCACGTCGAGCGCGCGCGAGCGCTTGGGGTCCTGCGTGGCCACGCCCACCGGACACTGGTTCGTGTGGCAGCGCTGAGACTGGATGCAGCCGACGGCCATCATCATCGCCCGGGCTGCGTTGGTGTAATCGGCACCCTGAGCGAGCCGCTTGACGATGTCGGAGCCGGTGGCAACCTTGCCGCTGGCCCCGATCCGGATCCGCTCGCGTAGTCCGCAGCCGACGAGGGCGTTGTGCAGCATCATCAGTCCCTCGGTCAGCGGCGTGCCGACGTGGTCCTCGTACTCGGCCGGTGCCGCTCCGGTTCCGCCCTCGGAGCCGTCGACGACGATGAAGTCGGGAGCGGTCTCCTCCTGCACCATCGCCTTGCAGATCGCCAACAGCTCGTGGCGCGTGCCGATGCAGAGCTTGAATCCAGCGGGCTTCCCTCCGGCGAGCTCACGCATCCGGGCAATGAACCTCACAAGCTCACGGGGAGTCGAGAACACGCGGTGACCCGGTGGGCTGACGCACGTCTGCCCTTTCGGGACGCTGCGCGCCGAGGCGATCTCGGCCGTCACCTTGGCCCCGGGGAGCACGCCCCCGATCCCGGGCTTGGCTCCCTGGCTCAGCTTCAACGACACGCACTTGACGGCGTCGTGGGACGCCTTGTCAGCGAATTTCTCGGCGTCGAAGCCGCCATCCTTGGTCCGGGCCCCGAAGTAGCCGGTGCCGATCTCCCACACGATGTCGCCGCCGTGCAGGTGGTGGTCGGTCAGTCCGCCCTCGCCGGTGTCGTGGGCGAAGCCACCCAGGGCCGCGCCCTGGTTCAGCGCGGTCAGGGCGGCACCCGACAGCGCCCCGAAGCTCATCGCCGAGACGTTGAGCAGCGCCATGTCGTAGGGACGCGAGCAATCGCGGCCGCCGATCCGCACGCGGGGTGTCTCCTCGGGCGGATCGTGTGCGGCGACCGACTGCAGCAGCCACTCGTACCCCGGCTCGCCGACATCACGCTCGGTCCCGTAGGCCTGCTCGTCCTTGACGCCCTTCGCGCGCTCGTAGATCGCCGTCCGCGTGTCTCGGTCAAACGGCCGGCCGTCGTAGTCGCGCTCGATGAAGTACTGCTGAAGCTCGGGGCGGATCGACTCGAGCAGGAAACGAGCGTGACCGAGAATCGGGTAGTTGCGCAGGATCGAGTGCCGCCGCTGGACCAGATCATGGATCCCGAGCGCGACGAAGCACCCCGCCACCGCGGCCACCACGATCCAGGCGATCCCCCCGGCGACGACCGCGGCCAGGATCGCCAGCGCGCACACCGCGATCGAACCCGCCAGCGCCGCAAATCTCATCAGAGCGCGCTACCCCGCTGACGGAACGTCAAACGATCGCCGGCTGGAACCCCCTACGACCGCTGAGGGGCATTTACGGGCGGGCGGGCTCGGGAGCGCCACTGCCGGCCGGCGCGTCGGCCCTGGACGGGCCGGAGGCCGCCCCGGTGCGAGCGGCACCGACCTCGAAGTCGCTGCTGCGGATCAGCAGCAACGTCAGCACCGCGGAGACCAGCACCAGGATCGCCCCGATCAGGAACACCTCGTTCAGCCCGGTGACGAAACCGACACGGATCGCGTGCACGGCGGCCGGGCGAGCCGGCGCGGGCAGCGCGACGATCCCCGAGCGCACGCCGTTGCCCTGCGCGACGCCGGTGGCCAGAGCGTGCGCCACACGCGCCGGGATGTGCGGCGCTCCGTTCAGAATCGAGACGATCTTGGTGCGCACCGTGTGCGAGAACAGCGAGCCGAAGCCCGCGATGCCGGTGGCGATGCCGACCTGGCGGAAGGTCGAGTTGATCCCCGACGCCATTCCGGCGCGGTCCGGCGTCACCACGCCGATCGCCGTCGACGCCAGCGGCGGGTTGACCGTGCCGACACCGGCACCGGCCACGATGAAGCCCGGAATCAGGTGCGTCCAACCCGAGGAGGCATCGAGGCCGCGCATCAGCAGCAGGCCGATGCCCACGAGCGCAAGGCCGGGGGCGATCAGCAGCCTGATCGGCATGTGCGCGGTCAGGCGGCCGGCCAGCGTCGAGGTGAGCAGGATGCCCCCAGAGAGGACCAGCATCCGCAGCCCGGTCTGCAGGGCCGAGTAGCCGAGGACATCCTGGAGGTACAGCGTCAGGTACAGCAGCAGCGAGAACATGCCGGCCGACAGTGAGAAGGCCGCGATCGATCCGCCCGTGAAGGTGGGCTTGCGGAACAGCGCGAGATCGAACATCGCCCCGTCGCCCTGCACGAGCTCCGCGATAACGAAGGCCACCAGCAACACGCCGGCACCGATCAGGCAGGCGAGGATCCTGCCCGAGCCCCAGCCCGCGGATTCTCCCTTGATGAGCGCGTAGACAAGCGCTCCGAGCGCGCCGCTGAACGTGATCACGCCGATCACGTCGGGCCGGCGCGCCCCGCGCTGGCGGGACTCCTCGACGCGCAACGCGCACAGGACCAGGGCGACGGCGCCGATCGGAACATTGACGAGGAAGATCCAGCGCCACGACAGGCCCGTGGTCAGCGCTCCGCCGATCACCGGCCCGATCGCCACCGCCAGGCCGGTGATCGCCCCCCAGACCCCGAACGCGGTGCCGCGTTCCCGGCCCTGAAAGGCGGTGCCGAGGAGTGCCAGCGAAGTCGAGAACATCGCTGCGCCGCCGACCCCCTGCGCACCGCGGGCAAGGTTCAGCCACAACGGCGTCGTAGCCAGCCCGGACAGCAGCGAGCTGACGCCGAAGATGACCAGACCGATCATGAACACCCGTCGCCGCCCGAACAGGTCGGCCAGCGAGCCGGTCGTGAGCAGAAGCGCCGCGAGGGTGAGCGCATAGGCGTCGACGACCCACTGCAGATCGCTGAAGCTTGCCTTCAGCGACGTCTGGATGGCCGGCAGCGCGACATTCACGATCGTGACGTCGAGCAGCAGCATGAAGGTGCCGATGCAAACCGCGATCAATGTCCACCATTTGCGGTCCATCGCGCACTAGGCTACCCATCAGCGAATCGACAAGGAGACAGCAGATGCCGAAGATCCCCCTCGTCGCCGCCGGCGCCACTGCACTGGTCCTGGGCCTCGCGGCCTGCGGCGGGTCCAGCAGCTCCTCGTCGCAGTCCACGAGCTCGGCTGGATCCACGTCGTCTGCCGCCGCGTCCACGTCCGCTTCCGCGTCGTCGTCCCCGGCCGCCCCCGCGGCGAGCGGCGGCGCGATCGCGCTCGCCGCCAACCCGAGCGGACAGCTGAAGTTCACCAAGAAGACGCTCACCGCCAAGGCGGGCACGGTCAAGATCGACTTCACGAACATGGCCCCCATCAGCCACAACCTCACGATCGAGCAGGGGACGAACGGTCCCGTCGTCGGCGCCACGCCGACCTTCATGGGCGGCTCCAAGACGCTCACCGTGAAGCTGAAGCCGGGTACCTATACGTTCTTCTGCAGCGTGCCGGGCCACCGGGCGGCTGGGATGCAGGGCACCCTCATCGTCAAGTGAGCCGCGTTCGCCCGACGGGTGGGCATCGACGGGCGGGCCCGGACCGGCCTTGCCTGCTCCTGTCAGGAGCGGGCAGTGATCTAAGCCTCAGCCTTAGGTTGAGGCCACTCTCCTTTCCGCCAGGACCGGGCCTGGCGCCGCGAGCGGTGGGCTCCGGTGCGCCGTGCTCGCCGCGCTCGGCGTCATAATTGGCCGGGGATGGAACGCGTCGCGACCCGCCGGCTGATCGACGCCGCCGCATCGCTCGACGCCGCGGACCGGGCGCTAGTGAACCTATGGGCCAACCGCGGGCTCGATGACGCCGCGGTGGCGCGGATGACCGGTACGGCTCCAAGCGCGATCGCCGAGCGCCGCGGCCGGATTGTGACGCGCCTGGCCACGGAGCTCGGGCTGCCCCCGGATGAGATCGCCAAGACGCTCGAGAGGCTCGCCGCCTCCGCTGATCCGCCGGTGGGCGCTGCTGCCGACGCGGCGGAAGCGGAGCCGAGCCCGGACCAAGCCGAGGCGCCCGACGAGCCGGTTGACGCGACCGTCAACGGCCACGCCCCGACGCCGGAGAGCGTGATCGCTATTGCGGAGGTCCCCGTCCCTGCGACCACCGCTGACGACGCGGCGGCCGCCGATTCCACCACCGAACCCACCCGCCGGCGCCGGTGGGCGTGGATCCCGCTGCTGCTGGCGGCGGCGCTCGTCGTGGCAGTGGTGGTCATCATTGCCGGCGGCTCCTCCCCCAAGCACCGCCGGACGATCACGCTCGTCCAGACGCACAGCGCGCCCGCGGGGCCCGTGACCCCGACTGTCCCCAGTCCCACACAGACTGTCCCGAGTCCCTCGCCGACGGTGAGCCGGCCCCCGACCCATCCGTTGGCGGCCCTGCCGGGCGGCGTGTCACGCGCCCGCGGGGCCGTGTTCCTATCCGGCCGGCGCCACCACCTGAAGCTCAGGTTGACGGTTACAGGATTCCCGGCCGCGCGTGGCGGTCACTACGAGGTGTGGCTCTACAACACGGTCGTCGACTCGCGGCCGCTCGCCCGCCTGCGCACCGGTGTCCGGCACCTGCTCGTCAGGCTCCCCAACCACGCGGCCCGCTATCACTGGATCGACATCTCGTTTCAGCCCGCGGGGGTGATCTACCACAGCGGCGAGTCGATCCTGCGGGCGTCCAATCCCGCCCGCACCAGCCCGCGTAAGCTGCGCCGGCGCTCAGCCCGCAGGCGTCAGCTGCGGCGGGCGATCAAGGGCTCCAGGCGCGCGAGCAAGTCAAAGTAACGCGACGGCGCCAGCCGCGCCAGCGCGTCGAACAGGTAGGCGTCGGGGCCGACCAGGATCCGGCCGCGCCCGGCGGTCACCCCGCTGTGAATGACACGGGCGGCGCGCTCGGGCGTGGTCAGGGCGATCGCCTCGAACTGCCGTGCCGCGTCCTCGTGGGAGAGGTCGGGCTGGAGCGGATGGGCGTGGTAGCGCGCGTTGCGCGCGATGTTGGTCTTGACGCCGCCGGGGTGGACATTGACGGCCCGCACACCGGTGCCGCGCAGCTCCTGGCGCAGCGAGTCGGTGA
Source organism: uncultured Solirubrobacterales bacterium (assembly GCA_963799995.1). Taxonomy (GTDB): domain Bacteria; phylum Actinomycetota; class Thermoleophilia; order Solirubrobacterales; family Solirubrobacteraceae; genus Palsa-465. Next base: position 217,470 of record CAWCZI010000012.1, on the reverse strand, counting down.
ACCCGCGGACCGCGAACTTCGAGGCGCAGTACGCGCTCTGGAACGGCATGCCCAGCAACCCGAACACGCTCGAGGTGTTGACCAGAACGCCGGAATCCTGCTCGAGCAGGATCGGCAGGAAGGCGCGCACGCCGTTGACGACGCCGCCGAAGTTGACCTCGACAACCCACTCGTCGTCCTCCAACGCCCCGTCGGCGACGCTCTGCGAGGTGGCCACGCCGGCGTTGTTGAACACCATCCCGAGCGGCACGGGCGCCCACTCCGCGACCTCGGCGGCGAACGCCATCTGGGCGTGGCGGTCGCGCACATCCAGTTTGCGCGCCAGTACCGGCCCCGCGAGGCTCTGAGCGGTATCGGCCAGTCCGGCGTCATCCTGGTCGACGATCGCCACCGGGCACCCACGCGAGGACAGCAGCCGCGCCATCGCGCGTCCGATCCCCGACGCGGCGCCGGATACATAGGCCGTGCGGCCATCGATCGGGATCCTGGTCCGCGGCATCAGAGCAGCGTGCCGGCCAGGATCGCCTTGACCGCGCCCCCGATGCTGGCGCGGAGCTCGCGGACGTCGCGGCCCCGCTGAAGCGAGATCACCACGAGCTCTCGCAGTCCGCCGACGATGATGATCGCCGTGTCCATCGTCAGCGGGCGCGCGCCGATGTCGGGCTGCACGGCACGGCCGGACTCGACCAGCGTGACCAGCATCGCCGCGAACCGCTCGAGCGTCGCCAGTCCGCGCTCGGCCCCGGGCCGGCCGAGGCCGGGGATCTCACGCACGAAGCTCGCGTACAGCGACGGTTGGCGGGTGACGTTGTCGATGTAGGCATCGATCGCCGAGTCGACCTGGTGATCGAGTGTCTGGTCGGGGTGCACTGCGGCCGCGATCGCATCCATCATCGCGTCGTTGGTGGCGTCGAACAGGGCCAAGAAGCAGGCGTCGCGGTCCACGAAGTGCTCGTAGAAGTTCCGCCGCGAGGTCCGGGCGATGCGGACCACGTCGGCCACCGTCGTGTCGCGGTAGCCCTTCTCGACGATCGAGGCGGCCATCGCGCCGATCAGCCGCTCGCGATGCCCTCCGGTCTCCGCCCCAGCCAGGTCGTCGTGATGCCCGGCCTGCGCTCCGGCGCTCATCGCGGTCTCGCCGCGGGCCGCCGACCCGGCGGTTGTGTCTCTTGCTGCCACGAGCGTCACGGTAGCGACACGCCGGGCTTCGGAGCAGCGCTCAGGCGCAGCGGCGGCGGGTCACGACGACCTTGGCGCCGCCCCGGGGGATCATCGTCACGTTGCGCTGGCGGGGGTGCTCGGGCCGCGGGTCCGGGGCGCGCAGGTCGGTGCGGCGGACGATCGCAGCCAGCACGACGCGCTGCTCGGCCATGGCCAGCGACGCACCCAGGCAGCGGCGGATCCCTCCGCCGAACGGGATCCAGGTGTAGGTGCCCGGCTTGCGCCCGACGAAGCGCTCGGGGCGGAAGGCGAACGGGTCCGGATACACATCCTCGCGGTGGTGCAGCGCGACGATGCTGACGGCCACCGGGGTGCGCCGCGGCAGCACATACTCGCCGAGCTGCCACGGTCGCGTGACCATCCTGACGATCATCGGGATCACCGGGCGGTTGCGCATTCCCTCGTGGATCGTGGCCTCCACGTAGGCGTCGCCCTCCTCACCGCCGGCCCGCACCAGCTCGCGCAGCCGGTCGTAGGCGGGCGGCGTGCGCAGCAGCCGCTCGAACGTCCACGCCAGCGAATTGGCGGTCGTCTCGTGACCGGCGAGCACGAGCGACAGGAGCTCGTCGCGGAGCTCTGAGTCGGTGAGAAGCTCGCCGTCCTCGTCGCGCGCCTGAAGCAGCAGCGACAGGACGTCCGCGCGTTCGCGCTCCCCCGCCTCGGCGCGCCGCGCCCGGATCACCGCGAACATCTGCCGGTCCAGGAACGCCAGCAGGTGGCGCAGGATTCCCCGCGGCTCGCGCCGGGCCGCATTGCGCAGATCGATGATCTGGTAGAGGGGGCTGGTCGAGGCGGCGGCCAGCCGCCGGATGGTGTTACGCAGTCGGGCCTCGGCCGTGCCGGGCGCGGGCCTACCCTCGATCCCGAACACTCCGCTCATGATCACGTCCAGCGTGACCGCCTGCATGCGCGGCGCGAGCGCGAAGCTCTCACCGATCGGCCAGCGGTCGATCTCGCGCTCGGCGACCTCGGAGATCATCTGCACGTAGCGCTTCACCGCGTCGCCGTGAAACGGCGGCAGCAGCAGCTTGCGCTGGCGCAGGTGCCGGTCCCCGACCGAGGTGAGGACCGAGTTGGGCCCGAGGATCGGGCGCAGGGGCGATTCGCCGGTCAGCGAGGGGGCATCGCTGGGCTTGGCCTTCAGCAGCGACTGGACGTGATCGGGGTGGCTGGTGACCACGAACGGCTCGCGCCGAGAGATCAGATGCAGCTGCCAGACGTCCCCGTAGCGCCGGCGCGCCCCGAGATTGAATGCCATCGGACGGGTGCCGAAGCGAATCGTCTGCAGCCATGCAGGGGCCGGATCGGCCGGCGGCAGGCGGACCGGGACGGTTTCGTCGACGGGCCCGGCCGGCGACGGCGCGGCGGTCCCGGGTTCGGCGGCGGGAGCCTGCTGGTCGAGCTGTGGAGCGGTCGCCGTGCTCACGGTACGGCACTGTACCGAACCCGGCCCGTTTCAGCAACCCAGAGCTCCTCGAACCCGCGCGTACCTGCCGGGCGCTAGGTGCCGTTCGCCTGCATGATCGCGAACGCCGCCGCCTCGTCCTTGACCACGGTGATGAGGTTGCCGAGCTCCACGTTGGCGTCCACCAGGTGCAGGCCCCAGGTCGGGTCCGGGCTCGGAGTCGCCACCTGCGCTCCGCCGAGCGGACTGACCTGCAGGACGTTGGCGCCGCCCGCCGACGAGCACTGCGCCCAATAGGCGCCGGGCTCGCTGACCCACACGGTCTTGGGCATCGGCCGGGTCAGGTTGAGCAGCGCAGTTCCGGCCGCGATCAGGGTCCCCGGGGCAAACGGCGCCGACGGGAAGATCGGATCCACCTTGGCCGCCCCGCCGCCGAGCGCCGCCGGATTGGTGCAGAGCACCTGATCGCCGGGCACGGAGGTGCGCCCGAACAGGCTGTTCACGGGAGGTGGCTGATCGAAGGTCGAGTACGCGATCACACATCCCAGCTGGGTGTCGGACGTGCACGCCGGTATGTGCTTGAAGGTTCCGCCGACCTCCTTGCCCTTCTTCACGAGGACGTTGCCGCCCAGCACGATCGCCGACAGCAGCCGGTCGCGCACGAGCGGCTTGGGGTCGACGTCCTTGGCGATCAGCTGCTCGAGCACGAACGAGCCCTGCGAATGGCCGATCAGAACGAATCCACGGCCGTGGTTGTACCTGGCCAGGTAGGTGCGGAAGGCCGCGCGCACGTCGTCGAGCCCCACCTTCAGCTGCGCCGGGGACTCGGTGTGGCTCGCTTCGAGCTCCGGAACGGTGACCTGCCGGTACATCGGAGCGAACACCCGGCAATACTGGGAATACCGAGCCGCCTGAAGGAGCGCGACGGAGCGCTCCTCCGGGTCGATGTGGAGGTTGGCGTTGGGGCCCTTCTGATCGCTGACGGTCGGGTAGACGTAGAAGCAGTCGATCTTCGGGTCGCGCACGCGCCGGGGTGCGATCACGCGCAGCGGGCGCAGCGTCGGCGAGTACACCGTCGTCGAGAGGCCGGGATTGCAGGGGTCGGGAACGTGGCCCGGCTGGCACAGCCACACGGTCCTGGCGCCCGCCGCGGGCGCGAGGGCAACGACGGTCACCCCCACCAGGGTTGCGAGCAGCGCGAACCGTGCCGCACGTCGACGCCTCGAGGTCATCGGGTCCTCCTCCTCAGTCCTGAGTGGCCACAGCCGGGCGCCTGTCCGCCCACGGGGCGGCCGCCTCGATCTGTCCCGCCACGGAGTAGAGCAGATCCTCCGCCCCGTGCCGGCCGACCAGCTGGACGCTCAGCGGCAGGCCGTCCTCCCCGATCCCTGCCGGCAGCGCGATCGCCGGCTGGCCGGTGAGATTGAACACCGCGGTCAGCGGCGTGAAGCGAGCGGCGATGTTGACCGCCGCCGACGCCGAGCGGCCGTAGCCGCCCTCGGCGGCGATTGCGGTCTTGGCAGTGGCGGGGGTCACGAGGACGTCGAAGTCATCCCACAACTCCAGGATCCGCGCCGTCGTGCGTGCGCGCGCGGCGAGCAGGCGACGGCGCCGCCACGGCGGCACCAGGTATCGCCCACCGGCCGCCATCTGCCGCGTGCTGGGCTCGAGCAGCGCGCGATCGGGAACGTGGAGCGACTCCTCGTAGATGCCTCGCATCCAGGTCTGGACGAACTCATACTGCGCGAGACCGTAGACGGGGTCGCGTTCGGCGACGTCGTGGCCGAGAGCGCCGAGCAGGGAGCAGATGCGCTCCCAAGCCCCGCGCTGCTCGGCGGAGATGCGGGCGAGCACGCCGGGTGCCAGCTTGCGCGAGACGGCGATGCGCAACCGTGCCGGGGCCTGGGTCGCGGCCTCGACGTAGCTGCCGGAGAACGGCGGCGCCGGCGTCGGGTCCCCCGGGAGCGCGCCATGCATCACGTCGAGCATCAGCGCGCTGTCGCGCACGGTGCGGGCCAGGGCTCCGTACACCGACAGGCCGAGCCAGCCGGCGCCCGCCGGCGCTCCCGACACGCGGCCGCGCGTCGGCTTCATCCCGACCAGGCCGCAGCAGGCCGCGGGGATCCGGATCGAGCCGCCGCCGTCCGAGCCCGTGGCGGCGGCCGCCAGGCCGGCGGCGACGGCGGCCGCCGAGCCGCCCGAAGACCCTCCCGGAGTGCGGTCCGGGTTCCACGGGTTGCGGGTGATGCCGCCGGCGTCGCTCGCGGTCCAGGGGAAGATCATCAGCTCGGGCACGCGCGTGATCCCGATCGGGATCGCCCCGGCGGCGCGCAGGCGTCGGATCGCCTCGGCGTCAGCGGACGCGGGACTCCGGATGCTGCGGGTGCCCTTGGTGGCGATCTGACCCGCGACGGGAAGGTCGTCCTTGAGCGCGATCGGGACTCCCGCCAGCAGCCCCTCCGCACCCTCGGCGCGGTCGGCCTCGGCCAGCGCCTGCTCCGGCAGAGTGGTCCTGAACGCGTTGAGCTTCGGGTTCAGTCGCTCGATCCGGCGCAGGTAGAGCTCCACGAGCTCGCGCGGGTGCACCTCCCGGGCGCGGACCATCGCCGCCAGCTGCGCGGGCCCCGCAAATGCAAGGTCGGTGTGAGCGGTGGCGGTCATCGGTCTCCCGTCGTCTCGGTATCGGTCATCGGTCCCCCAGGGCGAGCACAAGCTCGCGTACCGCTCCGGGGTAGCGATACGACGTTCCGCCGTGGCGGCCGTCGAACAGCTCCAGGGTATGCGGGACGCCGAGCCGGGTCAGCTCATCCGCGAAGGCCCGCGCACCGAGGTCGAGGTAGTACTCGTCCTGGCGCCCGGCGTCGAGATAGATCCTCCGCATGCTCCCGAGCGCCTGGGCGTGCGGCTCCGCCATGCGGACCGGGTCGAGCTCGAGCCACCTGGCCCACACATCCTCGATCAACCGCCCGGTCGAGATCTCAAACGGCATCAGCGCTTCACCCGGCCGGTCGGGGTCAGGCGTGTACGCGCACCCCATGCCGTAGGCGGAGAACGGCGCACCGAAGCGGCTCCAGTCCAAGTGCTCGGCAGCGGCAATCCGCTCGTGGAACGTCTCCCACGATCCGTCGAAGTGATCACGCAGGAGCCTGGCGACGAGCGGGAACTCGGGCAGGTAGCTGCACTCGAACAGGGCGTCGCCGGCATGCGACGCGAGCGCACCGAACACGTCCGGGCGGAGCATCGAGAGCACCATGGCGCCATAGCCACCGGACGATTTCCCCGACACGCCACGGTGCTCTCGCTGGGCGAGGGTCGGGTACGCAGCGTCGATGAACGGGACGACCTCGTCGCACACGTAGTCGAGATAGCGACCGGTGCTCGTGGAGTTCAGAAACTGTGAGCCCCCGCGCGAGGTCCACGCGTCGACGAACACCACTACGGCGGGCGGGCAGGCGCCGGAAGCGAACATGGCGTCGAGGCGCTCGATCGTCGTCGGCGACATGTCGCTGCGCGCCACCCAGCTGTCGAGTTGTCCGGTGAACCCCTGCAGCAGGTAGACCGACGGCACCCGCGGCTCGCCGCCGGGCTCGATCCCGGGGGGCCGGTACACGTACAGCGGCCGGCGTGCCGGATCGCCCAGCGGGTTGCCCTCGAGAAGCTCTGAATGGACCACGAGCCGGTCCAACGCTCCCGCCAGCGGACGCTCCCACGGAGCTCCCGCGAGTCCCGTCTCTCGTCGCAGGCTCATGGCCTGCAACCTACGCGAAAGCGCCTCGCCGGGCCACTCCTGTGCCCCTGGTCACACGGGTATAGTCGATCGACGGTTACCCGTCCAGAGCCACGCATGAGCGACCGAGCGCAGATCGAGCCACCAAGCACGAACGGATCCGCAGCCGACCTCGACGCAGTCGAGACGACCGAGTGGCTCGAAGCCCTCGACGCGGTCGTCGCCCATGACGGTCCAGACCGTGCGCGCGAGCTGCTGACGCGTGTCGTCGAACGTGCGCAGCACGCCGGCACCGGGACGATCGCCAGCCTCAACACGGCCTACATCAACACGATTCCGGCGGAGCGCGAGCCGGCGTTTGCAGGCGACCCGGCGATCGAGCGCCGGCTGCGCTCGATCGTGCGCTGGAACGCGATCGCGATGGTGGTGCGCGCCAACAAGCTCTCCTCCGAGCTCGGCGGCCACATCGCCACCTTCCAGTCGCTGGCGACGCTGATGGAGGTCGGCTACAACCACTTCTGGCACGCGCCATCCGAGTCGCAGCCGGGGGATCTCGTCTACTTCCAGGGGCACTCGTCGCCGGGCAATTACGCCCGCGCGTTCCTCGAGGGGCGACTGACCGCCGAGCAGCTCGACGGTTTCCGCCAGGAGGTCTCGCGTCCCGGCGGACTGGCCTCCTATCCCCACCCGTGGCTGATGCCGGACTTCTGGCAGTTCCCGACCGTCTCGCTCGGCCTCGGCGCGATCACCTCGATCTACCAGGCCCGGTTCATGAAGTATCTCGAGGCGCGCGGGATCGCCGACACCTCGGGGCGCAAGGTGTGGACCTTTCTCGGCGACGGCGAGATGGACGAGCCCGAGTCGATGGGGTCCGCCGGGATGGCGGGACGCGAGCACCTCGACAACCTGATCTGGATCGTCAACTGCAACCTGCAGCGGCTCGATGGACCGGTCCGGGGCAACGGGAAGATCATCCAGGAGCTGGAGTCCGACTTCCGGGGCGCCGGCTGGAATGTGATCAAGGTGATCTGGGGCAGCCGCTGGGACCCGCTGCTGGCGGCGGACGTTGACGGCGCGCTGGTCAAGGTGATGGAGGACTGCGTCGACGGCGACTACCAGACGTTCAAGTCCCGCGACGGCGCGTACGTGCGCGAGAAGTTCTTCGGCCGCGACCCGCGGCTGCTGGAGCGCGTGGCGCACATGTCCGACGAGGAGATCTGGCTGCTCAACCGCGGCGGCCACGACCAGCAGAAGGTCTACGCCGCCTACGACGCGGCGGTCCGGCACACCGGCCAGCCCACGGTGATCCTGGCCAAGACGATCAAGGGCTACGGGATGGGCGTGTCGGGCGAGGGCCAGATGATCACCCACCAGGCCAAGAAGATGACCGAGGCCGCCCTGCTCGCGTTCCGGGATCGCTTCGAGCTGCCGCTGAGCGACGATCAGGTCCACGACGCTGAGTACTACAAGCCCCCCGATGACGCTCCGGAGATGCGCTACCTGCGCGAGCGCCGCGAGGCGCTGGGCGGTCTGATGCCGGCTCGACGGCGCCGGACGGAGCCGCTGACGGTGCCCGACCTGAAGCTGTTCTCCTCCCAGCTGGAGGGCAGCGGCGAGCGCGAGATCTCGACGACGATGGCGTTCGTCCGGGTACTGGCCGCGCTGCTGCGCGACAAGTCGATCGGCCGCCACATCGTTCCGATCGTTCCCGACGAATCGAGGACGTTCGGGATGGAGGGACTGTTCCGCCAGTTCGGGATCTACTCCCCCGTCGGCCAGCTCTACCAGCCCCAGGACTCGGAGCAGCTGATGTTCTACAAGGAGGACCAGCACGGCCAGATCCTCGAGGAGGGCATCACCGAGGCCGGGTCGATCTCGTCGTTCATCGCCGCGGGCACGTCGTACAGCACGCACGCGGTGCAGATGGTGCCGTTCTACATCTACTACTCGATGTTCGGCTACCAGCGGGTCGGCGACCTCGTGTGGGCCGCCGGCGACAACCGCACGCGTGGCTTCATGCTCGGCGGCACCGCCGGACGCACGACGCTCAACGGCGAGGGTCTCCAGCACGAGGACGGCCACAGCCACGTGCTGTTCTCGGTCGTGCCCAACTGCCGCGCCTATGACCCCACCTTCGGCTACGAGCTGGCGGTGATCATCCAGGACGGCCTGCGCCGGATGGTCGTCGAGCAGGAGGACGCCTTCTACTACATCACCCTGATGAACGAGAACTACGCGCATCCGGCGATGCCCGAGGGAGCGCCTGAGGGGATCCTGCGCGGCATGTATCTGCTGCGCGAGGGCGGCCCCAAGCGCTCTCGCAAGCCCCGGGTGCAGCTGCTCGGCTCGGGAACGATCCTGCGCGAGGCGCTGGCCGCCGCCGAGCTGCTCGAATCCGACTTCGGCGTGCTGGCCGACGTGTGGAGCGTGACCTCGTTCACCGAGCTGCGCCGGGACGGGATCGAGGTCGAGCGCTGGAACATGCTGCACCCGACGGCGCAGCCCCGCCGCGCGTACGTCACCGAGCAGCTCTCCGGACGCCGCGGCCCGGTCGTGGCCTCCACCGACTACATCCGCGCGTACGCGGACCAGATCCGCCAGTGGGTGGGGGTGGCGGGACGCTCCTACCGGGTGCTCGGCACCGACGGCTTCGGACGCAGCGACTTCCGGCGCGCGCTGCGGCGCTTCTTCGAGGTCGACCGCCACTACATCGCGGTGGCCGCGCTCAAGGAGCTCGCCGACGCCGGGGACGTGGACCCCGCCCGCGTGCAGGAGGCAATCGAGCGCTACGAGCTCGACCCCGAGGCGCCGATCCCCACCTCCGTATGAGCGCCACTTCGGGCACCGTCGAAGTTCCCGACATCGGCGACTTCGACGACGTCCCCGTGATCGAGATCCTGGTCTCCGTCGGCGACACCGTGGCCGCCGAGGACCCGCTGGTGACGCTCGAGTCAGACAAGGCGACGATGGACGTCCCGGCACCATTCGCCGGGGTCGTCAAGGAGATCGCCGTCAAGGTCGGCGACCGGGTCTCCCAGGGCGCGCTGCTGATGACCGTCGCCGGCGAGAGCGCCCCGGCGCTCGAGCAGCCGGCGGCCGAGGATCCGGCCGAGGAACCGCCGGCGGCACCGGTAGAGCCCACGCCGATCCAGTCATCGGATCCCGCCCCGCCCGCCCCGCGAGCCAACGGCGGAGGCCCGATCTACGCCAGCCCTTCCGCCCGTCGGCTGGCCCGGGAGCTGGGTGTCAACCTGGGAGGGGTCAGCGGCAGCGGGCGCCAGGGCCGGATCACCAAGGACGACGTTCAGCACGCCGCCGAAGGCGGCCGGCCGGCGGGCGACCCGGCGGCGGGAGCTCCCGCCGCGGGCGGCGGCCTCGATCTGCTCCCGTGGCCGTCGGTGGATTTCGAGAAGTTCGGACCGGTTGAGCGCGTCGCGCGGTCGCGGATCCAGCGGATCTCGGCCCCGAACCTGGCCCGCAACTGGGTGATGATCCCGCACGTCACTCACAACGACGACGCCGACGTGACCGAGCTCGAGGCGTGGCGCAAGCGGCTCAACGCCGAGCAGAGTGAGGTGAAAGTCACGATGGTCTCCTTCCTCGTGCTGGCGAGTGTGGCGGCGCTGAAGGAGTTCCCGAACTTCAACTCCTCCCTGGACGGCGATGAGTTGGTGCTCAAGCGCTACTACAACATCGGTTTCGCCGCCGACACGCCAGGTGGACTGGTGGTGCCGGTGATCAAGGACGCGGACCGCAAGGGCCTGTTCGAGATCGCGCGCGAGCTGACAGAGCTCTCCGGCAAGGCCCGGGAGGGCAAGCTATTCCCCGGCGACATGAGCGGCGCGTCGTTCACGATCTCGTCTCTGGGTGGAATCGGCGGCACCAGCTTCACGCCCATCATCAACGCGCCGGAGGTGGCGATTCTCGGCGCCACCCGCTCCGTGATGAAGCCCGTGTGGAACGGCGCGGAGTTCGTGCCGCGGCTGATGCTGCCGCTGTCGCTTTCCTATGACCACCGGGTGATCGACGGTGCCGCCGCCGCGCGCTTCACCGTGTTCCTGACGGGAGTCCTGTCCGACCTGCGGCGGGCACTGCTGTGAGCACCGAGGTGCGCGTCCCCGACATCGGGGACTTCATCGACGTGCCGGTGATCGAGATCCTCGTCTCGGTCGGCGACGAGGTGGCCGCCGAGGACCCGCTGGTCACGCTCGAGTCAGACAAGGCGACGATGGACGTCCCCGCTCCGACCGCCGGGGTGGTCGGGCAGCTCCGGGTGACGATCGGGGATCGGGTCTCGGAGGGCAGCGTGCTGCTGACGCTCGACGCCGCCAAGGAGCCGCCGCCGCGCGCGCAAGCCGCCGCCACGGAGCCGCCCCCGCCCGCCGCACGAGCCGTCGTCAACGAGGGGCCGCCACCCGCTCCGGCGCCGCCCCGTGCAGACCGCGACTACCAGGTCGTGGTCCTGGGGTCGGGGCCGGGGGGCTACACCGCCGCCTTTCGCGCGGCGGATCTCGGCCTGCGCGTCGCGCTGGTCGAGCGATATGAGCGGCTGGGCGGTGTTTGCCTGAACGTCGGCTGCATCCCCTCCAAGGCGCTGCTGCACGCCGCTCGTGTGGTCGCCGAGACCGAGGAGATGGCGTCGAAGGGGATCGCGTTCGGCCCGCCGAGCGTCGACCTGGGCAAGTTGCTCGCCTGGAAGGAGTCCGTGGTCGACCGGCTGACCGACGGCCTCGGCGGTCTGGCCAAGCAGCGCAAGGTCGAGGTCCTGCACGGCGTCGGGCGCCTCACCAGCGCCACCTCGCTGGCGGTCGGCGACCGAGAGATCACGTTCGAGAACTGCATCATCGCCGCGGGCTCGCACGCGGCGACGCTCCCCGGCCTGCCCGACGACCCCCGCATCGTCGACTCCACCGACGCCCTGTCGCCGTCGTCGGTCCCCGGGCGACTGCTGGTGATCGGGGGCGGGATCATCGGTCTGGAGATGGCGACCGTGTACGACGCGCTGGGCGCGAAGGTGACGGTGGTCGAGCTGCTCGACCAGCTCATCCCGGGCTGTGACCCCGACCTCGTGCGGCCACTTGCCAAACGGATCGCCGGACGCTACGAGGGCATACACCTGAAGGCCAAGGTCCTCTCGGTCAAGGCCCAGAAGAACGGTCTCAAGGTTGAGATCGAGGGCGTGGGGACGCGGATGTTCGACCAGGTGCTGGTGGCCGTCGGCCGGGTGCCCAACGGCCGGGCGATCGACGCCGGGGCGGCAGGCGTGCCGGTGGATGAGCGCGGCTTCATCGCCGTCGACCGCCAGATGCGCACCGGAGTGGCGGGGATCTATGCGATCGGCGACATCGTCGGCGGCCCGATGCTGGCGCACAAGGCCACGCACGAGGGCAAGGTGGCCGCCGAGGTGATCGCCGGGATGGACGTCGAGTTCGACGCCATGACGATCCCATCGGTGGCCTACACCGACCCCGAGGTGGCGTGGATGGGGCTGACCGAGACTTCGGCGCGCGCCGCTCAGATCGAGTACGAGAAGGCCGTGTTCCCGTGGGCGGCGTCCGGACGGGCGCTCGGGCTCGGGCGCGACGAGGGCCTGACCAAGCTCCTGTTCGAGCCGGGGTCGCGGCGGCTGCTCGGTGCCGGGATCGTGGGCGTGGGCGCCGGCGACCTGATCGCCGAGACGGTGCACGCCCTCGAGATGGGCGCCAACGCGCAGGACATCGCGCTGACCGTGCACCCCCACCCCACGCTGTCGGAGACGGTGGCGTTCGCGGCCGAGCTGGCCGAGGGCACGATCACCGATTTGCTGGCGCCGGCGGCTCGGCGCCGGGCTCACGCTTCCCGCTGAGCAGCGCCTCGAGGATGTCCGCGACGTACAGCGGCTGCCTGAACACCTGCCGGGCAGTGAACCGTGCCACCCGCCGGCCGGCGACCTGTAGTCGCAGCGTCTTGGCGTGATCGTCCTCGAACGCAGGTGATCGCGCTCAGCGCCTCGCTGAGCTTCGGTCGGCCACGGCGACCGGGACTGCGCGCAAAGAGGGAATCCAGCTCGGCCTGGCTCAGCAGCTCCTCGCGGATCGCCGCTTCCACCAGTGTCCGCAGCCGCTGAGGGCCCTCGACCTCGGCGTTGTCCAGCAGGGTCCTGGCCGGCGTGGTCACCGGAATCCCGTCGCGGACGGTCCCGTCCCTCGGATCGAGGGCGCGGGCCTGATGGCAGCGACCCCGGGGATCTCGTGCCGGGAGGGTGAGACAACGTCGATCGGCCCGGACGGGGGTTGGTCGCAGATCCCACAGCGCAGCGGCCGAGCGATGGCTGAGCAGGGCCCCCGGCCCGCACGCCAGCACCGCCGCCATCCACCTCGCGCGGAGCGTCAGCTTGCGGTGGCCGACCGAGTAGACGCCCCGGTAGCGTGGATGCAGGCGGCCCGTGGTGACCCGTGTCCGAATCTGCTGCGTGGACAGGCCCATGCCGCACCCCCCGAGGGTCCCGGAGAAAACGTCACCTGTGGGTGACGGGACGCGCCGAGGCGTGACTTAACGCTCGCGGGAGTGCAAACTCAGCGGCGACGGCGCAGGCGACGCACCGCCACGAGCGCCAGCGTGGCGCCGAGCGCGAGCCGGGCGCGACCCGACGAGCCCGAGCGCCCCGTGCCCCCGCCGAGCCCGGAACCTACCCCGCGGGGAGCGGGCATGGCGAACTCCTCGGCGGCCAGCACGTCGTGGGGCTCGGCGATCCCGGTGGGATCGCCGGGAAGCGTCACCGGACCGTGGTGCAGGCTCGGGTCCCGAGCGGGCACGACGAACTCCTCGGCGGCCAGCACGTCGTGGGCGTGCTCGCGGTGCAGCCTCGGATCCGGAGCGGGCACGACGAACTCCTCGGCGGCGAGGATGTCGTGGGCCGGGTCGTCCCGGCGTGTGGGGTTGGCCATCGCTCCATGATCCCAGAACCGCGGCTCGTGTCACGGGCCGCGGTCCGTATGCGCCCGCGACGACCCGCGACATTCGACCTGGCCACAACAGAGTCCGGCACTGATAATCTCAGTCGTTCGGACTGAGATCGTGAAACCGGGACCAGTTCCGAGTGGTATCATTCACTTATCTTTGATAAGCACCTAGCGAAAGTGAAGACTTGATGAGCCGCCTTCTTCTTGTCCCGCTGGAGGACGTCGTCGTCTTCCCGGGCATGTCGCTCACGCTGGCGATCGACGCCGGCGATGAAGAGCGCGTGCTGCTGGTCCCCCGCCACGAACACGAATTCGCAGACATCGGCACGGTCGCCGAGGTGAGCGACCGCGTCCGCATGCCCGGCGGCGGGCGGGCCTATGCCCTGCAGGGCCTCCATCGCGGAGTCGCGGGCGCCGCGCAGACCCTGCCCGACGGCCGCCTGTTCGTCGAGGTCGACGAGCAGCCCGACGCCGTCCCGGTGGACGGCAAGACCCGCAATCTGGAGCGCGAGTACCGCGCCGTGGTCGAGGAGATCCTCGAGGTCCGCGGCGATGACGGGCGCATCTCGGCCTTCTTGCGCAGCATCTCCGAGCCCGGCACGCTGGCCGACACCAGCGGCTACAGCCCCGACCTCACCTACGAGCAGAAGGTCCGCCTCCTGCAGACGCTCGATGTCACCGAGCGGCTGGAGCTGGCCCTGACTTATCAGCGCGAGCGCCTGGCCGAGCTACAGGTCCGCAAGCGCATCCGCGAGGATGTCGAATCCGGCGCCGAGAAGCAGCAGCGCGAGTACTTCCTGCGCAAGCAGATGGACTCGATCCGCAAGGAGCTCGACGAGGACGACGCCTCGGTCGTGGAGGAGTACCGGACCAAGATCGCCGAGGCCGGAATGCCCGAGCACGCCCGCGAGCAGGCCGAGAAGGAGCTCGGCCGGCTGGAGCGCATGGGCGAGCAGAGTGCCGAGTCCAGCATGATCCGCTCCTACCTGGACTGGCTGATCGCCGTACCGTGGTCGCAGAACTCTGACGAGAAGCTCGATCCTCAGCACGCCAGGACGGTGCTGGACGAGGATCACGCGGGTCTTGACGACGTCAAGGACCGGATCGTCGAGTACATCGCGGTCAAGAAGCTGCGCGTCGACCGCGGCATCACCGAGGACAAGCGCTCCGGCGCGATCCTGACCCTGATCGGACCGCCCGGCACCGGCAAGACCTCGATCGGTGAGTCGATCGCCCGTGCCACCGGACGCAAGTTCGTCCGCATGTCGCTGGGCGGCGTGCGCGACGAGGCAGAGATCCGCGGCCACCGCCGCACGTACATCGGCGCCCTCCCCGGGCGGCTGGTGCGCGCGCTGCGCGACGCCGGGACGATGAACCCGGTGATCATGCTCGACGAGGTGGACAAGGTCGGCGCCGACTGGCGCGGCGACCCCAGCGCCGCCCTGCTCGAAGTGCTCGACCCCGCGCAGAACCACTCATTCCGCGACCACTACCTGGATCTGGAGCTCGACCTCAGCGGAGTGATGTTCATCGCCACCGCCAATGTCGCCGACACGATCCCGGGACCGCTGCTGGACCGCATGGAGGTGATCCGCTTCGACGGATACACCACCTCGGAGAAGGTGGCGATCGCTCGCGGGTACCTGTGGCCGCGCCAGCTGGAGCGCAACGGGCTGCGGACCGAGGAGGTCGACATCTCCGACGAGATGCTCACGACCGTGACCACCGAGTACACGCGCGAGGCCGGCGTCCGCCAGCTCGAGCGTGACCTCGGGACGCTGCTGCGCAAGACGGCGACCCAGATCGCCTCCGAGAAGACCGTCGCTCCCGTGACGATCGAGATCGAGCAGATCAGGGATGCCCTCGGGCGCCAGCGCCACTTCCAGGAGTCGGCGATCCGCACCGCTGTCCCGGGTGTGGCGACCGGACTCGCGGTCACCGGCGCAGGCGGCGACGTCCTGTTCATCGAGGCCACGGCGATGCCGGGCAAGCCCGGCCTGACGCTGACCGGCCAGCTGGGCGACGTGATGAAGGAGTCCGCGCAGATCGCGCTCTCCTACGTGCGTGGCCACGCCGGCGACCTGGGCATCGACCCTGCGCAGTTCGAGGACGCCGCGTTCCACGTCCATGTTCCCGCGGGAGCCATCCCGAAGGACGGCCCGTCTGCCGGCGTGACGATGGTCACCGCCCTGACGTCGCTGCTCAGCAAGCGGCCCGTGAAGCACACAGTCGGCATGACCGGCGAGGTGACGTTGCAGGGCCGGGTGCTGCCGATCGGCGGCCTCAAGCAGAAGGTCCTGGCGGCCCACGCGGCCGGGCTCACCGATGTCGTGCTGCCGGAGCGCAACCGCGGCGATCTCGATGACGTGCCTGAGGAGGTCCGCGAGCAGATGAAGTTCCACGTTGCGATGACGATCGACGAGGTGCTGGCGGTGGCGCTCGAACCCGCCGCCGTGGCACCTGCCGCCGCCTAGCGGCGCACACGAACCGCGATCACCCCGGGGCCGTCCGATTCTCGGACGGCCCCGGATGTGTCGAGCCGGGGTCGTCCGGATTCGGCCGGTCCCGGGCGTGCCGAGCCTGGCCCAATCCCCAGGCCCGCAGCGTTCCGCAGCGTCTGACATCCGCCCGGAGCCGAAAAGTGGAACCATTGGCCGCGATGAGGGCATCGCGGGCGGCGAGCGGGGCTGTTGCCACGGCCACGGCCATGGACAGAGCGAAGCTTGCCCGTAGAGCGGGAGTGCTCGAGCAGCTGCGGCTCGATGCGGCCGCGGTCGAGGTCATCCGCGCGCTACGTGAGTCGGGGATTCGACCGCTTTTGTTCAAGGGCCCGTCGACGGCCCGGTGGCTCTACGACGCGGCGTGGGAGCGGGGCTACGGCGACGTCGACCTGCTGGTCGCCCCCCACGAGCACGCCCGCGCCGGGCAGTTGATCGCGGGGCTCGGCTACCGGGACTACACGGACTTCGATCACGAGCACGAGGGCCGCGTCCACGCATCGCAGTGGCTGCGTGTCGACCAGGGCATCGCGATCGACCTGCACCACCGGCTCACCGGGACCCGCGGAGACGCCGACGTATTCCGCACCTTGTGCGAGGGCACCGACACGATCCGGCTCGGCGACGAGAATGTGGAGACGCTCGGGCCGGACGCCCGAGCCGTGACGCTGGCTCTGCACGCCGCCCAGCACGGCGCGACGTCCACGAGGCCGTTGCGCGACCTGCACCGGGGCTTGGAGCGTCTCGACGACGACGCCTGGAGACGTGCCGCTGAGCTGGCCGACCGGCTCGGAGCGACCGAGGCCTTTGCCGCCGGCTTGCGCATCGTGGCGCCCGGAGCCGAGATGGCGGATCGGCTTGGTCTCGGAACCGGCGCCTCGGTAGAGGTGCACCTGCGGGCCGCCGGCGCGACTGTGGCGCTTGGGCTGATGGGGATGCTCGACTCACGGAGCTGGCGCTCGCGAGCCGTCATGGTTCGGCGCGAGCTGGTGCCGAGTCAGGGGTTCATGCGTGTCTGGCAGCCCCTTGCTCGTCGCGGCCGGCTGGGGCTGGCCGCCGCCTACGCATGGCGGCCGCTGTGGCTTGCATGGAAGCTTCCCGCGGCGATCCGAGATCTGCGGCGCGCGCGGAGGCAGGCCGCCGTCGGGCGGCGACCGAGCCTGCGGCCACCCGGCTGAGCCCGATCGGCGACCGAGCCTGTGGCCACCCAGCTGAGCCCGATCGGCGAAGAGATCCAGGGAGCGCCGCCGGCATTCGGGTAGCGTGAGGGACATGAGCACGATCACTCCCTCCCAAGAGCAGTCCATCCTGGACCAGGTCCCCAAGCAGCTTTATATCGCCGGCGAGTGGCGTGACGGCGCCAAGGGCACCCTCGCGGTCGAGGATCCGTCGACCGCCGAGCCGCTGTGCGAGGTGGCCGACGCGTCCGCCGACGATGCCAAGGCAGCGCTCGACGCCGCCGTCGATGCCGGCCCCGAGTTCGCCGCCATGCCGCCCCGCGAACGGGGAGAGATCCTGCGCCGCGCCTTCGAGACGATCATCGAGCGCCAGGACGAGCTGGCCGTGCTGATGACGCTCGAGATGGGCAAGGCGCTCAGGGAGTCCAAGGCCGAGATCGCCTACGCCGCCGAGTTCTTCCGCTGGTACTCCGAGGAGGCCGTACGGATCAACGGCCGTTACCAGGTCGCCGGCAACGGGCAGGGGCGCGTGCTGACGATGAAGCAGCCGGTCGGCCCGTGCCTGATGATCACCCCGTGGAACTTCCCGCTGGCGATGGGCACGCGCAAGATCGGACCGGCGATCGCCGCCGGCTGCACGATGGTGGTCAAGCCCGCGCAGCAGACGCCGCTGTCGATGCTGATGCTCGGCCGGATCCTCGAGGAGGCCGGGCTTCCCGGCGGCGTGCTCAACATGTTCACCGCCTCCTCCTCTTCTGAGACCACCGGGCCGCTGATCTCCGATCCGCGGCTGCGCAAGATGTCCTTCACCGGATCGACCGAGGTCGGGCGCAAGCTGATGGCCCAGGCCTCGGACACGCTGCTGCGACTGTCGATGGAGCTGGGCGGCAACGCACCGTTCATCGTCTTCGAGGACGCCGACATCGACGCCGCCGTCGCGGGGGCGATGGTCGCCAAGATGCGCAACATGGGCGAGGCCTGCACCTCGGCCAACCGCTTCCACGTCGCCGGCGCCGTGGCGGACCAGTTCGCCGAGAAGCTGGCGGGGAAGATGGGCGCCCTGAAGCTCGGGCGAGGCATCGATCCGGACACCGACGTCGGTCCGCTGATCGACGACAACCAGCGAACCAAGGTCTCCGAGCTGGTCCAGGACGCCATCGGCCGCGGTGCCAAGGCGGTCGTCGGCGGTCAGGCGCGCGAGGGCGCCGGCTACTTCTACAACCCGACCGTGCTGACCGACATCCCCGACGGGGCCGAGCTCCTGACCGAGGAGATCTTTGGCCCGGTGGCCCCGATCAAGGGCTTCGCCGACGAGGACGAGGCGGTGGCGGCCGCCAACGACACCGAATACGGGCTCGTGGCCTACGTGTTCACCAACGACCTCAAGCGCGCCCTGCGAGTGTGCGAGCGGCTCGAGACGGGGATGATCGGCCTCAACCAGGGCATCGTCTCCAACGCCTCCGCCCCGTTCGGCGGGATCAAGCAGTCGGGCTTCGGGCGCGAGGGCGGCCCCGAGGGGATCGAGGAGTACCTGGAGACGAAGTACGTCGCCGTGAACCTGTAGGCGACGTCTGTTCGGACGGTCTGAGCGACATGTCCACTCGCGTAGGTCAGAGCGCCACGCCCGCTCGGGTGCGTCGGAGTGCCACGTCTGCTCGGGTGCGGCGCCGGCGGCTGATCGCCCGGATGACCGTCGCCGCCTTCGTCTGGTCGCTGGGCCTGCTGCCGGCCGCGCTGCTGGTCCCCGTTCAGAACCAGACCGAGTCCAGCGCCAACGGTCTGAGCCTGACCCGGGCGACCCTCGTCGGAGCCGATGGAGTGAAGGTGCTGATCCCGGTCGCACTCCCTGCCGTGCTCACCGCCCTGATCGCGCTGACCATGCGGCGCCGGTACCGCACCGGCCGGGACTGGAGCACCCCGGCGGCCTGGGCCATGGTCGGGCTGCTGGGGCTGCTGGTCGTGGTCTCGAACGTCTCGCTGGGCGCGTTCATCGTCCCGACGGTGGTCCTGGTCGGCGTCGCGTTGGCGCTGCTGCCCCGGGCACTCCCGCCCTCAGAATCGTGACCCGGGCACTGCCGCCCTCACAATCGTGACCTCGACGCTCGGGCGCCCAGAATCGTGACCGCGACGCTCGGGCGCTCAGACAGCTGACGGTTCGCTGACGCGAGCCCGACGGGCGCTGTCGTCGACGGGCTCCTCGCGGTGGCGGAGCCCGCCGAGCGCCACCGCGGCCAGGACAAACGAGACCGCCGCAGCTGCGCCGCATACGAAGTATCCGATGTTGTACGCGTGGTCGAGCGCGTGGAAGGCGATCGTGTGCAGGGGGTTGAACGGCATCGGGTGCCCGCCCGGCCCGGGGACCGTTGCGGGAACAGCGTGCTGCCCGAGGGGGCCGGACCTGACCGCGCCGACCGCGGCCGCGACCTTCGACCTCGCGGCGGCTGGCGCCTGTGCCGGCGAGGCGTAGAACGCGCTCAGCGCCCGGTGGAGTCGTGGCGACGCGGACACCTTGGCATTGATGATGCTGCCGGCGCGACCGAGGGCGATCGCGCCCACGATCGCGGGACCGAGCGTGAAGCCGAAGTCGCGCAGCGTGTTGGTGGCGGCGCTGGCCATTCCCTCGAGCCCGTCGGGCACGGCGTTCACGGCTGCCGCCGTGACCGAGGAGACCGCGAGCGCGAAGCCCAAGCCGACGAGCGCCAGCCCGGGGACGACCGGCCACAACGAGGCGTCGGTTGCCGTCTGGGCGGAGAGCCAGAAATCACCGAGCGCGATCAGGGCGAAACCACCCGAGAGCATCCAGCGGGGGTTGATGCGGGGCAGCATCCGGATCGTCAGCGGAACCTGGGCCACGGTGACCCCGTTGAGCAACAGGAACGCGATCGACGTCTTCAACGGCGAGAAGCCCTGAATCGAGGACAGCCGCACACTGGTCGCGTAGGCGGTCCCCAGCATGGCGAACATTCCGGAGACGGTCACCAGCGCGATGACCGCGAACGACCGCTCGGCGAACAGGTCCAGACGCAGCAGCGGCGCGGTCGCGCGCCGCTCGACTGAAACGAACAGCGCGAAGAAGATCACCGCGACGATGAAGCCGATCACGACCTCCGGGCTGCCCCAGCCCGCCGTCGGCGCCTGGATGATCGCGAACAGCAACCCGAACAGCGAGATCGCGATCGTTACCTGGCCGGGCCAGTCGAGCGACCGGCCCTCGGGCGCTTTGGAGTCCCGGGCGCACCGCAGCGAGACGAGAAAGCTGATCAAGCCGAGGACGATCACGAGGATGAAGGCCCACCGCCAGCTCGCGTTCGGATCGGAGCCGAATTGAAGGCGGACAACCAGGCCGCCGGCCACCGGGGAGACCACATTTCCCGCCGAGAGGGCCGCCGCCCACAGCCCGATCGCCCGCCCTCGCTCCCGAATGGTGTGCGTACCGGCGGCGATCATGGCGAGCGTCGTCGGGAACAGGGCCGCGGCGCCGACGCCGGCCAGGCCCTGACCGATCCACAGAACGAGCGCGCGGGTGCCGGTCGAGGCCGACGCGCCAGGGGTGAGCGTCCCGACCAGCTCGCCGACGACGATCAGCCCCGAGCCGATGAGTAGGAGCCGCTTGCGTCCGAACAGGTCGCCGAGCACGCCGAAGGTCAGCTCGAGCAGCGTGACCGGGACCAGGAAGGCGTCCGAGATCCAGGTCAGCTGAGAGGCGCTCGTGCCCAGATCCGTCTGGAAGAGGCCGTTGAGGACCGCTGGGATGGCGAGCGCCACCTGTCCCACGCACACGGCCAGCAGGGCGGCGACGAGGGTCCCCCGATCAAGCCCGGATCGTCCGGACCCCTCCGCCATCGGCGCACTCTCGTGTTCGAACGTCGTCATCGGCGCTCTCCTCTCTGCCGCAGGTCCCTCAGCCCGTACGGGGATTCACTACCCGCCGGATTCGAATATCGAACATCCGTGCGCATAGCGAACAGATGAGCAGGCCCGAGGGACCTGCCAGCATTGGTCCGTGCCGCTGCTGACCACGATCGGCGTCTACTGCTACACGGCTGACACCTTCATCGAGACCCTGCGGGAGGCCCACGTCACGTTGCTGGTCGACGTGCGCCAGCGTCGCGGCGTCCGCGGGCCGCAGTTCTCATGGGCCAATTCGCGCCGGTTGCAGGCGCTGCTGGCGGCCGCGGGGATCGCCTACAGCCACCACCGCGAGCTGGCGCCGACCACCGAGCTGCGCCACCTGCAGTACCGAGAGGACGACCGCAACCGGGTCGGCAAGCGCTCGCGGGAGCTGCTGGCGCCGGAGTATGTGCGGCGCTACACGGCGGAGATCCTGGACCGGGTGCCCCTGGAGCCGGTGGTCGATGAGCTCCGGGAGTCCGGAACCGCGGCCCTGCTCTGCGTCGAGTGCGCGGCATCGGCCTGCCATCGCTCGCTGGTGGCCGACCGGATCGCCGAGCGCTTCGGGATCGAGGTCCGGCACCTTGCCCCGCCGGAGGCGGCCTGAGTCAGGCGGCGAGCGCGGCCCGACGCAGCAGCCTCATCGTCCTGGATCGGCTTGTGCTCCAGTAGCCCGCTCATAGCCGGGGCAGCGGAGCACGGGTACGCGGGGGTAGCGCGGGAAGCGCTCGGGCTCGTCGCGCGATCGGCGGCAGAGTGAGAAGACCGATCCGCGGGTGTTGCGGACCACCTGCTGGTGACGGCAGCTGTCGCACAGCCCGGCCCCGGCGGGCGGGTCGGAGCCCGCTGGGCGTGGGTCCGCGCCGCTCATCGCCGGCGGCCCCGCCTCAACGCGTCAGCTCCTCGAGCGTCTGCACGAAGGAGCCGTAGGGGCGGCCGGTCACCTCCCGCAGCGCCAGCTCGCAGGTCCGGTTGCTGGAGACGCAGGCGTCGAACCCGGCGCCCCCGATCTCGTCGACCACGTCCTGGAGCGCCGCCTCGGGAAGCTCGGGATGCAGCCAGCCGCGGTCGCCCGCCATCCCGCAGCACCGGGTCCCGGCCGGGACCATCGCCTCATCGGCGAAGCCGGCCACGACCGCCGCGAGCTTTCCCGAGACCCCGAGGTGCCCTGAGGCGCATGTGGGATGGATCAGCACCCGGCGCAGCCGGCGGCGGACTTGCAGACGCTCCAACAGGCGATCGTGCACCCACGTCACCGAGTCGAGCACCTCGATGCCCTCGAGCTCGAGGTTCTCGAGCGCCCCGTGCGTGCACGAGCTCGCGTCAATGACCACCGGCAGCGCGCCGTCGCCGGTCCAGCGGCGGATCGCCGCCGCGGTCTGGAGGGCCATGTGCTCGAGGCCGTCTCGGTATCCCTTCGAGCTCCATGGGGTCCCGCAGCAGCGGCCGGCCACGTCGGGCGGAATCCACAGCGGCAGCCCCGCCCGGGCCGAGACCGCCACCAGCGCCTCGGGGACCGTCATCCCGGCGGACTCCCCGCGAGCCCCACCGAAGATCCGGTTGATGCACGCCGGCAGATACACGGCGGCGGCCCCGTCGCGCTCGGTGGCGGGCAGGCGCCCCGGGGCCGCCCGCGGCAGCCCCGCGCTCCACGCCGGCACGACATCGTCCCCAAGCCGGCGCCGGAGCAGCGACGGCACCGCCGCAGCGGCCCGCTCGCCCAGCGTCCCGGCGACCACGCCGCCGGCGCGCAGCCCGGCGCGGGCCGCTCGCTCAACCGCGCCGTAGCGTTGCGCGACGGCCAGCGCCGCCCGCTCGGCGCGGGCGCTGTGCTGGCGACTGCGCAGGTCCTTGATCAGCGTTCCGGTGTCGATCGCCACCGGACACGCCCGCTTGCAGGAGCCGTCGGCCGCGCAGGTCTCGATCCCGTCGTACTCGTACTGCTCTAACAGCGCGCTCAGCACCGGCGAGCCGGCCGGCTGGCGGGCCATCTCGCGCCGCAGCGCGATCCGCTGGCGAGGCGTGGTCGTGAGGTTCTGCGAGGGACAGACCGCCTCGCAGAAGCCGCACTCGATGCACTTGGTGACGCTGGCCTCTATCTCCGGCGTGCCGCCCAGGTTCTTCAGGTGCGCCCGCGGGTCGCGGTTGAGCACGATCCCGGGGCCGAGCACTCCGGCGGGGTCGGCCAGCTGCTTGATGCGCCACATCATCTCCGTGGCTCGGGCGCCCCACTCGCGCTCGACGAATGGGGCCATGTTGGTGCCGGTGCCGTGCTCGGCCTTCAGCGAGCCGTCGTACTTTCCGACGATCAGCTCGACCAGCTCGTGGATGAACGCGTCGTAGCGCTCGAGCTCGGACGCCTCGCCGAAGTTCGCGGTCAGGATGAAGTGCAGGTTGCCGGCCGAGGCGTGGCCGGCCAGCCCGGGCAGGAAGCCGTGCTTGGTCAGCAGCGCCTGCAGGTCCTTGGCGCCCTCGGCGATCCGCGCGGGCGGGACGCAGACGTCCTCGATGATCATCGTCACGCCGGGAGGCCGCATCGCCGCCAGCAGGCCCTGCATCCCCTCCCGGACGCGCCACAGCATCTCGATCTGCTCCGGCTCTCGGGAGAAACGAACCCCGCCCGCCGCGTCGAGCACCGGCCGGCCGGACAGGATCTCGTTCGCGGCGGCCTCAAGCCCGTCCAGCTCCGCCGGATCGTCGGTGCGGAACTCGATCAGCAGCGCCGCCGAGGCCGGCGGTAGTTCCTTCCACTGCTCCGGCGTGCCCGGCATGTTGTAGGCGGCCGCGATCAGCGTCGGGGCGACCATCAGCTCGGTGGCGCTCGCGCCGGCCCTGACCAGCGCGTCGACGGCGTCGGCGGCGGAGTCGAGGTCCTCGAAGCCGACCAGGGCCAAGGTCGAGTGCCGGCCCAGCGGCACCGTCTCGAACACAGCTTCGGCGATGAACGCCAGCGTCCCCTCCGAGCCGACCAGCAGCCGCCGGAAGATCTCCAGCGGCGTGTCGGCGTCCAGGAACGCACACAGCCGGTACCCGGTCGTGTTCTTGATCTCGAACTTGGCCGCCACCCGGGCGGCGAGCTCATCATCGGCGCGCAGCTGATCGCGGATCTCGATCAGTCCGGCGGCCAGCTCCGGAGCGGCGGCGGCGAACGCGTCCTCAGCGCCGGGGGCCGCGGTGTCGATGACGGCGCCGTTGGCCAGCACGAACTTCAGCGCGCTGACGGTGCGGTAGGAGTCGGCCACGACGCCGCAGCGCATGCCGCCGGAGTTGTTGGCGATCACGCCGCCGACGCAGGCGACCTGGGTGCTCGCCGGATCCGGGCCCAGGCGCCGGCCGTGGCGGGCCAGCAGCCGGTTGACGTGCCCGAGCACCGCCCCCGGAGCGACCCGCGCGCGGGCACCCCCGCCCTCGATCCGGATCCGTCGCCAGTGACGGCGCACGTCGACCAGAACCGAGTCCGACTGCGACTGGCCGTTGAGGCTGGTGCCGCCGGCCCGGAACACCAGCGGGGCGGCCTCTTCAGTGGCGCAGCGCAGCAGCGCGACCACGTCGTCGATATCGCGGGGAACAGCGATCGCCTGCGGGATCTGCCGGTAGGGGCTGGCGTCGGTCGCATAGGCGATCAGGTCCAGGGCGCGCGTGAGCACGCGGTCGGCGCCGAGCGCGGCCTGCAGCCGGGAGCGCAGCGGCTCGGGGGTCCCGCCGGCGACCCACTCGGGCGCCCGGTCGGGAGCGGGCCCGTTGGGCGAGACCGGCGGCGGGGTGAGCGTCGAGGCCGGCACCACTGCCCTATTCCAGCCACATGCCGGAGGCCACCGGGACCTGGACCAGGCGCGGGCCGTCGTCGGCGGCGATCCCGTCACGCAGCGCCTCGGTGAGCTCCTCGCGCCCCGCCACCTCGTGGGACTGCATGCCGTAGGCGCGCGCCACCGCGGCGACGTCGAGGCCGGGCAGGTCCAGTCCGGGGGAGCCGGTGACCTGCTCGAGCATGGCAAACCACTTGAGGATCATGTACTCGTCGTTGCGCAGCACCAGGAAGGTGACGGGCACCTTGTAGGCGACGGCGCTCCACAGGGCGGTGATCCCGTACTGCGCCGAGCCCTCGCCGAGCACGCACACCACCGGCCGGTCACGCTGGGCGAGCTGGACGCCGACGGCGGCCGAGATCCCGAAGCCGAGGCCTCCGCTGGCGCAGAAGTAATAGCTGCCGGGACTCGAGATGCGCAGGCGGTTACGCAGTGACAACGTGCTCGAGGGAGTCTCGACGACCGCGATCGCGTCGTCACGCCAGGCGTCGGCGAGCGCCGCCATCGCCTCCGAGCCGCTCAGGCGGCCGGGCTCCTCGGCGGCCATCGGCTCCCCCGGCTCCGGGCGCGCGTCCGGCGCCGCGCGCTCGGACTCGGGGGGAACCAGGTCGACGAGCCGCTCCAGTGCCAGTCCGACGTCGCCGACGATCGCGTCGCCCATCGGCGCCCGCGCCGCCTCGCCGGGATCGCTGGTGATCGCCACCAGCGCGCTGCCCTCGGCCAGCAGCGGACCCGGGATGTACGGGTAGTAGGGAAACACCGACGAGCCCACGACCAGGATCAGATCGTGGTCTTTCAGCGTCTCCGAGATCGGCCCGATCGCGGGCGGCAGGACCCCGATGAAGTTCGGGTGGCGCTCGGGGAAGCCGAGCCGCGACCCGCCCGTGGCCGGGCTCGCCCACACCGGCAGGCGCTGCTTCTCGGCCAGCGCCACGGCGTGCTCCCAGCCGCCGGCGGTGTCGATGTCCGGACCGGCGATCAGCACGGGGTTGCGAGCGCCCGACAGCCGAGCGGCGAGCGCCGTCAGCGCCTCGGGATCGGCCGCGCTGCGGCCGCTGACGGTACGCCGCAGGGCGTTGCCGGCCCGGTCCTGATCGGTCTCCTGGGTCCAGTCGTCCATCGGGATCGAGACGAACGCCGGGCCGCGCGGCGGCAGCGAGGCGTGGTGGATGGCCCGGGCCAGCGCGGCGGGGACGTCCTGGGCACGGGGCGGTTCGTGGCTCCACTTGACATAGGGCTGCGGGCCGACCACGGCGTCGCGGTTGGTCAGGTTCGCTTCGATCGTGATCTGCGGGCGGACCTGCTGGCCGGCGGTGATGACCAGCGGAGACTTGTTGGCCTGGGCGTTGAAGATCCCGCCGACGGCGTTGCCGACTCCGGGCGCCGTATGCAGGTTGACGTGGGTGGGCCGTCCGGTGGCCTGGGCGAAGCCGTCGGCCATCCCGACCACGACCAGCTCCTGCAGCCCGAGCACGTAGGAGAAGTCCTCCGGGAAGTCGGCCAGCATCGGGAGCTCGGTGGAGCCCGGGTTGCCGAAGATCGTCGTCATCCCGTGAGCGCGGAACAGCTCGTAGGTCGCTTCACGCACGCTGGCCATCGGCGGTGTTCTCTCCTAGTCTTCGAGGGATCGGTGGATCGGGCGAGGTGTGTTCCGGCCCACCCGGACGGGCTGCAACATATTCCGACCGGCCCGGGCATGCGTCGCTCACGGCGACGCCGGTTGCTCTTACAGCTCGGCCAGCACTTCACCGGAGGCGCGGATGCCCGATTGGATGGCACCGTCCATGTAGCCGGTCCACACCGTCGCGGTCTCCGTGCCCGCCCAGTGGATGCGACCGAACGGGTCCCGCAGCGCCGGCCCGTACTCGGTCAGCACCCCAGGCGGCGTGAGCCCGACGGGGCACCCGCCGGTGTAGAGCTCGCGCGCCCACACCTGGTCCAGGTAGGCACGCGGGGTGCCCGCCTGCGGGCCGAAGTAGCGCACGTAGGACTTGAGCGCGGCGGTGGCCCGATCGGCGTCCGAGGCGTCGTCGAGGGCCCGGGCGTCATCACCGTCGATGAAGCCGAGCAGCACCCCCGGCGTGCCGCTCGCGGGGGAGGCGTCGAACATCACCTTGACCGGCCCCTGATCGCTGGTCACCTGTCCGTTGACCCCCTGCGCGCGCCAGAACGGGGTGTCATAGACGGCGATGGTCTTGATCAGCGAGCCGATCGGGATCCGCTGGGTGAGCTGGGTCCGCATCGCCGTCAGCGCCGGCTCGTAGTCGATCTTCCCGGCCAGGTGCGGCGGGATCGCCACGATCACGCGCTGAGCGTGGACCGTCGCCTTGTCGGCGTACACGGTGACGCTCTTGGCACCCTGCGAGATCCGCCGCACCGGGTTTGAGAGCAGCACGTTCCGGCGCCCGAGCTGGTCGGCGATCTTGGTCGCGATCCCCTGAGTCCCTCCGGACACGCGGAAGTCCTGGGCGCCGCCCTGCCCCGCGTTGGCGATCAGCGGCTCGATCCCGCCGGCGGCAGCGATGTAGAAAAGGAAGTACAGGAACGACATGTCGCGGGGCTCGACCGAGAAGATGGCCTCGACGGCCAGCGCGAACAGGGTCTGAGCGTCGGCCTGCGTGATGTTCTGCTCTGACCACGTCTGCGCGGTCATCGAGTCCCATTCGCCGGCGTTGGGCGCGGTCCAGGGAGCATCGAGCGGAACCGTCTGGGCCAGCTGGTCGATCTTCGGAAGCGTGACCTCCCCGAGCTCGACCACCGCGGCGGGGTTGCTGTCGGGCGGGATCGTACCCGTGTACCGGCTGAGTTTGCCGTTCTGGTAGAAGAGCAGGCTGCCTGTGGCGTAAACGGGAAACGTGCCGATCCCGAGCTCCTTCAGCAGACCCAGAACCTGGTGCTGCGTCGGCCCGACGAACGTCGCGCCCATGTTGGCGACATCCGTCGCGCCCGGCACCCCCAGCGGCCGGCTGTAGCAGCGCCCGCCGACCCGGGGCCGGGCCTCGACCACGATCACCGACTTCCCGGCCGCCGCGAGCTGCCGGGCCGCGGTCATGCCGGCCAGCCCCGCGCCCACGATCGCGACGTCGGCGTGGTGCGTGGTCGACGCGGTCTTTTTGTGCTTGGGCTTTGAGTGCTTGTGCTTGCCGGCGTGCTTGGCGGCCTCCGCGGAGGCGGGAAGCGCCGCGGCGGCCCCGGTCACGACCGTCCCCGCGACGAACCGCCGGCGCGTGATGTTGCTCTGCTCGGTGTCTCGCTCGGTTGTCATCTCAGGCGTGGCTCCTCGTAGGGGTCAGGGTGGGGGCTTGCGCGGCAAGGCGATCGGCGGCGTCGAGGTCGAAGTCTCCATGGTCTGACCCGAGTCCCGTCGCCACCAGGCCGGCGGCGGCGCAGCCCAGGCGCGCGGCCTCGAGCCGGGAACGTCCGAGCGCGCGGCCGCGCAGGAAGCCGGCGGAGAAGGCGTCGCCGCAGCCGGTGGTGTCGACGACGTCGACCGCGAACGCGGGAACGGTCTCGGCCCCGCCGGGATCGACCACGATCGCGCCATCGGCGCCGCACGTGGCGACCACGCACCCGACGCCGCGATCCAGCAGCGCCCGGCAGCCGTCCAGCACGCCGCCCGCGCCCGTGAGGCCGAGCACCTGCTCCTCGTTGGGCAGCAGGTAGTCGAGGTGCGCGAACGCCGGTGCGATCCAGTCCAGCGCCGCCCCGGCCTGATCTCCGGGGGCGAGGATGTCGGCCGAGGTGACGACGCCGCGCTCGCGGGCGAAGGAGAGAATCTCTGCGGCCTCGGCGCCGCCCATGAACTCCGGGGCGCCGAGGTGCAGGTTGGTCGCCTCGGCGATCGCCTCCCAAGGCGCGTCGGCCGAGGAGTAGGTGGCGTTGGCGCCGATGACGTGGAATGCCGGGCGGGATCCGTCGGGGCGGATCGGCAGGACGCTGGCCGACGTCTGCACGCCGCCGCGGCGCACGAGCAGCGAGGTGTCGACCCCGAAGTGGTCGAGCAGGTCCAGCAGCACATCCCCAAGGGCGTCGGTGCCGATCGCGCCGGCGCTCTGTACCGCGGCGCCGAGCTTGGCGAGCGTGATCGCGGTGCCGCCCGCCGGGCCGGCCGCGGTGATCCGGATCTCCTCGACGAGCTGACCACCCTGTCCGTCAGGAATCCGCTGCACCGGGCGCACGAGGACGTCGACGACGTGGACGCCAAGGGCGATCGCCCGCATGGCCGGCAGCTCCGAGCTCACGGCCGGCGCTCCTGGAGCGCCCCGTAGCCGGTGCTCGACACGGTCTGCAGCACCGCCGCCAGCTGCTCGGAATCCAGCACCCGCGGATGCCCGAGCATCGCCGCCCTCCAGTACACGGTGCAGGCCCACTCCAGCAGCAGCGAGTTCTCGGTGGCTGCCTCGACGTCGTCGCCGAGCGTGATCGTGCCATGGTTGGACATCAGCGCGGCGAGGCGTCCCTCGAGCGCGTCGAGAACCGCCTCGGCCAGCTCCGGGGAGCCGAAGGTTGCGTACTCAGCCACTCGGATCGAGCCGCCGAGCCCAAGCATCTGGTAGTGGATCGCGGGCAATTCCTCGAGCACGCAGGCCAGCGCCGTCCCCATCGGCGAGTGCGCGTGCACGACCGCTCCGATGTCGTAACGGCGGTAGGCCCCCAGGTGCAGCCCGAGCTCCGAGGTCGGAGAGAGTCCGCCGCCCACCTGGACGCCGTCGAGGTCCACGACCGCCACATCCTCCGCCGTGACGTCCTCGAGCACGGCGCCGGTGGGCGTCACCGCCACGAGCTCACCGGCGCGGGCGGACACGTTGCCGGCGGTGCCTAGGACCAGGCCCTCGGCGGCGAGGCGTCGGGCTGCCGCCGCCACGCGCTGGCGTTCAGGTTCGAGCATCGCCGCTCCTTGGCACGACACCGATGCTAACATGAAGGAGACTTCAGGTTCAACTAAGTGGACCAACCGCCCTCCGATCTCAGCGCCAAGCTGCGCCACGCGCCCACCCAGGCCCGGAGCCGGGAGCGTCTTCGTCGCGTGCTCGACGCCGCCGACGAGGTCCTGGCCCACGACGGGGCGCCGGCCTTCACCACCACGCGTGTGGCCGAGGCGGCGGGCGTGCCGGTCGGCTCCATCTACCGCTTCTTCCCGGGAAAGGACGCGATCGCGGAGGCCCTGGCCGTGCGCTACTGGAGCGACTTCGAGGATCTCGTCGCCGCCGTGGCGGAGACCGATGAGCGCGACCCGCTGCCCGACCCCGCCGGTGCGGTGCTGGAGGCGCTGAGCGGCGGATTCCGCGCCCGCCCGGGCTTTTTGGCGCTGTGGTACGGCGGCCTGCGCACGGAGCGGATCCGCGACTCCACCCGACCCGCACGCGAGGCCATCGCCCGCTCGGTGCAGCGGATTCTGGCCGTGCACTGGCCCCAGGCCGCGGACAGCTCGCGCGCCACCGCGGCGCAGATGGTCGTGATCGCCGGCGACGGGTTGCTGCGCGAGGCATTTCGCGGCTCTCCCCAGGGCGACCCTCGGATGCTCGAGGAGAGCCGGCTGATGCTCGACGCCTACACGGCGGCGCGACTGGGCTCCAAGCGCTCACATGAAGCGCCCGGCATGAAGCGCCCGGCATGAAGCGCCCGGCATGAAGCTCCGGACGGCAATGGCGACCCTCGCGGCGCTGCTTTCCTGCTCGCCGCTGGTGCTCGCGCCCGGCGCCGCGGCGGCGACCCGCGGCCAGGTGTCGGTGTTCGCGCCCGTCCGCTCCCCCGGCTTCCCTGCCCTCCCACATGTCCTCGGCAACCACGTCTACGAGGGCACCTACGACGACCCGGCCGGCGATCCGCGCCCCTCGCGGGTGTTCGCGTACACCACGGATGGGGTCCTGCGGTCCACCTACACCGTCACCGGCCAGGACGTGTCGCAGCCCCACGGCGTCCAGGTCGCTGCAAACGACGCCAAGGGGCGGCTGCTGCTGCTCGACAAGACCAGCGGGCGGGTCATCCGGCTGGACCCGCACACCGGCAGCCAGACTCTGTACGCGCAGGTTCCGAACCTGCCGCTGTGCTCCGCGGTCGCCTCCGGGACGCCGTGCTCGCCGGCGACGGTGGACCAGGCGCCGATGCCCGACTACGCCGCCTGGGGCCCGGACGGCAGCCTCTACGTCACCGACTACCAGCAGGCCGTGATCTGGCGCATCCCGCCCGGCGGGGGCAGGCCTGTCATCTGGCTCGCCGACCGCCGGCTGGACGGTGGGCCGTTCGGGACGGCCTGCATCGTGCTGGCGCCCGACCACCACTCGCTGCTGTTCGACCAGGCCTCCAACGGCGGGCTCGGCACCGCCGACGCCACCACCGGCAAGCTCTACCGGGTGGCGATCGAGCCTGGCGGCGGCCCTGGCCCGCTGCAGCAGCTGTGGGAGAGCGGTCCCGCCGAGGCCCCGGACGGGTTTGCGCTGGCCGCCTCCGGGCACGTCTACATGGCGCTGGTCGGCACCTCCAACCAGATCGTCGAGCTGGACTCCTCGGGACACGAGCTGGCCCGCTTCGGCCAGGCCTACACCGGCGCCAACAACTCGCCGGTGCCGTTCGACTCGCCGTCCGGGGTGGCTTTCCTCGGCACCCGGCTGCTGATCGCCAACCAGTCCTACTTTGCCGACAACCCCGCCAACCAGGCGGTGCTGGCGCTCGAGACCGGCGAGCAGGGCGCGCCGGTGTTCGTGCCCGCCAACGCCGGGCTCGCGCCCTCGCCGGCGCCCCCGCGACACCGGCGCAGGCGACACCGGGCCAAGCGACGGCGGCACCGGCCTGGGCACCACCGTCGATCGGCGCCTATCTGGGCAGTGGCGCGCGGGTGAGGCGCGGGAAGTAGCCGGTAGCGGCGGCCGAGCCCCAGTTGAAGGCGGGCTGCGGCCGGCAGCTCACGTTGCCGCCGCCGACCGGCACCTGGGCGGCGTCGGCGGTGTTGGCGCAGCCGGCGCTCTCGAGGCCGCCCCGGGCGACGTTGGCCAGCTCCCCGGGCGCGAAGTACGCGTTGTTGCGGTTGGTCGGCTCGCGCACCGTCTGCCCGTAGGGCGACTCGTTGGTGATCATGGAGATCGCCCGCAGATAGCTGGCCCGGCCGCTGGGGGTGTTGGCCGCCGACGTCGCCTCCAGCGACGCCGCCAGGTCGGCCATCGCGGTGGTCAGCTCCGAGCGGTACAGAGCGATGAAGGAGATCATCGGGGTCAGCTCCCGCGTGGCCGGCAGCAGCGCGTCGATCGCCGGCTTGAACGCCCGCGAGAAACGCTCGATCGCGGGCAGCGCCCGGTCAGAGGCACCGATCAGCGACGGGGCTTCGTGCAGAAGCTTCACCGCGGGCCCCGACAGCCCGATCAGGCTGTGCAGCGCCGGCGTGAGCAGCGGCGCCACGGGCTCGAGCGCGTCGAGCGACGGCTTGGCCAGGGTGAGCGTCCGGTCGAGGACGCGCAGCGTCGAGCGCAGCCGCGTCAGAAACGGCGGCAGCGCGTCGACCGTCGCCGACAGGGCCACGTTGCGCGCCGCCGTGCTCGACAGCACCTGATCGCCGGCCGTGATCAGCGTCTGCAGCTCGGTCGAGCGCGAGCCCAGCGTCCCCAGCACGGTGGCGCCATTGGAGATCAGCCGCCGGATGTTGCCCTGCTGCTCGTTGAGCACACCAACCACCGCGGTGAGCTCGGTGCTCGCCGGGTCGAGGTTGCCCAGCGCATCGTTCACATCCTGCCCGCGGCCGCTGAGCGCCGCCGCCGTGCCGTTGAGCAGCGCCTCGAAGTTGCGCTGCGTGGGCTTGTTGAACGTGCCCAGCACCTGGTCGAGAGACTGGGTGGCCTGTACGTGCGACGCCGCGATCGTGGCTCCGTCGGCAAGCATGCGGCCGGTCCGGGGGGTGGCCGAAAGCTCCACGTAGCCCTCGCCGAGCAGCGTCTTCTGGCGCACGATCGCGCGGGTCGCAACCGGCAGCGGCGCATACTGGGGATCGATCTGCACGGTCACGATCGAGTCCACTCCGCGGCTCGAGATCGCGGCCACCCGGCCGACGTTCACTCCTGAGATCCGGACGTCGGCGCCCGGGACCAGCTGTCCGGCCTCGCGGAACTCGGCGGTCACGCGGTAGCCCTCGGGACTGAACGGGATCGTGCCCCCGAACTGGGTCCATACGAACACGATCAGCCCGACGCAGGACAGCGTGAACGCCAGCGCGGCCAGGAGCGCCGAGCGCCGGGGAGCCTGGGTCACCATGAGCTCAGCACCCGAACGTCGTCCCTAGGACGGTCTCGAGCAGCGGCCCCACCGTGGACGACTTGAGCGAGCTGCACGACCCGAGCAGCAGCGCCCTCCACACTGGGCCGTTGGCGTCGGAGTTGGAGATGAACGAGTCGGCGTTGTGGGCGAACCACGACAGCCAGTAGGTGAACCCGGGGTTCTTGGTGCCCTGGTTGTAGGCGATCTCGTTGGTGGCGTAGGCCAGCACCTTGAACGTGGAGGTCAGCGACGGCACCTCCTGGCGCAGGTCGGCGGTCAGTGGCGGCAGCTGCGCCGCCAGCGGCAGTACCGCGTTTACGAACGAGGGGATCTTCTGCAGCGGCAGCAGAGCGGCGCCCTGAATCAGGGTGCGTGCATCCCCGAGGGTTGCCGGCAGGCTGCGCGCCGTGGGCAGTAGCGCCGTCGCAGTCGGCCCCAGCGCGTCGGCGAGGCCGCTGACGTCGACCAGCGTTCGGCGGGCGGTGCCGAGCGTACCCGGCAGGCGGAGCAGCGACTGACGCAGCGCCTGGTTCTGGTCGGCGAGCGCGCCGACGGTGGCGTCGCCGGCCCTGACGACCGTCGTCAGCTGGGCATCCTTGAGGCTGGTCGCGTGGCTGAGCACGCCCAGGTTGTGGACGATCCGCGCGAGCTCCTGGCGGCGCCCGTCGAGCAGGTCGCCGATCTGGCGCAGCTGCCCGGCGGTCGGTCCCAGGCTCTTGAACAGTCCGCGGATGTCCTGCCCGCGGCCCTGCGTGCCGGCGGTCAGCTCGGTGATCAGGCTCGTGAACCACTCGCGCGTGTCGCCATCCAGGGATGCCAGCAACTCGTCGGAGTCGATCGGCGACGTGGTCTGCCCGACCTCGATCGTGGCGCCATGTGGCAGCGGCCCGGACGAGCGATCACCGGGCTGGATGTCGACCTCCATGTCCTTGAGCGGCGTGTTGGGCACCAGCTCCGCGGTTGCGTCGCGGTACAGGCGAGGCAGCTTTGACGGGTCTATCTCCATCTGGATCACCCCGTGGCCGTTGGCCAGCGAGGTGCCGACGATCTCGCCGACGTGGACGCCGGCGACGTTGACCGGCTCCCCCAGCCCCGGCACGACCGCCGCGGCCGTCGGAAACGCGCCGTTGACGGCGTAGAAGCTCTGAAACGGGTTCGGCAGCCGCTGCTGGAGCAGGATGTAGAAGCCGCACGCGGTGCCCAGCACCATCAGGGCCAGCAGGACCGCGAACGAGCGCCCGTAGCGCCTGATCTGGACCGCTGCGCGCCCGCTCATCGCCGGGCTCCTGCGGTTGCCCGGCGGCCGCGGCGGGCCAGGGCGGCGCGCAGCTCAGACAGGCTGAGGCGGGGCGCGGCGGGCGAGGCGTGGCGGCCCAGGTCGGGCGCCGCGGCGGTGGCGCCGAGGCTGGGGATCGTCTGGGTGGCGCACGGCACGTCGGGCCGGAAGTCGGCGCTGGTCAGGTCACCGACCCACTGCGGGCGGGCCCCTGAGATCGCGGAGCCCCCAGGCGGGGCGGTCGAGAACACGCCCCCGGTTCCCAGCAGCCCGCCGAGCACGCCGAGCAGACCGCCGCCCCCGGTGCCGCCACTGGAGAGCGTGTTGGTGCCGGCGGCGGCCAGCACCCGGGTGTAGGGCCCGTTGGCGTCGAAGTTGGCGCTGGCGCCGGCCACGCCGGGCAGGAAGTGCGCGAAGTCCTGCCACACCGGGCGGCCGGTGGAGAGGCTGCCGTCGGGGGCCTGCTGCTCGAGGACCGGCGTGATGTGGGTGCGCAGGCAGTCGGTCACCTGCTTGGCGACCGGAAATGCTCCGCCGAGCTGCGAGAGCAGGGTCGGGAACTGCTCAAAGGTTGCCCGCAGCGAGCTCAGCAGCCGGCCCCGCTCCATCGGCGCCAGCACCGCCGAGAGCTCGCCGACGGCGCCGCTGAGGGCATGTACGAGGGGTGGCGCGACCTTCAGCGACGGGTCGAGCGCCAGGGCGAGCCGATCGACCGGCGGCAGCGCCCGGTCGATCGCGGTCAGCGCCGCCGGGGCCTGGCGCAGGGTCGCGTCCAGGCCGGTGATCGTCTGCCCGAGCGCACCGTCGCTGGCCACCAGCGCGCGCGAGCTGACGTCGAGGCCGCTGACCAGCTGCGCCAGCTGCGACGAGCTGGCGCCGAGCGTGCCCGTCACCGCCGAGGCAGAGGAGAGCAGCCGGGAGAGGTCACCGGGCTGCGTGCCTTCAAGCGAGCGGCTCACCCGCGCGACGTCCTTCTCGACCGGGGCCAGCTGCGGGAAGGCTCGCCTGAGGCCGCCGGCGCCTCCGGTCCACGGAGACCGGCCGGGCGCCGCGGCGAATCCCTGGGCGAGCGTGGCCACGAGGTGCGTCAGATCGGTGCGGGCGGCCACGTCGAAGGTCGAGAGCACCTGGTAGAACTGGACCGGGCTCGAGGTCTGCGACTCGGGGATCGTGCCGCCGTCGCGTATGTCCGGGGCGCTCGGGGTGCCCGGATCCAGGTCGAGGTAGTAGCTGCCCTCGAGGAACAGCCGGTCGCGGATCCGCACGGTGGCGTCACGATGTACGGGCAGCCCGTTGGAGTTCAGCGTGAACGTGACCCGCGAGGCGATACCAGCGGGCGCGACGCCCGTGACCGCCCCCACGTCGATGCCGGCGATCCGCACCGGGTCCCCGGAGCGTACGTTGACGCTGTTCTGGACCACCGCGCTGACCGTGAACTTGTGCACGAACGGGAGCCCCTCGTTGAAGGCGTAGTAGGTCACCGCGACCACCGCCGCGATCACCAGCACCGCCGTCGCCAGCGGGTGCATGCGCCGGTGTCGGGCGCGCCTCATGGGACCAGGCCCGCCTTGGCTCCGCGGGCCAGCACGCCCGGCGGCGGAACCGTGTTGTCGACCCGGGTCGATGTCCGCGGCGGGTTGCCGATCAGCTGCCCGGGCGTATAGACCTCGTTGCCGGCCTGGCACTGGCTCGAGTCCTCGATCGGGTAGTAGTTGAGGTGCAGGTCGGCGGAAGGTGTCGACGACTCGAAGGTCTGGGGTACGTCGAGGATCGGCGAGAAACGCAGCCATCCGCCCGTCTTGTCGCCCTCGCTCAGCGACGAGGCGAAGTTGTGAACCCACAGGCCGGCGACGTTGCAGGCGAACTGCGCGGTCGAGACCGTGCGCAGGATCGCCCCGAGCCCCAGGAACGCCGACGCGCCCAGCGTCCCCAGGTCGCTCGAGCCCAGCACCTTGAACTCCTCCGCCGAGGCGGGGTCACGGGCCAGCGCATCGACCGACCCGGCCGCTCCGCGCAGCGCCGTGGCCAGCGTCGGGACGCTGCGGAAGACGGGCGTGGCGGCGGTCACGATCCGGTCCAGCCGATCGGCGGCCAGCGGCAGCAGCGCGGCGCTGGGCTTCAGCTCCTGCGCGATCCGCGCGGCCTCGCTCAGCACCGGCTGCGAGCGGGTCAGGACCGAGGTGGCGAGCGACTCCGTCGGCGGGAGCTGATCGATGCCCTGACCCAGGGAGGCGCGGTCCAGCGCCTGCAAGGTGGTGGCCCCCCCGCGCAGCAGGGAATCCAGCGCCGGCGCCACGGGGGCCAGGGCACCGGTGGTCGCGGCCAGCCCGCTGATGAAGTCCGGCAGTCGCGTGGCCGGGTCGGCGAGT
Organism: uncultured Solirubrobacterales bacterium; assembly: GCA_963799995.1. Lineage (GTDB taxonomy): Bacteria > Actinomycetota > Thermoleophilia > Solirubrobacterales > Solirubrobacteraceae > Palsa-465. The sequence continues at coordinate 180,917 of CAWCZI010000012.1, read as the reverse complement.
GTGGAGAGCAGGCTCTGCAGCGGCCTCATCAGCTCTCGCAGCGCCACCAGGCTGTCATTGATCTGCGAGCCGCGCCCGGCGACGGCGTCTCCCAGCGAGGCCAGCGACCCCCGCAGGCCCTGGCGAGTCCTGGGCCCGAACGTCGCCAGCGCCTGGTCGAAGTCGACGAAGCCGAGGTCGTGGTTGAGCGCCGGCTTGGTGTTGAGCGTGAACGTGCCTCCGTCGGCCAGCCCGCCGTGGCGGATCCGGCCGGGCAGGATCTCGAGGTAGTTGCCGCCGAGCACAGAGGCCAGTCGAACGCGGTAGTGGGTGTCGGGAGCCAGGGGCTCGAGACCTGTCTCCAGCGACAGCCCCAGACGGGCGAACGGATGCGGCCAGGCCCGGGTCGCGGGCTCCGGCGTGATCGTCAGGATCTGCCCGACGCGGTCACCCCCGATCCGCACGTCGGCGTTCTTGATCAGCTGCCCCGCGCTCTCGACGTCGACGTTGACCCTGTAGCTGGGAACGAACGGGAGACCGTTCTCGGCGATGTAGGACAGGTAGACCGCCACCAGCACCACGAGAATCGTCATCGTCCCCACCAGGATCGGGTTCTCGAACAGCGCGCCGAAGGCTCTGCCGAGGGCCGATCTCGCGCCGGGGTCTGTGCGGGGCGTGGATGTCATTTGAGCAGGAAGTTGGCGAGGCTCTGAAGGCTCCCGGCGCCCGGCGTGCTCGGCGGGGCGACGGGGCTGGGCGCGGGGGTGCCGGCGCCGGCGGCCGGGGTGGCGGTCGCGCTTGGGGCCGTTGCGCCGCGCGTGGAGGCCGCCAGGCCCGCACCGGCGGCGTCGATCAGGCTCGGCAGCGGCCCGCGCGCCTTCGGGGCGCGCGTCGCGGCCCGGGAGCCGCGACGGCGCGCGCCGGTGTCGGAGGCCGCCGACGCGTAGGCTGACTGCGACCCGTAGTGGGCGCTGCAGGCTGGGACCGGAGTGGTCGCGTAGTTCCCGCAGGCGCCGTTGTCGGGCGCGAGCAGCAGGATCGCCAGCATGTGCGAGGTCGAGTCGTAGCGCGACAGCGACGACGCGATGTAGTAGGTGATCGAGAGGAAGTTCTCGATGAACCCGTGACGCTGGAGGTTCTCGAACAGCTTGGCGGTCTCGATCGTCCCCGGCTTGGCCTGGTCGGCGTAGCCGCGCAGCGTGCGCAGCAGCGGCGCTGTGTCGCGCAGCGCCGGGATCGTCTTCGACAGGGCGCCGCTGAGCTTCGACAGGGCCGGACGAGCGGCCTTGACGAACGGCGAAAGGTCGCCCGTCACCCGGTTCAGCGACGGCACCGCGGCGTGGATCTGGCGTACCAGCGGCGTCCCGTCGACGGCCACCGTGTCCAGGCGGCTGAGCGCCGGCTGGGCGGCGGCCAGCAACGACGGGAGCCGCTCGATCGTCTGCGCGAGCGCGGTGCGGTGCGACGCCGTCAGCGCGGTCAGTCCGGCGGCACGGGTCAGGAAGCTCTGGACGTCTGCGGTGTGGCCCGCTCCCTCGGACGCGATCGTCGATGTTGCGTCGGCGATCGTGGCCAGCTGCGACCGCTGGCGGTCGAGGATCCCGATCACCTGCCGGGCCAGAGCCAGGGACGGATTGGCGCGCCGAAACAGCTCGTTGATGTCCTGGCCGCGGGCCGAGGTGGAGATCCCGAGCTCGTTGACCAGTTCGGTCAGCCGCTCCCGCGTTGGGTCGTTGAAGATGTCGAACAGATCCAGCAGGCTCACCGGCTCGGTCGTGCGGGTGACCCCGACCGTGGGCGCCATCCCGCCCTGCGCCTGCAGCGGCGGGCTGTTGGCGCTGCCCGGGTCGCACTCCACGTAGTTCTCGGCGATCAGGCCCTCCGGGCGGATCGTGCACGTCGCATCCTGGTGAAACGGCAGAAAGCGGCTGTCCACCGTGGCCTCGATCCGCGCCTTGAAGTCCGGCGTGACGACGACGTTGACGATCTGCCCCGCCTGGGCGCCGGCGATCTTCACCAGCTGGCCGGCCACGAGCCCGCGGGCGTCGTCGAAGATCACGTCGAAGCGGCCGTCCTGGCTGCCCTGGGCCGTGCCGCCCATGGCCAGCGCGGCGCCGGCGGTGGCCGCCGCGAGCACGAGGAGGATCACGGCGAGCCGTCTCATCTCTGATCGTCGGCGGGGTTGCAGAGGTTGCCGGTGCCCGGCAGGACATCGGGCGCGGTCCACGGCGTGCTCCCGTCGGCGGTCGGCGGCGAGCCGCCACCCGGGCACGGCGCGAGCAGCCGTGTGCGGCCGCCGTTGAACGGGCCGAGTGAGCCGCTGACCCCGCCGAGCAGGCCCAGCAGCCCGCTCAGCGACCCTCCCCCACCCTGTACGGTGAGCTCTGACTTGAGGTAATGGCCGTTGGCGTCGTAGCTGCCCCCGGAGGCCCCGCCGACGCCGTTGAAAAAGCCGCTGATCGCATCCGGCATGTAGGGCCGCAGGCCGGCCAGGATCGGCGTGATCGGCGGCAGCGCGGTGGCCAGCGAGCGCACCGCCGGCGTGGCCACCCGCTCGACCGCCGGGAACTCTGTGAGCGCCCGGCGCGCCCCCGGCACGAGTGCCTGGACGCCGGCGATCGTCGGGACCGCGCGGCTGACGGCGGGTTCGACACGGCGCAGCAGCGTGGCCAGCTGCGGTGCCAGCGGCCGCAGGTCGCGCACCGCGGGGTCGGCAGTCTGCAGGGTGTGGCGCACGTCGTCGAGCACGCTCCCGGTCTGACGCAGCACGGCCGGCGCCCGGGAGATCGCGTCCTGCAGTGCCGATCGCTCGGCGGCGACCTCTCGCAGGGCGGCCGCGGTGTTGGCCACCGCCCCGCTCAGGTCGCCCGGCCGCGCCGCCAGAGTTGTCGTGATCTGAGCCGTCGACGAGATCAGCCGCTCGAGCGCGAAGCGATCCGAGACGACCTCGGAGCCGAGCGCCGTGGTCTGGCTGAGCGCCGGGTTCAGATATTGGATCGCGCGGTTGATCGCCTGCGGCGTCGACCCCGAGACCGTGAAGGCGCCCGCCTGAAGCAGCCGCTGAAGCTCCGAGCGCACGCTTGGCGTGAACGAGTCCAGCACGACGTCGAGGTCGACGATCCCGTGCGTCTGCGCGGCGGGCAGCGTCCCCCCGCTGGGGATCGGGGGGCCCGCGCCCGGGGTCAGACCCACGAACCGGTTGGCCACCCCGGTCAGGCTGAGCTGGCCGATCGTCGCCACGGTGCTGCGGCGCAGGGGCGTGATGGTCGGCTGAGAGATATCGAGCTCGATGTCGGCGAGGCCGTTGCGCGCGAGCCGGATCGCCCCGACCGTTCCGACCTCGTGCCCTCCGACCGTCACCAGGTCACCGCTCACGAGCTGGCCGGCGTCGTAGAACTGGGCGTGGAGCACGTACGTGGAGCTGCTGCGCATCAGCACCACCAGCACGGCGAGGCAGGCGAGCGCCAGCGCCGCGAGCGCCGAGATCCGTGTCAGCCTCTGTCTGCTCACGTGACCGCCTCAGCCCCCGATCGGCGCGCGCGCGTTGCCACCCCAGAACAGCTGCGTCCCGACCAGGCCGATGACGTGGATGCCGAGGATGTTGGCCACCATCGACTGCGCCGTCGCCTTGCCGACGCCCACCGGGCCGCCGGTCACGTGGTAGCCGTAGTAGACGCAGACCAGCACGATGAACGTCGCCATCGCCAGGCACTTGATCCCGGCGAACACGAAGTCGGTCGGCGACTGGAACTGCCAGAACAGCTGCAGGTAGCCGCCGGGGGACTCCTGGCCGAGCTGGATCACGACCGCCGTATACGAGGCCAGGAAGCCGACCGCGACCGAGATCATGTAGAGGAACGGCAGCACCAGCCACGAGCCGAGCAGCCGGGTCGAGCCGAGGTACACGACCGAGTCCAGGCCCATGACCTCGAGCGCGTCGATCTCATCGGAGATCCGCATCGAGCCGATCTCGGCCACGAACCCGGTGCCGACCTTGGCCGCCATCATGTAGCCGAACGCGTACGGGATCACCTCGCGCAGGTCGCACAGCGCCGTGATCGCGCCAACCGCCGAGGTTGCGCCGACCGACTTGGCGGCGTAGGCGCCCTCGATCCCGCACTGCAGGCCGAGGATGAAGACCAGCCCGAGCACGATGATCGCCGACCCGGTGATGAGGATGCCCGCCTGGCGAATCGACTCGCCGATGAACTTCAGGACGCTGCCGTTGTAGACCCTGAGCATGATCCGTCCGCAGAACGCGGCGGCCTCGCCGAAGCTGGTGAGCGCGGACAGCGGGCGGCTCAGGGGATTCATCGCGGTGCCTGTGTCCCCGGGCGGGTGGGCGGCATCATGGATTCGGTCACCGCGGCGTGTTCAGGGCCGGATGGGTGGCCAGCAGCGTCTGCGTGAACGTGTAATCGATCGCCCCGATGGCCAGGAACGCGATCACGACGGCCTGATTGACCGCACGCCCGACCCCCTCCGCGCCGCCGGAGGCGGTCAGGCCCTTGTAGCAGCAGACGATCGCGATCATGGCGCCGAACAGGGTCGACTTGACGAGCATCGCCTCGAACTCGGCGGTGCTCGCCTGGGCGAAGAAGGTCGAGAAGAAGGGCCCGACCTGAGCCCCGTTGGAAAGCGTCACGAGGACGCCGCCGAGCGTCCCGAACAGCAGGGCGTAGATCGAGAACAGCGGCGTCAGCATCATCAGCGACAAAAAGCGCGGCACCACCAGGCTCTTGATCGGGTCGACGCCGAGCACCATCAGGGCGTCGAGCTCCTCGCGGATCTTGCGGGCGCCGAGGTCGGCGGTCATCGCGGTACCGGCCACCCCGGCCATCACGATCGCGCACACCAGCGGAGCGAACTCGCGCATCACGATGATCACGAACAGGCCGCCCAGCCGGTCGATGGCGCCGAGCAGGTTGAGGAAGTCCCCCACCTCGATCCCCGCCGGGCCGTAGGTGAAGGCCAGCGAGGCCAGGATCATCGGGAACCAGCCGAGCCGCAGGGCGAACGTGAACTGATCCACCAGCTCGGGCCCGTAGTCGTAGGGCGGAGTAACAGCCGCGACGATCGTCCTGCGCAGCAGGAGCATCATCGACCCGACCGTCAGGATGAAGCCACGGACCGGCTCGTACCCGAACCTCAGCACGACATCCATGGGGGGTCCATCTCTCCTCTCTGCTGCTGACTCTCGCTCCAGCGGTCGCCGATCATAGGCGGACGGTTGTGCGAACCGCAACGTTCAACCGGAACCTGGACCCATGCCGCGATGCTGTGCGGCGCAGCCGTCAGGCGGTCAGCGCCGGGCGCTCGGACACGGGGCCGCTGGCCACCTCGCCCCGCTGCAACGCGGCGCGTCGCCAGTGCACGTAGTGCGGTCCGAACTCCGACAGCGGGCCCCGCTGCATCGGCCCGATCCGCCGCGCGAGCGCGCAATGAGCCCGGAACAGCGCCCGATCGCCTCGCGACAGCCCCAGTCCGAGACGGGCGCACAGGGCGGGCGCCAGCAGCCCCGCGGTCACGACGCGCAGGTGCCGGCTGGCCGGCGTGGCCACCAGCCGCCACGCGCGCGGGCCCAGTCCGGGAATGCGGGGCGGCGGCGCGCCGGCCAGACTGGCCATCACCTCCGGCACCGCCGGCGTCCACCGCAGCTCCTCGCGCGTCACGCGTTCGAAGTAGGCGTCAAAGCCCGCGATGTCGGGCGGCAGGTCGCGCTCGCGGACGCCGATGAAGCGCCCGACATCAAGCCATTGCGTCCAGACGCCCTGGCGCTCGAAGTCGGTCATCGGCGTGGCGAAGTGCTCGTGCCCGGCGAAGATGGCGGCGGCCAGGGTGGCGTGGACCCAGGCGAACGCATCCGGCTCCATCGCGCTGTAGGCGGCCCCGTCGTCGCGGACGCCGCGGATCGTGCGATGCATCCCCCGCACCCGGGCGCCGATGGTCCCGGCCAGCTCGGGGCCGCCGTAGATCGTTCCGTGCACGTAATCCAGCGTCCGCAGCAGCCGCCCCCACGGGTCCTTGGTGAACGACGAGTACTGATGCACCCCCGAGCCGACCGTGGGGTGGGCGACCTGGAGCAGCGTGGCGTAGAGCGAGGTCGAGAGCATCCGCGCGTCGTTGAACGCTCGCCACACCGGGGAGCCGGGCGTGGGCGCCAGCGCCGGCCACTGCTCGCGCTCGGGGAGAATCGCGGCCATTGCGCCTGATTGTCGCGGCGGCGACGGCGGCCTGTCGTGTGGCGCAGCGCCACCTCGGACCAGGCAGGTGTGCTCCGGCCACACCAACCTGCGACGGGCTTCCCTTTGTCTTATTGACTGCGCCCGCGGGCGGGAAGCTGAGAGCGGCCTCGGATGCCGGACACCTCGTGAACTTGGTGTGGCCCGGCCACACCGATATATGATCGCCGCCATGGCCACCCCGCCCCGGTGGCAGGATGCGCTGATCGGCGCCGGAGCCGAGCTCGGGCCCGCGCACATGCGCGACATGGCCGCAGCCGCCCTGGAGGGCGCGCTTCCGATCCTGCGTACCGACGCCGACCTGCTGGCCGCCGCGCGCGCGTCGAGCGCCGCCAACCTGGCGCTGGTGTTCTCGGTGCTGCGCGGCGAGGTGGCGGCGGCCGAGATCGATCCGCCCCCACAGGCGATCGCCTTCACGCGCGAGCTGGCCCGCCGCAACGTCCCGGTGGCGGAGCTGGAGCGGGGCTACCGCGTCGTCCAGCACACCCTGTGGCGATGGGCGGTCGACGCGCTACGAGCGCGGATCGCCGACCCGCGGCTGCTGGCCGCGGCGATCGAGGAGCTTTCGGCGGCCACGTTCGCCACCGGGGACGCGCTCAGTGCTCTGGTCATGGAGCGCTACGCACAGGAGCGCGAGCGCTGGGTGCGCAGCGCCGATGCGGTGCGGATCGCCGCCGTCGAGCAGCTGATCTCAGGACGCCCGCTGGATGTGGCGGCCACCAGCCGGCGGCTTCGCTACGAGCTGGCCCAGGATCACCAGGCATTCGTGGCCTGGGCCGACGGAGACGACGCGGTGCCCGAGACCACCGCGGCCGCGGTCGGCGGCTCGCGGGCGCTGCTGGTCCCGCTGGGGGTGGGCATCATCGCCGGCTGGGCGCCGATGGGCACGCTCGAACTGGACGCGTCGACGGGCGGCGCCGCGGTCGCGGTGGGGCTGGCGGGGAGCGGCGCGCGCGGTTTCCGGCTCTCGCACCGCCAGGCGATGGAGGCCCGCCGTGTGGCCGGCACGTTCTTCGCAGCTTCAGCGGTCGGCCGCTCGGGGACAGTCGGTCGCTCTGGGCGGGTGATCGCCTACGAGGACGTGGGCCGGCTGGCTCTGCTCACCCACGACCTCGACCAGGCGCGCGAGTTCGCCACCCGCACCCTGGGCCCGCTGGCCGCGAGCGATGGCCCGACCCGGAAGCTGGCCGAGACCCTGTTCGTGGTGCTGGAGGAGCAGGGCAGCCCCCGGCGCGCCGGACGGCGGCTCGGGGTGCACGAGAACACCGTCGCCAAGCGCCTGCGGGCCATCGACGGCCTGCTCGGCCCCCGGCCGAGGCCGGCCGCCGCCGACCTGCTGGCGGCGCTCACGATCCACCTGGCCTCGGCTGCGCCGGCCTGACACCCGCCGACGCGCACTATCCTTTATGAAGTATGTCCACGTTCGCGCGACTGCTCGGCTTCCTGCGCCCCTACCGGCGCGGTGTCGCGTGGTCGTTCGTGCTCGCCTTCGGCGCGCTGGTGGGCACGGTCCTGATCCCCTACCTGACCGGGTTGGCGATCAACACCGTCAACGCCCACAACCACCACAAGCTGGTTCTGCTGGCGCTCGCGATCACCGCGGCCGGCTTGGCCCGGCTGGTGCTGAGCGTCCTCCGCCGGCTCGTGGCCGGCCGCGTCTCACTGGGCGTGGAGATGGACCTGCGCAACCGTCTCTACGGCCAGCTGCAGCGGCTCGAGCTGTCGTTCTTCGACCGCCAGCAGACCGGCCAGCTGATGTCGCGCGCCACCGTCGACCTGCAGTCGGTTCGGTTCTTTCTCGGCTATGGACTGATCTTCATCGCGCAGTCGCTGGTCACGATCCTGCTCGCCGCCGTGGCCATGTTCATACTGCAGCCCGAGCTGGCGGCGATCTCGCTCGCTCCGGTGCCTTTCGTGGTCCTGATCGCCAACCGTTACGGCCACAAGTCGCGACCCGCGATGCAGGAGGCGCAGCAGCGGATCGCCGAGCTCACCGCCGATGCCGAGGAGAGCATCTCCGGCATTCGCGTAGTCAAGGCGTTCGCCCAGGAGGAGCGCCAGCTGTCGAGGTTCGAGCACACGGTCCAGCGCGTCTTCGACCAGCAGATCAAGGCCACCCGGATACAGGCCTTCTACGGACCCCTGATCAGCTTCTTGCCCAACCTGGGGCTGGGGGCGATCCTGCTATTCGGCGGTCGCGAGGTGATCGACGGCACGCTCAGCGTCGGCGCGTTCACGGCCTTTTACGCCTACCTGCTGATGCTGATCTCCCCGATGCGCACGCTCGGCTACATGCTCGGCGCCGCCCAGCGCTCGACGGCGTCCGGGGCGCGCATCTTCCAGATCCTCGACCGTGAGCCTGAGATCGAATCCCCGCCCGGAGCGCCCCCGCTGCCGGCCGGCGCCGGCCGGGTCACATTGCGCGATGCGGGGCTCACCTTCGAGGGCGCGCCGCACCCCGCATTGTCCTCGATCAACCTCGACGTCGCCGCGGGACAGACCGTCGCCCTGGTCGGCGCGATGGGCTCGGGCAAGTCGGCGCTTGTCTCGCTGTTGCCGCGGCTGTATGACGTCAGCACCGGATCGGTCTCGATCGACGGGGCCGACGTGCGCTCCGTCGACCTGGTCAGCCTGCGCAGCGCGATTGCCGTCGTCAACGACGACCCGTTCCTGTTCTCGGCCACCGTGCACGAGAACATCGCCTACGCGCGAGCCGAAGCGACCCGCGAGGAGGTGCAGCGCGCCGCGGCCGCCGCCCAGGCGGACGGCTTCATCGAGCGCCTGCCCAAGGGCTACGACACCCGCGTCGGCGAACGGGGCTTGACGTTGTCCGGCGGTCAGCGACAGCGGATCGCGATCGCCCGCGCGATCCTCGCCAACCCGCGGATCCTGATCCTCGACGATGCGACCTCCTCGGTCGACGCGTCCACCGAGTCCGAGATCAAGCAGGCGCTGCGCGAGGTGCTGGCGGGACGGACCACGTTCGTGATCGCCCACCGGCTGTCGACGATCGCTCTGGCCGATCGGATCGTGGTGCTCGAGGCCGGCCGCGTGATCGCCGACGGCTCGCACGACGAGCTGCTGGAGAGCTCGCCGCTGTATCGCGAGATCGTCGAGAAGGGCATGCCCGACCAGGTGTTCCTGACCCGCAAGCCGGCGGAGGTCGCGGGAGCATGAGCGTGCCACGTCCTCTGGATGAGCCGCAGCCCGCGCGGCGCGGCGCCGAGCTGCGCCGCCGGCTGCAGGAGACCGGCGGGCGGGGTCGCAAGCTGCGCGGCCTGGCCGAGCTGCTGGCTCCGTATCGCTGGCGCGTGATCCTCATGTTCATCTCGCTGGTGGCGGCCACCGCCGCCGCGCTGGCTCCGGCTCCGCTGGCCAAGGTGGCCATCGACCAGGGCATCCGCCGCCACGATGTCGGCGCGCTGGACCTGGTGGTGGTCGTATTCCTGATCTCGGCGGTGGTCTACGCGGTCGCGAGCTGGGCGCAGACGTACCTGGTCGGCTGGGTCGGCCAGCGCGCGCTCCAGGACCTGCGGATGAAGCTGTTCTCGCACTTGCAGTCGCTGTCGCTCAGCTTCTACTCCCGCAACCGCGCCGGCGTGCTGATCTCCCGCATGACCAACGACGTGGAGGCGCTGGACCAGCTCGTCGAGGACGGGCTGGCGACGCTGATCCAGTCGAGCCTGATGCTGTTCGGGGTGCTGGTGATCCTGCTGCTGCTGGACTTCCACCTGGCGCTGCTGACCTTCATCGCGCTGCCGATCCTGGCCGCCGGAGCGCTCGCCTTCCGGATCGCCTCGGCCGACGCCTACCGGCTGACCCGGGAGAAGATCGCCTCGATCACCGCGTACCTGCAGGAGTCGCTGTCGGGCATCCGTGTCGTGCGCGCGTTCGGCCAGGAGCCCAAGCACATCGCCCGCTTCCGAGAACTCAACGACGAGAACCGCGCCGCCAACATGACCACGGTCAATCTGAACGCGGCCTACTTCCCGGCGGTCGAGTTGCTGTCGGCGCTGGTCACTGTCGAGATCCTGGTGATCGGGGGCGTCGAGGCGATCAACGGCCACACGTCGACCGGAGTGGTGTTCGGATTCATCGCGGCGCTCAACAACTTCTTTGACCCGATCCAGCAGCTGTCCCAGCTCTACACCACGTACCAATCGGGCATGGCCGCGCTGGACAAGATCTTCGGCCTGCTGGACGAGGCGCCAGAGATCGTCGACGCCCCCGGCGCCGTCGAGCTGCCACGGATCCGTGGCGAGCTGCGCTTCGAGAACGTCTCGTTCCGCTACGGCGCCGACGACGATGACGCCTGGGCTCTGCGCGACATCGACCTGCTGATCCCGGCCGGACAGACGGTCGCTCTCGTGGGCGAGACCGGGGCCGGCAAGTCGACGTTCGCCAAGCTCGTGGCTCGCTTCTACGACCCCACCGAGGGGAGCCTGCTGGTCGACGGCCACGACCTGCGCTCGGTCACTTCCCGGTCGCTGCGCTCGCAGATGGGGATGGTCCCGCAGGAGGGCTTTCTGTTCAGCGGCACGGTGCGCGACAACATCGTGTTCGGACGCCCCTCGGCCACCGACTCGGAGATCCGCGACGCGGCGCGCGCGGTCGGCGCCGACGCCTTCATCATGGCGCTCGAGCACGGCTATGACACCGAGGTCGGCGAGCGCGGCGTCCAGCTGTCCGCCGGCCAGCGCCAGCTCGTGGCGTTCGCACGCGCGCTCGTGGCCGACCCCCGGATCCTCGTGCTCGACGAGGCGACGTCCAACGTCGACGTCCACACCGAGAGCCTGATCGAGCAGGGCCTGCGGCGGCTGGTCGCCGGACGCACCTCGATCGTGATCGCCCACCGCCTGTCGACGATCCAGCACGCTGGACGGATTCTCGTCATGGAGCATGGGCAGATCGTCGAACAGGGCACCCACGATCAGCTGCTTCAGGCCGAGGGCCGCTACTGGCAGCTGTATCGCGACTGGGCCGAGCAGGCCGCAGCTTAGTGCCGTGACGGCCGGCGGCGCGCCCGACCCGTTCGTCAGCGGTCTGGCGATCACCGCCGTCAAGGGAACCCGGGTCCGCCCCGTCGAGCGCATCGACCTCGACGCGCTCGGAGCCCGCGGCAACCGCACGTTCTGCATCGTGGATGACCGCGGACGGATGGTGAACGGCAAGCGACTCGGCGGGCTGCACGCGATCGTCGCCGACTACGACCCGGAGGTCGGCCGGCTGGGGCTGAGCTTCCCGGACGGGACGACGGTCGTCGGGCCCGTGCACTACGCCGAAACGGTGAACACGCGATTCTTCTCGTCCGAAATCGAGACGCGCCTCCTGGACGGGCCGTGGGCCTCGGCCCTGTCGGCATTCTGCGGCCAGCCGCTGCAGATCGTGAAGCCGGAGATCGGGATCGACCGCGGACGCGAGGGCGCGGTGTCGGTCATATCGCGCTCGTCGTTGCGACGGCTCGCCGAGGTCGCGGGCGAGGATCAGGTCGACTCGCGACGCTTCCGCATGCTGATCGAGGTCGACGGGGTTACGGCGCACGCCGAGGATGCCTGGCTCGGGCGCCGGGTCCGCATCGGCCCGGCGCTCGTGGCCATGCACGGCAACGTCGGCCGCTGCCTGGTCACCAGCCGCGACCCCGAGAGCGGGGCGATCGACCTTCCCACGCTCGACCTGCTCGGCACCTACCGGCGCGAGCTGGACACGACCGAGCCGCTCCCGTTCGGGATCCACGGCGAGGTGCTCGAGCCGGGAGCGGTCGCGCTCGGGGACCCGGTGTCGCTCGACGACGCGTAGGCGCGGAGACCCGGTGTCGCTCGACGACGCGCAGGCGCGGAGACCCGGTGTCGCTCGACGACGCGCAGGCGTCGTTCGGCCCGCCCGGTCGTGCCCGGCCCGGTAGGGTGACGGCCTCGATGACCGAGCAGCGCGTGACCATCGAGATCGCCGACCATGTAGCCGTGGTCACCCTTACCCGCCCCGAGAAGCACAACGCGCTCGACGTCGCGATGTTCGAGGCGATCATCGCCGCATCCGAGCGACTGCGCGACGAGGCCGGCGTCCGCGCGGTGGTGCTGCACGGCGCCGGCCCGAGCTTCTGCTCGGGCCTCGACGTGATGAGCATCATGTCCGCGGGGGGCGGCATCGACGCGATCGCGGAGCCGCTTCGGGGCGAGGTCCCCAACTGGTTTCAGCGCGCCGCCCACGACTGGCTCCTGGTCCCGGTACCGGTGATCGCGGCGATCCACGGCAACTGTTTCGGGGGTGGCCTGCAGATCGCGCTGGGCGCCGACATCCGGATCGCCACGCCCGATGCTCGCCTGTCGGTGATGGAGATCAAGTGGGGGCTGATCCCCGACATGTCGATCACCCGCACCCTCCCCCGGCTCGTGTCGATCGACGTGGCCAAGGAGCTCACCTTCACCGGCCGCGTGTTCGACGGCGCCGAGGCGGCCCAGCTCGGCGTCGTCACCCGCATGGCCGCCGACCCGCTCAGCGCCGCCCGGGCCCTGGCCGCCGAGATCGCCTCGCGCTCGCCCGACGCGGTCCGCGGCGCCAAGCGCCTCTACGACGAGTCCTGGACCGGTCCGGCCGCCGCCACGCTCGCGCTCGAAGCCGAGCTCCAGCGCGGCCTGATCGGGTCCCCGAACCAGCTGGCGGCCGTCAGCGCCGGGATCTCCAAGCAGCCCCCGGAGTTCGTCGACCCCTCCTCGTAGAGCAGCCCCGCAGTTCGTCGACCCCGCCTCGTAGGGCAGCCCCCGGAGTTCGTCGACCCCGCCTCGTAGCGCTCCCGCCCGCTTGTTGAGGCTCGGCTGGTCCCCCGGCGCCGGCTGAGGCGCCGCCGAACGGCGGCGAAGAAGGAGGGCGTCTCGAGCGGCGCTCCACGCTGCGAGCGGCGGTCGACACGGAGGCTCCGTCGCAAGTACGTCTATATGGCGTAGAAGAGACGGAACCCCCCTCCAGCACGAGCCCCTCCAGCGCGTGCCCATCCAGCGCCGGCAGCTCTCCCTCTTCCTCTTCCTCGCCGCCTTGTGCGCTCCGCGCCCGGCGACCCCGCCCTCGGACGCCGGGATCGAGCCGTGCGGACGGTCGGGCGTCAGCGGTTGTGCCTAGGCCTGCCCACCTGGCAGCGGCGATGACGCGGAGAAGGCTGGGGAACAGGGACTCGAACCCCAACTTCGACGTCCAGAGCGTCGCGTGCTGCCATTACACCATTCCCCAGTGCCGGGTCTCTCCGCTGTCGGAAGGCTGAGTATAGGTGAGTCCCGTCCGCCGCGAACACGAACACCCGTTCGGGCTCAACCCCGCGACTCTGAATACGAAACCGGTCACATGCACCGGAAACGCATTCAGAGTCGTCAGGCCCGAGGCATGGCCAGCGTCAGGCGCCGCCCGTTACAACGCTTCCAGATCTGAGGACAGGTCACCGAGCTGCGCGGCGCGCTCCCCGACTTCCGTGCCGTCGGCGATCAGCCGTCGTGCGTGCTGGAGATCCTCCGAGCGCCCGACGGTGAGCGCGCCGGCCACGCGCCCGTCCTGCAGGTAGAAGACCGTGAACTTCTCCTCGTCGAACGAGCCGCGGATGATCTCGGTGTCCCACTCGTAGGCGGGTCCGAGGTACTCGATCGCCGCCCAGTCAGACAGGTCAGAGAAGAAGTAGGGCACGACGTCGTGGACAACGCCCTTGCCCAGCATGTTGAGCGCGACCGTCTTGCCGTGGTTGAAGGCGACATCCCAGTGCTCGACGCGAATCCGCCGCCCCCCGTGGACGACGCTCTCGTACTCGGCCACGTCGCCGGCCGCGAACACCCCGGGGGTACCCGTCCGCAGGCGGGCGTCGACGCGGATGCCGCCCGTCTCCCCCAGCTCGAGCCCGGCCCCGCGCGCGAGCATGACGTCGGGACCGACGCCGGCGCCGATCACCACCGCATCCGCCTCGAGCTCCCGTCCGGCCTTGGTCACGACCCGGGTGACCCGGCCGTCAGCGCCCTCGAAACGCTCCAGCTCGTCCTCGGCATGGAGTTCGATGCCGTGCTCGGTGAGCAGATCGTGGAAGAAGCGCCCCACCTCAGGCCCGAACGAGCGGCTGAGCGCGACCGGCTCCATCATCACCATCGCGCAGCTGCAGCCGAGCTCCGTGAGCGATGCGGCGACCTCGCTGGCGATATACGAGCCACCGATCAGGACCACCCGCTTGCCGGCGGCGTCCTCGCGGATCGCGTCGGCGTTGCCGAACGTGCGCAGGTAGTGGATCCTCTCGAGCTCGGCTCCCGGGACGTTGAGCCGCCTCACGTTCGCACCGGTGGCCACCAGCGCCTGCCCGAAGCCGATCTCCTCCTTGTTGGAGAGCTTGACGGTGCGCGCCTGCAGGTCGAGCTTCATCGCCGAGGTGCGGGTCAGCGCCTCGATCCCTTGCTCGCGGTACCAGTCGGCGCTGTGGACCAGCGTGTCCTCTCGCTGCTCGGCTCCCCGCAGGTACCCCTTGGAGAGGGGCGGGCGGTCATAGGGCAGGTCGGGCTCACGGCCGACCAGCAGGATCGAGCCATCGGCGCCGGAGCGCCGCAGCCAGCGCGCGCAGTTGGCCGACGCCAGCCCGCCGCCGACAAGCAGGTACTCGACGTCGCGACCGGCCACGACCGAGTCCGGCCTATGCCGCCTCGGACCCGGCGGGCGCGAACCGCGGCGTGATCTCGCCCTCCAGGCCCGGGTCGAGGATCAGCAGCACCTGATCGCCGGCCTGGATCACCGAGTCGGCCTTGGGCACGAAGCCGGCGCCGTCGCGCAGCACCGAGATGATCAGCGACCCGTCGGGTAGAACGACCTCCTGGACCCGGCGCCCCGCGGCCAGCGAGCCCGCGCCGACCTCTAGCTCGATGATCTCCAGATGCTCCTCCTCGAGGGCGAGCAGCTGAACCAGGCCGTACTCAGGAACCTCGTGCTCTATCAACCGCAGGATCAGGTCGGTCGCCGACACGGCGGGCTGCACGCCCAGGAGCTTGAAGTGCTGGAGGTTGCGCGGGTTGTTCACGCGGGCCACGATGCGCTCGCAGCCGTACTTCTCCTTGGCGACCTGACAGATCAGGATGTTGTCCTCGTCGTCGCCGGTGACCGCGATCACCAGGTCGGCGCGCTGGATGCCCGCGCGCTCCAGCACCCACAGCTCGGTGGCATCGCCGTACTGGACGGCGTGCTCGAGCTCCTCCTCGACGATCCGGAAGCGTCGGTGGTCGGACTCGATCAGCGTCACCTCGCGGTCCTTGGCGATCAGCTCACGAGCCAGGTTCCACCCCACCTTGCCCGCCCCGGCAATGATCACATACATCTGTGCAGCTCCCTTCAGCGCTCGAGCACGACTTGCTCGGCTTCGTCGATCGCGTGCTGCGTGGGACAGATCGTGAGCAGGCCCTGCTCTCCGTACCATGCCGCGCGCGCGGGGTCGGCGACACGCACGACGACGCGCGGCACGTTGAACCGTCGCTGCGCCAGCTGCGCGATCACCAGGTTCGTGTTGTCACCGCGAGTCGCCGCCATGAAAACGTCGCACTCGCCGATGCCCGCCTCGATCAGGCCGTCGACCTCGAGCGCGGCCCCGACCGTGAAGCGCCCGCCGGCGTCCTCCCAGCTGGTCGACTGGTCCTTGTCCAGCCGCTCGTGCGAGAGCGGATCGCTGTCGAGCACCGACACTTCGTGGCCCGCCTCCAGCGCCCGCTTGGCGATGGCCGAGCCGACTCGCCCGGCTCCGACGATGAGGATGAACATGCCGCGCACTCTAGATGGTTGATTCCGCGACCGCGTGGTTGCCTGGGGGATCGGATCCCGCCCAACCCTCGAGCCGATCAGGGACGCCGGACACAGCCAATCCAGGACGCCCTGGCGGCGACTAGCGGTCTCCGGGGGTGACACTAGCCCGAGGGCCGCTGGGCCGTTGGCGGCGGCGTCAGCGACGCGGCGACGATCACCAGCGCGAAGGCCATCATCCTGACGGCCAACTCGAGGTGGCCGCTGGGCAGCGGCTCTCCGAACACCAGCGGTCCGGCGGCGATCGTGGTCAGGTTGGCGGCGGCGCTGGTCAGGGCGATCATCGGCACCGCATCGCCCAGCTGCAGGCTCCGGGCCGAGATCAGCAGGCCCACGAGCGAGGCGACCAGGATCACCACCGCCAGCGGGTGCACCAGGACCCCGATCCCGAGCGCGCTCAGATGCGAGCTGAGCGCCTTGATCGAGGTGTCCGAAGCCGCCCACAGAAGCCCCGCCGAGACGGCCAGCAGGGCCGGACGGCCACCCGAGGACTGCGCCCCGCCCCGCTCCGCAGGCTCGAGCGTGGCTCGACGCCGGGCGCGCGGCAGGCCCGAGCTCACGGCCAGGGCCAAACCTCCGGCGCTCACCAGCGAGATGAACACCGCCAGCGTCGAGGGGTCATAGCGCGAGTGCGCGCTGCCGGCGTCGCCGTCGAGCGTCGCCGCCAGGAAGGCCAGGCCCGCCGCCGTCATCCCGACGCCCAGCCACTCACGGCGCGTCACGCGGATCCCGAACAGCGGATCGGCGACCACGGTCAGGAGCACGAGGCCGCCGGCGATCACCGACTGCACGAGCGAGATCGGCGCCAGGGCCAGGGCGCCCACGTGCGCGCCCCACGAGGTCAACGCGATCAGGATCCCCAGGGCGTACAGGGGCGAGCGGAAGAGCTCGATCGTGCTGTGGACGGGCCGCCTGAGATCGACCAGCGGGGCTTCCCGGGCCCCGCGGAACTTGTACAGGAAGCCGGCCACCGAGCCGAACGCGGTCAGCAGGGCAAGCGCCAGTCCGAGCTCAACGGAGAGGGACACGAGTCCCGGCCAGCCTAGCGACCAGCCGAGTCAGGATCAGAGCGCACGAGGAGAACGCCCGCACGAAGCCGCGATCCAACAACAGCGGGCGCCAGGATCACCGCGACGCACCAAGCCAGAGTGGGATGAGGCCGGGCGTGGCTGCATGCCCCGCCCGGGGCCGCTCGTCCAGCCTGAGGGGGCGCGACGCACCTGGCCCTCCAGCGCCGCGACCCCGGGCGGGGCATGTGGTCACGCCCCGCAGCAATTGACAACGCGGATCAGGTGATCAAGGGAATGATCAGCAGCGCAACGATGTTGGCTACCTTGATCATCGGGTTGATCGCCGGCCCGGCGGTGTCCTTGAACGGGTCCCCGACGGTGTCGCCGGTGACCGCCGCTGCGTGGGCCTCTGAGCCCTTGCCGCCGAACGCCCCGTCCTCGATCAGCTTCTTGGCGTTATCCCAGGCGCCGCCGCCGGCGGTCATCGAGATCGCCATGAACACCCCGACGACGATCACGCCGATCAGCAGACCGCCCAAGGCTTCGATGCTGATCAGCCCGACGATCACCGGGATCAGGATCGGGATCAGCGCGGGCAGGATCATCTCGCGCTGGGCCGCCTTGGTCACCAGGCTCACGGCAGCGCCGTACTCCGGCTCCTCGGTGCCCTCCATGATCCCCGGCTTCTCGCGGAACTGGCGGCGGACCTCCTCGACCACGGCGCCGCCGGCGCGGCCCACCGCCTCCATCGAGAGCGCGGCGAACAGGTAGACCATCATGCCGCCGATCAGCAGCCCGATCAGCACCGGTGGGCTTCCGATGTTGAAGTTGGCACTCACGTGCTGGCCGGCCAGCTCGGTGCCGAAGGCGTTGAACAGGACCAGGGCCGCCAGCGCCGCGGAGCCGATCGCGTACCCCTTGGTGACCGCTTTGGTCGTGTTCCCGACGGCATCGAGCTTGTCCGTGACGTTGCGCACGTCCTCGGGCAGCTCGGCCATCTCGGCGATACCGCCGGCGTTGTCGGTGATCGGACCGAAGGCGTCGAGAGCGACGATCAGACCGGTCAGCGACAGCTGCGCCATGACCGCAACGCCGATGCCGTAAATGCTGCCCCCAGCGAGCTTCCAGGCGCCGAAGATGCCCAGCGCGATCACGATCGCCGGCAGCGCTGTGGCCTGATACCCCTGGGCCAGGCCCTGGATGATGTTGGTCGCGTGGCCCGTCTGCGAGGCCCGAGCGGTGCTCTTGACCGGGGAGAACCGCGTCGACGTGTAGTAGTCGGTGATGACGAACAGCAGCGCGGTGACGATCAGCCCGATCAGCGCGCACAGGTAGTACTTGAACCAGCCGGGGCTGTGTGCGCCGGACTGGAAGGTGGCCCCGGCCATCAGCCACTTGGTCACCGGGATGAAGACGACCGCGGCGATGACGCCCGAGACGCCGAGCCCCTGGTACAGGGCGCGCTCGACGTTGCCCGACTTCGACTTGACGGCGAAGGTGCCGATGATCGAGGCGATGATCGAGACACCGCCGAGAACCAGCGGGTAGAGCGCGACCGCGGACGTCTGGTGGAACGTCAGCACCCCGAGCAGCATCACCGCGACCGCGGTGACCGCGTAGGTCTCGAACAGGTCCGCGGCCATGCCGGCGCAGTCGCCGACGTTGTCGCCGACGTTGTCGGCGATGACGGCCGG
Source organism: uncultured Solirubrobacterales bacterium (assembly GCA_963799995.1). GTDB lineage: Bacteria > Actinomycetota > Thermoleophilia > Solirubrobacterales > Solirubrobacteraceae > Palsa-465. Next base: position 162,194 of record CAWCZI010000012.1, on the reverse strand, counting down.
GTTGCGCGGGTCGTCCTCGGGGATCCCGGCCTCGATCTTGCCAACCAGGTCGGCGCCGACGTCGGCCGCCTTGGTGAAGATGCCGCCGCCCAGACGGGCGAAGACTGAGATCAGCGAGCCGCCGAAGCCGAGCCCGATCAGGGCGTCCACGGCATGCCGCTGGCTTTCACCGGCGATCCACGTGAGCACGCCGTAGTAGCCGGAGACCCCGATCAGTGCCAGCCCTACGACGAGCATGCCGGTGACCGCGCCGCCCCGGAAGGCGACGTCCAGCGCCCGCGAGACACCGCTGCGAGCTGCCTCGGCAACCCGGGCGTTCGCGCGCACGGACACGTTCATCCCGATGTATCCGGCCGACGCCGATAGCACCCCGCCGATCGCGAAGCCGATCGCGACACGGATGTTCTGGACCGGGATCAGGACGATGAACAGGACCACCCCGACGCCGGCGATAGTCGTGTACTGGCGGTTGAGGTACGCGCCAGCGCCCTCCTGGACCGCCGCGGAGATCGCGCGCATCCGCTCGTTGCCGGGCGACAGCGCGAGCAGCGAGCGCGAGGTCACGACGCCGTAGACAAGGGCGCAGGCCGCGCACACGAGCGCAACCACGACGCCATGGTGCGTCAGAAAGCTAGACAAGAAGGTCCTCCGAGAGAAGCTCTGGGTTTCAGGCGCCAGTCGAGCGCTTGTCAACAACTGCAAAAGGGGCCGCCGCCCACAGTGCGGTGACCCCGGCGTTTGCCGGCCGCGAGTCTAGCGTGCCGGGGGGCGGAACGTCGCGCCTATCACCGTAGGCCGCTCAGCGCCAGTGGCGGGGCGGCAGCCTACTGACCGGGGATCCATAGCCGGCCGCTTCGCTGTGCGGGTCCCGGCTCACCCGGCTTGGGCTCCTCTGCCTCGGACGGAGGCGCGGTGCCCGGGGGCGGTGCCGGCGCCGCGCCCGGGGACGGGGGCGTGCCCGGGGACGAGGGCGTGCCGGGGGGCGGAGAACCCCCTTGTGGCGGGCCGCCAGCAGCGCCCGGGCCAGGGGCACCCGGCCGGGGCACCCGAGCCAGCGGCGGCCGGGCCAGGGACGCCAGAGCCGGGCGTGCCACCCAGCTTCACGAATGCCAGCTGCAACTGCGAGAGCGCGTCGCGGATCGCTGCGACCTGCGGCCCGGCGGACTCCTCGATCAAGGGCACCAGGGCGCGGACGGCGTCGATCGCGAGCTTGACCTGGCCGATGTCGCGCTCGTCCTCGGTACCGGGGGCCAGCCCGGTGCGCCGCATTCCCAGGTTGATCAGCGAAACGACCTGCTCGAGCACGATGTGCTCGACCCTGATCCTCTTTATCTCAGCCTCGTAGGCGGCGCGCAGCTCCTCCTCCGAGGGCTGGCCGCCGGGGCCTGCGGGACCGCCTTCCGCCTGTTCAGCGCTCATGTGACGTCACCTCCGCGGTGTTTCCAGGACTCCAGAATAGGTGTCTCGCGTCTCCGCCTGCAGGGCGGCGTACACCTCGCGCGGGCCCAGCCCGGTCTCGAGCATCCGCCGCTGACGCTGCGCGCCGTTGAGCGCCGGCAGGACGACGTCGATGCCCAGCTCGGTGCGCATCGGCGCGGTCCACTCCAGCAGCCGGTCCAGCGCGCCAGCCGCCGGGTAGGGCTCGAGCCGCGTCAGGTCCAGGAGGTCGCCGTCGAGCCCGTAGCGCAGCGCCCGCCAGACGTTCTCCTCGATCAGCCGGTGCGGCAGGTCGGTGGCTGGCCGCCCCTCGTCGATGTCGCGCGCGGTCTGGGCCACGCAGGCGACGATGAGTGCGGCCAGACCGTCGGACTCGGCGGCCGTGGCCTGAGCGTCACAGATCCTGACCTCGACGGTCCCGAACGAGAGGTGCGGTCGGATCGACCACCACACCTGGGTGTACTCGACGATCGAACGCGTCCGGTACAGCATCGCGACGTAGTCGGCAAACGCGTCCCAGCCCCCGAAGGCGTCGGGCACGCCACAGCGCGGAAAGCTCTTGGTGAAGATCTGCGTGCGGGCACTGTGCAGCCCCGAGCTGCGCCCGTCCAGGAACGGCGAGTCGGCGGAGATGGCCAGCAGGACCGGCAGCACCGGGCGCAGCCGGTCGCAGATCAGGACCGCCCGGTCCGGGCCTTGAATGCCGACGTGGACATGGAGCGAGAACGTGTTGTTGCGCCACGCCACGTACTGCAGCCCGTCGGCGACCCGCCGGTAGTGGTCGGTGTCGATGATGTGCTGCTCGCGGTAGTCAGACCACGGATGCGTCCCGGTCGCGCCCAGCTGCACCCCGCAGCCGGCCGCCAGCGCGAACAGGCGCCGGCGGAGCTCACGCTGCGCCGTCCGCGCCGCCGCCAGATCGACACCGCGGCCCGAGCGGATCTCGATCTCCGAGGAGATCAGCTCGCCGGCGATCGCTGCCGCCAGCCCGGGGTCCGAGGCGGCCGCATCACGCAGTTGCGCGAACCGCGGCACGAGGCCGAGATCGGAGGGGTCGAGCAGCGCGAACTCCTCCTCGAGCCCGACGGTGAAATCGGTCGAGGCTTCGAAGGCCGCACGGGCGGTGTCGAGGTCGAGCTCCACGCTGATGCCAGGGTGGACGGGGAATCAGGTGAGGTAGAAGTACAGTGCGTAGAGCAGGTCGACGGCCGGACTCGAGGTGTGAACGGTCACCTCGGGCGGAACCTGCAGCAGCGCGTCAGAGTAGTTGAAGATGATCTTGACGCCGGCGTCGGCGAGTTCGTCGGCGAGTTGCTGGGCAGCGGCGGAGGGAACCGCGAGCACCGCGACGACGATGTCCTGTTCATCGACGACGGTCTGCAGCTCCGAGTTGTGACGCACCTCCAGGGTGCCGATCTTCGTGCCGACCCGTGCCCGGTCGACGTCGAAGATGGCCACGACGCGGAAGCCGTGGTCGGCGAAGATGTCCGAGGTGGCGATCGCGGTGCCGAGGTGCCCGGCGCCGAACAGAGCGATGTTGTGCTGGCCGGCCGTCCGCAGGATCTTGCGGATCTGGCTGACCAGCGACTCGACGTTGTAGCCGACGCCGCGCTTTCCGAACTTCCCGAACCCGGACAGGTCACGCCGTATCTGTGTCGAGTTGACGTGCGTGTAATCGGCGAGCTCCTGGGAGGAGATCGTCTCCTTGCCGATCTTGCGCGCCTGCGTCAGGACCTGGAGGTAGCGCGACAGTCGTGCGGCGACGCCGAGCGAAAGCTTCTCCCCCGGTTTCTCCAGACCCTCCGGAGACGGTTCGGTACCGCGGCCGACCGTGTAGCTCATCGGCGTCTCACTCTAACCGAGCCTCCGGGCCAGCTCGGCCTCGTCCACGAAAAACTCGAACACCTCCACGCCGTCGATCGTAACGACTGGTATCCGTTCCAGATATACGCGCATCAGCGATTCGTCGCGCTCGATGTCGCGCTCCTCGAAGCGAAAGGGCCGAACAGCCCGGACACGCATCAGCACCTCCCGTGCCTCGTCGCACAGGCAGCAGCCCTCGCGACCGTAGAGGACGACGGCATGGCTCATAGAGCTGGTGCCCGCTCGCCGCTGGCGTAGACGTCGAGCTCCAGGTAGTCCGGAAACGGGATCGCGGTCACGTAGCGCGCCGCGCTCGCGATCATCGCGGCGTTGTCGGTGCAGAGCTCGCGCGGCGGGATCTCCAGCTCCACGCCGAGGCCGGCGAGGCGGTCGCGGAGCGGCCCGTTCGCGGCCACCCCGCCGCCCACGGCAAGGCGGCTCAGTCCGGTGTGAGCGAGCGCTCGCTCCGCACGTACCGTGAGCGCCTCGACGATCGCATGCTGGTAGGAGGCCGCGAGATCGGCGCGCCGGCGCTCGGTCTCATGTTCGCCGAGATCGCGCACCTGGTAGAGCAGCGCCGTCTTCAGACCCGCGAACGAGAAGTCAAGCCCACGCAGCCGGGCAGCGGTGGGAAAGGCGAACGCCTCGGGGTCACCGTCACGGGCCAGGCGCTCGAGGGCGGCCCCACCGGGATAACCGAGTCCGAGCAGCCGCGCACCCTTGTCGAACGCCTCGCCGGCCGCGTCGTCGAGCGTCTGGCCGAGCACCTCGTAGCCGGGCCCGCGGTCCTCCACGCGCGCCAGGAACGTGTGCCCGCCGCTGGCCACGAGGCTGACGAACGGCGGCTCGAGCGCCGATCCCGCCATGAAGCCGGCGGCGATGTGGCCGTGCAGATGGTCGACCGGCGCCAGTGCAATCCGGTGCGCGGCCGCCAATGCCTTGGCGGTGGCCAGGCCGACCAGCAGCGCAGCCACCAGCCCCGGCCCGCGGGTCACCGCCACAAGCTCCACTTGATCCAGGCGCAGCCCGGCCTGGCGCAGCGCGTCGTCGACGGCGTCGCCGATCAGCTCCAGGTGGTGCCGGGAGGCGATCTCGGGGACGACACCGCCGTAGCGGTCATGGATCCCCTGCGAGGAGATGACGTTGGCCCGGATCCGCCCCTCACCGTCGACGACCGCGGCGCACGTGTCGTCGCAGCTTGTCTCGATCGCGAGGATCACCCGGGCGCACTCGAGGGGGAGGTCGTCTGCGCCGTGCGCCACATGATCACGGCGTCCTCACCGGTGTCTCGGTAGTAGCGCGGGCGCGTCCCGGCGGCGAGGAAGCCAAAGGCCTCGTAGAGCGCGATGGCCGGGGCGTTGGAGGTGCGCACCTCGAGCGTGTACTCCTCCTCGGGGCCGCCGCGTTCGATCATCTGCTCGATCAGGGCGCGGGCGATGCCGCGGCGGCGCCGGCTCGGGTCGACGGCGACGTTCATCAAGTGCCACACCGTGTCGTAGCGGGAGAGGATCAGGTAGCCGGCCAGCCGGCCGTGCTCATCGGCGGCGGCCAGGCACAGGCCGGAGGGTTTGGAGAGCTCGAGCACGAACATCGCCAGCGACCACGGCGTCGTGAACGATCGTCGCTCGATCGCGATCACCTGCGGGAGATCGCCGTACCCGAGCGCCCGGATCGTGAGGTTCTCTGAGGTCATTGGCGTTGCGCTGCGCGGAGGGCGAGCTCGGCATCCGGGAGACGCAGGTACTCCGGCCGGACATCGGGCGGATCCCGGGGCGCTTGCGCCTCGGCGAGCCGGCAGTGGTTGATCGCGTCGACGCGGTGCAGACGAGAGCGGTCCTCGGGAATCCTGGTTCCCGAGCGCTCGAGAACCGCCCTGAATTCTATCGCTCCGTCACCCACCGCCAGGGTGTGGGGACCCAGCCTTCCGAGGTCGTCTCGGAGCGTCTGCGGGGAGGTCGCCCGCGGCTCCATCAGCGCCCGCCAGACACCGCCGGCCGGGCGGGTCGCGGGCCATGCCGCCGTGAACACCTCCCCGCGCCGCGCGTCCAGCACCGGCACCACCACCGCGCCGGCGTCCCGCTGCGAACGGCTCCCGGCGTCCGCGACCGCCACGCCGTCGCCGGCCTCGGGCAGCGCTCCGAGGGCGAGGGCCTCCAGGGTGGAGACGCCGACGAGCGCAATCGAGCGCGCCTGAGCCAGCGCCCGCGCGGTGGCGACGCCGATCCGCAACCCCGTGAAGGTGCCCGGGCCGACCCCGACGGCGATGCGGTCGACCCCGGACCAGCCGACCCCGGCGCCGTCCAGCACCTCCACGACCAGCGACATCAGGCGCGTCGTGTGGCGGGGCCGGGCGCCCGGCGGGGGATCGTCGCGCGCCTCGAACACGTCGCCGCTGGCGGTGTCCAGCAACGCGACGGCCGTCGCGCGGGTGGCGGTGTCGAGTCCGAGGATCCTCACCGCACGTCAACCAGCCGGCTGTCACCACCGGCGTGCTCGAGGCGCACTCTGGCCGCGATCCGGGCGAACCCGGCGACCGTCCCCTCGCCCGCCTGCGGCCACTCGACGAACGCGATCGTGTCCGGTCGCAGGTAGTCGGCCAGCAGATCGGGGTCCTCGCCGCCCAGGTCCGGGACGCGGAACAGGTCGAGGTGGGCGACGGGCACGTCGGCCTCGTAGCGCTGTCCGATCGTGAACGTGGGGCTGGTGACCGGGCCGCGCACGCCGAGCGCCCGGCACGCGCCGCGGACCAGCGTCGTCTTGCCCGCGCCGAGCTCGCCCTCGATCAGAACAACGTCCCCCGGGACCAGCGCCACCGCCACGCGCGCGCCGATCGCCTCGGTCTCCGTGGCACTGCTGGAGTGGAAGCGACCCTGCACAGGCGACACTGTAGATGGGAGTTGACCCCCGATTTCGCTACCGTCAGTGGCGTCATGACCGAACCCGAGACCGAACAGGCTCCCGGGCGCATCGCAGGGCTGATGGGACGCATTCCCGGCGGACGCGGCGGGGCGCCCCCGTCGTTGAGCGCGCTGCGGGGCTCCGACACGGCCAAGGCCGCCGGCCTGGCCGGGGCGATGATCGCGAACAACGTGATCGCGCTGGGCTCGACTCTCGTCTTCGCCCGGCTGCTGAAGGACAAGCAGGGTGGCGGCTACGGGTCGCTGGCGGCGCTCGTGAGCTATTTCCTGATCCTGTCGGTGGTCGGGCAGGCGTTGCAGGTGGCCACAGCCCGCGAGGGCGTGCTCGGTCACCTCGGCGTCGGCGCCGCGCTGATGTCCACGGTGAGGCGCTGGACGCGAACTCTGCTCCTTTTCACGGCGGCGATCACCGTCGTCTCGGTGCTTCTGCGCGACCCGATCGCGTCCGCCGTCGGCGTCAAGCACGACCAGTGGGCGGCGGCCATCGGGCTCCCTGCGGCCGGACTGTGGCTCGCGCTGTCGGTCCTGCGCGGAGTGCTTCAGGGGGTCGGCGACTACAAGGGCGTCGGCATCAGCCTCGTGGGCGAGCAGGGCGCCCGGCTGGTGTTCGGAGCGATTCTCGCGGCCGGCGGCCTCGGCGTCACCGGCGCGTACCTGGGCACGCCGCTTTCCTTCATCGCGATGGGCGCCTACTGCACGATCCGGCTGCGCCGGCACGTCGAGCAGGCCGCGCCCGAGCCTGTGGGCACGGTCACCGAGGCGCCCGCGGCGGCGCTCAGCCTGTGGCTGCACGTCAAGCGGGCCTGGGCGCCGATCACGGGCCTGATCGTGATCGCCGTCCTGCAGAACATCGACATCATCGCCGCCAAGCACCGCTTCACGACCAGCCTGGCCAGCTCCTACGGCGCCACCGCGGTGGCCGCCAAGGTTCTGATCTGGGTGGCGATGGGCGCCGGCTTCTATCTCGTGCCCGAGGTCTCGCGCCGGCGGGCGGCCGGCGAGCCGACACGGCCGATCCTGTTCCGAGCACTGGGGATCATCCTCGTGTGCGCGGTCCCGGTGCTGCTGATCTTCGCGGTCGCGCCGCACCTGCTGCTCAAGCTCGCCTTCGGCGAGAGCAAGGCCACCGCATCCGGCTCGCTGTTCGTGCTCGGCGCCGCGTTCACCGTGCTGGCCGCCACCTACCTGGCGATCCAGTACATGCTGGCGCTCAGGCGGACCTGGTTCCTGGTGGCGATGGTGGCGGTGGCCATGGCCGAGCCGATCCTGTTGCTCAACGCGTCACACAAGCCGACCGGGTTCGCGGCGGTGGTGCTCGGGATCCAGGCGGTCGGTGCGGTGCTCGCGTACGGCCTCGCGCTGCGGCGGGACGGGAGCGCTCCCCCCCAGGCCAGCCTGGTCCCCGGCCGACGCACCCAGCCCGCCTCGGTTGCTCCCGCCGCGGCGCAGTCCGTCGACCGAGCCTAAGAGCCTCCCGCGGCCGGGCGCCGCAGCCGCCGTCCGCAGACCACTAGCCCCGCGGCGCGGACGAGTTCCTGAGCGTGGACGAGTTGATCAGAACAGGCCGAGCTGGTCCGCGCCGGCAGCTTCGACAGGCGCACCGGGAGACGGGGCGCTGCGGTCCGGCCCGTGATCCCGTTCGGGTTCTGGCTCCGGCTCAGGCTCCGGTATCTCCTCGATCGGCTCGGGCTGCGCCGGCGGCCCTTGCGCCAGCAGCTCCGGAATCCTGCGGAAGTCGGCTCGCAGCGCCTCGAGCGTGGCCGGCGTGTAGAGGGCGGCGGCAGGGTGATAGAGCGGATAGAGGCGCACCGTGCGATCGCCGATCGTTAGCTCCTCGGCCTGCCCGTGCAGGCGCGAGATGCCGGTGTTGTCCCCCCGCAGGAGCTTGGTCGAGAAGTTACCCAGCGTGCAGATCATCGTCGGCTCTATCAGCTCCACCTGGCTGCGCAGGTACCCCTCGCACGACGCGAGCTCGTTGGGCTGAGGGTCGCGGTTGCCGGGCGGTCTGCATTTGATTGTGTTCGCAACGAACACGTCGGCCCGGGTCAGGTCGATCTCGGCTAGCAGCTTGTCGAGCAGCTTGCCGGCCTGGCCGACGAACGGGATGCCCTGCTGGTCCTCGTTCGCCCCCGGCGCTTCGCCGATGAACATCAGCTCGGCGTCAGCGTTTCCCGACCCGAACACCACCTGGGTCCGGGTCTGGTGAAGTGGGCAGCGGACGCAGCCCCGGGCTTGATCGTAAACCGCCTTCAGGCGCTCACGCCGCTCTGTGGCGCTTGTCACAGCGAGGCATGCTAGCCGCGGGGCCAGACGGGGTATCCTCCCCTCAAGGAGGCCGTCACCGGAGATCGGGACGGACTTCCAAGGCCACCAAAACCCCCTAGCCGACCGGTATCTCTGATGTGGGAACTGGACCGGACTTCCTCCACCACCCCCTCCCTCTCGCTGCCGCCACCGCGGGCGTGCATCGTCGGCCGTGGCCGCCTCGGAACCGTGCTGGCCGCGGGTCTGCGCTCAGCCGGCGTCGAGGTCGATGGACCGCTCGGACGAGGCGACACCGTGGCGCTCCAGGACGGCCCGGTGCTGCTGTGCGTGCCCGACGAGGAGATCGCGGGTGCCGCGGCCCTGGTGCCCGCCGGAGCCCTCGCTGGACACTGCTCGGGCGCCACCACCCTCGACGTGCTGGCCCCCCGCGAGGCCTTCTCGATGCATCCGTTGATGACCGTGGCCACCGGCGATGACCCGGAGCGCCTGCGCGGCGCGGGTGCCGCCGTAGCCGGCTCGACCGCGCGGGCACTGGCCGTCGCCGAAGCGCTGGCGCGGGCCCTCGGGATGCGGGTGGTGCAGATCGGCGATGAGGACCGCGCCGCGTACCACGCGGCCGCTTCGATCGCGTCGAACTTCCTGATCACGCTCGAGGCTGCCGCCGAGCGGGTCCTCGCCACCGCCGGCGCCGACCGCGACCTGCTCATCCCGCTGGTACGAGCTACGGTCGAGAACTGGGCTCGGCTCGGCCCCGAGCGCGCTCTGACCGGCCCTGTCGCCCGGGGGGACGAGGCGACGGTCGCCCGCCAGCGTGCCGCGATCGCCGAGCGGACCCCCGATCTGCTGGGGCTGTTCGACCAGCTGGTATCCGCCACCCGCGCGGTGGCGCGCACGCAGGTGCCGGCATGAGGACCGTCCGAACGGTCACCGAGCTTCGCGCCGCGCTCACCGGAGCCCGGCGCACCGGGCGCTCGATCGGCCTGGTCCCGACCATGGGGGCCCTGCACGAGGGCCACCTGTCGTTGATCAGACGCGCCCGCGAGCAGTCCGGGGTCGTGGTGATGTCGCTGTTCGTGAACCCGACGCAGTTCAACGATGCCGCCGACCTCGAGCGCTACCCGCGCGACGAGGAGCGTGACGCCGAGCTGGCGCGCGGGCTTGGCGTCGACTACCTGTTCGCGCCCGCCGTCGCCGACGTCTATCCGCAGGGATTCGCCACTACGGTCTCCGTCACGGGTTTAAGCGAGGGTCTCGAGGGCGAGCACCGCGGCCGGGAGCACTTCGACGGCGTCTGCACCGTCGTGGCCAAGCTCTTCAACATGGTCGCGCCCGACGTCGCTTACTTCGGCCAGAAGGACGCCCAGCAGGCCGCGGTGATCCGCCGGATGGTCCGCGACCTCGACATGCCGGTGCGGATCGAGATCTGCCCGACCGTGCGCGATCCCGACGGCCTGGCCCTCTCCAGCCGCAATGTCCGCCTTTCACCCCAGGAGCGGGTGCGCGCGACCGCGCTGCACCGAGCGCTGGAGCTGGTCCGGGCGGCGATCGCCGCCGGCGATCGGGACCCCGTCTCCGCCGCCGAAGCCGCGCGCGCGGAGCTGGCCGGCGCCGGTGTCGAGCTCGAGTACCTGGAGATCGTCGGCGAGCAGACGATGCGGCCGGTCGCACGCATCGATGGCGACGTGCTCGCCGTGGTGGCCGGGCGAGTGGGCGAAACGCGACTGATCGACAACATTCCAATCCACGTGCGCTCGACCGTGCCCGCGGCAGGACACGCGGCCACCGCGAGGCCATGAATGCACCCTGAGCTTCACCCCATCCACATCGACCGCGAGGTGGCGACCGCTGCGGCGGCGCCAACCATCGCCTAGAAGGAGAGACCCGTGTCAGCAACCCCTCACACCACCGTCCCCCGCAACCTCGACGGCCCCCTGCCGATGACGCTTCCGCGGTTTGCCGAGAAGAAGCGCCTCGGCGAGCCGATCGTGATGGTCACGGCCTACGACTACCCGTCGGCACAGGTCGCCCAGGAGGCGGCCGTCGACGCCGTCCTAGTCGGCGACTCGGGCGCGATGACGGTACTCGGCTACCCGTCGACGATCCCCGTCTCGACCGATGAGATGCTGATGCTGGCCTGCGCCGTGCGACGCGGACTGCAGACGCCGCTGCTAATCGGCGACCTGCCCTTCGGCTCCTACGAGGCCTCCGACCAGCAGGCCATCGCCACCGCCCAGCGGTTCATCAAGGAGGCGGGCTGCGACGCGGTCAAGCTCGAGCGCGGCGGCACCAGCGTGCAGCGTGCCCGGGCGATCGTCGAGTCCGGCATCCCTGTCATGGGCCACGTCGGGCTCACCCCCCAGACGGCCACCGCGCTGGGCGGCTACCGCGCCCAGGGACGGACCGCCGGCCAGGCGCTGCAGGTCGCCCGCGACGCACTGGCGCTCGAGGAGGCCGGCTGCTTCTCGATCGTATTCGAGGCGATCCCGGCCGCCGTCGCGGAGGCCCTGATGCCGCGCCTGGAGGTCCCCGTGATCGGGATCGGGGCCGGCTCGGCCACTGACGGCCAGGTGCTGGTCTTTCACGACCTGCTCGGCATCTACGACGGCCATGCGCCGCGGTTCGCCAAGCGCTACGGGGAGATCAAGGCGCAGATGGTGGCGGGCGTAGCCGAATACGCGGCCGAGGTTCGCAGCGGCGCCTTCCCCGGACCGGAGCACGCCTACTCGATCGACGACGAGGAACTGGAGCGCTTCACGGCCGAGCTGGGCTGAGGTGGGCCCGGGGCCGAGCGCCGGGCTACTGCTGCACTAGTGGGCCTCCCCGAACCCACTAGGATCCCGCACCCATGGTCCGCTTCGCCAACGTGTTCGCCCCGCGGGACAGGATCTATTTCGAGCTGTTCGAGGAGGCCGGGCAGAACATGCTCAAGGCCTCCTCGCTGCTGGACCGGATGCTGGACGGCTATCCGGATGAGAAGCACCTGGCGCGCGAGATCCTCGACTGCGAGCACGAGGGCGACCGGATCACGCACGACATCATCGATCGCCTCAACCACACGTTTGTCACCCCGATCGACCGGGAGGACATACTCGCCCTGGCCTCGGCGCTGGACGACATCGTCGACTACACCGAGGAGGTCGCCGACTACCTGGGGCTGTATAAGGTCGAGGCGCCGATGGACCAGGCGATCCGCCTGGCCCGTGTGCTCCGGGAGGCTTCGGGTCAGATCGCCGAGGCGATCCCCCACCTGCACGGCTTCGCCGACATCTCGCGCTACACCGTGGAGATCAACCGGCTCGAGAACGAGGGCGACCGCATCACCCGCGAGGCCGTGGCCTCTCTGTTCGACGGAGGCATCGACCCGATGGTGGTGATCCGGTGGAAGGACATCTTCGAGCGCCTGGAGGCGGCGATCGACGCGACCGAGCGGGTCGCCAACATCATCGAAGGCATCGTGATCAAGAATTCCTAGGACGGGAGCAGTGCTCATGCATTCTGCAAAGCGGCAGCTTCTCGCCGTTCTCATGGTTCTCGCAGGATCGGCCGTGGCGGCTCCGATGGCGTCGGCCACGATCACGCCGACGGTCACCCTGACGCCGAGCTCCGTCACCGCCGGGTCGACCGGCGCGCTCGGCGTAGATCTCAAGTTCGCGCCGAGCGGCACGGACTCACCGAAGGACATCACCTTGTCGCTGCCCCCGGGGCTTCTCGCCGACGCGTCGATCGACAACGGCGCCTGCCTGAAGACGGCGATGCTGTCGGGCACGACCTGCCAGGTCGGCACGGGGACCGTGACAGCAACCCTGATCGTCCTCGGAATGCCGACGACGTCTCTCCCGATCTCCGTCACGCTCTATCTCGTGCCACCCCCGGCGCCGGGCGACCTCGCGGGCCTGGCGATTGTCGCGCTGGGGTCCGAGCTCGGGACGCCGGGGCGATCTCGGTGCAACCCCCCTCTGCGTCCCTGCAGATCGCCTTCACGAACGTTCCGGACACCTACACCGGGATGTCGATCGCGATCGACGAGATCAGTACTTCGTTCACCGCCATGCGCATGCCGACATCGTGCCCGGCAACGCCCGCGCCGCTGTCGGTGGTGGCCGACTCCTACGCCGACCCCACCCAGCAGACCGCGAAGGCGCCGCTGACCGTGACCGACTGCTCCGCTCTCCCCTACGCGCCCACGCTGGCGGTGACCGCGACCAAGGACAGCACTGACAGCGGCGTCGCGGTCCAGAGTGACGTCAAGCAGGCGGTCGGAGAGGCGACCAGCTCATCAGTCCAGCTGACGCTGCCCACGGGCGTCCTGGCACCGAACCCCGCGGCGCTCGGCGAGATCTGCACAGACCCGTCGTTCACCGGGTGCACCCCGGTTGGCTCCTCGACGGCCACGTCTCCGCTGTACCCAACCCCCCTCACCGGCAAGGCCTATCTCACCGGATCGCTGAGCGATCTGGCGCTGGAGATCGTCTTCCCGCCGCCGTTCGGCCTGACGCTGTCGGGTGCGGTCAACATCGGGACGAACTCGACGACGTTCTCGGGGGTCCCCGACATCCCGCTCACCGATCTCGGGGTGACGCTATCGGGCGGCAGCGGCTCCCTGTTCACCAGTGACTGCACAACCCCGTCGGGTACGGCCAGCGCCGTGTTGACCTCCCAGAACGGCGACAAGCACGCCTCGCCGACGTCTCCGTTCACCATCTCCGGGTGCACCACGGGCGGTGGCGGCGGTGGTGGCGGCGGTGGCACCGGCGGTGGCGGCACCGGCGGTGGCGGAACCGGCGGGGGCGGAACTGGTGGCGGCGGCACGGGCGGCGGCGGCACCGGCGGTGGCGGCACCGGCGGTGGCGGCACGGGCGGTGGCGGCAGCGGCGGGGGCGGCACGGGTGGCGCTCACGCTGGCAAGCCGCGCCTGGGCTCGGCGTCGCTGACCGGGCTGCGGACCGGCAAGCCGGTGCTCAAGTTCATCCTGTCCGCCGGTCACAGCGCGCCGAAGCTCAGCTCGTTCACGGTCAAGCTGCCGCACGGGCTGACCTTTGTCCGGCGCCGTGTCCACGGCCGCCTGACCGTCACCGGCGTGAGCCTGACGGGGGCGAAGGCGAAGTCGATCGCGCTGCAGCACGGGCGGCTGGTGGTGCGCCTGCGGCGGGCTGTCGCGTCACTGACAGTGAAGCTGCGTACTCAGGCGCTGGCCGAGACCTCGGGGCTTCGCTCGGGCGTTGCGCACGGACGGATCAAGCACCTGAAGCTCACGGTCGTGGCGCAGCCGGTCACCGGGTCGGTCCGGACGCTCACGCTGACCCTCAAGGCCAGATGAGCGTGCTCACTCGTAGCTGACCTGCTTGAGGACCTCGGCCGGCGCGCCGGCCGCGATCGAGAACGGCGGTAGATCGCGCGTGACAACGGAGTTGGCGCCGATCACGCATCGCTCTCCGACGGTCACGCCACTTGTCACGACGACATTGGCGCCGCACCACACGTTGTCACCGATCCGGGTGGGTCCCTTGGTGGTGAACCCCTGCCAGGGCACCGGCTTGCCCGGATCGTCGAAGCGGTGGGCGCCGTCGGTCACGAAGCATCCATTGGCGAACATGCAGTGGTCGCCGATCTCGACCAGCTCGACGGCGGCGACCATGACGCCGAGGTTGAGGAACGTCCCGGATCCGATGCGGATCCGCGCCGTTCCCGGCGCCGTGATCCACACGCCGGGCTCCAGCAGCGTCTGCCGGCCGATCTCGAGGCGCCCCTCACGGAGCGCCTCGAGCACGTTGCCGTGCACCGGCCAGCGGGCGAACGCCCCGCGGCGCATCAGCTCCCAGTGGATCCGGGCCCGGTTCCAGGGCAGCGCGTTGTGCTCGTACCAGCGCCACTTCTGAGCCCACAGCTTCAGCTCGGCGGCAATCGGCGGCGACGAGCTCAGGATCGCTCCAGCGGACCCGGCTCAGCGGGCGGCGGTGGTGGTCCGGCGGCGGGACCGGCCTCCGGCGGAGCCGTTGGACTTGGCGCCGTTTGACGCCGGTGCCTTGCGTCCTCGCTTTACCTTCACGGTCAGCATCTCGGCCAGGAAGTGCCCGGTGTGGGATCCGGGATCGGCGGCCACATCCTCCGGCGTGCCCTGGGCGATCACCTGTCCGCCCTCGTCACCGCCTTCGGGGCCGAGGTCGATCAGCCGGTCAGAGACCTTGATGACGTCCAGGTTGTGCTCGATCACCACCACCGAGTTGCCGGTATCGACCAGCCTCTGCAGCACCTCCAGCAGCCGCTGGATGTCGGCGAAGTGCAGCCCGGTCGTCGGCTCGTCGAGGATGTACATCGTGCGCCCGGTGGCCACCTTGCTGAGCTCCGCCGCCAGCTTGACCCGCTGCGCCTCACCGCCCGACAGCGTCGTCGCCGGCTGCCCGAGCCGCATGTAGCCGAGTCCCACGTCGAACAGCGCCTGCACCCGGCGCCGGATCTTGGGGATGTGGGCGAAGAACTCCAGCGCCTCCTCGATCGGCATCTCCAGCACGTCGGCGATCGTCTTGCCCTTGAAGCGAACCTCGAGCGTCTCGCGGTTGTAGCGCTTGCCGTGGCACTGCTCGCACGGAACGTAGACGTCGGGGAGGAAGTGCATCTCGATCTTGATCTGCCCGTCGCCGCGGCACACCTCGCAGCGGCCGCCCTTGACGTTGAACGAGAACCGACCCGGTTTGTACCCGCGGGCTCGCGCCTCCTGGGTCTTGGAGAACAGCTCCCGGATCTGGTCGAACAGACCGATGTACGTCGCAGGGTTGGACCTGGGGGTGCGCCCGATCGGAGACTGATCGACCGAGATGATCTTGTCGAGCTGGTCGAGCCCCGTGATCCTGCGGTGCACGCCGGCTCGCTGGCGCGTTCGATGCAGGTGGTTGGAGACCGCCTTGAGCAGGACCTCATTGACGAGCGTCGACTTGCCCGAGCCCGACACCCCGGTCACGCAGCACAGCACTCCGAGCGGGACCTTGACGTCGATCCCCTGCAGGTTGTGCTGCGAGGCCCCTTCGATCCCGATGTATCCGGACGGCTTGCGGCGCTTGGGCGGCGTGTCGATCACCCGCGTGCGCGCCAGGAACTGGCCGGTCAGCGATTCGGCCACGTTGGCGACCTCGGCCGCGGTGCCCTGGGCGACGACGTGACCGCCGTGCTCACCGGCGCCCGGGCCCATGTCGACGAGATGGTCGGCGGCCAGCATCGTGCCCTCGTCGTGCTCGACCACCAGCACCGTGTTGCCCAGGTCGCGCAGACGCTCCAGGGTCACGATCAGCTTCGCGTTGTCGCGCTGGTGCAGGCCGATCGACGGTTCATCGAGGATGTAGAGGACGCCCACGAGGGAGGATCCGATCTGGGTCGCCAGCCGGATCCGCTGCGCCTCGCCGCCCGACAGGGTCGCGGCGGCACGCTCCAGCGACAGATACCCGACGCCGACGTTCTCCAGGAATCGCAGCCGCTCCTGGATCTCGCGCAGGATCAGCCGCGCGATCCGGCGGTCGTGCTCGGTCAACTCGAGGCCGTCGACCCACTCCAGCGCCCGCCGCGCTGGGAACGCCGTGAACTCGTGGATCGGTGTGCCATCGACCAGCACAGCGCGCGACTCCGGGCGCAGCCGCGCGCCCTTGCAGTCCGGGCAGGGCCGCAGCGTCATGTACTCCTCGATCTTCTCCCGCGAGAAGTCGGACTCGGTCTCCCGGTAGCGGCGCTCGAGGTTGGGGACGATGCCTTCGAAGCGGGTGGCGTAGGAGCGCCTGCGGCCGAACCGGTTGCGGTAGGAGACCTGGACACGGTCCCCGCCGGTGCCGTACAGGAAGAACTCCTGGGATTCCGCCGGCAGGTCCTGCCAGGGCGTGTCGAGATCAACCTCGTAGCGCTCGGCGATCGCCTGCGTCAGCTGGTCGTAGTAGCCCGAGGCGCTCACCGCCCACGGCGCGATCGCGCCCTCCCCGATCGACAGGGTCGGATCGGGGACCACGAGCTCGGGGTCGATCTCCATCTGCGAGCCGAGGCCGGTGCACCGCTGGCAGGCGCCGTGAGGGGAGTTGAAGGAGAAGATCCGAGGCTCCAGCTCCACCAGGCTGGGGCCGTGCACCGGGCACGCGAATCGCTCGGAGAAGGTGCGAATCCGCTCGCGCGAGTCCTCGGGCTGATCGACCAGCTCGATCTCGACCAGTCCGTCCGCGAGCGCGACCGCGGTTTCGATCGAGTCGGCCAGCCGCTTTCGCAGCTCGCCCTTCATGACCAGGCGGTCGACCACGACGGCGATGTCGTGCTTGTACTTCTTGTCGAGCGTGAACTCCTCATCGAGACGCCGGAGCTCACCGTCGACCTTGACCCGGCCGAAGCCCTCGGCGCGCAGCTCCTCGAACTGCTTGCCGTACTCACCCTTGCGCCCGCGCACGATCGGCGCCAGCACCATGAACCGTGTCCCCTCCGAGAGCTCCATCACCTGGTCGATGATCTGTTCGGCGGACTGCCCGCTGATCGGACGGCCGCAGACGTGGCAGTGCGGGTGTCCGATGCGCGACCACAGCAGCCGCAGGTAGTCGTAGATCTCGGTCACTGTCCCGACCGTGGAACGCGGATTGCGCGACGTCGTCTTCTGATCGATCGAGATCGCCGGTGAGAGCCCCTCGATCGAGTCGACGTCGGGCTTGTCCATCTGACCGAGGAACTGGCGGGCGTAGGCCGACAGCGACTCCACGTAACGGCGCTGACCTTCGGCGTAGATCGTGTCGAAGGCCAGTGAGGACTTGCCCGACCCCGACAGGCCGGTGATCACGGTCAGCGAGTCCCTCGGGATCGCGACGGTCACATCCTTGAGATTGTGCTCCCGGGCGCCCGAGACGATGATTTGCTGCATCGAACTTCGAGTTTAGTGCAGCGAACAGACGTTCCCGTGCCGGGCGCCACTGCCGTCGCCTACAGTGTGCGCTATGAGCGAGGAAACGCCGAAGCCGCCCGCACGGGCGTCCGGCGTGCGCGCTTCCGACGAGGACCGCGAGCGGCTCGCCAACGAGCTCCGTGACCACTCCGTCGCCGGCCGCCTGGAAACCGATGAGCTGGAGGAGCGCCTCCAGCGGACCTACGCGGCGCGGACGACCGGGGAGCTCGAGGCGCTGCGGAGCGACCTTCCCGCGACTCCCGAGGCGCTGGCGCGCGAACAGGCGGCGCGGCGGTCGCACCTAACCCGGCGCCTGGCCCAGGAGAGCGGAGGTTCCGCGGCGCTTTTCGCCGTCTGCACCGTGATCTGGCTGGCCTCCGGAGCGACTGGGCAGTTCTGGCCGATCTGGGTCGCGATCGTGTTCCTCCTCAGCCTCGTCCGCAACGGCTGGGCCCTGTTCGGCCCGGCACCGGACCTGGAGGCCGTCGAGCGCGACCTGAACCGCAGGCGTGAGCATCGCCTCGAGCGCGGCCAGAGCCGCCACCGGCGGCGTCTGGACCGCTGACTTCTGTCGGCGCTCGGGCTGACCCGACCCGCGCGGGCCGCGATCAGCCGTCGACGCTGGCGTAAACCTCGTCGAGCAGGCCGTGGCGGTCCGAGAGCTGGAAGTTCTCCGACAGGTAGCGGTCGGTCTCCTCGCGCGGGGTCCCGTTGAGCGCCATGTTCAGCGCGATCAGCCGAGCACCCTCGGCGTCATCGCCGGCGCCCGCGGGGATCGTGCCCCCGGCACCGTCGTCCACCGACGCGCCCTCGCCATCGATGGCCACCGGTGCGACAGTCTCAGGCTCGGGCTCGAACGCCACAGGCTCGGGTTCGGGTTCGGGTTCAGGCTCCGGTTCGGGCTCAGGCTCCGGCTCGGGCTCGAACACGGGCCGGGGCGCGATCACGCCGCCGGCGTCGCTCAGGTTGCCCTCCAGCAGCTGCAGGTCCGCGTTCAGGCGGTTGCCGCCGGTTCGCAGCGACTCGATCAGCGCGCCCAACTCGTTCTCCATCGAGTCGAGGCGCTCGAGCATGCTGTTGGTCGACTCCGACACCTTGCCGACGTACTCCCGGGCCTCCTCGGCCGCCTGCTCGCGCGTGGCCCGCGCCTCGCTGTTGGCCTCGTCCCGGATCTCGCGCGCCTCGTTCTCGGCATCGCGCTGGATGTCAGCGGCGCTGTTCTCCGCCGCCTCGACGATCGCGCGAACCTGGTCGCTGGCCGAAGAGGCGAGGGTGTCGCTGCGTCTGCGGGCCGACCGCTTGAGGTCGGCGATCTCGTCGGCGAGGGCGGACAGATGGGCGTCGACGGCGTCCGGGTCGTAACCCCGGCGTCCTACCGGGAAGTCCTTCTTCTCGATGCTCTGCCTGTCCAGCGCCACCACGCATACCTCCAGTTAAAAAAGATGAGAAGCAGGCGCAGGTTACCCGAAGCACGGCGCCACCGCACCTTTGTACGGAGATGGTCAGGAAACCGGAGCGTGCCGTCCGTCGGCGACAGCTTGGTCCAGCTCGCGTCTGAGGTCACGGATCTCGTCGCGCAGCTTGGCCGCGTACTCGAAGCGCAGTTCCTCAGCGGCGACCAACATCTCCTCCTCGAGCTCGACGATCGCCTTCTCGATCTCGGCCGGGGGCATGGCGTTCGCGTCACGTCGGCGCCGGCGGCGGGAGCGCGGGACCTTGGAGTCAGACTGGAGGAACTCGGCGATATCGGAGATCCCCTTGACGATCGTTTCGGGCGTGATCCCGTGCTCCTCGTTGTAGGTCACCTGGATCGCGCGCCGCCGGTCGGTCTCCCCGATCGCGGCGCGCATCGCCGCAGTCTCCTTGTCGGCGTACATCAGCACCTTGCCCTCGATGTTGCGCGCGGCCCGGCCGATGGTCTGGATCAGAGAGGTCTCCCCACGGAGGAACCCCTCCTTGTCGGCGTCGAGGATCGCCACGAGCGAAACCTCGGGCAGGTCGAGTCCCTCGCGCAGCAGGTTGACTCCGACCAACACGTCGTACTCGCCGAGTCGCAGCTCTCGGATGATCTGGATCCGCTCCAGGGTGTCGATCTCCGAGTGCAGGTAGCGCACGCGGAAACCCATCTCGAGCAGGTAGTCGGTCAAGTCCTCGGACATCTTCTTGGTCAGGGTCGTAACCAGGGTGCGCTCGTCGCGCTCGGTGCGGGCACGGATCTCGTTCATCAGATCGTCGATCTGGTTACGCGTCTCGCGTACCTCCACCGCCGGGTCGATTACCCCGGTGGGTCGCACGATCTGTTCGACGATCCGCGGCGAATGGGACCGCTCGTACTGCCCCGGGGTGGCCGACACGAACACCATCTGAGGAGTGATGGAGAGGAACTCCTGGAAGGTCTGCGGGCGGTTGTCGAGCGCGCTCGGAAGCCGGAAGCCGTAATCGACCAGCGTCTGCTTGCGCGAACGGTCGCCCTCGTGCATGCCGCCGATCTGGGGCACCGTCTGATGGGATTCGTCGATGAAGCAGACGAAGTCGTCGGGAAAGTAGTCCAGGAGGCAGTACGGCCGGTCCCCGGGGTTACGCCCGTCGAGGATCCGCGAGTAGTTCTCGATCCCGCTGCAGAAGCCCAGCTCGCGCAGCATCTCCATGTCGTACTGCGTCCGCTGGCGCAGGCGGTGGGACTCCAGAAGCTTGCCCTGCTGCTCGAGCTCGGCGCAGCGCTCGTTGAGCTCGCGGCCGATCTCGGCGACCGCGTCATCGATCATCCCCTCACGGACGTTGTAGTGCGAGGCGGGCCAGATCGCCACGTGCTCGAGGTCATCCTCGATGATCTCCCCGGTCACGGCGTCGAAGTGCTGCAGGTGCTCCACCTCATCGCCGAACAGCACGATCCGGTAGGCCGTCTCGGCGTACGCGGGCCAGATCTCGAGCGTCTCACCTCGGACCCGGAAGGTCCCGCGCGCGAGCGCCGTGTCGTTGCGCGTGTACTGGATCGAGACGAGTTTGCGCAGCAGCCGATCGCGGTCGATCATCTCGCCCTTGTTGATCGTCTGCAGATTCTCGTCGTAGGTGGTCGGCGAGCCCAGGCCGAAGATGCAGGAGACGCTGGCGATGATCACCACGTCGCGGCGCGCGAATAGCGCGGCGGTGGCGGCATGGCGCAGCCGATCGATCTCCTGGTTGATGGCCGAGTCCTTCTCGATGTAGAGGTCCTTGCTGGGGACGTAGGCCTCGGGCTGGTAGTAGTCGTAGTAGGAGACGAAATACTCGACGGCGTTGCGCGGGAAGTAGGTGCGAAACTCGTTGCACAGCTGCGCCGCGAGGGTCTTGTTGTGGGCGATGATCAGCGAGGGCCGCTGGATGGCCTCGATAGTCGCCGCCATCGTCATCGTCTTACCGGTGCCGGTCGCCCCGAGCAGCGTCTGGAAGCGCTCGCCGGCGTTGACCCCCTCGGCCAGCGAAGCGATCGCCGCGGGCTGATCGGCGGCGGGGTTATAGGCGGCGTCAAGCTCGAACTTCGGCACTTATCTCAATGTAGCGACGCCCGCGGCGCGTCCCGCCAGCCCAGCGAGCGGGGCGTCAGCCGTAGCCGAGCTGTGTTGCGTAGGTGTGGCGGTAGGCGACGCGAGCGGCCAGGACACGCTGCACGTAGGCCCGTGTCTCGGGGAACGGGATGTCGCCGATTTGCAGGCGATCCCCCGACGCACCGGACCTGGTCAGCCAGCGATCGACGTTGGACTCCCCGCCGTTGTAAGCGGCCAGAGCGGGCACCAGGTGCCCGTGGTATTCGTCGAGCAGGTAGCGCAGGTAATAGCTCCCGTAGGTGATGTTGACACGAGGGCTACCGAGGTCGGCCGTGGTGAACGTCGTCGCGCCGGACCGGTGCGCCAGAAACAGGGCGGTCTGCGGAAGGATCTGCATCAGCCCCTCGGCACCTGCCGGCGAGGGACGGGCGTCGAACTTGGTCTCGGCGTAGATCACGGCGGCCACCAGAGCCGGATCGAGGTGCTTGGCGGCCGCCTGCTGGCGGATCACGTCCGAGTAGCGCAGCGGCAGCCCGAGCTCGTTGACGGCCTTGCGGGCGAGCGGCAGCAGCAGCACGCCGACCAGGATCGCCGACCCGGTGGCAATGGCCAGCAGGAGGCGGCGGCGGCGCCGTGCCATCGCCCGGCGTCTGACCACGGCCGACCGGCCGGCGGCGGGACGGCGAGTGGCGGTGGCGGTCGGCGGCGTCATGACGGCAGCATGTCAAGGATCGCCGACAGCCTGGCCTCCAGCTCGGCGACGCCTGCATCGTTAACCACCACGTACGTCGCACGTTGCGCTTTTTCCTCCTGGGAGAGCTGGCGGGCCGAGCGCTCGGCAAGCGCCTGGTGGCCTCGAGCCGACGCACGCTCCTCGCGTACCCGCTCGGGGGCGATGACGGCGATGGTGGCGTCGAAGCCGTGGGCCAGGCCCGACTCGAACAGCAACGGCACCTCCACCACGGCGGCCCGCGGCGGGTCTGTGGAGCGGTCGAGCTCTTGGCGCCAGTCGACCATCCGCTGCCCGACCAGTGGCCATAGCAGCTGCTCCAGCCACGCTCGATCCTCGGCGGTGGCGAACGCCACCTGGGCCAGGGCTCCGCGGTCGACGGCTCCGTCGCCCAGCACGCTCGACCCGAAACGGTCGACCACCGCGTCACGGACCTCCTCGGAGGCATAGAGCTCGTGCACGACGGCGTCGGTCGACAGGCAGGCCGCCCCCAGTCGTTCGAGCGCGTCAAGCGCAGTCGACTTACCGGCCCCGATCCCGCCGGTAAGCCCGATGAATGGGATCACCGGGCTGCGGGCAATCAGGCGGAAGGCGCGTCCGGCTGCTCGACGTCGGGCGCCGCGCTGCCATCCGCGCCGGCCTCAGCCGCCGCGTCGCCGTCGGTGCTCGCCTCGGGCGCCGCATCGCTGCCGCCGGCTGCTTCCGGCTCGGGGTCTTCGTCGGCGACCACTGCGTCGGACTCGGGGTCTTCGTCGGCGACCAGCCTCGGGCGTCGGGTCAGCGTCGGCAACAGCGGCCTCGGGCGCCGGGTCGGCATCGGCAACAGCGGCCTCGGACGCCGGGTCAGCGTCGGCAACAGCGGCCTCGGGCGCCGGGTCAGCGTCGGCAACAGCGGCCTCGGGCGCCGGGTCAGCGTCGGCAACAGCGGCCTCGGGCGCCGGGTCAGCGTCGGCAACAGCGGCCTCGGGCGCCGGGTCAGTGTCGGCAACAGCGGCCTCGGGCGCCGGGTCGCTGCCTGGGCTCACACCGGCGTCGATGTCGGCGATGGCTCCGTTGGCCGCGGACGGGGGAGTCGCGAGGGCCGCCGCTGCGGTGTCCTCCTCGGCCCCGGAGAACACGTCCTCGGAGAGGCCGAGCTCGGGAACGTCGTCGAGGTCGCCGCCGTCGCCCTCGGTGGGCGGCTGGATCGGCCGGACGGGCAGGACCTGTCCCTCGACGCGCTTGATCGACAGCGACAGCCGGCGGCGCTCGGAATCGATCTCCAGGATCTTCACGCGCACGGGATCGCCGGGCTGGATGATCTCCCGGGGATTGTCCACATGGTGCTGGGCCAGCTCGGAGATGTGGACCAGGCCCTCGACTCCGTCGAGAATCTCCACGAACGCGCCGAAGGTGACGACCTTGGTTACGTTGCCCTCGAGCTCGTCGCCGATGTTGTAGGTGTCGACCACGCGCTGCCACGGGTCCTCCTGGGTCTGCTTGAGACCCAGCGAGATCCGCTGGCGCTGGCGGTCGATGTCGAGCACCTTGACGCTCACGGTGTCACCGATGTTGAGGATCTCCGACGGGTGATTCACATGAGACCACGACAGCTCGGAGATGTGGATCAGACCGTCGATCCCGTCCAGGTCCACGAACGCGCCGAAGTCGACGATGTTGGAGATCGTCCCCTGCACGACCTGCCCGGGCTGCAGCCGGTCGAGGATGCGCTCGCGGTCCTCCTTGCGCTGCTCCTCGAGCACCGCGCGACGAGACAGGACGACGTTGTTGCGGCTGCGGTTGAGCTCGATCACCTTGCACTCGATCGACTGCCCCATGTACTCGTCGAGGTTGGGCACGCGCCGGATGTCGACCAGCGACGCGGGCAGGAAGCCGCGTACGCCGAGGTCGATGATCAGGCCGCCCTTGACGACCTCGATGACCGCGCCCTCGACCGGCTCACCGGACTCGGCCGCCGCCTCGATGCGCCGCCACGCCTTCTCGAAGCGGGCGCGCTTCTTGGAGAGGATCAGCCGGCCGTCCTGGTCCTCCTTGGTGAGGACCAGCGCATCGACTTCCTCGCCGAGCGACACCTCGTCTGAGGGGTCGACCGACTTGCGAATCGACAGCTCGCCCGCGGGGATGACCCCTTCGGACTTGTAGCCGATGTCTACGAGAACTTCGTCGTTGTCGATCCGGACGACGTGGCCGGTGACGACATCACCCTCCGCGAACGGGTGCAGGGTTGCGTCGTAGTTGGGGACGATCTGACCGTCGATCTCGAGCAGGAGGCCGTTCGAGCCTTCGACGACCTTTGCATTCGGTTGATCGGTGGCAGGCATCAAAGTTGAGGTTGAGGACATGGGTTACCGCAGGATAGCCGCACAGGTGCGTCCGTGCGGGCCGTGGCGCACGCCCGCGGGCGATCGGCCCCGCCGTATCATCAGGCGCCGATGCCACGGCGAGCCACCAAACGCGGCGCGGAGCGGACTCCCCTGGAACGCGACTGCGACGTCCTCATCTGCGGGGCCAGCTTCGCGGGGCTGGCGGTCGCGCGTGAGCTCGCCGCGGCCGGCGCCGACGTGCTGATCCTGGACCGTTACGAGGTCGGGGAACGCCAGACGTCGGCGTGCGGGATACCGACGAGCTGGCTCACCGCCCTGGGCCTGCAGGAGGCGCAGCAGCAGACGTTCGGCGAGCTCGTCCTCCACACCCCGTACCGCACCGTGCGCTACGACCTGCCCTGGACGTTCTCGACCTTCGACTACCGGACGCTGTGCGGGCTGCTCGCCGAGCAGGGCTCGTTCGCCTTCGAGACCGCGAAGGTGGAGCGCCGCACCGGCCAGTCGGTGCTCACCGACCGGGGCGAGGTCCGCGCTCCGCTGATCGTCGACGCCCTCGGCTGGCGCCGGGTGCTGGGCGCCGGCGCGAACGTGCAGCCACCGGACGCCCTGCTCTCGCGCGGGCTCGAGGTGCACCCGTTCGGATCCGGCCGGGATCTCGAGGTGTGGATCGACCGCCGCTACGTGCCCGCCGGCTACGGCTGGAGCTTCCCGGCCGGAGGCGAGATGCGGATCGGTGTCGGCTCGTTCGACCCCCGGTTTCACGTGCGCGAGCCGACGGTCCGCCTCGCACAGGACCTCCAGGCCGACACCGTCCGCTACCAGGGCAACTGGATCCCGCACGCGCTGCGCCCGGCCACCGAGGACGGCGTCTTCTTCGTCGGCGACTCGGCCGGCCATTGCCTGCCGCTGACCGCGGAGGGGATCCGGACGGCCCTGTACTTCGGTCTGGCCTGTGGCCGCGAGCTCCGCCGCGTGCTGGCCGGCGAGCAGACTCGCGAGCAGGCCCTGGTCCGCTACCACCAGTTCTCCGCCAGCCACGCCAGGCCGTTTCGCTGGATGCTCCGGGTGCAGCGGCTCGTGCCGCGGATCGCCCCCCGGCTCCTATCCCCCGCGCTGGGCGCGATCGACAACAAGCGCTTCGTCGACTGGTCGTTCAACCACTACCTCGACCTGGCCCACCCGGAGTTCGCGGCCGCGGACGGCTCGCCGGGCCGCGCGGCCTCCCGCGCGGCGCTGGCCGCCGCTTAGACGCGCGGCGCTGCCCGGCTCGCCCCACCACTGTGGCGACAAAAGTGGTCGTCACGACCACTTTTGTCGCCATAGTCCCGCCGTCCTCCAACTCTGGGATGGTTTCCGGTCAGATAGACCCGAAAGGCTCCCAGAGTCCCGATGGGACGGCGCGGCGCAGCCGGCGCTTGCATGATGGCCGCGGTGGCTGGCCGAGAGGCTGGACGGCAAGCGAGGACGCGCATAGGATCGGCCGCCATTTCCGCCCCACACGAGGAGGTTGTGCCTTGCAGCACAGCAAGCCAAACGCACGACGGCGAAGCTTGACCCTGGCGCTGGCCGCAGTGACGGCGCTCGCCACCACGGCGGTCGCCGGCGCCGGAACCGGCTCGGCTCACGCGGTCCGGGCGCACACTGCCACCACGACCGTGCACGTGATCGAGCACGCCATCACCGACCTGGAGAACCCGGGCGTCAACGGCAAGGACGTCAAGGGCAACATCCTCACGTTCACCAACCCGGTGTTCGACCCGGCCGACAAGAAGAAGGTCGGCCATGACGAGGGGTTCTGCACGCGGCTCGACCCCAAGCAGGGGATCTGGGAGTGCCTGTGGACGACGTTCCTCAAGGGCAGCCAGATCACGGTGCAGGGCCCGTACTACGACACCCGTAACAGCGTGCTGTCGATCACGGGCGGGACCGGCGCATACCGCGATGCGCGCGGACAGATGATTCTCAAGTCCCGCGACGGCGGCAAGAAGTACGACTTCATCTTCCAGATCAGCTGACGCTGCGGCCGCGGCGGCGCGGCCCGTGGCAGTTCGTCGCGGGCCGCGTGCCGGGTCACTTGGCCGAGAGCCAGTCGGCGCCGATGCCGGCCTCGACCGCCAGCGGCGGGTCGAGCTCGTAGGCGTTGGCCATCTCTCGCACGGCGATCTCCCTGACCTGCTCGGCCTCGCCCGCGGGCCCCTCGAACAGGAGCTCGTCGTGGATCTGGAGCACCAGCTGGGACCGCAGGCCCGCCTCGGTGAGCGCCCGGTCGCAGCGCACCATTGCCACTTTCATGATGTCCGCGGCGGTTCCCTGGATCACCATGTTGACCGCGAAGCGCTCGCCCTGCTTGCGCAGCTCCCAGCGCCGCGCCCGCAGCTCGGGCACCTGGCGGCGGCGGCCGAACAGCGTCGACACGTAGCCGTGCTCGGTCCCCTGCTCGATCGTCTCCTCGATGAACCGGCCGACGGCCGGGAAGCCCGCCAGGTAGCGCTGGATGAACTCGTCCGCCTCGGACTGGGGAATATCGAGACGGTCGGCCATCCCGTAGGCCGACAGGCCGTAGACGATCCCGTAGTTGATCATCTTCGCCTTCGACCGCATGCCGGGGTCGATCTGGTCCGGGGTGACGCCGAACACGCGGCAGGCGGTGGCGGTGTGGACGTCCTCTCCGCGTCGGAAGATGTCCTTGAGCACGTCCTCACCGGCGATGTGGGCCAGCAGTCTCAGCTCGACCTGGGAGTAGTCGGCCGAGACCAGCAGGTGCGCGGGCTCCGCGATGAAGCAGGCTCGGATCTCGCGACCCAGTGCGGTGCGGATCGGGATGTTCTGGAGGTTGGGGTTGTTGGATGACAGCCGCCCCGTGGTGGCCGCCGTCTGGTTGAACGTGGTGTGCAGGCGGCTTCGCTGGTCCACCAGCAGCGGCAGCGCATCGAGGTAGGTCTGCGCGAGCTTGGTCAGCTCCCGCCAGCGCTCGATTTTGGGGATGATCTCGTGCTCGGAGCGGATCGCCTGCAGCACGCGGGCGTCGGTCGAGTACCCGGTCTTCCCGCGTCGCTTGCGCGACAGCCCCAGCTTGCCGAACAGGACCTCCTCGAGCTGCCGGGGCGAGCCCAGCGTGAACTCCTCCCCCGCCAGCTCGAAGATCTCGCGCTCCAGGATGTCGGCCTCCGCCTTGACACGCTCTGAGATCTCCGCCAGCCGCTCGGTGTCGAGCTTGACGCCGACCTGTTCCATCTCGCGCAGGATGCGGACGATCGGCAACTCGACATCGTGCAGCAGATCGGTCAGCCCCCGGCCACGGATCTCATCGCGCTGCCAGGCGGCGAGCGCCTGCACGAGACGAGCGTCGGCGCCCGCGCCGTCCTCGATGTCGGTGGCCAGGCCACGCTCCTCGCACAGCTCCCGGAACGGGTAGGCCCGGCGCGCCGGCTCGAGCAGGTACGCCGCCACCTCGGTGTCATGGGCCAGCGTCTGCGGCACCTGGCCCAGCGACTTGGCGTCGTGGGCGATCACCGGCCGGCTTCCCATCGCGGCCACGAGATCCTCGGGTCGCTCGCAGCCGCCGACCACGACCTCGCGGCGCCCGTCCACATACACACCAAAGCGCCACTCCTCGCTCTCACCGAACAGCGCGCCCTCCGGGGTCTCGGGCACGCGGACGGCCGCCGCCACCTCGGCGTCGCCGGGCAGCGCCTCGACGTCGCTGAGCCGCCCCGCGCGTACGCGCGCCCCCAGCGCCTGCTCGGCGGCCGGGGCGGGGGCGGCGGCATCCGCGGACCCCAGCGCCTCCTCGAGGCGCCGCAGCGGGTCGCGGAGCTCGAACTCGCGGAACACGTCGCGCAGCCGGGAGCGGTCGGGCGGCTCGGACACGAACTCGCTGACGTCGAGATCGAGCGGGATGTCGCGCTTGGCGGTGGCCAGCTGCTTGGAGATGCGGGCGTCGTCGGCGTGCTCGATCAGGTTCTGCTTGCGCTTGGCGCCGCTGATCTGATCGATGCTGTCGAGCACCTGCTCGAGCGTGCCGAAACGCTGCAGCAGGTCGGCGGCCGTCTTGTCGCCGATGCCCGGGACGCCCGGGATGTTGTCGCTGGTGTCGCCCTTCAGGCCGATGAAGTCGGGGACCAGCTCCGGCGGGATGCCGTAGCGGTCGATCACGCCCTCGCGGTCGTAGACCCTGGTGTCGGTGATGCCTCGCGAGGTGGTCATGATCCTCACCCGGTCGTCGACCAGCTGATAGGCGTCGCGGTCCCCGGTGACCACCATCACCTCGATCGGCGGGTCGGCCACCTTGGCGCGCTCGGCGATCGACGCGATCACGTCGTCGGCCTCGAACCCGTCCACCTTCAGGTTGCGGTAGCCGAACGCGGACACCAGCGGCTCCAGGTGCGGCCACTGCTCCCTGAGCAGGTCGGGCCGGCTGGAGCGCTGCGCCTTGTACTCGCTGTAGACCTCCTTGCGACCCGAGGAGCCCGCATCCCACACCACAACGGTCGCCTTGGGCCCGTAGTCGGTGAGGATCTTCACGAGCATCGAGGCGAAGCCGAAGATCGCGTTGGTCGGCACGCCCGTCGAGGTCGCGATCGACTCGGGCAGGGCGAAGAACGCACGGTAGGCGAGGCTGTTGCCATCGATCAGGAAGAGCTCTTCGGCCATCGTCTCCAGGCTAGCTGTCCGTCCGGTTGCAACGGCGCCCCGAACGCGCGCGCAACCGCCCCGGAACCGGCGGATGCCGGCAGCACCGCGGGGCATAAGATGGCGGGCGAGATGTCGGCCTCGCCCAGCGCCCAGTACAGCCTCACGCTCCGCGTCGAGATCGACCACCGGCCCGGGATGCTCGGCAAGGTGGCGAGCGCGATCGGCGATGCCGACGGGACGATCGGCGCGATCGACCTGGTCCAGGTCGAGAACGAGCACACGATCCGCGACATCACCGTGGAGACCGGCGACGCCGCCGACTGGCCGCGCCTGACCGACGCCGTCAACGCGGTCCCCGGCGCCCGCGTGCTCGACACCACCGACCGCACCTTCATGTTGCACGTCGGCGGCAAGATCGAGATGCAGAACAAGCATCCGCTGAAGACCCGGGACGACCTATCGATGGCCTACACACCCGGCGTGGCCCGGGTCTGCAGCGCGATCCACGACGACCCCGACAAGGCGTTTCAGTACACGATCAAGCGCAACACCGTGGCGGTCGTGTCCGACGGCACCGCCGTCCTGGGCCTCGGCAACATCGGCCCGCGGGCGGCGATGCCGGTGATGGAGGGCAAGGCGATGCTGTTCAAGGAGTTCGCCGGCGTCGACGCCTTCCCGATCTGCCTGGATACCACCGATCCCGACGAGATCGTCGCAGCCGTCAAGGCGATCGCGCCCACGTTCGGCGGCATCAACCTCGAGGACATCTCGGCGCCACGCTGCTTCGAGATCGAGCAACGTCTGAAGGCCGAGCTGGACATCCCCGTGTTCCACGACGACCAGCACGGCACCGCGGTGGTCGTGCTGGCGGCGCTGCTCAACGCGCTCAGCCTCACCGGGCAGCGGATCGATGACATCCGCGTCGTGATCGTCGGCCTGGGCGCGGCCGGGATCGCGGTTGCCAGCATCCTGCTCGAAGCGGGGGTGCGGCACATCATCGGCTGCGATTCGCGCGGGGCGGTGCACACCGAGCGCGAGGACTACCTCGACGGCACCATGCACCCCGTCAAGCGGTGGCTTGCCGAGCGCACCAACTCAGACCGCCGCGGCGGCACCCCCGCCGACGTGGTCGAGGGCGCCGACCTGTTCATCGGCCTCAGCGGCGCGCGGGTGCTTCCGGCGCGGGCATTGGCCGCCATGAACCCCGATCCGATCGTGTTCGCGATGGCCAACCCCAACCCCGAGGTCTCGCCCGAGGAGGCGGCGCCATACGCGCGGATCATGGCCACGGGGCGCTCGGACTACCCCAACCAGATCAACAACGTGCTCTGCTTCCCAGGCGTGTTCCGCGGGGCGCTCGACGTCCGCGCCACCGAGATCACCGAGACGATGAAGACCGCGGCGGCCCGCGCGATCGCCGACATCGTCTCCGGCGACGAGCTGCGCGAGGACTACATCATCCCGTCGGTGTTCAACCGCGAGGTGGTGGGCGCCGTCGCGTCTGCCGTGGCCGAGGAGGCCCGGGAGAGTGGCAAAGCCGCCGCCGGTGCCGAGATGGGATTCGCCTCGACCGAAGAACTCCGGATCCTCCCGGCACGCTGACCGGGGCTGTTCTTCGGTCATCTCGGGCTCCAGCGCGCTCTCTTCTGCCTTGGGACGCCTGAGGCGGCCCCCAGCTGCTGTGCGGGCGTCGCCCTGTGGGCTCCAGCCAGCGGTCGCTCGGGACGGGAAGAGGCGACGAGCACAGCAGCTGGCGGCACCTCAGGCGCCCCGGGCCTGCCGAGATCGTGCGGCCGCTCGTCGCGGCCCCGGCGGCGCGGCTGGGGCCGGCGCCTCAACCGCTGGAGCCTGGGGCGGGGCGGGGGTGCGCTCCCGGGCTCACTCGTCACAGCGACCCGCGGCTGAGAAAGCGTCCCGAAGCGAGGACGGTGAGCCAGGGAGTGCAGCCCCCGCCCCGGCCCCGAGGACCGGACGCCGCGCCTAGGACTCGGGCGGGGCGTCGCTGGGGGCGGCGGGCGGCGGCGGGGTGCTCTCGACCGTGCCAGGGACGCGGGAGCGGCGTGGCAGCGGCCCATCGGTCTTCCAGACAGATCCCGGCCGCGCTGGCAGCAGCAGGACGAGGACGAGTCCCAGCGCGCTGAGGATCAGCCCGAAGGTGAGCCCGAGGCGCTCCCCGTACCCCTTGCGGTCCGCCGTCCACGCCGCCCCGGCCGCCGACAACAGCCAGATGAACAGCAGGTACAGGGCCTTGGAGCCGATCGTGGAAGCGAAGACGGTCATCAGGTCCCCAGGTAGGCCCGTTGGACTTCGGGGTCGCCGCGAAGCGCGGCGGAGTCGTTGGACAAC
Source organism: uncultured Solirubrobacterales bacterium (assembly GCA_963799995.1). Lineage (GTDB taxonomy): Bacteria > Actinomycetota > Thermoleophilia > Solirubrobacterales > Solirubrobacteraceae > Palsa-465. The sequence goes on along the minus strand of CAWCZI010000012.1, from coordinate 131,259 downwards.
ACGACGCGGCCGGTCTCGAGCACGTAGCCGCGGCCGGAGACGTCGAGCGCGTAGTTGGCGTTCTGCTCGACCAGCAGGATCGTGACGCCGCCGCGGTTGATCTCGGCGATGGTCTCGTAGATCCGCTGCACGAGGATCGGCGCGATCCCCATCGACGGCTCGTCGAGCATCAGCAGCCGCGGCCGGGCCATCAGCGCGCGTCCGATCGCCAGCATCTGCTGCTCGCCGCCCGACATCGTGCCCGCCTTCTGCTTCTCGCGCTCGTGCAGGCGCGGGAACAGCGAGTACACGCGATCGAGGTCCTCAGAGACCGAGCCGTCGCGGCGGTGGTGGGCGCCGAGGTCGAGGTTCTCGCGCACCGTCATCCGCGGGAAGCAGTGTCGTCCCTCTGGTGACAGCGCGATCCCGTAGGACACGATCTCGTGCGCGGGCACGCGGGTGATGTCCTGGCCGGCGAAGGTGATCCGCCCCCGTCGGGCCGGCGTCAGCCCGGAGATCGACCGCAGCGTCGTCGACTTGCCGGCGCCGTTTGAGCCGATCATGGTTACGACTTCCCCGTCCTCGACGGTCAGCGAGATCCCCTTCAGCGCCTCGATCGAGCCATAGAAGGTGTGGATCGAGTCGACCTCGAGCAGCGCCATCAGTTCTGCTTTCCGAGGTAGGCCTCGATCACCCGCGGATCCTCACGAACGTCGGCGGGCGCGCCCTCGGCGATCTTCTCGCCGTGGTCGAGCACGGTGACGCGTTCGGAGACCCCCATCACGACCTTCATGTCGTGCTCGATCAGCAGGATCGTGAGATTGAGGTCATCACGGAGCTTGCGCATGAACTCGGTCAGGCGGGCCGACTCCTGCGGGTTCATCCCGGCGGTGGGCTCATCGAGGAGGAGCAGGGTCGGCTCGGACGCCAGCGCCCGGGCGATCTCCACCCGGCGCTGGTCCCCGTAGGAGAGCTGCGTCGAGAGCTGATCGAAGGCGCTGGGGCCCAGCCCGACATAGGCGAGCAGCTCGCGGGCGCGCTCGCGGACCTCGCGCTCCTCCTTGCGCACCCAGGGCGGACGCACGATCGAGCCCAGTAGGCCGGCGCGCATCCGCGCGTGCCGGCCGATCATCACGTTCTCGACCGCGGTCATGGCGCCGAACAGCCGGATGTTCTGAAAGGTCCGGGCGACCCCGAGGCTGGTGATGATGTCCGGCCGGGCACGGCTGATGTTGCGCTCGCCGAACAGGATCCGGCCGTAGGTCGGCTTGTAGAGGCCCGTGAGCATGTTGAACAGGGTCGTCTTGCCCGCGCCATTGGGCCCGATCAGCGAGACGATCCCGAGCTTGGGGATCTCGAGCGAGACGTCGTTGACGGCGACCAGGCCGCCGAACTCCTTGGTCGCGTGATCGACCGTCATCACCGACTCGGCGGCGGGAGCGGCGGGCGCGCCGGGAGCGGCGGCAGCGTCCGCGCTCACGGCGTCGTCCCCTCGATGAGCTGGGCGTCTTCGGCGGCGATCTCGGAGGTCATCTCCAGCTGGCGGCGTCGCTCGGGGATGAGTCCCTGCGGGCGCAGGATCATGACCAGCACGAGCAGGAAGCCGAAGATGCCGAACTCGACCTGGGTCAGCGAGAAGTTCAGCCCGAACTTCTGGGGCAGGGTGTTGAGCACATCGGGGATCAGATACTGGTTGATGTAGCCGAGCAGCAGACCGCCGACCACCGCCCCCCAGATCGAGCCCAGGCCGCCGATGATGACCATCGCGAGGATGAAGATCGAGAAGCCGAACTGGAACTGACCGGCGTTGACCGTCGTGTAGTAGGTACCGAGGAAGGCGCCGGACATGCCGCCGAACATGGCGCCGATCGCGTAGGCCGAGAGCTTGGTCCGCACGAGCGGTATCCCCATTGAGACGGCCGCGACCTCGTCCTCGCGCAGCGCCACCCAAGCCCGCCCCAACCGCGAGTCGCGAAGGCGCAGGTTGACGAACAGAACCAGCATCAGGATCCCGAAGATCAGCCAGTACCAGGGTCTGAGATTGAGCAGGGTGAAGTTGCCGATCCCCGGGAAGTAGGGGGAGTCGACGGCGCTGATGCCGAGATTGCCGGCGGTCAGGGTCATGCCGCCCCCGATGCTCACGCTCTGGCCGTTGACCGCCACCACCTGGATGATCTCCCCGAAGGCGAGGGTCACGATCGCGATGTAATCGCCCCGCAGGCGCAGCGTGGGCAGGCCGATGATCATCCCCGCGATCGCGCAGATGAGCGCGGCGGCGATCAGGATGAGCAGGAAGTTGAGATGGATCCCGCTCTCCGTGGCTGCGACCCCCGAGACCCCGACGTGGACGTGGGCCTTGAAGAAGAAGTCAGACCCGAACCAGCCCAGCGAGTAGGCGCCGAGGGCGTAGAAGGCCACATAACCGAGGTCGAGCAGACCGGCGAAGCCGACCACGACGTTGAGACCCAGCGACATGACCGCGAACGCGAAGGCGATGATGGTCGCGTTGATGAAGCCGCTCGTCTCGGTGAAGAAGAAGGGTGCGACGATCGCGATTGCGATCAGCGTCAGGGCCAGGGCCCGTGAGAACCAGGGCGGCAGCACCCGGACGATCGCCGCCCGCCATTCCGAGAATTGGGCCTTGAGCTCGCTCATCCGGCCTCGCGTGTCTCCTCACCGAGCAGCCCGCGCGGGCGCAGGATCATGATCACGATCAGGTAGCCGAAGACGACGGCCTCGGTCCACTGCGGGCCCAGACGGGAGTCAGACAGGGCCTGGATGACACCGATGATGAGACCACCGAGGACGGCGCCCCGGACGTTGCCGATGCCCCCCATGACAGCGGCCGTGAAGGCGATCAGGCCGGCCTGGAAGCCCTGGAAGTACCAGACGTTGGTCTCATACAGCGCGTAGATCAGGCCGGCGGCGCCGGCCAGCATGCCGCCGAGCAGGAAGGTGAGCGAGATCGTCTGATTGACGTTGATGCCCATCAGGCGCGCCGCCTCCGGGTCCTGGGCCGTGGCCCGCATCGCGCGGCCCGCGCGGGTGCTGGAGATGAACCATCCCAGAGCGAGCACGAGCGGGATCATGACCAGGATGGCCAGGATGTAGCCGCGGACGATCGGCACGCCCGAGATGCTGAACACGGTCTGGCTCTCGTGGATGAGGTCGGGGACCCCTTGGGGGGAGCCGCCGAGCCAGAGCAGGCCGACGTTCTGGAGGATGAAGGAGAAGCCGACGGCGGTGATCAGCGAGGCCAGCTTCGGCGCGCTGCGCAGGGGTCGGTAGGCGACGCGCTCGATCAGCACGTTGAGCGATCCGCACACCGCCATCGAGACCACCAGCGTCAGGACCAGGCCGGCGATCAGGCCAATCGGCCCCGTCGCCAGCCCCAGACCGAGCGTCCCCCAGAAACCCGCCGAGGTGAACGAGCCGATCATGAACACGTCGCCGTGGGCGAAGTTGATCAGCTCGATGATCCCGTAGACGAGCGTGTAGCCGATCGCGATCAGCGCCCAGATGGCGCCGTTGGAAAGTCCCTGGACGAGATTGAAGCCCAGGTGCGAGAGGTCGTGGTGGATGACCGGGTGGCCGTGGAGCAGGCCGGCCTGGTAGCCGTGCGTCAGGTCCCGGATGCCGTAGTAGATCGGCAGCAGGGCCAGGAACACGACCAGGCCCCAGCGCCCCGAGAAGCGTCGCACGGCGGACAGGGGCCGCATCGCGGGGGCCGGGGTCCTCGGCGTGAGGGAACTGGCTTCCAAGGGTGTCAGAAGAATATGGGGAGGGCGCGACGGCGCGCCCTCCCCACGGTCCGGCTTTAGTGAACGGTCTTCGTCGGCGTGATCGTCTTGAAGAACACCGGCTCGCCGGTGGGTCCGACCTTGTACAGGCCGTAGGACTTCAGCGTCGTGTCGCCGTTCTTGTCGAACCCGTAGTTGCCGAGCACCGACGCCCGAGACGTGGTGGCGAAGAGAGCCTTCAGCACCGCCGCCTTGTCATTGCCCTGGGCACCGAGCTTGCTGATCGTGTCGAGCCCGAGCTTCATCGCCTCGTAGCCGTAGATCGCATACGGATCCGGGTTGGCCGTCCCGTACTTGGCCTTGTAGGCGGCGAGGAAGGCCTTTCCGCCCGGATAGGCGTCCAGGTTCTGGGTGGCCACCGTGCACTGGATCAGCGGGTCGATCGCCGCCGGCACACCGCCCTTGCTCTGGGCTGTGTAGGAATCCGTGCACGCCCCGTCCGGGACGAAGATCTTCGCCTTCGGGAGGGCGGCGTGGACGTCCTTGGTCAGCTGGACCGCGCCGTTGGAGACGATCCCGGAGAAGAAGAAGCAGTCCGCTCCCTGCCCCTGGATCGTGCTCGCGTAGGACCGGAAGTTCGGCGCCGTCGGGTCGATTCCGGTGTTGCTGGTGATGCTGACGCCGTAGAAGCCCTTCTCGAGCCCCAGCAGAGTCGCCAGGCCTGCGCCGTAGGCCTCCTTGTCGTTGGCGACTGCGACCTTCGTGCAGCCTGCCTGCTTCATCGCGATCAGGTCAGCTGCGCCCTGGATCGAATCGATCGGGACGATCCGCAGGTAGTTGCGCTTGCCCGTCGGGTAGTACTTCTCTGGCTCCCCCGGGGCGCTGCCCGGGAGGTTGGTGGTGAGCCCGACGTAAGTGTTGGCGGGGCTGACCATCGGGATCCCCGCCTGGTTGAGGATCGGGATCGACACCTCGCTGGCGCCCGAGTTGAACTCGCCGATGTAGTACACGGCCTTCGGATCGGCGGCCGCCTTGCGGGCATCGGCCGCTGTCTGGCCCGGATCCCACTTGCCGGCTGCCGCCGTGGAGTCGTCGAGCGACTGGTAGTTGACGGTGAACGGTCCGGCCTTGTTGCCGGCCTGCGACAGGGCCAGCTTGATGCCGTTGACGAGCGGGCCGGTCTGGGCGCTCGACGCACCCTGCAGCGGGAGGCTGGAGTAGATGTCGATGGTCTTGCCAGAACTGCTGCTGCCCCCACCACCACTGCTGCTACTGCTGCTGCTACTGCTACTGCTGCTACTACCGCATGCGCTAAGCGCTAGGACGGAAGCAAGTACCAGACCGCCCCTCGTCGCCTTGCCGAGAAAACTCATAGTCGTCCTCCTCTAGGTCGATACCGGGCTTCTCGGGAATCCCGGTGCGGGGAGACTATTCGGGGCCTCGGACCTCAGCAAGGCGGACGGGCTCCCGGTGGGGACCGAAACGCCGACCCCTAACAGAAACCAAATACCTGCTGAGGCCCGGCTGTCCATGCGGCCGCCCGGATCGTCGAGGTTCTGGCCGGACGGATCTGGCGCTACGGATCATCCCTGTGGCTGGAGGAATTTGAACGGGACCAGCCGGCCATCCCGTACCCGCGCGAACACGAACGGCGCAACGCTGGGGTCGCCGCCGTTGATCGAGTAGGGGCCGATCGCCGACTGGCTGCTCTTGAGAACCCGGAACGCGGCCACCACCAGGGCTCGCGAGTTCCCGTTGGCGCCCGCATCGGAGATCACCGTCAGCAGCGCCTTCATCGCCTCGTATCCGAAGATCGCCTCCGTCGCCGGATCGTGGCCGTAGGCGGACTTGAACGCGGACACGAACTGGCTGCCGGCGGACGACAGGTCGGCGGGCAAAAAGCCCGGCGCGGAGACCATCAGCCGCTGGCCGGCGTTCGCACCGAGCGCCGAGGCAAAGTCCGCGTCGTAGAGGCCTGAAGGGGCGAACAGTTTGACGCTCGGGAGCGTCGCCGCAACGCCGTCCAGCAGCGCGACCGCGGTCCGGCGCGCGCCTGGCGAGTCGTCGGTGGCGGCGTAGAAGAGCCCTCCAGCGCCAGAGGCCTTCACCGCGGCAACGGTCGGCGCCCCGGTCCTGACCGTGATTCCGGCCTGGCCGGCCGCCTGCTTGACCTCGAGCGCGGCGGCGTTCCCGTAGATCTGCCCGTCGCTGGCCACGTAGAGCGTCGAGACGTGCTGGGTCTGCATCATCTCGACCTGGGCCTTGGCCTCCTGGGCGGTATTGGGGACCACGCGCGCGAACGTCTGGTGGTAGGTGCTGCGCGATGGGTAGAAGCTCGCGGGCGAGCCGGGCGCCGCCGGCGTCGACTGCGTCAGGTAGTCCGCGGTGTCGGCCGGGCTGACCTCGAGCACGCCCTGCTGGTTGAGGATCTCGACCGACACCTGGGACGTGCCGGGCTGTAGCTCGCCCAGATACGCGATCGTGGTCGGGTCCTGGATCGCGGTGCGTGCGTTGTCGGACAGCTCGCGGCCGTCGAGGGTGACGAGCTTGACCGTGAACTTGCCGGCCCGCCCGCCGGCCTGGCTGAGAGCGAGCCTCTCGGCGGCGAGCATGTCCTGGGCCGCCAGCCCCCCGGAGCCCCCGGGTGGCTGGCTGGCGTAGACGGTCAGCTGCGAGCCGCCGATCGTGATCAGCGAGCTGCCGCCGTTGCCGCTGCTCGTGCAGCCCGCGAGTCCGAACAGCGCCACGCTCGCGCACAGCGACAGGGCACGGGTCCGTCCGAGCACCCGGCGGGGCATCGCCTTGGCCGGGCTAGTCCCGCCGGCCAGGCAGGAACGGGAGAAGGTTCCGGACGCCGATCGCGACCAGCACCATCACGATCGCGATGAAGATCGCGTCGAGTCCGCTCACGTTGAGCGCCCAGATCACGATCCAGATGCAGAGCCCGGCGGTGGCGGTGAGAATCAGACCCATCGCGCGCAGATGCTAACTCAGAGGCGCGCCGGACAGCGCTTCCGAAAAGTCACGGACCAGCGCGCCCACCGCGGTGGCCGGTTCCGGGGACTCCCCCGCCGCCCGAACCAGGCGGCTGCCGACGATCACGCCGTCAGCCCCGGCCGCCGCCGCGGCAGCGGCCTGCTCGGGGGTGGCGATGCCGAATCCGACGGCCACCGGCACCTCGGTTCGCGCAGCTGCGCGGGATATGGCCTCGGCCAGGCCGTCGCCGACCGCGGCGCGCTCGCCGGTGGTTCCGGTCAGCGAGACGGCGTACAGGAACCCGCGAGCGTCACGGCCGATCTGAGCCAGCCGGGCGTCGGGAGTGGTCGGTGCCGCCAGGGGAACCAGGGCCAGCCCTAGGGCGTCGCAGGCCTCTCGGGTGTCGCTGGCCTCCCCGTGCGGCAGGTCGGGGACGATCAGCCCGCTCACCCCGGCGGCCACGAGCGAGTCGACGAAGCGCTCGAGCCCTCGGGCGAGGATCACGTTGGCGTAGCACATCACCACCACAGGCAGTCGCCCAGCGAGCGTGCGCGCCACATCGAGGACCCGGGGCAGCGTCGCCCCGGCGGCCAGCGCCGCCGTCGCCGCGGCGTGGATGACCGGGCCGTCCGCGAGCGGATCGGAGAACGGCACCCCGAGCTCGACCACGGCGGCGCCGGCGTCGGCGTAGGCGAGTCCGATCCGGCGGGAGGTCTCGAGGTCTGGGTAGCCGCCCATCAGGTAGGGCATGAGCGCGGCGCGGCTCCCGTCGGCGTGCGCGCGGGCGAACGCCTCGGCAATCGCCTCGGTCCCGCTCGCGGCGCTCATCGCGCCGCGGAGCTCGTCTCGAGCTTCTCGAGGGCCTCCGCGAGGTCCTTGTCGCCCCGGCCCGACAGGCACACGAGGTCGAGCTCTGAGCCTGGGCTCTCGAGCGCCCAGGCGATCGCGTGGGAGCTCTCCAGCGCCGGAATGATGCCCTCCAGGCGGGCCGTTCGGGCGAACGCCCGCAGGGCGTGGTCGTCGTCGACGGCCACGTAGCGCGCGCGCCCCTGGTCGCGGAGCCAGGCGTGCTCCGGCCCGGTCCCCGGGTAGTCGAGTCCGGCCGAGATCGAGTGGGCCTCGAGGATCTGTCCGTCCTCGTCCTGCATGACCGCAGAGAACGCACCGTGCAGGACCCCGCCGCGCCCGGCAACGGTCAGCGGCGCTCCGTGGCGTCCGGTCTCGATCCCCTCCCCCGCCGCCTCGACGCCGACCAGCTCGACGCCGGCGTCGGCGATGAACGCGGTGAAGATGCCGATCGAGTTCGAGCCACCCCCGACACAGGCGACCACGCGGTCCGGAAGGCGCCCAGCCTGCTTGAGCATCTGGGCACGCGCCTCGTCGCCGATCACCCGCTGCAGGTCGCGGACGAGCGCCGGATACGGCGCCGGGCCGACGCACGAGCCGATGATGTAGTGGGTGCTCGCGACGTTGGTTACCCAATCGCGGATCGCCGCCGACACGGCCTCCTTGAGCGTCCGAGCGCCGGCCGGCACCGGCTCCACCCGGGCCCCGAGGAGGCCCATCCGCTCGACGTTGGGCTTCTGGCGGCGCATGTCCTCGGTCCCCATGTAGACGATGCACTCGAGGTCGAGCAGCGCGCACGCGGTGGCGGCGGCGACGCCGTGCTGGCCGGCTCCCGTCTCGGCGATGATGCGCCGCTTGCCCATCCGCTTGGCCAGCAGGGCCTGACCGAGCGCGTTGTTGATCTTGTGGGCGCCGGTGTGGTTGAGGTCTTCGCGCTTTAGGTAGATGGGGTGGCCGGCGGCGTCGCTCAGACGCGAGGCGAGGTACAGCGGGGACGGCCGGCCCACGTAGTCACGCAGCAATCGGGCCAGCTCGTCCCGGAAGACCACATCCGCGCGCGCCTCGATCCACGCCTGCTCTAGCTCGGCCAGCGCCGGCATCAGCGTCTCCGGGACGTACTGGCCCCCATAGGGGCCGAAGCGATGCTCGATCGCGCTCACGGGACCGTCACGGGGGCCGTGGCGGCGACGGCCGCGGCGAACTCCTGGAGCTTGGCGGCGTCCTTGCGGCCGGGACTCGCCTCAACGCCGCTGGCCACGTCGACCGCGAACGGTCGCACCGCCGCGATCGCCTCGGCCACGTTGCCGGCGTCGAGGCCTCCCGACAGGATCACCGGGACCGACGTGCGGTGCGTTCGTGCCAGGTCCCAGACGAACGTCTCGCCGGTGCCGCCCGGGACTCCGCGCACGTAGCTGTCGAGCAGGTGGAAGTCGGTGTGGAACGGGCCGAGCGCCTGGATGTCGGCGCCGCTGCGCACCCGAGCGGCCTTGATCACGCGACATCCCGTCCGCCGGGCAGCCTCCCCACAGAACGCGGGGCCCTCGTCGCCATGGAGCTGGAGCATCGTCAGACTGGCGGCCTCCGCGATTCTGGTCAGCTCAGGCAGGGTGGGGTTGACGAACACTCCGACGATCTCCGCCTGGCGCCGGAAGGCGGCGCCGATCTCCTCGGCGGCGCCGAGATCGCAGTGCCGCGGCGAGCCGGGCCACATGATCATCCCCAGCGCCCACGCGCCCGCAGCGACCGCCCGCTCGGCGTCAGCGGGGTCGGTCAGACCACAGAACTTGATCTTCGGGGCGCTCGGCTCCATGACCACATCGTACGAACGCGGGCACCCCGGGGCAGCTGGGGCGCTATGGCGCCGGTTGCGCTACCGCCCGGGCTGGGGCGCCGGCTGCGAGCCCAGCATCACTCTGAGCAGGCGGATCCGTCCTGCCCGGCGCACCGCGAGCGACACCGTCTGCCCGGGATCGCGAGAGCTCAGCAGCAGCTGAAACTGATCCATGCTGGAGACGGTGCGGCCGTCGAGCTTCTCGATCGCGTCGCCGTCACGCAGGCCGGCCTGCGCCGCCGGGCCGCCAGACACGGCCGCAGTGACGGTCACGGCGGGGTGGCGGCCACGGGCGGACACCCCCCTCACCCCGATATAGGCCAGGCGCACGCTGCCGTCGCGCCGCGCGCGCGCCAGCATCGGCAGGGCGGTGTCGATCGGCGTGGCGAACGACAGCCCCGTCGCGTCCCCGGCGGTGCCGCCAAGCTGTGAGTTGATGCCGATCACCTGCCCCGCGGCATCGAGCAGCGGACCGCCCGCGCCCCCCGGAAACAGCGGTTGGTCGGTCTGGATCACGTTGTCGACGCTCGACCCGTCGGGGGCCGGAATCTGGTGCTGCAGGGCGGCGACAATGCCGCTGGCCAGCGTGCGATCGACGCCGTAGGGATTACCGATGGCCAGCGTGGGGTCGCCGACGCGGACGCTGGTGGAGTCGCCCAGCGGAAGCGGGCGAAGGGTGGACAACCCGGACACGTCGACCCTCAGCACCGCCACGTCGGCGACGCGGTCGACTGCGACGACGTTGGCGCTTCGGCTCACCCCGCCCTCGAACTCGATGGTCACCCCTCCGGCGCGCGCGGCGCCGGCCACGACGTGATAGGCGGTCAGGACGTCGCCGCGGCGGTCGACCAGGAAGCCCGAGCCGGTCGAGCTCCCGCCCTCCAGGCGGCCGGCCACGCTGAACGGGCTCTGTATGTGGTCCACCAACTGGGCGTGGATGAAGACCACCCCCGGAGCGTCGCGCTGGTAGATGTCGTGCGGCGTCAGCCCCGAGCTGGGGCCGGCGTCGGTGATGGCGACCGGGGCCTCTTCGACGATCGTCTGCGTGGTGTGCCGTCCGGTGACACCCAGGGCCAGGAAGCCGCCAGCGACGATCAGCCCGCCCACCACCGCCGAGGCGAAGTGCGAGCGAAACACGTTGTTCATCCGGCCCGAGTGTGCCCCAGCCGGTCAAACTGCAGCTAAACGCCGTTGCGCAACGTGCCCCCGCGCTCAGCTCAGACGGTAACGCCTGTCAGCTCCCGGCAGGCGGCCTCGATGTCGGGCGAGCGCATCAGCGCCTCCCCGACCAGCACCGCGTCCACCCCGGCGGCCGCGAGCCGCTCGAGCTGGGCGCGCTCGCGAAATCCGGACTCGGAGACGACCAGCGTCCCCTCCGGGATCCGGTCGAGCAGCTCGAAGGTCCGCTCGATGTCGACGCGGAGCGTGGCCAGGTCGCGGTTGTTGATCCCGATCACGGGCGCGCCGAGCGCCGCCGCGATTTCGAGCTCGGCCCGGTCGTGGACCTCGACCAGGACGTCCAAGCCGAGCTCCCGAGCGTGTGCGTAGAGGCTCGTCAGCGTGTCGGGGTCGAGCGCGGCGACGATCAGCAGGATCGCGTCGGCGCCGCCGACCAACGCCTCCAGGATCTGGTACTGGTCGACGATGAAGTCCTTGCGGAGAATCGGCAGCGAAGCCGCTCCGCGGGCCACCGCCAGGTCCCCGAGCGAGCCGCCGAAGCCCTCCTCCTCGGTCAGTACCGACAGGGCCGCGGCACCGGCGCGCTCGTAGGCGCAGACCACATCCTCCAGACGCGCGCCCTCGCGGATCACACCGGCGGAGGGAGAGCGGCGCTTGTGCTCGGCGATCACCGACAGCCCGGGAGCGCCCAGCGCCGCCGCGAATGGGCGCACGGTCTCGCCGCCGACCGCACGTGCAAGGTCGGCCACGGGGCGCAGCGCCCGGCGCCGCGCCACCTCGCCCCGCGTACGCGCCACGATCCGCTCGAGCTCGTTCACTGATCCTCAGAGGATGGCCGGTGCGTGGCCCGAACGAACCGTTCGAGCGCCTCGGTCGCCGAGCCTGCGTCGATCGCCGCGGCGGCAGCGCCGACGCCCTCCGCCACCGACTCGGCGCCGCCTCCTGCGTAGATCGCCGCGCCCGCATTGAGCACCGCGAGGTCGCGCGCCGGGCCGGCCTCGCCGGCAAAGATCCGCCGGGCGATCTCGGCGTTCTGCTCCGGATCGCCTCCGGGCACAGCCTCCGCGGGGGCGCGCGCCAGCCCGACCTCCTCAGGGGTGATCATGTAGCTGCGCAGCTCGTCGGGGGTGACCTCGACGACCCGGGTCGCATCCGAGATGCTGAGCTCGTCGAGCTCGTCGACGCTCGAGACCAGCAGCGCGTGCTCGGTGCCGAGCAGCCGCAGCGCGCCCGCCATCGTCTCCAGGTAGCGGGCGTCAGAGACGCCGATCAGCTGTCGCCGCGCGCCCGCCGGATTGGTCAGCGGTCCGAGGAAGTTAAAGATCGTGCGCACGGCGAGCTCGCGCCGGACCGGGATCACATAGCGGGTGGCCTGGTGGTGCGCCGGCGCGAACATGAAACCGAAGCCCGCGTCCTCGATGCACCGGGCGACAGCCTGCGGCCCCAGGTCGATCCGAGCCCCCAGTGCCTCCAGCAGATCGGCGGATCCCGACAGTCCGGTCGCCGAGCGGTTGCCGTGCTTGGCCACGGTGCAGCCTGCCCCGGCGGCGATCAGCGCGGCCGTCGTCGAGACGTTGAAGGTTCGCCGCCCGCCCCCGGTGCCGGCCGTGTCCAGCAGGCGTGGGCGGTCGACGGTCACCTGCGTGGCGAGGCTGCGCATCGTGCTGGCCAGCCCTGCCAGCTCCTCAACGGTCTCGCCCTTGGTGCGCAGCGCGATCAGGAAGGCGGCTATCTGCACCTCGGAGGCGTTGCCGGTCATGATCTCGGCCAGCACCTCCGCGGCCTGCTCGAGCGTCAGGTCGCGGCCGCTGGCCAGCGAGTCGATCGACCGCGTCAGGAGGTCCCCGCGGGGGCTCATCCGCAACCCGGTCCGGACTCGGGCGGCCGGCTCATGCGGTCCCCCGCAGGAAATTGGATAGCAGCTCTCGGCCCTGCTCGGTGAGCACTGACTCGGGGTGGAACTGGACTCCCTCGGCGGGGAGCTCGCGGTGACGGACCCCCATCACGACGTCGTCGGCGAACGCGCTGCGCTCGAGCATCGGCGGGAGCTCGGGAGCGGCGATCAGCGAGTGGTAGCGACCGACTTCGAGCGGGGTCGGCAGGCCGGTGAAGATGGTGCGACCGTCGTGAAGTATCCGCGTGGTCTTGCCGTGAACCGGCCGATGGGTGATGACCCTGCCGCCCCAGGCCTGGACCATAGCCTGATGGCCGAGGCACACGCCGAGGGTTGGGATGCGGGCCTCGGGGAAGCGCCGCACCGCCTCGAGCGAGATCCCCGCCTCGTTGGGCGTGCACGGCCCCGGCGAGACGATCACCCGGTCGTACCCGCGGCTCAGCAGCTCGTCGACCGTGGCGTGATCGTTGCGCACCACCTCGATCTCGGGGGGCGGGTCCGACGTCATCCCCACGTACTGGACGAGGTTGTAGGTGAAGCTGTCGTAGTTGTCGATGACCAGGACGCGCATCTCGCGGGCAACGGTAGGGCAGGCTACGGCCTCGTGGTCTGCACCACTAAGGCCACTCGCGCTGGGCGGTGGCGAGCTCGATCGCCCTCAGGACCGCACGCGCCTTTGCCTCGGACTCGCGGAACTCGTAGTCCGGCTTGGCGTCCGCGACCGTGCCCCCACCCGCCTGGACGTGGGCGATGCCGTCCTTGACCACCACAGTGCGGATGTGGATGCAGGTGTCCAGCTCACCCGTGTAGCTCGCCCAGCCGATCGCGCCGCCGTAGCCTCCACGCTTGACCGGCTCGAGCTCGTCGATGATCTGCATCGCCCGGACCTTGGGTGCGCCCGACAGCGTGCCCGCCGGCAGCACAGAGCGCAGCGCGTCGAGCGCTCCCACGCCGGGCCGCAGGGTGCCGGCGACGCTGGAGACGATGTGCATCACGTGGCTGTAGTTCTCGACCGCCATGAACGACTCGACCGCGACACTTCCGTACTCGCACACGCGACCCAGGTCGTTGCGGCCCAGGTCGACGAGCATCACGTGCTCGGCGCGCTCCTTCTCGTCGGCGAGAAGCTCGTCGGCCATGCGGGCGTCCTCCTCGATGCTCGCCCCCCGCGGGCGGGTGCCGGCGATCGGACGCGTGGACACCCGCCGGCCACGGACGGTGATGAGCGGCTCCGGGCTGGCGCCGGCGATCTCGAAATCGCCGAAGTCGACGAAGTACATGTAGGGGCTGGGGTTGACGGCCCGCAGCCCGCGGTAGATCGAAAACGCCTCCACATCGACGGGCGCCGACCACCGCTGCGACGGGACCACCTGAAACGCGTCGCCGGCATAGATGTACTCGATGATCCGCGCCACGTTGGCCTCGAACTGCTCGCGTGACATGTTGGACTCGAACACGGGCGCGCGACGCTCGGCGACCGGTCGCGCCGGCGCGGGCACCGGCCGCGCCAGGCGCCAGCGAACCTCGGCGATCGTCTCCTCGGCCCTCCGGTAGGAGGCCTCGAGGTCGTCGTCGGCGTAGACGTTGGCGATCACGGTGACGGTGTGCTGGAGGTGGTCGAACACGACCAGGGCGTCGGTCAGCATCAACGCCAGATCGGGCACTCCGATCGGATCAGGGTTCGGCTCCCCGAGCGGCTCGACGGTGCGCACGAGGTCGTAGGCGAACATGCCCACCGCGCCCCCCGCGAACGGCGGCAGCCCGGGCAGGTCGGGCACCCGGTAGCCGGAGATCTCGGACGCCGCCAGCGCGTAGGGGTCGCCCGGATCCCCCAGCGACCATCGCAACACCTTGCGCGGTCGATAGCCGATGAATGTGTAGCGCCCCACCCGGCCCTGGTCGGCGGACTCGAGCAGGAAGGCGGGCGTGGGCGGCTCGCGCAGCTTCAGAAACGCCGACACGGGCGTCTGGCAGTCGTCGATGAACGTCTGGCGCAGCGGGATCAGGTTGTGGTCGCGGGCCAGCTCGCGGACGACCTCCAGCGAGGGGGTCAGAGTGGCCGGGGCGGGGCGTACGGACCGGGCGGTCGCCCCGGGCGCCCCGGGATACCCGGCCTCAGCGCCGGCGACGGCCATCGAGCACCCGCTCGGCGTCGGCGAGTGTCAGGTCGCGTGAGCGCAGCAGGACCGTGAGGTGGTAGATGAGGTCCGCGCTCTCCTCGGCCACGCGTTCGTCCGACTCCTCGCGGGCGGCGCGCACGACCTCCTCGGCCTCCTCCTGGACCTTGGCACCGGCCCTCGCGGGGTCGCCGAGCAGCTCTGAGGTGTAGGAGCCGGCGGGGCGGGTCTCGGCGCGCGAGGCGATCGTCCGCTCGAGCTCGGGGAGCGACTCGTGCGGCGCGCTCGGCTCCAGCTCGCCGCGGTGAAAGCAGCTGCGCTCGCCGGTGTGACAGGCCGGCCCGGCCGGCTCCACCAGGACCAGCAGCGCATCGCCGTCGCAGTCGTAGCGGATCGCCATCGCGGCCAGCGTGTTGCCAGAGGTCGCGCCCTTGTGCCACAGCTCCTGGCGCGAGCGGCTGAAGAAGTGGACCTCTCCGGTCTCCCGCGTGCGCTGCAGCGCCTCGGCGTTCATGTACGCCAGCGTCAGTACCTCGCCCGTGCGCCAGTCCTGCGCGATGCACGGCACCAGCCCGCGCTCGTCGAATGCCACCTGGCCATCGTCCACGACCAGGATTCTAGTGTCGGGAGTCCGAGCCGCCGGCGTTCGCGGCGGGCCGGCGCCTCTCGATCGAAGCGAGGCTCCCTCAGGCGAGCGCGCTGAGCTCGATGGCCTGCTCGGGGCTCCAGCTCTCGAGCAGCTCGTGTGTGTCCTGCGCATTCAGGGCCGGTGAGAACAGGTAGCCCTGGCCGAACTCGCACCCCAGCGAGCGCAGCCGCCGGAGCTGGTCGCGATCCTCGATCCCCTCGGCGATCACCGGCAGACCGAGGCTGTGGGCCAGCGCGACCGTCGAGCGGACGATCACGTCGTTGCCGTCCGGCTCGGAGATCGTGGCCACGAAGCTGCGGTCGATCTTGAGCGCGTCGACGGGGAACCGGTGCAGGGCCGTCAGCGACGAGTAGCCGGTGCCGAAGTCGTCGAGGTGCAGGCCGACGCCGGTGCCGCAGACCTCCGAGAAGACGTGCTGGGTGCGCTCGACCTCCTGCATCAGCGTGCTCTCGGTGATCTCGAGCTTCAGCGCATTGCGCGGGGCAGCGCAACGGCGTTCGATCGCCGCACGGACCTGCTCGGCGAGGCCCGGGTCGTCGAGCTGGCGGCCGGACAGGTTGACGCTCATGCAGACCTCGTCGGTGACCAGTCCCTCCTCGCGCCAGCCGGCCAGCGTCTCGAGCGCGCCGCGCATCACCTGCTGGCCGAGCGCGCCGATCACGCCGGTCTCCTCGGCGATCGAGATGAACTCCATCGGCGCCACCGGGGGCCAGTCCGCGGGCCAGCGGGCCAGCGCCTCGAGGCCGCAGATCCGGCCGCTGGCGAGATCGATGATCGGCTGGTAGTGGATCCCGAGCAGCGAGCACTCGACGACCTGGCGCAGCTCGGTCTCGCGCGCCAGCCGGTCGACGACCCGGCGGTGCATGCTCTCGTCGAACACGGCGCTGCGCGACGCGGCCGCGCCGCTTGGCGTCGTACATGGCGATGTCGGCGTTGCGCATCAGGTCGGCGGGGCCCAGTCCGGGGGCGCTGAGCGCGATCCCGACGCTGGCGCTGACGAACAGCTCGTTGCCGTCGATGTCGAAGGCCTCGTCGAGCGAGTGCAGGATCCGGTCGGCGACGACGGTGGCGTCCTCGGCCGCGATGACGTCCTCGAGCAGGACGGTGAACTCGTCGCCGCCGAGCCGGGCCACGGTGTCGCCCGGGCGCAGCGCCGCCGACACCCGGCCGGCCAGCGCGATCAGCAGGTTGTCGCCGACGCGCGTGGCTGAGGCTGTCGTTGACCAGCTTGAAGCGGTCGATGTCGAGGAACAGGACCGCGCAGCCGGTTTCCGGGTCGCGCAGCGGGCGCTGCAGGATCTGGTTGAGGCGATCGACGAACAGGGTCCGGTTGGGCAGGCCGGTGAGCGTGTCGTGCAGCGCGTCGTGCTGCAGGCGCAGCTGGGCGATCCGGCGGTCGGTGACGTCCGACAGCGAGCCGGCCATCCGCGTCGGGCGGCCGTCGACGCCGCGGATCGCCAGGCCGCGGGTCATCACCCAGCGCCAGGTGCCGTCGGCGTGGCGCATCCGGTGCTCGGACTGCAGATGCGGGGTGCGGCCGTCCAGATGAGCCTCGATCGCGCCGCGCAGCCGGCAGCACATCGCCCGAGTGGACGAGCTCGAACCACGCCGACGGGTCCTCGTCGGCCGCCTGCTCGGGCTGGCCGAGGATCGCGTGCCAGCGCGGCGAGAAGTAGATCCGGTTCTGCTCGAGGTCCCAGTCCCAGATGCCGTCGTTGGCGGCCCGGACGGCCAGCGCGTAGCGCTCCTCGCTACGAGACAGGTCGCGAGATCGCCTGCTGGTGGCTGATCGCGTAGCGGATCGAGCGCTCCAGGCCCGGCGGGTCGAGCTCCTGCTTGACCAGGTAGTCGGTGACGCCCGAGCGCGGTCGCCTCGAGATCGATCTCGTACGTCGGCCTGGCCGGTGAGCATGATCACCGGCGCGAACGGCCGGGCGGCGAACCCCTCGCTGACGAGCTCGAGGCCGGTGCGCGCGCCGAGCCGGTAGTCGACCAGGTAGACGTCGTGGCGCTGCTCGCGGATCGCCGCCAGGGCTCCCGCGTAGTCCGGCCGCCACTCGACGGTGAAGCGCACGCCCTCCTGGCGGGCGAGCATGTCCCGCGTGATCAGGTAGTCGTCCTCGTCGTCCTCGACGAGCAGGACCTTGACCGGCTCAGTGGCTGCTGTGGCCACCGGCCCCGCCATTCGGAAGCTCGACGATCTCGAACCAGTACTGCGTCCAGGTCCTCATCACCTCGACGAGGCCGCCGAAGGTGACCGGCTTGGTGATGAACGAGCTGACGCCGAGGTCGTAGGTGCTGAGCACGTCGGCCTCGTCCTTGGAGGTGGTCAGCACGACGATCGGGATCCGCCGCAGCGAATCGTCGGCCTTGATCTCGGCCAGCGCCTCGCGCCCGTCCTTCTTGGGCATGTTGAGGTCGAGCAGGATGATGCCGGGACGGGGCGAGCTCTCCTCGGTCCAGCGGCCCTCGTGGCGCAGGTAGTCCAGCAGGTCCTGCCCGTCGACCACGAACTTCATCTCGTTGGCCAGGCGCGAGTCCTGAAGCGCGTCGCGAGCGAGCTCGCGATCCTCCTCGTCGTCGTCGGCGAGCAGGATCGTGAACGGCCGCGAGAGCACATCAGGCAGTGACATAGGGCTCCTCGTGTTCGGCCTGCGCGATGTCGGCCTGATCGGCCGGCAGCACGTCCGACACCGCCTTCGGTCCTGTGCGCCTGCATCGTCACGGTGAAGGTCGAGCCCTCGCCGGGAACGCTGTCGGCGACGACCGTCCCGCCGTGGCGCTCGGCGATCTTACGACACAGGGCGAGCCCGATTCCGGTTCCGGGGTACGCGCCGCGGCCGTGCAGCCGCTCGAACACGCGGAAGATGCGGCGGCTGTACTGCGGGTCGAAGCCGATCCCGTTGTCGCGGACCACCAGCCTCACGGTTCCGTCCTGCACCTCGGCGCTGACGTCGACCTTCGGCGCGACCCCGTCGCGGCGGAACTTGATCGCGTTGGAGATCAGGTTCTGCAGCAGCTGGCGCATCTGGTGGGCGTCGGCGTTGATCGTCGGCAGCTCTCCGACGTGGATCGTCGGCGCCGGAGCGATGGATCGAGTCTTCGAGATCATCCAGCACCTCGTGAGCGGTCGAGCGCAGATCGACGGCTGCGAACGGGCGGCCCTGGGTCGCGACCCGGGAGAACTTGAGCAGGTCCTCGATCAGCCGCTGCATCCGCTCGGCCGATGCGTTGGCCCGCCGCAGGTAGTCGAGCCCACGTTCGGACAGACGATCTTGCCTCGGTCTCGGTGATCCGCTCGGTGAAGGTCCGCACCTTGCGCAGCGGCTCCTGCAGGTCGTGGGAGGCGATCGAGGCGAACTGCTCGAGCTCGGCGTTGGAGCGCGCCAGCTCCCGCGCCCGGCGCTCCAGCGTGCTGTTGGCCTCGGCCAGCTGGTCGTTGACGCTCCCCAGCTTGCTGTTGGCCTCGGCGAGCTGAGCGTTGGTCTCTCGCACGCGCTCGCCGTCGCGCAGCGCGCGGCGTGACAGGACCAAGGTCGCCACGGCAACGATCCCGAAGGCCATGAAGATGATCCACGGCAGCCACTTGCGCAGGCCCGAGACGCTCGCGAACAGCGGACCGTTGGGGGCGGACAGCACCAGTCGCCAAGTCGAATTGGTGAGCCGGACCTCATCGAAGTAGTGGCCGTCGACGTCGCCGTTCGTGTGGTTGAGGACGTCGAGCTGCGCCGGCGTGTGGAACAGGTAGCCGGGGGGCCTGAGCGGGTTGGTGGAGGCGAGCACGATCCCCCTACCGTCCAGCAGGTAGTTGTGGGCGCCCTTGACCCCGGGGATCTGCTTGAGGTCGGCGGTCAAAAAGCCGCTGAGGTTGGCCGGCGTGAATCCCGTCAGCAGAAAGCGCTCTCCGGTCGCGGTCGGCAGCGCCACGCCGTAGTTGATCACTCCCGTCTTGCCGTACGGCAGGACGTTGCCCAGCGCGAATGGTTTGCCGGCGTGCAGCAGCTTGAGCGTCGCCGACTGCTTCATGTCCGCGCGTGCCTGAGCGTCGAAGCCGGGCGAAGCGGCGACCACGTTGTCGGAGGGGTCGACCAGCGCCATGTAGAGGTTGCGCCCCACCTTCTGGTCGAGCAACTTGTTGGAGACGGTCGGCGTCCCGTACAGCTTGGCCTCGGCGGGGATCTGCTGCTGCGCGGACTGGAACAGGCTGTCGATGAGGGCCGTGGCGAGCACCGAGCGCTCGTGGACCCGGCCCTCGATGTCCTGCTTGGACTTGGCTTGGTTGTCCGACAGCTGGATCGCGAACACCGCCATCAGGGCAAGGACGATCATCGATCCGATGACCAGGCCGACAACTGCCTCACGACGTCTCATAGTGGCGCTCCTTCATTGCCCCAGAGCAGAATTCTGTGCGTTTGACTTATCGGTAGCTCGCGCAGGAGCCTGATAGCTCGAGCCGAGAGGTTTAGCTTTTGCGCAGGAAGTTCGTCAAATGTCGTAACAGAACCTCTATTCGATGCCCAATCGGTCGAGGACTCGCTCATCCGCGCGCCAGTGCCGGCGGACCTGAACGGAGAGCTCGAGGTGCACGTGGGTCCCGAGATCGCGCTCGATCGCCCGGCGTGCGGCGACACCGATCGACTTGATCATCCGCCCGCCGGCGCCGATCAGGATCCCCTTCTGAGACTCGGTCTCTGAGAGCACCACGGCCTCGATCCGCACCAGGTCGGGGCGTGGGTGCAAGATCTCCTGGACCTCCACCTCGACCGCGTGCGGAACCTCCTCGCGCGTGCGCGCAAGGATCTGCTCGCGCACGAGCTCGGCCAGGTGCACCAGCTCTGACAGGTCCGTGCGCTGGGTACCGGGGAAGTAGAACGGCCCGATCGGGAGCAGGCCGACCAGGTGCTCGACCAGCGTCCGAAGCCCGCTCCCGGTGCGGGCCGAGACCGGGAAGATGTCCTCTGAGATGCCCAGGTCCTCCGCTCCCTGCAAGGTGGCGGCGATCCGCGCCCGGGGCGCTCGGTCGACCTTGTTGACCGCCACGGCGACCGGAACCGGAGGACCGCCCTTTCCGCGCAGCAGGTCCGAGATGAAGCGGTCTCCGGGGCCGATCCCCTGCTCGGCATTGACCACCAGCAGGCAGGCGTCGGCGTCAGACAGCTCACGCTCGACCCGGTGCTGCATGCGCTCGGTGAGCGCGTCGCGCGGGCGCTGCACGCCGGGCAGGTCGACCAGCACCAGCTGCCAGCCGGGCCCGTTGGCCACGCCCCGCAGCGCCCGCCGGGTGGTCTGCGGCTTGTCGGAGACGATCGCCACCTTGGCGCCGACGATCGCGTTGGCAAGCGTCGACTTGCCCACGTTGGGGCGTCCGGCCAGCGCGACGAAGCCCGAGCGCGTGGCCGGCGGCTCGACAGGATCGGCAGATGGGACGCGCACTAGCTCACCCAGCGCATCAGCTCGGCCTGCAGGGCCAGCATCTCGCCCTCGTCGGTCTCGTGGTCCATGCCGCTCAGGTGCAGCGCGCCGTGGACCACAGCCTCGCGCAGGTCCTCGGTGCGCGGCGGGCAGATGACAATGTCTCCGAGCTCGCGGGGACCGGCGGCCGCACCGTCCTCATCGATACCGAACGAGAGCACGTCGGTGGCGTCGTCGATCCGGCGGAACTCGAGGTTGAGCTCGCGGCTGCGGTCCTCGTCGACGAACTCGATCGCCACGTGTCCCTCGTCGATACCGGCCGAGGACAGCGCCAGCGCGCACAGCTCCTCGAGCTCCACCGCACTGGGGCCGTCGGTGGTGATCGATTCGATCCCGATCACCTCGATGTCGAGCATCCGCGGGCTACGCGCGCCTACGCGGACGTAGGTCGGGCGCAAGCCGCTGGGCGTGCTCGCTGTAGGCGGCGACGATCCTGCGCACGAGCTTGTGGCGGACCACGTCCTCCTCACCGAAGCGGATGAACTCGATCCCCTCTACCTCGCTGAGGATGTCCGACACCACGACCAGCCCCGAGTCCTGCTCGCGCGGGAGATCGATCTGGGTCACGTCACCGGTGACGACCACTTTGGAGTTGAAGCCGAGGCGGGTCAGGAACATCTTCATCTGCTCGGGGCTCGTGTTCTGAGCCTCATCGAGAATGATGAAACTGTCGTTCAGCGTGCGTCCCCGCATGAAGGCCAGCGGCGCCACCTCGATCACGCCGCGCTCGAGGTGCTGCGAGACCCGCTCGGCCTCGAGCATGTCGTGCAGCGCGTCGAACAGGGGCCGCAGATACGGGTCGACCTTGGCCATCAGGTCACCCGGGAGGAAGCCGAGTCGCTCGCCGGCCTCGACCGCGGGCCGGGTCAGGATGATCCGGTTGACCTCCCGGCGGCTGAGCGCAGCGGCCGCCAGCGCCACCGCCAGGAATGTCTTGCCGGTGCCGGCCGGCCCGATCCCGAACGTGATCGTGTTGCGGCGGATCGAGTCCACGTAGCGCTTCTGGTTGACCGTCTTGGGCGCGACCTTCGTCGCCCGGTGACGCCACACGACGTCCTCGAGGATCTCCGACGGCGACTCGTGCTCGTCCAGCGCGCGGGTGACCGCCTCGATCGTGCCCGGGGCGATCTCGTGCCCCTGCTCGATCAGCTCGGAGAGCTCTCGCACGACGGTGACGGCGGCGTCGACGGCCGGCTCGTCCCCTTCCAGCGTGAGCACGTTCCCGCGCAGATAGACGTCGCAGTCAAGATGCCCCTCGAGCGTCCGCAGGACCGCGTCCTCGCTTCCCGCCAGCTCGGCGGCGACCGCGTTGTCGAGCTCGAGAGCGCGGCGCACGCTAGTGGTCGTCTCCGGAGGTGCGTTCGCATCGAGAGGGGGCGGCCACTCGCTACGCCCCCAGCGCTTCGCGGACGCGCGCGGACGCGCGCTTGCCGTCGGCGCGACCGCCGCTCTTGGCCATGACGGCCTTCATCACCTGTCCCATGTCACGGGGCGAGCTGGCCCCGGTCTCGGCGATCGCCGAGCGCACCATCGCCTCGAGCTCGGCGTCGGTGAGCTCCGCCGGCAGGTAGGTCTCGATCAGCCTCGCCTCGGACTCCTCGCCGTCGGCCAGCTCGGGTCGGTTGGCGTCGCGGAACTGCGTCGCCGCCTCGAGCCGGCGCTTTCGCTCCCGGCGCAGCACCACGAGCTCGTCGTCGCCGCCCTCCTTGGCGGCCTTCTGCAGCTCGCTCAGCACCAGCCGCAGCGCCCCGACGCGATCCTTCTCGCCGGCTTTCATGGCGCTGGTCATGTCAGCCCTGACCTGCTCGGCAACCGTCATTCGTGCTTTGAAGGATAGCCCTCGGGGATGCGGAACCGGGTTGCCTGCCGTGAGCCGCTGCGGCGTTATGGAAAACCGGCTGGGGAGGGGTGGCTTCGGGGGACTGTGGTCGCAAAGGGGTCACATGGAACCTTTTGCGACCACAGTCTCCCGCGTGAGGCGCCTCTAGCCGTCCATCGATGCGCCTTTTGCGGCTGGCAGCCCCCGAACGGTGGCCCACTCCTACGTGTGGCAGCGGATCCCGTCGGCGTAGAGCTCGTCGCAGACCACGTCCACGAACCGGCCCCGCTCCCCCGCGCCCGGCGGCAGGTAGCAGCGGGTGTAATCCCCCGTGTAGCCCGAGCATTGACGATCCGGCGCGACCTTGTCGATCAAAACGGTCTCGCGCCCGCCCAGCTTGCGCGCGCGATGCATCCGCGAGCGCACCTCGGAGCGGGCCCGCAGCACCTGGGCTCGGCGCTTGCGGTCCGCAGGCGCCACCGGGTCGCCGAGGCCCTCGGCGACTGTGCCGGGACGCGGCGAGTACGGGAACACGTGCACGCGCGTGATCCCGGCTGCGTCGACCGCGGCCAGGGTCCGCTCGAACGCGGCCTCGTCCTCGCCCGGGAACCCGACGATCACGTCGGTGGTGACGTTGACCTCGGGAACCGCCTCGCGGACGGCGGCGACGTGGCGGAGGTACTGGTCGACCGTGTAGTGGCGTCCCATCGACCGCAGCACACCGTCGTCGCCCGACTGCATCGGCACGTGCAGGTGGGGGCAGACCTCGGGCTGGTCCGCCAGCGCGCGCAGCAGCGAGTCGCGCACGTGGATCACCTCGACGCTGGACAGACGCACCCGCTCAACGCCAGGCACCCGGGCGACCTCCATCATCAGCTCGCCGAGGTCGAGCCCCTGCTCAGGGTCTCGGTAGTCGCCGACGCTGATCCCGGTCATCACCATCTCGGGTTGCCCGGAGCGAAGCCGTTCGGCCACCTCGGACAGGACCGCGCTCGCGGGACGCGAACGGGCGCTGCCACGCACCGTCGGGATGATGCAGTAGGCACAGGTCCCGTCGCATCCGTCCTGGACCTTGACGAAGCCCCGTGTACGCACCCCGGCGGCGGGCGCCCCGGCCCGCTCCCGGACCAGCACGTCGTGCTCGATGTCCGCGCACGCCAGGCCCGCGGCCTCACCGGCCAGCGCCCCCGCGACCTCGTCGGCGGTGCCCACGAAGGGCTGCACCCGCGGGTCGATCTCTCCGAAGCGCCCGGGGTTCAGGTTCACCGCGCAGCCGGCGACGTACACCTGCTCGGCGGTGCGCAGCGAACGGCGGACGGCCTGGCGGGACTTGGCCTCCGCCTCGGACGTGATGCAACACGTGTTGATCACGTGCAGGTCGGCGTCACCCTCCGCAACCTCGGTGTGACCGGCGGCGAGCAGGGCGCGGCGGGCGAGCATCGCATCCGCCTGGGATACCTTGCAGCCGAGGAACTTGACCGCGAACGAGGCCACGCGCGCCAGAAGGTAGCGCGTGGCCCCGTAAGCGGTTCAGCTGCGATAGCCGCTCGCGACCGGAGGACCGTCGTACGCCTCGATCGTCACGTCACGCTGCGGTGTCCTCGGGACGGCACGGCCAGAGAGGAGAGAGGGCTCTTGCGGTGATCCAGCCCGAGGCTTGGGCCGCGGTGCGACGACGTCGAGGAGCAGGCCACCGAGAGTCACTCCGATTGCGAGTGGGTTGGGCAACTGTTCACCTCCTTTGAGTTTCCTGGATCGGGAATCACAAGCGACGCTGTGAAGGATGCTCGGGCGCGGGCGCGCCGGCATCGGCCGCGTGGCCAAGATTCGCGGCCGCGCTCTTGTCCATCAGGTTGCGCGCCGGGGACGTTCAGCTGCCCATCAGCAGCGCCGACCAGTCTCCGAGAACACGTCGATCGCGCTCGCACAGGCCACGGGCGCCGAACGCCGCCGCCACGCCGTCGGCCTCCTCGCGCAGCAGTCCGCTGAGGATCAGACGGGGTGGGAGCCGCCGCTGGGAAGCCGCCCATGCGCGCAACGGCCCCGCCAGGACGTTCGCCGCCACGAGATCCGCGTCGGGCACCTGAGCGCGGCGCAGGTCGAAGTCCCGCGCCTCGATCCGAACCTCATTGGCCACCGCGTTGGTCTGCGTGGCCTGCACCGCCGCCGGGTCGTAGTCGAGCGCGATCACCGGCGCATACCCGAGCTTGGCCGCCACGATCGCGAGCACACCCGAGCCGCAGCCCACGTCGACGAACGACCCGGCTGTCGGCTGTTCGAGCAGGAGCTCCAAGCACAGCCGTGTGGTCGGGTGCGCGCCGGTCCCGAACGCCCGCCCGGGATCGACCACCACGTCCAGCGTGGTTCCGGCCGCAGGCTCCCACGGCGGACGGACCGTCAGCCGGTCGCCGAGGACCAGAGGATGGTGGAAGTCGCGCCAGCGCTCGGCCCAGTCGTCGGCGATCTCCTCGGTCGAGATCTCCACCAGCGCGCCGCCGGCGGCGGCCCGGAGGTCGGGCAGCTCGGGCAGCTCGCCGGGCGCTCCGTAGACGGCGTACTCCACCACCCCGCCGGGGAGCGCGGACTCCTGCACCCCGCTCGGGGCCAGCTCGAGCAACTCGGCCAGCACCAGCTCCGCTTGCTCGGCGCGGACGCGGACGGCGAGTCGGATCAACCGCCGAAGGCGCGCCTGAGCTTGCCGAACACGCCCTCCTCGGTGCGGAGGTTGTCCTCGGTCATGCTGTCGGCGAGCTGCTGGAGCAGCTCGCGCTGCTCGCGCTTCAGATGCTTGGGGACCACCACGTTGACGACGACCCGTAGATCTCCGCGGCGGCGCCCGCGCAGCGCCGGCATTCCCTGCCCACGTACGGTGAGCGCCTCGTTGGGCTGGATGCCGGCGGGGATCTCGAGCTCGACCGAGCCGTCGATCGTCGGAACCTCGACGGTCGTCCCGAGCGCCGCCAGCGGCGCTGCCACGTCGACCACGGTGACCAGATCGTCTTGGTTGCGGACGAAGCGCGAGTCCTCGCGCACACGTATCTGGACGTAGAGGTCGCCCGACGGTCCGCCGTGCTCGCCGGCGTGCCCGCGGCCGGTGATCCGGATGCGCTGGCCGTCGTCGATCCCGGCGGGGATGTCGACCGAGACCTTCTTGCGCGCCACCTTGCGGCCCCGCCCGTGACACTCGTGGCAGGGGTTGGAGGCGACCCGCCCGTCGCCGCCGCAGACGTCGCAGGCCGTGGCGCGCACAACCTGGCCGAACGGCGTGCGCGACACCGCGCGCAGCTGGCCGGTGCCACCGCACTTGGTGCAGGTCTCGATCGGCGTGCCCGGCTCGGCCCCGTTGCCATTGCAGTGCTCGCAGCGCTCGACCGCCTCGTAGGCCACCTCCACCGCCGCCCCATGTGCCGCCTGCGCGAGATCGATCTCGGCGCCGACCGAGATGTCGCCGCCCTGCGCGGGACCGCCCTGGCGCCCACCGCCGAAGACCGAGCCGAAGCCGCCGCCCCCGCCGCCACCGAAGAACGCCTCGAAGATGTCGGCGACCGACCCGAACGAGTCGAAATTGGGCGCGTAGCCACCCGTGCGCAGCCCCTCGTGCCCGTAGCGGTCATAGGTGGCTCGGCGATCGGCGTCGGACAGGACCTCGTAGGCCTCGGCGGCCTCCTTGAACTTGGTCTCGGCTTCCGGATCGTCGGTGTTGACGTCGGGGTGCAACTCGCGGGCCAGCCGGCGGAAGGCCTTCTTTATGTCGGCGTCGTCGGCGGTGCGGGCCACGCCCAGCACTTCGTAGTAGTCCCGTGGCATCTGTGACGCGCTCATTTCATCTCGTGTCGTACACGTCTGAGACGAAGCTCGACAGCTGCGCGGCGGCCTCCCGGACCGACCGGATCGCCTGCGCGTAGTCCATCCGCAGGGGCCCGATCACCGAGACCATCCCCAGGCTGCGCTGCGGCAGCCCGTAGCTGGCGGCCACCAGCGCCAGCGACTGCAGCGCCGGAGCCTCGTTCTCGGCCCCGATCCTCACGGCCACGTCGCGCGGGGTGCTGAGCGCCGAGCGCAGGACCCCCAGCAGCGCGACGCGGCGCTCGAGCATGTCCATCAGCAGATTGAGCTCCGACAGGTCGGCGAAGCGCTCGATCGTCATCAGCTTGGCGGTCCCCTCGACGTACAGCGTCGCGAGCGTCGACTCCTCGAGATCAGTGAACACCGGCGCCAGGGCGTCGAGGAACTCAGTCTCGGTGCTGCTCAGCGACGGGTCATACAGCCGCTGGTGGAGCATCCGCGCCCCCAGACCGAGGCCGACCAGGCGCTCGTTGAGGTAGCTGGCAGCCCAATCCGCGAGGCCGGTGTCAACCGGACGCGGGAACGTGAACAGGCGCTTGGAGACGCCGCCGGTGGAGGTGATCACCACCACCATCAGCACCTGAGGCTGAAGCGCGAGGACCTCGATGTGACGGATCGTCGAGGTCTCGATCGGCGGCGCGCTGACGATCGCCAGCAGGTCGGTGACCTGAGACAGGGTCTCGGTGGTGACCCGCATCGCCTCGTCGACCTCGCGACGGACCAGCGACAGCGACAGCCCGGGTCCAGGCGGCGGCTCGGGCAGCAGACGGTCGACGAAATAGCGGTAGCCGGCCTCGGTGGGCACGCGGCCGGCCGAGGTGTGCGGATGCGCCAGCAACCCCAGCTCCTCGAGGTTGGCGAGCTCGTGGCGGATCGTCGACGGGCCCCACGCGAACGCCGTGCTCAGCGACTTGCTGCCGACAGGCACACCGGCGTCGAGGTATTCCTCGACGAGCCTGCCCAGCACGAGCTCCTGGCGTTCGCTCAACATGGTCTTTTGAGATTGTAGGTAGGGACGCCGGGTCCCCCGGCTGTCAGTCGACGCGGATGTCGGCCTCGCCGCCGCGGACGATGCGCCTGCCGGACTGTGCGGCCTCCGAGCTGACACGAGCCCGCCCGTCGCCGATCTCCTCCACCCTGCCACGGACCACGATCTCCTCTTCGAGCACGCCCATTCCGCGGAACTGCACCGCCAGCCGCTCGAGGCGGTCGGGCCCTCCCAGCGACTCGGTGTGGGCGCGCGCCACCTGCGCCATCGTCCACAGACCGTGCAGTATGCGGCCGGGGAGCCCGACCTGGCGGGCGAACTCCTCGTCGATGTGGATCGGGTTGAAGTCGCCGGACGCGCCCGCGTAGCGAACCGTGAGGTAGCGGTCCGGGGTGACCGAGAGCTCGAACGCGTCCCCGGGATTCACCCGTCCCCACCGGCCCTGACGATGTTGGTCCAGGTCCCGGTGCAGACGGTCTCACCGCGCTGGTTGACCGATTCGGTCTCGAACACGTAGAAGTACAGCCCGCGCCGGTCGGCGATGTCCTGCACGGTGGCCGTGGTGGTGATCTCGTCGCCTGCCACAACCAACGGCCCCCAGCGGAACTCCTGGGCCCCGTGCACCATGTGGGCGAAGTCGATTCCCACCGCTGGGTCGAGGATCGCGGGCGCGACCGACGGGGCGCCGTATACGACCGCGAACATCGGCGGCGCAACCACGTCTGCGTACCCCGCGGATCGGGCCGCGTCGACGTTAAGGTGCAGCGGGTTGCTCTCGCCGACCGCGAACGCGTATTCCCGCACCTTCTCACGCCCGACCGCGTACACGGTGTCCGGGTAGCGCTTGCCGATTGCCTGGGTGTCGATCGCCATCGGGCGCCAGTGTATTGCCAGTTCCCCAGTCAGATGATGACCGGGACCGCGCCGCCGTCGACCGACCACGCCGCCCCGACGACATTGGACGCGGGCTCTGAGCACAGGAACACGATCGTGGCGGCGATCTCGTCGGCGCCGGCCAGCCGGCGTAGCGGCACCGCCGCCGCGGCCTTCTCGAGCACCTCCTCGCGGCTCGTGCCCTGAGCCGCGACGGTCTGGTCGACGAGCCCGCCCGGCTCGAGCCACAGCTCGCTGGCCACCGGGCCGGGCGTGACGGCGTTGACCAGCACTCCGTACTGCGCATACGCGTCGGCAAACGCGCGCGACAGCGACAGCTCGGCAGCCTTGGTCACCGAGTAGGCGACGTTGCGCTGGCCGGGTCGCTTGCCCGAGGACGAGGAGACGTTGACCACCCTCCCCCAGCCCCGCTCGCGCATCGCCGGGATCGCCGCGCGCATCAGCCGCATTGGGGCCATCACGTGGATCCCCCACTGCGCGTGCCACTCGGCATCGTCGAGGTCCTCGATCGCTCTGACGCTGCTCATGCCGGCGTTGTTGACCAGCACGTCAACCCGGCCGAAGTGCTCTGAGCAGGCGGCCACGGCGCGCTCGCCGGCGTCGGGCCGAGTCAGGTCCAGCGCCAGCCAGCGCGCTCCGCCACACGCCGCCGCGGCCGCTCGCAGCGCCTCCTCGCCACGGCCCAGGAGCAGCAGCTCGGCGCCCTCGGCGCGCAGGCGACGGGCGGTCGCCAGGCCAATCCCGCGCGAGCCGCCGGAGACGATGCAGGCGCGCCCTGTCAGACCGAGGTCCATGGCGGCGATTCTGGCACGGTCGGTGAGAGCGGATCGGTAACGTCCACGGTCAGGCATGCACCCGCTCGCGGCTGCCCTCGCTCCGGTCCACCAGCGATATCTGCTCGAGGCACGGCAGATGCAAGCGCTGTCGTTCGCAGTGCACATCCCGCTGGTCTGCTTCGGGATCGCGTTCCCGGCGATGGTGCTGTTCGCCGAATGGCTGGGCCAGAGGACCGGCGACCCGGTCTACCGCACGCTGGCGCGACGCTGGAGCAGGATCGTGCTCGCGCTGTTCGCCGTCGGAGTGATCACGGGCACGATCCTCAGCTTCGAGATGGGGCTGCTGTGGCCGAACTTCACCGCCACGTTCGGGGGTGTCTTCGGCCTCGGGTTCGCGGTCGAGGGGTTCTCGTTCTTCATGGAGGCGATCTTCATCGGCATCTATGCCTACGGCTGGGACCGGCTGTCGCCGCGCCGGCACCTGCTGAGCGGGATCCCGATCGTGATCACCGGGTTCACCGGCTCGCTGATGGTCATCTCGGTCAACGCCTGGATGAACCATCCCGGAGGCTTTCGCCTGGTCGGGGGCCGGGTCGTGGACGTCGATCCGCTCAAGGCCCTGTTCGGCAACCCCTACCTGTGGTCGGAGCTGATCCACATGTACATCGCCGGCTACATGGTCACCGGGTTCCTGGTCGCCGGGGCCTACGCCGTCGGCCGGCTACGGGGTCGCTGGGGGCGTTACGAGCGGGTGGCCCTGACGATCCCGCTGACGATCGCCTGCCTGGCCGCGCCGGTGCAGGTGCTGGTCGGGGACTGGATCGCCCGCGACGTCGCCGTCGACCAGCCGGTCAAGCTGGCGGCGATCGAGGGGCTATACCGGACCACGCGGGGCGCGCCAGAGCACATCCTCGGCTGGTACACCAACGGTCAGGTCAAGTACGGAATCGAGATCCCCCACATGCTCTCGCTGCTGGCGTTCCACAGCTTCAACGCGACCGTCAAGGGACTCCAGACGGTGCCGCCCTCGCAGCGTCCGCCGGTCAACGTGACCCGCCTGTCGTTCCAGACGATGGTCGGGATCGGCACGCTGCTGGCTCTGCTCGGCGTTGTCTACCTGGCCGTCCGCATCCGCCGACGACGGCTGCCGGTCTCCGCGTGGTTCTACCGCGCCGTCGTGCTGGCCGGCCCGGGAGCGCTCATCGCGCTGATCGCCGGCTGGACCACGACCGAGGTGGGCCGCCAGCCGTGGATCGTCTACCGGGTGATGCCGACCGTCGACGCGGTCACCGGCGCCGGCGGGATCCCGGTCGGGTACGGCGCCCTGCTCGTGACCTACATCGCCGTGGCGGTCGGGGTGGCATGGGTGCTGCGCCGCCTGGCGCGGGCGCCGCTCGAGCTCCCCAGTGCCGACCCCCCGCCGTCCAGCGCCGCACAACCCGCCTGACGGCCATGCTCGACACGCTCCCTCTGGTGTTCGTGCTCGGCGGCCTCGTGCTCTACACGGTGCTGGGCGGCGCGGACTTCGGCGCCGGGCTGTGGCGGCTGCTGGCGGGGCGTGGGGAGCGCGGTGAGCGCATCCGCGAGCACGCCCATCACGCGATGGGGCCCGTCTGGGAGGCCAACCACGTCTGGCTGATCTTCGTGCTGACCGTGACGTGGACCGCGTACCCGGTCTTCTTCGGCTCGATCGCCTCGACGCTCGCCGTGGCCTTCTTCATCGCCGCGCTGGGCATCATCATGCGCGGCGCCAGCTATGCCCTTCGCTCGGGGGCGTCGGGGGCACGTGAGACCCGCGTCGTGGACGCGACGTTCGGAGTGGCCTCCCTGGTGACCCCGTTCGCTCTCGGCGCGGCCGCCGGCGGGATCGCCTCCGAGCGGGTCCCGGTCGGCAACGCCGCCGGCCCTTTGTTCTCGAGCTGGCTGAACCCGACCTCGATCCTGATCGGTGTGCTGGCGGTGGCCTTCTCCGCCTACCTGGCGGCGGTGTACCTGGCGGCCGACGCCGCGCGGCTCGGCGAGGCAGACCTCGAGGACGCCTTCCGCAGCCGCGCGCTGGGAGCGGGGGTGGTCGCCGGCGGACTGGCGCTGGCGGGGCTGGTCGTGCTTCACGGTGACGCCCACTCGCTGTATACGGGGCTGCTGAGCGGCGCCGCGCTGGCCTGCCTGGTGGTCTCGGTGCTGGCCGGGGCGGGCACGCTGGCGCTCGTGCTGCGCCGGCGATTCGAGCCGGCGCGGTTCAGCGGTGCGGTAGCCGTGGCGGCCGTCATCGCCGGCTGGGCGTTCGCGCGCTATCCGACGCTGCTGCCCGGGCTGAACGTCCATCAGGCGGCCGCGTCCCACGACACGCTGGTCTGCCTGGTGGTGGCCGTGCTGGCCGGCGGAGCGATTCTGTTCCCATCGCTGGCGCTCCTGTTCCGGCTCACGCTGAGCGGCGGGTTCGACCCGCTCGACGCCGGTGGCGGCGAGACGGCGGACGCGGTCGCCGTGCAGCGGCCCGTCCGCGCGCTCGGGCTGCTCGGACCCGGCCTCGGAGCGCGCGTCACGGTCGCGCTGCTCGTCGCCGGCGTGGGGCTGCTCAACGCCGCCGACGCTCCGTGGGCCCACGCGCTCGGGGTGATCAGCCTGTTCGGGTTCATGATCGTGGGGTTCGCCGCGATCGTTCCCCGCGCCCTCACCGACGACGAGTGACGCCCGGCCGGCGGTCGGTCAGATCGAGCGGATCGCTGCCGCCAGCAACTCGATCCCGCGCTCGATCGCGGGCTCGGTCAGGTTGGCATAACCGAGTAGCAGTCCCGGCAGGCCGCCGGCCGTGACCCGACTGGCCGCCAGGCCCTCGACGGCGACCCCAGCAGCCGCCGCCGCCCGCAGAAGCGCCGGCTCGGAGACCTCGGGTCCAAGCGTGACCGCGGCGTAGAGGCCGGCGGCGACACCGCCGAGGCTTGCCTCGGGGAGGTTTGCCGCCAAGGCCCGCACGATCGTCTCGCGACGCCCTCGGTAGAGCAGCCGCATGCGGCGCAGGTGACGGTCGAGCTCGCCGCGCGTGATGAAGTCCGCCAGCGCCAGCTGCTCGAGCACCGGAGTCCCTCCATCGGACAGCGCCTTGGCGTAGGTGAGCTCGCCCGTCAGCCACGACGGCGACAGGACCCAGCCGAGCCGCAGGCCGGGAGCGAGCCGCTTGCTGGCCGAGCCGACGTGGCAGATGCGCTCGGGAGCCAGCCCCTGCAGCGCCCCGACCGGCCCGCGGTCGTAGCGCAGCTCGGAGTCGTAGTCGTCCTCGACGATCAGCCCGTCGACCTCCTCGGCCCAGCTCAGCAGTTCGGCGCGGCGCTCGGAGGCCAGCACGACGCCCGTCGGGAACTGGTGCGCCGGCGTGACCACGACCGCCTCGCAGCCTGAGGCGGCGAGCTCGGCGACATCGAGCCCGCGCTCGTCGACGCCGATCGCGACCGGCTCGAGCCCCGCTCGTTCCGCGACCAGTCGGTGCTGGGACCAGCCGGGATCCTCAACGGCGATCCGCTCGATCCCGCGCTCGCGCAGCCCGGCGCACAGGAGCGTGAACGCCTGCGTGAAGCCGGCGCAGACGAGCGTGTGCTCGGGCTCGGGGGCCGCTCCACGGACGCGCCCGAGGTAGCTCATCAGCGTATTGCGCAGCTCCGGGACGCCTCGCGGGTCCCCGGGCCCGAGGGCCGCGAACGGAGCGTCGCGCGCTGCCGTACGCAGCGAGCGCAGCCAGCCGTCGCGCGGGAACGACGCCAGGTCGGGAACGTCGGGTGCGAACCGGTAGGCGTAGCGGGGCTCCAGCGAGCCCGCCGCCAGCGGCGCCGGCTCTGCCCGAGGCCCCGAGGCCACCCGGGTCGGTGCGCCCTGGCTGGCCAGCAGGTAGCCCTCAGCCACCAGTTGCCCGTAGGCCTCCAGGACGACCCCGCGCGAGATACCGAGCTCGGCCGCCAGCGCACGGGAGGACGGAAGCCGGGTGCCGGGAGCCAGCCGTCCTGTGCGCACGTGCTCGCGCAGGCTGAGCTCGAGCTGCTCGTGCAGCGTGCCGGCGCCGGGCTCGAGATTCACGAGCAGACCGAGGCCGGGAACTGGCTCTCTTTCGGACAACGTCACTGGACCTTAACTCCGGGCCAGTTGCCGCGTAGCGTTGCCGTCACCCGGTCAGCTCACAAACGGAGTCTCAAATGGTCACGATCACGGTCGTCGGCGGTGGAATAGCGGGTATGACGGCGGCGATCGCGTGCGCCGAGCAGGGGGCCAACGTGGTGGTGCGCGAGGGCCACCAGGAGCTCGGCGGGCGCGCCCGTAGCCTGCCGGCCCCCTACAAGGCCAACCTCGGCCCTCACGCGCTGCTTGCCGACAGCCCGTTCTGGAGGTGGCTCGGCGAGCGCGACCTGCTGCCCGCCTGGACCCGGCCGCCCCTCTCGGGGGTCCGCTTCCGCTGGCGCGACGGGATCCGTCGCGTGCCCTCGGTCGGAGCCGCGGTGGCCGCGCTACGGCTGCGGGGGCGCAGCGCCCCGGCCGAGCTCGACTTCGAGACCTGGGCCGCGGATCACGTCGGCACCGAGGCGGCGGTCGCGCTGGCGCGCAGCGCGGGCATCCTCACCTACTACCACGACCCCGGCGAGCTGTCCGCCGCGTTTTTGTGGGAGCCCCTCGTGCGGGGGCTGCTGTCCGCGCCGCCCAGGGCCCGCTTCCCGATCGGCGGCTGGTCCTCGATCATCGACCGCATGCGCGAGCGCGCGGCGGCCCTCGGTGTGGATATCCGGACCGGCGACCGCGTGCACGAGCTCCCGGGCGGGCTGGTGATCGTCGCCACCGAGCTCGACGACGCCCGCCGCCTGCTCGGCGACGAGACGCTGCGCTGGCGCGGCGGTCACGCCGTCTGCATCGACTTGGCGATGCGTTCGCTGCGCGGCGACCCGTTCGTCGTCGTCGACCTGCAGGAGACCGGCTGGGTGGAGCGCTTCACCGCATCCGACCCGACGGTGGCCCCGGCCGGCGAGGAGCTGATCCAGGCCCAGATGCCGATCCGACCGGGAGAGACCACCGAAAGCGCCGCCGCGCGACTCGAACATCTGCTCGACGCGTCCTTCGTCGACTGGCGCGAGCGCGAGACCTGGCGACGCCGCCAGGTCATGGACGGGCGCACGGGGGCGCTGGACTTCCCCGGACAGACGTGGCGCGACCGGCCCGCGATCGATCGCGGCGACGGCGTGTTCGTGGCCGGCGACATGGTCGCGGCGCCCGGCTGCCTGTCGGAGATCGCATGGTCGAGCGCGGTCGAGGCCGGGCGGCTGGCGCTGGCCGGGGGCTCCCGGGCATCGCGGACATCGCGGACATCGCGGACATCGCAGGCATCGACCCGGACGCCGGGGCGGAGCGCTGCAGCATGAACGACGTGGCCACCCCGGCGGCGCCGGCCACCGTGTTTGCGTCGCGTCGCAGCTTCCGCCTGGCCCGCGCGGGGATGGCCGTGGTGGCAGCGGCCCAGGGCGAGATCGGCGTCTGGGGCCTCGTGGCCCCGCGCTCCTTCTATGCCTCCTACCCAGGCGGCGGAATGCACTGGGTGGCGGCGATGGGGCCCTACGACGAACATCTGGTCCGCGACTTCGCGGCGATGGAGCTCGGCTTCGCGGTACTGCTGGCGTGCGCGGCGATCTGGTTCGAGCGCCGGCTCGTGCTGGTGGCCGGCGCCGCCTTTCTGGCCGCCACGATCCCGCACTTCGCCTACCACCTGACCACAACCGGCATGCTGCCGGCCGCCCAGGACGCGGCCAGTCTCGGCGGATTCGCGCTCGAGCTGGCCGTTGTGGCGGCAGCGATGGTCGCCGTCCGCCCTCCCACGACACGCACGACAAGGAGCATCTGATGGCACGTCTTGAGCCCGCGGCGCCCCGAGGCCTCGACCCGATCCGGCGGCTGATCTACGGCACCGCCAGGCGGATGTACGGCCGCGCGCTCGAGCCGACCGGGGTCATCGCCCACCACCGGCCACTGCTGCTCGGCTACGCCGCCGTCTCGCTGTCACAGCAGCGCTTCTCGAAGACCGTCCCGCGCCAGCTCAAGGAGCTTGCCATGCTCCGCACCGGCCAGCTCGTCGGATGTGAGTGGTGCCTGGACTTCGGCTCGCGGCTGGCGCACGACTCCGGGATCCCCGAGCCGAAGCTGCGCGAGCTCAGCCTGTGGCGGGAGTCCGGGCGCTTCGATGAGGCCGAGCGGCTGGTCCTGGAGTACGCCGAGGCGATGACACGGACGCCGGTCGAGGTGTCCGACGACCTGTTCGAGCGGCTGCGCGCCCGATTCGACGAGCCCCAGATCGTCGAGCTGACGATGTCGATCGCGCTCGAGAACCTGTACTCGCGCTCGAACTGGGCGTTCGGGATCGAGAGCGAGGGCTTTTCTGAGGGCAGCTACTGCGTGCGCCCGCAATCCGAGACGAATTCATTTGCGGAGGTCCCCGCAGCGCGCTAGCCTCGCGAGCGTGAGCAGCAGGTATGGCCGGTATGGCGAGCTGAGAGCGTCCGATCAGGATCGCGATCGCATCGTCGAGCGCCTGCACCGGGCGGCGACCGAAGGCCGGATCGCGTCCGAGGAGCTCGAGCAGCGGGTCAGCACCGCGCTGAAGGCGCGCACGTACGGGGAGCTCGAGAAGACCGTCGAGGATCTCCCCGGCCGGCGCAGCGGGCGCGGCAGCTCTGCACCGGCGCGTCGTACAGCCGGCGGCTGGGCGGTCTCGGCCGTGCGCGCCAACCCGATGCTGCTCCTGTTCGCGATCCCCGTGATGGCCGTCACGGCGGCGCTGCTGCTGGCAGCGACGGTGGTCTGGGCGGTCCTGATGGTCGTGATCATGGTGCTGGGCGGCCGCCACGGGGCTCCCCGCCCACCCTGGATGCACGCTCGCCGCCAGGGCTACCGGCCTTCCCGCCGGGGCCCGGGCGGCTACTGGGCCTGACCCGCACCGACGCACTTACCCGAGCCGATGCCGCTCAGTCGCGGCGCAGGCGCCAGACGACGCCGTTCATCTCGTAGGGCTCACCGGTCACCGTGCGCCGGTGCAGGTAGCGCCGGCGCTCGAGCTCCTGCGCACTGACGTCATCCCCCCACAGCTCGGCGCTCACCGCGTCGACCGCGTCGACACCTGGATCGTGCATGTAGGCCACCAGCGCGTCCGGTTCCAGGAGCTCGGCGGCGGCGGCGAGGGCACGCGGGGGAAGCTGCGAGGCATGGTCGCCCACCGGAGCCACGCAGCAGAGCGCCGACGCGCGCAGTCCTCGCACGGCCTCGCGCCGGCGATCGTCGAGGCCGAGCAGGTCGAGGGTCAGGTACTCGCCGTACACGTCGGGGCGATCGCGCAGCGCGGCCGCGCGGGCGGCGGGGACGATGTCGGTCCCGAGCACGGGCGCGAGGCCCTCGGCAACGAGCGCCTCGCCGGAGACGCCGTTGCCGGCGGCCACGTCGAGCACGCGGACTGCAGCACGCTCCCAGCCGGCGGCGTCAGCGGCCGCGGCGAGCATCGCGGCGATCTGCGCCGGTGAGCGGCATTGGAGCCGGTCCTGGACGATCTGCTCGTAGACGCCGGGCAGCGAGTACAGGCGCTCGTAGTCGTGCAGGCGCAGCTCCTCGACGCGGCCGTCGTCGAAATGGATCAGGATCAGCTCGCTCCCGATCGCGGGATCGGCCTGCTCGGCCAGCTCGGCCGTGAACCCGCGGGGGTCCGAGGCGTGCCCGCCCATCGAGCTCAGCTTTTCTCGCCGAGCTCGAGCACCGCCAAAAACGCCTCCTGGGGAACCTCGATGCGACCCACCTGCTTCATCCGCTGCTTGCCCTTCTTCTGCTGCTCGAGCAGCTTGCGCTTGCGGCTGATGTCGCCGCCGTAGCACTTGGCGATCACGTCCTTGCGATAGGCCTTGATCGTCTCGCGAGCGACGATCCGCGAGCCGATCGCCGCCTGGATCGGGACGTCGTACTGCTGGCGCGGGATCTTCGCGCGCAGCTTCTCGGTCAGCGTGCGACCGGCCACCTGGGCCTTGGAACGATGCACCAGCATCGACAGAGCGTCGATCGGATCGCCGGCCAGCAGTATGTCGAGCTTGACCAGATCTGACTCGCGCAGGCCGATCACGTCGTAGTCCAACGACGCGTAGCCGCGGGTGCGCGACTTCAGCTGGTCGAAGAAGTCCAGCACGATCTCGGCCAGCGGCAGGTCGTAGGTCAGCTGTACCCGCTCGGACGACAAGTAGTGCATCCCGGCGTGCTCCCCGCGGCGCTCCTGGCAGAGCTCCATGATCTGCCCCACGAACTCCTTCGGGGTCAGGATCGAGGCGCGGATGAACGGCTCGCGGATCTCGCTGACGCGGGCCGGGTCTGGAAAGTCGTTGGGGCTGTGCAGGGGAAGGACCGAGCCGTCGGTGAGCGTGACCTCGTACTCCACGCTCGGCATCGTCGCGAGCAGCTCGAGGTCGTACTCGCGCTCGAGACGCTCGCGCACGATGTCCATGTGCAGGAGTCCCAGAAAGCCGCACCGGAAGCCGAACCCGAGCGCGTCCGAGGTCTCCGGCTCCCAGCTCAGCGCGGCGTCATTGAGGGTCAGCTTCTCGAGTGCGTCGCGCAGGTCGGGGTACTGCTCGGTGTCGATCGGGAACAGGCCGCAGAACACCATTGGCTTGACCTCCCGGTAGCCGGGCAGCGGCTCTGAGGCCGGAGTGTGCTTGGCGGTCAGGGTGTCGCCGACCCGCAGCCGCGTGACGTCCTTGATCCCGGTGATCACATAGCCGACCTCGCCGGGTCCGAGCGCTGGAGCGGAGATCATCTGCGGGCTGAAGAACCCGATGTCGTCGATCTCGGCTTCCGTGCCGGCCTGCATCGCCCGGATCGCATCGCCCTTGGTGAACGTCCCGTCGACCACTCGAATGTAGGCGATGACGCCCCGATACTGATCGAACTCGGAGTCGAAGATCAGCGCCCGCGGGGGAGCGTCGGGATCGCCATTGGGGGGCGGCACGCGGGCGATCAGCTCATCGAGCACGTCCGTGACACCCTCGCCCGTCTTGGCGCTGATCCGGCGCACGGCATCGGCCGGCTCACCCAGAAGGTCGGCGACCTCCTCGGCAACGCGCTCGGGCTCTGCGCCGGGGAGATCGACCTTGTTCAGGCACGGGATCAGCTCGAGACCGGAATCGACCGCGAGATAGGTGTTCGCCACAGTCTGCGCCTCCACGCCCTGAGAGGCGTCGACCACCAGCAGCGCGCCTTCGCAGGCCGCCAGCGAGCGCGACACCTCGTAGGTGAAGTCGACGTGGCCCGGGGTGTCGATCAGCTGCAGCTGGTAGGTCTGCCCGTCATGGGCCGACTCGTAGAACACGCGCACCGCCTGGGCCTTGATCGTGATCCCGCGCTCTCGCTCGAGGTCCATCGAGTCCAGCACCTGGGCGCGCATCGATCGGGGATCGACGGTGTGTGTGAGCTCCAGGATCCGGTCGGCCAGCGTCGACTTGCCGTGGTCGATGTGGGCGATGATCGAGAAGTTGCGGATGTGCGCCTGGTCAGCCATGTCTCGACTACTAGGGTACGAAGCGGCGACCCGTCCGCTGCGCGCTCAGCGCGAGCGTTTGTCCGCGGCCAGGCGTGCGCGCCGCTGGCGGTCTCGATCGGCCAGCCGGCCCAGCGCCCCGGGCAGCAACCCGAGCTCGTTGAGCGCGTCCCGGCCGGCGACGCCGATCGTCAGCAGCCCGGCGAAGATCGCGACGGCGTCGATCGACTTGCGGCCTTGCTTGTCCCAGTAGTCGTCCTGGAGGTCGAGCCACAGGGCGAACTCGTCCAGGGTCAGCGCCGCGGCGACGCCATATACGCTGGCGGTCAGGCGCGACTCCCACTCGGGCATCCGGTTGCCGACGCCGATCCGGTAGGTCCACAGGTAGCCGACGCCCAGCAGCCCGAAGATCCCGAAGGTGCTGTGGTGGATGTGGCGCCCGCCCGAGCTGATGTTGTGAAACGGCCCCACCCCGGCTCTGATCGAGTGCGTGATCGCGCGGGCGGTGGCGAACGCCGTCGTGAAGCCGACCGCGCTCAGGAAGGCCCGCTCCTGACGAGCGTTGGAGAAGTGGCGCGAGTAGAAGCCTCTGTCGGCCATTCGTGTGGTTCAGCCTACCCCCGGTCGAAGGCGGCCGACGATCAGCGCCTGGATCTGGCGCGCCTCGGGGATGCTCATTAGCAGGACGAGGCGCGCGTATACGAGTCCGGCGATCGTGAGGGCGATCCCGACGGAGAGGATCTGGGCGACCAGCGACAGGCCGAGGAGGCTGTCAAGCCCCTTCCACACCAGGTAACCGAGCGCGGTCACAACCGCGGTGGCGAGCAGGATCCGCACCGTGACCATTGTCGTCTGGGCCATCTCCAGGCGGCCGTTGAAGCCGACCCGCAGCCGATGCAGCTGCAGCAGGGTCATCACCACGTTGGCGACCACGGTGCCGATCACCGGGCCGGCAATGCCGAGCGGCTTGTACAGCGCGAACGAGACGATGATGTCGACGACGACGTTGACGGCCGCCAGCTTGGTCGGGATCCACGGTCGCTGGAGCGCGAAGAACGTGCGGCTGAGCAGGAGATTGATGCCGGCGAAGGGCAAACTGAAGGCAAACCAGAACAGCGCCTTGGCCACCAGCTGCGTGGAGAAATTGTGAAAGGTGCCGTGTTGGTAGACCAGCCGGGTGATCGGCACCGCGAGCACCGCCAGCAGCGCCGCCGAGGGGATCAGGAGCAGGTTGATCTGGCGGATGCCGTTGCCGAGCGTGCGTCGCATGCCCTTGGGATCGCGGGCGCTGGCCATCCGGCTGAGCGTCGGGAACAGCACCGTCGCCACGGCGACGCTGAAGATCCCCTGGGGCAGCATGTAGATCCGGAACGCGTCGTTGATGGCGATCGGGACGTGCTTGCTGACGAGGGCGCCCAAGCCGGCGTTGATGAAGATGTCGAGGTTGATGATCCCGATGCTCATCGTCACCGGGAGAAACAGGATCAGCACCTGGCGCACCCGCGGGTCGCGCCAGTCGAAGGCGAAGGCGAGGCGGAACTCGGTCCGGCGCATCGCCCAGGCGATCAGCAGGAACTGCACGACGGTGGCCACCAGCCATGCGATTGCGTAGGAGTAGACGGCGTCCTGACCGTGGAAGTGCGCATGCAGGATCACCATCAGGACGACGATCACGATGTTCCACAGCGCCGGCGCCAGCGCCGGGATCGAGAACTCGTCGTAGGACTGCAGGATCCCGACGAACAGCCCGGTGAGGCTGAGGAGCAGGACGACCGGGAACAGCACCCGCGACAGGCCGATGGCGAGCGTCGTCTGCGACCCTGTGAGGGTGCCGGTGAACGCCGGCATGACCAGGCCGGCGAACCCCATGTAGACGACCGTCAGCACGCCGAGAACGGCTAGGATCAGCCAGAACAGCGAGGCGGCCACCCGGAATGCCTCCTTCTTCTTGCCCGCCTGAAGCAGCTCGGTGAAGATCGGGACGAACGCCGCCCCGAGCGCTGCCTGGGAGAACAGGTTCGAGAACAGGTTCGGTATCTGGGAGGCGATCGTGAACGCCGAGCCGGCGCCACTGGTGTTGAAATAGCCGGCTTGAACCACCTCGCGCCCGAGGCCGGCGACGCGCGACAACGCCGTCGCCAGGGCGAAGATCGCCGTGCTGAGCGCCAGCCGTCTCCTCGGCGGAGGCCCGGACGGTGGGGAAGGTGGAGGCGTTGTGGGCGGGGGCGGCGGGGGCCCTAACCCTGTGCTCTGGACGGACACGGAGGGCGCTATAGTACGCGCCGTCGCCGCGGTCACCCGCGGCCGTATTGCGTCATGGCGAACATTCACTCACAGAAGAAGCGGATCCTGCGCTCTGAGCGCGAGCGGCTCGAGAACCGCCGTTACACCTCGGCCATCAAGACCTACTTCCATCGCCTCGAGCGCGCCGTTGCCGATGGCGACGCCACGAACGCCGACACCGAGCATCGCACGCTCGTGCGGGCGATCGACAA
The DNA here is from genome assembly GCA_963799995.1 of uncultured Solirubrobacterales bacterium. GTDB lineage: Bacteria > Actinomycetota > Thermoleophilia > Solirubrobacterales > Solirubrobacteraceae > Palsa-465. The sequence continues at coordinate 90,226 of CAWCZI010000012.1, read as the reverse complement.
GGCCGTCAAGCGCGGTGCGCTGCACCGCAACAACGGTGCTCGCAAGAAGTCGCGCGCGTCGCGGCTGCGACGCGGCGCCGCCTAGGCCCGCGGCCGGAATCCGGCCGCTCCGCCGCCGCGCATCCGCTGCCGTGCGCCTCGGCACGCGGTCGAACGCGGGACGGCACAACGCTGTCGAGCGCGACGCGGCACACTTGTATCCGTCCCGCAGGCGCACACCCCGGGTCTGTTGCCCCGGCTGCGGCCGGTGACTGACAACGATGGCGAGTCCGAACACGCAGCCCGTGACGACCGATCCTGACCGGATCACGTTCCAGATCGACCGTCTCTCCACCGAGCAGCCGGGACGGCTCGAGGTGCGCGGTCGCTGGTTCGGAGTCCGCGGGCGCCGGTTCTTCCGCCCCACCCTGATGCTGCACGCCGGGGGTTCCGAGCAGCGCCTGCTCGCCGATCTCGAGCACAAGCCATGGGCAGCTGAGGACGGCGAGGAGTGGCTGGCGGCGTTCCCGTTCGACACCGAGCTCGACCAGGTGTCGGAGCTCGAGCTGTCGGTCGCCCCCGACATCGCCGTTCGCCTGGAGGACGGCGACGGCACCACGGCGGTGGCCGAGAGGGCGCCGGCCGCACCGCCCGCCCCCCGCGCGAACGCCGACGGGCCGGCCGCCCGGCCGAGCCTCAGCGAGCGCACCCCGGAGGTAGAACGACTCACCGCCCGGCTGGCAGAAGCCGGAGGGCTGCTGGCCCGGGAGCGGGCGCGCCGGGCGCAGGCAGCGCAGGAGCTCGAGGACGAACGCGCTCAGGGCCTGCGTCTGCGAGCTCAGATCGGACAGCTGAACGCCGACCTCGACCTGGCGAGGGCAGCCCGGCAGGAGGCGCACGCCGAGCTCGAGGACGCCCGGCAGTCGCTCCAGGAGCAGCGCTTGGACTCCGAGCATCGCCGCGCCGCCGGCGAGCGCCGCCACGCGCAGAACGAGCGGCTCGAGACCGACAACCAGCGCCTGGAGGACGAGAAGCGGGAACTGCAGGAAGAGACCGAGAGTCAGGCGATGGAGATCGCCGAGCTGCGCGATCAGGCTCGAGTCGCGCTGCGCGAGACGCGACTGCGCGACGCCCTGTCGGATCAGCTGCAGGCCGAGGCCGACCGGCTACGCGACGAGGTGGCGCGCCTGCGCGCCCTGCTGGCGCGCGCACAGAACGAGACTCCGCCGGCCGCCGAGGGGGCCGATGACGAGCCGCCGACGCAGAGCCACCGCGCCTCGGAGCCCACCGTCCGCCTCCGGGACCCGTCCCCCACCGCCGCCGAGGCCGAGACCCCGCCGCGGGTGCGGTCGCCCGTCGCCTACGAACGGCCGCTGAACCCGTCGCTTCGCGGGCGCACAAACTGGCTCGGCCGCGCGCTGGCGCTGCTCGTGATCCTCGCCGTGATCGCCGCCGTCGTCCTGGTGATCAGGACGACGATGGTGTAGTCAGGCCGGCGATCGTTCTCAGCGCCGCCGTGTCCTCCCCGGCCCCGCCCCGCGCCCCTCCGCGCGAGGCCAGCTCCAGGTCGGCGATCTGGCCGATCGCGGCCCGCAGCCGGTCGCTCCCGCTGCGACGGGCGTCTGCAATCAGCCGGTCGGCGGCCCGCGAGGGCATGCGCAGCCGGCGCTTGATCTGAGCTGGTGGTTCACCCGAGTCCAGCGCGGCGGCCACGTCATGGGCGGCCCGGACCCGCTGCGAGATCCAGTAGATGAGGCCGGGCACCCGCTCGCCCTGGGCCCGGAGCGCCAAAAACGAGCGGACCGCCGCCGGGCCGTCGCCCGCCACGAGCGCGTCCGCGACCGCCCAGGCCTTGCGCTCGGCGGAGGGCGCGGTCAGCTCGTCGACCGCTGCGGCGTCGAGGGTCACATCCTCCTCGGCACCCAGCGCCAGCTTTTCGAGCTCGCGCAGCAGGCGCTGCTGGCGCTCGCCGACGTGCCGGATCAGCGCTCGGGTGGCGTCGGGCTCCAGCTCCAGCCCCAGCTCCCGGGCCCGGGCGAGCACCCACTTGGGCAGCTCCCAGGGCTTGACGCTGTTCTCGGCGTCGACATCCCCGTCGGCGGCGCGGACCGCCGCCAGCAGCCGGTCCGGCGCGCGGCTGCGGCCGTCCTCGCGGGCGAAGAAGGCGATCGTGGTCTCGGGACCGATGCCGGCCAGGGCAGCTTCGAGCGCGTCCATGTCCTTGTCCTTCCAGCGCTCCACGCCGTCGACGATGATGAAACGGCGTCCTACCGCCAGCGTCATCGCGTCCAGCGCGCGCGCCACCACTTCCGGCGTTGCGTTGTCACCCTCGAACAGCTCGATTCCCGCGGTGCCGCTGAGCGACTCGGCCAGCTGCCGGAGCCGGGCGCGACGCTCGGAGATCCGCCCGTGGTCGTCGCCGTGGATGACATAGGCCGCCTTGAACTTCGCCACCAGTCGAGTGTAGGCGTGGGTCCCGACGCCGTGGGACCGTGCAACCTCATGCCTCGCATGTGGGCATGAGGTTGCACGGTGCCCTTAACTGATCAGTCAGTCAAAGGCGCGCCGCGCAAGCGTGACCGGGCGTGCTCCAGCACCCGCCGCACCGCGTCGGCCGGTGAGCTTGCGACCTCGACGCCGTCGATCTCCCAGGTATCGAGGCCGACCACGGGCACGCCCTGAGCCAGCGCCAGCGCGACCTCGGACAGCGTCCCGTACGCCCCGCCGACGGCCAGGACCGCGTCAGCGGCCCGGACGATCAGCCCGTTGCGGAGCTCCCCGAGCCCCGTGGGGAGGGCAACTCCCACCCATTCGTTCGCGTCCCCCCGAGTGTCACCCGGCAGAAGCCCGACGACCACCCCGCCCGCCTGGGCGGCGCCGCGGCTCGCAGCGGCCATCACGCCGCCGCGACCGCCGGTGATGACGATGGCGCCGGCGCCGGCCAGCAGGCCGCCCGCCTCCTCGGCGGCCTTCGCCTGGGCCTCGGTTGGCTGCGAGGCTCCGACCACCGCCACGTACAGCACCGCAGGCACGGGATCAGCGGGTGACGACGTTGACCAGCTTGTCGGGCACGACGATCACCTTCGCGACGTCGTGCCCGTTGACGTGGCTCCGCACCGCGCCCGAGGCCAGCGCCAGCGCCTCGAGCTCCTCGCGCGGAGCGCCGGTCCGGGCGGTGACGCGGTCGCGCACCTTGCCGTTGACCATCAGCACCAGCACGAACGTCTCGGACTGGAGCATGTCCGGATCGGCGTCCGGCCAGGGCTGCTCCCACACACGGTCGCCGGTCAGCCGTTCGTAGACCTCCGAGCCCAGATGCGGCGCGAACGGGAACACCAATGACGCGGCGGTGGCGGTCGCGAACCTCCGTGCCGCGATGTCGGCCTCCGGGTGGCGGTAGATCTCGTTGACCAGCTCCATCACGGCGGCGATCGCGGTGTTGAAGGCAAAGCGCCCGCGCATGTCGCCGGTGACCTTCTCGATGGCCCAGTTGGCCTTGCGCACCAACGTCAGCGCGTCGCCCTCGGGCCCGGGCGGCTGCCCGGCCGGGGCGCGGCGGTCACCGAGCGTGTCAACCAGGCGCCACAGCCGGCTGAGGAAGCGGTACACGCCCTCGATGCCGCTGTCAGACCAGGCGGCATCCTGGTCGGGAGGGCCCATGAACAGCACGTAGCAGCGCGCAGCGTCAGCGCCGAAGCGCTCGACGATCTCGCTGGGCGCGACCACGTTGCCCTTGGAGCTCGACATCTTGTTGCCGTCGGGGCCCAGGATCATGCCCTGCGTGAACAGGGCCGAGAACGGCTCCTGGATGTCCACCAGGTCCATGTCGGCGAGCGCCTTGACGAAGAACCGGGCGTACATCAGGTGCAGGATCGCGTGTTCGACACCGCCGATGTACTGGTCCACCGGCGTCCATGAGGCCAGCACTCGCCGGTCCCAGGCTGCGTTGTCGTTGCGGGCGTCGCAGTAGCGCAGGAAGTACCAGCTCGAGTCGACGAACGTGTCCATCGTGTCGGTCTCGCGCAGGGCCGGGCCGTCGCAGTTGGGACAGCGGGTGTTGACCCAATCCTCGGCGGCCGCCAGCGGCGAGCGGCCCCGCGGCTGGTAGTCCTCGATCTCGGGCAGCTCCACCGGCAGGTCGGACTCGGGAACACCGACCATGCCGCATTCGGCGCAGTAGATGACCGGGATCGGACAGCCCCAGTAGCGCTGCCGGGAGACCCCCCAGTCACGCAGGCGGAAGTTGACCGATGCGTGCCCGACCCCCTGACGATCCAGCCATGCGACGATCGCGTCCCGGCCGGCCACCGCATCCATACCGGTGAACTCCCCGGAGTTGATCAGCTGTTCGTCGTCGGTGTGCGCGGTGAACGCCTCATGGTCGACTGACAGGTCGTCCTTGCCGCGCGGCGCCACCACCGGCCGGATCGGCAGTCCGAACGCCTTGGCGAAGTCGTAGTCGCGCTGGTCGTGCGCCGGCACGCCCATCACCGCGCCGGTGCCGTACTCCATCAGGACATAGTCGGCGACGTACACGGGAATCTGCTCGCCGTTGATCGGGTTGGTGACCGTGCGTCCCAGCGGGACCCCGGTCTTGGGCTTGTCCGCCGCACCGCGATCCTCCATCGAGGCCGCGAGGATCCGGTTTACGTACTCGTGCACCGCAGCCTGGTACTCGGTGCCCTCTGCCAGCTTGAAGACGTCCGGATGCTCGGGCGCCATCACGAAGAAGGTGGCCCCGAACAGCGTGTCGGGCCGCGTGGTGAAGACGTCGTAGTCGATTCCCAGCTCGTCGCAGCGGAACGTGACCTCGGCGCCCTCGCTGCGGCCGATCCAGTTGCGCTGCATGGCCTTTACGTGCTCGGGCCATTGGATCCCATCGAGGTCGTCCAGCAGCCGGTCGGCGTAGTCGGTGATGCGGAAGAACCACTGCTCCAGCTGGCGCACCTCCACCAGGTGGCCGCAGCGCTCGCAGCGCCCGTCGATCACCTGCTCGTTGGCCAGCACCGTCTGGTCGTGCGGGCACCACTTGACCGCGGCCTCCTTGCGGTAGGCCAGACCCCGGTCCAGCAGCTGCAGGAAGATCCACTGCGTCCAGCGGTAGTACGTCGGCTCGTGGGTGCCGAGCTCGCGCGACCAGTCGATCGAGATCCCCCAGCGGTGAAACCAGTACCGGTAGGCGGCGATCGAGCGGTCGGTGGCAACCCGCGGATGAACCCCTGTCTTGATCGCGTTGTTCTCGGCCGGCAGCCCGAACGCGTCGTAGCCCATCGGGTGCAGGACGCGGTGCCCGGTGCGCCGGTGAAAGTGGGCGATCGCGTCGCCCAGCGCGTAGTTCTTCAGGTGACCGATGTGCGGCTCGCCGCTCGGATACGGCAGCATCTCGAGCACGTAGGACTTGGCGTCCCGTTCGGCCGCGGTGGGGCCGGCACCGATGGGGCCGGGATCGTTGGCGACCTCCCAGGTTCCCTCGCGCGCCCATAGCTCCTGCCAGCGGGGCTCTATCTCGGTCGGGTCGTAGCGGCGCTCGGACATCTCGGTAGCTGAGGTTACTTACGCCTCGACAGAGCGGTCCTGGCGCATGGACGGCATGGTTCGCGCTCAACCGCCCCGGAACGCGACGACGCCGTTCTTGCGAGATGTGAAGAACTCACGGTTACCATGGCGCCGTGGTGGACAACGCATCTTCGCCGGACCGAGGGCCCAGGAGGCCCAAGCGCTCGTCGGCGGCCGACCAGGTCAGCTCGATCCTGACCGCGGCCGAGGACGCCGCCGAGCGCCTGCGCGCCGAGACCGAGCAGCTGGTCCGCGATCGGATCGCCGAGGGCCAACGCGCCGCCGACAATCGCGTTGCCGCGGCCGAGGAGGAGGCCGCGGAGCTCCTGGCCACGGCCCGTGCGGAGGCCGACCGGCTGCGCCGCACCGGGCGCGAGGAGGCCGAGCAGGCCAAGACCAGCGCCACCTCGGAGGCGTTGACAATCCTCGCCAACGCCCAGCAGAACGCCGACGAGACCCTCGAGCAGGCCACCGAGGCGGCGGCCACCAGCCAGCGCGAGGCGGAGCGCTACACCCGGGAGCTGATGAGTGAAGCGCGGCTGACCGCCGACGACGTCCGCAAGGAGGGCCTCGAGCTGGTCGCCAACCTGCGCCAGATGGGTGACTCCCTGCGGGCCAACGCGGAGCGCATCCTCCGCGACGTCCAGGGCGTCCACTCGCAGATGATGGCGCGGATCGAGCGCGCCGAGGGCGATGCCGGCGGCGGATCGGGCAGCGTATCCGCGGGCCCGCGCGACGCCGGCACCGGCCGCCGCCGGCGCGCCGACGGTGCCTGGGAGAGCGCCCGCAGCCGCTTCGAGTCCCCCGATGGGGACGACATCCCCGACGTGCCGGAGTTCATTCCCCGGCGATAGCGCGGAGGTCCGGGGCGAGCGCGGGCTGAGCGCGGGCTGAGCGCGGTGGCGGGGATCCCCCACGGGCCGGCGATCAACACATCGCGCGGTTCGCGGCAACGATCTGAAAAGTGCTCGATATCCGCACCCTTCTCCGATCCTTGCGCCTGCGGCAGCGGCCAGGGTCCCGCCGCGCCGGGGCCGAACCGCCGGCGCTGCAACGCACGGGAGCGGTGCGCACCGCCCGGGCCGCCATGTACTACCCTTGTCGCTGACCTCGGAGGGGCTATAGCTCAGCTGGGAGAGCGCCTGCATGGCATGCAGGAGGTCGCCGGTTCGAGCCCGGCTAGCTCCATACCGTCCTCACCCCTCCTTCTTGGCCGCCTCCAACGCGGCCGGGGGATCGAGGGCGTGGTCGCCCCGGGCCAGCTCGAGCGCGCGGTCGGCGAGCTCGGCCGCCTCGACGCCGCCCACGTTCTCGTCGCGCAACGCCAGCGCCAGCAGGACCTCGCGCAGCAGCTCGGGGTTCTGCAGGTCCGGGGGCGGTCCGGCCGGCGGGAGCGAGGCCACCTGAGCCAGCAGGCGTGCGGCGTTGATCCCGCCACCGCCGAAGGACGACAGCAGGCCACCCGGATGCTTGTCGGGGATCGAGGCCACGATCCCGCCGGTGGCGGGGTTGACCACGTTGACCTTGCTGCGCAGGCCGTGGCGCTCGAGCGCCAGCCGGTATCCGGACAGGCGCAGATAGCCGAGCTGCGCCGCCAGCTGGGTGAACGGCGCCAGCTCGGCGTCACCCTTCAGACGCGAGTGGTGCAGCGAGATCTGGGTTCCGGCATCGGGCAGCGCCGGGTCGGGGTCGGGGGCGATCAGCAGGAAGGCCTGGGGGCCGAGCCGGCCCGCCCCCACGCCCGCGACGTCGACCAGCAGCTGGTAGCCGCCGAGGCCGAGGGCCCCGACGATGCCCGGCGGCAGCGGATGGGCGGCCAGGCTTCCGGGTGGATGATCCATTGCCGTGATCGCCTAGTTGTCGAGCAGGCCGCCGACGATCCCGCCAAGCAGACCACCGCCGCCCTCGCGCTGGGCGTTGCCTCCGGCGCCCTCGGTGACCGGCGGGTGGAAGTAGGCGCTCTGCAGGCCGACGCGGCCCGGCCCGGTGAAGCGGTTGAACACGAGGTTGCCACCGCCTCCGGAGAGGAATCCGGTCTTGAAGCCGTAGACCTCCTGCGACATTTGCACGGAGTGGTCGCGGTAGACCCACCCCCCGGGCTCGATGTCGATCGACTCGCCCGCTTCGAGCACCTTCTCGAACACGTTGCCGTAGCCGTGAACCCAGACCACGCCCTCGTGGTCGGCGGCGTAGAACTCGTCGATGAAGAAGCCGCCGCCGTAGAGCGTGTTGGCGAAGCCCTTGATCCGGCTGTAGTCGTATTGGACGTTGCCGGTGGCGGCCAGGAACTGGTGCTCGCGGACCACGATTCCGTTGCCGGGCGGGAGGTGCAGCGCCGCGATGTGGCCGGGGGCGTCACGGCTGAAGGCCAGCTCGCCGGCCGACTGCGCCTCGATCAGCAGCAGAGGCATGCCGCCGAACACGCGCCGCTTGAGCCCCTTCTTCAGAGGATGCAGCCCGATCTGCATCGTCGGGTACTTCCACAGCAGCACGTGGTGCTCGAAGTAGACCGGCACCTGGCCATCGAGCGCCATGTGCAGGACCGGCACGAGCTCGCCCTCCAGGCGGTAGTTGAGACCGGGCGCGGTGCCCTGCGTTATCTGGGTGGGAAGGATGGTCGGCGCTGCGGGCATCTGCTCTCCTTGCTCTCACGATTGCATGACGCACTAGGGGCAGTCGGCCCGCCACGCCCCCGGGCGTGGGACGGGACGCTATCGCGACTGTCCAGCGGCTGCCGGATACCGGCCCATCCCGCGGGCGGCGATAATCGGCGCCGTGGCGCAGATCTACATCACCGGTCACCGCAACCCCGACACCGACTCGATCGCGTCGGCGATCGGCTACGCGGAGCTCAAGGGCCGGCTCGACCCGCGCAACGACTACGTCGCCGTCCGCCTCGGCGAGTGCAACGCCCAGACCTGCTGGCTGCTGGCCCGCGCGGGCGCGAGCGAGCCCGTGTTCCTCCCGCACGTGATGCCGCGCGCCCGCGACGTGATGCAGAAAAGCTTCCCCATCACCGGGCAGGAGGCGCCGCTGCGCGAGGCCGGGCTGGCGATGGGTAAGGCCGACCTCGAGGTGGTGCCGATCGTCGACGGCAGCGGTGCGCTGACGGGCGTGCTGACCGAGCGCGCACTGGCCCGGCGCTACATCCGCGAGTCGCGCCGGACCTCGACCCTGCAGGAGGCGCCCACCTACGTCAGCGCAATCGTGTCGGTGCTCGAGGGCACGCTCGTCACCGGCGAGGACCGCCAGCTCGACGGCCGCGTGTGGGTCCATTCGATGGACGTCGCCAGCCCCAGCGGCATCTCCGAGGGCGACGTCGTGGTTATCGGCAACCGCGCCGAGGCGCAGCTGCTGGCAATCGGGCTCGGCGCCGCGCTGGTCGTCATCTCCAACTCCGCCGAGCCCTCGCCCGAGGTCGTGGAACGCGCTCGTGAGCACGGCACCGCGATCGTCGTCTCGCCGCTGGACAGCTACGTCTCGGGGCGCATGATCACCCTGGCGGCCCCCTGCGGGGCGCTGATGGACACCGAGCCGCTGACGGTCACGCTCGACTTCCTGCTCGACGACATCTCAGAGCAGATCAAGGAGCTGCATTACGGCGCGGCGATCGCGATCGACGCCGACAACCGCCCGGTCGGGCTGATCACGCGCTCTGACCTGGTGGACCCGCCGCGGCGGCGGGTCATCCTCGTCGACCACGCCGAGCAGGCGCAGAGCGCGAACGGGGTCGGCCGGGCGGAGATCCTCGAGATCCTCGACCACCACCACATCGGCTCGATCGAGACCCGCGTCCCGGTCACGGCCACGTTCGACCCGGTCGGATCGACGGCCACGTTGGTGGTCGAGCGCTTCCGCCAGAGCGGAATGGAGCCCAGCCGCCCGACCGCGATGATGCTGCTGGGCGCGGTCCTGTCCGACACCGTGATCCTGAACTCGTCGACGACCACGCCTCGCGACCACGCCGTCGTCGAGTATCTCGAGCGCGTCCTGGCCGTCGACGGAGACGCGCTGGGGCGCGAGATGTTCGAGTCCACGGCCGACGTCTCGGAGGTCGGCGCCACCGAGATCATCACCCGCGACGCCAAGCGCTACCAGGTGCGGGGCGGGCAGGAGATCTGCATCGCGCAGATCGAGGTCGTGGGCGACGCGCTGCTCAATCGCCACGACGAGCTGCTCGAGGCAATGCGCCGCGAGCGCGAGAACAAGGAGCTCGCGCTGTACGCGCTGATGGTCACCGACGTGGTGGAGAAGGGGACCGAGATGCTGGTCGCCGGTGACGTGGGGGCGGTGGCGCGCAGCCTCGGGGTAGAGCACAGCGACGGCATCATCGACCTTCCCGGGGTGATGAGCCGCAAGAAGGAAGTAGCGCCGAAGCTGATGACGGCGCTCTGACCCCGCTCAGGCGCTGGCCGCCCCGACCGCGAGCGACGGCGCCTCGCCCCAGAGCTGCTCGAGCCGGTAGTACTCGCGGGTCTCGGGCGTGAAGATGTGGACGATCACGTCGAGGTAGTCGATCAGGATCCAGCGCGCCTCGGTTACGCCCTCGGTGCGGCGGGGCAGCAGCTGATGCTCGGACTTCAGCCCGGCATGGATGGCGTCGTGGATGGCCCGGGTCTGGCGGTCGGTACGGCCCGTGCAGATTACGAAGTAGTCGGCGTAGCCGATCATGCCGCGAAGGTCCAGCTGGACGATGTCGAGCGCCTTGCGGTCGGCGGCGAGCTCGGCGATCGCGGCTGACATCTGTTCGGGATTCATGTGTTGTGGGCACCTCCATATAGCCCGTGCCGCTCGATGTAGTGCACGACACGGTCGGGGACGAGATAGCGGATCGGCTGTCCGGCGGCCACCCGCCGGCGGATCATGGTCGAGGAGACGCCCACCGGGGGCATCTGGAAGAAGCGAGCCCGTTCACCGCCGGGCAGGGACCGGAGCGCCTGCTCGACCGCCCCCCGCGAGGTTCCGCGCCGCTTGGCGATCGCCGGCGTCGCCAGCTGCAGAACGCGCTCGGCTCGGTGCCACTGCGCCAGTCCGGCGGCGATGTCTCCGCCGAGGATCAGGAACAGCTCGGAGTTCGGTGTTTCGGAGCTCAGCTGTTCAAGGGTATCGACCGTGTACGACGGTCCGTCCCTGCGCAGCTCCAGGTCGCAGACCGAGAAGCGCTCGTCGTCCTGCGCGGCCAGCCGGCACAGCTGGAGCCGGTGCTCGGCCCCCGGCTCGTCCTCGACGGGCTTGTGCGGGGGGATCCGGGCTGGAATCAGCATCACGCGGTCGAGGTCCAGCTCACGGTACGCCTCCTGGGCGCACACGAGGTGACCGAGATGTGGCGGGTTGAAGGTCCCGCCGAGGATTCCGACGCGCGCGGCGCTCACTGGGCGCTCAGTCAGCGTTCAGGGCCGGGTGTGGCCGGCGCCCTGCACCAGGTACTTGAACGTGCACAGCTCCTCGAGCCCGATCGGACCGCGGGCGTGGAGCTTCTGCGTCGAGTTGCCGATCTCGGCGCCCTTGCCGAACTGCCCGCCGTCCGTGAATCGGGTGGAGGCGTTGACGTACACGCAGGCGGCGTCGACACCGAGCTCGAAGGCCCGCGCGGAGTCGGTGTCCCGGGTGACGATCGCCTCGGAGTGTCCGCTGCCGTGAGCGTTGATGTGGTCGATCGCCTCGGCGGCCGAGTCGACCACGCCGACGGCCAGCTCGAGCGCGAGGTACTCCGTGTCCCAGTCCTCGTCGCGGGCGGCGTCCATCTGGATCCCGGGCGCCGCGGCTCGGGCACGCTGATCGCCGTGAAGGGTCACTCCGGCGTCGCTCAGCGCGCGCAGCACGCCGGGCAGGAAGGCGCCGGCCACGTCGACGTGGACCAGCAGCTTCTCCGCCGCGTTGCAGGTCCCGGGCCGCTGGAGCTTTGCGTTCATGATGATCGCCTGTGCGGACTCGAGGTCGGCGCCGGCGTCCACGAACACGTGGTTGTTGCCTGACGCGGCGTAGATCACCGGCACCGTCGCCACTCCCTTGAGCGCCGCCTTCAGTCCCTCCCCGCCACGGGGGATGATCAGGTCGACGACGCCGGTCTGGGTCGCGAGCTCAGCGAGCTCCTCGCGGCCACCCCCGGCGATCAGCGCCAAGGCGCCGCGAGGCAGGCCGGCAGCCGTCGCGGCCTCGGAGAGGACCGCCGCCAGGACCGCGTTGGAATGCGCCGCCGAGCTCGACCCTCGGAGCACGACGGAGTTGCCCGACTTCAGGCACAGGGCGGCGGCGTCGACGGTCACGTTGGGCCGGGCCTCGTAGACCACGGCGATCACGCCGAGCGGCACGCGCACGCGCCGCAGCTCGAGGCCGTTGGGCAGGCGCGAACCGTCGATCACCTCCCCCACCGGGTCGGCGAGGCCGGCGATCTTGCGAACTCCGGCGGCCATCTCGGCGACGCGATCCGGGTTCAGCGCCAGGCGGTCCAGCAGCGCCGGCGACAGGCCGTTCTCGCGGCCGGTCTCGAGGTCGCGGCCGTTGGCCTCGAGAATCTCGTCGGTGTGCTCCTCAAGCGCGGCGGCGATCGCCTCAAGCGCGCCGTCCTTGACGTCGGAGCCGAGTGTGGCCAGCACTCGCGAGCGCGCGCTGGGCGGCGGAGCAGGTGTCGGCGATCGATACGGCGGTGCTTGCCATGGTCCGTAGAAGCTTACGCAAGCACGAAGTAGTCCCGGTGGATCGCCTCCTCGGTGGCCCGGGGCAGCAGCTCCCGCACGGCGGCGGACTGCAGCCCTCGCACGCGCCGCAGCTCGACCGCCGAGTAGTTGCTGATCCCCTTGCCGACCGCCTGGTGGCCGTGGAGGATGTCGACGGCGTCTCCGGCCTCGAAGGCGCCCGCCACCTCCACCACCCCCACGGGGAGCAGGCTGGTACCCCCATCGCGCAGCGCCCGCGCGGCACCGGCGTCAACCAGCACCTGGCCGCGGGCCGGCTTGGCGTACTTGAGCCACAGCTTGAAGCTCGAGTAGCGGCCCTCGCGCGCCGGGAAGAAGGTGCCGCCGCCTCCGGTGCCGACCGGCCGCGCGGCCGCCGCCGCGATCATCCCCGGCTCGAGGCCGCCGGCGATCACCGTCGGGATGCCGGCGGCGGTGGCCATCTCGGCGGCCACCACCTTGGAGCGCATGCCTCCGGAGCCGAGCGGCGAGGCGGTGTGCCCGATGTCCAGCTGCTCGAGCGCCGTGAAGTCGTGGACCTCGCGCGACCAGCTCGGCCTCGGGATGGATTCGTGGGTCGGCGGTGAAGACGCCGCTGGCGTCGGTCAGCAGCAGCAGCAGCTCGGCGCCGAGCAGGATCGCCACCTGGGCGGCCAGGAAGTCGTTGTTGCCGAAGGAGATCTCGTCGGTGGTCGTGGTGTCGTTCTCGTTGATGACCGGCACCACCCGCCAGTCCAGGAGCTTGCGCAGCGTCTGGCGCGCGTTGAGGTAATGGGTGCGCGCGCTCATGTCGAAGAACGTCAGCAGCACCTGGGCGGTCGGGACGCCGCGCGCCCGCAGCAGCTCGTCGTAGACCTGGTAGAGCTTGCCCTGGCCGACGGCGCTGGCCGCCTGGAGCTCATCGATCGCGCGGGGGCGCATGGCCAGCGACATCACGCCCATGCCGCGCGCGATCGCGCCGCTGGTGACCACTATCGGCGAGCGCCCCTCTGCATGGAGCGCAGCGAGTTGGTCGCAGACGGCGCCGAGCACGTCCGCGCGCACCTCGCCGCGCTCGTCGGCGACGATGCTCGAGCCCAGCTTGACGACGACGCAGCTCACGGCGCGAGAGCTTACGCGCGCGCCTGGCCCGGCAGCCGGGACCGACCGGGGGCGGCGACTCTCGCCGCCCCCAGGCTCACCGCAACCGCCGGCTCAGCTCTTGCGCTTGGAGCACCACGGGTTCGACGGAACGCCCTTGCAGGGGTTCGGCATCGTCTGCTGCTTGCGCAGCGGGTGCATGACGATCTTGGTCACCCGCGGGTACTGCCCGGAGGGGCAGGCCGGTGGAACACCCGAAACGAGCTCGACCTGGGTGTCGCACAGAAGCTCGTTGATGAAGTTCGGGTCGCTGGACCCTGCCGGCTGCGGCGAGCCATCGCAGCTCGGGTGGGAGGTCTGCATGGCAGCAGCGCTTGCCGGCTGGACAGGCGCGCCCCCGGCTTCGTGGTTGGCGCTGTAGCAGTTGGTCGCCGGATCGCTGTTCAGGTTCAGCTCGGCGAAATCACCATTGGTGGGATGCCCGTAGGACCCATTGCCGGTGAACGTGTTGCCGATCAGGGCGTCGTTGTAGGGATCCCAGAGGCAGCCGAAGGCCGCGGAGGGCGTCCCGCCGTCGCACGGCGTCGGGCTGTCGATGTAGGGGATGAAGGCGATGCCCCAGGCATCGTTGTGCACGAAGCGGTTGTCCATCACCGTGTCGTTGCGACCGCCGCTGAGCGTCATCCCGGTCCCCACCGGTCCGGCGGCCGCGGACCCGGCGGCCGGGACGTTGGGGTTGTTGTTGTCGTGCAGGTAGTTGTGGATGAACACCCAGCAGGAGTGCGCGCCGGCGACCGGCGGCTTGACGCCCGCCGGGCAGGCCCCGTTCTGGGGGGCCGGGTTGTCACCGTTCTGGCTGTTGGTGTCGAACCCGTCCTCGTTGTTGTCGAACTCGGAGTTCTCGATCAGCATCCGGCCTCCCGAGTTGGAGCCCGAGTACCCAAGCGCGCTGTACTCCCCATGGGCGTGGTTCACCGTCTGGTCGCACACCTGCTGGCAGGCCCCGATGTAGTAGCCGGAATCGTTGAAGTTCGAGGCGTAGGTGTGGTCCCAGGTGCCGCCGCTCCAGTTGCTGGAGAAGATCCCGTACTGGGCGGCGCTGAACTCGTCCGCCGCGGACTTGCCCTTGAGGTAGGTGCTCGTGGCGCTGAGGTACCCACCGTAGAAGCCGTGGCCGCCGACCTTGCCGCTGTTGGCCCCGCCGTTCCACCAGATCTCGTTGCCGGCATCGGCGGAGCCGCCGAGGAAGTTGCAGGCGGTGAGGTTCTCGATCGAGACGTTCGCAGCCTTCCACACCATCAGCCCGTTGACCCCGCTCGGCGGGGCGGCGGCGGCGCTGCGCACGTAGCCGCCCGCGGACGAGCCGGCGCGACGGCCGTAGTTCTGGGCGGACCCCTTGCTGCTGCATCTGGCCGAGCCGGGCTTGGTCCCGTCGATCACCACCGTGTTGCGGTCCATCCCGCGAATATGCAGGTTGGACTTCGTGATCAGTACCGCGGCTGGGAAGTCGGATTGGCCCTTGGGCGTGGTGATCGAGCTCGGCTTGGTCTTGTAGTCACCCGGTCCGATGAGGATCCAGTCACCGGACCGGGCGGCCTTGACCGCGGCGGTGACGGTCGTGTACCTGCCCGGGATGCCGTGGTAGGTGCCGACGGTGAGCACATGCGCGCCGGCGGCCGGCGCGAGGGCTCCCAGAGCGAGCACGGACAGAGCCAACGTCAGACGGCGCAATGCGTTTCCTCTCCTGTGAAGGGCTGCGCCGCACCGTCCCTCGGTGTCCGGCCGGCGAAGACGCGGATCCTATCGGCCCGGCGCGCCGCGGGGAGGCCGGCCTACGGCTGCCCCGGCCCGTCCACGTCTCCGTCGTGATCGGGGTCGCGGTTGCGCTTGGCCTTCTTCTTGTGCTTCTTGGGGTGGTGCTTGGGATGCTTCTTGTGCCGCTTCTTGTGCTTCTTGGCTGCGCACCACGGGTTGACGGGCACCGAGGCGCACGGGTGCGCCATCGTCTGGAGATTCGTGGGCAGCGCGTGCATGACGACGGTGCTGCGCCGCGGGTAGTGGTCGGTGGGCAGGCAGGGCGCCTTCCCGGCGAGCGGCAGGTAGAGCGTCGAGTCGCACGCCACCTCCTCCGTGAACACCGCCGAGCCGGGATCGGTGGAGACGGTCGAGCCGTTGCAGCTCGGGTAGGCCTGCTGGGCATCGGACGGGGTGGTGGTGAGAGTGCCGCCCGTGTCGATGTTCCCGGAGAAGCAGTCGGTGGCCCCGGGCTCGAAGGAGGTCCAGGCGAAGTCGCCGTTGCTCGGGTTCCCGTAGGAGCCGTTGCTGGTGTAGGTGTTGTGGAGCAGGGCATCGCCCGACTCGTTGTAGATGCATGCCTGTCCGCCCGCGTCCGTGCCGCCGGTGCACGGCGGGCCGCTGTCGGGGAACGGGACAAAGATGGTCCCCCAGGCGTCGTTGTTGACGAAGCGGTTGTCCATCACCGTGTCGTTGCGCCCGCCGGAGATCGACATGCCGGTGCCGACCGGACCCGCCGCGGCCAGGCCGGCGGACGGGATGTTCGGGTTGTTGTTGTCCGCGACCATGTTGTCCATGAACACCCAGCACGAGTGGGTGTGGGTGATGGGGCTGGTGCCGTTGTTCGGGCAGGCGCCGTTCTGGGGGGGCGGGTTGTCGCCATTCTGGCTGTTGGTGTCGAACCCGTCCTCGTTGTTGTCGAACGTGGAGTTCTCCACGACGAGGCTCCCGCCCGAGTTGGAGCCCGAGTAGCCCAGCGCGTTGTACTCGGCCCAGATGTCGTTCACCGTCTGGTTGCACGCCTGCTGGCAGGCTCCGATGTAGAACCCCGAGTCGTTGAAGTTCGAGGCGTAGGCGTTGTCCCAGGTGCCGCCGTCCCAGTTGCTGGAGAAGATGCCGTACTGGGCCGCGGTGGAGGAGTCGCTCGGGTCGTAGTAGGTGCTGGTCGCCGTGAGGTACGTGCCCGAGTAGCCCCAGCCGCCCACCTTGCCGCTGCCGTCGCCACCGTTCCACCACACGCCGTTGCCGGCGTCGCCCGATCCGCCGAGGAAGTTGCAGGTGGTCAGGTTGTCCACCGACACGTTGTCGGCCTTCCAGACCATGACCCCGTTCAGCCCCTTGGGCGCGTCGCCCGCGTCGCCCGCCGGGCCGAAGTTCTGGTCGGCCTTCTGGGCGTTGCACTGCGGCCCCTGGGTCGTCCCGTCGATCACCACGGTGTTGCGGTTCATCCCGCGGATGTGGAGCCCGGGCGTGGTGATGAGGACCGCGGCCGGGGTGTCCGGAGCCGACGCCGGGGCACGGCTGCCCGTGGTCTTGTAGTCCCCAGGCCCGACGAGGATCCAGTCGCCGGGCTTGGCGGCGTCGACGGCCGCCTGGATCGAGTGGTACCGGCCCCGCATCCCGTGGTAGGTCCCGACCCGCAGAACCTTTCCGGTGGCCACCTCGGGCAGGCACCCGCACGCCACCAGAACCACCGCCACCAGCCAGCTACGCGCTCCCATCCAGGCCTCCTCGGGCCGAACCGTCAGTGGAATCGCGTGAGCCTACAGATATCCGGTGTGCCGGTGGCGTATTAGATGGCCTACACGTCGGGGTCGAGATCGAAGACGATCCCGGCGATCTGCACCTCGTCGCCCGCCTCGAACCCTTCGGCTTCAAGCGCCCGCAACACGCCGATCCCGCGCAGCCGGCGCTCCAGATGCGCCAGCGCCTCGTCGTTCTCGAGGTCGTAGCGCGCCACCAGCCGGTCGATCCCCGCACCGGTGACGCTGAAGCTGTTTGGTCCTGTGCGTGCCACGCTGTAGGCCCGGGGGGCGGCTGGGCGGAACACCCGGTGCTCGGCGAGCTCCGTTGCGTCCACCTCCGCCCTCGCGCCCCCGTCCTCGGCGCTCGGCTGATCGCGCGCCGGAACCAGACGCAACAGCTCGCCGGACAGCTCGCGCAGACCGGCCCGCGTGACCGCCGAGGTCAGGATCACCGGCACCTCGGGCCCGAGCCGACGCGCCCACTGCTCCCGCGCCGCCTGGCCCGTGCCGGCATCGACGAGGTCGGACTTGGACAGGGCCAGCACCCGGGGAAGCGCGGCCAGGCGCGGGTCGTAGCTGGCGATCTCGTGCTCGACGGTGGCGTGATTGAGGGCCGGATCGGAGCCGTCCAGGGGGTTGCAGTCGAGTACGTGCACGAGCACACGGGTCCGTTCGACATGGGCCAGAAACTCGTGCCCGAGTCCGGTCCCGGAGCTCGCGCCCTCGATCAGCCCAGGGATGTCGGCGATCACCAGCTGGCGTTCGTCCGCCTGCAGCGTCCCCAGCACCGGCGACAGGGTCGTGAACGGGTACGCGGCCACCTTCGGCTGAGCCCGGGTCAGGCGCGAGAGCAGCGAGGACTTGCCGGCGTTGGGGAGTCCGATCAGTCCGACGTCGGCGATCAGCTTGAGCGCCAGCCCCAACCAGGTCTCCTCGCCCGGCAATCCCTTCTCGGCGAACCTCGGCGTCTGGTGGGTCGGACTCGCGAAGCGCTTGTTGCCGCGCCCCCCGGACCCGCCGCGGGCGACGACGGCGCGCTGGCCCGGGCGCAGCATGTCGTGCCGGGTGCCGTCGCTCTCCACCAACACCTCGGTCCCCGGCGGGACCCGCAGCTCGAGTGGGGCCCCGTCGGCGCCATGGCGAAGCGAGCCCTGGCCGTGGCCGCCGCGCCCCGCTTTGAAGTGCGAGCGCCGGCGGAAGGATTCGAGGTCACGCAGGCCGTCGTCGCAGACGACGATCACGTCGCCGCCGCGAGCGCCGTCGCCGCCGTCGGGTCCGCCCTTGGGCACGTGGGCCTCGCGGCGGAAGCTGAGGCAACCGTCGCCGCCTGCCCCTGCCTGGACGTGGATATGAGCTCGATCCTGCATTCCCTCCAAGATAGGCTGCGAGCGCGGGCGGCCCGTTGTTCGTCCGTGCGTGCACACTCACCGACGAAAGGACCGAAGCGTCATGTCACTGCTTCAGGACTTCAAGAAGTTCCTGTTCCGCGGCAACGTCGTCGACCTGGCCGTGGCGGTCGTTGTCGGGACCGCCTTCGGCGCCGTCGTCAAGGCGGTGGTGGCGGACATCCTGACGCCGATCATCGCGCTGATCTTCGGCAAGCCGAGCTTCGAGGCCCTGTCGTTCACGATCAACGGCAGCCACTTCCTCTACGGCGACCTGCTCAACAACCTGATCACGTTCCTGTCGGTAGCAGCCGCGGTGTTCTTCTTCGTCGTCGCCCCGGTCAACCACCTGATGGACCGCCGCGCCAAGGAGGATCCGGACACCAAGGAGTGCCCGGAGTGCACCAGCGCGATCCCGATCAAGGCGCGCCGCTGTCCCATGTGCACATCCGAGCTGGTGCCCGCTACGAACGGCTAGTCCTGGGGGTGTGCGTCCTCATGCACACGTAGGCTGCATGAGGACGCACAGCTCGCCGCTGGGACCGCGCAGCCACGTCCGAAGAGGGCAGCCCTGCCGACGTCCACTGCCTGCTTGGGACTGGGTGGGTGGCCTGCTGCCAGATGGTCCACGGCGTCCGTGGACCGGGGCTCGATCCGCTAGCACCCGGGGGTGTGCGTCCTCATGCACACATAGGCTGCATGAGGATGCACAGCTCCGTGCTGGGACCGCGATGAACGCCGGAAAGCCGCCCCAGGCAGCCGGCCGGAGCCGAGCGGGAGTTAGCTGCCCTCGCTCGGAGTGCCCGCGCCGGCGGGCTCAGCCTCGGAACCCGCGGCGACGACCGAGATCACACGCCCGCGTCGCCCGCGGGTGAAGGTCACGGTCCCCCCGGGCGACTTCGCGAAGATCGTGTCGTCCTTGCCGATCCCGACACCCTCGCCGGGCTTGAAGCGGGTACCGCGCTGGCGGACGATGATCTCACCGCCGGTGACGCTCTGGCCCGCGAACACCTTAACGCCGAGGCGCTTGGCGTTGGAATCACGGCCGTTGCGGCTCGAGCCGAGCCCTTTCTTATGAGCCATCGTCTGCTCCAGTGCTCGGGGTGGCGGACACGGGCTCCGGAGTGCTCTTCGCCTTCGTGGCCCGGCGCGCGGCCTGCTTGTGCCCGATCGTCGAGATCTCGATCTTGGTCAGGTTCTGGCGATGTCCGGTGCGCCGCTTGTAGCCGCGCTTGGGCTTGAACTTCACGATCCGCAGCTTGGGGCCGCGCTCGTGGGCCAGCACCTTCGCCTGGACGGTGATGTCAGATAGGCCGTCGCCGTCCACCAGATCGTCGCCGTCGACGTACAGCAGCGGCACCAGGTCGACGGTCTCATCGACCTCGGCGGTCAGCCGCTCGACCAGGAGGTACTCGCCCTCCTGGACGCGGTACTGCTTGCCGCCTGTCTTGATGATTGCGTACATATCTACTCGGGAGAGGAGGAGCTCGAAACCGGGGCCTTGGCGGCCGAACGGCGTCGCCCGCCTCTGCGACCGCGACGCCGAGGCTTCGATTCTAGTTCATCGTCTGAGTCCTCGGAATCGTGCCCGTCCGCGGATGCAGGCAGGTCGACCAGCGAGGCCACGGCGGACGTCCGGCCGACCTCCTCGATCCGCACCATGTGCTTCTGACCCACGTACCGCGTCCCGCCGCGGATCGAGATGATGTAGCCATCGATCTTGGCGACGGCGTCGCCGGGGCTGTACATGTGAGGCTCCACGATCTCGACGTGGACCTCCTCGCCCTCGCGGAATGGCAGGGCGCGCTCCAGCACCTGCTCGCGGTCCCCCTCCAGCAGGACCGCGAAGTGCTCCAGCGGCAATCCCTCCGATCCCTCGAAGTGAAACCACTTGCCGGTCTCCTCCTCGATCGCGTGGAGAACACGGGCGTCGTTGCCGGTGAACTCGGCGCTCACGCGAGGATTCATCTGGATCAGAATCGCGTCCGCCGAGGTCTCCTTGGCGAGGTCCCGCATCCGCCGCTCGAACTCGATCGCGATCGTCTCCTCGGACTTGATCACGCCCTCGCCGTCGCAGGTCGGACAGGGCCTGGTCATGATCTCGCGGACCCCGTCGGTGACGTTCTGGCGGGTCATCTCCACCAGCCCGAGCGGTGAGATCTCGACCACGAAGGTCTTCGTGCGGTCCTCGTCGAGCGCCTTGCGCAACGTCTTGAGCACGGTCTCGCGGTTGCGCGCCCGGGCCATGTCGATGAAGTCGATGACGATGATCCCGCCGATGTCGCGCAGGCGCAGCTGACGCACGACCTCTTCGGCGGCCTCGAGGTTGGTCTTGGTGATCGTGTCCTCGAGCCTGGCCCCCTTGCCGCGGCCGATGAACGAGCCGGAGTTGACGTCGATCACGGTCAGGGCCTCGGCGTAGTCGATCACCAGATAGCCGCCGCTGGGGAGGTCCACCCGGCGCGAGAGCGTCGAGTCGAGTACCTGCTCGACCCCGAAGGCGTCGAACAGCGGCTCCTTCTCCTCCCATAGCTCGACGTGCTCGACCAGGTCCGGTGCCGTGCGCGAGAAGAACGACACCAGGCGGTGGTGCTGCTTGGGATCATCGACCACGGCGCGCTCGAACTCCGCGGAGAAGATGTCGCGCACGACCCGCACCGACAGGTCGGCCTCCTGGAACACAAGCGCGGGCGCGGTGGTCTCCTCGACGCGCTTGTTCAGGACCTCGCCGAGCTTGAACAGGTACAGCATCTCGCGCTCGAGGTCGGGGCGCTTGGCGCCCTGGGCGGCGGTGCGGATGATCGCTCCCGCACCCTTGAGGTCGAGCTTGGCCGCCTCCTTGCGCAGGCGCTCGCGCTCCTTGTCGTCGAGCCGGCGCGAGACGCCGACCCCCTCCCCGTAGGGCGCGTAGACCATGTATCGCCCAGCGATCGTCAGGTCCATCGAGAGGCGCGCGCCCTTGGTCTTGAGCGGGTCCTTGACCACCTGGACCACGATCTCCTGGCCGGGCTTGAGCATGTCGGTGATGTTGCGGCCCTCGCGGGAGCCGCCGCGGCCGCGCCGCGGGGCCTCCACGCCGGGGAGCACGATCTCGTCGACGTGCAGGAACCCGTTCTTCTCGAGGCCGATGTCGACGAACGCCGCCTCGAGGCCGGCCAGGACGTTGTCGACCCGGCCCTTGTAGATGTTGCCGACGATCGACCGGTTGCCGCGACGCTCCAGATAGAGCTCGGCGACCCGGTAGCCGGCGGGGGCGGTGGTGGGCTTGCGGCGACGGCGCGTTGCGCTCGCCCCCGGCTTGCGCGCCGGGACGGTTCCGGTTGCCTCCATCAGCGCGACCCGGGTCTCCCCGCGGTCGACGCTAACCAATACTTGCTTCTTCAATTTTCAGTCAGTCCTTTGTGAAAGCGTTGGCCGCGCGTGGTTTTCGAAACGCAGCGGCTATTACGAAAGTAGCGCCCGGCTCTTGCCCGTCGATGCCACCCGTGCCTGGATGTAGATCGACTGCAGAAGTCCGATGGCGATGAACGTGACGATCACCGATGACCCGCCGTAGCTCAAAAGCGGCAGGGGGACGCCCGTGATGGGCATGATCCCGATCGTCATTCCGACGTTCACGAATACCTGGAACATGAGCATCGCGAGGATGCCGCCGGCGATCAGTGTGCCGAACAGGTTCTTGGACATCGTGAGGATCCGGAGCGTGCGCCAGATCAGCAGCGCGTAAAGCGACAGCACCACGGCGGCACCCGCGAATCCGTAGGTCTCCCCGACCGAGGCGAACACGAAGTCGGTGTTCTTGGCGGTCAGGAAGTCGAGCTTGGTCTGGGTCGCGTTGTTGCCGCGACCGGTCTTGCCTCCCGAGCCGATTGCGATCAGCGACTCGGTGATGTTGTAAGTCTGACCCTGGACGTCCTTGGAGGGGTTCAAAAAGCCCGTCAGGCGCTGTACCTGGTAGGGCTTGAGCACGTGCACGCCGAGCGCCGGGGCGCCGGCCAGCACGATCGCCACCGAGGCGAGGAACAGCGCCACCAGTCCGGTGAGCTGCTTCCAGGACGTCCCCGCGAAGAACAGGATGGCAAAGCCGATGGCCACGTAGACCATGCCGGTGCCGAGGTCGGGTTGCGGGATCACCAGCATCGCCGACACCAGCGCCAGCAGCATGATCCGCGCCGTCGTGCGGCGCTCGTGCAGGCGCCGGGAGCGATCGACCGCGAACCCCGCCAGGGCGACGATGATGAGGATCTTGCCGAACTCCGAGGACTGGAAGCTCAAAAACGGCAGCGGGATCCAGCGCCGGGCACCCATGATCGGCGGCATCCCGTATACGACCAGGTTGAGCGCGATCATGACCGCGAGCAGCCCCCACTTGTATTCGCGCAGCCGGGAGTAGTCGATGCGGCTGAGCAGCAGTGCCAGCAGCACCCCGATCCCCGCGTAGATGCCCTGGCGCTGAACCAGCCCCGAGGTGCCGGCGGCTCCGTGCAGCATGATCAGCGAGCATGCGATCAGCCCCAGCGTCCCCAGGAACAGCAGCGGGTCGGGGAACGCGCGCGGACGCCGCGCCGCCACCTCCTCACCGGGTTGGATCGCCGTGGCACTCATAGCGTCGCCGAGGTTCCCGCGTGGTAGGTACCGGGCTTGCCGTAGAACCACTGCGACAGGATCTGCCGCGCCACCGGGGCGGCCGCGATGTCGCCGAAGCCGCCCCGCTCGACGTGGACGACGACGACGATCGGCTTGGTGGTGGCGCTCGGCGGGACGAAGCATGCATACCACGAGTAGTCGTTCTGGTTGGTGTACTGGGCGGTGCCGGTCTTGCCGTAGACCTGCTGCGGGAAGTTGCCCATCACGTCATACGAGGTGCCTCCCGGCTGCGAGGCCGCGTCGCGCAGCCCCTGCCGGATCGTGTCCAGGTAGAACGGGTTGATGTTGATGTGGCGCGTGGTGGGCGGATCGAACTTCTGCAGCACGGTCCCGGCGTTGTCCTGCACGTCGAGCCCGAGGTGGGGTCGCACGATCCAGCCGCCGTTGGCGAGCGCGGCGTAGACCACCGCGAGCTGCAGCGGGGTGACCTGGACGTCGCCCTGGCCAACCGCCAGGTTGACGTTGTCTCCGACCGACCAGGGGCGGCCGTCGGCGATCTGGCAGAGCTGGCCCTTGGCGTAATGGCGGAACTGGCCCTGGCGGTGCAGGCACTCGAGCTCCAGCTCGTCCTCGCGGGCGCGCCAGCTCGGGCTGGGGAGGGTTCCCGGGCTCTCGGAGGGCAGGTCGATACCCGTCGTGTGACCGATCCCGAACGCTCGCGCCCACTGGTCCAGCACGGTGGGACGCGTGCCCGCGTGGGCGTTGGTGCGGTAGCCGAGGTTGTAGAAGAAGGTGTCCGAGGAGACCCGGATCGCGTTGACGAGGTCCAGCGGCCCATTGGACGCGTGGCCGGCATTGTGCAGGCACAGAGTGGTGTTGGGGAAGCAGAACTGGCCGGTGTCGTCGTAGCTGTCCGTGGTCGTCCAATTGCCGCTCTGCAGTGCCGCGGTCGCGGTGATCGGCTTGAACGTCGACCCGGTCGGTCCGGCGCTCTGGATCGCCCGGTTGAGCAGCGGCGCGCCGTCGTTGGGGCTGACGAGGCTGTTGTAGGCCGACTGGGACAGGCTCTTCGTGAACACGGTCGGGTCGAAGCTCGGGTAGGACCCCATCGCGTAGACCTCGCCGTTGACCGGATTCATCGCCACGAAGGCGCCACCCGTGGCGCCCGGGTTGCTCTGAATCGATGTCGTAAGCGCCTGCTGGCCGACGCGCTCGAGGTTGGCGTCGAGCGACAGCGCCAGGTTGTGTCCCGGGATCGGCTTGCTCACCGAGGTCTCGGCCGTGGGCTGCCCGAAGGCGTTGACCTGCACCTGATCGGAGCCGTCGGTGCCGTGCAGGTAGCGGTCGTAGTAACCCTCCAGGCCGTCCTGCCCGATGACCGCGTTGGCTGACAATCCCCGGTAGGCCCTGGTCGTGCAGACGGCGGCCGCTCCCCCGCTCGGCGGCTTCCCCACGCCCCAGCATTCCGCGGCGGTGATCCGGCCGACGGTGCCCAGCAGCTGCGCGGCCAGCGTCCCCTGCGGGTAGCTGGGGATGCTGATCGGGGAGATCTGGACGCCCGGAAACTCGTTCTGGCGCTCTGCGACATAGAACTCGACGTCCCTGCTGACCTCCTTGATCGCCGCGTCCGCGTAGGGCTGCACCGCCACCTGCTGGGCGACGGCGCAGGCGATCGGCGCCAGATGCCGGCTCAAGGTCGTGTTGTTGGGCCCCGGCACCTTGCAGCTGGTCCGCTTGGTGGAGATCTGCAGCATCTTGGCCAGCCGGTGGTAGAGCGCGCGCTGGGCCCGGGGCGACTTCGGCAGCTCGGGCGGGACGATGTCCAGCACCAGCGCCTGGGTCGACCCCACGAGCACGACGCCGTTGCGGTCCTTGATCTCGCCACGGGGCGCGGCGATCCTGATCTTGCGCTCCTGGTTGGTCGATGCCTGCGCCAGGTAGTGCTGGCCGGACAGGACCTGCAGGAACCACAGCCGGAAGAAGATGATCGCGAACATCGCCAGGGCAAAGCTGCCCACGACCGCCACGCGAAGAGCGAGCTGGGGCGTGAGCGGCGGCCGGCGGTCCTCGGGCGGCTGGCTCATCGTCCGCTCCGGGAAATCTGGCCGAGGCGCTGGGACGGGCTCTGGAGCGGACTCAGCCCGCCGGTGGTGTACGCGCGACGGCGCCGGCGGCGCGGGTCGTCGGGCAGCGCCGGGTGGACGATCCTCCGCACCAGCGCGTAGACGGGAAGCGCCAGCAGCGTGTTGACCAGGACGGTCACGAAGATCTGCTGCGCGAGCAGGAAGCTGACCGGGGCATCGACGCCGAGCAGGAACTGGATCAGCGTCATCCCGATCCCGACGACCGCGGTGGCCGCTGCGCCGGCTGCGAGCGGAACCAGCCCATGCGCGGGGTCGCGCAGCTCACGCAGGCGGCCGGACCAGTAGCCGATCGCGATGTAGAGCAGCGACGTGACCCCCAGCGTCTGGACCAGGACCGTGTCCACGAGCAGCCCGGTACCAAAGCCCATGATCGCCCCGGGCAGCGAGCCCGCCAACAGGCCCACCGACATCACCACCAGCGGGCCGAGGTCGGCGGTCACGCCGAAGATCGAGATCTGCGATACCGCCGTCTGCTGGATGACGACGGTCGCGAATGCCAGGACGACGAGACGGAGCGGGAGACGCCAGTTCACGGAACCTGTGCCCGCTCGGTGCCGCCGTGCGGGCGGGTCAGGATCTGTACGAACGACAGGTGGCGGAGATCTACGGCGGGCGTCACCTGGACCTGCTGGCTGTTGAGCAGCATGTTCTGGTCGGGGTTGGGGACGACGGTCCCGATCGGCAGCCCCGGCGGATACAGCGAGTCCAGCGGCCCGTCCTTGAAGCCCGCCGTGACCACCGGCTCGCTGCCCAGGATCGAGGCGTTGCCGGGCAGATTCTGCAGCAGCAGTTGATTGGGGTTGCCGACCGCGGGAACGAGCACGCCGGTGTCGCTGCGCGCGCCGGCTTCCTCAACCTGGGCGGCGACCGCGAACGAGTGGTCGGTGATCAGAGTCACCACCGAGACCGTCGCGTCGACGGTCGTGACCTTGCCGACGAGGCCGCCCGGGCCGATGACGGGATCGTTCATGGCCACCCCGTCGTCGGAGCCCCTGTCGACCTCGATCGTCTGGTACCAGAGCGTCGGGCCTTTGCCGATCACGTCGGCGGAAACAAGGCCGTAGCCGGTGGTTCCGATGCCGCTGTCGAGCTTGACCTCGCTCTTGAGCTGCTGATTCTGGATCTGGGCGAGCTTCAGCGCGTCCACCTGCGTCTGGAGGGAGTTGACCTTCTTCTGGAGGTTGTCCGCCCGCGACTTGGCGTTCAGCGTGTCCGAGAACCAGCCGGCCACGTCGCGCACCGGCGAGAGTACCTTGCTGGCACCCTGCTGGACCGGTGACAGGACCTCGACTATTCCACGCTGCACACTGTGCAGCGGACTGCTCGGCGATTCGCCGAAGTAGTCAGTGAGCAGGATCAGGGAGACGCCGACGAGCAGCATGAGCACTGCCCGCCGTCGCCGAACCTGTTTGTCATGCACGGGGTTGGTGTCTCCAAGGTTTTGCTCCGCACGAGCCGGTTCTCCAGTTTCTCTCGAACCTAGTACCGGCGGCGGCGGTTGCGTGAATTCTTGCTTGAACGGTGGATCGCTTCGAACTCCTCGAGCGAACGCCCGGATCCGACGGCGACGCACGTCAGCGGGGATTCCGCCAGATGCGCGGGCATCTGCGTCTCGTGACGCAGACGCTCCTCTATGCCCTGTAGCAGCGAACCGCCTCCAGCGAGCATGATGCCACGATCCATGATGTCGGAGGCCAGCTCGGGCGGCGTCCGGTCCAAAGTCTGCTTGACGGCATCGATGATCTGCGAGACCGGCTCCTCCAGCGCGCCCCGAATCTCCTCGCTGGTCAGGATCACGGTCTTGGGCAGGCCCGAGACCATGTCGCGGCCCCGGATCTCGGCCTGCACCTCCTCGGGCATCGGGAAGGCCGAACCGATCTCCAGCTTGACCTCCTCGGCCGTCTGCTGGCCGATCAGCAGCTTGTACTCGCGCTTGACGTAGTTGATGATCGCCTCGTCGAGCTCGTCACCGCCGACCCGGATCGACTGCGAGACCACGATCCCGCCGAGTGAGATCACCGCGACCTCGCTGGTTCCGCCGCCGATGTCGACGACCATCGAGCCGGTGGGCTCCCCGACCGGCAGGCCCGCCCCGATCGCGGCCGCCATCGGCTCCTCGATCAGGTACGCCTGGCGCGCGCCGGCCGACAGGCAGGCCTCCTCGACCGCGCGCTTCTCGACGCCGGTCACGCCACTGGGCACGCACACCACGACCCGCGGGTGCGCCCAGCGGTTCTGGTGCACCTTCTGGATGAAGTGCCGGAGCATCTCCTCGGTCACCTCGAAGTCCGCGATCACGCCGTCCTTCAACGGTCGGATGGCCGAGATCGTGCCGGGCGTGCGGCCCAGCATCCGCTTGGCTTCGATTCCGACGGCGTGCACCTCACCGGTGCGCGAATCGACCGCCACGACGCTCGGCTCGGACAGCACGATGCCCCGCCCGCGTACGTAGACGAGCGTGTTTGCGGTGCCCAAGTCAACCGCCATGTCGCGGCCGCCAAAGCCCGTCAGATACGTGAAGAAACCCATTAAGGAGTGCAGGTAGCTGGAAGCGGGGACGAGCGGCGAGAAGTAATCGGACCGCATCGGGCTGCCAGCTCCGTCCACATCCGAGTGTATCGAACACCCGTGCGCCGACGAGGCGCGCAAGGGTTTCTAACCCAGGAAAAACCCTGGAAAAAGGGGCCACCGTGAAAATCGTGCCGCGATGCAGGAACCTGTGCACCCCCAGGGTAGGGTTTCGCGTCGCTCCGGGGCCGCTATTTTCCCGCGGCGCGGTAGTGCTCGGGGCGGCGGTCCGCGAACGCTTCGTTGTGCTCGCCGCTGCGCTTGTCGCGGGCCCGCTGCAGATCGCACACGGCCTGCAGCATCTCCGCGCGGCGACCCTCCGGCGGACCGGCCAGCACCATCCCGTCGCGGTCGACGATCACGCTTCCGCCCTCGAACTCAAGCCCGCGCTCGCTGGCGCAGCGGTCGCACACCACGAGGAACACCTTGCTGTGGTAGGCGGTGGCGGTCGCCAACACCGTCAGGATCGACAGGCCGCCCGGCCGGGTGCCGTCCGGCTCGCGCGGCCAGTTGGTCGGCAGCGCGATCAGGTCAGCCCCGTCCAGCGCCAGGCCGCGGGCCAGCTCTGGAAACTCGATGTCGTAGCAGACCCCCAGCCCGATCCGGCCGTGGCGGGTCTCCACCACGGGCGCCGCCGCGTCTCCCGGCTGAAACCAGCGAGGCTCCTCGCCCCAGAGATGCAGCTTGCGGTACACCGCGCGGACGCCGCCGGCGTCGATCAGCGCGGCGCTGTTGAACACCCGCTCGTCCTCGGCGAGCTCACAGAAGCCCCCGACCACGACGGCATCCGAGCCGTCCAGCGCCCGCGCCCACCCGTCCAGGAGCTCGCCGCCGGCGGGGACCGCGGCGGCCCGGGCCTCCTCGGCCGAGCGAAACACGTAGCCGCTGTTGGCCAGCTCCGGCAGCACGATCACCTGGGCGCCGGCGGCCACCGCGTCCACGATCGCCGAACCGGCGCGCGCGGCGGAGCGCTCCGGGTTCTCGACGTCGGGGGCGAGCTGGCAGGCGGCCACGCGGACGGTCATCGGTCCCCGATCAGCCCCGGAGCGAGCTCGAGCAGCGTGGCGACCGGCAGCCCAACGACGTTTGAGTAGTCACCGTCAACCCGACTGACCAGCGCGGCCCCCCGCTCCTGGATCGCATACGCGCCGGCGCGCTCGCGCCATTCCCCCGCGCGCACGTACCAGTCGATCGTTCCCGCGTTCAGCGAGCGAAACTCGACGACGGTATCGGCGGCGGCGGTCCGGGCTCGGCCCCGCTCGATCAGACACACGCCGCTGATCACCACGTGCCGGCGGCCACTGAGCTCCGTCAGCATCTCCTTCGCGTGCGCGGCGTCAGTGGGCTTGCCGTAGATCCGCGTGCCAACGGTGACGATCGTGTCCACGCCGAGCACGGGCAGCTTTCCGACGGACTCATCGATCTCCGCGTCCGGCCCGCGCGCCGCGTCGGCGCCGGCCACCGCCGCAGCCTTGCGGAAGGCGTTCTCGAGCGCTACCTCGTGCGGGGGTCCCTCGGTCAGCTCCTCCACGGCCGGCACGATGACCTCGAACGGTACTCCGATCTGCTCGAGGATCGCCCGTCGTTGCGGCGAGCGCGAGGCGAGGATCAGTCTCGCCGCGGACACGGCCGTCCTCTCTGCGCCTCGGGCCAGGGCGGGTCAGGCCAGGGCGGGGAAGAACAGTCCGACCTCGCGCGCCGCCGACTCGGGCGCGTCGGAGCCGTGCACCATGTTCTGACCGACCGCGACCGCGTAGTCGCCGCGGATCGAGCCAGGACTGGCCTCGAGCGGATTGGTGGCGCCGATCACCTGGCGCGCGGCGGCGATCGCCGACTCGCCCTCGAGCACCATCGCGACCAGCGGTCCCGAGGTGATGAAGTCCACCAGCTCGTCGTAGAACGGCTTGCCCTCGTGCTCGGCATAGTGCCGGGAGGCCAGATCACGGCTCATCGTGATCAGCTGCAGGGCTACCAGATTCAGCCCCTTGCGCTCGAAGCGGGCGATGATCTCGCCGGTCAGGTTGCGGTCGAAGGCGTCGGGCTTTACGAGGATGAGCGTGCGCTCCACGGCGGCGGGTCCTTTACGTCGAGGTTGGGAAAGTCAGGTGGTCGGCGACTGCTCGGCGGCCGCCGGCTCCGTCGAGCCCTCGCGCCGCCGGCGCTGACGCCGCGGTGCAGGCGCCGCGTTGCCGATCTCGGCCTCGCAGAACGGACACACCTTCCAGGTGGGGTCCAGCGGGCGGCCGCACGACACACACGGGTCCTTGAGCTTGCGCATGCAGTTGGGGCAGCGCAGGAAATCCTTCTCCACCTCGTAGTCGCAGTGCGGGCACAGGTGGTAGCCGAGCTCGGCGAGCCGAGCCTCAGCGGCCTGCATCTCGAGCTCGCGCTCGCGCACGTCGTCGAGGTACTCGGGCGGCCGGACGATCATGTAGACGATCGTGCCGACGAACGGGAACAGCGAGGCCGCGGTGGCGCAGCCGATCAGCAGCGGGTCGGCGATCCGCCGCCGGGCGTCGGCGTAGGTCCAGTACACCAGGGCGAACCAGATCACGACCAGGAACAGGATCACCAGCTCCACGGCGAGATTGAGCGCGCTGTTGTGGATCCCGAAGACGGCGAAGGAGAGCATTAAAGAGGCGAGTGTAGTGGGGAGCGGGGTGGACTCGCGCTATAGGAATACGCCGTCGGGGCTGAGGATCCTCGTCCCAACGTTGATGAATTCCTACAGGAAGGCACGGCCGAACAGGTAGCCGATCCCGAAGAACACCAGGATCACCACCGCCACGATCAGCGCCACCAGGCCGATCATGGTCAGAAAGCTGGGCTGGTCGTCGGGATCGTTCACAGCATCGAGGCCCGCTCGGCGCGGCCGGGCGAGAGCAGATCGGCGATCAGATAGATCGACCCGGTGGCGATCACGACGCCGCCCGGGCCGGCCAGCTCGCGAGCGCGGGCCAGCGCGCGTCCCGGGTCCGGAACGATCTCAGAGGGCGGCCCGCCGAGCTGGGTGGCGAGCGAAAGAAGTGTTCCTGGCGGCAATGCCCGCGGATTCTGACTGCTCGTGAGGACGAGTGCATCGCACGCCGGCAGCAGCGCCGCGAGCATCCCGGCGGCGTCCTTGTCGTCGAGGATCGAGATCGCCGCCACGACGCGGTCGTGGCCGCGCACGATCTCGGGCAGCGACTCCGCCAGAGCGTTCATCCCGTCGGGGTTGTGAGCGCCATCGAGCAGCGTCAGCGGCCTCGTGGAGAGCACCTGGAGCCGTCCGGGAATGCGAACCTCGGCCGCCGCCTGCGCCACCGCGTGCTCGTCGAGCCTGCCCACGAAGGCTTCGGCGGCGGCACGGGCCAACGCGAAATTCCGCCGCTGGAAGGTTCCGGCGGCGCCGACCGCCACGCCCGGATCCGAACCGGCATGGGCGACGCGCGCGCCGCGCTCCGTCGCCACGCGCTCGGCGACGCTCTGCACCGACGCAGCCAGGCCGGGCCCGAGCACGAGCGTGCCCCCCGGCTGCACGACGTCGAGCTTCTCGGCCGCGATGTCGGCCAGCGTCGGGCCAAGCCAGCGGGTGTGCTCGAGTCCAACGCTCGTCAGCACCTGGACGCGCGAGGGAATCACGTTGGTGGCGTCGTAACGGCCACCCAGACCGGCCTCGATCACGGCCACCTCGACCTCCTGACGGGCCAGCTCCGAGTAGGCGGCCGCGGTTAGCGCCTCGAACTGGGTGACGCTGTCATCGCCGGCGGCGGAGCGGTCAACCATCTCTGCGGCCCGCGCCGCGCGCCCCACCGCCGCGCCGAAGTCACGCGGGCTGAGGTCGATGTCGTCGATCCGGATGCGTTCTCCGAACGAGACCAGGTGCGGCGACAGATAGGCCCCGGTCCTGAGCCCGTGACGGGCCAGGATCGCCGCGATCATCCTGGTCGTCGAGGACTTGCCGTTGGTCCCGACCACGTGGATCGAGGCAAAGCTCCGCTCCGGGTGCCCGAGCGCCGTCATCAGGCGGCGCATGCGCTCCAATCCGAAGCGCATCCCGAACAGCTCGAGCGACAGCAGGTAGCGCTCGGCCTCCGGCTGGTTCACAGCGCGCCCTCCACGGCCGCGCGACCCCCCGGCTGGCTCACAGCGCCTCCAGCTCGGACTCCAGCCGCGCCAGCTTGGCGCGCTCCTCATCGACGACGGCGGGCGGCGCCTTGGCCACGAACCCCTGGTTGGCGAGCTTGCGCCGCGCCCGTTCGATCTCCGCCTCGAGCTTGGCCCGGCGCTCGGCGCGCCGGCGCTCGGCGGCGCCCAGGTCGAGCTCGGGGGAGGCCAGTACCTCGATCGTGCCCCCCGGCACCGGCACCGAGGCGACCGTCTCCGCACCGCCCGCCTCACCAGCTCCGTGCAAGGACAGCCGCGCGAGCCGCCCGAGGTGCTCGGAGGTTTCCCCGTACCCCCGGGCGGCGAGCTTCGCCGGGACGGTGGCGCCGGCGCGGACGCCGGTCTCATCGCGCCATGCGCGCACCGCCTGGACCGCCTCGATGACGTCGCCGATCGCCACCTCGGCGCCCTGGTCGATCCCGTCCAGCGGCTCCGAGCGGCGCGCCGCCAGCAGGCCCTCGGTGCCCGGGATGTGTGAGTAGATCTCTTCGGTCTCGAAGGGGATCAGCGGGTGGGCCAGGGTGACGGTCTCGGTCAGCACGTGCAGCAGCGTGCCGGCCAGCTCCGGCTCGCCCGCCCGGAGCCGTGGCTTGACCAGCTCCAAGTACCAATCGCACAGCTCGCGGTAGACGAAGTCGTACAGCGTCTGGGCGGCGTGAGAGAAGTCGTAGCGCTCGATCCGCTCCCCCACCGCTGCCCGCGCGCGCTCTAGGCGCGAGAGGATCCAGCGGTCCTCGACGGTCGCGGGAGTGCGGGCAGCTCGGGCCTCGGGAGCCACCCCCAGCAGGATCAGCCGTGCGGCATTCCACAGCTTGTTGGTCAGCTGAAGGCCCTGGGCCACCTTGTCCTCGCTGAAGCGAACGTCCTGCCCCGAGGACATGGCCAGCAGCCCCCACCGCACGGCGTCAGCCCCGTAGGGGGGGAAATCCCCGGCAGGCTCGGAGCCGTGCGCGTACACCGGCGGTCTGGGGCCGCCCTCGATCAGGTCCAGCGGGTCGATGCCGGTGCCCAGGGATTTGGACATGCGCCGGCCGTCCGGGGCCTGGATGATCGAGGTGATGTGGACGTCGGAGAACGGCGCCCGACCCGTGAACTCGATTCCCATCATGATCATCCGCGCCACCCAGAGGAAGATGATGTCGCGGCCGGTGACCAGCACGTCGGTGGGATAGAAGGCCGCCAGCTCCGAGGTTGACTGCGGCCACCCCAGCGTGGCGAACGGCCACAACGCGCTCGAGAACCAGGTGTCGAGCACGTCGGGGTCGCGCTCCCAGCCTTCGCCGCGCGGCGGCTCGGCCCCGACGTAGGTCTGCGTGTCGCGATACCAGACGGGCAGCCGGTGCCCCCACCACAGCTGACGGGAGATGCACCACGGGCGGATGTTCTCCATCCAGTCCAGGTACACCGCGGTGTGGTTCTCGGGAAAGAAACGCACCTTCCCGCTGCGCACCGCCTCGATCGCCGGAGCGGCCAGCTCATCCATCTTCATGAACCATTGCAACGAGATCAGCGGCTCGATCCGCTGCCCGGAGCGGTGAGAGAACGGCACGGTGTGCGTGTAGGCCTCGGTGCGGGCTATCAGTCCGTGCTCGGTCAACTCGGCCACGACCGCGGCCTGGGCCTCCGGCACCGTCATCCCGGCGAACCGCTCGGGTGCCTCGGCGGTGATCCGCCCGTCCTCTCCGATCACCGAGGGGTGCGCGAGGCCATGCCGGCGCCCGATCTCGAAGTCGTTGGGATCGTGACCCGGGGTGATCTTCAGCGCGCCCGTGCCGAACTCCGGGCGAACATAGTCGTCGGCCACGATCTTCAGCTTGCGCCCCACCAGCGGCAGGATCGCCTTCTCCCCGATTAGCCGCCGGTAGCGGTCGTCCTCGGGGTGCACGGCGATCGCCGTGTCGGCCAGCATCGTCTCGGGCCGGACGGTGGCAACCGTGATCGCCCCCGACCCGGAGGCCAAGGGGTAATCAATGTAGTACAGCGTGTCGGTGACCTCGTGCTGCTCCACCTCGAGGTCTGAGATCGCCGAGCGGCTGCCGGGATCCCAGTTGACCATGTAGCGGTCACGGTAGATGTAGCCCTTCTCGTACAGGGCCACGAACACGTGCAGCACGGCCTTGGCGTAGGCCTCGTCGAGCGTGAACCGCTCCTCCTCGTAGTCGCACGAGGCGCCGAGCCGCTTGAGCTGCTCGATGATCGTGCCGCCGTACTGCTGGCGCCACTCCCACACGCGTTGGACGAACGACTCGCGCCCGAGCTCCTCGCGGCTGGTGCCCTCCTCGCGCAGCGCCCGTTCGACCTGCGTCTGGGTGGCGATCCCGGCATGGTCGGTGCCAAGGATCCACTTGGTCCTGCGGCCGCGCATGCGCGCGTAGCGGGCCAGGCAGTCCTGGATCGAGTTGTTCAGCGCGTGACCCATGTGGAGCACGCCCGTGACGTTCGGCGGCGGGATCGCCAGCGAGTAGTTGTCTTCGGCGTCACCCTCCGGGGCGGGGTGAAACAGCCCCGAGTCCAGCCACTTCCGGACGATCTTCGGCTCGACCTCGGCGGGGATGTAGCGGGTTCTGGACTCCAGGTCGGACATGAGGACCCAAGTCTAGGAGTCCTCTAGGGGCGCGTCCCGCCCCCGTCACCTGCTTACGCGGCGGCTTCGCCCTCTTCGTCGGGCGCGGCGACCGTGACCAGCGTCGGCGAGGTGCCCTTGTCGATCGTCTCGCGGGTGACGACGCACTTCTGCACGTCGCGGCGCGAGGGCAGCTCGAACTGAACCTCGAGCAGCACCTCCTCGATGATCGAGCGCAGGCCGCGGGCGCCCGTCTCGCGCTCCAGCGCCTTGTCGGCGATCGAGGTCAGCGCCTCGTCGGCGAACACGAGCTCGATCCCGTCGAACTGGAAGAAGCGCTGGAACTGCTTGACCAGCGCGTTGCGAGGCTCGGTCAGGATCTGCATCAGCTCGTCGCGCGAAAGCTGGTGGATCGCCGACATCACGGGCAGGCGACCGATGAACTCCGGGATCAGGCCGTACTGGATCAAATCCTCGGGCAGGCAGTGCTCGAAGATCTCGCCCTTGTCACGCTGCTCCTTGGACTGGATCGCGGCGCTGAAGCCGACCCCCTGGTGGCCGATGCGGCGCTCGATCACGCGGTCGAGGTTGGCGAACGCGCCGCCACAGATGAACAGCACGTTGGTGGTGTCGATCGAGAGGAACTCCTGGTGGGGGTGCTTGCGCCCGCCCTGCGGCGGAACGCTCGCCGTGGTCCCCTCGAGGATCTTGAGCAGTGCCTGCTGCACGCCCTCGCCCGACACGTCGCGGGTGATCGACGGGTTGTCGGCCTTGCGGGCGATCTTGTCGACCTCGTCGATGTAGATGATCCCGGTCTCGGCCTTCTTGACGTCGTAGTCGGCGGCCTGGATCAGCTTCAGCAAAATGTTCTCGACGTCCTCGCCGACGTAGCCGGCCTCGGTCAGAGCCGTGGCGTCGGCGATCGCGAACGGCACGTTGAGGATCTTGGCCAGAGTCTGAGCGAGCAGTGTCTTGCCGCAGCCCGTCGGACCGAGCAGCAGGATGTTGGACTTCTGCAGCTCGATGTCGTTCTCATCGGACTGCATCATCTGGACGCGCTTGTAGTGGTTGTAGACGGCCACCGAGAGCGACCGCTTGGCCTGCTCCTGGCCGACCACGTACTCGTTGAGGACGTCGTAGATCTCCCGCGGCTTCGGGAGATTCTCGATATCAAAGCTCGGCGGGGCGGTGAGCTCCTCGTCGATGATCTCGTTGCAGAGATCGATGCACTCGTCGCAGATGTAGACGCCGGGGCCGGCGATCAGCTTCTTGACCTGTCGCTGGGACTTGCCACAGAAGCTGCAGAGGAGCTGTTCGTTTGAGTCGGTCGGACGTGCCATGAATCTCCTCCCAGAGCTCGACCCGGTCGGCTGGCCGCAGACCGAAGACTAATGCTTCAGTGCTGCGAGATCACCCGGTCGATGATTCCGTACTCCTTTGCCTCCTCCGAGCTCATGAAGTAATCGCGCTCGGTGTCCTTGCGCACCTGATCGAGATCCTTGCCGGTGTGCTTGGCGATGATCTCGTCCAGCCGGCGACGGACGTCGATGATTTCGCGGGCATGGATCTCGATGTCGGTCGCCTGCCCCTGGAAGCTCGAGGAGACCTGGTGGATGAGGATCTTGGCGTTGGGCAGCGCCATGCGCTTGTTCTCGGCGCCACCGGCCAGGAGCAGAGCCCCCATCGACATCGCAATGCCGACGCAGATCGTCTGCACGTCGGGCTTGATGAACTGCATCGTGTCGTAGATCGCCAGGCCCGCGTACACCGACCCCCCAGGGGAGTTGATGTAGATCGAGATGTCCTTGTCGGGATCCTCTGACTC
The DNA here is from genome assembly GCA_963799995.1 of uncultured Solirubrobacterales bacterium. Taxonomy (GTDB): domain Bacteria; phylum Actinomycetota; class Thermoleophilia; order Solirubrobacterales; family Solirubrobacteraceae; genus Palsa-465. Next base: position 54,180 of record CAWCZI010000012.1, on the reverse strand, counting down.
GAGGTGCAGGAGCTGCGCGACGATCAGGTTCGCGATCTGGTCGTCCACCGGCGTCCCGAGGAAGACGATCCGCTCGTTGAGGAGGCGACTGTAGATGTCAAACGCGCGCTCCCCGCGCGAGGTCTGCTCGACGACCATCGGTACCAGTGGGCTCATATGCTCGCTTCTTTCGCGTCCTGCGCCGGAATCCTGCCGACTGTAGCAACCGGCCACCGGCGCCCCGAAGGGCTCCGCGATGCATCCGCTCACGCCCCGCGAGCTGCTCGCTCCGCGCCCTCAAACCTCATCATCGCTCCTAGAAACTTTCCGAATCGCGCTAAAGCTCTGCGGCCGGCGGCCGATTACCTCAGTGAACGCACACGGCCCAGACGGGCCGGTCACCTAGACGGAGGTACGGATGAAGAAGTTCACGGTCTACCGCGTGTGCAGCGCCCTTGCCGCGATCGCCGCTCTTGTGGTCGCCTCCGGGGCGGGCCACAAGATCTAGGGGGACACTGGGCGCGCGGACTACGCGCGCCCACCCTCCGGTCACGTCATGGCGGATCGACTGGCACTCAAGGTCTACAGCGCCGTCGTGTTCGGCGCGGCGTGCGTCCTCGTGGCGGTGCTGGCGGGTACCGCCCACTTCAGCTACATCACGACGCAGCCGCTCACCTTCGGCGTGCTGGCCGCCGCGGTCATGCTCGGCGAGATGCTCCCGGTCAAGATCCCCCGCCGGGGCAACGAAGAGCAGATCACACTTTCCACTTCGTTCGCGATGGCGCTCCTGCTGGCCGGCGGCCTGGGACCAGCGGTCATCGCCCAAGGCGCTGCCTCGGTGGTGCAGGACCTCGGCTGCGGCAAGCCGTGGTGGCGGGTCCGCTTCAACGTCGGCCAGTACACGCTGTCGATGGTCGCGGCGCGCCTGATCATGCATCTGCTCTCGGTCTCACCTCAGATCGGGTCCCTGCACCCGTTCTCCAGCTCCCAGCTGCCGGCGATGATGCTCGGCGCGGCCGTCTTCTTCTTGGTCAACACCGGCCTGGTGGGGATCGCGGTGGCGCTCTACACCGGGGTCCCGATCGGGCGCTATCTGCGCAACGACCCGGTGTTCGTCCTGATCACCGGGGCGACGATGCTGCTGCTGGCGCCGATCGTGCTCGCCGCCGCCGCGTTCTCGGTCATCCTCGTGCCCCTGTGCCTGGCGCCGGTGGTCGCGCTCTACAACGCATTGGGACAGGGCGCGCGCTCAGAGCACGCCGCGCGACACGACTCTCTGACCGGGCTGCCCAACCGCAGCGCGTTCCGCGAGGCGGTCAAGGACGTGGTCGGCGACCAGCGAGGGCGGGCCGGCGTGCTGCTGATCGACCTCGACCGCTTCAAGGATGTCAACGACACGCTCGGGCACCGTTACGGCGACATGCTGCTGCAGCAGGTGGCCGAGCGCTTCCGCGCGCAGCTCGGACCCGCCGACCAGATCGCCCGGCTGGGAGGCGACGAGTTCGCCGTCCTCAGCCCTGGCAGCGGACACGAGCGTTCGATGCAGCTGGCGCAGAGGATCGCCGACAGCCTGCGTCCGCCGATCGAGCTCGACCAGATGGTCGTCGACGTGCAGGCGAGCGTCGGTATCGCCGTGTTCCCGGAGCAGGGCTCCGGCGTCGACACCCTTCTGCAGCGGGCCGACGTCGCGATGTACATGGCCAAGGAGACGCGGACGGCGGTAGCCCTCTACGACGAGCGCCACGATCACCACAGCCCCGCCAAGCTGGCTCTCACGGCGGAGCTGCGCGCGGCGGTTCAGGGCGAGGGGATCGTGCTCTGGTATCAGCCCGTGCTCGACCTGCACACGGGAACGGTGGGCGGCGTCGAGGCGCTCGTGCGCTGGGAGCACCCGAACCTCGGCCTGCTGCGCCCCGCGGCGTTTGTCCGGATGGCCGAGCGCACCAACCTGATCCGCCCGCTGACCGACCGGGTGATCGACCTGGCGCTGCGGCAGGTCTCCGCCTGGTCAGACGCCGGAATCGCGGTCACGGTGGCGGTCAACATCTCCGTGCAGGTGCTCGTCGACCAGGACTTCACCCACCGCGTGTTGGCCGCGCTGGAGAACTCGGGGGTGCGGCCGTCGGCGCTCAAGCTCGAGGTGACCGAGAGCGCGCTGATGGCTGACCCCGAGATGGCCCGTTCGGTCCTGTGCGAGCTCGCCGAGCTCGGAGTCGGGATCTCGATCGACGACTTCGGGACGGGCTACTCGTCGCTGTCGTATCTGGCCGATCTGCCGGTCTCCGAGGTCAAGATCGACAAGTCGTTCGTGAGCCGGATGGCGGATGGGACGAGCGAGAAGATCATCGTCAACTCCACGATCGACCTCGCGCACCATCTCGAGCTGTCCGCGATCGCCGAGGGCGTCGAGGACCTGGCCCTGCTCCCCGAGCTCGAGGCGCTGGGGTGCGACGCGGCCCAGGGCTATGCGATTAGCCGGCCCCTGGCCGGAGAGGAGGCCACGCGCTGGCTGACCCTGTCCGCGCTCCGGGGCGGCCAGGAGCCCACGCGATCGCTGACCGAGTCGGCGCTCCTGGCCGGGGTCGGGCGGGCCGCGTGATCCTGGTCGTGCTCGCCGGGCTGTGCCTGCTGAGCGTCCCGCTGGCGGGCGGGCGCCTGCGCCGGCTCGCCGACCTGCGGCTGCGCGCCTGGTGGCTCTCGCCCCTGGCGCTCGCGCTGCAGCTGATGGTGACGACCGTCGCTCCCGGCGGCAACCACACGTTGCACGCCGCGATCCACATCGGGACCTACGTGATGATCGGCCTGTTCATGTGGGCCAACCGGGGCTTGCCCGGCGCCGCCATCATCTCGCTGGGCGCGCTGATGAACGGCCTGACGATCGTCCTCAATGGCGGCGTCATGCCGGCCGCGGCGAGTGCACAGCGGATCGCCGGCCTTCAGCTGGGCGGCGGCTTCAACAACTCGGCGCACCTCGCTCATCCGCTGCTGCTGTGGCTCGGAGACGTGATCCCGGTGCCCGGGCCGCTTCCCAACGTGATGAGCGTGGGCGATCTCATCATCTTCGCCGGCATGCTCGTCCTGCTGCACCGCACCTGCGGCAGCCCTGCCGCCGCCGGCCAGGCTCAGCCTCAGTCGCTGCCCGGCGTCCAGATCTGACCTGTGCCTGAGCGCACAGCCGAACCTGAGCCGACGCCCGCCCCACCGGGCTCCTCCTTGCCGGGAGTCCAGAGCTTCTCGCGGGCCTTGGCCTGCTCGACGGTGATCGGCACCGCTTCGCGCACCAGCAGCTCGACCGCCTGGCGCGCGGCCACGTCCTCGCGCAGGCTCTCCAGGCGCCCCGCCTTGCGCAGTTGCTCGACCAGCTCCGCGGGATCTGCTCCATCGCGATCGGCGGCTGGCCGCAACGCTTGCACCAGCTCCTCGTCGCTCGGCTCGATCTGCTCGGCCTCGACGATCGCAGCGATCACTGCCTCGCGCCGCAGTGCGGTGGCGGCGTCGGGCTCGGCTTCGTGCGCGATCGACTCCTCATCTTTGCCGGAGATCTGCAGGTAGACCTCCTTGGAGATCCCCTGCCGCGCCAGCGCGGAGAGGGTCTGCTCCACGATCTCGTGGGCCCGCGCGTGGACCAGCGGGTCGGGAAGCTCGACCTTGGCCTCGTCGCTGGCCGCCTGCAGCACCGCCTCCTCGAACTCGCGCTCGACCGCGGAGGCGTCGGCCTCCCGCAGACGGCCGGTGATGTCCTCGCGCAGCTCGGCGAGGGAGTCAAAGCCACCCGCCTCGGCGGCGAAGTCGTCGTCGAGCTCGGGCAGTCGCTTGGCCTTGACCTCGCTGACGGTGACCGCGAACGTCGCCGCCTTGCCACCCATCCCGCCCGGATACTCGTCGGGGAACGTGACCTGGACCTCTCGCTCGTCGCCGGCGGCCGCGCCGGCTAGCTGATCCTCGAAGCCCGGGATCAGCCGGCCCGCGCCCAGCTCGATCAGCTGGTCGCGGCCTTCGCCGCCGTCGAACGGCTCGCCGTCGATCCGTCCGACGTAGTTGATCACCACGTGGTCGCCGGTCCCGGCGGGACGCTCCACGGTCTCGAGCGTGGCCACGCTGTCGCGCAGGCGCTCGAGCTCCGCGTCGATCGCCGCGTCGTCGGCGTGCGGCTCACGCCGACCGATCTCGAGCCCCTTGTAGGTCCCCAGCTCGGCGCGCGGGCGGACCCCGATCTCGATCGAGAACGCCAACGGCTGACCCTGCCCCGGCAGGTCGCCGACGTCGAGGTCGGGCTCGCCCACCGGGGTGATCCCGGCCTCGTCGATCGCGTCCACGTACCAGGAGCCGAGCGAGGTACGCAGCGCCTCGTCGAGCACCGCCTCCCGGCCGAGGCGGCGGATAACCACCGGCGGCGGCACCTTGCCCTTGCGGAAGCCCGGAATTCGCATCTGGCCGCCGAGCTTGCGGGCGGCCTGCTGCAGGCGCCGCTCAACCTCCTCGGCCGACACCTCGGCCTCGACGCGGACGCGAGACTCGGGCAGCTCGGTAACACTCGTCTTCAGAGAGGCCATTGAGCGCAGACGATAGCTTGGAGGCGTGCCCAGGCGGATCGCAGCGCGCCTTCTGACGGGTCCGCTCGCGTTCTTGCTGGGCGGGGTGATCGACATCCTGGCCTACGCCGCCGAAGCGCTTCGCACCCGCGTCCGCTCGCGGCGCGAGCGCCCGGATGGGGGCTGAGCGCCTCACCGGCGCACGCCGAGGGGCGGCGCTCTACCATCTGGGCCAATGCGGGCTGGTAATAGGCTGCTCGGGGTGCTCGTCGCCATCTGTGCGCTCGCGCTCGCGCTTGCCGCCCCCGGCGGGGCGCTGGCCAACGGCCGGCAGGAGATGATCCTGCAGGACGACCAGCAGCTGATCTACTCCGACACTCAGCACGTCGCCAACGATCTGAAGACACTGGCGGCGATGGGCGTCGACCGGGTGCGGGTGTCGGTGGTCTGGAGCCTGGTGGCCCCGGACCCCAACTCCTCCAAGCGCCCGAAGTTCAACGCCACCAACCCCGGCGCCTATCCGGCGGGGTCGTGGGCGCGTTGGGACTTCCTTGACCAGACCGCGAAGCAGGACGGCATCAAGGTCTACTTCCAGCCAACCGCGCCCGCGCCCAACTGGGCTACCACCCCGCGCCAGTTCCCCCAGGGATACCGGTGGGGGCACGACATCAACCCCACGTACTACGGCCAGTTCGTGCAGGCGGTGGGCAAGCGCTACGACGGCAGCTTCAAGCCCAACGGCAGCTCCTCCGCGTTGCCCAAGGTCACCTACTGGGGGATCTACAACGAGCCCAACATCGGCGGTTGGATGACTCCGCAGTGGAAGACGGTCAAGGGCGGCAAGAAGGTGGAGGCCTCGCCGGAGATGTACCGGGCGATGGTCGATGCCGCCTGGACCGGGCTGATCCGCTCCGGCCATCGTCGCGATACGATCCTGATCGGGGAGACCGCGGCCTACGGCGCCGGGCACAAGGGCTACGGGGCCAGCATGGACCCGCTCACCTTCATGCGCGCCTTTTACTGCGTGGGCACGAGCTACCGGCCGCTGAAGGGTAAGACCGCGACTGAGATCGGCTGCCCCGCGTCGGGCAGCCGCGGCGCCTTCGCCCGCGCCAACCCGGCGCTGTTCGACGCGACCGGCTGGGCGCATCATCCCTACGACTTCACCAACCCTCCGAACTTCGTCCGCAGCGACCCCAACTCGGCCGCGCTGTCGAGCATGTCGCGGATCGAGAAGGCGCTCGACCGGTCGAGCAAGGCCTATCACCAGCGCGCCGGCAAGCCCGTCTACATCACCGAGTGGGGCGTCCAGAGCAAGGACCCGAGCCCATATATCCAGTTCACGCAGGCCCAGCAGGCGGAGTTCATCAACGAGGGCGAGTACATGGCTTGGAAGGACCCGCGCGTGCCGAGCTTTGCCCAGTTCCTACTGGTCGACGCGGGGCCGAACACACAGTACGCCCCCAACCAGCGCCAGTACTGGGGAACCTTCCAGTCGGGCCTGCTGTCGTGGCCAAACGACCAGCCGAAGCCGGCCTTCGCCGCCTTCGAGCTCCCACTCTGGGTCCCGCATCCCACCCACGGCGGGTCGGTCGAGGTGTGGGGCCAGATCCGTCCCAAGCAGCCGCAGACCGCGGCGCTCGAGTTTCAGCCGGCCGGCTCGAGCACGTGGTCCACGATCACCGACGTCACCGCCAGCAACAGCGAGGGCTTCTTCGACACCCATGTGTCGCTGCCCTCGGCGGGAAGCCTGCGGCTGGACTGGTCAGGCGCCGCCCTGAATGGTGAAGTGTTCAGCCGCACCGTCCCGATCAGCTGATCGCCCTCAGGGCTAGACCAGCCGGTCGCCGCCGCGGATCAGGTTGCGCAGCTCCCTAAGCGCCACCGGGAGCGTGGTCGTGTCGTAGGTGTGCGAGTTGCGGACGTCCTCGAGCACGCTGAGCGCGCGCCGCATGGCGGCCTCGTTGCTGCGCTCCCAGGCCGAGATCGCATACTCGGTGCCCGACCGGGCGGCGGACGACTGCAGCACCTCGCGGGTCAAGGAGCGGTGCAGCCGGTAGAGGTCGTCGCGGAGCGCCGCCCGCGCCAGCGCCTGCCAGCGGTCGGCCCGCGGCAGCTCGAGGATCCGATCCCGGAGCCAGTCGAGCCCGAGGCGCGAGCCGACCGCGAAGTAGGTGGTCATGACCACGGACTGCGGACGACGGACGGCCTCGGCGTCCTCGACGATGTCAAACGCCGACAACAGCGCCGACAGGCTGGCCACTCGGCGCGCGAGATCGCGGGGAACGCCCGCCGCCTCGAGCTCGGCGAGACGGTCGTCGAAGGCGGCACGGTCGATCCCGTCCAGGACGCCGGGCAGCGCCGCAGCCAGTGCCCTCGCCCCCGGCAGGTAACGATCGGTGGTCGCCTCGATGTCGATCGTGCGGGTCGCGGCGCGGACCAGCCACCGGCACGAGCGCTCGACCAGCCGGCGCCCATCGATCAGCATCCGCAGCGCTGTCCCGGCCTCGATCTGAGTGTCCAGCGCTTCCACGGCGCTCCAGAATGCGCGCATCTCGAACACCTCGCGGGCAACGGCGTAGGCCCGCGCCAGCTGCGACACCGTCGCCCCCGTCTCCTCGGCCAGGCGGAAGGCGAACGTCGTTCCCGCCCGGTCGACCAGCTGGTTGGCGACCAAGGTCGCGATGATCTCGCGCCGCAGGCGGTGAGCGCGCATCGCCTGCCTGAAGCGGTCGGATTCGGCTGAGCGGGGCGCGACGGACGCCGGCGGGGCTGGATCCCGAGCCGATCCCTGGCCGAGGGGCTCCGGGAAGTAGCGCTCGAGGTCGTGGGCCAGGTACAGGTCGTCGGGCAGGTCGGAGTCGAGCAGCTCCTCGTAGATGTGGATCTTGCAGTACGCCATCACCGTGGCCAGCTCGGGCGCCACCAGTCCGTGTCGCTGCGCCCGGCGCTCGGACAGCGTCTCCTCGTCGGGGAGCCGCTCGAGCTCGCGGTCGAGACCGGCAACCTGCTCCAGGTGGCGCAGCAGGCGAGCGTGGACACCGGCCATCGACACCGACTGAACCTGGCTGATGCTCAGCGCCTGGGTCTGGGTGTAGCTGTCGTAGACGACCTGCTCGGCCACCGCATCGGTCATCTGCACCAGCAGACGGTTGCGCTCGTCCATCGACATCGCGCCCCCCGCGACCAGGCCGGAGAGCAGGATCTTGATGTTGACCTCGTGGTCTGAGCAGTTGACCCCGGCCACGTTGTCGATCGCGTCGGTGTTGATGCGCCCGCCGTCGCCGTCGGGACCTCCCCGCAGCGCGTACTCGATCCGTCCGAGCTGGGTGAAGCCGAGGTTCCCGCCCTCGCCCACCACCTGGCATCGGAGCTCGGCGCCCTGGACGCGGACCGGGTCGTTGGCCCGGTCCCCGACGTCGGACTGCAACTCGCCGGAAGCCTTCACGTAGGTCCCGATGCCCCCGTTGAACAGCAGGTCGACGGGCGCCCGCAGGAGCTCGCGGATCAGCTCGGCCGGGGGCAGGGACTCCGCCGCGATTCCGAGCGCCGAGCGCACTTGAGGGGAGATCGGGATCGCCTTGAGCGTCCGCGGGTACACCCCTCCCCCGGTCGAGATCCGCGATGGCTCGTAGTCGGTCCACGAAGAGCGTGGTAGCTCGAACAGGCGCCGGCGCTCCGCGTAGGCGGCGGCCGGGTCGGGATCGGGGTCCAGGAACACGTGCATGTGGTTGAACGCCGCCAGCAGCCGGGTGTGCTCGGAGCACAGCATCGCGTTTCCGAACACGTCACCTGACATGTCGCCGATCGCGACCACCGTGAAGTCCTGTCGCTGGACATCGGTGCCGAGCTCGCGGAAGTGGCGCTTGACCGATTCCCACGCTCCGCGCGCGGTGATCCCCATCTGCTTGTGGTCATAGCCGTGCGAGCCCCCGGAGGCGAACGCGTCGCCGAGCCAGAAGCCATAGGCGTCCGACACCTCGTTGGCGATGTCGGAGAAGCTGGCGGTGCCCTTGTCGGCGGCCACGACCAGGTACGGGTCGTCGTCGTCGTAGCGCACGACGCGCGCCGGTTCGACGACGCGGCCGCCCTCGTAGTTGTCGGTCAGGTCCAGCAGGCCGCGCAGGAACGTGCGGTAGCAGGCGATCGCCTCCCGGATCTGAGCCTCCCGGCCACCGCCCGACGGGGGTCGCTTGACGACGAATCCGCCCTTGGAGCCGACCGGCACGATCAGGGCGTTCTTGACCATCTGCGCCTTCATCAACCCCAGCACCTCGGTCCTGAAATCCTCGCGCCGGTCCGACCACCGCAGACCGCCACGCGCGACCTTGCCGCCGCGCAGGTGAACGCCCTCGACGCGCGGGGAGTAGACGAAGATCTCATACCGGGGCCGCGGCCGGGGCAGCAGCGTCAGCTTCGTCGGGTCCAGCTTGAACGCGAGGTGCTCGGGTGGCCGGCCGGCCTCGTCGACCCGGAAGTAGTTGGTTCGCGTCATTGCGCTCACGACGGCCAGGAAGCTGCGCAGGATGCGATCCTCGTCGAGGCTCTGAACCTGGTCGATCGCCTCCTCGGCCTCTCGCGCGATCCGCTCGGCGCCGTCCGGATCGGTCCGGTCGGGATCGAAGCGGGCCCTGAACACTCGAAGCAGCTGCACCGCCACGGTGGGGTTGCGGATCAGGGTCTGCTCCATATAGCGATCCGAGAAGGCGATCGCGGCCTGGCGCAGGTACCGGGCGATCGCGCGCAGGCCCGTGATCTCTCGTCCGCTGAGTCCCGCCGCGAGCACCAGCCCGTTGAGCCTGTCGTCCTCGAGCTCTCCGCCCCAGACGCCCAGGAACACCTCAGCGAAGGCGTCGGCCGCCCACTCCAGCTGCTCAGCCGGGAGGTCGAGACCGAAGTCATAGATCCACACCGGGGCGCCGTCGGAGGGTGTGATCTCGTAGGGCCGTTCGTCGTCGACCTTGGCCCCGAGGTGCTCGAAGGTCGGCAGCACGTCCGACAGGGCGATCGGCGCGCTGCTGAGCAGCTTGCAGCGGACCCGCCCCGCGCCGTGCTCGTCTCGCTGGTACACCGACACGATCGGGACCGAGCGAAGCTCGAGCTCGGCGATCCGGTCGATGTCGCCGACGGCCTCGGCAGCGGTCCAGTCCGCCTGGTAGACGGTTGGGAACGCCGTCGCATACCGGCGGAACCGCAGCGTCCCCTCCTGCTCGCCGTGGCGGGCCACCAGGGCGGCGCGCAGATCGTCGGCCCACGCTCGCGTAGCCTCGGTGATGCGTGCTTCGATGGCCGCCACGTCGTACACGGCGGGCACACCCTCGCGATGGTGGATCACGTAGTTAACGCGCACCACGACCGACTCCGACAGGTGCAGGCGCCAGTCCAGCTGACCCCCTCCGAAGGCCTCCATCAGGATCCTGCCGGCGATCTCGCGATTGCGCGTGTTGAAGCGGTCCCGGGGCATGCACAGCAGGCAGGAGACGAAGCGGCCGAGCTGATCGCGGAACACGAACAGCCGTACCCGCGGGCGCTCACCGAGCCCGACGATCCCGATCGCGGTCTCGAACAGATCGTCGGTCGGGATCTGGACCAGCAGGTCGCGCGGCAGCGATTCGAGGACGTCGTTCAGCGCCTTGGCGTCGTGGCTGTCAGCCGGGAATGCGGCACGCTCCAGCACCCGCTCGACCTTCTCGCGCAGCAGCGGAATCGTCTTGGGGCCGCTCTTGTACGCCGCCGTCGTATACAGCCCGAGGAAGCGACACTCGCCGATCACCTCGCCGCCGGCGCCGTAGCGCTTGACGCCCACGTAGTCCAGATACGAGGGGCGGTGCACGGTGGCGCGCGAATTGGCCTTGGTCAGAACCAGCGGATGGGGCGAGCGCGCCAGCTCCAGCGCCCGCTCCCCCAGACGCTTGCTCGGATTGGCCGAGGATCCCCGCAGGATCCCGAGCCCGGAGCCGGGGAGGGCCCGCAGCTCGGCCTGGTCGTCGCCGCCGCCGAGCGCGTACTCGCGGTAGCCGAGGAATGTGAAGTGGTCCTCGGCCAGCCATCGCAGGAATGCTCGCGCCTCGTCCAGCTCGTGCGGGTGCAGCGGCGGCGGCGAGCTCCGGAGCTCGTCCGCCAGCTTCCGCGCGTGTTCTCGCATCGGGCGCCAGTCGTCGACAGCGGCTCGCACCTCCTCGAGAACCAGCTCGACGCCGGCGCGCAGCACCGACAGCCGGTCGGAGTCGGACTGGCGCGCGATCTCGGCGTGGATCACGGATTCGGTGACCATCCCTGGAGCCGATCCGCCTGGCTCCAGGACGCGGTCGATCTCGCCGTCCGCCCCGCGGACGACGCGGATCACTGGGTGGATCAGAAGCTCGATCCCGTACCCCTGACGGCTGAGCTCCATCGTCAGCGAGTCGACGATGAACGGCATGTCGTCGGAGGTGACCTCGACGACGGTGAACGGGGATGCCCAGCCGTCTCGCTCGACCGCCGGGTTGTAGACGCGGACATTGGGCTCTCCGGGCTCGCGCTGGCGCGCGCTGCGCCAGTGAGCGACCACGGCGCCACACAGGTCGGCCGGGTCGCGGTCGGCGAGGTCGGCGGCCGGCACCCAGTGGTAGTACTGGCGAACGAACTCGACGTATGACGCGGCGGGCTCGTCCGGGAGCCGGCTGCGCACCCGCTCGCTCAGCGCTTCGATCAGGTCCAGCTCGAGATCTCCGGCCTTGACCGCCATCGGCAGCCTCTCTCCCACTCGTTCTGCTCCAGCCCAAACCTACCCCTCGGCCGGATGCGGCGCATCAGCCGGCGCTTACGCTGCACAAGCGGCGGAGTGATTCAGGCGCGGGTTCCTGGTCTGAGGCCGCGGCGGACCGCGACCAGCGTCGCGTCCGGATCGGCGACCGTGACCACCAGCCGGCCGTACTGCGACCCTGGCACGAGCTCGATTCGGATTGCCGGCCGCCTCCCCCACACCGCGGCGAAATCCGGGCGAGCGCCGGTCATTCGCCTCACCCCGTAGGCGATCATCCCGGGCAGTCCGGTGCCGGGCGCGCGCATCCCCCGCAACGCCGCCCACGGGTCCGGCTCGGCGCACACGCTTTGCACGGCCGTCAGGGGAACGCGGATGTCGCGGTGTAGGGCAGCGACGCGCTCGAGCGGCGAGAGCCTCACGACCAGCTCATCCCCTTGGATCGCTAGCTCGGCCATCGCCACGGTTGGGAGCCCATCGCTCAAGCATGGCACGCAAATGCCGATGCTTCGATGGTGATCGGGATATCGATTCGGCGCCTGGCTGCGACGATCGCGGTGCCGGTGCTGCTGATCGGCTGCGCCGTGTTCGTCACCACGACGGTCGAGCGCAACACCGCGCTGCGCGCGGGCACCGAGGAAGAGGCGTCACAGGGGATGCTGACCGCGATGCTCGACATGGAGACGGGCGCCCGCGGTTATTTCGAGACCGGTGAGCTGCGGTTCCTGCAGCCGTGGTACCAGGGCCGGCAGGCCTTCACCGCCGAGCTGGCGGCCTCACGCTCCCTGGCTGCGGGAGACCAACCGCTTCAGGCCTTGCTCGACCAGCAGGCGGCCGAGAGCGCGGCGTGGCGCGGCATCGTCACGGCCGAGATCGAGCATGTTCGCCTCGGAGGGTTGGCGCCCGAGAACGGAGCGGCGGTCGCCCAAAAGGCGATGGTCGACAACTTCCGGGCGCTCAACAGGCTCTACCAGACGCAGTTGACCGCACTGCGTGACAGCGCCCTGTCGGTGGCCACCTGGCTGGCCGTGGCCGTCACGGCGGCACTGTCGATCGTGCTGGTGCTGAGCGGGCTGTTGCTGATGCGCCGGATCAACCGGCTTGAGGCACACCGCCTGCGGCGCCAGCAGGAGCTGCGTGAGCTGCTGCAGGCCTCCGTCTCCAACCAGGAGTCCCAGCAGTTGCTGATCCGACATGTGGAGCAACTCGTGCCCGGCTCCGCGGCGGCCGTGTTCAACCGCAACAACAGCGATGATCGCCTCGACGCGGAGCTCAGCGAGGGTGCCGAGCAGACGCCCCTGAAGGAGGCCCGGACCGAGCACCTCAAGCCGCGCTCGTGCATGGCCGTCAGGCTCAGCCGCTCGTACGTGCGCAGGCCCACCGAGGAACCGCTGCAGCACTGTGAGGTCTGCGGCAAGATCCCCGCCGACGTCGTCTGCGAGCCCCTACTGGTGGGAGGACAGGTGATCGGCTCGGTGCTGGTAACCCGGCACTCGGCGATCTCGGCCGCCGAACGCGACCGGGTGCGCCAGTCAGTGGTCCAGGCCGCACCGATCCTGGCCAATCAGCGCAATCTCGCCCTCGCCGAGCTGCGTGCCGCCAGTGACGCCCTCACCGGGCTGCCCAACCGCCGCGCCGCCGACGAGACGATCAAGCGGATGGTGGCGCACGCCGGCCGCACGGTCAGCCCGCTCGCGGTGGTCCTGCTCGACCTCGATCACTTCAAGCGCGTCAACGACGTCTACGGCCACGAGCAGGGCGACAAGGCGCTCGCCGCCATCGGCCAGGCGCTGACCGGCACGCTCCGGGCCAGCGACTTCGCCGCGCGTTACGGCGGCGAGGAGTTCCTGGCATTGCTGCCGGATACGGATCGAACGGGCGCCTTGGGCGTCGCCGAGAAACTGCGGCGGGCGATCGAGCGGACAGAGATAACGGGCGTCGGCAGCATCACCGCCAGCTTCGGGATCTCGGTGCTCCCGGACGATGCCGTCGAACCGGAGTACCTGCTGCGCAAGGCCGACCGGGCCCTGTACGCCGCCAAGGCGCGCGGGCGCAACCGGGTCGAGCTGGCCGCCGGTGCCGACGAGCAGACCCCGGACGGTTACGGCGGTGGCGGGTCCCGCGGCGACCGTCCCCTGGGCGGCGACGAGTCCTCGAGCTGACGCGCCCGCCGGGGCGCGAGGTCACACCCCGGGCGGGAACGTGTACGCCGAGTGCGGCGGCACCGGTGGCCCGACCTCGAGCACGATCTCGGCATGGCGGGTGAGCGGAACGCCGCCCGGCCCTCCGTGCCACGGCAGACCGCCCACGTAGACCGTCACCCCGCGGCCGGGGGCGGCTGCAAACGACAGCAGGCGTCGGCGCGACAGCGCCCGGCCCCAGGCTCGGAACAGCGCCGCCAGGCGCTGCACGCGGCCCGGTCGCACCAGGATCACGCCGGTGGGATCGAGGGTCACGAGCGCGCCGTAGCAGCGCGCGCCGGCGATCCTTCCCGCGGAATGTCGCAGCGGGCCGCGCGTTCCGATCCCAGCGGGAAGGAGCACCACGCGGCCGTCGGCGAACAGCTCCACGTGCACCCCGAAGCGGGGGCCCAGCGCGCGCCGGCAGCGACCCGGGACGGGGCCGGTGGCCGGCGGCTGGAAGCGGGGACCGCGTCCGATCGGACGTCGCTCGCGCACCAGCGCCGCCAGTCCCGCACCGCCAGCCGGCCCGGTGGCACCGGCGACCGGCTGCGTGCGCCCGGCGGCCGACCCGGTGCGCGGGGACGCAGCCCTCCCCCCGCGGCCCGATCCGCAGGCCCCCAGCACGAGCGCCAGCGCGATCCCAGCCGCGATCGCGATCCGTAGCGCGACCGTTCCCGCGACTACCGGTGTTGCTCCCACGTGCGCTCGTCCTCCCAGTCGGGCTCGTCGTCCAACGCGAGCGGCGCGCCGGCGCCGCGACCCGAGCCGTCAGCGCGCTCTGGGCGCTCGGCGATCCGGAACACCAGCGGCAGCAGGGCGACGCCTGCGGCCAGGCAGGCGACGACGGCCGCCCGAGCCACGAACGCCGGGAGCGCCACGAGCACGAACCCGTCGAGCAGCACCGCGATCAGAGAGACCCCCTCCCAGATCGCGGCCACCGCGATCAGGAACAGGGTCAGCCACCCGTGGCGCCGGCGAGCGAGGCGCTCGAGGCCCCAGGCGCCGAACGCGACCATCAGCACGAGCTCGAACAACTGCCCCACGGAGACGCTCGGCCGGCCGTGCAGCTGCTGGCCGGCGCCGGCCAGCAGGAACGCGGTCAGCGCTCCGAGGGCGAGCCCGCGGCCCATGCGCAAGTCGAGCTCGGGCCGTCGCAGGCGCAACCCCGCGAACACGCAGGCGAGGGCGACCAGGATCGGCCAGAACCACACGATCGACGGCGCGTCCGCGTGCAGCAGCAAGCCCGAGATGACGGTGGGCACTCCGTTCACGCGCAGCGGCACGGTCCAGCGCCCGACGTAGCTGGCCCCTGGCGCCAGCGCTGTGCTGGCCAGGGCGTGCAGGCGCCCGTCGTGCCAGCCGTACTGCTCGTCGCCGCCAACCACGTGCCAGCGCGGCGGGGTGCGGGGACCGATCCCGGGCGGCGGCGTCTCGGCCGGCACCTGGTTGAGGTAGTACATCGCCGAGCTCTCGTTGACCTCCACCCCCGCCCGCGAGAAGCGCAGATACGGCGCCCCCCGGTAGTCGAGCACCACGACGACGCCGGGGCGGGTCACCTGCATCCACATCCGCAGGTCACCGTCTATGGCCTTGGCCTGCACCCCAGCCGGCGTGCGCTCCACCTTGGCCAGGTAGCTCGACGCGGCGGGGTCGACCGGGCCGTGGGCCGCCGCCCCGCCCGGCCACAGCAGCAACGCCGCGAGCGCCGCAAGGCCCGCGGTCAAGGCGCAACGACCGCCTGCGGTCAAGGCGCGACCACCGCCCGCGGCCGGCGTTCGGGGGCGCCTAGACTGGGCGAGCCCTTCCACGGGAGGGCACTGGCTCGGCGAGACCATCTTCAGTTGTCGGACTCTACGCACACCCTGGCCCGCTCACGGCAGCGCCTGCGGGCGCCGGCGACTGGATCGCGGCGCGGCTCCAGGGCTGTGGCGGCACTCGCCCTCGCGGTGGCTTTCGCGGCCTCCGCCCTAGCCGCAGCGCCCCCCGCCGCGCGCGCCGACGGTGACCCGGCCAGCGACGTGCTGGCCTCCCAGACTCTGTTCCTGCCGGCGGACGGCGGGATCCCGGCGGCGGCGCAGCGCCGGCTCGCGGTGCTGCTGAGCTCGGCGCAGCGTGCCGGGTATCCGATCCGCGTGGCGCTTATCGCCACCCCCTCCGACCTCGGCTCGATCACCGAGCTGTGGCGCCGGCCCGCTGACTACGCGCGATTCCTGGACCAGGAGCTGTCGCTCGTCTATCGGGGACCGGTGCTGGTGGCGATGCCCGGCGGATTCGGCCTGGCCGCGGCCGGTGGCCTGCCGGCGTCAGCGCAGGCGGCGCTCGCCGCGACGACGGCGCCAGGGTCGCGAGCCGAACTTGCGTCGGCGGCGACCGTGGCCGTGCAACGTCTGGCCACCGCCGCGGGGCATCCCGTTCAGGTCCCGCGCGTGACCTCGTCGGGCGCTCCGGGCCCGGGGTCTGCGGACATCGCCGCCTGGGCCGCCCTGGCCGCCGGCCTGGCGCTGATCGCCGCCGCGTGGACGGTGAGCCTGCGCTCGCGACCCCTCGGCAGACCCGGCGCGACCGTGGGTGGGCCGGACTGACCCCGGCTGCCGGGTAGGGATCCCGCGGCGCCTCAGAGCCGGGGAGCGGCCACGAGCACGGACTCGTATGCCACCTCGAATGAGCCCCCGAGCTCATCCACCGCCTCGGCGACGGCGCCGAGCAGCCGTTCGCGACGCGGTGCGGGCAGCGTGTGGTGGTCGCTGTGGGTCTGCAGGAAATCGATCCACGCCGCCGTGTCGTAGAACCGGCTCCATGGGAACCGCTGAATCGTGACCTCGCCGAACAGTCCCGACTCGACAAGCCCGTTCACCGTCTCGCGGTCGCGGCCGGAGCGGTTGCCCAGCACCACGGAGTAGTTCTCGAGGTCGGGCTCGAGCCGGTCGTAGACCGGTGCGAGTCGCCGGCGCACCTCCGGCGGTGGATCGCCGAAGTTCCAGAAGACACCGATCCGGCCTCCGGGCCGCAGCACCCGCCCGGCCTTGACCGCGCCGGCCCGCGGCTGCACCCAGTGCCAGGCCTGGCCGGACACGACCAGGTCGAACTGGCGGCCCGCATCGTCCCATAGCTCGAACGGCGCCACCTCGACGGCCACCTCCTTGGTCCGCGCCAGCGCCGCCATCCGCTCGTCGATCTCCACCCCGAGCACCGTCGCCCCGCGGGCGGCGAGCAGCGCAGCCGCGATGCCGGTTCCGCAGCCGACGTCGAGCACATCGACCACCCCGCCGGCCAGCAGATGGTCCAGCAGTGCCGGCGGGTAGGACGGGCGGGCGCGGTCGTAGAGCTCCGCCACCGAGCCGAACGACTCGGCCCGCGATCGATCCTCGTGCAGCACGCAGACATCGTCGCACGAGGGCGCCGCGCGTCCCATCGGGGCCGCAACGGCACGCGGGGGCGTCCCTACGATGGAGGATTCAGTCCCCAGCCATGACCACCGACGCCTCTCCCCCGCCTCCGCACTCGCAGCTGCCGCTGTGGCTGCGCTACGTGGTCTCGGCGGCCGTGGCCGTGGCGCTCCTGGTCGCCCTGGTGGTCTACGTCAACGGCCACAACACCGACTCGCCGCCCTCCAGCAATCCGGCAGCGGCGGTCCAGGCCAACCGCGAAGCAGAGATCCTCGTCGCGCAGGATCAGGCGCCGCACGTCGTCACGTTTGCGCCCGGGCTTCGTCCCGGTCCCGCTCTGGTCCGGGTGCTCCGCGCCGACATGAACCGCCGGATCTCGCAGGGTCAGATCGACGGCCCGGTCCAGCGGGCGGCGTGCCGTTTTGCCGGGGGCGCCGCAGGACCGGCGCACGCGTTCACCTGCGCGGTCGAGGCCGGGCACGTCACCTACCCGTTCCTCGCCGTAGTCGACCAGGCCGCACGGAGCATCACCTACTGCAAGCGCGATCCCCCGCCGGCGCCCTCTGACAATGTGCCGGTCAGCCGTCGCTGCCGGGTCTGACCTTCGACCACTCCGCCTTGTGGACTCGTTTGGCCGCCTGGTAATCGGCCAGCGCCTGCGCCGAGTCCACGTCGCCCAGAGTCGGGTGCCACGGGACCAGGTCCTCGGCGGCGGCAACGCCGAAGCGCTTGGCCAGGACCGCGCCCAGAGCCTTGATCTTCATCTCGCCGAAGCCCGGGAGCGCCGCCAGGTTGGACCGCAGCGCGTCGCTGTCGGAAGCCTCGGTCCAGACCCGGGCGGCGTCCCCGCGGTACTCGTCGCGGACGTGAACGGCCAGATCGTGCACGCGCTTGGCCATCGCGCCCGGGAAGCGGTGGATCGCCGGACGGGCGCGGAACACCGGCTCCAGATCGGCCGACGCCAGTGTCGCGGCGTCGATCCCCCCGAGGCGCTCGCGCAGCGCCAGCGGCCCACCGAACGCCTTCTGCACCGAGACCTGTTGGTCGAGCGCAAAGCCGACCAGCAGCGCCATCGGATCGGAGGCGATCAGCTCGTTGGCCTCGTCGGAATCCGTGAAGTGGAGTCGGTCGGGCACCGGACGATCATAACCTCGGCGCGCCGGCGGGCCGCCCACCGGGCGGCGGCCAGGGCCCGAGCGGTTTGCCGATCTCCCACTGATGGCCGTAGGGGTCCTCGAGACGGCCGAGCAGCCACCCGTG
Organism: uncultured Solirubrobacterales bacterium; assembly: GCA_963799995.1. GTDB lineage: Bacteria > Actinomycetota > Thermoleophilia > Solirubrobacterales > Solirubrobacteraceae > Palsa-465. The sequence continues at coordinate 36,098 of CAWCZI010000012.1, read as the reverse complement.
CTCCTCGAGCACCGGGTATATCTCCCGTGCGCCCGCAGCCAGGGCCCGCTCTGCCATCCCTCGCGGATCCTCGACCACCAGCAGCACCCGCACGGTGCTGCCCGAGAGCGTCTCGGGACTGAAGTGCAGGTGCTCGGGGGACTCATCGGAGACCCAGAATGTGGCTCCGTCCACCGACAGTTGCGCCACCACCGATTCGTGTTGTGCGGTGCCGCCGACTCGATAGTCCTCGACGGCCCCGAAGGCCGCCTTGTAGAACTCGATCGCGGCGCGGCCGTGGCGGACAGACAGCTGCGGTGAGATGCCCGTGCGCACCATCTCACAGTGCAGGTTACGCCGAGCCCGAGCCGGCGCGGACCACATTGTGAAGCGCCTCGCCGGCGCACCAGCGGACCAGCTGCTCGGCGGCCAGCTCGGCGGCACGGGCATGGCCGGCGGGAGAGTCGCCGGCCACGTGAGGGCTGATGGCCAGCACGCCCGGGGCGCTCCACAGGGGGTGATCGTCGGGCAGGGGCTCCGGATCGGTCACGTCGAGGACGGCGCGCAGCCGGCCGCTGCCGACCTCGGGCAGCAGGGCGTGGGTATCGATCACCGGGCCTCGCGCGGCATTGACCACGACCGCGCCGTCGTGCATCGCCGCCAGCTCGCTCTTCCCGATCAGTCCGCGCGTCGCCTCCGTCAGCGGGGTGAGCACAACCAGCGCATCCGCGCGCGGCAGCAGTGCCGTCAGCTCGTCCACGCCGTGAAGGTCGTCGTGGGCGTGCGACCCGACCCCGACCACCTCGGTGCCCAGCGGCCCCAGACGAGACGCGACCAGCCGGCCGATCGACCCCATCCCGAGGACGATCACCGTCCAGCTTGCGAGGTCGCTGAGATGGCGCTCTCGCCACGTCCGCTCGCGCGCACATGCGAGCAGGCCCGAGGAGGCGCCGAGCAGCGCACCGAGCACCCACTCCGCGACCGGCGCGTCGCGCGCGCCGCGAGCGCTGCACAGCCTCGCCTGGGCGGGGACCGCATCCTCGATCCAGTCGGTGCCGGCCGACAGCACCTGAACCACGGCGAGGCGGTCGAGCGCCGGCAGGACCTCCAAGACCTCCTGCTCGTCGACAGCGGACGGCACCAGGAAGTCCACCTCGTCGAGGTCGACGTCCTCGATTCGGGCGACTTCGACCCCCTCCGGCGCGCGCGCCCGCACGGTGTCGAGAGCCAACTCGGTGACGGCGGCGCGGACCGGACCGGAGCTCATACCGCCGACGATACCGGCGTGCCTGGGCAACGCCGGCGCCGGGCCTCGGCCGCGAGCTGGCGCGGGAATTGGAACTTGACAGAGTCGAGTCTCGCTGGAACGCTAGTCTAGGACTGTCGCATACCCCCATCGCGACAAGCTACGAAAAGCGTGCTCGAGCCCCTCCTTCCGGGACCGAATTCTGGAGGCGCGTACGAGCCATCGACTATGGACCAACGGAGACACGCCTTGCGCATCTTGATTCTCGGTGGAGACGGCTTCTGTGGGTGGCCGACATCTCTGCACCTCTCGGCATGCGGCCACGAGGTCGCGATCGTCGACAACCTGGCTCGCCGCAACGCGGATATCGAGCTCGAGGCCGACTCGCTCACCCCGATAACTCCGATCGGCACCCGCTTGGAGGCGTGGCACGAGCTCACGGGACGCGAGATCCCGTTTTACCGCTTCAACGTCGCCGAGAACTACCGCGTGATGCTTGACCTACTCACCGAGTGGCAGCCCGACGCGGTCGTGCACTTCGCCGAGCAGCGCGCTGCTCCGTACTCGATGAAGAGCTCGTGGCACAAGCGCTACACGGTCAACAACAACGTCAACGCGACCCACAACCTGCTCGCCGCGCTCGTCGAGGCCGGGTCCGACGCGCATGTCGTGCATCTGGGCACGATGGGCGTCTACGGCTACGGCACCGCCGGCGTGAAGATCCCCGAGGGCTACCTGCGGGTTCGGATCGACACCGACGAGGGCACTGAGGTGGAGCAGGAGATCCTGTACCCGGTCAACCCGGGCAGCGTCTACCACATGACCAAGACCCAGGACCAGCTCCTGTTCGCGTTCTACAACAAGAACGACGGCACGCGGGTAACCGACCTGCATCAGGGCATCGTGTGGGGCACGCAGACCGCTGAGACCCGGCTGGACGAGCGCCTGATCAACCGCTTTGACTACGACGGCGATTACGGCACGGTGCTCAACCGCTTCCTCATGCAGTCAGCCGTCGGCTATCCGCTGACCGTGCACGGGACCGGTGGCCAGACGCGCGCGTTCATCCATATCCAGGACACCGTCCGGTGCATCCAGCTGGCGATCGAGAACGCGCCCGAGCACGGCGATCGTGTTCGCGTGTTCAACCAGATGACCGAGACCCATCGCGTGGTCGACCTAGCCAAGCTCGTGTCGAGCATCACGGGCGCCGAGATCGACTATGTCGACAACCCGCGCAAGGAAGCCGCCGAGAATGACCTGTTCGTCGCCAACGACCACCTGCTCGAGCTCGGCCTGAACCCGATCCGCCTCCAGGATGACCTGCTCAACGAGGTCACCGAGATCGCCCAGAAGTACTCCAGCCGCTGCGACCTCAGCAAGATCCCCTGCACCTCGAAGTGGATCCAGCAGCCCCACCAGGCTCCCGCTTCGGCAGCTACGTAAAGACTGGACGGCCGCGGCGCCCGAGGCGCCGTGGCCTGGCCGCCGTCATCGATGAGATCGGTGTGCCCGGTGACGCGCGTGCCGGCGCAGCCTGCGCGCGCAGCGGGTGACAGCGACACCGGGCGAGGTGAGCAGCCAGCCGTTGCGCTCGTCGGCCAGCGTCACGCGCCGTATGGCCCGAGCCACGGGAAGGCCGCTCAGCGTGACCCGCGCCCGCTGGCCGTGGGCCACCGAGGTCGTATTGACGTACAGCAGCTGTGACTGGTCCGTGGACACGTTTGCCCGGGTCGGCAGGCAGTGGGCCAGCAGCGCTGCGCATGCGAGATGCGATCCGGTCGAGGCGACCATCGCGGCCCGGACGGAAGCGTCGAGCAGTGAGCACGCGCCGGGGTAGTAGCCGTCGGCGATGGCGCTCACGTAGTTCTGGGCGACCTCGACCGGCTGGACAACGCCCGATCCGCCGCACCCCGCCACGGATGCGGATGCGACGAGCGCGAGCACGACGGCCAGCCGTCTCATGACGCGGCGTCCGGGTGAGCGGCGAACGTGGCGCGTGCGACCGCTCGCGCGAGGGCCAGGGCCACCGCTAGACGAGCCGATCTGCCCGTGACCGTCACGGTGACGTACGCGCCCGAGGTGCTCGGCGTCGCGTCGGTGGCCACGAGCTCTCTCTGCGCGCGGATCCAGACGGCGACCACCGCACCGGGGATCGACACTTGAATAGGAATCTGCCCGGGCTCGTGCACCCCGGGACCGAAGACCTGGTCCTGGTGCGAGGTCTCCGTGTCGAATTCCGTGTAGGCCCTGGTTGACGCCTGCGAGACGAGCTGAACCCGCACCCGCCGGCCACCGAGGTCGCACCGCAGGTTGGATGGATCGCGGACCAGGATCCGCCCTGTGAACGGCACGCCGAGCGAGGTGGCGGCAGCCTTGCGAGCCCCATCGCACACTCGTTCGGCGGTGGGCTTGGCCGGTGTCGAGGCGGACCCGCAGCCGGTGACGAGCAGGCAGCAGAGCGACGCGCCGAGACCGACGCGGCGCGCAGTCCACGCGGATCCGAATGCGATCGCCGGGAGCAACTCGCCCCAGGCTAGCCTGATCGAGGAGTGCCGCGCCACCCTGCCGGCCTGTGCGAGGGATGGTCCCCCAACGAGAACGACGAGCTCGCCGCCCCGCTGACGGGCCTGGCGCGCGACCTGGCAGGCGAGCCCGCGCCTGAGGTCGCCGTCCCGGCCTAGCTCGAGCCCGGGCGCTAACCCCGGCGCGGAGGTTTAGCAACGAGCTTGGGAGAGGAGGCCGGGCCAGATTCAGACGTTCATCGCAAGGCTCACCTCCGCACCGACCTGCCGGCGCTGACCGAACCCGGGCGCGAGCGCCAGTCGTCCCGCGACCCTCGCGGGAACTGGTTCAGCCGAGGTCCATCCTGTCCGTCTGTCTCGACGTCCACTTCAGACGCCCCAGCCTCGATCGCTTCTGCGTCCGCGGTGGCCCAACTGAGACGTTCGATCAAGTGATCGGCGTAATGGTCGGTGGCGAGATGGTCGGTGACGATACGTTCGCTGAGGGTCCAGCGGCGCGGCTCGCCGTCGGCGTGGACTGCCTCGACGATGATTCTGGGCATGGCGTTCCTTTCACGCATGGCGCGGGGAGTGCTGTATCTGGCGCCGACAAGACCGGTGGGCGGCACGTGGGCGCCGGGGCCGCCCGGGCGAGACGAGAGCTGTGACCGAGCGGTACGGGTCGACACCTCTTCTCGGCGTTCCCTCGTGCCAGCTTCAGGTCAGTCAGACCACGCCGCAGACCAACATCGCCAGAACCGCGCCCACATCCTGTCGGACACGGTCTGCCCACTGGAAGCCGGGCGTCTGGTCGCGGTCGGGCTCACGACCGAACAAGGTAGCCATCGGCTCCCGTATTGTCAAGTGATTCAGTTGAGATACTCCGCTTTGCCCTCCACTGCCCCGACCTGGGCTCCGCGTCGAGGGCTGTCAGCGAGGTTGGTAGCTTGACCGGTCCAACGGCGCTCAGCGATCGGCGGGCGCGCCTCGGTCGCTTGGTCGATCGTGTAGACGCTGGATCGGGCCGCTCGCGCACCGGTCGGCGAAGAAACGCGAGTGACAGAGGAGAGGCGTGAACGACGCACGACTGGGTCTGGGACGCCGGATCGCCGCGGTGGTGATCAACATCATCGTCGTGATAGTGCTCCTCATCGTGCTGGGGCTGCTGTTTCACAAGACGCACACTGGCAACGGTTCGGCAAGCGTCAAGCTCACCGGGGTAAGCGCGCTGATCTGGTTTGTTCTGGCCGCCGCTTACCTGATCGTTCCAAAGATGCGGAGCGGGCAGACGATCGGACGTCGGCTGGTCGGGGGGCGCCCCAGTAAGTGAGCTGCCCACCCCCGGGCGGCCAGGATGCGGTTTGTGCCAGCGTGCACCACGCGACCTACGTCCTGCAGCCCGGGCTGTTCGGCGCGGCCGCATCGGCGGCAGGTCAAGCGTGTGTCATGCTGATCGGGTGGAGCGCGCCAGAGCGTTCAGCCTGGTCGCTGCGGAGTACGACCGCGGGCGTCCGGGATATGCCGCCGAGGCGATTGGCTGGCTTCTCGGGGACAAGCCGCTCGACGTCGTAGATCTCGGCGCGGGCACGGGAAAGCTGAGCCACGCCCTGGTCGCCGCCGGCCATCGGGTGACCGCGGTAGAGCCGCTGTCCGAGATGCGCGCGATCCTGCAGGACCGGGTGCGTGAGGCCCGAGTACTGAATGGCACCGCCGAGGAGACTGGACTGCCCGACGCTTGTGCAGACGCGGTAGTCGCGGGTGCCGCTTTCCACTGGTTTGATCGCGCGCGGGCATTTCCGGAGATCAGCCGGATCCTGCGGGCGCCCGGCGTCGTTGGCCTGCTGGGAAACGGCTTCGATACCTCCGTCCAATGGGTCGCTCACCTCCGCGAGATCCTTGGCGGATCGCGTCTGGGACGCCCGGGTCACTGGCCCAGCGACGAGGAGCTCCTGCAGTACTTCGACTCGGTCCAGGAGCGCGACTTCCCCCACGAGCAGACCGTCGACCGTGATCTCCTCAGGGACCTCGCGCTCTCGCGCAGCAGCATCGCAACACTGGAGACGGTGCAGCAGGAGGAGCTGCTGAACCGTGTGGCCGAGCTGTGGGTGAACGAGCCGGAGCTACGCGGGCGTCACCAAGCCCGGTTGGGCTACCTCACCCGCGTCCGACGCTGCAGCGGTCTTCGCTGAGGCGGCCAGGAGGAGCGGAGCGGGGATGTCCCGACTCAGAGATAGGCTGAGCACGTGCGACTTGTCCTGAACGTCATCTGGTTCGTTCTCGCTGGTTTCTGGCTGTTTCTTGGGTACGTGCTTGCGGCGCTGCTCTGCTTCATCTTCATCGTGACGATCCCGTTCGGAGTGGCCGCTCTGAGAATTGCGTTCTTCGGCGTCTGGCCGTTTGGTCGGACGGTCGTGCCGAAGGCCGGCAAGGGCGTGGGGTCGACCATCGGCAACATCATCTGGTTCCTCCTCGGAGGTTGGTACCTCGCGCTCCTGCACATCGTCACCGGCATCCTTTTGTGCTTGACGATCATCGGGATACCGCTGGGGCTCGCGAACTTCAAGCTGATAACGGTCAGCCTGCGTCCGTTCGGTCGCGAGATTGTGTCGGTCGATGAGGCTCGACGCCGTGGGCTCATGCCAGCCGCGACCTTTTAACCGTTAGCGGCGTCCAACGTCCGCGCCGTGAAGCGGCGCGCCTTCCGCGGCCTGCCTCTTGCGGCTACCTGCCGGTGTGCTCGCGGTGCATGCACCCCGGCCAGCAGCAGGGCCGGCGCTGGCCTTCCTCCAGTTCCTCCTGGGTCCGCCGAATGCGGCGCTCGCGGGTCGTGTTCTGCTTGGCATCCTCGACCCAGCAGATGAACTCGTTGCGGGCCAGGGGCGTGATGTCCTTCCAGGCAGCGAGTGCCGTGGCGTTGGCGATCAGCGCCTGACGCAGGTCCACGGGCAGTCTGTGCACAACCCCACCGGGCACTCTATGGCCGCTCACAGGCCCATGGTAATGAGGCGGGAGCACCAGCTTCACCCGAGCCCGCGTCCCCGGCTCAGACGAATCTGCGCTGTGGGCTGTCATCCCGGGCGGCTGGCTGGACACTTAGGTGATAGTGGAGTCTCGCGCGCATTTCGAGATGCTGTACCGGGAGCACGCCGGCGCGGTTCGTAGTTATGTTCGTCGACGCTCGGACGCTCAGACGGCTGACGACGTCGTTGCCGACGTGTTCGTGACCGCGTGGCGCAGGCTGCGGGTTATTCCCGATGATCCGCTCCCGTGGTTGCTGGGCGTCGCGCGTCGGACGCTCGCGAATCGGCGGCGCGGTTGGGCTCGCGAGGAGGCATTGCGGGAGCGGATGACTTTCGAGCAGCGGCAGGGGTCTTCCACCGGTTCGGTGAGGTCGGAGTCAGACGAGGCTGTCCTGCGCGCGTTGGGAGCGTTGAGCGGGCGGGATCGGGAGGCCCTGTTGCTGGTGGGATGGGAGGGTCTTGAGCCCGCCCAGGCCGCGCGGGTTCTGGGGGTCAATCCGAACACGTTCGCGGCGCGGATGTATCGCGCCCGACGGCGCTTCGCCCGGGCGCTCGCCGCCGATCGCGGTCAGTCAGATCAAGAACGCAGATCAGTGAAAGTCGAGGTTCTGCCATGAGTGATCAAGCGATGGATCAGATTCGCAGCGCCAATCCGATCCCGCACGAGCTGCCGGCCCCGTCGATCGAGGAGGTATGGCGCCGGCTCGACGCAGACGGGCAGAAACACCAACTCCACCGGGGCTCCCGCCCCCACAGATCGGTCCCCGTATGGCTGCCGACCATCGGGGGGTTCATGGCCGCAATCTCGGCGACAGTGGTCGTTGGAATCGTGGTCGCGGCGATCGCCCTGCTGGGCCACGGCCGAACGAGCAGTCCAACGCCGTCGCCCGCGTCCGCGACAACGAGCACGCCGGCATCCGGGAGCACCACGCCCGCCCTTGGGTCTGCGATCGGGCCACAGACAGCCGCGCAGAGCACCGGCCCGGGCGCCGCCATCCTCAGCACCGTAAAGCTTGTGGTGCAGACCCATGACCCGCAAGGCGGCCTGCCGTGGGGGATGCGCGAGTTTCAGACAACGCGCGGACAGACGTGCCTTCAGGTCGGTCGGGTTCGAAGCGGAGCGATCGGCGTGATCGGCCAGGATGGAGCGTGGGCCAACGATCACCGCTTTCACCCCATCTCCCCGAATGCATTCACCGCCGACTATTGCGCCCAAACCGACGGGAACGGCCACGCGTTTGCAAACATCATGCAAGCCAGCCAGCTCGCGAGCGGCGGCGCCGGAGTGACGGAACTGCACATCCCGGGATGCGGGATCGTCGGCGCTCACGGCGATCCGTGCCGCAAGGCGCAACTTCGTGTCCTCCAGTATGGGCTGCTCGGCCCTGATGCGGTCAGCATGACCTACCTCGACGTTGGTGGGCAGTTCCTCACAGAGCCCACCACTGGGCCCGACGGCGCCTACATGATCGTCGGTCCTGCGACCAAGCGCCTGTGCCGCACGATGTGGCGCGGATCAGGCTGCGGACGCGAGGCCCCTGGCGGCTACGCCTTCGGCCCGACCCTGGAAGCAGGCCTGGTCACCGCGGTCCGATACCGCGACGGTCATGTCTGCCGTGTCCCTCCGCCGCCGCCGGCGGGGAGCCCGGCCGGGACCCCTCAGGGCAGCTGTCCAGTAGTCGGGTACCGGCCGCCACGCGTCGGACACCTCACCGCGGCGCTCCTGGCCGCGCCGGTCACCGCGCGGAAGCTCCCATCCAAGCTCGTGGTCGACCTCACCTTCACCGCCCACGTCGCCGTGACCAATCACAACAGCTACTACGAATACACGCTCGACCCCACGGGCACCCCGAGCTGCAGCAACCAAACAGGCGACAACACCGCCGGCGCTTTCATCCGAGCCGGCCAACGGGTCCTCCTCCAAGACCACATCAAGGCAAACTGCGCCGGCGTCCTGCATGGAACCGTCGCCTACGTGCCGAACATCGGTCCCGGCCCAGGGTATCCAGCACCAGTGGGATTCTCGGAGCCCGGACCAGTTCGGTCAATCATCGTCGGGCGCTTCGGCGTCGCGATTCCCTGACCAGGACCATCGTTCCGCCGGGTCCCGTCGTGCTGCGAAGATTCATCGACGACGTCGCGATTCGATCGAGGAGATCCTCCCAATGACTGATGCCTACGTTCTCGGCGGCGTTCGGACCCCGGTCGGGCGCTATGGCGGCTCGCTGTCGCACATCCGGACCGATGATCTGCTCGGCCAGGCGATGGTCTGGGCCTGCGAGCGGGTTGGGGTCGACCTCGACCGGATCGAGGACATCGCTGCGGGCTGCGTCAACGTCGCCCACGAGGGGATGGGCGACATCGCGCGCTGGGCGGCGCTGGCCGCCGGATTCCCTGACTCTGTTCCCGCGGCGACGGTCAACCGCTTCTGCGCGTCGTCACTGACATGCACGATCCAGATCGGACACGCCATTCGCGCCGGCGAACTCGGGGTCGGGCTGGCGGGCGGCGTCGAGTCCATGTCCCGGTCGGGCTGGGCGTACATGAAAGGCGAGGCGCCATTCATGCCCCGCGGGCCCGTGCTGCTGCTCGACACGATGTGGAGCGGCGCCGGCGGGCCGCCGAATCCGAACCTGCTGGCCCGCGATGCGTATATCGACATGATGCGGACGGCCCAGAACGTCGCCGACCGCTACGAGCTGACGCGCGAGGAGATCGACGCGTTCGCGCTGCGCTCGCACGTCCATGCAGCGGCCGCGCGCGACTCGGGCCGGCTCGCTAAGGAGATCCATCCGGTCGAGATCCCCGGCACCCGCAGGCAGCCTGCGCGCACTTTCGAGCACGACGAGAGCATCCGCACAGACAGCACCCTCGAAGGGCTCGCGGCGCTCCCGGCGCAGCCGAACACGACCCAGATGACGGCCGGCAACTCGTCGCCACTGAACGATGGCGCGAGCTCGATCGTCCTCGCGAGCGGCGAGGCCGCGCGGGAGCTCGGGGTCGAGCCGCTCGCCCGCGTGGTCGCGTCGGCCACGTATGCGCTAGATCCGCGGGTGATGGGGATCGCGCCGGCGTGGGCGATCCCGAAGGCGCTGCAGCGCGCCGGGCTGTCGCCGGAACAGATCGACGTGTGGGAGGTGCACGAGGCGTACGCCGCAGTCGCACTCGGGATCCTACGTGAGCTGCCCAATCAGCTTGATGGGTTCCAGGTCCCGGACGAGAAGCTCAACCCCAACGGGGGCGCCGTTGCGATCGGTCACCCGTTCGGCTCATCCGGTACCCGCTATGTGCTCACGCTCGCCACCGAGCTGCGAGAGCGCCAAGCGCGCTACGGCGTCCTCGGCGTGTGCGTCGGCTCGGGCCAGGGCGTCGCGCTGGTGCTCGAGAACCCGATTGGCTGACCGGAGCATGGCGTCAGAGGTGTACGACCAGGGAGAGCGTGCATGAGCGTGCAAACGATCAACCCCGCGACGGGCGAACCGCTGGTCACCTATGAGGAGACCCCGCCAGATGAGGTCGACGGGATCCTCGCGCGAGCGCACGACGCTGCCGCGACGTGGCGACTGAATACACCGGGTGAGCGGGCGCAGAGCGTCCGCCAGCTGGGCAGCTCACTGCGCGACCGCCGCGAGGAGCTGGCATTGATGGCTACGCGTGAGATGGGCAAGCCGCTCATGGATAGTCGTGCCGAGGTCGACAAGTGCGCCTGGACCTGCGATTGGTTCGCCGACCATGGGCCGAAGATGCTCGAGCCGGAGCCGGTCGAGACCGAGGCGCTCCGCACCCAAGTCGTCTACGTCCCGCTCGGCGTCCTGTTCGCGATCATGCCGTGGAACTTTCCGTACTGGCAGGTCCTCCGGGCGCTCGCGCCCGCAGTGACGGCGGGCAACACGGTGGTCCTCAAGCACGCGCCGTCGACCACGGGATGTGCGCTGCTGCTGGCCGAGGTGGCCGAGGTGGCGGGCTTCCCGCCCGGGGTGTTCTCAGTTCTCGTCGCCGGTTTCGACGGCACGCCGGAGCTGAGCGAGCGCGTGATCGCCGACGACCGCGTCGCGGCGGTTACCATCACCGGCTCGACCGGCGCGGGGCGGGCGGTCGCTGCGATCGCGGGACGGGCCCTGAAGAAGACGGTGCTGGAGCTCGGGGGCAGCGACCCGTTCATCGTGCTCGCCGACGCGGACCTGGACGCCGCGGCGGCGTGGGCCGCCCGCAGCCGATTCCAGAACGCCGGACAGTCGTGCATCGCCGCCAAGCGGATCATCGTCGAGGATCAGGTCGCCGGTGAGTTCACCGAGCGGTTGCTCGGGCACGTCGCGCAGCTGCGGATCGGTGATCCAACGGAGGAGGGAGTCACTGTCGGACCGCTGGCGCGCAGCGATCTCCGTGAGGCGCTCGCGCGGCAGGTTCGCGAGTCGGTCGAACAGGGCGCCCGGGTGCTCACCGGTGGACGGGCACCGGACCGGCCGGGCTTCTACTACGAGCCGACGGTTCTCGACCAAGTGTCCGCCGGGATGCCGGTGCTCACGGAGGAGGTGTTCGGCCCCGCCGTGCCGCTGATCCGCGCCGCCGACGCCGACGACGCCGTCCGGCTGGCGAACGGCACCCGCTTTGGATTGGGGAGCAACGTCTGGACCTCGGACCTGGCCCGCGGCGAGGAGATCGCCGTGCGGCTCGACGCCGGCCATACCGCCGTCAACGGGATGACGGCGTCTGACCCGAGATTGCCCTTCGGAGGCGTCAAGAACTCGGGCTACGGGCGCGAGCTCTCCAGCCCCGGGATCCACGAGTTCGTCAACGTCCACACCATCGTCGTCGATGGCCCGGCGGGCCCTAGCGGGAACCGCCAGACGACGATCGAGTAAGAGCGTTGACAGTTAGGCCTCGTCGCCAAGCGCGACGATGTGCTCGGGTAGCCGCTCGTTGTCGCCGTACATGAAGTGGTTGCTCATGTTCTCGGAAAACCGGCTGGCCTCGGTGGACTTCCCGACCGCCTCAGCTGTCTCGCGGATCAGCATGGGCGAGGCACCGCAGCAGACGCCGATGTAGTTGATGCCAAGGTCGTGGACCGCCTTGGCGAAGGCGCCGATCTCGTACCGGTTGGCGTACAGCGGATCCAGCGCGGTCGGGAAGGTGCGGCCGTGCGGCGATGGCACCCTTGCCCGGTCGTCGCTGAGATTGAAGAACGTCGGTTCCTCGGCGGTGGTCCGGTAGGGGATTGGCAATGCGCCGACGTGGCACGACACGGCCGCGCGGATCTGCTTCAGCCAGGGCAGCATCGTCTCGGGCCCGCGGAAGCAATTCATGCCGACCACGGCCGCGCCGGCCTGCTCCAGCCGCTGGCAGGTCTCGACGATGCCGACCCCGTCGGCCATCTCCTCCATCGCCATCGGCGCGATGGTGACGACGACGGGCAGGCCGGTGGCCTTCGCGACCTCGAGCGCCGCCAGGGCCTCGCCGGCGTAGTAGAACGTCTCGCCGATGATCATGTCGGCGCCCCCCTCGACGGCCCAGCCCACCATCTCCTCGAACATCCCGCGCACCTCGGCCTGGCGGGCGGTGTCGTCGGGGTCCCAGATATTGGTGTTCGAGATGTTGCCGGCCATGAGGTCGCCGGGTCGCTGGTCGGCGACCTCCCGGGCGATCTTGAGTGCGGCGCGGTTCAGCGGCTCGAGCAGGTCCTCCTTGCCGATGACCCGCATCTTCTCGCGGTGACCGTTGTAGGTGAACGCCTCAACGATGTCGGAGCCGGCGCGCTGGAAGTCGACGTGCAGGGTACGGAGGGCGTCGGGGTACTCCAAGGCGACCTCGGGGACGAACTCACCGGCGCTCAGGTATCCGCGGCGCTCCAGCTCGAACAGAAAACCTTCGGCACAGATCACCGGCCCGGCATCGAGGCGCGCGGTCAGGTCCCCGCTCGGAACCTCAGGGGCGGAATCGGTCATGTATTACTCCTCGGTGGTGAAGGGACGGGTCGTCCCACCGTGTCGGACTTGCACCGACTTCCCGGCTCTGCATTGCCGTCGCGAGTCTAGCCGCCGAAGAGCCTGGACCGACCAAGACCGGAGCTAGAAGTCTGTGATGCCCGCCTCGAGATCTCTCGCGACCGCTCGCGGGACGCCCTGCAACGTGATCGATCCCTCCTTCTTGTTGTGCACCGGGGGGTAGCCCTGGTCGCCTTCCCAGAGCACGTACCAGCGCTTGCCGATCTTGTGCTCGATCGAGATCCCGTTCCCAGTTCTGCACTGGTGCTGATGCTTGGGCTGGATCGCGTAAGCGCTAAACGACCACGCGCCCCAACGGGAACCCGCGCCTACCGTCGCGATGTCGGCCACGAAACAGCGCAGCGGCGCCGAGCGCGGCTCGTTCACGTTGGCAGCGCCGTAGTAACGAGCGCTCGCGTTATAGATCATCGCGACCTTCTCGCCCCTGACCGCGGGGCGGTGCGCCAAGGCTTCGGCTGGCATGGCCAGAGCCAGCACTACCGCTCCGGCCATGCCTTGGGCGGCATTCGGCAGTCGTCCCGACTTGAAGATTCGCAGCATCATCCGAGGTGTTTTGGGAGCTGCAGCCTACCGCCTGCCGGACCACGAGCCTCCCCGAGCGGGGTGACCGGCGGGCCCGGGCCGAACGGCTTTCAGGCGAATGTCGAGAACCCGCCAACGGCTCCGACCACAGGGCAACCCCTACTCACGAGGAGCACCCCCATGCGCAACATCAGGGCTGACCGATGCTGACCCTGTACGAGCACCCCTTCGCCCTCTACTGCCAGAAGGTTCTGGTCGCGCTCAACGAGTTGGGCGTCGCCTACGAGGTCCTCGAGGAGCAGCGCGATTTCGACCGCGCCGAACTGGCCGAGCTGTGGCCGCCTGCGTCGATCCCGGTGCTGCGCGACGGCGACCTGATCATCGGTGAGACGTCGATCATCATCGAGCACGTCGCCGGCGCGCGGCTGGTGCCGTCACTGGAGGCCCGCAAGTGGGACCGCCTCTGCGACCAATACATATCCGACGCCGTCCAGGCGATCGTCCTCGACACGATCGAGGAACACTGCCACGAGCACGCCGTCGCCCGCGCGCGCGGACGGCTCGACCTGGCCTACAACATGCTCGAGGCGCAGCTCGCTCAGCACGAGCTCCTCGCCGGCGATACGTTCACGATCGCCGACTGCGCCGCCGCGCCGGGCCTGTTCTACGCCCTGGCGATCCAACCGTGGGATGAGAGCACTCACCCGCAGCTGACGCGGTACTACCGCGCGCTCGCGCAACGGCCGTCGTTCGCCAAGGTGATATCGGACGCGCGGCCGTACCGACACCTGTTCCCCATGCCCTGGCCGACCGACTTCGACCGCTACCACTAGCGTCCGGGGACCGCTGGGCACGTCCGCCGCGCGGCGGACGGCATCGCATAGGCCGCGTCGCAGATGGCGACCTCATCGACTCCTCCGTGCAGAAGTAGGCCGGCAGGCTGCTGGCCTCGGCGCCGATCGCCCCGCTCAGCGGCGGTGAGCTGCTCGTTGCCTAGAGAGGAGGTACATGAACGACCAAGCGTTCATCGACGCCGTGTCCTGGGACGCCCGGGTACGCTTGATCGCAGATGAAACCGACCCCCGGGGAATGGGATTCGTTACGTCTCGCGGCGAAGGCCGCTGATCGGGGCAAGGCAGCCGAAGCGCTGCGGCCGACGTTCGAGAAGCAGCTGGGGGAATTGGGCTATAGCTCGCGCGCGGTCGCGCAGGCGTTCAGCGGGCTGAGTGGTCCAGATACGGTCGAGGAGACGCTCGCCGAACTCACGGAGAATGCGCGGTTAGCGCGAATCGTGCCAGTCCCGCTCGAGTTCGACGTCGTCGAACTCGACCCAGCGTTACCGGCTGGTCACTCGCTCACGATCACCGGCGTGGAGCGTGACGGTCGGGGTATCCGCATCACGTACGAGATCCGGCCGGCACTGTCGGCGCGAGCACGCCCTCCGCGCGTCGCGACACGGGACGATTGCGACCAGCAATGCGGCGGTCTCGGCGGGTCGATCGGTCTCGCAGGATCGAAGGACGGCACGACCACGCGGGGCTCCGTCACGGTGTCGCCTCCACGGCCACAAACTTCATCGCTACGTGTGCGCATGAGCTGGTCTGAAGACTTCACCTCGCTGTGGGAGCGCCCAGCGCACGAACTGCAGATCAGGCTCTGAGCGTCGGCCGCAGGGGGAACATCCGTGTGCACCCGATGCGACGGGCGGGACGTAGCCTCAGGCCCGGCGACGCCCGCGCCGTCACGTTTCGGATCAGACCGTCGAGAACTCCTTCACCTGAGTCAACCGGAAGCTGTTGCCTGACGGATCGCGGAAGCCGGAGTCGATCCCGTACGGCCGCTCCTCCGGCGTCTCGGAGAACTCGACGCCGCGGCTCTTGAGTTGCTCGTAGTCGGCGTAGACGTCGTCGGTGGTGAGGAAGATCGTCCCGGCGAACCCCTTCGCCATGAGGTTCTTGACCTGCTCGGCGGTTGCGAGATCCATGATCGGCGGCCCGGGGATCGACATCAAGGTGATCGAGATGTCCGGTTGTCCAACTGGGCCGACGGTCAGCCATCGGAAGCTCCCCATCTCGGGGAGCGTCACGTCCATCCGTACCTCCATCCCGAGCTTCTTGGTATAGAACTCGAGCGCCTCGTCTTGGTCATGCACCCACAGCTGGGCGGTGGCAAGCTTGAACATCGTGGTCCTCCCGTGATCGTTGTGTGGACGACGCCACACTAGCCCCGCCCCGCCAGCTTGTCTTCTCCAAACGTGCTGTGTGGAGGTTGGCCGTAAAAACGGATGACACACGCGGGGACAAGGGCGAAGTCGCCGGCAGGCGGGAGCCTCGCCCTATACCCCATCGGTGAGACACCGAACGTGCGTGTGAAGCTCGAGGTGAACGAACCGACGCTCTGCAGTCCCACCGAAAAGCAAATCTCAGCGACGGTGCGATCGGTCGACCTGAGCAGTGCGGCGGCCCGCTCGAGTCGGCGTGTCAGTAGGTAGGCATGCGGGGAAATCCCGAACGCGCGACGGAACGCCCGGCTGAAATGCGCGCGAGATAACCCGGCGGCTCGTGCTAAGTCCTCGACATCCAGCGGCTCGGAGTACCTCGAATCGGCGAGGTCTTTGGCGCGCATCAAGTGTCTTGCGGGCGGGACGAACGCCATGCGCGCTCAGCCTACCCACCCGGTCTCCACTACGACGGGGCTCCCGACAGCAACCCGGGCAGGTCGGTGAGCCCGATCACATGCGCCTGGCGGGGGAAGATGCGCTCGGTGAGGAACTCGTGGACCCCTGGCTCGGGATCGGCGGTGACGTCGGCGAGGACGAACAACCGGTAGTCGCGATCGTGCGCATCACGCACGGTGGACAGCACGACGCCGCTCGTGCTGATCCCGGCGAGGATCAACGTATCGATCTTCCTCTCCCCCAACTGCTCGGCCAGGTCAGTCGTGGAGAAAGAGCCGACGCGGGTCTTGCGCACGACGATGTCCTGCGCCTGCGGCGCGATCCGGTCGTGGACCTGGGTTCCCGGCTCGTCGGCATGGAACATCCGGCCGGCTGAGGCGACCATGGCACCCATCCGCGAGGTCCCGGGGAAGCCCGTGTAGTCCTCGTCGGCGAATGCGACCCGGACGTAGCCTATGTGGCCGCCGGCCTCGCGGACCTGGGCGATAGCGTCGGCGGCGCGGTCCAGCAGCGTGTCGGGGTCCTCGAGGCGGCTGAGGATGCCGTTCTGGTAGTCCATCACCAGCAGGGCGGTCCGGCGGGGATCGATGGTGGGGAGCTCGTCGCTCATGCGGTTCCTTTTCGCTTGGTGTGTGACGGATGACGGTCATACGGCCGGGATCGGCAGCTCCTCGGCCGCGGTGGCTGCGCGGGCCTTCGGCGTGGCTGGAGGGACGTAGCGGCCCCCGCGGAGCAGCGAGGCCAGCGCGGCCAGCACCGAGAGAGCGGCGGCCACGCTGAACACCACGATCAAACCGTCGTGGAACGGCGCCGAGATGAGCTGGGGGAAAAACTCGTGACCGGCGAGGACCTGACGGTTCGCCGCCGGCAGCGTTGAAATGGCCCGCGTGGACGACAGCAGATGCTGCACCGGGTTCACGCCGAGCACTGCCGCGAACAGCGATGACACCGGCGGCAACGAGCCGATGTGGTGCGCGAGCGCACTCGGCACGCCCTGGTGCTGGAGGCCGCGGGTGAGCGACGTCGGCAGAGTCCGAGCCAGGCCGCTGATCATCAGTGCGAAGAACACCCCGATCGACAGGGCGGTGCCGGAGTTCTGAAAGGTCGATCTCATCCCCGAGGCCGCACCGCGCTGAGAGGCGGGGACGCTCCCCATGATCGACGACGAGTTGGGAGCGGCGAACATCCCGACGCCGATCCCGTTGACGACGATCAGCGCCGCAAAGGCCGGGTAGGAAAAGTCGACAGGCAGCAGCATCAGGCCGATGAAGCTGGCGCCGAACACGAGCATTCCGGCGCTGGAGAAGCCGCGGGCGCCGAACCGGTCCGAGAGCGCACCGGAAAGCGGGCCCGACAGGAGGAACGCGGCGGTCAGCGGCAGCAGATAGATGCCCGCCCACAGCGGGGTGTCGCTGAAGCTGTAACCGTGGAGCGGCAGCCAGATCCCCTGGAGCCAGATGATCAGCACGAACTGGAGTCCGCCACGGGCGATGGCCGCGATGAGCCCGGCGACGCTGCCGGCGGCGAACGCGCGGATCCGGAACAGGCCGAGCTGGAACATCGGCTCGGCGATCCGGCTCTCGATCACCGCGAACACGGCGAGCAGCGCGACGCCCGCTATGAGGGAGCCGAACACTGCCGGGTTGGTCCAGCCCATCGTGTGGTGGTGGTAGGGCTTGATGCCGTTGGTGATCGCGACCAGGATCGCGCCAAGGCCGATCGCGAACGTGAGGTTGCCCCACCAGTCGATCCGGGCCGGATGACGTTCGCCGGTCTCACGGAGCTTGCGGTATGCCCACACCGTCCCGAAGACCCCGACCGGCACGTTGACCCAGAACACCGCCCGCCAATCGATCGCCGCCAGCAGACCGCCGGCCACGAGACCGATGAACTGACCGGCGATAGCGGCGACCTGATTTATCCCAAGCGCCAGCCCGCGCTGGTCGCTGGGGAACGCGTCGGTGAGGATCGCCGCCGAGTTGGCGGTGAGCATCGAGCCGCCGAGCGCCTGGAGGACGCGCCAGCCGATCAGCCACAAGGCACCGTGGCCACCGGTGAACGGGTCAAACGACAGCAGCACTGACGCGAACGCGAACACGGCGAAGCCGGCGTTGTAGATCCGCACCCGTCCGTACATATCGCCGAGGCGGCCGAGCGTGACGACCAGCACCGCCTGGACGAGGCGATACCCCATGACCATCCAGAGCAGGTAGCTGATGTTGCCCGCCGTCAGCGGGTCCAGGTGGATGCCGCGGAAGATCGCCGGCAGCGCGATGATGACGATCGACCCGTCGAGCGCGGACATGAACACCGCCATCGTCGTGTTCGACAGCGCGACCCATTTGTACCGCTCGTCCACGGCGGGCATCAGATGCTCTGCGCCAGTCGTTCCAGGAGCGGCGCGGCCGCCGCCAGCGTGGCCAGCTCGGCCGCGGTGAAGTCCGCCGCCAATGCCCGCGCCAGTTGCCGGACGCGCTCGTTGCGCTTGCTGCGCAACACCTCGAGCCCGGCGCCGGTCATCGACACAACTACGCGACGACCATCCTCGGGGTCGGTATGCCGCTCCACCAGACCACGAGCCTGGAGCCCGGCCAGCGTCGCGCCGATCGACTGCGGACTGATCTGCTCGTGCCGGGCCAGAGCGCTTGACGTCATCGGTCCGCCGCGATCCAGCCGCGTGAGCGCGGCTGTCTCGGGCAGCGTCAGATCCCCGTCCACCTTGATCTGACGCAGCCGCCGGACGAGCAGCCCGATGCTCACCCGCAGCGCAGCGGCGACCTGCTCGGCGTTCGGATCGTCGGTCATATTGCTAAGTCTAACCTGATAAGTTCAGGCTTAGCAACTCTGGCTCGGCGCCAAGCCCTGTTCGGAAGGCCGGCCGCGGGTCCTTGTACCCTGCGCCTCGCGGATGTCAGCAGAGGTTGAGACAGCAACGGGTTCTGGGTACACCAACCGGCCGCCGATCCATGCTCACGCGTTGTGGCAAGTCCACCTTGACAACCACGCAGGGCCACGAGCGACCGGTCGCGCGGTCGACCGCATGCGGCTAGCCCTTCGGGCCTACGAGCAGCGCGCGCAACAAAGAGCGGCGCTTCACCGCTGGCTTGCCGTTCGCACAGCGCTCACCAGCAGGACGTAGTCCGGCGCGAGCGAGGAGCGCAGGAATGGATCGCTGCGTGCCGCCGCGGATTGTTGCCGCTAAGGGCTCGCAGGCATGAGGAAAAGCGCAATCGTGTAGCCGGCGATGGCGCCGAGCGCGAGCAAGGCCATGATCAACGAATTGCTGTTGTTGGCGAAATCGAGGAAACTTGCCCCGTTAAAGCCGGCGCCGATGGTGAATGCCGCGGCGAGGATCGTCCAGCCACCGACGCTGCGAGGGGCGATCTTGAGGGTGTGCACCGGGATGGCGATTGCCAGCACGATGAGGGCCAGCCCAAGCGAGGCGTGGATGGCCAGCGCCAGCGCGCCGTGGGCGATGGCCCATGCGACGCTGTGCACAGAGCCGGTGAAGTAGTTCGCCGGTTGGGCTCCTGGATGGTGAACGGGAACGGCAACGTTGAGATTGACATCCATGCCGATCCCCGTTTGGACGAGCACCAGAACGATCGCACCCAAAAGCAGGTGCCGAACCCGCGTCGTGGCGCGGTGCTCGCTCACCTCTGTCCACACATCGGGGGCACTGCGTGGCGTTGCTGAAGCGCGGAGGGCACGCCGGTCGAGCGTGAGACCCTGAGTCGAGATCGAAGCCAATCATGAAGGCAGTCCGTCCACGCGCCTATAGTCAGAGAACACCCCGAGGGAAGCCCAGGCATGACCGCCGCCACACCAACACCCCTGCAGAGCAAGTTCGGCCCCATCATCGCTGACGCCGCCGGAACCATCACCGTTCAGCAGGCAAGCGACGTGCTTGACTGCTCACGCTTTCGCGTCGGCGAGCTGCTGAACGCGAGCGCCGGACGCGTGCTCGTCACTGACGTGCTCGCGCTCACATCTCTCGTTCCACCCAGCACGCTCAAGCAACCCCCGCCGCCCAAGCTCGCTTAGCGGTATCTCTCCAGGCGGACGTGCAGCAGGTGATCGATCGGACTCATCACATTCCCGATGAGCGGGTCAAAGCGGTGGCCCCCAGCGACGAAGCCGATCGAATAGCAGGCCCAGCCTGGCACGCTGTCGGGCCATGAAAAGTCTGCGGCTGGGTCGACGATCGCCGATGCGAGCACCCGGCCGGTGGCGGCGCGGAACGCCACCGTGACGATCGGCTGCACCGTCTCCGCTGGGCAGTTGATCGCGCCTGGCTGAACAATCCCGAGCGAATCGAACAGGGCAACTAGCCTTCTGACCGTCCTGAGCGCAGTGACATGACGGGACAACTGCGGCGGCTGGCCAGAAAGGCCTTCCGTGACGTCGACCTCCATGATGTGGGCCGGGACGCGCTCACGCGCGGGTCGAGCGACGATCCACTGCGATTGCGACTCGGCGTACAGCGCCGTACCGCCGGAAGACTGGCCCGCCACCTCGATCTCCAGCCAGCGCAGATCCAGGATTCCGCTCACCGGCGACCACGATCGGATCACGGACTGAAAGCTGGGGTCCGGGCCCCCGGACCCGGTACTCACCAGGCTCGATCCGGGCGGGAGGTGCGACTCGACGTAGGACAACACCGCATCGGGCCCACCCGGCACGCTCCATCGCTCGGACCCGAGTGCGCTTGCGAAGACCGTCGTCAGCACAGGGACCCTCCGCTGCGGCCCAGTCGCGGTGCGCCTCGAGAGGACAGCCGCGCCAGGCGGAGGCATCACCCCGGCCAACAAGCGCGCCGAATCGCGAATCGCTGCCTGCCGATTGGCCTTTGTGGTGGGCAACCTCGCGCTACCCACGACCGGCCGGGCCGGCACTGCAGCGCTCCTCACTCCGGACGCAGACCTCTGCTGAGCAGCCGCCGGCCTGGCGACATCCGCGGTTACGGCCACCAGACCAGCAGCCGTCAGCGCGACGAAGACAAGCGATGCACGCGTGCGCAAGCTCACGTGCGTCAGCCCCTCGAGGCGGATGACAAGAATTCGATGATGGCCTTGTTGAACGGGTCGGGGTGCTCCCACAGGCAGGCATGCCCACCGCGCGTCGTCGCCCATGCAGCGCCGGGGACGAGGGAGTGCAGTTGGCGCGAGAGCTCGACCGGGATAAGGATGTCCGTCTCGCCGGCGAGCACCAACGCCGGCACCTGCAGGCCGCCGAGACGATCGGTCGCGTCGTGGGTCTGGATCGAGTGCAGCTGTGCAAGGTAGGCCGGCACCGGCTGATCAATGAACCTCATCGCAGTCTCGAACTCCGCGAGCTCGTCCGAGCGGTTCTCGAAGAACTCGGTGGTGAAGGCCCAGAGTGTCACGTCGCGCATGACAGCCGGCAACCCTGCGACACCCACTATGTCCGCCCAGAAGCTGAACATGCGGGAACAGAACGGTCCCGGCGCCGCGTAGGTGCAGGCAAAGATGACGCTGCGCAGATCCGTGGGGTGGGCGATCGCGTATTCCTGAGCGATCATCCCGCCCATCGACACTCCCAGGAGGTGAAAGTCGGTGATCTGCAGGTGGTCCACCAGTGCCTTTGTGTCGGCGGCGAACATCGCAGTCGTGTACGGTCCCGCGGGCTTGCTGCTGCGTCCGACGCCCCGGTTGTCGAACGCCAGCACGCGGTAGCCGGCCTCGACGAACGCGGGCACCTGGTGGTCCCAGGTCCCAAGGTCATCCGCCAGCCCGTTGACGAGGACGAGCGTCTCAGGCCCGTCGCCCTCGATCCTGTAGTTGATCTCGATGGCTTCAACTGCGGCGGTGGGCATTGGCTCCTCGGATCAGGATGGTGAAGAGAACAGTGTCGCAGGCAACGCCCGATACGGCCGGTCGCGTGCGGTCGGGTAGCACCCGCCGGTAGCCTCAGCACGAGTGTTGCTCACGGTCACGACGACGCGCCGGCCGGCCACGGATCTTGGCTTTCTGCTGCATAAGCATCCCGACCGTTTGCAGACGTTCTCGTTGCCGTTCGGCGTGGCGCACGTGTTCTACCCGGAGGCGAGCGAGGAGCGGTGTACCGTGGCGCTGCTGCTCGATATCGATCCGGTCGGCCTGGTGCGGCGTGGGCGTGGCGTGAGCAGTTTTGCGCTGGCCCAGTATGTGAACGACCGGCCCTACGTGGCGTCGTCGTTTCTGTCGGTCGCGCTGGTGAACGTGTTCAAGAGCGCGATGGCGGGCACGTGCAAGGGTCACGAGGAGCTGGCCGCGGCGTCGATTCCGCTGGAGGCATCGCTTCCGGCGGTGCCCGCACGTGGGGGCGAGGCGATGGTGCGTGGGCTGTTCGAGCCGCTCGGGTACGAGGTCGACGTCGCTCCGATCGCTTTGGATCCGCAGGTCCCTGATTGGGGGGACAGTCGATACGTCGGGCTGCGCCTCCGGAGCGAACGTCGGCTGGCCGATCTGCTCAACCATTTGTACGTGTTGCTCCCGGTGCTCGATGACGACAAGCACTACTGGGTGGATGAGGCCGAGATCGAGAAGCTGATACGGCGAGGTGAGGGCTGGCTCGGCGCGCATCCTGAGCGCGATCTGATCGTCCGGCGCTATTTGAAGCAGCAGGCGAGTCTGTACTTTCCGGCTCTGGCCCAGCTTGACGAGGTGGCACCTGCGGTCGAGGAGCCCGACGAGCCCGGGCGAGAGGAACAGCTGGAGGAGCGCGGTTCGCTGCGCGATCAGCGCCTCGGCAGCGTTCAATCGGCGCTCAAGGCATCCGGCGCCAAGCGTGTGCTGGATCTCGGCTGCGGCGCCGGCGCGCTGCTTGAGCGCTTGGTCCGCGAGGACTACGAGCTGGTCCTCGGTGCCGACGTCAGCGTTCGCGCGCTCGAGCAGGCGGCGCGCCGACTCAAGCTCGATCAGATGCACGACGCGCAGAGGCAGCGGATCAGTCTGCTGCACAGCCCGTTGACCTACCGCGACAAGCGACTCATCGGTTTTGACGCGGCGGCGCTCGTCGAGGTCATCGAGCACCTCGATCCGGCGCGACTGGCGGCGGCGGAGCGAAACGTGTTCGGCTCGGCTCGCCCCGGCACCGTGGTAGTGACGACCCCGAACGCCGAGTACAACGTGCGTTGGGAGACGCTCCCCGCGGGACGGTTCCGTCATCCCGACCATCGCTTCGAGTGGACGCGTGAGGAGTTCGCGACGTGGGCACAGGGCGTCGCGAGCCGAAATGGCTACGAGGTCCGCTACCTGCCGGTCGGCCCCGAAGACCCGGAGGTCGGCGCGCCGACGCAGATGGCGGTGTTCAGCCGGTGAGGATCGATCTGCCCGATCCCAGCCTCGTCGTCCTGATCGGTCCGTCCGGCTCGGGCAAGAGCTCGTTCGCGCGCAAGCACTTCGCGCCGACTGAGGTGATCTCGTCGGACTTCTGTCGCGGCCTGGTTGCAGACGACGAGAATGACCAGGGCGCCACGAAGGATGCGTTCGCCGTGCTGCAGTTCATTGCTGGGACACGGCTCGCGCAGCCACGGTTCACGGTCGTCGACGCGACGAATGTGCAGCGCGAGGCGCGCCGGCCTCTGATCGAGCTGGCCAAGCAGCACGACCTGTTCCCGGTCGCGATCGTGCTCGACATCCCCGAGGCGATCTGCCAGGAACGCAACCGCTCGAGGCCGGATCGCGACTTCGGACCCCACGTCGTACGCCAGCAGCGCTCGCAGCTGCACAAGTCACTCAAGGGACTGCAGCGCGAAGGCTTCCGGCGTGTGGCCGTGTTGCGCTCGTCCGAGGAGGTCGACGGCGCCGAAGTGCAGCGCGCGCCGCTGTGGACCGACCGCCGTGCCGACCACGGGCCATTCGACATCATCGGCGATGTTCACGGCTGTCACGCCGAGCTCGGTGAGCTGCTGCGCGAGCTCGGCTACCAGCTCGCCGCCGACGGCGTAACGGCCACGCCGCCGGACGGACGCCGCGCTGTGTTCGTCGGCGACTACGGCGATCGCGGCCCCGACACGCCCGGTGTGCTGAAGCTGGTGATGTCGATGGCCGACGCCGGCACCGCGATCTGCCTGCCGGGGAACCACGACGTCAAGCTCGTCCGCAAGCTCAAGGGCCGTGATGTCCAGATCACTCACGGGCTCGGCGAGACGCTGGAGCAGCTCGAACGCGAGCCGGACGAGTTCCGCGAGCAGGCCCGCGATTTCCTCGACAAGCTCGTCAGCCACGTTGTGCTCGACGACGGCAAGCTCGTCGTCGCGCACGCCGGGATGAAGGAGGCATATCAGGGTCGCTCGTCCGGTCGGGTTCGCGACTTTGCGCTGTTTGGCGAGACGACCGGGGAGACCGACCTGTTCGGGCTGCCCGTCCGGCTTGCGTGGGCGGCCGATTACCGTGGCAACGCCGCGGTTGTCTACGGGCACACTCCGGTCCGTGAGGCGCAATGGCTCAACAACACGATCAACATCGACACCGGCTGCGTGTTCGGTGGTCGGCTGACGGCGCTGCGATGGCCGGAGCGCGAACTCGTCTCCGTTCCCGCGAGCCGCACCTACTACGAGCCCGCCCAGCCTTTCCTCTCACGCGACGGCGCGGCACGACCCGCCGAGGAAGACCGGCCGGCTTTCGTGCTCGACGTCGACGACGTCGCCGGAAAGCGGATCGTCCAGACACGCCTCGCCCGCACGGTCACTGTGCGCGAGGAGAACGCCGCCGCCGCACTGGAGATCATGAGCCGGTTCGCGACGGACCCGCGTTGGCTCGTCTACCTGCCGCCGACGATGGCGCCAACCGCAACCTCCAGCCGCCCCGCCCTGCTGGAGCATCCGGAGGAGGCGTTCGCGGAGTACCGCACCGCAGGCGTCCCGCTGGTGATGTGCGAGGAGAAGCACATGGGATCGCGCGCGATCGTCGTCGTGTGCCGCGACGCGGACATCGCTCGAAATCGCTTCGGTGCCGATAGCGGCGAGACCGGCGCCATCTACACCCGCACGGGCCGCCCATTTCTCAAGACGCAGGCTGATACGGAGGCCGCGCTGAGCCGTGTGCGCGGCGCCGTCGCCTCCGCCGGCCTATGGGACGAGCTCGGCACGGGCTGGCTGGTGCTCGATTGCGAGCTGCTGCCCTGGTCGGCGAAGGCATTGGAGTTGATCCGTCGCCAGTACGCGTCCGTTGGCGCGGCGGCCCGGACGGGCCTCTCGGCAACCATGGCCGTCCTCGAAGTCGCCGCTGCCCGCGGCCTCGACGTCATACGAGTGCTCGAGCGCCAAGGTCAGCGCAGCGAACATGTCGATCACTACATCGACGCTTACCGTCGCTACGTCTGGCCGGTCAACGACCTAGCCGATCTTCGGCTCGCACCGTTCCACATCCTCGCCGCTGAGACAGGCGTCTTCATCGACCGCGACCACACCTGGCACCTCGAGCTCTGCGACCGACTTGTCGCAGCAGATCCCGACTGGTTTCAACCGACAGGCCGCCGCGCCGTCGATGTCACCGACGTCGAGGATCAGGCGGCCGGCACGGCGTGGTGGGAGGAGTTGACCGTGGCCGGTGGCGAGGGCATGGTCGTGAAGCCGATGAGCTTCATCGCCCAAGGGCGCAAAGGCCTCGTTCAGCCTGGCGTCAAATGCCGGGGCCGCGAGTACCTCCGAATCATCTATGGCCCCGAGTACGCCGACCCCGGCCAGATCGATCGGTTACGAACCCGCAGCCTCGGGCGCAAGCGCTCGCTCGCGATCCGCGAGTTCGGACTCGGTGTCGAGGCACTCGAACGATTCGTCCGGCACGAACCCCTCTACCGAGTGCACGAGTGCGTGTTCGGCGTCCTCGCGATGGAGACCGAGCCCGTCGACCCCCGCCTCTAACTGAGCGTGCGCGTCCGATAGGGAAGGTCTGGCTTTGAGACGATGCTGGGATGCTCTCGAAGCTCGACCATTTCGTCATCCACGTCTCCGATTGGGAACGATCGAACGCCTTCTACAGCGACGTGCTCGGAGCGGAACTCGTCGAACGCGGCGCCGGCACGTGGGCCTATCGATTCGGGACCGAGCAGGGACCAGTGTCGCGACATGGCGCCAAGGGTCGAGGAAGGAGCGTCTACTTTCGCGATCCCGACGGAAGCCTGCTCGAGTTCATCTCCTACGTCGCATAGGCCGAACCTTGGGACACGCTGCCGTCGGGTTCCGGGCGACGAGGATGCCGGCCCTGCCGCCCGGGTGTGGACCCGAGCTACCGGACAGCGATCATCCTGGTCAGTTCCTTCATCGCTCCTCCGACGCTGGCAATATCGACGCGAAGCTTCATGTGCAGATCGCGCACACCCGACGCGGTTTCATGATGGTGCGAAGCGCGCGGCCGGGCCAGCGCGTCGGCTTCGACCAGAGCCGCGGGATGCAGCGTCACCGCGAAGCGAGCCGCTGGCACCAGCGGCGTGACGATCAGATGTCCGAGGCGCAGTTTCAGCCCGGTCCATCGGCCGGCATGCAGGATCCGTAGATGCGCCTTGACCTGCCGCAGTGAGCGGAAGGTCAGCCCGCGCGGGAGCGTAAGGGTGAACGCGCGTAGCGGCGGCGCGTCCGCCCCCGCCCGAAGGTCAAACGCAAGGCGCGGCCTGCCAGACCCCATGCCCGTCAGCGACACGCGATCGAGGACGGGAGTCCGGGCCTGCCGGCCGAAGGATCCAGTGATCTCGTAGACACCTACCGAGGCCGGCCCGCCGGCGAACAGATCGGGGCCCGAGAACGC
The DNA here is from genome assembly GCA_963799995.1 of uncultured Solirubrobacterales bacterium. GTDB lineage: Bacteria > Actinomycetota > Thermoleophilia > Solirubrobacterales > Solirubrobacteraceae > Palsa-465. The sequence goes on along the minus strand of CAWCZI010000012.1, from coordinate 9,400 downwards.
AACCGACTCCACACCAAACCCCTTTGGAAAGCCGAGAAACGGTACCGCCGAGCGCGTGCCCGTCCACCCCCGCGCCGGCTCGCTATACAGCCAGACGCCAGTGTCAGACCCAGAGCTCGCGGGGATCGCCACAATCGGGCCGGATACCTGATCGCTACCAGGGACCAAGCCCGGCGCCTGCGCCTGATATAGAAACGCCGCGGGCTGCACAGATCCCCTCCAACCCGCGCGCGGCTCGCGAAACACGTAGCTGCCCGCGAACAACGAGCGCCCGGACACGCTCATCCCGTCCACCGTGTAGAACAGATCCGGATCGGTGAGCACCGCTTGCTCACCCCGAACGGTCCTCCACCCTTGGGCGGGCTCTGCGAACACGTCGCCGTGACCCCGCGATGCGACGAAGATCGTGCGTCCGGCGACTATCGCCCCCGCCACCCCGTCGCCACCCCCGTCCATCAGCCGCGCCGTCTCGTGGATCGTCCCCGACCATCCACCCGCCGGTTCAGTGAACACGTACACAGCATTCACCCCCGTACGCGGGTTCTGGCCCACCGAAACGATCGTGGCACCTGAAATCGACGGCTCCCCGAGCCCCGAGCCGTCGGAGGCAGCAAGCCGCGCGGACTCGTGCACCAAGCCCGCCCACCCCCCGACGGGCTCCACGAACACATCGTCATAGCTCTGTGGATTGACCTGCTGCTCCTCGGGGACGACAGCCGTGTTGCCGTCGATCGCTAGGTCTGACGGCTCCACCGAGGCTCCGCCCGAATCGGTCAGCACCGCCGACGGACCCGCGTCAGCCCAACCCGTCGCCGGCTTCGTGAACACGTACACACCGCCCGGGGACGCCGCGAGCACGTTCGGCCCAGCAGCCGCCACCGGCCCCAGCGGTGCCCCCACAGTCGGTGGAGCAGACAGCGTCGCGCGATGTATGACACCAGCCGACGCCACCGACGGCAGCAGACCAACCACGACCGCCAGCGAGACCTCCACTAACGATCGGCACGGGAAAGTCATCGCTCATACAACGAGCCCGCCGGCCAAGAGTTCCTACCGATCCCGACCCCGGCCCGGCTGGACTCGGACTGACAGACCGCCCGACGTTGCCCGTGTCATCCCGCGGCGCGGAATGCGTCTGGGCGTTCGGGCGAGGCCATTGAGAGCGCTCGTATCGCTCCCTCGGCGTCCAGGTCGGCCCCGTAGACCGGCGTGCCCGGCTGTTGGCGCCAGGATTCGGCGAGTGTCCCGCCGTCGACCGGGTCGAAGCCGAGCTCGTTGACGAGGTCGAAGACGATCTGCTTGCCAGCGGCGTCGTCACCGGCGACCGGCAGCGCGATGCGCCCGGTACTGCCGCGCGGCAGCCCACCCTCGAGCAGGTGCTTCCAGAAGATCCCGTTGAACACCTTGAACACAGGGACCCCTAGCTGCTCGGAGACCCACACGCTCTCCGGTGTGCCGGCCTCGATCGCCGCGATCAGGCCGTCGCGCTCACGCGGGTAGTAGTTGTTGGTCTCGACGACCGGCGCGCCCGGCTTCGCCCCAGCGACGATGCCAGGGGCGAGATCGACGACGTTCTTCTGCGGGATGCTGACGATCACGAGATCGGCGTCCGCGGCGGCCTCGCGTGCCCAGACCGCGGTTGCCCCTGTCTCACCGGCCAGATCGGCCAAGGTCTCCGGATCGCGAGAGTTCGACACTCGGACCGCGTGACCGAGCCCCGCGAGCCGACGCGTCAGCGACCCGCCGATGTGTCCCGCTCCGATGATTCCGATGTCCATGATGCCTCCGGTTCGTCGATAGTGAGTCGAGCTATCCCCAGGTTCGAGATCGTCGTCGATATCCCCTGGCTCTGATCGCGAAGACACCCGACTTTCGACCGTTATCCTCGGCCGAGTGCCCAGCCAGTCCCGCTCATGACGCTCCGTCGTCTGCTCACCGAGACCGCCGGCATGGCGGCGTCCTACCTTGAGGGGATCTCTGATCGGCCAGTCGGCTGGTCGGCTGGCGTCGAGGAGTTGCGGTCGGGCTTCGGCGGGCCACTTCCGGAGTTGCCGGTCGACCCGCTGCAGGTCGTTGCCGAACTCGCCGGGTCCGCCGACCCTGGGCTGGTATCGAGCCCGAGCGGGCGCTACTTCGGGTTTGTGATCGGGGGCGCGGCGCCAGCGGCGCTTGCGGCTGATTGGCTGACGTCGGCGTGGGATCAGAACGCGGGGCTCTATGTGTGCGGGCCGTCCGCGGCCATAGTGGAGGAAGTGGCGGGCGCGTGGACGGCGGAGCTTCTCGGGCTCCCCGCCCAGGTGTCGTTCGGCTTTGTGACCGGGTGTCAGATGGCGCATGTCACGGGGTTGGCTGCGGCTCGCTACAGAGTCCTGGCTCGTGTGGGTTGGGACGTCAATGATCAGGGGCTGATCGGCGCGCCGGCGGTTCGCATCTTCGTCGGCGCGGAGCGCCACGTCACCGTCGACCGCGCGCTGCGGTTGCTCGGGTTCGGAGCTGCGTCGATCGTGTCGGTAGCGGCTGACGCGCAGGGTCGGATGGTCCCGAGTGCCCTGCGCGAGACGCTCGCGCGCCACGATGGGCCGCGGATCGTCTGCGCTCAGGCCGGCAATGTCAACACGGGCTCGGTCGATCCGTTGTCGGAGATCGCCGACATTGCGCATGGGTCTGGCGCGTGGCTTCACATCGACGGTGCTTTCGGTTTGTGGGCGGCAGCAAGCCCGGCGTTGGGACACCTCGTCACAGGTGTCGAGCGCGCGGACTCGTGGGCGACCGACGCTCACAAGTGGCTCAACGTCCCCTATGACTCGGGGATAGCGTTCTGTGCCGATCGTGAAGCCCACCAAGCCGCGATGAGTGTTCGTGCCGGCTATCTGGTCCACGCCGATCCTGACGGTCCGCGGGACCAGCTGGATTGGAATCCTGAGTTCTCGCGCCGCGCACGCGGCTTTCCGGTGTACGCAGCAATTCGCTCGCTCGGCCGAGCCGGTGTCGCTGAACTGATCGAGCGATGCTGTGCCCACGCGCGGCGCTTCGGCGAGGCACTCGCCACCGTTCCCACTGCCGAGGTGCTCAACGACGTCGTGCTCAACCAGGTACTCGTGCGGTTCCTTGACGATGCGGGCGATCACGATGCGATGACACGCTCGGTCATCGAGGCCGTCCAGCGAGATGGCACCTGTTGGCTGAGCGGTACGACCTGGCACGGCGTCGCCGCGATGCGCATTTCGGTCTCGAGCTGGGCCACCAGCAGCGACGATGTGGAACGCTCGCTGGAATCGATTGAGCGAGCCGCAGCCCAAGCTCGCCTCAGCCGACGCTAAGACCGCCGCCGACCGATCCCCGGCGGCTCACCGTCGTCGCCGACGCAGCAGCTCTTCGGCGTCGGCGAGCGCCCCGAGACCCGCGAACGTCAGACGCAGGCGAGGACGGCGGAGCGCGGTCACAGGCAGGATTCTCGCTGGAGGGCTTAATCGTGCTCGACGAGGCGGTGTAGACGCGCCAAGCTCATCCAACCGGTACGAGGGAATTCAGCGAGGCTACTCCTACGGGAGGTTCGTCGGGAACGTCTGGCCCGACCCAGCGCCTGGCCCACAGGCCACGGCGACCGAGACCGGCTCCGGGGCGGGCTGGCCCAAGGAGTTGTACGTCGCCACCGCCACCAAGGTGGACTCGCCGCTCCTGGTCACGATCGAGGCGTCAGCGTACGCGCCGCCCGTCGGCGTCGGTGTCGTTGTGGTGCTCGAGCTAGTGGTCGTGGTTGTCGACGTGGACGTCGACGTCGTCGGCGGAGGGCTGGCCGATCCGCCGATCACGGTCGCGATGGGGGCGCACCATCCAGCAAACGCGTCGCCCCAAGTCACCACGACGTTGCCTGGAGTGGTGACGGTGCTCTGACCACCCGGGCTCGTGGACATGATCGATCCCGAGGCGCTAATCGTCGCCCAACGCCGCACGAAGCCGGTGACGTAGTTCGTATCCCACTTGACCGGATCAATCACATGGTTCTTGATCTGGCGCTCGCCGACGGAGCCGGGCGGAATCAGCAACGAGGCATATGCCGCCCCACCAAGCGACAACAGCGAAAACATGAGCGCCAAGTATGCGATCACGTGGCGGCGGGCATGCTGAACGAGGAATCTGATCATGTGAGCGCTCCGTTGCGTTGACTCGTCTCCCTGCGCACGAGTGGTCGGCTTGTAGCACATCAAACCGTCGGGCGCGGCCAGAGTTGCGCCAAAAGCTCGTGTTGGGCGACGCTGGTTTGATGAGCGCGGACGTCACGCTGGACGTGCTTGCTCGGATCTGACGCTGTGAGTAGGTTTGTACGGGTGAGCGAAGGTCGTATGGAGTGGGACGGAGGCTGGACGTGGTATCGCGTCGTCGGCAATCTCGGCGCCGACGGGCCGGTGCCGCTGGTAATCCTCCACGGGGGCCCCGGTGCTGCTCACGATTACGTCGAGTCGATCGCTGAACTGGCCGGCAGCGCCGGGCGCCCGTGTGTCCTGTATGACCAGATCGGCTGCGGGCGCTCGCAGCACCTGCCCGAGGCACCAGTCGAGTTTTGGACGGTCGAGCTGTTCTGCCGGGAACTCAGATCGCTGCTCGAGCATCTCGGGATCGAGGGGCGCTACCACGTCCTTGGCCAATCCTGGGGTGGCATGCTGGGCATGGAACACGCGGTCGGACACCCGTCCGGGCTGCGGTCGCTGGTCGTCGCCAACTCGCCCGCTTCTATGGAGCTGTGGCTCAGCGAGGCCAACCGCTTGCGCAGTCTGCTGCCCGACGACGTGCAAGCGACACTCACTCGCCACGAGGCTGCGGGAACGACGGACAGCGAGCAGTACGAGCAGGCCGTCATGCGCTTCTATGAACGCCATCTTTGCCGGATTCCGTTTCCCGACGGACTACAGCGGACATTCGCCCAGCTCGCCGCGGATCCCACCGTCTATCACACCATGAACGGCCCCAGCGAGTTCCATGTGATCGGAACACTGAAGGGCTGGAACATCACCCCCCGCTTGGGCGAGATCCAAGTCCCCGTGCTCGTCATCTCGGGCGAGTATGACGAGGCAACTGCGGCTGTCGTCAAGCCACTTGTTGACGCGCTTCCGGACGCGCGGTGGGAACTGATTGAGGGGGCAAGCCACTCCACACATCTCGAGGAGCCCGAGCGTTTCCTCAAACTCGTCGAAACGTTCCTGCACGCACACGACGGCTGAAACTGCCATCGGTCCCCCGGCTTACCATCCCGATCATGTTTTTGCTGGTCAGCGGGGCCAGCGGCGCTGGCAAGTCGGCCGCGCGGCAGTTGGTCGCGCCGTCGGCGGACCGACTTCACGGCATCGCGGTCTGCCTGCTCGACGTTGACGGCGACACCCAGGCGGCCCGGCTGGTGGGGCGCGGCGACGACCCTGCGTTGCTTGTGCACCACGTGGCGTTCGCGGACTGGATGCGCGGTCATGCGGCCGATCCACATCACAGGCCGGACGTGCTGCAGACCGACGGATGGGAGCAGATGCGCTGGGAACGATGGAGCCGGTTAGACGACACCGACAGCTGGGCGGTGCACGTGGTCGATACCTCGAGCTTGACGGCCGCTGCGGTGGCATCCGAGCTCCTCGCCTGGTGCCGTCGTGCCCTGGCCGGGCAAGCTCCCGCGATGCACGTCCGTCCCTGACCCGCGGTCCGGCGCCCTCGACCGGTCCCCTCAGCCGGGTCGTCCGCGCTGTGACCAGTGGTGAACCGGCTGCCAGCCCAGGACCGTCGCGGCCGTGGCACAGGCAACGAGCGACCGCCAGGGCTCTGTCTGGTAGCGCTCAGGGTCTCGGACGGGCACCGTCGGGGCGAGCCTGCCGGCCATCTGGAGGCTGGGAGCGCTCGCTGCGATGTCAGCGGCGCACAACAGCGCTCGATGGTGACCCGACAGCGTGACGTCGAGCGCGCGCTCGACCGCTCCGGCGACGTCCCGGACATCCACGAAGGCTCCGTACTCCCAAAACGGCTCCCATTCACACGCCGGCGACGCGCGCCGCTGGCGCTCTACGCGATCATAGGTCCCCGGTGTCCACACCGTGACGGGGCGCAACGAGAGCGTCGCGATCCCAGTCCGCCTCGTGAACGCTTCACAGAGATCCTCGGCCAAGCGCTTCGACAAGCCGTAGGGACGCATCGCGCGACGCGGATGGCGATCGTCGACAGGGAAGTAATCAGGGAGGCGCTCGCCCTCCGCGACCCCCAGAGCCTGCACGCTTGAGAAGCAGATCACGCGCTTGACGTCCGCGGCCTCGGCCGCAAGCAAGACATGCCATGTGCCCAGCACGTTGACCTCCATGATCCGCTCCGGGGTCCCAGCCGAGTCGTGCGCCAACGCTGCGAGGTGCACGATCGCCGTCGCGCCCCTCGCCGCGCGCATCACAGCCGCAGCGTTCAAGAGATCCCCGCCCTCAACAAGATCAAAGCCGACTACCCCATGCCCGCGCTGCCTCAGACGGTCAGCCACCACGACACCGACTCCGCCCCGATGCCCAGTGACAAGAACCTCCATCCCAAGCTTTAAACCGCGATCCGGCTGACGATCATCAGCGCTGCTCGCCTCCAGATTGCTTACGCCGCTCCCGTTTGTGGGCGAGGCCCTCGCGCAACTGTTCATCCCGCGAATGACGCAGGCTGTCTGAGCGTCGCGCCGCCGAGCCGCGCAATCCTGTCTTGAACGGGCCCGCTATCGGCGAAAACAGCCGGTCTGGCTTCGGGGTTGCGCACGCGGGACACGCCGGCAGTTGAGCCGCTGCAACCAGCGCCTCGAATCGCTCGCCACACGCACGACATTCGAATTCGTAGATCGGCACACACCCAGGATATGCCGAGGCTGCCACCCAGCGAGCTAGCAAGGCAAGGCGGTCTTGACGGCTGAGACAGACGAGAGTCGCGTGGCGCGCGAACGCGCCGCGAAATCAAGTCCGTATCGTCCCGCGAGCGATGGATTCAGCCAACGCCCGTGTTGACGCTTACATCGAGGGACTGCCCGCCTGGCAGCAGGACATCTGTCGTGAGGTCCGCGCCTTGGTCCACGAGGCCGACGCGGAGGTCACCGAGACGATCAAGCGCACCAAGCTCCCGTATTTCGTGCTGCAGGGGAATGTGTGCGCGCTGCTTGCGGCGAAGGATCATGTCAACGTCTTTCTCTACGACGGCGCAATCGTGCCAGACCCCGATGGGATCATCACCGCCGGCCACGACAACAAGACCGCGCGGACGGTCGCCTACCGCCAGGGAGAGGCGATCAAGGCGGAGCCGCTGCTCGCAATCCTCAGAGCGATCATCGCGAACAACCGGGCGGGTGGCTGGCGCCGCCTCAAGGCGCAGAACGATCCCTGACGACACCCGCTCGGCGCGTGGAAATCCAGGCCCCGCTCACAGGCGGCCAACCCTTATTGCGATGGCCAGAGAATCGCTTGGGCGACTATCATCTGCTCGCCGTTGAACGTGACGGCGGGCCCGCCATGTAGCTGGTAGCCGAGCTCGAGGGCTTGGCTCACGCGCCAGCAGAAGGCGTCGTCATCAGGCCCGGTGAGGACTCGGTAGGACGGCAGGCCGTCGGGCGGCGGGGTTGGCATCGAACCATGATCTCACGGGAGTCAGAGGTGTCCCGCGTCACGAGGTCGGCGACCGGCGGCCGTCGTCGCAACCGGGAACGTCCAGCGAACGGCTGGACACGTCTGGAGTTCGCCCACGAATGTGCCGCTGGCGTTTATCGCACGGCGGACAGTTGCAGGATCAGGACTGTCGCGATCGCCGCGAGGCAGCACAAATGGTCCCGGCAGATCGACTTCGCGAGCCGCCTCTGTGTGTCGGAAGCATCGCGGCGTGTACCAAGTCTCACGGCATTGGGCACGGTGCGGCCCATCGCCAGCGAGACCGCTGATCCCGCCAACGCGAGCGAGGCCCATCCGACCCAGGGTGGCGCATCATCCCGAGCGAGCTCGATGCCTACGCTCGCGATCGTGGCAAGCATGACCGTGGCGATCAGCCAGTTCATCGGTCGCGCCGCCGTCGTAACCCGTCGGTAATACGCCGAAACCGACGCGAGCACATGTTCCGGGATCTCGTCCCTGCCGTGAGGGAGAACCTGGACGTCGAACATCAGATCGAACCACAGCACAGCGAGCAGAAACCCGGCGCCAGCGCTGACGAACGCAGTCACGCGCGCGAGTATGACCCGCCCTTAGCGACGCGGAAGCCCGCCGACGCGCAACTTTGGACACGGCATCCGCTCAGGCAGCGGTGCTTGCGACAGAACCTGTCTGCGGGCGCAATCGGGATGCCTTCGCAAAGCGGGTCGCCCACCCCGCGGGCACCGGGGTCAGGCCGGCGAAATCATTCGGAGACGAGATAGACGACGTCGACGCCAACCGCGGCGTAGACCGGGGCGGCTCGCCGATCGGCGCTGACCAGGGTGCACTTGTGATGCACCGCGGTCGCGGCGATCAGAGCGCGTACAAAGCTCCGCCACGGATTCCGGAATCGACCGCGGTGCGAAGATCTTGCCGCGTCACGGAGGCGGGGAGTGCGAGCCAGGCCAGGGGAAGCGGCGCTCAAGCCATCCGAGGACCACCGCCGGGGAGAGGCGCTGACCCTCGGGCATCCGGCTCAGAGCAGCTGTGGTCTCGAATGCGACATGGGCAATCAGCGCAGGCTGACTGGCGGCCAGGCGGCAGTCGCGGCTCCGTGCGCGACATGCCACGGCACCGCTGCAGCGACCGTCATGCTCGAATCGGGAGCGATCAACGCCTGACGCGGTCGATCGCCGTCGCACGTCTTCGACGGGGAGCGGCTTCATCGGCCCGTCTGTGACGACCACGAGATCATCATCGCCATCTTCCATCGGTGCCGGCACATCGGCTACCGCGAGCTCGATTACATCGTCGCGGGCGACTATCTCCAGCTCGGTTGGCCCCGTGATCCCAAGTTCTGCGCGAAGCGCCTTCGGCACAACCAAACGGCCCACCGAGTCCATGGCAATCTTCATACCAACAGATTACCAATCGGGGCCGTGTCGGCGGAATCCTCCGTTCTCAATCGCCAACGCTCAACGCACACGTCAAACGTGCGCTGCAAGAGTTTGCTCTCTCGATCTAAGCGGCAGCCAGCGTCGCGCTCAATGAGCCGCGCAACGACGTCTCGATCGCCAACGCTGAGCTACCGAAACGCCGCCGCTGACGGCCTACGCTGGTTTCGGAGATGGGATTCGTTTGCTGGCCCGTAGCTGTTGCTCTCGTTCGACTCGGGATCGGTCGCGATGAGCGGTGCATCGTGGTCTCAGTTGGAGCAGCTCGCGCGTGAGGTGGCGCGCCACTGGGGCGTGGAGATCGGCGCGCCGTTCGCGCTCTGCAACCACTCCTAC
>CAWCZI010000011.1:0-43885 GCA_963799995.1 uncultured Solirubrobacterales bacterium | reverse complement strand
AGGCGGCGAGCACCGGTCCCAACCGCTGCTCGAGAGCAGCGCGAGGCAACGCGCCGACAACGCGATCGATCTCTTTACCGTCCCGGATCACGACCAGCAACGGGATCGACTGCGCCCCGAACCGGCCGGCTAGTCCTGGGTTCGCGTCGACGTCGACCTTCACGACCTTGAGGTGTCCCGCGTGACTCTTCGCGAGGTCTTCGAGTACCGGAGAGATCATCCGACACGGACCACACCATGCCGCCCAGAAATCGACCACAACCGGCACAGACGCGGTGCTCTCGGCAGCAAACATGCTCGCTGTTCGGCGTCGACGACCCACGGCAGCGTCGACTTGCATCGTGGGCATCGCGGGACTCCCTGCGCGATCGGGCCGACGCGATTCCGGGCGTTGCAGGTCGGACAGCCGATGACAGTCATCATCACAAAGGGTAGAACCCGGCCGGGCTGCGGTTGCCTCGCCCCCCGATCGAGCCCGAACATCTCACACCTGTCGGACCGTCACTCGGCCGCGGCGGGCCACAGGTTCATCCGTCGCGTCCCGGTCAGGGTCCGGTGGTCGGCCGTGAGAGCGGTGAGGTCGTCGGAGACCAAGGAGTGGCCTCGAGCGAGCGGCGGCGAGCCGGCCTCGATCCCGGCCTGCAGGCGCCACCCAGGAATCCCTGCCCACTACTTGGACAGCATCCACTTGCGGAACACCGCCCCCATCACGGTCGGCGTCCCGCCGTAGTCGCGGATCATCAGGGGGCCGCCTTCGCCGTCGGGACCGGTCGGGCACTGCCAGCCGCCGCCGGCGTTCCAGGTCCATCCGAGCACCCCGAAGACCGTGCCCCGGCCCGCCTCGCCGTCGATCAGCGAGAGGACATGGCTCGTGTAGGCGGCCGTGCCCGAGTCGCAGTTGCGCTCGCCGAGCTCGCCGAGGATCACCGGCAGCTGCTTGGCGATCGGCTCCAGCTGGCCGGTGAACATCGAGTCCACACCCGAGCCCTCGACGAAGTCGTACACATGCCCCGAGGCGATCAGCTGGTGCTGGGGATCGGCGGGAAGGTGGCTGAGTAGCTGGCTCAGATCGGCGTTGTAATCAAGGCCGCCGAGCACGATCGGCTGCGTCGCGCCGGCGGAGCGAATCGCGTTGACCAGCGACTGCAGCCCGGCCGCGGCGAATCGCAGGGCCCCTTGGGGTAGATCGAGTCGAGCGTGCAGCCGTGCAGCCAGCAGTTCCACTCTCCCGCGGGCTGCGGGTGCGGGTTGTTCCAGCTGGCCATCGCGACCTTGGTCACGGGATCGAGATCACCCACTGTCGGAGCGCAGGTCGTAGGCGAGCTGATGCCATAGCGTCGGCATGTGCCGTGTCGGGCATGTACTCGATGCTGGTCGCCTTGACCGTGCCGGGCGCGTCACCTCGACGACCGGCATCGCGTACAGGCCGTTGGCCCGAGTAGCCGGATGGGACTCACGGACCGCCTGCTGGTAGCGAGGCGTGTTCCCGTCCGCGGCAATCCGTCCATGCCGAGCCAGATCTCGTTGATCGTGACCTGTACGGCGGTGATCTTCCAGGCGAGATCGCGTTGACCGGCGCCTGATCGGTCGGCCCGTCGGCGACGCCGGCCTTGTCTACACCAGCCTCTCGAACACGCGCGGTCGGTGCCTGGAGCTGCACCGGGGTCCCGGCTCGTCACCAGGCGAGCCCCCACGACGGCGAGAGTGGGCGAGCCGCCGAGCCGGCGTTCACGACCGGATCCGGTGGTCGAGGTGGTCGGCGATCAGCACCGAGCCGTCGGACGCCACGCTCACTCCGTACGGGGTGTTCAGCTTCGCCTTGGTCGCGGGCCCGCCGTCTCCGCACGCGGCGGTCGGCGTCGCGCACGGAGCGTCGGCGACGCCGGCCAGCGTCGAGATCGTCCCGGCGGTGACGACCCTCACGAGATGGCTGTCAGTGTCGGCGATCACGATCGAGCCGTTGGACGCCACGGCGACGCTGCTCGGGTCGTTCAGATTCGCGGTCGTGGCCCGCACCCCGTTGCCATAGCTCCCAGCGACACCGTCGCCGGCGATTGTCGTGATACCCCGGTGCTGGACACCTCGCGAACGCGGTTGTCGCCGGAGTCACTGATCACGAACACGCCGCTCGGAAAGACCGCCACGCCGTTCGGGGCTTGAGAGCCGCCTCGTGGCCGGTCCTTTGTCACCGCAGGCCGAGGTCGGGTCGGCGCATCGAGCGCCCGTACCGACGACCGTCGTGATGGTCCGGTGGCCGATACTTTGCGGACCTTCTGCGCCTGGTCGTCAGTGATGAGGAACCCGCCGTCGGGTGTCGGCACGGCCCGATCAGGCGCGTTCAACTCCGCCTTCGTCGCCGGGCCGCCGTCGCCGCACGCGCCTTGGGGGTTCGCGCAGGCGGCACCCGTGCCGGCCACGGTGGTGATCACCCCGCTCGGGGAGACCTTCCGGATCCGGCGGTTGGCCCTGTCCGCGATCAGGAACCCGCCGTCGGCCGTCGGATAGACGCCCGTCGGCTGGTTGAGGTGGGCGGAGGTGGCCGGTCCGCCGTCCCGCCGAACGAGCCGGCGCCTCGATTCCGGCCACGGTTTGGATCGTGCCGTCCGGGGCGACCCGCCGGATCACGTTGTTGCCCTCGTCGGCGATCAGGATGCTGCCATCCGCCGCCCGGACCGCCTGGATCGGATAGGAGAGGGCGGCTTTCATGGCTTGCCCTCCGTCTCCTGAGAACCCGTCCTGCCCATCCCCGCAATCGTCCTGATCACCGGAGCGGCCGGCGCGGCAGCGGGAGTCGTGCTGACGCGCGCCGCGAGCGCTGGTGTGCTCGCCATCGCCAGCGAACCCGCAACTGCCAGCGGCGCCGCCAGCCCCAGCGCCCCCATGACCATCCGAAAGACCTTCACGCCCACACCCCCTGTCGCCTTGATCGATCCTGACACACCTCTATCGGGATCTCAGCCACCGGCTCTCCTCGAGGTCGGCCTCCGGCGGGGGCGGGGGAGGAAGCCCATGGCGGGAATGGAGTGTTCAAGATGAGGTCTAGGCGCTCGTGCAGGCCTGTCCTAGGAGGCAGAGGTCGGTGAGGCCTGGAACAGATCTTGGCGCGCCCGATACGTCCTGGCCGGGGCCTAGCCTGGGTGGTCCTGAGCGAGTTCTCCGCCCGTGCGACGGCCGTCCTGCCGCGGATCACGGCGGATCGCGCGCACCCCGAGGTACAGGCCGAACTCCAGGCGCTGCGACGGCTGTGGAGGTCGCTGAGCGACACCGAACGGCTCAGCGCGGCGCCACTCGCGTCCGCGCTGGCCGCCGCGCAGGCGCCTCCCGGGCCGCAGCCCTCGCTGTTCGAAGAGGATGCGGAGGCGCGGCGTGCGCTCGCCGGACTCGACCGGATCGAGGACGTCGAGGTGGCCTTCGAGCACCGCTACGATGGCCCGCGGGACCCCGAACTGCTGCTGGAGCACTTCGGGCTCGGCTCGTTTCGACCGGGGCAGCGTCAGGCGGTGGCCGCCGCCCTCGAGGGGCGCGACAGCCTCGTGGTCATGCCCACCGGGGGCGGCAAGAGCCTCTGCTACCAGCTGCCGGGGATCGCCTCTGACCCTTACAGTGGTCGTCCCGCCGCTGATCGCGTTGATGGCCGATCAGTATCGCCGGCTCCGGCTCGGCGGCCATCCCGTCGCGATGATCGCCTCCGGTCTCGACGCCGGGACGGCGGCCAAGGCGCTCTCGGACGTGCGCACGGTCGCGCCCGGATCGTCCTCTGCTCACCCGAGCGCTTCGCCTCGGCCAAGTTCCTCGACGCGCTGGCCGAGCGCCGCGTGGACCTCTTCGCCGTCGACGAGGCCCACTGCGTCTCCGAGTGGGGCCACGACTTCCGCCCTGATTACCTGCGGCTGCGCGGCGTGATCGAGCGGTTGGGGTCGCCGCCGGTGATGGCCTGCACCGCGACCGCCACTGAGCAGGTGGGGCGCGAGATCATCGGGCGACTCGGGTTGCGCGATCCCCATGTGCTCGGCGCGGGCTTCGACCGCCCCAACCTGTCCTTCGACGTCATCCGCTCGAAGGCACCGGCTCGAAGGCCCGCAAGGGCCTGCTCCTGTCGCTGGCGCTCCGCGACCCGGAACTGCGCCCCGCGATCGTGTACTGCGGGACCCGCCGGGAGGTGGACGAGGTCAGCGAGCGACTGCGCGGCGAGGGACTCCACGCGGTCGGATACCACGCCGGCATGGAGCCTGACGAACGCGCAGCCGCCCAACACCGCTTCATGGACGGCGACGCCGAGATCGTCGTGGCCACCAATGCCTTCGGGATGGGCGTGGACAAGGCCGACGTGCGCACCGTCGTCCACTGGTCGATCCCGACGAGCGTCGAGGCCTACTACCAGGAGGTTGGCCGCGCCGGGCGGGACGGCAGGCCCGGCCGCGGCATCCTGCTCTCGAGCCGCGCCGACCTCGGACGGCTGATCAACTTCATCCGCAACGATGCGGTCGAGGCCGACGATGTACTCGCCTTCGTCCGCCGACTGGCGGGTGCGGGCGCGCGCGAAGGGATCGTCATCGAGCCGCCCGGCGACCGGGACCGCATCTGCCTGGGAATCGCCGAGCGCGCCGACCTGTGCCGGCTCGAGCCTGCGCGCGGCGGGCGCCTCTCGGTGACGCTGACCGGATCAGATGACGCCGGCCGGGTCACAGCAATCTGCCGGGAGGCGCGCGATCGCGCCTGGAGCGCCTACCGAGCGGTCGAGGCGTTCTCCTCGGCCGGGGGCGCCTGCCGGCGCCGGACGCTGCTGGACCACTTCGGCGATGCCCGTCCCGGCGCGCCGGAGGGCCGCTGCTGCGACGCTTGTGACCCGGAGACGATCGGCCTCCCCGACCCGAGCACTCTCACGCCGCCCCGGCGCTCCGGCCGGGGCTCACCGGCACCGACCGTCGAGGTGGCAGCGCAAGACGCACCGCTGCTGGAGGCGCTGCGCCAGTGGCGGCTTCGGGCCGCCGAGGGCAAGCCGGCGTACACCGTCGCTCACAACCGCACGCTCGCCGCGATCGCCGGGCTGCGGCCGGGCACGCTCGAAGCGTTGGCCGCGATCCCCGGTGTCGGACCCACCTTCGTCGAGCGCCATGGGACCAACGTCCTGGCGCTGGTGAGCGAGTCGGCGCTCGTCGCTGCTGAGTGACCGCAGACTGGGCCGGCCCCGGTGACGGCTCGGGGCGGCCATTGAAGGGCTTGGGCGGCGCGCCTGGCGTGCCGCCCAAGCCTGTGAGCATCAGTGACCGGTCTGACCCCTCGGTCTCGCGACCCTCGGTGTTCTGAGCGGCCGATGCCGGTCGTAGGCAGCGATGTGGCTGCTGGTCGTGGCGTCCCGGACCGCCCCCGCCGTCTTCTTGCGCTCCGCCTGGCCTGCTGAGATACTGCGGCCCGCGGTCGGTGGGCGTCGGCCAAAATCGAAGCTGGGGGTGTCGGTGGCGGACGTGTTCATGTCGTATTCGCGCCGGGATGCGTCCTTCGTGAAGCACCTGGCGGACGAGCTGCGGGCGCGCGGCAAGGAGGTGTTCGTCGACGTCGACGGCCTCCGCGACGCGGAGGTCTTCCCGCAGGCCCTGCAGCGGGCGATCGAGGGCGCGGATGCGTTCCTCTTCGTCATCTCGCCCGACAGCGTCACCTCCCGCTTCTGCGGTCAGGAGGTGGAGCACGCGAGCGAGCTGAACAAGCGCATCGTCCCGATCGCGCTGCGTCCGGTGCCCGACGCGGAGATCCCCCAGGAGATCCGCGATCGCAACTGGATCGCCGTGCCGGAGCACGACGGTTCGGTCACCGATCGCGTTGTCGGGGCGATCGAGACCGACCTCGAGTGGGAGAAGCAGCACACGCGACTGATGGTGCGCGCGCTCGAGTGGGACGCCGGCGCTCGCCACTCGAGCTCCCTGCTGCGCGGTCCCGAGCTCGCCGCGGCCGAGCGCTGGCTGGCCGAGGGGCTGGGCAAGGATCGCGGGCCCACCGACCTTCAGCAGGCCTACCTTCTGGCCGGACGGCGAGCGGCGGCCCGCAGGCAGCGGACGCTGGGGATCGTCAGCCTCGCGATCGCGGCCATCTCGCTCGTGCTCGTAGTCTTCGCGCTCATCTCGCGCAGTGACGCCGTGAACGCGGAGGCGAAGGCGAAGTCCCAGGCCTACGCTGCCGACAGCGCGAATCAGCTCTCGATCGATCCGGAGCTGTCGGTGCTCCTCGGCATCCGCGGGGTGAGCACACAGACGACGCCCCAGGCCATGTTCGCGCTGCGGGCCGCGCTTGACGCATCACCGATCCGGGCCAGGCTGCCGGCGGTGGGCCATGGCAATTGCCTGGTGCCAGGCGAGCGGGCGGGCGCGGCGCCGACCAACGCGCCCACGGTCGCCTTCAGTCCGGATGGACGGCAGCTGGCCGAGGGCCTCTGTCTGGAACGCCAGATCCGGATCGCGGATGCGCTCACCGGCCGGCTCGAGCACGTGATCCGTCTCGGCGGACCCGGCGAGTGGTTCACCTACGCCGATCAACGGACCCTCGTCGCCGACCCCAAGGGCCGGCTCGAGCGCCTGGACGCGGACACCGGCCAGGTGATCGGCCAGGGTCCGGCCGCGGACGCGCAGGCCCCGCTGGCGCTCGATCCGCGGGCCCCGGTCGTCGCCGCTCCGACGTACACGGACATCGTGCTGTGGAACCTGCACACCGGGGCGGTCCGCCGGTTGCCCCTGACCCACGATCCGACGACGTTCCCCGCGCAGATCGCGTTCAGTCCCGACGGCCGGCGGCTCGCCGTCGCCACCACCTCGAACGGGCCGCCGGCTCCCCCCGGGGTCATGCTCCTGGATGCGGCGACAGGCCGGGTCGTGGCGGTGTCCAAGGCTCGTTCCTCGGGCCCAGTCACCGGCGGCCTCTCCGCGGAGAGCGTCGCCTTCTCACCGGACGGGCGCCGCCTCTACGCCGGGGACTTCGGGAGCTCGAGCGCGACCGGGGCGCTCGAAGTGCTCGACGCCCGCACGCTGCGACCGACCCGCACGCTCCGAACCGACCACCTCAACTCCGGTCAGACGGTCTCCGTGAGTCCCGACGGCACCAGGATCGCGTACGGCTTCGGCGACGGCAGCGGCGGGGTGATGACCGCGCAGGGACAGGAGCTCGTGCGCTTCCCCCGCGTCAACCCTCAGGTCGGCCAGATCGCCCTCGACCCGACACGGCCGCTCGCCGCCGAGACCTCCCCCGACGGACAGGTGAGGATCCTCAGCGCAGTGGACCCCGCCGAGCTGACGATCCCCCCGGTGCCTGACATCTCACCCGGGTGGATCGGGCTCTCCGGTGCGGACGCAAGCCACGTCGACACCCTCAACGGATCCACGAACAATCGCTTCTACGTGGACCGCTGGACGACGGCGGGCGCTCCGACCGGAGCGCCGCTGCAGGTCGCCGGCCCGTCGGACAGCGTCGCGGCCGGGTTCCTGAGCGACGACGGGCACCTCGCCTTCGTGCAGTACGCGGACCGCCATGACCTGCTCAGACCGGAGCCGATCAGGATCTGGGACGTCGCCGGGCGACGCGTGCTCCGTACCCTGCCCGCGACTCTGCCCCCGAACTACAACCAGCAGTTCTTCCTTCCGGGCAAGTTCATCGACGACGACCGCCTGGTGGCGATCACCGTGGGCGCCCCCCACAACGACTTCCGGGACGAGCTCATCAATGTGCGCACGGGTGCGGTGCGGGTCCTGATCACCGAGCGGTGCGGGCAGGAGTCCAACGGGAGTCAGGTGGCAGCCAGTCGCGACGGCCGCGTCGTCGGCTTTCTGGACACGTGTGGCTACATCCGGCTGTTCGACACCGCCACCGGACATCAGATCGGACACACGCTGTACTCCGACGAGGGCAACTCCATCGCGATCGACAACGGCGGGCGGCACCTGGCGTCCTCCGTCCCCTCCGGGGCGATCACCATCTGGAACATCGCCACCGACAAGCCGCTGATCACCCTGAGCCAGAGCCTCAGCAAGTTGTACTTCCTGGTCTTCAGCCCGAACGGTCACTACCTCGCCTCCGCCGGCCAGGATCACACGGTCCGGATCTGGGACGACCGCACCTGGAACGAGCTGCGGGTGATCGACCAGCCGCAGACGGTCTTCCAGGTCCTGTTCGCCCCCGACAGCGCGAGCTTCTTCACCCAGGACGACACCGCCGAGATCCAGAGGTGGGACACCTGCACCGACTGCGAGAACCCGGCCGGACTGCTGGCACTGGGGCGGAGCCGAGTCACGCGGAGCCTCACACCCCAGGAGCGCCGCGAGTTCGCCGTCGGCTGACCCGGGCCCGGCCCGTCCTCGGGTGGGTCGCAGCGCCACACGCAGGCGATCTGGCGAGCTGCTACCCCGCGCGAGCCCGGAGCGCGTCGGCGTCGTGCACGATGATGCGCCGCCGTTCAGTTGTGATCCAACCGAGCTCCCGGAATGTCTGCAGCGCCTTGGCCAGTCCGGCGTGCGACGCCCCGACGAAGGCGCCGAGCTCCTCCTGGGAGATCGGGAGCGTGATCACGAGACCGCGATCCGTCGGCTCACCGTATCGGCCGGCCAGCTCGAGCAGACGCGCGGCGAGCCGGCCGGGGGTGTCGAGCGTCATCAGCTCGGCGCGCCTGACGGCGGCGTCGCGATACCGGCGGCTCAGCATGGTGAGGATCGCGAACGCGACGCGCGGCCTGGCCTCGAGGTAGCGACGGAACTCCGATGACGCGAGAACCAGAGCGGTGACCGGTTCGAGCGCGGTCACATCGGCGAGCCGTACGTCCTCGTCGATGAACGAAAGCTCGCCCAGCAGGTCGCCCGGACCGCGGATGTTGAGCAGGTTGTCCTGCCCGTCCTCCGCAGCGCGCGTGATCTTGACGCGTCCCTCGAGCACGATCATCACCCGGTCGCCCGGCTCCCCGGCGTACATCAGCACCGCCCCCCGCGGGAAGCTACGCCGGCGCCCGGTCTCCTCGAGAGCCACGCGGTCCTCAGGCGCCAGCAGGGCGAGAAAGGCATCCGGCTCCCCGTCGAGGCCGCCCGTCCGAGGGTCCTCGCTCACGCCCGCGTCACGCCGGGCGACGATACCAGCGGACGGCCCCGCCGTCGACGGGAGGTGAGCCCACGCGCAGACCGATCCGCCGGGCACGGTGGCCCGGCGGATCGACAGCGTGACGGCCGCGTCGCGGGAAGACCTACTGGGTCACGACGGGACCGACCGTGTTGTTCGGCGCGTTGTTCTGGACCGTGGCCCCCGACGACACGTTCACCTGGCTCGAGGGGGTGGTGTTCGACCACGCGTAGATCCCCCCACCGCTGCCGGCCGTGTTCCCGGTCACCACGCTGAGGGCCCCGAGATGCACCTGCGCCTCGAAGTTCGCGATCCCGCCGCCCGCGGAGCCGGCGGAGTTGCCCTTGATCTCGGTGATGCCCAGGGTCGCGGCGCCGCCGAAGGCGTTGTCCAGGCCGCCCCCGTTGTAGGTCGCGGAGTTGCCGTTCGTGACCAGCTCCTTCGAGACGAGGCTCCCCCGATTTTCGATCCCGCCGCCGTAGCCGGCGCTGTTGCCGTTGACCTCGCTGACGCTGAGGGTGAGCGAGCCCTGGTTGTAGATCCCCCCACCGAGGGCCTGGGACGACCCGTGGTTGTTGGTGACCCAGACCTGGGACAGGGTGAGGCTGCCCGCGTTGTCGATTCCGCCACCGGAGCGTGAGCCGTTGGCGTAGCCGCCCTCGACATTGACGCCCTGGACCTGTGCCGTCACGCCGGACGGAACGGTGAGGACCGAGCCCGGCACGGAGCTGCTGTTGCCTCCGTTGATGGTCGCCGTGGGCGCGTTCTTTCCGGAGACCGCGGGGCCCGCCAGCGTGATCGAGCGATCGACGGTGACGTCCCCCCAGTAGGTGCCGGCGGACAGCTGGACGGTGCCGCCGCTGGGGGTGCTGTCGATTGCGGCCTGGATAGCGCCGGCCGGACAGTTCCCCCCCGAGCACCAGACGGTGTTCGTCGTCGCCGCTGATGCGGGCGCCACGCTCGCGGCCGCAAGGCCGGCTGAGACGAGGGCCGCAGTTACGGCGCGGCGCGGAGAGAGACGGTGGTGAGGTGTGGATGACATCTTGGAGCCCTCCTGGGTCCGGGGTGTGCTGACACAGGCATGGTTGCCGGCACGGCCGGCGCCTCCCACCCAAAGATGGGCCCATCCAACGTCCAATGTTGGAGGGTCGCGGAGGACCGATGCGGGCCCACGCCAGGTTCCCGGTCGGCGGATAGGGTGTCCGCCGTGGAGTCGCAGAGAGAGGGGTCTGCCTCACGGGGTGTCGAACGTCGCAGCCCGGATGGATGGCTCGAGGCGGTGCGCCGGGAAGAGCGGCGCGGAGAGCTCCTGGCGGCCGTGGATCTGGCCGAGCGCGGCCTGGCCGAGTATCCGAGCAACGTCGCCCTCAAGCACCTGGCGGTGCTCACGCTGGCTCGAGCGGGAGCCACCGGGGAGGCCGTACGCCGCTTCGCCGACTATCGCCTGGCGGCGATCGACGACGAGGACATCGCCGCTCTGCGAGCGCGCCTCGCCAAGGACTCGGCGCTGTCCGAGCATCGCTCGACCCGGCGCCGGCGGGCGGCACGGGCGGCCGAGCTCTACGGCGCCGTGTTCCAGCGCACCGGCGGCTACTACCCTGCGATCAACGCGGCGACGATGTGGCTGATCGCCGGCGATGCGCAGCGCTCGAGGGAGCTGGCGAGCACGGTCCTCGGTCTGCTGGCGGCCAACGATGGCGAGTCGTACTGGGCAGCCGCCACGGCCGCGGAGGCCATGCTGCTGCTCGGTCGCTCGGCCGGTGCCCGTGGGGCGATTGAGCAGGCGGCGGCTCGTCATGGCGGCGATTACGGTGCGCTGGCCAGCACGCGACGGCAGCTGCGCCTGATCTGCGAGGCGCTCGCTCTCGATGCGGAGATGCTCCGTCCCCTGGCCGGCCCCGGGGTCGCGGTCTTCTGCGGGCACCGGATTGGGGGGCCTGAGAAGCGAGGCGCCCTCCCGCCCGAGGCTGAGCCCCGCGTGGCCGCGGGCATCGCTCGGGCGCTCGAGCGTCATTCGCCCCGCTACGGCTACGGGGCGCTGGCGGGCGGCGCGGACATCCTGTGGGCGGAGGGGCTGCTCGCGCGCGGCGGGGAACTGCACGTCGTCCTGCCGTTCGCTCGCGCGGAGTTCCTGGAGCTCTCGGTGGCGTCGTGCGGGCCCGGCTGGTCCGAGCGCTTTGCCCGCTGCCTGGCGGCGGCGACCACCGTGCGCTATGCGACCGACGATGCGTACCTGGGGGATGAGGTGCTGTTCCGTTACGGAGCCGAGCTGGCCATGGGGCTGGCCCTGCTGAGGGCGCGATACCTCGACGCCGACGTGCGTCAGCTGGCCCTGTGGGACGGCGAGCCGGCGCGGGGAGGGGCCGGGACGGCGCTCGACGTCGCGGCATGGCAGCACGCGGGGCGATCGACCACCGTAGTCACCCCGGCGGGGGAACTGCTCCCCGATCACGCCCTGCCGGCCGACGGCGCGACCCAATCGCGCGCCCCCGAGGTTTCGGCGGCCTCACCGGGGACCGGGCGTGTCGTGCGCGCGATCCTGTTCGGCGACTTCCGCGAGTTCTCGAAACTGGGTGATGAGCAGGCCGTCAGGTTCGCCGGGAGGGTCCTCGGGGCCGTTGCTCGCGTGATCGACCGCTACCAGGACCAGGTGCTGTTCCG
This sequence comes from uncultured Solirubrobacterales bacterium, assembly GCA_963799995.1. Classification (GTDB taxonomy): domain Bacteria; phylum Actinomycetota; class Thermoleophilia; order Solirubrobacterales; family Solirubrobacteraceae; genus Palsa-465. The sequence continues at coordinate 32,140 of CAWCZI010000011.1, read as the reverse complement.
CAACACCTGGGGTGACGGGCTGAGCCTGGTGCTGACCGATGCCGTCGCCGCGGCGGCGCTCGCCCTCGATCTCCAGGACGCGGTCGCGGCGATCGATCTCGAGTCGGAGGGGTTGCCGTCGCATCTGGCCCTGCGGCTCGGCGGCCACCTCGGGCCGGTGTCCCCCGTGCACGATCCGGTGCTGCTCAGGGACCGGTTCACCGGCTCCCACGTCACCCGTACCGCCAGGATCGAGCCGGTCACGCCGCCGGGTGAGGTCTACGTGACCGAGCCACTGGCCGCCGCACTCGTGTTCGCCGGAAACCGTGAGATGACCTGTGACTACGTGGGCCATATGGCAGCGGCGAAGGATTACGGGCGTCTCGGCATGTACCGGCTTCGCCGCACCCATAGCGGCGATGAACCGGCTCCGTGACGGGAAGCTCCCGCGGGGGTTTCGGTCCCGGCCGGCGTGACATGAGCTCCTGGTCCGCCTGAGGGCCACCCGCGGCTGGGCGCCACCGGCGCGGGCCGGAGTCCAGAAGTGGGTGATGGACCGTCCAGGACTGGCTAGGGAGCGCCAGCCTGCCGCTCGACACTGGCCTCGTCATGTCAGCGAGGCCGAGGACGCACGAGATGAGCGAGACATACGGCGGTGCTTCAGGAAGTGTCGTGACCGGGTCGGAGGCCCACCGGCGGATCGGCACTCGAGGTCTCGTCGTCTTCTACGTATCGAATCTTGTCGGCGCAGGCATCCTGATCGTCCCGGGGCTGGCGGCCCGGATCGCGGGCCCGGCATCGCTGCTCTCGTGGGGCATTCTCATCGCACTGTCGTTCCCCGTCGCGCTCCTCTTCGCCGGGATCTCGGCGCGCCGTCCCAACTGCGGTGGGATCAGCGCCATGATCCGAGCCGGCCTCGGGACCGGACCGGGTGAGACGGCAAGCCTCCTCCTGGTCGCCGCATACGTGCTCTTCATCCCGGTGATGGGAATGGCCTCGGCGAGCTATGCCTGCGACCTGTTCGGCCTCGGCCCCGCGTGGACACTGCCGATCGCGGCCGTGTGCCTGCTGGTGTCGGTTGGATTCTGCTTCGCGCGGGTGGGGACCACCGCCAAGCTGCAGGGGGCGATGCTGGTCGCACTGATCGCCGGACTGGCGGCCGCGATCGTGCTCGCCGGCTCGTCGATGTCACCCGCGCGGCTCCAGCATTTCGCTCCCCACGGATGGTTCAGCGTCGGAGCGGCACTCCCCATCGTCTTCCTCTCGTTCATCGGCTGGGACGGTGTCTCAGCGGTCGCCGAGGAGGTGCACGACCCGCGCCGCTCATTCCCCCGCGCGGTCAGGATCGCGGTACCGGTCGTGGGGATCCTCTACCTCGCCGTCGTCGGCGCCTTCCTGGCCATGCCCCACACCGCCGGCGCACTCGTCATGCCGACGCTCCTCGGCGCCGGCGGCGGGCACGCCCGGACGCTGGGAGATGTCCTCGCGCTTGCGGTCGTCGGGCTCTGCACGAACTCGAGCGTCCTGTGCGGCTCGCGACTTGTGCTCGCCGCCGCGCGCGACGGCCTGCTGCCCGCCAGGCTCTCGCACCGATCGCAGACGACCGGAGCGCCGACCACCGCGCTGCTCGCTCTGGGCGGCGCCTGCGTGCTGATGATCGCGGCGACCGCGGTCCTGCGCCTTCAGGAGACCTCCGTCGTGGCCCTGACGACCGCCGTCTTCATGATCCTGTACCTCGCGACGGCCGTCGCCGCCCTCCGCGAGCGGTCCCGGGGCACCAAGACGAGCGCGGCGGTCACCGGAGTCAGCGCGGTGTGCATGCTCCCCTTCACCGGCCTGGGGCTTCCAATCGCTGCGTCGCTGAGCATCGTCCTGACCATCGTCCTGGCCCTGCGCCGCCATCCCTGGTGGCGGGCCGCCGGCCGGGTCGCGGCATGAGCTGCCCGCCGGCGAGGCCCTGATGGTCGCGGGGCGCCGAGCCGCGGTGCGCTCGGCACCGGCTAGGTTCAGGGTGTGGCCACGGAGACCGTTCAGCCGGCTGAGTCGACCGCGCCGGCGCCGCGGCGCCGGTGGGGCCCGCGCCCGTCGACGGCGGTCGCGATCGCCTACGTGAGCGGGATCTTCGTGACGGCGATGGACATGCACATCGTCAACGTGGCGCTGCCGACGCTCAGCCGGGACTTTGCTGCGCCGCTGTCCGACGTGCAGTGGACAGTGATCGCGTACCTGCTGACGCTGGCCGTGGTGATCCCGGCGTCGGGCTGGATCGGCGACAAGGTCGGCACGCGCCGGACCTTCCTGGTGGCGCTCGCGACGTTCACCGCCGCCTCAGCGCTGTGCGGGCTGGCGCAGAACCTGGGCGAGCTGATCGCCGCCCGCGCGCTGCAGGGCATCGGGGGCGGCATGCTGACCCCGACCGGCACGGCGATGCTGTATCGGGTCTTCGGTCCGGCGCAGCGCGCGCGGGTGGCACGGACGCTGATGATCCCGATCCTGGTCGCGCCCGGGACCGCCCCCATCCTGGGCGGCGTGCTGACCCAGTCGATCTCCTGGCGCTGGGTGTTCTTGGTCAACATCCCGATCGGGCTGGTCACGCTGGCCTTCTCCTTCCTGTTCCTGCCAGAGGATCGGCCGCAGCCGGGCGGCCGCCTGGATGTCCGCGGGCTGATCGTCTCCGGCGCCGGACTGAGCGCACTGCTCTATGCGGTGAGCGAGGGCTCGGTCCTCGGCTGGGGCTCCGCGCCGATCATGGCCAGCGGCCTGGGTGGCCTGGTCCTGCTCGGCGCGTTCGCGCGCGCGGCGCTGCGCCAGCCGGATCCGCTGCTGCGACTGGGGTTGCTGCGCGACCGCCTGTTCCGCAGCACCAACGTCGTCTTCGCGCTCAGCGTCGGCCCGTTCCTGGCCAGCCTCTACCTCACCCCGATCTTCCTCCAGGAGGTGCTCCACCAGTCGCCGGTCGGCTCCGGCACCACGACCTTTGTGGAGGCCGTCGGGGTCGCCCTCGGCGCCCAGACGTTCGGACGGCTGTACCCGCGCGTCGGCCCACGCGTCATGGCCGGCGTCGGGGCCGCGGGCCTGGTCACCTATCTCGCGCTCTTCCTCCTGGTCGACGGCCACACGAACCTGTGGCTGGTGCGAGCGCTCATGCTCTTCGGGGGTCTCGGCAACAGCGGCGCCTTCCTCGCCGTGCAGACCTCGATGTTCACCACGATCTCACGGCGCGACACCGGCCACGCGTCGGCGATCTACAACACCCAGCGCCAGTCCACGATCGCCCTCAACGTCGCCGTGGTGACCACGGTCGTCGCCGGCTTCAGCGGCTCCCAGCTCGCCGCCTTCCACGCGGCCTACCTGGCCGGCGCGATCATCGCCCTGATCGGCATGGTCTGCGCTTGGACGCTCATCCGCACCGATGACGCGCGGGCCACCATGGACGTCGCCACCTGACCCCGGTGCATCATGATGCTTAGCTCTAGTCACCATGATGCGTACACTTGGATCCATGCGCACGACCCTCACCTTGGCCGACGATGTCGCCGCCGCCATCGAGCAACTCCGCCGAGAGCGCTCGATCGGCATGAGCGAAGCCGTCAATGAACTCGTCCGCGCCGGCCTCACCAAGCGGGACGGCCCTGCGGCCCCGTTTCGACAGAAATCCCACGACCTCGGCCGCGGAATCGACTTCGACAACATCGCCGACACGCTTGAAACCCTCGACGGTCCCTCGAGCAGCTGATGCTGCTCGACGCCAACCTGCTGCTCTACGCCGTGCACGAGCGCGCCGAGCAGCACGAGCCGGTCGCCACGTGGCTGACAGAGCGGCTCAATGGCGCGAGCCGCGTGGGGTTCCCATGGCAGAGCATCAACGCGTTCCTGCGCATCTCGACCCATCCCCGCGCCTTTCAACGGCCGCTTGACCCCGGCACCGCATGGGAGCGCGTCACCGACTGGCTCGCCGCGCCGGTCGCTTGGCTACCGCAACCGGGACCCGAGTACCGACGCATCTTCGGCGAGCTCGTCCAGACCCACCGGGCACGCGGCAACCTGATCCCCGACGCGGCGCTCGCGGCGCTGGCCATCGAACACGGCGTCACGCTCGCCTCCACTGACACCGACTTCGCGCGCTTTCGCGGGCTCAGATGGGAGAACCCGCTGAACTGAAACACGCAAACTGCAACTTTCGGGCGCGTTCCGTCCGACCCGCCATCGATCCTGGGCAAGGATGGGTGAGCTATCAGACGATACGAGGCAGGAGTTCGAGGCCTTTGCGCGCACCTCGCTTCCTTCGCTCGTGGCCGTCTTCGTGCGGGTGGTCCACGATGCGGCGCTCGCCTACGACCTCGCCACCGAGACGCTTGCTGCGGCGCGCTGGCGTTGGGATTCGTCCCCGGCCCTTGGCGACGATCGCTTCGCCTGGCTGATCGAGCTCGGCGCCTCGGTGCTGGCGGACGCCGCTGAACGTACGCGCGTCCCGTCCGTCGAGCGCCGCCGCCGAGCTGGCGAACCGCCGTCACACACGTTGACGATCGCCGACCTGCAGGGGATCGCCCGGCTCGCCGATGCCCATCTGGAGCTCACGCCCGCCGCGCGCGAGGCCGCCGATCGCCTCGCCCGCACCTCTCCGCCGCCGCACGTCCTCCGTGGGATCGACCTGTCAGGTCTCGTCGACGCCCAGCCGCTCCCCGATCGCGAGCGCGACCGTCATGAGTCCTGAGCTGTCTCCGACCCTGTTGCGCGCGGGGCTCGAGCTCGCCGGCGCCGTGGGGCTCGATGACGAGCCGAGCGGAACCGGCTCCCTCGCACCCGCGCCCGAGCGACTCGGCGCGCACCACGTGGTCCGCTACGCGACCGCCGAGGAGGCGGAGTCCTATCGCCGGATTATGCGCGTCCTGTATGACGAGCATCAGGCGTTCGGACTGCGGCTTCGGCCCGCCCAGGTGGCCGACCGCCTGCGCCAGCGCTACGCATGGCCGGTCGACCTCGACTGGCTCGAGGGCCGGCTCAAGGCGCTCGACGGGTGGGGTGCTGTCGAGGCCGACCACGACGCGAGCCTGGCCGCGACGGCGGCCGAATGGCGGCGTAACCGCTACACGTATGACGTCACGCCCGCCGGCCGGCTGACCGAGGAGCTGCTGGCCAAGCTCGATGCGCTCGGCCAGGAGATCGGTCGCTTGGACACGGCGCGGCTGCCGGGTATCCGAGACGCGCTCGCGCTGCTCGCTAAGGCGCTCGACCAGTCCGAGCCCGACGGTGCGCAGCTGCGACAGCTGTTCGAGCGGGTGCTGGCCGAGGTCGAGGCCCTACACACGGGCGCGCTCGCCTTCATGCGCTCGCTGTCGGACCTGATGCGGACCGTCGAGCAGGTCGGTGAGGACGAGTTCGAGCGCGGCAAGGGCGCGCTGCTCGAGCATCTCCAGGGCTTTCGCCATAGCCGGAGCCATTATTCGGCTGAGATTCTGGCGCTGCTTGACCAGATCGAACGCAGCGGCGCGCAGCGGCTCGTCGCCGAGATCGTCCACGCCGAGCAGTTCGTCGCGCTGCCCGGCGGTGCGACCGTCGAGGAGCAGCGCCTGCACCGGCGTGAGGAGCTGCTGATGCGCTGGCATGGATTGCGCGCCTGGTTCGTCGGCGACGGCGACGCCGGCTCCCCGTGGCGCACGCTCAACGATCAGGTCGTCGACGCGATCCGGGCGGTGCTGGCGATCGCCGAGCGGCTGATCGAGCGGCGCTCGCTACGCGTCGACCGCAGCGGCGTACTGCTGGCGCTGGCCGCGCGGGTCGTGGCGGCACCGCCGGGGCAGGCGACCGCGTGGCTGCGTGCCGCGTTCGGGGTGCGCACGCCGCGCCATGTCGGAGTCCCTGATCCGGATCCGGAGCAGGTCTCCGAAGCGCGGGCGCACGTCTTGGCACGAGGCGCCGCCGGCGCCGGTGGTCGCGCATCTGCGGGTGCCCGGCGCTCGCAAGCCCGGGGGCGGTCGGGGCGCGCCGATCGTCGACCTGACCGAGGGCCGCCGCCGGCTCGAGCGGCGCCGGGTGCAGGAGCGCCGGGAGCTGGACGAGCTGCTGGCGCGGATGAGCGCCCGCGGCCCGCTCAGGCTGTCGACGCTTCAGCGCGTCGACGCCCACGAGTTCCGTCACCTGCTGGCCTGGATCGGCCGCGCCTACGAGGCGCCGCCCGGACCCGACGGTGCGCGCCGGGCCGGTTCCAGCGACGGCCGCGCGACGATAGTTCTGCGCCAGCCCGCCGAGCCCGGCCGCGACCGCGCTCGCCTGCGCGCGCCGCATGGCACCCTCGACCTGCCTGACTTCGAGATCGAGGTGGCGAGCCGGTGACCGTCCGCGAGCTTGACGATCGGGCGGAGCGCACCCAGGCGCTGCGCGCGCTGCTGTCGGCGCCGTTCGTCGACGCCGCCGACCCCGCATACGCGCTGATTCGCCGGCACGAACGGGAGCTGGCGACCATGCTGCAGACCAGCTTCGGCTACCAGCTCGAGGTCGGGAGCACCGCCGCACGGGCATCGGGCCTGCCGACGCCGGAGGGCTTGCGCCGTCCGCTGCGGATCCGGCCGGCGAGTGTCAGTGGGCGGCAGAAGCCGCCCGACGAGTGGCCGGCGCTCAGCGATCGCGGCTGCGTGCTGCTGCTGCTGACGCTGACCGCGCTGGAGCGCGGCGGCGCCCAGACCGCGCTCGCCGACCTCGCGCGAGAGGTCGAGCTCGCGGGCGCCGACGTCGACCCGCCCGTCACGGTCGCGTTCCGTGAGCGCGCCGAACGCCTCGCGTTCGCCGATGGTCTTGACCTCCTGTGCTGGTGGGGCGTGCTCGAGCACACGTCCGGATCGCATGACAGCTACGCGCGCGGGGAGCAACGCGAGGATGAGGCGCTGTTCACCGTCGACCGTCGGCGGCTGGCCCTGCTGCTGCGCGATCCCGTGGCCGCCCTGGAGGCGCCATCGCTGGAGCAGTTGATCGACGAGTCCGCCCGCTACGCGCCCACCCCCGAGGGGGAGAACCGCGCACGGTTCGAGCGCCTCGCGCGCCGCCTGGCCGAGGATCCGGCCTTGCTGCTCGACGATCTCGACGCCGACGAGCGCGGCTACTTCCTCGGCCAGCGCGCGCGGATCGAGACTGCCGTGCGCGGATGCGACCGGATACCAGGTCGAGCGGCGAGCCGAGGGGAGCGCGCTGATCGTCGAGGGCCGAGCGTTCACCGACGTGCCGTTTCCGACCAACTCGACGGTCAAGCAGGTCGCGCTGCTGCTGTGCGACACGCTCGCCGCAACCCCGCCGGGCGCGATCCTGAGCGACGAGGCGGTACGCGCCGCGGTCGCCGATCTGGTCGCACAGCACGGCGATCACTGGCGCCGTGACCGCGACGACCCGGTCCAGGTCGCGCACCTGACCACCGCCGCTAGCGACGTGCTCATCGCCGCCGGCCTCGCCCGGCGTGCGAGCGCCGGCGGCCTGCAACCAACTCCGCTCGCCGCCCGCTTTCGCGAGCCGGCTCTGCGGTCTGGAGGAACAGCGTGAGTCCCAGCACGAACCGGTGGCGGCCCCGACGTGCGGGGATCATCAACCTCTACGAGTACGCCGACCAGATCTTCGACTTCGCCGGCGGGCGGCTGCTGCTGCGCGGTCACAACACGTCGGGCAAGACGAAGGCGTTGGAGCTGCTGCTGCCGTTCTGCCTGGACGGCGACATCCGCCCGCGAAGCTCGACCCGTTCGCCTCGGGCGCCAAGGACATGCAGCTGGAACCTCGTCGGCTGTATCGACCAGGAGCAGCGGGACGGCTACGTGTGGCTGGAGTTCGAGCGGATCGACGAGACGGGCGTTACGCGGAGGCTGACGGCGGGGATCGGGATGCACGCGAGCAAGCAACTGCCGAAGGTGACCCGGTGGTACTTCGTCGCGCGCGAGCGGCGCGTCGGCGCCGACCTGCGACCTGATGCGCGGCGACAATCCGATCGGCAAGGCCGAGCTCGCGGCGCGCACTCGGCGACGACGGCGAGGTGCTCGACAGCCCGCGCGACTACCGCGCGCGTCTGGGCGACCTGCTGTTTGGCTTCCATGGCGAGGAGCAGTACCAGACGATGCTCCGGCTGATGCTGGACCTGCGCCGCCCGCACCTATCGAAGACGTTGGACCCGGACGGCGTCGCCGAGCAGCTGTCCGCCGGGTTGCCGGAGATCGACGACGGGCTGATGCGCCGGCTCGCCGGCGGGCTCGAGCAGCTCGAGACGCTCGAGCGCGGCCTTGCGCGGCTGCGCGACGTGCGCGAGCGTGTGCGCCGCTTCCACCAGCGCCACGTACAGCGCCTACGTGCGAGCGGTGGTCCGCGAGCGCGCCGACGACCTGCGACGCGCGCAAACTGCGGTCGAGAAAGCGGCCGAGCAGCTTCGCGCGACGCAAGCGTCACTCGACGCCGAACACGAGCGGGCCGAGCGCGCCGGCGCGGAACGCGAGGCGGCCGAGGCCACCGTCGAGCGGCTCGCGGCCGAGGAGCGCGCGCTGACCAGCTCAGAGGCGTGGTCATCGGTCGCGGAGGTCGAAGCCCTGGGAGGCCAGGCGGCGGCCCAGCGGAACGCCGCACGCACGGCTCGCGAACACGCCGACAGCACCGCGGAGAGCGCCGGCGCGTTCGAGGCGGAGCTGATCACCGCTCGTGCAGTCGCGGCCGATCAGCGCGAGCGGGCCGAGGGTGACCTCGCGGAGGTGCTCGCGCTGGCGGAGCGCGCCGGACTCGTCAAGCGCGCCGAGCCGCTGGCGGCGCAGCTGCGCGACGGCACGCTCGCACCGGACACGTGGGGATCGGCGCTGCGCCACCTCGCATGCGACTGGCGTGACGTGCTCCATCGCCACCGAGAGCTGCTCGACGCCGCGCGGCGCGCCACCGTCGCCGCCGACCAGCTCGGATCGCCGAGCGCGAGGCCGCCGACCGCGTCGAGCAACTCGCCGCTCGCCACGCCGCCTGCGAGGAGCGGCTCGAGCACGCTGCGCGCCGCGCTCTCGCAACAGCTTGCTCGGTGGCGTGAGGCTGCTCGTGGAGCTGGCCGTCGAGGACAGCTCGTTCATGGCGGCACTCGAGCTCGGGCACGCCGGACAGCCGCTCGCGCCCGCCCTCGCCGGCTGCGTCGACCGGGCTCGGACCGGACTCGCCGACGAGCGCTCTGCGCTGCTGACTTCGACGCCGCGGCGCGGCTGAGACGGTGGCGAGCACCCAGGCCGAGATCGAGCGGCTGCGCGCCGAGCACGACGACGGCCCACCCGAGCCGGCGTGGACTCGCGCCGCGCGCGATGGACGCAGCGGGGCGCCGCTGTGGCGGCTGGTCGACTTCGCGGCGCGAGTCGCCGACGCGCAGCGCGCGCCGCTCGAGGCAGGGCTCGAAGCGTCCGGACTGCTCGACGCCTGGGTCACACCAAGCGGAGAACTCGAGGACTCGGCGCTCGCCGATGTCGTGCTTGCCGACGGGCCCGAGGTCGCCGGCGAGACGCTTGGCGCCGTGCTGGCGCCCGTCGCCGGCCAGCAGGTCACGCAGCCGATCATTGCCAAGCTGCTGGACCGAGTCGGGCTCGGGGAGCGGGCCGCCGGCCCCTGGATCGATCTCGACGGCCGATTCTCGCTCGGACCACTCATCGGTCGCGGTGCCAAGACGCACGCCGAGCACATCGGCGCGGCCGCGCGCGAGGCGCGCCGCGCGCGGCGGGTCACCGAGCTCAACGCACGCATTGCCGAGCTTCATGCCGAGATCGCCGCCCATGACAGCGCTCTGGCGGCGACGGAGCGGCGGCGGGCGACGCTCGACGCAGAGCTTGCAGCGCTGCCCGCCGGCGACGAGCTCAGAGCCGCGCTCGACGCCGAGCAGATCGTGGCCGCGATGCAGAGCGATGCTGGGCGCCGGCACGAGCAGGCGATCGCGACGGCGCGGTCGGCCGCCGATGCCGAGCTCGCGGCCGACGCGGCGCGGCGCGAGCACGCCGGCGCGCACGGGCTGCCCGCTGCCCTGGATGAACAGGCGCTCGATCGCCTGCGCGAGGCCGGCGCCGAGCTGGCGGGCAGCGTCGGAGCGGTGTCACGCGCGTGGGCACTGGCAGGGCGAGAGGTGGACGGCGCCGTGGCGCTTGCCGCCAGGCTGTCCCAGACCCAAGCGCAGGCGGCCGAGCAGGACCGCCGCGCTCGCGACGAGCAGACCGAGGCCGACCGGCTGACCACCGAGCACGCCGCCCGCGAGCAGGCGCTCGGCACTACCGGGGAGGAGCTCCGGCGCCGGCACACAGCGGTCGTCTCCGAGCTGAGGTCGGCCCGCGAGACCCACCGGCACGCGGGCGCCGAGGCGCAGGCCGGACACGTCGCCGCCGCTGGGCTGGAGCGCGACGCCCTGGCCCACGCCGCTGATCACGATGGCGCCCGTCGCCGGCGTGAGGACTCCAGCCGCGCGTTCGTCCAGCTCGCGCGTGGCGGGATCCTGCAACTCGCCCTCGGCGACTCCATGCCCGAGGACGCCGGCAGCGCCCACACGTGGACATTCACGCGCACGCTCGAGGTCGTGCGGGCGCTACCCGAGGAGCTTCTGTCGGTGCGAAGCTCGGCCAGCGCGCTGGCCGTCGAGGTGACGCAACGTCCAGCTGCTCGATCGTGAGCTCGCCGAGGCCGACATGGGCGCCTACGCCAGCCGCAGCGAGGACGGGCTGCTGCTGGTGCGCGTGACCGAGACCGGGAGCGAGCAGACGCTGGCCGAGGTGCTCGACACGTTGGACGCCGAGATCGCCGATCGCGAGCAGATCCTGACCGCCGAGGAGCGCCGCGTGTTCAGCGATGCCCTCGTCGAGGAGATCGCCGACCATCTGCGCCACCGGATGCACGAGGTGCGCGGCCGTGTGGTGCAGATGAACGCCGTGCTGCGCGGAGCCCGACGGCTGCGGGGAAGGTCGTCGAGCTCGAGTGGCAGCCGCTCGAGGACGATGAGGGCACGCAACGGGCGGCACTCGCCCTGCTGCGGCGCGACGTCCACCGCCTGGGCGGCGACTCGCGCTCCGAGCTCGTCACGTTCTTCCGCCGGCGGATAGAGGCCGCCCGCCGCGAGCATGCCTTCGGTGCCGAGCCGCGGCCGATGGCGGACACGCTGATGAGCGCGTTCGACTACCGGCGCTGGTTCGCGTTCGGGCTTCACGAGCGGAGCGATTCGGGTCGCGTGCGGCTGACCAAGCGCCGTCACGCCGTCGGCTCGGCGGCGAGCAGTCGGTGCTGATCCACCTGCCGCTGTTCGCGGCGGCAGCGCGCTCTCTGACGGCGATTCGCAGGCGCCGCGGTTCGTCGATGCTCGACCAGGCTCTGTCCGGGATCGACGACGACGACCCGTGAGCGCGTCCTTGAGGCGACCGTCGCATTCGACCTCGACGTGGTCATGACCTCGCACGAGCTGTGGGGGACCTACCGGTCTGTCCCCCAGCTGGCATCTACCAGCTCCACCGCGACTACCGGGACCTTCGGCGTCCACGCGATCCCGTTCATCTGGGACGGGGACGTGCTGCGTGAGCTGGAGCAGGGCGAGTTGCTCGTGTGAGCGAGCTGTTCGCGTGAGGGGCCGCTCGGCGTGAGCGAGCCGCGACTCGACGCGGCGCTGGAGCCCACGCTGCTCGCCGCCCGCGACAAGCGCGAGCGAATCGGAGCGGGCGGTGACGGAACGCTGACGTTGGCGCGGTTGGGAGCCGAGGAGGCGCTGGCGCTCGACGGCCTGCTCGCCCCACGCAAGCCCATACTCGCCGGCCAAACCCGGCGCATCCCACTGTCGCAGCTCGAGGCGGCGCTGCGCGCGGGCGGGATCGACCCGAGGCTCGCCTACGAGCGCATCGGCGGCCGGCCGTTGCGCGATCTACCGGCCGAGCGGGCGACAGCGAAGCTCACGCAATCCCAGTTTCGGGCGTGGTTGACCGAGCATCCGGTCGCGCTTGCGCGGCCCGCCGTCGCCGACTGGCTCGAAGATGCGGCGCACCAGGGGCAGGTACACGCTGGGATGCGTCCGGTGATCGAGCGCGCGCTCCGGATCGTGGCCGTGCTTCCGCCCGCCGAGCCGATCCAGCGGACTGTCCTGGCCGCCCGGATGCTCGACGGCGACTCGCACGGATTGGACGTCGACACGCCCCTGCACCGACTGACGGTGTCGCTGCTCGCGGCCGCTGCAGGCCTCGACCGGGACAGTTCGGCCCGGGCGATCTGGTCGGCCTGGAGCGTGCTCGTCGACCCGGTCTCATCCAACGTCGCTGTGCTCAATCTGCCGCTATACGTTGAGGGAGACGGCGGGAAGCTCCCACGCATGATCCGCGGCACGCACATGATCCTGACCTACGGACAGCTGTCGGCGAGCGACCTGCGGTGGCCGTCGGGAGCGACGTGCTTCAGCTGCGAGAACCCGTCGGTGCTGATCGCCGCCGAGCAGGTCCTCGGTGCGGATTGCCCGCCGCTGATCTGTACCGGCGGTCGCCCGTCCGACGCGGTGCGGTTGCTGTTCGGCTCCGCGCGCGACGCCGGCGTATCGATCCGCCATCACGGCGACTACGACAGCGCCGGAGTGCAGATCCTCCGCGACCTCGAGGCGCGCCACGGCGTCACGCCGTGGCAGTTCGACTTACCGTCGATGCGCATGGCACTGCGCCGTCTCGGGCGGACCGCTCCCGACCCCGTGCCGGCGACGCTCGAAGATGGCGTCCGCGCGTTGGACGGCGGACTGCCCGAGGAACTGGTGATCGATGACCTGCTTGACGACCTGCGCGGAGCTGCCCGCAGCCCGGAGGCGGACGGGTGAGCACCTGAAGGGCGTCCGGACGTGGCGCCCGCCTCAGGCGGCGAGCAGATCCTCGAGCCCAAGCTCCCGGCGCAGCCATGTCACGTCCGCGCTCGGCATACCACGGCGTCTGCTGCGGTCCACGCCGTTCTCGATCCCCCGCACGAGTCGGACCACCTCGGCGCGACGCGGGCCGAACGCGGCCTCGCGCGGCGTGACGCCATCAAGCTGAGGATGGGGATCGTCCACCCACCTGCGCATCCGGTCGGTCAGGAAGCCCTCGAGCAGCTTACGTTCGGTCTCCTCGTCGAGGCCGGATCCAGGGGCAGCGCACTCGTCTGGCGGCGCCGCACGCCGCTCGGCGAGCCGCCGCTCGATCGGGACAACATTCATCTCGAGCAACTGAACGAGATCTCCGAAGTCGTTTTCGACGATCTCGACCGCATGCTGTAACCGCTCCTCGGACATCGCTTCGAGCGCGAGACGATCGCCGTCGACGCGCAGCGTCGCAATCGGGATGCTGTCGAAGTCCTCGCCTGCGGCCGCCTCGAGCACGACCGCCCCCCGCGGAAGCTGCGCACGGTCGCGGACCAGCGTGTCCCGGGCGACCGTGATGTCGATCACGGCCTCCTCCTCCGGCCCGAGTTGTCCGAGCGCCCGCAGGCGCCGGTCCAAGGCGGACCGATCACGCGTCCGCCAGGTCGCCGACGCCTCGGCCACGGGGTCCCCCTCGGCCGTGAAGAACGTCGGCGTCGCGTCCCAACTCGGAGGTCGGAACCGGACCGCCTCCAGTGGATGGGTCTCGAGCGCCCGCGCGATGGTGATGCCCTCCGGCGACGAGTCGCCACGGCCACCGAGACGTGCGATCTCGGCCAGCAGATCCCGTTCGTCGGACGGCGCGAGCAGCCGCGCGGGGCCCCACAGGCTGGGCCGATCGCGGGCGATCAGGCGACCGATTAACAGGTCCCAGCGCATCGCGTCGAGCGAGACGTTGGAACTGGCCACGGTGGTGCGGTCGCCGCTGGCGAGATCCTCGAGCAGGATCCACTCGCCGGGCTGCACCTCAACGACGCGGTGGATGCCCAAACGCGCGGATGCGATCCGCTCGGCCGCGGCCCGTTCGTCCGCGTCCAGCTCGGGACGGCGCGCGTAGCGCTCGGCCGGCGTATCGCCGTCGGGCAATCGGCGGTCGTAGTGAAACCAGGCCGAGAACAGCTCGACGTCGGCATCGGACATCATCCGGCCGTCACTGGGTTGGGCCGTCTCTCCGGTGAGGAACTGCTCATGCGCCGTGGCGAGCTCCGTGGCGAGCATCCGCATCGCCCACGCCTGGATCCGGTCACCAACCTCGTCGTCGAAGCGCGCGGCACGCTGGACTTCCTGCGCCGCGGCCAGGCAGCACCGCTTGTACTTGCGTCCGCTTCCGCACGGACAAGGAGCATTTCTGGAGATGCCCACGTCTGCGACGTTACCGTCGGCGCCGGACGCCTCTCGCGGGCCCAGGCGCTGTCCTGGCCGGGCACCGCCAGACTGGTCGATCTGACATACACATACGCTGGTGTATCATCATATGCATGCGGACGAACATCGAGATCGATGACGAGGTGCTCGAGGAGGCGCGTCGACTCACAGGCCTGACCACCAAGCGTGAGACCGTCGACTACGCGCTGCGCGAGCTCGTGGCTCGCCACCGCCGCCGCGATCTCCTGAGCCTTCGCGGACGAGTCCGCTGGGAGGGGGACCTCGCCGAATCGCGCCGCCAGCGCATCGAGCCGTGATCGTCGTCGACACGAGCGTTTGGATCGACGTTCTCAACGGTGAGGACTCGCCCGCCGCCACAACCTGCGTGCGCCTGATCGAGGGTGGAGAGCCGGTCGCGCTTACTGATGTCGTCTTCGCCGAGATCCTCCAAGGCTTACGCAACGACGACGAGGCGGCAGAGGTCGAAGCTCACCTTCGTGCGTTCCCGATCCTGCGACTACAGGCGCTTGAGGACTTCTCACTCGCCGCCGAGCTGTACCGCACGGCGCGGTGCCACGGCGTCACCATCCGCAAGACGCTCGACTGTCTCATCGCGGCCCCGTGCGTGCGCGCCGCGGCTCCCCTGCTTCACGCAGACGCCGACTTCGATCGTCTGGCCACCTGCACGCCGTTACGCATCTACGAGCCGTGATGTAGCTCACCGGACGCTGTCGCAAGAGCGACCAGCACCGGTCTCGCTCGTCGCTGCTTCCGCCCAGGCAACCGCATCGGCGGCTACAGCCACCGCCGCGGGACGGTCGAGGGCGGCGGGCGATGTCCCGTAGCGTGCGGCCACGGCCCATGGGGTTAGCCACGCCGCCCGGAGATCCGAGCGTGCCGCTGTCAGCAGTCGCTCGGCTTCCTCGGCCTGTTCAGGCGTCAACGAGCACCCGGCCCTCACGGAGCGCTCGCTCGACAAGGATTCCTGGGACGGCCGCTCGGCGCGTCGCCTCGTCTCGCGAGAGGACGACCACATCGATCGGCACACCGAGCCCGTGCAAGGCGCTCCGAAGTCGTACCGACTCGAGGATCGGATCGTCGACGGTCAACTCGATGACGAGCACGTCAATGTCGGATAACGCTCGGTGATCGCCACGGGCGCGCGACCCAAACAAGACGATCTTGGAGCCGTCTGGGACGACCGCCTTCAGGCGTCCGACGATCTCATGCGTGAGCGCATCATCCGACACGGCCTCAATTTTACGGTCGAGCCGAACCGGGTCTAATCGAGCCAACTTGATCGAAGGGTACGAGCAGTACTCAGTCGGAATCCAACGCGACGGGAATGTCGATCCGTCCAGCAGGCTGTGTCAAATGCCACCAAACCCCACTCGGCTTGGCCATATGTTGCGTGCAATCCACGTTGAATTGATGGGATCGCGACGTTGACGATCGTCGCGGCTTCCCGTCTGCACCCCGGCGGGCTGTGGATCATTCGCTTGGCCGTTGTTCATCCCGACACCTCGCTGGCGGCAGCGCGCAGGAAACTCCACCTCGGCCGAGCGTTCCACCAGTCGGGCGCAACTCCTGGTACTTCGGCCGCGACGGCCGCACGACCGCCCTCCTGAAGGTCCGTCACGGCACGGCGCAGGAGGTCGGCATCGTCGACCGCAGACTCGCGCGGAGCCAGGCGTCCAGGCTAGTGCTGGTGCGAAGCTTCTACTGAGCTGGGCGCGGGACCCACCGATGAGTTCTTGCCGCGGGATGAGTCGGTACGGTGAACCGATAAGGAGATCTGGACCCGATGACCGAAGCCCTGAGCACCCGAACCCGCTGGCTGGCGCTGCTGATCGTTTGCGTCGGCGACTTGATGATCGTCGTGGACACCACCGTCGTCAATGTCGCGCTGCCGTCCATCCGCACCGATCTCGGCTTCACGCCGACGGCGCTGGCATGGGTTGTCAACGCCTACATGCTCACCTTCGGCGGCTTTCTGCTGCTCTCGGGGCGACTCGGCGACCTGTTCGGCCACCGGCGGCTGTTCCTCGCCGGCACGACCTCGTTCACCGCGGCCAGCCTGCTCTGTGGCATCTCCACCTCCCAGGGGATGCTGATCGCCGCACGCGCGGTCCAGGGACTCGGCGGCGCGGTCGTCTCCGCGCTGGCCTTCTCGATGATCGTCGTGCTCTTCACTGAGCAGAGCGAGCGCGCGAAGGCGATGGGCGTGTTCAGCTTCGTGATGTCAGGCGGCGGCAGCGTCGGCGTGCTCGCCGGGGGGGTGCTCACGGACCTCGTCGGCTGGCACTGGATCTTCCTCGTCAACCTGCCGATCGGAATCGCCGTCACGATCGCCGGCCTGAAGCTGCTGCCGTCGATCCAGACCGGCGCCACCGGGCAGCGGCTCGATTTCGGTGGCGCCCTGGGCATCACCGCGTCCACCGTGCTCGCCACCTACGCGATCGTCAACGGCAACAGCGCCGGCTGGACCTCGCTGCAGACCCTCGGGCTGCTGGGCGCGGCACTCGTGGTCGCGGCCGGCTTCATCGCCTGGGAATCACGCGTCCGCGACCCGCTGATGCCCCTGCGCATCTTCCGCCATCGCAACCTCCGCGCCGCGAACGCGGTCGGGATCCTGTGGGCGGCAGCGATGTTCGCCATCTTCTTCATGTCCGCCCTGTACCTGCAGCTTGTCCTGCACTACAGCCCGCTCGAGGTCGGGCTCGCGTTCCTACCGGGCAACCTCGTGATGATGGCGCTCTCGCTTGGGCTCTCAGGCCGGCTGGTGATGCGCTTCGGGTTTCGTGGCCCGCTCGCGTTCGGGCTCGGCACGGCGACCCTGGCGCTGCTGTGGTTCGCGCGCGTCCCCGTTCACGGACACTTCGTGACCGATGTGCTGCCGGCGATGCTCCTCATCGGGGTCGGTGCCGGCCTGGCCTTCAACCCGGTGTTGATGGCTGCGATGAGCGACGTCGAGCCGCAGGACTCCGGGCTCGCCTCCGGCATCACCAACACGGCGTTCATGCTCGGCGGGGCACTCGGCCTGGCCGTGCTCGCCAGTATCGCCGCATCGCGAACCCAGCATCTCGTCGCCGCCGGTCACGCGAACGCTGTCGCCCTGACCAGCGGGTATCACCTCGCGTTCCTGCTCGGCGCCGGCTTCGCGGCCGCCGCCGCGCTGCTCGGGTTCGCGCTCATCCGCACGCCCATGGTGCCACCGTCCGGCCTAGCTGCTCCCGTGCACGAGCCTGATCGTGCGCTCGAGACCGTCTGAGCCGCCGGACGGCCGATCCACCGGCCGCCCGAGCGCTGATCAGCCCGAACTCGTGACCCGCCGAGCGCGCGCAGATCTCCCTGCAGTGCGTGGAAACGGACCTGGGCGTCCAGGCCGGCCAGCAACCAGGTGGTTATGTCGCTCTGCTCATTGGAGCGGTCAAGCGACGCCCATCCAGCCTGAACCGCCGCGGGGTCGAGCAAGGCGGCCAATGGCCCGTCGATCCCGGGCACTCGCGCAGCCCGCTTGCGGACGTCCCGCAGGGCCGCCCGGGTGACGGTCGGGCCTGCCCACTTCTCGCGCCGGATCCCCGCCTCCGCCGCCCGGGGGTAGAGATCCCGGGCGATGAGCATCCCAGGGTCAAAGAAGGAGATGTCGCTCCGGGCGGAGGCAGGATCTTCCCGGACCAGTCGCCGCGCCCGCCGCGATCCACCATGAGCGAGAACGGCCTCGATCCACCGGCGCTTGGGTCTGGTCACGCGCGCCAGCTCGGCGATCGCCGCCTGCGGATCGGGAAAGCAGTGCAGCCGGTGAGGCTGAGGCAGAAGTCGAACTCGCCGTCGGCGAACGTCATCCGTTGCACGTCCGCCTGGTTACCCGGACCTGGTCCTGCACCCCGCACTTTCATCGCCCGCCAGC
Source organism: uncultured Solirubrobacterales bacterium (assembly GCA_963799995.1). Taxonomy (GTDB): domain Bacteria; phylum Actinomycetota; class Thermoleophilia; order Solirubrobacterales; family Solirubrobacteraceae; genus Palsa-465. The sequence continues at coordinate 14,012 of CAWCZI010000011.1, read as the reverse complement.
ATATGGTGGGTATGACGCTGCTCGCGCACATCGTGGACGCCTCCCAGGAGGTCACCGCAACGAGCTCCCGCTCGGGCAAGATCGCCGTGCTGGCGGGGCTGCTGGGCCGGCTCCAGGAGGCCGAGGTACCGGTGGTGGTGGGCTTCTTGTCGGGAACGCCCCGCCAGGGCCGGGTCGGGATCGGCCCCGCGGCGCTCCGCGGCGCCGCCTCAACCCCGGCGGCGGAGCCGACCCTGACCGTCGGCGACGTGGATCGAGCGATCACCGACATCGAGGCCCGGTCCGGCACCGGATCGGCTGCCGAGGGCCGGCAGCTCCTGGCAGAGCTGTTCTCGCGCGCGACCGAAGCCGAGGCCGCCTTCCTGCGCCGGCTTCTGACCGGGGGGCTCCGGCAGGGTGCGCTCGCCGGCCTGATGGCGGATGCCGTGGCGCGGGCGGCCGGTGTGCCGGGGGACCTGGCCCGTCGCGCGCTGATGCTCTCCGGCGATCTCACCGAGATGGCCCGGATCGCCCTGGCGGAGGGCGAGCCCGGGCTGCGCGCCGTTCGCTTCGAGCTCTTCCGCCCCATCCTGCCCATGCTGGCCTCCACGTCGGCCACCGTGGAGGAGGCGCTGTCCGGCGCCCCGCTCTCCTCCGTCGAATGGAAGCTCGACGGCATCCGCATCCAGATCCACCGCCGCGGCGAGGAGGTACGCGTCTACACCCGGAACCTCAACGAGATCACCGACGCGCTGCCCGGGATCGTGGCCGCCGTGCGCCGGCTGCCCGTCCGCCAGGCCGTGCTCGACGGCGAGGCCCTATGGATGACCGCTGACGGACCCGCGTCGTTTCAGGAGACGGCGTCACGGATCGACCGCGACGCCCCGCCCGAAGGGGTGGTGACGTTCCTCTTCGACCTGCTGCACCTGGACGGCGAGGACCTGCTCGATGTGCCGCTCATCGAGCGGGCCGCGCGGCTGGAGAAGATTGCCGGCGGGCTGAGAATCCCCGCGTCGCTGACCGCCGATCCCGCTGAGGCACAGCGCGTCCTGGACGCGGCACTGCACGCCGGTCACGAGGGCGTCGTGATCAAGGACGCCGCCTCGCTCTACGGAGCCGGCCGGCGAGGCAAGGCCTGGCGCAAGGTCAAGCCGGTCCGGACCTACGATCTGGTCGTGCTCGGCGCCGAGTGGGGCCACGGCCGCCGCCAGGGCTGGCTGTCCAACCTTCACCTGGGCGCTCGCGACCCGTCCGGCGAGGGCTTCGTCATGGTCGGCAAGACGTTCAAGGGCCTCACCGACGAGCTGCTCGAGTGGCAAACACGGGCCCTGCTGGACCGCGAGGCGGACCGGCGCGGCATCGCCGTCTTCGTGCGCCCCGAGCTGGTCGTCGAGATCGCGCTCGACGGCGTGCAGAGCTCGACGCGCTATCCGGGCGGCGTGGCCCTGCGCTTCGCCCGCGTGAAGCGCTACCGGCCGGACAAGGACGCCTCGGAGGCGGACACGATCGACACGCTGCGGGCGCTGCTGCACCCGAGCTGAGCGAGGGGCTCCGTCTCAGCGCTCGGTGGGCAGCGCCGCAAACTCGCGCACGAGCTCACCGTCCTGCGCCCGCTGGAAGCAGAGCAGCAGCTCCTCGTCGAGGACGGCGGCGATCCGGCGCAGGGTCGTGAGCTGGGGCAGGTGCGTGCCGTTCTCGAGCCGGGAGATCGCGGTATGGGAGGTGCCGGCGGCGGCGGCGACCTCCTCCTGGGTGAGGCCGAGCTCGAAGCGGCGCTCGCGCAGGTGGGCGGCCATCGGGTTGCTCTGGCGCAGCTCGCGGATGCGCGCGTACTCGTCGCGGGCATTGCGATACGCGGGGCTTCTGCGGGCCCGGCTCGCCGCGGCGTCCTGGGGCGTCTGCCCGACCGAGCCGTGCATGCCGGGAGTCATCGCGTGATCCAACTTATCAGGCTAGGTAAGTTCATCGTGCTCTCATTGCTCGTTCGTCATCGCTCGAGCCCTCGTCGGGAGGGCGCATCGTGCCCGGCGGCGCGAGGGCGCTGGCGCGGCTCGGCGTCCATGCGCAGCCGGAAGTCGGAGAACCGTTGCTGAGCGATGCGCTTGTCGGCCGCCCCGATCGCGCCGGTCCTCTTCTCGAGCCCGTGGAGGAGAACGAGGAGGTTGCCAGAGCGCTGGTAGAGCACGCGGTACCGGGTGTTGGCAAACCGGACCCGCAGCTCCCGCAGGCCTCCATCGATCTGCGAGGTGATCGGGAACTCGGGCGGAGGCCCGCCGACTCGGCGGCTGTTGAGGTGCTCCTCGACGAAGTCGTCGATCTTCGCCACGGCGGCCGGCTGTTTGACGAGGAGGGCCCCGAGCCAGTCGTTGACCGGTTCGCGCCCGTGACGGTCGCGGTAGTACACGGCCTGCGTCCGTTGGGGGTGACCGGGCGGCATGGACTCATGGGCGCGGCCGGTCACCTCGACGGGCTCGGCCCGGCGTGAGGGTCTCCAAAGATCATCACTCTGTAGAGCGTCTCCGAGCCGGAGATTCACCCCCCCACACCCCGACCGAACGCACACCGCGACCCCCTGCCCGCGGTGGGGGGCTCAGGGCACGAGCTCCTCGAGCAGCCGGCGCCACCGCTCGCTGATGGCGCCCCAGCCGTAGCTGACCTGCGTCGCGTTGCGGTACGCCGCGCCGGCGAGCGCGCGCCGCCGGGCGGGGTCCGAGTAGAGGCGCTCGAGCGCGCCCGCGATCCCCTCCGCGCTCACGGTCGACATGGCGAGCATGGAGAACCGCGGGACCCCCGTGTCGCGCGCCGTCACGAGCTCCGCGGCGCCCTCCCAGAGCTCGGCACAGGCGCTGGAGTCGGGGACGATCTGGGCAGCGCCGGTCGCGGCATGCTCGAAGCTGACCATCCCCCACCCCTCCCCCATGGCGCTGTTGACGCCGACCTCGCAGGCGTTGTAGACGAGGTTGAGCTCCGCGTCGGAGAGTGGGGCCGCGCCCAGCTCGGTCACGCGCAGGCGATCAGCGATGCCGTGGCTCGCCGCGAGCGCGAGGATGGCGTCTCGCTGCTCGGGATCCATGTGCGCGTGGTGGAGCCACAGCTTCACCTCGGACGGCTTGTCTGCGGCGAAGCGCGCGAAGCCTTCCAGGGTCAGGTCGATGCGCTTGCGCTCGTGCGGGCGGTTGGCGTTGAGGACGATGAAGCTCCGCTCCCACTCGGGCTCCCCCGCGAACAGCCGCCGCCGGGCGTCGGCGCGGCCGCCGGGAAGCGGCCGGAACACCGAGGCGTCCGTCCCGTGGGGGATGACCGCGACCTCCGAGGGTCGGCCGAGCCGCTCGAGCCCGCCGGCCAGCTCGCGCCGGCCGAACTCGGTGCTGGCCACGAAGCGATGGATGGCGGCCAGTGGCTCGAGCACCTGCGTCGAGACGATCCGCCCGTCGAGCGGGACGTAGGCGACGAGGGCCGCCGTCCGGCGCAGCTGCGGCAGCGTCCGCATGTAGCCGTGCAGCATCCACAGGTCGTTGAGCAGCAGGACGAGACGGACCTCGCGCTCCCTGGCGAGCTCGACCGCCCGGAACGCGCCAAAGACATCTCCCCCGTGAAGGTTCGTGGGGTGCAGGGTGACCCCGCCGGCGATCTCCGCCACCGGACCGCGATAGCCGATCCCCAGCAGATGCACCTCGTGGGTGCTCGCCAGCCCGGCGAGCACGTTGTGGAGCACGCGGGTGAACCCACTGCCCGGCAGCCAGGCGCCCACCGCCAGGAGCGAGTCCCGGCGGCGAGCCGTGCGCGCGCTCAGCCGCCCGCCGCCTGGACGGGCACGTAGACGGTCTCGTTGTTCACGTCGAGCTTCAGGAAGCCCATGGTCAATACCGTCGCGTTGTCCATCGAGAGCTCCTCGAAGCCCGCCTCGTCGTTCTCGGTCATGGTCGCAGCCAGGATGTAGCTGAAGGCTCCGAGAACCCCGGTGCCGATCGTCTCGTAGATCTGCTCCAGACGCGCCAGCTTCGGGCCCGCGCCCACCGCCGTGAGCAGGTTGTACAGATCCCCCTGCGGCATCTGGCTGGCCCAGGCAGCGTTGCTGATCGCATACAGGAAGTACCCCGGGTTGCCGGCATAGCTCGCGACGTCATCCGGCACGCTCTGCCCATCCGAGACGTCCTGGGCCACCACGCTGAGATCGCTGAGGCTGACCACGACGAGCCAGATGGCGGACTCGTTGTTGCTCTGCAGGTCGGGGAAGTAGTTCTGGCCGTTCACCCACAGGGCCGACGCGGCGATGTTCGGACCTGTGTAGGTGCTGAATGCCGTCGCCGGTAACGGGGTTCCGTTGGACATGACGCTCCTGAGAAGTCGGTGGTGATCGTCCCGCACGCGTATTGAAGTGCAATCCCGCGTGTCACAGGGAGAACTTTCCCTCCGGAGGCCTCGTCTCCGATGCCATGTCAGCAAGGAGCCTGCCGTGGGCCGGTACGCCGCGCTCCGCCGCTTGTCTTGCGTACCGTCTACCCGGTACCAAACAGTACCGCTAACCTGGTACATTAAGTGGCCCATGGCCTCCGCGTTGAACCCCTTCGTCTGGGACCGCCCGCTCGATGATCCGTCCAAGATCGTCGGCATGGACGCATTCGCGTACCAGGTCGCGCTGACCCTGAAGGGACAGACGAACGTCGCGCTGTTCGGCCCCCGGGACACCGGGAAGACGACCTTCACCAACCAGCTCGCCCTCGAGCTGGCCAAGGGCCACGGCGACGACGCGCCGCCGTTCGACGTCGTGAAGGTCAACCTGCAACGGGTCGTCAGCATTCCCGGCTTCATCGGGTGCGTTCACGACGCGATGGTCGGGCATCCGGAGAAGCGGGTCCGGCGGGCGGCCCAGCGTCAGGTCGGCGCGCTCGAGAAGGAGATCGGCTTCGACATCAGAGTGATCAAGGGGACGGTCCGGAGCCCCGCCACCCACCCGGCCCAGGATGCCGAGACCCTGCACGCTCAGCTCGTCGCCCTCCGATCGATCTCAAGCCATCTGGTGGTCGTCTTCGATGAGTTCCAGAGACTGCGCCACTGCCCCGGCGATCCGCTCGCCGTCATCCGCTCAGCGCTCATGAGCTCCGGGGCCAATCACGTCTCGCTCGTCTTCACCGGGTCCATCCGGAACGCCCTGCAGATGATGCTGGAGAGCTCGGGCGAGCCGATCTTCGGCGAGGCAGCGCAGATGCAACTGCCGGCCATCAGCCGCGCCGACTTCCTCGAGTACCTGGACTTCCAGTTCGAGGCAACCGGGAAGCCGGCCGACGACGGCGCTCTCACCTACCTCCTCGGCGCTACCAACGCCCACCCCCGGAGCACCCAGCAGCTCGCCTGGGAGTGCTGGAACCAGACCCCCAGCGGCGGCCCGATGACTCTGGACATCGCCGGAGAGGCGCACGATCGCCTCGTCCGATCGATCGAGCGCTCCGAGTTCTCAGCCGTCCTGAGCGTGCTCCTCGCCGGCGACGAGGGCGAGGTCAACGAGGTCCGCGCCCTGCAACTGCTCGCGGACCGCGGCGGCGACAACGTCACCAGCCGGCCGACCGCTAGCCGGTACGGGTTCTCCAGCCACTCGCGAGTCCGACCCGCCCTCGAGCGACTGCAGCGGCGGGGCCTCGTCGACCGCCGCGACACGAGCTGGTACGTCGTCGATCCCCTGTTCGCGGAGTGGCTCAGGCGGGCGTCGCCGCTCGCGGACCGCCCCGCCGTGTCCTCTGGCGAGAGCGCGGACTGAAGTACCGCGCTGGCGGTCCAGACTTGTACCGCCTGATCGGTACCATTGGAGAGCGTCGCTCGCTCGCTCCCCATGCTGACGTTCGTTTCCACGGCCCCGGCGCGCTAACCGCGGCGACCCTCCGCCAGCCTCGAACAGCTCCTCGGGTATCTGCTCCGGGCGCTTGCAGCGACCTTCGGGTTATGAGAGGCTTCAGGGGGTTCAGCTAGGTGCGGATTTGCAGCGCTTTTATGATTTTGTCTGAGACTGAATCAGGCTGAATTGGCCGACTTTGTTAGACGGTTTGTTAGACGCTTTCTGCCCCGCCGAGCGGTACTGGCAGGGGCCTCGATGCCACGACCCCTCTGGGTGCGTACGCAGGCTGAGCGGTGAGTGAAGGCCTGCCGAGGCTACGCGATTCCGCACGGTCCCTCCTGGCTCGCCTGTATGCGCAAGCGAGCCCCCCAATCCCGCGCATTTCGAGGCTGGCGTTGGCGAGTTCGAGGCGCATGCGCAACAGCGGAAGCAGGTCTCGGCCTGTCGTCGGTGGGAGAGTCAGGGGTGGCCGCTTTACGCGGGTCGCGACCTGCTGGTGGACCGGGAATGCAACGCCGGGCGCTGATGTGCCGTAGCGTCGTAAGGATCAAATCGACCAATCGTTTGGTTGTGATTACATATTGCCATGCCCGATCTTCGTCCACAGCATCTTGGCGAAGTCACGGGCCTTGTTGCGCGTCGCGCGCCAGACCGCGTCGCGCTCGTGGACGGGGCCCGAAGCCTCACCTACGGCGAGCTCGACCGCGCTGTGGAGGCGATTGCGGGCCGCCTGCGCTCCGACGGCATCGTCCCTGGAGACCGCGTGGCATTGGTCGTCGGCAACCGGCCGGAGTTTTTCAGCGGCTACTTCGGTGTCATGCGCGCCGGAGCGATCGTCGTGCCCATCGGGCCGATGCTCAGCGCCCCCGAGATGCGCTTCCAGATCGAGCACAGCGGGACACGCGTCATCCTGCACACAGGTGCAACCGAGCAACTCGTGGCCGCCGCGGCAGCGGGGCGCCCGATTGACCTCGACCGAGTGGCTGCGCGGTCGGGTCGGTGGGCAGCGACGTCATCGGCCGGGACCGTCCTTGACGTCAACGCGGACAGCGAAGCCGCGATCTTCTACACCTCGGGCACGACGGCCAGCCCCAAGGGCGTGCGCCTCACTCACAGAGGCATCCTGCACTGCGTCAGCGCCGTGTCCGAGTACTTCGAGATCGCTGACACCGACGTCACGCTGTCGGCGCTCCCGCTTTACCACTCGGCGACTCACTTCGCCGCGCTGCCGACCCTCGTGCACGGCGGAACGCTCGTGCTGCAGGAGCGCTTCCACGCCGAGGAGACGTTCGCGCTGCTCGCGCGCCACCGGGTGACGCTGTTCCCCGCGGTGACGGCAATCGCGATCCTGATGGCCAAACTCGCACTGAGCGCCGGGACCACCCCGGGACTGCCCGCGCTGCGCAAGGCATTCATCGGGGGCGCGGCCGTTCCCGAGGGGTTGCTCGCCGACTGGGCCCGCTTCGCGCCACACACCGCGATTGTCAACACCTACGGCCTGACCGAGATGAGCCCGGCGGTGTGCGGGATGGACCCGACACGCGACCAGACCAAGCGCGGGTCGGTGGGGCGACCGTACCGCGACATCGAACTCCGGATCGATGCCATCGACGAGCCACTCGCCACGGGCAGCCCCCCGACCGGTGAGATCCTCGTCCGAGGGCCGTCGCAGATGATCGGCTATTGGAACAACCCGGAAGCCACGGCGGCGGCGCTCACCGACGGCTGGCTGCGGACCGGCGACCTCGGTTACCTTGACGATGGATACCTGTTCATCGTGGGGCGGAAGAAGCACATGGTGAAGCGCGGCGGGGAGAACGTGTTCCCCAACGAAGTGGAGGCCGTGCTGTCGCGGATCCCCGAGATCAAGGAGGTGGCGGTCGTCGCCGTGCCCGACGACGTGATGGGCGAGCGAGTGGGCGCGATGGTCGTGCCGCAGCCCGGGGCAACCGTCTCGCCCGCGGAAGTGCTCGCCGCATGCCAGGACGACCTGGCGCCGTTCAAGATCCCCGAGTATGTAGCGATCCTCGACCACGACCTACCTAAGAACGCCGCGAACAAGGTCGACGCACGGCTGCTGTTCGCCGCGCTCGTGCTGGCCAGATCGCATGGACCGACCTGCGCCGGGGGAGCGCCGTGGCCGAGCCGCGGACGGCCGTCCGCGACGCTCTCCCGGAGTGAACGGCCCGGCCTTGTCTACAAACCAAACGATTGGTAGGCTAAATCGGTGACCAACTCCTCCCCCAACACCCGCGCAGACGGATCCAGCACGCCAACCTCCCGTGCCATCGACTATCCGTTTACCCCCCAGCAGCGTCACGTCCAGGAGCAGGTACGTGCCTTCGCGCAAGAGAAGCTCGCGCCGATCGCCGACGAGGTCGACGTCTCCGACGAGCACTCCGACCAACTCGTCGAACTCATGCACGAGTCAGGCCTGTTCGCGCATTTTGTGCCTGAGGAGCTCGGAGGGGCAGGCCTGTCAGTCACCAACATCTGCATCGTGCGTGAGGAGCTGGCGCGCACGTGCATTCACGCTGACGAGTGGTATGCCGCCCAGGGCCTCGCGGTCCAGAGCTTCGCGAAATGGGGCGACGACGAGATGAAGCGCACGTACCTGACGAGCCTGCTCGACGGAACTCGGCGCTTCACGTTCTGCCTTACCGAGCCCGGAGCTGGTTCGGACGTCGGAGGGATCGAAAGCACCGCCACGCCTGACGGAGATCACTTCCTCATTAACGGAACCAAGCGCTTCATCTACTCGCCGGACGCGTGCACGACTTTGCTCGTGTTCGCCAAGACCGACCCCGAGCTGGGCAGGCGAGGCATCAGCGCATTCGTGCTCGACCGACCCGACGAGGGCATCGAGATCACGCCGTACCACCTCCTCTCACCGTCTCCGCACACCGAGATCACCTTCCACAACGTGCCGGTTCCGGCGGCGAACATCGTCGGCCCGCGCGGTGGCGGAGTCAGGGTGGCACTATCTAACCTCGATCGACTGCGGCCCTCGGTCGGCGCGGCAGCGATCGGGATGGCCGAGCGGCACTCACCGAGGCGGTCGCCTGCACACGCAGAGCCGCAAGGCATTCGGCGGGCGGATCTCGGACTTCCAGAGCGTCCGCTTCCGGGCCGCGGCCGCGGCGGAACTGGACGCGGCGCGGATGCTCGTCTACGCGGCGGCGGCCAACGCCGACGGCGCGGGTGTCAACGTCGGCGTCGCCTGGCCAAGGCCAAGCTCTTCGCCACCGAGACCGCGCAGGAGGTGATCGACCTCGCGGTGCAGTTGCACGGAGAGGGTTCGGACTGCGCCGCGGCATGATCACCGAGCGGCTGCTGCGCGCGATCCGGGCGACGCGCATCTATGAGGGCTCAAGCGAGGTCATGCAGCGGTGATCTCACGGTCGATGTTCGCCGAGACCGCCTCGTCGCGACCGGCCGACGGGGCGGTGCGAGCTCGGCCGCGCCGAAAGTCCACGAGGTCCAGAGCGTCCGTATCGACGAGACGCCCGAGCATGGCGAGATCCACCTTGCCGACCCGTTCTTGGGCAATCCGCCGTCCATGACGTACACAAACTCAGGAACCTTGAAGTCGGCCAGAAGCATGCGACAGTGCTCCACGATCGCCCCGGGGTCGACGATCGCATCTTCCTGGGGAACGACAACGGCGACCAGCCGATCGCCCATTACGTCGTCGTGGCGGCCGAGGACCACGGCCTCGCGGATTGCGGGGAGCGCGATCAGAGCCGACTCCACCTCGCTGGGAAAGATCGTCTCCCCGCCCCGCTTGAGGCGCTGTTGGCGGCGTCCGGCAGGTACAGGCAGCCGTCGCCGTCGGTGAATCCGATGTCACCGGTCCGCAACCACCCATCGACGATCGCCTCAGCCGAGGCCTCCGGATTGCGCCAGTATTCGACCATCCGCGATGGCGGCGCAACCAGATCTCGCCCGGCTCGCCGATCGGTAGGTCGCCGGCGCCGATGCGGAGCTCCACCCCGCGATACGGCAGCCCGACCGACTCACCAACCGGTGTCGTATCGGGATCCATGCGCGAGACGGACGAGCACATCTCGGTCATGCCGTAGCAGTTGCACGTGCTGGCGTTGGGAGCCAGCCGACGCCACGCCTCGGCCACCACCGGGGGCACCTCCGAACCGCCGGTGAACAGCTTGCGAAGACGCGGCAGCGGATGATGCCCGCCGATCGCGGCGACATGCTTGGCGATCAGCAGCGCGGTCCGCTGTCACCGACGTCACCAAGGTCACGCTGTGCTGGGTCATCAGCGTGAGCGCGCGGGCCGCATCGAACCCGTCGTCGAGCACCACCGTACCGCCGCCCAGCAGCACGTGCATGACAAGAAAGTGAACACTGACGTGCGACAGCGGAAGCTGACAGAGCCCGACGTCGTTGACCCCGGTGTCATACGCCTCGCGCGTGATGCTGACGCAGTGGGTGACATTGCGGTGGCTGAGCAGCGCGCCCTTCGGGCTTCCGGTGGTGCCCGAGGTATAGAAGATCGCCGCGTGGTCGTCTGGGGTCAGACCCAGCGCCGGCCTATCGCTGGACCGTCGCCGACCAGCGACGCGTACGACGTCCGGCCATCAACCGCCGTCCCGACAACGACCGGCTCAGCCCCGGTGGAGGGTACGAGCTGGTCGTCGAAGCGAGCATCGAGGATGACGAGCCGTGCCTCGCTGTGACCGATAGAAACTGCTTCTCGGCGCCGCTCAGCCGCGTCCCGATCGGGACAGTGGACGCCGCCGCTTTGCTGATCCCCAGGTAGCCTCCGACAACGTCGACCCGGTCGGCAGCACGATCGCGACGCGGTCTCCGCGCCGCAGCCCGCGCTCGCACAGGCTTACGGCGAGGCGATTGGTACGCCCTCGAGCTCGACGTCAGTTCACGTACTCCTTCGCCTCTCATCAGCTGACGTGCTCCGGCTCGCGAGCTAGTGCCGGCCCGAGCAGGTCGGATCAGCGCGGGCCAACCGACTCCGGCTCGATGTCCCCGCGATGCTCAGCGGCCCGCCTGCGCCGGCGGTGGCACCCATCCTCGCCGAGCCGCGCCGACCGCTGCCCACCACCCCCAGACCCCGCCTCAGCGCCGCACCTCGACCCCGCCCAGCGCACCTGGGCACCCTTGACCCGCGATACAGACGCGAGACCTCGCTTACGTCGAGGAAGCCCGCGCCTCCCTGTCAGCTCGACGGCAGTCCGTGACGCCGCGACGGCGACCTCCGCCACGAAGGCGTGCGTGCAACGCGTCCTCGGCCCGTCCCGTTGCCGCCCACGCTCCACGAGCGCGGCGACGAGCTCGACTGCATCGCCATGTTGGCGCAGGCGTGCCTGAAACGCCTGGAAAGCTCCCACCGGCACACCAAATGCCTCGCGGATCTGCCCCTTCTCCACAGAGCTCGATCATTCGCTGCAGCAGCCACGGCCCTCGGCGGCTGGCCACGGCGCCTGCAAGACGCCAAGGTCACCGAGAAAGTCGCGAACGCGGGGCATCGTATCGATTCCGCGGCGCGACCGAGACGTCTGAGAAGACGAGATCGGCGTCTCCACCGCGGCCGATCGTCGCGATCGGTCGCGCCTGCACGCCGGGTGCGTCCATCGCCACCGAGACCAGCACGACCGCGTCGCCGTCAGCGGCGGCCACGAGCACAGCCTGCGCCTGGAGAGCCCCGCTGACGAGGGGCTTGTGGCCCGACAGGTGCCCTTCGACGATCCGGCACGTCAGAGGGTCAATCGTGAGGTCGTCGCGGCCCTCGCCCAGGGCCGTAGTCAGCATCCCGTCGACCGCGGGGGACCGGAGCGCGAGCGCCGGGGCGAGCGCACGGGGAACGAAGCATGTTGGCAGCCCCGGCCGCCGCCAGACCGCTGGCGAGATCGGTGAGGCAGCGTAGATCGCCGTCCTCCCCGAGGGCAGCCTCGAGTGCTCCCGCATTTTCGGCCAGGCGCGCGACCGCCGCTCCATCGAACGCCGGTGCCGGGCCGACCGTGGGACTCGCGCCGCGCAGCCGCGGATCGGGTTGCGCGGGCACGACGTTAGTGTCGTCGCTCGACGCACCGCCGCGCGGCAGGCCAAGGCCGCGGGTCGCCACAACCGTCCGCAGAATCTCAGACGTCCCTCCGCCGAGAGAGAACCCCGGAGCGCCGACGTGCAGCCTGGCGATGCGGCCGGCGATCGGCGCCGTGTCAGAGATGTCGAGCACACCGAAGCGGCCAAGGATCTCAGTTCCCTCGTCAGCGAGGTCCTGCTCCACCTCGTCGGCGTAGACTTTGAGCGTCGTGCCGGCTAGCTCGGGAACGGCGGTTCCGTCGTCTGACTGACGCGCGTACTGGTGGTACAGCGCATCGCACGCCTCGATACGCGTAGCTAGCCTGGACAGACGGCCACGAACGTCGCCGGCGGTGAATGCCGCGCGATCCGTCGCCACCGCATGACGTGTGAGATCAAGCCACGCTCGCCGCATGCCGGCGGGCCGCGCCGCTCCGGCCCGCTCCCGCGCCACCGTGTCCATCGCAATCGTCCAGCCCTGGTTGAGGCCGCCCACGAGGCACTCCTCCCCGACCTCCACGCGATCGAGGACGATCCGGTTGAGTCTGTGCACGCCCGTCATCTCCACGAGCGGCTCGATCCGGATCCCTGGCGAGTCGCGGGGGATCAGGAACATACTCAGTCCGCGGTGCCGGACGCTCGGGTCGGTCTTGGCGATGACCCAGATGTAGGTTGCGACTTGGGCCACGCTGTTGAGCCACTTGACGCCCTCGATCAAGTACCCCCCGTCGACAGGCCGCGCGACCGTGGCGATCGCGGCCAGATCGGAGCCGGCTTCAGGTTCGGTGAACCCTTGAGCGCACAGCGCACGCCCGCTCACCAGTTCGGGAATCAGCCGAGCCTGCTGCTCGGGGCTCCCGAAGAGCTGCACCAGCGCCGGGAGGACCTCCCGCTCGGCGACGAAATGACCAAGGATTGGCGCACGGAACCACGCGATTTCCGCCTAGATGAGCGCCTGGTCGAAGTGCGAGCGACCCACTCCGCCGAGCGATGTCGGCGTGGTCACCCCCAGGTATCCGGCCTCCCCGAGCCGCCGGCTGAACTCAAGCTCCATCCCGAAGAACTCGAGCGAGGCACGGTCCTTCAGAGACCTGAGGTACGGTGCCCGAATCTCGGCGGCGAGCCAGTCTCGAAATTCGGCACGATATGCCTGCTCAGCTGCCGTCAACGACCAGTTGACGGCAGCATCCGACGCCCGGCCAGTCGCCTCGCGGGTCACACTAGAACCCGCCGGCGTCGTTCCAGCGCTCCTCGCGCTCGCTGAACGCCTGCTGGTCGCTCGGCGTTGTCGCGCTCCTTGAGGAAGTTCCACTCGTCCTCGCGCCACACGATGTTGGTGAACAGCGGGTGGCGAGAGCATGCTCGTCGCGTAAGTCTGGTGGAAGCCCATGTTGCTGAGCGTGATCTGGTGGAACTGGCGGCCGATCACCAGGCCGTCCGTCGCGTGCGCGGCGATCCCGCGGCCCAGCGCATCACGGTCTCCTCGAGCTCGTCGTCGGGAACGACCTCGTTGACCAGGCCCCAGTCCAGGGCGGTCTCGGCGTCGATCGCGCGGCCGGTGAGCAGCAGCTCCCGGGTGCGCTTGAGCCCGAAGGTGAGGATCCCGACGGTTCGTGAACGGGTCCTGGCCGCCGAAGCCGATCCGCTGCTCGGCGCGGCTGAACCTGGCGCTCTCGCCGGCGATGCAGAGGTCGGCGCACATCGCCATCTGGAAACCGGCGCCGAGCAGCGTCCCGTGCGCCTGCACGATCAGCGGCTTGGGCAGCTCCACGATCGTCGGGAACAGGCTGGTCGTCTGGCGGATGCCGATCACCCGCTTGCTCTGCGGGAGTCGCTCGCCGGGGGTGCCGCCGAAGGACTCGAACGGCGGTCCGGTTGAGATCGTCGCCGCTGCAGAACGAGGGCCCGGCGCCGCGCAGGATGATCACCTTGACGTCGTCACGGTCGGCGATCTTGACCAGCGCGCTCGAGCTCCTGGAAGCCCTCCGGCGGCCACAGCGCGTTGTGCTTTTCCGGCCGGTTCAGGGTGATCCGGGCGATGTGCTTTTTGACTTCGGTCTCGACGAGCACCGTCTCCTCGATCGGCTTCTCGAGGGTGTACCCGAGAGGTCTCTAGGGGCCATGAGTGTCTCTCCTTGGTTGCTGT
>CAWCZI010000010.1:0-134919 GCA_963799995.1 uncultured Solirubrobacterales bacterium | reverse complement strand
TGCTCGTCGATGCGCCGCAGCGTCGCCAGTGATGGATCAGTCCGCAGGCGCTCTCGAAACGCCTCATCGCGCCATGGGTCCCATTGGGCGCTCAGCAGGCGGCCACTGATCCCCCGGGCGGCATCGGAGAGCAGGAAGCAGACCAGCTCGGCCGCGTCCTGAGCGGGGGCGCCCCCGTGGGCGAGCTGGGACACGGTCCGGTCGTAATAGTCCGCTCCGGCGCGTTGCGGGCCGGCTCTGAGCGTCTGCTGATGCATGCGGGTGGCCACGAACCCGGGGGCGACGGAGTTGAGTTCGATCGCGGCCGACCCCGCGACATTCTCGGTCAGTCGCACCACAGCTGCCTTGGAGGCGGCATAGGCGTCGTAGCGCGGAAGCGGCGAGACAGCTCCACCACCTGACAGCGTGACCGCCCGCCCGGAGGCGCGCTCGAGTCGAGGCAGACAGTGCCGTAGCGCGAGGATCGTCCCGAGCAGATTGATCTCGATCGCCCGGATCAGCTCGCCTGCCTCCACGTCCTGAAGCCGGCCGATCGGGCCGAGCACACCCGCCGCGGCGACCAGGCCGTGCAGCGGACCGGCGCGGTCGATCGCCTTCATCGCTCCCTCCGATGCCGCCGAGTCCGACACATGAAGAGCAAGGGCATGGACCTCTCCGTCCAGCTCGGGAAGCGCTCGCTGCAGCGCCTGCTCACGCGGGCGGCGACACCACGTGAGCGCCCCGACTGGCCAGCTCGCGAGCGCATGCCAAGCCGATGCCCATGGACCCGCCCGTGACAAGGATGCGGCGCCCGCGAGGTCGCCGCTCATCGTGCGCTTGCGCCGGGCGGCGTCACGGAAATGGACCGATGCGTGGTTCTCGGCATAGCGAGAGTTCGTATCATGCCTGCGCTCGCTGAAGGGGGGTCGCCGGGGGCCGGCACAGCACCGGCCGCACCGGGCGTCGGCTGCCGTTCTCCCTGCTAGCCCATTCCACGATGCCGATCTGGTCACTCATCGCCGCTCGCGAAGCTGCCCTGCTCGCGATCCTCCTGCTACTGGGCTCCGGGCCGGCCTCGCTCCGCCGCGGCGGACCGACCCCGCCGCCCGGATCGCATTGGCTCCGCTGCTCGGGTTCTGCCTTGGCACGTGCGTCACCACCACGATCCTTCAGTTCGCCCGGTCAACTCGACCTACTGGGCTCTGATCGTGCTGGCCGTGGTCTCGGTGGCGGTGGCCGTGGTTCGCTGCGCCGCTGCGCCGATCACCGCTTGCCCCGGCTGCGCGACCTGGGCGCGCTGGCGGTCGTGATCGTGGCCGTGGTGGGGCCGCTCGACGGGGTGCTGACCGAGCGCCACTCGACAGGGCCGGCTGCCTACTACTTCACCGACGGCGACAACTACGTCGCCGTCCAGGACGCGGCGCGGACGGTCTCGCTGCACGCCGCCGTCGATGCGTGGCACAGCCATGGCGCCTCTGTCCGCGCGTTCGGGAACATGACCCAGTTCGTCTGGGCGTTCTTCGCGAGTTCGGCTCCAACCTCGACGCGACGCCCCTGGCCTCCAATGTCAACGCCCTGCGGGGCTGGGGGCGATCGACACCTACGACTCGTTTCTGACGGTGTTGCTGTTGATGGGCGCCCGGGAGCGTTCGCGTCGGTCAGGCACTTCGCCGCGGGCCGACCCTCACAGCGACGCTGGCAGCGGTCCTGTTCGGAGGCGCGCTGTTCCTCGAGCTTTGGTTCGACACCTACCAGGCGGCGCTGATCGCGATCGGGCTGGTGGTGCCGTTCTTCGTCTTGGTCGACCTTGCTCTTCAAGCCGCAGCCGGGCGGTTCTGGTTCTGACGGCGCTGGTGCTGGCGACGATGCTGTCGGTGTATCCGCTCTACATCGCCCTGCTGATCGGGACCACGGTTGTGATGGTGGCGGCCCGCGGCGTAGTGCTGCGCCGGGCGGGGACCCCGCTGCGCCCGCTGCTGCGCCCGTTCGCGCTGTCGATCGTCGCTGTCGCCGCGCTGTCGCTGGCGTTCGACCCGATCGCCGTGCTGCGCGACGTCCACTACTACGGCCTGGTGCTCAACAACGAGGTCCCATACCCTCGCGTCAGCTACATGCTTCCGCTCGACGTGCTCCCAGGCTGGATGAGCCAGACCCGGGAGTTCTGGGCGCTTCCGGGACTGACCACCGGCGGGTTCAAGCAGATTCTGCTCGGAGTCCTGCTGCCACTGGCGTTCCTGGGCTACGTCGCGGTGGGGCTGCGGCGGTATCCGCGGGCGCTCGCGCTCGTCGCGATGGCAGCGATCTGCGCGGTCGCGGCCGAGTACAGCTACGTCAGCCAGCAGTCCTGCACATACTGCGCGGAGCGGGTCCTGCTGCCGTTCGGCCCGATCGCCGCGGTGCTGATCGCGCTCGGGGTGTGCGCCGTGGTCGCCTCCCACAGCCGCTGGTGGCAGGCGGCCGGGGCGATCGGCGTCCTGCTCGTGCTGGTGCCGGTCGCGCAGCGGGCCCGGATCGAGTCGATCCGCTTTGCCAACGATTCCTATTTCCTGGACCGCGCCAACGCCGCGCTGCTCTCACGGGTGCCGAGCGGCCGCGGCGCGATCGAGGAGGAGGGCTACGGCGCCAGCGTCGCCGCTCAGGCCGAGCAACCGCGGTCTACCACCTCATCAACGAGCGCGCGCCGGGGCGCGTGTCGATCGTGCTCGGCTCTGATGCTGGCAACGCGATCCAGTACCTGGACTTCGGCCCGCCGCGGCTGCCGCCCGGGCCCGAGTTCAATCCCCGCTACCGCTATGTCCTGACCCGGCTGGCCGCGGTCGCCACCGACCGCCGGACGATCGCCAGACGGGGAGGCATCGCGCTCGAGGAGCGGACCCAGCCGTTGGACATCACGCCGTTCCACGGCCTCGCCGTCCCGCTGGAGCGACTCGGCGAGAGGGGGGTCGCCTGGGTCCAGGGTCAGACACCGCTGCGTTTCGACGCTGCCGGCTACGGAGGCAGCTCAGTCTGGGGGCGGTTGACTTTCCGGACCACCGTGCCGGTGTCCGCGCCCCGGCAGCCGGGGGTCCGCACCCGTCTCAGCGCGGGCACCCTGACCCCGTGCGTGCGGGCGACCGGCCAAGCGCCAACGCGACAGGTTCAGATCACGATCAAGGCTGACGTCACACCGGGGCCTGTGCCGCGCGGGACCTTCCCGCCGGGGATGCCGCTCGAGGGCTTGGCGCTGACCTCGATGCGCGCACTCACCGGCGGTTGCACCGTCTGAGACCGCGCTCAGCGGTCTGAGCCCGAGCTCGCGCTCGGGGTCTTGCCGGCCGCGTCCAGCTCGCCCTCGTCGAAGCCGTAGCGTGACTCGACGATGAACTTCGGACGGTCACGCGTCTCGTCGTAGATGCGCCCCACGTATTCGCCGATCACTCCGAGCGAGAGCAATTGGATGCCACTGAAAAGGCCACCACGATGACCACCGTCGGGTTGCCGATCGGGAAGGCGACACCGCCCAGCTTCATCCCAAGGTAGACGAGCGCCAGCAGGAACGCCAGCACTGCGAACGCGACCCCGATGATCGAGATCAGCTGCAGCGGATAGCGGGAGAAGCCGACGAGTCCGTTGATCCCGATCCGCAGCGATCCGAACAGCTGGTTGTACTTGCTCTTCCCGGCGGTTCGGGCATCCCGGTCGTATAAGACGCTGGCCTGGCGGAACCCGACCAGTCCGACCAGGCCGCGCAGGAACCGGTGGCTCTCCTTGAGCGCGACCACGTTGTCGACGACGCGCCGGCTCATGAGGCGGAAGTCGCCGGTGTTGGGGGGATCTCGACCTCGGCGATGCGGCGGATCACTCGGTAGCCTGCCCACGCGACGATCCGCTTGGGGAGCGTCTCGCCCGCACGCGTGCGGCGCTGGGCGTAGACGACGTCAAATCCCTCACGCCAGCGCGCGACCATCTCGGGAATGAGCTCGGGTGGGTCCTGCAGATCGCAGTCGACGACGACGGTGGCATCGCCGCTGGCCGCCTCCAGCCCGGCCAGAGTGGCCATGGGCTGCCCGAACCGGCGGGAGAAGCGCAGCATCTTGACCCTGCGATCGCGCTCGCGAAGCCCCAGGATCAGATCCTCGGTGCGGTCGGTCGAGGGATCGACGCTGAAGATCAGCTCCCACTCGAGATCGAGTCCGTCCAGCACCTCGCTGAGGCGCTCATAGAGCCGCTCGACGTTGTCCTCCTCCTGATAGGCCGGGACGACGATCGACAGAGTCTCAGTCATGTGCTCACCGTCCGGCGGCCTGCCACCAGCGATCGAATCCCGAACGGAGGACGCAGCCCCGCGCGCCCCAGCCGGGACTCCAGACGCCACGCCAGCGCCCCGGCCCGCGAGTCGTGGGTGCGCCGGATGTCGGCCGCGACCCGGGCCTCGAGGGCAGCGCCCCGCAGGTGGTCAAGGCGGCGACGGTTGCGCTGCTTGACCAGCCAGAACGCCGGATACAGCAGCGCGGCCAGGTGCACATCGGTGAACGGCTCGAGGCCGACTGCGCGCATTTCGCGGCCAATTCCCCCCGTGCGTACCGGCGCTCGTGGCCGAGGAAGCGGTCGTAGTAATCGTAGGTCCGGGGCCCCGCCGGGACCACGATCACGGCGGTGCCGCCCGGTCGCAGGATACGGGCCATCTCCGCCAGAGCCAAGCGGTCGTCGGGGACGTGCTCCAACAGGTTGGCGCTGACCACGGCGTCGACGCTGCCGGTGACGATCGGCAGCCGGCATGCGTCGGCATGCAGCAACCGCGCCGACGGCAGGCGCGCGTGTACCCGGCGCAGGCCGCCGGCTACGAGTTCCACGCCGATCAGGCAGGCGTGCGGATGGAGCTCGCGAAGGTCCTCGAGCAGGTATCCGCTGGAGCAGCCGATGTCGGCGATCACGGCCCCGGCGGAAGCGGACCGATCCGCTCGATCATCGCCGACCGCGTCCACCGGTCCAGGAAGTGGGTGCGCGAGGACTCCTCGTGCAGAGCCTTGAGCTCCTCGGACCAGTTGACCGACGGATCGTGCTCGACGTAGGACAGGAACGGCTGACGCCGGCCGTCGTCCAGCCACCCGCGATCGTATTCGGGCACCACAGACCGAGACCCGGGAGGCTCGAACATCGTCGCTGCGTCCTCCTGCCACGGCTCCCGAGGTACGCTCGCATTGCGCTCGGCCGCCACCGGCCACAGCGTAGATCACCGGCTAGGATCGCGCCCGTGGCCCGGAGCGAGCAGTCCCCCGAAGCACCTTCGTGCCGAATCTGCGGCGCGGCCTCCGAGACACTCGGGCAGGTGCACGGCAAGTTCAGCGGGCGCAGCTACGAGCTGCGTCGATGCGTCAGCTGCCGCTACTCGTTCATCGCCGATCCGTGGACGGAGTTCGAACGCATCTACGACGACCGCTACTACGCCGGACAGGGCGTCGACCCGATGGTCGACTACCGCTTCGAGCTCGAGCAGCCCGAGCGCACCGTGCGCCGTTACGAGTGGGAGGGCATCACCCGCGTCGTGGATGGACTGCTGGGCGGACTCGATGGAGTCCGCTGGCTGGACTTCGGCTGCGGCAACGGCGGCCTGGTCCGCTATGTGCTCGACCACACGTCGGCCTCCGCCTGCGGGTTCGAGGAGGGCTCGATCGTCACCGACGCGCTCCAGCGGGGTATCCCCATCCTGTCCGCGGAGGCGCTGACGGCACGCGATGGCCAGTTCGACGTCGTAAGTGCGATCGAGGTCCTCGAGCACACTCGGATCCGCTGGTCGAGCTGCGGAGGATCCGGCGCCTGTTGCGCCCGGGGGGGCTGCTCTTCCTGACCACCGGCAACGCCGGCCCGTACCGTTCCCGGATGCTGAAATGGCCCTACGTCCTGCCCGAGATCCACATCTCGTTCTTCGAGCCCGAGACGTTGGACTACGCTTTGCACGAGTGCGGTTTCGAACCAGCGCACATCGGCCTCGGCGGGGGCTTCGAGCAGATCCTCAAGTTCAAGGTGCTCAAGAACCTGAGGATCCGCCGCCGCAGCCGACTCACCGATCTGATCCCCGCCAGGCCCCTCGCCGTCGCCGCCGATCACCGGGTGCGGCTCAGCCGGCATCCGATCGGGTGGGCGGCGTGAGCTGGACCGGCGGCGATATCAGTCCTGGGCGACCTCCCGCCAGCTCGGCGGGAGGTTGCGCTGCACCTCGATCTCGCCGCTGAACTCGACCGGCTCGCGCGACCCGTGCTCTTTGACCCATTGCGCCATCCGCTCGATGCCCTCGCGCAGGGGTACCGGAGCCGACAGATCGAATACCGCCTGGACCTTGCTGTGTTCTGAGAACGCGTCGACGACCTCGTTGCGAGCCTGGCGATGCACCACCCGGGGCTCGACCGCGAAGGCATCGGCGATCATGCGGGCCAAATCCAGCACCGTGCATGGCTCGTCGGCGCCCACGTTGAACACCTCGTTGGCCGACGCCTCGACGAACGGGCTGCGGGCGATGACCGGCGCCACGTCGGCGATGTCGGAGAACGCCCGGGTCTGCAGGCCGTCGCCGAAGACCGGCATCGGCTCATCGCGCAGCACGGCGTTCATGAAGATGCCGATCACGTTGCGGTACTTGTCGGCGATGTTCTGACGCTCGCCGTAGACGTTGTGCGGCCGGAACACCGTGTAGGGCAGGCCGAACATGTCGTGCGCCGCCGCCAGATCGAGCTCCACGGCGTATTTGGAGATTCCGTACGGGTCCTCGGAATCGGAACCGTCGCCTCGGTCATCGGCACCTGTCCACGACCGTACACCGCAATCGATGATGTGAACACGAAACGGCGCACATCATGAAGCACGGATTGATTTATCAGATTGACACTCGCCTCGAGGTTCGTACGGTAGTTGTAGGCACGGATGAAGTGAGACAAACCCTCGGCCGCGTACGCACCGAGGTGATAGACGTAGTCGAATGGATCGTCGCTCCACAGTCCCTCGACGAAGTCCGCATCCCGCAGGTCACCCTGAACCCACTGCGCGTCCGAGGGCACGTTGTCGATGTAGCCGCCCGAGAGGTCGTCGGTGGCCACCACCTCCATCCCTAGACTGAGACAGGAGTCGGCCACGTGTGAGCCGATGAAGCCGGCCGCCCCGTCACAAGTGCGCGAGGACTTGACATGGCGCCGCAGTCTAGCCTCCCCGAGCGTGGCCAGCGGGTAGCATCGGCGCCGTGACTCGTTGCCAAGAGCCGGGCGAGCCCCGGACCAGCCAGACCCGATGAGAAGACGACTGCGCGCGGCCGAGGCGCGAGCCCGGCGCGTGTGGCAGCTATCCGGTGAGCCGGCCCCGGCCGCCTCGTCGGCGCCCGCGGTCCCGCTGGGGCCAACCGAGCCCGCGGCCCCACCGGCGCCTACCGACCCGCCCGCCTCGGATCCGGCTCCGCCGGGCGCCGACACCGACCCGCCGCTGCTCTGCTGGCCTCTGGACCATTTCTACAGCCCCGTGCCCAACAACCGGGTGCTGGCACGGGAGCCGGCTCGCTCGCGTGTCTGGCCGGCGACACCCAGCGATACGCCCGGGATCGACTGGCGCGGCGACGATCAGGTCAAGCTCCTGCAGGAGCTGGGCGCCCAGAGCCCGATCGTTCTCCCCGACGGCCCTACCGGGGATCCGCGTGATTACCACGTCGCGAACGAGATGTTCGCCCGGCTGGACGGCTGGGTACTGCAGGGCATGCTGCGTCACTTCCGCCCCGACCGGATGATCGAGGTCGGCTGCGGCTGGTCGTCACTGCTCACTGCACGGATAAATCGCGAGTACCTCGACGGCAAGCTCCATTTCACCTGTATCGAGCCGTACCCACCCGATTTCCTGACGGGCGGAGTGGACGGGATCTCGCAGCTTATCGCCTCGCCTGTCCAGGACTCGGGGTCGAGCCCTTCCTCGAGCTCCGAGAGGGCGATGTCCTGTTCATCGACAGCTCCCACACTGTGAAGACGGGCGGCGATGTGCAGTTTCTCTATGGAGAGGTTATTCCGCGGTTGGCCCCGGGGGTGGTCATTCACATTCACGACATCGGACTGCCGCGGGACTACCCGCCGGAGTGGGTACTGTCAGGGCGCGCGTGGAACGAGCAGTACCTGGTCGCGTCCTTTTTGGCGTTCAACTCGGCCTTCCGCGTCCTGCTTGGTGTCAGCTGGCTCAGCGTCCACGAGCCGGAGCTGTTAGCGGCAACGCTTCCGGGTTATCCCGTTGGCTACGGTGACAGCGGTGCCTCACTGTGGATCCAGCGCAACCCGGCCACCGCCGGGCGCTAGGCCTTCTTCAGGACCACCATGCCTCCGTTGACTCGCATCCATTCGATCCCCAGCGGCTCGGCAATCCACTCAGGCTGGTGCAGGCGCAGAGGCCCCTCCGCGGTGTGGTCGATCAGGCGCTTGACCAGTCCCACCATCCCGTAGTCATGGCTGGGCATCCGCTGTGCGGAGCCCTCACCGTTTTCCCGCGCCACCTCGATGAAGTCGTCGAGCTCCGCGATCCCAACGGTTGACGAGGGATCAGCAGCGTCCGGCCACGACGTGGGCACGTAACCGGTCGCCCAGTCTTCGATCACGTAGAAACCGCCGCGACGCAGGTGCGGTCCGTAGAGGGCCTGTAGCGAGCGGGCAGTGGGCAGCCCCGCGTGCGAAGCATCGTCGATGATCAGCTCAAAGCCACCGGGCGCGTACTGGCCCGCGATCCGGTGCAGCAGCTCTGCATCGGCCTGGTCGCCGGTGACGATGTGCACGCGCGGCCCCAGGTCGACGGCTGGTGGCGCGAGGTCGAGGCCAACGATCGTGGCGCGCGGAAACGCGTCGCGCCACATCGCCAGCGAGTCGGCCTTCCAGACGCCGATCTCGAGCATGCTGAAGCGGCGGTTGCGAAGATCAGACAGAACCTCCTCGTACACCGGTAGGTAGTCGGCCGGCTTCACGGTCTCATCGCCGGGGACGCCACCGAGCTCCAGCCAGCCGTGGCGCATGGTCCGCTGACGCACGGCGCGCGATGCGCGTGACGCGAGGAAACGGGCGCGGCGCAGCGCGGCGCCCGGGGGCGGAAGGCCGCTCACCGGGTGGCGCTCGCTGAAGCCGAGGCCCTCTCGCCCAGGAACTCACTCAGGGCGGCAGTCATGATGGCCGGCGAGCAGCGCTCGGCTGCCAACGTCTGTCCGGCCGCCGAGAGGGCCGCCCACAGCTCGTGGTTGGTGAGCACTCTGATCACGCGCTCGGCGAGCTCGCGGTCGTCGGTGCCGATCAGCAGCTGCTCGCCGTCGACGGCGTCAAGGCCCTCCGCCCCGATCGGAGTCGTCACGATCGGCAGGCCCGCGGCCAGGGCCTGGGTCACCTTGCCCTTCAGGCCCGCCCCGTAGTTGAGCGGCGCGACCATCGCCATCGCCGCATCGAACAGCGGATCGATGTCCTCGACCCAGCCGGCGACCTCCACCAGCGGGGACGCGAGCGCCTGCACCTCAGGGGGCGCGAGCGGGCCGATGATCGTGACCGGGACATCTCCCAGCTCCTTCCACACCCGGGGCATGACGCCCCCGACCAGGCGCACCGCGGCGTCCACGTTCGGCGGGTGCTCGAAGCCGCCGATGAAGACAACGCCGCCGCGACCCTTCGCCGGGGGAACGTCTGCTCTGACCTCGTTGACGTTGGGCACGACCCGGACGACCGCGCCGGGCACGTCGGCCTCGACCTGGTTGCGCTCCTCGGCGGTCACCACGAGCGTTGCGTCGGTCGCGCGGATCAGGGCCAGCTCGAGCTCCCTGAGAACGACCGCGCGCGGTCCCAGCGTCATCTGTCCCGATCCGTCGGCGATCCCGGCTCTGCGCGCCTCCCGGAGCCAGTGCAGGTCGACCGTGTCGTAGACGATCCGAGCCGACGGCGCGCGTTCGCGGATCAGGTCCAGCCAGCGGCTGGTGGTGTGCGGCCGGCACGTGATCACCAGGGCCAGTCCCGGACCGATGGCCTCCAGTTCGCCCGGGATGTCCACATCGCGATACCAGACCTCGACGCCCATGCGCTGGAGCGCGAGCCCGTAGGGCAGCGGGAAGCCGAGATCGTCGGGGAAGAAGGTGACCCTGCACCCCAGGTCGATCAGCGACCGGATCATGCTCAGCATGCGCAACGAGCCCGAGTCGCGGTCCCACATCGGCACGCGGTGATCGACGATCAGCACGTGCGGCCCGCGATGCCGGTTCGCGGCTCGCCGCAGATTCGCGGGGCCGGAGGCCAGCGTGCTCGCGCGCGAGCCGATGGCCCCATTTCTCGACGAACTTCGCTCGGTTGATCTCCTGATATCGCTTCAGGCCCTTGGTGACGTCGGTGCCCGAGGTGCTGCCTTCTAGGTGCACCACGTTGGCCCGTGGCTCGTACATGACCTTGAGTCCGCGCTCACGGGCTTCGAAGCACAGATCGGTGTCCTCGTAGTAGATCGGGGCGTAGCGCTCGTCGAATCCGCCGAGCTCGTGCCACAGGTCAGCTCGCACGAGCAGAGCCGCCGCCGAGCCGTAGTCGACCTCGCGGCGGAACTCGAAGTGCCAGTCCGCGGGATCGCCTCCTCGCCCGTAGTTGCCGGCCGTGCCATCGCGCCACACGACGCCCCCAGCCTCGTTGAGCGACCAGTCCCCGTACAGGAACTTGGGCGCCACGACGCCGATATCGGGCCGCGACTCGGCGCAGTCCAGCATCTCCGAGAGCCAGCCGTCGAGAACCTGGATGTCGTTGTTGCACAGAACGATCCAGCGTCCGCGGGCAGCGGACGCTCCGGCGTTCATGCTGCGCAGGAAGCCCAGGTTGGTGGCGTTGACGACCACGCGCGCCCCTCCGACGATGCCCAGCAGAGCCTTGGTGGCGGCGTCGGCCGTGTCGTCGACGAGAATCACCTCGTAGCTCACGCCGGAGGTCTTGTCGCGGATGGACTCCAGGCAGCCTCGGGTCAGATCGGCCCGCGAGTGCACGGGAACGACGATCGACACCTCCGGATGCTCGAACTGCGGCAGCTCGATGGGTCCGGCCGCGTGCACCGCGCGCGCTTCCGAGCGGTCGAGGGAGCGCCGGCCTCGCAGTGAACGACGCAGCGCCCGGGCGGGCAGGGAGCTCGGGCCGCCGAGAAGTCCCAGGAACCTGTCCCTGCCCCTTTCGAATATGCGCCAGCTGACCGTGTGCTCGAGCTTGGCCGTCTCCGCGAGCTCGGCGCGCAGGGAAGCGATGGCCTGCTCGGCCTCGCGCCCGCCGACCTCGACCTCCCGCAGCCGGGTGCGACACAGCTCGAGCTCGACGTCGCGGTCGCCGACCGCCCGGCGCACATGCTCAGTCTCGGCACGCAGGCGCTCGAGCTCGCCTGCGGTTGCCCGGGCGGCCTCGCTGACCTGGTCTCCGGCAGCCCGCTCGATCTCGCGCAGCAGATTGAGGTCGGCGTCGCCCAGCGTGGAGTCGGACGCGATCGCCGGCAGCTCGGCGTTCGAGGCCACCGCGACCAGGTACAGCGGCGAGGGCCCGGCCGAGACATCCCAGCGGTCGCCCTGGCGCTCTACGAAGATCGTGCGTGCAGACGGCTCGGCGCCCTCCAGCGGCTCGAGCGCCGCCAGAGCAGAGCCGGTGATCGTGCGCTGACCCCAGACCGCGACGTGGGCGAATCGCTCGCCGAGGACGTGCGAGAACTGTCTGCGGTCGAGCTCACTCACGTGGAATGGGTTTTGAACGCCGGTGGCCAGCGTGTAGGCGTCGCGGTCCGGGGTGGACATGACGAGCAGGCCGTCGGGCTCGAGCACCCGCGAGATCTCGGCCAGCACCCGTTGCTGGTCGGAGACGTGCTCGATCATCTCGAACGCGACCACCGCCCCGAACGAGCCGTCGGGGAAGCGGGAGAGGTCGACCGCGTCGCCCAGCTCGAACGAGATCCGATCGCCGCCGTAATTGAGGCGGCTGTGGGTCACGGTCAGCTGATCGATGTCGATCCCCGTCACCGACTCCGCCTGCTCGGCCAGGATCGCCGCTCCGAACCCCTCGCCGCTGGCCAGGTCAAGCACCCGCCGTCCGCGGACCAGTCCCGCGGCCCAGCGGTAGCGGTGCAGGTGCTCGTACACGACCTGCACGTCGGGTGCCCATGGGACACACCGCTCCCCGGTCCACTCGATCAATCGCGGGGCCCCGGTTCGGTGATGCGTGCTCACGCGGACCCCGCAAGGGCGACGGGGAGCATCGGGCCGGCTGTGCGCCTCACGCGGCTATCGTAGCGCCGGGGTCCGTAGCGCCGTCCGGCGCCGCACGCCGGGCTGCATGGTCCACATGTCCCCCGCCCGCCCCTATCCTCCCCACCATGAGTACCTCCCCTGTCGCGGTCCGAGTCGCCGGGCTGGACAAGACCTTTCACTTGCCCCAGCACCGCGTGTCCACACTCAAGGAACGAGCGCTGCATCCGTTCCGCAAGAACGCGTACGACGAGTTCCAGGTTCTGCGGGAGATCAGCTTCGAGGTCCTGCAGGGGGAGTTCTTCGGGATTGTCGGTCGCAACGGCTCGGGCAAGAGCACGCTGCTGAAGTGCATGGCCGGGATATACCGCGCTGATGCCGGCACGATCGACGTCGCCGGCCGCCTGTCGCCGTTCATCGAGCTCGGTGTCGGCTTCAACCCGGATCTCACGGCCCGCGACAACGTCGTCATCAACGCGGTGATGATGGGCCTCACGCCACGCGAGGCGCGGGCGCGGCTGGACGACATCATCAGCTTCGCCGAGCTCGAGCGGTTCGTCGACCAGAAGCTCAAGAACTACTCGTCCGGGATGCAGGTCCGTCTGGCCTTCTCTGTGATGGTGCAGTCCGACCCCGACGTGCTGCTGATCGACGAGGTGCTGGCAGTCGGCGACGCCGCCTTCCAACAGAAGTGCATCGACGTCTTCTACGAACTGCGCGGCGAGGGTAAGACGATCATCCTGGTCACCCATGACATGGCGATGGTCGACCGCTTCTGCCACCGCGCGATGAAGCTGTCGCACGGGGACATCACCCACATCGGCGACCCCGCCGAGATCGGCCGCGCCTATATGACCGAGAACTTCTCCGGCTACGCCAGCGACGAACGTGCCGGCGCCGGGGCCTCCGCGGTACGTGTCGTCGATGCCTGGATCCACGACTCCACTGGGGAACGCGTCGACGCCGTGCCCTTCACGCAGTGGTTCTCGATGACGGTCGTGCTCGAGGCAACGGAGCCCATTCCCTCCCCGGCCGTGACGATGTGGCTGTCCAGCGAGGACGGCGTGCGCGTGTTCTCCGCCGGGGCGCGGGAGAATGACGAGGGGCTGTCCGACATACAGGCCGGGGAGCGCATCGAGTTCGCGATCGGGGTTCGCAACACCTTCTCCGCGGGTCGCTACTTCATGGGCGTCGGCGTCACCCGGGGGTCGGCCGGGCTGGACGCGGTCCTGTTCGACAACCGGGCGGCCGACCTGGTCTCCTATGGCGCCGACCTACACGCGCTGGTGCACGTGGACTACGCCCCGACCGTGACCCGCACCCCGCCGGCCCGCGAGCCGGTGACGTGACGACCGTGCAGCCAGGGCTGGAGCGGGTCCAGGGCCCGTCGGCCCTCGGCGGCGGCTGGCGGCGGTTCTTCCACCTCACCTGGCTGGTGGCGAGCACTGATTACAAGCTCACCTATTTCGGCTCCGCGCTCGGGTACCTGTGGTCGTTCACGCAGCCGCTCATGTTCTTCGGCGTCCTCTACCTGGTGTTCGGGGTGGTGCTGGCCAAGTCGTTCGCCAAGGCGGTCCCGGACTTCCCGGTGCTGCTGCTGATGAACATCGTCCTGTTCAACTTCTTCGCGGCCGCGACGAGCTCCGCGGTCACCTCGGTGGTCGGGCGCGAGAACCTCTTGCGCAAGATGCACTTCCCGCGGCTGGTGATCCCACTCGCCGTCGTATGCACCGCCGGCATGCAACTGGTGCTGAACCTGATCGTGGTGCTGGTGTTCATGTTGGTCTACGGCATCGAACCCCGCGTCACCTGGTTGCTGCTCCCCGTGATCACGCTCGCATTCTTCGTGTTGGCGTGCGGGGTCTCGATGCTGCTGTCCGCGCTGTACGTCCGCTATCGCGACGTCTCGCAGATCTGGAGCGTCATCAGCCAGGCCCTGTTCTATGCCAGCCCCGTGTTCATCACGATCGAGTCGATCGAGCAGCACGGGCACAAGCTCGCACGGTTCTATCTGTTCAACCCGATCGGCGCGATCCTGCAGCAGGCCCGCCACTGGATGCTCGGCAACAGCCCCGGCACGCCCGCGATCATGGGCGGCTATGAGTGGGTCGCGGCGCCGGTCCTGATCGGGCTCGGCATTTGCGCCCTCGGCTACTGGACCTTCACTCGCGAGGCTCCGCGGATCGCCGAAGACCTGTAGCGCAGCGGGATCAGGTCAAGCGCCGCGGCGAGCGCCCCCAGCAAGCCCAACTGGCCTCCAGCCGCGATCGCCGTCAGCAGGACGACCGTCGCGACGGGTGCGTTGAAGGGTCGGTACAGGCCCCCATAGACGATCGTCAGCAACTCGAACGCCGCGGCGGCCAGGATCACGATTCGCGTACGCCGGCCGGCGTCCAGCAGAGCGGCAGCGGCGATGATCGCGATGATGCCGACCAGGGCGAACATGCTCTGGTTGGCGAACGGATACGCCTCGCCGTTGGCCAGCTCGGCAACCACGACCGCCGGCAGCACGAACCACAGCACCAGCCGCCGCACGCGCGACCAATCACGGACTGCGTACGCGACCGCGAACGGGAACAGCACGATCCCCGCCATTCCCCAGATCGAGAAGCCGTGCGCGGCCGACCAGGAGACCATGATCTGGGGGCCGAACCCATGGGTGGGCAGCTTTGCCGGCGTCGCCCCCAGATCGCCTGGCCACAGCGAACCGGCGGTGCTCTGGATCCGTGTCCAGATCGCGAACATGACGCCGTTGTCGAGGAACTCGCGCCACGCGATCGACAGCTGGGCACCGAGGTGTGTCGGGTCGGTCATCAGCACGCCGAGCGGAGCGGTTGTCCAGCGCGACGCCGCATGCATGATCTGGGAGGTGAAGAACTCCCACGGCGCAGCGACAACGGCAGCCGGGACCAGGAATCGCAGCAGGGTGCCCCAGAGACGGGCACGGAGTTCGGGATCGCACAGCAGCAGCAGCGCAAGTGCGGGAATCCAGAGCACGCCGGCAGGATGCGTCAGGTAACCCAGGCCTGCGAACAGCCCGGCGAGTACGGGCCGACGACGCAGTGCGCAGGCGGCCGCGATCAGGACGAAGTAGGCCACTCCCTGCTTGGGCCAGGTATAGATCGCATTTAGGAACAGGCCGGGCATGATGGCGGCAACCAGCGCGGCCACAGCCGCCACCCGCGGTCCTCGCCAAACGCGGGCCAGCAGGTAGACGCCGAGGATGATCGTGAGGTTCAACAGGATTGCCACGACCTGGTAGGCCCAGAAGCCCTCACCGTCTTCCACCTCCATGGGGACGGCGCCGGCCGGGATCTCCTCGAGGTTCACATTGGCCACATGGACCCCCATCGCCCCGGCCGCGAACGCGAAGTCCAAGCCGGTCAGCGGCGTGCGGTCCGAGAGCCACCATCCGACCGCGTACTGGTCGCGGATCTGGGCGCCGCCCTGCTTGTACAGCGCCACCTGACCGGTTCGGTAGGGAAGCGTGTTGTCGGAGGGGAGGCCCGGCCAGCGGGGGCTATCGACGCGACCCGGACCAACCGTGTCCTGGCTCCACTCACCGTATGGCTGCGACGGCACCGCCGAGAAGGCGGCCATCGAGATGAAGGCCACCGCGAAAACAGCCATCCCGGCCAGCTCGAGCCGGGGTGGTCCGAGCGGCCTCGGCGCCGTCATGCCGCAGTAGACGGCCGCCAGCGCGATTGCCACCGCGCCCGCCACGCACGTGGTCCGCACGCTCCAGGGCAGCAGCACCCCGAGCGCCACGATCGCCGCCGCCGCCAAGGCGCCGACCGCCGGACCGCCGTACAGCGAGAACAGCGGATCGACCCCGAAGCGCCGCAGGAACAGCCACCCCGGCACTGTGAATATCAGCAGCACGACGAGCGCGAAGCTGAGGTAGGTGACGACGCTCATCCGAGGCTTAGCGGGGCAGTGCCGGGTACCGACGCTCGATCGGCGCCGAACCCGGGCGTCCGCAGACACATCGCGTCCCACACGCTCTCGATCTGATCCTCCCAGCGGTGGCTTCTGACCTCCTGCAGCCCGGCCGCGGCGATCCGGGCCCGCAGCTCTGAGTCCTGCACCAGACGACCGAGGCGCTCGGCGGTGGGGGTCGGCAGCGGCGGGGTCAGCAGGCAGTTCTCGCCGTCGCGCAGCATCCACGCAGTCGCGGGGTTGATGTTCGAGACGGTGGCCATCCCGGAGGCCATGAACTCGAACGGCTGGTAGCTCGGGTGCTTGGTGAACATGAACACCAGGCCGATGTCACAGCTGCGATACAACGCGGCCACCTCATCGAGGGACTGCAGCACGCCGAGGTTGGAGAGCTTGCCCGCCAGACCGAACTGGGACGGGTTCCAGTTCTCGCCGGCGCAGATCACCTCGACCCGGTCGCCGTAGTCGCGCTTGAGCTGCGCCAGGGCGGCGATCCCCAGCCCGAAGGCGTTGCGGGAGGTCTTCGGACGCCCGTAGAAGAACACCCGCACCGGGGCTCCGGGCGGGGGAGGATTACGGGCCGGGTGGTAGCGCTCCAGGTCGACGGCCGGCACGAACGACACCGCCGGGTTGCCGTAGGAGCGGTACACCTCGGCCAGACCGGGGGTGTTGACGATCCCCGGAAACCCGAAGTGGTAGGTCTGCTCGGCGAGCGCTGAGCCCGCGCCCGCCGGATAGAACTGCGGCTCGTTGTCCTGCACGAAGTAGAACTTGGCGCGCACGTCGCGAGCGTGCAGCACGGGGTAGGCGCTCGACCACAGCGTCGCGATGGCGGCGTCGGCGCCGGGCAGCGAGCGCGCCTCGTGCGCGGAGCTGAAGGTGCTCCCCGCGAGCGCGGGAAACGCCGTCGCAACCTTGGCGGCCATCCTCGTGACGGCCGGCGCCGCGACGTCGTAGCAGTGAAAGTGGTTGTGCACCCCGTGCCGGCGCGCGAACTGGTCGGCAAAGCGCAGCAGCGTGTGGGTCCCGCCGAAGTACACGTGGTGAAAGAACGGCAGGTACCAGCGAATCGAGCGCGGCTCGAACGATTCCAGGCGGCGGTACCGGTCGATCAGCGCGGCGTTGTCGGCCACGGCCGGGTCGTCGATGTCGAACGCTCCCGACAGGGCCAGCTGATCGGACTCGGTCAGCTCCGGCTCGTCGTCGGCGATGTTGCGCCGCCGGCGCCGCGCCCGGAAGTAGGCGTAGCCGATCTCGGTCGGACCGAGCTTCGAGGTGCGCCAGATGTGCTGCAGGCGCACACGGCTGAAGCGCCCGGCCATCGGCCCCTCCGGCACGCTCATCGGCTCGAGCCCAGGGGCGTGCGGACGCCGCAATCGGTGGCGTCGAGCGTCAGATTCGGGTTGTAGAAAGGATCCCCCACGGTGCGGAACTCGCCGTAACTGCGCTCCGATCGTACGAAGTCCGCGGGGTCGATGTGCGCACCCCGGGACCGAGACTCGTCGTGGACGAGGTGGGTGTGCGGCGTGCACAGGCTGCGCCGGCCCGCCGCCGTCAACCGCAGGCACAGGTCGACGTCGTTGCCCGCGACCACGAACGACTCGTCGAATCCCCCCAAGGCGTCGAACTTCGCGCGCTCCACCATCATGCAGGCGGCGGTGACCGCCAGCCAGTTGCGCAGGCCGCCGTCGGCGCGCCCGAACGGGGTCGGCTGCCCGGGAGCCAACCCGGCGAACGGATGGCCGGCGTAGCCGTGCATCCCGAGCGCCGCGCCCGCATGCTGGACCGTGCCGTCCGGATACAGCAGCAGCGGCGCCACCGCGCCGACCTCGGGCCGGATCGCCTCCTCGAGCAGCGTCGAGACCCACGACCCGTCCACGATCTCGGTGTCGTTGTTGAGGAACACCAGCACGTCGGCCTCCGAGCTCCGTGCGGCGGCGTTGTTCAGCGCGGCGAAGTTGAACGGACGGGGGTCGCGCATCACGCGGATCCGCGGGTCGCGCTCATACCGGCCCAGCAGCTCGTGCGTGGCCGCCTCGCACGAGTCGTTGTCGACGAGCGCCAGCCGCAGCCGGTCGTAGTCGGTGACCGCGAGCAGCGAGTCCACGCAGCGCCGCAGCAGCTCCGGGTGGTCGCGCAGGCACACGATCACCTCGATCGACGGCTCGCCGGCCACCGTCCGGCGGACTCGGCGGACGCTCGGCCCCGCCGGCTCGACGCGGGCGCCCGGCTCGGAGCGCCGGAGGATCTCGGTTGCCGCCTCGGGCGCCAGCGGGGGCGGCTCGCCGTTCCCGGCCCCCCGGTGTGAGAGCAGTGCCGGGACATGGGCGGCGCTCCCGGCAACGGGACCGGCCAGCGCCAGCGCCAGCTCGTGGCGCCACGCCGGACCCCCGCCGAGCTGTGGCAGCATCGCCATCGCGGCCTCACGGCCGACCAGAAAGGTGCTCGCGCTGGAGTCACAGGCCAGCCACCGATCAGGCGAGGGGCAGGGCCGCAGGCGCGGCTCGTGCCGCGCGCCGGCGGTGTCGAGCCGGTCCTCGTCACAGGTGATCAGATCCGCCTCAGGAGCGAGAGACGCCGCCTGTCCGAAGCGCTCGAGAGCCAGCGGAGCCAGCACATCCCCGGCCCGGATCAGCAGCACCCGGTCGGCACGGCAGTACGCGAGGGCGTCCACGAGCGGGCCCTCCAGCACAGCCAGCGCAGAGCAGCTGGAGGCGGCAAGCGACGCGCGGGTGATCGCCGCCGGCTCGCCGGCGCCCTCGATCCAAACCGCCACCGGTTCGCCCGGCGTGGTCGCCGCCGCCACCGTGGGAACCCGGGCAAAGCGATGCACCCGGGGCGTCGCCGCCAGTGCAGGCTCGACTCCCTGCAGGTAGGCGCGCCAACGATCCTCGGCGCTGGGAGTTGGAGCTGCGAGCACGCTTCGCACCGCGCGCCAGCCGCGGCGCAGCGCGCGTGAGGGTGGATTTCCGCCGGCCATTGCTGACAAGCCTATGAAGTACTCTGCGCCGTTGCCGTGCACGCCGCCGTCGATCCACCGCGTGGGCATCCGGCGCTGCTGCCCCGATCTGGTTGGGCGCGCGCCGCGCTCCTGCTGCTCGTGCTGTTCGCGCTTCTGCGCAGCGTGCTGTGGGCCTCGGTGCAGCCCGGCTGGCTGGCTCCCGACGAGGACTACCACTGGCTATATGTGAACTACCTGGTGGAGAAGGGCACGGTTCCGAGCTTGGACAAGCCGTTCTACACGGGGGAACTGTTTCGGGCGGTCACCCTCATACACCAGAGTGAGTACCTCCTTGGCCCACGAACCGTCTACACGGGCGGGCCCAAGGCTGTACTGAGCAAGCTCGGGGGTCCGCCGTCCAGCCGGGAGCCGGCGCCGCCGCCGCCACGTCCGGTGCTTCACCCGCCTGGCTATTACCTGCCGGCAGTCTTGATCGACAACGTGCTCTGGAGCAAGGACTCGGTGACCCGCTTGACCGGCTTGCGCTACTACAGCGCGGCGCTCGGAGCCCTGACGATCTTCTTCGCCTGGCTGCTCGCCGCCCAGGTGCTGGCCCGCGAATGGCAGCAGCTCGCGGCCGCCGCGCTGGCCTCCCTGCAGCCGATCCTGGCCTTCTCGGCCTCGACGCTCACCAACGACGTCGCAGTGGCGGTGACGCTCACGGCGACGCTGGCGTGGTGCGCCTGGATGCTGCGAGGTCCGCCCGGGGGCCGCCAGGGGATCGGGCTCGGCGTGCTGCTCGCCATCGCGATCATGGTCAAGGCGACGATGCTCTCGCTGGTGCTCGTCATCGCTGCCGTGCTCGCGGTCCAATGGCTCGCATACCCCGAGTCGCGCCCGGAGCTCAAGCGGGTCGTGCTCTGGACGGTGGGAATCCCCGCCGTCCTCGCCGGCTGGTGGTACGTCCGGCTCGTGATCCTGACCCACTCGATACTCGGGGAGCGGGGCAGCCTGACCTCAGCGGGTAACGCTCACGGCCCGGGCATCCTGCATGTTCCGTCGATCGCCTGGCAGTGGATCTCCATCGTGTACCGCGGCTACTGGTTTGACTACCTCGCCTACGAGGTCAAGACCGAGGACATTTGGTTCTGGCTGCCGGTGGTGGGCATGGTGATCGTGGCGGCGGGCTTCGCGCGGCTGGTGTGGCGCTCGCGCCGGGGCATGCTGCGTCCCGGCGCGACCGAGATCCAGGTCGTGCTGCTGATCACGCTCACCGCGCTGCTGCTGGTGGTCCCGCCCCTCGCGCTCGACACACTGCGCGGGGTCGAGGGCCTGGCGTTCACGACGGCCCAAGCCCGTTTCCTCACGCCCGTCTACCCCGGTCTCGCCGTGATTGCCGTCGTCGCCTTGCGCGAGCTCACCGGCCGTAGCCGGCGCGGATTTCCGATCGCGGTGGCGATCTTCGTGGCGTCTGCGTTCGTGTTCTACTGGCACACCTGGTTCGTCTGGGTGCTCGAGCGCTTTTACGGGGCAATCGACGGGCATTGGCTGCGTGAGCTGCTACACGCCTCCTACGACAAGCCGGCGTTCATCACCCAGGACGTGCTCGCCGCGATCCTGATCGCCGCGCTGCTGGCGTTCGTCGCGGCGTACGCGCTCACGATCGGCGCCTCGCTGGCGGGCCGCAGGCAGAGGACCGACGCTACACTCGGCCCGCCTTGAGCTCGCTTTCGAAAATCTCCGGTCGTGTCCTGACGCGGATAACGCCCCAGTCGCTGCGGTTCCGCTTGCACGACACCGAGATCGTCCAGCGTTTGGCCGGCCGCACCCCGGTCGATCCGGATCAGGCCACCGCCGAGGCAAAGGAACGCTCGACCTCGCGCTGGCGCAGCGCACGCCCGCAGATCGATTTGACCTGGAACGAAGAGCTCAGCGGCGGTCCGTTCATTGCCAAGGTGATCGAGCACGGTCAGCTGACCCCGGAGACACGGATCCTCGAGGTTGGGCCTGGCTACGGCCGGCTGCTGGGGGCTTTCCTCGAGCAGGACCGGCCATTCGCGGCCTACACCGGGCTCGACCTGTCCGAATTCAACCTCGCCCATCTGCGTGAGCGCTACCCCGACCCGCGAATCTCGTTCATACAGGGCGAGGCCGGCTCCGCCGACGTCCCCCCGTTTGATCTGTGCTACTCCTCGCTCACCTTCAAGCACTTCTATCCGACCTTCGAGGCGGCCCTCGTCAACCTGGGCTCCTCGATGAGCGAGCGCGGACGGTTCGTGTTCGACCTGCTGGAGGGCAAGCGCGCCTACTTCGAGCACGACGACGCCACTTACGTCAACTGCTACGAGCCGCCCGACGTGGAGAAGATCGTCGCCGCCGCCGGACTGCGGGTCCTGGCCTTCGACCACGTCGAGCACGGCCCGGGTCAGGTGCGACTGCTCGTGGTCGCCGGCCGCTGAACTGCTTTTCCCGCCGGTCCGGCCGAATCCACACCGGCCGGGGCGCTCGACATAATGGGCTCGGCTGATGGCTCTCGAGGACTGCAGGTTCCTGGCCGTCGTGCCGGCCTACAACGAAGGCGGTTCGGTCGCCGAAGTGGTGCGTGCTCTGCACGCGGATGCGCCGCGCTTCGACGTCGTCGTCGTCGACGACGGGTCGACTGACGACACCGCGCGGCGGGCCGCCGCCGCGGGCGCCGCGGTGGTGAGCCTGCCGTTCAACCTCGGGATCGGCGGCGCGGTGCAGACGGGCTTTCTGTACGGGCTCCGGCATGACTACGACTACGTCGCCCAGGTCGACGGCGACGGCCAGCACGAAGCGGTCGAGCTGGACAAGCTGGTCTCGGCGGCCGGCTCGGACGCCCTGATCGACGTCGTCTGCGGCTCGCGCTTTCTCTCAAGCGAGCACCGCTACCCGGCTCCGATCAGCCGCCGTACGGGCGTGCACCTGTTCTCGTTCGCGCTGCGGCTGATGCTCCGCCAGCCGGTCAGCGACCCCACCTCCGGCTTCCGCCTGTATAACCGGCGGGCGATCGCGCTGTTCGCCCGCGATTACCCTCACGACTACCCCGAGGTCGAGGCGATCCTGATGATGCGCCAGCATCACCTCCGGATGACCGAGATCCCGGTCCGAATGCAGCTTCGCGGTGCCGGCCAGTCGTCGATCACCAAGTCGCGCTCGCTGTACTACATGATCAAGGTGTCGCTGGCACTGATCGTCGGGATGATGCGGCGCCGGGCGGTGCTCGAGCCCGGAGACCCGGCGCCGGTCTCCGGGGACCGCGGAATCTGACATGCACGCACGAATCCAGATCGCCTCGATCGCCTTCGCCCTGGTCGTGTTCGTGGCCGTGTTCGAGCTCGTGCGACGCCGCCGTCTGCGCGAGCGCTACGCGCTCGTCTGGATGGCCGCCGCTCTCTTGTTGGTGATCCTGGCGGTCTGGCAGGGCCTGCTCACCGCGGTGTCCAAGGCGTTGGGCATCTACTACCCGCCCAACGCGCTGTTCGTCGCCGCCTTTGGGTTCCTGCTGCTGCTGATCCTGCAGTTGTCGTCCGCGGTGTCGCGCCTGTCGGATCAGACGACCGTGCTCGCGCAGCGCCTGGCCCTGCTCGAGGAGCGCGGCCAGCCCGAGGAGCCGTCGCTGGCGGCGGGCGAACCCGCGATCGCCGTGGACGATCCCGGGGCGTTTGACGACGAGTCCGAACCGGCCCTCGACGAGCCCGACGAGCTCACGATCGCTCGGCGCGCGTCGCCGCCGCGTTGAGCGCACCCGCGACGAACCCGGGCACCGGTCCGCGCAACCTCCGGCGCTCGCTGATCGGCCTCGCCGGGCCACTGGCGCTGCTCGGCGTGATGGCCTTCGTGGTCGTCAATCATGGCGGCGAGATCAGCCGGGCGTGGTCGCGGACCTCGTTCGCGACGCTGGCCGCCGTCACCCTGCTGGCGCTGCTCACGCTCGTGGCGCGAAGCGAGGCCGCGGTGGCCTGCCTGACCGCGATGGGCAACCGTCCGAGCCGGCTGGACATCCACCCCGCCAGCGCCGCGGCCTTCGTCGTCAGCATGCTCAATCACTACCTGGCGAGCCCTGTCCGGGCCGCCGTGCTCAAGCGCCTGGACCGCGGGCGGGCGCCGACGATCCCGCAGATGATCCTCGTCGACGCCGCCACCTACCTCGTCGAGGGGCTGCTGGCGGCCGTGCTGCTGGTGATCAGCGCCAGCACCCTCAAGCTCCAGTGGTGGATGCCGGTGCTGGCCGTCGCCGGCGCCCTCACCGCGCTCGCAATCGCGCTGACCATGCGCCAGCGCTTCGCGCGCCACCCCGCGCTCCGCGGGCTCGAGATGCTCGTCCATGGCCGCCACCGGCTCGTGGTCCTGATGCTGGTGTTGATCATCTTCGCCGGGCAGATCGCCCGCACGATGCTGGTGCTGCGGGCCACCGGCCTTGATCCGTCGGTGCTTCAGGCCGCCGCGACGTTCGTGGCCGGCGGGGTCCTGTCGAGTTTCCTGGCGGGCCCCGCGGCGGGCACCGCAGCGGCTCCGCTGATCATCTTCGGCCACCGCAGCCTGGGCGCGGCGGCCGCCGCCGGCCTGATCCTCTCGATAACCGCCCTGCTGGCCGCGCTGCTGTACGCGATCGCCTGCGCGCCTGTGGCGGGCTGGCGCTTGCGGCACGGACCATACGGACCCGCCGGACCGCCCGGGCAGACCGGTGCGGCCGGCGGGGCCGGTGCGGCAGGGGCAGCCGGGGCGGTATCCCAGACTCCGGGGCCCGCGGCCTGACACGGACCCGGGAGCTTGGGCGGGGACGGTTCCCGGGGGGCGCCGTCGCTTTGTCCCCATATGGAGGACTTTGGGACGGACGCCTAGCGGGCTCTCGGGGGCCGCCGTCGCTGACACGCCATATAGGCGTACTTGCGACGGAGGCTGGCGGTGGAGGATGCGATCCCGCCCCCTCCCAAGCTGCCTTTGCTGTTGCCAGCCCCCGACAGACGATGGTGCAACGCAACGCAACGCCGCCGCGGGCCTCGCCTGCGGACCGGGCGGCCCTGAACAGTAACCACCAAAGGGGTCCCCCGCCCCGGACCGGCAGCGGCAGCGGCAGTAGGAGGAAGCCGACGCCACAACCGTGAGCATCGATGCGGTCCCGCAGGCGCTCTCGAGCATCGAGAACGGGATCGTCAGGACAGTCAGGCCGGCCCACAGGAGCGTCATCAGCCGCGTGTACGCAGGGCCCCGGTCGCGCTTGCCCCAGATCCGCTGCACGTCGATCTCGCGGTTCAGCGAGGAGGCGATGCTCACCGGGTGCAGCGGGGCGTTGCTCTGATAGACGGCCTGTGCGGTGTACCCCTGGTCGCTCAGCAGCCTGCGGATCGCGCGCTCGTTGAAGTGCCACAGGTGCCTGGGGGCGTCGAGGCCGAACCAGCGCCCGCCGAACACGCGCCGCTCGATCGAGCCGTAGTTGGGCACCTGAATGATCACGTGCCCGTCCGGCGCCAGGATCCGCTCCCGGATGTGCGCGAGCACCGCCTGCGGCTCCTCGAGGTGCTCGAGCACGTGGAACAGCGAGACCACCGCGAAGCGATCGCTGGGGGCGAACTCGAGGATCTCGGCGTTGATCAGGCTGACCTCGCTGCGGGCCGCGCTCTTGGCGTAGTCGAACTTGTCGACGCCCACCGCCCTGGCGCAGCCCTGGGCGCCGTGCGCGTAGGCCACCCGCTCGCCGCTCCCGCAGCCGAGGTCGAGGTAGGAGCCGCGCTCGGCGACGCTGCGTCCCGTCGCCCGTGTCAGCAGCTTGAAGTCGTAGCGATACTGGTCGTAGCGGTACCAGCGCTCGAGATCGAACCCGCCGCCGGCGGCGGCGCCCGACGCGGCATCGCCTTCGGCCGACAGATAGCTGGCCGGGTAGTAGGCCGACAGGTCGCCCGCCGGCGCCGGATTCAGCAGCCCGGCGCCGCACTCCGCGCACTCGTGCACCGCGAACGTCTCCGTGGTCGTGTCGAGGCGGTCGCGGATGCCGCCGTACCGCGGGCTGATCGCACCACCGCAGAACGGGCAGCTGTTCAGGCTACGCAGCCCCGTGGCAGAGGTCTGTGCGTCCGGTCCGGTGATCACCGGCCCCATCCTCACTACAGAAGGCCCCGGGCCTCGTACCAGTCGAGCGTCTCTCGCACGCCCTCGGCCAGGCCGTATCGCGGCCTGAAACCCATCGCGACGCTCTTGCCGACGTCGTAGCAGTAGTTGGCCTTGATGTTGTGCAGGCGGAACGGGTAGATCGGGACGTTCAGGCCCCAGCGTTTGGGGAGCGCGAGCGCGTAGGCCACCGCGGTGACCGCCGGACTCGGCGCGGTGGGGACCTTGATCCCGTAGTAGCTGCCCACGGTGTCGACGATCTCGCGCATCGTGTAGGGGTGGAAGTCGTTGCCGAAGTACGTCTGATCCTCGGCCGCCGGAGTCACCGACGCCAGCACCGTCAGCTCGACCAGGTTCTTGACATAGACCCAGCTGACCAGGTTCCCGGCGGCCCCCACGTGGAAGTAGCGGCGGCGCTTGATCGCATGAAAGAACTCACGGTAGGGCGTCTCCCCCCAGGGTCCGTAGACCGACGTGGGACGAATGACCGTGTAACCGATCCCGGCCGCGGCGCAGCCTCTGGCCACGGCTCGCTCGCCCTCGATCTTCGAGGCCCCATACGCGGTCTTGGTCCGGTAGGGCTCGGTCTCGTCGATGAAGCGGGTTTCGTTGAACAGTCCGACCACAAGCTGGGTCGAGTAGAAGACCAGCCGCCGGACGGCGCCGGCGCGGACGCACTCGTCGATCAGGTTGGCAGTCCCGGTGTAGTTCAGCGCGTAGTCCTCGAGCGTCTCGCCGTCAATGTCGGTCCGAGCCGCGAGGTGATAGACGATCTGAGCCTCGTCACAGGCGCCGGTCAGCGACGCCGGCGCGAGGAGGTCGGCCCTCACCTGGCGCACCCCGGGCGGCAGATTTGGCCAGTTGGCGCCGGGCAGATCGACCACGGTCACCGCCGCGCCCTCGGCCAGCAGCCGGTCGACCAGGTTGAGCCCGATGAAGCCGCACCCGCCGGTCACCAGCACCGGCGTGCCGCTCAGCCCGTCGGTGGCCGGCGCGTCCGTGGAGCTCACGCCGACGATGACCGCCTCCGCCTGGCTGTCGCCATCAGCCGGTATGTCCAGACGATCTTGCGGCAGTTGAACTCGTGGGCCAGGATCGCCACGCGGTCGCCGTCGCTGAACGCCTTGGCCACGCGCAGCTCGTCCTGGAACTGGGGATTTGCGAGGCTGCCGCTCTTGCTGGCGTCGTACATCCGGAAGTTGGCCAGGTAGTCGGGGATCACGCCCGCCGGGTGCCGACGGCCGAGCCGCAGCCAGAACTCGTAGTCCATGACGTAATGCTCGTCCTCGTTGAGATAGCCGATCTCGGCGTGCAGACCGCGCCGCCAGAAGGTGGCCGGCTGTGAGATGAAGTTCTCCGCCAGCAGCTTGCGGTAGCTGTAGGAGCGCAGCAGGAGGTTCTTGTACAGCGTGATCGGCCGGCGGATCTCCCGATCGTGCTCGTCGATGATCCGGCACTTGCCATAGACCCACTGCATGTCCGGGTTGGCCTCGAAGTACCTCGCCACCTTGGCCAGGGCACCAGGGGCGTAGGTGTCATCGGAGTTCAGAAAGGCCACCACGTCGCCGGTGGCCTTGCGCAGGCCCTTGTTGATGGCGTCGGACTGCCCGTTGTCGGGCTCTGAGACCCACGTCAGACGGTCGCCGTAGCGCTCCAGGATGTCGAGCGTGCCGTCGGTGGAGCCGCCGTCCATGACGAGGTACTCCAGGTCCGGGTAGCCCTGATCCAGGATGCTGGTGATCGTGCGCTCGATGAACGGCGCTTGGTTGTACGTCGGGGTGACGATCGTCAGCCGCATCTAGGGCCAGTACGTTCGCACCGAGAGGAATGGGGCGGTATCGGCCAGCCGGGCATCGGCACCACGACAGGGCGGGATCCGCGGGTGCTCAGACCGCTACGGGAGCGGGGGCGCCGGTCCGGGCCACCTGCTCGGCGACCCACGCGTAGGTCGAGCGCAGGCCGTCCTCGAGCTTCTGCGTCGGCGCCCACCCCAGCTGTTCGCGGATGAGGCGGTTGTCCGAGCTGCGTCCGCGCACGCCCAACGGCCCGTCGATGTGCCGGATGCGCAGCGGCTTTGAGGCGATCTGCATCGTCAGCTGTGCGAGCTCGGTGATGCTGACCATCTCGTCGGACCCGATGTTCACCGGCTCGGTGAACTCGCTGTCCATCAGCCGGCGCACGCCCTCCAGGCACTCGTCGACGTACAGGAAGGTCCGGGTCTGCCTGCCGTCACCCCAGATCTCGATCTGACCGCCGTCCGGCGCCTCGGCCACCTTGCGACAGATCGCCGCCGGAGCCTTCTCGCGGCCGCCGCACCAGGTGCCCTCCGGACCGAAGATGTTGTGAAAGCGGGCGATGCGCACGTTCAGCCCGTAGTTGCGGTGATACGCGGAGTACATCCGCTCGCTGAACAGCTTCTCCCAGCCGTACTCGCTGTCGGGCGCAGCGGGGTAGGCGGACTCCTCGGAGCAGTCGGGGTTGTCCGGATCCATCTGATTGCGCTCGGGGTAGATGCACGCCGAGGACGAGTAGAAGATCTTCTGCACCCGGCTCTGAACCGCCTGGCGGGCGACGTTGAGGTTGATCCCGGCGGAGTTGTGCATGACATCGGCGTCGTGCTCTCCGGTGAAGATGTAGCCGGCGCCGCCCATGTCGGCAGCCAGCTGGTAGACCTCGCCGAACGGCTGGTCGAGCACGCGGGCCACGAGCCGCGGGTCGGTCAGGTCGCCGACCACGAAGTCGTCGGCTGCGGTCTCACCGAACAGGGGCGCGTGCAGGTCCACGCCGCGGACCCAGTGCCCTTCCCGCTTCAGTCTCTTGACGAGGTGAGAGCCGATGAACCCCCCCGCGCCGCATACAAGTGCCTTGTTCGCCATGCGGTCGATTCACTCTACCAACGGGGTCTGAGGCCTCAGCTCAGCCCCGCGAGGATCCTTCGCAGGCCCTCGCGCATCTGCACCGCGGGCTCCCAGCCCAGCTCGCGCCGGGCACGGGACACGTCCAGGCAGCTGCGCCTCACTTCGCCGGGACGCTCGGGCTCGAATCGCGGGGCCGGCGGCTCCGCGGCCCAGACATCGTGCAGCGCGTCCAGCAGGTCCAGCACCGATGTCTCGCGCCCGTGGCCGATGTTGACCGGGCCGGTGAGTTCGGCGCCGGCGGCCAGCAGGTTGGCCCGCACGACGTCTGAGACGTCGATCCAGTCACGGGTCTGGCGCCCGTCGCCGAACACCGTGGGCGCCCGGCCATCCACCAGGTGGCCGCAGAAGATGGCCACCACGCCGGCCTCACCGTGAACGTCCTGCCGGGGCCCGTAGACGTTGCCGTAGCGCAGCGAGACGGTCGAGAAGCCGTACAGCCGGGCATAGAGCTGGCAGTAGCCCTCGGCCGCGTACTTGCTCTGCCCGTAGGGCGCCAGCGGCCGGATCGCGTGGTCCTCGGGGGTCGGCAGCAGGTCCGCGTCGCCGTACAGCCCGCCGCCCGTGCTCGTGTTGACCAGCCGAGTGGCGCCCGCGGCGCGGGCGGCGTCGAGAACCGCGATCGTGCCCAGCACGTTGGTCATCGCGTCGCCGTCGGCGTGCTCGACGGAGTAGCGGACGTCGATCTGGGCGGCCAGATGGAAGACGACGCGCGGCCTGGCGGCGGCCATGATCGACGCGATCCGCGGGGCGTCGCGGACATCGGCGACCTCGAGCCGAGCGCCCTGAGCCAGCGCGGACTCGAGGTTCGAGCGCTTGCCCGATGACAGGTTGTCGACAATCGTCACCCGGTCGCCGCGGTCCAGCAGCGCGTCGACCAGATTCGACCCGATGAAGCCCGCCCCGCCCGTAACCACGCAATCCATATCGCGCCGGAGCTTACGGGGAGTCGATCGCAGCCGGGAAAAGGCGTGCTCTGGCGCAGGTTTCGGCCGCCCAAGCAGGGCACTGACGAGCAACACCGTAACTCCGAGGCGGAAAACCCGTTGCTATAGGTGAGTTTGCGCAACCCTCCCCATGGCTACAAGAGATCTGGAGTATTCATGCGCCCGCAGGGCTCAGTCGAGATAAAACCGATTGCCATCGAGCCGCCCGAGACGGCCGAGGTGCTTGGCGTCCCGCTGGCCCTCACCGACTACGAGCAGGCGCTGGAATGGATCGACGCGTGCGTCGCCGCAGACCGCCGCGGGTACGTCTGCGTCTGCAACGTCCACACGGTGATGGCGTCGGCCGAGGACCAGGAGCTGCGCAGCGCGCTGCTGGCCTCGTCGATCAACGTTCCTGACGGCCAGCCGCTGGTGTGGGCGCTCAATGCGCTCGGCAAATCGATCGACGCCCGGGTATATGGCCCGGAGCTGATGGCCCGCGCCTGTGCCAGGGCTGTCGAGACGGGACACCGGCTGTACCTGTACGGCGGGCGCAACCAGGGAGCGCTCGTCCAGCTGGCTCTCAACCTGCGCCAGCGCTATCCGGGGGTGCGGATCGTCGGTGGCTACTCCCCGCCGCACCGCCCCCTCACCGACGAGGAGCGCGCCTCCGTGGTCAAGGAGATCAACGGCTCGCGGGCCGACGTCGTATGGGTCGGGATCGGCGTTCCCAAGCAGGAAAAGTGGATGGCCGAGCTGCGCCAGGAGCTCGACGCGCCCGTGCTGGTCGGCGTCGGGGCCGCGTTTGACTTCCATGCCGGGCTGGTGCCCCAGGCACCGAACTGGATCCAGGACGCGGGACTCGAGTGGGCGTACCGCCTGGCCCACGAGCCGCGGCGGCTGTGGCGGCGATACACCCGCTACAACCCGCGCTTCGTGCTCGGCTTCGCACGCCAGCTCACGCACCATCGCCGCGCACGCCAGCAGCTTCCGGCGCCCCGATAGTCGAGTCCGCCCGCGCCGGGCACGAGGGCGCCGTGAGCAAAGCGCCGACCGCCTCGATCGTGATCCCCACCCGGAACCGCCCGGACTACCTCGGCGTGTCGCTCGCCTCGATCGTCCCGCAGGCGCGCCAAGCCGACGCCGAGGTGCTCGTGGTCGCGCACGGGGAGGACCGCAGGACGGCGGCCGTCGCTGAGCGCTTCGGAGTCCGCTTCGTTGCAGTCCCGGCCTCGGCGACCGCCAACGCGTCGCGCAACGCCGGCATCGACGCGTCCCGTGGCGATCCGGTGGTGTTGATCGACGACGACGTCGAGGCTCCTCCCGGGTGGCTCGACGCGCTCTTGCGCGGGGTCGCCGAGGCGCCCGAGCGCGATGTCTTCGGGGGCCCGATACACGCTCGGCTGGAGGGAGGCGGCCCGCGTGCCTGCGGCCGCGAGCCGGCTCCGATCACGACTCTGGAGCTCGGCGCCGAGGACCG
Organism: uncultured Solirubrobacterales bacterium; assembly: GCA_963799995.1. Classification (GTDB taxonomy): domain Bacteria; phylum Actinomycetota; class Thermoleophilia; order Solirubrobacterales; family Solirubrobacteraceae; genus Palsa-465. The sequence goes on along the minus strand of CAWCZI010000010.1, from coordinate 104,396 downwards.
CGACGTGCCACTGGTGTGGAGCGCCAACATGGCCATCCGGCGCCGGGCCGTCGAGCGAGTCGGGCGCTTCGACGAGGCACTTCACGGACGTGGCGAGGAGGAGGACTGGGAGCGCCGCTATGCCGCCCAGGGCGGCCGCATCCGATATCTGGCGGACGCCGGACTGGACCATCGCCGCAGCGCCGCCGACGCGACCGTGCGCAAGCTGGCACGCGCCGCCTACGCCCACGGTAGGACGGCGCGCCGCTACGACGTCCGCAAGGGTGTCGCGCCCGCCCTCGCGCCCGAGCTGCGGACGCTGGCCGGGTGCCTCTGGCACATCTTCCGGCGTCGCTGCGCGATCGGGATCGTAATGACGGCGCAAGCCGCGGGCCGGCTGCGCGAGGCCTTGGCAGGGTCGCGGTGAGCGCCGGGGACCGCCCCGACAGGGCGGCGGCGAGCAGCGACGACTTCCTGTCGGGAACCCACGGCCAGGTGTTGGGCATCCGCGCCACCAGCCGGGCGCTGGCGTTCGACGCGGTCTGTGACGCGGCGGCGCTGGCCGCCCTGCGCTCCTGGCGCCTGCGGCGCGCGGCGGCGCACTGGCCGCGGCGCCGGGTGCTCGCGCTCGGGGTGGAGCGAGAGGGCATGCCCAACCTCCTGGCCGAGGCGCGCGCCGAGCTCGAGCGCAGCCGTCACGAGGTGCGTTTCGCCTCGACGTTCGCCGGCGATCGCGGCAAGTTCGAGAACCTCGACGCGCTGCTGGAGGCGGAGCCCGCCGCTGGACACGACTGGCTGCTCGTAGTCGATGACGATGTCGAGCTGCCGCGCGGGTTCCTGGACGGATTCGTATTTCTGGCCGAGCGCTTCGGGCTGCGTCTGGCCCAGCCGGCCCACCGCTGGCGCTCGCATGCCGCCGTGGGCGTCACCCGCCGGCGCCCCGGCAGCGTCGCCCGCGAGACGGGGTTCGTGGAGATCGGACCCGTGTCCGCCCTGCACGCGGACACCTTCTCCGACCTGCTGCCCTTCCCGCCGCTCCGGGCCGGCTGGGGGCTCGACGCCCACTGGGCGGCGGTCGCGCGCGCCCGCGGCTGGCCGATCGGGGTCATCGACGCGACACCCATCCGCCACGGCCTGCGCCGTATCGCCTCCTCCTATGACCGCGGCGCGGCGATCGCGGAGGCGCGAGAGTTCCTCGCCGGGCGGCCGTACCTGAGCGCGCGAGAGTCCCAGCGGACGCTCGTCACCCATCGCGGGTGGGGCCGGCGATGAGGGTCTACCCGGATGTCCGTCGCCACTGAGCGATCGCCCGCTGGGCAGGTGGTCCGTTGCTAGCCTCCGCAGCCGTGTCGTCCGCCGCCACCGCGCCGGAGGGCGCCGCGCCCGGGGCGGCGGGCCCCGCGTCCTCCCGACCCTCCCCGAAGATGAGGCTGAGTCCGGACCTCCTCGCCGGACTCGTCCTGGCCGCCGGAGCCGTGGCACTCGCCTTCACGACCACGGGTGGACTCGATGATGTCGCCGGCACCGGAGACACATGGTCCGAGATAGTCCTCACCGTGCTGGGCTGCGTCGTCTGCGGGGCCGTCGTCCTGCTCTCCCGGCGGGCGCGGGCCTGGGGCGCGGCCACCGTGGGAGCGTTCGCAGCGCTGACCGTCTTCACCGCCCTGTCGATCGCCTGGTCGGTCGCGCCCGATGATTCGTGGCAGGGGGCCGGACAGACTCTCGGCTATCTGGCGGCGTTCGCCGGCGCCGCGGCGATGGCCAGGCTCGCGCCCCGGCGCTGGCCGGCGGTCGTCGGGGCGATGGCCGCGGCCGCGGTCACGCTGAGCGCCTATGCGTTGCTGGCCAAGGCGCTTCCGGGGACGCTCGATCCGGGCGACGAGATCGGCCGCCTGCAGGTGCCGTTCGGCTACTGGAACGCGATCGGGGTCGTCGCCGCGCTCGGTTTCGCACCGTGCCTGTGGGCCGGCACCCGGCTCGCGGGCGGGCGCCTGCTCCGAGCGCTGTCGGCGCCCGCGCTGGCCCTCCTGATCAGCGTGGTCGCGCTCTCCTATTCGCGCTCCGCGGCGCTGATCGCGATCCTCGGCGTCGCCGCCTGGCTGGCCATCGTGCCGCTGCGCCTGCGTACCGCGGCGCTGCTCGCCCTGGCGAGCGTGGGAGCCGCGGTGATCATCAGCTGGGCGCTGTCCACGCCCGCCCTGACGGCCGACCGCTGTGGGCGCCCGACCTTCACGTCTGCGTGCGAAGCCGCGCGGGTGTCCACCGGACACACGTTCGGCCTCGTGCTGCTGGTGACGCTATTGGTTCTGACAGGCGCCGGACTCGCCTGGGCCGTGGCCATCGAGCGGGTGCAGCTGATGCCCGGCACCCGGCGGCGGATCGGCACCGTGCTGGTCTGTCTCACGGCGCTGGTGCCACTCGCAGGGATCGGGGCGCTGGCCGCGTCCTCGCGCGGGCTCACCGGCGAGATCTCACATCAATGGAGCACCCTCACCAGCACGACCGGCTCGGGAGGCGTCGTGGGTGACAACGCCGGCCGTCTGCTGCAGTTTGGAAGCAGCCGGCCGCTGTACTGGAGCGAGGGAATGACGGTCGGTGAGCACTCCCTGCTCAAGGGGGCGGGAGCCGAGGCGTTCGCGGTCGCTCACACTGCGTACACGGACTCGACCGCCCCGGTGAGCCACGTCCACAGCTACGCGATCCAGACGTTCGCGGACCTCGGTCTGATCGGGGTCGCGATCAACCTGGTGCTACTGATCTCGTGGGCGGTCGCGGCGTCGCGACCGCTGGCTCTGCGAAGCTCTCCGAGCTCGTTGTCCGTGGACCAGGCAGCCGAGCGGCAGGGGTTGCTCGCGCTGGCCATCGTGGTGGTGGCGTTCGGCGTCCAGTCGGGGGTCGACTGGACCTGGTTCTTCAGCGGCGTCGCGGTCCCGGCGCTGGTCTGCGCGGGGTGGCTGGCCGGGCGTGGGCCGCTCGCCGACCCGGTGGGCCACGCGCGCAATCGCCGCCCCCTGATGCAGCGCCCGGGCGCGGGGGCGTTGATTACCGCGCTCGTTGCCGTCACGCTCCTCGGGGCATGGGCGATCTGGCAGCCGTTGCGCTCCGCCGATGCGCTCTCGAGCTCGCTCAACGCCGCCGCGTCAAACCATTCCGGACAGGCGTTCACCGACGCCCGCGACGCCGCGAACATCGACCCGGTGACGATCGAGCCGTTGCAGATCCTCTCGGAGCTGTACGGGGCCCGGGACCCCGGCGCGGCACGCCGGGAGCTCGTCGAGGCGACCCGGCGCCAGCCCGACAACCCCGAGCCGTGGTCGTGGCTGGGTCAGTTCGACCTGCTCCGCCACCGCGATCGGCTGGCGTACGCGTCGCTGGATCGCGAGCTGGCGCTCGACCGTGGCAACGCCACCCTGGCCAACACGGTGATCTCACTGCGAATCGCGCTCCATATACCCTCGCCGAAGCCGTGACCAGCTCGTCGACGGATCGGGGTGGACCGGCATGTCCACCCCCGGAGCTGCCTGCTAACCCACGATCACCGGCTCGGCGTCCAGCAGCGACGCCGGCAGCCGGCCCGGGCCGGCCGCCTCGCAGACGGCGTTCAGCAGTGCCTCGTAGCGATCGGCAACAGCGTCCCAGGAGTACCCCCGGGCGCGCTCCAGCGCGCGGTGGCGGTAGACCCCGACCAGGTCAGGTTCGTCGAGCAGCCGCCCCAGCTGATCGGTGAGGTCGTCGACCCCCGAGCTACCGGAGAAGTAGGCCCCGGCGTCGCCGACGGTCTCGGCGTTCGGCGGGTGGTCGTTGACCAGCACGCAGTTGCCGGCCGCCATCGCCTCGAGGATCACAGGATGGGTGCCTCCGACCTCCGTGGGGGCGCAGAACAGGTAGGCGTGACGCTGCAGCTCCCAGTAGCGGCGCCCGAACACATAGCCCGGAAACACCACCCGCGGATCGGCCGAGCGCCGCACCTGGCGAATGTAGTCGTCGGCATACGGCGCCCCGCCGACGATGGCGAGCTTCATCCCGCGCGCCCGCCGGCGGTCGATCCTCGAGAACGCCTCGACCAGCAGGTGGGGATTGTTCTCGGGCTCGAGCCGGCCGACGAACAGGATGTAGCGGCGTGGCTCGAGCCCCAGCTGCTCGAGCGCCTCGGTGCCGTCATGGCCCGGATCCTCCACGCCGTAGGGCACGACGCCGATCCGCCGCGCGTACCTGCGCTCGAAGATCTCCGCCACCGCGTGGCTGTCGGTGATCGCCTCGTCCGCCCAGCGCGGGGCGGTCCGTTCGGCAAAACGCAGGTAGGCCTTGGCCAGCGCCGGCCACTTGCCCCGATCGGAGTCCAGGCCGTCGACGTTGATCAGCGTCGGGATCGACGCCGCGCGGGTGATCATGCACAGCGGCGAGTTGCCGGCGATGAAGAACAGCGCCACGTCGGGCTGCGGCGCGCGCGCCGCGTGCACCGCGGACAGGAACGTGTGCACGAACGTGTCGAGGTACTTGTTGCGGATCGTCGGCAGGTGGATCAGGCGAGCGCCTCGATACTCGGTCAGCTTGCGGTCGACTACATGCGGCCGGCAGTACACCGTCACCTCGTGCCCCCGGGCCGTCAACCGACCGGCCAGCTGCTCGACCGCGGTCTCGAAGCCGCTGTAGGACGCGGGGATGCCGCGCGTGCCAAGAATCGCGATCTTCATCGGCGGTGCGCCAGAGAGTATGCATCCAGGTGCCGGCGTGCGGAGGACTCCCACGAGTACTGCGCCACCCGTCGCCGGCCCCGCCCGACCAGCTCGCCCCGGCGCTCGGGGCTCGAGGCCAGCTCGGCCATCGCGGCGGCCAGCGCCTCGGGATCTCCCGGCTCGAAATAGCGAGCGGCGTCCCCGCAGACCTCGGTGACCCCGGGCGCGGCCGCGGCGATCACGGGCGTCCCTGTCCGCATTGCCTCCAGCGGGGTCATGCCGAACCCCTCGTAGAGCGCCGGGTGCACCAGCGCGAGCGCCCCCGCGTACAGCTGCGCCAGCCGCGACGGGCCGGGCCGGAGCTCGCAGCGGACGCCGGGGGCCGCGATCTCGGCGCCCCCGGCCACGACCAGCTCCCGCGGATCGCCGCTCGACGCGCGGTGGCGGCGATGGGCCTCCAGCAGCGTCGCCAGATCCTTGCGCGGCTCATCGTCGCCGACGTAGAGAAAGTGACGGCGCTCCCGGGCGGGGGTGTCGGGAAGCTCCTGGCCGGGGCCGTGCGGAGCGACGACGATCCGCTCCGGCGCCACCCCCCAGAGCTCGCGCACAGCAGCCGCGGTGGTCTCGCTCACACACAGCACCGCGTCGGCCCGGCGCGCGGCGCGCCGGTGCGCGATCCTCGCGAACGTCCGGAAGCGGGCGTCGAAGTGCTCCGGGAGCCGCGCGAACGCCAGGTCGTGGACGGTTATCACCTGCGGCGTGCCGGCGCGGGGGGCGGCGGCGGGCAGCGGATGATGGATCACGTCAGCGCCGTGCGCGCGGGCCAGGCGAGGGAGCGTCACCGCCACCCACAGCTGATCGGCGAGCGCGTTGCGGACGCTCGCGGGGAGTCCTCGCCCAGCGGCGCCCCGGCGCCGGTCCGACACCTCGAGGACCTCGACGCCGTCCCGTGTCCGGAGCGCCCGGGCGAGCTCGGCCAGGTACACGGCGGTCCCCGAAAGGGGCGCCCGACGGGCCAGCGTCGTATCGAGCATCACCCGCACGGTCAGCGGGCGGCCCGGGCCAACAACATCCGCCGCAGCAACGGCGGACCGGCCGCCGTGCGGACGCTGACCTCGCCGAAGCCGAACTCGTGCAGCAGCCGCGCCAATGAGCCCCGCGAGTAGAGATGCAGGTGCTCGCCGAGGGGATCGGAGAAGCGCTCGATCCCGCCGAGCGCCAGTCGCGCGCGTCCGTGGTTGGGGGTGCTGAGCAGCAGTCGCCCGGCTCCGGCCAGGACTCGGCGCAGCTCGGACATCCAGCGGGCCGTGTCGGCGACGTGCTCGATCACCTCGCTGCACCAGACCACGTCGAAGCTCCCGTCGTCGAACGGCAGCGGGCCGTCGATCGGCGTCAGGCGGAAATCGAGGCCCGGATGGCGGGCCTGCGCCCGGGCGATCGCGGCTGCGGCCACGTCCACGCCCACCGCCGCCGCCCCGGCCCGCGCGAGCTCGACCGTGAACGTGCCGTCGCCGCAGCCGAGGTCGAGCGCCCGGTCTGCGTCGCGGACCCCGGAACGCAGGAAGCGGCGGCGCAGCTCGAACTCAGGTGGCCTCAGGTCGTCGGGCAGGCGCTCCCAGAGATCGTCGTAGTAGTCCTGCACGGCGGCAACGTACCGCGCCACCGCCCGCTCGACAGGGCCCGGTCACCCTGGATACAGTGGCCGCCCCGGCGCCTCACGGTCTCGGAGCCACACGATGTCAGCCGCATCCTCCACCCGGCCCGGGTCGCCGGGCACGCGCTCTGCCACCGTGCGCGGCAGGCTGGTCGCGGTAGCCGCCGTCGACGAGCCCGGGGGCGCCGAGACGACCCTGATGCGCCTGCTGGCACGCCTTCGCGGAAGGGGCTGGGAGATCACGCTGACCACGCCGGGGGGTGGCACGCTCCGCGAGGCGGCGCTGGCCGCGGACCTGGACTGGCGCCCGTTGCGCGTCGGCGGGCTGCGCGAGCGAACAGGCGGGCGGGCGGTGCTGTCCTGGCCGCGGATGCGACGGCTGGGACGCGGGGCCGCGGTTGTATACCTCAACGGCTCGGTCTGCGGACGGCTGCTGCCGGCTCTGCCGGCCGGCGCAGCGCGACGGGTCTTGCACGTCCACGACATCGTGGAGCGCGTCCCGTCCTTCTGGCAGCGCGCCGACGTGGTGCTGGCGGCGTCGCAGGCGGTCGCCGACCGCCTCCACGGGCTGGCCTCGCACGTGGTCTACGGTCCGGTCGAGGCGACACCGGCGCAGGCGCGCGCCCCGTGGCCGTCCGGGAGCGGTCCGGTGATCGGCTTCGTCGGGCGGATCGAGCCTCGCAAGGGCCCGCTGGATCTGGTCCGTGCCGCTCCAGCGATCCGCCGTGGGGCCCCCGGGGCGCGGGTGGTGGTGGTCGGCGATGACCCCTACCGAAGCGACCCGGGCTACACCAGCGCCGTGCTCGGATCTCCGGAGATCGAGCACTACCCGTGGAGCGACAACGCTCCCGGGCTGATGCGTCACCTCGACGTGCTGGTCCTCCCGTCCCACCAGGAGCCGTTCGGGACCGTGCTCGCCGAGGCGATGGCGGTGGGCACGCCGGTCGTCGCAACGCGCGTCGGCGGCCTGCCCGAGGTGGTGCTCGACGGCGTCACCGGCCGCCTGGTCGCGCCGGGGCGCCCGGATGAGCTGGCCGCGGCGGTGCTCGACGTGCTCGCACACCGCGACCGGATGGGCGCCGCGGCTGCCGAGCACGCCGCGCGCTTTCACGCCGACCGCTACGCGGAACTGGTCGAGGGCCTGATCGCTGGATGAAGGTCGCCTTCGACAGCCGGCCGGCCGAGGACGCCCGCGGCGTCGGACGCTACGCGCGCTGCCTGCTGGACGCCCTCCGGGGCAGCGACGAGGGTGAGATCGTCGAGACGCACGACCCGAGGCGCTGCGACGTCTTTCACTCGCCGTGGCTCGAGGGCGCGCTGCTGCGCCCGACCGTGCCGATGGTCGTCACGGTGCACGACCTGGTGCCCCTCAAGCGACCCGGTGAGTATCTGCGCAGCGGTCTGCGCTTCAAGCTGCGCTACCTCGCCGTCCAGCGGGCCACCCGGGTGATCGTTCCCACCGCCGCGGTCGCCGGCGACGTGATCGCGGGTCTGTCGATCCCCGCCGAACGGATCGCGGTCATCCCGGAGGCCCCGGCGTGCGTCTTCTGGCCCCGATCCCCCGCCGAGGTGGACGCGGTCCGCGAGCGCTACTCGCTGCCCGAGAGCTATCTGCTGTGGGTGGGGGGCCTGCGCACTCCCGACCCCCGCAAGCGGGTGGCGGCCCTGGCCCGGGCCCCGCGCACGCTGCCGCTCGTGCTGGTCGGTCCCACCGGCCGCTGGGCGCGCGAGCTGTCCGGCGTTCAGCTGACCGGAGCCGTCGACGATGACGAGCTGGCCGCGATCTACACGGGGGCCCACGCGCTGGTGTTCCCGAGCGACGAAGAGGGCTTCGGGCTGCCGCCGGTCGAAGCCCTGGCCTGCGGCACCCCGGTGGCAGCCAGCGATCTCCCGCCCCTGCGCGAGGTCCTGGGCGACCGCGCCACGTTCGGCCGGGTTGACGACCTCGAGGGCCTCGTCCACGCCGCCGAAGCGCTCACACGACCGGCCCCGGCCCCGCCCGCCTGGACGTGGGACGACGCCGCGGCGTCGACCTGGCAGGTGTACGAGGACGCGATCGCCGCGCGGGGCTCCGGGAGGCTCGCAGCCGGGGGGCCTGGGAGGCTCGCCGCCGGGGGGCCTGGAAGGCCGGCCGCCCAGGGGTCCCGAGGCCGTCACTCCCGCGGCCGCAGGCCGAAGGGCGGCGAGGAGCGCCGCCCGGCCTGAACCAGCCGCCGCCGGCGCCAGGCTCCGCCACGCAGGCGCCAGGCGTCCCGGTAGCCGCCCAGCAGGTGTCGCTCGCGCAGCAGCACGTGGCCGAGGGCCAGCATCTCGTAGGCGGCGATGAAGCCGGCATCCCGGCGCAGCCCGGCGGCCGTCTCGTTCTTGATCATCATCAGGTAGCGGTTGCGGAACTGCAGCCGTCGCGCCTCGGGGCTCATCTGCGCGCGGGTCGAGGGGCTATAGCTGCGCACGTGCTCGGCGACCGCGGCCGGCTCGTAGACGCTGCGCCACCCGCGCAGCTGCGCCCGCCACGCCAGGTCGGCATCGGACGCCCACAGCGCCATGTCCTCGTCGAGCACCTCGCCGGCGCCGAGCGCGCACTCCTCGAGCGTCCGCCGGCGATACAGAGCCGCCGCACCGTCGGCGCCGAACACAGGTCCGGTGCGCCCGAAGCCCGCGGCCGGCCGGCCGTGGCCGACCAACCCGTTCTTGCGCCTGCGGTCGACGAACATCCCGGCCGCGTCGATCTCGGCCGCAGCGGATGGGACTGCGCCGTGTCCGGCGCGCAGCAGCTTCGGGGCCACCGAGCCGACTCGCTCGTCGGCCAGCCGTGGCAGCGCCGCCCCCAGGAAACCCGGGCGCAGGAAGCAGTCCGCGTTCAGCAGCAGGACCGCGTCACCGCCCGTGGCGGCAATCGCCGCGTTGACGGCCGCCGCGTAGGTGCGCCGCGGCTCGAGCGCCAGCCGCCGCGCCCCGTGGAGCTCCGCCAGCTGCGGCGTGGCATCCGTGCAGGCGTTGTCGACGACGACGACCTCGGCGGCCGGCCGCTGCGCTACTGCCGCGGGCAGCGAGCGCTCGAGCATCGGCGCCTCGTCGACGCTCAGCAGCAGGATCGTGGTGTTCATGGAGGCGAGATCGCGAAGCATCCCGGTAGCTCTGCGACCTCTGACCAGAAGCTCCCCTGCTCCTGGTGGACGGTGACCGTGACCTCCATGCTTCCTCCATCGACTTGAATCGGGCTTGTCGCAGTATCTCGTGCGCGAGCCGCTTGCCGTATGTCCGGCCGCGGTGCCGGGGCAGCTGATCGGCCGCACGTCCGACTTGACCATCTTCACGGCGTGCTTACCGCCAAGCGTCCGCCGGTACCCGCTGTCGCGTAACAGCTTGATCGCTCCGCGCTGATCCAGCAGATCGGCCATGTCGCGACGCTAAGCGCTCCACGCGCCGTTTCGGCCCCAGCGGCACGAATCGGCACAGAGCCATGACGCGGCGTGACACTCTTTTCACGCCGGAGGCCCGCGCTCGCGGCGTCCGCATCAAAGAGCAAGATCTCTGGACGCGGACCCGACCAACATGGACCAGGCCAACAAGTCGCGCGGTTCGCGGCATCGATCTGAAAAGTGCTCGGTATCCGCACCTTTCTCCGATCCTTGCGCCGAATCGCCGGTCGCCCGCGCCGGCGGTCGCCCGCGCCGGCGGTCGCCCGCGCCGAATCGCCGGTCGTCCGCCCCGAATCGCCGGTCGCCCGCGCCGGCGGTCCCTGCGCGGCCCACAGACCGGCACGGTTCGCGCCAGGGTTCTCGTATGGTGTGAGGCGTGCGGGCGCGTGGGCTGGCTCTGCTTGGCGCCGGGGTGGTTCTGCTTTCGGCTGCCTGGCTTTTTGCGACACCGCCATTTCAGGCTCCGGACGAGGCCGCACACTATCTGCGCGCGCTGACGATCGCCGAGGGACGGCTGCTCGGCCCCAGGGTCGGTGTCGACGCGGAGGGCCCCGGTGCGCTCATCGGTGACGGCTGGCGCGCCGAGGAGCAGCGTTGGATCCTTCATGACCAGCGAAGCGTCGTCGTCCCGGCCGCACTCGCTCCGCCGGGCCAGCCCTGTTCGGACGGCCGGCTCGATATCGGCCGCCGCAGCTGCACGGAGGTCACCTATACGGGTGACTACTACCCGATCGGATATCTGCTCCCGGCCGCCGCGATCGCGGTCTCCCCGGACGTCAGCGGCGCTCAATGGCTGTCGCGGGCGGCGTCGCTGCTGCCGACCCTGGCCTTTCTGATCCTCGCGCTGGCCCTTGTCGGACGGCGGTCTGGCTGGGCGGCGATCGGGCTGCTCGCAGCGATGACGCCGGCGGTGCTGTTCATCGGCTCGGTGCTCAATCCGAGCGGGCTCGAGATCGCCGCCAACCTCGCGTTCGTCGCCGCCCTGCTGAGGCTGCGGCGCGATCACGCCGCGTTCCCGAGGTGGGCGTGGTTGAGTCTGGCCGCGAGCGGGGCGGTCACAATCCTGTCCTGGCAACTCGGTCCTCTGTTCGCGGCCTTCGATCTGGCTGCGTTCTCAGCCCTGTCAGGGCGGGTCGAGGTGCGGTCGCTGCTGGCGACCCGGCCAAGAGCGGTCGTCGGCACGGTGCTCACACTGGTGTTGGCCGTGACCCTGTTCGTGATCTACGGACTCGCGTCCGGGGTCCTTCATTCGAGCGCCAGCTTCACGCCGCTTGTCGCCAGCCTTCATGCCGGAGTCGATCAGCTGGGGCCCACGCTCCGTGAAGCGGTCGGGGGATTCGGGAAGCTGACCTCCAACCTGCCGTTAGCGCTGCCCGTGCTCTGGGGGCTTGCCGTGCTCGTGATGCTGTGCGCCGCGCTCGTGCGGGGCGATCGTCGCGAACGGATCGTGCTGGCCGTCATCTTGCTCGTGGCGCTCGGCTTCCCGGTCCTGTTCTATGCGTGGTCCCAGCGCCCGACGGGCTTCGGCATGCAGGGCCGCTATGCGCTCCCGCTGCTGGTCCTGGTGCCGATGGTCGCCGGCGAGGTTCTCGCTTCTCGTGCGACGGCGGCCCGTCCGAGGCACCCGCCGCACGCGATCCCGATCGCGGTCGCGATCGGGGCGATCGGGATCTTCCAATTCACGGCGTGGTGGATCAACGCCGACCACTGGTCCGGCACCTCCGCCGCCGGATTGGTCCTGGACCCTGCGACCTGGACGCCTCCGCTCGGATGGTGGCCCTGGCTTCTGCTGGCCGCGATCGGAACGGTCGCCCTGCTCATGGCGGCAGTCGAGCAGCTGCCCAGTCGCTTCACAGGAGCTCGCGGTACACGTCCGCGGTCCGGCGCGCGGTCAGCTCCCAGCTGAACTCCGCCGCCCTGGCCAGCCCGCGGGCGGTCAGCTCTGCGCGCCGGCCCGGTTGCGCCAGCAGGGCACCGAGCCGGCGCTCCAGGTCCAGCGGGTCCTCAGGATCGAAGTACTCGGCCCCGTCGCCACCGGTCTCCGGCAGCGCGGTGGCCCGCGCGGCGAGCACCGGCACCCCCCGGGCCATGGCCTCCAGCAGCACAAGGCCGAAGCCCTCGTAGAGGCTCGGATGGACCACCGCCTCAGCGCCCGACAGCAGTGCGTCCAGGCGCGCATCGTCGACGTAGCCCGGCAGCTCGACCGGCTCCCCGGCGGCCAGCTCCCGCAGCTTCGGCCCCTCGCCGGCGTCAACTCCTGCCAATACGAGCCGGTGCGGAATGCCGCCGGTCCGCCGCAGGGCGACGAACGCTCGCACCAGCGCCGCCAGGTTCTTCTTGCGCCGCAGGTCCCCGACCGCCAGCACGTACGGGTCACCGCCCGTCGCTCCCGCGCCGCCTCGCGGAGAGCGCGCCAGCGCCGGCGCCTCGGCGATCACCCGCACCTTGCCGGGATCGACCCCATAGCGCCGGCAGACGTCCTCGGCCGTGAACCGAGACGGGCAGATGATGCGCTCAGCCGAGCGCGCGGCCAACCGCGTCACCACCCTGAATTTCGCTCGCGTCGCGGGCGCGAAGTCCCGCGGCCACACTTCGAACGCCAGGTCGTGGATCGTGACCACGCCGGGGCAGGGCCGGACCAAGGGCAAGAAGCAGTTGGGCGCGTGCACCAGCGCCGCCCGGCGCTGCCTCAGCACCAGCGGCAGCCACAGCTGCTCGAACAGGATCTCCGGCCCGGGGGCGGCTCGACGCAGTGCCAGCAGCTCGAATTCGAGCGAAGATTCGGCCAGCAGCGCCCGGACCAGCTCCCGGGTGTAGCGACCCCAGCCGCGGATCTCGGGCGCCGCGGCATCGCGCGCGTCGATCACGACCGGCGCTACCGATATGACTTTTTCCTGTTCCAAGCGTAGGATCCGGACCGAGTTGTCCGCGCATGCTTTCCGCGAGGAGCAGCGCGCCAGCGAGGGCCCTCCCCCGCTCGCCGCCCTGCCCAGGCCGTCATCGTCGATCTTCGACATCCCGATCGATCTCGCGCGACCTCCGGACCTGTTGCGGCTGGTGTCCGGCTGGGCCGCAGAGGATCGCACGCGGCGGGTCATGTACGTCAATGCGCACGTGGTCAACCAGTCCCGGGCGACCCGCGGACTGGGGGACGCGCTACGTCGTGCGGACCTCGTCTACTGCGACGGATACGGCGTCCGGCTGGCCGCGCGGGCGCTGCACCGCGACGTGCCGCACCGGATGACCGGCGCCGACTGGATCTGGGATCTGGCCGCTCTGTGCGGGCTGTCCGGGCAGCCGGTGTACCTGCTCGGGTCCGAGCCGCCGATCGCCCGCCAGGCGGCTGCCCGTCTCAGCCGCTGGTATCCGCAGCTCAACATCGTCGGCGCTCACCACGGCTTCTTCGAGCTCGACTCCCCCCACAACGAGCGGGTGATCGAGGACATCCTCGAGTGTGGGCCGCGGATCGTGCTGGTGGGGATGGGGACACCGAAGCAGGAGCTGTGGGTCGACCGGTACGCTGACCGCCTCGGCGGCGCGGTGGTGTGGACGGTCGGAGCACTCTTCGACTACGTCTCCGGCCACGTGCCGCGCGCCCCCCGGTGGCTGGCCGACAACGGACTCGAATGGATCTTCAGACTGGCGATCGAGCCTCAGCGGATGTGGAGGAGGTATCTGATCGGCAATCCGATGTTCCTGTCACGGGTGCTGAGCGAGTCAAAGCACCAGCCGACCCCCTCGGGCTGAACCGGCTGGTCACTCGCGTCGGGTCCCGCCGCCTGCAGCAGGCGGCAGTGGCGGTGATCCTGATCCTGCTGGCGGCCCTGGCCTGGCACTTCAACGCCCAACCGCGCCACCAGGCGTTCGCTGCACTGCCGAACACCCTGCGCGGCCTGGTCTCGACCCTGGTCGTATTCGGGGTAGGCGGCTTCGGCCTGGTGCGGCTGCTGCTCCCCGCACCGCTGCGCGAGTACGAGCTGCTGTGGGTGCTGCCGACCGGCGGCTGCGCCGTCGGGCTGGCGCTGACGGTGCTCGGCTTCGCCACGCTGCCCTACGCACTCTCGCTGGCAGTGGTCCTGGCGGGCGGCCTGGCACTGGGCGCTTTCGCGGTGCGGCGCCGGGGGTGGACGGGGCTGCTGAGCGCCCGACTCGCGTGGCCGGCCTTCGTCGGCCTGGCGGTCATGTTCGTAGCCCTGATCCCGATGATGTTCGTGCAGCACTACGCCGCTCCGATCGGCACCGGGTCCGATGCCCACGTGGCCGCCGGCACGGCCCAGTTGCTCCAGCACGCCTCTCCCACGAGCGTCGACATCACCCAGCCGATCAACCAGATGCCGCCGACGTGGCAGTCCAAGTACCCGATCTACTACGCGTTCGCGGCCGTCTCCACTGTGTCCGGCCTCGCCTCCTGGCAGGTGCTGGCGACGCTCGCCGCGGCGATGCTGGGGATGGCGGCGGTGGGCATGTTCCTGGTCGCCCGCGACGTCTTCCGAGCCCCGGTGCTGGCGGCGCTGTTCGCGATGGGGCTGGCCGGCCTCGACCGCGAGGCCCTGCACACGATCCTCAACCCGTACTTCAACCAGACCTGGGGCTTCTTCGCGATGCCGTTCACGCTGGTGCTGGGATGGTGGCTGGTGCAGCCAGACCAGGGGCGCCGCGCGCGACAGGGTACGGGCGTCCTGCTGGCCCTGTTCGCGCTCGTGCTGGTGTTCGCGTATCCGCTCGCCGCGCCGATTCCCGCCGTGCCGCTGGCGGTGTTCGTGTGGCGCGAGTGGCGTCGCAAGCTGCGCGCCGGCGAGCCGACCTTCCATCCGCGCGACCTGTATCGGGGACGGCGCAGCCTGATCTGGCTGATCCCCCTGTGCGTGCTCCTCGCGGTACCAGCGATCGGCGTCGTGCAGAAGGCGGTCGGCGCCGCCAAGGTGCTCGCCCCCGGGAACTCCCTGCAGGCCTGGGGAGGCGACCTGCCCGGCTTCATCCCGTTCAACTTCTTCGTCTCGCTCCCGGGCTCGCTCGTCTTTCTGCCCCTGACGGTGGCCGTGTTCGCCCTGGCGGCCTACGGGCTGTGGCGCGTCTCGCGGTCGCTCACCTGGGGACTCGGCGGACTGCTCGTGATCGGCGTCCTGCTGGCCGTCTACCTGCGCCAGCGCCAGTACGGCTACTACTTCCACTTCAAGCTGCTGGCCTTCATCGGCCCGTTGGTGATGGTCATCGCCGCCGTGGGGGCGGCGCGACTGCGCCGCTGGGGGGCGGTGGCGCTGGCAGGGCTCGCGATCGCCACCGCGGGCAGCGCCGTCGCCGAGCTGGCCGATACGGGCTACCAGCTACCGCAGACCACGATCCAGCTGACCGACTGGGCGCGCTCGCTGCCCCGCGGAGCCTCGATCCGCCTGGACATGTGGCCGCCTCTGCAGCTGTGGGCCGCCTACATGCTGGCGCCGCGACCATTGTGCTCGCAGCTGCCGCTGCTCAACACCGACTACGCCCACGTCGCTATCTCGCGCAAGGCCGACTACATCGTCGCCTCGCTGGCGGCGGGACGCCCGGCCGACGCGATCGGCCGGCCGCTGCGGTCCAACGCGACCTATCGCCTTTACCGCGAGAACCCGGCCGTCCCGGGCCCGAGCGCGTGCACGCCGCGCCGGTATGACCGGATCTTCACCGGGGCGGGCTACGAGCCGGGCTGAGCCTTGGGCCGGAACTCCGGGCTCCGCGGCTCGTTTCAGTGGACGTGAGACGAGTGGCGATCGCAGTCGTCGTCCTGCTGGCCGCGGCCATGATCGCGGGGCCGGCCTCGGCGGCATTTCCGGGCCGCAACGGACTGCTGGCGGTGGCCCCGCTGAACGGCGCGGGCGTGCTGCTCGTCAACCCTGCGGGCAGCCGGGCGCGGCGGATCTGCAGCGGCGGTCGGGGGTGCCGGTCGACGAGGACTCCGCGGTGGTCACCCGACGGTCAGGTGCTGGCCTTCTCATCATCCTCCGGCGCGGGAATCTCACTGCTGTACAGCGACGGGACATGCCTGGACTGCACGCCCTTCCCAGGCTCGAGGCCGGCGTTCGCCACCACGACCGCGGCGCTGAGCGCCGTGTCGGGCGGCAAGCTCGTGCGTGACGGCAGCGACGGCCTGCGGAAGGCACCCCTGCTCCGAGCGCCCGTGTCGGACGCGGTCTGGTCGGCTCGAGGGCGTCTGGCGGTGGTGCGCAATGGCCGCGTGCTCGCCGGTTCCGTCACCGCTCTGCGCCCCCTAGGGCCGGGCACCAGCCCCTCGTGGTCGCCCAGCGGATCCCAGCTCGCCGTCGTGCGGAGAGGCTGGGTGACCGTGCTGGGTGTGACGCATCGTTCCAGCCGGCGGCTGGTGAGAGGCAGCGTACCGGCGTGGTCACCGAACGGAGGTGTCGATCGCCTTCATCGCCGCGGGCCACCGGCTCAGCGTCGTGCCGGCGCGCGGAGGCCGCGTCCGCCGCGTCGGACACGTGCTCGGAAGATCGGTTGACTGGCAGCCGATCCCCGCAAAGCCGCCGGCGGCCTGCATCGCGCCTCCCGGCTCGACCACAGCGGCGGCCACCAGCACCGCGATCGTGACCCGCGACACCATTCCCGTCCCGCCGTCGGGCTTCCCGGACTCGGCGTACATGGGATGCCTGCTCTCCACCGGGCGCGAGCGGCTGCTAGAGAATTACGACCTCCAGGACTACGACAGCACCACGACGGCGGGCGATGTGGTCGCAGCCGGCGACTACGCGGGCTGGGTCGAGGACAACCAGGATCCCCACTACGGAGGCAGCGCCGAGATCGTGCGTGTTTTCGACCTCCGCACCGGAGCGCAGGACACGAGGCTCGACGGCGAGGGCAACGGCTGCCCCGACTACGAATACACGTGTGCAAGCACGGCTGACGGACTCGTGCTCGGAGCCGACGGGTTCAGCGCCGTCCACACCACGGTCACCCAGTTCGGCACCCCCAACCAGACCAGCGAGGAGCGGACCGAGCAGATCCTCGCCGCCGACAGCACCGGCGTCCACATCCTCGACTCGACATCGAATCAGTACGCGATCAACCAGACCCCCCCGCCGCTGCTGACCGGACTGACGCTGTCCGGTGACGCCCTGACCTGGGAGCACGCCGGAACCCCGCAGAGCGCCCAGCTGGGCTGACCCGGGTCAGTCGCCGTGATCGAGCGGCGGCAGGGCCAGCGCATGGGCGCTGGCGCCCTCCTGCTCCACCGGGATCGTGCCCTCGAGGTTGATCAGCCGGTAGCCGTGACCCCTCATCGCCGCCACGAACTCGGCGTGGGTGTCGTGCAGCTCGCAGATGATCGCCGGGCGATGGCGGTCGATCGTCTCCCGCATCCCCTCGAGCACCGCGATCTCCGCCCCCTCGACGTCGATCTTGACCACGTCGGGCGCCGGCAGCCCACCGGCGCGAACGAGGTCGTCGATCGCCACCGTCTGCACCTCGATCACGTCGACGGTGAACGGGTGCTCGCCATATTCCGCCAGCTTTGACCAGCTCTGATCGTCGACCACCTGCAGCTGCGCACGGCCGCTGGTGGCGGCTACGGCCACGCACCTCACCTCCACGTTCGGCACTCCGTTGAGCTCGGCGTTGATCCGGATCGCCTCGGCGTTGTCCGGCGCCGCCTCGAAGGCGACCACCCGCCCCTCCCGCAGTCCGCTGAGGTGACCCGCCAGCAGCGAGAAGAAGCCGAGGTTGGCCCCGATGTCGTAGAACACCCCCCCGCGCGCCAGGTGGCGGACCATCGCCTCCTGCACCGCGCTCTCCAGGTTGCCGCCGGCGATCGATCCGACGTGGGCATGGGAGATCGGCAGGTAGCGCATGTCGAAGGCCAGGCCCCCGGCGTGCCCTTGAGGCACCCGCAGCACACCGTCCTCCAGCCACGTGATGCCCGCGCGGAGCGCCCGGGCGCGAACCCCAGCGCCGTCCATCGCGTAAGCACGCAGCTCGCGCAGCCGGGGATGACCGAGCCGAATCAGCCGCCGCACGATCATCGAGCGGTTCAGCCCGGCGCGGCCGAGCTTGTCCTTGATCCTCAACGGGACGCCCATGGCGCCGTCATCTTCGTGTAATCCCGCGGGGCACGCTGCGCCCGTCGCATCCGAAGGTGGAGCCTCGACGGTCACGGCGTGTACCAGGGGGGTTCCGTCTCAAACACGCCAATATGGCGTACTAGCGACAGAGGCCTCCCGCAAACGGCCCGCAAGCGCGAACCTCCCCTTCCTCGCCGCCGTTTTTCACCTCGCACCTCGGCATCGGACCAACGGTCCACGGGGGCTCCTGGTCACGCGACGACGAGGCGCTCAAGCTCGTCGCGCAGCCGCGCCGCCGTCGCCTCGTACCCGTACTCCTGCAGCCGAGCCCGGCCTCGCCGAGCCAGCTCGGCCCGCAGCTCCGCGTCGCCGATCACGATCCGCAGCGCTTCGGCCACCACCCCCGGACCGTCCTGCTCCTGCACGAGCACACCCGCGTCGCCCACGACCTCGCCGACCGCACCGGCGTCGCGGGCGATCACCGGGACCCCGAAGTGAAACGCCTCGAGCAGGGGGATGCAGAAGCCCTCGTGCTCGGACAGGCACAGCAACACCGACGCACCCCGGTAGCGCTCCCACAGCTCCGAAGCGCTCAGCCCGGTCTCGAACGCCACCGCACCCGGCGCCAGACGCGTCGCCAGATCGGACAGCACCCTGCCGTATTCAGCCGACAGCGGCGTACCCACCAGCGCCAGACGCGCATCCGGCGCGTGCACCCGGCGAAAGCACGCGAACGCCCGGATCACCAGGTCCTGGCGCTTGTGGGGGACCAGGCGGCCCACGAAGAGCACCGTCGGCGCCCCCTCCGGAGCGCTTTGAGCCGGCCCGGCCGCCGGCACGGCCGCCGACCCCGCCGCCGGCACAGCCGCCGGCACCGCCGCCGTCCCGGCCTCCGGCATCGCACGGCGATCGAACAAGATCGGGATCACCCCCGCCTCGCGACCCGCCAGTCCGGACAGCTCGCACGCGTTGAAGGCCGACACGCCGGCCAGCGCCGCCACCCGGTGGGCCACGTCGCCGAGCTGCGTCGTGGCCAGCTCGCAGCGCACCGCTTCGGCCGGGTCGATGTCCCAGAAATACCGGGCGGGCGTGATGTTGTGGAACACCAGCAACGTCCGCGGGCGCTCCGCCAGAACGCGTTCGAGGCCGCGGGCGTAGCCCGAGTAATGCAACACCAGGGGTGCCTGCGGCGCCCTCGGCAGCTCGTGCAGGTGGCGGACCGCCCCGCGTGGCATGCCGGCAGCCTGCACAGGCGCGAAGTCCTCTCCGTCCCATCCCCAGCTGCGAAACAGCGCCCGGAAGGCCAGCGCCTGGTTGGTGACCGCGTCCACCGGGCCGGCGGCGCACAGGACCTGGTCGATCCTCATCCAGGCGGCGCCGGGCCGTCACCGGGCGCGTCGCCATCCCGGCGCGCCGCCGCCTTCTCGAGCTCCGCCACCCGTTCCTCGAGCCGCAGCACGTGCCCCGCGACATGGGCGTTGAAACGGCTCTGCTGCGCGCTCATCTGGCCCAGGTACTGGCGCAGCATCCGCACCAGCAGCAGCTTCAGAGCCGTGATCGGACGGCCCAGCCGGCGCGTGGAGAGCACCTCGGACTCCTCGGGCTCGATGATCGCCCACTCGGCCAGGCGCCGCGCCGGCACGGCCCCGGGCGCCGAGCCCAGCCCGGGATCGGCACCCACCGAATCGTCGGCCGCGGCCGCCGGAGCGGGCCGGTCGGCCTCCGGAGCGGTCCGGTCGCCCGCCGGAGCGGTCCGGGCGGCCGCAGCCGCCCGCCGCGCCGCGGCCAGCGCCTCTCCCGGGTCCTTCATAAAGCCGCCTCCGCGGGCGCCAGCGCCTCCCAGCTGCCGCCGAGGTCGACGACGCCGGACGCCCCTGACTCCGAGGAGACCGAGAAGCGCACGGTGCGATCCAGCGACAGCTCCTCGCCGGCGGCGCATGCTCCGAGGGCCAGGTCGTAGTCGCCGCCGAGCAACGCCAGCGCGGGCACGTCGAAGGCCAGCGTCGCCCTGCCGTCGCGCAGCGTCACGTCGCTGACCGAGCGAAACAGGCGCGCGCCGTCGCCCGCGCGCAGCTCCAGAGCGAGTCGGGCTCGATCTTCCCCGGGCCCCCCGCCCGCACGAGTGGCCAGACCCGCCACGATCCGCAGTGGCTCGCCGCCGCGGAACACCGACACGGCACGACCGGCGCCATCGCGCAGCGACAGGTCGCGAACCTCGACCGCGCGCTCGTGGTGGGGCCGCACCGACACTCCGGCTTCGTGCTCGCCTCCGAGCAGCCGGTGATAGAAGAGCAGTCCCTCGGCGGTCGGCCCGTCGAAGCGCACCCGGCCGGCGTCGAGCACCACCACACGCTCGCACACCCGCTCGATCGAGCCGGCGTCGTGGGAGACCAGCACGACGGTGGTGCCGGCGGCGATCTGCTCGGAGATCCGCCGCAGGCACTTGCGCTGAAACGCCTCGTCGCCGACTGCCAGCACCTCGTCGATGAGCAGCACGTCGGCGTCGAGGTGGGCGGCGATCGAGAACCCGAGGCGCACGAACATCCCCGAGGAGTAGGTCTTCACCGGGATGTCGATGAAGGCATCGAGCTCGGAGAACGCGATGATCCGCTCGATCCGCTCCTGCACCTGAAGCTTGCTCATCCCATACAGCGCGCCCTGCAGATAGATGTTCTCGCGGCCCGAGAAGTCGCGACTGAAGCCGGCGGCGAGCTCCAGTAGCGACACCACGCGGCCGCCGCAGGCCGCCTCGCCCGAGTGCAGCGGCACGATTCCGGCCAGCACGCGCAGGGTCGAGGTCTTCCCGGCCCCGTTGCGACCCACCATCCCGACCGTCTCGCCGGGCTCGATGTGGAGGTTGACGCCCTGAAGTGCCGGGACAGCCGCGGGCCCGGCGGCCCGGGCGCCGAGCAGCAGGCCCTTGAGCGTCCGGCCGGCGTCGGCCCGGACGTCGAACGAGCGCGTCGCGTCACGCAGCACGATCTCGCCCGGTCGCAACCCGGCCCCGCCCGCAGCGGCGCCGCCCTTCACACCACCACCGCCAGCTCGCCCTCCATCCGGCGGAACACCACGGCCCCGGCCACCAGCGCCACCGCGGCCACCGCGAACACGTACACCAGCCGCCCGGGGTCGGGCGCGGTGCCGTAGTAGAGGATCGAGCGAAACGACGCGATGAACGGCGCCACCGGGTTGAACCAGTCCAGCAGCGTGCGCACGAACGGATGCTGGTGTATGAAGCCGACCCCGAGGGAATCGACGCTGAAGAAGATCGGCGTCAAGAAGAACCACGGCAACAGCGCTGCCGTGAGGATCGGCGCGACGTCGCGAAAGTAGGCGTGCAGCACCGCCACCACGAGCGCGCAGCCGAGCACGAAGCAGAACATCAGCACCACCAGCACGGGCAGCAGCAGCAGCGAGGCCGGCGACGAGGTGCCCCGCAGCGCCAGGCTGAGGGGAGTCAGCAGCACCAGGATCGCGGTGAACGTGAGCAGCTGCACGGTCACGGCGGCGGCCGGGATCGTCTCCCGCGGGAAGCGGGCGCGCCGCACGATCGAGCCCTGATCGATCAGCGACTCTGCGGCCGACATCAGCGACTGCGCGAAGAACGTCCAGGCCATCAGCCCGATCATCAGGAACACCGGAAAGTCGGGAAAGTGCTGTAGCCGGAAGACGTGGCCGAACATCAGCGTGTACGCGCCCATCAGCACCAGCGGGTTGATCAGGTACCAGAGCACGCCGAGCGACGATCCCTTGTACTTCTTTCGCAGCTCACGCCGGACCAGCTGCGAGAACAGGTACCGGTAGCGGCGCACGCGGCAATTATCGGGTCTCGAGCAGCAGCGTCACCGGCCCGTCGTTGATCAGCTCCACGCGCATGTGGGCGCCGAACACACCGCGCTTGGCCCCCAGCCGCTCGCAGAAGCGCCCGTACAGTGGCCCGGCCACCTCCGGTGCCGCCGCCGCCACATAGCTCGGCCGGTTCCCTCGCCGGGTGTCGCCGTAGAGCGTGAACTGGCTCACGCACAGCACCTCGCGCTCACCGAGCGGCTCGTTCATCCGCCCCTCGGCGTCGTCGAACACGCGCAGCGCCCGCACCTTGGCCGCCAGCCAGTCCGCCTCTCGGTCGGTGTCAGAGCCCGCCACGCCAAGCAATACGAGCAGCCCGGCTCCGATCTCGGCCACGCGTGTGCCCTCGACGTCGACCGCGGCGCGGCTCACCCGCTGAACGAGCGCGCGCATCTCCTCAGGCGTCCCGCAGCCTCGACGCGACCCGCTCCGGAGCGACGATGTTGAGCCCCACGCCGGCGCCGAGCTCGAGGCCGGCCAGATGGGTAAGGCGCGGCAGGATGTCGATCCGCCAGCAGAAGTGATCGGCGCCACGGGGAGCGGTCCGCACCCAGAGGTTCAGCGGCGGGGTCGCGCCGAGCGTCCGGGTGAGACGGCCCAGGGCATCGTGCAGCAGGGCTGCGCCGGTCGGGCCGTCGTCCTCGAAGCGCAGCCTCGGCGCCCGCGGCGCCAGCAGCAGCTGGTAGGGGACGCGAGCCCCGTAGGGGGCCATCATCACCGCTTCGCCATCGATCGCCACGATCCGCTCGCGCTGGCGGACCTCCTGCTGGACAAGGTCCGCCAGGAGGTTGCCGCCCATCGTCTGGGTGGCGTAGGCGCCGAAGCGCTCCCGTTCGCGGGCGATCGCCGCGGGCACGAACTCCAGCGCGTAGAGCTGCGCGTGAGTGTGGGGCAACGAGGCCCCCGCCTCGCGGCGCTCGTTGACGATCAGATGCAGGCAGGCTGAGTCGGCGTGGGCGCGCATGCGTTCGCGCCACACGTCCATCGCCAGGGCCACCTGGTCCACGGCAAGGTCGGCCAGCGAGCTCACCGACTGCGGCGCGTTGACGATCACCTCGTGGGCGCCACGCGCGGGCCCGGCCCAGAACAGCTCGGGGTTGGCATGCCGGGCGGGTTGCGGGGAATCGGCGTCCAGCGCCGGGTACAGGTTCGGCACGACCCGGACCCGCCAGCCGGGCGTGTCGGCCGCCGACCCGTCGGGCCTGACGGCGTACAGCTCGGGAGGGGTGCGGTCCTCGTGACCTTCGGCAAATGGGTCCTCGTGCGGATCGATCGCGGCCGCCGGCTCGGCCCGTGGCTCGCCGCCGGGACGATCAGCGCGCGCCCCGGCGATGATCGCGCGCTGCCCTGTCAAAGGGTCAATGCGGACCTCTGGCATCGGCTCAACCACCAGCCCGGCCGGGCGTCGGAGTCAGAGGTGCTTCTCCATCGCGATGTGCTCGATCCCCGCCTCCATGAAGATCCGCCCCCGCGGCTCGTAGCCGGCTGCGTCGTATAGAGAGCGGGCGTAGGTCTGGGCGTGGAGGACGAGCCGCCGGGCGCCTCCAGCTCGCGCCTCGTCGTCGGCGAGCTTCAGCAGCGCGGTGGCGATCCCCCGGCGGCGGGCGTCCATCCGCACGGCCAGCCGGCTGAACTGAACCGTCGGCCCGACGAACAGCAGCCGGCAGGTGGCCAGCACCTCCTCGTCGGCCACGGCCACCAGGTGCAGCGACTCGCGATCGCGGCCGTCGAGCTCCTCACGCTCGGGCACTCCCTGCTCCTCACAGAAGACCTCGTGGCGGAGCTCGAGCACCGCCGACATCTCGCTCTCTCCGCGCGCCCGGCGGACCTCGTATGTGAGGGCTTCGGTCATCTCAGGGCATAGCGCCGGATGTCGCGCTCGAGCGCGCTCGCGCTCTCGTAGGGGCCGGCGTGGTCGTAAACGTACTGCGCATGGCCCGAACGGTCGAAGAACAGCGTCTGGGGGTAGTACGTCGCGGCCTGGTAGGCGCGGGCGATCGACTCGCCCGGATCGGTATAGCTGGGGTATGTGACCGGGAACCGCCGCAGGAACGCCGACGCCGAGCCGTTCGCGTCCTTGCCGTCGATGCCGATGAACGCCACCTGATGGCCGTAGCGCAGCGAGACTTGCTGGAAGACCGGGAACTCGCTCTGACACGGCCCGCACCAGGAGGCCCATTTGTTGACGACCACCGGATACCCCTTCAGCGCCCCCAGCCGGGCACGAAAGGCCTGCACGCCGCCCGCCAGCAGCTGGTCGGCCTGGCTGTGCAGGGAGGCCAGCGGGGCCGGCGACCGGGCGAACGCTGCCCGGACAGCGCTGGGGGAAGGCGCGGCGCTCTTGGGGTGCCCGGAGCCGCAGGCGGTCAGGGCCGCGCAGGCCAAAACGAGCGCTGTCGACCGGGTGAGCAGACGCACCGAGAAAGCTTGACAGACGGAAAGTCCGCGGCATCTGCTTAAATAGGTGGGGCTGCTCCCCTTGCCGGGTCGGCAGAGGGAACGCTTCTGAGGAATCTCGTTGTACTCGGCGTCCTGCCGAGTTCATGTGAATCGCTACGACTTTGCGCCGCGGTTCGCACATCCTGACGCAACCTGCCAATCACTGATGGGTGTTACCACCCCGATCCCGAGTCCTGACTCGATCGCGCGCGCCGAGGCGCTGACACGCGAGCGCTTCGTCTACGACGGCGAGACATTCGAGGACGCCCTGCCCGCCGGCTCCCCCCGGCGGCGAGCACTCGATGCCGCGCTCGCCGAGGTCGAGGCCGGCCATACGCAGCCGTCGATCGAGTGGCGGCGCGAGTTCTCGCTGATGCTGGGTCTGGAGCGCCTGCTGTCCGAGGAGGAGCCCCACCTGGTCGATGGCACGACCCTGTCCGCCCACCAGGTCGATGCCCTATCCGGCACGCTCACGGCACTGCTGGCTGAGGCACAGCGCAGCGCCATCGCCAACGGGCGCAACGGCACCGGCAACGCCAACGGCGCCGCCAGCGGTGGCGAGGCTGCAACGGCCGATAACGGCCAAGTGGCGGCGGCCAAGGCGGCGCCGCCGGCCGACGACGACGACGAGGATCTCGACGACGATCTCGACCTCGACGACGAGGACGACGACCAGGACGAGGACGAGGAGCCGGCCGAGGACTACGAAGCCGCCGAGGACGAGGAGCCCCAGGACTGGCAGGACGACGGCGACGAGGAGGACGGCCAGCTCGAGGAGCAACCCGAGGACCCCAACGCCGCGAAGCGCTTCTGGTTCGAGCACGCCACGGGCGCCGGCAAGACGGTCGCGGCGCTCGGCTTCGTCGAGGCGTCACGGACCGGCGGTGTCCTGATCCTCACCCACCGGCGCAACCTCGTCGACCAGTTCCACGGCGAGCTGCGCGACCGGGGCTATCGAGACCGGATCTGCGGGGCGCTGCTCGATGGGCAGGACAAGGCCAACGGACCGGTCACGGTCGAGACCTACCAGTGGTTCGTGCGCAACGCCGGGCGGATCTCGGATGCGTACACGATCGTCATCTGCGACGAGGCGCATACCGCGCTGGGTGAGAAGACATCGGCGGCGATTCGCAGCTGGTCGGGCCCGGTCTTCGTCGGCATGACGGCGACCGGAGCGCTGATCGCCCGCCACGTCACCGACCTGTTCCCGACGCAGACCAGCCGCTTCGACCTCGCCCAGGCCGCACGCCGGGGCGTGATCTCGCCGCTTCGGTGCATCCGCATCCCGCCTGGGCCGGGCGTGCGCACGATCGCCAAGGTGCCACTGCGCAGAGGGGAGGTCGACACCGAGTTCGACCAGGAGATGTTGGCCGAGCTGCTGGACCAGACGCCCTTCAACCTGGCGATCGCCGATCTCTACAAGACCCGTTTCAACGGCATCCCGGGGGTCGTCTACGCGGCGGGCGTCAAGCATGCCTACAACGTCGCCGCGGCGTTCCGCGAGATCGGGATGAAGGCGCAGGGGGTCTCGGGCGAGACGCCCAAGCGCGAGCTGGCCCGGATCCTGGCCGACTACGAGTCCGGCAAGGTCGACGTGCTGGTCAACGCGCAGCTGCTGGCCGAGGGCTGGAACAGCCCCCGCGCGACGATCTGCATGCACCTGGCACCCACTGCCTCCAAGCGCATCTATCAGCAACGCGTCGGGCGCGTCACCCGCCGGCATCCGGGCAAGGAGGCGGGGATCGTCATCGACTTCGTCCATCCGGCCACCAAGCACGACGACCCCGTGGTGACCCTCCATTCGCTGCTGGACCGCGACGTCTACCGCGGCGGCGCGATCGTCGTCGGGCCCGTGCGCCGCGGCCGGGGCCGGCGCGTGCGGGTCGAGCGCCGGGTGCTGCCGGTCACACCCGATCCCGATCGGCGCGCCGAGGTCTTCGAGCGCGAGCTGTGGCGGATCGCGGTCGAGCACCTCGACTACGGCGAGCAGCACGTGTGGGCTGCGCTTGCCGGGGCGCGGGTCGCGCCGGGCGGCTGGCGTCGCGCCAAGGCGATGCTGCACTTCGACCGCGCCGGCGAGCTCAAACGACGCTTCCTGCTGACCGCCGTGCAGCGCAACCGCAATGCCCAGCTGCGGCTGCGGGCCCTGCAGGAGATCGCCGCCTCCCGCGATGCCGAGGCGTTCGACACCGCCATCGACATCATGGGCGGCTGGCCTCGCGACGAGCGCCGGGAGGGCGTCAAGATCATGCTCCAGGCTCTGGCCGAGCGCCGGATCGGCCGCCGTGACCAGGCCAACGCCTGGATCTGGCGAATGGCCGAATACACGCGAGAGGTGCACGAGGAATACGCGGTGCAGCGCTGGCCCGAGACCAAGCGCCTGCTCGGTCTGCTCGTCAACTCCAGCGGCTCGGCCCACGCCCGCAACGCCCGCCGGCTCGTGCACGCCTCCCGCAAGGAGGACCGGCGCCTGTCGGCCGCGCTGCTGGCGGCCGCGCTGGCTCATACGCCCGAGGCCGAGGAGGCGCTGCGCGGCGCCCGCACCCGCATGGCGCGCAAGCCGGCCGCGCTCGCCCGGGAGCTGCTTCGCAACTTTCCCAAGGGCCGGCGCGGCTCCAAGCGCCGCAGGCGCAAGTCGACCGGCGGCGAGCCGGCCGGCGATGCGAGCACCAGGACCTCCCCGCAGACCCCGGACACCGACCTCGACGAAGGGCAGGAGCCCACGCGGGAACTCGACCTCGACGAGGATGACGGCGGCGGCGAGCCCGAAGGCGGCGGCGCTGCGGGATCCGACGGCGCGCCCGTGTCCGAGGATGATGACAAGGAGCCCCCCCGGCCCCGGTCGCGGCCGCGCAACCGCCGCAGGCGGCAGGGCGCCACCGTCGAGAACCTCGGACGCACGGACGGCGACGGCCCCGGCGGCGGCCGGGACGGTGAAGGCTCGAACGACGAGCACGACGCCGAAGCCGCGGCGTAGCGTTCGCGTCAGCGGGGAATGACCCCGTCAGGGCCGTTTGCAACCAGAGAAGGGGAGGCCTGCCGATGAAATCCCGCCTGTCAACACTCGCTGTGGCTGTGACAGCGACCGCGGCGCTGGCTCCGGCCGCCGCCGCCGCTCCGCTGTCGAAGGCAACCCTGTTCCAGAACACCAGCCGTAAAGTCACCTGCGGCGTCGAGATCCACGCCCCCAGCAAGCCCGCCAATGAGGTGCTGTGCGCGGCCAAGGGAATACCCGCCCCCAAGCACGGCGGCACGGGCGACCCCGGTTACGTTCAGGTCGGCCTGCTCGGCACCCCGAAGCTTCTGCGGCTCAGCCAGGACTCGTTCGTGGCCGGCCCATCGGTGACGCTCGGTCGCGGCCGGCTCTGGAATCAGCTAGGCGTGACCTGCCATGTGGCCGAGGTCACCGTGCTTTGCTTCAACGGCGACAACCACGGGTTCGTCATCGGCAACGGGCACTACCGCTCCTTCTGAGCCGGCAGCCGCGGTCGGCGCGGCAGCCGTGCTCGACGTCGAGACCGTGCCCTCGGTCGGCACGGCCGTGGCGTCTCCCAGCCCGACGATCTGGACCAGGGCTCTCACCACCGAGGGGTCGAACTGGGATCCGGTGCCCTCGAACAGCTGCTCGAGCGCGGTCTCGTGCGAGAGGGCGGGACGATAAGGGCGGTCGGTGCGCATCGCGTTCCACGCGTCGCAGCAGGCGATGATCCGCGCCTCGAGCGGAATCGCGAGACCGGCGGTTCCGGACGGATAGCCCTGTCCGTCCCAGCGCTCGTGATGGGCGCGAACGATATGGCCGACCTCGCCCATGAAGCCTCCGACGCGGGTCAGCATTCGCTCTCCCTCGATCGTGTGGGTCTTCATGATCCGCCACTCGTCGGCGTCGAGCTTGCCCGGCTTGTTGATGATGTTCTTGGGGATCGCGATCTTGCCCACGTCGTGCAGCATCGCCGCGAACTCGATGTTGCGCCGCCGCTCGCCGTCGAGCCCGAGCCGCTCGGCCACGCTCAGCGCCAGCTCGACCACCATCTTCGAATGCTCCCCGGTGTAGCCGTCGTCGGCGGCGATCACGTCTCCGAGCAGCAACGCGGTGCCGCGGTAGGTCTTGTTGAGCTCGAGAAGTCCTCCGAGCCGGCGATTGCGCTCGTCGGCGAACATCGCCAGCAGGCCGAGCAGCGGGACCACGGCCAGCACCGCGGCCGGGGTGCTGCGGATCTGCTCGGCGACCACGAGCCCGACGCCGGACAGCCCGGCGTCGATGCCGTACACCCAGCACTCGCCGATCTGCGCACGTAGGCCGGCCTGCCGCGTGACGCCGAAGTACATCGCCGACGCCCCGAAGTCTCCGGCGAACTGCGCCACCAGGGCGATCACCAGAAGACCGGCGCCTGCGGTCCACGGCGCGACGCCCGCGAGCGCGAACACGAGCGCCGGACCGACCGCGAACCATGCGTTGGCCGGAGCTGCCAGCAGCTTGGCGAAACGTATCTTCCCCGACACGACATCGGGCACGTTGGCGAGCGCCAGCGCAACCATCACCGCTGGTGCAACGAGCGCCGGCGGCAGGGTGAACAGCAGCGGGACGAACGCCAGCTGGGTGGCCACGGTGAAGCCGTACGGGGTGTTGAAGCTCACCCGCGACGCCAGTGCCAGGACCATGACGCACAGCAGCGCCCCGATCGGCTTCTCGCCGTGCGGCGGGCTGATCGCCCACACGGCGGCGGCCGCAGCGACAAACCCAAAGCCGAGGAGGATGTCGGCGCGCAGCTCGCGGCTGGTCTTGCCCTCGGCAAGACGTCGCTGCGTGTCGGCCAGCAGCTCCTGGTCCTGGAAGCTCGGGTCGAGCGTCATCCTGGGCACGTAATCGGCGGAATTTGCGGCGAGCCTTAGCCCCCTCGACAGGTTTGGCCGGGCCTCGGACATACGTCCAATCGTCGCCGGCTCCATTCACCTTCTTCCGGAGATGCCGATCACAGGGGGCACTAGGTAAATCCAGGCCACCACGGAAGGTGCGTACCAAGATGACGCAGTGCCTCTTCAGCCGTATCCGGGGTTTCGGCGTCACCGCCGGGCTTGCCTTCGCCTCCCTTCTCTGCGTCGCTCCCGGTCAGGCAGCCGCCGCATCTCCTCGGGGTTGCCCGAGCTCCCCGGTGTCCCAGCCGTTCGCTCAGTGGGGCGACTCCAACCAGTACGAACTGGCCCCGGGCGGCTCGTTCGAGGACAGCACCGACAGCTGGACGCTCAGCGGTGGCGCCGCGACCGTCTCAGGCAGCGAGCCCTACGGCGCCACCGGCTCGGTCGGCGCCTCGTCGCTCGACCTGCCCGCCGGCGCATCCGCACAGTCGCCGTTCACGTGTGTCGACCTCGCGTCACCGACCTTCCGGCTGTTCGCAACGGGCGACGGCTCCTCGGACGTGCTCGTGCAGGCGGTGTATCAGACCTCGTGGGCCGGACAGCTTGCAATCCCGGTCGGAAACCTGACGCCGAGCGGTGACTGGGAGCCGACCTCCGCGATGCGCACCGGCTCCGTGCTCCCGTCCGCGCTCGGCGGCGGCACGGCCCAGATGGCGCTGCGCTTCACCGCCTTGACCGGCGACTCGCAGATCGATGACGTGTTCATCGATCCGCGGATGCACCACTGATCAAATGAACCTCTCCTGCCTCGAGCGTGCGGGAGCCACCATCGGTCTGGACCAGCAGCCGACCATCGTCATCGATGCCGGCTGCCCGTCCGTGACCGGAGCTCCACCTCACGTCGCGATGCAGTAGCGCGTCGCGGGAGCGCACCGCTTCGAGCACCGACGCCTCCGGGGCGTCGATCCAGCGCTTCAGCGCGCGCAGGAGCAGCGCCAGCGTGGGCTCGATCGCCACCGGCTCGAGCCCCAGCGAGGCCGCGGTGTCGCGCAGCTCGGGCGGGAAGTCCTCCGAGCGCAGCGCGACGTTGACCCCGACCCCCAGCACCGCCCAGTTCTCCTGGGGACGGCCCTCGACGAGGATCCCCGCGACCTTGCGGCCGCCGATCAAGACGTCGTTGGGCCACTTCAAGAGCGCCGGCGGGCCGTCCGCGACCGCCGCCCCGGCCTCCGCCACCGCCGCGCCGGCCTCCTCCACCGTCTCCGCCACCGCCACCCCGGCCGCCAAAGGCAGCAGGCGCGGCGGGCGCCGGATCACGACCGAGCACAGCAGCGCCCGACCCGCCGGCGCGGTCCAGACCCGGCCCTGGCGCCCCCGTCCGGCGCTCTGCTCGGCCGCGGTGACGAGCGTCCCGTGCGGCACCCCGGCGCCCGCCAGCTCGCGCGCCCGGACGTTGGTCGAGCCGACCCGGCGCAGGTGCAGCCGCGGCGACCCGAGCGACCGCGCCGGCCCGCCGGCGTCGCTCACGGAACCCGGATCCGCAGCTGGTCACCGACGCCGACCCCGAGCCACTCGGCGGCGCTCCCGTGGCTGACGGCGACCGACAGCCGGCGGGCGGCGTCCTCGTACAGCAGCGGCTCCTGCGGGCCGACATCGGCGAACGTCCGCACGTACAGCAGCGTGTGCTCGGCGCCCCCGGCGGCCCGCAGAGTCGCCCGGCGGCCGAGCTTCAGACCCGATTCGGGAAGGTCGTCGTGGCCGGCGTCGAGCTGCAGGTTGCCGAACCGGTCGACATAGCGGACGTGCGCCACGAGCGCCCCGTCGACTTGCTCGGCGCGCGTCAGTTCGAGCGCGACCAGCTCCGCGGGGTCCAGCGGGTCGCCGGCCTCGGCAAGCGGCGCTCCGGCCGCGAGATGTGCCGCCACCGGCGCGAAGATGTCGCGCCCGTGGAAGGTCGCGGACACCGGCTCGCGACGGAAACGGGAGCGCGCGATGTCGACGGCCTCGACTACGCCGCCGCCCCACTCGGCCGCAGGCGCCAGCAGCCCGTTGTCGGGCCCCACCAGGACGCGCCCATCGCCGAGCCGCAGAGCCACCGCGCGCCGCTGCGCGCCGACGTCGGGGTCGACCACGGCCAGGTGCACTCCTGATGGTGCGTAGGGGAGCGCCTCGGCGAGCAGGAGCGCCCCGGCCCGCACGTCGTGGCGGGGGACGCCGTGGGTGAGGTCGATGACCCGCGCCTGCGGGCAGATCGTGGCGATCACGCCATGGCAGACGCCGACGAAGTCGTCGACCAAGCCGTAGTCGGTCAGGAACGTGATGAACGGCACGCTCACCGTGGCGGGCTCCAGTCTTGGGCGGATCCGGATGATCCGCCCGCCGCCCTGGCCGCCACGTCGGCCACCACCGCCGCGATCAGCCCGTCGATGTCGTGACGCTCGGCCTCGACGTCGGGCTCGCGCCCACGCTCGCGAAGGGCGTCGCTGGTCACCGGTCCGATGCTGGCCAGCCGGGTCTGGGGCGACAGGCCATCCCCGACCGCCTCGAAGAAGAACCTGACGGTCGAGGACGAGGTGAAGGTGACGTAGTCCGCCTCGGCGACGCCCTCGCGCTGCCCGGCGCTCATCGGCTCGGCCACGGTCTCGTACAGGGCCAGCACGTCGACCTCGGCGCCGCGTTCACGGATCGCATCGGGCAACACGTCGCGGGCCTGCGCGGCGCGGGCCACCAGCGCGCGCGACACGGGCACCCCGGCCAGCGCCTCGACCAGCCCCTCGGCCACGAAGCGCTCGGGCACCACGTCGGCGATCAGTCCGTGCTCGCGCAGCGCGGCGGCGGTACCGGGGCCGATCGCCGCCACCCGGATCCCGGCGAATGCCCGCGCGTCGCGGCCCGCGGCCTCCAGGCGCTCGAACAACAGCCGCGCCCCGTTGGGGCTGGTCAGACAGACCAGGTCGTATCGCTCGAGCTCCGGCGCAGGGCCGTGCAACGCAGAGATCCGGATCGCCGGCGCCTCCACCGCGCGGGCGCCGAGCTCGCGCAGGCGCGCGGCCAGTCCGCTGGCCTGGGCGCGGGCCCGGGTGACCGCGACCGTGACCCCGGCCAGCGGGCGCGACTCGAACCAGGCGAGGTTGCGTCGCAGCGCCGCCACGGGCCCGAACAGCGAGATCGCCGGCGCTCTGATGCCCTGATCGCGGGCCACCTCGGCGATCGTCCCCAGCGTCCCCGAGACCACGCGCTGCTCGGCGAGCGTGCCGCGCTCGATCACCGCCGCGGGCTCTGACTCGGGGCGCCCGCCGGCGATCAGCCGCGACGCGATCGACCCCAGCTGGCGCACGCCCATGTAGACGACCAGCGTGCCGGGGAAGGAGGCCAGCGCGGGCCAGTCG
Organism: uncultured Solirubrobacterales bacterium; assembly: GCA_963799995.1. Lineage (GTDB taxonomy): Bacteria > Actinomycetota > Thermoleophilia > Solirubrobacterales > Solirubrobacteraceae > Palsa-465. The sequence goes on along the minus strand of CAWCZI010000010.1, from coordinate 72,089 downwards.
AGCGCCGACTCGGGCTTGTCGGGATCCTCGTGGCCGGTCAGGAACGCCACCGCGCTGGCGGCGTCGCGATGCGTCACCGGGATCCCGGCGTAGGCGGATGCGGCGACCCCGGCCGTGATCCCCGGCACGACCTCGAACGGGATCCCGGCGGCGCGCAGTGCCTCCGCCTCCTCGCCGCCGCGCCCGAACACGAACGGATCTCCGCCTTTAAGTCTCACCACCGTGCGTCCAGCGGCTCCGTGCTCGATCAGCACGCGCTCGATGTCGACCTGCGAGACCGAGGGTCCGCCGCCCTCCTTGCCGGCGTAGATCAGCTCAGCTGCGGGGCTGGCGCCGTCCAGCGCCGTCTCCGGGATCAGGCGGTCGTGAACGATCACGTCCGCGGCTGCGATCAACTCAAGCGCCCGCGCCGTCATCAGCCCGGGGTCACCCGGGCCCGCGCCCACCAGATATACGGTCACGGGGCGAGCACCTGCTCGGACTCGCGCAGGAGCTCCCGCGCCCCGGCCGCGAGCATGCGCTCGGCGCATGCAGCGCCCGCCTGCGCCGGCGGCGCCGTCACGGTGTCGCGCAGCCACGCCGAGCCGTCGGGGAGCCCAACCCAGCCGGTCAGCTGCACTTCGCCGGACCCAAGCAGCCGCGCGTGGGCGCCGACCGGCGTGTTGCAGGACGCCCCGAGGCCGTGCACGAGCGCCCGCTCCGCCCCGACACACGCCACCGCCGCGGGGTCGCTCACCTGCGCCAGCGCGGCTGCGTCGAGCGCTCCGGAGCGTGCCTGCAGAGCCAGCGCCCCCTGCCCGGCGGCGGGGACCGCCTGTGCCTCCGACAGCACCCCGCCGGCGTCGCCCTCGCGCCCGAGCCGCTGCAATCCGGCAAGCGCCAGCACGATCGCGTCGACCTGGCCGTCAGCGAGCTTGCGCAGGCGGGTGTCGACGTTGCCGCGCAGCTCCACGACCTCGACATCGCTGCGCAGAGCGAGGATCTGGGCCGCGCGGCGCACGCTGCTGGTGCCGATCCGCGCCCCGGGTGCCAGCTCGGCGATTCCCTCGGCACCGCAGATCGCGTCGCGCGGATCGGCCCGCTCGGTGACCGCCACCAGCTCGAGGCCCTCCCCCAGCTCGGTCGGGACATCCTTGGCCGAGTGCACGGCCACGTCGATGCGGCCTTCGAGCAGCGCCCGTTCGAGCTCTGACACCCATCGCGACTTGTCCTCTACGGCGGCGCCGCGGTCCCCCAGGGTCGTGATCGTGACGATCTCCGTGGTGTGGCCCGCCCGCCGGAGCCGGTCGGCGACCCACTCGGCCTGCGCTGTCGCGAGCGCGCTACCGCGCGTCCCGATCCGCATCAGCGGCGCCGGCGACCGCTCCCGGCCGCCGGGAGCTCGCGGACCTCGGCGAGCTCGGGTGCGGGCTCCTCGGCGAGCTCGGGCGCGGGCTCCTCGTCGAGCTGCTGCGCCGCGGCCCCGAGCGCCCCCTCGTCGACGCTGAGGCCGAACAGCTCCCGCACCAGCGCCATCCGCGCGTGCACACGATCGTCGTGCATCTGCTTCATCTGCAGGGTCGGCTCGTGCAGCAGCCGGTTGACGATCGCGCGAGCCATCGCGTCGACCCGGTCGATGTCGCGCGCTGAGGCGGTCTCCCACCGGCCGGCGTTTTCGGCCACGATCTGCTCGGCGATCTGGGCGGCTCGGCTCCGCAGCGCGGCGACCGTCGGCAGGACCTCGAGCGCACCCAGCCAGGCGGCGAACTGCTGGATCTCCTCCTCGATGATCCCCTCGGCACGACGCGCCTCGGCCTGACGGACCCTGCGATTGCGCGATGCCGTGGTCTGCAGGTCGTCGATGTCCGACAGCGTCACGCCCGCGATGCCCGCGCAGGCGGCGTCGATGTCTCGCGGCACCGCCAAGTCGATCAGCAGCATCGGCCGGCCGCCGCGTTCGCGCATCACCTCGCCGACCTCGCGCTCCTCGAGCAGCAGATGGGGGGAGGCGGTGGCCGCGACCACGATGTCCGCCCGCAGCAGCGTCTGGGGCAGCTCGTCGAACGCGACGCTGTGGCCCCCGTAGCGCCGCGCCAGGGCCAGCGCACGGTCGCGGCGGCGGTTGGCCACGAACACCGTCCTGGTGCCGTGTTCGGCCAGGGCCCGGGCGGCCAGCTCGCTGGTCTCGCCGGTGCCGATGATCACGACCTGGCGGCCGGTCAGCTCGCCGAGCTGCTCGCGCGCCAGCGCGACGGCGACGCCGGGCAGGCTGAGCTGGCGCTCGCCGATCGCGGTCTCGGTGCGCACCCGCTTGCCGGTGGCCAGTGCGGCCTTGAACAGGCGGTTGGTCAGCGGCCCGACGGTCTCGAACGCCAGCGCCGCCTCGTAGGCGCGCTTGACCTGCCCCTGGATCTCGGCCTCGCCGATGATCATCGACTCCAGCCCGGAGACGACCCGGTAGAGGTGTCGCGCGGCGTCGCAGTTGCGGTGAGAGTAGATCGCCGTGGCCAGTCCGGTCGGGCGGATCCCCGCCTGGCGGGCCAGCATCGCCAGCACGGTGCTCTCGGCCTCGACCGGATCGCCGACTACGAGGTAGTGCTCGGTCCGGTTGCAGGTGGACAGGGTCACAGCCTCGTGCACGTCGGCGGCGCCACGCAGATCGCGCAAAAATTCCGCCGCGCGAGCGTCGGTCAGAGCCAGGCGCTCGCGCAGCTCGACGGGCGCGGTCTTGTAGGAGACCCCGACCGCCAGCAGCTCACTCATACCACCGGCTCCCGCTCGCGGTCGGTCTCCTGGGCTCGCGCCGCCTCGACGTCGCGCTGGAGCTGGGCCAGCTCGCGCTCGGTGCGCTGCGCGCGCACGGCCATGATCGCCACGTAGACCAGGATCAGCACCACGAAGACGATGTAGGCGCCGGCCACGAACTTGCCGGACTTCCCGAGCGGGAGCGCCGGGGCGACTGCGAGCAGCAGACTCACGACGGGGCCGCACTCCGGCTGCTGGGTGCGATCATGTCGTCGCCCAGCAGCGTGCGGCGCAGCCGCCGCACCTGGCTGCGGGTGTTCTTGGCCGCCATCTCGTACTTCCACAGCGTCGCGTAGAGCAGCACGATGCCGAGCAGCGAGACCAGGAAGGTCAGGCGCATCGACCCCGGCAGGTTGCCGCCGCCGAGCGTCAGCACCCGCGGGTGCACGTACTGCTGGGCGAGCCGGACGGCGATGAAGTTCAGCGGAACGAACGCTCCGGCCACGATCGAGAACACGCTGGCGTAACGCGACTGGCGCTCGGGGTCCTCGATCGAGAAGCGCAGCGGCTGGTAGGTCGCGAACAGGAGCAGCACGATCAGGAACGAGACCAGCGTCGGCTCGTTCCACACCCACCAGTGACCCCACGACGCCTTGGCCCAGATCGAGCCCGTGATCAGGCCGCCGATGCCGAAGATCAGGGCCATGTGGATGGCCACGTAGGAGCGCATGTCCCAGCGGCGATCGCCGGTCCGCAAGTAGCCGACCGCGAGGACAGCGCCGAACACGAAGCCACACAGCGACACGATCGCCAGCGGCACGTGCAGGTAGAAGATCTTCTGCACGAATCCCTGGTTGGCGTCCAGCGGCGCGTAGTAGAAGACCAGCACGAGCGCGATCGCGACTGTCGTGACGGTGGCGAGGGAGAGGGCGCGAAGCCCCTTGCCGTAGGTGGTGGAAGGCACTGGTGGCTTAGTCCTCCAGGAGGAAGTCGAACACCCCGTAGGCGACGAGGGTGAACACCAGATCATAAAGAGCCAGGATCGCCAGCCACCTGCCGGGAGGGGCACCGGCGGGGTGGGCGCTGCGCAGCAGGGGCCCGATTGCCCTCGCCGTGGCGATCAACGCCGGGATCAGCAGGGGCAGCCCGATTATCGGCCCTATCAGGTCCCGAGCGCGAGTGTGGATGGCCAGTGCCGAGACCAGCGTTCCGATCACCGCCAGGCCCAGGTCCGCGAGCACCAGCACCAGGATCAGCCCCGGCAGCGCGGGGCCGATCGCGGGACCGAGCAGGAACAGCCCGAACGCCGGCACCGCGATCACCTCCAGCCCGGCCAGGAACAGGAACAGCGCCGTGGCCTTGGCCACCAGCATCGCCGTGCGGTCCACGGGCGCCAACAGGAACGCGTCGAATCCGCCCTGCTCGCGCTCGGCCACGAACAGCCGGTTGATCCCCAGCATCGCCGCGAACAGCAGCGTCGCCGTCAGGACCCCGGCGGCGAGCTGCCCGTCGATCGTGGCCCGGTTCAACCCGAAGTGGAAGATGACGAACGTGACCAGCGCGAACAGAACCATTGCCGGCACGGTCTCGAACGTGCGCAGCTCCAGACGCATGTCCTTGGCCAGCACCGTCAGCGCCGTCCTCATGTGTACAGACGCCTGATCTCGGCCTCAGCCAGGCCGGCGGGCGGCCCGACGAAGGCAGGGCGGCCGTCCCTGAGCGCCAGCACCAGATCGGCCTCGGCCAGCGCGGCCCGCGGGTCATGGCTGGTGAGGACGCGCGTACGGCCCGAGGAGCGTCCGATCAGCGGCTCCACCAGCTCGCTGGCAGCAGGGTCGAGGTTGGCGCGGGGCTCGTCCAGCAGCAGCAGCTCTGGCTCGTGCAGCACGGCCCGGCAAACCGCCAGGCGCTGCACCATCCCGCGGGAGAGCAGGCGCACCGGCTCGTCGGCACGGCGCTCCATCTGCATCGCCTCGAGCACACTCTCCACCCGCTCGGGTGCGGCGCGGTGCAGCCGCGCGTGGTAGCGCAGGTTCTCGCGCCCGGTCAGCTCGCGGTACAGCAGCGGCTCGTGGGCCAGGAGGCCCAGCCTGCCGCGCACCGCGAAACCGCGGCGGGGCAGCGCCTCTCCGAAAACCATCACCTCGCCGCCGTGCGGGCGCAGCAGGGTGGCCAGGATCCGCAGCAGCGTCGACTTGCCGGCGCCGTTGCGCCCGAGCACAGCCAGGGTCGCGCCGGCGGGCACGGTGAGCGAGATCTCGCGCAGGGCGGTCCGCTCGCCGAAGTGCCGCACGAGGTTGCGCAGCTCAACGGCCGGCTGTCGGTCTGCCACCTTCGATGCCTCGCCCGGCAGGCGCGCGTCGGTCACCCTCGGGGCCTCAATGGCCGGGGGTTCTGCTTCCGCCCTCGCGCTGGAGCGTGGCGACCGCGTGCTCCAGCACCGGCGCGATGACTCCGAACAGCTCGTCGATCGCCTTCGGGTTGCCCGGGAAGTTGATGATCAGGCTCCGCCCCGCGATCCCGGACACGCCGCGGGTGAGAATGCCCATCGGGGTGTGGCGCAGCGCCTCGGCGCGCATCGCCTCAGCGAAGCCCGGAGCGGGCCGGTCGATCACCGCCGCCGTCGCCTCCGGCGTGACGTCGTCGTCGGTCAGACCCGTGCCCCCAGTGGTGAAGATCAGCGACGCACCGGCCGCCGCCCGCGCGCGTAGCCAGCTCTCGATCGCAGCCCGGTCGTCGGGGAGCACGTCACGGGCGACGATCTCAGCCCCGGCGGCCCGCACGCGCTCAGCCAGAGCCTCGCCCGAGCGGTCCTGGGTCTCGCCCGCGGCCACGGAGGTGGAGACGGTCAGGATCGCGGCTCTCATCGCCCGCGACAGCATAGGGGGGCGGCCGCCGCTCGGTGGCTGCCGCCGCCCGGGAAGCGGCCGCCGCTCGGTGGGCTGCCGCCGCTCAGCGCTGCCAGTGGCCCGAGCGCCCGCCGGACTTCTCGAGCAGCGTCACGGACGCGATCTCGGCGCCGCGCTCGATGCCCTTGACCATGTCGTAGACCGTCAGCGCGGATACTGAGGCTGCCGTCAACGCCTCCATCTCGACTCCCGTCGGTCCGGTCGTGCGTGCCTCGGCGATCAGTTCGATCTCGCCGGTGTCGACGTCGACGGTCCCTTCGACACCGACGAACGTCAACGCCAGGGGATGGCAGAGCGGGATCAGCTCGGAGGTCCGCTTGGCCGCCTGGATCCCGGCGATCCGGGCCACTCCGATGACGTCGCCCTTGGGGGCGTCACCGGCCTGCACGCGGCGCGCCGTCCCGGGGCTGACCCGCACGACGGCGCGGGCGACCGCGCGGCGGTCGGTGGCGGCCTTGTCGCCGACGTCGACCATGCGGGCGCGCCCCTCGGCGTCGAGGTGCGTGAGCTCGCTCATCCGACGCGCGGCGCCATCGGGTCGGTGACCACCCTCACCGAACGGCCGGTGCGCTGGCCAGCTGCGCGGACTCGATCAGCTCGTGGACCTGATCCACCTCACCGCTCCGCAGCAGCTCGATCGGGTCGGGTTCGCCGTTGACGATCGACTCGAAGAACTCCTTGCGGTCCTGATAGGTCGGAAGCGTCGCCTTGGCCCAGCCACGGGCGTCGTTGAGGAGCACCGCCAGCGTGGCGTAGGGCTCTCCGAACAGCTCGCCGATCTCGCGCTTCATCCGCTTGGCCAGCGCCGGCGAGGCGCCGGCGGTGGAGATCGCGACGGCCAGCGGGCCGGTGCGAACGATCGCCGGCAGGATGAAGTTGCACAGCGGCGGCACGTCGACCACGTTGACCAGCATCGCCCGGCGCTCGGCGTCTTGGAACACCTGGATGTTGACGTCCGTGTCGCCCGTGGCGGCGATCGCGATCAGGCAGTTCTCGAGATCGGAGGCGGTGTACTCCCGCTTGGCCCAAGTGACCGAGCCCTCCGCGGCCAGCTCCATCAGCGCGGGGTGCGCGTCGGGTGCCACCAGCGTCACCGCGGCGTCGCAGGCCAGCAGCCCCTCGACCTTCTCCAGGCCCACCTCGCCGCCGCCCACGACCACGCAGCGCCGGCCCTTGAGCCGCAGGCAGGCGATGTAGAACGGCGTCTCGAGCATGTCTCGTACGCACGACTGATCGCAGATCCCCCTGCGCAGCTGGCAGACGCATTCCTTGCCGGCATAGGCCTGGGCGGGCATGGTTCTAAGCGTAGCCAGTGGGCGCCGCCGCGCCGCCGCGCCGCCGCGCCGCCGCGCCGCCGCGCCGCCGCGCCCGCTGACCGCGGGAGCGTGCAACCTCATGCATCGCATATGGGATTGAGGTTGCGCGGTGCCGGGTCTGGGACCTTGCCACCTCAGGCTCGCAGCGCGAGGATGAGGTGACACGCTCCGAGCGCTAGCGCCGGATCGCGTCCCGCGCCAGCCGCGAGCCGAGCTTCAGCAGCGGCGACGCCCCAGCGCGCAGAGCCGCCGCCCGGATCGACGGGCGACCGTAGAGGATCGCGGCGGTCTGCTTGAGCGCCCGGCCGAGCGTCTCATCGTACGGATGCCACCACGGGTCGCGCAGCGCGGAGGACTCCCACACCCGGAGCTTGATGTTGACGCACTCGTACAGGCCGAACTTGGAGTGGGTGCGACCGAGGCCGGACTCCTTGACGCCGCCCCAGGAGCACTGGCAAGCGCCGTGGCTGAACATGTGGTCGTTGATCCAGACCATGCCGGACTCGAGCTCGCGGGCGATCCGCTCACCCTTGCTGCGGTCGCTGGTCCACACCGACGCGCCGAGACCGAAGACGCTGTCGTTGGCCATCGTCACCGCCTCGTCCTCGGAGTCGACGACCACCACCGGCAGCACAGGCCCGAAGATCTCCTCGCGCATGATCCGCATGTCGTGCGTCACGCCGGTGAGAACGGTCGGCGCGTAGAAATCGCCATCGCAGCCGGCCGGCGGAGCCGAGACCGGGCCGCCGCAGTGCAGCACCGCGCCCGCCGCCACCGCGTCGTCGACCAGCTCGCGGACGAGCTCGAACTGGTCGCGGGACACCATCGGCCCGATCTCGGTCTCCCATCCCATCGGGTCGCCGACCGTCAGCCCCTGGGCGCCCCGCACGACCCCCGCGATGAACCGTTCGGCGACCTCGCTCAGCACGTAGACCCGCTCGATCCCCGAGCACGTCTGGCCGGCGTTGGCGAAGCCCCCCCACAGCGCGCCGGCGATCGCGTGATCAAGGCCGGCGTCGGGCAGGACGATCATCGGGTCCTTGCCGCCGAGCTCGAGCACCGAGCCCTTGAGCTGCCGTGCGCACGCCTCACCGACGCCGCGGCCGGTCTCGACCGAGCCCGTGAAGAACACCTTGGCGACGCTCGACTCCACCAGCGCGGCGCCCGTCCCCGGGCCGTGGATCACCCGCACGAGCCCCTCGGGCACGCCCGCGCGCTCGAACACGTGCCGGATCCGCTCGCCGATCAGCGGCGTCAGCGAAGCCGGTTTGACGACCACGCCGTTACCCGCCATCAGGGCCAGCGCCACCTCGCCGAAGGGGATGCTCCACGGGTAGTTCCAGGGCGCGATCACGGCGATCACCCCGAGCGGCTCGTACGTGAACGACGAGTGCTTGGTCTTGAGGAACAGCTGCGGCATCGGGATCTTCTCATCGGCCAGGATCTGCTGCCCCTCGCCGGCGATCCAGTTCAGCGCGTCGATCGTCGGCAGGATCTCCATCGAGAACGCCTCGTTGCGGGGCTTGCCCTGCTCGGCCACGATCAGGTCGCGGATCTCGTCGGACTCGTCGATCAGGACCTGGGCGGCGCGCTGCAGGTAACGGGCACGGTCGCGCAGCGTCAGCTGGGCCCAGATCGGCTGCACCTTCGCGACCTCGTCGACCACGGACTGGACCTGGTCCGGCGCGGTCAGCGCGACCGACCCCAGCGCCGCGCCGGTGGCGGGGTTTAGCGACTCCAGGCTCGTGGGGGCGGTGGTGGACGTCACCGCCCGGAAGATTAGGCCACCCGGTTGCGCGCGAGCGTCGAGGCACGCCCCCGCAGAGCCTCGGTCAGCAGCTCATCCAACCCCGGACCTGCCGACTCGTCAACGAGCACGAGCTCCGGCGCCGCCGGGTCGCCCGGGGCCAGGTCGATCACGCCGACGCCCAGGACGGTTTCGACGCCGTCCACGAGCGCCGTGGCGCAGATCGAGATGCGGCCCGGATCGAACCGGAGCAAACGCGCCAGCGCCAGCTGGTCGGGCTCGCGGCCGTTGATCCAGAACAGGCGGGCGACACCTGCCTCGTCGCGCGGCCGGGCGAGCCGCAGACAGACGCGAAAACCGCCTTGGAGTAGGTAGTAACGGGCCATCAGGGCCCCGGGATCGAAACCAGAAGTCATTTACTACAGGGTAGTAGCTTCGTTGCCCGGCTGATGATAATCCGGTTAGCGGCGTGCTTGTGCGCAATGGCTCGAGCAGCCGGCCCAGGCCCCCGCCCCCCCAGGCCCCCGCGGCCCCCGCGGCCCCCGCAGCCGTCCCGTCAGTTCGCCAGCCCGCGAGCGCGCCTGATCTCGGCCAGCCGGTCGCGCAGGGCCGCCTCGGCGTCATCGGGCTCGTACAGGCGCACGCCGATCGCCGGTTCGGGCATCAGCTCCTGGGGTGAGAGATGCCCGGCCCGGCGGTGCGGATTGTCGTATCCGCCGTCACTGCGCGTGGAGGACCGCAGGTGTGCCGGAGGCGGCGCCGCACCACGCTCACGAACATGCTCGCGGGCGGCGAACACCGCGCGCTTGGCGGCGTCGGACTTGGGCGCCAGAGACAGATAAATGGCCGCTTGGGCGAGCGCGAACTGAGCCTCGGGCAGGCCCACGTGCTCGACCGCGGCGGCCGCGGCGGTGGCCACGATCAGCGCCTGCGGATCGGCGTTGCCGATGTCCTCGGAGGCCAGCACCACCATCCGCCGCACGATGAACCGCGGGTCCTCACCTCCCTCCAGCATCACCGCCAGGTAGTACAGGGAGGCGTCGGGGTCCGACCCCCGGGTGGCCTTGATCCACGCCGAGATCGTGTCGTAATGGCGATCGGCCTGCCGGTCATAGAGGATCGCGCGACGCTGTAGCGCATCCTCGGCGTGCGCCAGCGTAACCGGCTCCTCGCCGTCCACGGACTCACAAGCCAGCTCGAGGGCGTTCAGCGCCGTGCGGGCGTCTCCGCCCGAGCGCTCGGCCAGGAACTCGAGCGCCGCGTCGTCAACCCGGTCCGGCGGCCCGCAGAACCCGCGCTGCACGGCGCGGTCCAGCAGCTTGCGGACATCGGTGGCGCCCAGCGCCTGCAGCTCGTACACGTGGGTGCGCGAGATCAACGCCGAGTTGACCGAGAAGTAGGGGTTCTCGGTGGTGGCGCCGATCAGCGTGATCAGCCCGTCCTCGACGGCCGGCAGCAGGGCGTCCTGCTGGGCCTTGTTGAAGCGGTGGATCTCGTCGAGAAAGAACACGGTCCGCCGGCCGCCCGACTGCAGACGGCCCCGCGCGCGCTCGATCACGGCCCGCACCTCGGCACGCCCGGCCTGGACGGCGCTCTCCTCCTCGAACGCCGCATCCGAGGCCTGGGCCACCAGGCGGGCCAGCGTGGTCTTGCCGCTGCCCGGCGGCCCGTGCAGGATCATCGAGTGCGGGTGGCCCTCCTCGATCGCCCGCCGCAGCGCCGAGCCCGCTGCCAGCAGGTGCTGCTGCCCGACCAGGTCGTCCAGCGACTGCGGGCGCATCCGTGTGGCCAGCGGCACGTCGGCCCCCGGCGGCACGGTCCCAGGCGCCGGGTCACCCGCGGCGCGCTGCGCGGCGTCGTCGGTCCCGAACAGCTGATCCATCACATGAGTATGCGCCCTGACCTCCGCAACAGGCCACGGGCGCGGGCGGCCGCGTCGCTACCGGGCGATGCAACCTAGCGCGGCGTCGTGCACCAACCCGTTGGTGGCGATCGCGTCGCCACCGTCGGCGGTGACGGCGCCGCCCATGTCGGTGAAGCGGCCACCAGCCTCGAGCACCACCACCAGCGGCGCCGCCAGATCCCACAGCGACACCTCGGGGTCGAGCGCGATCTCCACCGCGCCCTCGGCGACCAGCATGTACTGCCAGAAGTCTCCGTATCCCCGCGTGCGCCAGCAGCGCTCGCTCAGGTCGAGCAGCCCGTCGAGCCGCCCCACCTCCCGCCACCCGTCAAGTCCACCGAGGCACAGCTGCGCGTCATCGAGCTCGCGCACCCCGGACACGCGCAGCCGGCGTGGCTGCGGTCCCAGGCCGTCGTGGACGAACGCACCGCCGCCGCGGACCGCCCACCAGCGCCGTCCCAGCGCGGGCGCCGAGACCACTCCCACGGTCAGCTCGCCGTCCACCTCGAGCGCCAGCAGGGTCGCCCACACGGGTACTCCGCGCACGTAGCTCTTGGTCCCGTCGATCGGATCGACGATCCAGCGCCGCCGCGGGCCGTCCCCCCCGGCGGACCCCTCGTCGGCTCCGTACTCCTCACCGACCACGGAGTCCTCGGGACGCACCCGAGCCAGCCGCTCGCGCAGGGCCTGCTCGACGTCGCGATCGGCCTCGCTGACCGGGGTCAGGTCGGGCTTGGTCTCGACCACCAGATCATCCGCGCGGAACCGGGCCACGGTGATGGTGTCGGCAGCGTCGGCCAGTTCGAGGGCGAGCGCGAGGTCGTTGTCCCAGTCGGACACGCCGCGCATCCTACGCAGATAGCCTGGGTGCGATGACCTCCGACGAGCTCCAAACCGAGACCATCGAGGTGCTGCAGCGCCTGATCCGCTTCAACACCGTCAACCCTCCCGGCAACGAGCGGCCGGCGATCGAGTATCTCGACTCCTACCTGAGCGCCGCCGGCCTGCGCACCGAGCAGCTGGCCGCAGATCGGGACCGGCCCAACCTGGTGGCCGACCTCGCGGGCGAGCGTGACGGCCCCACGCTGTGCCTGCTCGGGCACGTCGACACGGTCCTGGCCCACGCCGAGGAGTGGACCCACGATCCCTGGTCGGGCGAGCTCGCCGACGGCTTTCTGTGGGGCCGGGGAGCGATCGACATGAAGTCCCAGGTCGCCGCCGAGGCGGTGGCCGCCGTCGCGCTGGCCGGCTCCGGGTGGCGACCCGCCCGGGGAAACCTCAAGCTCGTCTTCACCTCCGATGAGGAGACCGGCGGCGAGGTCGGCGCCAGCTGGATCACCGCCGAGCATCCCGACCGGGTCCGCTGCGACTACCTGCTCAACGAGGGAGCCGGCGAGTCGTTTGAGTACCGAGGCCGCAAGCACTACGGCGTCTGCTGCGCCGAGAAGGGCATCTTCCGCTTCAGCATCACCGCGCACGGCGTCGCCGGTCACGCCTCGCTGCCCAAGACCGGGGACAACGCGCTGCTCAAGCTCGGCCCGGTGCTCGCTGCGCTGGCCAGCCAGCCGGAGTCCTTCGAGCTGACCGAGGCGCCGGCCGCGCTGCTCGCCGGACTCGGCGAGGACCCCGCGGATCCCGGCGCGGCGGTGGCCCGGATCGCGGACTACGATCCGCGGCTGCGCACGCTGGTGGAGCCGATGCTGGGCGTGACGCTGACCCCCACGATGGCCAGCGCGTCGCAGCAGATGAACGTGATCCCCTCGCGCGCTCAGATCATGGTCGACTGCCGGGTGCCGCCGGGACTCGGCGTCCAGGCCGCCCGGCGCCGCATCGCCCAAGTGCTGGGCGAGGAGACCGACGAGCTGCGGATCGAGTTCACCGAGCAGATCCCCGGCAACGCCTCGCCGGTCGCCGGACCGCTGATGAGCGCCATCGATCGGTGGGTGCAGGCCAATGATCCCGGCGCGGGCGCGGTGCCGATGATCCTCCCGGGCTTCTCGGACTCACGCTGGTGGCGACACCATTTCCCTGACTGCGTGGCCTACGGCTTCTTCCCGCAGCGCGATCAGGGCTGGCTCGAAGCGGCTCCGCTGATGCACAACGCCGACGAGCGCATCGACGTGCGCGATCTCGGCTTCGCGGCCCGCTTCTACTCAGACGTCGCCCGCGCGCTCCTGGGCTGAACCGGCCGCGGCGCCCCCGCGGGCCATCAACCGGTCAATAGACTCAGCTCATGTCGACGGAGGTGCGCACGCGGCTGGATCCGGCGATCTTCCGACTTCCGGTCGATCGGATCCGCACGGGCTACTACTCCGACGCCTACTTCGTGCTCACCAAGACGCTGCTCGAGTCCGAGGGCGATCACCCCCACGTCACGATGCAGGTCTTCCAGAAGAACGAGTCGATCCTCGGCGGCGTCGACGAGGCGCTGGCGGTCCTGCGCACCTGCTCGGGCTACGCCGAGAACGGCGCCTGGGTGAACGGATGGGATCAGCTCGTGGTGCACGCTTTGCACGAGGGCGACCGCATCGCGCCACGCGAGACGGTGATGACGATCGAGGGCGACTACTCGCTGTTCGCCCACCTCGAGACCGTCTATCTGGGCTCGCTGGCGCGCCGCTCGCTGGTGATGCGCAACGTCGCCGAGGTGGTCCAGGCGGCCCGCGGCAAGCCGATCCTGTACTTCCCCGCCCGGCACGACCACTGGCTCGTGCAGACCGGTGACGGGTGGAGCGCACACGTGGCCGGGGCGATCGGCGTCTCCACCGACGCGCAGGCGTCGTGGTGGGGCGGACGCGGCGTGGGGACCGTGCCGCACGCGCTGATCTCAGCCTACGGCGGTGACACTGTCCGCGCGGCCAGGAAGTTCGCCGATCATTTCGCCGAGCACATGAACATCACCGTGCTGGTCGACTTCGAGAACGACTCGGTGCGCACGGCGCTCGAGGTCGCGCATGCCCTCGGTCCGCAGCTGTGGGGTGTCCGGCTCGACACCTCCGAGCAGCTCGTTGACCGCTCGCTGCACGACGAGATGGGCGGCTTCAACCCCACCGGCGTCAACCCGCGGCTGGTCGAGAAGGTCCGCGGGGCGCTCGACGGAGCGGGCTTCGCCAATGTGAGGATCGTGGTCAGCGGAGGCTTTACCGCGGGGCGGATCCGGGAGTTCGAGGACCGGGGCGTTCCGGTGGACGCCTATGGCGTCGGGTCGTCCCTGATCCGGGGCGAAAACGACTTCACCGCCGACGTCGTGCTCCTCGACGGACGGCCCGCGGCGAAGGTCGGACGCGCCTTTTCGCCGAATCCGCGCCTCGAAAGGGTTCAGTGATCGGCGTTAGCCGCCGATCTAGCTCCAATGGAGCTCTCAACGTTCCTCGGGTACCCCGATGTCTACTCGTGGCTTCACGACTGGCTCCCGATCATCTTCATGGGCCTGCTGGTGGCGCTGGTGTTCGCGCTCGTGCGCCACATGCCGCGCACGCGCCCGCAGGAGATCCGGCCCGAGGCCAACCCGCCGATCGTGTGGGGGGACATCGCCGGGGCTGACGAGGCCAAGGCAGAGCTGCGAGAGGTCGTCGACTATCTGCGTGATCCCCGGCGCTTCCGCGCGGTCGGCGCCAAGGTGCCGACGGGGATCCTGCTCTACGGCCCACCGGGCACCGGCAAGACGCTGCTGGCCAAGGCCGTCGCCCACGAATGCGGCGCCGTCTTCTACTCCCAGTCGGCAGCGTCGTTCGTGGAGATGTTCGCCGGACTGGGCGCGGCTCGAATCCGCCGCCTGTTCCGCGCCGCCCGCAAGCACGCGCCGGCGATCGTCTTCATCGACGAGCTCGACGCCGTCGGGGGTCGTCGCGGCCAGGACAACAAGGAGTACGACCAGACGCTGAATCAGCTGCTGGTCGAGATGGACGGATTCACGTCGACCGGGGACGTGGTCGTGCTGGCCGCCTCCAACCTGCTCGAGAAGCTCGACGGGGCCCTCCTGCGACCCGGTCGCTTCGACCGCCAGATCTTCGTCTCGCCCCCCGACGTCGTCGGCCGCGAGCGCATCCTCCAGGTCCACTCGCGCGGCAAGCCGATCGACCCCTCCGTCGACTACGAGCTGCTGGCCCGCCAGACCTCGGGCCTGACCGGAGCCGACCTGGCCAACATCGTCAACGAGGCCGCGATCAACGCCGTCCGCCGCGGGGAGATGGTGATCGCGACCGTGGACTTCGACCACGCGCTGGAGCGCACCGTGGCGGGAATGCAGTCGCGGCGCACGCTGACCGAGCACGAGCGGCGAGTCGTCGCGTATCACGAGGGCGGCCACGCGCTGGTCGGCGAGCTGCTGCCGTCGGTGGACCCCGTACATCGGATCTCGATCGTCCCCCGCGGACGCGCGCTCGGCTACACGCTCAACCTTCCCGAGGAGGACCGCTACCTCAAGACGCGCGAGGAGCTGATCGACATGATGACGATGCTGCTCGGGGGCCGTGCCGCCGAGGAGCTGGTGTTCAGCTCGATCACGACGGGCGCCGCCGACGACCTGCAGCGTGTGGCTGACATCGCCTTCGCGATGGTGCACGAGTACGCCATGGGGACCGGCATCACGTCGCTGAGGGTGGCCGGCGACGGCGTCTCGGATGCGACCCGGCGGGTTCGCGACGAGGAGGTGCGCGAGCTGGCCGACGAGGCCTTCCGGGCGGCGGTGGAGCTGCTCGACTCACACCGGTTGCAGCTCGACGAGATGGCAGCCACGCTGCTTGCCAAGGAGGTCATCGAGCGAAGCGACATCGAGCGGATCATGGCCGGCATTCCGACCGCCCGCCCCGATCGCCGGCCCGGCGCGCACCTGGGGCTGGCGGCGGCGACCGCGGTGAAGCCGGCGCGCGACCGCATCCGGCACGAGTAGCCGGGGAGCGATCCGCGGGCCGTAGGTATCCTCCCGGCCCGATGCTGTCCGCGATCGACCATGTTGGCGTTGCCGTGCCGAGCGTCGACTCGGCGCTCGCGCTCTACCGCGATGCCCTCGGGATGGCGCTCGTCCATCGCGAGACCGTGGCGGAGCAGGGCGTCGACGCCGCGCTGCTCGACATCGGTGACGGCCACATCGAGCTGCTGGAGCCGCTCGGGCCCGACACGGCGGTCGGCAAGTTCCTGGACCGCCGGGGGCCGGGACTGCACCACGTCGCCTACCGGGTGGCCTCCGTCGAGGAGACTCTGGCCGCGTGCCGCGCGGCCGGGATGCGTCTGATCGACCAGACCCCGCGCGTCGGCATCCGCGGCTCCCGGGTCGCATTCCTGCACCCCGCCAGCACCGGCGGTGTGCTCACCGAGATCGTGCAGCCAGCTGCGGAGGGACATTGACATGACCAGCGACAAGCCCCAGAAAATCAACATCGGCTTCCTCGGCGGCCCGAGCCTGGCCGCCCGCGTGGCGCCGGCAGAGCTGGCCAGCCTGCGCCGGGCACTCGGGACCGCGGGCTGGCACGACCTCGAGGCCGAGGACGGCACGATCGCGCTGGACCTCGAGAAGGTGGTCTACGTGGTGGTCGACGCCGAGGAGCACCGGGTCGGCTTCGGCACCTGACGGACCCGGGCCGCCCACGGGGACACGTCGGGCTCAGCCGGACGCCGTCACACGATCCGGTTGCGCAGTACGCCGATCCCCTCGATCTCGAGCTCTACCTCGTCTCCGGCCTGCAACCAGCGCCCGTCGCCGTGCTCGAGGATGCAACCGCGGCCCACGGTTCCCGATCCGATCACCTCGCCGGCCACCAGTCCCGGCGTGTTGCGCGCCGCGGTGGCGATGAGCCGCTCCCAGTCGTAGTGGATCGCCCCGGTGCGCGAGTCGGTGCGGACCTCGCCGTTGACGCGGGCGACGGCGCGCATGTCCAGATCGGAGGGCAGCTCGTCGGGTGACACCAGCACGGGGCCCAACACGGTGGCGAAGTCCTTGCCCTTGGCCGGCCCCAGGCCCACCTGCATCTCCAGGCCCTGCAGGTCGCGGGCGGAGAAGTCGTTCATGATCGTGAAGCCCTCGGGGCGGCCGTCGGCGCCGAGCACGCACGCCAGCTCGAGCTCATAGTCCAGCATCGCCGTGTCGGCCGGCTTGGGGATCTGGTCCCCGTCGCCGTACACCGCCCCGGGATTGGTGAAGTAGAAGACAGGGATCTCGTACCACGCTGGTGGCACCTCGCGGCCGGCGTTGCGGCGCGCGTTGACGATGTGCTCCTCGAACGCCATGAAGTCGCGGATCGACGGGGGCCGGCCGTCGGGGTAGGGACGTCTCATCGCTGAAACAGCGTCGACAGCACGACCTCGGTGACCGTCCGCGTCACGCCCGCGGTGGCCCGGATGCGCTCGAGCGCGAGCTCGAGGCCCTTGGTGTCCTGCGCCATCACGTGAAGCAGCGCGCTGGCCTCCCCGGCGACCGTGTGCGCGGACACGACACCGGGCTCGCGCTGGACGGCGTTCTTGATCTCACCGGCGTCCATTCTGCCCTCGCAGTACAGGTCGACGAACGCCTCGGCGTGCCACCCGTAAGCCTGCGGGTCGACGACGGCGCTGTAGCCGAGCAGCACCCCGTCGCGCTCCAGGCGGTCCACGCGCCGCTTGACGGCCGGAGCGGACAGATGCACCTGGTTGCCGATGTCCTGGAAGGAGCGCCGAGCGTTCTCACGCAGCAACGCAACGATCAACTGGTCTATATCGTCCAAATGAGGTCCTCGAGTAGTGGCGACGCAACGTATCGGCCTTGAGATGGTCGTCCGATACGCGGATCATTGCATACGTGACCATTCAAGAGCTTGCCCTCCCCACGTCATCCGCCCCCGACGTGATGCCGGTCCACGGCATCGACCACCTCGAGCTGTTCGTCGGCAACGCCGCGCAGGCCGCCTACTACTACACCCACGCCTACGGGTTCACCGAGACCGCCTATCAGGGGCTCGAGACCGGGACGCGGGATCGCGTCTCCCATGTGCTCCAGCAGGGCCGGATCCGGCTCGTGCTCACCGGCACCCTGACCGGCGACGACCGCATCGCCGAGCACCACAAGCGCCACGGCGACGGGGTGTGGTCGATCGCGCTGAGCGTGCCCGACGCCGCCGCTGCCTACGAGCACGCGGTCGCGCACGGCGCCCGCGGCCTCGAGACCCCGTACGAGCTCTCCGATGAGCACGGGACCGTGCGGCTGGCCTCCGTCGCCACCTACGGCGAGACCCGGCACGTGTTCGTGCAGCGCGGCGACTACACCGGCGCGTTCCTGCCCGGCTACGACCCCCGCGCCGCCGCTCCCACGGGTCCCGACGGGCTGCTGGTCGGCATCGACCACGTGGTCGGCAACGTCGAGCTGGGTCACATGAACGAGTGGGTCCACTACTACGAGCGCGTCTTCGGGATGACCGAGATGATCCACTTCTCCGACGAGGCGATCTCCACCGAGTACTCGGCGCTGATGTCGAAGGTCGTCACCGACGGCTCGGGCCGGATCAAGTTCCCGATCAATGAGCCCGCCCAGGGCAAGCGCAAGTCCCAGATCGAGGAGTACCTGGACTTCTACCGGGGCGCCGGCGTCCAGCACATCGCCGTCTCGACCACCGACATCGTCCGGGCTGTGACCGAGTTGACCGCGCGCGGAGTCGAGTTCCTGCCGATCCCGGAGTCCTACTACGCCGACGTTCCCGGCCGCATCGGCGACATCAAGGAGGACGTCGAGGATCTGCGCCGGCTCGGGATCCTGGTCGACCGCGACGACGAGGGCTACCTGCTGCAGATCTTCGCCAAGAGCGTCGGGGACCGTCCGACGGTGTTCTTCGAGGTCATCGAGCGCCACGGCGCGAGAGGCTTCGGCGAGGGGAACTTCAAGGCCCTGTTCGAGGCGCTCGAGGGCGAGCAGGACCGCCGGGGCAATCTGTGAGCCCGCGGCACGGGGATCGCTGAGCGCATGCGCTACGAGCGCCGCGGGCCGCTGCCGGCCAAGCGCCACGTCGCGTTCCGCGACGAGGACGGACTGCTCCTGACCGAGGAGGTGATGGGGTTCGAGGGGTTCAGCGGCAACGAGTCGATCCTCTACCACCTGCAGACGCCGTGCCGCGTGAGCGAGCTGGGGTCGTTTGAGGCGATCGCGCACGAGGAGTGGGTCCCCGCCGCCCACGCACACCGCCTGTTCGACTCCCGCCAGGTGCCGCCCGGCGGCGATCCGGTGCGAGGACGACAGGTCCTGATGTTCAACGACGACGTCGAGATCGGCGTCTGCCGGCCCCGCGAGGAGCAGGACTACTTCTTCCGCAACGGCGAGGGCGACGAGGTGATCTTCGTCCACGAGGGGTCGGGTCAGCTCGAGACCACGTTCGGCACCCTCTCCTACCGCGAGCACGACTACATCGTCATCCCGCGCGGGACCACGTATCGTTTCCGCCCGGCCGATCCGCAGCTGTGGCTCACCTTCCACACCCCGGGAGAGATCGAGACACCCAGCCGCTACCGCAACCGCTACGGCCAGCTGCTCGAGCACGCGCCGTTCTCGCATCGCGACTTCCACCCCCCGGAGGAGCTCGTCACCCACCGCGACCGCGGCGACTACGAGCTCGTGGTCCGAGTCCGCCACGGCTACCAGCGCTACGGCCTGGACTATCACCCTCTCGACGTCGTCGGCTGGGACGGCTACGTGTACCCGTACACGTTCAACATCGACGACTTCGAGCCGATCGCCGGTCGCGTGCACATGCCACCTCCGGTGCACCAGACCTTCCAGGGCCCGAACTTCGTGATCTGCTCGTTCTGCCCGCGGATGCTCGATTGGGAGCCCGACGCGATCCCGATCCCCTACAACCACTCCAACCTTCAGTCCGAGGAGATGATCTATTACGTCTCCGGGGAGTTCGGGTCGCGCAAGGGCGTCGATGTCGGATCGGTCACGCTGCACCCGTCGGGACTGCCCCACGGGCCCCAGCCCGGGCTGGCGGAGAAGTCGATCGGCCAGCGCTTCACCGCCGAGCTGGCGGTGATGTGCGACACGTTCCGGCCGCTGCGGCTGACCGCGCTGTGCGCCGAACTCGACGATGGCCGCTACGCGCTGTCGTGGGCCGAGGATCCCCTGCCGGTCCAGGTGAGCGCGGGTGTTTGAGGAGGGCCAGCTGTATGCGCCGGTGACCGCGGATGCCGACGGCGCGGTCACGGTCCACCTCGCCGAGAGCCATCCGGGCTTCGGCGACGCCGACTACCGGGCCCGGCGCAACCACATCGCCGCCCGTGCCCTGGGATGGGAGCCGCCGGCGCCCATCCCCCAGATCGAGTACTCCACCGAGGAGACCGAGGTGTGGCGGATCGTCTGCCGCGAGCTGGCCGCCAAGCACGAGCGCCTCGCGTGCTCTGAGTACCGCGAGGCCATGGCCCGGCTGGCGCTGCCGACCAACCGGATCCCGCAGCTCGACGAGGTCGCCTCCAAACTGCGCGGCCTGACGGGCTTCGAGTATCACCCGGCGGCCGGACTGGTCGCGTTCGACGAGTTCTACGGCTCGCTGGCCGACAGCGTCTTTCACTCGACGCAGTACATCCGTCACCACGCCCAGCCGCTGTACACGCCGGAGCCCGATCTGATCCACGAGGTGATCGGCCATGGTGGCACCCTGGCCAGCCCCCGTTTCGCCGAGCTCAACCGGCTCGCCGGCCGCGCCGCCCGCCGTCTCGAGACCCAGGCCGGGCGCGACTTCTTCGCCAAGGTGTTCTGGTTCACGATCGAGTTCGGCGTCGTCTACGAGCGCCCGGGTGACCTGCGCGCGTACGGGGCGGGGCTGCTGTCGTCCTATGGGGAGATCGAGGAGTTCCGCGGCGCCGAGATCCGCCCGCTGCGGATCGCCGAGATGGGGACGCTTCAGTACGACATCACCCACTACCAGCCGATCCTGTTCGCCGCCGACGGGATCGAGCACCTGCTCGACGTGGTCGGCGGGTTCTTCGCCGAGTGCGATGACGACAGCCCGGAGCGGGTTGGGGAGGCGACGCAGGCGCACGCCTGAATGAGGCAGGCGGCAGCGCCGCGCGCTTGAGGGGGGGACCGGAAAGGGATCGCGCCGCGGGGGCGCGGTCCCTTTCCGTACGCCTGGTGGTATCTCGCTCACAGACCGACGCGCGCCGAGCCTCGTACAGTCTTGCGCCGTGCCATCGCCGAGCCAGATTGACGCCCAGCTGTTGCTCATGGCCCGCACCCGCGCCCATCCGGGCGCCCTGGAGCGTGCGGTCGCCGGATACTCGCGGCTGGGAGAGCACGCCGCCTGCTGGCTGGCGCTCGGCGCGGCGGGCGCCCTGCTGGACCCCGTGCCGGCCCGTCGCGCCCGATGGCGTCGCGGCATTGGCGTGGTCGCCGGCGCCTACGCGCTCAACTATGCCGTCAAGGTCGCAGTCCGCCGCCACCGCCCCGAGCTGCCGGGGCTGCCGCCGCTGACGCCCACGGTCTCACGACTGTCGTTCCCCAGCGCCCACGCCACCAGCTCGTTTGCCGCCGCCCGCGCGTATGCCGGACTGGCGCCCGCGGCCGCGCTGTACGGGGCCGCGATCGCGTTCGCCGTCAGCCGCCCCTACCTCGGCGTTCACTACCCCTCAGACGTTCTGGCCGGCGCGGTGCTGGGGACGTTGGTCGGGTCCGCGTGGCCTGGAAGCGCTGGGCGCTCCGGCGCTCGGTCCCCGTGGCCCGCAAGCGCTGAGCGGCCGGACGCCCGGTCCTCGGCGACGGGAGCTGCGACGTCATGCCGATGAAGGTCGGGATCGTCGGAATGCCGAACGCCGGCAAGTCTTCGCTGTTCACCGCGCTCACCGGGGTGGCCGCCGAGGCCGCCAACTACCCGTTCACGACGATCGAGCCCAACATCGCGATCGTCCCGGTCCAGGATCCACGGCTCAACGCGGTGGCCGCCACCGTTCGGGCGTCGAACCTGGTGCTCGACACGATCGCCTTCCACGACATTGCCGGCCTGGTGGCCGGAGCGCACCGGGGTGAGGGCCTGGGCAACCAGTTCCTGGCCAACATCCGCGAGACCGACGCGATCGTGCACGTGGTCCGCGCGCATCGCGACGAGAGTGTGATCCACCCGGAGGGTCGCGTCGATCCGCTGGCCGATATCGACACGATCGAGACCGAGCTCGTCTACGCCGACCTGGAGCAGGCCGAGCGGCGCCTGGACCGTGCCGCCAAGACCGCGAAGAGCGGCGACCGGCGCGCGATCGCCGAGGCCGCCTGGCTGCGGGAGCTGATCGGGGCTCTGCAGGCCGGCCGCCCCGCCCGCAGCGTCCCCGTCCCGGCGGACGCCGCCGACGCGATGGCCATGCTGCACCCGCTGACCGCCAAGCCGGTGCTGTTCGTGGTCAACGTCGACGAGGGCAGCGACGAGGTCCCGGACGCGATCGCCGAGCACGCGGCGGCCCAGGGCGCCCAAGCGGTCGCCGTCTCGGCCAGGCTGGAGTCAGAGCTCTCCGAGCTCACCGACGAGGACGCAGCGGCGATGCGCGAGGACCTCGGGCTCGCCGAGTCGAGCCTTCAGACCGTCATCCGCGGGGCGTTCTCGCTGCTGGACCTGATCGCGTTCTTCACCGCCGGCGAGGACAAGCCGGCGCAGTCATGGCACCTGCGCCGCGGCCTCTCGGTCTGGCACGCGGCCGGGCAGATCCACTCCGATATCCAGCGCGGGTTCGTCCGCGCCGAGGTGGTCGGCTGGAAGGCCCTGACCGAGGCCGGCGGCTACGCGGGTGCGCGCGATCGCGGCACGCTGCGCCTCGAGGGCCGCGATTACGTGGTCGCCGACGGCGACGTGATCACGGTCAAGTTCACCCCGTAACCGGCGGCCGGCGCCGCTCGGAGGTCCGGCGAGCAACTCGCAGAGCCGGCTACAGGTCGGCGAGCAAGTCGGACAGCCGGCTACAGGTCGGCGAGCGAGTCGGCAGCCTCGAGGCGGTCGGCGAGCCGGTTCATTCCCAGGCGCCGCGCCGCCGCGGCGCCGCCCGCCAGGTCGGTCTCCCGGTCGGCGGGCAGCTCCACCTTCACCGTCCGCAGGGTGGCGATGTCGCGGAACGCGTGCAGCTCGTCGGCGCCATCTGTGAGCGCGGCCGCGATCCGCGGGCGCTCCTGACCGGCGGCGACGATCGCTCCCTCCAGGGAGCCGTGTCGCTGCAGCAGCGAGGCGGCCGTCTTGGCGCCGATGCCCGGGGCGCCGGGCAGGCCGTCGGAGGGATCGCCCCGCAGCGCGATGAAGTCCGGCACGAGCGCGGGCTCGATCCCGTAGCGCTTCTCGACCTCCCCGGGATCGACCTCCTCGAAGCCGCTCGAGCCCTGCTTGAGGAAGACGACGCTGACCTGCGCCGACGCGCACTGGTACATATCGCGGTCTCCGGTCATGATCAACGCCCTCCCGCCCGCGGCGGCCTCCGCCGCGGCAAGCGAGCCGAGCAGATCGTCGGCTTCGAGGTCATCGTGCGACAGGCACGACCACCCGAAGGCCTCCAGCAGCTCGGTCGCATGCTCGAACTGCCGCCCCAGCGCCTCGGGTACGGGCGGCCGCTGGGCGTGGTAGCCGGGGTAGAGCTCCACCCGATACGTGGCCGCCTCGGCGCCGAAGCAGACGACGATCGCCCGCGGACGACGGTCGGCGGCGATCCTGAGGATGAGGTTGACGGCGCCCAGCAGCGCGTTGACCGGGTGACCGTCGGCGTCCTTGATCGAGTCCGGCAGGGCGAAGAACGAGCGGTACAGAACGAACGGACCGTCGATCGCGAGCAGGGGGCCGGGCATTGTGGCGCCCAGCCTAACCGGCGCCTCGTCTGACCGGTGCCTGGACCAACCGGCGCCCGGTCTGACCGGCGCCCGCCCTACCGGGCCGTGACGGCCGGACCGCCGAGCCGCGCGTACCAGACGCGGTAGCGGCCCGGTCCCGGGAGCTGCGCGTGGAACGAGCCGGTGGGGTTCAAAGGAGCATGGGCCAGCGTCTGCCAGCGACCGCCCGCCCGCACCTGGACCAGCGCGCTGGCCTGGCGCGAGGCCGGATACACCCACCCGGACAGCCGGCGCACCGACACGGTGGTGGAGATGGTCGTGAACCTGGCGTAGGTCGTGGCCAGGCCGAAGGCGCTCTGCAGCTGATCACCGGTCACGACCGTGGCCCCGCGTGACCCCACCACCGATGCCTGCAGGATCCGCGGCGAGACGCCCTGCCTGGTCACGGCGATCCCCACCAGGCGCCCCTGCACCAGGCCCGCGAGCTTGCTCGCCGCGGCCGCGAGGCTCATCTGCGAGCGCCAGCGGTGGTATGGATCGCCGCCGGCGTTGTCGTAGGGGTCGGGGACGCCACGCAGCCACGGCTCCGCAGAAGCGCCCGGCCACACGTTCTCGACGTCCTCGGTGTAGCCCCCGGAGCTGGCGAAGAAGTAGGTGACCGCCGGCCGGCCGTCGTAGGTGACGATCTGGCCCGACGTGGCGGCCACGGCGCCATCGGTGGCCGGTGTCTCTGCACCCACCCCGCCGTACATCTGCGATCGCGTGTCGTCATAGAGGTCGTAGCCCGCGGCGCCGACTGTCGTCGTGATCGCGTAGGTCCGCGCGGCCACTGCCTGCGCCTCGAGCGCCTGGGCCGCCCAGCCCGCCGGCATCTCGGCGGCGACCACGCCCCTCACGTAGTCGTCGAGGCCGACGGCGTTGACCGTCTCGACCCCTCCCTGGCCGTCGGGCCGGAGCTCGAGCTCCCCCCGATAGCGGCCCCGGCCGGGCACGGTCAGCGGTCCGGGCCCGCTCACGGTCACCGGGGCGCGGAGCGTCCCGAGCGAGTGACCGCCTGCGTCAAGGAGCTTCAGCGATCCGCCGGGCGTCGCCTGCACGGTGTAGGTGGCGGCCTCCTCGAGCGCGAGGCCGCCCGCGCTCGTGGCGCCGCTGAACGAGGCCGAGCCGGTGGACAGCAGCACGCGGACGATCCGCTCCGGGTTGACGGAGCCTATGGCCGTGCCCACGTAGTAGTGGGCCAGGATCGAGCGGTAGTCATAGCCGTGCAGCGCATAGCCGTAGGCGCCGTACTGGCTCATCCCGATCCCGTGGCCCTCGCCTCCGCCCCGGATGTAGAGCTCCGCGGCGGCGCGCGCGCGGGCCGCGCCGGCGAGGCTCGCGCCCAGCACAGCGACGCACGCCAGCGCCACACCGCGCCGGACGGTGACGGGCGCCCTCGGCGCCCGCTTCAGATACGGTCCCGGGATGGCCGAGCGCAAGGCGTCAGAGGTGTTCGTGGAGTGCCTGGAGGCCGAAGGCGTCCAGTACGTGTTCGGGATCCCGGGCGAGGAAACGCTTGACCTGAACGAGTCGCTGGCGGACTCGTCGATCGAGTTCGTGCCGGTGCGCCACGAGCAGGGCGGCGCCTACATGGCCGACGCGTACGGTCGTCTGACCGGGCGCGCGGGCGTGTGTCTGGGCACGCTCGGCCCGGGAGCGCTGAACCTCGTGACGGCGGTGGCCGACGCGTTTCTGGATCGGGCGCCGCTGGTGGCGCTGACCGGCCAGTCCGACCTCGAGCGGATGCACAAGGAGTCACACCAGTACATCGACCTGATCGGGGTCATGCGACCGGTGACGAAGTGGAATGCACGGGTTTCGAGCCCCGAGATAGTGCCCGAGGTGGTGCGTAAGGCCTTCAAGGTGGCCGAATCGGAGAAACCCGGCTCGACGCACCTCGAGTTGCCCGAGGATGTGATGAGCCGCCCGCTCGACGCCAAGCCGCTGCCGGGCCACGCGCCTGTCCGCCCCGAACCCGGGATGCGCGAGCTCCAGCAAGCGGTCGAGATCATCATGAGCGCCGAGAACCCGATCATCCTCGCCGGCAACGGGGCGATCCGCACCCACGCCAGCCGCGCGCTGCGGGCGTTCGTGCACACCACTGGGATCCCGGTGGCCGAGACGTTCATGGCCAAGGGCCTGCTCGACTACGAGGACCCGCACGCGCTCGGCACTGTGGGGCTGCAGTCACGCGACTACGCGATGGCCGGCTTCGAGGACGCCGACGTCGTGATCGCCGTCGGCTACGACCTGGTCGAGCACGCCCCCGAGCACTGGAACCCTCGCGCCGACAAGCGAATCGTGATGATCGACACGGTCGCGGCCGAGGTCGACGAGTTCTTCATCCCCGAGGTCGAGCTGGTCGGCGACATCGCGCACGTCCTGGCCCGGCTGGCCGCGGGCGCGAGCCGCAAGCCGTCGGAAACACTCGGCGACTGCCGCCTGCGTGAGGTTGTGCTGGGGGCTCTCTACGAGGCCCGGGAGGACACCCACTTCCCGATGCGCCCGCCGCGGGTCCTGGCCGACATCCGCGACGCGCTCGGCCCCGGGGACCTGCTGGTCTCCGACGTCGGGCTGCACAAGCTGTGGATCGGACGCATGTTCCCCGCCCACGAGCCGGGCACCGTTCTGATCGCCAACGGGCTGGCCGGGATGGGGTTCGCGCTGCCCACCGCGATCGCCGCCCAGATGGTCGACCGCAACCGCAAGGTGGTGACCGTCTCAGGCGACGGCGGCTTCCTGATGAACTGCCAGGAGCTGGAAACCGCGGTGCGGCTGCGCACGCCGGTGGTCAACGTCGTCTGGGAGAACCGCCAGTTCGGCTCGATCGTGTGGAAGCAGGACAAGAAGTTCGGCCGCCATTTCGGCGTCGACTTCGGTGCTACGGACTTCGTCAGGCTGGCCGAGGCGTTCGGGATGCCCGCCTGGCGCGTCGGCGGCGCCGAGGAGTTCTCCCAGCGGCTGGCCGCGGCCCTGGCGCTCGACGTCCCATCGCTGATCGTCGTCCCGATCGACTACTCGGTCGACGTCGCGATCTCCCGCGAGCTGGGCGCCGAGACCGTCGCCACCTGATCCGGCGGCGGCAGCGCCCGGGGCCCAGCAGCCGATCCGGCGCCGGCCCCGGGGCCCAGCAGCGCGGGCGCCTACTGGTTGCCCGCGGCCATCTTGCGCAGGTCCATCGCCTTGTTGTAGGTGTCCTCGTCGACGCCCTTCTCGTAGGCGACCTCGCGCAGCAGGCGGCCTGAGTCGGCGGCCTCCTTGACGATCTCGGCCGCCCGGTCGTAGCCGATGTAGGGGTTCAGGGCCGTGGCGGCGGCCAGCGTCGACTCGGCCGAGCGGTGGCAGCCCTCCTCGTTGGCACGTATCCCCGCGACGCACTTCTCGGCGAAGATGCGGGCGGTCGCGGCCAGCAGGCGGATCGACTCGAGCAGGTTGCGTGCGATCAGCGGCACCCGCACATTGAGCTCGAAGTTGCCCTGCATGCCGCCGATCGTGATCGCGGTGTCGTTGCCGATCACCTGCGCCGAGACCTGCAGCACGACCTCGGGGATCACGGGGTTGACCTTGCCCGGCATGATCGAGGAGCCCTTCTGCAGCTCCGGCAGGAACAGCTCGCCGATGCCGGCCCGTGGCCCGGAGCCCATCAGTGCCAGATCGTTGGCGATCTTCGTGAAGGAGACGGCGGTCACCTTGAGCGCCCCGGAGAGCTCGACCAGCGCGTCGCGGTTGCCCTGGGCCTCGAACGGATCTTCGGGAGCGCGGATCTCCAGCCCCGTGGTCTCGGTCAGACGGGCCCGGACGCGGGCGGCGAACTCGCGATGGGTGTTCAGACCGGTGCCGGTGGCGGTCCCGCCCAGCGGGATCTGGGCCACCTGGGGCAGGGCGCCGCGAATCCGTCGCGCCGCCAGGCGCACCTGCGCTGCGTACCCTCCGAACTCCTGCCCGAGCGTTACCGGCACCGCGTCCATCAGATGCGTGCGGCCGGACTTGACGATGTCCTTGAACTCATCGGCCTTCGCCTGCAATGCCTGCTCGAGCGCGTCGAGCGCGGGCAGCAGGTCGTGCGTGGCCTCGTCCAGGGCCGCGAGGTGGACGGCCGACGGGAACACGTCGTTGGAGGACTGGCCCTGATTGACGTGGTCGTTGGGGTGGGCCGGCTCGGGGGGACCGTCCTCATTCGCCAGATTGGCGATCACCTCATTGGCGTTCATGTTGGTCGAGGTGCCCGATCCGGTCTGGAACACGTCGATCGGGAACTGGTCGTCGAAATCGCCGGCGGCCACTCGGTCCGCGGCGGCCGCGATCCGCTCCGCCACATCGGCGTCGAGCAGGCCGAGCTCTGCGTTGACGCGCGCGGCGGCGCCCTTGATCCGTCCCAGCCAGCGGATCACCGGTACCGGCACGGTCTCGCCGGAGACCGGGAAGTTGCTGACCGCCTTGGTCGTCTCACCGCCCCAGAGCTGCTCACTCTCCTGCACGCCCATGACAATCCTTTCAACGTCGCTTTTGTCTCTGGTTCAAAGCTACTCGCTTGCCGCTGCGCCAGTGTGCGGCTGCCCGCCGGCACGCCGCTGCCCGCCGCGGCACTCTGGCGACCAAACTGGTCGTGGGGACCGGTTTGGTCGCCGTGGTCGGGTGACAGCCAACCCACAGCCGGGTGCGGCTCACCCGCAGAACGCGATCAGCTCCCGCGCCACCCCGACCGGGTCGTCGTAGGCGATCAGGAACCCGGTCCCCGGCAACGTCCGCAACTGCGCGTCGGGGATCAGGTCAAGCGCCTCACGAGCGGCATCGATTGGGTGCGCGAGGTCGTCATCGGCCCAAAGCAGCAGCACCGGCATCGTCATCTGCGAGTAGGCGTCGAGCAGTTGCAGCTGGGCGTCGGTCGGCCAGCGCCGGGCGAACTTGGCCCACGAGCGCGCCCGGTTGCCGTTGCCTCCCACATCGGCGAAGGCGTGCCGGACGAGATCCCGCGCCGCCCGGTTGCCCTGAACCGTCAGACGCTCGCCCATCGAGGGACGGAACACCAGCTTGGCGCCGTGCGACAGCACCCGATCCAGGCCCGGGAGGGCGGCCACGCGGGTCGTCGCGCGCCAGGCGGTCCGCTTGGCGACGAACAGATCGCGTCGGTGAAGCCGGTTGGGCATCAGCACCAGCCGCGACGGCTCCAGGCGCCCCGTGACCACTGCCAGGAGCGCCAGCTCGGCGCCGACGTCGTGTCCCGCGACCGAGCAGCGCGGACCGCCGACCTCTCGGCAGAAGCCGGCGATCACCTCCGCCAGCCAGTCGGCGCTGTAGGAGTGACGCGGACGGTCCTCGGAGTCCCCGTGCAGCGGCAGGTCGGGCAGCACGACCCGGAAGCGCTCCGACAGAGCCGCCACCACCGGCTCCCACTCGCGGTGCGAGAGGCCGAGCGAGTGCAGTAGCACGAGCGCCCGGCCGGTCCCGGACTCCCGGTACGCGACCCGGGCGCCGTCGTGGTGGTGGTAGAGGCGCAGTCGCACTGAAAAGGATCGTCGCACCCCGCGCCGCAGTCCCGGCGTGCGCTCCCAGGCGCGCGGGCCACGCACTCCCAAGCGCCCGGGACGGCACGTGACCGCAAACGTTCGCGCTTGCAGCGCAAACCTCATCTATCCATCTTTTGGCCAATTGCCGTTGCGTCTTCGTGGCCTTGGACACAAAAGGTTGTGCAATAGCTATACGACCTTGACGAACGTTGGCCAAACGCGCTGAATTGCTCCCCATGAGGCAAATCAACGGAACTCCCCTCGGCCTGTCCACATCCCAGGCCGCGCATGCGCTGGGAGTCTCCCTCGGCACGATCCGCCGCTGGTCCGACATGGGCTATCTCCAGTCGTATCGCACGCCTGGGGGCCAGCGCAGATTCAGCCAGGAGCAGATCGACCAGTTCGTCGGCTCACTGGCGCAGCAGAGCACCGAGCCGGTCGTTCAGCGTCGCGCGGTCTGAGCCGGAGCGACCTGGTCTGAGCCGGAGCGAGCTGGTCTGAGCCGGAGCGAGCTGGTCTGAGCCGGACCGAGCCGGACTGAGCCGGACCGAGCCGCCCACCCCGGCGGCTCAGCCTCCGGCTCCCGCTTCCCTGATCCGGCGCTCCATATCGAGCTCGACGTCGAAGTCAGCCAGGTCGGCGTGGCGGTATTCGACGCCCTCGCCGGTCAGCAGCTCCGCCAGGATCTCGACGTAGCGCTCGTCCACCTGGCTTCCCGCCACGCGCCGCAGCTCGTTGAGCGCCTCGAACGAGCTCATCCGCGTGCGGTATGTGTCGGCGGCCGTCAGCGTGTCGTACACCTCGGCCACGGAGATGATCTTGGCGATCTCCGGGATCTCCTCCTCGGTCAGCCCGCGCGGGTAGCCGCGGCCGTCGATCCGCTCGTGGTGCGAGAGCACGATCTCGCCAACCGGGCCGTACATGCCGAGGTCACGCAGCATGTCGGCTCCCAGCTCGGGATGGCGATGGATCGCCACCCAGTCCTCGTCGGTCAGCGTCCGCCCGCGCTCCGCCACCCGGTCCGACAGAGCGAAGTGCCCGATGTCGTGAAGCAGACCGGCGGTGTGGGCCAGCTCCCGATCCGCCTCGCCCATCCCCACCGCCTGCGCGATATCGCGTGAGAAGCGGGCCACCGCGGCCGCGTGGCGAGCCGCCCGCTGGTCGCGGATGTCCAGCGAGCGCATCAGTCCGGCCAGCACACCCCAGGACAGTGAGACGTACTGCTCAGACCGCCGTCGCGCCCGGTCGACCAGCTGCGCCATGTACGAGAAAGCGAAGATCGCCACCAGGGCGAACGTGATGCCGGCCAGCCCCAGCCTCAGGTAGATCCCGGCCCCCGCGACCGCGATTGCGACATTAAGGGCCTGACTGGGAGCCATCTCCTTGAACGTCGCGAACGTCAGCGACGTCGCACCGTCCATCACCTGGGTGAAGGTGGCGGCCAGAGCAAAGCTCAACAGCAAGCAGACCACTCCGGCCGCTGCAACGATGAGGTAGAAGCCGGCAGTTTGCTGGGGACCCCGAGGCGCCAGGAGCAGCACCAACTCCGCCGCGGCGAGGGAGGAGATCATCCCGGAGAACATGTTCGCTGCGAACGCATAGCGACGCGTGATCCGTGAGCGAATCGTCGCGGCGACCTCGGCGATGACCGCGGTGGCGCACGCCGATGTCGGGCCGAGAAGGGCGGCGGCCAGCAGAACGACCACGAACGACGCCGAGATGCTGCCGCTGCCACCCAGGTTGACCACCGCCGCACCTGACGCGACGGCAGCTACGCCCAACACGATGCTTACAGTGGAATGCCCGGCTCGGTCACCGCCCGCCTGCACCACCGCGACGAGGACGCACAGCGGGGTTCCGATCGCGAGAACGGCCGTGGCCCATTTGTGCAGCCGCAGTTGCCGGCCCTCTGCTCCGAGCACGGATTGAGCCATCATGGAGAAGGTACGCCCATGCGTACCCGTTGCCAACTAGAGGAAGACGATTAGTTCGTGCGCCACATCATGTCGAGCTCCTCTCCCTTGTCGGCGCAAACCCAATTTGCATCGTTCGCGAAACCGCTCCGCCAACAAAATTCCATGGGTCTTGCACCGTTTTTCGGTCGCTTTGGGCCCAAAACTTGTGCAATTTTATGCAGGCGTAACGTATAAAGCAACGCTGGCCGGACCTTTTCGTACAGATGCGTTACTTAAAAACGAGCGAAGCGGCCGCTTTGCTGAACGTGAGTCCCAACACGCTGCGTGCTTGGGAGCGGCGCTTCGGGTTTCCCAAGCCGCAACGATCACCCGGAAAGCATCGTCTCTTCACCCACGGTGAGATCGCCGCGCTGCGCGACGCGCTGCAGGAGGGGCTGTCGATCTCCTCCGCTGTTTCCCGCGCGCGCGAGGGTCTCGCTGCGGACGCGAACTCGCTGATCGGGGCACTCGTATCCTACGAGCGCGAACGGGCCGATGCGGCGATCGAGGCCGCCCTCGCGCTGCGCTCGGTGGAGCGCTCGGTGGAGGAGGTCCTACTGCCAACGCTCGAGGAGATCACGCGCCGCTTCGGGGTCGAATCGGCGGCCTGGGCGTTCGCGGCTCACTGGGCGGCCGACTGGCTGCGCCGCGCGCTGAGGCTGGCGCCGCCGCCCGTGCGCCCGATCTCGATCGTGGTCGGCGACGCCTCGCGCGACGAGCTCGACCCCGACGCCCCCTGCATCCGCGCGCTGGAGCTGTTCTGCGCGCGCGCCGGCATCAACGTCCTCAGCCTGTCGGCCCGGGGAGTGGCCGGGATCGGCGACGCGGTCGCGATCCACCGTCCGAACCTGGTCGTGGTCGCCGGTTCACACCTCGACGACGACACCGTGGCGCGGTGGGCCTACGCGATCAGACTCGCCGCCGGCGCGATGCCGGTCGCGGTCTACCGCCGTGGCGGGCCCCGGGTGCGGATGCGGACGACCGGCACACGGGTACTGCCTCAGGCCGCCCACGAGGCTCAACGCCGGATCCTGGACCTGGTCGACGCCGACCAGCGGGCCACGCTCCCGGACACCGGGCCCAGCCGCATCGCGCCGCGCCGCGCGAGCCTCTGACTCCGCCGGCTCGCGACCTCGTCAGCCCGCCGGGTACGACCCCGGCGGCCGATCTCCTGCAAGCGCAGACACGCGCCCAAACTGCAGATCCGGTTGCGCGCCTTGCGCAAAAGCGCAGATCTGGCGATAAATCCTCCAATGAACGGCATCCGGACGAACGCGGCCGCGGTGATGCTCGGGATCAGCCCGAACACGCTGCGCAGCTGGGAGCGCCGGTATGGCTTCCCGCAGCCCCATCGCTCGCAGGGCGGCCACCGCCAGTACTCGCTGACGGAGATCGAGTCCCTGCGTCTGACCCTGGCCGAGACCCACAACGTGTCCTCGGCGATCTCGCTCGCACGGGAGCGCGGCGAGGGCCCATCCACCCACGCACGGCTGACGGCCGCCTACACGGCCTTCGACGAGGAGACCGCCAACCGTCTGCTCGAGGAGAGCCTGGGCCTGCGCTCGGTGGAGCGGACGATCGAGGAGGTGCTGCTCGAGGCGGTCGCCATACAGCGAGAGCCAGGCGGGATCACCGCCGAGTACGAGTTCAGCTGGCGCCACGCCGCCGGCTGGCTGTCGGCGCAGCGCCGGCTGGCGCCGTCCGCCTCGCGCCCGGAGGGTGTGATGATCTTCGACGCCTCGGCGCCGTGCGACCTCGACGCGCTCCACGCCCAGGCGCTCGAGGTGATGATGCGGCGAGCGGGGCATCGAACCCTGTCGCTGACGCCCGCGATCGACGTCAACCGCCTGGGGCGCGCCCTGCGTGCGCTGGACCCGAGCGCCGTCGTGCTGACCGGACAGCGAGTGTCGCTGGACTCGATCGGCCGGCTGGTGTACGCGGTCCGCTCGGTGGTCCGCGAGGTCACGGTGTTCGACTACCGCGGCGCGGTCCCCGACACGGGCGCGAGTACCGTGCACCGCCTCGGTGAGACACCGCTGGCGGCCCGCGACGCGCTGCTGGCCAAGCTGCGAGCGCTGGCGGCGACACCGATCGTGCCGACCGTGCGGCCGGCTGTCGTGGCTGCGCGGGCCCGCCGCGGCGCCTAGCGACGCACGAGAGGCGCCCACCCACCGGGGATTCCTAGAATCCCCGCCCATGAGCAGCCCCCCCCGTCCCGGCCCGCACCGTCCCGTCGACCCGCGGGCGTCCTTCCCCGAGCTCGAGGAGACGGTGCTGCAGCGCTGGCGCGACCGCGACGTGTTCGCCGAGTCGGTCAGGCGCCGGGCGGGAGCACCCCAGTGGGGGTTCTACGAGGGGCCGCCAACCGCCAACGGCAACCCCGGCACCCACCACGTGCTGTCGCGCGTGTTCAAGGACATCTTCCCCCGGTACCGGACGATGACCGGGCACCACGTCGAGCGCAAGGGTGGCTGGGACTGCCACGGGCTGCCGGTGGAGCTGGCGCTCGAGGCCGAGCTGGGCTTCACGTCCAAGGACGACATCGAGCGCTTCGGGATCGCCGAGTTCAACGCTCGCTGCCGGGAGAAGGTGCTCAGCCACGTCGCCGAGTGGAACCGGCTGACCGAGCGGATCGGCTTCTGGGTCGACCTGGACGACGCCTACCGCACGCTCGACCCCGGCTACATCGAGTCCGTGTGGTGGGCGCTCAAGACCATCCACGAGAAGGGGCTGCTGTACGAGAAGCTCAAGGTGGTCCCGTACTGCCCGCGCGACCAGGTCACCCTCTCCAGCCACGAGTTGGGACAGCCGGGCGCCTACCGAGACGTGGTCGACCCCTCGGTGTACGTGCGCCTGCGCGTCACCCGCCCGGAGGGTTCCGCGCGCGAGAACGACGAGCTGCTGGTCTGGACGACGACCCCGTGGACGCTCGTCTCAAACGCCGCCGTGGCGGTCAACCCCGAGCTCACATACGTGCGCGCGCACACCCCGGCCGACCCCGACCGCGTGCAGATCCTGGCGCAGGGCCTGGTCGCGAAGGTGCTGGGCGAGGACGCGGTACTGCTCGAAGCGTTCCCCGGCTCAGAGCTGGTCGGCACTGCCTACGAGGCGCCCTTTGACTACATCCCCGCGGCGGCTTACGGCCCCAAGGGCCACACCGTCCTGCCGGCCGACTTCGTCACCGCGGCGGATGGCACCGGCCTCGTGCACACCGCGATCGCGTTCGGGGATGAGGACTTCCGGCTCGGCGAGCAGGAGGGCCTGACCGTGGTCAACCCCGTCCGCCTCGACGGCACGTATGACGAGCGCATCGGCCCGTACGCCGGACGTTGGGTCAAGGATGCCGACGCGGATCTGATCGAGGACCTGCGTGCCAGTGGAAAGCTGCTGCGCGTCGAGAGCTACGAGCACTCGTATCCACATTGCTGGCGCTGCGGCACCCCGCTGCTCTACTACGCCAAGCCCTCCTGGTACATCGCCACCAGCCAGCTCCGCGACCGGCTGCTGGCGGCCAACGAGACCGTCAACTGGCATCCCGAGCACGTCAAGCACGGCCGCTTCGGGAACTGGCTGGAGGGCAACGTCGACTGGGCCCTGTCTCGCGAGCGCTACTGGGGCACGCCGCTGCCGGTGTGGCGATGCGAGCACGGGTGCATGAAGGTGATCGGGTCGCTGGCCGAGCTCGAGCGCGAGTCCGGCGTGAGGTTGGAAGATCCCCACCGGCCGTTCGTCGACGACGTGGTGCTGACGTGCGACAACTGCGGCGGCGACATGCATCGCGTGCCCGAGGTGATCGACGTGTGGTTCGACTCCGGCTCGATGCCGTTCGCCCAGTTCCACGCACCGCACGAGAATCGCGACCACTTCGAGCAGCGCTTCCCGGCCGACTTCATCTGCGAGGCGCTGGACCAGACCCGGGGATGGTTCTACTCGCTGCTCGCCATCTCGACGCTGCTGTTCGACCGCAGTTCCTTCCGCAACGTCGTGTGTCTCGGCCTGATCCTCGACGAGGAGGGGCACAAGATGTCCAAGTCGCTGGGCAACACGGTCGAGCCGTGGGAGGTGATCGACCGCTACGGCGCCGACGCCCTGCGCTGGTACTTCTTCACGTCCAAGCAGCCGTGGGACGGATATCGCTTCTCGCTGGACACCATCGGCGAGGCGGTGCGCCAGTTCCTGCTCCAGCTCTGGAACACGTACGGCTTCTATGTGCTGTATGCCAACGCCAACGGGCTCGATCTCATGGATGTGGGCCCCAGCCCCAGTGATCCGCTCGACGGCTGGGTGCTGTCGCGTCTAGAGGAGACGGTCGGAGTTGTCCGCGACCGGCTGGACGATTTCGACGCCACGACCGCAGGGCGCGCCATCCAGGGCTTCGTCGACGAGCTGTCCAACTGGTACGTGCGCCGCTCCCGACGGCGCTTCTGGAATGGCGACCCGAATGCGTTCTGGACACTCAGAAAGTGCCTTGTCACCGTGGCCCAGCTGCTGGCGCCGTTCTGCCCATTTCTCGCTGATGAGGTCTACGACAACCTCGATGGCGCGGAGCCGAGCGTGCACCTGTGCGACTTCCCGTTCCCGGGCGTCCGCGATCAGGAGCTCGAGCAGGCGATGACCGTCGCTCGCGAGACCGTCAGGCTCGGCCTGGCCGCGCGCGCCCAGGCCAAGATCAAGGTGCGCCAGCGGCTGCGGGCCGCAGTGATCGTCGCCACCGGCCGCGAGCGCGCCGCGATCGAACGACTGGCCGAGATCGTCCGTGACGAGCTCAACGTGCGCGAGCTGCGCTTCGTCTCGCAGGCCGACGAGCTCGGCCAGATCGAGATCAAGCCCAACTACCGGACGCTGGGCCCGCGCTTCGGCAAGGACATGCCGATGGTGGCGGCAGCCGTTGCCGGGCTCGACCCGGACCATGCCGCCAGTGCTCTCCGCGACGGCCGGACGGTAGTGATCACCGTCGGCGGCAACGACCACGAGCTCGCCGCCGACGACCTGCTGCTCACCATGAAGCCGCTGGAGGGCTACCGAGTCGAGCGCGAAGGATCACACGCCGTCGCACTCGAGATCGAGATCGACGATTCGCTGCGTATCGAGGGCTGGGCGCGCGACATCGTCCGTGCCGTGCAGAACGCGCGCCAAGCGGCCGGACTCGAGGTCTCCGACCGGATCCTGCTGACCCTCGACGGCGACCGCGAGCTGCTCGACGCCGCCCGGACCCATCAGGACTACATCGCCGGTGAGACGCTGGCCATCCAGGTCGCCTACGAGTCTCTCGATGGCGCCGAGCCGGTCTCGATCGACGGCCGGCCGCTCAAGATCGGCGTCGCGCTCGGCTAGGCCAGGGCCGGCTCGAGCTCCTCTTCGATCTTGCGCTTGGGGTACGCGCCGATCACGGTCTTCTTGACCTCGCCGTGCCTGAACAGCATCAGCGTCGGGATCGACATCACGTTGAACTTGACCGCCGTCTCCTGGTTGTCGTCGATGTTCAGCTTGACGACCTTCAGCGCCTCGCCACGCTCAGCGGCGATCTCCTCGACGACGGGCGAGACCCGGCGGCACGGGCCGCACCAGGGGGCCCAGAAGTCGACCAGCACCGGGACGTCGGACTCGACGACCTCGGCCTGGAAGTTGCTATCCGTGACGTCTGCCACCGCGTCTGACATTTCGTTCTCCTTCTCGGGGTTGCTTCAAAAAGTATAGCGTCCTTGGTCAATAGCCTACGGGGAGCAGATGGCCGAACCCACGAACACGGAGATCGCGGTCGCGCTCGACGAGCTCGGGGATCTGTACGAGCTCGACGGCGCGGTCATCCACCGGATTGTCGCCTACCGGAACGCCGCCAAGGCGATCCGCGACGCGCCCGTCTCGGTCACCGCGCTGGCGCGTGAGGGACGGGCCACCGAGCTGCCCGGCGTTGGCGCCATCATCCAGGAGAAGGTCCTGGCGCTGGCCGACGACGGCGTGATCCCGGCCGCGGCCAAGCTGCGGGTCAAGTTCCCGGCCGGCCTGCTCGAGATGACGCGCCTGCCGGGCCTTGGGCCCAAGCGCGCCCGGCGCCTGTACGAGGAGCTCTCGATCGACTCGCTCCAGAAGCTCCGCGCCGCGGCCGAGAGCGAGCAGATCCGCTCGCTGAAGGGCTTCGGGCCCAAGGCTGAAGAGAGCATCCTCGCCGCCGTGCTCGCGGCCGAGGCCGCCGCCGCCGACGATGCGCAACAGGGAGGCTCGGGACGGATCGTGTTGCACCGAGCACTGGCGGTCGGCGAGCCGCTGATCACCGCGTTGCGAGCGCACCCCGCGTCTGAGCGCGTGGAGCTGGCGGGCTCGGCGCGGCGGATGACCGACAGCGTCAAGGACCTCGACATCATCGCCACCGCGGGCGATCCGCTGGCCCTGGCTCAGGCCGCCGCCGCCCTGGAGCTGGTGGAGGCGGCGCAGACGCCGACCGAGTCGGGCGTTCGCCTGCGCACCCACACCGGGCTCAAGGTCGACCTGCGGATCGTCGCCCCCGACCAGTTCGGCAACCTGATGCAGCACTTCACGGGCTCCAAGCAGCACAACGTCGCCCTGCGCGAGGCCGCGGTCCGCCGAGGGCTGCACGTATCGGAGTACGGGGTGCTGGACGACGCCACCGGCGAGACCCACCGCTGCGAGTGCGAGGAGCAGGTCTACGCGCTGCTCGGCCTCGAGTACATCGACCCGGAGCTGCGCGAGAACCGTGGCGAGCTCGAGGCCGCCGCTGCGGGCTCGCTCCCCGCCCTGGTCACCACCGCGGACCTGCGCGGCGACCTGCACTGCCACACCACCGCCTCCGACGGCACCGCGTCGATCGAGGAGATGGCGCTCGCCGCTCGGGCGGCCGGCTACGAATACCTCGCGATCACCGACCACTCGGCCAGCTTCGGGTTCGGCGACGAGGTCTCGCCGGACCAGCTGCGGGAGCAGATCGCCCGCATCCGCGAGCTCTCCGGGACCGACGAGGCCGGCGGCATGCAACTGCTCGCCGGCTCCGAGGTCAACATCCTCCCCGACGGCCGGCTCGACTACTCGGATGAGATCCTGGCCGAGCTCGACTGGGTGGTGGCCTCGGTACACTCGTCGTTCGCGATGGACAGCGCCGCGATGACCGAGCGCATCGTCCGCGCGATCTCCAACCCGCTCGTGGACGTGATCGGACACCTGACGGGCCGCAAGATCGAGCGCCGCCCGCCGTACGCGTTCGACTTCCCCGCCGTGCTCGAGGCCGCGGCGGCCCGCGGGACACTGTTGGAGATCAACGCCAGCCCGGACCGGCGCGACATCAACGACGTGCACGCTCGCGCAGCTGCGGCGGCCGGCATCCCGATCGTCATCAACTGCGATTCGCATCGCACCGGCGGCTTCGAGGTGGCGCGCTATGGAGTGGCGACCGCGCGCCGGGCGTGGCTGGGTCCGGACGCGATCGCCAACACGCGCCCGTGGAGCGAGGTGACGGCGCTGCGCCCCCGGGCGCGGTAGATCGGCCCGATGTGGGGGCCTCCGTCGATTTGGGTCCCATGTGAACCCAATGAGACGGAGCCCCGAAACTGCTAGCGGCGGCTGCCGGTGCGCCGCCGTGGCGGTGGAGGCGGGGCCTTGGGACGGGCCGCCGCCCGCGCCGGCGCGGGATCAGCCTGATCCATCGGGCCGCCCAGACCCCACCAGCCGCGCTGGATGGCCACGAACCAGAACAGCCCGAGCAGGCACAGCACCAGAGCCACCCAGAAGTTGACCCGCATCCCGAGGAAGTAGTTGGAGTAGTCGATCCGCTGCGTCTCCTCGAAGATCCGAAAGCCCGAGTAGGCGGCCACGTAGAGCGCGAACACCCCCGGCGGGCGAATGCGGCGGCGCTGGCCGAGCCAGATCAGGAACGCCGCCGCCGCCAGGTTCCAGATCATCTCGTACAGGAACGTCGGCTCGAAGGTGGGCACGTTCAGATATCCCGGCGGCCGGTGTGCGGGGGAGATCTTGAGCGCCCAGGGCAGCGACGAGGGGGCTCCGAACAGCTCCTGGTTGAAGTAGTTGCCGATCCGGCCGATCGCCTGCGCGACCAGGAGCCCCGGGGCCGCCACGTCCATGAACCGCCGCAGGTCCGCCCGGCTGAGCCGCCGGTGAAGCACCCATAGCCCGCCCAGGGCGCCGCCGACGATCCCGCCCCAGATTCCCAGGCCGCCCTGCCAGATCGCGAACACGCCCCACCAGTGGTCGGGTACCTGACTGGGCGTGGTGACGTCGAAGTAGATCCGCCCGCCGATCAGCCCGGCCGGGAACCCCCACATCGCGACCTCGTAGCAGAGATCCGGATCGCCACCCTTTCGCCGCCAGCCCCAGCGCGAGATCGCGATCGCCGCCGCCACCGCGAACACGTAGGCGATCCCGTAGGCGTGGAAGAAGAACGGGCCGATGCTGAACCCGTTCTCGGGCGGGCTGGGGATCGACGCGAGGGGCATCACGATCCCCATCCTGGCAGCAATCTGGGGAGCACGTGCTCGGCCGGGGCGTCGCTCAGCTCGCGGGCCGCCGCTCGCCATCCGGTGCCCCCGCCGATCGAGACCACGAGCACGCCGGTGCTGGACGTCATCACGTCCGGGGTCGTGCCGAGCGCGAGGCTGACGCTCCGTTCAGCTCCAGCAGGTTGGAACGGAAGCCCGGCGTCCGCACCAGCTTGATCGGCGACAGCGGCGACGTGCGCTCGATATAGAACCGCGCGCCGTCGCGCTCCTCGATCGCCGTGACCGCCGAGGACTGGCGTCGCCAGGCGAGTGCCCAGATGATCGCGAAACCGGCGGCGATCACCGGAATCTGGGGTAGGAGGAGGCCGACTCCCGCCGCCACCAGCGTCGATAGCACCAGCGGCCAGAGGCGGTTGAGGACCGTTCGCGCGGGATCGACCTCGGGCAGGGAGGCCTGCGTCCGGGCACTGGCCAGCAGCGAGGCGATCGGCGGCGAGGCATCGCTGCGCCGGCCCAGCCACAGCCCGATCGCGCCGGCCGCCACCCACCATCCGGCGGCCAGCGGAACCAGCACCTGGTTGGACGCGCCGAGCGCGTTGGCCAGCGTGATCGCCGCCAGCAAACTCGCAGCGGCGGCGCTCATCAAAGTGGTGGTCCGCAGGAAGTCCGAGAAGCGCACCGGCGCTCACTCGGCGGTCAGAAGCGCGAGGAGCTCGCGCACACCCTCGGGACCATCAACCACGATGTCGCTCTCGCCGACGATCTCCGATGGTCCCTCCTCCGAGGTCACCCCGACCCTCACCGTCCTGACCAGGCGCCCCTCCTGCTCCAGCGCGGTGAGGCCGTGGAAGGCGTCGAGATCGGTGGCGTCGTCGCCCACGTACAGCGCCGAGTCGATCCCGGCTCCGGCGTCCTCGAGCAGCCGCCTGATGCCCGCCCCCTTGTCCATCCGGATCGGCGGGCGCACCTCGAGGACCTTCCGGCCCCAGTGGGTGCGCAGACCGGCCGCCTCCGCGCTCTCGGCGATCCGATCCACGGCCGCGCGGGCGGCGGCCTCGTCCCGAGCTCCTCGCCAGTGGAAGGCGACGATCGCACCTTTGTCCTCGAGTCGCACGCGCAGCTTGCGGACATCGGCGGTGTCGGCCGTGCGGCCGAACTCGCGGATCCGCCGGATCCACTCCTCGACTCCCGGGTCCAGCACGGCTTCGGTCCAGCCGGCTCGTAGCAGTTCGACGCCATGCGACCCGAGATACGAGATCGTCCCGATCGACACCATGGCGCGCGCCTCAGAGGCACGGCGCCCGCTCACGCAGGCCACCAGGCCGTAGGTGTTGGCGACCCCGATCAGCAGCTGCCGGGTGGTCTCGGGAACGTGGGCGTCGGCCGCGTGCTCCACGATCGGCGACAGCGTCCCGTCGATGTCGAGCAGGATCGCTGCACTGCCGGGGTCCGCCCGGAGCGGCGCGAGCGCCTCCGCGATAAGCGCTGACGTCACGCACCTAGTATGCCCGCTCGCGACCGTGGATCGCGCGCCGGCGGGGGCGTGACAGATACCATTCATCGCCGCGATGAGCGAGCCGACGTCAGGATCGGGCTACACGATCTCCAGTCTGGAGCAGATGGGCGACGGCCCGGGCTTCCGAAAGGTCCGGCGCGAGCTCGGAGTGACCGCCTTTGGCATCAACGCGATCGTCCTGCCGCCCGGCTACAACACCGGCGTGCACTACCACGATCAGCAGGAGGAGACGTATTTCGTCCACCAGGGCGAGATCGAGTTCCGATTCGGTGATGACACCACGCACGTGGTCGGGCCGGGCGGTATCGCCCGGGTCGACGCCGCCACTCACCGGGGGATGCGCAACGTCGGTGACGGCGAGGCGATCGTCGTCGTGGCAGGCGGCAAGGACGGCTACGTGGGCCGGGACGGCCAGGCCGTGGGCGAGAACCCCCGCGGCGGCCCGCCCGGAGCCTAGCGAGACCGCTCGCCGCCGCGTGACCCCGCTCGCCGTCGCGTGACCCGCTCGCCGTCGCGTGATCCGCTCGCCGTCGCGTGACCCCGCTCGCCGCCGCGTGACCCCGGTCGTGGCCACGAGCGCTGGACCCGTGCTGCTCCTGCACGGCCAGCCCGGCGGGGCCCGCGACTGGACCGGCGTCGTCGACGCTCTAGCCGGTCGCGCCGACGCGATCGCGGTGGACCGGCCGGGCTGGGACGACCACACCCGGCCGCTCGACATCGACGGCAACGCCGACGCCGCTCTGGCGCTGCTGGACGCCCGCGGCATCGAGCGTGCGACGGTCGTCGGCCACAGCCTCGGGGCGGCGATCGCCGCGTCGCTGGCAGCCCGCCATCCCGATCGCGTGACCGCACTGGTGCTGGCCGCGC
This sequence comes from uncultured Solirubrobacterales bacterium, assembly GCA_963799995.1. Classification (GTDB taxonomy): domain Bacteria; phylum Actinomycetota; class Thermoleophilia; order Solirubrobacterales; family Solirubrobacteraceae; genus Palsa-465. The sequence continues at coordinate 30,396 of CAWCZI010000010.1, read as the reverse complement.
CGGCCGCCAACCTGGCCTCGGTGCAACGGGTCGATCGCTTACTGGCGGCGCCGGTGGCCGGCTACCTGGCAAGCGCGGCATCGCTCTCCGGTGTCGGTCTTGCGCTGTCGGCGACACAGGTGCGCCGGCGTGTGGCCGGCGACTCGGGGCTCACGGAGCAGTACCTGATCGCCGCCGGCCGGTCGCTGCGCACCCGCCGGGCGTGGCGCGCGTTCGTCACCGAGCAGCGCGCGCTGCTCCGCGATCTCCCGGCCCTCGAGCGCGCCCTGCCGCGGATTGGGGCCCCGACCACGATCTTGACCGGCGCCGAGGATCGAGTCGTCCCGCCGGCGGCGCCGCGGAGGCTGGCCGAGCAGATTGCCGGGGCCAGGCTGGTCGTGCTGGAGCGCGCGGGGCACCTGCTGCCCCAGCTGCATCCGCAGCGCGTCGCGGATGAAATCCTGGTGACCCTCACCGTTTCCTTATAGCTTCCAGATTCGCTGGAACGTACACTCCGCGCCCGTGGAAACTGTTCCCGAAGGACTCGAGCCGTCGCCCGAGCCTCCCGAGCTGACAGCCCTCGGCACGGTCCCGAAAGCCGCCGAGCGGCGGCAGCGGCGGGGTGTCAACGGCCGGCGACGACGTCGTCACCGGCTGACAGCGGATACCCGGCAGCAGCTGTTGTGGGTAGCGGTCATCTACGTCGCCAGCCGCGCGCTGCTGCTGCTTGCGGCGTACGTGGAGAGCGCGTTCGGCCACCATAACTTCCTCGGCGAGCTCGCCAACTGGGACGGGCTGTGGTATCGCGAGCTGGCCAACCACGGTTACCCGACCTACCCCTTCCAGGGGCAGACGACGCTTGGGTTCTTCCCGCTGTATCCAATCGCGATCTGGGTGCTCGAGCCGCTCATCCTGCTCGTCTTCAACCACGACCAGATCTGGGCCTCGACGGTCGCCGGCGCCGTCATCTCGATGGTCGGCGGGTACGTCGCCTCGGTGCTCGTATACCGCCTAGCCGTCGGGTGGTGGGGGCGGGAGAGCGCCCGCCGGGCGACGATCCTGTTCATCCTCTTCCCCGGTTCGGTCGTCTTCTCGATGGTCTACTCCGAGGGCCTGCTGCTGCCGCTGGCCGCCGGCTGCATGTACGCGCTGGAGCGCCGCCGCTGGCTGCTGGCGGGAATCCTGGCGGGCTTTGGCACCGCCGTGCAGCCCGGCGGGCTCGTGCTCGTGCTTATGTGCGGGGTGGCCGCGCTCGCGGAGCTGCGGCGTCAGGGCTGGAGCCTGACCCGAGCCCGGCGGGCGTTCATCGCGCCGGTGCTATCGGTAACCGGCCTTGTCGTCTTCGCCCTGTTCCTCTGGGCCTGGACCGGGACCCCGCTGGCCACCTACGAGGCCCAGCACCACGGATGGAGCGAGAAGACCGACCCGCTGGCGATCGTGCACCTGACGACGAAGCTCGCCGGCGAGGTCTCATTCACCCATTTCAACGAGCCCACGATCAACCTCAACCTCGTGGTCGGGCTGGTCGGCGCCATCCTGCTGGGCGTGATGCTCGTGCTGGTGTTTCTGGCCCGCCGCCAGATCTCCGTCGCAGCGATCACCTGGACGCTCGGGACCAGCTTCCTCGCGCTCACCTCCGAGTTCGTGCCCCCAAACCCGCGCCTGCTGATCACCGCCTTCCCGGCGCTGATGGCCGTGGGTCACTACGTCACGGGCCGGTGGTTCCGGCTGCTGGTGTGGGCCAACGGGATCCTGCTCGTGGTGCTGAGCATGCTGACGTTCGTCGGCTTCTCGCTGCGCCCGTAGCGGCCCCGCCCAAGCGATGGTCGTGCCTGGCAGTTTCTTCGGGCCACAGGTCCGTCGTGTGACGGTTTTCTGCTTAGGAGGGGGAAGCTTCGGGGGGGCTGTGGTCGCAAAGGGGTCACATGGAACCTTTTGCGACCACCGCCTCCGCGTGAGCGCCTCTTGCCCTCCATCGACGCCCGCATATCACCCCTTCCTCGCCGCCTTTTGACGCCGCGGCCACCGTTGACGCCGCGGCCACCGCACACGTCGGGGGCTTCCCGGCCGCCACGACCCCCACAGCGTCAGCGCCGCGTGAACAGCTGCACGTGGATCGCGCTGGCGTAGCCGAACTTGGCGATCGGCGCCGGGTCAAACGCACGCGCCAGCGAGGCCCGGAGCGCCATGTAGCGGGCGCGGTTGGCCAGCGACGTCGGAGGGCCGTTGGGCTCGCCCTCGTGGCTCGAGACGAACCACAGCCGGGCGCACGATGCCTGGGCCGCCGCCACCTGGGCGCCCGTCAGCGTCGCGTAGTGCTCGACGAACGGGTGGTCCTGGCCCCACCGCGCCACCGGCAGGATCGACCGCGGCGAGCGATCGACCGCCGCGGGCGCGGTGCCGACGTAGTACTGAAAGGCCATCCTTGAGTCCTCGGGATAGAAGGCCACACAGTCGCCCGGGCGCGAGCGCGTGAGCACGTAGGCGGTGCTCTGGCGCCACGGCTCTGGAGAGACGTCGTAGGCGGCCACCAACGGCACCGCCCGCAGCCCCACCAGCAGCAGCAGTCCGCCCGCCACCGCCAGCCGCGGCAGCCTGGGGTCGGTGAGCCCGAGCGCCAGCACGAGCCCCACCGGTGGCACCGACATCATCACGTTGCGCGGCAAAAACAGCGGCTGGATCACGAACGACGCCAGCCACGCCAGCACCAGCGGGATCAACACCCAGGCCACGAGCACGAGCCCGCCCCACTCGCGTTCGTATCCGCCGGGCCCCGCGGCCCGACGGCCGATCACGACCGCGGTGGCCAGAAACAGGGCCAGCGTCAGCAGCAGCAGCCCCGTGGTGACCCAGAGCGAGTGAAAGCTCGGCAGCTGGCCGGCCGAGGCCATCGACTGAAGCACCTGGCTCTCGAGCATGCGTGTCGGCCTCGGCACCCAGAACAGCTGGCTGGATCCGCGGTGCACGGCGAGGACGACCAGCGGCACGCACAGCACGCCCACCGCCCCCAGCGCGGCGACGAAGCGGCCGAGCAGCCGCCGGCGGTGCAGGAGCAGGATCACCTGGGCGGGCACCACCAGCGCCGCCACGAAGCTCGAGTACAGGGCGCAGGTCATGCACAGGACGTAGGCGACCCAGTGGCGCCGGCGCCCGCCACCGCCCGGGCGCGCCAGCGTGACGAAGGCCAAGAAGGCACCGCACACGAACGCCACCATTGGGGCGTATCCGCGCGCGTTCTGGCCCCAGAACACCAGCGACAGACTGACCGCGGCCAGCGTTGCGCCGGCGAATGCCGTTCGGCGGCCCAGCGACAGTCGCAGTGCGATCAGCGCGACCAGGGCCACCGAGGCGACAGTCGCCAGCAGCGGTACGGCGCGGATCACGAGCAGCCCGTTGCCGAACGCCCCGATCAGCAGGTGCTCGACCACGTAGAAGCCGGACATGTTGCCGCCGTCGCGGGCGATCGCCGACCACAGTGCCGACCCGTGCTGGGAGGCGATGGCGACGGTGGCCGCCTCGTCGAAGCCGAGACTGCGGCCGGTGATCCCGATCGCGCACAGGATCAGCGCGAGCAGCGCCGGGATGGCGACCACAGCGCCGTCGAGGGCGCGTGCGTCTTGGGCGAGCCGTCGCACGTTCGGTGTCAGGTTCTGGCCAGCGGCGAAGGGGCGTCGTCGGCGAGCCCACCGGCTCCGGCACCCCCGACGGCACCGAGGCCCGAGACGTCCCGGCGGCCGGCCGTCCGCCCCGAGGCCCCGCGCCCACCATCCCCGCCACGCCCACCGCCCCCGTCGCGCCCGCTGCGGCGGTGGGCGTACCAGAGCGCACCCGCGATCGCTGCGTAGGCGACCATCACCGCCGGGGCACTCGGCAGTGGCAGGGCCACGATGCCGCCGGGCTTGACGACGAACACGGACACGACCAGGGCCACCGCCAGCGCGGGCGAGCGTTGCGGGCCGGGCATGGCCGCCACCAGCACCAGGCCCCAGGTGAAGTACCACGGCCACGCCGCCGGGCCGCCGGCTGCCGCCAGCACCAGGAACACTCCGAGCGCCGGCACGAGCCGCCCGATCCGCGTGCGCAGCAGCAGGGCGGCCCCGGCTAGCACCACCAGTACTCCCGCCGCGGCGCCGAACCCGGCCTCGACACCGCGGTAGTTCACCGTCGCGCCGAAGTCGTGCAGCAGTGACGCCACCGTGTACCCGACCCCGGTGCCGGGCGTGATCGCCAGCCGCACCTTGGCCGGCGTCGAGAAGACGGTGCTCGTGATCCAGCTCACGCCCAGCCCGGTGACGGCGCTCACCGCCGCCAGTACCAGCGCCACGATGCCGGTCGCCGCCGCCGCGAACCGGATCCGCTCACGCCACGATGGCTCGGCCCGCAGCCACGCGACCGCGATGAACAGCGCTCCCGCCAGCGCCGGGACCTTGATCGTCGCCGCCACGGCGCACAGCCCGATCCCCAGCAGCGGTCGGCCCTCGAGCGCCGTCGCCACCCCGGCGACGAGGAGCGCGATCATCAGGATGTCGTTGTGGCCGGCGGCGACCAGCTCCAGCAGCACGAGCGGGGACAGCAGAGCCAGCCACACTGCCCGGGCGGGGTCGGTGCCGAGTGCCCGCGCCAGCCGCGGCACGTACACGGCCAGCAGCAGAGCGCCGATCAGCTCGACCCCCCGCAGGACCAGAACCCCGGCGATCAGCTTCGCACCGGTGACCCCGACGATCAGGCTGACCAGCCCCAGGAACAGGGGCCCATACGGCGCCGGGGTGTGACGCCAGAACGGCGACACCGCATTCAGCACGTGCCCCTGGCCGTGCAGGGCGAGCACGGCCGGAGTGTCGTGGTAGGGGTTGAGCCCGAGATGCAGGATCGTCCCCTGCGCCAGATAGCTGTAGACGTCGTGGCTGAACAGCGCCGGCCCAAGTGCCAGGGGGAGCGCCCACACGCTCCCGATCAGGAGCAGGTCGCGCACCGTCGGCGCCGCGCGCGTCCTGCGGGCCCGACTCGGCACCGCCCAGTCGCGCGTGGCCACGAGCCGGCCGAGGCCCAGCCACGCCGCGCCGAGGAGCGCCATGCCTCCGTAGACCAGCGCCAAGCCTCCGCCCCGCCCGGACGGCCATCCTGGCTCGTACCACCACGTCAGCGTGTGGTCGCCGACCGCCCGCGGAGCTCCCACGGCGATCAGCAGCGAGCCTGCCAGTCCGAGCCCGGTCAGTGACCACAGCCGCTGAGAGCGACTCAAGCCGCGGCGCCGCCGTGGCGCCGGCGTGTCAGGAGGATCGGGATGCATCGCGCCCCGAGTCTCGCAAGCGCGCGGCGCGCACGCGAACCTCGACGGGCGCTTGGGCACTGGGTCGACGCCACGATCGGGGCGTCGACCCGCGTCCCGGTGTTCTGAGCCGAGGGCTGTAGACCGCAGGTCAAGTAGACTCGACGACGCCGACCATGCCGCAGCCCGCGTACACCCGTCTGCACGTCGACGAGCGCCGTCGCCAGGTGATCGAGGCCGGTAGCGCGCTGTTCGCCGAGCACGCCTTCGAGGAGATCTCGATGCGCCAGATCGCCGACGCCGCGGGAATCTCCAAGTCGCTGCTCTACCACTATTTCCCCAGCAAGACCGAGCTGTTCAAGGCGGCCGTGGAGCAGCACGCCACCGAGCTGCAGAGCCTGATCGCGCCCGCCCCGGAGGGGGCGCCGCTGGAGCAGCTCGCGTCCAGCCTCGACGCCTACCTGGCCTGGATCGACCGCCATTCGCGCACATGGTCCAAGCTGCTGCAGAGCGCTAACACGCTCCCCGAGGCCCGCCAGATCGTGCAGGGCTTCCAGGACGCGACGCTGGAGCAGATCCTCACCCGGCTGACCACCAACCGGACTCCCCGGCCGGCGCTGCGAATCGCGCTCAAGGGCTGGCTGGGCTTCATGGACCAGGCGATCCTGGACTGGACCGAGCACCGCGACCTGAGCGCCCCCAAGCTCCGCGACCTGCTCCTCAGTGCCTTCGGCTCGGCGATCGCGACCGCGGTCCAGGTCGACCCGCGGATCAAGCTGCGCGCGGTCTGACCGACGCCGGACACGACCCACTAGATTCGAGCAGCATGCGCTCGTTCGCCTGCGGCCACTGTGGCCATCTCGTGTTCTTCGAGAACACCGTCTGCCTGAACTGCTCGACCCCGCTCGGCTTCGACCCCCGACGGCTCGAGCTGGTGGCGCTCGAGGGCTCGGCCGCCGAGGCGCTTCACCGCTGCGCCAATGTGGCGCTCGCCGGCTGCAACTGGATGGTGGAGCGCGAGGGCGCGTTGTGCCGGTCGTGCGAGCTGACCCGGACCCGCCCCAACGACTCCGACCCCGAGGGCCTGATTGAGTTCGCCAGCACCGAAGGCGCCAAGCGTCGCGTGATCATGCAGCTGCTCGAGCTCGGGCTCCCGGGGCTCACGCCCGCAGAGCTGTCCTTCGACCTGCTCTCCAGCTGGGGCCAGCCGGTCGCCACCGGCCACGCCGACGGGGTGATCACGATCGACCTGGCCGAGTCAGACGACGCCCGCCGCGAGGCCCGGCGCGCCGAGCTCGACGAGCCCTACCGGACGATGCTGGGGCACCTGCGCCACGAGCTGAGCCATTACCTGCAACCGCTGCTGGTCCTCGGTGATGACGCCTGGGCCCGCTGCCGCGAGCTGTTCGGCGACGAGCGTGCGGACTACCAGGAGGCGATCGACCGCCACTACGCCGAGGGGCCGCCCGCCGACTGGACCGAGCGCCACGTCAGCGCCTACGCCACCATGCATCCGTGGGAGGACTGGGCCGAGACGATGGCCCACTACCTGCACATCCGCGACACGCTCGAGACCGCTGCCGAGTACGGCCTCAGCGTCGCCGGGCCCGTCGCGGTCACCTTCGACCGTTCGCTGAAGGCCACGCCTCAGCCCGAGGCGGGCGAGCGCGGGTTCGGAGAGGTACTCGACAACTGGCTTCCCCTGACCTATGCACTCAACGCCGTCAACCGCAGCATGGGCCGTGATGACCTGTACCCGTTCACCCTGGCCCAGCCGGTGATCGAGAAACTCGAGTTCGTCCACGAGCGGGTGCACGAGGTCGGCTGCCCCGCTCCGCGCGAGCAGTCGCACCCGGTTTCCGCCGAGCGCGCCTGACTCTCCCGGCAGCAGTGCCACCGGGGGACCACTTGCGCTCCGGGGTCCGTACAGAGGACGATGGGTGACGATCGTGCCCGACCGGTTTGAGCTGGCTTTGCCCGTGGGCCCTGAGCGGCTGGGCCTGCGAGCCTCCGCGGAGACCCTCCGCGCCGGGGCGCCGCGCAGCGAAGCGGCCCTCATCCGCGGCGTGCGCGCCGGGTCCGACGCCGATCTCGAGGTGCTGTTCCGCCGTCACTGGCCACGCGCCTACCGGACAGCGCTGCTGATCGTCCACGACCACGGCGCCGCCGAGGACATCGCCCAGGAGGGCTTCCTGGCCGCGCTGCGCCATCTCGACCGCTTCGACGTCCGCCGCCGTTTTGGTCCGTGGCTGAGCCGGATCGTGGCCAACCGCGCGATCGACTGGACGCGGATGCGCAGCGCCCGGCGCGAGACCCCGACCGCCGAGCTCCCCGAGCCGGCGACCGGCTCGTGGGCAGGGCGTCCCGCAGCCGAGTCCCGACCCGAGCCGGACGAGCTCGACGAACTGCTGGCCGCACTGGCACATCTCACTCCCGATCACCGCGCCGTGGTGGTCCTGCGCTACGTCGGCGACCTGTCGCCCGGCGAGATCTCGAAGGCGCTCGGGATCCCGCGGGGAACCGTCAACTCGCGGCTGAGGCGCGGCCTTGACCAGCTCGGCACCTGCCTTGCCCCGGAGGATCGGTCATGAACGAGTCCGAGCTCCGCGCACGGCTGCGCCGCACGCGGCTTCCCGGGCAGAGCCCCGGCCTGGAACGGGCCTGGCCGGTGGTGCGTGCCGCCCACGCGGACACATCGGCGTCGGCGGTCCGCGGGCGTGGGCGGCGGCGCGTGCCCCGCTTCGCCGGCGTGCTGGGAGCCTGCGCGCTGGTGCTGGCCGCGCTCGTCCTGGCCACGGCGACCCGCCCGCGGGAGGCGCTGGCCCGTTGGCTGAGGCAGGCCATTGGGCTCTCCAGCGTCCCCTCGGTCCACCGCACGACGCTCGCCGGGCTCCCGGGCGCGGGACGGCTGCTGGTCCAGGCCGGCGCCACCAGCTGGCTGGTCGCGCCGGACGGCAGCCGCCGCCTGCTCGGCCGCTACGCCGGCGCCGAGCTCTCGCCGCACGAGCGCTACGTGCTGGCCTGGCGCGGCGCGGCACTGACCACGTTCACGCCGGGTGGCCGGCTGCAGTGGTCGCTGACCGCGCCGGCGACAGTGACCGACGCCCGCTGGTCGGCCGACGGCTTCCGCGTCGCGTACCTGGCAGGCGACTCGCTGCGGCTGGTCGCCGGGGACGGCAGCGGCGACCACGACCTGGTCGACTTCGTGGCCCCGATCGCGCCCGCATGGGAGCCGGTGGGCGTCGCCATCCACCGGTTGGCGCTGGTGCGCGACGATGGTGCGATCGAGTTGCGCGATGCCGACAGCGGCGCGGTGATCTGGCGCCGCCGGCCGGCGCAGGCGCCGCATCAGCTGCTGTGGTCGCCCGACGGGCGCGTCCTGGTCGCCGCGGCGCCCCGGTCGCTGTCGCTGTACAGCCCCGGTGGCCGCCTGCAGGCACGCTGGGCGCCCCCCGGCGGGTCGCGGATCGCGCAGGCGGCATTCGCCCCGGGCGCGTCGCACCGTCTGGCCCTGGTGCTTGTCCGCGCCCGTCCCCGGGCCGACAGCGTTGAGACAACCACGGCGACCCCGGCCGGCCTGCGCGCCGGCGCCAGGCTGCTGCTGAGCCTGCCCGAGCGTCTGGTCGGCCTGCGCTTCTCACCCCGCGGCGACTGGCTGCTCGTGAGCTCGCCCGCGGCTGACCAGTGGGCGGCGATCCGCGCCCGCGGGCCGGTCACGCTGGTGACGATCGACCGGATCGCCGCGCGCTTCGCCGCGCCCGGCGCCACCCCGGGCGGCTTCCCCGCGCCGGTCGACTGGCGCGCGGAGCCCTCGGGCACGCCCTAGTGGCGCCCCCTGGTGGCATGCCCTAGACGACCAATAGGATCTACGCGACGATGGCGAGCGCGCCCTACAGCGAGGGTCTGCACGAGCTCGGAGACTCGCTCTACGCCTACCTGCAGCCCGACGGCGGCTGGGGGCTGAGCAACGCCGGGCTGGTCTGCGACGGCGAGCACTCGCTGCTGATCGACACGCTGTTCGACCGCCCGCTGACCGAGCGGATGCTGGCGGCGATGCGCCGCGCCACTCCGGCCGCGGACCGGATCGACACGCTCGTCAACACCCACGCCAACGGGGACCACTGCTACGGCAACGAGCTCGTCGGGGATGCCCGGATCGTCGCCTCCGAGCGCACCGCCGCCGAGATGCAGGAGCTTCCGCCGAGCGCGTTCGCGATGCTGCTCGAGCAGGCGCCCAACATGGGCGAGGTCGGCGAGTTCTTCATGCGCTGTTTCGGCTCGTTCGAGTTCGGCGGGCTCGAGCTGACGCTGCCCGGTCAGACGTTCAGCTCCGAGCTGACGCTCCGCGTCGGAGCTCGCGAGGTGCGCCTGATCGAGGTCGGGCCGGCCCACACCCGTGGCGACACTCTGGCCTTCCTGCCGTCTGAGCGGATCCTCTTCTCTGGTGACATCCTGTTCCACGGAGCACATCCGATCGCGTGGGCGGGGCCGGCCTCGAACTGGATAGATGCCTGCGAGCGGATCCTCGGGATGGACGTGGAGGTGATCGTCCCCGGTCACGGCCCACTGGCCGACAAGCATGCGGTGGGCGAGGTCAAGGCGTATTTCGAATACCTCTACGAGCAGGCGCGCGATCGCCACGTCCAGGGGATGACACCGGTGCAGGCGGCGCGCTCGATTGCACTCGACCGCTGGGCGCAGTGGGGCGAGGGCGAGCGGCTGGCCGTCAACATCGCCACCATCTTCCGCGAGCTCGAGGGCAACCAGGAGCCGCCCAACTCGCTCCTCGCGTTCCAGCAGATGGCCGAGCTCGCCCGCCTGGGCGGCTGACCGGCGGATGGACCAGGCCAAGGCCAGCGACGAGGCCGCGGCTGACATCGACCCTGGCGAGCCCGCGGCCGAGGTCGACCCCGCCGAGCTGGACCGCGCCGATCCGCTGCGCCACTTCCGGGCCCGCTTCGCGACCGCGCCCGGAGACCCGATCTACCTCGACGGCAACTCTCTGGGCCGGCTGCCGCTCGAGACTCCCCGGCGAGTGGCCGACATCATCGAGCGCGGCTGGGGCGAACGGCTGATCCGCGGCTGGAGCGAGGGTTGGCTCGAGCTGCCGTTACGCCTCGGCGACCTGATCGGCGGTCCGCTGCTCGGCGCGGCAGCGGGGCAGACCGCCGTCGCCGATTCGACCACCGTGTGCCTCTACAAGCTGGCCGCCGCGGCGCTGGCCGCCCGCCCCGGACGGCGCGAGCTGATCACCGACCGCGACAACTTCCCCACCGACCGGTATGTGCTCGAGAGCCTGGCCCGGACGCATGAGCTGACGATCCGCTGGATCGAAACCAACCCGGCGGCGGGACCGAGCCCGGACGACGTCGCGGCGCTGACCGGGCCCGACACCGCACTGGTAGCCCTCTCGCACGTCGACTACCGCTCCGCGTTCGTGCTCGACATGCCCGCCATCAGCTCGGTGGCCCACGACGCCGGCGCCCTCGTCCTGTGGGACCTGTGTCACAGTGCCGGCGCTCTCCCGGTCGCCCTCGACGACGCCGGCGCCGACCTGGCGGTCGGCTGCACCTACAAGTACCTCAACGGCGGCCCGGGGGCGCCGGCGTTCCTGTACGTGCGCGCGGAGCACCAGGCGTGTCTGCGCCAGCCGATCTGGGGCTGGCTCGGCCGCGACGAGCCGTTCGAGATGGCCCAGGGCTATGAGCCGGCGCCCGGAATCGCCGGGATGCTGTCCGGCACTCCGCCGGTCCTGGCGCTGACCGCGGTGCAGGTCGGCGCCGAGCTCGCGATCGAGGCGGGCATCGACGCCCTCCGGGCCAAGGCGACCGCGCTGACCGACTACGCGATCTCGCTGCTGGACCGCTGGCTGGCCCCGCTGGGGTTCTCACTCGGCTCGCCGCGCGACGGCGCGCGCCGCGGAGCCCACGTCGCACTCGTGCATCCCCAGGCGCGCCGGCTCTCGCGCCGGCTGATCGAGAGCGACGTGATCGTCGACTTCCGGGCGCCCGACGTCATCCGCATCGGCCTGTCGCCCCTCACCACGAGCTTCAGCGACGTGCACGCCGGGCTCGCGACGCTCCGGACCCTGGCCGGCGGCGGGTGACCGCCGCGGCGGGTGAGCGCGGCCGCCGCTCAGGCGAGCGCCGTCGGCGCCACCAGCTCGGCCCCAAGCGTCTGACAGCAGGTGCAGTTGCGCCCGCTCTGCTTGGCCTCGTACAGGGCTCGATCGGCCAGGCTGTACAGCGCCGTGCCGTCGGCGGGCACAGTGATCACGCCAACACCGGCCGAGATCGTCAGCGGGCCCGCCCCGGCGAACGGCCGCGATGCGATCGCCTCTCGCGCGCGCTCGGCGACGACGAAGGCACGCTCGGCGTCGGCCTCGGGCAGCAGCCAGGCAAACTCCTCGCCGCCGACACGTGCGAGCACCTCACCGCTGCGCACCGTCGCCTCGAGCCGGCGGGCCACCTCCACCAGGACGGCGTCCCCGGCCGGGTGCCCGTACTGGTCGTTGATCTGCTTGAACCGGTCGAGGTCCAGGAGGATCAGCGCCATCGACCCGGCGCGACGGCTCGCCAGCGCGGCGCAACGGTCGAGTGATTCGTGGAGCACGTGGCGGTTGGCCAGACCGGTCAGGCTGTCGGTGCGCGCCATCGTCTCGAGCTCGCGCTGCTGGCGGCGCTGGACGCTGACGTCGCGGATCGTGTTGACGAAGCCGAGCGCCTGACCGGCGTGATCGAAGGCCGGCTGCGCCGTGACCTCGGCCTCGAAGCGATCGCCCCCCTTGCGCATCAGCGCGACGGTGAATGTGCCGGCCCGGCTGCCCAGGATCTGGCGGCGCAGCGCACTGTTGTCCCGGCTGTGCTCCGGCGGCCAGAATGGAAACGGAGCACGCGCGCCGACCAGCTCGTGCTCTGCGAACCCGGTGAGCGCGCACAGCGCCTCGTTGACCGCAGTGATCTCGCCGTCGATGGTCAGCGCGTAGCCCTCGTGCATAGCGCCGATGATCGCCGTGGCGTGGTCGCGCTGGGCACGGGCCTCTGCCTCGGCCGCCCGCAGCCGGCGCTCGTCCTCGCGGCGCTGGGTGATGTCCTCGAGCTGACTGACGAAATGGCGCGGATGCCCGGACACGTCGCGGACCAGCGACACCGACAGGCGCGCCCAGATCTCGCCGCCGGTGCGCGTGAGGTAGCGCTTCTCCATCCCATACCCGTCGATCTCGCCGGCCAGCAGCAGCCCCACCTGCGCCAGGTCGGCGTCGAGGTCATCGGGGTGGGTGATGTCCTGGAAGGTCCTCGTCGCCAGCTCTTCGGCGCTCCATCCCAGCATCCGGCAGACGGCGTCGTTGACCCGGATCCAGCGACCGTCCAGGCCGACCAGCGCCATGCCGATCGGCGCGTTGGTGAACGCCGTCTCGAACAGCTCGTGGGCCTCGCGCCGGGCGAGAGCGGCCACCCGAGCCTCGGTCACGTCCTGGATCGTGCCGAACAGGTGGGTCACGTCGCCCCATTTGTCGGTCCGGCCGTGGCTGCGGCCATGGACGTGACGGGTCTCGCCGTCGGGCCGGACGATTCGGTAGGAGCTGGTCGCCTGGGTCCCGTCCTCGACATTGGCCACCTGCGTGTTCACGACGTCGCGATCCTCTGGGTGCACGAGCGCCCGGAACTGGTCCCAGGACGGCGGGAACCCCGGGGCCAGACCGAAGATGCGGCACAGCTCGTCGCTCCACACAGCGCGGGGAGCCGAGAGGTCCCACTCCCACGAGCCGACGTGGGCCAGTGCCTGAGTGTCGGCGAGCACTTGCTCGCAGCGGCCAAGCGCACCTGCCGGTTCCAGGGGCTCGCCCACCAATCCAGTATCGGCATCGCACCGAGGATCTTTAGAGCCGCCCCGTTCCGCGGGCGGTATAACCGCACGTGTGACCGGCAACGGGTCCCTCCCCGTGCTGTGGCAGCTGGAGCTGTCGCACTACAACGAGAAGGTTCGGTGGGCGCTTGACCACAAGCGGATCGCACACCGGCGGCGCTCGCTGCTGCCCGGCGTGCACGCCGTGGTGACGCGGCGGCTGACCGGCTCGGTGGACACGACCCCGGTGCTGACGCTCGACGGGCGCTCGATCGGGGACTCCACGCGGATCATCGCGGCGCTCGAGGAGCGCTGGCCCGACCCCTCCCTGTACCCGGCCGACCCTGTGCAGCGGCGCCGTGCGCTGGAACTCGAGGACTTCTTCGACGAGGAGCTCGGGCCCCACGTCCGCCGCGCGGTCTACCACGTCCTGCTCGACCATCCCGGCCTGGTGGTGCCGCTGTTCGCCCACGGCCAGCCGCCGGCCTCCCGGCTCCTGCTGCGGGCGAGCTTCCCGGCCTTGCGCGTCGTGATGCGCCGGGTGATGACAGTGACAGCCCAGGCCGCGGCGGACAGCCGCGAGCGCTGCGTCGCGGCGATGGACCGGCTGGAGAGCGAGCTGCAGCCGAGCGGCTACCTGGTCGGCGATCGGTTCACGGTCGCGGACCTGACCGCGGCGTCGCTGTGCTATCCGGCGATCCAGCCGCCGGAGTTCCCGTATCCGTCGGTCACCGAGATCCCCTCCGAGGCGCGGGAGTTTCTGGCGTCGATCGCCGACCGGCCCGGCGGCCGGTGGGTGGCGGAGATGTACCGCCGCCACCGCCTGCCCTAGGCTCCGGGCCCGGCGCTTGCCCGCTCCCCGCGTGTTTTGCCGGACTCAGTCCTCGTCCGGGACTTCGCCACTCTCGACCACGGGCGGCCTGTTCTCTTCGGCAACCCGGTCGGCGGCGTCCTCGGGGAAGCGATCGATCGCGTCCTCGGCGAGCGCGAACAACGCGGTGGCGGTGGTGCGGACGTCGTCGATCAGGCGCCGGCGCTCGTGCCACACCGTGTCGGTCTCGTTGTCGAGCTCGCGCAGCTGCTGCTTGGCCTGCTCGGTGATGGCCACCGCGTTGGAGGCTGCGTCGGCAATGCAGCGGTCGGCCTGCTCCTGAGCCAGGCGCGCCGTCTCGTGCGCCTGGTCGTGAGCGACGACGAGGATCGACGCGGTCTGCTCGCCGAGGCGTTCGATCTCCTCGGTGATCGAGACCGGGGCGGGTGGCCGCTCGGCGCGCAGCTCGTCGAGCTCACGCTCGAGCTCGCCGACGTAATGGTCCACCGCGGCGCGGTTGTACCCCAGCGCCGCCACCGGGAAGCGCGAGCCGCCGTCGGCGAAGCCGGCGCCGGCCACGTCGAACTGCTGGGTTCGGTCGTCGTCGGCTCCTAACACGGGCGGCCCGGCCTCCAGCTCGCCGTGCTCGACCCGCCCGCGGTCGAGATTCCCGAACGCCCGGGCGATGCGGCCACCGAAACCGGCCAGTCCACCGCGGCCGGGCTGGCCCGCTTCGTCGTCGTGGGTCCGCTCCTCGTCGTATTCGTCGTACTGCGTGTCGAGCGTGTCCGAGGACCTCTGGAAGTAGCTCATGCCTGACTCCTTGCCGCCGCGCTTGCCAACTGGAGGGGCTGTTCGCCGTCCCGCGGCCCATCCCTGTCGCTGCAAGCGGCGCGTCAGGAGCTGGCCACGGCCACGCGGGCCGACGCCGCTCGCGCGAGCGCCGCGTGGTGCCGCGAAGCGCCGCCGAGCAGTGCCGCGTCCAGGAGGGCCCGCTTGTAGAGCCAGTGGACGTCCGCCTCCCACGTGAAGCCGATCCCGCCGTGGGCCTGAATCGCCGAGCCCGTGACCTCACGGCCTCCCGTGCATGCCGCGGCCGCCCCGAGCGCCGCCGCTTCGCCCAGGCGCTCAGGGTCGGCCTCGGCCGCCCAGGCGGCGAAGTACGCGGTCGACCTCGCACTCTCGGTGTGCAGCAGCATCTGGGCGCAGCGGTGAGAGACCGCCTGAAAGGAGCCAACCGGCACGCCGAACTGCTTGCGGTCCTTGACGTACTCGAGCGTCATCTCCAGCGCTCGCTGGCACACGCCCACCACCTCGGCCGACAGAGCGGCGTGCACGCGGGCGGCGGCGTCAGCGCGCAGAGGCTCGCCGTCGCCGAAGACCGTGGCGAACCGGCGCGTCGGGTCGATCGTGACCAGCGGCTCGGTCCGAGGCGTCTCGACCAGGCGCGGCTGGTCGCCGTCGATCAGCACCACGACGTCGGCGCCGGTGGCGTCGGCGGCCAGCTCGGGCGTGCCCAGTCCTGCCCGCAGCTCTCCGGCCACCAGCCCCGGCAGCCACCGCGCCCGCTGCTCGTCGGTGCCGCAGGTGTCGATCACGGCCGCGGCCACGGCGGTCGAGTAGAACGGCGTCGCCGCGCAGGCGTAGCCGAGCTCCTCGAGCAGCACCGCCAGCTCCACCGCCCCCAGCCCCTGCCCGCCGTGCCCCTCAGAGACGGCGATCCCCGGCCAGCCGAGCTCCACGATCTCGGCCCACAGGCGCTCGTCGTAAGCGGCTGCTTCGGCGGCCTCGCGCACCTTCGCGAACGGCGAGCGCGCTCCCAGCAGCTCGTGCGCCACTCGCTTGATCTCCCGCTGGTCCTCGGTCAGGTCGAAATCCATGTGACTCTCCTCCGGGACCTAGCGGGCCCGCGGCAGGCCGAGCACGCGCTCGGCGACGATGTTCTTGAGCACCTCGGTGGTGCCCCCCTCGATCGAGTTGCCCCGCGCCCGGAGCACCTCGTAGGACCAGCGCCCCCCGGCCTGCAGGGCGCTCGGGCCCAGCAGGTCGGCCGCGAACTGCGTCAGCTGCTGGTTGGTCTCAGACCACATCCATTTGGTCAGCGATCCCTCGGGTCCGGGCTGGCCGTACTTCTCGATCGTCGTCAGGCCGCGATAGGCGGTGAGCCGCAGCACCTCTGCCTTGAGGTGCAGCTCCCCGAGCCGGTCAGCGACGACCGGGTCGTCGAGCAGGCCGCGAGCGGCCGCCTCTTCGATCAGCCGGTCCAGCAGTTGACGCAGGCGGACCTGCAAAAAGAAGGCCAGTCCTGCCCGCTCGTTCATCAGCGTGGTGAGCGCCACCTTCCAGCCGTTGCCGACGCCCCCGAGGACGTTCTCATCGGGGATGCGGGCGCCGTCGATGAACAGCTCGTTGAACTCGTTCTCGCCCGTGATCTGGCGCAGCGGGCGCACCTGCACCTCCTCCTGCTCCATGTCCATCAGGAAATAGGTGAGCCCCTTGTGCTTGGGGACGTCCTGGTCTGTCCGGGCCACCAGCATGCACCACTTCGAGTACTGGGCTCCACTGGTCCACACCTTCTGCCCGGACACCACCCAGCCGTCTCCGTCACGGACGGCGCGTGTCTTGAGACTGGCCAGGTCAGAGCCGGCGTCGGGCTCGGAGAAGCCCTGGCACCAGATCTCCTCGGCGGTCAGGATCGGGGTCAGGTAGCGCTCCTTCTGCTCCCGCGTTCCCCAGGTCATGATCGTGGGGCCGGCCAGCAGCAGCCCGAGCACGTTGGCCGGCAGCGGCGCGCCCGAGCGCCCCAGCTCCTCGAAGAAGATCGCCGACTCGGTCAGTGTGGCGCCGCGGCCGCCGTACTCCGCCGGCCAGTGCACGGCCGCCCAGCCGCCGCCGGCCAGCTCGCGCTGAAAGTCGCGCCGCCAGGTGTAGTGGGCATCCTCGTCGCGTTCGGGTTCGGGACCGGGGTCGAAGGCGTCAAACCAGGCGCGCAACTCGTCCCGGAAGGCGAGCTCGCGCTCGCTGAAGGTCAGGTCCATGTGCTTCTCCTTGCCGGCGGGGCCACGTTGAGGACGCACATTGTCGCCTGCTTGACGCGGTGCGGCTCAGCGCTGAGCTTAGAGACACGGAATGTGCAACGTCTCAAAGGCACGCACGTGCCGGTCAGCTCGCGCGGCGCTCCGTCGTCCGCCTACCGTCCGGCTCGGTGGCGCTCAGTCGGCGCCCGTGCCCACCCGTTCGGCCGGGCGGACGTTGCGGGCGCTCGTGCTCCGCCCCAGCCGCTTTACCTCCGCGTCCATCGCCGGCAGCAGGTCGGGCACGTGCTCGAGCGCGGCCCGGTCGCCGAGGCGCGAGTTCAGTACCGGGCGCAGCCCCGCCAGCAGCCCCACCCAGCGCGGGACGTAGACGCGGCGCCGGCGCCCGGCGAGGCCGCGCACGAAGGCCGCGGCGCATGCCTCCACCGACGTCGTGCGGGCCATGGGCTTGGGAAGCGTCGCCAGCATGCGCGAGAACGACGGCAGGTCGGCCCTGACGTCCTGGACCAGCGGGGTGTCGATCCACGACATGTGCGCCGAGCCGACGTCCACCCCCCGGTGGGCGACCTCGAGCCGCAGCGCATCGGCGAACATCATCACCCCGGCCTTGCTGGCGTTGTAGGCGGCCAGCCCGGCCGACGGGGCGAACGCTGCCAGCGAGGAGACGATCAGGATGTAGCCCCGGCGCTCGATCACGGACGGCAGCGCGGCCCTGACGGTGTTGAACACGCCGGTCAGGTTGACGTCGATGACGCGGGCGAACATCTCGGGCTCGACCGCGAGGACCGAGCCGTAGCTGGCGATCCCGGCGTTGGCGAGCACCATGTCGATCCCGCCGAAGCGCTCCACCCCGGCGTGGACGAGATCCTCGAGCGACGACAGGTCGCGGACGTCGCACACCGCCGTCACGGCCCGCTCGGGTCCCAGCTCGGATCCCAGCGACTCGAGCGCCCCAGCATCGACGTCGGTCAGCAGCAGGCGCGCGCCCTCGCGCGCCAGCGCGCGTGCGGTGGCAGCGCCGATCCCGCGCGCCGCCCCTGTGATCAGGACCACCTTGCCGTTCAGCTCAGCCATCTCCGCTCCTCGCTTTGGTCCCTCGGCGGGACGCTCTGAGTCCTGGCCGGGCAGAGTACGCCAACCGGCCCGGCGCCAGGGCATTTCACTGCCAGTGGGGTTCCTCGCGGTGGCGGGCGAGCGCCTCGCCCAGCCCTTCACTCGGCAGGGGACGAGCCAGCAGGTAGCCCTGAAGCAGGTCGCAGGCCAGCTCGCGCAGGATCCGCAGCTGTTCCTCTGTCTCCACCCCCTCGGCGACGGTTCGGATCTCCAGCCGCCGCGCCAGGTCGATCACCGCTCCGACGATGTCCGCATCCGCTCGCTCGTGCCCGAGCTCGGCGATGAACGTGGGGTCGATCTTGAGTACGTCGGCGGGAAGCCGCCGCAGGTAGGCCAGCGACGAGAACCCGGTCCCGAAGTCGTCGATTGCCACCTGCAGACCAACCGCCCGCAGGCGCTCGAGCGTCTGGACCGCCGGCGCCCCGGCGGACAGCAGCACCCCCTCGGTGATCTCCACGCCGGCCCGGCCGGGCGGGATCCCGAGCCGTCCCAGGAGATCATCGACCCGATCGGGTAGCGATACGTCCTCCAGCTGGCGGGCGGAGAGGTTGACCGCCATCGATAGGCCCGTGGCTCCGCCGTGACGGAGCTCTGCCAGCCGCGCGAACGCCGCATCGACAACCCAGCGCCCGATCTCCTCGGTCAGCCCCAGCTCCTCCGCGATCGGGATGAACTCCGCGGGACCCACTCGGCCGAGCTGGGGACCGTGCCAGCGCAGCAGCGCCTCGAGGCCGGCGACCCGCCCGCCGGCGGTGAACAACGGCTGGTACTCGAGCAGCAGCTCGCCGCGATCCAGCGCGCCCTGGAGATGGTGCTCGAGCTCGCCGCGGCGGCGCCGGCTCGCGTCCAGCTCGGCGCGAAACTCGACCGAGCGGCCGCGTCCCCGGCGCTTGGCCTCATACATCGCGGTGTCGGCCTCCCGAAGGACATCGGTCGGGGAGCGGCTGTGCTCGAGCTCGGCCCAGGCGATCCCGATCGAGATGGTGACCACGACCTCGCTGCCGTCGACCTCGAACGGCGAGTGGAAGCTCTGCTGGATGCGCTCCGCCGCTGCTCCAGGCTCGTTTGGCTGGTTGACTCCCTGGAGCACGACCACGAACTCGTCGCCCCCCAGCCGGCCCACGATGTCGCCCTGGCGCAGGGTATGCGCGATCCGGCGGGCCGCCTGCTGCAGGACGACATCGCCGGCGCGGTGGCCCAGCGAGTCGTTGATCAGCTTGAAGTTGTCGAGGTCGAGGAACAGCAGTCCCGCGTACTCGGCTCCAATCCGCGGGCGGCGGCGGAGGATCTGATGCAGGCTCTCCATCAGCAGGGCGCGATTCGGCAACCCCGTCAGGGAATCGTGGAGCGCGACGTGGGCCAGCTGGTCGCGCATCGAGGCGACCATGTGCTCGGCCAGGGCCCGTCCCAGCTCCGCGGCGGCCTCGACCTGGGCGGGTCGCCACGGGCGCGAGCGGCCGGTCACCGTCTCGCTCCCGGCGGTGGACGACAGTGGCGGCGAGGTCCCCTCGGAGGTGAGCTCTTGCCGCCACTCACGCCGGTACCAGACGATGTGCATGCCGACGCCCCGGGGCAGCGGCAGCACCAGCGCACCGCACAGGTCCGTGCGCTCTGCCACCTCACGGACCTCGACAGGCAGCCGATCGAGCGCCAGCGGCCGGTCGCCCGGAGCCCGGCGATCCACGATCGCCCGCTCGACGTCAAGCGGGGCGACTTCTCCGCTGACGATCCGATCGCCCTGGAGCGTCACCGACACGCCGTCAGCGCGGCACAGGTCGAGCAGCAGGTCGGTTCCGGCGCGCAGGCCGGTGCTGAGCGAGGCGGCACTCCGCACGAGCGCCAGCAGTTCGGTGTGGACGGTGCGCAGCGACGCGCGCTCGCGAACGAGGTCGCCCTCCTCCTCGCACCCGAGCTGGAACGACAGCAGGCCACCGAGGAATTCGCAGGCCGAGCGGGTGCTGGCGTCCACGAACAGCGGTGCCCGGTGATGGCACCAGATCAGCCCCCACAGCGTGCCGCGACGCGTGAGCGAGATCGTCATCGTGGCGGCGACGCCCAGGCCGCGCAGCTGCTCCAGATGCCCCGGGGAGGCGCTGCGCAGCGTCGCGTGCGCCAGGTCCAGCGGATCGTCGGTGAGCGGATTGCCGGCCGGCAGGATCGGCGAGGGCTCGCCGTCGACGTCGGCGATCACGTGAATCGTCTGGCGCAGATGCTGGGCGCGCGCCTCGGGCGAGATGGCGGCGGCCGGGTACAACTGGCCCAGGCGAGGCTCCAGCGACGGCTCCCGCGCCTCGGCCACGATCTCGCCGTGACCGTCGGGGCGCAAGCGGTAGGCCATGACCCGGTCATAGCCGGTCAGCCGTCTGATCTCCTCGGCGGCGCGCTGGGAGACGGCCGCCACGCCGTGGACACCCTGCATCGCCGTCATCGCGTCGGAGACCTCGGTGACGAACCGTTCCGGGTCCAGACCGTCGCCCTCGACCTCGGGCTCGAGCTCGAACACGATCACCCCGTCGACGCGGTGCAGCGAGGCATGTTGCCGGGACGGGCCGCCCGGCAGCACGAGCTCGACGGCAAACGCCGGAGCCCGATCGCCGGGTGGCTTCTCGAGCGCGGCCCGGACCGCCCGAAGCGACTTGGCAGACAGGAGATCGTCGAGCGGTCGGCCGAGGACCTGGTCGACGGTCAGGCCGAGGAAGCGCTCGAGGCTCTCGCTCGCCTGGCGCACGATCAGCTCGGGCTCGGTCAGCGCCAGCAGCATTCCATGGGGCTGGATCGCCCAGGGGGCGTGGGCCGGCCCGGTCACGCCGTATCCTCCTGCGTCCAGTGAGCCCCCATCCGCTGCACCCCTCAACCTAGGATTCGAAAATTGGTCCCTGCCCGTGGAACCGGTCGCCCCGATGCCCGGCACAGCTTAGGGAAATTCCTGTGACGACTCTTAGACCGCTCGACGTGCTCATAGTGGGTGCCGGCTTCGGCGGCGTCGCTGCCGCCATCGAGCTGCGCCGGCACGGGATCGAGAACGTGCGGATCCTCGAGGGCGCAGAGTCGCCCGGGGGCACGTGGTTCTACAACAGCTACCCCGGCGCGGCCTGCGACGTCCCGAGCCACCTGTACTCGTTCAGCTATGAGCAACGGCGCGACTGGTCGCGGCTGTGCTCGACCCAGGCGGAGATCCTGCGCTACCTGGAGCGGGTCGCCGACGATCACGGCGTCACCCCCCTGATCGAGACCGGCCGTCGGGTCAGCGAGTGCCGGTTCGACGAGACCCGCACCCGCTGGCGGGTGCAGACCGAGGACGGCGAGACCCATGAGGCGGACGCGGTCGTGCTCGCCACCGGGCAGCTCAATCGGCCGGCCGTTCCGCGCTTGCCCGGTCTGGAGCGCTTCGCCGGCCACAGCTTCCACTCGGCCCGCTGGGATCACGACTACGAGCTCGACGGCAAGCGCGTCGGCGTCGTCGGCACGGGAGCCAGCGCTGTGCAGTTCGTCCCTCAGATCGCGCCGCGCGTCGACCACCTGACCGTCTTCCAGCGCACCGCCAACTGGATGCTGCCGCGGGAGAACAGGGTCTACCCGGGGTGGCTGCGCTGGGCGATCGCGCGCGTGCCCCCGATCCAGTGGGTGCGCCGGCGTTATCTGTTCAATTACTGCGAAGCGCTGACGCTGACGATCCGCCACCCCCGCACCCTGGGCCGGATCATGGCGCAACGCTCGCGGACCTTCATGGACCGACAGGTCCCCGATCCCGAGCTGCGCGCCAAGGTCATCCCCGACTACACGTTCGGCTGCAAGCGGGTCCTGTTCAGCTCCCGCTACCTGCCGGCGCTGGGACGTCGGAACGTCGAGCTGATCACCGATCGGATCACGGAGGTGACAGAGCGGGGAGTCGTCACCGGCGACGGTCGCGAGCACGAGCTCGACTGCATCATCTGGAGCACCGGGTTCCGCGCCACCGAATTCATGGCTCCGATGCGCGTGGTCGGCCAGCACGGCGTCGAGCTCGACGACGCCTGGCGCGAGGGGGCCCACGCCCACCTCGGGATGGCGGTCCCCGGCTTCCCGTCGATGTTCCTCATGTACGGGCCCAACACCAACACCTCGGGTGGCTCGATCATCTTCTACCTCGAGGCGCAGGCCGCCTACATCCGCCAGGCGCTCGAGCACCTCCGGGCCGGCAGCTACGCCGCACTTGACGTTCGGCCCGAGGTGGAGGCCCGCAGCGACCGCGAGCTCCAGGCGCGCTTCGAGGGCACCGCCTGGACCGGCTGCGACTCCTGGTACCGCGACGAGGGCGGCCGGATCGTCGCCAACTGGCCCGGCTACATGCGCGACTACCTCGAGGCCACCAGCCGCTTCGACCCCGACGAGTACGCCTTCACGCCGTCGTCTACTTAAGCGCCGACTTGGAACGCTCTCTGTCGGGGTCTTCCAACGACAAAGACGCCTCGACGGACGCCGAACCGGGCTGTCTGGCCGCGATCCACCCCTCGATCAAGCCGCTTACGACCGGCCTCTGTCGCAAATACGTCTATATGGCGTACTAGCGACGGCAGCCCCCGAAGCCACCCTCCAAAGCAACCTGAGCGCAATAAAGCGGTTGCACGTCCTCGCGGCTATGTTGTCGCTTGATGCCCACCGCCGAGACCCTGTGCACCCCCCGGCTCAGGCTCGAGCCATGGGCCGAGTCGCACTCGGAGATCCTCGTGCGCCTCGCGGCGCTGCCCGATGTCACCCGCTACATCGGTGACGGCGAGCCCTGGCCGGCGGATCGCGCACGCGCCCTGGCGCAGGCCAACCTCGAGCACTGGCGGCGCCACGGCTTCGGCTGGCGCGCGGCCGTCGAGACCGCCTCCGGGCGCGCGATCGGCCTGGTCGCGCTCGGATTCGCCGGAGACGGCGCCGGGGTGGACGAGGACGAATACGAGATCGGCTGGTGGCTCGATCCAACCCAGTGGGGACGGGGGCTGGCTCGCGAAGGTGCGCTCGCCCTACGCGACGAGGCGTTCGCGCGCGTGGGCGCTCCCAGCGTGCTGGCCAGGATCCAGCCGGCCAACGCCGCCTCGCTGGCGGTGGCGCGCGCCCTCGGCCTGACACCGGAATCCACCAGCACCGGGCGCGCCGGCGAGCCGATCGCCGTCCTGCGGATGACCGCGGCGCAGTGCCGGGAGGCGACCCGGCCCCGCCCGCTGCCGATCGCCGTCGCCCGACACAGGATCGAGGCGGTCGAGCTGGCCGGCGATCCAGGGCGAGCGCCGATCGTCATGCTCCACGAGGGGCTCGGCTCGGTCGGGCTGTGGCGGGACCTGCCGGAGGCGTTGCGGGCCGCCACCGGCCGGCGCGTGATCGCCTTCTCACGCTCGGGCCACGGGCGCTCTGAGACCGCCCCCCGGCGCGGGGGCGTGACCGGCTTTCATCAAGACCAGGCACTGCGGGTCCTGCCGGAGGTGCTGATCCAGGCGCGAGCGCGCGAGCCGCTGCTGGTCGGCCACAGCGACGGCGCCTCGATCGCGCTGATCCACGCCGGGCATCATCCGGTCAGCGGCCTTGTCCTGCTCGCGCCTCACGTGTTCGTGGAGGGGATGTGTGTCGCGGCGATCCGTGAGACCCGCCGCGAGTACGCCGAGGGCCGCTTGCGCGAGCGGATGCTGCGCCACCATGACGACCCCGACGCCGCCTTCAACGGCTGGTGCGACATGTGGCTCGACCCCGGATTCGCGGCCTGGAACCTGGAGGACGACGCCGGGCGTGTCAGCGCCCCTGTGCTCGTGGTCCAGGGCCGCGAGGACCCCTACGGCACGCTCGAGCAGCTGGATCGGATCGAAGCCCGAGTGCCGGGAGCGGTGAAGCGCTTGGTGCTCTCTGGAGGGCACAGTCCCCACATCGAGCATCCGGACGCCGTGGTCGCCGCCGTGGCCGAGTTCGCGGCCCGGCTGCGCTAGCGGCGCGCGGCCCCCATCCGGGCGGCCTCGATCAGCTCGCCGACCCGCACCAGCTTGACCCGGGGGCGTCCGGAGCCCTCGCCCAGCGCCGACTCGTGGGCATCGATCGCCTCCCAGCCGGCCCAGGTGACGTGGTCGGGCGCGCGCTCGGACACCCAGGCGGCCACCGCATCGGCGTCGGCGAGCGCCCCCTCGGGCTCGTTCAGCGCGCCGGTCTCGGCATCGTGGACGATTTTGGCCACCGTGTCGGCGGCGTCCTTCTTGTTGGTGCCGATCACGCCCGAGGGCCCGCGCTTGATCCAGCCGACCGCGTACTCGCCTCGGCACGCGCCGACGTCGTCGCACACACGGCCACCGTCGTTGCGGATCAGCCCGCGAGCCTCGTCGAACGGTATCCCCGACAGCGGGACGCCGCGGTAGCCGATCGAGCGCAGCACGAGCCCGCACTCGATCGTCTCCTCCTCGCCGGTGGGCTCGGCGCCGACACGCCCGTCCTCGCCGACCACCAGCCGGTTGATGGCGACGCGGACGCCGGTGACGGGGCCCTCATGACCATCGCCGAGGATCTCAACCGGCGAGCGCAGGAAGCGCAGCTCCAGCCGGTGCGACTTGCCCGTGGGCTCGCGACGGGAGTACTCGCGCAGGATCTCGACATTGCGCCGGCGGGTGGGCTCCTCGGGCTCGGTCACGCCCTCGAGCTGGCGCGGATCGACGACGACGTCGGCGCGCTCGAGCTCGCCGAGCTCCCGCAGCTCGGGGTTGGTGAAGGCGGCCTCGGCCGGGCCGCGCCGGCCCAGCAGCACGACCTCGGTGACGCCGGCCATGCCGAACGCCTCCAGCGCGTGGTCAGCGGTGTCGGTGGGCGCCAGCTCCGACGGGTCGAGGACCAGCATCCGCGCCACGTCGATCGCCACGTTGCCGTTGCCGACCACGACCGCGCGCCCGCCGTTGAGGTCGAACGTCTGGTCGGTGAACTGCGGATGGCCGTTGTACCAGGCCACGAACTCGGTGGCGGCATGGCACCCGGGGCGGTCCTCGCCGGGGATCCCGAGCCGCCGGTCGGTGGCTGTTCCGACCGCGTAGAGCACCGCGTGATACCGCGCAAGCAGCTCCTCGCGGGTGACGTCACCCCCGAGCTCGACGCCGCCGAAGAAGCGGAACGCCTCGTGCCCGGCGGTCTTGGCGTACACCCTCGTGACCGACTTGATCTTCGGGTGGTCGGGGGCGACGCCGGCACGCACGAGCCCGAACGGCGTCGGCAGCTGGTCGTAGAGGTCGACCTCGAAGCCCACCTTGAGCAGCTGGTCGGCGGCGTAGAAGCCCGAGGGTCCGGCGCCGATGATGGCCACACGGTTCATGTCCAAGACCATACGATGCCGAGTCACGAAACGGCATCGACTGCTCCGCGAGGCGGTGGCCGAACACGTGCCGACCGGGAGCGGGCCAGCGCCACCCCTGCTAGGCACAGGATCCCTCCGGGGAGCACCAGCAGCGGCGGCACCTCGCCTAGGGTCACCCAGCCGAGCATGACGGCGAGCGGCGGCACCAGGTACGTGGTCGACCCCATCCGGCCCGCCGTCGTGCGCGAGAGCGCATAGGCCCAGGTGACGAAGCCGATCGCCGTCGGCGCAAGTCCGAGGTACACCATCCACCCCAGCGCGGCGCCGCCGGCGTGGCCGGCCTCGTCCACGAGGGCCGGCCCGTAGGGCAGCAACGCGATCGCGCCGACGCTGCAGGCGAGCCAGGTGACCACGAGCGGCGAGGCGTAGCGCAGCGCCGGCTTCTGCGCCACCACTCCGCCCGCGTAGGTCAGGGCGGCGATCAGGCACAGCGCCACCCCCCACCCCACGCCGGCGCCATGCCGGGACGTGGCGACGCCGATGATCGTCGCACCGGCCAGCGAGACCGCACAGCCGCCGAGCAGCCGCCGCGGGAAGCCCTCCTTGAGCGCGACACCGGCGAGGATCGCGATGAAGATCGGGCCGACGTTCACCAGTAGCGCCGCGATTCCGGCGTCGACACGGCGCTCGGCGGCGTTGAGAGCCACGTTGTAGGCGGCGAACCACAGCAGCCCACAGACCGAGATGCCGGCCAGAGCGCGCCGCGGCGGGAGCGGCAGGCGGCGGACCAGCACGAGAATTCCGAGTGAGCCGCTGCCCAGGATGAGGCGCCCCAGCGCCAGCGGCCCGGGTTCGAAATGGCGTCCGGCGTAGCGGATGCCGACGAACGCGGAGGACCACAACGTGACCGTGACCAGCGCGGCCGCGACGACAGCCGGGGCTTCGCGCGCCGGCACGCTGATGTCGGACTGCAGTTCGGCCATCGTGAGATTGAACGGCACGTCCCGGCCAAGTGTGAGATCCCAATCGGCAGTGGCCGGGTGCGCCCAGCGTGAGCGCACGAGGTGGAGCCAGCCCCACCGGTGGTCCGGGGGACCACGCACCCCCGAGACGCCCGGGTGCCCCAGCGACACCGAGACCCCGCGCCGGGAGGCTCTCGGGCATGTCATCCACCTCCGCATCTCCCTCCCCCGTGGCCCGCGCCGTCCGCTCATCGGCCCGCGCCGCCGCCCGCCGTCCCCGCACCACGATCCTCCTGTGGCTGGTGCTGATCGCCGCCTGCATAGTGGGCGGCGGCCTCGCCGGAACCCGCACCCTGTCAAACGCCGGCTCCGTCACCGGCGAGTCGGCGCGAGCCGACGCCCGCCTCGCCGCCGCTGGACTGACCGCACCCGCGGTCGAGAACGTGCTGATCCGCTCGGACTCGAGCGCACGCACGATGAGCGCCGCCGCAACCGTCGAGACACGCGCCCGACAGCTGTCCACCGTACGGTCCGTGACCGGCCCGCTACAGACACCCGCACTGGCTCGCGACCGTGGCCGCACCGCGCTGGTGCAGGTCGCTCTGACGGGCGACGCCGCCGACGCGGGTCACCACGTGGCCCTCCTCGAGAGGACAGTAACGACGGTCGCTGCAGCGACTCCTGGAGTTTCGATCGTCGAGGCCGGATCGGGGTCTGGCGACCACGCGGCCAACCTCATCGTCGCCGACGGCCTGCGCCACGCCGAGCTGCTGTCGCTGCCGATCACGCTGATCGTCCTCGTCCTGGCCTTCGGTGCCCTGGTGGCCGCGACGGTGCCGCTGCTCCTCGGGCTCACGTCGGTGGCCGCCGCGCTCGGAGCGCTGGGCGTGGTCTCCCAGGTCGCGCCCAACGGGCCGGCCACCGCCCCGGTGGTGGTCCTGATCGGGCTCGCTGTCGGCGTCGACTACTCGCTGTTCTACATCCGGCGCGAGCGCGCCGAGCGCCGGAACGGGGCCTCCGCGAACGCGGCCCTCGAGGCCACCGCGGCCACCGTTGGGCGTGCCATCGTCGTGGCCGGCGCGACGGTGGCGATCGGCCTCGCCGGACTGCTGTTCACCGGCGTCGGATTCTTCACCTCGATGGCCCTGGGCGCGATCGTCGTGGTGGCGATCGCGGTGCTCGGATCGGTGACGGCACTGCCGGCGGTGCTCGCCCTGCTCGGGGACCGGGTCGACCGCGGCCGCCTGCCGTGGCGGCGTGCGTCGCGCCGCGGGGCGGGGAGCGCAGCGCCGGGCCCTGCTCGGGTGCGTCGCAGCTTCTGGGGGCGCACCGGCACCGCGGTCACCCGCCGTCCGAAAACTGCGCTGCTGCTGTCGGTGTGCGCGCTGGCGGCCCTGGCCGCCCCAGTGCTGTCGATGCGAACCTCCAACCCGGGCGAGTCCGACTTCCCGCCCGGCACGCCACTGCTGGTTGCCGAGCACGCCATCGAGCGCGCCTTCCCCGGCTCGCCGCAGACCGCTGACCTGGTAATCGAGGGACATTCCCTGCGCGGCGCCCAGGCCCGGGCGGCGCTGCTCGTCCTCGGCCGCCGGGCCCGGGCGATCACCGGTGGCGGCGGCGCGGCATCGATCACCCTCGACCGCGACGGACGCACGGCTCTGGTCTCCGTCCCCATGCCTCAGCGAGGCCTGCCCGCCGCTCAGGACACCGTCGCCCAGCTGCGCCAGAACCTGAAGCCGCTGACCGGCAGGCTGATTGGAGGGGCGCGCGCGCTCCTCACCGGTGCCGCCGCCGAGGACGCCGACTTCACGGCTCGGCTGGCCAGCGTGACCCCGCGGGTAATCGCGTTCGTGCTCGCCCTGGCATTCGTGCTGCTGGTGGCCAGCTTCGGCTCCCCGCTCGTGGCGGCGGCCGTGATCGCGCTGAACCTGCTTTCGGTCGGCGCCGCCTTCGGCGTGCTGGTCGCGGTGTTCCAGCACCACTGGGCGCAGTCGCTGCTCGGGTTCGGCTCCGACGGGGCGATCGTCAACTGGCTCCCGCTGTTCGCGTTCGTGATCCTGTTCGGGCTCTCGATGGACTACACGGTGCTCGTGCTCGAGCACGTGCGCGGCGCCCGCCTGCGCGGCGCCGGCGCCCGCGAAGCCGCGGCCGAGGCGGTGGCTGCGACCGGCGGCACCATCACGAGCGCGGCGGCCGTGATGGTCGGGGTGTTCGCCATGTTTGCGAGCATCGGCCTGCTCGAGTTCAAGCAGCTCGGCATCGGGCTGGCAGCAGCGATCGCGCTCGACGCGACGATCGTCCGCGGCATCGCCCTCCCGGCTGCCCTGACCCTGGTCGGCCGGGGCAGGCCGCGCCCGCGCCGGCAGGCGCGCCCGGCCCGGCGCCCGCCGCGCCCGACCGCGCACCCCACCCGCTCGGCCGTCCCGTCCCCCTCCTGGGATCATGAAACCCATGCTGCCGCGCCTGGATCAGCCGGCGACTGAGCCGAACTGGGAGCTCTGGCTTCCGGTCCTGTGCGGCGCGGCCCCGACGATCGTCTGGGCCGTCACCGGAGCCGGCTACTTCTGGCCGATGTGGGTCTGGCTCGGGTTGGCGATTTTCGTCGGGCTCATCGCCACCGCGCGGTGGGCCCGGCGCCGGCCGCCGGGAGTGCGCCGGCGCCTGGAGCTGCAGGCAATTCTGTCGGCGCTGCTGGGTGCCGGCCTGATGGCAATCTGGGCAATGGCCGGCGGGGGATACTTCTGGCCCGTGTATCCGATGCTGGGGCTCGCCGGGGCGCTGATTCTCCACCGCGCCCTCGTGGCACCGGAGAGCGAGGAGCTCGAGGTCCGCGTCGATCAGCTGACGCGAACGCGCAGCGGCGCCCTCGATGTCCAGGCCGCGGAGCTGCGGCGCATCGAGCGTGACCTGCACGACGGCGCGCAGGCCCGGCTCGTGGCGCTCAGCCTGCAGCTGGGGCGCGCGGAAGAGCGCCTCAGCGACAGCCCCGAAATCGCGGAGCTGGTCCGGCAGGCCCGCCACGAGGCGGGGGCAGCGATTGCCGAGCTGCGCGACTTGGCCCGGGGGATCGCCCCACCGGTTCTGGCCGACCGAGGCCTTGTGGCGGCCGTGGCGTCGCTGGCGGACCGCTCGCCGCTGCACGTGCAGCTCGAAGCCGAGGTGCCCCGCCGTCCGCCCCCGGTGGTGGAGACCGCGGCCTACTTCGTCGTCGCCGAGGCGCTCACCAACGCCGCCAAGCACGCCCCCGAATCGGAAGCCAGGATCGTGCTGAGCGAGCGCGACGGATCGCTGATCGTCGATGTGGTCGACGACGGCCCCGGCGGAGCCGACGCCGGCGGCAACGGGCTCACCGGCCTTCGCCAGCGTGCCGAAGCGCTCGACGGTGAGCTGCATGTCTCGAGCTCCGCCGCCGCGGGCACGACGATCGAGGCGGTGCTGCCGTGCGGGTGGTGATCGTAGAGGACCAGGCGCTCCTGCGCGAGGGGATCGTGGCGCTCCTGCAGGAGAATGGAATCGACGTGGTCGCCCAGGCGCAGGACGGTGCCGGTCTGCTGCGGATCGTCGACGGGCACAAGCCAGATCTGGCGATCGTCGACGTGCGACTGCCGCCCAGTTTCACCGACGAGGGGATCCGGGCTGCGATCGAGGCCCGCCGCCGCCACCCGGAGCTTGGGGTGCTGGTTCTCTCCCAGTACGTCGAGCCCGTGTACACGCGCGAGCTCCTCTCGACGGGCGAAAGCGGCGTCGGCTACCTGCTCAAAGAGCGCGTCGGCGAGATCCGCACGTTCCTTGACGCGGTCACCCGGGTCGCCGCCGGGGGCACCGCCCTGGACCGCGAAGTGGTGGCGTCACTGCTCGGAGATCACTCCCGCTCGGTCGCCGGGGCGCGACTGGACACCCTCACCCCGCGCGAGCGCGAGACGCTCGAGCTGATCGCACAGGGTCGCTCCAACGCCGCGATCGCACGCCAGCTGGTCGTCACCCTGGGCGCCGTCGAGAAACACGTGACCAGCATTTTCGGCAAGCTCGAGCTGCCGGTCACCGACGACGACCATCGGCGCGTGCTGGCGGTGCTGGCCTACCTGCGGGCGACGGATGAG
>CAWCZI010000009.1:0-570258 GCA_963799995.1 uncultured Solirubrobacterales bacterium | reverse complement strand
TCGACGCGGGTGATCTCGCCGCACGCGTGGTGACGGTAGAGAACGGGCGGGCCTGCCTCCCCGGCGAGCCACTTGTCGGCCCAGCCCACCATCACCATCAGCATGTCGACGAGTTCAGTGCCCTTGTCGGTCAGGATGTACTCGTACCGCGGTCTGCGGTCGTAGGGACGACGCTCGAGCACTCCGTGCTCGACGAGGTGGTTGAGCCGCTCGGTCAGGACCTTGCGTGAGATGCCGAGGTCAGCCTGGATCTGCTCAAACCGGGTGAACCCAACCCACACGTCACGCAGTATCAGCGGCGACCAGGGCTCCCCGATGACATCCAGCGTGCGCGCGATCGAACACGCCATCTCGCCGAAGTTGGTGCGCTGCATGTCATCAAGGCTAGCAAACGGGGTTCCCTCAAGGAACTCGCTCTGGTACGGTTCCGGCATCTCCTAAAGGAACTCCAGAGAGGAGCACGGACATGAGTAAAGTTTTCAGCGCCCACGCCGTCTCGGTCGACGGCTACATCAGCGGTCGCGACCCGAGCGACGCCGACGGTGGTTTGGATCGCGGCCTCGGCGATGCGCCGATGCTGTTTGACTGGTACTCCGACGGGGACACTCCGAGTCACGTGTTCGACGGATTCGAGCTGAGTGAGCCGAGCGCGAGGGTGTTCGACGCGCTCGCTGGGAGGGTGGGTGCGGCGGTGTCAGGCCGCACCACGTACGAGCACTCTGGCCATTGGGGAGGCGATGGCCCACACCCGGCGGCGCAGCTGTTCGTTCTAAGTCACCGGCCGGCGCCGGAGATCAGCGAGAAGCAGACCCTGATCACCAGCGGGATCGAGGACGCGATCGCGGCGGCACGCGACGCCGCCGGGGACAAAGACGTCGGCCTCATGGGCGGCGGGGTTACGACGGCGGCGTTGGCGGCAGGGCTCGTCGACGAGCTGATCCTGCATCAGGTGCCGATCCTGCTCGGCGACGGCAGACCGTTCTTCCAGGCGCTGCCCGAGCACGTGCAGCTCAACCTGATCGAAGCCGTGGTGGCGCCGGGTGTAACCCACCTGCACTACGAGGTCGCCCGATGAACCTCGTCACCGGCACGCCATTGGGGCGCCAGGAGATCTGTGAGGACTCGTCGCCTGGATCGCCGCCATGACGTGGACACCGCACAACGACGTGGACGACAGCTCAATCACGATCGGAAGGAGCCCTCGATGACCACGCTCTCAAGCGACGTCCATGCCCTGTTGGAGGGCGCCAACATTGGGCACGTCGCCACGCTCCGAGCCGACGGCGCCGCGCACACCGTTCCGGTGTGGGTCGGTTTGGAAGAGGACAAGCTCGCGATCCTCACATCACCGCGGTCCCAGAAGGCGCGCAACCTGAGCCGGGATCCACGCGTCGCGATCTCGATCACCGATCGAGACCAGCCGACATCCATGGCCAGCATCCGCGGCCAGGTCACTGACATCGTCCGCGACGAGCCGGGATGGGAGATCATCGACCGCATCTCGCACAAATACCTCGGCCAGCCCTACCCGCGGGACGAGGACAGGATCGTGTTCATCATCGAGGTCGACCATGCCTTTGCCCACACCTTCGGTTAGCGGACACGGCGTCAGGCGCGGCTTGTATCTGGCGCCGTTTGACGAACTCGCCGACCCACGGGTCCTCATCGAGCTCGCGACGCAAGCAGAGTCGTCTGGATGGGACGGGCTGTTCCTCTGGGACCACATCGTCTGGCATGCCCCCGTCCGGGCGGTCGCCGATCCGTGGGTGGCGCTGAGCGCGATCGCCGCCCGGACCGAACGGCTGCGCCTCGGTCCGCTCGTGACGCCGCTGTCGCGCCGGCGGGTGCAAAAGCTGGCGCGGGAGACGGTAACGCTCGATCACCTCAGCGCGGGTCGCCTCACCCTCGGGGTTGGGCTGGGCAGCAGCAACCCCGACGAGCTCGTGCCATTCGGGGACGTCGTCGAACCGCGCGAGCGAGCGCGGTTGCTGGATCACGGGCTGGGCCGGCTGGCCGAGCTCTGGGCCGGCGAGTTTGAACCACCGCCGGTCCAGCGGCCAAGGATCCCTATCTGGGTGGCCGGCGAGTGGCCGAACCGCCGGCCTCTGGCACGCGCTGCAGCGTGGGACGGGATGTTCCCGGTCGAGCTCCCTGAACCGGATGCGCTCGCCGAGCTCGCGGCGGAGATCGCGCAATACCGCCAGCCCGACCAAGGTCCGTTTGACCTCGTCGTCGAGATCGATCCCGGAGAGGACGTCGCCGCATGGAGCCAAGCTGGCGCGAGCTGGGTGCTCACCAGATTTGGGCCCCAGCCCCGGGAGTCTGAAGTGCACCACGTGATCGCGGATGGTCCCCGGTAAAAAGAGATCGCCCCTCCATAGCCATCGGCCCAGGATGGCGCGCATGATCAGGGGAAGCAGGCAAAATGAGCCGAGCGCCGCCAATGTGGGCGACAGCGACCCCATTGACTTTCGCTTCACGCCTCCGCGACCTGGCCGCGACAACGGCCCGGAGGATGCCTGTGACATCGCCAAAGCAGGCCTGCGCAGACAAGGCGACGATCGACCTGCTCGTCGCCACGAGCACAACGCGCGTCCCTACTCCTCTCGTCTTCGGTCCGGTCTGAAGGCGCAACTCCCTGCAGTCCGCGCAAAGGGAGACCACCGACTCGTGCGCAGGCAGGTACGTCCGAACGTCAAAGGAGGTCCCGAGGGACGGGACGATCGCAAGCGTGGCATTCCGGTCGCGCGCTTGCCGGGCCGCCGCAGATGAAAGCGAGCGTCAGCCGGCTGTCCCTCGTACCATCTCCCGCCGGCCCGTAGTGGCACTCGGCGCGGACCGCATCAGGCCAAGCCCGTCGCCGTGCGCCACGTCGAGCACTGGAATGCCGGCCATGTACCGCCGACGACGAGGGAGAACTGCTCGCTGGCCAACAGATGGCGAGCGGGGGCGTGAGCTGTAGCGCAGACAGCTGTCGGTGACCCGCACCTCGACTCGGGACGGCCATCAGTCCGCCGCGGCCGCGACGGCTCGGGACCGGCAAGTTCCTCGGCGACGCGCGCCGGAACGTCCCGCCGCCAGCGACCTGCCACAATCCCATGCCCCATTCAGCGGGACGAACTGCGAATGCAAAGGCCCGAGGCGGAATTTTCGGCCGATCACGCCGTCGCAGACACGCCGTAGGGCTGGAGTAGGACCGCGAGGAAGCGTTGTACGGGCTGCCGTGCGGGGCCGCGTTTGTGGGCGCCGGTTGAATAGTGACCCACCTACGCCGGTTCAAAAGTGACCCACCTGGCGTAGGGTCGGGATCGTCCGGCCGGGTCCGGACCCTCGTTGGATCGTTGCCGATCGGCGAGGAGGAAGGGTGGTCGGCGTGGAACAGTGGGCGGAGATCAGGCGGCTGCACCGGGTCGAGGGCGTCTCGATCAGGGAGATCAGCCGGCGGATGGGGTTGCATCGCAAGACGATCCGGCGGGCGCTGGCGGCGGCGGAGCCGCCGAAGTACTCCCGGCCGGCGGCCGGGTCAAAGCTGGATCCGTTCAAGGACTGGATTTGTGAGCAGCTCGCCGCGGACCCTTGGATGCCGTCGCAGCGGCTGCGTGAGCTCGCTTCGGAGTTGGGCTATGCGGGCGGCAAGACCGTATTTGATGATTATTTCCGGGAGGCCCGCCCACGGTTCTTGATGCCGCGGACGTTTCAGCGGACGATCTATCGCCCGGGCGAGTTGGTGCAGTGTGATCTGTGGGAGCCCGCTGAGCACGTTGCGGTCGGTCAGCGGCGGCGGGGCTGGGTTGTCACGAGCGAGGTGTGCTGGTCGCGGGCGATTGCCGGCACGCTGATCTTCAGCAAGGAAGCTCCGGACATCCTGTGGGGCCTGGCGCGGAACCTCGATCGGCTCGGGGCGTTGCTCGGGGCGTTGCCGGAGAAGCTGGTGTGGGATCGCGAGTCAGCGATCGCCGCCGGTGGGCGCCCGACTGAGGCGTTCGCGGCGTTCTGTGGTCAGTTGTCGGTCGGCTGGGTGATCCTCGAGGCGCGTGATCCGCAGGCCAAGGGCGCGCTTGAGCGCTCGCATCGGTTCATGCGCACCAACTTCGAGCCTGGCCGCGTGTTCGCTAACCATCTGGACTTCCAAGACCGGCTCGACGCGTGGACGCAGAAGGCCAACGGCCGGGTGCATCGCACGGTCCGCGCGGTTCCGGCCGAGCGGCTGGTCGAGGAGAAGCGCCGGATGCGGCAGTTGCCGGCACGGATGCCTGACGTCGATCGCCGCTACGTGGTCCGGGTGCCGGCCCAGCCGTTGGTGCGGGTCGATCGCAACGACTATTCGATCGATCCGGCGTTCGCCGGTCGTCGCGTTGAGGTCCGCGTCTCCCAAACGGAGATCACCGCGGTCGTGCTCGACACCGGCGAGCTCGCCGCGAGGCATCGACGGGTGTTCGCCGGCGGCTTGACGATCACCAACCCCGCGCATCAAACCCGGCTTGAGCGCCAGCGCGAGCACCGTCGCCAGCGTCACCAGGTCGAGGTCGAGATCCGGCCCTTAGCCCGCTATGACGCGTTGATCCCGGCATGACCAAGCACGCCGAGCTCGCGCACCTGTTCCGTGCGCTCAAAGCGCCCGCGGCCGGGCGGGCGCTGCCCGCACTCGCCGAGCGGGCCCGCGAGGAGTCCTGGAGCTATGAACGGTTCGCCGAAGCCCTGCTCGGCACCGAGGTCTCAGCCCGCGACAGCCATGGCGGGGAGGGCCGGATCAAGACCGCCCGGTTCCCAGCCCGCGAGACCCTCGAGGAGTTCGACTTCACCTTCCAACACAGCGTGAAGAAGGCGGTGATCGAGCATCTCGGACAACTCGACTTCCTCCACGCTCGCGAGAACGTGATCCTGCTCGGACCGCCCGGCACCGGCAAGACGCACATCGCCACCGCCCTGGGCATCCGGGCATGCCTAGCCGGTCAGCGCGTCCAATTCGCGACCGCGACTCAATGGGTCGCCCGACTGGGCGACGCCAAGCGCCAGGGCCAGCTCGAAGCCGAACTGCGCCGTCTCTCGTTCATCCCACTGATCGTCGTCGACCTGTGCCGATATCCGCATAGGTCGACGAGGTCGGCTACATCCCGTTTGACCCCAAAGCCGCCAACCTCATGTTCAGCCTGGTCTCCAACCGCTACGAACGCGCCTCGATGATCGTCACCAGCACCAAGCCATTCTCAGCCTGGGGGGAGATCTTCGGCGACGACATGGCCGCCACCGCCATGATCGATCGCCTCATCCACCACGCCGAAATGCTCAGTCTCAAAGGCGACAGCTACCGCCTGCGCGGCAAAGACCTCGACGCCCGCCCAGCCCGCTCCACCCCCTAACCAGCCTCCGCTCCACACGCCGGGTGTGCTCGGCCCCTGCGGGGCCTGCGTCTACCCGGCTAAACCAGCAACGAAGGGGGAAAGGGGTGGGTCACTTTTCAACCGGCGCAACCGGTCCACTTTTCGACCGGTCTTGACAGCGTTGGTCCTCGCCGCGAACGGTACGGCCCGGGCCGCGTTGTCGGCATCGATGCCAGCAGCCGGCAGCCTGACATCCACTTAGCTTAGGCAGCACGCGCCGTTCACGCCGCCGCGCGGGACTTGAACCGGACGCTAGTCCGTTCGCAGTAAATCCGTGGTGTCGTTTCTCGTAGAACTCAGAGTCGCAGCGACCGGGCGCCTCGTGGAGCCCCTCCGGGCCGATGTTCGGAATGGCTGGACGCCGATGGTTCGCTGCCTGCGAAGCCTCTACCTTCCATCCGAGGCGGCGCTAGGCGTCGTAGCGACAACGCAATCGGAGGTCCTCGTGCCAGCTTCAGGTTCCGACAATGGCTCTGCGCCAAGGCATTCAAGCGACAGTTCTGTGGGCTTGCCGCCGCGCTGGGATGAGGAGCCGGAGGTAGTCAAGTTCGTCCGCGCGGACTGCATTCAATACGAGGGTGAGTGGGAGCCGGATCGCTACGATCCAGTCAGGGCGCACGAGCTCTTCGAGAGCAATATCGAGGACGCGATCGAAGCCGAGCGACTCGGATTCGACGGGATCGTCAACACTGAGCACCACTTCGACGCTTGGACGATGGTGCCCTCTCCGAGTGTCTATCTCGCCGCCATCGCTCGTGAGACGACGAGGATTCGACTCGGCACCTCGGTCCACCTCCTCAGCATCCACAATCCGTGGCGCTTGGCGGAGGAGTATGGGATGCTTGACATGCTCAGTAACGGTCGCGCCGAGATGGGGGTCGGCAAGGGGAACTTCAGTTGCGAGCGCATTCGGTACTCTCCCGAGGCAGCCGACCTAGAACCGCGCTTCGACGAGGGTCTTGAATTGCTCACGAGAGCGCTCGGCGAGACGAAACTCAGCTTCGACGGCAAGTATCACAAGGTCCGCCAGCCCTCGACGGTCTATCCGAAACCGTTCAATATCAGGCCGAGAATCTGGATACCCGCAACGAGGCCCCAGTCAGTTGAAAGGGTCGGCGAACTCGGGCACAACCTCTATGGCTTCATGGCTCCTGACGCTGTCGGCAACCTGGAGCGCTATGTCGAAGCCGGTCGGAGGTGTGGTCACGAGCTGGACGGTGCCAACTACATGCTTGCTACCTCGCTCATCATCGCCCCCACCGATCGAGAGGCCGAGAAGCTCCAAGCGCAAGCTCGTAAGATTGGCATGGACTCCCTGCTCCGCCGCGGACTTCCCGAGGAGGAGGCTAAGGTCTACAACGGAGTCTTCGGTGGTGCGATCGTCGGCGCGCCGAATACCGTCCTCGATCAACTCACCGCGGGCCTGCAGCAGGCCGGCGCCCGTCGCTTGAACCTGACGATACGCCTCCGCTCATTTCCGGAGGAGGTATCGCGCCAGACGATGCAGCTCTTTGCCGCAGACGTTATGCCACACCTGCGCAATCTGCCTGTCGCGGAGCCCGCGCATGCGACTTCTGGGGTCTGAGCTGCCGCTAAGGCGAACCGGCGCACGACGGTGTATGTCGAGATTGACTTGTCGCTCGTCCCTCCGGTCCTGGAGTTGCGGGAGCCGCGCGACTTCCGCGGGTTCAAAGTGATCGTGAAGCGGATTGACAGCGCGGGCGTCCGCGTATCAACTCTGCGTGAACTAGCCGGCGAACTCACTGACGACGTCGAGTGGCAGGACCAGTTCGAGCGTATGCTTGCCTACGCCGCCTCCCACGACTGGATCCGGGATGACGGCTCGATAGAAGCGCACGTCGAGTGGAAGCCCTAGCCACACAACCGGTGGTGTTCGGCGCGGACTGGCAGCGGGAGGGCGCGCAGTCCATTCCAACCAGTAGCGAGATGCTACTTGGCGAAGCCACACCTTTCGCCACGTCGAACCTACCCCATTACCTTGCGGAGGCCTTTGCGGAAATTCGCCGGGGCCGTTTCGTCATCCTGCTCGATCCGTTAGAGGGTGTCGAGCTGTCCTACCTGGTGCTTGCCGCCGAGCGGATAGATGCGCAGGCAGTCAACATGATGGTGAGGCACGGAGGAGGCCTTACCTATGTCGCGATACCGGCCGATCGCTGCAATCGCCTTGGAATCACGCCAATGTCGGGCGCCAGTAGCGACGTCATGGTGACGATCGAGGCTCGAGACAACGTCACGACGGGTATCTCGGCAGCCGACCGGGCGCGGACAATCGCAGTAGTCGCCGACCCCGAGAGCAAGCCGAAGGACCTTCTGTCCCCTGGCCACATCGTTCCGCTCAGGGCGAGACCGGAGGGACTGCTCGACAACCCAGGTCGAGCCGAGCTTGGAACGGAGCTTGTGAGACTCGCGGGCCTGCAGCCGGTGGCCGCAATGACCGAGATACTTGGTGGACGGGGAGACCCCCTTGGCGCGAGTGAGCTGATTGCCTACAGCGACCGGCACGACATCAAGGTGGTTCGCGCAGACAGCTTGGTGGCGTATAAATGGTCGCTGGAGAGACGACTGCGAACAGTCGGCAAATTGAAGATGCGAACGGCGTTCGGCCAGTTCGACGCGGTTTGTTTCCAGGCGCCGCCGAAAGGTGTCCGTCACGTCGCTCTCGTGCGTGGCGACCTCGGAAGTCCGGGACCGACGAGCGTGACCGTCCACGTTGAGTGCCTAGCCAGCCATGTCTTTGGAGCGCCGGACTGCGACTGTGCTCGGCGGATGCGGCGAGCGCTCGAACGCCTCTCGGCCGCCGACCGGGGCGTACTGATCTACATCTCCAATCCAGATCGTAGCTTCGCGAACGTGACGATTCCGACCGAGCCTGGCGGCGCGGCCGCGTCCCAGTTCGCCCGCGATGACCGCTTGCTGGCGAGTGAGATCGCCAGTGCGGTGGGGGTTCGCAGCCCGGTCTTTGTGGAAGTCGTGTGATAAGGCATGCCGACCGAAAATTCGGTTGAGGCTGTGTACGCAGCGGAGCAACTGCGGAATGCATTGAGCCATGTTCCGGCGCCGGTCAGCGTGGTCACAATCGTGGACGACAACGGAGCGCACGGTACGACGGTGAGCGCCTTCTGCTCGCTCTCGGCCTCCCCACCCCTGGTGCTTCTGGCTCTCGACCGGAGGTCAAACCTGTTACCGAGGCTACGCGCCGCCCAGCGGTTCGGGATCAGCGTCCTCTCAGAGGGACAGGACGAGATCGCGAGGCGCTGCGCGAGCAAGGATCCCGACAAGTTCAGCGGCGTGCCGTGGCACGATCAGGATGGGGCGCCGAGGATAGAAGGCGCATCTTCGTGGTTCCTCTGTGGACTGGAAGATCTTCTGCCGGGCGGCGACCACGAGATCGTCGTCGGGCACGTGGTCGACTGCGCTGTCAACTCGACCCACCCGCTCGTCTATCACCAGCGGGCCTTCACATCCCCGCGGCGGACGCCGGCGATCTGAGCGTCCTCGCCCCGGCGATAGGCCCGCCGGGGGCGGCCTGCGCCAACAGCTGTTCTGCATTGCGGAACGCCAGCCTGTTCCCACGAGGCATCACGTAGCCTGTTTTTATGAACTCGGCTTTGTCACGCAATCGCTCTCGCGCGGAGGCCGTCTGAGGATCTCGGCAACCGTTCGGGACCTGGGGCTCGTTACCATCCAGGTTGAATATGAGACCGGAGGCCGTGGACCACGAATCGAAGCGCGCTGATTTGACGACCGACGTAAACAAGACCCGACTTGCGACCAGTCTGGAAGGGTCGGTTAGGCCGATTCGAAAAGCTCACGAGCAGATCGCGGATCAGATTCGCGCTTTGATAGTCAATGGCCAGATCAGTCCAGGGGAGCGGCTGCCGAGCGAGACGGCGTTGGCAGGTCAGTTTCACGCGAGCCGCGCAACGGTGCGAGAAGCCCTGCGCGGGCTGACAAGTCAGAACCTCATTCGCACCAGTAGGGGCACGACGGGAGGGAGTTTTGTCGCGCGGCCATCGCCAGAGCACATCTCTGAGTTTCTGAGCACGAACTTCAGCCTGCTGAGTCGAACTGACGAAGTCACTGTGGCCCAGTTCTTGGAGGCCAGGGCGTTACTCGAGGTTCCCGCCGCGCTGATTGCCGTCCGCCGTCAGGACAGCTCCTGGTTGGAGGCTCTTCGTAACGAGGTTCCTGCCACTCCTCTCAGGATCGACCGCGATGAGCAGATTATCCAGAACAGCAATTTCCACATGGAACTGGTGCTTGCTGCTGGGAACCCGCTTTTGTCGATTTCAATGCAATCTATCCTGTTCGTGCTGCAGAGCCACCTGAAGCGGTCAACTTTGGGCATCCAATATCAGGAACGCGTGGTATGTGAGCATCGTGCGATTCTCTCCGCACTCGAGTCACAGGATGAGGAGAGGGTCGAAACTGAGCTCCGCGAGCATCTCGAGTTCTTGCGGCCTCACTACGAGCGCGCCTGGGCCGACGTCCGCAGCTCACGGACGGACTGATACAACGCCAGATCGGGGTGTTGAGGGTTCTGTCCTACCTTCCTGGACGCTGCTTGCGCTCAGTGGGGTGGTAGCTATGGTCAAACCATGCACGCTGAAGGCAGCCCGCTCGAGACCGTCCGGGTCCTGGCCTTCGAGCAGTTCGGTGCCGGCCCGTGGGCCACACTGCACCTCGTCGACCTCGGCGCTGAAGTGATCAAAGTGGAGGACCCGGTGTCCGGCGGTGACATCTCTCGTTATGTGCCGCCTTACCAATCCGGTGAGGACTCGCTTTTGTTCGAGTCCCTGAACCGCGGCAAGCGCAGCATCTCGTTGGATCTGCGCAACGAGCGCGGGCACCAGGTGCTGCAGGATCTTGCACGCCACGTCGACATCGTTTTCTGCAACCTACGCGGCGACCTGCCAGCTCGGCTGGGGCTTACCTATGAAGATCTCCAACATGTCAATCCGGCGCTTGTCTGCTGCTCAGTGTCCGGCTTTGGGATGACCGGGCCGCGAGCGAGCCAGGGCGCCTATGACAACGTCATTCAGGGCATGGCCGGCTGGATGAGTCTCACCGGTGATCCGGACAGCCCGCCCACCAAGAGCGGACTGTCACTGGTGGACTTCACTGGTGGATATTCCGCTGCCATCGCCATGCTCGGTGCACTGCTCGGAGCTCGCCAACGTGGTCTCGGCACTCAGTGTGACATTTCGCTGCAGGAGACCGCTCTGTCGCTGCTCAACTACAACGCAACGTGGGCACTCTCGGCTGATCATGAGACGACCCGCCACCCCAAATCCTCGCACGCATCGATCGTACCGTTTC
Source organism: uncultured Solirubrobacterales bacterium (assembly GCA_963799995.1). Lineage (GTDB taxonomy): Bacteria > Actinomycetota > Thermoleophilia > Solirubrobacterales > Solirubrobacteraceae > Palsa-465. The sequence continues at coordinate 559,537 of CAWCZI010000009.1, read as the reverse complement.
AAGCAATGCCCACTGCCGATGGGTGGATCACGGTCGCCTGTGCGAAAGAGCGCTTCTGGCACGCGTTCTGCCGCTGCATCGGTCGCGCCGATCTCTTGGAGGACCCCCGCTATGCCGACTTCGCCGGTCGTGACGAGAACCGAGAGGAACTGCTCGATCAGCTCTATGGCGTTTTCGCCACCCAGACCAGCGAGGCTTGGCTCGTCCGTCTCGGTGCCGCGGGGGTTCCGAGCGGACCGGTAAACGACCTGCAGGCGGCTCTCCACGATACCCAGGTGCTGGCGCGCAGAGGATTGGTCAGGGTGAATCATCCCCGATTCGGGACGGTCTGGCATGTGGCCAGCCCCCTGCGACTGAGTGGTCGCGAACGCCAGCCGAGCGACGATGCCGTCGCGCCGACACGTGGTGCAGACACCGAGGCTGTGCTGATGTCCCTGTGTGGCTATAGCCAGGATCGCATTTCCGAGCTCGCCTCGGCCGGCGCATTCGGCCAGCAGGCGTCAGCGGTCTCGTAATCGTAGGCGCCCTCTGAACCTCGGGTAGCTCGGGGCTCAGGGGTCCGTGCCTCTGAATTTCCCCTTATGCCACGCTGGAGATGCGAACTGAAGAAGCCCGCATCCGTTACGGCGCGGGCTTCCAGTTGAGCCGCTTACCGGGCGGCAGACGCTCTATGAAGTGGTGCAGTTATGGACGAAGAGACCGGCGCGCTCGGTCGCCTCGGCGGCCTCCGGGAGCGTTGCGAAGCTGTGCCACATATGCATGACCCTTGGCCAGACCTCCACCTGTGCGCTGCCTCCAGCGGCCTCGACTCGCTGTGCGAGCTGCCTGGCGTCATCCAGGAACGCCTCGTCGGCACCGATCTGTACCAGGATCGGCGGCAGTCCGGACACGTCGCCAAACAGTGGCGAGTGCTCGGCTGGGTCGCGACCGGCAAGCCAGGCGGCCGCGCATCCGGTCACCGCCTCCCGAGACACGAAGACGTCCTTGTCGCGGTTGCTGTCAAAGCTCTCGCCTGAAGCGGTGTAGTCGAGCATCGGCGAGATCAGGACCGCGCCGGCGGGCATCTCGAGGCCCGCATCGCGGGCGGCCTGCAGCAAGAGGAGCGCCAGGCCGCCGCCAGCGGACTCACCGGTCACGACCACGTGATCCGCGCCAACTTCCTCGACGAGCGCCCGATAGACCGCAAGCGAGTCATCGAGCGCAGCCGGGTAGGGGTTTTCGGGAGCAAGCCGATAGTTGAAGTTCACCGTTCGTCCGCCGGTGCTCTCCGAAAGGCGCGATAGGAACAGTGTGTCGAGGTCCGAGGCGCCGAACATCAGGCCGCCCCCGTGGACGAACAGGACCACTGATTTTCCTGACGGTTGCCCGTGGCTTACCCAATGCACGGAGACGCCACCGAGCTCCCCGGCCTCAACGCTGGTGTCGACTGAAATTGCATCGCCTGCTCGACCACGCAGAATGGTGGCAAAGATTTCACGTCCAGCCGCTGGGCTTTCCAGCGCGCCGAGTTCATCTCTGAGCTCGATCAGTGATGCGATCGCTGCATCGAACTCGGACGCAGTCGCCGAGACTGGGCTTTCGATATTGGTCAAAGACATCATGTTTCTCTCCTGTGCGTGGATCAAGGAAGCCGGTGAAGACAGTTGGTCGGCATCAGCCGTTGCGCTGCCTATCCGCTCGGCTGCGCGGCGAGCAGAAACTCCCGGTGAACGCGCAGGAACTCGTCCGGCCGTTCCCACTGCAGCCAGTGGCCGGCATGGGCGATGTTGAGGAGCTCCGAGTTTGGAATCCAGCTCTGGAGCAGGCGACCTTCGTCGAGTGTGCCGGTCGGATCCTCTGAGGTCCAGACGATCAGAGTCGGAGCCTCGATCTTGCTGCACCAGTCCTCGCTCCAGTTGACCGTCTTGCGATACTCGGGATCGAAGATGATGAGGATGTTCTCGACCGCCTGGGCGAAACCGGGCTGGGAGTAGATGGCGACCCTGATGTCGACGAGCTCGTCGGTGACAAGGTGACGGTTTTCAGGGGCGAAGAGCCATTCAAGTCGCTCGCGAACGAGCTCGCGGGTTGGTGAGGCCACAGCCCGGCGAGTGATCTCGCCCAGCTTCTCCATCGTCTCGGGTTTGGCCAGGATGTTCCCGGGGGTGTTCAGCACCAGCCGCTCTACGCGATCCGGATGCTCTGACGCAAACCAGGCCGACATCCAGGCCCCGAGCGACTCCCCTGACAACAATGCGCGCTCGATCCCGAGGGCATCAAGAAGCCCGAGGAGTTGCTTTGAGTAGAGCGGCAACGTGTATCGCTCGTTGGGCTTGTCTGTGAAGCCATGACCGATAGTGTCGTGGCAGATCACTCGGAAGTCGGAGGCCAGAGAGCGGATCGTGCGTGCGTAGCACTCAAGATGCCCGGTCATGCCGGTGGAGAGGACCAACGGTGGTCCGCTACCCGCCTCCAATACGCGTGTCGAGACGCCGTTGACGTCCACCCAGCGGAGTGAGAACTCAGTGTCCATGAGGTCGGGCCAGATGCCTCCTGCATTGCTCACGGCGGTTCCTTTCGTTGTAGCTGGAGCGGTGGGTTTCAGACTGCCAGCGCGATATAGTCGTTGTCTGACACTCCAGTCCCCCCCGTCTCTGTGACCAGGAAGGGGTTGCGCATCGCCTCAGTCGTTCGGCGCCCCGCGCCGACGACGAGTCGCTCATGTGCCAAGCGTGCCCTTTCGAGCAACGAGGTGGGACCTGAGATGCTGATGGCGGCGACGATGGAGCCGTCTGGCTCCCGCACAGGGGCCGCCAGCGAGGAGATCCCTTCTAGCGTCTCCCCGTCCTCCCAAGCGATCGCCTGGGCGCGGACTCGCGCCAGCTCTGCGGACAGCTCGTCGCGGTCGGTGATCGTGGCCGCTGTGAGCTGCTGCAGGTCGGCATCGTCGATCAGCTCGAGCTCGTGTGACGCGCTGGATGCCAGCAGCAGCTTGCCAGCAGCCGTGCAGTGAGCGGGCAGGCGGCGACCGGCAGTCGTCAGGAATCCCGCCCGCGACTCGCTGCCCCCGGCCTGATCGACCGAAATGACCTCGCCGCCGTCACGGACGGCGAGCCAGGCCGAGCAGGCCTTGCCGGCATGGGCGACTATTTGCGTCAGTTCCTGCCGAGCCTGGCGGCGAAAGCCAGCGGTCTCGAGCACGGTGTGCGAGAGGGAGATCAGCCGCCAACCAAGCCGGTAGCGACTGGTTGCCGTGCGGCGAAGCACGCCGATCTGCGTTAGCGCGCTGAGTTGCGAATGAGCGCCGGACTTCGGCATCTCGAGCGAGCGGGCGACTTCAGTGACTCCCCACTCGGGACGGCGGGGCGTGAACAGGGCCAAGACACGACCGCTCTTCGCGATCGTGCCCAGCATGGGGGGCTCACATGTCTTTGTGCTCATGCGCTTCTCGCTACCGCTTTGGCTGGCCAGGAAGGCTCGAGGAACGGAATCAGCCGGCGGAACTCGTCACTGGGCTGAGGTCCCCACCAGAATCGACCACAGGCCTCGTATTCCTCGTAGGTCCAAGTCAGCGGCGGACGGTCGAGGTCCCGGTGGGGGTCGCCGGTGTAGAACTCAATCCGGTTGCCGTCCGGGTCCAGGAAGTACATCGTCAATGCGTTGGAGACGCCGTGACGGCCCGGGCCCCACTGCAAGAGGTTCGCATGTCCGGCGTCCGCAAGCAGGTCAGCGGTGCGGATCAAGCTGCTTGCATCGGGCAGGGTGTAGGAGAAATGGTGAAAACCCAACTCGAGGGCCGGCAGCAGGGCGATGTCGTGGCTAGTCCTGGTGCGACGAATCCAGACCGCCGCCAGGTCACCATCTGGAGTCAGGCCCAGCTCGGAGGTGCTGAACTCGAGTTCATCGACGAAGTAGGAAACGGTCTCCCTGAAGCGGGGGAGGCGGTAGTTGACGTGATCCAGTTCGACCGGGCTGGTCCCAGCGTGGGCGCCGCGACGACGCATCGGCGGGGTGATCTGGCCGTGGTCGTCGTCGAGCCTGACCTCCTCGATCTCGTGATGGAAGTCGATCACGTAACCCTCCGGCCGTCGAACCCGCAAACCCTCTCCGCGTCCGGGCTCAAAGCCCGCAGGCAACGTCGTGTGCGAAAGGCCGAGACGGTCGTGCAACTCTCGCAGGTGGTCGAGATCCTCCGGGCTCGAGACCCGGAGGCCAAATGAGATCAGACCGGGACCGTCGCGCTCCGCGAGCTTGAGCGACCAGACGTCGTACTCATCAACCGCCCGCAGGTAGATGGCTTCCTCGGTACGAACGGACTCCTGAAAACCCAGGACGCCGGAATAGAAATCGGATGACCGATCCAGCTCGCATACGCCGACCTCGACATGGGCCAAGCGAACAATCATCTGTCCTCTCCTCGCAGTCTCATCCAGCGTAAGAAACTAAATGTCAGACATTTACACTGCCGAGACCCTAGCATCCGGCGCTTAGCCTCGTCAAGGTCGCATTTTCGGCGTGCCTTCACCGGGCTGACCCGAATCAGGCGCGAGCATATCGCCGTTCCAGCGGGCCGGCAGCGTGCGCCAAGTGGAGGGCCGTTCGTCCTTTTGGGACGGAGGTTGCGGAGGTCGTGCGCTCATTCAATGCTTATGCCTGACCTTTGCCGAAACAGATCGGCGGAGCCCCCTGGAGGAGGAGATCTTGAGAAGCGCACCATGGAAGTGGACGGTTCCCGGGCTGGTGGCCATCGCCCTTGTGCTTGGGCTCGCGGCCTGTGGCAGCAGCAGCAGCAGTAGCAGCCACGCAGCCACCACCAGCTCGAGCGCTGCCGCCAGCGCGGAGAGCGCAGGAGTCGCTCGTGCGCGCGCAGCGCTCAAGGGCTATATCGGCACGCCCAGCCCATTCCCCGTCAGCGAGCCGCTCAAGAAAGTTCCCAAGGCCAAGACGATCATCTTCGCCAACTGCGGGTCGACCGCCTGCGGGCTCCTCTGGACGCTGATGGAGCCAGCTGCCGCAGCGATGGGCGTGAACGCGGAGCAGGTTAACGTGGGAACCGCCGCGAGCACTGTCGGTCCTGGATTCAACGCGATCATCGCCAAGCATCCCAGTGCAGTGATCATTCCGGCGATCGATCCGAGCTTGTTCAACTCCCAGCTCACGCAACTTCAAGCAGCCAAGATTCCGATCGTCACCACCGGGATCGCGGACGCCCAGAAATATGGAGTCGTGTCGCCGGAGTACGGAGCGGCGGAAAATGAACGCGACGGCGCGCTCCTGGCCGACTACGTCACGGCCGAATTCGGCCCCCACTCCAACGTGGTCTTCTACGGGATCCCGCAGTACCCGTTCAGTCCGCAGGTCCAGGACGCGTTCGATACGGAGCTGGCGAAGGTCTGCCCCGGATGCGCGAACCGTCAAGTTCAGATCCCGGTGTCGACTCTCGGCACCACCTCTCCGAGCCAGATAGTCAGCGATCTGCAGGCCCATCCGAGCACAGATGTGGCGGTGCTCGCCGATGGGGAGCCCGCGGAAGGCCTTCCTGCGGCTTTAAAGGCCGCCGGGATCCACATCAAGATTCTCACCAACGCCCCCGAGCCATTCAACCTGGTGGATCTCAAGCAAGGAACTGAGACTGCTGGCCTCGGCTTGGACATCGCGACGCTGATGTGGACGATCGTTGACCAGGCGGCACGAGAGATGACCGGCCAGCCGCTTGCCGGAAACGAGGCCAAGGGCCTCGGCGTCGTCGAGTTCCTGACTCAGAAGGACATCACGTTCAACCCGGCCAAGGGTTGGACGGGTTACCCCGACTTCCCTCAACGGTTCGCGAAGCTATGGGGCGTCAAAGGCTGATCATAATGGTCGCGTCTCAGCTGCCGGAGCCCTTCAAGCGGGCTCCGGCAGTTTGGCCTGCCCGTTCGCCGGCGGCCAGTGATCGCTGATGTCTGAGCGTTTGCTTACGGTGACCAATGTCTCGATGAGCTTCCCTGGATTGAAGGCGCTCGACTGCGTCTCCATCGCGGTGGACTCCGGAGAGATCGTGGCTGTCGTCGGCCATAACGGCTCAGGCAAGTCGACATTGGTCAAGGTCCTCGCTGGTGTCCACCACCCAGATCCGGGCTCGGAGATCACGCTCGCGGGAGGACCCGACCGAGCGTCGACGTCGCTGCACTTCATCCACCAGGACCTGGGACTCGTCGGCTCGCTATCGACGATCGAGAACCTCGACCTCGATCATCCGCTTGGCAAGAGCGCGCTGTCCCCGACCCGCAGGCGCAAGGAGCGGAGCCTTGCCCAGAACTTGATCTCCGACTTCGGCGCCCGCTTCGATGTCGGCGTGCCGGTCGCTGAGCTTTCGGCGGCCGAGCGTACGATCGTTGCGATTGCCCGCGCCTTCGACGGTTGGGACCATCCCCAAAACGTCCTGGTCCTGGATGAGCCGACGGCTTCGCTGCACAGGCGGGAGGCCGAGAAGCTCTTTGTCACCGTCCGCCACGCCGCCGAGCGCGGCGCCGGGGTGATCTTCATCTCCCACCGCCTCGAGGAGGTGATCGAACTCGCCGACCGGGTCGTTGTCCTGCGCGATGGACAGCTGATCGCCGACCTGGAGCGTGGTGGTTTCGACCATGACGATTTGGTGGGCCTGATCGCCGGAGCGATTGACGAGACCGAGACCCTGGAAGCGCCCGCAGCCTCGTCCGCTGAGCCGGTGCTGCGCGCACGAGCGATCTGCGGACCTACGATCGAGTCGCTCGACATCGATCTCAAAGCTGGCGAGATACTCGGCATCGGCGGCGTCCTCGGCTCAGGCCGCGAAGAGGTCGCTGCGATCCTCTTCGGCGCGGCCGAGGGACGCGTGGCTCAGCTCGAGGTCGGAGGCCGCGACGTCGGCCATCTAGACCCCCGTCGGGCCATCGCCGCCGGCATCGCGTACCTGCCGGGCGACCGCCACCGCGATGGCGCGGTGATGACGATGAGTGCCCGCGAGAACATGACTCTGCCGCGGTTTGACCACGTGCACCGCCTTCGCCGTAGCGTCGACGTCCGTAACGAGCGCGCAGAGGTCGAAGGTTGGATCGAGCGGATGGCGGTGCGTCCCCCCGAGTCCGAGCGTCCCTTGCGCCTCTTCAGTGGCGGCAATCAGCAGAAGGTAGTGCTTGCCAAGTGGCTGCGCAACAACCCGAGGGTGCTTCTGCTGGAGGAGCCGACACAGGGCGTCGATGTCGGCGCCAAGGTGGCGATCCTCGAGCTCATAGCGGCGGCCGCGGCTGGCGGTGCGGGCGTCCTGATCTGTTCGTCAGACGACCGCGAGCTGGCGTCGATCTGCGACCGCGTGTTGGTGATGCGCGATGGGAACATCGTCGTCGAGGCCAGTGGGGCAGCGCTGAGCGAGGGCTTCCTAGTCGCAGCTGGCTTGGGCTCACCCGCGACACGGAGCGGTTTCGAACCGCCAACCGTAAAGGAGACAACGTCACGTGCCACCAACTGATACCACCCCCGCCGCGCCCCTGAGCTCGGCCCCGAGCGATGGTGGCGCTCCGCCGCTCCACGAGCTTGGCAGCGTGCGCCCGCCGCTGGCCAAACGCCTGCTCGCCACGGGCTCGTTCCGCAACATCTCGGCGATCTACGTCTTCCTCGTCATCTTTGTCGTCTTCTCGATCTGGATACCGCACACCTTCCTGCAGGAAAGCGCTTGGAAGGCGCTGCTGGAAGGTCAAGCGGTAACCGCGATGCTCGCGGTCGGTCTCGTTATCCCGCTCTCAGCAGGCGCGTTTGACCTCGCGATCGGAGCCGAGCTGGGCTTCGGTGGGATCTTCGTCGCCTGGCTATTGGTCAACCAGGGGGTTACGGTCGTCCCGGCGATTGTCCTCACCCTCCTCGCAGGCATGCTGGTAGGCGCCGCCAACGGCCTGCTCGTAGTCAAGGCACGGATCGACTCGTTTGTGGCCACGCTGGGTGTGAGCTCGATCCTGCTTGCGGTGATCGCTTGGGTCTCCAACAGCCAGCAGATCATCAGCCTGCCCCAGGGGTTCCAGAACATCGCCGGCACCCAGCTGCTGGGCGTCACGCTGCCGGTGTATCTAATGCTGGCCGTCGCCGGGCTCGCCTGGTACGTGCTCGAGCGCACCCGTCTGGGGCGTCGCATCTACGCCACCGGAGGCAACATCGAGGCGGCGCGGCTAGCTGGTGTCAGAACCTCGGCGGTGCTGGTTGGTTCCTTGATCGCCTGCGGAATGATCGCCGCTTTCGCAGGGATTCTTACCAGCGCCAATCTCGGTACCGGCGACCCCACGATCGGTCCGCCGTACTTGCTTCCCGCGTTCGCGGCCGCCTTCCTCGGCTCGACCCAGTTCCGTGGCGGGCGCTTCAACGTCTGGGGCACCGTCATTGCGGTCTATGTCCTCGCCGTCGGCGTCATGGGCCTGCAGCTGGCCGGCGCCCCGATCTGGATTCCAAGTTTGTTCAATGGTGCCGCGTTACTGCTCGCCGTAGGACTGGCCAAATATCAAGGGACGGCACATCGCAGCCGCGCGATCCGACGTCTGCTGCGCGCGGACCGCGGTGACCGTCAGACCGGAGTCGCGACAAATGCCTGAGCTCGAGTACGTCAAAGGCGACGATGGCGTAGCCACGATCCTGCTCAACCGGCCCGATCGCAGGAACGCTTTCACCCCGGCTATGCTCGAGCTCTGGCACGATGCTCTTGAGGACGCCGGTACCGACTCGTCGGTCGGTGCGGTCGTGCTGCGCGGCCAGGGCGGGGCATTCTGCTCAGGCATCGACTTGGACGTGCTCGAAGCCCTCGGCACCGAGCCAATCGCTCACAAGCGGTTTCTCCAAGAGCAGGTGCAGCGGATCCCGCGCGCCGTCGAGGCGCTGGACAAGCCCCTGATCGCCTGTGTGAGTGGACCCGCGGTGGGGGCGGGGATGGACATGTCGCTGATGTGCGATATGCGCTTCGCCGACCGCACGGCGCGCTTCTGCGAGAGCTACGTGCGGGTTGGGCTTGTCCCCGGGGCAGGTGGCTGCTACTACCTTCCCCGCATCGTCGGGCTTCCCAAGGCGCTCGAGCTATTCATGAGCGCCGAGTTCCTCGATGCCGAGGAAGCGCTGCGGATCGGGCTGGTGAATCGCGTCTACGACGTGGCGGATCTGCTCGCGGAGACCTACGCGTTTGCGGCGCGCCTCGCCGCCGGGCCGCCGATCGCCACCGCGATGCTCAAACGTACGGTCTACCAGTCTGTCGACTGCGACCTGAGGACCGCGTTGGACCTCGTCTCGTCCCATCTCGGCGTCGTGCGGTCCACCCAAGACTCGTCGGAGTCACTCAACTCATTCCGTGCCAGTCGCACTCCGAACTATGTCGGCCGGTGAGACAGAATCGATGACTTTCTCCGGATCTGAACTGAACGACGAGCTGCGGATGCTGCGCGACGTAATCGCGGACTTCGTCCGCGACGAGATCGTGCCGGCCGAGGCCGGCCTGCCCGCCGAGGCGAGGAAGCTGCCGAAGGAAACCCTACGCGAGCTTCAGGACAAGGCCCGAAAGCTGGGATTCTGGAGCCTCGACGCTCCCAGCGAGTATGGGGGCGGCGGGCTCACCACGTTCGAGTCCGCTGTCGTAACCGAGCAGGCGACCAAACACCGGTTCGCCTTTCCCCTCGCCGGCGGCGGGGTGTTTGGCTACACCCCGCCGGTCGTCCTCTACAGCGGCACCACAGAACAGATCGAGCGCTACGTGAAGCCGACGATCGACGACGCGCGAATGCCGTTCACCGCGATCAGCGAACCGAGTGGGGGTTCCGATCCCGCTCGCGGGATCCGGACCATCGCCAAGCGGAGCGGAAGCGGCTATGTACTCAATGGCCGCAAGATGTGGGCAACCAATGCCGACCACGCCGACTACGGAGTGATATACGCCCGCACCGACCGCGTCGCGCGCAGCGGGGCGATCAGCGCCTTCGTAGTCGACGTGGGCCATCCGGGGATGCAAGTGACCTCCGTGCCCGTCCTGCGCGACCACTGGACCACCGAAATCAGCCTGGAGGATTGCGAGCTGCCGCCCGAAAGCCTCATCGGCGAGGAGGGTCAGGGGTTCTCCCTCGCCCAGGAGTGGCTGATCCGCGGCCGCATCACCCTCGCTGCGCAGGCAGTCGGCATCGCGGCCGAGAGCCTACGTCTCGCCGTCGACTGGGCCAAACAGCGGGAAACGTTCGGAGCACTACTGGCCACCCGCCAGGGCGTCCAGTTTCCACTCGCCGACTCCTTGGTTGAAATCAATGCGGCACGTCACCTGGTCTGGGAGGCAGCCTGGCTGCACGACCAGCAGCAGGACGCCCGCCGTGCGGCCTCGATCGCGAAGCTCTACGCGACCGAGATGGGCAATCGCGTCGTCGACCGGACGATGCAGATCCTTGGCGGCATGGGCATGTCCAAAGAACTGCCCTTCGAGCACTGGTACCGCGATATGAGGGTGTCGCGGGTGGTTGAGGGTCCCAGCGAGATTCATCGTTTCCTGATCGCCAGGGACATGTTGGGCGCGAGCGCGTTGGGAACGCGGTCCAACAACTCTGGTAGTTCACGGGCTGCCGTCTAGAACGGCGAGGCGACGAAAACGGATGATTGAACCACGCGCCCACAATGAACCTGACGCTGACGTCGACCCTGCTGCGCTCGGACGTTGGCTCTCGGAGCGAGTCGAGATCACCGCCCCGGTCGACGTGCGGTTGATCGCCAGCGGCCATTCGAACCTGACGTATCTGGTCACCGACCGAGCTGGGCGACGGCTCGTCCTGCGGCGTCCTCCGCGCGGCCCATTGGTGGGGACGGCTCACAACATGCGCAGGGAATTCAGGATCATCGATGCTCTCGGATCAACCGAGGTCCCGGTTCCTGCCGTCGTCGGGTACGGCGAGGAACCTGAGATCACCGCCGCACCGTTCTTCGTTATGGAGTATGTCGGAGGCAGCACGATCTCCGATCGATCGGCCGGCGCCGCGATGATGGCCGCGTCAAAGCTGCGCGTGGCACCGGAGATGACGGTGAGCCTAGCCAGGCTGCATCGTCTCGACCCGCTCGAGCTCGGCCTTCACGATCTTCGTCGTGACGAAGGCCTGGTCGAGCGCCAACTCCGCCGGTGGCACCGGCAGCCGCAGGAGCACGCCAAGCTGACGAGTGGCCCCATCGGGCAGCTTTACGAAACCCTTGCCGGCAATGTTCCGACCCCCCAGCGGACGTGTCTGGTCCACGGTGATTTTAAGATTGGGAACATCCGCTTTCGCCCGGACGGAACGATCCTCGCCGTCCTCGACTGGGAGCTCGCAGCGGTAGGCGATCCGCTGGTCGACGTCGGCTGGCTCCTCGCATCCTGGGCCGAACCAGGGCAATCGGCCGACTGGATCGTCGAGCCCCCCACCCTGGTCCCGGGGTTCGGGAGTCGAGCCGAGCTGCTGAGCACTCTCAAAGCCGAATCGGACCTCGACCTCGGGGGCATCGACTACTACGTCGCTTTTGCCTACTGGCGCTGGTCGTGCATCAACGAGGGCATTCTCGAGCGGTTCGCCAACGGAGCGATGGCAGGCAAGCAGATCGACCTCGACGCGGTTCGCGGTCAGATCCGCTGGCAGCTGGCCGCCGCCGCAAGCCTGCTCAGCGGCGGCTCGACGGTCGCTACCGGCTGCCAGCCTGCCAGCACATGAACCTGAGCGTCTCCACTAGAGCCGCCGCGCGGCTCGACGAGGTTCGGGCCTTCGTGGACGACGCCGTGATTCCCGCTGAGCCCGTCTATCTTCGCCAACGCGAGCAGCTGGCAGAGGAACGAGCGCCCAACGCCGTTCCGCCCGTGCTCGAGCAGCTGATTGCGCAGGCCCGGGAGCGCGGCCTGTGGAATCTCTTCCTCCCTGACGTGTCCGGCCTGTCGAATGTCGACTATGCCGTCCTCGCGGAGGAAACCGGTCGCTCGCCGTTCATCGGTCCGGCGGCGATGAACTGCCTGTCTCCCGACAGCGGAAACATGGAGCTCCTCCATATGTTCGGCACCGAGGAGCAGAAGCGCCGCTGGCTCGATCCGTTGCTCGACGGCAGCATCCGCTCTGGCTTCTCGATGACCGAGCCCGACGTCGCCTCAAGTGACGCCCGCAACATCTCCACCTCGATCGCGCGCGACGGCGAGGACTACCTGGTCAATGGACGCAAGTGGTGGACGACAGGTGCGGCTGACCCGCGCTGCGAGCTCCTGATCGTAATGGGAAGAACCGATCCTGCCGCGTCGCCGAACCGGCAGCACTCGATGATCCTCGTGCCGCTGAGTACCCCCGGCGTCACCGTCGAGCGCGCATTGCCGCTCTATGGCTTTCGAGATCAGCAGGGGCACTGCGAAATCAAGTACCACGACGTTCGGGTTCCGGCCGCGAACCTTCTCGGGAGCGAGGGAGAAGGCTTCGCACTTGCGCAGGCACGGTTGGGGCCAGGACGGGTTCACCATTGCATGCGCGCTCTCGGCATGGCCGAGCGAGCGCTCGAGATGGCCACGCGTCGCGTCCTCTCACGACACGCTTTCGGCGGCAGATTGTCGGATCAAGGCGTCATACGGGCGCAGTTGGCCGAGTCGAGGATGGAGCTAGACCAGGCTCGCCTGCTGGTGCTAAAGACGGCCTGGTTGATCGACCACGGCGGGACGCCGGCCGCTCGCACGGAGATCTCGGCGATCAAGGTCGTGGCGCCCCGGGTTGCGACCGCCGTCATCGATCGGGCCATCCAGATGCACGGCGCACTCGGATTCACCGACGACCTGCCGCTGGCCCACATCTGGGCCCGAGCCCGAAGCCTACGGATCGTCGACGGACCGGATGAGGTGCACGTGCGCGCGGTCGCGCGCCGAGAGCTAGACAAGTACCGGCAGCGTGGATCTGGCGTCGCTCGCGAGCCACGCGCACGCAGCTGATGCCGGACGTGTTCGAAATGGCTGGACGCGCCTGGCTTACAGACTGGGCAGCCACTAGCTTGAGTTTGTTGGAATAGCGACCAGGGTCCAGAGAGGAGCCGATTTGCCAACGAAGACACGCAGGGTCGGCCCGGCGCTGATTCGCCGCGCGACCGCCATAGACGAGCCAGTCCGCGATCTGCTTCTGGCCCCCAACTTCTCCACGGTGTGCACGTTCGCGCCCAATGGCAGCATCCATGCGCAGCCGACCTGGGTCGACACTGACAGCGACTACGTGCTGCTCAACTCCGTCGTGGGCCATGCCTGGGTCCGCAACCTCGAACGCGATCCACGCGTGACCTGCAACGTGATGAACCTGAGCAACCCGTATGAATTCGCCGAGATCCGAGGCCGCGTGCAGGAGCAGACGCTGGACGGGGCCCTCGGCCACATCAACCGTCTCGCGAAGAAGTACCTAGGCCTCGACGAGTACCCGTTCTTGGCCCCCGGGGAAACCCGCGTGCTGATCCGCGTGGCGCCCGAAAGCATTGTCCACTTCTATCCCGCTGACGCTGCACTCGGGTAGAGCCTCTCCCCAACCCTGGGTCGGGACTTGCGCTTGTCCGGGGTAGGTAGCGCGAGACGGTGGTCGATCGGGCGGGGCTGAATCAGGTACTTACTGCCGCGAGTTCGTATGCGATCTCACCGATCAGGTCCTCCTGTCCCCCGATCAGCCCTCGCTTGCCACAGACCCGCAAGATCTCGGGGCCTGAGACGCCGTAGCTCTCAGCCGCACGCCGGGCGTGTTCCAGAAAGCTCGAGTACACGCCCGCATATCCCATGGTCAGCGCCATCCGGTCCAGCACGCATTCCTGGTTCATGACCGGCCGGACGACTTCCTCGGCCGCATCAGCCACCGCGGCGACACTGATGCCGGTTTCAATTCCGAGCTTCTCCAGCACAGCGGCCAGCGCCTCGGTCGGCGTGTTCCCGGCTCCCGCCCCCATCCGCCGTGTGGACGCGTCGACTTGGGCGGCGCCGGCGTCGATCGCGGCAAGCGTGTTGGCAACGCCACAGGCCAGGTTCTCATGGCCGTGGAAGCCGACCTGGACGCCGTCATCGCCGACCGCGCTCAGGATGGCGGTGACCCGTTCAGTTACCCCGGGCGGCACCAGCGCGCCGGCCGAGTCGACGACGTAGACGCACTGGCAGCCGGCCCCGGCCATGATCCTGGCCTGCTCGGCGAGCACCGCCGCCGGCTGGGAGTGGGACATCATCAGGAACCCGACGGTCTCAAGCCCGAGCGCGCGCGCCACCTCGAAGTGCTGGGGTGAGATGTCGGCCTCTGAGCAGTGGGTGGCGACGCGGACGATCCTCACGCCCAGCTCCGCGACCGCATGGATGTCCTCGGCGGTACCGATGCCGGGTAGCAGCAGCGTGGCGATCCTGGATTGGCTTGCCGTCTCGACGGCGGTGGCGATCAGCTCGCGCTCAGGCGTGGCTGAGAATCCGTAGGTGAAGGAGCTGCCGCCGAGGCCATCGCCGTGGGCAACCTCGAGAACCGGCACCCCGGCGCCGTCCAGCGCCGCTACGACCGCCTGGACCTGCGCGCGCTGGAGCTGGTGGCGAACCGCGTGGGAGCCGTCGCGCAGGCAGCTGTCGGTGAGACGGACGTAGGTCACCAGCTTGCCGCCCGGGTGTTCGTGCTCGCGCCGGCGACCGCGCTCACGGTGTCAACCGCGCTCGCGGCGCCGTCACGTGCCAGCGCCAGCTGCTCGGCCACGCGCACGGCGGCCGCGGTCATGATGTCGAGGTTGCCTGCGTATGGCGGCAGGAAGTCTCCGCGCCCCTCGACCTCGAGAAAGATCGAGACGCGGTCCTGGCTGAACTGCGGCGGGACCCGCAACCGATAACCGGGAACGTAGATGGCGACCTCGGCCACCATCTGCTCGATCGACACGCTGATCGCGTCCTGATCGACCCCAGCAGGAATCGCGCAGATCACGGTGTCGCGCATCAGCAGCGGCGGCTCGGCTGGATTGAGGATGATGATCGCCTTGCCGCGCCCGGCGCCGCCGGCCTCAGCCACGGCCCGTGCTGTCGTCTGGGTGAACTCATCGATGTTGGCGCGGGTGCCAGGGCCGGCCGACTTTGAGGCGATCGAGGCCACGATCTCGGCGTACTCGACCTCCACAACGCGGCTGACGGCGTGGACCATCGGGACCGTTGCCTGACCGCCACAGGTGACCATGTTGACGTTGGGGGAATCGAGGTTGGCTCCGAGGTTGACCGGCGGCACGATGTAGGGGCCGACCGCAGCCGGTGTCAGGTCGATCGCGGTGATCCCCGCCTCCAGGTAGCGCGGGGCGTTGGCGGCATGGACCGCTGCGGATGTCGCCTCGAAGACCAGGTCGGGACGCTCGTCCAGGCCCAGCAACCAATCAACTCCATCGGCGCTGATCTCCAGCCCGGCTTGACGGGCTCGCCCCAGGCCGGTGCTCTGGGGGTCCACGCCGACCATCCAGCGCGGGCTGACCGAAGCTGAGCGCAACAGCTTGACCATCAGGTCGGTTCCGATGTTGCCCGAACCGACAATCGCCGCGCTGAGCATCAGCGATCACCCCTAGTGAATGAGACCGAGACCTCGCCGAGGCCGGGGATGACGCCGCGGAAGCTGTCACCGGCCGCCACGGGCACCATGCGCGTGCAGGCACCTGACAGCACCACCTGGCCTGCCTCGAGTACTTCGCCAAAGGCGGCCAGCGCGTTGGCCAGCCAGGCAACGCTCGCACACGGGTCTCCGAGTACCGCGCTAGAGTGACCGCTGTCTACCAGCTCTTCCCCCCGCCAAAGATCGGCGACCAGGTCGGCGGGGTCAAACCCCGCTCCTGGCTCGATCGCCGGTCCTAACACGTACCCGGCCGAGGACGCTGCATCAGCGACCGTGTCGGCCAGGCGGATCCGCCAGTCCCGCACCCGGCTGTCAACGAGCTCCAGCGAAGCTGCTACCGAGCCCGTCGCCCGCCAAACATCCGCGGCGGTGACATCAGGGCCGCTGAGCGACTCGCCGAGCACGAAAGCGACCTCCAGCTCCAGGCGCGGTGCGATGAACAGCCCGGCGTCCACGCTGCCACCATCCGGGATCTCCATCTCATCCAGCAGCGTCCCGTAGTCCGGCTGATCGACGCCGAGCTGGGCCTGCACCGCCGGCGCGGTGAGGCCTATCTTGTGCCCGGACACGAGCGCGCCGGCCGCAAGGCGGGCGTTGACGTTGTAGCGGGCGATAGCGTAAGCGTCGCTGATCGCCAGCTCTGGCAAGGCGTCGGTCAGAGGCTTGATCGGCTGACAGGACGCGCGGGCCTGGCGTAGCGCGAGGGCGTGGCGCTCGAGCTCACCGGGGGTCAACTGGGTTTGGATCACGACGGCCATCCTCGCCGAGCCGCCATCCTGCGACAATCCCGTATCCCGCTGAATGGGATGGACTTCTGATGCGCAACGCCACCGGAGATGCAGTACTGGGCCGCGCCGTAAAGCTGCTGCAGGCGTTCCGCCGTGCCGGGCCGGAGCTGACCCTGGACGAGCTCGCGGACCGCAGCGGCCTGGCCCGGTCGACGGCCCACCGGCTCGCCGGCCAGCTGGTCGACGCCGGGCTCCTGGAGCGCTCAAACCGTGGTTGGCGCCTCGGGGTGGGGCTGTTCGAGCTGGGACAGATGGTGCCGCGCCAGCAGCGCCTGCGCGACGTCGCGCTCGCTTACATGGAGGATCTCTACGAGGCAACTAAGGAGACCGTGCAGCTGGCCGTGCTCGACGGTGGCGAGGTGCTGTACGTGGAGATCATCTCCGGCCACCGGAAGGTGCGAACCCCGTCACGACGCGGCGGGCGGATGCCCGTCCACTGCACCGCAATTGGCAAAGCGATGCTCGCCTTCTCCTCCGACGCCGGCCAAGCCTGGATGGCCGCAAACCCAGAGCTGCCAGCCCGCACGCCGACGACGATCACCGATCCGGCCGAGCTGGAACGCGAGCTGCACGACATCCGCCGCCGCGGGCTCGCATACGACCGCGAGGAGGCCACGCCCGGCCTTATCTGTGTCGCCGCACCACTGCTCGGACCCGACGGAACCGCGCACGCCGGACTCTCTGTGTCAATGCCGGCCGGAGGGCGCATCACCCCGGCCCAGGTTGCACCCGCCGTGATGGCGGGAGCACGGGCTCTGTCACGCGAGCTGGCGCTCGGCGCTCAACTCAGCGGTACTTCGCCCAGCGGCGCCTAGCCGACAGTCGGGACGCGGTCTCATAGAACTGCTGAGCGTCCGTGAAGTCCCTGCGACTCTACGTTCAGGCGTAGAGCATGTGATCGCCGCCGGAGTGGCGGAGCATGACTCGGCCGTTCCCGCGTCGAGCTTCATCAGGTTTGAAAGCCTCCGACAGGCCACTGTCGGAGCCATTGGGAGTCCGATCGCGCGGCCGCGAGGTCGGCCGTTGTGTGCTGGCCACAACCAGCGGCCCGTGCCTGAGATCTGCGGGTGCCCGCGACGCCGCTACAGGGTTCACCTGGGCGGGCTGACGTCGCCCCTGACGGCCTAATCCTGCGGACGAGCCCTTTCACGATTCAGGCCGCCCGTGTCGTGCGCCTGCTATGCCACCACGAACGCAATCGCCAGCTTGCGGCGCGGCCGGCGAGTCCGTCGGCGACCCAGGGCTAGTGCGGGTCGTGGGCCGGCTGCTACTACTCCGCCACGGGCGCGATCGCCGCTTATCGCTCGGAGGCGCACCACCGCGATACCCGCGGATTCACCGAAGCAGGACGGAGCCGAGTCGGCGCACGCAGTCCCGAGATTCGCCAATTTCGAGACCGCCGCCGCCGCCGAGCGCCCATGCATCGCTCACTTCTGCGCGCCGTCGCCTCCGCCCTGCAACCGGCGAGCCGGAGGGTTGGTCGGCGGTCGAGAATTGAGGTCTCGACCAGACGCGCCGGGCCTCAAGGGTTGAACACCGTTGTCCCCGCTTCGCTGTACCCACCTCCCTTGGCGAGAGTCCTGCCGAGTCCGCCGAGGATCGACGCGTCGCTTCCGGAGGCTATGTTGTTCTGGCCACCGCTGATCGAAGTGTCGACGACGCTAGACAGATTATGCGCGCCGCCGCTGATCGTCGACGAGGCGCCGCTGGCGGTGTTGAGGAATCCACCGAGGATCGCCTCGCCAGCGCTCGGACAGACTTCGCTACGGGTGCTGTCGGTGGCTGAGGCGACGTTATTGCATCCACCGCCGACGAACGATCCCGGATCGCCTGCTGTGTTGAGCGCGCCGCCAGCGACGGACGCGGTCGTGCCGGTTGCCTCATTTTGATCGCCACCGAGGATCGCCTCAATGCCGTTGGCGCTACAGGCGGCGGTCGTCGGGGTTCCCGTGCCGGCGAGGTTGTCGCATCCGCCTGCGATCGATGCCGCGACGTCGCTCGCTTGGTTCTGCTCACCGCCGGTGATCGCTTCGGTCCCGGACGTGTTGCAATCGCCGCTGGGGACCGTCCCGGGGCCGGTGAGGTTGTCACAACCGCCGGTGATGCTCGAGTTCCCGTCGCCCGCGACGTTCGCGTCACCGCCTGAAATGGAGGAGTCAACGCCGGTGGCGTGGTTCCCGTAGCCGCCGGTGACCGATGCGCCCGCGGTCGAGGCGAGATTGCTCGCGCCGGCCGACACCGACGAGTATTGCCCGGAGGCGGTGCCGCCCGCCCCTCCGGACACGGTTGCCCACCGGCCTGAGGCGATATTCGAATCGCCGCCGAGGACCGCGTCTGCCCCAGTGCTCGAGCAGCTCGCCGCCTCGGCCGCCGCGGTCCCCGCCACGTTGTCGCAACCGCCCGAGATCGACGCGAACGGGTCGCTCGCCAGGTTGTACTGGCCGCCCGACACCGCGGAGCTGATTCCGGTCGCCTGATCGCCCATGCCGCCGCTGATCGAGGAGAAGTCGTGGTTGTAGCTGGTCGTGTTCGAGCACAGACTCGAGACCGACGGGGTGCCGGTCCCGACCAGATTCGAGCAGCCACCCCCGATCGTCGAGTACGCGCTCGAAACCGTGTTCCTATACCCCCCCAGCACGCTCGACACCGAGCCCGAGACGGTGTTGCCGTCTCCCGCGATCAAGCTGTCGGCGCCGCTGGCCCGGTTGCCCGCCCCGAACGCGCTCGCATACGCACCGCTCGCGTTGTTGTCATAGCCGCCGAGAATCTCGCCATAGCCCGAGTAGGACTGCTTCTCGCCCAACAGCAGATCATGCGAGCCCGACTGCGTCCCCGTACTCTCGTCATACCCCAACACCAGATTCCCCGTCCCGTTGACCACACTCGTCGAGCCCGACGTATTCCCATCGACGATCTGCACGTTCACCGTCGAGAACTCGACCGTCGGTTTGCCACCCACCCCCGCGGCCACGTACGTCGGCGCCAACACCGCGGTCCCCGAACTGCACGACGGCGCCGCGCCCGTCCCGCCACTGGTCACGTTCTGCCCCGCCGTCGTGGGAACGCACTCCCACCCCGGCGTCAGCGCCGCCAACGCCCCGGTCGTCCACCACAAACACAGCACGGCCACAGCCGCGCCCAGAAACGATGCACGTCGCATGAGCAGCCCCCTCCGGGAGATCCGAGCTTTGGCGGCGGCCCTCGAGATCAGCCCGGCAGCAACACCACGCCAAACCCGACAGACACCGTCGGAATAGACCCACAGCCTACGCGCCGGCCACCGCCGTCACAGACCCAACCCGCGACAGGACGGATCCGTACACGAGGCCCGCCCGCCAACACGCCAAGCTCCCAGGCCCCCCGCCGTCCCGAACTCGAGACCCGCTGCATCTAGAGCACGATGCACCACGATGATCGCTCAAGACCCGCATCGCCGGGCAACGTAACCACCGAGGCGGCTCACGCACTCGCAGGCACAACAGGAAGCGTGGCCCATCGTCCGCAAGTCTGCCAGTGCTGGCGCCGAACGGGCAGTGATCCGAAGGCCGGCGCCCGCCCCGGCCCGTGACCGCTCTCGGCCAATACCAAGCACGACGGCTGCCGCCCGGAAAGCCGACGGCCTTCGGGCCACGCGGTAGACCCTGCATAGGTACTGCCGGGGTCCGCCCGGCCGTCGCTGGCGCCCCGCCTTCGGCGATGAGCGAGTCGTCATCGCAGCACCGTACCCGGGCGCGTAGCGGTCGCAGCAATGGATCTGGGGGTGCCTGAGATGGGTCCGCGTCGTTAGCGCCCGGGGAGGGCGGCGCTCGCTCGGTGACTGCTCGCCGGATGGGGAGCCGACTCAGTCGGAGGTGGTCGAGGGGCGCTGGTGCTGGGGTTTCTGCGCAGCGAGTCTGGTGAGGGCGCTGAGCAGCCGGTCGACTGAGTCTTCTGCGTGGTGGTGTGCGGCGAGCGCCCGGAGGGCGGGTTCGTCGGTCGGGTAGGCGTCTCGCCGGCCGGCCGGGAGCGCGACCAGGAGATCGTCGACCGGCCGCACGACGGTGATCGCGGCCTGCAGGTACTCCCGGTCGGCTGCGCGCAGCGAGCGTTCGCGCAGCACGCCCGAGATGTCTCCGTGGCGGCGGATCATCGCTGCCGCCGTCACGGCGCCGACGCCCTTGAGCCCGGGGAGGCCGTCGGAGGGGTCGCCGCGCAGGATCGCGAAGTCGGCGTATCGACGGCCCGGGATCGCGTAACGGCGGGTTATCTCGGTTTCATCGATCACCGCCAGCCCTGACCGCTCGGGATATAGGACGCGCACGCGCGGATCCTCCACGAGCGCGAACAGATCCCGGTCACCGCTCGCGATCTCGACAGTCCCGTCGGCGAGTCTGGTCAGGGTGGCGATCACGTCCTCGGCCTCGTGATCGGCGACACCGACGACGTCGATACCGATGTGCTCAAGCAGCTGGCCGATGACCGGAAGGTCGGCGACCAGCCCGGGTGGAATCGGCTCAGAGACCCGGTGGGCCTTGTAGTCCGCGATGAGACCCACTCGCCACTGGGGCCGCCATGCCGAGTCCTCGGCGATCACCAGCCGGTGGGGCCGGCGATCGGCGACCAGCCGCGCCAGCCTGTCCAAGAAACCGCCAACGACGTTCTCGTCTGTCCCCGAAACACGCGCGCGCGCCAGCGCGCCGTAGTAGGCGCGAAAGATCAGGCTCGACCCATCGATCAACAACCACTCGCAGGCCATCCCCGCACGATTCTGCCGCAGCCGTCACGCCGGCCAGGCTCGCGCCATGCGACGTGCTCGGCAAATCGCAGACGGCGTGACCCAACGGGACGTGAGCACCGCCGCGCTCGGACGGCTCGCAGTGACCGCGGACAGCACGCCGCTGATCCCCTATGAGTCTGGGCCGGGAACGCACAGCAGGTAGCACTAGCCATGACGCCCACTGAAAGCACGGACCGATCCTCCGCGGCTTGGTCGCGAAGCGATGGCGTTCCGCGCACTGGCTCTCCGATCTAAGCAGTCGCACGTCGAATTGATCGAGAGTATGTGTGTGCCGATCAATGTCTGCGGACGGCCGATTTCGCTTCACGAACGAGTGGGATTGACAGCCCACGGGTGGCCCGCCAGTATCGGCGTCTCTGGGGACCGAGCGGCGTTACGACCCGGGCGGTCAAGTGATGGTCGAAGAGGAGGTCGTGATGCGTTTGCAGAGAGGCTTGCTGCTGCTTGCAGCAGTTCTGATCGTTCTGGTCGTCTCGGCATGCGGGAGCTCTAGTTCCAGCCCGAGCTCGACTGGAAGTTCGAGTTCCAACACGACCTCCACCGGAAGCGCCAGTTCCAGCCTGACGTCCACTGGGAGTTCCAGTGCCAGCGCGTCGTCCGACGGGGCGCCGGTCGATTCGCCCGCGATGCGCTCGGAGCTGGAGCAGGAGATCAGGAGTACGGCGGGCGTAAAGACCGCCGGGGCGAAGAAGATCGTCGACTGCATCATCGCCAAGCTGAGTGCCGCCGGGCTCAAGACCGATGGCGAGGCCGCGAGCCATGAGGGCGAGCTCGAGAACTTCAGCGAGGCGTGTGCCGAGAAGGTCGTAGCCGCCGGTGGCTAGGTAGGAGAGCGGCGCTGGTATAGCACGCGATCGTCGCGATGGCATGGTGGGGTGCCGGCCCTAAGGGTCAGGCGATCGCGTTCCATGCTCGGCTCCGGGCGGTCTACGCGATTGCATCGCATTCCGATATCCACGCGCACGGCTCGGGCGCCAGGCGGACCGCTCCAGCAAACTTTGTCGCGAACCGTGCAGATCTGACCCGATCTGACCTGCTGTAACTGGACTCAGACGCCCGTAGCTACGGTAAAAGCCCTGCAAATGAAGCGTCTTGTAATACGAAGGTCGTGGGTTCGAGCCCCACCGGCGGCACTGAGAAGTAGAGGGTGCTCGCCCCAACCGGGGCGGACGTTGTCCGCGCGCGGGAGCCTTCACCGAGCAGGGATGCTCGGTCGCCGCCTCCGGCTCCGCGCGCTTCAACAGTTCTGTTTGCCTGCTTCTGGCCTCCGCCCTTCTGCTGCGCGCGCCGAGGCGACCCCCCATGAGGCTCGGCACTGTGTCCGCGCGCGACCGGGGCCGTGGGCGCGTCGGGCCTACCCGGAGTACCCCTCACCAAGCGGGATGAATACGCCGGCAGGTCCAAGGTAGTCCCCGACGGCGGTGCATGCGGTTGTGGATGGGCACGACACCCC
The DNA here is from genome assembly GCA_963799995.1 of uncultured Solirubrobacterales bacterium. Taxonomy (GTDB): domain Bacteria; phylum Actinomycetota; class Thermoleophilia; order Solirubrobacterales; family Solirubrobacteraceae; genus Palsa-465. Next base: position 536,947 of record CAWCZI010000009.1, on the reverse strand, counting down.
GGACAGGTCGCTGTCCACGCTGCCGGCCCCGAGGTTGCCGGTGGGGTTGGGGGTCGTCTGGATCGTCCAACTCGTCCCGGTCCACCGCTCCGCCAACGTCTGGTTCTCGTAGCTGACGGCGTTGTCCCCGACGGTGGTGCATGCCGTCGCGGATGTGCACGACACCCCGGACAGGTCACTGCCCTGGGTGCCGGATGGGTTGGGGGTCGTCTGGATCGTCCAACTCGTCGCGTTCCAGCGCTCCGCCAACGTCACCTCGGTGCCCGCGCTGTTGGTGTAGGAGCCGGCGGCGGTGCACGCGCTCGCCGTCGTGCACGAAACGCCCGACAGTGCGCTGGATTTAGCGCCGGATGGGTTAGGGGTCGTCTGGATCGCCCAGCTCGTCCCGGTCCAGCGCTCCGCCAACGTCACCCCGGTGCCCGCGCTGTTGGTGTAGGAGCCGACGGCCGTGCACGCGCTCGCCGTCGTGCACGAAACGCCCGACAGTGCGCTGGATTTAGCGCCGGACGGGTTAGGGGTCGTCTGGATCGCCCAGCTCGTCCCGGTCCACCGCTCCGCCAACGTCACGAATGTGCCGGCGCTGTTTTCGTAGTAGCCGACGGCCGTGCACGCGCTCGCCGTCGTGCACGACACCCCCTCCAGCTCAGTGGATTTAGCGCCGGACGGGTTGGGGGTCGTCTGGATCGTCCAGCTCGTCCCGTTCCAGCGCTCCGCCAACGTCACCCTGGTGCCCGTGCTGTTTTGGTAGTCGCCGACGGCGCTGCACGCGCTCGCCGCCGTACACGAAACCCCCCATAGCTCGCTGGATTTAGCGCCGGACGGGTTCGGGGTCGTCTGGATCGCCCAGCTCGTCCCGTTCCACCGCTCCGCCAGTGTCACCCCGGTGCCCGCGCTGTTGGTGTAGGAGCCGACCGCGGTACACGCGCTCGCCGCCGTACACGACACGCCCTGAAGGTGGCTGGAGGTCGCTCCGGTGGGGTTGGGGGTGCTCTGGATCGCCCAGCTCGTCGCGTTCCACCGCTCCGCCAACGTCACCCCGGTGCCGGCGCTGTTGGTGGAGGAGCCGACGGCGGTGCAGACGGTCGCCGCCGTGCACGACACGCCCGACAGCACGCCGTTCGCGGCGCTTGGGTTGGGGGTCGTCTGGATCGTCCAGCTCGTCCCGTTCCAGCGCTCCGCCAACGTCACGATGTGCCCGCTGCTGTTGTCGTAGTCGCCGACGGCGGTGCATGCGGTCGTCGACGTGCACGACACGCCCTGAAGCTGGCTGGAGGTCGCTCCGGTGGGGTTGGGGGTGCTCTGGATCGTCCAGTTTGTCCCGTTCCACCGCTCCGCCAACTTCAGCTGCTCGTAGCTGCTGTTGTCGTAGTCGCCGACGGCGGTGCACGCGGTCGTCGACGTGCACGACACGCCCTGAAGCTGGCTGGAGGTCGCTCCGGTGGGGTTGGGGGTGCTCTGGATCGTCCAGCTCGTCCCGTTCCACCGCTCCGCCAATACCAAGTCCTCGTAGCTGCTGTTGCGGTAATCGCCGACGGCGGTGCACGCGGTCGCCGACGTGCACGACACGCCCTGAAGGTGGCTGGAGGTCGCTCCGGTGGGGTTGGGGGTGCTCTGGATCGCCCAGCTCGTCCCGTTCCAGCGCTCCACCAACGTCACCTGGTCGTAGCTGGCGTTGTCGTAGTAGCCGACGGCGGTGCACGCGGTCGCCGACGCGCATGACACTCCCTGAAGCTGGGGGTAGGTCGCACCGGTGGGGTTGGGAGCGCTCTGGATCGTCCAGCTCGTCCCGTTCCACCGCTCTACCAACATCACCTGGTCGCTGCCGATGAAGTAGTAGCCGACGGCCGTGCACGCGGTCGCCGACGCGCACGACACGCCCTGAAGGTGGCTCTCGGTCGCTCCGGGGTTGGGGGTCGTCTGGATCGTCCAGCTCGTCCCGTTCCACCGCTCCGCCAAGGGCGACAGGCCGCCCGCGCTGTTCGTGTAGTCCCCGACAGCCGTGCACGCCGTCGCGGATGAACACGACATCGCCGAGAGCGTCCCGTTCGGCGCCGTCGGAGGAGGCACTCGGCTTAATCGACCAACCAGACGCCGAAGCCGCCTGAGCCACCGCCATCACATAAACCAGCACCATCAGGCCAACAACCACAGACCTGCGCATCCAGCCCCCGATCGCGATCCCAAACCCCGCGCCAGCAGCACGATACCACGCGCTCCTAACACGACCGGCGCCAGGAACTCAACTAGGAGCATCCCGTTACGTCCGATCCAACAGTCGATCCGACGGCCCCCACGCATGCAGGGAACATTCATGAACGCTCGGCCATCCAACGAGCCACCTCCCCGACGCCCGGCGGGTGGGCGATTGCTGCGCCAACGAGGGAAGGGCCAGCGGCGCGGACGCCGGACGTGCGCTCCTGCCCGACAGCGAGCGTCGGCGCCTTCCAAGCTGCTGCGTTGCATGCGAATCGCAGGGCCGACGCGTTGTCCTCCGCCCAAGACTTGCTTCGGTGCGGGCGCGGGCCAAGGTGCCCGCGTCGTCGGCCTCGCTCAGACGAACCTAAGATCCGTAGGCGACCGGCTGCAGCCTCGGCCGCTCGTGGCCGAATCTGGTCGTCAGCTGGTCAAGGTCACATTGGGGCCTGGATCTGGTGCACGGCCGGTAGACCCCCACCATCCAAGCAAGGTCACAGGAGAGTGCGTCATGTCCTACGCCGTGGATTTCACCGACGTCTCGACCGTTGGCCTGGAGGCCTCGCCGGTCGCGACCGCGCTCGCTGGTCTGCGGGCACACGAGGCTCGCTACTTCAAGAACAAGTACGACCACGTTTTCACAGTGGAGCCTGCGAGCGACGCCAAGACGACCATCGACTGGGTGCACCGGATCCTCAAGGAAGAACGCGACATCGTCATCTCGTCCCGCCCTCTCGAGGCTTCGGCCTTCCAAGTCGAGAACATCCGAATCGCCTACGTCTTCTACGAAAGCGGTCTGTCGATCAACGTGATGTACACCATCGATGACCCCACGAAGCGGGCAGTCGGGTTCAAGCTCTCCGAAGGGATGGACGTCTCCGCGGAGCTCGCCTCGCGGTTCAAATTCGCGACGCAGAAGTCGAAGCTGGCCGGAACCATTCGCGGTTCCTACTTTGCATTCAAAAACGACTACTGACCCGGACCTCTCCCGGTGTGCTGATGCTCGTGTCGGACGGGTGGTTCCTCGCCGGTCGGGTAGTCCGGCGCCGCTCAAGCGGCTGTTGGACTGCTCAAGGCCGCCACTTCTTTGAGAGCCTCGTGAGGGGCGCGGTCATGAGCCGTGGGAGCAGTCGGGGGCCTGGGACGACTCGCAGGCCGAGTTGCTCGAACATGGTCAGCGTGTCCATCTGGAACCAGTGCTCGGCAGCCTTCCCGTCGACCATCCGGCTGATCTCGAGGCCGGAGAAGCGGACCTTGCGGCCGGTCGGTGGCAGGCCGCGGAAGTGCCCGGTGTGGGTTCCGGTGAACAGAATCCGCTGTGCGTTCATCTCCTCATCGGCCACGGTGTCCTGCACGTCGAGGTGCAGGTCGGGGAATCCCTCGAGAAAGGTGCCCAGGAACGCGACCCACGCGTCGCTGTCGAGCGCGGGCAGGTGCATGCTGTCGGGAGCGTGCCCGATGTAGTCGGCGGTTCGCGCGTCGGCCTCACCCTCGTCGTCGCGGGCGTTGAAGGCGTCGACCCACTGGCGGGCGGCCAGCCTGTTCTCGGTCGATGCGGATTTGCTTGGGGTCTCGGTGGTCATGTTTGTCTCCTTCGCTGTCAGGCCGGAATGCCGGGAGGGCCGAGGATCTCCAGGCCGTATTCGGCGGCCGTCTTCATCACCAGCTCCATGTCGGGCGGCGTTGGAGGACCGGGCGGGAGCTCCGGGCCGGGGGCGGGCTCGGCCAGCGCGCGGACGAAGCCCGCGAAGTCGCCCGGCTCGGTGACCAGGAGGAACCGCGCCATCTCGGAGCTCACGATGAACGTGTGCGGGATGTCGCGCGGCCCAAGGACGAACGAGCCGGCTGGTGCGACATGGGTCTCGCCGTCGACCCAGATCGTGAGCTCACCTTCGAGGACGTAGAACCACTCGTCCTCGTTGTGGTGGACGTGAAGCGGCGAGCCGCTTCCGCGTGGGGCCGTCTGCTCGGTGACCATGGCGCCGTCGCCGGCCGCCTTGATCGTTGTCAGCCCGCCGAAGAACCAGAGGTGCTCGCCGGCGCCGGGCTGCTGTGCGATGGGGGTGAGAGTTGTCATGTGCGCAGCATGCTCCGCGCGGCGCCGCGCGACCATCCCCCGCGCGCGGGGATCTTTCTTGCACGCGGTGGGAGACTTCGGCGATGGCACGGTCCGTCGAAGCGCTGATCGACGAGATCGATCTCCTCGCGTCCAGGGGACTGCCGCGCAAGGAGTTCTTCGCCGAGCTCGCTCCGAGGGTGCGCACGGTGCTCGACAACGACGCGAGCTGCTGGCACACGCTCGATCCGCACACGCGTCTGTTGACCAGCGACGACCCCGCGGAGCTGATCGGCCGCGGGATCCTCACCCCGGAGCAGGGCCCCGGCGCCGGCGAGCTGATCATCCGCAGCGAGTACATGATCGATGACGTCAACACGTTCGCCGGGCTCGCCGCCAAGCGGGTGCCGGTCGGGATCCTCGACCATGCCACCCGTGGCAATCCCGAGAGCAGCCCGCGATACCGCGATCTCCTGTTGCCGCTCGACATCCCGCACGAGCTCCGTGCCGCGTTCGTCATCCGCGGTCGGGTCTGGGGCGCGGTCCACGTCGCCCGGCGCGGGTCGAGCGGCCCGTTCCAGCAGCAGGACGCCGACGCCCTCGCCGCGATCACCGGGGCGATCGCGCGCGGGATCCGCACTTCGCTGCGCTTCGACGCGGCTCGGCGCATCAATGGGTTCGAGGCGCCCGGCCTCGTCGTCCTCGGCCCCGGCGACGAGGTGGAGATGATCACTCCGCCGGCCCGGGAGCTGCTCGCCTCGATCGCCGCCAGCGACCTCCCCTACGCCGACGACGACATGCCCGCCGCGGTGCTCTCGCTCGCGGGGTTCGTCCGTAGCGCGCCCCACGCGGCCCAAGGAGGCGCGAACGTCGTCACAGTGCCGGCCGAGAACAGTTGGGTGACCCTCCACGCGTCCCGTCCGGGTTCGGCTTCCGACGGCCGCGTGGCGATCGTGATCGAACGCGCCAGCGCGGCCCGCTCGGCAACCGTCCGCCTGGAGGCGTTCGGCGCCACCGCCCGCGAGCGTGAGGTCGCCACGCTCCTCGCACGCGGCCTGTCGCGCGTCGAGATCGCCGAGTCGCTGGTCCTCTCTCCGCACACGGTCGAGGACCACACCAAGAGCCTCTACGACAAGGTCGGCGTCGCTTCGCGCCAGGAGCTCGTCGCTCGGGTGTTTCTCGACGAGTACCTTCCCGAGGTAGCCCAAAGCACGCCGCTCACCTCCCGAGGACGCTTCGACCGCGCCTAGCCTCCGGGTCCGCGAAGCCGCTTAGCGCGCCAGGATTTGGCGCGCCGCTTCCACGGCCGGCCGTGGGTCGGCGTCTTGCTGGGCCGTGGACACGAGTCGGAGGAGGGCGGCCACGTGCTGGTCGAATGCACGGCGGCCGGCTCGGCTGAGGCTGGCTGAGGTGCGCGGACGCTTGCCGATGAAGGTTCTACGGAGCTCGATGTAGCCGGCCGATTCAAGAGTGGACAGCTGCTTGGAAAGCGCCGAATCGGACAGGCCGAGCTCATCGCGGATGTACTTGAAGTCGGCCCGTTGCGCAGCAGCGAGCAGCGAGACGATCGCCAGCCGCGTCGGGGCGTGAATCAGCTCATCGAAACGAGCCGTGCTCATGGGTTCTGGCTCTCCGCCCGCGGTGCGTCGCTGACTCGTCGCCGGGCTTTGCTCAACATGAGCGCGCTCAGATACCGATTCACGAGGGGCCCGCCGATCACGATGACGGCTGCTCCGGCGGCGGTGCCGATGGTGCCGGGATTGGGGTCGTGGGCCGCGGCCAGGCTCGCCGCCGTGGCCACGATCGCGACATCGACCAGCACGATCAGAGCGAATATCGCTACTGCGCCACGACCACCAGGGTGCGTGGTGCTGTGCACCTGGATGCGCCGGCGCACCGCGGGAATCGTCCGCGCGGTCAGCCCTGCCATGACGAGCACGGCCAGCGGGATCGTGATGGCCTGCACGACCGCTCTCCCGTTGTCCCGAGCGGCGCCGATGGCGACGATCCCGACCCCCATGACCCACCAGTACCAGACCGGTACGAGCACCGTCTTGACGACGCGCTCCTGCCGCTTCTTGATCTCGGCCAGCGCGGCTGCCGCCTCGCCGCCGTCCGCCGCGGTGGCGACTGGCTGGTGTTGTTGGGCGTCCATAACCTCTCCTTCGTGGAAACTACTTTCCTGTGGGGAAAGTATCACACACACGCCCACTACACAACCTGCCAGCCCGCTCCTTCCGCGGCGGGATCGGCCAGGATCCGCTGTTCCTCTGTCGCCGTTTGAGCTGCCGGGCTGGGTAGGATCCCGAGACATGGGTCCGGTCGGTGGGCTCTTCGACTTACCAAAGGGGTGCTGGGCGATGTTGACGGTGCGTCGATCAACTCCGCATGGCGATCGACCAAGCAGGCTTCGCTGACATCGGACGATAGAAAGACGTCGCGGCGCCCGCTGCCAGGCTGAGTTGCGGATGCTTCGGCGCTGCGGCCGAGTGGACCCTCGTTCCGCGCACCTGACCTCGGGCCAGTTGGAACGTCGCCATTGTGATACCGCGCGGGCAGCTGTCCAGTGGTTTTTGGCTTTGGCCGACAGGCGCGTTTCCGGCAGCCCCCGCGTCCGCCGACGCGCGACAGGGTGCCCTGCATGGCTCGCCGGCCGAGCAGGCGGCTCGCGCCTTGGACTGCCGAGTCCGCTGCTGAGGGGGCGGCGTTCGGCCGTGAGGTGGTGCGTCTCGGCGTGATGGGCTCGTCTTTGGGGCTGTGGCGTGCGAGACTGGCAGTCGATCGCACAGGTGAGATTGTCGCTGTGGTAACGAGGTCAGGAGCGAATTGAGCGTCGCCTCGTCTCGGGGTGCGGACCCGTTTCTGGAGCGTGCCGATGATCTGTCGGTGCTGATGGATGCGCTCGCTGGGGTGCGCGCGAGCTCTGAGGGGAGGCTGGTGCTCGTTGAGGGGGAGGCGGGGGTTGGGAAGACGGCGTTGCTCCGTCGTTTCTGTGAAGCGCAGCGCGGATCCGTCCGGGTGCTGTGGGGCGCGTGTGAGCCATTGCTGACGCCGCGGGTGTTCGGGCCCTTGCGTGACGTCGCGCCGGCGACGGGGGGTGAGCTTGGGGAGCTCGTAGAGGGCGAGGCCAGACCGCACGAGGTCGTCGCGGCGCTGCTGCAGGAGCTGCAGTCCGGAGCGCCGACGGTGTTGGTGTTCGAAGATTTGCATTGGGCGGACGAGGCCACGCTGGATGTCCTGATTCTGTTGGCGCGCAGGATCGGCTCGGTTCCGGCGTTGGTGTTGGCGAGCTTTCGTGATGATGAGCTTCCGCGCGCTGAGGGGCTCAGGGTCGTGGTTGGGGACCTCGCCGGGCGGGCTTCCCGGCTGAAGGTGTCGCCGCTGTCGGTAGCGGCGGTGGTGCAGCTCGCGGATCCCTACGGCGTTGATGGTCAGGAGCTGCATCGCACCACCGGCGGCAATCCGTTTTTCGTTACCGAGGTGCTCGGCTCGGGAGGTAGCGAGATCCCTGCGACGGTGCGTGACGCGGTGTTAGCTCGTGCTGTGCGCTTGCCAGCGGAGGCCCGTCGGTTGTTGGAGGCGGTTGCGCTTGTGCCGGGTCGCGTTGACCTGTGGCTGTTGGATGTGATCGCGTGTGGTCTGGTCGACCGTTTGGGGGAGTGTTTGGGTTCGGGGATGCTGATCTCTGACGCGGGTGGTGTGGCGTTCCGTCATGAGCTGGCGCGGTTGACGGTGGAGGAGTCGATGTCCCCGGATCGCCGGGTTGCTCTGCATCGCGCGGCGCTGGCGGCGCTTGAGGCTCCGCCGTTCGGTGGGCCGGACTTCGCGCGGCTAGCGCATCACGCCGAAGGGGCCAGCGACAGTGAGGGGGTGCTGAGGTGGGCGCCGGCGGCGGCGGAGCGGGCGGCATCATCGGGTGCGCATCGCGAGGCCGCTGACCAGTACGCAAGAGCGATGCGGTTTGGCCATGGGCTAGCGCTGCGCAGGCTGGCTGAACTGCTTCAGCGCCGGTCGGATGAGTGCTACATGACCGATCAGTTCGAGGAGGCGATCGACGCACAAGAGCGCGCACTGGCGTGTCACCGCCAACTCGGCGATCGTCTGGGAGAGGGGGATTCGCTGCGGTCGCTCTCACGACTGCTGCGGTTCGTGGGGCGCACCAGAGAGGCGAGGAAGAGCGCTCAAGACGCGATCGAGTTGCTTGAGCGGCTGCCGGCGGGGCACGAGCTCGCGATCGCGTATTGCAACGTCTCGCATGTGTGCATGAACGCGGAGGATGGCGCCGGAGCCGTGGCTTGGGGCACGCGTGCGCTCGTACTGGCGCAACGCCTCGACGACACCGAGGCGCTGGTGTACGCGCTGACCAACATCGGGGTGGCCGAGTTCCTGGCTGGTATTCCGGAAGGGCAGACAAAACTCGAGCGGGCACTTTCCCTGGCCCAAGGGGCGGGGCTCGAGGAACACGCGGGCCGGGCTTTCCTGAATCTGATCTATTGGCCGGTTCGGCAGCGTTCCTATTCGCTGGCGACCCACTATGTCGAGCCTGGGCTCGAGTACTGCACCGAGCGAGGACTCGACACTTGGCGTCTGTACGTACTCGCGTGCCGTGCCCGCTTGGAGCTCGACCTCGGTCACTGGGATCAGGCGGCGGACTCGGCCGGCATCGTCCTTCGCGACCCGCGCAGCGCTCTGGTGCCGCGCTGTTGGGCGCTTGTCGTGCTGGGAATCGTTCGCGCGCGTCGCGGAGACCCACACGCGTCTGAGCTGTTGGACCAGGCGCATGCGTTGGCGCAGCCGACGGGAGAGCTTCAGCTGATCGCCCCGGTCGCCGCGGCGAGAGCCGAGCACTCCTGGCTTGCCGGCCGGGAGGCGAACGTGCTGCAAGAGACTGACGCGGCACTCGAGCTGGCCCTACGCCGTGAAGCCCGCTGGATGATCGGAGAGCTCGCCTTCTGGCGCTGGCAGGCAGGAATCACAGAGGCGCTGCCGCCCGGGGCAGCGGAGCCCTTTGCGCTGTCGATCCGCGGGGAGTGGGCGCAAGCAGCCGACCTATGGCGGGTTGTGGGGTGCCCTTATGAGGCAGCGCTCGCCCTCTGTGACGCGGATCATGAAGACGGCCTGCGCCAAGCGCTCGATGAGCTACAAGCGCTGGGTGCTCGGCCGGCGACCGCGATCGTGGCGCGACGGCTGCGCGAGCGTGGAGCCCGAGGTCTGCCGCGGGGTCCACGTCCCCGAACACGAGCTAATCCGGCTGGCCTGACCGCGCGTGAGCTTGAGGTGCTGGCTCTGGTCGCGGAGGGCTTGCGTAACGCCGAGATCGCTCACCGCCTGGTTGTGGCGGAGAAGACAGTCAATCATCACGTCTCGGCGATCCTGCGGAAACTCGATGCGAGCACCCGGATCGAAGCTGCCGCCGCGGCTGGGCGGCTGGGGCTGACCATCCCAAGATAGGCAGCAGGGCCGCCCAACATAGGGCGGTGGTCCGATGCGCGCGGCGCGGCCTGCGCCTAGGTTCGTGGCATGCACACGCGAGCGACGATCCACGCAGGAGGAGTCATGCGACTCGCAGTCCGCCCCACAGCAGTCAGTAGCGCCGTCGCGATCGCGCTGGCGATCGCCGCCCCGGCAGCCTCAGCGCGGTTTGAGCTGAACCCCCGCCCGACTGGTTCAGGCCAGAGCACAACCGCCACCGCGTTGGTGCGCCCCCTCCCGGATGAGCAACCCGCTCTCACCCGACGGGTCCGCGCGCCGCTGGGCTCGCGAAGGCTCGGACCCCCGGAACTCGCCGCGCTCGATCACGCACAGGCCCGCGAGGCGAAGGCGCTGGCCGCCAACCTGGCTCACCCAGCTCGCTTCGGTCAGGCGCCGAGTGCGGCCACGGTCGTAGCGCCGAGTCTCCGGATAGCGAGCGGCGGCTTTGACTGGGGCGATGGGGCGATCGGCGCGGGCATCACCGGAGCGATCGTCCTGCTGATAGCCGCCGGCACCCTCGCCGCTCGCCAACGCAGGCATCCCCAACACCTCTAAAGGAAAGTCACGTGGCAATCCAAGACACGTATTCAGGCGCCGTAAACCCGGCCCCCGAGGCGCTCGTCCCCACGACGATCGAGCGCCGCTATGGCCTGTCCAGACGCTCCGAGCGCAGCGCTGAGCGCAAGCGCAGACGGCTGGTCAGCGCCCGCCACCGCCGCGCGCTCGCGCACGGCCTGCGGCGCACGGCAGCCTCAACGCAGCCGCCCAGCCGCTTCGATGTCTGCCCGATCCTGCTCGATCGCGTCGCCCCATTGCGCCCCGAACTGCTGCAGATCGCGACGGCGCTTGAGCAGACCCACGATCCGGACGCCACCTCAGTAGCACTGATCCACGAGCTCCTCAAGGACGGTTGCAGCCCTCTCTACAACCCCAACGTGCCCGAGGCCGACCTGCGCCGCGCATTGAGTCAAGCGTTCGCCGGACTCGCTTCCCAGCCGCCCGCGTAAACGCGATCCAAAGACCGGACGCCTATCCACGATCCACAGGAGAGCCACATGGCCACCCAACACAGATACACAGGACACGCGTACCCGCCCAGCCGCGCGCTGGCCGACACGCCGGTCAAGAGCCGGGTGGGCATCCTCGAACGCTCGCGCGCGTACCGCGCCGAGCACGAGCGCCGAGTGATCGTCCAATGGCTGCGTCGCACAGCCAGCCGCGCGCACGATCCCGACCCGATTCGGCGCCATCGCGAAATGCTGCTGCGCTATCGCGCCGCCGCTGTGCGCACCGAGTTGCTCGAAATCGCCGCCGCGCTCGAGCGCACCCATCACCCCGACGCGTCGATCATCGCCACGCTGCACGAACTGCTCGCAAACGGCTGCGACAGCCCGCTCTACAACCCGGCCATCCACATCTCCGAACTCCACGCAACCTTATACGGCGTTCGAAGCAGACTGGTCACACACGTCTGACCCGGCGGTTCACCCCCTCGCCGCTGGTGATCCGGGGCCGGCCACACCAGACCCACGAGGGAGGACACCATGGAGCTGTATGCGGGCGATCCGCCGCACCGCGAGCGATCATGGCCGAGATGCTCCGCTCAGAGCCTGAGCTCGTGAACCCGGTCGTCGTGGAGGACGTGCCTGCGTGGACGCGCGCGATGATCACCACGTTCCTGGGCGATCCGGGTGACGCCCAGGCCGCCAGGCGGATCGACATCCTCACCCGTTGCTGGGCGCCGGGGCGCGCGTGGGGCGTGCGCGACCGGGGCCAGTGGGTCGCGACTCTGCGCACGGATGAACGCACTCTTGCCGTCCCGGGCGCGGGCGATGCGACCGAGGATCTGCGCGTCGACGCGCTGACGAATGTCACGGTGGCGGCGACGCACCGCCGGCGAGGGCTGATGAGCCGAATGCTCGATGGCTCGCTGCGGGCGGCGCGCGAGCGGGGCGACGCGGTCAGCATTCTGATCGCGGCGGAGTGGCCGATCTACGGCCGCTTCGGTTACGCGCCGGCGATCCTCTCCGCTGACTATCACCTGCGCTGCTCCCGTCCCGGCGCGACCTGTCCCGGAGACCCGGCTCGGGTGCGACAGGTCACTCGCGACCTGTTCGGTGAGGTGGCGCCCGCCGTCTACGCCGCGGCGCGACGCTGCCGTGCGGGGCAGCTCGATCGCGACGCTCGCTGGTGGAACCGACTTCTGGGCCGGGATGGCTACGCGGCGTCGGATCAGCTGCCTCACAACTGGTTTGTGCACGAGGGAGACGAGGGGCCGGACGGCCTCCTCAGCTGGAAGGCAACCGGCGATTTCAACCTGGTGGCACCGCTGGGAACCGTGGAGGTGGGCGACCTGGTGAGCGCGAACGACATCGCGTATCGGGACCTGTGGTCGTATCTCAGCGGCATTGATGGAATCGAGCAGGTCAGTTTGTCCAACCGGCCGGTGGATGAACCGGTGCGCTGGCTGCTTGGAGATGGCCGCGCTCTGCTCATGACCCAGCAGGTGGATCTGGTCTGGTTGCGGTTGCTTGACGTCCCCGCGGCGCTGGCGGCCCGGCGCTATGCGATACCTGGGGACATCGTCATCGAGGTGATCGACGAGGATGCCGGCAGGTTCGCGTCGGGCCGGTATCGCCTGCGAGCCGACGGGGACGACGTCGAGTGCGCTCGTTCGAACGAGGATGCCGACGTCGAGATCACTCAGCGAGCGCTGGCGTCGATCTACCTCGGCGCGTTCCGGCTGCGCGAACTGATGCTGGCGGATGTGGCACGCGAACGCACGCCAGGCGCCACCGCTCGGTTGGACCTCATGTTCTCCACGCCCCTCTCGCCCTGGAACGCGACGTGGTTCTGAGCCGCGGCGTCGATCGTGCTGGATCCGCTCGGATGGCAGCTTGACGCGGTAAAAGAGCAGTCACGTTGTGGAGCATTCACGTTGACGCGGGTTGTTGCCGATAAGTAGGTGATGCCCTCGATTGCGCGCGCCGGTTTGGTGGGAGGCTCCGATACGGTCGAAGTGGCGGCGAACCTGTGGATGCGAAACGGACGCCGGACCCGCGTCTGGGGAGCAATAGCGGCCCTGTGGTCGGTGCTGTTCGCCTGCCTGCTGTTCGGGCCGACCGGCGCGGACGGAAATGTGCCGACGCTTGCCTATCTGCTCACTGGCGTCTTCTACTTCGGGGTCGCCGCTGTCGGACTGGCGCTGGCCTGGCGAGTTTTGCGGGCCGGCGTGTGGATCGCGCCGGATGGCATCGTGGTGCGCGGGCCGTTCAGAACCCAGTCAGTCGCTCTCTCCGATGCCGTCCGCTTTGTCCCCGGCCTTCAGGGGCGCGGAGGCAACGGGACCCCGTGTCCAATGCTCGAGCGACGAGACAGACGCGCCGTGGGCGTCTGGGCGCTGGGCCGCCGAAACATCTGGTTTCGCTACGAGCGCCTGTGCCGCGAGATTCAGCCGCTATGCGATGAGCTCAACTCGCTGGTCGCGAGTATGCGGCCAGCCCCGGGTCCCTGAACGGTAGTCGGAAAGGGTCGGCGCCTCGGCGCCGATCACGGGTCAGGGACCGTCATCAGTACGTGCAGCCGAAGCGCCACCTCAAGCTCTGTGCGTCTCCGGGTGACGGCTCGTCCGAGCAGCCGCTCCGCCCGGCGGAGCCGGTTCCCGACCGTGCGCTCGTGTACATCGAGCTGGACCGCGGCTGAGGACGCGCGTTGGGCGCAGGCGAAGTAGGCCGACAGCGTCGCGCGAAGAATTCTCGCCTCACGAGTGTCAGCGGCCAGCGGACCTAGTTCGCGCGTGATGAACTGCCGCGCTCGCTGTGGGTCGTAGCCGGTGAGATCCTCGAGGGCGACATCCTGGTAGAGGGTCGTCGCCTGGCCCAGGCGTTGTCCAAACCCGCCCGCGATCTGCGCCTGCCCGTGGGTGAGGCGAAACCCTTGCCTGCCGTGAGCCGGATCGCCGACGGCGAGCATCACCCCGTGAGGCAGATCCAACAGCGACAGCCAGCTCTGCATCTCGACGGGAGCGTCGCGCATGCCGATCCACAGCCACGCGGTCGACGCTTCAGCCGCTACGGCGAGCGTCGACGCCCCGTGCCGCTCGTCGACTGCGTCGATCAGGCTCTCTACGCCGTCGCCACCGGCGATCAGCCCAACGTGCCACTGCTCGAGGTCGTAGCCCAACTCCGTCGCGTCACCGTCTCTCCCATCGAGCAGCCGCTGTACGAGCGCGACGCGCCGCTGCTCCTCGCGCCGCATCGGCATCTCGCGCGTGCGTTGGTATTCCACCTCCATCCAGCGCATGCATCGATCGGCATAGGCAAAGAAATAATCGGAACCGGCACGCAGCAGTGCCCGCCGGTCAGCAGGCGCCATCTCGCGAGCCTCGACCGCGTCGCTCCACGCCTGCCATTGCTCGGCATGGCCCATCCGATACGCCTGCAGCGCCGCCCACAGCGGCAATCCGTTCACGGCTGCGAGATGCGCAGACTCGAGCACCTCAGCCGGACAGGTCGACGGCAGCTCGCGTCCATTCAGGAGGCCGTCCAGCTCTCTTGCGATGTCGATCCGCGCGTGAGGCAGCACGACGGCCCGCACGTCGGATCGGCGCCAGGAGACCAGCTGGGGTATTGCGGCCATTCGCTGGTACCAGCGCTCCGCGAGCGGCTCGAGTGACCGGCGGATCTCCGAGGCGATCTCGAGCGCCACGACTGCGAGGTCCTCGGGAAGAGAATTTACTGCCTCTGATAATTCCGTGGGTCCGTCATCACGGATTCTGCTATCGACTTGTCGAGGTGGACCAGTCATCCTTTGAGCATGGCAGGCGGCCAGACGACAACGCAAGCGGTTGGACGGATTGTTCTCGGGGCTACGACATTGCTCCTGAGCGTCAATCTCGGGACTGGCCTACCGGTCCTTGCGCTCTGGCTCGGCTCGCAAACGACGGGTGGCCAGTCGCTGAGCATGACCGGCATCGCGGCGACGGTGGTCGCACTGGCGATCCTCGAGGCCGTTTCCGTGATGGCCCTGACCCGGATCAGCGCCACCTACGACAGGATGACCGGACGACCCCCACCGGTGCGCCAACCACCGCCGTGGTTGCTCAGCATGAGTGCAGCAAAGGCAGAACCGGCTGGACGGCGGCAGATCAACGCGATCGAGGCGATCGTGATCGCGGTGGTGGTCAGCGCGTTTCTGGCCTAGCCGACCCTCGCCGTTTCTTTCGTCTAGCCAAGCCAGCCGGGACGCACGAGCCCGGTCTCGTAGGCCAGGACGACCAGCTGGGCGCGGTCGCGGACACCGAGCTTGACCATCGCGCGGCTGACGTGTGTCTTCGCGGTGGCGACGCTGACGACGAGCCGGGTTGCGATCTGTACGTTTGAAAGCCCGGCGGCGGCGAGCGCCATCACCTCGCGCTCGCGGTCGGTCAGCTCCTCGAGAGCGGTCGAGCTCGGTGGCTGCTTCGCCCGCGCTGCGAACTCCCCGATCAGCCGTCGGGTGACAGAAGGTGAGAGCAGCGCATCACCACCGGCGACGACCCGCACCGCCTCGATCAACTCGCTCGGCTTGGTGTCCTTGACCAGAAATCCCGCCGCGCCTGCTCGGATCGCCTCGAACACGTACTCGTCCAGCTCGAACGTGGTCAGGATCACGATCCGGACTGAGTTCAGCTGAGGATCGAGCGCTATGTCGCGCGTCGCGGCGAGGCCGTCGAGCACCGGCATCCGGATGTCCATCAGGATCACATCGGGTCTTCGCTCTCGGGCCAACTCGACCGCCTGCCGGCCGTCCTCTGCCTCACCGACGACCTCGATGCCGTCCTGCGCGTCGAGTAAGGCGCGAAAGCCGGCGCGCACGAGCGCCTGGTCGTCGGCGAGCAGGACGCGGATCATCGACCCCTCGCCGGGCACCCGATCACGCCTGATTTCCGAGCGGGAGCCGCGCGCGCACGCGGAAGCCTCCGGCCGGCCGCCGCCCCGCCTCGAGGTCGCCACCGAGCGCCGTCGCCCGGTCGCGCATGCCCGCGATCCCGCTGCCGCCGCCGGCCTGCACACCGGGGCCCGGGCCATCGTCATCGATCTGCACCGTGAGATCGCCATTTCCGTACGTGAGCTGCACCTTGGCCGAGCCGGCTTCGGCGTGACGAACGATGTTGGTCAGCGACTCCTGCACGATCCGAAACGCCGCCAGGTCGACGCTCGCGGGCAGCGGCCGGCGGTCACCCTGCACCTCCAGCGAGACCCCGACGCCCGCCGCGCGAGCGCGAGAGACCAGCTCGTCGAGACGGGCCAGCCCGGCAGTCGGCGCCCGCGGCGGCTCCTCCTTACTGCCCCGCAACACGTCGAGCGCCGACCGGACCTCGCGCAGTGCGTCCGCGCTGGCCTCGTTGATCGCTTCAAGCGCGATGCGCGCCTGCTCTGGCCGCTCGTCGAACAGGTGCAACGCGACGCCGGACTGGACGTTGATCAAGGAGATGTTGTGCGCCAGCACGTCGTGCAGCTCCCGCGCGATTCGAAGCCGCTCCTGGTCTGCCTTGCGGCGGGCCGTCTCCTGGCGCGCGCGCTTCGCCTCGGCAGCCCGCTCCTGCCTGCCGCGGAGCGCCTCGGCGGCGGCGAGCAGCACCAGCAACCAGGCCGCGACCGACAACGCCGCAACGACGGTCGGCGCCCCGGTCACTCCGAGTGCCGCCGGAAGCCAGAGGAACAGCACCCAGCCGGCGATCACGGCCACACGAGCCGCGAGGCGGTCACCCGCCCTCACCGCCGACACGACCGCCACCACCAGCGAGAAGTAATTCGGGCCCTGTAGATATCCCAGCGACACGTACAGCAGTGCCGCGGCGAAGACCGCGGCGAGAACGGCCCGCGGCTGGCGCCGCCTGAACAACAGCGCCAGCGGACCGACCCCCAGCAACGCGATCCCCACGACGGTCAGGTGCGTCGCGGCGTGGCAGGAGGAAGACCACCAGCACCCGTGGTGACCATGTGCCGGTTGATGGCCGGACGCGCCGAGCGTACCGCCAACCTGGACGGCGGCGGCGAACGCCACCAGCCGAATATCGACGGGCCGGATTCCACGTAGCGCTCGATGGGCGGACCGCTCCACAGAGCCACGATAACCCCGGCTGCGTCCGCCGTCATCGGCTGCAGGGCGCTGCCCGGTCTACTACCACGGGAGTAGCGAGCCGCCCGCTCGTTGGTCGGCGGGAGCAGCGAACGAGCCGCCCCAGAGGCGATGACAGGGACACGCCCACGCGTCACGCTGCACCCATGCAATCCAATCGAAGGCGAGCGATCACAATGTACGAAGACAGCACAGCCGGGGTGCACCCCCGAACAGATCCGAACCTACGCGCCGCCGATGCCGATCGCGAAGCGACCAGCGAGCGCCTCCGCCACCACCACTCCGAAGGCCGGCTCGACACTGAAGAGCTCCAGGAACGGATCGACCGCTGCTATCAGGCCAAGACCGTCGGCGAACTCGATCTGCTGCTCGTCGACCTACCGCCAGAGCCGACGTCCGACGGGCGATTTCGTCTCCGCCGCCTGCACATGATCCCGCTCGTTCCGATCGCGATCGCGATCGTGGCGATCTCCGCCGTGACCCACGGCCACCACGGTCATTTCGGCTTCTGGCTATTGATCCCGGTATTCATTCTGTTCCGGTTCGTGCTGTGGCGCCGCCGACCGTGGGGCATGAGGGGGCGAGGAGGCGCTTGGGGGTAGCGGCGATGAGTTTCTGACGCGGACCAGGTCAACACTGCCATGACGACCACACACATGCTCAACACCGACGGGGCCGACATTGCTTACGACGCCCACGGCCCTTTGCCGACCGCGGACGGACGCCCACCACTGTTCATGATCGGTCAGCCCATGACCGCCAGCGGCTTCGGAACGTTGGCGTCGCATTTCTCTGACCGCACGGTGGTCACCTATGACCCGCGCGGCCTTGGCCGCAGCAGCCGCAGCGACGGCCGGACCGATTATTCGCCCACGGTCCAAGCCGACGACGTGCACGCCGTCATCGAGGCGCTCGGTGCCGGCCGAGTCGAGATGTTCGCGAGCAGCGGCGGTGCGGTGACCGCGCTCGCGCTTGTGGCGGCCTACCCCGAGGATGTCGTCACGCTGGTCGCGCACGAGCCGCCGCTGATTCCGGTGCTCCCCGATTGGGCGGCGGCCGAGCGCGCCCTGGCCGCGGTTCGCGACGCCTACGAGGCCAAGGGGTCGAGTGCCGGCATGGCGGCTTTCATCTCGATGACGTCGTGGCGAGGCGAGTTCTCCGACGCGTACTTCGCGCAGCCGCCCGCGGATCCCGCCGCATTCGGGATGCCAACCGAGGACGACGGCTCCCGCGATGACCCGGTGCTGTCTGACCGGTCCTCGGCGATCAGCAGCTATCGCCCCGACTTCGATGCGCTGGCCGCGGCGCCAACGCGCGTCGTCATCGCGGTGGGCGAGGAGTCCCACAGCACTTTCACCGGACGCACGTCAGTCGCTACTGCCGGGCTGCTCGGTCAGCAGGCGACCGTGTTTCCCAGCCACCACGGTGGCTTTCTCGGCAGCGAGTCCGGGTACCCCGGCCAACCGGAAGCGTTCGCGGACAAACTTCGCGTCGTCCTCGAGGACGACCACTCCCGGACAGCGTAGGCACGCTCGTCGATACCGAACGAGCCATCGTTGACAGCCCGCGATGGAATACGATGCCGCGCGGAGGTGTGGGTGCCGCGTCATCAGTCATCGGCCAGGGGAGAGCGACGATGGGAAGCAACAGGCGCAGGCGCATGGCGGGGAGGTACGCTCGGCGAGCCAACGTGTCGGGCGAGCAGGGCGTGACGATCTCGTTCGGGTTCAGTTCGCTCGCGATCGCGGTGCTCGCCGGGGTCCTCGAGGAGCTGCCCTATGTGGGGTTCGCGCTCGCGCTGCTGTTTTTCCACTTTCACCGGACCGTGCTCGTGACCGATCAGCACGTATACGTGTTTCGGGACCTGCCGTTCCATCGACCGGGCGAGCGTCTGGCTGAGTATCCGCTCGGTCCGGGCACCGTCAGCCGCGTTCGCGGAAGGCTCACCTTCTCCGACGGCCTTCTGGTGTGGCACAGCCCGCTCTTCGCGTGGCGAGTGAGGCAGGTAGCGGAGGCTATCTCGGGCGTATGAACTCCGCCGCGATCGACGGCCTGCTCGAACAGGCCGTGGGCGCAGGGTCGCTCCCCGGGGTCGTCGCGATGGTCGGTGACCGCAAGGGAACGCTCTATGAGGGCGTTTATGGACGGCTCAGCGTGGACAGCGACGTGCCCGCGCGCGCTGACACGATGTTCTGGATCGCGTCGATGACCAAGGCGGTCGTCAGCGTCGCCGCGCTTCAGCTGATCGAGCGTGGAGAGCTCGAGCTCGAGCAGCCGGTCGCGGAGATCCTGCCCGCGTTTGGCGAGCTGCCGATCCTCGACGGGTTCGACGGCGACGTCCCGCGGGTGCGCGCCGCGACTCGGCCGGTGACGCTGCGCCACCTTTTCACTCACACCTCGGGCTGCGGCTACTGGTTCGACAACCCCGACGTGCTGCGCTACCACCGGGTGACTGGTGTGCCCGACCCGCTGAGCGGCAGCGCGGAGATGCTGCGCGTGCCGCGGTTGTTTGAGGCCGGCGAGCGCTGGGAGTACGGGACGAGCGTCGACTGGCTCGGGCTCGTCGTCGAGAAGGTCGGCGGGGCGGACCTCGACACTCACGTCCGCGCCCACATCTGCACGCCGCTCGGGATGCTTGACACGACCTTTGACCCGAGCGGTGCCCAGCGAGACCGTCTGATGGCAATCCATGACGCCAGACCGGGCCAGCCGCTGCGCCTGTCGTCGATCGCGCTGCCCGAGGAGCAGGAGATCTGGTCGGGTGGCGGTGGCCTGTACTCCACGGCCGGCGACTACCTGCGCTTCATGCGCGCGCTCCTGCGAGGCGGGGAACTCGACGGCGAGCGCATCCTGCGCCCCGAGACCGTGGAGCTCGCGTTCACCGATCACCTGCAGGGCGCACCGCTGCCCGCCGACGGGACGCACTCGGCCGTCCCCGAGCTGAGCAACGACGTGCCGGCCCTGCCGTTCAAGCAGGGCTTCGGGCTCGGCTTCAACCTGATGCTCGAGGACATCCCCGGCATGCGCCGCGCGGGCACCGGCAACTGGGCCGGCCTATGCAACTCGTACTACTGGATCGATCACGCGAGTGGTATCGCTGCCACCCTGATGACCCAGGTGCTGCCTTTCTTTGACCCTGGCGTCGTGCAGACGCTCCTCGGGTTCGAGGCTGCGGCCTACGCCGCCTGAGAGCGGCCGCGGTGAGAGAGCCGACACACGGCGGGACCGCCGTGTTGGAGGCGTCCCAGATCGGCGTCAGCGACTGGCGCGCGGATGCTGCGAGTGTGGCGGGAGTCTTGGCCATCCGCGGGGCATGTGCTGGCCCGGAGGAATCGACGTGATGTATCCCGATGGCGCTCGCACCCACGTCAGCAGGCCGTTGAAGTTGCGCCCCTCGATCGACGACCAGCCGCCCGGGTCACCGCAGGCGCACTGATGTCCACGCGCGACCGCCAGCGTCTCGGCGCCGTGACCGGCCGCCCAGCCGAGCTCTAAGTTCGGGGATGCGTCGTGCAGGATGGCGATGGTCGCGCCCGGCCTCACCGTCTGTCCGGCTCTGACGGTTACGGTGATGTTCTCCACTGCGTACACGTACTTGCGGGCGAAGGGGCCGTCCAACAGCTGGTACACGACCATCCCGCTCCCGGGCGGCGCGCAGGTGCGGCCCCAGCAGCGCTCTGGGCCGGAGATGTTGGCCTTGGCGAAAATCACCTTCGCTGCGCCGATCGCACCGATCGGCCCCGAGCCTGAGTAGTCGACGCCCATGTCGATCCGGCTCGCCTGCAGATGGGACACCCTGCGCAGCGGGTTGACGTAGTCCCGCGTCGCGACCGCCGCAGGGGCCGGGGTCGAGCGTGGGCTCGCGGCGTCAGACGCGCCAACACCACCGAGGATCGCCGTGGACAACACCGCCGCCAGCTGTGCCGCAATCATTGCCGCAAGCGCCGCGCCGCGTAGTCCCACACAGGACGACACGGTACCTGAGCTGCTCCCGCCAAAGGCAGCTTGCGAGGACTGTCGCTTCAGGTACTGGACGTATGCCACTCTTCGGCCTGTCGGGAGACTGTCGGGAGGCGATCTGATGAGGCACGAGGAAGCAACACCCGCCGGCCAGGCAGCGGCCGTGCGGGAGACACGGAAGCTTGCGTGGGTGATGGCTCTTGTCGCCTGCCTGGTGCTGGCGCTGGCGCCTGCGGCCGCTATGGCCGGTTACGCGGGGCGCCACACGTCACACGTGCGCGGGCATCACCGCCATGGCCGGCGCCATCACAAGCGCTCTCGCCGGCATGCCCACGGCATCTCGCGGCCCCGTCCGTGCGATCTGTATGCGAAGGCCGGGACGCCGTGCGTGGCTGCGTTCAGCTCGACGCGGGCGCTGTTTGGTGGATACGAGGGACCGCTCTATGAGGTCAAGCGCGCGTCGGACGGAGCGACGCGGAACATCGGCGTGCTCACCCGCGGCGGGTATGCGAACGCGGCCGCGCAGAATGCGTTCTGTGCCGGTACGAGCTGCGTCGTGGAGAAGATCTATGACCAGACCGCCAACCACAATGACCTGGTACCGCAAGGGCCGACAACCGCGCTGTACAGCAACACCAGCTATGCGCACGACCCGGTGTCGGCGAGCGCGCTGCCGATCCTGGCCGGCGGCCATCCAGTTTATGGGTTGAAGTTCCAGAGCGGCTCACCGACCCGTCTGCCGTGCCCCACGGCCGCGACGTGCGTCGACAATCGCGGCGCGGCGTACAACAACGGTCACGTCCGGGCCAAGGGGGTCGCGGCCCACGGACGGGCCGAGAGCGTCTATGGGGTCTTCGGCGGCACGTACTCCGGTAGCGATTGCTGCTTTGATTTCGGCAACTCCGAGATCGCCGGCACCGACGACGGCAACGGCACGATGGACGCGCTCAACTTCAGCCGGGACTGCTGGGACGCCTGCGGGCCCGGCGGCGGCCCGTGGGTCCAGGCCGACCTCGAGAACGGGATGTTCATGACCGGCACCCCGACAGCGACCCCGGAAGCCCCGACCGCCCTCATCGGAGGGTCGTTTGAGTCCGGCGACGGACCGTGCTGCGCGGCAACATCGCGCAACCTCGCGATGCCCGACCCGTTCGTGACCGGCATGCTCGACAACCCCGGCTCGAAGACGTTCACGATCAAGGGCGCCAACGCCAGCACCGGTGGACTCACCACGTTCTACAGCGGACCAACCCCTCCCGGGAACGGATACTCACCGATGCGCCAGGAAGGAGCCATCATCCTCGGCTCAGGCGGCGACCAGGGCACCACCGACGGCGAGTTCTTCGAAGGCGTCATGACAATCGGCGTGCCTCCCAGCGCCACGGAGACGGCCGTGCAGGCCAACATCGTCGGCGTCGGTTACAAGATGCGATAGCGATCAGTCCGGGTACTCGTCCTTGCGGAAGCTGCGAGGCTCCTCGGGCGTGGGCTTCGGCGTGCGCTGGAGTAGGAACGTGTGATACGGAGCGACGAACGGGTCGGGCGCCATCACCGTGTAGGTGTGGTAGACGGTCCCGTTCTCGCGCGCGAACGAGATCCAGCCGGGACCTTCACGCAGGCCGTCCTTGAGATCCGCGCCGATCTGGTGCGACCACTCCTCGAGCCAGTCGGGCGGGCTGTCGATCATCGCCTTCACCTCGGGGATCTGCTGAGCCTGCTCCTCGGTCATGGCAAGGCCGAAGTCGAACGGGAAGTCGGTCTCGTAGGTGGAGACGTAGGGGAACTGCCAGCCCATCCGCTGCTTGTAGGCGACCAGGCGCTCGATCGGCGCGCGCGAGAAGCAGATCATCGTCACGTCGCTGTGGTTGAGGTGGATGAGGCCGCCGTCCAGTCCGTCTCCGAGGCTGGTACACCCGGGGCAGGCCCCGAGCTCGTAATCAGGGCCGAACATGATGTTGTAGGCAAGGAGTTGTGAGCGGCCTTCGAACAGCTCAGCGAGCGTCTTCTTCCCGTCCTCGGTGTCGAACTGGTACTCCTTCTCCACCGGAACCCACGGCAGCTGACGACGCTGCTCGGTCACCTTCTGGCCGAGCTTGGCGTGCTCGCCCTCGAGCTTGGCCAGTTCGTTGCGAGCCGCCTGCCACTCATCGCGGGTCCCAATCTTGTAGTCGGACATCGATACCTCCCATTGGCGTTCGTCGCGTCGGCGTGGCCGGCGGTCGTGGATCGTCGTCGGCCGCCCGTCCACGTCGTAGGTTAAGACCGCCGCGCCACGCCGAACTCATCGCAGCGTCCGCGGCGATGCAACGTCGGGCGCGTGTGCGCGAAGATCTGGACATCCACGCTCAGCGGCACCTGCTTCGGGGACGATGATTTGACCGCGACCTCCTCACCGGGACGGCTGGCGATCGTCGGCGCCGCAACGGGAATCGGCGCGGCCGGCGCCCGCGCGCTGACCGAAGCCGGCTGGCGTCTGGCGCTCCTTGACATCGCGCGCGAGCCGCTGGAGCGGCTCGCCGCCGAGACCGGCGCCGTCGCGATCGTGGTCGACGCCGGCGACGCTCGGGCTTTGGCGCAGGCGCTCGACCAAGCTGTCACCGCGCTGGGCGGACTGGACGCCGCCTGGTCAAACGTCGGGGTTCAGGTCAACGGGACCGTCGAGGACACGACCGTCGCCGACTTCGACCGCTGCTGGGCACTGAACGTCCGCTCGCACTTCGTCTGCGCCCAGACCGTGTTTCCACATCTGGCGCGCTCCGGAGGGGGCGCGTTCGTGATCACCGCGTCCAACTCCGGGCTGCAGACCGAAAACGCGATGGTCGCCTACGCGACGACCAAGGCCGCCGCGATCGCACTCTGTCGCAACCTCGCGCGAGACGCTGCGACGGCCGGAATCCGCGTCAATGCTCTGTGCCCCGGGTTTGTCGACACCCCATTCAACGAACCCATCTGGGAGAACTTCGGAGGCCGCGACGCGTTCGTCGAGCAAATCGGTCAGACGATCCCGCTGGGACGGATGGCGACCCCCGACGACGTCGCGCGACAAGCGCTGTTCCTGTTCTCGGACGCCGCGTCGCTGATGACCGGACAGGTCCTCGCCGTCGACGGCGGCGAGCTCATCTCCTGAGTCTCAGAGCGCGGTCACCCGGTACAGCACCGCTGTGTGGGGTGCCACGCGGGCGCTGATCCTGCCGGTGGTCGCGCGGGTCGCGTGCGTCCACAGGTTGCTGATCTGGAACCTGGAGGCGTGCTTGATCCGGATCGCGGCGGCGCTCGTCGTGATCCGGATCGCGGTCGAGCCCCGGTTCAGCAGCGCGACCGCGCGGTCGCCGCCGGCGAGCGGCTTCACCCACACCTGACCCGCCGCCTCGTTGTGGATCGCGGTGCCCTGGACGCCGAGCGGGTCCTGGTCGATCGCGATCACCTCCGGGTTCTCGAGCATCTTGATCGTCGCCGGTGACAGCTTGCGCGGGTCGCTGCCGAGGATCAACGGAGCTGCCACGATCGCCCACATCGTCATCTGGGCCCGCGCCTCACCGCCTGTCATCCCGAGCTGCGGCCCGAGGTAGTCCGGGTCGTTCCAGTGTCCGGGGCCGGCCGCCTTGGGATGGGCGGCATCGCGATCGAGGTTGCGCAGGACATTAATGAACTGGATGTTCCCGGTGCCGCCGATGTCCGTATCGGTGCGCCAGCTCTGCGCCACCCGGGGCGCCCACAGCGCGTTGTCATAGGACGAGTCAGCGACGGAGGGTCGTTTTCCGTCGATCTGTCCCGGCACCCAGAAGTTGCACACGTTCAACAGCAGCGGGCGGTGGCTCGAGTTGTCCGCGAGTGCGCGTGCGAACGCGCGATAGAGGGGCCGGGGGCGCAGGCCCCCCTGTCCGGCGCCGCAGAAGTCGACCTTGACCGCGTCGAACCCCCAGGCCGCGAACGCGTCGGCATCCTGCCGGTAGTGCCCGAGCGACC
This sequence comes from uncultured Solirubrobacterales bacterium, assembly GCA_963799995.1. Lineage (GTDB taxonomy): Bacteria > Actinomycetota > Thermoleophilia > Solirubrobacterales > Solirubrobacteraceae > Palsa-465. The sequence continues at coordinate 512,178 of CAWCZI010000009.1, read as the reverse complement.
CCACACCCTGGTGGTAGCAACCGCTCTTGCCCGCATCGGTGTAGATCCCCGCCATCAGGCCATGTGCGTGCAACCAGCCGGTCAACCAGGACAGGCCGTTAGGCCACTGGGTGCGGTCGACGATCAGCTGCCCGCTTCGGTCTCGCTTCCCACTGGCCCAGCCGAAGTCGAGCCACACGATGCGATACCCGGCGCGAGCCAGACCGCGGCGGATCAGCGAATCAGCCACGGACATGATCGTTCGCTGGTCGAACACCCCGCCGACCCCGTAGTACGTATTCCAACCCATGTAGGGAGTTGTCGCGAGCACCGCTGGAGGCGGGGGGCTGCTCCGGGCTTCCGCTGCGTGAACCGCGTCTGCGGCCATCCCGACAGCCAAGCACGTGAGCGCTGACACCAGCAACCGCTTGAGGTGAACCATTGCATCCCGAACACGCCGGGCGCCCGAGAGTCTCGGTTGCCCCGGCGGCCCCGAGCGTCACCCCCGGGCGTCCGCGGGCGGCCCGGCGCGCGGGTGGCTGTGTGATGCGGACAGCGGCTTGAGGAACCAGTGGTGCGCGAACGGCTCGTCGTTGAAGGCGGCGGTTTCGGTATAGCCGTGGGATCTGTACATACGGATCGCCTCGACGAGCGATCGATTCGTATCGAGGCGGACGGCGGGAGCGTCGTTGTCTCTTGCGAGTTGTTCGAGCTCTGAGAGCAGGCGGCGGCCGATACCCAGGCGACGGGCTGATTCGGCCACCCACATGCGCTTGATGTCAGACGGCTCGCCGGCGCGGTGCTTGATCGCGCCACACCCGATCGGCTCCTCACCGAGGTAGGCGATCAGGAACGCTCCCGCCGGGGGCCGGAGCTCGTGGGGTTCCGCCGATGTGCCCTTGGTCGGGTCGAACGGGATATCCGATCGGCGGCTGAGCTCGCCGAAGTACGCGCGCAGGCAGCGCCTGGCGTCTGGGCCCTCCGGGTCCACGATGCGGATATCAATGAGCGACGTCGTGATGAGTCGCTCGACGGTGCGCATCGCGTCGACCAGCTGCTTGCGCTGCGGGTCGCTGAGGGGCTGCAAAATCGACATGGCCAGCTCGTTGCTGCGTGCATCCAGGAGCCTGCGCTCTCTGAGTCCCGCCGGCGTGAGCGTGGCGAGGCGGATCCGAGCATCGGCTGGGCTGGGAAGCAGCTCGATCAGCCGGTCGGCCTCCAAACCTCGTAGCACCCGGCTGAGCTGCCCCGAATCGAGCCCGAGTCGTGTGCGCAGCGTGCGGACCTCGCAGCCCTCGGTCCCGATCTCCCACAGCACGCGCGACGCGCCGAGTGTGCGGGATCGGGCCAGATAGGAATCATCGAGCGCGCCGACGCGCTGGGTGACGAGGCGGTTGAACCGCCGGACCTGCGAAGTGTTCACCTCGACGCTGATTCTCTGATATTAGTCAGAGAACGCCGCGGCCGCATAGGCGCTGCTCGCTAGGAGGCGCCGCCAAAGGCTGCGTCCACAACCGCCTGTGACGTCGGGCCGTAGGGCGGCGCGAACGCCTCGATGAGGTCACCTTCCCCGCGGACGAAGACTCCGCGGAGGTTGGAGAACTCGCGGAAGCCCTCGATGCCGTGGTGACGACCCGAGCCGCTCTGACCGATGCCGCCGAAGGGCAGCGAGGCCAGCGCGCCGTGGACGGCCGCAGAGTTCACGCACGCGCCCCCCGACGTCGTACGTCGCAGCACGTCGTCGGCGACGCCCTCGTCCTTGGCGAACACGTAGAGGGCCAACGGCCGCTCGCCGGCATTGACGTGGTCGATCGCCTGGTCGAGCGTGTCGTAGCCCTTGATCGGCAGAATCGGCCCGAAGATCTCCTCCTGCATCAGGGCGAGGTCATCGGGCGGATCGATGACGAGCGACATCGGTAGCTGGCGCGTGACCGGATCGACGTCTGCGGCCTCTTCCAGCGGCCGCACGTCGCAGCCGCGCGCCCGCGCGTCCTCGAGCAGCCTCTGGATTCGCTCCAGATGACGACTGGAGATGATCCCGGTGCAGCTGTCCGAGTGACAGTAACCGGGCATCGACTCGCGCACGTAGTCGGAGGCCAGGCTTGCGAAGTCCTCGAGTCTCTCGCGCGGGACGAGGCAGTAGTCGACCGAGATGCACATCTGCCCGTTCTTGAGCGCCTTGGTCCCGAGCACCTGCTTCACCGATTCGGCGTCGATGCTGTCCTCGGTGAGGATCGCCGGGCACTTGCCGCCCAGCTCGAGCGTGACCGGCACCAGCTGCTCGGCCGCGGCCATTGCGATCTCGCGCCCGATCGCCGGGCTCCCCGTGTAGAGGAGGTGATCCCAGCGCACACGCGTGAAGGCGCGGGCGAGCTCCAGACCGCCGACGACGACGTCGACGCGGTCGCGGTCGAAGGTCGCGCGGACCATCTCGCGCAGGAGCTCTCCGCAGGCCGGGGTGTACTCCGAGGGCTTGATGACGACGCGATTGCCGGCGGCGAGCATTTCGATCAGCGGGCCGACAGACAGGTCAAACGGGAAGTTCCACGGAACGATGTTGCCGATCACCCCCTTGGGTTGCGGCTGGACGAAGGCACTGCCGGATCCAAACAGCGCCGGCTCCACCGGTCGGGACTCGCGTGCCATCCAGGTGCCGAGCTGCTCGGCGGCGTAGACGGCGCGCCCGGCCGGACCCAGCACCTCGATCAGATCGGCGGCCAGCGTCGGGTGGACGCCGAAGTCGCTGCTCATCGCGGCCTGAATCTGCGTGCGATGGCTCATCAGCATCCCGGCAAGCGCACCAAGCAGCCCTTGACGCTCTTCGAGCGAGGGGAACGGGTCCGCGAGGAAGGCCGCGCGCTGTTGCTCGACGATGTCCTGAAGCTCAGCTATCGCGGCATCGTCGTCGGTGCTCGCGGCCCGGTTCTCGGTGATCGTCATGCTCGTCTCCTCTGGCTCGCTGGGACAGCTTCAACCCTACGCCCGTTGGCGCCCGAACGGTGAGGCGTGTCCGGGCGCTCGCTGATCTCGACGCGGGTCCCAGAGTGCGTGCGGATTTTCTAAGCTCCGTGATGAAACCCTCAGACAAGGAGAACCGATGCCGCTACAGGGGGAATACGAGCCGAGCTCGTCGGAGTGGGTCCGCGACCAGGTCGAGCAGTACGAGAGCTCCGGCGGGACCGAGGGGACGACGCTCCGAGGCGTCCCGGTGGTCGTGATCACCTCGGTTGGAGCCAACTCTGGGAAGCTGCGCAAGAACCCGGTGATGCGGGTGGAGCACGACGGGGAGTACGCGGCGGTCGCATCCAAGGGCGGCGCTCCCGAGCACCCGGCGTGGTATCGCAATCTGGTGGGCCACCCGCTCGTGGAACTCCAGGACGAGAGCGCCAAGGGGGACTACACGGCGCGGGTAGCGACCGGCGACGAGCGCGACGTGTGGTGGAAGCGCGCCGTGGAGGTCTGGCCGGACTACGCCGAATACCAGACCAAGACCGAGCGAGAGATACCGGTGTTCGTCCTCGAGCCGGTGGACTGAGCTCCTGTAGATGTTCTGCGCCGGCGAGCCCGATGGCCGGTCGACAGCCTTCGCCGCGGCGTCGGTGCCCGGGAATTACGAGCTGCGGTTGGCTCCGGTGGTGTTCGCGCCGTGGGCGCAGGTGCTGGTCGACGCGGTCGGCATCGGTACCGGGGACGCCGTACTCGATGTCGCCAGCGGGACGGGTGTGGTCGCCCGGCTGGCCGCGCGGCGTGTCGGCCTCGACGGCCGCGTCGTGGCCAGCGATGTCAGCGGGGCGATGCTCGCTCACGCCGCGACCCGCATCGTGCCGGATGACGCGGCCCAGATCGAGCATGTTGAGGCGCCCGCGCAGGACCTGCCGTTCGCAGAGGCGAGCTTCGATGCAGTGCTCTGCCAGCAGGGGCTGCAGTTCTTCCCCGACCGCAGGGCCGCGATCGGCGAGATGCGCCGGGTCGTGCGTCCGGGAGGCGTCGTCGGTGTAGCCGTGTGGGCGGCGGATCACCGGCTGGAGCCGTTTGACGACTATTCCGAAGCGCTCGGCGGCGTCGGAGTCGCACCCCCGTTCCCCGGCGCCTTTGAGAACGCGAGCTTTGTGATGGAGGCCGGCGAGGTGCGAGCACTGCTCGAGGAGGCGGGCTTCTCGCCCGTGGAGGTGTCGATCGTCGATCTCACGATCGTCTGGCCGGACGCCGGCTCCGCCGCCGCCGGAATTCTCGGCACCCCGTTCGGGCCGCTGGTCGAGGCGCTGCCGCCAGGCCGCCGTGACGCCCTCCAGGCCGAACTGATCCGACGCTTCAGCTCAGATTCGCCCGGTGCCCCGGTACGGCGGGAGACGTCAGCGGTCATCGCCCGCACAACCGCGCCACCCTCGTAGCCGAGCCCGGCTGGCCCCTCTAGTGCTCGGCCAGCTCCCACATCGTGCGTCGTTCGGAAAACGTCAGCATCCGCCAGCGCTCGTACTCCTGGAGCCAGACGTAGACGTAGACGTCGACAATGCTCCGAACCTGCTTGAGCACGTCGACCGCCTGGCGCGTCGTTGCGTCGTCGGCGAGTGTCTCCTGTGTCATCACGTCGACGATCTTGAACCGCCGGGGTGCTCGTGGCGTGGGCGGCTGCGGCAGTCGTGGTCGAGGCTTGGGAGGCACGGCCAATGGCTCGCCGCGTGACGAGCTCTTAGTGACGCGTTCGAGTGGCACCATGGTCGCGCCGGTGCCCTTGGTCTCCGTGCTCAGAACCCAGGTTTTGCCCATGTTCTCAGGATAGACCGGGGCCGAATCGGGGCTCGAGTGTTGCTGCCGCCCTCGGCTCCCCGGCGTCGGTCCGCGGGCCCGCGCCCCCCACAGCGATCGTGGCCTTGGCCATCACGAGGTGGTAGAGGATGAGCAGCTGCACCAGCGCCAGCGACTCGGACCGGCGCAGGTCGGTCCCGATCGTGTACTCGCCGAGCCGGTCTGAGCGCAGGTGCGTCGCGAAGTGCAGCTTTTCCCAGATCGCCTCTTCGATCTCGGCGGCGACGTCGCGGTCCATCTGGCCGGAAACGCCGATATGACGCTCCGTTCTGCGCTCCTGGAGCGTGATGCCGCGATCGCCATCCCCGACGAATGGGGACAGGTCCGGATGGGGAAGCATGTCGCGCAGAATCATCTCGGCGTCAAGAGCGTCGTGGTCGCCGCGGTGGCCTGGCGGCTGGAAGGCCACGACCATGTCGGCGTGGCGCTCCTGCGGTCGGATGAACTCCGCCGAGTCGGACTCACGCTTGTCGAGCTCTTTGAGGACCTGGTCGGTCGTGTACCCGCGCCTCGAGGTGTCACGCTGGACCTTCCACCGCCGGCGGAGCTGTTCGGGCGGCGCCAGGTAGACACGCACGTCGAAGCAGCGTCGCACCTCAGGGCTGTGGTAACCCAGCAGGCCCTCGACGATCGTGAACGGCTTTGGGTCGACGTAGACCGGTGGCCCGAAGGTGCCGTTGGAGTGCACGTAGACCGGCTTCAGGATCGGCTCGCCCAGGCGCAGATGCCCCAGATGCTGCGACATGATGTCCAGGTAGTTGCATTTCGGATCCAGCGGTGTGATGCCACGCTCGGCGCGCTGCTTTCGGTCGTAGCGGTGGTAGTCGTCGGTGGAGACGGCCGTCACCTGCTCCTCACCGAGAATGCGTACCAGACCCCGTGTCATCGTCGTCTTGCCGGCCGCCGAATCACCCACCACACCGAGGATCACCGGGCGCATCCAGCCTCCGTTCTCGGGGACCGTGTTGGATCGGCCCCCTCCTCGGTTTCGGTCAAGACAGAGCCCTGAAGTATGTCATCGTCGCGAATGCTGCGCCCGAGGGCGAAGCACGGCCGGCGACGGTAGCCACGTTCGTTCTCTGCAGGCGGTGGAGGTGGTAGGGCGCCATCTGGCAGCGACGATTCGGCCGGCGAGTACGGTGGAAGGATCGAAAATGAGACACGCCAGCCGCGGTGGACCGCGCGCCAGCTCGCCAGGGCGGTGGACGACGGGCGCAATGTGGGCGCGGCGTTACGACATCTTGACGGCCATGGATCCGAGCCGGGAGCGGTGGGAGTCGCGGAGGCCCTGGCCCGGTTTCTGGTCACCCGGTGTGACTCTCACCACGCGGGCTGGCGCGTCGTGCGGCAGGTCGTGGTCGACTCGGCGGCGCACGCACCGTGGGAGAAGTGTGCGCGACGGGCCGTGCCGCTGGTCGCCGAGGATCTGCTCCATCTCGCGGGCGACCGCGGGCGCACGCCGCTGGCGCGCGCGCAGCACATGGCCGCCCGCAGGCGTGCCGAGCAGATCGCTCCGCACGTCGATCAGGTCGCGCTCCTCGCGGACCTCGGGCTCAAGCGCTCGCCCGCGAGTCCCGAACGCTGGCGCGTTGCCATGAGCAGCGCCGTCGAAGCTCGCTCACGCGAGCAGGTGGTCCGAGCCGTGGATCGCTCTCTGAGCGCGTGATCGACGGCAGTCTCCTCACGCCGTCGGGGCGGCTGTCGGCGTCAGTGGGGCATCGGAGACGCCGGCGGGACTGGCCGACTCGATCGAGGATGCTCGCGCCCGGCTCGAACCGCTCGCGTGTCGCGCACAGCGCCAGGTTCTCGATCGCGGCGGTCGGGAGTGGCGCCAGGAGCGGCAGGTCGCCGCGTAGCTCCAGCTCGGTGTGCACCAGCTCGAGCGCGACGACTACGAGCAACAGGTCGAGCGTCGACTCGACCGCAATCGCGACGCTGAACAGCGCGATGCGAAGCCGCAGCCACGGCTGCTGCACAACAGTTCTGAGCGCGGCCCGCCCTGACCGGGGGTTGCATCTGTGTGCGAAACGGCGGCCGGGGTGGCGCCGGTCGGCAGCCGCCACGCGATCGCGGCGACTGCAAGGAAGACAAGCCCCGCGAGCGCGAACGCCGCGTGCAGGCTGACCACGAGGACGACCACCGCGCTGGTGACGGCACCGCCGAGCAGGCCCAAGGGTGACCAGCCGGCAGGGTTGCGAACACGACGGCGGGCAGCATCCGGGCGGCGACGGCGAGGCCGACGCCCGCCGGGCCGTGCTCGTAGTACGCGTACAGCGCGAGGACGATCGAGAATGTCCACGTTCCAAGCACCGACACAGCCCACGCCTGTTCGCACTGAGCGATAGTGCGATTGCCGAGCAGCGTGCGTGCCGACCCCACGAGCAAACTCTATATCGGCCGCCGGGGCCGAGCCCGGGCGCTGCTGGGATCTCCGCGCCGACGAGCGCACGCCTGGAGATCGTCTGTTACCAGATCTTCTCGACCCGTACCTATCTTGGTATCGTGGAGTTGGTGAGTACAGCGACCCCACAGAGTCCGACCGCCCAGACCGCCCCGCCCGAGCCGCTGGCCTCCGACCTGTGTTGGATGCTGTCGCGGGCCAGCCATGCCCTCACCACGGAGCTGACGGCGGCGCTCGAGGGATTCGATTTCTCCCCGCGCGGTCACGCGGTGCTGGCGGCTGCGATCGGCGGCGAGCACACGCAGACGGACCTGGCGCGGCTGGTCGGGATCGACAAGACCACGATGATGGTGACGCTTGACGAGCTCGAGGCCGCGGGGCTGGCTCGGCGCCGTCCGCTCAGCACAGATCGCCGGGCGCGGCTCGTCGAGGTGACGAAGGCCGGGGAGAAGAAGCTCCGAGAGGTCGAAAAGGTGTTCGACCGTGTGCGCGAGGATGTGCTCGGCGACCTGCCCGAGGAGGACCGCGAGGTGTTCCTGCGGTGCCTCGGCCGCCTGGCCTGCGGGCGCCTGTCGGCTCCCGTGCAGTGCTCGCAGCCGGTTCGCCGGCGTCGCTGACCCGCCGTCTCCAGTTAGTCCGGTAGCAGATCATCTGCTAGCAGATCATCTGCTACGGTTACGTCCGGACCACGGACAGGAGACAGCGATGGCGCAGAACAACTCAGACGGAGCCGAGCGGCTCGACAATCGCAGCGAGCGGCAACGGTGGATCGCCCTGGTCGTGCTGTGCGCAGGATTCCTGATGATCATCCTCGACCAGACGATCGTGAACGTCGCGCTGCCGTCGATCCAGACCGATCTGCATTTCTCGCAGTCGGGTCTGGCGTGGGTCGTGAACGCGTACCTGATCGCCTTCGGAGGCCTGCTGCTCCTAGTCGGCCGGCTGGGCGACCTGATCGGTCGCCGGCGGATCTTCATGATCGGCCTGTTGGTGTTCACATCGGCGTCGCTGGTGTGCGGTCTGGCCCAGAGCCAGGCGATCCTGGTCGGAGCTCGGTTCGTGCAGGGGGTCGGTGGCGCGATGACCTCGGCGGTGATCCTGGGAATGATCGTGACGATGTTCCCGAAGGCCTCTGAGCGGATCAGGGCGATCGGCATCTACAGCTTCGTCGCCTCGGCGGGAGGCGCCATCGGCCTGCTGGCCGGCGGCGTGCTGACCCAGGGCCTGAGCTGGCACTGGATCTTCTTCGTCAACCTTCCGATCGGCGCCGTGACTGCTTTCTACGCACGCCGGCTGCTGCCCGACGACAAGGGCCTCGGGCTCGAGCACGGCGCTGACATCCCGGGTGCGGCGCTGCTGGTCAGCTCGCTGATGCTGGGGGTCTACACGATCGTTGAGGCGAGCCGCTACGGGTGGGGCTCACCGCACACGCTCGGTCTCGGGGCGGTCGCGCTGGCCCTGATGGGCGGATTTGTGTGGCGGCAGGCGTCGGCCGCAAACCCCTTGATCTCGTTGCGGGTGTTCCGGTCGCGGACCGTCACCGGCGCCAACCTGATCCAGATCCTGATGGTCGCCGGGATCTTCGGCATGTTCTTCCTGGGCGCGCTGTACATGCAGCGCGTCCTGCATTACGACGCGATCCAGGTGGGCCTCGCCTTCCTGCCCGTCGCGCTGGGGATCGCCGTGATGTCGCTCGGCGTGTCGGCCCGCCTGATCAGCCGTTTCGGTGGCAAGGCGACCCTTTTGCCCGGCCTCGTCCTGCTGGCCGCGGGGCTGGCGCTGTTCAGCGGCGCTCCGATCCATGCGCGGTATCTGACCGACCTGCTCCCGTCGATGGTGCTGCTCGGCATCGGCGCCGGCCTCGCCTTCCCGTCCCTGATGACGCTGGCCATGTCGACCGCGACGCGCGAGGACTCGGGGCTCGTGTCGGGCCTGGTCAACACCACCCAGCAGGTTGGCGGCGCGCTGGGTCTGGCTGTGCTGGCGACCCTGTCGGCCACCCAGACGAGCTCTGCCCGGGCGGACGGCCGGGCGCCCGCCGACTCGCTGACCAGTGGCTACCACCTCGCCTTCGCGATCGGAGCCGTCCTGGTTGTCGTCGCGATCGGGCTCGCCGCGGTGGTGCTCGGACCCGAGCCGCGAGCCGCCGTCGAGGCCTCAGAGGCCGAATACGGCGACCAGTCGGAGTACGCCGAGCTGGCCGGATAGGGCCGAGGTACGGCAGCCGTCAAGCGCCTGCTCGCCGCCCGGCGAGCAGCGCGTCGAGGGGCTCCGTGTTGAGCACGTCTGCGGGGCCGGCCCAGCCGCGACGTGCGGTTGCGACCGACAGCGTCATGTTCGCGAGGCCGGCAATCGAGTGCGCGTCGGTTGAGCAGACGATCCGGATGCCGGCGCGCAGCGCGTCGCGGACGTGCTCGCCCCGGAGGTCGAGGCGAGCGGGGAGGCCATTGACCTCGAGCGCCACCCCCTGATCGAGCGCCACCTCATATATGTGATCGAGGTCGAGTGCGTTCTCGGGCCGGCGGTTGACGTAGCGGCCCGTGGGATGGCTCAGACAGCGTACGTGTGGGTTGCGCAGCGCCTCCTCGACGCGCCTGGTCATTTCCGGACCGGGCATCCGCTGTCCGCCGTGGACACTGGCCTGCACCCAGTCGAGCTCGGAGAGGACGTCGTCAGGGAGATCCAGCCGTCCGTCGGGAAGGATGTCGCACTCGATCCCGCGCAGGATGCGAAACGGGGCCAGCAGCTCGTTGGCGGCGGCGATCTCGTCGGCCTGACGGCGCACCTCGTCGGGAGTCAGTCCGTGGACGGCGCCGACGGCCGGCGTGTGGTCGCAGATGGCGACGTAGTCATAACCGCGTTCGCGCGCGGCGCGGCCCATCTCCTCGACGCTGGCCCGGCCGTCTGACCAGGTCGTGTGACAATGCAGATCGCCTCGGATGTCACCGGCTTCGACGAGCGCCGGAGGCGCGCCCGCGAACGGCTCCTCGCGGAGCTCGGGCGGGCACCATGGCAGCTTCAGTGCCCGGTAGACCGCCGGCTCGTCGGGCGCATCGGGGAGCGGCTCTAGAGCAGCCACGTACGCCTCCGAGCCCGTGGCCCTAACAAGCGCGGTACCGAATCGCCCAGGCTCAGCGGCGATCAGCTCGACGGCGACGCCTTCGATCGTCACGCCGACGCCGCGCCGCGCCTCTCGCTCGACGAGGGCCACGATCTGGGGCAGTGCGGCAAACCGCGCCAGTGCCGGGCCGGGATCCGGGGCGGCGCATACGACCACGAGACGCTCGCAGGAATCGCGCCAGCGTCGCACGTCGCCGGCAACTTCGCCGCCGAGCGCAGCCGCGATCGCGCCGACGAGCTCCGAGGCGCGGTTGAGGAGCAGCCCGGGCCGTGGTTGTGGCTGGCGTTCGCGCGCGAGCGCATCCAGCAGGCGCGTCTCGGTCTTCGGCCCTATCCCCGGGATGCTCTGCAGCCGGCCGGCGGCGGCCGCTTCGCGAAATTCGTCGGCGGTGCGGATGTCCAGCGACCTCGCGAGCTCGATCGACCGCTTCGCTCCGAGTCCGAGAAAGCGCCCGAGGCCGACGAGGTCCGGCGCCAGCTCGCGCTCGAGCTCGGCCAGCTCGGCGATCTGCCCGGTCTCAATCAGCTCGCGGAGCCGCGCCGCGATCCCCGGTCCGATTCCGCGCAGATCCCGCACGCGATCGGTGGCGACGAGCTCGCCCACCGCCACCGGCACGCCGCGGATCGTCTCGGCGGCTCGACGGTAGGCGCGGACCGTGTACGGGTTGGAGTCGACGAGCTCGAGCATCGACGCGAACGCCTCCAACCGATCGGCGATCTCACGATTCTCCACTGGCGTAGTTTCGTGACTTTGCCGGAGCGGCGCTCGCGCGGACGTCGCCGGTCACGACCGGCGCCTGAGGCTTCCGATCCGCAGCGACCCGTCCTCAGGCGCGGCGTCGGGCGGGGCGTCGGGCGGCTCGGCCGCCGTGCCGGGTGACGCCTGCCCCGCCGCGGCGGGGTCCGGCGGGTCGTCCAGCAGATCCACGCCGGGGACGAAGAACAGGCTGCCCGTCACCGCGGTGGAGAACTCGAGGATGCGGTCTGTCTGCCCGGGAGGACGGCCCAGGAACATGTTCGAGAGCATCTGCTCGATCACGTCCGGGTGGCGGGCGTAGCCGATGAAGTAGGTCCCGAACTCGCGCGTGCCGACGCGACCGAACGGCATGTTGAAGCGGACGATCTGGCGCTGCACGCCGTCCTCGTCGACGATCGTGTTCAGCGCCACGTGTGAGTCTGCGGGCTTGTCCTCATCGGCCAGCTCGATGTCTGAGAGCTTGGTCCTGCCGACGATCCGCTCCTGCTCCTCGACCGCCACCGCGTCCCAGGCCGTGAGGTCGTGTAGATAGCGCTGCACGACGACGTAGCTGCCACCCGCGAACTGCGCGTCCTCGTCGCCGATCAGGACCGCGCTGCGCGCCGCCGCGCCCTCGGGGTTCTCGGTGCCGTCGACGAACCCCAGCAGGTCGCGCTCATCGAACGAGCGAAAGCCGTGCACCTCGTCGACCACCCGGGCGAATCCGGCGAGGCGATCGCCGATCCGCTGGGCGAGCTCGAAGCACACGTCCATGCGATGAGCGCGAATGTGGAACAGAAGATCTCCGGGCGTCGACACCGCCCGATGCCGGGAACCCGCGAACTCGGGCAACGGGTGCAGGCCGGCGGGGCGAGCTTCCGGGGAGAGACGATCCCACAGCGCGCTGCCGATCCCCACGACGCACGTGAGCTCGGCCTCGGGAACGCGGAAGCCGACCGACCTGCGCAACCCACCGACGTCCGCGAGCAGCGCGCGCACCTCCTGTTCGCGGCCGCCGTCAGCCGTGACGACGAGGAAGATGGCCGCCCCGGTGGGGGCCACGATGACGGTCTGCGGCTCGGGCGGCGACACTGAGCTGCCGATTGTGCCCCAAATGCCCAGACCGCCGAAGGATCCGCTCGCATGCCAAACACCTCTCGCCTGCTCGTCTCGTGTCCTGACCGCCCCGGGATCGTGGCCGCTATCACCGCGTTCCTGGCCGGGCGGGGAGCCAACATCACGCAGTCGGCGCAGTACTCGACCGATCCCGAGGGCGGCCGCTTCTTCCTGCGGATGGTGTTCCACGGCGGCGGGGCGCCCGATCTCGGGGACGCGTTCGCCACCGAGGTGGCAGAGCCGTTCGGGATGGACTTCCGCCTTACCGACGCGCTGGCTCCGAAACGGATCGCGGTGATGGTCTCGCGCTATGAGCATGCACTGATGGAGCTGCTGTGGCGGTGGCGCGGCGGGCAGTTGCCGGCCTCGATCGAGCTGGTGGTCTCCAACTGGCCGGACCTGGAGGGGGAGGTGGCCCGCTTCGGCGTGCCCTACCACCACGTGCCGGTCACCGGCGACACCAAGCCGGCGGCCGAAGCGCGGCAGCTCGAGTTGGTGGGCGGCGGCCGTTACGACCTGGTCGTGCTAGCTCGGTACATGCAGATCCTATCGCCGGGATTCCTGGAGCGGATCGGCTGTCCGGTGATCAACATCCATCACTCGTTCCTGCCGGCGTTCGCCGGGGCGAACCCCTACATGCGAGCCAAGGCTCGGGGAGTGAAGCTGATCGGCGCGACGGCCCACTACGTCACCGAGGACCTCGATGAGGGCCCGATCATCGAGCAGGACGTGATCCGCGTGACGCACGCCGAGAGTGCCGACGAGCTGGCCAGCCTGGGGGCCGACATCGAGCGCACGGTGCTCCAGCGGGCCGTCACCTGGCACTGCCAGGACCGTGTTCTCGTCGACGGCGCCACCACCGTGGTGCTGTAGGCCCAGGGGGCTTGACACGGTCAAGCGCCGCGACGCGGAACGCCGCAGTTAGCCGTCAAGCGCCGCGTCGACGACGGCGTCGATGCCCGCCAGCCGGGCGCCGAGGTCCGGCGCGAGGCCGTAGCGAGCCGCCAGCGCCGCCGGCTTCAGATAGGTCAGCTTGGTCCCCGCGGGCTGGTCGTCCCAGACCAGGACCTTGAGCGGGAGATCCAACGCCGCCACAGGCGACGCCTCCATGACCGGTGTGCCTGCCGCCGGGCTGCCGAAGATCACCACCTGGGTGTCGCGCAGCTCGAGTCCCGCGCTGCGCGCCTCGCCGCTGTGATCGATCACCGCGAACAGCTCGAGCCCGCGGGCGGCCACGACCGCCTCAAGCCGCTTCACCGTCTCGGGAACGGACCACGGACTGGCTCTGGTCACCAGCTGTTCTTCGATTGGAACCATGGCGCTTCGCGGTCGTTTGTCGAGGATGCGATCGTACGTCGGGGGCCGAGCCGGCGCAACGGCGCACCCGAGTCAGAAGTGACCCGGGGGCTGGGCGCTGGGATCGACCAGCGGGAGGGAGAGCTTGACCTTGGAGAAGTGGACTGCGCCGACGGCCCGTTGGGCCGCGTAGGCGACGGTCGAGGCGGTGAGCTGCAGGGTGAAATGCTCACCGGGATCGTCGGTCGCGGCGAGGATCTCCAGCGGCTCGGTGAGCGTGTGCGTGGCACCGTCGAGCTTGACGGGAACCGGGGTGATCTGGTTGCCGAGCACCTTCCCGGTGGCGTCGTCGACGACCTGGGCGAACACGCTTGTCGAGTCCTGCTGGTTGGTGGACAGGCCCCGATAGGTGACGCTCAGCTCCGGCGCACCGACGACGTAGGCACGGCGTCGCGGGGAGCGCACCCTGAGGTTGACGGCGTTCGTGGCCCGGGCTGGAGTGATGCCGGCGGCGGCGCTGCCCAGGAGGCCGGCGCCCGGGCCGGGGATCACCGGTCCCGCACCCCCGAGGGTGGAGAGCCGCAGCGTTCCGGCGCCGAGCGCATCAAGCGAGCCCGCGCCGGCGAGCGGATAGTCGGCGGCGGTGTGCTCGGCGCCATCCTGGTCCACCCATTCGAACGGCGGCCCGATCGGGGCCTTGGTCTCGCGCTTGAGATAGTGGTCGAGCCAGGCGATGGTGTCGCGGGCGATCAGTCCCGTGTTCCCCCGCTTGGTCAGGCAGATGCCGTGGCCGCCGCAGAACCACAGCATCTGGACGGGAGTTCCGGCCCGGCGCAGGAGCTCGTAGTTGGCGACCGCCTCCTGGAGCGTGAACAGCGTGTCCACCGTGCCCTGCAGCAGGAGCGTCGGGGCGCGGATCCTGCTCACCAGCCCGCCCGGGCCCGACGCGAGGAAGAAGCTGCGCTCGGCAGCAGTGAGCGGCCGGCCGCTGGCGTCGGCCTGGTAGGCGTCGCCGATCAGCGGGTCCAGACGCCCGGTGGCGCTTCCGGCGGCGTAGAGCAGGCCAGACCAGCCGAGCTTGCCGGTGTTGTGCTTGTCCAGGCTTGTGATCAGCGAGTTCCACGCGATGTCGGGGACGATCGCGTCGATGCGGTGATCGATCGCGGCCGCCACGAGCTGGATGCCGCCGCCGTAGGAGCCACCCGCCATCCCGACGCGCGGGTCGTTGCGGTTGTCGAGCAGCGCCTCAGGCTGCCGGGCCAGCCACGAGATCAGCGCCGAGACGTCCCGGCCCTCGTAGCGCGGGTTGTCGACGTGCACCGTTCCGCCGGACGAGTAGAAGCCGCGCGGATCCCATGTCAGCACGTTGAACCCGGCGCGGCGCAGGGTGCCGACGCCGGGTATACCGGCGGCGACGCTGGTGGAGTCGTTGGGATTGGCGTCTCCCGCGGATCCCCACCCCGGTCCCATCATCACCGTGGGGGCGCGCCTGCCCGCGGCCAGACCCTTGGCGGTGAAGAAGTTGACGTGGATCCTGGTGCCGTCGAAAGACTTGACCGAGGCCGTGCGCGCGCCGGCCGTCCCCGGCAACGCAAGGGCGCACAGCCCGCAACAGAGGGCGGGAAGCCAGCGACGGTTCATGGATCCTCTTCTCCTCGGTCGACGGTCTGCCGTGGTCAGTATCGGGCATCGGGGAGCACGGCGGATCTGGCCCGGCCCCGGGGCGGCGCGGTTGCCCGGCTTGCGCTGGGCCGTTGGCGGGTAGGCCCCGATGGCAATGAGCGCCAACGGCAACCGGCTCAGTGGGCTCCGCGAGACCGCCTCAGATCCCGTCGAGGCCTACGTCCGGATGCTCGCCGCCGCGGCATCCGACGTCGCGGGCGTGATCACCCGGCGCGATGCCGTCGACCCGTTCGATCTGCGAGATCCCGACTACATCGAGCACACCCTGGCGGCGTGGCGACTGGTGTCGAGCCTCTACTTCCGTGCCGATGTGCGCGGATTGGATCACATCCCCGCCGAGGGGCCGGTGCTCCTGGTCGGCAACCACTCCGGCGGAATCCTGATCGCCGACACGTTCGTCTTCGCTCAGGCCTTCTACGACCATTTCGGTCCCGAGCGCGTCTTTCACCAGCTCGCCCACGATCTCGTGTTCAAGACGCCCGGGGCCCGCGCCCTGGTTCAGCGCTACGGAACGGTGCCCGCCTCGCCTCAGAACATGGCAGAAGCGCTGGAGCGCGAAGCGGCATTGCTGGTGTATCCCGGTGGGGATCACGAGACCTTTCGACCGAGCTGGGAGTCCGAGAAGGTGGACTTCGCGAAGCGCACCGGCTTCATCAAGCTCGCCCTCGAGCACGACGTCCCGATCGTGCCGGTGGTGGCGATCGGCGGCCAGGAGACCGCGCTGTTCCTCGGCCAGGGGCGCCGCTTTGCGCGAAGCCTTCACCTAGGCAGCCTGATGCGTCTGAAGGTCCTGCCGGCGGTGATCGGGCCGCCGTTCGGCTTCACCGTCCTGGACCTCCCGCTGCGTTTCCCCCTGCCCGCGAAGATCTCGATTCGCGTCCTCAAGCCGATCGATCTGCGTGAGCGCCTGGGCTCCGACGCCAGCGTCGAGGACGGCTACCGCCTGGTCACCTCGACGATGCAGCGGGTGCTGACCAGGCTGGGCTCGGAGCGCGACCTCCCGGTCATCGGATAGGAGCGACCGAGCCGGCCCTGTGCGCCGGCTCCCCGCGACTGATCTTGGCCTCCGCGGTCTCCGCCGCGGCGAGCAGGGCCCTGAGGTCGGCCACGTCGATCTCCACGGTGTGCGCCTCACCCTCGACCACGTCGGCGTCCGGGGGGTCGGGGTGATGGCTGTGGCGCGGCTGGTCCGAGGTCGACGCGGTGCCGGCGACGGCCGGCAGGGCCGGCTGTGCGGGCTTGATCTGGGCCCGGAACGCGAGCTGGGTGCCGGCCTCGCCCCACTCCACGATGAACCGCCCGTCCAGGCGATGTCCAATCCAGGCGATCACGACCATCAGCGCTCCGATCAGCACGAGCGGAAGCGTCCACACGGAATTGCTCATCAGCAGGCCACCGATGACCAGCAGGACGGCGCCGGTGACGGTGAGTCGCACCCGGGGCCGGCACAGCCACCGGTACAACGGAGCGGCGACCGCGAGCGCGCGAACCGACCACGGTTCCGATGCGCTCGGCGGCGGAGTCGGGGCACCCTCGGAGTTCGTGCTCTCTGCGACCATTTCCATTCGATCCCTCGCCACCCGCATCGTGGATTGTTCGGTCCCGGTCCAGGACCCTTTCGCGTCGAGCCGCGAACCTCCTGCTCCGGTTCTAGCCTGCCCGGCTGAGGATCGCCGGCAGCGGGCCGTCGCGCAGCAGCAGGGCGAGATCCCGCGCGGTCCGTGCGGTGAAGCCGCCGCTGATGTCGGCGCCGCCGCCTGCGGGAATGCCCTCGGGATAGGCCTTGAAGTCGATCGACGGGACGCTGAGCAGCCGATCGTCGAGGGCGATAGCGAAGTGCTGGTTGAGCGTGCTCGCGCCGGTGCTCAGCTGTGACCCTCGGCTCGCGACGCGGGCCGTGATCCCCGTGAACGCCCGGCCACCGATTGCCGTGAACCCGAACGTGACGTCGGGCGCGCCACTCTGATCGGTGCTCGGTCGCGGGTTGGTCAGCTCGGCGCCGGGCGGCGTTCGCTGGTCGCGCACGACGAAGAACCGCGCCGCCGGGCTGGCCAGGTCGAGCGCGCCCAGGGCGGTCGCACTCGATGCCTGCAGCACGAGCGTGCCAGGCGCCACCATGCGCAGGCTGCCATCGGACAGGCGCACGCCGCGCGGCAGGCTCGAGCGCAGCGCGGCGAGCGTCGGGTCCGGACCGGCCAGCAGGCAGTGACCCCGGGGGGCGTGAGCGCCTCCGGCGGCGCGCGCGGCGTCTGTGCAGGCGGCGCTGGGCGACAGCCCGAACAGGTAGTACTGCGGGTACGGGCGCGAGAGCCGGTTGGTCTCCGGCACCGCGGCCTGGCGGGCGGCGAGGGCGACCGCGTCATAGAGGGGGAGCCCCCCCGCCTGTGGAGCGCCGGGCGAGGCCGCTGCGGCGCCCTGGCTGATCGTAAGCGCGGTCGCGTTGGCGCCGGCGGCGAGCTGGGCTGAGACGGGGTGGCCGTTGGGGGCGAGGACGCTGGCCTCCCAGTCGAAGAAGGTCAATCGTCCAGGGGCCGCGAGCTCGAGGATCCTCGGAGTGGTTGCCGGCGAGGCGCCGGTGACGACGACCTGGTCTCCGGCCTGGGCCACTCGCAGCCGGCCAGACACCGCGGCCAATCGCCGCCGCAGGATCGTCACCGACTCCCGGATCGCCCGGTCGAGGGCCAGGTGAGGAACCGCTGGCGCGGCGGTGAACGTGATCGTGGAGTCCGGTGCGGAGGGCGAGGAGCCGATCCGGCGCCGGGTGCCCGTGGTCAGGAACAGGGCGGCCACGGCGATCACCACTGCCGCGGCAATCAGCGGCGCCAGCAGCCCGACCGGGCTGCCCGGTCGCCCGGCCGGCCAGGACCGGGGCGACCGGCGCGACGCACGCCCGGAAGCCTCGACGCGGGCCACCAGCTGGCGTTCGATGCGATCGAAGTAGTCGCTCATGGTCCGTCCTCCCGGAGTCTTCCTTTGAGCCGGGAGAGTCCTCGGCTCACGTGCTGTCGGACGACCATCTCCGAGCACCGAAGCTCTGCGGCGATGTCCGCGTACTCGCGCTCGTCGACGATCCGTGCGCGCACCGCCGCTCGCTGATGGTCGGGCAGCTCGTCGACCAGCGCCAGGACCTCGCGACCGGAGGCCAGCTCGTCCACGCGACCCAGGTCGGCGTCCTCGAGCGCCTCGGGCTCCAGCGCCAGTTTGCGACGGGCGCGATCCTCCACCCGGCCGCGCCGCCGGCTCTCGCGCAGCTTGTTCTGGGCGATCCCCCGCAGCCACGGCCACGCTGACCGGCTGCCCCTCGGGCGGAAGCGCCCGGCCGACTGCAGCGCCGCCGCGAATACCTCGGCGGCCAGATCGGCCGTGACCTCGCGGTCGCCGGTCTCGCGCAGCAGCAGCCCGACCACGGCGGGCAGGTGGCGCCGGTAGAAGGCGGCGAAGGCTTCACCGCTCCCCGACCGGGTGGCGCTCAGCAGCTCCCCGTCGGATCGGTTCGACTCAAGGGCCATCGTTGAATACTTTGCTTGACCCCCACCGTTTGTGACAGCCGGGTTCACGGCCTGTGGCTACCGGCTCGCCCGCCGCGATCCGCTGGTTAGAGTCCGGGCCAGTCGTGGAGGCTCCGGAAGGGATGGTGTGCGAATGGCATGGCGGCGACGCGGTACGGGCGGTACGGACAGGCGTTGGTGGCGGTCGTGCGCATCCCGGTTCGGTGTCGCGCTTGTCCTCGGGTTGACCGGCTGCGCGTCGATGGCAAGCCAGGCCGGCGCCCAGACGGTCTATACCGAGGCCGCACACAGCGGCAGTTACTACGGGGCCACCAGCACCGCCAGCGGCGGAGGCGGGACGTTCGAGGACGTGCCGCTGAGCACGAGTCCCGGGCAGCTGATCTGCGGGTCGGCGTGGCTGCGCACCCAGTATCCGGCAACGGGGGCGGCCGGCTCGTTGGTGCTGTGGCTGTTGGGCGGATCGAGCACCGACAGCGGACGCGTCGACTACACCGGCCTGAGCAATCTCGGCAACTGGAGCCAGGTGCACGCCTGTGTGGAGGCGACCGCCGCTCACACCACGCTGCGGATCCAGTTCTACCCCAACCCCGGGTCGCCCACGGTCGACATGGACGACGTCGACGTGCACACGTCGCTGGCGGTCAATGGCGGTTTCGAGAACGGCTCTGGCCCGTGGGCGCCCTACCCGGGCACTGCCTCGAACTACGTCGACTACTCGTCCTCATCCGCCAGTCAGGCGCAAAGCGGCTCGCACTTCGCCGCCACCAACACCACCCAGGCCGGTGGCGGGATCTACGAGGACGTGGCGCTGAGCACCAGCCCCGGCCAGCTGATCTGCGGGTCGGCGTGGCTGCGTACAGAGGGCGCCGCCACCGGCGCCGCCGGGTCGTTCGCGCTGTGGTTGCTCGGCGGGTCGAGCAACGAGAGCGGGACCGCCGCCTACGGCGGCCTTGGCAACGGCGCCGACTGGTCGCCGGTGCACACCTGTGTGGAGGCCACGACGGCTCACAGCACGTTGCGGATCCAGTTCTACCCGAACGCCGGCTCCCCGACGGTCGAGATCGACGACGTCGACGTCGGGCAGTCGCTGGCCGTCAACGGCGGCTTCGAGGACGGGTCCGGTCCGTGGGCTCCGTATCCGGGCACAGGCTCGAACTACGTCGACTACCCGTCGTCGTCCGCGGGCCAGGCACGCAGCGGCTCGCACTTCGGGGCGACCAACACCGCCGCCGACGGTGGCGGGATCTACGAGGACGTGGCGCTGAGCACCAGCCCAGGACAGCTGGTGTGCGGGTCGGCGTGGCTGCGTACCGAGGGCGCCGCCACCGGCGCCGCAGGCTCGCTGGTGCTGTGGCTGCTGGGCGGATCGGCCAACGACGCAGGCCGCGCTGACTACGCCGGTCTGGGCAACGGCGGCAACTGGTCGGAGGTCCAGACCTGCGTCGAGGCGACCGGGAGTCACAGCACGCTGCGGATCCAGCTGTACCCCAATCCGGGGTCGCCGACGGTCGAGATCGACGACGTCGACGTGCACGGGTCGCTGGCCGCGAACGGCGGCTTCGAGTACGGGTCAGGGCCCTGGGGCACTTACCCCAACACGGATTCCAGCTACGACGCCTACCGGACTGGTCAGGTCACGGGGCCGGCCACCCCTGTGGTGAAGAAGCCGGTGAAGACCAGGCTGCCGCGCTCGCGCGCCCGCCACGCCCTGAAGGTCAAGGTGTATCTGAGCTGGACCTGGAGCTACCGGATAACCCGGCTGAACAAGGCGACCATCGGAAGCTTCCCTCGGCGCACGCGGCTGACGGTTCTGTGTGCCGGGCGCCGGTGCCCGCGCGAAGCGAAGGCCAGCGCCGCCGGCGCGCGCCCGCTGCGCAGGCTGCTCAGAGGCCTGGACGGCACTCGCTACCGGGTCGGCCAGAGGCTCCGAATCACGCTGACCGCGCCCGCTTACCGCGCCGAGCGGGCGGAGGTCATCTTCCGCTATGGCCGGCAGCCGCTGGCCAGGCTGCTGTCGCGCTGAGCGACATGGCGCGGTCGCTCGGTGCCGGCAGCTGGCGCCGGGGCGGGGGCCGCGGCTGGCGTAGGATGGCGCGATGCGCCGCCTGTTGCTCGCCGTCACCGTGGTGTCTCTCGCGGCGGTCTCATCCGCGGAGGCGAAGACGATGCTGCCTTCGCTGTTCGCCCGTCAGATCCATGCGATCAACGCCGCTCCCCATGCCCCCGCGGTGCTGCTCCCGCGGTCGATGCCCCTGGATGCGGCGCACCTGTTCGCGAGCGGTGGACCGTCCGGCTTCGGCTACGACCTGGCGATCGGCGCGGTCCGCAATTGCGGTGAGGCCAACGTGTGTTTCGTGGCGGACTTCGCCGCGGCACGGGCTCACACCGTGTTCGGCAAGCGCGTGAAGGTGAAGGGAGCTTCCCGGGCGGGCTTCGTCGCGCTGTCCTGTGGCGCATCGTGCTCGCCGCCGCAGATCGACTTTCTGGTGGGTGGATTCCGCTACACGATCCAGGCCAACGTCATCAGCCACCGGGGTGATCGCGCGGCGCTGATCGCCGCCGCCCAGTCAGCAATCAGCGCCGGCCCGCGGTAGCTCGCACCGGTGGCCGACGTGGACGGGATCGTCGTCGGGGAGGACGGCGTGGCGCGCTGCATGTGGGCCGACTCGGCTCCTGAGTACCGGGCCTACCACGACACCGAGTGGGGCTTTCCGGTCTCCGACGATGTGCGGTTGTTCGAGAAGCTGAGCCTTGAGGGGTTCCAGGCGGGATTGTCGTGGCTGACGATCCTGCGAAAGCGCGAGGCGTTCCGGCGGGCGTTCGCCGGCTTCGAGCCCGCGCGGGTGGCTCGCTTCGGGGAGGGCGACGTCGCGCGACTGCTGGCCGATGCGGGGATCGTCCGCCACCGCGGGAAGATCGAGGCGGTGATCAACAATGCCGGCCGGGCGCTCGAGCTGGTGGCGGCCGAAGGGTCGCTGGCGCGCTTTATCTGGGGCTATGAGCCCCCGCCTCGGACGGGGCGGTTCGACCGGGCGCGGCTGGCCGAGTTGGCCGTCACCGGTGAGTCCACGGCGCTGGCCAAGGAGCTCAAGCGGCGGGGCTGGCGTTTCGTGGGGCCGACGACCGTCTACGCCTTCATGCAGGCGATGGGGCTGGTCAACGACCATCTCGACGGCTGCGATGCACGTGAGCGTGTTGACCGCGCCCGCGAGTCGTTCTCCAAGCCGCTCGGGTGATGCGGCCGCCGCGGCCGGCAGGTGAGGTCAGAGGCGGCGCGGCACGCCGGTGCCCGTCCGCAGCAGCAGATCCAGGAGCGGCGTGGGTGTCACCTTGGCCAGTAGAGCCTGGACACGGGCCGGGCGGCCGACGACATAGCGCGCCCGCGGGCGCCGGTCGGTGAGCGCGCGCTCGATCGCCTCGGCCACGCCGTCGGCGGGCGCGGCGGCGCGCTGCGAACGCGGGATCGTCTTGCGGAAACCCTCGATGTGACGTCGGTAGAGCAGTTTGTGCGCGTCCGACAGCGACGCCAGCGACTCGTCGAGATCGTCCTCGGCCCGGCGCCAGAGGTCGGTGTCGGTCTGCGCGGGCTCTACCAGCGAGACGCGGATCCGCCACGGCCACAGCTCAAGTCGCAGCGCGTCGGCCATGCCTTCGAGCGCGAACTTGGAGGCGTTGTAGGGCCCGAACATCGGCGTGGCGACGCGCCCGCTCAGCGAGCTGACGAACACCACTCGTCCGCGAGAAGCGCGCAGCCGGGGTAACACAGCCTGGGTGACTGCGGCCTGCCCGACGACGTTGACCTCGAGCTGGCGGCGAAGCTCGGCCGGCGCCACAGCCTCGAGCGGGCCGGCGACGACGATCCCGGCGTTGTTGACCACCGCGTCGAGCTGATCGGGAAGTGCGTGGACGAGCGCGTCGACCTGGTCATGCGCGGTGACGTCGAGCGTGACGGTGGTGATGCGCCCCGGCGCCGCAGCCTCGAGCGCCTCCGCGTCGGCGGGACGCCGGACACCCGCGATCACGGTCCAGCCGCTGCGGGCCAGGCGCAGTGCGGTCGTGTATCCGATCCCCCGGCTTGCGCCGGTTATGAGCACGGTCGCCACGCCGCCGCCCTAAGCGGTCTCGGCGAGCGCCTCGAAGTTCTCGTACAGGCGCGGCTCCCCGAGCTTCTCGCGGGCGCGAAGTGCCGCCGGCCCCACGCGCGACCAGATTCCGGCGATCCAGAGCCAGTCATTGACGAGCTCGGGGCTGAGCAGATCATGCTTGACCAGCGTCCCGATCGATTCCCCGAGCATCAGCAGGGTCCGGACCCCCTCGTCGCGAGCCTCGGCCGACTCGGGATCGAAGCTGTCGTCGAAGACTCGCGACATCGCCGTGTCCAGGCCCATCGACGTGCCCCACTGGGCGATCTGGATCATCAGCTGAGCGTCGTTGTGGGTCGGAGTCGCCATGGTTCGCGTCCTTGGTCGATTTGTACGTGGCCCGCGCCGGCCCCGGGCGGATTGTGCTCAACGGGGCCGGTCAGGGTGGCGCGACCATATCGCCCTGCGCGCCCGCGGGTGCGTACGTTGTAGGCGTGCGCGTCGAACGGCTCGACCAGCCCCGGCTCTCTCCTGCGCTGCTGGCCGCTGGGATGGTGCTGGTGGCGATCAACCTGCGCCCGGCCGCCGCCAGCATCGGCCCGGTCCTCGGGGGGATCCAGTCGGGGACCGGACTGTCCTCCGGCTGGGCGGGCGCGCTGGCCACGTTGCCGGTGCTGTGCTTTGGGTTGCTGGCGCCGCTGGCGCCGGTGCTGGCCAGGCGTCTCGGGCTGCACACGTCGATCGCCGGCGCGATGTGCACGCTGCTCGCCGGCCTGCTCATGCGACTCCTCCCCGGGGTCGGCTTCCTGTTTCTGGGGACGGCGCTGGCGGGCGCGGCGATCGCCACCGCCAACGTGCTCGTGCCGGTGTTGGTGCGACGCGACTTCCCGCATCGCACCGGGACCGCGATGGCGCTCTACACGACCTCGCTGATCGGCTTTGCGGCGCTCGCCGCCGGGGTGACCGTGCCGCTGGCGCAGGCACTCGGGGGCGGCTGGCGAACCGGCCTCGGGATCTGGGCGGCACCAGCGGCCGTGGCCGCGCTGGCGTGGCTGCCGGCGGTGCTGCGCCGCTCTGATGCGCCGGCCGGCGGCCTTGCGCTGCCCGACTCGGCGGGTCCGCCCGTGCCCGTTCATACCGCCCGGACGCTGATGCGCAGCCGGCTGGCGTGGGCGGTGACGTTGTACTTCGCGCTTCAGTCAGGCGGCTTCTACGCCACCCTGGCGTGGCTGCCGAGCATCTTCCGAAGCCATGGCGCCAGCGCGGCCCACGCCGGCTTGCTGCTGAGCCTCACGATGGCGGTCGGTCTGGTCGGCGCCCTGACGCTCCCCGGGATCGCCGGGCGCTCGCGTGATCAGCGGCTGCTGGTGCTTGTCTGCTGCCTGCTGGCCGCGGCGGGGCTGCTCGGGATCCTGCTGGCGCCGATGTCGGCGCCATATCTATGGACGGTGTTGCTCGGACTCGGGCAGAACGCGGCCTTCCCGCTGGCGCTGATGCTGATCGTCATGCGCGGCGGCAGCGTGGCCACCACCGAGGGGCTGTCGACGCTCGCCCAGTCGGTCGGCTACGCGCTGGCCGCGCTCGCGCCGCTGGCGGTGGGCGCCCTCCATGGCCTCACGAGCTCGTGGACGCCGGCGCTGATCCTGCTGCTGGCGCTGCTGGTGCCCCAGCTCGCAATCGGGCTCGTTGCCGGCCGCGACCGGCAGCTGTCGCCGGCCCCGGCCGCGGGGTAGACAACCTCTTCAGAGCGGGCTTGTGGTGCGCCGATCGTTCGCGCCGGGGGGTGCGGCAATCTGATGACGAATATCAACGCTCAGATTACCCACGTCGGTGTCGGCCTCTGGCACTGCCCGACATCGGTATCGGCCTCCTGCACTGCCCGCAAACCGATGCGGCCCTCGCCGTCGCTACAGCGGCTTGGCGAGCGCGACGTGGTGCGCGCTGCCAGGCTCGAGGATCGCCTCGAGCGCCGACCCGTAGCTGGGCAGCGAGAGGACCGAGCCGTCGTGCATGACCATCAGGTAGCGGTCCATGGTGCGCAGGAAGGCGCGGTCGTGCGAGACGGCGACGACCGTCCCCTCGAAGCCGGTCAGCGCCTTCTCGAGCGCCTCGGAGGAGTCCAGGTCGAGGTTGTCGGTCGGCTCGTCGAGCAGCAGCAGGTTGTGTCCCTCGAGCTCGAGGATCAGCACCTCGAGCCGTGCCTTCTCACCTCCGCTGAGTACGTCGTGCGAGCGCCTCGCGGCCTCGGCCAGCCCGTAGCGGGCCAGCGCCCCCATCGCCGCCTGGAGGCCACCGCCGCGGACGCGCTCCAGGACCACGTCGAGCACCACTCGGCCCGAGAGATCTCCGCGCGACTGCAGCTGGGTGAAGAAGCCGGCTGACACCCGGGGGCCCACCACCAGCTCGCCGTCATCCGGTTCGCGTTCCCCGGCCAGGACCCGCATCAGGGCGCTCTTGCCGGATCCGTTGGGCCCGATCATCCCGACTCGCTCGCCGAAGTGGACCTCGTCGGAGAACGGGTCCACGAGACCGGCGATGCCGAGCGCCCGCATGTCCAGCACCCGCCGGGCGGAGTCGCCTCCGCGCATCCGCACCCTGATCGACGTGTCGATGACCGGCGCCGGCGGCGGCCCGCTCTCGCTGAAGCGCCGCCAGCGGGTCTCGGCGGCATCGGCCTTCTTGGCCCAGTCGCTCGAGTAGCGCGCGCGCTCCTTGAAGGTTCGCACCAGGTCGCGCAGGCGGCGCTCCTCGTCGCGCCAGCGCTTGACCGCGTCACCGAGCCGTCGCTGGCGGTCGTCGCGTGCCTTCGGGTAGGAGGCGTACGAGCCGCCGTGCACCCACGCGCCGTTGCCCTCCAGCGTCAGGATCGACCCCACCGCTCCGGACAGCACCTCCCGGTCATGGGAGATCATCAGCACCGTCTTGCGTGAGCCCCGCACCTGTCGCTCGAGTGCCAGCTTGGCGGGCACGTCGAGGAAGTTGTCGGGCTCGTCGAGCAGCAGCACGTCGGCGTCGGAGGCGAACAGCACATCCAGGACGAGCCGCTTGCGCTCGCCGCCGGACAGCGTCACCGCGGGGCGGTCGGCCAGCTCGCCGAACGCGGACCGGACGATTCGGCGGCAGGCGGCGTCCCACTGTCCCTCGAGCTCGTAGCCGCCGAGCGCCGACCAGTCGGCGATCGCCCCGCCCAGCCTCATGCCGGCGTCGTGGTCGCCGGCGGCGAGCTCGGCCTCGTGACCGAGCACTCGCTCACCGGCGCTGCGAACCGCGCGTGGAGCCAGCGACAGCAGCAGCTCGCGGACCGTTCGAGCGTCACCGGCGATGCCGACGTCCTGGGCCATGTAGCCCACGATGCCGCCCACCGAGACCTCCCCCTCGTCCGGGGCCAGCACGCCCGCGAGCACCCTGAACAACGTGCTCTTGCCGACGCCGTTGGCTCCCACCATGCCGATGTGCTCACCCGGCGAGACGCGGAACGACACGTCTGAGAACAGCACCTCACCGCCCGGGTGAGCGTAGGCGAGGTGCGAGGCGACCACGTGGCCCATGCCCGGGATCCTCGCATCCGGGTCAGCGCCGCGGGCGCCCCACCGCGCGCGGGCTCAGACTCCGGCCGGGACCTCCGCGGCCAGGAGGTAGTCGTCCAGCCAGGGCGTGCGGTATCCGTCACGCCACAGGACGGGAAAGAACGCCTCATCGATCTCGCGCTCCGCGGGCCGTCGGTAGCGCGAGTAGACGGGGTGCGGATGCGCCGGGTTCCATCGCGTGTCGGTGGAGATCAGATGGCTGATGATCGACCGGCGCTCGGCGTCGGCACGCTCGTTGGCGGGGCTGCCGTGGAACGTCCAGCCGTCGTGGAAAGCGGCACCTCCGGCGGGTACCTGGATCGGGACCAGCTCGAGCTCAGCTGATCGAGGCATGGCCTGGCGCACGTGGGCGAGCCAGTCGTCCGGGGCATGAAAGCTGCCGCCCTGGATGGCGTGCGGCCATCGATGCGAGCCCCGCACGTAGTAGATCGTCCCCGTGTCGGCGGCGGTGTCGTCGAGGGCCATCCAGCAGGTCGTCATGTTGGGCGGGTCGAAATGGTCGAGGTACGCGGCGTCCTGGTGGCACAGCAATGCGCGTCCGGACGGCGGCTTCCAGATCGCGTTGTCCTGCGCGATGCGCACCCCCGGCAGGCCCGCCAGCCGGGCGGCGAACTGACCCACCTGACGTGAGAGGACAACGCCGGCGAGCGTGCGGTCGGCCTTCCACACGTTGCACAGCTGGCGGGTCAGATCCGGCGCCGTCACCCCGGGCGTGTAGTTGACCTCGTCCGGCTGCAGGCCCGTCTCCCATTCGTGCTCGAACGACCGCCCGAAGCGCTCGCGGATGCGGTCGAGCTCCGAGGGGGCGAGAAAGGCCTCGAGGACCAGGAACCCATCGCGCCGGTAGGTCTCGATCTGAGCGGCGGTCGGCTCGAGCACGCGCCCAGTCTAAGACGGGCAGGTCTTAGGACCAATTGCCGATGGAAAGCGGGCACACAGAGGCGGAGGATGCTGTGAGACGCACCACGATCCGAGAGGGCTGGTGTGAGACGCACCACGACTTCAGAGGAGCGGACATGACACAGACCAAGGCACCGAGCGCGAGTGAGCAGATCACGACGGAGGTCACCTCCTGGCCAGGGGTTGAGGCCGGCCCGGGGCGGCGCGGTGAGTTCGCGTTCCGCGTTGGCCGGCGCGAGATCGGTCACCTGCACGGGGACCACTCGGCCCACTTCTCATTTCCCAAGCCGGTCTGGCACGAGCTCTTCGAGGAGGGGCGGATCGTCGACCATCCGGTGTTCCCAGGCCGCGTGGGCCCGGCCGCGCGCCGGATCGAGAGTCAGGCCGACATCGACGACGTGATCGAGCTGCTGCGGCTCAACTACGAGCGGTTCACCGAAACGACGCCCGACTCGATGTAGTGCATCACGTTCGCGCCGAGGCCGAGGTCGAGGGATACCGATCCGCCACCCACGTGCAGGCGCGAGGCGTCGTCGGTGATGATCGCGTTCCAGCCGTGGAGATCGACGTCGCGAAGCGCCACGTTCAACACCTGGATTGCGCGCTCATCGGACGTGTTCGTGAACAGCGGGCGATTGAGCTCGAGCTGGAGCTCATACTCGATCTCGCTCGCTGGCCTGTCGCGCAGGCGTTGGAGGTTGAGGTCGATCGCTGCCACCACGGGGGCGAGCGCGACATCGATGGGCGTCTTGGGGAGAATGGTCATGGCGAAGGCTCCAGGGGTCGTCTGTTGCACAGATCAAACTCTCCGGTGCGCTCTGCGCCATCCGGGCAAGCCCGCATCGGACTGCCCGGAAGTACGGGATCTGCACTACGAGCCGGATGCGCTTTCGAGCAGGCGGTCGGTGGCCTGGTCGGCGACCCCCTCGTAGTACTTCTTGAGCACCTGGCCGAACAGTGGGTTCTCGGGTGCCGCCCGGGTGAACAGGGTCATCGAGGAACGCAGCTTCATCGCGTCAACGCCGCCGAGGATCTCCTCCGCGGTGCACCCGGAGAGCGCTGTGAGCGCCCGGGCGCATTCCACCAGCCGCGGCCCGAGGACGGGGTGAGCCAGGTAGTGGCGGGCCTCATCGAGCGAGGCGATCGCGTAGGCCTGGGCCGTGGGACTGCGCCCCAGCCCCGCGATCTGGGGGAACACGAACCACATCCAGTGACCGCGCTTGCGCCCGGCGCGCAGCTCCGCGAGGGCGCCCTCGTACGTTCCTCCCCGGTCCTGGGCGGTCACGAAGCGCTCGAGCTGGTCGGGGTCAGCCATGTGCCGAGGGGTATAGCCGGTTACGGCAGCGGCGGCACGGGCGGCGGCGGTCAGCGGTCGCTACGGCACCCAGCGGTCACCGGCGGGGGTGACCACCAACTCGTGGGTCATCGTCCGCGGCCCCTGGCCGACCAGGAACGCCACTGCGGAGGCCACCCCCTCCATGTCGGCCAGCGCGTCACGCGGCTGGTCCTGGGTGAAGGCGGCGGTCTTGGGCGACTCGATCGTGGCGTCGACGGCCAGCAGCGCGACATGGATATGTTCGGCGCGCAGCTCCTGCGCCGCGGCCTGCACCAGCGCTCGGGTGGCGAAGGCGCCGGCCGCCCACAGGCCCTTACCGGGCATCGCCCGGCGCGAGGAGCCGCCGGTGACCTGGATCAGCGCGCCGCCATCGGACTGGCGCAGCGCTCGTGTGCCCGCCGACAGAAACACGAACGACTGCTCGGCGACCGCTACCGTCCAGCCGCGGAACGCGTCCAGGTCGGCGCCTGCCAGCTCGCCGCCGCCGAAGGGGCCGCCGCTCGGGGGGCGGGCGGCGCTGACCGCGTTGACAACCGCGTCGAGGCCACCGAAGTGGTTGCGCGCGGTCTCGAGCGCAGCGTCGAGCGCGACCGGGTCGGAGGCGTCGGCCTCTATGGGCAGCGCGCCGAGCGATCGCACGTGCTCGAGCGACTCCTCGCTACGCGCGACGGCGGCAGCGTTCCAGCCGAGCTCGCGGAAGTGCGCCGCGATCGCGCCGCCGAGGTTCCGTGCTCCCAGCACAACCACTGTCTGCGCCATCGTGAGTTGCTCCTCTCGCTCGAATAGGTCATCGCGGATCATCCTCTAGTTCAATCCTGGGATGCGACTGCGACCGCCGGTTCCCGCCGACGCCGCGGCCATCCTGGAGGTGATCGTGGCTCGCGACATCGCCGACCTGGGGGCGCCCGATTTCACGCTCGAGGACCTGCGGGAGGAGTGGGGCGCCGGTTGGTTTCACCTGGAGGTCGATGCCGTCGTCGCCGAGCTCGGCGACGGACGGATCGGTGGCTACGCCGCGGTGCGGCGGCCGGGGACGCTGTCCGTGGTGGCGCCCGAGCACGAGGGCCAGGGGATCGGAGCATCGCTGCTGGAGTGGACGCAGGCGCGCGATCGCGCTCTGGGCCGCGAGCGACATCAGCAGGTGGTGGCATCTACGGATGCCCGCGGACAGGCGCTGCTGCACGCTGCCGGATATCGGCTGGAGCGCAGCTACTGGCGGATGACGCGCCAGCTCGACGACGGTGTGTCGGCCGTCGATCCCCCGGCGGGACTGTCGTTGCGTGCGCTCGAGATCGAACGCGACGGGGTGGCCGTGCACGCTCTCGACGCGCGGAGCTTCTCAGCCGTGCCGGATTACCGAGCGCAGTCCTTCGAGGAGTTCCGACATGAGCATCTCGCCGTCCACGACGTCGCCCCCCAGCTCAGTTTGGTCGCCGAGAGCGAGCGCGGCGTTGTCGGCTTCCTGCTCTCCCGCCGCTGGGCGCCGGAGCGTGTCGGCTTCATCGATCTCCTCGCCGTCGACCCTGACCACCAGGGCCGCGGTCTGGGCACGGCGTTGCTGACGACCACGTTCGCCCTGTTCGCGGCGGCCGGTCTGCGCGAGGCGCAGCTCGGGGTCGCTTCCGACAACCCGAAGGCGCTGAGGGTGTACGAGCGCGCGGGAATGCGCGAGCGATTCCGGGGGGATGCGATGGAGCGGCCGGTCACCGGCGATTAGGTCGCGTCGAGCTCCGCGCGGGCGCGGTCGTGCTCGCGCGTGGCCGCGTCTAGCTCGGAGCGGGCATCGGCGAGCGCATTCTCGGCGTCGTCGAGGGCTCGCGCGGCCTTGTCGCGGCGCTCCTGCGCGGTGCTGAGCGAGCGCACGGCACGTTCGGCGCGGCGTCTGGCGCCGGCCTCGGCGGAGCGTGCGGCCCTGCGGGCCTGCGCTCGCTCGCGCTCGGCGCGTTTCGCCTCTTCCGCGCGGTGGGCGTCCTTGGCCCGTCTGGAGCTGCCGGTGCGTTTGGCGCTGCCGGCGCGTTTGGCGCTGCCGGTGCGTTTGGCGGTGCCGGCGTCGGCGTCGCGGGCGGGCTGCTTCGGCTCGGGCGCAGGGTCCCCGCCGATGTCCACGCCGAGCCCGGCGTGGCGCAGCTCGCGTTCGAGGCGTCCCTCGCCGATCGCCTCCCGGGCCTCGTCGCTGAGGGCCGCCGCGTGGAGGGTGTCGGCCACCCGCTCGATCACGGCGGGGCTGAGGTCGTGCCCCTCGGAGCTGAGCAGGCCGCGGGCGGCGGCGAGCAGGTTCTCGACCGCCGCCCGCTCCTGTTGCATCGCGCCGCGAAGGTCGGCTCCGGTTCCGCGCCCGCCCGTGAGCAGCGCGGCTTGGGCCTCGCGCAGCGCTTGGCCCGCACCGAAAAGCTGATCGACGCCGGCGCGCTGGGTGCGGACCAGCTGGTTGACGGCCCACGCGGCTACCGACGGCTTGCGCAGCGCGGCCACGTCGGCTGCGTCATCCCTGCGCCCCTGGGTGCGCAGGTCCTTGGCCAGCCGCCCGCGTTCGACGATGAACCGATCCAGCGGCAGGCCGTAGAGATCGTCGGCATCCATGACGCGTCAGACCGGCTCGGGGCGCCGGTGGCCGGTCCGCCCGCCGGCCGCGGTCAGTCGACCGGCTCCCCGGCGAAGATCTCCGGGCGGCCGTCTACGTCACGCCAGCGCGACTGGATCGTCACGGTCCCGCTCTCACCCGTGTAGCGGATCCGGGCGACGCTCTCCTCGTCTCCCACCTCGACACTCAGCACCTCGGCCGAGGACACCGGCAGCGGGAGCGCGCTCGCGATCTCGGGTACGTGCGGTCGCATGTCCTCGACGAAGTCGGCGGTGGCGGCGCCCAGGTCACCGCGCGCGACCGAATCGGCGTGCTCCTGAACGCGGCTGCGGGTGGTGCTGTCGTCCATCGTCTCTCCTCTGGTATGGGGTGGCTCCCCGTTCGTGGTCCCTCGGCCGGGATGCTCCCACATCGGCCGCGACGCTCGTGGGAGAATGGCGCGGCCATGACCGCACAAGCCCAGGGCAGCATCATCCCGGTGGCCAGGGCCGCCGACCCGATCGACGCCGGGGTTCGCATCGGCCACGCCCATCTGCGGACCGCCGACATCGATCGGATCCGCGCCTTCTACGTCGATGTGCTCGGCTTCGATGTCATCGCCGAGGCACGCGACGTGCCCGGTTGGGGTACCACCGGCGACATGCTGTTCCTGTCGGCCGGGGGCTACCACCACCATCTCGGCTTCAACACCTGGAAGTCCAAGGATGGGGCGCCGCAGCCCGACGGGGTGACCGGGCTGCACCACGTCGCGCTCGCCTACCCGAGCCGGCGGGGGCTGGCCGATGCCTACCGGCGGCTCAAGCAGGCCGGGTGGCCGATCCGCCAGACCGCCGACCACGGCACGCACGAGGCGATCTACGTCACCGACCCCGACGGCAACGACGTCGAGCTGATGTGGGACCGCCCGCTCGAGCAGTGGCCGCGCGACGAGCAGGGGCACCTCGCCGGCCAGTTCGGCCCCGATCTGGACCTCGACGAGCTCCTGACCGAGCTCGATTGACCCCGGACGGCCGGGAGCAGGGCGTGAAGCGGGTCGCGGTCCTGGACGACTACCAGCGGCGGGCCGGCGAGTTCGCCGACTGGGGCTCGCTCGGTCCCGAAGCCGAGGTCGTCTTCTTCCACGAGCCGATCGAGCACACGACCCTCGCGTCGACCCTGGCCGGCGCCACGGCGGAGGGTGGGCTGCCCAGCACCGTCGAGGTGGCCTGGGCGTTGATCTGGCGGTCTATAAGCGAGCGACCGTCGAGGACCGCGCGCTGCGCGCAGGCGCCTGGCAGCTGGGCCTGCCGCGCAACCTGGCCGGAGCGACGCTCGGCGTGGCCGGCCTGGGGCGCCTCGGCGGCGCGATGGTGAACCCCGCCCGCGTGTTCGGGATGGACGTGATCGCCTGGAGCGAGAACCTCAAGCAGGAGCGAGCCGACGAGCTGGGGGTTGCGCGAGTCTCCAAGTCCGACCTGTCGCAGATGAAGCGCAGCGCCGTGCTGATCAACACGTCGCGCGGGCCGATCGTCGACGAGCGGGCGCTGGCCGCCGCGCTGCGCGACGGCACGATCGCCGGCGCCGGCCTCGACGTCTTCGATCACGAGCCGGTGCCCGCTGGACACGAGCTGCTCGAGCTGGAGAACACCGCGCTGCTACCGCACCTGGGTTACGTCAGTGAGGACGCGTTCCGGGCCATGTACGGCGAGGCGGTCCAGGACGTCGCCGCGTTCCTGCGCGGCGAGCCGATCCGCGTTCTGAGCTGAGCCCTCCGTCGCGGCGCCGCGGCATAGAATCGCGGCCCCCAGCCAGCGAAGGAGAGGCGATGAGCGACACGGTCAAGTTCCTACTCGGCGAGCGGGACATCCCCACCCATTGGGTCAACCTGATGGCCGATCTCCCCGGCGACGCGCCGCCGCCGCTGCACCCGGGCACCAAGCAGCCCGCCGGGCCGGACGACCTCAGCCCGATCTTCCCCATGGCCCTGATCCTGCAGGAGGTCTCGGCGGAGCCGGAGATCGAGATCCCGGAGCCGGTCCGCGATGCCTACAAGCTCTGGCGTCCCACGCCGCTGTACCGCGCGCGGCGCCTGGAACGCGAGCTCGATACCCCCGCCCACATCTACTACAAGTACGAGGGCGGCTCGCCCGCCGGCTCGCACAAGCCCAACACGGCGGTGGCGCAGGCCTACGAGAACGCGGCTGCGGGCATCAAGAAGCTGACCACCGAGACCGGGGCGGGCCAGTGGGGCTCATCGTTGGCCTTCGCGTGTCAGCTGTTCGGGCTCGAATGCGAGGTCTGGATGGTCGGCTCGAGCTATGACCAGAAGCCCTACCGCCGCTCGATGATGCAGACCTGGGGCGCCACCGTGCACCGTTCGCCGTCGCAGCTGACCGAGTCCGGACGCGCGCAGGCGGGCCACCCGACCGGGTCGCTGGGAATCGCCATCTCCGAGGCGGTGGAGGTGGCAGCGCAGGCCTCCGACACGAACTACTCGCTCGGCTCGGTGCTCAACCACGTGCTGCTGCATCAGACCGTGATCGGGCAGGAGGCGATGGCGCAGATGGAGATGGCCGGCGAGTACCCCGACACGGTGATCGGCTGCGTCGGCGGGGGCTCGAACTTCGGTGGCCTGACGTTCCCGTTCCTGCGCCGCACGATCCGCGACGGTGTCCGCACGCGCTTCATCGCCGCCGAGCCGGCGGCCTGCCCGACGCTGACACGGGGTGTCTACGCGTACGACTTCGGCGACACGGCGGGTCTGACGCCGCTGATGCCGATGTACACGCTCGGGCACGACTTCGTCCCGCCCCCGGTGCACGCGGGCGGCCTGCGTTACCACGGCGATTCTCCGCTGGTGTGCGGGCTGGTCAAGGCGGGGCTGGTCGAGCCGCAGGCCTACCGCCAGAACGAGACGTTCGACGCGGCGGTGCGCTTCGCGCGGACCGAGGGCATCATCCCGGCGCCGGAGCCCGCGCACGCGATCCGGGCAGTGATCCAGGAGGCCGAGAGCGCGCGCGAGGCCGGTGAGGAGCGAGTGATCCTCTTTGGCCTCTGTGGCCATGGCCATTTCGATCTCTCTGCCTATGACGCGTACCTGGCCGGCGAGCTCGAGGACCCCGAGTTCTCCGAAAGCGACCTGGACGCGGCGCTCGCCAGCCTCCCGGAGGCGCCCGCGCTGACCTAGCCCCGGCATCGTCCCTGATCGTCGCGCCTTGTCAGACCGGGCGCCGGCCCGTCCGCTCGGTGCCAGGCGGAGCGTCTACTCGGACTGGCGCGCCAGCAGCGCGACGAAGCGCCCGATGCGTGCGCGCTCGTCGTCGTCGAGCGGAAGGTCGGTCGTGACCAACAGGGTCATGGGCCCCCGGTCGCGGGCCCACGCCACGGCTCGGGCGCTGAACTCCGCGGCCACCCAGATCGTCGGGAGCGGGCCGGCGTAGCCGATCACGGTCCTTTCCTGCGTGACGGTGTCGGCCTCGCCGCGTACCACTGCCACGGCCAGTAGCTCCAGATCGTGCGCGGCGAGGTTGATCGCCTCCAGCCCGCCGTCGTCGGCCACCAGCGCCAGCTCACCGTCGCGCAGCATCTCGGTGGCCCAGCCGGCGGGCGCGCCGCTCAGCGCCGCGGGCCGGCACACCATCCGGAAGCTCGGGGCGGAGCCCGTCACTGGCTCTTCGGCGGGAGCGACTTGGCGTAGTCGACGCCCCGCTTGACCCAGCGCTCGAGCTGCGCCTTGGTCCGGACGCCCTCGGCCTCGACCCGCAGCCAGCCGTGCATCTCGCGCCCCCGCATGACCATCGGGTGGGCATGCGGCTTGGCCAGCAGAGCGTCGGTCTCCTCCGGCGAGACGTGCAGCAGCAGCCCGCCCTGCCCGCTGGCGCTCACCGACATGTGGCCCCCGATCAGGAAGGCCAGCCCGCCGAACATCTTCTTCTCGGTGAGCTTCTCCTCGGTCGCCACCAGCTCGCGGATGCGGTTGGCGAGGTCTTCGTCGTAGGCCACGCGCGCATTATCTCCGAGACGGCGTCAGTCGATCGTCAGGCGCTGGTCGCCGATCACGACGCAGTCACCCGGGCGCAGCTCGCAGCGGCCCACCGCGACGCCGTTGACCACGGTGCCGTTGGTGGAGTCGAGGTCCTGCAGGATCCACTTGCCGTCACGGAAGCGCAATTGCGCGTGGCGGCGCGACACCGCGTTGTCCTCGAGCACGACGTCACAGCTCTGGTGGCGACCGAGAAGCATCTCGGTCTCGGAGCCGCTCCAGTCGAGCGCCAGGAGCTGAGGGGGAGTCGGCTCCTGCGTGAAACGCTTGAGGCGCTCGACGGTGTGGCTGACAGCTGCGGCGGCACTCGACAGCCAGGCGGCCCGGGTGCTGCGGAGGTTGAGGTCGCCGACCAGCCGGGCGGGTTCGATCACGCGGGCATCGAGCAGCTCATCGATGCGGCGCAGGAACGTGTCCTCGCTGAGCAGGCCGTTTGCATACGCGGAATTGAGCGTGCGGGCAAGCTGGCCACGCGAGGCGCCGGCGGCGGTCACCCCGATAGTCTCGCGCGGGAGCCACGCCATGTCCAGGCTGAGAACGCCTCGATACCGCGTCCACTGACGGTGGCGTGGGCTTCAGCGTGGACACGCTGTGGCCGATGACGGCGGGGCATGCCCTTTCGCATCCCTTCTCGCCGCCTGCTCTCGATTCTGGTCGGCTGCGTCGCCGTCGCGTCACTGACTCCGGTGGTGGCGGGAGCCCAGACGACGTCTGCCAACTGGGATCTGGCCCAACAGCGCCAGGTGGTCCGGGCGGGCTTGATGAGCGACGTCTCGGGTAACAACTTCGGCGGTGCTGAACCCCTGCGCGATGGTCAGGCCGACCGGGCGATGGCCGCGCTCGCCAACCTGATCAACGGGAACTACTCGAGCTGGGGCCAGCCTCGAGCCGTGGTCGCGGCGCGTTCGCCGGAGAAGATCGTGACGGTCGCCGGCTTCGACGCTCTGGCGGTCGACCAGCTCGGACTGGCTGGTGTCGCCGCGCACGTCCAGCACGCTACGGCGCAGGTCGGCCTGCGCCCGCCCGCTTACTACGGCTCCGAGGTGGTGGCCCGCTTCTTGAGCCTGCGCTACGACCATCCCGCCGGCACCGATCAGCTCGAGCTGTTTCCGACCGACCCGATCACGCGCGCCGAGGCGGCGTGGTCGCTGGCCCAGGTACTCGACAACGGCAGCTGGAGCGTCGACGAGGCGCGCCAGACCCTGATGGCGTACGAGCTGCCGCAGATGACCGCCGACCAGCTGACGGCGCTGCGGATCGCCGTGTCACGGATCGGCTACCCGTACGTCTACGCCGGCACGACCGACGACACCTCCGACGGGCTGGCCCACGGTGGCTTTGACTGCTCGGGGTTCGTGTGGCGTGTCTACAAGATCTCGGGACTCCCCTGGGGCCGGGGGATCCACGGCCGGACCGCCGCGCAGATGGCCGGCGAGATCCCGCGCAGCCAGCGTCTGAGCTACGGGCAGCTGCGCCCCGGCGACGTGCTCTTCTTCGGCAGCGCACATTTCAACAGCACCGCCACCGAGGCGAACATCATCCACGCTGGGATCTACCTGGGCGACAACTGGGTCATCCACTCCTCGGGCCAGGGCGTCTATGTGCTGCCGCTCAAGGGCAGCTGGCTCGGCGACCAGTTCGCATGGGGACGGCGGGTCCTCCCCTGAGCTCAGTCGCGGCCCGGCGCGGGCGAGGATCCCGCCGTGCTCCGCGGGCATTAAGGACTCGGGGCCGGTCGTGTATCACTAATTGGCGCATCCGCACTCGCGCTGGTGTTAGCTTGCCCCCGTGCGGAGGGCAGTGGAGAGCGGACGGACCCTGTCGGTCGCCGAGATCTCGGTCACGTTCGGGGGGATCACGGCGCTCGACGATGTCTCACTGGAGGTCACCAGCGGCGAGGTGCTCGGCGTCATCGGCCCCAACGGCGCCGGCAAGACCACGCTCTTCAACGTCATCTGCGGGTTCGTCGAGGCGGACGCGGGGCGACTGAGCTGGAGGGGGGAAACGCTCACCGGGATCCGCCCGCACCGGCTCGCCGGACTGGGCATCGCCCGGACTCTGCAGGGGGTGGGGCTGTTCCCGCGCATGACCGTGCTCGAGAACGTGATGGTCGGGGCCCAGCGCTTCCGCCGCACGGGGTTGGCCGGCGCCCTGCTCGGCCTGCCACGATCCGATCGCGAGGAGCGCTCGCTTCGCGACCGCGCGCTGGCCACGCTTGACCGGCTGGACTGCGTCCGGTTCGCCGACCGGCTCCCGGCGACCCTTCCCTACGCGGTGCAGAAGCGGGTGGCGCTCGGCCGCGCGCTGGTCTCAGAGCCCGAGTTGCTGTTGCTCGACGAGCCCGCCGGCGGTCTCGACGCCGGCGAGCTGTCCGAGTTGACCGAGACGATCCGCTCGCTGGGCAGCTCGATCGCCGTGATGCTGGTCGACCACCACATGGACCTCGTGACCTCGGTCTGCGATCGCGTCGTGGTGCTCGACTTCGGCCGGGTGATCGCCTCCGGTGTTCCGCCGGAGGTCCGTCAGAACCCGCGGGTGCTGGAGGCGTATCTCGGCCGTGAGGCCGACGCTGCCGAGGCGCCCCTCACCGGGGAGCGTGGCGATGCTCGCGGTTGAGGAGCTGACCACCGAGTACGGGGCGGTGCGCGCCGTCGACGGCGTGTCGCTGGAGGTTCCGGCGGGCTCGGTGACCGCGGTGCTCGGCGCCAACGGGGCGGGCAAGACCTCGCTGCTGCGGACGATCACCGGTCTGGTGCCGGCCAAGTCGGGGCGGGTGACGCTCGACGGCAAGGACATCACACGGCTGGCGGTGGAGGAGATCGTGCGCCGGGGAGTGGCCCACGTGCCGGAGGGCCGCGGTGTGATCGCCGAGCTGACCGTGGCCGAGAACCTCCGCCTCGGGGGCCTGTGGCGCGGCCGCGAGGCCGCCCCGCTGCAGGAGATCTATGACCTGTTCCCGCGCCTGCGCGAGCGTGAGCGCCAACCGGCGTCGCGGCTGTCCGGGGGCGAGCGCCAGATGCTGTCGATCGGCCGTGCGCTGGTGGGACGGCCTCGGGTGCTGCTGCTCGACGAGCCCTCGCTGGGGCTGGCCCCGGTGATCGTCGCGCAGATCATGCGGATGATCCGCTCGCTGGCCGACACGCTCGGGTTGGCGGTGCTGCTGGTGGAGCAGAACGCACGCAGCGCCCTGTCGATCGCCAACCGCGGGATCGTCCTGAATCTGGGGCGCGTCGTCGCCGACCAGGAACCCCACGAACTAGCGGCCGATGAGCGCCTGCGTCACGCCTACCTGGGGTTCTGATTTGAGATGACCAAGTTCATCGACCTGACTCTGAGCGGCATCTCGTCTGGCGCCGTGTATGCGGCGGTGGCGCTGGCTCTGGTGCTGATCTGGCGGGCGACGCGGATCGTCAACTTCGCCCAGGGCGCGATGCTGATGATCACCACCTACATCGCCTCGGCGGTGATCAACTCGTCGGGGTCCTACTGGCTCGGGTTCGTGGCCGCGCTGGCCGCTGGGCTGGTGTTCGGGGCGGTCGTCGAGCGGGTGCTGATCCGGCCGGTGGAGAACGCGCCGCCGCTCAACGCCGTGATCCTGACCCTCGGCTTCTACACGCTGCTGGTCGCCGTCGCCGGCATGATCTGGGGCAACACCCCGCGCTCGTTCCCGGCCGCGTTCTCGCTGCGCGGCTACGACGTCGGCGGCACCCGGCTGCTGTTCACGCCCAACGACACCTTCATCGTGCTGGTGGTGGTGGCTGTTGCGGTCGGGCTGGCGATGCTGTTTCGCCTGACTTCGCTCGGGCTGCAGATGCGCGCCGCCGCGTTCGCGCCCGAGGTCGCGCGCCTGCTGGGGGTCCGGGTGGGCCGCATGTTCACGCTCGGGTGGGCGCTGGCCGCGGTGGCGGGCGCACTCGCCGGGGTGCTGGTCGCGCCGTCGGTGTTCCTCGGTCCCAACAGCTTTGATCCGATCCTCATCACCGGCTTCGTGGCCGCGGTTCTCGGTGGGCTGGACAGCCCGCCGGGGGCCGTGGTCGGCGGGTTGGCCCTTGGGCTGGTGCTGTCGTATGTCTCGGGGTACGAGGGCTCGGCGTTGGTGCCGCTCGCCGCCCTGGTGATCCTCGTCGTCGTGCTGATGGTCCGCCCGGGAGGCCTCTTCTCCGCCAGTCAGGAGCGTCGGGTGTGAGCGCCCTGGCCGCCGTCGGGGGTGTCCTGCGTCGCAGCACGCTGCTGCGCTCACTGGCGTTGACGCTGGCGGCAGCCGTAGTGCTGCTGCTCATCAGCGAGTTCGCCAGCCCGTACAACGACCTGCAGCTGGCCACCGGCGCCTACTACTTCGCGGTCCTGGCCGGGCTGACGCTGCTGGCCGGCCAGAGCGGGCAGATCTCGCTCGGCCACGGCGCCCTGATGGCGGTGGGGGCGTACACCGTCGCGCTGCTGATCGGCAACGAGGGGTGGTCGCTGGTGCCCGCGATCGCCGCTGCGGTGGTAATCACGGCGCTGGTCGGCGTGCCTGTCGGCGCCGCGGCCAGCCGCCTGCGCGGGCCCTACCTGGCCGGCGCCACGTTGGCCTTCGCTGTCGGCTTGCCCGCGCTGGCCGATCGCTTCCCGAGCACATTCGGCGGTGAGAACGGACTGACCATCAACCCGCCGGTCCCACCGTCGTTCCTCGGGGCGACCTTTCCCCTCGAACGCTGGGAGGCGTGGATCGCCTGCGTCGGCGCGCTGCTCGTCCTGTTCGCGATCTACAACCTGATCGGGAGCGGCATCGGTCGCTCGCTGCGGGCGGTTCGTGACGACGAGATCGCCGCCTCACTGTGCGGCCTGCCGGTCGGCCGCATGCAGACACTGGCCTTCATCGTCAGCGCGGCCTGCGCCGGCCTCGCCGGAGCGATCCTCGCGGTGGTCCTGCAGCTGGCGCAGCCCGGGGCGTTTCCGCTGCAGCTGTCGCTGTCGCTGCTCACCGGGGTGGTTCTGGGCGGTCTCGGGTCGCTGTGGGGGGCGATCTGGGGGGCGGCGCTGCTGACGCTGCTTCCGAACTGGAGCAACGACGTGGCGCACTCGTTCTCGCTGTCGACCCAGGTCTCGGCCAACCTGCCGC
This sequence comes from uncultured Solirubrobacterales bacterium, assembly GCA_963799995.1. Classification (GTDB taxonomy): domain Bacteria; phylum Actinomycetota; class Thermoleophilia; order Solirubrobacterales; family Solirubrobacteraceae; genus Palsa-465. The sequence goes on along the minus strand of CAWCZI010000009.1, from coordinate 471,924 downwards.
TGGCGCTCTACGGTCTGGTCCTGATCGGCGCGATGATTCTGTGGCCGAGCGGGATCCAGGGAGGGGTACGCGCGCTCGTCGCCCGCCTGCGCCGCACCCGCGCTCGGCGGGAGGCATCGGCCGGCGAGGTCAGCGGCTGACGCCGAGCAGGGCCGCCTCGACATCGTGCAGACGGGCGTAATCGCCACGGATTCCGATCGCCGCATCGTTGTAGAGGAAGGCCTCGGCGAGCCGGACGATCGCGTAGGCCAGCGTCTCGGCGTCGGCCGGTGGGTCGTAGCGTCCCGCTGCCCCTTCGGCGGCGATCAGCCGGGTGACGGCGGCCACGGCGCGGGGTTGCACCACCCCGTCGCTCGCCGTCAGCAGGCGCATCGCGCTCGCGCGCTCCTGCTCGAGGAAACGGCGCAGTGCGACAGAGCGCGCCAGCGCCCGGTTGATGCGGTCGAACACCTCGAGCAGGCCGACGCCGCCTCGCTTGCGCACGCTACGGCGCTGGCGGTCGATCATCGCCTCGAGCTCGAGGGCGATGACCTCCCCCAGCAGCAGCTCGCGGGAGCCGAACCAGCGATAGACGGTGGCGCGGCCGAGGCCGAGCTCCCGGGCCACCACGGTCAGGTCGACGCGAGCGCCCGCGAGGAACTGGCGGCGGGTGGCCTCGATCACGTCGGCGGCCGAGGCGGTGGCGGGCCGGCCGCGCTTGTTCCCGGTTGCAGCGCGCATGCTCGGAGCTTAGTATTTGAAACGTCTGAGGGAGAACGTATCGAAGTGGTCCCGGGTGACGCGCGAATGCCCAGGGCGCTAACAGCGCGCCGGACCAGGTCGGTGCCCGGAGTCCCACGATCTCGAGGAGGAGTGGAGATGGCAATTTCCAGGAGCCGCCGGCTGACCGCGGTTGCGGTGACGGTGGCTGCGCTGGCCGTGGCGGGCTGCGGCTCGTCGAGCAGCAGCGGGAGCGGTTCCGGCAGCGTGCCCGGTGTCACCAAGACGAGCATCACCTTCGGTACCCATCAGCCGCTCACTGGTCCGGCGGCGCCGGGCTACAGCGAGATCGCGCCTGCTTCGCAGGCGTTCTTTGACTACGTCAACGCCCACGGCGGGGTGTTCGGCCGCAAGATCCACCTGATCATCAAGGACGACGCCTACAACCCCACCAACACCGTCAACGTCGTGCACCAGCTGGTGCTGCAGAGCAACGTGTTCGGCATCTTCGAGGGCCTCGGAACTCCGACGCACACCAAGGTCGTGGGGTTCCTGAACGCCTCCAAGGTCCCTGACATCTTCGTTGCCTCGGGCTGCCCGTGCTGGGACAACGGCGGCTCGCAGCCGTGGACGTTCGGATGGCAGCCCAACTACACGATCGAGGGCAAGGTCCTCGGTCAGTACCTCAAGCAGCATTTCGCGAACGCCAAGATCGGCGTCCTCTACCAGGACGACGACTTCGGCAAGGGCGGCCTCGCCGGGATCCAGGACGAGGTGCCGGCCTCATCGATCGTCGCCAAGGAGCCGTATCAGTCAGGCGTGACCACACTGGCGTCACAGGTCACCGCGATCAAGGCCGCCAAGGCCACGGTGATGGTGGACTTCACCGTCCCGATCTACACCGCGATCGCGCAGCTGACCTCGTTCACGCTCGGCTACAAGCCGCAGCTGGTGGTGTCCAATGTCGGCATCGACCCGACCACCGTCGGCGGGCTGCTGAAGACGATCTCCAAGGGCAAGGCGTCCGGCACCGGTCTGATCGAGGGGGCCATCACCGATGGCTACCTGCCGTCGTCGAGCGACATGTCAAACCCGTGGATCGCGCTGTTCAAGAAGATCCACGACCAGTACGACTCGAGCGCGCCCTTCGACGGCAACGTCGAGTACGGGATGGCCAACGCCTACACCCTCGTGCAGGCGTTGCAGGCCGCCGGTAAGAACCTCACCCGGCAGGGGCTCGTCAGCGCGATCGAGAAGGATGGCGCCAAGTGGTCGGGCCCGGGGCTGGTTCCGTTCCGCTACTCGACCACCGAGCATGGCGGTTACGCCGGCGTCGAGATCGGCCAGATCCGAAGCGGCAAGATCGTTCTGTTCGGCGGGCCGATGGACACCGACCCGACGGCCAGCGGGGCGATCACCCCGTACACCGGCCAGCAGCCGGCCCCGCCGGCCAGCGGCGTCCCGTCAGGCTGACGGCTGCGGGCGGCGGTTCTGTGCGGACCGCCGCCCCGCCACCGGGCTGCTACTCGCTCGGGTCGTACTTGAACGAGATCCCCAGTCGCACCCGGTAACTGAGCACGGCGCCGTCCTGGATCGTCAGATCCTGGCGGACGACCTCGGCGATGCGCAGCTCGCGCACGCTCTTGGCGGCCGTCTCGACCGCCACCTTGGCGGCGGCTTCCCAAGACTCGCTGCTTACCCCGACCACCTCAGTGACGCGGTAGACGCTGTCGGCCATGCGGACCTCCTATCGGTATGGAATGAAGCCTATGTGGCCAGTCTTTCACCCGGCGGTCTGGGTGTGGCGATAGTTCGCAGCCCGGCCGCCCGACGGCGAGCGCCGGCGATCAGGGAGAGAGCGAAGCGAGATACGCTCTCGCCACACGCTTGGGCGCCCGGATCAGCCACGCCTCGATGATGATCTCGCGAAGCTCCTCGAGGTCGATCTCCTCCAGGCGCGCCAGGACCGCGGGGTAGCCATCGAAGTGGGGGATGGTGAAGAACACCCCGGGGCTGTCGCCGATCAGCGCCTGCTTGATGCCCTCGTGCTCGACGCGGACGCCGAGGATCGGACCGTCGGGAGCGCTCTTTCCGAGCGCGCGCAGGTCAGTCTGGCGCAGCGGCCGCTCCCACACGAAGAGCTTGTCGCGCACGCGCCACTGGGCATTCTCCCGAGACACGACCTCGCTGGTCTCGGGCAGCTCCAGGGCGATCCGGCGAACGTCCTCCCACGTGGCCATGGGCGCGGGGTCAAGCGCTCGAGTCCGCATCCACCTGGCGCGGACCGGCGGCGGCGTCCTTGAGATCGGGCTCGCCTGCGTCGGTGCTGCCCGGGGCACCGCCGTCTGTGGTGGCGTCGGCGTTCTCGCCTCCCTGAAGGTCCACTCCGGTCTCGGTCGCGGGCTCGTCGGAGCCGGTGGTCTCCCCGAGGACCGACTTGCTCATCGCGGGGTCATCGCCGAGCAGCTCCTCGGGTGCGTCTGACCCGCCCAGCTCCGCCGGCACGATTCCCTCCGCGGCCTTGGCCGCCCAGGGCCCTTTCTCCCGGGCCTCGTCGTCGTCCGGCGTGGTGCCCCCGCGCTGCTCGCTCGGCTTGACCTGATCCGCGTCCTCGTCGCTCATCGATCCTCCCTCGGCACCGCTCATTCGGCTCTAAGCTGGTTGTACCCGGGTGCGCCAGGCGAGTAATCCGGGCCGAGCCAGTCTCGGGCCGGGCCCTGGACACGGACACCTACAATCCCTCGAACCTCGCCCCCATGGTCTAGCGGTTAGGACGCCTGCCTTTCACGCAGGAGATCGCCGGTTCGAGTCCGGCTGGGGGTACTGACGGATAGGCCCTGAAAAGCTGATGGTTTGCAGCCGCGCCAGAGCGGCGAGAGCGCTGATGAGAGCGGTCGCGGCGTGCCGGAGGAGCGGTGTCCGGATTGCCGGGCGGCCCCCGGCACGAGACGCCCGCCGCATTGGACTCGCGATGGGCGTTCCGCTCGACAAGCGCCCGTTTTTGGTTTCCTGTTGGCTCGGAAGTCTTGCTGAAGTGACCGCAGAAACCTGCATGCGAGGTCCGGTTCGCAATCGGCTCACTGAGAAGGCCCTGGTCGGTCAGGGTTTGGGCTACATGGCGTTGCCGGCGCGTGACAGCGCCGGCAACGTGATCGGCACGCCGCGGACGGCGAAGGCTTGAGTCAGCACGGGCCGTCGCCGGCGCCAAGCAGCGAGGCCATCACGGTGCGCGCGTTTCGCGGCGATGACGAACCTCGCGTGCTCGAGTTGCTGGACTACGCCTTCGAGGGATGGCCGCGCGGCTGGGAGGGGGTGGCCGCGGCGGAGTTCTTCCGCTGGAAGCATCACGCCAACCCGTTCGGTCAGTCGACGATGCTCCTCGCCGAGGTCGACGGGGAGCCGGCCGGGTTCATCGCGCTGATGCCATGGCGGCTTCGCTTCGACGGACGTGTCCACGAGACGATGCGCGGAGTTGACCTCGCCGTCGACCCGGCCCTTCACAGGCGCGGGGTCTCCATGAGCCTGATCGGGGCGGCACGGAGCCAGTACTCAGCCGAGGTCGTGCTCGGCTGGAGCAGTCCCAACGAACGGAGCCGTGGCGGCGCGATCAAGTCCGGACGTCGGGAGGTCAGCGGGCTGCGTAGCGTCGCCGGCCTCGGCGGCGCGCGATGGCGCACGCTCAAGCGCCTGGCTCTGCCCGCAGCAGCAGCAGCAGCGTCGGATCGGGCGCCGGGCGGCGAGAGGGCCGGTGGCCTGCTCGACGACGAGGCGCTCGTCTCGCGACTGCTGAACAGGCCCCCTCCCGGGCACCGGATCGTCACGGCAGCCGATGGGCAGTTCCTGCGCTGGAGGTACGGATGGTCGGAGATGTATCGAGGGCTGGTGATCGAGGAGGGCGGCCGCGCCGCGATGGCGATCTTCCGCGTCCAGCGTCATGGCCGCTTCTCGATCGCACACATCTACGAGCTGCTCGTCGAGCGCGAGGATCGGCGTCTCACGCGAAGACTCGTGCGCGCAGTGCGGCAGGCCGCGCGCACGGAGTTCCTGATCGTCGCGCTGCGGTCAGACGGCCTGGCGACGCGCTGCGGGCTGGTGCGCTCGCGCCGCGCGGCGGCGATCACCGTCAACCCTCTACGCGCTGGCCTCGTGCCCGATCCGACCAAGCCGCAATCCTGGGCGCTGTCGCTCGGCGACCTGGAGCTGATCTAGGAGAATTCCTCGCAGGGACCCCAGCGTGCCCGGGCCGGTCTGTGATGAGCTGGAGCGGGTTCCACGGAGACCGGGTTTGTAGGTTTTAGCTGTTTCCTGTCTGAGCGATTGTCTTGATCCGCCGAGCGGCGGGAGCTTCGAACTCGACCGGCGGGATGTCACCCAGCGCGGAGTGCAGCCGGGCGTGGTTGAACCAGCCGAGATACTCGACGATCGCCGAGCTCGAGCTGGGTCTTGGTGCGCCACACGCGGTCGGCGATCAGCTCGGTCTTGAGGCTGTCGACGAAGGGCTCGGCGACGGCGTAGTCATAGGCGTCACCGACCGATCCAACCGACGCGAGGATGCGGTGCGCATGATCACGGTGCAGCAACGACGACACGCGATGATCCATCGTCACCATCTCGTGGGAGATGCGGACGGTCCCGAGGCGGTGACGCGAGCGCGTGGCTGCCTAACGGCGATACTCCTACCAGGACGGCGGCGTCATCACCCACAGCACCCTCGCTTGTCCCGGGCCAGGGTTGACGAAGCTGTGCGGCAAGCGTGGGTTCAGAAGCAGGGCATCGCCCTCCTCGAGGGCGTAGCTGGCGCCATTGGCCGTCATGTCCAGCTTGCCATCCAGCACAATGACGCACTCCTCGTCTGAGTCGTGCGTGTAGGGCTCGCGGACACCCTGCCCTGGCTTGATCTCGGTGAGGTTGACCTGAAGCTTGCGTGCGCTACGCGGCGTGAGAAACTCATCGGCCCATTGATGGCGCGGGTCCAGATAGCGGCCCCGGTCCTGGGCGCGGATCAGGTGGCCAGCAGTATCCTCGCCGCCCAGAAGCTCCACGATCTGGACGCCGAGCGCGCTCGCGATCCGCCGCAGCGACAGGACGGAGGGGCTGGTCAGGCCACGCTCGACCTGAGACAGGAAGCTCTCTGACACGCCGGCGGTGTCGCCGACCTCACGCAGCGATTCGCCGCGTTCCAAGCGGACGGCCCGCAGGCGCTGTCCGAGCGCAACGCGCTCCTTCTCGTAGCGAGCGTTGTCTTCCTCCGTATCGTTAAGCACCTCAACTGGAGTTATAGCTGGGCGCCGGAGGCCCCTGGGATAATCATCGCCTTCCTCCGCACGCGTGTTCAAACGAACTCCTCACAGATCCGGCCCATTTGGCGTGCAGGCTCACCTGGGCACGACCACGTAGACCTTGCGCAGGGGCTCGAGTATCTCCCACCGACCGCTCCATCCCAGGGGAAGTACGAGCACGTCTCCTGGCCCGATCTCCTGCTGCTCGCCATCGGAGTCGGTGATGCGACCGCGCCCAGCCAGGATCGTTGAGACCTCCGTGTCCTGCCGGTCGGTAACGGTCCATGAGCCCGGAGTGCAGTCCCATATGCCGACGGCCGGCTGCCCCTCGTGATCGAGTAGCTTGCGGCCGCGGGTGGCCGCCTCGCCGCTGGCCCCTGGCCGCTGGCCCCATGGGTCGAGCGGTCCTGAGACGACCTCGGTCTGGCCTGCCTTTATCGCCCGCACGATGGTGGTGCTCACGACGGTCCTCCTCCACTCAGCTGCGTTGTCCGATGTTTGCCGATTGACGCACGCCGTACGGCCAGGTGGGTCCTTTTCAGACGCCCGGCCCAGAGGACCGTGCCCCCGGTTTGACTTGACCCGGCCGCCGACCGTGATCTATGGTACACATCCTGCAGTCCTGGTTAAGCCGGGTGCACGTTTTTCAGTTTTTGTTCAGAGCGGAGGAGAGGAATTCGCGTGGACGACAGGTCGACGAGCAGGATTACGAGGCGCGAGGTCCTGCGCCGTGGGGCGGGGCTTGGCGCCGGCGCGCTGGCCCTGCCGACCTTGCTGGAGGCGTGCGGTGGATCGGGTTCGAGCAGCTCGAGCTCGAGCTCGACTGTCTCGCAGGGAGCTCCCAAGAGCGGTGGCAACCTGGTGGTCGGCCTGGTCGGGGCCGGGAATGCGGAGACGCTCAGCCCACTGCAGGCGACCTATCTGCCGGACTACACGCGAGTCCCAGCGCTGTTCGATCCGCTGGTGGCTCTCGCCGATGACGGGACGGTGATCCCGGCCCTGGCCAAGTCCTGGACACCGAACCACGACGGTACGGTGTGGGAGGTCCAACTCCGCGATGACGTCACCTTCCACGACGGTTCGCCGTTCACCGCCGACGATGTCATCTGGAGCCTGCAGCGGATGAGTCTGCCCACCAGCGTGGGCGCCCCCTTTACGGCCAACATCAAGGTCAAGGAGCTCAGGAAGGCGGGGGCTCACACCGTGCTCTGGCCCTTGCACCTCGCCAATGCGCGCCCGCTTGACGATTTCGTCGGCGCCAATCCCAATGGTTACATCTTCAAGAACGGTCTGAAGAGCTTCTCCAAGCCGATCGGCACCGGCCCCTGGAAGTTCGAATCGTTCACTCCAGGACAGCGCAGCGTCTTCTCGCGCAACGACACGTACTGGGGGACCAAGCCGTATCCCGACCAGTACACGCTGGTGACTTCCTTTCAGGACGAAACCTCGCTCGGCAACGCCGTGCTGGGCGGCCAGCTTCTCGGAGCCTCCGGGTTCTCCGCCACCGAGTTCCGATCGTTGCAGGCCGCGGGCAACATCAACGCCTACACCGCCCCAGGGTCGCAGGAGCTCACCTTCTACGTGCGCGCCGATCGTCCGCCCTTCACCGACGTTCGTGTCCGGCAGGCGATGCGCCTGATCATCGACCGTGAGCAGATCGTCAAGGTGGTGATGGACGGCCACGGGGTCGTTTTGAACGACCTGTATGGCAAGGGCCTGCCCCTGTATGACAGCAGCATCCCGCAGCGCACGCCCGACATTGAGAAGGCCAAGAGCCTGCTGAAGGCAGCCGGGCAAGAGAACCTCCAGGTCACCCTGACCTGTGCCGACATCTGGGGCGGCATGGTGGCGGCGGCGGAGCTCTACGCGCAGCAGGCCCAGGCTGCCGGGGTGACGATCCACGTCAAGAAGATCCTCCCCTCTGACCTGTTCAACACCGCCACCGGTTATCCCTACGCCTTCTCTGAGACCGACTGGCCGCTGTCCTCCTTGGCCTACCAGTACGGCGAGGCCCTGGCCACCAACGCCCCGTTCAACGAGACCGCGCAGGCGTCGAACGCGGCCTGGCAGAAGATGTACATACAAGCGCAGGGGACGCTCGATCCCCAGCTTCAACAGCAGCGCTGGGGCGACGTGCAGCAGTCGCTGTGGGATAGCGGCGGGTACACCTTCTACGGACGACCCCACACGTTGTCGGCGGCGTCTCCGCGGGTGAAGGGTGTGAAAACCAATACCTTCCTGGGTGGCGTCGTGGGTCCGCAAACGCCGGTAAACGGCCTCTGGCTTGACTGACGTCGCCGTCCTCAGCAAGGTCGACGTCAACCAAGAGCCGCCGGCCCGGGCCAGATCACACCCCATCGGCCGGTTCATCGGCGCGAGACTCGCTGGTGGGGCGCTGACTTGGATCGTCGCGTCGATCCTCATCTACATCGGTACCGAGTTACTGCCCGGAAACGTCATTCAAGTGGTGTTGGGGCGAAACGCTCGGCCGGAGGTGGTTGCCGCCTTGCGGGGGCAGCTCGGCCTCAACCACCCGCTCATCCCGCGCTACTTCGAGTGGCTCAAGAGTTTTGTCACCGGACAGTGGGGTGATTCCAGCGCCAGCTTGGCGACGGGCAATCCGGTGAAGGTCAGCCACATCGTGTCCACCTACGGCCTCAACACGTTGACGCTGGCGGTGATCGCCATGCTGCTGCTGATCCCAATCTCGCTTTTCCTCGGGACGCTGGCCGCCGGGCAGGGCGGATGGACCGATCACACCATCGTGATCGGCAGTTTGGTGGCCATTTCGCTGCCGGAGTTCGTGGTTGGGACGCTGCTGATCGTGATCTTCTTCACCGTGCTGGGGCTCCTGCCGCCGGTGTCACTCATAGCTCCCGGCGTGTCGCCGTTAGCCAACCCAAGGATCCTGGTGCTGCCGGTCATCACCCTCCTTCTCACAAATCTTGCCTGGTCGACCCGGCTGGTACGCAATGGCATTCGCAGCGCCCTCGGCAGTGAATATGTGCAATTCGCTGACCTGCTCGGCTTCCCGCGGCGCCGCCTCGTGTGGAGACTCGCGCTTCGCAACGGCCTCCCGGTGAGCATTCAGGCGTTTGCCCTGATCGCCCAGTACATGCTCGGCGGAATCGTGTTGACGGAGGCGGTGTTCACTTACCCCGGGCTCGGCACGGCGCTGGTCAATGCCGTGATTGAACGCGACATCCCGGTGGTGCAAGCGATTGCGATGGTCCTCGCGGCGCTGTACATCCTGATCAACATCACCGCCGACCTGCTGGTCGTGCTCTTGGTCCCGCGCCTGCGGACATCTCTCTGATGCCGCGCAGCATGCGGATCTCGCTGCCGTTCGGGTCCCGCACGCTCGTGGGTGTGGTCGTTCTGGCCTTCGCGCTGTTCATCGCGATCGTCGGGCCCTGGCTTGCCCCGCACGTGCCCACGGCCACGGTGGGACCGCCGGCGTCGCCTCCGGGAGCCGGTTTCCTGCTGGGGACCGACAGCCTCGGACGAGACGTGCTGAGCCGGGTGCTCGCCGGCGGGCGCACCCTGCTCTGGGTGGCCGTCGTTGCCACGGCGATCGCCTACGCGCTGGGCGCCGCCATCGGGTTGGCGGCGGGCTATCTGCGGGGCTGGCCGGACGCCGTGCTCATGCGGGCCACCGACGTTCCGCTGGTGATCCCCGGGATCTTGACCCTCCTCGTGGTCATCTCCGGCATGGGGACCGGGCTCGTGTCGCTGATCGTCGGCGTAAGCCTGGTGCAGGCTCCAGGGGTGGCACGTTTCACGCGCAGCGTGATGCTTCCGGCCACGACTAAGGGCTATGTGGAGGCGGCGCAGCTGCGGGGGGAGCGGACGCTGGCGGTGATTGTGCGAGAGATCCTCCCCAATATCTCGGGTCCGATCCTGACCGACATCGGGACGCGGTTCACCTTCTCGGTGCTGCTGGTGGCCGCAGCCAACTACCTGAGCCTGGGTGTCCAACCCCCCACCGCTGACTGGGCGGTGATGGTGAGCGAGAATCGCAATGCCCTGGCGCTGAACCCGTGGGCGCTGCTGGCGCCGGCGATCATGATCGCTCTGCTGACGGTTGGGATCAACCTGGTGGCCGATGGCCTGGGACGATCCCGCGGGCGGGCCGCGGAATGACTGAAGCCCCATCGGGCGTCGTCGTCTCGGTGTCCGATCTCGTCGTGGAGATTGAGGGCGACGGCGGCCGGATCCTGGACGGCGTCTCTATCGAGCTGCGCCGGGGTGAGATCCTCGGGGTCCTCGGGGAGTCCGGCAGCGGCAAGACGACCTTGGCCCTGGCCACCCTGGGGCGCACCAAACCCGGCGCCCGCATCACCGGTGGTTCCATTCAGGTGCTCGAGCACGACGTGCTGGCCGCTGGGGGACGGGAAAGGCGGTCGCTCAGGGGACGCGTAATCTCTTACGTGCCCCAGGATCCGGGGGGTGCGCTGAATCCGGCTCGCAAGATCGGGGCGGGAATCGCGGAGGTGCTCAAGGTGCACAGCCGCCCACCGACGCCGGGCGACGTCTCCGCCGCCCTACGTCGCGTTCACCTCCCCGACGATGACGGCTTCCAGCGGCGGTTTCCACACCAGCTCTCAGGCGGTCAGCAGCAGCGGGTGGTGATCGGAATGGCCACGGCGATGGAGCCGCCGGTCGTCGTCTTCGACGAGCCGACCACCGGGCTCGACGTGGTCACGCAGGCCCACGTCCTGCGCGAAATCCAGCGTCTGCTGCGCGAGTCGCGCATGACGGCCGTGTACGTCTCTCACGACCTAGCCGTGATGGCTGCGCTGACCAGCCGCGTGGTGGTGATGTACGCCGGGCGGGTCGTCGAGGAGGGCCCCACCGACGTGATCCTCAAGCGGCCCGCGCACCCCTACACCGCCAGCTTGGTCGCCTGCACTCCCGATCACCGGCGGTCGGACAAGCTCAAGCCGGTCCCTGGGGTGCCGCCTGCGGTCGCCGACCGCCCGAGCGGCTGCCCATTTCGTCCCCGCTGTGACTACTCGAGCGAGCGCTGCCTGGAGCAACCGCCGCTGGAGGCGGTGGAGGCTGACGATCAGCACCGGGTGGCGTGCTTTCACCGCCTGCAGAACCCTGACCTCAGCCGCTCGCCCCGTGAGTTTGCCGCGCGCGAGGACTCGGGAAGCGCGCCGGTGCTCAGTGTCGACGGCGTCACCGCCTCCTACAAGAGCCGGCACGGGGACGTGATCGCCGCGCGCGGGGTCTCGTTCTCGATCTCGCGTGGCGAGTGCCTGGCCCTGGTGGGTGAGTCGGGCTCCGGGAAGACCACTCTCGGCCGCTGCATCGTCGGCCTGCATGCGCCGACCAGTGGATCGATCGCGCTGCACGGCAAGCCTCTGTCTTCGCGCCTGAACTCGCGCAGCCGTGACGATCGCCGGCGGCTGCAATTCATCTTCCAGAACCCCTACGACTCGCTCAACCCGCAGCGCCAGATCGGCCAGCAGATCGCCCGCGCCGCCGTGATCCTGCGCGACCTGTCGCTGCCGACGGCCACCGAGGAGGCGGCGCGGATGCTCGAGCGGGTCCGGCTTCCCAGTCGACTGGCGGAGCGCTATCCCGCCGAGCTCTCCGGCGGTGAACGGCAGCGAGTGGCCATCGCTCGCGCGCTGGTGGCCCAACCGGATGTGCTGATCTGCGACGAGGTGACGTCGGCGCTCGACGTCTCCGTTCAGGCCGCGGTCATCGACGTGCTCTCCGAGTTGCAGCGCACCCTCGGGCTGGGGCTCTTATTCATCACTCACGACCTCGGGGTGGTGGCCAGCGTCGCCGACCGCGTCATCGTCCTTTCCCAGGGGGAGGTCTGCGAGACGGGCCAAGTGAGGGAACTGCTCACCAACCCCACTCACCCCTACACGTCGCTCCTGCTCGAAGCCGCGCCGTCGCTGCAGCGCGCCGAGAGCGATCCTGACGCTGCTCTCCTGAAGTAATATTGCATATTCTTTAGTAACACTGTAGGGTCAAACCGAGCGCCTATGAGATCGAGGTCAGAGTGACATGAGCGAGGCCAGGACTGCTGAGATCGCCGGTGCTGGCCTGGCCGGCCTGACAGCCGCGGCCGTTCTCGCCCAGCGAGGATGGAAGGTTCGCGTACATGAGAAGGGGCCTGAGCTACGCGAGATCGGCGCCGGAATCTTTCTGTGGGAGAACGCTCTGCGGGTGCTGGAGGAGATCGGTGCCTACGACGAGGTCGCCGCCAAGGGAGAACTCGTCGAGCGCCACCAGCTTCGCGACCACGTCGAGCGGGTGCTTCAGGATGATTGGCTGCAGGGCACCTGGCGGCTTCGCACCTCGGTTCGTGGCGACCTGCACGCGGCCATCGCGCGGGTCGCGGTCGAGGCCGGCGTGGAGATCAGCACCAACGCCCGCGCCATGGAGGCTCACCCAGAAGGCGAGCTCGTGCTCGAGAGCGGGCAGCGGCTGCGCGCCGACCTGATCATTGGTGCCGACGGGGTGTTCTCGGCCGTGCGCCAGTCGCTCGGCCTGACCAAGAGGATCGTCGACCTCGAAGACGGGTGCGGCCGCCACCTAATCGACCGCCGCCCGGACGACCCGGTGCGCCGTACATACGAGATCTGGAGCGGCGGACGGCGCCTGGGCATCGCGCCCTCCAGCCGTGAGAAGGTCTACATCTTCCTGTGCTGCCCGGCCGCCGATCGGGCCGGGATCGCACAGCAGCCGTTTGACCCCACCAGCTGGGTCGACAGTTACCCCGACTACCGCGACCTGATCGAGCGCATCCCCCGCCTCGACGACGGCCGATGGGCGACATTTCATGACGTCGTCTGCTCCCGCTGGTCCAAGGGCCGCGTCGCCCTGATCGGTGACGCTGCCCACGCGATGGCGCCGAACCTGGGACAGGGTGCGTGCATGGCGATGACCAACGCGCTTGCCCTGGCTCAGGCGGCAGACACCTCGCCAACGATCGAGGACGCCCTGGAACGTTGGGAGCGCAGTGAGCGTCCGATCGTCGACCGCGCCCAGCGCTTCTCGCACTGGTACGGCACCCTTGGCACCAGGTGGCCGACGGCCAAGCCGCTGCTCGATGCACGCTCGGCGATGATCTGGGGGCTGGGGAAGTCCAAGCGCTTTCAAGTCTTCCTCAACGGGATGGCTGCCCACGAGCCTCACCTGGACGCCGCGGTGGCGACGGCGTGAGCGTCGGAGCCAGGTCCCGCCACGCGGAGATCGCCGGCGCCGGCCTAGCGGGCCTCGCCACCGCCGCCGCGCTGGCCCAGCGTGGCTGGTCGGTGCGCGTCCACGAAAGGGGGCCTGAGCTGCGTGAGATCGGCGCCGGGATCTACCTGTTCGCCAACGCGCTGCGCGCGCTCCAGGCGCTCGGCGCCTACGACGAACTCGCGCAGCGCTCGGAGATGATCATCCATGCTGAGCTGCGAGACCATCGCAATCATCTGGTCTTCGACGACGGGCCCAGAGACGGACGCTTGATGATCGCCCTGCGGCGCGACCTCCACAACGTCCTGGCCAAGGCCGCCCTGGCCGCTGGCGCGGAGATCGTCACCGGCTCCCGCGTGATGAGCGCCACCCCCGAAGGGAGGCTGGAGCTCGAGCACGGCTGGAGCGACCGGGCCGATCTCGTAGTCGGGACCGACGGGGTCTACTCCAGCGTGCGCGACTCACTAGGCCTGGCCAGGTCGATCATGGCGCTCCGCGACGGCTGTGGCCGCCATTTGATCGCCCGCAACGCCGAGGACCCGGTCAACCGCACGTTCGAAACCTGGAGCGCCGGGCGCCGCCTCGGGGTCGCGCCGGCAACCTCGGACTACGTCTACATCTTCCTCTGCTGTCCGGAGGCGGATACCGAATGGCGCCGCCAGCAGCCGTTTGATCCCGATCCGTGGCTGAAGTCGCATCCGTGGTACCGGTCGCAGATCGAGCGCATCCCGCGTCACCCGGATGGACGGTGGCTGAACTTCTGGGATGTCAACTGCCACCGCTGGTCGGCGGGCCGCGTCGCACTGCTGGGTGACTCGGCCCACGCCATGTCTCCCAACCTCGGCCAGGGAGCGTGTGTCGCCCTGGCCAATGCCGTGTCCCTGGCCGAAGCGCTGCAGAGCTCCGATGACATCCCAAAGGCGCTGGCGCAGTGGGAGCGCCGACAGCGCCCGATGACCGAAAAGGCGCAGCGCTACTCGGCCTACTACGGCGCTATCGGCACCAAGTGGCCACACAACCAGGTCCTGCTCAACGCCCGTACGACGATTACCCGCGCCGCCCTTGTGCCACTGCTTCAGTGGCGCGGAGACGTGATCAACGGGCCTGCAGTCCCCACCTCTGCTCGCAGGGGCGATCCCACTGAACAAGTGCTCGGAGGTGTTCGATGAACAACGGCAGTGTCGCCCTCGTCGATGGTCAAGTCCGTACCTTCGATCTTTCAGACGCGGTTGCCGAGGCCATCTACATAGAACGTGGGGTGATCGCCGCCATCGGCTCCACGGAGTCGGTTCGAGCGCGAGTGCCCGATGACGTCCCGGTGATCGATCTGGACGGGAGAGTCGCCCTTCCGGGGCTGATCGATGCCCATTCGCATGTCGAGCTTTCCACGCTGGCCGATCACTTCTGGGTCGTGGTCCGCGAACTCGACGTGGCAACGACGCTGGCGCGCATGGCCGAGGGGGTGGCGCAGGCCGCGCCGGGCTCGTGGGTCGTGGGCCAGGGAACGTTCGGCCAGGAGCTGCCCACGCGGGCGCAGCTGGACGAGATCGCTCCCCACCACCCCGTGGTGGTCCGCCAGAGCATGCATCAGCAGGTGGCAAACTCGCTCGCCCTGAGCCGCGCCGGAATCGACCGCAGCTTCGTATCTGGGGTGGAGGCGAGGGTGCTGCGCGGTCCTGACGGCGAGCCGACCGGAGTGATGGAGGAGGGCTTTGACTTCTTTCCCGTCCCGCGGCCGTCCGAAGAGGCGCTGGCCCGCGCGCTGGCGGCCGAAGTCCATGATGGCTGGGTCCGCCACGGCGTCACCACCGTCCACGAGTTGCCCGCCTCCAGCGGGGGCACGCGCGCCTGGCAGCGGCTGAGCGCAAACGACGCGCTGCCCTGCCGGATGGTGCTCAATCCGATCCTGGCGCCTGGGCACCAGCCCACGGTCGACTCGGTGGATTCCTTCGCCAACCTCGGCTTCACCACCGGGTTCGGCGACCACTGGTTGCGGCTCGGGTCGCTCAAGCTGTTCCTCGACGGGGTCGGGTGCGCCGGGCTCTACCACGATCAGCTGTCAGGCGAGGCGAAGGGGTGGGGGCTTCAGAACTTCCTCTACCTGGACCTCGTGCGCATCCTCGCCCGGGCGCGGGAGGCTCGCGTTCAGGTGTGGATGCACGCCATCGGCGATGCGGCGCACTCGATGGCCATGGACGCGATCGAGGCCGTGAACGTCGCCCGGGGCAACAACGATCACCGGACGCGAATCGAGCACATCGGGCTGGTCAAGACCGACGAGGCCCAGTTCGACCGGCTCAAGGAGATCGGGGCGGTGCCGGTGCCCACTGCTGCGTTCATGCACTTCGAGCCCGACGACCACGAAGCCAACCTGCCGCAGGGCGGACGGCTCTATCCGTACAAGTCCCTGCTCGCGGCCGGGCTGCGCCCGCCCGGCAACTCCGACACCGCCGGCACGCAGCCATTCGCCACCAATCCGTGGCACGGCATCTCGCTCATGCAGCGGCGGGTCAACAAGAACGGGACACCGTTCTCCCGCGACGAGGCCGTGGATGTCGTCACCGGCTTCAGGACATATACCGCTAACGGGGCCTATGTGGGGTTCGACGAGGAGCTCAAGGGCTCGCTGGAGGTGGGCAAGCTCGGAGACGTCGCCGTGTTCGCCGACGATCCGTTTGCACTTGACGTCGAGCGGCTGCCTGAGCTGGAGGCAGATCTGACGATCGTCGGGGGCCGGGTTCTGCACGACCGGTCCGCGAGTTCGGCCGGTGACCCGGCGTCGGCTGGGTCGACAACCCGTTAGACCACCACCGTCCAGGAGGTTTGGAGATCATGGCCAAGTACCTGGTAGCTGTCCGCTACACCGCCGACGGAGCTCAGGGGGTGATCAGCGAGGGTGGCACGTCCCGGCGACGCGCCGCCCAGCAGGTGATCGAAAGCGTCGGCGGCACGCTCGAGTGCTTCTACTTCGCCATGGGCGAGACCGACATGTATGCGATCGGTGACTTCCCCGACGAACTTGGGGTGGTCGCGGTATCGCTGGCGGTGGCGGCCTCCGGGGGGTCGGTAATGAAAACCATCCCCCTGATCACCCCCGAGCAGATGGACGCCGCGGCGCGGATGGCCGTGACCTACCGGCCCCCGGGACAAGAACCTGGCGACGATGACGGCGGGGGCGCTCCGTCAGCCGGCGCTGGTGGGGGCGCCGGATGAGCTCTCCGTCGGTCGCGATCGTCGGCGCCGGCCTGGGCGGGCTCGCGGCTGGCGCCGCTCTCGCACAGCGCGGCTTCTCGGTTCGCATCTACGAGCGCGGCAGCGAACCGCGCGAGTTCGGAGCCGGGATCTACCTCAAGGAGAACAGCCTGCCGGTGCTCGACGCGCTCGGTGTCGGCGATGCCGTCTGTGCCGCGGGCGAGCGGATGAGCGTCGCACGGATCGTCGACGAGCAGCAGCGCACGATTGTGGCCCGTAATGTCTCCGGAGAGCGGCTGATCGTCCTGCGGCGGGCCGACCTGCACCAGATCCTGCTGTCGGCCGCCCTCGACTCGGGGGCCGAACTGCTCACCGGCCGTACTGCGCTCGCCGCCCGACCCGACGGCACGGTGGAGTTCGCGGACGGCTCCTCCGTGCGTGCTGACGTGGTGGTGGCGGCCGACGGTATCCACTCCAGGATCCGCGACGGCCTCGATCTGACTCGGTCCTACCGCCGCCTGCCCGATGGCGCGACCCGACTGCTGATCCCGCGCCGGGAGGATCCGGTGAGCACCGAGTATTGGGCCGGACCGCACCGCGTCGGGGTAGTGCCGTGCCACGACGACTGGACCTACGTATTCCTGATCGGTCCCGAAAACCGGACAGAGGCGCGACAGATCCCGGTCGATCGCGAGTACTGGAAGTCGCTTTACCCACACATCGCCGACGTGTTTGATCGCATCCCCGTCGCTGCGGGCGTTCACCACCCGCACCTCGAGGTCACATGCACCAGCTGGGTGGCCGGCCGCGTGGCGCTGATCGGAGATGCGGCTCATGGCCAGCCCCCGAACCTTGGCCAGGGCGCGGGGGCGGCGTTCGTGGTCGCCTGGGAGCTGGCGCGCACGCTGGCTGACCTCGGCGTCTCCGAGCGCAGCCTGCACGACTGGGAGCGACGCACCCGGCCCACGATCGACACCATCCAGCGCTGGACCACCCTCTACAGCCACGTTGGCTACTACTGGCCCAAGCCGGCCCTCCGGGCAAGAGCCGAGATGTTCCACTGGCTTTCGGTGGTGCCTTGGACCGCCAGCCGGTGGGAATTCTGGTGGCGCGGGGGAACCTGGGCTCCATGGGTGCCGGACCGCGATGAGGAGCTCCTCGGGGAGGAGCGAGCCGCCGCGCAAAGCCCATAGGTCTCCGCGTGGTCACGGTTTCTGACGCTCGCTTGGCGACGAACCCGCTATCGGCGGTGGCTGTGCTTCTTGTGCTTGACGAACGTGAGGGTCCTCGTGGCGACCGTCGAAGTTCCGGAGACGACTTTTAGCTTGACCTTTAGTCTGTGATGGTGTTTCAGCCATCTCTTTGCGGTCCCGTTGAGCGCGACCGTCACGGTCACGCTCTGGCCCGCAGACAGCGTCCGCGACGAGTTTCCGACCACCACGACCTTCGTTTTGGTCCTGCCGTGCTTGGCACCGGCGGTGACCGCGATCAGCTTGCCGCCCCTGAGCTTCTCGGTGGCGTACAGAGTCAGATCGAAATTGCAGCTGCCAGAGCCAGCGCAGATGATGGGAACGTGGGCGGTCGCTTTTGAGACGGTCACGTGACCGACCGAGGGGGTTCCCGAGCTGCTGCTGGCCTTCACGGTGTAGGTGACTGTGGCGCTGAGCGAGTCGCGTCGGCCGTCCTGGCCTGTGACCGTGAACGTGTGCGTGCCGGGAGTCGTATTGATCGCGCTGCCCGCCGGCTCGGTGGCCGTGCAGCCGGACAACCCCAGCGCGGTCGAATAGCTGTACCCACAGGACCAGCTGGCGTCGACGACCTGCCCGGACGTGTACACCGCGCCGTTGGCCGGCGCGTCGATTTCGATTACGGGGATGAACTCGATGAACACGTCACCCGTGTTGTAGGCCTGCACGATCTCCGAATCCTGGATCGAGTTTGAGACGAAGCTCGAGCCGGCGGCGCCGCCCTGCCCGGGGCCGCCGTTCCCGTTGCACGACGCCCCGCTGCATGACCCCATGCCCGTGGCGCCACCACCCCCACCGAAGTAGCCACCGCCCCCCCCACCACCACCACCGGGAGCGAAAGTCGGGCTCCCGCAGCAAGGGCCGAGGCCGCTCGCATTCCCGCCCGCGCCGCCGTCCGCCCCCGAACCGGCGCTGCCGGCAACGCCGTTCGAGTAGGTCACCATGTTCCCCGAGCACTCGGTTTCCGTGGCACCGGCGCCCGCCGCGGTGGTTCCCATCGCGGCGTTGGTGACGCCATCCACCGTCGTCACCGAAGCCAAAGCGCCGCCGGCGAAGCCCGGGATCACGATCCCAGCGGCGGTCGTGATCGCCGCCGGGCCCGACGAGCTGGCCGTGGGCAGCTGGTAATTCTGTCCTTGGCCGCCCTTGTCGCCACCGTCGTTGCATCCGGCGCCGTTGCCGGTGAGGCCTCCGCCGCCTTCCCCGCCGCCACCAGCCGCGACGATCAGCCGCGAGTCGAGGGAGCTCCCTGCGCCGGGGCAGCTCGCAGCAAGCTCCGAGCAGGTGCGCACGTCGCTGGCGCCACCACCCGATCCCGCCCACGGACCGCTGCACGGGACGCTCATGTCACTGCCGGCGAGCCTGCAGTCAGGTATTCCGGGCGGCGGAGTGCCGGCCGCGCCGCCACCGCCAAACGTCGCCCCGCCCCCGGACGTGCCGCTCTGTCCCACCTCCGGATAGAGCGTCTCTCCCGGCGTTGTCGCGAGGTAACCCTGAACCGTCGCGGGTTCGGCAAAGATGCCTTCACTGGCGGGAGGCTGCGGATCCGTGCTTCCACCCCAGCCACCTACGGTCACCACGCCCTCCAGCATCACTCCGCTCGGCACCGTGTAGACCTGCTGCTGATCGGTGGGGTTGAACTGCGTCGGCGCAGCAATCGCAAACGCCGCGGCCGGCAACCCGAGTGCCGCCGCCAGTGCTACCACCACAGCATGACCAAGACATGTCGAAGCACTCATCGCAATCTCCTCGGGTC
The DNA here is from genome assembly GCA_963799995.1 of uncultured Solirubrobacterales bacterium. Lineage (GTDB taxonomy): Bacteria > Actinomycetota > Thermoleophilia > Solirubrobacterales > Solirubrobacteraceae > Palsa-465. The sequence goes on along the minus strand of CAWCZI010000009.1, from coordinate 452,545 downwards.
CTCGAACTGTGCGGCGGTGGGAACGGTCTCACGGTCGGGGCTGTTTGTCGTCACCCGCGTGGACGATTTGGGGTCCATCTGAGGGATGACCGGAATCAGCCTTGGAGTGGATGCAGAGTCGGGCGGTTGGCGTTAGTTTTCGTGTGTGGTTGGAGTCGGGGATCGGCTTGCTCGGATCCGGGGGGTTGACCCGCGAGCCGTCGATCTTGTTGTGGCCGGCTGTCTCGCCGTAGTTGCTGTGGTCGTGTTCGGCGCTACCCGGCATCCGTTTCCGGCGGCGTTGTTCGGCGTGCTCGGGGTCACAGCGGTCGCTACCAGGCGTTGGGCGCTGGGGGTGAGCATCGGCGTGCTCGTGGTCAGCTCGGTTCTGATCGGGGTGACCGATTCCGAAGCGGGCCAGCCGACGCAGGCAGTCGTTGCGGCGCTGTGCTACTACACGCTTGGTTGCTGCGCTGGTCGCGGGGTCGGCCAGTTCGTGGATGTCGCGTTGCTCGCGTTGGCCGCAGGGGTCGTTGCCGTGTCGCCGCCACAGGGTGCGATTGGTGTCACGGTGACGTGGACGTCATTTGCCTTGTTGCCGTATCTTGCGGGTCGCACGGTCGCGAGCCGCCGCGCTCTCACCGCCGAGCTCGAGGCCAATGAGGAGTGGGCTCGACGCGAGCAGGAGGCGCGGGCTCGGAGCGCGGCGGCCGAGGAGCGCACCCGGATCGCGCGCGAGTTGCACGACGTGATCGCGCATGGCCTTAGCGTGATGGTGATTCAGACGGTCGCGGCGCGCGAGGTCGCGACGGCGGATCCGTTGTCCGCGCGCACGGCGCTTGGCGCTGTACGGGTGGCCGGCCGCGAGGCCTTGTTGGAGATGCGGCAGATGATCGGCGTGCTGCGTCATGGGGACGTCGAGCTCGCGGGGTCATCCGCCCCCGGTCTTGACCAGCTCGATTTGCTGGCACAGCGCGCGCGGATGTCAGGGCTTCCGGTGAGGCTGGCCGTCAACGGGCGGCGCCAAGCGCTTCCTGAGGCCCTTGATTTGGTGGCGTTTCGCGTCGTGCAGGAGGCGTTGACGAACGCGATCAAGCACGCGGGTCCGGCCTGCGCGACGGTGACGGTGAGCTTCCAGGGGGACCGGCTCGAGCTGGAGATATGCGACGACGGCCGGGGTGCCGTGCGCGGACTCGCTGGGGAGGCGGGCGGGGGTCACGGGTTGGTCGGGATGCGCGAGCGGCTGGCCCTGTTCGACGGCGAGCTGTCGACGGGCGGTCGGTCAGGTGGTGGATTTCGTGTGTATGCGTGCCTCCCGGTGGTGGAAGCGGGCGCGGCGTGAGACTTCGCCCGCCCCGCAATCCGGTTTCTGAGCGTTGGCGTGATCCCGTCATCGCCGCCGTGTGGCTGGTCGCGCTCGAGGTGGAGAACCTCGCGGTCAACCATGCGCACCGATCAGTGCTCGCCTACGGACTGGTCGTCGCGGTCATGGGCGTCGCGGCCGTTTGGCGCCGACGGGCGCCGCTTACGTTCGCGCTGGTCGCGCTCACGGGAGCCAGCGTCCTGGTCGCCGCGTGGAGCAACACCAACCTCACCGTCGCGCCGGTGTACGTGCAGGCGTTCGTGCCCTATACGATCGCCAGAGAGTGTCGCGGGGGTCGCGCGCTGTTTGGGCTCGTGGCGGTGCTCGTTTGGGGGACCGTTGTCGACGTGGCCACCGGTTCGAACACCGCGGGCTCGATCGCTGGTCTGGTGATCACGGGCGCGAGTTGGGGCGCCGGCCGCTGGCTGCACGCCCGGCGCCTGCTCGATGCCGAGCTCGTGCGCAATGCCGAGCAGATCGAGGCCGAACGCGCCAGCCGGGTGCGCCTCGCCGTCGCCGACGAGCGCACCCGGATCGCGCGCGAGCTGCACACGCTGATCGCAGCGAACGTCAGCGCGATGGTGCTCCAGGCGGAGGCGGCGGAATTACTGCTGGACGGCGATTCGCCGGCCGCCGACGCGGCGATGGCGGCGATCGAGCAGACCGGCCGCGACGCGCTCGCCGACATGAGGCGGATGCTCGGCGTGCTGCGACACTCCGAGCAGACACCGTCGCTGGCGCCACAGCCCGGCGTCGGCCAGGTCTACGCACTGGTCGAGGCGGCCCGCGGCCGCGGCGCCTCCGTCGAGCTCAGCGTCGATGGGGATCCCGGGCCGCTGCCGGCGAGCGTCGACCTCGGGATCTACCGGATGCTCGAGGAGATGCTGGCCGCCGAGGGCCTGAAACGCGGCGTGGTTCGCCTGCGGTTCCGCGATGACGAGGTCGAGCTCGAAGTGATCGCCTACGGGGTCAGCGATGCACCGTCGTGGCCCACGCTGGCGATGCGCGAGCGCGCGGCGATCTGCCAGGGCACGATTGACGGCGAGTCGGGCTCGGGCGCCAGGCGCCTCGTCGTCACCCTGCCGAGACGGCTCGCGGAGGTCTTCGCGTGAGCATCCGGGTGCTGATCGCGGACGACCAGGAGCTTGTCCGCACGGGGTTTCGGATGATCCTCAGCGCCGCGGACGACATCGAGGTCACGGGCGAGGCCAGCAACGGGCTGGAAGCGGTCAGCCTGGCCCGTTCGCTCACCCCGGACGTGATCCTCATGGATGTGCGCATGCCCGAGCTGGACGGCATCTCCGCCACCCGCGAAATCGTCGCCCAGGGTGGAGCAAACGCACCCCGCGTGGTGATGCTCACCACCTTCGATCTCGACGAGTACGTATACGACGCGCTTCGCGCGGGCGCCAGCGGCTTCCTGCTCAAGGATCTGCCCGCCGCTCAGCTCGTCGCCGGGGTTCGAACCGCCGCGGCTGGAGAGACGCTGCTGGCCGCGGTCATCACCCGCCGGCTGATCGAGGAGTTCGTAACCCCGCCCGCCGAGCCGCCTCCAGGCCTTGACGAGCTAACGCCCCGCGAGCTCGAGGTGCTGCGCTATGTCGCGCGCGGCCTGTCTAACGCCGAGATCGCCGACGAGCTGATCATCGGCGAGGCAACCGTAAAGACCCACGTCAACCGAATCCTGATGAAGCTAGACCTACGCGACCGCGTCCAAGCGGTCGTGCTCGCCTACGAGGCCGGGATCACGACCCCCGCACGCCGGCCTCATATCCACGACTAACACTAACCACCTGGAGACACCCGTCGCCGAGCTCTGGGTACTTCTTCGGAGCGGCCATGACGAATGAGTTCCTTCCCCGAGGAGCAGATCCTCGCTTGGAAGTCTCCGTCGAATGCCGGTCAGCTCAATCGTCACCGAACAGGGTCTCGAGGGTTGAGCGCACCTCGGCCCAGCGGTCGGCGCCGACCTGCGCGGCGTAGGCGCGCTCGAGCGCGAGCATCCGCTTGCGAGCGATAGCAAGGCCGGCGCGTCCGCGGTCGGTGTATCTGACGATCACGCCGCGCCCGTCGTCCGGGTCTGGGTCGCGGCGCACGAGATCGAGCCGCTCGAGCTCGTCCACGAGCTTGGTGATGGCTTGGCGCGTGACGCCGGCCTGTGCGGCGAGGTCGCTGGGGCGAGAACCGTCCTCGCCGATGTTGCGCAACAGGGCGGAGTGCGAGGGCGCGACATCGCCAAAGCCGTTCTTGGCGAGATCGGCGCGGACGGCGGCCTCGATCGCGGCGCGAGCGTCGCGGAAAAGGATCTGGATGCTCTTCGGCATGTCTCCACGATTGTAGTTCACCTTGCTTGACAAACACCGCTCGCCGTGAGAAGGTTCTCTAAACTTGTCAACCAAGGTGAATGACTATCTAATGGAGCCCCTGTGAATACTGCTTCCCTTGATCCTGCAAGCCGCCCTGCCGCGATTCGGCGCATCGACTTTCGCCCCGGCATGGATATGCGGTGGGAGATCGTGCGCAACGGCGAGGACACCGATGGTGAAGTTCTCGAGGCAAATAGCTGGCTCGGCCCCCACAGCCCCAGCCCCCCTGTGCACGTGCACGACAATGCTGAAGACAGCTTTGAGATCGTCGAGGGCCGACTTGACGTCAAGCTCGACGGCAGCTGGCGTACCTATGGTCCTGGAGAGCGCGCCGCAGCGGCTCCCGGTCACCGGCACACCCTGCGAAACACTCACGATGAGCCGGTTAGGTTCATCAATCGCCACCGCCCCGCCGCCGACTACGAGGCGTTCTTTCGCGACATGGCGTCGCTGACATCGACCGGGAAGATGGGCGCCGGAACACCTCACAGCCCGCGTCAAGCGATCTACGCAGCGATGCTGTTCCAAGCTCACCCGACCGCGATCCGAACCTCGCGTCTGCAGCGATTTGCATTCGCGTCGCTGTCGGGCCTGGGCCGGATGCTAGGGATGAGGCGGTGACCGCGCACACACGCCGCACGAATAATCTCGCGGTCGAGCGCCGGACCGAACCGCTGTGTCTCGATCGGCGCGACAGCCTCGCCCGCAGTTCACGCGGCCCCTGCTTCGCGCGTTAGCGGTGGTCCGCCTGCACGACGGTGGTCGCCATCACAGCCCGACGATCAGGTCACAGACAGCGGCTGGCTGGGAGAGGAATGGGTGGTGGCCGGCGTCGAGTTCCTGGACGCTGCCTGCTCGACGGGCGAACTCGCGTTGCAGGTTGGCGGGGGTGCCCCGGTCCTGCGCGCAGACGAGGTATGTCGAGGCTGTGTGCTGCCAGGCTGCTGCCTGCACCGGCTGCTGGAGAACCGCCAGGCTCTGCCGGGCTGTTTTGTCCATGGCCAGTCGCTGGATATCTGGGTCGCAGTCCTGCAGGAACGTCTCGGCCAGGGCCTCCGCCCGAACGGTGAACGTACCGTGCTCGGGATCGATGTCGAGAAACGGGGCGGGCTCCTCACCGCCGAACGAGGAGAGGCTCTGCCCGACCACGGGCAGGTAGCTGGACACGAGTAGCAGATGGCGTACGGCGCCGACACCGGCAGCTGCCTCCGCCGTGACGATGCCGCCGTAGCTGTGGGCGACCACGACGGTCGGCTCATCGCTCGCGGTCAAGACTTGCCGGACCGAGGCGACGTCCTCGGCCAACCCCGGTCCTTCCGCCCCCGTCGGATCGCCCGTCTCGCCGCAACTCGGCAGGGCGGGCGCCTCGCTGGCAACCCCCCGGTCGGCCAGTAGCTCACCGGTTCGGTGCCACCACCACGATCCGTCCTTGACGCACGCCCCATGCACGAAAACGACCCTCACCATGACCTCCTCGTCGCGTGTCCATCTGCTGTCGAGGGATGGTAGACGTACCGTTTATTACGTGAAAAGATGGCGAGGTGGGCAGGCAGCGCCAACCGCAGATCAGGCAGCGGCTTCTCGACGCGTGCACCGACTACGCACTCGAGCACGGACTCCCTGAGCGGCTCGAGCCCTTGGCGGCCGCCGCCGGCACCTCCAGCCGGATGCTGATCTACCACTTTGAGACCCGTGACGGACTGCTCCGCGAGATCCTCGGACAGGCCCGGCAGCGCCAGGTCGAGGCCTTCACCGACCTCATACGCCTGCGATCCAACCAGCCCTACCCTGTGACCCTGGGCCGCGCATGGTCCGCGATATCCGGGCCCCAAGGCGAGCCCTACCTGCGCATGTTCAGCCGGCTGCACGACACTGCGGGTGAACCACTCTGGCCCGGCTTCAGACGGACCGCGACCAACGACTGGCTGGCACCGCTCGAGCACGGCATGCGCAGCGTCGGTCGACCCGAGCTGGCCACCGTCGTACTCGCCGTCATCCGGGGCCTCCTCATGGACCTTGACGCAACCGGTGATACCGCACGCACGAATCAGGCATTCGCCGACTTCCTCACCACCATCGACAGCCCCTTGCGCTCCCAGTGAGTTCCGACAGTAGCCGTGGCGTCTCCAGCGGTCCTACGCGGGCTCCCGATCAGGCCGTTACGTTCGGCTGATCGAGAGGGAGGCGGGCGCGAGGATGCCCCCCGCGGTGACAGTGAGCTTGCGGCTAGGGCCCGCGTTTGACGATCGCCACACCGGCGCGGCTCGTGTATGCCGTGACCCTCCCGAGAGTCACCGTCGCGTGATAGACGGGGCTGGTCTCAACGTTAGCCTCGTTCGTGCCCGCGCCGGCGATGCTGGAGGTCACTTTGATCCGGTAGACCCCGTGGCGGACTCTCGTCGCCGTCACGTGGAGCTTGGGCTCCTTCGGCTGGATGCTGGGACAGGCGCCCGACCAGTGCCGGCCGCATGATCGCGCTCCTGCTGCGCGAGCCGTGCGACAAACCCCCGGGCGCCGCTACGCCCAAACGCCCCAGCAACCACGTCTCGTAGCTAACGGGCCTGCCGGCCCCTCCCGCTCACCGTCGTGCCAATCCCAGGCACCGGATGACTCGGTTATGTCGCCACGAGGGCTACAGAGTCACAATATCTCTCTTGACCAGTCCTTCTCACCCCGGAGTGAAGACGGCGGGAGGGGTGCTCGCGGCGTCCCCCAGATTCGAAAGGAATTGCACCATGGCTGATGAACGCCAACTGCTGGACCTGATCGGCGCCCGGCGCGAGGGGATCCTCGCAGGGGTGACCCGCCAGGGCTATCCGCATCTCACGAACATCTGGTACGTCTGGGACCCGGGCCGGCGCATCGCCCGAGTCTCCACGACCGCCGATCGGGTCAAGGGGACGATCTTCCGCCGCGACCCGCACGCCGCCCTGCACGTGCCTGGGGATCACTTCTTTTCCTACGCGGTGGCCGAATGCGACGCTGAGCTCTCTGACGTGGCCACACGTCCGGGCGATGACGCGTCCCGGGAGCTCCTCGATGTCCACTCGGCCTTCTCCGAGCACCCCGACGAGGACGCGTTCTACACCCAGATGATCGAGGCCCGGCGCCTGGTCGTCCGTCTGCACGTCCGCCGCGTCTATGGGGTCCTGCTGGACAGGCCGCCGGGGGCCTGACGGGTGGGCTAAGCTTGCGCCGAGATGGCGGGCATCGGTGTTCGAAACTTTTGCGAGCCCTGCCCGTTTTGAAGCGCGAAATGAGTGTCGCGCCTTCGCCGCGTGTCCCGGCACTTCAGCTGTGGGGTGTCCGGGTGCCGCCGGCGATGCTCGTCGGCGCTGTGTGCCTGGCGGTTGCAGGATTGGCCGACGCTCTGCTTCCTCACGAGAAGGGGATCAGCGGCGATGAGCCGTACTACGTTCGAATGGCCACCCACCCTGGCGGGCCCCACACCTATGGGTACGCCTACCGGATCGCGGTCCCGTGGCTGGTGCATGCTCTTCCGTTCCGTCAGGTGGTCTCGTGGCAGCTGCAGGCCCTGGTGTTGATCGCCGCTAGTGGCGCGGCGCTGTACGTTCTGTTGCGCACGTTCGACGTGTCGCCGTGGCTTGCCGGCGGTCTTGCGGTCGGGCTCGCGGTTTCGCCGACGCTTCTGGTCGCTCTGCTTCGACATGGCCGGAACATCGATCCGGCCACGACACTCGTGATGATGCTTGGCTGCTTGTTCATCGTCCGCCGCCAGCGGCTTGCGTTCGCGATGACGGTGCTCATCGGTGTCGCGGTGAAGGAAACGAGCTTGTTCCTGATCCCACTCGCCTACGCCGTGTGGGCCGAGCGAGTGGTGGACGTCGAGGCGCTGCGCGACGTTGCGCTGGTGTCGGTCGCCCCGATTGCGGCCGCTGTCGCTCTACGACTCGAGATCTCGGTGATGGGCGTCAGTTCGTATACGCCGGGCATTTCAGGCTCGTTCCTGCACGTCCGGCTGGAGGTCCTGCGGATGGCATTCTCCGCCACTGAACTTAAAAGGTTGGCCTACACCTACGGCCCGTTGTGGATCGTTGCGCCGGCTGCGCTACGGAGGTTCTCGTTCCCCCGCCGGGGACTTGCCTTAGTTGGCGTGTGCGCGCTGGCCTTGACCGTCGTGTACGACGACCAACGTGTCATGTTCCTCGCCGCTCCGGTGTTCTTTGTCTCCGCGGCCCTGGTCCTTAAGCACCGGCGTTATGCAGCGCTTGCGACAGTGATCGCGCTGCTTGCCGTCGACGCCGGCTACGCGGTTTACATGCAAGTTCACGGAGTGAAGTACGGCCTCGACCGAAACCCGCCCAGCGGGAGGCCGGTGTACTAGTCGAGGTGGCGCCACATGGGCGCGGTGCGCGGACATCTGGAACGCACTTCGGGGGGCACTGGTCACGCGGGCGCTGCGGCTCGCCGCCGATCTACGCGTGGCGCAGGCGCTCTCTGCCGGCCCGCGGAGCAGCGCCGAGCTCGCGCGTGAGCGGGGCATCGACGCTGACGCGCTGCACCGCGTCTTGCGGGCGCTGGCGAGCGACGGCATCTTTGAGGAGACAGAGCCAGGCGTGTTCGGCAACACGGCCGCCTCGAAGGTGCTGGCGCGCGACGGCTGGGACGACTTCGCGCACCTCTTCGGCGGCGCCTGGCTGCAGGCGGTCGCGGCGCTCGACGCGAGCGGGGAGGCGTCGTTCTCGCGCGTCTACGGTGACGAGTTCTGGGCGTGGCTGGCGGCGCGCCCGGATGAGCGTGCCGCCTTTGACCAGGCGATGGCGCAAGGCTGGCAGGGCCGCCTCGATCGGCTTGAGAGCGTCGCCTGGCGTGGTGACGAGCTTGTTGTCGATGTCGGCGGTGGCAGCGGGTCGTTGCTGTTTGCGCTGCTGGAGCGCCACCCGCGGATGCGCGGGATCGTCTTCGACCTTCCCGAGACGGTGCGCGACGAGGAGGCGCTCGGCGACCGCTGTCGGTTTGTGGAGGGGAGCTTCTTCGAGTCAGTGCCGCGCGGCGACGTCCATCTCCTCTCGACGATCCTCCACGACTGGAACGACGAGTCGGCACAGCGGATCCTGGAGACGGTCCGTGCCGCGGCGGGTGAGCGGCTGGTCGTGCTGGACAGCGTGATCGAGCACGGCAACGCACCCGACGGCGCGAAGTGGCTCGATCTGCTGATGCTCGTGATCGCCGGCGGCCGGGAACGGACGGCGGAGCAGTGGCGGGTGCTGCTCGGCGACGCCGGCTGGCGGGCGACGCGAGTTGGCGATGGCGTGATCGAGGCTCGGCCGGCGTAGATCTCTAGACGAGCCCGTCGATCTGGCACGCGATCGAGATCACTCGCGCTCGATCCTTCGCAGCCCGTGTGTCGGCGTCCACCACTCGACGACGAGCATCGTGGCCTCCTCGTTGAGGTGGGTGTGCACGACCTCGGCGATGTCGGCGCTAAAGCGGTCGCCGTCCGGTCCTTCGGTGATCGGTCCGGCAGCGATCGCCCGACCGGAGATCTTCGCCTCGCCCGGCCACTGCGCTTCGGAGCCCTCGACCGGGTCGACCGTGGCGCTGTGCAGAGCGAACCGCGGATCCCGACGGAGATCCGCCCCCTTGCGCGCGTTCGGCATCGAGCCAAAAACCAGGTCGCCATCCTCGAAGACCGCCTCGATCCCGGAGATCCGCGGCGACCCGTCGGCTCGCAAGGTGGCAATGGTCTTGTGCCTGTAAGCGTCGAACAGCGCCCGCACGCGCTGTGCGAACTTCGGCTCTGCCTGCTCGACGTCCCGCCATGCCGTCATACGCCGATGATCGCATCCTCGCTCGTAACTTTCGCTGTCACACAACGTTGGAGCTTGGTGGGATGAGAATGTTGCGGTGGCTCATAGTCGTGGGGGTGGTGGTGGCGTCGGGGTGCCCGGCGGCGACGGCTGCTTCTAATCATTTCCAAAAGTGGCGGCGGGTGGGTGTAGTCAGCGGTGGCCGCGACGTGGTGTGTACGCCGAAGCCGCCACCTTCGAGCCGCTCGTCGGCAAAGCCATGACAGCTCGCCGAACACTCCGGCCCTAATGTGCACATCTGGCGCGCGAATTCAGCGCCAACCAGTATCTGGTCCGCGATCGCGCGAGCGAGCGCGGGGCTGAACGCGTCGCGCCGTCACCAGGCAGGCGACCGTGCTGGAGCGGATTGGCCGGCCGAGCCTTCGGTGGAGCGCGAAGTTCTCGGTGCACAGAGCGTCGCGCTGGCGGGGCGAGAGCTGCGCCCAGAACGACATCGTGCCGAGCAGGGCGTTGAGCGCGTCGGCCGTGTGCTCCAGGAGTGTCGGCGCCGCGGCGACCTGAGTGTCATCAAATAGGTCTGCGGCATACCCCCGCGCGAGCTCGTAGCTCCCCAGCCACGCCCATACGTCCGACACGTTGCCGCGCCGCTCATCGACGCCCCCGAGCGTGCCGTCCAGGTCGCGGTAGGTCGGCCAGTCGGCGGCAAGCTCCGGCGCCACCTTCGCCATCGCGGCGCGGAGCGCCTGCTGATCGCCGGCGCTCCGCGGGTCGTGCAATCCGAAGTAGGAGACCAGCGCCAGGGCTCCGCCATCGACCAGCGCCTCGGCGGTCTTGCGCCAACTCACATCCGGATCAACCCAGTGAATCGCCGACCCCGAAAACACGGCCGAGTAGTGCGCGCGTGCCAGCGGAGCCTCCTCGAAACGCCGATTGACGAACTCCACGTCCCCGGCGTTGCCGAGCTGATCGCGTGCCCGCGCGATCAGCCGTTCGCCGGGCTCGATCGCCGTCACCCGCAGGCCGCGGGCCAGCAGGCTGCGTGTCAGCTGGCCGGTGCCACAGCCGATCTCGAGGACCGCAGCGCCGGGGCCGAGACCCCCCACCTCGCACGCTCGGTCGATCAGCGTGTCCGGGTAAGCCGGCCGGTGACGGTCATACTCCTCGGCGATCTCGTTGAAGACCTCGCCGTAGCGACTGGCCTCGGCTCCGCGTGACATGCCCCGAAGGTAGATGACGACGAGGACGCACGCAGTGATGGCTCCCCCGGTAGGCTCCCGGGCGATGCGTCAGCTCGCTTTTCTCGAGGCTGGACGCGTGGCGTGGCAAGAGGCTCCAGAACCACAGGCCTCGGATCCCGGTGGCGCGCTTGTGCGTCCGCTGGCGGTCGCGCGGTGTGATCTGGACCAGCCGATGGCGGCGATGGGCTTCTTCCCGGGCCCTTTCCCGGTCGGGCACGAGATGGTGGGCCAGGTGATCGCGATTGGGGACGAAGTCAGCGCGCGTCGTGTCGGCGAGCGGGTGCTTGTCCCGTTTCAGGTGTCCTGCGGCGTGTGCGTGGCTTGCCGCGACGGGCGCTTTGGTGCGTGTCACACCTACCGCGCGCGGGCGGGGGGAGCGTTTGGATTCGGTGAGGCGGGTGGCGGTCACGGCGGGGCGGTCGCGGACATCCTGGCGGTTCCGGCCGCTGATCACATGCTTCTGCCGGCGCCAGATGGCAGAGCGAGCGCGCTGTGCACGCTGCCGGACAACGCCTGCGACGCCTATCGGGCCGTCGGCCCACAGCTCGCCGAGCATCCGGGGGCCGAGGTGCTAATCGTCGGCGGCGCGGCCGCCTCGATCGCCCTATATGCGGTCGCCTTCGCGCTCGCGTTGGGTTCCGCGCGCGTGCGCTACGTCGACAGCGATGAGGAACGCTGCGCAGCGGCAGCCGCGCTCGGCGCCGAGGTCGAGCACAAGCAAGGTCCGTGGCCGCGGCGCTATGACCGGGCGCCGATCACGGTCGAGGCGAGCGGCGAACTCGAGGGACTGGCCGCGGCGCTGCGCTCCACCGACGACTACGGGTTCTGCACGGCGGTGGCGATCCATTTCGCGCCGACGGTGGCGCTTCCGCTCCTTGAGATGTACACGCACGGAATCACCTTTCACTTGTCAAGAGCGGATTCGCGCCGTCTGCTGCCGGTGGTGCTCGATTTGTTCGCCGATGGTCGCTTCGATCCACTCGCGGTGCCGACGACGATCGTGCCCTGGGATCGAGCCGACGAGGCGTGGCTTGAACCGGCGACCAAGCTCGTGCTGGAGCGCGAGTAGCACTCAGCCCTGCGGCCGAGTCGCCGGCGCTTGAACACGGCCGGCCGGCCGCCGGCGCCGCCAGACCATGATGGGTCGCTAACGAGCCATATGTTCCGCTTAGCGGCCCCTCATCCGGCGCTATTCGAGCACCAACGGGCGAGCGCCGGCGGGCGCCGTGACGCCGGCGGCGCCAGCCCGAGACGGCCATTCCGACGGCAGGGATGAGAGCGACGAGGATGAGCACGAGCGCCCATACGAAGGTTGAGGCGAACGCGTTGGCCAGTGGCCCTGCGATGGCGGCGTGCGCGTTCGCCGGCAGGTGCTGGAGGGTGGCGAGCCCGCCGGAGCCCGCGCCCGAGGCGCGGCTGCCGAGGCTCGCGCTGAGGTTGCTCGTGATCGCTGACGCGAGAATCACGGACAGCACCGCGGTGCCGATCGAGGCTCCGGCCTGGCGGATGATGTTCATCGCGGTGCTGGTCCGGGCGATGGCGGCGAGCGGGACCGCCTGCATGGCGGCGGTCATGTTCGGCATCATCGCCAGTCCCATCCCGAGGCCCTGGACGAAGTTGGCCGACGCAGAGCAAAACGTAGGACGTGTGGGGGCCGACGAACGCGAACGGGATCAGCCCGATGGCCACCAGGGGCAGGCCGGTGGCGGGCAGCCAGGTGGGTCCGTACCGGTCGGTGAGGCGACCCGCGAGCGGCATCATCAGCATCGCGCCGAGGCCGCCGGGCGCCATCAGCAGGCCGGCCTGAAGCGCCGACGCGCCGCGCACCGCCTGGTAGTAGAGCGGAACGAGCAGCATCGAGCCGAACACCGAGATCGCGAACAGGAGGAACGTGCCCGCGGCCGCGCCCGCTCGGGTGCGCGCGAACGTTCGCAGGTCGATCAGCGGGTTCGGGGTACGCCAGCTGTGGACGAACCAGGCGGCGATCAGCACGACGCCGGCGAGCGTCGGGCCCCACGAGCGCACCGAGCCGAACCCGTAGGTCGAGGACTCGGCCAGACCGAAGATGAACACCGCCAGCCCCGGGGAGAGCAGCAGCATCCCGAGCCAGTCGAGCCGGTGGGCGGGCTGTGGCTGATCGGGCTCGAGCACGATCAGCGCGAGGATGAACGCGACGATCCCGATCGGCAGGTTGATGAAGAAGATCCAGCGCCAGGACGCGTTATCGACCAGCCAACCGCCGAGGATCGGGCCCAGGATCGGCGCGACCAGCATCGGAACGCCGAGCACGCCCATGACGCGGCCCATCCGGTGAGGGCCGGCCTTCTTGGTCATGATCGTCATGACCGCCGGCATGATCATCCCGCCGCCGATGCCCTGCAGGACGCGGAAGAAGATCAGCGAGCCCGCACTCCACGCCAGGCCCGACAGCACCGATCCGAGCGTGAACAACACCAGCGACCACATGTAGATGCGCTTGGTGCCGAACCGGTCCGCCGCCCAGCCGGTGACCGGGATCACCGCAGCGAGCGCCAGCGTGTAGCCCGTGATCACCCATTGGATCGTGGTCAGCGACGAGTGGAACGCGACCGCCAGATGATCGATCGCGACGTTGACGACCGTCGTGTCGAGGATCGACATGATCGCCCCGAGCAACACGACGCCGGCGACGATCATGGTCTCGCGGTCAAGCCCCTCGGGCTGCGATGGTTGCGCGGACATCTCGGCCATGTTGCCATCGTACCGGACCGACCTGTCCGCTTATCTCCGGGAGCTCAGCACCGCGGCCGATCCGACCGGAATGCGAACACGGCCGGCCGGGCCCCATAAGCTGTGCGTATGAGCATCACCGGCCAGGTCCTCCGCTTCCACGAGCAGCTCTACAAACGAACCGATGGACGCCTTGGGCATCGCATGATCGGTGTTCCAACTCTGCTGCTACGCACCACCGGTCGTCGCTCCGGCGCGACGAGGACGAACGGCCTCGTCTATGCCCGTGACGGCGACGACTACCTCGTGGTCGCATCCAACGGGGGAGCCGACCGTCCCCCAGCCTGGCTTCACAACCTCCGAGCCGACCCGGACGTGGAGATTCAGATCGCCCGCGAGCGCCGGAAAGGCACCGCAAGGATCGTCGAGCCCTCGGATCCCGACTACGACCGCCTGTGGAAGATCGTTAACGACCACAACCGCGATCGCTACACCGCCTACCAGAAGCAGACGACACGCGCGATCCCGGTCGTCGCCGTCACACCGACCTGATTGCCGGTCCCAGCAGATCGCCGGGACTAGCCACTGCAGACGTTCCACCTCGAGCCGAGCTGCCAGCGGCTGTGCTGGGTGGGCTTGAAGTAAAACGCCAGATGGTTGTAGGCACGTTGTCCTCGGCAGGTCCCGAGCCCGTATGCGTGCAGCGCTGCCCGGCAAGGGTGGCCAGCCGCGACGGAGCGACCGGGGCACCAGCCCTTCCCGAACCCAACCGGACGTGCGTTGCCCCAGCCGTGCCATGTGATCGAGGTGACGTTTCCGGTCGGGTCGCCGCCGAGATACACGGTCCGCGGTTTTGCCCTTCCAAAGCCGGTGCCGTTCTGGAACGCGTGCTTGTTTCCGAGCACCGGCGCCCTGCTGCGGCCAAGGGCCGCGGGCAACGCGCACCCCAAGGACACCGCCAGGACTGACAGGGCTGCGATAAGCCTTCGTACCACCGTGTCTCCCATCGAGTTGGGTCGTGTCGGAGTATCGCCCACCCGAGGCGGCTTGGCCATAGCTGGTGCAGCCGCGCCGGCAGCCCGCCGGGCAGAGTACGCCGCGGCGGTGTACAACCCGAGATGATGACCAACGAGAGCGCGGAGGAAATCGAGCGCCGGCTCGGTGATCGCCGATCGGCCGCGGCGCGGAGCTGGGACCTGACCGAGGCGATCGTGCTCATCGGAGCCGGTGACCCGATCCACGTGCCGGGACGCGGGGATCCCACGTATCCGTTCGTGGCGCACTCGGAGTACTTCTACCTGACCGATCGAAACCGGCCCGGCGGGGTGCTGGCGTTCGATCCGGCCGAGGGGTGGACCGACTTCGTCGCGCCCGTCACCGAGGCCGACAGGCTCTGGTCCGGGGCGACCCTCGACGAGCCGCAGGCGCAGATCACGGCCGGGCTCGCCGACTGGCTCGCGCGCCGCCCGCAGCGGCCGATCGCGTACCTGGGTGTGGCTCCGGACGGCGTCCATGACGACGGCGAGCTCACCGCACGGCTGCGGTTCGCGCTCAGCAAGGTACGGCGGATCAAGGATCCGCTCGAGCTCGAGCGGATGCGCATCGCGGAGCGCGCCACGAGCGCGGCGTTCGCCGCCGCCGTGCCCCTCCTCCACGCGGGGGTGAGCGAGCGCGAGGTGCAGATCGAACTAGAGGCGGCGGCGTTCCGCGCCGGCGGCGACGCGATGGCCTACGACACGATCGTCGGCAGCGGTCCCAACTCAGCGGTCCTGCATTTCGCCCCCAGCGACCGGCGAACGCGGGCCGGCGAGATGGTTCTCATCGATGCGGGCGCGCAGTACCGCGGCTACGCGAGCGACATCACCCGTACCTACCCGGTCGGCGGCCGCTTCGAGCCCGGGCAACAGGAGCTCCATTCGGTGGTGCGCGCCGCCGAGCAGGCCGCAATCGAGCGCTGCACCGCCGGCACCGAGTGGCGCGAGGTGCACCTGACCGCGGCGCTGGCGATCGCCGACGGACTGGTCTCCCTTGGCTTTCTGCGCGGGCAGCCCGAATCGCTGGTCCAGAGCGGCGCCGTGTCGCTGTTCTTTCCCCACGGGATCGGGCATCTGGTCGGCCTCGGCGTCCGCGACGCCGGCGGGCTGCTGGCCGAGCGACAGGGCGACCCGCCACCGTTCCCCAACCTGCGGATCGATCTGCCCCTGCAACCCGGGATGGTCGTCACCGTCGAGCCGGGCATCTACTTCGTGCCCGCCCTGCTCAACGATCCCGAGCGGCGAAGCCACCACCGCGGCGAGGTCATCTGGGATCGCGTGGACCGGATGCTCGACTTCGGAGGTATCCGCATCGAGGACAACCTCCTGATCACCGAAGACGGACACGACGTGATCACCGACGACGTCCCGCTGCTCGGCTGACCAGCCCGGCGGCGGCTGGCGACCTGACGCCGGGCCAGCTAGCGTTTCTTCGAACAGATGAGCGAATCCAGGGTGCTGATCGCCGACGTGCACGGGTTGGCCGGGAGATTGGCCGAGCTGCGGGCCCTCCTTGCCGACCTGGCGTCAGCCAGCGTGGCCGAGGCCGGATGCGAGAGTTTTCGCGTGCTCGAGGCGGAGGAACCGGGAGACCTACTGCTCCTGGAGGTGTTCAAGGACGACGCCGCGCTGCGGGCTCATTACCGCACTTCGCACTACCGTCGCTACCGCGCTCAGGTCGGAGAGCTGCTGGCACGACCGAGCGATGTCGTCGTCCTCGATGTCCGCGAAACGATCCACGCGCGCGATCCCAATCCACCCGACCCCGGGATGCTGGGCTAAGCCTGGGTCAGCGGGGCGTGGTCGGCGGCGATGAAGTCGGCGGCGCGCTCGCCGATCATCAGGCTGGGCGCGTGGGTGTTCCCGGAGGTGACGGCCGGCATGATCGAGGCATCCGCCACCCGGAGCCCCTCGACCCCGTACACGCGCAGGCGCGGATCGACGACCGCGTCGATGTCGATGCCCATCTTGCAGGTCCCGGCCTGGTGGTGGTAGCTGATGACAGTCCGGGAGACGTAGTCGCGCAGCTGGGTGTCGGTGCGAATCTCGGGGCCCGGGTAGAGCTCGCGTGCTCCCCACTCCCCGGCGAGGGGTCCGGCGGCGCCGACCTCGCGGACCTGGCGCAGCGAGGCTGTGAGGGCGTCGACATCCGCGTCGACCGCAAGGATGTCGGGGTCGATGAGCAGCGGATCCTCCGGACGCGGGCCGGACAGGCGGATGGCGCCGCGGCTGGCCGGGCGAACCAGGCCGCCGAGCATCGTGAAGGCGTTGTCCGGACCATTCATCCAAGGTTCGTAGAGCGGCACGCTGAAGTGGATCGGCTGCGTGTCTGGGACGCGGAGGCCAGGCCGGCTGCGCCACCACAGGTGCGTCTGGAGCGGCGACAGCCCGTCCAGCGGCGGGTCGATCATCGTCTCGGCGCTGAAGATGGCCGGCGACAGGAGGTGGTCGTGCAGGTTGCGCCCCACACCGGGCAGGTCGACCGTCACCTCGAGCCCTAGCGCGCTCAGCTCCGCCGCCGGGCCGATGCCCGAGAGCATCAACAGCTTGGGCGAGGCGATCGTGCCGGCGCTTACAAGCACCTCGGCGCCGGCCCGCGCCGACTCCGTGCGGCCGTCGCGGCGCCACTCGACGCCGACGCACCGGCCGCGTTCCAGCAGCAGCCTGGTGGCGTGCGCACCGGTGAGCAGTTGCAGGTTCGGATGGTCCAGGACGGGAGCCAGGTAGGCCCCGGCGGCGCTGTGGCGCCTGCCATCCTTGATCGTGAGCTGCTGCTGTGAGACGCCGTCGAGCTCGCCCCCGTTGTAATCGGGGTTGCGCGCGATCCCGATCGCCTCCGCCGCCGCGACGATCGCCTCGTGAATCGGGGCCAACGGATAGCGACTGATGACCCGCTGCGGCCCACCGACTCCGTGCAGCTCGGACTCGCCACCGTCGAAGTCCTCCATGCGCCGGTAGACCGGGAGCACGTCGGACCACGCCCAGCCGTCGTTGCCGAGATAGGCCCAGTGGTCGAAGTCGGCGCGCGCGCCGCGGACGTAGATCAACCCGTTGAGCGCGCTTGAACCGCCCACGACCCGACCCCGCGGCCAGTGCAGCGCGCGACCGGCGGCGTGGCGCTGCGCGACCGTGTAGTACGCCCAGTCCTCCTCGGCCAGCCATAGCTCGTGGAACCGGCCTGGATCGTGGATGGCGGGATTGTCGTCGGGTCCACCCGCCTCCACGACCAGCACCCTGACATCGCCACGATCGACGAGTCGCCGAGTCGCGGCACAGCCCGCCGAGCCTGCGCCGACGACGATCACGTCAGGCGCCCAGCCGACCATCGTGCGACTGTGCCGCTAGGCGGGAACGCTCGCGGCCGGCCTGGCCCCGGCGGTGGAGCCGCCGATCCCCATGAACCGTCCGGCGTCGCTCAGCACCTCGCGCATCGCGTCCACGATCTCGTCGAGCACAGCGTCATCGGAGATCAGTGGCGGAGCGATCTGGAGCACGGCGTCGCCGCGGTCATCGGCGCGGGCGATCAGACCTGCCTCGAGCAGTCGCCCGGGCATGAACTGGCGCAGCAGGCGCTCGCGCTCGTCGGCGTCGAACCGGGTGCCGTCGCCGTCCTTGACCAGCTCGACCGCCCAGAAGAAGCCGCAGCCGCGGATGTCACCGACGATCGGGAGCTCGCGCAGCGCCTCGACGCGCTGCTCGAGACCGTCCTCGCGGGCACGGACGTTCTCGAGGATGCCGTCACGGGCGAAGATCTCGATGTTCTTGAGCGCGATCGCCGCGCACAGCGGATGGCCGGCGAATGTGATCCCGTGCAGCAGGCTGCGCTTGTCCTCATACAGCGGCGCCGCCACCCGATCGGACACGAGCACGGCGCCCATCGGCGCGTATGCCGAGGTCAGGCCCTTGGCGATCGTGATCAGGTCGGGCGTGGCGCCGAAGCGCGTGACACCGAACCACTCGCCGAGCCGGCCGCAGCCCGTGATCACCTCGTCGGCAACCAGCAGGATGCCGTGGCGGTCGGCGATCTCGCGCAGGCCGGCCCAGTAGCCCGGTGGCGGGACCAGGCAGCCGCCGGCGTTCTGGACCGGCTCGGCGATGATCATCGCCACGGTCTCGGGACCCTCCTCGAGGACAGCCTGCTCGAGTTCGTCGAGAAGGTGCCGCGTGAGCGCGGCGCCGCTGAGCTGGCTGCGGAACGGGTTGGTGTTGGAGACGTGGCGGGTCTGGATCGCCGGCGGCCCGAACGGCTCCTTGAAAGGCGGCACGCCGGTGAGTGAGAGCGCCCCCAGGGTCACTCCGTGGTACGCGATCCGGCGCGCGATCGCCTTATGGCGCTGTGGCTCTCCGTTGGCGGCGTGGAACTGGCGCACGAGCTTCCATGCGGCCTCGACGGCCTCGGAGCCTCCGGACGTGAAGAACACCTTCCCGAATCCGTCCGGGGCGAGGTCGGACAGCTGCCGGCCGAGCTCGAGCGCCGGGGGATGGGCAGTCGACCACAGCGTGTTGAAAGCCAGCCGCCTGAGCTGGTCCGAGGCCACGCCGGCCATCTCGTCTCCATACGAGTAGCCGATCTGGGCGCAGAACAGGCTCGAGAGCCCGTCGACGTAGCGCCGGCCGTCGGTGTCGAACACGTGCGGGCCGTCGCCGCGCTCGAGCACCAGCAACCGGGCTCCATCGGGCCCGAAGGCGCCATTGCGAGCGAAGTGAAGTAGAACCGAACCTTGGGCGACGTCCATTTGGATGTCCCACCTCCTGCTTGTGTAGAAGGCCGACCGCGCGACGGCCGCTCCGACGATACACGTCGCGATCAGGTGACCGGATGCTCGCGCTGCAGCCGCTCCAGGACGGCGGCCGACTTCGGATCTCGGGCCAGCACGAGCTCGCGCATCTGGCCAGTGTCCAGGTGGGCCGGCTCGGTCTCCTCGAAGAAGTTCTCCAGCGTCCGCGCGAAGCGCAGCGGATCGTCGAGGTGTGGGAAATGCCCCGCATCGTCGAACACCTCGAGCGTGCTGCCCGGCATCCCCTCGTGCGCGGGTTCGGCGTGCTCGATCGGGATGATGCGGTCACGGCGTCCCCAGATGAGCAGCGACGGGATCGTCGACGCCAGGTACAGGCGATCGCTGGCGTTGACTCGCTGGCCGGTAGGGTCGATCACGCCGCGCAGAGTGTGGATGAAGGCGCTTCGTGCCTCCGCGTTGGAGAGAGAGCGATATCCCTGGGCCATCTCGGCGAGGTCGGGGCGCGCGCGCAGGCCGATCAGACCGAGTGCTCGCGGGATCAACGAGGCCACGTTGAGCACGCGCGCGTGCGCGAGCAGCGGCAGCACCAGCTCGGATCCCGGCAGCGTCGCGGCGCGCAGGAGCGGGTGGACGTCCTCTCCGAGGCCGCCGCTGGAGACGAGCACGAGCCGCTCGCAGCGTTCCGGGAACTGGTAGGCGAACTGCATCGAGATCCCGCCGCCGAGCGAGTGGCCCACGACACTGACCCGTTCTATGTCGAGTCCCACCAGCAGGTCGCGAATGCCCGAGGCGTGGGCTCCGAGCGAGTAGTCCCCGCGCGGCTTGGCGGAGTCGCCGTGGCCGAGCAGGTCGGGCGCGACGACGGTGTGACTCTCCGCCAGCAGCTGAACGATCTGGTCCCACTGACTGGCGCGGCCGGCGACACCGTGGATCAGCACGACGGGCGGTCCATGCCCGGCGATGTTGAAGTTCACGCGGTGACCGTGTAGCGAAACCTCGACGCGCTCGATTGTCGGCACCGCGCGGATACGCCGATCCCGCCGTTGCGTGGCCGGCTCCGCCGGCGGGCTGTCGGGAATCGACATCGTCCGCCTCACCGTACCGGGTCGCGGCGGTCAAGGAGTCACCCCGGAGGCCGCCGCGTGGCGGTGGAACGTCAGATCTCCTCAAAATAAGCAATCGTGAGCCCCTCCCACAGCGATCGCCGCCTGACCCTCGCCCAGGCGCGGCGGATCGCGCTGGCGGCTCAGGGCTTCGGCCGGCGCCCGGCCAAGCCTCCCAGCATCAACCAGATCGCGAGCCTCGTCACCCGGCTCGGAGTGCTGCAGCTGGACTCGGTCAATGTGTTCAGCCGCGCTCACTACATGCCGGTCTTCTCTCGGCTCGGCCCCTACGACCGCTCGCGCCTGGATCGGATCGCCGGCCACGGCACGGGGAAGGTCGACCGCCGGCTGGTCGAATACTGGGCTCACGAGGCATCGCTGATCCCTGTCGAGCTGCACCCCCTGCTGCGGTGGCGGATGGCCGACGTGCAGCGAGAAGCCTGGGGGTCGATCGCCAGGGTCGTCCGCGACGAGCCCGACCTCGTACAGCGGACGCTCGACCTGGTCGCCGAACAGGGACCGATCCGCGCCCGCGACACGGGCGCCGCGAGGCCGCCGCCCCGGGCCGGGCACATGTGGAACTGGCACGAGGGGAAGGTGGCGCTCGAGTATCTCTTCTTCACAGGACAGGTGGGGGCCGCGAGGCGCGTCAACTTCGAGCGCCTCTACGACACGATCGATCGGATCCTGCCGGCGGAGATCAGAGAGCTGCCGACACCGAGCGCAGCCGAGGCCCAGCGCCAGCTGGTCCGCGTCGCCGCCGGGGCACTCGGTGTGGCCACCGAGCCCGACCTCGGCGACTATTTCCGGCTGCCGCGCTCCGCCTCCAAGGAGCGGGTCGCGGAGCTGGTCGCGACCGGCGAGCTGATCGAGGTCGCGGTCGAGGGATGGACCGTGCCCGCCTACCTGTGGCCGGCCGCGCGCCGGCCACGCCAGATGTACGCCCGTGCGCTGTTGTCGCCGTTTGACTCTCTGGTCTGGTTTCGCCAGCGCACCGAGCGGCTGTTCGGATTCCGCTACAGGATCGAGATCTACACGCCGGCCGCCAAGCGCATCCATGGCTACTACGTGCTCCCGTTCCTGCTCGGAGACAGCCTGGTGGCCCGCGTCGATCTCAAGTCAGACCGCCAGAGCGGCGTCCTGATGGTCCAGGGAGCGTTCGCGGAGCCCGGCGTCGACGCGATCCATGTCGCCGCCGAGCTGGCGGCCGAGCTGCGCCTCGCCGCCGCCTGGCTGGGGCTGGACGAGATCTCGGTGGCCGGTCGCGGGGATCTGTCCGAGGGGCTGCTCGCGGCGATCGGGTGAGGCGAATCGCGCGGCGAGTGGCTCGCACGACGGGTGCCGGCTCAGCCCCGGCTCGCCCCCTCCGCGGCCGCCACGAGCTTGGACTTCGGGGCCAGCTTCGACAGGAACGTCAGCCCGTTCGGGGATCCGAGACCGGTTGAGTCGTCGTAACCCGGGGCTGAGGTCAGCGTGCCGGTGTCGCCCGCCGTGCGTAGGAGCGTCTGGGTCCCACCGGCGGCGTTGGTGCTGTTGACGTAGTTGGTGCGCACGACCGCGACCTTGCTCTTGGGGGCGGAGATGTCGTGGAAGGCGCCGGAGCGATAGAGCGAGTAGAACGCCGGGTTGGCGAATCCGAGCCGCGTGCCGGCGGCTTGGTTGGCCAGCGCCATCATCCCCGCGAACAGGGGCGAGGCGAGGCTGGTGCCGCCGATGCGGTACTGAGCGAACTTGACGCTGTCGTTCGGCAGGTCGTAGCCGTCGGGGTTGGAGTAGGCAGTGAAATCCTGCGTCTGGCCCATGAGGAAGCCCGAGTTCGGGTCGGCCAGCATCGCCACGTCGGGCACGACGCGGCCCGGGATGGTGGCCCCGCTGGTGGCGTTGCTGTTGCCCTTCCAGTAGTCAGAGAAGCGGCTGGCGACCACGGGGCTCTGGTAGTAGGGCTCGCCGTAGACCTCGCTCGTGCCGCCGCCGCCGCCCGACTGGAAGCTGCTCGGACCCCAGGCGCCGTTGGTCAGGGTTGCGGTGTCGGTCCCCCAGTAGGTCTCGAACTGGTAGTTCGCGGTCCGGCCGATGGCCAGGGTGGTCCCGCCTACGGCGGTGACGTACGGGGAGTTGGGACCGGCGTCGACGGACCGGTTCGCCGGTGAGGTCCCGCCGGCTGTCTGGTCGCCGCTGTCTCCGGAGGAGAAGTACACGCCGATTCCCTGGGCGATCGCCTGCTCCCAGTAGCCGTCGCTGGTGTTGTCGGTGGAGTCGGCGCTGCCGCCGTAGGAGTTGGAGATGATCTGCACGCCGTCCTTGGAGACGGCTGCGTTCTGGGCCATATGAAGGTCGATGTTCTCGGGGCTGAGCGCCGACTGCACGACGATCGTGGCCCCCGGCGCCATTGCGTGCACTGCCTCGACGTCGAGCGTCTCCTCGCCGAACCAGCCCTGTGGGCTCTGGAGGTTGAGTCCGCCGAGACCCGGAACGTCAGTGGGGACCGTCGGGCCCTCGGGCTGGTCACGCTCGGCGGCGTTGTCCTTGATGACCAGCTTGGGGGCGGGCAGACCATGAAGCTTGGACCAGGTGTCCGCGTCGGAGGTGATGGTCGGGGACGAGTAGGCGTCGATCACCGCCACGGTCTGACCAGTCCCATCGAGGCCGCGCTCGATCGCCCCGGCGACACCGTAGGCACCCTCGAGCTGCTGGGGCGTGTAGCCCTGCGGGACGTTGGGCAGATGGGCCTGGCCGTAGGCTCCGGGAGCCTGGGTGGCGAGGCTCTGGCCCCACCACGCCGAGAACGGCGGTGCGTTGGCGTACGCCGGCGCCGGCGGCGTCGCCGCGCTCGTCTGCGGCCGCGCCACGTCCCCGGTGTCCAGGCCCTCGACCCCGGTCACCAGCCTAGACAGGCGAGCCGGCACGCTGGCCGCCCGGTTCGGGGCCTGCACCGTGGTCCCATCGACGGTATAGCGCTCGATCGTCGTGGCGAAGGCGGCGTCCATCTGCGCCACGGTGCCGGTGAGATAGACGTACGCGCGGTTGGAGGGAACCGGCTGGACGCTGAGGCCGAAGCCCCGGGCGAACGTCTCCACCGCAGCCACCGAGGCGGAGCTGGGCGCGAAGCGGGCGTCGAACTGCGCCGGGGTGAGGAAATGCCGGTAGATCCGGCTGCCGGGGTCGGAGACCTGTGAGTCGAGACTCAAGAGCCCGGCCTGGTCGCGGTGAGCGAGCGCGACCAGGGCTCGGGCGGGCGAGTTCGGCAGGGCGGCGCCGAGCGACGGCGCACTTCCGACAAACGATGCCAGCGTGCTCGGCAGCGACACCCGCCCGGCCAGCACTCGGGCCACGGCCGTGGGCGTTGGCGTGCCCGGCAGCGTCACGGCGCCCGAGGGGCCGGCGAAGAGGAGTGCCGTGATGGCGGCGAGTCCCGCCAACGTGACCGCCGGCCGGAGAAATCGCGAGATGGTTGCGAGCACTGAGGTGTCCTTGGTTTCGAGAGAGGGGAACCAGCGCCGGGGAGCGGTTCGTTGGGGACTACAACGCTCGCGCGCCCCGTTTCTTGCGTTTGCGCGCCGAACTGCGACGCCTCGGATGTCGCGAATTGTCTTGACCATAAAAGATTCGGTTGCTAATCTTTTGGTACCAAATGAAATCTCCGAACACAAGTAGCTCAACCTCCCCCTCTTTCTCCGCGTCGTCGAAGATCGAGCCGCACGTAATGAGAGTCGCCATCGTCGTGATCCTGGGCGCGATCATGTCTGTGCTCGACACGACGATCGTCAACGTCGCGCTGCACGACCTGTCGGGTGACCTGCACGCATCGCTGGGCAGCATCCAATGGGTTATCACCGGCTACCTGCTGTCGCTTGCCGCTGTGATCCCGGTGACCGGCTGGGCCGTGCGGCGCTACAGCGCCCGGCGCCTGTACCTGATCGCGCTGGTCGTGTTCACGGCCGGCTCGGCGCTGTGCGCGCTGGCCACCAGCAGCAGTGAGCTGATCTTCTTCCGGGTTCTGCAGGGCGTCGGCGGCGGCATGATCACGCCGATCGGCCAGATGATCCTGGTCAAGGCGGCCGGTCCGCGCAACCTCCCTAAGGTGATGAGCTTCATCGGCGTTCCGATCGTGCTCGCCCCGGTGTTCGGCCCGACGCTCGGCGGCCTATTGCTGCAGACCGTCGGATGGCAATGGATCTTCCTGATCAACGCGCCGGTCGGCGCGATCGCGCTGGTGATGGCGTGGCGCCTGCTTCCCCACGACGAGGCCGGGACCAGCCAGGCCGGCCGGCTCGACGTGCTGGGGCTGGCCTTGGCTGCGCTCGGCGTCGTGGGCATCACCTATGGACTGTCTGAGAGCGAGTCGGCCGGCAGCCTCACCGCGTCCTCCGTTCTGCTGCCGGTGCTGGCCGGAATGGTGCTTCTGGCGCTGTTCGTGGCGCGCTCGCGGCGGACCGAGCATCCGCTACTCGACCTGAGTCTGTTCTCCAACCCGGCGTTCCGGGCGGCTTCGATCGTCACATTCTGCCTCGGCGCCGCGCTGTTCGGGGCGATGATCCTGATGCCGCTGTACTTCCAGACCGTGCGCGGCGAGGACGCCATCAGCACGGGTCTGCTGCTGATTCCGCAGGGAATTGGCGGCGGCCTGGGCATGTTCCTGTCCGGGCGCCTTACGCAGCGACTCGGCGCCGGCCGCACCTCACTGCTCGGCGGCCTCATCCTGGCGGCGGCGACGATCCCGTTCGTGCTGGTGACCGCGGGGACCTCGTTCGAGCTGATCGGAGCCTCGATGTTGATCCGCGGCATCGGCGTCGGCCTGGCGATCATGCCGGCGATGACGGCGGCGTTCTCGGTTCTGTCGCGCGAGCAGGTCAATGACGCCAGTCCGCAGCTGACCGTGCTGCAGAGGGTCGGCGGGTCATTGGGAACTGCGATCATCGCGGTGGTGCTCCAGGGTCACATCGACCACGCCCACACCCAGGCCGCGCTGGCCTCCGGATTCGGGCAGACATACTGGTGGGTCCTGGGCGTCACCCTGCTGGCCCTCGCGCCGACGCTCCTGCTGGCGCAGATCGAGCGGCGGGCGCGCCGGCAGCCGAGCCCGGGCCTGCTGCCCGCCGATGCGCCGCTGCTCGAGGCCGCATGACCTCGGCCGAGGACGGCACCCGCATCGAGACCGGGCTGCCGGCCGGGTCCGAGCCGTACGGGCAGACGGCGGCCGAGTACCGGTCTGAGATCGAGGCGCTGCGCTTGGCGCTGGCGCACATGTCGGGGGCGGAGCGGCGCCTGCGTGGCCGTGACCACAACCGTCCGGGCGAGCTCACCTTCGTCCAGATTCGCGCGCTGGCCGCGCTCGGACGCGAGCACGAGATGACCGCTGGGCAGCTGGCGCGAAGCGCGGACCTCAACCCCGCCACAGTCACCGCCATGCTCGACCATCTCGAGGCTGCCGATATCGTGGCCCGTCATCGCAGCACCGAGGACCGGCGCGTCTGCAACGTGTCCCTGACACCCCACGGCTGGGAGCTGCTCGAGCGAAAGCTCGCCGCATGGCAGTCGCTGTGGGAGGAGAAGCTTGCCGGCGTGTCTGACAGCGACCTCGAGGTGGCGGCACGTGTGGTCGGGCAGGTCGGTGCGCTCTACGACGCGATCTGCGAGCGGCTCGACCGAGCGGAGCCAGAGCCGCCGTCATGAAACCGCCCCGCGATCGCGGCCAGACCGGCTGAGCAGGATCGGGCGCCGGACGGATCGATGCCATGGCCGAGCGCAAGGATCTCGATTTCACCTACTCGCTGACCGATCGGGTCATCCGGCTGAGCCTGGGCGAGCTCGCCGACTTCAGCGGAGCCAAGTACGACGGCGACTTCACGTTGAGCCTCCGGCAGGCCCAGCGCCGCAAGCACGAGTACATCGCCGAGCAGATCGGAATCGGCCCGGGGCGCCGCGTACTCGACCTCGGGTGCGGCTGGGGCGGACTGCTCGAGTACGTTCGCGGCGCCGGTGCGATCGGAGTCGGCGTGACCTTGTCCTCAGCCCAGGCCGCGGCGTGCCGCCGCCACGGCCTCGACGTGCACATCCAGGATGCGCGTGAGTTGACACGCGAGACGTTCGGCGGATTCGACGCGGTGGCAAGCCTCGGCGCATTTGAGCATTTCTGCTCTCCTGAGGACCACACCGCGGGGCGTCAGGAGGACATCTACCGTGGGATCTTCGAACGGATCGCAGGCGTGCTGGCACCGTCTGGCCGGTTCTATCTGCAGACGATGGTGTTCGGACCGAATGCCGTGGCGCTGGAGAAGATCACCACCGCCGCGCCGAGGAACTCCGACGCCTGGATCCTCGCCGTGCTGGGCCGTCAGTTCCCCGGCTCGTGGCTCCCCTCCGGCCGTGATCAGGTCGTTCGGTGCGCGGAGCCTCACTTTCGCCTCGTCTCAGCGGAGAGCGGCCGCACCGACTACATCGAGACGATCAATCAGTGGAACGCGCGGATCCAAGCTTCCAGTTTCCGCAAGACGCTGCTGAAGCTGCAACTGCTCCCTCGGTGGCTCGTCAGCTCAGACTTCCGGCTCGCGTTCACGTCGGGTGTGAGCGCGAACCAGGTCTCCTTCGAGCGAGAGCTGCTGGACCACTACCGGATGGTGTTCGAACGCGTGTAGCGCCTCGGCCGCCGCGCCGGCGCATCGGTGGCGCTCAGGCGGGCGGAGAGGGCGGGGGCCCACCGGGGCCGCCCGTGGTGCCCGGTCCCGCCCGCCGGACGTGCCCGGCGCTCCGGGGATCCGGAACAGCGTCGCCAGCTTGGCCGCGACCATGATGTCGCCGGCGAGCTTGATCCGGCCGGTGAAGTAGGCCCGCATCGGATCGGAGTTGCCGCTCACGAGGCGCAGGAACTCCACCGCGTCCATGGTGATCGTCAGCCGGGGATCGGGGCCGCCGGTGCCGCGGATGATGCGCGCCCGGCCGCCCTCGAGCTCGAGCTGATAGGTATCGACGCCGCCGTCCGCCCGGCCCGTGATGCACCAGCGAATCGAGGTGTGCACCCCAGCCGCCTGCTTGGCGTCCAGCTGCTTGGGCATCTGCCAGAAGATCCCGTCGAGGATCGGCTTTCGCAGCGGCGAGCGCATCACCTGCTCCATGCGCTCGGGAGGAGCGTCGCGCATCACGCGGCCGAAGCCGTCGGCCAGCTGGGCCGGAGCGTCGGCCACCGACTGCTTGACGAAATCGAGCGCCCGCAGGGGATCGAAGCCGAAATCTCTCACCCTTGTCACGGTACTACGCGCCGGTCCTGAACCGGCGCCGAAGGCGGCGCTCGCCGGCCGTGTCTGGGCGTGTATTCTGGCTTCTGGGCGTGTATGCTGAGCCTGCGCTGGCGATAAGGGGGATTCGGTCATGGATTCGACCGCGAAGCTGACTCGACGTGGATTGATGGGCCTCGGAGGCGGGATCGCGCTCACGCTCGCGGGCGGAGGCGTGGCCGCGGCAGCCGTCGGGAAGTCGGCTGCCGGGGCGACCAACGTCTGGAGCCGAGCTTCCTACACGCCCCTGGTGGGAGCCTCGTTCTACATTGGCGGATACCGCTCGGTCAGACTGCTTGCGATCGAGGACCTTCCCGCCCGGCCCGCAGGGAGCGACAGCTCCTTCCTGCTGCGCTTCCGCACCTCTACCGGAGCCGGTCCGCTGCCCGAGGGCCTGCCGAGCATCTACCACCCCTCGCTCGGGAGCTACCCCATGTTTCTGGTCCCCGCGAGGGTGCAGGCGGGGTCGCAGCGCAACTTCCTGGCGTTCGTCGACCGGACGAATGGCTGACCTCGGCGAGCTGACGCTTGATGATTTCGCGGGGCGCGTCGGGGAATCGTTCACCGTCGGACCCCTGTTCGACCCGCAGGGTCAGCCGGTGACTGTCGAGATCCTGCTGGGCTCTGCGGAGGCGCTGGGTGATGCCCCGGGAGACGGACGGCGGACGCCGTTCTCGCTGATCTTCACCGGCCCGCCGGAGCTCGTGTTCCAGCAGGGCGTGCACCGCTATCGAGCACGAGGAGCTCGGGACATTCGAGCCCTTCCTCGTCCCTATCCAGCCCGAGGAGGGCCGGGCGCTCTACCAGGCGATCTTCACCTGAGGGGTCCGGGCCGGCGCTCCATCTCGAGGTAAACGTCGTCCCCGCCGGCCGCCATGAATCCGAGGCGCCCGTAGAGCCCCAGCGCCGGATTCGTGCGGGCCACGCTCAGGGTCACGAATCGTCCCGAGCGCTCGGCCTCTTCGATGAGTTGCGTGAGCACCGCGGTGCCGGCGCCCCCGCCGCGGCACTCCGGCAGCAGCGCGACGTCGATGACATGGACGGAGGGGCCGGCGCGG
Organism: uncultured Solirubrobacterales bacterium; assembly: GCA_963799995.1. Taxonomy (GTDB): domain Bacteria; phylum Actinomycetota; class Thermoleophilia; order Solirubrobacterales; family Solirubrobacteraceae; genus Palsa-465. Next base: position 423,914 of record CAWCZI010000009.1, on the reverse strand, counting down.
TCGACGGTGAGCCGCCCGATCGGTGCCTCGTCGAGCGTCACCACGGCGAAGTCGGCGCCGGGGTACTGGCGGCGGTAGGCGGCATCCTGGGCGTCGTACTGCATTCGCAGCAGACCCTGGAGCGCGGGGGCGCCGAGCCCGAGGGGCGCGAACTCGGGCTCGCGCAGGCGTGCGTATAGCCGCCGCAGGAAGGGCTCGTCCTCGGGACCGGCCGGACGGAGCCTCACCGCCGTCCGGGGCGCCGTCAATTGCGACGAGGGAAAGACGCCCTGCATGCAGATGCAGTAGTTGAGGACCAGCGAGGGCATCATGTTGTTGTGCGGCTGGCTGCCCCCGCTGACGGTCACGGCTTGCGGCGACATCTGCACGTTCGGGGTGATGCTCCCGGCGTAGGCGCTCCCGCCGTGGCTGGTGATCAGCGCATCCCCGGCTACGGGCGTCCCGTGGGCTGACAGTCCGCGCCCCTCCAGCCCCAGCATGGTGTGCGTGTGGCTCGGCATCTGACCCGTCAGGACGGTGACGTTCTGGGTCCCGGCGGACTCGCCGATGACGTAGGTCTGCAGCCCGGGCCCGGACCCCTGGCCGAGGGCCACCGCCCCCTGGAGATTGGGAAGCCCGAAGTTGCTCTGGCCGTTGCCGCCGTAGAACGTGCCGATGATGGAGAACAGCGCCGTATTCTGCGAGATCGACAGCAGCTGGCCGTTGCACTGCGCCCATCCCTTGGGGGCGAAGTTGAAGCCGAAGATGCGAATCTCGCCGACGTATGGATTGCTCATCGTGGCCTCTCAGTTCCGGGAGGGAAACACGCCATACAGCGCGATGATGTAGCTCACGGCCAGGAACGGTTGATGGTTGTCGTGCGGCTGGGAGCTCCCGGAGGCGGCCACCGCCTGGCTGGAGAGGGCGTCCTGGGCCGAGGGCGTGACGGCCTCATACGTCTCGACCGTGGTGCTGCCGGCGAGCACACCGCCGGAGGGGTTGGCCTGGTTGCCCGCCGCCGAGTTGGCGACGACGCCGTGGTTGTGCGCCGGGATCTGCTGGGTTGTCAGCGTGACCTGCTCAACCCCTGCCTTCTGGCCCTCGACGTAGGAGGTCCCGGTGGAGGCCGTGCCCTGGTGGATCGGCACGCGACCCCGGAGGTCGGGAAGGGCGAAGGTGTTCACGCCGTCCCCGCCGTAGGTGGTGCCGATGAGGGCGTAGAGCGCATCATTATCCGAGATGTTTATCGTTCGGCCGTCGCAGAACGCGTAGCTATACGGCGCGAAGTTGCCGGCGAACAGCGTGATTTGGCCGATGTAGGGCTGGGCCATGTCAGTTCCTCGAGGGGAAGATGCCGCTGAGGGCGATGCAGATGTTCAGGACGAGGTACGGCTGCTGGTTGATGTGCGGCAGGCCGCCCCCCGTGTTGGTGAGGGTGGCGGGGGCCAACGTGACCGGGCTCGGGGCCGTCGAGGAATAGATCTGCGCGCCCGGATCGGCGAGCAGGCTGCCCGCTGGCACGATCTGGTTTCCCGAGGTGGAGGTGGCGTTGATCAGATGATTGTGAGCGGGGGTCTCCGACAGGTTCAGCAGGTGGTTCTCCTCACCGAGGACCTGACCCTGGGTCAGGCCTCCGCCCACGTGCAGCGGGATCCGTCCCTGAAGGTTGGGCAAGGCGAAAGTCGTCTGGACCCCGTTGCCCCCGTACATCGTGCCGAGCAGCGAGAACAACGCCGAATTCTGCTGGATGGACAGCAGCTGGCCGTTGCACTGCGCCCAACCCTTCGGGGCGAAGTTGAAGCTCCAGATGCGGAGCTCCCCGACAAATGGAGTACTCACACTTTCATCCTAGTGTCGATGGTGACTGGTTGTCCGGCTGTGTCGTGAAGGCTGCCGGTGAGCGGGAGCGCGACCTACGACGTGCACGCTCAGCTGCAGCAGATGCCGGCGCACCGCCTGCCACCGGGCCATCATCGCGGCGCGGGTGATGCGATGGGCTGACCGGGCCGCCGTCGCGTCTGCGCGCCGCCGGCTCGCGTGAACGGGTGCCGGAGACGGATGAGCGCGTGCCGTGTGCGCCCGCTGGCCGTGGGCGATCGGGCTTGTGGTCGGCGTCGGGGGTGTCGGACACGAGGTGGCGTTGGTGAAGCCGGCGCTCTCCAACTGCGCGACGTACGACGGGGCGCTCTGCGGGCCGGGGCCCGCCGCGAATCCCGTGTTCTGCGAGTTGACATAGGCCTCAACGTTCGGATCCTCGACGCCGGGCGGGCCGCTCGCTCCCGGCTCGTTCTCGTTGGGGCCGCCCACGATCTTGAACACGCTCGTGGTCGTCTGCTGGTAGGCGCTGAAGCCGTCGGCGTCGTACGGCGCTCCAAGGTTTTGCTGGCCCTGGGAGGAGGAGGTGTTGCCGCTCACGTTGAGGCACACGGTCGTGGCGGCGCCGTTTTGGCCGAAAACTCCGGAGCTGAAGTTGATCCCGTCCTGGGCGAGGGTCGACTGGTCGTTGATGCTGTTGCCCGTGACCGTCGCGTTGAGGGTCGGCGCGGACGCGGCTCCTCCCGTGAGCTGGCCGTCCTGGGCTACGCCGCTGATGCCGAACCCCTCCTTGACGCCGGTGATGTTGTTGTTGTTGATCTCGGTGTTCAGGACGCCGCCGTTGCCGAGCGACGAGACGTCGATGCCGTCATCGTTGGTCGCCGAGGCCGAGCGGTCGCTGCTGGCCCCGAGCGTATTGCTGGTGATCCAGCCGTTGACGGCGGTGGAGCTCTCGTCGTTGACGATGAGGTCGGTCTGGGTGTCGTGGAGGAAGGTGTTGCCGGTGATGTTGTACGAGCCGGGCGTCGAGTCGGATGTGGTGCCGTCGCCGACGATGTAGAGGGCGCCGTAGTCGGCGTTGCTCGTGATCTGGTCATTGTGGAGCGCCAGCCCCGTGGCTTCCTCGGCAGCGACGCCGCTGGCCGCCGCCCCGGTGAGCGTCATGTCGCTGAGGCTGATCGGTCCGGTCTTGGCCGCGGTGACGTCGCCCATGGCGCTGCCCGCCGTGGTGGCCTTCTGGATCGTGCCTCCCGAGCCGTCGCCCCCGACGGCCGTGTTGCCGTCGCCGGTGACCGTCAGGCCGCCGGCGGTCCCGGTCTTGCTGAGCAGGATCCCGTTGGCCGGGCCGGCCGAGGCGGTGCCGGCGGAAATCGAGTGGAAGGTGAGCCCGGACGCGCCGATGCCGGTGTTCTCGACGTCGAGCGCGTCGCCGGTGGCGCTGGAGAGCGTGTTGCTCGAGCCGGTGACGTCGACGGTCCCGCCGCCGGTCGCGGCGTAGGCCTCGTTGGCGCCGGTGACGGCGACGGTCAGGCCACCGGTGAAGTCGATCGTGGCTCCCCCGTTGTTGGTGAGGCTGACGCCGGTGCCGGTGTCGTTGACCGACCCGGAGAAGGTGACGGTGCCGCCGCTGCGGAGCGAGATCTGGACGGAGTGCCCGGCGGCGGAGTTGATGCTGCCGGCGATGTTGATCGTGCCGGTGGCGGCGCCGCTAAGGTTGATGCCGTTATCGGCGCTGTCGCTGTTGGCGTTCATCGAGAAGTTGGTCACGGCCGAGCCGCTGATCCCGGTCACCCCGGACGCGCTCTGGCCCTCGTCGACGTCATGGATCACGGTGCCGTTGGCGATCGTCACGTCCGTCCCGCTGCTGGCCTTGATGATCGGATTGACGCCCGAGGCCGGGAGGAGCGTCTCGCTGTTGACGTTGAGGCCGGCGGGCTGGCCGATCAGTTCCTGGCTGGGCTGCAGGGTGAGGTTGCCGGAGTACGTCTTCTGGCTGGAGCCGCCGAACAGGAAGATGACGTCCCCGTTGTTGGTGGAGGCGCTGTTGACGCTGGCGAGGTTGTTGAAGGGGGAGTTGGACTCGCCGTTGCCGTTGGTGCCGAGTGCGCTGTCGACGTACCAGACCATGGCGTTGGCGATGTTGATCGTTGCGGACCCGGAGGTCGTGTTGGTCCCATCGGTGATCTGGAATCCGAAGCTGTCGCTCCCGTTGTCATAGCCCACCGGCGGCGTGTAGGTGAAGGTCCCGTCGGAGTTCATCGTGACCGAGCCGCCGTGAGCGGTGGCGGTCGTGCCGGGTACGGCGGTCAGCGTGTCGCCGTTGGGGTCGGTCGAGCCGGTGAGCACGTTCCCGGTGGTCGTCGCGGACGGCTGCGCGGGGCTGGTCCCGACCCCGAACACGGTGTTGCCGATCGCGCCGGAGAAGATCGGGGAGCTGGCCGTGGGGGCACCGTTGAGAACATCGATCTCGACCGTGTTAGTGGTGGTCTCGGGCTTGCCGATATCGCCGGTGTTGCCCTGATCGTCGATCGTCGCGGTCAGGGTGTCGGCGCCTGCCGCGTTCAGGTTCGGCTCATACGTCATCCCCGCCAGCGCCGTGTTGATATCGCTGATCGTCCCCGTGAACGTCATCGACGACGACCCATTGCTCGTGCTGTTCTCGAACGTCAAGCCGTTCGTGCTCGCCAGAGTCAGGATGCCGCTGTTGACGCTCAGCGTCACCTGCTCGGGATTGCCGTCGGCATCGGAATCGCTGGCGGAGAGCGCGTTGCTGTTGGCGCTGGAGAACGTCAGCTTGTTATGGACGCTGGAGCTGTCGTTGGCCTGCGCGGTCTGGGTGCCCGGCACCACGATCGCCGGCGGCTGGTTGATGTGCAGGATCCGGACCGAGTTATCGCCCTCGTCGGTGACCAAAACCGTCGTCTGATCCGGGGTGATCGCGACCGCGTCCGGGGTGGTCCCGATCGCGACCGGGGACCCCACCACCGTCTTGGTGCCCGTGTCGATCACGTCCATGGTCCCGTCCCCGGAGTTGCTCACCAGCGCCTCGCCGAGAAACGGACTCTCCGCGATCCCGTACGGATGCGAGCCGACCGACACGGTGCTCGTGGTGCTCGGCGAGCTCGGGTTGCTCAGATCAACAACGCTGACCGTCCCCGGCGTCGGACCCGCCAGATTCGCATTAGCCACATACCCCGTCGTCCCATCCACCGCCAACGCCGCGGGATACGTCCCCACGCTCGTGGTCCCGACCTGGGTCGCCGGGTTGGTCGTCAGATCGACCACGATCGTCGACCCGTTGCGGACATCATCGACATACAGGTGGTGCCCGTCTGACGAGGCGGCCAGGCCGCTGGGCGCCGGCTGAAGAGTCCCCGTCAACGTGATCGTGCCGCTCACCGTCCCCGCGACCGGGTCCACGACGCTGATCGTCCCCGACAGCAGATTAGACACATACACGCTCGAACCGACCTGGATCACCGCGTCGGGATCCTTGCCGACGTTGACGGTGTGCGTGACCGTGTTGGTGCCCAGATCAATGATGCTCAGTGTCCCCGCCTTGAAATTCGTTGCATACGCCGTCGTCCCGTCCGGGCTGATCGCCACCCCCACCGGAAACGCCCCCACCGCAACCGTCGCCGCCACAACCACCGGATTCGCGGTCAGATCAAGCACACTCACCGTGTTGTCCTTGGAGTTCGCGACCACCGCCGTCGAATCATTCGCCGCCACGCCGGTCGGGAAATTCCCCACCGCCACCGGAACCCCCACCACCGGCATCAAGCTCTTCGCCGCCCGTGCCTGGCCGCCCGCCACGAAGCTCTTCGCCAGCGGCGCCACCGTCGGCGGCAGCCCATCGTGAAGCACCGACAACGACCCCGCCGCGGCCGCACTCCCGGCGAGCACACCCACGAGCAGCCCAGCAGCGACGCCGAATGTCAGAAGAACCCGCAGCGATGCCCTCACACGAACCCCAATCTCCAATTAGCCCAGGCGATTCCCGCAGGTCCAAAGCTACCGGCTCTGGGCGTGCGCGGGCTCATCCTAGCGCGCCGGAGCGCCGCCGATCAAGACTTGCTCAACAAATCCTCACGGGCCGTCCCGGGGCACTCCCGGTCACGAGCGCTCAACGAGACTTCACCGAACCACTACCCTCCCGACAGTGCCCGAGGGTCCACTGACAGGCAACTTACAGCGCATGCGCTGCCGCTCCGACGCTCTGCACTGGCGCGTGGTGGACGGCGAGGTGCTCTTGCTCGATGAGCGCAGCGGACGCTACCTGGCCCTCAACAGCTCCGGAGCACTGCTCTGGGAGTTGCTGGTCGCCGGCGCCACGCGCGACCAGCTCGCCCGGCGGCTGATCCAGGCGTACGGGATCGACCGGACGCAGGCCGATCGCGACGTCGATGCCCTCCTTGGCGAGCTTGCGTCGGCGAGCCTTCTGGCCCCAAGCCCTAGATCACAGGGCTGATCCGGGAGCGATCCCGTCCGTGGTGATCGGGACTATGCCGCGGGTCAGATCCGCGATGGTGCCGAGATCCTGAAGGTGCGGCGGCTCGTAGGCCGTGCCGCCAGTGGTGAGCGGGTCCCGGTCGGCGCTGCTCGGAATGGTGCGGTCCCCGTTGACGTCTTGTCTCATGAACAGAACGTTAGCTGGCCCGGTCCGAGCCCGCAAGCCCCCAGCCGCCATCTGGCCTGTTAACTGAGCGGCCGCTCCCGACCCTTCGTCGCCGGGTGGTCGCTAGCCTGTGCCGCGTAGTCGGTTTCACGCAAAGGATTTGGGGTGCATGTGAGGGGCTATCGACGATGGGCATATGCGATGGGCGCGTGCGTGGCCGCGATGTCGGTGACGGCGGCGGGCGCGATGGCCGCCGGCCACGGCCCCTCGACATCCCCGCTCACGGGCGGACGCCTGCCGCCGACGGTCGCTCCCCTGGCTGCATCTAACGCACGCCGGGCTTTCTCGCTCGCTCGCGCCTCGGTCCACTCGGCGTCTCCCGCCGCCACGGCTGTGGGCGTGGGGACGCTGCCGACCGGGGTGGCGGTGACGAACTCGACCGCGTATGTGGCGGATAGCCAGAGCAACACGTTGAGCGTCGTCAGCCTCGGCGCCTCTCCCGCCGTGACCGCGATTGTGCCGGTCGGGCGCTTTCCCGATGCCGTGGCGCTCAGTCCGGACGGCACGCGGGCCTACGTGGCGAACCTCTCGGATGGCACGCTGAGCATCGTCAACACGGCCACCAGCCAGGTGATCAAGACCGTGAAGGTTGGGCGCGACCCCGACGGAGTGCTGCAGGTGGGCTCGGCCGTCTACGTCACCAACTTCATGTCGGGCACGATCAGCGTCGTCGACCCGTCATCCGGCGTCGTCACGGGCACGATCACCTTGACGGGCACGGCGACGCCCGCGCCCAGTGGGCTCGCCGCCTCGGCTGACGGTAACCACCTCTACGTCGACGATGCCCGTAACGGCACGACCTCGGTGATCGACCTGACCACCGCGCCGGGCACCGTGGTCGGGAACGTGGGGGTCGGCACCTACCCGGCCTACCTGGCGGTCCACGGCACGACGGGCTTCGTCGCCAATGCCACCAAGAGCGCCTCGACGCCTGGGACCGTCAGCGTGCTCAACCTGGCCGACAGCACCAATCCGGCCGTCGCGCACACGATCGCGGTCGGTTCGCACCCCTACGGGATCGCGCTCCTGCCCGCGTTGGGCGAGGCGCTCGCGACCAACTCGGGCGACGGGACGGTGAGCGTGATCGACACCAGCAGCAACACGGTGCTCACGACGCTCACGGTCGGCAACACTCCGGATGCGATCGCCGTCACCCCGGATCAGAGCAAGGCCGTGGTCACCAATGAGGGCGACAACACGATCAGCATCGTGCCGGTTACCGGCTGGCGCGACCTGTGGGACCAGACCAGCGGCGCCGTCGCCGACCAGGCCACCAACTCCCAGAACTACGAGTCCACGTACTCGGGCTTCGACGACCAGGCTGCCGACGACTTCCAGGTCAGCGTCACCTCACCCGCCACCGGCTGGCAGCTCACCCAGGTCATCGCCAAGGGCGCCTATGGGAACTTCATCCCCGCCGGTCCCGCCACCTCGTTCAACGTCTTCATCTACAACGACAACCCGAGCACCCATGTGCCGACGACGCTTGCGTTCTCACAGCAGAACATCCCCCAGATCGCCGATGATTCCACGGGCGACGTGACCCTGCCGCTGTCCCCGTCGGCCACGCTCGCCCCGGGCCGCTATTGGCTCTCGGTGCAGGCCAACCAGAGCTTCTCAACCAACGGCGCCTGGTACTGGGACGACCGCGGCCCGCAGACCCTCTCGCCTGCCATGTGGGAGCAGCCGGCCAATCGTGGCGGCCTCGGCTGCACCACCTGGGGAACCCGATCCACCTGCCTCACCCTCAGCTCGTCCACCAAGACCGACCAGGCCTTCGCCCTCACCGGCGGCTACGTGTTCCCGACCGCCGGCCGAGCAGTCGCGCGCCGGACGGTCTCGCCGTCACGCCCGGCGGCCGCGGTGCGCCCCGGCGTGGGCGCCTCCACTCGTCGCGCGGGCGCGTTGCTACCGACTCCCTGACGGCGCGTCGGCACTCTTCAAGCCGCGGCGTGGGGGCTACCATCCCGGCTCGCGGGCGGTTAGCTCAGCTGGTAGAGCGCCTGCCTTACAAGCAGGAGGTCACTGGTTCGAGCCCAGTACCGCCCATCATCCTTTCGCCTGCAGAGCGGGAGCTGAGCCTGTCCGGCTACCGCCTGAGCGTGAGACGCGTCAGTGGTAGAGGATCAAGCGGTAGGCGGCGAACGCGAAGAACACCGCCAGCAACGACCAAGTAGCCGGCCAGCTCAGCGTGCGGACGAACGCGGTGGCGAAGCGTCCAACGACCAAGACGTAGGCGAGGATGCCCGCGAGCAGGACGGCGTAGAGGATGATCGCGACGAGCGACGAGGGCGCGAGGCCGACGATCGGCGCGACCACGAGCCCGAGCAACATCCAGCCGGCGATGGCCAGGATGTCCACCGACAGCCTTGTCCGCTCACGTCCCACGATCGTCATGAAGCCGGCGGCGCCGACGAGCGCGGCGACCATGAACACCCCGAGGTGCCAATGGGACCCGAACCCGAAGATCGCGCTCATCAGCTTGCCTCCGCACCAGAGCAGCAGCGGATCGATGAAGCTGACCGCGAGATAGACGGCGAAGATGTCCTCGGTCGAGTCCCACGGGTCGCTGAAGACGGGACGGCGAAGCGTCAGCGCCTCGCGAAGCGCCGCCGGGTCCAGCGCGGCCCGAAATGAACGCGTGGGGGGTTCGCTATCCAACGTCAAAGCCTCCGCCTCAGATCATAGTCAGCGTGATCGCCGCGGCCGGCCCGCTCATCCCCCAGAACCCGCGGTGCACGCGGCGGGCCGACCTAGTCCCCGGGTGCCGTGAGATCCGCCGCGTTTTCGTGATCGTCGTCGCCGCTACCCAGGAGCCCATGATCGCCGTCCGGGCCGTGCTCGAGTGCACCCCGTTCCGGGGTCGGACTCAACCTCGAGGGCGAGTTCGACGCGATCGTGGGCATCTGCAGGTCGGGGCTGCTGGCCGGATCGGCGTCGGCCCGGTCCTCGCTGCTGACGACGTTTCGCAGCTGCTGGAGGAGATCGAGCGGGAATGGGAACACGATCGTGGAGTTCTCGTTGCCGCCGATCTCGCGCAGGGTCTGTAGATAGCGCAGCTGGATAGTGACCGGGTTGCGGCTGATCAGGTCCGCGGCATCGAGCAGCTTCGCGGCGGCTTGGAACTCGCCCTCGGCGTCGATGATCTTGGCGCGGCGCTCGCGTTCGGCCTCGGCCTGGCGGGCCATCGCGTGCTGCATCTGCTCCGGGATCTCCACGTCCTTGATCTCGACGGTCGTCACCTTGACGCCCCAGGGCTCGGTCTGGTCATCGATGATGTGCTGCAGGTTCTCGTTGAGCTGCTCGCGTTCGGAGAGCAGCGTGTCGAGCTCGGCCTTGCCGAGCACCGAACGCAGCGTCGTCTGGGCGATCTGTGACGTGGCCGAGAGGACGTCCTGGATCTCGACGATCGACTTGTTCGGGTCGACCACCCGGAAATAGGCCACGGCGGTGACGCGCGCCGGCACGTTGTCGCGCGTGATGACCTCCTGGGGCGGGACCTGAAGCGTGACGGTGCGCAGGCTCACGCGCTCGAGCCGATCCATAAACGGGATCAGGAGCACCACCCCAGGCCCCTTGAGCTCGATCAGGCGACCGAGGCGAAAGACAACGCCGCGCTCGTACTCGCGCAGCACCCGTACCGAAGCCGAAGCGAGAGTCAATCCCACTACCAGGATGACGGCGAGGACGATCAGCAGAACGGTCAGGATCACGGGTTCAGCTCCAGTTCTTCGGCCCTGCGCACGCACAAGGTCAAGCCATTGACACGCTCGACGACCACCCGGTCGCCGTCGTGCAATGCGTCGTCCTCGTCCAGCGGGCTCGACCGCGCTCGCCACAGGCCGCCATCCACGAACACCCTCGCGCCGTCGTCGTTCACGCGCATGACGCCGAGGTGACCAACCATGGCCTCGGTCCCCGACCGCGGGCGCATCCGCCGAACCGACTTCATACCGCGGGTGAGCAACGCGACGCCCGAGACCGATGTGATCCCTACCCCTGCCGACACCACGAGCACGGCAACCACCCCCACGGAGGCGCTGATCAGCAACATCGCGATGCCGCCCACGAGTGCGATCGCGGCTCCGGCGGCGATCAGTCCCCCAGTTGAGACGTGAGCCTCGGCCAGCAACAGCACCAGCGCGATCACGACCAGGACAAGACCCAGAGCGAGCATTCCGGCGTCAGCCGCCCGCACCCGAGGGGTGGTCGCTGAACAGCTGTCGCCAACCTGATAGATCGCGCATTCGGTCAAGGATCGCGCTCGCCGGGGCTCCCGTCAAACGAGTCGACCTTTCGTGACTGCGGGTCGCGTTGATGGAGAGCTCGGCCGAGTGGTTCGATTTTGCGTGCGGCCTCGCCTGCAGCGTACGGTCAAGGCTCCGGTGTCTCTAGTAACGGAGGGATGTGGTGATGCGAACGGGTTCGGCGGATACTGGTCGGTCGGCAGGTCTAAGGGGGGGGTTGGGGTTACGCGGCCGTGTGGTTGGGGTCGTCATGGTGTTCGGGGTGTGGTTGGGGGTGGGCGCGTCGGTCGGGGCGGCGGCGACCACGAGCGTGTACTACGACTCGCATGAGAACGTCTCGATCGACCCGAACCCGTTCGGCGGGCACACCCCTCCGGGGAGTGGCATGTACAACTCGGAGCTGGGAATGAGTGGTTTGCAGAGCCTGACCAGCGGCGGCTACAACGTCGCCAGCGGCTTTCAGGCGCTGTCCTCCGACACATCCGGCTCCTATAACGTCGCGGATGGTCTCGCGGCGCTGATCGAGAACACCAGCGGCGCGACCAACGTCGCGAGCGGTGACTACGCGCTCAGGAGCAACACCGCAGGCAACGACAATGTCGCCAGCGGCGATCACGCGCTCTACTCAAACACGACCGGGGCGGACAACGTCGCCACCGGCTACCAGGCCCTGAAGTCGAACACCGACGGGGAAGGTAACGTCGCGAGCGGCCAGCTCGCGCTCGAGTCGAATACCGGTGGCAACTTCAACGTAGCCAGCGGCGATGGAGCGCTGCAGTCGAACAGCTTCGGCGTGTCCAACGCGGCCACCGGGGCCGATGCGCTCGAGTCGAACACCGACGGCAACTACAACGCCGCCAGCGGCGACGCCGCACTGAAGGCAAACAACACCGGTAACGAGAACGTCGCCGACGGCTATTCCGCTCTGGCCAATAACACGACCGGCCCCTTCAATGTCGCTACCGGTGCCCTGGCGTTGGCCCAAAACACCACAGGCGCCACGAATGTGGCCACTGGAACCAACGCACTCTTCTCCAACACCACCGGCAACGACAATGTCGCCGCCGGGAACGGCGCGCTGTCCTCGAGCACCACCGCGAGCGGCAACGTCGCCAGTGGCACGAACGCTCTGTACTCGAACACCACGGGTGCGGACAACGTCGCCAGTGGCTATCAGGCCCTGAGTTCGAATAGCACCGGTCATGACAATGTGGCCGGCGGTTATCACGCGTTGGAGACGGACACGACGGCGAGCTATGACCTGGCCGACGGCGCCAACTCTCTTCTGTCAGACACTACGGGGGTCTCCGACGTCGGGGTGGGCTTCGACGCGTTGTATGCGAACACGACGGGCAGCGATAACCAGGCGCTCGGCGTGAACGCGCTGAGAAACAGCACCACCGCTAACGACAACCTCGCTGCCGGCGACGACGCGCTGTACTTGGACACCACCGGCGCCAGCAACGTCGCTGGAGGCTTTGAGGCGCTGTATCACAACACCACGGGGTCGTCGAACACGGCGCTGGGGGCGAGCGCGGGCAGCAACCTCACGACCGGGTCTCACAACGTCGATATCGCCAACGCCGGTGTTGCGGGTGACGCCGGCACGATGCGGATCGGTACCCAGGGCAACCAGACGCAGGCGTTCCTGGCCGGGGTGTACGGCGTGGCGGTCCCAGGACCCACTCAGCCCGTGGTCATCAACTCAAATGGGCAGCTCGGCACAGCGACGCAGGCCTCTGCCGGTCGGCTGTCCGCCCTGCGGGCGCAGATCAAACACCAAGCCGCGCAGCTTCGCGCCCAAGGCCGCCGGCTGCGCAGCATCCTCGCTGATCAGCAGTTGCGCATGGATCAGCTCGGTGTCCAGATCGCCCAGCTCCAAGCAATGCTTCGTCCCAAGCCCTGACCGCGCAGCCCAACTGCCCGGGGACCGTGCAACCTCATGCCTCGCCCGTGTGTATGAGGTTGCACACCTCCCCGGTCCGGGCGGCCGGAGGGACATTCCGACTGGCGAGCGCCGTATCGCTCGGCAAACCTAGACCAAGGGCTAGGCGAAAGCTGAACGATCGAGGGGCGAGGCGGCGGGAGGACGAGCCGATAGCCGTGACGTGTGTTTGTCATGAAGACAACAGCTCGAGCGGGCCGGCGAATCGATCACGAGCGCGGACAGGCGCTGGTCGAATTCGCGATTCTGCTGCCAGTCCTCATCCTCCTCCTGATCGGGGTCATCGAGGTCGGCAGCTGGTTCTGGACTGACATCGACCTGGAGTCGGGCACGAGCGACGCCGGACGTCTTCTCGCAGCCTCGGCGAACGACGCGACCGCGATCCAGGATGTCGAGGGCCGGCTGGCCCAGAACCTCGACTCCGAGATCGACACGACCAAGCTCCAGTACTCCTTCAGCCCTGCGCCCGCGAAAACCACGCCGCTGTGGCCCTCGGGCACGACCGTGACCATGACCGTCACGTACCCCGACCAGTTGAACGTGTTGGGGATTACCGCGGGAGACCCGAATATGACCACCTCGGCACAGGTGCGAATCCAATGACCCGCCGGGACCCCATGATCGCCCGGCTGCGCGAACAGCGCGGCGTCGTCGCGGTGATCGTCGCGCTCTGCATGATCGTCCTCATGGGCAGCGCTGCTATCGCCGTCGACCTCGGCTACACGTACCTTCAAAAGCGCCGCCTCCAGGCCGCTGTCGACTTCGCGCTGCTGGCAGGGGCGCAGAAGCTGCCGATCGCGAGCACCGCAACGACTGACGCGCAGTCGTTCTTGAACGCGAACTGGAAGCAGAGCGGCAACAGCACCAACCCGTCAGTCGACAGTCTCACCACCTGCACCTTCGACCCGACCAATCCACAGCAGTGCAGCTCCACCTCGCCCGCCTGTAGTGCGACCGGCCCGTGCCAGATCCACCTTCAGGCCAGCGCCGAGGTGCCGACCTTCTTCGGGAAGATCTTCGGGTTCGACAACTTGAACGTGACCGCCCAGGGGAGCGCGTGCGGTGGTTGCGACAGCACGGCGGCGAAGTTCGACGTCGTCGTCGTCCTCGATCGCTCGTTCTCGATGTGCCTCGGCGCGAACGGTCAGTACGACAACTGCGCTTCGCTCACCGACGCAAAGCAGGGGATCGAGTCGTTGTTGAACTTCTTCAACCCCGCCACCGACCGGCTCGGGCTCGCGGTCCTCTCGTCCGGGGACAACGTCGCTCCGTTCAACCACGTCGGAACGTACCCGTGCGACACCACCAACTTGAGCGACTACGGCGGCCACGGGACGTACTACGGCACCCTCGGCGACTTCATGGACGGCACTCCGTCCTCCCACGACACCTGGCTGCTCGCGCCGCTCGCCGGCGACTTCAAGAACGCCGACGGGTCGATCAACACCAGCAGCGCGTTCGTGTCGGACCTCAACTGCCTCCAACCCAAGTTCTGGACGCCGATGGCCCCGGCCATCCAGGCGGCGACGAACGAGCTCATCACCAACGGCCGTCCCGACGCCCGCAAGATCATCATCTACATGGGAGACGGCGGCGGAAACTCGCAGCCGATGCAGCGCGATGCCAATGGAGACCCGCTCACCACCCCGAGCTGGTACACGCCCACGCCCGGCAACAACCTGCGGCCCTGCCACGACGCGGTGGGGCAGGCGGCGATCGCGAAGCAGAACGGGATCGAGATCTTCACGATCGCCTACAACATCAACGCGGACAACGCCGACACCTGTTACGCCAACAACAAGCCGAACAACCCGGCCGACGTCGAGACCGGCATCGACGCGCGCTCAACGCTCCAGCAGATGGCGACCGACGCCAACCACTACTACGAGAAGCCGACGCCCGGCGAGGTCCTCTCGATCTTTCAGGCGATCGGGCACCAGATCACGAGCACCGGGACGAGGATCACTTCGTGAGGCGGCGCCGACTCGACGAGCGCGGAGCGACCATGATCGAGTTCGCGGTCATTCTCCCGGTCCTGCTGCTGCTCTTGCTGGGGACGATCCAGATGGGGCTCTTCATCTACACCCTCGTCGACGTCCGCCAGGCGACGAGCGAGGCCGGGCGCGTGCTCACGACCTTGCGCAACGATCCCAATGGCGCGCAGAACGTCGAGAACAAGGTGGCGGCGTCGGTCGGCTCCGAGGTCAATACGAGCAAACTCAGCTATTCGTTCAGCTCGCAACCGCCGTGGGCACCCGGCACCACAGTGACAATGACCGTCACCTATCCGACCACGGTCAACGTGATGGGAATCGACGTCAGCGACGGCCCGATCACGGCTACGGCGAAGGTGACCGTCGAGTGAGACGCAGACGCCCGCGGGAGCCGGAACCCCTCAGTCGCGTCCGTTAGCTATTGCGTCGAAGCTGCTCCAGCCGGAGTGCCTCGAGCGATTCGTAGCCACGGCTGATCCAGGTCGTGACGGCCGAGTGGACCTCCGGGGTCGCCTGGCGTCGCTTGTCGGCGGCATCGCCGACGAACGGGTGGGCCGGGTGCTTGGCGTGGCGCCCTGCGACTGACGCGAGGACCGCACGTTGCGCAGCGTCCAGTTCGATCCCGAACAGGGGCGCGATGATGTCCGGCACCGCCTCGGGCAGCGTGGAGTACTGGATCAGGGTCACGTGGCCGTCCCGCGCAGCGCGGATGGCGCTGTCACAGAAGCTGGCCAGGACCATCGCGCAGTAGTCCTCGTCGCTTGAGGGCAGCAGCTCGCTGACGGGGCGACCGAGCAGGTCCGGAGGCAGGGCGCCTGGGTACAGATCGTATCCACGATCGGCAAGTTGGGAGACGATGACCTCAACCGGGTCGCGGTAGACGAACACACATCTGGTGCGCGGGAATGCCATCCGAATCAGGGGCAGGTGCAGGATGGCCGACGCCTGGAGCTTGACCACGTAGTGCGTCTGCTCGGCGCGACTCGTCCGTCCGAGAGCAGCCACCATCCAACGAAACAAGTCGCGGACGTCGGTGTCCGAGAGGCGGGGAGGCCCTGTACGAGCGCGGAGCACAGCCTCGAGCGGGCCGGGCTCTGACAATGCGAGCGTCGTGGGCAACGTGGCCAGCATCTGGGTGAGCAGCGTGGAGCCGCAGCGTGACATGTGGAAGATGAAGCCGGCCGGCTCGTCTTCGGCGCTGGTCGGCGACAGCTCGGCCAGGGCGCGGATATCGGTCTCGCGCCAGAACAGGAGGCGAAATGGATCCTCCAGGCACCGGTCGATGGACTGATCGAAAAAGGGGTCGGTGAACTGCACCCCGTCGGTAAAGCACCAGCGGACAACCGGGTGCTCGCCGTCCCAGCTCAGGGCGATCGGGGTCCATCCCGCCAGTGACGATGGCCCAGCGCCCGCACGTGCGGATCGGCCGACCGTCACATCCACCGCTGGAGTCGACGACGGCGGGCCTCTCGGAGCCCCTCGAGGACATCGTCGGGCGAGAGCTCGATCTCGTGCTCTCGTGCGACGTCGACGACCTCGGTGACGAACGCCTCCTGATCGGCCACCGCGAGCAAGCGGCTGCGCAGCCGCGGATCGTCGACCACCAATCGCCTCACGGTGTCGAGGTCGGCCTTCACCGTTGCCCACCTCCCCCGCGCTGTACCGGTGACGGGTTAGACGGCCGATTCGCTGGCGGCGGAGCGCTTACGCGCCGGGGCCGGGCGTCTGCCGGACTTCGAGCCGTTGGCGGACTCCTTGAAGAACGGCACCGCCTCGAACAGCATGATCACGAGTCCCACGTCGAAGACGTCATCTCCCGAGCGCTCCAGCCGCTTCTTGGTCTGCTCTTCGATCCGCTGAACCTGGGCGAGCCACTTCTTGGTCGCCTCCGACAGCGTCAGCCAGCCCTTCTCGTCGAGCTTCAGCGCGGTTCGAGTGATGTGGGACTCGTTGCGATCGAAGCCGCCGGCCGTGGCGCTCTGGGTGGCGTACTGACCAGCCTGAGAGAGAACCGACGCGATCATCACGTGCTTGGCCATCGGGCTGGTGGCCGACCACGCCTGGTCGCTGATGCGTGGATGCTCACGCGCGGCGTACACGTGCTCGGTGGCGCCACGGCGCTGGTGCGTGGCAACCATCTCGATCAGGCCCAGGCGCTCCAGCGTGCGAACGTGGTAGGCGACGGTGCCGAGGGTCGCGTCGAGATGCTCGGCCAGCTGCACCGGGCTGGCGTCGCGCTCCTCGAGCAGGGCCAGGATCCGGATCCGTAGCGGATGCGCCAACGCCTTGACGTAGCGCGGATCGTCGACGTTCGTGATCGGCTTAGCCCCGGATCGCTTTGACATCTTGAGTAAACGTTATCTCATCCGGCGGCGCAGCCTGGTGAGTGCGGGCGTCGCCGCGGGGCGCGCGGCTGAGCGGTGGCCACGAATGCAGGATGCGTGGCCACCGCGCCGCATGCGTAGTGAGCTACGGGCCGATGATGAGCATCGCACTCACCGCCCTTTCTTCGAGGGTGGCAAGACAGAGGGCCTTGTTGTGCTCGAGCTCGTCGAAGCGGTCCTCCAGCAACGCGCCGCGATGCTGACCGTAGCCACGTTGGGCCAGCGGCAGGAAGCTCTTGACCGTTCCGCAGGCGATGTCCAGCAGGCGCCGGCCTCTGAGGCCATGGGCGAGCGCGAGCCGCTCGATCCGCTCGAGCCACCGGTCGTGGCAATAGTTCGTTGTCAGAACGTCGTATGCATCGGCCAGGTCGTCGTAGGCGTCAGCCACGCCGCGACTCAGGGCCACGGTCTGAAATGAGGTCATGCGAGGGAGACCGCCTCCGCGCCCAAGGTGTTTCAACAATCTGTAGGGTCCCTCGCGGAATGTCCAAGCCCGATGGCGATGCGGTAGGGCCCGTCGGCGGGCACGGCGAGGCGCAGCAGGAGTACGAGCAGGGCGACCGGCTGGCCGCTGACGGCGAGCTAGGCCAGGCCGAGCTCGCGTACCGGCGGGCTGACGACGCCGGGCATCCGACCGCCGCCGCCAAGCTGGGAATGCTGCTCGAGTCTCGAGGCAGGCGCAGCGAGGCAGAGGAGGCCTACGTTCGCGCCGACGAGCGCGGGGACCGGCTGGGGGCGTTCCGACTCGGTCTGCTTCTTGCGGGACTCGACCGCTGGGAGGACGCCCGGGCTGCCTGGGCGCGCGCCGACGAGCGCGACGACGACGATCCCGGGCTCGACCTCGAGGCCGCGTTGCATGAGCATGAGGAGGCTCGATCTGCGCGCGGCCCGAGCACCGACGTGCGCTCGGCGCTGGCCAATCCGGTGCTGGTGGGCGCGATGACGGTGCTGGTGGCCATGGTGGCGGTGTTCTTGGCGTACAACTCGAATGCGGGTTTGCCGTTTGTGCCGACGCGGGAGTTGAAGTTGGATATCGCGAGCGGTTCGGATCTGGTGGCGGGTAATGAGGTGCGCGAGGGTGGTTTTCGGATCGGTCTGGTGTCGGATATGAAGCCGATCGTTCTTCGGAGCGGGCAGGTCGCGGCGCAGTTGACGTTGAAGCTGAATACGTCGCAGGGGCGGGTGCCGGTTGATTCGACGGCGGAGATTCGTCCGCGGTCGGTGTTGGGTTTGAAGTATGTGGATCTGCATTTCGGGACGGCGAAGCGGGTGTTCGGTGACGGGGGGACGATGCCGATCAGTCAGACGAGCGTGCCGGTGCAGTTCGAGGATGTGTTTCAGACGTTCAATCCGAAGACGCGGTCGGCGATCGATAAGGAGCTGGTCGGGTTCGGGGACGTGTTGGCGGGTCGCGGGTCGGCGCTGAATGACACGATCGCGAGCCTCCCGGCGCTGTTCGGGCATTTGCGGCCGGTGGCGACGTATCTGTCGGATCCCCATACGGAGCTGACGCGGTTCTTTGACTCGCTGGAGGGGTTTATGGGGACGGTGGCGCCGGTGGCGGCGACCAATGCGCGGTTGTTTACGGATATGGCGACGACGTTTGAGGCGATCGGTCGTGATCCGAATGCGCTTGAGTCGACGATCGCTGAGTCGCCGTCAACGGAGCAGGTGTCTACCCAGTCGTTGCGGGTGCAGCAGCCGTTCTTGGTGGATCTATCGTCGTTGGGGCGTAAGTTCGCGCCGGCGACGGCGGAGTTGCGGGTGGCGTTGCCGAATATCAATCCGGCGATCGAGATCGGGACGACGACGCTGGCGCGCACCCCGTCGCTCAACGGCCATCTGCAGCAGGTGATGGTGGCGCTGAAGAATTTGGCGTTGGCGCCGGGGACGAATATCGGGATCAATGCGTTGAGTTCGACGGTGTCGACGTTGAATCCGATGTTGCGGTATCTGGGGCCGTATCAGACGGTGTGTGATGACTGGAACTATTTCTGGACGTATCTGTCTGAGCATGTGTCGGAGGCGACGAGCTTCGGTTTTGCGCAGCGGGCGTTGTTGAATCTCGGTAATCCGTTGCAGACCAACAATGTCGGCTCGCAGGGCGCGACGCAGCCGGTCAACGGCGGCGGCTCGGACTCGCTGCTGAACGGCGGCAACGAGTACCTGCACAGCCAGAACTATGGCGCGGCGATCGACAACGCGGGCAACGCCGACTGCGAGACCGGCCAGCGCGGCTATCCCAAGCGCCTGAACTACTTCGACCCCGAGCACCGGAACCTGGCGCTCGATGCCCATACCCCTGGTGATCAGGGCCCGACGTTCAAGGGACGCGCTCGTGTTCCCGCCGGTGAGACGTTCAGCCGCAACCCCACGACCGGACCGCAGCTCGCGGCCAACCCCAGCAACCCCTAGCGCCACCAGGGGCGGCGTCTGACCTCGGCCAGGCGCCCGGCGGGAGCCACCAGCTCGTCCAGATGCTCAGCCAGATGGTCGAGGTGCTCGCAGAGCCAGATCGCGCGCCGTGAGCGGGGTTCGCCGGGCGCCGCGCCGGCGAAGGCCGGCGCCGCCAGCTCTGCCACCGGTTGACCGTGGGGACGGCCGACCTGGGTCGCGAGCCGCTGGTACCAGCCGTCCAGCACCTCGGCTCGATGACGGAGCACCGCGCGCGCCTCGCCGATGTTGCGGGCGTCCTCCTGGGGCAGCCCGGCCACCGCGTGGGCGGTGAGCCGCAGCCGCAGCGTCCCGCCGACCAGCCGCCACAGCTCCTGTTTGGAAACATGCTTGGTGCCCTGCTCGGCCAGGAATCCGCGTAGCGCCTCGTCGAGGCGCAGGCCGGCGGTCACGGCGCTCATGCCGCCGTCTGGGGCGGTGTCGCGCAGTCCGCAGATCCACTCGACCGACTGCGTCAGATAGCCCGCGCCGGCCCGGTAGGCGTCGGCCAGGTCGTCGCCGACCACCGAGGCCACACCGTGGGGCCAGAACAGGCTGCCGACCACGACGCTGACAGCGCAGCCGATCCCCACGTCCTCGATCCGCAGCACTCCGACCTTCCAGCCGACTGGGACCAGGAGATTGAACAGGACCGCCACCACCACGGTGAACGCCGCCTGGCCGACCGCGAACGGTGCCGCTCCGGGGGCGTAGGCGGCGATCAGCACCGCGATCGGCAGGGCCACCCACAGGGCGGCGGTGGCTGTCCCGATCACCTGCAGCAGCGCTGCGCCGATCAGGAACCCGACAAACGTCCCGAGCAGTGCCCGGAACGCCGTTGAACCCGTGGAGGCGGCGCTGGTGCGGAGCACCGACAGCGTCCCGAGCACCACCCAGAACCCGTGCTGCACGCCGCTGAGGTCGGCCACGGCCACCGCGGCTGCGAGGGCCAGCGCTCCCCGGAGGCTGTTGATGAACCAGACGGAGCGGATGCTGGCGTGACGCACGGCGACGCCCCTGTACCGTGACGCCCGCTGAAGCTCGCGGTCGTCGCCCGGCCCGGTCTTCGGTCCTCCGAACCAACGCGTGCGCGCATCGGCGATCCAGTCCGCGTCGGCTCGGCGCGCTGCCACCAGCGCGTCTGAGCCGATGGCGAGCACCGTCACCGCCAGCGCGTCGGCGTGAAAGGCGATCTGCGCCTGCTCGCGGAAGCCGTCCGTGTCGGGCTCGAGATCGTGCAGGCGCGCCATGCTCTGCTTGCGGAGGCGGTCGAGGCGCTCCAGGTCCGGATCGGCGTGGTCGAGCTCGAACATGGACCCGGCGTCCCGCAGGACCGCGGCGGCGACCGTCATCAGCTCACGGTCCGCGGGAGCCGCGGCTCGCAGATCGCTGCGCTCGTGAACGCTGTCCACCAGCAAGGACGTGCACCAATCGAGCAACTCGACCGCGTTGGCGAGCGCCTGGTCGGAGGCGGCCAGCCCGGTAGGCCGAAACGGCGTGGCGGTGAACACCGATATCAGCTCGTGCTTGGCATCCACCGAGGCGGTCAGCTGTGCTTCGCTGCAGGCGCCGTGGTGGACCACGGCGTCGATCTCGTCGGCCAGGGTCCTCGAGAGCTTGGCGGCGGCCCCCCTCAGCCGGTCACCCTCCGCGGGCGGCGAGAGCAATAGGACCGCGATCGTTCCGGCGACCGACGCCATCCACCATCCGGCGAGCCGGTCTGGAACCATGCCGAACGTGCCCGGCGACGCCGCCGGTAGGACGTAGGCAAGCAGGGCGGCGGTCGCGCCTGAAGCGGCGTTGGGCCCCACGACCCCGACGAAGAACACCGCGAACGCCACCGGCACGGTGACGAGCGCCGCCACCACGACCGAGGAGTTCACGGCCGTCCCGATCGTCAGCAGCACGCTTCCGGCCACGGCCAGGGCGGCATGGGCGATCAGCTTGTTGCCGCGGGTTCCCTGAAAGCCGGCCAGGACCAGGGTCGCAAACCCACCGAAGGCAGCGAAGGTGGCCATCTGGAGGTTGCCGATCACCTGGTCGCAGAACGCGAACAGGCTCGGGATGACGATCGCCGCGCGCACGCCCCGCATTGCCGAGGCGACCGACCACCGGGGCAGCCACGGCGTGGTCTGGTCACCCGAGCTCCACCGGCGCCTCAGGCTCGCCGCTGACAGTGCGCTCGCGCCGCCCGCCATCCGGACGCGAGTCTATCCCCGCGGGGATAGGCTTCCTGGACGTGATCATCGGAGCCCACGCGATCGTCTATTCGCCGGCCGCCGACGCCCTGCGAGACTTCTTCCGCGACGTGCTCGGATTGCCCTCGGTCGACGCGGGCCAGGGATGGCTGATCTTTGCCCTTCCGCCCGCAGAACTGGCGGTTCATCCCGGGGAGGGCAGGGGAAGCCACGAGCTCTATCTGATGTGCGACGACATCCACACCACGGTGGCGGACCTGAAGAGCAAGGGCGTCGAGTTCACCGGTGAGATCACGGACGTGAGGTGGGGGCTGGTAACCGCGCTCAGACTTCCGGACGGCGAGGAGCTGTCGCTGTACGAGCCAAGGCACCCGAGCCCGCTGCTGTCCGGAGACTGAGCTCTCAGCTCTTCGGCGCGGGCAGCACGGTGGCGACGAGCTCGGCGGCCCGGTTTGGCTCGAACGGTTCACCCGTCATCAGACGGCGGTAGAAGATCGCTCCGAGCAGCGCCGTGGTGGCGAGCTCGGGATCCACGTCGGGGCGGAAGTCCCCATCGCGCGCGCCGCGGATGATGAGATCGATCACGGCCTGGCGGCGATGCGCCGAATAGCGATGATGGAACTCGCGCACGCGCGCGTCGCGCTCGGCGCCCTCGATCAACGCGGGGATGCAGCGCGAGAAGGTGGAGTCCACGACCACCTCGGCGACGTGCGCCAGCAGCAGCTCGATCGACTTGCGCGCGCTGCGCAGTCCGAGGTCGGGGACCATCTGTTCGTGGAACGTCTCGAACGCGTCGGCGATCAGCGCCAGCTTGTCCGGCCAGTGCCGGTAGATCGTCGACTTGGCCACGCCGGCTCGGGCGGCGACGCCCTCGATGGCGACACCGCCGTAGCCGACGCGTGCCAGCTCCTGCACCGCGGCGGCGAGGATCACTTCCCGAGAGCGCTCGATCCGGGGATCGACCCTGTAGTTGTCGTGTGCGGTCATCGAGGCCTGCATGCGCGCCCGCCTGAGAGCGGTAACGATATCTATAATACGTTGACGTATCGCTGTGAAACGGATACGTTTCACAGATCGATCGGATCATAGGAGAGCGCACATGGCCACCGTCAGCGTCCGCTACATCGTCACCGACGTCGATGCCGCCATCGACTTCTACTGCCAGCGGCTCGGCTTCCGCGAGGAGATGCACCCGGCACCCACGTTCGCGATGCTGTCGCGCGGGGACCTTCGACTGGTGCTCAGCGCGCCAGGGGGTGGACCGGGGGGCGGGCAGGCGATGCCGGACGGGTCGGTGCCGACGCCCGGGGGGTGGAACCGCTTTCAGCTCGAACTCGCCGACCTCGAGGCGACGGTCGAGGAGCTGCGCAGCCATGGCACCCGCTTTCGCAACGAGATCGTGAGCGGAGTCGGCGGCAAGCAGGTCCTGATCGAGGATCCCTCGGGCAACCCGATCGAGCTGTTCGAGCCGACCCGGGCCGAGGCCAGGCTGGCGACGCCGGTCTGAGGCATCCGACAGCCGCGTCGTCATTGCAACGGCGCGGGATACGCGAAAGGGCTGACGGATGAATCAGCGGCGCCGGTGAACCGCGAGGCTCACGGATTGCCTCAGCGGCCGCCGATGGGCGACCGTGAAGATGACGCGGGCGCGTACATGTGCGCCGGAGCCGAGCATGCTTGCGGCACCTCGGATCAGGGTCAGCTCGACGTTTGCGTTGCGCCCTGGCTGGATTGAGATTGCTCGCGAGCCGAGCACCGGGGGGCGTCCGGTCGCGCCGTGACCCGCCGACGTGAGACCGATGCCCAGCCGGCACGCGCGCTTGGCGCCGGCAGAGCAGAAGGCAACCCCGATTGCTGCCGTCCGCGTCGTCAGGTTGAGGGCGGGCGCGACGATCCTGTGGCCGCTGAAGGTTCCGGCGACCACATCCAGCATTCCGGTCCGCAGCAGCAGCGCTCCAACCGTCCACGTGACCGACGATGGCGTGGGGTCGGCGCCGGCGGCGGTCGTGGCCCGGACCGAGAACGTGTGCCGCCCTGGTTTGAT
The DNA here is from genome assembly GCA_963799995.1 of uncultured Solirubrobacterales bacterium. Taxonomy (GTDB): domain Bacteria; phylum Actinomycetota; class Thermoleophilia; order Solirubrobacterales; family Solirubrobacteraceae; genus Palsa-465. Next base: position 400,197 of record CAWCZI010000009.1, on the reverse strand, counting down.
CCGGACATATGTGACCGGAGAGGTGCAGGGTCGCCAGCGCGAGCCATCGAGCCGACACTCGAACGTGACGGGAGCTTCGCTCGACGAAAAGCGGAACACCGCGGTGCGGGACTGGGTGGCGGGTTTCGGAGCCGATTTGAGAGCAGTGTCCGGCGCCGACACCTGGACGGTCCATGTGTCACTGGCTGGGGTTGCGTCAGTCCGTCCGAACGGGTCAGTGGCGCGCACCCGGAAGGTGTGCTGCCCGTTGGCGAGTCCCGAGTACGAGGCCGGCGAGCTGCACGCTGCCCAGCTCTTGGCGTCGAGGCTGCACGCGAACGTTGACCCGGGCGTGGAGGCGAAGAAGGTGAAGGATGCGGTACGGGCGGCGACCACCCCAGATGGTCCCGACGAGATCGCGGTGTCGGGGGCCGACGTGTCGATCGTCCACGTGTAGCTCGCGGGTTGGGGATCGGTGTTGCCCCACGGATCGGTCGCTCTCACGCTGAACGTATGGGAGCCATCCTGCAGCCCGCTGTAAGACGACGGTGAGCTGCACGACGTCCAGGCACCCGTGTCGAGCTTGCACGAGAAGGTCGAGTTCTCGACCGAGGAGAAGAACGTGAAGCTTGCGCTGCTCGTGCCGGAGGGGTTGGGAGGTCCGGCGGAGATGGTGGTGTGCGGCGGTGTGGCGTCGAGCGTGAACGTCGCCTGCGCCGACCCGATGTTGCCCGCGAGGTCGCGCTGCTGGGCCCTGACCGTGTAGGTGCCGTTGCTCAGGGCGGCGGAGGCCACCGACCAATGCCCGGAGCTGACGCTGCCCGACAGGGTCTCCACTGGCGTCCCCGAAGCGGAGCTGCCCGGATACACAGTGACGGTGACGGTAGCCGCGTCGCCCGAGGCGGTCCCGGCGCCGCCCCCGAAGCTCGGCGAGCGGTAGTGGTCGACCGAACCGGACGCCGGCGACGTGATGGTCACCACCGGCTTGACCGTGTCGACGGTGAACACACTGGCTCTGCTCAAGCCGGTATCGCCGCCAGCGTCCGTCTGGCGGGCCTGAGCCGTGTAGGCACCGTCGGCCAGCGCCGTCGTCGCCTTCACCGAGAAGGCGCCGTTCGACTGCACGGACGCGGTCAGCGTCTCCAGGAGCGTCCCGCTGAGACTTCGTCCCGTGTGGACGTCGACCGTCACGGACGTCGCGTCCTGTGCGAGATGGCTGGCGGTGCCGCCGAAGGTCGGCTTGGCCTCGTTGGTCGCGCCCGCGTTGGGCGGGGTCGTGAGGGTGACGGTCGGTGCCGGGACGGTGGAGATCCGGAACGCGTGGCCGGCGCTGAAGCCGACGTTGCCCGCCGTGTCCATCTGGGTCGTGCGGGCGGCGTAGCGGCCGTCGGGGAGCGCCGATGATGGCTGGACCGAGTAGCTGCCGTCGGACTTCCGGGCAGCGTGGAGTACGACGTACGGCGTTCCCGATGCCGCAGTGCCGGGGTACACGGTGACCGTGACCGTCGACTGATCGCCGGGCTGAGCCCCGGCGGTCCCGGTGAAGGCCGGACGGGACTGCGTCACCCGCTGTCCGGAGGCCGGCGCGGTCAATGAGACGACTGGGGCCACCGTGTCGACGGTGAACGTGTTGGCCGAGCTCGTTCCCGTGTTCCCGGCTGCATCCGTCTGCGTGGCCTGAGCGGTGTAGACGCCGTCCGACAGCGCCGGGCTGGCGCGGACGGCGTAACCGTTCGTGCTCAGCCGCGTGGCGGTGAGCGTCTCGAATGGACTGCCGGAGGCGCTTGACCCCGTGTACACCGTCACCGTCACCTGCTTTGCATCCCCGGGGGCGCTGCCGGCGGTCCCGCTGAACGAGGGCGTCGTGGTCCTGGTCCAGCCGCCGTTCGCCGGCACGGTCAGCGTCGGCACCGGCGGAATCGTGTCAACGGTAAAGCTGACCGGAGGGCTGAACTCGACGTAGCCCGAGGATTCGGTCCCGTGGGCCTGGACCGTGTAGACGCCGTCCCGGAGCGCCGCGCTGGCCGGGACCGAGAACGAGCCGGTGGAGCCCACGGAGGCCGCGAGGATCTGCCGCGGATGACTGGACGCCTGAGCGCCGGAGTAGACGTCGACGGTGACCGAGGTCGGTGGCCCGGAGCCGCCGGCCGTTCCGCTGAAGGTCGGCCTCGTGTCATTGCTGGAGGAACCGGACGCGGGCACGGTCACCGACAGATCGGAGTTGGCGTACAGCCACGCCGTCCCAGCGTTCGAGTTCGCCCCCGGCGCGCCGATGACGAGTGTGTTGCTGTCGCCGGAGAGGGCGACGGAACTTCCGAACTCGGTGCCCGTCTGCGATGGTGACAGCTGCGTTGCCGTCTCGCCCCATTCCCCCCCGGAGTTCGCGAACAGCCAAACCTCCCCGCGCCGCTTGCCGATATCGGGGCCACTGATAGCCGCGGTCATGCCGTCGGTGGAGAGCGCCATCGCCGTCCCGAACGCGGCCTCCGGCACGTCCGGGGTAATGGCCGGGCCATCCTGGGCCCACCCGTTCGCCTGCGTGAACGCCCACGCGGCGCCGCGGGACCCGCTCGCGCTGGACGCGTTCTGTGGTCCGCCAATCAGCGCGGTACGGCCGTCGCCCGAGAGCGCCACGCTGTCGCCCGCGAAAGCAGCCGGTGGGTCCGGCGATTTCGGATCGCCGAGCTCGCTGTCAGGGGCAAGCTTGCCGCCCTGGGTCCAGGTCCCGCCCGCACGCGTATAGAGCCACGCGGCGCCGTAGCCGCTTGCGTCCCCAGGACCACCGATCAGCGCAGTATTCCCGTCGCTGGACAGGGCGGTGCTCGAACCGAAGTCGCTGGCCATGGTGCCTTCCCACCCGGCTGCCTCATTGTTCGGCACTAGCTTGGGGCCCTGCTGGGACCATGTCGATCCTGAGCGGGTGAACGGCCAAGCAGCGCCCGCGCCGCTGTTGTCGGACCATGCGCCGATCATCGCCGTGGCACCGTTGTCCGACAGCGCGACGCTGCTGCCGAACCGGCCGATGCCTGTCTCATCGCTCGGCGTCAGCTTGGCGCCCTGCTGGGTCCAGGTGGATCCCGAGCGGGTGAACACCCACGCCGCACCGGCCCCGCCATTGTCCTCCCCGGCGCCGATGAGGGCAGTGGTGCCGTTGCTCGACAGCGCGACACTGGTCCCGAACCAACCTGATCCAGACTCGTCGTTCGGGGTGAGCTTCGGACCAAGCTGCGTCCAGACCGTGTTCGTGCGCGTGAACACCCAGACAGCGCCGATGCCGCCGTTGTCGTTGCCGGCGCCGATCAGCGCAGTGCGGCCGTCCCTCGAGATCGCGACGGCGCCGCCGTAGACCCCGTTGCCGCTCTCACCGCTCGGGGTCAGCTGGGCGAGCTCGAACATCGGATCGACAGTGACCGGGAAGCGCGCCCCCGTCGTGTCGACGCGCAGCAGCACGGTGCGCCCGTGCACCACCAGGCGCGCCGGCAGCGTCCGACCCGCCGCGTCGGAGGCACTGAGGTCGCCGTAGCGCAGCACCGGCCCACCTCGACGGTCGGTCAGCAGCAACGTGGAGCCCGGCCCCCTCGCAACGGTCAGTCCTGCGAACCGCTCGGATACCGTCAGCCAGCCTCGCCCGGCGCTCGGCTGCCGAGCCAGCGTGAAGCCCTGCTCGAGCCCCAGCGGACCGTTTCGATACCACTCGCTCACGCCGCCACGCCGGTAGATCACGCGATTGCCGAGCACGACCGGTCGGCCAATCGGCAGACGCGAGAGGCGCCCGCCGACGCCGACAGCGATGACACGCAGGGTCGCTGTGCGCCGGGACGTCACCAAAGTGGGACCCCCGGGACTGAACGTCGCGGAAATCCCGCCGCCCGCCGCTCGCCAAGCGCCGTGTGGGCCAGGTGAGAGCGCATACCGAGACGTTGAGGCGCCGACGGCCGAAGATGCTACCGCCTGCAAAGCCGGCGGTAGCGATCGGAGTCCAGAGCCGCCGGGGACAGATGACACGGGACCATGGGTGACGGGTGGGCCCGCGGGTCCGTTGACCTGCACGACCCACGCCAGCCACAGCATCAGCAGGACCCCGGCGGTAGCGGCCACTCGGGCGCTCGACCCCTGGACCGAGAGCCTCCACGCGACCTGGCTCCCGTCCACTCGAATCCCCTTCATCATTGACGCAGCCTACGCGTCTGCCCACGGGGTGTCACGCTCCGGCGGACAGCAGCCGCGCGAGGAACCGCTGGGTCTCGGGGCTGGACGGCTGGGTGAAGATGCGCTCTGGCGGTCCACGTTCGATGATGCGGCCGTCCTGCAGGTAGCAGACCTGATCGGCGACCTCGCGGGCGAAGCTCATCTCGTGAGTGGCGATCACCATCGTCATCCCCTCTGTCTTGAGCCGGCGGATCACGCCGAGCACTTCGCCGACCAGCTCCGGGTCGAGCGCGCTGGTGACCTCGTCGAGCAGCAGCGCGCGGGGGTTTGTCATCAACGCGCGGGCGATCGCCACCCGCTGCTGCTGACCGCCCGAGAGGCGGTCGGGGTAATCGTGGCTGCGAGCACCGAGTCCGAAGCGCTCGAGCATCTCGATGCCGGCGGCACGGGCCTGCGCCGCCGGCATGCCCTGGGCGTGGACCGCGCCGAGGATCACGTTCTCGATCACGCTGCGGTGCGGGAACAGGTTGTAGGCCTGAAAGACGAGTCCCAGCCGCCGCCTGACGGGGACCGGGTCGGTGCCGGGGGTGGTGATCGGCTCGCCGTCGAGCAGGATGTCGCCGTCGTCGATCTCCTCCAGCAGATCGATGCAGCGCAGCAGCGTCGACTTGCCCGATCCAGACGCACCGATCAGCGCCACCGCCTGGTGCTCGCCGACCTCCAGGTCGATGCCCCGCAGGACCTGCTGCTCCCCGTAGGACTTGGTGACTCCGCGGAGCTCGAGGACTGCGCTCATCGCGGACCGAGGGCCAGGGCCGCGCCGCGGTCGCGCATGCTGCGCGACTGCAAGCGATCGACGACCCGGGTCAGCGGGATGGTGACGCACAGGTACAGGGCCGCAGCGGCCAGCAGTGGGGTGTAGTTGAACTGCGAGGCCGCGAATATCTGTGCGACCCGGAATGCCTCCTGGGGGCCGAGGATCGAGACCAGCGCGACATCCTTCTGCAGCGCGATGAAGTCGTTGAGCAGCGGCGGCAGCACGCGACGCACGGCCTGGGGGAGCACGACGTGGCGCAGTGCCTGGCGCGGGGTGAGGCCGAGGGCGAGTGCGGCGCCGGTCTGGCTGGGGTGAATCGAAACGATCCCGGCCCGGAACACCTCCGAGACGTAGGCCGAATAGCACATGGCCAGCGCCGCTCCGCCCAGGAAGACGGCTCCGTTCGGCACGCCGCTCAGCGCGAGGGTGGGAACGCCGAGCCCGACCAGGTAGACGACGAGGATCGTCGGCACTCCCCGGAGGACGTCGACCCAGACGATCGCCAGCAGTCGCAGCGGGAACAGGGCCGGGATCTGGACGGTGCGGCAGAGCGCGATCAGCAAGCCGAGTACGAGCACCACCACCTCGACCACCAGGAACATGCGCACGTCGAGCCAGAAGCCGTCGAGCACCTGACCGAACGAGTCCCGGAAGACCGACCACGAGAGAAACGACTCGCGCACCTTGTGCCAGCCTGAGCTCGTGACGACGATCGCGGTCAGGGCACCGAGGACGACGATCGTCGAGACCGAGGAGATGGTCGCCGAGCGCCGCCGGCGCCGACGGCGCGCCCGCACACGGTCCTCCCGCGTGGTCACGGTGGGCATCGAGCTCACGCTGCCGGGGCTGAGCTACGCACGCCTGGCGTGTCGCACTGGGTCAGTGGAGCTCGGGAACGCTGGCCGCCGAGGCGATCCAGCGCTTGCTGAGCGCGGCGATCGTGCCGTCGGAGCGCAGTGACGCGACGGCCTGGTCCACGCATCGGGTCAGCTTCGAGCCCTTGTTCAGAAGCAGGCCCCAGTTGTCACCGCCGGGGGCGCTGAACTGCCCGGCGATCGTCGTGTGCGGGAGCTCGGTGGAGGTCAGATCAAAGGCGGTGGCGAGGTCGACCACGATCGCGTCGACGCGATGGATCTTGAACGACGCCACGACGTCGTTGGAGGTGTTGAAGACCTGCGGCTGGTTGGACGGCTTGATCTCTGAGTCGACCGCGTCGAGGCTGGTGGTGCCGATCTGCACGCCGATCTTGGCCCCCTTCAGCGCCGCCAGGCTGGTGGCGTGAGCGTAGGGCGAGGATGAGCCGACGATGATCCCCTGCGGGTTGACGTAGTAGGGGGTCGAGAAGTCGACCTGCCGAGCGCGTGCCGGCGTGATGGAGATCTCATTGATGTCGAAGTCGAACGACTTGGGCCCGGGCGCGTAGGAGGAGTCGAAGGGCTCGACGGTCCACTTGACCTGGCTGCGGTCAAAGCCGAGCTTGCCGGCGACGGCATACGCCACCGCGCTCTCGAACCCCTTGCCGTTGGCCGGCTTGTTGTTCTCGAAATACGGGGGGTAGGCCGGCGAGTCGGTGGCCACGGTGAGCACGCCGGGAGTGTGCAACGAGAGCGACGACTTGGCACAGGGGTTGGCCGAGGCCGCCGGCGACGCGGAGGACGAGGCGGCGTTCGACGCGCCCGAGCTCGTGCTGGAGCTCGAACCGCAGGCGCTGACCAAGATCGCCACCACCATTGCCAGGTACGGGACGGGAGTTCGGAGCGGGCGCGACACGGCGCCAATGTACACGGGCGCGGTGGTCAAGCGGCTTGCCGGCGCAGACGCTCGAGCGCCGCCTGCACGCAGCCGGGGGCCTCGACCCACGGGAAGTGCCCGGCCCCGGGCACGATGGTGAGGAAGGCGCGCGGCGAGATCTCGGCGCTCGCTCGGGCGGCCTGGCCCCAGGGGATCGGGCTCGCCCCGCCCGCGACAACGCCATAGGGGACGCGGCCGGCGGACAGTGCCGCGACGACGCGGTCGGTGCCGGCGGAGGCATCGCCGATGATGCCCGAGTACGCATCAACCGACAGCTCCATCTCCGGCATCGGTGGGGGGTTCTCCGGATCGGCGAAGTAGGCCGGCCAGAAGAGTCTCAGCGACTCCAACGCCTCCGCGGGAGTGCCCCGGCCGGCCATCGCGCGGTCATCGAGCTCGTTCGCCCGCTGACGGTCGTGGGCTGGAGTGCGGGCCACCATCTCCGCTTCGAACGCCGCCATCCCGCCGTCGCCCACGATCCCCAGTGGCTCGACGGCGAGCACGCCCTCAAGGCGCTCGGGCACCGCCGCGGCGAGTCGCAAGGCGAGGTGACCGCCCCACGAGTGCCCGACCACGGTCGGTCGGCTCCAGTCGAGGGCGTCGAGGACCGAGAGCACGTCGTCGATCGCCTGCGCGACGGTGAACGGCCCTTCGGTCGTGGAGGGTGACACGCCCCGCTGCTGGAACAGGACGACGCGGTTGGTCCTCGCCAGGTCAAGGGCCAGCTGGTCCAGGTAGAGGGAGCTGAGGCCCGGGCCGCCGTGCAGGAGCACCAGCGGCTCCCCCGCGCCGGTGGTCCAGCCGGACAATGAGCCGCCGGGCACGATCACCTCGAGGGCGTCGCGCTCGAGCTCCATGCGGCAAACCTATGCGATCAGCGCGCGTTCAGCAGCCTCCGGACCGAATCCTGGAGGGCCCGTCGTGAAGCACATTGGCTCGGCAATTCCTCCATCGTCAGCGAAGTGTCCCAGGAGGCGTCCGCCGCGGCCCGTAGCAGCGGCTTGGTCATCTCGAGCGCTGGCATCGCGGCGATCCGTGAGCACCACTGATCGGCCGCGTCGAGCAGCTCCTCGTGCGCCACGACCTCCTGGACCAGCCCCAGCTCCTGGGCGCGACGGGCATCGAGGTGCCGCCCGCCGGCGTAGTAGGCGAATGCGCCCTGGTAGCCGAGCCGGCGCGTCAACGCCCACGAGGTCCCGACCTCGGGAAGCAGCCCGAGGCGCCCGAACGCGGGAACGATCTGAGCCCGCTCGGAGGCGATCACGAGGTCGCACGTCAATGCCCACGCCAGGCCGACCCCCGCTGCCGGCCCGTTGACGGCGGCGATGAACGCGGTGTCGCTCCGGGCGATCAGGCGCGCCACGCCGCCGAACTCACGGCGGATCCAGCGCCAGATGTCGGTCGCCCCCTCGGGCGCCTGGAGCGTCGCCGGGGTGTCCGCCATCATCCGCAGGTCGCCTCCGGTGCAGAACCCCGGGTCGGCGCCGGTCAGCACGACCGACCGGATGTGGCGGTCTGAGACCAGCTCGTGCAGGGCGTCGCGCAGCTGCTGGACGAGTGCCGCGCTGAGGACGTTGAGCTTGTCGGGATCGTCGAGCGTGACCACCGCTCGGTCCTCGCCTCGCTCGACGCGCACAAGGCGCTCTGTGTGCTCGCGTCCGTGCTTGACCAGGTCGTCGTAGAACGTCATCTGCTCTCCTTCAGGTTGCGCCAGGCCGCTTCGGCGAGCACGTCGGCCACGCTGGCCGGTGCCCGCCGGGCGTGCCCGGCAAGCCAGTGTCGGGTGTATTCCTGCGCCGCCCCGAGCCAGAGCGCGTGGATCAGGTCGAATGGCAGCGGGCGCAGCGAGCCGTAATGGGCATGGGTGCCCCACCACGCCATCACGTCCACGAAGAAGCGACGGTTGCGCTCCTCGAGCTCCGTCGTATCCGGCCGGTGCCCGAGCAGGATGCGCGCGCCGGCCCGATGGGCGCCCACCCACTTCAGATAGAAGCGCACCCCGCCCTTGACCCCGTCCTCGGCCCGCGGCCGGGAGCGCAGCTCGGCCAGGAAGCCCGCCTGAAACCCCTCGGTCAGGTCCAGGAACAGCGCATCGACCAGCGCCTCCTTGTCGGCGAAGTGGTGATAGAGCGCCCCGACGCTCACGCCGGCTTGCAGACGCACGTCGTCGAGGGTGACTCCTACGGGCCCATCCGCGGCAAAGCGCTCGAGCGCCGCGTCCAGTAGGCGGCGGCGGGCGGGCGGCCCCGGCGGGGTCCGCTCGCGGGCCTCGAGTCTCGTCGCGCCGGCCATGCGAGCATTAATCGTTACAAACCGAGGAATCCTCTGTCAAGTCCGCAACCATCTGCTCATTTGCGGGTACGGCGCCATCCCCAGGCGTTCGGCGTCTCGTGGCATCGCCGTCAAGCCCGCCTCCTGCAGGTCCGCGACGCCGATGTACACGCCGAGGCTGAAGTTCTGCAGCAGGCCGCGGGCGCGACCCCGATAGCCGCCGTCGTGGAACACGACGGCCGGATCGAGCCGGAGACGGAGCGCGGCGGCGTAGGACCAGGCGATCGCTCCGATCTCGAGTTGGCCCATGTTGGGCCCCGGGACGGGGGCCTCGGCGTTGTCGTCGTCGCCGTCGTCGGTGCTGACGGCTTCGGGACCGTCGTCCTCGTCACCGAAGGTGCGTCGCTGATCAGGGGGGAGCACGGCCAGGTGACCGGCCTCGTGCAGGAGGTCCCCGGGGAACCGAAGCCGGCCCGGGTCGACCTCCACCCGTCCCTCGCACAGCCGGATGCCGGGCAGGAAGGTGTCGCCGGGGAGCTCGGCCACCACCACCTCGAGACCGATGCCGATCAGGAATGACGCGATCGTGTCGGTCAGGGGGTCGTCGAACACCGAAGCGATGATCGCGCAAGACGTGCGCATGTGGCCGCCGGCGGGTACGTTGTGGGGCGTGTCGAGTGACGCTCTGGACGGATTGGATCAGGGCGATCGCGCGCTCGCAGAGCCGGCGCCGGCGCCGGCGCGCGCATCGGTGATGAAAGCCGTCCTCAGCAAGGAGCGCTTCAGCGATCCGGCGTGGATCTTCGAGCGAAAGCTCGACGGCATCCGCTGTCTGGCGATCCGCGACGGCGGCCGGGTGCGCCTGTTGTCGCGCAACGATCTGTCGATGAACGCCCGCTACCCGGAGGTGGCGCAGGCGCTCGGAGATGAGCCGTGCGAGCGGTTCGCCGTCGACGGCGAAGTCGTGGCCTTCGACGGCGCCAAGACCAGCTTTGCCCGTCTGGCCGAGCGGGGGCAGCGACCCGTGGCGGTGTTCTTCTACGTGTTCGACCTGTTGTGGCTGGGCGGCTACGACGTGCGCGCGCTGCCCCTGCGCGCCCGCAAGCGGCTGTTGCGCAAGGCGCTCACCTTCTCCGGCCCGGTGCGGTTGACACCACACCGCAACCGCGACGGCGAGAAGCTGTTTGAGGAGGCCTGCCGCAAGGGCTGGGAGGGCGTGATCGCCAAACGGGCCGACAGCCGCTACAGCGCGACTCGGTCGCGCGACTGGCTGAAGTTCAAGTGTGAGCAGGGACAGGAGCTCGTGATCGGCGGGTTCACCGAGCCACGCGGCTCACGCACCGAATTTGGCGCACTGCTGCTGGGCTACTTCGATCACGGCCAGCTGCGCTACGCGGGCAAGGTGGGAACCGGCTTCGACCATTTGATGCTTCGCGACCTCGGGGGGCGCCTGCGGGCGAGCCGGCGCTCTACGTCGCCGTTCGCCGATGCCGCCGAGATCCGCGAGCGCGGGGTGACCTGGGTGCAGCCGGAGCTGGTGGCCCAGATCGGGTTCACGGAGTGGACCACCGCCGGGCGGTTGCGCCATCCCCGATTCCTCGGCCTGCGCGACGACAAAGCGGCCGTCGATGTAGTGCGCGAGACCGCGGAGTGATGGTTCAATCAGCGAACCGCCCCCGCTACAATCAGGGCGTGCTCGGCAAGAACTACCAGGGACAGGACTGCGCGATGGCGCGCGCCCTGGAGATGGTCGGCGAGCGCTGGACGCTGCTGATCATCCGCGACGCCTTCTTCGGCGTACGTCGGTTCAGCGATTTTCAGGCACATCTCGATGTTCCCAAGGCGGTGCTGTCCGATCGTCTCGGCGGACTCGTGCAGGACGGGATCCTCGACCGCCGGCCGGACCCGGGCCACGGCGGGCGCCACCTCTACGAGCTGACCGAGGCCGGCCGCGAACTGTGGCCGGTGGTGAGCGCGCTGCTGAGCTGGGGCAGCCGCCACGGCGCCCCCAACAGCCGGGTGTTCCGGCACACCGCCTGCGGCACGCTGCTGGACGAGCACAGCCACTGTCCGGTCTGCGACGTGACCCCCGGGCCTGAGGACATCCTGATGGAGCCGCGGCGCCGTAGCGCCGGGCGGCGCGGCGATGCGGTCTCGGTAGCCTTGCGCAGCCCGCACCGGCTACTCGAGCCGGTCGAGACCTGAGCCGATTCAGATGCCCGACGCCCCCGTTCTGACCCCCGGCCGCGCGGTCCGCGCCCCGCGGCCCGCGCCGATGGAGCAGCGGCTGTTCCCGCGGCTGGCCGACGACATGCGGCGGGAGGTGCGGGTCCGGCGCCGGGGGGCGCGGTGGCCGGCCGGGAGCATCAGGGCCAGTTGGGCCAACACCCGCGACGCGGTCGCCGATCCGCTGGGCATGCTGCTCGCGCACGAGCGCCGCTACGGGCCCGTGTTCACGATTCGGATCCTGCACGACCCCGTCGTATGGGCGATCGGGGCTGAGGTCAACCACCAGATGCTGGTCAGCGAGTTCGATGCCTTCCAGTGGCGCGAGGGTCGCTTCGCGGACCTGTGGTGGCTGCTCGGCGACGGCCTGCTCAACATCGACGGCGCCTACCACCGTGACTTCCGGATGCTGCTGCTGCCGGCTTTCCATCGCGAGTCGGTGGCCGCGGTCGCGGAGACGATGATCGTCGAGGCGGTGCGCGCGTCCGACGCGCTGCGCGACGGTCAGACGCTCGACGTCTATCGCTGGTCACGGCAGCTCGCGATGCGGATCGCGCTGCGGGCGCTGATCGGCCTCGCGGCCACCGACGACCGCGAGCGCAGCCTCGCGCAGGCGTTCGAGGAGTCGCTCTCGATCCATGGCCGGCCGGTACTCCAGCAGCTGCTGCGCGGCCCGTTCACGCCGTATGCGAGGGCCCATGCCGCGCGGCGAACGGTCGACGCGCTCGTGCAGGAGGAGATCGACGAGCGGCGTCGCCGCGGCGATCCGGGGCGTGGGGTGCTCGGCCTGCTGCTGGGCGCCACCGACGGAGCCGGCGCTCCCCTGGAGTCGGGCGCGATTCGCGACCAGGCGGTGACGCTGCTGTTCGCCGGCCACGACACGACCACGGCGACGTTCACGTTCATGCTGCACGAGCTCGGTCGGAACTCCGGTCCGCGCGGGGCGCTGGAGGCCGAGCTCGACGACGTGCTCGCCGATCGGCTTGTCAACGCCGCCGACCTCAACGGGAGCGCGCTGCCGGTCCTCGAGCGGACCCTGAGCGAGACGCTGCGGTGCTACCCGCCCGCCTGGGTCGGTCCCCGGCAGAGCACGCGCCAGGTGACGCTCGGCGGCGTCGAGGTGCCCGCGGAGGTCGGCGTGCACTACTCCTCCTGGGCAACCCACCACCTCGAGAGCCTGTATCCGGACCCGTTCCGCTTCGACCCCGACCGCTTCCTGCCCGAGAACGAGGCGGCCCGGCCGCGTGGCGCCTACATCCCGTTCGGCGGGGGGTCGCGCATGTGCATCGGCAAGCGCTTCGGCGAGTACGAGCTGCGGGCGCTGGCTGCGGTGCTGCTGAGTCGCTGGCGATTTGATCCCGAGTCGGCCGCGGATCCGCAGATCGCCACCACCCCGACACTGGGCCCCAAGCACGGACTGCGGTTCATCGTCCGTCGCCGGTCCGCGTCTTGAGCGCCGTCGGCGAGCATCACCTCGGCCGCCTCGCGGAGCTGTCGTTCGAGCGCCGCGGCGACTACCCGGCGCTGCTCTTCGAGGGGCGCTGGCACGGTTCGGGGGAGCTGTTCGAGCGGGCGTGTCGGGTCGCTGCCGGCCTCGCGGAGCTGGGGGTGGCGCCCGGCGACCGCGTGGTGGTGATGATGGCCAACTGCCCCGAGGTGGGGATCCTCTACAACGCGGCGTGGCGCGCCGGTGCGGTGGTCACACCCGCCATGTTCCTGCTGTCCGCGGAGGACCTCCGCCACGTCGTCTCAGACGCGGAGGCGTGCGCGGTCGTGACGACGCCGGAGTTCCTCGACAAGGTCCGGGAGGCCGTCGCCGGGCTTCAGTGTGTGCGCCACGTCATCTGCACCGCGGCTGGACTTGGGGACGACGTGGTCGCGCTCGAGTCGCTCGAGGACGCGGAGCCGGGTGCGCTCGTGCCGCGCGCCGACGACGACCTGGCAGCGCTCCTCTACACGGGCGGGACCACGGGGCGGTCCAAGGGCGTGATGCTCTCGCACGCAAATCTGCACTTCTCGGGGCACGCTGCCTACGAGGCCGCGCACATCCCGGGCGTGAACAGAGGGCTCGGGACGCTCCCGCTCTCCCACGCCTACGGCCTGCTGGTGACGATCACCGGGATGCATTCGTCCGAGCGGGGTGTGGCCGTGCTGTTGCGGTGGTTTGATCCGGAGACCTTCCTTTCGCTCATCCCGGAGCACCAGCTGCAGATGAGCGCCGTCGTCCCGACGATGCTCCAGCTGCTGCTCTCCCAGCCGCTCGAGGACTACGACCTCTCGACGCTGCGCTATGTGACCTCGGGGGGCGCGCCGCTCGCCCCCGAGGTGGAGGCCGAGTTCCGCCGGCGCGTGCCCGGCGTGTCCGTCCGCCAGGGCTACGGCCTGACCGAGACGGCCGCCCTGATCTCGAGCAACCCGCAGGGTCGCGAGCGCGCCGGCTCGGTCGGGCTGCCCGTCCCGGGCGCTGAGGTGATGATCCTCGACGACTCGGGCAACGCGCTGCCGGCGGGCGAGGTCGGGGAGATCTGCTGCCGCTCCCCCGGCGTCATGCAGGGGTACTGGCGCTCGCCGGAGGCCACCGAGGAGGCGCTCGCGGGTGGGATGCTCCATACCGGCGACGTCGGCTACCAGGACGCGGATGGATATCTGTTCATCGTCGACCGCAAGAAGGACCTGATCATCCGCGGCGGCTTCAACGTCTACCCGCGCGACATCGAAGACGCGCTGGTCGAGCACCCGGCGGTGCAGATGGCCGGGGTGGTCGGCAGGCCGGATCCCCGCTCCGGTGAGGAGGTCGTGGCCTACGTGGCGCTGCGCCCCGGCGCCGAGGTGGACGCGGACGAGCTGGTCCGGTGGGGACGTGAGCACATCGGCGGCTACAAGTACCCGCGGGAGGTGCACCTGGTCGACGCGGTGCCGCTGACCGCGGTCGGCAAGATCGACCGCAAGGTCCTGCGCAGCCGCGCGGCCGACACGGCTCCCGCGGCCGACACGGCTCCCGCTGCCGACACGGCTCCCGCTGCCGACACGGCCCCGGCGGGCTAGCGGTCGCGGCGGGCTAGCGGTTCCGGCGGGCTAGCGGTCCCGGCGGCGCAGGAGGTCGGCTCGCATCGGCTGATGAAAGACGCGCTCGCCGGGCTGGTCTCCGGGCTCGCCGAGACGTTCGAAGGCGGCGGCGATCTGGTCACGGCGCGCCTCGAACAGGGGCGCGCGATCGGGGTCCACGGCGGTCAGTCGCCGCCGCAAGGCGTCGACGCCGCACAGCCGGCCTTCCACTAGGTAATCGGTCGTGCTCAGACGCTCGAGCCCGGCCTCCCCGGCGCGGCCCAGAGCGTCCTGGGCCGCACGGCGGACGGCGAGCTCGTCCTCGACGAGGCTCGTGAGCGCGAAGAAGCTGCCCTCGGGCAGCGGCTCGGCAACGTAGACCAGACCGCCCGGGCGGAGCACCCGCCGCGCTTGTGCCAGAGCCGGCGCCATCGCTTCGATCGGAACGTGGTGCAGCGCACGCATGAACACGACGAGGTCGACGGAACTGTCGGCGACCGGGAGGTCCTCGGCGCGCCCGACGAGGTAGCGGCCGTTGGGGTCCTCGCGCCGGGCGGCCGCGAGCTGCCGCTCGGAGATCTCGAGCCCGGTGACACGCGCACCCCGGGCCGTGAGCTCGCGGACGAGCGCGCCCGGACCGCAGCCGACGTCGAGCACGTCCAGACCGGCAGGCGGCGCAAGTCGCTCGAGGACTTCGGTGTCGGTGGTGAGCTCCACGGGTCCCCGAGAGCGTAGGCGCACACGCCTCGGCTGAGCGCGCAGCCGCCGTTTTGATGGGTGTCGCGCCAGTGCCGTGTCTATGTCGCGCCTGGGTCTGTGGCGGTAGCCTGCGCTGGTGGCTCGGCCGCCGATCGTCCTGGTCCATGCCGGCATCTGTGACAACCGGATGTGGGATCCGCTCGAGTCGCTGCTCCCGGCCGGACACACGGTGCTCCGCCATGAGCTGCGCGGCTTCGGAGAGACTCCGCTGCCCGAGGGGCCGTTCTCATACCTCGACGACCTCGAGGGGGTGCTCGATGAGCCCGCGGTGCTGGTCGGGGCGTCGTTCGGCGGCCTGGTGGCGCTGTCGGTCACGGCCCGGGTGCCGGAGCTGGTCTGCGGTCTGGTGCTGATCGACGCTCCGCTCGCGGACTGGGAGTTCGGGGCCGAGCTGCGGGACTACTGGGATGCCGAGGCGGCGCTGGTGGAGGACGGGGACCTCGCCGGCGCCGCCGATCTGAACGTCAGCTTCTGGGTCGGCGGAGCGGACGCCGCGGTACGGGATACGGTGCGCGAGATGTCCCTCCGGGGCTTGGAGCTGCAGGTCGGCAGCCCCGACCAGGAGGTCGACATCCCGGCGGTCTCGCTGCCGAAGATCCACACGCCCACACTGGTGCTGGTGGGCTCGCTGGACCGGGAAGATTTCCAGCGGATCGCGGCCCGGCTGGGCGCGGAGTTGCCGCGGTCTCGTTCGGCGGCGATCGAGGGGGCCGCGCACCTGCCCGCGATGGAGCAGCCGGAGGCGACGGCGCGCGAGATCGTGGCGTTTCTTGCTTCGCTCTGACGCTCGGGGCGGCATCGAGACGGCACGGCTGACGCTCGAGCCGCTGCGCGCGGATCACGCTGAGGAGATGGCGGGGGTGCTGGGCGACGTGCGTCTGCACGAGTTCACCGGTGGCGGTCCGTTGACCGCTGGGGAGCTGGCGGCGCGTTACGAGCATCTGTCGGGTGCCGCGGCACGCGAGCGAGGGTGGCTGAACTGGGTGATCCGGGAGCGGGCCTCTCGGTTGGCGGTGGGGGCGGTGCAGGGCACGCTGTCTGTGGATGGGCTCGAGGCTGAGCTCGCCTGGGTCATCGGCGTCGAGTTCCAGGGTCGCGGCTATGCGAAGGAGGCAGCGAGGGGGATGGTCGAGTGGCTGCGTCACCGCGGCGCGGCCTCGTTCGTGGCGCACATCCATCCCGAGCACCGTGCCTCCGCCGGCGTGGCTCAGGCGCTGGGGCTGGCGCCTGTGGGTAAACGAGAGGACGGGGAGGAGCGGTGGTGCTGAGCCTTGGAACGCGCAACCCGGTGGTTTCGATCTGAATAGTGACCGGATAGCGAGCACTTTTCAGACTCCTGATTCCGGTGCGGCCCTCCTGGCAGCCCCCCGTCCAGAGCGAGCGTGGCTCAGGCCGAGCTGCCGAGCGCGGTCAGGAACTTCGCGATCACGGGCCCGTCGAGCGGGCCGCCGTTGATGCCGCCGCTGTCCTGGACGACGACCGCGAACGCGATGTCGCCGTCGTAGCCCATCAGCCAGGCATCGGTTCGGAGTGTGCCTCCGGTGCCGTACTGGGCGGTGCCGGTCTTGGCGTGGGTGGCGCTCGGCAGGCCGGTACCCGCGGCGGTTCCGGTGCTCACGACATCGGCCATCATCTGGCGCAGGCCGGTCAGAACCGCGGCGGGGACGGGGTGGCTGGGGCGGCTGTCATCGGGAGCGCCGTTGACCAGCCGCGCGAGCCGGGCCGAGCCGCTGTCGATCGCGGCGGCGACGGTTGCCATGCCCAGCGGGGAGAAGATGACGCCCGCCTGGCCGATCGCGGTGGCGGCCAGCTCGTTGCGGCTGGTTGGTGCGGGCACGCTGGCCATGAACGCCGGGAGACCGGGCTCGGCCGTCCCGTTCAGGCCGTAGAGCCCGGCCGCGGCGGTGACCTCGGAGGCGCTGAGGTGGGCCGTGGCGAGCCCGATGAAGGCGGTGTTACAGGACTCCGCGAACGCCTGGTCGAGCGTCTGGACGGGGCGGTCGCCCTCGGCGTTGTGGAACACCTGACCGTCGATGGTGAGGCTGGGCGGGCACGTGGCGGGGGAGCTCGGCGAGAGCCCGGCCTGGATCAGCGCCGTACTGGTCAGCACCTTGAAGGTCGAGCCGGGCGGGTAACGCCCCTCGAGCGCCTGATCGTAGGCGTAGCTGACCGGGTTGCTGACGACGGCAAGGATCTGGCCGGTGGAGGCGCGCATGGCCACCATCGCGGCGGCGTGGTGGACGCTGTCAAGAGCCGACTCGGCGACCCGCTGGACCGTCGGGTCGATGCTGCTGATGACCGGCTTTCCGGGGTGTCCGCCGAAGCCGGCCAGCGTCCTCACCAGGCCGCCGCCGGAGTCCAGCAGCTCGATCCGCGTCTGCGGCGAGCCCGCCAGCCTCCGCTCGAAGGCCTGCTCGAGGCCGGTCTGCCCCACCGAGCTCGACGCGTCGTAGGGCGAGCCGAGCGCATGCAGCTGCTCGGCGGTAATCGCGCCCACGTTGCCGACCACGTGGGCAGCGAGCTGATCGGTGATCGCGCTGCGCGACCGCATCAGCTCAAATGAGGTGCCCGGAACCGCGTAGACGTTGTCCGGACCGACCTGGTGCTTGAGCTGCTCGAAATGCGCCTGGGAGACCTCGAACACCGGGTCGAAGAAGATGGGGTGTGCCTTGGCCTGGGCGAGCGCCTGGGTCACTTCGGCGCGGGTGGCCCCCGCCGCCTCCAGGTCGCGGCTGACGGCCGCGCGGTCCTTGATCCGGCTGCCGACGATGCCGACCGAGACGATCGGGCGCGCCACCGTGAGGGGCGCCCCACCGGCGCCGAGGATCTGCGCCCGCGCCGGCCATTGGCGGACCGCGGTCAGGCGGTAGCCGGCGCGCAACGCGGGGTTGATCGTGGCCGGCGACCAGTCCACCAGCCACTGGTCTCCCCGCTTGACCATCCGGACGGTCGTGGCCGGGGCCCAGGTGGCGACTCCCGGTAGCGCGAGCTCCTCGGTGACCCGGGCAGAGGCGTGTGACCCGGAGCTGGTGACGCGGCCGGCGACGAACTGGGGCCTGGTCACGCCGAGGGCCCCCAGGGTGTCGGCATTGACGGTCGCGAAGTCGGCCGGCGGGTTGGCCACCAGCTTCTTCATCGCCGGGAAGTCACGCCGCTCCCACCCTGTCAGGAAGGAGTGCAAAGTCGTCTGCGGGGTGGACGAGCTGCCGCCGCATGCGCTCAGCAGGCCGGCGCACGCGGCCACGACAGCGAGCGGCCGCCACGCCGCGCGCGTCATCAGGCGCCCCCTGCCCAGAATCCGTCGAGCACGATCCCAGCATATTGCCCGCTTGACAAACCTAAGGTAGATAGGTTATAACCTAGTGACGTTAGGCAACCGTAGGAGGACACGATGAAAAGCACCCCGGTCACCGACTACCTGATCCAGCTGAACAAGCTGCGGTTCGTCAACGCCTACCTAGTCCGCGAGGACGACGGGTTCACGCTCGTCGACACCTGCGTGCCGCGTAGCGGCGCAGCCCTGATCGCGGCGGCTCGGCGTGCGGGGGCGCCGATCCGGCGGATCGCCCTCACCCACGGCCACGGGGACCACGTCGGCTCGGTCGACGAGCTGCGGGCCAGTCTCGGCACCGACGTCCCGGTCCTGATGAGCGACCTCGACGCTCGCATCCACGCCGGCGAGAAGGTGGTCGAGGGCAAGCTCACCGGCAGCTGGCCCAAGCTCGCAACCAAGCCCGACGTGATCCTGGCGCCCGGGGACCGCGTGGGGAGCCTCGAGGTCGTGGCCAGTCCGGGCCACTCGCCCGGCCACGTGGCCTTCGTGGACACGCGCGACCGCTCGCTGATCGCCGGCGACGTGTTCACGACGATCGGGGGCGTGGCCGTCTCCAACCACTTCCACCTGCGGTTCCCGCTGGCCGCGATGGCGACCTTCGACAAGGACCGCGATCTCGAATCGGCGCGGGCGCTGCGGGCGCTCGATCCGAGCGTGCTGGTGGTGGGGCACGGCCGGGCGGTGCGCGCGCCGGGGGCCGCGATGGACCGGGCGATCGCCGAGGCGGGGAGCTGATGCCCCGCGCCGGCCTGGACTCCGAGGCGGTGGTGAGCGCCGCGGCCGAGCTGGCCGATCAGGCCGGACTGGATGGCGTCACCCTGGCCGGGCTGGCCGCGCGGCTGGGCATCCGCCCCCCGTCGCTCTACGCCCATGTCGACGGTTTGGCGGATCTGCGCGCCCGGCTGGGGGCCCGGGGGGCGCGGGAGCTCGCCGGGGTCGTCCAGGCTGCCGCCGCGGGCAGGGCCGGGCACGATGCGCTGACCGCGGTGGCGAGCACGTACCGGGACTACGCCCGGGCGCATCCGGGGACCTATGCCGCGATGCAGCGCGCCCCCGATCAGCCGGGTGACCTGGCCGCTGCCGGCCGCGAGCTGATCGATGTCCTGCTGGCGGTGCTGGGCGGCTACCGGTTGCGGGGCGACGACGCGATCCACGCCGTACGCGGCATCCGGGCGGCGCTGCACGGGTTCGTCTCGTTGGAGCGCGAGGGAGGGTTCGGGCTTCCGCTGTCGCTCGATGAGAGCTATGACCGCCTGATCGAGGTGCTCGACGCGGGATTGGCGGCGCAGGCTGCGGGCTAGCATCGACGGCGCCATGAGCCCGCAGATCTCGATCGCCGACGACCGCGACGCAGAGCGCTATGTGATCGAGGCCGACGGCGCCCCCGCCGGCTTTCTCACCTATAAGCTCAATGACGGTCGGATCGCGCTGAACCACGCCGAGATCGACCCTGCGCAGGAGGGCGGCGGGCTGGGCTCGCAGCTGGTGGAGTACGCGCTCGAGGACGCCCGCGTCCGCGGTCTCGAGGTACTGCCGTACTGCCCGTTCGTGCGCCACTACATCGAGGACCACGACGAGTTCCGGGACCTGGTCCCCGAGGCCGTGCGCGGCCGCTTCGGGCTCTAGATCAGTCGGCGGCGAGTGCCCCCGCGGCCACCGGTTCGCACTCCCCCGCGGCGAGCGGCACCCCCGCGAGCTGCCCGCCCGCGCAGTCGCCGGCGGCGACCACGGTCTTGCGCTGGGTGCGCAGGCCCAGCCCGGCGAAGCCGGCCACCACGAGCAGCCCGCCCCCGATCCCGACCGCGAGATGGAAGGCGGATTCGGACGCGCCGGCCGACGCTTGGCGCGCGAACTGCCGGTCGGCCGGAGGAATCGCGCGCGCGTCGATCGTGCCGAAGGTATGCCGTTTGGCCTCGCTCACCGCGGCCTGGCTCGAGGTCGGCAGCCGGTTGCCAAGGCGCTCGGTGAGCAGCGCGCCGTAGTGGGCGGACACCACGGCGCCCACGGCCGCCACCGCCATCAGTCCGGCGGTGCGCGCGATCGCGTTGTTGACCGCCGAGGCGATCCCGGCGTCGGCTTCGCTGGCGTCCGCCAGCACCGTGGCGGTGAGGGGGGCGACCGTCATCGACAGCCCGAGCGAGAAAACCAGCAGCGCCGGCAGCACATCACCGAACAACGACACGGAGGTCCCGTAGCGCTGCATCAGCGCGAACCCGCACGCCACCAGCAGCGGCCCCACCGTCAAAAACGGCCGCGCCCCATAGCGGTCCGCGAGGCGACCCATCCGCGCTGACAGCACGAACATCACGCCCGTGGGCACGAGGCCCGTGACGCCGGACTTCAGCGCGCTGTAGCCGGCGACCTGTTGCAGGTAGATCGTGACGAAGAAGCCGAGCAGCCCGATGCCGCCGTAGATGGCGAACGTCTGCGCGTTGGCGACGGAGAAGTTCCGGCGCGAGAACAGCTTCAGCGGCAGCATCGGCGCGGACACGCGGCCTTCGTAGACGATGAAGCCCGTGAACAGGGCCAGTCCGGCGGTCAGCGCGCCCCACACTCCCGGGTCCGACCAGCCGAGGACCGGCTGTTCGATCAGCCCGAACGAGATGCCGGCCAGCCCGGAGGCGGCGAGCGCCGCGCCGCCCCAGTCGATGCGGGCGTCACCGGTTCGCTGCTGGGAGCGTCCGGGGACGGCCACCTTCGCCAGCGCCAGCGCGGCCAGCACCAGCGGCACGTTGATCAGAAAGATCCAACGCCACGACGCCGAGTCGACGATCTGCCCGCCGAGCAGCGGCCCGGCGAGGATTCCGATCCCACCCCACGCCGTCCAGCGCCCGATCGCGGCCCCGCGCTCCTGCAGGGGAAAGACCGAGACGATGATCGCCAGCGCCGCCGGGGTCAGCAGCGCGCCCGAGATCCCCTGCAGCGCCCGGGCGACGATCAGCACGCCGATCGTGGGGGCGGCCGCGCACAGCGCGGAGCCGATCCCGAACCCGGCCACGCCGGCGACGAACACGCGGCGCTCGCCGAGGCGGTCGGTGAGCGAGCCGGCCAACAGGATCAGCGAGCTCAGTGTCAACAGGTAGGCGTTTGACACCCACTGCTGCGCCGCGAAGCCGCCGCCCAGGTCGCGTCCGATGGCGGGCAGGGCGACGTTGACGGCCGAGGAGTCGACGGCGGCGATCGTCGACGCGAGGATCGCCGTGATCAGGGCCAGGCGCTTGGTTGACTCCGGGACCGGCGCCGCCACCTCAGCGCCCCGTGATGTCCAGCGGCAGCCGCGCTCGGAACAGGGTGCGGCCCGGGCGGGACTCGAGCGTCAGGCTGCCGCCGTGGCGTTCGACGAGGATCCGCCGCGCCGTGTCGAGGCCCAGCCCGGTCCCGTGCCCCACGTCCTTCGTGGTGAAGAAGGGATCGAACACGTGGTCGCGGATCTCCTTGGGCACGCCGGGGCCGTCGTCGGCGATGTCCACCTCCGCGCAGCCGCCGTCCAAGCGGGTGGTGATCGTGATCGTGCCGCTGTCGCCGAGCGCGTCGATCGCGTTGTCGAGCAGGTTGGTCCACACCTGGTTGAGCTCCGCACCATGAACCGTGAGCCGGGGGAGATCCGGGTCGTAGTCACGTGTGATCTGGATCTTCGTGTGCTTGAGCTTGTGGCCGAGGATCGTGAGCGTGGTGTCGAGGCCCTCGCGGACATCGATCTCCACGAGCTCTCCGCGGTCCATGTACGCGTACGTCTTGATCGCCTTGACCAGGGTGCTCATACGGTCGGTGGACGCAGCCAGGTCGGCGGCGAGCTGCCGGGCCGAGAGCGAGGCGGCGATCCACTGCAGGGTCGCGTCGGTGACCGGCCCCGCGGCGGCGGCCACCTGCTCGACGAAGGCGCGGTCGACCCCGGCGGAGGCGAGCGGCTCAGCGATCAGGTAGCCGTTGCGGACCCCGACCTCCTCCAGGACCCCGGCCAGCTCGTCCTCGGCGTCGGCGGCGTCGAGCGCGGACCCCGGCGGGCGCTCGGAGCTTGCCGCCAGCGCCCGGCGCTGGAAGCCCACCAGCTGCTCGGCCTCGGCACGCTCGACCCCCGACTCGACGAACACGCCGATCGTCGAGCCCAGAACCTCGAGCGCGTCCGACAGCTCGGCCGAGGCGCGTTTCGCGGCCGCCGCGGGGTTGTTGAGCTCATGCGCGAGGCCGGCTGCCATCGTGCCCAGCGACTCCAGGCGCTCGTGGTTCTGAGCGCGCGCCGTGATCCGCCGCATCACCGGCCTCACCATGCTCATCACGCGGCGGAACACCGGACGCTGGGCGATCGTCAGCTCGATGAACCGCTCGGGCTCAACGATGGCCATCCGCAGATCGGTCCGGGCGCGCAGCGTGATCGCGCTCGGGGACTCGAGCAGCGTGGGAATAGCCCCCACCCAGGTGGGCGCGACGTGGTCACCGGCCGGCTCCTCGGTGCCCCGCTGGTTGGCGATCAGGCCCTCGGCGGTCCCCTCAAGCAGGAGGATCAGCCCGGTGAACGTCTGCCCCTCAGTCGCGATCGTCTCCCCGGCCCGGGCGCTCGAGAGAACGGCGGCCTGCTGCCATTCGAGCAGCTGCGGCTCGGCGAGGTCGGCGAACAGTCCCATCTGCGCCAGCTCCTCGAGCGTCGGGTGGCTCACGTGTCGGCCAGGTACTGGTGGATCAGCGACACGGACATCGAGCCCTCGCCGACGGCACTGGCGACGCGCTTGATCGACCGCGCCCGCACGTCACCGGCGACGAACACGCCGGGGACGCTGGTCTCGAGCGTGTACGGCTCGCGCGCCAGCGGCCACCCGTGATCGCGGACGTCGAGCCCGGCGAGGATGAAGCCGCGCTCGTCGCGGGCGACGACGCCGTCGAGCCAATCGGTCCGCGGGGCGGCCCCGATGAACACGAAGCACGCGTCGACGTCGATCTCACGCTCGCCATCGGGGCCGCGCAGGCGCAGCCGGCTGAGCCGGCCGTTTTCCCCGGCGGCCTGGATCGCCTGGGTCCTGGTCAGCACCTCGACGTTGTCGTGCTCGGCGATCTGCTCGATCAGGTAGTGCGACATCGACTTGGCCAGCGAGTCGCCGCGGACCAGCATCGTGACGCGGTTGGCGTAGCCGCTGAAGTAGACGGCGGCCTGCCCGGCGGAGTTGGCAGCACCGATCACGACCACGTGCTGCTGCGCGCACGACCGCGCCTCGGTGAGCGCGGCACCGTAGTAGACGCCGGCGCCCGTGAAGTCATCGAACCCGGCCGCCGGCATGCGGCGATATGAGACCCCGGAGGCCACGAGCACCGAGTTGGCGCTCAGCTCCACCCCGCTCGTGAGCTCGACGGTCCGGCCCGCTCCCTCGACCTTCAATGCCACCGCATCGGACACGGACAGCAGCTCGGCGCCCAGGCGCCGGGCCTGGTCGGTGGCACGGCGCGCGAGGTCTGAGCCCGACAGCCCGGTGGGGAAGCCGAGGTAGTTCTCGATCCGGCTCGACTGCCCGGCCTGACCTCCGGGCGCCTCGCGCTCCACCATCACGGTGCGCAGGCCCTCCGACGCGCCGTACACGGCTGCGGCCAATCCGGCCGGACCCCCGCCGACGATCACCAGGTCGTAGTGGTCGGTGGTGGGCCGTCCGACCACGCCGAGTCGCTCGGCCAGCTCCATCACCGAAGGGCGCTCCAGCACCGAGCCGTCCTCGAGCAGGGCCACCGGCAGTCTGCCCTCGGGGACCCCGGCCACTGCCAGGAGCTCGCGCGCCTCACCGTCGCGCTCGACGTCCAGCCAGCGGCCTGGGATGCCGTTGCGCGCCATGAAGTCGCGCAGGTCGTGGGTGTCCTTGGAGAAGCGATGGCCGACGATGCGCAACCCCCCGGCCTCGAGCGCGGCACCTGCCTCCCACGTCCCGAGCAGGTCGGCGACGACTGGGAACAGCTGCTGTTCCGGAGGGTCCCACGGCTTGAGCAGGTAGTAGTCCAGCGCGACCTCGTTGATCGCGGCGATCGCCGCCTCGGTGTCGGCGTAGGCGGTCAGCAGCACGCGCTTGGCGTCCGGGAACAGCTTGCGCGCCTCCAGCAGCAGCTCGGTGCCCTCCATGCCGGGCATGCGCTGGTCGGCGATCAGCATCGCCAGCGGGTCGCCGCGCCGCCGCATCTCGGCGAGAAGCTCGATCGCCTCCTGACCCGAGCCGGCTCGCAGGATCCGGTACTCCTGACCGAACCCACGGCGCAGGTCGCGGGCGACGGCCGCCAGCACGGCGGGCTCGTCGTCGACGGCGAGGATCCCCGGTCTTCTCTGCTCCACCGGCTCAGGCGCTCACGACAGCATCGGCGAGGGGGGAATGCGCGTCGTTCCGGTGACCGAGGGGATCACCATGGCCAGCTCGTCGGCGAAGCACCAGCTCCAGTTCTCGCCGGGCTCCAGCGAGCGAATCAGCGGATGGGTGGTCGAGGCGGCGTGGGCGCTGGCGTGCTGACCGGGCGAATCGTCACAGCATCCGACGTGCCCGCATTCCAGGCAGATGCGCAGGTGCAGCCACACCCCACCCTCGCGCAGGCAGTCCTCGCACCCGTCGACGGCGGCGGGCAGCTCGGTAACGGTGATGGTGTTGAGGTGGGTGCAGGGGGCGGCTTGATAGCTCATGGATTGAGCATCGCAAAGTCGTCAAGCGCCGGCCGACGCGAGATCGGTAGGCGCCGAGCTCTTGGTCGCGCCCAGGACACGGACATCTGCCGGCGCGACCTTCAGGCCGACCTGCTGCCCCTCGAGGAGGTCGAATCTGTACTGGTCATCGAGTCTCACCTCGAGCCTGAAGCGTGAGAGACGGACCAGAAGGCCGCCGCGGTCGCGACGTATGCTGACCACGACATCGGTGAGCGGGCTCGTCGCGGCATCGTCCAGCTCGAGCTCCCAGGGTTGGATTGCGATCTGCACCGGCCCGTCGGCACGGGTCGTGCTGGTCAGCTCGCCGCCGCCGGCCAGGTGGATCGTCGAGCCGGCGCTCGACGGTGTCGCGGTTGCTTCGCACACATTGGCTCCGGTGAGCGCGGCGACGAGCGCGTTCGCCGGCCGGCGCAGGAGTTCCTCCGGGGCCGCGAGCTGTACGAGCTGGCCGGCGTCGATGACCCCCACGCGCTGCGCCAGCGCCGTGGCGTCGGCGAACGCGTGGGTGACCAGCAGGGTGGGCAGCCGCAGATCGGTGAGCAGGCGATCGAGTTCGTCTCGAACCTGTTGCCGGGTCATGGCATCAAGCGCCGCGAACGGCTCGTCGAGCAGCAGGACGCGCGGGTCGCGAGCCAGGGCCCGAGCCAGGGCCACGCGCTGGCGCTCCCCACCGGACAGCTGACCGGGGCGCGCCGAGGCAAGGTGAGCGACGCCGAGGCGCTCGAGCAGGTCGGGGCGCTCGCGTCGCCCGGCGAAGCGCACGTTCGCGGCCACCGTCAGGTGTGGGAACAGCCCGTAGTCCTGCGGCAGGTACCCGGTGTGGCGAAGCTCCGGGCTGAGGTGGATCTTCCTTTCGGCGTCGAACCAGGGCTCGGCTCCGAGCGCGATGTGACCGGCGCGGGGACGGTCGAGGCCGGCAACGGTACGCAGCAACGACGTCTTACCTGCGCCCGAGCGGCCGACGATCGCGATCGTCTCGGCGCCCAGCGTCAGTGAGGCGCGAAGGTCGAAGGCGCGCCGGGGAAGCGCGATATCGATGTCGAGATGGTCCATGAGCGCAGCAGCAGCTTCGAACACAGCAGGATCGCCGCGCTGATGATTATGAGCAGTACGCCGATCGCGATCGCCTGATCGAGATTCGCGTCGAACAGCGCGTACACCGCCAACGGAAGCGTCTGGGTGGTCCCCTGGAAGCTGCCCGCGAACAGGATCGTGGCGCCAAACTCGCCGATGCCGCGAGCGAAGGCCACCGCGGCCGCGGCGCCCAGCCCTGCGCTGGCGAGCGGTACCGCGACGCGCAGCATCCGCCGCAGCGGACCGGCGCCGAGGGTGCCGGCGACGTCGAGCAGCGTCGAGTCCACGGCTTCGAAGGCCGCGATCGCCCCGCGAAGATAGAAAGGGCTCGCGACGAAGATGATCGCGATGACAACCGCTGCCTGCGAGAACGCGAGGTCGATGCCCAGCGCGGTAAGGGTGTGCCCGAGCAGGCCGAACCGACCGAACGCGACCAGCAGCCCGAGGCCCGCTACGGCCGGGGGCATCACCAACGGGACCTCGACCAGCGTAATGACCACCGTGCGGCCGGGGAATCGGCGCCGGGCGAGGATGTAGGCGAACGGCGTCCCCAGCGTGAGCACCACGGCGAACGCGATCGCGCTGGTCTTCAACGACACCAGAATCGCGTCGGTGGCGACCTTCGCTCCGAATCCGTGCAGCAGCGAGTGAAGCGGCTGGTAGGTGAAGAGCGCGACGATCGGCAGCATCAGAAATGCCATCACGATCACTACCGCACCAGCGGCGCCCGTGGCCACCGATCCCCGCGCCAGCGCGGCCATCACCGTGGTCCGCTCGGCGTGCGGTGCGCCGCCGCGAGCGGCCGGGGTCACGGCTTGCCGAAGCCGGCGGCGCGAAGCTTCGCCTGACTCTGCGCCGAGAGGACCTTCTGCACGAACGCCTTGGCCGCCGCCTGGTTGGGGCCGGATTTGACGACGGCGATGAAGTCCTCGGCCTGGGGCTTGGCACTGGCCGGAAGTCGTACGACGGACACCTTGCCCTTGGCCGCATCCGCGTCGGTGATGTAGACGAAGCCGGCATCCGCCTGGCCGAGCGCGACCTCGGCCACCGTCTGCGTCACGTCCGTCGTCTGGCTGACCACGTTCTTCATCGCCGAAGTCGTGATGCCAAGGTTCGCGAACGCCGTACGCGCATAGTCGCCGCAGGGGACCGTGGCGTTGCAGATCACCAGCTTCACTCCGGGCTTGGTGATGTCGGTCACCGAGGTGATGTGCGCAGGGTTGCTCTTCGGGACGATCAGCACGAGCGTGTTCGTGGCGAACTCGACCGGCTTGTCGACCGATCCCTTGGCGTACAGCTCCGCGGGTTGCTTCGGACTGGCTGCGGCGAACACGTCTGCCGGCGCTCCCTGCTCGATCTGGGTCTCGAGCGCTCCGGATCCACCGAACGTGTACTTGGCGCCGGGGTCGATCTGCGGAAAGACCTTGGTCAGCGACGCCGCGGCAAACACGGTCGGCTCTGGACCCCCGGCCGCTGCGCTCGTGCTGGTGCTCGTAGTCGATGAGGACGAGGAAGACGTCGCCGCCCCAGCGGAGGCGCTGCTCGAGCTGCTGCTGCTTCCACAGCCGGCGGCGAAAGCCGAAATGGCGACGGCTGCGACGGTCAGGGCGAGGGGGACCCGGGGTGAGGCTCGCTTTGCCATGATCCGAGCACCCTACTAGGATCCTGGCTGTGATGCGAGCTTCATCGTTGCGCGAGCGCCGAATCGAGTGTGGGCTCACCCAGACAGAGCTGGCAGCGCGGGCGAGCGTGAGCCGGCAGCTCGTGGCCGCGGTCGAGGCGGGTCGCAACGTCCCCGCCGTGGATGCGGCGCTGGGGCTGGCCCGTGCGTTGGGGACCACGGCCGAGGCGCTGTTCGCCGACGCCCGCGCGACGGTGGTCGCCGCGGTGGGAGATGAGCTGCGCGATGGGGCGCCGGTCCGGGTCGGACGGGTCGCGGATCGGCTGGTGGCGGCCGAGCTGGCTGAT
Source organism: uncultured Solirubrobacterales bacterium (assembly GCA_963799995.1). Lineage (GTDB taxonomy): Bacteria > Actinomycetota > Thermoleophilia > Solirubrobacterales > Solirubrobacteraceae > Palsa-465. The sequence continues at coordinate 372,123 of CAWCZI010000009.1, read as the reverse complement.
CACGGTGTGGCGGGCGCCGGCTGGGCAACGCCCGACGGGGTCGTCGAGGGCGGGGACGTGCGGTTGTTCTCGGCGGCGAACCGTTCGGGCCTGGTGCTTGCCGGTTGTGATCCGGCCCTCGGCATCGCGGAGCGGATGCTCGACGGGCTCGGTGCGCGGAGCCTGCTCGCGATCTCGGCTCACACCAGCGCCGCACTCCGGGCGTTGGGACGTGGGCGGCTTCACGCCGCGGTCGTCCACGGGATCGAGTCCGAGCTCCCGGCGCCGCCAATCCCGGTCGCGCGATGGCACCTGGCGTCGTGGCAGGTTGGACTCGCGGTCCAATCCGAGCTCAGGAGCCGGTCACTCGAGGCGATCCTCTCTGGCGGCGTCTCGGTGGCGCAGCGGGACCCAGCCGCCGCCAGCCAGCAGGCCTTCGATCGCGCGCGGTTGCGCGCGGGGGTGACGGCCAAGCCTGCGGGCCCGATCGCCGCCGGTCACATCGACGCCGCGCGGATCGCGGCCACCCTGCGCGGGGCCGCCGTGACCACCGAGGGTGCGGCCCGAGCGTTCGGCCTGGGGTTCCTCGCGCTCGAGATCCACGTGGTTGAGATCTGGATCGACTCGCGCTGGTCCCAGCATCCAGGCGTGGCCGCGCTCGGCGAGGTGCTCGCCTCCAGCGGCTTCACCGATCGGATCGCTTTGTTCGGTGGGTATGACCTGCGCCGCTGCGGTCAGGCGGTCGCCGCCGGGTGATCAGGTCTGCCCAGGGCGAACGATCAGATCGGCGGCCGGCGACTCGGCTGGGGACGCGCGAGCCGGCGGCTCAGCTGGGGACGCGCGAGCCGGCGGCTCAGCTGGGGACGCGCGAGCCGGCAACCTGCCAGCCGGCGTCGGCCACCGGGTTGGCCACGTCGTCGGTGGCCAGCGCGAGCAGGGTGCGATCGGCCACGCCCCGGCCGGCGATCACGCACGTGTGCCCGGAGCGCAACCAGGTCACGAGGCGAGCCCCGCCCGCGGTGAGCAGCGTGAAGCGGACGCCGTCGCGGGTTATCCAGCTGCCGCCGTTGACCGGCAGCGCCGCGCCGGGGACGATCGCGTAGCCGACGCGGGTGCCGGCGGGTCCGCGATAGAACACCGTCGCCACCTGGCGGCCGTCCAGCAGGTCTGTCCGCGCGCCGGCGGTGCGCCAGCCGATCGTCCTGCCCCAGTACGGGAACGGGATCCCGGCCACCGACAGGTTGAGCTGGGTGTCGTTGCTCACATCCTCGGCGGGCGACGGGGCGGTTGCGGGGGCGACCGCCACCTGGGCGGCCTGGGTGAGGCTTGGCCCGCTGGTGGAACCGCCGAGCGCGATCGCCAGCACGACCGCCGCGGCCACGGCGGCCGACAGACCGCCCGCCGCGGCCCATGCGAGGCGGGGTAGGCGCAGCCGCGGTCTGCCGTGCGACGGTGCGGCGGTTGGTGTGGGTGCGGTCAGGGCATCGAGCTTGGTCCGCAGCGAGTCCGGCGCGGTGACATCGACGGCGCGGAGCATCGCGACCGTGCGCTCCTGCTCGGCGAAGGCGCGTCCCAGCTCCGGGGATCGCCCGATCTGGGCGCGGAGCTCGGCCTCACGCGATGCAGGCAGCGAACCGTCGGCCAGACGTGCCAGCTCGGCCTCGGGGAACTTCGGTTCGTCGTCCATTTGATCGCTCACCTCGTGAGACTCCGGTCGGGGCCGCTTCCTTCCCGGCTCGGGGACGGATGGTCGCCGAGCTGGCGCGCGATCCGCTGCCGCGCCCGGTACAGCCGCGTGGTGATCGTCGCCTCGCGGGCGTCCAGCGCCTCGGCAGCCTCGCCATAGGAGAGCCCGAGTACGTCGACGGCGACGATAGCCAGCCGGAAGTCCTCGGGCAGCTCGGCGATCGCCGAGAAGATCTCCGACACCTCCAAAGCGCGTTCGGGCTGCGAGTTGGTGCGGGACTCGGCCACGGTCGTGTCATCGAGCGTGTCGGTGACTCGGGGACGCCGCGAGGCGGTGCGCAGCCGCGAGTAGAAGGTGTTGCGCAGCGCGCTCATCAGATACGCGCGCTCGCCACCGATCTTGACCGTTCGCGGTCGTGCGAGGACTTTGGCGAAGGTCTCCTGCACCAGGTCTTCGGCGTCCTCACGCGACCCGCACAGTGCCCACGCGGACCGGTAGAGCGCGTCGAGATGCTGCCCGAGCGACGTTGGATCGAGGCGCGGCACGGCTGCCGCCAATCCTACGCCGACCGTGGTGGGGGAAGGAATGCGGCGCAGCGCCGTCTCTGAGGGATGAGCGATGACGATCGAGCCGCCGGCCGGCGCCCTCGCTCCCCATACAGGCAACCAGGAGGTAGAAAACATGTCCCGTCGGATCCAGCTCGCCGCCGCCGCGGCCTCCACCACGGCCGCGCTTGCGGCACTCGCGCTCGTCTTCTCGGTGGTCGGTTCGGCCGCCGCCAGCGCCCCCGCGTCCTCGGCCGCCGCCAGGGGGGCTCGGATCCTGCTGCGCAGCACCAGCGTCGGCAAGATCCTCACGACGGGCAACGGATTCACGGCGTACATGTTCACGCGCGACGGACACAACAAGGACCGCTGCGCCGGGATCAGCGGATGCATGCAGACGTGGCCGCTGGTGTCCACGCACGGCCGCCCCCAGGCGGGGCCCGGCGTCAAGCACTCGCTGCTGGGCACGATCAAGGTCGGCGGCAAGACCCAGGTGACCTACGCCGGGCACCCGCTGTACAGCTACGTCGGAGACAGCTCCCCCGGGTCCACCGGCTACGTGAACGCGTCGGCATTCGGCGGCCACTGGCCTGCCGTCAGCGCGCGCGGGAAGATGGTGCGGTAGCGAGCGGGCGGCCGAACAGGCCCCCCAGCAGCATCTGCGACAGCGGCGCGATCATCGCCTCGGGCTCAGGCAGGCCCTGCGCCTCACCGACCAGGGCGACGTGCAGTACACGCTCGTACGCCCACATCAGGCACGCGGCCAGCGCCTGCGGATCGGCACCCGCGGGCGCTTCGCCGCGCCGCCGGGCACGGCGGATCACGCGGGCGGTGACGTCGGTCGCCGTGGCCATCATGTCGAACCACAGCCGCCGGAGCTCCTCGTCGTGGGGCCACTCCTCGCTGACCGCCCGCAGCAGCGCCCCGTGGGCGGTGGCCAGCGCCACCCAGCGCTCGACGCTGACGCGCACGGCCGCCTCGGGATCGTCGCCGGTGGTTGTGCGCAGCGGCTCGACGGCGACCGTGACCTGGTCCATGACCCGACGTAGGCACTCCGCGATCACGGCCGTCTTGGACGCGAAGTAGACGTAGAAGCTGGTCCGCGAGATGCCCGCCCGCTCGATGATGTCGCCGACGCTGAGCTCGTTGAGCGGCCGCTCGCGCAGAAGCTCCTCGGTCGCCGCCAGGATCGCCGCCTCGGCACGGCCGTAGGTGCGTTCGCCGCCGCAGGGCACGGCCGGGTCGGCGGCGCCCTTTCGTCGGTCGGTCGTCTCGGGGAGGCTCACTCCTTCGAGGCTATCGAGGTCCCGGCATTCCGAACACTGTGTCCACCGGCCGACACGCGGCGCGCGGATCTTCGATGATGTGCCGCATGCCCTCCGCGCGCATCGACTCCGTGCTGGAGCAGCTCGACTCGTTCATCGAACTCGAGATCCGCCCGCTCCAGGACGAGCACCCGCAGTACTGGGACCACAGGCGCGAGCACGCCCGCACCGACTGGGACGCCGGCGGGACCCCGCGCCGCGAGTGGACGCAGCTGCTGGGCGAGATGCGCCGCCGCGCCGACGCCGCCGGGTGGCTGCGGTTCGCCCTGCCGACCGCGCTGGGCGGCAGCGACGGCACGAACTACGAGATGGCCACGATCCGCGACCACCTGGCCGCCAAGGGGCTGGGCCTGCACAATGATCTCCAGAACGAGGCGTCGGTGGTCGGAAACCTGGTGTTTCCCATCCTCCTGCAGCGGTTCGGCACACCCGAGCAGCAGGCGCGCTTCCTCGAGGGCTCGATAACCGGCGAGGTCGAGCTGGCCTTCGGGCTGACCGAGCCCGAGCACGGAAGCGACGCGACGTGGATGGCCACCCGCGCCGAGCGCGACGGGGAGGACTGGTTGATATCCGGCGCCAAGCGCTGGATCTCCAACATGCACCTGGCCGATCACGTGCTCCTGTTCGCGCGCACCTCTGGGCCGGACGGGGCCGGGGACGGACTGACCGCGTTCCTCGTGGCCACCGACGCTTCCGGCTTCGGCGCCCCCGAGTTCCTGTGGACCTTCAACATGCCGACCGACCACGCGGACTTCACGCTCGATCGCGTCCGGGTACCGTCGACAGCGATCTTCGGCGAGGAGGGGCGGGCGCTTGACGTGATGCGGGCGTTCGTCAACGAGAACCGGATCCGGCAGGCGGCCAGCGGCACCGGCGTCGCGCGCTACTGCATCGAGCAGTCGGTTCGCTATGCGCGCGGGCGCGTCACCTTCGGCCAGCCCCTGGCTCAGCGCCAGGCGGTCCAGTTCCCGCTGGTCGAGCTGCACGCCGACTGCGAGCTGGTTCGCAACTACCTCCTCGACACCGCTGATCGCTTCGACGCCGGCCAGTACGTGGCCGACCGCGTCTCGGTGTGCAACTTCCGCGCCAACCGGCTGGCGTGCGAGGCCGCGGACCGCGCGATGCAGGTACACGGCGGGATGGGCTACAGCCGCCACCTGCCGTTCGAGCACATCTACCGCCATCACCGCCGCTACCGCATCACCGAAGGGGCCGAGGAGATCCAGATCCGCACGGTGGCGGGCCATCTGTTCGGCTTCGTGGGACCGCGGCGTGAGCAGGGAGGAAGCGATGCAGGTTGACGGAGCTGTCGCACTGGTCTCAGGCGGCGCCTCGGGGCTCGGCCGGGCGACCGCCGAGGCGCTGCGCGACCGCGGCGCCGACGTCGTCATCCTCGACCTGCCGGACGCGCGGGAGCGGGTGGTCTCAGGCGGCTTTGTGTTCGCGGCCGCGGATGTGCGTGACCCCGAGGCGGTGGGCGCGGCCGTCGACACGGCCGCCGCGCGGGGGCCGCTGCGGATCACGGTCAACTGCGCCGGCATCGGTCCTCCCGGGCGGGTCGTGCGCAAGGGCGAGCCGATGCCGCTGGATCTGTTTGCGACCACGATCGAGATCAACCTGATCGGGACCTTCAACGTGATCCGCCTGGCCGCTGCCGCGATGGGTCGGGTCGAACCGGTCGACGGGGGCCGGGGTGTGATCGTCAACACCGCGTCGATCGCCGCCTTCGACGGGCAGATCGGGCAGGCCGCGTACTCGGCGTCGAAGGGAGGCATCGTCGGGATGACGCTGCCGATCGCCCGCGACCTGGCCGGCGCTCAGATCCGCTGCGTGACGGTCGCGCCAGGCATCTTCGACACGCCACTGCTGGGGTCGCTTCCCGCGGAGGCCCGGGAATCGCTGGGGGCGGCGGTGCCGCATCCCGCGCGGCTCGGTACGCCCGCGGAGTACGCGGCGCTGGTGTTGCACATCGTCGAGAACGAGATGCTCAACGGCGAGGTGATCCGCCTCGACGGAGCGCTGCGGATGGCGCCACGATGATGGCCGCCGATCAAACCACGAGCGGCCGGAGGATCGTGAGCTGATGCGACGTACGCTGTTCGAGTCCGAGCACATCGACTACCGGGAGTCGGCGCGCCGCTTCGTCGCCGAGGAGATAACGCCGCACCACGCGGCGTGGGAGCGCGAGGGGATCGTTCCCCGAACGCTGTTCACGCGGGCCGCCGAGAAGGGCATGCTCGCCATGCAGGTGCCCGAAAGCTACGGCGGCGCCGGTGTGGACGACTTCCGCTTCAACCAGATCGTCGGCGAGGAGCTCGGTCTCGCCGGCACCGGGGGCAGCGGGCTGGGGATCACCCTGCACACCGACATCTGCCTGCCCTACTTCCTCGACCTCTGCAACGAGGAGCAGAAGGAGCGCTGGCTGCCGGGAATCGCGGATGGCTCGCTGATCACCGCGGTGGCGATGACCGAGTCCGGGATCGGCTCAGACCTCGCCGGGATGCGCGCCACCGCTCGCCGCGAGGGCGAGGAGTACGTGGTCAACGGGTCAAAGACGTTCATCACCAACGGTGTCAACTCAGACCTCGTGATCACGGCGGTGAAGACCGATCCGAGCCAGCGCCATGCCGGGATCTCGCTGCTGATCCTCGAGCGCGGGATGGACGGCTTTGAGCGCGGGCGCAACCTCGAGAAGGTCGGCCAGCACTCTCAGGACACTGCGGAGCTGTTCTTCGAGGACGTTCGCGTCCCGGTCGAGAACCGCCTCGGAGACGAGGGGCAGGGCTTTCGCTACCTGACCGCCAACCTCGCCCAGGAGCGGCTGTCGATCGCCATCGCCGCGGTCGGGGCGACGCGAGGCGCGCTGCAGGTGACGCTCGAGTACGTGCGTGAGCGCCAGGCCTTCGGCCAGCCGATCGGCTCGTTTCAGAACTCGCGCTTCGCGCTGGCGGAGATGGCGACCGAGCTCGAGCTGGCCACGACGTTCTGCGATCAGGCGGTGCTGGCGCTCAACCGCGGCGAGCTCTCCCGCGAGGACGCGGCGATGGCCAAGTGGTGGTGCACCGAGCTCCAGGGCCGCGTCATCGACCGCTGTGTCCAGCTGCACGGCGGCTACGGCTACATGCTCGAGTACCCGATCGCGCGCGCGTTCGTGGACGCCCGCGTGACCCGCATCTACGGCGGCACGACCGAGATCATGAAGGAGATCGTGGGCCGGTCGCTGGGAGTGTGATGGAGTTGGCTCCATGAGCTCATACGACATCCATCTGGACGACAAGTACGGCAGCCTGGCGCTGATCGACATCCCGGCCGAGATCGCGGCCAACGAGCCGTGGTTCAACCAGACGCTGACCACGGTCAACGACTCGGTGGTGCGCCTCGGCGTGATCGAGGGCGACTTTCACTGGCACAAGCACGACGACACCGACGAGTTCTTCGTGGTGCTCGAGGGAGAGCTGCTGATCGACATCCAGGACGCCGATTCCGTCACTCTCGCGCCGCACCAGGGGTACACGGTTCCCCGGGGCGTTGTGCACCGGACACGGGCGCCGGGCCGGACCGCGATCCTGATGGTCGAGGCGGCCGGCGTTCAGCCGACCGGGGATTGAGCTCCCGGCGGCCCCCCGTCCACGGGCGCGGCCTGGACGTGTGTGAACTGAGCGTTCATATACACACTCAGATTGCCGCACCCCCCATTCGGTGCGCTTCCGGGCGGCGGGACCCAACCCCCACTCGGTGCGCTTTCCCGGAGGCGGGACCCCGGTTCCGGAGGCCCTAGCCGTACTGCGCGCGCAGGTCCTTCTTGGAGATCTTGCCGGTGGCGGTCTTCGGCAGCTCGGAGACGAAGTGCACGCTTCGGGGGAGCTTGTAGCCGGCGAGGTGCTCGCGGGCGAAGGCGGTCAGCTCGACGGCCTGGGTGTCGGCACCGTGGCGGGGAACGATCGCTGCGGTGACGATCTCCCCCCAGCGCTCGTCGGCCGTGCCGAACACGGCCACCTCGGAGACGTCCGGATGCCGGGCAAGCACCTCCTCGACCTCGGCCGGGTAAACGTTCTCGGCGCCGGTGACGATCATGTCCTTGATCCGGTCGGTGAGGAACAGGTAGCCGTCGTCGTCCAGGTAGCCGCCGTCGCCGGTGCGCAGCCAGCCGTTGGCGTCGATCGCGGCGGCCGTCTCTGACTCATTGGCGAAGTAGCCGGGGGTCACGCTGGTCCCGCGGACGCGCACCTCGCCGACCTCGCCGGCGGGCAGGGTCTCCCCGGTGGCCGGATCCACGATCTCGAGCTCCATCCACGGGTACGGCTTGCCGGCCGAGCGCAGCAGATGGTCGCGCGGACCGCCGGGATCGTGGTCGGCGGCCGCCAGCTGTACGATCGCCCCGGTGGTCTCGGTCATGCCGTAGACCTGGTAGAGGTCGCAGCCGAAGGTCGAGAGCGCCTGCTTGAGCACAGTGGTGGTGATCGACGAGGCGCCGTAGGCGATCGAGCGCAGCGCCGTCCAGTCACGCTCCGCGGCGCCGGGCACCGAGGCCAGCATCTGCAGCACCGTCGGCACCAGGAAGGCGTTGGTGACGCGCCGGCGCTCGATCGTGTCCAGCAGCGAGCGCGGCTCGATCTCGGGGATCAGGACGTTGGAGGCGCCGTTGGCGAGCCCGACGAGCAGCCAGCCCATCCCGCCGATGTGGAACAGGGGCATCGCCACCAGGTTCACCGAGGACGCGTCGATCGACCACTGCTCGGCCACCTCGGAGGCCAGTAGCGACAGGTTGGCGTTGGTGATCTGCACGCCCTTGGGCAGGCCGGTGGTGCCCGAGGTGTAGAGCTGGAGCACGACCGCGTCCACGTCGCCGTCGCCTCGCGGGTCCTGGTCTCCGACGCCGGCCAGCCGCTGCTCGAGCTCGTCACCGGCGGGGATCACCTCCCGCAGCTGGGGCAGCTCGGCTCGCAGCGCATCCACGGCTTCGGCGAATCCGGGGCCGTGGAACAGGACCTCCACGCGCGCGTCGCCCAGCAGCTTGACCAGCTCCGGAGCCGCCAGGCGCCAGTTGAGCGGCACGACAGCCGCACCGATCTTCGCGCATGCAAACAGCAGCTCGGGCGCCAGCGGGTCGTTGCGGTCCAGGTGGGCGACGCGGTCCCCGGCACTGACGCCGAGCGACACCAGGAGCTGAGCCAGGCGGTTGGAGCGGCGGTCGAGCTCCCCGTAGGTCTCGCTGCGGTCATCGCATACGAGTGCCATGTCACCGGGGCGCGACGCGGCGTGCTCGCGCACCAGGTCGGCGACGCGGAACTCGGTCTGCGCAGGGGCGCTCACGGCCTCGTTATATCGCGAACGCGGCCGGAGCTCAGTTCAGTGGTTTGGCTCGATGTCGGGCAGACCCAAGGCATGCCTGATCCGCTGCGCGATCCGGCTTGCGTCGCGCAGCGGGCGCAGCCAGGTCTCGACCCACGCTCGGCGGTGGCCGAGTGCCACCGACACCGGGGACCCAGTGGCCCGCAAGCTGGCGCGATGGGCCCGGATGAGAGCGTCGACGAATGGCTGCGTCGGCTCGGGCCAGTGCTGGTCCGCCAGCTCGTCCAAGGCATGGCGGACCGCTACTGAATACGTGATCGTCGCCGAGCCGATGTGAGTTCTCGGCATCCCACGCAGCCATCTCCCGATGGCGACCTCGTACCGCGAGGCAGCCGAGTTCATCACGTCCGCGATCTGGAGATAGCGCACTCCGGAAGGGCGGATCGTCGTGGGTCGGAGGCTGAACGAGTCGTCGCGCACGGGGGTGGTCGCGAGCTCCTCACCATTGACGGACATCCAGGAGGAATACAGACGGGCCGGCCGCGGCCGGGTGGAGTTCACGGCGAGATCCCGGAAGCGCATCGTCGACAGATCTGGATACGGGAACGGCTTATGGGCGTCAACATCGGTGATGTCCTCCTGAAACCACTGAGCTTGGTTAAAAGCATCGCCAGCCAGGTCGCTGGTGGAGAAGCTCGAATGCTCGCTCGAGGTCGTGTCGACGATCGACACCCGCGGGCGGCGTCGTCCCATCGTCAGCCGGGCGGAGATCTCATCTCCGGGTCTGACACCGAAGAGCCGCACCGGATGGAAGTCGTGGCGATTGTCGCTCCAGAATGCGTAATAGACCCGTGAGCTGCCGCCGGGGGCTGTCAGGGACTCCTCGTTTGTACCGACCTGGATGAACGGATTGGGCTCCCTCGTTGATGGGCCCGCTGCGCCGATCCAGCTGCCGGCGCGCCCCACGCCTGAACGGGGCGTGATCGCCGGAACGACCCATGATGCCGCCACCGACGTTTCGCGACCGCGCCACAGATAGCCGGCAAATGCGCCGGTCGCAGCATGGGAGGCGGCCGAGCTGGACGCTGCGGACCCTCGCGCCGCCCGGAGCGGCGCCCGGCCGCCCGGCCCCGCCTGTCCGCAGCCCGCGCACACAGAGGCGAGGCCGCAGACGGTCATGACAATCCGCATTCGATTACTTCGCATCAATGGAGTATCGGCGGCCGTCACGGCTCACCGTAGCGGTCGCAGCGTGCGGCGCCGGTAGATTCAGAGCGGTGCCCGCCCCGGGAGCCACACGTAAGCGCGGCCGCCGGCCCAAGACGTACGACGCGGTTCTGTCGGCCACCGCAGCGCTGCTCGAGACCGTGCCGCTGGCGGAGCTCAGCGTCGCTCAGATCCTCGAGGCGGCGCGGGTCGGGCGGACGAGCTTCTACGAGCACTTCACGTCGAAGGACGACGTGGTGGTGAAGCTGCTGCGGAGCATCAGCACCGAGGTCTCGGCGGGGATCGCGCCGCTGTTTGACCGGGGTCGGCAGTCGATCGAGGACGCGTTTCGCGAGGGCCTGTCCAACTGGATGCGGATCAGCGCGGAGCACGGCTCTTTGCTCGTTGCGGTGGCGGAGGAGTGGCCGGCGGTGCCCGAGCTACGGCGGATCTGGTTCGAGCTGCTGGGCAACGTGACCACGGCATTGGCGGACCGGATCGATGCCGATCGTGCGGGCGGCCTGGCGCCGGCCGGCGCGGACAGCGGACCGCTGGCGGCATCGCTGATCTGGGGTACGGAGCGGAGCTTTCAGGTCGCCATGACCGGGCGCGAACCGGCGCTAGCCGACGAGCAGGCGATTGTCGAGCCGCTGGTCCAGCTCTACGTCGGCACGATCTACGGGCGCGCGGTGCGCGACAGCGGCGGCGCCGCCGGCTGAACGGAGGGCGTCAGTGCCAGGCGTCGGGGTGAGGGAGATTGGTTGCGCTATCCGCTACCAATCTCCCTGACGTTCCGGTCGCGTGACGGGGAGGGTGGTTCCTCGAGCCCCGGTGGCGCGACGGGGCGGGCGGTTCCTCGATCGCCGGTCAGGCGCGGGAGGCGATGCCGTGGATGAAGAACTCGCCGGTGGCGGCGACGGACGCCTGCCAGCCGAGGGTCGCCAACCGGCGCTCGAGCGCGTTGGGGTCGTAGAAGCGCTTGACGATCTGGAACTCGCGGCCGTCGTCGAGGCGCCGGGTCATGGTCTGCTCGTCCTGCCCCGGAAGCCGGTGGTCGGCGGCGGTCGAGCGCTCGGTGCGGGCGCTGTCAAAGAATAGGACCCGCCCGCCCGGCTTCAGAGCGCTTGCGACTCGCTCCCAGAAGGAGTCGAAGCGATCCTCGGGCACGTGAGAGAGCCAGAAGGAGAAGAAGCAGACGTCGTAGGCGCCCGGCTCGGGCGCCCACTCGAACAGGTCGGCCTGGATGTGGCGCACCCGCGCCTCACCGATCCCCGCCTCGCGGATCGGGGACTCACCAATCCGCCCCTCGTCAACGCGCCCCTGGTTGATCGCCAGCACCTCCGCGGAGCCGTCGACGGCGGTCACCCGGTCGGCGAAGCGCACCAGATGGCGCGTCCACAGGCCGGTCCCGCACGCGAGCTCGAGCACCCGCCCGCGCGGCTCGAAGCGCTCGAGGACGGCCTCGAGCTCCGCTACCTCCGCGAACCACGCGGCGTTGGCCTCGGGGCCGCGGTCAAAGCGGCCCTCTCGTAGCCACCAGGCGTCGTACTCGCCCGCCCGGGCGCGGTAGTACTCGAGCTGCTCTCCCAGCAGCGCGTCGTCGACCATGCCGCACAACGTGTCAGGAGGCGCTGACCAGCGCCTCCTGATCGGAGTAGATCTCGCCGCGGTCGGCACGCTCGACCAGCGACGCGGGCGGCTCGAAGCGCTCGCCGTAGCGCTCGGACAGCTCGCGCGCGCGTGCGACGAACCCGGGCAGACCACCCTCGTAACCGTTGATGTACTGGAGCACGCCACCGGTCCAGGCGGGGAAGCCGATGCCCATGATCGAGCCGATGTTTGCGTCGGCCACGGTCTCGATCACGCCCTCGTCGAGGCACTTGACGGTCTCGACGGCCTCGATCACGAGCATCCGCTCCTCGAGGTCCTTGAGCGAGATCGCCGACGGGTCATCGACCGGTGGGAACGCCTCACGAAGACCGCGCCACAGACGGGTCCGCTTGCCGTCCTCGTACTCGTAGAAGCCAGCTCCCTCGAGTCGTCCCGGACGGCTGGCCTCGAGCATCTTCTCGATGACCTGCTCGGCTGGATGTCCGGCCCAGCTGCCGCCCTCGCTCTCGACCGCGGCCTTGCTCGCGTCGCGGATCTTCTTCATCAGCTTCATGTTGAGCTCGTCGGAGAGCTGCAGCACGGGGGCGGGATAGCCGGCCTGCGAGGAAGCCTGCTCGATCGTCGGGGCGGGAACACCCTCGAGCAGCATCGCGATGCCCTCGTTGATGAACGTCCCGATCACCCGGCTGGTGAAGAAGCCGCGGCTGTCGTTGACCACGATCGGCGTCTTGCCGATCAGCTTGGCCACGTCGAGCGCCCGGTACAGCGTCTCGTCGCTGGTCTGCTCGCCCTTGATGATCTCCAGCAGTGGCATCTTGTCCACCGGGCTGAAGAAGTGCAGCCCGATGAAGTCGGCCGGCCGCGACACGCCCTCGGCGAGGCTCGTGATCGGCAGCGTCGACGTGTTGGAGCCCAGCAACGCGTCGGGCGCCAGGTGCGGCTCGATCTCCGCGAACACCTCGGCCTTGACCTTGGGGTCCTCGAACACGGCCTCGATCACCAGCTCGGCACCGTCGGCGGCTGCCGGGTCGGTGGTCGCAGTGATCCGCGCCAGCAGCTGATCGGCCTTCTCCTGGGTCGACCGGCCGCGCTCGATCGCCTTGGTCAGCAGCTTCTCGGAGTAGCCCTTGCCACGGTCCGCGGCCGCCTGGTCGACGTCCTTGAGCACGACCTCGATCCCGGCCTTGGCGCACACGTAGGCGATCGCCGCGCCCATCATGCCGGCGCCGAGCACGACCATCTTCTTCGGAGCGAACGTCTCGATCTCCGACGGCCGGCCGCGGTCGCCGGTGGCGCGCTGCAGGTCGAAGAAGAACGCCTGGATCATGTTCTTGGCCACCTGGCTGGTGACCAGGTCGACGAAGTAGCGCCCCTCGATCTCGATCGCGCTGTCGAAGTCGACCTGAGCGCCCTCGACCGCCGCGGCCATGATGTGGTGCGGGGCAGGGTAGTTGGCGCCCTTGAGCTGCTTGCGCAGGTTGGCCGGGAAGGCCGGCAGGTTCTGGGCCAGCGAGGGCGTGGACGGAGTGCCGCCGGGGATCTTGTAACCCTTGACGTCCCAGGGCTGCTGAGCCTCAGGATTGGCGGCGATCCACTTCTTCGCCGCCGGGATCAGGTCCTCGCGGGTTGGGACGACCTGATCGATCAGCCCGATCTCGAGCGCCTTGCCGGGGCGCAGGCGCTGACCCTGCATCAGCACCGACAGCAGCGCGTTGGCGATGCCGAGCATCCGGACGGTGCGCACCACCCCGCCGGCGCCGGGCAGCAACCCGAGCTGGACCTCGGGAAAGCCGAGCTGCAGCTTGGGGTCATCGAGCACCACACGGTGATGGCAGGCCAGGCAGATCTCGAGCCCACCGCCGAGCGCGGTCCCGTTGACCGCGGCCACGACCGGCTTGCCGAGCGTCTCCAGACGGCGCAGGACGGCCTTTCCGTCGCGGACGAACTGGGCGATCTGATCCGAGTTCTCCTTCGTGGCGGCCTTGAGGTCGTTGAGGTCGCCGCCGGCGAAGAACGTCTTCTTGGCGGAGGTGATGATCACGCCGGTGATCTGATCGCGCTCGGCCTCCAGTCGGTCGACCGTCGCGAGCATCGAGGCCGCGTAAGCGGCGTTCATCGTGTTGGCGGACTGATTGGGGTCGTCGAGGGTGAGGATGACCACGCCGTCGTCGTCCCGCTCCCAGCGGATCGTGCTGCTCTCACTCATGCTGTCTCTCGTTTCTGTGAAGAGGTTCGGATCGGCGGGCGCTAGACGCGCTCGACCACGGTGGCGATGCCCATGCCTCCGCCGACGCACAGCGTGGCGAGGCCGTAGCGCTTGTCCTGGCGCTCGAGCTCGTCGACCAGCGTGCCGAGGATCATCGCCCCGGTGGCGCCCAGCGGGTGACCCATGGCGATCGCGCCGCCGTTGACGTTGACCTTCTCGAGGTCGAGGCCCATGTCCTTGACGAAGCGCAGCACGACCGCGGCGAATGCCTCGTTGATCTCGACGAGGTCGAGGTCGTCGACGGTGAGCCCGGCCTTGGCCAGCGCCTTGCGGCTGGCCGGCGCGGGGCCGGTGAGCATGATCGTCGGGTCAGAGCCCGACACGGCGGTGGCCAGGATCTTGGCCCGCGCACGCAGACCGAGGTCGGCCCCTGTCTGCTCGTTGCCGATCGCCACCAGCGAGGCGCCGTCGACGATTCCCGACGAGTTGCCGGGCGTGTGGACGTGGTTGATCTTCTCGATCCAGTGGTACTTCTGCAGCGCCACGGCGTCGAAGCCGCCCATCTCTCCCATCGCGGCGAACGACGGCTTCAGCCCGCCGAGCGTCTCCACGGTGGTGCCGGGGCGGATGAACTCGTCGCGGTCGAGGACCACATGCTCGTTGATGTCGAGCACCGGGACGACCGAGTTCGAGAAACGGCCCTCGGACTGCGCGGTGGCGGCAAGCTCCTGGGAGCGCGCGGCATAGGCGTCAACGTCCTCACGGCTGAAGTCCTCGACCGTGGCGATCAGGTCGGCGCCGATCCCCTGCGGGATGAACGAGGTGTCGTAGTTGGTCTCCGGGTCCATCGCCCAGGCGCCGCCGTCAGAGCCCATCGGCACCCGGCTCATCGACTCGACGCCGCCCGCGAACACGAGGTCCTCCCAGCCGGAGGCGACCTTCTGGGCGGCGATGTTGACGGCCTCGAGACCGGAGGCGCAGAAGCGGTTTAGCTGGACGCCGGAGACGGTGTCGGGCAGACCGGCCTTGATCGCCGCGGCCTTGGCGATATCTCCGCCCTGGTCACCGATCGGAGAGACGCAGCCGAGGACCACGTCGTCGACCCGATTCGGATCCAGGTCGGCGTTGCGGCTCAGCATCTCGTGCATGAGCCCGACGATCAGGTCGATCGGCTTGGTGGTGTGGAGCGACCCGTTGACCTTGCCCTTTCCGCGCGGGGTGCGGAGGGCGTCGAAGATGAGCGGCTCGGTGGCTGGCATGGTCTGCTCCTTCTCGTGGCGCACACAGTGTTCGGAAAATGTCTGTCTCACATGGTAGCGATCGGCTTCTAACCTGCACAGCGGTGAGCGCGGCCGACATTCCGATCGACTCCACCCCGGCGGCTGAGGAGGGTACGTCGACGGGCGCGCTGTCGGGCCGGACGGCCTGGGCGCGCAACCTCGAGGCGCCGCTGCGCGACTTCCTGCGCACCCAGAGTGGGAGCGCCGCGATGCTGCTGGCCGCTGCGCTGGGCGCGCTCGTGTGGGCCAACGTCGGCTCTTCCTACGAGCACGTCTGGGGGACCACGCTCCAGGTGCGGATCGGCGGCGACGGGATCACTCAGGACCTGCGCCACTGGGTCAACGACGGGCTGATGACGTTCTTCTTCTTCGTGGTCGGCCTCGAGGCCCGGCGCGAGTTCGACCTCGGCGAGCTGCGCGACCGCCGCCGGCTGGTGCTTCCGTTCGTGGCGGGCATCGGGGGGATGGTGCTGCCGGTCGCGATCTATCTGACCATGAACCCGCATGGCGCACCCGGCGGGTGGGGCGCGGCGATGTCCACCGACACGGCGTTCGCTCTCGGGATGCTGGCGATCGTAGGCCGGCGCTTCCCCAACAGCCTGCGGGCCTTCATCCTGACCGTCGCGGTGGTCGATGACCTGGTGGCGCTGATCGTGATCGTGGTGGCGTTCACCGGCACGATCCAGATGGTTGCTCTGTGCGTCGGCCTGGGCGCATTCGCGGTGATCCTGGTGGCGCGCAGCACGGGCGTCCACAACGGCGCCGTGTACGCGGCACTGGGCGCGACGGCCTGGGTGGCGTTCCTGAAGGCCGGCGTCGACCCGGTGGTGGTGGGGCTGACGATGGGCCTGCTGACGATCGCCTACCCGGCCGCTCGCGCGGACCTTGAGCGGGCCACCGACCTGTTCAGGGTGTTTCGCGAGCAGCCCACATCCGAGTACGCGCAGTCGGCGCGGGCAGGGCTGCGATCGGCGATCTCGCCCAACGAGCGCTACCAGCAGCTGCTGCATCCTTTCACCAGCTACGTGGTCGTGCCGCTGTTCGCGCTCGCCAACGCGGGATTCGCCCTCGACGGTGGCTTCCTGGGTCGCGCCTACGGGTCGTCGATAACGCTGGGCATCATGGCGGCCTACCTGATCGGCAAGCCCGTCGGGATCACCGGCGCGGTCGCGGTGGTGACCAAGCTCAGCCGGGGGCGGATCCGGCCGCCGGTCGGTTGGGCGTCGGTGCTCGGAGGCGGCGCCGTCGCGGGCATCGGTTTCACCGTCTCGCTTCTGATCGCGACGCTCGCCTTCCACGGCCAGGACCTGGCCGAGGCCAAGCTCGGCGTGCTGACCACCGTGGTCGGAGCCCCGGCGATCAGCTGGGCGGTCCTTCGGCTGACGAACCTGATGCCCCAGGCCGAGCGGCTCCGCGCCCTGCTGGGCAGCTCGGAGCTGATCGTCGACCTCGCGGTCCCCGTCGACCCCGAGCGCGACCACGTGCGCGGACCCGACGACGCCGCGGTGACGCTGCTCGAATACGGAGACCTGGAGTGCCCGTACTGCGGGCAGGCAGAGCGCGTGATCCGCGAGCTGCTGTCGCAGTTCGGCGGTGAGCTGCGCTACGTATGGCGACACCTGCCGCTCAACGACGTCCACCCGCACGCCCAGCTCGCGGCCGAGGCGGCCGAGGCGGCCGCGTGGCAGGGCAAGTTCTGGGAGATGCACGACGCCCTGCTGGCCAACCAGGATGACCTGACGCTGCGCTCGATCCTGGCCGTGGCCGAGCGGCTCGATCTCGACATGGAGAAGTTCCGCGGCCACCTGCGCAAGCGAAAGGGGGCGCCGAAGATCGCGGAGGACGTCGAGTCGGCCGACCTCAGCGGCGTCTCCGGAACTCCGTCGTTCTTCATCAACGGGCACCGCCACCAGGGCGCCTACGACATCGCCACCCTCTCCAAGGCGGTGAAGGCGGCGGGAGCTCGTGCCGTGCTCAGCGCCTGACCTCGACGATCGACACACCGATGGCACGCTGATGAACCTCTTCATCAGTTCGTAAAGGTCTCTTCGGCCTCGCGTTCACAGTTGCTGTCATGAACGCGAAGCGCATGTTCCCCACCTTCGTCGTCACCGCGGCATGTGCACTCGGCGCGGTGCCGGCCTTCACGTCGGCGGCCTCAGCCGACGTCCAGCAGGCCTCGAGCTCGAACTGGTCCGGCTACGTGGTCGGAGGCACCGCGAGCGACTCTGGCAGCGGATCGGCCAAGCGGTTTCGCAGTGTCAGCGGCAGCTGGGTCCAGCCGACGGCCAAGTGCACCGGGTCGGATAGCTACTCGGCGTTCTGGGTCGGGCTCGGCGGCTCTGGCGCGGGTTCCGGCGGCTCTGGCGCGGGCTCCGGCGGCTCGGACGGCGCCGCCGGCTCCGGCCAGACCGGGGCACTCGAGCAGGCCGGAACCGAGGCCGACTGCACGAGCGGCGGCAGCGCGAGCTACTTCGCCTGGTACGAGCTGGTCCCGGCGGCACCGGTCAGGGTCGGTCTCACCATCCAGGCCGGAGACCGTGTGTCAAGCCGCGTGTCGGTCGCGGGCACCGCGGTGACCATCTCGATTACCGATGACACCAGCGGTCAGACGGCCACGAGATCGCTGACGATGGACAATCCCGACACCTCGACGGCGGAATGGATCGCCGAGGCACCGTCCTCATGCGACCAGGGCGGCAACTGCTCACCCCTGCCGTTGACCGACTTCGGCACGGTTCCGTTCACCGGCGCCAGCGCCACGGCCACCGACGGGCACACCGGGACGATCTCGGACGGCGACTGGTCGGCAGATGCCGTCCAGCTGAGCCCCGGTGCGTCCGCCTCGGGGATGGGCGGCCCGCAGTTCGCTGCGGCGGAGAGCGGCGGCGGCGCCACGCCGTCCGGGCTGTCCGGCGGCGGCGCGTCGTTCACCGTGGCATGGTCGGCAGGCTCTCAATCGGCAGGCTCGCAGTCGGCGTCGAGCACGTCGCCGGGGACCGCGAACGGCTACGGGTACGGAGGCGGCTACGGGTACGGAGGCGGCTACGGCGACGGCTCGGGCTACGGCGGCTACGGGTCCGGCGGCTACGGCTACGGCGGTGGTAGCGCTGGCTACGGCGGTGGCTACGGCGCGTATGGCGCCGGCTACGGGTCCGGCGGCGTCACGGTCTACATCTATTGACCGCGGCCGGCGCGGGCGAGCTCGCGCTGTACGGCGTCGAGCACGGTCTGGCGCCGCCGCGCGGTCAGCTCATAGAGCTGAACCGCCGCGAGCACGGCCGTGTCGGCACCGGTGATGCGGTCGACCACGTCGCCTGCGGTCATCTGGCGGTAGCCGTCCCAGGGCTCGTCGACGTGCACCTGGGCCCCGGCCCCATCCTCGGCTCCGGCCTCGGCCACCGCCTCGACGAGCGTCGCCTCTTCGGACACGTGGCGCGGCTCCTGCTCGGGGGCCGGCGGGCTTTCGGCCTGCGGCGGGCTTTCGGGCTGCGGCGGGCTTTCGGGCTGCGGTGGGCTTTCGGGCTGCGGTGGGCTTTCGGCCCGCGGCGGGCTTTCGGCCTGCGGCGGGCTCTCGGGCTGCGGCGGGCTCTCGGCCTGCGGCGGGCTCTCGGGCTCGCGCGAGGCCTTCGCGGCGGCACGGGGCGGCCGCGCGGCCGGCTCGGGTTCCGGGTGATGCTCGGTGCCGTCGAGGTCCAGATCCGGCTCATCGCGGTCGAGCAGGGCGTTGGCGATGTGGGCGACCAGTGACAGGCCGCGCTGTGCGACGCCGGCGGTCGCAGCCAACGCGACTGCAGCGCCGACGCGGCCCAGACGGAGGGGAAGTCCAACCAGCGATCGGGTCATGGCGAGGTCATACCCGCGCTGGGGCAATCAAACCTGGGTGCTGACACACCGCCACTCCAAATCGCATACTGTTGGCGCCCGTCGTGAGGAGGACCCAATCGTAGAAGTGGATTTCAAGGGGCTGCTGGGCGGTGGCCTGAAACTGGTCGAGCGCTTCGGTGACGAGGCGTATTTCGCCGCGCTGTGCATTCGCAGCGGCCTGGTGCGCCCGGAGCTGCCACACCGTGTGGCGCAGATGCTGCTGGCCTTCGAGCGGTTCGGCCTGCTGGCCGGCGCGGTGACCATCGGAGCGATCCGACACGGTGACCAGGTGGCTCTGCGCGACGAGCGCGGCGATCTCACCTACAAGGATCTCGACGAGCGGTCCAACGCGCTGGCCAACGCGTGGCGCGAGCGGGGCCTCGAGTCGGGCGACGGCGTCGCCATCCTGGCCCGCAACCATCGCGGCTTCCTCGACGCGGTGTTCGCGGCCGCCAAGTGCGGCACCAAGATCATCCTGCTCAACACATCGTTCGCCGGACCGCAGATCCGCGAGGTCGCTGAGCGCGAGGGGACCGACCTGCTGGTCTACGACGACGAGTACTCGGAGATGCTCGAGGGCGTGGATCCCGGCAAGGGCCGCTTCCGCGCGTGGACCGAGGAGGACTCCGAGGACGGGGACGAGTCACTGGACTCGCTGATCGAGCACGGGTCCACCGACACGCCGCCCAAGCCCGACAACGGCCCCAAGATCGTCATCCTGACCAGTGGCACGACCGGCACCCCCAAGGGCGCCCCTCGCAGCGAGCCGCGGTCGCTGTCGATGATCGGTGGCCTGCTCAGCAAGGTTCCCTTCCGGGCCCGCGAGACCACCGAGCTCTGCGTCCCGATGTTCCATGCGCTCGGGTTTGCGCTGGGCGCGCTCGGACTGGCGCTCGGCTCGACGTTGGTGGTGCGCCGCCACTTCGATCCCGAGGTCACGCTCGACAGCCTCGAGGAGAACGAAGTCAGCGCGCTGATCGTGGTGCCGGTGATGTTGCAGCGGATCCTCGACCTCGGCGAGGACAGAATCAAGGAGCACGACCTCTCCGCCCTGAAGATCATCTTCATCGGCGGCTCCCAGCTCGGCGGGGAGCTCGCCAAGCGCGGCCTGAAGGCGTTCGGTCCGGTCCTCTACAACCTGTACGGCTCGACCGAGGTCGCCTACGCCACGATCGCCAAGCCCGACGAGCTCGCCGGTGAGCCGACCACCGTCGGCGGCGTCGTCCGCGGAACGATCGTGAAGATCCTCGACGAGGACGGCGAAGAGGTGCAGCAGGGCGAGACCGGGCGGATCTTCGTCGGCAACGCCGGCCAGTTCGAGGGCTACACCGGTGGTGAGACCAAGGAGTCGGTCAGGGGCCTGATGTCCTCCGGCGACATGGGCCACTTCGATGAGAACGGCCTCCTGTTCATCGACGGACGCGACGACGAGATGATCGTCTCCGGCGGCGAGAACGTGTTCCCCGGGGAGGTCGAGGAGCTGCTGACCGGCCACGAGGCGGTGGAGGAGGTCGCCGTGATCGGGGTCGACGACGAGAAGTTCGGCCAGCGTCTGAAGGCGTTCGTGGTCACGCGCGAGGGACAGGACCTGAGCGAGGACGACGTCAAGTCCTACGTGAAGGAGAACCTGGCCCGCTACAAGGTCCCGCGCGAGGTGACGTTCGTCGACGAGCTGCCGCGCAACCCCACCGGCAAGGTGCTCAAGCGCGAGCTCAAGGAGATGGACGGCGACCAGGAGTCCGAGGCCGAGGACGAGGACTCGGACGATGCGGAGACCGGGGAGTCCAAGAAGGCCGCGACGTCGGCCGCGTCGGAGGACGAGTAGCCGAGTCGCCCCCGATCGGGCCCCCGTACTCCGCGTATCAGCAGGAGATCTTCCTGCGCGGAATGGCCGGGGAACGTCCGTCGCAGCCGATCTCGCTGGCCGAGCTGGCGGAGACGGTGCGGCTCAACGGCGAGGCACGGATGGTGTCCTACGTGTTCGGCGGTGCCGGCACGGAGGACACGATGCGCGCCAACGAAGAGGCGTTCCGCCGCTGGCGGATCGTCCCTCGGATGCTGCGCGACGTCGGTCAGCGCGACCTGTCGGTGACCGTGCTCGGGACCGAGCTGCCGGCACCGATGGCGCTGGCGCCGGTCGGTGTCCAGGGCATCATGTACCCCGACGGGGACCTGGCGACCGCCCGGGCGGCGGCAGCGGTCGGCCTGCCGATGACGGTCAGCACGATGTCCTCCAAGCCGCTGGAGGAGATCGCGGCGGCCGGCGACGGGCCGAAGTGGTTTCAGCTGTACTGGCCGACCGACCGCGAGCTGGCGGCGAGCTTTCTGGCCCGAGCCGAGCGGGCCGGCTACACAGCCATCGTGGTGACGCTCGACACGTTCATGCCGGGCTGGAAGCCCCGCGACCTCCAGGGCGCGTGGCAGCCGTTCCTACACGGCGAGGGGATCGCCAACTACACCTCGGACCCGGTCTTCCGTGCCGGCCTCGAGCAGACGCCGGAGGACGATCCGCAGGCGGCGGTGGTCAAGTTCGTCGGGGTGTTCTCAAACCCGCGGCTGACCTGGGACGACCTGGAGTTCCTTCGCTCGCGTACGACGCTGCCGATCGCGCTCAAGGGAATCCTGCATCCCGACGATGCCCGGGCCGCCCGTGAGCACGGCATCGACGCCGTGATCGTCTCCAACCACGGCGGACGCCAGATCGACGGCGAAATAGCGTCCCTCGACGCGCTCGGACCGATCGTCGACGCCGTTGGGGGCGAGCTGGAGGTGCTGCTCGACAGCGGCGTGCGCTCGGGCGCGGACGCGCTCAAGGCGCTGGCCCTGGGCGCGAACGCGGTGCTGATCGGGCGGCCCTACGTGTGGGGCCTGGCGCACGCCGGTGAGGCGGGCGTGATCGGTGTGCTGCGGGTGTTGCTCGCGGAGTTCGATCTGACGCTCGGCCTCAGTGGGCACACCCGCCCCGGCCAGCTGGACGCGAGCCTGCTGGTCCGCGATTCGGCTCGCTGACCGCTCCCCACGCCGGCTCCCGGCTGCGACCCGCCGATTTTCGGTTCGGTAGGCTGCGCGGCGTTCCCAATTCGACCGCGGGAGGTTGGAGATGGAGAAGACGCTGGCTGCGCGCTGCGCGCGGCACACTGCGTTGTTGATGTTGTGCGTCGGCGTGCTGTGCGCGTTCGGCGTGTCCGGAGCCAGCGCCAAGCCGGGTGTCGGCGCGGTGCCAAGGCTCCCAGTGTCCGGGCCCATCGTGGATCTGGGCTGTGCGAACCCGGCGAATGCCGGAGCCACCGGTAGGGTCCTGGCCGCCGCTCACGTGAAGTTCGGCGGTGCGCTGCAGTGCTTTGCCAAGGCGATCGGGACGGCCGGCAGGGCCGGTCCGGACATCATGGCGGGACCGACGGGTCTCGGCCCATCGCAGATCCAGTCGGCCTACAAGCTGAGTGGACTGAACGCCGCCGGGCGGACCGTGGCCGTCGTGGACGCCTACAACGATCCGAAGGCCGCGTCCGACCTCGCCACCTACCGGAAGACCTACGGTCTGCCGGCATGCACCACGGCCAACGGCTGCTTCAAGCAGGTCAACGAGACCGGCGCCGCCAGCCCGTTGCCCTCGAGCGACTACGGCTGGGCCGAGGAGGAGAGCCTCGACCTGGATGCCATCTCAGCGGCCTGTCCCACGTGTCACATCCTGCTCGTGGAGGCCAGCTCGGCCAACACGTCGGATCTGGCCACGGCCGAGAACACGGCCGCGAAGGCCTCGGGCGTGTCTGCGATTTCGAACAGCTACGGAGGCTCGGAGAGCTCCTCGGAGACGTCGACCGACAGCGCCTACAACCATCCCGGGGTGGCGATCACCGTCAGCTCGGGCGACTCCGGCTACGGGGTCGAGTACCCGGCGGCGTCGCAGTACGTGACCGCGGTCGGCGGAACCACGCTGACCCAGGCGTCGAACTCGCGTGGCTGGACGGAGGCGGCGTGGTCGGGCGCCGGCAGCGGCTGCTCGGCGTATGAGCACAAGCCGTCGTGGCAGCACGATACGGGCTGCGCCAATCGGACCGTGGCCGATGTCTCGGCCGACGCGGATCCGAACTCCGGACTCGGCGTCTATGACACCTACAACAGTTGCGGCTCGAGCTCGTTCTGTGACTACCTGATCGAGATCGGGGCCGTGCAAGGGCTCGACGGCTGGGCCCAGGTGGGCGGCACGAGCCTCAGCTCGCCGCTGACGGCATCCGTGTACACGCTGGCCGGGAACACCGCATCGGTGACCTACGGCAGCTATCCGTACGCGCACACCGGCTCGCTGTTCGACGTCACCAGCGGGTCGAACGGGACCTGCTCGCCGTCGTATCTGTGCACCGCCGGCACGGGCTATGACGGCCCCACCGGCCTGGGCACACCGGACGGCACCGGAGCGTTCTAAACGGCCGGCTCCCCGGGGTCGTCGCGTCATCTGGCGCGACGGCTCCGGGGCGCCCGTCCGCGCGTCCGTAGACTCGGCGCATGCTGATGATCATGCCCCCGGGGCACGCGCAGACCGTGAGGCACCGCGGGGCGGTCGGTACCCGCGAGCGGTGGATGCTCGGCGCCGTCGCCGGCGTCCTGTCGGCGATCGTCGTGGTGCTGGTGATCTCGTTCGCAACCGCCGGCCCCAAGTCCGGCCACGGGTGCGTCTCGGTTGGCTTGGCCTACTCCACCGGAGGGGCGCAGGTGTATCGGTGCGGCTCGGGGGCGCGTGCGCTGTGCGCCACCGTCAACCGGCCGGGGGGGATCACCGGCGCGGCGGCGCGGTCGCTGACGATCGAGTGCCGCAAGGCCGGGCTTGCGGTCGGCTGACCGGCCTGGAGGTCGAGGGCCCGCCTAACATTGCTCGGACCGTGACCGACCCCGCCGAATTCCGCGCCCAGTTTCCCGTCTTCGAGCGCGCTGCCTATCTGAACGCCGGGACCGAGGGCCCGCTGCCGCAGGCCGCTGCCGACACCGTCCGGGAGCGGATCGAGCTGGAGCTAACCGCGGGTCGCTGCGGCAGGCCGTACATGGAGGGCGTGATCGAGCTGGCCGCGCGGCTGCGCGAGGGCTACGCCGGGGTGCTGGGGTGCACCGCCGACGACGTGGCGCTCACCGGCTCGACCACCGACGGCGTCAACACCGTTCTGGCCGGTCTCGACCTCGGCGCCGGCGACGAGGTGCTGACCAGCGACGAGGAGCACCCGGGGCTGCTGGCGCCGCTGGGGCGGCTGAAGCGTCAACACGGGGTCACGGTGCGGATGGTCCCGTTTGCCGAGATCGCCGGGGAGGTCGGGTCCGCGACCCGGCTGGTGGCCTGCTCACACGTGTCGTGGGTAAGCGGGCGCGTCGTCGATCACGTCGCACTGGCGCAGACCGGCGTGCCCGTCCTGCTCGACGCTGCCCAGGGCATCGGGGCGGTACCCGTCGACGTCCACGCGCTCGGCTGCGCCTTCTACGCCGGTTCCGGCCAGAAGTGGCTGTGCGGCCCCGAGGGCAGCGGCGCGCTCTTCGTCCATCCCGACCATCGCGAGGACCTGACCGTGCCCTGGCCGGGATACGGCTCGCTGGCCGACGCCAAGGACGCTCTGAATTCGGGGCCGGCGGAGACGGCCAAGCGCTTTGACCTCGGCTTCCCTCCCGGGATGCGCAGCGCCTGGGCGCTGGCCTCGCTCGGGGTGCTGGAGAGCGCGGGCTGGGACTGGGTCCATGATCGTGCCGCCGGGCTCGCCGCCGGGCTCGCCTCGCAGCTTGCCGAGCGCGGGCTCGAGGTCGGCCCGCGCGGGCGCTCGACGCTCGTGTCCTGGAAGGCGCAGGACGCGGATGCCGATGTCGCACGGCTGGCCGAGGCCGGCTTTGTCGTGCGCAGTATCCCCTCGCACGGTCTGGTGCGCGTCTCCGTCGGGGCCTGGTCCTCCGAGGAGGAGCTCAGCGAGCTGGTCCGCCTGGCCGCGGTCTGACCGGGCTGCGAACGACGCCGGACGGCAGCGCAGCCGGCGTCAGTCGGCGATCCGCTCGGGGTGGGTGTAGACGTTGACCCTCCCGCGGCGGGCGAACCCGCATAGGGTCAGGCCGCGGTCGTCGGCCAGCTCGATTGCCAGCGAGCTCGGCGCGCCGACGCCGATCAGGATCGGCGCGCCGGCCACCGCTGCCTTCTGGACCAGCTCAAACGACAGCCGTCCGCTCACGCACAGCACGTGGGCTCCGAGTGGCACCAGCCCCTCGAGCAGGGAGCGGCCGATCACCTTGTCCATGGCGTTGTGACGGCCGACGTCCTCGCGTGAGAAGACGAGCTCTCCCTGGGCGTCGAACAGGCCGGTGGCGTGGAGGCCGCCGGTCCGCTCGAACGCCGGCTGCTCGAGTCGCGCGGGAAGCTCGGCGGCGAGCGCGCGCGGGAGCGTCGGGCCGCGGGGCAGCGGATCTGAGAGGACCGCGACCTCCTCGAGCGCGCCCTTGCCGCAGACACCGCAGGAGGAGGTGGTGTAGAAGCGGCGCGTGCCGGGATCGCGGTCCATCGCACCCGCGACCTCGATCGTGTTCGCGGCCAGGTCGTCGGTCAGCCCGACGGTGCGGACGCCGTGGATCAACCCCTCGCCGTAGAGGAAGCCGAGGGCCAGCTCCTCGTCGTGACCGGGGGTCCGCATCGTCACCGCCACCGGCTCGCCGGCGACGCGGATCTCCAGCGGCTCCTCGATCGCCACCTGGTCCTTGACGCCGTCGTGGACGAAGGTCTTGTACATCGAGCCCAACGGTAACGCCCCGCACACCCGGCCCCCGAGGTCAGGCGGAGTCGATGTTCTGCAGGCGCACCTGACCGCGCGCCACCAGCTTGCCGTCCTGTGGCCTCGTGATCTCGACCTGCCACAGCTGCTGGGTGCGGCCCTGCTGGATCGCGGCGGCGGTCACATCCACCATCTTGAGTTCAATCAACGAACCGCTTGTGCTAGGTTGTGCCGACGACCACGGGTTCAATCAGTGAACTCATCACGATGTCCCGACCAGGAGGTGCATGCGGATGCAAGGCCAGCAACAGGACGGAGGGCACGCGCAGCGGTGGATCATCCTCGCCGTGCTCGCCGCGGTGGCGTTCATGGCGCAGCTAGACCTGTTCATCGTCAACGTCGCGATTCCGTCGCTCGGCCGCTCGTTCCGCGGCTCGGATCTGGCGGGCCTGTCCTGGGTGCTGAACGGCTACGCGATCGTGTTCGCCGCGCTGCTGGTTCCCGCCGGTCGCTTGGCTGACCACTACGGCCGGCGCCGCTTCCTGCTCGTCGGCGTGGCGCTGTTCATCACGGCCTCCGCCCTGTGCGCGGTGGCGCCCTCGCTCCCGGTCCTGATCGGCGGGCGCGTGCTCCAGGCCGCTGGCGCCGCCGCGATCGTGCCGACCTCGCTGGGCCTGCTGCTGCCCTCCTTCCCCGCCCGTCAGCACAGCATGGTGGTGGGGGTCTGGGCCGGCGTGGCGGCGGTGGCGGCAACCTCCGGGCCGCCGCTGGGTGGCCTGCTGGTGGCGGTCGACTGGCGCTGGATCTTCGTCGTCAACGTGCCGATCGGGATCGCGACGATGGTGCTCGGCTACCGCGTCCTGCCCGAGATCAGGGCCGAGAAGGGGGCCCGGCTGCCCGACCCAGTGTCGGTTCTGTCGGTGCTGGCCGCGGTGACGTTCGGAATCCTGGCGCTCGTCCAGGGCCCGGGCTGGGGGTGGACCAGCGTGTCCGTGCTGGCACTCGGCGCCGGGTCTGTGGCGGCCATCGCCGTCACGGTACGCCGGAGCCAGCGCCACCCCAATGCCGTGATCGAGGCGAGCCTGTTCCACAGCCGCGAGTTCGGCTCGGCGACGGTGGCGCTGTTCCTGTACTACGTCTCGTTCGCCGCCTTCTTGCTGATCACCGTGCTCTTCCTCCAGGATCTCTGGCGCTACGACGCGCTCCAGACCGGCCTGGCGATAGCGCCAGGTCCCGCCACGGCGGCCGTGTTCGCGGTCAGCGCGGGTCGCATCACGGGTCGCTTCGGGCGCACCGCGCCCGCCGTGGCGGGCCCGCTGGCGACCGTGGCGGCGGCGATCTTCTGGCTGACCCAGACGACCCCGCACCCGGCCTACGCGGCCACCTTCCTGCCGGGGATGATCCTCGGCGGCATGGGAGCGGGGCTAACTCAGGCGCCGCTGTTCGCGGCCGCGAGCACGCTGGCGACGCATCGGACCACGACCGGCAGTGCGGTGCTCAACATGGCTCGTCAGGTCGGCAGCGCGGTCGGCGTGGCGCTGCTGGTGGTCCTGCTCGCGGGCGAGCATCCCGGGCAACTGGCGCCATTTCACCGGGGCTGGATCCTGATCCTGGTCGCCGCCGCCGCGGCAGGGCTGAGCCTCGTCGTGACCCGGACCGGGGTGTGGGGGGCGCTGACGGCACAGCGCTTTTCTCGCGCCGGCCTGCTTGCGGCGCGTCGCTCCGCCGGCTGACCGTCTGACCGCCGGCGAGTCCCCTCGATGCGGTGTCAGTCGTTGATGTCGAGGACCGGCATGATCTCCGGCAACTGCTGGCCGGCCTCAGCGTGCTCGTTGGGCACCACCGCGGTGCCGAGCGCGAAGAACTCGATCACGTGGCTGCCCCAGCCATGGTTGTTCTCGTGCAGCTTGACCTCGACGATCCCCAGAACGCCGTCCCCGATCGCCTCGGCCTCTTTCTGCATGCGCTCCATGGCGAGCTCGCGCGCGTCATAGAGGGCCTGGGTGTACTGCTCGAGCTCAACGTTCTGACCGGTCTGGCGGATCGATTGGAGCATCCCGCGATGGGCGACGTGGTAGACGCAGTTGCCCATGACCAGTCCCACCGGGCGCTTGCCGGTCTGCATCAACGTCCAGAAGGCCTGGCCGCTGAGATCGGATGTGAACGGGCGCCCGTTGGGCGCGCGGTGGATCTTGCCGCCCTTGTGCTTTATCGCGGTGCCGATGGCGATGAACTCCGCCATATCCGCGCCCCACTCATAGCGGCCGACGTCCAGGCGGACCCCGACGATGCCGTCCGCTCCCAGCTGCTCGGCCTCTTCCTCCATGCGCGTCATGGCCAGCTCGCGCGCCGAGTACATCGCCTGGGTCAGGACGCCCATCTCCTGGCTGGCTTTCCAGTTGGACTGCTGGAAGCCGATGTGGTAGATGCTCGAGCCCACCACCAGGCCCACCGGCTCAAATCCCGCCCTCTCCACGCAAAGGTATTCGTTGACGGAGAGGTCGGACGTGAACAGCCCCCGGGCGTTCATCTGCAGCCGCTCGCTGGCGTGTTCGGCGAGGCCTTCGGTACTGGTCGGATCGTATGTAGACATCTGAGAGCTCCTGAGGTGGTCGCGAGCTAGTGGGCAACCACTAGATGGTGTGGTCGCCAAGGTTGATCGACATGACCGGCACGCCCAGTGGGGCCGGGTGAGGCTCGTGCGCGCCGAGGCGGATCGCGGTGCCGAGCACGTGCATGGAGACGATGAAGAAGTGCTGTGCGTAGCCGGTGCGCTCGTATTCCTGGTGATGGATCTGGTGCGTGAGCGTCGAGATGACCATGTCGTTGGCCCCCACGTCGCGCGCCTGCCTGAGCACCTCGTTCATCGCGAGCCCGCGTGCGGCGTAGACAGCCTGGGTGACCTCGGTCATCTCCTGGTTTCCCCACCATGAGCCCATCATCTGATTGGCCATCGGGCTGAGTGCCACCGAGACAACGGAGGTGTGGCCGATGACGCCCAGGGTCTCCGCTCCGATACGGCGCAGCTTGTAGACATCCTGGCCCGAGAGAGCACACATGCGTGGCCCGGATCGCTCGGGACGGGCAGCCGTGCTGTCGCGGACGGCGGTGCCGAAGACCGCGTATTCGACGTTGCTGGGATCACCGAGGAACGCCTTGGTGGACATCTCGATGCCGATGACCGCGTCCGCACCCGCGAACTGAGCCTCCGCGCGCAAGCGATCGAACGAGCGCTGACGCGAAAGGTTCCACGGCGCGGCGAAGGACGCCATCTCCTGCATCCCTCCTCCATAGGAGGACCATCCGTAGTTGCGCCAGCCGTGCTGAACAACCGACGAGCCCATGACCTGTGCGATCGGAGTCAGCCCCGAAGCTTGCGCGACCGCGTACTCCTTGGCACTCAGATCGCTTGAGAAGACCGGTGATTCCGCCGCGGCGACCCGCTTCAGGCGTTGCTCGGCTCCGAGCGGGATGCCTCCGCGCTGGATGCGCTCGAGGTCAACCGCCGCGGCTTGAAGCTCGTCTTCGCTGGGCGGTACTGCTCGTCTGCCGAACAATGCCAAAGTAATTCATGCTGGCACATCCGCCAAGGCGGTCAGGCGAGCGCCGGCTCGCCGAGGGGCTCCGACTCGCGCAGCTCGACCTCGTAGTCCTGGGCCTCACGCTCGAGCTCGCCGTCGGCGCCCACCCGGTAGGCGCCGGTGCGACGCAACGGCGGCGAGTAGGCGTGGATCGTGACCGCCGGCGAGTCGCCGGCATGCAGCACCCTGTGGATGGCCACCGGTGGGACCGTGAAGGTGCTGCCCTCCCCGAGCTCGCGAGAGCGGGGGGCGCCGCCGACGGTGAGGCGATCCTCGCGCACGCGGCCGGAGATGACCGTGATCGCGGCGGCCGAGTCGTCGTGGTCGTGAAAGCCGGTGTCCTGGTCCTCGCTCCAGCAGATCACCCAGGCGTTGACGTCCTCGTCATCCCAGATCTGTGCGTACACGCGCGCGTCCTCGGCGTGGCGAATCAGATGCTGCCAGCGCTCGGGCGAGGCGGCCAGGTCCGCTGTGAACCGCTCGAGCTGCTCGGTGCTGAGACTCATGCCGGGGTGCCGGTTTCCGAACGGCCTTCAAAGATGTGGGATCGAGTAAGCAAGGTAACTCAATCGAGTTTATCAAGATTGACTCAGAGGATCAAACACCGGGCGCCGCCGGGTCGCGCCCGGTCGGCTGGCAACCCGGTCGCCTCGCGGCGGCGTGTGGCGCGCCAGCATAGGCCAGCGGGGCCAAAGGTCGGGGTTCGCGCGCGTATACACCCAGGAGGGCTATGGTCAGGGTCATGGCAGGCGAGGACCCAGAGCCCGAGGGGCTCAAGCGCCATCAGCGCGATGAGGAGCAGGCCGAGCGCGAGCTGATCGGGCAAGCGGAGTCCGAGGCCGAGGCCGAGCGGCATCGCCGCAGGGCCGACAAGGCCGGGTATCTGCGCAGCAAGCTGGAAGAGCAGGAGCGCGCCGACCGCGATCGCGGCTGACCAAGGCAACGAGGGGTCCGTCGGGACCGGGGGATCGGGCCTCAGAGGTGTGAAGAGTTCGTGAGAAGGCGCTGAAAAGCGACTTACGTCGGTCCTACGTTGATCCCACGTTCGTCTTCGCCGGCTGGCTGATCCTTTGTTCACCGACCAAGGAGCCAGCCGAAATGACCATCGCCCTCACCATCAACATCATCCTCGCCGCGACCGTCGTGATCGCCGTCGTCGGCCTTCTCGGCCACGCGATCCACGTCTCGAAGACCCTTCCCGAGCCCGGTCTGCGGCGCCTGCGCAGCTCGCGCGAGCATCCCGCCGCTCCCCGCCGCCCCGCGTACCGCTCGATCAGCCCCCAGGCGTAACCCCCGCTCCACGGCCGTAGCGCGCGCACCCTCGCGAGAAGCCTCGCGGGGGTGCGTTTGCGTTGACTGGCGCGTGATCGCCTTAGACTGGCTTCGACGCGCCGGCTTTGAGATGAGCAGCCATGCCACAACACGACGTGTGATCTGGGTCGGCCTGCTCGCCAGCGTGCTCCTGCTCGCTGCGGCGCCGCTGGCGGCCGCTCGGTCCACGGCGCGAGCCGTCGTCTTTCACGGCTACCGGATCACCGTTCCCGCAGGGTGGGTGGTCTACGATCTGGCGCGCCGGCCGCAGACCTGCGTGCGCTTCAACCGGCATGCGATCTATCTCGGGACCCCGAGCGGGAATCAGCGGTGTCCAGCCCACTCGGTGGGACGCACGGGGGCGATCCTCGTGACGCCGCTGCAGGCGGCCGCCGCGCGGGCCGGTGGCGCTTCGGGTGAGCTCCTGCGGACGCCGGGCTCGTCGGCCGCCTTCACCTCGGCGCGGGTGAGGGTTATCGCCACGTGGTCGGGAGAGGACCGCGCGGTCGTCGCGCGCGCGCTGAGGCATCGTCTGATCTCGGAGACGCCGCCGACGCCGCCGCCTGTGCAAACCTCGGTGACCCGAGCGAGCCGGCGGGCCCGCGGGCCTCTGGCCAGACCTGCCGAGGCTGTCTACGGGGGCTCGGGCTTTGACGCCTGCACGGCGCCGTCTTCGACCACGATGACGGCATGGGGGTCGTCGCCCTACCGCGCGATCGGGGTCTACATCGGCGGTGTCAACGAGGGCTGCTCGCAGCCGAACCTGACCGCAGCCTGGGTGAGCGCTCGAGGTCGGCGCCGGCTGGCACCTGATCCCCACCTATGTCGGCCTGCAGGGCGCCGGCTCGTGCGGTGGCGGCTGTGCGACGATCACTCCCAGCGAGGCGAGCGCTCAGGGCGCCGCCGCGGCCAGCGATGCGGTGACCCAGGCGCAGGGGCTGGGGATCGGCGCCGGGAACCCGATCTACGACGACATGGAGCAGTACACGACGGGCGCCACCAACAGCTCGACGGTCCTGGCCTACCTGTCGGGGTGGACCGGTCAGCTCCACGCCGAGGGCTACCTGTCCGGGGTCTACAGCAGCGCCTCGTCGGGGATCACGGACCTGGTCAAGGCCGACGGCACCGGTTACGCCGAGCCCGACGACCTCTGGATCGCGCACTGGGATGGGCAGCCCACCACCAGCGACTCCTACGTGCCGAGCTCCGATTGGGCCAACCAACAACGGATCCGCCAGTATCAGGGCGACCACAGCGTCACCTATGGGGGAGTCACGCTCGACATCGACAGCGACTACCTGGACGGCGCAACGGCCGATACGGGCGGCGCCTCGCCGAGCGTCATCCCCGACGGGACCTTCGTCCAGCTCATCGGCAGCAGCGAGGTGTTCCGCATAGCCGGCGGGGCGCCGCTGCTGGTCAACGACTGGAGCCAGTTCGGCGGTCCACAGCCGGTTCAGCAGATCACTCAGATCCAGTTCGACCTGTTGCGCTCCTTCCCCGTCGACGGGACGTTTCTGTCGACCAGCCCGACGGGGCCCACCTACCGGGTCGCAGGCGGCGCTCCGATCAGCGTCAGCACCTGGGACATCTACGGCGGCCCGCAGCCGAACATCCAGATCGACCCGTGGGACATCCAGAACACCGCGAGCCCGTTCGCGCACCTGCGATCGGCGCCGCTCGACTGCACGGTCGTCGAGGGGCTCCCGTCCGGGAGCTACTGGCAGTTCGCGGGCGGGCAGCGCACGGCGGCCCCGGCGACGCCCGGGGCGGTCGGAGTCGACGATGCCGGGCTGGCTGCATTCCCGGTCGCCGCGCAGTCCGGCGGCGTCGGCGGCGGGGTGCCGAGCTGCGCGCCGCCCCAGCCTCGCAAGGTGACGCCGAAGTGCGTGGCTCCGCGCCTGAAGCACCTGGGCCTCATACATGCACGTGCCGCGCTCAGGAAGGCAAACTGCCGGCTGGGTAAGGTCCGGCGACCGCGCCATTGGCCCCGTCGCCATCTGCTCCGCGTGTTCGGGCAGTCGGCGGCGCCCGGGAGCAGCCATCCACAGGGCTACAGGATCAACGTCCGCCTGCTATGAGCAGCCTCAGGTCCGGCGCGCGCGCCGGGTGCCGGAGTCGGGTGGGCCGCCCGGGCGTTTGACGTTCATGCGAACATGTGTTCGTGACAAGCGACGGCAGCGCCTATGCCCGATTCCGCCGCGCCCTGGACACGGGCAACGAGCTGCTGGTCCTGACGGCCGCCCGTGAGCTGCCCCAGGTCGCGCTCGATGACGCGCTCCGGATCTGCCTGGTGCTCCGCGACGGGGATCGGACCCGTTACGAGCGTGCCGCCGTCCGCTGGCTCGGCCGCTTCGCGCTCGAGGCACGGGCGGTGACGATTCGCGACCTGCGGACCGCAGCCGCCGCGCTCGATGCGCTGCCCAAGCGCTCGGCCGAGGCGATGGAGCAGCTGCAGCGGCTGTGCGTGGCCTGCGGAGTCTCCTAGCGGGGCGTCGGCAGACCGACGACGTGCTGTAGCCAGGCAGCGAACAGGCTGCGGGCGAGTGCGGTCATCTCTCGCTCGCGGCCCCGCACCTCCTGCACCAGTCGTGGCAGCGCCCCGGCGCCGAGCACTCCCTCGAGGCTGTCCGCATAGGCCGGGACCTGTCCCCACTCGGTGGTCAGCGCGGAGTCGATCTCGAGATGGAACTGCAGGCCGTAGGCGCGGCTGAACGTGAACGCCTGCTGCTCATAGGCCGGCGAGCGGGCCAGCAGCGTCGCGCCGTGGGGAAGCTCGAACGTATCGGCGTGCCACTGCAGGGCCGGGAACTCGTCCGGGCAGCGGGCGAAGACCGGGTCCGCTGCCGCCTCGGGCGTCCGAAACACCGACAGCACCCCCACCTCGGGCGCTGGGCCGGCGTGGACGCGGGCATCGAGGGCCGATGCCAGCAGCTGGGCGCCGAGGCACACGCCCCAGTACGGCGTGCCGGCACGGACCGCGTCGGCGATCAGCTGCTTCTCGGCGACCAGCCACGGCAGGCGCCGATCCTCGTAGGTGCCCATCGGACCGCCCATGGCGATGATGCCCGCGAACTCCCGCCAGTCGGGAACCGGCTCCCCCTGGTCGACCATGACGCGCTGCAGCGATGCTCCCCAGGCGACGAGCTCGTCCTCGTAGGCGGCCGGCGGCTCGCAGGCGATGTGCTGCAGGACCAGCAGCGTTGCCGGGCTCGCCGTCGACACGGCGCGCATCCAACCAGACCGCGACCGCCAGCGGCTGTCCGGTCCGGGCGGCCGCTCGTCCCCGCGCGGCTCTAGAGTTGCGGCGCCCTCGGACGGTCCCGGGGTGCAGAGAGGGAATGCCGATGCACACGATCAGGCCGCCGTCCTACGCAGCCAGGGAGCGCCCGGGGCGCGCCGCGGCGTCGGTCCGTGTCGCCCTCGCCACTATGGCGGCCGCGCCGGCTCTCGCGGCCTGGGCAACTCTCGCGGCCGTGGCGGCTCTCGCGGCCTGGGCAACTCTCGCGGCCGTGGCGGCCCTGGCGACCTTCGCGGCCTTGGCGGTCGTCGCGCCGGCACATGCACGCGCCGCTACGGCGAGCTCGGATGCCTGGGCGGGGGCGGGCTTCGTCCAGGCGCCCGGCGGTCCGTACCTGACCGATGCGCTCGGGCGCCGGCTCGAGCTGCACGGGGTGAACGTCGTCGGCAAATGCGGCGGCGGCGCTCGCGACACGGACGCCCCGGGGACGCCATGTGTGGGTCCGGCGCGCGGGCCCGAGCTGCCGTTCGTGCTGTCGCCTGACGCTCGGGACCCCGGTCGGCGGT
The DNA here is from genome assembly GCA_963799995.1 of uncultured Solirubrobacterales bacterium. Classification (GTDB taxonomy): domain Bacteria; phylum Actinomycetota; class Thermoleophilia; order Solirubrobacterales; family Solirubrobacteraceae; genus Palsa-465. Next base: position 337,698 of record CAWCZI010000009.1, on the reverse strand, counting down.
TCACTCCTGCCGACGCGCGCACGCTTGCGCGCATGGGCTTCGACACGGTGCGCCTGGGGATCCTCTGGGAGGGTCTCGAGCCCGGGCCGCGCGGCGTGGGGCCCAACGATCCTCGCTACTGCACGCCCCACCGGCGCGGAACCAGCTTCCCATCGCTGGGTTCGGCCGAGCCCTACGACCCACGAGCCGTGCACGCATACCTGGCCAGAACCGACAGGATCGTCGAGCTGCTCGCGAACGCCGGCATCCGCGTGGTGCTCGACATGCACCAGGACGTCTGGGGGTCGGCGTTCTCCTACAGCCTGGGGCTGACGCCGTGGAACGGCGATGGTGCTCCGCCTTGGGCCACCTGCTACGGCGCCGACGCGTTCGTGGCGCCCACCAGCTGGGGGGACGCGTACCTGACGTCACCCGTGGAGCTGGCGCTTCACAACTTCTGGGCCAACGACGTGCGGGCTGATCTCCAGGGTGAGTACGCCCGGGTGTGGCAGGGCGTCGCCAGCCACTACCGCGGTGATCCGGACGTGATCGGCTATGAGGTGTTCAACGAGCCCAACGATCTCCTCACCACGGATGTGAACAGCGAGCTCGAGTGCGACTACGGCGGTCCCGCCCACGAACCGCGTTCGTGTGCCATCAGCCGTGTCGCGGCGCTCCGCGACGGCCTGATCGGAGCGATCGAGTCGGCCGACCCGACCCACGTGGTGCTGTTCGAACCCAGCGGCGACACCGCGTTCGGTCAAGCGGAGTCGATCGGGATCGCCGAGCCGTTGCGGTTCCCCCGCCTCGCGCTGGCCTTCCATGTGTACGGCTCGGCGCCGGCGCAGCTGCGCCAGGTGGCGCACGAGCGGGCCGAGACCCGAACCGAGCAGCCCGGCGGTCCGGCCTGGATCATGGACGAGTTCGGAGCCTCCAACGACGCGCCCCTGACGGGGGCTACGGTCACACTCGCCGACCAGATCGATCTGTCCTGGACGTACTGGTCGGCGATGCAGTTCGATGATCCGACCGGCGGTGACGCCTACGAGGGGCTGCTGAACCAGACGACGCGCAAGCCGTATCCCGCGATGGCGCGCTCACTGGCGGTTCCCTACCCGGCGGCCACCGCAGGAACCCCGGGCCGTCAGCGCTTCACGGCCGCCACGCTCACGTTCGTGTACGACTATCGCTCGAATCCGAGCATCGGCGCGCCCACCGAAGTCGTCGTGCCGCGATATACGTTTCCCCGCGGGTACACCGCACAGGCCAGCGGGGCGCGGATCGTGTCGGCCGCGAACGCGCCGCTGCTCGAGCTGCGGGCGAGCACCGCACCGCACCGTGTCGAGGTCACGGTCCGCCCGCGCCGGTGAGGCCGCTCAGCCGCCGCCAGAGCGTTGAGGATCGCATCCAGGGTCGTGTTGGTCGGCACTCAGCACACCCCGAAGCGCCAGATGCGCGACCTCCAGAGCTGGGTGGTCTGGCCCATCGCGCCGATCGCGACCGCCCGATCACCGACCGGGCAGCCGGTCGCTGAGACCGGGTCGATCGACACCTGCGAGAGGCCCCACCCGTTCTCTCCTGGTGCGGGATCGTAGATCGTGCCCGGACCGCTGTGGCTGAGGGCGCCGACGTTCAGCGGGTCGCCGGCCCCGCGGATGCCGAGGGCCATCTCGGGCGCGTGCTGGTTGGCCGGCTTGGGGTCGCGGGTGTTGGTCGTGGTCCAGGTGAAGTACTCGGTCAGCGTGCCGTTTGCCGATCCCACCGCCATCGACGGGTCGAAGTCGTCGGAGGTTGACGACGAGGACACGCTGCCGGAGTTCGCGAGCGTGTCGGAGGCCGTATTGATCTGATACCAGCGGATCCCGGGATGCCCGTTCACGGCGATCCCGTGGACGTTGAACAGCGAGTTGCCGATCTCGGTCGAGTCGCTCTGGAAGCTGGCATTGCCGGCATTCAGCGTGTCGGCCGTCCCTGGCTGCGACGCCGGCGGCGGGGACGAGTAGTCGGGAACCGGCACGGTGGTGGCGTGCAGCACGCCGTTGAGGTGATCGAGCTCGGTGCCCTGATAGAGGATCAACGACGAGCCCGAGGGGTTCGCACCGAGAAAGTACGAGCTGAGTGGATTGAGGTCATCGACCACCGGTGGCACCACAGGGGTCGCCGGCCCGCCATAGGCGCTGGCGAAATTAGCGCGATTGAGGACCGCCAGCGCCTTGTTGATGGCATATATGGAGCCGTTGCTGAAGTTGCCCGCGGAGGTGTAGGCGTCGGTCGTGAGCAGGATCGCGTCCTGGTCGTATCCGATCATCGGGTTCAGCGCGAACCCTCCCGTGGGAACCTGTGCGTCGACTCCGGCGTCGTACCAGGCGCCGGTCGCGTCGTCGGTCACGGACACGCCGAAGCACATCGTTGTGCCGTTCCCGCTCACCCCGAGGAAGTACCAGCGATCCTCCTCCTGGTCGTAGATGATCCTTCCTTCGGACTGGCCGCTGAGAAACCCACAAAAGCCGGGCAGCGAGGCCTTCTTGAGAAGCGCTCCGGTGCTGCGGTTGAACACGCTGACGTTGGAGGCGTCCACCTGGACGAACTGCGTGGTGCTGACGGCGCCGCTGATCTGTGGCGGGTCGACGCAGCACGACCCCTCGCCGCTCCCGTTGAAGTAGCCGCCGTTCACGAAAGCGGCCGCCGCGTGGGCGGCGGCGGACCGCCGGGTCCGTGCTGCGGCGCGTGTGGAGCGCCGGCGGTGGGACCCGTGCTTCGCCTTGCGGAACGGATGCACCGTCCGGGCTCCGCGGAGGTGCACGATCCTCGCGTGGATGACCTGCGGCGTGGCGCTCGCCGGCTGGGCCGCGACGGTCAATACGACGCCGGCGATCACCAGCGCACCCCAAAAACGACAGCGGTCAGCAGCCTGCGACAGCATATTTCGGCCTCCGGTTCGTCCCCGACGTGATGTGCCCGCGGCCGCGGATCCTACTAGCCGTCCGCGCCTTCGAGCAGCGAGGCCAGCTCGTCTGCCGGTAGGGCGTGCGCCGTGATCCCGTCGCGGCCGACCATCGTCTCCGCGCCGAGCAGCGCGTTGAGGATTGCCTCCTCGGTCGCCTCCACGGTCGCGTCGAACAACTCGGTGATGTAGCCGTCAGACAGCATTGTGAGGGCTACGGTCAGCGGGCCGTCGTAGCCGAGCTCGCCGGCCACCAGCCCGCGGTTGCCGGTTGCAAAGCACAGGAAGAGGTCTCCGCTGGTGTGCTCCCCGACCCCGCCGGTGCGAGCGACTCCGAGTCCGGCGCGCTGCGCCAGCCGCCGGCACTGGTGCGCCAGCAACGGCGCGTCGGTGGCGACCACGACGATGATCGACCCAGACCCTGGGGGCACGGCCGGAGGGTTGTCGGGCAGCGGCACCCGGTCGGGTCCGAGCATGCGGCCGACCGGCACCCCGTTGACGCTCAACCGCTCGCGCCGGCCGTGGTTGGCCTGCACGAGCACGCCGACCGTGTACCCACCGGCCTCGGTCAGGCACACGCGGGAAGACGTGCCGATGCCGCCCTTGAACCCGTGACAGATCATCCCGGTCCCTGCACCCACCCCTCCCTCGGCGACCGACCCATCGGTGGCGGCCGAGATGGCCTCGCCCACGTGCTCGGCCTTGACGTGAAACCCGTTCGTGTCGTTGAGCATGCCGTCCCACGTCTCGCCGACAACCGGCAGGGCCCAGAAATGCCCGGCGCCTGAGCCACGTGCGGACACCTCATACGCGATCAGGGCATCGCGCACCGTCCCGACGCTGTGCGTGTTCGTCAGGCCGATCGGCGAGGTCAGCATGCCCGATTCTCGGATCCACTCGAGTCCCGTCAGCTCCCCGTTGCCGTTGAGGCGGTGACAGCCCGCGAACAACGGGTGCTCCCAGACATCTCCGGGCGGCTGGATCACCGTCACTCCGGTCCGGATCGGACCACGGCCGACGTCGAGTTGGCCTTCGCCGTCCACCAGCGTGCAGTGCCCGACCCGTACCCCCGGCACATCGGTGATCGCGTTGAGGTGGCCGGGGGTACCCGTCCCGATCGCAATTCCCAGCTCCCGCGCTCGCATCAGCAGCTCAGCTCCCCTCTCGATGCTCGTGTTCTCGGGGCAGTCTGCCCGAGCACGGCGGGGCGTGTCGGGGTGGTCACGCCGGACGCACGGCGGCCCGGCCGATCACGGCCGGGCCGCCATGCCCATCGCGGGTTGTTACCTGTTGGCTACAGCTTTCCGGACAGCACCGCGGCCTGGACCGAGCCGATGCCGGTGCAGTAGTCATAGCCGGCCCTGGCCACGCAGCCGCCGTTGGTTCCGAGCGTGATATCGCGGAAGCCGGGGACCGCCTGCGGGTTGGTCGCGGGCACGTACACGGGACCGGTGGGCGCGTTCTCCGTGGTGGCCGGGTTGACCTTGTTGTACTGCGTGTAGAAACGGTACGAGGCCAGCCCGAGGGCGTTGGCGTGCGCGGACTCGATCCGGGCCCACAGTCCCATCGTCACCGGGCTGGCGACGCTGGTCCCGCCGACACCCTCCGGGGTGCTGCCCTTGGTGCTCGAGGTGTAGATCAGCACGGGCGTCGTCGAGTCGGCGATCGCGGCCACGTCGGGCACCGAGCGGCCGCCCTGATTGGTGAACTCCCAGGTCTGGCCGGCACCGTTGGCCTGAAGCGTCCACGGCGCCGCCGTCTCCCACGGGGAGATCCCGCCGCCGCCGCCGATCCAGGCGAGTTCGTTGCTCACGTTGCCGCTGCTGTCGGCCAGCACGGTGGTGCCGCCGACGGCCGTGGTGTACTCGCCATCAGAAGGCCAGCTCACACCCGGAGGGCCCTCGGGCACTCCGGTCGAGGCGCCCTCGGGGCAGGCGTAGCCGTTGTCGCCGGTAGAGGCGAACATGCTCTGTCCCTGCAGCGCGCCCTCGGCGAGGGACTCGTCGGTGGTGAGCATGGCGCCGTCGAGGAACGCGATGTAGTCGCACTCACCCAGCGAGGCCGACAGGGCGGTCGCCTTGTCCTGTGAGACGAACATGTTGATGCCGCGCGCCACCTCGGGGTCGGTGAACGTGGCCACGTCGTAGACGTCGAGTTGCTTTACCGACTGGGCCACCATCGTGGAGATCTGGGTGTCCAGGTCCCACTCCGCGCTGCCGGTGAGGGGGTTGTTGTCGACGATCCCGCCCTTGGGCCCGTCGTAGATGACCGACACGGGGACCTGCGGGAACTTCCACTGCGCCTCGGCGTAGCGCAGGTTGCTGATGGTCGGCGTCATGTCGCCGCTCGTGATGACGGCCGTCGTCGTGGAGGAGGCCGGCTTCATCGAGGTGGCGTCATAGATCTTCTGGACCGCCTGTGGGCTGAAGCCGGTCAGGTCCGGGGTCGTCGGTGCGGAAGCCGCCGGCTTCACCATCGGTACGTCGGACAGCCCCAGCACGGCCGCCACCTGACCCTCCAGCGCGGTGGGGATCTTCGCCGTCGCAGTGTTGGCATACACGGACTGCCCGTTGAGCTGGTAGCTGTCAATCGTGGTGTCGAAGGCGCGCTCGGCCTGTGCCACCGTGGCGTATCCGGTGACGAGCAGTCGATTGGGCGAGCTCGACACGCCGGTGAAGCCCTGACTGGACAGGTAGGACGCGACGGTGTCCACCGATGCCTGGGTGGGCCCGTAGGTGGCCGCGACCTCGGCGGGCGTCAGGATCTTCCCGGACTCGATCTGGCTGTTGATGGCCGAGGCGTTGCGCAACGGGAGCACGGCGCTGATCTCCAGCTTCGTGCCGGCGGGGGCTGCGCCCACCAAGCGGCCGGTCAGATGCAGGGCCTGGGTGTGGGTGGCCACCCAACTGCCGGCGGACGCGCCGGCGGCTGGAGCGAGACTGCAGGCCATGAGGGCCGAGCTCACAGCGGCCAAAACGATTCGTGTCAGGCGAGAGGACATGCGGACCGACTACCTCCAAGGTGTGTGGACGGTGGGCGTTTTGGTTCGGTCAGGACGACTGACCTACTTCCGAAACGCTCGCCGGACACGTTTCTTGCGTTTCCCGCACAAATCTGGTCAGCCGCGGGAGTCGCTAGCTGCGAGGCTGATCCGAGACCTTGGACGCCTCTACGAAGGCAGGCCGTGCCTCGGCGCGCTCGACGTACGCCTGCAGGCCAGGCCACTCTTCCAGCAATCCCCGGGAGTGCGCGCTCCCGAGCACGCTCGCGCAGATCACGTCGGCGACCGTGAAGCGGTCTCCGAGCACCCAGTCGCGGCCCTGCAGTGCCGTCTCGAGCGCGGCGGCCGCCTCGGCGAACCGTCCGCGCGAGGGGGAATCCGCGGAGTCCTCGGTGGCCTCGCGCAGCCAGCGATACAGCGGCCCCTCGAGCTCGGTCATGCCGAACAGAACCCACTGGTAGACGAGCGCCCGATCGGACGATCCAACCGGCGGGATCAAGCCGGTATCAGGATGAAGGTCGGCCAGGTACAGGCAGATCGCAGCCGACTCGAAGACGAACGTGCCGTCATCGAGCTCGAGTGCCGGAACGCGCCCGAGCGGATGACGCGCGAGATGCTCGTCGGACTTGCGCTCCTGCGGCGCGAGCTTGGTCAGTTCACAGGGCGCGCCGATCTCGGCCAGCAGCCACAGAACGCGGCTCGATCGTGTACGGGGCATGTAATACAGGCGCGGCACGCTCGGCTCAGTATCGCAGCCGTGTTCGGGCCAGGGCGATCCTCGAAGCGAACCGGAGGAAGCAGCCGCAGGGTAGGTTTGCCGGGATGAGGTCACGTTCCAGGGGTGCCGCACTCGCATTCGGATTGGCCCTGGCCTGTCTCGGCCCGATGGCTGCGGCCCGAGCTGACGTGCCCGGTGTCCGCGCGATCCTGCCGGTCGGCGAGGGGGCATCCGCGAGCGTGCTGGGCCTGGGGAACTTCGAGCTGACCGGGAATGCGCCGTCCTCATTCACGAACGAGGCCGCGCCGTTCAACGACCTGGTCGGCGACGCGACGCACATGACCGACGGTCTGATCGCGCAGGATTTCCCGTCCTCCACGATCCCCGTGGACGGCGCGACGATCACGGTGCAGACGCCGCGGCCCGGCGTGACGATCGCCTGGGACAGCCTCGGGGTGCCCCACGTCGTCGGCAAGACGACGTACGACGTTATGTTCGGAGCCGGCTACGCCCAGGCGGAGGCGCGCCTGTTCTCGATGGACGTCCTGCGGCATCTCGGTGAGGGCACGCTGACCGGATTCGTCGGACCAGGCACCAACGACTCGAACGTGATCGCTGACGAGAATGTCCTGTCGGAGTCCGACTACGACCCCGCCGAGCGTGAGGCACAGATCGAGCGGCTTCCGTCCGAGTTCGGAGCAGAGGGTACGCTGACGCTCCAAGCTGCGACCGCCTACACAGACGGAATCAATGCCCGGATCACCGCCGACCGTGCCGATCCGACCCTGATGCCCTCTGAGTACGCCGCGACCGGCAACTCGCCGCAACCGTGGACTCCGGGGGACGAGGTCGCGGTCGCGGCGGAGATCAACGAGGGGTTCGACCTCGGTGGCGGGGCCGGGGCGATCGACGGGGAGATCCTCGCCGAGCTCGAGCAGAGGCTGGGCAGGGCGGCTGGGCACAGGGCGTTCAACGACATCAGCTTCCAGGACAGCGCGTTGTCCCCGACGACCACCACGCAGCGGTTCCAGTACCGCTCACCGGGCCGCATCGACGCCTCGGCGGTGGCGCTGCCCGACCCGGATTCCGTCCAGACCGTGAAACCGGTCCAGCCGGTCGGCAGCTCCGGTACGGCATCGAGCGGGCGAACCGCTACGACCGGCGAGTCGTGGGCGAGCCGCATCGGCGCCTCGCGGCTCGGACGTCAGGGCGGCGAGTCGTTCGCGGTCCTCGTCGGAGCCGGCCGGTCGAGCTCGGGCCGGCCAATCGCCGACATGGGACCGCAGCTTGACTTCTTCTCGCCCGAGATCCTGCTCGATGAGTCCCTTCAGGGCCCAGGCATCAGCGTTCGCGGCGCGGCCCTGCCCGGCGCGGCGCCCGTCCCGATCGTCGGCCACACGAGCACGTTTGCCTGGAGCATCACGATCGGCGTCGGGGAGCACATCGCCGTCTACGCGCTCAGGCTCTGCAACCCCGACGGGTCGCCGCCCACCCGGTCATCCGATCACTATCTGTACCGGGGGGCCTGCGTGCCGATGCTCGAGCGGACCACGACCGAGACCACGACGACCAGCCTGGACAATCCCGGGCTGCCCCAGACGTTCGAGATCAAGACGCTGCGCAGCGTGTACGGCCCGATCGATGCAACCGGAACCGTCCATGGTGAGCCCGTCGCGTTCGCCCGCGCCGACGCCACCTACGGCCACCTGGCCGATACGGGCGTCGTACTGGCGGAGCTCTCGACTGGCGCCGTGGACTCGCCTCAGTCGTTTGTGCGCGACGTGAGCGCGGCGCCGTTCTCACTCAACTGGTTCTACATCGATGGTTCGCACATCGCCTGGACGCTGTCGGGCCGCTACCCGGTCAGCGCCCGCGTCAAGGTGCGGGTCACCGTCACGCACCGGGTCGGACCCCGGCACCGGCGGGTGGTCCGGCGCCACGTGACCCACATCGAGGGACCCTCGCTGACCGCTCCGGTGTGGGGCACCGGAGCGTGGAACTGGCGTGGCTTTCAATCGGATGCCACCTCGGCGGGTGGGCTGACCACGTACGACGAGGATGTGATGCCGGGACCGAGCCTGCCGCACGTGATCGACCCTTCCAGCGGCGAGATAGTCAACTGGAACAACAAGCCGGCACCTGCGTGGCGTGCCTCCGATGACGACTTCTATTTCGGCCCCGTGCAGCGGGTGACGATGTACCGCCAGCGCCTCAGCGCCGCCTACAACGCGAACGGGGGCCGGATCGACGAGTCACAGCTCGTCGCGGCGGTGGAGGATGCCGACACCGTTGACCTGCGCGGGTCGCTGGTGTTGCCGTGGCTGCTGCGGGTAATCGGACCCGGCAACACGGCGCAGAGCCGTCAGTTGATCGCGATGCTGCACTCGTGGGTCGCCACCGGCACGCACCGGCGTGACCTGAACGGTGACGGCTTCGATGACGACGGCGCGGCCGCCCGGCTCATGGACGCGTGGTGGCCGCTGCTTGTCCCGGCGATCTTCCGGCCGGTGCTTGGCCCCGATGCGTACACCCAGGCGACGAGCGTCACTCCGATCGACGATCCGCCGCCGGTCGATGCGGAGGCGTGGTACGACGGCTGGTACGGGCAGGTGCAGCAGGACATGCGTGACGTGCTGCGCCACCATGCGATCGGTCGCTTCTCGCGGATCTACTGCGGCGGCGCCGGCCGCCGCAACGGCACCCGCGCCGGCTGCCGCGCGGTCCTCGAGAGCACACTCGCGGCGGCCGCCCAGACGGTTGCCTCCAGCCAGGGAACGAGCGACCCAACCAAATGGACTCTCCCGGCGATCTGTCCGGTTCCGAACACCGGGCCGCCCAACTGCGATGAGATCACGTTCACCGAGACCGGTGCGATCGCAACGCCGCCAGTCCCGTGGCAGAACCGCCCGACGTACCAGCAGGTCGTCGCCTTCCCGTAGCGAGTTCCTGACGGGCGGGCTCACCGCGCGGGCCGGTCGCATTTTCAGTAAGACTGGGCTGGTGATGCAAAGTCCTCGGGGGACGGGGCGCATGACTGCCCGGGCGGTCGCGATCATGGCCGTGGCCGCCGTCTGGATGGTGAGCGCCGCCGGCGCGGCGGCTAGGCCGCTGGTCTGGTCGCCTCCCGCGCTGATCGATACCGCGCCGAGCGGTGAGGCGTTCAGCGCGCTCTCGTGCCCATCGGTGACGCTCTGCGTCGCGCCGGATGACAATGGCGGGGTGGCCACGACGACTGACCCGGGTGGATCCGCGGGCTGGACGGTGACGCGCCTGACGGGTTACCGGACGTTGACCAGCGCTCCGAGCATCGTCAGCCTGTCGTGCGCCTCCATCACTCTGTGTGTCGGCGTCGACTTCGGCGGTGACGTCTACAGCACGACCGATCCGACGGGTGGGCCGGGCGCCTGGCGCCACGTTGCGCTGCCCACCGACGGGACCGGCCCGAGCATCTCGTGCCCGACTACCGGCCTGTGCGTGCTCGTCTTCTCCGATCTCGGAGTCGTGTACACGACGTCGGACCCCACCGGCGGGAGCCGTGCCTGGGCGCGCTCGACGCTGCCGGGGAGCAACAGCTCGCTGTCGGGCGTCGCGTGCGCGAGCGCGACGTTCTGCGCGATTGCCGGCGGCGATGGCCTGGTGTTCACGAGCACAGACCCGGCGGGCGGCGGCGGCACCTATGTGGCGCATCGCGTCGTCGCCGCCACCGGCGGCCGGCGGCCTGGCATCACGGCGATCGCCTGCCCGACGGCCGCGCTGTGCGTGGCCGGCGACGCCACCGGCGACGTACTCACGAGCACCGACCCGGGTACCGCGGGGTCCGTGTGGAGCGCGCAGCGCGTCGACCCCGGCACGGTTGTGAGCGCGGTCGGGTGCCGCGTCTCGGGGATCTGCATGGCGATCGATGACAACGGGGTGCTGTACGCCTCTCCTGCGGCCGGTGCTGCCTCGCCGAGATGGATCCGGGTGGGCAGCGATGCCCGCGTGGACTCGTACTACCAGGGGACGGCCACCTTTGCCGTCGCCTGCCCGGACGACACGCTCTGCCTCGCCGTCGACGGCTCGCCTGACCTGCCGCGCTCGACCGCACCGACAGTTGCCGGGAGCTGGCGGATCTCGCCGCCGTCGAGCGACATCGGCGCGCCCCTCAGCGGCGTGTCCTGCCCGTCGCTGCGGCTATGCGTCGCGGTCGACACCTCGGGGAATGTGATCAGCACGCGGACGCCGGAGGCCCTCGGCTCGTGGCGCAGTTCGTTCGTGGACCCGATGGGTGCGCTGGAGGGGATCAGCTGTCCCTCGCGGTCGTTCTGCGTCGCGACCGACACGTTCGGCGACGTGCTGATCTCGACTGACCCCACGGGCGGGGCGCGCTCCTGGCGCCGGCACCAGATCGAAAATGGCGAGGCGGGCGGCAACGGGCCGCCCACCGGCCTCATGGGCGTGTCGTGCGTATCGCGCCACTTCTGCTTGACCGGAGACCAGAACCCCGGCGATGAGCTCACCGCCACCAATCCGTGGGGTGGGGCCCACGCCTGGCATGAGGGGCCGGGCACGGGCGTGATCGCCGTCTCATGCCCGTCCGTCCGTCTGTGCGAGGTCATCGATGCCAACGGGGGGATCCTTGCCATCACGCCTGCCGATAGCACCCATTCCCGCAGCTATACGACCGTCGCCTTCGGCCTTGACGCGATCTCATGCTCCTCCTCAGCGCTGTGCGTCGCGGTGGCGGGCGGCGAAATGGACGAAAACGATGCGGACCCCGGGGGTGGCATCTGGAGCGCCACCAACCCGGCCTCGGCTCACCCGCGCTGGCGCCTGGCGCTACCCGACGCCAACGAAGAGCTCGCCGTCGCGTGTCATGCCAGCGCACTGTGTCTTGCGGTCGACGTCAACGGACGCGCGTCGGCCAGCCTCGATCCGGCCGCCGCGCATCCAGGTTGGAGCACGAAGATCATCGATCGCACAGCCGTGTTCACCGGTGTTGCGTGCCCCACGAGACGGGTGTGCATCGTCGTCGACGGCAGCGGCCGGATGCGGATCGCGAGCGTGGCGAGAGGATCATGATCGACAATGCCGTCGATGGGTATCGACCCTGAGGACCTGCAGACGTGTCTGGCTGTGCTTGCGCGGGTTGAGGGGCTACCGGTCGACCACGCCGACGCGGTCGCGGTGCGGCGAGCGACGGCCCGGATCTTCAAGTCGGTCAAGGAGCGTCGCCGAGCCGAGCGCAGAGCTGCCGTCGCGGCCGCAGACCGTGCGGTCCTCGCGACGACCGCGACCGCGGCCCCGGGGCGTTTTGACGATGAGACAAACGGCGTTGCCCTCGTTCCGGTCGCTGCGGGAGCGACGGCCGGAACGCTTCTGCGGGCGCGGCCGTGCTACCAGTGCAAGACGAAGTACACGCAGGTCGATGCGTTCTATCACCAGCTGTGTCCGTCCTGCGCGGCGCTGAACCGCCAGCGCCGGGAGGCGCGCACGGATCTGACCGGACGGCGGGCCCTGCTCACGGGCGGCCGGGCCAAGATAGGTATGTACATCGCGCTGCGGCTGTTGCGCGATGGCGCACGGACAACCATCACGACGCGTTTCCCGAAAGACGCGGCGCGACGGTTTGCCGCGCTGGCAGACAGTGGCGAGTGGCTTGACCGGTTGGACATCGTCGGCGTCGACCTGCGCCAGCCGGGCCAGGTCGTCGCTCTCGCTGACGCGATCGCCGCAGCTGGTCCGCTCGACATCCTGATCAACAACGCTGCTCAGACGGTGCGCCGCTCGCCGGATGCGTACGCCTTGCTGGTAGCCGGCGAGACCGAAGCCCTACCGCAAGCCCCGCTGGTCCGCGAACTGGGCGCGGCCCACGACCTGCATCCGGTCACGACGCTCGCGCTGACCGCTCGCTGCACCGCGGTCGACGCCGGAGGTTTGTTGCCGGATGAGGTGGACCACAACAGCTGGACGCAGCGGGTGCAGGAGATCGATCCCGTCGAGATGCTCGAGGTTCAGCTCTGCAACACGACCGCGCCGTTCATCCTCATCAGTCGGTTGCGACCCTCGCTCGCGGCCTCCACGGCACGCCGTACCTACATCGTCAACGTGTCCGCGATGGAAGGGAGCTTCGGTCGCGGCTACAAAGGCCCGGGCCATCCGCACACCAACATGGCAAAGGCGGCGTTGAACATGCTCACGAGGACGAGCGCGCGCGAGATGCTCGAAACGGACCACATCCTCATGAGCAGCGTCGACACCGGCTGGATCACCGACGAGCGGCCGCACACCACCAGAATGCGACTGGCCGATGAGGGCTTCCACGCCCCATTGGACCTCTCCGACGGCGCGGCTCGCGTCTACGATCCGATCGTGCGAGGCGAAGCGGGCGAGGACATCCATGGCGTCTTTCTCAAGGACTACGCCCAAGCCGTCTGGTAGGGCCGCGGCGCATGCGCCCTGGTTGACGCGAACGCGAGTGTGCCAATACGATCGCGCTATGGGTGTCCGGCGTGCCGCCCCCCGCGGGGTGATGGCGGTCCTGATCGCGGCGGTCGTGCTGTGGCCGGCAGCGACGGCTTCCGGGGCGACGGTCAGGCGCGCGGCTGCGTACCCGGTCCCGGCCCCGCCTGTTGTCCTGGTCACGGGATTGGACGACTCGACGCCCGGTATGAGCCCCGGGGGTAACTGCAGCTCCGTCGGCACGATGGCGGCGATGTGCACCGCACTCGTGCAAGCTGGGCACAAGGTCTATGTGGTCTCCTCGAGCAGCGGCTCTGGTGCGGTGATCGACAACCACGCCGCATTTGACGGCAACGCGGCCAGCCTTGCCCATTACCTCGCCACGGTGGTCAAGACGCCGGCGCTGCTCGTCGGCCACAGCATGGGCGGGATCCTCTCGAGGATCGCGATCTCACGTTACGGCGCAGCAAGCGTCGGCCTGTTCACGATCGGCTCGCCGCACGACGGAAGCTTCGGGGCCGACCTCGTCGAGGGCGCCGCCGGGTTGCCCTGCAGCGGCGTCATCTGCCTAGGGCTCCGATCCGCGGCCAAGCTGATCCTCTCGGACGCGGGATCGGGCGCCGTGGCCGACCTGACCCAGACAGCCAGAGCGGCCGACAACGCGAACCTGGCGCCCCCGGGAGTGCCGACGTGGACGTATGCCGGCACAGTGTGCAGCGGTCCCGATTCGACCGGCTATTACTTCCCGAACGATGGGATCGTCGGCCGCTCGAGCGCCTTCGGCGTCACCGCAAACCTGGGGTCGACCACCCAGTATCAGGGCAACACGTTCCACGAGCAGACGCTCGAGGCGGTCCTGAAGCTGATCTGCAGCCCGTTCGCCGGGAGTGGCACCGAGCTGAACGATCCAGCGGTGATCGGCGACGTCGTCCGCGCCGCGGCGTGCGTCGCGGCCACAACCTGTGGCGGGGGCGCGCACTTCGCGACGGCGGCCCGCGCCCGCAAGCGCAAGCGCCACAAGCGACCGCTCGCGATTCACATCCGGATTGTGGTGAAGCTGCTGTCCGTCCACTCAGAGACGGCGACCCCCGGCACGACGGTCACCTTATCCCGGTCCACCAGCCTGTTGGCCACCAGCGCCTTCAGCGCAAACTGCAATGGAAACCAGGTCCCGGCGCTGCCCGCCCTGTCTGGTGACCTGTACGGGTTCGCACCCGGTTCTCTGGACTGCAGCACGGTGACAATCGCCGGCTCGGCGCCGGTGAGGCTCGGCGTCCTCTCCGATCGGCGCAACGTGGTGGCGAGGATCGTGGGGCAGAAGAAGCTGCTGCACATCACCGTGTCGGCCAACGGCCCGATCGCCACCACTCAGATCACCAGCCATGGCCGGACCGTGCGCGTCGCCCGGGTCCGGCACGGGGCCCGGCGGGTGACACTGACCGTCGGGCTGAAGCGCGCGAGCAACACGACGATCTCGGCGACCGTCGCCGGCCAGCGTTACGCGGGCAAGATTCCCCCGCTCGCCTAGTTGGCGGTGCGATTCTGGGCGGTGCGATTCTGCGCGTGAACGGTGGGCCGCCGGTCGGCCCAGGGCCGCGCCTGCTCGATCTGCGCCGCCACCCGGAGCAGGAGGTCCTCGCGACCGTACGCCGCAACGAGCTGGACACCGACCGGCAGTCCGTCCTCGGTGTGGTGCAGCGGTAGCGAGATCGCCGGCTGGCCGGTCGTGTTGAACCCCGCTGTGAACGTGCCAAAGGGGATCGCGCGCATGATCGGCGCTGCCGGGTTGTCGGGCGGCGCCTCGAACTCTCCCAGGCGCGGGGGAGGCTCGGCGCAGGTCGGCGAGAGCAGTAGGTCGTAGCCCTCATCTGCCCACCACGAGGCGATCCGCCGCGTCGAGGCCTGGGCCCGCTCGAACGCCCGCAACAGATCTCCCGCGCTGTGGGTACGGCCTTGCTCGGCCAGCGCCCAGGTGCACGGCTCGACGTCGTCGGGACCGATCTCCCGTCCGATCGCGGCGGACCAATACTTCAGGTTCCAGTCGACCCCGGCGGTCCACCGGACGAGGAAGCTCGCGATCTGCTCGGGATCGTCCAGGTCGCGCGGATGAGATTCCTCGACGTTGTGCCCCAGTTCCTCGAGCAGCCGAGCCGCTTCCTGGGCGGCCGCGACGCAATCGGGGTGCGCCTCGAACTGTCCCCCCGGCGGAGTCGTGGTCACCCCGACGCGTAGCCGGCCTGGATCTGCACCCACCTCGTCGCTGTAGGGGCGGGCCGGGGTGGGGGCCGCGTATGGATCGCCGGGAGCCGGACCGTGGATCGCGTCAAGGATCCCGGCAGCATCACGGACGCTGCGCGTGACGGCCAGCTCGATCACCAGGCCGCCGAGCACCTCCCCGAAATCGGGCGCGAGCGAAACGCGGCCCCGCGAGGGCTTGAGCCCGACCAGTCCACAGTGGCTGGCTGGAATCCGGATCGAGCCGCCGCCATCGTTGGCGTGCGCGGCCGACACGATGCCCGCGGCCACGGCCGCCGCCGAGCCCCCGCTCGATCCGCCCGGCGAGCGGTCGAGGTCCCACGGATTGTGCGTCGGCCCGTACGCGACCGGCTCGGTCGTCGGCAGGATGCCCAGCTCGGGCGTGTTCGTGCGCCCGAGAATCACGAATCCCGCCTCGCGCAAGCGGCGAGTGATCCACATGTCGTGGTCGGCGCGGTAGCCCGCATCGCGCAGGGCGCGCATCCCCTCGTGCACCGGGACGCCCTCCATGTAGCACGACAGGTCTTTGACCAGGAACGGGACACCCCGGAACGGTCCCTCGGGAAGGTCGCCGCCGGCGGCCGCGCGCGCCTCGTCGAGGAGCGGATGGATGACCGCGTTGAGCTGGGGATTGAGCTCCTCCAAGCGACCGATTGCGTCCTCGACCAGCTCGACCGGGGACACCTCCCCGTCTCGCACCATCCTGGCCTGCTCGGTCACGTCGATCGTCATCGCCTCACTCCATATCCGCTCGAAACGCAGGGCCGGCCCTCGCGGCAATCAACCTACGACCTCCATCCGATCGCGTCAACGCGCTGACGCCGGCGGGATGATGCGGGTCGTGGTACGCGGGAGCGGGCCCGCGATGGCTACCGATCGCGGCGGGTGAGGAAATCGGCTTCGGCTTGGCCTAGCGCCGTCGCGGGCGGCGCGCCGTGCAGGTACTCCGCCGCGATGGCACCCCAATCCGCGCCGGCTCGGAGTTGCTGCAGAACAATCGCGACGATGCCGTGCATCCGCCGGATCAGGATCGATTCCGGCGGCAGGGTGAACTGGTTGACCTGGGTCTTCATCGCGGCCCGCTGCTCGCTGTCGGGCCGCTCGCCGTCGGGCCGCTCGCGCTCGCGGCCGCGACGCTCTTGGGGGGCCGAGAACCGGCGCTCGCCTGGGACGGCATACCACTTGGTCGCGCGTCGCATCAGTTTCAGCGCGAACTCGGCTTGGACCGAGTCCGCCCGACCGCTGGGCAGATAACCCCCCGTCACCAGGGCGGCCTTCAGATCCGCCGCGTCCTTTTCGCGGACCGCCAACGCAATCGCTCGCTCCGCGGCGACACGCGCGGCGTCGACGTCGCGAACCAACCCGAAGTCCAGAAAGCAGACGTGGCCGTCGGGACGTAGCAGGTAATTCCCGGGGTGCGGGTCGCCGAGGGCGATCCGGTCGCGATAGAGCAGACCGAAGAAGAACCGGAAGACGATCTCCCCGTAGCGATCGCGTTGCGCCTCGTCGTCTCGGCGTACCGCCTCGAAGCGTTCTCCCTCGATGTACTCGGACACGAGCACGCGCCGGGTCGAGAGGTCCGTGTACACACGCGGTACCTGGATGAACGGATGCCCGCGCATCAGTCGCTCGATGCGACGTTGGTTCTGGGCCTCGAGCTCGTAGTCGAGCTCCTCTCCGATCCGCTCGCGCATCTCCGCGGCCATTGCCTTCGCATCCAGTCCCGGGGCCAGGCGCTTGACGAGTGGCAGCAACATCGTCGCGTTGCGCAGGTCGGTCTCGATGGCGTCCGCGATCCCGGGATACTGGATCTTCGCGACAACCTCGTGACCGTCGACGGTCGTGGCGCGATGGACCTGGCCGATCGAGGCCGCCGCAAATGCACGTTCGTCGAAGTTCGAGAACACACTCGCGAGCGGAGCGCCGAGCTCTTTGCGCAGGAGCTTCTCCAGCCGCGCGAAGGGCACCGGCGGGATGTCGTCGCGGAGCGTGGCGAGCTCGCGCTGCAGCTCGTCCTGTTGCTCCTCGGCAAGGCCATCGAACTCAACCATCGAGAGCATCTGACCGACCTTCATCGCCGCGCCGCGCATTCGACCGAGCTGCTCAACGAGCTCGCGCACCAGCGCGGCAGTGCGCTCGTTCTCGGCGACCGCGGCCCGCTCAGGCGTCCGGACCCGATTGGCGGCTCGCATCCCAGCCCAACGCACGCCCTGCCCCGTCACCAACCCGCCTACCCGGGCCGTTCGCGCGACCCGGCCGGTCGGCAGCTTCTTTGCCTCCGGCGGAGGGTCTTCGGCATGCGCAGGCATGAACCGAGGCTAGCGACGCGAAAGGCTGGGCTAGGGCTGGCTAGAGCGGGGGGACCTGGTTATTGACCTGTGATCCGTGGTACAGGTGGTCGTGGTCCCTGCAGGCGGCCGGGAAGATGAACTGCACGCTGTCGCTGCGCACCCCGTTGTAGCTTCCAAACAGGGTCACGCGGCCGACGGTGCCGACCTTGCAGCGCGGGTCGGTGCTGCTGCGCACACGGACGATGATCTTGATGATGTTGCCGGGCACCCCCCACATCACTGCGTAGTGGGAGTGGTGAACCAGGCGGTGTGCCACCGTCATGATGATCAGGCGGTCGGGCTGGTTGCGCACGCGGTCGACCTGGCAGAGGATCCCGGAGACGGTGTTGGCGGACAGGTTGATGTCACCATGGCCGCGGGCGTAGCTGCCAGTCGCTCCGGTGATCGGCGCGCCGGTGTGAAAGCCCCACGGCGGAATTCCACCGACGATCGGGACCTGAGCGCAGTACTGAGTCTGGTATGCGGCGGCCGAGCCGGCCATGGTGGCCAGAGCCAGCAGCGGCGTCAGCACCAAAACCGCGAGTCCAATGCGCCGTCTGATGGCGGTCCCACGCATCGCGACCCGACTATAACCCCGCGCGGCCAGGATCCGAAACCGGTCGCACGCGGCACCGGCGGTCTCGGGGGACCGACGTCGAGGTGATCGTGCGCGACCGGAGGATGGTGGTGATCACCGCCAGCGCGCCGGCGCCGCCGGCCAGCGCGAACGCCGGTGCGGGCCCGGCGCGGTCGGCGAGGATGCCGGCGCTGCCCGCTCCTATGGCGCCGCCGACTGCCATCGCGGTGGCGAGCCAGGCGAAGGCCTCGGTGATGGTTCCGGCCGGGGCGGCCCGGTCCACCATCGCGTACACGGTGGCTTCAGTCGGCGCGATCGCGGCGCCGGCGAGGAGTAGTACGGCCCCCAGCGCCAGGACGCTCCCGTCCGCCGGAATCAGGGCCAGGTGTCCGGCGGTGAGCGCCCCGAGCAGGAGCGCAAGCCCGGCGCCGCTGCCCGCCCCGCCGCCGAGCCGGGTGATGAGCAGGCCGCCGATGAACGACCCGGCGCCCCAAAGGGCGAACAGGGGGGCGGCGGCCGTGGTGGAGCCCAGCGTCCTGGCGGCCGCGGTGACAGCGACCTCGTCGGCGCCGAGCAGCATGCCGACGGCGATCAGGACGATCACCAGCGTCCGCATGGCCGGTGTGCGCAGCGAGCCTCCGCGGGGCCGCTGTCCAGTGGGCGCCGGCCGCCAGATGCGTGAGGCTGGCTGCGCGGCGAACGCCGCAGTCGCGGCCAGCATGACTACGCCGGCAACGGCGAGGGCCGCGCCGGTAGACCACAGCGCGCCGATGCACAGCGCGAGCGGCGGCCCGAAGATGTAGGTCAGCTCGACTACCGACGCTTCAAGGGCGTAGGCGGCGCGGACGGCGCCGGGATCGGGCAAAAGGGCCGGGAGCTGGGTCCGCAGGCAGGCGCCCACCGGAGGGGTGGCCAGCCCGATGCCGGCTGCGAGCGCGACCAGGACGGCGAGTGAAGCGCCGGCCGGCAGCGCTGCGATCGCGACCAGCAGGGTTGCGGCAGCGCTCGCGCTCACGAGCAGCGTGGAGGTCTGTCCACGGTGGTCGACAAGCTTGCCGAGCACCGGCCCGCCGACTCCGAGCGCGACCGCGTACGCGCCGGTGACCACCCCGGCCGCGGCGAACGAGCCCGTGAGGTGCTGTGTATGCACCAGGAGCCCGATGCTGAGCATCCCCTCCGGCAGCCGCGCGAGGATCGAGGTGGCGAACAGGCGTCGTGCGCCAGGAGGCGAGGCGATCGCGTGCATGGGCCGATGCTAGGCTTTCACTGGTCCAGATAGAAGATCCACATTCATGCCGATAAATGAGACCAGTCAGCCGTTAGAGCTGCTCCTCTCGGTGAGCCGCGGCAGGTCCCGAACACTCGGGGCGCAGGTGGAGGACCAGCTTCGCCGGGCGATCCGGGATGGCGCGCTGCGACCCGGTGCGCGAGTGCCATCCACGCGCGACCTGGCGCGCCAACTCGGCGTCTCGCGGAGGGTCGTGGTGGACGCCTATGCCCAGCTTGGTGCGGAGGGATATCTGAGTCTGCGCCAGGGCGCCCGCCCGCGTGTGTCGAACGCCGCGGCGGTTGCGGGGCAGGCGCGGGCGGGTGCGGCGTCCACGGCGCCGCATGTGCGCTTTGACTTCCGTCCCAGCGTGCCTGACGTCTCGACGTTCCCGCGCGCGGCATGGTTGCGGTCGCTTCGCGGGGCACTCGCGAACATGACCGACGCCGACCTCGGCTATGGGGACCCCCGCGGGGTCGAGGCGCTGCGCTGCGCTCTGGCGGACTACCTCGGCCGTGTGCGCGGCGTCGTCGCCGATCCCGAGCGCATCGTCGTCACCAGCGGCTATACGCAGGGCCTGGGCGTGGCCTGCCACGCGCTCGCGGCAGCCGGGGCCGAGCGGATCGCGTTGGAGGACGCGAGCAACCCCGAGGACGGGCTGGTCGCCGCCCACGCCGGCCTGATACCGGCTCTGATCGGCGTCGACGACGCCGGGATGAGGGTCGATGAGCTCGAGCGCTCCGGCGCCGACGCGGTCGTGTTGACGCCCGCCCACCAGCACCCCACCGGCGTCGTGCTCAGCGGTGAGCGCCGGACGGCCCTGCTGGCCTGGCTGCGCACGAGCGATGCGATCGCGATCGAGGACGACTACGACGCCGAGTACCGCTATGACCGCGCTGCCATCGGAGCGCTGCAGGGACTCGACCCCGAACGGGTCATCTACGCGGGCTCGGCGAGCAAGACCCTCGCGCCGGCGCTCCGCATCGGCTGGCTGGTCGTCCCACCCTCGTTACTGGATGCCGTCATTCACGAGAAGCGCCTCGCCGACCGAGGCACCGCGCGCATCGAACAACACGCCCTCGCCGACTTCCTCACCCGCGGCGAACTCGACCGCCACCTACGCCGCATGCGAGCCCGCTACCGCCGCCGGCGTGACGCGCTCGTCGACACGCTCGCCGAAGCACTTCCAGAAGCGGCTGTCCTTGGCGTCGCGGCCGGGTTGCACGTGATCGTCCAGCTGCCCGACAGTCACGACGAGCAGGCGATTCGCGAGGAGGCGCACCACCGGCGCGTTGAGCTCGAGACGATGAGCGACTATCGACCTGCGTCCCGCGGCCACCCGCCGGCCCTCCTGCTCGGCTACGCGCAAATGCCCGAACCCGCGATCCGCGCCGGCGTTCACGAGCTCGCCAAGGCAGTACAGGCAGCAAGAGCCGGGCTGTCGGTCCCTGGGTCAGGCGAGCGGACCGCGCAACGACCGCAGCAGTCATGAGCTCGGTGTCAGGCAACGCAACTGTTCTGCTGATCGGTGCGTCCCGCGGCCTTGGCTACGCGATCGCCGCGGAGTACCTCGAGCGGGGGTCCGAGGTCGTGGCGACCGTCCGCGGCCCGGGGCGAACCGCGCTGCACGAGCTACGGGGCACCGCCGCCGGGCGGCTGGAGATCGAGCACGTCGACATCAACGCGCCTGAGCAGGTCCACGCTCTTCGTGACCGGCTCGGTGCGCGCAGGTTCGATCTGCTCTTCGTCAACGCGGGCGTCACCAACCGCCCGGAGGAGACCATCGCGGACGTCTCAACCGAGGAGTTCACGCGTTTGATGGTCACCAACGCGCTGAGCCCGATGCGGGTCATCGAAACGCTCGGCGAGCTCACCGACTCGAACGGCACCATCGCGATCATGTCCTCCGGCCAAGGCAGCATCGCCAACAACGACCGCGGGGGCTTTGAGATCTACCGAGCCAGCAAATCCGCTCTCAACCAGCTGATGCGCAGCTACGCCGCTCGTCACCGCAACAACACTCGAACGCTGCTTCTGATGGCGCCTGGCTGGGTCAAGACCGAGCTCGGCGGACCAGACGCTCGCCTCACGATCAGCGACAGCGTTCCCAACCTGGTGACGACCGTCGACGCCCAACGCGGCCGCTCGGGCCTGCAGTATCTCGACTACCTCGGCCAGACCGTCGCCTGGTGAGAAAACAAGTGCCGAGCCTCAAATGCGCTGAGCACGAGGTCGCGCACCTCGCATTGGGCGGCCGGGCTAAGACGTTGGTGACCATAGACGCGCTGGTGCAGTTCACCGGGTTGGCGCGGCCCGCGCCGCCCGTGTGCGAGCGCGAGATTGTCGAATATGAGTAGCTCGCCCGGCTGTAGAGGCACCTCGATTTGGACGTCTTCGACATGGAGGCCGTTGCCCTCGAAGAACGCGAGCTCGGAGCGAAGGGTGGCGAACTCCGTCCCACAGAGAAAATCTGGATCAACCTTCACGCTCGGAAGGAGTGGTGACATCCCGGCTGCGGCCTCAACTACGCGCGCGAGACTTGCCTCCACGTACCCACGGGCGTCATCCCAGGCGCCATGCGTCCGGCCGTAGGCAAGCAACCCGTTCCGTACTTCGCCGATCGACGGCCACGCACGCTGCCTCAGTAGGCCGGCGAGGGGCACGAGCCTGGTGACGGCCGAGACAGCAGTGATGGGGCTTGGAATGTAGAGAGCGGTGTAGCGGGCAACGTCATGCTCGACCTTCGGGTCCAGCGGCAGCCCGAAATCGAAATGGAGCGTCTGAAAATCGCGGCTGACCTGGCCGTCGATTGGGGGGATGACAAAGTCGCCGATCACGGCAAGACCGCCCCGGCCATCGGCTGCGCAGCAAGCCTCGATCACCGCATCCGCGGCATCGAACGCTTCAACCGAGGTCGGGAATGCGCCGCGGACCCAAGCAAACCCGCGCTCGTCCAACGCAGCCACGTGATCGTCTAGCGCCTTCCGTTCCACCGCTCCGCCAACGTCACGAAGGTGCCAGCGCTGTTCCTGTAGTCGCCGACACGCACGAAATCCCATCTAGGCGACCTCGCGGCATCACCGTCTCAGCGCTCGGCACGAGCGACCAGCCCGCGCCCGAAGCGACCGCCGGCAGCATGCCGACCATCGCCACGACCGCGGAAACACCTAGCCTGACCCGCACGGTGCGCGCCACCATACTCCGGTTGTGCGGGCGTCGCCCGGACAGCACTGCGACACGATGACCTGCGTGGCCGTGATCGTCGTGCTGTTGGTCGTTCCGGTCACCAGCGCGGTCTTGCCTTTGGCAACGGCGCTCGCCGACGCCGACTTGCTGCCCTTCTCGTATGTCGTTGACGATGTCTCCTTCACCGTGACCTTCTGGCCGGCCGACGTCATCAGCCGAGCCCGATGTGGAGACGCTGCTCACCTTGCCGATCGATCCGCCCGCGGCCGGTCCGGATCGAGCGTTGGATCCCCCGCCGCCGATCCAGAATGCGCGCCAGTCGCTGCTGTTGTCGAGGAGGTAGTAGCTGCGACCGCTGTCGCGGTACTGCTCGCACCCGAGCTTTCGATCGCGTAGCCGCCACCGACCGCGACCGCGAGCGCGGCGGCGCCGGCAGCGATGGACGTGCTGAGCTTGTGTCTGCGGAGAAGTCTGCGCTTGAAGGTCATGGTGGTGGATCTCTCCCCGTTATGAGTTGATGGCGTTTGGTTGGCGGTGAGGAGCGCCTCGGAGCGGCCTGTCTCATCACGAGACGATCGCGCGGCGAGATGAGAGCACCGTGAGAGCGGCCGCGGCCGCCGGTGCTTGGCGGGGCTTCTCCACCCGGGGGTGGAGGGGGTTGTGATCTCCACCTGAAGATCAACCCGGACGCCGATGTGCAAAGGCGTCGCGCAGATCACGATGCTCCCATGACAACTACCGATTACCTCATCGACTCACTGCTCGTCCTCCTCGTCCTGCTCCAGATCAAGGAGCGGACTCTCACCACCAAGACCCTCATCCGCCCGCTGGTGATCGTCGGGATCGCCGTCGCCAACTACCTGCACGGCATCCCGACTGCCGGCAATGACCTCGTCCTCATCTTCATCCTGGCCGTCGTCGGGGTTTCGATCGGCCTCGCCAGCGCCCAGACGGTGCTGATGCGGGTCGGAGCCGACGGCGATGTCCTCGCCCGCGCCGGCTGGGCCTCCGGCTTCTTCTGGGTGCTCGGGATGGGCTCGCGGTTCGCGTTCATCTACTGGATCACCCACAGCGGCCATTCCTCGATCGGGCAGTTCAGCGCGCAGCACGCCATCACCGCAAGCGCCTGGACCGTTGCGCTGCTCGCGATGGCGCTGTGCGAAGTCGTCTCCCGTTCGGCGCTGATGGCGGTCCGCCGTCAGCGCATGCAGGGCGGTCGTGCCTTGCAGCTCGCCTGACGCGGTTACCTTCTCCCGCAGTGATCTTCACTCAGTTCAGCGGGCGCCCTGCCCTCGTGATCCGGCTGATCGGCCTTGCGCTGGTCAGCTGGACCGTGTTAACGGCCAGGCACCATGCCCCGGGGGGAGCGGGCGCGGCCTCGTCATCAGTGTCCTGTTCGCGCTCTGCGTGGTGGCATGGCTCACGTGGACGAGCCGACCCGTCCCCGACCAAGGCGTTACGCCGGAGGTGTGGGTGCTCGCCGCGGCCGGCGGGGTCCTGTGCGCCGCCTCACCGAACAGCGCCGCCAGCACCTTCGTGTTCGTCGCGGTCGTCGCGGCCGGCGTCCGCACCGAGCTGTCTCGGGCCTTCATCATCGTCGGGGTCGGCGTCCTCGCGCTCGCGGTGTCGGTCCTCGTCTACAACGGCAGTGCGCTGGGCCTCCTGGCCTACTCGCTCGGCTTCGCCGCTGCGACCCTGGCCGGCGCGAATGCCCGCCAGGCGGCGGCGAAGGCCGAGCAGGCCGAGCTGCTCCTCGCCCAGACCCAGCGCTCGCACGAGGAGCAGCTCCGCGCCGCCCGACTGGAGGAGTCCACGCGGATCGCACGGGAGATCCACGACGTGCTCGCCCACGCGCTCGCCGGCCTGACGATCCAGCTCGAGGCGACGAGCGCTCTGGTCGACCAGGGCGCAGCTCGCGCGACGATCAAGGCCCGCCTGGATCGCGCCCACGCGCTGGCGCGCGAGGGACTGCGCGAGACGCGCCGCGCGGTCGGCGCTCTGCGCGGCGACACGATCGCCGCCTCGGCCGGGCTCGAGGCTCTCGTCGAGGAGTACCGGGCCGGCGACGGGGCGGTCGAGCTGACGATGGACGGCGATCCGGGTCGTCTCGCCGGACCGGTCGGCGAGGCCGTTGTGCGCGTCGCCCAGGAGGCCCTCACCAACGTTCGCAAGCACGCGCCGGGGGCGAGCGTGTCGGTCGTGCTGCACGCCGGCGAGCTCGCGGACCCTGACATCGTCCTCGTCGTCGACGACCACCCGAGCGGCACGACGCAAGCCCTCAGCGCACTGGCCGGGACCGGCGGCGGCTACGGTGTCCAGGGCATGCGCGAACGTGCCCAGGCTCTCGGCGGCACCCTCATCGCCGGCACCCGCGGGGATGGCTGGCGCGTCGAACTGCGCGTTCCAGTTCTCGCCGCGCCTGGGGGCGCGGGCCAGCAGGCGCCGTGAGCGCGACGGACTTCGTCCTGGCGGTGAGGTCGTGAGCATCCAGAGTGAACCGATCCGGGTCCTGGTCGTAGACGATCAGGCGCTCGTGCGCGAAGGGCTGATGACGCTGCTGCAGATCGCGGCCGGGATCGAGCCGGTCGCCGCGGCGGCCGATGGCGAGGAGGCCGTGGTCCTTGCCTCACGGCACCGCCCACACGTCGTGCTAATGGACCTGCGGATGCCGCGGCTCGATGGCGTCGAGGCGACCCGGCGGATCCGCGCCGCCCAGCCTGAGACAGAGATCGTCGTCCTCACCACCCACGCCGATGATGATTCGATCCTCAGCGCGCTGCAAGCGGGCGCCCGCGGCTATCTGACAAAAGACGCCGGCATCGCCGAGATCTCGCGGGCCATCCAGGCCGCCGCCGCCCACCAGGCGCTGCTCGACCCGGCGGTCCACAGCCGCCTGCTGGCCGCCGCGACCGCGGCCAGCACCCCGCCCGCCCCCGCGGCCGAGCTCCCGGACGAGCTCACCCCACGGGAGGCCGAGGTCCTCGGGCTCATCGCGCGCGGGATGTCGAACGCCGAGATCGCCGCCGCTCTCGTCGTCAGCGAGGCGACGGTGAAGAGCCACATCAACCATCTGTTCGCCAAGATCGGTGCGCGTAACCGTGCCCAGGCGGTCCACTACGCCTACACCCACGGGCTCGCCGTCTGAGCCCCGGCGCGCCTGATCAGCCGGCCGTCAAATCTCATAGATTGCGGCCAGGTCCTGGTCGGCAAAGTCTTGGCTTGCCGCTCTGAAGCGCTCGAGCACCGCGTCCAGGAGCCCCATCGTGGTCCCGGAGCGTGTCTGCACTTCGCGCACCAGCTCGAGGTCCTTCAGGGCAAGACGGACCGGAAAGCCGGCGGGGTATTCATGGCGGCGCATCTCGTCGAGCTTCTGCAGGGCATAGTCCGAGCCCAATGGC
The DNA here is from genome assembly GCA_963799995.1 of uncultured Solirubrobacterales bacterium. Taxonomy (GTDB): domain Bacteria; phylum Actinomycetota; class Thermoleophilia; order Solirubrobacterales; family Solirubrobacteraceae; genus Palsa-465. The sequence goes on along the minus strand of CAWCZI010000009.1, from coordinate 311,601 downwards.
CCGCCGTCGAGCAGCGCGATGAAGTGCTGCTGATCGAGTCCCATGGCCTGGCAAAGATGCATCGACTCTGCGAGTGCGGCGACCACCGTGATCATCCAGTGGTTGGCAGCCATCTTCAGCCGCGAGCCCATCCCGGCCTCTCCCACCCAGAGCACGCGTGACGCGAGCGCATCGAAGATCGGCTCGATGGCGGTCCGCACGGAGCCGGGTCCAGAGGCCAGGATGGTCAGCTCACCGTTCTCGGCAGGATGAGTGCTGCCTGAGACGGGGGCGTCGACCAGTGTGATTGCGTGGGATTGCGCGACACGCGTCAGCTGGTCTGCCTCGTCGGCGCCGACGCTGCTCATCTGCAGCCAGATGGTGCCCTCGGGCCAGTCGTCCAGCATCGGCTCGATCACGTCGAGGACGACGGCGGCGTTCGGGAGCATGGTGATCACCGCCGTGGCGCCGCTGAGCACGTCGCGTGGCGATTTGGCCGGCGTTGCACCGCGGCCGGCGAGAGCGCGAAGCTGCTCGGAGCTGCGGTCCCACGCCGTCACCGCGATGCCGCAGTCGAGCAGCCGGTTGGCCATTGCCGAACCCATCAGGCCGACGCCGAGCAGCCCGACCTGGATGATCTCGGTGTCGGTCTGAGCGAGCGGTGAGGTGTTCAGCGTGGTCTCGGGCATCGTTGCTCCTCTGGAAAATCGGTGGGTGCCGTTTGCGTTATCGAGGTTCTCAAAGCCCCCCGGGTCTGTCCATGCGGATCCACCGGAGAAGCCGCCTCCGGGTTCCGGAGAGCCGGGTAGGGAAATCCCTACGATGACCAGATCCCGATGTGCCGGTTGTCCTCCCTCGATCAGGACGTGCCCACGATGTCTCTGGGAATCGGGTGCATGGAGGGAGGGCCTCGGTGAGCAATGAGGAGATGCACGAGCTGGCCGAGGAGCAGGCTGCGTTGCGGCGGGTCGCGACACTCGTCGCGCAGGGGGTGTCGGATGAGGAGTTGTTCGCGGCGGTGGTCGAGGAGATCGGGATGCTGCTTCCCATCGAGTACACCTACATGGGACGCTACGAGCCCGATCGAGTGGTCACGCTCGTCGCCGCCTCGAGCGCAACCGGCGACTCGTTGCCGCGTGTTGGCAGTCGTCTGGTCCTCGGCGGGACCAACGTCCCCACCCTCGTGTTCGAGACCGCCCGTCCGGCACGGGTCGACGGGATTGCCGATGCTTCCGGTCCCATCGGATCTGCTTTTCGTGTGTGGGGCGTCCAGGGGGCGGTGGGGACGCCGATCGTCGTCGAGGGACGCCTCTGGGGCTCGATGGCCGTCTACTCGACCCCCGAGCAACAGCTAACGGCGGACGCCGAGACGCGCCTCGCGTCGTTCACCGCGCTATTGGCGACGGCGATCGCGAACGCCGAGAGCCGCGCCGGGCTCGCCCGGCTGGCTGACGAGCAGTCGGCGTTGCGGCGTGTCGCGACGCTGGTCGCGACCGGGGTGCCGCCGGAGGACGTGTTCGCCGCGGTTGCCGAGGAGGTTGTGCGCCTGCTTCCAGTCGATTTCGCGCACATGGGACGCTATGAGCCCGACGGTACGATCACCGTCCTCGCCGCGTCGGGGACGACACAGCTCCACTTCCCCGTGGGCCAGAGGTGGAGACTCGCGGGAAAGAACCTCGCCACGATCGTTTTCGAGACCGGGCGCCCGAGCCGGATCGACGGCTATCTCGACGCGTCCGGTCCGCTCGGCGTCACCGGTAACGAGCTGGGCATCCGCTCATCGGCGGGGACGCCGATCATCGTCGAGGGTCACGTCTGGGGCGTCGTGATCGCCGGTTTGACAGTCCAGGAGCAGCCGCTGCCCGCGGACATCGAGGCGCGTCTCGGCTCGTTCACGGAACTGGTCGCGACCGCGGTGGCGAACGTCGAGAGCCGTGCCGCCGTGGCCGCTTCGCGCGCTCGGATCGTGGCCGCCGCTGACGAGAGCCGGCGGCGGATCGAGCGCGATCTCCACGACGGGGCGCAGCAACGGCTCGTGCACGCCATGATCGTGCTCAAGCTCGCGCTCCGAGCCCTGTCGAGCAACGATTCGAACAGTGGTGAGCTCGTGGCCGAGGCGCTGCGGCACGCCGAGGAGGCGAACTCCGAGCTGCGCGAACTGGCGCACGGCATTCTGCCCGCGGCGCTCACCCGTGGCGGCCTGCGAGCAGGGGTCGGCGCCCTCGTGGCCCGGACGTCTCTACCGGTGAGCACGGACGTCTCCGTCGGACGCCTCCCGCCCCATCTCGAGGCGACCGCCTACTTCGTCGTGAGCGAAGCGCTCACGAACGTGGTCAAACACGCCCGCGCCGAGGCAGCCAGTGTCACCGCCCGATTTGAGCACGGACAGCTGCGCGTAGAGATCCGCGACGACGGCGTCGGGGGGGCACGAGCCGGGGACAACACCGGCTTGGGGGGACTCGAGGATCGCGTTTCGGCGCTCGATGGACGGCTGGTGCTCGACAGTCCCCCGGGCAGGGGTACAAGCGTGTGTGCCCTGCTGCCGGTCTCGGACCACGGCTAACCACGGACCCGGGCCTGCGCCGCGCATCCGCCGGCGGCCGAGCGTCTTCGTTCTCCTCGACCGGTAGGGCTTTCCCTAATCGGCGGGTCCGGAACACCGGGACCAGTCCTCCGGCTGATCCCCATGTGCACATCCAACAGCTGATGAGAACCTGAACTCATCCGGTAGATCGAAAACGTCACGCGAGACCCAGAAGTGCACCCCCTTCAGAACCGAAAGAGCACACGCATGAGCAATACGGCACCCACGAGCATCGTCCCCGACATCGTCCTCAACGACGGCCACCCGATCCCTCAGCTTGGCTTTGGCGTCTTCCAGATCGATCCGGCGCGAACCGCTGAAGCGGTCGAGACCGCGCTCGAGGTGGGCTACCGGCACATCGACACCGCCGAGATGTACCGCAACGAGCGCGAGGTCGGGGAGGCACTACGTGCCTCCGGGCTCGACCGAGCCGAGGTGTTCATCACCAGCAAGCTCAACAATAGCTACCACCGGCCGGACGACGCGCGCAGAGCATTCGAGACAACGCTGAGCGAGCTCGGCCTCGACTACATCGACCTGTTCCTGATCCACTGGCCGCTGCCGACCCTCTACGGCGGCGATTTCGTGTCGACGTGGAAGACGCTCGAGGAGTACCGCCAGGACGGGCGTGCACGCTCCATCGGCGTATCCAACTTCCAGATCGAGCATCTCGAGAGGCTCGCGTCCGCGGGTACCCAGACGCCGGCCGTCAACCAGATCGAGCTTCACCCGTATCTCCTCAACGAGGAGGTACGCGCCTACGACGAGGCGCACGGGATCGCCACCGAGGCGTGGTCGCCGATCGCCCAGGGCGCCGTTCTCGACGACCCAGTGATCACCGCGATCGCCGATCAACTGGGCAGGTCACCCGCACAGGTGGTGCTTCGTTGGCACATACAGCGCGGCAACATCGTCTTCCCCAAGTCCACCACTCCGGCTCGGATCAAGGAGAACTTCGAGCTCTTTGATTTCACGCTCGAGGCTGACGATTTGGCGAAGATCGCCGCGCTGGACAAGGGCGAAGACGGCCGCACCGGCCCGAGCCCCGACACCTTCGCCTACATCCCCGCCTAAAGGTGTAGTGCCATGAAGCTCATCAGGCCCCGGGCAGTCTCGACATCAGCACGCTCTGGCCGTGGTTTCTGGCTGGTCGCGTTTGCATTCGTCACCGCTATGGCGTTCACGACAGTGCCGACGCCGTTGTGGTCGCTGTACGCCGAGCGCGATCGGTTCTCATCCCTGACGGTCACGATCGCCTTCGCTGTCTATGCATTGGCAGTTGCACTCAGCCTGTTTTTCGCCGGTCATGTGTCTGACTGGTACGGCCGCCGCCGCGTGCTGATGCCGGCCCTCGCGATGGAGGTCCTGGCGGCGCTGATCTTCGTCGTGTGGTCGTCTCTTCCGGCGCTGCTGGTCGCGCGAGTGGTGAGCGGTCTCGGCATCGGCGCGGCCACGGCGACAGCCATGGCCTGGATGTCAGAGCTGGGAGGCGTTCGGCGGCGGCGCGCCGAGATCGTCGCGACTGCCGCGAACCTTGGCGGCCTGGGCCTCGGCGGTCTGATCTCAGGCGCGTTGGCGCAGTGGACCGTTCCTGCCCTGCGCGTGCCGTTCGTGGTGTTCACGGCGGCGCTCGTGCTGGCGTGGGTTGCCCTTCTCGTCGCCCCCGAGACGCGCACGAGGCCGTCGCCGCTCCCGCGCTATCGGCGGCAGCGTGTGTCAGTGCCGCGGCGTTCGCTAGGGCGCTTCGCAGCCGCCGCGATGGGCGCCTCGATCACCTTTGCGGTCTTCGGGCTGCTGGCCTCGCTGGCGCCGAGCTTTTTGGCGGGCACGCTCCATCAGCCGTCGCATCTGCTGGCCGGCGGTGTCCTGTTCGGAGCGTTCGCGACCGCGGCTGTCGCACAGGCCCTGGCGGGCTCCTACACGACACGTCAGCTGCTGGCCGTGGCGATCCCGGTGCTGCTGGCAGGCCTTGGCCTGTTGACGATCGCTGTGTGGCTGGCTACGCCCAGCCTTGGCGTCTTTCTCGTCGGCGACGTCGTTGTCGGCGTCGGCTGTGGCCTCATGTTCAAGGGGGCCATCGCCACGGTCTCGGAGATCTCCCCCGCCGAGCATCGGGCTGAGGCTCTCGCCGGCATTTACCTTGCCGCCTACCTGGGCCTCGCGGTGCCGGTCGTGGGTCTCGGCGCGCTCACTCAGATCGCGTCGACACGAGTAAGCCTGCTTGTGTTCGCGGCGCTGCTCACGGTCGGGATTGTTGGCGCGACACCAGGGCTGCTCGGCCGCCACGCAGCCCGCCGACCTTTGCCGCACCCGAGCTCCGGCTGAGAGAAAGCAAGCGCCTGGCGCGAGTTCAAAGAGCGCCACACAGGGATACGCTTGCACAGATGAGGGGTGAGGAGCTGCGTGTGCAGGCGGCGTTGCGGCGGGTGGCGACGCTGGTCGCGCGCGGGGTGGCTCAGGAGGAGGTGTTTGCGGCGGTCACCGAGGAGGTTGGGCAGATGCTGGCGGTCGGCTTCGCGATCATGGGCCGCTTCGAGGGAGACGGGACGGTCACCTGCGTCGCCTCCTGGGGTGCCCCAGCAGGCCGCTCTCCCGTCCCGATCGGTGTCGTCGGCCGCCGGAGCGGGTTTCATTCGGCGGTTGGAACGCCGATCCACGTCGAGGGCCGTGTGTGGGGAGTGATGACCGTTGGTACGACGCGGGAGGAGCCGCCGCTGCCTGCGGGCACCGACGCGCGCCTCGAGCAGTTCACCGAGCTGCTGGCCACGGCGGTCGCAAATGCCGAGAGCCGCGCGCGACTCGCTCGGCTGGCTGAGGAGCAGGCGGCACTGGGCCGTGTCGCGACGCTGGTGGCGGCCGGTGCGCCGCCGCAGGAGGTGTTCGCCGCCGTGGTCGAGGAGGTCGGGCAGTTGCTCCCCGTCGATTTGGCGAACATGTGCCGCTACGAGCCCGACCGTGCGCAGACGTTCGTCGCGACCTGGGGGCGACCGGGCAAGCGCTTCCCTGAGGGCAGCCGGTGGCCCCTGGGTGGGAAGAACATCGGCACGATCGTATTCGAGACCGGCCGCCCCGCCCGGATCGACGACTATTCCGATTCCGATGGCCCCGTGAGCCTGGTCGCCCGCGAGACGGGCCTGCGCTCGGCCGTCGGCACGCCGATCATCGTCGAGAGCCGTCTGTGGGGAATGATCGGCGTCGGCTCGAGCGACGAGCAACCGCTGCCGCCGGACACCGAGGCGCGCCTGGCATCATTCACCGAGCTTGTGGCGACCGCGGTCGCGAACGCCGAGAGCCGCGCCGAGCTGGCCCGGTTGGCCGAGCAGCAGGCGGCGTTGCGCCGTGTCGCGACGCTGGTGGCGCTCGGGACGCCGCCTGAGGAGGTGTTCGCTGCGGTTGTTGACGAGGTCGGGGAGCTACTTCCGGTCGAGTCGGCGAGCATGGGCCGCTACGAGCCGGACGGTTCGCTGAACTTCGTCGCCACGTGGGGCAAAGGAGTCGAGCCTTTTGCGCTGGGAAGTCGACAGAAGCTCGGGGGGAACAACCTCGGGACGGTCGTGTACGAGACCAGCCGTCCCGCCCGCTTCGACGGCTACGCCGAAACCTCCTCCGGTCCGCTTGGTGTCGGCGTCCAGAAGGCGGGCATCCGCTCGTCGGTAGCGACGCCAATCATGGTCGAGGGGCGCCTCTACGGTGTGATCGCGGCCGGCTCGGCCAGGGAGCAGCCACTGCCTCCGGATACGGAGGCGCGCCTCGCCGATTTCACCGAGTTGGTGGCCACGGCGATCGCGAATGCGGAGAGCCGCGGGGCTCTGGCCGCGTCGCGCGCGCGGATCGTTGCGGCCGCCGATGAGAGCCGGCGGCGGATCGAGCGTGATCTGCATGACGGGGCACAGCAGCGCCTGGTGCACACAGTGATCGTGCTCAAGCTCGCGTTGCGCGCGCTGTCAAACGGCGATACGAACGTCGGCGAGCTGGTGGCCGAGGCGCTGCGGCATGCCGAGCAGGCGAACGCCGAGCTGCGCGAGCTGGCGCATGGCATTCTGCCGGCGGCGCTCACGCGGGGCGGTCTGCGCGCGGGCGTCCAAGCGCTCGTGTCCCGGGTGTCTTTGCCTGTGAGCGTGGACGTAGCGGTCGGGCGCCTCCCGGCCGGCGTGGAGGCGACGGCTTATTTCGTGGTCAGCGAAGCGCTCACCAACGTGGTCAAGCACGCGCACGCCGATGCTGCCGCAGTCACCGCGCGAGTTGAGGACGGGGAGCTGCGAGTCGAAGTACGCGATGACGGTGTCGGGGGAGCGCGCGGTGACCCCGCCACCGGTTTGGGCGGTCTGGACGATCGGGTTTCGGCACTGGGTGGACGCCTCGTGCTCGAGAGTCCCCCGGGTGGCGGCACGCGTGTGGGTGTGGTGGTGCCTGTGTCGGTCGGGGGTTAGCTGGTGGGGGGGTTGCGGAGGAAGGCGAGGACGGCGAGGACGCGTCGGTGTTCGGTTTGGGCTGGGTCGAGCTCGAGCTTGTGAAAGATGCTGGTGACGTGTTTCTCGACTGCGGCTTGGCTGACCAGGAGCGCTTGGGCGATGCCGTGGTTCGATTTGCCTTCGGCCATCGCGGCTAGGACGTCGCGTTCGCGGGGGCTGAGGCGGTCAAGCGGAGTGTCGCGTTGGCGGCGGCCGAGCATACGTCCGACGACTTCGGGGTCAAGCGCGCTGCCGCCTCCCGCGACCCGGGTGACGGCGTCGATCAGGCTCTCGACATCGCCGACGCGTTCCTTGAGCAGGTAGCCGACTCCTTCGGCGTGCTCCCCGATCAGGTCGACGGCGTACTGCTCTTCGTAGTACTGAGAGAGGATCAGCACACCGGTCTCGGGGCGCTGGCGGCGCACCTCGATCGCCGCGCGCAGACCGTCGTCTCCCTTCCCGGGCGGCATGTTGACGTCGGCGATCACGACCGACGGCCGGTGCGCGAGGCCCTTGCGCAGGAGATCCGGGGCGTCGCCGGCCTGAGCAACCACATCGAACCCCGCGTCGATGAGCAGCCGCGCGATGCCCTCACGCAGCAGCACGTCGTCTTCGCCGATCACCACCCGGACCGGATCTAACATCGGTCAACCGTACCGCGCGAAAGGCCAGGACTGTTGGTCACTCGCCGCCGAGCAGTCGCCCGATCGGCGCGTTCGGGAGGTCGGCCTTGTTAACGAACGCGAGCGCGCCCGCATCCCAGGCCGCGTTGGTCGTGATGATGTCCCGGTCGATCGAGGTGAGAACGACCCGCGGGCGCCACGGCAGCGCCGCGAGCTCGCGCGCCAGCGTGATCCCGTCTCCGTCGGGCAGCTCGACGTCGACCAGGAACGCCGACGGCTTCAGCCGATCAGCGTCCGAGAGCGCGGTGGCCACGGTGCCGGCCTCGCCCACGACCGTGAGACCGGTGGCGGCGAGCAGCCGGCCGGCCAGCTCGCGGAACTCTGGGTCATCATCCACGACGAGAACCGCGGTCGGTCGGGTCACGGGGAGATGCGCCGGACCCACTCGATGTGATCGGCGTAGATGCCCGCGGCACGCTCTTCGCGGTCAAGTGCGGCGAGGTAGGCGGCGTGGGCCAGCCGGCGCTCTTGACGTGTGGCGTCGACCGAGCGTTCATACGCCTGCCAGACCGCGTCGCATCCCTCGCGCCAGGCCAGGTAGCTCTCTAGCAGCGCATCGACCGCCCGGCGACCGACTGCGGTGTGATTGGTAGTGATCATGCTCATCTCAGCGGCCCCATCGCGGAATTTCGGTTGGGCGTCCGTTCCCAGGAGAGCTGCCCCAGCCGAGCGTTCATGGCCTCGATCTGCGCTTCGAAGTCGACAATGATCTGTTGAAGGTGCCTTGGGCTCGGGCCCAAGTTTCGTTCGCGCTCGTTCGCGCGTTGGCGCAGGGACCCCACAGCGAACGTCATCCGTGTTGCACGACGCTCGAGGCGGGCACGCTCGAGCTCGGCGCCTAGGCTGCGGGTGGGTTTGTGTTGTGCGGCGCTCATAGCGGTAACTCGTTCCGCCGGGGACTGGGATCGAAAACAGCTTCTCACCGGCCTTGGTGTGCGTCCATACGCATAGCCGGAGAGCTTGCGTCGGTGTTCCCGAGAGACCACGTAGGGAAAGCCCTACTCCCGGACCCGCCGCTGGGACGGCGCGATCAGCTCAGTGCGCCGCTTCCTGCGCACGTCGCGGCAGCTTCCAGCCCGGACGAACGAAGTGGCACGTATAGCCGTCGGGGTAGCGCTCGAGGTAGTCCTGGTGCTCGGGCTCCGCCTCCCAGAACGGTCCAGCGGGCGCCACCTCGGTGACGACCTTGCCCGGCCACAGGCCAGAGGCGTCTACATCGGCGATCGTGTCCTCTGCGATGCGGCGCTGCTCGTCGTCGACGTAGTAGATCGCCGAGCGATAGCTCGCCCCAACGTCGTTGCCCTGGCGGTACTTCGTCGTCGGGTCGTGAATCTGAAAGAAGAACTCCAGCAGGTCCCGGTAGGAGATGCGCTCCGGGTCAAACAGGATCTCGATCGCCTCCGCATGCGAGCCGTGGTTGCGGTAGGTCGCGTTGGGCGTGTCGCCGCCGGTATAGCCAACGCGCGTGCCGGTCACGCCGTCAAGCTTGCGGACCAGATCCTGGACGCCCCAAAAGCAGCCGCCCGCCAGGATCGCCTTCTCGGTTGCAGCCATCTCTGTGCTCCTCCTCGTCATGGTTGCGTGGTCGCGCTTCACCTATGGTGACGATCCGCTGCACCCGACGTCGTCTCGGAGGCCGCGACCTGCTCGAGCTCGTCGACTTAGAGCAATCCCCGTTTCGCGCTCACATGACTGGCTTGAGCTCGGTGCTAGGGCTCGGCCGGCAGGTTCGCGGCCCAGATCTCGCCGGTGACGTTGCCCGCGGTTTGCACGTAGAGCCGGCGCGGCGCCACCACCACTGGAGAGAGAAAGCCGCTCAGAGCGGTGGGGAGCGCGATGCTGAACCGCCGCTGGCTCGGCAGGAATATGCCTGTCAGCGACGCGGTGGTCTTCTGCCACAACACCAATTGGCTGTTGGCTGCAGGGGTCACGATGAAAGCCTTCGTGTCCGGCGCGATTCGCTCGTGCAGTCTCGACCCACACCGCTCGAGGAAGTACTCCGTCGGCGCGCTCCCGTAGAAGACATTGGGCGTAGTGGTCGCGATCGCGAAGCGGCCGAGGACGCTCATCGTCCCGGCGCCGCTCGTCTGGCTTGAGGAGTCAAAGAAAGCCGGCACCCGGAGCGGCGAGCACAGCTTTCGCCCGAGCTTGCGCGAGTTCAGATCAGCGATCATCCGCCCGCCCGGTTCGGCCGGATCGCGCTCGACCTGTCCGGTCTTGATGTTCTGAAACATCCTCACAGGCGCGTTGCAAGATGGGCCGGGATGGGGCAGCCCAGACTCACATTGCTGGCCGCTGAACTGGATCCACTGAGATCCAATCGCCGTCTGCAGGACGCAACTAGTTGGGGCGCACGCCAGCCGGGCGGCGCGAGCGATCGCCAGCGAGGTCCAGCGGTGGGTGGAGAGCCCATACAACGCGAGGCCGGTATCGCCGCAGCGAAACAACAGCCACGGGCCGCCCATGCTGTCGGATGAGCACCCTGCTCGCGCAACCCTCGTGGTATGTCGGCTGTGCTCATCGATCAGGACACCACTGCTCGTGCCGGCGTGATCCAGAAACACGAAATGTCCGTCGGCCATGAAAAAACTGCCGCTACCAACCCTCGAAAAGGCAGGGTGAAACAACAGTGGCCTGGCTCGGCTCGGGCCTGCGTGGTCGCCGGTGTCTCGGGCCGCGCGATCGGCCACAGCGGTACCGATGACAGCTTGGGCGGCGAGCGAACTCAGCAGGACCAGCACGATGAGTGGAGCCCTCCGCATGACTGCTAAGACGTTGCGACGAGGCCGAAGTTCCGAGAGTTCCTCCTCAGGTCCTGGCGAGCCGCCGGCCCAGGCACCCGCCCGGCAGCGACGGCGTCGGTCGCGGTTAGTTCGAGCGGGCGCCCCGCAACTGCCGTCGGAAACGGGGGTGTGGTAATCCATTGACGAATATCAACGCTCAGTTGACCCACGTCCCCTCCGGGAGACGGTCGTGCCCGGAGACTTCTTGGCGCCCCCTGTAACGATCTGGGCTGAAATCGACAGTAGGGGTCATGACGACGGATCACCAGAGCAATCGCAACGCTGTTGAGGCCCGGTTCGCCGAGATTTTCGCGCACCTGGACTTCATATCCACATACGCACGCCGTCGGGGCGCGCGGGATCCGGACGGCATCGCGGCCGAGGCGATGGCAATTGCCTGGCGCCGGCTCGCAGATGTCCCCACCGCCGATGCCCGGCCGTGGCTCATCGTCACCGCTCGCAACTTGCTCCTTGCTGAGCGTAGGAGCGAGCCCGAGACCGGGAGACAGCCGCTTGGCGACATCGACCTTGAGGCACCGGCTGAGCAACTGCCGTCCGGATTGGATCTCGACCCCGACCTCGCGCATGGATCTAGGAGTGCTTCCGGAAAAGGATCGCGAAGCGCTGCTGCTCATCGCCTGGGACGACCTGACCCCGGCCCTGGCGGCGGCAAGCCTTGGGATCTCCCCGACGGCATTCCGAGTGCGGCTACATCGCGCTCGGCGCCGGCTCAGCGATCTCCTGATCGAGCAGGCCTCGGTGAAGCCAGTCTCAGCACATCAACCGAATTGGAGGCAGACATGAAGGACGACAGTTTGATGCGCCGTCTCCGCGCAGCCAGACCAGTGGCCGCCGAGCCTGGCAATGACGCCACACTGTTCGCACGGATCGTCGCCGAGCCGGGAGACTCCCGCTTGGTCGAAGCTCCTCACGAGCGCTCGTCCCGGCTCCTTGGTCGAAGGGTGCGGCCCTGGACAGGTTCCCGTCCGCGCGTTCTCGCGGGCAGCACGCTGGGGCTGGTGGGCGTCGGTGCGGCGCTCGTGCTCGCCCTGGGCGGGTCGGCGGCCCCGCCGGCATTTGCTATCACGAGGCAAGGCGACGGCTCGGTGTTGGTGACGCTGAACTATCAGCAGAACCAGAATCTTCCCCAAGTGAACCGCAAGCTCACCGCAATGGGAACCCACGAGCAGATCACGATCTACATGGCGACCGGGGCGGCGCCCGTCAGTGGCGCGGTCACCTGCATACCGGGGCCGGGCGCGGGCCCACCGCGGACGCCCGTGAAGGTTCTCGTGGGCACGAATGGAACGGAGGTCATCGGCCCGGGCCAGAGCGGCGGCAACACGGCCGAGGGGACCTTCCACCTGGCCCGCTGCACCGTCGCGCCTGACAGCGACACGGGCCCCGGCACGGGCACACGGGCAATACGGGCGCCGGTTGATCTGGTGACGGGCGTCGGCACCCGCCCCGCGCGGGCGTCGGCGATCGCAGCGTTGGCGGTCCGGTCCCCGGGTGATGGCGGGGGCCGGACCGCTACGTGGTGGCCGTGGTCGATCGTTGCCGCGGCGGTCGGCTGGAACCTTGCGAGTCTGCGGTCGCTCACGGTCGGGGTCGCGTACCTCAACGACAGCTCGATGCACGAGCAGATGGTGCGCTTCGCGACGGCGCAGCTGCGCGCCGGACATCTGCCGCTGACGAGCTGGTTTCCGTTCCTGGGGGAGGGGTCGCCGCAGTTTCTTCACTACCAGAGCCTGCCGGCGATCCTGACCGGCGCGGTGGGTTTGCTGACCGGGCCTGACGTGGCGTTTCGCTGGTCGCTGTACCTGCTGTTGTCGTTGTGGCCGATCAGCGTCTACCTGTCGGCTCGTGCGTTCGGGGCGGGCAGGCAGGCGGCGGCCGCTTCGGCCGCGATGGCCCCGTTCCTGGTCAGCGTCACGGGGGTCGGTTACGAGCAGCACGCCTACCTGTGGACGGGGTTCGGCGTCTGGACGCAGCTGTGGGCGTCGTGGACGTTGCCGCTCGCATGGGGCTATAGCTGGCGAGCGGTCCGCGACGGGCGCGGCTACCTCAAAGCGGTCCTCCTCACGGCGCTCACCGTCGCGCAGCACTTCGAGACCGGCTACCTGGCGCTCTCGGTGCTGATCGTCTGGCCGGTCGTCGCCGGCAAGCCGCTCGTCACCCGGTTGCGGCGGGTTGCGGTCCTCCTCGGCGGTTCGCTGCTCGCGTCGGCCTGGGTGATCGTCCCGCTCCTGGAGCAGCGGCGGTGGGCGGCCGTCAACGAGCCGCTGCAGGGCACCGGACTGGTCAACGGCTACGGCGCGCGTCGCGTGCTCGACTGGCTGGTCTCGGGGCAGCTGCTCGACCACGGGCGGCTGCCCGTGGTGACCGTGCTCGCGGCACTCGGGTTCGGATTGGCGTGGCTTGCGTGGTCCTCGGATGCCGACGCCCGTGCCCTGCTGGTCGCGCTCGCGGTGTGCTTGGCGCTCGCCTTCGGCCGCACCACATTCGGGTCGCTGGTCGATCTGATCCCGGGCAGCGCCGACCTCTTCTTTCGGCGTTTCATGATGGGCGCGCAGCTCGTCGCGCTGCTGCTCGCCGGTCGTGGGGCGGCGTGGCTGGCAGTCGGCTGCGTGCGGCTGCTCGAAGCCCGGGTCCCGCGGTGGCCGCCCCGCCTGTCCGCGGCCGCTGTGCTCTTTGCGGCGATCGCCGTGGTCGCGCCCGCCTGGCTTCAGGTCGGCGCCTACGACCGTCAGGACGGCACCGCGGTCGCGGCCCAGCGCCACGCCGACGACACCGAGGGCACCGGCGTCGACCGCCTCGTCGCGGTGATCGAGCGCGACGGCGGCGGGCGGACATACGCCGGGATGCCGTCTAACTGGGGTCAGAACTTCACCGTCGGAGCGGTGCCCGTGTTCAAGTACCTCGAGAATCGCGACGTCGACGAGGTCGGCTACACGCTGCGGACGGCGTCACTGATGACCGATCCCGAGTACTACTTCGATGAGCGCAACCCGGGCGACTACCGGCTGTTCGGGATCCGTTACCTGATCTTCCCCACCGGCTCCAGACCACCTGTCCCCGCTCGGCTCGAGCTCCAGGCCGGCCCCTACTCGCTCTGGACCCTGCCAGGAGCCGCCGGCGTCCTGCACGCCGGCACGGTCGTCGGTCACCTGACCGCGAACCGAACCAACATCGGCACGCGGACGGTCCCCGTACTGCACTCCGACCTGGCCCAGCACGAGCGATACGAACAGGTGCGGTTTGACCAGTCCGGCTCCGGGGTCCCGGCTCGATCCTCGCGCTCGGTCGCCCGTGCCCACGCCCAGGCGGTCAGCCGGCACCGTGGTCGCGCAATCCGACCGTCTCACCGCGGGGCGGGCCGCCGCGACCGTCGCGATGCGCCGGCGCGGCGTCGTCGTCCTGAGCGCCTCGTTTGATCCCGGCTGGACAGCGACCGTCGACGGACGCTCACAGCCGACGGAGATGGTGGCACCCGCCCTGGTCGCGACAGCCGTCCAAGCTGGAACCCATCGCGTCGTATTCCACTACGCCGGGCTTCGCGGATATCCGCTGCTGTTCGCGATCAGCGCGGCGACGCTGCTCGCGCTGCTCTGCGCGCAAGTCGCGCGCCCTCACGCCGGGCGGTGTGACGGTCGACCGTGACTGATCAGACGCCGCCGAGCAGGTAGCTGGTCGACAAAGGGCCCCATCCAGCCGCGTCGCGCGCTCGGACCTGAATCGTCCAATCGGGGACGTCGCTAACGGCGAAGGTAGCTGTCACGGTCGATCCACCCACGGTCTGTGTGAACTTATCACCCGTATCGGGGTTGTTGATGGTGACTAGGTACGCATCGGTCGGGCTGTCACCCGGCAGAGCCGCCTTCCAGTTCACGACCATGGTGTCGTTCGCGGAACCGGGCGCGGTCCAGTAGGCGCTCACGCCCTTCGGGGCACCTGGCGGGATCGTGCTCGCCCCGGTGGTGATAGTCACTGGAGCACTCGCCGCGCTCGAGCCCGCGGGATCCGTGCTGGCGACGGTGATCTGGTAGGTCGTCCGCGGCTCCAGCGGCCCGACAAGCGCGCTCGCGCCGTTCCCGCTCACCGTAGTGCTGACCGCCGATGCTGTCGAATTCACCGGGGTGGCAGTCACAGTCGAGGACCTGATCAACGCCGGGGGCGCGGTCGGGTCGTCCTTCCAGGAGACCTGGAACCGACCTCGCGCGGGCATCACCCTCACAGCGTTTGGAGCGCCCGCCACCAGCACATGCAGGTAGGCCTGGCTGTACACCTGGGTTCCGGCGACGACTCCCGCTACCGGCTCGTTGTAGAGGTGGTCGCCGTGGGCGTCGGACGCCGAGAAGGTCGGGTTCACGGTGGGAGTAGCGCTCAGCAGCGAGTAGGAAACCGTCGACCCGTCAAAGCCCCAGGTGACGCCCGCCCAGGCGGAATAGGTTGTGGAGCCGCCCCCGCGCCCGGTGCCCCCGCAGCGGGTCGACATGAAGACGTCGCCGACGGGATCGCCGGTAGTGGCGTGCCATCCGGTCGCGTACACCTTCTCCTGGATGCCGCCGCACCAATGACCGAGAATCGAGAACGCCGCCGACTGAGAAAGCACAAGCGACATCGGCGCAGCCTCCGCGGTGGCCGCGAAACCGACAACACACGTCGCCGTGATGGCCAGCGCTAGCGACAGCCTCCGAACCATAAACCGGTCCCTTCGAGTTGGAGGTCAGTACGTCAACTGACCCGGAGATGATAGTCGCGCGGTACCGGAGCAAACGCGCCTCGAGCCCCAATCAGCTGGCGTTCGACCCGGAAATAAAGGAACTCTCACCTCGCGTGGCGCACGCAGGCGCATCCCGATCACAACCCCTCCGGCGCGGGACGATCAGCCTGCCCCGCATTGCTCGCGCCGCGCTACTTGTCGCGGGCCCGAATCGAATGCTCCTCCCTACTCGCCCAAACGCGCGCGCCGCAAGAGCTCGCCAGTCTCCGATTGCAGGCCCCGGCCAACGCACACTCGTCCGCCAAGACAGCTCGGCCATGACGATTGCGATCGTGCGAGCGAGTTGCATCAGAGTCGCGAACTCGCCGGATGCAGGGCGGGCACGACCGCGCCAGCTGAGACCCACACCGCCGGTGCTACTGCCGGCGGGCCGTTGCCACCACGTATCGGCTCGTGAGTCCGAACCCTTCGCGATCCTCGTTCGCCGCCTCGAAGATCTCCACAGCACGATCGCGAACAGGCTGCATCTCACCGCGGGGCTCAAGCACGGCACGAGCAGCGATCCAACCGGGATGGAAACGCAACTCGCTGTCAACGAACGCTTGCGGCGACGATGCAGTGAACGCGAGCCGCTCCTCGCTGACATCGAGCGAGAAGCCGTGTGAAGCGAACACGCTCCTCAACGCCGTCGTGTCGTGCCACGCAAACGGGGCCGCGCTACCGGTCGCTCCGGCAGCGGCAAGCGCTTCGCGACGTAGCCGCATGACATCAGCGAGCGCCCCCACCGGCGTCCATGCCGACAGCACGATGCGCCCAGGCCGAGTCAAAATGCGGGCCATCTCCGCCACCGCACCCGCCGCGTCTGGGGCGAAGATCACACCGAACACCGACACCACAACCTCAGCGGTGGAGTCATCGAGTGGAATGTGGCCAGCTTCTCCGAGGAGGAATCTGGCGGTCACCCCACGGGCTGCCGCCTCAGCACCGGCGACACCAAGCAGACGCTGCGCAGGATCGACGCCCGTCACCTGAGCGCCCCGATCGGCTGCGAGCAGCGCGGCGTTCCCCGTTCCGCATCCGATGTCGACGACACGCTCATGTCTGGTCGGGGCGGCGTGCGCGATCACGGCCTGCGCGGCCGGGAGCAACTGCGCAGCGATGTGTTCGTATGCACCGAGGCTCCAATCCATGGGGCCGCCAGGAGTATGTCGTGGATCTCGCCTGCGGGTGCAATTCGCCCAGCTAAGCGCTGCTACGACCCGGACAACATCCTCACCCCGGGACGACAATCTTCTGACGCTCAACACAATCGGCACCGTCGTTGGAGCAGTCAAGGGAATGTTCAGGGTGCATCACTGATGCGAAGCGCGAGCCCTGGCGAACCGAACGGGCGGGGTATAGACGCGACGCGCTGCTTTGGCGGGCCCAGGGTCTCAGGGCGGTTGACGTGGTTGCCTTTGAAAGGGGCATGCATGAACGGTCGACATAGAAGCCGGGCGCACCTGGCGAGGGTTCGGCGGTCATCGTGGGCGGTCCGGGGCGTGCGGCGCGTGAGCGGGGTGGTTGGGCTCCTGACGACGCTGATTCTCGTCGCTTGCGCACCGGCGTCTGGCGCCGTGAGCGAGACCCCGCTGAGCGGTCCGCACGTGTTCGGCTGGGGCTTCCGTTATCCCGAGGCGGTCGCGTCCGACGGGACGAATGTCTGGGTCGCCAACGCCGATCAATCCGTTACCGGCTTCCCCGCCTCGTAAGACGGCCGCTCGGCATTCGAGTATGCCCCGGCACGCCAAAGGCTCATCCGGCCGCCCAAAAAGACTGGACGGGGGCTTCGTTGCAGAGCCGCTGCGGTCCGAAAAGTACAGGGACGACGTGGACGCCGTGCGGTCGTGCGCAGCCGATGAGGCCGGGGTCGACCGAGAGCGGCACCCGCCGACCCCACGGCGCTGAGCCGCTCAGAACTCGATGCGGCTCTCAGCGGGGAGCACGAGCACAGAGCTGCGAGCGCTGTTGAGCTCGTTGCGGACCTCTCCGGCAACGACCACATGACCTTTCGGCGCGCCGGCCTGTGAGCCGACCACGATCAGATCCACCGATCCGGAGCTCGCGTCGACCACCGCGGCGCCAAGCCTGGCAGCGAGCGCCGCGGCAGTCGCCCGCGCGTCATCGTTGACCGGACCGGCGAACGGCACAGCGATCGACTTGATCGCAAAGTCCGGCTTGGCGCGTAGCCCCGCTGCTGCAACGGCAATCGCGACGCGACTGCCCTCGAGCAGACGCTGCGCGGATGTTCCCGGTTCCGCGCGGCCCAGCGGTGTGCGGTAATCCGAGCCGAACACGATGATCGAGGCACCAACCCGCTGCGCGAGCTCGCCCAGAACCTCCCCGGTGCCCGCTCCGACCTCGACGTAACGAGCCACGGAACCGTCCATCTGTGCGGCCCCCCGCTCCAAGCGCTGCTCGGCGTCGTGCTGGGCGACCTCCTCGCGCCGCGGGTCGAACTCTCTGGAGTGGCGCACATAAGCCAGCGCGACCGACGATCCCGTCTGAGCCAAGAGCTTCCCCAGAGCGAGGGCATCGTCGTCGTTCGAGGTGCCGTCGTAGGAGATAACAAGGTCAGCTGACATCGCGCACAACATATCCCAACGCGACCCGCACCCACCGCCCGAATGCAGAGAGCGATAAGCAGTTGCCGCTCCTCCCCCACGGGCGAGCGTCCGCACCCACCCAACCGGCGGGGCCAACGAGCCAACCGAGGACTATCGCCTGGCGCTCACCACCAACACGCGCTCGGGTCGCCGCCGATGGCATCGTCGTGATGAAAGCTCACAATCGGAGAAGCACTCATCTCGGGCGGGAGGGTTTTCACGCGATGGCAGACAGGGCAGAATCCGCGTCATGGCGTCGTACAGCATCAACCAGGCCGGAATCGAGCACGCCCGCGAGCTGATTGCCAAGCGCCAGTACGTGCTGCGCAGTGAGTGGGGGGACGTGCAGCCACGCGCTGCGGCAGAAAACGCATATCTGGAGCGCAACGGATGGGAGAAATACGCGCGGTGGTTTCTCGGCCTGACCGACGGCGCGGGCGAACAGACCAAAGCCAGGTACGCGTTCGTGATCGGCGACTTCCGCCGCATCCACCGCTCCGGGATCATCGCCTGCCACTATCGCGCAGCGGAGTGGCGGCACAAGGCGATCGAGCTGGCAGCCCACGAACTGCTGCAGTTACTCGACCAAACCTCCTCCGGGTAGCGCTCCACCCTGAGCGGCATTGCCGCCCGACCCCGGGCGCCGAGTCGCGTTCAGCCGCTTGCAGCTACGAAGCCGATTAGCGTTAGCAGCGTGCCTGCGCCGGAGTCCTGGCGGCCGAACCGCACTCCGAACTGGCGCCGAGATGCGCGGTCCGGGCAGCCGCTTGAGCGGTTGCCCACAGTCGCGATGGCCGGAGCGAGGTGTTGATGGTGGCGCTCATTTCTGGCTGTCCGGCTATTGAAATGATGGGTCCGATGCGCCGCGATGTTCGATGCCGTGCGGTCGCACTGGGGCTGTTCCTGGGTGTGCTGGCCGTGCTCGTTTGTGGGTGCGGTGCAAGCAGTATCGCTTCGCGGTTGCAGAGCCGGCTTCTGTCGGCCGCCGACCTGCCTGCCGGCTGGTCGTCCGTCGCGGTCAGCGCGAGCCCGGTGAAGGTGACCGACACGCCGTGTCTCGCCCACCTGGCCAAGAACCCGAGGGGCTGGAGCTACCAGACCGCCGCCTTCGTCGAGCGCAAGTCGATCCCGAACCTCGGCGAGGTGCTCGCGACCGGCGCACGAGTCGGCCAGGTGTGGGACCGCTTCGATACCTACCTGGCCAACTGCCGGTCGGCACTGCTGCAGTTGGGCAATACCAAGGTCCGGGCCACCGTCCGTCGGTTGGCGTTCCCGCGGCTCGGTCGGACCTCGTCGGCGTACGGGTGGGCGTTCACGCTGGCCGGGATCGGCGCCACAGCCCCGGTGGCCGACAGCGTCTCGATCGCCTCGGCTCCGGTGCACACCGCACACACCCGCCTCGGCACGGTCGGGTACCGCGCGATCGGAACCGGTCCGCCGCTGCTGCTGATCACCGGCTACAGCGCAACGATGGACAGCTGGGCCCCACAATTCGTCGACGCGCTCGCCCAGCACTACCGCGTCATCACGCTCGACAACGCCGGCATCGGCAAGTCCGACAGCGTGCCCGTGCCGCTGACGATCGACGCGATGGCAGACCAGACGAGCGCGCTCATCGACACGCTCGGGCTCGGGCGCACGGACGTGCTCGGCTGGTCGATGGGCAGCATGATCGCCCAGGCGCTCGCCGGCCTCCACCCCAACCACGTGCGCCGCCTCGTGCTCTGCGCCAGCTACCCCGGCAACGGCTCGGTAGTCCGGCCCTCCCGTCCCGAACTGGACGCGTTCGAAAGCGGCGACCCACAAAGGGTCCTGGCTGCGCTGTTCCCGGCCGACCAGGCCGCCGCGCAGAACACCTACCTCGCGGCGGTCTCCAGCTATCCGTCCGCCTCGCCAGCTCCGGCAGACGTGCTCGCCGCACAACGGCATGCGGTCGACGCCTGGTGGAACGGAACCGACCCTGCCGGCACCAGGCCGGCCACGATCACCGTGCCGACGCTCGTCGCCGACGGGACGCTCGATCGCCTCGACCCGGTCGCCAACAGCCACACCCTCGCCCACCTCATCCATGGCGCCGAGCTCCATCTGTACCCCGGCGCGGGCCACGCGTTCCTCTTCCAGGACCAGGCGTACTTCGTGCCAACGATCCAATCGTTCCTCCGCTAACACCGGCGTGGCACCAGGACCCAGCGACCCTCGGCCTCGCTGCGCGCACCGGAGCAGACGCGCCGGACCGGTGACCAGGCTGTCGCAGCGGTTAGTCGACGCCGAACGGGCGTGATCGGTGCGTCGCCGTAGCGCTCGCCCGCTGCGTGTGGACGCGAAGCTGAATGCGATCGTCTGCGCCGGCCGCGGTTTTGTCGGCGTTTAAGGGCAGCGGCGCGAGCGTGGCTCAGAGCTTGATGTCAGCGAGGCCTGCCTTGAGCGCGGGCCACGGCCGAAGCATGAGCGTGATGTCAGTGACCCGATCGTCATCGGTGAGCGTCCGCAGGACCCCGTCGACGGACTGTTGTTTGATCGTGCCGGCGAAGAAGACGATCCTCTCACGGTCTCGCTCGTGGACTGACGTGACCCGTGCGTTGGTGACCACGCCCGCTACCGCCCGCCAGACCGAGCTGATCTGTGCGGCTCCAGCGTAGTCCCGGATAGGGCTGTGAAATTTCGCGTCAGGCGCGAGCAGGGCGGCTGCCGACGAGGCGTCGCCGCTGAGAAAGGCGTCGATCAGGCGGTGGGCGGTGGTGGGCATGAGCCTCTCGTCTCGATACGATGCTTCGGATGTCGAAGCATAAGAGTAGTGCTTCGAAACCCGAAGCGCAAGGGCTACAACCAGGACAACCCGCCCGTGGCACCCGGACCGGCAGGCCGCTGCTCGTCGCGTTCGACCTGCTCGGGCGCCGATGGGCGCTCCGGGTGCTGTGGGAGCTGCGCGAGGACCACCTCGGCTTCCGCGCGCTGCAGCAACGCTGCGGGGACATGTCATCCAGCGTCCTGCGCGATCGGCTGGCCGAGTTGCACGGCGCCGGTCTGCTGGAAACAGACGACGCAGGGCGCTACGGCTTATCACGACACGGACGCGCGCTCCTCGAGGCGCTAAAGCCGCTCTCGAGCTGGGCGGAAGATTGGGGCGCTGGAGCCTGACCGTCCTCGAGTGACGGCCCTGCCCACACGGGAACTCGGCGCGCGGAGTTGCGGGCGGTCCGGCGGCTCGGGGGACGAATGCGATCCCGCAGAGGCGTGGCGCCTGCCGCGCCGGAGCGGAGCCTCACGCCAGCGCGGCATCGAGCTATCGCAACATCCGGCGAGATCAGTCGTCGCGCGGTGCGGGCTGAAAGACGATTCGCTTGAGCTCGGTGAGTGCATTGCCGCTGAGCCGAAGCGCGGTCTGGAAGCCCTCGAGTCCGAGCTCGCCAGCGTCGAGCGACCGTCGAAGTTCATCGAGAGCCGGTCGCTCGTTGTCGAGCACCTTGGCGCGCGGAGCATCGAGCAAGATCAGGTGTCGCGGGCGCCTGAGGCGATGCGCGAGGCGTACGTACCGTTCGCGCTCCAGAGCGTCGAACCCCTCGAGCGGCAGAACGACGCTCTGCTCAGACTGAAGTCGCTTGAGAACGGCCGCGGTGAGAAGTTCGCTGGCACGGCCTTCGATCTCGTCTGGCGTCACCCGACCGGCTAAAAGCGCTCGTACCCGACTCGGTGCGAGCGTGGCCCCGCGCTCGTCAACGACTCGTTCGGCGAACCGCGCGGGCTCCGACGATTCGGCGCCGATGATGACGAGCAGGCTGCCAGGCGAGTAGCGAAGGCGGTGCGCGGGAGCCAGGACGCGGCATCGGACTGACACGTCGGCCGGCCGCGGTGGGGCGCCGCTTGCGCGTGGGCGCTCAGATGACC
This sequence comes from uncultured Solirubrobacterales bacterium, assembly GCA_963799995.1. Lineage (GTDB taxonomy): Bacteria > Actinomycetota > Thermoleophilia > Solirubrobacterales > Solirubrobacteraceae > Palsa-465. Next base: position 289,865 of record CAWCZI010000009.1, on the reverse strand, counting down.
AGCCGGTGCGCTCGTCCGGGGAGATCTTGACGCTTCGGGCGATGGGTTTCTCAGACACGCCGACAATCATCGTCGACCCGGCCCATCGGTGCTCTGCCGATCGTTGCTGCGACCGAATCTCTCGACTTCATCTAGCGGCGCTTGATGAGGCAGCAGCCTGCTTCCGGCGACGCGGAAGGCCCGCCGGACCAGCGCGTCCGTTCATAGAGGCGCCCGCCGCGCCGGCTTGTGTCACGGGCAGCGCGGGAATACGATGCGCTCACGAGTTCGCTGCCAGACACCGGCTATCGGGATTTGCTGATCACGTGCGATGGATCCGCTGCGCGGATCGTGCTCAATCGCCCGGAGAAACGCAACGCGCTGTCGCTGGAGCTGATCGAGGAGATGATCGCGGCGGTGCGCGGGGTGTCCGCGCGGCGCGACACTCGGGCGATCGTGATCGAGGGTGCCGGTCCGGCTTTCTCGGCTGGACATGACCTGTCGGAGATGATCGGCCGAGACCGAGAGTTCTTGGCCCTTCTATTTGATCGGTGCGGCGTGTTGATGGAGACGCTGCACGAGGTTCCCCAGCCCGTTATCGCCAAGGTTCACGGCATCGCTACCGCAGCTGGGTGCCAGCTCGTGGCGGCGTGCGACCTGGCGGTCGCAGCGGACGGCACGCGCTTCGCGACGCCCGGGGTCAAGATCGGCTTGTTCTGCTCGACTCCGATGGTGCCTGTATCGCGAGCTGTGGGTCGCAAGCGAGCGATGCAGATGCTGCTCACCGGCGAGCCGATCAACGCTGCGACGGCGCTTGACTGGGGGCTCGTCAATCGCGTGGTGCCCCTGGAGGAGCTCGAAGCCGCCGTCGTTGAGCTGGTTGAAGCGATTGCCAGGTCCAGCGCGTACACCGTCGCGACGGGAAAGCGGGCCTTCTACGCTCAGATCGATCGCGCCGAGGACGAAGCCTACGAGCTCTGCGAGCCGGTCATGACCGAGAACGCGCTCGCGCACGACGCGCAGGAGGGCATGACCGCGTTTCTAGAAAAGCGCGACCCCGACTGGCGCGGCGAGTAGCCGACCCTCCGCCGGTATCGGCCGCGCATCAGGTGCGCGGAAACCCCGTATTACGATGCTGAGCGTGGTTCTCGTGGCCAACTGCGGTTCTGCCTGACCCGTAGCGCCCGGCACGGGCCGGGGCGGAATCGTCATCGCCACGAGAAATCCGTGCGGACGGGGCCCTGGCTTCGGCCAGGCCCGTTCGTTTCGGCCGGCGCTTGTCGATCATTGCGGAAGCGAAGCTGGGAAGAAAACGTCAGCGCCTTGGGAGGCGAGAGATCGGCGGAAAAGGCGCCGCCCACACGCGGTACTGCGCGTCGGTGACGTAGAGCGTTCCGGCGCTCAGAGCAAGAGATGAGTCACAGAGCGGGTAGGGGGAGCCGCTGCCGGGGCTGACGCCGCAAGACGGGATCTCGCGCGGCAGGCTAAGCGTGAAAGGGCGCAGACTCGGTAGCAGAACTCCTTTGAGTTGACCATGCCAAGCGCCTGTGTAATCGAGGACCTCCCAAAGGATGGCGTGCGCGTTGCCAGCCAGCGACCCGGCCAGCCCTGCGCCGTTGGGCTGATCTATGGGCATGTTCAGGCGCGAGCCGCAACGCTCCAGATATGTTCCGAGCCGTCCGGGCCCAGTCGGCTCATAGGTGATCGCAAAGCTGCCGTAGAACGTGACTGGGGCTTTGAGCGGCGCGCACACCTGCCGCACGAGCGACGGCACATCAAGGTCGAGAATCGTCGTGGTGCTCTGATGCCAGCTGTAGCGGAGCCTGTGTGTCCGAATGTTGTAGAAGACCGTGGCTTGCGGTCCACACGTGAAGTGCTCCCCGTCGCCACAGCTCTGACGACCCTCCTCGACGAACTCGACCCAGCGGGCCCCGACCCTGTAGCCCACGGTCTCCTGAAGGACGTCCGCGCACGCGGAACTGTTGCATTGGACGTACCGCCACTTGCCGGTCTGCATGTTGTAGAGCCCGAGTCCGTCCGTGCCGTTGCCGCCCCCACAATCGAACAGAACCCAAGGCGCCCCGATCGCCGCATGGATGCAAGTCCCATTTGCAAAGTTGGTCCGCCTGCCCGTCAGGTCGCTTATCACGACCGATCGGGAGTAGTTGGAGCCGCGCGTCACTAGCGCGTATGGGCCGCTGGTCCAGACCTCTGGGGGGGCCTCGCGTACCACAACGTGGAATCTCGGATGCGACACCTCTATCGCGCGACGACCGGTCGCGTGCGCCACGTTCATCCCGACCCCCGACAGCACCGCCACGGCACACATCGACGGAAGGACTGCGCGCACCAGCTTCGACCCCATGCAGCCTTAACGGGTCCAACTGGCCCAGAGTTGCGCACTGCCGCAACGGGCTAGCTCCGACAGTCTGGGCGGTGGCGTCATCGTCCAGTGCCAGACCTACTCAGGTCCGTACCAGGCGCGGGTAGGATCAGCCGTGATCGACGCGAACATGTCCTTGAAGGTGAGCATCACGACCAACCAACAGCAGCAGCAAGAAGGGATCGAAGTGAATGATCCGCGTATTGCGCGGGGGATCTTCACGCTGCGCGAGACCGCGGGCTATCTCGGCCTTCCGAAGTCCACGATCCATGACTGGGCCCGGGCGGCCGGTGCGAGTCGGCCGCTGATCACATGCTTCCCGCGCCGCGGGACCCAGGCGACGGTTCCGTTCATCGGGTTCGCCGAGGCGTACGTCCTGTCGGCGTTCCGGCGCGCCGGCGTCCCGTTGCAGCGGATCCGTCCGGCCGTCGAGGTCCTGTCGAGCACGATCGGGATCGAGCACGCTCTCGCGTCGAAGCGGCTCTACACGGATGGGGCCGAAGTGCTCTTCGACTACGCCACGGAGCGTGACGAGCACGAACTCCTGGAGCTGGTCGTGGTCCGGACCGGGCAGCACCAGTTCTCCGAGATCGTCCGGGACTACCTCCAACGCGTCACGTATGGCGCCGATGGCTGGGCGTCCCGCGTCCGGCTGCCGTCGTATCAGCGCGCCGAGGTCGTGGTTGACCCGAAGATCGCGTTCGGCCTCCCGCTGGTCGTCCACGGCGGCGCCCGGGTCGAGGATTTGGTCGACCGGTTCAACGCGGGCGACAGCCTGGCGGACATCGCCGACGACTTCGGCGTGCCTGGCGAGGAAGTCGAAGACGTGATCCGTGGCGCGACGCGAGCCGCCGCCTGAGTTCTTCGTCGATCGCAGCCTCGGCGGGCGGCACCTTGCCGATGCTCTCCGCCGCCACGGCTACACGGTCCACACGCTGTCGTCGGTCTACGGCGAACAGGCCGGTCAGCGCGTAGAGGATGAGCGCTGGCTTCGGGACGCCGGAGCGAACAATTGGGTCGTCTTGATGAAGGACGACGCGATCCGGCGTCGTCCGGCCGAGCGCGACGCTCTGATCGACGCCGGCGTGCGCGCCTTCTGTCTGACCAACGCCCAGCTCCGTGCCGCCGAGCAGACCGACCGGTTCGTCAGTAACCGCCATCGGATCGTCCAGCAGGCCCGCAAGCCGGGCCCGTACATCTACGGCGTCTACGCGCAGGGCCTACGACGCCTGTGGCCCAAATAGCCGGCCAGCAAGCCTCCGAGCGCGCCGGCAAGACCAACCGCCAAGAGCGACCCACACATTTGCATCAAGCGATGCGGCATCCCTCGGCGACCCAAGCGGGGCCCGTAGGCGGGATCGGCTGGCAAAGAAACTCGTGTCAATCCAGCCGCTGGACTGCTGAAGGGATAGAGATGCATCCCGACCCAACCTCGGAGGCGCTGCAAGCGCCCGCACGGCTTCTCACGGCTCGGCAGGTGGCCGATCGACTCGGGGTCAGCGCTGAGACCGTTCTGCGGTGGACGCGCCGCGGCCAGCTGCCTGCGTTCCGCCTGCCGGGCGGCGCGCTTCGGTACCGCGACGTCGACCTGGCCGTCTGGTTCGCCGAGAAGGCGACGAGCCGACCGAGGCCGGTTGGCGAGGCGGCCGCCGGCGCACGTAACCTGACCGAAGCCGCGGACAACGAACGCAGAAAGGGTGATTCACGTGCCGCCGACTCAACCAGTGTCCGCATGATCGAGCGCCATTACGGCGCGCTGCTCGACCGCGCGGCGGCCGGGATCGCCGGTCGCCTCGACGCGTTCGAGGCCGAACAGGACGAGGCCACGATCGACCGTTCCGAAAGCGTTTAGGCCACTACCGGGCCACGCCCGCCGCGGCCCGTGCCATCCGCGCATGGACCGGCAAGAAAAAAGTGCCTGATCACCAGGCACTTCGGGAGAACGGGAGCGACGGGACTCGAACCCGCGACCTCCGGCGTGACAGGCCGGCGCTCTAACCAACTGAGCTACGCCCCCTTGCGGGGACCCCAGTATGACAAGCGGGATTCGATGGTGCCTACGGGTCGCCGAGCACGTGGCGGCGCAGCCAGTCGCCGTCGAACGCGCCGCGGGGGTCGAGGCGCAAGCGTAGGCGCCGGAAGTCGTCCATGCGCTCGTAACGGGGGCCGATCGTGGCCGCCCGGGCGCAGAACAGCTTGCCCCAGTGAGGGAGCGGCGCGAACGGGGCCAGAGCCGCCTCGAGGCGAGCAAGCACGTGCTCGACGGCCGGTTGTGAGCGCCGCCACGTGAAATGCAGCCCCACCGACGGGCCCCGATGGTGGGGGCTCAGCCAGAGCCGGTCCGGGGCGATCGTGCGAAGCTCGGCGATCAGCAGCAGCGGGCGGATCTCCTCGGCTAGGCCGCGCAGCGCCCCGACCGCGGCGGCGGCGTCGGCGCGGGCGACGAAGAACTCTGACTGGATCTCCTCGCCGGAGCTGGGCGTGAAGCCGCTGCGGAAGTGGGGCAGGCGCTCGGACCACGGCCCGGGCACGCCGAGCTGGCCGGTGGAGTTGACCGGATCCATGCCGGCGATCGGGTGGCGTGTCTCCCGTGCGGGCAGCGCCCCGAACAGGCCGTCTCCGAACGGAGGATGGTCCCGGTCGGTGCGGCGCTTTACCCACACCTGCTCGGTCTGCTCCCCGAAGCGGTGAAACACGCTGACGCTGTCACCGCTCCCCGTAACCGCGTCGAAGTGCTCGAACAGCATTTGCCAGCTCAGGCCATCGAACACGTGCTGAGTGACCTCGTAGTACGGCTCGACGGCGAGCGTCAGCCGGGTCACGATGCCGAGCGCGCCGAGCCCGACCACGACGCCGGCGAAGTCCGGCTCCCCCACGCCGATTTTGAGCAGCTCTCCCGTCGAGGTCACGAGCTCGATCGCGGTCACGGCGGTCGCCAGGTTGCCGTTGGCGTCCCCGGAACCGTGGCTGGCCGTGGCGACCGCGCCGGCCACCGAGATGTGCGGCAGCGAGGCCAGGTTGTGGAGCGCGAGGCCGTGCTGGTTGAGAGTGTCGGCAAGCCGCGAGTAGGTCATCGCGCCCGGCAACCGGACGGTGCCCGCCGCGTGGTCGACCTCGATCTCGGAGTCGAGCGCGTCGAGCGAGACCAGCTCCCCGGCGTCGACGATCGCGGTGAACGAGTGTCGCGAGCCGAGGGCCCGCACGCTGCCTGCGGCGGCCACCAGCTCCTGGACCTGCTCGACGGTTCGCGGCCGGTGGACCCTGTCGGCGCGGTAGGCATAGTTGCCTGACCAGTTGAGCTCGGGTGGGTCCGAGGACACGGGGGCCAATCTAGGCCTTCCCCCCACGGACTGACGCAACTTCTCCGACACGCGCGGGTTTGAGCGTTCTGCAACGGTCATCTGACCGCCTCTGTCCAACCCGGCCGTGGGTGGGGGAGCTGATGATCGGATGGGCGGGGACTCCTTTACAGGTGGTCCCCGCCTTGCTTTGTTAAGCGACCGCCGGTGCCACCCAGCCGCCGAAGGTGCGCTCGAGCTCCAGCGCGACCGCGATCGACACGTGGTCCCGGCCCGGGCCGGCGGCGACCTGGACGCCGAGTGGCAGGCCCTCACGCGAGAGACCCAACGGCACCTCGGTGACCGGCACCCCGGCGAGGTTGAAGACAGCGCTCGGCGTGAGCAGCCACGGGCGGCCGACGGTACGTCCGTGGCGAGGCGCCACCCGAGGGTGTGCGGGATGCAGGAGCACGCCGTGGCCGATGACCTCGCGCAGCTCGGTGGCGATGTCCCGCGCTCGAGCGAGCATGCGCCGCCGCCCGGCCGTCCCCTCGGCCTGCGGGAGCAGCTCGGGCAGCAACGCCAGCCGGGTGGGCACGGTGTGCGGGCCGCCCGGCGTCAGCAGACGCCACCACCCGACGCGCTCGGCGCCGGCGTCGGCGAGCAGCGCCGCCGTCGACTGATCGGAGCCGGACTGCAGCGTGGCCAGGAACGGGAGCAGCGCCCCGCGCCAGGAGGGCAGCGACACCCGCTGCAGCTGCGCCCCGGCCGCGGCCAGCGCCCCGGCCGCGCGCTCGCGGGCGTCGTGCATCTCGGGACTCATCGCCCGCCCCCACGAGGTGTGCTCGGTCAGCGTCACCCGCAGTCCCTCGAGCGAGACGCTCGCCGGGTCGCCGATCTCCATCTCCCGGGCGCCTGGATCAGCCCCATCGGGCCCGGCAATGATCCTCAGGATCACGATCAGGTCCTCGGCCCGTCGGGCCAGCGGCCCGACGCCCAAGAGCCGGCTGTTCTCAGCGCTGCTGGGGGGATACATGCCGGTGTTGGGGACCAGGCCGGCGGACGGCTTGTGCCCGAATACGCCGCAGAACAGGGCCGGAACGCGGATCGAACCGCCGATGTCGGAGGCGAGCCCGAACGGCGAGGCGCCCGAGCCCACGGCCGCGCCCTCGCCGCCGGAGCTTCCACCGGCGGTGCGCGTGGGGTCGTAGGGATTCGAGGTCCGGCCGTAAAGCCGGTTCGACGATTCGATCCACAGGGTCAGCTCGGAAGTGTTGGTCACCCCGAGCGCTATCGCCCCGGCGTCCAGCACTCGCTGCGCCGCCGGTGCGCTGCCCCGAGCCCGATGCTCCCCGCGCGCGACCAGTCCCGCCGCGTGCGGCATCCCGGCCAGAGCGATCGACTCCTTGACGGTGAACGGGACCCCGAGCAGCGGCGGCAGGACGGCGTCCGCGGGGGTCGCGCGGACCAGCTCGTCGACGACCGTGGCCTCGTGGCGTGCGACCTCGAAGCGGCCGGCGACGAGCGCCTTGATCCGCGGAGCGACACGAAGGTGCGCCTCGATATGGGCGTCGACAACGTCGGTCGCGCTCAGCTCGCGACGGCGGATCGCGCCGGCGAGATCGATCGCCGAGCGCGCCGTCAGCGGCGTCATCGTGGCGACCAGATGAGGCGCATCAGCGCCAGCACGAACCGCTCGTAGCGCCCAGGCGAGAATCGCTCGGGATCGGTGAGCACCATCCGCCCCGCCTCCTCGCTGAGGCGCAGGATCGCTCGGGCGCTGATCTCCACGTCCAGGTCCTCGGGGATGCGGGAGCGCTCGATCGCCCAAACGACCAGCTCCTCGAGCCGCTCCAGCAGCCGCGCTCGGTTGGTCTCGACGTGCTCGCGGACGATCGCCGGCGTGCCCTCGAGCGGCAGCAGGATGATCCTCCAGGTGTCCGGGCGGCTGGCCACAGCGTCGAGGAACCGGCGCACGCCGGCCGCGAACAGCTCGGCCGGGTCTTCCTCCTGCGGTGCCTCTGGTACGACCTCAGCCAGCTGGGCGAGGGCGTAGTTCTCCTCGCGGGCGATCAGATCCTGTAGGAGCTTGCCGAGATTCGGGAAGTGGTCGTAGATGACCGGCCGCGTGACGCCCGCGGTGCGCGCGATCGCCTCGATCGATATGCCCTCGTAGCCCTGCTCGGTGATCACGGACAGCGCCGCGTCGATCAGCTGCTCGCGCCGCTGCTGCGGCGGCATCCGCGGTGCGTACCGGCGGCGTGGCTTCGGGGATGCGTCCGAAGAATGAGATGGCATTCGGGCCGCGCAAGGCTACCACGGGTCGGACTTTGAACTACAGCCGTGTAGGTTCGTCGAAGGCGATCCCCGGGTACGGTCGCGACTGCATGCGCCCTGTGTTCGACGGCCACAACGACGCCATCACCCGCTCCGACCACGCGTTGATCGCCTCCGGCCGCCCCGAAGGCCACCTCGACCTTCCACGGATGCGAGCCGGAGGGTTGAGAGGGGCGATCTTCGCCGTCTTCGCTCCGTCGGAGAACGAGCGCTGGGAGCCGTTGTCGCGAGACGACGATGTGGTGGAGTTCGAGCTCGCCGCTGAGGTCCCGCACCGCGACGCGGCGGCGACTGCGGCCTCGGCCGCCGGCCGGTTGCTGGCGCTCGAGCGCGCCGGGGAGCTGCGGCTCGCCCGGAGCGTCGCCGACCTCGACGTCGTCGCGGCGGATGACGGCCCGCCGGCGGCGGTCCTGCATCTGGAGGGGGCCGAGGCGATCGATCCCGAGCTCGAGTCCCTCGACCTCTGGTACGCGGCGGGGCTGCGCTCGCTCGGCCCAGTGTGGAGCCGTCCCAACCGGTTCGCCAACGGCGTCCCCTTCATCTCGCCGTCGTCGCCGGATACCGGCCCGGGGCTGACGCCGGCCGGCGTGGCCCTGGTCACGCGATGCGCCGAGCTCGGCATCCTCGTCGACCTCAGCCACCTCAACGAGGCCGGGTTCTGGGACGTGGCCGGACTCGACGCCGGCCCGCTCGTGGCCTCGCACTCGGCTGCGCACGCGCTGTGCCCGACTTCGCGCAACCTCACCGACCGCCAGCTCGACGCGATCGCCGCGTCGGGGGGGCTGGTCGGGATCGTGTACGCGGTGCAGTTCCTGCGCCGTGATTTCGCCGAGGATCCGGATACGCCGTTGGAGCTGATCGCCGAGCACGCTGCCTACGTGGCAGAGCGGATCGGGGTCGAGCACGTGGCGCTCGGCTCGGACTTCGATGGCGCCACGATCCCCGCGCCACTGGGGGATGCGGCCGGCGTTCCGCGGCTGCTCGACGCACTGGGTGCCGCGGGATTCGACGATGCGGAGCTCGATCAGGTGGCATGGGGGAACTGGCGCCGTGTGCTGGGGGCGTGGTGGAAATAGGATTGCGCTAGTCGGTCGATGGACGGTGGCGCCGGCCGCGACCGGTGCTGCTGGCACTGACGCGCGCCAGCACGTCGTCGTCCCAGCGATGGGTGCGCAGCAGGCGATAGCGCTCGGCGCTGACGCGCATGTAGGCCTCTGTCTCGGTCTGGTCGCCGATCAGGTCGGCTTCGCGAAGCATCTCGACGACGGGCCGGTACTCGTGCTCTAGCCATTGGAACGCGGTCTCGCGGCGGTTGATCGGAGCGCCCCGCTCCTGGGTCGTGCGAAAGCCCCACGCCTCGACGCCCTCGGCGAGCTTGGCGTAGTCCCAGGGATCGCTGAGGTCGATCTCCTCGCGCGCGTGATCGGGGAGCGGCACGCGCTCGAAGAACACGCGCTCGTGGCTCTTCAGCGGCAGGTCCGCGAGCGTGATCGTCCGCTCGGCGCCCACCCGGGTGATGACCTCGGTGACGTAGGCGTTGATGTCGAGCCAACCCAGCGCGCGCGCCACCGAGACCCGATGGTGCCCGTCGCGGACGAAGTGGATCTCCCCAATCCGGAGGAGATCGACCGGGGCCAGCTCCTCACCGCGCCGCGCCGCCGCGGCGATGTGCTCCCAGCGCGAGCGCACGCTTGCCGAGGTGGGGCGGAAGTTGCGGTCGAAGTCGCGGCTGCGGTCGACGGTGCCGACGATCGCGTCGAGCGGGACCACCTTCAGGCCCACGCTGCGCTCGCTGACGAAGCCGAGCGCCTGCACGAACTCCGTGTAGGGAAGGATCACGCGGACGTCGTCGGGCTCCCCTCGCAGCCGCGCCCCGAGTCTGGCCAGCGCTGCGCGCCGACGCGCGCGCATGAAGTCGTGCTGCGCGTCGACGTCCGGCATTCCGGTCGAGCGCGGCTGGCGGGGCATCGGCCCCGGAGGTTAGCCGTTGCGGGGCGTGTCTTCGCGCGCTTGGGCGGGATCCGCGGCGGCCGTCGGAGCCGCGGCGCCGTCGCCCGAGCTCGCGCCGAGCAGGCTCTTGCCGGTCTCCGGGTCGAACAGGTGCAGATGGTCGCTGTTGAACCACAGCTCGGCCTCCTGCCCCTGGCGCACGGTGCTGGCCGCCTCGAGCCGGGCGACGACCTGGCTGCCCTCCTGGCTGGGCAGGTCGGCGGCGCCCGCGTCGTGGGCCAACTCCTCGAGCTCGCGCGAGGAGACCCTCTCGGACTCGAGCGTGAAGTAGGCGTAGAACTCCGAACCCATCGACTCCAGCACCTCGATCTTGGTGTTGAAGGTGACCCCGTGCGATTTGTCGCCGACCAGCGCGGCGTCCTCGAAGTCCTCCGGGCGCAGACCGGCGATCACGCCGCCGCGCCCGCCGCCCGGCCCGGCCTCCAGCCGCCCCCGTAGCCGCTCCGGGATCGCCAAGGTCCCGAACGGGAGCTTGACATTGTCGCCATCTAGCTCTCCGGGCAGGAAGTTCATCGAGGGCGAGCCGATGAAGCCGGCGACGAACAGATTCTTGGGCCGCCCATAGAGCTCGCTCGGTGGGCCGACCTGCTGCAGCACGCCGGCGCGCATGACGGCGATTCGGTCGCCGAGCGTGAGCGCTTCGGTCTGATCGTGGGTGACGTAGATCGTCGTTGTCTCGAAGCGCTGCTGGATGCGCGAGATCTCCGTGCGCATCTGCACGCGCAATTTGGCGTCCAGGTTCGAGAGCGGCTCGTCCATCAGGAACGCGCTCGGGCTGCGGACGATCGCTCGGCCCATGGCCACCCGTTGGCGCTGACCACCTGACAAGTTCGCCGGCTTGCGCTCCAGATGCTGCTCGAGGTCCAGGATCCGAGCCGCCTCGTTGACCTTCTTGTCGATCTCCTCCTGCGGCGTCTTGGCCAGCTTGAGCGCAAAGCCCATGTTCTCGCGCACGGTCATGTGCGGGTACAGCGCGTAGTTCTGGAACACCATCGCGATGTCGCGGTCCTTCGGGGTCTTGTCGTTAACGACCTGACCGCCGATCTTGAGCTCGCCGCTGGTGATGTCCTCCAGGCCCGCGACCATCCGCAGCGCTGTCGACTTTCCGCATCCCGACGGCCCGACCAGGATCATGAACTCGCCGTCGGCGACGTCGAGGTTCATGTCCTTGACTGCCTCAAAGCCGTCGCCGTATTGCTTGCTGATGTGTTCGAGTGCGATCTCCGCCATTGGCTTCTCCTTATCCCTTGACTGCGCCCGCGGTGAGCCCGGATACGATCCGCCGCTGGAACAGGAGTACCAGAACCATGACGGGTATGGTGACGACGATCGCGGCAGCGGCGATGTCACCGATCGGCTGTGTGAACTGCGATACACCGGGGAACTGCGCGATCGCGGCTGGGACCGTCATCGCCGCGTTGGTCGCGGTCAGCGATATCGCGAACACGAAGTCGTTCCAGCAGATCAAAAAGACGATGATGAACGTCGTCGCCAGGCCCGGTACCGCGAGCGGTGCGATCACCTTCGTGAACGCCTGCCACGGCGTCGCCCCGTCGATCTGGGCCGCCTGCTCGAGCTCCCACGGAATCTCCCTGAAGAATGTCGACAACACGTAGATCGCCAGCGGCAGCGCGAACGTCAGGTACGGGATGATCAAACCCGGCCAGGTGTTGAACAGCCCGATCTGGCGCCATAGGTTGTACAGCGGTCCGACGAGCGAGACCTGCGGGAACAGCGTCACCATCAGGGCGACCGCGAGGATCGTCTGCTTGCCGGGGAAATCCAGTCGGGCGATCGCGTACGCGGCCGACGATGCGAGGAGCACCGCCAGCGCCGTCGAGATCAGGCCGATGCCGATCGAGTTGCGCAGCGCCGCCGTGAACACGCTCTGTTTGAAGATGTCGCGGTAGTTGTCCAGCGTCCAGTGGTGCGGGATGAACGAGCCGTCGGTCGCCGACGCCGGTGTCTTGAGCGACAGCATGAGCAGCCAGAAGACCGGCACCAACGAGACGACGACCACGACGATGAACGCGAGTGACCATCCGGAGCGCTGCCTGAACCTGACACTCATGAGTTCGCCTCCGCTGCCGGGTTGGCCGCAGCGCCGAACCCCTTGATGAACACGACTGCGATCAACCCGACGATCAGGAACAGGACCACTGAGACCGCCGAGCCGAGGCCGAGGTTGAGGCGCTCGAGCAGCGTGCTGTAGCTCAGCTGCGACAGCGACGCGGTGTTGTTGGCGCCCTGGCTGAAGATGTAGATCACGTCGAAGATCCGGAACGCGTCGAGCGTGCGGAACAGGAGCGCGACGAGGATCGCCGGCTTCATCAGCGGCACCGTGATCCTGATGAACCGCTGCCAGGTGGTGGCGCCGTCGATCTTGGCGGCCTCGAGCAGCTCGTCGGGCACGAGCGACAGCCCGGCGAGCAGCAACAGCGCCATGTACGGCGTGTTCTTCCAGACCTCGGTCATGATGATGGCGACGTAGGTGCCGAACTGATGGCTGAGCGGATCACCGGTCAGGCCGAGCAGCCGGGGGATCCATCCGCCGTTGTCCAGCGACCAGGAGTACTGCCACGCGTACGCGGCAACGACTGCGACGATCGCGTACGGGACGAGCGCGATCGAGCGCAGAAGCCCGCGCGCGAAGATCACCCGGTGCATCGCGAGGGCGAGCAGCATCCCGAGCGTGAACTCGATTCCGACGCTGATGACGGTGATCACGGCCGTGTGGATCAGGTCCATCCAGAACAGGTGGGCCTTGAACACGTAGCCGTAGTTGTCCAGGCCGATGAACGTGTTCTTGCCCGGCTGGTCGAGGCTGGCCCTCTGCAGCGACAGGAGAATCGTGTCGATGATCGGATAGGCGGTGACCGCGATCATCACGATCGCGGCCGGTGCGACCAGCTTGAACGCCAGCCTGCGCTCGGCCTTCGTCCGGTCGCTCAGATGGGGCGGACGGCTCGGCGCAGCCGACGCGGCAGGCTCTGCGATCGCTCCGCTGCTCATAGCAGCGAGTCTCCCTTGATGGCTGTCTCGATCTCGTCGCGCAATTTGCCCACGATGTTGTTCGGGTCGATGGCTGAGGCGGGTTGCAGGCTGTCCTGGATCGATAGCGTCACGTTCTGGTACTCGGGCGTCTGTGGGCGGATCCCGTACTTCTCCAACTGGTTCTTGATCAGCTGATGAAACGGATACGCCTTCTCGAACGCCGGCTCGTCGTAGATGCTGGCCAGTACCGGCGCCAATCCCCCCTTGACCGCGTCACGGATCTGGTTCTGGGGTCCGATCAGGCAGCGGATCGCGTCGAACGCCAGCTGAGCGTGCTGGGAGTGGCTGGAGACGCCGAGGTTGTAGCCGCCGAGCGAGACCTTCGGCGCCATCCCGGGGACGACCTCGGGGAACGGGGCGTACCCCATGTGCTTGAAGATGCTCGGTGCGGTCGCCTGCGTCCCTGACCAGACGAACGGATAGTTGATCTCAAACGCGGCCTGGCCCGCGTCGAAGACGCTGTTTCCGGGCCCCTCCAAAGACGTGTTCAGCCCCGGGTCCGCGGCCGGGGAGGTCGCCAGGCGCTTCATGATCTGCGCCGCGATCTTGGTCGACGGTCCGACGATCACCTTGTTGTTCGGACCGACGATCCCGCCGCCGGCGGAGTCGACGAGCGAGTTGAACCACACCACCAGGCCCTCGTACTTGGAGCCCTGTTCCTCGATGTAGTGCGGCTTGCCCTCCTTGGCCAGCTGGATCGAGTCGTTGATCATCTGGGTCCAGGTCTTGGGTGGGTTCGGCACGAGGTCCTTGCGGTACCAGAGGAGCTCCGTGTTGGAGTTGATCGGCGCCGCCCACAGCTTGCCGTTGTACGTCGCGGTCTTCAGCGGGCCTGGCAGTACCCCGTTGGAGGCGGCGGCTGCGTTGGCGCCCGTCCACGGACGGATCCAACCAGCGGACGCGAACTCGGCTGTCCAATCGACGTCCATCGCGAGGATGTCGATCGACGGATCCCCTGCGGCGAGCCGCTGCACGAGCGTCTGGCGCTGCTGGTCTGATGCGTTGGAGAGGAAGTTGATCGAGATCCGGTACTTGCCGTGCGAGGCGGCCGAGCAATCCGAGGCGGCCGTGGCGAAGGATCCCGACGGCTCCGGGAACACGTACCAGTTCAGCGTGACCGGGCCCTTGCCGGACGATCCGCAGGCCGCCACCACAAGTGCCGTGACCACCATTCCGAAGATTGCGACGATGCGCCGAACGATCGGTCCTGCTCCTCTCTCCTCAGAGTCGAGACGGATTCTCACACGATCCCGACGGGGCATCTAGTACCCGCGGTCGCAAGTCGCTAACCAGGGTGGTTCTGCCGTTCGTAACACCTGTTTCCGGTGCGCAGAGGGGGCAGAGATCCCAGTCGTATGGCGTGGGGATCGCACGCAGGTGGCGATCGTTGCGTCCCCATTCGCGGTTGACGTGGCGCCCGATCACGAGCGCAGCGACCGCGCCCGCTCCGGCCGACTTGAGCGCCGCCGCCGCGCTGTGCGTGCTGGCGCCAGTGGTCCAGGTGTCGTCGATCAGGAGCACCGGCTCCCCATGGAGGGCCACGATCGGCTCGAACTTCTCGGCGTCGAAGACCCTCGGCTCCACGGGCTTGGTCGAGCGGCAAAGCAGGCGACGATGGCGGGGACGAGTGGGGGCAGACAGCTCTCCGACGATGCCGGTCAAGGGGTGGGCGTCGCCTCGCTCGCGGTCGCTCGACGGGACCGTCGTGACGAGCTCGAACCGCTCGGCTCTGATCCCGGTGGCCCGGGCGAGGCACTGCTCGTGGGTGGCAACGTACCGCCACAGGACCGCCGCGAGCTCGACCTGCATGCGGCGAGCCACGGGTGGCGGGGCCCGCTTGTAGCCGGCCAGGGCGTGATGGAGCTGCTCGTGCGCGACGCTGTAGGAGATCGGGGCGATGGCGTCGAGGTACGGCTCCGGGTGAACGCAGGCGAAGGACCGCCGGTCGCCGTCAGTGAGGTTGAAGCAGTGCTCGCAGACGCCGGGCCCTCGGCGCGGCCCGAGCAGGAAGTTCGAGTACAGCGCGGTCAGCTCGGCGACCGTGGGCATCGGGTCCGCTCTACCCGACGAGGGCGCCGGGATCGGTGAGACGATCGATGGCGGCTGTGATCTCGGCCGGCTCATCGAAGACGTAGGCGCCGGGACGCTGCGCGAGCTGCCGCCCCCACTCCTCGCTCAGCAGCGAGCGCAGCAGGAACACCGGGCGTCCGTGGGCCAGGGCCCGGCGGGCCTGGATCCTGGCTCCGCTTCGCTGTGATGCCTCGACGATCACAGTGCCCAGCGCCAGCCCGGACATCGTGGCGTTGCGTTGCGGGAACGACTGCCTGCTCGGGGGTGCGTCTGGCCAGAACTGGGACACGACCGCGCCGCGCGCCGCGATCCGTCGTTGTAGATCTGCGTTCTCCGGCGGGTAAGTGCGGGCGAGGCCGGTCCCGATCACGGCCACGGTGCGGCCACCCGCTTGCAGGGCTGCTTCGTGGGCGGCCGTGTCGATGCCGGTGGCGAGTCCGGACACGACCGTGAAGTCGGATCTGACGAGGTGCTCGGCGAGGGCTCCCGCGGCGCGGGTGCCGGCGTCCGTGGCACGCCGGGATCCGATCACCGCGACCGCTCGGGTGTCGCCGGCGGTGAGCGCACCCTCGGTGAAGATCAGCGGTGGCCGGTCGTGCACACCCCGGAGGTTGTGGGGGTAGTCGTCGTCGAGCACGGAGATGAGGCGCATGCCTGCCGTCTGCCATCGGGCGATGTCATCGGCGGCCTGCGTCAGCAGAGGGTGCGGGTCCTCGGGGAGCAGGCTGGTTTGGGGCCCCGTGTGGCCGGCGAGCTCCGATTCGAGCACCGCGACAGCGCTGCCCGCCTCCTCGATGGTGTCCGCGTAGCTCTGCCACGGGTGGCGGCCGAGACGGAGCAGGGCAACGAGCGCTGCGCTCTCAGGCGCGGGCGCCATCGTCCGGTCAGGCGGGCTTGTCCGCGTGCTGAGGCCGGCTGGGGGCCGATTCGGCCCCGTTGGCCTCGTGCTGCGATAACGGCGCGGGCCGCTCAGAAGTGCCTGGGGCCGGCGCGGGATGGGGCTCACCCGTCGCTGCAGGCTCAACCTGGGGCGCGGGTGGTGGTGCAGGCGCGGGCGTTGGCTCAGGCTCGTATGTGCGTCCCACGTCCTCGTGGCTGAGGTCCTGGCGAGTATGGGCGTCCGGGATCTCGTACCGGTCGTCCTCGTCATGCGGCGTCTCGCCATTGATGGCCGCCCTGAAGTCGCGCAGCCCGTTGCCGAGTGTGCGGGCCACTTCGGGCAGCCGCTTTGGACCGAGGACAACCAGGGCCACGATCAGGATGAACAGCAGATGCGTTGGCTGGAGGATGTCGCCGATCATCGGAGAGCGACCAACTGTACCTGGGCTCAGGGCTCATCGCGGGTGCTACGGGCGCGGAGGATGGCCGCCGACCATCACGGACAGGCGTCGGCTACTGGCTGGCGCATACGGGTAGTCGCCGATCGGCAAGGTGGCCACCTGGAACCAGAACGCTCGATAGACGGCGGGATCGCCGACCCCGAACGTGTACGTGGTCGAGAAGCGCCCTCGCCCGGTGACGTGCGTGCGCACTCCGTAGGTGGTCACGGCGCTCCCGAGCCCGATCCGCAGTCGCAGCAGCGCCCCGCCCGCCGGCAGGTAGCCGCCAACGAGTCTGCCCGTCAGCCGGACGGTGCCGCCCCACGGCACCCGGCGGGGCCGGACCCTGAGCAGCTTCACCTTCGCCGGGACCACAAGCCGGACCGCCGCGGACTGCGAGCTCTCCGTGGTGGGGCTTCCGCCGTAGTACGCCTCGACCAGACGCGAGGGGCCGGCCGGGAGCGTGGCGCTCCAGCCACCATTGGTGGCGGTCGTGGCGGTCGCTGCCAACCTGAAGTTGTCGCGGCCATCGTCGGGGGCCGTCAGTACCTCCACCGTCTGTCCGCCCAGCGCGAGTCCGCCTGTGGTGCCAAGCCAGCCGTCGACCGTGGTGGCGCGACCGTGGCCGACGAGCCGTCGGCTCTGGTTGACGACGTGCGGCTTGAGGAGCAGGCGAACTGTCTTCACGCGGCGGACGAGGACCTTGCGGCCATGGCGGCGCACGGTGACCCAAACCGTCACCCGGCGGCGCACGCTGCGCACCCGACAGCGCGTGACCGTCTTCCGGTGTCCGCGCCGGGTGCGTTGAACCGCTCGATGGCAGCGAAGCTGGTCGACCAGCTTCGAGAACGCGACCCCGGTGATGGTCGGGAGGCCGATCTTGATCCCAAAGGTCTCAACGGCTGACGTGCCGCTGTCACCGTATTGATCCACCGCGTGGTTCACCGAGTAGCACGCCACCTGGTGCATGCCAACGCCGGTAACGGGGACCTGCGCCGTGCTCGAGGCATACCACTGCGACGACCCACCATCGACCGAGCACGAGATCCCTGCCACCCCGGACGGCCCCGCAGCGGCGGTCGCGGTCACATACTGCGGTGCCGTCGATGGCCCGTCTGTGGGTCCGGACAGACTCACCGTTGGCTGCTGGTTGTCGACCCAGATCGTCTTCGTGTGGTCGACGGTCTCACCCGCGGCGTCCCAGCCACCTATGTGCAGGGTCTCGGGGCCGTCCGGGTACCCCTGGGTTACGACGAGTTCGTCGTCCAGCGGTGGGGCGGAGCATTGGTGCCAGACCGATGGGATCCGTCGCGAGGTGCTCGGTGGCAGCGACTTGGATGTCGAAGTCCGCGACGAGCCCGCACATGCCCGACGGGGAGTCGCCCGTGACTATCACCGGCCACTTGCCGCGTACCCAGCCAGACGTGGACCAGAGCCCGGTCTGGGAGGCTACAGAGGGACCAGTCGTCTCGCTCACCGCGAAGGAGATCTGCTCGATGTCGATTCCAGCGGAGCCAGTCGTCACTCTACACGTCGCTCTTGCCGCAGACCAACAGGAAGCCGAAGTAGCTGCGACGAGAATGGCCCGAGCGCGATGGCGGGTCCGTACTTCTCCGCCGGAACGATGTTTGACTGCCCCCCGGCCCAGTAGAAGTCACCGCCCCACTGGCCCTGACTGCCGGCATTTACGTGTGACTCGAGCAGCTGCTCGAGCTGGGATCGCCGCCCCGGTGATCACCAGTCCGGGCGGTGCGGTTGCCTGCCAGATGGCGCCTTGCCCCTGCCGGTACGTCGAGCCGTCCGCCTCGAGGATGAGGCCGCCGTTGGCGCTCAGGACAGGACGAGTGGCTGTTGATCCCGTAATGCGGACGAAGCCGTGAACACGTTGTTGGGGTACGCGCCGCAGGCCACCACGGTCTCGCCTGCGAAGGCTGCTGCGGGCAGCACCGGAGCGTAGAGTACGCACGCGATCGAGCGATAACGAGAACGTGACGGGCCGCGCGACGCTTCACGACTTCTAGCGAGTCTTGCCCCGTCGGCACCACTGGTTCATGGCTGAGGGCAAATGACCGCAATGATCACCCCTGTCTGAGGCGATGAGAGCACGGACATTCGCCCCCACATCTGGGTCATTCTTCTGCCCAGCGCTGGATATCGATGCGCTCGCGTACGAGGCTCCCGAGACCGACGCGGCAGTCGTCGCCAAGCGCAAAGCAGGACCGCGGTATGGGTTGGCCCCAGCTGATGAGGCCACCCGGACGGTGGTGCCCAGGCTGCTCGTTCCACCTCACCAGGTGTGCATGCGGACGCGACGCGGCAACCTGTCCAGCGGTATCGACCGTTGCCCAGTCTCGGACGTACCCGGCGATCTGGCTCCGGGCGAACTTGATGGGGCTGATCGAATAGTTCTTCAGTTGTCGGGTGCCGACGCTGCCGGCTGGGAGCCTGAAGGCGGCGTAGCTGGTCCCGCCGAGGGCGACGAAGAGGGCCAGGTAGGCGACGAGGTTGCTCCTGAGGTGATGGAGGAATCTGGTCATCGAGAACTCTCCTTCATGAGTCGGGGGAGCTGCCCGGCCCGAGCGTCCCGTTTGCGCCGAATGCGGGTGGTTGGGTGTGACCGCCCGAGCCTCCGGCGCTGGCGGCCGATGCGGACGGCGATGAGACAGTCGTCGAGGACGAGCTTCCGGCGGAGGAGCTGGCGCTTGTGTCCGACGAGGAGGCGGGAGGCGCGGTGTAGTGCACCGGCTGCACGGTCGCCTGCGCTGGGTGGCCGGCACGGCTACGCCGGGTCGGCGCACGCATGCCGGTGTGGCGGCGACGCAGCCCCGAGTGCTGTCGCGACAACGCAGACGAACCTCTGTGGAGTGCGGACCGGCCCGCCCCGAGCCGCAGATGTGTCGCAGGAGTCAAGGATGAGCCGGTGGCCGGAGCGGTCGGGCCTGGAAGTTGAGCGGACCGGTGCGACAAGGTGAGCGTCGGCGAATGTCCTGGCTCGTTGCCGATCAGCAGCCCGGCCAGCAGCACCGCCACCGCCGCGAGCGATGTCGCAAGCTTCGGGTTGACGTGCCGGCCTCGGACACCGAACCAGGCCGGTTTGCCCCCGAGCCCGCCTCGCGCCGAGGACCCGTCTGGATGCGGGGCGTCGCCGATTGGGGCCCGCACCGCGTCGTGCACCGCGCTCGACTGCTCACCCCAGAAGTCGTCGGCGCTACGGGGGAGCTCCTCATCGACCCCGGGTGTGGTCGTTCCGGCCGAGGGCCCGAAGGGCACCAGCTCGTCGCGCGGACCCAGCCAGTCGCGCGGGAACCTGACGACGTTGCCGTCCGAGCCGTTCCCGCTGCCTGTTTGATTACTTCCCATCTCTCTCGTAATCCACGAGGTTTGCAGACCTTTTCTCGAGATTAGAGTCGAATCCGTCCTCCCGTGGCGCTAGTATACATCTGAATTAGTGCCAGTTTGTCTCAATTAGAGAGAGCTGTGGATGAGTATTCCCGAATCTGACGAGACATATCTCACCGTCGCCGAGGTGGCGGCGACGCTCAAGCTCAACCAGCAGACCGTTCGCAACTGGATCGACCAGGGGTCGCTGCCGGCTCTGCGCGTCGGCCGGAGGGTCCGGATCAAGCGCTCGGACTTCCAGCGGATCCTGGATGAGAGCTACAGCGGCGCCCGTCCTCCGGCACCGGCCCCCCGGGTGCCCAGCGCGGACGATTTCTGGGGCGGTGAGCCGGTCGGGCTGGCGGAACCTGACCCGTCGAGCTGAAACGGAGCGGGCTCGAGCCGAGATGAGAAACGCGGAGTCCCGGAGATGAGGAACGCGGAATGAGCTTCGGTGACGACCTGGATCGTCAGCGTGCCCACGTCATGCGCGCGGTCCGTCAGGCCGGCGATGGCTGGGCCGAGGCGATGCGCGCTCACAAGCTGGCCCCGCCCGATCCTGGCTTCGCGGATCGGCTCCGTGCGTTGTCCGAGGCCGCCGGCGCCGAACAGGTGGCATGGGAGCACGCGCACGCCAGCGGCCTGCTGTGGCGTCCGGTGCCGGGTGCCGAGAACGCGTCACCCCCATACGAGCTGCGTCCGGGAACCGGGCGGCGCGGCCCGGCGCCGATGTGGAAGCGATTCGACGCCGCTGTGGCCGGACTCAACCGGGCGATCACGGGGTCGGATGCTGCGCGGGTGGCCGACGCGTTCGGTGAGATGGCCGAGGCATCACGAGAGCTGGCCGACGCCATCGCGCGGGAGGACGAGTCGGCCGGGAGGGGAGGGCGCTCACGGACGCGCGGCGCCGCCTGACATACACGTGAGCCAATGACGGGCCGACGTGCGGCCGATTCGTATCCGTCGGGCTGCAGTCCGGGCGGCGGGGCGCCAGTAGGCTGGCACCGCAAGTGCCTCCGATCCCGAGACGCTCCATCCATCTCCCGGCGCCCGGGACCAGGCGTGCCGTCGTGATCGGCGCGGGCTCGTTCGGAACGGCGGTCGCGGTCCTGCTGGCGCGGGGCGGGATGCGCACCACGTTGCAGACGCGCACCACCGAGCAGGCCCAGGCGATGCAGGAGGAGCGTGAGAACCGCGTTTACCTCCGGGGAGTCGAGCTCCCGCGAGAGCTGCGGATCGAGCATGTCGGCGCCGGCCTCGCGCGCGCGGACTACGTGTTCCTGGGGGTTCCATCGGTGGGGCTCGAGCAGGTCATTGCCGACCTCGAGGAGCGCGGGCTGCCACCCAAGGCGGCGATCGTGTCGCTGGCCAAGGGTCTCGTGCCGCCGCTCGGGGCGCCGCCGACGACGCTGCTGCGCCGCCGCTTCGGCGCCGACCGCATCGCCTGCATCGGCGGACCGGCGCATGCTCAGGAGATGGTGACCGCGGGCGCCGGGCTCGTGGCGGCGTCCACCGAGGAGTCGCTGGCCAGCGCGCTGGCCAGCGTGTTCACCCGGGCGGGCGTCGTCTGCGAGGAGTCAAACGATCCCGTCGGCGTCGAGCTCGCGGGCGCCGCCAAGAACGCCGCGGCGCTCGCCAGCGGCGCCACCGAGCGTCAGGGCCTCAACGCGGCCGGGGCGGCGGCCGGTCACATCTTCGCCGAGGTGTGGCGCTGGGCCGAGGCCGAGGGCGCGCGTCCCGAGTCGATGATCGGGCTGGCCGGCACCGGCGACCTCGTGGCGACGGCGCTGGCGCCCCAGAGTCGCAACCGTCGAGCCGGCGAGCTGCTGGCCGAGGGGGTCCCGGCCTCGGAGATCCCGGTCCGCGTCGGGCAGGCGGTCGAGGCGCTCGACTCGGTTCCGCTGCTGGCCGCTGCGCTTGCCGCCGCCGGCATCGAGGCGCCGGTGACCAGCGCGCTGGGACGGCTGATCTCCGGTGAGCTGCCGCTGGAGGAGTGGGTGTCGGTCGTGCGCACCACGGTCCCGCCGCCGGCCCGCTGGCGGCCGGCGGTCCGCCCGGGATTCTGGAAGCGGCTGCGGGAGCGCGTCCGGTCGTGGTTTCGCGGACGACATCCGGACGGCAACGAAATGTTTACTGGGGATCAAGGGAGGACTGTCACTCTGAGGGCGGAGCCGATGTCAACGGGAGGGGAAAATGCCTCAGATAGTCGTGATGGCGGATCAAACTGACGGCCGCGATGACCCGGCGGTGATGTTCACCGAGCGGGTGAGCGTGAGCGACTTCGAGTCGCGCCACTTCCAGACCCAGCTCGTCGAGCGCCTCGGGTGGGCGGTCGGCGATGCCGATGCCGTCGAGCGCAGATCGTTCGCCATCGAACCGGAATACGAGCCGGCCTCGCGGCACGCCGCGTTGCGCTGAGCCCGAATCTGACGGGAGCCGCGGGCTAGCGGCTGCCGCGCTCGGCCAGGGTGGTGACGACGGCCTCGTAGACGCCGGCGCCATACCCCTCCGAGGCGATCCGCACGCCCGCGCGCCCGTGGACGTCCGCCTCGAGCGTGAGATCGCGCTCGAGCGCGTTGGACACCAGCCAGAAGCTGCCGACGACGCCGGCGGCGTCCATGTCCTCGCGCGAGTCGCCGACGGCGATGCACTCCTCTGGGGCATAGCCACGCGCCTGCATGTGCCGGGCCACCCCGCGCGCCTTCGACGTGCCGGCCGGGATCAGGTGATAGGCCCGGATCACCGGCAGATCGTCGAGCCCTTCCGAGACGGCACGGATCACGCCGTTGTCGACCAGGCGCAGCCAGCTGAGGCCTGCCTCGTCGAGCACGCTCGCCACCTCGTCGAGGTCCACGTCACCGCGAAACAGGTGCGAGACGTCGCGGGCCGCGGCCCACGGGGTGTGGTACTCGATTCGTCCCGCATAGCGCTCGAGCAGCAGCGCAGGCGCCCCCGACGCCTCGATCTGGTCGTAGATAGTGCCCCGCTCGGGGGAGGGCTCAAGACCGTCGGTGAGCCACTCGAGCTCGCCGTCGAGCACGAGTCCGGCGCCGAGCTCGAAGATGTAGGCCGAGGAGCCGATCAGCCGGGCGGCGTCGAACACGCTCGACTGCCGTCGGCCCGAATAGATGACCACCTCGGCGCCGGCTCGTGCGCAGGCCTCCAACGCTCGCACGCTCAGCAGGCTGAAGCTGCCGTCGCCACCCGTCAGCAATGACGCGTTGGGGCCCAGCAGGGTCCCGTCGAGGTCGACGTAGAGGCAGCGCATCGCGGGCGCGACCGTAGCAGCGCGGCCATCGCGGACCGGCTCTGACCGCCCGCCATACTGAGGGCACAGGTGGCCGCCGTCAGAGAAACCGAGCCCTGGGAGGGGCTGCTCGAGACCGGGCGTGAGGACGAGCGTCTGGTCCACGACGATCGCTACGACTCACGGCCTGGTCGGACGGTGGCGATCCCGGACACGCTCAATTGGAGGGTCGCTCAGGCGCTCGAGCGCGCCGGTATCGAGCGTCTCTACGAGCATCAGGCCGAGGCTCTGGAGCGAGCCTTCGAGGGCCCGACGGTGGTGACCACCGGCACGGCATCGGGCAAGTCGCTCTGCTTCCAGCTGCCGACGCTCGAGGTGCTCACCTCCGACCGGACCGCGCGCGCCCTCTACCTGTACCCGACCAAGGCCCTGGCCCAGGACCAGGCCCGGTCCTTGCATCGGTTCGGCCTGGGCAATGCGCTTCGCCCGGCGGTCTACGACGGCGACACCCCCCGCGCCGAGCGCGCCGCGATCCGCAAGCGCAGCAACCTGCTGATCACCAACCCCGACATGCTCCACGTTGGGATCCTTCCCCACCACGCCGCGTGGGGCGACCTGTTCGCGAACCTGGCTTTCGTGGTCGTCGACGAGGCCCACGTCTACCGCGGCGTGTTCGGCTCCCACGTCGGCAACGTCCTGCGCCGCCTGCGCCGGGCTGCCGCGATCCATGGCACCGAGCCGCGATTCCTGCTGGCGAGCGCGACGATCGCCAACCCGGTGGAGCTCTCCGAGGCACTCACCGGGCTGACCGACTTCAACCTGGTCGACCGAGACACAGCGCCGCAGGCCTCGCGGCGGGTGGCGATGTGGAATCCGCCGCTGCTCGACGAGCAGCTCGGGGTGCGCGCGTCGGCGCTCTACGAGGCGGCCGAAGTGTTCTCCGAGCTGGTGTCCAGCGGGGCGCGGACGATCTGCTTCATGAAGTCGCGCAAGGGTGTCGAGCTGATCCTGCGCCACTCGGTGGACCGGCTCGAGCCCGAGCTGGCGGAACGCATCGCGCCCTACCGCGCCGGCTACACCGCGGCGCAGCGCCAGGACATCCAGCGGCGCCTGACCGAGGGCGAGCTGCTGGGCGTGGTGGCCACCGATGCGCTGGAGCTGGGGATCGACATCGGTGAGCTCGATGCCGCCATCTGCGTCACGTTCCCGGGCACGGTGGCGAGCCTGCGGCAGATGTGGGGGCGCGCGGGCCGGCGTGGCCGTGGATTGGCCGTCTACATCGCCGGGGAGGACGCCCTGGACCAGTACTTCTGCCGCCATCCCGAGACGTTCCTCGAGCGCCCCGTCGAGGCGGCGATCCTCGACCCCCACAGCACCGAGATCTACTCCGAGCATCTGCTGTGCGCAGCCCATGAAGCGCCTCTCTCCGCCGCCGACGAGCCGATTCTGGGGTCGCAATGGCGCGAGCACGCCGAGGCGCTGGCGCAGGCCGGACTGCTGCGCGAGCGGGCTACCGGGTTCGTGCCCAAGCGGGCCGACGACTACCCGGCCGCCCGAGTCGCTCTGCGCTCGGCGTCGGCCGACAGCTTCGTCCTGATCGACTCGAGCTCCGGCGAGGTGCTGGGCACGATCGAGGCCGGCCGCGCCTACTCGACGGTGCACGAGGGCGCCGTCTACCTGCACATGGGGCGCTCCTACCACGTGCTCGAGCTCGACTTGGGCGGGCGTCGGGCGCTGCTCGAGCCGTTCAACGGGGACTACTTCACGCAGACCAAACGCGAGAGCATGACCTACGTCGAGCGCCTGATCGAGCGGCGCCAGTCACACGGCGTGACGCTGTCGTTCGGGTCGGTTGTGTACTCCGAGGTCGTGCTCGGATACCAGCGCAAGGGTCTACAGGATCACGCGGTCATCGATTTTCAGACCCTGGACCTACCGACCGTCGAGTACTCCACCAAGGCGCTGTGGTACGAGCTCGATGAGCTGATCGCCGCCGAGCAGTTCCCCCCCGCGGTCCTGCTCGGCGCGCTGCATGCGCTCGAGCACGGCCAGATCGCCGTGCTGCCACTGATCGCCATGTGCGACCGCTGGGACATCGGCGGCCTGTCCACCAACGCTCACCCGCAGACGGGCGGTCCGACGATCTTCATCCACGAGGGCCACCCGGGCGGCGTCGGGATCACACGGCGCGGCTACGACCGGTTCGACCGGCTGGTCATCGACGCGCAACGGCTGATCGGCGAGTGCCCCTGCCGCGACGGCTGCCCGTCATGCGTGCAGTCGCCGAAGTGCGGAAACCTCAACGAACCGCTGTCCAAGCGCGGCGCGCTGGAGCTCCTGCGGCGGATGACGGCCCCGGGGTGCTGAACGGGGCCGCGCGCGGCTACTTGATCGCGAGCGTCGCCGTGCCGGTGAGCGCCGAGGGTGTGACAGCCATCGAGCCCGAGAAGTCGCCGAGGAGCGAGAGGAGTTGGCGCACCACCGGTGATTGGAGGTTCGGGTTCCCGTTCCCAGCGACGGCGATCAGCTGAGTGATGGAGATGCGGAACGCGAGCGCCCCGCTGGCACCGGTGACCGGTGCGGTCGGCGCCGCAGCGAACCGGCGCAGCGCGGCTGGAGGCTCGTTGCCCGGCGACGACACCTCGCCGACGAGCAGCTGGCCGGAGGCGACGCCAATGGTCGTGGTCTTGGTGGCACTGGTCACCGAATAGAAGCCGCCGCCGAGCGGGCGCAGGGGGGAGTGTGAGCCGAACCCCGTCTTGGCCGCGGCCATCTTCGAGAGCAGCTTGGTGACGGTCGACGGGTCGCCGATCCCGGCTCGGATGAAAGTCTGCCGCGTGTCGCTGATGACGATCACGTTCCCGCGGAACTGGCTCACGAGGTCGTTGAGATCGATGCCGGTCTTGCGCTTGATCGTCGCCAGCTGCTTGAGGAAGCGTGCGTAGCTCGCCGGCGAGGCGGCCTGCGCGGCGCTCTCGGCGAAGCTTGCGATCTGGGCGGGATCGCGGAGACCGACCTGGATCGGGAACCCCGGGACGACCGACGGGGAGACAGTCCCGCCGGCAAACGGGAGCTGCGACGGCGATAGGGAAACGCCGCCGGTGCTGAGGCGGAACTGGATCGTCAGGCCGGAGGAGTCATACCCGAAGGTGGCGCCGTAGCTGCGCAGAGCCGCGACCCAGGGGATGCGGCGCGCCGTGGCGGCCTTCGGCGTTGCGAGCGCTCCGGCCAGGTCGCCGAAGAGGTGAAGACTGGCGTCGCTCGAGAGGCCCTGGATATCGGTCGCGTATTGCGACGCGGTCAGGCCGCCCCCGTGCGCGTGCCGATCAAGGGCGGCGGTGATGATCGCCGGGGTCTTGGCGAACAGCAGGGTCGGACCGGAGACGGCGAGCGCGCCGCCCGAGGACGAGTACAGCTTGGCACCGTCATGGCTGCCGTCCGGCGATAGGCCCTTGAGCTTGCCGACGAGCGAGCTCAGCTTGTCCGCACTGTTCGTGACCCACACGATCAGGAAGCTGCTCTGGAAGCCCGACAGCGAGGGGCTGGCGTCAGCGAACACGATCGGGTTGCCTTCGAGCGGCTTGATATCCGTCGTGAAATTGATCCCGTACTTCTTCTGCAGCTGCCCCAGCAGCGCGGCCCCGCCCAAGCTCGCGACCGGCAGCTGCGCCTGGAGCCGCTGGTTGAGCTGCTTCTCCTCGGCGGCCGCGGCCGCGCTCGGCTTCGTGGCCACGGTCATCGCGAACGGCGTCTGTGCCGGCAGGTAGGACAGCGAGCTGGCGAGCGGGTTGGCGGGGGCGCCGGCGGAGGAGCTCGATCCGCATCCGGCCAGAACGGCGCCGGCGGCCAGCAGCGCCAGGACCGAGAGAGTGAGGCGACGCATCACCAGCAAGCCTACCGGCGGGGGGCAAGGCTGCCACCCGGGGGAGGATTCTGCCCCCTTGCGCCCGCCCACCTCATTCGCCGCCGCCTCGTCCGACACGCGCTAGCATCGCGCGGCCACGGCGAGATAGCTCAGCTGGTAGAGCACACGACTGAAAATCGTGGTGTCCCGGGTTCAAGTCCCGGTCTCGCCATCGTCGCCCTAATCCTAGGCCGGTTCCCAGCAGCGAAGGGGAATCGCCGTGATACGATCTCCGCCGCCGGACCCAGGATAGGGGCCGTTTCGCAGCCGAAGGGGGCTACCAGTGCAGCTGACGTGTCGGACATCGCGCGCGCTGTGCGCCGCCGCGACGCGGGCGGTTCTGACCGCTCGCTGGACACATTGGCTCCTAGGCCGGCTGTCGCTGGTCCTCGTCGTCGCCGTCTCGGCGCTCAGCATGGCTGCTCTCGGGCTGCTGGTCAGCGCGTCGGTGGCGTCTGCCGACACGACGACCCTGGACGACACCACCCAGGGGTGCACGACGCAATACTCGATCCCCAGCGGGGATAACAGCGTCCTGATTCAGGCGACCGGGGGGGCGGGCGGCAGCGGGAGGGACGCCGACTATCCCTACACGTCCGACCCCAACGCCCCAGGCCAGGGAGGCTACGTCACGGGGACGATCGTTGGCGTGAGCGGCCAGCTCGATGTGTGCGTCGGAGTCGGCGGCGGGCCCAGCCCCGGAACTGGTGGGGATAATTTCATCGGTGGTGCGGGCGGTGGGGCGTCGGGTGTGAGCCTCGGCAGCGATTTCTCGACTCCGGTGCTCATCGCTGGGGGCGGCGGTGGCGCTGGCGCCGACTGGCTGTTTCCAAATGTCGCGCCCGCCGGGCCCGGAAACGGCGGCAACGCCGGATGGCCGTCGGCCCAGAGCGGAGGCTTGTCGCATCAGTTCGAGAGCGCGGCCAGCTCCTGCGCGGGCGGGGGCGGGAGCCAGACCCAGGGGGGGTCGGGCTGTAACAACGACACTGGAGGCGCCACGAGCAGCAGTGGTCCGGGGCAGGGCGGCAATCCAGGCGGGGGGTGGAACGCCGCCAGCGGCGGGGCCGGCTACTACGGCGGTGGCTCCGGATCCTGGGGCGGTGGTGGCGGCGGGTCGGACCTGTGCACCAACGGGGAGATCTCAACCGGGAACTTGATCGACTGCAAAGCGAGCCTGGCGGCGGCGACCACGGCCCCGCCGCAGGTGCAGTTGACGTTCGGGTACCGCACCATCACCCCGCCGATGTTCGTGGCGGACTCGGGCAACAACCAGGTGGTCGAGGAGGTCGCGGATTCGGATGCGGGCGCGCAGCAGATCGGGACGGGCCCGGACGCGCCCTCGGGGGCCCTGGCCGGGCTGGCGCTCGACGCCGCCGGCGACGTGTATGTCTCGGACTTCAACAACGGTGCGGTTGATGAGATTCCGGCCGGCGGAGGGGCGGAGACGACGCTCAGCTCGTCCCAGGCCTGCCCGACCGGGCTTGCCGTTGACGGCAGTGGCGACGTGTATTTGGGATCCGCTTGCTATGCGCTCGGACCCGATTACTCCGGGGGCGACGTGGTCGAGGTCCCGCCCGGTGGCTGGAACGATCCTCAGGACTTCATCGGCAGCGGCTTTCTGGCGCCTGAGGGGATTGCGGTCGACGCCGCCGGGGACGCGTTCGTCGCCGACTCTGGCAATGACGACGTGGTTGAGATCCCCGCGGGGGGCGGCCAGCAGACCACACTGGATCCTGGGCTGAGCGTCAATGGCGAGGGCCTGAGCGACCCCACCGGCGTGGCGGTCGACACCTCAGGCGATGTGTATGTCGCCGACACGGGCGACAATCGCGTGGTCGAGCTGACGCCAACGGTGTCGTCGACCCCGGCTAACCCCTCGTATACGGCCTCGGTGGTGGCCACAGGGCTGAGCTCTCCCGAAGGGGTTGCGCTGGATTCCCAAGGGGATCTGTACATCGCCAATGCGGGCGCGAACGATGTCGTCGAGGTGTCGGCCGGCGGCGGCTCGCCGACGGAGGTCCTCGGGGGCCTGGACCAACCCTCCGGCCTGGCGGTGTATGCGCCGCCGCCGACGTTCACTGCGGACACGCCGCCGGTGTATGCCCCTGAAGGGACTGCCTATAACTACCTTTACAAGGCCGGCAGCAGCCTGAACCAAGAGCCTGCGCCGACGTTTGCGGTCGCGAGCGGAAGTCTGCCGCCGGGATTGACGCTCTACCCCACGACCGGGGTGCTGCGGGGCAAGCCGACCGCGACGGGCACTTGGACGTTCACGGTGGAGGCTGAGAATGCAGCGCAAGGGACTATCGGTCCGTCGACCACGATCAGCAACGCGACCCCGACCGTCACCGGGGTAAGCCCGGGCGCCGGTTCGCCGGCCGGTGGGAACACGGTGACGATTACGGGGACCGGCTTTACGACCGACTCGAGCGTGGCATTCGGGTCGAGCCCGGCGTCCAATGTCAATGTGGTCTCGCCGACGGAGATCCAGGCGACAGCACCAGCGGGGAGTGCGGGGACGGTCGCGTTGACCGTGACCACGGATGCCGGGACCTCGGCGGGTTATGACTACATCTACGGTGGGCCGACCGTGAGCGGCGTGAGTCCGGATGCTGGTCTGACGGCGGGTGGGACCACGGTGACGATCACCGGCACGGGCTTCAGCAGCTTCGATTCGACCGTTGATTTCGGGTCGACCGAGGCGTTTGATGTGTATGTGGTCTCTTCAACGGAGATCACGGCGAGCGCGCCGGCCGAAGCCGCGGGTCCGCCGGTTGATGTGACGGTGACGACGCCGGCGGGGACGAGCGCGACCTCTGCGGAGGATGAGTACACGTATGGCGGGCCAGCGGTCAGCGGGATCAGCCCGGACGCGGGCCCGGTCACGGGAGGGACGTCGGTCTCGATAAGCGGCTCCGGGTTCACGCCCGATTCGACTGTTGATTTCGGCTCGAGCGCGGCGAGCGGCGTGGATGTGGTCTCGCCGACGGAGATCACGGCGAGCGCGCCGGCGGGGACCGCAGGACTGTCGATTGATGTGACGGTCACGACGCCGGCGGGGACGAGCGCGACGTCCTCCTCGGATCAGTACGCGTACGGGCCGCCGTCGATCAGCGAGGTGAAGCCCGATGCCGGCTCCGCGGCGGGTGGGAATACGGTGACGATCTCCGGGACGGGCTTCACGCTCGATTCGACTGTTGCGGTCGGCTCGAACGCCGCGAGCAGTGTGGATGTGGTCTCTCCGACGGAGATCACAGCAAAGGCACCAGCGGGGAGTGCGGGGACGGTCGCGTTGACGGTCACCTCGCCGGCGGGGGCCTCTGCGGGTTATGACTACACGTACGGCGGGCCGTCGGTCACGGGCGTGAGTCCGGATGCTGGTCCGTTGGCGGGTGGGAACACGGTGACGATCTCCGGGACTGGTTTCAGCTCGGATTCGACCGTTGATTTCGGGTCGAGCGCGGCGAGTGGTGTGGATGTGGTTTCGGCGTCGGAGATCACGGCGACAGCGCCGGCTGAGAGCGCGGGCACGGTTGCGGTGACGGTGACGACGCCGGCGGGGACGAGCGCGAAGTCTTCGGCGGATCTGTATGCGTTTGGTGCGCCGTCGGTGAGCAAGGTTGCTCCTGCCGCGGGTCCGACTGCGGGTGGGAACACGGTGACGGTGTCGGGGTCGGGCTTTGTGCCGGGTTCGGCGGTGAAGTTCGGCTCGGTCGCGGCGGGGAGCGTCGATGTGGTTTCTCCGACGGAGATCACGGCAACAGCGCCGGCTGGGAGCGCGGGCACGGTTGCGGTGACGGTGACGACGCCGGCGGGGACGAGCGTGACGTCTTCGGCGGATGTGTATGCGTTTGGTGCGCCGTCGGTGAGCAAGGTTGCTCCTGCCGCGGGTCCGACTGCGGGTGGGAACACGGTGACGGTCTCGGGGTCTGGGTTCGTGTCTGGTTCGGAGGTTAAGGTTGGTTCGGTGACGGTGGCGGCGTCGTCGGTGAGTTTTGTCTCGGGGAGTGAGCTCAAGGTGGTGGTGCCGGCTGAGAGCGCGGGCTCGGTGGACGTGCGGGTGTGGAATCCCGCTGGGTATAGCTCGGCTGTGTCGGCGGATGTGTATGCGTTTGGTGCGCCGTCGGTGAGCAAGGTTGCTCCTGCCGCGGGTCCGACGGCGGGTGGGAACACGGTGGTGGTGTCGGGGTCTGGGTTCGTGCCTGGTTCGACGGTCAAGTTCGGGTCAGTGACCTTGGCGGCGTCGTCGGTGAGCTTTGTTTCGGGGACTGAGCTCAAGGCGGTGGTGCCGGCTGGGAGCGCGGGCACGGTTGCGGTGACGGTGACGACGCCGGCGGGGACGAGCGCGAAGTCTTCGGCGGATCTGTATGCGTTTGGTGCGCCGTCGGTGAGCAAGGTTGCTCCTGCCGCGGGGCCGACTGCGGGTGGGAACACGGTGACGGTGTCGGGGTCGGGCTTTGTGCCGGGTTCGGCGGTGAAGTTCGGCTCGGTCGCGGCGGGGAGCGTCGATGTCGTGTCTCGCGTCGGAGATCACGGCAACAGCGCCGGCTGGGAGCGCGGGCACGGTTGCGGTGACGGTGACGACGCCGGCGGGGACGAGCGTGACGTCTTCGGCGGATGTGTATGCGTTTGGTGCGCCGTCGGTGAGCAAGGTTGCTCCTGCCGCGGGTCCGACTGCGGGTGGGAACACGGTCACGGTCTCGGGGTCTGGGTTCGTGTCTGGTTCGGAGGTTAAGGTTGGTTCGGTGACGGTGGCGGCGTCGTCGGTGAGTTTTGTCTCGGGGAGTGAGCTCAAGGTGGTGGTGCCGGCTGAGAGCGCGGGCGCGGTTGATGTGCGGGTGTGGAATCCTGCTGGGTATAGCTCGGCTGTGTCGGCGGATGTGTATGCGTTTGGTGCGCCGTCGGTGAGCAAGGTTGCTCCTGCCGCGGGTCCGACTGCGGGTGGGAACACGGTCACGGTCTCGGGGTCTGGGTTCGTGTCTGGTTCGGAGGTTAAGTTCGGTTCGGTGACGGTGGCGGCGTCGTCGGTGAGTTTTGTTTCGGGGAGTGAGCTCAAGGTGGTGGTGCCGGCTGAGAGCGCGGGCGGGGTGGACGTGCGGGTGTGGAATCCTGCTGGGTATAGCTCGGCTGTGTCGGCGGATGTGTATGCGTTTGGTGCGCCGTCGGTGACCAAGGTCGATCCTGCCGCGGGTCCGACGGCGGGTGGGAACACGGTGGTGGTGTCGGGGTCTGGATTCGTGCCTGGTTCGACGGTCAAGTTCGGGTCAGTGACCTTGGCGGCGTCGTCGGTGAGCTTTGTTTCGGGGAGTGAGCTCAAGGCGGTGGTGCCGGCTGGGAGCGCGGGCACGGTGGACGTGCGGGTATGGAATCCCGCTGGATACAGCCCGGCTGTGTCGGCGGATGTGTATGCGTTTGGTGCGCCGTCGGTGACCAAGGTCAATCCTGTCACGGGTCTCCCGGCGGGCGGGAACACGGTCACGGTGTCAGGGTCTGGGTTCGTGTCTGGTTCGACGGTGAAGTTCGGTTCGGTGGCGGCGTCGTCGGTGAGCTTTGTTTCGGGGAGTGAGCTCAAGGCGGTGGCGCCGGCTGAGAGCGCGGGCACGGTGGACGTGCGGGTATGGAATCCCGCTGGGTACAGCCCGGCCGCGTCGGCTGATCGCTACGTATTCGCCGCGCCACTGACGATCAGCAGCTTTACGCCGACCACCGCGCCGACGGGTACCGACGTGACAGTGACCGGTTCTGGCTTCGTGGCCGGCACGAGCGCGAAGTTGGTCGCCGTGGCGGCAGGCAACGGCGTGCTGGCGGCGTCAGCGACGGTCCTATCGTCGACCCAGCTCCGCGTGGTGGTTCCGGATGGGGCGGTTCCAGCGCGGATCGAGGTCACCACTCCGGCTGGAAGCGCGACCAGCAGCCAGACGTTCACCCCGAGTCTCTCGATCACTGGCGCCACTCCCGAGACAGGGCTAGCGGGGACGGTCGTGACGATCAACGGCGTCGGCTTCAACACCGGCTCAGCGGTCAAGTTCCACGGTGTCGCGGCGTCGAAGGTCAAATACGTCTCCTCCACCCAGCTCCAAGCGACGGTTCCCTCGGGAGCAACGACAGGGCCGGTTTCGGTTACCAATGCTGCCGCTCCGGTCGGAACGGTGGACAGCGCATTCAGCTTCACTCCCAACGGCCAGATCATCACCTTCACCTCGGCTGCACCGGCCGGCGCGACCGTCGGCGGTGCGAGCTACACAGTGACGGCGACCGGTGGCCCCTCTGGGAATCCTGTGATTTTCGCGATTGCCTCGCCCAGCAGCTCGGTGTGTTCGCTCTCCGGCGCCACGGTCACCTTCATTGCGATCGGGACGTGTACGGTCGACGCCAATCAGGCCGGCAACGCCACCTATAGCGCGGCCACGCAGGTCCAGCAATCGTTTTCCGTCGGGCACCTTTACTGGTATGCCGGAAACAACATCGAGCGGTCGGACCTCAGCGGCGCCAGCTTAAATCACAGCTTGATTGCCGCGGCGGACCCGCAGAATCGCGAGATGGCGCTTGACGCGTCCCATATCTACTGGATCAGCCCCGGTCAGGGCATCGGCCGCGCGAACCTGGACGGTAGCGACGTCAATCAGGGCTTCATCGCGACTTCGGCCAGCTTGGAAGGGGTGGCGGTCGCCGGTTCCTACATCTACTGGAGCGTTCAAGGCGGGTCTGGTGACGCCTCGATCGCCCGCGCGAACATGGACGGCAGCGGCGTCGATCAGACCTTCATCACCGGATTGTCAGATGCGGGCCCGCTCGTGGTCGCCGGTCCCTACATCTACTGGACCAACACCGACTCGAACAGCATCGGCCGTGCGAACCTCGACGGCAGCGACGTGATTGCGAGCTTCGTCTCGACCGGCTCTAACCCGACCGGGCTAGCGGTCGAGGGCCCCTATCTCTACTGGACCGACGAGGGACCGGGAACGATCGGGCGAGCCAACGTCGACGGCAGCGATGCGAACCAGGACTTCATCACGGGCGCGAATCTCCCCACCCAAGTGGCGGTCGACGGGGCTGACATCTACTGGACCGGCTCCAACGAACCCGGCTCGATCGGCCGCGCAAACCTGGACGGCACCGACGTCAACGAGAGCTTTGTCGCCGCCCAAGACCACCCGAGCGGGATCGTGCTGGGCGGCCCGGGCGCTCAGGCGATCAAGTTCACCTCCACGGCGCCGACCGGCGCCACCGTCGGCGGGGCGAGCTACACAGTGACTGCCACCGGCGGTCTAACGGGCAATCCGGTCAGCTTTACGATCGATTCGGCCAGCAGCTCCGTGTGCGCGATCGCCGGCGCGACCGTCACGTTCACGGCTCCGGGAACGTGCACGATCGATGCCAACCAGGCCGGGAACACAAACTACGACGCCGCGAGCGAAGCCCAGCAAACCTTCTCCGTCAGCGCAGCTCAGGCCAAGGCGAGGGCTCGGCCGCCACGGCGGCCGAGCCCTGCCTCGCGCATGTCCGGCTCAGCTGACGGTCACGGCCTCGGTCGTTGAATACGTCAGACCGTAGTTGTCGGTGATCGTGAGCGTGATCGTGCGGGCACCGCTCGTGGCGTAGGTGTGCGTAGCCGGGGTTCCGGTGCTATTGGTCGTGCCGTCGCCCCACTTCCAGGCGTAGCCGGTGACCGAGCCACCCGGGAACGGATCGTGGACGTTGGCCGCCGACCACGTGCCCTTGGTCGCGTGCGCGATCGACGACGGGCCGGAGATCGTCGCCGTCGGGGTCACCTTGGCAAAGGCGCCAAGCCCGATCGGGGTACCGATACCGGTCGGGCCGTCGTAGCCCTTGGCGGCGTCGCAGGCCAGATCGCCGGCCGACGGCGTGGTAGCGGTCGTCGACGGGTAGTCGCAGTCGACGAGTTGCCCGACGGCGGCGTTCACGTTGGCCTGGCCACTCTCGTAGCACTCCAGGGGGCCGTTGCCGCCGCAGAAGCCGTTGCCGCCGGTCGTGACGTCATAGAGTGAGCTCGAGCCGAGGTGGCCGTACAGCGTGAGCACCGGGAAGGTCATCCCGTGGCCGCCGCCGGCCAGGGCGTACATCGCGGCCACCACGGGAGCCGACAAGGACGTGCCCCCGACGGTGAGCCAGCCGGTCGTGCACCCGCTACAGGCATCGCTCTGGTAGGTATCGAACCCGGTGTAGGGGTCGCCGACGGCGGAGATGTCGGCCGAGAGGCGCTTGGTGCCGCAGGCGGTCAGGCTCCAATCGCTCAGGTGTTGCTGCCACTGGGGGGCCACGTAGTTGAGGCTGCAGCCACCACCCTCGGCACCGACCGGCCCGCCGCGGGCCAGCTCGCTGTTGTCCTTGATGCCGTTCTCGTTCCAGACCGTCTCAGACTGGCGCTGGGCGTTCGCATCCAGGAGCAGCGACGTGCCGCCCACGGAGATGACCGCGGGCAGCTCGGCCGGGAAGTTCGGAGCCTGCGGCGCCGATCCACCAATCCAATAGTCGAAGCTGTACCACCCGTTGTCGCCGGTGGACACAGTGATCGGAATCCCTGCATGGGAATAGGCCGCGATCACGTTGCTCGGCATGGTCGTGCCGGCCGGATCGACTGCCCCGTAGGAGTTGCTGACCTCGGTGGCGCCGAGCTTGACCGCCTCGTCGACCGACGCGGCGGTGTCGTTGGTCGAGCTGGTGGTGGCATCGACCAAAAGGATCTTGCAGTTCTGGCAGACGGCGTGCACCGTCTCGACATCGAGCGCGATCTCGTTCGAGGCGCCCTGGTCAGACGGGAAGGTAGTGGTCCCGGTCTCGCTGACCTCCTTGAAGCAGCCGTTCGCCGTCGTGCACGACTTCAGGCCGTAGTGCGAGTCGAAGGTGGTCAGGTCCGCGGCCATCTTTGCGTCGTGCCCCCAGTCGACGATGCCCACCGTCTGACCGGTGCCAGCCGTGGAGCTGGAGGCGAACTGCGCGGTGTATCCATAGGCGCTGGCCAGATCGACGGGAGTGAGCCCGCCGGCGGGACCGATCGACCCAGCCGCCGTCGCGCCGCCGGCGAGCTCGTAGGCCCGCGACCCGGCCACGCCCAAGCTCGTCCGGACGAGCTTCATCGCGAAGCACCCCACATGGCCCGGCTTGGCCGGCGCGCACAGCGGTACCGCCTTGGCGACGCCGATCGTGCCGGCCACGGCACTCGGAGCGGACACCGCGGCGACGGCTGCTGCCGCCAACACCACTCCCGTGATGCGCGGACATGCTCTCATCTGCTTCCCCTGACCCCGAATTTCCGTTCGGTGTTTGTTCGCCCTGAGCATTAATTGCCCAGGCTCGTGCCCGCCTTCTACCGCCCCGCGCGCCACGTTAGCAGGCTCGACGCGGTTATCACGGAGCTCAAAGTTCGCTTGAAGTGTCAGTGGTCGGCTGATGCGGACGATTGGACATCTCGTCAAAGGACCGTCATCCTGACCTGACCGCCAGAGAGGAAGTCCCGATGCCGCACATCAGCTACGTCGATCCAGCCACCGTCGAGGATCCCGAGCTCCTCGCGATCATGGAGCATGCGCGCACGCACGGCACGCCGCGACCCGAGAGCCAGGCCATCCGTCTACACCACCCGGAGGTGATGAAGGCGTTCAACCAGGCGTGGGAGGTGTTCTTCCGTCAAGGCGTGACCGATCATGCGATCAAGGAGCTCTGCCGTCTGTACATCTCCAAGTCCGTTCAGTGCGAGTACTGCGGCGGCCAGCGGTCGGAGCTCGCCCGACGGCAGGGCGCTACCGAGGATCAGGTGGACGACATCCTCGACTTCGAACGCTCCGATCGCTTCGATGACCGTGAGCGGGCCGCCCTGGAATGGGCGATGGCGATCGCGTGGGACCCGACGCTAGCGGC
Source organism: uncultured Solirubrobacterales bacterium (assembly GCA_963799995.1). Taxonomy (GTDB): domain Bacteria; phylum Actinomycetota; class Thermoleophilia; order Solirubrobacterales; family Solirubrobacteraceae; genus Palsa-465. The sequence continues at coordinate 253,027 of CAWCZI010000009.1, read as the reverse complement.
CGACGACCTCTGGGACCGGCTGCACGAGCACTTCACCGAGCCTCAGCTGGTCGAGCTTGGTCACTTCATCGCGCTGACCCTCGGGCAGCAACGCTTCCTGAAGACCGTGGGTGTCCAGCACGGCGAGGTCCTGGCCGATACCGAAGCGGGGCTGGCACCTCACGTGACCCTCCGGTAGGTGAGCTCGAAGCCGGTCAGTGAACGGCTGCGAGCGCCTGCGCGATGGACGTGTCGCCGGCGTTGACGTAGAGGATCTGGCGCGCCGCGACTGTCGGGCGCAGCAACTCGTCCAGGATCGCCGCGACGTCGGCCCGCGGAATCTCACCGCGGAACGGCTCGAGGTCGATCCGAACGCGACCCGTACCCGGCTCGTCAGTGAGCCGACCGGGCCTGACGATCGTCCATGCCCGGTCGCTGGCCTGGAGCGCGGCGTCGGCCTCGGCCTTGGCGCGCAGATACACGCTGAACACGTCGTCACCGTCCGGTGGAGCCTCGGCGCCGACGGCGCTGATCATCACGTAGCGCGGCACGTCCACCGCCACCGCCGCCTGCAGCAGCTTGATCGCGCCATCACGGTCCACCGTCAGCTTGCGCTCGGGGCCGCTGCCGGCGCCGGCCCCGGCAGCGAACAGCACCGCCGTCGCGCCCGTCACGGCCGCCGCGATCTCGGGCGCTTGCGCATGCTCCAGATCGCACAGCACAGGTTCAGCGCCGGCCGCCCGTACGTCGTCGGCGTGTTCGGGCCTGCGGATCAGGCCGACGACGGCTTCGTCCCGGGCGCTGAGCCGCCTGATCAAGTGAAGGGCGATCTGCCCGTGGCCTCCGGCGATCGCGATCATCGGGCCAGACTACTGGGCCGGTGGCACGGGGACCGCTCCGTCGACGGCGACGGGCGGCCGCATGGGTACCCCGGCGGCGGCGTAGGCGGCGGGTGCATCCAGGGTCTCGGCGCTCAACAGGGCGTGACTGAGATCGTCGAGCTGATGGCGATGATCGCTCAGGAGCCGGGTGACGTGGGAGTGGGCCTCCTCGACCATCCGCTGGACTTCCTGGTCGACCAGCCACTGGGTCTGGGGGGAGGTCTCCGAGGCGCCCGGCAGCAGCGGGCCCTGGCCGTCGGCGGGCAGCAGGGTCACCGGCCCCAGCTTCTCGCTCATGCCCCAGCGGCCGACCATCTGACGGGCGATCTGGGTGAGCTGCTGGATGTCGGATTCGGCGCCGGTGGTGATCTCGCCGTACACCACCTCCTCGGCGACCCGGCCGCCGAGGGCGACGTTAATCTGCGCCTCGAGGTCCTCGCGCGAGTAGGAGAAGCGGTCTGAGTCGGGGGTGGAGAGGGTGACGCCGAGCGCCATCCCGCGCGGGATGATCGAGACCTTGCGGACCGGGTCGGCGCCCGGGGTGAGCATCCCGACCAGGGCGTGTCCGGACTCGTGATAGGCGGTGCGCTCGCGATCCTCGGCCGAGAGGATGATTCCGCGAGGGGCGCCCAGCATGATCTTCTCCAGCGCGTCGGTGAAGTCGCCCATCTCCACTTTGTCGTGGCCGCGCCGGGTGGCCAGCAGTGCGGCCTCGTTGGCGAGGTTGGCCAGATCGGCACCCACCATGCCCGGAGTCGTGGAGGCCAGCACGTCGAGAGAGACGTCGTCGGCCAGCGGGATCGAGCGCGTGTGCACCTCGAGGATCTTGCGCCGCCCCGTCCGGTCGGGAGCCTGCACGGCGACCCGCCGGTCGAAGCGGCCGGGGCGCAGCAGCGCCGGGTCGAGGATCTCGGGGCGGTTGGTGGCGCCGAGCACGACCACGGCCTCGTTCGAGTCGAACCCGTCCATCTCGGTGAGGATCTGATCGAGTGTCTGCTCGCGCTCGTCATTGGCCCCGGTGATACCCGCCGACCCCTGCCGGGAGCGGCCGATGGCGTCGAGCTCGTCGATGAAGATGATCGCGGGCGCGGCCTCCTTGGCCTTGGCGAACAGATCGCGCACCCGCGCCGCACCGACGCCGACGATCGCCTCGATGAACTCCGACGCCGCAATCGAGAAGAAGGCAGCGTGCGCTTCCCCAGCGACCGCTCGAGCCAGCAGTGTCTTGCCGGTCCCCGGTGAGCCGAACAAGAGCACCCCGTGCGGCATCCGCCCGCCCAGGCGCTGGTAGCGCTCGGGCTCGCGCAGGAAGTCCACGATCTCGGTCAACTCCGCCTTTGCCTCGTCGATCCCGGCCACGTCGTCGAAGGTGACGCGAATCTTCTCGGGGTCGACCCGGCGGGCCTGCGACCGACCGAAGTTGCCGAGTCCGCCGAGGCCGCCGGCGCCGGCCTGGGCCCGTCGCGCCAGCAACACGAACAGCCCCACCAGCAGGATCGTCGGCCCGAACCCGAGCAGGATCTCCGCCAGCAGCGACGTGCTCTTCGAGGTCGACTGCGCGTTGACCTGCACCCCCTTTGATCGCAGCAGGGCGGCCAGCGTCGCGTTGTTCCAGAACGTCGGGACCTGGGTGGAGAACAGGGTTGTGGGGATCGCCTTGGCGTCGGGCGGCGGGTAGCGCAGCTTGGTTGTGAACGTCCCCTGGATCGTGTCGCCCGTCGATGAGATCGACTTGACGTGACCCGCCTCTAGCTCATTGAGGAAGTAGGGGCTGAACGGCACCCTGACCCGCGGCTGGCCGGCGGGCTGAAACGCCAGCACCGAGAGCCAGTTGATCGCCAGCAGCACGAACACGAAGACCCAGAAGCCGCGCAGCCGGTGCGGTGGTGACGGCTTGTGCTGGTCGGGCATGCCGCGGCCGTCGGGCGCCGGCGCCACCCGCCAGCCCCGCTTGTCGCGTGGCATCGGCGTGCGCGGAACGGCCTTCTGCACGTTGTCGTCGGCGCGGCTCGCGTCGGCCATGCGCGGGATTGTGGCGGTTCACGGCGGCGGGGGCTCGGCCGGCTGTCAGTGCCTGCCCTCGATCAGCCCGGCCCACGGCGCCGAGGCGTCCCCTCCGGCATCGACGTTGGCGGCCAGGCGATTCAGCAGCGCCTCGAGCGCGGCCGTCTCCTGCGCCGTGATGCCGGCGCGCAGACGCCGATCGAACGCCAGCGCCGCGTCGCGCAGGCGCAGGAACGCCGCCTCCCCGGCGCCGGTGAGCTCGACCACGTGGATGCGGCGGTTGACCTCGTCGCGGCGGCGGGTGAGCAGGCCGTCGGCCTCCATCGCGTTCAGGTGATGGGTGAGCGTGGCCTCGCGCACGCCGACAGCGACCGCCAGCTCACGCTGGTTGGCCAGCCGCCGGGTCTTGACGTTCAGCAGCACCAGCCACACCGGCAAGGAGCCGCCCGCCTGCGTGAGCGCATCGTCGAATGCTCGGCCCACGACGCGCGAGGCGCGGGCGAGGTGCAGACCGAGAGGCGGCCGAGGAGGAGGCACGGCTGAAATGGTACAGAGTTAGATATCTAAGGCTTTGACAAATAAAGCTTAGAGGTCTAAGCTTTCTACATTCCCCGGAACGAGAGAAGCTGATGTGACGGCGGCAGGATCACGCGCAACAGAGATGCCGGCCGGCAGCGCCGGGGCGTTTGCCCGCTACACGGACCTCGACGGCCGGGTAGCCGTGATCACTGGGGGCTCCCGCGGGATCGGCGCGGCGACAGCCGAGGCGCTGGCCGCCAACGGAGCCAAGGTGGTGGTAGTCGGTCGCGACGAGGGCGCGCTGGCCGGCGTGGCCACCCGGATCGAGGCCGGCGGCGGCCGGGCGCTGGCGGTGCGCGCCGACTGCACCGTGCCGTCTGACCTGCAACGCCTCGCGCAGACCGTGGCCCGTGAGCTCGGGCCGGTGGACGTGGTGGCGGCGTTCGCCGGCGGCAGTGGCATGCCGGTGCCGACCGTGGACGAGACGCTCGACCACTGGCGGGAGGTGGTCGACTCCGAGCTGACCTCGACGTTCTTGACCGTCGGCGCGTTCCTGCCGGGGCTGCTTGAACGGGGCCACGGCTCGGTGGTCACGATGGCGTCGGCGGCCGCGCGACAGGCGGCCCGCTCGAGCGCGGCGTATGCCGCGGCCAAGGCCGGCGTGGTGGCCTTCACCAGGCACCTGGCGGCCGAGGTGGCCCCCGGCGGCGTGCGCGTCAACTGCCTGGCGCCGTCGGCGGTGGAGAACGAGAAGCTGCGGACCTGGACCACCGAGGAGCAGCGCGGGCGGCTGGCGGCGTCGTTTCCGCTGCGCCGGATCGGTCAGCCCGGCGACGTCGCCGCCGCCGCGCTGTTCTTGGCCTCCGACGCGTCGTCCTGGATCACCGGGATCACGCTCGACATCGCGGGCGGGAAGATCATGCTCTGAGCACGCCGGCTCATGCCGCGACTGCGTCCGTCTGATCGCGGGACGGCTCTCGGCGGCGGGCGATCATCCGCATGCCATGGCGCGGGCGCAACGTGAACGTCGCCTCGGGCTCGACCGGGAAGCCGGGAACCAGCTCGTAGGTGAAGTGCCGGCTCATCATCGCTGTCACCAGCGTCCCCTCGATCACCGCGAACGCCTTGCCGGCGCACACCCGCCGCCCGGCCCCGAACGGGAGATACGCCGCGCGATGATGGGTGCGGGCGTTCTCGCGCAGAAAGCGCGTCGGATCGAACACCTCCGGGTCGGGCCAGAAGCGCGGATCGTGGTGCAGGGCGTGGATCGGGATGATCACCGTCGAGCCCTTGCGGATGCGATGGCCGTCGATCACGTCGTCCTTGACGCACACGCGCGGGATCACCCAGGCGGGCGGAAACACTCGCATCGCCTCCATGAAGCACGCCGCCGTCCAGGGCAGGCGATCGATGTCGGCAAGCGTCGGCCGTCGGTCGCCCAGCACCTGGTCGACCTCGGCGAGCATGCGCTCGCGCGCACCGGGATTGAGCGCCAGCAGGTACCACATCCACGACATCGCGTTGGCGGTGGTCTCGTGCCCGGCGAGCATGAACGTGGCGGCCTCGTCGCGGACGCGTTGCAACGGCAGCGACCGACCGTCGTCGTCGCGCACCGACAGCAGCAGTCCGAGCAGATCGTCGTCGCGGCCGGCAGGGTCGGCCCGGCGATCGTGGATCACGGCCCAGACAGTGTCATCGATCGAAGCCAGCACTCGGTGCAGGCGATTCAGCGGTGGCGGCAGGACGCCGATGTGACGGACCACCAGGGCGCACCCCCGTGCGACCATTGTCGGCGGGTTGACCACCATGATCAGCCGTGTCGCGAGCTCGGCTGCGCGCAGGCCGAGCGTCACCGTCGGACCGATCTGGCGGGCGAGGTCGGCCATCCCACGCCCGAACAGCGCGCTGCCGACGATGTCGAGGGTCAGCTCGGTCATCGCCTCGGACATGTCGAGCTCGCGGCGGGGTTGGTCACCGGACTGCAGCTGAGTCAGGAAGGTCTCGATCGGGTCGACCATCAGCTCGAACAGGGTGGACAGGTGGCGCTTGGCCAGCACCGGGTTGATCAGCATCCGGTGACGGCGCCACGACTCGTCCTCGTCGGTGAACAGGCTGAGCCCGAGGGCCGCACGGAGCATCTCGTATTCGATCGACTTGTGGTAGTGCTCGACTCCTGCGTAGAGGACGTGATCGACGTGGTCGGGGTGCTTGAGGACATAGGCGCGGCGCCGGTTGAACCGCCACGTGGCCATGTCGGCTCCCTCGACCCCGCGAACCAGCGGCCCGTCGGTTCGCAGCCCGTGCCAGAACGTGTCGTGCGCCACGCGCAGGCCGCTGAGCTGCGGGACTCGGCCGGGCGCTGCCGTTGCCGGGGTCATGCCGCGACCTCCAGGTCGTAGTCAAAGCGCCCGGCGAAGAACTCCTGCTCGAGGCGGCCGAGCTCGGTGGTGGGCGGGTCTCCGAACAGCCACTCCCGCGCGATCTGGAACCAGGCGTTCTCGGAATCGAGCTGGCCCAGGAGCCCGACCAGCAGGAACACCGAGCGCATCAGCACGAAGTGCTCGGCCGGCAGTTTGAGCGACTCGAACCCCTCGGCGCTGCGCAGGAGGCTGTAACGGCGCATCATCGACGCGGTCTTGGTTGGGTCCGCCCGCAGCGGCCGGTCGACCATCAGCCAGCCGAAGATCGCCTCATAGCTCTCCAGGAAGGGCTCGGCGAGCGCCGGCTCGGGCGGCAGCGCCCCCAGCTCCGAGACCACCGCCAGCAGCGCCTCCGCGTCACGCTCGTACGTCGCCCGCGTCGAGGCGATCAGCTGGCGCACATCGGCGTTGCCGAGCTGCTTGAAGAACCCGAAGTCCACGAACGCAACGCGCCCGTCGGGCAGGAACAGGTTGTTGCCGGGATGCGGGTCGCCGTTGAGCAGCCGGTGTCGCAGCGGGCCGTTGATGTAGAAGCGCACCAGCACCTCGCCGATCGGGTCGCGCTCGGCCTGCGGCAGCGTTCGGGCGTGAGCGAAGCGCGCTCCGTCGACGTACTCGCTGACCAGCACGCGCTCGCCGGCCAGCGCGGTGATCACGTCGGGCACCACCACGAACGGGTGGCCGCGATACACGCGGGCCATCTTGCGGTGGTTGGCGGCCTCGAGCTCGTAGTCGAGCTCCTCGGTTATCCGCTCACGGATCTCGGTGGCGATCTCGCCGGTGTCGATCCCGGGAGCGAGCATGCTCAGCAGCTTGAGGCCGAGGCGGAGGTTCTGCATGTCGGCGTGGATCGCCTCGGCGATCCCCGGGTACTGGACCTTGACGGCCACCTCGCGCCCGTCGCGCAGGACCGCGCGGTGGACCTGGCCGATCGACGCCGCGGCGATCGGCTCCTGCTCGAAGTCGGAGAAGTTGGCCGAGATTCTCGCTCCCAGGTCCTCTTCGACCACCTTCCGGATCGCTTTGAACGAGACCGGCTCGGCGTGTTGCTGAAGCGAGGCCAGGATCTCCTGGAACTCCGGGCGGACGTCCTCGTCGACGAGCCCCAGGTCGATCGCCGAGAGGGTCTGGCCGACCTTCATCGCCGCCCCGCGCATCCCACTGAACAGCTTCACGAGCGAGCGTGCGGTCTTGAGCTGCTGGCGCTGAGCCGCGGCGCGGCGCGCGTCCGACGGTCCGCCGGCGGACATAGCCCGCGCGGTCACCTGGCGGGTGGCCACCGCGGCCGCCGTACCGGTCATGCGCACAGCCCGGGTGGTCCTGGACCCGCCGATCTTGTCGCCTGGAATGGGGCTCATGTCTCCTCGGGTTGGGTCCTCGCCGGTGGCGTATCACCTCATGCTCGTAGAGCGAGGATGGCGTGACACGGCACGGTTCTCATTCACCGATCAGGTGATCGACAAAGGCGACTGTATCATTTGGCCGATCACATGATCGACCAAATCGCCGATGCCGATCCGCCCCGGCGATTGACCCGAGCCGAGCAGCGAAACGCCGCCCGTGTCGCGATCGTGCAGGCGACGATCGAGTGCCTGATCGAGGACGGCTACTCGGCGCTCACGACCCGGCGGGTGGCCGAGCGCGCCGGGCTGGCCCAGAGCACCGTCATGCACCACTTCGAGACGCGGGACGCGCTCCTGGTCGAGGCCGTGACGGCGCTGGCGCTGCGGCTCGCCGAGCAGGCGCTGGACCGGATCGACCTGGCCGCGCTGCGTGCCCCCGAGCACCGCGAGGCCGTGCTGGAGGAGGCTTGGCAGGAGTTCAGCTCGCCGCAGGCGCTCGCCGGCGCCCAGCTGTGGGTGGCCGTGTGGAACGAGCCCGAGCTGGCGCCGACGCTGCGTGAGCTCGAGACCCGGATCAACGCGATCATCGTCAACACCGCACAGGCGCTGTTCCCCGAGCTCGATGAGGACCCGCGGCTCCAAGCGCTCCTGGATGCCGCGGTCTCGCTGATCCGCGGGCTGGTGCTGGCGATCCCCGTCTGGGGGCACGACGAGGTCACCAAGCGCTGGCACGCGATGAAGCCGATCATCCTCGACGCCGCGGTCGAGCTGATCGACAGCGCCGGCTGAGGGGCCGGGCCCGATCAGCCGGGCTAGACGCGGTTGGTGTCGCGCCGGTACGCGTAGAGCGCGACGATGATCAGCCCCACGGTCCAGGCGGCGACGACGAGCCAGCCGGTGGTCCCCCAGCCGTGTCCGTGGACGGAGATCCGCCCCGCCTGGACCAGCCAGTAGGAGGGCAGGCACTGGCCGAGGTCGTGCAGGAAGCCGCTGTTGACCGGGAACCACGTTCCGCTGACCAGCGCCAGCAGGGAGACCGTGCCACCGGTTATGGGGCCGATGGAGTCGACGGTCATCAGGTGCCCGAGTGCGATCCCGAGCGCCGCGAACGGGAGCAGTCCGATCACGATCAGCCCCGTCATCTCGAGCCACCGAACGGCGGACAGGCTGACGCCGAGCGATGCTCCGGCGACGTAGAGCAGGAACATGCTGGTGAGCGCCAGCGCGTAGGACGTCAGCACCTTGGCGCGGAAATAGGCCCGCGGCGACAGGGGGGTGATGCGCAGCTGGCGCGTCCATCCGGCCTGGCGCTCGCCGGCGATCCGCGCGCCGCTGGAGATCATCGACATCATCGTCCCGAACGAGGCCAGGCCGGCCATGTAGTAGAGCGCGGCCGAGACCCCGGTGCCCGCGAAGTTGTCGCCGCCCTTCTGTGGGCCCGCGATCACGAAGTACAGCACCAGCGGGAAGCCGATCGAGAAGAACAAAAAGCGGCGGTTGCGGAACGTCCGGAGCAGCTCGTAGCGCGTGTAGAGCAGCCCGTTCATGATGCGACCGCCGCCGGCCGGGTGGTGGGCGCGTCGTCGTCGGGATGCTCCCCGGTCAGCTCCAGGAAGGCGTCCTCGAGTCCCGCGCCTGTGATCTCGATGTCGCGCGCCGCCGGATGGAGCGCGAGCAGTGCGCGGATGGCGCGGTCCGAATCGCTGCAGCGCAGGAGCACGGAGTCGCCATGGCGCTCGGCGCTGCCGACCCCCTCAAGGAGCGCCAGCTCCTCGGGGGTAACGGCGGGTAGCGTCGCCCGGAGCGTCCTGGTGCCGACGCGGGCCTTGATCTCGGTGGTGGAACCGTCGGCAACCACCCGGCCGTGGGCCATGAGCACGGCACGATCGGCGTTGGCGTCGGCCTCCTCCAAGTAGTGCGTGGCGAACAGCACCGTCTTGCCCCGGGCGGCGAAGCGGCGCATCGTCGCCCAGAATTCGCGACGGGCCTCGACGTCCAGCGCCACCGTGGGCTCGTCGAGCACGAGCAGCTGGGGGTCGCCGACCAGCGCGATCGCGAACCGGACACGCTGCGTCTGGCCGCCGGACAGTTTCTGCGTGCGCTGTCCGGCAGTCTGCTCGAGGCCGGCGATCGACATCGCCTCATCGACGTCCAGCGGCGACGGGTACAACGAGGCTGCGACCCGGACCAGCTCGCGGACGGTCAGGTCGCGGATCAGCTCGCCGGTCTGGAGCATCCCTCCGACCAGCCCGGTGTCGACGGCCTCTCGAGGTGAGTGGCCGAACACCGACACCGTCCCCGCGTCGGGCTGGGTGAGGCCGAGCAGCATGTCGATCGTGGTCGACTTGCCGGCGCCGTTGGGACCGAGCAGGGCGATGGTCTGGCCCGTGGGAATCGACAGGTCCACCCCGCGCACGGCGTGCACCGTTCCCTGTCCCGTGCGGTAGGACTTGGTCAGGCCCTCCAGCCGGATCTCGGAGGTCGCCACCCCGCCAACATAGCGATCGCCGAGGCATCTCCCGTGGCGGGGCACGGGGCCGTCCTCGCCGACGGCTCTCCGCGGCCGGGGTGGCGGGTCAGGTGGTGGGGCCGGGGCTGCGGGTCAGGCGGTGCGGCCGGGGTCGACCGGCTCCGCGGTCGTCTCGGCGGGAACCAGCACGAAGTCGTTTTCCAGCGACCACCACGTCCCGGCGACGCCGGCGGGGCGGTCGGCGTCCTGCGCATCGCGGCGCACGAAGCCGCGCACCAGCGACGGCTTGACCGCGAACACGGCGTCTGAGTCGAGGTGCGGGCTGGCGTCGTCGAACAGGTGTGTGGCCACCGAGCGGTGACCGGCGGCACGCACGATCACGTGCAGATGAGCCGGCCGGTTGGGATGGCGGCCGGAGGCGGCGAGCATGTGCCCGACCGGCCCGTCCGCCGGAATCGGATACGGGGTGGGGCGCACGGCGACGAACCCGTAGGCGCCATCCTGGCGAGTGAGGAAACGGCCGCGCAGGTGATGCTCGGGGGCGTCGGGGTCCTGCACGGCGTAGAGCTCGTCGGCGCCGTTCTGCCACACGTCGAGCTCCGCGCCGGCCAGCGGCCGTCCGTCCAGGCTGAGCACCCGGCCGTGGATCCAGGCCGGCTCTCCGGCGGGCTGCTCGGCGAGGTGATCGCCGTACTCGCGGCGCCGTGCCCCCGGGACGTAGAACGGACCGAGCACGGTCGACTCGGTCGCCGGGGGCGGCGCCGGGTGCCCGAGGGCGTCGACCAGCATCGAGACGCCGAGGGCATCGGACCAGAGGATCCACTCCTGGCGCCGCTCGTCGGTGATGTGTCCTGTCGCCGTGAGCGCGGCGATCGCGTCACGCCACTCCTGCTCGGTCAGCGAGTTCTCGCGGACGAACCCGTGCAGGTGCTCGACCAGCGAGCGCAGCAGCTCGCGCAGCCTCGGGTCGGGGCAGGCGGCGAAGCTCTCCAGCACCGCGCGGGTTATGTCCTCGGGCGCGGTTCGATCATGCCCCATCGGTGAAATCATCGGACTCCTCTCACGACCCGGTCGGGCCGAAGCGCTCGGTTCTGATGCTGGCCGGCTCGTGGCCGTCGGCCACGAGCCATCCGGCCGCCGACTCGACGAAGCCGCTCGGTCCGCACACATAGACGCGCGGGTGCTGCGCCGGCGGCCACGCCAGCTCGTGCAGCAGGCGCTGGTCGATCCGACCGCGATGGCCGGTCCACTCCTCCGGCCACTGCCGCGTCAGGGCGAAGCGCACGTCGACCGTGCCGGCGGCGGCGAAGCCGAGCAGCTCGTCTCGGTAGATCAGCTCGTCCCACGAGCGCGAGGAGTAGATCAGCCGCGTCTCGGCGTCGCTCGCGGCAGCGGCATGGTGGCGGAGCATCGCCCGCAGCGGCACGATTCCCGAGCCGCCGGCCACGAGCAGCAGCGGACCGCCCACCGAGCTGTCCCAGACGAAGTAGCCGCCCACGGGGCCACGCAGCTCGAGCTCGTCACCGGCTCGCAGCTCTTGCACCAGGTACGGCGACACCTCTCCGTCGTCGATCTGCTCGACGGTGATCGCCAGCTGCGGGTCCTCGGGACCCGACGCGATCGAGTAGCTGCGCTGCGCCTGGTAGCCGTCCTCGGCCGTCAGCCGCACATCGACGTGCTGGCCCGCGCGATGCCCCGGCCAGTCGGGCGCCTCGAGCACGATCGTGGTGACCCGCGACGTCTCCTGAATCAGCTCGACCAGGGTGGTCAGCTGCCAGGTCAGTCTCCCTGGTAGCGCTGCTCGAGCCATGGGTCACCGTGGTTGTGATAGCCGTAGCCCTCCCAGAAACCAGGCTCGTCCTCGAGCGTGAGGGTGAGCCCGCGGATCCACTTCGCGCTCTTCCAGAAATACAGGTGCGGCACCAGCAGCCGCGCCGGGCCGCCGTGCTCGGGCTCCAGCGGCTCGCCGCCGTACTCGTAGACCACCCACGCCTTTCCGTCGGCCACGTCCTCCAGGGCCAGGTTCGTGGTGTAGCCGCCATCGGACCAGGCAGTCACGTAATCGGCCTCGGTCTCGACGGTATCGAGCAGGGTGTCGAGCGACACGCCGCGCCAGCTCGTGTCGAGCTTCGACCACTTGGTCACGCAGTGGATGTCGACGGTGAACAACTCTGCCGGTAGGGCCAGGAGTTGATCCCAGGTCCACGAGGCGGCCCGATCGACGGCGCCCCCGATCGAGAACGTCCACTCGGCCAGCGGCGTGTGCGGCGTCGGCCCAGCGGACAGGACCGGGAAGTCCGGGGTCAGGTACTGGCCCGGCGGGATGCGGCTGGGATCGGCGGTGTGCTGCCGGCGACCATGAAAGCCCCGGGAGATCGGTGTCATCGCCGCGAGATGCCCTGAACGGCCCGGGAGATCGCCGCCGTCACACCGAGATGCCTCGTTCGGTCAGCCAGTCTTTGACCACCAGGGGCGGATTCCCACGCCACTCAGCGCGGGTGGCGAGCTTGATCAGCTCCTCGGGGTCGGCGTCGAGCTCGTCGCGGCGGTAGCTGAGGTAGGTGGTGACCGCGCCGGCCATCGACAGCGCGCCGCTCTCCACTCCCGGGTCCAGATCGGCGAGAACGGTGGCCACGAGCGACTCCACGTCGCCGAGAGCCCTCACCGGCTCGTCGGCATCCTCGAAGGCGAGCTCGAAATCGCCGACCGAAGCGTCGTCGTCATCTGGGTCGACGACCTCGACGGCGCGGCGGACGACCTGGGCGAGGGTGACCGGTGGGGGATCGGTCGGCATGCCCTTCAGTATCCCCGATTCGCGGCACGATCGGACGTCAATCCGCACGTCCCCTGCCAGGGGACGGCTTAGGACTGGAACGGCACCCGCGCGCGGAGCTCCGCAAGCCACGCGTCGGCGTGGCCGTCGCTGGGCGCGCGCCAATCCGAGCGCGGAGACAGCGAGCCGCCGGAGCCGACCTTGGGGGCGTTGGGCAGCGCCGAGCGCTTGAACTGGCTGGTCTGGAAGAAGCGGTACAGGAATACCTCCAACCAGTGCCGGATCTCCGCGAGTGAATACTCGTTGCGGCGCTGCGCCGGGATCAGGTCCGGCCAATCACCGCGGTTGCGATCGCACCAGGCGGACTCGGCCAGGAAGGCCACCTTGCTCGGGCGATATCCGAAGCGAAGGATGTAGTAAAGGAAGAAGTCCTGCAGCTCGTAGGGCCCGACGACGCTCTCGCTGCTCTGCCCCGGGCCGTCACCGTGCTCCTCGCCGGGCGGCACCAGCTCGGGGGAGATCTCGGTCTCCAGAACGGAGCCGAGGACCTCGTCGGCCTCACCGACGAACTGGTCGGTGTCGATCGCCCACCTGATCAGGAACTGGATCAGCGTCTTGGGGACCGAGGCGTTGACGCTGTAGTGCGACATGTGGTCGCCGACGCCGTAGGTGGCCCAGCCGAGCGCCAGCTCTGACAGATCGCCGGTCCCGAGGACCAGACCGTGGTGGTGATTGGCAAGGCGGAACAGGTGCGAGGTACGCTCGCCTGCCTGCACGTTCTCATAGGTGATGTCGTACTGCGGCACGCCGTCGGCGGCGGGGTGGCCGAGATCGCGCAGCATCTGCGTGGCCGACGGGCGGATGTCGAGCTCCGAAGCGCTGACCCCGAGCGCCTTCATCAGCGCGTGCGCATTGCGCAGGGTGCGCGCGCTGGTGGCAAAGCCGGGCAGCGTGTAGCCGAGCACGTTGGAGCGCGGCAGACCGAGACGGTCCATCGCGCGAACGGCCACGATCAGGGCATGCGTGCTGTCGAGGCCCCCGGAGACGCCGATCACGACCTTCTCGATCCCGGTGGCCTCGAGCCGCGTCTGCAGCCCCCGCACCTGGATGTTGTAGACCTCCTCGCAGCGCTCGTTGCGGCTGACGGGGTCGGCCGGCACGTACGGAAAGCGCTCGATCCGGCGGCGCAGCGGGAGGGGCTCGCGAGCGGCGCCGAGGTCGAATTCGACTCGCCGGACCGTGCGCAGCCTGTCGCGCAGGTCGTGCACCGAGTCGCCGTAGCTGCTGGTAGTCATGCGATCCGAGAGGATCCGGTCGAGGTCGATGTCGGCGACGATCACCTGCTCGCGGTCGCTGAAGCGCTCGGACTCGGTCAGCAGCTGGGCGTTCTCGTAGATCAGCGCCTGGCCGTCCCACGCCAGGTCGGTGGTCGACTCGCCCAGGCCCGCGGCGGTGTAGACATAGCCGGCGATCATCCGGCCCGATTGGGCTTCGCACAGCATCCGCCGGTAGCCGTCCTTGCCGATGGTGATGTTGCTGGCCGACAGGTTGGCGAGCACGGTGGCGCCCGCCAGCGCACCGTAGGTGCTGGGCGGGACCGGAGTCCACAGGTCCTCGCAGATCTCGACGTGGAACGCGAACCCCGGAAGGTCGCGGCACGCGAACACCAGCTCGGGGCTGAACGGCACCGTCTGACCGAGCAGGTTGAGCTCGGGGGCCACCAGGTCGCGCGCCGCGCGGAATTGGCGTTTCTCGTAGTACTCGTGGTACTCGGGGAGGTAGCTCTTGGGCACCGCGCCGAGGATGCGGCCTCGGTGGAGCACGATCGCAGCGTTGAACAGGCCGCTCTCGGCCTGTACCGGCGCGCCGACGACGATCACCGGCGCAAGCTCGGTGCTGGCCTGCACGATCCGCCCGAGCGCGCTGGTCACCCCGTCGAGCACGGCGCTCTGGTGAAACAGGTCCTCGCTCGAGTAGCCCGCGAGGCCCAGCTCAGGGAAGATCACCAGAGCAACGTGGTCCTCCGAGGCGCGGCGGGCCAGCTCGAGTGTCCGGGTGGCGTTGAACTGCGGGTTGCCGACCCGTACATGCGGGACCGCCGCGGCCACGCGCACGAACCCGTGGCTGTAAGGGGAGCCGAACGCCGCGGTAGCTGCGTCGCTCGGTGCGCTCATGGCTCGACGCTCGGTGCGGTCATGGCTCGACGCTCGGTGCGCTCATGGCTCCAAGTATCGGGTCCCGGGCGCGCAAACGCCGTCAGATTGCGTGCAGCTGGTGCTACCGGCGGCTCAGAACCGCAGACGAGCAGCCGTCACCGCTTGAGGTCGGGGCCTCATCCGTCCTCGGTGCCGTGTCCGCTGCCGCGGGTTCCTCCGGCACGGTCTGAGTCATCCTCGGGGGTCTCGGCACGGTAGGGGTCTGAGTCCGCGGTCGGGTCGGGCTCACCGACCGGGGTGTTCAGCGCGTGGTGGGGATCGTGCTCAGGCCCGGGTGGATCTCGCGGCTGATCGGTGGGCGAGAGCTCCTCCGAGCTCGACTTCGGCTCGAGCGGCCGATCGACGGCCTCGGCCGGGTCGGCGGCGCGCTCGTAGACGCGGTCGGGCTCGTGTCTGGGTCCGGTGCGGGGTTCGGGCTGGTCCATCGGCGCTCCTTGTGTGTCGCCTCGCGCGCTCCGTTCGGACGCGCGCGGGTTGCCATTTTCGCCTACCCAGCAGACCGGCGGCGAAACGCCCTCAGGCAGACTGCTTGCGCTAACAAGCAACCTCGCTACACTCAGTGCAGAGGCTGATTCCCATGTCCACCGCTCCCACCGCTCTCTCGGCACCGTCCTACCGCGTAGGGGACAACGGCGTGACCACGTGGCCGGACGGCCACGCGCAGGCCTGGATCGGGCTGCTCGAGACGCACAAGCGGCTCACGCGGGTGCTTGATTCAGAGCTGGAGGCCCGCTACGGCCTGGGCCTCAGTGCCCTGGAGCTGCTCGCCCGGCTCGCCGCCGCCGAAGGGCGGTGCCTGAGGCTGTCGGCGCTCGCCGTTGAGGCGGGCCTGAGCCTCAGCCGGGTGTCGCGGATCGCGGGAACGCTCGAGACGCGCGGCCTGTTGGAGCGCAAGCCCTGCTCCGACGACGCGCGCGCCGTCGAGGCCCATCTCACGCCCGCCGGTCTGGCGCTGATGCGCGCGGCCCAGGAGACACACTTCGCCTCCGTCCAGCGCGACTTCTTCGATCGCCTCGAGCCGGGCGAGCTCGACGTGCTGGCCGAGGTGTTCGGTCGCCTCGCGCCGCGCGCCGCCGCCACCTGCACCGAGTAGCGGCGGTCTCTTTCACCGAGTGGCGGAGATCTCCGGGTCGATCAGCCCTCAGCCGTGACGCGCGCTGTCCAGTCGGCCAGCAGCCGCAGGTCGCCCTGGGTCAGCCCGTGTCCGGCGCCCGGCTCCGTACGAGTCTCGACGGTCGCTCCGCCGGCGGCCAGGATCTGACCCAGCCGCCGGGTCTGCTCCGGCGAGGAGTACGGGTCTCCCTCCCCGGCGGCGATCAGCACGTTGGTGCCGTCGAGCGCTGGTTCGGTCTCGGGCTCGTAGGGGAGCATCGGCCGCAGCAGAGCGGCGGCGCGCAGGAGACCCGCGTGGCGCAGCAGCAGGCTGACCGCAATGTTGGCCCCGTTGGAGAGCCCGAGCGCGATCACCCGCCCGGGATCGAGTTCATAGGTCGCGACGGCCGCGGTCACGAACGACGCCAGCTCGTCGGTCCGACGCAGGAGGTCGGGGATGTCGAGCTGTCCCACCCCCAGGCGGCGGAAGAAGCGCGGCATCCCGTTCTCGAGCGTCCTGCCGCGCGGCGACAGGATCGCGGCCCGGGGGGCAAGCTGGTGGCCCAGCCCGACCAGGTCGTGCTCATCCCCGCCCGTACCGTGGAGCAGGAGCAGCGTCCAGCGGCCTTCGCCGGGCTCGAAGACGTGGGCAAAACCGAGCTCGGCGAGGTTTGCCGCGGGGCTCATCGCCGGCTCCCGGCGGCCTCGGGGCTGGGGGGCCCGACGGCGGTTTCGGGGCTGGAGGGCCGGACGGTGGTCGTGGGGCTGGGGCGCCAGACGGCGGTGTCGGGCAGCGGAGTCAGCCGCGGCTCGATCCGGGACCGGTTGGCTTCCAGGAACGGCGGCAGCGCGAGCGCCCGGCCCATCAGCTCGGGCTCCTCGTCGGCCGCGAACCCGGCGCCGTCGAGCGTGGCCAGCTCGTAGAGCACCCCGCCCGGCTCACGGAAGTAGACCGACTCGAAGTAGAAGCGGTCGATCACCGGCGTGGGGTGGGCGCCGGCGGTGGTGACGTGCTGCTGCCAGCTCTCGATCTCGGAGCGCAGGACCGACCAGGCGACGTGGTGCACGGTTCCGGCGCCCGGGATCCCCCGCTCGGCGCTCGGCTCGAGCACGATCCGGCCGCCGCGGCGCGAGCCGCGTGCTTCCCAGTCGTGCGGCGACAGCTCCGAGAAGCCGAGCACCTCGGAGACCAGGGCTTCGCTGCGAGCGGGGTCGGCGACCAGAGCGCGCACGGCCTCGAATCCCTGCAGCGCGAACGTCGCCGGCACCTCGAGGTGGGCGGCGGTGAGCGGGGCGTCGGCGACGGTGGTCACCGCGAGCTCGTGGCCCATCCCCTCGGGGTCGGCGAAGCGCAGCACGCCCGGTGCTCGCTGCACGGCGACGCCCTCGCCGGTCAGGCGCTCCTGCCAGAAGTCGAGCGCCTGCTCGGATGCGACGCGATGGACGATCGTGGAAACCATGCCCGCGCCGGCGTGTCCCGGGCGCGCGCCGGGGTACTCGAAGAAGGTGATGTCGGCGCCTGGGGAGCCGTCCTCGTCGGAGTAGAACAGGTGATAGACGCTCGGGTCATCCTGGTTGACGGTCTTCTTGACCATCCGCAGGCCCATCACGCGTGCGTAGAAGTCGACGTTGCGCGGGGCGTCGCCGGTGATCAGGGAAATGTGGTGGATGCCTTCAATCGGTTGCATGAGTCGGAGTCCTCCGGGGGCCGAGGGAGAAGAATGCTTGCTAGCGCAAGTTTAGCATGAAGATGCTTGCTGGCGCAAGTATTAGGCTGGGCGGGGCATGCGCGATCATGCGCACGTGGGCACTGGCGCTGACTCCGGACCGGTCCGAGCGGCTCGTGCTCGCTCCGGGGCGGTCCGAGGGGCTCGTGCTCGCTCCGGGCCGCGCCGGGCGTCGCTGTTCATCACATGCTTCAACGACACGATGTTCCCGCAGACCGGCCGGGCGGTGGTTTCGCTGCTGGAGCGGCTGGGCGTGACCGTCGACTTCCCGCTGGATCAGACGTGCTGCGGGCAGATGCACTTCAACACGGGCTATGCCGAGGAGACCGTGCCGCTGGTGCGCCGGTTCGTGCGGGCGTTCGCCGACAGCGAGGTCGTGGTCTCGCCCTCGGCCTCGTGCGTCGGCATGGTGCGCGATTACTACCCGCGTGTGGCCGAGCTGTCCGGCGACCCAGCGCTGCAGCGGGAGGTGGAGGAGCTGCGCCCGCGCGTGGTCGAGCTGACCGAGCTGCTGGTCGATCGCATGGGCGTCGAGGACGTGGGGGCGTTCTTCCCAAGGCGAGTCACCTATCACCCCACTTGCCACAGTCTGCGGATGCTCGAGCTCGGCGACAAGCCGTTGCGGCTGCTGCGCGCGGTACGGGGAATCGAGGTGCTCGAGCTGTCCGAGGCTACGCAATGCTGCGGCTTCGGCGGGACGTTCGCGATCAAGAACGCCGACACGTCGATCGCCATGCTGACCGACAAGGTGCGGGCGATCCTTGACACCGGCGCCGAGGTGTGCGCGAGCGCCGACAACTCGTGCCTAATGCACATCGGGGGCGCTCTGTCTCGTCAGCGGGCCGGTGTGCGGACCATGCACCTGGCCGAGATCCTGGCGCAGGCCGACCCTGTGCGGGAGGGGCGATGACCGGCCGCCGGTGGGACGCGTGATGACCGACGCCGCGCGACACCCGCCGTTCCCGGAGGCCGCGCGGGCAGCGCTGGCCGACACGCAGCTGCGCCACAACCTCGGCCACGCCACCCACGCGATCCGCGCCAAACGCGCCGACGTCGTGGCCGAGCTGCCCGACTGGGAGCAGCTGCGCGAAGCCGGACGGGCGCTCAAGGAGCAGGTGCTGCGTCACCTCGACCACTACCTGCTCGAGCTCGAGGCGGCGGTCGAGCGCGCCGGGGGGGTGGTGCACTGGGCACGTGACGCGCAGGAGTGCAACCGGATCGTCGCCGACATCGTCACCGCCCATGGCGCCGGGGAGGTGGTCAAGTCAAAGTCGCTGACCACCGAGGAGACCAAGCTCAACGAGGCCCTGGCCGAGCGCGGCATCCGCGCCTGGGAGACCGACCTCGCACAGCTGATCGTGCAGCTGTCCGACGACATGCCGTCGCACATACTGGTACCGGCGATCCACAAGAACCGCGAGCAGATCCGCGAGCTGTTCGCGCGCGAGCTGCGTGGCGCTCCGGACGATCTCTCCGACGACCCGGCGGAGCTGGCCGAGGCGGCGCGAGTGCACCTGCGCAGGCTGTTCCTGGACGCGCGCGTCGGGATCAGCGGCGTCAACTTCGCGGTTGCCGAGACCGGCACGGTGTCCGTGGTGGAGTCCGAGGGCAACGGGCGCATGTGCACGACGCTGCCCGAGGTGCTGGTCAGCGTGATGGGGATCGAGAAGGTGGTTCCCAGCTGGCAGGACCTGGAGGTGTTCCTGCAACTGCTGCCGCGCTCCTCGACCGCCGAGCGGATGAACCCGTACACGTCGCTGTGGACCGGGGTCGCCGAGGGCGATGGGCCGCGGGAGTTTCACCTCGTGCTGCTCGACAACGGGCGCACCAACGTGCTGGCCGACCAGCTCGGCCGCCAGGCGCTGCACTGCATCCGCTGCTCGGCCTGCCTGAACGTGTGCCCGGTATACGAGCGCACCGGCGGCCACGCCTACGGCTCCACCTACCCGGGTCCGATCGGCGCGATCCTCACCCCGATGCTGAGCGGCCTGGAGGACGCCGGCTCCCTGCCCTACGCCTCGAGCCTGTGCGGTGCCTGTTACGAGGTCTGCCCCGTGAAGATCGACATCCCGCGGGTACTGGTGCACCTGCGCCACCGCGTGGTTGAGCACTCCCGCCGCTCGCGCGGCCTGCGTGGGAAGCTGTCCGGGGAGCACGCGGCGATGCGGGCGATGGCGCGGGTGTTCGCCGACCGTCGCCTGTACGAGGCCGCCCAGCGTGCCGGGCGCCTGGGTCAGTGGCCGCTGGCCAGGCACGGGAAGATCGAGCGCCTGCCGGGACCGCTGGCGGGCTGGAGCTCGATGCGCGACCTGCCACCGGTGCCCAGGCAGAGCTTCCGCGACTGGTGGCGCGAGCGCCCGTGAGCGGTGAGCCGGTGAGCTCGTGAGCTCGTGAGCTCGGCGCGCGAGGAGATCCTGGCCCGCGTGCGCGCCGCGCTGGGAGACGTGCCGACGGCAGAGCGTGCCGACGACGTAACGGTGGCGCGCGACTACCGGCACCGAGGCGAGCGCTCGGCCGAGGAGCGGATGCAGTGCCTGACCGATCGGCTGCTCGACTACCACGCGACGGTGCGTCGAGTGCAGCCCGGTGGCGTGGCGGCCGCCGTCGCGCAGGCGTGCGGCGAGCTCGGGCTACACAGCGTGGCGATCCCGCCCGGACTGCCGCGGGCCTGGCGCCCCGAGGGCGTCGAGGTGGTCGAGGACCGGGGCCTGTCGGCGCACGAGCTCGACGCGATCGACGGGGCCGTGACCGGGTGCGCGGGGGCGATCGCCGAGACGGGCACGCTGGTACTCGACGGCCTGCAGCTATCGGGACGGCGAGTGCTGACGCTCGTTCCCGACAACCACATCTGCATCGTCAGAGCCGACCAGGTGCTCGATCAGGTCCCCGAGGCCGTGGCGGCGCTCGCGCCGTCGGTGCGCGATCAACGGGTCCCCGTCACCCTGGTCTCGGGACCCTCGGCCAGCTCGGACATCGAGTTGCAGCGCGTCGAGGGCGTGCACGGACCGCGTCACCTGCTGGTGCTGCTGGTCAGGTAAGTGGCGCTCAGGTCGTCGTCGCCGTGCTCGCGAGCGCCCTCCGAGAGACGTACGCGGATGGTGCGTAGCAGCGGCAGGTCGAGCCCGTGGCTCCGCGCCGAGGCCTCCACCAGCGAGGCGTCCTTGGCGGCCAGCGCGAGGCGAAACGCCGGCTCGAAGTCGCGCTCTAGGATCGCCTTGCCCTTCATCTGCAGGTAGGGCATGTCGAGCGGTCCGCCCTTAACGGCTTCAAGCACTAGTTGGGGATCGAGTCCCATCCCCTCGGCCAGCGCCAGCGTCTCCGCGCTGCCCTCGACCACGGTCAGCAGCCAGCTGTTGGTGGCCAGTTTCAGCCGTGTGCCGTTCCCGGAGTCGCCCACCCACATGGTGCGCTGCCCGAGCGCGTCGAAGATCGGCTCGACGCGGTCGAGGACCCGCTCGGGGCCGGAGGCCAGGATGACCAGCTTTGCCTCCTCTGCGGGCTGCTTGGTGCCCAGCACAGGCGCATCGACGAACTCGAGCTCGTGCTCACCCGCGAGCTTGATGCAGCGCTCGGTCCCCTCCTCGCCGATCGTGCTCATCTGCAGCCACAGCGGGTCGGGGGCCAGGTTCCCCGTCAGAGCGCCGCCGGCTGATCCCATCGACTCGATCACGGCGTCGGCGTCAGGGAGCATGGTGAGGATCACGTTGGCGCCTCGGACCGCCTCGGCCGCGGTGTCAAAGACGTGTGCGCCGTCGCTCGTGAGCGGCTCGGCCTTCTCTCGCGAGCGATTCCAGGCACGAACCTCGAATCCGGCTCGCGCCAGGTTACGAGCCATTCTCAGTCCCATCGTGCCGCCCGCGCCGAGCACGGCGACCGTCTCCGTCGGTGTCATCGCAACGTCCTTTGAGTCGAAGTCTTCGGCGGGCCCGCCAGAGGGAGGCTTACCCATGGATAGGCCGCGTACGCACAACGGCAGGCTCGGAGATTCAAACCCCGGCGCCCGGGTAGCGCTCACTCATGCTTAGCGACACCACGGGAAGGCACATCTGATGGCACAGACAACGGGAACTTTCGTGCTCGAGCGCCTGGCCGACGACTGGGGCGTGAAGCGCATCTACGGCTACCCGGGCGACGGCGTCAATGGGATCGTGGGCGGATTTCACGAGGTCGGCGACCGAATCGAGTTCACTCAGGTGCGCCACGAGGAGATTGCCGCCTTCGCCGCGTGCGCGCACGCCAAGTTCACCGGGGAGGTGGGGGTCTGCCTATCGACCTCCGGCCCGGGGGCGATCCACCTGCTCAACGGTCTCTATGACGCCAAGCTCGACCATCAGCCGGTGGTGGCGATCGTCGGCCAGCAGGCGCGGATGTCGATGGGCTCCGACTACCAGCAGGAGGTCGACCTGGTCTCGCTGTTCAAGGACGTGGCGAGCGAATTCGTGCAGGTCTGCATGGTCCCCGAGCAGGCGGCGCATCTGATCGACCGAGCGATGCGGATCGCCAAGGCAACCCGTTCGCCGACCTGCCTGATCTTCCCCAACGACGTGCAGGAGCTGCCCTACAGCGAGCCGCCGCGGGCGCACGGCGCGGTCGGATCCTCCAGCGCGGCGATCCGCCGGCCCCACATCGTGCCCGACGATCCGGCGCTCCAGCAGGCGGCCGAGATCCTCAACGCCGGCCAGAGGGTGGCGATCCTGGTCGGACAGGGCGCCAAGGGCGCCTTCTCCGAAGTCGACCAGGTGGCCGACCTGCTGGGCGCCGGAGCGGCCCGAGCGCTCAACGGCCGCGCGGTCCTGCCCGACGACCTGCCGTGGGTCACCGGCTCGATCGGCCTGCTCGGCACCCGACCCTCCTATGACCTGATGGAGGGGTGCGACACGCTCTTGATGGTCGGCTCCAACTTCCCCTATTCGGAGTGGCTGCCCGAGCCCGGTAAGGCGCGGGGCGTCCAGATCGACATCGACGCCCGGCTGATCGGCAACCGATACCCGATGGAGGTCAACCTCGTCGGCGACGCCGCCGAGACTCTGCGTGCGCTGATGCCACTGTTGACCCGCAAGCAGGACCGGGCCTGGCGCGAGCAGATCGAGAGCGGCGTGGACCGGTGGTGGCGGGTCCTCGAGGAGCAGGCGCATCAGCCCGCCGATCCGATCAACCCGCAGCTGGTCTTTCACGAGCTGAGCTCACGCCTGCCCGACGGAGCGATCCTGACCGCCGACACCGGGTCGGCCACAGACTGGTGGGCGCGGCACGTCAAGGTGCGGGCCGGGATGCAGGCGGCCGTCTCGGGGACGCTGGCGTCGATGGGACCGGCGCTGCCGTACGCGCTCGGAGCCAAGTTCGCGCACCCCGACCTCCCGGTGATCGCCGCCGTCGGCGACGGCGCCATGCAGATGCTCGGCATTAACGCGTTGATCGACATCGCGCACTACGCGCCGCGCTGGAGCGACCAGCGAATTGTGATCGGAGTGCTCAACAATCGCGACCTCAACCAGGTCACGTGGGAGCAGCGGGTGATGAACGGCGATCCGAAGCTCGACGCCTCGCAGGTGCTGCCGGACTTCGATTACGCCGGCTTTGCCCGACTGCTCGGCCTGCACGGCGCCAAGGTGATCCGGCCCGAGGACGTTGGCCCAGCCTGGGACGAGGCGCTGGCCGCCGGCAAGCCGGCACTGGTGGAGTTCGTCACCGATCCCGAGGTGCCGCCGCTGCCGCCGCACATCAGCTTCGACCAGGCCCGGGAGCTGGCCCACACGCTGGTCAAGGGCGACCCTGCGGCGCCGCGGTTCATCAAGCAGTCACTGCGCGGCAAGCTGGCCGAGTTGCTGACGCGGTGACCGTCGCGGCGCTCGGGCCAAGATGAGGGAATCGCCATCTTCGGCTTAGATTTGGCTGCTCAGGACTTACGTTTTCCGGTGCATGGCGCCGGGCAGCCCGGAAGGCATGACCACACTCACGCGAAGCGCGCCGCGGGCTCCGGCGCCCACGTCAACCGACACCGCCGACGCACGCAACCTCCCGACGCCCTCGGCCGGCTGGACCGGCACGATCGTGCGACTGCTGTTCGGAATCATCTGGGCGATCGACGCCATGCTGAAGTGGCTGCCCGGCTACCGGCACATGTACATCTCCAACCTCAAGAGCACCGCGCAGGGACAGCCCTCCTGGCTGCATGGCTGGTTTCACTTCTGGATCAACCTGCAGTCCGGGGCGCCCAGCTTGTTCGCAACGCTGACGGGTGTCATGGAGACCGCGCTCGCGCTGGTGCTCCTGCTCGGAGTCGGGCGTCGCGTCGGATACACCGTCGGAGCCGTCTACGCACTGATGGTGTGGGCGGTCGGGGAGGGCTTCGGCGGTCCCTACACCTCAGGCGCCACGGATATCGGGACCGGCATCGTGTACACGATGATGTTCATCACGCTGCTCGTGTTCGCGCCACCCGCCCGGCGCGAGCGGCTCGCGCTGGACCGGCCGCTGGTCTTACGCTGGCGCTGGTGGCGGTTCGTGGCCGAGCCCCACGCGGTCGACCGCGTGCACGGCGCCCCGGTCGTGGAGCCGGTGGTGGTCGGTACGCACGTTCACCGCCATTAAGCGACGGCGGCCCGCCGGTGGCCGGCGGGCCGCCGTCACGCCGCCCATGGCCGGCACACGCGACGGCGGCCGGCACGCGCGACGTTTCGCTGCAGGCCAAAGCGTCCTGCGTCTAGGTTCGAGGCATGCCTACTTCGACCCTTGGTCCGGCGGTGGCGGGGGACCCGGCGGACCCCAGCGCCACGCAGGCGCGCGCTCGGCGCATGACGTTGATCGCCACCAGCCTCGGATTCAGCGTGGTGCAGCTCGATGTGAGCGTCGTCAACGTCGCCGTGAAGTCGATCGGAGCCGCTCTCGGCGGCGGCGTCAGCTCGCTGCAGTGGGTGGTGAGCGCCTACACGGTGACGTTCGCCGCGTTCATCCTGACCGCCGGCGCGCTCGGGGACCGAGTCGGCGCGAGGCGGGTGTTCATCGGCGGATTCGCACTGTTCACGGCCGCCTCGGTGGGGTGCGGCCTTGCCCCGAGCCTCGTTGTGCTGGTCGGTGCCCGCGGCGTTCAGGGGATCGGCGCGGCCGTCCTCGTGCCCGCGTCGCTGAGCCTGCTCAACCACAGCTATCCAGAGCCCTCGGCGCGGGCTCGCGCCGTCGGCCTGTACCTGGCCGGCGCCAGCCTCTCGCTGTCAGGCGGCCCCCTGATCGGGGGCCTGCTGATCGCGTCGCTGGGCTGGCGCGCGATCTTCTTCATCAACGTGCCGGTGGCCGCGGCGGGCGTCTACCTGACGCTGCGCTGGGCAGGCGAGACATCTCGCG
Organism: uncultured Solirubrobacterales bacterium; assembly: GCA_963799995.1. Classification (GTDB taxonomy): domain Bacteria; phylum Actinomycetota; class Thermoleophilia; order Solirubrobacterales; family Solirubrobacteraceae; genus Palsa-465. Next base: position 228,262 of record CAWCZI010000009.1, on the reverse strand, counting down.
CGCGTACCCGCGGCCTCGACCTGCCGGGCCAGACGGCCGCCGTCGTCACGCTGGTGGCGCTGATCGCGGCGACGATCGAGGGCGGGCGCAGCGGCTTCGGCGCCCCCCTGGTTCTGGCGGGGTTCGCGCTTGCGGCGATCGCCGGGGGGTGCTTTGTCACGGTCGAGGCGACCGCCCGCAGCCCGATGCTGCCGCTGCGGCTGTTTGAGTCGCGCACGTTCAGTCTGTCGACGCTGATCGGCCTGCTGATCAACATCTGCTTCTACGGGCTGATCTTCGTCTTCAGCCTGCTGTTCCAGCGCGAGCAACACCTGTCTGCGCTTCTCACCGGCCTGGCGCTTGCGCCGATCATGCTGGGGATCACGGCCGCCAACCTCGGCGCCGGATGGATCGCCGATCGCCTCGGCCCGCGGCGTACGATCGCCACGGGCGCGATCATCTTCGCCGCCGCCTGCGCGGGGCTGATGGGAGTCGACGGCTCCACCGCGTATCCGGCGCTGGTTGCTCAGATCACGGCGCTCGGCGTGGGCGGAGGGCTGATCGTCCCCGTGATCACGTCGGAGATGCTCGGCAGCGTCGACCGCTCGCGTTCGGGGGTGGCGGCCGGCACGCTGAACACCATGCGCCAGGCGGGGAGCGCGCTCGGCGTGGCGCTGTTCGGCTCGCTGATCGCCACGACCTTCATCTCCGGGCTCCGAGTGACGCTGGCGATCTGCGTCGGCCTGGCGGTGGCGGTGGGGCTGCTGGCCGTCCTGCTGGAGCACGGCCGCCCCCAGCAACCCAGGGGGTGACGTGGGGGCTGACGGACGCGGGCACCGACCGGCGAAGGGCGGCGACGGGGGGCGAAGGGCGGCGACGGGGCCGCGGCGGCCACGATCCTTCGTGGCCGCCGCCCGCTCCAGCCCCGTCGTGGTTGGCTGCTACTGGTTGTTGGTCTTGGCCAACCCCTTGACCATCTCGCCGGCCAGCTCATAGGGGTTACCCGTCTTGAACTGGTGTGAGAAGAAGAGCTGGGGCTGCTCGTCGGTCTCCTGGTTGTAGAGACAGCCGATGTCCCAGCCCTGGGCACGCATCGTGGCCATGAGCGGATTGATCTCGTTGGCCGTCATGGCGAAGTCCGGAATCGCCGCCACCTCGCTTCCGCTCTTGTTCAGCGGCTCGAAGCTGATGTTGGTGGCAATGTTGGTGGCCGGATTCACCTTGATTCCATCGATGTAGATCGGGTTGCGCCGGGCGATGTAAACGGTTACGACCCCGTCGCTGCCCACCTCAGCGTCGTAGCCGTGCAGCATCGACTTCAGCTTTGACACGTTCAGCGGAGTCTTCGGATTCGACGGTGGCGTCTGGGGCAACGGCGTCGACGTCGCCTTCAGCACGGCATGCAGCCCCTGGGCGATCTTCACCGCGTCGCCCGTGGCCCGGAGGTGAATGAAGTACACCTGGGGGGTGAAGTCATACATGTGCTGGTGCTCGGCTTGGAAGACCAGACCGTGCGACACCATCGCATCGATCGCCGGGTTGATCTCCGCCGGCAGGACGGGGAAATCCCCGTTCATGAATGCCCGGCCCTTGCCCAGCGACTGGAAGTCGAAGTCACCGTTGATCATGAACGCGGGCTTGATCGGCACCCCGTGGAGCGTGACGTTATTGATGTCGTCGCGCTCGAAGCTCTCGGTCAGATCGCCGTTGATCATCGTCCCCTGGATCTGGAGCGCCTTCTCGATCTGCTTGACCGGAAGGGCCGACGTCCCGGCTTGCGCCGCCTTCTTGGCGTGATGCCGGGCGGAGTGGCGCGCATGATGGCCGCCGACCGCCAGAGCTGTTCCGGCGCCGATCCCTGAAAGCGCCACGACGGCGAGCAGGGACGTCAGCCAACGCTGATGCGTTCGCATCGCAATTACCTCCTGTGTGGTTTCCGGATGAGGGGATCGACAGATCGCGATCCCGCTCTTTCAGAAGTAGCCGATACCCCGCCGACCGGCGAGAAACATGAGGAAACCGCTACCAAGAGCTGGTTTGCGGCAGCGAAAGAAGGGCACCGCGGTTCGGCGGCGCTCCTCACGGCCCCGGTGCCCGCTATGTCGCTCCGGCGGCCGGCGAGCCGACGACCAGGGTGATCGTCAGCTCCCGTGGCGGGGCGGCACGGAATGCCTCGGCGGTCTCAGCGGCCGATGGGTAAATGCGGTCGTCGAGGTCACGGAAGCGAAGTGTCAGCGTGAGCTCAGGCTCGGCGAATGGATACGGCTCGACCTGCACGCGCCCCGGCGCGATCACCGACAGTGTCAGGTCGACACGGTCGGCGCCGGCGGCGACTGGCACCGCCTCGACGATCCGCGGCCCCGGCGGCTGATCGATGCGCCCCAGCGTCGCGGCCACTCGGAGCGGCGGTTCGGCACTCGCGGGCCGGCTGAGATCCGCCAGCGCCAACCCCAGCGACATCAGGTCAACCGCTTGCAGCACTTCGTAGGCGTGCCACGTGTCGGCGTCGAACGCGCTGCGCGGTCCACTGTATCCCCAGCTCTCGCGCAGGGCCGGCATCCAGCGGGCCTCCTGGGTGGCCACCACCTCGGCCGCGATCGGGTCGCTCGGCGGTCCGCCGCCGGCGGCGAGGCCCCAGCGCCCGGTGTAAAAACCGCTGAAGTGCATCCCGACCAGGGCTCCGGCCCGAAGGTCGCGCGCGTACACCGACTCGACGCCCCCGGCATACGGGCCGGCGGTGAGCCGCAGCGGCATCTCGGTGAAGTGCGCCGGACGTGCGGCCTGCTCGTTGTGGGCCGGACGGCCGTCGAGGTCGAGCCAGCCGTCGTCGTGGTGGGTGGCGGCGATGATCAGCGCCCGGCGCGCCGCTGGGACCGCGAAGCGCTCGTTGCCCCACAGCTCGGCCAGCCGGCCGGCGAGTCGGGCGTGCTCGGGCTGGGTAATGAGGGTCAGATGATCTGCGCGGCGCGTAACCAGCATGCGATCGCCGCCCGACTGTAGTAGACCGTCGGCATGGCCCCTGGAGCTCCCGAGCATCGCGTAGTCGTCATCGGCGGCGGCTTCGGCGGTCTGCAGCTGGTCAAGCGCCTGCGCTCCGGGCCGTTCGCCGTCACCCTCATCGACCGGCGCAACTTCCATCTGTTCCAACCGCTCACCTACCAGGTGGCGACGGGCTCGCTGTCCCCGAGCGATGTCAGCTACCCGCTGCGGGCACTGTTCGGCTCGGCTCCGAACGTTCGCGTGATGCTGGCGGACGTGACCGGCTTCGACCTCGAGCACCGCCGCGTGCTGCTAGCCGGCGGCCCGGGGACCGGGGACCCGGCGCCAGTGCCGTACGACACCCTGGTCGTGGCTGCCGGCTCGAGCTACTCGTACTTCGGCCACGACGAATGGCGCGAGTTCGCCGGAGAGGTCAAGACGCTGGAGAGCGCGCTGTCGGTCCGCTCAAGCGTGCTGACCGCGCTGGAGCGCGCTGAGCTCGCCACCAGCCCCGCCGACCTCCGTGCCGACCTGACGTTCGTCGTCGTCGGTGGGGGACCCACCGGGGTCGAGATCGCGGGCCAGATCGGCGAGCTCACGCGCGACACCCTGCACCGCGACTTCGCCCGGCTCGACGCCAGCCAGGTCCGGATCCTGCTGGTCGAGATGGCCGACCGGCTGCTGGCGGCGTTCCCGGCGTCGCTGTCGGCCAAGGCCACCGAGTCGCTGGGCAAGCTGGGCGTCACCCCGCGGCTGGGCCAGACGGTGGTGGGGATCGACGCCGACGGCGTGTCGCTGAAGTCGGGCGACGGGGCTGTCGAGCGGATCCCGTCCCGCGCCGTCGTGTGGGCCGCCGGCGTGCGCGCGTCTGACCTCGCCGCCGATCTCGCCAAGCAGATCGGCGCCGAGGTGGACAAGGCCGGTCGTGTGACCGTCGAGCCGGACCTGACGCTGCCCGGGCATCCGGAGGTGTTCGCGATCGGCGACATGGTGAGCGTCGCCGACGGACACGGCGGCGTGCTCGGGCTCCCGGGGCTGGCGCCGGTGGCGATCCAGCAGGCTCAGTACGTCGCCAGGCTGCTTCATCGACGCCGCCGGGACGCGACGAGCCGCCCCTTCAAATACCTGGACAAGGGCAACCTCGCCACCATCGGCCGCGGGCGGGCGGTCGCGGACATCGGGCCGCTGCACCTCAGCGGGCTGCCGGCCTGGCTGATCTGGCTGGTCGTGCACATCTGGTACCTGATCGGGTTCCAGAACCGCCTGATGGTGATGCTGCGCTGGTCGATCAGCTTCCTCTCGCACGGCCGCCTCGAGAGCTCGCGGATCATCGAGGGCGTTCCCTCCGAGCACCACCGCGAGGCCACCTGACGCGGACCGTTGGTTCGCTGTGCGCACGCCGGCGCCGGGCCACGAGGTACTGTTCGCATGCCGAACGGTGGTTCGGCAGTCAGTCATGAGTGCCACTCAGCCCAGGAACGCCGACTTCGTCCAGTCGCTGGAGCGCGGGCTCACGGTGATCCGCGTGTTCGATGCCGAGCACCGCGAGCTCGGGCTCAGCGAGGTGGCCCGTTCCGCGGGGTTGACTCGTGCGGCCGCCCGGCGTTTCCTGCTCACCCTCAAGACGCTCGGCTACGTCAGCGTCCGCGACGGTCGCTTCTCGCTGAGCCCCCGCGTGCTGGAGCTGGGGTACGCGTACCTGTCGAGCCTCACCCTGCCGCAGGTCGCCCAGCCGCACATGGAGACACTGGTGGCGACGGTCAATGAGTCCTCGTCGATCTCGGTGCTGGACGACCTCGAGATCGTTTATGTGGCCCGGGTGCCCACCCGACGGATCATGAGCATCACGCTGTCGGTGGGAACGCGCCTGCCCGCCTACCCCACCTCGATGGGCCGTGTGCTGCTGGCGGCGCTCGACGACGAGGAGCTGGCGGCGAGGCTGGCTCGGATCGACACCCAGCCGCTGTCGGCACGCACGGTCACCGACAAGGCGACGCTTCGCGTGCTGCTCGAGCGGGTGCGCAAGCAGGGCTACGCGGCGACCGATCAGGAGCTCGAGGAGGGGCTGCGGTCGCTGGCTGTACCCCTGCACGACCAGTCCGGCGCCGTGATCGCCGCGCTCAACGTGTCGGTGCACGCCAGCCGGGCGTCGATGGCCACGCTGCGGCGCGAGTTCCTGCCGGAGGCGCTGAAGGCGGCCGCGGCGATCGAGAGCGACCTGGGCGGCTCGGCGAGCGGGCTGGCTCGAGGCTAGGCCGGTCGGGCTGGGCTAGGCCGGTCGGGCTGGGCTAGGCCGGTCGGGCTGGGCTAGGCCGGGCGGGCTGGAACGGCTGGCAGGCACCGGCGTCTACTGCCCGGCTTGGGAAAGGTGGGTGGTCGGGGGCGCAGACGGCTCCCGAGGTCCCTGAGCGGGGACCGTGCGTCCTCATGCAGCCTATGTGTGCATGAGGACGCACACTCCCCGATCGGGGACCCGCAACAAACGTCTGCAGTCCCTAGCCTTCCTCTCCCAAGCTCGTCGTGAACGTCTGCGCCCGTGCGAGCGCCCAGGCGTCTAGACCAGCGCGCCGACGCCGACCTCAGGCGCGGGCTCGCGCGCCAGGTCGCGCGCCAGGCCTCTCAGCAGCTCGGCGAGCTCGTCGTTCTCGTTGGGGGACCACCCCGCGCACAGGCGGGCGAGGCTGGCCCGCCGCTCCTCGATCAGCCGCTCGGCGACCTCATCGCCGGCGGTGGTGACCGAGCGGTCGCCGGACTCGGTCATCGCGATCAGCCCGTGGGCGCCGAGCTCAGCCAGGGCCCGCTCACCCACCTGCAGCGGGATCGCGAAGCTGCGACACAGCGCCGGGATATCGGCCTCCGGATCCTCGTGCAGCCGCACGATCAGCCACGACGCGGCGGCCGAGAGATCGACGCCGGCGCGCTCGGCCAGCCGCTGCACCAGTTCGCGGCGCCCCTCGCGGCCGATCAGCACGGTCAGAGCGCGTGAGGCTTCGGCCAGCGAGTCGGTGTGCTTGGGGACCGCGAAGCTCTCACCGATTCCCGCTCCCGCGGTCACGGTTTCGCGCAGCGGACGCTGCTCGAGCAGCCAGCTGAGCAGGAATGCGACCGCGGCGATCCCGGCGGCGACTGCGAACACCGTCCCGAGCGCGTTGGCGAACGCGTTGAGGTATGCGGCGTGGATCGGGGGCGGAAGCTTGGCGATGGTCGCCGGGTTGGCCTGGGATGAGGCACTCCCGAGGTGGCCGGCGGCGCCGACCGGCAGCGACGAGGCGAGCTCGGAGCGAAGGCGGTTTGCGAAGATCGAGCCCAGCACCGCGGTTCCCACCGAGCCGCCGATAGAGCGAAACAGGGTCGCGCCCGAGGTGGCCACGCCGAGGTCCTGGTACTCCACGGCGTTCTGGACGGCCAGCACCAGCACCTGCATCACCATTCCCAGCCCGAGGCCGAGGACGAACATGAACGCCGACGCCTCGGCGCGGCTCGTCTTCGCGGTCATTGTCGAGAGCAGGGCCAGTCCCACCACCATCACCGCCGTGCCGGCGATCGGAAATGGCTTGTAGATGCCGGTACGGCTGATGACCTGGCCCGAGCCGATCGAGGTGATCAGCAGTCCGCCCATCAGCGGGAGGATCTGCAGCCCCGACCCGGTAGGGCTGGCGCCACCCACCACCTGGAGGAACAGCGGCAGGTAGGTCACCGAGCCGAACAGCGCGAACCCGACGACCAGACCCACCGCACTGGTCACCGAGAACACCCGGTTTCCGAACAGACGCGGCGGCAGCACGGGTTCGGGGGCGCGTCGCTCCACCAACACGAAGGCGACGAGCAGGGCCACGGTGGCAACACCCAGGGCCGCTATCAGCGGGGAGCCCCAGCTGTACGAGGTGCCACCGAGCGTGGTCAGCAGGACCAGCGTGCCCAGCCCGGCGGCCAGGAGCACGGCGCCCAGGTAGTCGATCCGGTGGTGCGCCACGTCGCGTCGCGAGGGGAGCGTCGCAGCCAGCACGGCGAAGGCGAGGACGCCGATCGGGAGGTTGACGTAGAAGATCCAGCGCCAGGAGAGACTCGAGGTGAAGAACCCGCCCAGCAGCGGGCCGATCACGCTGGCGAGACCGAAGACGGCACCGAACACTCCCTGGTAGCGGCCCCGGTCGCGCGGTGGGACGACGTCCCCGATGGCCGCCATCGTGCTGACCAGCAGTCCGCCACCGCCGAGCCCCTGCAGCGCCCGGAACAGGATCAGCTCGGTCAGGCTCTGCGAGATGCCGCACAGGGCCGAACCGATCAGGAACACAACGAGCGCGATCTGCAGCACGATCTTGCGCCCGTATAGGTCCCCGAGCTTGCCGTACACGGGGGTGACCGCGGTCTGGGCCAGCAGGTAGGCGGTGACCACCCACGAGATGTGGCTGAGCCCACCGAGGTCGCCGACGATCGTCGGCAGCGCGGTGGAGACGATCGTCTGGTCCAGCGCCGCCATCAGCAGCACCAGCATCAGCCCGACGAACACCACGAGCACGCTCGACTGGCCATCGGCGGCGGGCTGCCCGTCCGCGCCCGTGGCCGCCATTCCGCCCACCGTCGTCATCGGTGCCCGCCAGTCTGCGCGCTGCAGCCGGGCGCCGCCATCACTCGGTGCCGCCGGCGCCTTCGGTCAGCGGTTGTCGTGCGGTCCCGCGGGTTCTGACGCACGACAGCACCAGGCTGGCGAGCCAGCCGGCCAGCAGCAGCCCGGAGCTCACCGCACCCAGCACGCATACGGCGCCCCAGCCGCTGCTCGCATACAGGCTCGAGCTGAGCGCCGAGAGGGCTGCGCCGCCGAGGAAGCAGGCCACCATGTACGCCGTGGTCAGCCGGCTGCGTGCTTCGGGTCGCAGCGTGTAGATAGCACTCTGGTTGCTGATGTGAGCGCCCTGGACGCCAAGGTCCAGCAGCACGATCCCGGCGAGCAGCGCGACCACCGAGGTGCGGCCCAGATCGAGCACCCCCCAGCTGGCCAGCAGCAGCACCCCGCCGATCGTGGTGGCGCGGGCGCCGTGGCCGCGGTCGGCGAGCCGGCCGACCACGGTGGCCGCGCCGGCGCCGGCCAGACCGGCCAGCCCGAACAGTCCGATGACCGCGTTGCCGTAGCTGTACGGGGGTCCGGCCAGGAGGAACGCCAGTGAGGTCCACAGCGCGCTGAAGCATCCGAAGCCGAGCGCTCCGAGCACCATCCGCAGGCGCAGTACCGGCTCGCGGCGGACCAGTGTCAGGACCGAGCGCAGCAGGCCCCCGTAGGACATCTCGGTCGTCGGCGGGACCTCGGACAGCACTCGGTGCAATACCGCGGCCAGGACCAGCATCGCCCCGGCGGCGACCCAGAACACCGCTCGCCAGCCGAGCGCCGCGGCCAGCAGACCGCTCACGGTACGCGCGACCAGGATCCCGATCAGCAGCCCGCTCATCACGGTGCCCACGACCTGCCCGCGCTCATGCTCGCGCGCCAGCGAGGAGCTCATCGGAACGATCACCTGGGCAATCGCCGACGTCACGCCGGCGACGCCGATCGCAGCCGCGAACACGGCGAAGCTCGGCGCGAGCGCCGCGGCCACCAGTGCCACGGCCGTCAGCGCCAGCGTCACCGTGATCATCCGGCGGCGCTCGAGCAGATCCCCGAGCGGCACCAGCAGCGACAACCCCAGCACGTAGCCGATCTGGGTGACCGTGATCAGCAGGCCGGCGGTGCCGTTGGACACGCCAAGTGCGCGTCCCAGCGTCTGCAGCAGCGGCTGCGCGTAGTACAGGTTGGCGGCGGCTGCGCCGCAGGCGATGGCCAGCAGCAGGACGAGCCGATGGCCGATCCCGGCGCTCGATTCAGGGTCGGAGGAGCGCTCTGAGCTCACCGTCAGCAACATAGCTCACCGGTTCCGGGCGATAAACCGGGCAGCCGAAAGGCCCATGGCGGGCCGCCACCGGTCAAGGATTCCGCCTGGGCGACCGAGATCAACTGTGTGAAACGGATGGGGGTGCCTGCCCCAGAGGTTCTTCGCGCGCGTCAGACGGCGGCGGGCGCGCGTGCGCTGATGGCCGCGGTCGGGATCGTGGTCGTGCTGGCGCACCCGGGTCAGACGCCCGCGCCGGCGAGCGTCGCGGCGGCGTTCGCGATCGTGCTGGTCACAGCCGTGGTCCAGCTCTGCGCGCCGAGCGCCGACTGGCTGCGGGTCGAGGAGTCCGTGGCGCCGGTGGCCGGCCTGCTTATCCTCGGGTTCGGCCAGGAGCAGGTGACGATCGTGCCGTTGCTGTGGCTGGGCGCCGTGGCCAGCGGCGTGCTGGCCCGAGGCGGCCGTGTCTACTGGGTTGGCCGGGCGCTGCTGCTGAGTGCATTGGTGCTGCCGGTCCTCCTCACGCAGCGGCTCACCCTCCCCTACGGGGCGTTCTGCCTGGCGGCGATCGCCCTGCTGCTGAGCTGCGGACGAGTCACCGAGGAGTTGCGCACGATGGGCGCCAAGGCTCGTCACGACGCCGATCACGACGGGCTCACGGGCGCGCTGTCACGCACGGCGTTCCGGGCCGCGCTGGACCGGATCGCCGCCGCCAGCACCCCGGAGGACGGGACTGCCGTGCTGATGCTCGACCTCGGCAACTTCGGTGCCATCAACAAGGCCAACGGCCACGCCGCGGGCGACCAGGCGCTGGTCTCGGTCGTGCCCCGGATCCGGGCCGCCGTGGGCGAGGGCAGCGTTATCGGCCGGCTGGGGGGAGACGAGTTCGCTGCCGTCTTCTCCGGGCCTGATCCACGCGCGGCCGTCCAGCGGCTGCTGGACGATCTTGCGGCCGGCGATGACCAGCACCCGGCGCTGGTCGCGTCGGTGGGCATCGCGATGGTCCCCGAGCACGGTCGTGACGCAGACACGCTGCTGCGCACGGTCGACGTCGCGCTGCGTGTGGCCAAGCGGATGGGGCGCTCGCAGCTGTCGGTCTACGCCGGCGAGCCGCTATCGGCCGGACCGGGCGGCGCCGCCGCCACGCTGCGCCGGCTGATCGCCGGCGATGGTCTGGAGATGGCGGTGCAGCCGATCGTGGCCATCCGCGACGGCCGGGTCCACGCCTATGAGGCGCTGGCCCGGTTTCGCGGCCACACGACGTCGAGCCCCCTGTACTGGTTCGAGTTGGCCAACGAGCTCGGCCTGCGCGACGAGCTCGAGCTCGCTTGCCTGCGCGAGGCGCTGACACTGCTCGGCCACCAGCCGACGGGCACGCTGCTGAGCGTGAACCTATCGGGCTCACTGCTGCTGGATTCGCGCACGTCGGAGCTCCTTGCGGGCACGGCCGACCGCGGCGGTCTGATCCTGGAGCTCACCGAGAACAGCCTGCTCGAGGACACGCCGGGGGTTCAGGCCGAGATTGCGAGGCTGCAGCGTGCCGGCGTCCGGATCGCGGTCGACGACATGGGCGCCGGATACTCGGGCCTGCGCCAGGTCACCACCGTCAGGCCGACCTACCTGAAGCTCGATCGATCGCTGATCAGCGGGATCGACGCCGACCACGACCGTGGCGCTCTGGTGATGGCCCTGCTCGGCTACGCCCACCAGACAGGCGGACACCTCGTCGCCGAGGGCGTCGAGACGGCCGCCGAGCTCGAGACTCTCCGTGCGCTCGGCGTGGAGCTGGTCCAGGGCTTCCTGCTGGGCCGCCCGGGTCCGCCGTGGCCGGAGGGGCGGCCCGCCTCCCGGCCCCACAAGCGGTTACGCTCCGCGACGCGCCGGCCTGACGCGGCGTCGTCCGAAGTTCCGCTGTGGAGAGAGAGGTAGGAAACCCATGAGCGCCCACCGCGCCCGCATCGTCGTGACGCAGTCGTTCGTGGCGGCCGCCGTCGCCGTCGTCTCGGTGGTGGTGATGCTGGCCGTCCCGGCCGCTGCCGCCGCCAAACCCGCGGCCGCCTGCCAGCCCTTCCAGGCGCGGCCCTGCCTGTTCCCGTTTCCCAGCAACCTCTTCACGCGGCGCGATCCCAGCAGTCACACCGGGCTGCGGCTGAAGCTCCCCGCTTCGGCGATGCCGGTGAACACCAAGGGCGTGCGCGTCAAGACCGGCCCCTATGACCGCGACGACGGGTTCAGTCCCGGCAGCGACATCGTCCTGCACGTCGCCGGGCTGGACAACGCCGCGGCGCTGCGGCGCACCAACCCGGTCGGGCTTCTGGACATGGCGCGGACGTTCGCCAAAAAGGCGCCGATCGTCGTCCTCGATCAGGCGACGGGGGCCCGGCAGCTGATCTGGGCCGAACTCGACGCCAACGCCAAGGGCGCCGTCAACACCGACCTGATCATCCATCCCGGCAAGAGCTTCACCGAGGGCCACACCTACATCGTCGCCCTGCGCAACCTCAAAACGGCCTCCGGCAAGGTGATCGTGGCGCCGACCTGGTTCGCGCGCCTGCGCGACGGGCGAAAGCTGCAAGGCGCCGAGCGCTCCCAGACAGCACGTTACGGCGCCATCTTCCGCGCGCTGGCGAAGACCGGGATCGCCCGCAAGGGCCTGTACGAGGCGTGGAACTTCACGATCGCCTCGCGCCAGGACCGGACGGCGCGGATGCTGGCGATCCGCAATGCTGCCTTTGCGCAGCTCGGTGACACCAACCTGGCCGATTCCACGGTGCAGGGGCGCCCGCCGTCGTTCCAGGTCACGGGCCAGAGCACGCTGTCGCCGACCGTTCGCACCGTCACCGGGACCTTCCAGGTTCCGTGCTACCTCGTGGTCTGCGGGGACAGCGCCGTGGGCGGCTTTCACTACAGCTCGAGCAAGCCCGGCGCGCTGCCAACCCAGATCCCCGGCAACGTGGCCACCGCCACGTTCGAGTGCATCGTCCCGAGCTCGGCGAGTCCGACCACCCCGGCGCGGATCTCTCTCTATGGCCACGGCCTGCTCGGCTCCTACGACGAGGTCGAGGACGGCCCCGTCACGGCGATGGCGACCGAGCACAACATGGTCTTCTGCGCCACCTACTGGACGGGCCTGGCGGGGCCGGACACGCTCAACGATGCCGCCGCCGTTCAGAACCTCAACCTGTTTGCGCCGGTGGTCGACCGCCTGCAGCAGGGTGTGCTCAACATGCTCTTCCTGGGCCGGCTGATGCTCAACCCGAGCGGGCTGGCGACCAGCCCGGCGTTTCAGGCCGGCGGTCACCCGGTGATCGACACCTCGCAGCTCTACTACGACGGCAACAGTCAGGGCGGGATCATGGGCGGCATGCTCACGGCGGTCGCGCCGGACTTCCGCCACGCCGTGCTCGGCGTGAGCGGGATGAACTACGCCAACGTGCTGGTGCAGCGGAGCACCGACTTCGCCCCGTTCGGCAAGATCCTGTACGCGAGCTATCCCGACCAGTCCTCGCACCCCATGATCCTCGACCTGATGCAGCAGCTATGGGATCGCGGCGATCCTGACGGCTACGCCGCGCAGATGACCTCGCACCCGCTGCCCGACACGCCCTCGCATCAGGTGCTGATGCAGATCGCCTACGGCGATCACCAGGTGAGCATGTACGCCGCGGCGGTCGAGGCCCGGACGATCGGCGCTTCCGCCTATGAGCCGGCGCTCGATCTGAGCACCAACCGCCGGCGGGACCGGAACCTGTTCTACGGGATCCCGGCGATCTCCTCGTTCCCGTTCCGGGGCTCGGCGATCGAAGTCTGGGACAGCGGGGCGGCCCGGGTCCAGCCGCCGCCCGTGGGCAACATTGCACCGGTGGATAACCCGGTGAACAACATCGATCCGCATCCCGATCCGCGCAACACGCCCCTGGCGCGCCAGCAGAAGTCGGCTTTCCTCGAGCCCGGCGGGACGATCACCGACGTGTGCGCGGGCAGTCCTTGCCGGACCTCGGTCTACACGCCCTGAGCTGAGAGCGCCTCGCCCAGGGGTCCGAGGCGCTCGATCGCCCCATCGTCGCTGGCCCTCCGGGCGACGGCTTGGCGCTGGGCGATCGGCAGCGAGGGCAGGCGCTCGGCCAGCCGTCCCTGGAGGGCGGGGTCGCGCTCGGCGATGACGAGCACCTCCTCCCACAACTCGTGCTCGATCACGGACCCGATGAGGCCCTCGAGCGCGGCGCCGTCCAGCTCCACCGCGGCGGCGATCAGCTGGTCGCGGCGCCGCGGGCCGAGATGCTCGAGCAGGTCGAGCGCCTCCACCCACAGTCCCTGCTCGGATGCGCTCTGCACGATCGCGCTGAGGCGGGGCTCCGGCAGCAACTCGACGAGGCGGTCCAGGCGCTGCTTGTCCTCCATCACGAACGCCACCCGCAGCAGCTCGCCTTCGTCCATCTCGTGCAGCGCGGCGAGGATCGCCTCGTCCTTGAGATGGCCGACGAACCGCCCCATCGTCACGTATTCCTCGCGGGCCAGCAGCTCCCGGGTCACGAGTGCGATCCGGTCTGATGCGATTGCGGCGATGACCGCGCTGGCGCGCCGGGGGTCGAGCTCGACGGCGACGTCGGCGAGGAACGATGGTGACAGCCTGCCGGCGATGTCGACGGCGCGGCCGACCTCCACGACAGCGGCCATCCGCGCCGTCAGGACCGGGCCGAAGGCTCGCTCGCAGATCGTCGCACTGACCGCGGCGGGGAGCAGCTTGCCGGCGGCCGCAAGCCCGTTCAGAGTGTTGCTGTGCGCGTTGAACAGATACTCAGTGAGCCCCTCGCGGAGGCTGCGCAGATCCTCCAGCGACAGCTGCTCGAGATAGGCGAGCTGGTCCGGGTCGCGTCCGAGCATCCGCGCCAGCTTGAGGATCTCGGCCCGCGCCTGGAGCGCGTCGGCGGCGCGACTCATCCGACCACCCGGCGGATCGGCCCCCGCAGCATTCGAGGCACCATGCCCAGCGCGCGGTCGCCCGCTGCGTTCAGAGCCGCGGTCTGACGGCGGTGGGCGTCGGCGATCGCCTGCTCGAGATCGTGCAGCTGGCGCTCGTCGAGCTGTCGCAGCCCTTCGGGTGCGCCACCACCGAGCCGTGCGCTGAGCGCTTTAAATCCATCGTCTGCCAAGAGTCTGTCCTCTCCCGGACCGCCGCCGGTTCAGCTTCCCTGCGCGGCTGCTTTCTTCAGGAACGGGATCAGTGCATTGAAGAAGTCATTGTGCGGGTACGCGCCGTTCGGGTCGTTGTGAGCGTACGTGCGGTGGCGGTCGATCAGCGTCACGTTGCGCATCGGGATATGCGATTGGGTCGCGAGCTGTCGGGCGCCCCGGATAACCAGCCGCCGGCCGCCGGCGTAGCCGAGGGAGGTCTCGAAGGCGTAGATCAACAGGCTACGCGGCAGCTTGCCCCCAAGCATGGCCTTCAGACCCAGGACGCGCTCGGCGGCGCCCCCGGTGCCGTTGCCGACCGCGCCCAGATCATCAGTCAGCCGCTGCGGGAAGTACCACTCGGTCCCGTCGGCGTCGGTCACGCCCGCGCCCGAGAACATCCGCGCGAACCGCTTGATCGGGGTCAGCGCACCGGCGCCATTCCAGCCGCGAACCGCCCCGGTCGTGTCGATCCCGGTGCCGAGGTGGGCCTGGGCGGCGGCCAGAGCGGGCGGGGAGGTGCCGACGTTCAGCGCGAAGCCGTACTGGCCGAGGTTGGTCACCGGAACCGAAGGGGAGAGGTGAAACGGCGCCAGCAGGCCGGATGCCTGGCCGAGGGAGGGGCTGTCGGGGTCGATCAGCGCGGCTGCTGAGCCGGTGGCGTTGTAGAGCCCCGCGAACGGCGCGGTGATGCCGCCGAAGGTCAGCCAGGGCGACGTGGACGGCTTCTGGAGCGTCGCCAGCGCCAGCCGCGCAGCAGCGCCCGACTCCGCGGCGCCGAAGCTGCCGCCGTCATCGAACACGAGTCCCGAGAGCCCGTCGGCGCCGGGACGGCCGCCGAAGTCCCAGGTGGCGTAGGCGGTGACCACGCCGCCGCCCAGCGAGTGGCCGCCGAGGACTACCTTGCCCCGGAGCCTGTGGGCCGCCGCGATCACGTTGCGAAGGTCGCCGACGGCGACGCTCATCCCCCAGTGTTTGGCGAAGGGCACCGTCGCGTCGGGGATGAGCTGGAAGTGGTGGGCGATGTTGCTGCCGGGAGCCAGCCAGCCCAGGTAGTAGTTGAACAGCTGTGTGGCCGTCGCGTGGCCGGTCTTGGCCAGCTGTAGCTCTGACTGGTCCTCGAGCAGGTTCTCGCGCCGCTCGATCGACCACACCTGCCAGCCCTTCGCTCTGGCGACGATCCACTGGGCGAGTGGGACGAAGTAGGTGCCTCCCGCGGACGTTCCGGGCTCGAGCACGAGGACGTTGCGGGCCGTGCTGGGTCCGACCTTGATCACACCCACCTTGTCGTAGCGGGCCGGAGTGCCGGGCGAGCTGACGCCGCGCATCCAGTCCACCTTGAGTGCCGCGGAGGCGGAGCCGGTGAACACGATCGCGAGCGCCGCGGCGGCCAGGACCAGGAGCTTCGTGATCGTGCGCATCGTCGCTTAGTATCGGGCATCGACTGATGCGCGCGCTTGTCTCAAATCCCCAGTCGCCGTTTGCGGACCTGTCCGAGGTCGGTGACCCGGAGCCGAGCGAGCGCCAGGCGCTGGTCGAGGTCAGGGCGGTCAGCCTCAACCGCGGCGAGTGCCGCCGCCTGGAGCGGACACCGCCCGGGACGGTGACCGGCTGGGACCTTGCCGGAGTGGTGAGAGAGGCGGCGGCCGACGGCAGCGGTCCGGCGGCCGGAGCGCGCGTGGTCGGCCTGATGCAGTCCGGCGCCTGGGCGCAGTTGGCTGCCGTCGAGACCGAGCTGCTGGCCGAGCTGCCCGAGGAGGTCTCATTCGAGCAGGCGGCGACACTGCCGGTGGCGGGGCTGACCGCTCTGCGTTCATTGGAGGTGGCGGGCTTCGTGCTCGGCCGGCGGGTGCTTGTGACGGGCGCCAGCGGGGGAGTCGGGCGGTTCGCGATCCAGCTGGCCACGCTGGCGGGCGCGCACGTCACCGCGGTCGCGCGGCGGACCGAGGGCCTGGCGGAGCTCGGCGCGGATCAGGTGCTCTCAGAGCTCGAGCTCGAGGGCCCCGACTTCGACGTCATCCTCGATGCCGTCGGCGGGCCGGTGCTGGGCGCGGCGCTGCAGCGCGTGGCTCCCGGCGGGATGGTCGTCAACTTCGCCGCGACGGTTCCAGAGCCCGTCAGCTACCCCACGCGCGAGCTGTTCTCCCGAGCCCCGGGAGCGCGCCTCTACGGTCTCTACATCTTTGCCGAGCTCCAGCACACACGCAGTGGGGCGGCCGACCTGCGGCGCCTGGCCGAGCTGGTCGCAGCCGGCCGTCTGGATCCGCAGATCGACCTGGTCAGACCCTGGAGCGAGGCCGGCGCCGCGATCGACGCTCTGCTCGAGCGCGGGGTGGCCGGCAAGGCCGTGCTCACCGTCTCCTAGCCGAGTCGTCTCGGGGCTGGATCTCCGCGGATGGGGGTGCGGTCCGGCCCCGCGCCCGGGGTGCGGCAATCTGATGACGAATATCAACGCTCAGTTGACCCACCCCCGCGCGGATTTCTGGGCGTTGCGTTAGTGCCTGGTCGCACGGTGCCCGGTTGCGCGGTGTGCGCAACCGTAGACGTGCTTGACGATCCGCTTGGCTCGGCCCTTGCGGGTCGACGGATAGACGCGGATGGTGTGCCGGGCGCTGCCCGGCAGTCCGGAGATCGTCACCGAGCGCAGCGAGCGACCGCGCACGGTGCGGACCAGGCGCCCGTCGACGTACACCTTGGCCCGGGTGATCGCACGGCCGTGGAATCGCTTCAGGCGGATCCTCAGCCGTTGGGAGCTCGTGCACGGTGTCAGGCGACTGTCCGAGGCCAGCGCCGCGCCGGGCCCCGTGGTGGCGTCCGGCGAGGTGTCGATCGAGAAGTAGGAGTAGCTGCCCTTGTAGCCGTCGTCGGCGACCATGCCGGGACAGCCGTCGCGCAGGTCCTCGCAGCCGAACACCGAACCGTTGGCGAGGTGGATGTCGAGGCGCGAGTAGTAGTAGAAGGAGAAGGCGTTGCCGTCGTGGTTGGGGTCCACCCGCGCCTCCACCGGGTCGTTGCGCCAGCGCTCTGAGAGCAACCGAGCGTCGGCCGTGGGATCGTTGCGCAGGTACTTGTCGAACCACGCCGTCGTGTACCAGTCGGTGATGTCCGGGCCCCGCAACGAGGCGCCGAACGCCTGGTTGGGGATGAAGCTGAAGTCCAGGTGCGAGCCGCCGCGGATGACGATCTCGCCGGTGTCGACGCCGGCCGTGGAATAGACCTTGGACTCGGCTTCCTTGGCAGTCGGATCGGGGAGCGACGTGTTCGGGGTCGGGGGCAGTCCGTAGTCGGCGGAGATGCCAAGGGCGGGCTTGGTGATCGGGACGACCGTGCGGTCAGCCGGATCGGCGGGGCAGGGCTGCTCGCCGATCGTGCCGCCGCCGGTGCCCGGAATCGTCCCGGCGTCGGGTCCGGGCCCCCCCAGGTTGTCCAGCGCAACCACCGCGCCGACGCGCGGATCCCACTGGGCGATGTAGGAGACGCCGGCGGCGCCGTAGGAATGGCCGACGAGGCCCACCTTGCCGCCGTTGAGCAGCTGGTAGAACGGATCGTAGGCCGCATCCAGCCCCGACTGCACGCGGGCGTTCTGCTTGGCGGCGTGGCTGGTCCCGGTGCTGCAGCTGGGCCCGGGCTCATACGGGTGCGCCGGACTTGAGAGCAGGAAGTTGATCGCGTCCTCTGTCCCGTCGTAGAACGGCCGGCCGTCACTCTGAGCGGGAAAGCCCTCGTCCTGGTCGGGCGACTGGCCGAAGGTGTCGGACTGACCCTGGCCCTGCGGATCGAAGGTCAGTACGACGTAGCCGGCCTTGGCCAGTGTCTGCGCTGCGTACCAGTACATCTGCTCGTCGGCCTGGACCGAGCCGTTGGTGATGACGATGCCCGGCCGCTGGGCGGGGCCGGCCACCGTGGCCCAGACGTGCCCGGAGATCGTCGCCCCGTCGCGGGCGGTGAACAGCACCGGACGCACGAGCCCGTAGCCGTTGGTCGCCCAGTTGTTGAGGCGTATGTCTCCGGCGCAGCCGTTACCGAGGTTCCAGCACAGGTCGTCGGTGAAGAAACGCGCGGGGTCGGCCGCCTCGGTGGCCAGCGCCTGGGTGCCGCTGGCCACCGAGTCCGCGGTCAGCTGGGTCTGGTAGGCGGGTGTGTCGTAGATCGCCTGGCGCTGCTGGGTGATCGAGAAGTTCTGCGCCTCCACCGCGGGATCGAACACCGTGGGCGGCGTGGCCGACGCGCGCGGGGCGCCCGCGCCGCAGACGGCGGCGGCGATCAGGGCCGCGGTGGCGCACAGGGCTGCCAACCGCGTCCGGGCTGTTCTCTGACCGACGGTGCTCGACATCGAGAGGCTCCTCTTCTCCGATGCGCCGTTAACCGGCGCAAAGCTGAATGTCGTATCTAAACGGATCGCGGCCGGTCGTTCCAGTCCGAACCGTCGGCCCGGCGTTGTGTTGGGCATTGATTAGGACCGCGCTGCCCGCGGCGATGAGGCTCGCATCGTCCGGTCGCGACGATTAGATTGTCGGGCCTGGGAATGCGACCTCTGAGGAGGAGGATCTATGAATAGGCACATCAGACCGGCGGCGGGGATCCTGCTGACGGTCATAGCGGCGATGGTGATCGCCGCCTGCGGGAGCTCGTCGAGCTCCTCCAGCTCGTCGGCGTCGTCGTCGGCGACAAGCTCGGGCAGCGCGAGCGCGAGCTCGAGCTCGAGCGGCGCCTCGGGCGGCACGATCACGATCGCCGCCGGCACGGCGCCCCTGTCGGCCGATCAGGGCCTCGACTTCACGACGCAGGGCAACGAGCTCTACTCCGTCATCAACACGCCGCTGCTGACGTTCGTCCGCGGCGTCGCGGGAACCGGCGGCAGCAAGATCATCCCGGCGCTGGCCACCAGCCTGCCGAAGGTGTCCAACGGCGGGAAGACCTACACCTTCCAGCTGCGCTCGGGGCTGCACTACTCCAACGGGCAGCCGATCGTGGCGAGCGATGTCACCTATGCGCTCGAGCGCGACATCAAGATCCCGTGGCAGGCGGCGTCGTTCATCAGCGCCTACGTCAAGGGCGGAGACGCCTACGCCAAGGGCAAGGCCAAGACGATCTCCGGCGTCGTCACCAATGACGCCACCGGCAAGATCGCCGTCACGGTGGTCGCGCCGTTCGCGCCGATCGTCGACATCTTCGCGCTCCCCGGGACCGCCCCGGTGCCGAAGAGCACGCCGATGAAGAACCTGGCCAGCACGGGCACGATCGGTGACGGCCCCTACATGTGGGGCCCGATCTCCCCGGGTCACTCGTACACGGTGGTCCAGAACCCCAAGTTCGACGTTCCCGGCCTGCCCAAGGGCCACGCCGCGAAGATCGTCTACAACGTCAACTCCAACGTCCTGGCCAACGCCCAGGCAGTGCTCAACAACCAGGCCGATGTGTTCGACCCGGGGGACACGCTGCCGGCGTCGATCCTGCAGCAGGTCAAGACGAGCGCGGCCGATCGGTACCAGGCGGTCCCGCTCAACTCCAGCTGGTATTTCTGGTTCGGGGTCACGTCGAAGCCGTTCAACAACCTGTATGCGCGCCAGGCGGTGCTGGCCGCGATGGATGACCGGGCCTTCTCGAGGCTCGACAGCGGCTTTCAGGCGCCCGACTGCCATCTGATCCCGTTCGGGATCATCGGGCACTCGAGCCCCTCGATCTGTCCGTTCCACAACCCGGCCGGGCCACCGAACATGACGCTGGCCAAGTCGCTGATGCAGAAGTCGGGGATGATCGGCCAGCCGGTCACCGTCTACGGCGAGGAGCGCAGTCCGCGACGGCAGTACCTCGACTACTTCACGTCCGTCCTGAACTCGCTCGGGTTCAAGGCGTCCGAGAAGGTGATCAACTCGGGCGTGTACTTCACCACGATCGGGGCTCCCAACCTGAAGCCGCAGGCGGGCTTCGGTGACTGGAACCAGGACTTCCCCAACCCGTGGGACTTCATGCAGCTGTTTGCCGGTAACGCCGGCTCGTCGCTGAACTACGGCTATGTCAACGATCCGCACTTCAACTCCGAGCTGAACAAGCTCGACCAGCAACCGCCAGAGAGTGTGGCCAGCCAGTGGTCGGCCCTGGATCAGTACATGGTCCAGCACGCCTACTACGCGAACTTCGGCCACGAGAGCAAGGCGAAGTTCTATTCCGACCGGCTGAACTTCAATGCCGGGACGATGTCGGTTGAGTACCTGACCGACCTGACGAGCCTCGAGCTCAAGTAGAAGCGGCCATCCGGGAGGACGCCCACGGCGTCCTCCCGGCCCCGCCGACGGACCGCAGCGATATGCTCGCGCTCACTTAATGGCTGTCGACCCTTCACTTCGCCAGTCCTCCGGGGCCGCCGGCGGCGGTGTTGTGATCACCTCCGAGCAGGGGACCGGGGACGCTTGGGAGCAAGGCCATCACGCGCCGGCCATCGGGCCATGGGCTCTGGCCGCGCGGCGCCTGCGCCGCAACAAGGTGGCGATGGGGTTCATGCTCCTGTTCTTCCTGCTCGTCGTGGCGTGCCTGCTGGCGCCCGTGTACTCGGCGGATATCGCCCACATCACCCCCAACGCCAACAACGTCACCGGCACGATCAACGTCGGCGGCAAGCAGGAGAACGTGGTCTCGCTGACCGGAGTGCCGATCGGTCCCACGTTCACCGCTCACTACTTCTTCGGGGCCGACACGAACGGCCGTGACCTGGCTGTGCGACTGCTCTACGGAGGGCGCACGTCGCTGCTGATCGGCTCCGTGGCCACCTTGATCATCATTGTCTTCGGCACCCTGTTCGGCCTGCTGTGCGGCTACCTGCGGGGCCCCGTCGATGCCGTACTGCAGATGGTTCATGGAGCTGATCTGGTCCTTCCCGCCGGTGATCCTCGGCGTGGTCGTCGGCACCGCTCTGGCCTTCGGTGGGATCGGTCCGATCAAGGGCAACTCGCTGCTGATCCCCACGCTGATCATCGGGGTGATCTACATCCCCTATCTCGGCAAGCCGATCCGGGGGGAGGTGCTGCGCCTGCGCGAGCAGGACTTCATCGATGCCGCCCGGGTGCAGGGCATGAGCCCCTGGCGGATCATGTTCTCCGAGATCCTGCCCAACGCGGCCTCGACGATCACCGTATTCGTGCCGATGATGCTGGCCAACGCGATCCTGCTCGAGTCCTACCTGTCGTTCCTCGGCGCGGGGGTGCAGGCGCCCAACGCATCGTGGGGCACGCTCATCTCCGACGGGCTCAACTACATCTCCACCACTCCCACCTTCTCGCTGATCCCAGGCGCGATGCTCGTGCTCACCGTGCTGAGCATCAACGTAGTCGGAGACGGTGTCCGCGACGCGCTGGATCCCCGCGCGCAGGTGCGGATCAAGACCTGATGGCCAGGCTCGGCTGATGGCGCGCTTCATCGTCCGGCGCACGCTGTCCGCCATCGCGCTCCTGATCGCCACCTCGTTCTTGGTGTTCGTCTTCTTCGAGATCATCCCGAGCTACAACCCCGCCCGTGAGATCGCCGGGCGAAACGCGAACCAGACGACCGTCAACGAGGTCAGCCGAAAGTTCGACTTCGACAAGCCGTTCTACGTCCAGTACGCGAACACGCTGAAGCTGGTCCTGACCGGTCAGGTGATCGACTACCAGGACGACCTCAACGTGGTCGACCAGTTCCGTCAGAAGTTCCCCGTGACCCTGTCATTGGTCGTCCCGGCGGCGATCCTGTGGCTGGTGACGGCGATCCTGCTCGGCTCGATCAGCGCGTTGCGGGTCGGCCGATTGACCGACCGGGCGGTGATGGTGGCGGCGATCGTCGGCGTCTCGGTCCCGATCTTCCTGCTCGCCGCGCTGCTGCTGTATCTGTTCGCGTACAAGTGGAGCGTGTTTCCCAACACGGGGTACACGCACTTCGGCGACAGCCCGACCGAATGGGCCTACCACCTGATCCTGCCGTGGATATCGATCGCCACGCTCAGCGTCGGCTTCTACTCGCGCGTCCTGCGCTCGAACCTGCTCGACATGGTCAACCAGGACTTCGTGCGCACCGCTCGCGCCAAGGGCCTCTCGCGGCGCAAGGTGTTCCTCGGCCACGTGCTGCGCAACTCGCTGATGCCGATCATCACGATGTTCGGCCTCGACTTCGCCCTTCTGCTGGGCGGCGCCGCGCTCGTGACCGAGACCGTCTTCAACCTCCCGGGCATCGGTCAGTACGAAGCCCAGGCAATCGGAAACCTCGACGTGCCCCCGATCCTCGTTGGGGCGACCTTCACCGCGTTCTTCGTCGTGCTCTTCGGCGCCGTCGTCGACATGCTCTACGCCGTGCTCGATCCGCGAATCCGACTGACCGGCTGATGACCAGCGCCCCCACCGCCCATGGCTGATCGCCTGCTCGAGGTCGAGGACCTCCAGGTCTCCTTCACCACGGAGGACGGGGTCGTGCGCGCCGTGGACGGGGTCTCGTTCACGCTCGATCGTGGCGAGGTCCTGGCCATCGTCGGTGAGTCGGGGTCGGGTAAGTCGGTCTCGGTGATGACGCTGATGGGGCTGACGCGCTCCCCCAACGCCCGCTTCGGCGGCACCGCTCGGCTCGAGGGCCGTGAGCTGATCGGCGCCTCGGAGAAGGAGCTCGAGGGCATCCGCGGCAAGGAGATCGCGATGATCTTCCAGGACCCGATCTCCTCACTCAGCCCCGTGCACCGGATCGGGGACCAGATCATCGAGCAGATCCGCGCCCACGAGAAGATCTCGAAAAGCGCGGCGCTCGATCGCGCCGTCGAGCTGATGGAGAGGGTTGGGATCCCGCGTGCGCGCGACCGGGCGCGCGCCTATCCGCACGAGTTCTCGGGCGGCATGCGCCAGCGCGCCATGATCGCGATGGCGCTGTCGCTGTCCCCGGGGTGCTGATCGCCGACGAGCCGACGACCGCGCTCGACGTCACGATCCAGGCCCAGATCCTGATCGAGATCAAGCAGCTCAGCCAGGAGAGCAACAGCGGCGTCATCTTCGTCACCCACGACCTCGGCGTGGTCGCGGACATCGCCGATCGGGTGCTGGTCATGTACGGCGGTCGAGTGGTCGAGCAGGGCAGCCTGGACGAGATCTTCTATGACCCCCAACACCCCTACACGTGGGGGCTGCTGGGGTCGGTGACGCGCATGGATCGCGAGCCTCCGCGGCGGTTGCCCGCGATTCCCGGTCAGCCGCCGTCGCTGGCGCGGGCACCCGAGGGCTGTCACTTCCGCCCACGATGCCCGTACGCCTTCGACCAGTGCCTCCAGGTCCCCGCGCTCGAAGCGCACATCCCCGACGCCCCCGGCCACAGGGACCGCTGCTGGCTCGAGGTCGATGACAAGCGGTCGCGGCGCGAGGTCGACGGGCGCATCGGCCTCACGGGCGGGTCGGTCGCGGCGTGAGCCCGGAGGCCGTGACCACGGTCGCGCCGGAGGCCAACGGGGGACAGCCGCTGCTCGAGGCCGAGCACGTGCAGCTGTACTTCCCGATCAAGCAGGGCGTGCTGATCGACCGCACAATCGGCCACGTACACGCCGTCGACGACGTCTCGATCAAGCTCGATGAAGGTCAGACGCTGGGCATCGTCGGCGAGTCCGGGTGCGGGAAGAGCACGCTCGCGCGTTGCATGGTGCGGCTGCTCGAGCCCACTTCGGGCGCCCTGCGCTTCCGGGGCCGCGACATCACCCACCTGGGCCGCCGGCAGCTGCAGCCGCTGCGCCGGGAGGTCCAGCTCGTCTTCCAGGACCCCGTCGCCTCGCTCAACCCCCGCAAGCGCGTCGGTCAGATCATCGGCATCCCGCTGCGGCTGCACGGGATGGACCGCGACCAGGTGCAGCCCCGGGTGCGCGAACTGCTCGAACGCGTCGGCCTGAACCCCGAGCACGTCAACCGCTTCCCGCACGAGTTCTCGGGCGGCCAGCGTCAGCGGATCGGGGTCGCGCGCGCGCTGGCCGTCAACCCGCGGCTGATCGTGCTCGACGAGCCGGTCTCGGCGCTCGACGTCTCGATCCAGGCCCAGGTCGTCAACCTGCTCGACGACCTGCAGGACGATCTGGGCCTGTCGTACGTGTTCATCGCGCACGATCTCTCGATCGTCCGCCACGTCTCGGATCAGATCGGCGTCATGTACCTCGGCAAGCTGATGGAGCTGTCTCCCGCCCGGGAGCTTTACTCAAAGCCGATCCATCCGTACACCGAGGCGCTGTTGTCGGCGATCCCGATTCCCGACCCCGAGGAGAACCGCAACCGGGAGCGCCAGGTCATCGGGGGAGAGCCGCCGAACCCGATCAACCCCCCATCCGGGTGCCGCTTTCACACCCGCTGCCCGCGCGCGACCGACGTCTGCTCCGAGGTCGAGCCGCCGCTGGCCGAGTACCGGGGTGGCCACCTGGCGGCCTGCCACCATCCGCTCAGCGTCGACTCGGCCGAGATCTCGGCCGCCACGCGCTCGCCGCTGAGCCCGCTCAGCGCCGGTCAACTGATGCCGAGCGGCAGTGAGGCGCCGGTCGAGCCCGGAACGGCCGGCGCCAGCCCCGCGGCCACCGCGGGGACGAACGACGCGGCGGCGGGAGAGGACTAGTACAGGCCCCGGAGGACTCACTGGCGGTCCTGGTGCTCTCCGCCAGGCTCGAGGACTTCGCGCTCGAGGCTCACGCGCGCGATCTGCTGTCGATCCCCCGCGTCGTCGCGCTGGAGCCGTCTCGAGTGCGGGCCCCTCGTTTCCTGCGCGAAGCGGCGAGCCTACGCCAGGGGCGACGCCTGCGTTTCCCGGGTCGGCTGCGGCTGGTGGTTCTCTACCACCCCGAGCAATACCGGCTCGCCCGGGCCCTCTGCGCCCACCACGAGGGCGTCGAGCTCTGGTACGTCGCACCCGGCCGCGACGCCCTAAAAGCCGAGGCCGACGCCCAGAGCCGCGACTGGCTCACCTTCGACGAACTGGCGCGCGAGGACGCCACGGCGACGCTCCCGGTGCTCGAGGACACGGGCGTGGATGACGCGCCGCTGCGCCTGCGCCTGCGCGAGCTCGATGTGATCAGCCCCCTGGCATTCGTCCCCGGCCGGCGGGAGCGCCGGTAAGGGCCCGCGGCAAAGTCGTGGGCCCTAAGGGGTCGACCTCGGCCGCCTAAGGGGTCGGGCCCCCGAATCGACTCCCTTCTCCCGATGTGCGCCTCGGTGTCGCAGTCCATGCTGAGTACACGTTGCCAGCTAGCCAAAGGAACATCGAATGCACTCCCAGTTCTCAGCAGTCATTGCGGCCGAGCGCAGCGTTGAGCTCCGCCGCGCAGCCGCCGCTACGCGGCCCGGCCGCGAGTCCGTCTCGCGGACCCCGGCGCTGGCCGTCATCCGGCGATACTTCGGGCATGAGGCCGAGGCTGAGCAGCCGCCACTTCGTCGGACGGGTCGGCGAGCTCGCCGAGCTGGAGCTCGCCGTCCGGGAGGTCACGGCCGGTCGCCCCACGCTCGTCCTGCTCGGCGGTGACTCCGGCGTCGGCAAGACCCGATTGGTCTCCGAGCTGGAGCAGCGGCTGGCCGCCGAGAACGACGGCTCACCGCTCGTTCTGCGCGGCGACGGAGTTGCGCAGGCCGACGGTGAGCTCCCCTACGCGCCGCTGCTGAGCGCGCTGCGGCCACTTGTGCGCGAACGCCATCCGGCGCTCGCGTCGCTCACCTCGGGCAGCCGCGCTCAGCTCGCGACGATCCTTCCCGGCCTCGAGGAGGGCCGGCGTGAGGAGCGTCCCGAGCAAGAGGGTCAGCTGCGCCTGTTCGAGGCCGTGCTGGAGCTGATCGATGTGCTCGGCGAGTCGACCCCGGTGGTGATGATCTTCGAGGACATGCACTGGGCCGACCGCTCGACGCGGACGTTCGTGGCCTTCCTGGCCCGCAGCGTCCGCCAGGAGCGCCTGCTGCTCGTGCTCACCTACCGCAGCGACGAGCTGCACCGCCGCCATCCCCTTCGGCCCCTGCTCTCCGAGCTCGAGCGGCTCGAGCGTGCGCGCCGGGTCGAGCTCGTCCCCTTCGACCGCGATGAGCTCACCGAGGCGCTCGCCGACATCCTCGGGGCCGACCCGGATCAGGCGCTGGTCGATCGGTTGTTTGCGCGCAGCGAGGGCAACCCCCTTTACATCGAGGAGCTGCTGGCGGCGGGGCTCGACGGCCGCGGCGCCGCGCCGCAGAGCCTGCGCGACGCCTTCACGGGCCGGATCGAACGCCTTTCATCCGACGCCCAGCGCGTCGCGCGGGCGGTCGCGGTCGGCCGCGAGCTCGACGAGACGGCGCTCGCCGCGGTCACCGGGCTCGAACACGATGCGCTCCAGGTTGCGCTGCGCGAGGCGGTGGCCGAACAGGTGCTGGTGGCGGCCGCCGATGGCACGTTCGGGTTCCGTCACGCCCTGCTGCGCGAGGCGCTGCACGACGACCTGCTGCCCGGAGAACGCGTCGAGCTGCACCTCGCGCTGGCGCGATATCTGGAGGGCGAATGCGGTGACGACGACGAGCGAGAGCTGGAGCGGACGGCTCGGATGGCCAGCCATTACGCGTCGGCGGGAGATCAGCCGGCGGCGCTGCGCAGCATGGTTCGCGCCAGTCACGCGGCGGAACGCGCCAACGCATACGGCGAGGCGGCCGACCTGACCGACCGGGCGCTGGAGCTGTGGCCGCGCGTGGCGGCCGAGGAGCGGCCGGGGGAGGTCGACCACGTGGCGCTCCTCGGCCGGGCGGCACGGGCGCACTCGTTCAACGGCGACCGCGCGCGGGCCGACGTGCTGCTGCAGCTGGCGCTGGGCGAGCTCGACCCCGACCTGGACCCCGGCCGCTACGCGGCGCTGCTGGCTCGCCAGGCGCAGAACGCGTGGCAGATGAACCGGGGCGTCGAGGCCGTCACGATCGGCGAGCGGGCGCTGGCGATGCTGCCTGCGGACGACCCATTGCGCCTGCGCCCAGGACTGCTGGCGTGGCTGACCCGCCGCAAGTTCCTCCGCGGGCGCTTTCGCGAGGCCGCCGCCGACGGCGAGGTCGCACTCGAGGCGGCGATCGCCGCCGAGGACAGGTCGGCCGAGAGCGACGTGCGCAACACCCTGGGAATGGCGCAGGTGGCACTCGGCGACGTCGAAAACGGGATCGCACAGCTGCGGCGGGCGATCGAGATCGCGCGCGCCGCCGGCGAGGTCGACGACCTGGTCACTGGGTACGCGAACCTGGCCGACATGGTGATGATGGCGGGGCGGACCCGCGAGGGTCTCGAGATCGCGCTCGAGGGCGTGCGGTCGGCGCCCCGGCGCCACGGACGCGGCTACGACTGGATCGTGCTGTCGGTTTCCGAGCTCGCTTTCGAGGCGGGAGACTGGAAGCTCGCCCGGG
Organism: uncultured Solirubrobacterales bacterium; assembly: GCA_963799995.1. GTDB lineage: Bacteria > Actinomycetota > Thermoleophilia > Solirubrobacterales > Solirubrobacteraceae > Palsa-465. Next base: position 200,904 of record CAWCZI010000009.1, on the reverse strand, counting down.
AGCATCTCACCCCGGCGGCCCCACGGATGCTCGGGCTGGCGATGATCTTCCGGCTGCTGCGTGAGGCCGAGCTCGAGCTCGGAGCCGGGGACGAGGAAGCCGCGGCCGAGGCGCTGCGGGCCGCCGAGCCCCTGGTGGCCGTTGCCGCCGAGCCGCAGTGGATCGGCCTGTTCGGGTCACTACTGGGCGAGCTGCGCCGCCGTGACGGGGACCTCGAGGGTGCCCAGGCGGCCGTCCAGAACGCGCTGGACCGCCTCGAGCTCTGCACCGACGACGTGATGCGTATCGCCCGGGTCAGCGCCGTCGGCGCCGCCGTCGAGTCCGATCGGGCTCAGCGCGCTCGTGACCTGCGCGAGCGGGGCGTGGTGCGCGACGCGCTGGCCCGAGCGAGGATCCACGTCCAGCGCTTGGGGGCCGCGGCACAGGAGGGCGGTCCCGTAGAGCGCGCGTTCCTCGCCGAGGGCAAGGCGGAGATGGCCGTCGCGCGGGGCCGGGCGGCCCACCGCGAATGGGCGCGCGCGGCCGAGGCATGGGACGCCGTGCAGCGTCCCTACTCGGCCGCGGTCGCCCGCTGGCACGAGGCCGAGTGCCTCGTCGTGGCCGGCGACCGCGCCGCCGCGACCGAGGTGGCGCAGGCGGCGCTGGCGTCGGCTCGGGAGCTGGGCTCGCACTGGCTGACCGGCGAGCTGCTGGCACTCGGCGAACGGGCACGGCTCGGCCTGGACACCGGGGATGTGCCCGGCGACCCCGGTGCCCCGCGCGACGGCGTGGCGGCGTCGGTCGACCCGTTCGGTCTCACCCCGCGCGAGCGCCAGGTGCTGGCACTGCTGGCCGAGGGCGCCACCAACCGGCAGATCGGGGCGGCGCTGTTCATGGCCGAGAAGACCGCCAGCGTCCACGTGTCGAGGATCCTGGCCAAGCTCGGGGTGCAGGGACGCACCCAGGCGGCGGCCCTGGCCCATCGCCAGCACCTCGCGTGAGCGTAGTCTGCAGGGCGTGCGCGCGCCGGCGGAATGGGAGCCTCACGAGCGGACCCTGATGGGGTGGCCGTGCCGGACCGAGCTGTGGGGCGAGACGATGGAGCAGGCCCGCGCCGACTACGCGGCGGTGGCCAACGCGGTGGCGGCCTTCGAGCCGGTGACGATGATCGCGGGCTCGAGCGCGGACGCGGCGATGGCCCGGGCGGCCTGCGCGGCCGCGGTCGAGGTCGTCGAGCTGCCGCTCGATGACTCCTGGCTGCGCGATTGCGGCCCGATCTACGTGCTCGGCGACGACGGGGCACGCATAGCCGTCCACTTTCGCTTCAACGCCTGGGGCGAGAAGTTCTCGCCGTGGGACCGCGACGCCGCCGTCGGCCGGCTGATCGCCGAACGGCTCGGCGATGAGGTGCGCGAGGCCCCGCTGGTGCTGGAGGGCGGGTCGATCCTGACCGACGGCGAGGGAACGCTGCTGACCACCGAGCAGTGCCTGCTCAACCCCAACCGCAACCCGTCGCTGTCGCGCGAGCAGATCGAGGCGCTGCTGCGCGAGCACCTCGGCGTCGAGTCGGTGGTGTGGCTCGGGCAGGGCCTGGTGGAGGACCGTGACACCGACGGTCACGTCGACCTGATCGCGGCCTTCACGCGCCCCGGTCACGTGCTTTTGCAGTCCGTCCCCGAGGAGAACCCGAATTTCGAGAACTGCGTCGAGAACCGGGCCCGTATGGAGGCGGCGGGACTCGAGGTCACCGAGCTGCCGTACCTGCCCTACGTCGAGGTGGCGGGCGAGGCGGTGGCCGCCGGCTATCTGAACTTCTACATCTGCAATCGTGCCGTGATCGTGCCCGTCGCCGACGCCGACACCGACTCCGAGGCGCTGCGGTTGATCGCCGCCGCCTATCCCGGCCGCGAAGTGGTTGCGGTTTCGGGGCCGGTGCTCGCCTACGGCGGGGGCGGACCGCACTGCATCACCCAGCAGGTCCCGGTGGCACATGGCTGACGCGCCCGCGCTGCTGACCGCCTACCCACCGCCGGACTCGCCGGCGCGCACCCGGCCGCCCGAGCGCGCCCCGCTGCGCCTCGGGCTGGTCCAGCACCGCTGGCACCCCGATCCCGAGGAGCACGAGGCCGCGCTCACCGAGGGGGTCCGGATGGCGGTCGCCGAGGGCGCCCGGATCGTCTGCCTGCAGGAGCTCACCCTGTCTCGCTACTTCGCGATCGTCCCCGACGGGCCGGGTGCGGTCGGAGCTGCGGCCGAGGATCTCGAGACCGGCCCGACGGTTTCGTTCGCCCGGCGCCTGGCCGGCGAGACCGGAGTGTTCGTGCATGCGTCGCTGTACGAGCGTGCAGACGGTCCGGACGGTCCCGACGGGCTCGGATACAACACCGCGTTGGTGGTTGCGCCCGACGGCGCGCTGGTCTCGCGCACGCGCAAGCTTCACATCCCGGTTACCGCCGGCTACTACGAGGACCACTATTTCCGCCCCGGCCCAGCGGCGCCTGAGGGCGGGGGACCATTTCCGCTGATCGCGCTTCCGCTGGGAGACGGCGAGGCTCGGCTCGGCTGTCCGACGTGCTGGGACCAATGGTTTCCGGAGCTGGCGCGCGCGTACTCGTTAGAGGGCGCCGAGGTCCTCATCTACCCGACGGCGATCGGCTCAGAGCCCGACCACCCCGACTTCGACACCCAGCCCCTGTGGCAGCAGGTGATCGTCGCCGCCGGGATCGCCAACGGCACCTTCATGGTGGCCATCAACCGGATCGGGGTCGAGGGGCCGCTGACGTTCTACGGCTCGAGCTTCATCTCCGATCCCTACGGGCGCGTGCTGGTGAAGGCGCCCCGGGACCAGCCCGCCGTGCTGGTGGCGGACCTCGATCTGGATCAGCGCCGCGACTGGCTGGAGCTCTTCCCGTTTTTGAGCACGCGGCGCCCCGACGCCTACGGGCTGCTCACGCAGCGCTGATTGGACCGTCGCCCAGGTTCAGCAGCGGGTCGGCGGCTGCCGCCGCGGGCATCGCGTCGATCACCGCGCCGCGGAGGTCGAGCTTCGTGCGCACGTACGTGTCGGCATCGAGCGCGGCGAGCTCGGCGGCGACCTCGAGTGAGCGGTCGAGGACACGGTCAGGCGCGGTGACCTCGTCGAGCAGCCCGAGCTGCTGCGCCGTGCCGGCGTCGACCAAACGCCCGGCGAGCGCGAGCATGCGGGCCGCCGGCGCGGCGAGCTCGGCGCGGACAACGGCGATCGCGGCCTGCGGGTAGGGCACTCCGACCTGGACCTCGGTGAGGCCATAGCGGCCCTCCAAGGAGCCGATGCGGTGGTCGGCGCACAGCGCCAGCACCAATCCGCCGGCGATCGCATGACCGGTCACGGCTGCCACCACCGGACAGCGCGCGCCGTAGGCGGCCACCGCCATGCGGTTGATCGCCCTGACCGCCTCGCGCCGCTGCTCCGGTCCGTAGGTCGGTGCGGCCTTCAGGTCGAAGCCGGCCGAGAAGCAGCCGGGCCGGCCGGCGATCACGAACGCGGCGGGCGGGCGCGCGGCCACCGCCTCGAGCGCGTCACCGAGCTGCCGCAGCAGCTCCAGGTCCAGCGCGTTGGCCGGCGGGCGGTCGATGCTCAGCTGGACGACGCCGCCGGCGAGCTCGTGGGTGCTGACGAAGGTCACCCCGGCAGCCTATCCGCGTCGCCGTAAGCTTCACGCCGGAAAGCGACAGAAGGGTTCGAGGATGCGAGACGGGCCGCGCACGTGCGTGATTGGAGCTGGGGTGAGTGGGCTGACGGCCGGCAAGGCTCTCGGCGACCGGGGCGTCGACTACACGTGCTTCGAGGCCAGCGACGACGTTGGCGGCAACTGGTACTTCCGCAACCCCAACGGGCGCTCCTCCGCGTATCGATCGCTGCACATCGACACCTCCAAGAACTCGATCAGCTTTCAGGACTTTCCGATGGACGAGCGCTATCCGGACTTCCCCCATCACAGCGAGATCCACCGGTTCCTGGGCGAATACGCCGATCGCTTCGGGCTGCGCGACCGGATTCGCTTCGGCGTGCGGGTGGACCATGCCGGGCGACGCGACGGTGGCGGCTGGGAGGTTCGGACCGGCGACGGCGAGGTCCACGAGTTCGACGCCCTGCTGGTCTGCAACGGCCACCACTGGGACCCGTCGTATCCGAATTTTCCTGGCCACTTCGACGGCGAGACGATCCACTCGCATCACTACATCGATCCCAGCGATCCGCTGGAGCTGCGTGGCAAGCGGGTGGTCGTGGTGGGGATCGGCAACAGCGGCGTCGACATCGTCTCCGAGCTGTCGCGCAAGGGGGTCGCCGATCGGGTCTTTCTGTCCACGCGCAGCGGCGCCTGGGTGCTACCCAAATATGTCTTCGGACGGCCCGTCGACCAGGTAGTCCGGACGATCCCGTGGCTGCCGCTGGCGATGCAGCGCCGGCTCGGGCGCGTGCTGCAGCGAGTCGTCTCGGGACGGATGGAGGACTTCGGGCTGCCGACTCCGAACCACCGGTTTCTCGAGGCTCACCCGACCGTTTCCAGCGAGCTCTTGCTCCGCCTCGGCTCCGGCGATGCGGAGGCCAAGCCCGACATCGAGGAGCTGCTCGGGGATCGCGTGCGCTTCTCGGATGGCAGCGTCGAGGAGGTCGACGCGATCGTCTACGCCACCGGATACAAGATCAGCTTTCCGTTCTTCGATCAGGGGTTCATCTCGGCGCCGGGCAACGTGCTGCCCTTGTTCAAACGGATGTTCAAGCCGGGGATCGACGATCTGGCATTCATCGGGCTCGGGCAGGCGATTCCCACGATCTTCCCGTTCGCCGAATGCCAGGCCAAGCTGGCCGCCCGCTGGCTGGCTGGTGACTGGGCGCTGCCGCCGGGCCCTGAGATGGAGGCGGAGATCCGGCGCGACGAGCGCCTGCACGTGCGCCACTACTCCACCCGTCAGCGCCACACGATGCAGCTGGACTACTACCTCTACGAGTACGACCTGCGCAGGCGGGTGCTCCCGGCCGGTCAGGCGCGGGCACGTGCCGCCGGCGGCCCGTGACGAGCGGGATCAGCTGACGAGTTCGCGCAACAGATCGCGGAGCTTCGGCGTTTCCGTGAGCGCCTGACGGAGCCCCTCGAACGAGTCCTCGCCGTCGATCATCATCGGGCTGCGCTGGAAGCGGCCGGCGTGGTTGTAGTAACAGAAACGGATGCCGTAGGAGCCCGGATGACCCTCGTACTCGAGCAGCTGGATCGCGGGTTCGGTGTAGTGGCCGGTGAAGCTGGCCTCCTCGATGATCTCACCGCCGCCCCAGTGGAACTTGAAGGGTCTCGGCACCTCACGTGCTGGCATTGGTTCTCCTCCTGGTGGTCTGGCCCGATCCTACGCGCCCGGGAGCGCCACGCGGCCTATGCGCCCTGGGTGCCGCCGCTGGCGATCGGCAGCGCGTAGTACGCCGCCACGGCGGCGCAGATCCCGAGCGTGATGTACGGGGAGACGAACGCCAGCGCCGTCGCTGCCACGTAGGGGATCAGCCCGGAGATGCTGCGCATCAGGATCTGGCGCCGGCGATGCAGCGACAGGTCGCCGGTGACCATGTGCGCCTTGCGCAGCAGGATGTGGGCGTTGAGCGACGCGAACAGCACGGACATCAGCAGGAAGGCGCCGCTGTAGACGGCGGCCGCGAGCGACTCGCCCTGAGACTGCCGGAGGTACCTGGCCATCAACTCGGTGGCGAACGGCAGGATCCCGATGCTCATCAGCAGCAGCAGGTTGAGGATCAGGATCGGGTGGTCGGCCTCGCGCAGGCGGCCGATCATCGCGTGGTGGTTGATCCAGATGATCCCGATCGTGATGAACGAGGTCGCGTAGGCCGCATACTCAGACCAGTTGCTGAGCAGCGCGTGGCCGAGCCGTTCGCCGGTGCCGGTCGGCGGGACCGAGATCCCCAGCACGAGCAGGGTGATCGCGACCGCGATCACTCCGTCGGAGAACGACTCCAGCCGGTTGGTCCCCATGAGCGTGGGTTCGCCGGGATCGGCGGCGATCCTGTCGTCGTGGCGCCGAAGACGGGATCCGGGCGTGACTCTGGCGACAAAACCGGTCTATCTGGACCAATCTTGTCGCCAGAGTAGGGTCAGACGCCGTCCCGGGGTCAGAGCGACAGCGTCTGGCAGCTGGAGCGCCGTAGCGCGTCAGCCACCCGGCGGCGGTGCGCGGCGTCCTCGCACACGGCGACGATCGCGCCGCCTGAGCCGGCGTAGTTGGCACCGGCGCCGCTCGCTCGCGCGCACTCGATCATCGCGACGTGGCGCGGGTCGAGCTCGAGCATCCGGCGGCGGGTGTCGAAGCTCGAGTCGACGCAGCGGACAAGCTCGGGCCGGTTGCCCTCCAGCAGCGCGAGACGGGCTTGGCGGGCGAGCGCTCCCAGCTCGGCGAGGCACTGCAGCACGTCGGGCTCGCCGCGGGCGTGGCGCTCGCTCAGGGGGGCGTGTACATCGCCGGAGTGCCCACCGGCGTCGGGGCGCCAGGCGACCAGTACCGGCGGCAGCAGCTCCAGGTCCAGCCGCTCGTAGGCGTGCGGGCCGGCGGCGGGGTCGAAGTCCATGAAGGTCAGCCCGCCGTAGGCCTGGGCGACGCGGTCCTGAAGTCCGGCAGCGATGCCCAGCTCGTCGACCTCGATCGAGAGCGCCAGGCCGGCCAGCTCCGGTTCGGTGAACACCACGTCGTGCAGGCAGGCGAGTGCTCGCAGCACGGCGATCACGATCGCGCTCGACCCCCCGAGGCCCACCCCGCGCGGAATCGACGTGGACCAGCGAACGGCGGTGGCCGCGGCGGCCGGCGCGCGCTCGTGGGCGAAGCAGCGGATCGTGGCCCGCACCAGCTCGCTGTCGGGCGTGACCTCCGGCCGGGCACCAGCAACGGCCGTCGCCCGGGCTCGCCTCCCGGGCAGCGTGAGCGCGAGCACCGCGCCTCCGTAACCGTCCGACGGATTGCCGGCCAGGGCCGCGCGCGCGAAGGCCTCGCCAGCGCCGACGGCGGCGGCGCGCGACGCCTGCTCGACCGCCCCCTCAGGCTCTGTCATCGAGCAACCGGCCCGCGCGTGCGCGCAACGCCTTGCCGATCGTGGGGTGACGCAGCGCGAACTCCATGAAGGTGGCGCTGTAGCCCTCGAGGGTGCCCGTGTCAAACCGCCGCTCCCCCACTGACAGAGGGACCGCGACGACGCGGCCGCCGTCGGCGATCACGCGGCGTAGAGCGTCGGTCAGCTGGATCTCGCCGGTGGCGTCCGGGCCGGTGTGACTCAGAGCGGAGAAGACCTCGGGGCCGAGCACGTAGCGGGCGGCGACCGCGAACCGGCTCGGGACGGCGCCCGGCGCCGGCTTCTCGATCAGGTCGCTGACATCCATTTGCTCTGCCCGCCGCACGGGCACCACGATCCCATAGTGCCTGACATCGTCGGCGGCCACCTCGGTCACGGCAACCGTGGCGCAGGCGCCGGTCGCGATGTGGGCAGCGATCAGGCGCGACACGATCCCGGGCACGCCGGGCGGGGGCGGCGAGATGATGGCGTCGCCGAGGGCGAGCACAACCGGGCGTGAGGATGCGAACTCCGCGGCGCAGGCCACCGCATCGCCGAGCCCTCGGGGCTCCGGCTGCCGGGTGAACAGCACTCGGGCGTCGTCCTGGAAATGGCGCTCGATCGCCTGCTTGCCCGGCGCCGTCACGAGCAGGACCCGCTGCATCCCGGCGCCGACCAGCTCGTCGACGATGTACTGGACCACCGGGCGGTCGACTACGGGCAGCATCTCCTTGGGAATGGCCCGGCTGGCGGGTAGCAGCCGGGTGCCCAGCCCCGCGACCGGGACGACCGCGTCGACGATCGGTGGATCGGCCGGCGCGGCGGGGCTCGGCGGATCAGACGACCCTGCGGGGCTCGGAGGATCAGGCGACGCTGCGGGCCTCGCCGGTGGCCGGAGCGCGCAGCAGCGCGGTGCGGTAGCCGGCGGCGAGTCGCTGCATCGATGCCTCCCAGGTCCGCGCGCGGACGGCCGACAGGGCCGTCTTGCGCAGCCGCTCGGCCAGGAGCGGAGTCTGGACCAGGTTGAGCAGGGTCTGCGCCAGCGCCTCTGGATCGGCGGGCGCCAGCAGCCCGGTCTCACCGTCGGCGATCAGCGAGGCCGGCCCGCCTTCGTTGACCGCCACCACGGGCAGTCCGCTGGCCTGGGCCTCGAGGATCACCTGCCCGAAGGTATCAGTGCGGCTGGCGAACAGGAACGCGTCGGCGCTGGCGTACGCACGGGCCAGATCGAGACCGCCGAGCCAGCCCAGGAACGTGGCATGCGGGCCGAGGCGATCGCGCAGCCGGTCCTCCTCGGGGCCGCCGCCGGCAAGCACCAGGTGCAGGCGTGGATCGCGCTCGCGCGAGGCGAGGAAAGCATCCGCGAGCAGGTCGACGCCCTTCTCCTGGGTGAGCCGGCCGGCGTAGAGGACGTTGACCTCGCCGGGGAGCATCCCGTCGGTGCGCAGCGCCGGGTCGAAGCGCTCTAGGTCCACGCCACGGTCCCAGCGCCCGACCTTGGCCTCCGCGATGCCCAGCTCGCGCAGACGGTCGTCGCTGGCGGGGCTCGGTGAGAGGACGACGTCGCAGGCGCCGTAGAAGGCCGACAGGGCCATCCCCGCCATCGCCTCCAGGTGCGGCATCCCGGACCGCAGGCCGGCGTAGGCGGCGAGCTCGGTGTGGTAGCTGCCGACGACCGGAAGCTCGAGCACGCGGCCCAACAGCCAGGCGCCGATTCCCGCGGGCCCTGGTGAGACCAGGTGGACCAGGTCGTAGCGTCCTTCGGCCAGGGCCTCGACGATCGACGGCAGCGTCGGGACGCCGATCTTCAACCCGCGGTAGAAGGGGATGTCGACCTCGGCCACGGCGCTCAGGCGACGGTCGACGTCGGGGTCGGTGCCGATCACCTCGACGTCGTAGCCCGGCACTCCGCGATCGCGGATCTGCTGGATCGTGTGCGTGACGCCGTGCATGCCGCCGAGCCCGTCGGCCACCAGCGCCACCCGGGGCCGGTCGCCATCACTGCGCGTCAGCTTGAACTTCTCGCGCCCCAGGAAGGCGCCCGCGGCGGCATAGGGGATCGCGGGGATGCACGCGTCGAAGACCGCGTCCTCGCAGGCCGCCAGGTCGAGCCGATTTTCGTCGACCATCGTGACGATCTCCTGCACGGCGGCGGACAGCCGGCGTTCGTGGATGCGCCGGGCGCGGCGGAACAGGTCGGGATGGCTGAGCTCCCCGTCCTGGAGCAGGCCGATCAGGTCGGACTCGTCGATTCCGAGGTCCATCGCCGCCAGCCAGGAGCGCAGCAGGGCCCGCGCATCCTCGGGACCGAGGTCGGTGCCGGCGCTGCCGTGACGGACGTCGCCTTCGCGCATCACCCGCTCGACGATCTTCAGCACCGCCCGCGGGTCCGGACGCTCGGCGCCGTCGCCGCGGCCGAGGCTGCGGATCGCCAGCGCCATCGCGGCGTGCGTCCACTTGGCCGCGCTCCCCTGAGCGCCGTGGGCGCCGGCTCGTCCGGCGCGGACGTGGGCCAGGAACTCCGCCGGGGTCGCCGCCGCGGGCGTCTCCGTGAAGGTCCGGCCGATGTCGATTCCGGCGTGGTCATCGGACCCGCCGATGGCGGTGCCCCCGTGGGTCTCGATGTACACGAACGCCGGCAGATTGAGCTCCTTGGCGCGTGAGCCGTTGCGCGTCTCCCAGATCGGGAACAGCTGCGCCAGGCGGCGGCGGTGGCGCGCTGTGAGCGGCGCCTGCACCGCGTAGAAGGGATGAGCGAGGGCCGCGGTGAGCTCCCGGTCGTTGAGGTACTCGGCGCACGCCTCCACGTCCTCGCGGTGGCCCTGGAGCCACTCGTGGTCCTCCGGCGTGATGCCGTAGCAGAGCACGTGAACGGCCTGTGGCTCACCCTTGAAGGCGACTGTCAGCTCCTCGGAGATGAACGTGTCCGGGAGATCGGCGAGCGTCAGTGCGCCGGCGATCGTGTCGTGATCGGTGATCGTCACGAAGTCCATCCCGCGGCGCTTGGCGAGCTCGTATACCTCCTCGGGCTCGGTAGCGCACTCCGGCAGGTGCAGCGAGCGCTGGATCCCGAGCTTCGACAGCTCCGACGCTGTCGAGTGGACATGCATGTCGGCGCGACTTTTCTCGTTCATGGCCTACAGCATCGGCGCACCGGTTCCCGGAGCCGTGAAGAACGCGCTCATGTTGTGTGACCATCTCGTGAACAACGGCATGGACGAAGCCGTGAGGCGAGAACCATGTACGCATGCCGCCCTTCGCGACGTCGGTTTCGGCTGCTCCTGAAGGAGTGGTGCTGACCGACGGGCGGCTCCGTCTGGAGATCACGCTGTGGCCGTTCTCGTTCACAGTCCGCAGGGCGGGTCGCCGCCTGATGCGGGCGGGCGGGGCATGGGTAGCCGATGGCGAGATCCAGGATCAGTTCATCCAGTTCACCGAGGGGGTGCTTGCGGTCGAGGAGCGCTTACCCGAGGAGCGCGCGGTGCAAGCGCGGGTGCTGCGACGCGACGAGCGCGGCGTGATCCTCGGGCTCGCGTTGAACGGAGGCAGGCAGGCACGGCTTGGCTTCGAACTGCACGCCGGCGACCGGGTCGAGGTGGAGCTCAAGGCCGACGGTGACCCGCTTCGCCTGGCGCTGGACTGGGACCGGCGCTCGGAGGAGCGGCTGGTGGGTCTCGGGCTGCGTCACAGCACGCGGCTGGACCAGTCCGGCCGCGCGATCCAGCTCGGGGCCGACCGACGCTACACCGGACCCGACTGCCCGCCGGAGATCCTGGACGACGGCGGCATACCCCAGGGTGACTGCGCGCCATTGCCGTGGCTGCTCTCGACCCGCGGCTACGCGGTGTGGTGTCGCACCTACGCCAACGGGACCCGGTTCGACCTCGAGGGCGAGCGGATCTCCGTGTCCACCCGGAGCCATGCCGGACCGCTGCGCATGGCGCTGCTGTGCGCCCCCACGCCGGCGGCTCGGCTCCGCGCGCTATGCCGGCTGACCGGTTTCCCGGCGCTGCTACCCGAGTGGGGCTACGGATTCTGGAAGAGCCGCGACGTTCACGAGCACCAAGACGACGTGATGGACGACTTCGAGGGCTTCCGTCGCCACTCGATCCCGCTGGACGCGATCGTGATCGACTCGCCCTGGGCCACCCAGTACAACACCTGGGAGTTCAACCCCTTTCAGTTCCCCGACGCGCCCGGGATGATCCGCCGCCTGCGAGCGGACGGGGTACGGACCGTCGTCTGGGTCACGCCGTGGGTCAACCTCGACTCCCGCGACGGCCAGATCCCGCCCCAGCCCGAGTCCGAGCGCCTGCATGCCGCGCCCGCGCCCAACTACGCGCCGGCGGCGGCGGCCGGTCACTTCGTGCGCGACGACGACGGCGGGCCGCTGGTGGCACAGTGGTGGATGGGGAGGGGCTCGCCGGTCGATTTCACCAGCCCGGCGGCAGAGCGCTGGTGGCGCGACTCGGCCAAGCGGATCCTCGAGCTCGGGGTGGAGGGGATCAAGGCCGACGACGGGGACGGCTACTACATCCCCCCGCAGGCGCGCCTGGCCGACGGACGCCGCGGCGCGGAGGCGGCCTGGGACCTCGGCGGATTGCACCGGGAGTGCCTGCAGCGGGCGCTCGACGAGGTCCATCCGGGCAGCGGAATCCTGTTCGGACGCAGCGGCTGGACCGGCCAGCACGCGGTCGGGATCACCTGGGCCGGGGATCAGGCGTCGGACTTCTGGTCACTGCGGGTGCTCGTCGTGGCTGCGCTGAGCGCGGCCTGCAGCGGGTTCTCGAACTTCTCGCACGATCTCGGCGGCTATCTTGGCCACCGGCTGGTCGAGCGCTGCCCACCCGAGCTGCTGGTCCGCTGGCTGCAGTTCGGGTGCTTCACACCGCTGATGCAGGCGCACTCGCGGATGCCACAGGAGCCGTGGAACTACGGGGCGAGGGTGGCGGACCTGTACCGAGGCTATGTCCTGCTGCACGAGCAGCTGATCCCCTACGTGCGGGCTGCCGCGCGCACGACGGCGCACACCGGCCTGCCGATCATCCGGCCGCTGTGTCTGATCGATCCCGCCGACGCCCGCGGCTGGTCGATCACCGACGCGTATGGCTACGGCCCGGCCCTGTGGGTCGCTCCCGTGCTCGACCAGGGCGCTCGGGAGCGGGAGGTGGCGCTGCCTCGAGGCGAGTGGATCGAGACGTGGTCCGACGAGCGCGTCCGGGGCGGAGGCGACGTGGTGGTCCCGGCGCCGCTGCACCGAATCCCGGTCTGGGTCCGGGCCGGCTCGATCGTCGTAACCCATCCCGCCCCGCACGTGGCCTCCGGCCTCGGCGACACGCCGGAGCGTCAACGCCCGTTGGTGGCCACACTGTGGGGCGCTCCGCGTTTGGGACGTACGGCGGCGCGACTGGCCGACGGGACCAGGCTGAGCTGGCGTAGCGGCCGCTGGTCAGTCGAGGGAGCGGATCCGGGGCGCGAGATCGAGTTCGTCGTACGCGATGTCTGACGCTGCGCGCGCCGGGGCGGTGGCTTCGTGAGTCAGGGTGCCGGAACCGGCGGGTGCGAGAGCGAGGGCAGCTTGCGGATCACCGGTTTGGTGCCGACGTTGTTGTCGGGCAGATACTGCTCACAGTCGAGGATCGCCAGGTGCACGTAGTCCGGCAGATAGGCCGGGTCGTGGGTCCTGTCGTAGGGCTTCAGAGCGTTCACGAGCGCGACCAGGCTCTGGCGCGAGCGCATTGCGCCGGTGAGCAACAGCTGCCGGTAGGTGCACTGGCAGAAGGAGGTGCGGGTCGTGAGTGCGGTGGAGCCGGAGCAGGCCCGCACGTACCAGTCGTGGATCTGGGCCTTCGTCCACGCCACCGGCTGGACCGGCATCACGTGTCCCGTGCCCGTCCCGCCCGTGGAGCCCGTTCCGCCCGTCGAGCCCGTGCCGCCGCCGGAGCCAGTCGCGCCGCCGGAGCCCGTTCCGCTGGTCGGACCGCCACCATTGGTGCTGGCGCCCGGAAGCGCGAACACGACCTTCGGCGATCCGTTTCCGGTGCTGGCCGGCTTGGCCGGCCCCGCAGCATGGTGGGCGCTGACAGCCACCGCCGGAGCCCGGCGGATCCGCGATGCGCCGGTGGCCACGGTCAGAGCGGACGCGATCTTCGACGCCGTCTGCGTGCTGTAGCTGACCAGAGTCGAGGTCGTGGCCGGCCGGTAGCCGCCGGCGCGGCCGATCACGGTGATGGTCTGCGTCGCCTGCGCCAGCACCAGCGGCAGTGTGAAGTTCCCGTGGCTGACCGCAGCCGGCCGCCCGTCGACGGTCACCGCGGCGCCATGCGGGGTCACCGTGCCCGTGACCACGATCCGGCGCACGCCGACGGTGGCACCGTTGGTCGGCGCGCTGACGGCGAGGGCGACGTTGGCGGCCGGAGGCGGCGTCGACGGTCCGTGGCCCGCAAAGGCCGCCACAAACACGGCCGCGAGCGCCGCAGCGGCCACGGCGAACGAAAGCAGTAGGCGATGGCTGCTCATATCCGCCTACACGGCAGTCAGGCGCCGGCGGCTTGAGGGACAGACGTCCAAAGCGTCAGCCCGAGGTGCCGCTGTGGGTCTGGTAGATGAGCGACGAGCAGTCCGCCAAGCCGGCCCGCAGCGCGATCGGGGCCTCGGCGACCTTCTGGTCAGAGACCGCCTTGGTGGTCTGCTTGTAGAAGGTCTGCAGCCCGTGCCGGGTGGAGAAGACGCCACTCTGGAGGAAGTGGTTGTAGAGGCACGTGCACCCTGGACCCTCGGTGCTGTCGCCGCCCTCGCAGCCGCTCATGAAGTCCGCACGTCCGGCCGAGGAGCCGAACGGGACGGTGAGGTCGACCCAGCTCGTGTCTCCTCCGATCGCCCCGCCGCTGGTGTTGTCGCGGCGGGCGACGAGCATTCCCCTTGCGGTACTTGCGCTGAAGCGCACGACCGTCTGGACGGTCGCCGGTACGAACCCGTGGGCTCGGGCGGTGACCCGGATCCTGGTTGTGGCGCGACCGAGGTGGATCGCGGCATCGAACGTGCCGTGGTGCACACGGACGCGCCGGCCGGCGATCCTGACCGCGGACTGCGCGGGAGCGACGGTCCCGGCGACCTTGATAACCCGCACGCCTACCGTCGCGCCGCTGGTGGGGGCGGTCAGCGAGAGCGTCACCTGTGGCGGACCCGTGGGTGCGGCGGAACCGCAGCCTGCGAGCGCCACGACCGCCGTCAGGCACGTCGCAGCCGGCCACGCCGAGCGGCGGGCCAGGCGCATCGGCGACTGGCGGCACAGCCTCATACGGATCGTGTCGCCACCCGGGCGCCGCGACCGCAGAGCCGAAGGTCCAGCGGGCCCTAGACGTTGGTCTGAGGCGGCGGCCCGGCCAGTCGCGCTCTATCCTCGCGGCCGTGCACTTTGGCGAGCTGACAGCGCCAGAACAGCGAGTTCTCGGCTGCCTGATCGAGAAGAGATGGACGACGCCGGATCAGTACCCGCTGTCGCTGAATGCGCTGCGACTGGCCTGCAACCAGTCGACCAACCGCGACCCGGTCACCGCCTATGACGAGGCCACGGTCAGTCATGCCGCCCAGCGGCTCTCGCATTACGGGCTCGCCCGGCTGGCCAGCGGCCACACGACCCGCGCCACCAAGTACCGGCACCTGGCCGAGGAGGGGCTGGGCCTGGATCGCCAGCAGCTGGCGCTGCTCGGAGTGCTCTTGCTCCGCGGCCCGCAGACGCCGGGTGAGCTGAAGGGCCGCAGCGAGCGGCTGGCGCCGTTCGCGACCCTGGACGAGGTGGAGCGCGTGCTGGCAGAGCTGGCCGGGCGCGGCTACGTCCGGCGGATCGAGCGGCGGCCCGGTCAGAAGGAGGACCGCTTCCGGCAGCTGCTGGGCAGCGAGGACGAGGGAGCCGATCTCGCTCCGCCGCCGGGCCCGGTTGCGGCCGCCCCGTCGGGCTCGATTGCGGCCGCCCCGTCGGGCTCGATTGCGGCCGCCCCGACGGGCTCGATTGCGGCCGCGCCGGCGGGGCCGATTGCGGCCGCGCAGGTGCCCCCGATATCGGCCGCTCCGGCGCCCCCCGTGCGCGCCGTCGACGGCGGGTTGGTCGCGCGGGTGGCGGCACTCGAGGCCGAGGTGGCCAGGCTTCGCGCCGAGCTCGACGACCTGCTCAGCTAGTTCTTCTGGCGCAGGGTCAGGTGGGCAGCGCGAGCCCGACGAGGTAGGTCGCGCCGCCGACGATGACGCCCGCGAGCGTCATCTCCAGCCCCGCCGACCACCATGAGCGCAGGGTCACCAGGGACTTGGCGGCGCCGACCATGAAGTGGGCCAGCAGCGAGACGATCGCCGCCGCGATGATGGCCGGCGTCCCGGTCCCGATCATGAACGGGATCACCGGGATGATCGCGCCGATCCCCGTCGAGACGCCGGCCGCCAGCGCCGCCTGAGCGGCGTCGGAGCCGTCGCCGGTGCCCGATGCTCCGAACTCCTCGGCCGCCAGTGCCTGCAGCATCGCGTCCGGGCGCTGGGCCATCTGCTCGGCCAGCCGGTCGGCGGTCTGCTCGTCGATCCCCTTGAGCTGGTAGAAGAGCGAGAGTTCCTCCTTCTCCTCCTCGGGGTGCTCGGAGATCTCCTGGCGCTCACGTTCGATGTTGGCCGCCGCCACCTCGATCTCGGAGCGCTCGGCCAGGTAGGCGCCGGTCGCCATCGACAGCGCCGAGGCGATCGCGCCGGCGAGGCCGGCCGTCAGCACCGAGCTGGACCCGCCGGTGGCGCCCGACACGCCGGCGACGATCCCGAACACCGCCGCCAGCCCGTCGTTGGCGCCATAGATCGCGCCCGAGATCCATCCGGCCCCGGTGCGGTGCCATTTCTCACGCCCGAGGATCCGGTCCAGACGCGCCTGCGGGAGGCCGCTGCCCGGAATACCGCTCCGGCCCGCCCCGGGACCGCTCGGACCCGCCCGGCTGACGGAGTCGGGGCGCCCGGGGACGCCGGTCTCGTCGCCCGCCGGTGCCTGCGCTCGGTCGGCGCCTGAGCGAATATCGGCCACCGCCAGGGAGTGCGAGCGCTCCTCCTTGCGGATCTCGCGCAGCAGCCGGTCGGTGTCCGGATCGCCGGTCGAGCGCTTGTAGAGGTCGTCGACCTCCTCGTCCTCGGCCGCTTCGCGCGCGGCCAGGAGGCGGTCGACGGGGGCGATCCGTGCCTGGAGACGCAGCCACAGCGGGACCCGGACGGTGGCGGCGTCCGGCACCTCGACGCCCAGCTCGCGCATCCGCTGCTCCAGCCGTCGGCGATGGCCTCCCTCGGCCGCCGCCATCCGGCGAACGATCTCGGCCTCTCGGGGCTCCATGCGCCTCGCGATCAGCTCGTACACCGAGCCGGCGAGGATCTCGCCCCGCCAGGCGGTGAGGAGACGCTCGCGGGCCTCGACGGGGGCGTCGGTCATCGCGCCCACAGGCTATCCGGGGGCCGGGGCGAGCGGACCCCTCGCTCTCAGAGAATCCCGATCTCCGAGTTGTCGCCGACGAGGAAGCGGTACGCCCGCGGCTGGCGCTGGTCGCGGGCGATCTTGACGTTGCGCCCCAGCAGCGATGACTCCATCCGCCCCGCCAGGTTGCGCACGGACGAGCCCGTCAGCAGGATCGAGTGCTCGACCTCGGCGTTCTCGATCACGCAGCCCTCGCCGACGGCGGTGTAGGGGCCGATGTAACAGTCGGTCAGGCGCGCCCGGGCGCCGATGATGGCCGGCCCCCGGACCGTCGTGCGCCGCAGGTGGGCGCCCGGCTCGATGACCACGCGCCCGTCGACCTGTGAGTCGTCGAGCTGTCCCTCGACCCGGCCGTCGATCGTCTCGAGCACGAGTCGGTTGGCGGCCAGCATGTCCTCCAGACGGCCGGTGTCCTTCCACCAGCCGCGGACGATGTGCGGCTCCACCCGCCGGCCCTGGTCGACCAGGTACTGGATCGCGTCGGTGATCTCCAGCTCGCCCCGGGCCGAGGGCTCGATCGCCCGGGCGGCGTCGTGGATCGACGGGGTGAACATGTAGACGCCGACCAGCGCCAGGTTGGTCTGTGGCTCGGGCGGCTTCTCCACCAGCCGCACGACGGCGCCGTTGCGCAGCTCTGCGACCCCATACTGCTCGGGGTCGGGGACCGGCGTGAGCAGGATCAGCGCGTCCGGCTCGCCGGAGCGGAAGGCCTGGACCAGGTCCTCGATGCCGCCCTGGAGCAGGTTGTCGCCGAGGTACATGACGAACGGCGAGTCGGCCAGGAAAGGCTCGGCGGTCAACACCGCGTGGGCGAGGCCCGCGGGCTCGTCCTGCACGATGTAGGTGATCCGCACGCCGAAGCGCTCGCCGTCGCCCGTCGCGATGCGGACCTCGTCGCCCGTCTCGGGGGCGATGATGATCCCCACCTCGTTGATGCCGGCGCTGGCCATCGCCTCGATGCCGTAGAACAGCACCGGCTTGTTGGCCACCGGCACGAGCTGCTTGGCGCTGGTGTGGGTGATGGGGCGCAGACGGGTGCCCTTGCCTCCGGACAGGATCAGGCCCTTGAGCTCTTGCATGACGGCCGGGAGCGTACCTGGGAGCGCGGGTCAGTACGCGCCGGCGAGCTTGCGGTGATCCCAGCTGGTGGTGCGCTGCGCCAGGAATCGCAGCGCGACCCGCTTGGTCGCCTGGGCCCGAACCGCTTCCAGCGCCTCGGGGCCCGGCGAGCCTCCGCCGTAGCGCTCGGCGAGCTCGAGGCCGACGCCGCTGACCACCTCGAGATCGCGATGGAGCTCGGTCATGGCCTCGATCATCACCCCGCGCAGCTGGTCGTAGCTGTCGCCGGACTCGATCTGGAGGGTGGCCCGAGGGTCGCGCTCGAGGTTGCGCACCTTCTGGGACTTGGCATAGGTCCACGCCCACAGCTCGCCGTCGCGGACGACGTACCACAGGGGCATCAGATGGGGCCAGCCCCGGGGACCGCTGGTGGCACAGATCACCACCCGCTGCTCGGCCAGAAACGCTGCGCGCTCCGGGTCGGTCAGCCTGATCTTGTTGCGGCGGCTCACGGAGCGATCGTCGGTCGCGCTGCTCAGCGCGAGAGCAGCGCGGCGCCGGAGCCGACCGTCTCGGCCGCCGCGCGCACCGCCGCGCGCGCGTCCTCGGGCTCGAGCACGACCGCGTCCCCGGCCTCCTTGAGCGTCTCGCGCACGAGCCAATCCACGCCGGCGAAGCCCAGCTCGACGATCACGGCGCCGTCCTCGAGCTCGTCGACGACGTGGCGCTCCTCGCGCGCCCAGCGGGCGCGCTCGGGCGAGATCCACACGCGGGCGCGCCGGGAGGCCGGCACCTCGCCGGTCCGCGGCCAGCCGTCGACGTCGGCGGCGGGGTCCACGTCGGGGCGCGGCTCGAAGGGCTCATCGGTGGCGGTGGCGGACTTGATCCGGTCCAGGCGGAAGTGGCGCACACTGTCACGGGTGGGGTCGAAGCTGGCCACGTACCAGCCCTCGCGGCCGTTGATGAGCGCGTACGGCTCGACCAGCCGGGTGGAGAACTCGTCCTCGTTCTCCTTGTAGTACTCGAACGAGAGCAGCCGCCGCCCCGCGATCGCGCGCGAGACCGCGGACTCGACTTCGATGTCGGCGCCGCCGGTGCTGGCGAACTGCAGGCCCTCGTGGGCCGGGTCCTCGCCGAGCGCGTGCACGACCTTCTCGCGCACCGACGTCAGGCTGCCCTCGGGGATGTGCTCTCCGATCAGGTCGATCGCCGCCACAAGTGCCTTGGCCTCCACGGGCAGCAGGCGGGCCGGTCGGGCGAACGAGTCGCCGTAGGGCTCGGGGTCGACCTCGATCGTCCCGTCGGACATGATCTCGGCGTAGAGGACGTAGGTGCCGGCGCCGAAGTTGACGACGTTGAGCACCGAGATGTCCTCGCGCAGCTCGAGGTCGGACAACTTCAGCGCGGCGCAGATGTCGCGGACGTTGAGCAGCCGCCGCGCGCGGCCGGCCTCGATCAGGATGCTGGCCAGCGTCACCAGCCGGGCGAAGCGCTCGGGACGGATTGCGGCCTCGGCGCGGTGGCCGTTGGCGTCGTCGCGGTCCGAGCGGTCGGAGGGGGTGGCGGAGTCGGTGGTCGGATGCTGAGCGTCGCCCGCGCGGGAGGCGGCGATCTGCGGCTCACCCGTGTGTCGCTCGATCAGCAGCGCCACCCGGTCACGGAGCTCGGTGACCAGCTCGGAGGGCGCGACGATACGAGCGTTGTCTCCCAGCCCGAGCACCCAGGCGATCAGCTGGCGGGAGTTGGCGTATGCGGTCAGGAACAGGCGGTCGCCGGAGGCGCCGTTCTCCCCCGCGGCGAGGATCTCCCCGTAACGCCCGAAGTGGCGCTCGATCTGCCAGGCGATGCGCTGACCGACCCACACCTCGGCGGTCCCGACGGGCTCGCCGAACTGCCAGTCGATCCGATTGGCGTAGGCGCGCGGGTCGAAGTTGGCGGGGCGCTGGAAGTCGTGCTCGGCCTTAGTGGCGTAGCCCACCTTCCCGCGGATCCGCGAGAGCCGGAAGACGCGGATCGCGCTGCGCTCGTGGGAGCGGCCGACCACGTAGAACTGGCCGCCCTGGTAGAGCAGCTGGTAGGGGTCCACGCGCCGGGTCCCGACCTCGTCGCGCTCCATCGTGTGGTACTGGAACACGATCGTCTTGCGGCGGAAGATCGCGGTCTCGATCTTGGCCAGGCGCTGGGAGACCTCGTGCCCTCCCGCGGACCCGGTGATCCCCAGCGCGACCGTGTTCTGCTCCGGCGCGCCGAGCGGGCTGGGGCGCCCCCAGGAGATCTGCTGGAGCGCCAGGCGCAGCGGCTCGGCATAGGCGAACTCGCCGTCAAGCAGCTGCAACGCGGTTCGCAGCGCCGCCAGCTCCTGGTCGGAGAAGGCGATCGCGGGCAGGTGGAAGTTCTCGGGCGGCAGCGAGTAGTTCTCCTGCTCGACGAGCCCGTCGACAGGCTTCTCAACCGCCAGCACGATCCCCAGAGCCTCGAGCTCGGAGCGGTCGGCGTAGAACCGGCGCGCGAACGCGTCCTCGTTCATGACGCTGTAGCCCTCCACGTCGCGCCGGATCTCCGGGGCGGTGACCGGCCGCCGCTCAGCCATCAGGTATGAGATCAGCGACAGCTGCCGGATCAGCTTCTCTGTGTCCTTGGCCATCCCCTGCTCAACTCTAGTCGGGGACCGCGGCCCAAGAAACAGTGCGCCGCACGAGACACGCTATTTGCGCACATTTGGCGCGCGGCGTGACGATCCGGTGAGACGGTCTCGGCTCAGGCCGCGCGACGCACGGGCTCTGACGGGGCGGCGAAGAAAGCGCCCCCGCCGAGCCCCTTGTCATACGCCGACCACTGCTGCCCGGCCGGGAGCGCCTTCTCGAGCCGATCGAAGCTCCCGAGCTTTGAGCCGAGATTGTCGATCATGTGCACGAGCGTCGCCTCGCGCGTGCACGGGATCACGGGGCTGCCGTGCTCCAGCGAGCCGTGATGGCTGAGGATGATGTGCAGCACCGCGCGGGCGGCGTCCTCGGGGAAGCCATCGATGTCCTCGATCGCGCGGCGGACACGGTAGTACCCGAGGGGAATTTCCCCATACAGGCGGCCGCCGTCGGACATCTCGATCGCCTCGCCATGGAGCTCGTAGGCCTCGAGCTTGCCGATGTCGTGCAGGAGGGCGCCGGTCACCGCCACGTCGCGGTCGAGCCCGCCGAACGTGGCCGAAACGGCGCTCACCGCCTGGGCGACGGTGACGCTGTGCTCGAGCAGCCCGTGACGATAGGCCTGGTGGTAGCGCTTGGCCGCCGGCAGTTCGCGGTAGCGCTGCCACAGCGACGAGTCCTCACCGAGCACGAGCGACAGCAGCATCCGAAGGTGGGGATGCTGGACGGTGGCGATCAGACCGCGAACGTCGGCCTCCATCTGCTCCGGGGAGCGGCTGGGGCCGTCGATCAGCTCAGCCCGGTCGTATTCGTGCTCCGCGGCCTCTCTGACGGCGTCGACGGTCAGCTGCGCGCCGAAGCGCTCGTGGTGGGAGAAGCGACCCCGAACGTGGACCACAGTGCCGGGCTCGGCGACGCGGTGAGCGTGGTCGAGCTCCTCCCACACCACTGCCGGCACGGTCCCCGTGCGGTCGCCGAGCATCAGCTTGAGGTACTCAGGGCCCTCGCTGCGGCGCTGAATCGCCACGCTGCGCACGAGCAGCGGCTGGGCGACGACGCACCCGTCCTGGAAATCGCGCACGTACATCGTGGGCCACGAAGATAGACTGGTGTTCGGACGTCAAGGGTGACAAAAACAGCGCTGGTTACAGGGGGAACGGGCGGACTGGGCGCGGCGGTCACCGCCCGCCTCCTGGACGACGGCTGGCGCGTGGTGGTCCCGTGGATCGTCGAGGCCGAGCTCGAACGCGTCCAGGAGCGCTCCGGGCTGGAGCTGGTCAGGGCCGACCTGTTCGACCCCGACGAGGCCGCGGCCGCGGTCGGGGCCGCTGCCTCGGACGCCGGGGCGCCGCTGGGCGGGGTCGTCAACCTGGTCGGCGGATTCGACGCTCCCGGCCGCGTGCACGAGGTCGGAGTGGAGCAGTTCGAAGAGCAGTTCCGCCTCAATCTCCGCGCCACCTACCTGGTCACCCAGGCGGCGCTCGGGCACCTGATCGACGCCGGCGGCGGGTCGATCGTGTGCGTCGGCACGCGGGCCGCGGTGCAGCCATTCCGCGGGGCCGCGGGGTACGCGGCCTCCAAGGCGGCGGTGGTGACGCTGGCCAAGGCGGTGGCGGTCGAGTACCGCGACGAGGGGGTCCGCTGCAATGCCATCCTCCCGAGCGTGATCGACACGCCTGCCAATCGCGCCGCGATGCCCGACTCAGACCATGGGCGGTGGGTCAAGCCGGCCGAGATCGCCGGTGTGATCGCGCATCTGCTCTCCGACGACGCGGTGGCCGTAAGCGGCGCGGCGATCCCCGTCTACGGACGCGCCTGACGGCGCCGGGCGCCGACCGTGATCCAGCCACTGTTCGAGCATCGGCTGACGCTGGCCGGCTACGACACCCGCGTCCTCGAGCTCGAGGGCGACGGTCTGCCGACGCTGCTGTTCCACGGCTACGCCGACAGCGCAGACACCTGGCGCCACACGCTCGCGCGGCTGGCCCGCGCGGGCCGGCGGGCCGTGGCGGTCGATCTGCCCGGCTTCGGGACCGCCGACCCGCTGACGCCGGACCCGATCCTGCCGCAGCTGGACCAGTTCGCGGCTGCCGCCGTCCGCTACGCCGCCGGACGTGACCGAGCCCCGGTGGTGGCCGTCGGCAACTCGTTGGGCGGCTGCGTGGCGTTACGGCTGGCCGAGCGCCGTGGAGACCGCCTCGCCGGGGTCGTGGGGGTTGCTCCCGCGGGTCTCGAGATGAGCCGGCTCCTGTACCTGGTGCAGCGCGACCCGGTGCTGCGATCGCTGCTCTCCCTGCCCACGCCGGTGCCGGGGTTCGTGCTGCGAGCGGCGGTGGCGCGGCTCTACACGCAGCTGGCCTTCGCGTCCCCGGACACGATCGACCCGGGCGTCATCACCAGCTTCACCTACCACCACCGCCGGCGAGCCCGGGTGGCGCATTACCTCGACACCGCCCATCGCCTGATCCCAGAGCTGCGTCAGCCGTTCGAGCTGGATCAGGTCTCTCTGCCGGTGCTGCTGGTGTGGGGTGACCGGGACAGGCTCGTCTTCTCGCGCGGGGCGCGCCGAGTGCTCGACGCGGTTCCCGGCTCGCGGCTCGAGCTGCTGCCGGGCGTCGGCCACTGTCCCCAGATCGAGGCCGCGGATCGTTTTGCCGAGCTGCTGGTGGGGTTCAGCGACGAGGTGGCCGCGGGCGTGGCGGCCTGACGGGGAGGGCGCGGTTGGCTCGGCAGGGGCCCGTTGGCAAGCGCGGAAGGATCGATATTGGGTGCGGTATGCGAGCAAAATATCGATCGCTTGACATTTCGTCACATCTTGGAGGCGCCGTGGGCCGGTGGGCCGGGGGCCGGTGCGGCCGGGGGGCCGGTGCGGCCGGGGGGCCGGTGCGGCCGGGGGGCCGGTGCGGCCGGGGGGCCGGTGCGGCCGGGGGGCCGGTGCGGCCGGGGGGCCGGTGCGGCCGGGGGGCCGGTGCGGCCGGGGGCGCGGTGGGGCGGGGTTACAGGCCGGCCGGGTGGCGGACCGAGAACGTGCTCAGGTCGGGCTCGTCGGCCGAGCGGTCCGACCAGCGGGAGCCGGTCTCGGCCAGCGCGACTGTGTCGAAACGCAGGCCGGCCACGTACATGAAAGTGTGGCCGGCGTTGGCGAACACGGTGATCCATTTGCCGGGCCCGGGCCGGCCCCAGTTCTCGAGCTCGCCCGAGACGACTGTGTGGTCGAGCAGATGCGCGGCGGCGAACACGTAGCTGATCGACCCCGAGCAGTCGTAAGCGGTGTCCTCGTAGGTCATGTGACCGCCGCCGTAGCGGTAGGGCAGGCGGGCGATCGTGTTGCCGGCGGCGATCACCTCCTGGACGGCGGCGGGAGCGTCGAGCGGCGCCACCGCCAGCCCCCCGGGGGTCAGCGTGGCCTGGTTGGGCGACGCCGTCATACCGCTCTGGGTGAGCTGCTGGCGGATCTCGGCGGTGGAGGTCGGCTGCGCCAGGGTGGAGCTGACCGGACCGACTCTGACCCCCGCCACGGCGCCCGAGGAACCCGCTGCCGGCTCAGCGGCCGGGGCGGAACCGGCCACCGGCTCGATCACCTGCGGATGCGCGTGCGGCGCCGCCGCGGCGGCGGCCGATGTCGAGGAGGTCACGAGCGGGCTCGAGGCACCGGTGCCGGCGCGAGCGCTGCCGGTCGAGGCCTGCTGTTGCGAGCCGCACCCGACGGCGCCCAGCGCGCAGACGGCGCCCAGCGCGCAGACGGCGCCCAGCGCGCAGACGGCGCACAGGGCGCGAACGGGACGCACGACGTGGGCGCGGACGCGGACGCGGACGCGGGCAATCGTCGGGCCGGCGCTTCGCACCGGCCCGAGTATGGCGTCCGGCGGCCGAGGCCGCCGCCGTTACTACGGGTCGAGACGACCGTCGTAGAGCGCGAACACAGCGCCCTGCGGATCCTGCGCCACGGCGATCTTGGCGATCCCGATGTCGGTGGCCGGCGCGAGCACGCTGCCACCGAGCTCGGCGACCTTGGCCAGTGAGGTCTCGATCTCCGCCGAGACGAAATAGACCAGCCAGAAGGGCGGGGTTCCCGGGGGCATCGGCGGCCGGATGCCGCCGTTGCTGTGACCGTCGGCGGTATTGATGATCAGGTACGGCGGGTCGGCGCCCTCCATCGGCTCGGTCGTCCAGCCCAGCAGCGCGCCGTAGAAGCCGGCCGAGCCATCGAGATCGGGCGAGCCGAGCTCGTTCCAGCACATCGCGCCAGGTGCGTTGACGAGGCCGGCGCCGATGTGCTGGTTGGGCTGCCAGACCAGGAAGTACGCGCCCTGGGGATCCTGGATCACTCCCATGCGACCGGCGTCCATCACGTCGAAGGCGTCGGCGTGGACGGCGGCGCCGAGCTCGCGCGCGCGGGCGAGCGCCTGGTCGGCGTTGTGCACCGTGATGTAGGAGTTCCACATCGGCGGCGCGCCGGCGTCGCGCTGCTGCTGGGGCTGCGGGGAGATCGCCGCCACGTAGTGGCCGTCGAGCTTGGCCATCGTGTAGACCATCTCGTCGCCGACCGGATTGTCCTCGAGCTCCCAGCCGAACAGCCCCGAGTAGAAGGCCTTGGCGGCGTCCTGGTCGGTGGAGCTGCAGTCGGCCCAGCTGAATGTCCCTGGTGTGTACTGCGTGCGTTCGCCCATGTCGCGACGCTACCACCGCGTCGCGGCCGTGCCCACCCCCCGCATACACTTCTTCACATGTCCGACTACACGCTGAAGAACTTCAGCGATATCAAGAACTCCGCCGAGGACCAGGGCCTCCCGCTCGAGGCCCGCTTCGGCCGCAGCCACATCGACTCCGAGCACCTCGGGGTTAGCCTGTTCCGGTGCCCGGCGAACTTCAGGATCCCGTTCGCGCACCGACACCGCGAGCAGGAGGAGGCCTACGTCGTGGTCGAGGGCTCGGGACGCGTCAAGCTCGACGATCAGATCATCGACCTGAAGCCCTGGGACGTTCTCCGCGTGTCGCCCGACGTCGTGCGGACATTCGAGGCGGGGCCCGACGGGCTCGCCTATATCGCCGTCGGCAACGATCGCCCCGAGGGCGGCGACGGCGAGATGGTCAAGGACTTCTGGACCGACTAGATGGTGCAGGGGTCGCGGCTCAAAGCCGCCCCGATCACAACTCGGTAACACCGCCGTCACGCCGGAGCCACTTCCGGGCCCGCCCGCCGCGAAACGCTACGGCGGGCGACGCAGAGCGATGCGCGTCGCACCTCAAAACCCCACATCGAGGAGCGCAAATTGACGCGCAAACGTAGGTTGATTCTGCTGCTCGCGGCCTGCGCGGTGGCCGCCGCCAGTCTGGTCACCGCGGTCACGAGCGCCGTCGGGCGCACCGACCGGGTCAAGCCCCACAGCCGCTACGCCGCCGCGGGCGGCACGTACACGCCGATCAAGCATGTCGTCGTGATCTTCCAGGAGAACGTGTCCTTCGACCACTACTTCGGGACCTATCCCAACGCCACCAACACCGACGGTCAGACGTTCCATGCCAAGGCCGGGACCCCGGCCGTGGACGGGCTGCCGCCGGCCACCTCGCCGACCCTGCCGCCAAAGCTTCGGCACACCACGAACCTGCTCACCACCAACCCGAACGAGGCGGACCCGGTGCGGCTGGACAGCAGCGCTGCCGGCAAGGTCAGCGGGCAGGGCGAGCTCACCTGCGACCAGGACCACGACTACAGCGACGAGCAGAAGGCCTTCGACAAGGGCAAGATGGACCTGTTCGTCCAGAGCACCGGCACCGGTACCGGGACGGGCCCGGTCGGCAACAAGTGCGACGCCAAGCAGGTGATGGACTACTACGACGGCAACACCGTCACCGGCCTGTGGAACTACGCACAGAACTACGCGATGAGCGACAACTCCTACGGGACGACCTTCGGCCCGTCGGCTCCCGGCGCGATCAACCTCGTGTCGGGCGACACCGGGGCGGTCGACACGGCGCACACCGCCAACATCCCCTCGCTGTCGACCCGCACTTCGCCGGATGGCGACCTGGACGCCGATGGCCTCGGCGGGTACTCGCTCACCAGTGACGCCCAGCCGTATTGGGATGACTGCTCCACCCGTGACGCGGTGGCGATGAGCGGCACCAACATCGGTGACGAGCTGAATCAGGCGCATGTCTCGTGGGGCTGGTTCGAGGGCGGCTTCCGCCCGTCGATCTCGTATGAGAACGCACTGGGCAACATCGGGCAGCAAGGACAGTCGACGAGCACGTTCATCGCCGACGAGTTCAAGAACGCGGGGTTCCAGAGCCGGGTCCCGAACTCGAGCAACCAGGGCCTGTGCGACACCGTGCACCCAGTTGGCGTCGCTCTCGGCGGCACCGGGCAGTACGGATACAAGGACGACTACATCCCGCACCACGAGCCGTTTCAGTACTACGCCTCCACGGCGAATCCGCACCACCTGACGATCCCGAGCTCGAACGGCAAGGACACGATGGCCGGCCTGCAGGAGATCGGCCGCGACACTCAGTCCTACGTCAACGGCGTACCGCAGTTCAACACCCCCAACCACCAGTACGACACGTTCGACTTCAACCAGCTCGTCGCGGCGATCACCGCCAAGCAGCTGCCGGCGTCGGACCTGCCCGCGGTGAGCTTCCTGAAGGCCCCCGGCTACGAGGACGGTCACGCGGGTTACTCGGATCCGGAGGATGAGCAGAAGTTCATCGCGGACACGATCAACGCGCTGGAGAAGTCGCCGGCCTGGGGCAGCACGGCCGTGATCGTCAACTACGACGACTCCGACGGCTGGTACGACCACGTCTACAGCGGTGTCACCAACCGGTCGAGCTCGCCGGCGGACAACCTGACCGACACGACCACGAGCGGGAACACATCGGCCATGTGCACCTCCAGCACGGCGCCGGCGCACCCGCTGGCGGGAGAGCAGGGTCGCTGCGGGTTCGGGCCACGTCTCCCGATGATGGTCATCTCGCCGTGGTCGAAGTCCAACGCGGTCGACCACAACCTGAGCGATCAGGCCTCGATCATCAACTTCATCGAGTACAACTGGGGCCTTTCGGGGATCCCTGGCTCAGCCGACCAGGTGCTCTCGAGCACCGACCAGGCGGAGAAGATCCCGTTCGACCTGGCGGGGATGTTCGACTTCAGCTCCCCGCACGGGCCGACGCTGCTCCTCAACCCGACGACCGGCCAACCCGGCTGACCGCCCACCCCCTCCGGGGGTGAAAACCGCGTCTCGCAGCGGGCGGGCCTCCGGGTCCGCCCGCTGTGCGTCGCGACCGAGGAGCGCCGCGGTCGAGGCGGGCCCTAGGCGCGCGCGATCGAGGCTGGGTCGGTTCGCTCCAGCCGCGTGATCGTGACCGCTGCGTCGAGCTTGGCGCTGGCGGCTCCCCGGTAGACGCCCTTGATCGGAGGGACGTCTGAGTAGTGGCGCCCGTGTCCGATCTTGACGTGCGTGTCGCCGGCCAGGGAGCGGTTGGTGGGGTCGGCGCCGACCCAGAGCGGCTCCCCGCCGGCTGCGACCGGAAGCAGCGCCTCCAGCCATGCGTGGGTGTCGACCTCGACCGACTCGCGGCTCTGATCGGCGCCGGGGTCGAACAGGTACCCCGAGACGTAGCGCGCCGCGATCCCGTGATGGCGCAGCAGGCACAGCGCCAGGTGCACGAAGTCCTGGCAGACCCCGGCGCCGGCCTCCAGCAGGTCGGCCACGTCGGAGTCCACGAACGTGGCCCCCTTGCGATACGCGAATGTGTCGGGGATCAGCTCTGAGACCAGCAGCACCGTCGCCAGCGGCGTCGAGGCCGCGCCCGTGGTGGCAAGCAGCTGCTGGAGCCCGGCATGGCCGGGGGCGTCGTCGGTCTGCAGCAGAAACTCCCCTCCCGCCTCGCGGTAGGCGGGGTCCTGAAGCGCATCCCAGGTGGCGCGGGGCGGCTCGGGCGACTCCCAGGTGCTGACGCGTGCGCGGACGTCGATCGTCAGATGGCGGTGCGGCCTCGAGACCTCGAACTCCACCACCTCGGTGCCGAAGTAGTCGGTGTGGCGATGGAGCCGGACCTCGGGGTTCAGACGGACGCTGAACTCGTCGCAGCGCTGGCGGCCGTTGGCGTGCGGCTTGACGCGCAGGGCGTTGAGGTTGTCGACGACCTCGGCGTCGTACTCGTACTGCGTCAGATAGCGGATCGCCAGGTTCATTGAAGAGCTCATGGGACGGCCGCCACGCTAGAGGTGGACTGCCGCCAGCGCCGCGATCGCAAAATAGCGGGTGTCGATGTCGCGATCGACCTGTTCGAGCTCGTTCTGGACCAGCTCCAGCGTTCGCTCGAGCGCGCCGCCCGGATCGGGAGCCCGGCGCTGCAGCTCCAGATCGGCGATCAACCGGCCGAGGCGCAGCACCGGCGGCGAGGACCGAGGCTGGGAGTCGGCCGCTGACAGAGCCGCTGCCAGGGCGTCGACGGATGAGGCCACCGACCCCGGATAGGCGGACTCGAACAGCAGAAAGCGCGCCACCGGCCCGACCGTGGGGGCGTGGCGCACGGCGCGGCGGTAGGCCTGCCAGCCGCCAACCGCGTGCAGCAGCGCCAGCGCCTCGGTCTCGTGGCCGTCGTCGAGCGAGCCGGTGGGGATCGCCACCCGCAGCATCCGCAGGACCATGTCCGCCTCCTCGATCCGGCCGCCGGCCTCGAGGAAGGCACGGCCCTCGTCGCGCAGCATGGTCCGGTCAACCAGCCCCCAGAACAGCGCGCAGTGCTCCTTGACCTCCTGGTAGACGGAGTAGGGACCGGTGCGGAGCTCGGCCTGCAGGTCGTAGCGGCCGAGCAGGAGGTAGAACGAGTTCAGCGCCTCCCACATCTCGGTCGAGATCACGTCGCGCATGGTCCGCCCGCGCTCGCGCGCCCGGGCCACGCATGAGACCACAGAGGCGGGGCTATCGGTGTCGAGCGTCAGCAGGCGCGCCACCTCGCCGCGGCTGAACGGGACGGGCATATCGCCGCCCTGCACTGCCGCCTCGACCGCCTCGACCGCCTCCTCGAGCACCGCCGCGGCCTCCTCGGAGACGGGGGCGTCGTCCTCGCCCGGGGCCAAGGGCTTGGCTCCGATCGTCGCCAGCACGCCCTCCCAGCTGAGCGCGATGCCGCGCTCGCCCAGGACGCCGGCCACGTCGGCGTGGAAGGCACCGTCGAGGATTCGGGCGGTGTGCTCAGCTCGCGTCAGGTCGCGGCCCAGCCAGAACAGCTCCTGGGCGATCCGGGCCAGCATCAGTAGCCGGTCTGCTGCTGCTGCTGGGCCTGGTTGTGCCACGCCCCGTAGCGGACGTCGGGCAGTCGCGGCGGCCGGTGCGCCGGCAGGGTGCCGGGAGAGAGGTCGATGCTCGAGTCGTCATCGAGCACCCAGGTGTCCTTGGAACCGCCGCCCTGCGAGGAGTTGACGATCATCGAGCCCTCTCGCAAGGCCACCCGGGTCAGGCCGCCGGGGACGATCCGGATCTCCTCGCCGAACACGGCGAACGGCCGCAGGTCGACGTGGCGGGGGGCGAGCCGGCCGTCGCCGATCTCGGTCGGCGCGGTCGAGAGGTGGACCAGCTCCTGGGCGATCCAGCGGGCCGGCTCAGCCTCGATCAGTCGCGCCTGCGCGTCACATTCGGCGGCGCTGGCCTGCGGGCCGATGAACACTCCCTTGCCTCCGGACTCGGAGGTTGGCTTGACCACGACCTGATCGAGGCGGCGAAGGATCTCCCCTCGCGACTTGTCATCGCTGAGCAGGTAGGTCGGCACGTTCTCGAGGATCGGCTCCTCACCCAGGTAGAAGCGGATCATCTCCGGCACGTAGTAGTAGATCGCCTTGTCGTCGGCGACGCCGGTCCCGATGGCGTTGGCGATCGCCACCGTGCCCGCGCGGTAGGCGCGCACGAGGCCGGGCACGCCGAGCACCGAGTCGGGCCGGAACTCGAGGGGATCGATGAAGTCATCGTCGAGGCGCCGGTAGATCGTGTGCACGCGCTGGAGTCCCGCGGTGGTTCGCATGTAACAGACGGCGTCGCGGACCACGAGATCCCCGGGCTCCACCAGCTCGACCCCCATCTGCCGCGCCAGGAAGGCGTGCTCGAAGTAGGCGGAGTTGAGCGGCCCGGGCGTCCACAGCACGACGGTGGGATCGCTCTCGGCGGCCGGAGCGACGGCGCGAAGCGCTTCCAGCAGCAGCGACGGGTAGTTGTCGACGGCGCGCACGCGGTGGCCGGCGAACAGCTCCGGCACCAGCCGTGTCATCGCCACCCTGTTCTCGAGCACGTAGGAGATCCCCGACGGCGTGCGCACGTTGTCCTCGAGCACGCGCCAGCTCCCGTCGCCGTCGCGCACGAGGTCGCATCCGCACACGTGGCAGTACACCCCGCCCGGCGCCCGCACCCCGTGCACCGGCCGGGCGAAGCTCGAGCGGCTGACGATCAGCGACCACGGAACGATCCCCGCCCGGACGATCTCGTGGGCATGGTAGACGTCGTCGACGAACGCGTTCAGCGCCCGGATCCGCTGCGCCAGGCCGCGCTTGATGGTCGTCCACTCAGCGGCCGTCAGGACCCGCGGCACGAGATCCAGCGGCCATGCGCGGTCGCGCCGCTCGCCGTCGGTGCCGGCAACCTCGAAGGTGATGCCCTGCTGCATGAAGATCGTGTCGCGGCGCTTGCCGGCGGCGTCCAGCGCATCCGGCCCGAGCCGTGACAGGGCGTCCATCAGCGGCCCGGCATGGGGCAGCGGGGTCCCGTCCGGCGCCAGCAGCTCATCCCGGCAGCCGGAGGGAATCCGGTAGTCGGTGACGATCGCCGGAGCGGTCTCGGTGTCGGTCATCAACCTCTAGGTGTACCTGTTCGGAGCCGCTTGTGCCACACGCACTCGGACAAGGGAGTGGACGGTGGCTTGTCCAGGTGGAGTACCCGCGTCGGGGGCGGACCCGCGCCCGCGGGAGTAGCCTCCGTGCGCGATGCCGCCTCCGGTGATCAAGCGCCGCGAAGTCGACTCGCGGGAGGTGTCCGAGGGCGACATCCGATTTGCCCGTCGCCGGCTGGGCGCGGCCGCGGGGACGCGGCGGATCGGCCTCAGCCTGTATGAGGTGCCGCCGGGCGCGCGGCAGATGCCCGTGCACGTCCACGGCGACGAGGAGGAGATCTTCTACGTCCTCGGCGGCGGGGGGCTGAGCTGGGAGCGCGGCGGCGCCTGCACCGTGGGCGCGGGAGACGCGATCGTGCACCGGCCCAACGGCCAGCCGCACACCTTCCTGGCCGGGGACGCCGGGCTCGAGCTGCTGGCGTTCGCAAGCGGCAGCGACACGAGCATCACCTACCTCCCCCGGGCCCGGGTGATGTGGTGCGGGCCGCGCTGGGTCCCGCTCGACGCGCCGCATCCGTTTCGCGCAGAGGCTGAGGCGGGGCCTCTGGAACGCCCCGACCCGGGCGAGCGGCCGGCCAACGTCGTGTCGCTGGAGGGAGTCGGGCCGGCACCGTTCCCGGACGTCGAGGTGCGCCACCTCGGCCGGGCGGCCGGAGCTGCGCAGGCCGGCCTTAACCACGTGAAGCTCCCGCCCGGGGCCGGCGCGGCGCCCCCCCACTGCCACGCTCTGGAGGAGGAGCTGTTCTACGTGCTGGCGGGATCCGGGACGCTGCGGCTTGCCGGCGACGAGGACGCGCTCGAAGCCGGGGACGTGGTGGCACGTCCACCCGCGACGGGTGTGGCGCACCAGCTGGTCGCGGGTGCGGAAGGCCTCACCTACCTGGTCTACGGGACCCGCGAGCCGGGCGACAGCGTCTACTACCCGCAGACGGGGAAGGTCCGTCTCCGCGGGCTCGGGGTGACGCTCGACGTCAGCCGCTGAGGCGCTCGCCGATGGCGCGCCGCGGGTGGCTAGGAATGGTGTGCGCGGTGGGCCGCCTCGGCTGGCAGTGCGTCCAGGGCCATCCCCAGCCAGAACGCCGCCTGCGCGCGCCACAGCGCGGAGGCGTGGCCGCCCTGGTAGACCCGGAACACGTGCGCCACACCGCTGGCGCGTAGCTCCGCGTCGTACTGCTGATTCATGCCGAGAAAGCGCGAGTCCTGGCGCCCGACATAGAAGGCCAGCAGCGTCGGCCATGTCTTCAGCGCCGCCGCCAGCCCGTTCCCGCTGGGCACCCGGGCGTTGCTGTTGGCCTGGGCGGAGCCGAGGTTGAGCACGTGCTGGCCGCTGGGGTCGGTGGCGGCGAAGTACCCGCTCCAGGACTCGACGGCGCCGAATGTCGAGAGGTTGCGTAGTCCGATGTTGAAGGCGCCGTAGCCCCCGGCCGAGAGCCCGATCAGCGCCCGGCCGAAACGGTTGGCGATGGTGCGGAAGCGGTGGTCGATGCAGGTCGTCAGGTCGTGGGTGATGGCCTGCGGCCAGTCCTCGGCGGCGTCCCAGTCGAGGTACTCTCGGTCGCTGGCCGGCCCTCGCGCACCCTGGGGCGCGACCACGATCGCGCGCCGCCCGGAGCTCACAAGCGCGTTTGCGACGAACGCGTTCTGGGTGAACGACGACGGGTTGGCGGGAAGTCCGTGCAGGAAGTAGACGACGCGGTGGCGGTCCGCGTTGTCGCCGTAGCCGGCGGGCAGGTAGACCTCGGCGGGCAGCTCTCCGCTGAGTGCGGGAGATCGGCAGTCCACCGTCAGCGTGCGCGCCGGCGATGGGGGCGTGGCTTGGGGCCGGCCGCGGCTGGCGAGCACGACGGCGGCGCCGGAGGCGAATGCCGCCAGTGCGGTCACAGTCAAGACTGCCGCGGCCACAAGGCGGCGGCGCCTCACGGCTCTACGCCCATAGGGAGGATTGTGCACCACTTAGGAGCCGTACAGACGCAAAGCGTAAGGTGACCGCGTGACGACCAGCCAACCAGTGACTCGCGGGCGGGTTGTGCCGCGCGCTGCCGGCGCGGTCGGGGTGACAGTCGGCGGAATCCTGGTCCTGATGGTGAGCCTGCTCGCCGGCTACGGCTGGCTGTACGCGCTGCGCGGGCTGCACTGGTTCGGCGGCGGGCCCGCGGCCGGCGATGCGCTGCCGCTGTTGCAGCTGGCCGGGTTCGATGGACAGCCGGTCGTGCGGATCGTGGTGGCGTGGCTGCCGGCGGGGCTGATCGCCGGCGTGGCGCTGCTCGGGGTGCGACCGTGGCGCCGCGCCGTGCTGCTCGGGCCGGCGGCACTGGTCCTGCTGCTGGTCGCTTCGCAAGCCGCCTACGCGCTGACTCGCAACTTACGGTTCAGCGACATCCTGCTCAGCCGTCGCCCCGGGCTGGGCCCCGTGCTGGAGGCACTGGTGCTCACCGCCGGTTGCGCACTGCCCAGGCGCCGGGGCCGCGATCGCCGCGGGAGCCGGACCCGCCCCACGCGGTGGTCCTGGCACGCCCGCCCCAACCGTCTCGGCGGGCGGGGACCCCGCGACGCGCGTGGCGGGCCGCGCGACCGCCGGCTGCAGAGAATCGGCGAGCTCGGCCTGCGCGGCGGCGAGCACCGGCACGCAGGCGAGCACGATCCCGATCGCGGCCACGTGCACGACGTCCATGGCGGCGCCGGCCCCGAGTGACTCGCCGAA
Organism: uncultured Solirubrobacterales bacterium; assembly: GCA_963799995.1. Lineage (GTDB taxonomy): Bacteria > Actinomycetota > Thermoleophilia > Solirubrobacterales > Solirubrobacteraceae > Palsa-465. Next base: position 167,065 of record CAWCZI010000009.1, on the reverse strand, counting down.
GCCGAGCAGTCCACACGCCAGCGCCACCAGCGTGGCCAGCGCGCTCATGAGCGAGATCGCGCTGACGGCGCTGCCCTCGTGCAGGGCCGACTGGAACGCGAGGAAGCCAGCCAGCGTGGCCGAGCGCCGCCAGCGCCAGCCACCCGGCCGGAAGCGACCCGTGCGGGCCGCGCCAGCTGACCGAGATGGCCTTGATCGCGGCATCGGCGACTCCGTAGAAGATCCCGGCGGCGAGCGCCCGCAACGCCCCGATCCGATGTGCGCCGACGCCGCGCCAGCACGCGACGGCGAGTCCGACGGCCAGTGCCGCGGCCGTCATGATCACCAGGGCCTCACCATGCACGCGGTCGGCCCTGCCCGCGATCCCGATTCCGAGTACGGCGAGTCCGACGGCGACCGCCACCACCGCTCCCACCTGCGCGCGGTCGATCCGGTGCGAGAAGAACCTCGACGCCAGCGGCACCGACAGCGCCAGGCCGCCGGCGGCGAACGCCTGGACCAGTGCCAGAGGTGCGATCGCCACAGCGACTATCTGGGCACCGAAGCCGATCCAGCCGATCGCCTGGCCTCCGAGCCAGGTGCGGTTGCGCACCGCGCGCCACAGCGCGGCGGCGCCTCGGAGCCGACCCTGCTCCCCGAGGCCGCGATGCTGGAGCAGGAATCCGAGGTTGATGAGCGCCGCGGAGGCCAACGCCAGGAGCAGGCCACCGAGGAGCTGGCCGGTCCCGAGCGGCGCGGCCCTCACGTCAAGTTCACGAACACGCGCCGCCGCCGCGGGCGCGCCAGGAGGTTGCCGGATGCGACTCGCCGCCGTCGCCGGAGCTTGTGCCGACGGCGACCGTGATGGCGCTGGTGCGCGACCCGCTTACGCGCCTCGCGGGCGTGAGCGCGCCGGTGGTGGCGACGACCGGTCCCATGGGGGATCGGTATGACGCCTGGCGTCAGCGAGCGCGCGCGGCCGGAGCCGGGGCGCAGGGGCTCGCGCACGTCGCGCGAGGCCAAGATCAGCAGCTGGTTCAGGTGCGCGTGCCACAGCTGCCAATCGTGACCGCCGTGGTACAGCGCGTAGCGAACGCTCGCCCCGGCGGCAGCCAGCGCTCTCGCCATCGGCTCGAGCTGAGGGCTGTCGTTGTCATCGCGGCCCGTGAACAGGAACGCGCGCAAGGGGTCGGCGTGAAGCGCGCGCCGCAGCCGGCGGACGTAGTCCAGCGGGCTGTTGTACGTCAGGGCTGCCGGGCCGGCTCCGGCGAACACGCCGGTCCTGGTCTGGACGTAGTAACCCGACCAGGACTGCAGGTTCGCGAACACGTCGGGGTGGTGCACGGCGATGTTGGTGGCGCCGTAGCCGCCCATCGAGAATCCGGCGATCACCCGGGCGCGGCGGTTGGCGATCGTGGCGAAGCGCGCGTCGACGTCGTGGACGACGTCCAGGACGTAGCTCTCGTAGGCGCCCGACCGCGTGTTGGCCCATTCCGAGTCCGAGTAGGCGCTGCCGCCGATCCGCCCGTCGGGGAAGATCAGGATCATCGGACGCATGCGGTGCAGGCTCAGCAGGTTGTCCATGCGCACGCCCATGCTGGCGATCCCGTAGAAGACCTCGGGCCGGCCGGGGCTCCCGTGCAGCAGGTAATACACGGGATAGCGCTCCCGGGACGGGTCGTACCGCGGTGGGAGGTAGACGTAGTAGTCCGCCTCGCGGTGCAGGGCCGGAGAGTAGAAGTCGACCGTCCGGCGCTGTCCGGGATGGGCTTGGGGCAGGAAGGCGACGGTGGCGAAGCCGCGGTGCTCGTAGTAGGACTCCCAATAGCTGTAGGCGCCCAGCAGCCCGACGACGAGGGCCGTCAGCGTGAGCAGCGCCACCATCAGGTGGCGCACGGCGAAGCGGCGCATGGCGCCTGCGCTAGCCCGCGCCCGGTGCGTGGGGCGAGCGTCCCAGCGCGCCGGGCAGTGCGACGCGGCTTCGGGGCAGTGGCAGGCGTCCGCGCTCGGGGAGATAGCCCTCGGCCTGGAGCACGCGCACGACCGCCCGCGGCAACGCTCCCTGGCTCTCGTAGACCAGATATCGGGGCCGCCACTCCGGATTGAACTTCTCGTTGAAGCGCACCAGTCGCTCCATCTGGAAGCGGTGTCCGAGCGCCGCCAGCAGGACCTGTCCGCCCCATCGCTGCAGGCGCCCCGCCGGCGGCGTGCCGCGCACCAGATGGGCCAGCCCCGCGTAGTTGAGGCTCACCTGGGTGACTCCCACCTCACGCGCCACCTCGAGCGCGCGGCACACCAGCGCCTCGTTGAGGCCGTTGGGCGTCAGGCCCACGCGGCGCATCGTGTCCAGCGAGAGCTTTCCGCAGTGCGAGACGAAGCGCATGGCCGCTCCGAGCTCGCCTGAGGGGGATCGGGCCAGCACGTACAGGTCGTCGGGGCGCAGCTCGGTGTCGTAGCCGCCCATGCCCATGGCGAATCCGTACAGGCGCCGGCGCCCGCTCCGCCACTCCCGCTCGAGCGCGTCGATCTCGGCCTCGAGCTCCGCATCGACGGCACGGCCCTCGCGCACGACCACCTCCCATCCCCGCCGCTGTACGCGGTTGACCGACTGGCGCAGCTTGCGTACCGCCCGCCCCTCCAAGGTGAACCGCCGCGGGTCAACGAACGCTTCCTCGCCGACGCAAACGGCGTGCAGTCCGAGTTCGCGGTAAGCGTCGAGGTGGCGATCCGACGCTCCCCACAGAGCGACCTGCCAGCCGTGCCGATGGGCCAGCTCCAGGAACGAGGCCAGCAGCCGGGGCGCGGCGCCCGGCGGCCCGACCGGGTCTGAGGACACGACTGCGACACCGCGGATCACCCGGTAGGAGAGGACCCCGCCCGCGCCGAACTGCAGCGCCTTGTCGGGACGCAGGAGGAACGGCGAGAGCGAGTCCTCGCCGTGGGCATCGACGATCGCGCGTGCCGCGCGGTACTCGTGCTCGACGTGATGGTTCTCGGCCGCCGCCGGGCGCAGCAGTGACCGCACGGCGAGCCCCGAGCTCACGGCTGCGCACGCGATCAGGATGTCGATCATCGTGCTCCAACCCGGGGTCATCTGCGGCCCCCCCGCGGCCAGCCGCAGGGCGTGCGTCACCGAGCGGTGCAGCGCGTGCACGAGACCGTGCGCGCGACCGTGGACCAGCGGGGCGACGCGCAGCGCGCAGTAGGCGAGTCCCCACGCGCCGACCGCGGTCGCCACCATGGCCACGCGGGGCCGGTTGCGACAGCCGAGCGGGAACGCGCCGCGCGCCCCGGCCAGGAGTGCGGCCAGCGACAGCTCCACCGCCGCCTCGCCCCACCGTCCCTTGACCACGTTCAGCATGGCGAGGGCCGTAAGTCCGAGGATGGCGAGCGAGACGGCCGTGCGGGTTCCCCGCCACAGCCGGGGCGCCGTCGCCAGGAGCGCCAGTCCGACGAGCACCGACAGGACGTGGACCTCTGAGGGGAGCCCTGACGGCTCCAGTCCGGCAAGCACGGACCGGCGCCGGGCGTCCGGAAGCGCGATGCCCGAGAGGACGGCTTCGATCGCGAGCACCGCGACCGCGAGAGCAGCCGATTGTCGAACGTTCAGGAAACGGGGCCGAGCGCCGATGACGAAAAATGTATGCCCCGCCGGGGTCCGCGCAATCGTTAATTCGCGCAAAAAACGCGAGCATAACCCTCACCCCATCGTCCGAAAATACGGTCGCTGGGCCCGGGGCGCCAGAGCAGCCCCAGGGTATGCGAGACACCTCGCCGCGCTCGTCCGTCTACCCTTGGCGCCGATGCGGATGTTGATCACAGGCGCCGCCGGCATGCTCGGACAGGACGTGGCGGTGGCCGCTCGAGCCGCCGGCCACGAGCCTACGACGCTGGCGCGAGCTGAGCTCAACATCTGCGATCGAAGGGCAGTGCAACAAGCCCTGGCGGCGGCCGCCCCGGACGCTGTCGTCAATTGTGCCGCCTGGACCGACGTCGATGGCGCCGAGAGCAATGAGGACGGCGCCATCGCGGTCAACGCGGGCGGCGCCGGCAACGTCGCCGCGGCGGCGGCCGCCGTCGGGGCTTGGACGATCCACGTCTCGAGCGACTACGTGTTCGACGGACGCAAGCACGAGCCGTACCGGGAGTCCGACACGGTGGGGCCGCAGTCCGCGTACGGCCGCTCCAAGCTGGAGGGCGAGCGCGCGGTCGCCGGTGCGGCCCCGGGACAGCACACGATCGTCCGCTCGTCGTGGCTGTTCGGGGCCGGCGGGGGGTGCTTCCCGCGCACGATCGTCAGGCTGGCCGGGGAGCGAGATCGGCTCACCGTGGTCGACGACCAGGTGGGTTGCCCCACGTATACCGCTCACCTGGCGTCTGCGCTCGTGGCGCTGGCGGCGCGGCCGGGCGGGCCGCCCCCCGGTGTACTGCACGTGGCCGGGGCGGGGCATTGCTCGTGGTTTCAGTTCGCCACCGAGATCGTCGCCGCGGCCGGCATCACCGGCTGCGAGGTCGCTCCGGTGAGCACGGCCGAGTTCCCGCGGCCGGCTCCCCGGCCGGCCTACAGCGTCCTGCGCAGCGAGCGCGGCGACGACGCCCCGGGGTTGCCGCACTGGGTGGAGGGGCTGTCGGCGTACATGGAACTCACCACCCGGGCGGGAGTGGCATGAGGCTGCTGGTCTGCGGCGCCGCCGGCTTCATCGGCTCCACGTTCGTGCAGCTGCGCGTGCGCGAGCACGGAGACGAGGTCACCGTGCTCGACAAGCTCACCTACGCGGGGCGGCGTGAGAACCTGCTCGACGTCGAATCCGAGATCCGGTTCGTCGAAGGGGCGATCGAGGACCCGGCGGCGGTCGCGGAGGCGGTGGGCGACGCCGAGGCGATCGTCAACTTCGCCGCCGAGACGCATGTCGACCGCTCGATCGCCGACCCGTTCGCGTTCAGCGTGACCAATGGGCAGGGGACCCACGTGCTACTGGAGGCCGCGCGCGACCGCGGGCTGCGTTACGTGCAGGTGTCCACCGACGAGGTCTATGGCTCGATCGAGACGGGGTCGTTCACCGAGTCCTCGCCGCTGGCGCCGTCGAGCCCGTACAGCGCCACCAAGACAGGTGCCGACCTGCTGGTCTGCAGCTACTTCCACACCTACGGCCTCGAGACCCTGGTGTGCCGCGGTTCCAACAACTACGGACCGCGGCAGTACCCCGAGAAGCTGATCCCGCTGATGATTCTCAACGCCTTCGCGGCGGACCGGCTCCCTGTCTACGGCGACGGGCGCCAGGTGCGCAACTGGCTGTTCGTCGAGGACTTCGGGCGCGCCATCGGGCACGTGCTCGAGCACGGCGAGCCAGGTGAGACCTACAACTGCGGCGGCCCGGACGAATGTGAGAACCTCGATGTCGTGCGGCGGATCCTGTCGTTGACCGGGGCCGATCAGTCGCTGATCGAGTACGTGACCGACCGGCCCGGGCACGACCGGCGCTACTCGCTCTCGTCCGAGAAGCTGCAGGCGCTGGGGTGGCGCGCCCGCACCCGGTTCGAGGACGGCCTGGCGCTCACGGTTCAGTGGTACCGCGAAAACGCGTGGTGGTGGGAGGCGATCCGCTCCGGGGCCTACCGCGAGTATTACGAGCGCCACTACGGGCGCGCGCTGAAGGCCTGAGCGTGCCCCGCGGCGCCCAGCAGCGATGACCACGGCCCGAGGTCGCCACGCGCCTCCTCCCGAGGTCAGGCTGCCGCTGCAGCGCGACCGCCTGCTTCGCGCGGCTGCCGCGGAGTTCGCCGAGCGGGGATATGCCGGTGTCAGCTCGGAGTCGATCAGCCGCCGGGCCGGCATGTCGAAGGCCACCTTCTACGAGCACTTCGCCAACAAGGAGGAGTGCATCCTGGCGCTGTTCGAGCTGGCCACGCGGGTCGTGCAGGAAGCAATGGCCAGCGCCGCCGCACAGGTCTCCGTCCGCGACGCGCGCGAGCGGATGAAGGCGGGCACGCGGGCGTTTTTGACGTCGCTGTCCGATCACCCCGAGTTCGCGCAGACGCTGCTGGTGGAGATCATCGGCGCCGGGCCGAGCGCGGCCCACCGCCGGGATCAGATCCTGCGAGCGTTCGCCGACGTGCTCGACGCCGAGAACGCCGCCGCCGCGCGGCGGGGTCTGATCGGACGCTTCGAGTCGCCCCACGACACGATCGCGATCGTCGGCGCCATCACCGAGCTCGTCTCGCGCCAGGTCCGCCTCGGCGAGCCCGAGAACGTCCTCGACCTGGCCCCGGTGATCGACCGTCTGATCCTCGGGCTGCTACCCGACGCGTGAGCGCGCTCGCCGAGCTCGAGCGCGAGGTCGTCGCCTGCCGGCGCTGCCCGCGCCTGGTGGCCTGGCGTGAGCAGGTGGCGCGTGAGAAGCGCGCCGCCTACGCCGGCGAGGATTACTGGGGCCGACCACTGCCCGGATTCGGCGATCCGCGGGCGGGCGTGGTCGTGCTCGGCCTCGCTCCGGCCGCGCATGGCGGCAATCGCACGGGCCGGATCTTCACCGGCGACCGCTCCGGCGACTGGTTGTTCGCAGCGCTGTACCGCGCCGGCTTCGCCAACCAGCCGCAGTCGATCGCACGCGACGACGGCCTCGAGCTCGCGGGATGCTGGGTGACGGCGGCGGTGCGCTGCGCTCCGCCCGCCAACCGGCCCAGCACCGAGGAGCGCGACAACTGCCTTCCGTACTTCGCGCGCGAGCTGGAGCTGCTCGAGGCGGCCGAGGTGATCGTCTGCCTGGGCGGCTTCGCGTGGGACGCCGCACTGCGGACGCTGGCCGCCCGCGGGGACACTGTCCCGCGCCCGCGGCCGAAGTTTGGTCACGCCGCTGAGATCTCGATCGGCGCGTTGACGCTCCTCGGTTGCTTTCACCCCAGCCAGCAGAACACGTTCACCGGACGGCTGACCGAGCCGATGATCGATGCCGTCCTGGGCCGGGCGCGCGAGCTTGGTTGACCGGTACCCTCCGCGGGGCCACCGGAGCAGGCGTTCGAGCACAATCGTCAAGTCCAAGCAGGGATAGGGAGGTCGCGATGAGAGCCGTCCAGTTCAGCGAGTTCGGCGGCCCGGAGGTGCTCGAGGTGGTCGAGGTGCCGGACCCGCTCCCCGGCCCCGGGCAGGTCAGGATCGCGGTCCGCGCGGCAGGCGTGAACCCGATCGACTGGAAGGTGCGCAGCGGCATGATGGGCGGCGATCTCCCTCAGCTGACCGGCCGCGAGGTCGCCGGCGTGGTCGACCGGCTCGGTGAGGGGGTGAGCGACGTCGCCGTCGGAGATGCGGTGTTCGGGTTCGCCGCCGGTGGGGGCGGCGCCGCGGAATTGGCAGTGAGCGAGGACTACGCGCCGATCCCGCCATCCCTGGACTTCGCCGGCGCGGCGGCGCTGCCGGTGGCGGTCGAGACCGCGGTGCGCACGCTCGATGCGCTGGGTGTCGGCGATGGCACGACCGTGGTCGTCAACGGGGCCGCCGGAGCGGTCGGCAGCGCGGCCGTGCAGATCGCCGTCGACCGGGGCGCGACGGTGATCGGGACGGCCAGTCCCGGCAACCACGACTACCTGCGCTCGCTGGGCGCGGAACCGACCACCTATGGTGACGGCCTCGTGGAGCGGGTCCGTGACCTGGCACGCAACGGTGTCGATGCCGCGCTCGACGCCGCCGGCGGCGGCGCGCTGCCGGCCCTGGTGGAGCTGGCCGGTGGTCCCGAGCACGTGGTCACGATCGCCGACTATCAGGGCGCCGAGCAGACCGGCGCGACGTTCAGCGGCGGGATGGGCACCGGGCGCGCCGTACACGCGCTGAGGGAGATCGCCGAGCCGATCGAGGACGGGCGGTTCTCGCTGCCGGTGGCCCAGACGTTTGGGCTGGAGCAGATCGCCGAGGCGCACCGGGTGAGCGAGGAGCGGCACGTACGCGGCAAGCTCGTTCTGCTCGTCGGCTGACGCGCATGGCGCCCGCCCGCCCCGAGCTGGCGGGTCTGTCGATAGCCGATCAGCCGGAGCGCTGGGAGGCGCTCGGATTTGCGGTCGGCGGCGACGGGGCCTTCGCGCTCGACGGGGTGCAGGTGCGCCTCGGCGGCCCCGGGACGGGGATCACGGGCTGGTCGGTGCGGGGCCTCGACCCGGCGGTAGGGGACGTCGACGGGCTGGCGCTGACGCCGGCGTTCGAGGACGCGCGCTCCGCCGATCGGACTCGGCATCCGAACGGAGTGATCGCGCTTGACCACGTGGTGGCGATCACGCCTGATTTCGATCGCACGGCGGCCGCGCTGGACATGGTCGGGATGCCGCTGCGACGGGTGCGCGACGCGGGCGGCTTCCGGCAGGGGTTCCGGCGTCTGGGCCCGGCGATCCTGGAGCTCGTGGAGTCCGTGGACCAGCCGCCCGGCCCGGCCCGCTTCTGGGGGCTGGTGGCGATCGCGCCTGACCTGGAGGCGGTGCGCGAGCGGCTGCACCCGCACCTCGGGCCGGTGCGGCCCGCGGTCCAGCCGGGACGCCACATCGCGACGCTCGCGGCGAGTGCCGGACTGAGCACCGCCGTCGCGCTCATGGATCCAGAGCCCCCGGGACCCGGAGCCGCCCGGCGGACCGGAGCGCCGCCGAAGGGCCTAGCCTGAATCAGACCATGTCGCTCGATGTCTTCAGTCCCCGCACACGAGACTGGTTCACGAGCGCGTTCGCGGCGCCCACGCCGGCGCAGACGCAGGCGTGGCCGGCCATCGCCTCCGGCGAGCATGTCCTCATCTCCGCGCCGACGGGCTCGGGCAAGACGCTGGCGGCGTTCCTGTACGCGATCGACCGGCTCGCCCAGGATCCACCGTGCCCCAACCCGCGCGAACGCCGGATCAGCCTGATCTACGTCTCGCCGCTGAAGGCGCTCTCCTACGACATCGACCGCAACCTCCGGACCCCGCTGCGGGGGATCGGAGCCGACCTACGGGTGGCGGTGCGCACCGGCGACACGCCGCAGCGCGAGCGCCAGCAGATGCTCCGCGAGGCACCCGACATCCTCATCACCACGCCGGAGTCTCTATACCTGATGCTGACCGGCAGGGCGCAGGCGCTGTTCGACGGAGCCCGGTGGTGCATCGTCGACGAGATCCACGCGGTCGCGTCGACAAAGCGCGGCTCGCACCTGGCGTTGACGCTCGAGCGCCTGAGCGCCGCCGCCGGTCGCGACGTGCAGCGGATCGGCCTGTCGGCGACCCAGAATCCGCTCGAGGAGGTGGGCCGGTTCATGGTCGGGCCCCAGCGCACGTGCCGGGTGGTCGACACCGGGGTGCGCAAGGAGCTCGACCTGAAGATCCACGTGCCCGTCGAGTCGATGGTGGAGCCAGATGACGGGGTGGGTGGGGACCGGGTCACGTTGGATCCGCTCGAGGGCGGTGAGGCGACTCGGCGTTCGATCTGGCCCGCGATCTACCCCGAGCTGCTGGAGCTGATCAAGAGCCACAAGTCGACGATCCTGTTCGTCAACAACCGCCGCGGCGCCGAGCGGCTGGCGATCCGGCTAAACGACCTGGCCGGCGAGGAGCTGGCGCGCTCGCACCACGGCTCGCTGGCTCGCGAGGAGCGCACCGTGGTCGAGGAGATGCTCAAGGCGGGGGAGCTGCCGTGCCTGGTGGCGACCTCGAGCCTCGAGCTGGGGATCGACATGGGCGCGGTGGACCTCGTGATTCAGGTCGAGTCGCCCAAGTCGGTCGCGCGCGGGCTGCAGCGGATCGGACGCGCCGGGCACTCCGTGGGTGACGTCAGCCGCGGCCGGATCTTCCCCAAGTTCCGGGCCGACCTGCTGGAGTGCGCCGTCGTCGCCCGGCGGATGCGCGAAGCGAAGATCGAGACGACGGTCGTGCCCCGCAACGCGCTCGACGTGCTGGCACAGCAGATCGTCGCGATCGCGGCGGCTGCCCCCGACGGGCAGGTGGCCGGGGCGCACGCGGCCGGGACGGTGTCCGTGGACGATCTGTTCGCCCTGGTCAAGCGTACGCACTCCTACGCCGAGCTGGGACGCGGACAGTTCGAGAACGTGCTCGACATGCTCGACGGTCGCTACCCGAGCTCGGAGTTCGCCGAGCTGCGCCCCCGGATCGTCTGGGACCGGGTCGCGGGGACCATTCGAGCGCGGCCGGGCGCGCGCCAGCTCGCGGTCACCAATGCCGGCACGATCCCCGACCGCGGCCTGTTCGCGGTCACGCTCCCCGACGGCCGCCGCGTCGGCGAGCTCGACGAGGAGATGGTCTACGAGGCCCGCCCCGGCCAGACGTTCCTGCTCGGCGCCAGCACGTGGCGAATCGAGGAGATCGGTCGCGACCGCGTGATCGTGACCCCGGCACCGGGCCTGCCGGGCGCGGTCCCGTTCTGGAAGGGCGACACGCTCGGACGCCCGCGCGAGCTCGGCGAGGCGATCGGCGCCTTCGCCCGCTGGGCCGTCGACCAGACCCCGGAGACGCTCGAACGCGACTACGACCTCGACGAGCGCGCCGCGCGCAACCTGGTCGAGTTTCTCACCGAGCAACAGCACGCCACGCGTGTGGTGCCTTCAGACCGGACGATCGTGGTCGAGCGGTTCCGCGACGAGATCGGCGACTGGCGCTTGTGCGTGCTGAGTCCGTTCGGAGGCCGCGTTCACGCCGCGTGGTCACTGGCCTTGAGCGCCCGGATTCGCGACCAGGTCGGCCTGGAATCCGACGCCATCTACTCCGACGACGGGATCATCGTCCACCTGCCCGACGCCGAGGAGCCGCCAGGCGCGGACCTGGTGATGCTCGAGCCCGACGAGATCGAGGACCTGGTCGTCGCCGAGCTCGGCTCATCGGCGCTGTTCGGCGCGCGCTTCCGCGAGAACGCCGGCCGGGCGCTGCTGATCCCGCGTGCCCGCCCCGGCAGGCGCACGCCGTTGTGGCAGCAGCGGCTGAAGGCACAGTCGCTGCTCGAGGTGGCCAAGAAGTACGGGGAGTTTCCGATCATCCTCGAGACCTATCGCGAATGTCTGCGCGACGTTCTCGACGTGCCGGGGCTGATCGAGTTGCTGACCAAGCTGCACCGCCGCGAGCTGACCCTGGTCGAGGTTGAGACCCCGACCGCGTCGCCGTTCGCGTCCTCGCTGCTGTTCGACTACGTGGCGACGTACATGTACGAGGGCGACACGCCCAACGCCGAGCGCCGTGCTGCCGCGCTGTCGCTCGACCGCGACCTGCTGCGCGAGCTGCTCGGCCAGGAGGAGCTGCGCGACCTGATCGACCCTGGTGCGCTCGAGCGCGTGGAGGCCGATCTGCAGTGCCTATCCGAGCCGGCACGGGCCACCGGCCGCGACGGGCTGCTCGACATCCTGCGGCGGGTCGGAGACCTCTCACTCCAGGAGGCGGGCCAGCGCGTGCTGGCGGGGCTCGACACCGCTTCGATGCTGGACGACCTGCGCGGTGAGCGCCGCGCGACCCGGGTGCGAGTGAACGGCGAGGAGCGCTGGATCGACGCCGCCGACGCCGGTCTGTACCGGGACGCGCTCGGCGCCGCGCCCTCCGGCGGGCTGCCGGCGGCGTTCCTGGAGGACGTGCCCGAAGCGCTGTCGCGACTGCTGGCCCGGTTCGGTGCCACGCACGGGCCTTTCACGACCGCGGATGTGCGGGCGCGCTACGGGATCGACGCCTCGGCGGCGCTGCGCGAGCTCGAACGATCCGGCTCGCTGGTCCGGGGTGAGCTGAGGCCGGGGGGCTCGGAACGCGAGTGGTGCGACACCGAGGTCCTGCGACGGCTGCGCCGCGCCTCGCTGGCCGTCCTGCGCAAGGAGATCGAGCCCGCCGAGCAGCGAGAGCTGGCGCGCTTTCTGCCCGCCTGGCAGGGCGTCGACCGCCATCCAGCGTCTGGCGCCGGCGTCGACCGCCTGCGCGAGGTGCTGGTGGCGCTACAGGCCCTGGCCCTGCCGGCCGAGGTGTGGGAACGCGACGTGCTGCCGCGACGGGTCGGCGCGTACTCAGCCGCCTGGATGGACCAACTGTGCGCGAGCGGCGAGGTGGTGTGGATCGGTGCGGGGGCGCTGGGACGCAACTCCGGCCGGGTGGCGCTCTACTTCCGCGACGACCTGGCGCTGCTCGGCCCGCCGCCGTATCGCGGGGAGATCCCCGATGGGGAGGCTCATGCGGCGGTCCGCGAACGGCTGGCGGCGGGGGCGTGCTTCTTCACCGACCTGCTGGTAGACGTCGAAAGGGATTTGGCGCCCGAGGAGATTCAGGAGGCATTGTGGGATCTCGCCTGGGCTGGGCTCGCCACCAACGACGCGTTCGCGCCGCTCCGGGCGCCCCGGTTGACGCTGGCCCGCGCGCAGCGAGACAGCCTGCGGCGCACCGCACGCCGCTCGGGCCGCTTCGGCGCGGCGACCCGACGTGGTGCCGCGGCACAGGTGCAGGGCCGCTGGTCACTGACCGAGCCGTTGCTGCGCGGCGACGTCGACCCGGTGGCGCGGCGCCGGGCGCTCGGCGAACTGCTGCTCGAGCGCTACGGGATTCTCACCCGCGAGCAGGTGCTGGCGGAGGGGATCGTCGGTGGCTTCTCGGCGATCTACTCCGAGCTGTCACAGCTCGAGACGCTGGGGGTGGCTCGGCGTGGCTACTTCCTCGAGGGCCTCGGCGGCGCCCAGTTCGCCCTGCCCGGCGCAGTGGAGCGGCTGCGCGCACGGGCCTCGGGCGACGATGCGTCGCGGCCGCTGGTGCTGGCGGCGGTCGATCCTGCGCAACCCTACGGGGCAGCGCTGGCGTGGCCGGCGCGCCCGGCGCAGAGCGGCCGGCGCCCCGCGCGGGTGGCGGGCGCGTACGTCGTGCTCGTCGATGGTGAGCCGGTCGTCTATCTGGAACGGGGCGGCCGCGCCCTCCAGACGCTGGTCGCGGCCGGCGACGCGCGCCTGCAAGCGGCACTGGCGGCGCTGGTCGAGCAAGTCCGCGCCGGTGCGATCAAGCGACTCGCGCTCGAGAAGGTCGACGGAGAATCGGCGATGGGTTCGTCGCTGGCGCCGGCGCTGACCGCGCTCGGGTTCCAGGAGGGCCCGCGGCGGCTCACGCTGAGCGCCTGAGTGCGGGCCGCGGCCAGCCATGCCCGAAGGAGACACGATCGCGTACGCCGCCCGGCGGATGCGCCCGGTGCTCGAAGGCCATGTGCCCGAGAAGATCCGCACGCCGCACCCCCGCCACGCCATGGATCGGTGGCCGGAGCGGCTGCAGGAACGGGTCGTGACCGAGATCCGCACGCACGGCAAGCACCTTTTTCTGCGTTTCGAGGGCGAGCTCACGATCCACTCCCACCTGCGGATGACCGGCACCTGGGGCGTGTACCCGCCCGGCCGGAGATGGGGCCGCTCGCCGCGGCTGGCCTGGCTGGTGCTGGAACGCAACGGGCACCAGGTGGTGCAGTTCAACGGACCGGTGCTGGAGCTGCTGACGGAGAGCCGCGCGCGATTTGACCAGCGGCTGGCCGGCCTGGGCCCCGATGTCCTGGCCGAGCCCTTCGACGAGGCGCGATTCCTGGCGCGCCTGCGCGCCGACGACCACACGCGGGGGATCGGCGACGCGCTGCTCGATCAGCGAAACGTGGCGGGCATCGGCAACATCTGGAAGTCCGAGGGGTGCTGGGAGGCGGGGATCGATCCGTGGCGAAAGGTGAGCGACGTCGCCGACGCCGAGGCAGTCGCGATCATCGGCGGTATGCGGCCGCGGATGATGTACTCGGCCGAGCACGGTCGGATGCGTGAGGAGCCCCGCGTCTTCCGGCGCAACGGGCGTCCGTGTCCGCGGTGCGCAACGCGGATCCTGGCCCGCGGTCAGGGCGACGACAACCGCACGACGTTCTGGTGTCCGGGATGTCAGCGCTAGCGCGTCCGCGAGGGCGACTGCCGGCCGCCGTCAAGCGGGTCGGCCACAAGGGCGCCGACCTGATCGTGCCGGGGAACACGCGCGCGAGCTTCGACGCGGCTGTGCTGGCAGGCGTCGACATGATCGAGTTCGACGTTTTGGAGGTTCCCGGAGACGGCCGGCTGGTGCTGGCCCATGACTACGAGGACCTGGCCGTGCGAGCTCCGCACACGCTGGAACAGGCGCTGGCCCACCTCTGCGAGCCCAGCTTCGACGGCGTTGAGCTGAACGTCGATCTGAAGCTGCCCGGCTACGAGCTGCGGGTGCTCGAAGCGCTGCGGGCGGCCGACCTGCTCGGGCGCGCACTGATCTCGAGCCAGTATCCGAGCAGCCTGGTCACGATCCGGGCCGCTGAGCCGGGGGTAGCACTCGGCTGGTCGGTGCCACGGGTGCGCAGGGATCCGTTCCGCTCACCGGCCATGCGGCTCCCCGCCTACGGAGTGGTGGCGCTGGCGCGCCGGCTGTTCCCGGCACGCGCCGCGCGGGTGCTCGCCGCCGGGTATTGCGACGCGCTGATGGTGCACTGGAGGTTGATCACCCCCGCACTGGTCCGGGCGGTCGGCGAGGCCGGGGGCGAGCTCTACGTGTGGACCGTGGACGAGCTCGGGCTGATGCTGGAGCTCGAGGCGCTGGGCGTGACCGGCATGATCAGCAACGACCCGCGGTTATTCGCGGGTTTGGCGGGGCCGGCCTAGCGGATCTTGCACTGCTTGGCGCTGTAGTGCTTGGGATCGCCGAAGTCGGCCTGGGGATGTCCACCGGTGGTCCGGCGGCTGGTCTCACCCAGCAGCCGCCCCGAGCGGTTCCAGATGAACTGGATGGTCGCGTTCAGATATCCGCGGTAGGTCTGAAACTGCATCGTCGCGCCGCCCTGCTGCAACAGCGTCGATGAGCGCCCGAGCCGGACCAGCTCGCTCGCGCCGGGCGACGGCAGGAATCTGTGCTTCTGCTTTGACCAGTAGTTGACCTGGACCTTCATCGACATCCACGAGGGGAACCCGAGCCCCGGCATCTGGCCGCGCACCCCGATGATCTTCGGATGCTTTCGCGTGTCGCAGATGTTGACCGTCGCCCACAGGCTGCGCGAGGCCTCGGCGCGGCTGATCGCCCGGCGAATCTGGGTAGGGGTGGGGTTGCTGCTCGCGGCCGACGCCACGCCCGCACCCGCCGGCACCAGAAGCCCCAGCGCGAGTACCGTTCTGAACAGCGCGGCGCGCACAAGGATCACCATATCGACCCCGTGACGGATTGGCTCGCGCCGCGTAGTGAGGGTGTTGATGGACACCGAGACCCTTTCAGGCACGGCCGGCGCCCAGTCCTCCTGGGAGCGGTTCGAGGCGCTCTACCGCTCCAGCCGCGACGACATCTTCGCGTACGTGAGCACGCTGCTGGGTGACCGGTCGGCCGCCGAGGACGTGACCGCGGTGGCGTTCGAGCGTGCCTACCGCCGGCGAATGACGTTCGATCGCCGGCGCGGCGACGAGCGTCCGTGGCTGTTCGGGATCGCCCGCAATGCGGCGCTCGACGAGCTGCGCCGTCGCCGTCGCCTGGCGACGCTGGTCACCGATCCCGAGGACGTGGCCACGGAGGTCGACGATGGCGTCGAGGTGGCGCTGCGGCGGACCGCCGTCAAGGACGCCGTGGCGCGTCTGCCCGCCCGGGAGCGCGAGCTGATCGCGTTGAAGTTCCATGCCGGACTGCGAAACGGCGAGATCGCCCGCATCCTCGGGATCTCAGAGACCGCCGCCGGCACCCTCCTGCACCGAACGATGGAAAAGCTGAGAAGGGCTTGCGATGCGTCGTCCTGAAGATGATTCGATGGATCCCGAAGTCGGCCGCGCGCTCGCGGTGATCGACGCGACGCTGGCAGGCGACGCCGTCGAGCCCGAGGATGCCGACCTGGCCGAGCTGACACTGATCCTGGCTGGGCAACGGCCGGTGCCGGGCCGGCAGTTCTCAGAGGCCCTGGATGCGCGGGTGGCCGGGCGCTTCTCGGAGCCGGGCCGCGAGCGCGATCGGGCCGGCGCCGGATCTCCGCGGCGTTTGCGGCGGTGGCTGTGGGCACCGGGCGCGATGGCCGGGGTGGCGGCGGTGGTCGCCGTGGTCGTGGTGGTCGCCGGAGGCTCGTCGGGGCCGCAGCTGGCCACCGATCTCAGCGCCTCGACGAGCTCCTCTGCGGCAGCGGGCTCGCCGCTGCCGGCGGCCGGCAGCCGGCTCGCGCTGCAACCTGGCGCGACGCACTCGCTTGCCAGCGGGCAGAAATCCGCCTCGTCCGCCTCGTCCCGATCCGCTGCGTCGTCGTCCGCTGCGTCCTCGTCCGGGTCTGCGTTCGCGCCGTCCTCCGCCGGTGCCACGGGCGCCGGGGCCTCGATTCCCGCCGCCCCGAACAACAACGGGCGCCCGATCATCCAGTCCGCCCAGCTCAGCCTGTCAACCCGTCCCGACCAGGTCGACAACGTGGCCCAGGAAGTGTTCGACGTGGTCGCGGCCGAGAAGGGATACGTGCAGAACTCGACCGTGACCGCCACCGGGGGCGCCGCCGGCTACGCCCAGTTCCAGCTCAGCGTTCCGAGCGCCAACCTGCAGACGACGATGTCCGCGCTCTCCCGGCTGCACGGTGCGGCGGTCGTCTCCCGGACGGACTCGAGCCAGGACGTGACCGGCCAGCTCGGGGGCGCCGGCCGGCGCCTGGCCGACGCCCGGGCGCTGCGGACCTCGCTGCTACGCCAGCTCGCGGCGGCCACCACCACGACCGCGATCGACAGTCTGAAGGTGCAGATCCGCGACGCCGAGGCCTCGATCGCTTCAGACCTGGCGACGCTGGATGGCCTGCAACACAAGGTGGACAACACCCAGATCTCGGTAACGCTCAACGCGTCGATGGCGCCCGGGCACCGGAAGGCCGGGGCCACTGGATTCACACTGCGGCGGGCCGTCCACGACGCCGGGCGCGTGCTGGTGGTGGCCGCCGGGGTAGCGCTGATCGCGCTCGCCGTGCTCGTGCCGCTGGCATTGCTCGGGGCGATCGGCCTGTGGCTGGGAGCCGCGGTCCGGCGTCACCGGCGCGAGCAGGCACTCGACCTGGTCTGAGCCCAGTACCGGTTACCCGGGCTGAGCCAGCTCGGTCGCCGCGGGGCGGTTGCGGCGGCTGGGGGTGTGGTATCCCTGCACCATGGCAGCCACGAGTGAGGAGACGGTCGCGCTGCTGCACCGGGTACCGGTCTTCTCCGCGCTGACCGACGACGAGCTGGCGCGCGTGGCCGACGTGACCGTGCCGCGCCGCTTCGAGACGGGGCAGGCGGTGTTCCACGAGGGCGACGAGAGCGACACCTGCTACGTCGTGCGCACGGGCCGCGTCCGGGCGGTCCGCGAGCACCCCGACGGCCGCTCGATCACCCTGGCCACGTTCGGTCCCGGCGACATCTTCGGCGAGCTGGCGATCTTCGACGACGAGCGCCGCTCGGCGACCGTGGAGTCGCTGGAGAGAACCGAAGCGGTGGCGATCCTCGGCAGCGACATGCGCCGGCTGCTGCGCGAGCACCCCGACATCGCCGTCAAGCTGCTGGCAGCGCTGGGGCGTCGGCTGCGCGAGACCAACGAGCGGCTGACGCGCCAGTCGTTCCAGACCGTCCAGAGCAGGGTGGCGTCCGTGCTCAGGGAGCTGGTGGCCGCCGCACGGTCCGACGGGGCCGGAGACGGGGACATCCTGATCACCGCGACGCAGACCGACCTGGCGCAGCTCGCGGGCTCCTCGCGCGAGTCGGCGAGCCGGTTCCTGGCCGTCCTGGAACGGGCGGGAATCATCACCCAGGGCCGAGGAAAGCTGACCGTTCACGACCCGGGGGCGCTCGAGAACTATGTCTACTAGCGGGCGCGACCGAGTCGACGAGTTCTCGGCCGGAGGGGTGGTGGTGGACGGTGACCGCGTCATCGTGATCGTGCCCGTCAAGCGATCGTCCGACGGCCGCCGTGTGCTCGCCCTGCCCAAGGGCCACCTGGACGGCAACGAGACTCCCGAGCAGGCGGCGACGCGGGAGGTGGCCGAGGAGGCGGGGGTCGACGGCGAGCTGATCGATGAGCTCGGAGAGGTCCGCTACCGATACGAGCGCCGCGGGCGAAGGATCGAGAAGGGGGTCCGCTTCTACCTGTTCCGCTACCGCGGCGGTGATCCGGCCGACCACGACCACGAGATCGAGGAGGCCCGCTGGATGCCACTGGAGCAGGCCGCTCGCGAGCTGACCTACCCGGGTGAGCGCGAGATGATCCAGCGCGCGATGTCGCGAACCGCACCGGACCGGTAGGCTCCGCCCCGGCCGGTCATGAGAGTCCTGAACTTCTACTCGTCGGTGTTCGCCGATCAGCTTCGTCGCGGTCGCAAGACGGCGACGATCCGGCTGGGCGACAAGTCCCACAAGTACCACAAGAACGAATGCGTGCTGGTCACGATCGGGTACCAGCACTCGCCCCGCGAGCGGATCTTCCAAGCCGTGATCGACCAGGTTGAGGTCAAGCGCGTACGCGACCTTTCGCCCCGCGAGATCGAGCACGACAACCCCGAGTTCCGGCGCGTCGACGAGATGATCCACTTCCTCGAGCAGATCTACGGGCGCAAGGTGTCGATGGACGACACGGTCACGGTGGTCCGCTTCTCGCAGATCATCGAGAACCAGCCCGAGCAGCTCCGAGACCGGATCCACGGTCTCGGCGGCGCGCGGAACTAGTGGTCGCCCACTAGCGGTCGCGGTCCAGCGCCCCCAAGAGCTTTTCCCACGCGACTGCCGCGTCGGATAAGAATATGCCGATGCGGGGGCGAAACGGGGCGCTGAGGAGGCTTGGGCTGCTGGTGGCCGCCATCGTCGTGGTAGCCCTCTGGGGTACGACGGCGTCCGCGCTGGCCGGGGCGCCGATCACCCTCTCGACCAGCGGCTCGAATCCCGACGTGGCGGTGGACTCAGCCGGTACGGCCCACATCGTGTGGGACGGCACGGGATCCGCCGCCGGCAACCTCGAGTACTGCCAGATCCCCGCGGGGGGCACGGCCTGCGCCGACGCCCAGAGCTTCCCGACCACCGACGAGGGCAACGCGCGAGTGCTGCTCGGCCCCTCAGCGGAAGAGGTTGTCCTGCTCGACACCGGCGCCGGCGGCACCGACACGGCCGTCAATGCCTGGGTCTCGATGGACGGCGGCCAGACCTTCAGCTCGGGGCCCAACGGCGCAGGCGGCGTCGTCGGCGGCGGATTCACCACCCAGGGCGGGTCCGACGCCGATCGCTTCGATACCGACCAGCGCCCAGCGTTCGGACCGGGCGGCTTCGGCGCCTCGTGGATGGACGGCGACGGGTACTACGAGAACTTCCCGGTCAATGCCGGTCCTCCGGTCGACTCAGGCCAGCCCTCGACGACGAGCCAGGACACACAGCTGTTCACCACCTGCGGGTATCCCGACCCGGATTCGATCGCTCTGCTGAACTCGACCACGCCGGTCGCCGAGTGCGTGGACTCACCGTCCGGGGCCGTCTATTACCGGGTGGGCACCGGCCAGGGCAACGTCAACGACGCCTCGACGGGAAGCTGGGGACCTGTTCAGAGTCTCCCGGGCGAAGGCGGCGCCCAGGGAGCGTGGATCGCCGGTGGATCGCGGGGGGTGTACCTGCTCTACAACGCGCCCGACGGCAGCGCTGACGTACGCGCACTGGTCAACGGGACGTTCGGGGCGCCGGTCAAGCTCGCCGACAACACGTTCGTCGAGGGCTTCTCGGAGGATCCGACGGGCAATCTGTTCGCCGTCACCCAGGACCCTGAGTTCGGGAGCACCACCAACCGCCAGCAGCGGGTGTTCACGTCGCCCGACGGGGTCAACTGGACCGAGGTGCCGCTCGACCTCACCGGCGTGGAGGCCAACAGCGGCAACGCCTCGGCGCAGGTCGCGGGGTGTGCCGCCGCGGGCGCCGGGTCGACCGGCAGCGGCTTCATCACCTTCAACTCGGTCGCCTCGGCGAGCCCGAACACGATCTACGCCGAGTCGTTCGGCGCCGCCCCGTGCGGAGGGTTCCAGGGCACGGGCAACTGCCCGACCCACCTGACCGTCGGAGCGGCGCAGCTGATCGCCACCAGTGGCTGCTTCACCGCCGGTCCCGGCGGGACCTACACGACGGCCGGCCAGGTCGAGATGAACGGACTGTTGATCGCCCCCGCGGGTGCCTCCAGTCACGCCCGGCACGAAGCCCGGGCGGCGGTGGCGGGGCAGCTCGTCATCGACACGGTGAACAAGACGATCAGCAGCGCGGGCTCCCCGACCGTAATCCAGGCGTCGAACATCGTCCTCGGCAAGCAGTCGCTGGACTGGCTGCTCCCCGGCGCCGGGGGCGGAGATCTGACGGATGTGAGCCAGAACGGGCACGGATTGCCCGTGTCATTCGACCCGTCCGCGATCGGCTCGAAGGTGCTCGGGTTCGCCATCAGCGGCCAGGTGACGCCCGATCTGGAGCCGCAGGGGATGGCGTCACTGCCCGTCAACGTGACGATGCCGTCACCGATCGGGGGTTTCATCGGCTCCGCACCGACCGATGACCTGCCACTGACCACCGCCAATTCGATCCCGGGTGGCCTGTCGCTGAGTCCCGGCTCGGTCACGATCAGCATCCCGACCGTGTCGCTGGGCATCGCCGAGCTCCACCCGTTCACCCTCAGCTACGACTCGGATCCTGAGGTGTTCGACGGCGATATCGGCCTCCAGCTGCCGGTGATCGGCAACGGCTTCGACATGGCCTTCGAGTTCCAGCAGGGGCGATTCGTGTACGGGAAACTCGACATCGAGTTCGGCAACGATGTCCCGCTGTTCCCCGATGTCTTCCTGCAGAAGGTCAACATCCTGGTCGCGGCCCGGCGCGGCAACGTCTGCGCGATGCCGGCCACGATGAACGACGGCCCGACCCAGATCGGGGGCGGGGTCACGGTCGCCGTGGGACCGGTCATCCTCGGCAAGTCGCTGTTCAGCGTCGACGGCGAGGCCACCTACACGTTTCCTGAGTCGAGCTGCCACGAGCCCGGGGTGTTCGCCATCACCGGCACGGGCAAGATCGTGGGCTTCCCGGTGGCCACGGCCGGGGTCAGCTTCGCGACCGACGGCAATGTCGCACTGAACGGCTCGCTGGGGATCGGCAGCACGAGCTCGTTCGGTATCTTCGCCGGGTTCGAGGGCGATGTCGGCTTCCACAAGCCGTTTCCGTTCTACGCCGGCGCCAGTGGCGACGCCTACGTGTTCGGCATCAAGGTCCCCGGCCCGTCGTTCGCGATCTCGAGCGTGGGAACGGAGGCCTGCCTGCCCCTGCTCGGATACGTCGAATACAAGTGGCATGGCGGCCTGTCGGGTGGCTGGACCGTGACCTGCAGCTTCGACGATCTCAAGCCGGAGGGGTTCGCCTCCAGGGCAGGGGTGGCGGGGGCATCGATCGCCCTCCAGGTCCCGCGCCGCTCCTCCGGTGAGGAGATCGAGCTGCGCACCGGCTCCGGGGTTCCGAGCGCCACTCTGGACGGCCCGCATGGCGAGCGGGTCGTCATTCCGGCTCTGGCCGCGGGCAAGCCAGGCTCGCTCACCGTGACTCCGGCGGCCGACATCGGCCTGGCGGCGGCGGGCGACTACGCGGTCATTCGCCTGAACCATCCGGCGGCCGGGCGCTGGACGATCCAACCCGCGCCGGGCTCGCCCAAGATCACCGGGCTGCTGACGGCGCAGCAACTGCCGCCGGTCCACGTGCACGCACACGTGACCGCCAGCCGGGGACCCACACGGTCCCTGGTCTACCGCAGCACGCCGCTTCAGGGCCGCTCGATCGCGTTTGTCGAGACGGGAGCGGGGAACGTCCGACGGGTCATCGCCACCGTCCGGCGCGAGCAGGGACGCATCCGGTTCCAGCCCGAGTACGGACCCGGAGGGCGCCGGAAGATCGTCGCGCAGATCACCCAGCGGGGCTTCAACGTCGGCCGGCCGGTCACGGTAGCGACCTACACGGCACCGGGACCCGTCAAGCTGACCCGGCCCCAGAACGTGAAGGTCCGCCGCCACGGCACGAGGATCACGATCTCCTGGGACCGGGTGGCGGGGGCGGCGCGCTACGTGGTGCGGGCGATCCTGCACGACGGCCGCTCTCTGGTGTTCCTGCGCGACGCCGGCGCACACACGGTGACGGTCCGGTCAGTCCCCGGTTTTGACGCCGGCAAGGTGATGGTGGCGGCGCTCGACGCCGTCAACCAGCCGGGGCCGATCGGCACCGTCAAGCTCAAGGCGCTCAAGGCAACGTGTCTGAAGCCACGCGCGGTCCGGGGCAAGCTCGTATGCGCCAAGCCCAAGCACAAGAAGCCCCGGCACAAGAAGCCCAGGCACGGCAAGCACCACGGGTAGGCGCGTCGAGGCGGCGGGGTCAGCCCGGCGCGGCGGCCGTTCAGCGCGATGCGGCGGGAGCGCCGGCGGCGAGAAACGCGTCGGCCTGGCCGGCCACCGTCTCGATCACGGCGCGCGCACGCCGGCACGAACGCAGCCGCCATCGCGGCACCGTGCGGTCGACGCGCACGACCGAGCCGTCGCGGCCCAGCCAGATCAGGTCGAGCTCGAAGCGCATGCCGAAGGTGTGGACGGAGGGCGTCCCCGGGATGTGGAGCGCGTGGTCGGCGGCCAGGCTATCCAGGCGCGCCAGTCCTCTGCGGCGGGAGCGATGCGTTGTCGCTTCGATCAGGACGAGGCCGCCGGGGAACGTCGTTCTCGGCAGGCCGGCGAAACGGCGGTCGTCGGCGGGCATGGTCAGCCGTGCATGTTCAGGTAGGCGTGGATCAGCCGCTCGCCCACGAACGCGGCGACGATGCCGCCGGCGGCGAGATAGGGGCCGAACGGAAGCCCGGTCTTGCGCGTGGCACGGACTCCGCGTCGGGCGGCGAGGACCCCCGCGGTGACAACAGTGCCAACCAGGGCCAGCAGCAGGGCGACGATCACCGGGCGGCCGAGGAACAGTCCCATCATGCCGAGCAGCTTGACGTCCCCCATACCCATCCCGGCAGGGTTGGCGAGTGCGGCCGCGAGCAGGAAGCCGCCTGCGATGGCCGCCCACAGCAGGCGTTGGGGCTCCCCGGCCGGGTTCAGCGTGAGGCCGAGGACGAGCGCCGCCAGCGAGCCGTATCCGGTCAGCCGGTTGGGGATGATGCGATGCTCGAGGTCGACGACCGCACAGGGGACCAGCAGCAGGACGAGCAGGCCGCTCAGCACGGCGGCCGCGGCCGATTGCCGGGTTACGGCGACGACGGCCGCAGCGGTCACCGTGCCGGCGATGACCAGGGGCGAGCGCAGTCCCGGTGTCGCGGTCCATTTGGAGCTCGTCGTCGCCATGAAGGTCCGAAGAGGTAATCGACCGCAGCGCCCGCCGGCTTTAGCGTCGCCGCCGGGCCCCGGCCTGGCACTCTTCACACGAGAGTGCCAAGATGGTCTTGAAGAGGTTCGGGAACGTGGCTATAGTCGAGGCGGCGTTGGCACTCTGCGTCCACGAGTGCCAAGCGCTGTTTCGAAAACTTCAACCGGAGGTCTGACCACAATGAAGCTCAAGCCCCTCGGCGATCGCCTGATCGTACGGGCCATCGAGGAGGAGGAGACCACTGCGAGTGGGATCGTCCTGCCCGATACCGCCAAGGAGAAGCCCCAGAAGGGCAAGGTCCTCGCCGTCGGTGACGGCAAGGTCAACGAGGACACCGGCAAGCGCACTCCGCTCGACGTAGCCGAGGGCGACGAGGTCCTCTACAGCAAGTACGGCGGGACCGAGATCAAGGTCGACGGCGAAGAGCTGCTCGTCCTCCGCGAGTCCGACGTGCTGGCAAAGGTCCAGTAGAACCCCCAGGGAGAACCAGATAACACATGGCACATAAGGAACTCAAGTACGACGTGGATGCCCGCAAGGCGCTCGAACAGGGCGTCGACGCGGTAGCCAACGCCGTCAAGGTAACTCTCGGCCCCCGTGGCCGTTACGTGGTCCTCGACAAGAAGTTCGGGGCCCCGACGATCACGAACGACGGTGTCACCATCGCTCGCGAGATCGAGGTCGAGGACGTCTTTCAGAACCAGGGCGCCCAGCTCGTCCGGGAGGTCGCCACGGCGACCAACGACGTGGCCGGTGACGGCACCACCACGGCGACCGTCCTCGCCCAGGCGATCGTTCGCCAGGGTCTGAAGAACGTCGCCGCCGGGGCCAACCCGCTGGCGCTCAAGCGCGGCATCGAGCGCGCCGTCGACGATGTCGTCAAGAACATCGAGATGCAGTCCAAGGAGATCTCCGGTAAGGATCAGATTGCGCGTGTCGCAACCATCTCCGCGGGCGACGAGGAGATCGGCGACGTGATCGCCGACGCGATCGACAAGGTCGGCAAGGACGGCGTTGTCAACGTCGAGGAGGGCCAGACGTTCGGCATGGACCTCGAGTTCACCGAGGGCATGCAGTTCGACAAGGGCTACATCAGTCCTTACATGGTCACCGACCAGGAGCGCATGGAGGCGGTCCTCGAGGATCCCTACATCCTGATCGCCAACTCGAAGATCGGCTCCGTCCGCGACGTGCTGCCGGTGCTCGAGCAGGTCATCCAGTCGGGTCGTCCGCTGCTGATCATCGCCGAGGACGTCGAGGGTGAGTCGCTGGCGACGCTGGTCGTCAACAAGCTGCGCGGCACCTTCACCGGCGTGGCCGTCAAGGCGCCGGGCTTCGGAGATCGCCGCAAGCGCATGCTCGAGGACATCTCGATCCTCTCAGGTGGCGAGGTCATCACCGAGGAGATGGGTCTCAAGCTCGAGAACACCCAGCTCTCGCAACTGGGCCGTGCCCGTCGCGTGGTGGTCACCAAGGACACCACGACGATCGTGGACGGCAACGGTGAAAGCGATGCGATCAAGGGCCGGATCAACCAGATCAAGTCCGAGATCGAGAACACCGATTCCGACTTCGACCGCGAGAAGCTCCAGGAGCGTCTCGCCAAGCTGTCGGGCGGCGTTGCCGTGGTCAAGGTCGGCGCGGCCACCGAGACCGAGATGAAGGAGAAGAAGCACCGCGTCGAGGACGCGCTGCAGGCCACCCGCGCTGCTCTCGAGGAGGGCATCGTGCCGGGCGGCGGCGTGGCGCTGTTGGTCGCCCAGAAGGCGCTCAACCTCGACGCGCTCGACGAGCCCGACGAGCGGACCGGCGCCCGGATCGTTTTCCGCGCGCTGGAGGAGCCGCTCCGTCAGATCGCCGAGAACGCCGGCCTCGAGGGCTCGGTCGTCGTCAACGACGTCCGCAAGGCCAAGAAGGGTCAGGGCCTCAACGCGGCCACGGGCGAGATCGTCGACCTGATCGCGGCGGGCATCATCGACCCGGCCATGGTCACGCGCTCGGCGCTCCAGAACGCCGCGTCGATCGCCAAGAACATCCTCACCACCGAGGCGATCGTCGCCGAGGTGCCCGAGAAGAACGAGGGTGGCGGTGGCGGCGGTGGCATGCCCGACATGTCGGGGATGATGTAAGCCGCATCAGCACGTAGTGGTAGTGAGAGGGCCCGGCGCCGATGCGCCGGGCCCTCGGTCTGTCTGCTTGCCGGTTATGCGGCCCGTGCCTAACGTGGTCCTAACCACGTGCTCGCCCACAAGAAGACACAATCGCAGACCATGGGGGAGGTTCATCGTGGGCGGGGCATGCGGGCGATCGTTGGGGGGCTCTGCATGCTGGCGGTTGCGTTCGCGCACGTCGCGGTGGCCGCCGCGACGCCCGGAGCGGTGCAGGTCGGGCAGATCCCCGCGCTCGACTACGCCACGGACGGAGGCGACGCCCCCGGCGACCTGACGGCGCTGTTCGTCGATCCTCAGGGGACGGCCCACATCGCCTACGTGATCCAGACTCCCAATCAGACACCGGCGTCTCAGCTGGATCTGTGCACGATCCCGGCGGGCGCGAACGCGTGCGGGGATCGCAGCGTGCTGGCCACCGACGTGACCACCGATACCCAGACCGACGCGGTGATCAACGCGATCAAGTACCTCCCGGATGGCAACGGCGCCGCTGATCTGGCGGTCTCGATCAGCGGGCTGGGACCCGGCCCCCCCGCGTTCAACCCCAGTGACACCCCCCCGTACGGTGAAACCGAGATCTTCACTCCGGGCTCGACCACCGGGGTCGCGACCGGGGACACGGCGGTCTCGACTGGTGAGACACCCGGCGACGAGATCCTGTCCTCCGACGGCTCGGGCGTCGAGGTCCTGGGCGACGACCAGGGCTACGACACCCAGGTGACCGATGGCTACACCAACGGCCAGCCGCCGTTCCGCATCGTCTATCAGTTCGAATCGCTGCAAAGCGTCAACACCGACTCGTCCCCGTTCGTGTTCCCCAACCAGGAGGTCCAGCCCGGTGAGGCGCCGTTCGACCTGACCGAGCTCCCCGACGGGGCGACCGCCGTCCTGGACTACGACTTCACGGCGCCGCACGCCTACAGCGGGGCGTTCCCGATCGGGATGAGGGTCCTTCCCGCCGGCGGGGGCACGTTCGGTCCGCTGGTGTCGCTCGGGATCAGCGGTGCGGCCGCTGCCACAAACGCATCCGGAGAGCCGACCTACGTCCTCGACGTCGAGGCCAAGCAGCAGGGCAGCGACCTTGTCGGCGGCAACCCGAACGTTCGCGATCCGCTGGAGCTCTACCAGTTCCGCGGGAGCTCGTTGAAGACCGTCGCGTCGCTCGGCACCGCCTTCCACGTCTGGTACCCGTCCGACTGGGAGTCGATCCCGCCCGTGTCCGAGGATGCGGCCGGTGACCTGGCCGTCGCCTGGCTGGCCGGGGCCGGCGATGACGGCTGCCCCGGTTCCGCCACCGGCGCGAGCGACAACGGGCCCGACACCCAGTGCCTGGTCTATCGAAGGATCGGAAACGGCGGCCTGCTCGGGCCCAAGATCATCCTGTCGGCGCAGCCGACGTCGATCGCCACCCTGTCCCCGCAGGCGGTCGCCCAGATAATCGCGCACCTGGGTCCGGTATCGGAGAACACGGCCGGGGTCGGCTGGGAGCTCGAGGCCCGGATCGGGACCAACTCGCCCAACAGCTCCACGCCGAGCGGGGACTACACGCTGTACGCGCAGCCGCTGCTCAGCTCGGGCCAGACCGGCACCCCGAGCGTGTCGGGGAGCTCGGTTCGCGTTCCCGTGAGCTGCGCGGGGCCGTCCTCGGCCAAGTGCGGGCTGATCGCCCAGCTGCAGTCGGGCGCTCACAAGAACGCGCAGATATCCCGCAAATCCAAGGGGGCCACGGTGCTGGCCACGAAGACCCTGTCGCTCAAGGGCGGAAGCAAGGCGAAGCTCAAGCTCACGCTGAGCAAGCGCGCCAAGCTGTCGCTTCGCAAGGGCCGGCGCAAGCTCATCGTCGAGCTCGTGGTGGCGCAGAAGGTGGGTGTGGTCAAGGCGCCAACCTTGATCCTGGCCAAGAAGCTCGTGCTCCGCTAGATCGGATCATGGGGGCCCTGGAGATCATCCGCCGGCCCGCTCGCGGTCGACGGCGGTCCCCGGCCGTGTTGCTGGCGGTGGTGCTGGTGTACGTGCTGGCTGTATGTGCCCCCGCGGAGGCCGCTCCCGGCGCCCTGGATCCGAGCTTCGGCATCGGCGGCGTGGCGCTGACCAGCATCGGCGGCGGCGACGACGCGACCGCGGCGGCGACCGCGGCCACGCCGGACGGCGGCCTGGTGGCGGCCGGCTCAGCGGTGCAGGGAGGCGCGCTGGAGCTGGCGCTCGACCGCTACACGTCGGCCGGCGCGCTCGACACCGGATTCGGCTCGGGCGGGATCGTGCTGGCCAACCCGGGCGCAACCACCTCGCAGGCCGACGCGGTCGCGGTGCAGGGCAGCGGCGATGTGCTGGTGGCGGGATCCGCCGACACCGCCGCCGGCCAGACCGATGTGCTGCTGGCGCTCTATTCCCCAACCGGCCAGCCCGTCACGAGCTTTCACTCCGGAAGCGGCCCGGCCGGAACCGCGCTGATCGCTGTCGGCAGCGACGGCAACGCCCAGGCCAACGCGATCGTGCTCGACGGATCGAACGTGATCGTCGCCGGCCAGGCGGGAGAGGGCGGTAGCAACGAGATGTTCTCGCTGGCGGTCAACGCGTCCACGGGCGCCCCCAACGGCAGCGCGACGCTGATCTCGCTCGGCGACGGCAGCGGTACGGTTGCCAGCGCCGTCGCGCTGGACGGGTCCGATGTCGTGCTGGCGGGCTCCACCGAGAACAACGGCGTCAGGGACCTGGCGCTGGCGGAGCTGACGGCGACCGGGACACGCGTCTCGGGCTTCGGCACCAACGGGACCGTCACGCAGCCGGTGGGCAGCTCGGACGCGATCGCCGACGGCGTCGTCGTCGAATCCGGGGGGAGGGTCGTCGTCAGCGGAAGTGTCGTGCAGAGCAGCGGGACCGACCTGCTGCTGGCAGGCTTCACCGCCGCCGGAAAGCTCGACGCGAGCTTCGGCAGCGGGGGCACGACGATCCAAGCGCTCGGCAGCGGCGGCAATGCCGTCGCCGCCGGCATCGCCGTGACACCGACCGGCGGGCTGGCCATCACCGGCCAGGCCGCCGACACGCTGTCGGGCCAGCCGGCGAACCTGCCGCTGGTGGCGCGCCTGTCGGCCACGGGCACCCTGGACACGAGCTTTGCGCCGAGCAGTCCGACGCCCGGCGCCGAGCTCTTGCAGTGCACCAGCGATTCCGGCTTCAGCTCGCTGTACGTGCAGTCCGACGGAGAGATCGTCGGTGTGGGCAATGCGGGCGCCGACTCCCAGCACCAGGCGTTCCTGGCCGCACGGTTCCTTGACACCCAATCCGGCCAGGGGACAGGTGGAGGCTGCACCGGGACTGGCGGCGGCGGTGGAGGCGGCGGCGGTGGAGGCGGAGGAGGCGGGGGCGGAGGCGGCGGTGGAGGAGGCGGCGGTACCGGTGGGGGCGGCGGTGGCACCGGCGGCGGGGGCGGCGGGTGCCCCGCCGAGGTCAAGACGATCGGGATCCTCGAGGTCAGGGCCTGCTTCAGCAAGCAGGGCACGCTGCTCCTGGCGGCCGGGTCGATCGACGCCGACGGCATCTCGATCGTGCCGAGCCCCTGCACCTCGCTGGTGTTCGACCCGACGGCAGGCACGATCCGCAGCCAGTGCAGTCAGGGCGGCCGCGGCTCGGTGGCCGTGACCCTGAGCGGGATCCCGCTCTACCGAGGTTCCCTTGACTGGTCGGTGCCGCGGACCAGCGGGGCGTCGATGGGACCGCTGACGGCGGGAGCGTTCGCCGACCTCAAGGGATTTGCGATCCTCGGCCAGGTCGACTTCAACGCGCTGAGCGGCGGCGTGGTCGAGCTTCACCTCGGGACGGATCTGCCCGCCCCGTTCGATGTGATCGACGGTTCGGTGACGCTGAAGGCCGACCTCGCCCACGGCCTCGAGCTCGACACCCTTCACATCGGAGTCAGCGACCTGTTTCTGGGTCCGGTGGAGGTCAAACAGCTGTCGATCGACTACAGCGCCAGCACCGACACCTGGAGCGGCACGGCGGAGGCGGAGCTGCCGCCGCCCCTGTTCTACGACATCTCGGCCAGCGCCGGGTTCCAGCACGGAGGCTTCAAGTACTTCTCGGCTTCGGTGAACAACCTCAACGTGGCGCTGAGCTCGTTCGTGTTCCTGCAGGAGATCGGGTTCGCCGTGCAGGTCAACCCGCTCGAGTTCGAGGGCACGATCGGCCTCAGCGTCGGGCCGCAGATCGACGGCGTCAACGCGGTCGGCATCAAGGGCCAGTTCATCCTCGAGATCCCACCGGGCGGCTGGGACGTCCGCATCAGCGGGCAGGCATCAGTGGTCAACGTGCCGCTCGCGTCGGCCTTCATCGAGGTCGACTCCGACGGCAATGCCTTCTTCGGCGGCAACATCAACTTTGGCGACTGCAGCGCGCTCTGCATCCAGGCCGGTCTCAACGGGTGGCTCTCGATCCCGCAGGGCACGTTCGATGCCTTCGCCAACGCCCAGCTCGGCGTGCTCGGCTATGACGCCCTGAGCGGACAGGTCGATATCTCCTCAAAGGCGCTCTCGGGGTGCGCGAGCGTCTCGCTTCTCCTGTTCAACGTCTCGGTCGGCGGGGCCTACGTGTGGGGCGGAGGCTTCCATCCCCTGGGGGACTTCAAGCTGGGGCCCAGCGGCGCGAGCTGCGACCTGTCCCCCTATCGTCCGACTGCTCCCAAGCCGGTCATCGGGAGCGGAGGAGGCGTCCCCGGCCAGAGCCGCCTGCCGGCGCGGCTGGCGAGCGTGACCAGCGATCAGCTGACCGTGCCGGCCCACACCCACGGCCTGGTCTGGGCGATCCAGGGGGCGGGCGCCGCGCCGCAGGTGACGATCACCGGCCCCGGAGGCCAGCAGATGCAGACCTCCGCCGACGACAAGCCCGTCAAGGGCGCCAACGACCTGATCCTCCAGGACCCGACGGGTGACACCACCTACGTGATCCTGGCCGGCCCGCAGGCCGGACACTGGCTGCTGACGCCCGACGCCGGCAGCACGATCACCACGATTCACACCGCCGGGATCCTCCCGTCGCCGAAGGTCAAGGCCCGCGTCACGGGTCACGGGATGGCGCGCGTCCTGCACTACACGGTCACGCCCCAACCGGGTCAGAAGGTCAGGTTCCTGGAGGGCAAGGGCAAGTTCGACAGCCCGATCGTGACCACGGCCAAGGCCGACGGGAGCGTGCACTTCCGTCCCGCCGACGGCCCGGAGGGACGCCGCCAGATCATCGCCGAGGTGCTCGAGGGCATCTCGGTGCGCAAGCGGATGACGGTCGCCTCCTACACGCCGCCAGCCGGCCTGGGTCCGGCAAAGCCCGGTCACCTCGAGGTCGTCCGCCACGGCTCGAGCCTGCGCGTCAGCTGGCGGCGCGCGAGCCACGCCACCCACTATCTGGTCGTGGTGCGCGGCAGCGACGGCACCGATGTCGAGCTGGTCGCCAAGGGCACGCGCGTCGCCGTCCCCGCCTTCCCGTCCTTCGCCGGCGCCAAGGTGAGCGTGGATGCGCGCGGCGAGTTCGAGCAGCAGGGCCCCGTGGCCAAGGTCACGCTGGCCACGCCCCGGATCCCCAAGCTACGCCGGGCGCCCCGCGTGACCGGCGAGGTGGCGGCGGGCCACACGGTCAGGTGCACGACCGGCACCTGGACTTCGCATCCCTCCACTTACGTCATCGAGTGGCTGCTGCGGGGAGTGACCACCAAGCACGGTGGCGCCAAGCTCAAGCTGACATCCTCAGAGCGCGGGCAGAAGCTCTCGTGCACGGTGACGGCGAAGTCCGCGGCGGGGTACGCGGTGGCCACGAGCAAGGCGATCAAGGTCGCCGCGCACGGCACCACGCCCCGGCACTAGCTCCGCTTGGCGGTTGAAGGGTTCATGAATGAGTCATCTTTAGGCCGCGATAGCGGCCTGTCTGATTTTGTCGTCGAGGGCGTGCTCGTATGCGCGCCAGGCTTGGGCGATTGGGGTGCGGGCGGCGATCTCGGCCGGGAGTGTGGGGTCGAGTTCGGCCAAGGATGGGTTGACGATTCGCGTGTAGGTCTTGGTGAAGAAGACGGCCAGTCGGCGTCCCTCGGTGGTCAGCTCGTAGCGTTGGGTGCGGGGGATCCGCTGGATGAACCCTTTGCGGCGCAGGCGCCGTAGGTCGTAGGTCATCTGCCGCGCGCCGTAGCCGGGGATCAGCCCGGCGATCAGTTCGCGCAGTGTGCGGTTCGTCAGCCCGGCGAACAGGTGCTGGAATGAGCACAGGCAGGCGAGTAGCGCCATCGTGCGCGGGTCGCCGAACCGGAGTCCGGGGGCGGGTAGGCCATCGTCGGTCGTGGATGGCAGCACCACGCGCTCGAGGAGCGTGGCGTCTGGTGCGCATTGGCACGCGTCAAGCTGGTGGTCGAGGAGTCGCTGGTTGATCTGGTGGCCGATGTCGATCAGCGCGTTCCAGTTGGCGTCGGTGAGGAGCCGTCCGACACCGAAGTCGCGGGTGTCGTTGACAGTCGTCTCGGTTCTGAGCGCGCGGCCCTCTTTGAAGTACTGCTTGACCTTCGAGGCGCGGAAGTGGATCTGGATCGCTGTCTCCACGCCGCGGTTGAAGATCTTGGTGTGAAACCGGCCCGGGGTCCGGCGACTGACGCGCCGGCCGAAGATGACAGCAGCCTGATCGGGGCGACCGAGCGTGAGCTGGTCGGGGATCGTCTGCTCAAACCAGGCACGGCCCGCGAGCGGGCGATCGAACATCCGGGTGTCGGAGATCTCCAACTGGCGAAACGCGAGCGCGTGCCGGTACCCGCGGCGGCGGTCCTCGTCGGTCAGCGGCGATGGCAGCGCGGCCTGCCAGCGATCGAAGAACGCGTGGACATCAGCGGCGGACAGGCTCTGGCAGATCGCGGCGAGCGCCTGCGGGTTTTCACAGGCGGAGAACCCGTTATCCAAAGGGCGAAAGCTGATGCCTTGTTGGGTGGCTTGCTGCTTGGCCCACTCGTTGCCGTTGAGGTAGATCCAGAGCGGGAACGGCGCGTAGGCGACGGTCTTGATGAACGCAGGACCCCAGTCCGGGTCACGGATATAGAAGTAGTAGTTGTTCGGAAAGATCGACTGGCGGCGGTACTCGAAGTGCGGATGGCCGTCCGGGCCGCCGTCCCGCCACCCGCGCCACGCCGAGGTTTTCTCCTGCGCGACACCGACCATCACCACACCGTAACGACCGTCGCGCTCAGCGGCCTTGAAGTGCTGGTCGCTCGCTATGACTAGACTAGGCAGTAAGCCCTGCCGGCCGGCTCTCGGTGAGCTCTCCGTAGACGGCGCTGGTCCGTCGCGCCACCTCGGCCCAGTCGAAGCGCAGCACGTGGTTGCGCGCCTCCGCGACCAGCTGGGCACGTTCGGCATCGTCGGTCAGGACGCGCTCGAGGATCTCCTGCAGGGCGTCGGTGTCGCGAGAGGGGAAGCGCAGGCCGACGGTGCCGTCGCCGGGGACGACCTCGCGCAGGCCGCCCGTGTCGGCCACCACGCACAGGCACCCGGAGGCCATCGCCTCGAGCGCGACGATCCCGAACGGCTCGTAGATCGAGGGCACGATGCAGAGGTCGGCGATCCGGTACAGCGAATGCAGCCTGTCGTCGCCGACCCAGCCTAGGAACACGCCCTTGCGCGACAGCCCGAGACGCCAGGCCTGGCGGCGCAGCTCCGCCTCCGCCGTGCCGGTGCCCGCGACCACGAAGCGCACGCCGCCGAGCTTGCGGATCACCGGGGCGAGCGCGTCGAGCGCGAGGTGGAAGCCCTTCTCGTAGACGAGCCGGCCGACCAGCAGCACGAGCCGCTCGTCCGGCCGGGCGTAGCGCGCACGCAGCTCGGGGAGGTCGGGAGCCACCGGCTCCAGGTCCCGCGGATCGATGCCGTTCTGCATCGCCGTGATCCGGCCCGCACGGACCCCGAACACGCTGGCCACGTGGCTGCGCATGTAGCGCGAGCAGGTGATGACGTGGTCGGCGCTGCGGACCATGTGGCGTTCGGCGGCGTGGATGTGCGACTGGGGGTAGTTCTGCACCCAGCCCTGGTGGCGGCCGTACTCGGTGGCGTGGACGGTGACCAGCCAGGGACGGCCGGTCCGTCTCGCGATCCGCTCGGCGGCACCGGCCACGAGCCAATCGTGCGAGTGCACGAGGTCGAAAGCGAACCGTTCCGACAGCTCGTCCCCGAGCGCGCGCATGTCCTCGTTCATCGTCTCCACCCAGCGCACGAACGCGTTGACGTCCTTGGGGAACGGGGGCTCGCGGAGGCGATGCACGACGACGCCGTGGCGCTCCTCGGTCGCCGCCAGGCGCCCGCCGCCCCGCGTGAGCACGTGCACCTCGACGCCCTCGTCGACCAGGTGCTCGGAGAGCTTGCGCACGTGACGAGCCAGTCCGCCCTCGATGATGGGCGGGTACTCCCAGGAGATCACCAGGACGCGCATGACGCGCGCCAGACCCTACCGGGCGGAGTCGGGACGCGGCATGAGCCGCGGGGACTACGGAGTAGCGCCGCCGCGCGGCGCCAGCCGGGGCACGGAGAAACCGAACCCTGGCAACCGCAGACCGGGGCGGCACACCTTCACGACCAGGACAAGCTCGATCAGCACCCACAGGACCGCCGCGGGCAGCGTGCTGTTGGGCGAGGCAGGAACCAGGACGTTGGCCAGCGCCTGCAGCGCCGGGCTGAGCAGCGGAATGAACCACAGCGGCGACAGTCTCGGGGAAAGCAGCGCGATCGGCACGAGCAGGAGCACCATGTAGTGCGTCCACACGATCGGGCTCGAGGCCAGCCCGGCGATGATCGCGAGCGCGAACGCGCGCCGGTCCCCGTCGGGGCGGCCCACGAGCCGCCATGCGAGGCCGAGCAGCACGGCCGCCAGTCCAAGCCCGATCGCGTCGGCCACGCCGACGGGCACCCCGGCGGCGGTGAGGATGGCCATCGGTGATGCCGAGCGGGCCTCCTGCAGCAGCGACGCGTTGGCCAGCATCCGCGGGTAGGCGAGGATCGTGTGCAGGCCGACCACGGCCCACGCGGCCAGCGTGACCAGGCCGCCGACGACCACCGCGACCAGCAGGGCCCGGAAGCGCCGCGTGATCAGCAACCAGACCGCCAGCGGCCACGGGAAGAGCTTGGCGACGACCACCGCCGCCGTGGCCAGCGCCGGAGGCCACACCCGCGCGCGGTAGCGCCAGGCAACCGCGACGCCGAGCACGAGCCACGGTCCGATCGAGCCGAGCAGGACCCCGTAGAGAAACGGCCACGAGCCGAGGGCCAGCAGCAGACAGCGTCCATCACGCACGCCGAGCAGCCGCAGCCCGAGCAGGAGGGCGCCGACAGACAGCACGGTGTAGATGGCACCGGCCAGCCAGAAGGGCAGTAGGCTCAGCGGCAGCACCGCGAGGTTGGCGGGCGCCGGGTACAGCGGGACCGAGAAGGCTGTCTGCTCGGTGGTCCCGATCGCCGCGCCGCCGGCGTGCATGACCTGCACCTGATGGGCCAGGAAGGCCGCCTGGTAGGGATCGCGCCCGTTCAGGATGGCTCGCCCCGCGTTCCACAGCCCGCCCCGGAAGTCGATCATCGCGCTGTTGCGGTGGGCCAGCACGAACGCGAGCAGCAGCCCGAGGAGCGCGCAGGCCTCGGCTGCGATCAACAGTGTCCGCCGTGGCGGCAGCGCGGGCAGGCGCGATCGCATAACACTGGAGTGTCGGCATTCGAGCCCGCGGGCGTTAGCCGACGATCCGGGAACGCGACTGGACGTCAGACCCGCTCGAGGACGGCGATCCCGAGCTCGCCGAGGAGCCCGGCGAGCGGCGCCGAAGCGGGCAGCGTCCGGATCCCGCCGGCCAGAACGTCTCGCCAGCGGCCTTCGGCGCCGGCCAGGCAATCCTCGGCAACGTCCGGGCGGATGGCCACCGCCACCAGGATCTCGCTGCCGCGCACGAAGGCGACGGCCCGCTGCCCGGCGGCCAGCGGCACGTAGTCGCCCGACGCCCCGAAGGCGAGGGGATGGCGGATGCGCAGCTGCAGCAGGCGCATCGTCAGCCACAGCTTGCGGGTGGCCACATCGGGCGGCGATCCGCCCCGGAGCCGCGCCAGCATCGCCCGCTGCCATTCCCAGTCGACGGGTCGGCGGTTGTCGGGGTCGACCAGCGCCCGGAGGGGGAGCTCATCGCCCTGATAGATGTCGGGCACTCCGGGCACGGTCAGCTTCAGGGCGATCGTGCCCAGAGCGATCCGGTTCCCCGCCCGGGCCACCGTCGCGGCAAACCGCTCGAGGTCGGCCAGGAACTCCTTGTGCTGGTAGAGCCCGCGGCAGAAGCGCATCACGGCCTGCTCCCAGCCGGCATTCGGCTGCAGCCAGTTGGTGTTGCGCTTGGCCTCGCGCAGCGCCTTCTCCATGTAGCCCTCGATACGCGCGCGCTCGATCGGCCACGCGCCGACCAGCGTCTGCAGCAGGAAGTAGCGCTCGAGGTCGTCGGGCGCGCCGTCGGAGCGCAGCGGCTCGGTCAGCTCGAGCCAGCGGCGCGCCCGCTCGGCCCACTGGTCGGGCATCGTCGACAGCGCCGCGATCCGCGCGCGCACGTCGGCCGAGCGCTTGGTGTCGTGGGTCATCGTCGTCAGCATCGCCTGCGGGAAGCGCTCCGCGCGCTCGGCGTTGCCGGCGTGGAAGTGGTTGGGGTCGATCCCGAACCGTCCGGGGTCGCCGCCCACGTCGCACAGCGCCAGCAGCCGCCCGTAGCGGTAGAAGGCCGTGTCCTCGATCCCCTTGGCCACGACCGGCGGCGTGGTCTGCTGAAAGCGGCTGACGAACTCCGCGGGGGCGGGGCGCTCAAGCAGCAGCAGCTCGGCGATGTCGGCGGGCATCCCGCTCTCGGCCACAGCCTCGCGGTCCGCCTCGGCTACCGTCCCGCTGCCATCGGCGCCGGGCACGACGTACGTGCGGTAGACCGGGAAGGAGGCCACCGCGCGCGCCAGCGCGCCGGCGCCCCCGGGCACGTCCTGAAGCGCGGTCAGGCGCTGGACCTCGCCGTCAAACGTCCCCAGGGCCTGCTGGAGCTTGGCCTCTGCCGCCACCTCGGCGAAGGTGCGCTGATCACCCGAGACCTCGCGCCACAGCGCCGTGAACGCGGACTCGGAGCTCGGGTCGACGAACAGCGCGCATACGTCGTTGAGGAACTCGTAGCCGACGGTCCCGGCCACCGGCCAGTCGCGCAGCTTCTCGGAGGCCTCGAGGATCTTCTCGATCCAGACCGTGCCCACGCCCGCCTCGCGCAGCCGCTGGAAGTACTCAGCAGGGTTGGTGAGCCCGTCGGGATGGTCGATCCGCAGGGCGTCGACGACGCCGTCGCGAACCAGCTCGAGCACCTTCGCGTGCGTCTGCGCGAACACGTCAGCGTCCTCCTGTCGCACGCCCGCGAGGTCGTCGATGTCAAAGAAGCGCCGGTGAAAGCCCGTGGCGGGGTCGATGTCGAAGAAGCGCTCGCGCAGCTCCGGGTCGGTCCAGAAGCGGTTGGCGTCGTCGGTGGCCATGTGGTTGGGGACCACGTCGAGCACGAGTCCCAGGTGGGCGTCGTGGGCGGCGCCGGCCAGCCGCCGCAGCTCGGTCTCCCCACCGAGATCCTCGGAGATGCGGGTGGGGTCGACGACGTCGTAGCCGTGGGTGGAACCGGCGCGCGCCTGGAGCGACGGCGACAGGTACAGGTGCGAAATGCCCAGGTCGCGCAGGTAGGGGATCTGCTCGCGGGCGGCCGCAAAGCCGAACTCCGGAGTCAGCTGCAGGCGGTAGGTGGCGCGCAGCGCGCGCCCACCGGACCCGGTGCGGGCGCCCTCAGCCTCACCGCCCGGCGGGTAGCTCAAGCCGCTCGCTTCAGGACCGTGATCGACAGGGCGGTCACGTTGACCCGTTCCTGCGGCCCGTAGGCGGCGCTGCCCGCCTGCGCATCGGGATCGGCCGTGCACAGCTCGAGCTCCCAGCGCGCCCCCATCCGCCGGCGCGGCAGCTTGAACGCGCGGTCCTCCGTGTGGGCGTTGAACAGCACGACAAACGAGTCGTCCTCGACCTCCTCGCCGCGCGGGCCGGGGGTGAGGATCGCGTGGCCGTTGAGGAACATGCCCAGCACCGCCTCGCCGTGCTGCCAGTCGCGGCTGGTCATCTTGCGCCCGTCGGCGCGGAACCACCACACGTCGGGGAGCTCTGAGCCGTTGACCTCGGTGCCCCTCAAAAAGCTCTCGCGCCGGAAGTTGCAGTGCTCGCGGCGCAGGCGGATCAGCCGCTGGGTGAACGCGCGCATGCGCTCGGCCTCTCCGTCGTCCTGCGACCAGTCGTACCAGGAGATCTCCGAGTCCTGGCACCAGCCGTTGTTGTTGCCGCCCTGGGTCCGGTTGAGCTCGTCGCCGCCGAGCAGCATCGGTGTGCCCTGGGAGATGAACAGGGTGGTCAGGAAGTTTCGCTGCTGGCGCCGGCGCAGCTCGCGGATCTCCGGGTCGTCGGTCTCACCTTCGACGCCGGCGTTCCAGGAGCGGTTGTCGTCGGTGCCGTCCTGGTTGTCCTCCATGTTGGCCTCGTTGTGCTTGTGCTCGTAGGTGACGAGGTCGCGCAGCGTGAAGCCGTCGTGGGCGGTGATGAAGTTGATCGAGGCGAACGGGTCGCGGCCGTCGGACTCGTACAGGTCGGCGGAGCCCGACAGGCGCTGGGCGAACTCCCCGACGCTGGCGTGCCGGCGCCAGAAGTCGCGCATGCTGTCGCGGTAGACGCCGTTCCACTCTGACCACAGGACCGGGAAGTTGCCGACCTGGTAGCCGCCGGGGCCGACGTCCCACGGCTCGGCGATCAGCTTGACCTGGGACAGGACCGGGTCCTGGTGGATCGTGTCGAAGAAAGCCGACAGGCGATCCACGTCGTAGAGCTCGCGCGCCAGCGCCGAGGCGAGGTCGAAGCGAAAGCCATCGACGTGGCAGTCGATCACGAAGTAGCGGAGCGAGTCCATGATCAAGCGCAGGACGCTGGGATGGACCGGGTTGAGCGAGTTGCCGGTGCCGGTGAAGTCCATGTAGTGGCGCGGGTCGTCGGGCACCAGCCGGTAGTAGGAGGTGTTGTCGATGCCCTTGAACGAGAGCATCGGGCCCAGGTGGTTGCCCTCGGCGGTGTGGTTGTAGACGACGTCGAGGATCACCTCGATCCCCGCCTGGTGCAGAGCCTTGACCATGCCCTTGAACTCGTTGACCTGCTCGCCGCGCTTGCCGGTGGCGGCGTACTCGGAGTACGGGGCGAAGTAGCCGATCGTGCTGTAGCCCCAGTAATTGCGCAGACCGCGCTCGAACAGGAACGACTCGTCGGAGATGTGATGCACCGGGAGCAGCTCGACGGCGGTCACGCCCAGATCCTGCAGGTACTTCAGCGCCGGCTCGGAGGCGAGTCCCGCGTAGGTCCCGCGAAGGTCCTCGCGCACCTCGGGGTGGGTCATCGTGAAGCCCTTGACGTGGGTCTCGTAGATGATCGTGTCGGCGAACGGGATCTGCAGGCGCCGGTCGCCCTCCCAGTTGAAGGCTTCGTCGACGACCACCGACTTGGGCATCGCGTAGGAGTCGTCCTCGTCGTCGAGCTCGAGGTCGGCGTCCGGATCGTCGGGGTTGGGCACGTAGGGCAGCACGTTGGCGTCGTGCTCCCAGTCGACGGTCCCCTCGATCGCCTTGGCGTAAGGGTCGATCAGCAGCTTGGCCGGGTTGAAGCGATGGCCCTCCTCCGGCTCGTAGGGGCCATAGACGCGGAAGCCGTAGCGCTGACCCGGGCGGATGCCCGGCAGGTAGCAGTGCCAGTTGAGCGCGCGACGCGCGGGCATCTCGATCCGCGTCTCCTCGCCGTCGTCGTCGAACAGGCACAGCTCGACCTTGTCCGCGTACTCCGAGAAGATCGAAAAGTTGGTGCCGTGCCCGTCCCACTGTGCCCCCAGGGGGAACGGACGGCCCGGCCAGACATCGATCATCGAATGAGTGCTCCTGACATCGCGGGGAGTTTGAGGGATCCGGCCTGTAGCTGCGCCTCCGGGGAGGTGGCGAGCTCGATCTGCTCGCCCTCGCATGCCAGCTGGACCGGACCGGTGCCGAAGTTGCACAGCAGCTCGAAGGAACCCCGCTTGACCCGCAGCCAGCGGGCGCGCTCGTCGTAGGCGATCCGATCCGCATCGCCGGACGGCAGGCGCCGGCGGGTCTCGATCAGCTTGGCGTAGAGCCGTGCGATCGCGGGGTCAGCGTGGCGGCTGAGCTTGGAGCGCTCGAACGTCGCCGGGTCCTCGGGGTCGGGGATCTCTCCCCCGAACTGCGCGAACGAGGCGAACTCTCGCCGGCGGCCCTCGCGCGTGGCCACGGCGATCTCCTCATCGATGTGGTCCGAGAAGAACTGAAAGGGGGCCAGCTCGCCGTACTCCTCGCCCATGAACAGCAGCGGGACGAACGGGGACAGCAGCGTGCAGAATGCCGCCAGGGGGCGCGCCTCGGCCGGCATCCGATCGCCGTAGGCCCGGTTGCCGACCTGATCGTGGTTCTGGGAGAAGACCACGAAGCGCTCCGGCGCCACGTCGTCCGCCCGGGCGCCGAAGCGCCGGCGGCGAAACGGGGAGTAGTTGCCGTCGTCGACGTGGGGGCGGTGAAACGCCTTGGCCAGCTGGGCGACGCTGCCGAAGTCCGCGTAATAGCCGTCGCGGTCCTCGGTCAGCAGCGTGCGCAGCGAGTGGTGGAAGTCATCGGCCCACTCGGCGTCGCAGGCCCACCCCCCGCGCTCGGTGCCCCGCATCACGACCGGGTCGTTGAGCCCCGACTCGGCGATCACATAGGCCCGCGGGTTGACCGCGTGGACCCGTCGCGCCACAGCGGCGACGATGTGCTCGGCGCTCGAGTCGAAGATGGCGTGGATGGCGTCGAGGCGCAGTCCGTCGATGCCGAAGTCGCGCACCCAGCCCTCGGCGCTCTGGCACACCCACTCGCGCACCGGATCGCAGTCGGCGTCGTC
Source organism: uncultured Solirubrobacterales bacterium (assembly GCA_963799995.1). Lineage (GTDB taxonomy): Bacteria > Actinomycetota > Thermoleophilia > Solirubrobacterales > Solirubrobacteraceae > Palsa-465. The sequence continues at coordinate 126,595 of CAWCZI010000009.1, read as the reverse complement.
GTAGTTGATCGCCTTGCCCCAGGGCGTTTCGTATTTCTCGGTGAAGTACGGACCGAAGGCCTCGACGGCCGTCACCCCGGAGGCGCCGAGGTGGTTGTAGACGACGTCGAGCAGCACCGCCAGCCCCTCGCGATGGGCGGCCGCCACCAGCTCGGCAAGGGCCTCCGGGCCGCCGTAGGACGACTGCGCCGCAGAGATGTAGACCCCGTCGTAGCCCCAGCCGCGCGCGCCCGGGAACTCGGCCACCGGCATGATCTCGATCGCGGTCACGCCGAGCTCGGCGAGGTCGCGCAGGTGCGCGGCCGCGGCGGCGAACGTGCCCTCGGCGGTGAAGGTCCCGACATGCAGCTCGTAGATGACGAGGTCGGCGGGTGCAGGCGGCTCAAACACGTCTCGGGCGCCCGGGAGCGAGCGCGCGTCGAGCAGCCGCGACGGTCCCCGCAGTCCCTCGGGCTGCCAGCGCGAGCACGGATCCGGCAGCTCGGAGCCGTCGACCGCGAAGCAGTAGTCCGCGCCGGCGGCGGCCTCGGCGAGAGTCTCGTGAACGCCATAGCCGGCGTCGCGCAGCGCGAGGTCCGAGCCGCCGAGGCGCAGCGCGACCGACTCCGCGCGGGGCGCCCACACCCGGAACTCGGCCAGCCCGTCGCCGATCAGCCGGGCTCCCAGTGGCCGTTCCCAGGAATAGGCATCCTCGGCGGCGCGCTCGAGCGCGCCGCTACTCATCGGGCACTAGCCATACAGCCGCGAGCGGAGGCAGTGTGATCTCGGCCGAGAACTGCTCGCCGTGCCACGGGATCGGCTCGGGCTCGACGCCGCCCAGGTTGCCGACGTCGCTGCCCCCGTAGTACGAGGAGTCGGTATTGAGCGCTTCGCGCCACCGGCTTGAGCGGGGCAGGCCGAGGCGGTAGCCGTATTGCGGCACCGGGGACAGGTTGGCCGCGAACACGACGATTCGGCTCGAGTCCGCCGAGCGCCGCGCGAAGGCGATGATGTTGCGGTCGGCGTCATTGGGCTCGAGCCACCAGAACCCGGCCGGATCGGAGTCGAGCTCGTACAGAGCCGGCTCGTCGCAGTAGAGGCGGTTGAGGTCTCGGATCAGCGACTGGATCCCGGCGTGCTCGGGCTGCTCGAGCAGGTGCCAGTCCAGCGAGCGCTCGTGGCTCCACTCCGACTGCTGGGCGAACTCGCAGCCCATGAACAGGAGCTTCTTGCCCGGGTGAGCCCACATGTAGGCGTACAAGCTGCGCAGGTTGGCGAGCTTCTGCCACGGGTCCGCGCCCGCCATCTTGGTGTAGAGCGACCCCTTGCCGTGCACGACCTCGTCGTGGGAAAGCGGCAGGACGAAGTTCTCGCTGAACGCGTACATGAGGCTGAAGGTCAGCTCGTGGTGGTGGTAGCGGCGGTAGATCGGGTCCTGCTGGAAGTAGGCGAGGGTGTCGTGCATCCAGCCCATGTTCCATTTGAAGCCGAAGCCGAGGCCGCCGAGGTAGGTGGGACGCGAGACGCCCGGCCACGCCGTCGACTCCTCGGCCGCCGAGATGATCCCCGGCTCCGCCGCGTAGAGCACCTCGTTGAGCTCCTTGAGGAACTCGACCGCGTCCAGGTCCTCGCGGCCGCCGAACTGGTTGGGGATCCACTCGCCCGCGCGCCGCGAGTAGTCCAGGTAGAGCATCGAGGCGACCGCGTCGACCCGGATCCCGTCGACGTGGTACTCGCGCAGCCAGAACAGAGCGTTGGAGATCAGGAAGTTGCGGACCTCGTGGCGGCCGAAGTTGAACACCAGGGTGCCCCAGTCGGGGTGCTCGCCGCGGCGGGGGTCGGCGTGCTCGTACAGCGCGGTGCCGTCGAAGCGCGCGAGCGCGAACTGGTCACGGGGGAAGTGAGCGGGGACCCAGTCGAGGATCACGCCGACGCCGCGGGCGTGCATCCGGTCGATGAACGCCCGGAACTCATCCGGGGAGCCATAGCGGGGCGTCGGGGCGTAGTACCCGGTGACCTGATATCCCCACGAGCCACTGAACGGGTGCGCCATCACGGGCAGCAGCTCGATGTGGGTGAAGCCCATGTCGATCGCGTAAGCCGACAGCTCGTCTGCCAGCTCGGCGTAGGTGAGGGGACGATTGTCCTCGAGCGAATTGAGCCGCCACGAGCCGAGGTGGACCTCGTAGATCGAGACCGGCTTGCGCAGCGGTTGCTGCTCGCGGCGGGCTCCGACGAAGCGGCCGTCCTCGGCGCTCCACTCGTGCTGTGGCCGTGTGATGACCGAGGCCGTCTTCGGAGGATGCTCGGCCTCCTGGGCCATCGGGTCGGCCTTCAGGACCAGCTCGCCATCGGCGGTGAGGATCTCGTACTTGTAGCGAGCTCCCGGGCCGAGCTCTGGCACGAACAGCTCCCAGATCCCGCCCGAGCCGAGCGATCGCATCGGGTGCAGGCGGCCGTCCCACGAGTTGAAATCGCCGACCACGCTGACCGCCCGAGCGGCGGGCGCCCACACCGCGAACGCGGTCCCCTCGACGCTCTGGTGCGTGATCACGTGAGCACCGAGGCGCTCCCACAGTGCCTCGTGGCGGCCCTCGCCGATCAGGTGCAGGTCGAGCTCGCCGAGCGTCGGCCCGAACGCGTACGGATCCTCGAGCGTGAACTTGCCGCCGGGGCCGTAGTCGATCTTCAGCTTGTAGCGCAACGGCAGCTCGGCGCCCTCGATCGTCCCCTCGAAGATGCCGGCGGGGTGGATGAGCTCGAGCTCCACGGACTTTCCCTTGGCGGGCTTGGCCGAGACCTTCGCCGCCGACGGGCGGAACGCGCGGATGACCACGCCGCCGTCGGTCGGGTGCGCGCCGAGGACGGCGTGGGGCTGCGTGTGCTCGCGACGCGCAAGCGCGTCCAGCTCGGAGGTGGCGACGGTCACTCTGACTCCAGCAGACGGACGATGCCGGCCACCGGGATCGGCAGCCAATCGGGACGGTTGTCGAGCTCGTATTGCAGCTCGTAGATCGCCTTCTCGAGCTCGAAGATCGAGAGCAGGTTGAGGATCGCCGACTCCCCGACGGGCAGCAGCGCCGGGTCGATCGTGGAGAAGTAGTGCTCGAGGAACGTTCGCCGCGCCTGGTCCTCGAACTGCCCGGGCGCGGGCTGACCCCTCAGGATCGCGCTCGCCGAGGCGGCGTAGGCGAACGACCGCAGCATCCCCGCGACGTCGCGCAGCGGCGAGCGCTTCTGGCGGCGCTCGAACAGCGGCCGCGCCGGCTCGCCCTCGAAGTCGATGATCAGCCACCCGGTCGGGCGTGTGCAGCGTCTGCCCGAGGTGGAAGTCGCCGTGGGTGCGGATCGAGCGCCCGCCGACGGCGAGCTGCGTGCGCATGGCGATCTTCTCCCGCACGTCCTGGCCGCGACCGGCGATCGCGGCGACCCGCTCGTCGTCGGGCAGCCGGACGAAGATCCGTTCGATGTCCTCGTCGATGGTCGCCGTCAGCAGCGACAGGGCCTCGGTGCTCGGCTCCTCGGGACTGAACGCGGGATCGCTCGTGTCCGAGCCCAGTGCGTTGTGCAGCTCGGCCGTCACCTGTCCGAGGTTGCCGAGCTCGATCAGCAGCGCAGCCGGATCGGAGGCGATCTGGTCGAGCGCCAGCTCCCAGCCGCCCCGGGCCTGGGGAAAGAAACGCTGGGCGACGCCGAGCGTGGCCGCGAACGACCGGCCGTCGTACTCATACCAGCCGAGCAGCGGCGCGATGTTGGCGAACCCGTGATCGGTCAGGAAACGCAGCAACTCGAGCTCCGGGTTGATCCCCGGCTCCAACCTGCGGAACACCTTGACGATCGTGTCATCGCCGAACACGACCGAGGAGTTGGACTGCTCGACGCCGATCGTGCGGGCCGGGCCCTCGAGCGATACGGATCCGGACCGCTCGACGCGCTGGAAGCGAAAGCAGCCCTCCTCGGTGTCGATCAGCGCCTCGGCATCGATCAGGCGCAGCAGGTCGCGGGCCCGCTCCGGCTCGGCCACCGCGTCGACAGCTATGCGCCCGGAGCCGCTCACGATGGCGCGGTCCTCGGCCACCTCGGACTCGGGCACGAAGCTGATCAGCAGCTGGTAGAGCTCGTGGCTTCCGGAGGCGAAACGCGCTTGCACGAGGACCAGCACCAGCGGAGCCGGAGCCTCGGCCAGGGGGATCCACTGGTCGATCTCGATCCCGGTGACGTGACGCGACTTCGAGGCGTACCAGCGCTGCCGCTCGAGCCAGCTGCCGACGGTCTCGAGGTCCAGACCCTCGACAAGCGTGCGCATCGGGCTCTCGACGTTCTCGGTCATCCGATCGCCTCCTCGCCCTCTTGCACCAGCTGGAACCAGTAGAAGCCTCGCGGCGCCAGCGTCAGCAGGTAGTTGAGCTCGCCGATCTTGGGGAAGCGCGAGCGGCCGAACAGCTCCACGGGGGAGCGCCCGGTGTACGTGCTCAGGTCGAGCTCGACGGCCTGCGCGGAGCGCGCCAGGTTGTGCACGCACAGCACGGTGTCGTCCTCGAAGCGCCGGATGACGGCGAAGATCCGCGGGTTGGAGGTCTCGATCGGCTCGTAGCTGCCGAAACCGAACACCGGGTGTTCCTTGCGCAGCGCTATGAACCGGTGCATCCAGCGCAGCAGCGAGGTGGGCGTGCGCAGCTGCGCCTCGACGTTTACGGCCTGGAAGCCGAACACGGGGTCCATCAGGGGCGGCGCGTAGAGCTGCGCGAAGTCGGCACGCGAGAAACCCCCGTTGCGGTCCCCCGTCCACTGCATCGGCGTGCGCACTCCGTCGCGGTCGCCGAGGAAGATGTTGTCTCCCATCGCGATCTCATCACCGTAGTAGAGAACAGGGGAGCCCGGCAGCGCGAACAGGATCGCGGTCATCAGCTCGATCTCGTCGCGGCCGTTGTCCAGCAGCGGCGCCAGCCGGCGCCGGATCCCCAGGTTGATCTTCATCCGCGGGTCCTTGGCGTACTCCGTGTACATGTAGTCGCGTTCCTCGTCGGTCACCATCTCGAGCGTGAGCTCGTCGTGGTTGCGCAGGAACAGCCCCCACTGACAGCTGTCGGGAATCGCCGGCGTCGAGGCCAGGATCTCGTAGATGGGGGCAGCCTGCTCGCGCCGCACGGCCATGAACATCCGTGGCATGACCGGGAAGTGAAAGCACATCTGGCACTCGTCGCCGTCACCGAAGTACTCCACGACATCGGCCGGCCACTGGTTGGCCTCGGCCAGCAGTACGCGGTCGGGGTACTCCTCCTCCATCACCTTGCGGACCCGCCTGAGGTAGGCATGGGTCTCGGGGAGGTTCTCGCAGTTGGTCCCCTCGCGCTCGAACAGGTATGGAACGGCGTCGAGCCTGAAGCCGTCGAGCCCGAGGTCGAGCCAGAAGCGCAGGACGTCCAGCATCGCGTCCTGGACCTCGGGATTGTCGTAGTTGAGGTCGGGCTGGTGGGAGAAGAAGCGGTGCCAGTAGTAGGCGCCGGCGACCGGGTCATAGGTCCAGTTGGACACCTCGGTGTCGGTGAAGATGATCCGCGCGTCGCGGTAGCGCTCGTCGGTGTCGGACCACACGTACCAGTCGCGCTTGGGATTGTCGGGCTCGCGCCCACCCGAACGTGACTCCTGAAACCACGGGTGGTCTGACGAGGTGTGGTTCATGACCAGGTCCGCGATCACGCGGATCCGGCGGGCGTGGGCGGCGTCGATCAGGTCGTGCAGGTCATCGACGGTGCCGTAGTCGGGGTGGACCTTGGTGAAGTCCGAGATGTCGTAGCCGCCGTCGCGCAGCGGCGACTGGTAGAAGGGCAGCAGCCAGATGCAGTCGATCCCCAGCCACTGCAGGTAGTCGAGCTTCTCGATCAGACCGCGCACGTCACCGGAGCCGTCGCCGTTGGCGTCAAAGAAGCCGCGGATGTGGATCTCGTAGAAGACGGCGCGCTTGAACCACAGCGGCTCGGCCTCGAACCACTGCCGCGTCTGGGCCTGCGCCTGCTCGGCCGCCGCGGCGGAGCCCGGCGCCGGACGCGGCTCGCGCGCCAAAAGGTGCGTCAACGTGGGTGGTCCGACACTCATGCCGGCTCCCTGGCGTCCGCGGCGCTCACCGCTCCACCCGCAGCACGTGCGCCTGCCTGACGCCGGGCCAGAAGCCGACGAAGTTGCGCCCGATCCGCCACTGGAAGCGCTCCCCGCTGAGCTCGTCGTGGACGGTGAAGGTCGGCGGCAGCCCGAGGCTGGCGGGGATCACCGCGGCGCCCTCCTGACCCTGGTGGGGATCGAGGTTGACCACGCAGATCATTGTCTCGCCGTCGAGCTGCTTGGCGTAGCCGATCAGCGCATCGTTGGCGGTATCCAGGAAGGTGATGTTGGAAAACTCCTGCAGAGGACGGTTCTGGCGCCGGATCTCATTCAGACGGCCGATCATCGGCAGCAGCGGGCCGTCCAGCGACCGCTCGCGAATCTCGTACTTCTCGGAATGCAGGTATTCCTCCGAGCCCGGCTTCTGTGGCTCGTTCTCGAAGCTCTCAAAGCCGGAGTAGATCCCGTAGCTGGGACTGAGGGTAGCCGCCAGCACGAGCCGCGCCGTGAACGCGCCCGGCCCGCCGTGCTGGAGGTACTCGTGCAGGATGTCCGGGGTGTTGGCGAAGAAGTTCGGCCGGAAATACTCCTGCTCACCCGAGTAGGCCAGCTCGGACACATATTCGGTCAGCTCCCAGCGCGCGTTCTTCCAGGTGAAGTAGGTGTAGGACTGGCTGAAGCCGAGCTTGCCCAGGTGGCGCATGACCGAGCGCTTGGTGAACGCCTCGGCCAGGAAGATCACGTCGCGGTCACGGGCGTGGACCTCGTCGATCAGCCACGCCCAGAAGGCGAAGGGCTTCGTGTGGGGGTTGTCGACGCGGAAGACCTTGACGCCGCAGTCGACCCACTGCAGCATCACCGCGAGCAGGGCGTCCCACAGCGCGCGCCAGTCGGGCGAGTCCCAGTTGACGTTGTAGATGTCCTGATAGCGCTTGGGCGGGTTCTCGGCGTACTTCAGCGTCCCGTCGGGGCGGCGATGGAACCACTCCGGGTGCTCGGTCAGCCACGGGTGGTCGGCCGAGCACTGGATCGCGAAGTCGAGCGCGATGTCGATGTCGAGAGCCCGGGCGGCCTCTGTCAGCGCCCTGAGGTCGTCGACGGTTCCGAGCTCGGGGTGGACCGCCTCGTGGCCGCCGGTGGCGTCGCCGATCGCCCACGGGGACCCGGGATCGCCGGGCGCCGCGGTCAGCGCGTTGTTGGCGCCCTTGCGATTGGTGAGGCCGATCGGGTGGATCGGCGGCAGGTAGATGACGTCGAAGCCGAGCTCGGCCAGCCGCGGCAGCTGGCGCTGCACGCCGGCCAGGCCGCCCCAGGAGCGCGGGAACATCTCATACCAGGAGCCGAAGCGAGCGCGCAGGCGGTCGACCTCAATCGCCTGGGGCTCGTCCAGCGTCACCCGGCCGTGACGGGGACCTTCGCGCTCGACGGCTCCCAGCAGCTCCTCCCCGAGTGCGATGTCGTGCTTGGCGCTGGCCGGGACGGCGTCGTCGGCGAGCTCACGGGCCGCGTGCTCGATGATCGCCCGGGCCGACTTGGCGCGGACGCGCTCCGCGGCCGTCTGCAACAGGACGATCCCCTCCGACAGCTCGCCGGACAGGTCCTGCTGTCCGCCGGCCACCTTGCGTCGCAGCTCGTCGCGCCAGGTGCCGAACACGTCGGTCCACGCCTCGATCGTGTACTGCCAGCGCCCGGGGCGGTCGACCTCGAACACCGCCGACCATCGCACGCCGCCGAGATGGGCATCGATCCGCTCGAGCTCGACCTCCTGCCACTGGCTCTGATCGGGGCCGCGATAGCGGGCCACGGCGCGGATCAGCTCGTGGCCGTCTCGGAAAACGTCGGCGGTGACGGTCACCCGGTCTCCGACGCAGCGCTTGACCGGGTAGCGGCCGTCGTCGACAGACGGCATCGGATACTGGATGACGATTCGCGGCGGCGGCTGGGCGGCGGGATCGCCGGTGGTCATGGGGTCGGTTTCGGCCGCAGGGGCCGTGGGGGTTCCGGTCGCGGGTGCGCTCACTCCCATTGAAGGTATCCGCCCCGGCGGTTCGGGTAAACACCAGCGGGTGAATGCGCTCGCTCAGATGACCCGCCGGCCGGCGGAGGATGGCCCTCGGTCAAGCGGCGTCCAGCTCCACATCACCTCGCTGCCGGGCGGTCGCCTCGGCCCCGAGGCCTACAAATTCATCGACTGGCTGGCGGCCGCCGGGCAGACATGGTGGCAGGTCCTGCCCCTCGGGCCGCCCGATCGCTACCGCTCCCCGTACAAGTCGCGGTCGGCGTTCGCGGCCTGGTCGGGGCTCCTGGCCGACCCGCGCGCGCCCGTGTCACGAGCCGAGATCGCCGACTTCCGAGCGCGCCAGAGCTTCTGGATCGGGGACTGGGAGCGCTTCTCCTCAGGGCCGGCGGCCGCCGATCAGGTCCGCTTCGACCGCGAGTGGGCGGCGCTGCGGGCCTACGGGGCCGCGGTGGGCGTGCGGATCATGGGCGACGTGGCGATCTACGTGTCACCCGGCAGCGCCGATCATCGAGCCCACCCGGAACTGTTCACGTCAGGGTTCGTGGCCGGCGCTCCGCCGGACGCCTACTCGGCCGACGGCCAGCTGTGGGGGAACCCGCTGTACGACTGGCCGGCGCTGCAGCGCCGGCACTACCGGTGGTGGGTGGAGCGCGTGCGTCGCACGCTGGAGCTGTTCGACGTGGCGCGGATCGACCACTTCCGCGGCTTCGTGGCCTATTGGGCGGTCCCAGAGGGCGCTCGCACCGCGGCCGGCGGGACGTGGCGGCGCGGGCCGGGGCGGGCGCTGTTCACGGCACTCGAGACCGAGTTGGCGCCCACCCACCCCGGTGGTCTGCCACTTGTGGCCGAGGACCTCGGGGTGATCACGCCGCCCGTCGAGCGCCTGCGCGACGAGCTCGGTCTGCCCGGGATGCTGGTGATCCAGTTCGGCCTGGACCCGGGATCGCCCCGCAGCCCCCACCGGCTCGAGAACCACGTCTACAACCGGGTCGTCTACACCGGCACCCACGACCACGACACCGCCCGGGGCTGGCTGGACTCGCTGGCCGCGGCTCAGCGGGCGGTGGTGGACGCCGAGCTGGCTCGCTACGGGGTCGCGGACCGGCGCCGGCCGTGGTGGAGCCTGATCGAGCTGGCTCTGTCGTCGCCGGCGCGGATCGCCATGGTCCAGGCCCAGGACGTGCTGGGGCTGGGTAGCGAGGCGCGTATGAACGCCCCCGGCAGCGCCGGCGGCAGCTGGCGCTGGCAGATGCGGCGCGGGGCGTTGACGCGGCCGCTGGCGCAGCGGCTGCGGGAGGCGACCGAGAGGGCGGGGCGCCTGCCGGCAGACTAGAGCTGCCCGTGGTTCGGGGGCAGCGTGCCGCTGACCTCGTAGGCCGCGATGTGGTGGTACTTCCAGTCGACGGGATCGTGGATCGAGTGGGTGCGGGCATTGCGCCAGTGTCGGTCCAGGGCGTGCTTTGCGTCGGCGGCGCTGGCACCCGAGAGCGCGAACAGCTCCGAGGCCACGTGCACGGCGGTCTCCGAGCCGAACGCCTTGGCCTTGGCCACCGCCAGCGAGCCGCGGGCGGCGGCGTCTGGATCGCCGGGGGCCAGGCCGACTTGCTCGAGCTCGCGCGCCGCCCAGCGCAGCAGCTCCTCGGCGGCCTGGACCTGGGTGGCCAGGCGCCCGTAGCGCAAGAGCGTGTGGGGGTCCTCGGCGGCGGTGTCCGCCCAGCCGCCCCGGACGGCCTCGAAGAAGGGCCGCGCGCGGGTGCGCAGAAACTCGGCGCCATCGCGCAGCGCGCCTCCGGCGATGCCGACCTCGATCGCCGCGTGCACCAGCTGGGCGCGAGCCCCGAGCTGCTGTGGTCCATCGAACGCGTGCCAGTAGGGGAGGATCAGTCCCGGGTCGACGGCCACCTCGTCGAACTGCACGCCGCCGCTGGCGGTGGCGCGCTGACCGATCACGTTCCAGTCGTCGTCGGTGCTCACCCCGTCCTGGCCGCGCGGCACGAACACCACCGACAGGCGGTCGCGCTCGTCCATCGCCGTGGTCGCGATCCAGCGCGCCGTGTGGGCTCCGGTGCAGTAGTACTTGCGTCCGGAGATCCGCAGCTGGCCCGCCGTGTCGCGCCGCAGCCTGGTCTGCAGGTCCTGGGCGTGCTTGGTGCCGCGCTCCGCGAGCGCGTTGCCGATCCGCCTGCCCCTGAGCACATCGGCGAACAGGCGGCGCTTCTGACGGTCGGTGCCGAGCAGGCGCACGACGTCGACGAACAGGAAGTGGCCCTGGGGCGTCTGCGCGATCGCTGGGTCGGCGGCGGCGATCGTCCGGGTCACCTCGGCCAGCGCGGTCGGGCCGAGCCCCGACCCGCCGTGCATGGTGGGGATCGTGATCCCGAGCAGGCCGCTGCGGTCCAGCGCCTCGAGCTCGGCGCGGGGAGCCGCTCCGGCACGGTCGCGCTCCGCCGCCCCGCCGACGATCGACTCGGCATAGGCGCGAGCCGCCGCCGCCGCCTGATCCCCATCGGCGAACACCGGGGGGTTTGCACGCGCGAGGGTGTCAGGCGGCGGGGCGGCCAACAATGGTTGAATCGACATCGGCGGGTCTCCTGTTCGTGTCTGGGCCACGGTCCTCATGCGGCCACGGCGGTGGGGTCCGGGCTGTGCGCGAGAAGCCCGCGGCGGCGCAGCTCGGGGATCACGCCCTCACCGACCCGGTAGGCCTCCTCGAGGTGGGGATAGCCGGACAGGATGAACTCGTCGATCCCCAGCTCGTGGTACTCGGCGATGCGGTCGCATACCTGCTCGTGGCTGCCCACGAGCGCGGTCCCGGCGCCGCCGCGCACCAGCCCCACGCCCGCCCACAGGTTCGGGGAGACCTCGAGCTGGTCGGTCTGTCCGCCGTGCAGCGCGGACATCCTCCGCTGGCCCTCGGACTGCGAGGCGCGCTGCACCGCCTGTGCGCGCTCGATCTGCTCGGGGGCGAGCCCGGCGAGCAGGCGCTTGGCCTCGTGCCAGGCCTCGGCGGCGGTGTCGCGCGTGATCGCGTGCAGGCGGATCCCGAAGCGCGGCTCGCGGCCGTGGCGCTCGGCGGCCGCCCGGACACGGTCGAGCTTCTCAGCCACCTGGGCCGGTGGCTCGCCCCATGTCAAATAAACGTCGGCATGGGCCGCGGCCACCTCGACGGCGGCCGCGGAGGAGCCGCCGAAGTAGATCTCCGGCCAGGTCGCGGCCGGGACGATCCGGGCGTCCTGCACCGACAGGTACTCGCCGGCGAAATCCACCGGATGCCCGCTCCACAGCTCGCGCACGATCTGCAGGAACTCGGCGGCGCGAGCGTAGCGAGCCTTCTTGTCGAGGTGGTCGCCGAAGCGCCGCTGCTCGGCGTCGTCGCCGCCGGTGACGACGTTGAGCAGCAGCCGGCCGCCCGATACGCGCTGCAAGGTGGCCGCCATCTGCGCCGCCAGCGTCGGCGACGTGAGTCCGGGCCGGAACGCGACCAGGAACCGAAAGCGCTCGGTGACCTGGCTGAGCGCCGCCGCCATCACCCATGCGTCCTCACACCAGCTGCTCGTCGGTGTGAGCGCGGCGTCGAAGCCCAGCTGCTCGGCCGAGCGCGCGATCTGGCCCATGTAGCCGATGTCGGGAGCGCGGTCTCCGGCCGGCTCGCCGGCGCGGCTGCCGGACACGCCGACGGCGTTACCGAGGCTGAGATCGGACCGGGAGTCACCGTTGGTGGGCAAGAACCAGTGCAGGCTGACGGGCATCAGGGCACCCTGCCGGTCGCCGCCGGCTCGATCAGCTCGGCGATCGGTACGCCCGCGCGGGCGGCGCGGCGTCCGTCCCCGGGCTGGGCGATGAGGCGGACGGCACGGAGGTCGAGCAGCGAGACGGCCCGAGCCAGCGCGGCCACGGCGCCGTCTGACAGCGACGGTCCGGGCGCGGAGCCATCGATGCTGTGGGGGCCGGTCTGCGCTGTGCAGCAGACGCCCACGCCTCCGGGCGGGTCGCGGTGATAGACGGCGACCCCATGGCCCTCATCGCGCATCGTGCTCAGCGCACGCTCCAGCCGCCCGTGACCGGGGCAGGCGATGCTCCCGAGCGCGTCTCCGAGTGTGCAGGCGATATGTGCGTAGACGAGCACCCCGGAGCGTCCGCGGGGACGGCCGGTGAGAGCGGCGACGCTCGTGTCCCGGTTGTCATCGGACAGGGTCAGCATCCGCAGCGACCCGTGCCGCGACGGCAGCGCGACCTCGGTCGGCGCGCCCACGCTCGCCGGAGCCGCCGGCGGCGGGGCGGCGCCGATCGAGCGGTATGCGCCCCCGTAGAAGAGCAGCGGATCAGCCTCGGTCACGGCTCCGTGCTCGAGCTCGACCACACGCCCGACCACGACCGCGTGGTCGCCGCCGTCGGCGACATCGTGCAGCTCGCACTCGAGGGTCGCGATCGCCCCCTCCAGCAGCGGGACCTCGCGCGAGCTGCGGTGCGCCACGGCCTCCCAGCTGTGGACGGCGGCGCGCCGCGCGAAGCGGTCGGCGAGCCCGCTCTGGGAGCTGTGCAGGACGTTGATCGCGAAGCGCCGGCGCTCGAGCAGCGCGGCCAGCGTCTCCGATTCCTCGCGCAGGCACGCGAGCACCAGCGGAGGGCGCAGCGACACCGAGGCGACGGCATTGGCGGTGCTGCCGAAGGGCCGGCCGGCGCCGTCGGACGTCGTGATCACCGTGACGCCGGTGGCAAAGTGGGCCATGGCTGCCCGGAGGTGGTCGGCGGGTACGCCCGGACGGACCGGGGCATCCCGTGGCCCAGCGCCCGGAGGCGGAGGGCATTCGAGGATCGGGCTGGAGGCGGGGAGTAGCATTGGCTCAGTCATTATAATAATGTCTATTGACTTTGTTCTCTTTACGTTCTTCACTCACTGACGACAATCTGGCGGGAGAGCCCCGGCTCGTCGCCGTGCTCGGCAGCGTGACTCGCCCGGGGCGACTGCACCGCGCGCTGTCGCAGGCGCTCGAGCGGGCGCAGTCCGCGGGCGCCCGGACGGAGCTGATCGATCTGGCGACTGCGCGCATCGCGTTCGCCGACGGCAGGCCGCCGGCCGAGCTCGACGACGACACGGCGCGGGTGGTGGCGGCGCTTGACTGCGCCTCGGCCGTGGTGCTGGCCACCCCCGTGTACCGCGGGTCGCTGACCGGGGCGCTCAAGAACCTGCTGGACCACGTGCCGGTCGAGGCGCTCCGGGGCAGGCCGACGGGCCTCGTGGCCATGGGCGCAAGCGACCATCACCACCTTGGCGCCGAACGGCACCTGCGCGATGTGCTGGCGTTCTTCGGCGCCCACGTGTTGCCGACCGCCGTGTACCTGACGCCCGCGGACTTCGAGGCCGACGGCGAGCCGCGTGAACGAGCCGCAGCCGAGCTCGACGCCGTCGTGGGCGGGACGCTGTCGCTGGCCCGGGCGCTGGTCGCGGTGCCACCGCTGGGACCGCCGCCGCTGGTCGCGCGGCCGCGCTCGCGCTAGGGACACCGAGTCGTTCACTCGAGGGCTCAGCTTGCGCTTCCGGCGATGACCAGGCGCTCGCGGCGGATCCGCCCGGCGGGGTGGCGTTCGTTCAGTCGCGGCCCGTCGGCACCGCCGGTGAGCTTCTCGCGCAGCGTCCCGGGGCGGTACTCGCGCTGGGCCAGACCGCGCTCCTGCAGCACCGGGATGACGCCGTCGATGAAGTCGACGAACGAGCCCGGCGTCGTGTAATAGGTGACGTTGATCCCGTCGACGCCGGCATCGGCCCACTCCTGGAGGCGGTCGGCGATCTGCTCGGGCGTCCCCACGAGGCGGTTGATCGCGCGGTAGGCGAGCGCGTCGCCGAAGGTCCAGTCGCGATCGGCGGCCTCTTCGCGCAGCCACTTGACGAAGCCGCGGCTGTTGTAGTTCTCCACCTCGCCGATCGGCGTGTCGAGCGGGATCTCGGCCAGGTCGACACCCATGCTCCCGCCCATGTGGGCGGCGTAGCCGCGCGGGCTCGCGTGCTCCTCGATCTCGGCGGCTTTGCGCCAGGCCTCCTCCTCGGTGCCGCCGACGATGAAGGACAGGCCCTGGAAGAAGAGGACGTCCTCGGGGTCGCGCCCCGCGCGCACCGCGCGAGTGCGGACGTCATCGATGTTGGCGCCGACCGCACCCGGGGAGCGCGCCACGATGAAGATCGCCTCGGCGTTGCGGGCGGCGAACTCACGCCCCTGCTCGGAGGAGCCCGCCTGGAAGAGCACCGGCGTGCGCTGCGGTGAGGGCTCTGACAGGTGCGGTCCGACCACGTCGAAGAATTCGCCTACGTGGTCGATGTTGTGGATCTTGTCGGGGTCTGCGTAGATGCGGTTCTCCAGATCGCGCACGACCGCGTCGTCCTCCCAGCTGCCCTCGAGCAGCTTGTAGAGGACCTGGACGTATTCCTCGGCGCGGCGGTAGCGGTCCTCGTGGATCGGCAGGGCGCCGTACCCCAGGTTGCGCGCGGCGTTCTGCAGGTAGGAGGTGACGATGTTCCAGGCCACCCGGCCCTCGCTCAGGTGGTCCAGCGTCGAGATCCGGCGCGCGAAGTTGAACGGATGCTCCTGCAGCACCGAGTGGGTGAACGCGAAGCCGAGGTGCTCGGTGACCGCGGCCATCGCCGGGATCAGCAGCGACGGGTCGTTGAGGGGGATCTGGAGCCCCTCCTCGACAGCGGCGTCCCGGCTTGCCCCGTAGCTGTCGTAGGTGCCGATCACGTCGGCCAGGAACAGGGCGTCGAACTTCCCACGTTCCAGGATCCGGGCCAGCTCGATCCACGGATCGAGCCGCGCGTACTCGAGCTGGCGCGTGTCGGCTCGCACCCACTGTCCGTGGTGGATGTGGGAGACGCAGTTCATGGCGAAGGCGTTGAAGCGAAGGCGCTTGGGCATGTCAGGGGTTCCTGTGGTTTCGGGGTCGGAGAGGGTCAAGCCACCCGCAGCGACGCGGAGGGCCGTTCGAGTGCGGGCAGCGAAGCGACGAGGCGCTGGGTGTAGGGCTCCTGCGGGCGAACGAGCACGTCGTCGGCGGTGCCCTGCTCGACGACGCGGCCCTCGCTCATCACCAGCACGCGGTCTGAGATGTGGTGGATCACGCCGAGGTCGTGGGAGATGAACAGGTAGCTCACCCCGAGCTCTGACTGCAGATCGCCGAGCAGATCGAGGACCTGTGCCTGGATCGAGACATCGAGCGCGGAGACGGGCTCGTCGCACACGATCACCCGCGGGTCCGGGCCGAGGGCCCGGGCGATCGCCACCCGCTGGCGCTGCCCTCCGGACAGCTGCAGGGGGCGGCGCCGGCGGTGCTGATCCTCGAGGCCGACGAGCTCGAGCAGCTCGCCCACCCGCGCGCGGCGCTGGGCGGTCGAGGGGTGGTCGCTTCGCGCCAGGCTGTCGGCCAGGACCTGCTCGACGCTCCAACGCGGATCGAACGAGCTGAGCGGGTCCTGGTAGACGACCGTGATCTCACGCCGTCGCGAACGGCGCTCGCGCTCGGCCAGGACACTCCACGGCTCGCCGGCGAGGCGCACCTCACCGTGGTCGGGACTGGACAGGGCGAGCGCCAGGCGCGCGGTCGTCGTCTTGCCGGAGCCCGACTCGCCGACGATGCCGAGTGTCTCTCCCGGGGCGAGCGAGAACGACACATCGTCGACCACTGTCCGGTCGAGACCGTCGGGGCCGCGGAAGCGCTTGACCAGGCCCTCGGCCTCGAGGACGGGGCCGTCAGGGACCGGTGGCCGGCTCGCCGGCGGGCGCAGGCCCAGCCGCCGCGTCACGGGGGAGAGCCGGGCACCTCGCGAGTCCGCCGAGGGGATCGCCTCGAGCAGCGCCCGGGTGTAGGGGTGAGACGGCGAGGTGAAGAGACGGCGCGCGGGCCCGTGCTCGATGATCTGGCCGTCGCTCATCACCGCCACGTGGTCGGCCAGCCGCGAGACGACGGCCAGGTCGTGGCTGATCAGGATCAGGGCCTGCCCGCGGCGCTTGGTCGCCTCGAGCTCGTCGAGGACCTGGGCCTGCACGGTCACGTCGAGCGCCGTGGTCGGCTCGTCGGCGATCACCAGCCGGGGGTCGAGCGCGATTGCCGAGGCGATCAGCGCACGCTGGCGCAGCCCCCCGGACAGCTCGTGGGGGCGCTGGCGGGCGCGCAGCTCGGGCTCGGGAATGCCGACGAGCTCCAGCAGCTCGACCGCGCGCCGGCGCCGCGAGCGGGCATCGCCCCAGCCGTGCAGGCGCAGTGCCTCCTGCACCTCCTTGCCGACCGGTCGCAGTGCGTCGAGCGAGACGAGCGCGTCCTGGAGGATGAAGCCGATCTCCCGCCCGCGGATCGAGCGCCAGCGGCGGTCGTCGAGGCCGAGGAGGCTGCGGCCCTCGAACTCCAGGCGGTCGGCGCTGACGTGTGACCGTCCGCCGGTCAGCCCCACCAGCGTGCGCGCCGTAACGCTCTTGCCCGAGCCCGACTCCCCGACCAGTCCGAGGCACTCTCCGGCCGCAAGTGAGAACGAGACGCCGCGGACCACCGGTGTTTCACCGAACCCCACGTGGAGGTTCTCCACCCGCAGCAGCGGCGGCGTCGGTTCGATTTCAGTGACGTCGCTCATCGGGCGAGTCCTCCTTCGAGCTCTTTCTGGATGTGGCGGCCGATGGCGGTCAGCGAGAGGGCGAACAGGACGATCGCCACCCCGGGCATCACCTCGACCCACCAGGCCTGGGTCACGTAGTTGCGTCCGGCATCGAGCAGCGCACCCCACTCCGGCGCCGGCGGCGGCACCCCGAGACCCAGAAACGCCAGCCCGGAGGCCCACACGATCGACTGCCCTACGCCGAGCGTCACCAGCACCACGAGCGGGCGCATGGCGTTGGGGAAGATGTGGCGCCGGACGATCCGGAGGTACGGGTGACCGAGCGCCTGGGCCGCCTCGACGTAGGCCGAGCCGCGCACCGCGAGCACCTGGCCGCGGATCATGCGCGCATACCCGGGCGCCGTGCCGAGGCCGACGGCCACTATCTCGGTCGTGGCGCTCGGCCCGAACACAGCCACGAAGAGCAGCGCCAGCAACAGCACCGGGAACGCAAACAGGACCTCGATGCCGCGGTTGATGGCGCCGTCGACGAAGCGGCCGCTGAGGCCGGCCACGACGCCGAGGATGACCGCGATGCTCATGCTGAGCGCGGTCGCGCCGAGCCCGATCAGGAGCGATTCGCGCGCGCCGTAGACGATCCGGGCGAACAGGTCACGCCCCGACTGATCGGTCCCCAGCAGGTGATGAAGCGAGGGGGCCCGGAGGGTGTCTGACAGGTTGATCGCGTAGGGGCTCTGGCCGGCCAGCAGCGAGGGGGCGATGACGGCGATCACGAAGAACGCCAGCGCGAGCCCCGCGGCTATGACACCGGGTCGCAGCCGGTGAGCCCAGGCCGGGAGCGCGAGCGGCTGTGCGGCCCGCGGACCGCTCGGAGCAGCAGAGGAGAGGCCGCTGCTCATGACGCTCCCAGCCTGGGGTCGATGAAGGTGTAGGCGACGTCGACCAGCAGGTTGGCGACGACGTAGACCGCGGCCACCAGGATCACGACACCGGAGACGAGCGGAATATCCCGTGAGTTAGCGGCGTTGACGATGATCTGACCGATCCCGGGGCGCGCGAACACCGTCTCGACGATCACCGCCCCGGAGAACAGCGCCCCCAGCGCCCACCCGGAGAGCGTGATCGCCGGCAGCACGGCGTGCCGGAGCACGTGGCGCAGCCGGACCTCGAGGTCGCCCATGCCGCGGGCTCGGGCCGAGGTGACGAACGGCTGCTCGAGCACCTTCTCGAACTCGTCGCGGGTGACCTGGCCGATGAAGCCGGCCAGCGGGATCCCCAGCGTCAGCGCCGGCAGCACCAGGCCGCTGATCCCGGTGCCGCTCTGGACGGGGAACACCTGCAGGTTGATCGCGAAGACCACAAGCAGGATCACCCCCAGCCAGTAGTAGGGCAGCCCGGCGGTGACGATCTCCAGCCCCGAGCCGAGCGCGGACACGAACCGGCCGCGCCGCGCCGTCAGGACCGTCGAGACCAACGCCATGATCCAGGCGAACAGCAGCGCCGTCAGCGTCAGCACGAACGTCGGGCCCGCCTGCTGGGAGATGATCGTGAGCACCGGCTGGTGCTGCTCGTACGAGGTTCCGAGGTTGCCGTGCACGAGCCCGCTCAGGTAGTGCAGGTACTGCGTGAGCACCGACTGGTCGAAGCCGTACTGGTGGTTGACGGGGGCCAGCTGAGCCGTCGTGTAGTGCTTGATCTGCCCGGAGACCTCGTTGAGCAGGAGCGCAGCGCGGTTGCCCGGCAGGATCGTCTGCACGAGGAACGTGAACGTGGCCGCGGCCCACAGGACCCCGATGGCTCCGAGCACGCGGACGGCCAGCCGGCGCGCGATCACGCGCCGCCGGCTGTGCCGAGTGTGCTCCGCGGCACTCATTTGCCGAAGTACGCGTCGGAGAACACGGGCTCGCCCTGCGAGTCCTCGATCCAGATGCCGTGCAGGTTCTTCTGCCAGGCAAGAGAGGTGGTCTGGGTGTAGATCCCAACGGCCGCGGCCTGGTCGACGATGATCTGCTGTGCCTTGTCGTAGTAGGTGCGCTGGATCGCCGGGTCGAGCGACCTGTTGGCCCTGGCGATGTCGGCGACCAGCTGGGGGTTGTCGTAGAACGAGCTGTTGTTGCCGTTCGGCGCCTTCTTGTCATCCCAGGGCCGCCAGACGATGTAGAGCACGCCGGCGGTCGGGCTGGTCCAGTACCAGGTGATCGCGTCGTAGGAGGTCGGCGTCGAGAACTGGCCGCTGAACGTCTGGCTCGGCGTCATCGGCTCGAGCGTCACGTTGAAGCCGACCGCCTTCTCCTGCTGCTGGACGTCCTGCAGCATCGTCGCGCCCTCCGGCGTGATCACCGGTCCGGCGGGATAGACGATCTTGACGTCGAGCTCCTGGCCGTCCTTGGTGCGGTAGCCGGCGGCGTCGCGGCCGGTCCAGCCCGCCTGGTTCAGCAGCGCGTTGGCCTTGGCCGGGTCATACGCGTAGGCGTTGGCCAGCGAGGCGTCGTAGTCGGGGGTCGACTGGCTGAGCGCGCCGTTGCCGTTGTAGGGAATGGCGCCGTTGAACGCGCTCTGGACCGCCGCCTTGCGGTTGGCACCGTAGGCGAATGCCTGGCGCACCCTGACGTCGGTGAACACGCCGTGGTGGGTGTTGAGGCTGAACGTGACGGGCCGCCCCGGGGTTATGTACTGCTCGACGTTGAAACGCTGCTTGGCGTCGGGCCAATCGACCGTCGGGACGTCGTAGATGACGTTTGACTCGCCGCTGGTCAGCGACCCGTAGCGGGTGGCCGGGTTGCCGAGGAAGCTCCACACGAGCTTGCTCACGTAGGCCGGCCCCTGGTGCTGGGCGTTCGCGGGCGCCGAGTCGTAGTTCGGGTTGCGAACGAAGATCAGGTTCTGGCCGTGGTTCCACTTCTGGAGGATGAACGGCCCGCTGCCGATCGGGTCCTCGCAGTTGGCCGACACCCCGCGCTTGAGCGCCGCCGGGGACATGATCCCGAAGTAGCCCTGCGAGAGCGCGTTCAAGAGCGGTGCGTAGGGCTCGTTGAGCTGGAGCTGGAACGTCGTCGGGTTCAGCGCCCGGCTGGACTTGTAGTAGGAGCCGATGTAGGACTCGACGGTCGAGTTACCGGTGGTCGGGTTCAGCCAGTAGTTGAAGTTGTCGACCACCGCCTGGGCGTCGAGCGGCGTGCCGTCGGTGAACTTCACGCCCGGCTTGAGGTGAAAGGTCCAGGTGAGCTGGTCCTTGGAGACCGACCAGCTGGTGGCCAGCCACGGGACGATCCGCCCCGCGCTCACCTGCGAGACCAGTGAGTCGAGGATCTGGCGGTCGATGTAGGCCTCCTGCACCCAGCCGCCGATCAGGCACGGCGGCTCCTGCTCGTGCCCGTAGTAGATCGTCCCGCCGTGGACGGGCTGGGCATCGGCGGCGTTGGCGCCCGTCGCCGCGGTGGCGCCGGTCGCCGCGGACCCGCCGCCCCCGCATGCCGCCAGACCGGCGGCCAGCGCCGCCGCGCCGGCCAGAGCCGGCAGCAGTCTTGTCAGTCGCCGGCGGGTGCGGGCGACGGGGCTGGGCTTTCGGTACTCCGTGTTCGGTGTCATGGGGCCTCGAAGATGGGTGACTAAGGGACGCGGCGCCCTCGGGTCTGTCGACGCGCTTGTCGCGGCGCCCTCGGGTCGCTGGACGCACTCTCAGCGGCGTCCGAGTGCCAATGTCCTCTAATCTGATCGAGAAAGACCTAATTGAGCCCAGGAGTACCCACTCGGGTACCGACGGCCATGGGCGCGCCGAGGCTCGGCAAACGTCAACGGCGGCGAGGAAGGGGAGAGTCCGGGCCCCTCCGGCAGGCACTGTGCGTCCTTATGCAGCCCATGTGTGTATGAGGACGCACAGCCCGATCTGTCTCCCAATATAAGTATCTCAATCAATTTTGTACAGTTTAGGAATGGACGTCCACCCCCAGGCATCGCCGGCCCCCAAGCGGGCGGCGCCGCCGTCGCCGGCCGGGTCGCCGTCGCTGCTGCCGGACGACGCGATCACAGTGCTCGTGGTCAACGAGAACGAGGCCATGCGGATCGGCCTCGCCGTGCTGCTGCGGCGTCAGCGCTGGGTGGGACGCTGTCTGATGGCCGAGGACCTGGGCGGCGCGGTCGCGCTGGCCGGGCGCCATCGCCCGGAGGTCGCCCTGCTCGACATCTCCAACGCCGGTCCGTTCGCGGCCTCGATGACGCGTGCGCTGCACGACGCCCATCCGAGCCTGCAGATCGTGCTCAGCTCGCGTTGCGCCACCACGGCGGGGGCACCTTTGACGAAGCTGGGCGCCGTGGCCTTGCTCGCGCCGGCCGCGTCGAGCGATGAGACGGTCTCGGCGGTGCGGGCCGCGGTGCTGTCGCAGAGCGTCGCGGCGCCCGCGGCCGAGCCGAACCCGCCGCCGCACGCCCTGACCGAGCGCGAGCTCGAGCTGCTGGCGCTGATCAGCACCGGCGCGACCAACCGCGAGATCGGCCGGCATCTGCACGTGGGTCCCGACAGCATCAAGAAGTACGCCGCTGCGCTGTATCGCAAGCTCGGGGTGCGCAACCGCACCGAGGCCGCCCGCGTGGCCGCCGAGCTGGTGGGCGCCAGCGGCTGAAAGCCTCGGCGCTCTCGGCCAGGCGCGAACCGCCAGCGCTGCCCGGCGCCGGACGGCGCTCGCGCCGCGCTACGAGCCCACGCGGCTCCGGGTCAGGACCACCGCGGCGCGGCCCCAGAGCTTGGCCGAGCGGTAGGCGTAGGTCACATCCCCGCGCAGCCGCCCGATCCGCGTGGTCTCGTAGCGAATCAGCGAGGCCGGCGCCACCCTCACGGCCGGCCCATCGCTGCGCAGCGCCGACAGCGCCCGCTCGGCGATCGCGATCTGGCCGAACGCGGTCGGGTGTACGCGGTCGGCCATCACGTGGTTGCGGCCTCCGAAGCCGGCCAGGTCGACGAGCGTGGCGCCCTGCTCGCCCGCGACGCGGGTGACGATCTCGTTGAGCTCGGACACCTTGGCTCCCGCCGGCGGCACTCCGAGCCGGTGCGGCGCGGTCAGCGCCAGCATCCGGTCGCTGCGCTGCGCCACGAAGGCCAGCGCGCGGTCAAAGCCGTCCTCGAACGCGGCCGGGTCCCAGTCGCGGGCACGGACGTCGTTGACGCCGATGTACAGGCAGCCCACGTGATAGCGCCCCTCGGGGTTGGCCGAGCGCGTCGTGAAGGCCGGGATCTGCTCCGCCAGCACGTCGCCGATGCGAGCTCCGTCCACGGCGTAGCCGGTGTAGGGCAGGCCCAGCGACCGCGCCAGCCACAGCGCCCACGACTGCAGCGCAACACCCCACTGCAGCTCCCCGCCGCCGTTCGTGATCGAGTCACCGAAGGCCAGCACGCCGAGCCGGCAGCGGGGGGCGTCAGGGGTGGGCTCGGAGGGTCGCTTGGGCAAGCCTGCGAGGCTACCGGGGGGCTCGCCGTGGATGTCCGGAGCGCGCACGGACGTTCTCATGGCGTTTGCGCAGTCGAGCGGGGACCGCTGACCCGGGCACCCTTCCGGACCCGATCTCGTCAATAATCGGGGCGTGAACCAGGCCATCGCCACCCACCACGACGGGCGCACAGACATCGAGAACGCCGCCGGTGCTCTGGCCGAGCGCCTTCCGTCGTCGCTGGCGCCGCTGGCCCGGCTGGCCTTCAACTACCGCTGGTCGTGGGCGGCGGGGGGGCCGGAGCTTTTCCGGGCCGTCGACGCCGAGCGGTTCCTGCTCTGCAATCAGAACCCCGTGCGTCTTCTGCAGGAGGCATCTGCCCGGGCGCTGCAGCGCGCGGCCGACGACAGCGGGCTGGTGGAGCGGGCCGAGGCGCTGGAGGCGATGGTCCGCGCCGACCTCGAGCGAGCACCGCACCCGGATCCCGTCGACCCGGCGCACCCCGTCGGCTTCCTGTGCGCCGAGTACGGCGTGCATGTCTCGCTGCCGGTCTACTCGGGCGGGCTCGGCGCGCTGGCCGGCGACCTTCTCAAGGAGGCTTCGGACCGCGCCGTCCCGTTGGTGGCGGTCGGCCTCATGTACCGCAAGGGCTACTTCCGTCAGCGCATCGACGCGTCCGGCTGGCAGCACGAGTACTGGGTCGAGACCGATCCCGATCGCCTGCCCGCGGCGCTGGTGACGGGACCCGACGGATCCCCGCTGACGATCTCGGTCCCGATCGGCGAGGCCGATGTCGCGGCGCAGATCTGGCGCGTGGAGGTCGGACGCGTGCCGCTGTTCCTGCTCGACACCCACTGCGGGGACAACGGCCCGCTGGAACGCTGGATCACCGGGCGCCTGTACGACGGGGATACCCAGACCCGGCTGGCCCAGTACGCGCTGCTCGGCGCGGGCGGCATCCGCGCGCTGCGCGCGATGGGCGTCGAGCCCGGGGTCATCCACCTGAACGAGGGACACGCCGCGCTGGCGCCCCTGGAGTTGGCCCGCGCGTGGCGCGACGAGCCGCTGGAGGCGGCCCTCGAGCACGCTCGCCTGCGCACCGTGTTCACCACGCATACCCCGGTCCCGGCGGGCAACGACACCTACCCTCCGGACGAGATCGAGACGGCCGTGGGCCGCCTGGCGCTCGAGCTGGGCGGCTCGATCGGCCAGCTGATCGAGCTCGGCCACGACCAGTCCGACGAGCCGTCGGCACCGTTCGGCGTCACCCAGGCCGCGCTGCGCATGAGCCGGACCGCCAACGCGGTGAGCCGCCGTCACGGCGAGGTGGCGCGCGAGATGTGGAGTTGGATGTGGCCCGATCGCGACGTCGACCGGGTCCCGATCCGCCACGTCACCAACGGGGTCCATGTCCCGACCTGGATCGGCCCGGCGATGCGGGAGCTGCTGGACCGCCATCTGGCCGGCGACTGGTGCCAGCGCGCCGACGACCCGGAGGTGTGGGCCGGTATGCAGGACATTCCCGCCCGAGAGCTGTGGGAGGCCAGGGGCCGCCAGCGCTCAGAGCTGGTCGCGTTCGTGGCTGGGCGCAGCATCGACGACCGCCTGGCCCGCGGCGACCTGCGCGAGTACGTCGACGCCGCCGCCCGTGCGTTTGACCCGGGGATCCTGACGATCGGGTTCGCCCGCCGGGTGGCCACCTACAAGCGCCTGGACATGCTGATGCACGATCCCGAGTGGACGCTGTCGATGCTGGCCGGCGACCGGCCCGTGCAGGTGGTCCTGGCCGGGAAGGCGCACCCCCGCGACGACGAGGCCAAGCGCGCGCTCCAGGGTCTGTTCGGGCTCAAGGCGGCCCGGATCATCGGCGAGCGCGTCGTGTTCCTCGACGACTACGACCTCGCCTCCGGAGCGCTTCTCACCCGCGGCTGCGACGTGTGGCTGAACCTCCCGCGCCCGCCGCTCGAGGCCAGCGGCACCAGCGGGATGAAGTCGGTCTTCAACGGAGGGCTGCAGCTGAGCGTGCTCGACGGCTGGTGGGCCGAGGCCTATGACGGCAGCAACGGCTGGGCGATCTCCGGTGAAGTGGACTCCAACCACCACGCCCAGGACGAGCGCGACGCCGAGGCGCTGCACCACCTGCTCGACAGCGAGGTGGCCCCCGCCTTCTACGACCGCGACGAGGACGGCCTGCCGACGCGCTGGATCGACCTGATGCGGGCCTCGCTGCGCACGCTCGGCCCGAGGTTCTGCGCCACGCGGATGTTGCGCGAGTACGTGGAAGGCCCCTACCGGGGTTGACGCTCGACGGTCGGGACCGGGTTTCGGCTACTGGAGGTCTGACAGCGGGCGCGGTCCGGGACCGACGTACTTGGCGGTCGGCCGGATCAGCTTGCCCTCGCGCTTCTGCTCCATGATGTGCGCCGACCAGCCGGCGGTGCGCGCGCACGTGAACATCGGCGTGAACAGCTCCGGCGGCACGTCGGCGAAGTCGAGCACCACCGCCGACCAGAACTCCACGTTGGTGGCCAGCACGCGGTCCGGGTAGCGGGCCTTGAGCTCGGCCAGCGCCGCCTTCTCGAGCGCCTCGGCGACCTCCACCCGGGGCGCGTCGATCTGATGGGCGGTGCGGCGCAGCACGCGGGCGCGCGGGTCCTCGGCGCGGTACACGCGGTGACCGAAGCCCATCAGTCGCTGACCGGAGTCAAGCACCTGCTTGACATAGGCCTCCGCGTCACCGGACGCGGCCACGTCGTCGAGCATCTTCAGCACCCGCGAGGGGGCGCCGCCGTGCAGGGGACCGCTCAGCGCACCGACGGCGGCGCTCAGCGCCGCCGCGACATCCGCTCCCGTGGACGCCACCACCCGGGCCGTGAACGTGGAGGCGTTCATGCCGTGCTCGGCGGCCGAGTTCCAGTAGGCGTCGATCGCCTTGACGTGCTGCGGGTCGGCCTCGCCGCGCCAGCGGATCAGGAACCGCTCGGGGATCGAATTGGCCTTGTCGACTTCGCGCTGGGAGACCGGCGGCTTGCCGATGCCGCGGGCCGACTGGGCGACGAAGGACAGCGCCATGACCGAAGCCCGCGCCAAATTGTCGCGTGCCTCCTCGTCGGAGATGTCGATCAGCTGACCGAAGCCCCACTGCGGGCCGAGCATCGCCAGCGCCGACTGGACGTCCACGCGGGGATCGCCGGAGTGCACGGTCAGCGCGTACGGCTCGGCGGGCGGCAACCCCGGCGTCAGCGTTCCGTCGACCAGCAGCCCCCACACCTGCTCGAATGGCACCTTGCCGACCAGCTCTTCGATATCCACGCCGCGATAGCGCAGCGCGCCACCCTCGCGGTCGGGCTCGGCGATCTCGGTGGCGAAGGCGACTACGCCCTCGAGGCCAGATTGGACGTCCATGGTTGCGCTCATGCGGGATGCTCCTCGGAGGGGGTGCTCGGGGGCCGACCTACAAGGCTATCCAGGTAGCCTTCCCGACCGTGTCGGACCTGTTGAGGCGCCCTGCCGTCGAGCTCGCCGCGCTGATCCGTTCGAGAGAGTTGGGCGCCCGCGAGCTCGTGGAGGCGTCGCTGGCGGAGATCGAACGCCTCGAGCCCGCGGTTAACGCGTTCACGCACGTCTCTGCGGACTCCGCCGTAGCGGCCGCCGACGCCGTCGGCCCCGGCGACCCGCGCCCCTTCGCCGGCGTGCCGATCGCGATCAAGGACAACCGTGCGGTCGCCGGGATGCCGATCACGATGGGCAGCGACCTGTTCGCGCATCTGGTGCCGCGCCACGACTCGTTCTGCGTCCGGCGGCTGCGCGAGGCCGGCTTCGTCATCGTCGGCAAGACGACGATGCCCGAGATGGGGATCCTGCCCACGACCGAGACCCGCCGCTTCGGTCCGACACGAAACCCCTGGTCGCTGGATCGCACGCCCGGCGGCTCGAGCGGCGGCTCGGCAGCGGCGGTGGCGGCTGGGATGGTGCCGATCGCCCACGGCAACGACGGCGGCGGCTCGATCCGGATTCCGGCGGCCTGCTGTGGCCTGGTCGGCCTCAAGCCCTCGCGCGGGCGCGTCTCGGTCGGCCCCGAGGCCGGGCAGAGCTTCCTGGTGTCCGACGGCGTCCTCACCCATTCGGTGCTCGACACCGCGGCGGTGCTCGACGTCCTCGCCGGCTATGAGCCCGGGGACGCCACGTGGGCCCCGCCTCCGCCGGCCCCCTATGCGGAGCTGGCGGTGCGTGAGCCGGGGCGCCTGCGAATCGGCCTGGCGCTCAGCGCCCCCCTGGAGGACTCCGAGCTCGAGCCGATCCACGAAGCCGCGTGTCGCGACGCCGCGGCGCTGCTCGAGTCCCTCGGCCACGAGGTGCAGGAGATCGAGCCCCCGTGGACGGGTCTGAACCTGCTGCCCGACTTCACGCGCACGTTCGGCCCGATGGTCTCGATGACGACGCTTGTGGGCGGCCGCTTGGCCGGCCGGGAGCCGACCGAGGACGACGTGGAGGCGCTGACCTGGGAGATGTGGCAGCGGGCGCACGGTCACGACACGCTGTCGCTGTTGAGCGCGATCGGGCGGCTCGAGGCGGTCGCGCGCACGCTCGTGTCCTTCTTTGCGCCCTACGACGCCGTGCTGACCCCGGCGCTGGGCGCCCGGCCGGTGCGGATCGGTGAGATCCATGGGCAGGGCCCCGATCCGATGGTGCAATACCGCCGTAGCGGGCGGTTCACCCCCTACACGGCGATCGTCAACATCACCGGGCAGCCGGCCGTCTCGCTGCCGCTCTATCACGGCGACGACGGGCTGCCGGTGGCCGTGCAGCTGATCGGCCCTCCGGCCCGCGAGGAGGTCCTGCTGTCGCTCGGGGTCCAGCTCGAGCGTGCGCTGCCCTGGGCCGATCGCGTGCCGCCGCCGGCGGTCTGAATCCGCCTGGATCGGATGGCGGTCGCCGAGACGGGCGCTCAGCCCACGCCGAGCACGGCCCGCATCGGCCGCGGGGTGACCCCGAGACGCTCGGCGTCGGCTGTGCCGTGGCGGGAGATCAGCGGGACCTCGAGCAGCTCGGCCTCGTCCCAGGTGGCGAACGCGGTCGGACCGCCGAGCAGCTCGACCGTATTCAGGATCCGTCGTGTCAGCCAGGCCGGGATCGGAACGATGTGCCGCTCGCGGTGAAACGAGCGCAGAGCCATCCGGACGATCTCCCGGTGGGTGAGGGTCTCGGGACCGGCGAGCTCGTAGCGGGCGCCGACCGAGGCCTGGTCTCGCGAGCCTCCCGGCAGTGCCGCCAGCACGCACTGGGCCACGTCCTCGGCCCAGATCGGCTCGAAGCGGGCGCTACCCGAGCCCGGGATCGGCATCAGCGGCAGCCACGACATCCGCTGCAGCAGCGTCAGGTAGGGGTCGCTCGGGGAGTAGATGATCGACGGCGCGAACACCGTGTGGGCCAGCGTCGATTCCACCACCGCGCGCTCGGCGACCGCCTTGGCGCGCATCAGGCGGGCGCGGCTGTGGGTGGACGCGCCGAGTGTCGAGAAGAACACGAAGCGCTGCACGCCGGCGCGCTCGGCCGCTCCGACCAGTCGCCAGGTGGCGACTCCCGACAGTTCCTCGATCGAGCCGTTGGGTTGGTCGCGGATCACCGAGGCCAGATGTATGACCGTGTCGACGCCGCGCAGGGCGTGGCGGAACGACAGGTGGTCACCGAGATCGCCGAGCGCGATCTGCACGCGCACGCGCTCCGATCCCAGCCGGCGGGGATCGCGGACCAGGCATCGGACCGGGGTGCCCGTGGCGGTCAGTCGGCGCAGGACGGCTCGTCCGACGGTCCCGGTGGCGCCTGTCAGCAGCAGCACCGGCGGGAGGGTAGCGCCCGGGCGCGGGTCCCACGGCAGGAGGCTCCCGGCGCGCCGTGGCCCCTAGAATGGGCCACTCCGCCGGCCCTCGGGCCGGTCCCCCCGGAAACGTAAGCGACGGAGGACCTGACACCCACATGGCCTATGTAATCGCGGAGCCCTGCATCGGAACCAAGGACAACTCGTGCGTTGAGGTCTGTCCGGTCGACTGCATCCACCCGACGCCCGACGAGCCCGATTACGACTCGGTCGAGATGCTCTACATCGATCCGGAGGAGTGCATCGACTGCGATGCCTGCGTCGAGGCGTGCCCGGTCGATGCCTGCTTCGCCGAGGACCAGCTCCCCGAGGAGTGGCAGAAGTACACGCAGCTCAACGCCCAGTACTACGCGAAGTAGGTCGCGCGAGGCCTCGGGGCGCTAGGCCATCGGGAGCGACATACCGGCGGGCTTCGGCGCCGCGGCCGGAGCCGGGGCCTGCATGACGGGCAGTTCGATCGGCGACATCGCGATCAGCCCGCGGGCGCCCTGGCGCAGTGCTTGGGCGGCCGGATCGTCGGGATCGGAAAGCACGAGCGGGATCCCGGCGTCGGACTGCTCGCGCAGCGCCATCGTCAGCGGGACCTTGGCGAGCAGCGGGACCTCGAGCTCCTCGGCCAGCAGCTGGCCGCCGCCCTCACCGAAGATCTGGAAGCGCTCGCCGCCCGGGGTGACGAAGCCGGACATGTTCTCGATCACGCCGGCGATCTCGAGCTTGAGCTTCACCGCCATCTCGGCCGAGCGGCGGGCCACCTTCTGGGCCACCGGCTGCGGGGTCGTGACGATGATGAACTTGGCCTGCGGCAGCAG
Source organism: uncultured Solirubrobacterales bacterium (assembly GCA_963799995.1). GTDB lineage: Bacteria > Actinomycetota > Thermoleophilia > Solirubrobacterales > Solirubrobacteraceae > Palsa-465. Next base: position 97,793 of record CAWCZI010000009.1, on the reverse strand, counting down.
CTGGGCGAGCGTCATGGAGACGTCGCCGGTGCCGGGCGGCAGATCGATCAGCAGGTAGTCCAGCTGGCCCCAGTCGACGTCCTCGAGGAACTGCTGCAGGGCCTTGTGGAGCATCGGGCCGCGCCACACGACGGCGGCGTCCTGCTCGACGAAGAAGCCGATCGACATCACGCTGATGCCCTCCTGAGCCTCGATCGGGATCAGCTTGCGCTCGGCGTTGACCTTCGGGCGCTGCGCGCCGACGCCGAGCATCCGCGGCTGCGAGTACCCCCACACGTCGGCGTCGAGGACTCCGACTCGCTTGCCGTCGGCCGCCAGCGCGGCGGCCAGGTTGGCGGTCACGCTCGACTTGCCGACGCCGCCCTTGCCCGAGCCGATGCAGATCACGTTGGAGACCTGCGCCAGGGCGCCCTGGGGGAGCCCTCCGCGACCCAGCTTGCGCTGGAGTCCCTGCTTCTCGTTGTCAGACAGGACGTCGAAGCTGACGTTGACGCCGGTGACGCCCTCGATTCCGTTGACGGCCTCGGCGACGCCGGTCTGGAAGTGGCTGCGGATCGGACATCCGGCGGTGGTCAGCGACACCTTCACGTCGACGACGCCGTTCTCGTGGATGTCGATCGAGCGCACCATCTCGAGCTCGACGATGTCGCGGCGCAACTCGGGGTCGATCACGGCACGTAGGGACGCTGTCACCTGGTCTCGGGTCGGCATGTGATCCATTCAAGCAGACCCGGCGCGGGGTCTCGGCTGTGTGGTCCGCGCGATTACGAGATCATCGGCCCGGTTTTCAGCCGATGTCAGCCCCGAGAGCCCGAGGAGGCCGAAGTTGATGGACAACCGCACGATGCCGAGCTCCACCGTGATGCCGGTCCTGGTCTACGACGATGTGCCCCAGGCCTGCGAATGGCTGTGCCGGGTGTTCGGGTTCAGCGAGCGCTGGCGCGCGGGCGACCACCGGGCCCAGCTGGCGTTCGGCAACGGGACGGTCGTGGTCGGCGAAGCTCGCACGGGCGCCTCCGGTGAGCCAGGGGAGGGGCTGCGCTACGCGCCCGAGGAGCCAGGACGGCTCAGCCACTCGGTGACGGTCCGGGTCGAGCACATCGACGTCCACTACGAGAGGGCCCGCGATTGCGGCGCGGAGATCCTGCATGCGCCCAAGGACTACCCCTACGGCGAGCGCCAGTACACCGCGACGGACCTCGGCGGCCATCTGTGGACGTTCAGCGAGTCCATCTCCGACGTGGCGCCGGAGGACTGGGGCGGCGTGTCGGGCCCCGCGCTGGAGGGTTGAGCCGGCGGCCGGGGCGACTCCCGGACGCTTACGCCTTGTGCGGGGGCTCGCGAGGCGGGATGCTTCCCTTGCTCGTGCGCCGGCTGGCCACAGCTCTGGTTTCGCTCGTGGCCCTGGCGGTCGGGTTGACCGTGGCCGTCGGTTCGCTCGGTCCCACCGGGCGCGCTCACGCCGCGACGGTCCGGCCTCACGCAGCGACGGTCCGGCCGCTCGCTGCCGCAGTCCGTGCCCACCCGCTGCCGCCGCTGCCCGCGGCCCTGCGCAACGAGGTCGCTCGGCTGCAGCACCCCGCCCCGGCGCGGGCCCTTCGAGCGATCACGCCCCGCGCACTGACCGTGCCCGGAGTCGGCGGCACCACGTGCTACGTCGCCGGCAACGGATGCTCGATCCATCCCTGCGTGCAGTTCGTCACCCCGAGCGCCGGGCCGGCGGTGACCGCCGCACAGCCGGCCGTGGCGGTGCGGTCCGCGGTGGTGACCGTGACGGCGACGGCGAGGACGCAGGCACCCGGGGGCGCGCCGGGTCTGCGCGGGCAGTGCCGCTCCGTGGCCGGCCCGACCGTGAGCCTGCTGGTCGGCGCCGTGCGCGTCGGCTCGTCGGGGAGGGGCGCGCTGTCGCTGCGGCGCCCGGCAGTCACGCTCAGCCGCTGACTCAGGCCACGCGCGGAGCCAGCGCCCGACCGATCAGCGCCACCATGTCGAGGTCCTCGTGCACGAAGTGCTGGCACATGACGCGGCTGACGCCGGCCTCGCGCAGCGCCAGCAGCTGCTCCGTCACCTGGTCGGTGGTCCCGACGATCCAGCCCGCCGGGGTCTGATCGAACAGCGCCTGTGGGTCGGTGCCCATCTTATCGGCGCGCTGGCGCACGCGGTCGCGCAGCTCGCCCTCGTCGGCGCCGACTATGAAAGCGGTCATGATCGAGAACGGCAGTGGCTCGCGTCCGGCCTTCTCGCAGGCCCTGTCGATGCGCTCGCGGCGCTCGCGAACGCTCTCCACGGTCGGGAACACGGTGTTGTACTCGTCGGCGTAGGCGGCGGCCATCCGGGCGCTGCGCGGGCCGGCGCTGCCGCCCATGATCAGCGGCGGATGCGGGTCCTGGACGGGCTTGGGCTGCGCATCGAGGTCCTCGAGCCGGTAATGCTCCCCGGCGAAGCTGAACGGCTCGCGGCCCCAGTTTCCGAGCACGACCTGGAGCTGCTCCTCGAGCACGTCCATGCGGATGCGGGTGGAAGCGAACGGGAATCCGTAGGCCGTGTGCTCGCGCTCGTGCCAGCCCGCGCCCAGCCCGAGCTCGACGCGTCCGCCGGAGATGTGGTCGACGGTAGTGACGAGCTTGGCCAGCTCGGACGGGTGGCGAAATGTGGCGGGCGAGACCATCGTGCCCAGGCGCAGCTCTGTGGTTACTGCCGCCAGGCCGCACAGCGTGCCCCACGCGTCGAGCGATCCCCGGTCCGGAAATCCTCCATCGAGGTTCATGTAGTGGTCGGAGCGAAACAGCGTCGGGATCCCGTGGCGCTCGCAAGCCTGCGCCAGCGCGACCCACTGCTCCCAGGTGACGCCCTCCTGCCCCTCGATCATCAGACACAGTCGCACGGCTCAGGACCTCCCAGCTCGGGTTTCGTCCGTGGTTCTACCCGGTAGGTCGCGGCGACGCTGATTAAAGACCGACGGGGCGCCACTCACGTGACGCCCCGGCGGTTGAGGGAGGAGAGGTACTACGTCCGCCGGCGAAGATATGAGGCCGGCGAACCCTTCCCGCTGCGGCGCTCTCCTCGGCGCCGGCGGGGTAAGGGGTGCTAGGCGACCGAGCCGATCCGGCCCGTAGCGTCGGAGACCAGCTTCTCGACGCGCGCGGTGAGCGTGCCGGACTGCTTCTCGATGTCCTTGCGGACCGAGGTCACCTCGCGCTCGAAGCGACGGCGGTTCTGCTTGACCGTCTTCTCGACGCTGTTGCGACGCTGGCGCAGCTCGCGCTCGAACCTGGTCCGCGTGCGGCGGACCTGACGCTCGAAGCGGTTGCGGGCGGTGGCGCCACGGCGCTCGTAGCGCTTGAGCTCACGCTCGAGCGAGGCGCGGGTGCGGAACTTCGTGGTCAGGCCGCTGACCGTCGAGACCAGGTTGTCGCGGGCCACGAGGCTCGCTCCGACCGGGACCAGAACGACGCGCTCGGCGATCTGCTGAGCCTGCGTCACGCGGACCTTGGACTCGGCGCCGGCGGCAGACGTGGCACGGCTGGCCGTGGTCTTGGCGCTGGACGTGGTCCGGCGGGTGTTGGACCGGGTGGTCGCGCTGCTGCTGCGAGCAGCGGTCCTGGCGCTCGAGGCGGTGCGGGCGGCGTTGGCCTTGGTGGCCGTGGCGGCCTTGCGGGCCTCGTTGCGCTTGCGGGTTGCTGCGGCCTTCTGGCCGCTGGTGCTGTCATTGGTAGCCATAAGAGGTGGGCTCACTCCCGTTAGAGACGTTGTCGGGTTCGCTTGCGATTCATCGAACACATGTTTGTAAACCGGAGCCCCGGACAGGTTACATTTCAGGGAAGCTTGTGAACACGCCATCAACTCGTTACGCGCACAGCGGCGACGCGAGCATCGCCTATCAGGTGCTGGGCGAGGGTCCCTGCGACCTGGTCGTGGTCACGGGCCCCGCCTCGCATCTGGAGATGATGTGGGAGGAGCCGCGGACGGCGCGGACGTTCCGGGGTATGGCCGAGTTCGCACGGCTGATCATGTTCGACCGCCGCGGCACAGGCCTTTCGGACGCGGTTTCCGAGCCGCCCACGCTCGAGCAGCAGGTCGACGATCTGCGGGCCGTCCTGGACGCAGTCGACGCCGATCGCGTCTCGATCATCGGCGGCTCAGACCTCGGGCTGTCGGCGCTGTTCGCCGCCACTTACCCGGACCGGGTCAACGCGCTCGTGCTGTCCGGTGTCGCGGCGGACGGGGAGCACACCCTGGTCGGGCGTTCACGCGATGAGATGCTCGACGCGATCGACTCGAGCTGGGGCGACGGTGCGCTCGTGCACATGTTCGCGCCCAGTCAGGTCGGCAACCGCGAGTTCGTCGAGTGGTGGGGACGGATGCAGCGTTCGGCGCTCAGCCCCGGCATGGCGCGCAAGCTGATGGAGATGACCTCGCGCACCAACCTGCGGGCGGTGCTGCCGACGATCCGGGTTCCCACGCTCGTGGTCCACGTGACCGGCGACCGGGTCGTGCCGGTGGAGTGCGGGCGCGAGGTGGCCTCGCTGATCCCCGGCGCGCGCTTCATCGAGTACGAGGGCGAGGACGCCTACGCGTGGGCTGACCCGCCGGGCCTGCCCGACATCGAGGAGTTCCTCACCGGACGGCGCTCGGCCCCGCGGATCGACCGCGTGCTCTCGACCGTTCTGTTCACCGACATCGTCGGCTCCACCGAGCGCCTCTCGCAGCTCGGCGACCGGGGCTGGCGCTCGCAGCTCGAGGACCACAACCGGATGGTCCGCGCCAACCTTCGCCGCTGGCGCGGCAAGGAGATCAAGACCTACGGCGATGGCTTTCTGGTGACCTTCGACGGACCGGCGCGGGCGGTCAGCTGCGCCGCGGAGATCGTCGAGGAGGTCGAGGGTCTCGGGCTGTCGGTGCGCGCCGGCCTGCATACCGGCGAGTGCGAGCTGCGCGAGGACGATGTCGGCGGGATCGCCGTGCACATCGCCCAGCGGGTGATGGATCTGGCCGGCCCCGGCGAAGTGCTGGCGTCGAGCACCGTCAAGGATCTGGTCATCGGCTCCGGGCTGCGCTTTTCCGATCGCGGGCCGCACAGCCTCAAGGGCGTTCCCGATGAGTGGCGCCTCTACGCGCTCGAGCGCTGAGGCAGCGCCTCGTCGAGCCCGACGCGCCGCAGCCAGGACCGCGGATCGCGCAGCTCGGTCATCGTCGGCAGCGCCGCCGGCTCTGAGAACACCAGCGTCAGCGCCACGGTGCCGGCGTGCTCGACGATCGTGTCGCAGAAATGCTTACCCTGCTCGTACTGGCGCAGCTTGAGCTCGAGGCCGAGCAGCTTGGCCAGCAGGCGCGAGAGCCCGGTCTGCGACTGACGGCGGCGGTCGAGCGCTGTGCGCAGGCTCGGCAGCGACGGGATCAGGTCGGGCGCGACCGCGTCCATCACGTGCTCGGCATGCCCCTCGATCACCGCCATCACCGCCTGCACGCGGTCCAGGGTCTCGCGCTCGGAGCTGTTGGTGAAGATCGAAATCAGATCGCCGCGGCGCAGCGCCCGCCCGACGCGCTGAATCTCGGCTCCGCTCGGGAGACGCAGCTTGCGCTCGGCGTCCATCCGCAGCTCGGCGCCGGCCAGCAGCTCGCGCACCAGGCCGGCCACGTGGCCGTGCAGCCACGGCACGCTGGAGAACTGGACCGCGTGGGTGACCTCGTGCAGCGCGACCCAGGTCATGAACTCCTCCTCGCGGGCGTCGAAGGCCTTCACCGCCTGGCCGAGGTTGGGCAGCACGAACAGCAGCCGGGGCGGGCTGATGTCGGCTCCCTCGTCGAGCAGCACCAGCTCGTACTGGCCCAGAACGCGCTGCGCCAGGTAACCGAGGACGACCGCCACCTCGGTGGTCATGACCAGTCCGAGACCCAGCTGGACGGCCGGCCGCAACGGCCCCAGACCACCGCCGGCGCGCTCCAGGACCGGATCCAGCAGCGTCCGCATCGCCTTGATGTTGGTCGAGATCCACTCCCGGCGCCCGATCCCCTCGGGCGGCGGCAGCGTGCGCGCCGGCACGAGCTGCGTGTACGCGCGCACCCGGCGCTCTGACTCCGCGGCCAGCGCCATCAGGTCAGCCTTCGGTGCCGCGGCTTCTCCTCGCCCGGCCACGTAGGCGGCGATCTTCTCGGCCAGGATCCAGTCGATCATGCGGGAATCCGCCCCAGCTCGTCAAGGGTCTGCGCGGTGCGAGCCGCCACCAGATGCGAGCTCGGGGTGGCGTCCAGCGGAGCTCCCAGCGGGTCCTCGCAATCGGTGAAGCCGACCAGGCCGCCGGCCTCGCGGACGATCAGCTGGCCGGCCGCCGCGTCGACTCCCCGGCAGCGGCGAAGCGTGACCATCCCGTCGAAGCGGGCCGCGGCCACCTGACACAGCGATGAGGCGATCGTCCCGAGCGCCCGCAGGCGGTGGGCGCTGGCGACCAGGCCTTCGATCGAGTCCGCCACCCAGCGCGGGTCGGCCGACTCGATTCCGAGCAGCTCGAGCTTGCCGTCGCGATCGCGGCGCTCGGGCAGCGACGGGTCCAGCCGCTCGTCGTTGAGCCACGCTCCGTCCCCGCGCGCGGCCCACCACTCCTCGCCGGCGCCGAAGTCGTGCACGAACGCGAACGCCACGTCGGCCATCGTGGGGCCGTCGGCGACACCGATCGACAGCGCGTAGTGCAGGGCGCGGCGCTTGGCGTTGAGGCTGCCGTCGATCGGGTCGATGATGACCCGGACCAGTGAGTCGCCGTAATCGACCTCGCCGCGTTCCTCTGACAGTGCGTGGAAGCGGTACCCCTGATCGCGCAGCCCGTCGAGCTCAGCGAGGACGATCGCCTCGGCGTCGCTGTCGAGCACGAGGGTGCGGTCGCCGCCGCTGCCGCGGGTGCCGGTCTCGATCGCGCGCTCCACGGTGGAAGGGGCCGCGTCGAGCAGATCTTGGAGTGAGGCCACGGCGCGACGGCAGGCGCCGAGCCAGTCCGCGTCGAGTGCTGTCAGAGCAAGAGCCATCGCCAACCTATGCTGTCAGACGGTGAGCGCGCGGTACGAACGCAGCCCGGCAACCGGCGAGCTCGGCCTGCTGTCGCTCGGGGTCGGATCCGATCGACTGCTCGACGATCTGGCGGCGCCTGCACGAGAGGCTGTGACCTACCGCGGCCCCCGCCTGGTCGTCCGCGGCGCGGCCGGCACGGGCAAGACCCACGTGGTCCAGACGCGCTTTCGGTGGCTGCTGCGTGAGGGCTCGCGCCCGGACCGGATCGGGGTGCTGGTGCCCACGGCCGGACGCGCCGCCGCCCTCGCCGCCTCGCTTGAGATGGCGCTCGAGCTGGGATATGAGGAGCTGTTCGTCCTGACGCCGGCACAGCTGGCGGCGCTGGTCCTGCGGCGTGCCGGAGCCGGCGCGGGGGCGGTGGCGGGGTGGCCGGGCGGTGCCGGCGGGTCCGATCTGCTGTCCTCGGTGCTCACGGCCGGGGACCGGCTGGCGATGCTGGTGGAGCGCATCGACGAGCTCTCACTGGCCCAGCACGACTTCGGCGGGCGGCCGAACACGCTGCTAGGCGGGTTCGTGCGCAAGATCGACCGGCTCAAGGCCGAGCTGGTCGGGCCTGAGGAGTACCTGGCGTGGGCCGTCTCGCTGCCCGAGGAGTCCTCGGAGGCGTTGCTCGAGCGCGAGTTCGCCGAGGTCTACGCCACCCACGAGCGGATACTCGCCGAGACCGGGGGCCGGGACGCCGGCGACCTGGTCCTCGATGCCCTGTCGCTGGCTCGCCGCCAGCCGACGATCGCGCGGCGCTTTGACCACCTGCTGATCGACGACGCCCAGGAGCTCGACCTGGCGCCGGCGATGCTGGCGCTCGAGGTCGGGGCGCCGGGGCTGACGGTGGCCGGCGATCCGCACGCCGCGGTGCGGCGCTTCCGGGCGGCGGGCGTGGCGCGGATGCGCAGCTTCGAGTCGCCGCAGGCTCACATGATCGAGCTCGGCCCGAGCCTGCGGTGTCCCGCCCGCGTATGGCACGCCGCGGTGGCCGCACTCGGCGGTGCCGATGGCCCCGGGGTCGCCGCCGCCCCCGATCCCGACGGCGAGGTCGAGCTGTGGCGCTGCGCGGACGAGCGCTCGCAGGCACAGGCGGTGGCCGTCGACGTCGAGCGCCTGCTGGCGCGCGAGGGTGTGCCGGCCGGCCGGATCGCGGTGCTGGTGCCCGAGATCACGCACGAGGGCCAGGCGGTCGGGGTGGCGCTCGAGGAGCGGGCGATCGCTCACCGCCTGGTCGGCGACGCGGCGTTCTTCCAGCGCGCGGAGATCCGCGACCTGCTGGCCTGGCTGCGACTGCTGGCCGATCCCACCGAGGCCGGCGCGGTGGTCCGGGCGCTGGCTCGCCCCCCGATCGAGCTGCGCTCGGTCGACATCGCCCGCTGCACCCAGATCGCCCGCCGGCGCAAGCTCGACATGGTGGCCGCGCTGGCGGCGGCGCTCGAGTCCCCGCAGGTCCCGCCGGAGGCGCGCGAGCGGATCCGCGTCTTCTTGAAGCTCTACCGCTCCGGGATGTCGGCGATCGACACCAGCCGCCCCGACCTCTACGTGCACCACATGATCGACCGGCTGGGGCTGCGACGTCAGCAGCTGTTCGCGGCGCAGGCCGACGTGGTCGAGCGGCTGCGAGCGCTCGCCGGGTTCGGAGAGCTGGCCGCGGCTCACGTGCGCCGTGTGCCGCAGGCCACCGCACGGGAATTTGCCCGCTCGATCAACGCGGTCGCGGATTTCGGGCTGCGCGAGCAGGAGGAGCCCGAGCTGGGCGGCGCAGCCGGGGTTCAGGTACTCAGCCTGCAGGCCGCTGGTGGCCTGGACGCCGATCATGTCTACGTGATCGGCCTGCACGCCGGCGTGACCGCACCTCGCGGGGAGCAGATCGCCGACGCGCTGCTGGGGGAGACGCTGCCGGCCGACGATGATGAGTGTCAGCGGATCGCGCTGTCACAGCTCCTGTACGTGGCGGTGAGCCGAGCCGGGCGCCGGGTCGTGCTTGCCTACCCGCGTGCCGATGATCGCGGCGCCGACCGCCCGCCGCTGGCCCTGCTGGAGCAGGTGCACGACGCGGTCGGCGTCGACTGGGTGGAACGTGAGGAGGAGCTGTTCGGCCCCGCCGAGGCGCTTCACTCCACCTACCGCCTGCTCCGCGACGAGCTACTGGAGGGCACGATGCGCGCCGGCGGGCGGCTCGCCGAGCTGCGCTTCGACACCGACCTGGACGTCTCGCACGCGGTCGTCCGGTATCTCGAGCTGCTGAAGGTGGCGGCGCTGATCGCCCGTCCCGAGGACCAGAGCGCCGCCGAGGCGCTGCGCGACGTCAACTCACGCATCCTGCAGGCCGTCACCTCCGAGCAGCGTGAGATCTTCACCTCCTCGCCGCTCGACGACTACCTGCTCGACACCGAGCGCGACGCGCGCCGGCGCGCCCAGGCGCTGGTCGCCCGCGACGAGCCCTCGCTGGAGCCGTTCCTGCCCCGCCGCGGTGATGGGGTGATGCTGTCGGCCTCGGACATCGACACCTACCGCACATGCCCTCTGAAGTACAAGTTCGCCCGGGTGTTCCGGATCCCACAGGAGCCGACCCTGCATCAGCGTTTCGGGATCCTCGTGCACCAGGTACTCGAGCGCTTCCACGGTAAAGGAGCCCCGGCGACCCCGCCGACCCCCGGTCTCCCGGAGCTGCTGGGGCTGCTGGAGGCCGGCTGGCGGCGCGGCGGCTTCGGTGACTCCGAGGAGGAGCGCCAGCTACGCGGAAAGGCCAGCGGGGCGCTGACCCGCTACCACGAGCGCTTCCAGTCCGAGGACGCCAAGCCGGTGTGGTTCGAGCGCCAGTTCACGTTCAAGCTCGGCCCCCATCTGCTGCGCGGGCGGGTCGACCGCGTCGACCTACTGCCCGGCGGCGAGTACGAGCTGATCGACTACAAGACCGGCCGGCCCAAGACGGCCGCCCAGCTGGCTGACGACGTGCAGCTATCGCTGTACGCGGTCGGTGCGCGCGAGGCGTGGCAGCTGGACGCCTCTCGCCAGGCCTACTACTACCTGCTCGACGACCAGAAGGTGGCCGTCCCCGGTGACGAGGCCGCCCGCGCCGAATGGGTGTGTGACGTCGCGACGGAGGTGGCCGAGGGGATCCTCTCGCAGGGCTTTGAGCCGACTCCGTCGTTCGCGGCCTGCTCGCTGTGCGACTACCGGCTGGTGTGCCCCGCGGCCGAGCGCTGAGCGCCGTGGCGGAGGTTTGGCTCAGGCCCCGGCGGGGCCGTCGCCGCCGCGCTGGCGCAGAAAGCGCTGCAGGTCGCGGGCGATCGTCTCACCGGAGGGCAGCGAGATGGGGGAGTCGTCGGCCTCGGAGCTGGCGGCCTGCTCGAGCCGCTCGACGAACGCCTGCACGTCGGGGTCGCTCTGTACGGCCACGTTGACCTGCCGCTCGTAGTCGGAGGCCGAGACCTCGAGGTCGGTGGCGTCGACCGCCACCCCGACCAGGCCCTCCAGCTTTCGGACCAGGGCCAGCGCCGCCTTGGGGTTGGGTGTGGCCGCGATGTAGTGGGGCACGGCGGCCCACAGGCTCGCCGACGGCAGGCCGGCCTGCTGGCAGGCGGCGTGCAGGATCCCGACGATGCCGGTCGGTCCCTCATAGGAGGACGGAGCCAGACCCAGCCTGGCCACCAGGGCGGGATCGGAGGTCAGGCCAGTGACCGATACGGGGCGGGTGTGCGGGACGTCGGCCAGCAGCGCGCCGAGCGTGACCACGAGCTGAACTCCGATCGCCTCGGCGAGCTCGATCACCAGCCGGCTGAACGTGCGCCAGCGAAACGACGGCTCCGAGCCCGAGAGCAGGATCAGGTCCCGGGGCGCGCGCGGTACCCGGGCCTCGAACAGCTCGACCGCCGGCCAGACGATCTCGCGCGCTTGCCCGTCGACCATCTTCACCCGGGGTCGGGTTGCCTGGAAGTCGTAGAAGTCCTCGGGGTCGATCGTGGCGAAGCGCTTGGCGCCGAGGGCCGAGCCGACGAACTCGATCGCGCTCGATGCGGCGTCGGCGGCGTCGTTCCAGCCCTTGAATGCGCAGATCAGCGCGGGCGCGCGCAATCCGTCTGGACGATGCTCCCATTGCAACGGCTGCATCCGACTCACCGTACATCATGGAGAGATGCCGTCTGACCAGACGACGATGGTGGCGGTAAGCGCCCTGCGGCCCGGTGACGAGGTCGAGGGGGTGTTCGCCTGCACCCGCAAGGACCGCCTGATGACCCGCGGCGGCTCGCCCTATCTGGCGCTCGAGTTACGCGACAAGACCGGCGTCGTTCCGGCGCGCGCGTTTCAGGATGCGGATGCCCTGGCGGGCCGTTTCGAGCGCGGCGACGTGGTCCGCGTGGCCGGTCGCGTCGAGCGCTTCCGCGACCAGTTGGTGCTCGAGGTCAGCCGGATCGCTCGCGTGGCCGAGGCGGAGGGCGTGGATCCGGCGCGCTTTCTGCCGTCCGCCTACCGAGACCTAGACGAGCTCGACGGCTTCCTCGAGCACCTCGCCGGAGAGGTGTACGACCGGGGCTTCCAGCAGCTGCTGAGCCGCCTGCTCGCCGACGAGCCGCTGCGCGCCGCCTGGCGTCGCGCCCCGTGCTCGCGGACCGGCCACCACGCCTACCTGGGCGGGCTGCTCGAGCACACCGTCGCGGTGGCCACGCTGGCCCACGAGACCTGTCAGCTGCACCCACGTCTGAACTCCGACCTGCTGATCACCGCTGCGATCACGCATGACCTCGGACGCACCCGCGAATTCACGTACGGCGCCGAGATCGGCCTCACCGAGGAGGGCCGCATGCTCGGCCACCTGGTGATCGGCGAGCGGATCCTGTCCGAGCGGCTCGGCGGCCTCGATGAGGAGCGCCGTCTGGCGCTGCTGCACTGCGTGCTCAGCCACCACGGCCCCTCGTCGGCGCCCGGCGGTCGTTTCGCCTCGCCGGAAGCGCTCGCGCTGTACAGGCTCAACGCGCTCGACGCCGGGGTGAAGGGCGTGTTGGAGCACGGCCTCGGCCACGGCGACTGAGGCCGGTAGGCCTCCGGCCGCCGGCCGTGTTTCGTGCGCTCCGCGGGGCGTAGCATCGGCGTCGGCGCGGCAGGGGCCTGGTGGCCTATCCGGTCTTCAAAACCGGCAGGGCGGGGCAGCCCCCCGCTTGGAAGGTTCGATTCCTTCGCCGCGTCGTGGCTGGAAATAGGCGGTTTCTGAGGTTCGCATGATCGGTCTCACTCCGGCGCAGAACGTGAAATGTGTCCCGAATATGTCCCGGAGGTCGGGTAATGTGTGTTGCGTGGAGTCGCCGCAGCAGCCGATCAGCGGGCACGTCTTCCGTGTCGAGCGCAAGCGCGGACCGGTGTGGTTCGCCAAGTACCGGCTGCCCGACGGGCGTCAGGTGCAGAAGAGGATCGGGCCCGCGTTCACCGGCCGCGGCCGTCCGACTGCCGGCACGTTCACGAAGCGCACCGCCCAGGCGTGGCTCGACGGGGTGCTGGCCCAGGTCCGCCGCCACGAGCTCCCGGGGATGGTCCGCACGGGCGCGACGGTCGCGGATGCGGTCGCCGAATGGCTGCGCTACGTGGAGCACGATCGCGGAATCAAGGCGACGACGCTGACCGACTACCGGCATACGGGTCGGCGGATCGTGGAGCAGCTGGGGGACATGCGGCTCGAGGACGTGACCACCGAGGACCTCGAGCGCTGGCGCGCCACACTGACCGCGTCGAACCGAACGGTCGCGAAGTACCTGGTGATCCTCCACGGGATCTTCCGACGGGCGATGAAGGTCTGGGGCCTGCCGTCGAACCCGGCGGCGAACGTGGAGCGCCCGCGCTACCGCGTCTCCGACGACCTGGAGGCCTACTCGCCGGAGGAGGTGTGGGCGCTGGTGCGGGCGGCCGGCTCCGCGCAGGACGCCGCGATGTACCTGACGGCGGCGTTCACCGGATTGCGGATGGGGGAGCTACTGGCGCTCCAGTGGCGCGACATCGACTATGCGGGTGAGACGCTCCGGGTGCGCCGCAGCTACAACGTTCACGGCGGCGTTGGGACGCCGAAGAGCGGCAAGGTCCGCTCGGTCCCGATGGTCTCCGATGTCGCCCAGCACCTGGCGCGGTTGTCTGACCGCGAGTTCTTCACCGGCCCCGAGGACCTCGTGTTCGCGAACGAGCTTGGTGGGTTCCAGGACGCCTCCTCCATCCGGATCCGCTACCGGGGCGCGCTTGATCGTGCCGGCCTGCGCCACCTGCGCTTCCATGATCTCCGCCATACCTTTGGCACCCTCGCGGTTCGGCGTGCCGAGGTGCCTGCCGTCCAGGCCTGGATGGGCCACTCCGACATCCAGACAACGATGCGTTACGTCCACCACCGCGACCACGGCGATGAGGCCCGGCTCCTGGAGGAGGCGTTCCGGCCGGTGCCGGCGGTCGACGGCAGGTCCGCCGGGACGTTTGGGGACGTTTCCGCAAAACGTCCGCAAACGTCCCAGCGTGAGTTCGGCTGAGGTCGCGTCACACGCGCTGGCGTCCCCCGGCTTTACCGGAATGTCCCGCGGGCGGATCGGCCAGCACCACCGGTGCGTCAAGTGTGTGCTGTCTTGGTTGACGTTCAGAGGTGACTGCTCGGACACGGCCGCTGCCCGGACCTCGTTGCAGAGCCGCGTCGGCGCGGCGGAGGTCAAGGGAGGGCCGTCAGGCTCTGCCGAAGGCAGCCCCGAAAGGGGCGACCTTGACCGGAGCGAGCACGACGCGATCATCCGGGCGGGTCCGGCAGCGCGGCGCGCACGAGTGAGATGTCGCCAAAGGCATGGCGGCCGACCCTCTCAGCAGCATGATCGCTCTCCGGGAATGCGATCGTCCGGCCGGCTTCTTGGGCCAGAGCTAGCTGACGGGATCGGCGAGTGGTAGGGCTACCTGCCCTACTAATAGGCCTGTCCGACACACTCCGCTTTGTCGCCGGGGCATCCGATAGCGTCGGGCTCCCGACGAGATACCACCTATACGACTGAGGGGCAGATCATGCCTGACGAGCCACTGTCTCGGGTTGAACGAGACGTCGCCTCCATTGCCGCTGCGCAACCCGCGGGCGATCCCATGTTGGTTGATCTTGCGAATTTGGCAGAGGCGTCAGCACCGACCGCAGTCGCCCTTCTCCTCAACGGAATGATCGTGTTCGGTGCGCTGGGTTCGATCAGGGCAATGGCCGAACAGCTCGATGCCCATTTCGCTCAAGTCGCTGAGAAGGCGGTCGCGGATATGGAATCCCCGAGCGAGGAAGAACGCCAGAGTCTTGAGCAACTCGCGACTCTGTCGACCGCGAAGGTGGGGGCGTTCGAGCGGTGGCGCGAGAAGACTCGGGAAGATGCCGCCGCATATCTGAACGACGATGGGTTCGACTTTGATAAAGCGCCGGCCGAACTCGCGCGACGAATGATCGTCCACGATTCTCGTCATTACCTAACGGTGGTTGGCGCTCAAATACTGGCGCCCGGCCAACCCGCGGCAACACGTGTTCCCGTCATGCGAGTTGCCATCGCCGAAGTCAGTGGCTGGTGGATCGTTCCAGTTGACGAGAACGGCAACGCCTCGGTGCAACTCTGGACCGGCAACGAGCAGGAGCGCTGACCGGACGCCGTGGCGGGCGCGAAGGATCCGCGTCGCCTGCATCGCGTTGAGATTCAGACCGAGGAGCAGGCGCTCACCGTTTTCCGATTTGTTCGACCTCCGCGCGTCGAAGATTCCGGCCTGACGGACGACTTCTTCTCGGATAAGGCCGCCGGGAAGCCGAAGCGCGGGCGAGCACTCAGGATCGCGGAACTCTGGGACGGCCTCTCCTGCTTCCGAACTCTGGACCTCGCTCGCGCCCGCTGGTCCGACATCGCGGCACTCGCGGGCCGACACGGGCAGACGCCACGTGTCGGGTCGTTCATCGCGGAAGTCGAGCTTTCACCCGACAGTGGCTTTGCATACGAGGACCTTGGGCACGAGGATGGACACATGACCGTCTGGGGAGATCCGGCGCGCCTAGCGTCAGCAGCTACCCAAATCCACCCGGCCGAGTTGTAGGCTTCGGGTATGGAGTACGCAGTGATCGACCTAGAAGGATCAACGGTCGGCGCGTTTGAGGATGCCAGTTCGGCGCGAACCTTCCTCAGGCGATCGGCCCGCGGGGACGGCTACGCCCTTGCGGAGCTGGGCGTGCTGGGATACCGCGACGGACTGCGCGTAGGGGAGCCGCGCCCAGCAAGCGAGTTCCTACTTCCGGGCACCAGCGTGAAGCTCGCGGTTACGCAAGCGGAGCCGCTGGCTGCCCCAACCGGCCAGAACGTCGTTCTCAAGCTCGAGCAGCGCCCAACCCCAAGCCGCCGGCTCCTCGACGCAATGATCCTGTCGAGGCTTGGGGGCATCGATATCCGTCGCGAAGCGGTCGCGTAGCGCCACATTTTGCCCGTTTCTGGCTCTGCCTGAGGATCGGTTCGACCCGACGAAATCAGTCGTGGTCCAAGCGCAGAACTTGCTAGCAATCCGTCCGGCCACACGGCCACGACGCCAACGATTGTGCTGGCGATCGCATTCTCGGGGAGCGATCACGCCGCTGACAGGTCCGGTCGCCATGCGTTTGGCGACCCAGCGCTTGTCGGGCGGCGTGGTCTCGGCGAGTGTTGGCCCGCGGAGGGGTCTACGCGGCGGTGAGGGCGTGGCGCGGTCACAGCGGGGTTGCCGGCTGCTCAGCTGGTCTCGCGGAGCTTGATGGCGAATTGTGCCGGTGTGAGGATCGGCAGGTCGTTGCTCAGGACGAGTAGGTCCTGATCGCCGGTGATCAGGTACGCGCGGCGATCGATCGCGAGGGCCAGGAGGTAGTCGTCGTCAGGGTCTCGGGAGGCGATCGGTGGGGGATTTGTTGGATCCTCGGCGACGATTGCGTGATCGCGGATCCAGTTGGCGAATGCGGCGGCTTTCTCCGGCGCGATCCGCTTACGCAGCTTGGGATAGGCGAGCGTTCGCTTGAGCTCGGCGAGCAGCAACTCGGAGACGATGAGCTCAAACTGGCCGTCGCGGCTCGCCCGTAGGATCTCGGCCGAGGGCCCCTTGGCGGATAGCACCCCTGAGATCAGGACGTTGACGTCAACGACGGCGCGCACCGGATGCCCGTCGGCGCGGTCTCGTCGCGTGCTGCGCCTCCACGGCGAGCTCGGACGCCTTAGCTTCGGGCATGGTCGCGCTTGCCCACAGCTCGTCGAGAAGGTCGAGCTTGAGATCGCGGCGCAGAGATTCCTCGATCACGGCACTGTCTGAGACGCCGGTACGGGCGGCGCGAATCTTGACCCACTTGAGAACGTCTTCGTCGATTGTGAGAGTCGTACGTACCTTGGACACGAGCGCATCTTACCATCATGATGCGGTGATGCCACGATGAAGATTTGTCAAATCGTCGTCCAGAGGAGGACGTTATGCAATCCACACCGTTGCTCGACTGCGCCGGCCGCCGCCGTTCGCCAGCGACAACATCAAGCTTCCACCAAGGGGTCTCGCCCAGGAACAAGGGTCTGCGCTATCCCCCTGACCCGCCAACGGTCGAGGAGATCGTCGCAGTGATGCGCGCCGCCGGCGACAGCCCGGAGGGCGTGCGGTTGCGCGCGATCATCGTGGTGCTCTGGCGCGCCGGGCTGCGGATCAGCGAGGCACTCGCGCTCAGCGAAACGGACCTCGACCCAGGCCGTGGCTCGCTCGTCGTCCGCCACGGCAAGGGCGACAAACGCAGAGAGGTCGGGATGGACCGGTGGGCCTGGACGCATCTCCAGCCGTGGCTCGAACTCAGGCGGGAGCTGCCGGTCGGTCGGCTGTTCTGCGTGGTGCGCGGCCCGACCAGGGGACGGCCGTGCGCGTCGGCAGGCATCCGGGCGCAACTGCATCACACCGCGGCAGCAGCCGGAGTGCGGCGCCGGTTCGCGCCTCACCAACTCCGGCACGTGCACGCAATCGAGATGTCACGCGAAGGGATCTCGCTGCTGGTCATCCAAAGACAGCTCGGGCATGCAGACCTAGCGATCACATCCCGGTACCTGCGGGGGATCGACAACACCGAGATCATTTCCGCAGTTCACGAGCGGCCTGCCCCGATGATCCCAGCCGACCCGCGCCGCCACTGACCCACCTCAGACAGCGGCACCAACCAAAGGAGGCGAATGCATCTGGCCGCGCTTACCAGCGCGGCCACCCCTCCTCGATGACCACTCCCAGAACGGAGCAGCACAACCGAACCCAGCCAGCACCCACCACAAGTCGCCGAAGGGCTCGTCCGATCGGCCGTTGGCTGCATGGTGAAAGCGACTGCCGCGACGAGGAGCCACCAGCGTCGGTTTCCTCCCGCTTAGACCATATGGAGGAACGGCCGGCCGGCCAACGAAGGTAGGCCGACGCTCCCGCGCACGTGGTGTGCGGTGAGTGTGACGCGCCGAGGATGTCGCCCTCGACGGGTCGCCCACAACCTCATACGGAAGGAGCGCCGACCCATGGCGAAGGTTCGCAGTTGGGCTGGTCTGGACGTGCACGCGCGCAGCGTGCTCGCGGTCACGCTGGACGCGACAACGGGCGAGGTCCGTCGGCAGCGTCTGACGGCGGAGATAGCGACGGTGGTGAAGTACGTGGCCGGGTTGCCGGGCCCGACGCGGGCGGCGTATGAGGCTGGGCCGACCGGGTACGGGCTCGCGCGCGCGTTGCAGGCGGCGGGGATCGTGTGTGTCGTGGCGGCGCCGGGGAAGATCGAGCGCCCGGGCGCAGGACAAGGTCAAGACCGACGCGCGGGACGCGGAGCGGGTGCTGCGGTTGTTGATGATCGACGCGCTGGTGCCGGTGCGGGTCCCGTCCGTGGAGGAGGAGGCGATCCGTGATCTCGTGCGTGCGCGCGAGGATGTGCGCGGCGATCTGATGCGCTGGCGCCAGCGGCTCTCGAAGCTGCTGCTGCGCCACGGGATCGTCTACGAGGACACCGCCAGCACCTGGACGACCAGGCACCGTGCGTGGATCCGCTCCCAGGATCTTGGCGGCGGGGCGCAGGTCACGCTGCTGGATCACCTCGGCGCGATCGACACGCTCGAGCACCGCCGCGACCAGCTCGAGACAACGATCGGCGAACTCGTCCCCAGCTCGCCGTACGCGGACACCGTCGCCCGGCTGCGGTGCCTGCGCGGGATCGACACCCTCTCTGCCGCAGGCCTCGCCGCGGAGATCGGCGATCTGACCCGGTTCGACCGGCCAGGGAAGCTGATGAGCTACCTCGGGCTGGTACCGTCCGAGAGCAGCTCCGGGGAGACGCGCCGGCAGGGGAAGATCACCAGGACCGGCTCCAAGCACGCCCGCCGGCTCCTGGTTGAGGCCAGCTGGCACTACAAGAAGACCCCTGCCCGAGGCGTTACCCTCCAACGCCGCCAAGAGGGACAGCCCGCAACCGTGGTCGCGATCAGCTGGCAGGCGCAGCAGCGGCTGCACCGCGTCTGGACGCGGCTGGTCGACAAGCGCGGGAAGCGCTCCACGATCGTCGCGGTTGCCGTCGCCCGCGAGCTCGCCGGGTTCTGCTGGGCGCTCGCGCACACCGACTGATCCAGGCCCTCCTCACGCCACGTCGGTCGAGGAGGGCGGCGAGCGCCCCGCCAACGCGCGAGAGCATCGGCGGTCTAACTATGAGCAACCCGCAAGCTGCGGGTCACGCCCGATCTTAGACAGCACGGCTCTCACGACGAAACCCGGTCCTGCGGCGAGAACGAACCGCGTATAAGAGTCTGACCGCGCGTCGCGCACCAGCAGTTCACGGCAAGGCCCGCCGCCCCCCTCGACCGACACGATGCCCGCCCAGTCGCGGGCATCCGGCGTTTAACCCTTGACAGATCCCTCTCCATAAGAGCTTAGGAGCCGGGCCGCATTCCGGATCGAGCCCGGGCGTCGGTGCGAGCGGGTGGCAGCGCGACCGTCGGGTCCCCGAGGATGACCATGCTGCGGCGGTCGAGTGCAGCGAGTTGCGTCAGCCCAACGACGGCGAGCGTCCCTTTGCCTTCGTCGTACTTCTCGATTGCGTCGTTGCGCTGGCCGAACAACACGCCGACGTGGGCGAACCATTCTCTTAGCGCGTATCCCAGTGGCCATGGCTGATAAAGACGCTCGTGCAGCGCCATCAGGAGCGAGGCGGTGAGCGGTTGTCTGGCCATGGGGTCACGGATCGTCCAGTCGAAGGTCGGTTCAACGTGACCCACGAACGCCCGAGCGGGCTTGGCGCCGCCGAGCAGTGCCTGCGGCAATGGTGCGATGAGATCGCCGGCCATCGTTGCAACGCTGGTGAGGATTCTGTGGACGTCCGAACCAGCGCGGACCACCTCCGCGAACGTTGTCTTGGCTTGGCTACCGGCCGAGCAGCACGCGTGGGAGTACCAGATCGCTCCGTCCGGCGACCAAGTATCGAGCAGGCTCTCGATCTTCAGCGGCCGGTGGTTCGAATCAACTGGCAGACCCAAGTTGGCCTTGAGTTCCTGGGCGTCGTCGAGCGGAGCCGTCATCCCGTGGCTGGTCGTTACTACGACGGCCGGCTGATGCTCGACGAGCGCGTCGATGAGTGCCTGCGCCGTCGGCGGCGGACCTCCGCCAGCAAGGTCGACCGACCGGTCACATAGGTCGCCGTCGCCGGAGTAGAGATCGAACAACGGTCCAGCGATCACGGTTCGCATCAGGTGAGTAATGTCGGACTCATTGTGGTCGACGGCCCACACGACTGCTGAGCCCGGATCGGACGTGCTCCCGCTCCAGTCGGCGATCAGGTGTTCAACGTAGCGCTCGAGCGCTGCGCCGCTGAGCCAGAGACGGCCCACTGCGGCAGCCTGGTTGAGCAGGAACTGGAAGCGCCAGGGAATCACGTCCGGCGGCGCGTAGATCAGCAGGTAGCGCGGCAACTCTCCGCGTCCAACACCCCGACGCCCGTTGAAGGGGACGTCCTCGCAACTGCCGTCGGAGTATGCACGGTGCAAATGCGTTGTGGCGATGTTCGCTCGGTAGCGCAGCACCGGGGAGCCTTGCCGCTCGCTCATCAACTGGCGGATCGGCTCCGGAGCGTCATCCGCGCTCGCCCGCTTCCTGGCTGTGAGCTCCGGATCGTCGGGGAGGACCAGCCCCCACCCGACGCGGTCGTCACACCAGTTCCACAGGTCGGCCGGCACACCTGGATGCAGGACCCTCGCCAGTCGGTTGCCCTCGGGGGTCGCTGCCCACGCGGTGACGTCGTCGTGGATCGTCGAGTGATTGTCCACGCCCTCGCCGGCGAAGGCGTTGATCTGGAGCTGTTCGGGCCACGTCGTCATGGCGGACTCCCAAGCCCTTTGCGCAACGTCTCGACCTTCTTGCGGATCTCCTCCACGCCCGCACCAGAGGCCTTCACCTGAGGCAGTGCCAGCTCGAGCGTGTCCATCTCTTTGAGCACTTGTGTGACGTGCCTGTCGGGATGGCCGGGAGCGACCTTCACCGGGACGACGATCAGAGGAGCCGGATCGACGCAGAGGATCGGGACGGTCCACTTCCGGTACCTGGCAGCGGCCTGGTCGGGACCCAGCCCGTTGGCGTATTCCTTCCGTAGGGTCTGGCGAGCTATGCACAGCGGATTGGCCCAGGCGGCCGTGAACTCGGCGCCATTGGCGAACGCGGCTGCGAGCTCGGTGAACACCTCGGTGTAGAAGCTCTGACAGAACAGGTTCGCATCGCGGTCCGTGATCGGCTCCCGCATGCCGATGGCCGCCGGATAGCCGCCGAGAATCACGAGCGCGGCCGCGAGTGCGCGTACGCCTTCGACGTCGCTCCCCCCCAAGCAACAGTTCAGGGTCGCGAGCCAGGCGAGCGGCGCAGCATTCTTCAGGTCGTTGGCGCCGAGCTGGACGTTAGGCTTGTGCGCGTTGTGTCCTCTTTCCGTGGCGAGCTCGAGCAGCGGCTCGGGTCGGGCGGCTCCGTGGCAGAAGAAATGCACCAGATGCGGGTCGAAAGCGTTGAGCGCGCGCCGCACGGTGTCCTCGCTCGTGAGCTCCTCACACGAGACCCAGGTCGGCTTGCTCTTCTTGATCTTTCGCAACAACGCCCGCTGACCGATGACGACGTGCAGACGCAGATCGATCCCCGACTGCTTGACGGCCTTGAGCAGGCTCTTCCACTCGCCAGATGCGTCGATGTCGGTCGCTGAGAGCACGGCAACCATTCGTAGCGGCAGCGCAGCAAATCTCCTGCGCTCATTGCGAACACCAGGCATCATCCTCGTGATCGGTGACTGTGCGTCCAGTGCGAGAAACCTTCCTCGGACACCGTCGAAGAGCGATTCCCACGGATACTCGGCGGGTGCCGCGGAGTCGAGCTTCAGGAAGATCGGGCAGCTCTGGGCGCTGCCGAGCGCCCTCGTGACGGCTTCCTTCACGGTCGGATGGCGCTGGAGCTCGCGGAACAGTGCCTGCCCGAGCTTCTGGACGACATCGTCCACCGGGTTGTCGTCGGCGAAACGAGCGAGTGCCGCCACCGGCCTCCGGAGGACCTTGTCGCTCGCCTGGTCCCACGGAAGTCCCTCGAAACTCGCGTCGTGAAGGGAGATGACCATTTGCTTACCGGCGGAGGACAGACGGATGATCACCATGACTCCGGCCCCCCTCCCTTTGACTGCTTGAACCGCTCGACATCCTTGCCTAGCACATCCCTGAGGAACGAGAGCGCATCCTTGACACCCTGATCGGACGCCGCACGGTGTTCGGACACGACGATCGGATCGACGATCTCGCTGGCCAGTTGCTCGAGCACCCGCTGGTTCGCTCCCAACCAGCGTGGGGGCTCCGCGTCTAGAGCCAGAGAATCGTCGAACCTCATCGCAGCGAGGGTCAAGGCCGCGGACGCGGACCCCGTCACGGGGTCGAATCCCGTCTCGTGCCTGCGGCGAGGCGGTTGGTACGCTCGATGTGCCCATTGCGGATGCACATAGGCGGCCAGGCCGGGCGAACGCGGCGCGGGGAATTCGACGGCGCCGAACAACATCCGGTAGAGATCGCCCAGCGCCTCGGAGCCAGGTATGTCGTGGTGCGGCGCGTCGACCAGAACCGGTCCCGTGAGGTCGCCCATGACGTTGTGCGCCAACACACGGATTCCGGCCGGCCAGGCTCGCGTGGTCGGGATCGTGAACGCCGCGGCGGCAGCTCCAACGGATGTGAGGAACGCAACCAGTTCGGCCGAATGAACCACCGACCAGACACTCCTCGGAGCGCGAAACGCTGGCTCGTCGAGCTTGAGCGCACCGTAGGACGCCGAGAGGTGACCCGGGCAGATAAAGTGAACAACGTCGATGGCCGCCTCGTCGCCGATCGCCTGAGCCATCCAGCGGAGCCAGCCATTCTCGAGGAAGTCCATCTGGCGGGGCCGGCCATCACTGGGTAACGCGCGCGGCGGGGTGTGGACGTGGATGTCCGGGTGGTTGCTGCGTAGGCGCGCGCGCTCGCGCTTGTCGTTAGTGAACACCTGAATCCGCGTTTCGCCAGGACGCGTGTCGCGGACCTGGTCGATCACACGCATGAGGCACGAATGCAGGTCGTATGGAGCGTCGGGCTGGGATGCGGAGGCACAGATGACGATCTCCAGCATTCCCCCGACGGCGACGGCCGGCAGTCCAATAGCCGGCATTCGCAGCATCGGGACATCGAGAGCGCGCTGCAGGACGTTCTCCCACGCCACCGCCGACAGATGACCGGTAGGGGATCCCAGGTGCAGCCACACCGGTCGGTCGTTCGGCCAGCTTTGGAGGCAGCGAGCGAGCCCGGCGACTATCTCGTCCGGCATGTCCAGCGTGCGGACTCCCGCGTTGGCCGCGATCGCGGCCAACGTCGGCGGCAATCGCAGCACGGAGGACGCGATCGACTCCTGATAGAGAGTCTCTCCCTCGACCTTGAGCGAGATCCGGATGAACGTGTCTTCGCTGGCACCGGCCTTCAGGCGGGCGACGAGATCGAGCGCCAGTTCGATCACCGCGAGCTCGTATCGGTCCCGGAGTGGAGCCGTCATCGCTGCGCCACTTGGTCGTAGAGCGCCCACCACGTGTAGCTGTTGCTGATGTCGCCATGGTCACCGATCCCGCGCGTGCCATCGACCGCGAGCAGTCGCGTGCCTTGCCGCTGTGGTTGGTAACGAGCACCGGGATCCAGCATGCCGACGTTCTCGGTTTCCGCCTCCGCGCCGCGCGGCCCGTAGCCACCGAGTGCCGCATACTGGCTGGGCGGCCCGGGGAGCCCTGCCATGGCGGCCTCCCCTAGGTCGGCGCGGCGCGTGAGGGCATGGTGAAACCACTTGCGCAGCGCGTCATCGTGTGCACTGTATGTCGTCATGATCGGCTGCCTCACCCGATCGAGGGCCGCCCGATAGCCGCCCGGCATGCCCCCGCCGGCGTCTGCTGCGAAGCAGCGATGGTTGACGGCCGGCTGGAGCAGGAGCAGCGAGTCGACCCGGTGTTCCCCGGGAAGCGTTTCTTCGCAGATCGCCGATAGGCACACCTTGGAGCCATAGGAGTGCCCGATCATGTGCACCCGCGCGTCGCTTGAGGCAAGCAGCTCGCGCAGCAGTGGGCCGACCCCGCGGGCGCCCACGACCCCGGCGCGATCCTTCATCGGACGCACGGTCAGCAGGCGAGCCAGCTTCCGCGGGTTCAGGCTGAACGCCGCCGCTTGCGGTTCACCGATCCACTCCTCGCTTACCGTGCCAGCCGGCGCCGAGCTTGACGCGGGCTCGTCGGTGGCAAGCTTTCGCCAGGATGCCAGGAGCTCATCCGGGGTCGGTGGCGACAACGACTCGGGAGCGTCGTCCTCGTCGACGGCAAACAGCGGCACCACGACCTCAGCGAGGGCGCGGGCCTGGTCCAGATCAAGTGAACTGCTCCCCAGGAGCTCCGTCAGCCTGGCCCGCGCTTCGGGCGGCAGCGCGGACGCGAGCTCGGCCAACTCCGCATCGTCCACCGCAGCGGCGATCCGAGGGGCTCGTTCTTTCGGCATGACCAGGATCACACTCGGCCAGAAGATCCCGATGAGAAGCGGGTGATAGTCCTCGGCGACGCGCAACCCGTGTCCCTCAGCGTGCATCTGGCGAAAGCCCGCGACAAAACTCCCGTACCGCTCCCGTACCGCCTTCCAATCGTTGTTCCATCCGTGGGAGAAGACAAAGACGTCGGAGATCGACCCGGACTTCGCCTCGCTCACCGCACCGTCGCGGTGCTCTTCCCCGCTGCAGCGTCCCTCGCGATCGAACGGCAGCGTGTACCACGATGCGTGCCTTCCGTCCCCGAACGGCACCTTTTCGAGGCCCGGATCCAGCCCACTGTTCGCCATGATGGTCCCTTCCCCGTTTCCACCGGCGCCTTGACGCCGCTCGGCTGGTAGCGACCGCTGCCCTCCCCGGGCGCTACGCCGCGGCACGGTCCAGCATTGCCTTCTCGGTCGCGCTTCGCGCCCTCTACCAGCGACCCAATCGCATCTGCCTCCGGCTCTCGTCGCCAGCGATGCGCGCAACGCGTCCCCGCTGTGCCACGTGAACATACTCGACACGGCAGTCGTTCGTCAACCGCGCCAGAGTCTCCTCGGAACCCGCCGGTCCGGCGGACGCCGCGTGCCCGTTCGGGTTCACCGTTATCAGCCGACTGAGACCGCAGCCGGCGCAGCTATAGCCGAGGCATCCGGCGTGGTCAGTGACCTTCAGCGGTGTCGACCGCAACAATCACCATGGAGACCGCCGAGAAGACAAGCCACGCCCAACTGAGCTTGCTGGATGGATACGTGGCCGATCCTCCTCGTCGACTTTTCGCGGCATTCAGCCGGTAGTGATCTCAGACCGATCTGGACGCCCAGACACGGCAACGATCGCCTACACCCCGTCCGCGATCATCGAACTGTGGGCTCCTGCGATCCCGAACATGTGTCTGCGAACCATCCGAGGCAGACGCAGTAGCTACACATAAGGAAGCTCAGCTCTTGGCGGACGGCGACAGGACGCTGGCCAACACACTCGTAGGCCCATCTCTCGCGCCGTTACAGGCGGGGGAGGTCGGCGATCGCGCCGTCGAAACAGCACCTCAGGATGTGCGATTCGGGTCGCATCACCTCGTAGGCAAGTCGCGAGCGTCCGGGGACATACATTCCCGCGATCGCTTGGGTGCATTGCGCTTGCCCGGCGCTAGTGATCGGCACCATCGAGCGTCGCCAAAGACGTCGTGTGCGGAGTGCTCAACGAGACTAGGTAAGCGAGCGTCCGCGAAATTCGCGGATCTCGTGTGCTACAGGCGGGCTTCTTCGCCCGCCCGAGCCATTCCGCCACAGTAAGGCCCAGCACGAACCCAGCCATCGAACCGGTCCCGTATCGGTGGGCCAGTAGCCGGCATCGTCCACATCAGCCAGTACGCCGTCCCTGCCCGTCTGCCGAGATCGAAAGCTGGCGAGCAGGCGGTTGGGCGGTTCGACCGTCACTGCTTTTTGCCTTTGCCCGCAACCCAAACCCAGGTGGCTAGCTTCTTCTGGAAGGCCGACCTGCCGGTGAGAGATTCTGGGTTGCCGGTCTGCTTGTGCACCCGGTACTCGCAGCAGTCCTCGGGCAGGTCGAGCACGAAGTCATGTGCCTCCTTCGCTCCACGGGCCTTGGCGGCCACGACGAGGTGGAGCGATTCGCGGGCGCGAGACAACGCGACGTAGAACGCCAAGGGCGTAGTGCGCGTGAGGTTGACGTTGTCGCAGCCAAGCACGATGACGTGTTTGGCCGACAGGCCCTTGGCGCCAACGATCGTGTGCAGCTGAACGGCTGAGCCTCTCGCATCGGTCTCGATGCTGTCGTCGCCTTCGTCTGTGGTGGTCGCAATGGGGTCGGCGGCGAACTCCTCCGCGAGCCGGCCGACGTCGCCGACCGCAATGATCCGGGCGCATTGCTCCGCCTTTTCCTCGGACGTCAGATCCTCGGAGTCAAGGACCTCGGCCACACGGACACAGTGCTCGATCGCCGTCGCAATGTCCGCGCTCGCGACTTCTGCGAGGCTCATGCCCTCATCGAGCGCTCGGACGATCAGGTCGTGCGCCGTTTCAATCGACACGCCTTCGTGGCCTAGCACCTTGCGGAAGGCAAAGTTGTCCGTGGTGTTGTGCGCCGCGCCGTAGTAGGTCGCAATCGTCCAGTAGCCCGCGCTGTGATCGACGGCGGGGTCAGACCACTCGGCGACCAATCCGTGTAGCTGCTCGTCGGCTCCGTTGGGGTTGTAGTAGCCGACCTTGCGATCGGGGCTGAGGATCATGAGATAGGCGTCGGTTTCATTGCCCGCCTGCATGGCAGCCCGATGTGCTTCGAGTTCCCCTCGATGGGTCTCGATGAAATCCGCGACGTAGTCGACTGCGCTGCTCGGAGTTGAAGCCGCGACGACCTGGACCCTGGCGGCGTCCGGATCCTGTACCAATGGCACGAAGATCTTTGCGATGCCGTCGGCGGTGCTGGTCAATGAATGCCGACGCGGCGAGACACACGTAGTAGCCGCAGCGACTGCAGTAGGGCAGCATCGCCTTCGCGAAGGCGGCGTGCTCATAGTAGTTCTTGATGATCTCCGGATGGCTGCGCTTGAGCTGCTGGTAGAGAGCCTGGTCGTCGTCCCCAGCGAGCAGCACCGCAGTTGCGCCGGCCGTCACGGTCTCGACGAGCCGGTCCTCGGCGGTGTTGAAGTCCTGATACTCATCGAAGATCCAATGCGACTGCGTAATGAGGTCGGGGTTCTCCTGGACGGCGATACGGGCGGTGACAATCATGTCCGCGAAGCCGACGGCGTTGTAGAAGATCCGCAGCACATCGAAGGTGGCACGCACGTTGGGCCACTTGTCATTGTCCGACAGCGCATCGTCATACAGCTGCTGTCGGATTGCGTGCAACGAGTACTCGTCCTGGTCCAACTCCGGATGAAACGCGACAACGTCGCCCCAGACTAGAGGCTCCCACCGGGACCCCATAACCGAGACGTGCGCTGCGAGGTGGAGGTCGTCCGTGCCGTCGTTGCGTTCGATCAGGCTCCGAGCCAGCGTATGAAGCGTCGTAGCAGTGACGTGCTTCTGTAGTTCCTTCTCGATCTTCGTTTCGATGTCTACTGCAGATCGTTAACGAGCTTGCGAACGAAGCTCGAGACGTGGATCTCCGGCGTCTTGTCCTGGCTCAGCCAGTGCCGGATGCGGCCGAGAAACAGGAAGCTCTTGCCAGAGCCGGGACCGGACACCACAAGGCAGCGCGCCGCCTGAGTCTGTGCGATGTCCGCCGCGTTGGCATCCCGATACAGGACTCGGTCCCCGTTCGGGAGACCGGCGAGTGCCTGAGTGGCCACCTCGATCTCGTCCGAGAACGTTCTGCCCTCTTCGTTGAGTAGATGACGCGGCCCAGCTTCCATAAACCCCATTGTGCGCTGCGACCGCCGACCTAAGCAAGGGGTAGAACTGGTACCGAACACCTATCGAGCGATCGGAGAAAAAAGGGGCCCATTCTTCCAGGGGCTCTCCACGATCTGTGCGACATGGCGAAGAGCGAGGGGTTCGAACTCTCGATGGTGCAACCGTCCAACTCGTTGTCGGGACCATAGAGCAGCTCGCCCGCGATCGCTTGCGCGATCTGGCCGCACCACCCAAGGCGACTCCTTTGGCGACGTACCGATCACGCCTGTTCGGCGTCGATAACCGCTGGAGCACGAGAGCAGTCGGCAAGGCGCCAGCGGGCTCGTGGCCGAGGTTGTCCGACAGCGGTGGCGGCCGCGAGTCACGACAGGTGCAAAATCCTGACCGCTTGGCACCAGGAGCGGCAACGAGCTCGACCGGGATCGCGACTGTCGCTTTGCGTCGTCGCCGGTGCTTTGCAGGTCAGATGGGTTCCGTCGCTGGCTGGCGGATCGCACTCTTCTGCGGTTCGCGGTTGCGGAGAGCGACAGCGTCGGCAGGTCGCCTCTGAGGGGCTGTGCGCGGTCTCGCCGGTCAGCAGCAGCGGCAGTCGTCGCCGCACCCGGTGTTGTTTTCGGCGTTCATGGGCGGGGTGGCGCAGCAGCCTTCGCCTTGCCAGGTTTGGTGGCCTTCTTTGATCGCGAGTGCGGCTATGGCGAGCGCGACGGCGGGATCGGCCCACCAGAGGCCGAAGGCGGCGTTGAGGGTGAGCCCGATCAGCACTCCGGCGGCGAGGTAGGCGCAGAGCAGGTTCTGGGTGCCTTCGCCGGTGGTCGCGCCGGAGCCCAGGCATTGGCCGATGCGGTGTTTCGCGTTGCCGAGCTGGGGCATGACGATGATGCTGGAGACAGATAGTCCGATCCCGAGCCAGCTGGTGTGGGGGTGCTCGCCGGCGATCAAGGCGCGGATCGCGTCTTGCGCGATGTAGGGGGCGAGGAGGAAGAAGCTGATCGCGACGAGGCGTTCGGCGTCTCGGTCGGCGTCGTGTGAGAGTCGGCGGGTGCCGGTGAAGCGCCGGATGACGATCACGGAGGCGAGTGCTTCGATCGCGGAGTCAAGGCCGAAGCCGAGCAGCGCGACCGAGCCGGCGAGGATCGCGGCGGTGATCGCGACCGCGCCCTCGGCGGTCATGTAGGCCAGTGATAGCCAGGACAGCGCTTTGGCGCGGCGGATCAATCGGTCGCGTTCACCGGGATCCAGGCGCGGCTGGGCGACCTGAGTGCTGCGAGTGATCGGCAGCTCGAGCGGGCTGGTGCTCATCGGCCGGCAGGCGTCGGTGTGAAATGGGTGTCGAGCAGGCGGGTGCCGAGCTGGGTGAGCGCGTAGAACACGATCTTGTGCTCGCGCCGCGAGTGCGCCAGGCCAGCGGCGCGCAGGGTCCGCAGGTGATGGCCGACGAGGTTCTCGGGCCGGCCGGTGATCCAGGCCAGGTCACAGACGCACAGCTCCCCGCCTTCGCGCAAAGCCACGGCGATCGTCACGCGCGTCGGGTCGCCCAGCGCCTTGCCGTGGGCGGCCGCGTGGGCGATCGCCGCCTGGTTGAGGTGCTGGCGGATGGTCTCGGCGCGTGGGAGGTCGAGGCACAGCAGGTCGCACCGGTCATCTGGCACGCCATCATCCTAACGCGCGTTGTGTTGACCAGCGGGGTGGCGGCGTGGACCGAGGCGTTGCCGACACCAGCGGCGGGCGGAACCAGTCAGGTTTCGCCGCCTTGACAACAATTATTAGGCATGCCATATTTTTGTTCGTATGGGCACCCAAGAATTTCTGTCGCCATCGGTGCAGGATTATGCGAAGGCGGTGTATGCGCTTGAGACTCGCGGCGGCGCGGCGGTCTCGACGAACGATCTGGCTGCGCGGCTCGGGGTGACGCCCGCTTCGGTGTCGGGGATGGTGCGCAAGCTGACCGAGGTCGGGATCGTCGAGCATGAGCCCTATCACGGTGTGCGCTTGACTAAGGAGGGCCGGCGGGTGGCGCTGGAGGTGCTGCGCCATCACCGCCTGCTGGAGCTGTTCCTCGCCCAGGAGCTCGGGATGTCCTGGGATCGCGTCCATGCCGAGGCCGAGGTGCTCGAGCACGTGCTCTCCGAGGAGCTCGAGGCGCTGATCGCCGCGCGACTGAGCCACCCGTCGGTCGACCCGCACGGCGATCCGATCCCCACACCCGACTTCGAGATTCACGAATGCCCGACGTCCAGCCTGGACGAGCTGGAGGTCGGTGCGGCGGGCCGCTTCGTGCGCGTGTCGGACTCAGACCCGGAGATGCTGCGCTACCTCGCCGAGCATGGCATCACGCTCGACGCTTGGCTTGAGGTCTTAGACCGCCAGCCGTTCGGTGGACCGGTGTTCGTACGGTTCGGCGAGCGCGAGCATCCGATCGGCGGCGAGCTCGCCCGCGCGATGCGGATCGAAACCGAGGACGAGGAGGCATGACCCCGCCGCCCGGCCTACCGGTCCCAGCGCTCGAAGGTGCCGGCGCCGCCCAGGCCCTGCCGGTCTACGAGGAGCTCGAGGCCAGCGCGCTCGAGCGCCTCCTATCGCGCGGGAAGGTACGCGCGACGCTGTTCATGCTCGGCCCAGCGTTCGTTGCCTCGATCGCGTACGTCGACCCCGGCAACTTCGCCACCAACGTGCAGGGCGGCGCCCAGTTCGGCTACCTGCTGCTGTGGGTGGTGCTGGCAGCCAACCTCGTCGCGATGGTGATCCAGTACCTCTCGGCGAAGCTCGGGATCGTCACCGACCACAACTATCCCGAACTGGTCCGCGAGCACTTCCCGCGCGCGTTCACCTGGGGCATGTGGATCCAAGCCGAGATCATGGCGATGTCGACCGACATCGCCGAGTTCATCGGCGCCGCGATCGGTCTGAATCTGCTGTTCGGCGTCCCGTTGCTTCCCGCCGGGCTGATGACCGGCGTGATCGCGTTCGGGATCCTCGCCCTTCAGTCCCGTGGCTTCCGCCGCTTTGAGCTCGCGATCAGCGCCCTGCTCGGGATCATCTTCGCCGGCTTCCTCTACGAAACGCTCAAAATCGGACCCTCGGTGCACGGCTCGTTGCACGGCCTGGTCCCCAGCATCCACGGCGCGACCTATTTGTACGTCGCGGTCGGGATCGTCGGCGCGACCGTGATGCCGCACGTGATCTACCTCCACTCCGCGCTGACCAAGGGACGGATGCCGACCCGCAACGACCGCGAGAAAAAGCGCGTGCTGCGCTTCGAGCGCCTTGACGTGTACATCGCGCTCGGGCTCGCGGGACTTGTGAACCTGGCCATGCTCGCCGTCGCCGCCAAGCTCTTTCACACCCCCGCCCTCTCCGGCCTCACCACCATCCAGCAGGCACACAGCCGATTCGGGCACCTCGTCGGCGGTGGCGCCGCGCTCGCGTTCGCCGTCGCGCTGCTCGCCTCCGGCGCCTCCTCCTCCAGCGTCGGCACCTACGCCGGCCAGGTCGTGATGGCCGGCTTCATCAACTTCCAAATCCCCCTCGCGCTCCGCCGCGCGATCACGATGACCCCCGCGCTCGCGATCCTCGCGATCGGCATGAACCCGACCAGCGTGCTTGTCCTCAGCCAGGTCGTGCTCTCCTTCGGGATCCCGTTCGCGCTCGTACCGCTGGTCATGCTCACTGGGCGCCGCGACATCATGGGCGCGCACGTCAACTGCCACACCCTCAAAATCTCCGCCTGGGCCATCGCCATCGCGATCAGCCTCATGAACGTCTTCCTGGTCTACCAACAGTTCTTCATCAGCTAGGCGCCGTCGGCCACCCCAGCCAGCCATCTCGCGCCTGGAAGCGAGGCTGCCGCACCGGTGCCAAGCGGTCACGACGTTCCCCTGGCCGCTTGAGGCGTCGACCGGTGACGCGGAGCGTCGTGCCGCCTCATCGGATCGAGGGGCGGGGCTGTAGCGGTCCGGACCCGTCAGGGAATCGCGAGGGGAATGCCGTGAGCCGTGCACGCGTTCCGGAGCTGCGCGTCGTGCGTCAGCACCGTGGTGATCGACCCAGCGCCGTGGAGGTCGATGGCCGCTTCGAGATGGATCGCGTCGAGCGTCCGGAGCTGCACGGGCGCAAGTCGCGACGCGCGCTCGATCGCGGCGTCCGTGATCGGATGCAGCCGCATGCTGGCGAGCATGCGGTCTGCCGGCGCCGTGAGATCTTCGCGGCGCGCGAGGCGGCGCAGCTCAATGATGATCAGGGCGCCGGACCACGTCTCGTCGTAGCGGCCGATGAGCTCGCGGATCGCTGGGGCGTCTGGTTCGGCAAGCAGTACGCGTCCCAGTGAGGAGGTATCGATGTAGAGGCCGGCCATCAGTACGGGCGCAGCCGGTCGGCTTCGAGTAGCCGATCGGTCGTCCCGGAAGGATGCGCTGCAGCGGTGGCGAGATGCTCATCTATCACCGCCAGCAGCGGAACCGTGCCCGACGCGTGGTCTGCGACACGGCGCACGACGATCTCATCGCGATCGAGGTCGTCGCGGTCGACCTCAACGCCGAGTTCTTCGCCGGTGTGGAGCCGTAGCGTTGCTCGCTCTCGCATCCACACAGTCTCTCAGGTCTCTGCACCGAGCTGATAGACCGACATCGTTATCCAAGCGCCCGGTGTGGTGGGCGCCGCCGCTGACCGGGCCGACCCGAAGGAGAGGACAACATGTCCGAGCCAAGACTCGTGGACGCGAGATGCCACACACCGACACGCACCCATGGCGGCTATCTCTTGGTCGTGTGGCCCGGGTTGATGATTCCGGCTTCGTAGGCGAGCACGACGGCTTGGACGCGGTCGCGGACGCCGAGTTTCATCAGGATGCGGGTGACGTGGGTCTTGACGGTCGTTTCGCCCAGAATCAGGCGGGCGGCGATCTCGCCGTTGGACATGCCGGTCGCGAGCAGTCTGAAAACCTCAAGCTCGCGGGGGGTGAGCTCACTGAGCCCGGGTGGGGGGTTGGGGGGTGTTCGGGGGGCGGTGAACTCTTCGATCAGGCGCCGCGTGATGCTCGGCGCCAGCAGCGCGTCGCCATCGCCAACACTGCGTATCGCCGCCACGAGCTGAGGCGCAGGGACGTCTTTGAGCAGGAATCCGCTCGCGCCGGCGCGCAGAGCGTCGTAAACGTACTCGTCGAGGTCGAAGGTGGTGAGGATCAGGACGCTCGCCTTGGGCTCGTGGTTTTGGGCGAGGATCCCGCGGGTGGCCTCGATGCCGTCGAGCTCGGGCATGCGGATGTCCATCAGCACCACGTCCGGCCGCAGCTCGCGGTTCAGGCTGACTGCTTCGGCCCCGGTGGCCGCCTCGCCGACGATCTCTATGTCGGGCTTGGCCGCGAGGATCATGCGAAATCCTGTGCGGATCAGCTCCTGGTCGTCGGCGATGACGACACGCACACTCATGCCAACGCTCCCTGCAGGCCGCGAGGCATGCGGACTGCGACCTGCCAGCCGTCGCCATCGTGCGCTTCGGCGTTCAGCTGCCCACCGCACAACGCGACGCGTTCGCGCATCGCGTCCGTCGGCCATCCGTTCGGCCCAATGGCGGTCAGGCACAGCTCGAGATCCTCCTCGCCGAAGCGCAGGGCCACGCCGACGGTGCTCCCCGACTGCCGGCGGGCGCTGTTCAGCGCGTCTTCGAGGATCCGGTAGATCCCGAGATCGACCCCCGCGGGCAGCGTCCCGGGTTCACCGTCGACGCTCAGCTCGATCGGCTGTCCACGATCCCTAGCGCGCTGGATCAGCGTGTAGATCTGAGCGACGCCGGGCTGCGGCTCGCGCTCGCCGACGTGCTCGGTGTGCCGCAGGACGCCAAGGATCCGGCGCATCTCGGCCAGCGTCTCACGCCCGGTGTCCTCGATCGCGTCCATCGCGGCGTCCGCTCGGACGGGATCGCGCTCAAGCTGGCCCCGGGCGCCTGCGGCCTGGATGACCATCGCCGCGACGCTGCGCGCGACCACCGCATGCAACTCGCGCGCGATCCGGGAGCGCTCGCCGGCGACGGCCAGGCGCGCGCGGTACTCACGCTCAACCGTCAGCCGAGCCGAGATGAGTTCGAGTTCGGAAGTAAGCACGCGACGAGACCGGATCGCCCGCCCGGCGGCCCACGCCGCGCAGACCAGGAGCGCTCCGCCGGCGAAGTTGCCGAACGTCTGGTGGCTGATGACCAGCACCCCGATCGCGGAGCCGCCGAGAAAGATCGCCAAGCCGAATACCGCCTTGGGGCGTTTCTCCCAAGCACCAACCGTGTACGTCGGAACCAGCAGAACATAGGCTGCGGTCAGCGCCAGGCTGTCCAGCGACGTCAGGGCATAGTTCAGCACTGAGGAAAGCGCCCCGACGATGACCAGGAAGAGCAGCGGCGAGCGGCGACGCCAGATAGCCGCGAGGGCCATTCCCGCCACAACGATCAGGTTCAGGAAGAGCGGGCCGTGGTGATGGCTGCCGGTCAGCACCGCGATCTCCATTACCACCAGCCCAACGCCCGCGAGCAACGGATCCAGCCAAGGCCACCGGGCGTGGTCGGCTGGCGCGACCATCACACTGGGAGCAGGCGCCGGCTCGAGCTCGTGGGGTGAGGGCGCCTTCCCGTCAAACGGGAGCCGCGCGCACCTCAAACCCGCCTCCCGCACGTGGCCCGGCGCTGAGCTCACCGCCGTACAGCGCAACGCGCTCACCCATGCCGAGCAGCCCGATGCCCCGGCACGTCGCGGTCCTCGCGCTCGCGCGCCGGTCCGCGTCCGGTGTCTGTGACCTCCAGCTCGAGCCCGCGGGCAGTGAAACTGACGTTCACCGCCGCGGGAACGGGACCGGCGTGCTTGATCACGTTGGTCAGAGCCTCCTGAACGACCCGGTAGGCGACGAGATCCAGCCCCGGCGACAGCGCACGCCGACCCCCGACGCTCAGCTGCACCGGCAGGCCGGACGCGCGGGCGCGATCGACCAGCGCTTCCAGCTGAGAGAGCCCGGGCGCCGCGGACCCCGTGAGCTCGTTGCTGCCGCGGCGCAGCACGCCCACGATCCGGCGCAGCTCCACGAGCGCGTCGCGCCCGGAACTCTCAACCACCGCAAGTGCCGTCAGGGCCGCCTCGTGGTCCCCGCCCACGACGCTGCGCGCGCCGCTTGTCTGGATCACCATCACGCTCACGCTGTGGGCGATCACGTCGTGCAGCTCACGCGCCATCCGGCTGCGCTCCTCACTCACGGCGCGATAGGCGCGCATCTCCTGCTCTTCCTGCAGCCGCGCCGCACGCGCCTCGAGCTCGTGCGTCAAACTGCTGCGAGTCATCAACGTGCGCCCAACGGCGAACGGCAAGGCGCCAACCAGCGCCCCCGACCCGAGCACTTCGCCGACCGAACCGCCAGCGTGGGCGTACGCGGTCACCGCGTCGGCCGCCAGCCAGTAGGCGAACACCAGGGCGAACACGACCAAGTTCTCGCGGCCTCGCGAACGACGCCCGAGGATGTAGAAGTTCAGCGGGATCACCGTCAACTCCGCGAAGCCGTCCGCCTTACTCCCGCTCGCAAGCTGAAACGCGATCACGCCGGTGATCGCAACCAGCGTCGCAAGGACCGGGTCCCGACGCCGCCATCCAACGCTGGTCGTGGGCACGATCAGCGACACGACCGCGAGCGGGCCCGGGTCTGGATGCAGCTGAGACGCAGCGCCCGCCAGCGCACCGACGGTGAGCAGCACCGCGAGAACCCAGTCGACCACTCGGGGATCGACCACTCGTACTCGCGCGATCACGTGACGATGGATGTCCACGAGCGCACGCTAGCGCCCCAAACTCGACTGCGCATCCTACGGCGAGGCGACCCGGGTCCTACTCAAGTACGACACCGATCATCCAAAGGTCCACGGCAAGTCGTACTCGCCGACGACGACAGCCGGCCCGGCCGCTGAAAGCCTTGCGCCAACCAACCAAGGAGGCCAGCATGCTGCAAACACATCTCCACCGATTTGACCGGCGCATCGGCGTTCGCATCGGCCTTATCGTCATCGGAGCGCTCTGCGCCGTCGCGATCCTGGCAGCTTCAGCGAGCGCGGCGACCACGTTGCACTTCTTCGACAAGCAACTCAGCAACACGTTTACCGATCCGTCCGGGCACCCGATCGGAAATGTCAACACGCCGCCCCCAACCGGATCCGCCATCGACATCACCGAGGTCGGGTATGCGGGCAACTCCAAGCACCACGCCACAGGGCCAACGGCGTCCATCCACCTCGCCTGCGTCGTGACCGCCGCCCCCAAGGCCGTGTGCTTCGCCCAAGTCGCGATGGGCGGGTCGATGCTGCTGGCCAACCAGTTCACCGTCAACCTTGCCGGCCCCGGCAACCCGTTCTCGACGGTCAAGATCAACGGCGGCGTC
Source organism: uncultured Solirubrobacterales bacterium (assembly GCA_963799995.1). Taxonomy (GTDB): domain Bacteria; phylum Actinomycetota; class Thermoleophilia; order Solirubrobacterales; family Solirubrobacteraceae; genus Palsa-465. Next base: position 61,914 of record CAWCZI010000009.1, on the reverse strand, counting down.
GGCAAGTTCGCGCACGCCCACGGCACCGTCCACAGCACTCCCGCCGGCAAGAGCAGCTCGACCGTCACCATCACGTACTCCACCTGACCAAGCGCAAGGAGGCGCGCACATCAGCCGCTACACGCCGATCAGAGACAGACCGTCTTCACGACGCCGTCGAGGGTGTGGAATCGTGATCTCCACACCCCCGGCGGCGTCGCCATCGTCCAAGCACTACCGCTCCGATTCAGACAACCACGAGCTAGCCGCTAGCAGCGTTGGTGCTCCTAGTGCCAAGCGGTCACGACTTCGCCGTGGCTGCTTTAGGCGCGTCAAACACGCACGCCGCGGCGCCGTCGCTCACGACTGGTTTCGTCATCCGCCGGCACAGGACGCGCGCTTGTGCATTAGCGACATCTGGATCGCCCCGCCGGCGCTGGTGATCGCCGCGGCGAACGATCGGATTCGTCCGCCCCGAGCTCCGCGGCCGGGTTCGGCAGCTCGGCGAGCGGCCGCCGAGCGGATGGCGCGCCGCGCCGTGGGTTGGAAGCTCCAATGTTCGTCAGCGCTGTCATGACAGCCGGTCATCACCACACGGTGATCGCGGGCCTCGAGACAGCGCGTGTACTGGACCCAGATGATCGTGCCGTTCGGATTGACCTCCCACTGCTCGCCGGCATCCCCGTCGCATTCCGTCCAGAACGTCCGGGCAACGCGTCCGGTCCCGCTCGTCTTCAGACAGCGTCCACCGTGGAGAAGGAAGGCGCCCTGGAACGCGATCCGATCCCCGCGCCCACGGCACCGGACCGTCGTGGCGGCCGTGCCGGGTTGGCGGCCGATGTCGGCTAGACACCGCCCGGTAAAGCGGTTGCGGTAACTGCCGATCGTCACCGGTGCCGTCGCGCCGCCGAAACAGCGTCCGGTCACGGTGTTGAACAGCGGCTGCGAGCTGACCGGCAGGTCGGCGGGAGGATCGACAATGAAGGTCGTCAGCTTCAGGTCCCCGTCGCGCCGCGCTTGGGTGAGCGCACTCTCGCAGTCGATCGCGTCGAACCCATCGCCGCCCTCCCCGCCGATCCAGAGATCCAGGTGATAAAGATGTGGGCCGCCGTCCGGCCCGTGGCCCGACCAGTCCAGGGTGCACTCCTGACAGGAGTCACCCATGGTGAAGTACTTGCGTGCGGTCGGGTAGTAGACGGTGGTGCCGATCGCGAATTCCGCCGTGTCAGACGCGAAGGTGATCGGGTCCACGAACGTGCCCGTGCCGCCGGCGCACCCCGAGTAGGAGGTGTCGCAGCCGGGCGGGGTGTTGTCATACCAGCCGTAGTAAGTCGCGTAGGCACGGACGCGATGCGGACCGGTCGGCGCCAACGCCGGCGCCGACCCCAAGACACCGAGAAAGACCCCGACAACGATGAGCAGCAGACCGCTACCGCGTCGACGGCCGTCAGCCAACCGTCGCGAGTGATCGAGAGTCGAAGTGTTTCGCATGCTCCTGCGCATTATGGATCGCAAGGTCGCGGTCGACCCGCCGGCCAGCTGTCCCGCGAACCCGTCAGCTCGAATGCGACCGTCTGAGCCGAGATGTCGGCCGAGACGGTCCTCCTCAGGCCCTACGGTTCGACGTGGCGGGCTGCCGCCGCGTCCTGGGCGGAACCTACACCTGGCGACCACACGACTCACCGCCCGACGTGGCCGATCGGGCGACGGCCGACCAGGAACCGCATTTCGCCGTCAGCGACGCCCGAGGCCATCCCCTCACCACGAGCCGCGAGGACCGCGACCGCTGTAGCGCGGCGACGGCCGTGGCGATCGTCCCGGGGCGCCCGGTTCTTGGCGATTGAGGAGTCGTGCTGCTTCCGTTGACGGGGTTGCTATGTTCTCTAGATGACTAGAGAACTACGTCGGCAGTCGATGTCCTTTCAGCTCAGCTCCGGCTCGGGCGTGCCGGCATACCTGCAGGTGGTCCAACAGGTGGAGCGTGCGTTGCGGATGGGGGTCCTGAAGTCCGGTGACCAGCTTCCGACGGTCAAGGAGGTCGTCGCGGACGTGGCGATCAACCCCAATACGGTGCTCAAGGCCTACCGCGAACTTGAGAGTCGGGGACTGGTGCAGGGCCGACAGGGAGTCGGGACCTTCGTCCTGCGACGCCCCGCCGGGCCCCCACCCGATGTACAGGCCCGGCTGGCACGAAGTCTGGATCGATGGGTCAAGACCGCGCGTGACCAGGGACTCGATGAGGCGTCCATTCAAGCGTTGCTGCGCTCCGCCGCCCAGCAACGTGGCGAAAGTGAGGCGGCATGATTCGTAGCGAGGCTCAGGCGGGCGGCGCACCGTCCATGGCGATCGAGACGATGAGTCTGGGCAAGCGATTCGGGCGCCACTGGGCGCTGCAGGACTGCTCGCTGCAAGTTCCCGAGGGCCGGGTGTGTGCTCTTATCGGACCCAATGGAGCCGGCAAGACGACGCTGCTGCGGCTGCTCGCCGGACTGAGTTCGCCAACCGCGGGCGCGGCCCGAGTGCTCGGCCGGCCACCAGAGCAGGCCGTGGGGTTTCTGGCCAGCATCGGCTACCTGGCGCAGGACGCTCCGCTCTATGAGCGCCTCAGCGCCAACGAGCACATCGAGTTCGGGCGGCGCCTGAACGAACGCTGGGATCAGGAGCTGATCCGGCGGCGGTTGGCGGCCCTGCGGATCCCGTGCGACCAGCCGGTCGGGACGCTGTCCGGGGGCCAGCGTGCTCAGGTCGCACTCGGGCTTGCGCTGGCCAAGCGGCCGCGAGTGTTGTTGCTCGACGAGCCGGTGGCCGCGCTCGATCCGCTGGCGCGCCGCGACTTCATAGCGTCGTTGGCCGAGGCGGTGGCCGATGGTGAGCTCACGGTCGTGCTCTCGTCTCATCTCGTTCACGATCTCGAACGCATATGTGACCATGTCGTCCTGCTCGCGGCGTCACGCACCCAGCTGTGCGCGAGCATCGACCGGGTGCTCGAATCCCACAAGTCGCTGGTCGGGCCGCGCCGCAGCCTCGGCAGCCTCGAGCCGGCGATCAACGCCATCCGAGCGATCCAGACCGAACGTCAGTCTCAGCTGCTCGCGCGCCTGGACGGTCCGGTCCTCGACCCAACCTGGGAGATCGGAGACGTGGGCCTCGAGGAGATCATCCTGGCCTACATGGGCGAGAACCAGGCCGCCAACGCGGCCCCGCTCAACCTGATTGGAGAAGCGGCATGAGCTACGTGATCTGGCGGCTACATCGCACCCACGTGCTCGTTGTCAGCGCCAGCCTCGCCGCGCTGGCCACACTGCTCGTCATCACCGGCGTGAACATGGCCCATACCTACGACGCCGCCGTCGCGAGCTGTGGTGCGGCGCACTCCTGCGACCAGCTCCCGACGATCCTGTTTCACAACGACGGCGCGCTCCTGGACCTGGTGGCCGGCACGATGATCCTGCCGGCGCTCCTTGGGGTCCTGTGGGGCGCCCCGCTGATCGCCGGTGAGCTCGAATCCGGGACCAAGGACCTGATCTGGACCCAGAGCATCACGCGACGCCACTGGACGGCGACCAACATCGGCTGGGCGATCGCGATCGCGACCCTGTGGGGAGCGGCGCTGACCATCCTCGTCAGCTGGTGGCGGATCCCTGAAAACGGTCTGTTCGACCGGCTCTCGCCGGGCGTCTTCGATATCCAGGGCATCGCCCCGATCGCCTACTCGGTGTTCGCGATGGCCTTGGGCATCGCCGCCGGCATGCTGCTGCGACGCGTCCTTCCGGCCATCGCCACGGCCCTGGCAGGGTTCATCGCGCTCCGGGTACTGATCGCCCTGTTCCTCCGCCAGCATTTCATCGCTCCGATCACCAGAATCCTTCCGATCAACGTCAGCACCGTCACAGGCCCGACCGCCCACGTCTGGTGGCTGGCCAGCTACATCACGAGCCCCAGCGGCCAGAGCAGTCAGACCGGGATCGCCATTCCCAAAGCCTGCCAAGCCCTGGCCTTCAGGCAGTTTCAATCGTGCATCGCCGCCCACGGCTACCACCGGATCCTGACCTACCAACCCGCCGATCGGTTCTGGGTCTTCCAAGCCATCGAAGCCAGCATCTTCGCGCTCTTGGCCGCAGGACTGCTGGCGGTGGCGTATCGGCGAGTCGCGACCGCCGACGCATAAACACCGCCACTGAGCGAGCGCTGGCGCATCGTGATCCACGGATCGGCGGCTAGCCTGAGGCGCCCCCATCCCTCGCCCATGTGGCCGGGTTGCGCAGAACGCACCGGCTACGGCGGCCTTCCTGCACCGAAGATCGCGGCTCTGGCCCTCGCAAAGATCAACCCTCCCCGGTAGCCCGCCCCGCGCCGAAGCCTACGGGCTCGCGCAGGCGTTCGGGCAAACGTCGTGCAACCTTTCCGCGCAAGGCAGGTGAGGCTTGTTCAGGCGATGGGATCGATCTATCGTTCAGGAGAAGCGAGGAGAAAGTCGATCAGTGCCTGCGCCAGCTCGTCGGGTGCTTGCTCGGCCTGGTGGTGCCCGGAATGGATCGGCCCTGCTCGGAGCTCCCCCGCCACCCACGGTCGCCAGATCTCCTTCGGATCCCCATGGATGTCGATGTCGTCCTCCGTGGAGGCAAGCAGAAGCATCGGGCACGAGATTTGGCGGCCGGCGGCCCGATCGGCTTCCTCATGAGCCCGATCGATATTCAGGCCCGCCCGGTAGTCCTCGCACATGCCGTGCACGACGGCCGGATCTCGCAGGGCTGCCCAGAGGTCGGCGTGATTCCCCTGCCCCATCTCGGCCGGTGCTGGGGTGCGGTACCACCCGTCGGGATCAAGGTTGATCACCCGCTCCGCGGGCTGCTCGGTCTGTCCAAGGAACCACCAGTGCCACCAGGAGCGGACGAACGCTTCGTTGAGGCGCTCGAGATGCTCCACGACCGGCAGACCGTCCAGCACCACCAGCCGCGTAACCGCGTTCGGATAATCCATCGCGATGCGGAAAGCGACGAGCGATCCACGATCATGGCCCACGACGGCGAACCGCTGGTGACCGAGGTGCCCCATCAGCGACACCACGTCACCGGCCATCGCTCGCTTGGACGACTGAGCGTGCTCCGGCGCGTCAGGCGGAAGCGTCGACTGCCCGTAGCCACGCAAGTCAGGACAGACGACAAAGCACGAGCCCGCGAGCAGGGGCGCCACCCGATGCCACGTCGTATGCGTGCGCGGATGGCCGTGCAACAGAACCACAGGCTCCCCCAGCCCACCGTGCCGCACCCGCAGCGTCACCTCTCCTACATCGACCGACTCCAGCGCGAACCCTTCGAACACAAGGTGACCCTACCCAGCGCGGTCTTGCCCTTCCCTCGTTGCCGCCGTTGACCTTCCATGACCCCGAGCGCTACACGGACACCATCACCTTGCCGTTCGTCCGAGGACCACGGCTACAGGCAGCGAGACCTGGCCCACCTCGACGCCGCCACATCTCAGCGCCTCTGCCGCCGCATCGGCTCGCTGACGTTCGAGGACCTTCGTGCCATCGAGCCTTGCTAAGGCCGGGCCAGCGGACCTCAACCGCAGTCAGACCGGCGGAAAGAAGTCAAAAGCCCTGGAAGGTGGCACTTCAAAACCGGCAGGGCGGGGCAGCCCCCCCGCTTGGAAGGTTCGATTCCTTCGCCGCGTCGTGGCTGCAAATCGAGTTGTTTCTGGGGCGAGGCACGGTTTCTCGCGCGCGGAAGCGTGTCCCGCACCGACGCGAGATCGACGCGTCCATTCCCGCGCGCGTCACCGTGTCGTTGTTCGCACGGGCCGCAACGGCTCATCGCGCGCGAGGTGCTGTCCGGGCGCCCACGCCGGAGCGGAGTCGCCCAATCGCATCGATGCCGGTCGTCGCCAATGATCGGCGCCCCGCCACGGGCAGCGAGGCCGGGGCGGGCCGCGGCGTCACGCCGCGGCCCAACCTACTCGAGCGGCTAGGGGTTGAACCCAGTGCCGCCGATCTGCTCGCCGTCGGTCCCGCCGATCAGCCGTTCATAGCCGCCGATCTGGGAGCTCGAGGTCCCCTGCGACGTGTTGTCGAAGCCACCCGCGGCGAACGAGCCTTTGTCGCCCTGGACGAAGTCGGTGTCGCCGCCCGCGATCGCCCCGTACTCGCCGTTGGCGAGGTTGTTGACGCCGCCGGCCACCGTGTTCGCATCGGCCTCGAAGTCGCACGTGCCGCTCAACGACCCATAGCTGCCTGTCTGGTTGTTGCAGCCGCCGAGGATCGACCCGTAGTCGTCGTTGGTCCGGTTTGCGTAGCCACCGGCGATCGACGAGGCGGTGCCCACGGCGAGGTTCAACTTGCCGCCGGGGATCGAAGCGAACTGACCCTGCACGTCGTTCCCCAGACCGCCGGCGACCGACGACTCGGAGCCCGAGGCCGTGTTCGCGCTGCCTCCGAGGGCGCTCGACCACTTCCCGCTCGCGGTGTTGCCGAGTCCGGCGACGATCGAGAACTCACCGGCGGCCTTGTTGCCGTCACCGAACGTCGCGGCGAACGAGGCATTCGACGTGTTATCGAAGCCGCCGATGAGCGAGCCGTAGCCGCTCCAGCTGTTGTCCTCGCCGAGGATGAGATCGTGCGAGCCAGTCTGGGAGTCGCTCGAGGTCTTCTCGTCGTAGCCGATGACAACGTTTCCGGTCCCGTTGACCTGGGTGGTCCTGCCGGTACCGTCGACGACCTGCAGGTTGACCGCCGAGAGCTGCACGGTCGGTTTGCCGTCGACCCCGCTGCCAATGTAGCTCGGGGCGAGCGCCGCTGTGTCTGCGCTGGCGCATGACGGCGTGGCTCCGATCCCGCCCGACACCACCGGCTTGCCCGCAGTCGTGGGAATGCACTCCCAACCCGGGGTCGCCGCCGCGGCCAGCGCCGCATCGGTGGCTCCTACGAATCCGAGACCCAGCGTTAGCATGAGCGCGCCCCGGCAGATGAATCGACGCATCTGCGTCTCCTTCCGTAATGAATGACGCCGCCTCAGGGCCGTCCAACCGGAGGCCCCGGACGGCTGGACGCGGCCGACCCTACACCAATCGGCTACGGCGGCGATCGGCGAAAGGTCATCGCCCGGACCGACCACACGTGGAGTGCGCCGGCGCATCCAGGTGCACAGCACCACGCACCCTGGTGGTCGTGGCGCAGCCGCGATATTCGCTCTGATCGTGCTGGTCGATGTCGCGATTGTGGCCACGGCGGCGAGCCTGGTTGCGGCCCACGACCCCGATCCGGGCACGATCGGCACCGCCGCCGGAGCAGCCGTCATCGTGCTTCCCTCGTATTCGCCAATCTCGAGACGGTGTCTTCCGCCGCGCGCTTATGCACCGCCCGTGGGGCCGGTCTCTAGAGCGGGCGCTTGGAGGGAAATGCTGGGGCCTTGACAGCTGAGCGCGTCCGGCCGTAGCGTTCGCATCAGGAGCCGCATTTTCGGAGGGCGGCGATGACCTGGGGGTCGGGGTGAGCACAGCGGGAGGGTCTGCGCGGTGACGGTCGGCGACAGCGGGATGGCTGGGCAGCGGTCGCGCCTGCGCCGTGAGCTGCGCCGACTGGACACGATCTTCTTTCTGATCTCGGCGATGGTGGTCGTGGACACGATCGGCGCGATCGCGATCGGCGGCGCGCAGACGTTCACGTGGCTGCTGGTGCTGTTTGTGTTCTTTTCGTTCCGTCAGCCCTGTGCAGTGCGGAGCTGGGTGCGGCGATGCCGGAGGAAGGCGGGGTATATGTCTGGGTACGGCGATGCTTCGGCCGCTTCGCCGGTGGGGTGGCGTCGCTGCTGTATTGGGCTGGGACGCCGATGTGGCTCGGTGGGTCGGTGGCCGTCGTCGCCATGGCGGTGGTTGGGCGGTTCTTCGGGCGGTTGGACATGGCCGGCATGTATGTGTTCGGGACCGCGTTTATCGCAGTCGCCACCGTTGCGGCGGTCGTGCCGCTTCGGATCGGCAAGTGGATCCCGACCAGCGGCGCGCTGACGCAGATCGTGCTGCTGGCATTCTTCACCGCGACTGCGGTGATCTATGGGATTGATCACGGTCTTCACGGCTTGTCGGGCGGCGCTTTCGTTCCCACCGCTCATACGTTCATCCTGGTGGTGCCGATCCTCATCTATTCGTTTGTCGGGATCGAGTTGCCGACGTCCGCCGCGGAGGAGATGATCGATCCGCGGCGCGACATTCCGGCCGCGATCGGCCGTGCGGGGATTGGTCAGCTGCTGATGTTTGGGGTCCCTATCCTCGCCGTCCTGCTGGTGCTGCCTCCGGCGCGCGTCACCTCGCTGCACGGTCTGATCGACGCGATGGCGATTGTGTTCACTGTGTACGGCGGCCATATCGACGGGCACGGCCACGTGCTGCTGAGCGGCATCGGCTCGACTGTCGGCGCGGCGGCCGGGCTCGCGTTCGTGTGGGTTTTGCTGGCGAGCGGCGCAACATGGATGATGGGCGCCGGGCGTGCGCAGGCGGCCGCCTGCTTGGAGGGCGGCGGTCCACGGTGGCTCGGCCACATCTCCGAGCGCACCGGTGTCCCGGTGAACATGGGCTTGGTCACCGGAGGCCTGAGCCTGTTGACCATGGTCGTGGATCTCTCTCTGACCTCGGGCAATGGACAGCGGTACTTCTCCGCCTCGCTGACGGTCGCGGTGGCGTTGATCATGCTGGCCTATCTGATCATCTTCCCGACGTTCGTCGCGCTACGGATCAGAGAGCCGAGACCTCGAGCGGCCGTTCCGGGTGCCCGGTGGGCACCCGGTTGCATGGCTGATCACCATTCTCGCCGCCGGATGGTCGCTGCTGGCGAAGGTCTGCCTGCTGTGGCCCGGGGTTCTCAGCGCACATCCGGACACGGCACTGCCGGCGGGGTTCGCCGGTGACCGGCGAGACTTCGAGCTGCTCGTCCTGGGACCGATCGTCCTACTGCTCGTGCTTTACGCCGGCCTGTACCGCTCCAACAAGATGCAGGCGGCTCCCGCGGCGGCGCAGGCGCCGAGTGCGGCCCCACCTCTGACCGGCGAGACGGCGCGCTTAGAGCAATGAAGTGCCGTGGTAGCGGCGAGGCCGCTGCGTCTGCCGGATCCCGGCAGCGCGGCACGGCCTGCTTGCGCTGTCGCCCCAGACGCGTCCGATGGAAGCCGCGCTTGACTCGAGCGCCCCAACCTGTTAAACGTTCATTCAATGGCCGAGATGCCCGAGGTTCAGATGCGGTGGCGGATCACGGAGGCGGCCAGCACGCTGTTTCTGGAGAAGGGCTTCAAGGGCACGAGCATGACCGCGATCGCCCGCCTGGTCGGCGTGACGCCAGGTGCTCTTTACTGGCACTTCAAGTCCAAGGCGGACATCTTTGCCGCCGTGCTCGAAGAGAACTTCGCCGACTTCTTCGGTCGCATCCAGGCAAACGTGACGGCGCCCGAGCCTGACGCGCGGCTGTACCAGGTGATCCGCACCCACGTTCTCTCACAGCTCGAAGTCCATGATCCCCAGGGGCCGGCCGCGACCACGTTCACGATCGCCCAGCTCGTCACAGCGTTGCCCGCGGCCAAGCAGCGGAAGATCCGCCGCATGGAGCGGGATTACCTCGAGATGATCGAACAGATCCTGCGCGATGGGATCGACGGCGGCGTGTTCGAGATCGACCACGTGCGCACCGCCGCTTTCTCGCTGATCAACCTCGCCGAGTACGTGATCATCTGGTTTCGCCACAACGGAGCGCTGAGCGTCGTCGAGACCGCGCACCTGCATGGAGTACTAGCCCTGCGACTCGTTGGGGCGGACGTTCCGTCGGCGCTGCGCAACGTGAACCGTGCCGACGCCGACCTCGAGGTGCTGCCGCGATGAGCGACATCGCGTCGACAACCGACTCAGCGACGCTGCTCCACCGTGCCGAGCTCGAGATCCGTGCCGCCCTGCCGGCCAGCGCGGCCCATTACGAGCGATCGCAGCGGTGGATCCCCGGCGGCACCTCCCGCGCTCGCTTCTGGTGGCCGGTTCCGATCTATATGGCCCACGGTGAGGGCGCGTATGTCACGGACATCGACGGCGTGCGCTACATCGACTGCAACCTCGGCTTCGGGACGATGATGCTCGGTCACGCTCACCCTGCCGTCGAACAGGCGCTCAGGGCCCAGCTTCCTCGGGGAGTCTTCTTCGGCGCTGCGACCGAGGGAGAGGAAGCCCTGGCCCGCCGGCTGTGTGAGCACGTCCCCGGGGCCGAGCGCGTGCTGTTCGTCAACACCGGAACCGAGGCGACCCTTGCTGCGCTGCGCATCGCCCGTGCCGCCACGGGACGCGACAAGGTGGCCAAGTTCGAAGGTGGGTGGCACGGCGTCCAGGAGTACCTGATCCACAGTTACGCCCATGTCGGCGGTGACCCTGGGCGGCCGGTCAGCGTGCCCGAGATGCCGGGGATCCCGCGTGCGGTCACCGACACGGTCGTGACGCTGCCGTTCAACGATCGGCGCGCGTTTGACCTCATCCGAGAGCAGCACGGTGAGCTGGCCTGCGTAGCGATCGAGCCGGTCCAGGGAGGGGCGGGGGCGATGCCCGTCGACGCAGACTTCCTCCGCGAGCTGCGCGCGGTGTGCGACGAAACGGGCGTGCTGCTTTTGATGGATGAGGTGATCACCGGCTTTCGCTTCCACCCGAGCTCGGCCAGTGGCTACTTCGGCGTCACCGGTGATCTGGTCACGCTGGGCAAGGCGATCGGCGGCGGCCTGCCGGCCGGTGCGGTGTGCGGTCGGGAGGACCTGATCGCGGTCAGCCTCCCGGTCTCCCCCGGCGACGCGTCTGGGCGCCAGCCGGTCAGTGTGACGGGGACCTTTGCGGCCAATCCACTGACCACGGCGGCGGGCGTGGCCCAGCTCGACACGCTGCTCAACGAGCCATCGACGTATCCGCGCCTAGCGGCATTGGGTGATCGGATGCGCGACGGTATCGCGGCCGTCGTCGATGATCTCCAGATCCAGGCATACGTCACCGGCATCGGCTCGATGTGGGGCATGCACTTCTCCAGCAGCGTTCCGGGCAGTGTCCGGGACAAGCTCGCGGACAACCACGTGGCGAGTCGACTGCTCGCCGCGTACCTATTGCTCGAGGGGGTTCTGATGTCCGCCCCCGTCCATCTGTCCTTTCTCTGCACCGAGCACACGGAGGCCGACGTCGATGCGGTGATCGATGCCCACCGGGCCGCCTTGGCACGAATGCGGAGGGAGGGGTGTGTGTAGTCATGTCCCTGGACTAGCCGGTCGCGAATGGAGAAGAATGCGATGAGCGGTATCGACAGCAGTCCCGAGATGCGGCGCAACGCGCTGTCCTTTGTCGGCGTCATCACCCAGTCGGTCGCCCACATGGGCCCCAGCGCTGCAATCGCGCTGTTTGTGGGCTTGGTCGTGGGCGACGCCGGCGCCTCAACCTGGCTGACGTTTGCGCTGTCGACGGTGATCATGCTGATCGTCGCGTACTGCATCAGCCACTTCACGCGCCGTCTGGCCAGCACGGGCGACCTGTACGGCTTCGCGGCCAAGGGCGGGGGCGCCGGCGCCGGCCTGCTGACCGCCTGGGCGCAACTCCTGTTCGGGATCGTCACCGCCGCCGCCGGCGTGATCATCTTTGGCCTCTACTTCGGCCAGCTCATGAATGACGACTTCGGCATCTCTCAGGGTCGCGGGATGCTCCTGGTGTGGTTCGCTCTGTGCGCGTTCGGCGCCGCCTATCTCACCTACCGCGACGTCCGCCTCTCGGCGCGGTTCATGTTCTATGTGGAGCTCGTGTCACTGGTCCTGATCGGCATCCTGCTGGTGATCACCGTCGGCAAGAACATCGGCTCCATCTTCGATGGCACTCAGCTCGGACTCAAGGGCTTTTCGGTGCACCATGTCCTGATCGGTTCCGTGCTGGTCATCTTCGCCTTCTCCGGCTTCGAGTCGGCCAGCATCTTCGGGCAGGAGGCGCGAGACCCGACCCGGACGATCACGAAGGCGATCCTGTGGAGCGTCGGCCTGTGCGGCGTCCTGTTCGTGATCGCCTCCTACGTCATGGTGCTGGGCTTCGAGGGCACCAAGTATGACATCGCCACCAGTGCCAGCCCGCTCGTCGACCTGTCGAAGATCGACGGCGTCAGCTTCCTGCACTACCCGGTGCTGATCGGAGTCTCGATCAGCATCTTCTCGGTCGTCGTCGCGGTGACGAACTCGACCAGCCGGCTCGTGTACACGCTCGGCCGCGAAGGTCTCCTTCCACCCGCGGCTACCCGCATCAGCAAGCGTCACCTGACCCCGGTGGGTGGGATCGTCGTCATGACCGTGATCAACGCTGTGACGGCTCTCTACCTCATCGTCAGCAACAACGCCAACGAGACGGTCTATGGCTACTTGTCGAGCTTCTCCGGCTACGGCGCGATCCTCGCCTACCTCGTCGTGTCGCTCGCGACGATCGGTTGGCTTCGCAAGCTCGGCCTGCTGAGGCCGGGCCACGTGGTGGCCTGCCTGGTTGCCGCTGCGGCGCTGGTCTACGTCTACTACGAGAACCTGGTTCCCGAGCAGCCCTCTCCGTACAACTGGCTGCTTTACGGCTTCCTTGCGACGGCGGTGGCAGCGCTGGCCATCTACGGCGTCATGGTCGCGAGAGGTTCGCAGGCGCTCAGTCGGGTGGGCAGCACCGTGGACGAGGACACCGCCCAGGTACCGATGGACGGCCACCAGGCGGCAGCGCAGGTCGAACGTGTCCCTGCTTAGCGCCGCGCTCGCGGCCGGGTCATACTCGTGTGAAATCCAGAAAGGGAAGGTGGGCAGCGCGTGAGCCGCGCCGAGGACGAGGCCACCACACTGCGGGCCATGTGGCGGCGGCAATGGCCACCCGGGATGTGTGAACAACCGTCGTATCCGTTCGGCGAGAGCTCTCTGGTCGACTACGTGCGCGCCTGGGCGACGCACCGCCCCGACCACGTTGCGCTGATCCACGAGACGATGTCGGTGAGCTTCCGGGAGCTCGACGAGCTCAGTGATCGCGTGGCTGGCTGGCTTGCCTCGGTGCTCCCCGGTGCCGGCGCCCGCGTCGGGATCATGCTGCCCAACGGACCGGAATTCATGGTCGCCTTCTATGGAGTGCTGAAGGCTCGCGGGATCGTGGTACCCGTCAACCCGGGCTTCAAGCACGACGAACTCGATCACGAGCTCGCGGACAGCCAGCCGACCGTGCTGTTCGCGCGCGAGGCATCGCTGGACGTGCTCGGCGGTGTCGCATCGGTTGCGGAGATCGCCACGATCGTCATCGTCGACGGTGGCGACGTGGCGCACGATCGCGTGCCCGGCCACGTCGCTTGGGCTGAGGTCATCGCCAGCGAGGCGCTGGTCGATTCCAAGCCGATTGATCCAGACGCCGTGGCCGTTCTCAACTACACGGGCGGAACGACCGGCCTTCCCAAGGGTTGTGCTCACACGCATCGCAACATGACCTACACGGCGGCCTCCGCTGCCTACGCCCAGGGCATCGACCAGCCGGACGACGTGTCGCTCGTCTACATCCCGGTGTTCTGGATCGCCGGGGAGACCTTCGGTCTGCTGCTGCCGGTGTTCACCGGGACGACGGTGATCCTCCTGACCCGCTGGAGTGCCGACACCGTGCTGCAGCAGATCGACGCTCATCGGGTGACGGCGATGCTCGGGACCGTCGACAATTACCTCGAGCTGCTCGACCATCCCGATGTCGGACGCTATGACCTGCGTTCGCTGCGCACCCCGCTGGCGATGTCCTTCGTGACCAAGCTCAACAAGGCCATTCGCGAGCGCTGGAAGACGATCGCCGGTGCAGGCAGCGTATTGCGCGAAGCAGGATTCGGCATGACCGAGACGCATGCCGTCGACACCTTCACTCGCGGCTTTCAGAACAACGATGACGACATCGAGACCCGTCCGGTCTTCTGCGGAGTGCCCGTGCCGGGCACCGAGATCAGGATCGTTGAGTTCGGCAGCGGCGATCCCCTGCCGCTGGGCCGCGAAGGAGAGCTGGCGATCCGCAGCCCTTCGCTTATGGCGGGGTATTGGCAGCGTCCGGCCGAGACGACGGCGGTGGTGCGTGACGGGTGGCTGCATACCGGCGACATCGCCCAACTCGATGAGTGCGGCTGGATGCACCTGCTCGGCCGTCGCAAGGAGCTGATCAAAGTCAACGGAATGAGCGTGTATCCCGCAGAGCTCGAGCTGCTGCTGGGTCGACATCCCGCGGTGGCCGGGTCCGGAGTGGTCGGCGTTCCGTGCCGTGAGCGCGGCGAGAAGGCGATTGCATTCGTGCAGTTGTGCGACGACTCGGACCCCGGGGTCGACGCGGAGGCCCTACGCCTCTGGTGTGAGGAGCGGGTCGTCCGGTACAAGGTGCCCGAAATCCGGCTCGTTGACTCACTGCCGTTGACCGCGTCGGGCAAGGTCAAGCGGGGGGACCTCCTGAGCATGTTCGAGCAGGAGGGCGTCGCCGCCGAGCTCCGATGACCAGCGAGGACGCGCAGTTTCGCGACCGGCGCGACCGCGTACGCTCGGTCATGGGGGGAGCCGAGCGCATCGACGCCGTGCACGAGCGCGGGCGCCGAACGATCCGTGAGCACATCGTGGGCCTGGTGGACCCGGACAGCTTCGAGGAGGTGGGTACGTTCGCGACCTCCGAGGTAGCGAGCCAGCGAGATGACACACCCGGTGACGGCAAGATCGGTGGTCACGCCACGATCGCTGGACGCCCGGTGAGCGTTGTGGGCGACGATGTCACGGTCAAGCGCGGCAGCAGCTCGGTGGTGGGAGGGCGGCGGGTATCGCGCATCTACGAGCAAGCCCTGCGCCAGGGCAACCCGCTGGTCCACCTTGGCGAGACCGGTGGCGCCCGCGTCCCTGACAGCCTCGGCTCCGCGGGCCTCGCGACCGTTTCGCCGCCGGTCAACGTTGCTCAGCGCCGCCGACGTATCCCGATGGCAACGATCATCGTCGGCGAGTCGTTCGGCGGCTCCTCGTTCCTGTCGGCGATGAGCGATCTCGTCGTCCAGGTGCGCGGGACAACAATGGCCGTCACCTCGCCACGGGTGATCCAGTCAGCTACCGGCGAGCAGATCGGCGCGGAGGAACTCGGCGGCGTGGACGTCCACGCGAGCGTCACCGGACAGATCGACCTCGTAGCTGAAACCGAAGAAGATGCCTATGCCTACGTCCGGCAGTTTTTGAGCTACCTGCCCGCGAACTCCTGGTCGCGCGCCCCCGTAGCCGCGCACCCTTCGGTAAACCCGGATCCCGGGCTCGGCGAGCTGGTCCCCGCCGAACGGCGGCGGGCCTACGACATGCGCAGGGTGATCCGGCGGCTCACCGATGGGGACTGGCTGGAGCTGCGCCCTCAGTTCGGAAGAAGCATTTTGACCGGCCTAGCGCGTATCGGAGGGAGCAGCGTCGGCCTGATCGCCAGCCAGCCGATGCAGCAGGCCGGTGTCCTGACGCCCGACGCATGCGACAAGGCGGTCCGCCTGATCTGCTTGTGCGACGCGTTCGACCTGCCGATCGTGTTCCTCCAGGACTGTCCCGGGTTTCTCGTGGGCCAGAAAGTCGAGCATTCGCGGATGCTGTACAAGGCGATCCTGCTGCTCGAGGCTGTAAGCCTCGCTCGGGCTCCCAAGCTCACCATCGTCTTGCGCAAGGGGTTCGGACTGGCGTACTTCACGCTGGGAGGCAACGACATGGGTACGGACCTGCTGTGCTGCTGGCCCTCCGCCGAGATCAGCCTCATGGATCCTGAGGTTGGCGCCAACGTCGTCGATGGCGCCCCCACCGATGTCACCACAGCGTCGATGCAGGCTGACGTGGGACCGTGGGGGGCAGCCGGAATCATGAAGGTGGACGAGATCATCGACCCGGCCGACACACGTCCTGTTCTCGCCCGAGCGCTGGCACGCTTGGCCGGTCGGGAGCCCGGCGGCGAGCGGCCGCTGGCATCTTGGCCGACGTGCTGGTGATGACGACGCCCCCCCGAAACCCACCTCTCGACACCCGGCAGGGGCTGGTGAGAGCCGCCCGGCGTCTGATCACAGACGGGCTCTCGATAGGCACCTCCGGGAACCTCAGCGTGCGAGTCGAGGACGCGGTGGCGATCACGCCGTCGGGGATGCCCTACGACGAGATGACGCCAGAGGACATCGCAATTGTGTCGCTTGATGGCGTCCAGGTCGACGGCTCGCGAGCGCCATCGAGCGAACTGGCGATGCACCTCGGCGTCTACCACGACACTCGTGCGATGGCCGTGATCCATACCCACTCCCCGTACGCGACCGCAGTCGCCGCCGCGTGCGAAGAACTGCCGGCGGTGAACTACATGATCGCCGCGCTCGGCGGGCCGATCCGCGTCGCTCCGTATGCGACGTTCGGGTCCCAGGCGCTGGCGGACGCGACGCGAGCAGCGCTGATCGATCGCCGTGCCGCGCTGCTGCAAAACCACGGCGCGGTTACGTACGGGCGCTCGCTGGCCCAGGCCTACGAGCGGGCGCAGCTGCTCGAATGGCTGGCCCAGGTATACGTCGCAGCCTGCGTGCTTGGCTCGCCGCGGATCCTGACCCAGCCGGAGCTGGACGACGTCGCCCGGCAGGGCCGTCGACCTCCGCGCGCCGGCACGGAAGACCGGCGGGATCAGTAGCCACGTGCTCGGCCGGGTGGTCACGCTCGGGGCGCATGTGCTCGACGTGCTTGTTCGACCCGTCATGCAACTCCCGGCGCACGATGCCGCAGCGGTGGTCGACGACGTCCGGCTCACCGTGGCGGGCACGGCCGGCGCAGTGGCTGTCAATCTCGCCCGGCTCGGCGCGCAGGTGACGACCGTGGGGGCCGTCGGAGACGATGCAATCGGCCGGCTGTTGGCCGAGCTTCTGGAGGAGCAGGGAGTCGACGCCGGGCAGCTCGTGCGCCGGTCCGACTCTCGGTCGTCAACGAGCGTGATCCCGGTGGCCTCGGATGGTTCTCACTGCACTTGGCACGTACGCGGCGCCATGAACCAGCTCACTCTCGAGGACGTCGACTTAGACACGGTCGCCGCCGCACACGTCTTGCATATCGGCGGACCTGACGCACTTGGACGCTTCGCGGGCGACGCACTCGTCCAGATCCTGCGCCACGCGCGGGCCCTCGGCGTGACGACGACGCTGGACCTCCTGGGGCCTGCGAGCGCTCTAACGCTCGCACGCCTGTCACCGATCCTCGGTCTGATCGACCATGCCACGCCCAACATGGGCCAGGTCTCCGGCCTCACCGGACTGGACTCGCCCCGCGCGGGCGCAGCAGCACTGCGCGAACTCGGCGTCGGCACCGTGTACGTGACGATGGGGGAGGACGGCAGTCTGGTGGCTGGCCCGAACGGCGACACCCATGTACCCGCACTACCGGTCAACGTGGTCGACACGACCGGCAGTGGCGATGGTTACACCGCCGGCGTGATCGCTGGCATCTTGCTCGGCTGGGAGCCGACCACGGCAGCATGGCTCGCATCCGCCGTCGCTGCGCTCGTGGCCGGCGGCCTGGGCTCGGACAGCGGTCTCGTCAGTCTGGACCAAGCTCTGCGTTTCGCGCGCCGTGGTTCCGGTGCTGCGGGTGTCGAGCTACCCCCTCTCCCCTGATGGCGCGGGGGTCATTGAGCCCGCAGCGGGGTAGCGCCCCGCTTCGCCGCGTCGTCGGGGACGCTTGTGAGCGGCAGGGCTGACAGACTCATCGGGTGCCGAGCACCTCGCGGATCGCCCACGCTGATCTGTCGTTCGCTGCGCGCGCTCCACGATCCAGGGCGCGTTTGACGCGGTCATCAACGTGGCGTCATCCCAGGTCCACGGCGGCTTCCCTGCCGCGCTCGGGATCTTGCGGGCTCTGGGGCCGGTCGTCCTGTACGGCGAGGCTCCTGGCGCCGGCCGCCAAGTGATGAGTTTCTCCGCCGCTCTCGGCGATGCGACCGAGGATGAGCTGTCTGACCTGCGGGGCCTGCGCGCGGCGATTGCTGCGGCGCTCCTGAGGTGACGCATCACCCGGGCCAAGCTCGAGCTCTGTCTCTGAGACCAGGTGCCCGGATGCGGCGAAGACCATGACGGTGGACGCGTTATGCTCGCGGCGGGATCGCACCGGATCCGGATGGGCGCTCGTGTTCGTCGGGCGCGGAACGTCACGCAGGCCTGAGAGAAGGAGCACGAGATGGAGTTTCCCGACGAGCTTCAGGGCCAGCACCTGACCCGCCGACAGCTGATGGAACGCCTGGGGATGGTCGGCGCGGGCGCGTTCGTCAGCCAGTCGGCGCTCGCGTGGATGGCGGGGCCGAGCTGGGCGTCCGTGATCGAGCGCGCCGCCAAGATCAAGCCGGCCGGCTCGGACCTCGAGGCGGTTGAGCACATCGTGTTCCTGATGCTCGAGAACCGCTCCTACGACCACTACTTCGGCGCCTACCCGCGCGGTCGCGGCTTCGACGACCACCCGAAGCACTCGCTCGGCGCGTTCGCCCAGGACTACCCGGGCGGATCGAACGTCGTCCCGAAGAACAAGCTGCTGCCGTTCCATCTTCCGAGCAACCACGGTCTCGAGTCGACCGACGACCTGACCCACGACTGGGGTCCGATGCACGAGTGCTGGAACCACGGCAAGATGGACTCGTGGGTGAAGGTCCACACCCAGCCGAAGTTGGAGGGGCCCAAGGGCGCGATGACGATGGGTTACTACACGCGCGCGCAGCTGCCGTTCCACTGGGCGCTCGCGGACCATTTCACGCTCGCGGACGCGTATCACTGCTCGATCCTCGGCCCGACGCACCCGAACCGGATGATGGCCAACAGCGGGACGATCGACCCGTCCGGCCGGCACGGCGGTCCGATCGTCGCGACCAGCGGGACCGACGATACGCTGTGGAACTGCACTTGGACGACCGTTCAGGAACTGCTCGAGGACAAGGGCGTGTCGTGGAAGGTGTACACGCCGAGCAACGCCGGCGTCAGCGGCAAGTTCGCCTCGCTGTCCAACTACCTGACGTGGGACCCGAAGTTCTACGACCCGACGGTCACGGCCAACCTGGAGCTGACCGACAACGTGCTGCCTTACTTCGGCGCGTTCCAGCGGCCGGGCACCAAACTGTTCGAGAAGGCGTTCAAGCAGACGTTCCCCAACGACTTCGCCGCCGACGTGAGGTCGGGCAAGTTCCCCAAGGTCTCCTGGATAATTCCGCCGCTCGGCTTCGACGAGCACCCGTCTGCGTCTCCGACGAACGGTCAGTGGTTCGTCTCGATGGTGCTCGACGAGCTCACCTCGAACCGGAAGGTGTGGGCGAAGACGGCGCTGTTCATCATGTACGACGAGAACGACGGCTGGTTTGACCACGTGCCGCCGCCGACCGCTCCGAAGGGCACCCCCGGCGAGTACCTGACTACCAGCGCCTTCCCGGCCGGGGAGACCACGCCCGACACGCTCGGGTTCAGCGGTCCGCTCGGCCTCGGCGTACGCGTGCCGCTGCTCGTCGTCTCGCCGTTCAGCCGCGGGGGCCACGTCGCCACCGAGCTGTTTGATCACACGTCGCAGCTGAAACTGATCTCCGAGCGCTTCGGTGTCGAGGTCCCGAACGTCTCGGCGTGGCGCCGCAAGACCGTCGGCGATCTCACCTCGACGCTATTCACCTCCAAGACCGACACCTCGGTTCCGAAGCTCCCGAAGACGTCGATCGTGTTCGCCTCGTCGGGCCCCGCCAGCTTCGACAGCCAGTGGACCGAATCAGGCGGGTTCGGTCCGAGCATCCCGACCAAGCAGAGAATGCCGAACCAGACCGGCGGCTCTGAGCCGGCCAGCAAGTTCTTCAAGCTGGGTCGAGCCGAGGAGGCGATCCACGACGAGGCGAGGACGCCGATCGACATCAGTGGTCCGCCGAACGAGACCGCGAAGTCGCGCGGGAACCGGCTCCTGTCGAGCCGCCCGAGCTGACTGCTGCCCGGTAACCTTCACCGTCGCATGGACCCGGGGCGCACGTATGCCGGTCGCGGGAGCCGTTGCCTCGCGGCAGCGCTCGCCGCGCTGCTGCTCGTCGCGGCGCCGGGCGCCGGCGCCGTCACCCATCGGGGCCGGCCGCATCACGCCTCCAAGAGGGATCGGGGCCGTCGGTGACTTTCAGCGCCAAGGCCGACGACCTGCACGACACGCTGCTGGTGTACGCGACCAACCGCCCGTGCGCGACCCGCTATCAGGCGGCGGTCAATCAGACGATGACGATCCAGCAGACCACCGGCGGGGTCAGCGAGCTGGCCGACGTCGACCTCGGGTACAACCCGGGCCCGGGAGCGAGCGTGCGCCGGACGGGCCGCTACGCCTACCGCTACACGGTGACCGATCGACAGGTGGCGCCCGGGATGAAGACGGTGTGCGTGATGCTGTATGACTCACCCGGCGACCCGCGCTACCCGGGAAACCCGCACAACATCCCGGCCGACCACGTGTGGCAGACGGCAAAGGCGCCGATCAGATAGGGCCCCCCTCGGCTCAGGCGGGGGCACCGGCGGGCGCCTCGACGATGCGAGCCACCCAGTCGCCGGTGATCTGCCGGGTGGCGGCGTTGACGCGGTTGAACGCGTTGATCGTCGCGATCGCCACCACCAGGGCCGCTAGCTGGGATTCGTTGTAGTGGCGGGCGGCCTGGTCCCAGATGTCGTCGGGCACCGGGTCGGGCCGGTCCGCCAGGCGTGTGGCGGCCTCGCTGAGCGCGAGCGCCGCACGCTCGGCATCGCTGAAGTACGGCGCCTCGCGCCAGGCGGCGACGAGGTGGATGCGCTCGGCGCTCTCGCCCATGTGCTCGAGCTCGCGCGTGTGAATGTCCACGCACACGCTGCAGCCGTTGATCTGGCTCGCGCGGAGGGTCACCATCGCGAGCGTTGCCTCCGGGATCCCGGCGTGCTTCGCCGAGGCGCCGAGTACCTGGAACGCGTCGAGCGCGCCGGGCACGGCGAGCGCGGGGTTCTGGATTCTCGCCTGGGTCATTGTGTTCCTCCTGGGTGGGGACTGTGGGGTAGTGGGTCGATGTCAGTGTCCGGCGCCGGCCGGTGCGCGCCGACGAGCGACGCGAAGTCTCCGACCACGCCGAGGTGGGCGAGCTTGTCCGGGTTCACGACCGAGCTGATGCTGCGGATCTCGCCGTCGGCGATCTCGAGCGACCACACGCTGATCAGCCGCTGTTGACCGTCTTGCGCCATCACTCCCGGACCGCCGTTGACCTCGGTCGGCCGCAGCGTGAAATCGGGAAGCCGCGACGCGATCCGCATCCACGTGAGCAGCATGCGAGCGACGCGGTTGCGACCGCGCAGCGGGCGTGCCAGCGCCGGGACCTTCCCGCCGCCGTCGCCGGTCAGGACCACGTCGTGCGCCAGGAGGGCCTCCAGCCCGGCCAGATCCCCCCGCTCGGCGGCGGCGAGAAACCTCTGAGCGAGCTGCTCGCGCTGCTCGCGCGAGGTCTGAAACCGGGGCCGGCGCGCCTCGACGTGACGCCGGGCCCGACTTGCGAGCTGGCGCACGTTGTCTTCGCTCTTGCCGATGATCTCTGCGATCTCCTGATAGCCGTAATCGAACACGTCGTGCAAGAGCAGCGCGGCTCGCTGCTCCGGAGACAAGCTCTCGAGCAGCACCAACATCGCCAGCGACAGCGAGTCGGCCATCTCAGCGTGCTGCTCAGGATCGTCGACGCCGTCGGTGAGGATCGGCTCGGGCAGCCATTCGCCGACGTACTGCTCACGCCGGGCGCGCGCCGAGTGCAGCTCGTTGATCGCCAGCCTGGTGGTGATCGTGGCGACATACGCCCGCGGGGAGGTGATCTGCTCGCCGCGCTCGATCGCCTGGTGGATACGCAGCAACGCCTCCTGGACAACGTCCTCGGCTTCGGAGACGCTGCCGAGCATCCGGTAGGCGATCGCGAACGACCCTGGCCGCAACAGCTCGAGCTGGTGTTCTTCAGCGGTCATGTCGGGTGTGCTGCAGTCTCATCATCGCCTTCGTAATCCGGCCCACAAGCCATAAGACAAGATGACGCCGTCAGCTGTGACACCCGGCTCCCGGCAAGCCGCTGGCGACGCGACGGCCGACCGCTGCCGGGATCAGCCTGAGGACTCACCGAGGGGACTCGGCTGGACAGCTGCTCGAGCGATCGACGGTGTGTGGACGCTCATCATCATCTCCTCAAAAGGTGATCTCGGGGCTCAAGTCCAGACTACGGGTCGCGGCCGCCGTCGACCCGCTTTGAGGGGGACGCGCCGCTCCCGCCGCTCGACCGACCCAACCAAGGAGACGCGTATGAACTTAAGGGCAACTCCCGAAGGCAGCCAGCCTGAACTTCGAACGTTGATGAGCGGTCTTGCGTTCGGCGAGCAGCCTCGCTGGCATGAGGATCGGCTGTGGTTCTCGGACTGGGGCACGCAAGAGGTGATCGCCGTTGATCTCGACGGCAACAGCGAGGTCATTCTGCGGGGAGAATCGTTCCCGTTGTGCGTCGATTGGCTGCCAGACGGCCGCCTGCTGGTGGTGGCGGCGCGCGACGGGCTGCTTCTGCGGCGTGAGTCGGATGGCTCGCTGGTGAGCCATGGCGACCTCAACGCGGCGTCAAACCCTCCCGCGGGCAACGAGCTCGTCGTCGACGCTCGCGGCAACGCGTACGTCAACGGCGGCGGGTTCAACCTGATGGCCGGCGAGCCGTTCGCGCCCGGAGTGATCGCCCTGGTCACTGCCGACGGCTCGGCGCGGCAGGTGGCCGACGGACTCGCGTTCCCCAACGGGATGCTGGTGATGCCCAGGCGAGCCCGGCGCCGGCTGGCCATAGAAAGGGAGGCATCACGCGTCAAATGCGGACCGCGTTTGCGAAACGGCGCGCATACTGAGAGGGTGTAAGGATGCGGGGGCGCTTCCTGATAGCCGTGATCGTGTGTGTGGTGCTGTCAGCGCCTGCCACGGCGGGCGCTACGAGCTGGACGATCGCGCCGACGCCAAGCACGAATGTGTCCGTGCCGTTGACCGCGACGCTCTCGGCCGTATCGTGCGCCTCGTCGTCGATGTGCGTCGCGGTTGGGTCCTTCATCGACTCCAACAGCAACCCTGCGGGCACGCTGGCGGAGCTCTGGAACGGATCGAGCTGGTCGCTTGAGACGACTCCGAAGCTGCCGGCAGGGACCCTCGACGGCGTCTCGTGCCCGACCGTCTCGGTGTGTGTTGCCGTGGGCCATTACGGCTCGAACGCGACGCAGCTGATCGAGGTATGGAACGGGACGACGTGGGCGGTCCAGAGCGGCGCCGCGTCCGGGACGGCTGGGACCCTCAGCGCGGTCTCATGCGCGTCCGCCGGCGCCTGCATGGCAGTCGGCTCGGCCCCGTCGAGCAGCGGTGACCTCGCTGGCTTCAGCGAACTATGGAACGGATCCAGCTGGACAGCCGAGACCGTGCCAGACCCCCGTCCCGGTACAACTGTCGACGCGCTTACCAGCGTGTCGTGCGCCGTCGGCGCTGCTTGCAGTGCGTTGGGGACTTATTCCGGCAGCGGGGACCAGGACGATCAGACCCTGACCGCCGGATGGGACGGCAGCAGCTGGTCAGTCCAGGGCGGCCAGGCAGGCGGGACGAAATACCCGGAGCTGGGGAGCGTCTCGTGCGCCGCCGCGAACGACTGCGAAGCAGTGGGTGCCGGCGCGGAGGGCTTCAACGGCGCGACGTGGTCGGCGCAGCATCTCCCGGGCGCCGGGCTGAGCGGCGTGTCGTGCCCCGCCGCTCCGGCGTGCGTCGGTGTCGGAGACTCCGCTGCGGATACGTACAACGGCACCGCCTGGACGTCGCAGCACGGAGTTACGACGCCGAACGGCGGATCGGCAGCGCAACTCACGGCGGTCTCGTGCTGGTCGAGCGCTGCCTGCGAGGCCGTGGGCTCCTACACCACGGCCGGCGGGATCGTGGTGCCGCTGGCCGTCGGCTACGACGGCACGACCTGGTCGGCGCAGCAGACGCCGACCCTGGCGACGACGGACACGACGAGCAGCCTCGCCGCCGTGTCATGCTCGCGTCGCGGTGCGTGCACGGCGGTCGGCAGCGACGCCGGTGGTGTGCTCGTGGAGCGTGAAGGCGCTGGGGGGTGGACCACCCAGAGCGCGCCGAACCCCGGCGGGGCGACCGCTCCGAGCATCACCGCCCCGGGTCTGACGGGGGTGTCGTGCCCGACTGCGAAGGAGTGCGTAGCCGTCGGCAGTTACACCACGCTGGGCGGCAATACGGCCGCGTTCGCTGAGGTGTGGAACGGCACGAACTGGCGGCTGCAACCGACACCCAGGACGGACAGCGACACTGACACCAGCTTGTCCACGATCACCTGTCCATCGCGAGCGAAGTGCTTCGCCGCGGGCACTCAGACCACCGGCGTCAGCGCGCCGATGAGCTCGACGACGTCAACACTGACCGAGCAGTGGACCGGGTCGCGCTGGAAATACCAGCGCGTCCAACCGGAGACTCCCGGGGACGGAAGCGGAGCCGAGGATGCGGTTGACACTCTCGTCGGGATCTCGTGCTCTTCGAGTGGCCACTGCACCGCCGTCGGGTCGGCATCCGAAGACAGTGGCTGCAGGCGCTGCGGCACGCTGGCTGAGCGCTTCAACGGACACCGCTGGATGCTGCAGCGGCCGTCCCAGGCCGACGGTCTGCAGAGCGTGTCGTGCCCGGCGGTGAAGGTGTGTCTTGCGGTCGGCGACGCCGCGGTCCAAATCTGGGACGGACGGGCGTGGAAGCTCAGACGGATTCCCGCCGCGCGTGGCGGTGGGCTGACCGGCATCTCGTGCCCCACCCGCAAGTTCTGCGTCGCCGTCGGGACCGCCAGGCACGGGCGTGTCCTGGCTGAACGTTGGAACGGCTCACGCTGGTCGGGGCAGACCGCTCCGCACCCGGTTGGGGCAAGGCAGATCGTGGTGTCCGGCGTCTGGTGCCCGTCACCGCGATCATGCGTGCTCGTCGGGTCATACGAAACCCCGGCCGGCGCAACGGCCGCGCTGATCGAGCGCTCGTAGGTACTGGAACGGCACTTCATGCCCGCCGGCGAGCGCCCTTCTCGGATCATCACATAGACTCGTCCGATTGCTGGGCAAGCCACCGCGCAGACGCGCAGAAGGATCGGGATCAAATGGCACTGGGCTTTTACATCACCGGCAAGGGGTTTACGCAGGAGAAGTACGACACCACGACCGTCCAGCTTGAAGAAGCGGGCGCCGGAGCCCCCGACGGACGCGTCTCCCACGTCGCGCTGGAGACCGGCGGCGAGATACAGGTGTTCGACATCTGGGAGTCTCAGGAGGCGTTCGAGGCGTTCGGAGCCACCCTCATCCCGATCCTCACCGAGGCCGGGATCGAGTTGAACGAGCCGATGGTGGCCCGGGTTCACAACGAGATCAAGGGCTGACGGATCACACCGACCGGGCCGGCCGAGAGCACTCTCGGCCGGCCACCGGGGGGGTGGTGAGAGTTAATGATGATAGAGACCATTAACTTGACACACCCCCCTTGGCTCGATCGGTCACTCGCTTTTTCACTGTGTCCGGCCGCGAACCGGCCGACTGTGAGGGGTGAAATTGCGGGCGTATTTCAGGCCGGCCTCCTAGTTGACGGCGATCCCGGACGGGGCGACCTCATTGGAGGGAAGCGCCGTGGGCGAGCTGGGGTACTCCGCCAGGGTTCCGCCGTTGACGGCGAAGATGCTGATCACGTCGGACTTACCGCCGACGACGAGCAGGCTCCGACCGTCGGGCGAGAGGCGGGCATCGATGTCCCCACCCGTGCTCTGATTGATCGCGAAGCTGCTGATCAGGGTCAGCTCCCCGAATCGATCGATCGCGTAGGAGGAGATGTTCTTGGAGGCGGTGTTGACGGCGAACAGGTACCTGCCGTCGCGGCTGATGGTAACCCAGCACGGGGCGGTCTGGCCATCGGCGAACGGGGACGCGCTCACGGGGTTGAGCGACCCGAAGAAGCCGACATGGTAGGACGAAACGGTGCCGAGTCCGGTGCCATTGTGCGCGTTGCTCACAAACAGCTGGGATGGGTTGGCGGGATTGAACTCAGCACCGAGCTGACCAAGTCCCTGACCGGTGTAGGGCGAGCCCGGAGCGGGGTGCAGGCGGCCGTCCCACCCGACGCCGAAGCTATCGATCTGTGACGACGTAACCTCGGTCCCGACGAGCGTGGCGCCGGTCCCGTTGAACAGGACGTCACCGAGTGCCGAGCCCGAGGAAACGGTCACGGTCGAGTGAGCGATCGGGAGCAGCTGCCCACTCCGCGTGAGCCGGAATCCGGTGTAGTTCGGGCTGCCTGAATTCGCGACGTAGACGAGGTCGCGGTGGACGGCGATGCTGTTCGGGTCGACCCCGCCCGAGGAGACGGGGGGGCCGACTTCAGTCGGAACACCCTTCCAACCGATGCGCAGGACGGATATCTGGTTGCTGCCGGCGTCGACAACAAGCAGATAACGCCCCTGGCGGGCCAACTGAATGGCTCCCTGAGAGGCCAGGCCAGCCCCGGTCCCGACACCGCCGGCGGCGAACGGCGAGCCCGGGGTGGGCGTCAGCGATCCGTCGGCATGCCGGTCGAGCTCGGCCACGGTGTTGGCGACGGGGGTGTTGCCGTCGACGTAGGCGTGCCCGACGATCGGTGACGTTGGCGCTGCCATCGCGGACGCGGCGGTCACTGCCAACGCTCCGACCGCGAGCGTGCAAGACCTGAGTACGCGCGCTTTGTGAATCCTCATGGTGGCTCCTTGGTATTCACGTAACTCTCGGGTGAGAGTCCGCATGACGCCGAGTTGATCACCACCATCTGTCCAAACTCTTAACTGGAGACCGTTATCCGGCGGTTCGTAAGCAAACCGCAAGACTTCTGTAATGACTTGCCTCTGAGTACCCCAAGCGGTGCTCAGCGCGTAGGGCATCACGGCCGCGACGGCCCCGGTGTCCCCACTCTCGGCGAACGCCCCGGTCTAGCCGGCCAGTACCTCGTGGGCGTAGCGGACGACCATCCCGCCGTCGCCGACCGCGCCCGCCACGCGGTTGGCTGCCCCCGCGCGCACGTCGCCAGCCGCGAACACGCCAGGGCGGACCGTCTCCAGGAGATGCGGCTCGCGGTCCAGCAGCGGCCAGGCAAGGCGCCCGTCTTGCGCCGCCGCGTCGGTGCCGCAAAGCAGGTAGCCGGCAGCATCGACTGCCAGGAGCCCGGTCACTGCCTCGGTGCACGGCTCCGCGCCGATCATCACGAACACTGCCGTCGATGCCACATCGCGCACGCGGCCGTCGCGACGATCGACGAGCGTCACGGACTCAACCGTTGCAGAGCCGCGCACGGCCGATATTTCGGTATTGGTCATCACCTCGATCCGCGGCGAGCGTTCGATGCGATCGACGAGGTAGTGCGACATCGTGGACTTCAACGCGGCACCGCGTACGACGACGCGCACGCTGCGGGCCCGGGAGGCGAGATGTGTCGCGGCTTGTCCAGCCGAGTTGCCGCCACCGACGACGATCACGTCCTCGCCGCGACAACGCTCGGCATCGGTGGCCATCGCCGCGTGATAAACGCCGGCGCCACGGAAGCGGTCAACGCCGTCGGCCTGCAGCTCGCGCCAACGCGCACCGGTCGCCATCACGACGCACCGAGCGAGGACGTGCTGCCCATCGTCGAGATCGACCCGGACCAGCCCCTCGGGCCCATCGGCCAGCTCGACCGCGCGATGAAAGCTCGACAGCACAGCGTCGAAACGGCGCGCCTGAAGCGTCGCCTTGCGCGTCAGTTCCGTCCCGGAGACCCCGCTCGGGAATCCGAGATAGTTCTCGATCCGGGTGCTCGTACCCGCCTGGCCGCCCGGCGCCCACGCCTCGGCCACGAACGTCCGCAGCCCTTCTGAGCCGCCGTATACGGCGGCCGCCAGCCCCGCCGGCCCCGCGCCCAGGACGACCAGATCAAATCGCTGTCCGTCCACGTCGGCGCGCAACCCCAGTGACCGGGCGACCTGTGCGGCGGACGGGTTGCGCATCACATCAGTGGCGTGCACCAGCACCGGTGTCTCAGAGGCCGGGATGTTCAGCCAATCGAGCATCGCAGCGGCCTCAGCGTCGGTGTCGACGTCGTAGAACCGCACCGGCAAAAGGTTGCGCTCGAGCAAGTCACGCACCTCAAATGCCCGACGGGAGCCGCGCGGTGCGATCAGGCGCATGACCCCGTGCCTGCCGGCCTCGTGCCACGCCCGGCGCGCCAACAGCGTCTCAAACACATGCTCGCCGAACTCCGGCCAACGCGCGAGCATGTCCCGCAACCCGGACCGGTCAAACATGATCACGTCCGTTGGCTCGACCGCCACACACGCGCTGAGCGTCGGCTCTCCGGTGAACGCGGCGATATCACCGATGAACGTGCGAGCATCGGCCTGCGCGATATACACGTCCTTGCCGGGCTTGCGATCGATGAACTCGACCAGCCCATGCTCGATCACATAGAACGGCGCGTTGCGGACAGCGTGCTCGTAGAGCACCTCACCGGGCCCGAACGCACGCCGCTTCCCGCGCTTGGCCAGCCACGCGAGCTTGGCGTCCGACAGCCGCGGGTACAACACCTCGTCGCCGAGGTCGGGAAACCCCTCGCTGCGGACTGTCTGCGTCTCTGCCACACGGCCAGGCTACCGGCAGCGCAAAGCGCCAGCAGCCACGAACGACGCCAAGATCCCGTCGAGGAGCTACGCACCGGCCCGACACCGTAAACGCCGCCACCGGCGGCGTTAGAGCGACCGCAGCCACCAGTCGGATTGGTGCTAGTGGCGGCCGGCGTCGTAGCGGCGTCGGCCGCCCTTGACGGGGCAGCCGGTGCTCTGACGGGGCTCAAGATGCGTCCCACCGAGCCCGAACCCGTGTACCGTCGTGGTCATGCGCTACCGCAAGCTCGGTTCCTCAGATTTGGAGGTCTCGGAGATCTCGCTCGGCTCGTGGCTGACCTTCTCGGGGGGCGTCGCGTTCGAGCAGACCCGGGCGTGCACCGATGCTGCCTTTGCGGCCGGGATCAACTTCTTCGATACCGCGAACGTTTACGGGCGAGGGGCGGCCGAGTCGGCCTGGGGCGAGGTCCTTTCCGGCCGCCCGCGTGACTCCTACGTGCTGGCGACGAAGGTGTGGGGGCAGATGTCTGATGACCCGACCGACCGCGGGCTGTCGGCAGCGCAGATCGCCAAGCAGGTGGACGCCTCACTGAAGCGGCTGCGCACCGACTACGTCGACCTCTACCAGGCGCACCGCTTCGACCCCGACGTCCCGATCGAGGAGACGATCGAGGCGCTCGAACAGGTCGTCGCCTCCGGCAAGGCACGCTACCTGGGGTTCAGCGAGTGGACGCGCGAGCAGATCGAGGCGGCAATCGCCATCGCCGGACCCGACCTGTTCGTCTCTTCTCAGCCGCAGTACTCGATGCTTTGGCAGGCGCCCGAGGCGGAGCTGTTCCCGCTGTGCGAGGCCAACGGCATCTCACAGATCGTTTGGTCGCCGCTCGCCCAAGGTCTGCTCACCGGCAAGTACCGCCCTGGGCAGGCACTGCCGCCTGACTCGCGTGCAGCGAACAGCGACATGAACATCGCGATGAACCTGCTGTTGAACGACTCGGTGTTGGAGGCGGTCGACCGTCTGCGGCCGATCGCCGAGGCGGCCGGCCTGTCGATGGCAGAGCTTGCGCTCGCCTGGGTGCTGCGGCGTCCCGAGGTCGCGTCGGCGATCGCCGGCGCCTCGCGTCCCGAGCAGGTACACGCCAACGCCAAGGCCTCGGGCATCGAGCTCACGCCGGAAACGCTGGCCGCGATCGACGAGGCGCTGAGCGATGTCGCGGTCACGGAGCCCACGCTGGCGCCGCTCGCCCGCGCGGGCGTCACACACCGCTGAGGAGGCGAGTCGCCACGGTAGGGCCAGACGCCTGCCGTTGGTGTGAGATAGTTGGCCGGTGACCGCTTCCGAGCAGTCCACTACCCGGCTTGTGGCCGTCGATGATCTTGGTGCTTCGCAGGTGGTCGTCGTAGAGACGACTCCGCACGGGGCTCTGGCCGTTGGCATGAGCGCGGGCAAGCCGTTTGCGGTCTCCAACCGCTGCCGTCATCTGTTCGCCTCGCTCGGGAAGGGTCGCGTGACCGACGATGGATGCCTGCAGTGTCCGTGGCACGCGGCGTTGTATGACGTCGCGACCGGGGCGATGGTGCGGGGTCCCCAGGGCGCGTTCCGGCCGCTTGCGGGCGCTGTGAAGGCGACGGCCGGCTCCCGGCCGCTGACGACGTTCCCGGTCGACGTGCGCGACGGCGTGATCTGGCTGGTCGGCTGAGCGACCGGCCTCGCTTGGTCAGTCGTGGGGTCCGGGTTGACCGGTAGCGGCGCTCGCCCCGGGCGACAGCACGGAAACTATTGATGTCCGGTTCACATAACCGCCGTCAATAGGAGTAGTGTCGGTGGCTGGCTGGCCCTGCGGACAGGATTCTCGGCCCAAGCCCGAATGCCACCAACGGCGCAATACCCTGCGCCACGAGGCGGGAGGCTTGGGTGACCGGTTTTGACTGCGGGGCCGGTGTGGGGGCGCTCAGCTGCTCGCCGGGAAGCGTGAGCGTATTGATGTAATCCTCGATGCGATCAAACGCCGCACCGCGATCGATCATCCTGTTTACCGTGTGATGCTCATCAGTCAGCATCTGGGCTTCCTCTCTCTCTCGGCCAGCACACGCAAGCACGGGCAAAGTGCCTTGGCACCACGTGGCCGGCGACCGAACCGCAAGGGCATCAGGGAGGTGTGACGATCCAACCTCAGGGGTTGATGGAACGCTCGAAAGTCAGGTCGTGCTGCCCGCCAGAGTCAGCGGACTTCACAATGAATGCCCTCCGAGGGTAACGTTACTCGGCAGGTGAGCGATCGGGCTCGCTCAGGGTGAGAAACGTCCGCAGTTTGCGGTGGCGAGGGCGGCGTGAGTGCGCCTCAGGCGAGCCGCTGGTATTGCTCGGGATCCCACGCGAGCAGGGCCAGCACTTGCACCATGGCGCTCTGGCCGAGCAGCGTGACGCCGCCGTTGGGGAAGTGGAAGCGGTCGCGATGGTCTCGACGCTGCGACCAGGCGCGGTCGGCATAGCCGTGCATCGCGGTGAGGATCTCGGTGCGCAACTCGGTGTCACCGGTGGCGGCGTGCAGTAGCAGCAGGTTGCGAAAGAAGATCGCGTTGAAGGCAGGAGGTTGGCGCTCCAAGCCGCCCCCGTAGTGACCCAGGGCTTTGCGCGCGATCGCTTCGGCGCGGGCGAGATAGGGTGGGTGCGCGTTGCCCCGGCGGTGGCGGTGCAGCAGCACGTTCGCGCCGATCATGCTGCCCTGGTTGTAGCTCCACAGCGCTCGGTCGATCGTGTGGTCGCCGCGGAGCTTGTCGAAGAACAGGCCGGTGGCCGGATCGCCTGCCGGGTCATCGGCCTCGAGGGTCGCGTTGACCCACTCGTACATGTCCTGAGCGCCGATCGACTCATCAGCGTCGAGGGAGGTGCCGGTCAGCTCGGCGAGATGCAGCCCCAGCTCGGCGTTGGGGGCATTGGAAACGGTGTTTCGGTCATGGTTCCTCGTTCCCGCTCCCCGGCCCTGCTCGACCCAGAACACTCCTCCGGGGCTGGGCACATCCTTGCGGCGATCCCAGCCCGCGGCGGCGAACGCAAACAGCTCAGCTGCTCTCTCCAGGCGGCCCGCGCCCGGACGCATGCGGTGCAGCTGGATCAGCGCCAGCCCGACCCAGGCGTTGTCATCGTAATAACGATCGCCTCCGAGCCGCGTCCCGTGAACGTCTGACGAATACGCCGGAGCGTCACCGGACGGGTCCCAGTAGCGCTCGAGGGCGGCCAGGCGTTGTGCGATCGCCGTGTCGGCGTCGAAGCCCGGGGTCAGCGCTGGAGGCACACCGGCCAGATCGAGCGTCGCGACCAGAGCGCGCGCAAATGGCCACAGGTGCGCAGCGGCTCGGGGAGGGCGCGGCAGCCCATCGCGGCGATAGAGCCCGTCGCTGCGACAGAAACGCCGCTGCATCGCCACGTACGCGCGCAGGGCTCGTGCCGCGTAGACGGCCGTAGCGTTGCCGGAGGCGCTCAACCGGATGCAGCGAATCACACGACGGCGATCGTGTCCAGCAGCACGGAGAAGGCCGGGCCGGTAGATTCGCGCTCACATCGACGGGATCGAAGGTTGGAATGGCATTCGCGGAAGTCAACGGGCAGCGCATCCGCTTCGATGACAGCGGAGGAGACGGCCCTCCGGTGGTCCTGTCGCACGGCTTCCTGATGGACCGCGAGATGTTCGTCCCACAGGTCGATGCGCTGGCCCCGGCGTTTCGCGTCATAACGTGGGACGAGCGCGGGTTCGGCGAGACTCAGTTTGACGGCGAGCCGTTCACCTACTGGGACTCGGCCCGAGATTGCCTGGGCCTGCTCGATCATCTGGGAATCGATCGGGCGGTGCTCGGAGGCATGTCGCAGGGTGGCTTTCTGTCGCTGCGCGCGGCGCTATTGGCCCCCGAGCGTGTAGGCGCGCTCGTACTCATCGACACCCAAGCGGGGGTGGAGGACCCCGAGCGCCTGCCCACCTACCGGCAGATGCAGGAAATGTGGCTCGAGGTCGGACCCGTGGACGAGTTGGCGGAGACGATCGCCAACCTGATCATCGGCGATCCCGTCATGAATCAGGCCTGGATCGCGAAATGGCACAAGCTGCCGCGGGAGACCATGCGCGCGCCGGGCGATTGCTTGATGGACCGAGACGACATCTCGGATCGCTTGAGCGAGATCTCGTGCCCTGCGATTGTCTTTCATGGCACCGCCGATCAGTCGATCGAGATCGAGAAGGCCGAGGAACTTTGCCGGGGACTGTCGGGCTGCGCGGGCGTCGTGCGCATCGAGGGTGCCACCCACGCCGCCAACCTCACCCATCCTGATCAGGTCAACGGGCCACTACTGGAGTTCCTGCGAGCCCTGTAACGCGAGATCGAGGTCTCGCCACAGGTCCTCGACGTCCTCGCAGCCGGTGCTGAGCCGGATCAGGCCCGGCGGTATGTGCTCCTGGCCGGGGTGGGCGCTGCGCCGCTCCATGCACGTCTCCACCCCGCCGAGACTCGTCGCGTGGCGGATGATTCGGGTAGCGCAGCAGGCCCGATCCGCAGCGGCGGCGTCGGCGACCTCGAAGCTCACGATCGTGCCGAATCCGGGATATCGCACTCGACCGACGCCACGATGTCCGCCCAGCCGCACAGCGAGTTGTTGCGCCGAGGCCTGAGCTTGGCGCAGCCGCAGGGCCAGAGTTCGCGAGCCGCGCAGCGCGAGAAAGCATTCGAGCATCCCCGGAGTGGCCCCATTCAGGCTCCGTGCGGCACGCAGTCGCCGCAGCTCTTCGGCGTCGGAGGTGACCGCCGCGCCGAGCAGCAGGTCTGAGTGCCCACCGATCAGCTTGGTCGCCGAGTGCACAACGATGTCGGCCCCCAGCTCCAGTGGGCGCTGGAGCAGCGGCGTTGCGAAGGTGTTGTCGACGACGACTCGGGTTCGGGGCCCGCGGGGCGCCGCGCAAATCGCGGCGAGGTCGGCCACATCGAGCAGCGGGTTCGACGGCGACTCGACCCACAGCAGATCCGCCTCGGAGGCCCTCTGCAGCCACCGTTGATCGGTTGCCGGCAGCCGCTCGACGCGCCACTGATGGGCGTGTGAGCCCGCGTCGACGATCCCGGCCACGCCCTGGTAGCAGTCGTCGCCCAGCAGCACGTGCGCGCCGGTCCGAAGCGTGCCGAGCACGGCCGCGCATGCCGCCATCCCTGACGAGAAAGCCACCGCGTCACCGCCCTCGAGGCCCCCGAGCATCGCTTCGAAGGACTCCCACCCTTCGGTGGCTTCGTTGCGACTGTAGATTCTCTGACCACCGAGCACGTAGGTCGAGGCCGCCACGACTGGCGTGTTCAGGGTGGCGCCCGGGACCGGCTCAGGTCGCCCGGCCATGATCGCCCACGTCTCCGGTTTCACTTCGTCGCGTCGCACCATGCCGTCACCGTCTCCCTTGCAGGGCTTTCCAGCGTAAACCAGGGCGCCGCGATCGGAGCACGGCCCCGCGGCTGCGCCGCTCGTGGCCCGCGCGCAAGCGGTACTGGCTCAGAACACCGGAATAGTGGGTAACCTGCCCAGTCTGGTGTCACTTGTGATGCGGCGACTTTTCCGGATGTCTGCGAGTCTGAGGCTCGCGCTGGTGACCGTCGCAGTCGGCAGCGGTCTCGCTTGCGTCGGTCTGAGCGCATCTGCACCGGCTTTGGCGGTCACGCCCTCGCCTCCTCCCGGGGCGCCGGCGGTGGAGTCGGCTCCCTCGAGCCTGGTCGGCCTCAGCCCCGACTTGCCGGCGGGCGTCATCTCGGCGAGCGCCGCCTCCGGAGGTCACTGGAAGCCGGAAAAGGCGATATATGGGACCGGGTCGACCAACGACATCAAGGTCAGTGGCGCCGGCGGTACGACGATCAGGGTCAACGAGATCTATCCCACGACGGCCTCGGGCGCGCCGGCCAAGGGTCCGTTCCCCGTCCTCTTGACGATGACGCCGTACGGTAAGGGTCAGGGCGGTTCCAGCAGCCCCGGTTCGGCGGCCTCGGCATCCGGCGGCGCGGCGACCGGCGGCGCGGACAACTACCTGGCCCAGAGGGGATACATCGAGGTCGTCGAGGACGTCCGCGGCACCGGTGACTCGAACGGCAGCTGGGGGCTCTTTGACCCCAGTCAGCAGAAGGATGCGGTCAAGGTCCTCGACTGGGCCGCGCACCTGCCGCGTTCAGACGGGCGGGTCGGGACCTATGGGCCTTCGTACCTGGGGATCGACCAGATGCTCCTGGCGGGGGCTGTCGGTCGGCATTCTCCGTTGAAGGCCATCTTCCCGATGGTGAGCGCCAACGATATCTATCGCGACACTTCGTTCATGGGCGGTCTGCTCGACTTCGAGTTCGCAGAGGCCTACCTCGGCCTCACGGCGGGCACCAACACCGCCAACCCGATCGGCGACACGGCCAGCGACCCGGCTCTGCTCTCGGACCTCGCCGGCATCGAGGCCGACCACGTCAACGGCTTGGCGACCTACCACGCCGCTCAGACCGCCAACATCCTGACCGGTGGCGACCAGGCCTACGACGGTTCGTACTGGCAGGCACGCAATCCACAGAACGTCATCAAGCGAATCGTCTCCAATCGCATTCCCGCCTACCTGGTCGGAGGCGAGTTCGACATCTTCCAGAACGGCGAGCCCGTCAACTTCGCGGAACTCCAAAACGCCTGGGCCGGCCGCAGCACCAGCGGGCCGATGCTGCCCGGGCAGCGCACGACCGGGCGCTATCAGCTGATCGACGGACCCTGGGAGCATCTGAACGGCTCCTCGGTCAACGTCGATCCGCTCGAGCTCGAGTGGTTCGACACCTGGCTGAGAGGCGAGCGCACCGGGATGGCCCAAACCCCCACGCCGTTGCACTACTACGACCTCGGCAGCGGGCAGTTTGACGAGACCGCCACATATCCATTCGCCAAGTCAACCCCCACCCGTCTGTACTTCGGCCCAGGCGGGACGTTGACCGGCTCCGCTCCGCGCGCCGGAGCGACCGGGACGCTGCCGGTCCCCGTGCCTCCGATCCCCGGTACGACGCTCCCGGTCGACACGTCGACCGACACGCTCGTCTGGAGCCCGAGTGGCGCGGCCTGTGGACGTCCGATCGACCAGTGGTCGATGGGCGGCATCTCTGTCCCGGCCGGAACAGCCGGGCTGCTCGCCCCGTGCGCGAGCGACGACCAGCTAGCGCAGGCCGGGCCGTGGGCCACCAGCTACACCTCGGCACCGTTCACTCATGCCAAGACGGTGGTCGGACCGATCACCGCCACCGTGTACGCCAGCTCGACCACGCCGGAGACCGAGCTCGTCGCCGAGCTCGAGGACGTGACTCCCAGCGGCGCCTCCTACCCGCTCACCGAAGGTGCCCTCCTGGGGTCGCTGCGGGCGGTGGATCAAAGCCGGTCCTGGACAGCTCACGGGATGACCGTGCTGCCCTACCACTCCTACACACAGGCGTCCGCCCGCCCCGTATCCCCGGGTGCCGTGACCGAGTACCAGATTCAGATCTTCCCGACCCTCGCCACGATTGCCGCCGGGGACCGTTTGCGGCTCACCCTGTCAACCACTGACACACCGCACCTGGTACCCCTACCCGGGCAGCTTCCCGAGTTGGCCGGCGGGATCTACACAATCGAGCGCTCGGCGCACGCCCCCTCGTCGCTCACGGTGGAAATGCTCCGCTAGATGGGATCAACCACCTACTGGTAGGTGGGGCCGAGATGACAGACCAGGCCCGGGTGCGGGTAGGACAGGGCCATGGCCGATTTGGAAGGAACCCGTTCGATCGAGATCTCGGCGACGCCGGAGCGCTGCTTCGCGATTGCCGCCGACCTGGATCATGTGCCGGAGTGGCATGGCGCGATGACGCACGTCGACGTGGTGGAGTGTGATGGCGATGGCCGAGCGACGCTGGTTGACAGCGAGATCGACGCCACCGTCGCACGGGTGCGGATGCGCCTGCGCTTCAGCTATGAAGAGCCGATGGGCCTGCGATGGACGCGCGAGAGCGGCGACCTGCGCTCGCTGGAGGGCTCGTGGCGTTTCGAAGAGCGCGGCGACGGCCTGACACTGGCGACCTACACGCTGGAGATCGGCGTCGGCCGGCGCCTGGCTCTTCTGATACGAACGGTCCGCGGTCCGGTGCGGGGACGGGTCGAATCGCTGCTGGTCGATCGCCCGGTCGAGGGGCTCAAGGCCCGCGCCGAGTCTTCCTGACCGAGGGTTCCGCAGCGCCGCTCAGACTCGCACCCGCCGGGCGTGCAGCGACGCATAGATCGGGCGGCAGGTCTCGGCGACGGCGGCGTGGTGGTCTGAGAGGGTCGTTTCCCGCGGGCGCCAGGGCTCAAAGCCGGTGGAGGACCAGACGGCGTCATACCAGTGCGGCGCCCACACGCCATCGGACGCGCGCGGCCCCCGTGGCCAGGACAACATCCGGGCGCTGAACGGGATACCCAGCCAGTCACACAGCCAGCGAAGGTGCGCCTCGGGTGCGCGCAGGAAATCGCCGGCGTCGAGGATCGGCACCTCGATGTCGTGCCGGTCCCACAGCCCGAGCAGCCATCCCTGCTGGGGCAGCCCGATGTCGTCGGGGTCGCACGACTCCCGGGCGCGCACGTACGAGGCGACGACCTCGACCGGGTCGCGGATGAGCAGCATGTTGCGGAAGCGCAGCGTCCAGCTCAGGTCCATGTCGCGGGAGACGTGGTGCGCCATGTGCTTGACGTAGTGGACGTGACGGCCAGGTGCCAGCGGGTCTGAAAGGGCCGCGACGGCTATCGAAACCTCGGTCGGCTGAGAGGCGAGGACCGCGTCGCGCGCCGGGTGCTCGATACCGGTGCGGGCGAGGTAGGCGGCGTAGAGCGGCTCGTCAACGACGACCGTGTCGGAGCGGTTCTCGAACGCGCGCATCATCGCGGTGGAGATGTTCCGCGGGCCCGACCACATCGCCACGCGCACGACGTCGCCTGGCTGCTGTGATGCAGCCGGGGTCGTCCGCGAACGAGGACGGCGAGCGGCCGGCGGCATCACGTCGCGACGCGCGTCGCGACGTCCGCGTCGACCAGCGCACGGTACAGCGCCTGGAGGCGCTGCACCATCGGCCCGCGCCGGCCATCGCCGATCGTGCGACCGTCGACGCACCGGACGGGCACGACGCCGGCGAACGTGCCGGTGACGAACGCCTCGCGAGCGGCGTAAACGTCGGTGAGGCTGAACGTGGCCTCGCGCGCCCGGATGCCGTTGGCATGGCAGATCTCCAGGACGTTGGCGCGCGTGATCCCGGCGAGGCAGTAGCGCCCGTCGGAGGTCATCACCTCGGGTGCGGCGTCGGGGCCGACGACGACGAAGAAGTGCGTCGAGTTGCACGTCGCCACGAACCCGTGCGGGTCGAGCATCAGCGCCTCGTCGGCGCCGGCGGTGTAGGCCTGGATGCACGCGGTTATGTCGTTGAGCTTGGAGTGGGCGTTGAGCTTGGGGTCGAGCGTGTCCGGCGCGGCACGACGCACGTGGGTCGTGAAGAGCGTGATGCCGGCGGTCACCGTCGCCGGCAGCGGCTCCTTGTGCTCGGCGATGATCACGACGGTCGCGGGCCCGATCGTCACGCGCGGATCCTGGTAGGGCGTGCGTTTCAGGCCCCGGGTGACCATCAGACGCACGTGGACGCCGTCGGTCATGTCGTTGGCCTCGAGCGTCGAGTAGATCGCCTCGGTCAGCTCGCGGCGGCTGCGGCCGACATCGAGCATGATCGCCTTCGCGCCCTCGAACAGGCGGTCAAGATGGCGCTCGAGGAAGGCGGGATGGCCGGCCCGGACGCGCAGACCCTCCCACACGCCGTCACCGAGCACGAAGCCCGCGTCGAACACGGACACGACGGCCCGCTCGCGCGGCACGAGCTCGCCGTTGACCCAGATGAGGATGCGCTCGTTGCGCGCATCGTCCTCGAAGTCGTGCGTGCCGTGGGCCACGCGCAAATCCTATGGGCCGCCATGCGGCGACACAGTGGCCGCGACCCTCAACATCACTCCGCAGCTGCCGTGGCCGGTCGCACGGCTCGCCGGGAGGCTCAGTGCTTGAGCGTGAACTTCTTGCTCACCGTGGTCGCCTTGAAGCCCGGCGGAGTGAACTTGCCGGTAGCGCTGACGGCCAGGTGCTTAGCGGTCGCCTTGAGCAGGGTCCGGCCCTGCTTGGTCAGAGCGATCTTGATCTTGGAGCCGCCCGCCGCGTGCAGCGTCAACCGCGCCTTGGCGACGAGCACCGTCTTGCCCTTGGACTTGGCCTTCCAGCTGATCGTGATGAGCCCGGCGCCCGGCGCGGTGAACGAGACCGAAGAGCCGTGCTTTGACAGCAACGTGGAGATCTTCGCGCCGTGTCCGTGAGGCACGATCAGCTTGCCCAGCAGAGTCTTGAGCTGCCCGACGCTGGGGGCGATCGTGGCGGTCTGCGCCGAGGGCGCCTGCACGCCGGAGACACTGTTGGTCGCCGTGACTAGGACCCGGACCGTTTGGCCGGAGTCGGCGTTCACCAGCGTGTACGAGGCGCTCGTGGCGCCGGTGATGTTCGCGCAGCCGGGATTGCACAGCTGCCACTGGTAGGTGTAGGCCAGCGGCGGTGTCCCCGACCACAGGCCCGTCAAGCTCGAAAGCGTCGACCCCACGCGGTCGGTGCCCGAGATCGCGGGCGGAGATGTATTGGACGGTGCCACCGGTGGGACGTTCAGGGCCAGCACGACGGCGCTCGGCGAGGAGCTGGCCGGGGTGCTGCTGGGTCCACTCGTGTTGCTCGCGGTCTCCTGGACGACGATCGTGCGCCCGACATCGGAGCTGGTCAGCGTGTACGTCTGACCCGTGGCTCCGGATATCGGCGTGCAGCCGTTGTTGCAGTCCTCCCACTGATACGTGTAGCCCGCCGGCGAGTTGGTCCAGGCGCCGTGGCCCTCGGTCAGGGTCTGACCCTGGGTCGTGTTGCCGGAGATGGTTGGCGGAGCCGTGTTCTGGGGTGGGCCCTCGGCCACCGGCGCCGTCGGCGCCGAGGTGGCCCGGCCGATTGTTCCGTTGACGCCAGGGACCGACTCCTGCACCCGCAGCGTCTGGCCGATGTCGGAAGCGACCGGCGTGTAGGTCTGCGACGTCGCTGCGCTGATCGGGGTGCAGTTGGCTCCCGAGCTGTCGCAGTCAGACCACTGGTAGGAAATCGCGGTCGATCCGTTTGACCACGTGACCGGCGACGCGGTGAGCGTCTGCCCCTGCTCCGCGGTGTTCGTCGAGATCGTCGGTTGTGAGGTGGCGGTGGGTGCACCGCAGCCGCTCTGCAGCGCGGGATTGCTGCGCACGCCGCTGATGATCGTCCCGCCGTAGCGGGCGACGTCAGGTGAGCCGTACTGCCCATCCTGACCGATGTCGTTGTTGGTCACGCCGCTGATGTCGTTGCCGAAGTTCCAGACGCAGGAGCCAGCGGACGCGGGGACCCCAGCGACCTTCTGCGAGTAGTTCAGCGACCAGAACGGGTAGAAGTTGGCGCCGATCGGGGCCACCGTGCAGTCCTGGCCGGTCTGGGTGTTGCACAGCGCCGATGAGCCTCCGACGTCGCTCTCGTACTGGACCCGTGGATAGGGCGCCCCGCTGGCTGTGAAGGGCCCCACGTATCGCATCGACGTCGGAGTGTTCGAGGTTCCGTCAGGCCACGCGTTCGTCTGGTACCCGGTGCCGTCGAAGTCGAGGTCGCCGTTCTGGAACTGGTCTTGGAAGCAGCCGTTGAGCAACGACGACTCCGTGGCCGCGGTCTTGTCGATGCTGACCGTCCGCGAGCCCGCGGGGAAGCAGTAGCCGTCGGAGAACTCGCACAGCGCTCCGGTCGTGGCGTCGGTCGTCGGACAGGCGGCCGGCCCGTTGACGCCCTGCGTCGTCGGGTTGGTGCACGACGTGCCGGCTGCGTTGCAGGGACCCTCACCGGTGGCGCTTGGCCCTTCCCGGCCGCCGTCACAGGTCTGGAACACATTCGGATCCGAATAGCTGGACTTGTCCGTGTAGGTGGTGCTGTAGGGATCCTGGTTGGCCACCGAGTCACAGGACTCGTAGTGTCCGATCTCCTGCTCCATCAGCACACCGCCCTCGGCTGCTGCCCACGGCACCTGGTTCTGCTGGGCGGCGGTGCTGTACTCGGCGTGCCACGTGAACGGGGTTCCGGAGCAGTCCGACATGTTGGTGTCGGCAAACCCGTTTGCCGCGCTCGCTTGCATGAAGCCCGTCTGTCCGGTGGTTAAGTCGTCGATCGTCGTCGTGAAGCCGCTCGCCGGATCGGTGATCGACACCTTGAGCACGTCACCCGGGTTCATCTTGAGCGTGTGTGCATTGCCCAGATAGGTGTTGATGTTGGGGTCCTGTGGGGCCGCCGGGCCCGAAGGGACGCCGTCGGTCTGCAGGAAGGAGAAGTTGACTGGCTCCTCGCAGTTGAGATTGCAGCTGGCGAAGTTGAAGCTGCATTCCAGGCTGTCGATCGTCAGCGCCGAGCACCACTGGGTGGTGCTACAGCTCTCAGAATCGATGAACGGGGTGAACCCGGGGGGGTAGAGCTGCAACTCCATGAACGCCGATCCGGCCGCCTTGGAATCGGTGATACCGCCCGAGTTGCTGTTGCTGTCGGCGGTACACGGATTCTGCGGATAGGAGTTGGGGTCGCACATGGGCAGGCCAAACCATGGCGCGACGCTGAGCTCGCCGTAGTGCGTGACACTCCCGGACGCGGTTGGCGCGGCCGACGGATCGACGGGCAGCTGCGTGTAGTAGGTCATCGTGTTGCCCGAGCCCGCAACGCCCGAGAGGAACTTGACGCTGGGCTCGTCGTGGCCGACGTACCAGCCGTTGTCGATCAGGCGCGACGTCTTGCCGCCGGGGCTGATGTGGATCGGGTCTGTGCACAGACCCCGCATGGCCGGCCTCGCGGGCGTGTACTTGTCGCTCCAGCCGTTGCAGTCGACCTCACTGGCGCCGCTCGGCGCGATCGAGCCGACATAGTGGGAGGCGCGTTTCCCCGCGCGAGCGACGTGGGACCTCGCCGAGGCCGTGCCGGCCAGCGCGAGCGCCGCCACCACGATCGCTGCCGTTGACACAACCGCCCACCGACTCAGTACACGAGCTCTCATGTCGGACTCCATCGCATCCGCTTTGGGCGGAATCGTCGCCGGACCGGACCCACGCGCAACCTAATGGTCTGTAAAGGCCGCGTCAAGACCCTGGTGTCAATGACGCCATGAAAACGCCACCCGACGAGCCTGCGGTACGCTGCACCACTTTAAAAATCGACAGTAGAGGGGGCTCTACATGTCTGCAGAGCATGTCGACGTTCTGATCGTCGGCGCTGGGATCTCTGGCATCGGCGCGGCCTGCAGACTTCAGCAGGAGTGCCCCGGCAAGACGTTCTCGATCCTGGAGGCGCGGGGGGCGATCGGCGGGACGTGGGACCTGTTTCGGTTTCCGGGCATCCGATCTGACTCGGACATGTTCACGCTCTCCTACCCGTTCCGTCCGTGGTCGGGATCGCGGGCGATCGTCGACGGCGCGTCGATCCTTGATTACGTCCGAGAGACGGCGGTCGAGCATGGAATCGAGGAGCGGATCCGGTTTCACCATCGTGTGGTCCGCGCCGAATGGCGTTCCGAGGACGCGCGCTGGACGGTCACGGTGCAGCGCGGCGACGAGGGAGAACTGGTGGAGCTGGATTGCGGCTTTCTGCTCAGCTGCACCGGCTACTACCGATACGACGAGGGCTACACGCCGGACTTCCGCGGGATAGAGGATTTTGGTGGTCAGATCGTGCATCCTCAGTTCTGGCCTGACGACATGGACCACACGGGCAAGCGCGTGGTCGTGATCGGGAGCGGGGCGACGGCGGTGACGCTGGTCCCGGCGTTGGCGCAAAGCGCCGAGCACGTGACGATGCTGCAGCGCTCCCCGAGCTACATCATCTCGCTGCCCGCGCTGGATCCAATCGCCGGCCTGCTCGGTCGTGTGCTCCCAACGCGGCTGTCCTATCCGATCGTGCGATGGAAGAACATCCTGATCACGACCGCGATCTATGGCGTGAGCCGACGGTGGCCGCTGGCGATGAAGCGGCTGATCCGCACGCTGCTCTCGCGTCAGCTGCCCCCCGGTTACGACATCGACAAGCACTTCAACCCCAGCTATGAGCCGTGGGATCAGCGCATGTGCCTCGTGCCCGACGGCGATCTGTTCGAAGCGATCAAGGCGGGGCGCGCTTCGGTCGTCACCGACCGGGTCGAGACGTTCACCAGGGCCGGCATCAAGCTGGCGTCTGGGGACGAGCTCGCGGCCGACCTGATCGTGACGGCCACCGGGCTGGCTCTGCTGCCGTTCGGCGGGATCGAGCTCAGCGTCGACGGCCGGGATGTAAAGCTGCCGGAAGCACTGGCCTATCGGGGCATGCTGATCAGCGGCGTTCCCAACATGGCGTTTGCCTTCGGCTACGTGAACCAGTCCTGGACCCTAGGGTCTGACCTCGCATGTGAGTACGTCTGCCGGTTGCTCAATCACATGGACCGGCACGGCTACACACAATGCAGGCCGCGCGACCGGGATCGGCCGCCCGGGGTCGTGCCCTTCGCCGAGCTCAGCTCGGGCTACATGCTGCGGGCGATCGACCAGTTCCCACGGCAGAGCTCGGACGATCCCTGGCGACGCCAGCAGCACTACCCGCGAGACCGGCGATCGGTCCGTCGTGCCTCGGTCAGCGATCCGGCGCTCGAGTTCTCGCGCACGCTCGCCATGCGTGAACCGAGCGATCAGGTCGCCGCCTGACATCGCGGGCCCTGACCGTGGCTCTGTGTGCGCCGGCGCGGGCCGGCCGGGGGCCGGTGGCGCGAAATGCTTGTGGTATCGCTCAAGTGCGGCCGCCGGCCGGCCGATGAAGCGCCGAAATGAAGTCACGCCCGCAGCTATCCCTGCTCGTGCTGCCGATGGCAGCGAGTCTCACGCCGGGCGCGCGGTCACGGGCGGGTGAATGTGACCGATCTGGGTCGTGAGGCGCCCGAGTCCGCCGCGGGTGCATCCGGCGCGGGCACGGGCTTCGAAGTTTCGCTGATGGCGCGGGCGTTGGGCGGGCTTTACGCCGCCGGAGGCACGCTCGCGCTGCTGACGGTCCTGCTTCCCCACAGCGCAGCGGCAAACGAGGGGGGGCTGCTGGCCATCGTCGCAAACGCCTATGTCGTCTCTGGAGCTCTCATCCGGCTGTCCAAGCGAGTCCCGCCATGGCTGCTGCGTCTGGCTCTGGCGTGGGGGAGCACTCTGATCACCGGCGTCGTCTACTTCTCGGCGGCCAGACCGAGCCCGCTGATCTTCTTCTACCTGTGGATCTTCCTCTTCTCGTCGTACTTCTTCACCAGGGCGCAGGCAGCGGCTCAGATCGCCTATGTGGGCGTCGCCTACGGCGCCGTCCTCGCGCTGCGGCCGCCCTCCGGGGCGGTGGCATGGTGGACCGTCGGCATGGGCACGCTCCTGGTGACCTCGGTGCTGATCTGGACCATGCGCGACCGGGCCGAAACCCTGATCGCGCGGCTCTACGACGCGGCCAGGACGGATCCGCTGACCAAGCTGCTCAACCGTCGCGGCTTTCGCGAGCTGCTCGATCTGGAGCTCGAGCGTGCCCGGCGGGGCGAGCTGGCGATGACCGTGCTGGCGGGCGACATCGATCACTTCAAGGAGGTCAACGACCGTCTCGGGCACCAGGTCGGCGACGCCGCGCTCGTACGTATCGCGCATGTTCTCGAATCGGCCAAGCGACGGATCGACGCCGCCGCTCGCGTCGGCGGCGAGGAGTTCGCACTGATCCTCCCCAACACGAGCCAGAGCGAAGCGCTCACGGTGGCCGAGAGGCTTCGCTGCGCGCTGCTCGACGAGTTCTCCGGCGACGCCGTACCGATCACGATCAGCTTCGGACTAGCGACCTTCCGCGACCATGCCGAAACCGCGGCGTCGCTGCTGCACGCCGCAGACGACGCCCTTTATGAGGCGAAGGAGAGCGGGCGCAACCGCAGCGTCCTGTTCAGTCGTGAGGTCCAGACGAGCGTGCGCGAGAACGCCCGCAAGCGCGACATCGAGGGCGAGCGCTTCACCGCCGTCATGCTCGACCTCGCGGCGGCGGTGGATC
The DNA here is from genome assembly GCA_963799995.1 of uncultured Solirubrobacterales bacterium. Lineage (GTDB taxonomy): Bacteria > Actinomycetota > Thermoleophilia > Solirubrobacterales > Solirubrobacteraceae > Palsa-465. Next base: position 17,098 of record CAWCZI010000009.1, on the reverse strand, counting down.
TGCGCTTCAGCGGCACGGCACGCCACTCGGAGACCGTCGGTCGCTACGCGGAGATGATGGCTCGTGAACTTGGTCTCTCCGAGCAGCACATCAGTCGCGTGAGACTGGCCGGGCTGCTGCACGACATCGGCAAGGTGGGTATCCCAGACGCGATCCTCAACAAGCCCGACCGGCTGACCCCGGAGGAGTTCGCGATAATCAAGACCCACCCGGCCCTCGGCGCCCAGATCCTCGAGCATCAAAGTCTCGCCGACGTCCGGGCGTGGGTCGGCGCCCACCACGAACGACCCGACGGCCAGGGCTACCCGCACGGACTGTCGGGACCGCAGGTGGGGATCGAGGCCCGAATCCTCGCGGTGGCGGATGCCTACGAGGCGATGACCAGCGACCGCGCCTACCGGCCGTCGATCGGCCCCGCCGCTGCTCGTGCCGAGCTCGAGAGGTGCGCCGGCAGTCAATTCGACGCCGACGTGGTGGAGGCGCATCTCGCGATCCTGGATCGCAACTCGGCTCGTGCAGGGCCCCCTGCAGCGGCGGTCGCGGGCGGGTACCCCGTCGCCTGATCGTGCGAGGATTGGCGCGTGGATCCGACCGTGGCCTTGCACTCCATCGTCGACGAGGTCCATGAGATGCTCCCCGCCGGCGCGGTCGTCGTGGACGCCCACACCCATCTGGGCCGCGATGAGGATGGACAGGCTCTGGACCGTGACGGGCTGCTCGCCGCTCTGGATGAGGTCGGTCCGACGGCACGCGCCTGCACCTTTGCCCTGCACGACCCCGACCGGACACCCGCCTACCGGGTGCCCAATGACCGGGTCCTGCGCTGGGCCGAGGAGTCCGGCGGCAGGCTGTACCCCTACTGCCGTCTGGATCCTGCCGACGATCCGGTGGCCGAGGCGGAGCGCTGCCTGGCGCTCGGGGCGCGTGGGATCAAGCTTCACCCGCGCGCGCAGGCCTTCGGGTTCGGTAATGCGGCCGCCGAGTCGATCTGGAAGGTCGCCGAGGCCGCGAAGGTTCCAATCCTGATCCATGCCGGGCGCGGGATGCCGCGAATGGACCCGCTCGCCGATCTCGCGCTGCGCTTTCCCGACGTCGTGCTGGTGCTGGCGCACGCGGCGATCGCCGATCAGGGGATGTTCGCGTCGAGGTTGCGCGATCACCCGAACGTCGTCTACGACACGTCGACGTTCTCGGTCTTCGATCAGCTCGAGCTGTTCGCTCGCGTCCCCGCCGAGCGGATCGTGTTCGCCTCCGACGTTCCCTATGGACGGCCGCTCGGCGCGCTCTACACCGCGCTGCGGATGGGCCTTCACGGCGGCCTTGACGCGGCCGAACGCAGGCGCCTGGTGGGAGGGACCATGACCGACGTCCTCGAAGGGCGGCCGCTTGCCGATCCGAGGCCTCCGAGGGTGCCCGAGATCCGTCGCATCAGCGGCCGGCTCGCGCGAGTCAACGGCTACATCATGATGTCGTTCGCGGCCGCCATCGGCTCCGGTCCGCCACCCGACTTCGCCCGGGGGCTGCCTTTCATCGCCCTCGCCCGAGCCGCGTGCCGCGACCCCGACCCGGGCGTCGTGGGGCCCGCGATGGAACGGGTCGACGGGCTGCTGGCCGCGGCCGAGCAGATGCTCGCGACCGGTGACGAGCAGGCTCGAGCGGCCGTCGGGCTGGTGATGGCGGCGGGAGTGATCGCCGCAACCGAGCCGCTCGGGCAACCGGCTGACGGCTGAGATGGCGGTGCAAGCGTGCCTGAACGGTGGCCGCTCGCGGGCCGAGCACCCCCGCGTGCCGCAGACGCCGGCGGAGCTTGCCGCCGACGCGATCGCCGTCAGGCGGGCCGGGGCGTTCGAGGTCCACGTGCATCCGCGCGATGACGCCGGTTCCCAGACGATGGGGGCGCGTGCCTGTGACGCCGCTGTTGCGGCGATCCGCGCCGCGGCTCGGGGTCTGCCGGTCGGCCTGTCCACCGCGGCGGCGATCGATCCCGATCCGTTCGCTCGAGCCGCGGCGATCAGAACCTGGCGCCAACCGCCGGACTTCATCGCGGTGAATGTCGCGGAGCTCGGCTGGGCCGGTATCGCCCGCGCCGCGCGGCACTCGGGCATCGCGGTGGAGGCGGGGGTGCCCACAGCGGCCGCCGCCGAGGAGCTTGCGGACAGCCCGTTCTCCCACCAGGTCCGGCGCGTGCTCGTGGAGGTCCACGGTGGCGCGGTGCAGGCCCGAGACATTGCCCGGATGATCCCGAGCGGTGTCGCGCAGCTCTGGCATGGCTACGGCGAGCTCACCTGGGAGGTCATATCGGCGGGGGCCGCAGCCGGATTCGACGTGCGTGTCGGACTGGAGGACACGCTCTCGTTGCCCGACGGTGCTGTGGCTGCGGACAACGCCGAGCTCGTCGCGGCCGCGGTACGCTGCATCCATGGGACAGACGCGCGGTGACCTCGTACGTGTCGCGAGCGGCGGGCCGGAGCTCGACGGGATCGTCTACGACACGCCGAGCCGCACCAAGGTGGTCGTGGCCGTGGTCGATCCCAGCCGCGGGCCGGTGTTCCGCACCGTTCGGCCGGAGGAGCTGACCCCGCGCGCAGACGAGGGTTCTGATGACCGGGCACTGCATCTCCTCCTTCGCAGGGCGGCGGCGTCGGCGGTCGCCGGCGGAGCGCAGGGCGGCGGCCGCGGGGCGCAGGGGCGCCCGGGTCACACTCGGGCGGCCACGCACCGCTCGACAGGCCGGTAAGCGCGCGAGGACGCAGCGGCCTACGAGGCGTGCGCGGCGGTCCCGATGATCACGGGGCGGACCGTCGGGAGCGATCGGGGCTGGCGAGTGCGCTCGAGCGCCACCAGTGAAAGCTCAGAGCGCTCGAGCAGCTGCTCGGTGCGACGATTGGGATGGCAGCCGGCGGCCAGGTATCGGTGTGGGACCTCGACCAGGTCCTGGAAGCGCCCGAGGAGCGTCCCCTCGCCGGCGTGGACGTGCTCCATGAACAGGTAGCGCCCGCCGGGGCGCAGCAGGCGGTGCACCTCGTCCAGCACGAGGGCCGGATCCGGAGTCGTGCACAGGATGTAGGTGGCGACGATCGTGTCGAAGGTCGCATCCTCGAACGGAAGCGACTCGGCGCCGGCGCGAATCAGCTGCGCCGGTCCGCAGCTCAGGCTCTCCTCGGCCAGGCGGGACTCGAGGTGTCTGATCATGTGCGGGCTCGGCTCGGTGATGACCAGCTCGGTCACCCTCCGCGTGTAATGCGACAGGTTGATGCCGCTGCCCGCCCCGAGCTCGAGTGTGCGACCGGCGGCTCGCGAGATCAATTCCCGGCGCGTCTCGCGTTGTCCAGCGTTCTCCGACAGCGCCAGCAGGCGCGGGTAGTACAGCGCGAACAGACGCTCGTTCAGTCCCCACGGGTCGCGCACGGTCGAGAACCTAACAGCCGCCGAGGCCCGGGCAGGACACATCGAACGCGCGATACTTGCCGCGTGCCCGAACGCAACGTGCTGGGTGGACCGCTCGAGAGCTGTAGCACCGACCCCCTGACGGGCTTCTACCGCGATGGCTGCTGCCGCACTGGTCCGGGCGACCTCGGCAGCCACACGATCTGCGCCGTCGTCAGCTCGGAGTTCCTGGAATACCAGCAGAGCATCGGCAACGACCTGAGCACTGCGATCCCCGACTACGGCTTCCCCGGGCTGCAGCCGGGTGACCGTTGGTGCGTGACCGCCCACAACTGGCTGCGCGCGCACGATGCCGGGGTCGCCGCCTACGTGGTCCTCGCCTCGACGCACGAGCGCGCGCTCGAGGTGGTGGCGCTGGAGGTGCTCAAGCACTACGCCGTCGATGTCCCGGCCGACCCGGGGTCGATCGGGGCCTAGATGGTCTAGGGACCGGCTCGCCGGGTCAGCCGGCCGCTGGGGCCCGCAGCATCATTACGTGCTCGGGGTTGATCCCCACGAGCACGCCGGTCTCTGCCTCGGTCATCCAGGCAAATTCCATGATCGAGCCGCGCGCCGCCGAGAGGATCGCGGCCTCGATCTGCTTGGCCTCTCCTTCGACGAGGACGCGCTCCCCGCCCAGGACGAAGATCTCGGTGGTTGAGGTCAACGGGGTGTGTGGGTGTCGTGCGGTCTCAGCGGTCTGCCGTCGATCGTGCTTCGCGCAACCGCCGGCGTGCGCGGTCGAGGCTGCGCTCGAGTTCCTGGAGGCGGTCGTTGGATCCGATCCCGCGACGGTAGAGACGGGCTCGGAGCAGCGCTACGCGGTCGTGGTAGTGGTTTACCTCCGCCTCGAGCTCTTCGATCTGGTGGTTGGCGCTCACGCGTCGAACTCCAGCACCGAATAAGCGTTGCAGCCGAGCACGTCGCATCCGGCCTCGAGGCCGCCGTCACCCGGCTCGTGAAACACGACGAACGGCTGGTGGGATCCCATATCGAAGATCGCGGTCACGATGCCGCCGAAGATCGGGTCCGGAGTACCGACGGTCGTGATGCAGTCACGGGCGCCGCGACGCGTCCACAGCTCCATGATCCTGCGGGCGCGGGGCGGCTTGCCCATCCGCAACTCGACCTGGCGGCGCAGGTCGCGGTAACGGTCCTCATGCGAGGTGGTGCTACCGCCGGGTCCCGGGACGAAGAACACGGTCATCGTCTACAGGCCCCGTTCGCGGGCATCCTTGCTCAGTGCGGTGGCCATCGCCGCGGGGTCGATCTGGGCCTCCAGCTCGGAGATCCGATCGTCCTGTCGCCGAGTCTCTCGATAGATCGCGTCCTGAAGGCCCTGGACCATGTCCTCCAACTGTTCGATCCGCCGCTCCAGCGCCTCGAGCCGGACAGGGTCGGGGGTCGCTGCATTGGTGGCGGTCATCAGCGGAGGCAGACGCCGCATCTGCCTGATCCGCCCAACCAATCCTCCGTCGCGCTCGGGGCCGTTCATCGGCTGCCGCGGCCCTTGGGGCGCGGCGGGCGCGGCGGGTAGCGACGGCGCTCCTCGTCGGTCATCTGGCGGATGACGAGCGAACCGGCCTCGACCTGCTCGCGGACGCCCTCGAGCTTGGCCTGGCGCTTCTCCTCGGCCCGCTCACGCGTGGTCTTCATCGGGCTCATCGGACCGTCCGCACGGCTGTCGGGAGGCTGCGCGAGTCCGAGCCGGCGTCCACACATCTCATGCAATGAGAGCGAAGCGCGTCACACCCGTGGCTGGACATCGATGCTCCTTCCGGCGTCGGCGCGGTCCGACATGGTCCGGAGAGATTTTGCTACGCCGGCCAGCAGAACCTCGCGGGCGGCAGCCCACCCGTCGTTCGAAGGTAGCAGTCTCGGCGGGGAAGATCCACTACGCGCCGGGCGGAGCTTTCATCCGGCGTCCCCGCACGCCTGCGGGGATCCGCTAGACTGTCGCGCTGGTCGAGCGTTCGCTCGGCATAATCGCAGTGCCCCGCGTCACCGCAGTGTTGCTCTTTAGCGCCCTCCGCGTTTCGCAGTGCACCGAACCGGAGGATTGCCCCATGGCAACAGGAACAGTGAAGTGGTTTAGCGACGAGAAGGGCTTCGGATTCATCACGCCCGATGACTCTGGCAAGGACCTCTTCGTCCACCACAGCTCGATCCAGGGCAGCGGCTTCAAGTCGCTGGCCGAGGGCTCGAAGGTCAGCTACGAGGCAGAGCAGGGCCCCAAGGGTCCCGCCGCCGCCAACGTACAGCCGCTCTAGCCCGAAGTTGACGACGGAGGGCTCTGGTCCTCCGTCGTCAGAAGTGCCGCGCGGAGACGCGACGTCTCCGAAGATCGGTTCAGACCGGCCGCCGGTCCCGGCGAGTTGGTACGCATGGCCCCTCACACAGCTGGGTAGATCCCCGGCCGCCGACTGCGACCCGTCTCAGTCTCCGAGAGGCCCCAACAGGGGAGGAATCAGATGTCCTCACGCGGCAAGAAGAAGACCACGATGGCCAAGCTCACTCGTGAGAGCCGGCTGCGGGAGCGCCGGATCGAGAAGAAGGCCCGCAAGGTCGCGCGCAAGGAGGCGGCTGTCCTCGAGCCGGGCCAACCCGGCGAGCTCGAGGTCGGCGACGACCGCTGGCCGGCCGAGGCGGAGATCAGCAGCGATCAGTGATCCGGCGCCCGGCCCGCGCAGTTCTTCACCGGTGACCTCGGCGGAAACCGGCCTCTGATCATCGACGTCGGTGTGACCAGCGAAGAACTCAGGCTTCCCGGGCTGGTGTCGATCGAGCACGAGTTCGAGGTACCGCTCGACCATGATCGGCCCGACGGGGATCGGATCACCGTGTTCGCGCGCGAGCTGGCCGACCCCGACGGGCGGGAGCGGCCGTTCCTGGTCTACCTGCAGGGCGGTCCCGGATTCGAGGCGCCGCGGCCGACCCGGAGCCCGAGCGCGCCGGCTTGGCTGAATCGCGCCCTGAAGGAGTTCCGTGTCCTGATGCTCGACCAGCGCGGGACCGGCCGCTCGACGCCGGTCGGGACGCTGCCGGGGATGGCGCCGCAGCAGCAGGCGGACTACCTGGCCCACTTCCGTGCCGACTCGATCGTGCATGACGCCGAGTGGATCCGGCACGAGCTCGGCATCGAGCGCTGGAGCGTGCTCGGGCAGAGCTTCGGCGGCTTTTGCGCGACCACCTACTTGTCCCTGGCCCCGGCGGGACTGCGTGAGGCGCTGATAACCGGGGGGCTGCCCCCGCTCGGCCTTGGAGTCGACGCGCTCTATGCCCGCACGTATGAGCGGGTCCGGGACCGCAACCGGCGATACCTGGAGCGCTATCCGGCAGATCGCGACCGGATGGCGAGCCTCCGCGAACGGCTCGAGCGCGACCCGGTGACGCTTGCATCCGGTGACCGGCTCACGTGGCGGCGGTTTCGCCAGCTGGGACAGATGCTCGGCATGAGCGACGGCGCTGAGTCGCTTCATTACGTGCTGGAGCTGCCCCCCGACTCGCCGGCCTTCCGGCACGATGTGGAGACGGCCGTCGGTTTTGCCCGCAATCCGATCTACGCGATCCTTCACGAGGCCTGCGTGGCCGACGGGGGCGTGACCGGGTGGTCGGCACACCGGCTGCTACCGGCGGATTTCGAGTCCGAGCACCTGCTCACCGGCGAGCACGTCTACCCATGGATGTTCGAGGACTACGGGGCGCTCGCGCCGCTGCGCGAAGCCGCCAACCTCCTGGCGGATCGAGACTGGCCGCGGCTGTATGACCGCGACGTGCTGCGCGACAACGCGGTTCCCGTCGCGGCGGCGATCTACGCCGACGACATGTACGTCGAACGCTCGCTCTCCGAGCGCACCGCGGCGCAGATCCGGGGAGCTCGGACGTGGATCACCAACGAGTACGAGCACAACGGGCTCCGAGTCGACGGGGCGCGGATCCTCAGTCGCCTGCTTGAGCTCGCGCGCGGGCGCGCCTGACGGCGGCGGATCTCGGGGATCGGGCTCTCAGAGTGTCAATTTCACACCTGATGTGCCTCGATCTGAGCGCTGGGTGCTGCAATGCGCCGCGACCTTCTATCGTTGGGGGAAGCAGATGACCGATGAGGACCTGACCGAGATCGAGCGAGCCGGCCGGCGCTGCGCCGTCTGTCGCACCGGACGCCGCTGGCGCCAGTTCGAGGTCGTGCGTCCGGCGGGCCGCGAGCCGGTGGTGATGTGCCCCTCCTGCCGGGTTCGGTACGGCGATGCGCCACCCGCGCGCGAGCGCGAGAAGGTGGTCGAGGCGCAGGCTCCCGAGCCCGCTGTCGAGGCGCAGGAGCCGGCGCGCAACCACAAGCCCAGCCAGCCGCGTGAGGACAGGCTGCGGCGGGCTCTTCGCGAGCTTCCGCGAGGCGAGCACTCGACCGGGCGAATTGCCAAGGCCGCCGGATTGAACCACTCTAAGACGCTGGGCAGGCTGCACCAGCTCGCCGCCGCGGGAGAGATCCAGCCCGTCGGCAAGCGCTGGTCGACCGAGCGCCCCTCCACCGATCTCGAGGCGGCGTTCGACCGCCTGCAGGCGCGCACCACCAACGTGCGCGTCGTCCGGGAGCGGTCGCAGGCCAACTCCTGACCCGCCTTTGCGACGCGATATCAGTGGCGGCAGCCCACCACGATCATCGCCAGGTCGTCTGAGAGCTCCTCTCCGTTGAGCTCGGTGGTGCGCGCGATGATGTGACGGAGCATGCTCTGTGGATCCTGGCTCCAGTCCGGATCGCTGACGACGTGCTCGCCGATCAGGCGCCGCAGTCCATCCTCGCCGAGCTGCCCCGAACTCCCGTCACCGCCCTCGATGACGCCGTCGGTGTAGAGCATCACGGCCCAGCGCTCGGGCAAGTCGTAGCGGGACGTCGGCCACTGTGAGGTGCTGAACATCCCGATCGGCGGACCCCCGCCGTCGAGCGGGAGGCTCTTGATCGAGCCGCCGTCGATCACCACCGGCGAGGGGTGGCCGGCCCGGCGCATGCACAATGACCGGCGGTCGGCGCTGATCTCCAGAGTGCAGAGCGTGGCGAACGCCCCCGGCATCTGGCGCTCGTGCTCGATCATCTGCTGCAGGGTCTCCAGGACGACATCCCCCGCCGCCCCGGAGAACGTGAGCGCCCGCCAGGCGATACGGAGCGCGGCCCCGAGCGCGGCCTCGTCCGGGCCGCGCCCCGAGACGTCTCCCACGAGCAGGTGCAGGCACTCGTCGGGGGTCTGGACGGCATCGTAGAAATCGCCGCCGAGCAGTGCGCGGCGGCGACCGGGGAGGTAGCTCGAGGCGATCCACAGCGAGGCATCGCCGATGATCGGGTGCGGCACCAGGCCACGTTCCAGGCGCGCGTTCTCGTCGGCACGGACCTCGGCGACGCGCAACTGCTGCTGGACGTCCTCCGCGTGCCGGCGGCTCACGGCGTAGCGGACGGCGCGGGCCAACAGCCCACTGTCGACCTTGCCCTTCACCAGATAATCCTGGGCGCCGGCCTCGACGGCGGTCTCTCCGGCCGCCTCATCGTCGAAGCCGGTCAGCACGACGACGGCGATCCACGGGGCCGCTGTGCGAAGACGGATCACGGCCTCCAGACCGACGACGTCGGGCAGACGCAGGTCCAGAAGCACGCAGTCGAAGGTGTCGGGGAGCTGAGCCAGACCCTCCTCCAGCGTGCGGCCGCGGGCCAGTTCGATGTCCAGTGAGCTCTCGGCGAGCAGATCCTCGACGATCAGCGCGTCATCGTCGTCGTCCTCGATCAGCAGCACCCCGAGCCGGTGAGGCACCGCGAACGACATCCCCAGCGGGAGGCTGTCGTCGGGCAGCGTCAGCGCGCTCGCCGTGTTGTGGAGCGGAGTGATACGGGGCCCATCTCGGCTCGCATCATATGGGCGAGTGGATGCCACAACCTCGATGGTGGCCGGATTGCGTCCTGCGTCGCCCGGGCCACGTCAGGCGCCGGCGACCACCTCGACCACTCCGGCGGGGTCGAAGCCGGCAACCGGCTCGTCGGGATAGCCGCGCGGATTGCTGATCACGTGCGTCCCGTCCAGCTCGAGGTCGGCCGCGCGGTGCGTGTGGCCATAGATCCAGAGCGCCACCCGCTCGGCGCCCATCAACTCTGTCACGTCGCTGGCGAACGCTCCCGCGAGTGCGCGCAGCAGCTGGGCCCGCGGCCGCTCCTGGATCAGCGGCGCATGGTGGGTGACGACCACGGTCGGCCCGTCGTGGGAGCGGGCCAGACGGTCCGCCAGCCAGCTGCGACTGGCGAGGTGGATCGTGCGCGTGTCCTCGGGGGCGAGCCGCCGTCCCTGCGGGCCGAATTCGATCTCCCGGTAGTCGTTGACGATGCGTTCGCTCAGCGCCATCGAACGGGCGCGACCCTCAGGGCCGTCGAAGTCGAAGTCGCTCCACAGGGTGCAGGCGAGGAAGCGCACCCCGCCGATGAGCACCTCGTCATCCTCGAGCACGTGGACGGAGCTTCCCGCGGCCGCGTCGCGCAGGTCCTGGGTCAGCCCGGGGAGCGAGTGACCGTAGAACTCGTGGTTGCCGGCGATGTAGATCACGGGCCGCCCGGCTGACCACTCGCGCGCCCATTTGACCCCATCCGTGCCCCTGGCGATGTCGCCCGCCAGGATCACGACGTCGGCATCCGGGGCGGACGCCGTGAACGGCGCGCGTTCGAGGTGCAGGTCGCTGAGCACGTGCAGGCGCACGGCGTGATCATGCCCGGCCGTGACTCGAGGTGAGGCTGAGCGCCGGGGCCAGTGGAGGCCGACTAGTGCCCAGGGCCGGTCGCGGGAACGCCGCGAGCGGCCAGCTGGCGAAGGGCCTTGGAGATGCTGCGGCCGAGGCCGAGCTTGACCACAGCCCCCAGTCCCGGCACCTTGCCGTCGAACCGGATCGTGTAATCCAGCCTGGACCCGGCGCCCTTGGGCGAGAAGCGCATGATGCCCTCGTGGTCCTTGAGCAGGCCGCCCCGGGTGATCCGGTATCGGATCAGCTCGTCGGGCACCACCTCGACGGTTGTCTCCACGAACCCCGGCAGCGGTCCGATTCGCAGCTCGCGCGCCGAGCCCGCACCGTTGCGCGTCCCGTCGGAGCCGTCGCTCAGGCGAGTGACCTTCGCGCCGAACAGCGGTCCGAGGTTCTCGTGCTCGCCGAGGTAGGCGAACACGTCCTGCACCGGCTGGCGGAAGTCCTGGCTGACGTGCACGCGCTGCACGCGCGCAGAATCGCACATCCTCGCTTCACGGGGTGCCGTTCGATGCCATCATGGCCTCGCGCCGCGGGCTGATCCAGCTTGCCACGCCACGCTCCATGAGCTCGACGCCCGACGACACGAGGGCCTGGGCGGTCGTCGACCCGGGCTCGTCCACCGGCCCCCGGGCCGCGCCCGAGCACGACGCTGCCGAGCCGGCGCGCCTGCGGGGGATTCCGGGCGGCGATCCCGCGCTGGCGGGGATCGTGGTGTTCGGTGCGCTGTTGCGGTTCGCGACCCTCTCGACGCAGAGCCTGTGGGCCGACGAGGGGTTCACGGCGCAGATCGCCGGCCACTCGCTGAGCTCGGGGGTGTCGCTGGTCCCGCATACCGAGTCGACGCCGCCCCTGTACTACGCGCTGGCGTGGGTCTGGGCGCATGTGTTCGGATCCTCGGCGTTCGCGCTTCGCTCGCTGCCGGCGTTGCTCGGCACGCTCACGGTGGCGGCGGTCTTCTGGGCCGGCGTGCCGCTCCTCGGCCGCCGGGCTGCGCTCGGCGCGGCGGCGCTGACGGCGGTCAGCCCGATCATGGTCTGGTACTCGCAGGAGGCGCGCTCCTACGCGCTGCTGGCCCTGCTGTGCGTCCTGGCGCTGGGGCTCTTTGTTCGAGCGCTGACGCAGGAGCGGCGGGCGTGGATTCTGGGGTGGGCGGCGTGCTCGGCTGCCGCGCTGGCCACGCACTACTTCGCGGTGTTCCCGCTCGCCGCCGAGGCGGCCTGGCTGCTGGTCAGGCTGCGCGGGCGGCGCCAGCTGCTCGCCGCCTTGGCTCTGCCGGCCGTCGTGGGACTGGCGCTGCTGCCGCTGGTGCTCTACCAGAAGGCGCACGTCCCTCGGCCCTGGACCGCCACGTCCACCGTGCTGGACCAGGTGGCGGCGACCGGGCAGTCGTTCCTGGTGGGGGTAACGTGGACGCCTGTCATCCATCGAGCGGGCGTGGCGGTGCTCGCGCTTGCGGCGCTGGGGGCGGTGGTCGCCCTGGTCCGCCGGGGCGACGACGACGAACGGCGCGCCGGCCTCGGGCTGGCGGCACTGGCGATCGTGACCGTCGGGGTCCCGGTGGTGATCTCCCTGGTCGCCACCAACTACCTGGCTCCCCGCAACGTGCTGTACGCGTGGCCGATCCTGGCGCTGCTGGTCGCGGCGGGGGCCGTCCGGCGGGGCGCCGGGCGTCTCAGCTTTGCCGGCCTGGCGGCGGCGTGTGCCGTGTGTCTGGCGATCGTGGTGGCGGTTGCGCTGACGCCGGCACTCCAGCGCGACGACTGGCGTGACCTGCTGGCGCCGCTACGAGTGGCCGGACCGCCGCGCGGGGTCGTCGTATTCGACGGGTTCGACGACAGTCCGGTGCTGCGGTACTACGTGCCCGGGCTGCGGGCGCCGGCTCGGCCGGCCGCGGTGCACGAGATCGACGTGGTCACGCTGGCTGCGCAGGCCCCGCAGGCGGCGCGGCTGCTGCCCGTCACCGGTCTGGCGCCGACGGCGGTGGAGGTCCGTGGAAGGATCGCCCTGACCCAATTTCAGTCCGGGCGCGCGGTGACGCTGCCGGCCGCACCGCCGCCCGGCTCGGGGGAGGCCTACTACGAAGTCGTGGGACCGCGGGCGGCGCGCTGACCCGGCCCGGGCCGTGGGACCGCGGGCGGAGCGCTGACCCGGCCCGGGCCGTGGGACCGCGGGCGGAGCGCTGACCCGGCCCGGGCCGTGGGACCGCGTGGCCCGGGGGATAATTGGCGTCGTCCACACTCGCTCGAACCCGGGAGTCACACCATGAACCCTTCGCACCTGCTCACCCTGGGCCGCCGGGCCGCCGTGGCCTCCGTGCTCGCCGCGGCGGTAGCGCTCGCGTCAAGCGCCGGCTCCACCGCCGCGCCGAGCGCCCGCGCCGCCGGCACACGCGCCTGCCAGACGGCCGGGCTGGTTACCTGGCTCGACCTGCCGGGCGACGGCGCGGCGGGCAGCATCGTCTACAGCCTGGACTTCACCAACCTCTCGGGCCACACGTGCACGCTGCGCGGCTATCCAGGCGTATCGGCGATCACCCTGCGGGGGCGCCAGGTCGGCAAGGCGGCGGGTCGCGACAACTCTCGCAAGACCAAGACGATCACGCTGAAGAACGGGGCCAGCGCTGTCGCGATGCTCAGGGTGGCGGAGGCGGGCAACTTCCCGCCGGCGTCGTGTGGGCCGGTTACCGCAGCCGGGATGCGCGTGTTCCCGCCCAACCAGAAGGCATCGCGGACGGTGCCGTATCCGTTCGGGGTGTGCTCGAAGGGATCGAGCAACATGTCGATCCAGGTGGTCCAGCACACTTGACGGGCGTGACCGGCGCTGGGGTCAGCGCCCCCGGCGAGGAGGACGTGACACGGGGGGTAGGGAGATTTGTTGCGGATGGCGCTACCAATCTCCTTCACGTCCCCCGCAAGGCGGGCGAGGCGGGCGAGGCGGGCGAGGCGGGCGGCAGCAAAGCGCCCGCCCCGCGTTGCGGCGTCGCCTAGGACTGCGGCTGGGGGACGATCCGGATGTAGGGGCGGGGTGACTCCCACCCGTCCGGGTAGATCTCCTTGGCCTGGTCGTTGGACACCGAGCCGGCGATGATCACCTTGTCGCCCTGCTGCCACTGGGCCGGCGTCGCCACCTTGTGGTTGGCCGTCAGCTGCAGTGAGTCGATCACGCGTAGGACCTCGTCGAAGTTGCGCCCGGTGGTCATCGGGTAGACCAGGATCAGCTTGATCTTCTTGTCGGGCCCGACCACGAACACGTTGCGGACCGTCTGATTGTCGGCCGGCGTGCGTGACCCCGGGTCGCCCTCGACGTCCTCGGGCAGCATGTCGTAGAGCTTGGCGACCTTGAAGTCGCCGTCGCTGATGATGGGGTAGTTGGGCGCCGTGCCCTGGGTCTCGGCGATGTCCGTCGACCACCTCTCGTTGTCCTCGACGGGGTCGACCGAGAGGCCGATGATCTTGACACCGCGCTTATCGAACTCGGGCTTGATCTTTGCCATGTAGCCGAGCTCGGTGGTGCACACCGGCGTGAAGCTCTTGGGGTGCGAGAAAAGCACCGCCCACGAGTCGCCGATCCAATCGTGAAAGTGGATCGTGCCCTCGGTGGTCTGCGCTTCGAAGTCGGGTGCGGTGGATCCAATCTTCAGGCTCATCTTCTCTCCTTCGTGGCGTTGGTGGGAGTCCGCCTATTCGAAATCAGCACCAGAACGCTTAAGAATGCCGGATTCCGGCTCTGATAGGAACATAGCGTCACCGCGGAGCAGTTCGGAACAGCCCTGACGGCCCGCGCGAGATGGCCCGAAAGCCCGCGTTCAGGCGGCGCGGAAGCTGCGCCGGTAGGCGCTGGGGGTGGTCGCCAGGCGGCGCCCGAAATGCGTCCGGAGCGTGGCCGCGCTACCGAAGCCGGTGCGCGTCGCGACGTCCTCGACCGCCAGCGCGGTGCGCTCCAGCAGCGCCTGCGCCGCGCGCGTGCGCTGCTCGAGCACCCACTGAGCGGGCGTGGTTCCCGTCTCGGAGCGAAACCGGCGCGCGAAGGTGCGTGGCGACATGCACGCGTGGCGAGCCAAGGTGGCGACGTCGAGTGGCTGCTCGAGGCGGCCCTGAGCCCACTCCCGGGTCGGTCCCAGCGAGTCGCCGAGGGGGCGGGACTCGACCACCGGGCGCTGGACGAACTGCGCCTGGCCGCCGTCGCGATGGGGGGCGACGACGGTGCGCCGGGCGAACTCGGCGGCGACCGCCGCGCCGTGGTCGCGCCTGATCACGTGCAGGCACAGGTCCAGCCCCGCCGCCACACCGGCGCTGGTGAGCACCGATCCCTCGTCCACGTACAGAACCGACGGGTCGACGTCGACGTCGGGGTAGCGCCGCGCCAGCTCGGCTGCGAAGGCCCAGTGGGTGGTGGCGCGCCGGCCGTCCAGCAGCCCCGCTCGCGCGAGTGCGAACGCCCCGGTGCAGATCGACATCACGCGGGCCCCACGGGCGTGGGCGCGCCGCAGAGCCGCCGTGGCCGTGTCCGGCGCCACGTCGTCACTGCCCGGTACCACGACCGTGTCGGCCCGTCGCAGTGCGTCGAGCCCCGCCGGCGCCACCACCTCGAAGCCGGTCGAGGTGCTCACCGGGCCGGGCGCAACCGCGGCCAGCTCGAAGCGGTACCGCCGTCCGCCAAGGTGGCCGAACAGGTGCGTGGGGGCGGCCAGGTCGAGCAGGATCACGCCCGGCAGGGCGAGCGCGACGACGCGGTGCGGTCGGAGCGAAGTTGGCACGAATCATACGATACATGTCATTCCTGCCACTTGTCCGGTTCCCGGCCGGCGTCCACCATGTACCCATGACCGACTCCCGCACGACTCCACCCCTCACCGAGATCCTGCTCTTCGACGGCTTCGACGACCTTGACGGTGTGGCACCGCTCGAGATCCTGACCGCCACCGGCTTTCCGGTGCGTGTCGTGCGCTATCCCGCCCAGCCCGGACACGTGACATCGGCCCACGGGCTCCGGATCGAGCTCGAGTGCGGGCTCGGTGACGCCCCCGGACTGCTCGTGGTGCCCGGCGGCGGGTGGCGCGACCCCTCCCCGGTCGGGGTGCGCGCCCTTGTCGAAGGTGAGCTACCGGGCGTCCTGGCCGAACTCCATGCCGGCGGGACCGTGATCGCCTCGGTCTGCACGGGGGCGATGCTGCTCGCCGCCGCGGGGCTCCTGGCGGGACGGCCGGCGGTCACCAACCGGATCGCGGTCGACGACCTCGAGCGCGCCGGGGCGGAGGTGCATCGCGAGGCGCGCGTGGTCGACGACGGCAGCATCGTCACGTGCGGCGGCCCGGCGGCCGGCCTCGATCTGGCGCTGCGGCTGGTTGAGCGATACATGGGCCCGGAGCTGGCCGAACTGGCCGCGCGGCGTCTCGAGCACGAGCGCGTCGGCCCGACCCTGATCACCGCACCCGCACCCTCACCCGCGTGACGGATCGACATCGGCGCCCGTCGCACACCGCGACGCCCCGCGGTCAGAGCTCGCGCTCGTAGAAGAAGTTGATCGGGCCGCCGTGGCGGCCTTCGGTGTTGTCGAAGCCGAGGCTCTCATACAGGGCCCGCGCGGCGGCGTCGTCCTCGCTGGTGCCGAGGTCCATGTGGTCCGCTCCCGCGGCGCGGGCCAGCTCGATCGACGCCTCGAGCAGCGCCCGCCCCGTGCCGGCCCCGCGATGCGCCGGCGCGACGTACAGCTCGGCCAGGTAGCACTCGAGCGCCCGGCTCCAGATCGACGGGCGCAGGCGGAGCACGGCCAGCGCGTGGGGCGGGTCGCCGGCCACGAGCACCTCGGTGTCGCCGCCCTCCATCAGCTCGCCGACGCGGACGGCCAGCGCCTCGGGTCCGGGGGTGGCGTCGTCGTACTCGCGATTGAAATCGTCCAGTAGCCGTCCGACCGCGGTGGTGTCGGCGGGACCGGCACGGCGGATGAGGGCCGGCGCCGGTTCGGCGTCGCCCCCGCGCACCGGTTGGGCATCGCCGGCGGCGAGGCACCTCGCCAGATCCCTTGCGAACCGGGGGAGAGTGCCCGCGCCCGCCTCGACGTGGTCGGGGTTGAGCTCGGTCACGGTCACCCCGGCCAGCTTGGGCGAGGCGAGCAAAACCGCCAGCGCACTCATCGCGTACTCGTAGGCCAGCCCCTCGTTGCGCCCCCAGTTCTCCGACAGCGGGACGCCGGTGAAGTCGATCACATCGACGTCGAAGTGCACGAGCAGCCGGTCGTAGCGCGCCTCCAGCGCCGCGCGCGCCCGGAGCGCCGCTTCCGCGGGGTCGGCCCGCACCGCCTGCACCGGGATCGTGCGCAGCCCGGTGCGCTCGATCGCCTCGAGCTCGAACGGGGTCGCCCTGTTGGGTTCCCAGCCGAGGACCACCACCTGCTCGGCGCTCAGCATCGGGGTGCGCGCCCCTGAGCCCGCCAGCTCGGGCACCGTCCCGTCGATGCCCAGCATGTGGGCCATCCCCATCCAGTCGAGCGCCCCCTCGCTGACGCTGGCGGGCACGTTGAGGTCGGCGTGGGCGTCGAAGTACACGAGGCCGACGGACTCGCCCTCGGCCGTGTGCCCCACCACCGTCCCGATCCCGACCGTGCAGTCGCCGCCGAGCACGAGCGTGATCTCCTCCGCGCGCCGGGCCTCGCGCACCCGCCGTGCCGTGTCGGTCACGATCTCGATCACCGCGGGCACGTTCTGCGCGTCCGGCCTGGTCCGGTCGGGCCGCCAGCGCCAGCGCTCCCGGTCGCCGTGGTCGCGGACCGTGACGCCATGGCGCGCCAGCGATCGCGTCAGCCCGGCTCGTCGCAGCTCGCGGGGGGCCTGCTCCTGTCCGGGCGCGAACGCGCCGGCGCTGGTGGGGACCCCGATCACCCCGACGGTCCGGCTCACGAGACAGCC
>CAWCZI010000008.1:0-19409 GCA_963799995.1 uncultured Solirubrobacterales bacterium | reverse complement strand
GTAGTCCTCCACCTGAGGCCCGTGTTTACGATTGCGGGCATGGTTCCCTCCGACTCAATGCTCGCCGCTCGGTATCCCACCGTCGGCCCTGACCGGGGCACGCTCTCGGTGACCGAGATCCCTCGACCCCAGCCCGCCGCGGGGGAGGCGCTGGTTCGCGTTCACATCTCCGGCGTCAACCCGACTGACTGGAAGTCACGGCGCTCGGGGCAAAACGCGAGTGTCGCGGACGAGATCGTGCCCTAATGAGGACGGGGCGGGTGAGATCGTCGCGGTGGGCGAGGGCGTGGATCCGGCGCGAGTCGGCGAGCGTGTCTGGTTGTGGGAGGGCCAGTGGCAGCGTCCTCAGGGCACAGCCGCTCAATGGATCGCGCTGCCGTCCCGCCAGGCGGTCACCCTGCCGCCGCAGGTCAGCCTTGAGCTCGGCGCCGGTTTGGGGATTCCGGCGATCACCGCAATCGCTGCCTGTTTGCCGATGGCTCGCTGCGGGCGCCAAGGTGCTCGTGCATGGCGGCGCCGGCGCCGTGGGACATGCGGCTATCGAGCTCGGTCACTGGCACGGCGCACACGTGGCCACGACGGTGAGCTCGGCCGAGAAGGCTGAGCTCGCGCGCGCGGCCGGCGCCGAGCTCGTCATCGATTACCGCTCTGAGCCTGTCGCTGAACGTCTCCGTGAATGGGCGCCCGATGGGGTGACTCGGATCGTGGAGGTCAACCTTCCGGCGAACCTCTCCCTGGATACCGAGGTCCTCGCCGCTGGCGGCGTCGTCTCCTGTTACACCGCGCCCCCCCACGCCGTTGAGCTGTCACGGTCGCTGATGGTGCTCAACGCCCACGTCGCGTTCGTGCTCGTCTACACGATCCCGTTGGAGGCCAAGCTCGCCGCCGTCGCTGACATCTCCAGGGCGCTGCGTGACGGTGCCCTGACTCCGCTGCCCGAGCATCGGTTCACGCTGGAGCAGATCGCCGCCGCCCATGACGCCGTGGAGCAGGGCGCAATAGGCAAAGTGCTCGTCGAGCTGCCCTGAGCCCGACCCAGAGCCCGACCCAGAGCCCTGCGACGCTCCACCGCGCCCGTATTTGGCGATACTGGCCGGATGGGGTTGTACGGCGATCAGGTCGTTCCGCGCGTCTTGGACTTCGTGATGAGCCGCGGTGAGCTCACGCCCATCCTGCTAGTGTCGCCGCACCGCTTGACGGTAACGTGCTCGAGGTCGGGTTTGGCTCGGCCTGAACGTCCCTCACTATCCACCCGGCGTCAACCACGTCCAAGCGGTCGATCCGGCGACGGTTGGTCGCCGACTCGCAGCCAAGCGGGTCTCCTCCAGTGGCGTATCGGTGGACTACGTCGACCTTGACGGGCAGACGCTCCGCTGCCGTCAGCCAGCGTCGACCACGTACTGACCACGTGGACGCTCTGCAGCATCCTCGACGTCGATCGCGCTCTCGGCGAGATCCGGAGAGTGCTTCGCCGGGTGGCAGGTTTCACTTCTCGAGCACGGGCGCTCACCCGACCCCAAGGTCGCCCGCTGGCAAGACCGGCTGACCCCGTTGCAACGACACGTCGTGGGAGGGTGCCACCTCAACCGTCCGATCGACCAGCTGGTCCTCGGCTCAGGACTCGAGCTCGTCCGACTCGACAATTACTACGCCAAGGGCCTCCGCGCGTTCGGTTACATGTTCGAGGGTGTCGCCACCAGGCCAGGTTGACAGGCCTCGGTCGACCCCTGATAGGGTCGCGCGTCCTAGGAACGCAGGCGAAATCCTGGGAGGGGCTGTGCCTTCAATTCCTCGTCGCTTTTCCGCAATCGCCGGGTGGCTTGCGTGGTCGCGGCGGCCGTGGTCATCGTCGGTTCGGCGCTGGCGTCGTCGCACCGGTCCGGCGTGGCCCGGATCGCCGCGACAACGACGGCCTCTGTGGGCCATCCGATTCTCACGCCGTTCCGGCATCCCGCGCCGTCGGGATTCAGTGCCTCCCTCGCCCGGGCGGGCACACCGTCACCATGGACGCCGCTCGTCAATGCGCCGCCCTTCGGCACCCCGGGCACGATGCTGCTGGAGAGCGACGGGACGGTGCTCGTGCACGATGAGCCCGACAACAACGACGCCGGCGGTACGACCGACTGGTGGAGGCTCGCGCCGGATTCGAACGGCAGCTATGTCGATGGGACGTGGAGCCAGATCGCGTCGATGCCAGCCGGCTATTCGCCGCTGTTTTTCGCCTGCGGCGATCTTGCCTGACGGCCGGATGATCGTCGAGGGCGGCGAGTACATCGGGGAAAACGCCGTGTGGTCGGACCAGGGCGCGATCTACAACCCGGTGACCAACGCCTGGGCCCCCGTCGCACCGCCACCGGGCTGGACGAACATCGGGGACTCGGCGAGTGACGTCCTGGCCAACGGCACATTCATCCTCCAGCACCCATGTAACACGTGCGCCACGAATCCGGATCTGACGGTCGATGATGCGTTGCTCAACGCGAAGAATCTGACCTGGAAGGTGATTCCGGCGACGGGCAAGAACGATCCCAACGACGAGGAAGGCTGGACCCTCGAGCCGAGCGGGCAGCTGCTGACCCTCGATGTTTGGGGGGTGGGCAGTACACAGCTGTTCAATCCGACCACCGACACTTGGAGCTTTTCTGGGGCCACGGTCCCGAACGGCAACCCGGTGAACCCGTTCCCGATTGTCGAGATCGGGCCGCAGGTCGAGATGCCCGGCGGCAACGCGTTCGTGGTCGGTGCCGGTTCGAGCACGCAAGAGGCTCCATCGGCATGCACCACGGACGCCGGTACGCAGACCGCCCTGTATCAGTACAAGGCCGGGACCGCGGGCACTTGGACCGCCGGGCCGGAGATCCCGGCGATCAACGGGGAGGAGTATCCGCCACCGACGGCCCGGGAGCGACCCTGCCGACGGGAACGTGCTGTTCGATGCGAGCGCTTGCACCTACAACACGCCGACTCACTTCTTCGTCTACAACGCCGGCTCGAACACGCTGAGCCAGGTTCCCGACGTACCGAACGCGCCGAACGACACCTCGTTTGCAACGCGGATGCTGGCGCTGCCCAACGGGCAGGTGCTGTTCAACGACGGCAGCAACCAGATGGAGGTGTACACAGCGGGCGGTCCCCGAACACGGGCTGGGAGCCCTCGATCTCATCGATCAGCGCCAACACCCTCGCCCCCGGCAGCACCTACAGCCTGTCCGGGAAGCAGCTCGCCGGGCTGGACCAGGGAGCCGCCTACGGTGACGATGTCCAGGACAACACCAACTTCCCCCTGGTACGGATCACCAACTCCTCCACTGGCGTGGTCACCTACGCCCGGACTGCCAACTGGAGCTCGGTATCGGTTGCCCCGGCACCAGCTCCACGACCAAGTTCACCCTCCCCACGAGCACGCCAGCAGGCAAGAGCACGCTGGTCGTGGTCGCCAACGGGATCGCCTCATCGCCTTCGACGGTGACGATCTCCTGAGGAGGAACGGGTCGTTCGCTATGGCGTCGTTCCCTGCTGCCCCTCTTCGGCGCGCCATGGAGGCTGGGGAGGCGCTGAGGCGAGCGCCCGGCGCAGGAGCGTCAGGAGTTGCCGGCGATCGGCGTCTGTCAGGCCGCCGAGGATCTCATCTTCGACGTCTGAGGCCAGCTGTTTCGCTTGCTGCAACGTGTGACGACCTTTTGACGTGATCTTGACCTCCCATGCGCGGCGGTCATTCGGGCGTCGCCTCCGCTCGGCCAGCCCGGCCTCTTCGAGTTCGTCGATCAGCTTGACCATGGCGCTCGGATCGATACCCATGTCCGTGCTCAGTTGCTGCTGGATCGTGCCTTCGCGAGCGCCAAGCACGTTCAGCACCGCGAACACCGTCGGCGTGAGGCCAATCGAGCCCAGCGCCTGAGCGGTACGCGTGTGTGACGCGCGCCAGAGCCGGAAGAACAGCTGGCCGGCGAACTCAGCTACCGCGATGTCAATTGAGACCTCGTCTGCCATAGCTCGAGTGTCCCAGATTAAACTGGACGAGACCTATGATGGAGGTGTACCATGATCAGAGGGTTCCGATGAGTCAACGGATAGACGCACCGAAGCGCACCAAGCGCACCACCGCGACACGCAAGTCGGCCGCTGGGCTGACGGCCGAGGAACGCGCCGCGATGAAGGAGCTCGTCCAGGAGCGCAAGGCGGCGGCCCGCGGAGAGGACGGGGAGAGCGCAGTGCTCGCCAAGATCGCCCAGATGCCCGAACCGGATCGCGCCATGGCCGAGCGGCTCCACGCGATCGTCAAGGCGAGCGCGCCGTCCCTCTCGCCAAAGACGTGGTACGGGATGCCGGCATATGCCACCAAGGAGGGCAAGGTCGTCTGCTTCTTCCAGAGCGCGGCAAAATTCAAGGCGAGGTATGCGACGCTCGGGTTCAGCGACAAGGCGAACCTCGACAGCGGCAACATGTGGCCCAGCTATTTCGCGCTGAAGGAGCTGACCTCGGCCGAGGAGAAGAAGATCGCCCGGCTTGTGAAGAAGGCGGTCAGCTGAGTCTTTCGCCTCGTCGGTGCCGACGCACTCGCAAGCCGAGACAGAGCCTGGGTATAGGGTGTAGCTCGTGCCAGACGACGCTGCCGGCGCCGCGATACGAGTCTCCGGACTCAGCAAGCGCTACGCCGATGTAGCTGCCGTAGACGGCCTCTCCTTCGAGGTGCGGACCGGCGCCGTGACTGGGTTTCTGGGCCCTAACGGAGCCGGGAAGACGACGACATTGCGCATCCTGCTCGGCTTGGCGCGGCCGACCGCGGGCCAGGCGACGATCTTCGGCAAGCCATTCGCGGCGCTCGCTGACCCGGTCCGGACGGTCGGCGCGTCGCTCGAGATATCGGGGTTCCACCCTGGGCGGTCCGGGCGTAACCATCTGCGTTCGCTGGCCGTGCTGGCCGGACTGCCCGCCTCGCGCGTCGAAGCCGTGCTGGAGCTCGTGGAACTGTCAGGAGCCGCCGACCGTCGCGCGGGCAAATACTCGATGGGCATGCGCCAGCGGCTCGCGCTCGCCGCGACGCTGCTCGGCGACCCGAAGTTGCTCATTCTCGACGAGCCCGCCAACGGCCTCGACCCACAGGGAATTCGCTGGCTGCGCGACTTCCTGCGCTCGCTCGCTGCCGAGGGCCGCACCGTGCTGATCTCAAGCCACGTGCTCAGCGAGGTCGCGCAGACCGTCGACGACGTGATCGTGATCAATCGGGGCAAGCTCGTCGACGAGGGCCCGGTCGACCGCCTCGCGGGCCCGCGACAGGTGAGCGTGCGCTCGCCGCGCCTTGAGGACCTCGCCTCGGTTATCGAGCGCGCCGGAGGCCAGGTCAGCCGTGCCGAGGCCGACGTACTGCTCGTCTCCGGTCTCGGCGCGGCGCAGGTCGGCGACTTGGCATTCTCTGCTGGCCTGCCGCTGCACGAGCTGGCGCCGCGCGCCGCTTCGCTGGAGGAGGTCTTCCTCGAGCTCACGGGCGACGGGCCCGCCGCCGAGCATCCACCCGACGTGCCGCCCGAGGCGACGGTATGAGCCGGGTCCTGAGCTCGGAGCTGCTCAAGCTGCGCACGACCCGGACCGCACTCGGCTTCGCTGCCGCGGGCGTAGTGCTGGTGTTGCTTTTCGTGCTCGTCAACGTGCTCGCAGGAAACCCGAAGACGATCGCCGACAAGCGCGCAGTGATCAGCATCGGCGATCCGCTCGCGGTGCTTCTGCTGCTGTTCGGGGTCGTGGGCTCGACCGCCGAGTACCGCCACCGCACGGTCGCGGCGGGAGCGCTGATCGTGCCTTCGCGGCTGCGGCTCAGCATCGGGCGGATGGTCGCCTACGGCCTCGCTGGACTCGTTGTCGGCGGACTGATGCTCGTCGTCGCTTTCGTGATCGGGATCCCGCTGCTGAGCGGCCAGAGTGGACCCTCGCTCGCAGGGAGCGATTACGCGCGAGCGATCGGCGGGAGCCTGCTGGCGTGCGGACTCGGGGCGATGCTGGGCGTCGCGATCGGGGTGCTGGTCGCCAACCAGGTCGCGGCGGTCATCGGAACGCTCATCTTCCTGTTCGTTGCCCAACCGCTGATCACAGCCGCGAGCTCTAGCGTAGGCAAATTCTTGTTCGGCAACGCGCTGACGGACGTCGGCGGCCGCGGGCTCGCTCACAAGCTCCCGTTCGGCGCAGCCGTAGCGGTGATCCTCGCCTGGACGGTGCTCGCCCTCGCGCTCGCGGGCTGGGTCGATGACCGGCGAGACATCGCGTAGCTACACGTAGTTAGCGGCCATAGGTCTCCCGGCGCGCCCGTAGCCAATGGCGCACGCCCAAGCCGATTGTCGTCATGACGCGAATCGGATGGATCGCATACGCCAGCGCGAGTCCGACGGGGCCATTCGCCCCAGCGTGCTTGGAGCGCATTTTCGCCGCTGAGGGGAACGCGGCACGGAGCACGACGCGCGCTTTTGCCATCGGACCGGGGGCACGCAGAACCCGATCAACTTGATGTGCTCCCTCTCCGGCACGCCCCGTGGTCAACAGGACCTCAAGCGAGGGGTCGTCAGGTAGCGCCAGCGCTGTCGCTAGGGCCGCGCCAGAGGGAATCAACCGCAAGCCCGCCGCGAATGCCCGGGTTGCGTCCAGTTCGACCGCGCATTGCGCGCCCGCTCGCCACACCTCCAGCGGCAGGAGCTCGACCGCCCGGCGCAGGTCCTCCTGAGGCCTGTTCCACCGGACGCCATGCTGGGCCGCGTGCAGCGCCACGATCAACGCCAGCTGCGGATCGGCCGGGGTGGATACCTCGACGCCTCCCACGAGCATTGCGTTGCTGTCACGGTTGCATACGTCCCACAACGTCTCGGGGTCGGCGCCGATATGGATCAGCGTCCAGTGCAGTTCAAGGTCGAAGTGGCGCTCGTCCAGCCGCCAGCTGTTGTTGTGACGCTCCCAGTCGGGAGTCAAGCGCTCCTCCGCCTTATCCCGCCGCATCCCCAGGCGAGCCAAGGTCGTCTCGGCCGCGGCAAGATCGCTGCGTCGAACCAGCAGATCGCAGTCGGCGTACGCCCGAGTCTCGCCATGCCGATAGAGACGGCGCGCGATCACCGGCCCTTTTAGCAACAGGCTCGGCACGCCCGCCTCGCGCAGCCCGGTGACGATCTTGCCGCTCATCGCGTCAATCGTCAGGTTTAACACCACGGCGGGCCGCTGCGGCATCTACGCCTGCGCTCCCCTGCGCGTCACGGCATGAGCATAGCCCGCGCACTGGCCCCGGGACCTATCCTGGAAGGGCGTATGAGCGCGGTGATCAAGGATGATGTCTCGCCACGGGGTCCGGTTCAGCAGCACGCGCGCCTCAGCTTGCGTGGGCCCTGGCGGCTGTACATCCGGTTATTCCGGGATTCCCGGCGGCTGCTCGCCGTCACTGTGACGCTGTCTGTGTTGCAGGCACTACTGCTCGTCCCGATCGCCGGCCTTCTGCAGCGCGCCTTCGACAATCAGATTCCGCACCGGGACGCGGCGGGCGTGACGTTAACCGCCGGATTGATCTTCGTGCTCTACGCAGCCACAGCAGCACTGGCTCTGGTGACTCGGTACGTCAGCCTGAAGGTCAACAAGGCCGCGGTCGCGCGGCTGCGCGTCCTGCTGACCGAGCGTCTCTACGGGCTCGACCGAGCTGAGCTCGACCGCTCCAGCGGCGCGGTACTCCAGTCGATCGTGGTGCAGGACACTGAACGCGTGGACGTGATGAGCAACGCCATCATCGCGCTGCTGGTACCGGGGGTGATCGTTTCCTTTGGCCTGATCGTCGTGGCGCTAGTCGTGTCTCCGCTGCTCTGCACGGCCCTACTGGTCGTGGTGCCGGTCATGATTGCCACGAATCGCGTCCTCACACCTGTCATCCGCCGGCGCACCCGCCGTTGGCAGCGGGCGTTTGACGTGTTCGCGTCGGCGACGGCACTGGGACTGCGCGCAGCCTCGCTGACCAAGGTTCACGGAGCTGAGCGGATCGAGGTCGAGCGGCGATCGCGGCAGATTGACGAACTCAGCCAAGCC
Organism: uncultured Solirubrobacterales bacterium; assembly: GCA_963799995.1. Lineage (GTDB taxonomy): Bacteria > Actinomycetota > Thermoleophilia > Solirubrobacterales > Solirubrobacteraceae > Palsa-465. The sequence goes on along the minus strand of CAWCZI010000008.1, from coordinate 11,366 downwards.
GGGCTCCGGATGGCGTGGGCGGGGGGAACGTACGGCATCCTGCAGCAGGCCATCAGCGCGTCCGCCGGCGTGATCATTTTGATCGTGGGGGGATGGTCCACCGCTCGCGGTGACATGACCGTCGGCGATCTGCTCGCGTTCTATGCGATTACCGCCCTGCTCTTGCGCCAGGTGTCGCCGGTCATCGGCAGCGTGCCCGACGTGCTCACCGGCTATGAGTCGATGATCCGGCTCGATCGACTGTTGCGGGCGGGGGGCGGCGAGCCGTATACCGGCACGCGGGTCCTGGACTTTGATGGGTCGTTGACGTTCGACGGAGTCTCGTTCGCCTACGAGGACCGGCCCGTGCTCCAGGACGTCCATCTCAGCATTGCTCCGGGTGAACACGTAGCGATCGTGGGTCCCAACGGTGCCGGGAAGAGCACACTGGTCAGCTTGTTGCTGGGGCTGTACCGGCCTACCGCGGGCCGGGTGCTGGCCGGCGGCGTCCCCTTCGAGGAGCTTGACATGCCCAGCCTCCGCCGTTCGCTCGGAGTCGTCCTGCAGGACCCTGTGATCTTTCCGGGGACGCTGAGCGAGAACATCGCGTACGGTCAACCCGACGCCACTCAAGTTGAGATCCGACGTGCAGCGGCGTGGGCGACGGCGAACGACTTCATCGACGCATTACCCGCGGGTTACGCCACTGCGGTGGGGGACGAGGGAGTCCTGTTGTCGGCGGGTCAGCGTCAACGCCTCGCGATCGCGCGTGCCCTCTTGACGAGCCCATCGCTGCTCGTCCTAGATGAGCCGACGACGCACCTCGACGATGCTGCGATCGACCGGCTGCTCGGAAACCTCCGAGATCTCCCTGGCTCCCCCACCGTCATTGCCATCAGTCATGACCCAGAAATCGAGGCCTGGGCCGGAAGAGTGATCCACCTGCGCGACGGCCGGATCGCGAACGAGGTAGCGGCAGCGGCCGGGCGTACGTGAGACCGTGAGTCCGGGGCTCGCACAGCTGTTCAACCCTCGTCGTCCAGCAATGCCGCCGGCGAGCGAGCGGCTCTTGCTTGGCGCGGCAGTCCGCGACGGTCCTGACGCGCGCTCGTCGTGGGCGCAGTGGCGGCGGGCCGGAGGTGACATCGACACGCTCAGCCCGTCGTCCGTTCGCCTCCTGCCACTCCTGTACCGCAACCTTGAGGCCAATCGGGTAGATGACCCGGATATTCCACGGCTCAAGGGGGTCTACCGGCACGCATGGGTTATGAACCAGCGGCTTGCCCGCCGCCTGGAGCTGGCAATCGGGGCGCTGGAGCGCGAAGGCATCCCGACCATGGCACTCGGCGGGCCCGCGGTGAGCCTGGTGCACTATCGCGATGCGGGGGCGCGACGACTGGATGACGTTGGCGTGCTCGTGCCACCGGTTGACGCGGAACGTGCTCTGACAGTCCTCCGAGCGGGTGGCTGGTCACCCCTCGGCCCCGTCAATCCCGGCTGCATTCTGCGCGGCGGTCACGCGATGCCGCTGCAAGAGCCAGGCGGCGCCCACATGGATCTACAGTGGCGAGCGTTCCCGGCGTCCGTCAGCGACGAGGATTTCTGGTCAGGGGCAGTCACAGCGACACTGGGTTCGGCCGCGACCCTCGCACCTGGACCCACCGAACAGCTGTTGCACACCTGTGCGTACGGAGTGCGAGCGGGTCCCGAGGCGCTGATGTGGATCGCTGACGGAGCGGTGATCCTCCGCACCGCGGAGAAGGAGATCGACTGGTCGCGCCTGGTCGACGGGGCCGCTCAGCGTGAGCTCGCGTTCACGGCGGGCGCCGCCCTGGCGATCCTGCGGGAGTTGATGGACGCGCCGGTCCCTGACCGTGTGCTGGCTGAGCTAGGCACGCGGCCGAGCGGCGTGCGGGAGCGGCTCGTTCTGCGGCTCGCTCGGAGGCCGCGATCGGTTTGAACCTCGCCGGCCGGGCCGGTGATTGATCTGGGATCTGCGGGGCGCGAAGTACAATCGAACGTGACCGCACGAGAGCCAGTGTCGGTGGGGTGCATGCCATGTCCAGTTCAGCTATGACGACCATCCTCGAGATCGCGCGTCCTGACTGCGCCGCTGAGGTGCTTCAGGACGAAGTCGTCGCGCTCAATGTCGAGACCGGCATCTACTTCAGCATGCGCGGTCTCGCCGTGCCCCTCTGGCATGACCTGGCCGCGGGTCACCCGGTGGAGGAACTGGCGAGACACGCGAACGGACACGGAGACAACGCAGAACGCGTGACCGAGTTCGCCGCGCAGATCACTCAGCATGGGCTGATGCGCCCGTGCCCCCCTCGGCCGGTTCTCGGCGAGATGGCGTCCGCGGGGTTGCTGGCGGACGGCGCGGGCGAGATCGTCTTCGAGGTCTACGAAGACATGCAGGATCTGATCCTCTCGGACCCAATCCACGATGTCGATGAGACGATCGGGTGGCCGGGCCTGGAGTCCCAGGGCGCTTGAGGGCTGCGGTGACGGGCCCGCCCGTTACCCCGGTGCGAGCCGCCCGCGCCTGGCTCCAGAGCGCCAAGGATCTCCCAGATGCGGGCCTTGACGTGTGGACCTCACGGATCGGCGGTGTTCCGATCCGATTTCGCTGTACTAACGCCGCGCTCGGTGAGCTCTACCGTTCACGACTGGTCGGCCTCGATCCCGAGCCGCAGGGCGCCCCGGTCCTCTGTTTGGACTTGCTTGAGACGGAGCGCCTAGGCTGGCCATCGCCCCACGCGGTCGTCGACCTCGGACACGACCCGAGCATTACCGCACAGCGGTTCGCGCGCTCCCGAATCGCGGCCCTCGTTCCTGCCCCGGACGACGGCGAGACTGGCTATCCGTGGGTCTTCTTCGATCCGGTGACAAGACGCGGCCTGATCCTGGTGCCCGACACGAGCGTTCTGCCGCCGTGGACGGCCGGCGCTCCCTTCGCGCTGCTGCTTCACCTCGCGTTCGCGTGGCGCGGCTGGAGGTTTCTGCACGCGGCGGCGCTCGGCTTGGGTGAGGCAGGGGCACTCCTGGCGGGCCCGGGCGGGGTGGGGAAGTCCGGCACCACGCTGGCCGGAATCGCTCATGGACTCGTGACGACGGGAGACGACTACCTACTGGTCGAGCCCGGCGTGACACCGGTCGCCTGGCCCGTCTACCGACTGCTCAAGCAGGACCGAGATGGCCTGGCGCGCGCGGGAAGATGTGACCTGGCCGGGCGTGGTGTGAACTGGAGCGGCAAGGTCGAACTCGATCTGGAGGCGGAGTTCCCCGGCGGACTGGCCGACTCGCTCAAGCTGAGGCTGATCCTGCTTCCCGAGGTCACGGGTGCGCAGCGAACGACGGTGACCCGAGCGACGCCTACCGAGGCGTTCAGCGCGATCGCGGCATCAATGCTGACCCAGCTTCCGGGAGCCCGCATGGCCGGCTTCTCGTTCCTCACGCGTCTGACGCGCACTCTCCCCGCCTATCACCTGAGGCTGTCCGCCGACCCGCAGGAAATCGCCGGCGCGGTCCGGAAGGTCCTCGAGGGTTGAGCCCGCCCTCGGTCAGCGTCGTGATCCCGGTCTTCAACCGGAGTGACCTCGTCGCAGCTTCGATTCAGTCCGTGCAGACCCAGTCCGGCGTGGCGGCCGAGATCATCGTCGTTGATGACGGGTCGACCGACGCGACGCCCGACGTCGTCACGGACATTGCCCGCGCCGACGCCCGCGTCAGGCTCGTGCGCACGGAGCACGCGGGACCGGCGGCCGCCCGCAACGCCGGTGTGACAGCCGCCCGCGGCGAATACCTCACCTTTGTCGACTCTGACGATCTGTGCCCGGCTGGCCGCATCCGGCGTCAGATTGACAAGCTCGCGGGCCGCTGCGACGTCACCGCGGTGGTGGGCGCAGTGCTGTTCTTCGAAGCGCTAGACGCCAGCGGCGCGCCCCGGCATGAACCACGTCACGTTCCCTTCCACAACGCGACGCTGCAGAGCGCCACGCTCCGGACTGACGACTTTCGCGCCTTCGGCCCACTCGATGAGACGCTCGGCTTTGCCGAGGACTTTGACTTCTTCCTCCGCCTGCTGGAGGCCGATTCCAGGTTGATCCTCGAGAGCGAGATTGCGTGCTTCTATCGCTATCACCCCGGCAACATGACGCGGGACCTCCGCGGGAAGCAGCGCGGATACGTTCGAGCGTATGCGCGCTCCCTCGCCCGCCGACGCGCGTCGGGCCGCACGCGCCCGGTCAAGCGGTTCTTCCCGAGGCAATTTGAGCGCGACACTGAGTTCGGCGGTGGACACGTGCTCCAGACGTTTCGGCCCACCGTCGAACAACCTGGCCTCGCGCCGTTCATCAACGCCTTCCACCTCCGTTATTGGCGGGAGCTGACCGGCCTGGAGACGCTGTCGGTTCGCATCGAAGTTTCGGGTCAAGGCTCCATTCGGATCCGTCACCGGCGGCCCGATGGCGCCCGAACCGTGATCCGTGACGTCACCCTGGACGAAGAGCGCACGACGCTGTCGCTGGAAATTGAGCTCGGTGACCCGGCACATGACGGCGTGGTTGATGTCGACGCCGATGACGGTGTTGTGGTGCGCGCTGGGTCCTGGGTCACCTTCGACGAGCCCCGCCAGGCCGTGCAGCTTGCGATCGTGATCTGCTCGTTGAACCAGCCCGAGGCGGTGACCGAGACGCTGCGGCGGCTCGCGGGGGCGCAGGCGCGGGTCATCGTCGTGCATCAGGGTGACGCCGAGCTGAGCGTGCCGGAAGGCGTCAGGCTTGTGCGGCAGCCGAATTTCGGAGGCAGCGGCGGGTTCGCTCGAGGCATGCTCGAGGCGCTCGACGTCGGCGCCACCCACGTGCTGCTTCTCGATGATGATGTGCGCCTGGACCCGGACGTGCCTGCACGATTGCGGAGTCTGCTCGCACATCTCAAACGGCCGACGACGATCGGCGGGCAGATGTTGGATCTCTCTCGACCGACGGTCCTGGGCGCCTCCCACGAAACGGTCGACCTGGAGCGGTTGCGGCTGCGCAACCCGCTGGGCGGGGTCGACCTCGCCGGTCCGGACGCATCTGCCATCTTCACTCGGCGTCACGTGAGTGATTACAACGGCTGGTGGTGCTGCTGCGTGCCGGCGGAGACAGTGCGCGCCGTCATGCCGCTGCCCATGTTCGTGCGGCATGACGACGTTGAACACGGGCTGCGGACTACGCGCTCGGGGTCCGAGGTCGTGACGATGCCGGGCATCTTCGTATGGCACAAACCGTTCGATTCGAAGATCAAGCTCTGGTACACGTATTACGACCGCCGCAACAAGCTGATCGTCGCGGCATTGCACGGAGCGCTGCCCGGCCGCTCGCTCGCGCGCCTGTTCTGGAGCGACTGCTGGAGCGCGCTGGCTCTCCATCGTTACGACATCTGCTGGGCGGCGTGCCGCGGAGCCCGGGATTTCCTGGCCGGCCCGTCGGTCGTGTTCTCTGACCCACGCGAGCGACATCAGGAGATCGTGGCCGGAGTTGCGCGATACGCGCTGCGAACGATTCAGAGTGACCGGGCTCGAGGGGGCAAGCATGTGAGCCTGTTCAAATCTCTCCGCCTGCCGGAGGTGGCTCGTCCTGCGCGCGCCATCGGCCGGGAGATGCTGGGCTGCGCGTGGGGGCTGCTGCGTCGTGGAGGTCGCGTGTCAGCCGAGTACCGCTCGACGCGAGCGCAGTACTCGAGCCCCACGTTCTGGCGCGCCTATCTTGGGATGGGAACGTGACCGTCTCCGTCGTCATGCCGGTGTTCAACGGAGCGGCGTACGTCGCCGACGCTGTCGCCTCGGTGTTGCGACAGCGCGACGCGGAGTTCGAGCTCCTGATCCATGATGACGGCTCCACCGACGAGACCCCGGGTGTCTTGGAGGCGCTGGCGGCCACTGACTCCCGCATCGACCTGAGCCGCGGCCCGAACCGGGGCCCGGCGGCAAGCCGCAACCGTCTCCTGGAACGGGCGCACGCCGAATACGTTGCCTTCCTGGATCACGATGACCTATGGCCGGACGGTCGGCTCACTCGGCACGTGTCCAGGCTCGACCGAGCACCGCAGGCACCAGCCGTGATGGGTGAGACCGTCATGTTCGAGACCCTTGACTCCAACGGCGTTCCGGTCCGCACCGCCCGCTCTCGCCGCGTGTTCGCCGGGCTCTTGCAGGCGGGCCTGTTTCGCCGCTCGGCCGTCACTGCGACAGGGCTCTTCGCCCCGGAGTTCACCGTGGCCGATGACTTCGACTTCCTGCTGCGCATGATCGAGACCTGCGGCTCTTTCCAAGTCGACCACGAGGAGGCGGTCTGGTACAGGCTCCATCCCGGGCAGTGGACCGCGGATCTGGAGCTGACGGGGCAGGCGACGGCTCGGGCTTTGGCTCACTCGCTCAAGCGACGTAGAAGCGCTGCTGCAACGGGCCCGAGCGCCAGGCCAGACTCCCAATGAGGGCACTGATCTCGGTCCTCATGGCGACGTTCGACGGGGAGGCCTTCGTCGAGGAGGCGATCGAGTCCGTGCTGCAACAGAGTGGGGTGGAGCTCGAGCTCGTGGTGATCGACGACGGCTCGGTCGACACCACGCCTGCGATCGTGCGCAATCTCGCTCGCAGGGACCCACGTGTCCGCTTTGCGGGCCGGCCCCATGAGGGAATGGCCGCAGCCCGCAACGCGTGTCTGGCGGAGGCCCGGGGTAGCCATATCGCCCTTCTCGATCAGGATGACCGATGCCCCGAAGGTAAGCTCGCGCGCCAACTCGAATTGCTTGAGGCCTCCCCGGACGCCGCCGCCGTCTTCGGCCTGACCCGGATGTTCGGAACCGGCGAGCACGGCGAACCCCGCTACACGATGCTGCTCGCGGCGGCTCTCCTGCGCCGTGACGTCGTCGACGCGGTGGGCAGTTTTGACCCCAGTTGCGCGAGTGCGGATGACCTCGACTTTCTGCTGCGCATGATCGAGTCAGGCCACCGGATCGAGCTGGAGGCCGGTCTCGGCACGTATCACCGCCGCCATCCCGGCCAGACCAGCGGCGATCTTGCCGCCACCCGCCGAGACTGCGTGCGAGCCCTCGCGCGATCGCTGGAACGCCGCCGTCGCCGCGGACTCCAAGGCCCGCTTCGCCATCCGCTGGTCATAGGCGCCGGAGGTGGTCTGCAATGAGCCCGTCATATGGCGTTGTGATCCCGGCATACAACGCCGCTCGTACGCTGCGCGATGCGGTCGAGTCCGTCCTCGCGCAGACCCTCCCACCCGAGTCGGTCCTCGTGGTCGACGACGGGTCCACCGACGAGACGAACGCCATCGCACGGTCGTTCAGGACGGGGGTCGACGTGATCAGGCAGGACAACCTCGGACCGGCCGCGGCGACTGACCGCGGGTTCTCCCAGCTCCGCGAGCCGCTGGTGGCAGGCCTCGATGCGGACGACATCTGGTTCCCCGAAAAGGCGGCTTACCAGATCGCAGCGCTCGAGGCCGATCCTGATCTCGATGCTGTGTTCTGCCGGGCTTGCATCTTCGATCACGGAGGCCGGCCAGGTCCGGATTCCCCGGCTCAGGATCTGTGGGGACGCAGCGCCCTGATGATGCATCGGTCCGCGCTCGAGCGCGTCGGGCCGGTCGACACCGGCCTGTCCGGTACCAGCGGTGAGATGATCGACTGGATCGCCCGTGGCCGCGAGTTGGGCCTGCGGTTCCGGATGGCCCGGATCGCCCTCGTCGGCCGGCGCAGGATTCCCGGCAGCCTCAGCCACGGCCAGGACGCCTCCGTTCTGCTGCCCGCGGTGCGGGCGGCGCTGGCGCGAAAGCGCGGCTCCGATGTGCGGTGATCCGCCCCAGGATCGTGATCGTCGGCGCCGGCCCGACCGGGCCTTGGCTGCGCGCGCGAGCTGGAGCGGCTCGGTCACCGCAACTGGCTGATACTCGAGGCGAGCGCCGCACCCGGGCGGCCTGGCCGCATCGGTCGTCGACGCCGCCGGCTTCACCTGGGATCTCGGTGGCCACGTCGTGTTCAGCCACTTCGGCGAGTTCGACGCCCTGCTCGACGAGGTGATGGCGGCGAGACCTGCTCGCCACGACCGCTCCTCCTACGTCCGCGTCGCCGATCGCTGGGTGCCGTATCCGTTTCAGAACAACCTCCGCCACCTGCCCGAGGACGTCATGAGGAGTGCCTGCGAGGGCCTCGAGCGACGCTCCCGGACGGCGACCGCCGACGACGTGGACTTCGGGACCTGGATGCGCGACGTGTTCGGCGACGGGCATCACCCGCCACTTCATGGCGCCCTACAACCTCAAGGTGTGGGCAACCCCGGCGCGGCGATGTCGGCGGGCTGGATCGCCGAGCGCGTGTCGGTGGTCGACTACGAGCGGGCGCGCGACAACGTCCGCGAGCAGCGCGACGACCTCGCCTGGGGCCCGAACAACACGTTCGTGTTCCCGGCGGCTGGGCGGGACCGGCGAGATCTACCGGCGGCTGGCCGCAGCGGCTCGGCGAGCGGACCGGATCCGCTACGAGCCGCGCGTGGTCGAGGTGTGCCGCGCGACGCGCGCACGCTGCGACTGGCCGACGGCGAGCGGCTCGCGTACGACGCGCTGGTCTCGACGATGCCGCTTGACCGGCTCGTCCACCAGCTCGAGCGCCTGCCCGCCGGCGCTCGCGCGCCGGCCGCCGCGAGCTCGTCCACAACGGCGTCCACATGGTCGGCGTCGGCTACGAGGCGCCGCTGGCCGACGACCGGTCGTGGATGTACTTCCCCGACCCGGAGGTGCCGTTCTACCGCGCCACCAACTTCGCCAAGTACTCGCCCGCCAACGTGCCCGGCGCAGACACCGGCCGCTACTGCGCGTACATGACCGAGACGGCCTTCTCCGAGCACAAGCCCGTCGACCGCGACCGCCTGGCGCACGAGGTCGAGCGCGGCCTCCGGCGGGCCGGGGTGATCGCCGGTCGCCCGCCGTCGCCTCGATCCACGTCGAGACGATCGACTACGCCTACCCGGTGCCGACGCTCGGCCGCGACCGGGCGCTGGAGACGATCCAGCCGTGGCTGCACGAGCACGAGATCTACTCGCGCGGACGGTTCGGGGCCTGGCGCTACGAGCTCGGCAACATGGACCACGCGGTCAAGATGGGGATCGACGTGGCGCGAGAACTGGCCGGGTAGCGGAGCTCAGAGGGCGCGGCAGAAGGCGACGAACTTCGTGGTGTCGCGCACGGGTGGCCCGTGACCGAAGGCGACGACGCTCGGCTCGAGCTCGCCGAGCCGGCGGGCCGATTCGCGGTTGCGCTCCGGATCGGGGGTGAAGAAGTCCTTGGGGAGCCGCAGGCCGCGCACGCCGGTGAGCGGATCGGCGCTGTTGAGCACGTCGCCGAGGATCAGCACGCGATCGGATTCGCGAAACAGCGCGATGTGGCCCCGCGAGTGACCCGGCGTGTCGATCACGCGAAAGCCCGCGACCTCGTCACCCTCCCGCAGGGCGCGATCGACCGGGTGCCCGGGGCCGGTGAACATCGTGTCCATCAGCCGCGCCATCGGATGGGCCGGCTGGCGCTCACGGATCAGCGACGGCGTCTGCGCCGCGTCGACATCGCTCTCACCCACCCAGAACGGGATCGACAGACGCGTGCAGATCGCGTGGCTCGCTCCCTGGTGATCGGGGTGGGCGTGGGTGATGGCGTGGGCGCTGAGCCGGTGGCCGTCGAGCGCTCCGATGATGCGATCGGCGTGCCGGCGCCCGCCCGCGTCGACGAGCACGTCACCGATCACGTAGGCGTTGATCGCGTGCGGGATCCGCAGGCAGTCGATGTGAAAGACGTCCGGAGCGATCTGCTTCACGGACGCGACCCTACCGGGCGCCGCTCGCCAGGGCCGGCCCGACGCCCGCAGGCATCGAGCCGACCGGCGGGGCGGTGGGTCAGTGGCCGCCGTGGCGGCGGTCAGCGAACAGCGGCGTCATCGTCGGCACGACGCTGTCGCAGGCGTGGGCCAGGCAGGGCAGCCCGAAGGCGCTCTCCATGGTCCGCAGCAGCGAGTAGTGGTTGTAGGGGGTGTTGTCGGTGATGTGGCCGGAGTCGTGGTTGGTGATCACGATCGTGACCACGTGGCCGCCGCCCGGATCAGAGCCGCAGCAGCCGGTGCCGGGCTGGCCCTGATCGGTGTAGTCGTCCTCGTCCCAGGTGACGACGATCGCGTTGTTGCCCTGGCGCCAGGTCCGCGAGGACATGATCTCGTTGACCGTGTTGCCGACGTACTGATCACCGTTGGCGATCAGGCCGTTGGTGTCCGGGCAGCCGCCGGTGCCGTGCATGTCGTGGCACTGGTCGGGGACGACCAGGCTGTAGTTGGCCAGGTGGTTGGTGAGCAGGTCGCTGCCCAGCTGGTTGTCGGGGACCATCTGCGACAGCGCGTCCTGGGTGCCCGTGAAGTTGATGAACGGGTTGTGCTTGGAGGCGTACAGCGCGTCGGTGCTGCTCGGCCACTTGTACGCGTAGGGGCCGTTGGCGTTGGCGCCCGTCTTGACCAGACCGGTGTCCGGGCACGGGGGGCAGGTTCTGGAAGTAGCCCTTCCAGCTCAGCCCGTTGGCGGTCAGCTGGTCGGCCAGCGACTGGGCGCTGACGGTGTGGTTGACCGTGGTGCCGGCGCAGTTGGGATCGCTGGAGGCCAGCGCCGGCGTGCAGTAGAACTGGTTGTCGTCCTGGATGCCGAAGTACGTCGCCGCCGAGGTTGGCGACGTAGTTGGGCTCGCTCGGGTGCGTGACCCCGAAGTAGTTGGTGGCCAGGCCGTACTGGTTGGCCAGCGCGTTGATGTTCGGCGCCAGCGAGTTGCCGATGATCGTGCCGTAGCTCGTGTTCTCCATCATGATCTCGACGATGTGCCGGTAGCGCGGCACCGAGGCCGGCCACGTGCCGGGAGTCCCGGATCCCTGATGTGGCCCTGTGCGCTGATGTCGCTGGTGGGCGCTGACCGCACCGGGGACGATCGCGAACGCAACCGCGCTGACCGCCATCAAGCTCAAAACGAGACGCTTGAATCTCATGGCTGGTTCTCCTTTTTTCGAGGAACCAGCGGCAGACCCGGCGACGTACGAGGTCACCGAGAGTAATCCAGCCCCGCCGCGGGGGGACTGGCAGAGAACCTATAGAGGCCGGTGGCCCCGCCGGTTATCAAGCTGAGAACGACGCGGACCATTTCCGCGTCCCGGGTCGGAGACGGGAGGCGGCTAGTGCGTGACCGGCGCGAGCGCCGGAATGTCCGCCGGGTCAGCGTCCTCGACCTCGTGCAGAGCACGGGCGAGCAGCTTCCACAGCGTGGCGCGTTCTTCGGTGTTCAGAGCCTGGAGCACCTGGTTCTCGACCTCTTCCA
>CAWCZI010000007.1:0-686313 GCA_963799995.1 uncultured Solirubrobacterales bacterium | reverse complement strand
CCTGCGCTGCGCACACTGTGGACGGGCGATGCACGCCGGCGACGTCGAGCTACTTCCCGGCCCCGGTGCCGCGGCGTGAACATCCGGCCAGACCGCTTTGCTGCACGGACGCACACGACGGCGACGCCGGCGACGCGCCCGTTTTGCGCGGATACAAGGGCGCGCGCGCCGCGTCGCGCGGAGCGGCCGCCACGCGACCTCAGTTTGCCGAATACGAGGTACGCGCGCTGAAGGGCCGGACACCGGTATCGCTGACGGTGCGGTACTCCGCTCAGGCCGCTATGGCGGTGCCCTGAGCAGCGAGGCGAGGATCGTGTCGAAGGTCGCCGCACCTTCTGGTTCGCCGAAGATGAGCGCTTCGATGCTGGCGCCGTTGGCGGCGGCTCCGAGCGCTGCGGCGAGTTGTGGGTCGCCGACGCGCGCGGCTGTGTGTGACCTGAGTTCGTGCAGTCGTGTGGCGAGGCGCCGGCGGAGCTTGGCGTCGCGCGCGGCGGCGCAGACGAACTCGAGGAACAGGAGCGCGAACTGGCGGTCAAACGGCATCGCCTGGGAAGGTCGTTGACGGTCGGCTTGCTGGGCTTGTTCGATCCGGGTCGCGAATTGCTGATCGAGGAGCGCGAGGAACAGGCCTTCCTTGGAGCCGAAGTGGTCATACACGGCTCCTTTGGTGCAGCCGGCGTTCTCGCTCACGCGGTCCAGCGAGGTTGCGTGATATCCGTAGCCGGCGAACGTCCGCCGCGCTGCCGCGAGCAGTCGTGCGCGTGTCTCGGTACGTCGTTGGGCTTGCGTTCGGCGCTGCATTTTTATACGCTTCGGTATCTACCTACCACCCAGAATGTAAGTATACGGATGACTGCCAGCGGATTGACCATCGAGAGCCCGAAGATCGGCCAGACGATCACGTTCCTGCGCACGGCGCTGGACACGGGCGGCGAGGAGCTGGTGATCGAGGCCCGGATGCGCCCCGGCGCGTTCATGCCGCCCCACCGCCATCTGCACCAGGAGGAGACGTTCGAGGTGCTCGAAGGAGCCGGAACGTTCGTGGTCTCCGGCCGTAGGATCGTCGCGAAGCCCGGCGAGCGGGTGCGAATCGCTGCCGGTGTCGCGCACCGGTTCCGGAACACATCAAGCGATGACGTTGTGGTGCGCGCCAGCCTGAGACCAGCGCTGCGCACCGAGGAGCTGTTCGAGCAGCTGTTCCAGCTGGGAGCCCGTGACAGGGTCAACAAGCTCGGCGCTCCATCTCCGTTGACGTCGATGCGGCTGATCCGTGAGTTCCGCGCCGAGTTCTTCTACCTCGCCGGTATTCCGGTTTGGCTTCAGCGCCTGCTCGCCGGAGCGCGACCATGAAGCTCTACGTCTGCTGGGGAACCTTCCAGACCTTCGGGCCCGGGCACCCGTGCCGCAACGCGCTCGACGCGCTCCGCGCCGCCGGCCATGACCCCGAGGTCATCCGCAGCTACGGGTGGGGACCGCTCCCCGCCGCAGTCAACCGCTCCGAAGGACGGCGCCTGGCACGAAGGGCCACCGGGAAGTCGTGGATTCCATTGCTCCTCACTGACGGCGGCGAGCTGATCGTCGGGAGCAGCAACATCAAGGAATGGGCGATCCATCAGCCGGCGCGGGGCTCAGCTTCGCCGTCCGGAAGCACGCCGACCGGACCCTGAGACTTGCTGCCTGCCAGCTTGCCGCAACACGCCAGTCGCGACGCCGGTGGTCATTGCTAACCGCATCTGAGCAGCTCCAGCATCGCCCGCACAGACAATCGTCGATCACGGGTCAATAGCCCCATGCCAGACGCTCGCCGAGCCGGTCCGGGCACGGCTGAGCGCCAGGCGTCAACCCTCGGCACGCTGCTGCTGGGAGCGATCCTGCTGGTGCTAGTCCAAGCGGGGCTCGGGATGGTCGCAAACCTCTACGTCACCCTGCCGCACCAACACCCCGGAGCCCACCCGGCGAACTACTTCACCGGCTCGCTCCACAGCGTGACCTGGGTGATCGCCCACGGCGCAGCGCCGCTCGCCCTCCATACCACCCTTGGGTTTGCGTTGATCGTGTTCGCGGTCGGCACCGCCGGACACGCGTTGCGATCAGGCCAACGCGCGATCGGGGGATGGTCGGTCCTCGGCGCGCTGTTGGTGATCGGCGCCGGCGTCAACGGGGCCAGCTTCCTCGACTTCGCCCACAGCATCAACTCGCTGATCATGTCCCTGCTCGCCCTCGCCGCCATCGGCTGCTACGCAACCGCTCTGATGCTGCTGGGCGCGCTGAGCCCATCGCCCGGCCCCGAGACACGCCGACCCGCCCAAGGATCGGAATGAGCAGCAAGCGAACCCCAGGCCTGCTTCCGCCCCTTCTCGGCACGACCAGCATCCGGCCGTCGCCGGCGCCATCCCCCCAAAAGCGGTCAGGAGGTAAGACCTCCGGGGCCGTGGAGCCAGGGCAACGCCTACTGCCTCGCGCCAGACGAGCGCGCGAGCCGTACATCGTCGCGGTGTTCATCGACAGGATCAGCCCCCACGACCATGAACGCGATCACCAGCGCCAGGGACATGCAACGATTCGTCCATGGCGCTTCGCGGAGAGCCGCCCACGAGTGGGCCCCCGCCTAGGATCCTGCGGAGGGCGCTGGGTGCGGGCCTGGCGACAGTCGTGCTCTGTCTCGCCGCGGTGGGTTGCGCCGGATCGCGACCCGTCCGAAGAGTGCTTACACAACGCGACGTAGCCGCGATCGAGGCCGCGATGGTGGACATCACCAGTCAGTGCCAATCGTCAGCAGCGTACGTCGCCACCGCCGATACAGCCTCACTCAGGCGCGACGTAAACGCGCTTCTGCGCATCTACGGCATCGTGCACCCGGACGCGAGGCTGTCAATCGGCGCCCTGGACACGACCCCCCGCCGCGAACTGGAAGTGGCCCAGACCGACTTGCACGACGGCTGCGCTCCCGAGCAAGGCCAACGGCTTGCCTCCGCGACCGAGAACCGCTAAAAAGGAGTACTCAGTAGGAGCCACTTTCAACCAGGCCCGCGTCTCTCTCCCTTTGCGACATCAGCAGGGAACAACCCGAGGCGCGGTGCCAGGCACCGCCTACTGCCTCGCGCCTGGCGATTTGCCGGACCACGGCGAGCGTCGGGACACCCGCCTTGGCCGGCACGACTGCCTGGCGAGAGGCGCCGCTGCGATCCGGCAAGGGTTCCCTATAGGTGCATACAGCTGCCGTCAGCTAGTGGGCGGGACAGTGCTGGCGGTGGCGCCGCGCGCTTTGCCTTTCTTGGCGAAGTGGCGTCCGATCGCGATCGAGCCGACGATGCCGGCGGTCAGCCTGCTGGCCGTGGCACCTGCTTCGCGCTGACGGGGTGCGCCGCTCGGGTTGCGGGAGGTCCTATCTTCCGAGGCATCCCCGGGCTACCTCGCGGGCGGTGTGATCTTGGGCGCTTGTTGGCGGGCGAGAGCGATGCTGGTGATCGCCGTGAGCGCCATTGCGCAATGCCGATCAGTGCTGCCGTAGTTTAGGCGCCGTCGACTGGGGAGCTATGCCCGGTGTTGGTGCCTGCGGCCAGCATTAGGCCGCCGAAGGCGCTTCCGAGCGAGAACGCGACGCTGCAGACGACCTTGTTGAAGCTCATCGCGCTCGACGTCTCCCTTTCTGGGGTGACGGCCACGATGACTCCGGGCATGGCGAATGGGAAGCAGACGCGAACACGGCGAAAGCGACGAGGACAACAACGGAGCCGCCGCCCAGGAGGACGAGCGCGACGATCCGTTCGCGTAGGCGAGGGGTGAGCTTGCCACTCAGGCCCACTCTTCTCGCGCTTAATCGAGTCCTGCGAGGTGGAGGAGTTCCGTGATCTCGTCGAGCTTCGTTAGGGGAATGGCACCCGCTGGTTCGAGGAGATCTGAACGGGACAGCGTTGTCAGCCAGGTGCACGGCACGAGACCTGGACGCGGAAGCGCGACGCGCACGACGCCTTCGAAAGGCAGTCCTTCGACGTTGCCTATGGCGACCTCCAACGCGACGCCGGTGATGTCGGTCGGGGCGGCAGCGACCACTTGTATTGCCCGAAAGCCCGAGGGTTCCTCATCACCGAGCAGTAGAACGGGGCGGCGCTCGTCGAAATCAACCCACCAGACTTCACCGCGATGCATTTGGCCTCCTGGCCTGGGGCTGTTGGCTTTGGCGAGGATTTGGTCGGTGGTTTGGTCCGGACGAAGGGTGGGTGTGGAACCACCTGCCAAGTTGCCGACGCGGTACTTGACTGGAGCTGACGCGCGCTCGCCGGGGATGCGCCCGCGCGCGAGTTGCAGCAGTAAAGCAGAGCCATCGACCCGCTTTGATGCAGCGACGCGCTAGCGAGGCACAAATCGCCGGACGCGCTTTGCGCGGATTGCGAGGCTGGGCGCGCCGCCAGCGCCCCGCCCCGTCACGGGGCTAGAGCCTCACTGTGAGCCCGGCGGTTGCCGAGATCACCGGCGCGGGCCGGGAGTGGACCGCGTCGATGATCTCGGCACTGTCGATCCCCTGCAGATAGATCGAGGTCACCCCGAGGTTCGCGTGTTGGATATGCGGGTGATATGGCGGTGTTGCCAAGGATCCCGTGGACTGCTTCGAGGACGGGTTAGCTCGTCGGGTTCCGGCTGCGCGGTGGGCGCGTAGCGGAGGTCGCCCGGAGGGCGGCCGGAGCGGAGCGCCTACCGCGTGCGCGCCGTCCGGGAGGGGGTCAATTGTTTCGGTCCTTTCCCGGGTGGAAGGAGCTGTGCGATGACGTTCGTGCCGTGTCTGGTTCGGTCGATGGACGGGCCGGAGCTTGTCTCGATCACGCTGGGGCATCCGCTGGTGGATGGCTATCTGGAGTTCGTCGGCGCACGCGGGGCGGTGAACACGTGGCTGGCGGTTGCCTATGACCTGAAGGTGTTCTTCGAGGCGGTCGCGAAGGAGCCGGCGGAGGTAACCGCGGCCGACGTGTTCGCGTTCTTGGCGGCGCAGCGTGCGCCGCGCCGCGGTGAGCGGGTGGTGCGGATCGAGGACGGGGAGCCGGGCCTGGCGGCGCGCACGATCGCCCGGCGGCTGTCGAGCGTGGCGGGGTTGTTCGAGTATCTGCTCGCGCGCGGCGATGCCGGTGTGGCGAGCAATCCGGCGCCACGTGGGTTGGCGGGCCGCCGCGCCGGTCGTCGTGGTCGTGGCGGGGTGCGGCTGGTGCGGACCCCGCGGACGCTGCCGCGAGTGCTCTCGCCATCCGACGTCGACGCGCTGCTCGGCGCGTTGCGCACGCGACGTGATCGGGCGATGGTGTTCGCGATGCTGCTCGGCGGGTTGCGCCGTTGCGAGGTGCTCGGATTGCGGCTTTCTGACGTCAGCGTCGGCGAGCGGCGGGTGCACATCACGTGCGGGAAGGGCGGCCGCGAGCGGGTCGTGCCGGTCTCCGGACGGTTCTTCGCCGCGCTCGGCGAGTACCTCGACCTCGAGCGTCCCGCTCAGGCGTCGACGGACGCGTGCTTCGTGGTGTTGAAGGGCCCGCGGCGTGGGCTGCCGCTGTCGCCGTCCGGGTTGGATGAGGTGCTCGATGGCGCACGGGCGCGCGCGGGGCTCGCGCGGTGCACGTGTCATCAGCTGCGGCATACGTGCTTGACGCGGTTGCGTGAGCAGGGAATGGCGTTGGGGGCGGTGCAGGCGCAGGCCGGACACGCGTCGATCGAGTCCACGCGGATGTATCTGCATCTCGCCAACGACTGGCTCGCGCGCGAGTACCTGGCTGCCGCGGAGGCGATCGACGCGCAGCTCGATCCGCTCGCCGGGGAGATCGCGTCGTGACCCGCCTCGCGCGCGACCCTGAGGTCGAGGCGCTCGTTGCCGCGTATCGCGCCGATCTCGAGGTTGCTGGCATGTTCGCCGAGAACGAGGTCACCTCACCGGCGCGGTCGTTCTTGCTGCGCGTCGGGGTGGGCGGCTTCTTGGCGATGACGCTCGATCAGCAGTTGGCGGTCAGGGGTCATGACCGGCGGCTGGTGGCGTGGCTGATCGTCACCGGCCGCGTGCGGCCGACCGCCGACTATCTGGTGGCGAGCAAGCTGCGGGTCGGGAAGGTCGCCGCCGGCATCTACCGAGAGTTCCACGGCCGGTTCCTTCAGGTCGCGGGCGAGTTGGGGTTCGATCCGAAGGCGGCCGAGCTGCAGTGGTGGGCGGTCGCGAAGGTCGCGGCGCTGGCCGGCGTCCCGCCCGAGCAGCTGACCAAAGCGCAGCTCGACACCGGCCGCGAGCAGCTGATCGCTGCGATCTCGCGGCTGCATCCCGATCACCCGATGCGAGCGCGCCCGGTGACGACGAGGTTGCATGGCGCGGAGGCGACGTTGTTCCACGCCGGTGTGATCAACGTTCCGCCACGCAAGCGCCACCCCGACAAGTCCGCCGTTCGCGCGCAGCAGTGGACGACGGTTCAGCCGCGGCTACGAGCGACGATCGAGGGATACACCGAGCAGACACGCCTCTCGCTACGACCCGCGACGATGGTCCGCGTCGAGGCCGTCCTTCGCGAGTTCGCCGTCTGGCTGACCGCTCACGCCCCGGAGGTCTCAGCCGTCAGCGATCTCCGCCGCGCTCACATCGAGCGCTACAAGCGTCACCGCGCTCAGCGGCCATCGGTCCGTGGCGGCGGCCGGCTCTCTCGACCATCGGTCTGGCCGAGCAGCTCGGCACGCTCCGCGTCTGCCTCGATCGACTGAGCGAGTGGGACGGCGAGGACGCCCCCGCGCGCGTGCTGATGTTCGCCGGCGACATCCCACGCCGCGACGAGCCGCTCCCCAGGTTCATCGACGACGCCGCCGCCGCGAAGCTGTTGCGCGCCGCGCGCGAGCACCCCGACCCGTTCACCCGGCTCGCGGTCGAGTTCCTCGCCCGGACCGGGCTGCGGAAGGGCGAGTTCCTCGATCTGACCGTCGATTCGGTCGTGCAGATCGGCGCCGCGTACTGGCTGCACGTGCCGCTCGGGAAGCTCCGCACCGACCGCTACATCCCGCTACACCCACAACTCAAAGACCTGCTCGACGAGTGGGTCGCCCAGCGGCCGGCCGGGCTGCGCGAGCCGTGGCTGTTCATCGAGCGCGGCCGGCGGATCGGCAAACAACGCGTCGGAGACGCAGTCACCAACGCCGCAAGCCGCCGGGATCGGACGCGTGACCCCACACCAACTCCGACACACCCTCGCGACCCAGGCGATCAACCGCGGCATGTCCCTCGAAGCGATCGCCGCCCTCCTCGGGCACAAATCGATGCGGATGACGATGGTCTACGCCAAGATCGCCAACCGCACGGTCGCCGACGAGTACTTCAAAGTCTCAGAGAAAGTCGAAGCGCTCTACGACGCCCCCAAGGAACTCCCCGCCGACACCGAGGGCGCCGAAATGCGAAAGCTCCGCGCCGAAATGCACCGACGGACGCTCGGCAACGGCTACTGCGCCCGCTGGGCACGCGTGGCCTTGGAACTGTCGGGTGTCATGGCCGGCGTTCGCCGGGGTTTTGTCCTGCTCGCGATTTCTCGGGTCTCCCGACCGGCGCTCACGGGGCGATCGCGAGCAGCGGCAGATGCACAGGCGCGAGCACCCGGCTCCGTTGGCGGCGAGCACTCGTATCCCGCGAGGCGCGAGCGGCAGCTTTGGATGCTGGCATGTCGGCCGAGGCGGTGAGGTTCATGACGGTTGAGGCGTGGGCGACCGCGGTGGTGCCGCAGACGACCTCGTGGACGGAGTTCCCGAAACTCTGGTGGGGCGCTGCCGGGGCAGGTGTACAAGTTCGTTCGTCCCCGCCCTGAGCTCGGTACGGAGTGTTTCGCTCCTCGGTCAAGCGCGCCGGTGCTTTCGTGATCGTCATCGGCGCCGGCGCACCGCGGCTCGCCAGACACGCCGTGAACGCTTGGGGTTGAATCGTCGGCGACGTCGGGCAGAGGCGGCCGTTCGTCTGTGGCTCGGCCCTTGGTGCGGGTGGCATGATACGGGGGGTGATCACTGGGCGGGGGTCGTTGTGATGGGCGCGCGGGCGGTGTTTGTGGCGGCGTTGGCGGCGTGGCTTCTTGGCCCGGCTGGGGCGGCGTTCGCGGCCCCGGGGAGTTACACGGTGGTGCCGATCGCCGCGCCGGGGGTCTGCGTCGCGCAGGTCAACGGGATCAACGCGAGTGGGGATGTGGTCGGTGCGGCGGATTTCGCGGATCTGCCGGCGAACACGAATCATATGTTCGCGTTCGCGTGGCACGCGGGGGTGTTCACGCGGTTGGCGGCGGTGCCGTCGGAGGCCGGGACCGGGATGTGCAGCGAGCCGCCGCTGAGCGATGCGGTCGGGATCAACGCGAAGGGCGAGATCGTCGGTGCCGGGATCAGCGCGACCGGATCCAATCTTGGGCCGGTCGAGTGGGCGTCGGCGAAGAGCCAGCCGGTGCCGATCTCGACGGCGTGTGTCGCCCCCGGCTATGCCGACGAGGTGGACGCGATCAACGCGTCGGGCACGGCCACCGGGGAGATGACGGCGTTCCGCACCTGCGGCGGCGCCTCGAGCGATGATGCGTTCACGGTCTCGCCGGGCGGGCCGCTGACCGACGTTCTCAGCTACGGGACCGCGACGGGATGCCGCAACGGCTCGGTCCCGATCGCGGTCGGCAAGGCGATCAACGACCGCGGGCAGGTGCTCGTCCTGGAGACGTCGGGCGGAGACTGTCCCGGCAAGCCGACGCAATGCGTGCTCACGCCGGGCAGCGGCCCGGGGACGCTGCTGCCGTTCGGCGGGGCGATCGGCTGTGAGCAGCGCGCGTTCAACGACGCTGGCGTGGTCGGCGGGGATTGGATCGGTGCGCAGGCGGTCGGCTCGCAGGCGCAGTACTCGCTCGCCGGTGGGCCGGCGGTGACGCTGCCGCCTGCCGACGGGTTGCCGAAGGGCGATGTGACCGCGCTCAACAATGTTGGCGACGTGGTCGGAATCTCGTTCACAGGGAACGGGACGACGAGTGAGCCGACGCTGTGGCCCGCCGCGGTCCCGCCGGCGACCGGGCCGGCGCCCGCCCCGGTCAACCTGCAGACGCTGATCCCGGCGAGCGCGAACGTCACGCTCGGGCGGCCGTTCCTGATCGCCGATAACGGCGACATCGTCGCCACCACCGTCGGGCCGACCGGGACCGCGTATGTGGAGTTGCAGCCGGGCGGTCAGCAGATCTCCGGGCGGCTGACCGACCCCGCGGGAAACCCCCAGCCGGGCGTGGCGGTGAACCTGACCGGCACCGACAACCAGGGCAACCCAGTCAGCATGCAGGCGTCCACCGATGCGACGGGCAGCTACACGTTCGCGCTGGCCCCCGGCACGTACTCGGTCTCGCCCGTGGATCCGAGCGACCCGGCGCAGGGGCGCTATGTGGCGTCGAGCTGCTCGGGGACGTCGACGCCACCGGTGTGCGCGATCGTCCTGAACGCGGGTGATCAGGCAACCGCGAGCTTCAAGTTGGTCAAGCTGGTCATCAACAGCACGGCGACCGACGACGATCCACAGGTCAGCCTCGATCAGGGGGTGTGCGACACGACCCCGACCGCGAGCTCGCAGACCTGCACACTGCCCGCCGCGATCGAGGTCGCGAACAAGCTGGGCGGCGGGACGATCGCGTTCGACATCCCTGGGGGCGGGACGCCGACGATCACGGAGTCCGCCACGACTCCGCGCCTCCCCGAGGTCACGGCGCCGATGACGATCGACGGGACGACCCAGCCCGGCGCGCAGACGGTTGTGCTCACGGCCACCGGCATCGACCCTCATTACGGATTGGAGATCCGCAGCCCCGGGGTGACGGTCCGCGGGATGACGATCTACGGCTTCGCGTGGGCTGACGTCTATTTCGAGATGGGCAGTGGCAGCGACACCCTCCAGGCCAATCAGCTGGAGACGATCAACAGCACCCAAAGGCTCGTCTACGGGGCGGTGGTCGACGACAACGCAGTCGGGGATTTCGGCGGCGGCGTCGTCGCCGGCGGGAACACGCCGCTCGCCGGTCACAACGTGATCCAGGGCAACACGATCGGTGGCGGCAGGGCGTTCGGCGGGAACAGCTATGCCGCGCTGAACCTGCTCGAGCCGGGGGATACGATCGGCGGCAGCCAGCCGGGGCAGGGCAACCTCGTCGCCGGGGGTTTTGCGGAGGCCCGCGGAACCGGCGATGTCGTCCAGGGAAACACGTTCCTTGACACCACCGGGAGCGTGGAAGTCGGCGACGACGCCACGGTCGGCGGGGCGAGCGCCGCCGCCGGGACGGGGGCGGGCAACATGATCGATACGACCCTGAGCCTCCAGCAGAACGATGTCGTCCAGGGCAACCACATTCACGGCAACGGGCAGACTGGCATCCTCGTTGCCAACGACGACACGATCGGTGGCGGCCGTCCGGAGCTGGGGAACCTGATCGAGGGCAACGGCACCACGATGCCCAGCGATATCGCGGACGGGGGGATCGCGATCGGGCGGCCTGCTGGCGTTTCCGCTCACGGACCCCATTCGGGCAACGTGATCGAGAACAACACGATCATCAACAACGTCGGCGACGGCGGCGTGGTCGTCTACGAGGGGACAGGCAACCAGATCTTCGACAACGAGATGCGGGGCAACGCGCTGGGGATCAACCTTGGTGGCGGCCCGTTTCGCTACAACGCGATCAACCCGCTCCCGCAGGGCCCGAACGACTATCAGTTTTATCCCAACGTGCTGGACTCCACCGAGCATGGAACCGGGCTTCATGTCAGCGGATTGCTTGACGACTTCGGCCATTCCCGCGAGACGTTCACGATCGACCTCTACGCGCAGCGGTCCTGCGCGCAGGATTCCCTCACCCCCGGGCAGGGGGAGCAGATGCTCGCTGAGCAGAAGATCACCACCGACCGGCTCGGCCAGGCGTCGTTCCTGATCGACGTGTTGCGCTCGGCGCTCAGCGGCGCCCGGGCGTTCACCGCGACCGCTACCGCCGGTGATGGCAGCACATCGGAGTTCAGTCCCTGCTTGGCGCTCGGGCGCCGAGCCCCGTCGTTTACAGGCCAGGGCGTGACGGCGACCAATACGGCGCTCACGGTCACGACCGCCCCAGCCGCCACGGCAAATGTGCGGCGCGCGCTCGTGCGCGAGAACAGCCGCAACCAACGCCATCGGACGCGGCTCACGCTCACGCTGTTCTGTCCGCCGATCACGACGCGCTACTGCGCCGGGCGCTCCGCGCTGACGGTCTCCCTCCCGCACCGCAAGACGAGCAAGGCACAGACCAAGTTCAAGCTCGCGCCCGGGCAGGTCGCGACCATCACGCTGCGGGTCCCGAAGGCCGAACTGACTGCGCTGCAGCACACTCATCGCCTCCACGGCAGGCTTCGCATCACCGCGCGCGACGGTGCCCGTCACCCCCACCGCAGGCACACAGTGAGCAAGGTGAAGGTCGTCCTTGCGCACAGGCAGGCGTGAGTTCGACGCCAGAAGAGGCGCTGGACTTGCTCGAGCTGCCCAGCGGCGGCTGCAAGCTCGGCGAACGCAACAGCTCTCGCGAACCCAAGTGCCCGGAGGCGGCAATTCTGCATGCCCGCGCGCGACGGGGCAGCTCGCTGGGCACGGCGCCGGCAAGACCCCGCAGGTACTCGTCTGCGTCCTCGGTAAGCGAGCACGCGTCCTGCAGCCATCCGGGCCGGTGGCTGGCCTACACCTCAGCGCTGTCTCGTCCGTCGGAGACCCCGCGGCGATCACCGGTGCTGGCTGCGAAATTGCAGCACGCCACGTGAGCGCCAGACGCGGTCGTCGCCGATGGCTCCTATGTCAAGCAGATGGTGATCGGGACGCTGTTGGGGTCGCTGAGGAGGTGGTAGATGCGTCGGACGAGGTGGCGTTTGAGGCTGCGGATCGCTTCTTTGTTGGTCTTGCCGTTGCGGCGTTGCTTGGCGAGGTAGGCGGCGGTCTGGGGGTCGCGCATGATCTTGGTGAGCGCGAGCATGTGGATCGCGTGGTTGAGTTGGCGGTTGCCGCCGGGATCCAGTCGGTGGCGGTCGGTCCGTCCGGAGGAGACGGGGATCGGCGCGCATCCGGAGATGCGTGCGAGTTGCGCGTCGTTGGTGAAGCGGTCGATCCCGGCGATCTCGCCGATCAGCTTGGCGGCGATCAGCACGCCGAGGCCTGGCTCGGCCAGCAGCTGCGGCGCGACCTGTTTGACCAGCTCGGCGAGCTGCTCGTAGAGCTGGGTGATCGTGCGGGTTAGCTCGCGGATGCGGCGGATCATGTCGCGGGCGATCTGCACCTGGATGGTGGTCTCGGCCCGTCGCAGGCGGTTGGCGATCTTGGTCTGCCAGGTCGGTCGGATGAGCACGCGCTTGGGGATCTCCCAGTCGGGCCAGAGGTCATGCAGCTGCCAGCGCAGCTCGTTGATCATCCGCGTGCGGGAATCGACTAGCCGTTCGCGATGCAACGACAGCAGCCGAATCTCGAGCTCCGCGCCGGCCAGCCGGGCGGTCGGCAGCGACTCGACGCCTTCTCTGAGCGCGGCGCGCGCGATCGCCAGCGCGTCGATCGGATCTGACTTCCCGCGCTCGCGAACCCCGTGACGGGCATTGGCCATCAACCGCGGCGGGAGCCTGACGACCGTTTCGCCACGGTCGATCAAGAACCGCTCAAGCGACCCCGACACGTGCCGGACATCCTCGATCACCCAGACCCGCTCGCCGTCGAGCTTGCGCGCCCACTCCAATATCTGACCGAATCCCGAACGCCGAGCAGCGACCGTGCGCTGCGCGACCGCCACCCCGAGCGCGTCCACCGCGACCCCTGTGCGTGTCTGCTTGTGCGGATCGATCCCAATCGTCACCATCACGTCCGTCCCTTCCTCGAATGACCCGATGAAGCGGACTCCCGGCGGACACAATTCAGTTGGGGCTCTGCCAAGCTCCTCTCAAGTCACGCTAGGACGTCCTTGACGGCAACGAGCGACACCATCGGCGAGAGTCGACCAACTGGCGACAGTTGCAGGGAGAGTCAGCTCGAAGCCGTCAGGGACAATCCACCACGCGTCCGAACAACGCAACGCCCAGCCAGCTTCACACTGAGTTGCAGGGCGGAGGCGACGGCGTGCACGATCGCGGCGATGCATAAGCAGCTCGGCGGGCGATGGCTCGCGTCCGACCATCCGCCATTGCCGCAAGTGGCTGGTTTACGCCTGATGCGACAGTGAGCTCGCCGTGACTGCTCTGCTGTTCGACCGGCAGCGTTGGGAGGCGTCGCTGGACCCCCTTCTGGCGCGAATACGAGGTGCGGACGCAGATCGAGCCAGACACCTGCATCGACGGCAGCGCGCTACTCAGGCCCATCGCTGGCGAGACGCTCGGGTTCGTTCCAATCCGAGACCCAGGCGGGGTCGGTCAGGGCTTCCGCCAGGCCAGGCGCGGGCAGCGAGGGGCTGCGGCGCTCGCCGCTGCGGATCGTCACGAAAGATCTTTATCCCGGCTCGAGCCGGCTTTAGAAAGCATCACTCGCGCAGGAGAAACACAGATGACTGAGACCGGTGTCACGCGTCGGCGAGCGATCATCGCGGGGCTTGCGGCTGGAGCGGCCGGCGGGCTTACGGGAGGCAGTCTGAGACGCGCACGCTGCGTTTCGCAGGCGGTCGCCGCCGGGTCGACGTGGTCGTCGTCGGCGCTGGCATCGCCGGCCTGACGCGCGGAAAGCTGGCGCCCGCGGACCGCCGCGAGGTGCGGAGCGCTCTGGCGCCCACGGGGTGACAGCCTGGTGGCCGTGACGGGTCGGGTGTATAACGAGCGAGGAGCTGATGCGCGAGAACTCGATCATCCGATCCGCCGCTGGTTGGCGAGAAGCGCGCTGGGTGCGGGTCGGCGTCGGTCTCATCGTTTGTGCGCTCCTCGTTGGCGTCTCGGCCGCGGATGCCTGGAACTCGATCGGCTCCTCGAAGGCGAGCGCCACCGCTGGTCCGGCAGCTCGGACGCTCGAGAACTTGACCGCTTGCGAGGTATTCACGCTGGCGGAGGCGAAGACGTTGATCGGCGCGGCCGCCATTGCCGACCCTCGAGACAGCCACGCTCTCGATATCGGCGGCCAGCGGAACGCGCAGTGCACTTACTCCTCCGGACAGAGCGGGCTGGCGGAGTTGCAGACGTTGATCCCGCTGACCAGCTCACAGGCCAAGGCGCTCAAGGCGGCGTTCGCCAGCAACAAGATGACGTTTCAGGGGACGAGCGTGCGCGGCATCGGCGCTGCCGCATTCTGGAAGACAAAGGTAGGCGTGCCGGCCCTCTATGTGCTGACCAGGAACGATGTCATGTTCAATATCTCGGCGACGACGAACGGGACGAACTCCTCCCCGGAACGCCGGCTCGCGCGGGTCGCCACGGCGATCGTTAGAGCGCTCGGCGCCGCGAGCACGGGGAACAGCCCAAGCGGAACCGGGCAGTTGCCTCAGCCGCCCAAGCTTCCGGCACCCCCGCGTCGGATCGGTTGTTACCGCCACAGCCCGGCAGGCGGTTGGCAGAGGATCAACTGCGTGGCGGGTGCATCCGTGGAGCGGCGGTTCGGGATTCCGCTTGCCGGAACCCCGACGATCCAACAAGGCGTGAAGCTCGCCAATGGTCACATCGGGCCGGTGGGTCCACCGGTCGCGCTAAGTCAAATGGACGCGTTCTCGCTCTTGGGCTCCGCGGTGGAGCACGATTCGAAGCAGGGAGCGGGTGCATTCAGTCTGCAGGACAACACCAATGTGTTCACTGGCGACAACCACCAGTTCGACTGGGTGCAATTCGTGTACGACACGTCCAACGGCGGGACCTCAGGCGACGCTTGCATCTGGCAGATCGATCTGCTGATCCCAGACCACAATGGCTACGACGCTACCGGTTGCGTGAACATCAACTCAGGATCCGTACTGTGCTGCATTGAGGGCCTCGAACTTCCGGGGCTCCTGGTCATGGCTGTCTCGGACCTCGGAGGTAGCGCGGTGGCTGCGGTCCAGCCTGACATATATGGGCTTGAGGACGGCGACAATTGGAATCTGGCGGCTGGGTCGATCCTCGGTGTGAGTTTCTCGCAAGCCGTGTTCGCCAGCGGAACCGAGGAGCAGATCGCCCTGAACGCGTCGAGTTGCGAGAGCTTTGGCGGATTCATCACCTTTCCGCTCCCATGCGGCACTCAGGGTTTGACGGGCGCCGGGCCGCCACTTAAACCCGACGCGTTCTCCACGTGGCCGCTCTTCGGGGGAACGGCCGAGACCAACAATTTGCAACCGGTGATCGGTAGCCCCCCAAAGCATCTCCCGAAGCTGTCGTGGAGCCACGGCGGTCACGTGGCGACGGTGATCGTGACGGAGACGAGGTCGGGACACTGCGTGCACGGCTCGCCGCCACGCTGCACGTGACTCGTCGAGATCGATTGAACGAAGGCTCGACAGCGCTGCTACGAGAGACGATCAGACGATCAGGCTCACGAGCACGAACACCTGTTGAGACGCGGGGCGCGCCGTGGCAAGGAGCCACCAACGCGAGGGCAAACACCGCCACCCTCGCTGCTGGAACCGGACACACGCAGTCACCAGGCCCGTCGGCTGCGACAGCCGTGCGGGCAGGGATGCGGGTCTCGCCCCGCGTCGGGGCCACGAACCTGCTGTTCGCCAGAAACGGGTCGAGCGGTCCCGCTGACGGTCGATCAGCGGAGCAGCCACGAAGCTCTCGCTTCTGCAACAGGCGTTGACCAGTAGCGTCGCAAGGGGACCGGCTATGGGATCAGTGGCAGTGCCCTGATTCGTATGCGGTCGGGCTGGATCGACAACGATGCTGCCGGCATCGAGCGCGCCGACGAGTTGCGGCAGGTTGGCCTTCAGCAGCGCGGCCTGATCGGCCGGTCGGTGTTGGCTGCCGTGTCGGAACAGGATGACTGATGGCGAGGTCTGCTTGCGGATCGCGAGGAGCGTGCCGAAGTCGGTGTCGGCCGAGACCACGACGCGGTCATCCTGCGCGGCGCGGTCGAAGATCTCCTCATCGGACGCGGCTTGCATGCCGAGGTCGCGGACGTGGACGGCGTCGTGACCGGCGCGATTGAGCTCGATCGCCACTGCCGGCGAGAGCGCTTGGTCGATCAGGAACTTCACCCGGCGAGCGGTAGCTCGCGCTCACGGACGGCCTCGGCCGCGTAGTGGAGCGCTTCCTGCACGTCGCCGAGTTCTAGGTCGGGGTACGCGTCGAGGATCTCGTCGGCTGTCATCCCTCGGCGATCATCCCGACAACCGTCGCGACCGGGATCCGCAAGCCGCGGATGCACGGGACGCCGTCCATCTGGTCCGCGCGAACGGTGATCCGCGTGAAGGTCATGAGCAGAGAGTACCCGCCCCCATCACCGAGACAGCCGCGGCGCTGAGAAGCTAGGTCCTCATGCAAGCGCCCGGTTTCGTGGGCGCCGCCGCTGACCGGGCCGACCCAAATCGGAGGACATCATGTCCGAGTCACAATTCGTGGACGTCACCGGTCGTACGCGATCGCCAGCAGCGACGCCAGGGCATTGGGCGGGCTGCGCCCCGCCGAACAAGGGACAGCGCTACCCGGCCGATCCGCCAACCGTCGAGGAGATCATCCTCGTTATGCGCCAAGCCGGCGCCGGCCTCTATGCGGATAGGACTCGGGCGCTGATCGCGATCCTGTGGCGCGCCGGGCTGCGAATCAGCGAAGCGCTCGCACTCACGGAGTCCGATCTGGATGCGAAGACCGGATCGGTGCTGGTCCGCGTCAGGGAATGGGCGGGAAGAGCAGGACGGTCGGGATGGACGACTGGGCGTGGGACCACCGTCGCCCGCTGGACCGAGCACCGTATTCAGCTGCCGTTCGGTCCGCTGTTCTGCATCCTCGCGGGACCGACACGCGGCCGGGGATGGTCAGCGACCGCCGCCCGTGGCGAGCTTCGCCGGCTCGCAGCCCAGGCTGGTGTCCGGCGGCGGTTCGCACCACACCAGCTACGGCACGCCCACGCGATCGAGATGGCGCACGAAGGGATCCCGCTACCGATTATTCAGAGGCAGCTCGGGCATGCCCACCTCGGGATTACGTCGATCTATCTCCAAGGGATCGATACACGAGAGATCGTCGACACGGTCCACCACCGCCGACCGCCGGTGATCCCGGCGAGCGCCGGTCTGCGGCCGTAGTCGAAGCGGACGGCGGGCCGTGGTCGGCGCACCAACGGCCCGCCGCCCTCGGAGCCTTTCTCCTGTTGTGCGAAGCAGCTACGGGACCGGACCGCGATCGCGTGACCCATCGTGTCCGATAGCGGTCACGTCCCGCGCCCGTCCTGGCCTCCAGTAGCTGCCCCTCCGCATGGAAAGGGGCAGCGGAGTCGTCGCGGGCGGGTAGGTCCGCTCGTCCCCGAGCACGGACGTTTTGATAATTTGATGACGCTATCGACCCGGCTACTACCTCCCGGGACGAGTAGCGGTGCAGCGCAATCGCCTCGTCGAGATGTTCCGGGCGCAGGCCCTAGGCGCTGGGTGTCTGCACCACCGCCCCGAGGACGAGTGAGTCGTCCCGTAAACTACTCTGCCGCTCTCGGGTGCGGCGCGCAGCTTCGTTTGTAGCTAACCCCAAACCGACGGACGTTCTGGACGGAACAGCCGAGCCGGCCTCTGCCCACACTCAGAATGTGACATGACGGCAACGCCGCCAGAAGAAGTCTCGACCAGCCGCTCAAAGGACCCTGCAGCGGGCTCCGCTCGGGTTGTCAAACAGGTCGCACGCGAGCACCTAACGTCTGGTCTTGCTGTTGCAAGCTGGGCTTATACGGTTGTAATGGCGCTCGGGATCAAGCAGGCGCTCAGTGGCGGCTACACCAGGGTGTTTGTGCACACCACCGGCCTCGCGGCGAAGCCGCACGTGCTTCTCATAGCAGGCGTATCGCTCTTCCTCATCACCGTGCGGTTTTCGTGGGTCCCGCGCAGTCTGTCGGCATACGCCGTTGTCACAAAGCCCGAAAAGCTCACGAGTCGGTTCACGCGGCTCATGGGATTTCACTTTCCAGTGACGATGATCCATGCGATGCTCTACTTCACGGTCTGCCAGATTTTCGATGACCTTGAAACCTATCATCTGACACTGCCTTCTCCAAGCAAGGATCCGCGCACCCAGATGCAATCCCGGCACGAGATCCATGCCGGGCTGATGCACCTATCGCAGCTGGAGACCCGCTTGGTCGTCTTCTTCGGTGGCCTGCTCGCGCTCAATGCGATCTGGCTGATTGCCATGACCGACCGCCAGGACCCGATGCCTGGGTGGTTTTGGGGCCTAAACAACGCACTGTTTTCCATAATTGCCGTTGGCCTGTGGTTCGGCTTACGCCACGATTCGGAAGCAGTCAGGGTTACAGCGGTATTCGTGGCGTTCACCGTCAACGGAGTGATCGACCTCATCTTCACCTCTGAGTATTACGTACTGTTTTACGGCGAAGTTCCAAAGCCGCGCCGTCTCATGGGAGCTATCGAACGCGTGCTGGCGAAGATTTTCGGCGGGCGGGAGACGGCGGCGCCGGAAGCTGTACCGGTCTCCACCGACCCTCCGGAGACCCTTGTCAAGGGCCTCACGGACCTCGCCGAGTTGCATGCGATGGGCTCGCTAACCGATGCTGAGTTTGCAGCAGCCAAGTCGCGACTGCTCGGCTAACGCTTGGCCATCCGAGCTGAACCTGGCCCTACGAACGTCGGACTGTCTCTTCGGACGATTAGGAACAGCGGTGGTCCGCTAGGGAGCTTGACCGGGCTACTCGATCCGGACGAGTGCGCGGCGGTGGTCCGCTTGCGCCGGGTGAGCACGTGATTTAGCGTCTCGCCATGGGCGATCCGGAAGTCGGGCGGCCGTTGACGCTAGGCGTAGAGCGGGATCGCGATGATGCGGGCGCACTCTTGTCCGTTGTCGAGGAGTTTCGGACGCTCGTGGCTCGTGGCGGTCAACGTAGCGGTGCGGCGCGGGTGTTGCGGGAGGCGGTCTGGTTTCTCTGGGAGCAGCCCCGCCTTCCGAGGCCGCTGGTCGGGAGCAAGTATCCGTTGAGCTATCCGTGGTCGCCGCCGGCGCGCGACAGGTGGCTCGCGCACGGTCGACGCCGCCCGCAGGGAGGATGGGGTTTGGTGATCGAACACATCTACCCGCGCGAGTGCTTGATCGCTGACCTGGTGGACGATCCGCTCGCTTCGACCCCCGCTGCGGTTATCGAGGTGCTGTCGACCCGCCTAATCGCCGCCGTTATCACCAGCAGCGAGGACCGGATGCTGCCGTCGCGGTCGCGGTCGCCTCGAGAGTGGACGGACTACGAGGTGGATCCGTGGGTGCGCTACCGCATGGCCGGGCTCCCGGTGAGCGAGTTCCGATCGGCCGAGTCATCGCCTCCGGAGGATTCGGCGCCGAAGCGTCCGGGACGTCCCGTTGCCGGTGACGGTCCGAGGAGTCGCCACGGCCGGCACGCGTATGCGCGGTTCTGGGCGCCGCTCGTGGAACAGCTGCAAGCGGAGCATCCGGAGTGGGGTCCCGGACGCGCGAACCGAAACGACCTTCGGTTGTTCTCGCCGTTGCCGCGCGCGCGAATCAAGTGCAACTTCTCACGCGAAGGGCCTCGGGTCGAGCTTCTCCTTGAGGCGGAGGACGCAGCGGTCAACGCACGTCGGCTGACCGTCCTTGACGCACATCTCGGAGAGCTGCAGGCAGCGCTGGGAGGTTGGCCGACGCTTCGCCTCGAGTCGCTCGAAGGCAAGACGCAAGCCCGTCTAGCCGCTTACCGGTCAGGTACGCAGTTGGAGGCGTCGCTATCGGCCCTACCTGACCAGGTGGCCTGGATCGAACGAGTCCGCGGGCGCCCGGCCCACCTCGCGTTGGTCCTTCGCCAGCGGCCAAACGACCGCCACTAGCCCGACGGCTCGTAGCGGCGGTGTCCCTGCCAGCGTGGACTACTGCTACCCATGCTAAGCAGCCAGGATGCGCAGGCCGACGTCACCCACAACCGTTGCTGAGTTCGGACAAACCCAGCCACGCCGGGCCTGTCCTGCCGAGCCGCCAGCAGCGTGCCGCGCGCCGGAAGCGCGGCTGCCGCGGTGCGACAAAGGGCGTGCACGCACTCGGCAACGCGAGACGCCGGGTGCAGATCGACCGCGACGAGCGGAGATCAGAGGCGGGTTGACAGCGAGCGTGGTCGCACGCGCGGGAAGCCCACAGGCAGGATCAGCGCTCTCCCGTGCGGGCCGGCGACCAGTACCTGCCATGCGTACAGACCCAGAAAGGCGCGGGGGTCGCGGCGCATCACCGCCGTGTACGTCTGCACTGCCTGCACATAGGCGACGCTGTCGTTGTAGTGGCGCAGCGCGTCGGGGAGATCACGTGTGGCGCCGTTCGCGTGCAGGAACCGCGCCGCGGCGGGGATCGCCGCCTGTGGGTTATCGATCGAGCCGTGCCCGTACTCGGCCCACGTCGCGGGTTCGAACTGCATCGGTCCCTGCGCGCCGGCCGGGCTCGGCCCCAGCACCCGCCCGAACCGGGTCTCGACGAACTCGATCGCTGCCAGCGTCTGCCACGACACCTTGTAACGACGCGACGCGGCGACGAACAGGTCGCGCAGCGTCATGGGCGGTGGCGGGTTGATGATCCGCCACGGCGGCAGGTGCCGCAGCGGCGCAGTAATCGTTCGTAAGTCAGACGCGGCCCGCAGATCAGCACCGATCTCCGATGCGACCGGCCTTGGCAGTGCGGCCAGCACCGCCCGCCGCCGCGCCGGCGGTGCGTGCGCGAGGCGCAGCACGGCGACCTGCTCAAGCTCGCCGGCGTGCGTGACCGCCGCCCCCGAACTGTCCGGCGCGTCGATCGTCGCCTGGGCGCGGCTCAGCTGGGCGGCGAGGACGGCCACGGCACGTCGCGCGACCACCAGCCGGGAGGATGCCCCGCGCGGCAGGTCCGCAGGTCGCGACACGACGTGACCACCGCAGCCGGCAACCAACGCCAAGACCACGAGCAACGACACGGTCCGCGCATGCACAGTCGCGCGCATCGTTCCCAGCACGATAGTCGCCCTCTCGCGCGTCGGGCGAAGGCGGGTTTGCTGATCGCGAATCCAGGGCCCAGGGCCCGACGGTCAGAATCGCGCGATGCATAAGCGCGCGCCGGCTCACGCAGTCTCGAGATTGGCGAGGATCGGGGGCACGGACCGTTCGGCTGGTCGGGCCCTGCTTTCGTCCTCCGGCCGGGCCTCGATGGTGAACCCGAGGCGGAACGTTGTCACTGGGATCGGGTCAGCGTGCGGGCCGTCTCGATCGAGGGATGATCGCGCGGATCGCGAGGAGGACGAGCGATGCGGCGCCGATCAGGAACGCGTACCAGGCGATGTTGCTCACGGTGCCCGGATGTTTCGCGTTCTTGTAGGTCAGCTCGGCGATCGCAAACAACGCGACGTCGACCACGAGGAGTACGACGAGGTTCCGATGAGAAACCATGAGCTGTTGAAGGCTTGCTGAGCTGCGTCGCTTCGGTTTGGGGGTTTGCATGTCACAGCCTTTCTCATGCGATACGGGTTGGTGTCCATCTCAGGGCAGGAATACGTCCACCTGCGCGCTGATCGTCTGCTGCGAGCCGACGAAGGGTCCGCTTGAGAACGAGCACTTGCCGTGCAGGGTCGGGACAATTTCGATGGTGGACTGGGTGAACGTTCCGGAGCCCGTTATTCCTTTGTATGCGCTGGTTCCGCCCAGCAACTTGAGCGTGCCGGCCGAGCTTTCGGTGACGAAGCACGTCTTTGGGTTGACGTCGACGCGTGGGGCTTTGGTAAAGCGCGCCTTGGCCTTGATCGTGCCGTGAGAGAGCCGCATCGTCGCCGGATGTTTTCCAGGTCCGTTGATGAGGATCGTGCCGGCATCGGTGAAGTCACCTGTCGCGATCACACCGAACACCTCCGAAGTACTCGAGGCGTCCATGAACGAGAACGTCTCGGATCTTGGTGGTGTTGATGCTGTTGCGTCGGCGGTGATGGCCAGGATTGCGGCTGCGGCGGTTGCGGTAATGATGGTGTTGCGCATGGTTGTCGCCTTTCGTGGCCGGTCTGCCGGCCCGCGGTGGTGGTTTACTCGGTGCCGGTGTCTGTGGCGTTTGATGGCGCCCGCTCACCGGCCAGTCAAGGATGGCCGTGCCCGCCGCTGCTGTCGTCGGGCCAAAGTCGGACTTTTGTGGACCTCGCGACGATCTTGCGGGTCCTCCCTGAGTGGGACGCGGATCGGACCTCCGGACGATGCGTTGCGCTCCGGCGGGCGCTAGCTTGCGTTTGTGGCTACCGAGAGCACGTCGATCACAAGGGACAGGTCCATCGATCTCGTCCTCGTCGATTGCGTTCTGGTGGTGCTGTTGACCATCGGGGCGCTCGTGGACGCTGGTGCGTTGTCCGGTCGCAGGCTGGGGGCCGTTTCGGTTCTCTCTTGTGCGGCGCTGACGGGCAGCGTCGCGCTGCGCCGTCGTAGTGCCGTGCTCGCGACCGTGGTGGCAGCGGCTGGGCTGGTCGTTTTCGAGCGTGCGAGCGGGTATGCGGGCGATGGCGCGTTCGAGGCGGCGGCGATTGCCGCGTGTCTGTATCTGCTCGGCCGGGGTGCTCGAGCCCGGCCCGCGCTGATGACGGTCCTCGCGGCCGTCTTTTGGCTAGGGTCGTCAGTTGCCGCCGGATACAGCGAGCCGGGCGGAGCGGCGGGCAACTCGTTCTTCTGGGTGCTGTGCGGCGGACTGCCGTTTGCGGTCGGCTGCACGCTCGCCGTCCGCGCCGCGGCTGGGGACGAGCTGAAGCTCACTGCCGAGCGGCTGCAAGGCGAGCAGATACTGCGTGCCCGGCGGGCGACGGATGAGGAGCGCAGTCGGATGGCGCGCGAGCTTCACGACGTGGTCGCTCACTGCATGAGTGTGATGGTCGTCCAGACGTCGGGTGCGCGGCGGGTCGCGGCCTCGGATCTCGAAGCTGCCCGCGAAGCCTTGAAGATCGTGGAGAGCGCTGGGCGCGAGGCGCTCGTGGAGCTGCGTCGAATCGTGGGTGTGTTGTACCGAGGGGACGACGAGCCAGCTGGCGCTTCGCCAGGGCTCGCGCAGCTCGGCATGCTGGTCG
This sequence comes from uncultured Solirubrobacterales bacterium, assembly GCA_963799995.1. Lineage (GTDB taxonomy): Bacteria > Actinomycetota > Thermoleophilia > Solirubrobacterales > Solirubrobacteraceae > Palsa-465. The sequence goes on along the minus strand of CAWCZI010000007.1, from coordinate 663,182 downwards.
ATCGGGCACGGGCGGCAGGACTGCCGGTGGAGCTGTCCGTCGAGGGTCCTGGACGCTCGGTATCCCCAGGGCTTGATCTGGTGGCGTACCGGATCGTTCAGGAGTCGCTGACCAATGCGATCAAGCATGCCGGGCCCGCACAGGGACGCGTGCACGTGGTCTTCGGTGCCCGCGATCTGATACTCGAAATCACAGACAGCGGACAGGGGCCACGACGTCACCGTCGGGACGGTGCTGGACATGGTCTGATCGGAATGAGCGAGCGCGTCCGGCTCTATGGAGGCGACCTGCGCGCCGCGCCACGCGCGAGTGGAGGGTTCGAGGTGAAGGCTCGGATTCCACTCGACGGCGCCGTGTCCGGCCCGCGGGAGCTCCCCCCGTCCGATCACGGTGCACTAAGCGTCGCGGTCAGCAAATCGGTCGCTTGGCGATGGCTCGACCCGCTCTTCGCGGGTGGCTTCCTCGTCGCGCTCGAGGCGACGGCGCTCACCGGCAGCGAGGGCGGCGCAGTCCGAGTGCGGGACGTGCTTGTGTTGGCAGCGATGGCGCTCGCCTGTATCTGGCGCCGCAGGCGGCCGCTGTGGTTCCTAATCGCTGTGGTAGCGCTGGTGTTCCCGCTCAGCAGCAACCTCGCGCCGGGATCCTCGCCGTTGACCGCCCTGTACGTCGGATTGTTGCCGGCGTATGCGGTCGCTGCCTGGGAAGATCGGCGTCGCGCGCAGCTCGGACTCGCGATCGTGGTATTGGCCTCGGCCATCGGCGAGCTCTTGATTCGGCACTTAGGTGCGGCCAACTATGCGCCGGCGCTGTTCACGATCGGCGCCGCCTGGGCTACAGGCCGCGCGATCCGCGCGCGACGCGCAATCGACGAGACGCTCGAGCGGAGGACCTCTCTGCTGGCGGCCGAGCGGGACGACCGCGCGCGGCTGGCGGTGGCCGGTGAACGCTCGCGGATCGCGCGAGACCTGCACGCGGTCGTGGCGCGCTGCGTCGCAGCGATGGTCGTCCAGGCCGAAGCGGCGCGGGGACGGCTCGACCGGGAGCCGGCGACCGCGGATGCCGCTCTGCAGGCCATCGAGGACGTCGGCCGTCAGGCGCTGGGCGAGATGCGCCGGATCCTGGGCGTTCTGCGTCAGCGCGACCATGCCGGCGAGCTCCTCGAGCCACAACCGGGGGTCGACCAGATCTACCGGCTGATCGAGCGCGCACGAGAAGAGGGTCAGCACGTCGAACTGACTATCGCCGGCCAGCCGGGAACGTTGTCTGCCGGCGTCGACCTGGGGGTCTACCGAATCCTCGAGGAGGCGCTGGCCACCATTTGTCCCCATCCGGGGACAGCCGTGGCCATCGGATTACGCTTCGAAGATGAAGACTTGGAGCTGCAGCTCACCACGACGGACCGAGGCGCCCGTGACTGGCCAACAGATGGGATGCGTCAGCGCGTGCTGTTGTGCGGCGGGGAGCTCAGCTCGGAGCCGCACGACGCCGACGGCGCGCGCTTGACCGCGCGCCTCCCTCGTGGACTCCAAGGAGTGCTCGCGTGACCATACGCGTGGTGATCGCCGACGACCAGCAACTGATCCGCGCGGGATTCAAAATGATCCTGTCGGCGGAGCCCGATATCGAGGTCATGGGCGAGGCCAACACCGGTTCCGAGGCGGTCGACCTAACTCGCGAGCTTCGCCCCGACGTCGTCCTGATGGACATCCGCATGCCCGACTTGGACGGCATCGAAGCGACGCGACGAATCCTGGCCCAAGGCCACGACCCGCCACCGAGCGTGCTGATCTTGACCACGTTTGATCTCGACGAGTATGTGTACGAGGCGCTGCGAGCGGGCGCAAGCGGGTTTCTGCTGAAAGACGCACCGGCTGAGCAGCTCACCGCGGGGATCCGCACCGTCGGCCAAGGCGACGCATTACTCGCGCCCAGCATCACCCGCCGGTTGATCGCCGAATTCGCCGCAACGCGAAATCCGCTCACGACACCGCCAGGCCTTGACGAGCTCACCCCCCGCGAGCTCGAGGTGTTCCGGCTCATTGCAACCGGAATGAGCAACAGCGAGATCGCCGGCGAGCTAGTTGTCAGCGAGACCACGATCAAGACCCATGTCACCCGGATCCTCCTGAAGCTCGGCGTGCGCGACCGCGTTCAGGCCGTAGTCGTTGCCTATGAGACCGGACTCGTTACCCCGCGTCGCACCGCCGCCACGTAGCCGTCCGGGGTCCTTACAGGCGACCGGCGCCCGCTCCGCCACGCCGGTGCGGAAGAGTCCGGCTGGGCGGAGGTGCACGCGCCCTTCAACAGGGTTACGCGGCGAGTCCACTGGTCCGCTTTCTGCTTGCCGCGGGACCCGGCACCAATCCAGGTGGAGTCCCCCTTGCGCGGAACGCAGGGCGTGTCAACGGCCGCTGCCGGACGCTCGCTTTTGGTCCCGAGCCGGACCTACTCTGGCGCCTGCATTGCGACGATTCCGCGCGCACCTAGCGCCGGCGATTGCTGCGCCGCGGAGTGGATCGCCGAGTGATCGATTCTATCGATCCCCAAACTACGGAATCGTCTCTAATTGAACGAGATGTGGACGCTATCGTCGCAATGCAGAGCACGAACCCGGAGGTCCAAGAAAGTGCATCCCGCGACAGCACGCATCACCATCAATGCCCACGTCCGCGATCTCCAGCGGGCGATGCACCCCGAGCGCGGCAAACACCCGCGTTGGCGCCTGGCGTGGCTCCGTAAGAGCCGCTAGCAGAACAAACAAGAAAGATCGAGCGGTGGCGGGACAGATGTTGGTCTCGCCACGGTGTCGGCCCTTGCGCGCTGTCGTCGCGACGACCGCAGCGTGGGGGCTGTCTTCGCCCATCTCCGCCGCAGTACGAAGTCCCGCCCGATCGCTTCCCTCGGCCATGGAGGTGCCTCACGCGATCGATTCGGTGACGAGGGCATCACGCGGTGCGACAACGTTGGCCGATTGCGTTGTCCGCGAACGGGATCGCCGCTTGGCGATGGCCGGCGCGATGCCCATGGCCGCGATGTGCTCGTCCGGGCTGGTTGGGCTCGGCTCAGGTGTGACGCTTGCTTCCACGGTGCCGATCGGGCACGTGCGTCGCGTCAACCTGATCGAGCGCCAGCGAGATCAGCGTGAGAGCGCAGCGGTCTCCTGCGCGCGAGCCCCGCAGCGGCCCATTCCCGCCCCCTCCTCGTTGCTGTCGTTCGCCACGCACCCCGCCGCCGCTACGCGCAACCGCGAGCCCTCCTGGTCCAACGGCCTGCACCGGCGCGCCGACAGCGTCGAGAACCAACTGCATAGGTACCGGCCGGGATCTGCCGGTCGCGACCTGAGCCCCGCTTACGATTAGCAGGTCTACCGGGCGCCCAGCCCCGCTGAGGCTAAGAACGAGCCAGGACACGAGAAGGGGATGGCCATGAGGGGGCGGGGAGTGGCTGGTGGTGCTCAGCGCTCGGTCGCGCGCGGACATGGTGCCGAGCTTCCGTGCTCGGCTGGTCTCGACGCACGCGGCAACGGTGCCGACACGACAAGAGACCGATGCCGCGAACGAACAGAAGGAACGGTGACGCGCGCGGATTTGGAGGCGAGGACCGAGCATCCCTGCTCGGTGAAGATTCCGGCGCGCGGCCACGTCCACTCCCCGAGGCGCGCCGAGCACTGTCCTCACGCCGTCGCCGTGCTCGATAGACCGCTGCTGCTGACCGTCCCGCGCTCGACTGTCCCAAGCCCTCGACACAGCTCGCCGAGCTCGCTCGTCCCAGCGGTAGTCGGCCGGACTCCTAGGACGTCCTGCTCCAAGACGTCCCACAAGCAGGATCACACTATACGCACCGGGGTGCTGACCCCAAGACGTCCCGGGACGTCCCGGGCTGGCGCAAGCCGCTCGTGTGCCGAGGTCCCAGTAGCGAGCCGTCGCAGCAGGATCGTGGCCCGGAGCACGGCAGAGCAGAACCGCGAGTGGGGCCCCGGCGCTGATGTGGGGATCCTCGACATGAGAACAGCACGCACAGAACGCCGGGACGTCTCAAGGACGTTTCGGGACGTCCCGCGAGACGTCCCCAGACGTCCCAAGACGTCCCGCCGGATCCGGTGCCGGCTCGACCGCGAACGCCTCCGCGACCAGGCGTGCGTTCTCCGCGTGCGGCGCGTAGTGCAGATAGCGCATCGTCGTCTGGATATCAGCGTGGCCCATCCACTCCTGGACGCGACGGATGTCCGCCTTGGCGATCATCCGCGTGCCGAAGGTGCGGCGCAGATCGTGGAAGCGCAGGGAACGCAGGGCGCCCCGCTCGAGCGCGGCCTTGTAACGACGGCGCAGGGCGGAGCCGTCGAGGTAGGTGCCGACCTCACTGGCGAACACCAGGTCGTCCTCGCCGGTCCAATTCTCGCGGCGGCCGAGCTGCGCGAGCGCGCTCGCCACGTCGGGCGCGAATGGCACCGAACGGACCTTTCCGGACTTCGGGGTCGTGAGCGCCCTGCCGGCCCACGACGCTCGAACTCGGATCGTGGAGCCGGCGAAGTCGACGTCGCGCCAGCGCAACGCCAGCAGCTCCCCCATCCGCAGGCCGGTGAACGCCGCGGTCAGGTAGATGGCGCCGGCCACCTCATTCGCGGCGGCGTGGACCAGAGCCCAGACCTCCTCGGGCGAGACACCTGGATGTCACCTGACGGTCGTATCGGATGCTTCGCGACTCGCGCGAGCGGGTTGACGGGTATCACCCACACCATTTGCGCGCGGCGGAAGATGCCGTGCAGCTGGATCAGCAGCTTGTTCTTCGAGCGGTTCGTCAGACCGATCAGCGAGCGGCGCCAGGCATCGCTCCGCTCGGCCGTGATCTGCTCGAGCGGCTGCTCCCCGAACGCCAGCAGCAGGTGAGCCTCCAGCGCTGAGCGGTAGTCGACCAGCGTCGATGGCTTGCGCTCGCGGTCCTCCTCGATGAAGCGCAGCCACTCGGCCGCCGCGTCAGCAAATGTGATGCCGCTCCGCGCGGCGCCCTGCGCCGGCGCGTGGCTGGCTTCGTGCAGCCGCTCGCGCAACCACGCCTCAGCCGTGCGCGTCGTGAAGTAGCCGTGCGCAGGCCGGCCCCGGTCCGTCCACGCCGGCCCGATCCGCGTCTGAACCTGTGATCCGTCGGCGAACCGGTACCGCGCGTACCAGACAGGGCGACGGGTGCCCTCACGACGGAAGACGGAGCCGGCCGGAACCCCCGGCGAGACGCTCACGAGCACCTCGGCCCCGACTCTCGCGCCAAGCTTGGGACAAAATTCTGTGACCGACCCTGCGAATCAGAGCCAGAAACTACCGGTTACCAGCTGCTTCCTAGTGCCGCCGGTGGGGCTCGAACCCACGACCTTCGGATTAAAAGTCCGCTGCTCTACCAGCTGAGCTACAGCGGCGTGCCTCTCCATGATCGCGCACCCGGCGAGCGCGGCGCGCGCGGTCAGGCGCCGGCGGAGTCGGGGAGCCCGCGGACACGGGCGACGTGGCTTCGGCGCGCAGTGTGCGCTTGATCGAGCTGGCCGGCGGCTGACGATGTCCCGCCATCACACTCCCCGGCAGCGCGCGTAGAAGCGACGGTCCTTCGCGCCAAGGGGAGGTGGCACGGCGCGTTGCCAGCCGCGAGGATCGAGGAACGTGCCGCAGGCAAATTGCCACGCATTGGTTCTGTGCCGGACGTAGATGAAGTGCCCCTCTCCAGCGATGCGCTCCAAGCGGGCGCCGCGACCCATCGCCTGGCTCAGGAAGGCTGCGTCCTCAGCAAGCGATGCGTTCGGGTACTGCGCCAGGCTCTCCCACACCCGACGCGTGAACGCGAGCGTGCCGCCGTGGACATCCTCGACGAACAGCCGCCGGTGAAGCTCGTCGCTGATCGTCCAGAAGCGCTGGCGCTCGAGCTCGTAGCAGAGCGGGGTTCGGAGCGCCGTGATCTCTGCCCGCCCCGGCAGCAGCGGTTCGAGCTGGGCCGAACAGCGGCTATGGCCATACCAGTCGTCGTCATCCCACTGGATGACGAACTCGCCCCTGGCCAACGCGCACGCCTGGTTGCGCTTCATGCCGATGCTTTGGCCATTTTCCGTGCGCTGGTACCTGATCCGCGGATCGGCGGGCAGCCGGCCCTCCAGCCCGTCGTCCCCGTCGTCAAGGATGACCAGCTCGCGATTCTCATAGTCCTGGCGCTGAAAGAGCGACGCCGCATGTACAGCGAAGTCCGCGCGGCCGCCGGTCGGCATCACGCAACTGAGGAGCGGCTGGGGACTCTCCGCCACGATCGCGGGGGCGGATATCAGTCGGCCAGCGCGACGGTCTCGATCTCGACCAGCATCCGCGGGTCGATCAGCGCCGAGACCTCGACCATCGTCATCAGCGGCTTCGTTTCGCCGTAGACATCGCCGTGGGCGCGGCCAACCTCGTCGGCGCGCGAGATGTCGGTCACGTACACGCGGCTCTGGACCACGTCAGCCGGAGCGGCCCCCGCCCGTGCCAGCTCGTGCTCGATCTTGCGCAGGATCTCGACGGTCTGCTCGTACGGCGTCTCCCCGATCACGGCCCCGTTGGGATCGACCGACGTCGTGCCGCCGATCAGCACGAACCCCCCGGCCCGGACGCTGCGGCTGAACCCGTACCGCCCCTCATATGGAGACGGGGGATCGCCGGCCAGGCGAGCGGGCGGCGATGTCCGGCCGAGCGGGTGCTCGGTCAATGGCGGAAGTGCCGGCGGCTGGTGAACACCATCGCGGCGCCCGCCTTGTCGACGGCCTCGACGGTCAGGTGGTCGCGGACCGAGCCGCCGGGCTGGATGATCGCGGTCACGCCGGCCTCGAGCGCGAGCTCGGGGCCGTCGGAGAAGGGGAAGTAGGCGTCCGAGGCCAAGACCCCGCCGACGACGCCGTCGCGCGCCTTCTCGATCGCCATCCGGACGGCGTCGACGCGGCTCATCTGACCGGCGCCGATCCCGATCGTCGCCAGGTCACGCGAGATCACGATCGCGTTTGACTTCACGTGCTTGCACACCTTCCACGCGAACGACAGCTCCTGCCACTCGGCCTCGGTCGGCCGGCGCTCGGACACCACCTGCATCTCGCCGCGGTCCTCAATGTCGAAGTCGCGGTCCTGGACCAGCAGCCCCCCGACCACCTGGCGAACGTGGGGCTCGATCATGTTGGGGCTGCGCCGCTCTCGATCGTCGAGGATCCGGGTGTTCGGCTTCTCGGCCAGCACCTCGAGCGCCTCCTCCTCGTATCCGCGGGCGAACAGGACCTCGATGAACTGGTCGGACAGGGCACGGGCCAGCTCGGCGTCCACGGCGCGGTTCAGGCAGACGATCCCGCCGAACGCCGACATCGGATCACACGCGAACGCCCTTTGGTAGGCCTCCAGCGCCGTCGAGCCGACGGCCACGCCACACGGGTTGTTGTGCTTGATGATCACGCACGCGGGGATCTGGAACTCCGACAGCAGCAGGCGTCCGGCGTCGAGGTCGAGCAGGTTGTTGAACGAGATCGGCTTGCCTCCGAGCTGGGAGACCATCGACAGCACGTGCGTGCGGGCCCCGACCTGCTCGTAGTAGGCGGCCCGCTGGTGCGGGTTCTCACCGTAGGGCAGCTCCAGCACCTTCTCGAACGCACGCACGAACAGCGGCGGGAAGTCCTCGCGCTTCTCCTGAAACCAGCGGGCGATCGCCGTGTCGTAGCGGGCGGTGTAGGCGAATGCCTCCGCTGCCAGACTCTCCCGCGTGGCCGGGGACAGGCGCCGGTCGGACTCGCGCAGCTCGTCGAGCACGGCGTCGTAGCTGGCCGGGCTGACCACCGACGCCGCGAACGAATGGTTCTTGGCGGCGGCACGGATCATCGTCGGGCCGCCGATGTCGATGTTCTCGACCACGTCAGCGTCGCTGACCCCGCGCATCGCGGCGGTCCGCTCGAACGGGTACAGGTTCACGCACACCAAGTCGACGTACTCGACGTCGTGCTCGCGGGCGGCCTCGGCGTGCTCGGGGTTGTCGCGCACCGCCAGCAGGCCCGCATAGAGCTTGGGATGAAGCGTCTTGACGCGCCCGTCCATGATCTCCGGGAAGCCGGTCAGGTCAGAGATCGAGCGCACCGGGATCCCCGCCTCGGTGAGCTGGCGCGCCGTGCCCCCGGTGGAGACGATCTCGATCCCGAGGTCGGCCAGGCCGCGCGCGAACTCGACGATCCCCGTCTTGTCAGACACCGACAGCAGCGCCCTCGACACCTGGGTGTCGGCGGCTACCGGGGCCATCGCGCCCGCAGGCTCGGCAGTGCCGTCCATGGCCTCGACTCTACCGATCGATGACCACACGACGCGGGTTGCCGGGGTCAACACGCACGGCACCGCGGGCGATCAGCGACACCGCCTCGGGCAGCAGCTCGTGCTCGATCGGCCGCAGCCGCTGGTGTACGTCCTGCGCGCTCTGGGCCCCCGGAAGCTCCACGGCGCGCTGGAGGATGACCGGGCCGCTGTCGACACCCCCGTCGACGAAATGGACCGTCACGCCGAACACCTTGACGCCGTATTCGAGCGCCTGCTCGATTGCCCCCAGGCCCGGAAATGCCGGCAGCAGCGCCGGATGGACGTTGATCACCCGCCCAGGGAAGGCCCCCAGGAAGGCCTCGCCGAGCAGCTGCATGTAGCCCGCCAGCACCACCAGCTCGACTCCGCGCTCACCCAACCACCCGGCCATCGCCCGGTCTCTGTCCTCGCGCGTCGCGTAGTCCTCGCGCGCGAACGTCTGCGTATCGATCCCCGCCCGGCTCGCCCGGTCGAGCGCCGGCGCGCCGGGCTTGTCGGAGGCCACCGCCACCAACCGCACGCCGTCACGATCGTGAACACGGTCGAGCAGCGCCTGCAGGTTGGTGCCGGCGCCGGAGGCGAGCACCCCGACGTTCATGCGGCACGCAGATTCATGCGGTCCGCAGCTTCATGCGGCGCGGAGCTTGGGGAAGCGACCCCCGGTCGAGTGCAGCCGCCCGTCCTGGAGCAGCTCGTCCACCCGGCTGAGACGACGATCATCAGGTCCTCACGCATCAGCGCCGGCAGCTGGTAGCAGAGCGATTTGCCGGCGCCGGCCGGCATCACCACCAGCGCGTCGCGGTCTGCAAATGCCGCGCCGACCGCCTCGGCCTGACCGGGGCGGCAGTCCTCGAAGCCGAACAGCCGGTGCAGTGCCTCACGCGCGTCCATGGGACGGCCGACCATAGCGCCGGGACCGGCGGTCAACCGACCGCGCAGGAGCGCCCCGCCACGCCTCCCAACTGCGACCCTCGCAAGGGTCCGCAACCCGACGGTTTCGTGCGCGATCTTGGTCGCGAGGCGTCCAACTTCTCGCACGTAGAGCGGCTGAGCGCCAGGCTTCCGTCGCGAATACGCCCATATGGCGTATGAGGAGGAGGGTCCTTCCGGGACGTGCGGCAAGTTGGTTGCGGTATCCGCAACAAATCTCCCTCACCCCACGTCGGGGCGCGTAGCCACCCTTCCCTCCCTCACCCCCCACGTCGGGGCTCGTAGCCACCCCTTCCCTCCATCACTCCGACTTCGCGGCTGAAAAGCCCCCTTCCTCGCCCACCGTTCGCCGTTCGCCGTTCGCGGGGGGCTACGGCACCCGCACCGCGCTGGTGGTCCCGGCCGGCGCTCGCTCAGACCGGTCGCCGGGTCAAGTCCAGCGTTGCAGGTAACGGCTCGTCAGCAGCGAGGCGGCGGCGGTCCCGAGGGTGATCGCCGCCCCGACCCACGCGCGACCGGTGAGGGCGGCGGCCACCACGACGACGACGAGCAGCGGGAGCGTCATCACCACAGCCCGCGCCGAGGTGGCACGGACCGGCTCCAGCGCCGCCACGGGCCGTAGGGCCGCGCGGGCGACCGACGCGCGCGCGGCGCGCCGGTAGCCGACGAAGTACGAGCCCGGGCCAAACCACAGCAGCAGGGCGAGCGAGACCACAGCTCCGCGAAGCGACAGGTCGATGTCGCCGGCCGCCACCGTCAGGGCGATCCCGCCGGCGGCGAGGATGAGCCCCCGGAGCCGGTATTCGAGCCGCAGTCGACGTTCCGAAACACTGGAGAGCCCCACACTGCTCAGCATTACTGAGCAAGTTTATACAGACCGGGAGACGTCTGGCGGGGCGCTCAGGCGCGGACCAGCGGGAGCTCGACCTCGAGCGCGTACTTGCCGTTCGCGTCCTCGCTGCCAGCCAGCGGGTAGTCGCCGCTGAAACAGGCGTCGCAGTGGACCTCGCGCGGCTGGCCGATCGCCTCGTAGACGCCGGCCAGCGAGAGATAGTGCAGCGAGTCGGCGCCCAGCTCGGCGCACACCTCCTCCACCGTGCGGCCGTGGGCGATCATCTCCTCGCGCGTCGACATGTCGATCCCGTAGTGGCAGGGGTGCTTGATCGGGGGTGCGGAGATGCGCAGGTGCACCTCGGCCGCGCCGGCGTCGCGCAGCATCTGGACGATCTGGCGGTCGGTGGTCCCACGCACGATCGAGTCGTCGACGACCACCAGGCGCTTGCCGGCGACCACCTCGGGCACGGGGTTGAACTTCATCCGGACGCCCAGGCGGCGCAGCTCCTGGCCGGGCTGGATGAAGGTTCGGGCCACGTAGCGATTCTTGATGAAGCCGTCGTCCTGGGGCAGCCCGGCGGCCCGGGCCAGACCGCGGGCGGCGGGGTTGCCGGAGTCGGGCACGGGAATCACCACGTCGGCGTCCACGGGCGCCTCGCGCCACAGGATCTCACCCATGCGTCCGCGCGCCACCTGCAGGGCGGTTCCGCCCATGCGCGAGTCGGGACGCGCGAAGTAGATGTACTCGAACACGCACATCGCGTGGCGCTCGGAGCCGGCCACGAGCTTGCTGCGGATCCCGTTGGCGGTCAGCGTGACCACCTCGCCGGGGGCGACGTCGCGCAGGAAGCGGGCGCCGATCAGGTCAAGCGCGCAGGACTCGCTGGCCACGCAGTGGGCGCCTGGGCCCCCGCCCGGGTCGTCGATCACGCCCAGGCACAGCGGACGCAGCCCGTGGGGGTCGCGGAAGGCGACTACCGCCTCGTCGGTCATGACAACGGTCGAGAACGCCCCCTTGAGCCGCGGCAGCACGTCCGCGACCGCATCCTCGATGCGGTCAGCGTCGTGGGTGGCCAGCAGCGCGGCGATGATCTCGGAGTCAGAGGTGGAGCGGAACGGGACCTCGCGTCCGCGCAGCTCGGCGTGCAGCTCGACGGCGTTGATCAGGTTGCCGTTGTGGGCCAGGGCGAGGGTGCGGCGGTCGTCGCGGACGATGGGCTGGGCGTTCTCCCACTCCGAGGAGCCGGTGGTGGAGTAGCGCACGTGCCCGATCGCCATGTCACCCAGCAGCGAGCGCAGCGTGTGCTCGTTGAACACCTGGGTGACCAGTCCCTGGTCGCGGATCGCCATCAGGTTGCCGCCGCGCACGGCGGTGGCGATGCCCGCGGACTCCTGGCCGCGGTGCTGGAGCGCGAACAGCGCGAAGTACGCGAGCCGGGCTACGTCGTGTTCGGGTGCGTAGATCCCGAATACGCCGCATTCGTCGCGGGGACCGTCACGATGATCGAGAGGGAGAGCCATTCGGTGTTCCGGACCGGGACACGAGAGCGCCTGCTACTCCAGAGAGGCTAGCAACGGGGCTTACAGGAAATGAGCGAGTCCGAGCTCGCGGGCCGCGGCGAGGTCGGAAACTGGGAGCTTCAGGCGACCTTCGAGCTCCAGCGCGTCGCCGCCGACCCGGCCGATCACCGTCAGGCCGGCGAGGGCCTGCTCTGGCCCGGAGACGACGAACGCCCGTCCCGGGGCCTCGGCGAACGGCTCGATGCCATCCGGCAAGCGGACCGTGGCGCCGATCTGACCGGCGACACAGCACTCGGCCAGGGCCACCGCGAGACCCCCCTCGGCGATGTCGTGGGCGCTCGCCGCGGCGCCCGAGTTGACCAGCGCCCGCACGGTGTCGTGGGCGGCGCGCGCGGGCCCCCACTCCAATAGAGGGAGCGGGCCGTCGATTTTCTCCCCCCGGAGCTTGGCCAGCTCCGACCCGGCCATCGCGGGGGCGAAGTCCCCGACCAGCGCGATCACGTCGCCCTCCGACGCGAACCCCAGCCGTCCGGCGCGCGCGGGGTCGGGCAGCCGCCCGACCATCCCGATCACCGGTGTCGGGAAGATCGGGCCGGTGGGGGCCTCGTTGTAGAGCGAGACATTGCCGCCGACCACCGGGACCTCGAGCGCCTCGCAGGCCTCGGCGATCCCCTCCACCGCCTGCACCAGCTGCCAGGCGACGTGCGGCTTCTCGGGGTTGCCGAAGTTCAGGCAGTTGGTGAGGCCGAGCGGAGCGGCCCCGACGCAGGCCAGGTTGGCGGCGCACTCGTACACGGCCTCGGCGGCGCCCGCCCGCGGATCGCACGCGACCCGGCGTCCGTTGCCGTCGATCGAGACCGCGATCGCCTCGCCGGTCGGCAGCGCCAGGACGGCGGCGTCGGCCTCCTCGGGCCGGCGCACGGTCCGCGACTGGACCACCGGGTCGTACTGCTCGAACACGGGCCGCCGCGAGGCGATGTTGGCCGATCCGAGCAGCGCCAGGAGCGTCTGCCCGGAGGACTCAGACCCCGTCAGCACCGCCGGTGGCGCCGGGTACATCACGGCGCGCGCCGCGCTGTCAGGCTCCGCGGGCTCGAGGTCGTAGAGCGGGCAGTCGTCGACCAGGATCCCCACCGGCAGATCGGCGGCCACCCCGTCATCGTGCAGGACCCGCAGGCGCCCTGAGTCGTTGACCTCCCCGATCGCCGTGGCCAGCGTCTCCCAGCGCTCGCACACGGCCACGACCTCGGCCACGCGGGCCGGCTCGACCACGCACAGCATCCGCTCCTGTGATTCGGAGACCATGATCTCGAACGGTTCCATCCCGGCTTCGCGCAGCGGCACGCGCGAGCAGTCGATGTCGAGTCCCAGTCCGCCTTTGCTGGCCATCTCCGATGCGGACGAGGTCAGCCCTGCCGCGCCGAGATCCTGGAGGGAGACCAGCAGCTCTGAGTCGAGCAGCTCCAGGCAGCACTCGAGCAGCTTCTTCTCCGCGAACGGGTCGCCGATCTGAACCGATGGGCGCTTGGCCTCGTCCCCGTCGCCCAGCTCGGCCGAGGCCAGCACGGACGCGCCGCCGATCCCGTCGCGCCCGGTCAGCGCGCCCAGCAGCACGAGCACGTTGCCCGGTCCGGCGGCGGCGGCTCGGATCAGCCGCTCGTGCGGGGCGATCCCCAGGCACATCGCGTTGATCAGGCAGTTCTGCTCGTAGCTGTCCTCGAAGTAGATCTCGCCGCCGACGGTGGGTACGCCGATCGAGTTCCCGTAGTGACCAATGCCGGCGACGGCGCGGTCGAGCAGGTAGCGCGAGCGCCCGGAGCCGGCCGGCTCGCCGAAGCGCAGCGAGTCCAGCACCGCGATCGGGCGCGCTCCGACCGCGAACACGTCGCGCAGGATTCCGCCGACGCCGGTGGCCGCACCCTGAAACGGCTCCACGGCGCTCGGATGGTTGTGGGACTCGACCTTGAAGGCGAGGCCGAGGCCACCGCCGACGTCGACCACGCCGGCGTTCTCGCCTGGGCCCATCAGCACGTGCGGCCCGTCGGTGGGCAGGCGGCGCAGCAGCTTGCGCGAGTGCTTGTAGGCGCAGTGCTCTGACCACATCAACGACAGCATCGCCAGCTCGGTCGGGCCGGGCTCGCGGCCCAGCAGCGTCACGATCAGCTCGTACTCGGCGTCGGTGAGGCCGAGCTCGCGGTGGCGACCGGGGCTAGACGAGGGCGCCGTCGGCAACCTGGGCTCGGATCGACTCGAAGATCTTCAGGCCGTCGCTGGAGCCGGTAAGCGGGTCGACCGCGTGCTCGGGGTGGGGCATCAGCCCGAACACGTTGCGGGCGTCGTTGCAGACCCCGGCGATGTCTCGCAGCGAGCCGTTGGGGTTCTGGCCCGGCGCGTAGCGCAGCAGCACCTGACCGGCGGCCTCGAGCCTGTCCAGCTCCGCCTCGGGCGCGTAGTAGCGGCCGGTCGTGTGCTTGATCGGGATCGACAGCCGGTCGCCCTCAGCGCACGCGCGCGTGAACGGCGAGCCGGCGTTGGCCACCTCCAGCGATACCTGGCGGAAGATGAAGCGCAGCGAGGTGTTGGGCAGCAGCGCGCCCGGCAGCAGCCCGGCCTCGCAAAGCACCTGAAAGCCGTTGCAGATCCCCAGCACGAGCCCGCCGCCACGCGCGAACTCCGCGACCTGCTCCATCACCGGCGCGAAGCGGGCGATCGCCCCTACGCGGAGGTAGTCCCCGTAGGAGAAGCCGCCGGGCACGATCACCGCATCGACGCCCTGCAGGTCGCGATCACCGTGCCACAGGATCACCGCCTCACCGACTCGCTGGGCGGCGAGCTGGGCGTCGACCTCGTCGCAGGAGCCGGGGAACCGGATCACGCCGAACTTCACGTCTGCGCAGCCCCGGTCCCGTCGGCCGCCACGATCTCGTAGTCCTCGATCAGCGGATTGGTGAGCAGGCGCTCGCACATCTCGGGAAGCTGCGCCGGATCCTCGACGTCGAGCTCGATCAGGCGGCCGACGTGGACGTTGCGAACGCCGGTGAAGCCGAGCGCCGGAAGCGCGCGCTCCACGACCTGGCCCTGCGGGTCGAGGATCCCCGACTTGGGCTTGACGAGGACCCGTGCCCGCATCGCCTCAGCCCGCGCCGGTCCGGGCCAGCCAGGCGTCGAAGCTCTCGCCCGTGATGAGCTCGTAGGCCTCGATGTACTTCTCGCGCGTGCGCGCGACCACGTCCTCCGGGATCGGCGGCGCCGGGGGCTTCTTGTCCCACCCGGTCGAGGATGCCCAGTCCCGCACGTATTGCTTGTCGAAACTCGGCTGCCCGCGGCCGGGCTCGTACTGGTCGGCGGGCCAGAAGCGCGAGGAGTCCGGGGTGCACATCTCATCGCCGATCATCAGCTTGCCGTCGGCGTCGAGCCCGAGCTCGAACTTGGTGTCGGCGAGGATGATCCCGTGCTGGCGGGCGTGTTCGGCGGCGTGCTCGTAGAGCGCGATCGAGACGTCGCGCACCCGCTCGGCCAGCCCGCGGTCCCCGATCAGCTGAACTGCGCCTTCGAAGTCGATCGCCTCGTCGTGACCGACATCGGCCTTGGTGCTCGGAGTGAACAGGGGCTCGGCCAACCGGTCGGACTCGCGCAGCCCGTCGGGCAGCGCCTGGCCAGACACCGCCCCCGTCGCCTGGTAGTCCTTCCATCCCGAGCCGGTGATGTAGCCGCGCACCACGCATTCGACGCTCAGCATCCGCAGCTTGCGCACCACCATGCCGCGCCCGCGCACCTCGTCGGGGACGCCGTCGGTGACCGAGACCACATGGTTGGGCACGATGTCCGCGGTGCGCTCAAACCAGAACATCGACATACCTGTGAGCACGCTGCCCTTGTCGGGGATCGGTGTCGGGTGCACGACGTCGTAGGTGGAGATCCGGTCCGAGGCGACGATCAGCAGCTGATCGTCCAGGTCATAGATCTCGCGAACCTTGCCGGTGGCGAGGAGGGGAAGGTCGGTCAGAGGGGTCACGAGCGCGATGCTAGCGGCTGCTCGGGACGATGCCGGGGCTCGCAATCGCCGGGCCCGCGGACGCGCCGTCGACCGCGACTGGCGGCATCCAACCGGGGCCGCCGAAGGCGTAGCCGAGCCGCTCCCGCCAGCTCCGGGCGTGGCGCACATCCCGGGCGATGGCGGCGTACTCGTGGAACGCGACCCGCGCCGGATTGTGGGTGGAGATGTTCTTGGTCAGCCCGTAGCGGACGGCCTCGACCTCGGGCTCGAAGGTGCCGAACAGCCGGTCCCAGACGATCAGGATCCCGCCGTAGTTCTTGTCGAGGTAGACGTGATTGGAGCCGTGGTGGGCGCGATGGTGCGAGGGCGTGTTCATAACCAGCTCGACCGCCCGGGGGAGCCGGCGCACGCGCTCGGTATGGATGAAGAACTGATAGGTGAGGCTGATCGACTGCTCCAGCAGGATCATCCACGGCTTGAAGCCCGCCAGGGCCAGCGGCAGCCAGAACGGAAAGGCGGTCATCGGCACCCACGTCTGGCGCAATGCCGTCGACAGGTTGTAGTGACGGCTCGAGTGGTGCACGACGTGGCTGGCCCAGAACACCCGGACCTCGTGGCTGATGCGATGAAACCCGTAGTAGGCGAGGTCGTCGGCGAAGAACAGCAGCACCCAAGCCCACCAGGCGTCGCTGGGGATCCGGAGGGGGGTGAGCTCGTAGACGCCGGCGTAGATGGCGGCCACCGCGAGCTTCCAGCCGACGTTGATGACGAGGTTCCCGGTCCCCATCGACAGGCTGGTGGCCGTGTCGCGCGTCTCGTAGCCCGCCAGGCCGTGGTCCTCGTCACCGGTATGGCGGAAGGTCAGCCATTCGACGGCGAGCAGCGCGACGAAGAACGGGGCGGCGTACAGGATCATGTCGAACATCGCGGTCTCCTCGGGGTCACTTCACTTCTGGCAAGCGCTCTTGCCAGAAGTATCGCTGCTCTAGGATCATCTGTCAAGTGGCCAAGCCAGATGCCCCCGCCCCCGTCCCGGCGCCACCCACGCCGGCCGCCGGCGAATCGGAAGCACCGCCCCGGCGGGTCTACGGTGGCCAGACGATCGCCCAGCGGCGCGCCGCCCGCCGCGAGCGACTGCTCGACGCGGGGCTCGAGCTGTTCGGGACCGTCGGCTTCGCCGCCACGACGATCGAGTCGATCTGCGCGCAGGCCCGGCTCAATCCCCGCTACTTCTACGAGCAGTTTCAGTCCCGCGAGCAGCTGCTGGGCGCCGTCTATGGCCGTCACGTCGAGACGGTGCTGGAGAGCGTCACGACCGCCGTCCGGGCCGCTCCGCTGCAACCGCGAGCCCGCCTCGAGCAGGGACTGCGGGCGTTCATCGACGGCACGCTTGCCGACGAGCGCGCGGCGCGGATCAACTACTTCGAGGTCGTCGGAGTCAGTCGCGAGCTCGAGGCGCGTCGCCGTCAGGTCCTGCGCGCCTACGCGGACATGATCGCCGCCCAGGCCACGGAGATGGACCTGCCGGCGTTCGCGGCCGGAGGCGACCCGCGCCTGCCGGCCACGGCGCTGGTCAGCGCCACCGACGGTCTGATCATCGACCTGCTCTCCGATGCGGGCGGCTCCAATCGGGACCGAGTCGCCGGCCGCGCCAGGATCGTGACGACGCTGCTGGACATCTTCGCCCCCGGCACCTGACGGCGCGCCCGGCGGCCCTGCCACCCGCCGCCGGCGCCCCCGGCTCAGGCGTGCTCACGCCGTGATCGCGTCCAGCCGCCCGACGATCTCCGGCGCGTAGCGCACGAAGGAGGCGTAGTCGAAGATGACGTCGAGCTCGAGGCCGGCCCCCGCCGGGTCGGCTTCGAGCAGCGTCCGCAGCGCAACGCGCTCATCGACAGCGCGCTGGGCGAGGCGCTGGACGATCCGGTAGGCGTCATCGCGCGTGCTCCCGGCCGCGACCAACGCCAGCAGGACGCGCTGGGAGAAAAGAGCGCCGTAGGTGAGATCGAGGTTGGCCCGCATCCGCTCGGCGTCGACCACCATCCCCTCGATCAGCGCCAGGACCCGGCGCTGGAGATGGTCCAGCAGGCTGGTCGAGTCGGGGAGGATCACGCGCTCCACCGAGGAGTGCGAGATGTCGCGCTCGTGCCACAGCGCCACGTCCTCGAGCGCCGCCTGGGCGTTGCCGCGCAGCACCCGCGCCAGGCCGGTGACCTGCTCTGACTTGATCGGGTTTCGCTTGTGGGGCATCGAGCTCGAGCCCTTCTGGCCGGAGCCGAATGGCTCGCGCACCTCCGACACCTCGGTTCGAGCCAGGTGGCGCAGCTCGGTGGCAAAGCGCTCGAGCCCCGCGCCGGCCAGCGCGATCGCCTGCAGCAGCTCGGCGTGGCGGTCGCGCGCCACCACCTGCGTCGAAACCGGCTCGCGCTCGAGTCCCAGCCGCGCCAGCACCCGCTGCTCGAACTCCGGCGAGGTGGCTGAGTACGTCCCGACGGCGCCGCTGACGGCGCCGACCGCGGTCTGCGCGAAGGCACGCTCGAGCCGCACCCGGTTGCGCTCGGCCTCGAAGGCAAATCCGGCCAGCTTGATTCCGAACGTGGTCGGCTCGGCGTGGATGCCGTGCGTGCGGCCGGCGCAGAGCGTCTGCACGTGCTCGCGGGCCTTACCGGCGAGCGCCTGAACGAGCCGCGCGGCGTCTGGCAGGATCAGCTCGCCGGCACGGCGGATCTGCAGCGCGAGCCCGGTGTCGATCACGTCGCTCGAGGTCAGTCCGTAGTGGATCCAGCGCCCGGCCGGACCGGCCGAGGCCGACAGGACGTCCACGAACGCCGCCGTGTCGTGATCGGTGACCTTCTCGCGCTCGTCGATCTCGGCGACGGTGAACGTCGCCGCCCGGATCGCCGCGAGCTCCGGAGCCGTCGGCCCGTCCATCTCCTCGCAGGCGGCGACCTCGACCTCGCGCAAGGCGTCGAAGCGCGCGTGGTCTGACCACAGAGCGGCCATCTCCGGCCGTGTGTAACGCGCGATCACCGGCCGCGATCTTGACTTTGTGGCCGTCCCGGCGGGTCCGTGCGCGCCACTACACGAGCCGCGGAAGCGCGGGCGCCCCGTCCCCGGCGGCCTGCAGGATCCTGTCCAGCAGGCCCGGGAAGCGGGCCTCGACGTCCTCCCGCCGGAGCTTGTTCAGCCGGGTCGTCCCCTGCTGACGCTGATGGATCAGACCTGCCTCGCGCAGCACCTTGAAGTGATGCGTGCAGGTCGATTTCGTCACCGGCAGAGCGAAGCTCCCGCAGGTGCACTCGCCCTCCTTCTTGGCCAGCTCGACCACGATCATCAGGCGCACGGGGTCGCTGAGGGCGTGGAGCACGGCGCTCAATTCCATCTGGCTCGGGCTGGGATGAGCGATCTGATCTGGTGCTTGGACTGACATTGCCCCTCTCACTATACGAAGCTCCAGCGGTAATGTACGACAATCGTCGTACAACCTGTTATCGTACGGCAGGCATCGTACAACGGATTCACGCCGGAAGGAACAAACATGCAGGACTCGCCCGTGATCACCGCCCCCCGCCCCGTCACCGCCCCCCGCCCCCTTGCCGCACCGCGTGCGCGCCGCAACGCCACAGCGGTCATCGCCCAGTACATCCAGGACCTCTCGCGTCCGAGCGAGCCGGTTCCCTGCGCCGCGGCGTAGCGGCTCTCAGATCGCCAGGATGCGGGCCGCCAGGACGGCGGCGTTGCGTGCGTTGTCGACGCCCACGCAGGCCACCGGTACGCCCGGGGGCATCTGCGCGATCGACAGCAGCGCGTCGAGCCCGCCGGCCACGGAGGTGCGGCTGGTGAGCGGCACCCCGATGACGGGAAGATCGGTGTGCGCAGCCACGACTCCGGGCAGCGCGGCCGATAGACCCGCCCCGGCGATGATCACGCGCAGGCCGCGCAGCTTGGCGTTCTTGGCGTAGTCCGCCACGACGTCGGGCTCGCGGTGGGCCGACATCACCCGGGTCTCGGAGCTGATGCCGCGCTCGGTGAGCTCCTGCTCGGCCTTCTCCATCGCCGGCAGATCGCTCTTGGACCCCATCACGATCCCCACCCGGGGGGCGTCGACGTCGATCTCCTCCATCTCGGCCGCGGTCTCGGCCAGCGTCGCGGGCTCGGCGGGAGCCGGCGCGAGGCCCGGCCGGGCGCCGGCGGCCTCGTCGGCGGGGGCAAGCGGGGGTTGGGGCTGCTGCTCGCTCACGGCGCGCTCACCGCCCTCAGGGCGATGTCACGGCGCAGCTGCATGCCGGGGAAGGAGATCATGTCGGCTGCAGCATATGCATGATCGCGGGCGTCCGCCGGGTCCTCGCCGAGCGCGGTCACGCTCAACACACGACCCCCGGCGGTCACGATCGCCCCATCGGCACGCCGCGCGGTGCCTGCATGGGTCACGGCAACCCCGGGGGGCACCCGGTCCAGGCCGCTGATCACGTCCCCACTGGAGGCAGACGCGGGATAGCCGGCGCTGGCCAGCACGACGGTCACGGCGACCTGCGGCGTCCACTCGAGCGCCACCCCCGCAAGGCCGCCCGGGTCACATGCCGCCTCGAGCAGGCCCAGCAGGTCAGAGCGCAGCCGGGGCAGGATCGCCTGCGTCTCGGGGTCGCCGAAGCGGACGTTGAACTCGAGCACCCTGGGGCCGGCGGCCGTCATCATCAGCCCGGCGTAGAGCACGCCCTGGAACGGGATCCCGCGACGGCGCAGCTCGTCGAGAACGGGCTGGTGCACCGTGGCGCAGATCTCGCCGGCGCGCGCCGGGTCTATCTGCCCCACCGGCGAGTAGGAGCCCATGCCGCCGGTGTTGGGGCCCTGATCGTCGTCGAAGATCCGCTTGTAGTCCTGCGCCGAGGCCAACGGGACGGCGGTCAGCCCGTCGCAGACGGCCAGCAGAGACACCTCCTCGCCGTCCAGGAACTCCTCTACGACCACGCGTTCGGTGCCAAACCGCCGGCCAACCAGCAGGTCGCGCAGGGCCGCCTCGGCCTGCGCCGGATCCTCGGCGATGATCACGCCCTTTCCGGCCGCCAGCCCGTCGGCCTTGATCACCGTCGGGTAGGCGGTGATCGCGTCGAGTCCCGCCTGCGGGTCGGTGACGACAGCGTGCGCCGCCGTCCGAACCCCGGCGGCGATCATGATCTCCTTGCAGAACGCCTTCGAGCCCTCGAGCTCGGCGCCGGCCGCCCGCGGGCCGAAGCACCGGATGCCGGCATCCGCCAGCGCGTCGGCCACTCCGGCCACCAGCGGCGCCTCGGGGCCGACCACCACCAGATCTGCGGCGGTGCGGCGGGCGAGGCCGGCCACGGCGGCGACGTCGCCCAGATCGGCGGCCAGGACCTCCGCGTCGGTCGCGATTCCCACGTTGCCCGGAGCGCACAGGATCTCGGGAGCCCGCGGCGAGCGCCCCAGCGCGTGGACGATCGCGTGCTCGCGCCCGCCCGAGCCGAGAACCAGTACGCGGGTGCTCAACTTGAGTGATCGTCCCCGTGAGCGCGCGCGAGCACCAGACGCACTAGATCGAGTTGATGAAGTCGTCGATCGGGATCGCGGTCAGTGTCTCGTACTTACCGGTCCCACGCGAGCCCAGCTCCAGCGAGACTCGCGCAATCGTCTGCTCGTCGGGGGCCTCGATCACGTTGACGAAGTCAAACTCGCCGAGCGTCGCCCACTGCGCCTTGACGGTCGCACCGAGCTGCTCGACCTCGCGATTGACCTCGCGGATCCGGCCCGGGTTGTTCTTGATCGTCTGCACCCCGTCGGGCGTCAGCGTCGTGAGCATGATGTAGGTCGGCATCTGGCTCTCCTTCGGTAGGTCGCGGCAGCGGGCACCACTTCTACCGGATCTGCGGCGGCGGCATCGGCTCGCGAGAGCCCGGAGTCAGTCCGGAGTCAGTGGACGGCGATGATGCGGGCGTCGGTCGGCGAGCCAGCGTCGGCCAGCACCGTGCGGTTGCGCCCCGTCGCCTTGGCGCGGTAGAGCGCCTGGTCGGCGCGGCCGAACAAGCGGTCCACGGGTTCCTCGCCGTCCCAGCGGGCCACGCCGGCCGAGCACGTCCGGTCCTCCGGAGTCAGCTCACGGATCCGGTCGACGATCGCGATGCCCTCCTCGGTCGCGCACTGAGGCAGGCACAGCGCGAAGGCCCGCGACCGCTGCTCCTCGGCCTGCTTGACCGGGGTCAGGTCGCGGGTGAGCTTGCCGAAGCCCTCGACGTCGCCGTTGCCGTCGTAGATGGCGGTGATCGCGACGTGGGCCCAGAACCGGGTGCCGTCCTTGCGCACCCGCCAGCCCTCCTCGGCGTAACGGCCAATGGCGGCGGCCGCCTCGAGCTCGCTGGGGATGGCCGACCTCGATCGCCTCCGAGGGATAGAAGACCGAGAACGACTTGCCGATGATCTCGTCGGCGGCGTAGCCCTTCAGCTTCTCAGCGCCGCGGTTCCAGGACACGACGTGACCGGTGCGGTCGAGCAGGATGATCGCCACGTCTTCGACGCTGTCCGCCAGACGCCGCCACGCATCATCTCCGGGAGCCCACTGCGGTTCGGCTTCATGGAGCCCACGCATCCCAATTCGTTATCGGCAGCTTTCGGCAGTTCCTTTAGCGATTTCCGGCGGGGTCCGCAAATGGGCCCCGCCGGGCGTTGGCTCAGACCGCTGCGGGGGCGTGCGCGCCGGCTCGCTCCAAGGTCAGCTCGCCCTCGGCCGCACCCACCCGAACCTTGTCGCCGGGGACGAAGCGTCCCTCCAGGATCGCCAGTGCCAGGGGATCGATCAGGCGCTTCTGGATCACGCGCTTGAGCGGCCGGGCTCCGTAGGTGGGGTCGTAGCCGAGGTTGCCGATCAGCGTCCGGGCCTCGTCGGTGAGCTCGAGCTCGATCTCCCGCTCGCGCACCCGGCCGAGCACCAGCGCGACCTGGAGGTCGACGATCGAGCCGATCTGCTGACGGGTCAGCGGGGCGAACTCGACGATGTCGTCGAGGCGGTTGATGAACTCGGGCTTGAAGTGCCCCTCGACTCCGGCCCGGCCGCCTGGGATGTTCGAGGTCATGATCAGCACCGTGTTCTTGAACGACACCGTGCGGCCCTGGCCGTCGGTCAGCCGCCCGTCGTCCATCACCTGCAGGAGCGCGTTGAAGACATCCGGGTGGGCCTTTTCGATCTCGTCGAGCAGCACCACCGAGTAGGGCCGGCGGCGGACCGCCTCGGTCAGCTGGCCACCCTCCTCGTAGCCGACGTAGCCGGGAGGCGCGCCCACCAGGCGCGAGACGGAGTGCTTCTCCATGTACTCGGACATGTCGATGCGGATCATCGCGTCGTGGGTGTCGAACATGAACTCGGCCAATGCCCGGGCCAGCTCGGTCTTGCCGACGCCGGTCGGGCCGAGGAACAGGAAGGTGCCGATCGGACGGTCGGGGTCCTGGAGCCCGGCGCGCGAGCGCCGCAGCGCCGCGGCGACGGCCGTGACCGCCTCGTCCTGGCCGATCACCCGCTGATGCAGGCGCTCCTCCATGTGAACGAGCTTCTCGATCTCGCCCTCCAGCAGGCGGGTGACCGGTACGCCGGTCCACTTGGCGACGATCTCGGCCACGTCCTCGGCGTCGACCACGTCCTTGAGGAACCTCGGTCCGTGGGCGTGCGCGCTGCTGGCCGCGTCCTGCTCGGCCGACTCGGCCGCCGCCAGCTGCTTTGTCAGCTCGGGGATCGTCCCGTACTGCAGCTCGGCGGCACGTCCCAGGTCGGCCTCGCGCTGGGCGCGCTCCAGCTCGGTCCGGGCCTGCTCGAGGCGCTCTCCGATCTCGGCCACGGCGCCGAGGGTCTGCTTCTCGCGCTGCCATTCGGCGTGCATCGCGTCCGAGCGCTCGTGCTCCTCGGCCAGCGAGCGCTCGAGCTGCTCGCGCCGTGCCGCGGTGCCGGGATCGTCATCGTCGCCGAGCGACTGCAGCTCGATCTCGAGCTGCATGATGTGCCGGTCGACCTCGTCGATCTCGGTCGGCTTGGAGTCGATCTCCATGCGGATCCCGGACGCCGCCTCGTCGACCAGATCGATCGCCTTGTCGGGCAGGAAGCGGTCGGCGATGTAGCGGTGGCTCAGCGTCGCCGCGGCGACCAGCGCCGAGTCCTGGATCCGGACCTTGTGGTGGACCTGGTAACGCTCCTTGAGCCCGCGCAGGATCGCGATCGTGTCCTCGACGCTCGGCTCGCCGACGTACACCGGCTGGAAGCGGCGCTCGAGCGCGGCGTCCTTCTCGATGTGCTTGCGGTATTCGTCGAGCGTGGTGGCCCCGACGGCGCGCAGCTCGCCACGGGCCAGCATCGGCTTGAGCAGGTTGGCGGCGTCCACGGCCCCCTCGGCCGCGCCGGCGCCGACGATCGTGTGCAGCTCGTCGATGAACAGGATCACGGTGCCCTCGGCGTCCGCGATCTCCTTGAGGACGGCCTTGAGCCGGTCCTCGAACTCCCCTCGATACTTTGACCCGGCTATCAGTGCGCCCACGTCGAGCGAGACGACGCGGCGGTCACGCAGGCCCTCCGGCACGTCGCCGGAGACGATCCGCTGGGCGAGTCCCTCGGCGATAGCCGTCTTGCCGACGCCGGGCTCGCCGATCAGCACCGGGTTGTTCTTGGTCCGGCGCGACAGCACCTGGATCACGCGGCGGATCTCGTCGTCGCGCCCGATCACCGGGTCGAGCTTGCCCTGTGCGGCGGCCTCTGTGAGGTCGCGGCCGTACTTCTCGAGCGCCTGGAACTTGTCCTCGGGACTCTGGTCGGTCACGCGGTGGCTGCCGCGCACCTCCGCCAGCGCCGTGAGCAGCGCCTCGCGCCCGGCCCCGGCCGCCCGCAGCGCATTGCCGGCGCTCCCGGGATGGGCGGCCAGCGCCAGTAGTAGGTGCTCGGTCGAGACGTACTCGTCGCGAAGGTCGCGCATCTCGTCCTCGGCGGTGCGCAGGATCTGCACGAGTTCGCTCGATCCGCCCGCGGGCTCGGCGTGCCCGCCGGCGCCGGTCAGCTTCGGCAGCGCCTCGAGCGCCGAACCGAGCGGTTGGCGCACGGTCGCGGGGTCGGCGCCGAGCTTGCGCAGCACGGGCACGACCACTCCGCCCTCCTGCTCGAGCAGCACGGCCAGCAGGTGCTCGGGGGTGGTCTGCGGGTTGCGGCGCTCGTCGGCCAGCTGCTGCGCGGCCTGCAGCGCCTCCTGGGACTTGATGGTGAAGCGGTCTGGTTGCATAGGCGAATCCAAAGGTTCTGAGTGAGATCTAAGTCTTTACGACTTAGATTATCGCACCAATGGGTCGCTTCCGCAAGCTTCAGCCGCGGATCCGCAGGCGGTGTGCGCGGGACGTGACCTCGACGTTGCCGCCGGAGTCGACGATCACCCCGCGAACGTAGGCGTAGACCCTCTTGT
This sequence comes from uncultured Solirubrobacterales bacterium, assembly GCA_963799995.1. Taxonomy (GTDB): domain Bacteria; phylum Actinomycetota; class Thermoleophilia; order Solirubrobacterales; family Solirubrobacteraceae; genus Palsa-465. Next base: position 638,142 of record CAWCZI010000007.1, on the reverse strand, counting down.
GGGCGCGCAGGCCGGCGCGGATCCGCCGCACGTGGTCGCGCGAGAGACTCAGCTCGACCGTCTTGCGGCCCTTGCCCCTGAGCACGTGGGAGTCAGAGCGGACCTGGAACGGGCGGGCCCTGCCGATCTCGATATCAGCGTAGGCACCGACCAGGCAGGCGCGCGAGCACGACAGTCTTGCCAGGAGTGCACGCCTCGCCAGCGGGCGCTGCCCCGGCAGCGAGACCCCCACCGAGGCCAGGCGCGGCTGCAGCAAGGTCGCGAGGCCCGCCAGCGCGGTCAGGTTGGGGCTGCCCAGACCGGAGGCGTAGTCAAAGCCCGGTCCGGCGCTGCAGCAGCCCAATGACTGGTGGGTGCTGGACAAGAACGGCGACAGATCGTTGCTGCCGATCGTCACGTCGGAGAACACCCCTGAGGTCGGATCGGCGCGCGCCACCTTGTACAGCAGCGAATTGGCCAGTCCCAGCTGCTGGCGACCGCGAGCCCGCAGCACCTGGTCGATCACCGCGAGCCCGCCGGCGAACAGCGGCGCCGCGGCGCTGGTGCCGCCGACCGCGACCCACGGGTTGTTGCGACCGCCGCCGAGACAGTCGCCCTTGGCCGAGCAATAGATCTCATACCCCGGCAGGACGTCGGCCAACAGCGACACATCGGGCACGATTCGCCGGTTGATGGTGACGAAGCCCTTCTGGTAGGAAGGCCGCGAGAACAACCCGCTGCGCCCGCCGCCGCCGGCCGCCAGGTCGTCCGGACCGTCATTCCAGACCATTTGCGACACGATCTCGTTGTTGGCGTCGAGCGTGACGTTGGTGCCTCCGACGCCGGTCACGAACGGCGACGAGGCGGGATAGCTGTCGGCCAGCGTGTCGATCGGCGCCTGGCGCCCGATGCAGGCCGTGGAGCCCTCGTCGCCGCTGGAGGCGAGCACCGAGATGCCGGCGGCGGCGGCCGTGGCCAGCGCGCCCTCGGCAGCCCTCACCCCGGCGAAGCCGATCGACTCGAGCAGCGCCGGCTCGCAGGTGCCCAGCGAAGCCGAGATCACCTCCGGGGTCTTGCCGGGGTTCTGCAGCGGCGCGGTCAGCGAGCGCAGCACGTCGGCGGCCCGGGAGCCCGACTCGTACACGTCGACCTCCTTGAGCCTCGGCGCGGCGGCATCGAGCACCTCGAGGTCGAGCGTCGACTCCCCGCCCGGCGCCAGCTTCTTGGCGATGCCCACCCCATACGCGTCGATGGCCGGGATCGGCAGCCGGTAGCAGGCGGCGAAGCTGCGCAGGTCGGGATACTTGAAGCCGTCGATCTCGATCAGCGCGACCCGCTCGCCCTGGCCCTGGAACTTCGCGGCCTGCAGCGGGCCGTAGCCGTAGGCGGTCAGGTACTGATTCGGCGTGAAGCCCTGGGCGCCGCCGCCGTCTGCCCCGGTGGCCTCAGGGCACCCAAAGGGCGTGCCGGTTCGCGTTGGATAGCCGGAGATGTCGTTGTGAAAGCTGCCGTGCGCGACCATCGTCTGGCGCGCCCCGAACACCGGGCGCGTATCTAGGCCGACGACCCCCGTGACCGCGCCCTGCAGCTGCGCCGGGACCCGACTTGCGCCGGTCGGCGCCACGTAGCTTCCCGCGCGAGCGCTGTGAAATTGGGCCAGCGACGTGCCGAACAGCCGCTGCGCCGAGGAGACGCTCATGCTGGCGTCTGCGAACAGGCCGGTGGCGTCGACCTTGATGCCGGTGGCTCCCGCGTCGCGAAGGTAGGCGAGTACCCGACCCCGCGCCGCGGTCGAAGCGCCGAAACGACGCGCCAGCGTGGCGAGCGACTCGTACTGACCGTACTGCGGTGAGCCGACCGTGCTGACCGCCGTGGCGAGCCGCTCGAGACCCGCTTCGTCGGCCTTCAGCGGGAGTACCAGCTGCAGACGTTGCGCCGCGGGCGCAGCCCCCAAGCGCGTGACGGCGCCTCGAGGTGCGGCTGCAAGCGCCGCCGGTGCCAGCAGGCCGAGCACGACCGACACGCAAACCCCACTGATCGATCCAGCGGCCCAGCGCCTATTACGCACTGCGTTCACTTCCCTTGTTCGCGACGACTCGATGGGCGCTGGCCATGCGCCCCGGCAACGACTCCTCCATGGAGATCGTTGCACAACCGATCGCCTTCAGATCCGGTTGAGCGCGGTGGGGTTGACGGTCAGACGTCGCGGCGCAGCGCCCGTCGGCTGCGCTGCAGGTCGGAGTGACGCACCAGCGCGCCGCCTCGCACATACGGAACGATCTCGGCGCGCAGCTCGCTTCGCAGCTGCTCGAGCCGCTTGACCTCGGCGTCGAGTTCGAGCGCGCGTTTCTCGAGCGTTGACACCCGGCGCTGCATCGACTCGAGCTGCCCCTCGAGCTCGAACACCCGCTCGACCCCGGCCAGGTTCATGCCCAGCTCGGCGGTCATCTCCTGGATCCGCCGCAGGCGGTCGACGTCCTTGTGCGAGTACAGGCGCGTCCCCTTCGGGGAGCGCTTGGGCTCGATCAGTCCCCGCGCCTCGTACATCCGCAGCGTCTGCGGGTGCATTTCGGCGAGGTCGGCCGCGACCGAGATCATGAACACCCCGCGGTCAGAGGAGACCTCGATCCGCGTCGTGGTGGTGGTTGTGGCACGCACGCGCCGGACGGCCATCAGCCCGCCTCTCCCTCTGCGGCAGCGAACAGCCGCTCGCGTGGATTGCCGTTCATGACCTGCGAGAGCCTCTCAACGGCCTCGGACTGCTCGGCCGACAGCGAGGCGGGGACGTCGAGCACGAACCGGTAGTGGATGTCGCCGCGGCCTTTGCCGCCCAGCCGCGGCGGGCCCTCGCCGCGCAAGCGCTGGACGGTGCCGTGCTTGGTTCCCCGCGGGACGCGCAGGCGCTTGGTGCCGTTGAGGGTGGGGACCTCGATCACCGCGCCCTGGAGCGCCTCGGGGATGGTCAGCGGCACCTCGACCTCGAGGTTGTCGCCGCTGCGCTTGAACACCGGGGAGTCGGTCACCCGGGTGATCACGTACAGGTCGCCGGGACCGCCGGCCGAGCCCGATGGACCCAGCCCGGGCTCGCCCTTGCCGGCGAGGCGGATGCGGCTGCCGTCGCGGACCCCCGGGGGGACGTTGACCCGCATCCGACGCACCGTTCGCTGCGCGCCGGTGCCGCCGCACGTGGGGCAGGGGTCCTCGATCACCGTGCCTGAGCCGTGGCAGTTTGAGCACGGCTGCGACATCGAGAAGATGCCCTGACTCTGGGACTCGAGTCCGCGCCCGTTGCACACCGGGCAGACCTTGGGCGACGTCCCTGGCTTTGCGCCCGAGCCCTGACAGGTGGGGCACTGCTGGGACGTCGGAACGGCCAGTGGCAGCTGGGCGCCGTTGACGGCCTGATCGAAGTTGAGCGAGATCTCGGTCTCGAGGTCGCGCCCGCGCGCGGCGCGCGGCCGTCCCCCGCGAGCGCCGGCCTGGGTGCGCCCGGACCCGGAGCCGCCGGCGGCTCCACCGAACAGGTTCGAGAGGATGTCGCCAACCCCGCCGAACGAGCTCGGATCAAACCCGCCCGGGACCCCAAAGCCGCCGAACGGCCCGGTGCCACGGTCATAGGCCTTGCGCTTGTCGGCATCCGACAGCACGTCGTGGGCCTGCGAGATCTGCTTGAAGCGCTCCTCGGCCGCCTTGTCCCCGGCGTTGGTGTCAGGGTGGTACTTGCGGGCGAGCTTGCGGTACGCCTTCTTGATCTCCTCCTCGGAGGCGTTCTTGCCGACCCCGAGGGTCTTGTAGTAGTCGGGTCTGTCAGCCATTTCGGCTCACCTACCCGATGGGGGTCGTGGACTCAACCATCTAGGCCGCCACGACCACCCGCGCTGGGCGCAGGACGCTCTCGCCCAGCCGGTAGCCACGCTGGTAGACCTCGACCACGGTGCCGGACGCCGCGCCCTCAACCGGCTGCTGCGCAACCGCCTCGTGGAATTGCGGGTCGAACGGCTGCCCATCGGGCGAGAACGGCTCGATCCCCACGCGGCCCAGCGCCGCCAGCACATCGGATCGCACGTGCTTGATCCCGGACACGAGCGTGGCCGCGCCATTACCGGATCCGCCGACCGAGTCGGCGTGGGCCAGCGCCCGGTCGAGGTTGTCGATCGCCGGCAGCAGCTCCTTGGCGAGCTTGACCGCGCCGCGCTCCTGCGCTGCCGCCGCCTCGCGCGCCGCCCGCTTGCGGTAGTTCTCGAACTCCGCCCGCGTGCGCTGCGCCAGGTCCAGGTACTCATCGGCCTTCTGAGCCTTCGCCGTCAAAGCGGCCACGTCGACCGGCTCCGCAGCCGCCTCGGGCCCACACCCTTCGGGCGCGGACACAGCAGACGCCGGAGCGCCATCGACCGCACCCTCCACGCGCTCCCGCGCCCCATCCGCCGAAGCCGTGGCGGGGGACACAGGGGCCTCCGGCTCGCCGGTCGCCTGTCCCGGCTGCGGGCTCTGCTCCGGGGCCGCGGCCGCGACGGAACCCGATCGTCTAGCGCTCTCGGGTTCCGGCGCGGCCGGGTCCCCGGAGCCCGTCACGGGCCCCGGGGTTTTGATCGGATCGGCCATGACGGGCTACTTCCCCTCGTCCACAACTTCGGCGTCAACCACGTCCTCTTCAGCGCTCGCGCCGTTGGAACCCGTGGCCCCAGCCGTCGCGCCGTCACCGGCACCGTCGGCACCTGAGGCCGCGGACTGCTCCTGCGCACGCTGGTACATGGCCTCGGAGACCTTGTGGAAGGCCGACTGCAGCGCCTCGGTCTTGGCGTTGATGTCGGCGGAATCCTCGGAGGTCAGCGCCTCGCGCACCGCCTTGATCGCGGCCTCGATCTCCTCCTTGGAGGAGGCGTCGACCTGCTCACCGAGGTCCTTGAGCTGACGCTCGGCCTGGTAAGCGGCGTTCTCGCCGTTGTTGCGGGCCTCAGCGAGCTCGCGCAGGCGCTTGTCGTCCTCGGCGTGAGCCTCGGCGTCGCCGACCATGCGCTTGATCTCCTCGTCTGACAGACCGGAGCCCGACCGGATCTCGATCTTCTGCTCCTTGCCGGTACCCAGGTCCTTGGCGGACACGTTGAGGATGCCGTTGGCGTCGATGTCGAACGCGACCTCGATCTGCGGGATCCCGCGCGGGGCCGGCGGGATGCCGGTCAGCTGGAACTTCCCAAGCGACTTGTTGTAGGTCGCCATCTCGCGCTCACCCTGCAGGACATGGATCTCCACGCTCGGCTGGTTGTCCTCGGCGGTCGAGAAGACCTCCGACTTGCGCGTCGGGATCGTCGTGTTGCGCTCGATCAGCTTGGTCATCACGCCGCCCTTGGTCTCGATGCCGAGCGTCAGCGGGGTGACGTCCAGCAGCAGGACGTCCTTGACGTCTCCGGCCAGCACGCCGGCCTGGATCGCAGCGCCGACGGCGACGACCTCATCGGGGTTGACGCCCCGGTGCGGCTCCTTGCCGGTCAGCTCCTTGACCTTCTCCTGCACGGCGGGCATGCGGGTCATTCCGCCCACCAGGACCACGTGATCGATCGTCGCGGCGCCCTTCTCCTTGGCGTCGTCGAGCGCCTGGCGAACCGGCGCGATCGTGCGATCGAGCAGCGCGCTGGTGAGCTCGTTCATCTTCGCCCGGGTGAGGCGGGTGTCGAGGTGCTTGGGGCCGCTCGAGTCAGCGGTGATGAACGGGAGGTTGATCTGCGTCTCCTGCGTGGTGGAGAGCTCGATCTTGGCCTTCTCGGCCGCCTCGTAGAGCCGCTGCAGCGCCATCGGGTCGGCGCTCAGGTCGATGCCCTGCGACTTCTTGAATTCCGACACCAGCCAGTCGACCAGTGCCTTGTCGAAGTTGTCTCCGCCGAGGTGGTTGTCACCGGCGGTGGCCTTGACCTCGAACACCCCGTCGCCGATCTCGAGCACCGACACGTCGAAGGTGCCGCCGCCGAGGTCGAAGATCAGGATCGTCTGGTCGGACTCCTTGTCCAGCCCGTAGGCCAGCGAGGCCGCGGTCGGCTCGTTGATGATCCGCTTGACGTCCAGCCCGGCGACCTTGCCGGCGTCCTTGGTCGCCTGGCGCTGATCGTCGTTGAAGTACGCGGGAACGGTGATCACGGCGCTGTCGACCGTCTCGCCCAGGTACGCCTCGGCGTCGGCCTTCAGCTTGCCCAGGATCATCGCGCTGATCTCGGGCGGCGAGTACTGCTTGCCACCGGCCTCGACGCGTGCGTCGCCGCCGGAGCCTGAGATCACCTTGTACGGAACGATCGACTCCTCCTCGCGCACCTCGGCCTCCTTGCGGCCCATGAAGCGCTTGATCGAGAAGATCGTGTTCTGCGGGTTGGTCACAGCCTGGCGCTTGGCGACAGTGCCGACCAGGCGCTCGCCCGACTGCGTGAACGCGACCACGGACGGCGTCGTCCGGCCGCCCTCGGAGTTCTCGATCACCGTAGGTTCGCCGCCCTCGAGCACCGCCATGCACGAGTTCGTCGTGCCGAGGTCTATTCCAATCGTCTTGCCCATGTGTTGTCTACTCCTATTCGAGTCTCAAAATCTTAGTGGCAGCGTAGCAGATCTTGAGGGCCCTGGCGAAGGAACTCGGGTGCGCTCCGCGGGCCGATCGGACGGCGAGCGGCGCCCCGGCACCAGCTGTCAGCCGAACGTGTCGGCGCTGGGGCACATCCGCCGCAGCGCGCACGCGCGGCACTCCGGCTTGCGCGCGTGGCACGTGCGCCGCCCGTGGCGCAGGAGGTTCATGTGCAGCTCGAGCTCCTGACCCGGCGGGGTCAGGGCCAGCATCTGATTGTGCATCTCGAGAAATGGCGCGCCCGGGCGAAACAGCCCCAGCCTGGTGCCGACGCGCGACACGTGGGTGTCCACCGGCACGTCGCGCATGCCGAGCGCGAACAGGAGCACGCAGGCGGCGGTCTTGCGTCCGACCCCGGGCAGCGAGCACAGGTACTCCTGCGCATCGGCGACGCTCGAGTCCGCCAACCAATCCAGCCACAGGTCGCGCCCGGGGGCCGTCTCCGTGATCGCCTCGAGGATCGACTTGATCCGAGCCGCCTTGACCTTCGAGATCCCCCCGGGACGGATCGCCGCCTCGATCTCGTCCACCGGCGCATCGCGCACCTCGCGCCAGGTGTCCCCGGGAAAGCGCTCGCGCAGCCTCAGGTAGGCCACGTCGCGGTTGCGATCGTTGGTCGACTGCGAGAGCACGGTCAGGATCAGCTCGGCGATCGGGTGGCCGTGCGGCTCGGCGCCGGGGACCCCGTAGACCATCCGCAGGCGGTCACGGATCGCGCGCACACGCCGCGCGCTAGTCAACCGCCCCCCAGCGCTCGCACGCCGCGGCCGCCGCCGCGACGGCCTCGGGGAGGGCCGCCGCCACCGAGCTGGGGTAGAAGCCGCTCAATGCCAGGCGCGCCAGGAGCGTCCCTGTGAGGGCGTCGCCGGCCCCGGCGGTGTTGCGAACTGTGCACGGCACCCCGGCGGCCCGCGCGCGCAGGGCCCCGCGGAGAATCGCGCCCTCGCTGCCCAGGGTCAGCACCACCATCCGCGCGCCGCCCTTGACCAGCGCCAGCGCCGCCCGTTCGGGGTCGGCCTCGCCGGTCATCAGCTCCGCCTCGGCCTGGTTGGCGCGGACCAGCAGCGCGCCATGCACACACGCGTTGGCGCTGGCGGCGGCGTCGGTGCGCGAGCTCCACCGGTGCAGGCGCAGGTTGGCGTCGAACACCACCGGACGCTGGAGCTCGAGCGCCAAATCCCGGGCTCGCATCGTCAGCGTTCGCTCCTGCTCCTCGACCAGGGTGTTGGTGCTGATGAACAGCGCCGCCGACGCATGCATCGCCTGCTCCAGGCCCTCACCCAGTGCCGGCACCAGCATGCCGTCCTGCGAGCCGCGCAGGTGATAGGTCGGCTCGCCGTCCTCGTCGACGGTGACGAACGCCAGCGGCGTCTCGCGGCCTTCGATGAGCGCGAACAGCGACAGGTCGACGCGCTCCTGCACCAGGCGCGTGCGCAGCCACTGGCCCCAGACATCGTCGCCGCTGGAGCCGGCGAGCGCGATCCTGGCCCCCAGCCGCGCCGCCACCACCGCGACGTTGGCGGCAGCCCCGCCAAGGTGAGGGGAGAACCGCGATACCTCGGGCAGGGGGCGCCCCGGATCCTCGCCGACGAGATCGACCAGTGCCTCTCCCAGACACAGAGTCCGGGGGGCTCCGGTGGCGGCGGCGGCACTCATCGCCTGGGACGTTATCCTCGCCGGGCGGGCCGGGCCGATATGCACGTCGACGAGCAAACGATCGAGGTCGCCGGGGCTCCCGTCTTCATCCGCCGCGCCGAGGCCACCGAGCCCGCGGGCGGGCAGGCCGCGGGCACCGATCCCACCACGCTTTACCTCCACAGCGTGCCCACGAGCTCGGATGACTGGATCGGGTTCCTCGAGGTCACCGGTGGCGTGGCGCCCGACCTGCTCGGCTTCGGCCGTTCCAGCAAGGCCGGCAACCTCGACTACTCGATCCCCGGTCTGGTCGGCTTCCTGGAGCGGCTGCTGGACGCCATCGCCGTGGACCGGGTGGCGCTGGTCGGCCACGCTTGGGGGGCGGCGATCGGCCTCGCCTTCGCCGAGCGTCATCCCGAGCGAGTGGAGCGCTTGGCGCTGATCGACCCGGTGCCCCTGCTGGAAGGCTTCACGTGGCCGCGGATGGCACGCTGGTGGCGGCGGCCGGCGCTCGGCGAGCTGCTGATGGGCTCGGTCACGCGCCGGCTCCTGGCGCGGACGCTGCGCTCTGGCTGCGCGACCCCCGGGGCGTGGTCCGAGCAGGCCCTCACCGCGGTCTGGGACCACTTCGACCAGGGGACCCAGCGGTCCATCCTGCGCCTGCACCGTTCGATCGACGAGCCCGGGCTGGCCGTGCTCGGACTCGGCCTCGGCGATCTCGACCAGCCGACCCTGATCCTCTGGGGCGAGCTCGACCCGTGGCTGGCGCCCACTTTCGCCGATCAATATGCCGCGCGCCTGCCCAATGCCGTCGTCGAGCGCGTCGCCGGCGCCGGGCACTGGCCGTGGCTCGACCAGCCCGATGTGATCACGCGCGTCGCCGCGTTCCTGGCCTCCGGGCGATGACCGCCACCGCCGAGCGCGGCGGGCAAGCTCAGGGTCCGCGCGGCCGGCCCGGCCGAGGGGAGCTGGCCCGGCGCCTGGCACCGACGCTGATCGCGGCCACGCTCGCGGCCGCCTACGTGATCGTCTCGCCGCCCAGCACCGACCTGGCCGCGCACCTGTTCCGCGCCCGCCTGTTCGACGCCGAGGGCTTCGGCGCGTGGAACGACTGGTGGTACTCGGGCCACGACATCGTCGGCTACAGCGTCCTGTTCCCGGCCGTCTCGGCGGCGCTGACGCCACAGCTCGCCGCGGCGCTCGCCGCCACCGCAACGGCGGCGGTGTTCGAGCCGCTGGCCCGGCGGCACTTCGGGCGCGACGCGTGGCTGGGCGCCGCCGTGTTCGGGGCCGCCACCGCGATCGATCTGTTCACCGGGCGTCTCTCGTTCGCGTTCGGAGCGCTGCCGGCGCTGGCGGCGGTGCTCGCCCTCGATGTCCGGCGGCCCGTGACGGCCTGCGCACTGGCGTTCCTGGCGGCGCTCTGCAGCCCGGTCTCGGCCCTGTTCGCGGCACTGCTGGCCGCGGGTTACGCGCTGGACGCGGTCAGACGGAACGGGTTGCGCGCCGCGACCGGACCCCTCGCCGTGATCCTGGCCACGCTGGTCCCGGTGGGAGCCCTGGCGATCGCCTTCCCGGAGGGCGGGAGCGAGCCGTTCGGACTGACGACGATGCTCCCCGTGCTGGTCCTGGCGGCCCTGGCGCTGGTCGCCTTCCCGCGCCGGAGCACTCTGCGCGCCGGCGTGGTCGTGTACGCCGCCGCGACGCTCTGCGTGTACGTGATCAGCTCGCCGATCGGCAGCAACATCGCCCGGCTGGGGACGCTGGCGGCGGCGCCATTGGCGGCCCTGGCGTGGTGGCCCGCCCGCAGGACGCTGCTGGCGCTCAGCGCACTGCCGCTGCTCTACCTCGGCTGGCAGGCCCCGGTCCGCGACGTGGCCAACGCCTCTGCAGACCCGTCCACGACGGCCGCCTACTACAAGCCGTTGCTGCGCTTTTTGAGCGGCGCCAACGGCCCGCCGTTCCGGATCGAGATCCCGTTCACCGCCTCGCACTGGGAGGCCTTCCGGGTGGCACCCCGGTTCGCGCTCGTGCGGGGGTGGGAGCGACAGCTGGACATCGCCGACAACGCGATCTTCTACCGCGGCCGCCTCACCGCCGCGGGCTACGAGCGCTGGCTGCACGACAACGCGGTGCGCTTCGTGGCGGTCGCCGACGCCTCGCTTGACTACTCGGCTCGCGCGGAGGTGGCGCTGATCGACCGCGGCGTGCCCTACCTGCGCGAGGTCATGCGCAGTACGCACTGGCGCGTATATGCGGTCGCGGGGGCCACCCCTGTCGTCGGGGCGCCGGCGACCCTTCAGGCGATGGGGCCCGACTGGCTCGCCCTGCGCACGCCCCGGCCGGCTCGGATTCTGGTGCGGGTCCGCTACTCGCCGTACTGGGCGCTCACCCGTGGCTCGGGCTGCGTTGCGCCCGACGGCGCATACACCAGGGTCACCCTGCGCCGAGCGGGGAAAGCGCGCCTGGGCATCGACTTCTCCCCGTGGCGGATCGGGGCTCGATCGCCACGCTGTACCTGACCCCCACGCCGGCTTCCCACCTAAAGAAAGAGAACTCTTACAACGCTAGGATGCTGGACTGCCATGCGCCGTCGACTGAGCAGGATCGAGACGCGGGTGCTTCCGCACGGATGGTCGGACGTGTTCCGGCAGGTGCTCCTGTTCCTCGGGGCGTACCTGCTGTACCAGGTCGTCCGCGGCCTGATCGACGGCGACGACGTCGCCCGGGCCTCGTGGAACGCCTACAAGGTGATCGACCTCGAGCGCGCGCTGCACGTGTTCGTCGAACCGAGCATCCAGGACTGGGCGATGGATCATCGCTGGCTGATGGACCTCGCCGACTGGACCTACCTCAACGCCCACTACGTGGTTACGATCGGCGCCCTGGTGTTCATCTACCTTCGGCGCAACGACTCCTTCTACTTCATCCGCAACATGTTCATGATCGCGATGCTGATCGCGCTCGTCGGCTACGCGGTGTACCCGACGGCGCCCCCGCGGCTGATGCCGCAGTGGGGCTTCACCGACTCGATCCAGCAGTTCACGGGGATCACCGCCGAGTACGGCCCCAGCAGCGCGCTGCTGAACATGTACGCGGCGATCCCATCGATGCACGTGTGCTTCGCGGTCATGATCGCCATGCCGATGGCGAGGCTGGTGCGCCCGTGGCCGGCTCGCATCGCCTGGTGCCTGTACCCGGTGCTGATCGCCTTCGTCGTCGTGGCCACGGGCAATCACTACTTCACCGACGTGGTGCTGGGCACGTTGACCGCCGGCGTCTCCGCGGTGTTCGCCAAGCACCTGCTGGCACGCGCGCGCCCCGACGTGTGGGCGTTCAGTCAAGCTACGGCCTGATGCCCGAGCCGACGACACCCGTACGTCCCCGCGGCCCCCGTCCCCGCCGGGGGCGGGGCACCGGCCCCACGGCGCAGGAGCTGGTGCGCGAGCGCCTGATCGAGTCGCGCCTGACGCCGAACGCGATCTCGCTGACCGGGTTCGTGCTCAACCTCGCCGCCGCCGCGCTCCTGGTCGACCGCCTGTTCTTCCTGGCGGGGGTCGCGTTCATCGTCGGCTCGGTGATGGACACGCTCGACGGGCGCTACTCGCGCATGTCGGGCAAGGGCACCCAGTTCGGGGCGTTCCTGGACTCGACGCTCGACCGCCTGGAGGAGGGCATCGTGCTGACGGCCGTGGCCGCCTACTTCGCCTCGCGCCACGACCAGGTCGCCGTCGCGGCCGTCGTCGTCGCCGTGCTCGGGTCGCTGATGGTCTCCTACACCCGGGCCCGCGCCGAGGCTCTCGGCGTGGCCTGCAAGGTGGGCCTGGCCACACGGCCGGTCCGGGTGGTGATCCTGTCGGCCGGGCTGGTCTTCGCCAAGGGCGCATCGCTGGGGCACTTCCAGCTGCTGGCGCCGTCGGTGTACGTTCTCGCCGCCCTCACGGTGGTGACGATGATCCAGCGGATCCTCTACGTTCGCCGCCAGCTCAACGCCCAGTCGGTGTAACGAAATCGCCCACGAGGAATAACCTCTAGGACGCCCGCGACGCAGTCTTCGCGCCGGGCCAACCTTCAGAAGGGAACTCTTCCAGTGAGCACCACCAACGGTTCCGCGAACGGCACCGCGCGCCATCAGACCGACAAAGTCCGGGTCGCCATCATCGGCGTCGGCAACTGCGCCAGCTCGTTCGTTCAGGGCGTGCAGTACTACCGTGACGCCGACCCGGACGAACAGGTGCCGGGACTGATGCATGTCGATCTCGGCGGCTACCACGTGCGCGACATCGAGTTCAGCGCCGCGTTCGATATCGACGCCGACAAGGTCGGCAAGGATTTGTCTGAGGCCATCTTCTCCGGGCAGAACAACACGCTCAAGCTCGGCGACGACATCCCCAAGCTCGGCGTCGAGGTGATGCGCGGGATGACCCACGACGGCCTCGGCAAGTACCTCAAGGAGAAGATCACCAAGGCTCCGGGTCCGACCGTCGACATCGTCGATGTGCTCAAGGCCACCCGCACCGACGTCGTGGTCTCCTATCTCCCGGTCGGGTCCGAGGAGGCCACCAAGTGGTATGTGGAGCAGATCCTCGAGGCCGGCTGCGGATTCGTGAACTGCATCCCCGTGTTCATCGCGCGCGAGGACTACTGGAACAAGCGCTTCAAGAAGGCCGGGCTGCCGATCGTCGGCGATGACATCAAGTCCCAGGTCGGCGCCACCATCGTGCACCGCGCGCTGGCGCGTCTGTTCCACGACCGCGGCGTCAAGCTCCTGCGCACGTCGCAGCTCAACGTCGGCGGCAACATGGACTTCTACAACATGCTCGAGCGCGAGCGCCTGGAGTCCAAGAAGATCTCCAAGACCAACGCCGTCACCTCGATCATGGGCCACGTGCTGCCCGCCGACGATGTCCACGTCGGCCCGTCGGACTACGTTCCGTGGCTGACCGACCGCAAGTGGGCGCACATCCGGCTCGAGGGCCAGGCCTTCGGTGACGTGCCTCTGACGGCTGAGCTCAAGCTCGAGGTGTGGGACTCGCCGAACTCGGCGGGGATCGTCACCGACGCCGTGCGCTGTTGCAAGCTGGCTCTCAACAACGGCCTCAGCGGCCAGCTCGACGGGCCCAGCTCGTACCTGATGAAGTCCCCCATGCACCAGCGCCCCGACGACGAGGCGCACCAGCTGACGGAGGCCTTCATCAAGAAGTACGCACGCAAGCCTGCGCAGACCAAGACGGGCGCAAAGGCCACCAAGGGAGCCGTCGCCGCCAAGTGAGGCTCAGGGCCGCACCGGTGGCCCTCTCCCGCCTCCCCATAGACTCTTAGTGGTGCCCGCGTCATCCGGCGAGCGACTCGCGATCGCGCAGGTGACCCCGTTCGCCTGGGAGGTCGACGGCGAGGTCAACCAGTACGTGACGCGGGTCTCCGACGAGCTCGCCGGGCGGGGCCACCGGGTCCTGATCGTCGCCCCGTCGGAGTCCGGCGCCCTGGTCCGCGACAGCCGCCGCGCGCTGCGCTCGGACCCGGGGAAGCTGCTCGAGAGAGCAGACGGCGCACCGCTGGTGCTCGGGGTCGGCGAGGTGCTGCCGTTCTCGCCGGCGCGACGACGCGCAGCGTCGCTGCCCGTCGACGTGGCGCGCACGATCGAGGAGGCGCTCGGGGTCCTGGCGCTGGACGTCGTCAATGTGCACGAGCCGTTCGCCCCCAGTGCCTCGAGCGTCGCCCTGCGCCACTCCCGCGCGCTCAACGTCGGCAGCTTCCACTCCCCGACCGAGCGCATCCTTTCGACCCAGCTCACGGGGCCGCTGTCGCGGCTGCTGTTCGCCCGCCTGGACGCTCGTACCGCGAGCTACGCAGCCACGCGCAACCTGCTGACGCGCTATTTCCCAGGTGATTACCAGGTGATCACGCCGGGGACCGACCCGCCCGCGGAGCGCTCCGAGCACGATCGCCCCGAGCTGGTGATGATCGCCACCGAGGAGCGCGCGGCGGTGCGCATCTTCCTGCGCGCGCTCCGCGGGTTGCCGGCCGAGCTCGATTGGCACGCCACGGTGTGGTCGCGGCGCCAGACCGCGCCGCCGGCCACGCTCGGCAAGGTGCTGCGCGAGCGCGTCTCGTTCATCGACGCGAGCGATCGCAGCGAGAGCGAGGCGCTGGCGGACGCTGACATCGCGGTCCTGGCCTCCGAGGGGGTGCGGGCGATGCCGGGCACGCTGATCCGGGCTCTCGGCGCCGGGGCGGTCCCGGTCGCCTCCCGCCTGCCCGTCTACGAGGAGGTCCTGGCCGAGGGCGATCGTGGCTTTCTGTTCGAGCCGGGCGAGGTCGAGACGCTTCAGGCGCACCTGCAGCGGCTGGTCGGCGACCCCCGCCTGCTCTCGCGCAGCGCCGGTGCGGCGGCCGAGCTGCGCTTGGCCCTGGGCTGGCCGCGCGTGGCCGGCGAGCTCGAGGCGATCTACGCGCAGCTGGCGGCGCGCCGCCACCACGACTCCGGAGGCGCGTCGGTGCGGAAACGGCTGACCTCTCGGCCGCTGATCGACGTCGACCTGCACATGCACACCGACCACTCCTTTGACTGCGCCACGCCCGCCGAGGTGCTGATCGCCGAGGCCCGCGCGCGCGGGCTGGGGGCGATCGCGGTCACCGACCACAACGAGATCTCCGGGGCCAAGGAGGCTCGGGCCAAGGCCGACGGCGTCAAGGTGATCGTCGGCGAGGAGGTCAAGACCGCCGATCAGGGCGAGGTCATCGGCCTGTTCATCGAGGAGAAGATCCCGCGCGGCATGACGCTGCAGGAGACGATCGACGAGATCAAGCGCCAGGGCGGCCTGGTCTACGTCCCCCACCCGTTCGACCGCATGCATTCGGTCCCCGACTACGAGCATCTGCTGGCGGTGCTCGACGACGTCGACGCGATCGAGGTCTTCAATCCCCGCGTCGCGATCGCCGAATTCAACGAGGAGGCGGTCCGTTTCGCCGCCAAGTACCGCATCCCCGCGGGGGCCGGCTCGGACGCCCACGTGCCCCAGGGCCTGGGTTCGGTACGGATCCGGATGCGGGACTTCGACGGCCCGCAGGAGTTCCTGCAGTCGCTGCGCGACGCCGACATCATCCGCAACCCGGCCAGCTTCCTGTACGTGCAGGCGCTCAAGTTTCTGCAGACCAAAGCCATGCCCGGCGCCGCCCGCCGGGCGTCGCGCGAGCGCCGTGTACGGCGCGTCACCGGCCGCAAGTCCTGATGCAGTCGCAAGGACAAGCACGCCGGCCGTCCAATCCGAGTGGCGTGCCGGCTACCGATGACGAGATCCGCGAGAAATATCTCGAGCGGGCGATCCGCGAGTTGAACGCGTTCGCGCGCAGGCTGAGTGAGTGCGACCAGTGCCCCCGCGGCCAGCTGATGCCCGTCCTGGGCTCGGGACACCCTCAGGCCGACATCTTCATGGTCAAGTACTCGGCCCGCCCAGCGGAGGTCGAAGAGGGAGTGGCCTTCTACGGCCGCACCGGCAACGCCCTGATGAAGTCGCTGAAGCGGCTCGCGATCGACCCGCTGGCCGTGTACGGGACCCTGTGCGTGAAGTGCCCGGTCCCCGATCCGGCGATGGCCGACCCCGCCTGCGTCGCCCGGCTGCTCGAAGAGCTGGCGATCGTGCAGCCGAAGATGGTGGTCGTGATGGGCACCGACGCGCTGTCCGTGCTCAACGACCTCGGGATCCCGCTGGCCCACGAGCTGGCCCCCCAACCGGGCGAGGTGCAGCAGCTCACGCCGGCCATCGAGGCCCTGTACGTCCCCAACATCGATGACGCGCTCGACGAGGAGCGCGCCAAGCGCGAGTTCTGGGCGGCCTTCCGGGTCCTCGGCCAGTGGTGGGCCGACCTGCCGCCTTACTAGGCCCCAGCGGCCGCGGGCCGGTCGTGGGCCGCCGTCTTTTTTACGCCATATTGGCGTACTTGCGACGGCGCCTCACCGTGGCCTACGAGCCGATCTCGAGGATGATCTTGCCGAGCTTGCCGCCGGCCTGGAAGCGCTCGTAGGCCTCGGCCGCCCGCTCGAGCGGGAACGTCTCGGAGATCAGGACTCGGACGTCGCCGTCGGCCAGCAGCGGCAGCACCGATCGCTCCATCCCCCGCGCGGTCAGCGCCTTCTGCTCGAGCGGGCGCGCGCGCAGGGTGGAACCGTGGATCCGGGCGCGCTTCATCAGCAGCAGCCCGAGGTTGATCTCGCCCTTGGCGCCGGCACCCATGCCGATCACGGCGATCCGTCCGCCGGCCTCCAGCGACATCAGGTTCTCACCCAGGTTCACCGCCCCGACCAGCTCGAGGATCACGTCGTAAGGGCCGTGCTCGGCGAATCCCTCGGGGTCGATCACGTTGGCCCCTAGCTCGGCCACGGCGGCGCGGTGATCCGGATTGCGCACGGTCGCGGTGACCCGCGCACCCGTCGCGCGCCCCAGCTGGATCGCCGCGGTGCCCACGCCGCCGGCGCCGCCGTGGACCAGCAGTCGCTCGCCCATCTGCAGTCCGGCCTGGGTGAAGACGGCATCGTGCGCGGTGGTGAAGACCTCGGGCACGCCGCCCGCCTGCACCCACGAGAGCGACTCGGGGACCGCCATCAGGACCCGCTCGTGGACCACGGCGAGCTCCGCCTGGCCGCCCCCGCCGACGATGCCCATCACTCGGTCGCCCTCCGAGAAACGCTCGGCACCCTGACCGCGGGCCGCGACCTCGCCGGCCAGCTCGAGCCCCGGGATGTCCGGCGGCGAGCCCGGAGGCGCCGGGTAGCCGCCGCGCAACTGGTGGATGTCGGCGCCGTTCAGGCCGGCCGCGTGGACGCGGACGAGCACCTCGCCGTCCCCGGGCGTCGGGTCCGGGTGCTCCTCGACGACGATCTGCTTGTCGCGAATGGTGACGGCGCGCATCCCGAAGCCAACCCTACCGATGCGAGTCAGGACCCGGAGCTACCGAAGCACGTCAGGACCCGGAGGTCCTGACCAGCTCGGCCACGCACTCGATGTGCGGGGTCTGCGGGAACATGTCGACCGGGCGTACGCGCCGCAGCTCGTATCCGGCCTCGACCAGCTGCGCGGCGTTCGGAGCCAGCGTGGTCGGGTTGCAGGAGACGTAGACCAGCCTCCGCGGCGATGCCTCGATGATCCGCCGCACGACCTTCTGTGACAGCCCCGCGCGCGGTGGGTCGACGATCAGGACATCGGGCCGTCCCGCACGCTCGACGAGCTCGCGCATGGCCAACCGCACGTCGCCGGCGAAGAAGTGTGCGTTGTCGATCTCGTTGGCGTGCGCGTTGGCGATCGCGTCGGCGATCGCTTCCGGGACCAGCTCGAGCCCCCACACCTCGGCCACCCGAGGGGACATGAGCAGGCCGATCGTGCCGATCCCGCAGTACAGGTCGTAGACGCGCTCGAAGCCGGTCGGCGCCGCGTAGTCGATCGCCAGCGCGTACAGGCGCTCGGCCATCTCCGTGTTGGTCTGAAAGAACGCTCCGGCCGAGATCTCGAAGTGCATCCCGCCGAGCTCCTCGTCGAAGCGGTCCGAGCCCGCCAGCAACTCGGTCTCGCCCCCCTGCGTCGTCTCGCCCGCGCCGCTCTGTCGCGTCCACAGGATCCCGGAGAGGCCCTGGGCGGCCGCGACCAGCGACTCCTGATCGATCTTCCCCTGGCTGGTCACCAGGCGCACCTGGATCGCTCCGCTGCGCCGTCCCTCACGCACCACGAGGTTGCGCAGCATGCCCTCCCCAGTGCGGCGGTCGTGGGCGGGCAGGCGCTGCTCGCGGCACCACGCCACGATCTGCTCGCGGGCCGCGTTGGCGCGCTCGGGCGCGAGCAGGCAGTCGGTGATCGGCACGATCTCATCCCAGCGCCCAGGGGCGTGGAAGCCGCACGTCAGCGAGCCGTCGGATGCGGTCCCGAACGAGTACTCGAGCTTGTTGCGGTAGCGCCACACCTCCGCGGCCGCCACGATCGGCTCGAGCGTGAAGCCGTCGAGCTTGCCGATCCGTCGCAGCGCGTCGTCGACCTGCGCGCTCTTGACCTCGAGCTGGCGCTCGTAGGGCAGCACCTGCCAGGGGGCGCCGGGATGCTCGGCCACGGGGGCGATCCGCTCCGGGCTGGGCTCGATCACCTCGACTGTCCGCGCCTCCGCATACGCGCGCTTGCGCTTGCCGATCACCGCGCGGACGCGGTCGCCGGGCACGCCACCCTGGACGAACACGACGTAGCCATCGGTCCGCGCCACGCCCGCGCCGCCGTACGACAGCGAGTCGATCGTCAGCTCTATCTCGTCTCCGCGCTGGGGACGGGCGGGCCTGGTCTCGGTGCCTTCCACCTCACCTAGATAAGCAGCCGCGCGCGGCGGGAGGCTCCCGGGTCAGCCGATCGCCTTCTCCAGCGCGCCGACCACCGACTTGCGGTTGGCGTGCTTTCGCTCGTAGGTGAGGACCTTGCGCAGGTCGGGCTTGCGCAGCTCCTTGATGCGGCTCTGGACCTGACCGACGTTGAGCTCGTCGTAGCCGAGGATCGGGAACGACGGCCCGACGCCGGCGGTGCGGCGCACGCGGTCGGCGCCGCGGACGATGCGGTCAACCGGCTCCGCCTTGCGAGCACGCTTGGTGGCCGACTCCAGCTGATCGCGTCCGCGCCCGACCAGTGCCTCGAGCTCGCTGCGCAGATCGGTGCTCTCCTGACGGCCGCGTCGCACCAGCTCGGCGACCAGGTCATTGGCGTCCTTGCGCGTGACGCGCCCGCGCGAGGCGGCCTCGTCGAGCGTCTCCTGGATCCGGTCGCGCGTGAGCATGATCAGGTCGCGCGGCTTGACCGCGCGCGCGGCCACCTGCTCGGCGAGAGTGCCGATCCCGTCGGCCGTCGCCGCGCCGGCCTTGCGCGTGCTGGTGGCCGCACCCTTGGCCGTGGTCCTCGCCTGCTTGGCGCCCGCCCGAGCCGCCGTCGCCGTCCCCCTTGCGCCGCTGCGCGCGCTCTTGGCCGTGCTGGCCGCAGCCGCGCCGGCGGCCTTGGCGGTTGTGCCGGCGCTGGCGCCGGAGTTCGCCGAGCGGCGGGTCTGCGTGGCGCCGGCCTTGGCGGTGTTGGCCGTCTTGGTGGCGCCGGACTTGGCCTGGGTCGACGCGCGGCCGGCCGCCTTGCGCGTGCTGGTGGCGGTGGCCTTGGCGCCGGAGGCGGCGGTGCCCGCGGTCTTCCGCGCCGACGCCGTGGCGCGCTTGGCGGCCGGCTTCGCGGCAGGCTTGGCGGCCGGCTTCGCGGCAGGCTTGGCGGCCGGCTTTGCGGAGGAGGATCGTGGGCTGGAGGACGACGAACGTTTAGGGGCGGGCATGCGAAGGGCTCCTCATTGACGGGACGCTGGCGCGAGCCTATCCGA
The DNA here is from genome assembly GCA_963799995.1 of uncultured Solirubrobacterales bacterium. GTDB lineage: Bacteria > Actinomycetota > Thermoleophilia > Solirubrobacterales > Solirubrobacteraceae > Palsa-465. The sequence goes on along the minus strand of CAWCZI010000007.1, from coordinate 618,551 downwards.
TAAGTAACTCGAGCAACGCCTTTTGGGCGTGGCGACGATTTTCCGCCTGATCCCAGATCCGCTGGCGCTCTCCGTACAGCACCGACGCGGTGATCTCCTCGCCCGGATGGGCGGGCAGGCAATGCAGCGCGATCGCGTTCGGCGCGGCGGCATCGAGCAGCGCGTCGTCGAGGCGGTAGGGCGCGAGGGCTGCGCGCCGCTCGTCCGCCGACGCCGGGTCGTCGCTCATGCTCACCCAGACGTCGGTGTAGAGCACGTCGGCGCCGTCAGCCGCCGCCTGTGGATCGTCGGTCAACAACGCCCCGGCCACAGGCTCGAGCTGGTAGCCGGCGGGCGCGGCGACCCGCACCTCGACCCCGGCCATCGCGCCGAGTATCGCCAGCGACCGCGCCACGTTGTTGCCGTCGCCGAGATAGGCGAGTGTCAGCCCCTCCAGCCGTCCGAACTCCTCGCGCATGGTCAGGAGGTCCGCCAGCGCCTGACACGGGTGGTGACCGGCGGTCAACATGTTGAAGACCGGCACGCCGGAGTACGCGGCGAGCTCGGTCACCAGCGCGTCGGGCCCGGTGCGAACCCCGACGGCCGCGACGTGACGCGTGAGCACGTAGGCGGTGTCACGGATCGACTCGCCGCGGCTGATCTGCATCTCGTCGGAGCGCAGCACCATGGGGTGGCCCCCGAGCTCGACGACGCCGGCTTCGAACGACACCCGCGTGCGCGTCGAGGCGGCCTGGAAGATGAGCGCGATCGTCCGCCCGGCGAGCGCCTCCGAGCTCAGCGGGTTGGTCTTGAGCTCGGCCGCCCGAACAAGCAGGGCGTCGAGTTCGTCGGGAGTCAGCTCCTCGCCCGTGAGGAAGTGTCGAGGCAAGCGCCGCAGTGTACGTTTGAGCCGCTCATGATGCCGTGGCGCGTTGCGCTATTCCTCGAGCCGGGCGCGGCGCAGTCCGAAACCTCGGAGCATCAGCAGCGCCTTCTCCCCCAGCGTGCCCCGGGCCGGCAGGATGCCGAGCTGCGTCGCGGCCTCGTACACGTCGTAGAAACCGCGCACCCGCAGCAGCAGCTCGTGCTGCAGCTCGCAGTAGAAGACGCAGTGCACGACCACGAAGCGGTTGGTGGCGGGCAGTCCCTCGAGCGGCTCGCGGTGGGTGCCGAGCGCCTTGCACGGCGCGGCGACGAAGCTCCCGTTGGTGAGACGCTCGCCGGTTCGCTCCAGCCGCGCGTCGGGAAACGCCGCCCACAGGCGGCCGGCGTGGCGGGCTACCTGATCGACTCCCGACAGCGGCTCGGCGGTCAGCGGATCCTCGTACTGCACCCCCGCCGCGCAGACCTCGGCGAAGGCCTGCGGGTCCTTGCCACTCCAGGCCGCCTCCCAGCCGTCGATCAGCTCATCGACGCTCATTCGCCGGTGGCGCCGAGCGGGGCCTGCAGGTCGGCCATCCCCTGCTCCGGCGTCGAGGCCTCGGCATAACGCCGGCGGGGGATCCGTCCGGCACCCCGGGCCAGCCGGCCGGCCTGAACGGCGAGTCTGATGGCGCGGGCCATCGCCGCCGGGTCGTGCGCGCGTGAGATCGCGCTGGCGCACAGGACGGCGTCGCAGCCGAGCTCCATCGCCAGGGCGGCATCGGAGGCGGTGCCGACACCGGCGTCGAGGATCACCGGTACCCCGGCTCGCTCCAGGATGATCGAGATGTTGTACGGGTTGCGGATCCCCATGCCACTGCCGATCGGCGACCCCAGCGGCATCACCGCCGCGCAGCCGACGTCCTCCAGGCGCCTGGCCAGCACCGGGTCGTCGGTCGTGTAGGGGAGCACCACGAAGCCGTCGTCGACGAGCTCCTCAGCCGCCGCCAGCAGCTCCACGGCGTCCGGCAGCAGCGTCCGGTCGTCGCCGATCACCTCGAGCTTGATCCAATCCGTGGCGAACGCCTCACGCGCGAGGTGGGCGGTGGTGACGGCGTCGCGCGCCGTGAAGCAGCCGGCGGTGTTGGGCAGCACCTCCACGCCGGCGGCGTCGAGCACGTCCAGGATCGACCCGCGCGAGGCCGGATCGAGGCGGCGCAGCGCCACCGTGCACATCTCCGCACCCGACTCCCGGCACGCCTGCGCCAGCAGCTCGTGGTTGGCAAACCCCCCGGTGCCGAGGATCAGCCGCGATCCAAATTGCCTCCCGGCGATGCGCAGGGGATCCGCAGCAGGGGCGGGCTTGGTCATCCGCCTCCGATCGCGGCCACGACCTCGAGCCGCGCCCCCTGGCGCAGCTCGGTCCGGGGCCACCGCGAGCGCGTCACGACTTCGCCATCGAGCGCCACGGCCACGCCGCGGGCGCCCGGTGCGACGTCGAGCAGGTCCACCACAGTGGCGACAGTAGCGCCGGCGGGGAGCTCACGGGGCTCGCCGTTGACGGTCACGTTCACGCCGGGCTCCCGGCCGACGCGGGCTCGAAGCGGCTCGGCGAGAACGCGGCGGCCAGCGGATCGGGCGTGGCGCCGAGCAGCCAGTCGCAGATCAGTTCCGCCGTCACCGAGGTGAGCAGGATGCCGCCGCGCCGGTGACCGGTGGCCCAGTACAGCCCGTCCACGGCGCCGGGACCGATCACGGGCAGGTTGTCCGGAGTCCCGGGACGAAGTCCGGCCGTGAACTCGTCGAGCACCAGCTCTGAGATTCCCGGGACCAGCTCGGCCGCGTCGCGCAGCAGATCGAACGCGGCTCCGGCCGTGACCGTGGTATCGAACCCGCGCTCCTCCTGGGTGGCCCCGATCACGTAGCGCCCGTCGCCCCGGGGGACGACGTAAGTGGAGCCGATGCGCAGCACTCGCGTCAGCAGGCCGGCACCGGCCGGGTCGTGCAGGCGCATGATCTGCCCCTTGACCGGGCGCACCGGAGCGCGCGCCGCAGGCGGGATCCCCTCGATCTGCGCCGACCACGTGCCCGCGGCGATCACCACATTGCGAGCCGCGAGCCGCGACCCGTCGGCGAGGCGGACCCCGGCGACGCGGTCTGCGGCGAGCTCGAGCCCCGCCACCGCGGTCCCTTCTCGCACCTGACCGCCGCCGCGCGTCACCGCCGCGGCGAGCGCGGCCGAGAGCATCCGCGGGTCGATCGCGTGGTCATCGGGGACGTCGAGCGCCAGACGGAGCGCCGGCGCCAGCGCGGGCTCGAGCCGGCGGGCTTCACTGGCGCGCAGACGCGTGACGGGAAGGCCGTAGTCGCGTCGCAGCTCGAAGGAGCGCTCCAGGGCCTCGGCCTCGTCGCCGTCGCGGGCCACCATCAGCGTGCCGCATTTCAGGTAGCCGACGTGCTCCAGGCCGGCGGCGGACGCCAGCTCGCGCGCGAACGCCTCGTACTCGGCGGCGCCCCGCCGGCCCAGCGCCATCAGCGGCTCCTCGGCGGGTGTCGCCTCGGCGATCGGGGCGATCATCCCGGCGGCATGATGAGTGGTTCCGTGTCCGATCCGGTCGCGCTCGAGCACGACTGCGCTCAGCCCGCCCTGGCGGGCGCGCCAGGCGATGGCCAGGCCGATCACGCCACCGCCGACCACGGCGACATCGAATCCAGTTGTGGTGCGCTGCGACAAGGAACCTCCCTGCGCCGGCATTACCCGGTCAGGTCTTGACGGTCGGCGGATCCGGTGTCCGCCCTCTCAGCCCAACGGTGGGGCTCCCGTAGAACTGCATGGTAGCCATCCTGCGTCCCCGTCCTGGCAGACTGAGCGTGTGAGCCACCGCTCCGAACGCCTGCGCGGCGCGCGCCTGTACCTCGTCTGTGACGAGCGCTCCGACGATTTCCTTCAGCGGGCGCTGCGCGGGGGGGTGGACATCGTCCAGCTGCGCGTCAAGGACCGTGACCACGGCGGCTCTCGCACGGCCCCAGGCGCCGGCTCGCCACCCTCGGATCCCGAGGGTGACCGGCGACTGATCGAGGTGGCCCGGCGCTACGCCCGCGTCTGCGCCGAGCATGGCGCCCTGCTGATCCTCAACGACCGCCCGGACCTGGTGCGAGCGGCGGGCGCCGACGGCGCTCACGTCGGCCAGGATGACACCCCCGTGGCGCAGGCTCGCCGGCTGGTCGGCCCGGAACGGCTGGTGGGGCTCTCCACCCATTCGCCGGAGCAGATCGAGGCCGCGCGCGAGACCGCGCCTGACTACATCGGCGTCGGCCCGGTGCATGCCACCCCGACCAAGCCGGGACGCCCCGCCGTCGGCGTCGAGCTGGTCCGCTACGCGGCTGCGCACGCGGCGATGCCGTTCTTCGCCATCGGCGGGATCGACGCCGCGTCGGTGCCAGCGGTGCGCGACGCCGGCGCCTGCCGGGTTGCGGTCGTGCGGGCGCTCACCGACGCCGATGATCCCGAGCTCGCCGCCCGCACGCTGCGCGCCGGACTGGAGGGCGAGGTGGGAGTTGGCGCAGCCTAAGCGCAAGCGCGGGCAACGCCGCAAGCCCCGCCCCAAGAACGCGGGCCCTCCCAAGGCCGGCGGCGCGATGAAGTCCTCTGCCGCGAGCGCGAAGACCCCCGCCGCCCGTGCCAGCGCCCCCGGTCCGGCCGGGCGCAAGACCGACGAGCCACCCCAGTCGGTCGGCGGCTGGCGCGTCGAGCCGCAGCTGACGCGCTCACAGCGCCGCGACGCCGCGGTCCGCGCCGGACTCGTCCCACTGCGGGCCGGGGAGCGGCCGGGACCGATCGTGGTCGGATCGATCATCTCCGGTCTCATCGGCGCGGGCCAGCTGATCGCCTTCTTCGCGGGTCTGAAGATCCACGGCAAGTCACCGGCCGCCGGCGGAACGATCGGCTTCTGCATCCTGATGATCATCTGCGCGATCGGGATGTGGCGCCTGTGGTACGGGGCCGTGCTCGCCTTCATGGCCCTGCTGGCGATCGTCGCCACCCTGTTCTCGCTCTACCTGATCGAGGCCAGCAACGTCCTCGGGCTGGTGGTGGCCCTGATCGTGGTGGCCGGCGCCGGCTACCTGTTCTTCAAGCTCGTGCGCGTGCTCAGCCGGATCCAGATGCCGCAGCGCCCGGGGCGCTGACCCGGTAGGGGGATTTCGGCGCCGGTCACCGGCCGCGAGGCGGGGGGACCTTGGTCGCTGAGGGCTCTATGTGAACCCTCAGCGACCAACGCCCCCGTCAACTTGCGACTCTGAGATAGGCTGAGACCCGATGCCCGAATCCACTTATGACTGCGTCGTGATCGGCTCCGGCCCCGGCGGCTACGTCGCCGCCATCCGGGCTTCTCAGCTCGGCATGAAGACGGCCGTGGTCGAGTCCGACCGCGTCGGCGGCCGCTGCCTCAACTACGCCTGCATCCCCGCCAAAGCGGTGCTGCGGGTGGCCGATGTGCTCTCCGAGATCCGCGAGGCGGACGACTTCGGCATCAAGGTGAGCGCGCCCGAGGTGGACTGGACCGGTGTCAGCGCCCGTCGTGAGAAGGTCGTCTCGACCCTGACAGGCGGCGTTGCCGGCCTGCTCAAGAAGAACAAGATCGACCTGATCGAGGGCACGGGATCGCTGGCCGGCGACGGGAAGGTGACCGTCGATGACCAGACCATCTCGGCCAAGACGATCGTGCTGGCCACCGGCTCGGTCAAGCGACCGCTCCCGGGCACTCAGTTCACAGGACGCGTGATCGGCACCGAGGAGGCCTGGGCGCTGAATGAGCTGCCCAAGTCGATGGCCGTCGTCGGCGCCGGCGCGTCGGGCGCGGAGATCGCGTCGGCGTATGCCCGCCTCGGCACCGAGGTCGTTCTGCTCGAGGCGCTCGACCGCGTTCTGCCGACCGAGGATGCCGACATCTCCAAGCTTGTCGAGCGCGGGCTCAAACGCCAGGGAATCGCGGTCCACACCGGCACGCTGGTCAAGGACGTGGAGTCCGGTGACACCAGCGTGACGTTCTCGTACGGCGAGAACCAGGGCGAGGCCGACTGGCTGGTCATCGCCGCCGGGCGCGGTCCCGACGTGGAGGGCCTGGGACTCGACACCGCCGGCGTCAAGGTTGGTGAGAACGGGCTGATCGAGATCGACGGCGCGATGCGCACGAGCGTTGACGGGATCTACGCCATCGGCGATCTCGTGCCAGGGCCGGCGCTGGCCCACAAGGCGTCCGACGAGGGCGTGATCGCGGTCGAGGACGCCGCCGGGCGACCGACCCACCCGATCGAGTACATCGACGTCCCGCGCGCCACCTTCTGCACGCCCAACGTGGCCAGCTTCGGCCTGACCGAGGCGCAGGCGCGTGAGCAGGGCCACGATGTGGTGGTCGGCAAGGTGCCCTACGGCGCGGTCGGCGCCGGCACCGTCTACGGCGACCGCACCGGGCTGGTCAAGATCGTCGGCGAGAAGCGCTATGGAGAAATTCTCGGCGGTCACATCGTCGGCGCCAAGGCTACGGAGCTGATCCAGGAGCTGGTCAACGCGCGCGCCCTGGAGGGCGGCTATCCCGAGCTCGCGCACCTCGTCCACGGCCACCCGACGATGTCGGAGGCCGTGATGGAGGCCGCCCGCGCCGCGGACGGCTGGCTGATCCACGGCTGACGGACGCGAGCCGAGCGTGGCGCCGGCACCGCAGCAACCGACCTTCTATTACGACCTCGCCAGCCCCGGCTGCTACCTGGTGGCTGAGCGGGTCATGTCCGAGCTGCCGATCGTGCCCGAGTGGGAGCCGGTCCTGTCGGGCCCGCTCGGCCTCACCGAGCTCGAGTCGCCGCCCGACTCCGAGCTGCTCGCCCGCCTGGTCGAGCAGGCGGGGCTGCAACCGCTGCGCCTGCCCGAAGTCTGGCCGCCCCGAACCGAGCGAGCGATGCTCGCCGCCACCTACGCCAAGCACATCGGCCGGGCCGTGGCCTTCTCGCTCGCTGCTTTCCGGCAGGCGTTCGCCGGTGGCCGGGATCTCGGCGATGAGAGCACGATCCTGATCGCCGCTGCCGCGTGCGAGATGCACCCGACGGCGGTGCTCAAGGGAATCGGGCTGCGCTCCGTCAGCGCCGCGCTCCAGGCGGCCGGGGCCAGGGCGAGCGCGGCCGGCGTCGGCTCGCTTCCGGCGATCCAGGTGGGTGGCGAGCTGTTCGAGGGCGAGCGGGTGCTGGAGCGTGCCGGCGAGGCGCTCGGGGCGGTTCGATGAAGGCCGTGGCCGTCGGCGCGGTTCGATGAAGGCCAACCGCGCCTTTCATCTGACGGTTTCCCGCGGCGGCCTCGAGCCCGCGTTCATGGCCGACCGGCACCGCACCGACCGGATCGAGGTCGTGTCGATCGACGACGGCGAGGTGGTGCTGTTCTGGGAGCTGCCGGCCAAGCAGGCGGCCAAGCTGCTCAAGCGCCTGCGCTCGGACCTGGTGGGACTCGAGGCTGAGGAGTTCGTCGCCATCTGGGAGGCCGCCGACGCGACCGCCGACTGGTCGTCGTACTGAGCCCCATCCCCGGTGCCGCCGTGCGCGCCGGCACTGAAGCGGCTATTTTCAGCTCACCGTGGTGCTGTCATCCGCAGCCACCGATCCTTCCTCCCCGGTCAAGTCCTCCGGCCCCAAGGGCGAGACTCCGGTCGAGTCCGGCTTGAAAGGGGAGACCCGGGTCGAGGAGCCGACCCGGGCGCAGCGATCGATCGGTCGCCGCAGCGCCGAGACCCGCGCCACCGTCCCCGATCTGGAGCTGTACTGCGACGTCGACATCGATGCCTCGCTGACTGCGGCACGCGAGCACGGGTGCACCCTGACCGCAGTGCTGGTCCGCGCGTGCGCCCTCGCGCTTCGCGCGCACCCCCGCGCCAACGGCGCGTACCGTGACGGCCGCTTCGAGCTCTACTCGCGCGTCAACGTCGGCGTGGCAATGCAGTCCGCCGGCTCGTTTGTCACCCCGACGGTGCTCGACGCCGATACCAAGACGCTGCCCGAGCTCGAGCAGGAGCTGACCGCTCTCGCCGAGCGCGCGCCGAGCGGCTCGCTCACCCCTCCGGAGCTGGCGGGGGCCACCTTCACCCTGTCGGACCTCAGCGGCTACCGGGTCGACCGCTGGAGCCCCCTTGTGACGCCGCCCCAGGCGGCCGCCCTGACCGCCGGAGCCGTACGCTCGACGCCCGTGATCCGCGACGGAGCCATCGTCCCCGGGAGCGTGGTCGGCCTCACCCTGGGCTGTGACCACCGCATCCTGTTCGGAGCGCAGGCGGGCGACTTCCTCGCCGACATCTGCGAGCGACTGCGCAGCGGGGAGCTGTGATGGATCCCGCCGAGCTCTCGGCGCAGCGGATCGCCGACCGGGGCCGCGAGGTCCTCGTAACCCGTCTGCGGGACGCATTCGAGAAGACCGCGGCGGCGCACTCCGGGCTCGTGCAGCTCGACGGCCCCCAGCTCGACCGAATGGCGCTGGACGCCGTGGACCGGGCGGGCGGCGCCCTGTGGCGGCGGTCTCTGGCCGAGGTGGCGATGACCGAGCTCGACATCTCGCTCGCCGAGGCCTACGACCACCCCGCGGTCCTCCGGGCTCAGGAGATGCTCGGGGTGCCGGTGTACGGGTCCGCGGAGGTCCGGGCACGCCCCGAGCCGGCCGCGCCTGTGCCGGCCGCGCCGCCCGCTCAGCCACTCGAGCACGACGGGCCCGCTGACCCCGCCACCCTGCCGGCCCCCGATGCGATCCGTGTCGGCGCCATTCACCTGGAGGGGATCGAGACGCTCCGCCCAGGCGCACGCAACATCGAGCTGCGCTTCTCCGACATCGGGATGGACGTGATCAACACCCGCGACGGCGAGTCGATCGGCCGTCTCACCTGGTCCGAGATCGTGTCGCTGGAGCTTCCGCGTCCCCGTCGCTCGCTGCGGCGGCGCCGCGGCTCCGGGCCCGAGCTGATCGTGACCAGCGATCGCGGCCTGGCCAGATTCGAGCTGCGGGGCATCAGCGACGAGGAGGCCCGCGAGCACCTTGCGCCCGTGCTCTCCCGGGGGCAGCAGCCGGCCGGCTGACGCTCAGCGGCGCCCGACTGACCTCAGCGACCCCGCTAACGAACCGCGGCGTCGGCGGCGACGGCCACGAACAGCAGCGCGAGATACAGCAGCGAGTAGTGAAACAGCAGGGCCGCACGGGCCGGGGTCTGGCGGCGCCACAGACGCCACGCCAGCGTGAAGAAGACGCCGCCGAGGACGATCGCCATCGCCAGGTACAGGGCTCCGAACGTCCCGGTGAGGACCGGCACGATCGACACCGCCACCAGCGCCAGTGTGTACGCGAGCACCCGCTCGCAGGTGACGGCGACCCCGCGGACCACGGGCAGCATCGGCACCTGCGCCGCCTCGTACTGAGACGACAGCAGCAGGGCGAGCGCCCAGAAGTGCGGCGGGGTCCACAGCAGCACGATCCCGAACAGGAGTCCGGCGCCGACGCCGAGGCTGCCGTGCGCTGCGGCCCAGCCGGCAAGCGCCGGGATCGCGCCCGCAGCGCCGCCGATGACGATGTTCTGGCTCGTGCTTCGCTTCAGCCACAGCGTGTAGACGACCACGTAGAAGGCGCCTCCACTCAGCGCGAGCGCGGCCGACAGGACGTTGTCAAAGGCGGCCATGACCACGAACGAGAGCGCCGAGAGCACGAGGCCGAACACGACAGCGTGGCGCGGGGAGACTCGTCCCGCGGCGACGGGTCGTGATGAGGTGCGGGAGCCCATCAGACGATCGATGTCGCGATCCAGCACGTGGTTGAGAGCGCTGGCGCCGCCGCAGGCGAGCGCTCCCCCGACCACGAGCGCCAGCAGCGGCAGCGTCGCCGCCGAGCCACCGGCCGCGGCGATCATCGAACAGACCGCGGTCAGCACCAGCAGCGACATGATGCGCGGCTTGGTCAGGGTCACATAGTCGGCGAGCGTCACCGACCAGGCGGAGCGGGCCACCGAACGGGTGCCCTCGGCGGGCAGCCCGTCGGCCGGTAGGACCTCGGAAGTCAAGATCGCGGCGATCTCAGCCTGGGGCGCTTGCCTGCCCGCCAGGGCCTCATGAGAGATCGCCTGGCGGAGGGCCGGCCGGCGTCACATCGTCAACGCTCTCAGACGCGGCGGCGACCACCTCCGGCCCGGGCAAGGCGGCCGATGACGTCGGGGTCTCCTCGGGAACGTGCCGCACGGTCCGCAGATACCAGACGGCGATCGCGATCAGCAGGCAGACGGGCAGCAGCAGGCTGAGCAGCGAGCTGGCGAGGAAGTCGTCGGCGAACGGGATCGGGAGCATGGTTGGTCAGTCCTCCTAGGTCGTGAGCGCCGGACTCCGGGAAGCCGCCGAGGTGTCTGGCTCCAGCCAGCGATAGAAGCCGATGATCATCGTGATCCCGTAGCTCAGCGACCCGGGCACCCACATGATGCCGGCGGCGAGCTGCTGGTCGGCCAGGGCCGAGATCCCGCCGGGCCGATGCAACAGGTCGGCGTAATGCGAGTACACCGGATGCTGGATCACCACGAGCGCGATCGCCAAAAACCAGCCGACAACCATCGCCCCCATCACGAATGCGATCCGCGCCGGCCACACGAGGCGCGGGCGCAGCGGACCCGGGTCGATCACGCGTGCCCAGAACAGCAGGCCGGTGAAGAAGAACATCGCGTGCTCGACGTCATGGATCACCCAGGAGCTCAGGGTGGCGTCATAGGCGACCGGGATGTGCCACGCCGCGATCGTGACGCTGAACAGCAGCCAGGCTGGCCACGGCCGGGCCAGCGCTCGCGCCGGGGCGGCCCAATGGCTCAGGGCCAGCGTCCGGCCCACCCTGGTACGTGTTCTGAGCGGCAATGCCCGCCACATTCGCGGCCACGGACGACCGAGCAGGATCAACGGCGGCGCCACGGTGAGCAGCAGGACGTGCTGGAGCATGTGAACCCAGAACAGCTGCTCCGCGTAGCCATCGATCGGCGACTCGACCGCCACCACGATGGTCGCCAGGCCGGCGGCGAACGACGCCGCTTGAAGGCCGCGGCGCCCCGATCGCTGGTACCCTCGTCCGCCGACCCAGTAGAGCATCGCGGCAACCGCCACGTAGGCCAGCGGGGGTTGGATTGACCAGCCGCCCACGCTCATCGCCGCTCACCATCCAGGTTCGCTGAACCGGCGATGGCGTGGGTCATCCAGCTGCTCATCGCCGCTCACCATCCAGGTTCGCTGAACCGGCGATGGCGTGGGTCATCCAGCTGCTCATCGCCGCTCACCATCCAGGTTCGCTGAACCGGCGATGGCGTGGGTCATCCAGCTGTTCATTCTTACAGCACGTAGAGCAGAACGAACAGCACCACGCCGGTGGCGACGAAGAACGACCAGAAGAACGAGCACGCCTCGATGCCGGCTTCGATCACCGCCACGTCTGTGGTCACCTGGGCGGGCGTGGCCACGACGCCCTCGCGGCGCCTTCGCCAGGCCGTCGCGAGCTGCGTCTCGATCCAGTAGGCGCCTGCCACCGTGAGCACGGAGTAGAACGCAGTCCATCCGACGAACACGCTGGCATAGCCGCCGCTGGCAGGGCCGAAGCCGAGGGTCGTCCAGTCGATCACCTGCAGCAGCACCGACAGCAGTGCCAGACCAAGTGCCGCGAACCCGGCGGTGACGGTGAGCGCGGGCCGCGTGGCCGCGACGCGCATGGCCGCCGCGCTGGCGAGCAGGACCAGGACGATCACGATGCCCAGGCCGAGAGACGGCTTGACGGTTCCGATCTTCCAGTCCCGATTCGGGTCCTGGGCCCGCAGGTAGAAGTAGGCGAACACGAACGCCGCCATGAAGAAGGCGACGGCGCCGCACAGCAGCCGGGCTCCCACCCACATCGCCCGCGGCTGCCACTCCGGCGGCTCGAGCTCGATCGCCGGATGAGTCGGTGCGGAGGCGGATCCCTCCATCGCTACGCTCCCTGGCCGGCAGGCGCGAGCGGCGGCCCGGTGACCTGATCGACGCCGTACGGGTAGGGATCCGAGTCGAACACCGGGATGCGATCGAAGTCATGCAGCGGGACCGGGGTGGGCAGCTGCCACTCCGCCGACTTGGAATTCCACGGGTTGGGCTCCGACGGTTCGCGTTTGAACACCATCGACCAGATCAGGTTGTAGAGGAACACGAGCATCGACAGCCCGATCACGAACGCCGAGATCGACACCCAGTCGTTGAGCGGCTGCAGGTTGGTTGGGTAGGTCACGACGCGTCGGGGCTGCCCCAACAGCCCGAGCGCGAACAGTGGTCCGAAGGTGCAGTTGAAGGCGATGAACAGGGACCAGAAATGGATCTTGCCCAACCGCTCGTTGAAGTTGTAGCCCGTCATCTTTGGGCCCCAGTAGTAGATCGCGGCGAACAGCGTGAACACCAGCCCGCCCATGATCGTGTAGTGGAAATGGGCCATCGAGAAGAAGCTGCCGTGCGTGGTCACGTCGCTGGGCACATCGGACAGGAACACGCCGGAGATGCCGCCGAACAGGAAGTTGAACACCCATCCCAGGCAGAACAGCATCGGCACGGTGAAGCGTATTCGTCCTCGCCAGATCGTCCCCATCGCGCACAGGAAGATGAACCCGGTCGGGAGCGAGATGAGCTCGGTGGAGAGCATGTAGAACGGCCGTAGGTCGGCATCTATCCCGCTCACGAACAGGTGGTGCTGCCACACGAAGAAGCTCAGCAGGGCCACGCCGAGCATCCCGGCGACGGCCAACCGATAGCCCCACAGCGGCTTGCGGGAGAAGACCGGCAACAGCTCCAGCACGATCCCGAATCCGGGAAGGGCGACGATATAGACCTCGGGGTGGCCGAAGACCCAGAACAGATTCTGGAACAGGTAGGAGCTTCCGCCATTCCCGGCGACGTAGAACGCGGTCTGGACGGTGCGGTCGAAAGCACCCATCATCAGCGCGGCGATCAGCATCGGCGCTGCCAGCAGCATCAGGATGGCCGTGGCCAGAACGCTCCAGACGAAGATCGGCAGCCGGTTCCAGGTCATTCCCGGAGCCCGCATGACGATGATCGTCGCCAGCAGGTTGAAGCCGAGCAGGCACATCGACAGGCCGACCAGCGCGAAGAAGCCGATGTAGGCGTCGTACCCGGCGGTCCCCTGGTCGCCCAATGGCTGATAGCCCGTCCACCCGGTCTGAAAGCCCCCGAGGAAGACGGTCGTCAGCAGAACCACCCCGGCGGCCATCAGCAGCCAGAAGGTGAATGACTCGATGCGCGGAAACGCCATCCGCCGAGACCCGATCATCAGCGGCACGAGCCAGTTGGCGAACGGCCCGAGCACACCACTGGTCATGATCCCCATCATCAGCGCGCCGTGCACCCCCACGAGCGTCAGATACTGGTTGGCGCCGAACACGTGCACGTTGGGCTGCAGCAGCTCGGTACGGATCAACATCGCGTTGATCCCGCCCACCAGGAAGAAGATCCCGATCCCGATGATGTATTGCATCGCGACCACCTTGTGGTCGGTGCACAGGCTGAAATAGCGAGTCCAGCCCTCACCCTCGGACTCCTTCTCGGCCAGCGAGGCCGGATGACCGAGTATCCGACGGATCGGATAATTGGCGAAGCCGAGGCCGATCAGGAACCCGGTCACGCCGAACAGGTAGCCGAGCAGAACGCCGACATCGTTCTCCCCGGACTCGGTGCCGAAGTAGGCGATGCTGGGCGCGCTGATGCGACCTCCGATCCAGTCGCCGATCAACCATCCGACGATGGCCAGCACGATCCCGGTGAGAAGGTTGAAGCCGATCAGACGGCGCCAAACGGGCCGCTGGCCGGCCGAGATCGAGATCGCGGTCATCCTCCCCTCCTCTGGGGTTGCGGGAAGTACTGCTTTGCGTAGGGCCCAAGGCTCTTCGTCACCGGCGCGTACTGCTTCTCCTGCTGGCTGATCCAGCTGGCGAACTGCGTCTGGGGCACGACATGGCCGGTTTCGAACATGTAGCCGTGCCACACACCGCAGAGCTCGGCGCAGTGGATGTTGAACGTCAGTGGCGCCTTGGTCGTGACGAACGCGATGTTGTCAAAGCCGGGATTGGCGTCCGCCTTGACGCCCAGTTGGTAGGCCCAGAACGAGTGGATCACGTCGAGCGAGGTCACGTGAAACTCGATCGTGCGGTTCGCGGGCAGGTCCAGCACCGGAGTCTCAACGCCGCCGTAACCCGGCCAGCGGTAGGTGAACTTCCACTGCTGTGCGATCACCTGCACCTGGAGCGCATTCTTCGCGCCCGCGGGCGAGGCGATCGGGTTCGGCCCCTGACCGCCTCCGGCCCCGTCGGCGAGCATGCGGATCGTGCCGTAGCCGGCCAGGAAGAGGACCAGCACGGTGGTCACGATCAGCCACCACGTCTGGACGGTGGCGTCGCCGCGGACGGCCGGACCGTCGAGGGCAGCCGCCGGATCCCGCTCGCGGAACACGGCTAGCGCGTAGATGAAGTAGACCAGCACCCCCATCGCCACGGGGGTGGAGAGTCCCAGCAGCACCGTGTTGTCGACGACCTGACCCGAGGACTCGACCGTGCCGTTGCCCGGAGGCAGGATCGGCGCGAGCACCAGGACGACCAGCAGCGTGGCGATCACGCTCGTGCCCAGCCACCAGAGCACGACCCGCCGCCAGTGATTGACCTCGCTCATCGCCGGTCGACCCTCATGCGACCTTGATGTACCCGTCCATGTACCCGACGGTCTGCATCGGCCCTCCCCAGCCGAAGATATATCCGGCCGCGCAGGGGACGAAGCATTGCCAGCGGTACAGACCTGGGCCCGCCGTGCGGAACTGGAACGTGATCGTCTGGTGGTCCTGCTTGAGCGTGCAGGGCGCGTTGCCGCACGGGTTCTTGGCGCTGTCCGGCACGCCCTGCAGCGGCACCGATACTCCCAGCTGCGGGATCGCGAACACGTGCGAAGCGGTGTCGGGATCGATCGACTGCACCGTCTTGCCGTCCAGCGTGAAGTCGTTGCCGACCGTGCCCTGGGACTGCGAGATGAACGGGTTGCGCAGCCCGGAGTCGCCGTCGTACTGGTAGATGGTGACGGTCACCAGCGAGTGGGCCGGCAGATCGTAGGTCGTGTCGTGGCGCCAATTGCTGCCGTCGGCGTTGACCGCGTAATAGGAGACCCAGGTGGGGTGCGCATCGGTGGTCTCGGCGGCCGGGACGGTGGCCAGGTAGAGGTGCGGCCCGGTCGAGGTCTCGATCGCGGCTGCCGCTCCGGGTGCCCCGGTGAGGTAGATCCCGATGTAGAGCCCGAGCAGGACGCAGACGGCCACGACCGCCACGGTCACCCCGAACAGCTTCCGTGCGGTTGAGCTCATCTTGCCGCTTCCATCCGGCTGCAAACGTATGCCGCCCCTAAGCGAAACGCAAGAAGATGACCGCGATGTCATCCGGCGGTCATTTACAGGTAATCCAGAACCGGATATGTTTCGCCCCCCGAGGGAGGGTGACCGAGACGATGCGAATGCTTGTCGTGGAAGATGAGGCACGGATCCGAGCCTTCCTCGCTCGCGCGTTCGAGGCCGAGGGGTTCGCCGTCGATGTGGTCGGCGACGGGAAGCAGGGGCTCTCGCTGGCTCTGACGGGCAGCTACGCGTTCGTCCTATTGGATCTGCTGCTGCCGGGTATCGACGGCCTCGAGGTGCTGCGCGAGCTCCAGCGTGAGCGACCGCAGCTGCCGGTGCTGATCCTGTCGGCCCGCAGCGACCTGCCGACCAAGCTTCAGAGCTTCGAGCTCGGAGCTGTCGACTACATCGCCAAGCCGTTCTCGCTCGAGGAGCTGCTCGCTCGCGCCCGTGTGCAATTGCGCCGCACCTACCGCACCGACGGCGGGGCGGTCCTCCAAGCCGGCCGGCTCGTGCTTGACGTTACGCGCAGGCAGGCTCGCGTGGGCGAGACCGTGGCCGCCCTGCCCGACCGCGAGTTTCGGCTGCTTCACTTCCTGATGCTGCATCCCGGCGAGGTGATCAGCCGCCAGCGGCTGCTGTCCGAGGTGTGGGGCTTCGATTTCGACCCGCGCTCCAACGTCGTCGACGTGTGCGTGCGGCGGCTGCGGCGCCAACTCGGCCCGGATTCGCCGATCGAAACCGTCCGGAACGCCGGCTACCGCGCCGCGGCATGAGCTGGGAGGCGCTGCGGCGCCACGACGTGGAGGTCGCGTGGGCTGCGTTCGCCGCGGTGAACTACGCGGCGATGATCGCCTGGCCGAGCTGGGAGACGATCCCGTTTCACTTCGTCTGGATCAGCCTGACGCTCCTGTACGGATTCCGCGTCTGGGCACCACGCCCGACGCTGATCGTGCTGGCGTGCGTGATGGCCATGACCGGGATCTCGATCGGTCTCGACGCCTTCCGCGGCATCCAGCTGTGGGGCGAGCTGTTCGAGGTTCCCCTGATGGCGGCCATGTTCCTCGCCATGGTCTGGCACGCACGCCGGCGCGTCGACGCTCTGCGCGTCGCCGAAGGGCGCACCGAGCAGCACCGGTCGCTGCTCGAGCGCCAGGAGCGCTTCCTCCAGGACGCCTCGCACGAGTTGCGCACGCCGGTCACGATCGCCCGCGGTCACCTGGAGCTGCTGCGCGGCGGCCGCGAGGCCGGTCCCGAGGTCGACGTGGCGCTCGACGAGCTGGCCCGGATGAACTCGATCATCGAACGCCTGCTCGTGCTGGCACGCCTGAATCAATCTGACCATCTCCTCCGAGGCCAGATCGAGCTCGAGCCGTTGCTCGAGGACGTCTTCATGCGATGGTCGGAGCTCGCGCCGCGGGTTTGGAGACTCGGCGCGCTGGCGCCGGGCCGGCTGCTGGTCGACGGCGACGGCCTCCGGGCGGCGCTGGACGCACTGCTCGAGAATGCGGTCAAGTACTCCCTGCCGCAAACCTCGATCGAGCTGCGCTCGAGGCTTTGCGGACGCACAACTGTATTGATCGAAGTCCAGGATGAGGGGTGCGGCGTGCCTGCGGCGCAGCTCGAGCGCATCTTCGATCGCTTCGCCCGCGCCGATCCGGCACGAACGCGTTCCAAGGGGGGTGTCGGACTCGGGCTGGCGATCGCCGACGCGATCGCCAAAGCGCACGGCGGCGACTGCCGTGTGACGAGCACCGAGGCGGGATCGATCTTCACTCTGCGCCTGCCGAACTTCGCTCCCGCCGGCGACCGACAGCCTCCGGCGGCGGTCCCGGCCTAGCCATTCGGTCCGCGCGCACCGGCTCGGTAGCCTGACGCCCGTGAACAGCGCCCGCGGCTTCGCGTCCGACAACTCCGCCGGAGTCCATCCCGCCGTCCTTCAGGCAATCGCAGCGGCCAACTCCGGTCACGCGCTCGGCTACGGCCACGACCCGCTCACGGGGGCCACAGAAGCCCTGTTCGAAGAGCACTTCGGCGCGGACACAAAGGCGTTCCTCGTGTTCAACGGATCGGCCGCCAACGTCCTCAGCGTCCGCGCGGCGTGCCGGCGCTGGGAGGGGGTGATCTGCGCCGAGACCTCGCATCTCAACGTCGACGAGTGCGGAGCGGCGGAGGCGATCGCCGGCGTGAAGCTGCTGACCGTTGCCGCCGAGGGCGGGAAGCTGACGCCGGAGCTGGTCCAGACGCGGATCGAGCGACTCGGCGACGAGCACGCCGTCCAGCCGCGCCTGGTCTCGATCTCCCAATGCACCGAGCTCGGGACGCTGTATACCGTTGCCGAGGTCAGGGCCCTCGCCGACCACGCCCACGAGAACCGGCTGCTACTGCACGTGGACGGCGCGCGGCTGGCCAACGCCGCCGCCGCGCTGGGCTGCTCGCTGCGCCAGCTGAGCACCGATGCCGGTGTCGACCTGCTGTCGTTCGGCGCGACCAAGAACGGCGCTCTCGGCGCCGAGGCGGTGGTGATCCTGGCCCCGGGCCTCGCCGACGGCTTTCAGTACCTGCGCAAGCAATCTCTGCAGCTGGCGTCGAAGATGCGCTTCATCGCCGCCCAGCTCCAGGCGATCCTCACCGATGATCTGTGGCTGTCCAACGCGCGCCACGCCAATGCGATGGCGACCCGCCTGGCCGGCGCCGTGCGCGACGTGCCCGGCGTCGAGATCACCCAGCCGGTCCAGACCAACGCCGTGTTCGCAATCCTGCCGGCAGAGGCGATCGGAGCCCTGCAGGAGCGCGTCCCCTTCTACGTGTGGGATCAGCGTCGCAACGAGGTCCGCTGGATGTGCTCGTGGGACACCACCGAGGCGGACGTCGACTCGTTCGCCGCGGCGGTCAGCCAGATCGCCGGCTAGCCAACGCGCTTCGAGGCCCCGTGATTAGCTGCGACCGGCGATGCCCGTCGACGACACCCGGTACGAGCGGATCGGCCACGGCTACGTGGTCACGCGGCGCGAGGACCCGCGCCTGGCGCGGCGGATCCATGCTGCGCTCGGCGACGCCCGCACCGTGCTCAACGTCGGCGCCGGTGCCGGCTCCTACGAACCGCGCGACCGTCACGTGATCGCCATCGAGCCCAGCGACGTGATGGCGGCGCAGCGCCCACCGGGACTGGCACCCGCGATCCGGGCGAGCGCCGGCCACATCCCGTTGCGCGACCGCAGCGTGGACGCGGCGATGGCCGTGCTCAGCGTCCACCATTGGGACGCCGACCAGGAGCGCGGCGTACGAGAGCTGCGCCGCCTGGCCCGCGGCCCGGTGGTGATCGTCACCCTCGACGCCGAGGTCAGCAACCGGATGTGGCTGATGGCCGACTACCTGCCCGAGGTCGCGGAGCTCGACCGGCGGATCTTCCCGACCATGGGCACGTTGGCGCATTGGCTCGGCGGCGTCATGCGCGTCGAGGTGCTCCCGGTCGCGCGTGATACCCAGGACTGGATGCTCGATGCGTTCTGGGCGCATCCCGAGCGCGTCCTCGACCCGCAAGCCCGTGCCGCCACCTCGGGCTTCGCCCGCATGGACGAGGCGGTCGTGCACCGCGTGGTGAGCGCGGTGGGCGCCGATCTTCAAAGCGGCGAATGGGACCGGCGCCATGGTCACCTGCGAGACCTCGACGAATACGACGCCGGCCTGCGGCTGGTCGTCGGCAGACCTGCGTAGCCGAGGCGCTCAGGAGGGCTCGCGCTTGAGCACGCGGATGTCGTGCGAGAGATCCTCGGGCGTGAGCTGATCGGCGGCGAAGCCCACGCGCTCGAACCCGCGCTTGTCGATCAGCAGCACGAACGTCGAGTGGTCGATCTTCGGCGTGACCGGCTGGATCCCGTAGGCGTGCCAGATGTGTCGCATCGTCCGCTCCGGCCCGTTGACGAACGCCAGCTGTCCCGTCATCTGGTGCCTGGCCAGGAAGGCGCGGCGGTGCGCGACGGTGTCCTCGGCGGGGTCGACGCTGACGCCGATCGCCGGGACGCCGCGTCCGTCTTGCGGCAGGTCGCCCAGTGCGCCCTTGATCTGCTCGACCATGAACGGGCAGGTGTCGTGGCACAGCGAGTGGATGAAGGTGAGCACGACGACGTGCCCCCGATAGCGCGACAGGGTCACGCGATGCCCGCTCTGGTCGGTCAGCGAGAAGTTCGCGGCGCGCAGTCCGGCCGGCATGGTGGGCCCATCGAACGGCGAGGAGCTGGTGCTGGCGGCGGGACTGGTGGAGACCCCGGGGTTGCTGAGCAGGACCGTCCCGATCGCGATCAGCAGCACGACGAGGATGGCCATCAGTCCCCGCTGAAATTTGGCGCTCGGCGCCATCACCTCGATTCTGGCAGCACCCCTCGCCCAGCGCCACCGTGTGTGCTTTGTCTCAAACCGGGACACTCTGTGATCATGGACCCGGCCCAGGCGCTGGCGAACCGGTTGCGCCCCGCCGTCACCGACGAGCGTGTGCTGCAAACGATCGCGTCCGTGCCGCGCGAGCTGTTCGTGTCCGCGGCCGAGCTCCGGCGCGCGTACGAGAACGTCGCGCTGCCGATCGACTGCGGCCAGACGATCTCGCAGCCGATCGTCGTGGCGCGGATGCTCGAGCTGCTGGAGCTCGGCCCGGAGGACCGCGTGCTCGACGTCGGCACGGGCTCTGGGTACCACGCGGCGCTGCTGGCCCGGATGACCAAGCACGTGTGGACGATCGAGCGCCACCCCGAGCTCAGCGCCCGCGCGCAGGGGACGCTGGCCGAGCTGGGCGCCGGCAACGTCACCTGCGTTGTCGGGGACGGGTGGGAGGGGCTGCCGGAGCTCGCCCCCTTCGACGCCGTCAACGTCGCCGCCGCCACCGCGAGCGGGCCACCGCCGGCGCTCGAGGATCAGCTCGCGCCGGGCGGGCGACTGGTCGCGCCGGTGGGCGACCGCAGGCAGCACCTGGTCCGCGTGCGCCGCACAGCCGCCGGCCTGGAGCGCGAGCGCCTCGATCCGGTCAGATTCGTGCCGCTGGTGCGTGGACCGGGGGAGCCGGGGCCAGGCGCTCGCGCATGACCTGCACCGCCACCGGGCTCTGGTCGATCAGCACGAACCGGCGTCCCAGCGCCTGGCACACCGCGCCGAGCGTGCCCGACCCGGCGAACGGGTCCAGGCACCACCCGTCCGCACGCGAGGACGCCGCCACCATCCGTCGCAGCACGCCCTCGGGCTTCTGGGTGGGGTAGCCGGTCTTCTCGCCCCCGTTGGTGGGCACGATGGTGTGAAACCACACGTCCGTGGGGCGCTTGCCCCGAGCGGCCTTCTCGGGCCCGACCAGGCCCGGCGCCATGTAGGGCTCGCGGTCGACTGCGTCGGCGTCGAAATGGTGCGCCCCCGGGGTGCGGACGTACACGAGGATCGTGTCGTGCTTGGCCGGCCAGCGGCGCCTGGGCTTGGCGCCGTAGTCGTAAGCCCAGATCAGCTCGTTGAGGAACGCGTCGCGGCCGAACACCTCGTCCAGCAGCAGCTTGCAGTAGTGCGCCTCGCGGTAGTCGATGTGAAAGTAGAGCGTCCCGTGGGGGGCGAGCAGATCCCGCGTCCGGCGTAGCCGCGGCTCGAGGAACCCCAGGTAGTCGGCGAACGTGTCGTCGTAGCTGAGCGACTCAAGCAGCCGCGAGCGGTAGCGCCGGCCGCCGAACCCGACCCGGGCGGCCGAGGGGTCTGCGGTCACCTCGGTGGTGTGGCGCGACTGCGGGCGCCCGGTGTTGAACGGCGGGTCCATGTAGACCAGGTCGAAATGGCCATCCGGAAGCCGCGCCAGCACGAGACCGTTGTCGCCCTCGAGGATCAGGTCGTCGTCGAGCGAGATCGCCTGGCTCGCGGGCTGAACGCGCATCGTCGCAGAACGTAGCGCCCGTCCCGGCAGCCCCCACCCGCGCACCTGACCATTGTCTTACGCGCAGCCGCTAGGATCGTGGCCGGTGGTTTCCGACCTCTACACGCGTCTGCGCGCTTCCACGCACGCCGTCAAGATCACCCGCTACGCGATCGCCTCGATGATCGCACTGATGACGAGCATCATGGTGTTCGCGCTGATGTACGTCTCGGGCGCGGGCACGACCGCGTGCTCGGTCGGCGCATTCGTCGCCGGCGCGATCCCCAACTGGATCCTCAACCGGCGCTGGGCGTGGCAGGTCAGGGGCCGGGTCGAGATCCTGCGCGAGATCGTCGCGTATCTGGCGGTCTCGATGAGCGTGCTCGTCGCCTCCTCGGCGACGACCGGCTGGACCAAGCATGAGGTGCATGGCCTGACCCAGCCTCACGGTCTGCGCGTCCTGCTCGTGACCGGGTCCTACGTGCTGGTTCAGGCAGTGCTGTTCGTCGTCAAGTTCATGGTCTACGAGCACTGGGTGTTCGCGGGCCGCTCTCGCCTGCGCGCGGCAGTGCGCTCGCGCCGCCAGGTGTGGATCGCCGCCCAGGCGAACCGCACTCCGTAGCCGAAGTTCCCGCCCTTCTTGGTGCTGGTCGCGTGCTTGCCGCGGTCGCGCATCGTCGTCGGCACCTCGGTCAGCCGGAAGCCATTCAGGGCCGCGCTGATCATCAACTCCGACGCCTGGTACTGGGGCTGCTCGAGCGTGACCGCCGCCGTCACCTCGGAGCGCATCGCGCGCAGGCCGCAGGCTGGATCGGTGATCCGCCGGCGGATCAGGAGGCTGATCAGCGCCCCGAACACGATCACGCCGGCGTGACGCATGACATCGGTCGTCAGCTCGGTGCCGAGCCGCCGCGAGCCGGACACGAAGTCGGCGCGTCGCTCCACGATCGGCGCGATCACGGCCTCGATCTCGCGCCCCTCGTACTGGCCGTCGGCGTCGATCGTCACGATGACCTCGGCTCCGCGGGCGCGCGCGAGCCAGTAGCCGAGCCGCAGAGCGGCGCCCTGGCCGCGATTGACCGGCACGTCGCACACCAGGGCTCCGGCCTCGGCGGCGCGGGCGGCGGTGGCGTCCTGGGCACCGTCGACGACGACGATCACCTCCGTCTGCAGGCCGGCCGCCTCGGACGGGACCCCCGCAACGACGGCGGCGACGGTGGGCTCCTCATTGCAGGCGGGGATGACCACCGCCAGCGGCGGGCCCACCCCCGGGGGATGGGCGGCCAGGAAGGCCTCGGCGGCGGCGCGCTCGACGGGCTCGAGCCGGTCGTACTCGGCCGGGGCGACGCCGACCGGATCGGTGATCGTCATGCCAGGCCTCCCGACGCCGCGGCCGCCGCGGGCGCCTCCACGTCGACGGTGGACCACTCGTCCCAGACGTCGACGAGCCCGTCGGCGAGCCGTGGGTAGCGCGGAGACCAGCCCGCGGCGTGCGCCCGGCTGGGGTCGACGACCACGGCGGGCATTTCCCCGGGCTTGGCGGGCCCGTGGCGGACGGGCAGCTCGGCGCCGCTGACGTCGCGTACTGCCTGGAGCACCTCGTGCACCGTCAGCGAGGTCCCCGAGCCGATTACCATCGGCCCGGCCCACGTGTCGTTGACCAGCGCGAGCTTGATCGCCGCCACGACGTCGTGCGCGTGAACGTAGTCGCGAACCTGGTTGCCGTCGCCGTAGATCTCGAACGTGCCGCCGAGACGAATCGCGCGCATGAGCCGCGCGACGATGCTGTCCTTGGCCTGCATCCCGGGTCCGTAGGCATTGGTCAGGCGCAGGCAGGCACAGCGCAGCCCGTAGGAGGCCGTGTAGGCGGACATCAGCATCTCGGCGGCGGCCTTGGTGGAGCCGTAGGGGGTGAGGGGGTTGAGTGTCGCGGCCTCGGTGATCTTCGGCGCCTCCATGGGTCCGGTGACGGCGTTGGTGGAGGCGAACGCCAGCGAGGTGGCGCCGGCGGCACGCCCCGCAGCGAGGACGGCGTTGGTGCCGATCACGTTGGTGGCGAAGGTCCGCTCGGGCTCCTGCACCGAGCGCAGCACCGACGTCACCGCAGCCAGGTGCACGATCGAATCGCAGCCGCCGCCGAAGGCCCGCTCCAGCACCGCTGGATCGGCGATGTCGCCGATCACGATGTCGACCTCGGGGTCTGGATGCGGCTGCAGGTCAATGATCCGGACGACGGCGCCGTCGGCCCGCAGCGCCGCGACGACGTGCCGGCCGATGAAGCCGGATCCGCCCGTGACGAGAACCCGTCGCCCGGCGACGGAGCCCTCGCGGGTTGTCGATGTACCTGAGGACACTTCGAGACCGCCTGACCGGCTCGCGAACGCGCGAGAATTACGACCGGGGCTACAGAGCTGTTATCCGGACGAGGAGATCAGGATACGCAATCGGGTCGATGGGCGGCGCCGGGCGCGATCGCTGCTACCTTCGGCGCCGACGTGTCCGAGCAGACTTTCTCCGCGCGCGATCCGGTGCGGCGGCGCTCGGCCGCCCGACCCGAACGCAACGACCTTCGCGAGTCCGCCCTCGGGCTGGCGTACGCCTACCGCTGGCTGCTGGGCGCCGTGGGCCTGCTGGCGGTGTCGACTCTGATCGTGCTGTGGGCGCGGGCGAGGCCGGGGTATGACCCGTACGGCTGGCTGGTGTGGGGCCGCCTCACCGTCCACGGCATGCTCGACACCAACGGCGCGCCGTCCTGGAAGCCGCTGCCGTATCTGTTCACCCTGCCCTACGCCCTGGCCGGCCGGTACGCGTTGTGGCTGTGGATGATCACCTCGGTGGCGGTGTCGCTCAGCGGCGTCGTGTTTGCCTGGCGGGTGGCCTTCCGGCTGGTCGGCGCTCCCCCCGAGCGGCGCTACGCCGCCTACGCCGCCGGGCTTGTGGCGGGTATCGCGGTGCTCGGAATCGACCAGTACCTGCACTCGATCCTGAGCGCCGAGTCCGACACGATGATCGTCGCCTTCTCCCTGGCGGCGGTCGATTGCATCCTGCACCGCCGCTACCGCTGGGCGTTCTGGGCGTGGTGGCTGGCCGCGCTGGGGCGGCCCGAGGTCTGGCCCCCGATGGCCATCTACGTGATCTGGGCGTGGCGCACGGTCCCGGCGATGCGCCGCCAGATGATCCTCGGGATCATCGCCCTGCCCGTGCTGTGGTTCGGGATTCCGGCGCTCAGCTCCAAGAGCCCGTTCTCGGCCGCGTCGCTGGCCCAGAACTCGCCCCGGCAGCTGCACGGCAACAAGATCACCGGCACAGTCGGGCGCTTCTTGGCCCTCGACGCCGCCTCGATCAAGATCGCCGCCGTGATCGCCGTGGGCCTGGCCCTGCTGCGGCGCGAGCGGGCCGTGCTGCTGCTGGCCGCGGGGGTGCTGCTGTGGGTCGCGGTGGAGACCGCGTTCGCGCTGCACGGCTGGCCCGCGGTGCCGCGCTACATGTTCGAGGCCGCCGCCGGGGTGTGCGTGCTCGCCGGCGTGTTCGTCGGACGGGTGATCCTGGACGCCGGCGCCGCCCTGGCGCTGCTGCGTCTGCGGGTCTCGCCGCGGATCGCGGGCTGGACGTCGGTGGCCGTGCTCGCGGTGTTCGCCGTGTCCCTGGTCCCCGCCGCCCGCTCGCGGATCTCGTTCGAGCGCCGCGACCTGAAGTCCCAGCGCGCGCGCACGAATGAGATCAATCTGCTGGGCACGGTCGTCAGCCGCCTCGGCCCTGCTCGGATCCTGGCCTGCGGGCATCCCGACGCCCCGATCGAGTTCCAGGCGATGCTCGCCTGGTATCTGGGCACCAACACCGGGATCCTCTACTTCGACCCCAAGCACGAAGCCGAGCACCCGCACCCGGTGGTCAAGCTCTACCCGCACTCCTACGGCTGGCAGGTATTCCCCAGCGGCACGACCACGGCCGCGCAGGCCGCGCGCTGCCGCGGGCTCTCGCTGCGGACATGAGCATCGCCCCGGGCAGCCGACGCCGCGTCGCCCGGACCACGCTCAGGCGGCGGCGAGCGCGCCTGACCGTGCTGCTGGTGGCGATCGTGGTCGCGATCGCGGGCCTGATCTCGGCGCTAGGAGGTGGTTCGCTGCCGCAGCCGCCCGCCGCCGGCCCCGCCGCCGGCGCTCCTGGCGGAGATCCCTACGGCTACGTTCCGGCCCGCGAGGCCGACTACGTCGAGCGCGCCGCCGCGGGCAACGCACACGTGCTGTTCGTCGACAGCCCGGGCGGAGTGATGGCCACCGCCGCCCGGGTCGCGCCGTTCCGCTCCACGATCGACCGCGCCACCGCCGGTACCGGCATCGACCCCAGCCTGGTGGAGGGACTGGTGTTCGTCGAGAGCGCCGGCCGGCCCCAGATCATCGCCGGCTCGGACCCCGCCGATGCTGCCGGCCTGACCCAGATCCTCGCCTCGACCGGCCAGTCGCTGCTCGGGATGCCGATCAACCTCGCCCGGAGCCGCAGCCTCACCCGCCGGATCGATGCCGTCGCGGCCGGCACGCGCTCGGGCCTGCTGGCGCCGCTGATCGCCCGCCGGGCCGCGGTGGACCCCCGGTTTGACCCCACTAAGGCGATCGCTGCCACCGTCCGCTACCTGCAGTTCGCCGAGCACCAGTTCGGCCGCCAGGACCTCGCGTTCGAGAGCTACCACATGGGGATCGGCAACCTCCACAACGTGCTCGATGCCTACGACGGCGGCCGTCCTGTGCCCTACGCGCAGCTGTACTTCGACAGCGCCCCGGACCGCCACCCTGCCGCCTACCGGTTGCTGTCGAACTTCGGTGACGACTCCTGGCTGTACTACTGGCGAGTCCTCGGCGCCGTGCAGATCATGCATCTGTACCGAACCGACCGGGCAGCGCTGCGGCGGCTGAGCTCTCTGCAGACCAGCGACGACGCCGGCGCGGCCGTCCTGCATCCGCCCGACCGGACCCCCTCGTTCGCCGACCCGGCCGGGTTGGCTGCCGCCTACCAGAGCCGGACGCTGGTCGCGCTGCCGACCAACGCCGCCTCCCTGGGCCTCGCGGTCGACGCGACGATGGGCCGCGGCGCCCGCAGCCTCGGCGTGCCGGCCTCGCTGTACCGCGGCCTTGAGCCGGTGGCGCTACGGCTGCTGATCGGCCTCGCCGCGCGCGTGCGGGCGCTGTCGGGCGGGCAGCAGCCGCTGCGGGTGTACGCCACCGTCGCCGATGCGCGCTATCAGCAGCAGACCGGCGACTCGTTCCCCGCCGCAGGTACGGGCTGGGCGTTTCAGATCTCACGGCGCTACGTGGGCCCCGCGCAGGCCGGCGCGTTTCAGGCGATGCTTGACCGCCTGCAGTCGCTGGACCTGATCGCGTGGGCGCGCGAGGGGTCGGTGATCGACGTGACGGTGGCCTCGGACGGGGGCGCCGTCGCGGGTCGCGGCCTGTAAGACACGCGGAAACCTGACGAGCGCGGCGTGTAAGGCACGCGGCAAGCTACCGAGCGCGGTAGGTTGCATCCATGACCGACGCGATCCGCACTCCCGATGAGCTGTTCGAGGGCCTGCCCGACTTCCCGTTCGCCGCACACTGGAGCGAGTTCGACGGGCTGCGACTGGCCCACGTCGACGAGGGCGACGGCGCGCCGGTGCTGTTCATGCACGGCGAGCCGACCTGGTCGTTTCTGTGGCGCAAGGTGATCGGGCCGGTGCGCGATGCCGGGTATCGCTGCATCGCTCCGGACCTGCCGGGCTTCGGGCGCTCGGACAAGCCGATGGACATCGACTGGTACACCTACGACCGCCACACCGAGGCGATGGCCGCGGTGCTCGAGCGCCTCGACCTGCGCGGCGCCACCGTGGTCGTGCACGATTGGGGCGGCCCGATCGGGCTCCGGCTCGCGGTCGAGCACGCGGACCGGGTGGACCGCCTGGTCGTGCTCGACACGGGGCTGTTCACGGGCCATCAGAAGATGACGGAGGCATGGATCGCCTTTCGCGACTTCGTGGAGCGCACCGAGGACCTGCCGGTTGGCTTCCTCGTGCGCGGCGCCTGCAAGACCGACCCGGGCGATGACGTGATCGCCGCCTACGAGGCTCCGTTCCCCAACGCCGCCTCCAAGGCCGGCGCCCGGGCGTTCCCGCTGATCCTGCCCACCGATCCGCAGGCGGCCGGCGCAGCAGCCGGCCAGCGCGTGCTCGATGCTCTGCGCGAGGACAAACGTCCCAAGCTGGTGCTGTGGGCCGACTCAGACCCGGTGCTGCCGCTGTCCACGGGTGAGCGCTTCGCCGGCGCGCTCGGCACCGATGTCGCGCACGTGATCGAGGACGCCGGACACTTCCTCCAGGAGGACGCCGGTCAGCGCATCGGCGAGCTCATTGCCGACTGGCTCGGCTCCGGCGCCTGAGCGCTAGGAAACCGTCTCGGCTTCGCGCTCGGCGGGTGTGCTCTCGGGGTGGGCCGCCGGGGCGCTCTCTGACTCGGCCGGCGCTGACTCGGCCGGCGCTGAGTCGGCCGCGGGCTCAGCTGCCGGGATCGCCTGGGCCGGCGACAAGCTGGTGCGCTGCTCGTAGGCGCTGCGCAGCATATGGTCGGGGTTGACCAGCACCTGGTCGCCCTTGAGCACCTTGGTGATGAAGTCCGCCACCGAGCGGGGCACGACGTACATGAAGCGGAACAGGCCCTTGACCGAGTTGGGCACGAACACGTCAGTGCGCCCGGTCTGCATGGCCTCGACGATCGCGTTGGCCACGTCCTCGGGCTCCACCACCTTCACGCCGCGGCTCTTCTGCAGCCCTGACCCGAGCTCGGTGTTTACGACCACCGGCATCACGATGCTGACGTCGATGTCGGTCTTGCGCACCTCGGCGCGGATCGCCTCGCTGAGGCCGACCACCGCGTGCTTGGTGGCGCAGTAGGTCGCGCCGCCCGGGAACCCGGCCTTGCCGGCGACCGACGCGATGTTGACCAGGTGTCCGCGGCCACGGGGCAGGAAGCGCTGCAGCGCGATCTTGGATCCGTAGATCACGCCGTTGAGGTTGATGTCGATCATCCGCGCCGCTGTCCTGTCGGTCTCAGACACGAACGGGCCGATCGGCATGATCCCGGCGTTGTTGATCAGGACGTCGAGCGGACCGAGCTGGCTCTCGGTCTCTGAGATGAAGGTCTCGAAGCTCGATCGGTCGGTCACGTCGAGCGCCAGCCCGATCGTGCCGCTGCCGAGCTCTTGCGCCGTCTTGCCCACCAGCTGCTCGTCGATGTCGCCGATCGAGATACGGGCCCCTTGGGCGATCAGCGCAGCGGCCGTGGCGCGGCCGATCCCGCGAGCCCCGCCGGTGATGGCGACGACCTTGCCGGCAAGCGATCGTGGAGCTCTGGCCATTGGACTTCCTCCTGGTGTCTTGCGATGCGGTGGCTGTACAGAAGGTATCGCGACCGCGCGCCGCGCGCCTTTGGCTGGCTGGCCAAACAGCCCGAGACGGTATTCTCAACGGTGTCATGGAGTACTTCCGCTACGAGGACCGGCGGCTCGCCTACACCGTCTACGGGCACGGATCACACACCACGGTGCTGCTGCCCGGGCTCCTGCTGTCGCAGAAGATGCAGATGCCGCTGGCGCGCCGGCTGGCCTCGCGCGGCAACCGCGTGATCACGCTCGACCCCCTCGGCCACGGTCAGTCGGACCGCCCGCTCGAGAGCTGGCACTACTCGATGTCGGCCTTCGCCCGGCAGACCGTCGCCCTGCTCGACCATCTCGAGATCGCGCAGGCGATCGTCGGTGGCACCTCCCTTGGGGCCAACATCACGCTCGAGGTGGCCTCGCTGGCGCCCGAGCGGCTACGCGGCATGGTGGTGGAGATGCCCGTCCTCGACAGCGCCATCGCCGCCTGCGGCGCTGCCTTCACGCCGCTGCTGTTCGCACTCAAGTTCGGCGAGCCCGCAATGGCGGCGCTGGCCCACGCCGCCCGCGCGGTGCCGCGCCGGCGTGTGCCCTTCCTGCTCGGAATCGGGCTTGACTGGATCTCCCAGGATCCCGCCCCCAGCGCCGCCGTGCTCGGCGGAATCCTCTACGGCCGCGTGGCCCCCGACCACAGCGAGCGCACGACCTTCCAAGCGCCCACCCTGGTGATCGGGCACCCCCGTGATCCGGTGCACCCGTTCTCGGACGCCGGCATGCTCGCCGACGAGCTCCCCCACGGACGCCTCGTCAACGCCTCCTCGATCCTCGAGCTGCGCCTGCGCCCCGAACGCCTGACCCGCACGATCGCCGCCTTCATCGACGAGTGCTGGCAGGCGCCCGCCGTCGCAGCACAGCCTGAGCCCCGCCGCCGGGCCCGCGCCGCCGGCGCCTGATCGCGCGCGCCTCCCGCGCGAGCGTCAACAGCGCTTGGGGCAGGAGAGCGGGCGGCTTTTGGATCGCCGGCGGCGGTTCCAGGGAGACTCTGTGCGTCCTCATGCAGCCTATGTGTGTATGAGGACGCACGCTTCCCCGATCAAGGACGTCGCGAGCCGTCGGAGCAACGGACCACCCACCTTCTCCAAAGCCGGGTGGTAGACGCCGGCACACGCCGAACGTTTCGGGGACCAAGTGCGTCAACTGCCCACTAGGGTGGGTAATGAGAGCGCTAACACGCACCAGACACCAACTCGCGAAAGGATCGGCATGGACTACCGCCAGCTCGGCAGCTCCGGGCTCCGGATCTCGGCCCTGACACTCGGCACGATGACGTTCGGCGGCCAGGGCAACTTCAAGAACGTCGGGGACACCGACCTCGAGGGCGCCCGCCGGCAGATCGACATGTGCCTCGACGCCGGCATCAACCTGATCGACACCGCCGACGTGTATTCGACCGGCCGCTCGGAGGAGATCGTCGGCGAGGCCCTGGAGGGAAGACGCGACGAGGTCCTGATCGCCACCAAGGTCCGGTTTCCCATGGGGCGCGGCCCGAACATGGCCGGCCTCTCCCGCCACCACGTGATCACCGGCTGCGAGGCCAGCCTGCGCCGGCTCCGGACCGACCACATCGACCTCTACCAGCTGCACGAGTGGGATGGGCAGACGCCGCTCGAGGAGACGCTGGGCGCGCTGCAGTACCTGGTCGACTCCGGCAAGGTCCGCTACGTCGGGGTGAGCAATTACGCCGGCTGGCAGCTGATGAAGGCGCTGGGCGTGGCTGCGCGGGAGCACCTCCCGCGGTTTGTCAGTCAGCAGGTCTACTACTCGCTGCAGGAGCGCTCGGCCGAGTACGAGCTGATCCCGGCCGCGATCGACCAGGGCCTCGGCACGCTCGTGTGGAGCCCGCTGGCCGGCGGCCTGATGTCGGGCAAGTACCGCCGCGGCCAGGACGCCCCCGAGGGGTCGCGGCATCTGACCGATTGGGACGAGCCCCCGGTCTACGACGAGGACAAGCTCTACGACACGATCGACGTGCTGGTGCAGATCGCCGAGGACCGTGGCGTGTCGGCAGCCCAGGTGGCGCTGGCGTGGCTGCTGCAGCGGCCCGGCATCAGCTCGGTCGTGGTAGGCGCCCGCACCGACGAGCAGCTCGCCGACAACCTCGAGTCGGTCGAGCTGTCACTGTCCGACGACGAGCGCGCCCGGCTCGAGGAGGTCAGCCGCCCGCCGCTGATCTACCCCTACTGGCACCAGCGCAAGACCGCCGCCGACCGGCTCGGTGCAGGCGACCTGGCCCTGCTGAAGCCCTTCCTGCACTGAGCCGCCCACTGGGCCGTCCCGACCCCCCGCCGGCGTCGCCGTCAGCGCGGGGCGGGCGGGATCGGCGGCCCGGGCGGGTCCACGACGTCACGGCCGGTCGGCGCCAACCCCTCATCGAGCTCCAGCTGCCAGTAGTACCGCGTGAACGTGAGCCCCGGGACGAAGTCCCCGATGTGGGGCTCGATCTGCTCCCCACGGGCCATCCGCACGATCAGCTCGGGATAGGTGCGGCCCGGCAGCGCCGCGTACAGATGCGCCGGGCAGGCGCCGCCGAAGCGCGTGTTCACGTCGGTGATCCCGAGCCCGATCTCGGGGTCGCGAAACGCCTGCACCGTGCACGGTCCGCGGCACCCCAGCGCCTCGACGACGCGGCGGCCGAGGTCGATCAGCTCGTCGTCGGCGATCACCGTGCCCTTGATCGACTCCCCTCCGCGGGACTCGATCATCGTCCGCGGAATCACGTTCAGGCACCGCCCGCCGAGGTCCGACAGGCAGTCCATCGAGAACTCGGGGCCCTGCATCGCCCGTTGAACCATCGCGGGCTCGCGGATGTAGGCGGCCAGGAACTCTGCCTCGCGCTCGTCCGCGGCCCGGAAGATCGAGCGCGCCCCTGACCCCCACCGGGGCTTGATCATCACCGGATAGCCGTCGACCGGCATGCCCGGAAGGACGGTCGGCGGCGACGGCAGGCCCAGGCGCTCGAGTAGCAGGTGGGTCTCGTACTTGTCGAAGGTCGCGCGCGCGATCTCGCCATCGGGGACGAAGGCCGGCAGCTGACCGGCGGTCCTGGCATGGCCGAGGAGCTCGAGGTCGAGGTCGGTCAGCGGGACCACGGCGCCGACCCCGAACTCCTCGCACAGGTCCTGCAGCGCCGGGACGTAGGCGGGATCGTCGAACCGCGGTACAGAGCGGCGATGATCGGCCGCGTACTGGGCGGGCGCCAGGGGGTTGGGGTCGGCCGCGATCGTCGTCGCGTGCTGGGAGAACTTGGACACAAGCGCGTAGCGCTTGCCGACGCCCGTGAGCAGGACGGCTGCGGCCGCTCGCTCCGAAGCGTGGCCGGGCACGCCCGCGGGACCTGCGCCCGGAGCCTCTAGCCCTGCCATCCGCCGGTCGCTCCCTTGTAGAGCCCGCTGCCCCGCAGCACCAGCCCCGCCGTCCGGCCCAGGATCCGGAGGTCGAGTGCCAGCGAACGGTGCTCCACATACCAGAGGTCGAGCTCGATCCGCTCGGGCCACGGCAGCGCTGCCCGGCCGTTGATCTGCGCCCATCCGGTGATGCCCGGCTTCACAGCCAGGCGCCCGCGCTGGCGCTCTGTGTACTGCTCCACCTGGACCGGGATCGTCGGCCGCGGCCCCACGATCGCCATGTCCCCGCGCAGGACGTTCCACAGGTTGGGCAGCTCGTCGAGCGAGTAGCGCCGCAGCATCCGCCCCAGGCGGGTGATCCGCTCGTCACCCTGGGTGATCGCCATTCCGGCGCCGGTGAACTCGGCGCCGTTGATCATCGTGCGCAGCTTGTAGATCTGAAACGGCCTGCCGTCCTTCCCGATCCTCGTCTGGCGGTAGATCGGGTCGCCGGGAGACTCCATCCGCACCGCCAGCGCCAGCACCGCCACCAGCGGCGCCGTGATCACCGCCCCCACCATTGCGACCACGACGTCGAGCGCGCGGGTGATCATCGCGTCCCCTCCGCGGGCTCCCAGCCGGCGGTCGTCCCGCCGGCCAGCCAGTCCCACAGCCCGGCGGCGAGCGAGGCCGTGGTCAGGACGTAGTAGCGGGCCACCAGGAACGGCCGCGCCGGGACGCGCGGAGCCACGAGCGCCGCCGCCAGCAGCGCGACCTGAGCGACCGCCGCCGCCGCGTACACCGGGCTCTGGTCGATCAGCGCCACGCTCGCGGCCAGCGCGGTCACGTGCAGGAACGGCGTCAGGTAGCGCAGCCCGCGATGGGAGACGATCTCGAGCGCGTACACAGGGTCATAGCCACGCGGGGAGAGCATCCCGCCGCGCAGCATGATCGGCCAGCCGTGGCTCATCATCCGCCGCTTGCGCGCGAACTCGCCCTCGATCGTCGGCACCATCTTCTCCGAGGCCCGGGCCCCGGGCGCGTAGACCGCCCGCCAGCCGCGCTTGACCATGTTGAACGGGAACGACAGGTCGTGGCCCATGATCGGGTCCACGCGGATATAGGAGCTGCGCCGAGTCGCGTAGATCGCCCCGTTACCGCCGGTGACCGAGCCCACGGCGGACTCGAGCCGGCGCAGCAGCATCTCGTAGCGCCAGTACAGGCCCTCCTGGTTGTCGCCACGCTCGTTGACGAACTGGACATCCCCGCACACGTAGCCCACGTTCGGATCCGCGAACGGGGCCACGAGCGCGAGCAGGGCGCCGGACTCCCAGCGGGCGTTGGCGTCCGAGAACGCAACGATGTCCCCATCGGCTCGATCGACTCCCGCGTCCTGCGCGCGGATCTTGCCGCCTCGCGCCAGTTCGAGGACCACGTCGGCGCCTGCCGCCCGGGCGCGCTCGGCGGTCTGATCCGGTGAGCCGTCACAGGCGACGATCACCTGGACACGCTCGGCGGGGTAGTCGAGAGACCGCAGGTTCGCGACCCGCTCGGCGATCACCTCCTGCTCGGCGTAGGCCGCGACGATCACCGACACGCTCGGCTCGGCGCCGACGGGCGCACCCGGCAGCGCTGCCGGCCGCCGGCGGCGCGCCAGCACCGCCAGCACGCCGCCGTAGCCGACGTGCGTGTATGCCAGCAGCCCGGCGGAGATCCAGAACACCGTCTTCATCGCGTCGGCATTGTGCCTGCTCGGAGGGCTTCAGCCGCACGCCCCCGTCAACGAGGCCGGCGCCGACCCCGCCCAACCGGGCGGTAGTTGTTCCCACAACTACCCTGCTAGAGTGGTGCCCATGGAACTCGGACTCGCCACCTTCGCGGACCTCAGCTCGGGCATCACCCCCGAGCAGCGGATGAAGGACCTCCTCGAGGAGGCGGTCCTCGCCGATCAGCTGGGGCTCGACGTGTTCGCCGTCGGCGAGCACCATCGCCCAGACTTTCTGATCTCATCGCCGGCGATCGCGCTGGCGGCGATCGCCGTCAAGACCGAGCGCATCCGCCTCTCCAGCGCCGTCACCGTGCTCAGCTCCGACGACCCGGTGCGCGTCTTTGAGCAGTTCGCCGAGGTGGATCTGCTCTCCGGTGGGCGGGCCGAGATCATGGCCGGACGGGGATCGTTCGTCGAGTCCTTCCCCCTGTTCGGATACGACCTCGACGACTACGACGAGCTCTATGCCGAGAAGCTCGACCTGCTGCTGAAGCTGCGCGACTCCACCCACGTCACGTGGTCGGGCCGCCTGCGGCCGCCGCTGGAGAATGCCGGCGTATGGCCGCGGCCGGTGCAGGACCCCCTCCCGGTCTGGGTCGCAGTCGGTGGCTCTCCGCAATCGGTGGTCCGCGCCGGCACGCTCGGCCTGCCGCTGACGCTCGCCATCATCGGTGGGCAGCCCGAGCGCTTCGCGCCGCTGGTGGCGCTCTACCGCCGCGCCGCGATCGCCGCCGGCCATGACGCCGCCGAGCTTCCCCTGGCGATCAACACGCACGCTTTCGTCGGCGCCACCTCGGCGGCGGCCGACTCGGCCTTCGCCCAGCCCTACCTGGCGATGATGAACCGGATCGGACGCGAGCGCGGCTGGCCGCCCTCGGGGCGCGAGGAGTACGAGGCGCTGCGCTCGCCGCGCGGCGCCGTCGCCGCCGGATCGCCCGAGCAGGTTGCGGAGAAGATCCTGTTCGAGCACGAGCTGTTCGGCAACACGCGCTACGTCGCCCAGATGAGCGTCGGGGCCGTCGCCCACAAGGACGTGATGCGCTCGATCGAGCTGTTCGCGACCGAGGTGGCGCCGGTCGTGCGTGACGAGGTCGCCCGCCGCGGCGCTGCGCGCGCCCCCGTCATCGCGGGCTGATCCGCTCGTACAAGGCCAGCGTCGAGCGCGCCGCCGCCTCCCACGAGTACGGCCCGCGAGCCGCGGCCAGCGCCGCCGCCGCCCGTCGCTCGCGCTCGGCGGGATCCGTGAGCAGCCCGCGCAGCGCCTCGCGCAACGCCGCCACGTCGTCGGCAGCCACCAGGCGCGCCGCTCCCGTGGCCGCCACCTCGGAGAAGCCCCCCACGTCGCTGAGCACGCAGGGTCGGCCGAAGGCCAGCGCCGTGGCCAGTACGCCCGACATGTCGAAGCGCTCGGTCCGCGAGTACGGGAGCACGACAACGTCGGCACGGCGGAAGTAGGCCGCCAGCTCCGCGTCGGAGACGAACCGATCGATGAACCGGACGCCGGGCGCAGCCAGCGCGCGCAGCGGCGCCAGCGGCATCCGCGGGCGACCCACGATCCACAGCTGCGCCCCGTCGATCCCCTGCCAGGCCTCGAGCAGCGTCCCCAGCCCCTTGTACGGCCGCAGCAGCCCGAAGAACAGCACCACCGGCTCGTCCACGCCGGCCAGGTCCGGGGGCAGGGGCGCTTGAACTGCCTGGGTCGTCAGGTGATTGAAAGCACCGTGATGGATCACCTGCACCTTTTCGGGCGCGACCCCCAGCCCGGTGATCAGACGGCGCCCGTACTCCGAGTGCACGACGATCGCGTCGACGCGGTCGAACAGGCGTCGCTGAGCGGCCGCCTGCCCGGGCCGCGGCTCGCGTGGAAGCAGGTCGTGTGCGGTGAGCACCAGCGGGCGCCGGGGCAGCAGGGCGGCATCCAGCCACGGCATGTCCAGCCACTGGAGGTGGACGACATCAGCCTGGCGCTCGGCCATGCGCCGGTAGCGCAGCATGTCCGGTACGTGCTCGAGCAGCTTGCCCATCCGGCGTCGCCGCGAGCCGGGGGCTCCACCGGCCCGGCGGTAGAAGAGCTCGCGCAGCGCATAGCCGTCGGGCTCGGGCACGGACCCGTAGGCGAAGCTGCTGGTCACGAGCTCGACGTCGACTCCGAGCTGTCCGAGCGCGGCGCACAGGGCGTGGTCGTAGGGCGGCGTGAACGCCGACGGGTCGAGCATCTGAACGCGCATCAGGCCCGCCCGTCCTGTACCTGAGCGCGCATCACGCCGGCCCGTCCTGCAACGGCCGCCCGGCCAGGCTCGCCAGGCGCCGCGCCACCGCCAACGTCTCCTCGCCGCCCAGCGGATGGACCCGGGCGCCACGGTCGCGCGCCAAGCGCCGAACCGCCGGTGCCAGCGACGCCAGCGACGGCTCCCCCGGCCGGCGCCCCAGCCCGTCGCGGACGCTGCGCAGCGGATGGCGGGCCACCAGGCGCAGCATCGCCGCCGTGCGCGCGGCCGCGCCGTCGTCCTCCCGGTAATCGATCGTCAGCCCGCGTGCGAGCACACGATCCACCGCCTCGGGCCGGGCGGCGGCCTCGACCCGAGCGCCCATCAGAGTCCGCGCGAAGTCCCCCAATGGATCCCCGCGCGCCGGAAAGCGGTCGGCGACCAGGACGACGAGCGCCTCCAGCCGTCCGTCGCGCTCCGCCGCCGGACGGTTGGACAGCGCGAAGCCCGCAAGCTCCTCGACCCCGAGCAGCGCATCGACGGCGAGGAAGCGCCCCCGCTCCAGCGGACTGCGATCGGCCGCGCCGGCGCGCCGTGGCGGCGGCGCGACACGCCGCCGGCGCGCGCCACCGAGTCTGCGCAGGACGCGGGAGCCGGCGCGGCGCATGGCCGGTTCGGGCGCGAATTCGTCGTAGCGCCGGGCCAGCCAGGCGCGGCCGGCGGCGTATCCGCGCCACTGACGCCGCAGCCCGGCGAGGCTCGTTCGGTACCGGTGCTCGACCTGCGCTCCGGGACGTGCCGCCAGTCGCCAGCCCGCGCGCTGCAGGCGCCAGCTGAAGTCCGTGTCCTCGCCCGCGCGCACGCCCTCGTAGAAGCCGCCGATGAGCTCGAAGACCTCCCGCCGGACCAGCAGGTTCGCCGCCACCGCGCGCGGCAGATACGGGTGCGCGAGGTGGATGCTCTGGCCGAGGAAGCTGCGCGACGCCCCGTAGCGAGCGGCGAGCGTCAGGTCGTCGGCGCTGGCCAGCACCTCACCGGCGAGCGCGCCGACCTCGGGCTCGACCGCCTCCACGAAGTACGCGCCGATCAGGCCCGGCAGCGCGCGGCAGTCGGCATCGAGGAACAGGATCCAGTCCCGGGTGGCGTGCTCCGCACCGACGTTGCGAGCGTGCGACGGCGAGCGCTCGGACCCGACCGCGACCACCTGCACACGCCCATGCTCGGGGGCGACCCCCGAGTTGTCAGCCAGGATCAGTTCGTCGTCGGGACTGCTGTCGAGATCGAGCAGCGCCCCGAGTGCGCTCTCTGCCTCCACGCGCGAGCCCGCGAACGGCATCACGACGCTGACCGCCGGACGGGTCATGACTCACTCCCGGCCGGCGGTGGATACGCCCGCCGCACCCGGGCCAGGAGCACGCGCAGCTGACGCACTTCCGCGCCGTGCGCGAACCCAGTCCCGAGCAGCGCCAGCGGGATCGCCGCCGCCACGAGCGCCCGTGCGATGAAGCCGACCGCGCCGTGCGTGGGCAGCAGCAGGTCGCCGCCCGCGGCCAGGCCGCCCATCACGAGCACCAGCCGCGCCAGGCGCGACCACTCGAACGCGACGGTGAATACGTTCCGGGTCAGCATGTACATGACGGTCAGCATGACCACATATGCGCCGCACAGGGCGATGCCCGCCCCGGCGATGCCCAGGGCCGGCACCAGCACCACGATCAGCACGATATTGGCTCCGAGGCCGGCCAGAGACGCCGGGAAGTTGCGCGTGGTCACCTTGGCACGGCCGGCGATCACCAGGAACACCACCCACAGCCCGTACAGGGCCCAGCCGAGCGCCACCCACGGCAACGCCCGGTAGGCGCCGTAGTACTGCTGTGTGGTCAGCAGTCGCAGCACCCAGCGCCCCAGCAGCGCCAGCGCCGCCACGACCCACCCGCTGACGAACAGGTAGTACGTGGTGACCAGCCCGTAGAGCCGCGAAGCCTCCATGTCGTCGCCGACGGAATAGGCCAGCGGCGGCCACGCGTATTGGAACGCGCGCACGATGAAGGCCACCGCGCCGGCCAGCTTGAGCGCAATCGAGTACAGGCCGGCCAGACCGGGGCTGCGGTCGTGGTAGACGTAGTAGCGGTCGACGATCTGCAGCGCGTACACGGACGCCTCCGCGGGGACCGTGGGCAGCCCGAAACGCAGAAGCGTCGCCATCTGATCGGCCGGGCCTCTGCGGGGGGCCAGGCGGTGGCGCATCTTCCACCACAGCGCCAGCAGGACCACGGTGGACGCGCCGTAGTTGGCCAGCAGCAACCCCCGTGGCCCGTCACCCAGCCCGACGACCAGGACAACCGATCCCGCCACGGTCATCAGCACGTTGGAAAGCGATGCTGTCGCGTAGACGCGCAGTCGCTCGTCCACCCTCAGGAGCCCGTAGGCGAGCTCGAGGTTCGTGAACGACCACAGCCCCAACACGGCGATGCGAAAGATGGTCGGATCGCGGTGGCCGAGCACGATCCTCGAGAGCGGTACGGCGGGGATCGCGAGTGCCACAGCCGTCACGGTGGTGGCGATCAGCAGGAACCCGGTGGCGCGGCGCACGAGCGCGTCCCGGCGTGCCTGGTCCTGATCGGTGAAGTAGTAGCGCAGGAACGCCTCGATCATCCCGAAGCGGACGACGATGCTGACGAAGATCACCCCGTTGGCGAGCAGCTCGACGACGCCGTAGCCGGACGGGTCGATGTACCGCGTGTAGACCGGCAGCAGCAGCACGGCGATCAGCTTCGAGACGACGTCCGCCAGCTGGTATGCGGCGAGCGAGGAGACCAGGCGCTTCAGGTACGAGGCCACGGCGGGTAACGGTACGGGCAATCGCGGGCGGCGCCGGGCCCACGAGGCCGATCTAGCTGCCGGCGATGACGGGAGCGGCCGCTAGTGGTCGCTCGGGTCGCTTGCCATCGCCTCGGCTGCGAGCACGATCAGCTCGGCGCAGGCGCCGAGCGCGATCGAGGTGGACTCGATCATCAGGTGATACAGCCGCGGGTCGTTGATCTCCGCGTTGTAGAAGCGGCGCAGGTACTCGGCGTGTGCGCGGTCCAGCTTGGGCAGGGCCCGGCGGGCCGTCTCCTGGTCGAGCCCCTGGAGCTCCATCGCCTGGCGGACGCGGTCCTCCGGCGGCCCGTCGAGGCGCACGCGCAGCACGCGGGGGTCGTCGCGCAGCAGCACCGCGGCACCGCGGCCGAGGATCACGCCCACCCCAGCCTGCGCCTGTTGGACGATCACCTCCTCGGTGGCCCGGTGGAACTCGTCGGCGGAGAACACCTCGGCCGCCGCCGGCGCGGGCGTCGACGTATCCAGCGCAACGAAGCTCGTCAGCATCCGCTCGAGCCAGCTCGTGCTCATGCGCTCGTCGTGGGCGACGGCGTCGTCGAACGGGACATCGAGTCGCTCCGCCACCGCCATCGGGATCACCCGGTCCAGGAACGGCACCCCCAGGCGCTCGGCGACGTCAGGCCCGACGCGACTGCCGCCGGCTCCGTACGAGGCCGACAGGGCGACCAGGGTCACGACCTCACCACCGCCCTCCCGCCCGGGGGGGAGCAAACCAGCCCCTGCAGCGCTCTGATCTGAGAAAGGTGCGGATAGCGAGCAAAATATCGATCCTTGCCGCGCGCCAGCACGGTTACGTGACTCGCGTGCAGCTGCTTGCAC
Organism: uncultured Solirubrobacterales bacterium; assembly: GCA_963799995.1. Classification (GTDB taxonomy): domain Bacteria; phylum Actinomycetota; class Thermoleophilia; order Solirubrobacterales; family Solirubrobacteraceae; genus Palsa-465. The sequence goes on along the minus strand of CAWCZI010000007.1, from coordinate 578,941 downwards.
TGGGGCTGGACCGCAGTGCGATCACACGGCGCATCAAATCCGGGGAGCTGATCCCCGTGTATTGGGGCGTATACGCGGTCGGGCACGCTCCGATCGAGCCTCGGGCGCGCGCTCATGCGGCTGTGCTGGCGTGCGGCCCCGGAGCCCTGCTGTCTCATTCCTCAGCCGCGGTCCTGTGGGGGCTGCGCAAACGCTGGGAGGAGCCGTTCCAGGTCACGGTGCCACGTGAGCGCCGGCAACCGCGGATCGTCACCCACATCTGCGGAAAGCTGGCCAGACCAGACAGGCGAGTCCAGTACGGGATCCCGGTGACCAGCCCGGCCCGAACGGTCCTCGACATGACACCACGGCTATCCGAGCGCGCGTTGCTACGGATGCTGAGTGACGGCCGGCACGCCGGCTATCTGCATCTGGATTCGCTGCGGGATGTGATCGCTCGTAACCCCCGTCACCCGGGCGCCCGGACGCTCGCGGCCCTGGTGGAGGACGCGCCGGAGAATCCGACGCGCTCAGGCCTCGAGGATGCGTTTCGGGCGTTCGTGAAGCGTTTCGACCTCCCGATGCCCAGGATCAACAGCCGCCGCAACGGCTATGAGGTCGATGCGGTGTTCGAGGCCGAGCGGTTGATCGTGGAGGTCGACGGGTGGGATTACCACCGCGATCATGCGGCGTTTGAGTCAGATCGCGATCGGGATGCGGATCAGTTGCTGGCGGGGTTCGCGACGCTGCGGATCACCGAGCGGCGCCTGATCCGCTGCGCGGAGGCAGAGGCCGAGCGGCTTCACGGCATCCTCGCCCGGCGCCGCCGTGAGCTCCGGCCTGACCCGCCCGAACCGCCGGCCTGACCCGCCCGAACCGCCGGCCTGACCCGCCCGAACCGCCGGCCCGACCCGCCCGAACCGCCGGCCCGACCCGCCCGAACCGCCGGCCTGACTCACCCCAGCGGCCTGACTTTCTAGGCTGAGCTCATGCAAATTGCCGTCCTCGCCGACATCCACGGCAACCTGCCGGCGCTGCTGGCGGTGCTCGCGGCGATCGATGACGATCCCGTTGACGCGATCGTGGTCGCGGGTGACGCTGTCGGGGGCCCGCTCGTCGCCGAGACGCTTACGGTCCTGGAGGAAAGGGGCGAGCCGGTGTACTGGATCGCCGGCAACTGCGAGCGCGAGGCCTTCGCCGTCCACGGGGGCGCGCCCGTGGACGACGACGAGCCCGGCCGAGCGGCTCTCTGGAGCGCCCGGGCGCTCAACGACGGCCGGCACCACGCCACGCTCGCCGCCGCCCCGATCGCCCGCGTCCTCGAGGGCGTCCTGTTCTGTCACGGCTCGCCCCGGCGCGACGACGAGATCCTCACCCGGGCCACGCCCGACGAGATCATCGTCGATGCGCTGACCGGAGCGCGCCAGCCGCTCGTCGTCGGTGGCCACACCCACCAGCAGTTCATTCGCCACCTCCATCCCGGGCTGACCTACGCAAACGCGGGCAGCGTCGGGCTCCCGTACGAGGGACGGCCCGGCGCGTTCTGGATGGTCGTCACCGACGGGACTCCTGCGCTGCGCGAGACCGGCTACGACGTCCGGGCCGCCGCGGAGCTGCTCCGCGGCTCCGGCTTCCCGGACGCCGACGCGCAACTCGACGGCTCGCTGCTGGAGCCGGTCGATCCCGACTGGGTGACGGCCTACTTCGAGCACACCGCCGGACGCGGCGAGCATCCCGGCAAGTCGCGCCGGAGCGACCACTAGCGGCCATCCCGTAAGTGCGTTCGCACCGACCCCCAGCACCTGTAATCAACGCCTAGCGAGAGAGCAGGCTCCAGATCGACGCGACCAGCTGACGCGAGTCGATGCTGCGTCCCAGGCTCGACGCGAACCCGGGCAACCCCACGTCGATCACGATCCCCCGTCCCAGCCGGTAGCCGATGATGCTGGGCTGCAGCGTGCTGGCCCCCGCCAGCGAGGTCACCGGCCCGCTCGCGGTGCTCGGCGCGAACTGCTCCGCGCTCGGGAACCCCGGGAACGCCCCCGAGGTTCCACGGAAGATGTGCAGGCCGTCGCGGCCCGCCAGGATCAGAGCCCCATGGGCCGCGACCACGCCCCCGGGCCGCGCGCCGAGCACGTCGGCCGCGGAGGCGGCGCCCGCAGGCCGAGCCACCCCGTCGGCCACCGTGACCTGCCGGCGCAGTGAGTCGATCCCCAGCGACAGCAGATGGCCGCCGGCGGCGGCGTACGCCCGCAGCGTCCGTGCCAGCGAAACGGAGATCCATCGCTCGTCGCCGGCCAGCACGACGCCGCGAAACGATCGCAGGGCCGGCCCGACGCCCGCGTCGAGCGCCAGGTCCGTGGTCAGGTCGAAGTTCTCCCGCGAGCTGCGCAGGTAGGCGATCAGAGCCGCCTCGTCCGCGAACCCGGCCGGCAGCCCGTCGACGAGCGGGCGCCCGAGCTTGACCGTGTCCCCGGCGGAGAGCGTGTTGGGCAGCCCGTCGCCGTCATCGTCGACTGGGTCCAAGCCCTGCCAGGTCAGGGCCGGTAGCACGACCAGGACGCCCCCGCGGGCTCCGCGGCCGGAGGCGGAGTCCGCGACCAGCGGGACAACCGTCCGGTGCGGCCCCCACCGGATCGCCAGTTCGTAGAGCCCCGGTCCGCCGGCCGGCGGGCGCACCGACAGCGCGTAGTTCGAGCCGGCGCCGGAGCTCAGCACCTTCTGCGCCCCCGCCCGCCGCAGCGCCCAGTGGTACTCGTGGCGGCGCGCGTCGACGTAGACGATGGCGCTGCTGCCGGCCGGCACAGGGGTCGGGGGCGGCTGCGCCGCCAGGTAGCGGACCGTCACCCCGGCGCCCCGCGTGGTCCCCGCGACCGGCGGCAGCTCGGCCGGGAACCGGCCCGTGTTGCAGGCGCGGTCGGTGACCTTGAAGCCGACCAGATAGGTCCCCTGGGGTGCGAGCCGGCCGCCGGTGAGGCGCCCATCCCAGCTCGAAACCGAGCCGCGGCGCGAGGCGAAGCTCTTGACCAGCCGCGGCGGTCCGGACACATCGGTGCGATAGATCAGGATCCGGCCGGAGAGACCTCGGTTGCCGGTGTAGTGGATCGCCGCCCCAGCGTTCCCTGGCTGCGGGATCAAGGACGGCGACACGGACGTCACCCGGGGGCGTGGCGGCACGGTCTCGACGGTCACCGGCTCGGCGGCGGTGCTGTTGGAGATCAGCGCCGAGCGGTTCTCCTGGACCAGGTGGACGAGGATGTCGTAGGTGCCGTCGGGCGCGACCGAGCCGTTGGACTGGCGGCCGTTCCAGATGAACGTGTGGCGCACCCGGATCCGCATGGGCACGCCGTCGCCGATCTGCCGCACGATGTCCCCTTGCGAGTCGACGATGAACACATCGACGTCGTCGGCGCGGTTGAGCAGGTAGAAGGAGACCCGCATCGAGCGGTGGTCGACGCGCTTGACGCCCGTGGAGCTGCGAACCAGGCACACCCCGCCGTCGACCGGATTGATGGCCGCGGGTGCCGGCGAGGGGAACCCGGCCCACAGCGGTGTGCTCACCTTCAGATGCTGCGTGATGAAGAACGCAGCGACGGTCGCAATCGCCAGCGCGACGAAAGCCGCGACCGGCAGGCGCCTCACAGCGGGACCACCGCCACGTTGGGGACGTCGAACTCGTGGAAGGCGTCCAGGCCCCGCGGGTCGCGAGCGCACAGCATCACCCGGATCGAGCCGCCGTGGCAGACGACCAGCGCGGGCAGCTCAGCGGTGGCGTGGATCTCGATCAGCGCCGCGGTGACGCGCTGCTGCTGGTCGAGCAGCGACTCTCCGCCGGGAAACCGGAAGCCGGGGCCGGCGCGCAGCCAGGCCGCGGATCCCTCCGGGTCATCGCGCTCGATGTCGATGAACGTACTGCCCTCCCAGCGGCCGCGGTTGGCCTCTCGCAGCCGCGCATCGAGGGTCACAGGGAGACCGATGCGCGCGCCCACGATCTCCGCGGTCTCGCGCGCGCGGACCAGGTCAGAGGCCCAGAGGGACCGAATCCCGTCGCCGGCGACGCGCTCGGCCAGCTCGTGGGCCTGCGCACGGCCGGTGTCGTTGAGCGGGGTGTCGGTGAACCCCTGGACCCGGACCGGCTCCCGGTTGTCGTCCGTCTGCCCGTGACGAGCGAGCAGGACCCCGTGGAGGTTCGTCGGTGCAGGTCCGGCGTCAGTCATCCGGGTCGGCGACCGCGGTGTCCGAACGCAGCCCGACCCGGATCGTCTCCAGCGAGAGCACGTCCTCGGGCACGATGTTGCCGAGGTTGACGTCGGGACCGAAGCGACGCACGAACCACACCTGCTGGTCGCGGCGCGGCGCCTCGAACAGGATCTTGTCCGGCTCGATCGCATGGACGATCTCGTCGATCAGTCCCATGCGCACCTCGCCGTCGTGACGGAAGATCCCGACGCTCCCGCTCTCCCGGGCCTCGGCGATCACCTTCCAGGCGCCCGCCTCGAGCTCTGACTCGATCTGCTCGACCCAGCGGAATGGCGCCATGATGCGCGTGTTGTCCTTGGAGCCGACCTCGGACAGCACCGTGAACTCCTTGGCCAGGCGCTCGATCAGCTCGAGCTTGCGGTCGTGTTCGAGCGTGATCGTGCCGTCGGAGACCTCGATGTGCTCGATCCCGAGCTCGTGCACCCACCGCACCAGGGCGTCGAGGCGGTCCTGCGCGATCGCCAGCTCGGTCAGCGTGCCGCCGAGCATCACGACGATGCCGTGAGCGCGATAGCAGTCCAGCTTGGCGGCCAGGTTGCCGGTGGCGACGGCCGTGCCCCAACCGAGCTTGACGATGTCGATGTAGTCCCCGGCGACCTCTGCCAGCCCGTTGACGTCGGCCACCGAGAGCCCGCGGTCGAGGACATGGGTCAGGCCTAGCTCGCGGGGCTTGACAGCCCTCTCGGGAAGGTTCAGCAGGTCCGTCATCGGCATGGGGTCTCCTACGTGTTCGAAGCGAGGTCAGAGCCGACCGTCACGACCACCTCGGCCGTGCACGGGGTCGACGACGACGCCTGACAGGCGACCGCCTCATTGCTCTGATCGACCGCCTGCACCGAGGCCGGGCCGAGCTTGAGTGAGCGGGCCACGAGCAGTGCGGCGGCCTGGTGGTGGGGCAGATACCCGACCACCGTTGCCGTCTGGGTCTGATCCGACGCGTTGGTGACCGTGCCCTGCTTGAAGCCGGAGGCGACGAGGCGCCCGGCGATCGACTTGGCGAGGTTCGGGGTGCCGGTGCCGTTCAGCACCGCCACGGTCACCGAGGCCGGCGTCACCGCGGGGACGGTGACGCGACGACGGCTGCGGTGGTGCGAGGACGTGGACGAGCTCGTGGCCGAGCCCGAGCTTGACGCGCCCGCGTTGGTGGCCGGGTTGCTCCCGCCGGAGGAGGTCACGATCAGCAGCACGACCACGACCGCCACGACGCCGAGCAGGGTCACCATCGCGATCGCCACGCGGCTGAACGGGGAGCGCCTGCGAGAGTTCGGTGACCGGGGCGGCAGTGCCCCGGGGCGGCGCGGCGATCCGCTGGGGGCGCGGCCGGCCGGTCCGTCGGCGCGCGCAGGCGGGCGCGGAGGGGCCTGGACGCCGGCGCTGGCGCTGGCGGCGCCGGCGGCGCCGGCGGCGGCGTGCGCTGGCGCCAGTCACCGCGGGAACGCGCGTCGACCCGCCGTTGGCCCCGCCGGCGGCGGTCGCCGGCGGCGGACCTGGAGGGCTCAACAGCGCGGCTCCACCGGCGGGCACCGGTGCGGCCGTCCGCTCGCCGCCGTTGGCGCGGACCGCGATCGGGCTGGGATCAGCGGGGATCAGCCGCGTGGCGGCACTGAGCGCGGGAGCCCCGACGCCGGCAGGCGCAGCCGGGGCCCCGGCCGCCACCGGGACCGGTGACGGCCGGCGGGCGGAAACCGGAACGCCGACGCCGGTGCGGGCAGCCGCGATCGCCGGGGCGGGGGCGGGACGGATGACGCCCGCGGGCGAAGCGGCCGGAGCGGAGGTGACGGTCCCGGGCGCAGCGGGGACGGCGGTCCGGCCCACCTGCTCGAGCCGGTGCTCGAGATGCGCAATGAGATCGGCGGAGTCCTCGACCTGGTCGCGCAGCGACGAGGTCTCGCGCGCCTGCGCGAAGTACAGGAGGACCAGGATGGCCAGGCCGATGATCGCGGCGAAGCCGGCGTCCGCGCCCACGGAGTTGATGAAATGCTGAACGCTGAGAGCGAAGGGGATGGTGGGCATGACGATCTGCGGCAGTCTAAGGGGCGATCCTGGCGCCTTCACCCTCGGGTCGGGTGACTCGCCGGCTGGAGAGGTCGAAGACGTGTTTCGCTAGCGCGGCAGCGTCACCTTCTAGCACGAGAAGGTTGATGTCGGCGAAAGTCTGCTCCACCCAGGCCGGATCGAGCCACTCGTGACCGGCCCGCAGAATGCGCTCGGCCGGCGTCGGCTGGGGATGCTCGGAGGGGTTGAACAGGTCCTCGTGGAACTTCTCGCCCGACCGCGCGCCCACGATCTCGATCGCGATGTCGCGCTCGGGCTCGAGGCCGGAGAGGCGGATCATCGTCTCGGCCAGGTCGAGGATCTTCACCGGCTCACCCATCTCGAGCACGAAGATCTCGCCGCTGTGATCGCCGAGGCTGCCGGCGCGGATGATCAGCTGCACCGCCTCGGGAATGGTCATGAAGTAGCGGGTCATCCGCGGATCGGTCACCGTGACCGGGCCGCCGGCGGAGATCTGGCGGCGGAAGATCGGGACCACCGAGCCCGAGGAGCCCAGCACGTTGCCGAAGCGCACGGTCGCGTACCGGGTCGAGGGGAAGCGCACGGCGGCGGCCTCGACCGCCCACTCGGCGAGTGCCTTGGAGGCGCCCATGACCGTGGCCGGCTTGACCGCCTTGTCGGTGGAGACCAGCACGAACGTGCCGACACCGGTCTCGCCCGCGATCCGGGCCACCAGGCGAGTGGCCAGGGCGTTGTTGCGGACGGCCTCGACCGGGTTCTGCTCCATCAGGCCCACATGCTTGTAGGCGGCGGCGTGGAAGACGACGGCGGGGCGGTACTCGGTGAGCACCTCGCGCATCCGTTCGTCCTCCTTGCAGTCGGCCAGCACCGGGATCGCGGTCCTGACGTGGCGGTCCTCCTCGAGCTCGCGGAGGATGTCGAACAGGTTGTCCTCGGCGTGGTCCACCAGCACCAGGTGCCGCGGGCCGACGCGCGCGATCTGGCGGCAGAGCTCGGACCCGATCGAGCCGCCGGCGCCGGTGACCATCACGACCTGGCCGGCCAGGTAGGCGCCGACGCGCGAGAGCTCCTCGCGGACGGGATCGCGGCCGAGGATGTCCTCGACGCGTACCTCACGCAGCTGGCGCGTGACCCTGAGCTGCCCCGAGCCGTCGCGCAGCAGCTCGAACACCGTGGGGGTGGTCCGGACGGGGATCCCGCGCGAGCGGCAGGCCATCACCACCCGCGCCCGGAGCGTGCCCGGGGCGGATGGGATCGCGATCACGACCTCATCGGGCTCCACCTCGTCGAGCACCCTCGTCAGGTCCGCCTTTGAGGTGGTGCCGAGAACCTTGAGCCCATGCTCGTCCTTGATCCCCAGCTTGCGCGGGTCGTCGTCGAGGAAGCCGATCGGCCGCAGCAGCAGCTCGGGGTTGCGCATCAGCTCGCGCACCACCAAGCGGCCCCCGTCCCCGCCACCGATGATCAGCACCTCAAGCGCGCCCTTTCCGACCCGGATACTGCGCACCCGTCCGTCGGTGAACAGCTGCACGGCGAAGCGGGCGCCGACCAGGAGCGCCAGCGTCAGCAGGAAGAACAGCGAGATGACGCTGCTGGGCAGCGGAACCGGCGCGTCCGGCCCTCGCCGGTAGCGGTAGAACGGGTGCTCGACCCCGTGGCGCAGATGCTCCCCGGCCTCGAAGCGCAGGCGCGTCGGCCATTGCACGGGATGCAGCAGCGCGATCACGCCGACGATCACCACCGTGGCGACGACCACGCCCTTGAGCACCGCCTCGTAGTCGCGCTGACCGACGAACCGCCACAGCCGCTGGTACTGGCCGAATGCGGCGAGCGCGATCAGCGCGGCCAGCACGACCCACACGATGGTGGTGTCGAGCAGGTGGGCGTAGCGGTCGTTCTGACCGCGAAAGTCGCCCTCGAACCGCAGCCAGAAGGCGAGGAGGTATGCAACCGCGACCAGGATGCCGTCCAACAGCAGCTGGGGGAGCGCATGTCGGTGGACGGGAAAGGCCGCGGATCTGATCCGCCGGCGCATGCGGCCGGAATTCTAGTCGGCGCCCTGCGCAATCTCCGGTGAGGACTCCGTTAGACGGTGGTTTCAGCCATCCGACGGCCCCACCGGCTCACTTCGGGATCAGCACGCCCTGCGGGTGAAACGCCGTCGGCACGTAGATCGAGTTGAGCTTGGCGCAGGTGCCCTGCAGTCCGGCCGGCGACCGGTAGGGCTGTGCCCCCCACCCGTTGGGGAATGGCGTGAACATCACTATCGGGTACTTCTGGTGCAGCTCGAACTTGGGGCGGTGACCGACCTTGCCGGTGTTCAGATGCGTGTACCACGCCAGGATGCTCACGTACTCGACGTTGGTGACCGGGCGCCCGCAGGCGAGCACGTGCTTGTAGCCGCCGAGCGCGTTGATGTAGGCCGCCAGCTTGTTGATCTGCGTGGTGCGAAGCCGCTCGTGGAAGACGTCCTTGTGCTCGGTACGGACCTGGGAGATCGCCCCGGGGACCATGCTCGCCAAGAGCACCACGGCCAGCGGTATGCCCGCCCAAGCGGGCAATCGACGGTCAAACCGGGAGGCGTCCAGCAGCAGCCAGCCGAACGTCACGCCGGACAGGACCGCAGTCAGCGCGCCCGCCTCGAACAGGTATCGGGGCACGCCCGCGAATCCATGCAGGGCGAACGCGATCTCGACCGCCACCCACAGCAGCACCGCTGCCGCCAGCACGAGCACAACGCGGTTGCGGCGCAGCAGCGCCAGCCCCACGGCGAGCAGCGCCGCGAGCTGGACCGGGAGGTAGTCCAGCGCCCTGAACCGGTCAAACGTACCCGTGACCTTGTTGCTGTGCAGCTCGCGCGGCGAGCGCAGTGCCAGCTGTCCCGCGATGTTGGGCCGGTGGTTGGTGATCTCCGGTATCCCGAACCACAAAAACGCGTTGATGACCACGCCCAGGTACAGCATCCAGCGGGCCCCGGGGTCCTGGCGGAACATCCAGATCGCGTACAGGCCGGCGAACGCCCAAACCTCGGGGCGACCGAGCGAGGCGAGCGCCAGCAGCCACCACGCCCAGCGGTGACGCCCGTTCAGATGGCAATCGATCGCCGCCAGGCAGACGGCCACGAGCATCGGATCCGATTGGGCACTGAGGATGTAGTGGAAGTACTGCTGGATCCCGAGCACGGCGGCGCCGGCGAAGATCGCCGCGGCGGCCGGCGCGTAACGGGCAACGCCCGTCTCGCCCACGCCCTCGGCGGCGGTGAGGCGGTAGGCGATCCGGCCGCCGAACACGGCCCCCCCGAGCGCGAACGACACGGCGGTCAGCATCCACAGCCACAGTGCGTAGTGACCGAACAGGTTGTACGGGACGTCGAAGATGTACGTGAACGGCTTCCACGACGGCGCGCCGCCGAGGTCGAGGTTCAGATGCAACGTGTGATAGCCCCAGTCGAGCCAGCCGTAGGGGTCATAGCCAGGGCGGGTGCCGGTGATCGCGATCAGCGCCCCGGCGACCGCCACCACGAGCAGCGCGACCAGCCACCACACGTGGCGGCGCGCGAACGAGCGGGGGCCGTCCCCGGCCGGCGTGGCCGAGGAACTGCGGTCCTCTGAACCGAGGACTTGCGGCGTCTCTAGCGTGCTGTCTGACACGAGAAGTCTCGGACGGTACCAGCCCCGCGGGCCGTGGCGATCCAACCCGCAGCGGCCCTCCCGAGCCGCACGCGGAGCGCTAAGCAGCCGCTAATGCACTGCACACAACAGCTGGTCCACCAGCAGCCCGGGATCGCGTCGCACCCGCTCGGCGGTCGCGGGCGCGCCGGAGCGTTTGACCAGCGACACCTCGCCGGCGCTGTGTAGGCGCCGCAGGCGTCCGTCGGCGATCAGGCCCTCGTCGACCGCCCCCAGCCTTCCCTCGAACACGGTGAACACCGGCGTTCCGAGCGCCACCGCCTCGCGGTTCATGGTCCCGCCCGCTGACACCACCAGATCGGCGTAGGCGACAAGCGACTGCGCGTCGATCGCGCGCTCGGGGACCAGAAACCCGCCCGCCGCGTGAAGCTCGGAGCGCTGCTCCGGCGTCCTCGGCAGGACCACCACCTGCCCTCCGCGCAACCGCTGCAGGACCTGGCCGAACAGGTCGTTCTCAAACCGGTGATAGAGCGATACCGCGGGAGGCGTGCGCACCACCGCGATCGGCTGCGAGCGGTCCAGGCCGAGCTCGTCGAGCACGCCGGGGTCAGGCTCGAAGTCAGCCAGGTAGTACTCCTCCTTGAGGCCGGGATAGGGATGCAGCTTGCCTCTCGCGCCGTAGCGATACAGGCGTTCCGGCGGGATCGCGTCCGGGACCACGACCGCCTGGGCCAGCCGGCAGTTGACGGTGTGCTGCACCTTTGCCCACTCGTAGTCGAACGTGGTCGCGCAGGGGATCCGGAGGATCGCCGCGGCCACGGTGACGTCGTTGGAGCCGTGGCCGAGCGCCAGCTCGAAGCCCCGGCCCCGTGCCCAGCGGGTCAGCTCCAGCGAGCGCGCGGCCAGGCCCCGCGCCTTGTCGAGCAGGCCGGCGCCGCGATGTCGCCCGACGGCCGTGTGCTCGATCCCGAACCGCTCGCACAGCGCAAGCGTCTGGGCGAAGTCGCGCGCGGTGACCTTCACCTCGTGGCCGCGCGCCCGCAGCGTCTCGATCACCGGGCGCATCACGAGCACATGGGGACTATTGGTGAGATCGATCCAGACACGCATCGGGGCGCAACCTTATGGCGCCCGGAACGTGAGCACATTCTTACGCCTCTCCGTGTGTTGCACCGCGGGGCTCACGCTACGCTCTGGCGGCCCGTGCTCCTCAAGCTGGCCTCCATCACCGGACCGCTGGTCACTCTGGCCACGCACCTGATCGCCAGCCTCGGGCTCGGCGGTGTCGCTCTACTCACCCTGACCTCGGGCGTAATCGGCCTTCCCGGCACCGAACCGACGATGCTGTTCGCCGGCTTCAACGTGTTCCGTGGCAACCTGTCGCTCCCCGGAATCGTCATCGCCGGCGTCGTGGGAGACGTGGCGGGGGCGACGGTCGCGTATTCGATCGGGTACTACGGACGCCGGGAGCTGGTCGAGCGTCACGGCGCCAAGCTGCACGTGAGCGCAGCACGGCTGGACCGCGCCCACGGCTGGTTCGAGCGTTATGGGGCGCCCGTGATCTTCGTCTCGCGCCTGCTCCCGCTCGTGCGCGCGGTGTTCCCATACGCGGCGGGTGTGGCCGAGATGCCATACCTGCGCTTCGCCGCGCTGACCACGGCCGGCTCGGTGATCTGGATCGGCGGCCTCGGTCTGGTGGGCCGCGCGGTCGGCAGCAACTGGCCGAGCTGGCGTCATCACCTCGAGTACGTGGACTACGCGGCGGTGGCCGTGCTCGTGCTCGCGATTCTCTACTTCGTGGTTCGCCGAAATCGCTCGGATCGGGGCAAGCCGGCCGCGGATGTCCTCTCCGACTGAGCCGGACCCGGCTCAGGTCACGCCGGAGCCCCAGCTCAGAGCCGCACAGGCCCTGCTCCTCGGAGCGCTGCACGGGCCCGCCGAGCTGCTGCCGATCTCCTCCTCGGGCCACGTCGCGCTGATGCCGTGGCTGCTGGACTGGGACTACGACCGGCTGGACCCGGAGTTGCGCAAGTCCTTCGAAGTGGCGCTCCACGCCGGCACCGCGGCCGCGCTGCTGATCACCCTACGAGCGGAGGTGCGCGACGCGCTGGATGACATGACGCCGCGGCTGGTGGGGCTGATCGCCCTGTCGTTCGCGCCCCCGGCGGTGATCGGGTACAAGCTCGAGCGCGTGATCGAGAGCCGCTTCGGGACCCCGCCCACGATCGCCGCCGGCCTGATCTGCGGCTCGCTGATGATGGCTCTGGCCGACCGTGCCCCCCAGTTGCGCAGCTCGCAAGAGGCCGGAGCCCGAGACGCGCTGTACCTGGGCCTGGCCCAGGCCTGCGCCCTGATCCCGGGCGTCTCGCGCAACGGTGCCACGCTGGCCGCCGCGCGCCTGCGGCGGTTCACCCGTGAGGACGCCAATCGCCTCTCGCGCCACGTCGCGCTGCCCGTGATCGCCGGGGCGACGATGCTCAAGGGCGTGCGGCTGGCGCGTCGTGGCCTGCCGCCCGGCACGGCTGCGCCGTTCGCGCTCGGCGCGGGCGCCTCGTTCGCCTCGACACTCGGCTCCACGTGGCTGATCAGGCAGGTCGAGCGTGACCGCTCGCTGCTGCCCTACGCCGCTTACCGGCTGGCGCTGGCGGCGGTGGTGCTGCGGCGCCTGCGCCGGCGCGGCAACGGCCCCTCCGCGGTCCGGCGGATGTAAGACAATGGCCCCGTGACAGACGCCTACGCAGCCGCTGGTGTGGACACGCACGAGGCCGACCGCGGCGTCGCCGCACTGGTCGACGTTCTCCGGGGTATCGACCCGGGTCGCGAGTCGCTCGTGATACCGCTCCCCGGCCACTACGCCAGCGTCATGCGGATCGCCCCGGGGCTGGGGATCGCCCTGGCCACCGACAGCGTCGGCTCGAAGGTGATCGTCGCCGAGGAGGCGGGCCGGTTCGACACGATCGGGATCGACTGTGTGGCGATGAACGTCAACGACCTGATCTGCGTCGGCGCCGAGCCGCTGGCGCTGCTGGACTATCTGGCGGTGGAGCGCGCCGACCCGGCGCAGCTGGCCGAGATCGCCGTCGGGCTGCGGATCGGCGCCGAGGCGGCCGGAATCGAGATCCCCGGCGGCGAGGTCTGCCAGCTGCCCGAGGTGATTCGCGGTCACCCCTCGCCGTACGGGTTCGACCTGGTGGGCTCGGCGTTCGGCACCGTGGCACTGGACCGGATCGTCGACGGCAGCGCCTGCGCCCCCGGGAACGCCCTGATCGGCCTGCCCGCCTCGGGCGTTCACTCCAACGGCCTGACGCTGGCCCGCAGGGCCCTGCTCGAGCACGGAGGCCTGACGATGCATTCGGCGCCACGGGAGCTCGGCGGCGCCACCGTGGCCGACGTCCTGCTCGAGCCGACCGTGATCTACGTCCGCGCCGTGCTGGCCCTGCTGGACTCCGGGCTCGGAGTCCACGGCCTCGCCCACATCACCGGCGGAGGGCTGCTGAACCTGCTCCGGCTCGGCGACGGAGTCGGGTTCGAGATCTCATCGCCGCTGCCCTCACCGCCGGTGTTCGAGCTCATCGCCCGGCTCGGTCAGGTCCGACCGGCCGAGATGTGGGAGGTCTTCAACATGGGCTGCGGCTTCTGCGTCGTCGTCGACGCCGGCGACGCGCCGGCGGCCACCGAGCTGCTGGCCGAGCATCATCCCGGAAGTGCCGTGATCGGCCGCGTGACGGATCGCTCCGGCGTCGTGGAGGTGCCTGAGCTCGGGATCGAGGGAGCCGCGGGCGGGCTCGGAGCCGCTTGAGCGCGGCAGCCGAGACCGAGCCGGGTGAGAATTCCTGCACCTGTCGGCATGTCCGGCGCTCCGGTGCCGCAAAATAGGGAGCCCTAGATGAGCACCCTGGTGGGCACCAGTCTCAACGGCCGCTACCGATTGGAGGCGCGGATCGGTGCCGGCGGCATGTCAACGGTGTACCGGGCGCTCGACGTCACGCTCGAACGTCAGGTCGCGGTCAAGCTGATGAACCGCGAGGTGGCCAGCGACTCCGACCAGCTCGAGCGCTTCCGGCGCGAGGCGCGGGCGGTGGCGCAGCTGTCGCACCCTCACATCGTCGGGGTGATCGACGCCGGCGAGGACGACAGCCGCCCGTACATCGTGCTCGAGTACGTCGAGGGCGAGACGCTGAAGGACCGCATCCGGCGGATGGGCAGGCTCCCCATCCCCGAGGCCGTGGCCTACGCGATCGAGATCGCCCGGGCGCTCGGAGCGGCGCACTCACGCCACATCGTCCACCGCGACGTCAAGCCCCAGAACGTCCTGATCGACGAGGAGGGCTCGGCCAAGGTCACCGACTTCGGGATCGCCCGGACCCTGGAGGAGGATGGCCTGACCGCGGACGGCCGGGTGCTGGGCACCACCGATTACGTGTCCCCCGAGCAGGCGCTAGGACAGCATGTCAACGGGCAGTCGGACCTGTATTCGCTCGGCATCGTCCTGTACGAGATGCTCACCGGCGAGGTTCCGTTCCAGGGGGAGAACCAGGTCGCGGTGGCGATGAAGCACGTCCGCGAGGAGGTGCCCGACGTCCAGCTCAAGCGACCCGAGGTGTCCGCGGCGCTCGCCTCCGTGCTCGACACCGCGACCGCCAAGCGCCAGGATGACCGCTACGCCGACGACGCGGAGTTGATCGCCGACCTCGAGGACGTGCTGGCGATCGAAACCGCCCGAGCCGGCAGCGCCACCGGTGAGGTCACCACCGTCCTGCGCACGCTCCCGTCGAGCGCCCAGCGCCGGCTTCCCTTCCGGATGCGCCACCGCGTGTGGATCGTCGGCGCTCTGGTAGCCGTGATCTTGGTCGCGGCAGCCGCGGTCGTCGTGTTCCTGGCCCACAACACGCACCACGGGGGCGGGAGCCTCCCGCAGGCGCCGCCCAAGGCCACCCCGGTCCAGATTCACCTGTGCGACTCGTGTGCCCACGACTACAACCCCCTGGCGCTGGTCGGCCCCAAGAACCAGCACCCGGAGGAGGACGGGCTGGCGATCGACAACCTCCGGAGCACCGCCTGGACGACTGAGACCTACTACAACGGCCAGTTGGGCAAGGCGGGAGTTGGGATCTACGTCGACGCCTCTCCCGGCGTGGCGGCCCGCTCGCTGGTGCTTGACACGAGCACCCCGGGGTACGCGGTGGTCATCTACGGGCGCCGCACCCCCGTCAACCCGAACGTGTTCGATCCCGGCCCGACCGGCTGGGTCAAAGTGGGCAGCGCCCCGAGCGTCACCGCGACCCAGGACATTGCACTGAGCACGGGCGACACCCCGTACCGCTATTACCTGGTCTGGATCACCAGCCTCGGATCCCGTGACCAGGTAGCGGTCAACGAGATCGCTCTGTACACGTGAGATCCGCTCGCTCTTACTAGGCGGCGGCCGCCGGA
The DNA here is from genome assembly GCA_963799995.1 of uncultured Solirubrobacterales bacterium. GTDB lineage: Bacteria > Actinomycetota > Thermoleophilia > Solirubrobacterales > Solirubrobacteraceae > Palsa-465. The sequence continues at coordinate 563,624 of CAWCZI010000007.1, read as the reverse complement.
ACCGGTGCGACCTGTGGGAGGTGCGGGCCGGTTGCGCCGGCGGGGACGATCCGGAAGAGGGTGTCGACCGCGGTGATCAGCATCGGCCTGGCGAAGTAGAACCCCTGGCAAAGGTCTGTTCCGAGCGCGATCACCCGCTCGTGCTGCTGAGCGGTCTCGACCCCCTCCGCGACGACCGTCATACCGATGCTGTGGGCGAGACCGACGATGGCGGTCACGATCGCCTGGCTGCCCGGGTCGCCGGTGAGCTTGGCGATGAATGACTGGTCGACCTTGATCGTGTCGATCGGGAGCGTGTTGAGGTAGCCCAGCGAGGAGTAACCGGTCCCGAAGTCGTCCAGAGCGAGCTTCACGCCGAGCTCCTTGAGCTCGGCCAGCACGACCAGTGCACGTTCCTCGTCACGAACGAAGACGCTCTCGGTGACCTCGAGGGTGAGCTGCGCCGGATCGGTCGAGGTAGCCGCCAGCGCGGCGGCGACGCTGGCCGCGAACCCGGCGGACATGAACTGGTGCGCGGAGACATTGACCGACATCGCGATCTCGGCCCGGGATCGCTGCTCCCAATGGTGGCGGTCCGAGCAGGCCTGAATCAGAACCCAGCGCCCGAGCTCGATGATCTCACCGGACTGCTCGGCGAACGGGATGAACACCCCCGGGGCGACCGGGCCGCGGCTGGGATGCGTCCACCGTACCAGCGCCTCGACGCCGGTCACGCGCCCGTCGGCGGCAGCGACGATCGGCTGGTACTCCAGGTGCAGCTCGCCGCGTCCGACCGCGCCGGGGAGGCTGCGCGCCAGGCCGATCTGGTGCCCGGCGAGGTGAAGCTGGCGCAGGTCGAGGACATCGGGGCTCGTGACCCGCCCACGCTTGGACCGATACATCGCGAGGTCCGCGTCGCGCAGCAGCTCCTCGGGCGCCTCGACGTCGTGGCCGGTGAACGCGATCCCGATGCTGGCGCTCACCTTTACGTCCATCCTGGACAAGGTGAACGGCCGGGAGAGCTCCTCATTGAGACGCAGCGCGATCGGATCGGCGCCGGACGGGTTGGCGAGGTCCTCGCACAGGATCACGAACTCGTCACCCGAAAGGCGAGCGAGGCTGTCCCCGGGGCGGAGCATCCCGGTCAGGCGCTGTGCCACGGCCACCAGCAGCTCGTCGCCGACCTGGTGGCCATACGCGTCGTTGACTCCCTTGAACCGGTCGAGATCGACGAAGAAGACCGCCGAGATCTTGCCCGAACGTCGCCCCGACCTGAATGCATGCTCGAGCAGCTCGAGCATCAGCACCCGGTTCGGAAGGCCGGTCAGGGGGTCGTGCAGAGCCGCGTCGCGTGATTGGTCGGATGAGTCCTGCAGGTCGGCACGGGCTTGAGCGTTGATCAGATATGCCGCCGCCACATCGGCCAGGGTCTGCGCCGCCGCGAGCGATGCCTTCGAGAGCGGCCCAGGGGAGTTCCGGTACAGGTCGAGCGCGCCGAGCTGAACCTCCCGGTGATGCAGCGGGAACGTGAACACGGCCCCCAGCCCCGATTCCAGTGCCCGGGGCGAGAAGCGGGGAAACCGGCTCTCCAGCCGCAGATCCGGAACCGACACCGCCTTCCCGGTCTCGAAGGCGGCGAGGCAAGGCCCCTCGCCCAGCTCGGTCTGGAGCTTCTCGTAGCGCAGTGCTGACTGATCCGAGGCCGCGACGTAACGGGGGTCGAGACCCGGAGCGATCAGCGTCACCCCCGCCGCCGTGACCGGCATGATCTCGACGATCCGCTTGACCAGATGATCCAGGATGCCCTGGATCGGGAAGTCGGTCACCATCGTGCGAGCGAACTCGCTCAGCACGTCGGACAGATCTGCGGCCTTCAAGATTGACCGTCCTTCTCCGAAACCGTCGAATGCGGAACGGGCGGTCAACGCGCCTGGCAGTCTCCGTGCTCCTGCCTAGCATCGAGCAACCCAACAGCATCGGAGCCGAACCCCACGATCGGTGCCCGACATTCCGCTGCTCGACTCATTTGTAGCAAACCGGCCGGTCAGCGAGCGAGCGATGTCGGCAAATGACGCGCAAATGCTCGCAAAAAGGGCTAAAGCTCCCCAGTTACGGTGCCGATACTGTCCGGGTCGCCAGATCCATGTAGCACTGGCGGAGCGACCGGTCTCGCCTGTCCAAACTAATGCAACCGTCCGACCGGAACGGTTGGCTAGGTTCGGACTTACATGGACGCAGTCCGATGGGCCAAGGGTCCCCGCGAGAATCGGCCGCTGGCCGTTCCCTTTGGTGAGCGACCGGCCGAGCGCAGGTTCGCTGTGCGAGCAGCGCCGGTCGGGCCGAGAAAGCCTGTGGCGCGACCGCCGCCGGACCCACCCCCTCTGACTGACGCGGTCCTGCGGGCGGCTTTCGATCGCTCCCCCAGCGGGATGACCGTTTCGACGCTGGGCGGTCGCTGGCTATGGACCAACGACGCCTACTGCCGCATGCTCGGATACGACCGCGAGGAGCTGCTGCACGGCTCGTATGCCGACGTCACGCACCCCGCCGACGTCGACGGCGACCGGGAGTTCAGGACCGCGGCGCTGGCAGGAGAGCGAGACGGTCTCGAGCGCGAGAAACGCTACCTGCGCAAGGACGGTTCGGTGGTCTGGGCCTGGGTGCTGGTGCAGGTGATTCGCGACGACGCGGGAGCAGCCCTCTACTTCGTCTCGCACGTCCAGGACGTCAGCGACCGCCACCAAGCCCAGGACCTGCTGCGCGACAGCGAGCGCACGCTGCGCTCGGTGATCGACAACACGCCGGCGATGATCTGCGTGAAGGGCCGCGACCACCGTTTCAAGCTCGTCAACCGAGAGTTCGAGCTTCGGTACGGGATGAGCAGTGACTGGATCGTCGGCCATGCCGACGCCGAGCTGTTGCCGCCCTCGACACTCGCCGATGTCCATGCACGGGAGCTGGCCGTGATCGACACGGGTCTCAGCTCACAGGAGGAGAAGATCTCGGAGTGCAACGGTCAGGAGCAGGTTCTCCTGATCACGAGGTTTCCATTGCTGGACGAGGACGGCGTCATCCATGGCGTCTGCGTCGCCTCGACCGACATCACCGAGCGCCGGATCGAGGAGCGCCTCAAGCGTGAGCGCCTGCAGTGCTCCGAGCTGATCTATTCAGCCCTGGCCGAGGATCGCTTCGTCCTGCACGCCCAGCCGATCGTTGCACTCGGCTCGATGACGCCGGTGAGGGCCGAGCTTCTGATCCGGATGCGTAAGGCCCGAGACCGGGGAGAGCTGATCGCGCCGCGCATGTTCCTCCCCGCGGCCGAGCGCTTCGGTCTGATCACCTCGATCGATGAGTGGGTCGTGGACCGCGCGATCGCGCTCGCCGCCGCGGGTCATGCGGTCACCGTGAACGTGTCGGCCAAGACGGTGTCCACCGAGGACCAGGTCGACCGGATTCAACGGGCCATCATCGCCGGTGGCTGTCGCCCGGAGAATCTCGTGTTCGAGATCACCGAGACGGCGGTGGCCGACAACCTCGAGGCGGCGCGGCATTTTGCGACCCGCATGCGCGGGCTGGGCTGTGCGATCGCGCTCGACGACTTCGGCGTCGGCCACGGCTCGTTCACCTATCTGCGCCACCTCCCGGTCGACTATCTCAAGATCGATCTGCAGTTCGTGCGCGACCTGCTCACCGACGACGAGGACCGGCAGGTCGTCGCAGCGATAGTCGCAGTCGCGCGTGAGTTCGGGATCGAGACGATTGCCGAGGGTGTGGAGCGTCAGGACACGCTCGAACAGTTGCGCCAAATGGGCGTCGATCACGTCCAGGGCTACCTGACCGGCCGGCCGATGGCGCTCGACCGATGTTGGAGCCTGCTCGCAGACCACCCGCAGGGAGCCGCAATGGCCAGTCGGTCTGATCAACCGCCGCGCTCCGCGGAGCCGGCCCTCGCGCGGGCCGGCGAGCCCCTGTCGGAGACGTACAACCCTGGCGAGGCCACGTGACCGCGACGACGCTGCCGCGCGCAGCCGTGCCGGCGATCACCGAGCTCCCGGCGCCGCCGCGGCGAGACTCGGCAGCGATCGTCGCCGACGCGTTGGACGCCGCGCTGCGAGCCCGGGCGCCCGATATGCACGCCTCCACGCCGCTGGTCAGGCAGCTCGCGGCCAAGGTGGGGCGCGAGCTGCGCCTTGACCCTCCGGCCCGCGCCCTCCTGGATGTGGCCGTGCGCTTGCGCGACGTTGGGATGATCGCGCTCCCTGACAGCGTCGTGCTGGCGACGAGCCCGCTCGCGCCGGCAGATTGGGAGCTGGTCAACCGCCACCCCGTGTTGGGGCAGGAAATACTCGAGGGACTCGACCCCGTGGCATCCGCCGCGGGAATCGTCCGAGCTCACCATGAGCGCTGGGACGGTGCCGGATATCCAGACGCTTTGAGCGGCGACGCGATTCCGCTGCTCAGCAGGATCATCGCCACGTGCGACGCGTTCGTGGCGATAGCCGCCGACCGGCCCTACCGCCGCGGACTGGGCGCCGAGGCCGCGCTCGAGGTTGTCTGCAACGAGAGTGGGGCGCAGTTCGATCCGGCCACGGTGGGAGCGCTGTCCGCCGCCCTGGCCAGAGGCGGTTCCCCCGCGCGCGCTCCCTCCGCCGTCCGCGAGCGTGATACGTCCGCACCCGCCCGTCCACAGCCCGTGAACGCGGGCAACGGCTCGCTCGGACTCAAAGGTGCGATCGCTGATTTCGACGTCGTGACCGCGCTCGCTCCGGCGTATGAACGCATACTCGAGGCGGTCGCATCCGAGCGCACGGTGGGCGGGGAGCTGGTCGCGGCCGTCGAGCGCGACACGGGATTGACCGTCGCGGTCCTGCGCGCCGCCCAGGGCCTCGGCGGCAAGCGCCCGATCACCAACGTCGCGGACGCCGTGGCCGTCCTGGGACCAACCGGGGTCGACGCCGCAGTGCGGCCGCTTCCCCGCGCGGAGTTCCCGTGGCGCACGTCTGAGCTCCAGGTGCTCATGCACCATTCGCTCGTGCACACGCAGGCCGTGGCGCGGGCGGCCGACCGCATCGCCCGTGAGCTCCACCTGCCGGCGCGCGACGACATCCTCGCTGTGGCGCTGCTGCACGACGTCGGCAAGCTGGCGCTCGGTCGGGGCTTTCGCGGATACCCGAGCGAAGCCGAGCGAGCGATGACGCCCGAGCTGCGTGTTCGAACCGAACGACGGGCCTGGGGCGTTGACCACGCCGGCCTCGGCGGCATGCTGCTGCGCCGCTGGGGCCTGCCGAAGGTTCTGGCCACCGCCGTAGCAGAGCACCACGTCGCCGAATCCGAGAACGACGTGGCCACGTATGTCCGTCTCGCCGACATGGTCGCGCACTACGCCCAGGGAGAGCCAGTCGATCGCGCCATCATGCTGACCCTGGCCAACCTCTGCGCGCTGTCCCCGACGGTGCTCAGACAGATCCTGTTCGATCTGCCTCACTCCGGCGGCAGCCAACGGCGCAGAGCGGAACCCTCCCCGCTGTCCAAGCGTGAGACCAGCATCGTGCGCCTGCTCGCCGAGGGCAAGCGCTACAAGGAGATCGCGCTCGAGCTCGGTGTCACCACCAGCACGGTGAGAACCCATCTTCACAACGTGTACGCCAAGTTCGGCGTCGACGACCGCGCCCAGGCCGTGCTCCGAGCCACAGAGATGGGATGGATCTGAGACCCGAGATCACACGTTCGCCGCCCTTGCCCCGAGAAGAGGAGTCATCAATGACACCCGTGTCACCACCGCCCCGAAACACATCCCCACCCGTCCATGACGGCCAGCCGCGTACCGCCGCCGAGAAGTCAGCGGCCACGGTCGCGCGCCACAAGGACGAACGGCGCGCCGAGAGTCTGCAGCGGATCAGCGAGCAGACCGCCGACGGGTCGCTCATCATCCGCCACATGACCACCGAGCAGCACGACGCCGCGTCCGAGGTAGCGCGTCAGACGCGCACCCGTAACGACGCACGCGTCCGGCGCTACCGCGCTCCGGACACCCCTGCGGCCTGACAGCCGTCCGAGGGGCGGGGTCGTGGCAGCCACCGTGACGCCCCGTGTCGCGGTTGAGCACGAGGAGTCAGGGGTGGTATCGGCGTTGCGACGAAGGGCGTCCCGGCGGCTGCCCCGCCCCGCCCTCGCGCCGCCGATTCCGCTGGCTCGGCGATCGCTTCGCGGGTGCCCGGACGTGTCACCAGATGCGGTCGGGCAATGGCTCGAAAGGCTGCGCGCTGCGGAGGGCCGCCGCCGCGAGCATCGGGCGCATGTGGTCCGGGAACGCGAGCGGCTCCGGCAGCGCGTCGAGCGCAAACCAGCCCGCTTCGAGCACCTCGTCGGCCTGGAGCAGCAACTCGCCGGCCGGCGAGCGCGGGCGCATGATGTAGGCGCTGTTGACAGTGTGCTCCTGGATCCCGTCGATGGCGGGTGGGCCGTAGGCGTCGATCCAGGTCCCGACGTAGGCCACGGCCTCGGCGGCGATCCCCAACTCCTCCTCGAGCTCGCGCTCGGCGGCGTGCATCGGGTGCTCGTCACCCTCGCAGAAGCCTCCGGGCGCGTCCCAGGCGTCCTTCCAGGGCTCCTTGGCCCGGCGCATGAGCAGCACGCGGCCGTTCTCGATCACGATCGCCTCGCCGCACGGCTTGGCGTTGCGGAAGTGACGCTGCCCACAGTGCTGGCAGTAGGTGGGCGGAGCCTCGTGCAGCAGCTGGCCGCAACTCCAGCAGTATCGGTACGCCATCGGCGCAGAGGCTAGTCAGAATGCTCAGCCGTGCCCGACCGACCCGACCGCCGCGCTGTCGCGTGCCGGCCCCGTCTGGCCTTCGCGGGACTCGGCCGCATGGGCCTGCCGATGTGCACACGCTTGGCGTGCGCCGGCTTTGAGGTAACCGCCACCGACGTCCGGGAGGACCGACGCCGCCTCGCCGAGGCTGCCGGTGCGGGCTGGGCGGACTCGATCCCGACCGCCTGCGCCGGCGCTGAGATCGCGATCACGATGCTGCCGGGCGTACCCGAGGTGCAGACCGCGGCGGCGGAGATCGTCGGGGCTCTGTCCCCCGGCGCGTGCTGGCTGGACATGAGCACAGCTTCGCCCGCCGCGGCACGGCAGATCGCCGAGCTCGCCGAGCAGCGAGGCGTGGGCGCCCTCGAGGCCCCGGTCGGCGGCGGACCCGAGCAGGCGCGCGACGGGCAGCTGCTGGCCTTCGTCGGCGGGCACAGCGACGAGCTCGTCCGATGCCGGCCGGTGCTCGAAACCCTGTGCAGCGAGATCCTGCACGTCGGCCCGGCCGGAGCCGGCTACACGGTCAAGCTGCTCGTCAACGTCCTGTGGTTCGGGCAGGCGGTGGCCACCGCGGAGGCGCTCGCCGTGGCCGGCGCGGCCGACCTCGACCTCGGCGTCGTCCGCGACGCGCTCGAGCGCAGCGCGGCCGGCAGTCGCTTCCTCGCCGACCACGCCGGCCCGCTGCTCGACGGCGACAACCTGCCGGCGTTTCCGCTGGTGCGCTGCTGCGAGGAGCTCGACTCGGTCCTGGCGCTCGGCACCGAGAGCGAGGTGGCCCTCGACGTGGCCACGGTCGTCTCCGAGACGTACCGCCGAGCGCTCGAGCACTTCGGCGACGTGGACGGCGAGCTGTTGGGGGCGCGCCTGATTCTCGACCGCGCCGGCATCGATCCGACCCGCGACCCGAGGCTCGATTAGCTGGCTACCCGCCCTCCCAGCGCCGGTACAGCGTGTGGGCGATCCCGAACTGGTCGAGGATCCGCCCCGCGACCTGGTCCACCAGGTCCTGGACGGCGCCGGGGCGGTGGTAGAAGGCCAGCACTGGCGGCATCACCGTCGCCCCGGCGAGCGTCACCGCCTCCATGTTGCGGATGTGGACCAGGTTCAGCGGGCTCTCTCGGGTCGCCAGCACCAGCCGCCGGCGCTCTTTGAGGCACACGTCGGCGGCACGCGTGAGCAGGTCACCGGAGTTCCCGGTGGCGATCGCCGCCAGCGTGCGCATCGAGCACGGCACCACCGCCATCCCGACCGTCTGAAAGGAGCCCGACGAGATCGCAGCCCCGAGATCCTCGGGCTCGTAGGCGACGTCGGCCATCGCTACGAGCTCGTCGATCCCGACGTCGAGCTCGAGCTCGATCGTGCGCCGGGCTCCGCGTGAGACCACCAGGTGGGTCTCCACCGAGCCGAGCTCGTGCAGTGCCCGCAGCACCGTCCACCCGAGCTGGGGAGCGCTCGAGCCCGAGACCCCGACCACCAGCCGCGGCCGCGGCGAGCTCACACGCCCTCCGTCTGCTGCCCCGGTCCGGGCGACGCTCGGTGCAGGGCGGCGAGCCGAGCGCGGGCGCGGGCCAAGACGGCCGCCGGAGGCGCCGCCTCGCGATAGTCGTCGCGGTCGACGGCTTTGCGGGTGGCGTCGATCCCCAGCTTGGCGACCGTCCCGCGGAGCTCGAGCGGCTCGGCGCGGTCGGCGGCGCCGCCGGGCACGATCAGCAGGTCGCGGTCGGGCCGCGCGAAGGCGGTCCGCGCCCACTCGACCTCGGCGTGGTCCCAGGGGTCGACGTCGGCATCGACGACGGTGACGGTCCGGATCAGGCTGACGCTCGCCCATGCGGCGAACATGACTCGCTTGGCCGAGCCCGGCCGGGCTCCCGGAGCCAGCGAGACCACGGCGCTCAGCCGTCCGGCACCGCCTTCGGGCACCGCCACCTCCCGCACCGCGGGCACCACCCGGCGCAGCTCCGCGGCCAGGCCGGCTGCGATCGCGGTGCCGCCGAGCAGCAGGTGCTCAGGGTGGCGTCCCGGCTCGATCGCCTGATACACGGCGTCGCGTCGCATCGTCAGCCGGTCGAAGGTCACCACCGAGCCCTCCCCGTAGTCCTCGTACATGCCGTGGAACTCGGATACGAGGCCCTCGGTCACCCGCTCGACCGGATCGAGCCGGCCCTCCAGGACGATCTCGCAGTGGGCGGGCACGGCCAGGCCGTCACTGGTCAGCGCCACCTCGACCGGCTCGCCGAGCAGCCCGCCGGCGTACTCGAGCTCGTCGGCGCCAAGGTCCAGGTACAGGCACGCCGCGAGCAGGACCGCGGGGTGGTTGCCGATCGTGACCGCGATCGGCAGCGTCTCGCGGCGGGCCGCGGCGTCGCGCGCCAGCACCGCTAGATGGTGGTTGGGGGCGATCCCGGCCAGCGCCCGCCGGCCGTCGAGTGGCTTCAGGCGAGCGATCGACAGGTTGGCGGCGCCGTCGGCGCCTCGGGCGACGATCGCCCCGGCGGTAACGTAGGGACCGGTCTCGTGCTCGAAGAACCACGGGATCGGCAAGGACTCGAGATCGAGGTCGTCGCCGGTCAGGAGCACCTCCCGGCACGGCGCCGCCTCCACCGCCACCGGCGACAGCGGCCGGGCCAGCGCATCGAGCATCCGCTCCTGGATCGCGCCGACCTCGACCCCCAGCGCGCGGGCGATCCGCGCGCGGCTGCCCAGGACCCCGCCGACCACCGCCATCCGCGATCCCTCCACTCGCTCGAACAGGAGCGCCGGCCCGGTGTCGGCGGCCGCCAGCCACGCGGACAGCTCATAGCGCAACGAGACGAGCTCGGTGATCCGTCGCAGATCACCCGCGCTTTCGAGCTCGCCGAGGAATCCACGCAGAGACTGGTCCATGCGGGGGATTCTGGCGCCGCTGTCAGAACTGGTGCGCGCGCTCGGCGGCGTGACGCTCGAAGGCGAGCTGCACGAGCCGGTCCAGCAGCTCCGGATAGGGGATCCCGCTGGCCTTGAACAGGCTTCCGTAGACGCTGGTCTCGGTGAACCCGGGCATCGTGTTGAGCTCGTTGAGAAGCACGGTCTCACCGACGACGAAGAAGTCGACTCGGGCCAGACCCGAGCAACCTGAGAGCACGAACGCCTCCACGGCCAGCTGGCGGACGCGGTCACGAACCTCCGGCGAGACGCGCGCCGGCACCACCAGCTGCATGCCCCCGGGACGGTACTTGGCCTCGTAGTCGTACCAGCCCCCCTCGCCGCCGGCCAGCAGGATCTCGCCCGGCTCGGAGGCGACAGGATCGTCGTTGCCGAGCACGGAGCACTCGATCTCGCGGCCGATCGCCGCCGCCTCGACGATCGCCAGCGGATCGTGGACGAAGGCCGTGTCCAGCGCCGGCGAGAGCTCCTCGACGTCGCCGGCGCGGACGATCCCGACCGAGGAGCCCAGCCGCGCCGGCTTGACGAACACCGGGAGCCCGAGCGGCGCCAGCGACCGCCTCACCGCGGCGGGGTCGTCGCGATGGTCCTGCACGCGCACGGCCCGGTAGTCGACCTGGGGAATCTCGGCCTGGGCCATCAGCTCCTTGAACATCACCTTGTGCATGCACACCGCGGAGCCGAGCACGCCGGCGCCGACGTAGGGGACGTCGAGGCAGTCGAGCAGCCCCTGAACGGTTCCGTCCTCCCCGAACGGGCCGTGCAGAACCGGGAAGACGACGTCCTGCCCGTCGAGCCCACGACCCGGCACGACCCCCACTTCGGTCCCGCCGTCGCGCCACACGCCGTCCCGGCCGACTTCGAGCACCGTCACCTCGTAGCCGGCTGTCCGCAGCCCGGCGGCGACCGAAGCCGCCGAGGCCAGCGAGACGTCGTGCTCCGATGAGCGCCCTCCCGACAGGACCGCGACGCGACGTCCGCTCACGACTTGGAGGGCGTGGTCGAGGAGGAGGTCGTCGACGTCGTCGAGGAGGACGTGGTCGTGCTGGTGGTGCTGCTGGTGGTGCTCGTCGAGGTCGAAACGAAGTGCCCGACGACGATCGTGACCGTGCTGTTCTTGCGCGCGGTCGAGCCTCCGCTCGGCGTCTGGTTGATCACGTTGCCGTCCTGGTTGGGGTTGCTCACGTCCCTGGTCCTGCTCACGACCTTGAAGCCGGCGGCGAGCAGCGCGCTGGTGGCACCGTCGGCCGGATCCCCGACGACCGGGGGAACCGTCCCCGTGGGCGGAGCCGACGCCACCACGATCGAGACGGGGGCGCCGGGAGCGGCGCTCGTGTTGCCCGCCGGGCTCTGGGAGATCACGTTGCCGGCCTTCACGGTGCTCGAATTCTGTGAGCTGGCGTTGACCTTGAACCCGGCGTTCTGAAGCGCCGTCGTCGCGGCGTTCTGGCTCTCCCCGACGACAGGTGGGACCGTCTTCAGAGGCGGTCCCGCGGAGATGAAGAGCGTCACCTCGGTGCCCGGCGCGATGCTCGCGCCCGACCGTGGATCCGTGCCCGTGGCCTGCCCGATCGGGAACCGGGTCGAGCTCTGCATCACCACCCTGACGGTGAGCTTGGCCGCCCTGAGCTCCTTGCGCGCGTTGGCCTCGCTGAGCCCCTGCACCGACGGCACGGAGCGGTTGCCGGGACCCTGGGAGACCGTCAGAGTCACCGTCGAGCCCTTGTCGGCCCGGGTCTGCGCACCCGGGTTCTCGCCAATCACGAGTCCGTCGGGGCGGTTGCTGGGGACACGGATCACGTCGACCGAGAAGCCCGAGTCCTGGAGCACGGTGCGGGCGATGTTGAGCTGCTCGCCGGTTACGGTCGGGACGGTGCGCTGCTTCGGGCGGCTGAGAAAGTAGGCCGCCGTCGCGGCGCCCGCGATCAGCAGCGCCACGACCACCGCGGCGACCCAAGGGATCCAGCGATTGCGCTGCTCCTCGTGCTCGCGCGGCGGATCCGTGAGCTCGCCGGCACCGTTGGTGGTGGGCTCCGGGAACACAGGGGGACCCACCAGCGCGGCACCCGCGGCGGCCCCGACCGCCCCGCCACCCGCGGCGGCGATCACCGCCGCCATGCTCGCGGTGTGCTGCCCGGCCGCGCCGGACTGGATCACCGCCCTGGCGTTCTCGAGCGTCCCGATCAGCTGGTCGGCGTCGCTGGGCCGGTCAGCCGGGTTCTTGTTCAGTGTCCACATCACCACCTGCTCGAGCTCTGGCGCCACGCTCGGGTTTATCTGGCTCGGCGGCACCGGCGCCTCCGAGACGTGCTTGAGCGCGATCGTCACGGCGGCGTCGCCGTCGAACGGCAGCCGGCCGGTCAGCATCTCGTACAGGACCACGCCGATCGAGTACAGATCGGAGGCGGCCGTCACCGAGTGGCCCTGGGCCTGCTCGGGGCTGAGGTACTGCGCGGTTCCCATGATCGAGCCGGTCTCGGTCATGTCCGACGCGCCGGCGCGGGCGATCCCGAAGTCGGTCACCTTGGCCTGATCGGCATCGTCGACGATCACATTGTGAGGCTTGAGGTCCCGGTGGATCACCCCTCGCCGGTGGGCGAAGCGCGCCGCCTTGAGGATCTGGATCGTGATGTCGATCGCCCGGATCGGATCCAGCGGCGCCTCCTCGCGGATCAGCTGCTTGAGCGAACGACCCGGGAGATACTCCATCGCGATGTAGTAGGTGTCACCGAAACGCCCACGGTCGTAGATGCCGACCACGTTGGGGTGCTGCAACCCGGCCGCCGACTGCGCCTCGCGCCGGAAGCGCTCGACGAAGTCCGGGTCGGCCGCGAACCGGTCGTGCAGCAGCTTGAGCGCCACCTTGCGCCCCAGCTGCTGATCCTCGACCAGGTAGACGTCGGCCATCCCCCCCGAGCCCAGGCGAGAGAGGACCCGGTAGCGCTCGTCGATCAGGGTGTTGGGCGCGGGCTCCGACACCTGTTCGTCATTGCCCTTCGGCGAGGAGGGTCTGCACGACGGCCTTGGCGATCGGGGCCGCCACCTGGCCGCCGAAGCCGCCCTGCGAGCGATCGATCGTCACGGCGATCGCCACCTTCGGGTTCTGGATCGGGGCGAAGCCGATGAACCAAGGCTGCGTGAGGCCCTGCCCGGAGAGCCCGATCGACGCGGTGCCCGTCTTGCCGGCGAACGGGATGCCCGACCCGAGCTGCGCCGGGGTCCCCGTTCCCTCGTCGACCACCTTCTTCATCATCTGCGCAAGCTCGGCCGCCGCTGAGGCGCTCATCACACGCCGGTACTCGGTCGGACCGTAGGTCTGCACCGTGCGGCCGGTCTGGTCGACCGCCTTGGTCGCGAAATGCGGCCGCATCAGCTTGCCGCCGTTGGCCACCCCGGCGGCCACCATCGCCATCTGGAGCGGCGTGACTCCGAGGCCGCCCTGGCCGATCGCGATCCGGCCGATGTCCTCGTCGGGGCTGGCCGGCGGGAGCGGCTTGCCGGTCGTCTGGGAGTACGGCCGGCTCGGCAGCATCTCCCCGGCCGGGTAGTCGAGCGGCGGCAGCGAGTAGAACCCGAATCGCTTCATGTACCTGGTCATCGTCGCGCGGCCGAGCGCGACGGCCACCTGAGCCCACACCGTGTTAACCGACTGCGCCAGCGCCGTCGTCAGGTCGACCGACCCGAAGCTCTGGTTGTTGTCGTTGGAAAGCGGGACGCCGGAGATCGTCTTCGGGGAGTCGCCGTTGACGATCGAGTTGGGTGTGTACTTGCCGCTGTCGAGCGCCGCGGCGGCGGTCACGACCTTGAACGTCGAGCCCGGCGGATACTTCGCGTACACAGCCGAGTTGACCTGACAGCCCGGCCCGCAGTTGGCCAGCGGATTGTTGTCGTTGTAGGTCGGATTGGAGTACATGACCTTGACCGCGCCCGTCTGGGGATCGAGCGCCACGACCGATCCGGCACGGCCGGCCAGCTGCTGCTGGGCCACCTGCTGTGCCTTGGGGTCGAGCGTCGTCAGGACGTCGTCGCCGACCTGGTCGTGCCCTCCGAGCTGCCCGAACACCGAGCTGAGCCCCGTCTGCACCCCCCGCAGCTGAGGTGCGTAGGTCCGCTCGAGACCGGCGGCGCTACCGAAAGAGATGTTGTTGTAGCCAATCGCCTGCGAGAACAGCGGGCCGGCCGGATAGGTGCGCGTCCAGGTCCCGCCGCCGGCCCGCACCGACTTGGCCAGCGCCGAGTTGTCGTCGGCCAGGATCCGCCCGCGCTTGATCATCAGCTGGTCGATCAGCGTGCGGCGATTGAGCGGATTGTTGTCCAGCGCTCCCGCGTCGAACACCGTCCAGCGCGAGGTCCACACCAGCAGCAGCGCGAACAGGACGACGATCGCCCCGAACAGCTTCATGATCTGCGAGCTCATGCCGGGGCCGGCCTCCGCGCCCGGTCGGACACCAGCAGCAGCAGCGCCAGCAGCACGAAGTTGGCGAGGATCGACGAGCCTCCGTAGGAGATGAACGGCAGCGTCACGCCCGTCAGCGGGATCACGCGCGTGACACCGCCGACGATCACGAATACCTGCAGCGCCAACACCGCCGACAGGCCGGCTGCCAGCAGGGTCGAGAACGAGTCCCGGGCCAGGACCGCGGTCTTGAACCCGCGGGCGATGAACAGCAGGTAGGTGACCAGGACCGCGGCCGCGCCGAACAGGCCGAGCTCGTCGGTGATGACCGCATAGATCATGTCGGTCTGGGGCGCCGGCAGAAGGTACGCGGTCGGATGGGAGCCCGGGACGGTTAGCACCGCTTCGCCGAAGCCCTGGCCGAACAGCCCGCCGGCGGCCTGGGCGAACAGGGAGTTGGCCACCTGGAAGCTGCCGCCGTTCTTGTTGTAGAGGGCGACGTTGAACGGGTGCAGCCACGCCTGCACGCGGTCGTTGACGTGCGCGATGTGCGTCCCCAGGTACCACGCCCCGAGCGCGAATGCCAGCAGGCCGATGATCACGAACGAAAGCCGCCCGGTGGCCACGTAGAGCATCGACAGCAGCGCGCCGTAGAACATCAGCGACGAGCCGATGTCGTGCAGCAGGAACAGGATGATCATCGCCACCCCCCAGATCACCAGCACCGGGCCGAAGTGCTTGATCGGCGGGATCGTCACCCCCAGGATTCGCCGCGCCCCGACCACCAGCACCTGACGCGTGTCGCGCAGGTAGCTGGCCAAGAAGACGACCAGCCCGACCTTGGCGAACTCGGTCGGCTGGAAGATGAACACCCCCGGGATGCGGACCCCGAGGTAGGCACCGTTCACCTGGGCGCCGATCCCGGGAACCCGCGGCAGCAGCAGCAGTCCCAGGGAGACGGCGACGATCGTGTAGCGGTAGCGCTCGAGCTGACGGTAGTCGCGAAAGGTGATGATCGTGGCGGCGAACAACACCAGGCCCAGCACGAACCACTGCGCCTGCTGGCGAGCCAGTGTCGAGTCGATCCGGTAGATCATCACCAGCCCGAAGCTGGCCAGCAGTGCCACTAGCGGGAACATGTACGGGTCGGCGTGGGGCAGCGTCATCCGGATCACGATGTGGCCGCCCAAGCACAGGCCCAGGAAGATCGCGCCATAGGTCAGCGAGATATTCGAGAGCGCGTTGGAGCGCTGGATGAAGACCCCGGCGAAGCCGGCGGTCACCAGCAACGAGGCCGGAATCAGCCCGAACAGCTCGCGGTTGCGCGCGGTCATGGGCTCAGCTGGCCAAGCTCGGCGGCGTGGATCAGGCCGATCGCGTCGGCCTGGGAGCGCAGCTGGTGGTTCAGGATCTGCTTGCGGCGCGCGGCGGGGAGATACTGCACCGGGACGCCGGAGACGTAGACCTGCTCATAGAGGCGCAGCCCGAACGGCAGGTCGTAGGGAAGGCCGCGGTAGAGGGTCACGATCCCCTGCGAGTCGGTGCCGACGAAGAACAGCTGCCGGGTCGCCAGATAGCCCCCGCCCCCGACCAGGAACAACACCACCACGACGGCGATCAGGGCCGCCAGCGGCTTGGCGAACCGGCGTGGGCCGCGGCGGTTCACGGTCCCGGCCGGCGGCTCACGCCGGCCCTGGGTGCGAGCCAACCTGACCGAGCCCCGCGGCGGCTCGGTTCGCTGCCCTGACTCGGGTGGCGGCTGCACGCGCGGCTCGGTGAGGGTGGCAGTCCGCCCGGCCGCCGACGTTGTCCGCTCACCGGAGCTGGTCGTGCCGCCGTCGTGGCCATCGCCGGGACGGGTCCCGATCATCGTCGGTTGCTCGCCGTCGGTCGGCGCCCCTCCCGCCTCCTCGAGGCGGAAGATGACCACGGTGATGTTGTCGCGCCCGCCGGCGGCGTTGGCCTCCTCGATCAGCCGCTCGCCGGCCCGATCCAGGTCGGTCTCCTCGCCCAGCACCGCGGCGATCCGCTGCTCGGTGATCATCGAGGTCAGGCCGTCGCTGCACAGCAGCACCACGTCGCCGGCCCGCGCCGGGTAGGTCCACGTGTCGACGTCGACCTGGGGGTCGACACCGAGCGCGCGCGTGATGATCGAGCGCTGGGGGTGCTCGGCAGCCTGCTCCTCGGTCAGCTTGCCGCGCTGCAGAAGCTCCTCGACCAGCGAGTGGTCCCGGGTCAGGCGGCTGAGCTCGCCGTCGCGGAAAAGGTAGGCGCGGCTGTCGCCGACATGGGCGACGGCGATCGCCGTCTCGTCGAGGTAGACGGCGGTGAGCGTCGTGCCCATCCCGGCTCGCTCGTGCTCGGAGCGCGAGATCTCGTAGATCTGGCGGTTGGCGTCCTGAGCGCGGTCGGCGAGCCGCTCCTCGGGGCTGCCCTCGGATGAGAGCTCACGCTGGAAGGCCTCGATCGCGATCCGCGAGGCCACCTCCCCCGCCTGGGCGCCGCCCATCCCGTCGGCGACCACGAACAGGGGCGCTCTGGCGAACGCGCTGTCCTCGTTGTCGCGTCGCTGGCGACCGGTGTCGGTCTTCCAAGTTGTCTGCGCTGCTCGGAGCATTTCAGCGGCTGGGGGTCATTGCAGGTAGGAGAACTCCGAGTCCCCGATCCGGATCCGGTCGCCGTCGTGCAGGGGCTGAGGACCGTTCAGCTGCTGTTCATTGAGATAGGTGCCATTGGTGGACCCGAGATCCTCGATCACCACCACGTGACCCTCGCGCGAGATGCGAGCGTGCCGAGTGGACGCGAACGGGTCGTCGAGGGGAATCTCGACGTCTCCGCGGCCGAGGGTAGCGCCCTCGGTGAGGTCGTAGGCCACCCCGCTCTCGTGGCCCACGGCATGCTCGACCAGGAGCCGCGGCTCGAAATCGTCGAGCGCGTCGCGGAGGTCGGCGGCGTCGTACATGCCGGTTGCATCCTGCGCCGGGGGGCGGTCGGATTCGACCACGCCGCCGCGCCCGCGACGCAGGTCGCGCAGGGCGCTCCAGGCAACCCACATCAAAAACAGATACAGCACGACCAGGAAGCCGTACTTGAGAGCTACCGAGACTGGCTCGAGCACTACCGCCGACGACCTCCCTACTCCAGCTCGAATTCGATCCGGGTGGTGCCGAGCTCGATCTCATCGCCCGGCTTGAGCACCTCGGAGCCTTCCAGCCTGCGCCCGTTCAACCGCGACCCGTTGGTTGAGCCGAGGTCGGTGATCACCCACGAGCCCCCACGCGGGCGGATCTCGGCATGGTTCCGCGAGACGTTGGCGTCGTCCACCATCACATCGCACTGGCGGCTGCGTCCCAGCGTCGCCCCGGCCGGACCGACCACCAGCCGCTTGCCGCCCATCAACAGCAGCGCCTTGTGCTCTCGCGACCGTGCCCGCTCCTCGAGCGGCTCCGCGACCCTCCCTGCCGTGCTGTAGATCATCGTCCGGCCCGACTCCTCGGCCACCGGCTGGTCGTGCTCGTCCTCCGGGGCGGGGCTGACCGCCCGCGTCTGGATTCCGAACTCGCCCAGCCCGAGGCGCTCATCGGTCTCGAACTCGACAACCGGTCGTGACATCAGCACCAGCTGCTCGCGACGCGCATGCTCGAGCAGATACCCCACCAGCTCGGAGGTCAGCGCATCCTCGTAATCGGCGAATCGATCGCGGTCGCGCGGAGACAGGTAGACCCGGTACTCGTTTGGCACATACGTGCGCGAGACCGAGAAGGACTTGTGCTCCTCCATCTCCCGCGCAAGCTTGCGCGCGATCTCAACTGGACGCACCTCGGAGCGGAAGGCACGACTGAACGTGCCTTCGACCAGGCCGGCGATCTTGCTCTCAAGGCTTCTCAGCACGCTCATCGGACGCCCCCGGGGGGCTGATCCATGCTACGGAAATCCCGCCGAGGACCCCCCCGAATGGCCGCGACGGCGAAACACGGCCATCGCCACGGGCGACAGGGCCACCAGTCCGGCCGCCACGGCTCCTACGGTTGCGGTGGATGCTGCGCCCGCCGCAACGCCGCCGGCGGCGCCCGCCGTGACCGCAGCGGCGCTGGCCGAAACCACCAAGGCCGCCCACACGACGGCGAGCACGAGGTCAAGCGCGGGGCGACGGCCGCGCACGAGCCACGGCAGGATCAGGGCGCCGAGCGCCCACACAATCCCTGGGGCGAGGGCGCCGGAGCTCAGCAGCGGCGCCAGCACGCGGTGTACGGTGTCGCTCGGCGAACCGATCCAGACACTGGGCGATGGCGTTCTGGACGCCAGCGGCAGGTAGAGGGCGTGCCCGACCAGGGGAGCCGCGAGCAGCAGGGCGATCCAGCCCGCGAACCCGAGCGCGGCCCGGCGCCACGGCGACGCGGCCCGTGCGGCCAAGGCCGGCCAGGCTCCCGCCAGACCCACCAGGCCGAGGGCGGGAGCGCCGGCGGCGAGCGGCCAGGCCGTGGGGCTGCGCAGCATCAGGACCGCCGGGAGCAGCATCGCGATCAGGACCACCACGGCGCCCCCGGGATGGCTCTGCGCGGTGGAGATCCCGCACACCCAGCCGGCCACCGCCACCCAGCCCAGGCGCGGCAGCAGCAGCGTCAGCCCGGCCGCCAGCACCGCCACTCCCGCGGGCGCCAGCGGCGACGGTGTCAGCAGCACGCTCGACAGCCACCCGGCCGTGGCGCCGGCCCCCAGCGCCCCGAGCCCGCGGGCTATCCAGAGCGGAGCGGGGGCGGCGACGCGTGGCTGCGGTCGCGCCGCGTCCTCGACCAGTGGTTCGGCGTGGTCCGGGCCATCCGCCGCGGGGGGCCCGGCCGCGGTCCGCGCCCACGGGTCGACGACGACACCGGGGTCGTCGTCGACCACCGAGTGCGCGGCCACCAGCGCCCGGCGCAGCTCGAGCACCGCGCCGCGCTCGCGGGGACGCGGACGCAGCGCCATGTCGATCGCGTGGCCCAGGCCGGGCGGGAGATCCCGGCGCTGGCGGCGCAGCGGCGGCAGGTGGGCGCCGAGTCGCCGGGCATGGCGGGCGGAGGTCCCGATCCGGACGGGGTTGACCCCGGTCAGCGCCTCGTACAGGACCAGCGCGAGCGAGTAGAGATCGGCGGCCGGACCCGCCTCGAGTCCCTCCGCCTGCTCGGGGGCCATGTAGGCCAGCGTCCCGATCACGTCGCCGGTGCGGGTCAGCGAGTCTCCGCCCACCACCCGGGCCACGCCGAAGTCGGTCAGCTTCGCGGCTCCCGCCGGGCTCGAGGGCTGGTCGGGGACCAGCACGTTGGACGGCTTCACGTCGCGGTGGACGATCCCCTGGGCGTGAGCGTGCATCAGCGCGTCGCACAGCGCCACCCCGAGCGCCGCAATGTCGCGGTCCGATAGCTGACCCTGCTCGAGCATCCGGTCCAGCGTCGCCCCGCGGACCAGCTCCGAGACCAGATACGCCCCCTCGTCGTCGACGGCGGCCTCGTACAGGGTCACGATGCCGGGGTGGACCAGGCGCGCGGCCGCGCGGGCCTCGCGTTCGAAGCGCCCTCCGACAATCCGCTCGCGCGGCAGGATCTTGACCGCCACGTCGCGCTCCAGTCGCTCGTCGCGCGCCATCCAGACGATGCCGAACGCGCCCGCTCCGAGCCGGCGGCGCAGCCGGTAGCGCTCGAGCACGACAGGCCCATCCGGGGGCGCCATGCGTCGAGAGCCGCCATCCGCCATCCGGGCGGTCCGCGCCTGACTCGGGCTCATGACGCGCTTTTCAACGCCGCGGCGGCGGTCCCTGCGAGCGGGGCCGCCGGCGCGTTTGCCTCTCGTCTCTGCACGCGCGCTTGCGATCTTGCCTTTCCGGCCGTGCCGGCGGTCATACTGGCGTCTTTACAAGTCCTTCAAGGAGCGATATCGCTTGTCGTTCTTCGACGAGGTGGACGAACCTCGTACACCGCCTCGTACACCACCGCGCAGACGCCGGCCGTCGGGAACTGGCCGTCGCCCGCCCGGTCGGCCTCCCGGCGACCAGCAATCGATCCAGGTCCGCCGGGGGATCGCGGCGGCCGCGCTCCTGATCGTCGTGATCCTGATCGCGCTCGGCGTCCGCAGCTGTCAGAACAGCGCGCGCGTGAGCGCCCTGCAGGACTACAGCAACAGCGTCTCGTCACTGATCCAGGAATCCGACCAGACCGGCAAGCAGCTCTTCAATGTGCTTTCCAGCGGCGGCGGGCAGGGGGCGGGACAGTCGATCCAGAACCAGATCAATTCGACCCGGGTCAGCGCCGAGTCAGAGCTCAGCCGCGCGCGCGGCCTCAGCGTCCCGAGTGAGGTCACAGGCGCCAACCAGAACCTGCTGATGACGCTCCGCATGCGCGCCGACGGCATCACCAAGATCGCCGCCGAGATCCAGCCCGCGCTCGGCACCTCCAGCGCCAAGTCGGCGATCTACGCGATCGCCGGCAGCATGGCCCTCTTCTACGGCTCCGACGCGCTTTACAAGAACTACGTGGCCCCCGCCATCGCCGCCGCTCTGAACGCCAACGGGATCACTGTCGGCTCGCGCATCTCCTCCGGGCAGTTCGTTCCCAATGTCGAGTGGGTGCTGCCCAGCTTCATCGCCACCGAGCTCGGCACCACACTGCCGGGAGTCCCCGGGACCACGGGCAAGGTGGCGCCGGGCCTGCACGGCCATTCGCTGGACTCGGTCAGCGTCAAGGGCACCACGCTGCAGACCGGCTCCACCAACACGATTGCGGCCAGCCCCGCACCGACCTTCACGCTGAACTTCACCAACGGCGGCGTGAACACCGAGCACAATGTGATCTGCAAGGTGACGGTCACGGGAACCAGTGTGAGTGGCCAGACGGTCGTCCCGCAGACCACCGCGGGCGAGCACACCCACTGCGATGTGACGCTCCGCTCCTCCCCGGGGGCCGGCACCCAGTCGGTGGTGGCCACGATCGTGCCGGTCCCAGGTGAGAAGAACACCTCGAACAACACGCTGACCTTCCCGGTCACCTTCCAGTAGCGCGCGGCGGCGCGGCGCTGCACTTATCCTTCCTGCGGTGCATGACCTGACGAGCACCGTCGGCATCGTCGCGATCGCAGCCGGAGCCGTGGCCGTGGTCGCACTGCTGTTGAGCGCCTTTCTGGCGCTCAGGCTGCGGCGCGTGCGCGCGGACCAGCGACTCGTCCTCGGCGACCAGCGTCAGGACCTGGTCGCCCACGCCGCCACGCTGCAGACCCAGTTCGGGGCTCTGAACGACTACGTCCAGGACGTCGCCGCACGCCTCGACCACCGAATGGCGACCGCCGAGCAGCGTCTCGACGGGACCATCGCCTACCGCGCTCTGGTCCGCTACGACGCCTACGGCGAGATGTCCGGGCGCCAGTCGACCTCGATCGCGCTGCTCGACGCCTCGCGCTCCGGCATCGTGCTGTCATCGATCCACCACCGCGACCAGGCTCGCATGTACGCCAAGCAGGTCCACGCCGGCAAGGGCGAGCTCGAGCTCTCGCCCGAGGAGAACGAGGCGATCCGCCTGGCCCTCCAAGGCGGCGGCCAGCAGGCATCGGCGTAGGCCGGCGGCGCTGCCGGAGGGACGCCAGTTGCCCGAGGACCAGATGCGGGTCGGCTACTTCGGACCCGAGGGCACCTTCACGCAGGAGGCGCTGCTGTCGGCCACCGACGGGCTCGAGCTCGAGCTGGTCCCGCTGCCGACGATCTACGACGCGGTCATGGCCATCCACGAGGGCCGGGTGCAGCGCGCCCTGGTCCCGATCGAGAACTCCCTGGAGGGGTCGGTCAACGCCACCCTCGACGCGCTCGCGATCGAGACCGACGACGTGGTCATCGTCGGTGAGCTCGTGCACCCCATCGTCCAGTGCCTGATCGCCCGTACAGCGCTCGAGCTACCCGAGATCGAGGTGGTGGTTTCCCATCCCCAGGCCAGCGGTCAATGCGCGCGCTTCCTGCGCACCCGCCTGCCGGCGGCCAACGTGCTCATCGGGAGCTCCACCGCCGAAGCCGTCCGGACCGTCATGGGCGAGCAACGGCGCCCATGGGCGGCCATCGGACCCCGGGTGGCGGCCGAGCGCTACGGCGGGCTGGTGCTGCGCGCCGGGGTCGAGGACGTGACCGGCAACGAGACCCGGTTCGTGTGGCTGGGGCCACTCGGCGCGGCCCCCGGCGCGCCCCGCGACGCCGGCGCACCGCTCGGACCCTGGAAGACGGCGATCGTGTTCTGGGGGGTCGGCTCTGAGGCCCCGGGCTGGCTCGTGGGCTGCCTCTCCGAGTTCGCCGACCGAGGCGTCAACCTGACCCGGATCGAGTCGCGGCCCCGCAAGCAGGGCCTCGGCCGCTACATGTTCTTCGTCGACCTCGAGGGCCGCGATACCGAGCCCCACGTCGCCGAAAGCCTCGCCGACCTAAGCGGCCGCGTCGAGGTGCTCCGCGTGCTGGGCTCGTTCCCAGCGGCGTAGCGCTGCCTCCCGCGACCTCCAGCGCCCTGCCTCCCTGCGGCCCGGACGACGCCCGGCGGCGGCTCGATCCCGGCCACGCGAGGATCACGAATGACCGCCAGCGGCCTCGATACACTGCCGCGTGACAGAGCCATGGCCTCCTCCGTACCACCTGCGCCATTGAGGTCCGCGCCGCCTTCCGAGCACCGGCGGCGCGGACGAGAGGGTGGTCGGGTGCTCGTATTGAACGCGACGTACGAGCCGATCAACGTCTGCACCGTGCGCCGCGCCGTCGTGCTCCTGCTCAAGGAGAAGGCCGAGGTCATCGAGCACGGCGACTGGACGCTTCACGCCGCGACCACGACGATGACCCGGCCCGTCGTGATCCGCCTGGTCAGCTACGTCCGCATCCCCCGGGACACCCACCGGCGCAAGATCACTCGCCGTGCCGTCTTCGCGCGAGACGACTGGACCTGCCAGTACTGCGGCTCGCGCTCGAACCTGACCGTCGACCACGTCGTGCCACGCTCCAAGGGCGGCACCTCGAGCTGGGACAACATCGTCGCCTCCTGCGCGCCATGCAACCGCCGCAAGGGCAACGCGTCCCCACGCCAGGCCGGGATGAGCCTCAGTCGCGCACCGGGCACGCCCAGCCCACACGTCTTCATCCAAGTAGCCTCGCCGCGCATCCCGGACGCCTGGCTTCAGTACCTGGCCGCGTAGGCTCGCTTCCTGTTCCCCGGGGCGCCCCGCCTGCTCGCGTCCCGCGTCGCGCCGCCGTTTCGGCGCGGACGTCACCCTCGGGTATGAGCGAGGCGAGCGCCGCGGGTCGCGACCAGCCGCGCGCCCACGCGTCGGCAGCCTCCCGCCGCGGGACGGAGCGCCGGCGGCAGGGCCCTTGCTCCGCCCGCTTCACCTGCGAGCGTCGGCTAAGGGCTGTGAGCGCCCGGCGGACGCAGCGGCACGGGGAACTGACTGGACCGTGCGTCCTCATGCAGGCTATGTGTGCATGAGGACGCACGGTTCGCCGCCCCTCGGGTGTGAGCGAGGCGGCGGTTGCGTGAGGGCCGCTCGCGCTCGCGGCACACAGTTCTTCGCCGGCGGACGAGGGCGGGGGTTGGGGCCTCTGGATGCGCCAATCGTCGCGCCCGCGCCTCAGAAGCTCGCTCGCACCAACGTCACGACGTCTGGGCGCACCCAGAGGCCCTAACCCCGGCCCCTAGGAGTGCCGCGGGTCAGGCCGCGTACCGAGCAGCCGCCCGAGCCCGAGCCTTGGCTGCCTCGACGTCTCGGTTCTTCGGAGGAGCGTTGGTCTCAAGGCTGTTCAGGAGCTCCAGGGAAGCCGCGGTAACGGTGTGGACGGCCGCCTCGAAGGCTTCCTCGTTGGCCCGCGAGGGCTTGGTGAAGCCGCTGATCTTGCGGACGTACTGAAGCGCCGAGGCGTGGACCTCTTCCCGGGTGGCGGGGGGCTCGAAGTTGTGAAGGGTTCTGATGTTTCGACACATACGCCGAGAGTAATGCCTGATCCAGAAAGCGCGAAGGGCGCCATGGAGGTGGCGCCCTTCGCTTTCTGCTTTTTTGGCTGGCGAACCGCGATGAGCGAGATTCGTGCCGGAGGGACTACTCCCGACGCTCATCCACGGCGGTGTCACGGGTGGACTCCGCTAAGCGGGGTCAGCCTCCGACCTAGCGGCCGGACACCTCCAGGGTCCCGCATAAACTGTCAGACAAGCTCGGACCACCTCCTTTCTCTGGTACCGATGAGATTATCGAATCCGGAACCCGGAACAATCGGAGGACGGCCGCCGCCTCACCGAACCGCGCGACCGCGACCCGGAATCGCGACCCTCAGGGCCGCTCAGGAACCTCACCGACCCCGGAGCGGAGTCCACCAGGCCGGTGCCGATCGCGATCGAGCACGCCGACCCGGGCGGGGTCAGCTCAACGAACCGGAGCTTCTCGTCGACCTGGAAGTCAGCGTCGGCGTGAAGCCCACCCGCTCAACGTAGAAGTCCTTGACCCTGTCCACATCCGACACCCGCAGCGCTACCAACTCGAGCTTGAGGTCCATGGGGTCGTCCCTCCCTGTGTGCAGAACAGAGTATTCCGTTCTGGGTGGATACCAGCAGAGCGGAACGTTCCGTTCCACCTCGCGCGTGAACCTTTGGCTCATGCTGCAGTCCTAGGGGCCGGCCCTCGCGCCCCGCAGTGCACCGCACTACCGAACGCCCACCGCACGAGGAAGCGGGCTAGAGCAAGCGATCCGCTGGAGCGGGCCGTCGCGCCGCCTGCGCTCGAGCCCGAGGCCGGGAGGCAGCCAAGGCTGGGGCGCACGGCTGCTCGCGACCCGCGGCGCTCGCCGCGCTCATACCCGAGGGTGACGTCCGGGCCATCACGGCGGCGCGACGCGGGCGCGACGCGGCCGGGCGGCCCTCCAGAGTGCGGGGCTACTCCTCGGAGTCGGGGTCCGGGTCGGGGGAGGCGGCGGTCGAGGTCTCGTCCAGCGGCAGCTGCGGATCCTCGGCGACCGCGGCGGCAGTGGCTGCCTCGGACTCGACGACGAGGGCGACGGCGCTGACCTGGTCGTCATCGCGCAGGTTCATGAGGCGCACGCCCTGGGAGCTGCGTCCGTAGCGGTTGATGCCGCGCACGGAGGTCCGCTGCACCATCCCGTTCTGGGAGATGAAGACCAGCTCCTGGTGCTCGCGCACCACGAGCGCGCCGGCCAGGGCGCCCTTGTTCTCGGTCAGCGCGATCGTCTTGACGCCCATCGTGCCGCGCCCCTTGACCGGGTAGTCGGCGATCGGGGTGCGCTTGCCGTAGCCGTTCTCGGTCACGACCAGCAGCTCATCGTCGTCGCGGGCGACGGCCATCGCCAGCACCGCGTTGCCCTTCTTGGAGACGTTCATGCCGCGCACGCCGCTGGTGTCGCGGCCCATCGGCCGGACGGCGTCCTCGCTGAAGCGGGCCGCCTGACCCGAGCGCGAGACCATGATGATGTCGTCGCTACCGCTGGTCTCGCGGACCGCGATCAGCTCGTCATCGTCGTGGATGTTGATGGCGATGATCCCGTCGGCCTTGATCGGCGTGTTGTAGGCCAGGAACGCGGTCTTCTTGATCATGCCCTTGCGCGTGGCGAACACCAGGTACTTGCCCTCGGTGAAGTCGCGCGTGGAGAGGACCGACTGGACGCGCTCACCCTCGCGCAGCGGCAGGAGGTTGACGAGCGCGCGGCCCTTCGCCGTGCGCGACGCCTCCGGCAGCTCGTAGACCTTGAGCCGGTACACCTTGCCGCGGTTGGTGAAGAACAGCAGGTAGTCGTGCGTCGAGCAGACGAACAGGTGCTCGATGTAGTCGTCGTCCTTCATGTCCATCCCGGTCACGCCGATCCCGCCGCGTCGCTGCTGGCGGTAGGTGGAGAGCGGGAGCGACTTGATGTAGCCCGAGTGGGTGATCGAGATCACCATCTGCTGATCGGCGATCAGGTCCTCGATGTCGATCTCGCCCTCGGCGTGGGTGATCTCGGTCCGGCGCTCGTCGCCGTGAACCTCGGCGATCTCGGTCAGCTCTTCCCGGATCAGGTCGTTGACGCGGCTCTCGTCGCCGAGGATCTCGCGCAGCTCCTTGATCAGCTCGACGAGATCCGCATGCTCGATCTTGATCTTGTCGGCTTCGAGCGCGGTCAGCCGGCTCAGGGTCAGCTGCAGGATCGCCTGGGCCTGGATGACGGTGAGCTCGAAGCGGTCCACCAGGCCGGTGCGAGCGGCGCTGGGATCGCGTGAGCTGCGGATCAGCGCGATCACCTCATCGAGGTTGGCCAGTGCGATCAGCAGCCCCTCCAACACGTGCGCGCGCTCCTCGGCGCGGCGCAGCTCGTACTGCGTGCGGCGGATGATCACCTCGCGCTGGTGATCGACGTAGTGGCCGATCACCTCGCGCAGCGACAGCGTGCGCGGCACGTTGTCGACCAGCGCCACCATGTTGACCCCGAACGTGGTCTGCATCGGGGTGTGCTTGTAGAGCTTGTTCAGCACGACCTTGGGGATCGCGTCGCGCTTGAGCTCGATCACGATCCGCATCCCGCGCCGGTCGGACTCGTCGCGCAGGTCGCTGATCTCCGACAGCTTCTTGTCGATCACGAGGTCGCGGATCTTCATGATCAGGCCGCCCTCGCCGCCCTTGCGCACCTGGTAGGGCAGCTCGGTGACGATGATCGCCTCCTTGCCCTGGCCGATCGGCTCGATGTGAGCCTTGGCCTGTACCCGCACGCGGCCGCGGCCGGTCGCGTAGGCGTCGCGGATCCCCTCGCGGCCGAGGATCGTCCCCGAGGTCGGGAAGTCCGGTCCCTTGATGTGCTTCATCAGACCTTCGACGTCGATCTCGGGATCGTCGAGGTAGGCGACCGTGGCCCCGATGACCTCGCGCAGGTTGTGCGGCGGGATGTTGGTGGCCATCCCGACGGCGATCCCGGTGGCGCCGTTGACCAGCAGGTTCGGGAAACGCGACGGAAGCACCAGCGGCTCGAGTCGCGTGCCGTCGTAGGTCGGAGCGAAGTCGACCGTCTCCTTGTCGAGATCGCGGAGCATCTCGGTGGCCAGCCGGTCGAGCCGAGCCTCGGTGTAGCGCATCGCCGCCGCGCCGTACCCGTCGATGTTGCCGAAGTTCCCGTGGCCGTCGACGAGCGGGTAACGCATCGAGAAGTCCTGCGCGAGGCGCACCAGCGTGTCGTAGATCGAAGCGTCACCGTGGGGATGGAACTTGCCCATCACCTCGCCGACGATCTGCGCGCACTTGACGTGCTTGCGGCCGGGCTGCAGCCCAAGCTCGTTCATCACGTACAGGACGCGGCGGTGCACGGGCTTCAAGCCGTCGCGGACGTCGGGCAGGGCGCGTCCCACGATCACCGACATCGCGTAGTCGAGATACGCCGAGCGCATCTCCTCCTCGAGCCCGCGAGGCTCGATGTTGCCGCCGTCGAGGGTGTCTATCGCTGACATCGTCTACCTGCCTACACGTCGAGGTTGGTTACGAGACGGGCGTTGTCCTCGATGAACGCACGTCGTGGTTCGACCTGGTCACCCATCAACATCGCGAACGTCAGGTCGGCGGAGGCAGCGTCCTCCATCGTCACCTGCACCAGGGTCCGTGAGGCCGGATCCATGGTCGTGTCGCGCAGCTCGTCGGCGTCCATTTCCCCAAGGCCCTTGAAGCGGACGTAGTCGACGCCCTTCTGAGCGACCGCCAGGACCGTCGCGCGCAGCTCCTCGAAGCTCGGCGCTTCGCTGGACTGTTCGCCGAGGCTGACCTTGAACGGGGGCGAGCCGGCCAGCGCCGCCAGATCGGCGTGCACGTCGGCCAGGTGCTGGTACTCGTTCGCCTCGAGCGCCGCCCGGCGGACGCGATGGGTGCTCGCCAGTCCGCTCTTGCGCTCGACCGTGCGCACGACGATCTCGTTCTCATCCTCGGACAGCAGCTCGGTGCGATGTGCGTCGCCGTTCTGGGACTCCTTGCGGATGTGTCGCAGCAGCGCCTCGGCGTCGGTGATCTGCTCTTCGAGCAGCCTTCCCTCCTGCACGAACGCGACGATGCCGTGACCGTGAGCCGAGCGCAGCGCCGACGCCCACCCCTCGTACTGCTTGAGCAGCCGAGAGAAGCGCTTCCAGCGGGTGTCGGTCAGCTTGAACTGCTTGTTGTAGCGATCGAACACCTCGATCTTCTCGAACTTGTCACCGAGCAGGATGTCCTCGAGCTCGGACTCGCGCTCGATGTAGCGATGCTTGCGTCCCTGGCGCAGCGCGTACAGCGGCGGCTTGGCGATGTACACGTATCCGGCCTCGATCAGCGGCTGCATCTCGCGGAACAGGAGCGTCAGCGCCAGTGTGCGGATGTGAGCGCCGTCGACGTCCGCGTCGGTCAGCAGCACGACCTTGTGGTAGCGCGCCTTGGTGATGTCGAACTCGTCGCGGACGCCGGTGCCGATCGCGGTGATCAGCGCCTGCACCTCGACGTTCGAGAGCACCTTGTCGATGCGGCTCTTCTCGACGTTGAGGATCTTGCCGCGCAACGGGAGGATCGCCTGTGTGTTGCGGTCGCGCGCGCTCACCGCCGATCCGCCGGCGGAGTCACCCTCGACCACGAACAGCTCCGCGA
The DNA here is from genome assembly GCA_963799995.1 of uncultured Solirubrobacterales bacterium. Classification (GTDB taxonomy): domain Bacteria; phylum Actinomycetota; class Thermoleophilia; order Solirubrobacterales; family Solirubrobacteraceae; genus Palsa-465. The sequence continues at coordinate 534,906 of CAWCZI010000007.1, read as the reverse complement.
GCGCCGGATCCTTGACCGAGCAGTCGGCCAGCTTGCCGGGCAGCGTCGAATTCTCCAGCGCCGACTTGCGGCGCGTCAGGTCGCGCGCCTTGCGCGCGGCGGCACGGGCCTGCGCTGCCTGGACCGCCTTGGTGATCACGTCCTTGGCGTCGCGCGGGTTCTCCTCCAGGAACTCGGCCAGGCGGGCGTTGACGATCGACTGCACGAAGCCGGCCATGCCGGGGTTGCCGAGCTTGGTCTTGGTCTGGCCCTCGAACTGCGGATCGGTCAGCTTCGCCGAGATCACCGCGGTCAGCCCCTCGCGCACGTCCTCGCCGGTGAGGCGGTCGTCCTTCTCCTTGAGGAACCCCTTGTCGAGGGCGTACTTGTTGAGCACGCCGGTCAGCGCGGAGCGAAAGCCGCTGAGGTGCGACCCGCCCTCGATCGTGTTGATGTTGTTGGCGAACGAGAACACCGACTCCTGGTAGGAGGCGTTCCACTGCATCGCCACTTCGACGGCGCCCTCCTTGCCGTCACCCGCCAGCGAGATGACCTTCTTGTGAATCGGCTCCTTGTTCTCGTTCAGGTACTTCACGAAGTCGACGATCCCGCCCTCGTAATAGAACTCGGCTCGGTGGCCGTCGCCACGCTCGTCGATGAACTTGATCCGGAAGCCGGCGGTCAGGAAGGCGGTCTCCCGCAGGCGCTGCTCGATCGTCGTGAAGTCGAAGTCGAGATCCTCGAAGATGTCGGCGTCGGGGAGGAAGCTGATCGTCGTGCCGGTCTCCTTGGTCGGCGCGCCCCTGACCACATCGGTCACGGGCTTTCCGCGCTCGTACTTCTGCGACCACGTGTATCCGTCACGGCTGACCTCGGCGGTGAGCCGCTCCGACAGCGCGTTGACCACGGATACGCCCACGCCGTGCAGGCCGCCTGACACCTTGTATCCGCCCCCGTCGCCGAACTTGCCGCCGGCGTGCAGGACGGTGAGCACGACCTCGAGCGCGGGCCGCTGCTCCTTGGCCATGATCGCGACCGGGATCCCGGCACCGTTGTCCACGACCGTGACCGAACTGTCGGGGTGAATCGTGATCGAGACCTGGTCGCAGCGCCCGGCCAGCGCCTCATCGACCGAGTTGTCGACGACCTCGTAGACGAGGTGGTGCAGGCCGCGTGTACCGGTCGAGCCGATGTACATGCCGGGTCGCTTGCGGACGGCCTCGAGCCCCTCGAGGACGGTGATGTCCTGAGCGTCGTAACTGGAATTGGTGCCTGCGCCCGCAGGGACGCCGTCGTCGTTCGCCAACGATCCTCCGATGACGTTGGGACGCCCCGGTCCCGCGCCGGGCGAGGCGCGCCGAGGCGTCGAATTTGTGTTACCTAGGATAGCACAGGGGGCGGCCGGATTCGCCCCCCCGACCCCAGGAATTTTCCTGCAAAACGGCCGAAAATGTGACGCGCTGGCGGGGAGCGTCAGCGCCCGTGGCCGACGGCCACGCAGCGCAGTCGCCGTACCGCATCGCGGGCCAGCGCTTCATTCAGCCGCGCGACTATCTGCGGCGCCATCAGATCGAGCTCCTGGGCCCACACGGAGGCGGCACAGGAGACCGTCACCACGCCGCCTCGCTCGCCGGTCGGCTCGGCCTGAGCGGCGATCGATTCACCCACCACCGCGGCCCACACCCGCTGCACCCCGGCGAGCACCGTGTCAGGCGCGAGCTCGTCGGCGAGCCTCTCGAACGCCACCTCCATGCGGCGTGGTGAGCGGCGGTGGCTCACGCGCCGCCGACCCCCGCCGCCACCGTCTCAGCGCGAACCTGACCGTCGGCCACAACCAGCCTCACAACCCCGGTCTGATCCGCGTCGGGGATCTGCTCGAGGTCGGTGGCGGTGATCACCGACTGGCCGCCGCTGGCGCGCAGCAGCGCGATCAGCGACGCGCGGCGGTGACGGTCCAGCTCGCTCATCACGTCGTCGAGCAGCATCACCGGAGGTGTGTGGCGACGGGCGGCGATCGCCTCACGCTCGGCCAGCAGGAGGGCGAGGAGAGCGAGGCGCTGTTGACCCTGGGATCCGTACGCGCGAAGCTCGCGGCCCGTCCTCAGCGTCGAGACATCGTCGCGGTGCGGTCCGTGGCCCGTGAAGCCGCGCTCGACGTCGCTGTCCACGCGCTCGGCGAGCTCGGCCTGCAGCTGGTCGGCGTCGACGGCGCGTGAGCGAGGCCGGTAGGCCAGCGTCGGATCGCCGTCCAGTCCGAGCTCGGAGCAGATCCGTTCAAACGTGTCGCTCATCGTCTCGACCGCCGCTCGCCGGTCGTGCATCAGCGCGACGCCATGGGCGGCCAACTGCGCGTCCCAAGTCCTCAGCGACCCACGGCCGGCCGCGCCCGCTCGGATCCGGGCGATCAGGGCATTGCGCTGAGCCAGCGTCTGCGCGTACGCTCGGCGCGTCGCCACCCGCGTCGGCCATAACGCGGCGACGAACTGGTCCAGGTGAGCACGGCGCAGCGCGGGTGCCCCCTTGATCAGCTCCAGACGGTCCGGCATGAACACGCTGACCAGCGGGCGCTCGATCACGTCCACCATCCGGTCGACGGCCGCTCCGTCGACCCGCATCCGCTTGGGCTCTCCAGGAGCGAAGCCGACCGTCAGCTCATGGGCACCGTCATCCCCTTCGGCGGCGATCACGACGCGGGTTGCCTTCTGCCCGAAGCGGACCAGCTCGCGCTCGTTGGTCGTGCGGCAGGATCGGCCGGTGCAGCCGAAGTACAGCGCTTCGACCAGGTTGGTCTTGCCGGCGCCGTTCGGCCCCGTGATCACCGTCAGCCCCTCGCCGAAGTCCGCGGAGGCGTCCTGGTAGCCGCGGAAGTCACGCACGGTGACGCGCCCGACCCGCACAGCGTGGCCCTAGGGCCCCTCGAATGCGAGCGTGTTCGCGGGGACGACCACTACTAGACGTTCAGCCTGATCGGCATGATCAGATAGCGGAACCGGCTCTCGTCGGCGGCTTCGATCAGACCCGGACGCAACGGGCTGATCAGCTTCAGGAGCACGTCCCCTTCTTCGATCGCCTCCAGCCCGGCCCGCAGGAACTCGGGGTTGAAGCCGATCTCGAGCGGCTCACCCTGAAATGACACGGGCAGCGACTCCAGCGCCTCGCCGACATCGGGCGTCTGCGCGGACACCGTCAGCTCTCCGGGCGCGAACGCCAGGCGCAACGGCGCGTTCTTCTGCGCCAGCAGGCTGATCCGCCGCACCACGTCGGTGAACTCGGGACCGGCCAGGCGCAGCTCGTGCTCAAAGCTCTCGGGCAGCAGCTGGCGGTAGTTGGGGAACTGGCCGTCGATCAGGCGCGAGGACAGGACGATGCGCCCGAGCGTGAACAGCACCTGGTTCTGGCGCACGCTCACGCTGAGTCGCTCCTGACCTGCGTGGGTCACCAGCCGCGCCAGCTCCTGCAGGGCGCGCGCCGGCACGTTCACCTCGAAGCCCGAGGACAGGGGAGCCTCGAGCGTTGTCTCCTTGACGCTCAGCCGGTAGGAGTCGGTGGCGACCATCCGCAGGTCGCGCTCGGACGCCGACACGAGGATGCCCGTGAGCACCGGACGCGTCTCATCACGAGAGGCCGAGCCGGCGACCTTGAGCGCCGTCGAGACGAAAGCCTCCGCCGACAGCTCGACTGCGGACTCCGTCTCGGGTTCGGGGAACGGCGGGAAGTCCTCGCCGCGCAGCGTGCGTATGTGAAAGGTGGCGTTGCCCGAGACGAGCTCGACATCCTGCTCGGCGGAGCGCAGCTCGAGCGACACGCCGGCGGCGGGCAGGGACCGGACGACGTCGAGCAACAGGCGAGCGGGGAGGACGACCATGCCCTCGCGCGTGATCTCCGCCTCGACGGGCACTCGAAGCCCAACGTCCATGTCGGTCGCGCGCAGCTCGCAGCCGGATCCGGACGCGACCATTTGAACGCCGGACAGTGCCTGGATCGCGCTCCGTGTCGAGGCCACCCGGCTGACCGTCTGGAGCTGTGCGAGCAGAACCTCGCGCTCGAGAGAGATCTTCACGATGAATACCTCAAGAAGGGATTAGAAGTCATAGGGGGAATAGAAGCTGTGGAGAAGTGCGCGATCGTACGCACGTAGCGGGTTAGTTCTTGCTTGAAAGCGACAGGCAAGTCTGTCAACAGTCGCGGTCGGCTTGCCCGTTGAGCAGTCCTGACTTGATCGCGGCGATGTCGTCAACAGCTTGTTGATCGTTGTGGAGACGGTCGGACACCCTCTTGCAGGCGTGCAGGACGGTGGCGTGACTGCGTCCCCCGAAGGACCCGCCGATCGCCGGCAGCGAGACACCGCAGAGCTCGCGGGCGATGTGGATCGCCACGTGCCGCGGCCACGCGATCCTAGCGGTGCGCGACGGCGAGACGAGGTCATCAATGGTGAGCTCGTAGTGCTTGGCCACGGCCCGTTTGACGTCGTCCAGCGATGGCGCGCCGGAGCCGTTGCGGGGGTACATGGCGTCCATCACCTCCGTTGCCAGGGCGAGGTCGATGGGTCGTTGGGTGAGCGAGTGATGCGCGACCACCCGGATCAGGGCTCCCTCCAAGGTGCGGATGTTGCCTGTGACTCGTTGCGCGATCACCTCGAACACGGCCGGATCGTCGATGCTCAGGCGGTCGAGCTCGGCTCGCTTGCGCAGGATCGTGACGCGAGTCGCCTGGTCGGGGAGCTTGATGTCGGCGACGAGCCCGGCCTCGAAGCGCTCGCGCAGTCGCTCCTCGATCGCGACCAGAGATCGCGGGAGGCGGTCGCAGGTGAGCACCAGCTGACGCCCGCTTTCGTACAGGGCGTTGAACGTGTGGAAGAACTCTTCCTCGGTCCGAGCCTTGGCGGCCAGGAACTGCACGTCGTCGATCAGCAGCACGTCGGCATCCCGGTAGGCGCGCTTGAAGGGCTCGAGCGTCTTCGCGCCGAGCGCCGATATGAAGTGGTTGGTGAACGCCTCGGCGGTCGTGTAGCGAACGGTCGCGCCGCCCCCGAAGGCCAGTACGTAGTTGCCGATCGCGTGCAGCAGGTGTGTCTTGCCGAGCCCGGGTGGGGCGTGCAGGAACAGCGGGTTATAGGCCTGTCCCGGCAGCTCGGCCACCGCCAGCGCAGCGGCGTGAGCCAGGCGGTTTCCCTCGCCGATGATGAACTGGTCGAAGCTGTAGCGCGGGTTGAAGCCGCTGCCGGCGACCGCCGAGGTTGGCGCGAGGGTGCGCTTGGCGGTGCGGGTGGCGCTCTCCTTGGGCCCGGCGAACGCGATTCGCGCATGCTCGCCGAGGATCCTCTGGGCGCATTTCTCGAGCGTTCGCGCAAAGCGGTCGGAAATCCAGTCCTGGGTCGCGGCCGGAGCCTTCAGGAGGAGCAGCTCCCCGTCCCATGACGCGAGCTCGATCGGCGCGATCCAGATCTCGTAGGTGGTCTCGCCGACCAGGCGGCGGAGCTGGTCGCGGATCACCCGCCATTCGGGCATGGGCTCGGGTTGCGCAAGCAGCGCCAAGCGACTCCTCCCAGGAGCATCGAGGAACGTTTTCAGAGGGCCCGAGCGGACACCGCCCAGGGGCGGCGAATATACCAACGGCGATGTGGCCCCCGGGAGCGCTTCCGGGGGCCTTGACGCAAAGCGCGGGAAAAAGTGAACGCGGAGTGGCCGTGATGTTGCGAAGCCCTGCTGAGCGCCCCCCCACGGGTCTCCCACGAGCGCCTGCGTATACTGCGTCGCTCCCGTCCCGGGCCGTGAATCATGAAACGCACTTACCAGCCCAAGAAGCGCAAACGCGCCCGCACCCATGGGTTCCGCGCACGCATGAGCACCCGCGCGGGGCGCATGACGCTCAAGCGCAGGCGCGCAAAGGGACGCAAGCGCCTGACGGTCTGATGCCGGTCGTACCCGGCTCGCGGCCGCGGCCAGGGCGGGGAAGGCTGTCGCGCAGCGCAGACTTCGACCGGGTGTTCCGCCACGGGCGCTCGCTGGCGGGTCGCGACCTGGTCCTGTACGTGTTTCCGCACAGCGGCGAGGAGGGCGAGCGGCGGCTGGGGCTGTCGGTCTCCCGGAAGGTCGGCGGCGCGGTCGAGCGCAACCGCGTAAAGCGGCTCTTGCGCGAGGCGTTCGCGCGCGAGAGTCCCCGGCTGCCGGCCGGCACGGACGCTGTCGTCGTGGCCCGCCACGGCGCCCGCGAGCTGGCCGAGCGCGACGGTCTCGAAGGGGTGCGCGCCGCCCTCTCGGAGCTGATCGGCAAGGTGCCCGGAGCGGCGCCCGCGACGGCAGATTCCACGGGGCCGGACGCGAGCCCGGAGATGGCGGCCTGATGAGGGCGCTGCGCAGTCTCGTCGTGCTGCCGATTCGCGTCTACCAGCGGGTGATCTCCCCGGCCTTCGGCGACCGCTGTCGCTACTACCCGTCGTGCTCGGAGTACGCCGTGCAGGCGGTGCAGCGATTCGGCATACTGCGGGGGCTCGTCCTGGCCGGCTGGCGGCTGCTGCGCTGCAATCCCTGGAGCCGCGGAGGCTTCGATCCGGTCGAGGAACAGCGGCTGTTCAAGTCTCGAACGCCCGCACCGACCACCTGACCATGCTCGTCACCGCGAACATCTTCCAGCCGCTGATCGACGTCTTCGAGACGGTCCTGAAGTTCTTCCACAACAACGTGGGGGTCTCCTGGGGCTTCTCGATCGTGCTCTTGACGGTGTGCGTCCGCGCGGTCCTGATCCCGCTGACCGTCAAGCAGTTCGGCTCGATGGCGCGCATGCAGCAGCTGCAGCCCGAGATGAAGGCGATTCAGGCCAAGTACAAGGAGGACAAGCAGCGCCAGCAGCAGGAGATGATGAAGTTCTACAAGGAGAACAACGTCAATCCGCTCGGCTCGTGCCTGCCGCTCGTCGCCCAGCTCCCGGTCTTCATCTCGTTGTTCTACATGCTGCGCCAGAGCCTGCGCGTGGACATCTGCCCCAAGATCCAGAAGGCGTTCCAGCAGCATTACGCGGCCGTGCACCACATCTCGCTGCACGCGGCCGCCGGGCAGACGACGGCCTGCGGCCCCAAGGGCGGCGCCGGCTTCCTGTTCGTCAGCGACCTGACGAACAAGGCGGCGGGGGCGACCCTGATCGTGCTGATCGTGCTCTACGTGGGCACGCAGCTGGCCTCCAGCTTGATGATGTCGAGCGCCACGATGGACCCGACGCAGCGGAAGATCATGCTCGTTATGCCGCTGTTCTTTGTCATCTTCATCATCAACTTCCCCTCCGGGGTGATCGTCTACTGGGTCACCACCAACACCTGGACGATGGCCCAGCAGTACGTGATTCGCCGCCGCATCGGTCCCCGCACCGCACCCCTGCCAGGTTCGGTGGGCGCGGCCGGGACGAGTGTCGTTCCGCCGCGCGGCGGGAGTGAGAAGCCGGGCGGCCCCGGCAAGGGCGGCTCGAGCGGCGAGACTCGTGCCCAGAGCTCGGGCAATGGCGACGCTGCCGGAGGGCTCGGAGCGATGATCCGGAGTCGAATGAAGGGCAACGACGAAAAGGCTGCGGTCGCGACCAGGGCCCCCGCCCCGCCCCCGCGTCCACCGCGCAAGAAGAAGAAGCGCTCGGGACGCCGGAGGTAGCGATGGGCGCTGGCGGACAGACCGCTTCCGATCGCGTTCGGGAGCTGCTCGAGCGGATCGCCGACGCTGCCGGAGTGAACGCCGATGTCGAGCTGCGCGAGGAGTCCGAAGGACTCACCGCTGAGTACGTGGGTGACGACGTCGCGCTGCTGATCGGTCATCACGGAGAGACCCTGGACGCCATCCAGCACCTGGCATATCGCTTTGCAATGTATGGCGACGCGGAGCGCATCTCGGTGACCGTGGATGCCGCGGGCTACAGGGAGCGCCGCGCGGAGACGCTGCGGGCCACCGCCGACCAGGCCGCGGAGTCGGCGATCAGCCACCGCCGGGCCGTCCCGCTCGAGGCCATGAGCGCGCTCGAGCGCAAGGTCATCCACGAGCACCTGAAGACCCGTCATGACGTCGAGACGTACAGCGAGGGCCAGGAGCCGTCCCGGCGCCTGGTGGTCGCCCCGCTCGTCGACTGATCGCTGCGCGACCGCGACCACGGCCCAGGGCTCCGTCGCCCGCCACGCGTGCGCCCGCCGTTCCGCACGGGACCGAGGTACGCGTTTCACGTTTTTCTTGACGGTGAAACACGCGATCGGATAGAACAACGGTCGTGACGGATCTCTCGGAGTTCGACCGGGGCCTGGTGCTGGGTCTCCTGATCGGCGAGGGGTCGTTCGGTGGCGATGGCCGCCAGCCGCAGGTCGTTCTGCGCATGCACGTGCGTCACGAGGCCCTGTTCCACTGGCTACAGGAGCGGTTTCCTAACTGTCGCTTGTATGGGCCGTACAACCATGATGGCCGGCGTTACTACCAGTGGATGGCCCGGGGCCGTGCCTTGGTCGAGGATCTGCTGCCTCTGCTCGACCTCGCCGAGATCGCCGCGCTCGACGCCCACGCGGCCTCCCGACTGGCGACGATGTGCGAGCGTTATGCGCCGTACATCGAGAACCAGCGCCGCCAGCTGGAACAACGGCGCCCGACGTGACCGGCCCGAAGCCCAGCCCGTTGTGACCGGCCCGAAGCCCCGCCCTTGCCATGGGGCCGGGATCGCGGACCTCGCCGAGCGCTTCGGTCTGACCGGCGAGATGGGCGTTCAGCTGGAACGGCTGGCTCGGATCCTGGGCACGGATGAGGCCCCGACCGCCGTACACGATCCGGAGGCCATCCGCCACGACCACCTGGCCGACGCGCTGGTGGCGCTGCAACTGCCCGAGGTGCGCGCCGCCGAGACGATCGCTGACCTGGGCGCCGGGGCCGGCGTCCCAGGGCTGCCGCTGGCCGTCGCGCGCCCGGCGGCGACCGTGACCCTGGTCGAGAGCAACCGTCGCAAGTGCGAGTTCATCTCGAGAGCGATCGACAGCTGCGCCATCGCCAACGCCCGTGTGGTCGCCGTCAGGGCCGAGGAGTGGCCCGAGGGTTTTGAGAGCTTCGATCTCGTCACCGCCCGCGCACTGGCCGCTTTACCCGTCGTTGCCGAGTACGCGGCGCCGCTCCTGCGCGTCGGTGGCGCCCTCGTCGCCTGGCGCGGGCGTCGTGACCCCGAGGAGGAGGCCGCCGGACGGGCCGCGGCCGGCGAGCTCGGGCTCCGGGCCGAGGACCCGGTGCCGGTCGAGCCATACCCCGGAGTGCGCAACCGCCACCTCCAGGTCATGGTCAAGGTCGAGGTGACCCCGTCCCGCTTTCCGCGGCGGCCCGGGGTCGCGCGCAAGCGCCCGCTCGGGGCGCGAGCGGCCGGGCGCTAGATTCGGAGCCATCGGACGCGATCTGACCGCCCTCGGCGCTAGCTTGAGACGGCCCATGGGGACCGTCTACGCGATCGCCAACCAGAAAGGCGGCGTCGGCAAGACGACCACCGCCGTCAACCTGGCCGCCTGCGTCGCTGAGGCCGGCTATGAGTCGCTGCTGATCGACATCGACCCGCAGTCCAACGCGACGCTCGGGCTCGGGATCGACAAGCACATCAAGCCGACTGTGTACGAGGCGCTGGTCGGTGACCTGCCGCTCGAGGACGCCGTCGTCGCCAGCAACATCCCGCACCTCTCGGTGGTGCCGGCGGGGCCCGATCTGGCCGGTGCCGCCGTCGAGCTCCCGCGAATCCCCGGCTCCGAGAATCGACTGCGCGACGCTCTGGCCCCGATTCGGGATCGCTACGCCTTCACGCTGTTGGATTGCCCGCCGTCGTTGGGTCCGCTGACGGTCAATGCGCTGGTGGCGGCGGACCGGGTGATAGTCCCGGTCCAGGCGGAGTACTTCGCCCTCGAGGGACTGGCCGGCCTGCTCGACACTCTCTCTCTGGTCCAGCGTGAGCTGAACCCTCGACTCACGGTTGCGGGGATGCTCTTGACGATGCACGACGGCCGCACACGTCTCGCCCAGGACGTCGAGCGCGAGGTTCGCCAGCACTTCCCCTCACTGGTGTACGACACGGTGATCCCCCGCAACGTCCGGATCGGCGAGGCCCCCAGCTTCGGCCAGCCGGTGATCCACTACGACCCGCACTGCGCCGGCACCGACGCCTACTTCGAGCTGGCCAAGGAGGTGGCGGCCCGTGGCTGAGCGCCAACGCGCGATGGGCCGCGGCCTGGCGGCGATCCTGTCGGTTGCCCCCCGTGATGAACCCGAGGAGCTTCGCCAGCTCCCGCTCGAGCTGATCTCGCCGAACCCGCTGCAGCCGAGGCAGTCCTTCGATGAGCAGCAGCTGCTTGCGCTCGCCGAGTCGATCCGGCTGCGTGGCGTCCTGCAGCCCGTCCTGGTGCGCCCCTTGGCCGGAGGCACATACGAGCTGGTGGCCGGCGAGCGCCGCTGGCGTGCCGCCCAGCTGGCCGAGCTCGAGGTGATTCCGGCTGTGATCCGCCATCACGATGACGCCGCCTCGCTCGAGGTGGCGTTGATCGAGAACATGGCGCGCGAGGACCTCAACCCGGTCGAGGAGGCCCGGGCCTGCGCAGCGCTGACCGAGGAGCTCGGCCTCTCTCGCGAAGAGGTCGGAGCCCGGGTCGGCCGCAGCCGCGTGGCCGTGTCGAACCTGATCCGCCTGCTGGACCTGCCCGACGAGGCGCTCACCCTGATCGAGGCACGCGACCTGAGCGAGGGCCACGGGCGCGCACTGCTGACCGCCACCGACCACGCCGAGCGCCGCCGGCTGGCCCGTGCCGCAGTCGACGGCCGCTGGTCGGTCCGCGAGCTCGAGGAGCGCGCCCGGCAGGCCAACGCCGCGGCCGGGCCCGCTCCACGCCGCCCGCGTCCCCGGCGCCGCCCTCTGCACCCCGATCAGGAGGCCGCGGTGGCCCAGCTCGGGGACCTCATGAGCAGCGCCCTCGGCCGCGAGGTCGAGGTCAGCGCCACCCCCGCCGGCGGCTACCGCGCCCTCCTCAGCTTCGACTCGATCGATGAAGCGCTCGCGCTCGCCCGCCGCCTCGGCGCCGATAGAATCGCCACGCCGGGCGATTAGCTCAGTCGGTTAGAGCGCTTCTCTGATAAGGAAGAGGTCCCAGGTTCGAGTCCTGGATCGCCCATCTCAGAGCGACTGCTGGTATTTGGTGAACGCACGCGTAGCGAACGTCGCGCACGCCAGGGTGAGCGCGATGAGCAGGCCGGTGCGGCTCGCGACGAGCCCCCAGTCGATCTTTTGCATTGCCGCCGAGCGGCCGGCTTCGACCGCCCAATTGACTGGGTTGAACCTCGCGACGGTGCGGATCCAGCCGGGAACGAGGCTCTGCTGCATTAGCGCGGTCGAGAGGAACGTGAGGGGCAGCAGGACGAAACTGACCGCGCCGATCAGGGTTTCCCGCTGGCGCGCGAGGACGGCGACCGCGTTGGAGAGCGATGCGAATGCGGCGCCCAGCAGAGCGGCGACGAGGATCAATAGCAGCACACCGCCCACGCCGCCGGTGTAGTGCGCTCCGAGCGCGAGCGCGAGGAGCACGATCAAAACCGTCTGGATCATGATCATGAGCACGGCGTAGAGCACTGTTCCGGTGTTCAGGGCCCCACGCCAGACGGGCGCGACGAGCATCCGTTCCATGACGCCGCCGTCAATGTCTTCGATGAAGCCCATCCCGGTCCAGCCGGCGGAGGACACTGCGAGCATCACGACGATCCCGGGTGTGAGGTAGTTGATGTATGAGCCACCGTGAAACCCCGGGATTTGCGTGATCGCCTTGAACAATGCTCCGAACAGCAGCAGCCAGATGATCGGCTGGGTCAGCGTGATGCCCAGGTATGCCGGTTGGCGCATCAATACCCGGAGCCCGCGCAGGGTGACCTGCCAGGTTTGCCTCAGCGGTGTCATGCGGCGACCTCCTGAGATTCGCTGTTGGCTTGCTCAAATGCGCGGCCGGCGTGACGCAGGTACACGTCATCTAGTGACGGCCGAGCGAGCGTGACCGAGGTGGCCTTCACGCCGTGGGCCTCGAGCGCGGCGAGTACCGCCGGGATCGCCCCGCCGCCGTCCTGCGCACGGGCGCGGAGCAGGCGGCCATTCAGTGTCACCTCGCTGATACCGGCGACTCGTCCGAGCGCGCCCCGCGCGCTGGCATCCTGCGAATCGGCGAGCTCGATCTGAATCGTGTCACCGCTCAGGTCGCTCTTCAACTCCTCGGGCGTGCCGCGCACCACGACCCGCCCGCGGTCGATGATCGCGAGCTCGGAGGTGAGCCGGTCGGCCTCCTCCAGGTAGTGCGTGGTGAGCAGGATCGTCATCAGCTCCTCCGCCGCCAAGCGCTCGATCTCGCGCCACATCTCGACGCGTGCTTCCGGGTCGAGTCCGGTCGTTGGCTCGTCCAGGAACAGCAGCTGGGGCCGGTGCAGCAGCCCCATGGCGATATCCAGGCGACGCTGCATGCCCCCCGAGTAGGTCTTCGCCTTGCGGTCGGCGGCGTCGGTCAGGCCGAACCGCGCGAGCGACTCCGCGATGCGTTCGGAGAGCTTATGTCCGGTGATGCCGTAGAACTCGCCTTGGAGGACCAGGTTCTCACGGCCCGTGGCGTCGGGGTCTGCTCCGTGCTTCTGACCGACCACGCCGATCGCCCGGCGCACGCGGATCGGATCGGCGAGTACATCGATCCCGGCCACGTACGCGGTGCCGCTGTCGGGGCGCGAGAGCGTCGACAACACCCTCACGGTGGTCGACTTGCCTGCTCCATTGGGCCCCAACAACCCGAAGATCGTGCCCGCCTCAACGGTTAGGCTCAGCCCATCAAGCGCGGTGACGCCCGGCGCGTATGTCTTCTTCAGATCTGTCGCATCGATCGCGGCCGGCATGCGTTCTCCCGAAAGTCGATAACAACCCAATAGAGTCCGTTCATATTAGCTTGATCGTCAAGAGATCAGAATGTCAAGGAATAAACGGCAAGTATTCGAAGAGCTCATCGACGAGGTCCGGCGATCGCAAAACGCGACCGACCGCTTCGACCAAGCCGTCGCCGACGCGCTCGGCCTGAACCGAACCGACATGCGATGCCTCGACGTCCTCGAACGCGAGGCCCCGGTGACCGCAGGACGGCTCGCTGAGGCAACCGGGCTGACGACAGGGGCCATGACGACCGCGCTTGATCGCCTCGAGCGGGCCGGTTACGCACGTCGTGTCCGTGACACCGCAGACCGCCGCCGCGTCCTTGTCGAAGCGACCCCCCAGGCCCTCCGTGACGCCGGGCGCTTCTACAGCTCGCACGTGGCCCTGTCCGAGCGCCTGTACCACCGCTACACCGAGCAGCAGCTCGAGCTGCTGCTCGAGTTCGTGCGTGTGGGACGCGAGTTCAACGAACGCAACGCCGCGCAGATCGAACAGGGCAACCGCACGCGACCGTGAGGTTTGGCGTCAGCCGCGGCCGCCGGCATCGATCTGGACCGGATAGCCGGCTCGCAGAGCAGCGACGCTGGAGGGTGGCGTGATCACCGTCGCCTCACCGCGGCTCGGGCGGCCGCTGCGCTCTGCGTAGCCCTCGACCGTCCACCCGACGAGCGCGTCGCCGACGACCACCGCCGGCCCGCTCTCGAGTGCGACGAACGTGCCATCCGGGAGCTCCCGCCACGCCATCGGATGCATCCGGCGGCGGTGCGTGCCGCGGACGATCCGCTCTTCATGCAGCTGGTGGTCGACCGTCTTCGCGGAGGGCAGCGCGCCACCGAGCGCTGAAGCCCAAGCCTCCCGGTACGCGTTGTACGCGGCCCGCCGGCACTCCGCGCACGGCCGGTGGCCGGCAGCGAAGGACACCGCCTCGTCGTGGAAGTAGAGCCACGTGAAGTGGTGCGCGCGCCACTGCTCGTACCAGCGATCCTTGAACCGCAGCGCACAGGTGATCCAGTGCTCGTGGGCGTGCAAGCGGACGATCTCGTGACCGCGGTGAAGGATGCCGCGGTTGCCGGTCCATGCGCCTCGCGACGGGGTGGCCACGATCTCCCCGGTGGGCGTGACCCGGTTCTGATGTGCGACGCGATCCAAGATTGGGGGAACGTTAGGGTTCAGGTGTCTGCATCTGCCACAGTGCCCCCGTGGCCGTGTCCATTCGGAGATCGTCGCGCAGCCCCGGCCACAGTGTGCGCAGGCTGCGGGAGCGCGGCGCGCTCCTCGTGCCACGGGCGGGCTGGGTGGCAGTGGCGGTGGCAATCGCGACGATCGCGCTCGGTGCCCTGTGGATCGCCCGCACCGGAACCCATCCCGGCTATGACGCGTTCGGGTGGATGGTGTGGGGGCATCGACTGCTGCACGGCGGGCTCAACACCGACGGGGCGCCGTCCTGGAAGCCGCTGACGTTCCTGTTCACGCTGCCCTACGGGCTGTTCGGTGGTCTGCAGCTCACCCTGTGGACGGTGACCGCGACGGCCGGCGCGTTGGCCTCGTCGATCTTCGCCGCCCGGGTGGCCTACCGTCTCGCCCGGCCCCGCGGCTCAAGCATCCGCTCGCGCTGGCCCGCGCTGGTGGGGAGCGCGGTCGCCGGGGTGGGCGTGCTCGGCATCAGCGGGCTCTCACAGCAGGTGCTGATCGCCACGTCCGATCCCCTGATCGTCACCCTCTGCCTGGCGGCGATCGACGCCCACCTGTCCAAGCGCCCGCGCCTGGCCTTCGCCCTGATCGTGCTGGCCTCGCTCGGACGACCGGAGACGTGGCTGTTCGCCGTCGGGTACGGGGTCTGGGCGTGGCGAGCCGTCCCCTCGATGCGCCTGGTGGTCGTGGTCGGCATCCTGCTCATCCCAGCCGGCTGGTTCATCATCCCGGGCCTGAGCTCCCGCAGCTGGTTCGTCTCCGGCGACCTGGCGCTGAACTCCCCCCGGGCGGTTCACGGCGACCTGTTCACCGGCGTGCTCAACCGCTTCCTCGGGCTGTACGAACTGCCGATGCGGGTGGCGGTCTTGGTGGCGCTGGGCCTCGCCGTGGCCTGGCGTGACCGAGCCTTGCTGGGGCTGGCCGGCCTCGCGGCGCTGTGGGTGGGAGTCGAGATCGCCTTCGCCTATCACGGTTGGTCGGCGACCCCCCGCTACATCATGGAGCCCGCGGCAGTGTTGATCGTCACCGTCGGCGCAGCCGCCGGACGCATCCTGGGCGCGGACGCTGCGGCTCTCGCCCGCGGGGGAACGGTCCTCGTCCGCTGCGCCGGCGCGGCCGCTTTCATCGCGCTGGTGGTGGCGCTGGCGCCGGTGGCCCGCCAGCGGGCGCGGCTGCTCGACGCCCAGGTCGCGCAGGCCAAGATCGCGTCCCGGCGGATCAGCCGGCTGCGGTCGGTCATCGCCGCCGACGGGGGCCCGGCGCGTATCCTGGCCTGCGGGCACCCGGTGACAACCGGCGGTAACCAGAGCGCGCTGGCCTGGTCGATCGGGCTCAACGTCGGAAACGTGGGCTACAAGCCGGGGCGCGAGATCAGCGCGGGGCGGCCGATCGTGTTCTTCAAGCCCTATCTCAACGGCTGGGAGGTGCACCCGCTGCACACGCCGCCCGGTCTCGCCCGCGGCTGTGACCGGCTGCGGATCCAGTCGGCTCTGAGCTGACTAGCGCGACGCCAGGCCGGCTCGCGGGCCGAGCCAGGGGCACGCAGCTGCAGTCAGCGGCGGACGGCCGGTGGGTGGCGGGTTGCGGGCACGGCATTGCGGGCCTGTATGTTGGGCGTCGCGGCGGGTGGACAGGGGCCCCCGGATCGGCTGCGGCCGGGGCGGTACGGCGCGGAGCACCGCGAGCAGTGGCTGAGCAAGCCCGCAACTTTCGAGCTCGGCCGATGTTGCAAGAGGCTCAGCTGATGTTGGACAAGGAGAACGGCGATCGGCGGACATTTCCATCCTGCAGTTCGAGCTGCCCTCGCGATCCTCGTGGCTGGGGCAGCGGCAATGCTCGGCGCCGGCTCGGCGGCCGCGCAGCCGACGATGGTGCCGCCGCAGGTCATCGACGGTCCCAGCGCTGACGTCGTCTCGCTGGGCGGCATGTCGGTCGCGCGTGATGGGACGGGCGGCATCGTCTACGTAAAGAACGTCGCCGGCGTACCCCACGTGTTCGTCGCGCGCCTCATCGGCGGCGTCTTCCAGGCACCGCAGCAGGTCGACGCTGGGCTGTCTGGCAACTCAGGCCAGCCGGTGATCGCGGCGACAGTCGGCGGCGGGCTGTTCGTCGCGTTCGTCGACGGCGGCGAGCTCTACGTGACGCAGATCACCGGCTCGGCCGGGGCCTGGTCGCCGCCTCAACCGCTGTCCGGGGGTGCCACGGCCCCCTCGATCTCGTTCGACGGCGCTGGCCTTGGCTACCTGGCCTGGACCGCCGCGGTGGCCGGCGGTAACGATGTAATGGTTGACTACTACGACGGCACCGAGTGGTCAGTCGTAACCTCGCCGATGAACGTCACGCCTGGCGACCAGGCCGGAACCAGCGGCGCAGAGCCCGAGGTGGCCGCGGCCGGTGACGGGGTCGGGATCGTCACCTGGGGCGAGAACGGGCACGTGTACTCGCGCCGCGTCTGGGCCGACGCCCCCAGCGTCGAGGTCGAGCAGCTGGACCCCTCGAGCTGGTCCGGGTGGACGGAGGCCTCCGCCGACGGCCCTTCCATCTCGGTCGGCGGTGACTCCTCGTATGTCGCCGTGGTCTTCCGCGAGACCCTGGCCAGCGGCCGTCAGACACAGACCCGCGTACTCATGACCCGGCTGACTGCCGAGCAGACCCAACCGGCGGCCGCCGTCGACGGTCTCGGGACTCCCGGCGCCAACGCCTCGCAGCCGGGCGTCGCCATCAACGAGTACGGCCGCGGGTTCACGACCGCGATGACGGATTCCGACAACGTCGTCGCCACCCAGCTGACCACCAACGCCACACTCGCCGGCACGCAGCAGGTGAACACCGATGCCAACACCGCCACGCCCTACCCAACGCCCGGCCTGGCCGGCCTGGTCTCGACACTGATCGCCTGGCAGGAGACCCCCATGCTCGGTCAGGCGCAGATCGAGCTGCGCTATGCCCAGGACGGCAGCACGCTCGGTCCCGAGACGGTGGTCTCGGCGCCGTCCGGCGGCCCGACGCAGGCGGCCGACGGCCTGTTCACCGGCGGCGACAACATCGGCGACGCCGCGGTGGCGTGGGTACAGGGATCCCCCGGGGCCCTTTCGATCGACGCCGACCAGCTGTTCCAGCCGCCCCACCAGCCGACGGCGACGCAGAAATTCGTCTACACGCGCGACGCCCAGCCGGTTCTGGACTGGACGCCGGCGTCGGTCGATTGGGGGCCCATCACGTACAACGTCAACCTCGATGAGCTTTCGATCGGCCAGACCCAGGGCACGTCGATCACGGTCCCCACCGTGCTGGCCGACGGCCCCCACGTCTGGCAGGTGACGGCGAGCGATCCGGCCGCCCTGACGAGCACAAGCCCGTCCGCCACCGTGTTCGTGGACACCACACCGCCACAGCTGCGCCTTACGCTCAGGGGGAAGGCGCAGGTCGGCGACACGCTGACCGCGCGTCTCACCTACACCGACCCGGTGCACCCCGGCGAGCCGGGCGCTCAAGCCTCCGGCATCGCATCGGTCTCGCTCAAATGGGGGGACGGCTCGAGCACCATCACCAAGCCGCGACTGACCAGCGCGAAGCACGTCTACGAACGCAAGCACGTCGAGCTGATCACAGCGCGCGTCACCGACCGTGCGGGCAACGTCACCCAGGTCACTCGCCGCATCACCGTCCGGCCCCGTCCCGTCCACAAGAAAAAGAAGCCCAAGCGTCATGCCAGGCGTCGCAAGTAGCGCCAGGCGCTTCGGCGCGGTGCTGGTGGCGCTGCTGCTCGCGGCCGCGCTGACGTGCGCGAGCGCCGGCGCGCAGGCCCCTGTGACCGGACCGCCCGGCGGCTACATCGCCACCCCTCCCACCAAGGGAGCCCTCGTCAGCGACGGTCCCACCAATCGCTACCTGCTCGGGGGCAGCTGGCTGTACCAGGCGGATCTCACCGGCGTGGGCGTCGCGGACGGCTGGTGGCGCAACGTTGCCTCGACCGTGGGGTGGACCCCGACGACGATCCCGAACTCCTACAACGCCGGCGACTTCTCGACGGCCAGCATGAGCGGCTGGACCGGGTGGTACCGGCGGGACTTCACGCTCCCCGCGAAAGCCTTTGCCAGTTACGTCCCGAAGGTGAGCCGGAGCTGGGTCATCCAGTTCGAGTCTGTCGACTACCGCGCGACCGTGTGGCTCAACGGCCACCGGCTCGGGTCCCACACGGGGGCCTATCTGCCCTTCGAGCTGGCCCTCAAGTACCTGAGAGCCGGTGTCAACCGCCTGATCGTCGAGGTCAACAACCAGCGGACCAAGGGCGACTTCCCGCCCTCGAACAACCTGTGGTGGAACTTCGGCGGGATCTCCGATGTCGTGTACCTGCGCCCGGTGGCGAGGGCAAACCTGGACTCGGTGCTGATCCGGCCGCAACTGCCCTGTCCCACCTGCGCCGCCACGGTGCAGGAGCAGGCGACCGTCCAAAACCCAACCAATCGTCCTCAGACCGTGGAGCTGGCCGGTAGCTACGGCTCGCTCTCGCTTGATTTCGGCACCCGCACGATCCCCGCCGGCGGCACGTGGAGTCCACAAGCCGGTGTCATCGTCGGGCATCCCAGGCTCTGGACGCCGGGGACCCCGAACCTGTACAAGGCCCGGGTGACGCTCCGCGACGCCCAGGGCCACGTACTGGGCGGCTACAGCTACGAGAGCGGTATCCGCAGCGTCGCGGTGAACGCGGACGGGGAGCTCGAGCTCAACGGCCGGCAGCTGGACGTCCGCGGAGTCAACATCCACGAGCAGAACCTGGCCACCGGCGAGGCCCTCTCCATGCCGCAGATGCGGCAGATCATGGGCTGGGTCACGGGCCTCGGAGCGACGATCGTGCGTGCTCACATCCCGCTGAATCCCGAACTCGAGCAGATGGCCGACCAGGACGGGATCCTGCTGTGGTCGGAGGTGCCCGTTTACCAGATCTCAAAATCCAACCTGGCCGAGGTGTCGTGGCGCAGGCGTGCCCTGGCGCTGCTCCGCGCCAACATCTTGACGAACCAGAACCATCCGTCGATCGCGCTGTGGAGCATCGGCAACGAGCTGCCCACCCCGCCGACGGGCGGGGAGGCGGCCTATATCGCCGCAGCGAGTGCCGAGGCCCGCCGGCTGGACCCGACGCGGCCGGTGGCGATGGCGATCAGCGACTGGCCCGGCGTCCCGTGTCAGGCCGCCTACGCGCCGTTGGACGTGATCGGGATCAACGAGTACTTCGGCTGGTTCGACGCGGGCGGTGGTACCACCGACTACCGCGGCGCGCTCTCGCCGTTCCTGGACTCGCTGCGCGCGTGCTATCCGCACCAGGGCCTGATCGTCAGCGAGTTCGGATTCAACGGCAACCGGGACGGCCCCGTCGAGGCCCGCGGGACCTACGAATTCCAGGACAACTCGCTCCAGTACCACCTGGGGGTGTTCGCCACCAAGCCATGGCTGTCGGGCGCGATCTACTTCAACCTGCAGGACTTCGCGGCCAGGCCGGGCTGGGACGGGAGCAACCCGCTCGGGACCCCGCCCTTCGTCACCAATGGGGTGCTCGACGTCTACGGCAACGAGAAGTCCGCCTTCGGGGTCCTCTCAGACGCCTACCACGCCACCGTCCAGATCGCGCCGCTGTTGTGAGGGTCGCCGCCGGCAGGCGTCACCCTGGCGGCTGGGCGCGCACGCTCAACAGCGCTGCGCTTCCGGCGGGCACCATGAGGTTGTAGCCCTCCGGGCCCGCGGGCACGGTCTCTGACGCTGCACGCCCGCGCCAGCGTCCGCTCGCGTCCAGGCGCTGGCCGTCGAGCGTCACACCCGAGCGTGCCGCGACTCCAGGTGCGCTAAGACGCTGCACGGTGGCGACGCCTACGGCCGGAAGGCGCAGGTGGACATGCGCCGGCCGGCTGCCCTTATCGATCAGGAGCACGTGCAGGTCGCCGTCGGAGAGCGCGACGACCCAGGCCTTGAGGTGCAGCGAGGCAGGCGCCAGCTCCCGGGACTGGAGCAGCTGCGATCCGGCTGCGACCGTTCGGGTGAAGAGGATCATCCCGTAGAGAAGCGGCCGCGCGACCAGGCCGCGACTGGACAGCGCGAACGCCCCGTTTACGGCTTCGGCGCGGATGTGGATGTTGACGCCGGCGACTCCCGCCCGGAGCAGCTCGAACATGGCGTCCGGCGCCCACAGCGCGCTTGCCACGGCGTCGCTGACCCCCGAGCGCCCCCCGCAGCTCACCGAGTTGAGCTCGGTCACTCGCAGCCCAAGCTGGGCCCGACTGGCGAGCCGGACCGCGGGAGCAATCGACCGGGCCAGGCCCGCGCTCGCCGCCTCGGAGAGCAACCGGGCGATCGTCGGGTACAGGCGGGAGCTGGGCTTCGCACAGGCCGTGTACGGGTACAGGTGCGCGCTGACGAACCCGAGCCGAGGGGCCGCGTCAGACAGGAGCGTGGCCAGCCAGCTCAGGTCCCGGTCCGGATAGCCGAGGGCGGGACCAACCAGCGGGACCTCGGGCGCGATGTGCGCAAGCAGGGCGGCGTAGGTGGCGAATTGCAGGGCGTACGTGCGCGCCGACATCGTCGCCGCGGCGGGATCGTGCGTCTGGCGCGAGAAGGCGGCGACCCAGGCGGTGTGGGCATAGAGATCGGGCTCGTTGCCAACCTCGAACCCGGCGATGCTTCCCGCCGGCAGCAGCCTCGCCGATGCGGCGGCCAGCCGCGCGGACACCTGCGGCCGGGCGGTCGCGAGGTTGAGGTCGATGAGCAGGCGCGCATCGGCCGCCCTCACCAGCGCCGCCGTGTGCTGAAGATAGGCCGGGGTGAAGGCGAACGCCCACGGGGGCAGGCCATGTCCCGAGGGGTCCCAGAAGCTGCGGTCCGATGAGTTGCCTCCGATTCGCACCAGCAGGGGGCCGTCGCCCGGAGCTCTCAGCAACGACAGCGTCCTGGCCAGCAGCGAGCTGTGGCGCTCGAACTCCTGCAGCCCCCAGGACTCGAACGAGAGGCCGAGGAACGAGGGCGGGATCCGGCTCGCCCCGGCGTGCGCGCCGACGGTCACCGTCGCCTGTTCGGACCCGCGGCCGAGCCGTGCCACGGCCCGCGAACCAACCCCGCGCACGCCGATGCCGCGCACACCGGCGCCCGTGCCCGCGAGCAGCAGGGCCGCGGCGACAACCGCGACGAGGACGCCCGCGGCGAGCGCTCGCCGCGCCGGGCGACCCCGGTCGTGCCACGCCTGTCGCGCGGCGGAAGGGGAGCGCTTTTGTAGGATGAGCATCCAGGCGTAGCTGGGAGTGGGGACGGCACGCGCTGCGGCTGCGAGCCAAGTGCCGATGCCGTGTGAGCAAGGACGAGCTGCTGCCATTGACCCCGAATCAGACCCGAGCGCTGGAGCATACCGGCGGCCTGCGCATGCGCTCCAGGGGGCTGGTCCTCGCCATCGTCCTGGTCGTGCTGATGGCATCGTCCTGCGCCGGCGCCCAGGCCGCGCAGCCGGTCAGCGTGGGGCGCTCGACCGTCACGCGCCCCCTCCCGGGGGGGTTCCTCGGGCTCTCCTTCGAGTTCCGCGGCCTCGAGGAGTACCTGGGCAGCGACGCCTCCGCGCTCGACCCGGTCTTCCTGCAGCTGATTCGCAACCTCGCGCCGGATCAGCATCCGGTGGTGAGGATCGGTGGCGACAGCACGGACTGGACCTGGTGGCCCGTCCCGCACATGCGCTCCCCCGGGGGAGTGCACTACGGCCTCAGCTCCGGCTGGGCACAGGTGGCGCACTCCCTCGCCCAGGCGCTCGGCGCCCGGCTGATCCTCGGCGTCAACTTCGAGGCGGACAGCCGTCGCCTCGCAGCGCGCGAGGCGAACATGATGGTCAAGGGGATCGGGGCACAGTCGATCCAGGCGCTCGAGCTGGGCAACGAGCCTGAGCTCTACGGCACCTTCGCCTGGTTCAGGACCCCCAATGGCACGGCCATCACCGGGCGGCCGCCCAGTTATTCCGTCGCGGACTACCTGGCCGACTACGCCCACATCGCCTCCGCGCTGCCCGGTGTGCCGCTGGCCGGGCCGGCCGGCGGGTCGCCCAGCTTCCTCAACGACCTCGGCGGCTTTTTGGTCAGTGAGCCCCGGGTCCGCCTGGTGACGATCCACGCCTACCCGCTCCAGCACTGCGGACCGACGCACGTCCCGACGATCTCGGACTTGCTGAACCCGGCAACCGTGAGCTCGCTGGCCGCGCAGGTCGGCGCCTCCGTGGCGGTGGCCCACAGCCACGGGAGGAGCCTTCGCGTGGACGAGATGAACGCGGTGACATGTGGTGGCTATGGCCCGGTGACCAAATCGTTCGGCGCGGCGCTGTGGGCGCTGGAGCAGCTGTTCGCCCTGGACCGCGCCGGGGTGGACGGCGTGAACGTGCACACCGTCCCCAACACGACGCAGCACCTGATCACCGTCAACGAGGCGAATGGCCATTGGACCGGTGCGGTCCTGCCGGAGTATTACGGGCTGCTGGCCTTCGCGGACGCCGCGCCCGCCGGCTCCCGCTTGCTGCCCGTCGCCGGCCCGGAGCCCAGCGGCGTGCAGGTGTACGCGACTTGGCTCCACGGCCAGGTTCGCGTCACGATTGTCAACACGGCACGCCGTGCACGGTCCTTCGACCTCCACATCCCGGGCGCCACCGGGGATGTCGCGCAGGTGATGCTGACGGCCGGGAGCCTGGCGGCCGAGAGCGGAGCCTCGCTCGGCGGTCAGTCGATCGACCCGGCTACCGGTGCGCTGGGTGGGCCGCCTCGCGCCGCCGTGCTCAGGCCGGCGGGTACCTCATATCGGGTGCACATGCCCGCGGCCAGCGCAATGCTGCTGATGCCGCGGTGATCGCGCGCCGCCGGCGCGCGGGGATCGCGCTCCGGCGGTCCGGACCCCTCCCGCCCCCGAGCGCGGCATAATCGCGCTCTAACGCGCCCCCGCCTCGGCTTCGCTGCGAGGCGGGCCGTTTGCGTTGGGCCCGTCCACCGAACTTCAGGGAGAACAGACATGCGAGACATTCAGGCGACCACGGGAGCCGGGCTTTGACCGCCTCCGAGCTGTCGGTCGAGATCGAGGACGAACTGGCGGCTCTGCCCGCCGAGGAGCGGGCCCCGGCGGCGGCGTTCCTCGCGGCCCATCCCGCCGGAGCGGGGGCGCCCGTGGCAATCGTCATCCCGGCGTACAACGAGGAGCCGACCGTGGCGGCGGTCGTCTCCGCGATTCCGTCGGTGATCGCCGGTCTGGCCACCGAGGTCATCGTTGTCAACGACGGATCGTCAGACGCCACCGTCGCCGAGGCCGCGTCGGCCGGGGCGCTGGTGTGCGACATCCCGGTCAACCGCGGGCAGGGGCTCATCTTCATGCTCGGCTACTGGCTGGCGCGCAAGCGCGGTGCTCAGGTGATCGCCACGATCGACGCGGACGGGCAGTACGACGAGCTCGAGCTCGAACGACTGGTCGAGCCGATCGTCGCCGGCCGGGCTGACTTCGTCAACGGCTCACGCCGTCTGGGCACCGAGCTGACGACCGACCCGGTGCGTCACGCCGGCGTGATCTTCTTCGGCGGCCTCGTCAGCCTGCTGCTGCGCCAGCGGATCACCGATCCCGCCTGTGGCATCCGGGCCTTCCGCGCGGACCTCACCGGCCAGGTCAAGCTCGAGCAGACGCAGTATCAGACTTCTGAGCTGCTGATCGCCTCCGCCATGAACGGCTGGCGGGTGACCGAGGCGGCGACGACGATGCGCGATCGCCCCGAGGGAGCTACCGGCACCAAGAAGGGCCCCAACCTGCTCTACGGGATGCGGTTCGCCCGGGCGATCCTTCTCACCTGGCGCAGGGAGCGGAAGGCCGCCCGGATCCGGCTGCGCTCCGAGAAGACCCAGTACTCGTAGATCGCGAACTTCGCGAAGAACAGCAGCACGGTCACCAGCACGTAGGACGAGGTCACGATCAGGAGCCGCAGCCCGTGGTGCTGCGGAATCGCCTGCACGTGCGAGTTCGTCCAGCCGGTGGCCGCTGACGTGGTGAGCAGGACAACCACCGACACCAGGGCGTAGCTGACGATCTGGCGGGCGGGGGGCCAACCCGACTGCTGCCAGGCCCAGCGCCGGTTCAGGATCCAGTTCGGGATCGCCGCCGCGACAAAGCCGACGATCGAGCACAGCGTGGTCGAGCCGTTGAGCACGTAGGTCAGCGCGAAGGCGACGTTGCCGATGACGAAGGCGACGACCGATCCGAGCGCGTACTTGGTCAGTCGAGCCGAGAGCGCGGTGCGCGTCAGGCGCTCCCAGACCGGATGCTTGCGGATCCACCCGGCCAACGGATCCAGGCGCCCCGCCGGGCGATCAGCGGACACGAACTCGGCTGACCGCGCGCTGCACAGCGACCCTGACGGCGTTGTATGAGAGAAGGCGATCGGGCATGGCGCTCGGGGGAGATTCCCGCCAGACCATACCAACTCATGCCGAGATCCTGGGCCGAACGTCTATCTCAAGCCTCGGACGGTCAAGTTCGTGGCGGACCGTCCGAATAGTCAAAGGAGCAGCACGTTCGCCGGACCGACTAAGGAGTTGTCGTCACATGAACCTTGCCACGAGGGTGAAATGGCTCGTCACGCTGGCCTGCTGGTCGGCGATGATCGCCGCGCCGATCTCGGCGCGTGCGGCGACAGCTCACGACATTGGCCTCCCGGGCGACGTCTCGCTCGACCAGCCCGCCTACACGGTCCACGAGAACCAGGGCTCGCTCACGATCACGATCGTGCGGTCGGGGGAAGCCCTCACTTCCGAGCACGTCGGCTACGGAGTGCACGCCCAGGACGCGCGCCCGGGCATCAACTTCGATGTCGTGCCCAACACCTACATCACGATGGCGCCAGGTCAGCAGACCTACAGCTTCCAGGTTCCGATCATCGACCAGGGGGTCAACGCCACCCCGGTGCACGCCCTCGCCTACCTGTACGGCGCCGGCCCCCAGCCGTTGGGCGCCAACAGCAACTCGCAG
Source organism: uncultured Solirubrobacterales bacterium (assembly GCA_963799995.1). Classification (GTDB taxonomy): domain Bacteria; phylum Actinomycetota; class Thermoleophilia; order Solirubrobacterales; family Solirubrobacteraceae; genus Palsa-465. The sequence goes on along the minus strand of CAWCZI010000007.1, from coordinate 509,802 downwards.
ATCACGATTCTGCGCGACGACCCTCTGGACGCGCGCGTCGCCACCGACCCGCTCGGCATCCTGAACCCGGTGCTGGGCAACCCGATCGCCGGCGCGAAGCTGTACGTTGATCCGCAGTCCCCCGCTGCCAGGGCGCAGCGCGCGTACGCCAAGCGCAACCCCGCCTGGTCAAGGCTCCTGGGTGACATCGCCAGCGCGCCCGCGGCGCACCGGTTCTACATGTGGAAGATGGGCTCGGGTATCGAGGGCCGCGTCGCCCGCTATCTGGAGGGGACGCAGGTCCGGGAACCCGGCACCACGGTGATGCTGTCCACCTACAGCCTCGTTCACGGCAAGTGCGGCTCCACCGCGACCCCTGCCGTCCAGGCGCGCTACGACAACTTCATCCACCAGGTCGCCGAGGGTGTCGGCAACTTCCACGTGATCTTCTTCCTGGAGCTCGATTCGCTCATCACCACTCCCTGTCTGAGCCACGCCAAGCTGGCGATCCGCGAGGCTGAGTTGAGCTACGCGATCACCTCCCTGGAGTCCGATCCGCACGTCGTCGTCTATGTCGACGCCGGCGCAGCGGACGCCGTTCCGGCCGCGCGGATGGCGTCGTTGCTGCGGGCCTCAGGGGTCGCCCAGGCGCAGGGCTTCTTCCTGAACTCCACCCACTTCGACTGGATGAGCACCGAGATCCACTACGGCCAGGAGATCTCCGGGCTGCTCGGCGGCACGCACTTCGTCGTCAACAGCGGCGAGGCCGGTCGCGGGCCGCTGCGGCCCAAGCATCGGACGACGCAGGGTAACGAGGTTCTGTGCAACCCGGCCGGTCGTGCTCTTGGCCCGCTCACTGTCTCAGACGGCGTCGCCCAGCCCACCCAGTACGCCGGCGCCGACGGCTTCTTGTGGTTCGACAGCCCTGGCAACAGCGGCGGCCCCTGCGTCAAGGGCGCGCCTCCGACCGCCGTCTTCTGGCCCAAGTACGCCGTCGGGCTGGCCCGGCGCTGGGTCCACAAGGTAACCGGCCCGGGCCTCCCGCTGGCCCACCAGGCGATCGTCAGGGGGTAGTGCTCTAGCCGGCATCTCCGGCCGCACGCATCTAGTGTGCGGTCCCTCGATGCCGACCGAGACGCCCGCTCCTGCACCGAGCTCGTTCGCCGACATATCGCGCGCGGCCCGGTGAGCTCCACGCCCGACAGGCCGCTGGGCCACGACAGCCGGGCCCACCGCTGGTTCTCCTACCAGCCCAACGTCCCCGGCCGCGGAATCGTCGCCGGCTACAGCTCGCGCTTCTGGATGCTCGTGGTGGTCATCGGCGTGGCCACGGGCGCGGCCGCGTCGGCGCTGATGGCGCTGCTGAAGCTGACCGAGCACGTGGCCTACGGCTACGGCCGCGGGCCTTACCTGGATGGGATCCAGGTCGGATCGGACCTTCACCGGGTGATCGTGCTGCTGCTGGCCGGAGTGATCGTCGCCGGCGGCGCGGCGGTTCTGCGCCGGCTTCCCATCTCGGGCGGCACCGAGGTCTCCGAGGCCCTGTGGCTGGGCGCCGCCCGGCTTCCGTTCGTGGCCAGCGTTGCCCGGGGCGTGCTCTCGATCGTCACGGTGGGGCTGGGTGTCTCGCTGGGCCGCGAGGGGGCTCCGCAGCTGGCGGGGGCGGCTACGGCCAGCTGGCTGGCACAGTGGGCGCAGCTGCCCCAGTGGCAGCGGCGCCTGCTGGTGGCCTCGGGCGCCGGCGCCGGCTTCGCGGCCGTGTACAACGTCCCGCTCGGTGGGGCTCTGTTCGCGCTCGAGGTGCTGCTCGGGACGATCGCGCTGCCGCTGGTCCTGCCCGCCCTGGCGGTTTCCGTGATCGCCACCACGGTCGCCTGGATCACCCTTGGGACGGGTCACACCTACCACATGCCCACCTACGAGCTGCGTCCGGCGCAGATGGTGTGGGCGGCCCTGGCGGGTCCGTTGATCGGCGTGCTGGCGGTGGTGTGGGTGAAGATCATCGAGCGTGCCACTGCTCTGCGCCCGAAGGCCTGGGGTCGCTATGTGGCGCCGTTGATCGCGTTCGGCGTGCTCGGCCTGGTCTCGATCCGCTACCCACAGCTGCTGGGCAACGGCAAGGGCACCGTGCAGCTGGCGGTGCTAGGCCAGATCTCGCTGGGACTGTTCGCGGTGCTGCTCGTGCTCAAGCCGCTGGCTACCGCGATGTGCCTGGGAGCCGGCTCACCAGGCGGCCTGTTCACGCCGACGTTGACGATCGGGGTGCTCCTGGCCGGCTTGCTCGAGGGGATCTGGTCGCACATCTGGCCGGGAACGAGCCCCGGCAGTTACGTGCTGATCGGCGGCGCGGCGTTCCTGGCGGCGGCGATGCAGGGGCCGCTGTCGGCGCTCGTGCTGGTGCTCGAGCTGACCCGCCACTTCGACCTGCTGATGGCACCGGCGCTGGTGGCCGTCACCGAGGCCACGATCGTCGCCCGCCGCCTCGGCGCGCCGTCGATCTACTCCGCGCGCCTGGCGCCCGATCCCTACGCTGCCGGCGAGCGGACGGCCGCTGCCGCGATCGCGACGCTTGACGCGCCCGCCTTCCCGCCGGCGGACACGATCGATCAATGAGCCCCGGAAACGCGAAACGCCGGCCCCGCGGAGGCGGCCGGCGTTTCGCTGACGTCTGGGTGCGAGGCCTAAGCGGCCCGGCGGAGCTCTTCGAGCCCTGTGCTCTGAGCCAGCCGGGACAGGCCCTGCTGCTCGAGCTCACGCGCCTTGCCCATCGGGATCCCGAGCTCAATCCCCGTCTGGCGGAGGTTGAGGGGCTCGGTCCCGGCCAGGCCGAAACGCAGGCGGATGACCTCACGCTCGGGCTGGGGCAGCTGGTCGACGGCGCCGTTGATCAGCTCCTGACGCTCGGCGGTCTCGACCTCCTCGGCCGGCTCCGGGCGCTCTGAAGCGAGCAGATCACCAAAGGCGGTCTCCCCGTCCTCGCCGACCGGCTGGTCGAGGCTGGTCAGTCCCCGGGTCAGCTCACGCAACTCGGCGACCTCCTCGACGGGCAGCTCCGCCGCAGCGGCGATCTCCTCGTCGGTCGGTTCACGCCCGAGCTTCGTGCTGAGCTCGCTCTCGACCTTGCGGACCTTGGTCTGGCGCTGGGCCACGTGCACCGGCAGGCGGATCGTCCGGCCATGGTTCTGCAGACCACGCTGCAGCGCCTGGCGGATCCACAACGTGCCGTAGGTGGAGAACTTGAACCCGCGCCGCCAGTCGAACTTCTCGACTGCGCGGATCAGGCCGAGCATCCCCTCCTGCACCAGGTCCTCCATCGGAAGCCCGTGTCCCTGGTAGCGCCGGGCCTGCGAGACGACGAGGCGAAGGTTCGAATTGATCATCCGCTCCTTGGCCGCCAGGTCGCCGCGCTCGATGCGCTTGGCCAGCTCCACTTCCTCGGCCGCGGTCAGCAGAGCGTGGCCGCGGGCCGCGCGCAGAAACTGGTCGAGCGAGTTCTCACTCAGTGTGGAGGCTTCGGTCGCCACCGTGCGGCTCTCGCCAACGCCGCGAAGCTCGCCGGCATGGGCAGGCCGCCGCCGCGTCTGACGCCGGCGGGTTGGCTTGGCGGCCGCAGCCATGTGCTCCCCGCGCTTGCGGGGACGCTGGGTTGCGTCCTTATGCTCGCTGCGGCCGTTCGCGGCCTCACGAGTCTGGGTTTCAGTGCTGTTCAGGTCAATCTCCGTGATTCGCATGGTTTTGCTCCGGACATAATCATAGCAAAAGTTCGATGATTATCGAACTATGCCGTAGAGGTTCCTAACCAAGCCCAAACACCCTTCCAAACGGGTGTCGAGCGCACCGCCCAGGGCTACAGCTTTCCGCTCAGATGCCGAGTGAAACCCAGTAAAGCCAAGCGGAGGTAATGCCCGATGAAGGAGTTCTCCTGCGGATCAGTCGTGCCCGGGTGCACGGTGGTGTTCCGCGACGAAGACGACGACGGGATCATGTTCCAGGTGGCCGACCATGCGCTCGAGCACCACAAGCTCCCGGACGTACCGCCGGAGCTGGTGGCCCAGGTGCGCAGTCAGATCCACGTCGCCGGGGGGATGATGGGCACATAAACGAAGCATGCGTTCGCTTTTGTGCCCATCATCCGTGGGCGGGCCCTCCGAAGAGCCGCCCGCGGAGCCTCAGGCGCCGCTGATCAGCTTCGCGATGTCCGGTGTGCCGAGCCCGGTCACGAGGTCGTAGCCGGGGTGCGCGACGTACAGCCCGTTGCCGCCGATCGTGATGTCGTGGAACGCCGTGGAGGGCTCGGTTGCGTAGAGCACCGGACCGGCGAACGGCAGCGCGCCGCCGTGGCCGCCCTGCACTCGGGCCCAGATGCCCTGCCATGACGGCGCACCGGCGCTGGTGCCGCCGATCGTCTCGAGCGTGCCACCGACGTAGACCTCGTAGCCGCTCTCCGGGTCCGCGTCGATGCTCACGTCCGGCACGCCGCGGGTGGCCAGCGGAACCACCCCGAGCAGCTTGGTCGAGGACTGGAACGCCGCCGTGGGCTCGATCGGGCTGAGGCCGCCGCCGCCCGCATACCAGGCGATCTCTGTGGGGCCGGGGCCGAGCACGCTGGTCCCGCCGACGCCGATTCCGTACGGGCTCGAGGCCGGGTAGTTGGTGTCGGGAATCCCGGCCGGGACGCCGTTGACGCCGGTGACGGCCGGGCACTGTGAGCCGGTGTCACCGCTGGAGAAGAACATCGTCTGTCCCTGGGCATCGGCCTGCTCGAGCACCGTGTCCAGTCCCGCGCTGAAGCCCGCCACATCGGCCAGCAGGTCGCATTCACCGGCGGAGAAGCTGCCCTGCTTGGAGCTGTCGTCGGTCACCCAGCGGTTGATCGTGCTGAGAATGTCCGCGTCTGCCAGCGATGGGCCGACGTAGACGTTCAGCTGGGTCACGCCGGGGGCGAAGCCGGTCGAGTACTGGCTGTCGAGGTCCCATTCGTCATCGCCCGAGGTGTCGCTCGAGGGGGTCCCGACGTTGATCTGGTTCCAGGTCACGGCGGGCAGCCCGAAGTGCTGCTCGAACGTGGCCAGGTCCTTCTCGGGCTGGCTGACGTCGCCCTCGGTGATGATCGCCAGCTGCTGACCGCTGCCCGTCTGCGACGAGGGCGCGTCGTACAGCGACCACAGGTCCTGCGGGCCGTACTCCGCGGGGTAGTTGAGCGACGGGAGCGCGAGCGCCCCCAGGTTCGGCGTCGCCAGGACGTGGGCCAGGCCGGCGCTCGACCGCATCGCCGGGGGCGTGACCGACACCTTCCCGAGGCTCGACAGTCCGAGCACCGCGCGCACGTGCCCGGCCAGGGCGGCCGGCACCCGGGCCGCGCGTGTGGTGGCGAAGAAGCTGCCCGTCGAGCTCGACTCGTAGCGGGCGAAGTGCGTGTGCAGGGCGCGGGCCAGCTTCGTCGAGGAGCCGCTGACCGACACGAGCATCCGGTTGGCCGACACCGACCCGACCCGCAGACCGCTGGCCGCCGCCCACTCGCGCAGCCGCGAGACGGTCGTCGCTGCCGGTGCGTACCGCGCGTTGAACTGAGACCTCGTCAGGGGCCGGTGCGCGCCTGACGCCAGCGCGTGCAGCGCGGCGGCGTTGCGCGGGGCGAGGACGAAGGTGATCTTCATCGACCGCGCGTTCAGGGCGCCCAGTTCGCGAGCTCCCTTCACCGTCCAGCCGCCGGCCCCGGAGGTGGCGGCCGACGCGGGCGCGGCGAGGACTATCGCCGCCGCGAGGACGGACAGGGACGTGGCGGCCAAGCGGGCGATCCGGCCGGTGATCATCGTTGTTCCCTCCGGGGGTTTCGTGAAAAGCGCTGCGAAGCCCGGTGGACGGGGCTCCGCGGACGATCGAATGTAAAGGATCGAATCCCGTCCGGCGCCGGTACAACCACAAACCAGCGTGCTAGTCGGCGGCTCGGGCCCGAGGTGGCCCGCGGGGCCCCGAAAACGGGTCAGGCCGCGGAGTCCGAGAACGTCTCGCGTGCGAGCTCGAGGAACTCGGCGGCCGCGGGCGCGTGACGGCGCCCCTCGCGCCAGGCCAGGGTGATGTCGCGGGTCAACGCCGGATCGGTCAGGGTGGCCACGCACACCTCGGCGCCGGGCCCCTCGGCGTCGGATCGCGGGAGGATCGCCACCCCCAGCCCTCGAGCCACGAGCCGCCGGATGCGCTGGCTCTCGTTGGACTCCAGGGTGACCCGCGGCTCGTACCCGGCCTCCCGGCCTGCCGCGATCAGCAGCTCGCGCAGCCGCGAGCCCTGGCGATAGCTGATGAAGGGCTCCCCCGCCAGCTCGGCCATCCGCACCCGGGTGCGACTGCCCAGGCGATGCTCGTGGGGGAGCACCGCGACGAGCTCCTCGACCAAGAGCTGGTCGAGCCCGAGCCCGTGGCTCTCCACTCGCTCGGTCACCGACAGGAATGCCAGATCCAGCTCGTCGACTCGCAGCATTTCGGCCATCTCCTCGCTGGTCTGCTCACGCACGGTGAGTCCGACTCCCGGGTGGCGCTCGTGAAACAGCGCCAGCGCCAGCGACAGGTCCACCGGCCCCATCGTGTGCATCGCGCCGATGTTGACATGGCCGGTGTACATGCCCCGCAGCGCCTGAAGCTCGGTGTGGGCCGACTCGAGCTCGATCAGGATCCGCCGCGCCCGAACCACGAGCAACTCACCGGCCTCGGTCAGCGCCACCCGTCGCGTCGTACGCTCCACCAGTGCCAGACCGAGCTCGTCCTCCAGGCGCCGGATCTGCTGCGAGAGCGCGGGCTGGGCGACGTGCTCGCTGGCGGCGGCGCGGGTGAAGCTCAGCTCCTCGGCGAGCGCGACGAGGTACCGCAGCTGGCGAAGATCCATAAGGCTAGGTTATAGATCGCCGCGAATACTCGTCTTGGACATCTAGGGGAGGCGGCCTATCATTACTGGCGCAGTACCTCTCCTCCCTCGAGCGCGCCCCGAGCTCCGGCCTCATATCCCGCCGGTTCCGGGGCGCACTCATTTAACCGTCGAGCGACGGAGGGTCCCTTCCTAGCTCGTCCCCGAGCCCTCCAGCCCCAGCAGCCGGGCAGCGTTCGCCTTGAGCACGAGCGGTCTCACCTCGTCGCGGATCGGGAGCTTTTCGAAGTCAGCCAGCCATCGGTCCGGGGTGATCAGAGGGAAGTCCGACCCGAACAGCATCTTGTCGCGCAGGAGCGTGTTCGTGTACCGGATCAGGTTCTCCGGGAAGTACTTCGGAGACCAGCCACTGAGGTCGATGTACACGTTGGGTTTGTGGACCGCGATCGCCAGGGCCTCGTCCTGCCACGGGAATGAGGGATGAGCGAGGATGATGTCCAACCCCGGGAAGTCCGCGGCGACGTCGTCGACCGCCATCGGGTTCGAGTACTTCAGCCGGACCCCGCCTCCGCCGGGCATGCCGGCGCCGATGCCGGTGGTGCCGGAGTGAAACAGCGCTATCAACCCGGCCGCTTCGATCACCTCGTACAGGGGGAAGAACTCCGGGTCGTTGGGCCAGAAGCGCTGCGTGTTGGGGTGGAACTTGAACCCCCTCACCCCGGCCTCGATCAGCTCCCGCGCCTGACGGACGCCGAGCTTGCCCTTGTGGGGGTCGACGCTCCCGAACGGGATCAGCACATCCGGGTTGGCGCGCGCTGCCTCGAGGACCTGGTCGTTACCGATCCGGGGCCGGCCCATCCCGGCCTCGTCGTCGACCGTGAACACGACCGCCAGCATTCGGCGCTCGCGGTAGTAATCGGCCACGTCCTGGGCCGTCGGCTGGGGCGGCGTGCCCCCGAAGTAGCGGCCGGCCGCCTCGAGGATCTCGGTGGTGACTGGATCCTGGTCCTCGCCGGCGTTGCGCTCGGCGTGCGTGTGCACGTCGATCGCCACGATGCGCTCCAGGTCAATCGAGCTCGCGGTCATGGCCGGCTCAGCCGCCGTACATCCGGAACAGGCACTCGGCCACCATCGCCGGCTTCTCGGAGCCCTTGACCTCTACGGTGGCCCGTACCTTCACCTGCAGGCCGCCGCCGACCTCGGTCACCTCGGTGATCTCGCCGCCGCCCCGCCACTCGGCGCCCACCGGCAGCGGAGCCGGGAAGCGAACCCGGTCCAGGCCGTAGTTGACGCCCATCACGGCGTCGGTCACCTTCAGCAGTTGCTCGGTGATCGGCGCCAGCAGGGCCAGCGTCAGGTAGCCGTGGGCGATCGTCCCCCCGAACGGGGTCGCCTTGGCCCGCTCGACGTCGACATGGATGTACTGGTGGTCGTCGGTGGCGTCGGCGAACTGGTTGACGCGCTCCTGCTCCATCACGCGCCACTCGGTGTAGCCGAGGTGCTCGCCGACGTGCTGCGAGAGGCTCGCCAGGTCGGTGACCAGGCCCGAGGTCTCTGAAGTGCTCATGGGTTCCTCCCAGGATTTTGGTTGATGTGCGACAGCATCTAACAGATCGGCTCCGTAGTTTCCCCGGAAGCGTCTTGGGCCAAAGCGACCGATTAAAGGAGCATGTCCACGGATCCCGCGGGGGAGCCGGCCATGCCGGAGCCCGTCAGCCGCTCCTCCGGCAGCCACTTCTCGTGCACGATGAGCGCCGTCCTGCTCTCGCGGGTGCACGATTGCGGTGGCGATGCGGCTGTCGCCGAGGTGCTGGCCCGGGCGGGATCCACGCGCTCTGCGGACGAGCTGTGCGACATCGTCAACTGGATCTCCTACGACGAGGCGGTCGCGCTGTGGCGGGCGGGGGCGATGGTCACCAATCATCCCGACTTCGCGCGGGCCGTCGGCACCGACGCCGCACGCCGCCTCAACGGCTCTCCGGTGGCCACGCTTCTGCGATCGCTCGGCTCGCCTGAGAACGTGTACCGCCAGATCGCGGTGACGGCCACGAAGTACAGCACCGTCGCGAAGCTCGAGGCCGTGGACTGCGGGCCCGGATACGCCGAGATCGTCGCCGTCCCGGCGCCCGGCTTCATCCGTGCCGCCGACCACTGCGCCTGGACCTGCGGGCTGCTCTCCCAGCCCACGATCCTGTTCGGACTTCCCGCGGCGCATGTCGAACACGAGCGTTGTGCCGCGTTCGGGGCCCCGGCGTGCGAGTACCGCGTCACCTGGGAGGCCGAGGCCGCGCGCGACAGCAGCGAGTCCTCGGAGCAGATCGACCAGCTCCGCCATCAGCTGGCGGCGATGAAGGAGCGGTTGCGCAGCATGTTCGCGACCGCCGGCGACCTGATCGGCGCCGGGCGCGTGGAGGACGTGCTGGCGCGGATCGCGGAGCGGGCGGCGGTCGAGGTCCGCGCGCCGCGCTACCTGCTGGCTGTCCAGATGACCCCCGACGGCGAGTACCAGTACCACCAGCGGGGGATTCCCGGCGACGAGGTGGCGGCCTGCGCGGAACGGCTGCTGGCGCTGCACCCCGCCGAGGTGCCCGAGTCGTGGCTGGTCGTGCCGGTTCGGTCCGGGCGCCAGGATTACGGGCGGCTGCTGGCCATGTACGACGAGGGTGTGCGCTTCTTCCCCGAGGAGCGCGAACTGCTCGAGGTCTACGCCCGGTACGCGGCCAGCGCGCTCGACAGCGCCGCGGCGCTGCTTGAGGCCGAGCGGCGCTACCGGCAATCCAGTGCCCTGCTCGAGCTGGCCCGCGCGCTGTCGACGGCCGGAACCAGCACCGAGGTGGCCCAGCGCCTGTCGGACTCGGTCTCCGCGGTGGTGGACTGTGACCGGGTCGGCGTCTACCTGTGGGAGGACGCGACCGGCGAGCTGGTCCGCAACGCCATCACACAGCCTGCGGGCGGAGAGCTCGTCCGACTCCGAGGCGGAGACCCCACACACGCCGCGCACGCGGACTCCGCGGCAGCTTCGAGCGTCTCGCGGTGGACGCCGGTCCCCGGCGGTCCGCTGGAGAAGCTGCTGGCCGATCCGAATCCGGACCCGTTCCGCGTCGACTGGTTGACGGTCGACGATCCGCTCAGCGCCGCGTTCGCGCAAGCCGGTTTCGCTGCCACGATCGTCGTCCCGCTGGCCGCGCCGAACCGCTTCCTCGGCCTGCTCAGCGTCTCGGTGACCCACGGTCCGGAGCGCCTGGAGCTGTCCGCCGATCTGCGCGACCGGCTCTCGGGCGTCGCCGCCCAGGCAGCGACCGCGCTCCAGAACGGGCAGCTGGTCGACCAGATCACCCATCAGGCGATGCACGATCAGCTCACCGGCCTGTCCAACCGGGTCCAGTTCACGACGCACTTGCGGGCAGCCGTTCACGAGGCCCGGACGCGCTCGAAGGCGGTCACCGTTCTGTACCTCGACCTCGACCGCTTCAAGCCGGTCAACGACGAGTTCGGTCACGCGGCCGGCGACCTGCTGCTGGTCGACGTCGCCGAGCGGCTGCGCGCGTGCGTCCGGGCCGAGGATCTGGTCGCCCGTCTCGGCGGCGACGAGTTCGCGATCCTCCTGAGCACGCGGTCGGGGGACGACGTCGATCGGCTGGCTGACCGCATCGGGCTCGCCCTGTCCACTCCGTTCACGGTCGATGGCGTCTCGGTGACGATCGGTGTCAGCATCGGGCGTGCCACATTCCCCACACAGGCAGGCGACGCCGACGCGCTGCTGCGGACCGCCGACGCGGCCATGTTCGAGGTCAAGCACGGGCCTCGAGCCGGGCTCGCCGAGCAGCATCTGACACAGCGCCTATAGCGGTTGCGGCGAGGCCTGGAGCGGTCACGTCGAGCGCCGCGGCGGTCAGGTCAGATCGGGTACTGGCGGGCCAGCTCCTGGACGGTGATCCAGCGCAGCTCCGTGAACTCCTCCAGCGCCGTCTTGGCGCCGAAGCGGCCGAAGCCGCTGGCCTTCACACCGCCGAACGGCATCTGCGGCTCGTCCTGGACGGTGGTGTCGTTGACATGGCAGATCCCGCTCTGGATCCGCTGGGCGAGCTCGAGCGCGGCGGGAACGTTCTCGCTGAACACCGCCGCCGACAGCCCGTAGTCGGTGTCGTTGGCCACCGCGACCGCCTCGTCGGGGCCGTCGACCCCGATCACCGTCACCAGCGGACCGAACGACTCCTCGGAATACAGGCGCATCTCGGGCGTGACCCCGGTCAGGACGGTCGGCTCGTAGCACGGCCCGTCGGCCTGGCCGCCGCTGAGCGCGGTCGCGCCCTTGGAGACGGCGTCGGCCACCAGGGACGTCACCCGCTTCATCGCCGCCTCGTTGATGAGCGGCCCGATCTGGGTTCCGGGGTCGCGCGGATCCCCTACGGTCAGCGCGCCGGCGCGCTCGGCGACGCGCTCGGCCAGTGAGTCCGCCACCGACCGGTCGGCGATGATCCGCTCGGTTGACATGCAGATCTGACCCTGGTGAAAGAAGGCGCCGAAGTTGGCCGCCGCGGCGGCGCGGTCCAGGTCCGCGTCGGCCAGCACGACCATCGGCGCCTTGCCCCCGAGCTCCAACAGCGCTCGTTTGAGGTGGCGCCCGGCGCTCTCGGCGACGATCCTTCCGACGCGGGTCGAGCCGGTGAAGTTGATCCGCCGAACGGCGGGGTGGGCGATCAGCTCGTCCACAACGTCGGCGGCATCGGCCGGCTCGTTGGTGATCAGGTTGATCACCCCTGGCGGCAGTCCGGCATCCTCGAGCGCGTGCACGACCGCGGCGTGCGTGCGCGGGCACAGCTCCGAGGCCTTGAGGACGACCGTGTTGGCATAGGCAAGCGGCGTCGCGATCGCGCGGGTGCACAGGATCACCGGCGCGTTCCAGGGAGCGATGGCCAGCACCACTCCGGCCGGTTGGCGGACGCCCATGGCCAGCTTGCCCGGCACATCGGAGGGGATCACCTCGCCGACCAGCCCGTAGGCCTGCGCCGCCGCCTCGCGCATCATGCCCGCGGCCAGATCGACGTTGAACATGCCCCAGCCGAACACGCCGCCGGTCTCCTCGGTCACGAGCTGGGCGATGTCCTGCTGGCGCTCGAGCAGCAGGTCGGCCGCTTTGAGCAGGATCGTCCGTCGTGTCCCCGGGGTGCTGTGAGACCACTCGCCAAAGGCCTGGGCCGCAGCGTCGGCAGCGGCGCGCGCATCCTCGCGTCCAGCAGCGGCGGCGGTCCCGACGGCGTCGCCGGTGAACGGGAACGCCTGCTCGTAGGTCCTGCCCGACTGCGCCTCGGTCCAGCTGCCGCCGATCAGCAGTGGCTGTTGTGCGAGCTCGCCGATTGCCATCTGCACTCCCTCTTGTGGTCGTTCGCCTCAGTGTTCGGCTTGCGGCCGAACGTTCACCCTGCGAACACTAAACCCTAACGGGGCCTGGCCGGGTCGCGGACGTCGCGGCTTCGGGACGATCGAGTTCGAGCACCTGATCGGCGAGCCGGACGATCGCGGGGTCGTGCGTCGCACAGATCACGGTCTGCCCGTTGTCGGCGGCGGTCCTCGCCAGCAGTCGTGCCACCGCGGCCGCGCCACTCTGATCGAGCCTCGATGTCGGCTCGTCGACCACCAGCAGCCCGCCCGCGCACGCCAGCGCCCGCGCGAGGGCGACGCGTTGCGCCTCGCCGGCCGACAGCCGGTGGACGCGCTGGTGGCGTACCTGCTCGGCGAGTCCGACGTCAGCCAGCGCGGCGGTCGCGATGGTGGTCGCATCCGGCTCGGAGTGGCCGCGCACCCGCAGCGCGAGCACCACGTTCTCGAGCGCGCTGAGGAACGCCACCGGGCTGGGCTCCTGCGGCAGGTAGCCGATCCGCTCGCGCCGGATCCGCGCGCGGGCTTCCGCGTCGGCGCCGCCCAGCGAACGGCCGTCGAGCACAATCTCCCCATCGTCGGGGACGGCCAGTCCGGCCAGGATCTCGAGCAGCGTCGTCTTGCCCGACCCCGAGCGGCCGGTGATCGCGGTGAGGCTCCCGGGGGCAGGACTCGCCGTCAGCCGATCCAGCACAGTGCGCCTCCCGCGGCCGCGTCCGCGGCTTCGCGACACGGCGTGGAGCTCAACCCGCACGGGGGCGATGACCCCCGCCGCTGCCTTGGTCCGCCCGCCGGCGCCCGCGCCCACTCCGCCGCGCGCGCCCGCGCCCACGCCGCCGCGCGCGCCCGCACCCGCGCCGCGGGCGGCGCCCCCGCCCTCGCTCGCAGATTCACGGTTTGCGCCGGCGCTCAGCAGCAGCCCGCCGGGGACCGGCGCGGCCTGTGCCAGGCGCCCCACCGCGCCCTCGCGCAACAGCTCCCCCGGGATCCGGATCCAGCCGCCGCGTCCGACCACCAGCCCGCGCCCCGAGGCGCTGGCTTCCTCGACGATGCGCCCGTCGTGGAGCCGGACCACGCGCTGCGCCCTGGCCGCCAGCGCGGCGTCGTGGGTCACCATCACGACGGTCGTCCCCTCGGTGAGGGCGAGCTCCTCGATCAGCTCCACCACGGCGACCGCCGAGCCCTCGTCGAGCTCTGCCGTCGGCTCGTCGGCCAGCAGCAGGGCCGGGCGGTGGGCCAGCGCCGCGCACAGGGCCGCGCGCTGGCGCTCGCCGCCGGACAGCTCCCCGGGCAGCGCCCGGCGCCGGTCGCCGAGGCCGGCTGCGTCCAGCAGCGCGCCCGCCCGAGCGTGCCGCCGCTCCCGCGACGCTCCCCGCAATGCGAGCGGGAGCGCCACCGACTGCTCGATCCGCAACTCGGGCGCCAGCGTCGAGTCGGCGCGCTGGTCCAGGAAGCCGATCGATCGATGACGTAGCCGCGCCCGCTCGCGCGCGCGAAGGCGCCCCGCGTCGACGCCGAGCACCTGCACCCGCCCCGCCGACGGCGTCTGCAGGCCGGCGATCATCCGCAGCAGCGTGCTCTTTCCGGCACCGCTGGGGCCCAGCACGCACAGGCGTTCGCCCCGAGCGACCGACAGATCGAGGCCCTGCAGTGCGGCGGCGTCGCCCTGCGTGCTCCGGTGCACGCAGAACACGTCGCGCAGCACGATCGCCGGCTCTCCGGCCCCGAACGCGACCTCGGCGGTCACGTAGACCGCTCCCGGCGCGCCATCACACCGGTGACCAGGCCGCCCGCCACCGCCAGGCCGACCGCCAGCGCACACGCGGCGAGCGCCAGTTCGCCGGACGGCACCACGGTCACCAGCGGCGGGCGAGGCGTCTCGAGCGTCGCCCCAGCCCGCACGGCGCTGACCGCGAGTCCGGTCAGTCCCAACGCGAGCACGGCACCGGCCGCCACGCCGCAGGTGCCGGCCAGGCCGATCCGCACCCGAAGCTCGCGCCGCCGGGCCCGCGGTCCGAGCCCCAGGACGGAGAGGTCGCGCTCGACGGCGGGGTCGCGCAGAGGACCCGCCAGCGCCGCCAGCAGACCCACCAGTGCCAGGGCGACGCCCAGGCCCGCCGCCGCCGCGAGCGTTCCCAGCGTGCCCGTGGCCAGCGGCTCGGACCGCAGCGCGCGCTGCACCTGGTAGCGGAAGCTGTGACCGAGTCGGTCCAGCGGCGGGGCTGTCAGCGCCGCGTCGAGCCGCCGCGGTTCGCCGGTGTCGATCCACAGCTCGTCCGATCGTCCCTGCCCGGGGAGTGACGCGTCGAGCGCGGCGGCCAGCGTCGCCTCGTCGGCGACGATGAACCCGGCGTCGTCCGGCGCGAGCGTAGGGAAGCGGCGTACCACGCCGACGATCCGCGCCTGTACCGGAAGGCCATCGATCGTCAGGGCGATCAAGCCACCGCTGCGACCACCGCCGGTGCCACCACCGCCGCTGCGGGCGCCACTGGCTGCAGCCGCCGTCGCCGGGTCGGCCAGCACCGCGATCGCACCGCGGTCGCTGGGTTGCACTGGGCGCACGACGCCCGGTTGGCCGCTCTCGGCGAACCGCACGCGAACCGCCCCGCCCCGATCCGCCGGGCGTGCCGCGGTGGCGGCGCCGACCCCGCGCCAGCCACCCAGGCCGGTGACGGACAGCCGGTCGCCGCGGCTGTCGCGAGCGACAGCGGGACCCAGCGACACGGTGGTCGAGAACTGCGTCCTCGCCGCCGGGTTCTCGGCGTTCTGATGGCCCGCCGTGGCCTCCTGGCCGGCGGAGACGTCGAGCTCCAGTGCCTCGAGTTCGTGGCGGCCAGCGGGCAGCCGCGCGGTGGCGGTTCGCGCTCGCGCTCGCGCTCGCGCCGAGGCTCCGCCCAGCGAGACGGGGGTCACCGCCCCGCCGGCGCCGCGCAGCTCCGCGGTCACCTGAACAGGATCGCCCGAGGTCCGCAGGCGCAGCGACAACGTTCGCGAGCCGGCCGGGAGCATTGGGCCGGGGACGCGGACCGGACCGCGAGGTGCCAGCCTGCGCCCGAGCTTCGCCAACGACGTGGGCCCGTCGCCGGCGCGCCATCCATGGATCAGTCCCAGGCCGGACGCCGGGACCCCCAGGGCCGGGACGGTGACGGCCGCGCCGGGGCCGGCGAACGTTGCCTGCGTCCGCAGCACAGGCAGCACGGGACCTGCGGCCAGCGCACGCCAGCGGGCCGGCGAGGCGAGCTCGAGCGGGGTGACGAAGCTCGCCGTCTGGGTGATCGTGGCGTCGAGCGGCACACGGTCGGCGGCCTGATCGGCGGTTGCGCGCTCGAGCGTCGCCCGGTAGGCCAGCGCGAACCCGCCGAGGCCCGTGCTCACCGCGACGACGGCGATCGCCAGCGCGGGAGCGGCCGGCGCGCGGGCCAGCCCGGAGAACGCCAGCCGGACCGGCAGCGGGCCGTGACGGATGAGGCGCTCGCCGCCGCTCAGGAGCGTCGCCGCCAGGCGGTATACGAGTACGCCTCCGGCGAGGCAGGTCAGCGGTGCCAGCAGGAGCGCAAGCGCCCCATCGCTGCCCCCGCCCCGGGTCAGCGCCAGGGCCACCGCCGCCGCGCCCGCGAGGGCCAGCGCATCGATCAGGTGCCCGTCGGGTGCCACCAGCACCGTGCCCACGACGGCGGTCGCGACCAGCCAGCCGCCGCCCAGCGCGGCGGCGCCCCGCCACATGACGAGGCTGTGGCCGAGGACGCCGGCCGCCGGCAGGCCCGCCGCGTGGGCGAGGAGCGCCCCGGCCCCGATGCCGACCGCCGCTCCTCCCACCAGCCCCGTCGCGCTCAGGATGGCCGCTTCGCCCAGTGCGAACGTCAGCCGCTGGCCGGCGCGCGCCCCCGCGATCCGAAGCCGCTCGAGCTCGGCGGCCTGGTCGCGCCGCAGCCCGTAGGCGGCGAGGATCACGAACACGGCCAGGGCAGCCAGCGCGCCTCCCCCGGCGGCCAGCAGCCGGCTCGGTGCCGCCGCCGCCTCGGCGCGCGCCGCATCGAGCGCTGCGAACGGGGCATTGAGGCTGAACCCGCCATTGCTGGTCGCCAGCGCGGCCTGGGCGCGTTGCAGGCGCCCCTCGGTCGCCTCCAGCTCCCAACTCTGCAGCCGCCCGACGTCCAGCGGCGCCAGCCATCCCTGCGATCGGTAGAGGCTGCTCAACGCCGGCAGCGAGTCCAGTCCGGTGACGTCGGGCGTGAGCAGGAGCGGCATGCCGCGCCCGCCGGACGGCGCGAACCCCAGCGGAGCGGCTGACCGCAGCGCCCCCGTGCCGATGATCCGCAGGGTCACCCCAGGCGCGCTCAGAATCCTTCGATTCACGACACCCCCGGCCTCAAGCACCGGGCAGTCCCGGGGCCTGCAGGCGCCCAGCGCGCCGGGGGAGAGTCCCGGGCGGTCGGCCCGGCCGCTCCCGTGCTCCCCCGGGTCGCCCACCCATGGCGCGAGGGGCGAGATCGCCGCCGGCCTGACGACCACCCCGTCCAGCCTCACCGGGCTGAGCAGAACGACGCGTGTCGGTACCGGTAGCCCGAGGTCGCGGAGCAGCGCCCGGGCTCGCCCGTCGACCCCGGCGCCGGCGGGCCCGTCCCAGCCGACGCGCACGCTGCGCTGCGATAGATCCAGCGCCGTCAGCACCGATCGCGCACCCCGATCGCCGGCGATCACGCTCTCCGCCGCCACCGCGCACGCGAACGCCGCGGCCAGGGCGATCCCCAGCACGGGCAATCCGAACCGGCCGGGGCGGCGACGCAGGCGGGCCGCCACCAGGATCAACGGAGCCGCCGCCGAGCGCACGGTTACCGCCCCCGCGTCCTCACAGCTCTCGTGCCCGGCGCCGGCGGTAGTGGCTTCGGGCCTTGACGCGGCCCCCGCACACGGCCATCGAGCACCACCGTCCGGTGCGGTTTCTCGAATGGTCGTAGAACGCCCAGCCGCAGTGATCCCCGGGGCAGATCTTCAACCGCGCCCAGGAGCCGTCGGCCAGCGCGCCGGCAGTGATCGCCAGCAGGCCCCCGATGGCGCCGTCGGTGCCGTCGCGCAGGGCGGGGAGGAGCTCTGCCCCGGTCGCCGTGAAACGCACCTCGGCGTAGGCGGCGCCCGCCACCTCCCCGAGGCGCTGGCGCGCCCGACGGCGGACGTAAGCGTCGTCGCCGGCGCCGGCCAGGTCGCGGAGGCGCTCGCGCACCTCGAGCATCCGCACCAGGTCGGCCTCGGTCAGCGCAGCGGCGCCGTCCCCTAGCAACCCGGCCCCGCGCAGCCAACGTTCCAGCGCGGCCGGGGAGTGCAGGATCTCCGCCCCGTGCTCGCGGACCAGGTCGAAGTGCGTGTTGACGAACGCCTGCACGATCGCGAGCCGTCCGGGGGCGGCGGGCCGACCCCCCGGCTGGGGCGTCGGGGACGGGCCGTAAAGGCGCTTCTCACCGGTCATGAGCTTGTCGCCGGTTAGATTACGCCACAGGCCCGCGCCCTATACTTGCCTGACCCAATCGAGGAGCGGCGCGTGCAGGAAATGGTGATCTACGGCGTTAGCTTCGACATGGTCGGGAAGCAGCCGATCGTGTTGCTGAAGACTGTCGAGAGCAACAAGTTCCTGCCGATCTGGATCGGTCACCCGGAGGCCGCGGCGATTCTGATGAAGCTCCAGGGGGCCTCGACCCCACGCCCGATGACCCATGATCTGCTGTCCGAGATGCTCGGCGAGCTGGAGGTCGAATGTACCCGCGTGGCTGTCACCGAGCTGCGCGAGAACACCTTCTACGCCTCGATCAGCCTGCGCTCCGGCGGCCGCGAGCTGGAGATCGACTCGCGTCCCAGTGACGCCCTCGCCCTGGCGGTCCGCTCGGGCGCTCCGATCTTTGCCGCCGACGACGTGATCACCGAGTCCGCGATCGAGTTCGAGCACGAGGTCGAGGACACTGAGGAGGTGGTCGAGAAGTTCAAGGACTTCCTCGACCGCGTCACCCCCGAGGACTTCGCCTCCGACGAGTAGACGGCCCCCTTTCCGGCTCCCGCCGCCCCGCGCTCAGCGCCCGACTGCGGCCAGGATCCGTTCCACGAGCCCGTCGAAGCCGATCCCCGCCGCCTCGGCCGCCTGGGGCAGCAGGCTCGTCTCGGTCAGCCCCGGGATCGGGTTGAGCTCGAGCACGAACAGCTCGCCGGACTCCTTGTCGAGCATCAGGTCCACGCGCGCAAAGCCCGCCGACCCCAGCAGCGAGTACGTCTCGAGCGCGATCTCGGCGGCGCGAGCGGCCACCGTGTCGTCCAGCGCCGCCGGGCATACGAACCGGGTGCGACCGATCTCGTAGCGCGACTCGAAGTCGTAGAAGCTCTCCTGCTCCGGTACCGCCTCGACGATCGGCAGCGCCACCGGCGGCCGCCCGGGTTCCGCATCCTCGAGGATCGAGACCGCCAGCTCGCGGCCGTGGACGTAGCGCTCCAGCAGCACCTTGCGGTCATACGAGAACGCGGCCACCAGGGCGGCCGGCACGTCGGCCGCCGTCCGCGCGAACTTGATCCCCAGCGCCGAGCCCTGCCGCGCCGGCTTGACCACGATCGGGAATGCCAGCCGCTCCTCGATCGCCGGCAGCGCCTGGGCGGCGCCGAGCGCCTCGAGCGCGGTCTCGTTGAACGCGTAGAAGTCGGGCGTGGGGATCCCGGCGTCGCGCATCGCGTGCTTGGCCAGCACCTTGTCCGCCGCGCGGATGCAGGCCGACACGCCCGAGCCGGTGTAGGGGATGCCCATCACCTCGAGCAGCTCCTGCACCGTTCCGTCCTCGCCGTCGCGGCCGTGCAGCGCGACGAACGCCAGGTCGGGGCGCTCGCGCCCGAGCACCGCCACCAGGTCCGGCCCGACGTCGACGGGCAGCACCTCGTGCCCGAGCTGCTCCAGCGCGTGCTCGACGCGCGCCCCGGAGCGCAGCGAGACCTGGCGCTCCAGCGAGCGCCCGCCCTTCAGCACCGCGACCCGGCTCACGGACCGGCGGGCCTCATCCCGGACCGGGCGGTCCTCACCCGGTGCGCTGGCGCTTGGGCGGCAGCCTCAGGATCTTGGCCAGCTCTTCGGCGGGCGCGTCCTGCGCGCCGGCGCGGCGCTGCTCCTCCTCGGAGGCGCGCCGTGGGTCGACCCGCGGCGCGGCGCCGGTGAGCGTCCCGTACATCGCCACCTGCTCGCGCACGACCTCACCGATGCGGCGGATCCCCTCGCGGATCTCGTCCTCGTCGACGCCGGAGAAGTTGAGCCGCATCGAGGAGCCGCCGCGGCCATCCAGGTAGGCCGCGCGCCCGGGGACGAACGCCACCTGCTCCTGCAGCGCTCGCGCCAGCAGGTCGGTGGTGTCGATGTAGTCGGGCAGCGTTGCCCAGATGAACAGGCCCCCGCGCGGATGCGTCCACTCGGCCTCGCGCGGGAAGTGCTCTGCGAGCGCGTCCAGCATCACGTCGCGCCGCCGCCGGTAGATCTCCAGCAGCGATCGCACGTAGTCCTCCCACGGTCCCGCCTCGAAATAGGCGTCGACGAAGTACTGCGAGATCGAGGAGGAGCACAGGTCAGACGACGCCTTGCCGATCTGCATCTTGGCGGCGATCGGCGCCGGGGCGGCGGTCCAGCCGAGCCTCACGCCGGGTGAGAGGATCTTCGAGAACGTGCTGGCGTAGATGACGAAGTCCCGGTCCAGCGAGTACAGCGTTGGCAGTGGCTCGCCTTCGTAGCGCAGCAGCCCGTAGGGGTTGTCCTCGAGCACGAGCAGCTCGCGCTCGCCGGCGATCCGGACCAGCTCGCGCCGGCGCTCCAGCGACATCGTCACCCCGGCCGGGTTGTGGAAGTTCGGCACCGTGTAGATGAACTTGGGCCGGCGCCCGTCGCGCTCGAGCTCATCGAGCAGCGGCTCGAGATCCTCGACGCGCATGCCGTCGCGGTCCATCGTGATCTGGACGACCTCGGCCTGGTAGGCGCAGAAGGTGGGGATCGCGCCCGGGTAGGTCGGGGCCTCGGCCACGACCACGTCCCCGGGGTCCAGCAGCGTCTTGCAGACCAGGTCGATCACCTGCTGGCCGCCGGTCGTGATCAACAGCTCGTCGGGATCGATCTCCATCCCCTCGGCACTCATCACCTCGCAGACGCGCTGCTTGACGCGCATCAGGCCCTCGGTGGGCCCGTACTGCAGGGCGCGCGCGCACGACTGGCTGGCCACGGTCGCCATCAGCGCGGCGTAGGAGTCGGGCGGGAAGGTGGAGGTGTCGGGCAGCCCCCCGGCCAGCGAGATCACGTCTTCGCGCTCGGTCAACGCCATCAGGTCGCGCATCGCCGAGGAGCGCATCACCTTCGTGCGCTCCGCGAACAGCGCCGCGTAGCGCTGGATGTCGCGGGCCGTCGACCGCGGCCGTCTGGTGCTCGGACCGCGAGTCGGGCTGGCGTCGGCGCTCGGACCGTGCTCGCCCGAGCTCACGCTGCCCTCTCGTCTATCGTCACGCCTCGTCACGGTACAGCACGATGCATCTCGTCTTCGACATCTTCCAGGGGGTCGGCGTCGCCGCGGCGGTGGGCGTCCGGCCGTTCCTGCCGGCGCTGGCGGTCGGCGGGCTGGCGGCCGCCGACGTGCAGATCGACTTCGCGCACACGGACTTCTCTTTTCTGCAGAGCCCCCCATTCCTGTTCGTGATGGTGATCGGAGCCGTCCTGCTGGCGCTCATGGAGCGTCGCGTCGCGCGCGAGCAACTGGAGAGCGGGCCCAGGGCGCTGGTGCTGGCCGGCATCGCGCTGGCGATCGGGGCGCTCCTCTTCGCCGGTTCGCTGTGCCGGGGTCACTACGCGATCTGGCCCGGCCTGGTCGGCGGCGTGATCTGTGCCGCGATCGGCGTCGCAGCCACCCGGCCGCTGCTGGCCCGGGTCCGCTCGCGGCTCGATCAGGAGACGAGCGCGATGCTGCCGGTGTTCACCGAGACCGCCGCGCTGCTGGCGGCGGCACTGTCGATCGTGCTGCCACCGTTCGGCGTGGTCGTGCTGGCGCTGCTGCTGTGGCTGCTGATCGCCGGCCGGGGCCGCGGCGAGCAGAAGTACGCGGGCCTACGCATCCTCCGCTGACTCACGCCCCGTCTGGCCCAGCGACCCAACCCGCGACCACGACCCGCGCGACGTGAGCGATCAGCCCAAGAAGCTCATCCTGGTGATCGTGGACGCGATGAAGCCGTCGATGCTCGAGCGGGCCATCGCCGGCGGCCGCGCGCCCGCGATGGCGCGCATCCGCGAGGAGGGCGTCTACGTCGGCGACTGCGTCGCCGCGTTCCCGTCCGTCACACCCGTGTGCGCGGCCACCATCACCACCGGCGTGGGTCCCGATGAGCATCTGATCCCGAGCATGAACTGGTATCACCGCGAGGAGGGCCGCTACATCGAGTACGGCTCGAGCTTCTCGGCCTCGCGTCAGTTCGGCGTCGTGCGCTCGATGACCGACACCGTGTACCGGATGAACGACGAGCACCTGTCCCACGACGTTGAGACCGTGTTCGAGTCGCTCGACGACGCGGACGTGCGGACCGCCGGCACCACCTACCTCATCTACCGGGGCCGCCACCCGCATGAGGTCGCCAACGAGTCGGCGCTGGCCCGGATCGTCACTTCGACGCTGTTCCGGCGCACCATCCTCGGGCCCAAGGAACTGTTCTACGCCGACCTGTACGCGTCGCGGCGCACCGGGTGCCGCGGGCAGCTCGGCCTTCCCGGCGCGCGCGATCAGCACACCGGTTGCGTCGGCGCCTACCTCGCCGAGCACGACCTGTTCGACTTCATGTTGTTTTCGCTGCCGGACAACGACGCCTACTCGCACCGCAACGGGCCCCACGCCCAGGTCACCTCGCTGGCCGCCGCGGACCGTCAGGTCGAGCGCCTGATGCACGCCGCCGGGGGACCCGAGCAGTTCCTGCGCGATCACGCCGTGATCGTCGCCTCCGATCACTCGCAGGCGCCGGTGGAGCAGCGGATCCGGCTCGACGAGGCGTTCGCGGACTTCGACGTCGCCACCCCCAGCCCGTCGCGCTCGATCGGAGCCGAGGTCGCGCTCAGCCCCGCCCAGC
This sequence comes from uncultured Solirubrobacterales bacterium, assembly GCA_963799995.1. Lineage (GTDB taxonomy): Bacteria > Actinomycetota > Thermoleophilia > Solirubrobacterales > Solirubrobacteraceae > Palsa-465. Next base: position 487,481 of record CAWCZI010000007.1, on the reverse strand, counting down.
GTTCGGCGATGATCTACGTCCTCGACGACGACCACCGCGAGCAGGTGGTCAAGCGCTCGATCGACACCGTATGCGAGCTCGACGGCGTCGACCTCGTAATGACGCTGTCGGGGGATCGCGACTCCGACACGTCTGAGGCGATCGTCCGTGGCCGCCGTGGCGAGCTGCGCTTCCGCGCCGGCGGCGATCTACAGGACTCCCGCGGCGAGCGCTGGAGCGTGGAGGGGGACCTTGCCGTGCTGCGCGCCGAGCTCCAGGACGGGCGCTTCCTTAGCACCGAGTATCCCGACGCACTGGCGCGCGTCTGGTCCTCGCTGCACTGCCCCAACGCGGGCGAGGTGCTGTTGTCCGCCGCGCCTGGATTCGAGTTCGTCGACTGGGGTGGATCAGACCACGTCGGCGGCGGCTCGCACGGCAGCCTGCACCGATCCGACTCGCTCGGGGCGTTGTTGTGGTGCGGCACCGGGCCGGCCACGCGCAACGTTCGCGAGCAGTGGTCGCTGCGTGACATCGCGCCGATGGTGCGGCGCCATTTCGGCGTGCAACCGGCAGAATCCGACGATTAGAGGCCCGTTAGGCGCCAATCCGCTTAGGGGAAGTAGAAAAAGCGCCGATACAGTTGCCCGGATGCCCGAAGACCTGACCACCACCGTTGCGCTGCCGTTCCGCCACCGCGTGCGCCATGGCGTTCGCCACCCGCAGAACTGGCTACAGCTCGGCCGCTTCGTGGCCGTTGGCGCCAGCGGATACGTCGTCAACCTCGTCGTATTCGCGGTCTGCGTGCACGGGCTCGGGGTCAATTACAAGCTCGCGGCAGTGCTCGCCTTCGTGGTCTCGGTGGTCAACAACTTCTGGTTCAACCGGCACTGGACATTCGGCGCGCGTCAGGCGCACCCGATCCAGCAGGGGCTCAAGTTCTTCGCGGTTTCACTGGTCACGTTCGGCTTCACCTATGTGGTGCTGATCTCCCTCGTCGACGGGACCGGGATGGCGAAAGTGGTCGCGCAGGCGATCTCGATCGCCGCCGGTACGCCGCTGTCCTTCATCGGGCAGAAGCTCTGGAGCTTCCGGGCGTAGCAGCGCGCCGGCTTGGGCCTGCCGCCGCCGCGATTCTGGCGACGGTGGCGTTGCTGGTCCTCCCCGGCCCTGCCTGGGCAGCCGTCGGTGGGACGGCGGCCCGCGCCGCCCCGGCGCCGGCGCCCGCGCCGATCACCAACGCGGTGCCGGCCGGCAACCCGGTCCTCGTCACCGCCCTGCACCGATCGCCCGCCGGCTTTTCGCTGACCGCCGCCCGGGTCCTCCGGATCGCCCGGGCCGACCCCCGCGTGCAGGCCGAGCTGCGCCGCCATCCCAGGGCCCTGGCCTACGAGTACACCCGCGGAACATTCACCTGGCAGGTGAGCTGGTTCTCTCGCGCGCGCAAGCCGGTCGAGCTGATCCAGGTCTACGTCGACGACCACACCGCATCCGTGACGCAGGTGTGGGCGGGGTATCAGGTGGCCTGGTCGATGGCGCGCGGCTACCCGGGCGCGTTTGGCCGCCGCGTCAATGCCCTGTACGTGTGGCTGCCGCTATGCGTGCTGTTCATGGCGCCGTTCGTGCCGTGGCCGTGGGGCCGCCGCCGCGGTCGCCTGTCGCTGCTGCATCTCGACCTGCTGGTGCTGCTGGGGTTCTCGATCTCGCTGGCGTTCTTCAATCACGCCGACGTCGGCCTGTCGGTCCCGCTCGTCTACCCGTTCCTGCTGTACCTGCTGGTGCGGATGTTGTTGCTGGGGTTCGGTCGGGGATGGCCGCGGCGGCCGTTGCACGTCAACGTGCCGATCCCCTGGCTGCTGTCGGGACTGGTGTTCCTGATCGGGCTGCGGATCGGCCTCAACGTGCTGAACTCGAACGTGATCGATGTCGGGTATGCCGGCGTGATCGGTGCTGACAAGCTGATTCACGGCCATCTGCTGTACGGGTTCTGGCCGCACGACAACGCCTACGGGGACACCTACGGGCCGGTCAACTACCTGGTCTACGTTCCCTTCCGGCTGATCTTCGGCTGGAGCGGAAGCTGGGACGGTCTCCCGGCCGCGCATGCCGCCGCCATCGCCTTCGACCTGGTGACGATGGCCGGGCTCTACGGGCTCGGCCGCCGGATTCGCGGGCACGCGATGGGCGTGGTCCTGGCCTACGCGTGGGCCGCCTATCCATTCAGCCTGTACGCCCTGAACTCCAACACCAACGACTCGCTGGTCGCGGCGCTGCTCGTACTGTCGCTGCTGGTGATCTCCTCGGCCCCGGCGCGGGGCATCTTCGCGGCGCTCGCCGGGCTGACCAAGTTCGCCCCCTTCGGTCTCACGCCGCTGCTGCTGCGCGGGACGGGTGAGCGACCGCGCGAGCGCTCCGTCGCCGCTTTCATCGTGTGCTTCGGGTTGACGGTGTTCGCGGCGATGCTGCCGGTCTTCCTCAACAGCGATCTGAGCTACTTCTGGCACGACTCCGTGGCCTACCAGTCGAGTCGCATCACCCCGTTCTCGATCTGGGGCCTGTGGGGCGGATTGGGCGCGGTCCAGCACCTGCTCCAGGGGGCCGTGGTCGCCCTCGCCATCCTGGTCGCGTTCGTCCCCGAGCGCCGCGGGCCGCTCGAGGTGGCGGCCCTCGGCGCCGCCGTCGTGATCGCGTTGCAGCTGATCGCCAACTACTGGCTGTACCCCTACGTGGTCTGGTTCTTCCCGTTCGTCGCGGTGGCGATCTTCGCCGGCCATCCCGAGCGGCGCGCCCTCGCCGTGAGCGCCGCGCCCTCCGGCGCAGTGGATCCGGAGCCGGCCCCGCTCGGCGTCAGCTGATTCCCGCCGGCGCCGGCTCGAGCACCTGCTCGATCGCGCTCGCCCGCAGCGGCTCGGGCCCCGCGGTTATCAGCACGCCGTTGAGCCACGGGTCCTCGGTCGAGGTCTCGAAGCGCACCGGCATCTTGGTGGTCATCGCCTCGATCGCCTGATCTCGCTTGACGCCGATCACGCCGCCTCGGGGACCGGTCATGCCGACATCCGTGATGTATGCCGTGCCTCCGGGGAGAATGCGGGCGTCGGCGGTGGGGATGTGGGTGTGGGTGCCGACGACGGCGGTCACGCGGCCGTCGAGGTACCAGCCCATGCCGACCTTCTCGCTGGTCGCCTCGGCGTGCATGTCGACCAGCACGTGGTCCACCTGATCGCGCAGGGCGTGCAGTGCCGCATCGGCTTCGGCGAACACGGGGCGCCCCGCGTCCATGAACAGGTTCCCCGACAGCGACACCACGCCGAGGCGGACCTCATCCCGGGTGACCACGCACCAGCCGTGGCCCGGCTGGCTGCGCAGGAAGTTAGCCGGACGCAGGATCTCGCGTCGCTCGTCGAGGTACGGGTAGATCTCGCGCTGGCGGTAGGTGTGGTTGCCGAGCGTGATCACGTCGGCTCCCGCGGCGAACAGCTGGTCGGCGAGCCTGGGGGTGATTCCGATCCCGCCGGCGATGTTCTCGCCGTTGACGACGACGAAATCCGGGGACAGGCGCTCGCGCAGGCCGGGCAGTAGCGTCAGCAGCGTCCGCTTCCCGATCCCGCCGACGATGTCTCCGATGAACAGGATGTTGGCTGACTTGTTCATGCTGCTCCGGGGCTCATACTTGTAGTTGTATGCGTTTCCGGGACCGACTGCGCCCGCCGGCCCCCGACGACCCCGCTGCGGACGCGCGCGCAGCGGACGCCGTGGCCTCCGATGACCAGGACGCCGTCACCGAGGAGACCGCGCGGGCTCTCGACATCGACCCGCCCGCGCCGGTGGTGGTGCCCCGCTGGGTGCAGCTGGTGCTGCTGCCGCTGGCCCTGCTGGGGTTGTGGGCGCTGGCGCGGGCCTCCGGCACGGTCCTGCTGGTCCTGATCGTGGCCAGCATGGTGGCGCTGATCCTGGCCCCGCCGGTGCGTCTGCTGGAGCGGCGGATCCCGCGCGGGCTGGCGATTCTGGCCATCTACCTGGCCTGCTTCGCCGTCGTGGTCGGGATCGGCGCCCTGCTCGTCAGTCCGGTCAGCACCCAGATCACGCGCTTCAAGCAGAACCTCCCGCAGATCGTCCAGGGCGCCAACCGCGATCTCGCCAACGTCCAGAGCTTCCTGAACCGCCACGGGATCAACATCCACATCCAGCAGCAGGGGCAGACCGCGCTGGACACGCTGCAGAAGGACCTGAGCAAGCGCTCCGGAGACATCATCTCGTTCTCGCGCGACCTGCTGTCGGGCGTGGTGACGGTCGGCTTCGATCTGGTGCTGATCCTCGTGCTGTCGATCTACCTGCTGGTCTACGGGCGCCAGATCGGCGAGCTGGTGCGCAGGATCATGCCGCAGGGCGACGGGACGCCGGAGGACGACTACCCGCTGCTGGTCCAGCAGGCCGTGTCCGGCTATGTGCGCGGTCAGCTCCTGTTCAGTCTCGTGATGGGCGCCAGTGCGGCCGTGTCGCTGACCATCTTCGGGTTGCTGGGGATCTTTCCCGATGGGGAGCACTACGCCGTGTTCTTCGGGGCCTTCTACGGGCTGATGGAGTTCATCCCATACGTGGGACCGATCATCGGCCCAGTGCCGGCGGTCCTGCTGGCGCTGTTCAACAATCCCATCTCCGCCGTCTGGCTGGTCCTCCTGTTCATCGCGCTACAGCAGCTCGAGGGCCACATCGTGGCCCCCCAGGTGTTCCGGATCTCGCTGCGGATCAACCCGATCCTGATCATCCTGTCGCTGCTGATCGGCTATCAGCTGTACGGGATCGCCGGGGCCCTGGTGGCGCTGCCGGTGATCGCGGTCATCCGGCAGACGGTTCTGTACCTGCGCCGCCATCTCGTGTTCGAGCCGTGGGCGGTCGGCGGGCCGAGCGCCGGATTGATGACCATCACGCCGGACCGATGTCTGCAATGCGGCGCGCCGCCGGGGCGCGGGGACGAGTACTGCCGCTCGTGCGGCGCCTCCCTGGAGCCGCACGTGCGCAGCTCCAGGTGAGCGACCGCGCGCGGCGACCCTCTACCCTCACCGCGGTGTCCACCGCCGAGCCCCGAGCCAGCACGCTGGCTGCCCGCTCGCTGACCAAGCGCTTTGGCGAGCGCGCGGCCCTCGATCGGGTCAGCTTCGAGCTCGGAGCGGGCGAGCTGGCCGGAGTGGTCGGGCCCAACGGCGCCGGCAAGACAACCCTGCTGTCGATCCTCGCGGGCGCGCTGGCGCCCGACGAGGGAGAGCTGAGCCTCCAGGGCCTGGCCACCGGCTGGGTCCCGCAGCAGCCGGCGCTCTACTCCAAGCTCTCGGTGGCCGAGAACCTGCGGCTGTTCGCGCGCCTGGAGAAGCTCCCCGACCCCGACGCCGCGGTGGCGCGGATGCTCGAGCAGACGGGGCTCGAGGACCGTGCCGGCGAGGAGGTCGGGCGCCTCAGCGGCGGCAATCAGCAGCGCGTCAACATCGCCATCGGACTGCTCTCGGAGCCGAGCGTGCTGCTGCTCGACGAGCCCTCGGCATCGCTGGACCCACGCCAGCGCGAACGGTTATGGGAGTTCATCTCGGCGCTGGCGGACCGCGGCACCACCGTCGTGTTCTCGACCCACAACGTCACCGAGGTCGAGCGCTACGCCTCGCGAGTGCTGCTGCTGGCCGACGGCGAGCTGCTGTTCACCGGCACCCCGGCCGAGCTCGAGCGCGCCGTCGGTGGCGATCCCCGTGATTTCGAGACGGCGCTGAATCGCTTCCTGCACCAGCGCGGGCATTAGTGGCGGGATCGGTGCGACCGCACGCGCAGGGACAACCACTGACGGGGCCGACGTGCGCTGGCTGCTGATCAAGGACCTCCAGATCCTGCGCCGCTCGCCGCTGCTGGTCGGCCTGCTGATCGTGTACCCGATCGCGGTCGCGCTGATGATCGGGTTCGCGCTCTCCTCTCCGCCCGGCAAGCCGAAGGTCGCGTTCTACGACCAGGTCCCGCCGGGGAAGGGGAAGATCAACTTCGGCAGCCAGCAGATCAACGTCGCCAGCTATGCCTCGGAGCTGCTGCAGTCGATCCAGCCGATCAAGGTCCACTCCGCCAGCGAGGCGATCGCCAAGGTCCGTGACGGCGAGGCGCTGGCCGCGGTCGTCATTCCCGCGGCCCTGCCCCAGCAGATTCAGAGCCTCGTCACCCAGGGAGTCGGTAGCCCGACCGTCAGGCTCTATCTCAACACCCGCGACCCGATCGAGAAGCAGTTCGTCAACCAGGCCATCTCGTCACGGCTCTCCGAGGTCGAGCAACTGGTCTCCAAGCAGGTGCTGAAGGTGGCGATCACCGACCTGCAGCAGGTGCTCGGTGGAGGGACGATCAACTTCGCCGGCCAGAACGTCCACCTGCTGGGGCTGCGCAACGCCCGCACGATCGTGCAGGGCACGATCGCCTCGCTGCCGGCCCGCTCGCCGCTGCGGGTGGCCCTGCGCCAGGTCGTCGGCTTCGCCGATCTGGCGATCGAAGGCCTCGGCTTCGCCAGTCCGGTGCTGGGCTCGATCGGGACCCCCCTCACCGTCCAGCAGACTCAGCTCGCCGGGCGCACGACGCCCACCGACGCCTATGCCGCCGCCATCGCGGTGATCGTCTCCCTCATGTTCGTGACCGTGCTGCTGGCGGCGGGGATGCTCGCCGTCGAGCGCTCCGAGAATGCCTACGCCCGGCTCGTCCGGGGGCTGGTGACCCCGGGCCGGCTGCTGGCGGAGAAGATCGTGCTGTCGGCCGGCTGCGCCACCGTGGTGACGCTGGTCATGGCCGCCTTCGTGTCGTTGTTCGTCCACCTCGACTGGTCGCGCTTCGAGCTGTGGGTGGCGGCGCTGGCGCTCGGAGGGCTGGCCTTCGGGGCCATGGGCGTGGCCATAGGCGGCGTGGCCCGCGAGGTCAGTGCCGCCTCGCTGCTTGCCTTCCTGGTGTCGCTGCCGGTGGCCTTCGTGGCGCTCGTGCCGGCCAACGCGGTCTCGGGCACGCTGAAGAGCGTCCTCGACGCCGTCGCCTTCGTGTTCCCGTTCAAGGCGGCGTTGGAGGCCATATCGAACGCGTTCTCCGCAACGTCTCCGGGGATCGGCCTACCGCTGCTTCATTTGGCGGTGTTGGCCGCCGCCTTCGGCCTCCTCGGACGCCTCGCACTCCGACGCTTCGCACAAGCCTGAACGTCCCGAACTCAGGCGCTTCGCACGGGCCTGAACGTCCCGAACTCAGGCGCTTCGCACGGGCCTGAACGTCCCGAGCCAGGGGTGTGGACATTTCTGCACCGTGACGGTGCTCCACGGACCCCACGTCCCCGCGGTCGCCGGCATCCCACCTGTCAGCCCCCTCGGACTCCGGCGCTTCGCACACGCCTGAACGTCCCGAACCCAAGGGGTGATGACTTACGTACCGTGACGGTACGAAATCTCCATCACCCCTGCGTGCACGCGTCGGCAGCCCGCTGCACGCGTCGGCATCCCGCTGCAAGCGTCGGCACCCCACCCTTCCTCGCCGCCATCGACGCAGCGCGCCCAGACGGACGCCCCACGGCCACCGCGGAAAGCGCCGGTTAGCGCTGACCCGTGGTGCGCTGGAACATGAAGAGGCAGATCGCGGCCACGATCAACAGGACGATCGGCAGACCAATGCCGATCACCCCCACGATCGCGAACACGAGGCCCACCACTCCGAGGGTCCCAGTCACCCCGCCGATCTGGATCAGGCGGTAGGCGCGCTGCTCACGGGCTCGGCGCGGGGTGTAGCCTCGCCGGCGATCGAGATTGCTCATCGTCCGCAAGCGTAGCGCCTGGGCGGTACGGTTTACCGAAGATGACCGATGACGCCGCACACATCCTGCTCCTGTACGAGTACGTCGACGACATGAGCGAACGCCGCGGGCCCTACCGCGGGGACCATCTCGAGCGCATTCGGGCCGAGAAGGAAGCGGGCACCGTGGTCATGGCCGGCGCGCTGGGGAACCCGCCCACCGGCGGCGCGTTCGTGTTCAAGGGCGTCGGGCCCGAGCACGTGGAGCAGTTCGTGGCCTCGGATCCCTACGTCGAGGCCGAGCTGGTTAAGACGTGGCGCGCCCTGCCCTGGAACCTGGTCTGACCAGGCGCCGCCCCGCGGTCTGAACGGCTCCCGGCCTCACAGGTCCATCAGCACCCGGACCACGTCGAAGCCCTGCATCTCGCGCGGCTCCTCGAGCAGCTCGCGCGGCGGCGACCCGGAAGCCCAGGTGTCGACGCCCTCCTCAGGGCGCACCAGGGCAGCGAGCAGCTCGATGCGCTCGGCCAGCACGGGCATCGCCTCCGCGATCGTCTCGAGCGCGCGCATCACGTACACGCTGGGAGCCGCCGGGAGGTCGGACTCCACCTCGTAGACGAACGCAACCGCGAGCCGGCGTTGCGGGCTGTCGATGCCGCCGTCGGTGAGCAGTCTCCGGTGGTAGCGGCCCAACATCCCCAGCAGCGAGAACCAGTCGGTGAACCGTTCCACCTCGGCGCGGTCATCCAAGGTCGGAGGACCTGTCGGCAGCAGCTCGGCCCAGGTCACGTCCAGATCGGGCAGCTGCGGCAGCGGCTTCAGGCGGCCGGCGAGACTCAGCCAGGCGCCGAGCTGGTCCAGCCCGATCGGCCGGCCGGCCGCCTTCCACAGCTTCTTGGTTCGCGCCAGCGTGGTCTGGGCCAGCGCGTCCGCCTCGCGGGCGGATCCTTCGCTCCATAGATCGTCGTGCGCGGCGCTCAGCGCCGCCAGCAGGGCGACGAGCTCTCCCGGCTCGAGCTCTCCCAGCAACGTGTACACGCGGTCGGTGATCACATCCCAGTCCTCGTCCTCGCCGAGCAGGGGGAGGCTCAGCTCCCCGGTGGCCCCGCCGCCCGTGGAAAGGGCCAGCACCACTCCGTGCACTCCGCAGCGGGCCAGAAAGCGCCGTCGGGACCGCCCGTCGGAGGCAAGCTGCGCGATCACCAGATCCCGCCAGCTCGGGTGTACCCATGTCACCTTCACGACAGCACCTTCAGGAAGTGGTCCGACAGCCTGTCCACCAGCTCGATCGGATGATGCGACAGCGAGCCGTCATGGTGGCGGCGCAGGGACGAGACGAGCTCGCGCTCGGTGACTGCCGGTCCCGGGGGAGTGTCGAGCAGCGCCAGCAGCAGATCGCGGTGCTCCGCCCCCAGCGTCGAGAACGAGACCGCCATCGCGTCGGTGGGGGTGCTCAGCTCCTGGTCAGCGGCTGACACGACGTCGGTCTCGCCGGCTCTCAGCCGTCCGACCAGCCGCCGGATCCGCTCGGGCGTGAAGTGCTCGTTGGTCACGATCGCCGGTCCGTGGTGACGCAGCGCGCGGCGGGTGCCGGCGGGGAGCTCGGCCGCCTTCGCATGACGCAGCAGAATCAGCGTCTTCTCCATCTGGTCCAACTCGCCGGCGTCGACCAATACCCGGGCCGGAGACGGGAACCGTTCGGCGCCTCGCTCGCGATGCAGCCGCCGCAGGCCGGCTTGCAGGGGCGCCGGACGGGAGGTCCAGATCAGCCAGTGGCGGTCGTCGAGCGAGCGCAGCAGCCGCTCCATCTCCCGCGCCCAGCGCTCCGCGGCGTCGGCGCGGTACTCGGTGGAGCCGAACGCGTCGTCGGCGATGAACACCTGCCGGCGCCCGGGATTGAAGGCTCGCCAGACATCCTCGGGGGTGGTGCACTCGTGCGCCTCCCATCCGGTCGTCATCTGCGCCAAGGCGATCGTCCGGGCGATCGCCGTCTTGCCCATCTCGGGCGGTCCGGTGAGCACGGCGAAGCGATGCGCACCGAGCGCGGTCAGGGCGCGGGCATGGGCTCGGGTCGGGACGAACACGACGGCCAGCTCTGCCGCCGCGGCCCGATCGAGGGTCGACGCCGCGGCGGGGCCCTCCCCGATCAGCTCCTCGAGTGCTCGCAATCCCAGCAGCGACGGCATCGCTCGGCGCAGGTCGGCACGGGCATCGATCCTCGCTCCCAGCTCGTGTTTCCCCAGGATCCCGACCCGTAGCCTCGCGTCCCCGATAGCCGCACCCAGCGTCTGCGCAAGCTCGCCGTTGCACACCAGCAGGTAGGACCGCGCGACGTGGAGGTCCTCGGGGTGCTCGCGAGCCAGGCGGTCGACCATCTCACCCAGATCCGTCCTGGCGCCCGGACGGATCCAGGCGCATTGCACGAGCACGGGGCCCGGGAGCTCATAGCTCAGCAGCGGTGGTCCCAGGTCCGCGCCGCACAGCACGTGGCGGCAGCGATCGGCGTCCCCCGCCCATGCGTGCGCGGGCACGCCCGAGTCCAGTTCGAGCAGCCGCGAGCACAGCTGCTCGAACTGCAGCCAGCCGAGCCGGTCGAGGGCATAGGCCACGACCCAGCAGTTTGCCCAGCCGTCGCCGGCCGATCAAGGGCTCGCGCGGCGGTATCCTCGACGGACAGTCATGCCGTTCCCCCAGACCCGCCTGCGCAGGCTTCGGTCGAGCCGGGCGCTCCGCGGCCTCGTTCGTGAGACGCGCCTCGAGCCGGCGGACTTCGTCTACCCGATGTTCGTGGCCCACGGCGTCGACCGCCGCGAGCCGATCCCCGCGATGCCCGGGATCGACCATCTCTCGATCGGTCACGCCGTCGCCGAGGCGGGCGAGGCGAAAGCCCTCGGTATCCCGGCGGTGCTGCTGTTCGGCCTGCCGGCCGCCAAGGACGAGGAGGGCTCGGGAGCCTGGGACGACGAGGGGATCGTGCAGCTCGCCACGCGGGCGATCAAGGAGGCCCATCCTGATCTGCTCGTGGTCACCGATCTGTGCCTGTGCGAGTACACCAGCCACGGCCACTGCGGAGTCGTCAGATCGGACGGAGTGGTCGACAACGACGCCACGCTCGAGCTGCTCAACCGCACCGCGGTCTCCCAGGCCCGCGCCGGGGCCGACATCATCGCCCCCAGCGACATGATGGACGGACGCGTGGGCACGATCCGCGCCGCGCTCGACGACGACGGGCTGACCGAGACCCCGATCATGGCCTACTCGGCGAAGTTCGCCTCCGCCTTCTACGGCCCGTTCCGCGAGGCCGCCGATTCGACGCCGTCGTTCGGCGACCGCCGTGGCTATCAGATGGACCCGGCCAACGGCGACGAGGCCGTGCGCGAGGCGCTGCTCGACGTCGAGGAGGGGGCCGACATCCTCATCGTCAAGCCCGCGCTGCCCTACCTGGATGTGATCCGGCGCGTGAAGGACACGACCTCGATGCCGCTGGCGGCCTACAACGTGAGCGGTGAATACGCCATGCTGAAGGCCGCGGCGGCCGCTGGATACCTCGACGAGAGGACCGCGGTTCTAGAGGCTCTGACCTCGATCCGCCGCGCGGGAGCCGACATCCTGATCACCTACCACGCCAAGGACGCCGCTCAATGGCTGCAATAGAGACTCCAGGGACCACCGAGAACGATGCCGCTGCCCGGAGCGGCTCGCAACACGGGCCCAAGCTGCGCAGCCGCAAGGAGGGCGCCGCGATCGCGCTGGACGACCTCGACAAGCGGCTGCTGAACCTAATGCAGGGCCACTTCCCGATCGCGCCGCGCCCCTACCAGCACGTAGCGGGCGAGGCCGGTATGACCGAGGCCGAGGTCATGGCCCGCGTCCAGCGCCTGCTCGACGAGCGGATCATCCGCCAGGTCACGCCTATCTTCGACACGCGCGCGCTGGGCTACTCCTCGATGCTGGTGGCCGCCAAGGTCGACCCCGAGAACCCGTGGCGTGCGGCCAACATCATCAACGCCCACCCGGGCGTCTCGCATAACTACCTGCGCAACCACGAATTCAACATCTGGTTCACGATCGCGACCGAGCCGGACTCGCCGCTCGGGCTCGAGGGCACGCTGAAGGTCCTGGCCGAGTTGGCAGGGGCGGAGTCGGTGCGCCAGCTTCCGACGCTGAAGCTGTTCAAGATTCGCATGGATCTCGAGATGGAGGCCGGGACCGAGGCGCTGGCCAAAGCGGCCGAGGCCGCCGAGCCGGCCGAGATCGAGGCCCAGCCGTACGACGAGTTCGACCGGGCGGTGATCCGCGCGCTCCAGGGCGATCTGCCGGTGATCGCCGAGCCCTACGCTCCCGCGGCCGCCGAGCTCGGCATCGCCCAGGAGATGCTGCTCGAGCACCTGCAGGGCATGCAGGAGCGCCGGCTGCTACGCCGGGTGGCGGCGATCCTGTTCCATCGCCGTGCGGGCTTCAGCGCCAACGGCATGGGCGTCTGGAAGGTGCCCGACGAGCGGATCCTCGAGCTGGGCAAGCGGATGGCTTCGTTCCGCGGCATCTCGCACTGCTATCAGCGCCCCACCTATGCGGATTGGCCCTACTCGGTGTTCACGATGGCCCACGGGCGCTCCAAGGAGGAGTGCGACGCGATCCTCGACTCGATCGCCGCCGACACCGGAATAGACGACTGGGCGACCCTCTACTCCTCGACCGAGTTCAAGAAGATCCGGTTGCTGTACTTCACCGAGGAGTACCGCGATTGGGAACGCCAGCACGCCGGCGTGTGACGGAGACCGCGGCCTCCAGCACCCGCTCGGCTGAGCTTTACGAGCGGGCTCAGACGGTCCTGCCGGGCGGAGTCAACTCGCCCGTGCGGGCGATGCGCTCGATCGGGCGCGATCCCATCTTCATCGCATCGGGTCACGGCGCGACGATCCACGACGTCGACGGCAACGAGTACATCGACTGGGTGTGCTCGTGGGGACCGCTGATCCTCGGTCACGCGGATCCCGAAGTGGTGGCCGCGGTCACCGCCGCGGCGCGACGCGGCACCACCTACGGCGCGCCCACCGAGGGCGAGGTCCAGCTGGCCGAGCTGGTCGCCTCGAGGATCCCCTCGGTCGAGATGCTGCGGATGACCTCGAGCGGAACCGAGGCCTCGATGAGCGCGATCCGCCTCGCCCGCGCCGCCACCGGGCGCGAGAAGATCCTCAAGTTCGCCGGCGCCTACCACGGCCACGTCGACGGCCTGCTCGCAGAGGCCGGCTCGGGCCTTGCAACGCAGGGAATCCCGGCGAGCCCGGGCGTGCCCGCGGCCGCCGCCGCCGCGACCGTGATCGTGGCGTGGAACGACCCTGACGCCCTCGTGGCCGCCACGCGGGATCACGAGCTGGCGGCGATCCTGGCTGAGCCGGTGCCCGCCAACATGGGCCTCGTCCCGCCGCAGCCGGGCTTCCTGGAGCTGCTCCGGGAGCGTGCCGACGCCACCGGGGCACTGCTCGTCTTCGACGAGGTGATCAGCGGTTTCCGGGTCGCTCGCGGTGGCGCCCAGGAGCGCTTCGCCGTGCTTCCCGACCTGACGATCATGGGCAAGATCATCGGCGGCGGTCTCCCCGCCGCCGCCTACGGTGGCCCGCGCCGGCTGATGGAGCGGATCGCCCCCGCCGGCGACGTCTACCAGGCCGGGACGCTGTCGGGCAATCCGCTGGCGGTGGCCGCCGCCCTGGCCACGCTCCAGCGCCTGGACGATGCGGCCTACGAGCGACTGGCGACGACAACGCAGGCGCTGGCAGATGGATTGCGGGAGGCCGCTGGCGCAGCCGCCGCCCCGGTCCAGGTCCAGAGCCTGCCGGGCCTGCTCACGGTGTTCTTCAGCGCGCGGCCGGTCGGGGACTACGCCGCGGCGACCGCCTGCGACCTCGAGGCCCACGCCGCATGGTGCCGAGCCCTGCTGGTCCGCGGTGTGTACCCGCCGCCGTCGCAGTTCGAGGCGTGGTTTCCGTCGCTGGCCCACGGTCCCGAGCACATCGCGCGGACCATCGCCGCGGCACGCGAGGCGTTCGCCGAGGTGGCCGCCCCGTGAGCCGCAACGCCCGAGATGGCGTGCTCGCCCTGACCGATGCCCTGCGAGCGCGCGGCGGGACCCTCGCTGACTCGCTGTGCGAGGCGTCGGCGCCCCATGCCGCATCAGACCCGGGACCGCCACAGCTGGCGGCCTCCGGTCCGCGCGCCGCCGGCCGGGAGGCCGAGTACGAGCTGCTGCTGGAGATGATCCTCGAGGGCTCGCTGCTGCACTACGGGTCGGCCCGGGTCCTGCGCGACGACGATCCCGACCTGGCCCTGCTGCTCGGCGATCAGCTCTACGCGCTCGGCCTGTCGCGCCTGGCCGAGCTCGGCGACCTCGACGCGGTGGCCGAGCTGGCCGACCTGATCTCGCTGCTCGCGGCGGCCCGCGCCGCGGATCAGCCGGCGCTGGCCGAGGCGATCTGGCGCTCCGGCGCGGCGGCCATCGGGTGGGGGTCCAGTCCCGAGCACGAGGCTGCCAAGTCGCTCGCCCGGACCGGCGACGAGCGTGCCGTCGTGGCGCTTGAGACGTCCGCTACAAGCGTGGTCACGTGACGCTCGCCTCTTTGTTGACGGTACGCTTAGGTGAGCGTTCAATAGGCGTTAGCCGCCGTTGATCGAGGCGCACGTGGCAGAAGACAGACACCAAGCCGGCAAATCGAAATACACCGCCGATCGGCAGATGCCGGGCGCCTTCGAAGGCGAGACCGTCACACGCCGTCGATTCATGACCGCGGTCACCCACAGCGCGGGCGGCGTGGCCGCGGCCGCCTTCACGCTGCCGGCGCTCGGCTTCGCCCTCGGCCCGCTGTTCAGCCGCGAGCCGTTCAACTGGCAGGCCATCGGTACACCCGCCGACTTCACCGAGAGCACGTACGTCACCCGGGTGGTGACGATCGTCCAGGGGATCGGCGAGGCCGGCAAGTCGATCGCCTACGTGCGGACTCGCAACCCGAGCATCGACACCGAGCACGAGGACCAGTACAACCACTGGATCGCGCTGTCCTCGCGCTGCATGCACCTGGGCTGCCCGGTGCGTTTCGTGGCCGCGGCCGCGCGCTTCATCTGCCCGTGCCACGGCGGCGTCTACGACTTCCGCGGGATGGTGGCCGGCGGACCTCCGGTACGCCCGCTGGATCGCTTCTACACCCGCCTGAACAAGTCCACCGGCCTGGTCGAGATCGGGCCCCGCTACTCGGTCAACTCCGAGCTCGAGCGTTTCTCGCCCCGAGATCCGGGCCAGCCGCTGGACGGGATCGGCCAGTACCTGTATCCCAAGCGTTTCGACACCTCGATTCTGCCCAAGAACTGATCCGCGATGCCCAAGCTCCCCGCCCCTCCGCTCCCCAAGACCCTGCAGCCCCGGCCCAAGCGCCCGGGGGAGGGCAACGGCAACGGCAAGCCCAGCCCGGCCGAGGTCGGCCTCGAAGCCGGGATCACCGTCGTCGACTGGATCGACGAGCGGACCTCGCTGTCGGGCGGATTGCGCTGGATGCTGTTCCGCAAGGTCCCGAGGGGGATCAACTGGTTCTACACGCTCGGCTCGGCGACGATGTTCGCGTTCCTCAACCAGGCCGTGACCGGCGTGTTCCTGGCGATGTTCTACCGGCCCGACGCCAGCGGCGGCGCCTACGAGTCGGTGCGCTATCTGACAGACGACGCATTTCTCGGGCAACTGGTGCGCGCCATGCACAAGTGGGGCGCGTCGGTGATGATCATCCTGATCTTCCTCCACATGGCGCGCGTGTTCTTCTTCGGCGCCTACAAGTACCCGCGCGAGCTGACCTGGATCATCGGCGTCGTCCTGCTCATCCTGACCCTCGCGATGGGCTTCACCGGCTACCTGCTGCCGTTCGACCAGCGCTCCTATTGGGCGACGATCGTTGGGGTCAACATCAACGGCACGGGCCCGTTCATCGGCCCCTACCTGTCGGACTTCCTGCGAGCGGGGCCCGAGTTCGGAGCGACCACGCTGTCGCGGTTCTACGCCATCCACATGTTGCTGATCCCTGGGCTGATCGCTGCCCTGATCGGCGCGCACCTCTACCTGATCACGAAGCTCGGCATCTCCGCGCCGCCCTGGATCAAGGCCGAGGAGGAGCCCGAGCTCCGAGAGGCCGAGGTCTGAGCGCCTCATGAATCAGGCCGAGAAGGAGCAGTACCTCCGCGAGTACTCCATCCTGAAGAACCAGGGCAAGCCGTTCTTCCCGTACGCGGTCGCCAAGGATTCCGTCATGGCGGTGATCGTGATGGTGGTGATCATCTTCCTGGCGATCATGTTCGGTGCCGAGCTCGGCCCCAAGGCCGACCCGACGACCACCACCTACGTCCCGCGCCCGGACTGGTACTTCTTCTTCCTCTTCGAGGTCCTGCGCGTGATGAAGAACGTGCCGAAGTTCACGCCGATGGCGACGATCGGCGTGCCGACCATCTGCATGATCCTGCTGTTCCTGCTGCCGTTCTATGACCGCAGCCCGGAGCGGCGGATCGAGCGCCGCCCGGTGGCGCTGGTGGCCGGACTGGTCACGATCTTCGCGATGGCCTACCTGACCTACTCCGGAGCCTCCACCGGCTCGCCCAACTCGGTCGACATGAAGGCGCCGGCGAGCCTCAGCGCCGCGCAGAAGCAGGTCTTCACGGCCGGCGAGCTGGTCGTCGGCCAGTCAGGCTGCCTGGCCTGCCACGTCATCGGTGAGAACGGCAACAACGGCCCGGGGCCGCCGCTGACCCACGTCGGCTCGATCCTGCGGCCGGGTGCGATCGCCTCCACGCTGCGCAACCCGACCGCTCCGATGCCGTCGTTCTCGGGGCTTGCTCAGCAGTACCCGAAGAAGTTCGCCAATCTGGTCAACTTCCTCGCTGAGCTGCAGTAGGCGCGGCTCCTCGCTGCCATGACGGCCAGCGCAGCTCCGCCCCCGGGACGGACGGCACCGAGCGCGGGAACCCTAGCCGAGCCCCAGGTTCGCGCGATGTTCGACCGGATCGCCGGCGTTTATGACCGTATGAACGCGGTCATGACCGCGGGCCTGCACCATCATTGGCGCGCCCGCGCGGCCGATCTGGCGAGTGTGGGTCCCGGCGCCCAGGTGCTCGATGTCGCCACCGGAACCGGCGACCTGGCGCTCGAGCTGGCGCGCCGTGTGGCCCCGGGAGGCCTGGTGGTCGGCGCCGACTTCTCGGAGAAGATGCTCGAGCTGGCTCGCGCCAAGGCTCTGGACCCCGCGGCTGGCGCGGCCGGCGACGCTGTCGAGCTTCGCTTCGAGACGGCCAACGCGCTCCAGCTGCCCTACGCCGACGACCTGTTCGACGCGGCCACGGTTGGCTTCGGCGCGCGCAACTTCTCCGATCTCCCCCGGGGACTGGGTGAGATGGCCCGGGTCGTCAAGCCGGGCGGTCGCGTCGTCGTGCTCGAGATCACCACGCCGACCCGCCCGCCGCTGTCGACCTTCTTCGAGCTGTGGTTCGATCGGGTGGTGCCCGGGCTCGGCCGCGTCGCCGGCGATGCCGACGCCTACAGCTACCTGCCGAGCTCCGTGCGGCGCTTCCCGCCGCCGGCGGAGCTGGCGGCGACGATGGCCGGCTGCGGGCTGGGGTCGATCCGCTACCTGCTGACGGCCGGAGGCATCATCGCGCTGCACGTCGGCGAGGTCACCGCGTGAGCGCCGTGGAGGGCGTGGTGGAGGCGGGCGGCGAGGCCGCGACCCGCCTGATGGAGCGGCTCGAGGTGCGGATGGCGGAGCTCGCCGGTAGCCACGGTGCGCTCGTCGGCGGCCACGCCGAGGCGATGCTGTCGGCCGGCGGCAAGCGGCTGCGTCCGTTGCTGGTCTTCCTGGCCGCCGGCGCGCCTCCGCCGGAGACCGACGGGGTCCTACGCGCGGCGGTGGCGATCGAGCTGGTGCACAGTGCCACGCTCGTCCATGACGACGTGCTCGACGGCTCGCCGTTGCGCCGAGGCCGCCCCACCGTGGTCGCTGTGGCGGGGCGGCGGGTGGCCACGGCCACCGGGGACATGCTGTTCTCGCGCGCGTTCGCCGAGCTGGTCGGCTCGCGCTCGCTGCCGGCGGTCAGAGCCCTTTCCCGCGCGAGCTCGGAGCTCGCTGCCGGCGAGCTGATGCAGCGCGCCGACGCGTGGCGCGTCGTGGCTGTCGATCGCTATCTCGAGCGCTGCCGCCTCAAGACCGCGGTGCTGTTCCGCGCCGCCTGCGAGCTGGGCGCGCTCGAGGGCGACGCCGGCCCTGACCGGGTCGCCAGTCTGGCCACCTTCGGCGAGCGGATCGGGCTGGCCTTTCAGCTGCTCGACGACATCCTCGACGTGTCCGGCCCCCCCAAGCGCACAGGCAAGCCGCGCGGTGCCGACCTGCTGGACGGGACGGTCACGCTGCCGCTGATCCTGGCCCGGCCCCGCGACCCGTCGTTGGCCGGCCTCGAGCTTCCGGGGGTGCGCACGCCCGAGGCGGCGGCTCGCGTCTGCGACCAGATCGCCGCCACCGGCGTGCTGGCGGAGGTCAAGGAGCGCGCCCTGGAGATGGTCGTCACTGCCAAGGAGGGGTTGACCTCGCTGCCGGCTCGCCAGCAGGCCGCTCTGGAGCTGGTGGCCGACGGCGTCGTCGAGCGCTACGCCTGATCCCGCGTTTCCAGCGGCGGCGCGACTCACACCTGCGCTCCCGGAGACGCCCGCCACAACGAGTGATGGCCGGCAGCGCCGGCCATCACCCGCATGGGATCGTGGGTTGACTAGAAGTCCTCGGGGAGGATCAGGTCGCACTGCAGCGCCGCGGTGAACCGGTCGATCTCCTCGGCCATGTTCGCCTGCGTCAGCCGCCTCAAGTCGTTGAGCATCTTGGCCAGCCCGTCGTCGAGGTGCTCCTCGAGCCCGTCGACCTCTCGCTGGGAGAAGACCCCCTCGTCGAACCACTCGCAGTTCGGGCACAGCAGCGTCAGCTCCCAGAAGCCCGGGCGCGCCTCCTGCCATTCCACCGGCTGAACCAGGGGCGACTCGCACTCCGGGCAGACGTGCAGGCCGCGCTGGCCGGTCTGTCCGCGCTGGACCTTGAGGATCTCGAGAGCCCGCCCGCTGGGGAGGATGATGCGACGGATCGAGTTGCTGTCGGGGTTCTGGTTCATCTCTGCTCTGGGCACGTGTATCGGCGCTCTCCGCAGCGACCTTGAGTGGTTGTTCAGTCCGTCTAGGCGCACGTACCGCTACCCTTCGTGGTCCCCACGCGGAGGCGAGTCCCAGGAATGTTTCGAAATCCCACTACCGATCTGATCGTGGTCCTCGTGATCGTGCTGCTGATCCTCGGGCCGAAGCGGATTCCGGCGCTGATGAAGAGCCTCGGTCAGGGCACGAAAGAGTTCAAGGACGGGATCGGGAGCGAGCACAAGGACGACGAGGCTGAGAAGCCGGCGATAGCATCGGCGCAGGCGTCCGAGCCAGTCCCGGCGGCGCGTCCGGAGTCCGCTGCACCGACCACCGGTCAGGGCTCCGGGGTCGGCTCCGAGCGCCGTTCCTGACGCCGGGCTGAGGCAAAAGCCCCATGCCGAGGGTTCTGCGGCCCGTCGGCCACGAGGATCGCCTGAGCATCGTCGATCACCTCGACGAGCTGCGCACGCGGCTGTTCGTGTGCGGGGCCGCCTTGATCGTCGCGTTCGGACTGTGCTTCTGGCAGAACCACCTGTTGCTCAACGCGCTGAACCGGCCGTTGCCGCCGGCGACCAAGCAGGCGGCGAATCACATCGGCGGTCTGACCACAGACTCCGTGCGGGCGTCGCGGGACTTCGCGGCGGCCGCCGCCCTGTTCCGGCAGCTGTCGGTGTCGAGCGATCTCTCACTCCCGGATAGCGCGCTGATCGCCGGGGCGGCGAGCAAGCTCAGTGACGCCGCCAAGGCGCTTCCCCAGTCGACGCCCAAGAATGTCCCAATCACGATCGGGGTGGGGGAGCCGTTCACCACCACGCTCACCGTGTGCGGCTACTTCGCGCTGCTCCTCACCCTCCCGGTACTGCTGTACGAGGCATATGCGTTCGTGATCCCGGCGCTCAAACCGGAGGAGCGCCAGGTCGCGCTCCCGATCATGGTCGCGGCGCCGGTGCTGTTCGTCATCGGGGTGGTGTTCACCTATCTGATCGTCCTGCCCGCCGCGGTCAAGTTCCTGCAGGGCTACAACAGCACGTACTTCCAGAGCCTCGTCCAGGCCAAGCCGCTGTACTCGTTCGAGATCCTCACCATGGGCGGGATCGGGCTGGCCTTCCAGATGCCCTTGGGCCTGCTCGCGCTGCAACGTCTGGGCGTCATCAACGGCAGCACCCTGACCCGTCACTGGCGCTACGCTACGGTCATCATCGCCGTCATTGCGGCGGCGATGCCAGGGGCGGATCCGGTCACCACGGCGCTTGAGACGCTGCCACTGGTGATCCTCTTCCTCGCCAGTATCGTGATGCTCAAGATCGCCGACCGCCGCGACGCCAAGCGCGCCCTGGCGGAGCTGACCCAGATCGACCTCGACCAGGACACCGACTCCTAGCAACATGCTCTTCGACCTGCGCAGCCGCGGCCGCCGCCGCACCGTGCAATTCGTATACCTCGGGCTGGCCGTACTCATGGGCGGCGGTCTGGTCCTGTTCGGCGTCGGTGCCGGCAACGGCAACGGCGGGCTGCTGAACGCGTTCACGGGCGGCGGCTCGAGCGGCGCCCAGTCAGCGATCGTCAGCCAGCAGGAGAAGTCCGCGCTGCGCCAGACCAAGCAGGATCCCTCCAACGCGGGGGCCTGGGCCAACCTGGTCAACGCCCGCTGGATCTCGGCCAACAGCGATTCGCGCAACTACAACAGCACCACCGGCACCTACACGGCGAGCGGTCAGAAGAAGCTGTCGGAGACCACGGTCGCCTGGCAGCACTACATCGCGCTGACCAAGAGCCCAGATCCGACCCTGGCCACCCTCGCCGCCCGCGCCTACGAGCAGCTCGGCCAGTACTCCAACGCCGCCGGCGCCTGGGAGCTGCAGACCATCGGCGAGCCAAGCGCCGTCAAGGGCTACGAGTGCCTCGCCGTCACCTCTTACGCGGCCGGCCAGACACGCAAGGGCGATCTCGCCCTCGCCAAGGTCCTCTCCATGGTTCCGAAGCTGAGCCGCAACACCCTGAAGTCCGAGATCACCGCCGCCAAGACCTCCCCGGCCACGGCCAAGCAGTGCTGAGCGCCGCCTCCCGCGCGGCTTCGTAACCTCGAGCACGCGGGTAACATCGCCTGACGCAAAGGGCCGTTAGCTCAATTGGCAGAGCAGGGGACTCTTAATCCCAAGGTTGGAGGTTCGATTCCTCCACGGCCCACTCCGAACGCATCGTCGCACGCGCTCGCGGCCGGGCGATCCGCTACACCCGCACCGTGAGGATCACCACCAAGACGTCAACCGGCCAGCCCCGATCGATCCGCATCACCTGGGAGCAGTGTCCGAGCATCTGACGCGCGGTTAGGATGGCACGATGATGCAGCGAGCACTGCCCGGATGGCGGTGGTTCGGACGGCTATGGGTGCTTACCGTCGTCGCCGTCATGTACCTGGTTGTGGCCGCGCTCGTGCTTGCCAATCACCGTCCTGGAAGCGGGTTGAGGGTGGTCGCGGCAGTTGTGCTGCTCGGCGTGATGTACTCCTACTCTCGGGCGCGACCCAGTGGGGGGCGGGATGCCGTGTACGCGGCGTTCTTCCCGGCGGTTCCGTACGGAGTGGTGACCCTGTTCGGGGCGTCTCATTCCCTCGCCGAGATTGTCGTCTTGGCGTCGATTCCCATCTCGCTTGTTCTGGCCTGGGACGAGGACCGCAAATTTCGTGCGGAGACTCCGGCGGACAGCCCTTTCGGCTCCTCCGGTTAGCCACCGCTCGCCGCGGCAGCCGCGGCCGCCGCGGCACGGGCCCGGAACGTGCCGGGCGCAAGTTCTCCCTCGGCTCGAGCGCGTCCAAGCGCATTCGCGAACCACGCGAGGTCGTCGAGCGTGATCGCGAGAGCGATGTCTGCGGCGCCGCTCTTCGGCTTGCCGTCGTCGTCGAACGCCTGGGTCACGAACGGAATCAGGACGCTGTTGCGAAGCGGTACGGCCTCGCCCTCGATCGCGATCAGCGCCAAGTGCTCGACAGCCCGCGTGCCGGCGGCGATCCCGCCGCTGTAGCCAACGAAGCCGATCGGCTTGTTGCGAAAGCCGAAGCTGACGAAGACGCTGTCGATCGCGTTCTTTAGTTGACCGGGGACGCTGTGGTTGTACTCAGCCGTCACGATCAGATAGGCATCGCCCTCCCCGATCTTGCGGTTCCAACTTCGGACGATCGGGTCCGAATAGGTCGGATCGGCGAGGTCGCCGATCGTGCCCATGTGCTCCTGAAAGAACGGCAGTGGCCAGTCGCGCAGGTCCAGCACCTCGACGTCAAACTCGCCGTGGCCCTGCGCCCGCTCGACGACCCAGGGCACGACACGGTCAGCGGCCCGGGTGGGGCGCGTACTTCCGACGATCACCTGCAGCTTCGGCATCATGGCTCCCTGGATGAGACGTGGACCGCCGCGGTCCGCTGACGAAGGGTCTCGTAGGTAGTTGAGCAGACAATCATACCGTGCGCGATCGGGTGCCGTCTGGCCGCCCCCAAAACCGGACGGGCCGCCGGTTATGCGGGGCTCTCGTGGCTCCTGGACGGGCAAGGTATATTCTCGGCGAGGGGCGATCTCGGGACCGCTCAGGACAGCGGGACATTCATCTGGCGGTAGGACAACGTCCAAGGACGGCAGGAGGTTGTGTGGGCTGGGACCCGGGGGGGACGGGGGGCACGAGGGCTCGCCGGGCGCTGCTCGCGACGCGAATTGTGCTGCTGAGCGCCGTGATCTCGGCAGCGGGCAGCCTGCTGGCGTTGGCGCCGAGCGCCGCGGCCTCACCACTCCCATCGGGCCCGCAGCAGGCGGTCACCGTTACCGCCTCGGGCTGCTCGCTGCAGACGATCCCGCAAGACGACAACACCGTGGCGATCCAGGCGACGGGTGCTTCAGGTGGCTACGGCTACGAGAGTACGAACCCGCCAGGACGGGGGAGCACCGTCTCGGGCACCCTCTCCGGCGTGTCGGGCCAGCTCGACGTGTGCGTCAACGTCGGCGGGGGGAGCGTGAATCAGGGCCCCCAGGGTGGGTTCTACGGCGGAGACGGCGGCGGGGCGTCAGGAGTGAGCCTCGGCAACGACTTCTCTCAACCCGTGCTGATCGCCGGCGGTGGCGGCGGTGGCGGCGGCAACCCGCCCGGGGAGTCGCAGTACCAGTCCGGCGCCGGCGGCGACGCCGATTATCCAGCGGGCGGCAATGGAGTCGTGTCGTTCACGTCCAGCAACAACAACTATGCCTGCGGCGGCACGGGCGGCAGCCAGACCGCTCCGGGTGCGTGTTCTGACTATCCCGAAACGACGGGGGGCGCGACGTCAAGCAGCGGCCCCGGCGGCGGGGGCAACGAATCTGGCGCGGGAGCCGCCGGCGGGGGCGCCGGCTATTACGGTGGCGGTGCTGGCTTGGCCGGCGGCGGCGGCGGCGGGTCAGACCTCTGCACCGAGGGGACTGCGAACCTGGCGACGGGCGCGCTGTGGGGCTGCAGCGAGGCGACCGCGAGCGGAAGCCCGGGCGTCTCGTTGACGTTCAGCCACAGCAACCCCAACCCGGCCGTGTACCTGGCTTTGCCGAACAACGGCCAGGTCGTGGAGCAGGCGCCCTACTCGGGCCCGCAGACGACGGTTGCCGGCGGCCTCAGCAACCCGCAGGGCACAGCGGTCGACTCTGCGGGGGACGTGTTCATCGCCGACACGAACAACAATCAGGTCCTGGAGGTCCCCGCGGGTGGTGGGAGTCCGGTCCCCATCGACACCGACGTCGCCCAGCCGTGGGGCGTCGCGGTCGACGCGGCCGGGAACGTGTACGTCGCCGACGCCGACAACCACCGGGTCGTCGAGCTGCCCGCAGGCGGCGGCCCGGCGATCACGATCGCTGACAATCTCAGCTACCCCGAGGCCGTGGCCGTCGACCCTCGGGGCGACGTGTTCATCGCTGACAACGGCGACTACCAGGTGATCGAGGTGCCGGCCGGAAGCTCCCAGCCGGCCCCCCTCGATCAGGAGATCACGATCGCCAGTCACTTGAGCGATCCGGCCGGCGTGGCAGTCGACACGGCCGGAGATGTGTTCATCGCCGAGAGGGACTACTACGAGGGCAATGGCGATGTCCTGAAGGTGTCCCCTCAGGGACAGACGACCACGATTGGCGCGTTCGGCGTCGCCATGGGCGTCGCCCTCGATGCGGCCGGGAACCTGTACGTATCCGACCAGACCGATGGGGTGGTCGAGGTCCCCGCGGACGGCAGCCCACAGATCACGGTGATCAATCCGGGCAACAACCAGGCCGGCCTTGCCGTGGCCGCCCCGCCGCCGACATTCACCGCTGACACCCCGCCGGACCTGGCGCCTCAGGGCCAGCCCTACAGCT
This sequence comes from uncultured Solirubrobacterales bacterium, assembly GCA_963799995.1. Classification (GTDB taxonomy): domain Bacteria; phylum Actinomycetota; class Thermoleophilia; order Solirubrobacterales; family Solirubrobacteraceae; genus Palsa-465. Next base: position 463,181 of record CAWCZI010000007.1, on the reverse strand, counting down.
ATACCTACACTGCGGCGGTCTCGAATGGAGAGCCCGCAGCGACCTTCGCGCTGGCCAGCGGCACGCTGCCGCCCGGACTGACGCTGGATCCGTCGACGGGCGTGCTGTCAGGCGCGGTGAGCGCGACCGGGACCTGGCAGTTCGTCGTCGAGGCCGAGAATGCCGTCACCGCATCGATGGGTCCGGTCACGACGATCACGAACGCTGTCCCGACGGTGAGCTCCGTCAGTCCCGCTGCCGGACCGACGGCCGGCTCCAACACGGTCACGATGACCGGCACCGGGTTCACCCGGAACTCGGACGTGAGCTTCGGCTCGACCGCGGCCACATCGGTCCAAGTCCAATCCCCCGGCTCCTTGACCGCGACGGTCCCGGCGGGCACCGGCACGGTGGACGTCACCGTCACCACTTCCGGCGGCACGAGCCCCACCTCCTCCGCCGACCGGTACACCTACGACGCGACGCCGACCGTCACCGGCGTGAGCCCCGCCGGCGGGTCGCCCGCGGGCGGCAACACGGTCACGATCACCGGCACGAACTTCGTCTCCGGCGCGACGGTCGCCTTCGGTTCGAATCCCGCCACCTCGGTGAACGTCCAGTCGGCCACCCATCTGACCGCGACCGTCCCATCCGCCAGCCCCGGCACCGTCGATGTCACGGTCACGACGCCGGGCGGCACGAGCCCCACGTCCTCAACTGACCAGTACGGCTATGACCGGCCGACGGTCAGCACGGTGAGTCCCGCCCGCGGGGCGATCGCCGGCGGGAACACGGTCACGATCACCGGCACGAACTTCGTCTCCGGCGCGACGGTCGCCTTCGGTTCGAATACCGCCACCTCGGTGAGCGTCCAGTCGGCCACGCATCTGACCGCGACCGCGCCGTCCGCCAGTCCCGGCCCGGTCGACGTGACGGTCGCCACCACGGGCGGGACGAGCCCCACCTCCTCCGCCGACCGCTACACCTACGAGGCGAGGCCAACCGTCACCGCGGTGAGTCCCAACGGCGGCCCGCTCACCGGCGGGACCGCGGTCACCATCACCGGGACCAACTTCGCCTCCCCGGCGACGGTCCACTTCGGTTTGAAGGCCGGCACATCGGTGAGCGTCCAGTCAGCCACGACGCTGGCCGCGGTCGCCCCCGCCGGCAGCAGCGGCACGGTCGACGTGACGGTCACAACCGCCGGCGGAGCCAGCACGACCTCCAGCGCCGACCAGTACGCCTACGGCCCGCCCTCGGTCAGCGCCGTCAACCCCGTCACAGGACCCACGGCCGGCGGGACCGCGGTCACGATCACCGGAACCAACTTCGTCTCCGGGGCGACCGTCGACTTCGGTTCGAACGCCGGCACGTCGGTGAACGTTCAGTCCCCCACCACGCTCACCGCGGTCGCGCCGGCCGGCAGCGACGGCACGGTCGACGTGACGGTCACCACCCCCGGCGGGACAAGCACGACCTCCAGCGCCGACCAGTACTCCTACACGCCGCAGGCAGGCGCCGTCTACGCCGTCGATACCGGCAATACCGCCGGAAGCGGACAGCTCGTGCAGATCCTTCCCTCAGGGGCGCAGACCACGCTGGCCTCCGGCTTGAACAACCCGTCCGGCGTCGCGGTCGACGCGGCGGGTGACGTGTTCGTGGTGGTCTTCAACAGCTATGTCGTCGAGTACCCCGCGGACGGCAGCGGCCAGCGGACGCTGGCAGGCAACGGGTATCCAGTGTCGGTGGCCGTTGACGCCCAGGGCGACGCGTTCGTGGGGAACGGATACGGCGTTCAGAAGTTCCCCGCCGGCGGCGGTCAGGCCACGACGCTTGACTCGAACATCCCGTATCCGCCGGGTTTGGCGGTGGACAGTAAGGGTGATGTGTTCATCTCTGGCAGTCAAGACGGGGACAGCGGCGATGTGGTCGAGGTGCACCCCAACGGGACTGAGACCACGGTGGCCAGCGGCCTGAACAGCCCGCAGGGTCTGGCCGTCGACCTCAAGGGCGACGTCTTCATCGCGGAGAACGGCAGTAACCAGGTGGTCGAGGTCCCGGCCGGGGGCGGCTCGCCGACCCCTGTGGGCAGCGGGCTGCAGGGCCCCACCGGCGTCGCGTTAGATGCCGCCGGCAATCTGTTCGTCGCCGACGGCTATCCCGGCGGTAACAACGTCATCGAAGTACCGGCCGGCGGCGGGGCGCAGACCACGCTCGCCAACTTGCCCGGACCGACGGGGGTGGCGGTCTATGCCCCAGCGCCGACGTTCACCTCCGACACTCCGCCGAGCTACGCTCCGGTTGGTAAGGCCTACAGCTACACGTACGCGGCCAGCACCCCGCCGGGGGAGCCGAACGCCACCTTTGCTCTGGCCAGCGGGAAGCTGCCGCCGGGTCTGACGCTCAACGCGACGACCGGCGTGCTCTCAGGCACCCCCACGTCGTCCGGGACCTACACGTTCACGGTGCAGACCGAGAACGCCGTCCAGCGGTCCGTGAGTCCGCTGACCGGGATCACGACGCTCGCTCCGACAGTGACGAGGCTTGGTCCGAATGCGGGCTCGGCGGCGGGTGGGAACACGGTGACGGTTGTCGGAACGGGGTTCGTGCCGGGCTCGTCGGTCGAGTTTGGCGCGGTTCACGCGACCGGCGTCACGTTCGTGTCCCCGACTGAGCTGACCGTGCCGGCGCCGGCGCCTGCTTCGGGATCTCCGGCGGTGGTGTCGGTGCGGGTCAGCACGCCCGCGGGCACGAGCCCGACCGGGCAGGGGGCTCTTTATGCCTATGGCGCTCCGACGGTGACGAGGCTTGGTCCGAATGCGGGCTCGGCGGCGGGTGGGAACACGGTGACGGTTGTCGGAACGGGGTTCGTGCCGGGCTCGTCGGTCGAGTTCGGCGCGGTTCACGCGACCGGCGTCACGTTCGTGTCCCCGACTGAGCTGACCGTGCCGGCGCCGGCGCCTGCTTCGGGATCTCCGGCGGTGGTGTCGGTGCGGGTCAGCACGCCCGCGGGCACGAGCCCGACCGGGCAGGGGGCTCTTTATGCCTATGGCGCTCCGACGGTGACGAGGCTTGGTCCGAATGCGGGCTCGGCGGCGGGTGGGAACACGGTGACGGTTGTCGGAACGGGGTTCGTGCCGGGCTCGTCGGTCGAGTTTGGCGCGGTTCACGCGACCGGCGTCACGTTCGTGTCCCCGACTGAGCTGACCGTGCCGGCGCCGGCGCCTGCTTCGGGATCTCCGGCGGTGGTGTCGGTGCGGGTCAGCACGCCCGCGGGCACGAGCCCGACCGGGCAGGGGGCTCTTTATGCGTACGGCGCGCCCACCGTCACCAAGATCTCCCCGGCCAACGGCCCCGCCGCAGGCGGGAACACGGTCACGATCACCGGAACCGGATTCGTGCCCGGCGCCCGAGTCGCGTTCGGGGCGGGCAACTACGCCAGCAACGTGACCTACAAGACCGCCACCACGCTCACCGCGACCGTGCCCGCGCACGCCGCTGGCACGGTCAACGCGCAGGTCCTCACCACGGCCGGCACCAGCCCCGCCAGCCCGGCCGACAGCTACACCTTCACCGCAGCGTAGCCCTCGCCCCCGCGCGGGAGGACATCCACCAACGCCCCGCCCGACGCGAGCCGGGCGCGCGCGGTGATGCACATGCGCTTTGGTCGTAGTGGTCGTGTGTGGGTGAGTGACCCCGCCGCGCGGTGGTTCGCTGTCCTGATTGCGGGGGTGGCTGCGACCGTCTTGCTGCTCGTGGCGTTCGCGCCGTGGTGGGGGGTTGGCCAGAGCACGATCACGGGCTGGGGCGCGTTCGGCGGGGCGGGAGAGGCGGTGATTGTGGTGGTCGTGGTCGCCGGCTTTCTGCCGTTCGCAGTTGTCGCGTTGCCACTGCGGCTCGCCTACGGGGCGAGCTGGGTGCTTTGCGGGATCGCACTTGGCGCCGCCCTGCTGATCGTCTGGCACCTGGCGGCTCGAACTGTCGGGTTTCTCGCCGGCGCGGATGTGACTGCCGCCGCACCGGTGGCGGCCGCCAGCTGTCTGACGATCGCCGCCGCGGCGCCGCTGACCGCCCATGGGACGGGACTGTGGCGCGATCGGATTCGCGGTCACGTTGCGCTGCTCGTGCTGATCCGGTGCGGGTGCGTGGGGCTGCTCGTGTCGCTATTGCTGCCCTGGGGACGGTATGGCCAGGCTGGGGAGGCCGGCCCCCGGCTCTCACCGATCACCCTGACCGGATGGCAGGCCTCGGCCGGCGGGGCGTGGTGTCTGCTCGCCGACGCGATCGCGATCCTCGTCCTCACGGTCTCTGTTCGCAGGGGGTCACGACGAGCCACGGTCGCTGCGCTGGCCGCCGCCGGCTGGCTCGCGGCCGCTGTCGTGTGTGTGATCCCGTTGCGGGCAATCGGCGTCAGCGCGCTGCCGTTTGGCATCGAACGATCGCTGACGGGTCATGGACCGGGGTTCTACATTGCCCTCGGATGTGCGGCGCTGAGCACGATCCTGGGGGTACTCCTGACAGCTTCGCCGGTCGATGACTCACCCTGACCGCCCGGCCCGGGGTCACACGTCCGGGTTGGCGGCCTTGGCCACCCGAAGCGAGCTCAACTCCGGCAGCACGATGGCCGCGCGCTCGCTGGCGCGCCGGCGGTGTGTGGGCAGCCAGGCGATGAGTCCGCCGAACCCGGGAACCCAGATCGCGATCGCGTGGTAGACGAGCACTGCCCCAACCGACGCCACCGGCGAGAGCCCGTAGAGCACGAGCGCGCCGGCCAGACCCGAGTCGAGCACGCCGATGCCGGCCGGTATCGGGATCACCGTGGCCAGATAACCGATGCAGTAGGCGATCAGTACGGCCAACAGCCCGATCCGATGGCCGGTGGCGGCGCAGGCGGCCCACAGCGCCGCCATGTCCAGGCACAGGAATCCGGCCGCGCCGAGCAGACGCCAATGCGGTGTCCCCACCTGCTTCCAGGCCCCCTCGAGTGCGGCGGCGATACTGCGGACCGGGCGGGGGGCTCGCCCTCCCGCCCGCCGGGTGAAGTAGACGACCAGCGCGGCGAGCGACAGCACGCCGACGGATACGAGGATCGGTAGTCCGGTGTGGCTGAGGTCGTTCGGGCCGTCGGGGACGCCGGCCAGCAGCAGCGCGCCGGCTGCGCCGTTGGCCACGAAGCCGAAGCCGATGAACAGGAACAGCAACCCGACGCAGCGGGTCAGCAGCCGCCGGGGGTCGACCCCGTGGCGACGCAGGAGCCAGCCCGTGGCCGCCGCGCCAGAGATGTTCCCGCCCGGCAGCACCGCCGCGGCTCCCATCGCGATCCAGGCCACCCGGCGGCTGACCGCGCCCGGCGGCTCGGGGAAGAACCGCCTGAAGACGATCACGTAGCTCAGGCACGACCCCAGCTCCAGCACGACCGCCACCACCAGCCACGCCGCGTTCATGTCGCCGATCTGCCGGATCACGCTCGCCGGCGGCGCGACCCAGAGCAGCAGGCCCAATGAGACCACAGCGACGAGCGTGCCGGCCACCGCCCGGCCGCTGGGCCGCCACCAGCGGTGTCCGGCGACCGCTACCTCCCCTGGCTGCTCATCGCGCATCACCTACATGGTCGCCTATCTCGCCGGGTTGCTCCGCCGCGGCGATCAAAGATTCACGTTCGGACGCCGGGGCCGCCGCCGTCATCCGTCGTCGTCGGCGGCCTTTGCGGCAGCGGGGAGCTGCGAGGGACGAGGTGTTCCGGTCAGCGTCGTCTTGGGGTGGACCGGAAGAATCACGGGTGCGCGGGGGCGCTGGCCGAAGTTGAAGTCGCCTATCAGGTTGCCCAAGATCTTCTCGTTCTCGCGCACATCCGGCCTCGGGTCAGGGCGCCCGTCGGTGGCCGGATTCAGGCGCTGGCCGTTCAGGAAGTCATCCTCGATGAACTTGTCGTACGCGTCGAAACTCAGGATCTGGTGATCGACATAGCCCCGCTTTGCGTACGGGCTTATCACGATGCCGGGCACCCGTAGGCCGTAGCCATTGCGATCGACGGTGGGCGGACGCACGTGGTCGTAGAACCCGCCCCAGTCGTCCCAGGCGAGGAAGATCGCCGTCGAGCCCCAGTCGGGGCTCTTCATCACCGCGTTGATCACGCTGGTGATGTAGCTCTGCCCGTAGCTCACCGGGGACGGGGGGTGCTCGCTGACCTCACCCGAGGGCACGACCCACGAGACGGCCGGGAGATGCCCACTCTTCGCGGCGGCGTAGAAGTGGGCGACCGACTGGATGTTTCCGAGCTGATGATCGGCCTTGACGGTGTCGAAGAACGGGAGCGGGTTCCAGATCCCGTAGGTCGATGAGTTCTGCTGGACCGGCGCGCAGGTTTCGGCCGCCGGGTTCTCGCAGTCCGGCTCGGTTCCGCTGACGACGTAGTACCGCCAGCTCACCCGCGACTTATGAAGCAGGTATGTCAGGTCCGTCCACGCATAGATCGGCTTGTTTCGAGTCGCGCCGCCATAGACGGCGGGCAAGTCCGGTGGTCGAACGCCGCCTAGTTGTAGGGCGTTGACACATGTCGAGGGCCGGTCGTGTTGGGTGCACCTCGCCGACCATTCGGACACCAGGAACAGGTGGGCCGGGAGGCTCCACGAAGCGTCGGGCTCGAACATGTGGTCCTGGAGGACGAAGTCGCGGGCGTAGGTCCAGTAGTTCGGGATGTCGCTGCGGGTGTGGTAGCCCATGACGTCCGGCTTGGCGGAATTGGTACACGCCGGATCGGTGGGATCCGTGCAGCCCTTGCGGCCCGACTCGGCCTGTCCGATGAACCCGTTCATCTTCCCGCCGTTGATGTCTGCGGCCGCGCTCTTTGCGTTGTGGGGTCCGCCGCCGTTGACGTCGGCATGGTCCACGTAAGGTGCCACGCACGCTCCCGATGCCGGATCGATCACGCACACGGTCGGTTTGCCGTGCTTCATCGGGATACCGTCGGCACCCGAGTAGGTGCCAAAGTAAGAGTCGAAGGACCGGTTCTCCTGCTGAATCACGATCACGTGCTTGATCTTGTGGATCCCGGCGGGCACCAGGTAGCTCCCGGTGGGGCCGCCGCTCACGCGCTCGACGCGCCGTGCCGTAGATGCCGGCCGGCCGCCGGACGCGCTCGCCACGAGGCCCAGGGTGATGGCTGCAATGACGCTGAGCGCCAGCGCCGGTCGCCAGAACCTCGCTCTTCCGGACGATTCACGTATTCATTGAGTATCGACCGGGCCGACTAGAATGTCAACCATGGTTGCGCATCTCGGTCTCGGTAGGGAGCGCCGTCGCTACGGGTTGCGGTCACTCACCCGGTCCATGCACGAACACGAGCCGGCATCGGACAAGGGTGTAGCGGCGCCGGTAGGAGACCGTCCGCCCGTCGCGGAGCCCGAGCACGATCCGCACTGTGAACACGTGGCGGGGAGGGCGGGGCAGCCTGATCGTGTGCAGGTTCCGGCCCCACTTGCTCGCCACTCGCCGCCTGCCGAGGTACAGCCGCGCGGTGCGGATCGGGCTTGGCTGACGCGCGAGCGTCAGCACAGCGCGGCGGCGGCAGCGAACCGGAGCGCCCTGTGACACCTCGTGTTGTCCGAGCGCGTTGATCGCGTTGCGGAAGGCGGCAAATGCCGGCTTGGCGCTGTAGTCGTCACGCAGCAGGCCGTCGGTCGCGAACGTGGTCGCGGCGCCGGGCAGTGAACCGACAGCCGAGGAGGTGGAGTCGCGCAGATTGAACCATCGATAGTCGGTGACGTTGAAGGTCCCGGAGTATTTTTGGGCGGCGTCGACGAGCTGTGTCAGGTCGTCGGCCTGCTGGGACTCGCTGATGTCGGCTCCCGTCGGCACCCCGTTCTCGGTGATCCAGATCGGGACGCCGGCGCCGATGCCGGCCATCGGCAGAAAGCACCGGCGCAGGGTCCCGAGGGCCTGTGCCATCTCGTTGGCATAGGTGTCGCCGGGGACCATCACGGGCGGGTAGACCGAGCCCGGATAGAAGTCGAGCCCCACGAAGCCGAGTGCCTTCAAAAACGCGTCGCCGCCGTGGGCGCCGAGGTAGGCGAAGAACGAGGCGTCGTCGACCGGAGAGAACCGGTATGCGTAGGTGAATCCGAAGCGGAGCTGGTCGTAGCCACGGCGCATTGCCTCGTCGTGGGCCGCTTCGATGCCGTCGATCAGCGCGTCACGAGCACCGGCGTAGGCTCCGTCCGAGGTGTTTGGCGAGAACGTGAGGTTCACCTCATTGGTGATCGTCATCGCCACCACCCGCGGGTCCGAGCCGAACGTGTCGACCACGTGCCGGACATAGGCCCGCCACGCCGCAAGGTCGCCTTCCTCACCGGGGCCGGGGTGGTAGCGAACCTGCAGCTCCACGTCCTGGCCCGCGCGTGTGTACTGCGCGACCAGTGCCTGAAACTGGGCGAGCAACGCATCGCCGCCTGACCAGAACAGACGGTTCAGTCGCACCACGAGCACCCGGCCGGGTGGCTGCAACCTGCTCGTCGCCGCCACGTCGCGCGCGGTGTCGTCGGGAGTCGAGGGCAGCTGAACGCCACCCACACTGCCCGCGACACCGGGATCGACGCCGAACCGAAGCGGGGGGCCGGCGTGCGGCGCGACCGCGCCGTAATCACCCGTGCAGTACGGGTCGCCCGTCCCCGCTCGACCTCTCCCAGCGACCACGAGCAGGCAGACCGCGAACGCCGCGAGCACGCACGTGGCAAGCCTCCTCAGATGACTGGACCGCCCCATCTTCTTCGACCCATAATCTAGAGCACTGACCATCGGAATCAGGCCGGCAATCGCGCGAGCTGTCTCCGGCTTCGCAGCGTCGGGCGTGAGCGGTTATGTTGGCGTCGATGCGGGCGAGCTCTGGGGCCGGCGATTGTGGACTGCGTGCGGCGGCTCGGCTGGCACCTCTCATGCTCGCGCTGGCGTACGTGTTCGGGGCAACGCCCATGGCGCTCGCGCGCTCGCCGCTGACCTGGCACAGCCCGGTCCGGATCAGCTCGGCCAAAGTCGTCTCGACGTTCGGTAATTCGCTGAACGCCGTCTCCTGCCCGTCGGGATCGCTGTGCGTGGCCGTCGGACAGCGCGGCGGCGTGGCGACACTCGACGATCCGGCGGGCGGCCCGACGTCGCCGACCCAGAGCTTTCATCTCCCCGGGTTGGGGGACCTGATCGCGGTCTCGTGCCCGTCGGTCAAGCTGTGCGTGGCGCTCGACGCAGGTGGGGAAGCGGCGGTGTCCACCGATCCCGGCGGTGGCGTCGGCGCGTGGCGGACCTACCGAGCCGATCCGATCCAGAAAGCCGGCCGCTCGGCGGTCATGGCCCTGTCATGCCCCACGGTGTCGTTCTGCATCGCCGTGACCGGGGATCAGTCCACCTCGCAGCCCGGGGATGGAGGAGACGATCTGGTGATGTCGTCCGCCCATCCTGCTCGGGCCTCCGCCTGGCGGCTCGGCGCGAACCTGCCGGAGTCGAGCGTCGGAGACCCAGGGACCGACGGCGTCAGCTGTCCCTCGCCGCAGCTGTGCGCGGTCGTCGACTCGTCGGGGGATGTGTGGACATCGGCCAAGCCGCTCGGCCACCGCAGCGACTGGAAGCGGATCACGCTCCAGGAAACCGATCTGACCGGCATCTCGTGTCCGACCGCGACGCTCTGCGTGGCCACCGAGGACGGTGACCTCCACGTCACCGCAAGTCCGACGGGCTCTGCGAAGACCTGGCAGGACCTCGGCGCCGAGTACGTCCCGGTTCCGTTCGGGGAAGAGACCTTCACGGGTGTCTCCTGCGCGTCCGCCTCATTGTGCGTCGCGGTGACCAATGAGGGCAACGCGTACGTCTCCACCCAGCCGACGGTCGGGTCCAGCTGGACCGTGGACAAGATCGACTCCAAGCTGGCCGGCGCGGGTGGAGATGGCAGCGCCGCCGTGTCGTGTGTCGTCCCCGCCGTGTGCGCCGCGGTCGACAGCTCCGGCGATGCGATCGTCTCCGGTGACGGATCCGGGGGCGCCGGGGCATGGACCCCGTACCAGGCTTTGCCCCCGACGCGCGCGGTCAACCCAGCTCCGCTGCAGGCGGTGTCGTGCGCGACGACTTCGTTGTGCGTGGCCGGGGACAACCGGGGCGACGTGATCGCGTCCGGGCGTCCGGCCGCGGGCGGCCACGCCTGGCGGACTCGGCGGATCGGCCGGCGCCGGCCCGGGACCACAAGGGGCTACCCGCTCGCCGCGATCTCGTGCGCGCCGCCGTCGTTCTGTGCTGCCGCTGATACCGCTGGCGACGTCTTCACGACCGGCCGCGCTCCGAGTGGCTCCTGGCAATCGGCGACGGTCGATCCTCACAGCCCGCTCGTCTCACTTTCGTGCCCGTCACCGAGGCTCTGCGTCGGCGTCAACGCCACGCAGGCCGTTGTCTCCACCACCCCCGTCGGACCGGGTCGCGCGTGGCACCGCGCCACCATCGATTCCCAGCCGGCCGATTTCTACGGGGACACGACGTCGCTGACGGCCGTGTCCTGCGCGTCGCCGGCGCTGTGCGCCGCCGTCGACAGCGGCACCGGCCTGGTCGGTGGCGACGCACTCACCACGACCGATCCGAACGGCGGCAGCCCGCGATGGAGGAGCCGCGTGATCGACTATCGAGATGACGAGTTCAACAGCCTCAACGATGTCTCGTGTACGGGCGGGTCATTCTGCGTGGCCGTCGACGACCAGGGCTTCGCGGCCACGACGACAGATCCCGGTTCCGGTCACTGGCGGTTCACCAAGCTGGTTGACGATGATGGACTGGTCTCTGTCTCCTGCGGGGCACGCTCCCTGTGCGTGGCGGTGGACAGCACCGGTTTGGCTTTCGTGTCAACCGATCCGGGCGGTGGCCGCCGCGCGTGGGCGAAGAAGCGGATCGACCCCGCCATCGACGGGCTGGCTGCGGTCTCGTGTCCAGCCGCTTCGTTCTGCGTTGCCGTCGATCACGCGGGAAGGGCGATCGTGGCGACCGCCTGACGCTGGTCAGTGCTGGGTGATCGTCAAGCCCGTGGCCACGGCCGGGCCGTCGGGGGAGAGGGCTCGCAGACGGGCCTGGAAGGCCTGCGCGACACGCTCCGCGTGAGCCTTGGCGAGCTCGGCCCGTTCGCCGGCGAACAGCTGGTCGACGGTACCGCGCCACAGCCACAGCCAGCGCTCGAAATGGCCTGCTCGAAGAGGCACCTTGGCGTTCAGCGCGGCGTGCGGGCGAAAGGCCCCGCCGCTGTAGGAGCGCGCGCCGAGCAGGATCGTCTCCCAGAACGATGCGATCCGCGGGACGTGCGCTTCGACGTCGAGCTTGGCGACGTCGACGAAGATCCAGCCGATCACCGGATCGGCGAGGGCGCGCTCGTAGAACGCACGGACCAGCCGTTCGCAGTCGCTGCGCCGCTCGATGTCATGGCGCTCTTGCATGCCGCTGCCAAGCATACGAACGCTCTCGGGCCGCCGACCCGATGAGATCGCACGCGGCGAGCGGTCTACCTTCACACACACCGAGCCAACCCTGGAGGAACTCCCATGTCCAGCAGCGATCGATCCGAGCTCGCCCGCGGCCTGTACGAGGCCTTCGCGGCGGGCGACCGCGATGCCGTCGAGCGTCGCCTGGCCGACGAGCTCACGTTCTCCAGCCCCCTCGACGTGGGCCTCGACCGCGCCGGCTACTTCGAACGCTGCTGGCCGGGGGCCGGCCGCGGAGGGGAATTCGAGTTCGTGCGCCTGATCGAGTCGGGCGACGAGGTGATCGTCACCTACGAGGCCACCCACGCCGACGGGCGCCGGGGCCGCAACACGGAGGTCCTGACGTTCGACGGCGACCAGGTCAGCGGCGTCGAGGTCTACTTCGGCTGGAACCTGTGAACGCTCTCTAGCCCTCCTCGACCGCGATCCCGAGCGCCGCTGCCAGTGCGGCAGCGGAGCCGAGCACGTCCGGCCAGGGCATCCGCACGCCTCCCAGCGACTCGATCCCGATCACGCCGTCGAGCGAGGCCCCACGGATCTCGCAGCCCGAGAGCTTGGCGCCGCGGAAGTCGGCGCCGATCAGCCGGCAGTCGACGAAGCCGACACCGTCCAGGCGCGCCCCCATGAACGAGGCCTCAGCCAGGTTCACCCGCTCGAACACCTCGTTGTGCAGCTCGGCGTGGGCGAACGAGGCCAGCTGCAGGGAGGAGTCGTTGACCCGAAGGTCGCGAGCCTCGCTCGCGCGCACGGGGCCGTCGGCTGACTGCTCGACCAGGGCGCAGTTCAGCCGCAACTCGCCGTCGGCGGCCTCAAGCGACTGTCGCTCGAGCGCCGGCAGATCGGGAGCCTGGACGAGATCACGGAAAGTCATGTGTGGATCTCCGGGGTCGGGGCCGCCGGTGGATCTAGCATTGCACGGGTATGGGTCGCCGCCGCGTCGCTCCCGCCACGTCAGGCGCCGGGATCGTGCCGTTGCCGATGGCCGTGGACGATTGCGCGCTGGATGATGCGGGCCTCCGCGCGCAACTGGATCGCTACCGACGGCTGGGTGCGCGGGTCGCGACGGCCGAGCGCCGGGGGCTCGAGCTTGTCGTCGTGTTCGAGGCGCCGGTGGACGGTGAGCTGCTCGAAGACACACTCGCTGTCGAGCGAGGGTGCTGTTCGTTCTTCAGCATCGCCTACGTCCCGGAGCGGCAGCGGCTGTCGATCGGGGTGACGGACGCCGCGCGGCTGCCGGCACTTGAGGCGATTCAGACCGCGTTGACGGGCCAGCGACGACCACCGGCGCTGCATACCGAGCCCACTTTCGGGGCAACCTCCACTACATGAACGATCCCGTTTCCCGCACGCGGCCGTGGCAGAGCCCCCGCGACCGCGAGACCGCGGGGGGCCGGTCGGTCCGCCCTGTCGAGGTGCTGGTGGTCGTCCTCGTCGTGGCCGCTGTCGTGGCGATGGCCGTCTGGTTCGTCTTCATCTCCACCGGTGGCATCGGCCCCGGAACCGTCTGAGCCTGTACAGCCGGCGGCTGCGCCTGCCGATACTTTGCGCAGGATGGGCCCTTACCGCTGTCAACGCATCGGGCACGGCGGTGCCAGCGCGTTGGTTTCCGCCAACACGCTGGCCTCGTTCGACGCCGCTCTGGAGCTCGGGATCGACATGGTCGAATTCGACGTCCGCCGGTGGCGCGGGCAGCTGCTGCTCGCCCACACGGTGCTCGACGCGCGGCTGTTCAGGTGCGTCGCCCTCGACGAGGCACTCGCCCATCTCTCCAGCCGGCGGTTCTCCGACGTCGAGCTCAACGTCGACATCAAGCACCCCGGCTTCGAGGCCGCCCTGCTCGATGAGCTGCGCCGGCGCCGTCTGCTGCCGCGCACGCTGCTCTCCTCCCAGGTCCCGGCCGTGCTCGATCGCCTCCGCGAGCTCGACCCGAGCGTGCGTACGGGGATCTCGATCGGTGGCCCGCTCTCGCGCTTCGGCCGGCGCTGGCGGGACTGGCGTACGCACGTGCTGGCCGGACTCGCCTCGCGCCGCTGGGATGCTCTGATGGCACAGCACCGCCTGATCGACGCTGGGCTGCTCGAGGACGTGGTCGCCCGCGATGGCCTCCTGTATGCCTGGACGGTCAACGAGCGTGCCGCGATCCAATCCCTCACAGGTCTCGGCGTGCACGGCATCACGACGGCCGATCCGCGGCTGTTCACGCCGGCCTGAGCCCGGCGCGCTGTTGGTCGCCGGCGTTCGGTTACTCGGGCGCGAAGTCCGCGTCGTCCGCAGCCAGTCCGGGCTCGTCCTCGGCGGCGTGAACCGAGCACAGCGCCGGGCCTCCGGCATCCAGCGTGGCGCGTAGCTCGGCGTCGGTCAGCTTCGCGCCGCACTCCTCACAACGGTCGCCGATGCGCTCGATGGTGCGCTCTTCCAAGCCCATGGCAAGCGAGTCTAGTCCTGTCAGCGTGATCACGCGGGGGATCAATGCGGCGGAGCGGATCATGAGCAAAATATCGATCCTTGTGATGTATCGTCATACGATGTATTGTGCTGCGATGTACCGTTAGCCGACACGGAAGAGGACGACCATGACCCAGGACATCGGACGGACCGCCGACCCCGCGGTGCTGGTCATGGCCAGCCTCGCCGACAGGCCCCGCCACGGATACGCGATCACCCAGGATCTCGAGGCGACGCTCGGCGTGCGCATGGGGCCGGGCACCCTGTATGGCGTGATCGCGCGCCTCGAGGAACGAGGGCTGATCGAGCCCCTGGAGCCCGAGGAGCGGCGCCGGCCCTACCGGCTGACCGGGGCTGGGGCGCGCGCGCTCGAACGCGAGATGACGAAGATGCGCGACGTGGCCGAGGTCGGGCTGCGCCGCCTCTCGGTCCGCGCGGGCGCGGCATGAGCGGCCCGGCACGAACCGGGGACCGGCTGGCGCGTGTGCTGGTTCGCCTGTACCCGCCGTCCTGGCGCGAGCGTTACGGAGAGGAGTACCTGGCGCTGTTGGCCGACGTGGGGCTCGATGCGCGGTCGTGCCTGAACGCGGCCCGGGGAGCCGCAGGGGCCTGGATCCGGCCCTCCGGGGCCGTGCTCGGCGGCGTCCAGCGCCTGCGCGCGACCGTCAGCGTCGCGTGGTGGGCGTGGATCGCGCTCGCCGGCGGGCTGCTGGTGTTCGCGCAGATGACCGAGGACAGGCCGTTTCGCAGCGCTGATGCGGCGCACCCGCTGCTCGGGGTGCTGTACGACGCCACCGTGATCGCCGCGGTCGTCTCGGGTCTTGCCGTCGCCGTCGGGGCCGTACCGGTGGCGCTGTCGCTGTGGCGCGCCGCTCGCCGCCGGCGCCAGCGGGTCACCGTCGGCCTGCTCGTGGTGCCGGCGGTCGTGCCCGTGGGCTGGCTGCTGGTGGTGATCGCGATCGTGCGTCTGGTGCCCCACAGCCGGACGCCCGGCGTCGGCATCGGGAACGGTTGGTTCCTGGTGGTCCTGGCTCTGGGCCTGATCGCCGCGGCGGCGTGCGCGGCCGCGCCGACGGTCGCCCTGCGCCGCGTGGACGCCGCCCGGCCGGCGCTGCGTCTGGCCACGGCCGCGGCGCTCCCGGCCACGATCGCGATGACCCTGGCCGCGGTCACCGGCGCCGCCTACGCGATCGCGCTCCCGGCGACGGCTCCCGGCCTCGACGCCACCGTCAGCTACCCGCGCATGCTCGTGCCCTGGGCGGTGCTGATGGGGCTGGCCGGCCTGGTCGGGACCACCACTTCGGTGCGTGGGGTGCGCTTCCTGCGACGCACCGGGTAACCAACGAACAACGCCCCGATCGCCGTGTCAGGCGCGCTCGGTCGGGTCGCTGTCAGAATCGGCGGCGCCCGTCATGAGGGCGGGCGCCTCTACCATGCCGCGCGCCGTCTCCCCGCTTCCCGCATCAGCCGCCGTCGTCGTCATCGGCGGTGGGGTGATCGGCACCAGCGTCGCCTTTCACCTGGCCGAGGCGGGCGTCGACGTCGTGCTCGTGGAGCGCGGCGAGCTCGGCAGCGGTTCGACCTCTCGCGCCGCCGGCGGCGTTCGTGCCCAGTTCTCCGACGAGCTCAACGTCCGGATCGGGCAACGCAGCCTGGCCGCCTTTCGCGACTTCGCGCGGCGGCCCGGGTGGGAGATCGATTTCGAGCAGGTGGGCTATCTATTCGTCCTCTCAAGCGAGTCCGACGTGGCCGCGTTCGAGCGCAGCGTCGCGCTCCAGAACGAGCTGGGCGTGCCATCCCGGATCGTGTCGGCCGCCGAGGCCAAAGAGCTGTGTCCGCTGCTGGCCGGCGAGGACATCCTCGCCGGAGCTTTCTCGCCCGGTGACGGCCACGCCACACCCGAGGCGGTCGTCCAGGGGTACGCGTCCGCCGCCCGGGTCCACGGGGCGCACATCCGGACCGGTTGCGCGGCCACCGGGATCGATGTCGACACGGGCCGCGTAACAGCGGTCCGGACCGCGGCCGGGAGGGTGGCCACCGGGACCGTCGTGTGCGCGACGGGCGCGTGGTCTGCGGACATCGGCGCCATGGCGGGGGTCGTGCTGCCGGTCACGCCGCTGCGCCGCCAGGTGTTGTTCACCGAGCCGATGACCCGGCTTCCGCCGCGCCTGCCGATGACCATCGATTTCGCGACCAGCTTCTACTTTCACCGCGAGGGGCCGGGACTGCTGTTCGGGATGTCGGATCCGGACGAGCGCCCGGGGTTCGACGTGCACACCACCGACGACTGGATCCCCGGATTGATGGAGGTCGCGCAGCGCCGCGCCCCGCGGATCGCGGACGCCGGCATCCGCGGCGGCTGGGCGGGCCTGTACGAGCAGACCCCAGACCACAACGCGATCATCGGTGAGGCCCCGGCCGCCGGGCGCTTTCTGTACGCGACGGGGTTCTCGGGTCACGGCTTCCTGCAGGCCCCCGCGGTCGGCGAGATCATCCGTGACCTCGTGCTGCGCCGCTCGCCCTTCATCGACGTCGCGCCATTCAGCGCCGAGCGCTTCGATGCCGCCGCGCTGCGGCCCGAGTTCAACATCGTCTGAGTGATGGCCGCCGTGACCTCCGCCACCGAGACCGGCGCCGCGCGCGTCGTGCAGGCCCTGGAACGTCTCGGGGTCGAGATCGCATTCGGCTTGCCCGGGGTTCACAACCTGTCGATCTGGAAGGCGCTCTCCGCCTCTGCGGTCCGGCTCGTGGGTGTCCGCCATGAGCAGGCCGCGGTCTACGCAGCCGACGGGTACGCGCGGACCACGGGGAGGCTCGGTGTGGCGCTCGTGACCACTGGCCCGGGCGCGGCCAACACGCTCGGCGCTACCGGCGAGGCGATGGCGTCCGGATCGTCGGTGCTGGTGATCGCCACCGACATCCCGGCCGGCCTGCGTCGGGAGGGTGTCTATCGCGGGGTCCTGCACGAGACCCGCGACCAGGCCGCGATGTTCGCGCCGGTGACCAAGTGGGCGCGGCGGGTGGACAGAGCCGAGGAGATCGGTGGTGCCGTGCTGGACAGCGGCGCCGCCGCGCAGGCCGCGCCCTCGGCTCCCGTGTACCTCGGCATCCCCACCGACCTCCTGGGGCAGCCCAGCCCCGAGCTGCCCCCGACCCCCGCACCGGATGCACCGCCCGCGGCGGCCGGCGCCCTTCGAGCTCGACCGCGCGGTCGAGCTGCTGACCGCCGCCGAGCGGCCGCTGATCTGGGCCGGCGGGGGCGCGCTGCGCGCGGGCGCCGGAGAGCCCGTCGGGGAGCTGGCCGTGCGGCTGGCGGCGCCGGTCATCACCACCTACATGAGCCGCGGCCTGCTGGCCCCCGACCACCCGTGTGCCGTCCCCGGGCCGGTCCACGCAGAGCCGGTCGGAGCGCTGTGGGACGAGGCCGACGTGGTGTTGGCGGTCGGCTCCGATCTGGACGGGATGATGACCCAGAACTGGCTGATGCCCGCCCCGCGGGCATTGATCGCCGTCAACGTCGACGCCGAGGACGCCGGCAAGAATTACGCCATCGACGTGATGCTCGCGGGCGACGCCCGCCAGGTGCTCGAGGACCTTCTGGCGCGGATCGGGCGACACGGCGATGTCGCCGCGCTGGAGGCTCGCCTGGACGCCGTCGGGGCGCAGGTCGCCGCGGCCGTCGCCGCCGACGAGCCCCAGGCTGCACAGCTGCTCGAGACGCTCGAGCGAGTCCTGCCCGACGACGCGGTCGTGCTGGCCGACATGTGCATCCCCGGCTACTGGCTGGCCGGCTACCGGCGTGTCCCGGGGCCCCGGCAGCTGCTGTACCCGGTCGGGTGGGGGACGCTCGGGTTCGCGTTTCCCGCGTCCATCGGCGCCGTCGCTCGCCGGTGCCGGCCCGGTGGTCTGCGTGTGCGGCGACGGCGGCTTCCTGTTCGCCTGCGGTGAGCTGGCGACGGTCGCCGAGACCGGCTTGCCGCTGACCGTCGTGCTCGTCGATGACGGAGGCTACGGGATGCTGCGCTTCGATCAGCGTCACGCCGGCGAGCAGCCCTTCGGAGTCGACCTGGTCACGCCGGACTTCGTGGCGCTGGCCGCGTCGTTCGGGGTCCGTGCGGTCGCCGTCGACGGTTTCGGCGCGGCCTTCGCCGAGGCGCTCGGCGCCTCGATACACGCTGCCGAGCCGCGGATGCTCGTCGTCCGGGCACAGCTGAAGCCACCCCCGACCACCTCTCCGCGCTGGTACCGGCGCGGCCGCGAGCTACATTGACCGCGAGGGCAGAGATGAGCTCGACCACCACTCCACCCGACCTCGGGGTCACTGCGACCGAAAAGCTGCGCGACCGCGCCCGCCGCAGCCTCGAAGCCTGTGGTGCCTCGCTGTCCGACGGGCCGGGCCCCCCGGTCACGGCTCGGACCCCGATCACCGGCGAGGCACTGTTCGACGTCGCCGGTGCCGGGCGTGCGGAGATTCAGGCGGCGATCGCGGCGGCGCGGGCGGCGTTTAGCGAGTGGAGGACGGTGCCCGCGCCCGTTCGCGGGATGCTGGTCAAGCGCTTCGGCGCGCTGCTGGCCGAGCACAAGACCCAGATCGCCGAGCTGGTGACGATCGAGGCCGGGAAGATCGCATCCGAGGCGCTCGGCGAGGTCCAGGAGATGATCGACGTGTGCGACTTCGCGGTCGGGCTCTCCCGCCAGCTGGAGGGACGCACGATGCCCTCTGAGCGTCCCCGCCATCGGCTGATGGAAACGTGGCACCCGCTGGGCGTCGTGGCCGTGATCTCGGCCTTTAACTTCCCTGTGGCGGTGTGGTCCTGGAACACCGCCGTCGCCCTGGTGTGCGGCGACACGGTCGTGTGGAAGCCGTCGCCGATGACGCCGCTGACCGCGATGGCATGCTCCGCACTGCTGCACCGCGCGGCCCGCGAGTGCGACGCCCCGGCCGACGTCCACCGGCTCGCGATTGCCGATGCCCAGGTCGGCGCGGCGCTGATCGACAGCCCGGACGTGGCACTGGTCAGCGCCACCGGCTCGGAGCGTATGGGGGCGCAGATCGCGCCCCGGGTGGCGGCCAGGCTCGGTCGCTGCCTGTTGGAGCTCGGCGGCAACAACGCTGCCGTGGTCGCGCCGTCGGCCGACCTCGCGCTCGCGACCCGTGGGATCGTGTTCGCGGCCGCCGGGACCGCCGGCCAGCGCTGCACGACGATGCGCCGGCTGATCGCGCACGAGGACGTCGCCGACGAGCTCGTCCAGAGGCTGAGCGGGGTCTACGAGCGTCTGCCGATCGGGGATCCACTGGCACGCGACACGCTGGTGGGGCCGCTGATCGGCGAGCCCGCCTTCCGAGCCATGCGGGACGCTCTGGCCGAGGCCCGCGGTGACGGCGGCGAGCTGATCGCCGGGGGCGGGCGCCGCGACATCTCCGGACTTCCCGACGCCTACTACGTTGAGCCGGCGCTCGTGCGGATGGCCTCGCAGACAGACGTGGTCCGCCGGGAGACATTCGCCCCGATCCTCTGGGTCATGACCTATCGCGAGCTCGACGACGCGATCGCAATGCACAACGACGTGCCCCAGGGGCTGTCCTCCAGCATCTTCACCCGTGACCAGCGTGAGGCCGAGCGCTTCCTGGCGGCCGACGGCTCCGACTGCGGGATCGTGAACGTCAACATCGGCACCTCGGGGGCCGAGATCGGCGGCGCCTTCGGCGGCGAGAAGTCAACCGGCGGTGGGCGAGAGTCCGGATCGGATGCCTGGCGCGCCTACATGCGCCGCGCCACCAACACGATCAACTACTCCGACGAGCTGCCGCTGGCCCAGGGCGTCAACTTCGGCTGAACGCCCGCCGTCCGATCTGCACACACACAAGCGAGCAAAGAGCGAGCCACCATGACCACCTCAGCCGCGCCGCCGAAGATCCGCCCGATGGACTTTCTCAACGTCGATCACCTCCTGTCCGACGAGGAGCGCCTGATCCGTGACACCGTCCGCTCGTTCGTGGCCGACAAGGTGCACCCGTATGTGGGCGACTGGTTTGAGGAGGGGCGCATCCCGATGGAGCTGGCGACCGAGCTGGGCGAGCTGGGCGTGCTCGGCATGCACCTCGAGGGCTACGGCTGCGCGGGAGCCTCGGCCACCGCCTACGGCCTCGTGTGCATGGAGCTCGAGGCCGGCGACAGCGGCGTGCGCAGTCTGGTGTCGGTCCAGGGGTCGCTGGCGATGTTCGCCATCCATCGCTGGGGCAGCGAGGAGCAGAAGACCGAGTGGCTGCCGCGGATGGCCAAGGGGGAGGCGATCGGCTGCTTCGGCCTGACCGAGCCCGACGCCGGCTCAGATCCTGCCGCGATGCGCACGCGTGCGCGCCGCGACGGCGACGACTGGATTCTCAACGGCGCCAAGATGTGGATCACCAACGGCTCGGTGGCCGATGTCGCGGTCGTGTGGGCGGTGACCGAAGACGGGGTCCGGGGCTTCCTGGTCCCCCGCGGCACCCCTGGCTTCAGCGCTCCCCTGATCCACAAGAAGCTCTCGCTGCGGGCCTCGGTCACCTCAGAGCTGGTGCTCGACGACGTGCGGCTCCCCGCCGAGGCGCTGCTGCCCGAGGCCACCTCGCTGCGCGGCCCGCTGTCGTGCCTGAACGAAGCTCGCTACGGGATCGTGTGGGGCGCGGCCGGTGCCGCCCGAGCCTGCCTTGAGGCGGCACTGGACTACAGCAAGGAACGGATCGCCTTCGGCCGGCCGATTGCCGCAACCCAGCTCCAGCAGGCCAAGCTCGCGACGATGGCGCTCGAGGTCAACCGAGCCACGCTGCTGGCCCTGCACCTCGGGCGGCTCAAGGACGAGGGGCTGCTGGCACCCGAGCACGTCAGCATGGGCAAGCTCGGAAACGTCAACGCTGCGCTCGATGTCGCCCGCGCCGCGCGGCAGGTGCTCGGGGCCAACGGCATCACGCTCGAGTATCCGGTCATCCGCCACATGAACAACCTCGAGTCGGTGGTCACCTACGAGGGCACGGCCGACATCCATGCGCTGGTCATCGGCGGCGCGCTGACCGGGATTCAGTCGTTCCGCTGAGCCCGAGCGTGCGCTTCAAGCCCCGCTTACCGGAGGCCGTGAGGCCGTACACGCGGCCGTCTCCCGAGTTGTCGATCCAACCGCGCGCGGTCAGCGCCCGCGCCATCGCCTCGCCCAGCGCGCCGGCGAGGTGGGGCGCCCGCTGGGTCGCGTCGAGGCACTCGTAGGCGAAGCGCCGGCGCCCCGGGTCGACGGCCGCCACGGCAACGCCCAGTGCCCCGAGATCCTCGGCGGCGCGCGGCCCGAGTTCGACGATCCCGTCCGGCCGCGCCACCAGCGCCCGGCGCTCCACCAGCGCTCGATAGATGCCGACGCCGATCTCGCCCCCGAGGTGGCTGTAGCACGTGCGTGACGGCACTCCCGGCGCCACCGACGCGCCGGGGGCGTGCACGCGCCCGGTGATGCTGTCGAGCAGCGGTCCGAGCAGCTCGAGCCCCGGGTCGGCGAGCTCGTAGGTCACCTGGCGGCCGTCCCGCTGGGCTGTGACGAGCTTGGCGTTGCGCAGACGTCGCAGATGATTGGAGAGCTGCGGCAACGCCACGCCCAGCTCCTCGGCCAGCCGGGTGACGGTGGCCGGGCCGGAGTCGGTGAGCCGGTCGATCACGCGCAGTCGGATCGGATCGGCGAGCTCCTTGAGCAACGCGACTCGCGGATCAGCCAGCCGGCGCCGGTCTCCGCGCGCATAGTTGCTGTGTCCGTGAACTGTCATCGCATGGTTCAGCGACTCATGAAACATCCATGATAGGCGCTCGTGCCGGCGGCTTCCAGCGGGTCGCCGGGCACTCTACGATTCCCCGCGATGTCAGGTGAAAGCCACAGCGGGGGGTGCCTGTGCGGCGGCGTGCGCTTCGCGGTAACGGGGCCGCTGCGCGACGTGGTCCTGTGTCACTGCAGCCGCTGCCGGCGCACCCACGGTCACGTTGCCGCCTACGCCGCCTGCGCGGCCGCCGACCTGGCCGTGCTCGATTCCGGGACGCTGCGCTGGTATGAGCAGGCCGGGCGCGCTCGTGGTTTCTGCTCGGCCTGCGGCGCAAGCCTGTTCTGGCGAGCTGACGGGGGCACGACGGTGTCGGTCGCCGCCGGGACGCTCGAGCAGCCGACCGGGCTGCGGACGATCGCCCAGATCTACACCGACGACCGCGGCGACTACTACGAGCTGTCCCGCGAGGGCAGGCCCTTCCCGGGATCCCTGTCGTAGCTCGGCGCGGCGCGGAACCGTGAGCGGGCGATCGCGATCATTCGAGCCATTCGCCGATGAACGTCGGGCTGGCGTGGATGCAGACCAGCTTGGACCGGCCCGGTCCGTTGTTGGTGAACTTGTGGGGCACGCCCGGTGGGACGATCACGATGTCCCCGGCGCCGAGCGCCAGCTCGTCCTCACCGCACTGAAAGGTCAGATGCCCGTCCTGCACGACCCACGTCTCGTCGTACGGGTGGCGATGCAGCCGCGGGCCCGTCCCGGGCTCGCTCTCGTCGAGGATCAGCGAGATCGACGCCCCGTAGTCGGCGCCCTTCACGTTTCCGTCTGACCGTGCGGCGGCCCTGATCACTGGCATGGATGACTCCTCTCTTGGGCGTGGTTCTCGTAAAGCCGGCGCGGACCGCGCGCTGGAAGGACTTGGCGCCCTTCCTCAGCTGCTCGAGGTTGGCGTTGCCGGGAAGACCACGGGTGGCACAGAGGCCCCCTTTCACCGGGGCCCGGAGTCCGCAATCGCGGGCCGGAAAGGAGACACCGACCACCAGCACAGCATCTTCTGCAGGCGGGCTTAGCCCTTTCCGCGGACCGGTGGCGTCCTGCGCCCGCCGCATGATCAGAGCGACGATCTCCTCGCGTCGCTCGAAGAACCACGCGCGGAACTGGGGCCAGCCCGAGGGCTCGCCGCACAGATGGCGGACCGCGGTGAGCAGCAGGTTGGGTTGTCGCTTGTCCATCGGCAGCGCTGCGATCACCCCGAGCAGCTCACGGTCCCCGGCCACCCCGCGGCTCAGCTCGGCGTACAGCGGCGATCTGCCGGTGGCCTCGTGGTCAGCGAACCACGTGTAGGCGCGGCTGACGTCGGCGAGCAGCTCTGCGCGAAGCGCCGGGGTGAAGGGCCGTTCGGGCATCGGGCGCACACTAAAAGCAGGTTCCGGCCGACGTGAGACTTCACTTAAAGAGGTGTTAGCCGCGCGAGCTGACGGGCAGAAAAAAGTCATGACCTCTGTAATCGTGCTCAACATCGCTCTGATTCTGCTTGTCCTCGCCGTCATCGTCGGGATGAAGGCGTGGGCCATCGCCACCCAACACCGAGACCACCTAGCCCATATCGGGGAGCGTCGCCGCGTTCCCGACCGGCGCAGGCGTCCGGCTCCCACGCATGTCGAGCGCCGCAGCGGCGAGCGCCGTTACGGCGGGGCGCTCACGGCGTAGCGCTTCAACTGATACTGCCCCGCCGTGGCGGTCCGGCTACGTGGCGCCGGCGGCGCCACGGCGGAGCAGCCATTCCCCGAACCGGCTCGCGTCGATGCGCTCGTCGTGCACGTCCGCGGCCTCCACCGAGGCCAGCCACACGATCGGGGGTCCCATGATCGCCGGGTCCAGCAGTCCGGCGCGGGTGTCGGACGGGGTGTCCTCGGGGATCATGCCGGTGGCGGTGGCGCCACCGGGCAGCAGGATGTTGACCCGTACCTGGGTGTCGGCCAGGTCGGCGGCCATCACTCGCGAGAGGGCCTCGACGGCCGCGCCGGAGGGCCCGTAGGGCACAAAGCCTCGACGCGTCATGGTCCCCTCGTTCATCGAGATCGTCACCACGCGTCCGCTGCCCGTCGCCAGCATCCGCGGCACGACGGCCCGCGCCACGAGGAACGCGCCGGTCACCTTGGTCTCGATCACGTCCTGAAATCCCCGGCGCGGCACCTTCCAGAACGGCTGCGGGTCGGTCAGGAAGCGGGGGTTGACGGTCCGCATCCCGATCCCCGCGTTGTTGACCAGCATGTCCACGCCGCCCAGTTGCTCGTAGATCTCGTCCACTGCGGACAACACCGAGCCCTCGTCGCGGACATCGAGCTCCACTCCGAGCGCGCCGCCGCCGAGCTCCGCGGCGACCGCCTCGGCGCGCGAGCGGTCGCGACCGCTGATCACGACTCGGGCGCCCGCGCCGATGAGGGCCGTGGCCATCGCGCGTCCGAGCCCGCTGGTGCTGCCGGTGACGACGATCCGCTCGGCGGCGAGGGCCATGCTCAGCCCCTCGCCGCCAGCGCGGCCCGCCGATGCTCGCGCATCGTCTCCATTCCGTCCGCGCCGGGCTGACGCCCGAAGCCGCAGTACATGGCCACGCCGAAGTCCGGCAGGTATCTCGACGCAGTACGGTGGCGCCGTCGCAGGCCGGGGATGCCGTCGACCGGCAGCACGATCCCGAGGAAGACGCGGGCATCGCCGGGCTCGAGCTCGGCCAGGGGGCTGAAGAAGCTCTCGTCCTCGGATCGCAGGTACCGCGGACCCGCCAGGTGAAGCCAATCGACCGGCCGGGCTGAGTTCGCGACGGCGAAGTTGGCCATCCGCACGATCAGACTCATGTCGCGCGCCTCGTACATGGGCCACTCGGGGAAGGTGCCGTAGCAGAAGTGGTAACCGACCAGGACCTCGTCTGCGATCAGCCGCGTGAGGCGTCGCACCGGCTCGGTGAACCGCTCCCAGGCTCCGTCGGCGGTCCAGGCGAGCACGCCCTCGATGTCGAGCACCTCGTAGCAGACGTCCCACTGGATGGCCAGGTCGCTCGGTGCGATCTCGGTGGTCAGGCGCTCCAGTTCGCGCGCCACCAGCTCCTCGAAGCCCCGGTTGGCGACCGGGTAGTCACCGGCGAAGTCGGCTTTGAACCCGTTCAGGGCGCTGGCCGGGAACGGCAGTCCGACCTGGAAGCGCACGCCGGCGGGGATCACGCCCTGGTCGCGCAGCTCGCGAAAGCGGCGGTAGGAGTCGATCGCGTCGTCGATCCGGGGCCACGTGTCCCAGTGCAGCTCGCTCACTCCGGGCCGGATCCGGAACACCGGGGTCTCGTAGGCGTGGCGGGGGATGCCGGTCGGTGACTCCGTCGCCTGCACGGTCTCCACGTCCGGATGCGGCCGAACCAGCCGTTCGCGCTCGAAGCCCACCCACGCCGCCCGTGCCCCCGTCTCGCCGTCGGGCAGGGCGAACACGAGGTCTCCGAACAGCTCTGCGCCGTTGCGCAGCGCGGCGTCGGTGCTGTCCGTGGGAAGGCTGCCCACGAGCAGCAGGTCGGACGTGACTCGGGCCGGCATCTGTGCCTTCGGATGATCGCAGCTGGGGCCCGGAGGCGGCCACGTGGAGCCGCCGCCCCGGGATTTATGGTCTGACCATCAATCCTCTAGTCTTTGCCCGCCTCCGCACCGGGCGGGGTGCACACAACCGTACGGAAGCCAGGATCTACGGCGACCAACGGCACCCGAGGTCGGCGGCGCATGAAGCGCCGCCCAAAGGAGCCCAGATGAAGCCCTACCGAGACATCACCGATCCGACGGTGGCCAAGGCCCTCGCCCATCCGTTGCGCACACGCATCCTCGGTTTGCTCGAGGGACGGACCGCGAGCCCGAGCGAGCTCGCCCTCGAGCTCGACGCCCCGCTCGGGGTGGTCAGCTATCACGTGCGGCGTCTGACCGCGCTCGGGTTCGTCAAGCTGGTGCGCCGGGTCCCGAGGCGCGGAGCTGTGGAGCATTACTACACCGCCACCAGCCGGCCCCGCATCACCAATCAGGCGTGGGCATCGGTGCCTGCGCTGGTAAAGCAGGCGACGATCGGCAGCATGCTCAACCAGGTCGGCTCCTCGGTGAGCTCGGCCGCGGCGGTCGGCGGCTTTGACGCTCCGGAGGCGCATCTGACCCGCAGCCCGCTGCACGTCGATGAGCAGGGGTGGCAGGAGCTCGCTCGCGAGCTCGACAGCCTCACCGAGCGGATCGTCCAGATCGAGGCCGAGAGCCGCGAGCGCCTCACCGTCGCCGACGGGAGTGCTCCGCGCGAGGCCTCGGTCGTGCTGATGCTGTTCGAGTCCCCCGAGGCAGCCGCCGTCCAGACGCCGGCGCGGCGTGCCGCGAAGCCACGCACCCGCTCGAGCGCACGGAGGTAGCCTCCGCGGATGGCGTTGCCGTGACTGACCGCGTCCCCTCCGGCGTGGCCCGTTCGTCATTGGGGTGACAGCCACCCAACCACGAGGAGGACCACCATGAAGTACGCGCTGCTCATCTACTCCGAGCCCGGCTCGCACGATCTCCCGGAGCCCGAGCGCCAGCAGGTCTACGGCGAGTACGTCGCCCTGCGCGACCAGCCGGGATACCTCGGCAGCGGCCAGCTGCACCCTCCCGAGACGGCGACCACGCTGCGTATGCAGGACGGTCAGATGCTGACCACCGATGGCCCGTTCGCGGACACGAAAGAGGTGTTCGGCGGTTACTACCTGTTCGATCTCGAGAACGTCGACGCCGCTCTGGCAGTAGCCGGCCGGATCCCGGCGGTCCGACTCGGCGGCTCGGTCGAGATACGTCCCCTGGTCGACGCTTGATGGCCCCAACGGACGCGAGCCGCTGAATCGGGGCACGGGCCCTGATCGACCGGGTCTTCCGGGAGCAGTGGGGCCGTGTCCTCGCCTCCCTGATCGGCTTCCTCGGCGACTTCGACCTCGCCGAGGAGGCCGCTCAGGAAGCGTTCGCGACCGCCGCCGAGCGATGGCCGCGCCAGGGACTTCCGGACAACCCGGGCGCCTGGCTGGTCACGACGGGCCGCCACCACGCGATCGATCGGATCCGCCGCCAGCGCACGCTGGCCGCCAAGACCCGCCTGCTCGACGTTCCCGAGGCCGTGGAGGATCCCATGCCAGATCCGGATCAGCTCGGCGACGAGCGCCTAGAGCTGCTGTTCACCTGCTGCCACCCGGCGCTCGGCACCGAAGCCCAGGTGGCCTTGACGCTGAGAGCACTCGGCGGCCTGGACACCGAGCAGATCGCGCGCGCGTTCATCGTCTCGCCGGAGGCGATGAAGCGCCGCCTGTCCCGGGCGAAGTCAAAGATCCGACTGGCGGGCATTCCGTTCAGCGTCCCGCCCCAGCACCTGCTGACGGAGCGGCTGACCGCTGTGTTGGCGATCGTCTACCTGATCTTCAACGAAGGCTACGGGGGCCGGGTCGACCTGGCCGCCGAGGCTATCCGCCTGGGCCTGCTGCTGGCCGAGCTGATGCCCGACGAGTCAGAGGTCCACGGGCTGCTGGCGCTGATGCTCCTGCACGACTCGCGACGACGTGCCCGCTTCACCCCCTCGGGCGAGCTGGTGCTGCTGGCCGATCAGGATCGCTCGCTGTGGAACGCCGCGCAGATCGTTGCCGGCCGGTCGGCGCTGGACCGCGCGGTGGCCCTGCGGGGCCGGGGCCCGTATGTGCTGCAGGCGGCGATCGCCTCCCTTCAAGCCGAGCAGCCGCTGCGGTGGCCGGCAATCGTCTCGCTGTACGACGATCTGGTACGCATCACCGGCTCGCCCGTGATCGCCCTCAACCGCGCGGTGGCGGTGGCCGAGAGCGGGCATCCACAACGGGCACTGGCGATCGTCGATGGACTGGACCTCGACGGCTACCGCTACCTGCACTCCACGCGCGCCGAGTTGCTGCGGCGCCTGGGCCGTCCGCGGGAGGCGATCGAGGCTTACCGCCGTGCCCTGGAGCTGGCGCCCGGCGAGCCTGAGCGCGCGTTCCTGCGCCGGCGGCTGTCCGAGCTTTGATCCGCGGCCCACGAGCGGCGCGCTGATCGCGTCGCGCTGGGGCGCCACGGCACGTCGGCGCTACAGTGCGCCGGTGCCCGCCCGCCTGCCCGCTCTGCTCGCCGATCCGCCGGCCGGCCCCGGGCGCCTGTGGCTGACCGGCGGCCGCCTGTTCGACGGCACCGGGGGACCGGTTCGAGAGGGGGCCGCGGTCCTTGTCCAGGACGGTCGCATCGCCGCGGTCGCGAGCGCCGGGGATGGCGTGCCGGACGGCGCGGCCGTGATCGAGCTCGCTGGCCGCACGTTGCTGCCGGGACTGATCGACGCCCACGCGCATGTCAAGGTCGACCGTCCGATCCCGGATCCAGGCGCCGAGATGCTGCTGCCGGGCAGCGATGCCCACTTCCTGGCCGCCGACCTGCGCGAGACGCTCCGCCGCGGCGTGACCACCGTGCGCGACGTCGGCTCCTACGGCGACCTCGTGTTCGACGCGCGCCAGGGCATGCGCTACGGGGCGTTCCGGGGGCCCCGGCTGCTGGCGTGCGGCCGGATCGTGTCCGCCACCGCTCCGGGCGGTCGCTTCTTCGACGGCATGTATCGCGAGGCCGACGGAGCCGATGACATCCGCCGCGCGGTCCGCGAGCAGCTGCGCCGAGGCGCCGACTTCATCAAGGTGATGACCACCGGCGCCCGCAGCGTCGAGCTCGAGGATCCCGATCCCGCCCAGCTGACCCGTGAGGAAATAGCGACCCTGGTCGAGGAGTCTCACCGCCAGGGCTACCGCGTGGCCGCGCACGCCGAGGGCATTGCCGGCACGGCGATCGCGATCGAGGAGGGCATAGACACGATCGAGCACGGGATGTACCTGTGCCAGCGCCCGGATCTTCTGGAGCGGATGGCCGCCGACGGACAGGTGCTGGTCCCGACCCTGTCGTGCTTCTACGGCGTGGCGGGCGTGGGCGAGGAAACCCCGCCGACGTGGGCGCCCGAGCCGCCACCGCCGGCGACCTGGTCTCCGCTGCTGGTGGAGCTGGCCCATTACAACCTCGAACAGGCCGACCTGACCCTGCGTGCGGCCCGGGCCGCCGGAGTCCGGATCGCCGCCGGTCACGACTGGCATCCGTTCTGGAATCTGGCGATCGAGATCCGTCGCATGATCGACCACGGTCTTACCGCCGCGGAGTCGCTGACGGCCGCCACCTCCGGCGCCGCCTACGCTCTCGGCCTCGATCAGCACGTGGGCACCGTCGAGCCCGGCCGGCTCGCCGACCTTGTGATCTTCGACGGCGACCCGCTGGCCCAGCCCGAGCTGCTCAGCCGCCGAGACGCCGTCTGGCTGGTGATCCAGCACGGCGCGCCCGTCGCGGGCGCGTCGCTGGAGCGTGACGTGGGCGAGCCCGCGTAGCTTGGCCGGCGCGGCGTAGCTCGGTCCGCGCGCTCGCAGCACCACCAGCGCGGGGTCGGCCGTGGCTCGGGTCCGCGCCGCTACACGGCTCAGTCGGGAAGCAGCGGTACCCATGGTCCCTCGTCGCGGCCGACCAGTGCACCTCGCGCGATGGCGCCCGAGCCGAAGCGCTCGCGCAGCTGATCGAGCGTGCTGTCGAGCGCCGCCGTGCGGTCGAAGGGCAAGGCGAGCTGGATTGCGTTCTGGTCGCAAAGGTTGGTCAGCGCCACGCCGATCAGCGTCAGCCCCCGCCGGGCGATCAGCGCACCGGAGGCAGCCAGCAGCCCGCGGGCGATCTTCAGCAGCGTGGCGGTCCGCGCCGTCGCCTCCGCGATCGTGTGCGACCGCGTGGCTCGCGAGAAGTCGTCGAAACGCAACCGCAGCACGACCGTGCGGCACGCCCGTCGCGCCGCGCGCAGGCGGCGCGCCACGCGTTCCACCAGCGCGATCAGGGCGGCCTCGAGCTCCCCGGGGGCTCGGGCGCGCCGTCCCAGCGCCCGCTGAGCGCCGATCGAGCGCCGGCGCTGGCGCGCGCGCACCCGCCGCGGGTCCCGGTTGTGGGCCAGCGCGTGCAGTTGACGGCCGGCGGCCCGGCCCAGCATCGCCATCAGCTGCTCCTCATCCAATCGGGCGACCTGCGCGACGGTCCTCAGTCCGCGCGCGTGCAGTCGCGCCGCCGTCACCTTGCCCACCCCCCAAAGACGCTCGACAGGGAGCGGATGCAGGAACGCCAGCTCACTGCCCAGCGGGACCACGAGCAGACCGTCGGGCTTGGCCACCCCGCTGGCCACCTTGGCCAGGAACTTGGTGCTGGCCAGGCCGACCGTGATGGCAAGCCCGACCTCCTCGCGGACCGCGCGGCGCAGCTGCACGGCGATCTCCCGCGGCGTCCCGGAGATCCGCTCCAACCCTCGCACGTCGAGAAACGCCTCGTCGATCGACAGCGCCTCCACCAGCGGCGACGTTCTCTCGAACACGGCGAACACCGCCTTGCTGGCCTCCGAATACGCCGACATTCGCGGCGCCACGATCGCGGCACCCGGGCACAGCGCCCGCGCCCGGGCGCCCCCCATCGCCGTCCGTACCCCGCACGCCTTGGCCTCGTAGCTGGCGGCCAGCACCACCCCGCCTCCCACGATCACCGGCCGTCCCCGCAGCGCTGGGTCGTCGCGCTGCTCAACCGAAGCATAGAAAGCGTCGAGATCGGCGTGGAGGATCGACGGCCCGCTTGACACGAACACATGTTCGCCCACGCGCCGGACGGAATAAGACCTGGCGGCCCGGCTGTAGGGTGGGCCAGGACCTCCACCGACCACCCAGGAGACAGCATGGCAGTCGACCAACAGCTCGTCACCGGCGTCGACTTCGTGTCCATACCGGCGCACGATGTCGAGACGGCGTCCACCTTCTACAGCGGCACCCTCGGGCTGGTCCGCTCGGCCTTTCGGCCCGATCGCGGGTTCGCCGAGTTCGAGACCGGCAACCTCACCCTCAGCGTGATCTGCCCCGAGAAGATGGGCATGAAGCACCGCGTCTCGCCCAACCCGATCGCTCTGCACGTCGACGATGTGGCGGCCGCTCGGGCCACGCTGGAACAGGCGGGGGTGCAGTTCACGGGGGAGACGTTCGACACCGGCGTGTGCCACATGGCGTTCTTCTCCGATCCCGACGGTAACGCGCTGATGCTCCACCACCGCTACGCACCGAGGACCCCGGAGGCCTGACATGCTTGACGGGCCGACCCAGGCGGCCCCGGCGCATACGTAGCGTCCGCGCAGGTGCGCGACGTCCACGACAAGCTTGGGAAAGCAGAGTGGGTGGGTCGCAGACGGCTCACGAGGTCCCTGAACGAGGTCCCTGACCCCGGGGTGTGCGTCCTCATGCACACAGACGCTGCATGAGGACGCACAGCTCCGTTTCGGCGACCGCGACGAACGTCTGAACCGTCGCCCGGCTCCCTTCTCAGCCGCACCGTGCAACCTCATGCATCGCATATGGGAATGAGGTTGCACAGCCCCGGTTCACGGACGTCCTCGACGGTCTGAGCCGCGATCACCCACGCTTTCTCAAGCAGGCAGTAGACGCCGGTGCTCGCGCCAACGCCACGGCGTTAGCCGGCCGAGCGAACGTCAAAGTCGGGGCGCTCCGCCTCGTCGGGCATGTCGGAGCCGTCACGGAGCCCCGAAGACCGTCAGCGCCCGCGCGCCCCACTCGGCCCCGATCCGCGCCGCCTCTGCCACCGGCTGGTCCTGGGCGAGTCCGTACATGAAGCCGGCGGCGAACGAGTCACCGCATCCGTAGTCGTCACACGGCGCACCGGACAGCTCCGCCGCCGCCCACCGGCCCTCGGACGAGCCCCACCATCGGCCTCCCCGCGAGGACTCGGTGGCCACCATCAAGCCCGTGCGGGCCTCCATCTCCTGCGCCCAGCGGCACTCGTCGCCGTCGCCCGCGCTGAACACGAGCGCGTCGACTGCCGAGTCCCCGGCCGCCAGCCCGTCGCGGGCCCGCGGGGTGGCCACGAGCACTCCGGCTTGGCGCGCGCGGCGGACGGCACCGGCATCGCCGGCGGTGACGTACACGCCACTCGCGCCGGCCAGCCGGTCCCAGTCGAGCTCGTCCTCCCCGGCGGGTGCCAGCCGCTCCCCGATCGTGACGATCGTGCGCTCCCCGCCCCGCTCGAGCAGCGTGACCACACGCCGCGTGGGCTGGTCGCGCCACGCCACCTGCATTCCGACGCCGCGCGCGCGCAGCTCGGCGGCGGCCGCCTCGCCGTTGGCGTCGCGACCCAGAGCGCAGAAGAAGTCGACCTCCGCCCCGTGGTCCGCCAGCACCGCGGCGGCCACGGCCCCGCCGCCGCCCGCGCCGACCGAATCACGCCGTGCGTCCACCACCTCGCCGCGCGCCGGATACCGGTCCACGCCCACGAAGTCGACCCATTCGACGTGGCCGAGCACTGCAACCCGTGTCACCCCGTGCAGGCTATCCGGGCCTGGCCGCCGCAACCGAGCGCGTGCAGAGACCTCGTACGCTGATGCAGCCCTCGGTCAGGCGGCTCGTCGTGCCGCCGGCACCTGGCGCAGGTTGGCCGGGAGCAGCGGCAGCACGCCGTGGCGCACATAGGTGGCTCCGGCTCGGACCAGCGCCTTGCGGACGGCCGCCGGCGGCAGCGGCAGGAACCCGTACTGGGAGCGGATGCGGTCGGGCAGCAGCGCGATCGTGATGAAGTTGACGGTCTCCACGAGCGGCCTCGCCCTGTTGGGCACGGGCGGCTCGAGGACGATCTCCCGCGCGCGGCGCCGCGCCCACTCGCCGACCACGAGCGCGTCTGAGTCGAGCATCTTGCGCCCGTACTCCTGCAGCTCGCCGTAGTCGGCGGGCATCTGACCGGGCCGCAGCCCGAACAGCTCCCCCACCAGGCGGTAGTCGGTCCACAGCGATTCCCGCTCGGTATTACTGAGGCGGCCGACGTAGGCGGTGTAGACGACGATGCTCGAGTCGACCAGCGAGTACAGGATCCACATCAGCAGCTCGGGATCGTCGGCTCGGTACGGGGTTCCCGCCCGGTACCGTCCGACCGTCTCGGGCAGACGGCCGCGGACCGCGCCGTGCATGGCGCGCACGCGCCGGGTGGCCCGGTCGGCCTCGGCTCGCGTCCCGAACGTGATCGTGTTCATGATCTCCGCGGTCCGGGCGAGCCGGACGTAGGGGTCGTCCAGCGCGCTTGAATGCGCCAGCAGTCCCGCGACCGCCAGCGGGTGCGCGGCCTGCATCAGCAGCGCTCGGGGCCCGGCCAGCGCCACCGCGCGCTCACGCTGGACCCGGCGCATGACCGAGCCGTTGGTGAAATAGCCAGGCTCGTCACCGTGCCGCCCGGAAGGTCGCCGGTGCGCAGGCATACACACTGTGTAGCAAGCCTCTACAGGGTGTTTGAGGGGGCTCTGGCCGGGACCGCCGCTGCGTCGCCGCCGGCATGTGCGTCCGGTGCGGTCAGCCAGTCGTGCGAGTCGTAGCGGGCCAGCGCCGGGAACGCGGCGACGACGAGGCCGACCCCGAGCACGCACGCAAGCCCGCCGGACACGAACGAGAAGCGCACACCCGCGGCGCCCGCCACGCTTCCGGACTCGATGTCGCCCAGCCGGGGGCCGCCGGTGACGACCATCGAGAACGCCGCCGACATGCGCCCCCGCATGCGGTCGGGGGTCACGGTCTGGTTGATCGTCGAGCGGCACACCGCGCTGACGGAGTCGGCCGCGCCGGCGATCACCAGCAGCGCCGCCGCCGGCCACAGCGAGTCCATCGTCCCCGCGGCGGCCACCGCGGCGCCCCACACGACCACTGCCCAGATCACGATCCGCCCCAGCCGCCGGGCGTGCGCCAGCCAACCACTGAGTAGCGCTGCCACTGTCGCGCCCGCCGAGACGGCGGCGAACAGCACGCCGGTGCCGCCGGCGCCCGCGTGGAACACGCTGACCGCGAGCACCGCGAACAGTGCCCGCGGCATCCCGAACGTCATCGCCACCAGATCGATGGCGAACGATCCGACCAGCGCCCGGTTGCTACGCACGTAGCGCAGCCCGTCGGCGATCGACCGGATGAGGTTCTCGTGGTGAGCAGCGGCGTCGGGCGGCTGGGACGCGAGCGGCAGCAGTGCGAACACCATCGCGAAACAGCTCAGCGCGTCCACCGCGTAGGCCGCCTTGACGCCGACCGTGCCGATCAACACCCCGCCGAGTCCCGGCCCGAGGACCATCGTCAGCGTGCCCAACCCATACAGGAGGCCGAGCGCCTGCGGGAGCCGCTCGCGGTCGATGACGTTGGGGAGGATCGCCGAGAAGCCCACGTTCTGCAGCGCGTTGAATCCCGCCAACAGCCCGCCCAGCACGTACAGAAGCGCCACTGGCGGATCCCCGACGGCGGCGGACACGGCCAGACCGCCCGCGCTCAGCACCAGGCCGATCTGGGCCGCCAGCAGCAGGCGGCGGCGATCCATTCGGTCGGCGACGGCGCCGCCGATCAGCGCCATCGCTACCAGCGGCGCCAGCTCCACGGCGCCGAGCAGTCCGACCAGGAACGCCGAGCGGGTCTCGATGTAGACCTGATACGGGAGCGCGACCAGCGTCGCCTGAGAACCGAGGTTCGAGACGAGGTCACCGATCACGATCAGCCGCAGGTCGCGGCTGTCGCGCAGCGGTGAGAGATCGGGGCGAAGACGGGGGAGGCGCACGCGCCGCCAGGCTAACGCGCGCCTCCCGCCCGGGCTCAGGGGCTCAGGGGCCGAGGGACTCGGGAGTCAGGGCTCAGGGGTCAGGGGTCAGATTGAGGTGAGAGGCCCGATCAGGCGCTGGGGGGTGGTGCCCCGCCTGCGCCGGCGCCCGCACCCGATCCCCCCGGTCCGCCCGCAGGCCGCAACACGCTGGCGCACGCGCGACTGGCCTTCTGGAAGTTCACGTTGGATTCGATCTTGGCCGGGAACACGGATCCCTTGCCGGAGAAGTTCGGCGCGGGGAGCTTGTAGCCGTGCTGGTTGACGCAGGTCACGAACTTGGTGATCTGCGCCTTGCGCGCGGCGGCGTTGAAACGTCCGCCGAAGTTGGCGCCGCAGGCCTGCAACGCTGCCCGGAACTTCGGGTTGGCACCGGCACGGCCGCCGCCGCCGAAGAAGCCGGGCCGGCGGCCGGAGCCGAAGCCGCCCGCGGGCGGGGCGCCCGAGCCCGAGCCGGCCGGCGGCCCGCCGCCGGCCGGCCGCGCTGGCAGCGTCACGCCGTGCTGCTTGAGGCAGGCGACCAGCTTGGCCCGCTGGGCCGGGTTGCCGAAGCGCCCGCGCCCGGTCGATGCCGCCGAGGACTTGCCGGCGGCGGCCGTCGACGAGGTCGACGAGCTGCTCCCGCAGGCCACGATCACCAGCGCGGCGATAACCGCGCCCAGGGCGAACGACCCGCGGTGGACTGCTGTTGCTCTCAGGTTCATTGGATGGGTCCTTTCCTTTCAGGTGGCGGCGGGCGTCAGCCGCCGGGCGTGAACAGCGAGCCGACTCCGGAGCTCGCGCCACTGGATGAGCCGGTCGATCCGCTCGACGAGCCGGTTGTGCTGCGTCCTGACGATCCGGAATCGCTCACGGACGCGGCTACGACCGTGCCGCTGGAGTTCTTGACCCCCTGGATCACGACGGTGTCGCCGGGACGGATCGAATGCCGCGAGACCGACAGGCTCTTGGAGATCTTGGTCGAGGAGGCGAGCCTGACCTTGACGGTGTCACCGGAGGCTTCGGTCAGGTACAGGGTCCGGCCGTTGACGCTGCTCACACTCCCGAACGACGGCGTCCCGCCGCCGCCACCGCCGCCCCCGAACAGCAGGCCCAGGCGGCCGCCGCCTGCCCCAGAAGCCCCAGAAGTCCCGGACGCGCCGGAAGCCCCGGATGCGCCGGAAGCCCCGGAAGCCCCGGACGCGCCCGATGCCGAGCCCCCGGCTGCCGAGCCGGTGCCGGCGAGCGCCCGCGCGCGTGCCGCGAACGCCGAGGCCAGCGCCGAGCCGCCCGTGCCGGAGCTCGAGCCGACCTTGCTCTTCTCGACCCGGACCCCGGCGTAGAAGCCGACCGCGACCATGACCACCGCCGCCAGCGCCGCGCTGGCCCGCGTGGCATAGCGCCGGCGTGGACGGCCGGGCATCTGGTCCTCACGCGTGTCGCCTTCGTCGTAGGGGTCCCAGCCGCCCTCGTCGCGGCGGTCGTAGGTGAGAGTGTTCATCGTCTCCTCAGGATCTGGTTGGCGGCGGGGCGGGATCGGGCTCATTCGAACCGGAGCGCCTCAATCGGGCGCAGCGAGGCCGCGCGGCCGGCGGGATAGGTGCCGAAGAACAGTCCCGTGATCAGGGCGGCCCCGAACGCCAGCCCCACCGAGTAAGGGGCGATCACGGGGTGCACGCCGGCGATCGTGAACTGGCTGCCCACGACTCCGGCGATGACTCCCGCGATCCCTCCGAACAGGGACACCAGAACGGCCTCCACGAGGAACTGGATCAGGATGTCGCTTCGCCGGGCGCCGACCGCCTTGCGGATCCCGATCTCGCGCGTCCGCTCGGTGACCGATACGAGCATGATGTTCATCACGCCGATCCCGCCGACCAGCAGCGAGATCGCCGCGACCTCTCCGAGCAGCGTCGTGAACACGCCGCTGGTCGAGTTCGAGGCCTGCAGGATCGAGCCCTGGTTGATCACGTTGAAGCTGCTGGTGCCCGACGAGGCGCTCGGCGGGTCGAGCTGATTCAGGATGTCGGTGACCTCGGTCTGCGCGGCGGCGAGCTGATCCTTGGACTTGGCCTGGACGGTGATCGAGCTGATGCTCCCGTAACCGGTCAGCGTGTCCTGCACCGCGGTGAGCGGCGCCATCGCCACGTCATCCTGGTCGGTGGCGCCGTTGGAGCCCTTGGACGCGGTGACGCCGATGACCTCGAAGTTGGTTCCGTTGACCTGGATCGTCTGGCCCACCGGGCTCTGGCCGGAGAAGAGATCGGTCACGACCGTCGGACCCACGACCAGCACGCGGGCGTGCTGGCGCTCTTGCGCCGCCGTGAACCACGAACCGCTCTGCATCGTGTAGTCGCGCGCGGTGCGGTAGCTCGGCGTGGTGCCGACGAAGGAGCTGGGCGAGTAGGTGGTGCCGTTGTAGGTGAGCGTGACGCCATTGGCGTTGACCACCGGGGAGGCGCTCGCCACGTCGGGCGCGGTGAACCTGTTCACGAGCGCGTCAGCGTCGGCCACGGTCAGCGCGGTGGTGGCGGTTCGGGCGGCGCGCAGGCCGCCGAGCGTCGGCCCGGAGCTGACCAGCAGGACATTGGAGCCCAGCGATTCGATCTGCTTCTCGACCGCACTCGAGGAGCCGGTTCCGACCGCGACCAGCACGATCACCGAGCCCACCCCGATCGTCAGCCCGAGGATGGTGAGCGCCGAGCGCAGCTTGTTGGCCACGAGGCCCGCGAAGGCGACGCGGACGGTCTCGATCACGGTGCGGGCTCCGCGATCAGGGTCTGCTCGTCGGACACGACCAGCCCGTCGCTCAGCGTGATCGTGCGGTCGGCATGCGCCGCGACCTCCCGCTCGTGCGTGATCAGGATGATCGTCCGGCCCTCGTCGCTGAGGCGCTCGAGGATCGCCAGCACCTCCTGCGTGGAAACGGTGTCGAGATTGCCGGTCGGCTCGTCGGCGAGCAGGATCGAGGGGTTGGTGACCAGCGCGCGGGCGATCGCCACCCGCTGCTGCTGGCCCCCGGAGAGCTCGGACGGGAGATGGTCGACGCGGTCAGACAGGCCGACGTCGTGCAGCGCCTGCAGGGCGCGGCGCCGGCGGTCGGCGCGGTGCAGGCCGGCGTAGGACAGGGGTAGCTCGACGTTGGCCAGCGCGCGTGTGCGCGGGATCAGGTTGAAGCTCTGGAACACGAACCCGATCTCGCGGTTGCGCAGGTCGGCGAGCTCGTCCTCATCGGCGGTGCGGACGTCAAGTCCGCCCAGGCGATAGCGGCCGCTGGTGGGCGTGTCCAGGCAGCCGAGGATGTTCATCAGCGTGCTCTTGCCGCTGCCCGAGCTGCCCATGATCGCGACGTACTCGCCGCGCTGCACCTCCAGCGTGATGCCGCGCAGGGCGTGCACCGAGATCTGGCCGATGCGGTAGGTCTTACGTACGTCTCGGAGCGCGATCACGGGCCCGCGTGGCATCAGCCGCCGCCTCCGCCCCCGCCGCCGAAGCCCCACCGCCGCCGAAGCCCGCCCCCGAAGCGGGCCGCGCCTCCGCCGAAGCCGCCACCGCCGCCGAAGCCGCCCCCCCCGAGGCGGGTGCCGAGCGTGCCGCCGGCGCCGGTCGCGGACGACGCGGTGCTCGAGCCCAGCGCCGGCAGCGTCGTGGTCACCACGACCTGCGCCCCGGCCGGCAGGCCGCTGACGATCTGGGTACGGCTGTCACCCTTCAAGCCCACGACGACCGGCGTGGCCACGGTGTTGCCGTTCTTGAGCCGCTGGACGGTGGTGACCGAGCCGGTGCCGGTGACAGCGCTGTTGGGTAGCGTCACCCCGGATGCCTGGCCGGTGATCACCGCGGCCGAGGCGCTCATCCCGGGCCTCACCTGCCTGTCGTTCTGGTCCAGGGTGATCGTCGCGGTGTAGCTGACCACGCTGCTGCTCGTGGTGCCCAGCGGGGAGATCGAGCTGACATGCCCGGCCAGCTCGACGCCGCTGAGCGCATCCAGCGACACCGTCGCCGACTGGCCCACCTTGATCTTGCTGATGTCGGACTCGCTGAAGGCCACCGTCATCGTCAGGTGCCCCGTATCGATGATCTCCGCGAAGCCGGAGCCGCTGGAGCTCGACGATCCGCTCGAGCCCGATGACCCGCTCGACCCAGAGCTGCCGGTGCCGGACCCCCCGAGACTGCCCGCCGAGCTGGAGCCGGAGCTTCCCGAGGACCCGGAGCTGCCCGAGCCCGACCCGGAGCTGGCCGAGCCCGTGGTGCCGGCGGAGATCGCATCGCCGGGGGAGACGCTCTCCAGCGAGGCGATGGTGCCGCCGGCCGGGGCATAGAGCCGCGTCTCGTCGAGCGCCTGCTGCGCGTTGTGGAGGGTGGCCTCGGCGCTGTCGACCGAGGCCTGGGCCGAGGCGATGCTCGCGGGCGACGGGGTGGTGCTGGTGGTCGTGGCGCCGGAGCTCCCCGAGCCCGATCGCGTCGTGGATCCGCTCCCGGAGCTCCCGGTCGCAGAAGATCCGCTCCTGCCCCCGCCGGTGGTCCGCGAGGGAGTCGTGGTCGTGGTGGTCGTCGTTGTGGTGGTCGTCGTCGTGGGCTTGGGCTTGGGCCTGGTAGGGGTGGTGCTGCTCGCGCTGGTGGTGGTGGTCGATGGGGTCGTTGCCGTCGTCGACGTCGCAGCCGTTGCCGCCGTCGTGTCCGAGACGAACTGGGCGCTGGTGGCGTTCACCGCCGTGCTGGCGTTGGTCGAGCCCGACGAGCCCGACGAGCCCGACGTGCCAGACGACGAGGAGGAGGAGGTGCCATCCTCGACGCTCGTCAGCTGGTCCTCGGCGGCGGTCAGGTTGAGGTCAGCCTGGTCGACCGTGAGCTGGGCCGAGCTGGGGTCGAGCTTCGCCAGAAGCTGGCCTTCGTCCACGTGCTGACCCTCATGTACGTACACCTGCTCGAGCGTCCCGCTGGTCTTGAAGTTCGCCACCACGTCGGTGGCCGGCTCGACGTTGCCGGTGCCGGACACCGTCGACTGCACGACCCCGTTCTCGGCGGTCACCACCTCCCGCGACGTCCGGGCGGAGCTGGTCGGGGTGCCGAGCTCGAGCACCCCACCCGCGATCAGGGCCGCCCCGACCACGGCCAGGAGTACCAGGTGCCACGTCGCTCGCGGCGAGCGGCGCCGCCCAGGGGCTGGACGGCGCGTCCGCGCAGCGACGGGCCTGCGATCACGCTTGAGCATCGGCGCTCAATGTGCAGGTTCGGGATGAGGGTCACGTATGAGAACGCTGAGATTTCCCTGAGAGCCCACCTGATCGCCGGAAAGCGGCAGCGACACGCGGAACAGAGCGCCGCCACCGGGAGCGTTCTCCGCGGTAACCATGCCTCCGTGGGCGCCAACGATCGCCCGCACGATCGCGAGCCCCAAGCCCGCGCCGCCCCGGCCTCGGGCGCGGCCGCCCTCGGCCCGCCAGAACCGGTCGAAGATCCGGTCCAGCGCCTCCTCGGGCACGCCCGGCCCGTGGTCGCGCACCTCGAGCAGGGCGCGCCTCCCCGCCGGGTCGGCATGTAGACGCAGCTCGATCGGCGAGTCCGGGGGCGTGTGCAGGACGGCGTTACGGGTCAGGTTCGCCAGCAGCTGGCGCAGCTGGCCGGGATCTCCGAGCACTGTCAACGTGCCCTTGGCGTCAACGCTGATATCGCGGCCGGGCGCCACCACCCGCGCGTCGTCGGCGGCGTGGTCGACGAGCTCTGAGAGGCTCACCGGCACGCGCTGGGCCTCCGGGGCCTGGTCGAGCTGGGCCAGCAGCAGCAGATCCTCCACCAGGACTCCCATCCGCGCCGCCTCGGACTCGATCCGGGCCATCGCGCGGGCCAGGGTCTCGGGGTCATCGGTGGCGCCGAGCCGGAACAGCTCGGCGTAGCCGCGGATCGACGCCAGCGGTGTGCGCAGCTCGTGCGAGGCATCGGCGAGGAACCGCCGCAGCCGGTCCTCGCTTTCGCGGCGGTCCCCGAACGCCCGCTCGATCTGAGCCAGCATCTCGTTGAGCGACAGCCCCAGCCTCCCGACCTCGGTGCGAGGGTCGGCGGGCGTCACTCGTCGCGAGAGGTCGCCGCCGGCGATCTCCGAGGCCACGCGTCCGATCCGGCCCAGCGGTCTCAGCCCGATACGGATGACAAACCAGCCGAGCAAGACCAGCCCGAGAATCACGCCGCCTCCAACCAGCGCCTCGACCACCAGCAGCCGGTGCAACGTCTGATCGACCTCCCGCAGCGGCACGGCGACGATGGCGACGTCGTTGCCGAGCGCCACCGCCACCGCCCGGTAGCGCACCCCGGAGGCGGCGCTGACCGTGAATAGGTGCGCCGGGGCGCCGCGGCGGGTGATCGGCAGCGTGGCCGGGAGGGACGGCGCGGGGCCGGCCTTGCCGTCGTAGCTGAACGTGCGCCGGCGGATGATTGTGCCGCCGGGGCCGCGCAGCTCGCCGAACGTGCCGGGGGGCAGAAGCGCCGCCCTCGGGGCTCCGAAGCGCCGCAGCTGCGCCAGCCGGCTCGGCGGCAGCGGTGGACGGCCGCGGCCCCCCACCTGCTCGAAGCGAAGCTGCGAACTGAACGGCCCCACGGCGGACAGGACCTGCTGGTCGACTCGGGTCCGCAGGAACGACCGCTGTTCCTCATAGGTGGCGAAGGCGGCGATGCCCAGTCCTGCCGCGACCAGCACGACCATTCCCGCCAGCAGGCGTGCTCGCAGCGACATCCCTACTCGCGGGGAAGCCGCAGCGCGTAGCCCACCCCGCGCACGGTGTGCAGCAGCGGCGGTCCGTCGGCGTCGATCTTCTTGCGCAGGTAGCTGACGTAGGTCTCGAGCACGCGGGCGTCGCCGCCGAAGTCGTAGCTCCACACGTGGTCGAGCAGTTGCGCCCGGGTGAGAACGCGCCGCGGGTTGAGCAACAGGTAGCGCAGCAGCCGGTACTCGGTGGCGGTGAGCTCGATCGGGCGCCCGGCCCGGAGCACCTCGCGGGTGTCCTCATCCAGCTCGAGGTCGGCGAACACCAGGCGGCTCGAGGCGGGCGCGGACGCGCCGCTGCGCCGCAGGATGTTGCGAAGCCGGGCGACCAGCTCCTCGAGGCTGAACGGCTTGGTGACGTAGTCGTCGCCGCCGGTGGTGAGCCCGCGAACCACGTCGGCGGTGTTGTCGCGCGCGCTCAGGAACAGGATCGGAACCCCGGCGCGTCCCGCGGACAGCCGGCGGGCGACTTCGAACCCCTCCATGTCGGGGAGCATCACGTCGAGCACGATCGCGTGCGGCCGCCAGTCGCGGACCTCCGTCAGCGCCTGGGCGCCGGTCTCCGCCACAGCCACGTCATAGCCGTGGTGGCGCAGCGCC
Organism: uncultured Solirubrobacterales bacterium; assembly: GCA_963799995.1. Taxonomy (GTDB): domain Bacteria; phylum Actinomycetota; class Thermoleophilia; order Solirubrobacterales; family Solirubrobacteraceae; genus Palsa-465. Next base: position 421,403 of record CAWCZI010000007.1, on the reverse strand, counting down.
ATCGAGACGACGTCGACGATGCTCGGCTCGTCGTCGACCACCAGCACCCGCAGGCGCTCGTCTTGCTCCGCCACGTCGGACATGGTCAGCCCCAAAGCTGGGAGTTTCCTAAGATGAATCTCAGAGATTCGTGAGAACGGTCTGACGGGTCTTGCATGAACCCCGGCCGACGGGGTATGAAGAACTTGATGAACGCTACAGCCACATACGTGACGAGAGACTCGACCACGGTTTCTGCCGGCATCTCCAGGATCGCCAACGAGGAGCTGTTCGTCGATTGGCAGCAAGGACGCGACCCTCGCGCCCGCGAGGAGCTGGTCCGTCGCTTCTTACCTCTGGCCCGCAAGCTCGCCCGCCGCTACACCGGCGCGCGCGAGCCGTTCGAGGACCTCCTCCAGGTCGCCAGTCTGGGCCTGGTGAAGGCGATCGACCGCTATGACCTCGAGCGCGGAACGGCCTTTTCGTCGTTCGCGGTGCCCACGATCCTGGGTGAGCTCAAGCGCTACTTCCGGGATCTCGGATGGGCGGTGCACGTGCCGCGCGGCGCCCAGGAGCAGGCGGTCAAGGTCGAGGAGGCCCAGCAGACGCTGAGCTCTCGGACCGGGCATTCACCGACGGTCCAGGAGATGGCCGAGTACCTCGAGTTGAGCATTGAAGAGGTGCTCGAGGCGCTCGAGACCTCACGGGCCCACCACGCGTCGTCGCTGGATGCCCCCTACGACGACGGGGAAGGCGAGACCGGAACGGTCGCCGATCGGTTTGGCGCCGAGGACGCCGGCCTGCAGCTGGCCGACGAGAGGGTGACCGTCGGTGTCGCCGCTCGGGAGCTGCCCCCGCGCGAGCGCGAGGTGCTGATGCTGCGCTTCGTGAGGGACATGACTCAGACGCAGATCTCCGAGCGGATCGGCGTTTCGCAGATGCAGGTTTCGCGGATTTTGCGCCGCGCGCTGGCTCGGCTGTCCGAGCTCACCGAGCCGGGATCCGAACCGGGCTGAGGCGCGCGCCGGCGTGCTCGTTTGACCGGGTCACACGGCGGGCAACTGGTGCAAGCGATGTGACCACGGAATTGCCCACCGTGCGGCTCGATCTCGAGAGCCGTCCTCAGACGCTGACGATCGTCCGCGGCATGCTGTCGGGCGTGGCTGAGTCGTTGTCGATCGACGCTGAGCTGCTCGACGACCTCAAGACGGCAGTCAGCGAAGCGTGCAACAACGTTGTGCTGCACGCCTACGAGGGCGGGGTCGGCCCGATGGGGGTGCGGCTCTACGTCGACCCCGAGCGCCTGCGCGTCACCGTCCGCGACTACGGCGTCGGGATGCCGTCGGCTGTCGTGTCCGGCGAGCGGGCAGACGGGATCGGGGTGTCGGTGATCCGTGCGCTCGCCGATGACCTCGTGCTCACCTCGGATCCCGACGGCGGCACCGAGGTGCAGATCGACTTCACGGGGCGCGACCACGGCTGGACGCTGCCGGACGGTGACGGCCCTTCGGAGCCAGACGGTGGCTGGCGCCGTGAGGCCCCCGGCGAGGTGGTGGTCTCGCTGTCGCCGGTGACGCTCCTGACGGGAGTGCTGGGGCGCCTGGCTCGGACGTTGGCCGCTACCGCCCACTTCTCGCTGGATCGCTTCTCCGACGTCTACCTGGTCACCGACACTCTGGCCGCTCACGCGGCTTCGGCCGCCGCCGGGACGCGGATCGGCGCGCGCATGGCCGCCGACGAGCGCCGCCTGGAGCTCACCGTGGGGCCGTTTCGCAGCGGGACCGGGGAGCAGCTGCGGTCCCCGCCGCCGGGGCGCAGCCCGTCTCCGCTGATGCTGTTGAGCGACGAGGTCACGGTGCAGCCGGGCGAGGGCGGCGAGCTGCTCCGGGTGGTCGTGATCGACCGCCGCCCGCAGTAGAGCCCGACCGCCGGCCCGCAGTAGAGCCGACTCAGGGCCGTGGGCGGAGGGCGAGCGCGGCCACGTCGTCCTCGGCTGCCCCTCCGCGGAACTCGACCAGGGCCTCGTCGAGGCTGCGCAGCAGCGCCGACGGCGCCTCGCGGGCGTGCTCGGAGAGCAGCCGGCGCAAGCGCTCCGAGCCGAAGCGCTCGCTCGCCCCGGAGGTCTCGGTGACGCCGTCGGTGTAGAGCAGGACGAGCTGGTCGGGACCGACGGATACCGTGCTCTGCTCCCAGTGCGAGTCCTCGAAGGCGCCGAGCAACGGACCCGGCTCGGGTGACTCGGTGACCGAGCCGTCGGCGTCGACGATCAGCGCCGGCGGATGGCCGGCCGAAGCCACGATCATGGCCCCATCCTCGATCCTGGCGCACAGCGCGGTACAGAGCTCGGGGTCGGCGCGCTGGCGCAGCTCGTCGTCGAGCCGGCGCAGGATCGCGGACGGCTGCGGCTCCAGCCGGCTCGCGAACCGGGCCCCGTGGCGCATCATCGAAGTGAGGGTGGCGGCCGTGACGCCGTGGCCGGTGACGTCTCCGATCAATGCGAACGACGACGATTCGGAATTGAAGACCTCGTAGAAGTCGCCCCCGACCTCGATCCTCTGCTCGGCCCCCGCCGGACGGTACAGCGCCGCGATCTCCCAGCCGGGGATGTCGGGGAGCTCGTGGGGCAGCAGGCTCTTCTGCAGCGTGTGGGCCACGCCGGCGAGCGTGGTGTGAAGGCGCGAGTTCTCGACGGCCACCGCGGCGCGACGGCCCAGCTGCTCGGCGAGATCGAGGTCGTCCGGGGTCAGCCGGCGGCGTGACTCGGCCATCAGGAAGGTCATGACCCCGATGATGCGCGTCGGTACCCGCATCGGTACGACCGCGGCCGAGCGCAGCTCGAGCTGGCGCATCAGGCGCAGGTGCTCCTCGCTGCGGGCGCTTCGCACGAGCTGCTCGTCCGGTATCTCGAAGAACAGCTCGGGCTTGCCCGAGTAGAACACGCGGCCGGCCGCGCTCTGCGGGTCGAGCTGCTCCGGCTCGAAGGCCTGAAGCGCCCTCACCAGCTCCAGCTTGTCCTCGTTGCGGTGGGTCACCACGACGGGCTCGCGACGGCCGCGCTCGTCGAGCAGCTCGACGATGCACCAGTCGGCGAGGTCGGGGACGGCGGCCTGGGCGACGTTGCGCAGCGTCTGCTCGTAATCCAGGGTGGAGGCCAGGATGCGGCCGGAGTTGGCCAGGATCCGGGTATGGACCTCGGCCGTCTTGACCGCTGTGAGGTCCTCGATGATCGTCACCGCCGCCGCCAGCTCACCGTTGGCGTCGCGCAGGGCGGCGGTCTTGAGACGCTCCCAGCGCGCCTCGCCGGTCACCTGGTTGATCGTGTTCATCAGCAACGGCTCGGCGGTCTGGCCGCGCAGCACGCGGACCGACGGCACATCGTTCATCGTCAGCTCGCGCCCGTGCTCGTCGAACACGAGGTACTGGTCCATGATCGAGTGCAGCGATGTCGCCTGAAGGTCCTGGAGCGTGTCGAAGCCGAGGTGGCGCAGAGCCGCGCGGTTGGCGTACAGGATCCTGTCGTTGGGGTCGCGGATCGTCACCGCCTCGGCGAGCGTCTCCAGCAGCTCCGTGAACTCGGGGCCGCGTCCTTCGAGCAAGCGCTCCCCGAGTGGTATCTCCCTGCCCAGGATCAGTCCTCGCCGAAGAGCTCTTCCGGAGTGTCGACCACGGGCAGCCGTTCGGCCACCCCGGTCAGGTCGAGGAGGCGCTGCACCTGAGAGGAGCCCTTGACGAGGCCGACCCGCCGCCCGCTCTCGGCGAAGCGCTGGTGCGCCTTGACGATGATGCTGAGCCCGGTCGAGTCCATGAAGTCCACTCCCCGGAGGTCGATCACGAGCAGCTCGGTGGGCTCGTCGGAGAACCGCTCCAGAACCTGCTCGAGCTCCGGCGCCGAGGCCAGATCGAGCTCCCCTGTGACCGCGATCAGAGCCTCCCGACCCTCCTTGCGCACCTCTACCCGGAATTGACCGTTCACGCTGGGCACGAGCCTACTGATCTCGTCGGTTTCATGCTGTCGATGCGGGCCGCCGAGCTGCGCAGCGGGAGGCGGGGGACTACGCTCCCGAGACGAGCCACAAGGAGGTCCGAGATGTCAGAGTCGGAATACGAGCGTGAGCAGGAGGAGGCCGCGGCTGCCGAAGCGGCCGGGATCGGAGGGCGAGTCCACTACGACGAGGACGATGAGTTGGGGACCATCGACCCGGCGACGGCGCCGCTGATCGAGGCCGGGGAGGGTGAGTCCGAGGGCTTCGAGCTCGCCGAGCACGACCTCGAGGAGAACGCCAGCCACGGGGACATGCACTCCGCCGGCCGGGTGCTCGAGGACGCTTACCTGCTGGAGGACGAGGCCGACGACCCCCGCGCCAACCGCGCCGGGGAGGCCGACCAGGAGATCAAGGAGGACGACTAGGCTGGGCTGGTGGCCGGCGGTTGATCGTCGGTCAGCTCGCGCAGCCGTTGCAGCGATCGGCGCAATAGGCGCGAGACCTGCATCTGGGAGACCCCGACCCGTTCGGCGATCTCGGTCTGGGTCAGATCCTCGCTGAAGCGCAGGAACAGGATCTGGCGCTCGCGCTCTGGGAGATGCTGGGCGGCGGCGAAGATCGTCGCCTGCTCGTCCACCCGCTCCAGCCGGTCGTCCGGGTCGCCGATCACGTCCAGCCGGTTGGCGGGGCCGTCGCCGTCGAAGGTCCGAGGGGCGTCGAGCGAAACCGTGTCGAAGGCCTCGCCGATCTGCAGGCCGTCGAGGACCTCCTCGCTGGTCATCTCGAGATACTCGGACAGCTCGACGACAGTGGGTGAGCGACCACGCCGGCTGCTGATCTCCCGCTGCGCGTCGGCGATCTTGCGGGCGCGCTCCTGGGCGCTGCGATCGACGTGCAACGCCCAGGCTGTATCGCGGAAGTACCGCTTGAGCTCGCCGACGATCGTCGGCACCGCGAATGACGTGAACGCGAAGCCCCGGTTGGGGTCGAACCGCTCGACCGCCTTGACCAATCCGAGGCTGGCCACCTGGACGAGGTCGTCGTAGGGCTCGTTGGATCCGGCATACCGTCGCGCTAGCTTGCGCGCAAGCGGCAGAAACCGCTCGATCAGCTCGTCACGGGCACGGCGGTCGCGCCTTGCGCGCCACCGATTGAACAGCTCGTCCGAGCTGATGGTCACCGCGTAACTGCCGGTGATCGGGGACAGCGACATCGCTGACCTCCCTGGTTCGCAGACCCCTGCGTTCTATCACAGCACGCCCCCCGGTCCGCTGTTCGCGCGCCACTTTCGAGCGCTTTCGCCGCGGCTCGCGCGGGGAAAGCCGTTCGGTCAGGCGGCGCGGGCGCTCGGGATGTGCTGCACAGCCGGGGATCCGCGCTCGTCGCGCAGCAGGTCGAGGACCGCGCGTTCGAGCCGGGCGCGGCGGCGGTCGTCGGGCCCCTCCAGCGCGCCGATCCGCTCGAGCTCGCCGCCGATCGTCCAACCCGACAGGTAGCGGTCGAACACCCGCGGGTCGATGTAGGAGCGTCGCGCCACCGCGGGCGTGTTGCCCAGCACCTCGGCGACCCCCCGCACGGCCCCGTCGATGGCCCGCTTGCGCGCCCGCTGGGTGCCGGCGTCGGCCCCGTCGGCGGCCAGCGACACGGCCGCCAGCACGGTGGCGTTCCACGTCCGGAAGTCCTTGGCGCTGTAATCGTCGCCGATCTGCGCCTTGAGGTAGTTGCTGATCTGATCCGAGCGCACGCCACACCAGCGCCGGCCGGTGCGGTAGGCCAGCAGTTGATCGCCGCCCGAGCGGCGGCGCTTGAGCTGGCGCACCACCGCCTGGGAGAGCGGATCGCGCACGGCCTGCACGCGCCTGATCCCGCCCTTGGCCAGGTAGTCGAAGACCACCGTTTGATCCTCGATCCGGACGTCCTCCCGGGCGACCGTGGCCAACCCGACCCCGCCCTCGTCGTTGGCGTACTGCTCGCTGCCGATCCGGAACAGGCCGACGTCGAGCAGGCGCACGGCGCACGCCAGCACGCGCCGCTCGTCGAGCTGCACCCCCTCGAGGTCGGCCAGTATCCGCTTGCGCAGCCGCGGCAGCGCCGTGGCGAAGTCGATCATGTGGTTGAACTTCTGGCGGTCGCGCAGCTCGCGCCAGCGCGGGTGGTAGAGGTATTGCTTGCGCCCGGCGGCGTCGACGCCGGTGGCCTGCAGATGACCGAGCGGATCGGGGCAGATCCACACGTCCTCCCAGGCCGGTGGGATCGCCAGCGCCCGCAAGCGGATCAGCGCCTCGGGATCGTCGATCCGCCGGCCGTGCTCATCGGAGTAGGTGAAGCCACGGCCCCGTCGCCGGCGGGTGAGGCCGGGCCGCGAGCAGTCAGAGCGGCGCAGCCGGCGCCGTCGTGCATCAGTCGGCAAGCCTCAGGTTCAGTCGGCGAAGGAGCGGAAGCGGTCGGTCAACTCGGCGTCGGGGTCGTCGTCGCGTTCGTCGCGCTGCTCGGCGTCCGGCGTCTCGTCGTGGTCGTCTTCATCACCTTCGTCGTCGGGAGGATGATCGGCGTTCGACTGCGCGATCACTCCCTCGAGGAAGGCCCGCAGCCGCTCCTCGTCCCCGGGCTCGACGCCGGAGACGCTGACGCGCCCGCGCTTGCACTCGACGTCGTCCCAGTCACCCCGGCTCAGCAGCGTGGCGGTCCGGTCAAAGCTCTTCTTCCACCCCTTGGGGCGCTCACCGGTGACCTCGACGGTCAGCGTGCCGTCCTTCACCTTGGCGGTCGACCAGTCGAGGCTCGGGAGCTCCACACCGCCTCTGATACCCGCTTTGGCGAGCCTCTACCGTGATCTTGGGGTTGGGATACTGGGTGCATGCCCTCCGATCGCTACACCTCCCCGCTCGCCGCCGAGCTGGCGCCCGACCTGCTCGAGCCGCTTTCAGCGTTACGTGCGCATCGACACGCAGTCACGCCGCGACCGCGAGCGCTCCCCCAGCACCCCGGGCCAGCTCGATCTCGCACGCCTGCTGGTCTCGGAGCTGCTCGAGGCCGGACTCGGCGACGCCGCGCTCGACGAAAACGGCTACGTGACGGCGACGTTGCCCGGCTCGGACCGCCTCGCTCCCGGTAATCGGGCTGATCGCCCACGTGGACACATCGCCGGACGCTCCCGGGGCCGGTGTCGAGCCGATCGTGCACCGCGCCTACGCCGGCGGCGTGCTGGAGCTGCCGCGCAACGGGACCCGGCTCGATCCAGCCTCGATGCCCGAGCTGACGCGCGAAGGTCGGCCACGACATCGTCACCTCCAGTGGCGACACGCTGCTCGGGGCCGACGACAAGGCCGGGGTGGCCGAGATCGTGGCCGCGGTGGCCCATCTGGCGGCCCATCCCGAGCTTCCGCACCCGACCGTGCGAGTGGCCTTCACCCCTGACGAGGAGATCGGCGAGGGCGCCACCCTGTTCGACATCGAGCGCTTCGGGGCGCAGTGCGCCTACACGCTGGATGGCTCCGAGCTCGGCGAGCTCCAGGACGAGACGTTCTCAGCCGACGAGATCATCGCGACCGTCCACGGGATCGAGGTCCATCCGGGCTTCGCCACCGGCAAGCTCGTCAACGCGCTGCGGCTGGCGGCGCAGATCGTGGCCGCGCTCCCCGCCGAGCTGACCCCTGAGACGACTTCGGGCCGCGACGGCTTCATCCACGTCTACGAGCTGGGCGGCACCGTCGGCGAGGCCCAGATCCGGGCCATCGTCCGCGATTTCGACGACGACAAGCTGGCCGAGCACGTAGCGCTGTTCAAGCGCACCGCCGAGGCCGTGGTGCGGCGCGAGCCGCGGGCGGGGCTGGAACTCGACGTACACCGCCAGTACCGCAACATGCGCGTCTACATCGATGCCGTCCCGGGCATCATGGAAGCCGCCGAGGAGGCGATCCGGGCCGAGGGGATGCAGCCGGTCCGCCAGGCCATCCGCGGCGGTACCGACGGGTCGCGGCTGAGCGAGATGGGACTTCCGACGCCCAACATCTTCACCGGCGGGCACGAGTTTCACTCCGTTCGTGAGTGGGCCTCCGTCAACGACATGGCTGCGGCGGCCGCGACGATCGTGCGCCTGGCCGAGGTGTGGACGCGGGTGGGCGCAGTAGGCTCCGCGGCGTGACCGCCCCGGGACCCAGCTCGCTCGCCTCGCTGGACGGCGAGATCATGCCCGCCGGGGAGGCGATGATCCCGGTGACCGACGAGGGCTTGGTCCGCGGCGACGGAGTGTTCGAGGTGATGCGTGTCTATGACACGGTTCCGTTCGCCTTCGAGGAGCACATGACGCGGCTCGAGCGCTCGGCCCGCAACCTTCGCCTCCCGGTCGATCTCGAGGCGGTACGCGCGGAGGCCCACCGGCTGCTCGCCCGCGCCGGCGCCGGCCCCGACCACGAGGCGCTGCGGATCATGTGCACGCGCGGAGGCCGGCGGATCATGCTCACCGAGCCCCTTCCGTCCGCTCCCGACCACGCCCGGGTGATGTCGGTCACCTACTCGCCGACGCGGCTCCTGGACGGCGTCAAGTCGCTCTCCTATGCGGCCAACATGCTGGCCAGCCGGCTGGCGCGCGAAGCCGGCTACGACGAGGCGCTGCTGGTGACGCCCCACGGGCGCGTGCTCGAGGCGCCGACCAGCTCGGTCTTCTGGGTCTCCGGCGATCAGATCTGGACGCCCCCGCTCGAGGACCACATCCTGGCCTCGATCACCCGCGCGCTGGTGATCGACATCACCGGCGCCCAGGAGCGTGCGTGCACGATGGAGACGCTGTTCGCCGCCGACGAGGTGTTCCTGGCCTCCACCGCCCGCGAGGTCCAGCCTGTCTCGGCCGTCGACGAGCACGAGTTCGAGGCGCCCGGGCCGGTGTCCGTGCGTCTGGCGCGGCAGGTCGAGGAGCGCATTCGCGCGGAGCTGCCGTCCTGAGGGTCCTCACGGTGATCGGCAACCGCCCGCAGTTCATCAAGGCGGCGGCGGTCTCCCCCCGGCTGCGCGAATCCTACGAGGAGGTGCTCGTGCACACGGGCCAGCACTTCGACGACCGTCTGTCGGCGGTCTTCTTCTCCGAGCTCGGGCTGCCCGCGCCCGACCGCCAGCTGGGGGTGGCGCTCGGCTCGAGCACGTCGCAGACGGCCCGCATGCTCGGGGCCCTGGAGCCGGTCGTCGAGGAGGTAAAGCCCGACGCGGTGCTCGTCTACGGCGACACCAACTCGACACTCGCCGGGGCGCTGACCGGCGCTCAGGCGGGGGTGCCGGTGGCCCACGTCGAGGCGGGGATGAGGTCGTTTGACCGCACCATGCCCGAGGAGCTCAACCGCGTCTTGGCCGATCACGCCAGCGCGCTGCTGCTGTGCTCGACCGAGGTGGCGATGACCAACCTGCGCCACGAGGCGGTGGCGGGGCGAACCGAGCTGGTCGGGGATGTGATGGTCGACGTCGCACTGGCGGTGGCCCCGCGGGCGCGGGAGCGGGTGGACCTGGTGGCAGCGCAGGGCGTGCGGCCCGGCGAGTACGTGCTGGCCACGGCTCACCGCGCAGGCAACGTCGACGATCCCGAGCGTCTGCGGCGGCTGGTGGCGTTGCTGACCGCGATCCCGGTGCCGGTCGTGCTGCCGCTGCACCCCCGCACGGCGGCCCGCCTGCGGGACGCCGGGCTGGACCAGGCGCTGCGCGAGGCTCCGGGGGTCATCGTCATCGAGCCGGTCGGGTACGTGGAGCTGACCGCGCTGCTCTGCCATGCCCGGGCTGTCCTGACCGACTCCGGCGGCCTGCAGAAGGAGGCCTATCTGGCCGGCGTGCCGTGCATCACGATGCGGCCGAGCACCGAGTGGACCGAAACCGTCGAGCACGGCTGGAACGTCCTGGTCGATCTCGACGCGGCCGCCGCCGTGGCGGCGCTGGAGCGCCCATTGCCTGTGGAGCGCCCGTCGCTGTATGGCGACGGGCACGCCGGGGAGCGCGTCGTGGCGGCGCTTGGCATGCTCTGAGCCATGACCGATCGGCCGCTCTCAGTCGGCGTGGCCGGGCTCGGTTACTGGGGGCCGAACCTGGCACGCAACTTCGCTTCGATCCCGACCGCCGAGCTCGCCTGCTGCTGCGACGCCGACTCGGCGGCCCGCGAGCGGGTGAAGCGGCTGTTCCCCGGCGTGCGGACCTGCGCCACGCTGCAGGAGATGCTCTCGGACCCCTCGATCGACGCCGTCGCGCTGGCCACCCCGGTGCCCACCCACGCCTCGCTGGCGGTCAGCGTGCTCGAGGCCGGCAAGCACTGCTTTGTCGAGAAGCCGCTGGCCCAGTCGGTCGCCGATGCCGAGCGAGCGGTCGCAGCCGCCGCCGGCAGCGGTCGCATCCTGATGGTCGGGCATCTGCTCGAGTACCACCCCGGAGTGCGCAGGCTCAAGGAGCTGACCGAGTCCGGCGAGCTCGGCGACCAGATCTTCTACATCTACGGCAACCGGCTCAACCTCGGCAAGCTGCGCGCCGACGAGAACGCTCTCTGGAGCCTCGGCGCCCACGACGTCTCGGTGGTGCTCTACCTGGCCGGCGAAGAGCCGTGTGAGGCGGTGGCGCACGGCGCGTCCTACGTCCGCGAAGGCGTCCAGGACATCGTCTTCTGCTTCATGCGGTTCCCGTCCGGACTGACGGCGCATCTGCATCTCAGCTGGCTGGATCCGCACAAGGAGCGGCGTTTCACGGTCGTCGGCTCGCGGCGGATGGCGACCTTCGACGACATGGAGCTCGAGCGCAAGCTGACGGTCTACGACAAGGGTTTTGACGAGGACTCGCGCACCTACGGCGAGTACATCACCCGCAGCGGGGACATCTTCTCGCCGCGGATCGCCAACGTGGAGCCGCTGCGCGTCGAGTGCGAGCACTTCGTTCAGTGCGCCCTGAGCGGTCAGACGCCCCGCTCGGATGGCGTCAGCGGCCTGCGCGTCGTGCGCGTGCTGGAGGCCCTGCAGACCTCGCTGGACGGCGTCCGTGCCTGAGTGGGAGCAGCGCGACGGGGCGTGGGTGGCGCCGGGCGCGCGTCTTGCGGACGGCGTGGTGCTCGCTCCCGGCGCGGTCATCCACGACGGCGTCGACGTCGGCACCGGCTGCTCGATCGGCTCGGGCGCGGTGCTGCACCCCGGAACGTCGGTGGGCTGCGAGGTCGTGATCGAGGACGGCGCCGTGCTCGGCAAGCGCCCGCGCCTGCGCCCGGGCTCGAGCGCGGCCGGTCTCGTCGGCGCTCTCCAGGTCGGCGACGGGGCGACCGTGTGCTGCGGGGCGGTGCTGTACGCGGGAGCGCGGATCGGCCGGTCGGTGATCGTAGGTGACCAGGCGGCCGTCCGCGAGCGCGCCGTGATCGGCGACCGCACGGTCGTCGGGCGCGGCTCGACGGTTGACTTCGACGTCCGCGTCGGGGAGCGGGTGCTGATCCAGACCACCGTCTACGTGACCGGCGGGTCGATCGTTGAGGACGACGTGTTCATCGGCCCGGGCGTGACCACCACCAACGACCATGCGATGGGCCGCCACGCGCGTGGCGAGCCGCTGCTGGGGCCGGTCCTGCGGCGCGCCTGCCGTATCGGCGGCGGGGTCGTGCTGACGCCAGGGGTCCAGATCGGCGAGGAGGCGTTCGTCGCCGCCGGCGCTGTCGTCACGCGTGATGTGGGCCCGCGCCAGGTGGTGATGGGGGTCCCGGCCCGGGTCGTGCGCGAGGTGGGCGATCGGGACCTGCTGGAGCGCTGGCTCTAGCCCGCCCGGCGGGCGCGCTGCGGGCCCGCAAGCGGTCCAGCGTGGCTAACCGGGGCGGTTGCCGTTGGCTCCGGCCATTCCCTCCGAGGCGGCGGTCCAGATCACCTGCTCGCGGCCTGGGCCGACGCCGATCAGCGCGATCGGCACGCCGACGAACTCCGAGACAAACCGCAGGTACTCTCGGGCGGCCTCAGGGAGCTCTGACTCGCTACGGCACTCGCTGATGTCCTCGGTGAAGCCCCGTAGCTCGACGTACTCGCCGACGGCGTGGTGCAGCACCGTCTGGTGATAGGGGAAGTAGTCGAACTCGGCGCCCTCGGCCCCGCGGTAGCGGGTGCACACGCAGATCCGGTCAAACCCCGCAAGCACGTCGAGCTTGGTGATGGCCATCGCCGTCAGCGAGTTCAGGCGCGCGGCGTAGCGCAGCGCCACCAGGTCTATCCACCCCACCCGCCGCGGCCGCCCCGTGGTGGTGCCGTACTCGCCGCCCTTCTCGCGGATCTCCTCGGCCAGCGCCCCGTCGAGCTCGGTCGGGAACGGGCCGGCGCCGACCCGGGTCGAGTACGCCTTGGCCACGCCCCAGACCTCGTCGATGTCCTTGGGCCCGACGCCCGCGCCGATGCACGCCGCGCCCGCGACCGGGTTCGAGGAGGTGACGAACGGATACGTGCCGTGGTCGATGTCCAGCAGCGCCCCCTGGGCGCCCTCGAACACCACCAGCTCGTGGTCGTCGAGCCGCTGCAGCACCAGCCGCGAGGTGTCGGCGATGTAGGGCTCGAGCACATGTCCGTAGGTCAGGTACTCGTCGGTCATCGACTGCAGGTCGAGCGCCGGGTCCTTGGCGAACGGTCGTAGCGAAAGCCGTTTCGGGTCCAGCGCGGCGACGATCTTCTTCTTCAGGATCTTCTCGTCCAGCAGGTCCTGCATGCGGATCCCCAGCCGTGCGGCCTTGTCGGCGTAGCAGGGCCCGATTCCTCGCCTCGTGGTCCCGATCTCGAGCTTGCCGAGCTTGGCCTCCCCGGCGTGATCGAGCATCAAGTGGTAGGGCATGATCAGGTGGGCGTTGGCCGAGATCCGCAGCGCCCGCGTGTCGACGTTGCGGCGGCGCAGCTCGTCTAGCTCGTCGGTCAGCACCTTCGGATCGATCACCACGCCGTTGCCGATCACGCACAGCTTGCCGGGATGCAGGATCCCCGACGGCATCAGGTGCAGCTTCCACGTCTCCCCGTCGCGGACGATCGTGTGTCCCGCGTTGTTGCCACCCTGAAAGCGCACGACGGCATCGGCATGCTCGGCGAGCATGTCGGTGACCTTCCCTTTTCCCTCGTCGCCCCACTGGGCGCCCACGATCACTATTCCCGGCATCGGCACCGATGAGTCTAGGGGCGCTTCGGGCGCCGCACCCGGAGGCTGGACCGGGGTGCTGCTACGGCTCCGAGTACGGAGGTGTTGCTGGCCGCGCCAGCGAGCCCGACAATTGACGACTCGTACCCAAGGCCGCCAGCGAAAGGAAAGAGAAATGAGCGCAATCTCCATGCGGAAGGCCGGCGCCGCGCTGTTCGCGTCGGCCGCCGTGCTCGCGACCGCAGCGAGCGGCGCCTATGCCGCGGCGCCGTCCGAGATCGCCTACGAAGTGAGCGGCCACAGCGAGCAGACATGGGTCGTGAGCGCCAATGGGGCGGGTCGTAAGGAGCTCGGCCCCGGCGAGCAGCCACTGATCTCGCCCAACGGTCAGATGGTCGCTGCGTCGAATTTCGGCTCGCACGGATCCGCGCTGGTCGTGTACTCGACCATGGGCCAGCCGACGCAGCGCTACATCAACCTCGCCCAGACCGCGGCCACGGCGTTGGGGTGGTCGCCGGACTCGCGCTATCTCGCGGTGCAGTTGACCGACACGACGCCATCGTCGACCGCGACCAATGCGGGCACCGGAGGCATCGCGATCGTCGACACGACCGCGGGAACCGTCAAACGGGTCGCGCCAGGGTTCGTATTCGGCGCCAGTTTCGAGCCGACGGCCAATGCCACCGACCGGCTCGCGTATGGCCTGTCGAGGTCTGAGAGGCTCAACTCGTCGACCACGATCTCCACCATCGACGCCGACGGTACCGGCCGGACACAGATCACCCACGACGGGCGCAGCCTGAACCCGATCTGGGGACCACACGGGATCGCCTTCGACGAGGAGCGGCTCCGGGGCGACAACGCGCCGGCCTACAACATCTGGCTGATGAACCCGGACGGCTCGCATCGACGGCAGATCACCCACGTGCCCGCCGGGCCGCTGCTGGACGGGCTGATGCCGATCGCGTTCTCCGCCGGCGGCGGTCGGATGATCGCCGAGTTCGTCGGCGAGGACACGAACGAGGGCTACACGGTCTCGGTCGCGACCCACAGGGCACGACTGATCAAGGTGGCTCACCACAACTCCGTGGAGGCCGACGGGATCTCGCGAAACGGCAAGACGCTGCTGGTCACGCTCGACGCATTCGAGAACCCGACCGCCGAGGGCAAGGTCGCGACGATCCCATTCTCGGGCGGTCAGCCCCGGGTGCTCGCGAAGCACGCGGGCTTGGGGGCCTGGAACGGATGAGCCCCCCGGATCGAGCGGCCTGCTCGGGACCGTCCGGCTAGGCGCTGACCGGGTCGCGCTCGGCGCGGTCGATCGTCTCGACGAGCTCGACGAGCACCGTCGCGGCCTGCTCGTTGGCGATCTGGCAGGTCCCGGCCGCCTGATGCCCACCGCCTCCGTGGGCAAGCATCAAGCCGCCGATGTCCAGCCGCGAGGAACGATCCAGGATCGAGCGTCCCACGGCGAACACCGTGTTCTGCTGCTTGAGGCCCCAGAGCACGTGGATCGACACGCGGCACTGCGGATAGAGCGCATAGACGAGGAAGCGGTTGGTGGGATGGATGACCGCTTCCTCGCGCAGGTCGAGCACGACCACGCGGCCATGGACCGTCGAGCACCGGCGGATCTGCTCGGCGGCCGCGTCGGCATGCTGCTCGTAGAGCGCGACCCGCTCGTGGACGTCCGCAGAGGCGAGGATGTCCTCGATCGATTGCTCCAGACAGCAGTCGATGAGCTGCATCATCAGCTGGTAGTTCGAGATCCGGAAATCGCGGAAGCGGCCCAGGCCGGTGCGCGGATCCATCAGGAAGCTGAGCAGAATCCAGCCCTGGGGGTCGAGGATGTCCGCCATCGACAAGCGGGCGGCGTCAGCTCGGTCGACCGCCTCCATCATCTCGGTGCTCACCCTCGGGAAGCGGGCGCCGCCGCCGAAGTGCTCGTAGACCACGCGGGCGGCAGAGTCGGCATCGGCGACCATGACGCGGTTCTCGGCGTCCTCCAGAACCCGTTGCTGCTCCGAGGAGTGGTGATCGAAAGCCAGCGCCACCTCTGGGCGGTACGGGAGGTTCGTCGTGATGTCGTCGGCGCTCAGTTCGATCTTCCCGTCCTGTACGTCCTTGGGATGGACGAACAGGATCTCCTCGAGCAGGCCGAGCTCCTTCAGCAGCGCGGCGCAGACCAGGCCGTCGAAATCACTGCGGGTGACGAGTCGGTAGGTGCGATCGAGGGCGAACGGCGCGAGGGTGGTCATGACATCGTGATCGGCAGCTCAGCCGTCAATCTTGAGCCGACCCCGCTCGGCACCGGTATCTGGGCAAATTGGGCTCACGTGGTCACGCCTTCGCTCACAGTCCGGAATTGGTTCCGGGGGGCGCATAGGCCCCCCGGGACCGTACTTGAGCTAGCAGGAGCCGTTCACCGGGGCGAACGGGATCGCCTGGCAGGCGCCTCCGGCGGTGTTCTTCTGGCCACCGGACACCGATGCAGCGTTTCCGGTGGTGTCGTTCTGGAAGCCACCCAGGATCGACCCCTCGCCGCCGCCGGCCGTGTTCTGGTTTCCGCCGGCGACCGACGCCGCGCCCCCGGCGGCGATATTCGACAGGCCGCCACCGACCCAGGACGAGCCTCCGACGGCAGTGTTGCTATCGCCGCCGCTGACTGTCGACACGACTCCGGTCGCTTGGTTTTCCTGGCCCCCTGTGACCGAGGAGCGCTCGGCCAGTCCGCTGTTGTTCAGCCCGCCCGTGACGCTTGACTCCTGGCCGCTGGCGAGGTTGCCGAAGCCGCCCATGGCGACGCTGGTGTCCCCCTGGGCGGTGTTCGCGTTGCCGCCGACCGCAACCATGTTCGCGCTGCCGCTCGAGCCGTTCCCACCCTTGGGGAAGGTCGCGTCGTTGCCGTAGCCGCCGAGCACCGAGCTCTGCCAGCCGCTGGCGACATTGTTGTTGCCGCCCGCCGCCCAGCTCCGCAGCCCGGTCGCCACATCAGCCAGCCCGCCGTCGACTGCTTCGCCTCCGGTGCTGGTGCATGTGCTCGACGGTGTACTCCCCGGTCCGGCGAGGTTGTCGCAGCCGCCGGAGACGAACGACGCCCCGCCCGATGCGGTGTTGAACTGTCCGCCCGCGACCGAGGACTCCGCGCCCGACGAGGTGTTATCCAAACCGCCGGTCACCGTGGACGCGAGGCCGTTGACGACGCTCCCGTCCCCGAGTCCGCTCCCGTAGTCGCCTGAGACCGTGTCGTCGGCCCCGGAGACAAGCTCTCCGAACCCGGACCAGCTGTCGTTGGTCCCCACGATCAGATCGTTCGAGCCGCCTTGGGAGCGCGTGATCGCGGGCTCGTATCCCACGATCAGGTTGCCCACGCCGTTCACCGGTCCGCTCGTCGACCCCGACCCCGAGACGACCTGCACGTTCACTGCCGAGAATTGAACCGTCGGCTTCTTGTCCACGCCGAGTGCAACGTACGTTGGCGCCAGGACCGCCGTGCCCGAGCTGCACGATGGAGTGGGTCCGGTCCCGCCTGAGGTCACGGTTTGTCCAGCCGTCGTCGGGACACACTCCCACCCCGGCACCGGCCCCGCCGCGGAGGCCGCCGGCGCCATGCACGCCAGGACGGTTGGGATGAGCACGGCGAGTAGACCGAGCCGCCCAACCCGATTCGCCAGGCGGTCGCTGAAAGCTGATTTGATTCCCCGTCTCACTGTATGTCACTCCCTCGCTGATGTTGGTCGCTGTCCGCGGAGCCCGTATCTCTGCGCGGCGCGCCGGGTGGTTCGCAGGTCGCCGGCCCAGCTGATGCGGCCGCATAGCTGCTGGTGAGGCGCTCGAGCTTGGTGGCCAGCTCGAGCCAGCCACGAAATGACTCCGGCGGCCTGTCTGGGCCGCGGATGCGGCCGCTGATCGGCTGATCCGGATTCAGCTCCAACACGACTCGTTGGATTCCCGGCACCGCCCCATCGTCGCGGGCGCTTTTGACGATCGCATCGGTAACGGCTATCGATCTTTTCCCCCTCAGCGTTCGAAGGTTGCTGAGCTGGCGTTTAAGCTTTCCCTTAGGTTTGTCGAATGGAGCCGCCTTTGCGCCGGTGGCTCGTCGAGCGTGATCGTGAGCTCGACGCGATCGACCATGCGCTCTCCGGGGCGGTTGCGGGCGAGGGCTCGCTGGTGTTGTTCGAGGGGCCGGCCGGGATCGGTAAGACCGCGCTGCTGAACGCCGCGAGGGAGCGGGCAGGGCCGGCGGGTGTGGAGACCGTGTCGGCCTGCGGCGTGGAGCTCGAGGGCGGATTCCCCTACGGCGTCGTGCGCCAGCTGCTCGAGCCGACAGTGCGGGCGGCTCAGGGCGCGCGGCGCAATCGGCTGTTCGCGGGCGCGGCCGGGCTGGCGGCGCCGGCGCTGCTGGGACCGCAGTCCGGATTGGTCGACCCCGAGGACGCCGCGTTCGCACTGGCGCACGGGCTTTACTGGCTGGTCGCCAATCTCGCTGCCCAAGCGCCCGCGGCGCTGCTGGTCGATGACGTGCACTGGGCGGACCCGCCGTCGTTGCGATTCCTGTCCTACCTCGCGCGGCGGCTCGACGGGCTGGCCGTATCGGTGATCGCGTGTGCCAGAACCGGAGAGGGCGGATCCGACCAGGGTCTGCTTGGCGACCTATCAGGCGGCCCGAGGGCGCAGGTCGCGGCCGTGGCGGCGCTCAGCGAGGCCGCGGTGACGACCGTCCTGGCCGGCCAGTTCGGTCAGGAGCCCGAGGCGCAGTTTGCACGTCTGTGCCGGAAGGTCACCGGCGGGAACCCGTTTTACGTTCGCGAACTCGCTGCGGCGTTGATCGCCGACGGCATCGAGCCGACCAAGGTCGCGAGCGAGCAGATCTCGGCGGCCGCCCCCCAGACGATCGCGCGGGCGACGCTGGGACGGCTGGGGCATTTGTCGGAGGACGCGGTCGGACTGGCGCGCGCGATTGCGGTGCTCGGCAGCGATGCGCGCCTGCCTCGGGCGGCGGCGCTGGCTGGGCTGGACGACGCCCCGACGCTGGCCGCGCTGGATGCGCTGGTCGCCGCCGATGTCCTGTCCACGGACGGTGCGCTCGAGTTCCGCCACCCGATCGTGCGCGCCGCCATCTATGACGAGCTCTCGCCGGGCGCGCGCTCGATCGCCCACCGGGGCGTCGCCGCGCTACTGGCGGCCGAAGGGGAGGAGCTGGATGCGGTCGCGGGGCATCTGCTGCTCAGCGAGCCGGTCGGTGCCCCCGCCACGGTCGCGACGTTGCGGGAGGCGGCCCAGCACGCGCTCACCCTCGGCGCGCCTGACATCGCGGCGGCCTATCTCTCGCGCGCCCTCGAGGAGCGGCCGCAGCGCGAGCTGCGCGCGACGGTGCTCTACGAGCTGGCGCTGGCGGAGAAGCTCGCCCGGCTCCCGACCGCGATCGAGCACCTGGTCCAGGTTCGCCGCCTGGCCGAGGATCCGGTCACCCGTGGGCGCGCGATGATCGAACAGGGCGAGATCCTGGCCTACCGCGGCGATTCGCAGCAGTCGCTGGCGTTGTTCGATGCCGCACTCGCCGAGCTCGGCGACCGCGATCGCCCCGGTGCGCTCCGCGCCGAGGCGTTGTGGGCCGTGTGGGCGGCCTACGACCCGCGTCTGATCGACTCCTTCATGGAGCGCCTGCCGAGGCTGAGTGAGGTGGCCGTGACCGGCGGCGAGGGCACCCGCCCGCTCGCAATGCTCCTGGCCGCCCGGGCTGCGCAGAAGGACGAGCCGCCGGATCGGGTCCACGCGCTGGTCGAGCTCGGCTGGGCCGAGGGCCGCTACCTCACCGACGGCGACAGCAGCGCGATGCTCCCGCAGGGGATCGGCGCGTTGATCATTTGCGACGATCTCGACCGCGCGCGCGACATCGTCGGGGCGGTGAGAGACGCGGCGCAGGCGAGCGGTTCGGTATTGCAGTACCTGGTCGCCAGCGCTCATGACGCTTTCATCGAGGCGAGGCTCGGCAACCTCGCGACGGCCGCGGCCGACATGCGCGCCAGCCTGGAGCGCGCGCTCGAGCTCGGCCTCCAGTTCGCGACCACCCAGATCCTGTCCTTCAGCACCGAGGTGCTCCTCGAACGCCCTGATGTCGCCGATCTGGCCGAGATCACCGAGAAGATCGACCTGGGGGCGATGGCCGGCGCGCTGGCCGGAGCGATGCTGATCGAGACGCGCGGGCGGCTGCGGTTCGCCGCCGGACAGTCGGCCGCCGCGATCGCCGACCTGCGCCACGCCGGCGCGATCAGCGATGCGCTGGGGCTCACGAACCCACCGGCGTACCCCTCGTGGCGCTCGACGCTCGCGCTGATGCTCGGTCCGTCCGAGCGCGACGAGGCTCTGGCGCTCGTCCGCGCCGAGCTCACCGACGCCCGCCGGATCGGACGGGCACGCCGGATCGGGGTGGCACTGTCCGCGCTCGGCACGCTCGAAGCAGATGGCGACACGGCCCGGTCGCTGTTGGAGGAGGCAGTGAGCGTGCTCAGCGACTCGCCGGCCAGGCTAGAGCACGCCCGCGCCCTGGTCGCGCTCGGCGCCGCTGAGCGTCGCCGCGGCAACCGGGCCGCCGCCCGCCGGCCATTGCGCGACGGGCTCGATCTCGCCGCCCACTGCGGAGCCATCCGGCTCGCCGAGCGCGCCCGCGCCGAGCTCGCCGCCACCGGCGCCAGACCGAGACGCGAATACGCGACCGGACCGGACGCCCTCACCCCCAGCGAGCTGCGGGTCGCGCTGCTGGCAGCCGACGGCCGGACCACGCAGGAGATCGCCCAAGCGCTGTTTGTCACCACCAAGACGATCGACACCCACCTCAACCACACGTACTCCAAGCTCGGGATCAACTCCCGCAGGCAACTCGCGGCCGGGCTCGCCCGCGAGCCCACTGGCGGGCGTTAGCGGCTTGCCCAGGGTGTGACCGGGCCCGGCCGGTGGCTCGGGCGGGTGGCTCGGGCGGGTGGCTCGGGCGGGTGGCTCGGGCGAGACCCATGCCAAGCTTTCGTTCTGTGCGAGCCGATCCTCCTCCCGTTGCCCCGGTCGACGCCGTGGTCTTCGACCTGGGCGGCGTCCTGCTCGACTGGAACCCCCGCTACCTGTATCGGAAGCTGTTCGAGGACGAGCAGGAGATGGAGCGCTTCCTCTCGGAGATCTGCACGCTGGAGTGGCATACCGCCCACGACCGGGGGGTGCCCTTCGCGCGCTCCTGCGCGGAGCTGACCGCCGCCCATCCCGGCCACGCGGACCTGATCCGGGCGTGGGGCGAGCGCAGCGAGGAGATGATCGGCGGTGCGATCGAGGAGGTTGTGGAGATCCTGGCCGCGCTGCGAGCTCGCGGCGTGCCGTGCTACGCGCTGACCAACATGGAGGCCGAGACGTATCCGCTGCGCCTGGCGCGCTTTGAGTTCCTGCGCTGGTTCGACGGCACCGTTGTGTCCTCCGCGGAGCACGTGGTCAAGCCCGACCCCGAGATCTTCCGCCGCCTGCTGTCGCGCTTCGAGCTCACCCCGGAGCGCACGGTGTTCGTGGACGACGCCGAGGCCAACATCGCGGCGGCCCGCCAGCTCGGGATGCAGGCCGTCCTGTTCCGCTCGGCTGAGCTGCTGCGGGGCTGGCTGGCGCAGGCGGGGCTGCTTCCGGACTTGACACCTAGAGACACGAGGCCTAGCATTACAAGGTATGAGAGCCGAAGCGTTGAAGGGACACCTTGACGGGCTGATCCTCGCGATCCTGGCCGCCGGTCCGCTGCATGGATACGCGATCATCGAGGAGCTCAGGCGCCGCAGCGGCGGCGCGCTGGACCTGCCCGAGGGCACGATCTACCCGGCGCTGCACCGTCTGGAGGGTGTTGGTCTGCTGACCAGCGCCTGGTCTGACGAGGCGGCGCGACGCCGGCGCGTGTACGAGCTCACCCGCCGCGGCCGGCGCGAGCTGGGGGTCCGCCGCGAGGAGTGGCGGGACTTCTCCAACGCGGTCGAGGCGGTGATGGCGTGACCTACGTCGACGACTTGGGCCGCGAGCTGACTGCGGTCGGCATCGCCGGTCGGCTGCGCCGGAGGATCGAGGCCGAGATCCAGGACCACCTGGCCTGTGACCCGCAGGCGCAGCTCGGTGATCCCCGCACCGTGGCGCGCCGGTTCGCCGATGAGCTCGGGACCGCCCGCGCTCTGCGGGCCGCTGCCGCCACCTTCGCCGCACTGGCGATCGCCGGAGTCCTGTTCGTGGTGGCCCTCCTGACCTCGCCGTACGGCGCGTTGGGACTGGGCCCAGGCAGGGCCCCGGTGCTCGGACAGCTCGGTACGACGCTGGCGGTCCTTGCGCCGCAGGTGGCTCTCGTCGCCGGCGGCCTGGCCGCGCTGCGGGCGTTGCGACGTCGCCGTGTCGCAGCGATGCCGGCAGCCGAGGCGACCGTCCTGGTGCGGCGCGCCGGCGTCGGCGCGGCTTTCGGAGCGGCGGCGCTGGTCGGGCTCGCGCTGATCGCCATCGGATACCACCGCTTCACCAAGGGTGGGTGGGAGACGTTTGCCCTGGTCGCCGCGGGTGCCGGCGTTCTCGCGCTGCTCGCGACCGTTCCCGCGCTCATGGCGGCCAGGCGGCTCGGACCGGTCACCCAGGGCCCGGCGGGGGACATCTTCTCCGACATCGGGGAGGTCGTGCCGGGGCCGCTGCGCGGACGTCCCTGGCTGTTCGCGCTGGCCACGGCCGCCGTGGTGGCCGTGGTGATCACCCTGTCCGGCGCCGTGGCCTCAGACGCGATCGACGGCGCCTTCCGCGGTCTCGTCGACGCGGCGGCGTGCCTGATCGGCTTCGCGACCCTGGGGCGCTACCTGGGGCTGTGGGCCCCGCAGGGATCTGAGCCTGACGCCGGCCCCGCGGGAGTTACCGCCGGCGGCTGAGCGGACGGTCGCCACCGCAACGGTGGCCACGACGACGGGTCGCCGGCACGACGGGTGCGCGACACCTTGGTTACCGTCTGGCGATGCCCTCCGTGCTTTCCAAGGTCCGCCGGCGCCGTCCCCTGGCCGCCGCCACA
This sequence comes from uncultured Solirubrobacterales bacterium, assembly GCA_963799995.1. Taxonomy (GTDB): domain Bacteria; phylum Actinomycetota; class Thermoleophilia; order Solirubrobacterales; family Solirubrobacteraceae; genus Palsa-465. The sequence continues at coordinate 399,287 of CAWCZI010000007.1, read as the reverse complement.
GTCGCGGTCCTCGCCGCCGTGCTTGCCGCCGCGCTGGCGGTCGCCGGGTGCGCCAGCAGCAGCTCGAGCACGACCTCGTCGGGCGGCTCGGCGGCCACCTCCAGCGTCGCCACCCAGACCAAGACCGCCACCACGAGTGCCGGTTCGGCCAGCTCGAGCTCGACTACGGCGACCGCGTCCACGTCGGCCTCCGGCGGCACGGCGTCGCTCACCACCTGCCGCACGCCCAACCTACGCCTGTCGATGGTCTCCGGCCAGGGGGCCGCCGGGACCGCCTACCTCACCTACGGCCTGACCAACGCCGGGACCGGGTCGTGCACGATGCTCGGCTATCCCGGCGTCGCCGTGCTCGACGCGGCGGGCAACATCGTGCAGCATCCCGCCCGGCGCGGGACGGCCGGTCCTACGGTGCCCGTCCGGCTGATCACGCTCGCGCCGGGATCCCGCGCGACGTTCCTGGTCAACAGCACCGACGTGATTCCCAGCCCTGGCTGCACGCACGCCTACACCGGGGTCACGCTTCAGGTGTTCCCGCCCAACCAGCGGGCGGCGCTTCACCTGCCCTACAGCGGCTCGTTCTGCAACCTGCGAGTCGGCCCGGTCCAGCACGGCTGACGTCGCTCGGGCGGGGCTCCGGGCAGCCCCCACCCTGCCCGCGGTCGGATCACGCCACCCGCGGGTCCATCCGGTGGTCGTGGCCGAGCACCGGCAGCTCATCGCACATCTCGGTCAGGCGTGAGACGGTGCGGGCCGTGATCTGCTCGCACAGCGCCTCGCGGTTGTCGATGTTGGTGGTGATCACCATGGAGCGCTGGTCCTCGTAGCGAGCGTTGACGATCGAGTACAGCTCCTCCAGCACCCAGTCGTTCGTCCGCTGGGCGCCGATGTCGTCGACGTGCAGCAGGTCGACGGAGGTGAGCCGGTCCAGCAGGTCGACGTGTGAGCGGTCGGCACGATGAGTGTCCCGGATTTCGTTCAGCAGTCGCGGCAGCGAGTAGATCGCCACCGAGCGCCCGGCGCTCAGCGCCGCCTTGGAGACCAGCATGGCCAGGGTTGTCTTGCCGGTTCCCACCGGCCCCATGAACCACAGACCGCGACCGGCGTCGAGCTGGCGGTCGATGTCGGCCGCGAACCGGCGCGTGGCCGCCACGATTGCGGGCTCGATCTCGATCACCGGCGGCCGGTCGAAGGACACATCGCGATAGAGGCGGGGGATCACCGCCGACAGACTGCCGGCCTTCGCGCGGGCCACCCGTTGCGGGCGGCAGCGGCAGTCGTAGTCGGTGTTGGTCGCGGCGTCGTAGCGGAAGCCGCTCCCATCGCACAGCTCGAACGGGCAGTCGGTCACTCGGTGAACCGCTCCCCGGCGTAGTTGGCGAACTTCGGATACTCCTTCTGGAAGGTGAGCACGACGTCACCCACCGGCCCGTTGCGGTGCTTGGCGATGATGATGTCCGCCTCCCCTGGCCGCTCGGAGTCCTTCTCGTAGTACTCCTCGCGGTAGATGAACATCACGAGGTCAGAATCCTGCTCTATTTGACCACTTTCACGTAAATCGGAGAGGATCGGCTTCTTCTCACCGCCGCGCTGCTCGACGGCACGGCTCAGCTGCGAGAGCGCGATCACCGGCACGTCGAGCTCGCGCGCCAGGCCCTTGAGACCGCGGCTGATCTGCCCCACCTGCTCGACGCGGCTCTCCACGCGGCCCTCGTGGCGCATCAGCTGCAGGTAGTCGATGATGATGAGCCCGAGGCCGCCCTCCATCTGGTGGTGCAGGCGCCGGGACTTGGCTCGCACCTCGAGCACTCCCGTGTCGCTGGAGTCATCGACGAACAGCGGAGCGTCGGCCAGGCGCTGGCAGGCCTCCAGGATCTTCGGCCAGCGGTGCTCGGGCACCTTGCCGCGACGCAGGTCCTCACCCTTGATCCGGGCCTGGGAGGCCACGAAGCGCTGGGCCAGCTCGGACTCGGACATCTCGAGCGAGAACAGCGCCACCGCCTTGCCCGCGAGCACCGCGTTCTCGGCCATGTTGCAGACCAGCGCCGACTTGCCCATCGACGGCCGTGCGGCGATCACGATCAGGTTTCCTGGTTGGAAGCCGCCGGTCTTCTCATCGAGGTCCTTGAACCCTGACGGGGTGCCGGTGAGCGCCGTCTTGGCCACCGACAGCCTGTGGAGCTTGTCGGTCTCCTCGTGCAGGATGTCGGCGATCGAGCGGATCTTCTTCTGGCGATCGTCGTGGGCGACCTCCAGCACCGCCCGCTCGGCCCGCTCTACCAGCTCCCGAGCCGGAGCCTCGCGCCCGACCAGGCTGGCCTGGATCTCGTAGGTGGTGCTCAGCAGCGCCCGCATCTGCGCGTTGTCGCGCACGATCCGGCCGTACTCGCGGGCGTGTCCGGCCGCCGGGACCCAGCCCGACAGCTCGTCGATCGTGTCCACGCCGCCGATCTCGTCGAGCTTGCCGTTCTGACGCAGCGTCTCGGCCACGGTCAGGTGGTCGATCTTGCGGTCGTTCTCGTACAGCCTCAGCATCGCCTCGAACACCGCTCCGTACTGCTCGCGGTAGAAGTGCTGGGGCCGCAGCTGCTCCTCAACCAGCAGCGAATGCAGGTGGCGCTCGTCGAGCAGCACGGCGCCCAGCACCGACTTCTCGGCCTCGAGGTTGTGGGGCGGGACGGCGATGCTCTGGACGGCGCTCATGCGGATGTTCGAGTCTAGGTTCGGCGGCGGCGTACGCGCTCACGCTGTTCCCGCTCGCTGCGAACGTTTGCTCCTACAGAGCTTCGCGGGACGTTCGAGTCGCCCCCGTCCCCTCGGCCAGCCGTCCCCCGTCGCCCTGGCCGTCCGCTCAGAGTGGCCCCGGCCGTCCGCTCAGAGTGGCCCCGGCCGCCCGCTCACAGCCCCGCCCGGTAGGGCCGTCAGCGCCTCCGGGGGCCTCTTACGACGAACGGCCCGCGGTGGCGAACGACGCCGTTGTTCGGCGTGTAGCTGATGTACAGCTTCAGCTTGAGCCGGCGATGCAGGTGACGCACGTAACGGCGCCCGCGCTTGTTCGGCCGGATCGTCAGATGGATGATTCCGCCCTTCGCCACCCCGCGGTGGCGCCGGGCGAACACGAACGTCCGGCGGCCATGGTTCTTGACCGGGGCCGTCTCGCGCAGGGACAGCTTGCCCGGGCCGGGGACCGAGATCCACAGGCGGAGCCATCCCCTGCGTCCGAGTCTTAGGTGCGACACGGTGAAGTGATTGTTGGGCGGGGTCACCCTGGGCGCGACCACCGTGTACGCCACCGCCTTCGCGCCACGCTGACCGTCGCTGCTGACGGCCGTCACGAGGAACGTGTGGCGGCCGGTCACGGAGGTGTCGATCGGCGCGCCGTCGACGACCGATCCGGTGCAGGCCGACAATCCGGGCCCTTCCGCGCCCTCCTTGCAGGCGTAGGCGGCCAGCACCTGGGAGCCGCGCGTGTAAATGGCGTGCTTGCCGGGCACGGAGATCGTCGCCGTCGGCGGTGCCGCGACGAAGTAGACATCCGTGGCGGTCGCGCTCTGGCCGTCGGCGGCCTTGGCGGTGACCGAGTAGACGTAGCGGCCTGCTTTGGAGGTGTCGAGCGTCCCGGGGCTGGCGTGGCCTGCGGAGTCCAGACAGCTCGCGATCGCAGGTCCGCGGAAGGCGGGCGCGCAGCTGAACCTGGTCGCGGCCGGGCGGCCGAGGCGGAACACCTGCCTGACCGTGGGGACCGAGATCTTCGCCGACGGCCGTCCGATCACGAAGTAGGAGATCTTGGCCGTGGCGCTCTGGCCGTCCTGGCTGGTCGCGGTGACGGTGTAGACGTGCGTGCCCGTGGCGCTCGTGTCGAGCCGGCCGGGGCTCCCGGAGCCGTTGGAGTCGGTGCAGGTGGCGATCCCGGGCCCGCCGTTGGCCTCGGTGCATGTGAAGTTCGTGCTCACCGCCTGCCCGGGCTCATAGGCCTGACCGCTCGACGGCGCGGTGATTTTCACGGTCGGCGGCCCGACGACGGTGTACGTGATCGAGGCGGTCCCGGTCTGACCGTCCGCGTCGGTGGCCGTCACCTTGTAGGAGTGGCTGCCCGTCGTGGAGGTGATCAGGGCCCCGGTTCCCCCGGCGGCTCCGTTGGAGTCCACGCATGACTTCAGCGAGCCCCCGGTGGGGGCCGAGCAGCTGAAGCTGGTCGCCACCTGCTGTTTGACGTTGTAGGTGCCGCCGGTGGCCGGCACGGAGATGGCGGCTGTCGGGGGTCCCACCGAGGTCGACGACGCCGCCACGGGAACCCCCCCGAATCCCAGCGCCGCGGGCGTCCACGAGCAACCTACGAGCCCCACGATCACCGCCAACAGGAAAAGCCTGCGCACGCCGCCTCCTCGAAATCCGGTCATTCTGCTCAAACCGACGCCGACCCCAGAAGTTGCGCCACCTACTCGGGCAGCCCTACGGCACCCCAAGCGCCCCAAGGCGGTCGGAGGCCACGGAAGCGCGACGATTCAAGTGGCACGATTGGGGCGGAGCGAGGTTGCCCTCACGGGCTTACTCGTCCTCGCCAATACCCCGGCACCGTTCCGCACCCAGCACGGTAAGCCCGAGAGGGCGTGCCTCGCCCCGCACCCAAACGCAAACGAACTACGAGGACGTCGCGACGACCATGGTCTTGACCGCCGCGGTCACTTCGTCGGCGATCTCGACCACCACCATGTAGGTGCCGATGTTGCGGATCGGATCCTCGAGGTGGATCTTGCGGCGGTCGATCTTGATGCCGCGCGCGTCACGGATCGCGTCGGCGATGTCCTGCGTGGTCACCGAGCCGAACAGACGGCCATCGTCGCCGGCCTGCTGCGGGATCGTGAGCACCGTCCGGCCGAGCACCGCAGCGCTCTCACGCTGACGCTCCACGGCCTCGCGCGCGGCCCGCTCGGCATCCTCGCGGCGTTTCTGGGCCGCCCGGATCGAAGCGCCCGTTGCCGGCTCGGCCAGCTTGCGGGGAAGCAGGAAGTTGCGCAGATAGCCCGGGGACACGTCCACGACCGTGCCACGCTCTCCGAGCGCGTCCACGTCCTGCAGCAGAATCGCCTGCGGCACTCCGTCCCCCTACTCAGCGGTCGCGATCGCGGTCGCGGTCCCGATCGCGATCACGGTCACCGCGTCCGCCCCGGTGCTCGCTGCCCTCAGCGACGTAAGGAAGCAGGGCGAGTTCGCGTGCACGCTTGACGGCCCGCGCCACCTGACTCTGGTGGCGACGGCAGGCGCCGGTGATCCGCCGAGAGCGGATCTTGCCGCGCTCGGAGATGAATCGCCGCAGGGTCGACAGGTCCTTGTAATCGACCTGCTCGATCTTGTCGCGGCAATACGGGCACGACTTACGACGGGTCGAAGTCGGCCCGCCCTTGCGATCGCGCCGGCGCACCGGTCGTCTGCGTTGCTTTGCCACTGTGATTCAGCCTAGCGAGTTTGCCGAGTTTGGGATTTTTCGTCGCTCTAGAACGGAATGTCGTCGTCTGTTCCGGCGCCCACGGGGGTGCGCTCGAAATCGCCGGTGTCGATCGGGACGTCGCTCTCTGCGGCAGGTGCGCTGCTCGAGAACCCGTTCCCGTTGCCACCGTCGTCGCGGCTGCCGAGGAATTGCACGGTCTCAGCGACGATCTCCACGGCCTGGCGCTTCTGGCCCTCCTGGGTGGTCCACTCACGCCAGCGCAGGCGCCCGTCGACGGCCACGGCACGTCCCTTGCTCAGGAACCGAGCGCAGTTGTCCCCCTGGGCTCCGAACACGGTGATGTCGAAGTAGTTGGGCTGGTCCTCCCACTGCTGCGTGGTGGTGTTCTTGCGCCGGCCGTTGCAGGCGAGTCGCAGCGCGCAGACCGTGGTGTCGCTGTTCGGAATCGCCTTGACCTCGGGATCCTTGGTCAGGTTCCCGGTCAGGATCACGCGGTTGATGTTGCTGCCTGCCATTGCTCCTGGCTCCTTTCGAAAAACGTTTGAAAAGCTGGTATCCGAGTCTATGGCCGGGTCAGACGGCATCCCGCCGAGTCAGCGGAAAATGGTCGGAAACCTTGCAGTCCGGGCACGAAGCGTCACTCGTCGCCACGCTTCCGGCACAAACATGCGCGCTCCGGGCCTTGCGGTGCGGTCCGCGGCGGCGGCGTCAGGACTCGGTGGCGACTGCGGCTGCAGCCGCCGGGGCGGGCGCGTCCGGAGGCGGTGGCGTGCCCGGCAGGACCTTGATGATCCGGAAGCGTAGGACGCCGTCGTCGATCCGCAGGCTGTGGGAGAGCGACTCCAGCAGCGCCGGCGGGCCGGTGAACTGCAGCAGGTGGTACTCGCCCTCGGTCTGATGCTCGATCTCGTAGGCGAGCGGCCGGGTGTGCCAATCGTCGTTGCGCTCGAGCACCCCGCCGCCATTCGAGATCTGGGCCTCGACGTCGCTGCGGATCTTGGCCCGGCGGTCCTCCTCGATCGTCGTGGAGAGGACCAGCATCAGGTCGTATAGGCGGGTCTGATCGGTCATGGCGTCACCGCCCGGATGGGGCGGCGGCCGACTATAGCGCGTGGCAAATGACCGCTCGCGGCCGCCGACGGGGCGCCCGGCGAGCCAGTCAGCTCTGGCTAGACGTGCTCCTTGGCACGGATGTCGGCCAACTGGTCGTCGATCCAGTCCCCGGGGTCGCGGCGCGTGACGATCGATTTCAGGCCTTCGTGGCGCCGCCGCCGCTCCTCCACCGGCATCGTCAGCGCCGCGTGGATCGAGTCGGCCAGCTCCTGGATGTCGAACGGGTTGACCGACAGGGCGTACTGGCCGAGCTCCTCGTGCGCCCCGGTGTTCTCCGACAGGATCGACACGCCGGCACGCTCGTTGACCATCGGACCCTCCTTGGCCACGAGGTTCATCCCGTCGAACATCGCGTTGACCATCAGCACGTCGTAGTGCTTATAGGCGGCCACCGCCTCCTCGAGATCGTCGCGGAGCTTGAGCTGGATCGGCATCCAGTCGGGCGAGCCATGGCGATGGTTGACCACGGCCACCACCGCCTCGATCCGCTCCAGGTACTCCGCGTACTCGGTGATGTCGGTCCGGGACGGCATCAGCTGGGCGATGAAGGTGACCTTCTCACGGAACTCGGGGTGCTGCTCGAGGAAGGTGTCGAAGGCGCTGAAGCCGCGCAGGACGTTCTTACTGAGGTCGGCGCGGTCCACCCGCAGGATCAGGTGATCACGGCGCCGGCGCAGCAGTTCGCCCTCGAACTCGCGCACCCGCGGGCGCTGAGCCACGCCCTGGATCGCGCGCGAGTCGATCGGCAGCGGATAGGCCCGGACCCACACGTCGCGGCCGTCGAACTTCACGACCCCCGCGTCGAAGTCGACGTCGAGCCCCATCAGATCCTGGCAGCACTGCAGAAAGTTGTGGCGGTAGTGGCGCGTGTGGAAGCCGATGATGTCATTGGAGAGGATGCCCTCGTAGATCTCATTGCGGATCACCGACGGCAGCACCCGCCAGGAGTCCGACTGGCTCCACGGGATGTGGACGAAGTGGTGCAGGAACGCGTCGGGCCGCTGGCGGCGGACCAGGCCCGGGAGCGTGTACAGGTGATAGTCGTGGACCATGACGACCGGCTTCTCGATGTCCTCGATCTCGTCGAGCACCGCCCGGGCCAGGTCCTCGTTGACGGCGTTGTAGCCGAACTCGAACGCCTCGGTCTCGTTGCGGCGGATGTCAGGTGCATTACTCAGATCCCACAGGTAATGCTGGATGAACCACAGCATCGGGTTGGCGATGATGTTGTAGAAGCCGTCGTACGCCTCGGCGTCGGAGGCGACCAGCTTCACGCGGTACTCGTCGCCGTCGGGCGTGCGGACCGGGAAAGGCTTGCCGCCGTGGTGCTCGGAGGTGGCGACGTCCTCGTCGGTCATCGCCGACGCCACCCAGGTCACCGGGCGGTGCGAGGCCAGCCCGATCAGCGCCGTGACCAGGCCGCCGGTTCCGCGCTTGATCTCGCCCCCCGGCTGGAAGGTCACGGGGCCTCGATTTGAGACTAGGACGAGGGGGGTATCCGAGGCCATGCTCACTCCGATTTCATCATGCCCCGATCTGCTCCAGCAGCTCCAGCCAGTCACGCAGCAGCCGCGGAGTCAGAAAGCGCCTGCGTACGCTGTCCTTTCCGGCTCTCCCGAGACGGCGCCCCAGCCCCGGGTCCTGAAGGATCTCCAGGGCTCGGTCGGCGCATTGCTCGACGCTCGAGACCAGAAAGCCGGACTCCCCGTCGGAGATCTGCAGCGGGATCCCCCCGACGGCGCCGCCGATGAACGGCCGCGCCTTCCAGAGCGCCTCGGCCACGGTCAGCCCAAAGCCCTCGCGGGTCGACTTCTGGATCACCACGTCGCAGTGCGACTGAAACGCGTTGACCTCGATCGCGCCCACGTTGTTGAGGTTGTTGAGGATGTGGATGTCGGGGTCGCCGTCGGCGTGGGCCAGTGTGGCGTTGAAGAAGTCCCAGCCCTCGGGGTCGTCTGAGGCCATCGAGCCGACCAGCGCCAGCTGCACCTCGGGCATCTGGCGCTTGACCATCCGGTAGGCGTCGATCACCCCGAGCGGGTCCTTCCAGGGGTCAAAGCGCGACACCTGGCACAGCAGCGGCCGGTCGACGTCGATTCCGAACTGATCGCAGATGTAGACGGCGTCCTCGGGCGAGAAGGCCATGTTCTTGGGCGCCAGCGGATCGATCGCCGGCGGCACCATGTGGGCACGGCCGTCCATCCCCGGAGGCACGTACTGCGGCATGTGAAAGACGGCGGCCTCGTAGGGATCGAGCACCGTCATCAGCTGCGCGAGCGTGGCCGGGTTCGGGGTCGACAGGTCGATGTGGCAGCGCCACACCCAGTGGCGCGCCTTCTCTCCCACCAGCGATGCGATCGCGGCGGGCTGCGGGTCGTGGACGATGCAGGCGTCCCAACCGCCGCTCAGCTCGGCGGCGTTGATCTCGTTGTAGTGACGCCAGGTCTCCCATTGCTCGGGCTCGAGATCCTGGGGATTGCCCTGCAGCGCGTTGTGCATCACCTTGGTGGCGTTGAAGAACTCCTCGCGCCCGTAGATCACCTGCCACTCGCATTCAAGGCCGACGTCGACCATCAGCGGCACCAGCGTGTAGAGGATCTCGGCGACGCCGCCGCCGAACGCGGTTGCCGACAGGTGCAGGATGCGTTTGCCCTCCAGGCGCTCGGCCCGCCGCCGGATGTCGTCAACCAGCTCGCGACCGACGATGCTCGCGTAGTCGGAGAGGTGCTTGTGGGCGACGAGGACGGACTGGAGCATGGCGGCCGCGGGCACGCTAGGTGCGTGTGCACGCGCACGATAACCGTAGGGTCAGAGGTAATCGCCGCCGCGGGCAGGACGCCGGATTCGACTACGGTTCAGACCGGGTATGAGCGAACACGACGTGATCGTGATTGGGGCTGGGCCGGGGGGCGAGGTGTGCGCCGGCCGGCTCGCCGACGGAGGCGTCGACGTGGCGCTGGTCGAGCGCGAGCTGGTGGGTGGCGAATGTGCGTATTGGGCGTGCATGCCCTCCAAGGCGCTGCTGCGACCCGCCGAGCTCTTGGCCGAGGTGCAGCGCGTGCCCGGCGCGAGGGAGACTGTGCGCGACCCCCTCGACACCGAGATCGTGCTGGCCCGGCGCGACGAGGTCATCCACGACCTCTCCGACGACGTCCAGATGCAGTGGATCGAGGACCGCGGCATCACCCTGGTGCGCGGTCAGGGGCGCTTGGACGGCGCGCGCCGCGTGCGGGTCGGCGACCAGCTGCTCGAGGCCCGGCGCGCGGTGGTGATCGCTGTCGGCAGCGGCGCCGCCATGCCCCCCGTGCCCGGCCTGGCCGACGTCGAGCCGTGGACCAACCGGCTGGGCACGACCACCAAGTCCGTTCCGCGCCGGCTCACGGTGCTCGGCGGCGGAGCGGTCGGCTCAGAGCTCTCGCAGGCGTGGGCCTCGCTGGGCTCGAGCGTGACCCTGGTCGAGGCGCTGCCGAGGCTGCTGCCAGGTGAAGAGCCGTTTGCCGGCGAGCAGGTCGCGGAGTCGCTGCGCGGACAGGGCGTCGAGGTCCGGGTTGGCAGGCGGGCGACCGCCGCCGGGCGCGACGGGGCTACGGGCGAGTTCGCCCTAACGCTCGACAGCGGCGAGGTCCTGCACAGCGACGAGCTCCTGGTCGCGGTCGGCCGCCATCCCCACACAGATGATCTCGGCCTCGAGACGGTCAGCCTCGAGCCGGGCGCGACGATCAGCGTCGACGATCAGATGCGCGTACCCGGGCGCGACTGGCTGTTCGCCATCGGAGACGTCAACGGCCGCGCGTTGCTGACCCACGTGGCCAAGTACCAGGCTCGGGTGGCCGCCGCGACAATCATGAACCGCCGCGCGAGGGCGGTCTGGGACGGTCTCCTTTCTCCGCGCGTGGTGTTCACCGAGCCGCAGGTGGCGGCGGTCGGCCAGACGCTGGAGGCGGCGCTCGAGGCCGGCATCGCGGCACGCGCGGTCGACGCCTCTGTTGGCCGCACCCCGGGGGCCAGCTTCGTCGGCAAGGGTGCCCCCTCGACCGCCCGGATCGTTGTCGACGAGCACCGGCGAGTCCTCGTTGGCGCCACCTTCACCGGTCCGGAGATCGCCGAGTCGCTGCACGCCGCCACGGTGGCGATCGTCGGCGAGGTCCCGCTCGAGCGCCTGATCCACGCCATGCCGCCGTTTCCGACTCGCAGCGAGATGTGGCTGCGCCTGCTCGACGCCTGGGACTTCTGAGCCCCGGCGGCGCTCAGGCCACCGGTGTCCCCGGCTGCGCTCAGACCACCGGTGTCCCCGGCTGCGCTCAGACCACCGGGATCTCGAGCGTGAACACCGTCTCCCCGGTCCCGGAGCGGACCGACAGGCGGCCGGACATACGCTCGGCGAGCTCCGAGGCGATTGCCAGCCCCAGCCCCGAGCCCTGGGCGTCGTCGGCGGTGAAGAACGGCTCGAAGATCCGCTGCAGCGCCTGGCGGTCGATGCCGTCTCCGTCGTCGCGCACCACGAGCTGGACGTGCCCGTCCTCGCGTGCCGCCGTGACCAGGATCTGCGTGCCGGGCGGCGTGTGAGTGAGGGCGTTGTCGATCAGGATCCGCATGATCTGCGCCACCCGGACTGGATCGCACTGGGCCTCGATACGGCGGGCCGGCAGGCGCAGCTCCAGGCGCGAGTCGTGCTGGGCCAGGGTCGGCTCAAACTCTCCGGAAACCGAGCGCGTGAGCTCGCCCAGATCGACCTCCTCGGGGCGCAGCTCCAGCGACCCGGCCTCGAGCCGACTGAGATCGAGGAGGTCGACAGAGAGCTTTCCCAGGCGCTGGACCTGCGCGCGGACCTGACCGAGGAAGCGCCGGCGTGTCTCGGGATCGAGGTCGTCGTCCTCGAGGAGCTCGACGAAGCCCCCGAGCGAGAAAACCGGCGTACGCAGCTCGTGGGAGGCGGTGGCGATGAACTTCTTGCGTGCCAGCTCCAGCAGCTCCAGCTGCTGCTGCATTTCGTTGAAGGCGGCGGCCAGCTGCCCGAGCTCGTCGGCGGAGTCGACCGGGATCGGGTGCCCGAACTCGCCGGCCGCGACGTGCCGGGCGGCCATCTCCAGGCGCTTGACCCGCTGGGCCAGCGCCCGGGCGATCAGGTAGCCGGCCACCAGTGCCAGCAGCAGCGCGATCGCTCCGGCCGCGAGGATCTCCCGGCGCACGGTGCTGACCGTCCTGAGGATGTCGGTGACCGGCGCCGAGTAGACCAGAACCCCCGCGATCCGTCCCTGGTAGATGATCGGGTCGGCGGCCTCGGCCACGATGCCCGACCGCGTGGGCTCTGTTCCGGCGAGCAGTTTGCGCGCGGCAATCGCCCGACGGGCGACCGGGAAGGCCAGCGTGCCGCTGGCCGCCGGGTTGCTGGAATCGACCAGCTGGTCGAGCTGCAGTGAGCCCTCGACGCGGTTGACCGACATCAGCGTCACGCGATCGCCGGTGGAGCCGCCGATCCGGATCACCAGCTGGCGGACGCGGGGCAGCGGCGTGGAGCTCCCGATCGTCCGGCGCACCGGCCCTGTGTAGCCGCGTGCGTCGACCTCCAGGGCTTGCAGCTTGGCCCCCATCAGCCGGCTCTGCAGGCCCGGCGCCACATACAGATAGATCCCGCCGATCGCCAGCAGCGTGATCGTGAAGAAGCCGAGCGCCAGCCGATTTCGCAGCGACAGCCGCAGCCCCATGACCCCTAGAGCTCCGAGTCGCGAAACCTGTAGCCCACCCCGCGGACCGTGAATAGGTACTCCGGATCCTTGGGATCGCGTTCGATCTTCTCGCGCAGATGACGGATGTGGACGTCGATCGTGCGGGGGTCGCGGTAGGCGGAGTCGCCCCAGATCCGCGCCAACAGCATGTCCCGCGTGAATACCCTCCCGGGGCCGCGGGCCAGGACCGAGAGGATCTCGAACTCGACGTAGGTCAATTGCGCGTCGTCGCCTCGCACCCGGACGATCCGCTTGGGGAAGTCGATCCGCAGCTCGCGGATCTCCAGCGGCGCCTCGTCCGGGGCGGTCTCAGCCGGCCGGCTCATCTCGGCACGGCGCAGGGCGGCCTTGATCCGGCTCGAGAACTCGCGCAGCGAGAACGGCTTGGTGATGTAGTCGTCGGCGCCCAGCTCGAGACCGACCACCTTGTCGATCTCCTCGGACTTGGCGGTCAGCATGATGATCGGCACCGAGCTACGGCGGCGCAGCCGCCGGCACACCTCCAGCCCGTCGATCCGCGGCAGCATCAGGTCCAGTACGACCAGGTCGAAGCACTGCTCGTCAAAGCGCTCGAGCGCCTGGCGACCATCGGTGGCCTGCACCACCTCGTAGCCCTCCTTGCGCAGTGGGTAGGAGAGGAGCGTCTGGATCGACTGCTCGTCATCGACGAGCAGGATGCGCGCTGTATGTTCGGGCACCACGTCTGCAGTCTTCCCGTTCTCGGTAAGAGTAGGGGTCCCGCTCATCCGGCTGCGGATAAAGCTCTGCCCCGGCTGCGGATAACCTCTGCCCCGATGCTCGATCCGCGCATCTACCGCACGGGCTTGATCGTCGTGGGGTTGGCGGTGGTGGTGCTGGCGTTCTCGCTCCAGGATCAGCAGGGGGCGCTCTCGCCGTCCCTCGCTCCCGACGCGTTCAACGGCCAGAACGTCTCCACCCAGATCGCCAGCCTGGCGGCCTCCTACCCCGATCGCCGCCCCGGATCCGAGGGCGACTATGCGCTGGCCACCCTGGTGGCTCAGAAGCTGGGCAGCTACGGCCGCAGCGGGTTCTCGGTGAGCACCGACACGTTCGGTGGCCGGACCGCCGACGGGCCGAAGACACTCGAGAACGTCGTCGCCACCCGGCCCGGGATGGAGAGCGGGAGCGTCGTGATCGTCGCCCCCCGGGACGCGCGCGGCTCGCCCGCCGTGGCGGCCCTGTCGGGCACGGCGACGCTGCTCGAGCTCGCACGCGACCTCGCGGGCGAGACGCTCAACCGCACTGTCGTGCTGGCCTCGACCAGCGGCTCGCAGGGCACGGCGGGCGCGATCCGCCTGGCCTCCACGCTGCCGGGGCCGATCGACGCCGTGATCGTGCTCGGCGACCTGGCCAGCCCGCACGCGCGCCAGCCGATCGTGATCCCCTGGTCCACCGGCACGCCGGTGGCCCCGCCGGTGCTGCGCAACACGCTGTCGGCGGCGCTCGCCTCACAGGCAGCGCTGGGCGCGGGCTCCACCAGCCTGGGCGGTCAGTTCGCCCACCTGGCGTTCCCGCTGACCATCACCCAGCAGGGCCCGTTCGGTGCCCGCGGCTATCCGGCGGTGACGCTGTCGATGTCCGGCGAGCGCGGTCCCTCGCCCACCGGAGCGGTCGGCAATCAGGCGCTCGTGCAGTCGCTGGGACGGGCCGTTCTGCAGACGATCTCCGCGCTCGACAATGGCCCCCGGCTACCGTCCGCCTCGCCCTACCTGCTGCTCGCCGGCAAGGTCGTGCCGGGCTGGGCGATCGCCCTGTTGGTGCTGGCGCTGATCGTGCCGGTGCTCCTGACCGCCGTCGACGGCCTGGCGCGGGCACGCCGGCGCCGGCACTCGGTCTGGCGCTGGACGGCGCTGGTCCTGGCGGCGGCGCTGCCGTTCGTGCTCGCCGCCGCGGTCGTGCTCGGCGCCCGTTTCGCCGGAGTGATCCACGCGGCGCCGCCCGGCCCGGTTCCGGCTCGCGCCGTGCCGCTCACCGGAGGCGGGATCGCTGTTCTGATCGTCGCGGCGCTCGTGGCGCTGACCGCGGTTGTGCTGCTGGCACCTCAGGTCCGCCGGCTGGCTCGGCGTGAGGGCTCCGGCGACGGGGCCGCGCCTGCCCTGCTGCTGGTCCTGGCCGTGATCACGTTTGTGATCTGGGTCGAGAATCCGTTCGCCGCGCTGTTGTTGGCGCCGGCCCTGCATCTGTGGCTGCCGGCGATCAACACCGATCTGAACCTCCGCCTGCCGTTCCGTCTCGTGCTCCTGCTGATCGGACTCGTTCCCGTCGCGCTGATCGCCCTCTACTACTCGCTGAGCCTCGGCTACGGGCCGCTCGACGAGGTGTGGACGGCCGCCCTGCTGATCGCCGGCGGCGGTGTGGCGCCGGCCGCGGTGCTGGAGTGGAGCATCGTCCTCGGCTGTCTGCTCGGCGCCTTCACAGTCTCCGCGCTGGCCACGCGCGAGGCACGCGAGGAGCCCGCTCCGGTGACCGTCCGCGGGCCGATCACATACGCGGGACCCGGGTCGCTGGGCGGCACGAAGTCGGCGCTGCGACGCTGATCGTGTGCCCCGCGCCGCGGGCGTGGCACCATAGGTGACCACGACGCTATGCGAAGGCTGATCCGCGACATATCGTCGGTCCTCATCCTCTCGGGGCTGCTGCTGGTGCTCGATGCGGGTGTCACGCTTGTATGGCAGGAGCCGGTCACGGCGGCGATCGCGCTGGTCCTGCGCTCGCAGGTCGACCAGCGCTACCTGAGCTACGGGACGGCACCGCTCACCCCGGCAGATCAGCAGACCCTGTCCACGGTGCGATCGATCAACGGGCGGCTCGCCTACCTGGCGCGCGACGAGCTGCGCCAGATCAAGACCGGTGACGGTATCGGCCGCATCACGATCCCGCGGATCGGGGCCGGCTACACGATCATCCAGGGCACCGACGAGCTGAGCCTCGAGAAGGGTCCCGGCCACTATCCGGCCACCGCACTGCCCGGAATGGGACAGACGGTGGGCATCGCCGGGCACCGGACCACCTACCTGGCCCCCTTCAAGCGCATCAACGAGCTCCGGCCCGGAGACCGGATCGTCATCACGATGCGCTACGGACGCTTCACGTATGCGGTGCAGTACACGAGGATCGTTCTCCCGACGGCGATCTGGGTCACGCGCGACGTCGGCTACGACCGGCTCGTGCTGTCGGCCTGCAATCCGCTCTACAGCGCCGCCCAGCGGATCATCGTGTTCGCGCGTCTTCGCTCGGTGGTGCCTCTCGGTCCTGCCCGGGGAGCGGTTTCGTGACGCGATGGCGTGCGAAGGGACTCCGGTCAGGGCGCCTGAACGTCCATTCCTGCATCGACACATGGAGCGCTCGCGTCGCGGTGCCGACACACGGTCTAATGAATCACGGCCGACCATGCCGATGAGGGAAGGGAATAGTGCTTTGCGCCTGAACGAAATCCAAGACAGGATTGGCCGCGGTGAGTATCGCGTCGACACTTACGCAGTCGCCGATGCGATAATTCGCCGCCTGTTACAGGAGCAGAGGGCAAGCCTTTCGGTGAAGCCGGCTCAGGAAGAATGCTCGTAGCCTGAGAACGACCCGGTCGCGTCCGCAAACGACACGCCCGCCCAGCCCTCGCTCACCGCGCCGATCCAAGTGATCGGGACGCCGGTGCCGGCGGCGCTCCAGCCCGCCTCCACGAGCCCCCGTGCCGCCGCCGGGACACAGGCACAGAGCTCGTAGTCCTCTCCGGCCGTCGCAGCGAAGGTCGCGGTGTCGGCACCCCGAGCGGCAGCGACTGCCGCGACGCCGGCAGCGACCGGGAGGGAGGACAGGGTCAGCTCGATCGACACCCCGCTGCGCTGCGCCAGGTGCCGCGCGTCGGTGGCGAGGCCGTCGGAGACGTCGATCATCGCGGTGGCCCCGAATGCCGACAGGGCGCGTCCGGCCGCCAGCCGGGGACGCGGCCGGGCGTAGCGCTCGTGCAGGGCGGCGGCCACAGGCCCGGACATCGAACCGGCGAGGCCGGGCCGCTCGAGCAGCGCCAGCCCCGCTCCGGATCCTCCGAGCTCGCCGGTGACCAGCACCAGATCGCCGGGCCGCGCACCGTCGCGCCCGACCAGCTCGCCCGGGTCCTCAGCCCAGCCGACCACCGTTACCGCGGCCGTCAGCCCATCCGCGGAGCTGACGTCGCCGCCGGCGAGCGCCACGCCGCAGGCCGAGCACACCGCGTCGGCTCCCCGGGCCAGCTCCAGTGCCTGCTCGAGCTCGGTGCCGGCCGGCACGCCCAGCGCGAGGTAGGCCTCCCCCGGCAGGGCGCCCATCGCCGCGAGGTCTGACAGCGCGCCCGCCATCGCCCGGTGCCCGATTTCGGAGGCGGTGAGCTGGTCGCGGTGGAAATGGACCCCGTCGACCATCATGTCCACCGAGGTCACCGCGTATCCGCGACCGCGCACAACCGCGGCGTCGTCGCCCAGCCAGCGCACCACGCGCGGACCCCCGGGCGACAGCACCCGGTGCAGCGACTGGATCAGCTCGAGCTCGCGCATCTCGGGCGCGGCGTCGTCGTGCGGGCGGCGCTCAGCGGTGGCGGTAGACGATCCGCGCGCGGTCCAGGTCGTAGGGGGAGAGCTCCACCCGTACCCGGTCCCCGGGCAGAATCCGGATCCGGAAGCGGCGCATCTTCCCGGCCACGTGACCGAGCACGACGCGATCCATATTGTCGAGCTTGACGCGGAACATCGCGTTCGGCAGCGCCTCCACGACCTCGCCTTCGAGCTCGACCTTCTCTTCCTTGGGCATCCGTTACTGACCTCGGTTGACTCGCGCCGCTAGCGCGCCTCCAGCGTTCACGAGGCTACCAGCAGCGAGCGGAAGTGACGCGTCAGTGCTTCTTGGTCCCGGAGCCCCCGCCGGAGCCGCCGCCGCTGCCCCCGCCGGAGTTCCCGCCGCCAGTGAGCCCAGAGCCGCCGTTGGTGGGGGCCCCCTGCGGCGGATGCGCATACAGGGTGGGGTTGTTGTACGGGCTCGTGCTGGTTCCCGTTCCGGAGGTGCTGGTTCCCGTCCCCGTGGTGCTGGTGCCGTTCGTTCCCGGGCCGGTGCCGGGGGCGCCGGTCGCCGAGAAGTGGCCGAAGTAGGCGGTCCCCTGAAACGGCGTCGTGGGCTGCGGGAAGTCGCCGCAGTAGCTGCCGCTGGCGGCTTGCATGTAGTCGTGCCAAATGGGGGCGGCCAGCGTGCCGCCGAAGCCGTTGGCCATCGGGATGTTGCCCTGCGAGTAGCCGACCCAGACGGCGGTGGACATGCGCGGGGTGTAGCCGACGAACCACGCGTTCTCGAGGTTGTTGGCGGTGCCGGTCTTGCCGGCGGCGGGGCAGCCGTAGCCGGCGGCCGTGCCGGTGCCGCTGGTGATGACCTGCTTGAGCACGTTGGTCGCCGTGTAGGCCTCGCCGTCGGTGAACACCTGCGTGTGCTTGGGATCGCCGAAGTCGTCGCTGCTGCCGTCGGGGAACACAACCTTGTTGATGATCGTTATCGGAACATGGCTGCCGCCGTTGGCCAGCGTCGCGTACGCGTCTGCCATCTCCAGCGGCGTGACGCCGATCCGCAGACCTCCGATCACCTCGGACGGGTTGCCGTCAAGCGGCGAGGTGATGCCCATCGCGTGCGCGGTCTGGTCAAGCTTGTCCCAGCCCAGATCGGCGGCCATCTGTGCGTAGACGGTGTTGTCGGACACGATCGTCGCTTTGGTGATGTTGATGACGCCCTGATAGCTCTCCTCGGCGGTGTGCACCGACCAGGTCGGGTCCTCCGACAGCCACCCCGCCGGCAGGAACTTCGAGGTGTAGTAGGTCTGGCCGGGGTCGCCGTGGTAGTCATGGATCAGCGTCATCAGCGCGAACACCTTGAACGATGAGCCGGGCTGGCGCTGGGCCTGGGTGGCGTAGTCGTAGGTCGTCTGGCTGTAGTTCGAGGAGGACGCGATCGCCTCGATGTGGCCGTTGGCGGGATCGACTGACGCCAGGCCCGCTGACGGCTGTCCGGGACCGCCCTCGTGCGCGAGGATCGCCTGGCGGGCCAGGGCCTGCTTGCGCAGGTCGATCGTTGTGTAGATCTTCAGGCCCTGGTAGAGCACCGGGCAGCGGTTGGGATGGGTGGGACACAGGTCCTTGGCCACCGCCTGCTCGATGTAGTCGAACACGTACGGCTGCTTGTGGACCAGGTAGGCCTGGTCGTGTTTGACGTCGAGCTTGGCCCGGTTGGCGGTGTCGGCTTGCGCCTGAGTGATGTAGCCGGCCTGCACCATCGACTGCAGGACCTCCTGGCGGCGGTGCCGCGCGGCTGCGGGATCGACGAACGGGTTGTACGGCGACGGCGCCTGCGGTAGGCCGGCGAGCAGCGCCGCCTGCGGCAGCGTGAGCTTCTGCACCGGCTTGTCGAAGAACATCTGCGAGGCGGCGCCGACGCCGTACGCGGTCTGGTTGCCGACCGTCCCGTACGGCACGACGTTGAGGTAGCTGTCGAGGATCCAGGGCTTCGAGTGCTGGGCCGCCAGCTGCTCGGCCAGCTTGGCCTGGACGATCTTGTACTTGAGGTCTCGCGTCGAGCGCAACCTCTGCAGATACAGGTTGTCGACCAGCTGCATCGTCAGCGTCGAGGCGCCCTGCAGGCTCGTCCCGCCGCTGAACGCGTCCTTGATCGCCGCGCGCAGGATGCCCTGGTAGTCGAGCGCACCGTGCTGGTAGAACCGGCGGTCCTCGATCGAGACCGTCGCGTCCTTGAGGATCTGCGGGATCTCCGTGCCCGGGACCACGTTGTGCACGTCCGGGGACCAGATGTACCCCAGCGAACTGCCGTCGGCGGCGAAGACCTCTGAAGGCGACCCGGGCTGCAGCGGCTTGAGCGA
Source organism: uncultured Solirubrobacterales bacterium (assembly GCA_963799995.1). Lineage (GTDB taxonomy): Bacteria > Actinomycetota > Thermoleophilia > Solirubrobacterales > Solirubrobacteraceae > Palsa-465. The sequence continues at coordinate 380,101 of CAWCZI010000007.1, read as the reverse complement.
GCTCAGGTCGGGGGCGGACTGGGCCACGTTGACCACCCAGCCGGCGACCGCTAGCGCGGCCACCGTCGCCACGCACAGGATCAGCACCCCCGTCAGCGCGAACGCCCGCTTCAGCGGTGATCCGCGATTGCGCCGGCGGCGCTTGGTTCGTTCGCGTCGGCTCATGAATGCGTTTGAGGGGCCTGGCTCCGGGCCGCATCGGGCAGGCTCGGCCGTGGCCCGGAGAGCGATCCAGTGTAGCTGCACGGGTGTTTCGTCTCGCCGGTCGGGCCTCCTGCAACCCTGACAAGATCGCAGCCGTCCATGCAACCGGAGACCCCACGCGCGCTGCTCGTCGATGCGCTCGGCACGCTGGTGGAGCTCGAGCCGCCGGCGCCGGCGCTGCGCCGGGAGCTGATCACCCGCTTCGGGATCGAGGTCGACCTGGCGCAGGCCGCCGCCGCCCTACGCGCCGAGATCGCGTACTACCGCTCGCATCTGCAGGACGGCCGTGACCCCGATCGCCTCGCCGGGCTGCGCGGTCGCTGTGCCGAGGTGCTGCGCGAAGCACTTCCGGACGACCGGCGTCTGGCCGCAGTTGACACACCGGCGCTGACCGAGGCCCTGCTGGCGTCGCTGCGCTTCCGGGCGTTCACCGATGCGCCGGGTGCCCTGGCGGTCGCCCGCTCGCGCGGTGCACGGGTGATCGTGGTCAGCAACTGGGACGTCTCGCTGCCCGATGTGCTGGCGCGCGTGGGCCTGGCGCCGCTGCTTGACGGGGTCCTCACCTCCGCCGGCACCGGGGCCCGGAAGCCGTCGCCGGCGATCTTCGCCGCCGCGCTGTCGATGGCCGGAGTCGGTCCCGAGGAGGCGCTGCACGTGGGCGACAGCCTCGAGGAGGACGTCGAGGGCGCCCGGCGGGCCGGGATCGCGGCGGTTCTGGTCCGCCGCGACGGCGGGGCCGCGCCGTCCGGGGTCAGGACCATCTCGAGCCTGGCCGAGCTCGAGTCCTGATCACCCGGTCGCCTAACCTCTGGCGGCCGATGACAGACATCCCCCCGTCCCAGCCGCCGGACATTCCACCGACGGCGGATGGGTGGCGCCGGCAGGCGCCGCCGCCTGCCGAGCCGGCTGACCGATTGCCCGACGATGTGCCCCCCTGGCGAGTGTGGACAGCCCCTGCCGGGGTCGCCGTGGGACTCGCCGTGGGCGGCCTGGCGACGATCCTGGTCGAGGTCGTCGCCGCCGCGGGCGGGTCGAGCCTGGCTCACCCCACGCCCGCGGTGACGATCATCGGCGACGTCGTCTTCGATCTGGGGTTCGTCGCCGCAGCGCTGTACTTCGCGTCGCTCCGGCAACGGCCGACTCCGGCGACGTTCGGCTTCCGGCCGGTGCCGATCCGGCTCGCCGTCCGGGCGTTTGTGCTGGCGGCGGTGGCCTACTACGGGCTGACCGCGGTCTACGGCACCCTGTTTCGGCTGCACGGGAGCGACAAGCTCCCGAGCGAGCTCGGCGCAGAGCACAGCACGGCCGCACTGGTGGCGGCCTCTGTGTTCGTATGCGTGATCGCGCCGATCGCCGAGGAGTTCTTCTTTCGCGGCTTCTTCTTCGGGGCGCTGCGGGGCTGGCGGATCAGGGTCGCGGGCCGTGACGTCGGGACCTGGGTGGCGGCCGTGCTGACCGGGATCCTGTTCGGCCTGGCCCACACCGGGTCGGCCTCCTCTCAGTATCTGATCCCGCTCGGCTTCCTCGGGTTCGTGCTCTGCGTGGTGCGCTGGCGGACCCGCTCGCTGTATCCGTGCATGGCGCTGCACAGCGCCAACAACGCCCTCGCCCTCGGCGTCAACCAACTCAACTGGAACGCCGCCGAGATCGTCGGGCTCGTGCTGGCCTCCTGGCTCGTGGTCTTCGCCGTCACCGTGCCGCTGGGGCTGCGTGGCGCCCGGATTGCGCGCTCCGAAATGGTTGACTGATTTACTTTCTGCCAATGCGCCGTCATATCGCCACTTCAGCCGCGGTCCTGAGCACCGCCCTCGGGACGTTCGGCGCCATCGCCGGCACCGCCCTGGCCGCCGGTCCCACACCGGCCGCCACCACCGCCTCGGCCACAGCCACCACCGCCCCGGCCACGGCCACCACCGCCCCGGCCACAGCCACCACCGCCCCGGCCATGACCACCACCGCCCCGGCCACGGCAACCGCTGCTGCCACCACCCCGTCGGCAAAGCCCACCACCACGACCAGCACGACCACGACGCCGACCAAGACCACCACGCCGACTCGGACCCCGACCCCGGCGCCGGTCAAGGCCTCGACCCGTCTGTACCTGCCCGACGCCTTTTTCGTGCACGGCAACGCCGTGACCGTGCCGAACCGGCCGCTGCACGTCGGCGGTGTCGTCCGTCCGTACGTCGCGGGCCAGTGGGTGGACTTCAAGGCCTACCTCGGCCGGAAGCTGATCAAGTCAGTCCGGCTACGGCTCAAGCCGTCTCGCAGCGGGCGCTACGGGTCCTTCACCGAGAAGCTCGAGAGCCCGGGGACGGGGATCGTCCGGATCAAGGTCACCCACCAGCGCACGCCGCAGATGCTCGGGTTCCTGGCCGTGCGGGGCCTGAGGTCGCTCAGCACCAATGCCGGCTTCGGCTCGAGCGGCGCGTTCGTGGCGCTGATCCAGCAGCGCCTGGCCTCGCTTCACATCTACATCCCGCAGACCGGGGTCTATGACCAGCAGACGGGCCTGGCGCTCGACGCCTATCACCGCCTGCTCGGATGGGGCACGTCCCAAAGCCTCGACGGGCCGACCGTCAGCTGGCTGCTCGACGACCGCGGCGCCTTCCAGGTCCGCTATCCGCACGACGGCACGCACGTCGAGGGCGACCTCGGCAAGCAGCTGCTGGCGCTGATCTACGGCTCGAAGGTGTACGCGATCTACCCGATCAGCTCCGGCAAGCCGTCGACGCCGACCGTGCTCGGCCACTTCCACGTCTACTCGCGCGTCCCCGGGTATCTGCCCGATGGGATGTACTACTCGAGCTTCTTCTACAGCGGCTACGCGATCCACGGCTACGATCCTGCCCCCGACTATCCGGCCAGTCATGGCTGCATGAGGCTGCCGATCGTCGACGCGATCTCCGTGTTCGACTGGCTGAACTACGGCGACGTCGTCGACGTCTACCAGTGAGCCACACCGCCGCCGAGCGGCGAGCCGGACCGTGAGCGACCCGGGGGTTGAGGCCCGCCGGCGCTTGATCGAGGAGCTGCGCGAGCACGCGCTCGTGATCGGCGACGTGGTGCTGACCAGCGGCGCCACGGCCCGGTATCTGATCGACGCCAAGCGCGCGATCCTGCTGCGCCCGGGGTTCAGCGCGCTCAGCGTGCTGGTCGCCCGCCAGGCCGAAGCGTGGAGGGCGACCGCTGTCGGCGGGATGACGATGGGGGCCGACCCGATCGCCTGCGCCGCCCTCGCCGGCGGAGCCGACGTGAAGGCGTTCTTCGTACGCAAGGAAGCCAAGGGCCATGGGCTCAGCCGCCGGATCGAGGGCCCGCTGCTGAAGCCCGGCGAGCGCTGCATGCTGGTCGAGGACGTCGTCACCACCGGCGGCTCCACAATCCGCGCCCTGGAGGCGCTACGCGACGAGGGCCACGAGGTCTGCGGCGTGCTCGCCATCTGCGACCGCCTGGCCGGCGGCGGCGACGCGATTGCGCAGGCCGCGGGGGCGCCCTACGTCGCGCTCACCACGATCGACGACATCTACCCGGACCGCCCGGACCGCCCGTAGCCGGACGGCCGCACGGCGACAACGCCCCCGCGGCCGCGACGCTCACCGAAGCCCGTTAGCGCGGAAGCGAGCGACACTCCGCGCTGGTCTGGTGCAGCGCCTGAACCTTCCAGCCGACGCCGGCCGGGTACGGCGTGAACAGGATGATCGGATTGCCGTGGGCGATCGCCTGGCTGTACTTGAAGCCGACCCGGTTGACGTTCTCCCCGAGCGTGTAGGCGAGCATCGTCTGGTACTGAAGGCGCGTCAGCGGCTCGCCGCAGGCACGCATCCGCGCGGCGCCGCCGAGCTGGGCCACCACCGGCGCGAGATCGTTGATCTCCGCCGTCCGCGCACGCTGCTCGTGCAGGTCCTTGTGCTCGGCTCGGGCATGCGAGATCGCCGCCGGCACCAGGCTGGCAACGAGCACGAGCACGAGCAGCGGACCCACCCAGGATCCGAGCCACGACACTGACGGCAACGGTCGCGCCAGCAGCAGCCAACCGACGGCCACGCCGGCGAGCACTGCGACCACCGCGCCCGCCTCGAACATGTAGCGGACCAGGCCGGGCCAGCCGTGCAGCGCGAACCCGATCTCGATCACGACCCACAGCAGCACCCCCGCGGTCAGGGCCAGCGTTACGCGGTCCCGGCGCAGGGCGGCCAGCCCCACGGCCACCAGGGCGGCGAGCTCGACCGGCAGCTCGTTGATCGACAGAAAGCGCGTGATCGTCCCGCCGACCTGGTTGCTGGTCAGCCGGCGCCCGGACTTGTAGGCGTTACTGGCGGCGACGAAGGGGCTGCGCGAGGTCAGCGCCGGGATTCCGAACCACAGCAGCAGGCTGATCACGGTTCCGCCGACCACCAGCCCGCGGGCGCGCGGCACCCGGATCCACAGCCAGATCGCGTACAAGCCCTCGAACGGCCACGCCTCGGGCCGGCCGAGGCCCGCCAGCACCGCCAGCACGAACGCTGCCCGGGGGCGGCCCGAGAGGTGCAGATCGATCGCGCCGAGCACCAGCGCCACGATCATCGGATCCGACTGGGCGCTGAGGTAATAGTGGGCGTAGTTCTGGATCCCCAGCAGCGCCACCCCCGCGAACACGGCGGCGGCGATCCCGACCCAGCGCCGCTCGGGCGGGGCGTCGGTGAGCCGGTAGGCGATCCGGCCCGCGAACACGACCCCGCTCAACGACAGCGCCACCGCGGCGATCATCCACAGGCGCATCTCGAAATGACCGGCCAGCGCGAACGGGACGGTGAAGACGTAGGGCAGCGGCTTCCAGGACGGCGCGGCGTTGGTGTCCAGCGAGGCGTGCAGCGTCTGGTGGCCCCACACCAGCCAGCCGTACGGGTCAAAGCCGGGGCGGGTGCCGGCCCAGTAGACGAGCACCACTGAGAACAGGGTCAGCCCGATCCCGGAGCTCCACCAGGGATGCGTGCGCATGAACAGGCGCAGCGTCCAGGGCTCCGCCGCGGCGGGGGCCTCGGTGACCGCGCCAGGCGCGGCCGCGACGGGCCTGGGGTCTACTAGCGTGCTCTCGGTCACGAGGAGGCGCCGACCGTAGCATGGCGGTCACGGGGTGCCGCCGGTTCGACGGCCGGCGCAAACATTCTCTAACTTGCCCCCGGCAGGAATCGAACCTGCATCCCGCGCTTAGGAGGCGCGTGCTCTATCCATTGAGCTACGAGGGCCGGCGGTCAGCAGGGTATCCGGCTCGACGGTTCGTTGAGGAAGCATTAATGTTTGGTGACAGGGGCCACGGCGTGTGGTTCCATCCGCGGATGGAGGTTGCTGTTCAGCGACGTGGGGAGTCCGACGCCCAGTGAGCATCGGGGCATCCGAACTCATTCGGGAGGAAGCGACGGTCGACAGCGTCGAGCTGGTCCCGCCCGACGTCACGGCGCGCTCCCCGCTGCAGCTCTTCTGGCGGCGTTTTCGCGGCGACCGCGTCGCGATGGTGTCCGCGGTGTTCATCGTGCTGCTGATCCTCGTCGCGATCTTCGCGCCGGTGATCAAGGACATCCTCGGCCTGCAGAGTCCGTACCAGAACAACCCCAACGCGCTCGATGCGTTCGGTAGCCCTACGGGTCCGAGCTCCACGCACCCGTTCGGGGTCGACCAGCTCGGGCGCGACGTCCTCTCGCGCGTGATCTACGGTTCGCGCGTATCCCTGGAGGTGGGGATCTTCGGCACCGCCATCGCCGCCGTGATCGGCACGGTCCTGGGGCTCGTGGCGGGCTTCTACCGGGGCTGGGTGGACACGATCATCTCGCGCATCGTCGACGTCTTCCTCGCCTTCCCGGTGCTGGTGCTCGGCCTCGGTATCGGCGCCGCGTGCGGCGTGCGGGGATGCGCCGGGGGGCTCATCCAGCCGGGACTGGGCACGGTCATCTTCATCATCGCGCTGTCCAGCTTCACGTACATCGCGCGAATCGTCCGGGGCCAGGTCCTCTCCCTGCGTGAGAAGGAGTTCATCGAGGCGTCGCGGTCTCTGGGGGCTTCGAACGGTCGCATCCTGTTCCGCGAGATCCTGCCCAACCTGCTCGCGCCGCTGATCGTCTACTCGAGCCTGCTGATCCCCACCAACATCCTGTTCGAGGCCGGGCTCTCGTTCCTGGGCGTCGGGATCCGGCCGCCGACCGCGAGCTGGGGCCAGATGATCTCCGACGCCTCGTCGAACTTCAACACCGAGTGGTGGTACATGGTCTTTCCCGGAGTGGCTCTGCTGCTCACCGTGCTCGCGTTCAACCTGGTCGGCGACGGCCTGCTGGACGCGCTCAATCCGCGGGGGGAGTCACGATGAGCGCTTCGGCGCCCATGCGTCGCGGCTCCGCGCGCATCTCAACACCACAGGAGGAACTATGAGGCGTCGTTCGCGCAGCCTTCTCGTCGCTCTGGCGACCGGGCTGCTCGCTGTGGGAGTGGCCGCTTGCGGCGGCTCCAGCAGCAGCTCGAGCAGTGGGGGCTCGAGCAGTGGAGGGTCTTCAACCACCGCGACGATCCCGCTGAAGGCGGGTGAGAATCCGGCCGGTCAGGTCCTCACGGGCCCGACCAAGAAGAAGGGCGGCGTTCTCACGGCCTATACCAGCGAGGACTTCGCCCACCTCGACCCGGGTGAGTCGTACTTCACCAACGACTACATCATCGACTATGCAACGCAACGGCCGCTGTTCTCCTATCTGCCGAACACGAGCGACACGCTGAGTCCCGATCTGGCCACCGAGATCCCGACGACCGCCAACGGCGGGATCACGGACAACGGCGAGACCGTGACCGTGCACATCAAGAAGGGCGTGTTCTTCAGCCCGCCGGTCAACCGCGAGGTGACCTCGGCCGACGTGGCGTACGCGATCGAGCGGGGAGCCAACCCGAACGTCGCGAACCCGTACTTCCCGTCGTATATGGGGGCTGCCTCGCCGTCTCCGATCGAGGGAACCCAGTCCGCCAGCTACAAGGGCGGCCCGGTCGCCGGGATCAAGACCCCGGACAAGTGGACGATTGTCTTCCACACGATCAAGCCGAGCGGCTCATTCCTGGTCTCGGCGCTGAGCCTGCCGCTCTCGGCTCCGGTGCCTGAGAGCTTCGCGGGCCCGATGGACAAGCAGTCGCCCACGACCTACGGGACCAAGTACCTGGTGGCGACGGGTCCGTACATGCTCAAGTCCGACCCCAAGACGGGCCTGTTCCAGGGCATCGGCTATCAGACCGGCAAGTCGGCGACGCTGGTCCGCAACCCGAACTGGAACCCCAAGACCGACCCCCGGCCGGCCTACCTGAACCAGATCAACATCAACATCGGCGGCGACGCCACGGTGATCGGCCAGCAGGTGCTGAAGGGCTCTGACGCCGTCCAGCTCGACACCCCGTCGCAATCGATCGTCAAGCTGGCCTACCAGCAGTACCCGTCGCAGATCACGTTCACGCCGGGCTCCGGTGACCACTACGTGGCCCTGGATAACGCGCATGGCGTGTTCACCAACGTCAACCTGCGCCGCGCGGCGTGGGCCAACCTCGATCGCGCCGCGATCATCAAGGAGCGCGGTGGCTCGCTCACGGCCGAGCCCGCCACCCACTTCATCTACCCGGGGGTCAGCGGCTTCGACCAGGCCGGCGGGTATCCGGGTCCCCAGACGGACTTCAACAAGAACGTCAACGGGGATCTGGCCGTCGCCCAGAAGTACATGAAGGCGGCCGGCTATCCGAGCGGCAAGTACACGGGCAACCAGACCGTCCAGATCGTCAGCTCCACCAACGGCGACGATCCGGCGATCACACAGCTGCTCAACACCGACCTGACCCAGCTCGGCTTCAAGACGCATGTGAGCCTGGTCGACCAGTCGGCGATGTACACGAAGTACTGCGAAGTCCCCAAGCAGAACATCGACGCCTGTCCGGCCCTGGGTTGGGTCCGTGACTTCGCCGACCCGCTGACGGTGCTCTACGCAACGTTCTACGGGCCGTCGATCGTCCCGACCAACAACTCCAACTTCGGTCAGGTCAACAATCCTCAGATCAACGCCGCGATCAAGGCCGCGGCGCTGGTGACCGATCCCACGGCACGCGCGCAGGCGTGGGCCAACGTCGACAAGATGCTCGTCGACCAGGCGGTCGCGATCCCCGAGGACTTCGACAACCAGCCGAACATCGAGAGCAAGAACGTTGCCGGGGTCGATGCCATCTGGAACGTCGGTTCCTGGGACCTCAGCTACACGTCACTGAAGTAGCGTTGCCTCCGTCTGTTGGGCCCCGTCGCGTCCGCGGCGGGGCCCGCAGTCGGCTTTCCGAGTAGGGCCGACCGAGAGCCATGACCGCCTACATCATCCGCCGCATCCTCTGGGGCATCGTGCTGCTGATCCTGGTCAGCGCGCTCACGTTCCTGTTCTTCAACATCTTCCCGTCGGTCGATCCGGCGGTGCTGCGCGCGGGGCGCAACGGAAGCCCGGCGGTCATCGCCCGCATACGCCAGGAGCTGGGACTGAACCATCCGATCTACGTCCAGTTCTACCGCTACATGCGCAACATCTTTTTGCATTTCAACTTCGGGACCAGCTACTACACCGGAGCCTCGGTGCTGAGCCTGATCAAGGACCGGCTGCCGGCGACCCTGTCGCTGGCCATCGGGGCCGCGATCATCTGGCTGGTCGCCGGCGTCCTGATCGGCATCATCTCGGCGATCAAGCGCGGCACGCTCCTGGATCGCACCGCGATGGGCATCGCGCTGGTGTTCGTGTCGATGCCGGTGTTCTGGTTCGGCCTCGTGCTGCTGTTCCTGTTCGCCAACGACATCGGGCGCTTTCACATCTTCCCCGGTGCCGCCACCTACGTCGGCCTGACCGCCAGCCCGACGCACTGGTTCACCTCGCTGATCATGCCCTGGATCGTCCTCGCCGGTACCTCGGCGGCGATCTACTCACGGCTGCTGCGCGGGAGTCTGATCGAAGCCATGGGCGAGGACTACATCCGCACCGCCCGGGCCAAGGGTTTGACCGAGCGGCGCGTGATCTGGCGCCACGGCGTCCGCTCGGCGATCACGCCGGTCGTGACGATCTTCGGTCTCGATCTCGGCGCGCTGATGGGCGGCGCGGTGATCACCGAGACGGTGTTCGACATCCCGGGCATCGGGCGCCTGAACTACGATGCGATCATCCACTCGGACTTCCCGATCGTCCAGGGAACCGTCATCCTGGCCGCGCTGTTCATCGTGGTCGCGAACATCATCGTCGACATTTCATACGCGTACCTCGACCCGAGAGTCCGCTACTCGTGATCGAGCCGGCCACGACGGAGGTCGCTCCGCCTACGGGTGGGCCGCTGCTGAGCGTCGAGGACCTGCGCGTCTCCTTCCGTACCGACGACGGCGTGGTCCATGCCGTGGACGGCATCTCCTACGTCGTCCAGGAGGGTCGCACGCTCGGCATCGTCGGCGAGTCGGGCTCCGGCAAGACGGTCTCCTCACTCACGACCCTCGGGCTGACCCGTAGCCGCAACTCGCAGATCGAGGGCCGGATCGTGTTTCAGGGCCAGGATCTCGTTGCCATGCCCGACAACCAGTTGCGCCGCATCCGCGGCAACGACGTCTCGATGATCTTCCAGGACCCGCTGTCCTCGCTGCACCCGTTCTACAGGGTGGGCTGGCAGTTGGTCGAGGCGATGCAGGCCCACCGCTCGATCTCGAAGTCCGCGGCCCGGGCCCGGGCCGTGGAGCTGCTCGAGTTGGTGGGGATCCCGGATCCCAAACGCCGTGTCGAGCAGTACCCGCACGAGTTCTCGGGCGGGATGCGCCAGCGGGCGATGATCGCGATGGCTCTGGCCAACGAGCCCAAGCTGCTGATCGCCGACGAGCCGACGACGGCGCTCGACGTGACCGTCCAGGCGCAGATCCTGGCGCTGCTCGGCGACCTGCAGAAGCGCCTGGGAACTTCCATCATCATCATCACCCACGATCTCGGCGTGGTTGCCGAGATCGCCGACGACATCGCCGTCATGTACGCCGGGCGGATCGTCGAGTACGGGACCACACAGGAGATCTTCGCCTCGCCCCAGCACCCCTACACGTGGGGTCTGCTGAAGTCGATCCCGCGCTTGGACAGCCCTCGCGACGAGGAGCTGGTTCCGATCTCGGGGCGGCCGCCGAGCCTCATCAACCGCCCGAGCGGCTGCCATTTCCACCCTCGTTGCCCCTATGTCCAGGAGGACCACAAGCGCATCGACCCGCGCCGGGAGCCGATCTCCGGCGACAGAGGGCACTCGGTCGCGTGCCTGCTCGCAGCCGGAATCCGGGAACGTCTCTGGCAGGGAATCGAGGCGGGCCACGACGTCGAGTCGCTGCAGCGACTGGCCGCCTCGGCCAACGGCGCCCCCCGCGCCGAAGTGGCCCCCACCACCGAGGGCGAGACATGACCAACCTGGTCGAGGTTCGCGACCTCGTCAAGCACTTCCCGATCAAGCGCGGCGTGATCCTGCAGCGTCAGGTCGGCGCGGTCAAGGCGGTCGACGGCATCTCCTTCGATGTGATTCAGGGGGAGACGCTGGGGATCGTCGGCGAGACCGGATGCGGCAAGAGCACCACCGCTCGGCTGCTGTGCCGGCTCATGGACCCCAGCTCGGGCTCGATCACGTTCGAGGGCCGCGAGATCAGCGCGCTGCAGGGGGATGCGCTCAAGGCGATGCATCGCGACATGCAGATGGTCTTCCAGGACCCATACTCGTCGCTGAACCCGCGCAAGTCGGTGGGCTCGATCATCGCCGACCCGTTCGTGATCCACGGGATGTACAAGGGTGACGGCGAGCGCAAGCGCCGCGTCCAGGATCTGATGGACCGCGTCGGGCTGAACCCCGAGCACTACAACCGCTACCCGCACGAGTTCTCAGGCGGCCAGCGCCAGCGGATCGGCGTCGCCCGCGCGATCGCGCTCGAGCCCAAGCTGCTGATCGCCGACGAGCCCGTTTCGGCGCTCGACGTCTCGATCCAGGCACAGGTGCTCAACCTGCTGCGCGAGCTCCAGCGCGAGCTCGGCCTGACCCTCATCTTCATCGCCCACGACCTGTCGGTGGTCCGCCACATGTGCGACCGGGTGGCCGTCATGTATCTCGGCAGGATCGTCGAGCTCGCACCGAGCGACATCCTCTACACGACCCCGCGTCACCCCTACACAGGTGCCCTGCTCTCAGCTGTCCCGGTCCCCGACCCGACGGGCGGCAAGCGCGAGCGTCAGCTGCTGACCGGCGACGTCCCCAGCCCCGCCAACCCCCCGTCGGCGTGCCGCTTCCACACGCGCTGTCCTAAGGCGCAGCCCAAGTGCTCCGTCGACGACCCGCCGCTCGAGCGCAAGTCGGGAGGCGGTATCGCCGCCTGCCACTTCCCGCTGACCGACGAGGAGGTGGCCACCCGGCTCCCCGTCGCCCTCACCCGGGTACGCCAGAGAGCCGCCTCCACTCCAGCGACGCCCGCGCCCTCCGCCCCGGCGGAGTAGGCGGCGCTACTCCGCGCCGCCCTCCTCGTCCTCTTCGTCGTCCTCGTCATCGTCATCGACGTAGAGCGACTCGACGGCCAGCTCGTTTCCGCCCTTGTCCCACAGCTTGACCTCGAGGAAGTCCGAGCGGTAGTTGTCGGGCGCCAGCAGCGTGAAGCGCTCCTCGACCAGCTCGCACTGGTCGACGGCGAGGTTGGCCAGCTCCGCCGTCACGATCGCGCCCCCCGCGATCATCGGCACTCCCCAGACGAGCGTCATGTCGGCGGACTTGCCGTGCTCGCCCCGCCAGACGGCGACGACGTCGTCGTTGAGGTCGAGCTTCCAGTCGGGGTTGGACTCGGCCAGCTCCGCGGTGAAGTCGGCCCGCGCCTCGAAGTCGGTCGGGCCGCCGGACTGTCCCTCGCTGAACGAGACGAACCCGAACAGCTCGAAGTTCAGCGTGGTCCGCGCCACCGCGGGGACGTAGGTGCGCCCGGAGTAGGTCCGGTCCGGGAACCACGAGATGTCACCGGGCTCGCCCAGGTCCTCGCCGTCTGAGTCGATCTCGCGGCAGGCGGCCAGGAAGTACTCGCGCAGGGTGTCGGCCCAGCGGCCGTAGGGCAGCGATTCCTGCGGGGGCTCGGCGGCGAAGCTGATCACGAAGCGGTCGGTGGGAGGCATGCGCGGGCGGGAGCCTACACACGCCGAGCCCGGCGAGCACGCGCGGGGCCCGGACGACAGCGTCCGCGGGTTAGAACGCGCCGCGGCGGGTGAACACCGCCGGGATCGTCTTCAGCAGGATCGAGAGGTCGAGCAGGATCGACCATTGCTCGAGGTAGAGGAAGTCCAGCCGCACCAGATCGTCGAAGTCGAGCTCCGCCCGGCCAGAGACCTGCCACAGCCCGGTGATCCCCGGCAGGACCAGGTAGCGCTTCTTGTGCCACTCCTCGAGCTTCTCGAAGTCGCGCATCGGCAGCGGTCGCGGGCCCACCAGCGACATTTCGCCGCGGATCACGTTGGCCAGCTGGGGCAGCTCGTCGAGCGAGAAGCGGCGCAGCACGCGGCCGATGGGCGTCAGGCGCGGATCGTCGCGGATCTTGAACAGCGCGCCCGAGAGTTCGTTGAGCGACTCCAGGTCATCCTGGATCTGATCGGCGTGCTCGCGCATCGTGCGGAACTTGAAGCAGTGAAACGGCTTGCCGGCCATACCGGGCCGGACGGAGCGGTACAGCACCGGTCCGCGGGAGCTGAGCTTGACGGCGATGGCGATGGCCAGCAGGAGCGGCGTCAGCAGCACCAGCCCGATCCCCGCCACCACCAGATCGAAGGTTCGCTTGATCGCGAACTCGATCCCCTCGAACACCGGCGGGCGTAGCGTGAACAGCGGTACCGAGGCGCCGGGGACGAACTCGGCGCGGTTGGCGAGGATCTCCATCGTCGACGGAGCGACGTGCACCGTCACGCCGCGTTGGTGGCAGCGGTCGACGAGGTCCAGCGCCTGCTCCTGCGGGAAGTCGGGGTCGGCGATGATCACCTCCTGGACCCGCTCACGGCCGAGGATCTCGACCAGCTCGTCGAGTTGGCCGAGCGCGCGCAGCCCGTTGTCGGGGCGGGGCGTCAGGGAGATGTAGCCGACCAGCTCGACACTCGAGCGGGTGCCCCCCCCGAGCGCGTGGGCCACGGCCTCGATGTGCTTGCCCGAACCGACGAGCAGCGCCCGGCGCCGGTAGCCGGCCTGCGCCAGCAGGCGGCCGGTGCCGCGGGCGTAGAGCTCGCGCAGCGCCGACAGGTAGATCACGCCGAAGAACAGCGAGCCGTAGAAGATGTAGTAGCTGGAGAAGTGCTGTCCGTCCGCGAGCGCGAACACGAGCGCGATCACCGTGCCCTGGAACAGCGCCGAGACGATCTTCGGCAGCCCCGGACGCCGGGCGCGCGCCGCATACAGGTCCACGCGCGCGAACATCAGCACGGTCACCAGGTAGGCGAACGCGAGCGCCGGACGGGTGTCGGTCCACGTCCCGTGGGCCGAGAAGCCGCCCTTGACCGCCAGCTTGACGGCGAATGCCGTCAGCAGCGCCGCGGTCAGGCCGACGAAGTCGATCAACAGCAGCGACGTCACCCGCGTCAGCCGCCGCAGCGTCTCCATCCGCAGCAGGAACATGATCAGCGGCGGCCGCTTGCGGCGCACGTCGCGCTCGGGCAGAGGCAGTGGAGCGGGCGGGCCGTAGCTCGACTTCGTCCGGCTGGGGGTGGCCTCTGTGTGGTCGATCATCAATGGCGCAGGGGCCGCGGGCGCTTTCCCCCCTGCACGGGTCGTAACGTTATCTTGACATCGAAGTTACTCAGAAAGTCGATCGGCGAACCGAGGTTCGCGATCCTCTAACGAGCAGCGCCGACCAAGGCCTGTACGCCAGAGTTCTCGATCGTCATCCGCAATCCCTTCCCCAGGTCGATCTTCGGTTCCCAGCCGAGCACCTCGCGCGCCAGGGAGATGTCGGGTTGGCGGACCTGCGGGTCGTCGGTGGGGAGGGCTTCGAACACGATCTCCGACCCCGAGCCGGTGGCCTCGATCACCTCTTGCGCGAGCTCGAGCAGCGTGAACTCGTTCGGGTTGCCGATGTTGACCGGCTCATGGAAGCCGGACTCCGCTAGCGCGATGATCCCGCGGATCAGGTCATCGACGTAGCAGAACGAGCGCGTCTGGGAACCGTCGCCGAACACGGTGATCGGCCGATCCTGGAGCGCTTGGCGCAGGAACGTCGGGATCGCCCGCCCGTCGTGGGGGCGCATCCGCGGACCGTAGGTGTTGAAGATCCGGACGATCGCGGTGTCGACACCCTGCTGTCGGTGGTAGGCCATCGTCAGGGCCTCGGCGTAGCGCTTGGCTTCGTCGTACACGCCCCGGGGACCGATCGGGTTCACGTGGCCCCAGTAACTCTCGGGCTGAGGGTGGACCTTGGGGTCGCCGTACACCTCGCTGGTGGAAGCTGTCAGAAAGCGCGCCCGGTGGCGCTTGGCCAGCCCCAGCGTGTGGTGGGTGCCGTAGGAGCCGACCTTGAGCGTGTGCAGCGGCAGCCGCAGGTAGTCGATCGGCGATGCCGGCGACGCGAAGTGGTAGACGAAGTCGATCGGCTCATCGACGTAGTACGGCTCGATGATGTCGGTCTGGCGATAGACGAAGTCGTTGGAGCGGATGTGCTCGATGTTCTCCAGCGAGCCTGTCTCGAAGTTGTCGATGCACAGCACACGGTGTCCTCGGTGCAGCAGCTCTCCGCATAGGTGGGAGCCGAGGAAGCCGGCGCCGCCGGTAACAAGGCAAGTTGGCATTCCGGGCAATCTACAGCGGCTCGCGGCCCGGTGTGCGCAGCACGTGCGCATCGCCACGGCGGATCGTCACCCGCTCGCCGTCCAGGTGCTCGAGCAGGGCCTGGGCGAACTTGCGAGATGTGCCGAGCTCGTCGCGTAGGCCGCTGAGCGTGATCGCCCCTCCGGAGCGCTCGGCGGCGGCGGTCACCCGCCGGGTGGCCTCGGTCAGGGCGTCGCGGTGGAAGTGCAGCGCGGGCCCGACGCGCACGGCCCGGCCCGCGGCCCGCAGCGCCGCCAGATCGCCCGCGTCGAGCTCCGAGTTCAGCGGGGGCTCGAGGCCCGCGGCGCGCAGGCGCTCCTCCAGGGCCAGCGCAGCCGGGCTGAGCTTGGTGCCGGGGTGCTCGCGGGCCGGCTCGGGCTCGGCCTCGGATGACTGCGGCTCGGCAGGCTCTCCGCGCGCCAGCCGCGCCAGCCTTGCCGTGTGCTCGCGCCCCGGGCCGTGCCGGCGCGGGTGGGCGTCGAGGACGACCCCGCCTCCGACCGTGTCCGGCGGCGCGATTCCCCGCACCACGACGCGGTCGCCGGCGGCCGCGACGAGCGCGTGCTCCAGCCGGATCTGCCAGTACGGGCCGCCCAGCCACGCCAGCCTCGCCGGCGCTTCGCGTGTGCCGTGATGGACCTGGACCCGCCCAGCGCCGTTCTCGGGCTCGGGGCCTTCGAACTCGAGGGCTGCGTCGACCAGGTACGTCTCCCGCAGCGCGTCGCCGGCGTTGCCGGCGTTGCCGGCGCCGGCCCGGCCGCCGGTGAGCACGTCCCCGCGGTCCACCTCGCTCGCGCTCAGGCCGCCCAGGTTGACCGCCACCCGCTGCCCCGCCAGCGCCCGCTGCACGGTCTGGTCGTGGACCTGGACCTCGCGCGCGCGTGCGCGACGGCGACCGGGGAGCAGTTCGAGCATGTCGCCGCGGGCGACCTCGCCGGACCAGAGCGTGCCGGTCACGACCGTGCCGGCCCCTCTGATGCTGAACACGCGGTCCACGTGCAGTCGCACCGGCCCCGGCGCGCTCGCTCGACCGGGCACCGTGGCCGCCACGCGCGCCAGCGCACCACGCAGCTCGTCCAGTCCCCGGCCGTCGCGCACCGACACGGACACCACCTCGGCGCCGGGCAGCAGCTCCGCGGCCTGCGCGGCGGCCGCTCCCGGGTCTGCCAGGTCGCTCTTGGTGATCGCCACCACCCCGCGCGAGATGGCCAGCGCCCGCAGCACCGCGGCGTGCTCGCGCGTCTGGGGCATGACTCCGTCGTCGGCCGCGATCGCCATCAGGTACAGGTCGATGCCGGTGGCGCCCGCCACCATCGTGCGCACGTAGCGCTCATGGCCGGGGACGTCGATCACCGACAGCGCCCGCCCGGACGGCAGCTCCAGCCGCGCGTAGCCGAGCTCGATCGATATCCCCCGCGCCCGCTCCTGGGGCAGCCGGTCGGTGTCGACGCCGGTCAGCGCGCGCACCAGCGCCGACTTGCCGTGGTCGATGTGACCCGCGGTGCCGAGCGTGAGTGGGTGCTCGCTCACCGTGCTCCTCTCGCGGGGTCGCATCTCCGCCGATCGGCTCCATCAGTTAGGGGTGAGGGAGATTGGTAGCGCATAGCGCAACGAATCTCCCTCACCCCCCGGGCGTCTCGGCCGACGTCAATGCTCGTCGAGCTGCGTCGATCACGGGCTCCACCTCATCGTCGGCCAGCGTCCGCGGATCGAGCAGCACGCGCCCGTCGTGGACGCGCGCGATCACGGCGGGGTCGCCGAGGCGCAGCCGGCGCGCCACGGCCACCGGGTCGGCGCCTGCCCGCAGCGCCACCGCCGGACCCTCGAGCTCGGCCAGCGGCAGCGCACCGCCGCCCACGCGCGACACCGTGCGAACGATCTCCGCGCGCTCGCCGATCCCGGCCAGCAGCCGCTCGGCCCGCCCCGTCAGCACCTCCGGCGTCTGATCGAGCATCGCCAGCACCGGGATCTCACGCCGGGCTCGGGCCGGATCGCGGTGCAGCTCCAGCGTGGCCTCCAGTGCGGCCAGCGAGAGCTTGTCGATCCGAAGCGCCCGCGCCAGCGGGTGTCGGCGGGCGGCACCGACCGCCTCTGCCCGGCCGGCCAGCAGCCCAGCCTGCGGGCCGCCGAGCAGCTTGTCGCCCGAGCAGCACACGAGCGCCGCTCCGGCGGCGACCGAGCGCCTCAGGTCGGGCTCGTCGCCGAGCACGGGCATGCCGCTCTGCACCGCTGCGGGCACCCCGGAGCCGATGTCGTCGATCACCGGGGGTCCCAGCGCACACAGTTCCCCCACGTCGACGTCGTGGACGAACCCGAGCGTGCGGAAGTTCGACTGGTGCACGCGGAGGATCGCGCCCACCGGTGCCGGCGGGTCGGTCAGGGCCAGCTCGTAGTCGCGCAGGTGGGTGCGGTTGGTGGTCCCGACCTCAATCATCGCCGAGCCGGACTGGGCGATCACCTCAGGGATCCGGAAACCGCCGCCGATCTCCACGAGCTGCCCGCGTGAGACCACGATCGCCCGCCCCGGCCCGGCCAGAGCCACCGCTGCCAGCAGCACCGCGGCGGCGCCGTTGTTGACGGCGATCGCCGCCTCGGCTCCAGTCAGCTCGCACACCAGACGCTCGACGTGGGCGTGGCGCGAGCCCCGCTCGCCGGACTCCAGGTCGAGCTCGAGGTTCGAGTATCCGGTGGCCGCGCGCGCCACCGCCGCGCGCGCCGCCGCCGCCAGCGGGGCGCGCCCGAGATTGGTGTGGACGATCACGCCGGTGGCGTTGATCACCGGGCGCAGCGACGGGGCCGCCGCCGCGGCCAGCAGCGCCCGGGCGCGCTCGGCCAGCGGCTCGCCGGACTCCATGCCGCCGCCGAGGCGCTCCGCAAGCGGCTCGCCGGACTCTGCGCCGGCGCCGAGCAGCTGCGCCCGGCGCTCGTCGATCGCCTGGCGCGCCGCTGCCACCGCCTGCGCGTGGGGCGCCTCGAGCTCAGCCGCCAGCTCGTGCACGGCCGGGAGGCCCCTCAGCTCGGCGTCACGCCGGTCACCCACTCGCCCTCTTCCTTCTTCCAGATCGGCGCCTCGGCCTTCAGGCGATCGATGATCTCGCGGGCGCCCGCGAACGCCTCGCCTCGGTGGGGCGCGGAGACCACGACCAGTACCGACGGCTCCGACAGTGGCACGGTCCCCACCCTGTGCTCGGCGGCCGCCGCACACAGGCCGTGGCGCTCCACCGCCGACTGCACGATCTCGGCGAGCTTGGCCTCGGCCATCTCCGCGTACGCCTCGTACTCCAGCGCCGGCACGTCGCGGGTGACGCCGGCGAATGTGACGACCGCGCCCGCCCGCGGGTCACGGACGCGCTCAATCAGCGGATCGAGCCGCAGCGGATCGGGGCTCATCCGGACGTGGGCAACGCCCACCGAGCCGCCGGACACGGGCGGGATCAGCGCGATCTCGTCGCCGGCGTGCAGGGTTCTGGCGGCGTCGGCGTACTCGCGGTTGACCGCCATCACCACGGGCACGCCGTCGGTCAGCCCCCGCATCCGCTCGAGCGCGTCGGAGACCCGCGCCCCGTCGGGCAGCTCAAGGTCCACCTCGCCGGCTCCCGCGCGCTCGCGCAGGCCGGCGAACAGACGCACTCGTACCTGCATGACCGGCAGGCTAGTCGGTCGTCAACTGCCTGTGTTGGCAGGGGATTAACGCGGATGACCCGGTAACGGAATGTTGCCTATGCTGCGGCGAGTCTTCTGGCGGAATCAAACTGGGAAGGAACGTCATGCGTACACGGAAGAGCTGGCTCTCCGTCGCTGTTTCGCTGCTGAGCGCGGCGGCGATCGTCGGCTGCGGGTCAAGCAGCAGTTCGTCCTCGTCCTCGAGCAGCTCGGGCTCGGCGTCGGGGACGACCTCGGCCTCGGCGAGTTCGTCGGGCACCTCCAGCGCCGCCGCCGGCAGCGCCCTTCCGGCGGCCGTTGCGGCGGTCGAGGCCAAGGTGCCCGCCGCGATCAAGTCCAAGGGCACGCTCACCGTCGCAGCTGACGCCAGCTACGCGCCGAACGAGTTCATCGGCCCCGACGGCCACACCGTGGTCGGGATGGATGCCGACCTGGCCAAGGCGCTCGGAGCGGTCATGGGCCTGAAGGTCAACGTCGTCAACCAGACCTTCGACAGCATCATTCCCGGTCTCGCCTCGGGCAAGTACGACATGGGGGCCTCGTCGTTCACCGACACCAAGCTGCGCGAGAAGACGGTCGACTTCGTCGACTACTTCCAGGCCGGAACCTCGTTCTTCACCAAGGCCTCGGGCGGCACCGCGGTGTCGGGGTTGGCTGACCTTTGCGGCAAAACGGTCTCGGTCGAGAAGGGGACCACCGAGCAGAGCGACGCCACGGCCCAGGGCGCCAAGTGCAAGAAGGCCGGCAAGCCGGGCGTCACCGTGCTGGCGTTCCCTGACCAGAACGGCGCCAACCTGGCGCTCTCCAGCGGCCGTGCCCAGGTGGGGATGGCCGATTCGCCGGTCGCCGCCTATCAGGTCAAGAAGTCCGGCGGCACGTTCAAGATCACCGGCCAGACGTACGGCACCGCGCCCTACGGGCTCGCGCTCCCGAAGAAGACCGGCCTCGCACCGGCGGTCCTGGCGGCCGTCCAGGCCGTGATGAAGGACGGCACCTACTCCTCGATCCTCTCCAAGTGGGGGGTCCAGGCGGGGGCCATCTCCAAGCCGGCGATCAACGGAGCCACCAGCTAGTGGTCTAGTTCAGACTACGGCTCTGAGGTGAGCACCTCCGAGCTTCAAGATGAGCGAGCGGGACGGCCAGAGGACATCGAGGCCGTCCCCGTTCGCCACCCCGGACGGTGGGTGGTGGCGTTCGTCGTGCTGGTCGTGGCGGCGTCGATCGTCCGCTCGATCATCGTCAACAAGAACTTCGGCTGGAGCATCGTCGGGCAGTACCTGTTCGACAGCCGGGTTCTGCACGGCGTGCTGGTGACGATCGAGCTGACCGTCCTGTCAATGCTGATCGGTGTGGTCTTCGGGGTCGTGCTGGCGATCATGCGCCGATCTCCCAACCCGATCGTGTCGCGCTTCGCGTGGTTGTACATCTGGTTCTTCCGCGGCACGCCGCTCCTGGTCCAGATCCTGTTCTGGTACAACATCGCGGCGCTGTTCCCCCACATCGACTTGGGCGTTCCGTTCGGCCCGTCGTTTATCCACGCCAACGCCAACACGATCATCACGGCGGAGGTCGCGGCGCTGCTGGGGCTCGGGCTCAACGAGGGCGCCTACATGGCCGAGATCGTCCGCGCGGGCTTTCTATCGGTGGACGAGGGCCAGACCGAGGCGGCCGCCTCGCTGGGCATGAGCCGCCTGCAGGTGCTCCGCCTGATCGTGCTGCCCCAGGCGATGCGGGTGATCATCCCGCCGACCGGCAACGAGACGATCTCGATGCTCAAGAACACGTCGCTGGTCAGCGTGATCGCCTACACCGAGCTGCTCTACAGCGTCCAGGAGATCTACGACGTCAACTACAAGACGATCCCGCTGCTGATCGTGGCCAGCATCTGGTACCTGGGGATGACCAGCGTTCTGTACGTGGGTCAGTACTTCATCGAACGCCGCTACGGGCGGGGCTTCACGCGCGCGGAGCGGATGACCATGCGGACACGATGGCTCGGCATGGGAAGTGGCAGCCAGGCGAGATGAGCGGCGCAATGGTCAAGGCCGAGGCAGTGCACAAGCGCTTCGGGCGCCTCGAGGTGCTGAAAGGGATCGATCTCGAGGTCGCCAAGGGCGAGGTCATGTGTCTGCTCGGCCCATCGGGCTCGGGCAAGTCGACCCTTCTGCGCTGCATCAACCACCTGGAGAAGATCAACTCGGGCCGCTTGTCGGTCGATGGCGAGCTCGTCGGCTACCGAGAGGCCGGCGGCAAGCTGCACGAGCTGCGAGAGGACGAGGTCGCGCGCAAGCGATCCGCGATCGGCATGGTCTTTCAGCAGTTCAACCTGTTCCCGCACATGACAGCTCTCGACAATGTGACCTTGGCGCCGACCCGCGTGCTCGGCGTCTCACGCAAGGAGGCACGCGACCGCGCGAGCAAGTTGCTCGAGCAGGTAGGGCTGTCCGACAAGGTCGATACCTATCCGGTGGCGCTCTCCGGCGGCCAGCAGCAGCGGGTGGCGATCGCCCGCGCGCTCGCCATGCAACCCAAGCTGATGCTGTTCGACGAGCCGACCTCCGCGCTCGATCCAGAGCTGGTCGGCGATGTGCTCGACGCGATGCGCCAGCTGGCCCGTGACGGCATGACGATGATCGTCGTCACCCACGAGATCGGCTTCGCGCGGGAAGTCGCCGACACCGTCGTGTTCATGGACGCCGGGGTCGTGGTCGAGGCCGGCAAGCCCGCCGACGTGCTCGGCAATCCCCAGCACGAGCGCACCAAGGCCTTCCTCTGGAAGGTCCTCTGACGGCACGCGCCGGCCGGGCGCGTTACCGGGGACGGGCGTGAGTTGAGCCGACGACCCCGGCCGCGAGGAAGGTCGTCCGGTTCACCAGCCCCGCGGGCCAGCCGGGCCACAGCGAGCTGCGGCGCAGGAGGGCGCGGCTCGTTTGGAGCAGCTGTCCTGTCGCTGGGTCGATGATCAGCATCAGCTCGAGCGCGCCCGAGCGGACGGCGACGGCCATGCCGGTGCGCCCGGCGCTGTCGGTCCGGCGGCCGAGCAGACGGATCCCGGGCGTCGCGGCGAGGGCGCGGTAGAGCGCTGCCCGGACACGCGGGGGCGCCGGGGTGTCGGCGAGGTCGCGAAGGATGGCGAACGTCTGGAAGATCTGCCACCTCCGACTCGAGAACTC
This sequence comes from uncultured Solirubrobacterales bacterium, assembly GCA_963799995.1. GTDB lineage: Bacteria > Actinomycetota > Thermoleophilia > Solirubrobacterales > Solirubrobacteraceae > Palsa-465. The sequence goes on along the minus strand of CAWCZI010000007.1, from coordinate 358,226 downwards.
GCGCCCGAGTGGGTGAAGTGCCCTGATCCGGCCGATGGTGGCGTCGAGTCGTGCCGGGGCCCCGGGAAGGGCGCGCAGCTGGGCGTAGGAGAGGCTGAGCCCGGCCGGCGCGGGCAGTGGGGAGAGGAGGAATGGCCGTCGCTTGATCGCCAGTCGCTGATCGCCCGCAGGCGCGACCGGGGCGTGCGGGTGCGGCCCCAGGCCGGTGACGCTCACGACCCGCACGCGATCGCGCCCGGCGCCGTCGCGGGCAACCCATTGCTCGTCGATGCTGCGCACGACATAGGGCCGCGGACCGACGTGGACGTAGCGCCACCAGACCGCCATCCGGCTGTAGAAGTACCGCCCCCGTCCGAGCGCCAACGACGGGGCGGCGCGCTCCAGTGTGTCGGCCGAGGCGCGGAGAACGCTCGCGGCTGTTGCCGGCCGGGGCGCGAGCTCGCCGCCCGACCCGAGCGCGAGGATGACCGCGACGACGATGGCGGCGGCGAGCGTCACGGCCGCGCCTGCGCGGATGGCCAACGGCGGGCGTCCTTCCCGTGCCTGCTGCGGCGGGGCGCCGACCGCCGGATGAGCGAGCAGCGCTTCGCGTAGCTCGGACCGGAACCGCTCCGGGATGGTGAACGTGTCGCTCACGGCTCGTCTCCTCTGATCGCCATCGCCGTGGTGCATGGGCCCGAGCCGCCGGGCTCCATCGCACCTCCGAGCGTCCGGGCGCGGTCTTCGTCCAGCGCCGCCCGGAGCTTGCGCCGTGCGCGTGTCAGCCGCATGCGGCCGGCAACGGCGCTCACGCCCAGACCGCGTGCGGCCTGCGCCACCGTCAGGCCATCGTGCGCGACGAGCAGGAACAGTTCGCGCTCGGCAGGGGTCAGCCTCTCCGCGAGCGCTCGCTCGACCGCCGGCGCCGCACGCGCGGCGTCGAGCATCGCCTCCACCCGCTCGTGCTCCTCGCCGGAGAACCCACGCGGCGCGTCCAGCCTTCTCATCAGCTCGGCCCGGCGGTATCCCGAGCGCCATTGGTCGGCCAGGCACCGCGAGGCGATTCCGAGCAGCCAGGCGCGGGCGTCGGCCCGGCGTGCGTCATAGGAGGGGGCGGCCGAGAAGACCTCCAGGAAGACCGTCGAGACGAGATCGGCCACATCCTCCGGATCACGGCATCTGCGCACGGCGAAGCGGAACACCGCGTCCACGTGACGCTCGTAGAGCGCGCTGACCGCGTCCGCGGCGGGCACCTGGGCCAGCAGCTGCGCATCCGACTCGTTGTTCTGCGCCATCACCAACGTATTCCGCGCCAGGACTCAGACCGTAACGCCTGAGATCGCCACCGCGTGGCCGCGGCCCCGCTGTGACCCGCAAGGGTGCGCGTCGGTAACCTGCTCAGGCGATGGCCACCGCCGACGAGCACCGCACGATCGCCCCGATCGTCGGTCCCGACGATCCCCGCCGGTTCACCGACTCCGGCATCGAGATCAACCAGGCCTACGACGAGCGCGACCTCCCCGAGGATCTGCCCGAGCGCCTCGGCGAGGCCGGCCAGTACCCGTTCACCCGCGGCGTGCATGCCGAGATGTACCGCAAGCAGCTGTGGACGATGCGCCAGTACGCAGGCTACGCCTCGGCCAAGGAGTCAAACGAGCGCTATCGCTACCTGCTGTCCAAGGGCTCGACCGGGCTGTCGATGGCCTTCGACCTCCCCACCCAGCTCGGCCTTGACTCCGACGACCCCCGCTGCCTGGGGGAGGTCGGCCGTACCGGCGTGGCGATCGACACGATCGACGACATGCGCACGGCGTTTGATCAGATCCCGCTCGACCAGGTCTCGACCTCGATGACGATCAACGCCCCCGCCAGTGTGCTGCTCCTGCTCTACGAGCTGGTCGGCGAGGAGCAGGGTGTGTCCTCCGAGCAGCTGCGCGGCACCACCCAGAACGACATCCTCAAGGAGTACATCGCGCGCGGGAACTACATCTACCCGCCCGAGGGCGCGATCCGCCTGACCACCGATCTGTTCGCCTACTGCAACGAGCGCGTGCCGAAGTGGAACACGGTCTCGATCAGCGGCTACCACTTCCGCGAGAAGGGCTGCTCGGCGGTACAGGAGGTGGCGTTCACGCTGGCCAACGGGATCGCCTACGTGCAGGCGGCGCTTGACGCGGGGCTCGAGATCGACAGGTTCGCGCCGCGGCTGGCCTTCTTCTTCAACGGCCACAACAACGTCTTTCAGGAAGTGGCGAAGTTCCGCGCCGCCCGGCGGATGTGGGCGGAGATCATGCGCGAGCGCTTCGGCGCCCAGGACGAGCGCTCCTGGAAGCTGCGCTTCCACACCCAGACGGGCGGCGTCACCCTCACCGCCCAGCAGCCCCAGAACAACATCGTCCGGGTGGCGTTGCAGGGCTTCGCCGCCGTCTGCGGCGGCACCCAGTCGCTGCACACCAACGGCTTCGACGAGGCGCTGGCGCTGCCCACCGAGCGCGCGGCCAAGATCGCGCTGCGCACGCAGCAGATCATCGGCTACGAGTCCGGCGCGGCCGACACGGTGGACCCGTTCGCCGGCTCCTACTTCGTCGAGGCGCTGACCGATGAGATCGAGACCCGCGCGCAGGAGCTGATCGCCAAGATCGACGAGCTCGGCGGTTCCGTGCAGGCGATCGGCTTCATGACCACGGAGATCGAGGAGTCCGCGTTCGGGTACCACGAGCGCTACCGCACCGGCCAGGACGTCGTCGTCGGTGTCAACAAGTTCGTCGAGGACACCGCCGAGGTCACCGACATCCTGCGTGTGGACCCGGAGGCAGAGCACCTCCAGCTCGAGCGGCTGAAGAAATTCAAGGCCGATCGCGACGGCGACCTGGTGGGCAAGCGCCTGGAGGAGGTCCGAGAGTGCGCCCGCGGGACCGACAACCTGCTGCCGGTGCTCCGCCAGGCGCTCAAGGACCGCTGCTCGATGGGCGAGGTGTGCGGCGCGATGCGCGACGTGTTCGGCGACTATCACCCCTCGTTTTGAGCGCGCCCGTGCTCGTCCCGGCCGCCTTCTCGGACTTCATCCTGGCCGTCCACATCCTCGCCGCGATCGCCGGCTTCGGGATCGTGTTCGCCTACCCGCTGCTGCTCTCCGCGGCGTCGCGCACGAACCCGGCCGCGCTGCCGTGGCTGCTGCGCACGCGCCAGCGGATCGGGCGCTACCTGGTCAATCCGGCGCTGCTGATTCTGGTCATCGCCGGCGCCTACCTGGCCAGCCACCTGCATGCGTGGGGTGACTTCTACGTCGGCTGGGGGATCGCCGCCGCGATCCTGATCGGAGCGATCGAGGGCATCTTCATGACCCGCGGCACGGGCCACCTGGCGGAGATCGCCGAGCGCGACCTGGCCGGCACCGCGGTCCCCGCCGGCGGCCAGCGCACGAGCGCGACGTGGAGCCCCGAGTACAGCGCCGGCCTGGCCCGCGTCACGAGCGCCGGCCTCGCTCTGCAGGCCGTTGTCGTGGTGACAGTGTTCATCATGGCCACGCACGCCGGCGCCTGATCGCCGACGCGGCGTACCAGGCCTCACGCCGCCGGCTGCGGGCGCGCTTGGTGGGGCAGCCGGAAGGCCAGGACGAACGTGACCGCCAGCGGGATCAGGCACAGCCAGGCGGCGATGGCCAGGGCGTGGGTGGGCAGGCGCCCCGAGCTGAGCTCTGAGAAGAACACCGTCCCCAGCACGGCGACCCCCAGCGCGCTGGCCAGCTGCTGGATCGCGTTGAGCACACCGGAGGCCGACCCGACGTGCTCCATCGCGACCCCGGCCAGAATGAAATCGAACAGCTGGCCGAAGATGAACCCGGCGCCCAGCCCCAGCACCAGCAGCCCCGGTGCCAGCTCGAGCGTCGACGCCGAGCCGGCGCCCGACACGGTCAGCGCCAGCCACGCGCAGCCGGCGCCGGCGAGCACGATCCCCAGGTGCAGCAGATGGCGGCCGAACCTCGCCACAAGCGCGAACGAGGCCCCGAGCGTGACCACCATCCCGGCGGTGATCGGGACCAGCGTGAGACCGGCGTGGGCGGGTGAGAAGTGCTCGCCCAGCTGGCAGAACAGTGACACGATCAGCATCAGCCCGGCAAACGTGGCGAAGAAGAACAGGGCCACCACGATCCCGTCCACATAGGCCCGGTTGCGCAGCAGGCCCGGCTCGATCAGCGGTGCTTCACGCCGGCGGCGCTCATAGAGGACGAACGCGCCGAGCAGAGCCACGCCCGCGGCCAGCAGCCCGAAGATCCAGCCCGGCCAGCCCTCGGCTCGACCCTCGATCAGCGGGTAGATGACGGCCAGCGATGCCAGCCCGATGAGCAGCATCCCGCCGACGTCGAGCCGCGCGCCGCGAGCGTGGACGCTGCGGGGAAGGGTCCTTGCCGCGGTGACCAGTGCCACCACGCCCACCGGGACGTTGATCAGGAACACCAGCCGCCAGCCGGTGCCGAACAGGTTGGCGTCGATCAGCACGCCGGCGACGATCGGCCCGGCGATCGCCGACAGCCCCATCACCGGGCCGAAGCTGCCGAACACCCTGCCCATCTCCTCCTCGGGGAAGACCTCCTTGAGCAGGCCGAAGCCCTGCGGGATCAGCAGCGCTCCGAACCCCCCCTGCAGCGCCCGGGTGGCGATCAGGATCCCCGGCGACGGCGCCAGCGCGCACGCTGCGGACATCGCCGTGAACCCGGCCGAGCCGACCAGGAACAGCCGCCGGCGGCCGAAGATATCCCCCAGCCGCGCGCCGGTGATCAGGAACACCGCGAACGTGAGCGTGTAGGCGGCGCTCAGCCACTGCAGCGTCGCCGCCCCGCCGCCCAGGTCTCGTCGCACCGAGGGGCCCGCGACGTTGACGATCGTCGCGTCGAGTAGATCCATGACCTCGGCAGCGAGAACCACCGCGAGGACGATCCAGCGCAACCGGTAAGGCTCGCCTCCGCCGGCGCAGCCGCCGCCCGAACCCGCGCCAGGCGCCAGGAGCGCTCCGGAAGCTGCGGGCGGGCTGGGGGTGGAAGTGCTCATGGAAGCTCCTCTCTCAGTTAGGGGGGCCCTTCAGGAACAACGTTCGTGCCGAACGTCGTTCGTGCCGAACACTGTACGTCACGAACGTCCATCGTGTCAACTACAGTTCGTGGCGTGGAGTCCGGAGCCCGGCCCCGCAGCACCCGTGACCGGCCGGCCAAGCCGCCGCTGAGCGAGGACGTGATCGTCCAGACGGCGCTGCGGATCCTGCGCGAGGAGGGACTGGATGCGGTCACCATGCGCCGCGTCGCCACCGAGCTCGATACCGGCCCTGCCTCGCTCTACGTCTACATCGCCGGCCGTGACGAGCTGCGCCAGGCGATGCTCGACCGCGTGTCCGGCTCAGTCGAGCTGGAGGAGCCCGACCCGGCGCGCTGGCGCGAGCAGGTGCACCGCCTCGTGCGCGCTCTGCTCGAGGCGATGGAGACCCATCCCGGAATCGCTCGCGTGGCCGTCGCCAACATTCCCACGGGCGAGCGGCCGCTGCTGGCGGCCGAGAATATGCTGGCGCTGCTGCGGGCCGGCGGCATCCGTGACCAGGATGCCGCGTGGGCGTGCGACATCCTGCCCCTGATCACGACCGCCTACGCGATCGAGACCGTCACCTACCAGGAGCGCGGAGCCGTCGCGCATCCGTCCGAGGAGATCAGCAACCACCTGCTCGGTGTGTTCACGCGGCTGTCGCCCGCCCGCTTCCCCAACCTGACCCAGCTTTCCGACGAGCTGACCTCGGGCGACGGCGATCAGCGCTTCGAGTTCGCCATCGACACCTTCCTCGACGGGCTCGTCGCCCGCGCCGCTCGCGACAGCTGAGCTCAGCTCTCGCTGTCGAGGTGGGCCATCTGCGGCGCGCCGTAACGCTCGCCGCGCGCCGCGCCGGCAGGTGCCGCCCGCTCGATCGCCGCCAGGTCGTCGTCGCTGAGGACGAGCCGGACGCCCTTGAGCCCCTCCGCAAGCTGGTCGCGCCGGCGTGCGCCGATCAACGGGATCACATCCTCGCCGCGCGAGCGCACCCAGGCGATCGCCAGCTGCGCGACGCTGGCTCCACGCCCCTGCGCCACCGCTCGCAGCGCGTCCACGAGCACCGCGTTCTGCTGCGCGTTCTCCTCGGCGAAGCGTGGAAAGCGCCCTCGGATGTCCCCGGGCCCGCGGGCGGCGCCCGGCCGGAAGTTGTCGCTGAGGACGCCGCGCGAGAGCACGCCGTAAGCGGTCACGCTGATTCCGAGCTCGCGGCAGGTGGGCAGGATCTCCGCCTCGATCCCGCGCGAGAGCAGCGAGTACTCGATCTGCAGGTCGCTGATCGGATGCACGGCCGCGGCGCGTCGGATCGTCTCCGCGCCCACCTCGGAGAGCCCGACGCGGCGCACGTAGCCCGCATCCACAAGGTCGGCGATCGCCCCTACCGTCTCCTCGATCGGGACGCTGGCGTCCAGCCGCGCCGGGCGGTACACGTCGATGTGATCGACGCCCAGCCGCTGCAGCGAGTACGCGGCCCACGTCTTGACGGCCGCCGGGCTGGCGTCGTACCCCAGCCAGCCGCCGTCGGGACCGCGCTGAGCGCCGAACTTGACGCTCAGCTCGTACGAGTCGCGGTCGCGGCCTCGCAGGGCGCGGGCGATCAGCATCTCGTTGTGCCCCATCCCGTAGAAGTCGCCGGTGTCGATCAGCCGGATCCCGGCCTCGAGCGCCGCGTGGATGGTGGCGATGCTCTCATCCTCGTCGGCGTGGCCGTACACGCCGGACATGGCCATGCAGCCCAGTCCGGCCGAGCTGCTGAGGGAGGTGTTGTTGGTCAAAGCCTGTTCTCGCGGGTCGTCTTGGGATGCTCCGCAGCGCATGATTGGCGGTGGCCTCGATCGTAGCCTCGCCGGGAACGCGGCAGCGGCTTTGCACCTGACGAGGCTGGGAGGACTCTCAACCGGCTGAGCGAAACCCGAGTCATGGCAGAGCTCCAAGCAAGTCGAACACTCGTCAAGTCGGGGCCCGAGCTGTGGGCCGAATGCAGCGATGCGGGGTCGCTCGCCAAGCACCTGGGCGAGTTCGGAGAGATCACCATCACCAAGCTCGAGCCGGAGAACACCGTGGCCTGGGAGGGCGATGCCGCAAGCGGCACGGTGAAGCTCGAGCCTGCGGGATGGGGGACGCGGGTGACCCTGACCGCCTTCGTCGCGTCCCCTGTGCAGGCGGACTCCGCCGAGGCGCGGGGGACGGTTCCCGGCCCGGAAGCGGTCAAACCGCCGCTGGTCGAGTCGCCGCCGGTCGAGGCGCCGGCACCAGAACCGCCGGGACCAGAACCGGCGGCATCTGAGTCGTCAATCCCCGAGCCCGAGGCCCCTGAGACCCCCGAGCCTCAGGTCCGACAGGGCTTTCTGAGGCGGCTCTTCGGCGGGCGGGTTCGTTCGGCGCCGCCCCAGGATCCGCCGCCCACAGCGACCGAGGCGCCGGTCGCCGAGCCTCCAATCGTTTCGGCGTCCGAGCCCGAGCCCGAGCCCGAGCCGGCCGCACCGGTCCCGGAGGCGGCGGTGCTCGTAAACGCTCTGGACAGCCTGGGCGCGGCGCACCGCCGGCCGTTCTCACGGTCCTGACGCCCCCGTCTCAGGGCGCGCGGCGGGCACCGGCGAGGAGTGCCAGCACCGCCAGCTGCGCGGCCAGCCGCATCACGGGGGGCCGTGCAGGAAGCTCAGCCGCTGACGGCGGGTCGTGACCAGCGATTTGCCGACGATCCCGATCTCCTGAATCACGCCGCCGCGGACCTTCAGCAGCGCGGTCGCGGCGCCGGCGGCGGAGAAGTACCAGAGGTTCCGCCCGACGTGGAAGGCGTGGCTTGGCTTCAGCTTCCGGGTCACCCGTTTCAGACGGGTCCCGGGCTTCACGCCGCGCAGAGAGTAGAAGCGGTTGGCGGTCGAGATCCAGACGATCCGTCCCCGGAGGCGTCCGCGCTGCCGCCGGGGCAGCGTGCGCAGCAGCTTGGCCGACGCGAAGCCGACGCGGATACCGATCGGGCTCAGGCAGAAGACGTCCTGATAACGCGAGCTGCGGATGACCCGGTGGGAGTAGGCCGCCTCGGCCCTGGCCCGGGTCATCCCGAGCCTCAACAGACCGAGCCTCGTTCCGTGCAGCCTTCCGGTGGCCCGCGGGCAGCCCGCCGGGCCACCGGAAGATGGGGGTCCGGACGGTCCGGGGCTGCCGCCGGACGGCCCGGAGGGGACTGGCCCGCCGGGCTGGGGAAGGGGTGGGCCGGGAGGGGCGATCGGAGGCCCGCAGTTCGCCCCGGCGGTGGTGGATGCCACTGCGGTCGGCCCGAGGTTGCCCGCCGGGTCGATCGCCCGCACGCCGACACAGCTCCCGACGTCGCTGGGGAGTGTCATCGTCACCTTCTGGCCCGCGGCGACGGCGCTGGGCACGCCACCGAGGTGGCGCAGGCTCGGGACCTGATCGGCCGTGAACGGCCCGTTGGCGCTGACCACCTCGTAGGCGGCGGGCGTTCCGCACATCAGGTCGTTGCCCGGCGAGGCGAAGGTCAGCTGACCCTGTGATACCTGCAATGAGAGCGGCGCGCCGGGCGGGACGGCGTCGCGCGCGTAGTCGCCGGAGTTCGCGATGTCGTGGTGCCAGTTGGGCCACGACGATGGCGAGCACGCGGAGGCGGGCGTCGTGTAGACCGACAGCGTGCCCGAGCGGGTGATGGTGACCACGTCCTTGTGGGCTCCGGTGTCGGAGTCCACCGTTCCGAAGGATCCGAGCGTGGGGGTCGCCACCACCCAGTCGCCGCTCAGCTTCGGCCAGGCGCTGCTCGCCGGCTGGCCCTGGGCGTTGAAGGCCTCGACGTCGAGCGAGGCGGTGCCGCCCACCACCTCCTGGGCGGGCGCCTGTCCGGTGATGTCACCGACCGTCTCTCCGGTCAGGAAGCCGAGGTCGTTGACCGGGGCCGGGTAGCCGGTGGAGAACTGACCGCTGCCGGCGTTCCAGCCGAGGATGAAGTCCTGGCCGCCCTTCTGCTCGCCGTTGACGGCGACGTCCAGCGCCCGGATCACGCCGGCGCCCTGGTCGAACATCGAGATCGTCGAGCCGTCCAGGGTCCCGAACGCCGGGTAGCCCACGGCGGCGAACGCCGGGTGATCGACGCCGGTGCCATCGTCGAGAGCCAGCGTGTTGTACTGCCCGTTGGAGGATCCGTAGCAGGAGCTGCCGTCCTGGTTGAGCAGGTAGGCGGGCCCGGCGTCGGGTGAGACGCCGATCTTCATCCCGCCGCCGCCACTCGAGCAGCTCACCGGGGCCACGACGGGCGACCCGTTGATGCCCTCGCCGACATCGGGCAGCAGGCCCTCGTCGATGATTCCGATCTTGACGGGCCAGCCGGGCTCGTAGGCTGAGGACTGGCATTTCCCGCCGGCGCATGTCAGGCCGCCGCCGGTCGGCTTGATCGCGTACATGCGGCCGTTGCCGAACGTCAGCAGCCCCGTGGACCCGAGCGCACCCAGGGAGACGTCGCTGGCGTTGATCGGTCCCTCGTCGCCCGTGTTCTGGGTGTACTCCTCGTTGGAGCCCACATAGATGACCGGCGGCTTGTCGGGGCCGTTGACGTAGGCCACTGCGGGCGTGTCGATCAGCTTGCCCTGATCCTCGGTGATGCCCGGATTGGGCTTCGCGGTGGTGCTCGAGAAGGTCAGCTCGCCCGTGGTCGGGTCGACCCCGGTGAGCTTGTCCGGATCGGCCACCTCGACCGGGAACCCGGGCACGGCCTGACCCGTGGGCTGCCAGGCGTACAGGTGACGGTCCTCGCCGGAGAGGATGATGTCCAGCGGCCCCGTGCCTCCGCTCAGATCGGCCAGCACCGGAGCCGAGAGGAACCCGGCCTCGGTGCGGTCGCGCGGGCCGTGGCGAACATTGTCCAGCGCACCGGTGGCATTGCTCGGGTAGTCGGTGGGGGCACCGGAGTAAGCCGGGTTCGAGTGGGCGTGGAAGATGAGCTTGCCGTGTCCGTCCCACGCGTAGACGCCGCCGTCGAGGTCGGCCGCGACGACGTCCATGGTCCCGTTGTGGAACAGGTCACCGGCGGCAAGGCCCCCGAGGATGGGGGCATAGTGCCCCGTACCCACTCCCCCTGGCCCGTAGGCCGCCTCGCCCTTGTGCAGGGCCAGCGCGTCGGTGTGAACCGGCCACCCGGGGGCCTCTGACCCGTCCGGGCGGTAGGCGTGGATCCACCCGTCCGACGTGGCGACGATCAGGTCGTTGCGGTCGCTGGCCTCGATGTCGGCCAGGATCGGGCTCGAGTCGCCGTCTGACTGGAGCTCCTTTGGCCATCCGGCCAGCATGTCCTGGTCGCGGTGAAGGAACAGCTGGCGGCGATCCTCTCCGGTCATCGCCGTCCCCCTGACCGTGCTGACGACGACCCGCACCGTGAAGCCGTAGGGCTGGGTGTTCGGGCGGCCCGACTGGTCCTGCGCGATGCCGCCGTTCTCGTTGCCGGTGAACGAGGTCGGGTTGCCGGAGGGGAACAGCGACTTCAGGTTGGCGATGTCAACCGACGCCAGCAGACCGCTGTGGGGGGCGGAGTGGGCCGTCTTCCCGTCGCAGTAGGTGGACGGAATCTGGTGGAAGTCGCCCGCGGGGCTGGCGGTGGCGGGCGCGTTGTCGGGCTCGACGCCGGGGGCGATGTCGACCTGGCAGGTGTACGAGCGGCGGGCGTTGACGTATCCGTCCAGGGCGAAGCTCGGTAGCGACGGATCGATCTGCTCAAACCAGTCCGGCGAGGTGATGTCGGCCTCGGGCGGGATGTTCCCGTTCGCGACCGCCGCCACCGCCTTGTAGGCGTTCAGGCGGCCGTAGCCGTAGAACTCGTCAAAGCCCTTGCGCGCCGGATACTGCGAGGTGTCGGGGCCGATCACGCCGCCGGGCTGCGTCGGGTCCAGGGGGTTGAAGGTCGTGTTGGCGTTCGGGTCCGTGCAGGTCGGCACCGGAGCCGACGTGCACGAGGTCTCGGGCTGCGCGGCGAAGTTGACATCGTCGGCCTGGCCGCCGCTGCCCTCGTCAGCCGGCGTTGCGCCGGTGCTCGCGCTGGTCTGGCCGGCCGTCGTGTCCCCGGCGATGTTCCCCGAGGCGAGCAGCTGGCGCACCTCGTTGGGGGTGATGATGCAGGGCGTCCCGTCGACGCGCGCGCAGTCGCTGGAGGCCGAGATCTTGCCGCGGGTGAGGGCGTTCTCGGCGGCGCTGTAGATCAGACCGGTGACCCCGGCGCTCTTGCCGGTGGACTCCGACGAGCAGGACGATCCCTCGACGCTCAGGTCGACGCGCGGACCCCAGTTGGTGCAGCCGTTGAGCTCGAGATACGAGTTCCCGGTCGCGTTGACTGGGCCGAGGTTCTCCTCGGGCGCGTTGACCGAGTTGACGACGATCGTGTCGGGCAGCGACCCGGGCTGGTTGTGGTGCTCAGCCGCCTCGTCGGCCGCGGAGGCGATCACGGTCGTCCCGTGGTGGTAGGCGTACTCGATCGCCTGCCGTGCGAAGTAGGGGGCGTTGTAGGTGCCGAGCGCCTCCTGGATCACGTCGGCGCCCATGTCGGTCGCGTACAGCGCGGCCTGCGCGAAGCGGTTGGCATCGGTCACGAACGACTCGCCGACGCGCAGCGGCATGACCATGCAGTTGGGGCACGTGCCGACCGTGCTCCCGGTGTCGGCCTCGGCGGTGGAGTCGCGGGCCTCGCCGCTCCCGTGCCCGTACTGGACGTCGTCGTAGGGGTCGTTGTTGTTGTCGACGTAGTTCCAGCCCGCGATGTCGTTGGCGTAGCCGTCGTGGTCGTGGTCGACGCCGTCGGAGAAGGCGAGGATCAGATCCTCGGGGGTCAGGACGCCCGCCGGGCCGTGACGACGTGAGCTGTGGAAGGCGGCGGCGACCCGCGAGTCGCAGGCCCAGTCGAGCACGTTGACGACGCCGTCGCCGATGATGTCGTAGTCGCCGCCGACCTCGCCCCCGTGGCCGTTGGGGTAGTAGTTGCCCAGCCGGTTGTAGTCACCGCCCCGGGGATTGGACAGCGTGGCGCACGTCTTGCCGTCTGGCAGGGGCACCAGCGGCTTGACCAAATCGTGACGCGGAGCGGGGAGCTCGCCCGTGTTCAGCCACACCTTGTCGGCCTCATTGGCCATCACGGCGGGGTCATTCCACTCGATCCCCGAGTCGAGCACCGCGATGTGCACGTCGGGGTTCCCGGTGCTCACTTCAAAAGCGGTCTGCACCGGATCTCCGGAGACGCAGGACGGGCTCGGTTGCGTGGTGGCGGTGTCGAGGAGGCTGATGCCGCGGATCCCGCACAGCTGATCGGACTGCTCGTTGACAGCCGTGGAGCTCGCACCCGTGTTCGGGGTGGCGGTCAGCTCCCAGTCGTTGGTCTCGGAGAAGTTGGCGGGCGTCTGTCCCGCGGCCAGCTTGTAGTTCGAGGACTCGGGCCGGTTGATGCCGGCCGGATACGGGAACTGGGCCAGCGCGGAGGGGGCGATGACGCCGAGCAACCCGGCGGCGGCGAGCAGCGCCGGCAGGCGCCGCGCCCACCGACCAACGGCGCGCGCCGAGCATCGCCGCCCAGAAGGCGCTCGGCTCTCCTCAGAAACCCGTGTCCTCTCTCGCACCGCTCCTCTAACTTCCAGTGTATAGAGAGATGCGCACGGCGGCGGCGCTTCTCGCTGTCTGCGACACGTAGACTCGCCCGCCATGCGCGACAAGGCACCCGAGACCCATGACGAGAAGCTCACCCAGCTCCAGGAGCTGCGCCAAGAGGCGATCCACAACGCGGGCCAAACCGCCGTGGACAAGCAGCACGCCAAGGGCAAGTTCACCGCCCGGGAGCGGATCGAGAAGCTGCTCGATCCCGGCTCGTTCCAGGAGCTGGACACGTTCGTACGCCACCGCACGCTGGACTTCGACATGCAGAAGAACCGCCCATACGGCGATGCCGTGGTCACCGGGCACGGAACGATCGACGGGCGGCGGGTGTGCGTGTTCAGCCAGGACTTCACCGTCTTCGGCGGCTCGCTGGGCGAGGTCATGGCCGAGAAGATGTGCAAGATCATGGATCTGGCGGCCAAGATCGGCTGCCCCGTGATCGGCATCAACGACTCGGGCGGGGCGCGGATCCAGGAGGGCGTGGTCTCGCTCGGCGCCTACGGCGACGTGTTCCTGCGCAACGTCCGCTCCAGCGGCGTGATCCCCCAGATCAGCCTGGTGATGGGCCCGTGCGCCGGTGGCGCCGTCTACTCACCGGCGATCACCGACTTCATCTTCATGGTCAAGGAAACCTCGCACATGTTCATCACCGGCCCCGACGTGATCAAGACGGTCACCGGCGAGGAGGTCGGGTTCGAGGAGCTGGGCGGGGCGATGTCGCACAACTCCAAGTCGGGCGTCGCGCACTTCGCCGCCGAGGACGAGGACGCCTGCATCGAGGACACCCGCTACCTGCTGTCGTTCCTGCCCCAGAACAACCTCGAGACGCCCCCGCGCGTAATGCCCACCGACGATCGCTGGCGCCAGGACGCTGAGCTCGACACGGTCGTTCCCGACAGCCCGAACAAGCCCTACGACATGCGCTCGGTGGTCCGCCTCGTGGTCGACGACGGCGAGTTCTTCGAGGTCCACGAGCACTACGCCCGCAACATCATCTGCGGTTTCTCCCGCCTGGACGGTGTCGCCGTCGGGATCGTCGGCAACCAGCCCGCCCAGCTGGCGGGCGTGCTCGACATCGAGTCCTCCGAGAAGGCGGCGCGGTTCATCCGCACGTGCGACGCCTTCAACATCCCGATCATCACGTTCTGCGACGTGCCCGGGTTCCTGCCCGGCACCACCCAGGAGTGGGGCGGCATCATCCGCCACGGCGCCAAGCTGCTCTACGCGTACGCCGAGGCCACCGTGCCCAAGATCACGATCATCACCCGCAAGGCGTACGGCGGCGCCTACGACGTGATGGGCTCAAAGCACCTCGCCGCCGACTTCAACTTCGCGTGGCCGAGCGCCGAGGTGGCCGTGATGGGCCCCGAGGGAGCGGTCAACATCATCTACCGCCGCGACATCACCGCCTCGCCGACCCCGGACACCCGGCGCCAGAAGCTGATCAACGACTACAAGGCGCACTTCGCCAATCCCTACGTGGCCGCCGAGCGCGGGTACATCGACGACGTGATCATCCCGCACGAGACGCGGCCCAAGATCATCACCGCGCTCGAGACGCTCGAGACCAAGCGCGAGGCCGGGCCCAAGCGCAAGCACGGGAACATCCCGCTGTAGCGTGCGCGCGACCCGTCTGATCGTCCTCGCGGTTGCGGTCCTCGCCGGGGCCGCGCTGCCGGGCGCCGCGCAGGCGGCGCAGACCGTCACCCTGGGACCCGCTCTGAGCACCGCCAGCAGCACGACCGGCTGCCCGTCCCCGGGCGCACCCAGTCTCCCGACTGCGCCTACGTCGACACCACCGAGCCCGCCGGGTTATCGCCACCGCTCCCGCCGACGGCACGATTACCACGTGGCGCGTCGCCGGCTTTCTGGGAGCGGCCCAGCTGGTCGTGTTCGCAGACAACGGCAACGGGACTTTCACGATCGTCGGGCGCAGCGCCCAGCAGACGGCCGCGTGTACACCCACATCGATCCTGCTCTGCGGGCCCGAATAACCAGACCCCGGACACGTTCACGACGAACCTCCCGATCGCGGCCGGGCAGTTGATCGGCCTCGAGCTGATGGAGCCCTCGGGCTGCACCGCGGCGGAGCTGCATGCCACCTGCACCGTTTCGGGACCGGTCCGAGCGGGCGCCGCCTCGGACGCCTTCAACGCCACGCCCGCCACCGGCGCGCCGGCGCAGCCCGACGCCACCGGCAACAGCGGCCTGCTGGTCAACGCCGACGAGACACTGAACACGAGTACCACCAAGGCCGTGAGCCTGTCGCTGGCCCCGGCAAACATCACCGCCGGCGGCGCCGCTACGACCACCGCGACCGCCGCCGTCACCGACCAGAGCGGCGCTCCCGTGTCCGGTGACAGCGTGGCGATCAAAAGCTCCGATCCCGCAGAGACGGTGGGGCCGGTCACGGATGCCGGCGGCGGCCACTACACGGCCACCATCACCGCTTCGAAGACCGTCGGCACAGCGACGATCACGGCGACGGACCTCTCGGACGCCGCGCAGCCCTCGGCCTCGGCCACGCTGACGCAGGGCCCCCCGGCGATCACGGTTTCGCTGTCGCCCGGGTCGCTGTTCACGAGCGTGAGCGGCTTGGTCACGGTCAAGCTGACCGGCGTCCAGGGAGAGAAGCTGCCCGGCCAGGCGGTGTCGATCGCCACCAGCGGGGACGCCACGTCGGGCACGGTCCGCGACAACGGCGACGGAACCTATACGACGGGGATCACCGCCGGTGGGTTCGCCGGCACCGCGACGATCAAGGCCACCGACGCCTCCGTCTCGCCAGCCGTGTCCGGGTCGGCCAAGCTCACCGTCAAGGCGGCGAGCGGGCCCACCAAGCCCAAGTCCAAGCCCTGCGTCGTGCCGAAGCTCGCCGGCAAGACGGTCGCGGCGGCACGCCGAGCGCTGCGCCGGGCTGGCTGCACGCTAGGCAGGACGACCAAGCGCAGGTCGACCAAGGTCCGCGCTGGCCGCGTGGTCTCCTCCAACCCGAAGCGGGGCGCTCACCGCCGCCACGGCACCCGTGTCGCCCTCGTGGTGAGTCGCGGCCGTCACTGAGGCGGTCAAGGAGGTAGGGCCTAACCCGAGGCTAACCGGTCACCGCTTGACTGCGGCGAGCCGGGAGGGGGAGGATCACGCCGTCGGACGGGATCGAGGGACATGCACAGAATCAACTCGTTGCGGGTGATGTGCTCACTGGCGCGCCGGACGTGGCTGGCCTCGCTGGTCGTCCTGCTGGGCTGCTGCCTGGCGCCGGCGCTGGCACAGGCGCAGACGGTCACCCTCGGTCCCCCGATGACCAACGCCGGCGCGGAGGAATCATGTCCGACCATGCCAGGGGGCGGACCGCCGGTGGCGTTCCCCGATTGCGCCTATGTCAACAGCGCGGAGCCGACCGGGGTGATCGCGCAGGCCCCCGCCGACGGCACGATCACTACCTGGCGGATCGACGGCTTTCAGGGAACGGCCAGGCTGCTGGTCCTCCAGGCGACCGGAGGAGGCGGCTACGAGGTCGTCCAGCGCAGCGCGGCGACACCGGACGAGCCGTGCGTGACGGCCAACAACTTCTGCGGCCCCAGCCTGACGCCGTACGTCTTCACCACTGACCTGCCGATCAAGCAGGGCCAGTACCTCGGGGTCGAGGCCATCAGCGGGGCCAACTGCGATGG
Organism: uncultured Solirubrobacterales bacterium; assembly: GCA_963799995.1. Classification (GTDB taxonomy): domain Bacteria; phylum Actinomycetota; class Thermoleophilia; order Solirubrobacterales; family Solirubrobacteraceae; genus Palsa-465. Next base: position 341,872 of record CAWCZI010000007.1, on the reverse strand, counting down.
AACGCCTGACCAGCCCAACCCGTGCACCTTCATCGGGATCGGACCGAACGGCTCCGCGTCGCAGTACTTCGACACGGCGCCGGCCGCGAACACCCCGACGGTGCCGAGCGGGAACGACACGGGCAGGCTGGTCAACGCCGACGAGGTGACCGGTCCGACGGTCTCGCTGTCGCTGGCTCCGTCCACGATCACCGCCGACGGGGTGGCGACCACGATCGCGACCGCGGCCGTGACCGACAACGGCGCGCCGGTCACAGGCGACACGGTCTCCATCACCAGCGCCGACACCGCCGACAAGGTCGGCCCCGTCACCGACAACGGCGACGGAACCTATACAGCCGCGATCACCTCCTCGGAGACCGTCGGCACGCCGACGATCACGGCCACCGACGTGTCGAGCTCCGCTCAGGCGTCCGCGACCGCAACCCTCACCCAGGCGCCGCCCCGGCTCAAGATCGCGGTCAAGCCGACGTCGATAAAGGCCAACGGCAAGTCGACGGCGACGGCCACGGTCACGCTGACCGGCGTCAACGGAGAAGCGGTTCCCGGGCAGGCGGTCGGCATCACGGCGAGCGGACCGGCGACGGTTGGACCCGTCCGCGACCGGGGCAACGGCACCTATACGGCCACGATCACGGCTACCCACAAGGCCGGACACGCGACGCTCACGGCAACCGACACGTCGGTTGATCCCAGCGTTTCCGGCGTCGCTCAGCTGAAGCTCACAGCCGTGCCGAAGCACCCGCCGCACCCGCACCACCCGAAGACCTGCATCGTTCCGAAGCTGGCCGGCGACACGCTGGCCAAGGCCACGAGCGCGCTGCGCCGGGCTCGCTGCGGCGCGGCGAAGATCGTGTTGCGGAAATCGGCCAAGGTCCGCAAGGGGCGTGTGATCTTCACCAACCCCAAGGCGGGCAAGCGGTCCAAGAAGGGCAGGCCGGTCACGATCGTCGTCAGTGCCGGATCGCGGGTCGTGAAGGCAATGTGCAAGGTCCCGAAGCTCAGGGGAGCCACCCTGGCCGCTGCCCGCCGGGCGCTCAGCCGGGCACACTGCGATGTGGGCAAGGTCACGAGAAGGAAGTCGGCCAAGGTGGCCACCGGGCGTGTGATCTCGTCGAGCCCGGGGGCGGGGTCAAAGCACAGGGCCCGCACCCGCGTCAATCTCACCGTCAGTCGCGGCAAGCACTGACCGCCCGCCGGGCGCCCTCCTACAGCTCGACCGTCTGTGCCTGCACGGCGCCGCCCCGCCACGCCTCGAGTGCGGCGGCGGCTACCGCCAGGTCCTGGATCGCCAGTCCGGTGGAGTCAAACAGCGTCACCGCGGCGGGGCCCGGGCGCCCCGGAGCCTCACCGGCCAGGACCGCGCCGAGCTCGCGGACCTGCTCGCGGCCGACGATCCCGGCCTCGATCGCACCGGCCAGCTCGCCGCCGTGTGAGGCCTGCTCCCACTCGTCGCAGAACAGCGTGCACGAGGCCACCGCTCCGACCGTGGCCTCGGCCTTGCCGGGTCCGTCGGCTCCCAGCATGTTGAGGTGAAGCCCCGGCCGCAGGTCGCCGGCCTGCACCACGACCTCGGCGCCGGGGGTGATGCAGTTCACGACCTCGCACCGCAGCGCCTCCTCACGGGACCCCGGGCGCCAGCCGAGCTCGGCGGCCAGCTCAGCCGCGGACTCGGGCCGCGGGTCGAAGCAGACCCCGGGTCCGTAGCCCGCAGCCGCCAGGCAGCGCGCCGTCCACGCTCCGTGCAGCCCGCAGCCGACGATCCCGACGGTCCGGGCGTCGGCGACGGCGAGCGCTCGCGCCGCCACGGCGGCCACCGCCCCGGTCCGCAGCGCGGTCACCGAGCGGGCGTCGAGCAGCATCAGCGGCTCCCCTGTCTCGGCGTCGGACAGGCAGATGACTCCGGTGACGGTCGGCAGCCCCCGCGCCGGGTTGCCCGGGAACGATGTGATCCACTTCAGCAGCGCGAGCCCGCCGCCGCGGGCCGGCATCGCGCGGAAGTCGCCGAATGGCGGGCTCTGGAGGTAGACCTTGGCCGGCATCGTCCAGTCGCCGGCTCGGTGGCGCAGGAAGGCCTCGCCGACGCGCTCGATCGCGGCCGCCGGTGATACCGCCTCGAGCACGGCGTCGTGATGCAGGACGGGCAGTGAGGTCACGGGCCGGGCACGATACCCTCGGCCGACCGTGAACCGTCGCCCGCAGTTGAGCATCGTCGCGCCGGACGCCTCGCCCGAGGAGGCGGCCGCCGTGGTGGCGGCGCTTGCGCGGTTCATGCGCGAGACGGCCCCGGCGCCGGCGCCGGTGGAGCCGCGGCGTAACCCGTGGCTCGACGCCGCGCTGCACGAGGGCGTCGCGCGGCACCCGAGTCCGCCGCTGCCCTGGCAGTAGCCGTCGCGGCCCGGCCGTCCTGTTGGGGGTACACTCCCGGCGGGAGCACGGGGGAGCGATGGGCGACTTGGTTCGCCGGCAAACACGAGGGCAGTTGAAAGGTGGGCATATGAAGTTGTTCTCCGTCGTCGGCCGCAGGGCGTCGATCCTTGGCGCGCTGGTTGGGGTCCTGGGCGCGCTCGGCGTATTCGCTCCAAGTGCGGGAGCGGTGCTCGTCCACGTCGGTCACGGACAGGTCGCCGGCGTGACGCCGATTGCCGGTGTCAACCCGGCGTCGATCCCCGGCAGCTTCGCGCGACACCGCTCGGGCACCGCCGCCCCCGACAACGGCACGCTGGACTACGGCGGGGGCCCGGTTCTGCACGGGAGCTCTCCCTACGTGATCTTCTGGGGCCCGTCGAACGAGTTCCCGACGGCCGACGAGGCGCTGTTCACGCGCTACTTCGCGGACCTGACCGCTGACAGCGGCAAGGCGACCAACGTGTTCGCGGTCGACCGTCAGTACACGGACACCACCGGCTTCGCGGACTACAGCCAGACGTGGGCGCCCAGTCATCTGATCCAGGACACCCAGGCCTATCCGACGACCGGCAACTGCACGGAGAACGCGGGCTTCACCGAGTCCACCTGCCTGTATGACAATCAGATCCAGGCCGAGGTGACCCGTGTGGTCAACGCGGATGGACTGCCGACCGGAGTCACCGGCCACGCGCCGATCTACTTCGTGGTCACGCCGCCGGACGTCAACAGCTGCTTCTCGCCTCAGGCCGGCCAGTCACCGCAGTGCGCCGACAATGCGTTCTGCGCGTACCACTCCGTCTACGGCGAGGGCGGCAACGACGTGCTGTACGCGAACATCCCGACGCTTCTGGCCGCCGACGCTCCAAAGGACTGCCAGGACGACGGCAACAACGCGGTTCAGGCGCCGAATGGCAACGCGACGATCGATGTCGCGCTCAAGTACACCAGCCACGAGTTCAACGAGACGACCACAGACCCGGTCGACGGTACTGGCTGGGCCGATCACGCCTCGGGACAGGAGGACGGCGACGAGTGCAACTTCACCGGTCCGACCGATCCCGCCAAGGATGACAACCCGGACGCCTTCCTCCCGACGCTCGGAGGCAGCGCGTCGGCGGGCACGCTGTTCGATCAGCTGATCAACGGCAACAAGTACTACACCCAGAGCGAGTGGAGCAACGGTGACATCAGCGCCGGGAACATCGGCTGCCGGATGCAGCCGACGGCCGACAGCTCGCTCAGCGCGGGGTTCAACGCGCCCGCTAGCGCCGCTCCGGCCACGGCCGTTTCGTTCACCCCGACCAGCACCAGTGGCGACGGCTACTCGAGCACGACCTGGACCTGGGGCGATGGGACGGCGGGCTCGTTCAACACGGGCGCGCCGGCGACGGTCTCGCACACCTACGCGACGGGCGGAACCTTCACGGTGACGCAGACCGTGGTCGACACGTTCGGGAACCTGTCAACGGTCTCGCACACGATCACCGTCAAGGCGGTTCCGGCGGCGTCGTTCACCGCCAGCACGGCCAAGGCACCCGCGGGCTCGGCGATCCAGTTCAACGGCACGGGCTCCAACGAGCCAGGCGGGTCGATCAGCTCATACACCTGGAGCTTCGGCGACGGGTCCTCGGGCACGGGTGCGACCACGAGCCACGCCTACACCGCGGCGGGCACCTACACGGTCACGCTGACCGTGGCCGACCCCTCGGGAGCCACCGCGAGCATGACCCTCCCGGTGAGCATCAGCGGAGTCCCGAGCGCCGAGGAGTCGATCCTGCCCGGTCATCCCGTGGCCGGCGTGCCAGTCGCCTTCGGCGGTAATCAGTCGACCGACACGGGGTCGACGCTGACCGGGTACGGCTGGAGCTTCGGGGACGGCGGCACGGCGACCGGTGTCGCGACGAGCCACACGTTCACGAAGACCGGGAAGTTCTCTGTGGCCTTGACGGTCACCGACGCTTCGGGCTCGACCGCGACCGTCACCGAGCAGATCACGGTAGTGGCGCCCTCGATCACCAAGGTCAGCGTCACCAAGGGCAGCAAGACCGAGAAGCTCAAGGTCGCGCTGAGCGGTCCGGGGACGTTGAAGCTGGGGTCCAAGAAGACCAAGGTCAAGGGCCCGAAGACGGTCACGCTCAAGGTCAAGCTCTCAAAGAAGCAGCTGAACACCCTGAAGGGCCAGCACAAGCTGACGGTGCGTTACAAGCTGAGCTTCTCGCCGGTCGCCGGTAAGAAGAGCTCAAAGACAGTGACAATCAAGCTCAAGAGCAAGTAGCCGGCCGAGACCGGACTGCGCGTCGAAGCGGCGCGCAGTCCGGCTGGTCGGCGTAGCCGGGGCAAGTAGAAAGGAAGCGTATGAACTGGTTGGCGGTCAACGGCCGTAGGGCCTCGATCCTCATCGCCGTATTGGGCGCGGTGGGTGCCTTTGCTCCGAGCGCCGGGGCGATGCTCGTCCACACCGGACACGGTCGCGTGATCGGCATCACCGCGCACGCCCACCTGAAGCCGTCCTCGATCCCCGGCAGCTTCGCCGGGCGCCCCGGCGTCAACCAGTTTGCCGGGGCCGGCACGCTGCAGTACGGCGGAGGGCAGGTGCTGCATTCAACCAAGCCGTACGTCATCTACTGGGATCCGAAGTCCGGCATCACCGCCGGTAGTCGGGCCCTCATCACCCGGTACTTCACCGACACCGCCGCCGACAGTGCAAAGGCGACCAACGTCTACTCGGTGGACCGCCAGTTCACCGACACCACCGGGTTCGCCAACTACCAGCAGACGTTCTCGGCGGCCACACAGGTGATTGACGACAGCCACGCGTTTCCGCCGATCGACACGACGAACTGTCCGGACACGGCCGCGACGTACCCCAACTGCGTCACCGACACACAGATCCAGACAGAGATCGCCAGGCTCATCAAGGCCGGCGGACTGCCAACGGGATCCGGAGCCAACGCTCCGATCTACTTCGTGGTGACGCCGAGCAACACCAACATCTGCGCCGACTCCTCGGACTGCGCCGACAACGTCTTCTGCGCGTATCACTCGTCTTTCGTCGACGGCTCGGCCAACGTCCTGTACTCGCCGGCTCCGCTGTTCTTCGACGGTGCCAGCAGCGCCCAAGACCCGAAGGCCTGCCAGTTCGACAACAACTCCAAGGTTCAGGAGCCCAACGGCGATCCTGCCGACGTGGCCTTGAAGTACATCAGCCACGAGTTCAACGAGTCGATCACCGACCCGTTCGGGGACGGCTGGATCTCCGCCGCCGGTCAGGAGGACGGGGACGAGTGCAACTTCTACGAGGCCACCTCTGACCCCAACAACGACGGCAACCCGGATGCCTTCCTCCCGACGCTGGGCGGCAGCGCGTCGGCGGGAACGCTCTACGACCAGGTCATCAACGGCGACCACTACTACACGCAGAGCGAGTGGAGCAACCAAGGACTGAACTGCCGGATGAACCCGACCCCGAGTGCCCTGACGGCCGCGTTCGTGCCTCCGAGCACGGCCAAGCCGGGCACGGCCGCCAGCTTCAACCCGACGGGGAGCTCGGCCGCGGCGGGCTATTCGAGCACCACCTGGAGCTGGGGCGACGGCACGGCCAGCTCGTTCAAGCGGGCCGCGCCGGCGACCATCTCCCACACGTTCGCCGCCAGCGGCCTCTACACGGTCACGCTGACCCTGGTGGACAACTACGGGAACCTGTCCCAGGTCTCGCACCAGGTCCAGGTCGGCACGGCGCCCACGGCCGCATTCACCTCCTCGCCAGCCAATCCGCTGGTCGGCACGGCCGTCTCGTTCGACGGCTCGACCTCCACCGATCCCGGCGGCACGATCTCGGGCTATAGCTGGGACTTCGGCGATGGCGGCACCGCAACCGGCAAGACGACGAGCCACGTCTACAGCGCCCCGGGCACGTATACGGTCAAGCTCACCGTCTCCGACGGTTCTCTGACCAACTCGACCACGCACAACGTCACGGTTGCAGCTGTGCCGCCCGGGGTGCCTGTGTCGTCGTTCTCGGCTTCGACGCTCAGCGCCCCCGCCGGCGTCGCGGTGGCGTTCAACGGCTCCGGATCCGGCGAGGTCGGGGGGACGATCAGCTCTTACGCCTGGAGCTTCGGCGACGGGTCCACGGCCACGGGCCCGACGGTCGGTCACGCCTACACCACGGCGGGCACCTACACGGTCACGCTGACCGTGACCGACGCATCGGGCGCTACCGCCGGCTCGAGCCAGCAGGTCATGATCACCGGCGTGCCGAAGGCGGGGATCGCGATCGTCGCACGCCACCCGATCGCCGGGGTGCCGTTCCGGTTTGACGGCTCGCAGTCGACGGACACCGGCTCGACGCTGACCGGCTACAGCTGGAGCTTCGGCGACGGCGGCACGGGAACCGGCGTGGGACCAAGCCATACGTTCAAGAAGACCGGAACGTTCTCGGTCACGCTGATGGTCACTGACGCGTCGGGCTCGACGGCGAGCGTGACGGAGTCGTTGGTGGTCAAGGCGTCCTCGATCACCAAGGTCAGCGTCACCAAGGGCAGCAAGACCGAGAAGCTGAAAGTCGCGCTGAGCGGTCCCGGGACGTTGAAGCTGGGGTCCAAGAAGACCAAGGTCAAGGGCCCGAAGACGGTCACGCTGAAGGTCAAGCTCTCAAAGAAGCAGCTGAACACCCTGAAGAGCAAGCACAAGCTGACGGTGCGTTACAAGCTGAGCTTCAGCCCGATCTCGGGCGCGAAGAGCTCAAAGACCGTCACGGTCAAGCTCAAGACGTCGTAGCCACCCGGGATCCGGGCTGCGCGCCACCGCGGCGCGCAGCCCGCCGAGCCCGCCGAGCCCGCCGAGCCCGCAAATCGGACCTTTTCGAGCCAGCTGGGTCGGGCTCGCGAGGCCCGAATCCCCACCGATCCGGGAAATAGGCATATCCCGAGTGCCTTTTGGTAGATTCAGTGATGCCCTGATCGGGCGCACCGTTTCCGACCCGGAAGGACCCGATGGAGCCCGCTTCGCTCAAGGACCAGACTGTCGCCGTCCGCCCGGCCAAGGCCGGCTCGCTCGCGAGCCCCGAGGTGGTCGAGAACGTCCCCGGCCACGTGATCCCGATCCTCGAGCGCGAGTTCGACGACTTCGACACCGAGTCCACCCGCTACCTGAAGGGCGCGTTGCAGGAGGACGACTTCATCAAGTTCCGTCTCAAGCAGGGCGTCTACGGCCAGCGGCAGCCCGACGTGCAGATGATCCGGGTCAAGCTGCCGATGGGCGGGGTGACGCCCGATCAGCTCGACGCCTTTGCCGACGTGATCGACAAGTACGTGCCGCTGCGAAAGGGCCACGTCACGACACGTCAGAACATCCAGATGCACCACATCCCGCTGCCCGACGTGGCCAAGCTGATGCGTGAGATCGCCGAGACCGGCCTCTCGAGCCGCGAGGGCTGCGGCAACACGATGCGCAACGTCACCGGCGACCCTCGGGCCGGGGTCCTCCACGACGAGCTGTTCGACATCACCCCCTACGCCGGCGCCTACGTTCGCTACTTCGTCCGTCATCCGACCACGCAGGCGATGCCGCGCAAGGTCAAGACCGCGTTCACGGCAACCGACGCCGATAACGCGATCACGGGCATCCACGACATGGCCTTCATCCCGCGCGAGCGCGACGGCGTCCGCGGCGTCGAGGTCCGCGTCGGCGGCGGCACCTCGATCATGCCCCGGATCGCGCCCACGCTGTACGAGTTCGTCGAGCTCGACAACGGCGACTACCTGAAGGTCACCGAGGCCTGCATGCGGATCTTCGACCGCACGGAGTTCCTGCGCGTCAACCGCGCTCGTGCGCGTATCAAGGTGCTGGTGGACAAGATCGGGATCGACGCCTTCCGCGACCTGGTCGAGGAGGAGCTCGAGGGCGACTGGGTGACCGAGCGCGACTTCTCCCTGGACCAGATCCTGTTCGACATCGACGAGGAGGGCAACGCCCCGGCGGCTGAGCGCGTCTACGCGACGCCCAACGGCGATCGTCGCGAGTTCGACCACTTTCTGGATGCCAACGTCGCGCCCCAGCGCCAGCGGGGCTTCGTCACGGTTGAGGTCAAGATCGAACGCGGGGACCTGACCCCGGAGCAGCTGCGCGGCATCGGGGACATCATGCGCCGCTACTCGGGTGGCTATGCCCGCACCACCGTGCATCAGAACCTGGTGCTTCGGTGGGTGCGCGACGAGTCGGTCTACGAGGTCTGGAAGGCGCTTGGGGAGCTCGGCCTGGGGGAGGCCGGTGCCGACGAGATCACAGATGTCGTCAGCTGCCCGGGCACCGACTCGTGCAAGCTCGGCATCACCAGCTCGATGGGGCTCAACCGGGCGGTCTCAGGAGCGGCTCCGCGCGATGGAACTGTCAGACCCGCTGACGCGACGGATGCACGTCAAGATGAGCGGTTGCCCGAACGGCTGCAGCCAGCACCACATCGCCGACATCGGGTTCTACGGCGCCTCGATCAAGGTTGGCGAGCGCACCATCCCCGCCTACATCCCGCACATCGGCGGGGCCTATGAGGGCGGCGACGTCCGCTACGGTCAAAGGCTGAAGGCGCGCCTGCCGGCCAAGCGCGTGCCTGAGGCCGTTGAGCGCTGGGTACGCTTCTACGAGTCCGAGCGGACCGACGGCGAGGACTTCCGCGCCTTCGTCGACCGTGTCGGCACGCAGCAGTTCGAGCAGCGAGTGAAGGATCTGACGATGCCGATCGAATTCAACCTGGACAACATGAACCAGTTCATCGACTGGAACCGCGAGGGTCAGTTCGAGGTCCAGCGCGGCGAAGGGGAGTGCGCGGTCTAGCGCGCCCGCACCGGCCGAGGCACCCCACATGTCCACCACAACCCCCGATCTGGAGCAGGCCACCGCCCAGGAGGTCCTCGCCTACGGCGTGGAGCGCTTCCACCCGCGGCTGACGCTGGCGTGCTCGTTTCAGAAGGAGGAGTCGGTTCTCTTCCACATGCTGAGCGCGATCGAGGTGGCCGAGCCGATCCGCGCGTTCACGATCGACACCGGCGTCCTGTTCGGAGAGACGCTCGAGACCTGGAAGCGCTTCGAGGAGCGCTTCCCGGCGATCACCATCGACGTCCAGGACGCCCACAGCCCGGACCAGCCGTGGACGGCCGAACGCTGCTGCAGCGCCGCCAAGGTGCAGGCGCTGGAGGCCGGACTGACCGGCGTCGACGCATGGATCACCGGGATCCGCCGCGAGCAGGCTTCGACGCGCGCGGTCGCCCCGAAGCTCGAGCGCGACGAGCGGCGCGGGATCTGGAAGGTCAACCCGCTCGCCGACTGGACCGAGAAGGACGTCTGGCGCTACATCTTCAAGCACGATCTGCCCTACCATCCGCTGCACGATCAGGGGTACGCCTCGATCGGCTGCGCGCCCTGCACGCTGCCCGGCTCGGGCCGCGAAGGCCGCTGGACCGGCCAGGACAAGACCGAGTGCGGAATCCACGTCTGAGCCGGCGTACCCCGACCGACGCGTCACCCATCTCATGAACCCGTTCCAATACGAGCTCTCGCATCTCGAGATCCCTCGAGGCCGAGTCGATCCACATCTTCCGCGAGGTCGCGGCCGAGTTCGAGCGCCCGGTGCTGCTGTTCAGCGGCGGCAAGGACTCGATCATCCTGCTGCGCCTGGCCGAGAAGGCGTTTCGGCCCGGGCAAGTTCCCGTTCCCGATCATGCACGTCGACACCGGGCACAACTTCCCCGAGGTGATCGAGTTCCGCGACCGGATCGTCTCCCAGCTCGGCGAGCGGCTGATCGTGGCCAACGTCCAGGACTCGATCGACGCCGGCCGCGTGGTCGAGGAGACCGGGCCGCGCGCGTCGCGCAACCGGCTGCAGACGACGACGCTGCTCGACGCGATCGAGGAGCACGGCTTCGACGCCGCCTTCGGCGGCGCCCGCCGCGACGAGGAGCGCGCCCGCGCCAAGGAGCGGATGTTCTCCTTCCGCGACGACTTCGGCCAGTGGGATCCCAAGCGCCAGCGCCCCGAGCTGTGGTCGCTGTACAACGGCCGGATCCGCAAGGGCGAGCACGTGCGCGTGTTCCCGATCTCCAACTGGACCGAGCTCGACGTGTGGCAGTACATCGCCACCGAGGGCCTCGAGGTCCCGTCGATCTACTTCTCGCACACGCGCGCAGGTGTTCGAGCGCGACGGGATGCTCTACGCCCACAACGACTTCATCGAGCTGATCGACGGCGAGGACGCCGTTCGAGGAGTCGGTGCGCTACCGCACCGTCGGCGACATGACCTGCACCGGCGCCGTCCGCTCGCGCGCCGACACGCTCGAGGAGGTGGTGACCGAGATCGCCGCCACCCGGATCACCGAGCGCGGCGAGACCCGCGCCGATGACCGCGTCACCGAGGCGGCGATGGAGGACCGCAAGCGCGAGGGCTACTTCTGAGATGAACGGGTCGGCCACCGGCCGCCGGCGACGGCGACGGCCAACGCGCTTCGCCATGCGCCGCCAGCACCTCCGAGCTGCTGCGGATCGCCACCGCCGGCTCGGTCGACGACGGCAAGTCGACGCTGATCGGCCGGCTGCTGCACGACTCCAAGTCGATCCTCGAGGACCAGCTCGAGCACGTCGCAGCAGACCTCCGAGCGCCGCGGCGACGGCTACCTCAACCTGGCCCTGCTGACCGACGGCCTGCGCGCCGAGCGCGAGCAGGGGATCACGATCGACGTCGCCTACCGCTACTTCCAGACCGCCGCGGCGCAAGTTCATCATCGCCGACACGCCGGGCCACGAGCAGTACACGCGCAACATGGTCACCGGCGCCTCGACCGCCGACCTCTCGATCGTGCTCGTCGACGCGCGCAAGGGGGTCAGCGAGCAGACCCGCCGCCACGCCTACATCGCCGTCGCTGCTGCGCATCCCGCACGTCGTCGTGTGCGTCAACAAGATGGACCTGGTCGGCTACGACGAGGACGTCTTCTACGGGATCCTCGAGGAGATGACCGACTGGGCGGCGCGCCTGGAGATCCCCGACATCACCTTCATCCCGATCTCGGCGCTGCACGGCGACAACGTCGTCGAGCGCTCGCCAGCGCATGCAGTGGTACGGCGGCGCGCCGCTGCTCTACCACCTCGAGCACGTGGTGATCGCGCCGGACCGCAACCTCGACGACGTCCGCTTCCCGGTCCAGTGGGTGATCCGCCCGATGAGCGACGAGCACCACGACTACCGCGGCTACGCCGGCCAGGTCGCGGGCGGCGTGCTGCGTCCCGGGCGACGAGGTCGTCGTGCTCCCGGGCGGCCAGCACGACGCGGATCGAGGCGATCGACACCTTCGACGGGCGAGCTCGAGTGCGGCGTTCCCGACGATGTCGGTGGCCCTGCGGCTCGAGCGACGAGATCGACATCTCCCGCGGCGACATGATCGTCGAGGCCGAGGACCAGCCCGTCGCGCCCGCGAGCTCGACGCGATGGTCTGCTGGATGAGCGAGCAGCCGCTGCGCCCCGGGGCCGCTACGCGATCAAGCACACCACCCGCACCGCCCGGGCGGTCGTCGAGGAGATCGAGTACCGCGTCGACGTCAACACGCTCGAGCACGTCCCGGCCGCCGCAGCTCGGTCTCAACGAGATCGGCCGCGTGCGCCTGCGCTGCAGCTCGCCGCTGGTGGTCGACCCCTACGCGCCGCAACCGCACCACCGGCAGCTTCATCCTGATCGACGAGTCGACCAACGACACGGTCGCCGCCGGGATGGTCCTCTCCGCCCAGCAGTAGCTCCGCCGCGGGCGCCTCACCGGCCGGCCCCGTGAGGCCGTGCGCCCTCCCAGGCCACACTGAATGTAAAGTCCGCCCGCGCATGTTCTCGAAGGTCCTCATCGCCAACCGCGGCGAGATCGCGGTCAGAATCATCCGTGCCTGCGAGGAGCTGGGGATCGCCACGGTGGCTGTCTACTCCGAGCTCGACCGCGACGCGCTGCACGTAAAGCGCGCCGACGAGGCGTATCTGCTGGGGCCCGGCCCGGCCAACGAGAGCTACCTGGTGATCGACAAGCTGCTCGAGGTGATCGAGAAGTCTGGAGCCGAGGCCGTACACCCCGGCTACGGCTTCCTGGCCGAGAACGCCGCCTTCGCCAAGGCGCTGGAGGACAAGGGCATCGTGTTCATCGGACCCCCCTCGAGCGCGATCGAGGCGATGGGATCGAAGACCCGCGCGCGCGAGCTGATGGAAAAGGCGGGCGTGCCGATCGTGCCCGGGACGACCGAGCCCGTCGAGACGGTCGAGGACGCGCGGAAGGTGATCGCCGACACGGTCGGCTACCCGGTGGCGGTCAAGGCGGCCGGCGGCGGCGGCGGCAAGGGCTTCCGCGTCGCGCTCACCGAGGACAAGCTCAAAGACGCCTTCGAGGGCGCCGCCCGCGAGGGCGAGAAGTTCTTCGGCGACGCCACCGTGTACCTGGAGCGTTACCTGCCCGACCCACGCCACGTCGAGGTGCAGGTGCTGGCCGACTCGCACGGAAACGTGATCCACCTCGGCGAGCGCGACTGCTCGCTGCAGCGACGCCACCAGAAGCTGATCGAGGAATCCCCGGCACCGGCCGTGGACGAGGAGCTGCGCCAGAAGATCGGGAAGATCGCCACCGAGGCGGCCGCCGCGGTCAAGTACACGGGCGCGGGCACGATCGAGGGCCTGCTCCAGGACGGCGAGTACTTCTTCCTCGAGATGAACACCCGCGTCCAGGTTGAGCACTGCGTGACCGAGATGGTGACCGGGATCGACATCGTCAAGGAGGGGATCCGGGTTGCCGCTGGAGCGAAGCTATCGATCGCCCAGGAGGACCTCCAGCTGCGGGGCCACGCGATCGAGTGCCGGATCAACGCGGAGGACGCGTCGAAGAACTTCGCCCCCGCGCCGGCCACGATCGACCACTACCGCGAGCCCAGCGGGCCGGGCGTGCGGGTCGACTCCGGCGTCGGGCCGGGGTCTGAGATCAGCCCGATGTACGACCCGATGGTCGCCAAGCTGATCGTCTGGGACGTCGACCGCGAGCAGGCCACGGCGCGGATGCTGCGCGCGCTCGGCGAGTACGAGATCACCGGGCTCAAGACGCTGATCCCCTTTCACCAGGCGATCCTGGCCACCGAGCAATGGGCCAACGCCGAGACCTGCCGTGACCTGATCGAGGACCGCAAGTGGCTCAAGCAGCTGGCCTTCGACCCGGCCGAGGCGGCGGCCTCCGACGACGACGGCGACCAGGAGCCCGTCGAGCAGACCTACACCGTCGAGGTTTCCGGCAAGCGCTTCGACGTCAAGGTGATCGGCCCCCCGTTCGCGGGTGCGGCTGCGACCAACGGCTCCGGACCGGCCGCCGGGGCCGGGCGCGCCGCTCCGAAGCGCAGCGCTCGCGCGTCCGGGGGCGGCGGAGGCGGCGGGGACACGCTCACCTCCCCGATCCAGGGCACCGTGCTCAGGGTGGCGGTGGAGTCGGGCGCCGAGGTCCAGGAGGGCGCTCTGGTCGCTGTGATCGAGGCCATGAAGATGGAGAACGAGATCACCGCCCACAAGTCGGGCACGGTGTCGGAGCTGCCGATCGCCGTCGGGGCCTCGGTCGCGACCGGCGACACCATCGCCGTGATCAGCGCTACAGCCGAGTAACACTGATCAGGCGCCGCGGCCGAGTAACGCGACGCCGCCGGACACGGCGGAGGTGGCGGCTGACTACCCGGCCTGGACCAGGATGCTCATCCTGATCGGGGAGGTCGGAGTGGCGCTGAACGTGAACGAATAACGATGGGCGCTCTGGATGATCTTCGTCGCCGGGCAGGGGCTGGGGGTCGGCGGCAGCGAGCAACGGTAAACCGGGGACACCAGCTCGATGGGCTGACCCGAAGCGCTCTTGATGGTGACCTTGGACGGCGGCGCGCCCGGACTCGCGGCGGAGGCCGTGATCGTCTTGGCGGGACCCTGGGCGAAGCTGACGGTCACCGGCTGGGGAGCGCCGATCTCGTGGCCCGTCAGGAGCGTGGCCAACGCGATCGTGTCGCCGGGGCTGGCCGAGAGCGTGGTTGCATACTGCAGCTTCGGCGGCTTCTGGCCGGCCTTGAGTGGCGCCTCGGATAGCCCCAACTCCTTGACCGCGTACGTGGGTACGACGAGCTTGCTGGCCGGCGGGGGGGTGACGATGCCCGGCACCGGGCCCGCGAAGGCGACCAGGGTCAGGGCGGGCACGGAAGTCGTGACCTGGAGCAGCGTGCTGTTCGCGCTGGTGACGACATGGCGCAGCGGGCAGAACGACGGCACGGGCGGGCCCGGGCACGCGTAGCTGATGTTGGTGAGCGTCATCGGCTTGGGGCCGGGACTGGTGATCGTCGCGGTCGAGTGCCGGCGGCCGAGTGTGGCCGTTGCCCGCCAGGTCGTGGCGTTCACCCGGCTGAACTGCAACAGCAGCTTCTGGGGGCGCCCGGCCGGCTTGGCCGGAAGAAGGGTGCGCAGCACCACCGCCTTGCCGCGGGCCACGGTCACGTTGGAGGCGGGTGTGGCTGGCGTGACGCCTGCCGCGATCGCCATCTCGCTCAGCGTCCGGGGGACGACCGACGGCTTAGCCGGAGCAGTGCTGGTGCTCGCCTTGGTCGTCGTCGTAGAGCTCTTGGTCGTGCTCGACTTGTGCCCACTGCCCCCACACCCAGCCACCAGGGCGGCACACGCAATCGCGCACAGAAGGTTACGTGCCAAGGCGGGGATCATAGACAGGCCGGCCTGAGGCTGCGTTCGAGATCCGACCACGGAGCGGGCGAGTGCCCGCGCGGCTCACTTCTTGCCGCGGCTGATCTTGAGCGCGACCGGCTTGCCGGCGGTGATCGCCTTGCCGGCCCCGGGATTGCTCGAGATGACGTGGCCGGCAGCGATCGTGGCGGACTTGGCCTTGGTGATGGCGCCGAGGCCGCAGTGGGCGGTGACCAAGGCAGCCACCGCGGCGGCGAGCTTCTTCCCGGCCAGCGCTGGCACGTGGCAGTCGACCTGGACGATCTTGACCGACGACGGCGAGATGTTCGGATCCTTGCCCTGTCCGGGCCCGGCGGTTCCCGGCAGCAGCGGGCTGTTGGCGCCGGTGGCCCCCCGGGCGGCCTGACCGCCGTTGCCGGCGCCGCCGTTGCCGCCGTTGCCGCCGACCGCCGGAGGCAGCCCCTTCCCGGCCTTACCGCCCTTGGCGGTGTTGCCGGTCAGGGTCACGTTCTCGGCGCTGAAGCCGCTCTCGGAGAAGATCGCGCCGCCGGTGGCGGCCCCTCCCGGCCCGGGGATGTCGTTGCCGCCGCCGACTCCGCCGCCGCTGCCGCCGTCGCCGCCCGCGCCCCCGAGGCCGCCCTGGTCGGAGTCGGGGTCGCCGCCCGGGTTGTTGCCGTCGGCGCCCACGCCACCGATGCCGCCGGGTCCGCCGTGGCCCAGGATCCCGGGGGCGGCGCCCACGCCGCCCATCGCCGTGTCCTTGATGAACTTGGCGCCGAACAGCTTCAGCGTGCCCTTGTTGTAGATCGCCCCGCCCTGACCCATGCCGCCCGTGCCGGCGCCGCCGTCGGTGCCACCGTCCCCGCCCTGGCCTCCGGTGCCGCCGCTTCCGTCCACGGCCGCGCCCTGGTCGTCGCCGCCGTGGCCGCCGGGGCCGCCGACACCGCCGGCGCCCGCGGCGCCCCCGTGGCCGCCGGCCCCGCCGACCGCCCGGTTGCCCGCGAAGTTACCCCCGGTGATCGAGAGCTTGCCGCCGTCGTTGTAGATCGCGCCGCCCGAGGCGTCGCCACCGTTGCCGCCGTCGCCACCCCCGCCTCCGCCACCGCCCTGGCCGCCGGTCCCGCCGTCACCGCCGCTGCCGGACTGGCTGGCGGCGGCGCCCCCGGCCCCGCCCGCTCCGCCCGCGCCGCCGAGGGCGCCGACAGCGCCGGCACCGCCGATCCCACCGGTAGCCGCGTTGCCGACGAAGCTGACGTTGGTGAGGTTGGCCGAGCCGCCGCCGGCGATGTACATGCCGGCGCCGAACGCGGTCCCACCGTCGAGGCCGTTTGAACCGTCGCCGCCGTCCTGGCCGTCGTCGCCGGGCGCGCCCTGGGTGCCGCTCGGCCCGTCGATGCCGGCGGCGCCGGGACCTCCCGGCGCGCCCGCCACGCCACCGATGCCGGCGGCGCCGGGAGTGCCGGTCAGCTTGCCCATCGTGATGATGACGCCGGTGAGGGTGAGATCGCCCCCGCCGTCGACCTGCACCACTCGGAACTGCTTGAGCCCGTCGAGCTTCACCATCTTGCCCTTGGCCGTGGAGAGCGTCAGGTTCTTCGTGAGCAGGAACGGCTTGCCCGGTACAGGTATGTCACCGCTGCACTGCAGCTGGTAGGTGCCGCCGGAGGCAAAGGCCTTCTCGAGCGCGCTGGTGGTGCACTTCGTGATCGCCTTCGGCACCGCCGGCTTGCCGGCCGCCGCCGCGGCGGCGGGCACGGCCAGGGCGAGGCTGACTCCGACAGCGGATGCCCCAATGGCCCTGCTCAAATGCGCCGGTCCACGCACCGCTCGCAAGCGTACACGGGGTCGACGGCGTTGACAATGCCCGATAGACTCATCGCGTTCACGCTACGGGAGCGTCCGGGGATGCGCGAGAAATCGCAATCACGTGGGGCTGGTGCAGGGCAACGGATCGGTCGGGCGCTGCTCGCGCTGGGGGTGGCCCTGGTCACGCTGATGGCGCTCCAGGTGGCCAGCGCCGGGGCCGTGGTCGGCCTCGGTGGAGCGCCGACTCCGACATGGGTGACCAACGGGCCCGTCGACGCGCTCGCTCGCAGCGGCAACATCCTCTATCTGGGCGGGAACTTCTCCGAGGTCGGGCCGCGTACCGGACCCGCCGTGGCGCTGAACGCGGGCACGGGCGCGCTGGCGGCCCCGGCACCACAGCTCGCCGGCCAGGGCGTCGAGATCGACGCGACGCTGCCCGACGGCTCGGGCGGCTACTACGCCGCCGGCAACTTCCACTATCTGGCGGCGACCCCCGGGGCGGGCCCGACCCCCCACGCCTTCCTGGTTCACATCCTCGCGGGAGGCAGTCTGGACCCCTCGTTCTCGCCGACCGTCAACGGGAAGGTCCTGGCGCTGGTGCGCTCCGGCGCAACGCTCTACGCGGGGGGAGACTTCACGAACGTCGACGGGCAGAAAGCGCACTTCCTGGTGGCGCTGAACGCGGCCAGCGGGACACTGGACACGTCGTTCACGCCCAACCCGGACAACGCCGTCACCGCGCTCACCTTCTCCGGCCCCAATCTGATCGCGGCCGGGGCGTTCTCGCAGCTCGGCGGCGACGCCTCTGACACGTTCATCGGCGAGGTCAACCCCTCCACCGGCGCGGCGCTCGGCGCCTTCAATGCCGGCGCCAACGGCCCCGTCAACGCGCTGGCGCTCAGCGCCGACGGCAGCCACGTCTACGTCGGCGGGTCTTTCACGGCGATCGGCGGCCAGGCGTTCGCCAATCTGGCGGAGCTCGATGCCGGCAGTGGCGCGGCGGTGGCGGCCTTCAACCCCAACCCTGACGCCCCCGTCTACGCGCTCGCGCTGACCGCGAGCCAGCTGTACGTCGGCGGCGCGTTCTCCAACTTCCAGAACGGCGCCGTGTCCGAGCCGGAGTTGGCGGCGCTCGACCCGGCCACCGGCGCGGTCAACACGGCATTCACGCCCGGGCTCGCTCCGCCGCCGCTCGGCGAGGTGTTCGCCCTGCTGGTGTCCGGCGACGGCCAGACCGTTTATGCCGGTGGTCAGTTCCAGGGCATCGGGGGCGGCAACGCGAACTACCTGGCGGCGCTCAATTCCTCCACCGGAGCTCTCGTCAGCAGCTTCAACCCGGCGCTCAACAACACAGTGTTCGCGCTCTCGAGCGACGGCACCAACATCTACGCCGGCGGCGCCTTCACGAGCGCCGGCGCGCAGCCGCAGACCGACATCGCCGCGATCGACCTCAGCACGGGCGCGGAGGTCCCGGCCTTCAACACCGCAACCTCGATCACCTCGACCGTCAACGCGCTCGCACTCTCGCCCGACGGAAACACGCTGTACGTGGCGGGTACGGGTTCAAGCGAGCCCGCGGAGGCGATCTCCACGGCTACCGGCGCCACGGTCAGCGCGTTCGCGCCGAACACCCAGCTCGGTCCGGCCAACGCGCTGGTTGCTTCAGCGGACGGCAAGACCCTGTACGCGACCGGCGGGTCGGTCTTCGGGGGCTCCGGCTACGTGGTCGCGCTCTCGACCGCCGACGGCAGCGTCGCTCCCGGCTGGCCGAACACGTCGGGCGGGTCTGCGCAGGACGGCGTGGCCCTCAACGACGCCGGCAACGCGCTCGCCCTCGACGCCCCTGAAAGCAAGCTGTTCGTGGGCGGGAACTTCTCGCAGGTGGGGAGCGCCGGCCATGGCGCGGTGGCCGCGCTGAGCACCGCGGACGGCTCGCTGGTCGCGGGCTTCGACCCCGCGCCGGGCCCTGTCACCGACCCCGTGTCGGGCACCACGAGCCCCCCGACCGTGCACGCGCTGGCCCTTTCTCCGGATCGCAGCACGCTCTACGTCGGCGGCCTGTTCGGCGGCCTGGGTGGTTCCGGCACGCCCTCGAACCTGGGCGCCGTCAACTCGGCCAGCGGCGCCTTCGTCGGCTTTGCCGGGCAGCCCGGCGGCGCCGTGGATGCGATCGCCCCGACGCCGGATGGCTCCACTGTTTACGTGGGCGGCGCGTTCGCGTCAGTGGGCGGCGGCTCGCCGCCCAGCTACCTGGCGGAGTTCGACCCGAGCGCCAACCTCGCCCCCTTCGCACCGGGCATGGATGACACCGTCCTGGCGCTGCTTGCCTCCGCGGACTCCCAGCAGCTGGTGGTGGGCGGCAACTTCCGCGGCTCGCTCGGCGCTCCCCAGGAGGGTGTGGCGCTGTTCAACCCCGGTCCGCCGCTCCCGCCCGAGCCGAAGGTCTCGCCGCCGCCGCCCGTGATCCCCGTGGTGAGCTTTGCCTCGGTGGGCAAGGCCCAGCTCAAGCGCTCGGGCAAGAAGGTACTGCTCCAGACCGGCAAGTCGGCCGACTGCGTGGCGCCGACGACGTGCAGCGTGACCGTGATCGTCACGGCCCGGGTGACCACCTTCACCAAGGTCAAGATCAAGGGAAAGAAGACCAAGAAGGGCAAGCCCCGGTTCAAGCTCCGCAAGCACACGAAGACCAAGTCGGTCCTGCAGCAGACGATCTCGGTCGCCGCCGGTCAGAAGCAGACTTTGGTTATCACGCTGAGCTCGCGCCAGGCCAAAACGTTGACCGCCAAGACCACCAGCCACGTGACCGAGTCGCTGTCGGCGCGTGTGTCCGGCGGCACTCCGGTCATCGCCACGAGCAAGGTCTCGACGAAGCTGCCTGCGTTGCACAAGAAGAAGCACAAGAAACACAAGCCCAAGAAGCACAAGAAGAAGAAGAAGTAGGTCACCCGGTCAGGCCCGCCCGCGGGGGCACGAGCCGCACCGGGTAATAGGCCACGCCTAGGGGGTACATGACGGCGATCGTGGCCCGGCCACGCCGGGCCGTCCCGACGCTGAGCGTCCACAGCCGACGCCGGCGGGTCCGGCGGCCATTGACCGGCTTCGCACCCGAGGCCAGCAGCCGGACGCTGACGGCGGAGGCACTCGTGGCCAGCCACACCGCCCCGCTCGAGCGAATCGCGATCGGCGTGGCCTTCGAGCGGTCTGGAACGGTCGCGCAGACGGCGTTCACCGGGGTCGCCGGGCACCTGCGGTCCGCCAGCATCCGTGACGGCGCGCCCGCGAGGCGCAGGGACCACACCGCGGACGGCCTGAACGGCATCCGGATCACCCGGCGGACGGTCTCGACCACCGTGCCTCGGGCCGAGCGGGGCGCCAGCCAGGCCAGGAACGCCGCCAGCGTCGGCTGGCTGACGGCGTACTGATCGCAGCGATCGCAGACGTGATGAAAGACGATCTGCACCCAACCGCCGCGCGCCTGCTCGGCATGGGTGACGTAGCGCTCGAGCGTCGTCAGCGGCGTCGTGTCGAGCACCGAGTCGACAGTGCGCGTATCGAAGGGATTCGCCGGCGGGATGCTCTCGACGGCCGGACAGGAGCCGTAGCACCCGTCGGGGGAAGCCAGCCCTCCGGTGCCCCGCGCGCTCTCGTAGCCGCAGCCGCGAACGATCCCGGGCGTCGCGGCGTCGAAGTGACCGTACGGATAGGCGAAATCGGTCACGTCGAGCCCCTCGGCCTCCAGCGCCTGGCGGTCGCCGCAGATCTCCTGGCGCTGGGCGGCCGGCGAAAGCTTGGACAGGTCCGGGTGGTCGATCGTGTGTCCCCCGATCTCGTCCCCGGCAGCCTGCAGCGCCTGTAGCTGGGTGACCGTCATGTAGCCAGGCGTGCCGACCCGCCCGCTGAGCGCGAACACGGTGACGTGCATGCCGTGACCGGCCGCCAGCGCGATCCCGGGGAGCTGGTCGGAGGTCGCGTGGTCGAACTCGAGCGAGACGACGGTCCGGGCTGTGGTCCGGGTGGTCCGGGTTCCCCGGGTCGCGACGGTCGCGGTCGCGGCGGTCGCCCGGGTCGCGACGGCCGCCCGGGTCGCGACGGTCGCGGGGGTCGCCAGCGCGGCTACCGAGACCCCGGCAGCCAGCAGCAGGACCAGGGCCGAGCGTACGCCGCTCACGCCCGCGCCCTCGCGTGCTCGTACACGGCCGCCAGTGTCTCTCGCTCGCGCTCCCAGGTGTTGCGGCTCGCGAAGGTGCGAACGCGCTCCCGGGCCTCACGGTTGGCCGCGGGCTCTATCAACCGTCGCATCGCGTCGGCGATCAGCTGCACGTCGTCGGGCGGCACGGCCTCCCCCAGCCCGCCCCCGCGGACCAGCGCGCCGATCACCGGCAGGTCTCCGGACAGCATCGGCAGCCCGGCGGCGGCGTATTCGAACAGCTTGTTGGGCAGCGTCAGCTCATAGCTGCGGCACACCGGCTCGATCAGCATCAGCCCGAAGCTGGCTCCGCGGACCGCGGCCAGCACGTCATCGGGCGCGACGGCGGGACGCAGCTCCAAGCGGTCGGCCACCCCGGCGCGCTCGGCCAGAGCCCGCAGGCGCGCGCGGTAGCTCTCGGCGCCCGGGCCCACCAGCGCCATCCGAAGGCCGGGGACCCGCGCCAGCGCCTCGATCCCCGGCTCGAGCCCGCGCCCCGGCATCAGACCGCCGATGTAGACGGCAAGTGGCGGGTCGGCGACGGCGTCGCCGCAGACGCCCGGCCCGGAGGCGCCCGGCCCGGAGGCACCCGGCCCGGAGGCGCCCGGCCCGGAGGCGCCCGGCCCGGAGGCGCCCGGCCCGGAGGCCGACGCCGACGCCGACGCCGACGCCGGGATGTTGCGCACCACCGCGGGGCGCTCCACGCGGTAGCGGCGAGCCAGCGCGTCGGCGTAGCCGGGACTGGCGGTGATGACCACATCGGCGGCGCGCACGAACAGCGCCTCGCACGCGATCAGCCAGGGGCGCCACTCCGGCCGCCCGTTGCGATCCGCCCACAGCTCGTGGCTGTCGTAGACCACGCGGCTGCCACACAGGCGCTTGGCGGCGAGGGCGGCCCACATCGTGTTGTAGTCGTTGGCGTGGACGAGCGCCGGGCGTGCGCGCCGGCACAGCGCCGCGGCACGCGCGTTGTAGCTCGCGGTCACGGCCAGCCGACGCAGGCGCCGGCGCAAAGCGCCCGCCCGCCCGCCCGCGTGCACCGCCGGCGCGCTCCCGGAGTCCGCCGCGGCCCCGGAGCCCGCCGCGCCCCCGGAGCCCAGCGCACTCCCGAAACCCGGCCGAGCCCGTCCCACCCCCCTGGGGCGCCGGAGCCCGGCAAGCGGGTCCAGCCGGACGACGTCAACGCCGGCCACCCGCGCCCGACGCTCGGGTTCCGCGGCCGAGACAACGCCGGCCACCAGAACCTTGAAGCCGGCGAGTCGGAGCGTCTGGACCTCGCGCAGGACGCGGTTGTCGTGGCTGACCGTGTTGCGAACCAGGATCAGCGCCAGCGGGGGGTCGTCCGGGCGCCGGCCCGCGCGATCTGACACCGCCCACATGGTAGGTATCGTGCGCCCATGGGGGGTCCCGCAGACGGCGAGCGCGATCGTCTCACTCACGTGTTCGGCGGCTACGCACGCGACCCGCGCCGCCACCGGGCCTGGGACGCCCAGAATCCGGGCAACGCTGCGATCCGCGACGAGCTGGCGCGCGCCGTGCTGGCGGTGCTGGCCGCAGGCGATCCCAGAGGCCTGCTCGTCGACGCCGGCTGCGGATCGGGCTGGTGGCTGGCCCGGTTGCTCGCCGAGGGGATCGCGCCGTCCCGGCTGGTCGGGGTCGAGCTGCTCGCCGACCGGGCCGACGCGGCCCGCGAGCGTGCGCCCGGAACGAGGATCGCCCACGGCGACATTCGCGAGCTACCGGTGCAGGACCGCAGCTGCGCGCTGGTGACCATGTTCACCGTCCTGTCGGGCATGGCGGGCGCGGCCGATGTCGAGGCCGCGCTGGCCGAGGCCAGACGCGTCCTCGCCCCGGGCGGCGCGGTCGTGATCTGGGAGCCGCGCGTCCCGACGCGCAACCCCGACACCCGGCTGATCCGGCTGGGCGAGCTGCGCCGCACCCTCGGTCCGGACATCCAGGCGCGCTCGATCACGCTGGCCCCACCGCTGGCCCGCCGCGCCGGGGGCGCCTACCGAGGGCTGGCCGCGTTGCCGCCATTGCGGAGTCACCGGCTCGTGATCGCCCGCCCGATGTAGGCTCACACTCACAAATGTCGCGGGCGACGGTGGGACGGCTGGTGGTGGTGCTGGTGGGCGCTTTCGGTATCGCTCCAGGGGTCGCCTCGGGCGCGAGCTGGACGGTGCTCCAGAGCCCGAACCGGCTGGTGGCCCAGGGCGTGCTGTCGGGAGTGTCGTGCACCTCGCCGACCTCGTGCCTCGCGGTCGGCCGATCCAATAACGGCCGGGGATTCTCGGTCCCCCTGGCCGAGAGCTGGAACGGCACCAGCTGGGCGGCCGAGTCGGTCTCGGTCGGCGGGTCCGGGAGCCTGCTCTCGGGTGTCGCCTGCACCGGGGCGACCCCCTGCACGGCCGTCGGCAGTCAACGCAACGGCGCCGGAACCCAGGTGACCCTGGCGCTGGCCCGGACCGGAACCAGCTGGGCCGTCCAGCCCACCCCCAACCCGGCCGGGGCGACGGCGAGCGTGCTGAGCTCGGTGTCGTGCACCGCGGCGAACGCGTGCACGGCGGTCGGCAGCACAACCGCCCGCAGCGGTGTGACGGCGGCCCTGGCGGAGCGATTCAACGGGGCCGGCTGGTCGATCCAGTCCCTTGCGCAACCCACGGGAGCGATGGGAAGCCAGCTGTCGGCGGTCTCGTGTCCGTCGGCCGTGGCGTGCACGGCCGTCGGCTCGTACACGAACAGCGGCGGGGCCACTGTGACCCTGGCCGAGCGCTGGAACGGAACCAGCTGGACGCCCGAGCAGACCGTCGATCCGGCGTCCGCCACCACCGACCAGCTGTCGGGGGTGTCGTGCACGTCGTCGACCGCGTGCACGGCCGTGGGCAGCGCCAACGCCGGGGCCGGCCAGGTTCTGGCAGAGCATTGGAACGGAACGAAATGGGCAGTCCAGGCCACCCCCGATCCGGCCGGTGCCCAGGGCAGCGCGCTGCTGGGCGTGTCCTGCTTCTCAGCGACGGCCTGCACGGCGGTCGGCAGCTACCGTGACAGCGGATTCATCGGACATACGCTGGCCGAGCGGTTCAACGGGACCGCGTGGGCGATCGAGGTCACGTCTGATCCGGCAGGCGCTGCGCCAACCCTGTCCGCGGTGGCCTGCGCCTCGTCGACAGCGTGCACCGCCGCCGGCAGCTCCGGCACGGGGATCACGCTCACTCTGGCCGAGCACTGGAACGGAGCAAGCTGGGCGATCCAGCCCACGCTGGATCCGGCCGGGGAGTTCAACAACGACCTGAACGCGGTCTCGTGCTCATCGCCGACCGTGTGCACCGTCGTCGGCGAATACACCGACAGCGCCTCGCACCTGCTCACGCTGGCCGAGCGGTGGAACGGGACCAGCTTGGTGATCCAGCCCAGCGCCAACCCCGCAAATGCGGACAGTCAAGTGCTGGGGGTTTCCTGCTCCTCCTCGGCGGCGTGCACGGCGGTCGGCTTCTATCAGCGCAGCGGCAGCCCGACGAGCACGCTGGCCGAGCACTGGAACGGAACCAGCTGGGCGCTCCAGGCGACCCCCGACGCGGCGAGCGCCTCGGCGAGCGTGCTGACCTCGGTGTCCTGCAGCGCCCCGGACGCGTGCACGGCGGTCGGGTACCACTTCGCCAGCGGCAATCCGGTCGCGCCGCTGGCCGAGCGCTGGAACGGGACCAGCTGGGCGATCCAGCCGATCTCAGGCCCGAGTGGCACGACGTACACCGTTCTGACAGGGGTGTCGTGCAGCGGTCAGGATGCCTGTACGGCCGTGGGCAGCTACAAGCCGTTCCCGTCGGAATCGGAGACGCTGGCCGAGCGGTGGAACGGGACCGCCTGGGCCGTCCAGTCCACGCCGAACCCGACTGGCGGGACCGAGCCTTCGCTCTCGGCGGTGTCGTGCGGGGCGCCGACGGCGTGCACGGCGGTCGGCGATTACTACGACAGCTCCGGGACCGGGAACACCGTGCCGCTGGCGCTGGTCTGGAACGCAACTGCTTGGTCGATCCAGCCTACGCCCGAGCCGAGCAGGTCCTCGAACGATCAGCTACTCGGTGTCTCGTGCGGCGCCGCGGCGCCCTGCACCTCGGTCGGCGGCTATTCCGGCATCACGAACTCGGAAGTGACACTGGCTGAGGCATGGACGGGGACCAGCTGGACGGTCCAGCCGACGCCAAACGCTGCGGGTGCCCGGGGCAACCTGTTGTCGGCGGTCTCGTGCGCCTCCCCCGCGAGCTGCCTGGCGGCCGGTGGCTATAGCGGTGACGGCACGACCGCCACCCTGGTCGAGCGTTACGGGTGAGCGGCAACCGAGAGGATAAAGTCCGTGCATGGGAGCACCTGTGAATGGCGAGGCTGTCCACGCCGGTCCTGGCCTGAGCTCCCGCGCCCCCGGCCCGGTGCCCGCGCCGCCGCCTGAAGTCACCGGCGAGCCGGCGCGCCAAGGCCGGCGGCGGTTGCTTGCGCGGACGCTTTCGAGGGCTCGCTGGCGCGAGTACCGTGAGCTGCTCGAGGGCGCGCGGGAACATCGCTACGACCTGTGGTCGCTCGAGGATTGGCTGCTGAGCCGGGGTGCGCCGCGGGCTCGGGTGGCGATCCTCCGCCACGACGTTGATCAGCACCCTCGCTCGGCTTTGCCGATGCTCGAGATCGAGCGTGACCTCGGCGTGCGCTCGACGTGGTACTTCCGCTGGCGTACGGCGAGTCCGACCGTGATCGACGCCGTTCGCGACGCGGGTGGCCAGGTCGCGTTTCACTACGAGACGCTGACCCGGCTCGCGCGCGAACGCGGGCTGTCGCCGAGCGATGTGGACAGTGCCCTGGTGGCCGAGGCGCGGGAGCTGCTGCGCCGCGAGATCGCCGCCTTCCAAAATGCCTTCGGCCCGATTCGCAGCGTGGCTCCGCATGGCGACACGCGGATTCCTGGGGTGAGCAACCAGATCCTGCTTGCGGGGGAGGACTGCCACGACTACGCCATCGCCCTGGACGCGAACGACGCCATCGACGGGCATCCGGTCGGTCTGTGGCTGACGGATCGCAGTCTTCCCGACGGCCGCTGGAAAGAGGGTCTCGACCCCACGCGGGTCTTCGCCGCCGGCACCACGCCGGTGCTGCTGCTGACCCACCCCAACAACTGGTGCTCGGGCGTGAGCCTGTGGTCTGACCGGATGCGCGCCGCCGTGCTCCCGAGCCCGCGGCCGGGTGCCCGGCGGTCGACGCGGCTGGGAGAGCGGACAGGGAGCGACGCCCACCCACCGCTGCCGCTCGCGCCGGTGGTTGTGCGCCGGTCGCCGTCGCGCGGCGTGGTCGACTTCGGTCCGGTTGCGCTGTCGCTGAGGCGAGAGGTGCTGCGCTTCTACTACGACGCCGGCAAGAGTCTCTCTGACGGGGCGGGGCTGACGACGCTCGCGACCAACTCCGAGCTCGCGGAGTCCCGCGCCGCCACGCTCGAGCACGCGCTCAAGCAGGCCGGTATCTCCGACGTTCGCGGTCTCGACATCGTCGACATCGGGTGCGGCTTTGGTGCCCTGGCGCTCGTGTTCGCCGCGCGCGGGGCCCGCGTTCTGGGGGTGGACGCGAACGCGGAGCGGCTCGCGGTCAGTCGCCGGGTCGCGGAGATGCACGGCCTCGATGCTCATTTCCGGCAGGCCTCGATGGAGGAGGCTGAGCTCGGCGACGGGGAGTTCGACGTCGCCGTCATGAACAACAGCCTGTGCTACCTGATTCCGAGACGCGATCGCCATGCCGCGCTGCGTCTCACCGCCCGTGCGTTGCGTGACGGCGGAGTCCTCGTCGTGCGCAATCCCAATCGACTGCATCCGATCGATCAGTTCACGGGTGTGCCCATGCTCGGCATGCTGCCGCCGAGGGCGGCGCAGTTGATGGCGGCGATCGTGCGCAAGCACCGTTCCCGGGTTCGTCTGCTGAGCCAGCGGGCCGCCCGCCACGAGCTCAGGAGCAGCGGCTTCGGGGATGTGCACAGCGTGCGCCGGCCCGGTGAATCGCGGCTGCGCGCCCAGCTGGCCGGATACCAGCACCTGATCGCGCGCGTAACCGCCCGGGTCTGATGCCTGGCGCACACTGAGCGTGCGATGAGCGAGGACCATTCGAGCAAGCTCGAGCTGATCGACCAGCTCGACCGGGCTCTCACGGCGCTGGAAGCGGGTGAGAAGGATCTGGAGCGGGCGCTCGAGGCGTTCAGGGTCACAACGGCCGAGCTCGAGGCGATGAAGCGGCGCGAGCACGTGCTCCAGGAGAGCCTGGCGAGGACGAAGGCGGTGGCGGCCACCGCCCAGGAGCAGTTGTTCGCAGAGCGAGCATGGGTGGTCGAGCAGGTGGCGCTGATCGAGGCCTCGCAGTCGTGGCGCCTGGGTCATTGGCTCGTACGCTCGCTGCGTAGGCTGGCGCGGCGCCCCGACGGCAGTAGCGACGCGCTGTCCGTGATCGTCCGGCAGCTGGCCGACCGCGGCCGGGGCTCGCCGGCCGACAGATGACCGGCGAGGACCGTGAGACCGGCCTGAGACGCCGGCTCGACGCTTACGTCGAGCGCCAGCACAAGCGCGTCGCCGAGATCGAGCGGCTCGCCACCGCCGGGGTGCAAAGCGCTCACTCAGCCGTCGACCACGGCGTCCCGCGGCCGGCGGAGCCGCCTGGCGCCGACGCCCGACCGGCGACCATGCGCACACCCGGGGCGGCCCTCCCGGCGGTCACGGTCGTGATCCCGGTGCGCGACGACGCCGACGAGCTGCTCGAGTGTCTGACCGCGCTCGCCGAGGACACAACGTATCCCGCGACCCTCGTGCTGATCGATGACGCAAGCACCGACCCCGGGGTCGAGCGTCTGCTCGAGTCGGTCGCGACGCTCGAAGGCGTGCTCGTGCTGCGCAACGCGACCCGAGCCGGCCTCGACGGCTGCGTGGCGCGCGCGCTGCGTGCGTGTGACGGCGACGCTGTCGTGCTGACGACCCACGCTGCAGTCGGCCCGCGCTGGCTCGAGCGTCTCGTGCGAGCGGCTTACGCCGAGGCTTCAGATAACTCCCTCGCGGATCCAGAGAACTCGGTCGACGAGGAGCCCTCCTACCGGTACATCAAGCGCAGCTCGACCACAGCGCCCGCGAGCGAACGCCGAGGCTCCGGGCGCCCGCGCCTGCTGTTCGTCATCCACGAGGGTGGGGGCGGGGCGGTGGCCGGCACTCGCGACCTGATCGCGGCGCTCGCTGACGAGTTCCATTGCTACTGCTTCAGCTCTGACCGCGAGGTGTTGCGCCTGCGGAGCTTCGAGGATCGCGCCGGAGAGCTGATCGAAGAGTGGCCGCTCGAGAGTCCGCTGGCGCTCGGTGAGCTGACCCGCCCGGAGTACCGGCGGGCGTTCACGGCGGCGCTCGAGCGCTGCTCACCCCAGCTCGTGCACATCGGCCACATGTTCAAGCACACCTTCGACGCTCCATCGCTGGCGGCGGCCAACGCGGTGCCGGTCGTCATGTCCTTTCACGATCACTACTTCATCTGCCCGACGATCCATCTCATCGACAACAACGGCCGCTACTGCGCCGGGCAGTGCACGCCGGGTCCCGGCATCTGCCCGACGGGAAGGGGAGGGAGCCTTCCCGTCCTCAAGCACGGGTTCGTGTACGAGTGGCGCGAGGAAGCCGAGGCTGCGCTGCGCCACGTCGACGCGTTCGTGACCTGCTCCGAATACACCCGGGACATTCATCGGCGGTTGCTGACCGTGACCCGCGAGCGGCCGTTCGAGCTCATCGAGCACGGCCGCGACCTGCCCCAGCATCGCGGACTCGCCGCCGCGCCCGAGCCGGGAGGCCGAGTCCGGATCCTGGTACCCGCGCACCTCGACCGCCACAAGGGCCCCGGGCTGCTCGCGGCCATGCTCGAGCTCGATCGCGGCCGGCGTCTGGATCTGCACTTCCTCGGCCGGGTCCCGGAGCACTACCGTCAGCTCGGAGTCATCCACGGCGCGTACGAACGCGACCAGCTCGCCGATCGCGCACGCGAGATCGCTCCCGCGTTCATCGGCGTGTTCTCGACCACGGGAGAGAGCTACAGCTTCGCCATCACCGAGGCCTGGGCCGCCGGCGTGCCCGTGCTCGCCACCGACCTCGGGGCGCAGGCGGACCGCGTGCGCAGTCACGGTGGCGGCTTTGTCATCCCCCACGACGACCCGGCGGCGGCGCTCGAGCAGGTCCTCAGCGCGGCCGACGATCCGGTCGGCTACGCCCACGAGGCTGCGCGCGCCGACGCGACCGATCTCCCGGGCGTCGGTGACATGGCAGCCCGCTACGCCGACCTTTACCGCCGGGTCTTGGATGGGCGGCGGACGCTCGCGGGGCTCGAGAGCGTCACCGCTACCCCACCTGGCCCACCTCGGCACACCCGAACCGCCGGACCCTGACGATCACCGGGCCGAGCCGGGCAATGGTCGCCGAGGCGCCGGGGCAGTCGGCCAGCACCCAGCGAACGTGCGTGCCGAGCACGAACCGTCGGGCTCCCGCGGCCGGCATCTGATCGGCGAAGAAGGCTGCCGCCTGGGCCGGCCGGCCGTCCGGTGGCGTCCACACCTTGTGCCCGTCCCACACGTCAAGGTCGGTGAAGGCGGGCACCGCGAGCGACAGGTTCATCGGGGCGAGCACCCCGCCACGCGGTTCGGCGTGCGCGAGGAAATCGAGCGCCGCGTGCTCATCGGCCGTCTGCCAGAACAGGTTGTCGTTCGCGCGGACGGTGGGCGCGAGCCGCGTGGCGAACTTGACCAGACCGGGCATCGTGAAGGCGAGGATGCAGGTGGCGAGCGCCACCCGTGCGGGACGGCCGGCCGGCCATCCGCGGACCGCGAGCGCCGACAGCGGCAAGGCGGCGCCCTCGAGCGCGTGCGGCGGAAACTCAGGGTCGAACCGGTAGACGGCAGCGGCAGCCAGCGGCCACAGCACCAGCATCCAGTCGCGATCGTTGCGCGGGAGGCGACGCGCCAGCCCGAACAGTGCCGCCGCGAGCAATGGGCCGAGCACGGCGAGCACCGGCGTGATGGCGAGCAGGTCGGGGCGGTCGTTGAGCCGCCTGGCCAGCTCCCAGGCGACGTCTGACCGCGTCAGCGCCCACTGGTACAGGAGCGGCAGCGCGCAGCCGCCGATCGGCGCCGCCAGCGCCAGGTCACCGCGGCGGGGCTCGCGGGTCACCGTAACCCCCAGCATGATCAGCAGCAGCACGATGCCCTGCCAGGAGTGGACCCAGCTGACCAGCGCGGCGCCGGCGGCGGTGGCCAAGGCCAGCCGTGAGCGCCAGGCGAGGGGATCGTTGCGCAGCAGGAGGCGCTCGCAGCCCATCAGCACCAGTGGGCTGATCCCGAGTGCGATCGCCGTCGGAGGGTCGAACCAGGGCTGCACCGCGGCAGTGGCATCGCCCACGGTGTGACCCAGCTGCTCGACCCACAGCGTGGTCGGTAGCGACAGCCAGGAGATCGGCGAGGCGAAGAACAGCCCGAGCACGAGGATCGCCACCGAGCGCGCCGGGGTGCCGCCAACCCAGCGCGCGAACCGTGCGTACCCGTACCACAGGACGACGACCGAGATCGGGGACCAGATCAGGTAAGAGATCTGCAGACCGGACCCCAGCCGCCACAGCACTCCCGAGATCAGCCACATCGGCTGCAGGTACACGTGCCCTGCGCCGGTCATGCCGAACAGGTCGGCGCTCAGTCCGTGGCTGCCGGTGTCCCGGATCCACGCCAGGTATTGGTATTCGTCGTAGGGATCCAGGCCGGTGACGCCGGTGTAGACGCCACCGTGCAGCAGCGGCCGCAGGATCAGCGGGATGATCGGGACGAGTACGAAGGCCGCGAGCGCCACCAGGACTCCGAGCTCGGCCCATGAGTAGCCCCACCGCCCCGCGGGCGGATCCGTCAATCGGCGGATCGACGGCCGGGTGACGATGGGAATCCCCTCTCCGAGCTCAGGCCGCAGACGAGCCGGGCGCGTCGGCGACGCACAGCCTCGCCCCTGGTCCGGCCCGAGTACTGCCGACGCGTCCCTTCGTGTCGCTGAGCTGGAGCTTCCACGGCAGCGACGACGCATCACGCGGGAATGCCAGGCGCGCGCTCGCCCCGGGCCCGACTGCGAGCTGAGGCTGCGAGGGGAAGTCATGGCTCAGGCGCCGCAGCCACACGTCGGCCGGTGAGCCGCGAGCCGCTGTTATGTAGGCGGTGCTGCCTGGAGCGGCGGTGACCGTGAGCGGTGCCGGTCCGGCCGGCACCGGAGAGCACGCCGCCCCGGGCGGGACGGAGGCCACAGGGCGCGCGGCGATGGCTTCGGCCCCGATCAGGGCAGCGTCCGCCTTGCCCCTGTACCAAGCCGGCATCGATTCGATCTTCGCCGGCGTGAACGCATTCGAACCGAGGTCGCGCACGATCGCCCGCCAGTCCCCGGCCGTGATGCCGCCCATGAAGCGAGCATCGATCACGTACCGCGGGTCCCGGGCGGGCTCGGCGATCTGGACGGCTCCGAGCTGGACTCTGACCAGCGCATCGGCGGTGGTGCGGAAGCTCGCATAGTTGCGCAGCAGCGGTAGTCCCGCCGCAACGATGGCCACGCCCGCGGTCGCGACGGCGACGGCCGCGGGCCGGGTCACCTTCCCCGGCAGGACGGATGCGGCCAGCGCCAGGACGAGCAGGACGGCGCTGATGGCCGGATAGGCCGCCGTGCTGGGGGCGCCCACGACCGCGTGGGCCAGCGTGACGAGCGTCCACAGCCCGATCGCGATCGCCGTTCGCGAGCTCAGCGTTCGCGGCAGCGTCACGCCCGCCAGCGCCACCAGCACGTAGGCGGCGCTGTCGTAGAGGTAGCGCGATGCGTCCGGCTCCCCGTAGGCGCCCCGGGCGAGCGCTGTAGCCGTCCAGAATCCGACCGCGGCCACGACGCCGATCACCGTCAGCGTGCTCAGGCGTCTGCGGCTGCCCTGGGCGATCAGCCACGCCACGGCGGCTGCGAGCAGCACGTAGCCGACGACCAGAGCCTTGGTGCCGTAATACACCGATGAGCTCATCCCGAGCAGGCCCGCGAACCCGAAGCCGGCGATGTGAAGGTCGTAGCTGGGAACCTTCGAGAGGTTGGACCAGACGATGTCGCTGTGCCCATACTGTGAGTACCACAGCGCGTAGAGCGCCAGCGGCACGGCGACCACCCAGAGTCTGCGCCGGTCGCTGATCGCCAAAAAGACGCCGATCGAGAGGGGTATGAACAGGCCGACGCTGAACGTCGTGACCGCGATCACCAGCAGCACACACGCCCAGATGTCGCCGCGGCGGTCGCCGCGCTCGAGGCACACGAGCGCCCACGCGCCCGCGGCCAGCGTCACGATGATGCTGACGTTGAGCGCCCACAGCATGACCTCCCAGCCGGGGAACACGACCAGCATCAGCCCCGCCGGCACGAGCGCCCGCCACGGCCCCGATCGCCGCGAGGCCAGCACGTAGATGGCGACCACGAGCGCGATGTGCGCAGCCAGCACCGGAAGCTGGTAGGGCCAGAACGTGCCGAGTCCCACCGTTGCCCACAGCAGCTTGGCGACCAGCAGGTATCCCGCCAGCAGGTGCAGGTTGATCGGCGTCAGCAGCGCCGCCGCGCTCCATCCCCGGTGCTTGAGGAAGATCGAGTAGTCGTCCTGGAAGAAGCTGAGGTGCCGTGTCAGATAGGCGCCGAGCAGGAAATACGCACCGCAGGCGCCCGCGAGCAGCCACTGGGGCGCGGTGGCGGCGCGCGGCCGGTACGAGGACCAGGCGAAGCTCTGCAGGGCGTCGGCCCGCGCGCTCCAGTCATGCTCTTGCGGCGCTTCGAGCACGAACTCGGTGCCGGCGAACGCGCTGCCCGGCGTTGCCTGCACCGAGAACTCGAGCGCGGGGCGAAGGGGAGCACAATCGGGACCCGCGCGCACGCACACGGCGTGCTTGTGGCCGTCGCCGAGCGAGGGTGGCAACGGGACCTCGAAGCCGTGGGCGCCGTCGCCGACCCCGGCCGCCTCGAGTCTCGGCCAGTGCAACTCCGCAACCGTATCGGCGACCTCCTCGCCGTCCACGGCGACCAGAACCCGCAGCCGCTGCGCCGGATCCCCGACCGCCCAGGCCCAGCCTCGCACGTGACCATCGCGAACCGCTTCGAAGCGCCCATCGACGACGGCCGTCGGAGTCTGGGTGCCCACCGCGCCCGTGCTCACCGTCACGAGCCCAGGCTAGCAACGGCACTTTTCTCGATCAACAGATCGCGCACCCACGCCACCAGCTGGCGCGCGCGGTCGTCGAACGTCTCCCCCGAGAGGATCCGCTCGCGTGCGCCCCGGGTGCGCCGGCGGCGCTCCTCCGGTGCCTGGAGCAGACGCTCGAGCAGCGGACCGAGCTCTGCCGGGTCGTCGTATGTCAACACCGCGTCGCCGAGGGAGTCATCGAGTCCGGCGACACGATCCGACACGACGAGCGCATCGCAGGCGAGCGCGTCGTAGAGGCGGTTGGACCGGAACCCGGCAGAGCGCATATCGGGCCAGTGGTCGCACAGCACCACCGCCGCGGAGCTGTAGACCTTCCGGAGCTCCTCATTGGCCACGTGCTCGCCGTGGACGTGACGTTCGGCGGCTGTTCCCTCCCAGCCGCCTCCCCAGACGGCGAGGTCGCGAGCGGTTGGGAGGAGGTCGTCGAGGATCTTGCGACGCACGCCCCGGGAGTTACCGACGAACACGAGCTCGTGGGCAAACGCGGGATCGGGGTCGTGAAAGAAGGTGCGAGGATCCGCCGCCTGTTCGAGTACCCGAACCGGCGTCGCGATCCGCTCGTGCAGCGCCGCCGCGAACGGCTCGGAGGCCACGCACACGAGATCGTAGGCCTCGGCTGCCGCGTCAGACAGGGTCTCGGGATGACTGATCAGCCACAGTACGTTGAACTGCCCGGGGCTGGGCGGATACTCGGCACGGCCGCGCAGGTGGATCGCGACGTCGAAGCTCGAGCTGTCCGCGGCGTCCCACTCCGGGCGGGTGTCGACCCGCCACCGATGGCCGATCCGGCGCAGGGCACGCCCCAACCCGGTGGCGAAGTGCAGGTCGCCCGATCGTTGCGCCTGCTCGGGACCCGGCGCGCCGATCTTCAGGCAGAAGGACAGGCGATCGTTGTGCTCGCCGACGATCCGCCGCAGGTGGCGGGCCCGGTGCCCATAGGTGTGATTGTCGAGCACCGTCTGGCGGTAGCGTGAGGCCAGCTCGGTCCGTCGCCCGGGCGCGGCCAGAAGGGAGTCCAGCTGTTGGCCGAGATCGGTCGCGGTCGTCCACGTCGGGAGCTCGTCGTCGAACAGCTCCCGCGCGCCGAGGTCGCGGGAGGTGAGCACGAGCGCCCCACACGCGAGCGCGTCCAGCAGGCCCGGGCCGGCGCCGCCATCCATCGGCGAGGAGTCTGGGCGTATCGATGACGAGCTTGGCCCGGCTGTAGGCGCCCGGCAGCCCGTCATCGGCCACGGTGTCGTGCACGGCGTGGCGCAGCCGCTTGATGTCCGTCCAGCCGCCACCGTAGATGGCCCCCCGTTCATGGCGGCGCGCGCTGAGCGCGATCTCGATCGCGTCGGGCGCGGCGGAGCGGTCACCGGCGAACACCCAATCCAGACTGCGCTCGATCCCTGGCGGCGGCGGCAGGAACCATTTTGGATCGCTCGCCGGTGCGAACACCTCGACCGGCCGGCCGGTGACCTCGGTCAACCGCCCTGCCAGGCTCTGCGAGCCGGCGAGGAGCACGTCGTAGCGGTCGATCCACGGGCGCGCCAGCCATTGCTCGGGCATGTCGCGGATCCACGCGCACACCAGCGCCGTGTCGGAGAGTTCACGGACATCCACGAGATCGGTCAGCACGACCGCGACATCGAGATCGGCCGCAACCGAACCCGTCTCGTCCTCGTGCACCACGTCGGTGATCCGCCACCCCATCTCAGCTGCGGCGCCGCCGAGCGCCTGCGCCACGTAGCGGTCATCCCAACCCTGCGGCGGACGGTCACGGCTGATCGCAATCGCCAGGTGGGGACCGGCGCCCCAGGCAGGGTCAGCGCGGAGCAGTCCAGCCACGCGCTCGCGGCGAAGCGCCGGACCCCACAGCCGGCGCAGGCGGCGTCGGTCGGTCGCATCGCGCGCACCACGGACCTCGAGCCACGGCGGGTCCCGGCTGGTGGGACCCTCGTGCACGAGAAACGCCCGCCCGGTGCACGCGACCGAGTGACCGCGAGCCCTCGCCCGAAGGCAGAGATCGACGCCCTCGAGCCCGAACTGAAAGCCGGCGTCGAACGTTCCGAGCGACTCGAACGTCGATCTCGAGATGAGCAGGCACGCGCTCGAGACCGCGATCGCAGGATGCTCCACGCCCAGCCGAGCCTCGAGCGAGGCCCGCCCGCCGTCGACCCCGCCGCTGGCCCCGGCGTTGCCGGCCGGCCCGGGCAGGGGCGCCAGGCGGGGGTCGACGAGCGTCGCGCCGACGATCTCCGCGTCACCGTGACGCATGCTGAACACGAGCTCGTGCAGCCATCCCGGCTCCGTCGGTCCGATCTCATCGCCGAGGAACAGGATCAGCTCGGATGTCGAGCGCGCGGCCCCCCTGTTGGCGGCCGCCGCATCGCTCTCCGCGGTCTCGAGGCGCTCGATCGTGACCGCGAGCGTGGTCGGCACGGCGCTGATCGCCGAGACCTCGCCGCCGGGACTCGCGTTGTCGACCATGATCACCTCGATCGCCGGGTACGTGGTCTCCTGCAGGCGAGCGAGCAGGCGCAGCGAGCGGGCTTGCGACCGGCTCACCGTGACGACGGATACCGACGGAGCCGGCTCCCGCAGCTCGGGCGGCGGGCCGAGCCGGTCTCGGATCGCCCGTCCAAAGAGGATCTGGTCGCCTCGCGTCGCCGTGCGCCCGGTGCCGCCCTCGAGGGCGCCGAGCCGCTCATGATCGGGAGGCACCTCCGGTGCAACCGGTCCGGCGCCGATCAGATCGAGGATGCGATCGAGATCAGCGAGGGCCGCCGCCACGCCGCCCTCGGTCGTGTGTCGCCGTCCGCGCAACCGCCCCAACGTGCGCGAGGCAGCGTGGCCGTAGCGCCAAGCAGAAGAGCGCTCGACCAGCTCCAGCTGTGCCCGCAGAGCTGTCAGCGAGACGATCGCGCTTGAGCGCAGCTGCTCGAGCTCGCGCTGACGCAACCGAGCGACCCGCTTGAGCATCGCGGCGTCGGACGAGGTTCTGGCGAGGCTCTCCAGTACGGCTTCGAGCTCCTCGGCCTGGACCGCGAGCATCGGATCGTCCGGTCGGGCGTCAGGCAAAGAACGAGCTGTCCTCTGAAATGATCTGGATGACCACGAGCGGATGCTCCTGCTCGATCACCGGGTACGGCACCCCTTCGGTCACGTCGACGAGCGTGCGCGCGAAGTGATCGGCGAGGAACGGCACCAGGCGCTCGGCGCAACCGTCGTGAAGGACGACGGCTCGAGGCAGGCCCGAAGGGCTCGTGTGCTCGAGCAGCGCGGCGCCGGACCCGAGCACCCCTTCGAGCTCCGGTGGCAGCGGGACGTACATCCCGGCCAGCTGGTCATGGCGCAGCTCGGGATCCAGGTCCGAGGTGTCGTCGATCGCCGCGATCGGCACGAGCTCGCCTCCGAGGATCGTGACGCGCTCGCGCCAGCGCAGCTGGTCGGAGCTCTCGACCGAGGTGCCGAGCTCGACCGAGCCGCTCGAGGGTGGCTCGATCTCCGGCACGCGCTTGGCCAGCTCTTTGATCAGCGCCCGGGCGGCCTGAGCTGCCCCCATCCATGTCAGCTGCTCGCCCTGGCGCAGAAAGACACGGCCGTGGTGGCGCGCGTGGCGGAGCACCGCCAACAGGTCGAGCACCTCCAGGCTGGGTTCGTCTCGCAGCGCGGAGCACAGCTGATCGGCCGGCCGGCCGTCCTGCTCGAGCGTCAATCCGGGTGGAAGGTGCTCGGCGTACACGGCCGCCTTGCTCGGCATCGTCGCCACCAGGTAGTTGACGCCGAGCTCGCTCAGCCGTTTGTGTCGCGCCTGCAGCATTCGCGTCTGCGCCGCCGCCTTGTTGCGCGGCGCCGGCCGGGCGCCGAGCAGGCGCGCCATCCGCTCCGGACCGTCGTACGGGAACAGCCAGCCTCCCGATCCGAGCAGCGCTCGCGGCACGCTCGGCTTGGGAGGCAGCCACGTCGGAGCCTCCCGCTTCGCGGGCGAGCCGTTCGCCTGCGCAGCGTCGGCTTCCACGCCGGCCTCGCCCGCCTGCGCCTGGCTGGTCTCGTCGGACTCCGTCATGAGAATCAATGGCGCTCCGTCGGCGCCACCTGTCGGATCTGCGAGGTAGTTCTCGGCCAGCGGGACGAGCCGGCCCTCGCCAGAGGTACGGACCACCACGACGTGCTCGCTGCCGGGCTCGAGCGGTTCGGGCAACTTGACCCGGAAGGCATGATGCCCGTCGCCGACGCTCTCGCGTATGAGGTCGCCCCGCGGGATGTCCGCGATGCAACGCCCGACGAGCTCTCCGTCCAGACGCACATCGAGCTCGATCCGGTCACCCGGTCGTTCGGGGTCGTGCACCCACCCCAGGAGGAAGCCCGCCTTCACTCCGTCGACACGGCCCTCAGTCGCCATTCCCATCCTCCAGTCGCGGCAGTATAAGCGCCTCCTCCCTGACGCCACCGAGTGTCTGCAGCAGGTCGGCGGCGGCCTGGCGCAGGAGCCGGGTTGAGGTGACATGGCTCCACGCGGCGGTGCGCAGCTGATCACGCAACGCTGCGTCAGCGCCCAGTCGCTCCAGCGCGTCGCACCACGCGTCGACATCGTTACGGGCCAGCAGTCCCGTGCGCCCGTCCGCGACCGTCGCGTACGCCTCGACGTCTGAGTACACGCCCGGCAGCCCGAGGCCGGTGTACTCAAGAAACTTCAGATCGCTCTTGTGGTGGTTGAACGGGGTGTCGAGCAGCGGCGCGACTGCGATGTCCCAATCTGGGCGCCAGCCGCGCAGAAGCGCGACAAAGTCGGGGTAGCTCGCCTTCCCGGCCGGAACCTCACGCCGGCGGTACCACGGTTCACCGGTCGTCGCCGGCTCTCCTCCGACGACGTCGAGCTCGAACCGCCCCGGGTGCTCCGCCCCCAGCGCCGCCAGCACTTCGGACAGGAACGCGAGGTCGTCCGCATGGCTCGGAGAGCCCGCGTACACGAGTCGGATCGGACGGTCGGGATGATCTGACCCGCGACCCGGGGCAGGACCCGGAGGCTGCCCGGCGGTTCCGGTGAGGAACAGGCGCTCGTCGAGCTGATTGGGGACCACGGCCGTGCGCCGGCAGAGGTCGGCCAGGGTGTGCGCTAGCGCCGGGGTCGACACGGTCACGAGCGCGGCAGCGTCGAGCAGGACCCGCATCGACTCCACCTGCCCGGCGAAGTGCTCGGACTCACCGTGGTGGGGTGCCAGCAGGTGGTCGTCGATGTCGAGCACGAGCGGGACTTCGCGGCGACGAAGCTCGCCGACGAACGAAGCCGCCTCGTCGGATGGCACGGCGTGGCGCTGCACGAGCACGATGTCGGCGCCGTCCAGGTCCAGCGCGCCGACCCCTATCTGCATTCGGGTTCGCAGCTTCCACTCCACCTCCGGATGGCGGTACCGGCGGACGACGCGAACGTAGGCCGAGGGGAACCGGCCGGGGACGATCGCCGTCATCCGCCAGATCCCGTGCTGTAGCGGATCACTGGAGGCGTGGGGCGGCGCCGCGATCGAGCGACGCCGATCGAGGGTGTCGCGATAGAGGCTC
Organism: uncultured Solirubrobacterales bacterium; assembly: GCA_963799995.1. Classification (GTDB taxonomy): domain Bacteria; phylum Actinomycetota; class Thermoleophilia; order Solirubrobacterales; family Solirubrobacteraceae; genus Palsa-465. The sequence continues at coordinate 302,919 of CAWCZI010000007.1, read as the reverse complement.
GCGTAGCGCTCGGTCATCTGCGCGACGTTCGGGATGTCGTGCAGGGTCGCACGCCTGGTCTGCTCGGCATAGCGCGCGGGATCATCCGCCGCCGCGAACACGGCCTGCAGGGCGGCCGCGGGATCGTCGACGGGCACGAGAAAGCCACCGCCGTGCGCGCGCACGCGCTCGCCGAGTGCGCCGATATCGGTGACCAGGACCGGGACTCCCGCGCCCCAAGCCTCGGTCAGGGCATGGTTGTAGGTCTCGGCGACGATCGAGAAGATCCCGATGAAGCTGGGCCGGATCTCGGCAACGCGATCGAGGTAGCTGTCCCGATCGTATGTCCCGTGCATGATCCCGAGGCTCTGCCACCTGGCGGCCACCTCCCCGAGGAAGTGCAGCTCGAGCCGCCCGGAGACGTCGAGCTCGCGCATCGCCTTGATCAGCGCGGCACCCTTGTGGTGGTCGAAGTTGCCGGGGATGAGGATCCGAACCCTGCCCCCGGGCGATGGTCGGGTGGCCAGGTTCGAGGCCTGCTCGAGATCGCGCCCGTGTTCGATCAGCTCGAAGGGCACCGAGCGCATCGCCGGGAGCGCGCGGCGGTGCACGTCGCGCGCGTGCGGTGAGGTGGTCACGAATGCGTCGACACAGCGAAGCGCGGCGTCCATCTCCTCGCGCCACTGGTAGACGAAGGCGTGCTTGAGCGGCGGCAGCCGTCCGGCCTTGGTCAGGGTCGGACACGTGCCGTGGCCCGGAGTGCACTGGCCTGAGCAGTAGCGGCCGTTGTTGTCTATGAGATGGATCGTCGGGCAGATCGTGTAGTGGTCGTGGATCGACATGACCACTGCAATCGACCGGTCGGCGGCCATCTTGGGCGCATCGAGCGTGTGCTTGAAGACGTGTCGCACGTGCACGAGCTCCGGCCGCGAGCGATCGAGCGCCTCGCGAAACGCCGCGCGGTACTCCGGGCGCGAGAAGTCAGCCAGCATGATCGCGCGTTCCAGCGGCCATTCCCGGACCAGCTCGAGCTCGTCGCCGGTCACGTGCGCCAGCCGCAGCGTCCAGCGGTCCGAGCTGAAGACGAAGCAGTCGAACTCCTCGGTAAGCGCGTGCATCAGGTCGAGGTTGGTCGCGATTGCACCGCCGCCACCGTCGTGGATCACGAACAGCAGTCGCGGTCGGATCGCCGCGTCGGCGCGTTGAAACAGCGGCGCCGTGTGCTCGCGCACCGCCTCCATCGCCTCGCCGGACACGAACTCCCTGGCCAGCCGGGTGTAGTCGGGATACAGCTCGTCGAGCTTTGCCCGCCCGGCGGCGCTCAAGGCGGCCTTGGTCTTGCCGAACGACGACTCGCGCGCGTGGTGGACGAACACGCGACCGTCGACGACATTGCGCCAGCCGCGTGCAAGCGCCCGCATGCAGAAGTCGTTCTCCTCCCCGTAGCCTCGGGGAAAGGCCGCGGCGTCGAACTCTCCGAGGTCGTCGATGACCGCCGCTTTGATGTACAGGCAGAACCCGTTTCCGGTCGGCGCTTCGGGGACCTCGGCACTGCCCTCGGCATGGATCAGGCGTGCGACATCCGCGATGCTGAGTTGCGGTGGCAGCGGGTTGTGGCCGTCCACGCGTGGAACCGAGAAGGCCCCGGCGTTGTTTGAGACAGCGGTCACGGTCCCGACATCGGGAGACGAGTACGCGGTGCTGACGAGCTGCTCGAGCCAGCGGGGCCCGACCGCAGTGTCCGAATTGAGCAGCACGACGTCGCCGGCGCAGCTGCGTAGGGCTCGGTTGATGGTCGCCGTGAAGCCCAGGTTCTCGACGTTTCGCAGCGCGCGCACGCCCTCGAGGTTGGCGGCCATCTCCATCAGCTCGTCGATCCTCGGATCCGTGCTCGCGTCGTCGATGAGCAGGACCGAGGCCGGGAAGGTGGTGTGGCGCGCGAGCGCCCGCAGGCATTGCACCAGTTCCGTGTACGCGTTATGGACAGGGACGACGACCGTCACCGAGGGCGCGCCGGGCCCTCGCCGCCGCCCGGCGGAGATCGCCGGTTGTTCGCTGTGGGGGATCCTCAGCCACCACGGCAGCGGTTCCGCGCTTTCGCCGAGGCGCTGAGCATCCGCCGACAGGCGGATCAGCTCGTCGTCGAGGCGCGCGCGCCGCTCCAGATGCTCGCGCAGGCGAGAGCCGAGGTGGCCGTTGTCGTCTGCGGGCACTAGTGGGCCTCCACTAGGAGCTCCCGGAGCCCAGACCACGCTCCATCCGCGTGATGATCCGCTGCAGCGCATCCTCGCTGCGCACCCGCCGGAAGGTGAGCATCCAAACCGCACGGGCCAGGCGGTGGCCGACGCGCCAGGACTGCGAGCGGGCGACGACGCCGGCCTGCTCGGCGATCCACCGGCGCTCGTCCATCAGTTCTGTGCGCGCTGCGGAGGCGAGCGCCTCCGTTGCGGTCAGGCGGTGCTCGAGCCGTTGCTCGCGCTGCACGCCGGCGTGCAGCTTGGTGTCGACACGAGCGAGGTCGTGCGACAACGATTGGACGGCCTCGGTCTCGGTGACGAGGCGCTGGTCCAGCGCATCCAGCGCCCGTGCGAGATCGGCGCTGACCGCCCGGCCGCGAGCCACCTCCTCGGCCAGCGCCTGTTCCAGCTGCGCTCGGGCCAGGGCGGCCCTGCCCAGCTCCAGATCGAGTCCGAGCAGAAGGGCCTGCGCCGCCTCGTCGCCGAGTCGCTTCCAGATCCTCGTCAGCTTTCGCGTCGACTCAAGGCGAACGTCCGGCGCCAGGATCGCGACGCCCCCGAAGCCCTCCAGCAGCCGGGTCTTCCATCCGCCTGACGCCACCAAGAGCTCGACCGCTGTCCGCACGCCGTTGCCGGCCCCCCCGGGCTCCAGCGCGAAGGCGATCTGCGCCGGCTCGGCGCTCAGCCACGCTTGGTCTGGATCGGGCAGGCAGCGTGCATATGCGCGCCGGTGGGCGGGGGGCACGCTGTCCGGATTGCGATAGCCGTCACGATCGCCGTGCGGCCATCCGGTCGCGCTCACGACGATCACCGGCGGACCGAGATCGCCTCCCACTCCCGGCGCTACGGCCGCCTCGAGGCACGATGAGACGAAGTAGTAGTTGGGATCGCCGGAGATGACAACCGCATCGGTGAGCTCGTCCGGTGACGCCGAGAGCTGGAAGCCACGCTCGCCGGCGTGGATGCGCACGAGGGTTGTGAGCTCGTCCTCGCCGGGTGCCCACACGGCTCGCGGTGCGATCGCCTCCAGCAGCGGCCCGACAGTCCCCGCCCAGTGCTCCTGCGGACGCCCCAAATCCATGATTAGTGATGTTCCCCGCAAGCGACCACTATGGGAGCACCGGTTCCATCTGGGCCAGCTCCTCCGCGAGCGCAGGATCGTCCTCGGTCCTGATCTCTCGCCAGCGATCCGCGGGCAGCGAGCGGATCGTGGCCAGCGTCAGCTCGAGCTGGTGGAGCTCAAGCGGGTCGACGCCGGCCGCCCACAGCTGCCGGGCGGGTGGGGCAGCCGATCCGTCCAGGAGGAACGAGGCGATCAGCGAATCCGCCGGTTGCGAGGCCCCGCCGCTGGCCAGCGAGCGCAGGGCGCCGACGAAGCGCCGGTCCAGGTCGCGCGGGTCGATGTTCATACGCGCCGCGACCTCTCGGCGCGGCCGCCCCAGCCGCCCGACCTCATCGAGCAGCACGAGCGTCGCTGCGTCGACGGGCCAGCCGCCGTCTGAGAGGTGGTCGTCGCGGTGGATCGCGCCCGCCGACCACGACTTGGCGCGCGCGGACCGCAGGACGTCGAAGGCAGCCTCGATCTCGTACAGGTCGACCGGTGCGACGCCGGCGGCCCACAGGTCTCGCGCCATTCCGTCGCGCTCCGTGACCGAGGCGTCCGAAAGCAGGTACTGAGCGATCGACGCGTCCTGCTCGATCGGTGGTCCCGCATCGGATAGCCGCCGCAATCCGGCGACCAATCGGACTCGCACGGTGCTCTCCGGTACGCCGGCGAGCAGGGCGGCGTGGGCGGCCGTCCGTCCATCGCGGGCAGTCGTGACCAGGACCTGGCGCTCGAGGCCGGGGAGGCCGGCGATCTTGGCGATCAGGGCGTCGGGTCGACGGCGGCCGGCCATGCTCCGGCGCAGGATGGTCCACAGCTTGCTCACATCTCTGACCGGGATCACCCGGGTCGCGACCAAGAGGACCGGATAGAGGGCCACGGACAGCACCTTGAGCGCCGGGCTCCAGCCTCCGGTGAGCGCCGCCACCGGCGCCCCGACCGCCCAGCACACGCCCGCGACGGCGCACAGCTTGGTGATCAGCCAGACGTTGAACGGAGGGATCCTTCCGAATACCCGTGCGACGATCAGGATCGTGAACGCCCCGATCAGCCCGCCGATCGTGTCTCCGAGCGCCACGGCGTAGCCGCCGAGCGAACGGGTGAGCAGAATGCTCGTACCGATCAACCCGCCGGCCGCGAGGACTGCCGCGACGCCGTAGGTCTGGTACCGGAATGGGAACACGCAGCTGCGCGCGATCACCAGGAACAGGCCGTAGGCCATGTACCCCACCCCGGTGACCGCGACGAAGCCGGCGGCCCCGCCGTAGCGATGGGAGAAGACGGCGATCAGAGGTGTGGCGAGCGCGGCGAGCGCGAGCACGACAAATCCGCACAGGATCAGGTAGTAGTTGAAGACTTCGGTGCGCATGCGGTCGCTGCCGTGGCGTTCGTAGGCTGCCTGGAAAAGCGTGCTCCACTCGAGCGGTGCCCAGGCCATGAGGAATGCGCTGACGGCGTAGGAGACGACGCTCGTCAGGTTCGTGGCGAGGCGGTAGATACCCACCTGGGACGCGCTCGCGTAGCGCGACAGCAGGAACACGTCGCCGGTGTGAAGGACGAACAGGCCGAGCACCATCGCGTAGAACTCGGCGCTCGAGCTGACGATCGGCCACACCGACGCTCGGTCGATCACGAGCCGATAGCTGTGGCGGCACACCACGAGGCTGTAGATGCATGTCACGAACGTCGCGATGGCCGTTGCGGCGACCGCCGCGGTTATCCCGCCGCCGGCGGCGACCAGTGGCCAGCCGAGGCCGACCGCAAGCGCCGGCCGAAGCGTCCAGGACAGTGCGAACGGGACGTTCCGGCGCTCCCACCGGGGGATGTTTGCGGCCAGCCGCCAAACGGAGCCGAAAGCTCCGGAGGCGACCATCCATACGACCGCCGTGCCGTAACGGGGAGTGTGCAGAAGCAAGCGCGAGAGCGGCGTGGCGAACGGGATCACCGCCAGGCTGACGACCACGGCCGCGATCGTGGTCAGGACGATGCCGGTGCCGAGCGAGCGTGGCCGCTGGCTGGTGTCGTCCAGTTGCGCCAGGTCGACGTCGACCCCCTCGTCCGAGCTGCCCCAGACGTGGCGCTCGACTCCACGCAGAAACAGCAGGTTCATGACCACGCTCATCAGAGCCGAGATGAAAAACAGCACGCCGAGCTGGCCGTACTGCGTCGTGGTCATGTAATGGGTGAAGACGACGGCGTTGAGCAGCCCGATCGGGAAGATCGCCCCGGTCACGATCGTGTAGAAGATCGACTCGCGACCGATCTGGGCGGCCATCTCGATGGCCAGACTCGACCGCCCCGATCGCGTTCGGCCCCGACCGCGGCTCCGGGGGCCGTTGCCATTGAGTCTCGAGACCGGGAGCCGCACGCCCATTAGTATGGCTCCGCACGATGCAAGCCGTGATCCGGTCGCCGGACCACGCGGTCGATCGTCTCGGCAGGGTGACCAAGTACCGTTACGGCGGCGATATGAGACGGGAAGACATCGAGCGGGCGAACGCCCGGGCCCTGGCGGCACGGCCTGTCTCAGCGTCGGATGCGGTCGGGAACCGGGGGGGTGTGCACGACCCGAACATGCACCAGGCAAGGCGCGCCTATCCCTATCTCGGGTACGTCGACGTCGAGATCGCCGGCGCACCGCCGCTGGTCATGTTCTCCAACAACGACGACATCGTGGCGCACACCTATTTCTGGCTTGGCGCGGATGCGTTTGAGCCGATGAGTATCCGCGCGTGGGCGAACCTGAGCCGGTCCGCGCAGACAATCATCGACATCGGTGCCTTCACGGGCGTCTACTCGCTTGTTGCCGCGGGGTGCAACGACGACGCCACTGTCATCGCGTTCGAGCCCGTCAAACGCGTCCATGAGCGCCTGATGGTCAATCTCCTCGCCAATCGACTGGCTCATCGCGTCACAGCCGAGGCCGTTGCGGTTGGAGACTCCAACGGCATCTGCGCCATGAACATCTTCGAGGGTGCGCGTCTGTCCACAGGCTCGTCGGTGGTGAACAAGAACCTCAAGAAGGTCGCTGACCGTGAGGTCACCCGGATCGTCACGCTCGACGCGTATCTGCGTGAGAATCCGCAGCGACCGGTGGGGCTGGTGAAAATCGACGTCGAGCTGGCCGAGCTGAGTGTCCTGCGAGGCATGACCGACACAATCGAACGCGATCACCCCGACCTCATCGTCGAGGTGCTGACCGAGCCGAGCTTTGCCGCGGTGGCAGATTTCCTGCGTCCGTTCGATTACACCGCTGTGATACTCGACGATGGCGCGCACACGGTCACCTACGGGGATGACACCGCCTACCAGCGGGGTGTGGACAACGTTCTCTTCACCCGTAAGAGCCGCGACCAGATCGGTGGCGTCATTGACGCGACCATGCCCCTTCTGCGGAGCGACTGAGCGCCAGGAGCACGGCGGCCGCGCCGCGGCCGGGTGCCCTGGGTGCGGCTCGCTGGAGCGCCACCGAGCGCTGCTGCTGTGTCTGGACGGCGAGCTCGAGCCGCGGGCATCGGGGCGGTGCCTCGAGCTCGGGCCGCGCAGCGCCCAGGTGTATGGCGGTTATCTGGTCAGCCGCGGGTGGGAGTACACGGGCACGGATCGCTGGGCCATCCGGCGCACGTCCGACCCCGAGGCGTTCGGGTACTTCATTGACCATGACGCCGACGCGACCGATCTGATGTTCGCCCCCAGCGCCGGCTACGAGCTGTTCATCGCCCAGCACGTGATCGAACAGCTGGACGACTACGCGGCAGGTCTCGACGAGGCCGCTCGCGTGCTCGAGCCGGGCGGCCGTGCCCTGCTCGAGATCCCGTGGGACCCAGACCAGCCTGAGTCGACACGCGGCTCGCGCGATCGGCACGGCCGCGTGTGGTCATTTGGGCAGGATCTGCGCCAGAGCCTGGAGAAGCGTTTTTCCAGCGTCGACCTCGTGTCGCTGGCGGAGGGTGAATACGAGGGTTCGGTGTTCGTGTGCAAACGCTAGTTTGCCTTGACGACCTCGCTCGATCCTGACGGCTCGTCAGCCACCGTCCAGGCCAGCCGGGCACCCCACCGCTTGCTGAAGAGCCAATCGTTGAATCGCACCGCGGCGGGGGAGTGGTTGGGGGGCGAATCGGGCCGGTCGAGGTTGTAGAGCTCCGCGCCGGGGAAATACCAGATCTCCCCGGGGGCTTCCGCCAGCCGCATACAGAGGTCACCGGCTTCGTCTCCGGGCCCGAGATAGAGCTCGCAGAAGCCGTTGCAGGCTCCGAAGCGCTCGGCGGCGACCATCAGGCACGAGTCCGCCACCGCGGCGACCGGCCGCGGAAAGCTGGCCGCATGCAGCGTGCGGGGCATTCCGGCGAGCTCCAGGATCCGCAGCCACCGGCCGGGAACCCCTCGGCGAACATATTCCGCGCCGGCGTGGGCGATCGAGTCATCCTCGTGCAGAAGCTTGGGCCCGACGGCGGCGATCGCGGGCGAGCTCTCATAGAAGGCGCGCATCGCCTCCATCCAGCCCGGCGCCCGCGGGAGCACGTCACCGCTGAGCAGGACGAGGTACGTGCCGCGAGCGACGGACGCCCCCAGGTTCAGCGCGCGCACACGGCGTGCCGGCCGCGACAGCTGCACGACCCGGAACGGGCGGCCGTAGAGCCGGTGAAGCTCTTCGGAAAACACCGCCAGCTCCTCCTCCTCACCGATCCGCGGCGCGACGAAGATGACCTCGGCGCAGCTGATCTCGGGATCGCGTGCGAACTGCGCGAGCTGATGCTCGATCCGGTCCACGCGGCGCACCGCGATCACGATCGAGACCGCCGGCGACGAGGCCACCGATCCGAACGCGAAGGTCTTCTCGATCTGGGCTTCGTCGCTGTCCTCGCGCAGCCGCGCCAAGGCGGGCAACACCAGCTCTGCGAACACGTCCTCCCCGCCGGCCGCGCCGCGAATCTGCTCGAGCACGAGCTCGCGCACGGCGCCACCCCCGGTCCGCACCGGCTGAGGCGCGGCATCCTCGAACGCGTCGCCATCTGCGGTTTGAAACTCGACGATCCAGCCCGTTGGGTGAACGCTCGGATGCTCCAGCTCGACGTAAGCGTGAAACCCGAGCGTCGAGAGCGTCTCGTCATCCTCGAGGTGCTTTGAGCGGCCCGGTCGGGGCACGAACACGACGCCTGCCGGTGCCACCAGGCGGCGAGCGCCCTCCGGCGACACCGCGGTCAGCCGGACCTCCCGCGGCGCCTGCGCGTGGACGAAGCCGGTGAGCCAGAAGCCGTACTCGTCGAGCGCGGTCACGTCCTCCAGCCGCATCACCGGGTGACCCGGCGCGAGCTCCGTGCGCGCAAGCGGGTCGCGCAGAATGTCACGCATCGCCACGAGCCGGGTCGCCAGCTCAGGGCCGAGTGCAAGCAGGCCGTCTGCCGTTGGTGTCGCGGCCACGAATGCCCCCAGGCGGGCACGCCCCGCCGGGTCGAGCTGCTCGCGACTCGCGAGGGCGAATTCCGCGGGTGAGCAGAGCGCATCCGCGAAGGCCTCGTCATCGAGCCGCGAAAGCTCGCGAGCTCCGAGGACGCGCCAACGTGGCTTGCCGGGCGCGACGTCCTCGGCCTTCAAGAGGACGAGGAGCCGCTCGGGCATGAGCCACGTCGCGCGCTCGATCTGGTCGCCGTGGACCGTGGACGGGGCGGAGCTGCTCATGCGTGAGCTGTCGCCGGCGAACGGTCGAGCAGCTCGCGGTAGAAGTCCGTGAGCGTCGCCAGGTGATCCTCCATCGAATGGGCTCCGGCGATCTGGGCGTGGAACGTGTCCCACAGCTCGGGTGCCGACACCGCGCCCTCGATTACCTCGGCGAGGCTCCGTGGATCCCCGACCCGGAAATGCAGGCCATCGATGCCGTCGCGGACCTTCTCCGCCATTCCGCCGATGCCGCTGCAGATCACTGGTCGGCCGCCGATCAGTGCCTCTCCGATCACCAAGGGGGAGTTCTCCCACCAGGTTGAGGGCACGACCACCCAGTCGACGTCCGAGATCAGCTCCGGCAGCTGCGAGTGCGCGTAGGTTCCGGCAAACCGGACGTTCGCAGAAGTCTCGTCGAGCAGCTTGGCGATGCTGTCCTGAAATTGCTCGGAGGTGAACTCGAGGTTGCCGCCGTGCAGCATCAGTTCCACGGCAGTGCCTCGCTCACCGAGGATCCTCATCGCCTCGAGCAGCACCCCGACGCCCTTGAACGGCGTGATCTGGCCGAAGAACCCAAGTCGACGGCGACGCCCGGCGTCGGCCGGGTCCGGCGGCGTCTGCGGCTGTAGGCGGCCGTAGTCCTCGTAGCGGATCTTCTCCTCCGCAATCCCCCAGTCGATGAACCGCCGGCGAAGCACCTCGCTGGGAGCGATGAACAGGTCGACGTGCTCGAGCGCGGCCTTGATGAACCGTTCCCGCAGGAGGAACGTCTGCGCCGAGATCTCAGGGAAGCACTGATGGCATCTCATCGGTGACGCGTGATCACACAGCTCGCCCTGAGGACTCCCCGCTCGTTCTGTGCGAACCATCTTGCCGTTCTGGTGGCAGATCGGCATGTACTCCTGCAGCGTGTAGACGATCGCCGCGTGCGGTAGCGCCCGGCGGGTCATCCTCAGGATGTCGAAGCCGAGGAACAACGTGTGCTGGAAGTGCACGACATCCGGCCGCTGCAGCTCGAGGAACCGCCGCCAGTCGTCGATGTAAAGGCCCTTGCGGCGAGACGTGCCCGTGACCGGGTCGAATTCATCCCGGCGTGTGTAGAAGAAGTATTCGCGCGGATCGGACTCGACCAGCCCGAACCTGGTCCCGTCGTGCGGGCCGTCATCGGAGAACGGGGGTCCAGACTTGGCCACGAAGGTCGGTTCGAATTCCCCGATGTCGCGCATCGCCTCAAAGAGCTCATACGCGTAGATCTCCGCTCCGCCTGAGCGGACCGAAGGGTGGTTGTGGCATACGTATAGAACCTTCGGCACGGGACTTACGGGTAGCGTCTCAGGACGCGGTCGTCGCCGCTCGGTCGTCGTCGGAAACGGCGGCGCCCGTCGTGAGGGCCGCGCCCGTCGGCTCGTACCCGAATCCCTCCAGGATGTCGTCGAATGCCTCGGCACACAGGGCCTGGCGCTCGGGAGAGAGGTCGCGCTTCCAGCGTCCGAGTGACGCCTCCGCCGAGCCACTGGTCTGATGAAAGCGCTTTTCCTCCGGCGCCTGGCTCGTGTCCTCATCGAGCATCTGCGTGACGATGCCCGCGCCGGAGCTGACACCGGCGTAGGAGAGGATCTCGGTCAGGGTCCGCTCCGGATCGGCGATCAGATCCTCATACCGCACGAGGTGGGCGCGCTCCTGGCGGGTTCGCCAGGACTCGAGCAGCTTGCCGGCCTCGCCCCGGAGGTGGTGAAACCACTCCTCGTCGGTCTGCGCCTGCTCACGACCCCACAGCTTGAATCCGCGCCTGGCGTTGTAGTCGTCGATCGAGCACACCATGTCGCGGAGGTCGCGCACGAGGACGAGCTCGCGGCAGTCGGGGTACAGCTCGGTGATCGCTCGTGGCACGGGCCCGGGGTAGCACTTCTCCACGAACAGGCGCGCTTGCGGGCGTTTCTGTAGGCCGGCGAGCTCGTGGTAGAAGCCGTCGAAACGACTCTGGCAGAAGCCGGCGAGGATCTCCACGTTCTCGCACGCGAGCCAGCGCGGCATCCCCGAGTCCCTGAGATGCACCGGCACCGGAGTCTGCCGCGACCCGATCCACCACTGCGGATCTGAGATCTCCGGCAGGATCGTCTGGATATAGCTCGCGGGCTCGGCCAGCGTGTGGAGCATCTCCATCCAGTAGCTCGTCAACTTGGCCTCGAACTGGAACGGGCTGAGCGCGAGGAGCTCGTGGTGCAGGGACAGAAGGCCCGTCAGCCACGCCGAGCCCGAACGACCCAGCGTCGTCATCAGCAGGGGCTGCAGACGGGGGCGATAGCCGCTGCGCAGGGGTCGCCGGCGGCCGCGCAGGCGTCCCAGCGACGCCCGCGCCCCTCCGGCATCGACGGCGTCGATCGCGAGCTCGAATTCGACCGCAAGTGAGAGTGAGCTGACCACGAACTCAAAGCCGGACTCCGCGGCGTCAGGGCGATCGGGAAACTTCGCACCGACGTCCGGGCGGCGCCTGTCCGCCGTGGCTCGCCACAGAACATCCGCTCCGTCGGAGACCTCGATCGCGAGCGGGCCGCTGTCGGCAGCGACCGCCCATCCAGCGATCGCCAGCGTGTAGGTGTTGGTGTACGCGCTGCCGATCTCGTTGCTCGGGATGCTGACGGACGCATCGAGCACCACCTCGCGGTCGAGCGTGGGTCTCATCACCTCCAGGATCTCGATCGGAGCCACGGATCGCCGCGAGCCGAAGCCTGGGATCGGGGGCAGGCGGTCTGTCACCAGCGCCGGCGCGTCGCCGGCGTCGTACGGTGCCGACGCGTCCAGGCGGGCCCCGCAGCGGTGATTGAACAGCCAGTCGTTGAAGGCGTCCCCGCCGCGTGACAGCTTCACGGGAGGGTTCTCGTCGATCAGGTGCAGCTCCGCGTCCGGGGCGTACCAGACCTCCGCCGTGTCCGCGAGCCGGAGACACAGGTCGCCGGCCTCGTCACCCGACTGGAGGTAGAGCTCGGAAAAACCACCGCATCGGTCAAACAGTTCGCGGTCGACCATCATGCAGGCGTCCGAGACCGCCTGCACCTGACGCCGCGAGTTCGCGTCTGGCGTGCGCCGGCTGAGCCCGGCGAACGGGAGCGACCGCCGCCAGCGGCCGGTCGAGCGTCGCACGTACGCGATGCCGGCATGGGCGATCGAATCATCTTCGTACAGGAGCTTGGGACCGACGGCTCCCACGTCGGGCGACGCCTCGAGCACTTCGCGCAGCTTCGCGATCCACCCGGGCACCGATGGAAACACCTCGCCGCTCATCAGAACGAGCAACCTCCCTCGCGCCAGTGAAGCTCCGAGGTTGAGCGCTCGCTGGCGTGCCACCGGCCCCGACGCGATTGCCACCGCGAACGGCAGTTCGTGTAGATCGTGGAGGCCTTCCGCCAGGTCGACGACCCGCTCATCCCGGTCCGCCCGCGAGACTACGAAGATCAACTCCGCCCCCACGAGATCGGGGTCGCGAGCGAACGACAGCAGCTGATGGTCGATCCGGTCGATGCGTCGCACCGCGACGACGATCGAAAGCTCCGGACCCTCCGGAACCTGTCCGAAGGACACGACGTGATCGATGCTGGCCTCGTGCCGGTCGCCCCGTAAGCGAGTCCGGGCTGGGAGCACCAGATGCTCCAGCGCCGCCTCGTTGTGAGGATCATTGCGAAGTTGCGCCAGCAGGAGTTTGCGGAGCTCTCCGGTGTTCTGGCTGACCGGTCTGTGGGCCCTGTGCTCGGACGCCCGCCCGCCCGCGCCCCGGAACTCCATCACCCAACCATCCGGGTGCCGGCTCGGGTGCTCGAGCTCGACGAAGGCGTGGTACCCCTTGGTCGTGAACGTCGCGTCGTCTTCGAGCGTCTCGGCGTACGCCGGACGCGGGTGGAAGATCACCCCTCCCGCCGGCAGCTCGTGGCGGATCCCTTCGGGAGAGACCGCGGTGAACTGAACCTGCTTGGGAGCGGCGTCGTGGACCCACCCGGTGAGCCAGAAGCCCGACTCGTCGAGCGCCGTCACGTCCTCGAGCCGTCCCGCGTGGGGGCCGGGTTCCAGCTTCGTCGCCGGCAGTTGCTCGCGCATGCTGTCGCGCAGGGCCGCGAGGTTTGCCGCCAGGCGCGGGCTCAGGCCGATCCGGTGCCGGGCGGGCGCGGCGGCCAGGAACCTCTGCACTCGCTCACGGGTCTGCGCGTCAAAGCGGGTTCGACATGCCGCACCGAGCTCAGGCGGCTCACACATGACCTTCTCGAGTGACTCGGGGGCGAGCGCACGCCGCTCGTCTCCGGCGCGCAGCACGATGCCGCGCAGTTGTGCGTCAGCGAGCCCCGGCGCCATGCTGGCGGTGAGGATGCACGGCTGCCTTGTCCGGCCGGCTTCGAGGCTCGCGCAGCACAGCCACCCTGCGACGGCTTGCACCGTGTCTGCGCCGGACTCGACTAGCAGCTGCCATTCACCCGATTCCGGGCCGAGCTCCGTCCACACCAGTAGCGCGAGAAGGCCTGGCGCGAGCCAGCTGGCAAGCTCGACGCGATCGCCGTCAGCGGGTCCGGCGGGGGTCATGCAGCGGCGGAACGCTCGCGCACAGCGAGCAGGTCGCGGTAGTAGGGGATCATCACCGCGAGATGCTCCTCCATCGAATGCGGCTCGGTGATCTGGCTGCGCAGCTGATCCCAAAGCTCGGGCGATCCGACAGCCCTGCGGATCGTGTCGGCGAGGCTGTCCGGGTCACGCACGTGGAAGAGCAGGCCGTTGACACCGTCCTGAACCCGCTCGAGCATCGATCCTATGTCGCTGCAGATGACCGGGCGCCGGTGCTGCCTGGCCTCGTGGATGACCAGCGGTCCGGTCTCCCACCAGATCGACGGGACGACGACCCAGTCCACGGACGCCATCAGGCCGGGCAGCTCGGATTGCTCGTAGCTTCCCGCGAACCTGACCGATGCCGCCGTCTCCTCGAGCAGCTTGCCGACCCGCTCCTGGATGTCTTGCGACTGCAACTCGAGGTTCACACCCCACACGATCAGCCGTGCGTCGGAGCCCTCTTCCTGCAGGACCTTCATCGCCTCCAGTAGTACATCCACTCCCTTGTAGGGCGTGATCTGACCGAAGAACCCGATGCGCTTGCGCCGGCCGGCCTCCGGTGGGTCGGGGAGCGCCGCGACGGGGAAGCGGCCGTAGTCCTCGTGGATGATCTTGTCGGGCGGGATGCCCCACTCGATGTATCGGCGGCGCGCGTGGGCACTCGGCGAGATGAACCCGTCGACGAGGTCGAAGGCCGACTGGATGAACCGGTTGCGCAGAAAGAAGGTCGCCGCCGGGATGGCCGGGAAGCACTCGTGGCAGCGCCGCGGCGACGCCGCGTGGCAGAGCTCCATCGACCCCGTCCGCACCATCTGCCCGCGGTGGTAACAGATCGGCATGAACTCGTGCAACGTGAAGACGATCGCCGCGTCCGGGAGCGTGCGCCGAGTCTCGCGGATCATGTCGTAGCCGAGGAACATCGCGTGGTGGAAGTGAACGATGTCGGGCCTGGTCGCCTCCAGGAACGCGCGCCAGTCGCGGGTGTACATGCGCTTGTCGTGCGCGCTCCACAACACCACATCGAACTCGGGTCTCTCGGTGTGGAAGTAGTAGAGGCTCGTGTCCTCGTCGGCGAGTGCGAGGCGGGTCGCGGCGTGCCTGGCGTCCGACGATTGCGGCGGACCCGACCGCGACACGAACGTCGCGTCGAACTCACCGGACTCCTGGATTGCCTCACACAGCTCACCCGCGTACGCCTGCGCGCCCCCAGCGCGGATCGTCATATGGGTGTGGCTGACGTATAGGACCTTACGCACCGTGGTCCAACCCCCGATCTAGATGCGCGAGTCTAGCGCGCGCCCGGTTCTGTGGACGCGCGCGTCGGTAGGATACCTCGGTGCCAGCCCTGCGTCACGTATTGATCACGGGCTCGCGGTACGAGTCGGCGCTCGACGTGGGGATGTTGCTCAACGAGCACCCCCAGGTGCTACTGGGCATCCAGCGCTTCTCCGGGGTGAATCGCCTGGTCGACCGCTTCCTTCTGGCGCCCGAACGCCTTGTCGCGCCGCTCTCGGTTGAGACCAAGATTCGCGGTGAGCTGCTCTATTCCCGACTGCGGCCGCGTATCGGGACCGGCCAGCTGTCCATCAGTGGCGACGTCGACCCGGCCCACGTCCACGTGCTCCCGCGCGTCGCCACCCGCCTGGGCCTGTGGCGCGTCGTCGTCGTCGTCGACGAACCGTCGTCGTCGCCGTCGGATCAGTGGCGGGTGACGCTCGGTCTCGCACGGGAGAGCGAGCGCCGATGGTTTGCCCGGCGGGTGCTGGTGCTCCCCTACGGCCAGTTCGCGGCCGGCGAAGAGGCGTGGCTGGAGGCCCTGCTTGCGTTCCTGGAGCTGCCGCACACTGATCGGATCGACGACTGCTTCTCCAGCGCCCGAGTGGGCACGACGCCGGCAGCGGAAGTGGCGCTGGAAAGCGTCGAGGAGGTCGAGCTGCTGTCGTGGTTTCGACGGCGGACGGAGACCGAGCTGCGCACGCACGGCCGTGGCCGCCCGGATCTGCAGCCGCTTGACGATCCACCCCTCGACGCGAGCGATCTCGAGTCGCGGGCGGGTGAGCTCGAGGAGCTCCGCGCCCAGCGGCGAGAGGGGTCCGAGTGGCCGGACGAGCGCGAGGCACGCGATGTGCGTCATGCCGAGCAGGTGCGCGAGATCGTCGCCCGCGGCTCGACCGTCACTCAGCTCGTCGCCACGGCGACGCCGAGGCTTCCCTCGGCAACGCTGCGGATCAACTTGGTCGCGCCACAGCCCCAGGTGCACGAGATCGGCAGACGTGAGGTCATCGAGCAACTGGCGGGCAATCTTGCCGGCCTGTGCACGGTTCGCCTCATCTCCGAGCAGCCGTCACGGCTTCCGCTGCCCGGGGTCGAGCGTCGTGTTGGCACACCGCAGGCCGTCGAGCTCGCGGACTGCGATGCCCTCATCTACCCGGCCGAGGGGCCGGTGATCGCGGGCCTCGGCGCCGAGGTCCGCATGATCATGCTGCTCGACGGCTTCACCCGCCCCGATGACCCCCGTCTCGAGGCCAACCTGGAGGCGGCCACGGAGGTTCTTGCCGCCTCGATGTGGCTGTGCGAGCTGGCCCGCAGGCGAGGGGCGCGGGCGATCCACTTTCCGCTCGGGCTCGACCGCTCGCTGTTCGCTGCCGGGACGCCGAATCGGGAGCGGGGCCTACGGGTGACGGCGTCGGCGCAGACCGCCGATCATCTGGGTGCCGGCGCGCTCAGCGAGGCGATGGTGCAGGTCCGCGAGCGCAGGCCCGAAGTCGAGGTCACACTGTTCGGCGGGGTGCCGGCAGATGGAGCGACCACGTTCCTGCTGCACCCGCCGCTGCCGGTCGTCGCTGACACCCTGCGCTCGAGCGCCGTGCACGTGACGAGCGCGCGCAAGGAGGGGTTCAACTTCCTCGGGGCCGCCGCACTCGCGTCCGGGGCCGCCCTCGTGACAACTGATACGGAGGGCAGCCGGGACTTCGCCATTCACGGTCGGACCGCCTTGGTCAGCCCGGCTGGCGACGCGGGGTCGCTGGCCGAGCACGTCCTGACACTGCTCGACGACTCCGAGCGTCGCGCTCGCCTCACCGCGGCCGGCGGCCATTATGTGCGCTCGGTTCTGCGGCCGTGGCCGGACGTCGCCCGGCGGCTTGCGGTGCTGGCCGGCGAGATGCAGTGAAGGCACGGCGCGTGCGCGCCGGCCGCTGGAGCAGCTCAGAGCACGCGGCAGGCGGCAGCATCCTGACGGCCTTTCCAGCCGCCTTCCATGTACGCGGCGATCTCGATCTCCGGGAGCTTCTCCAGCTCTCTGCACACCCACCACGGCCGGACCAGCGCGATCCCGTAGCCCGACTGGCCGACGTAGTCCGCGTAAGCGAAGCCCTCCCGCTCGTATGTGGCGAGCACCTCGTCCACGTTGGGGATCTGAAACTGCCTGGCACCGGCGTGGATCTCGTCGGTGATCGTCCGCCCGAGCGTCGTGAAGACGAGCACCCC
Source organism: uncultured Solirubrobacterales bacterium (assembly GCA_963799995.1). Classification (GTDB taxonomy): domain Bacteria; phylum Actinomycetota; class Thermoleophilia; order Solirubrobacterales; family Solirubrobacteraceae; genus Palsa-465. The sequence continues at coordinate 285,864 of CAWCZI010000007.1, read as the reverse complement.
GCCCGGCTCCAGATGCCGAGTCAGCATCCGCAGGAAGCTGTTCCAGCGGGGAGCGTCCAGATGGCTGAACAGCGACCCCACCCAGATCAGGTCGTAGCGGCCGGGGAGCTCGATCTCATCCGCGTCGTCGCTCGAATACGCGGGAGTGGCACCGAACGTGCGCGCGCAGAACTCGACGCCGTCGCGATTGATGTCACATGCCGTCAGCGCGGCCTCGGGGTAGGTCGCAGCCAGCATCCGCAGGACACGTCCGTGGCCGCAGGGGAAGTCGAGAATCGCCTTCGGCGGCTGATCGAACTCCGAGGCCTCCAGCGCGAGGCTGATCGTGTCGAGCGCGGCGAAGCCCCAGCCGAAGTAGCGGAATCGAGCGTCACCGCCTCCTCGCTCCTCGCTGATCATCATCTCGTCTTGCGGGGAGATCTCCTCCACGTAGGACAGCGCCAGATGCTTGGGATTCAGCGGTCTGGATCGGCCCACTCGCGGCGACGTGAACGCTTCGGTTTGCTCCATCTTTCAGAGGGTAACCGCCGCCGCGTGCGGCGGTGAAACCGGAAGGATCGGCAGGTGGTAGTTCAGCGGCTCGGAACGGTCCAGCTCCTGGCCGGGCACCCAATATCGGAGCTGGCGCTCGGACGGGAGGGTGACGCGTGAGATATCGAAGTCGATCCGCCAGTTGGCTTTTGTCCGCATCCTGGGGATGCTCGTTCGGTAGAACCTCGTGAGGGCTTCGTACTTCTCGCGTGCCTGCTCGAGACTGAGGAACAGGAAGTGGCGCATGTAGAGGTTGCGCGGTGCCATCAGGAGTCCTGGAAAGGCGACGCTGTGGCCGTCCGAGGAGACCAGATCGACCGGCCCGTCCTGGCGCTTGAATGCGTTGAGCCGATGCGGGTAATCGATCAGGTAGGGGTAATAGGACCGCATGGTCTGCGGGTAGTCGGCATGGTTGTGGTCGGGAGATTCGACGGTCGGCACGAACGTGAACTCGATGAAGTTGACGGCGTTGAAGCCCATCTCGTCGGCCGCTCGCAACGCGTCGCCGATCGATCCCCGGGGGTCCGGCGTGATGTGCAGCTCATCCGCCTCGACGTGTATCAGCCAGTCGGCGTCGACGGTTTCGGCCAGCCGCTCCTTGTGGCGCATCATCGCGGGGAGGTCCGGGCACTCCTCATGGGAGATCTGCTCTATGGCCACCACCCCCTGGCCGAGGTAGCGCTCGGCGATCTCGGGCGTCCCGTCGGTCGACTCGTTGTCGGTGACGTGTACCTGGACGCCCTGGGCGTTGAGGTGCTCGATGCAAGTGGCGACGAACTGGCGCTGATTGTATGTCTGCATGAGCGCGACGATGTTCATCGGCCGACGCTGGCTCGCTCGACCGCTTCCCACGTCACGAGCGGGCTGTGCCAGGGCCGGTGGGCGAGGACCTCTGACCCGCCACCCGGCCAGCTCCGGACCCTGAGGCGCAGCCCGGCCTCCACGCTCCCGGCCCCTTCGAGCTCGATCAGCGCCAGCGGCCGCTCGTCGGAGGACGCCTCGCCCGCGGTGACGATGCTGGCCTCCAGCTCGTCTCGTTCGGCATCTGTCAGATACGGTGCCAGCAACGACTGCCAGATGACCGTGAGCTCGCCTGCGTTGCGGCGGGCCAGAGCCCCGGGGAGCCAGCCGGCCGCTGCGGCCGGCTCCACGACGACCGGAAGCCGTTTGGCCACCTCGATCGCGGCATCGATCCGCCCCACCCGCTCCGGCCGGTCCGGCCAGATGTAGGACAGCAGACGGAGCCGGCCGGCCTCGGTAAGCGCGTCGATCGGCATTCGGTCGCAACCCGACCGTGCGACGATCTCGAGCCGCCCCGCGGCGGCCGCGGGATCGTTGAGCGGGAACCCCGGCCAGGATTCCGTCAACGTCAGCGCAGAGTCGGTGTCGCCGAGCGAGCGGCCGTCGATCCGGTAGTGGAAGTGATCCACGAGCAGGTTCAGGCCCGCGCTCGCCCCGATCTCGAGCAGGCGGACCGGCATCGCGTGGCGCTCGACGAGTTGCAGGAGCGCGCCGAAGAGGGCCGCGCCGCGCTCCGGCTCATTTGTCTGCACAGGCCTGCGTACCAGCGAGCGCGCCTGCTCTAGCTGCGAGGCGAGCGTCCGGTGGACAGCAGGCCACAGTTGGGACACGGGTGTGATGGCGGCGACCGCCGTCCCGCCGGCGGTCGGGAAGTAGGGCGCCAGATCGGGCGCTCTGCCGGACAGGACCAGGAAATGCAGCGCCGCGAACAGTCGCAGCGCCGGGGCTGATCCGCGAGGATTGGCGCTGCCTTCGAACACATCGGCGATCACCCCACCGGCCTCGAGGTTGTGCGCCGCGGGCCACATCAGCGCGACGAACAGGGGCGATTGCCCGGACCGCTCGATGTCCTTCACATGCGCGCGGATCATGCTCGCAAGGACCGCCGGCTCCGTCCCGGGGCGCGGCACCGGCGACTCGACGCGACGTATCGTCGCCATCCACGCCTTCGCCTCCCAGGTCTGAAGCTCCGGGCGGTTTAGCTCCCGCGTGCAGGTCGTCAGCTCCCTGATCACCCATCCGTCGCCGAATGTCCTCTCGATTTCTTCGCGCGTCACCCGGTGTGGCCCCCAGTCGCCCGGTTGCTGGTCACATATGCAGGTGAGGTACAGGACTCCGCCGCCCCGGATGGCACCGGCGAGGCTGGCCGCGTACCGACGCTGCTCGGACGCGTCGAAAACGGTGAACAGGCCGCTGTCGATGACGACGTCGAAGAGTTCGCCGAGGCCGCTCAGATCGAGCGCGTCGGCGACCGCGAACTGAGCGCCGCTGGACCGCTCACGCGCCTTGCGACGGGCGAGCTCGATCGCCACCGGCGAAATGTCGACGCCGAGCGCCTCGCCGCCGTGGGCTGCCGCGAGGATCGCGTGCTCACCGGTGCCGCAGCCGACATCGAGTACCCGGCCGGACAGCAACCCTCGCTGGGCGAGCTGCTCGATGGCGGGCTGCGGATGACCGATGTCCCACGGAGGAGGCGGGCCCGCGTAGACGCCGTCCCAATCCACGGGATCTCTGCGCGACTTGCCGAACTTGGCATGGTGAAGCTCGCCGAGCGGGCGGTCCGGCTCCTCGCAGACGGCGGCGGTGAGGGCCTGGAAACGGGACACGAACGACTCGACCCCGGCGGGATCGTGAACGCGCGGGTCGAACTCCGCCCGAGAGCGGTCGGCTTCGTAGGCGCGATTGACGTCCAGCAGGAACGTCCGCACCTCGCCGGGGCGTCGCGCCAGGGCGTCCACCTCTATGCCGCCGAAGTGCATCGGCGGCGGCGCCCACAGTGCGTGGAACCGTGGCAGCGGCGTGGGCAGCTCAACTCCGCGCTGGTGTAGCTCGTGCATCAGCCGGCCCCAATGGATGCCTGCGTGTCGACCGACTTCGATCACTTCGTCACGCACCTCGGCAAGCCATTCGCGAAAGCTCCGCTGCTTGGTGAACCGAAGGCGCAGCACGGCGTTGTCGTAGAAGGGGCCGAACATCTCGTGATGCTCCGTGCGGGTCCGTGTGCTCACCGCGGTCGCGATCAGGAGATCGTCCATCCCGGTCTCGATCGCGAGCAGCGAGACGAAGACCGCCAACCGGGTCATGAAATACGTCGCGCTCGCTTCTCTGCCGAGGCGATCCAGCGCCGACGTGGACTCCGGCGCGATGCCGAATTCGATCATCCCGGAGCGCTCCGCGCCCTCGTCCGGCTCAGCCCGCGCAAAGGGCAGCCGGAGCCCCGGTGGCGCATCCTCGAGCTTGGCCTGCCACCAGTCGAGCTCCGCCTGGTCACTCGGGGACGCCGGTCCGACGTTGTCACGTTGCCACTGCGCGTAGTCGAGGAACTGAAACTGCGGACGCTCGGTAAGGGGAGAGCGCTCGCCGTTGACCAGCGCCTCGTAGATGACGGCGAGCTCGCCGAAGAAGATCCTCCATGACGCGGCGTCGTGGAGCAGGTGATGACTGATGCGGACCAATCGCCATTCTTCATCGCCGACGCGGAGGAGGCGCAGACGCAGTAACGGACCCCGCTCGAGATCAAACGGCACCGTGATCTCGTCGTCGAGGATCGCGCTGGCTCGCGCCGGCGGATCCGGTTCGCCACGAAGGTCGTCGACCGCCATCGCGATCGGCGCAGGTGGGCGGACCAGAGCCATCGGAGCGCCGTAGCGATCGGTGAATGTGGTGCGGAGGATCTCGTGACGGATGACGGTCTGAGCGATGCTCTGACCGAGCGCCCGGACGTTGAGAGGCCCCCGGATTCGGAACGGGACCGCAACGGTGTACCCCGTGCCGGCGTCGGCGGCCGTGTTCCAAATCGGCAGCTGCTCCAGCGACAGCGGCCCCATCCGGATCAGCTTGCGCAACGGCGGCGGACGGTCAGCTTCCGTCCCGCGGCGGCGCTCCTCAAGGCTTGCCGCCATGGCGACCAGCGTGGGATTCTTCAAAAACTCCTTGAGGTCGAGCTCGACGCCGAGGAGCTCATGAACACCGGCGGCGATCACCGCTGCGCTCAGCGAGTCGCCGCCCAGATCCAGGAACCGGTCATCCGGGCCCAGCCCCGAGTCAAACGCCTCAGACCAGAGGCCAAGCAGGAGCTCCTCGGTCTCGGTGCTCGTCTCCGGCGCGCCCTCGCCGCTGGGATGCGGGGGCTCCAGCTCGGCCAGACGCTGCCTGTCGATCTTCCCGTGCGCGTTGATCGGGAGGGAGTCGAGGATCACGAACGCGGCGGGGATTGCGTGCGGCGCCAGCACCGAACCGAGCGACCGGCGCAGCTCCGCGGACACTGGTTCCCGGCCGTCTGCGGCGGTGATGAATGCCGTCAGCCTGGCGTCGCCTCTGGCGTTCGCACGTACCGCGGCGGCCGCGGCCGCGACATCCGGATGGCCAGCGATGGCGGCTTCGATCTCCTCGAGCTGGAGCCGGTGCCCGCGCACCTTCACCTGGCCGTCGCCGCGTCCGAGAACGGTCAGTAGCCCGCCCGGCCCGCGCCGCCCAATGTCCCCTGACCGGAACCGGCGAATCCCATCCTCGGCCTCGAATCGTTGCGCCGTGAGCTCAGGGTCGCCCCAGTATCCGGGCGACAGGTAGCGGCCCTGCACGACGATCTCCCCGGGTTCGCCATCACCGGCGGGATCCCCCCGATCGTCGACCACGAGCACGTCCACGCCCTCGGCCGGGAAGCCAACCGCGAGCCGCTGATGAGCGGTGCCTTCGTCGGGATCCACGATCCGCTGGGCGATGATCCCGGCCTCGGAGGACGCGAACACCGTCGCGAGACGAGACTCGGCAGGGAAGTGATTCCGGTACGCGTCGATGTCCCCGGGCTGCGCCGCCTCGGACGCCAGCCGCACCAGCCGCACGCCGCCCAGGTGCCGGTCCCGCAGGGTCCGGGCGAAGTTCCGCAGCACCGAGGGGATCGTGTCGAACACGGTGATGTCGTGTTCCTCGATCCAGTCGGCCAGCCCGGTCACGCCGCGCTGTGCGATCGGAAACGGACACAGGGTCGCACCATTCAGAAGCGCGGTCCAAGTTGTCGCCAGCCCCTGGCCACCGCTCAGGGACGCCAGCCACGCCAGCCGGTCGTCGGGCTCGATCTCCAGGCCGTTGGTGTACCTGAGCACGTTGTGAACCATGTTGCGGTGACTTTGCATCACCACCTTGGGCCGGCCGGTGGAGCCCGACGTGCAGATCAGGAACGCCAGGTCATCGCCGCGGACCTGGGGCAACGACTCGAGGTGGTCATCGGTCGGCGGAATGCCGGACACGACGACCAACCGATCCTCGTCGAAGCCTGCGCTCCGGGCCTGGTCCAGGTGGGCTGCATCGGTGAGCAGTAGCTCGGGATCGGTGTCCTCACGGATCTGTGACAGCCGCGCTGGCGGATCGCCGAGGTTGAGCGTGACCACCGCCATCCCGCAGCGCAGGGCGGCGAGGGCACCGGCCACCAGCGGGCCGTCGTGTCCGAGCAGGAGCGCCACTCGTGCGGCGGGCGTGTCGGATTCGCGCCGAGCGAGCAGCGCCGCGGCGTAGCCGTTCGCGAGCCCGTCGAGCTCGCGATACGTGAGCGTGCGCGAGGTGCCGACGATCGCTGGGCGGTCTGCGCGCAGCCCGACCTGCCGGTCGAACGCCTCGTGAATCGGACACTCGACTTGTCGATCGGACCACTTCATCGCGTCTGTTGCCCCGTCAAGAGCGCGAGTCTACCGGCCGCCACTGGACCCTTATCATGGCCCATGCTCTCGGCCTTCCAGACGCGGAAACCGCGCGTCGCCGTCGTCGGCGGTGGCCTCACGGGCGCGTTTGCCGCCTACTTTCTCGCTCGTCTCGGCGCCGAGCCGACGATCATCGAACGCGACCCGATCCCGGAGGGCGCATCGGCGCACAACCCCGGCGGGCTCAACCCGCTGCACGGGCCCGGGATCCCCGGACCCATGCAGGCGCTCGCGCTCGAGTCGTTGCGGCTGCACGTCGAGAACTGGGCCGAGATCGCCAGGCTGTCGGGCATCGACTTCGGCGCCGGATTCGTGTCACGGATCTTTGTCGCGATGGACGATCGCGAGGCGTCGCAGCTGGCCGCCGATGCGCAGCTGTATCGCGCGACGCCGGGGTTCTCCGCGCGCCTGCTCTCGCGCCAGGAACTCCGTCGCCTGGAGCCGCGACTGACCCCGGAGGCGAGCGCTGGAATGTTGGGCGAGGGCAATGCCCGGGTTGACGCGGGCCCGTACACTAGAGCCGTGGCCAGGGCGGCCGGCAGACTTGGGGCGAAGGAGCTCACGGCGCGAGCTTGTGACCTGCGGCACAGTGGTGGCCGCGTGAGCGCTGTCGTGCTCGAATCGGGCACCGTCGAGTGCGACGGTGTGGTGATTGCCAGCGGGGCATGGTGCGAAGCACCCGCGCGGTGGCTCGGTGTGCCGCTCGCGGTCGAGCCGGTCAAGGGCGAGCTCCTGCTCGCCCAGCCGCAGGCGGAACGCCTGAGCACCGACATCACGCGGGGCCTCGTCGGTGCCTACCAGGCTGGGGATGATCGTCTGTGGCTCGGCGGGACGGAGGAGCGCGCCGGGCTCGACGCGGCCCCGAGCGCTGCGGCGCGCACGCGGATCCTCGAAGGGATCCACCGGCTGATCCCCAAGCTCGGCTCGCTGCGCGTGATCCGCCACGTCGCGGGGCTGCGCCCGGTAACTCCGGATGGCCTTCCGATCGTCGGGATCCCCGAGGGATGGGCGAATGTATGCCTCGCGGTCGGCGCGGGACGCAAGGGGGTTCTGCTCAGCGCCGGCCTCGGCCGTGCTGCCGCCGAGCTGCTCGTGACCGGAAGCACCGGCGTGGCGATCCAGGGCTGCGCTGCCGGGCGGGAGGCGCTCGCCTCGTGACGGCTGTGCAACAAACGGCCGGCTCACGCCGCGCGGCCTTCGTCACCGAGTGCACGGGCTGCGGGCGAGGCCTGCCCGGCGGGTTCTTCCCATTCTGTCCCGACTGCGGATCGATGTCAGACGTGAGCTACGACCTCAGCGCGGTCCAGCTGATCGACTCCCCCAACCCGTACATCCGGTTCCTCGACCTGCTGCCAGTGAAGGACCCCAGCCTGTTGCCCGACGATGCACGCTTCACGCCGACCGTGCACGCGCGCGCTCTCGGCGCCAAGCTCGGGATGCCTGCGTTGTACCTCAAGGATGAGACCCGCCTCCCCACCGGAACGACCAAGGATCGGATGGCGGCGATCGGGCTGGCCTACCTGTACGAGTGTGGGGTGCGCCATTTCACCACCTCGTCCACCGGCAACAGCTCGAGCGCCTATGCGAGCGCGATCTCCCGGATCCCTGGGCTGGTCATGTCGATCTTCACGGCCGCCGAGTTCCGTCCGCGTCTGGCGCTGACCGCCGGCGACCAGGTCGTCGACATCGTTCTCGAGGATGCCACCTTCGTCGAGGCTTTCGCCGCGGCCGGCGAGTTCGCCGATGCCAACGGCCTCATCTCCGAACGTGGCTTCTTCAACCCCGGCCGGCGCGAGGGGCTGAAGCTGGCCTGGCTCGAGGCGGCGGAGCAGGTCCCCGGGCCGATCGACTGGTACGTCCAGGCGATCTCGAGCGCGATGGGCGTCTACGGCGTGTACAAGGCAGCCTGTCAGCGCAAGGAGCTCGGTCTGGTCGATCGCGTGCCGCGACTGGCGTGCGTGCAGCAGGAGACGTGCGCGCCGATGGTGACCGCATGGCGAGACGGATCAGACCGCATCCGCCCCTCGGACATCGTCAAGCGCCCCACCGGCATCGCGAAGGCGATCATGCGCGGTGACCCGACCCGCGCATATCCGCACGTGCGCAGGATCGTGATCGAGTCGGGTGGCACCTTCGTGGCCGTCTCCGAGCAGGAGATTCGTGATGCCCACCAGCTGGCCGAGGAGCTCGAGGGCATCTCCACCTGCTTTGCCGCCGCCGCCGCGCTGGCCGGACTGATACGTCTGGTGCGGGACGGGGGCATCTCCGCAGACGACACGGTGCTCGTCAACCTCACGGGCGGCGAGCAAGCGGGCACGCCGCCGACCGCGGCGACTCGCCGGCTCGAGCGTACCGGCGACGGGTGGGATCTGGCGTCGCTGGAGGCGGGGCTCGGGTCAGCCGGCTGACGGGCCGGTCAGACGCGGCACGACCCACACCCACACATGCGAGCGGCGCTCGGGGAGGGCTATGCGGAAGCTGCCGCGAGCGATCAGGCACGCCACCGACGGGTGCGGCGGGAACATCTTCTGCTCGATATAGAGGAAGCGGCCCGGGTAGGAGCAGAACATCTGCTCCAGCTCGAGTGCGGTCTCCGAACGCAGGTGGCGTGGTTTGACGTAGTAGGCGAACGCCGCGGCCGCATAGTTGGTCACGGCGGGGATCGCCACGTTGTTGCCCGGGATCCCGTTGACGATCTCCGCGGCGGTGTTGGCCGACTCGAAGGGCACGCGCGCGAAGTTCGCCGCGTAGCGCGCGAACCCGTCGAGCATGACCAGTGACCCGGCCACCAGCAGCACGACGAGCACGCCCGGCAGCCGTGGCACACGGGCCAGAAACCGAGCACCCAGTCCGAGGGCAATCGCCGCCAGGGCGATCAACGGCAGGAAGGCGAAGCTGGCAAACCGGGGCAGGTAGCCGGTGACGATCTCGATCAGCAGGTAGGTCGCGAGCGTGGGGATGATCACCAGCGCCACCAGGGCGCGCTCGCGGCGCGCGATCAGGAGCGCGGCGCCGCCGAGCAGGACGATCGCGGCGACGACCGCACCGGCGGTGATCGAGATCGAGGAGTCCAGCGCGTGAAAGCCGTTGCCGAACAGGTCCCGTGGCGCATCGATGATGAACCCGTCCCACGGCATCGACACGCCGTAGTTGTTCTTGTAGCCGAGGATCGTCGATAGCAGCGGCGCGTACCAGGCGAGGGTCGCCGCGCCGACGGCGACCACGGAGATGACGATCTCGCGGCGCCACGTCGCCACGCTCACAACCAGCACGGCGGCCGCCGCGACATAGGCGCCGACGAAGTTCTGCAGCGTCGCGATCCCGATGAACCCGGCCACCGAGAACAGCGCGAGCGCCTTGCGCGACTGCGTCTGGACCAGGCGGTCGCCGGCGACCAGCATCACGGCCGACGCGAAGAAGCCGAGTCCATAGCCGCGGGCCTGCGTACCGAGGTCGAAATACAGCGGCGCCGCCGTGGCCAGCACCGCGAAGATCGCGGCGACCCAGCGATCGAACCGATGCCACAGCCACCAACCGATCACCGCGCCGGCCGCGAGGGCGGGGATCACGCCCCACAGGCGATAGGTCGCTTCGGTGTGCACCCCGATGACCCCCGTGGTCGCCCAGGTCAGGAAGTCGAACAGCACGTGGTTGTTGGGGATCCACTTCGCCGCGCTCCAGATTGCACTCGGACCGTGGCTGATGTAGCGCACGACGGCTCCCGCCTCATCGCCCCACAGACCCTGATCGAGCACCACCAGGCGACTCCACAGCGTCGTCAACACGGCCAGGCAGATCAGCGCCGGAGCCACCATCTCCGTGACCGACGTCTGGGTCAACCGATGGCGCGCGACCGCGATCCAGGTCGCAGGACGCTCGGGCGGGGCCTCATGGCGCCCGGGCGGAGCCTCATGGCGCTCAGCCACCCCCGCGGTCGCCCCACCCACGGCCATTGGCGCCCCGAGGTCGGTCGGACCCCCTTCGGTCACCGGCGCGATGATAGCGGCCGCCTCCTCCGGCCAGGCCCCGGAGTGAACCCCTGACTACTTGTGCGTTTGGCTTTGGCCGGTCGGCGGCTGTGGCCCACACCGGCGACCGGGAATTGGGTGAAGTAAAACGGGGTGCCGTCGGCGAAGATCAGCTCCACCACGAACGCACGGCCCTTCCCCGGGCCCACGACTTCACGGTAGAACGTCACGCGGGCGGTGCCCCCGAGTGCCGCCACCGAGTCGATTCGGGTCCGCGCCAACTTCTGAAACGCCCCGCCGGCGATGCCGTAGCAATTCGCCGGCGTCAGCCGGCGAGCCCCGTGCGCAGCGGTGGTGTGCACGACCGTCGAGATCAGAAAGTCGCTTGCCACGCTGGTGCACGATCCCTGCGCGATCGCCCGCGACACCTGCGCGAGCATCGCGCGAGCACCAGCCGCACCCACCGGGCGGGTGCCCACGAGTGGCTGTCCGGTGGCGATCTCATTCGTGAATCGCCACCCGCGCGCGCCGTCGAGCACGAACACGGCTGCGCTGCGCTTGCCGGTCCCGAGCAGCAGGTCGGCCACTGACGCCACACCCCATGTACCGACCCGCATGACCTGCGGCGCGGGAAAGGATCCGGCGATCGCCTGGCATCTGGCCGGGGCGATCGGGAACAGGGCGGTCTTGGACATCGCCGCACAATCTCGTGCCGCCGCGGCCGCTGCCCAGGCCTTGGCCACGGTGACCGCGGCCGGCGAGGCCGGGACCCGGGTCAGCGGCCCTGGAGCGGGAGCGGTGGGGGCGGTCGACGCGTGCCGCATCCCCCCGCAGCCGGCTACCGCGAGCGCGAGGATGACGAGCCCGGTCAGGCGTACAGTGCTGAGCCGGCTGTGCCTCGTTCTCGCGTTCTGCACCGGCCGCATGTTCGCCTATGGTCTACCAAGAATCGCCCCCGAGACGTGCCCGGCAGACGTCGATCGCCGCCGAGAACGCTCGCACCGGCAGCGCCGAGTGGTGGGGAGCTCCACACGCGCGATCCGGTGAGATCGAGGCCTACACGTCGCAGCCGTCCGTGATCGCTGGTGACGCTCTCGGGCTGTGCGTTTCCACCAGTCCCGTCGCGCGATATCGAGCACGGATCTTCCGGCTGGGGTGGTACGGCGGCGCGGGCGGCCGGCTGATGGCGACGCTGCCGGGGAACATCGGATTGGCGCGCGAGGCTCCGGTGCCCGACCCCGTGACCGGCATCATCCGCGCGTGCTGGCCGGTCACCGACGTCGTCCAGACCGAGGAGGACTGGCCGTCGGGGCAGTACGTCGTCGTCCTCGAGCTGACCTCCGGCCGCCGCGCCAAGGCGGCATCGCGCGTCCCGTTCGTCGTCCGGGCGCTTCCCGGGGAAACGGCCTCGACGCTCGTGCAGACGCCTATCAACACCGCGGCGGCGTACAACAACTGGGGCGGCAAGAGTCTGTACGAGTCGAACTCCAGCGACGAGATCCCGGCCGTCAAGGTCTCGTTCGACCGTCCCGTCCCGGCGTGGGAGATCGCGAACCTGAACGCCCGGGCGCCGTTCATCTACGAGCTCCCGTTGATTCGCTGGCTCGAACGCGAGGGGTTCGACGTCTCCTACCAGACCAACGTCGACACGCACCGCGATCCGTCGTCGCTGACCGGCCCGCGAGTGGTCATCTCCGCCGGCCACGACGAGTACTGGACCAAGGAGATGCGGGATGCCTTCGACGACGCCCTCGGGCGCGGCGTCAGCCTCGCCTTCATGGGCGCGAATACGTGCTACTGGCAGATCCGCTACGAGGATGGCGAGCGGACGATCGTGGCGTACCGCGACCGAGATCGCGATCCGCATCCCCATCACGCGTTCAAGACAGTCCTGTTCCGCGACCTCCGCCGTCCCGAGCGCGACCTGATCGGCGTGCAATACGAAGGTGGCATCGGGTCTCCGAGCGAGCCGCAGGCCTACACGTTCGACCCGGCCTTCGCTCGTGACCCGTGGGCCGACGGGGTCGACCTCGAGCCGGGACGGCCACTCGAGCAGCTCGTGGGGTATGAATGGGACACGCTCGACGAGCGCCACGCTAAACCGCAGACCGTGCGGATCATGCATCACGATGCTGAGGGCCCGTCTGCCGACTGCATCCGCTGGACGGCGCCGTCGGGTGCGCGCGTGTTCGCTGCCGGAAGCCTCCAGTTCGCATGGGGCCTCGACGACTGGCCGTCGCCGCACACCGCCGACGCTCGGGTGCAGCATCTGCTGCGGGTGGGTCTGCGAGAGATGCTGGACTAGGACGTCTTGGCCTTGGGCGTACGCTCCGCTGCTTGGCGCGCCTTCAGTTCGCGTTCCCTGCACTCCTGCAACTCGCGCTCGAGCCTGGCCACCTGCTGCTTGAGGTAGGTGTTCTCGAGTGTCAGCAGCTCGCTTTCCATCCGCAACGCGTCGAGATCGGTGGGTGTGAAGTAATCGTCTGACGGCACGCTATCGCCCAACGGTTGTCAACTGACCGTTCACCAGCGAAAGCGTGTCGTGCTCGAGCGCGGTCAGATCGTTCCAGACTGCATCGAGCTCAACGCCGAGCGACGGGTCGGCCAGCGGCTGGCGGTGTCCCCGCGGGAGGGTCGCGAGCGGATCAAGCGCGGAGAAGGTGGGGACTTCGTGAAGCGGAGCGCCCCAGGCCCTGCGCACAAGCCGGGTCAGCGGCAGCCCCCGCAGCAGCGACTCGAAACTGATCGTCAGCACGTCCTCAGGGTAGCGGCGAGCGAACGCGATCAGCGCGCGATTGTGAAACAACCACATGCGCGGAGCGAGGTCCGCGATCTCGAAGAAGCGGCGATGCACCTGCGCGGGGCCGCTGGCCGTGAACAGCTCGGTCGCGTGCCGTCGGCACAGCGAGTAGGAGCTGTCCGCCACCGGGCGAAACGTGATCAGGACCTTGCAATCCGGCATCAGGTGTTTCCAGGCCGGCAAAAACAGGCACACGCGAGGATCCTTGAATCCCCACAGCCGGTGCCCGGTTCGGCGCTGCTCGACGAAGCGCTCCATCGACCTCCAACGCGCCTGTCTGATCAACGGCACGAGGTCCTGCGCCACCTGCCAGTTGAGGCCGTTGTCGGCGAGAATCTGATCGTGTAGCCGCACCACCTCCCGGTCCTCATAGTGACCGTAGGGGTTGTAGGGCAGCGCCCCGATCAGGTCGTCGCCGACGAAAAGCCCGGCGCTGTGCAGAAGCTGCGCGACCGACGAGGTGCCGCTGCGATGAAACCCGGCGACGATGATCTCCGAGCAGCTGTCCGTCGGTGAGCGCGTCATCAGCTGGTCACGTCCATCAGGAACCTGTCGAACGCGCCACGTTCTCGGTCCAGGACATGAGCTGAAAGGGACTCGTAGCCGCGGCGGCGAAGTGTCTGAACCCGATCGGCCGCCGCGTCACGCAGCTCTTCGAGCGCCGCGACGTAGTCGGCAGCGGTCTCAAAGCCGACCAGTTGACAGTTATCGCCGAAACGGCAGTAGGCGCGATTGCCACCGACGTCCGGGGTGACGACAAGTGCACCGGCCGCGAGTGCCTCCAGGCCGGGCAGGTAGAAGCCCTCCTGCGGACCCGGACAGCAGAGAAAGATGTCGCACCAGTGAAGCAGCTCCCGTACCTCGTGCCACGAGGCGGTGCGACGGATCGAGCGAAACGCGAAGCCGGAGTGCAGTGACCGTTGCACCTGCACTCCGACGTCCGACTTCCATGTCGTATAGCCGACGCGAACTGGGGTGCAGAGGGCGCCGTCTCGGTGTCGATGAAAGAAGTCCCAGTCGTGGGCCTCGACGATCGTGGTAGACGGTGAGGACTCGTTGAGATGGGGGCGGCAGGCGTCCATCACCTCCGCGGAGACCATGATCCGTGCCATCGGTCGCGCCAGCAGTCGTAGCGCGTAACCGTCCGCGAAGGTCGGGTTGGCGTGACGCGTGTTCTGCACCAGGTGGATGACACGCTCGTGTGGGGTGTCCGGACTCATGCCGCGGGCGATCTGCTCGTAATGCGGCGGCCACGAGAACATGACCCAGTCGCGGGCGCCGACACCTACCGACAGGCTCTCGTGGAAGCGGACGCGCGGATCCTCGCGCAGCCCCGTGAAGCGGGGGATCGACAGCAACGGCTCCTCGGTGCCCAGCGCGACCGGGCAGTGCACGTGTGCCTGGTAGCCCAGGTCGAGCGCGTGCACCAGGTAGTCGAACACCTTCACGACGCCCCCGGCCGGACGGTAGGTCGGGGTGAGGAAGTGCATCGCGCGTGGTGCCGATCGGCTCACAGCGCCGCCCCCAGCGGTGTTGTGATCTGGTCGATGACCCGCACGAGGCCTCCGACTGCGACCGACGGGTCCAGATGCGCTGCCCACAACCGGCGGGCGTTGGCCGCTTTGCGAGCTATCGCATCGCGATCGCCGACGACCTCGTCGAGTACCCGGGCCACCTCGTGCTCCTGCGCCGGGTCGATGAGCCATCCGGCATCGAACTCGGCGATCAGCGGAGCTACCTCGGTGAACGGTGGGTGCACCACAGGCCGTCCGCAGCACAGCGCAGCGACCGTGCGCGTCACGACCGCGAGCTCTCGCTCTCGGGTGCGGTCGAACAGGTCGAGCACGACGTCACACTCGCCGAGGAACCGCTGATAGGCGGAAAAGGTCTTGGCGTGGTGGATCGTGATCGAATGCGATGAGACGAGACGAGCCAGCTCGGGGTTGGCGAACCCCGAAGCGCCTCCCCAATGCTCGGGCATCATCGCATCGAGCGTGCACCGACCGGCCTCGAGGTGGGGTGACAGCGCCCGCAGCCACGCGCCCGGCACGCTCCAGCCCTGCAGGTACCCGGCCATCGCAAATCGCACCGGTCCGTCGCCCCTCTCCCCGCTGGCGTCCGCAAAGGCCGCCGGCAGGCACATGCCGACCTGCTCGAACGGGAGCGTGCGCACGTCTCGGTCGGTCTGCATGATCCAGGCGAGGAAGTAGGGGAGCTTCTTGGCGCCGTTGACGATGAACCCGTCCGCGCGCTCGATCGCGCGAAGCTTCCGCTCGCGCAGGACGCGCAGCTCGGACACGGGATAGGCCCCGTCCATGCCGCCCTCGTAGACCAGCTCGAGCAACTTGGGGGCGAAGAAGTCGATCACACACCGGTTCCCGTCGCCCTCGGGCAACCGGTCGATCTGGTTCGCGTTGGTCAACACGACAACGGCCGGCGACTGCGCGCGCACGTAGGCACCGATGTGCTCCACGTGTAGCGCAACCGTGCCCTGCGCCATCGGCGCGGGGGTATCGCCCGGCCATTGCCTGGCGAGCGGGCCGCGGGCGACGATGACCGTCACCTCGTAGCCGCGCTGCACCATTCCCTCGGCGAGCCCATGCACTCGCAGGCCCGGTGCGGCAACGGGGACGCCGCATCCCGGCACAACGTCATTGGACACGAAGATCACTCGCGGGAGGGTCGTCACAGGCATTTCGGCCGGCCGAGCTTGGTGAATGCGAAGAGCCCGACACTGGTGAGATCGTCTCCGGCGATGCGAAGGGCCTCGACGTGTTCGAGCACCACATGGCGCTCCGAGGTGGTGGCGATCTCCGCCAGGAGCTGGCGTGGGGTCGGGCCGCCCTTGGTCCGGCCGTCGAGACCCTCGAAGAAGCGATCGAGCACGACCAGCCGGCCACCTACGCGCAGCGAGCGAAGCAGCCCCCCGAGTCGCCGGTCTCGCTCCTCGTGTGCGCAGTCGCAGAGCGCGGCGATGCACAGCGCGGCGTGCACAGTCTCCGGTTGATCCCGCTCGCTCGGATGCTGCGTTTCGAAGCTCCACTCCGGGAAGTTCCGGGCGGCGCGTGCCGCGATTCCCGGGTCAAGCGCGATCCCGACGACGTCTGTGTCCGCAAGGGGGAGCAGCGATGCCCAGTGATCGACGTCATCCGCGAGGATCATCGTCGTGAACCGCTCCCGCGGCGGGATGCCACGCCGTGCTTGATCCAGTTGCCGCCGCACGGCAGTGGAGAGCATCCGGAAGACGGCCTTGCGCCCGCGTGCGGACCCCGGGGGGTCGCCGGCCAGATCCTGCGGGCTTGCTCTCAGCGCGGCTCGTGAGGCACGGATCCCGGCTGGCCAGGCATGGCGTGATCGCAGCGCCCGCCAGGTCGGGTCGTCTGTGCAGATCAGATCAAAAGGGCCGAGGTTGCGGAGCAGGGGCATGCCGAACAGTTGCACGAGGACCGCGGCGTCCCACCCGCCGGGCAGCTCCACCGCGACCGGGATGTCGCGGTCGGCGGTGCGCAGAGCGTCGAATGGAAACGACATCGGATCGAGGACGGTGAGGCAGTCCGCTCGATCGAGCAGCGGCCCGAGATGAACCGGAAGCACGTCACGGTCGCCGAGCGCGATCGATCCGGCCGGCACGTCGACGTCGCGATGTCGTCCGATGTAGAACAGGCTGGCGGTGTCTTCCTTGGCCGGCGGTCGTCTGCCCGGCTCGACGCCCGTCGAGGTCACGGCGCGGCGCGGCGTGTGAGTGATGGCACGAGCCAGACCCAGACCTGCGAGCGACGCTCTGGGAGGAAGATCCGGAAACCGCCGCGGCGGGTCAGGCAGGCGGTCGGCGGACGCTGGGCGAGCCCCTGTTGCAGGTAGACGAACCGTCCGGGATCGGTGCAGAAGATGTTCACCAGTGCATCCGGAGCCGCCGGCACGATGCGCTGCGGGAGGACGTACGGGCCGAACGCGCCCCCGTTGCGCGTGTTCGAGAAGATCGGGACTGTGGTGCCAGTGCCCCGAATACCTCGAACTGACCTACCACCCCGACGCGACGTTGCGCTGCAGCCGTCGTGGGAGCGCTCATCAAGACTTACTCGGCTCGCTCTCGGCGGCCGCCGGTGCAGCGGCGGGCAACTCAGGCGGCTGCTCGAGTCGCTCGAGCAGCTTCTCGACCGCCCCCGCCGCCTTGACCGAGCGGCGGAATGTCAGTCTTCGCAGCAGACGGCTCGTCCCATGGCCCCAACGCCAGGCTCGCGACGATGCGACACGGCGAAGATCCTCGACCGTGCGCTCTCGCTCTCGCTCGAGCTCTGAGACGCGAAGCTCGAGCTTGGCGCGACCGCTGGTGCTGCTTCGAAGCTCGGCATCCGTGAGCTGTGCCTCGTTCTCGAGCGAGCGAATCCGTGCCTGGTCGCGCTCGACTTCCTGCTCCAGTGTCGAGATCGTGGAGCGCAGCGCGGCATCGCCACGGTCGCGCTCGGCAAGGGCCTGATGAAGGCCGTCGTTGTGCAGCCCCAGGAGGTCGATGCGCTCTGCCAGGGAGCTGCGCTCGCCGCGCAGCGCCTGCGCCTCGGAGCGCAGCTCGGCGAAGGCGTGCTCCAGCGAAGCGGTCGCACCCTCGATTGCAACGAGATTGCGCACCACGGTCTCAAGCTCCCGGTCGCGCAGGCTGAGCTGGGTCTCGAGCCGGTCGCGTTCTGAGGTCGCCGCGAAAAGCGCCGCTTGGCCCTGGTCGCTGATCCGCTCGCGCTCGCTTGCCGCCGCGGCCCGTGCCGCAGAGAGCTCGGCCCGTAGGCGCTTGCACTCGGCGATCGCGGCGGCCAGCTCGTCTCGCCCCGCCTCCACCTCCTCGACCTCCCGGACGCGCGCAGCGCGAGCGTCGGCGAGCTCGCGTTCGAGCCGCAGCCGGTGCTCTTGTGAGGCGACGCGCTCCGCGCTCAGCCGCTCGAGCGCCCGTCCGCGCTCGGCGCGGGTTTCGTCGAGCTCAGCCTCCAGGCGCCGAAGCTCGGCTTCGCGAGCCCCGTCGCTCTGATCGCGCTCGTCGATCTCGCGCGTCAGCTCGTTGATGCGCAGGTCCTTCTCGTCGGGGCCGTCGGGAGCGGCCTTCAGCGCCTCGAAACCCTCGGCCCGAGCTTTGGTTGGGATTCGCGGAGTCGTCGTGGTCAGCCCCCATCTCGGCGCGTCGACGTTCGCCCGTCAATGTACCGGGAAAGCGGCGACAGCAGGCTCCGATGCTCGAGCAGATCGAGCAGCGCCGTGGCGGCCTGCGCCACCGACATCGAGGTCGTGTCGACCCGGATCTCGGGCGCCTCGGGGTGCTCGTAGGGACTGTCGATCCCGGTGAAGTGCTGCAGATCGCCGCGCCGCGCCTTCTTGTACAGGCCCTTGGGGTCGCGTTCCTCGGCCACCGCCAGCGGGGTGTCCACGTACACCTCGAGGAACTGCCCCGGATCGAACAGCGCCCGGGCCATCTGTCGCTCGGAGCGAAACGGGGAGATGAACGACACCAGCACGATCAGCCCGGCGTCGACCATCAGCCTGGCCACCTCGGCCACGCGGCGGATGTTCTCCACCCGGTCGGCGTCGGTGAACCCGAGGTCGCGGTTGAGGCCGTGGCGGACGTTGTCGCCATCGAGCAGGTAGGTGTGGTGGCCGCGGGCGTGCAGCTCGGACTCGACGCGGTTGGCGATCGTTGACTTACCTGCTCCCGACAGGCCGGTCAGCCACAGCACGCACGGGGTCTGGCGCATGGCCTCGGCGCGCGCGTCGCGATCGACCGTCATGTGCTCCCAGCGGATGTTGGCCGACCGGCGCAGGGCGAACTCGATCAGCCCCGCACCCACGGTGTCGTTGGTGATCCGGTCGATCAGGATGAAGCTGCCGGTGTCGCGGTTCTCCTGGTAGTGGTCGAACGCCACCGGCTGGCTGAGCTCGAGATCGCAGACGCCGATCTCGTTGAGCTCGAGCTTGGTCGCGGCGACATGCTCGAGCGAGTCGACGTTGAGCTTGTACTTGATCGGCGCCACCGTCGCCGTCAGCGTCTTGGAGCCGATCCGCATCAGGTAGCTGCGTCCCCGCAGCATCGGCTCCTCGTGCATCCAGACCACCGTTGCCTGCAGCACGTCCGCCACGCGCGGCGGCTGCACGCTCGTGGCGATCACGTCCCCCCGGCTCGCGTCGATCTCGTCCTCGAGCGTCACCGTGACCGCCTGGCCGGCCGTGGCGATCTCGAGGTCTGAGTCGTAGGTCACGATCCGCGCCACCCGGCTGGTCGCCCCTGACGGTGCGACCTGGATCTGATCCCCCGGGCGCACGGTGCCGCTGACGACGGTTCCGGCGAATCCCCGGAAGTCCGCGCTTGAGCGGTTGACCCATTGGACGGGCATCCGGAAGGGGCTGTCGAGCGTCGGCTGCTCGACCTCCACCGCCTCCAGGTACTGCATCAGCGTCGGACCGGCGTACCAGGGGGTGTTCGGACCGGGATGCAGCACGTTCTCGCCGCGCAGAGCCGACACCGGGATGCACGTGACGTGCTCGAGCGCGATCCGCTGCGCCACCGTCCCGTACTCGCGCTCTATCTCGTCAAAGCGCTCCTCGGCGTAGTCAACCTGGTCCATCTTGTTGACCGCCACCACCACGTGGGGGATCCCCAGCAGCGCCACCAGGTAGCTGTGGCGCCGCGTCTGTCGCAGCACCCCCTTGCGGGCGTCGATCAGGATCACGGCGCAGTCCGCGGTCGAGGCGCCGGTGACCATGTTGCGCGTGTACTGCTCGTGGCCCGGCGCGTCGGCGACGATGAAGTGGCGCCGCTCGGTGGAGAAGTGCCGGTAGGCCACGTCGATCGTGATCCCCTGCTCGCGCTCGGCCGCCAGACCGTCGGTCAGCAGCGCGAAGTCGAGCTCGCCGCCCTGGGTGCCGGTGGTCCGCGAGTCGGCCTCGAGTGCGGCCAGCTGGTCGGCGTACAGGGCCTGGGTCTCGTACAGCAGGCGCCCGATCAGCGTGCTCTTGCCGTCATCCACGGATCCGCACAGCAGGAAGCGCAGCAGGCTCTTTCGCTCATGCGCGGCCAGCATCTCGGCGAGGTCGGCGGGGACGCCGGCGCTGCTCGGCGACACCCCCGGTCCCGGGTGCGTGCTCAGAAGTACCCCTCCCGCTTCTTCTTCTCCATCGAGGCGGCGCTGTCGTGGTCGATTACGCGCCCCTGGCGCTCAGAGGACGTGGTCAGCAGCATCTCACGGATGACCTCGGCAAGCGAGTCGGCCTCGCTCTCGATCGCTCCCGTGAGCGGGTAGCAGCCGAGCGTGCGGAAACGGACCCTGCGCATCTCGGGCTGCTCCCCGGCCGCCAGGGGAAAGCGATCGTCGTTGACCATGATCAGCGTCCCGTCGCGCTGCACCACCGGGCGCTCCGCCGCCAGGTAGAGCGGGACGATCGGGATCTGCCGGTGGTAGATGTAGAGCCACACGTCGAGCTCGGTCCAGTTGGAGAGCGGGAACACGCGGATCGACTCGCCCTTGCGTTTGCGGGCGTTGAACAGCCGCCACAGCTCCGGGCGCTGGTTCTTCGGATCCCAGGTATGGCGCGCGGTGCGGAAGGAGAAGATCCGCTCCTTGGCCCGCGAGCGCTCCTCGTCGCGCCGGGCGCCGCCGAAGGCCACGTCGAAGCCGTGCTCGTCCAGCGCCTGCTTGAGCGCCTCTGTCTTCATCACGTTGGTGTGGACCTCGGAGCCGTGGTCGAAGGGGTTGATGTTCATCGCCACCCCCTCCTGGTTGACGTGCACCAGCAGCTCGAAGCCGAGCTCTGCGGCGATCCGGTCGCGGAGCTCGTACATCTCGCGGAACTTCCACGTCGTGTCGACGTGCAGCAGCGGGAACGGGGGCTTGGCCGGGTAAAACGCCCGCAGCGCGAGGTCCAGCATGACCGAGCTGTCCTTGCCGATCGAGTACAGCATCACCGGGTTCTCCGCCTCGGCCACCACCTCGCGCATGATGTGGATGCTCTCGGCCTCGAGCCGTTCGAGGTGACTTAGTCGATGAATCTGGTTGCCCACCGGCTCTACAGTGTGCCAGCGGTGCGTGTCGGGGATGTCGCGCCGGCGTGTTCATGCGAATCGTGATGCTCCTGCACAAGTCGGTGGAGTTCGACTCCCGGGTCCGCCGGGAGGCGGCCGCCCTGGCCGGCGCCGGCCACCAGGTGATCGTGCTCGAGCTGGCGCCGGTGGCCTTGTCCACCCCGTCCCGGTCCGCCACCGCCACCGTCCTGGACGGGTTCGAGCGCCGCTCGGTGCTGCCGCCCGACCGCGTCAGGCGCCTGCTCCCCTTCCACCTCTACCGTGCCGCCTTCCTGCTCTGGTTCGTCAAGGGCATCCTCGCCGCGCGGCCCGACGTGGTGCACGCCCACGACGCGGCGATGCTGCTGCCGGGGGTGCTCGGGGCCCGGCTGAGCGGCGCGCGGCTGGTCTACGACTCGCACGAGCTGGCCACCGGCGTGCCTTACCGGGAGCGCGCCTGGGCGTGGCTGGTGGGTGCGATCGAGCGGGCGATCGTCCCGCGCTGCGCGGCGGTCATCACGGTCTCGGACGGGATCGCGATCCGCCTGCGCTCGCTGTACGGGCTGGCCCGCACTCCGGCGGTGGTGCGCAATGTGAGCGCGCTGACGCCCGGTGGCCGGGGCGGCCTGCGCGACCGGCTCGGCATCGGTCCGGAGGTCGAGCTCGTGCTCCATCAGGGGGCGCCGGCGCCCGCACGCGGGTGTGAGGTGATGCTCGACGCAGTGGCCGCGCTGCCCGGGGTCCGGCTGGTGTTCCTGGGCGACCCCGAGCCGGGTTACGGCGAGCTTTTGGCCGCCGAGATCACGCGACGGGGGTTGTCGGAGCGGGTGACGATGCTCTCCAGCGTCGCCCTCGAGGAGCTGTTGGCGTGGACGGCGGAGAGCGACGTCGGGATCACGCTGCTGCAGGACACGTGCGAGAACCACCGGCTGGCGCTGCCCAACAAGCTGTTCGAGTACGTGGCGGCGGGAGTGCCGGTGGTGGCCAGCGCCCTGCCCGAGGCGGAGCGGCTGGTGGCGGAGCACGGAATCGGATGGTGCGTCGCCCCGGATGACGCGCGGGCCCTTTCGCAGGCTCTGCGCAGCGCCCTGGACGCCCGCAGGGACGCTGCGCTGCGCGGTCGGCTGGCCGCTGCGGCCGCCGAGCTCAGCTGGGATCGCGAGCAGGCCCGGCTGCTCGAGCTCTACGACCGGCTCGCGGCCTGATCGGTATCCCACTGGGTGATCCAGGACCGGGCCTCCTCCAAGGCCGCGGGGTCGAAGCCATCGACCCCATGCGCCTTCCAGCGGCCGATGGACGCGGGCGGTGATACGAGGGCCGCGGCCTGAGCGAGCGTCGACTCGTCGGGATCGAGCCCGGCGAAGGCGGCCAGCGCCCGTGTGCCGGTGAGCGGATCAACGCACAGCTCCTCGGTTCGCAGCAGCATCCATCGATCGCCGAGCGGCTTGCCGCCTGCGACCGCGGCCCGGGTGGA
This sequence comes from uncultured Solirubrobacterales bacterium, assembly GCA_963799995.1. Lineage (GTDB taxonomy): Bacteria > Actinomycetota > Thermoleophilia > Solirubrobacterales > Solirubrobacteraceae > Palsa-465. The sequence continues at coordinate 263,342 of CAWCZI010000007.1, read as the reverse complement.
GTGAAGCCACCAGTCGAGCTGCGCGCGCTCGGGGGCGGCGTCTATCTGATCGGGCTCGAGTCCGATCAGCGCCGACCACAGATGCAGTCCCTGCCGGTTGTCGGAGAACGCCATGTCCAGCGGGTCGCGAACCACGTAGACGAACCGAAGCTCGGGAAACGCCTGCGACAGCTCGGGCAGCATCATGTGGCTTCCGGGCTGCTTCCACCCCCAGGGTCTTTCCGGGGCGGTAGGGGGATTGGCGAGGTACTCGCTCACGAGCCGGAACGGCATCGGTGGTGGCCACGACGGGATCGGCTGCTCACCGGGCAGTCCCAGTGCGGCGCACGCGGCTGCCGCGTCGCCGAGGATCGAGAGCTGCGCGGCGCTCAAGGTCTGACCGCGGCACATCGCGCCGAGCGTCCGGTAGACATCGGTCAGCTCGCCGAGCGGCCGATCGGTCTCGCGCAGCCGCGCCGGCCAGCGCGGGTGCTTGAGCAGCAGGATCGCCCAGTCGCTGTCAAGGGTGCGGTTCACCGGGCCGCGCAGCTCGAGTCCACAGTGCCGCAGCACCGCGGCGACGGCTCTGGTGCCGCTGCCGCCGAGCCCGCCGATCACCACCGGGGAGCCGGCGTGCCGGCGCCCGGGTGTCCCTCCCGGCACTACGGCTGCCGCGGAACTTTCCAGGAACGGACGCCCGCGTAGCCGCCGATCGACATCACGACCAGCGTGAGGATGATCGCCAGCAGCGGCGCCGAGCCGGCGTTGCCCTGCAGCGCGCTCAGGCCGGATCCCGACGAGGCGTTGAGCCCCGGGACCTGGGACGAGGACCCGAACCCGTTGGCGGAGTGGATCAGCGACCCGGGCTGACCGCCGGGCACGAGCACGGTCGCGGCGCCGCGCCCGCCCGTCGCCGAGCTGCCGGCGCCGTTCTGCCCCGACCCGCCGCTCCCCGATCCGCTCGAGCTGCTGCCGCCTGAGCCGCTGCCGCCTGAGCCGCTGGCGCCCGACCCGCTGCCGGCCCCGCTGCCGCTGCCCGTCGAACCGCCGCCGGTCCCCGAGCCGCTGCCGCCGCCCGTGCCTCCGCCGGACCCGGTCGAGCCGCCTCCTGCACCGCTCTGGCCGCTGTGACCGTGCGGCGCCGCGTCCTGGCGGGCGCTGTCCAATGGGATCGAGTACACGACACCCGCTGGGCTATCGGCGTTCGGATCGGTAGCCTGGGTCGCGGGGGCCCTGGAGAGCGCAGGCGTCACCCATGCCGCCAGGGAGATAACGAGGACCACGAAGATGTCGACGATGCGCCGCGCCACGCAGGAGAGCATCTTAGCTCCGGCAGGACGGTCTGGCCAGGGCGGGCCGGAGTCCGGCGGCGACGGGCCGGGCGAGTCGGGTCTCCGCGGCAACGCCGAGGCCACTGTGGCGGCCTGCTTCGTCCTGCTGATGCTGGTGCTGGCCACGACCTCGCAGGGGGCGTTCGCGATCAGCCGGTGGTCGCCGCTGGCACTGTTCGCGCTCGCGGTCCTGATCGGGGCGCTGCTGGCGCGCGGCGGCCTGGCAGCCCCGTCGCTCGCGGCGCGGGTGGCGCTGGGCGGCATCTGGGGGCTGGCGGCATGGTCGATGCTGTCGATGCTCTGGGCCCAGTCGAGCGCCTCCGCATTTGCCGCCGGCGACCGCACAATTCTCTACGCCGCGATCGCCACGCTGCCGTTCGTGCTGCCGCTCTCGCGGCGCTCGCTGGCCGCCGCCGGCTGGGCGCTGATCGCCGGGATCGGCGCCGTCGCCGTGTACGAGCTGATCCGGCTGATCGTCGACGGCCTGCCGGTGTTCCTCGCCGGCCGGCTGAACGGGCCGGTCAACTACCGCAACGCGACCGCGCTGTTGTTCGCGATGCCCGTGTGGCCGGGCGTGGTCGCGGCCGCCGCCCGGAGCTACCGCCGCGGACTCCGCGCCGCCGGTCTGGCGATGGCCACGCTGTGCCTGGGACTGGCCTTCCTGACGCAGTCGCGGGGGATCGTCATCGGGTTGGTGGCCGGCGGGGTGATCGCGCTATCCCTCGGGCCGGACCGCATCCGCCGCGCCTGGACCGCTGTGCTGGTGCTCGGCGCGGTCGCCGCCGCCTCGCCATGGCTGCTGCGTCCGTTTCACGCGTACGCGGGCGGGCACGGGATCGTGACCGCGCACGAGATCGCGGTGGCGGGGGAGGCTCTGGCCCTGACCACGGTGGCGGCGTTCGCGGTCGGGCTGGCCATCGCCCTGTTCGACAACGGGCTGCGCGCCAACTCCCTCCAGATGCGCCATCTCCGCAGCGGCGCGCGGGTGCTGCTGGGCGCCGGCGTCGTGATCGCCGTCGTCGCCGTCCTGGTCGCGATCGGCAACCCCTCGACCTACCTGACGCGCAAGTGGGATCAGTTCCGCAACCTGCAGAGCACGACTCCGACCAGCACGCGGCTGTTGACGACCGGTGGCCAGCGCTACGACCTGTGGCGGGTCGCCCTGAAGGAGTTCGACGGCGCCCCCATCCTCGGAGTCGGCGCCGACAACTACTCGTTCGGGTACTACCGCCTGCGCGCCACCAACCGCAACCTGGACGACCCGCACAGCCTCGTGTTCGCGGTGCTCTCGGAGAACGGGGCCGTCGGCGTGGTGCTGTTCATCCTGTACCTGGGAGGGGTAGCCGCCGTCATCCGCGGGGGATGGCGCCGGCTGCCGGGAACCGAGCGCCGCCCGGTGGCCGCCCTCGCGGCGACCGGAGCGGTCCTGCTCGGCCAGAGCACGGTCGACTGGATCTGGCTGATCCCGGGGCTGACGGCGATCGGTGTCTTCGCGCTGTCGCTGGCCGCGGCCCAGGCCGCCGGCGCCGCCCCGGCGTCCGCCGAGGCCCGGCGCTCGCCGCGCGGGCGCGCGATCCGCGTGGGCGCCGTGGCGACGATGGTGGCCGCCTCACTGGCGGTGCTGGCGCTGTTCCTGTCCGACGCCTTCATCCAGCGCGCCCGGTCGCTGGTCGACAACCCGCGCGCCGAGCTGTCGGCGGCGCGCACCGCCGCGGTTTTCGACCCATGGTCGGTGACCCCGCACTACCTCGAGGCCTCGGCGACTGAGACGCTGGGCAACCGTCCGGGCGCCTACGCGCAGCTCAACGACGCCCTGTCGCTCGAGCCCCGGAACTTCGCGACCCTGGGTGTGCTCGGCGACTTCGAGGCCCGCGGCGGGCATCTGGCCGCCGCTCGCAGCTATTACCGGCGCGCGCTGGCGCTCGATCCGCTCGACACCGGCCTACAGCAGCTCAGCCGGATCGGTGAGCGCTCCCGCGTCGTCGTCGTCGCTCGCTCGCGGCGCCGGCGGCATCGCTGAGCGTCGCCGCCCAGGCGTCCGCCGCCCGCTGCGCTCCGAAATGAGCCTCGGCATAGGCGCGTCCCGCCCGGCCGAGCTCGCGGCGTCGCGCGGGCTCGGCGTGCAGAAGACGCAGCGCCGTTGATAGCGCCTCGGGATCGGCGGGCGGCACGACGATCCCGGCGCCGGCGCTCTGAACCAGCTCTGCCGCCTCGCCGCGGGCCGACAGCACGACGGGTCGGCCGGCCGCCATCGCCTCGAGCATCTTCGTCGGCAGCGCGCCCTTGAAGATCTCGAGGTCGCGAAGGAGCACGACGGCGACGTCGGCGCCCCCGAGCAGCCCCGGCACCGCCTCCGGCGCCACCGGCCCGATCAGCTCGACGTTGGCCACCCGTTCGGCGCGCACCAGGACGCGCAACGGCTCGGCCTCGGCGCCGTCGCCGGCGATCGTGGTCTGAACGATGTCGGGGCCGGCCCGCTTGGAGGCCCGCACGAGCACGTCCAGACCCTGGGCCATCCCCAGCGTCCCGGCGTACAGCAGCCGCAGCGGCCCACGGGACGGCGCGGGAGGCGCGGGGTCGAAGCGGTCCACGTCGACCACCGGCCACATCCGCCGGGCCTTGGCGCCGGCCTCTGGTGCCCCGGCGAGCGCGGCGACGATGCCGGCCGTCGGCGCCGTGATCAGATCGGCATGCTCGTAGGTGAAGCGCTCGAGCGCGGTGGCCGCGGCGATCGCCGAGCGGTTGCTCAGCGCGCCCATCTCGACCGCGCTGGCAGGCCAGCGGTCGGCGACGTTGACCACGTAGGCGGCGCGTTTGAGCGCTGCGTAGGCCACTCCGGCCGCGGCCGTGAACAGCGGCGGGGTCTCACCGACGACCACGTCCGCCGGTCCGCTGAGCGGCGCGGTGGCCAGCGCGGAGACGGCGAGCGCGGCATGGTCGGCCAGCCGCCGGGCAAAGCCGCGGTTGACCGCGGGGTATACGGCGCTGCGGACGATCGCGATCCCGTCCCGTCGCTCCCGCAGCCACGGTCGGTTGTGGTACGGAGCGGGGATCGTGCCGGCCGGATAGTGGGGGAAACCGGTGTGGACCGTGACCTCGATCCCGCGGGCGGCCAGCATCCGCGCCAGCAGGTCGATCCTGGTCTGCGGCGCGCCGGCCTCGGGCGGGAAGTAGTGCGTGAGAAAACAGACGCGCAAGCGCTCGGCTCAGCGCGCGTGCTGGTAGGCGTAGAACGCCGGCTTGGGCTGGAGGGTGTATGTCATCAGCCCGTTGGTCAGGTTCTGGTTATGGGGCAACGGCGGCTGATCAAGCAGCGTGAACCAACCCATCCCGGCGACGTAGTCGACCGAGTTGGCCAGCCGGAACGCCGCCGCCAGCCAGTTGGCCTGCTGCTTTCGCGAGACCGAGAAGCTGAACGCCCGGTTGATGTGATCGGAGGAGACCGTGAACTCCGACAGCCACAGCTTCACCGAGCGGTGATAGATCTGGCGCAGCTGCGCGTGCAGCGTGTCGATGTCGTTGATGTCGCGCCCGCCGGGGTAGTAGGGCGCCTCGCTGAGGCGGGGGAAGCGGATCGAGAACGGATTGTGGCCGTAGTAATCGAGCGGCGGGGGCTTTCCGTTCGGCAGCCGCATCCACTTCACGAAGTCCGCCGGCTCCACGTCGCCGAAGCTCCACGTGTCGCCGCCGATCACGATGTTGCTCCGCGACACGCTCTTGAGCGCGTGGTAGCCGGCGTCGAGGACCAGGGCGTAGCGTCGCGGGCCGACCTTGGAGTGCGCCGGCATCGGCAGGAAGTTCCCGTCGCGGTTGGGCTCGCCCCAGACCATCCACAGGTGCACGGTCCGGTAACGGTGGGCGGCCGCGACCAGGAAGCGGCCGTAGTCCGACGCCTTGGTGGGCGCCCAGCCGCTCGAGCGCCCGCCGTTGGCCCAGGCAGGCGTGCCCTGGACGAGCAGGCAGATCTTGATCCGGTAGTGCGCGGCCTCGCTGATCGCCTGATCGAGCTGCGCGGGCCACAGGTAGGCCGGATCGGCGGGATCCTGGGCGTTGGCGGGCCGGGTCGGGGCCGTCTCGGCCCAGTTGAGGTCGACCTGGAACACGTTCACGCCGAGCTGGTGGTAAAGCGGGAAGGCGGAGGTCCCATCGGGCAGCACCACGGGTCCCCAGATCAGCTTCGGCACCGGCGCTCGCGCCGTCGCCTCGGCGGGGGCCACGGCGCCCTCGGCCGCGACCGCGGCCATCGCCACGACCGCGAGGAGCGCCGCGATCGCCTGTGACCGCATCCAATCTCCGCAGCGGCTCAGCGGTCGTCGACTCCGCATGGAGGCGAACACTAGTGGTCGCCCCCGTGAGCGCAGGCCACTAGGGAAGCTGGCTCGAGGCGACGATGAACGCCACCGCGAGCACCGCCGCCGCCGCCACCGACGGCATCCACACCCGCATGGCTACGGACTGGGTCCGCACGCGATCGTTGAGCAGCACGAGCGGCAGCACGAGTGTGCGCGCGAGGATGACCAGGTCGGTCACGAGCGTGTGGCCACGGACGTAGTCGAGGTCGACGGCGATCTTCTCCGGCATCAGCTGGTCGGCGTACGTTGCGGCCGGCGAGGGCCCGGACAGCAGCGACTTCTCATCGACGAATCGCAGCTGCGCGTTGCCGGTGATGCCCGGCGTCACCGTCAGGATCTCGGCGTACTCGTCGGCGTACTGGGCCGTGAAGTACTCGAGCTCCGGGCGCGGGCCGACCAGCCGCATCTCCCCGCGCAGCACGTTGACCACCTGGGGCAGCTCGTCCAGACGGGTCGCTGCGAGGAAGCGCCCGATCGGCGTGAAACGCTCGTCGTCGTCCAGCGTCACCGGATGGCTGGGGGCCTCGCGGCGCATCTTGCGGAACTTCAGCATCTCGAACAGCTCGCCGCCGCTGCCCACGCGCAGCGACCGGTAGATCACCGGGCCCGGAGAGTCGATGTAGATCGCCAGGGCTATCGCGGCGCCCACGATCGCGATCACCGGTAGCGCCAGCACGGTCAGCACCACGTCGAGCACGCGCTCGGGCCATGGCACGGAATGGCGCCGAGCCGCAGCCCCGTGGCTCGGAGCGAGAATCGCCGTCTTGTCACCGCCCAGTCCCAAGCGGTCCCCCCGGATCGCCAGATCGCCCAATGGCTCCGATCACATCGGTGCCCACTGCCCCGTGGTCTGAAATAACGCCCGGCCCCGTGGCAGAGCCTTTATACCAGAAGCAACCGTCGCGGCTCCATCATTTCTCCATTGGCGCCTCTCCCGCGCCGATCGCGGCGCCGAGCTGGCGGGTGGCCTCGTGATGCTGCGCCAGCGTCCCGACGTGGTGCCACTGCGCGTCGGTCTCGTAGGCGGCCACCCGTTCGCCGAGCCTCAGCAGGGCCAGCACGAGGTCAGGGAACTGGCACGTGCCCTCCGGCAGAGCGTCCAGGGCGCGCGGCTCGTACAGGTAGATCCCCATGCTGGCGCTGTAACTCAGAACCGGCTTCTCCCGGTAGTCGGACACCAGGCCATGCTCGTGCTCGATCACGCCCAGCTCGGTCTCCACCGTTGCCTGCCGGGTGGCGATCGTCAGCGCCGCCTGCTGCTCGTGGTGGTAGGCGAGCATCCGAGTCGGGTCCAGATCAGTGAGGATGTCGCCGTTGACCACCAGCAGCGTGTCGGTGATCTCCGGGATCGAGCGCAGCGCCCCGGCCGTCCCCAGCACCTCGGACTCCCACTGCCAGTGGACCTCGAGCCCTGAGGGAATCGTCTCGGCCTGCGAGAAGTAGGTCTGGATCAGCTCGCCGAGGTGTCCGATGCAGACGTCCACGCGCTCGACCCCGCTGCGCGCCAGCCAGATCAGGATCAGCTCCAGGATCGGGCGGTCGCCGACCGGCACCAGCGGCTTGGGCAGGATCGCGGTGTACGGCCTCAGCCGCGTGCCGAGGCCTCCGGCGAGCACGGCGGCCCTCACCTCGGTGAGCCTCCGGCGAGCGCCGCCGGCGTCATCTGGCGTACTCGAGCGCTCGGTAGCGGTGCTGGTTGGAGCGCAGCCACTCGACGGTCCGCTCGAGGCCGGTGCGCAGGTCCACCGCCGGTGCCCACCCGGTCAGCTCGCTCATCCGCGAGTGGTCGCACAGCAACCGGGGCACCTCGCTGGCCGCGGGCCGCACCCGCTCGGGATCGAGCTCGGGCACGAGCTCTGAGCCCGTCAACTCGCCGATCAGGCCGACGAGCTCTCCGATCGAGACATCGCTCCCGCTCCCCAGCTGGACGGTCTGGCCGACCGCGGCCTCGGTCTCCGCGATCGCCATCAGCCCCGCCACCGTGTCCGCGACGTAGGTCAGGTCGCGCCGGGGCTCCAGTGAGCCCAGCCGCAGCCGCTCACCGCGCAGAGCCTGCGTCGCGATGGTCGGCACGATCGCCCGCGCCGACTGGTGGGGGCCGTAGGTGTTGAACGGCCGCGCGATCGCCACCGGCAACGCGAACGACGCGTGCCAGCTGGACATCAGCATGTCCGCGCCGGCCTTGCTGGCCGCATACGGGGAACGGGGCGCGAGCTCGTGGCGTTCGGTGATCGGCAGCGTTCGGGCGTCCCCGTAGACCTCGCTGGTGGAGGTGTGCACCAGGCGGCCGATCCCGGCGCTCAGCGCCGCCTGGGCAACGTTGAGCGCGCCCCCGACATTGGTGGCGTAGAAGTCACGCGGGTTCAGGTAGGAGTAGGGGATCGCGATCTGCGCCCCCAGGTGGAAGGCGCATTCCACGCCCTCCATCGCCCGTTGCACCGACTCGAGGTCGCGCAGGTCGCCGAACACCACCTCGATCGCGCTCGTCTCGCCGGGCGCGAACCACTCAAGCGTGCCCCGATCCGCCCGCGAGTTGTACCGGCACAGGACCCGCACCCGGGCGCCCGCTTGCGCGAGCGCGACCGCCAGATGGCCGCCGATGAAGCCGCCACCACCGGTGACCAGCGTCCGGCGCCCGTCCCAGGAGCTCACGCGCTGAGCGTACGCGATCCCCCGCTCTTGCAGCGGATCTCGGACCTCGCTCGTGAGTTGCCCGTCGGAGTACCGTGGCGGGGTGCCCGACTGGACCGTCCCGCTGGCCGATGTTCGCCTGAGCGAGCAGGAGGTGCAGGCTGTGGCCGCTGTGTACCGATCCGGGTGGCTCTCGCAGGGGCCCCGGGTCGCGCAGTTCGAGCGCGACTTCGCTCGCTTTGCCGGCGTCGAGCCCGAGGCGGCGGTCGCTCTGTCCAGCGGGACCGCCGCTCTGGAGCTGGCCTGCGTCGTCGCGGGGCTCGGTCCCGGCGACGAGGTCATCGTGCCCTCTCTGACCTTCGCCGCCACCGCGGCGGCCGTGCTGCGCTGCGGCGCCCGTCCGGTGTTCGCCGACGTCGGAGCGATGCGTCGCCCGTGGCTGACCCCGGAGACCGTGACGCGCATGATCGGCCCGCGCACGCGGGCGATAGTCACCGTGGCCTACGCGGGGCATCCCGGCGAGGCGGCCCGGCTGCGCGAGCTGGCCGACTCCCGCGGGCTGACGCTTATCGAGGACGCCGCGCACGCCGTCGACGGGTGGGACGGCTCTCGCCATGCGGGCACGCTCGGCCACCTGGGCACGTTCAGCTTCTTTGCCAACAAGAACCTGCCGCTGGGGGAGGGAGGCATGCTGATCGCCTCCGATCCGGCGGCTGCCGCGCGGGCGCAGCGCCTGCGTTCGCACGGTCTGAGCGCCGGCACCTGGGAACGGCACCGTGGGCTCGAAGTCGACTACGACGTCCTCGAACCGGGGTTCAACCTCCGACTCGACGAGCCACGTGCCGCGCTTGGAACCCTGCTGCTGGCGAGGCTGGCCGACGACACGGCGCGGCGCAGCGACCTGGCTACCCGCTACCTCGACGGCCTGCGGTCACTCGAGCCGGTCGTGGTCCCCGCCATCACGGAGGTACCGGGAATCCGATGCGCCTGGCACATCTTCCCGGTGCTACTCGGCGCCGGGGTGGATCGCCGGCGCTTCCGGCAGGCGCTGCACCGGGCCGGGGTGCAGACCAGCGTCCACTACCCGCCGCTGCATCTGACGACAGCCTTTGGGCAGGACGGCGGGGCGGCCCTCCCGGTCACCGAGGACTATGCCCGCCGGACGGTCACGCTGCCGATGTTCGGGCACATGACCGAAGCCCAGCATTCGCTGGTGATCGCGAGCATCGGCGCCGCCGGTCGACGGCCTTGACGTCGCGGGCGAAGCTCAGTAACGTGACCGCATGTTTGGGGGGTAGCACGGCGCTACACGCTCCGAGCGAAATTTCAGGGCGTGGGGCCATTCGCGGGCGTTCGCGTCAAACCGGGGAAAGGATGCGTCACAGTTCAATGGCAAAGCAGCTAACGCGGCTCGTAACCGTCCTGGCACTGTTGGGAGCGCTGTTCGCACTGTCGGCCGCCGGGTACCCGATTCCGGGGTGCAAGGTTCCGAACGTCACCAACAAATCGCTCGCTACTGCTGAGAGCGCGATCATCAACGGCAACTGCGCCATCGGGAAGATCAGCACCGCCAAGTCCTCGATCGCGATCGGCAACGTGATCTCGACCGCTCCGCCAGCCGGCACCAGTCTTCCGGGCGGCAAGAGCGTGAACATCAAGGTCAGCCTCGGGAATCCGAAGCCGCCTGTTCCGGGCAAGAAGTGCACGGTCCCGAATGTCGTCCACCAGACCCTCGCCGTGGCCGCCAAGGCCATCGCCAAGGGCAACTGCAAGGTGGGCAAGATCAGCACCGCCAAGTCCAAGAAGGTCAAGGACGGGAAGGTCATCTCGAGCGATCCGAAGGCCGGCGCCAAGAAGCCCAGCGGCGCCAAGGTCAACCTGACGATCAGCAAGGGAAACAAGACGCCGAAGAAGAAGAAGTAGCGCGGATGTGACGGTGGCGCGCGATCTCGGATCGCCGCCGCCGGGGCGCGCGATCTTGGATCGCCGCCTGAGAGTCGAGTTCTGAACGGCCCGCCTGAACAGGCGGGCCGTTCGTCTTGGCCAGCCGCCGCGCCGTTCGGCGGTGGTCAGCCGGCGAGCCGCCGCCGCTGCGCCGTTCGGCGGTGGTCAGCCGGCGAGCTTCAGGCGCTCCAGGTTCTCCGCGTGGATCCTCTGCTGCGTGGCGGTGGCGCGCTGTTTCGGAAGTGCGGTCGCGGCGCCGGAGGTCCGCAGGGCATCGAGGTACGCGAGGTCCTCCTCCATCAACCTGCGGGCGTCAGTGGCCGGTTGCGGTGAGCCATGCCCCGGCACCACCGTCTCGGCCCGGGCCAGAAGGGCGCCCAGACGCTCGAGCGTCTCCACGTAGCCCTGCAGCGATCCACCGTGGGAGATCATCGGGATCTCAACCGGTGACAGGTAATCGCCGCACACAAGCACGCCGGCCCAGGGCATCAGGAACGCCACCCCATCGGCCGTGTGACCGCCGGTTTCGTGCAGCTCGAGCTCCTGGCTGGTCCCGAGCTCGAGCTTCTACTGGCCCGAGCTCGACTCGAGCTCGGGGTCTTGGCGACTCCCGAGCTCGAGGCGGCCGGGTACCGGCAGCGCCTGCAGGCCTCCGAGGGCAAGCGGGCCGCGGCCCTGCACATAGTGCTCGGCATCGAACGAGCGCAGGCTCCCGCTGAGCCGCCCCGGGCTCGGCGGCGAGCCGCTTCGCCGTTGACTCCGCGCACCCCAGCGAGGCTTCCGGGAAGGCGAGCCGGCCGAGCAGGTGATCCCAGTCACCGTGCGTGGTCAGCAGCCCGGACACGGTGAAGCCGGCCTGCCCGAGCACATCGGGGAGCGCCCGGAGCTCCTCGGGATACACGGGCGAGTCGATCAGGAAGCCCTCGCCACCGGAGCGCACCGCTGTGCTCGTGGTCTGCCAGACGTCGCTGACGAACACGATCACGTCGGCGTGCAGGGCTACAGCCCGCATCTGCCCGCCCTGCGATCAGTTGACGCCGAGCAGCTTCGCGGCCTCGCGCAGGCTCGTGACCTCCGCGTCGGGCTTCTTTTGCCCGGCCTCGAGCTGCTGCTTGGTGCGGTTGACCCAGATCACCGGGATCTTCTTCTTCAGGCACGGCTCGACGTCGTGGTAGTAGCTGGCGGCGATGTGGACCCAGCCCTTCTTGGATCCGATCCGCCGCTCGCACTCCGTGAAGTGGGCCGGGTCGGGCTTGTAGGACCGGACCTGCTGGGCGGTGACCACCAGGTCGAAGTCGAGCGGGATGTGACGCCGCGTCTGGCCGAGCAGCTTGTCGTCGATGTTCGAGATCAGGCCCAGCTTGTACTGCTTGGCCAGCTTGGTGAGCACCGGGTTGGTTTCCCTGAACGGCTTCCAACGCTGCACCGAGTCGGGCAGGAAGCCCGACCGCGATGGCTCCAGCGGCCAGCCCAACTGCTTGGCGATCTGCACCGCCGTGCGCCGCAGCACCTCGGCATACAGCTCGTAGGAGCCGGCCTGGATCTGCTGCTGAATCTCGTGGAACAGCGGCAGGAGCTCCTCGCGCTCGATCGTGAAGCCGTCGCGCTTGGCCTCCGCGTTGAACGCGTCGTACGCGCCCGTGTCCCAGTCGATCAGGGTCCCGTACACGTCGAACGTGACGAAAGAGATTGTCTTCGGCAGAGCCATCGCCGGATGATGATATGACGCGATTCCCGCAACTTGCGTCCTGGCGGGCCCGGCCGCCACCTCCGCGGCCGAGTCAATAGAGTGAAAAGCCGCTATGGACCTTCTCGAATACCAGGGCAAGCAGCTATTCGCCCGCCACGACGTTCCCGTTCCCGCCGGCCAGGCCGCCCGCACCGTCGAGGATGCGGTCGCCGCTGCCGAGGCGATCGGCTACCCCTGCGTCGTCAAAGCCCAGGTCCAGATCGGTGGCCGGGGCAAGCTCGGCGGGATCAAGCTCTGCGCCGACCGCGCCGAGGCCGAGGCCAACGCGCGGGCGATCCTCGGCATGGACATCCGTGGCCTCACCGTCCACGAGCTGTGGATCGAGGCCGCCTCGGACATCGCCTCTGAGTACTACGCCTCGGTGGTCTTCGACCGCTCCGCCAAGGCGCCCCTGGTGATGCTCTCCACCAAGGGCGGCATGGACATCGAGGCCGTCGCCGACGAGGACCCGGACGCGATCGCCTCGCTCCACGTCGACCCGCTGATCGGCTTCCAGGACTTCCAGGGCCGCCGGCTGGCCTTCGAGGCGGGCGTCGACGCCGACGTGGTCCGACCTGTGGGGGCGATGCTGGCCAAGCTCTACGAGGTGTTCGTCGGCGAGGAGGCCACGCTCGTGGAGGTCAACCCGCTGATCGTCACCCCGGAGCGCGAAGTCCGCGCGCTCGACGCCAAGGTGACGCTCGACGGCAACGCTCTGTTCCGCCACGCCGACAACGCTGAGCTGCGCGACGTCTCCGCCGAGGATCCTCAGGAGCTGATGGCCAAGGAGCGCGGGCTGACCTACGTCAAGCTCGACGGAGACATCGGCATCCTCGCCAACGGCGCCGGTCTGGCGATGTCCACGCTCGATGTCGTCGCCGAGGCCGGCGGCAAGCCCGCTAACTTCCTGGACGCCGGCGGCGGCTCGCGCGCCGACGCGATCACCAGCGCCGTCGAGGTCATCCTCTCCGATGACAAGGTCAAGGCCGTGCTGTTCAACATCTTCGGCGGGATCACTCGCTGCGATGAGGTGGCCAAGGGCCTGATCGAGGCGTTCAAGCAGATCAACCCGACGGTGCCCTTCGTCGTGCGCCTCGACGGTACCAACGGCGAGGAGGGCCGAGCCCTGCTCTCGGAAGCCGCGTTGCCCGGTGTCCATACCGAGGCCACCATGGACGGCGCGGCGGCTCGCGTCGTCGAACTGGCCGCGGGGTCGTCCTCGTCCAACGGCGCCGGAGGCAGCGCATGAGCATTCTGGTCGGCAGCGAGACGAAGTTGTGCGTGTCGGGGATCACCGGCCGCGAGGGCACCTTCCACTCCCTGCGCAACCGCGAGTACGGCACGAACGTCGTCGGGGGGGTGACGCCGGGCAAGGGCGGCCAGGACGTCGAGGGCATTCCCGTCTTCAACACCTTCCACGATGCCGTCGAGCGCGAGGGTGCCAATACCGCGATGATCTTCGTCCCGCCGCGTTTCGCCGCGGACTCGATCCTCGAGGCCGAGGACGCCGGCATCGAGCTGATCATCTGCATCACCGAGGGCATCCCCGCCCACGACGAGATGCGCGTGTACAACACGCTCAAGAAGAACGGGCGCTCACGACTGATCGGCCCCAACTGCCCAGGAATCCTGTCCCCCGGCAAGGCCAACGTCGGGATCATCCCCGCGTCCTTCTTCAGCGCCGGCAACGTCGGGGTCGTGTCGCGCTCGGGCACCCTGACCTACCAGATCGGCAACGTGCTGGCCCAGAGCGGCTTCGGCAACTCGACCATCGTCGGCATCGGCGGCGACCCCGTGCCGGGCACCGACTTCATCGACGTGATCGGCATGTTCCAGGAGGATCCGGAGACCGAGCTGATCGTCATGTGCGGTGAGATCGGGGGCGACGCCGAGGAGCGCGCCGCGGACTTCATCGCCGACAACGTGACCAAGCCCGTGATCGGCTACATCGCCGGCTTCACCGCCCCGCCCGGCAAGACCATGGGCCACGCCGGCGCGATCGTCTCAGGATCACACGGCACCGCCGCGGCCAAGGCCGAGGCGCTCGAGAGCAAGGGCGTGCGCGTCGGGCGCACCCCAACGCAGGTCGCCGAGGCGGCGGTGGCGCTGCTCGGCTCCGCCGCCTGACTCAGATAGCGGTCTCTCCTTCGCTTCGCGCCTGACTCAGTGGCGCTGCCCTCCTTCGCTTCGCGCCTGAGCGGTCGGTTCAGCTCAGTGGAGCCCTACCCCCTGCTCGCTCCGACCACTATGGCGACAAAACCGGTGGGGGGGACCGGTCTTGTCGCCAGAGTCCCGCCGTCCTCCAACTCGGGGAGGGTTTCCGGTGTATATGACCGGAAACCCTCCCAGAGTGTGCTCCGCCACGCCACTCTGAATACGTTTCCGGTCTATGCGCCCGGTTTCGTATTCAGAGTCACGCGCGGGCGGCGAGCGAGAGCGTCGATGCTGACACCCGGTGGGCGCGCTACGCTCGGCCCGGGATGACCGAAGAGCCTCCGGAGATCTCGATCCTCGACGCCCGGCTGGCTGAGATCGACCGTCGGCTGAGCTCGATCCAGACCGGCCTGATGGTCGCCGAAGGGGAGGGTGCGGGCGAGCCGCCACCGAGGCCCGAGCCGCCACCTCCGCCCGAGCCGCCCCCTCCGCCCGAGCCGCCGCCGAGGCCCATCCCGCCGCCCGCTCCGCCCCCGCCGCCGCCACCCCCGGCGGCCGCCGAGCTTCCTCCGCGCGTCCCCGTGGAGGCCTTCGCCCCGCCCCCCGCCCCGACGTCGCAGCCGCCCCGGGCCGAGCCGCCCCGAGCCAACCCGCCCAGTCAGGACCCCTCCGAGCTGCTCCACGAGCTGCGCCACCTCGCAGCCCTCCAGGAAGAGGTGCTCGAGGGCACCCGCCGGCTGCTGATTGCGTACGAGCAAGCGCTCGCGCACTGGCCTTCGGTCGCCCTCGCCGCCCCCAACCCCGCCCCGGCCGCCCCCGCCCCCGTCCAGGAGTTCAGCGTCTCGGCAGGCCCGTTCGGCAGCACCGAGGCTCTGCGGGCGTTCGAGCGCATGCTGGAGCGGATCCCCGAGGTGCGCGAGGTGGAGGTCCGCGGGTACGAGGGCGCGGACCGCGCGATCGTCGACGTGCACCTGTTCGAGCCGAAGTCGTAGTCTTAGGCGCGTGGCAGGCACCAGTCCGATCTCCTTCGCCCGCGGCGCACCCTCGCTCGACATCGTCGACGTCGAGGGCCTGAAGGCCGCGGCGGCGGAGGCGTTCGCCAAGGACCCTGCCGGACTCACCGCTTACGGCACCGCCGTCGGCTATCCGCCGCTGCGTGAATGGATCGCCGGGCGCCACGGCGTCGAGGTCAACCAGGTGATGGTCACCAACGGCTCGATGCAGGCCGACGCGTTCCTGTTCGACGCGCTGGTCCAGGAGGGGGACGCCGTCATCGTCGAGCGCCCGACCTACGACCGCACGCTGCTGTCGCTGCGCAAACGCGGCGCCGATGTGCGCATGGTCGAGCTCGAGCCCGACGGGATCGACACGAGCGCGCTCGAGCGTGTGCTGGCCGCCGGCACCAAGCCCAAGCTGGCCCACATCATCCCCAACTTCCAGAATCCCGCCGGCTACACCCTCTCGGCGCCCAAGCGCGACCGGCTGCTGGAGCTGGCCCGCGCTTACGAGTTCACCGTATTCGAGGACGACCCGTACGTCTCGCTGCGCTTCGAGGGAGAGTCGCTGCCGACGATGGTCTCGACCGATCCCGAGCGGGTCGTCTACGCCTCGTCGTTCTCCAAGACCGTGTGCCCCGGCATCCGCGTCGGCTACCTGGTGGGCTCGCCGGAGCTGATCGCCAGGATCGTCAAGATCGCCACCAGCACGTATATCTCGCCGAGCATGGTCTCTCAGGGGATCGTCAACCAGTTCTGCCGCTCCGGCGCGATCGACCGCTCGATCTCGACCGTGCGAGACGCGCTGCGCGACCGTGCTCAGACCCTCTGCGGGGCGCTGGAGGCGAAGCTTCCGGACGCCCGTTTCGTGGCCCCCCAGGGCGGCTACTTCCTGTGGGTCGACCTTCCCCGCGGCAGCGACGTGAACGCCCTGTTCGACGCCGCCGCCGCCCGTGGCGTCCAGTTCGTCAAGGGATCTGACTTCCTGCTGGAGGGTGGCGAGTCTTCGCTTCGCCTTGCGTATTCGGGGGTCACCCCGGAGCAGATCGAGGAGGGCGTCGACCGGCTGGCCGAGGCCTATGCCGAGGTGGGTGAACCCGTCCATGCTGGGTGAGGAGGACGTCCGTGCTGCCTGAGGAGACCAGAGCCATCGGAGATCTCGCCGGCGCCGCCGCGGCGGGCATCGCCTCGCAGGTGCGCGAGGTCCACGAGGGAATCGCGGGGCGCGTGTTCGGACTCCTCGGTCAGCCGGCGGCGCCGGTGCGGGCGATCCACGACACGCTCGCCAAGAACGCGTACGACGGCGCCCGGTCGCTGACCGGTGCGCTGGTCAAGGGCGGCGCTCACGCCGTCAGCCTCACTCGTCCGCCCGGTGCGCCGTCGCTGGAGGAGACCCCGCGCGGTCGCGTGACCGTCGGCGCGATCCAGGGGGCCTGGGGCGACATGCTCGAGCGCCAGGGCAGCAAGCTGGCCAGGCCGATGACGATCCGCTACCGAGGAGCGGACCTGACCCTTGACCGCCCGTCGCTCGCCGCCGCCGTTCCGTCCGCGACCCCGAGGCTGGCGATCTTCATCCACGGCCTGGGTGAGACCGACGACGCATGGCGGCTGCGCGCCGCCCGCCACGTGCCCTACGCCGATCGGCTGGAGTCTGAGCACGGCTACACCCCGCTGTTCTTGCGCTTCAACAGCGGCCTCCACATTTCCCACAACGGCCGCAAGCTCGCCGTGCTGCTCGAAGAGCTGATCTCCAACTGGCCGGTCGAGGTGGCGGAGATCGCGCTGATCGGACACTCGATGGGCGGCCTCATCGCCCGAGGTGCATGTCACTACGCCGAGGCGGGATCGTGGCGCGAGAAGGTCCGCCACGTGTTCATGCTCGGCTCTCCGCACAAGGGCGCGCCGCTCGAACTGGCGGCCAATGCCGCGTGCCACGCGATCTCGAAGCTTCCCGAGACGCGCGGCTTCGCCAAGCCGCTGAAGATCCGCAGCGCCGGAGTCAAGGACCTCGGCTACGGCTACGTGGTGGACGAGGACTGGCAGGGCTACGACCCCGACGCGTTCTGGACCAACACGGGCACCGTGGTCCCGTTCCTGACCAGCGCCAACCACTACTTCGTGTCGGCCACGCTGTCCCGCGACGCCGAGCACCCGCTCGGCCGGATGATCGGCGACCTGCTGGTCCTGCGCCCCAGCGCCTGGTCACAGGACCGCGGCGGCGAGCGCCTGCAGTTCCCGATCGATCGCTACCGCCACCTCGGCGGCGCGACTCATTTCGATCTGCTCAACCATCCGGCGATCTACGAGCAGATCTCCCACTGGCTCACGACCGGCCGGCAGCTGCCGGCCCCCGAGCCGGCCCCGGTCTGACCGGCGCGCCGCGTCAGCGTCCGCGGCGAGTCAGCGCCAGCGCCGGATCACCGCCCGCGCCGGATCACCGTCCGTCCCGGATCAGCGCCCGTGCCGGATCAGCGCCCGTAGCGCTCGCGGCCCAGCACCAGCTGCTCGGGCAGGGCAGTGCGCGGAGGCGGCGACGGGTTGGCCAGCACCGACACGGTCTCGGCGACGCTGACGGTCACCGAGGAGATGGCCCCATCGCTGCTGCTCACCTCGACGCATTCGCCGTCGTTGGATGCCACCGAGCCCTTCATCCCGGGCTCGATCCCCGCCTGCTTGAGGTAGTGCAGCAGATCCTCGGCCTCGTTCTCGAGCCGCAGGATCGTAACCGCGGCGCCGACCTTGCAGTCGGCCAGGGGGACGCCGTCGATCCGCTCGCCGACGCGGATCGGATGGCCGTGGGGGCACGTCTTGGCGTCACCGACCGCGGCTCGCACGTAGGCCTCGAAGCGAGGCGTCATCGCGTGCTCGAGCTGCTCGGCCTCCTTGTGCACGTCATCCCAGGGAACGCCGACCACGTCGGTCAGGAAGCGCTCGATCATGCGATGGCGGCTGACGATCGCCTCGGCGTGCTCGCGCCCGTCGTCGGTGAACTCGATCCCCCGCCCCGAGGTCCGGGCGATGTAGCCGTCGCGCTCCAGGCGGCCCAGCATCTCGTGCACCGTCGGCGCCGAGAGCTGCATGGCGCGGGCCAGGTTGGCGCCGGTCATCGGCAGCTCCGCCTCGAACAGCCAGAACAGCGACTCCAGGTACTCCTCCTCGGCGAGAGTCGCACGGTCGTCGGCCATCGCCCGATCCTAGCGACCGCCTCCCGGCGCCCCGAGCCGCCGCCCCGGCGCACCCAGCCATTACCATCGACCCCGCCTTGCCGCTGCCGCTCAAGCCACCGATCGAGCCTCAGCTCGCCCGCTCGAGCAAGGAGCTGCCGCTGGGCGAGCACTGGTCCTATGAGCCGAAGTTCGACGGCTTCCGGGCGATCGCGTTCGTAGACGGGGACGAGCTGTTGTTGCAATCCCGCGGCTCCAAGCCGCTGGGGCGTTACTTCCCCGAGCTCTCGTTCCCGTCCGGGCGCTACATCGTCGACGGCGAGATCGTGATCGATGGGGACTCGGACCCCGCCCACCCGACACAGGACTTCGGCGCGCTGCAGCAGCGGATTCACCCCGCAGCCTCTCGGATCGCAATGCTGGCCGAGCAGACTCCCGCCCACTACATCGCCTTCGACCTGCTGGCCCGCGACGACGACTCGCTGCTCGCGCTGCCGTTCGCCGAGCGCCGCGCCGCCCTGGAGGAGCTGACCTCCCGAGGCATCGACCTGACTCCGCTGACCCGAGACCCGGATGACACCGCGCCCTGGTTCGCCCACGGCGAGGGCGTCGTGGCCAAGGACCTGCGGGCCGCCTATCGCCCGGGGGAGCGCAAGGGCATGGTCAAGGTCAAGCGCGTGCGCACGATCGACGCGGTGGTCGTCGGCTACCGCCCTGGCAAGGAGCCCGACACCGTCGGGTCGCTGATTCTCGGGCTCTACGACGACAGCGGCGAGCTGCACGTCGTCGGCCACTCGTCGGGTCTGAAGGCCGCCGAGAAGCGAAAGCTCGTCACGACGCTCCAGCCGTACGAGACCGGGCAGCGCGGCCGCGGTGATCCGAGCCGCTGGCAGTCCGAACGCGAGCTCGAGTGGATCTCGCTGCGCCCCGAGCTCGTGGTCGAGGTCACCTTCGACCACGCCAGCGGCGGCCGCATCCGCCACGGCACACGCATCCTGCGCTGGCGCGACGACAAGCCGCCCCGCGAGTGCCGCCTGGAGCAGATGCACAGCTGACCCGCTGCACGGCAATGCGATGGTGAACGTTTGCTCACCACTCTTGACAACATCGACCATCTGCGCATAGGGTCACCACCACAGTTCGGTTCACCCGTCACACAAGGTGGCGAGCAGCGCCAAGAGGGGCACATGGAACATCTCGGGGGCGAGAGGCACTGTTCGGGTTCGAGCGCCGGGACGGCTCGATGACCGCGATCTGGATCGCGTGGCCGGTCTGCGCGTTACTGCTGGTGGGCCTTGCGGCCGTGCTGTCGCTCGCCATGACCCCCAAGCGGTGGCCGCTCGGGATCCTGATCGACAACCGGGGCCGCTACAGCCTGACCCACTTCCAGCTGACACTGTGGAGCATCGTCATCCTGTCGCTGATCGCGGGGCTGTTCTTCGGGCGCTGGATCGCCGGCGTGGACCATCCGCTGGAGTTCTCGATCCCGGCGCACGTCCTCGGATTGCTGGGAATCAGCGTCGGCTCCGCGGCGGCCGCCACCACCGTGAAGTCGGTCAAAGACCAGACCAACGCGGACAACGTCGCCGCCAGTGGACCCGCCGATCCTCCCCGGCTGGCGCAGATCTTCCTGGTCGAGGAGGGCCAGTACGCAGACCAGGTAATCGATATCACGAAATATCAGAACTTCGTGATAACCATCGTCCTCGTCGCTGCCTACATCGGGCTGAGCATCCACTTCATCGGGGCTGCCGGCGGTCCGGGCAAGACCGGTCTCCCGGATTTCTCGGGTACGTTCCTGCTGCTGGTGGGGATCAGCCAGGGCGGCTATGTGGCGGGCAAGGTGCCGAGCAAGGCCGGCCCGACACCCGGTCTCACCGTCGGGCACGGCGGCACGCCGCCCCTGAGTCTGGTGCCTCGCAACAAGTCCACGCCGCAGGGCCAGGTCAACGCCATGCTCGCCGCTCGTCGCCCGGC
The DNA here is from genome assembly GCA_963799995.1 of uncultured Solirubrobacterales bacterium. Classification (GTDB taxonomy): domain Bacteria; phylum Actinomycetota; class Thermoleophilia; order Solirubrobacterales; family Solirubrobacteraceae; genus Palsa-465. The sequence continues at coordinate 243,086 of CAWCZI010000007.1, read as the reverse complement.
CGCGGTCGCCGCGCGGGCACGCGCGATCTCGCAGTCGCCGGCCGCGCAGGGGGACGTGCACAACTGGCTCACCGCGGAGAGGGAGGTCGACGCCCAGCGTGACACGGTCCTGCGGCGCGTGGCACAGATCGTCGCGGCCCCTGAGCCCGGCGCCCTGGCGAACACCGCGGCGGACATCCTCACGCAGGCCGAGGACGGGGCGCGGGCCGCCGGAGAGCTCACCGCCTGGTAGCCCGCCAAGCCGGCCGTGCCGGCCGTGCCGGCCGTGCCGGCCGATAGCGGCCGTGCCCGCCGTGCCCGCCGGCCGGCTGCGAGGCTACGTCTTGCGGGCCCGGCTGGGCTGCACGCGCTTGGGCTCGCCCTCCTGCTTGCGAAAGTGCGGCGGCCACGGCGCGTCACCGAGGCCGGCCTCCTCGTCGCGGCGGGCCTGCTCGAGCAGCGAGTTCAGCGAGCCGGCGTGGGCGTCGATGTCGGCGGCCGGATCGCCGTGCTCGGCCACCCGCGCGGGCACCGTGTCGATCCGTAGCTCGGCCGGCTCGACGCCCGCCACCTCGTCCCAGCGCAGCGGCGTCGAGACCCGCGCGTCCGGCGTCGGGCGCACGCTGTAGGCCGACGCGACGGTGCGGTCGCGCATGTTCTGGTTGTAGTCGACGAAGACGCCGTGGCGCTCCTCCTTCCACCACTTGCTGGTGGCTATCTCGGGTGCCCGGCGCTCGACCTCGCGGGCCAGGGCCACCGCGGCCCGGCGGACCGTGACGAAGTCGTGCTCGGCAAGCAGGCGCGCGTAGATGTGGATCCCGCGCGAGCCGCTGGTCTTCGGAAACCCGGTCAGACCGTGGTCTGAGAGCACCTGGCCCGCCACCAGCGCGACCTGCCTGACGTCGTCCCAGCTGGCCTCGGGGGTGGGGTCGAGGTCGACGCGGAGTTCGTCCGGATGGTCGAGATCGGACACACGCACCTGCCATGGATTCCAGTCGATCACCCCGAGGTTCACGCCCCACACGAGGTGCGCGGCATCGTTGGGCAACAGCTCTCGTGCCGAGCGGCCGCTGGGGAAGGTGACTGTCGCCGTCTGCAGCCAGTCCGGGGCCGAGTCGGGGATCCGCTTCTGAAAGAACGGCTTCTGGGCGGCCCCGTCGACGAACCGCTTGAGTACGGTGGGGCGGTCGCGCAGCTGGTTGACCACCGGCTCGGCCAGCGCCACGTAGTAGTTGACGACGTCGAGCTTGGTGATGCCCAGCTCGGGAAAGAACACCTTCTGCGGATTGGAGATCCGCACCTCGAGTCCCGCCGCCTCGATCGTCGCGTACTCGGCCATCCGCCGACAGGATGACGAAGGCGACGGCATACTGCCATCGTGGCCACGATCCCCGGCGTCCCGACCACCGTGCTGGTCGCGCCGGACTCGTTCAAGGGAACGTTGGCGGCGACCGATGTGGCCGGCGCCATCGCTCGCGGGCTCGAGGCCGCCGGGCGCCCGGCGGACCGCTGCCCGGTCGCCGACGGCGGTGAGGGCACCCTTGCGGCGCTGGTCCAGGCGCTCGGAGGCGAGATGCGCTCCACGCCGACCACCGATCCACTAGGGCGCGAGATCGAGGCCGAGCTCGCGCTCGGCGACGGCGTGGCGATCGTCGAGACCGCGGCGGCCAGCGGCCTCGGGCTGGTCCGCGCGCAGGAGCGTGACCCGATCGCCGCCTCCACCGCCGGGACCGGCCAGCTGATCCTGGCCGCGGTGGATGCGGGCGCCCGGACCGTGTACCTCGGTGTCGGCGGCAGCGCCACCACCGACGGCGGCTCCGGAGCGATCGAAGCGATCGAGCGCGGCGGCGGCTTGCAGGGTGCAAAGCTCGTCGTGCTGTGCGACGTGCGCACGCCGTTTGAGGACGCGGCGCGCGTGTTCGCCCCCCAGAAGGGAGCCGACGCGGCTCAGGTTCGCAGGCTCACCGCGCGGCTGCACGGGCTGGCGCGCGGCATGCGACGCGATCCGCGGGGAATGCCCATGACCGGCGCCGCCGGCGGCCTCTCCGGCGGCCTGTGGGCGGCCCTTGGCGCCGAGCTGGTGCCCGGGGCCGCGTTCGTGCTCGACGCCGTCGGCTTCGACGCGAGGATGCGCGCGGCGCGGGCGGTGGTCACCGGGGAGGGGTGCCTCGACAGCCAGAGCCTCGCCGGCAAGGCCGTGTCCGAGGTCGCCACCCGAGCGCGTCAGGCCGGCGTCCCGTGCCACGCGATCGTCGGCACCCGGGAACTCGACAGCTTCGGCGCGCGGGTGCTTGACCTCGACACCGTCTACGAGGCCACGACGCTCGAGCAGCTGGAGGGAGCGGGCCGCCGTCTGGCGGGCATCCTGTAGACAGGCTTGCGCCGTCAGTGCGCGAAGGCTTTACGCGGTCCGCTGCCGACGCGCGGCAGCGGAGCGGTCAGCGCCTCGAGGTCCTTGGTCAGATCCCCGAGGTGGCCCAGCAGCAGGTCCGCCATCTCGGCGTGCATCCCGGCCCGGACGACGATCCGCAGCACGCTCAGGTCCTGGCGGTTCGCCGGGAAGGTGTAGGCAGGCACCAGCCACCCGCGCTCGCGCAACTTCTCCGAGACATCGAACACCGTGTAGTTCTCGACCTCGGGAGCCAGGGCGAACGCGAACACGGGCAGCTCGCTGCCGTTGGAGATCAGCCGGTAGGGCCCCATCTCGGAGATCCCCTTCGATAGGCGCAGCGCGATCGCCTGGAGGTTGTGCATGACCTCCGTGTAGCCCTTGTGGCCGAGGCTCATGAACATGAAGTACTGGGCCACGACCTCACTGCCGGGGCGCGAGAAGTTCAGCGAGAACGTGGGCATGTGGCCGCCGAGGTAGTTGACGTCGAAGACGAGCTCACGGGGGAGTGCCGCCTTGTCGCGCCATACCGCCCACCCGACGCCGGGGTAGACAAGCCCGTACTTGTGGCCCGAGCAGTTGATCGACTGCACCCGGGGGATCCGGAAGTCCCACTCCAACTCGGGCGCCAGAAACGGCGCCACGAACCCGCCGGAGGCCGCGTCCACGTGTAGCGGCACGTGGATCCCACGGTCTGACTCGAGCGTGTCCAGAGCGGCGGCGATCTCCCAGACGGGCTCGTAGCTGCCATCGAACGTCGACCCCAGGATCGCCACCACCCCGATCGTGTTCTCGTCGCACTGCGCGACGGCGCGGTCGGCGGTCAGGTGGTAGGTCTCGCCCTCCATCGGGACCAGGCGCGGCTCGACCTCCCAGTAGCGGCAGAACTTCTCCCAGCACACCTGGACGTTGGCTCCCATCACCAGGTTGGGCCGGTCGGCGGTCTTGCCGGCCTTCTGCATCCGCTCGCGCCAGCGCCATTTGAGCGCCATCCCGGCCAGCATCGCCGCCTCGCTCGAGCCGGTGGTCGAGCAGCCGGTGGCGTTCTCGTGCTCGGGCGAGTTCCACAGGTGGGCGAGGATGTTGACGCAGCGCGCCTCGATCTCCGCCGTCTGCGGATACTCGTCTTTGTCGATCATGTTCTTGTCGGCGGTCTCGGCCATCAGACGCGCGCCCAACGCCGGCATCCACGTGGTCACGAACGTCGCCAGGTTGAGCCGCGCCTGGCCGTCGAGCAACAGCTCGCTGATGATCAGGTCATACGAGGCATCCGCACCGGCGCCTGTCTCCGACAGGCGGTCGATCGGCATCTCGGCCTCGCCGACCAGGGCGATCGGAAAGCTCAGCCGCCGGTTGTGATTGCGCTCCTGATGGCGCGCGCTGAGTGCCATGCCGCTCTCCTGATCGCTCGTTGACGCCGGCCTCCCTCGGGCCGGCCGGCCAAGCCTAGTGCTCCGAGCGACCCTAGTCCGTTGCGATCAGCACATCCGAGGCCTTGATCACGGCGGTCACCTCGGTGCCCTCGGACAGGCCGAGCTCGTCGACTGCCTCGACGGTGATCGAAGCCACCAGGCGCTGGCCGCCGACATCGACCACGACGTTGGCGATCGCTGCTCCGCGAGTGATGTCGGATACGGTCCCGCTGAGCTGATTTCGGGCGCTGAGCTTCACGATCACACTCCTTGACGGGGCCCGTGAGCCCGTGTGGTCAGGGGCCGGTTGGAGCCTTTCAGTAAAGCGAATTGCCGGCTCCCGAGCCCCTGCCCGGCCGGTGCCTGTGCAATGCTCATGCAGCGATGCCGGAGAGCCTCACCCTCGGACAAGCAGCCGCCGCGATTGGAGTCAGCGCGGACACGCTGCGGCGCTGGGATCGCGATGGCAAGCTCCACACTCACCGAGATGACCGCAACCGCCGGATGGTCTCCGTCGAGGAGGTCCGGCGTCTCAGCCGCCGGCGCCAGCAGCGCCACCGCACCGGCGGCACGCTGTCGGCCCGTAACCGCCTCGCCGGCATCGTGCGATCGGTCGAGGTGGATGGTGTGATGGCGCTGGTCGAGATCGAGGCCGGCCCGTTCCTGATCACCGCCGCGGTCACCCGGGACTCGGTGGAGGAGCTGGCGCTGGCCCCCGGGGTGCAGGCCACGGCAACCGTGAAGGCCACGTCGGTCATGGTCGAGCGCTGAGCGGGAACTCGGCGGCGCTCCCCGTGCGGGCTCGAGCAGCGGCTCCGCCCCGAACTGCATAGAGTTCATTGGTATGGGGAGCGGACCATCAAACCGGGCGGGGGTCTCGTGAGCGCGGTGAGCGCGGTGAACCTGTGAGCGCGATCACCGGCGTGGCGCCGTTCTCCAACCACCTGCCGGTGCGCATCCGTTTCGGCGATGGCGTGTCCGGCGAGCTCGCGGAGGTGGCGGCGGGTCACGGCGCCCGGCGCGTGCTCGTGATGATCGATGCCGGCCTCGAGGAGCGCAACGAGAGCGTGGCCGCCGGGATGGCGGCGCTCGCGGGGTCCGGGATCGAGGTCGAGCGCTTCGTCAAGGCTCCCGGTGAGCCGACGATCGACGTCGTCGACGCGGCAGCCGCGGCGCTTGCCGACGTTCAGCCTCACGCGGTCATCGCCGTCGGTGGTGGCTCGGTGATCGACACCGCCAAGGCGGCACGGCTGTGTGCCCAGCTACGCCTGCCGCTCGCCGAGTTCCTGGCCGAGCCCGAGCGCGTGTTCCCGGAGCCCGTGCTGCCCCTGATCGGCGTGCCCACGACCGCCGGAACCGGGTCCGAGGTCTCCGGCGGCGCGGTCATCACCGATCCCGCCCAGACGCGGAAGTCCGGCATCGCGCACCCCACACTGCGTCCTCAGCACGCGCTCGTGGATCCGCTGCTGACCTATTCGGTCCCGCCGGCGATGACCGCCTACACGGGCGTTGACGCCGTTGCCCAGGCGATCGCCGGAATGGTGGCGCGTGTGCGCACGCCGATCGGCGATGCGATCGCGTTGGAGGCGATCCGGCTCGCCGGCCGGTCGCTCCCGGTCGTCTACCGAGACCCCGGCAACGCGCCGGCGCGCTCGGAGATGGCGTGCGCGAGCCTGATGGCGGGACTGACCATGAACATCTCCGACTGCACGGCCGAGCACTCGCTGGCCCAGGCGATCGGCGGCATCTTCCACGTCCCCCACGGCCTCACCGTCGGCCTGGTCCTGCCGGCCACGCTCGAACGCGAGCGCCGCTACGTGCCGGCCCAGCTGGAGCGGGTCGCCAGTGCGCTCGGGGTGCCCGAGGACGGCACCGCCGATGGCTCGCGAGCGATCCGCGGCGTGCGCGACCTGCTGGCCGAGCTGGACTTCCCGGTCCTGCGCACGCTCGGCGTCGAGGAGGCGCAGCTCGACGCGCTGACAGAGCTGGCGCTGGAGGACTTCTTCCACACGCAGTCACCGCACCCGTGGAGCTCCGAGGAGATCCGGGCCGCGTTCGCCTCCGCGCTGGCCGAAGCCGACCGGGTGCCGGCATCGGTCCCCGCCGCAGCGCACATCTGATCTTGTGACCAGCACGCCGCCCCCCCGCGAGCTCGATGCCGTCGTCGTGGGCGCTGGCTTCTCCGGGTTGTACGCGCTTCACCGCCTCCGCGGCCTGGGTCTGTCGGTCCGGGTGCTCGAGCGCGGGGTCGGCGTCGGTGGCACGTGGTTGTTCAACCGCTACCCCGGCGCGCGCTGCGACATCGAGAGCATCGACTACTGCTACTCGTTCTCCGAGGAGCTGCTCGATGAGTGGCAGTGGAGCGAGCGCTACGCCGCCCAGCCCGAGATCCTGCGCTACCTCAATCACGTCGCCGACCGCTTCGACCTGCGCCGCGAGATCCAGCTCGAGACCGAGGTGACCGCCGCGCGCTGGGACGAGGACCGGCACCGCTGGACACTGACCACCGCCGCCGGCGAGAGCTTCAGCGCGCGCTGGTGCGTGATGGCGTCCGGCTGCCTGTCGTCGGTCAAGCGGCCGGCCTTCACCGGCCTGGACGCGTTCGAGGGCGAGTGGTTTCACACCGCGCGCTGGCCCAGCGACGGGGTGGACTTCACCGGACGTCGCGTGGCGGTGATCGGCACGGGCTCGACCGGGATCCAGGCGATCCCCCGGATTGCGAGCCAGGCCGAGCGCCTGTACGTCTTTCAGCGCACCCCCAACTACAGCATGCCGGCCCAGAACCGGCCGCTGGACCCGGAGCTCGTACGCCAGGTAAGGCGAACCTACGCGCAACGACGCCGTCTGGCTGAGCAGTCAGACGCCGGGGTTCCGTTTCCCGCTCCGGAGCGATCGGCGCACGACCTAACGCCCCAGGAGCGTCGCCAGATGTACGAGGCGGGCTGGCAGCGTGGTGGCATCAATGCCCTCTCCTACGCCTTCACCGACTTCTTCACGAGCGCCGAGGCCAACGCCACGGCGGCCGAGTTCGCACGCGAGAAGATCCGACAGATCGTGCGCGACCCCGCCGTGGCCGAGGCACTCTCCCCACGCCAGCACATCGGCACCAAGCGCACCTGTGTCGACATCGGCTACTACGAGACCTACAACCGCGACAACGTGGAGCTCGTCGACCTGCGCCGCACTCCGATCGAGGAGATCACCGCGGCCGGAGTGCGGACGGCCGAGGCGGAGTACGCGGTCGACTGCATCGTGTTCGCGATCGGCTTCGATGCGATGACCGGAGCGCTGCTGGACATGGACATCAGAGGGGTGGGTGACCTGAGCCTGCGCGAGCGTTGGGCGGACGGTCCCCGGACGCTCCTGGGACTGGCGTGTGCCGGTTTCCCCAACATGTTCATCGTCACCGGCCCCGGCAGCCCCTCGGTGCTCAGCAACATGGTGGTCTCGATCGAGCAGCACGTGGACTGGATCGTCGAGTGCATCGCGCAGCTCCGTGGGCGCGGCGTCGAGCGCATCGAGGCCGGCGAGGAAGCCGAGCAGGCATGGATGCGCCATGTCGCAGAGCTCGCCGACGCAACCCTCTACCCGGTGGCCAACTCGTGGTACGTGGGAGCGAACATTCCGGGCAAGCCGCGGGTGTTCATGCCGTACGTGGGAGGCTGCGGCGCGTACCGCCGGGAGTGCGACGAGGTGGCCGCCCGGGGCTACGCGGGCTTCAAGGTTGGCCCGGCCGGCGCTACGCCTCGCCCGCGCGAGGGCGTGCGCGCGTGAGCGAAGCCGCGCCTGCCGCCACCCTCGTCGTGGACGACCTGCGCCAGCGGGGCATTGACACGGTGATCCTCGGGGGCGCCGACACCCACGGGATCATGCGCGGCAAGCGGGTGCCGCTGGAGCAGCTGGCCCGCCTGCTGGCGCACGGCATGCCGGTGTGCGACGTCTTCTGGGTCATGCACGTCGACGAGTCTGACCTCGTCACGCGCCCGGACGGCCACGTGGGCTACTTCCCCACCGAGCGAAACGGCTACCCGGACATTTTGGCGGTTCCCGATCCGGGAACGGTGCGCGTCGTCCCGTGGCATGAGCGGACCGCGCTCATGCTGTGCGACTGGCAGCAGCAGGACCGTACGCCGATTCCGATCTCGCCACGCGGGGTCTTGAGCGCGGTCGTCGAACGGGCGCGGGCGATGGGCCTCGAGCCTCTGTGCGGGATCGAGCTCGAGTTCTACGTCCTGCGCGAGACCTCGGCTTCGGTGCTGACACGCCACCCGGATCAACTCGTGGCGCTGAACGAGCGACCGAGCACTTACGGCGTGGCGATGGGCTCGCGCCAGGAGCCGGTGGGCCGGTTGATCCGCGAGAACGCGCTGGCCTATGGTCTGCCGATCGAGGCCTGCAATCCGGAGACCGGACCGGGGCAGTTCGAGATCACGCTGCGCTACGCCCCCGCCGTGCAGGCGGCCGACGATGCCTTCCTGTTCAAATCCGCGGTCAAGGAGCTGACGGCGCAGGAGGGTCTCATGGCCACCTTCATGGCCAAGCCCAACTCCGCGTGGGCCGGGAACTCCTGCCACATTCACCTCAGCCTCGTCGGCGCGGACGGCCGCGGCGTCTTCTTCGAGCCGGGGGCGGAACACGGCATCGCGCCGCTCATGCGGCACTTCGTCGGGGGGATGCTTGCGACTATGCGGGAGCTCACCGCGGTGATGGCTCCGACGGTGAATTCGTATCGGCGCTTCAGCGCCTACTCGTGGGCGGGCACGACGGCGACGTGGGGGCTGGACAATCGCTCCACCGGTCTGCGCGCGGTCTGCGAGGGCGAGCACGGCACCCGGATCGAGCAGCGTCAGGCCGGTGGTGACGTCAACCCCTACCTGGGTACGGCCGCGGCTCTGGCCGGCGGCCTCTACGGGATCGAGAATCGCATCGAGCCGGCGGAGCTGCGCGATGCCGATGTCTATGCCCTCCCCGCGGACGCGGTGCCGCAGCTCCCGCGCACCCTGGACGAGGCCACCGAGCGCCTGGCGGCCAGCGCCATGGCCCGGGAGTGGCTCGGCGCTGACTTCGTGGGGCACTACGTCGAGATCAAGCGGGCGGAGCTGGCGGCACAGCGCGAAGCGGTCACCGACTGGGATGTCCGCCGCTTCCTCGAAGCGCTCTGAGCACTCTGAAACCGCGGACCGATGTCAGCCCCAGGCCGCGTCCAGGCGGGGCGGCTTGCGGAACACCAGGCCGCGCACCTCCGGGAGGCGTTTCGGATTCAGCCGCAGCTCGGGCAGGCGGCGCAGGAGCGCGCCGATCGCGGCGCGGGCTTCGAGCCGGGCCAGGTGCACGCCGACGCAAACGTGCGGACCCTGGGCGAAGGCCAGATTCCCGCGCCGCGCGCGCCGCGGGTCAAAGGCGTCGGCGTCGGCGAACACGGCCGGGTCCCGGTTGGCGGCCGTGATCGAGATGCGCACCAGGTCCCCGCCGCGGATTCGGGCGGGCCCGAGCGTCGTGTCCGCGGTGGCGTAGCGATCGATCACGGCCGCCGCCGGCTCCAGTCGCAGGGACTCCTCGATCGCGTCGGCGAGCGCCTCCGAATCCGAGCGCGCGGCCGCCAGCTCGGCTGGGTGCTCCAGCAGCATCAGCAGTGCGTTGGCGATCATCCCCTCGGTCGTCTCGATGCCCCCGAACAGCAGCACCGCGGCGTTGGAGACGATCTGCTCCTCGCTCAGACCCGATCCTGCGGCCGCCGACGCCAGCAGCGAGTCGTGCTCGGCGTCGGCGATGACCGGCGCCAAGCGCCGGCGCAGGCTCGCGAACGCCTCGGCGCCCGCGGCCGTGGTGCCGCGGCCCGAGGTGATCTCGGTGACCGAGGTGACGATCGCGTCGTACCAGCGCAGCACGTCGGCCACCTCGTCGCCCGACAGCCCGAGGGCGCGGGTGACGATCGACGCCGACATCGGCCCCGCGAAGCCTCGCCGCAGCTCGCCGCCCCCGGCGGGCTCGAGATCGTCGACCAGCCGCTCGGCCTCGGCGCGCGCCAGCTCGGAGAAGCGGCGGCCGACCTCGGCGGGGCGGAAGGGGCCGACGAACGGGGCGCGATGCCGGGCGTGCTGATCACCATCGAGGCTCAGCATGCTCGGGCCGATCACCTGCCCGGTCGAGAAGCGGGGGTCGTCGACGGTGAACGTGGCCGCATCGCGCATCGCGGCCACCGCCAGGTCGTGGCGGGTGATCAGCCACCCGTCGAGACTCGGCAGCCATGAGACCGGCTCGTGCTCGCGCAGGCGGGCCAGGGTGGCGTGGGGATTGCCGTCCAGCTGCTCGAGCGTGACGGCGGCGCCGAGCGGGAAGGCGTCGGAGGCCATCGCGCGATTTTGCCATCGGGAAGTTCCGTAAAGTCAATTGACTTTGTGTAGTATTGACCCGGTGCTCATCGACGTTCACCAGCACATCTGGACCGAGCCGCTGCTCGACCGGCTCGCTGCCCGCGACACGCTCCCGCTCATCCGCCGTCACGACGGCCTCACGATTCTTCACAGCGCCGCCGAGCAGCCGTACGTGATCGATGTCGCGGCGGAGGCACCGGCGCGACGCGCCCGCCTGGTCCGCGCCGACGGGGTGGACCGCGCGCTGGTAGCCATCTCGAGCCCGATCGGCATCGAGTCGCTGCCGCGCGAGAGCGCGCTCGAGTTGATCGATGCCCACCTGGAGGGTGTGACCGTGCTGCCCGACGTGTTCGGCGCGTGGGGGCCGGTGGCCCTCGACGGTCTTGACCCCGACGACGTCGACGCCGTTGTGGAGCGCGGGTGCATCGGCGTCTCGCTGCCGGCCGGCGCGCTGGCGGGGCCGGATCAGCTCTCGCTGGCGGGGCCGATCCTGGAGCGCGCCGCGGCGCGTCATGTGCCGGTGTTCGTGCATCCCGGCGGCGCCCCGGGCCATCGTTGCGCGGAGGCCGAGTTCGGGGAGCCGCTGTGGTGGCGCGCGATGACCGACTACGTCTCGCAGATGCAGGCGGCGTGGCTGACGTTCGCGTCGCTCGGCCGTCGCGAGCACCCCGACCTGGCGATCGTGTTCGCGATCCTCGGCGGGTGCGCGCCGCTGCTCTCCGAGCGCCTGGCGACCCGCGGCGGGCCCGCCATCGACCTGCGCGACCCGCAGACCTTCTACGAGATGTCCAGCTACGGACCCGCGGCGATCGAGATGATGGCCCGGCGCGTGGGCGAGCGACAGCTGCTCTACGGTTCGGACCGGCCGGTCATCGAGCCCGAGGCCACCGGGCGCGAGCGGCTGCTGCAGAACAACGCAGACCGCCTGTTTGCGAACATCCGGGCTCCGGCGCTGAGCTGACACCCCAGAGTTCGTGCGTCGGCCCGGCGCCGTGCCCATGAGAACGACCCGACTGCACCACAAAGGGAGAGACCGATGAGTTCGACCGACGATCTACTCGCCAACAACGAGGCCTATGTCGCCTCCTTCGACAAGGCCGACCTGCCGCTGCCGCCGGCCAAGAAGGTGGCTGTGGTCGCGTGCATGGACGCACGTCTGAGCGTCTACGGCGCCCTCGGCCTGAGCGAGGGCGACGCCCACGTGATCCGAAACGCCGGCGGCGTCGTGACCGACGACGAGATCCGTTCCCTGGCGATCTCGCAGCGCCTGCTCGGCACCGAGGAGATCATCCTCATCCACCACACCGACTGCGGCATGCTCACGTTCACCGACGATGCCTTCAAGACCTCGATCGAGGAGGAGACCGGGATCAAGCCGGAATGGGCCGTGGAGGCCTTCTCCGACCTCGACGGAGACGTCCGCCAGTCGATCGCCAGGATCAAGGCGTCACCGTTCATCCCGCGCAAGGACTCGGTCCGCGGCTTCGTCTACGAGGTCGAGACCGGGCGGCTACGCGAGGTCTCCTGACCGCGGCCCGTGAGCTGCTGGTCAGTGGCCCGTCGCTGTCGCTGCGCTATCCCCGTCTCGACGACGCGCCGGCGCTGTTCGCGCTCGCGGGTGACCCCGAGGTCACGCTGTTCTTCTCCTGGGGCCCGTACCGGCGCCCCGAGGAGGCGAGCGCGTGGCTGAAAACGCTGCCCGCGCGTCGCCAGGCCGGCGAGGCGCTGGAGTTCGCGGTGGTCGACGGCGCCGGCGCTCCGATCGGGATCACGCTTCTGTCAGAGCTCAGCCGCCGCGATCGCCGCGCGGTCGTCGGCACCTGGCTCGGGCGCGCCCACTGGGGGACGGGCGCTAACCGCGAGACCAAGGCGCTGATCTGCCGCCTGGCCTTCGAGACGCTCGGGCTCGAGCGTCTCGGTGCCTACGCGGACGTTCGTAACGCCCGCTCGCAGGGCGCGCTCGAGCGGCTCGGCTTCGCGCGCGAGGGGGTGCTGCGGGGCTTTCACCGCCACGGCGGCGAGGCTCGCGACGTGGCGCTGTACTCGCTGCTGCGCTCAGAGTGGGAGCGCGGGGAGCTGGCCAGTGTGCCGAGCCGGATCGAGGGGGCGCCGCCGGAGGCTTTCTCGGGCGTCTCCGGGTAGAGAATCCGCTGATGCTCGATCTCACTCGGATCGCAGGACCTCGGCGACGGGGCGGTTCGCGCCGATTCGGGCGGGGATCGCGGTGAGCGCCGCGACAACGATCAGAGTGCCAGGGATGACGGCGAGCAGCCATGGGAGCGGCGCGCTCACCTGTCCTCCATGATTGGCGAGGCGGTAGAGGCCTAGTCCCACGGGGATTGCGAGGCATGCAGCGGCGAGCGCAGGGAGTAGTTGGGCTGTCGCCAGTCCGGTAGTGATCTGACGGGGCGTCGCGCCGAGCGTGCGTGCGAGCGCGGTGGAGCGCTGGGAGTCGATCACGGTCGCCCAGGTGGTGATGATGGTGCTGATCGCCGCGAGCACGATCATGATCGCGCTGAGCAGGAACACGAGGTGGCTGACGCGGTCGACGATGAACGTGCCGGGGAGCATCCCGGCGTGGTGCCTGCTGCTGGTCGCGCCGTTCTTCGTCGTGATGTCGTGTTGCATGATCAGCGTGACCACGATCATCGTGACCGCGATGGCGAGGCTCACCGCCGCGAGCACGGTTCGGCGGGCGCGACGGGCCATGATCCGCAGGGCAAGTAGCAGCGGCACGGGCAACACGACCGAGAGCCTGATTAGCCACGGCCGGCGCTTCGGTGGATGGACAGGATCGTTGAGTGCGGTGATCGTGCTCGTGCGAGCGCCGCGGACTGCGGGAGCGATCGTCGCTGCCGAGGCGACAATGACCGCCACGAGCACTATCAGCGCGGCGTGGGCGAGCGTCAGAGGCGATGAGGTGGGGGTGCCGAGCAAACCGCTGCCGGCCGCGATCAGCGTCGGGGCGAGCAGCCGGCCGGCAACCAGGCCGACGATCGAGGCTGCCAGCGCGAGCAGCAGATTCTCGGCAAGCAGGATCATCGCGATCAGCCGCGGGGTGCCGCCGACGGCTTTGAGTAGCCCAACGCGCCGAGTCTGCTCGGCCATCCGCCCGCCGACCAGCACCGCGATCGTGGCGATCGCGAGCACGGCCAGCAGCCAGCTAACGGTCAGCAGCACCGCCTGCTCGGCCGTGATCAGCTTCAGATCGCCGGCGCGGATGTCCTGCCAGGACTCGAGGCTCCACGCCTGCCAGGCCTGGCTGGATGCGAGGGGCGCGGAGTGCCCGGCAGCGAATCCCGGCGCAGCGCGAGGATCTGTGAGCTTCAGGTTCAGCAGGTAGCCGGCCGGGTGACCCTCGACCTCGACCCGGTGGGTATCGGCGCTCGTGAGCCACACCATCCCGAAGCCCTGCGGGTAAACCGATTGACTGGTGGTCAGCGCGATGCCCGCGATCCGGAACGAGCGGCCGCCCAGACCAATCGACTGCCCGACATGCACGCCAAGTGCTTCAGCGAATGCGCGCTCGATCACTACTCCGTCTGGCTTGACCCATCGACCCGCGGTCAACAGGGGCTGGTCGACGGCTGCCCGCTCAGAGTCGCGTCCTTCGGCGAGGACCTGCACCCGGAGGCCGTGCGCGGTCAGGCTGGGAAAGGCGACCGGGTACGCGCCGCTCGACCCGACAACACCCGGCGCTCGAGTGAGCGACTCAAACTGCGCCAGGCTTCCGGGAAAAGCCCCGGGAGGGCGAGAGAACCCCCACACGCCGTACATAGCCACGACGTCCGGTCCCCTCGTCGCCGCGCGCGTGCGGGCGAATGGGTTGTCGCTGATCCCATGGAGAGCGAGCCCGAGTGTCAGCGTCGTGGTTGTCGTTGCGATCATCACCACCAACAGCGTCGACTGGGCTTTGCGACGCGCGATGTCGCCACCCACCAGCCGCCAGACGAGCACGAGCCGGCCCACGAGCATTCAGCCCTCGAGTCCGGTGATCGCCCCGAGGCTGCGCGCGGTCCCGTCCGTGAGCCGGGCCTCGTCGACGAACGCCCCATCACGCATCGTGATCAGCCGATCAGCCGTGGCCGCGATCCGCTCGTCATGCGTGACCACCACCAACGTCTGACCGGCGGCGTGCAGCTGCTCAAACAGCCGCAGCACGTCGCTGGTGGCGGCGCTGTCGAGGTTCCCGGTCGGCTCATCGGCCATCACCACCAGCGGATCGTTCGCGAGCGCCCGAGCGATCGCCACCCGCTGACGCTGCCCGCCGGAGAGCGCAGAGGGGATGTGCTCGGCCCGGTCAGACAGGCCAACCTGCGCCAACAACTCGGTGGCGCGCTCGTGGGCGCTGCGCGGCGAAGCTCCCGCCAGGAGTGCCGGAAGCTCCACGTTCTCACGGGCCGTCAGCTCATCGACTAGGTGGAATGCCTGAAATACGAACCCCAGAGCGTGACGACGCAACCGCGCCAGCGCCGCCTCCGGCAGCCGCTCGAGCTGCTCGCCGGCCAGCCGCAGCGTGCCCGCGGTCGGGCGCTCAAGACCGCCGAGGAGATACAGAAGCGTCGACTTGCCGCAGCCGCTCGGGCCCACGATCGCGACCGACTCGCCTGGTGCGATATCAATGCTCACTCCACCGACCGCGCGCACCATCCCCTCGCCACCCCCGTAGTCCTTGCGCAGTTGCCTAGCCGACAGCACCGGCAAGTTCGGATTCATGACCGTTCCTTCGTTGAGTTCCAGTAACGCGCACACGCCTCAAGCCAGCGCAGATCCGCCTGCAGCCGCAGCACCACGCCCTCAAGCAGCAGTCCCGCCACCGATCCATGCGGCTCGGCCAGCGCGGCCCGCTGTGCCTCCCGCAACCCCGACAACAGCTCGTGCCGCTGCGCGTCCACGATCCGCACCGGGTGGGCCAATCCCGCCGCTGCGGCCGCGACCAGCTTCAGATGAAACTCCGCTGGGACGGGCTTGGACCAGCTCGTGTCCTGAAGCCACGCCAGCACCCGCTCGCGCCCAGCGGGCGTCAGCGCGTAAACCTTGCGATCGGGACGATCGACCTGGCCGATACGTTGCGAGCTGACGAGACCCGACTTCTCAAGTCGTCCCAGCGTCACATACACCTGTCCCTCGTTTAGCGCGCCGGCCAGCGGGCCCAGCGCGAGCGCTAGCCGCGCTCGCAACTGATAACCATGCGCAGCTTCCCCCGCCAGCAACGCCAGCAGCACCTCCTGCACCACGCGCAGCTGATAGCCGTGAAGCGGCTCTCTGCTCGACAGCTCAACTGGCTCACTCAAGAACGGCCTCCTAACGGTTAGGTACTAGGTGCGTAAGCCTAACCGTTAGGGAGATCTCATGTCGTCGGCCGGATAGTGGATCGGCCAGGCCCGAACGCGGCTCATCTGCGCCCGGGGCCGCTTTCCGGGGGTGGCTGGCAGCCGAGGTCCAGCAGGTGCCGTAGGAACGCGGCGCGGTCGCGCTCGGGGTGAAACGGGTCAAGACCGTCGCGCAACAGCCCGGCCACCCGCTCGAGGTCGAACAGCAGGCTCAGCTTCCCGGGCGGGTCATCCCACTCACCGGAGTCGTAGCGGTCGGTCCATGCCGCCAGCGCGGCCAGCGCCTCGAGTTGGACGTCGTCCTCCCACCAGCCCGAGCGGACCGACAGCCGGTAGCGCTCGCGCAATGCGCAGACGTCGCTCCACAGCTGCTCGAACCACAGCCAGCGCTCCCGGGGATACAGCGAGCGCCAGGTCAGGGGCCAGCGACGACCGTCATCCTCGTCGAAGTACTGGTCATCGCTGTCGCCGCCGATGCCCTTGTCGAAGTATGGGTCGTGGCCGTCTTGATTGTCGTCGTCGCGGTCGTCGCGGTCGTCGCGGTCGGTCGCGGTCGTCGCGCCAGTCCTCCGACTCCGGCCAGCTCATGGCGCCGCCAGCCTTCGCAGACGCCTGTCGTTGAACCACATCCGCAGCGCCAGCACGGCCGGTGGCAGGCTTCCGTAGAGGAGCAGTGCCTGGCCCTCGTGCAGCTGGCGCAGCGCCTCGGGCGCCACCAGCGGCCGCCGGCGCCGGCTGCTGGTCCGGCTGGCCCCGCCCGCGCCGGTCGTGCGCGAGGTGTCGCGTGCCTCCTCGTCGCCGACCAGCCCGGCGAAGTAGCGAAGCGTGTCCAGATCGGCTACGCCGGGCAGAAGCATCCGTGCGCGGTGGCTGTTGACCACGGTCTCGGCCTGGGGGCCATAGCGGCTGCGGGCCTGCGCCAGGTCGTGGAAGATCGACACCAGCTGGATGTTGTGGCTGGGCGCGGTCGAGGCGATCTCGGCCAGGTTGGGCAGCGGTGCCACGTTTCCAGCCTCGTCCAGGCACAGCAGCAGTGGCAGCTCGAGCCGCCCCCCGGCCAGCGTGGCGCGCTCGTAGGCTCGGTCGACGATCTCCGACAGCAGCGCCAGGAAGATCGGTCGCAGCAGCTTGGACGCCTTGGCATCCCCGATCAGGTAAAGCGTGGCGCGCTCATCCAGCAGCCGGTCGGGCTCGATCTCCGTCGTGCGCGCCGAACGCAGCACCCGGCTGAAGCGGTACCCGCGCAGAAGCGCCTGGGCGGTGGCCTCGATCGAGGAACGCGTCCGGTCGGCCTGGGACTCGAATGCCCGCAGCGCGTCGTAGGCGGCGTAGGCACCCTCGAGCTGCTCCTCGCTCTCGGCCGAGCCGGTCAGCCGCGACACCGCCTGGTCCAGCTCGCGCGAGCCCTGTCCGTAGGTCCAGCGCACCACGTCGTCCATCGTCGCCCCGGTGCTGGCGGCGGTGAACAGCAGCGGGGCGAGCCGCTGCTCGGCGGCCACCGCCCAGAAGTCACCGCCCTCGACCCCCTTTTGGTCGAGCTCACCGGCCGCCGCCAACCGCCATGCCACCTCCAGCGCCCCGTCCCAGGTGTGCGCGCCACGCAGCGGCGACCACGTCTGCGATGGCGCCCCGGACAGGGCGAACGGGTCGAACACGTACACGCTGCCGAGCTCGCGGCGCCGGTCGAGGGTGGCGGCCAGCAGGTCGGTCTTGATCGAGGACGCCACCGCCGGGCCGTCCCACTCGAGCAGGGCCGGAACCGCCAGACCCGCCGACTTGCCCGACTGCGGCGGCCCGAACGCCACCAGGGCGTGGCGCTGCTCGGCGTGAAGCAGCCGGCCCCGGTAGCGGCCGAGCGCCAGCCGCCCCGTGTGGGCCTGGCGCCGTCCCGGCAGTCCCTTGCGCAGCCGCCGGAGCTCGCCGGCGCCCGCCCAGCGAGCCCCATCTCCGCGGCCGAGCAGCGCCGCCATCACTCCGGTGCGTGACGCCGTGCTCATCACGCGCCGCCGCGCCGGCGGCCAGCAGGGCCAGGGCGGCATAGAACCCGGCCGCCCCCGGCAGCCGGCCCCGGGCGGACGCCGGCCATGCGCGAGCCGGATCGGACAGCCGCGTCGGAAGGTGGATCAGCACCTCAGGCAGCTGCCCGAAGCCCACTCGCGGCCAGCCGCCGCCGAAGGCCGCCCCCGCGATCCCGGCCCACAGCCACACCGCCAGCAGCACCGCGATCACGACGCCGATCAGCGCGAGCATGGCCCCGTCGGAGATCCCCTGGCCGCGCGGCTCGCTCATCGCTCCGACCCTCCGGCGGTGCGGCGGGACGCGTTCATTGCCGCCGTCTCGGGCTCGCGCTCGTCTTCATCCCCGCGTCGGTGTCGGTCAGCGTCGACTCGACGCGCGAGCGGTAGTGCTGGACCACGAACGAGCGGTTTCCGACCCGCCACAGCGCCTGGCCCGCCGAGAGCATCGAGATCAGCTCGGCCTCGCTGTGCGAGAGACCCAGCAGCGTGCGCGTCAGCGGCACCTGACTCTCGTCCTGGTGATAGACGATCCGCGTCGACGCGTCGGCGATCAGCCCCTCGGCGATCCGCGCCGCCCGAGACCCCGCGTCACCCGCGGCCTGCAGGTCAGCGAGCTTGTGCAGCACCACCAGGTTCATCACGCCGAACTGCCGCGCCAGCTTGAAGTTGGACTGAAACCACTCGCCGAGCCCGGCGTGCTGGACGATCTTCCACGACTCGTCAGCGACATTGATCAGCCGCTCGCGGCCGGGTCGCTCGGCAGTGCGCGAGAGCAGTGCGCTGATCCACGCCGTGGCGCAGGCCATCAGGATCCCCACCGCCGGCGAGTCGCGCACCGCGTGCAGGTCGAGCACGAGCAGCTTGGCGTCGAGGTCGAGGCCGGGGGTGGTGGGGCCATCGAACATGCCGCGCAGCGGGCCCTCGCAAAGGTCCTGCAGCGCGAGTGCCGCACGCCGCGCATCGGCTGCCAGCCGCTCCGGCGTCGTCTGCAGCCGCTGCGCCATCTCGGCCACCGGCTCGAACAGCACCGCCGCGATCTCGGGCAGGGTGGGCTCGGCGCCGCCGCGGGCGCGGACGGTCCGCAGCGCCTCGCGCAGCGCCGCCGCCTCGACCTGGCTGAGCGCAGCGCCGAGCGCGGTCACCGTGACGGCGCGCAGGAGCTCGAGCTGGGCGTGCTCCTCCGGCCGCGAGGCCAGCGGGTTCAAGCGCACCCCGCCACCGGGGACCAGCGAGATCGGCCGCACCCCCACCGCCTCGCACAGGGGCCCGTACTCGCGCTTGACGTCGAGCACGAAGGCCCGGCGGCCGAACAGCAGCATCCGCCACAGCAGCGTCTTGACGAGCGAGCTCTTGCCCTGGCCGAGCTTGCCGAGCACGATCGCGTTCGGGTCATCGAGCACCCCCTCGCCGTACAGGACCCAGGGGTCGTAACAGAAGGCGCCGCCGCCGGAGTCGCGGCCGATGAACACACCGCGCCCGCCCAGACCGCCCGCGTTGACGAATGGGTAGATGGCCTGCGCGTGGCGCGTGGTGCAGCGATGACCCGGGCGCTCGACGGCGCGCAGGCTCATCCGATCACCGCCGTCGGCTGAGCGGCGCGCGGGCTCACTTCAGCCCCCGGCACAGCGGCAGCGTGAACGTGAACGCATCGGCCTGCTGCCCGTAAAGCCGGTGCAGCTCGAGCCGGGCCCGGGCGGCGTGGTCGAGCACCTCCGAGCAGGCGCGGCGCAGATCGTCGGTGTCGCGCCCGGACACGGTCACGAACCCGCTCAGGCGGACCTCGCCGTGGCCGGTGGCGAGCTCTGACTCGCGCCGGGCGGTGGCCTCACGGGCCTGGCGCTGGCGAGCGGTCTCGGACTGCCCGAACCGGTTGCGCAGCTCTCGGTCGGCGCGGTCGCGGGTGATCGCGGCCTCGATCTCACGGGTCGAACGCGCCACGGGGAGGGGCTCGAACGTCACCGCCACCGTGCGCACCGAGGCCGAATGGCCGAGCAGCGCGTCCATGAACATCGGCGACACGTCGATCCGCGGCCAGGCGCCGATCCAGTAGGTCGCGTGCAGAGCGCCGTCGCTGCGGTAGTGATCCCAGGACTCACGGGCACCGAGTGGCCACGCGCCGGTCTGCGACAGGCCGTCACGGTCGGGGTCGGCGGCGTCCAGCGCCGACAGCTCGGCGCGGGCGTAGGGGTCAAACGCGGTCCGGAGAGCGCGCGCCAGCTGCCCGGCGCTGAGCGCGCCGAGGACGGTCACCTCTGCGGCCTCGAGGCGCTGGGCGACCCGCTCGGTCTCGCGCACCAGCGCCGCCGAGACCGCGCTGGCCCCGCGCTCGCGCACGCGCCGGGCATCGACCTGCACCGCCAGCAGAACCTCGTGCTCCTGGGTGACACGCGCGGTGTTGCCGATCAGCTCGAGGTAGGACTCGATCATCGGCGTGCCCCGCAGTGGCACGTCGGGATCGCGTTCGGCATGCACCCAGCGCGCCAGCTCGTCACCTTGGGCCGGCGCGGTGCGCTCGATCCACTGCAGCCGCCGGATGGCCGTCGCACCGGCTCCGGAGAGGACGAGGCCCCAACGAGCCAGGCGCCGCTCCTGCGCCTCGGCATCGAGCAGCGAGAACGCCAGCACCCGGCAGGCAAGCACCGCCGTGAGCCGGTGCCCGGAGCGCTCAGACAGCGCGCCGATCGGCCGCTCACGGTACCGGGCCTGCGTGATGCGGACGCCGCGCAGGGCGCTGGGGATCGATAGCGGTGGCTGATCGAGCTCGGACCGGCTGCCGGTCAGCCCGCGCGCCACCATGCCCGCCGCCGGCGCCGACGACAGGAACCGCCCGCGGCGCCGAAGCCGGCGCAGCGCGAAGACCGTCGCCACCGGCGCCCACTCCTGCACGGTTCGGCCGCCGAGCGGCGCGAAGGCGGCGCACAGCGCGAGGGCCAGCAGCAGCGCGGCCAGGAACGCCCCGCCCGCCGAGGGGGAAGCGTCGAGCAGGACGATCGCCGCCAGCGCGCCGCCGGCGACCAGTCCGGCCTGCCCGGCCTGAAGCGGCCCGAGGATGCCCCGCCGCTCCAGCGGGCCGAACGTGTAGGTGCGCCGGTCGCTCACAGCGGGCCGTCCTCGGACTCCTGGGCCGGCGGCCGCGGGTCGTGGTCGTCGGCCGGCCCTTCCTCGCCCGGTGATGGGCCGCCCGCGGGTGGCGAGTCGATCCCGGACGCCGGCTCGGGGGCGGGATCGAGCTGGTCCAGCCGCCGGAAGTCGTCGTTCTCGTGCAGGTGCAGCGTGCGCGTGGCGTCATCCGGGCCCTGCCACATCGGCGCCATCCCGGGATGCCGCGGAGGCGGGTCGGGTTCGGTCGGAGGCTCGCCCGCGGTGGAGGCCTCGCCGACTACCTCCCCGCCGCCCGGCGCCCGGGCGGTGGGCTCCGCTGCGGACGGAGCGGCGAGCGGGTCCCCGGAAGCGTCGAACTCCGCGCTCGATCCGGGGCCGTTGCCGGTCGCGCCTTCGTTCTCGCCGCTCGCTGGCGCCGTTTCGCCACCTGCGCCGTCTCCACCGTCACGCCCGGCGCGGCCCCCGAGCCGGTCGACCGCGTCGCGCGCGGCCCGCGACGGATCCTCGGCCCCCCGCTCGAGCCACGGGGGCGAGTTGTCGCCATGGGCGGCCGCGGCGTCATCCGCGCGGCCGCTCCCGAGTGCCAGCTGCTGTCCGGGCGTGGCGCGCAGGCCACCGGCCGCGCCGGCCGCAAGCTCGTGCAGGGGCAGCAGTCGCAGCAGCGCCCAGGGTGAGAAAGCGGCCAGCAGGACCAGGGTCGCGCCGGCCAGCATCGAGGTGATGCTCGGGATCAGCGTGTGCCCGATCGCGGCGCCGCCCAGCGCCAGCACTGCGACGATCGCGAACTTGGCCAGGATCAGGGCCACCAGCAGCTCGACCGCGCGCATCGCCCAGACGCGCCGGGCCGGCCACACGAGCGCGGCGAAGAACAGCGGCAGCATCAGCACGATCACGTACACGGCGGCCGAGCGGATCAGTAGCTCGCACCACAGCACCATCGCCGCGGCGATGGCCAGCAGGCCGACGAAGAAGGCCACGAACGGCGAGTGGCTGAACAGGCTGAGCACGGTGGTCGCGGCGGCCGCCTTGTCCAGGAACGCGGTGTCGGCGTTGCCCGCGGCCGAGGAGACGATGTGCGACAGCTCGTCGGAGGCCGACAGCAGGAGCATCGTCAGCGGCGCGGCGATGCTGACGCCGATCAGCCCCAGGGGGAGGTAGCCGAACGCCGACCGGGCGAGCATCGAGAGGTCGGACCGGACCATCGCCTGGACGGCGGCGGCGCACAGGAACGGCAGCGTGAGCAGCGCGGAGACCGCCGCCATCCGCCAGTAGAAGGCTGAGAACCAGGTGCTCTCAAGCTCCGGCCGGGTGGTGGCCGAGATCACCGCCGCCGTCTCGTGCAGCACGAACCGGGCGCCGGCCACCACCGAGAGCGCGATCGCGCCGATCGTCACCGCCTTGGTCGTGGACCCTCCGCCACCGCTGCCTCCGCCTCCGAGGAGCTCCTTGAGGCCGCTCCCGAGGTGCCCGGTGAGGAGCTTCTTGCCGGCGCCGAGCAGGCGGCCGGCGTGGCTGGCCGTCGAGCAGATCTTGCCGGCCAGGGTGCTGACGAGTCCTGCCAGTGAGCAGATCGGCTTGATCGGGTCGATCGAGGCGGCGGCCGGAGACGGGGCCGCGCAACACGCCAGAGTCGCGGCCGCGGCCACCAGCGCAAAGGGCTTTCCGAGATGGCCGATCACTTGGCGGTCGTCCCGAGGTGCTGGAAGAAGTTGACCAGGCCGGGGGCGGCGCCGACGATCAGGGCCGCGGCGCCCGAAATCAGCGCGGCCATCCGTCCGCGTCCCGCGTACTGGTGATTGTGGGTGTGGGACGCCACGGCCCACAGGCCGGCGCCGACGAAAGCTCCGAGCAGCGCGATCGCCAGCGACCACGCCTCGGCACCGTTGACCAGCTGCTGCAGAACGTTGCTGCCCGGCAGCCCCTTGAGGTCCGGATGCGCCGTGACCAGCCCCGGAATGAGCGTGGCCGGCGTCAGCGTGAACGGCATGTCTACCTCCCTTATTTCTAAATCCAATTGAGCCAACTGAGCCAACTGAACTATAGACAGTTGCATTAGATCTTGCTAGGTTATTTTGTAAATAATTAGCTTCAGTTGGACTCAAAAGGGGTGGCGGGATGGCCGAGGTTGCGGTGGAGATGACGTGTGCCTGCGTCGGCGAGGACGAGGTCGCGGAGATGTACGGCGCGCTCGCGGGGAGCCTGCGCCGGATCGTCGCCGGCCAGGTGACGGCGCCCGACGCGCTGATCGAGGACGCGTGTCAGTTCGCGTGGAGCACGTTCGTCCGCCACCGGGGGCGGGTGCGGCGGGAGACGGCCCTGGGCTGGTTGGCCAGGACTGCGCTGAACGAGGCGCTCAAGCTGATTCGCTCAGAGCGCCGCGAGCTGTCCCTGGAGGAGCTGTCCGAGCGCCTGAGCGCCGACAACCCCGCACCGTGGGCGTTGACGCCGTCGGTGGAGGAGCAGGCCGAGCAGCGCGCCCGGCTGGCGGCACTCGAGCAGCTGCCCGAGCGCCAGCAACGTGTCATCTGGCTACAGGGTCTGGGGTTCAGCTACGCGGAGATGGCCGGCTGCACCGGCTCGAGTCGGCGGACCGTCGAGCGTCAGCTGATGCGCGCCAAGCGGACCCTGCGCACCCTGGACTGACTCAGACCGTGCGTCCTCATGCACGCTATATGTGCATGAGGACGCACAGTGGCCGTGTGCATGAGGACGCACAGTGGCCGCCCACGGGCCCCCACGCTCGCCGCCGATGGGTGCGCCTACCGCTTGGGCTTGGCGCGCCCGCGCTTGCGCCGGCGTCGCTCGGCGGGGCTCAGCTTGCGCGGCTTGCCCTTTGCCTTGGAGCCGACGCGCCGGCCGTCGAGGCCCATGTCGCCGGCGCCGCTGCGGACGGGCGCGCGGCGGCGGGCGTCGCGCCAGATGAAGAAGGAGATCGCGACCAGCAGGACCACCGCGCCGCCGACGATCAGGATCGCATCGCTGCTCGACAGCGTGCTCGAGCCCGAGGAGTTGGTCGAGCTGTTGTTGATGATCGTCGGCTGAGCCGTGGTGGTCGGCGACGGCGAGATCGGGACGCCGGGGGATAGCGGGTTGGTACTCCCGGGTGGAGTGAATGCCGGCACCGAGCTCGCCGAAGGGGTCGGTGCGGTGGAAGAAGCCGACCCAGACTGCTTCTTACCCCCGCCGGCAGCCAGGGCCGGCGCCGGACCGATCGAGAGCAGCAGCCAGGCCGCTGCCACCGCGGCCGCGGCGCGAGGATGACGCCGGCCGGTCAGCGCTCCGAGGCGACGGCGGCCGGTCACCGCTCCGAGGCGAGCGGCTGCTCCATCGCCGGCGTCGAGGGAGGATTCCGGTAGGGATCCTCGTTCTCCTGATGCTCCTCGTGATAGACGCTCTCGGCGTTGACCGCCCAGATGTCGTGGTGGGTGCCGAGGAGGATGTTGTCGACCGCGCGCATCGAGGTCAGCATCGAGTGGTCGGAGTTGTTGTAGCGGTGCAGGCCGTTGCGGCCGACCTGGGTGATGTTGGAGATCGTCTCCAGCCAGTCGCGGATCGTGGCCACGCGCTCGGCGTAGCGCTCGTCGTAGATCGGATAGGCCTTGTGGACGCGTTCGACGAAGCCGAACTTGACCTTGCTGGCGGGCGCCAGGTGCAGCTTCTCGATCTCACGGCCGGCCATCGCGACCAGGTCGTCGTCGTCCATTGTCCACAGGTCGTCGCCCTCGAAGCAGAAGTACTCCATCCCGATCGACGCGGAGTCGGCGCCTTCGGGCACCATCCACGGGCTCCAGGACTTGAAGTTCTGGATCCGCAGCACGCGGACGCCGGGCTGATGGATGTAGATCCAGTTGTCGGGGAATGGATCCTCGCCGTCGATGACGAGCAGCACGGTCAGGAACTCGCGGTAGCGCAGCCCCTGGGCGGCATCGCGCACCTCCACCGGAGCGGTGGGCTCGGTGATCCCGACGGTGCTGCGCAGTGGCAGGGAGGAGATCACGTGCGACGGGGTCAGCGTCTCGCCCCCCGCGATCACCTCGGTGACCCGCCCGCCGTCGACCACGAGCTTGGTCACGGGCGCGTTGAGGCGCACCTCGCCGCCGTGCTCGCGAATGTCGGCGGTCATCTGCTCCCACATCTGGCCGGGCCCGAAGCGGGGGTAGTTGAACTCGGAGATCAGCGACTTGATCTTGTTGCCGTCGTTGCCGAAGAAGGCCGACTTGGCGGCGCTGAAGAAGGACAGGCCCTTGATGCGCTGGGCGGCCCACTCGGCGCGGATTTCGTCCGCGGACACTCCCCACAGCTTCTCGGTGTAGGTCTTGAAGAAGTGGTTGTAAAGACGCTTGCCGAAGCGGTTGGAGACCCACTGCTCGAAGGACTCCTCGCGGCCCTTGGGCTTGAGCGCCGCCCACATGTACGAGATCAGGCACCGGGTCAGCTCGACCGGGCCGAGCTTCTTGATCACGTCGACCCCCTGCAGCGGATACTCGAGGAACTTGTCGTTCCAGTAGATCCGGCTCTGGCGCGGGCGCTTGAGGAACTCCTCCTTCATGATCTCGTGCCAGAGGTCGTCGACCTCCTTGACCTTGGTGAAGAAGCGGTGCCCGCCGAGGTCGAAGCGATACCCGTCGCGGATCTGCGTCCGGGCGATGCCGCCCACGTACTCGGTCGACTCGAGCACGATCACCGGCTTTCCCTGCTTGGCCAGAAGGTAGCCGGCGGTCAGGCCGGCCGGGCCGGCACCGAGCACGACGACGGGATGTTCGGGCGTGATCTCGTTCTTCCCCGTGAGGGGGGCTGCGGGTTTCGTCTCGGGCATAGTTCTCTAGGAGGCCTTCTGGTAGAGCGTCGCGCTGTCGGCCACGCAGCAGGCGCCGCGGTAGTTGTGGGGCGCCGACGCGACCGGCCTCAGCGTCCCCGCGGCGACGTCGCCGGTCAGGATCTGACCCCACTGGGCGGATCGCCTACGCACGAGCTGCGTCCACGGCGAGTCCCAGTTCTTGGCACCCTCCGTCAACGGGCGCACGTAGAGAAGCTGCTGGCCGGGCTTGAGAGTAGCAACCAGGGCCGCAACCGTGACCCCGGAGTTGATCGAGCGCAGGCGGCCCATGGCCCCGGTCCAGTTCATGTACGAGGGGTCCTTCATCACGCCGACGGTGCTGGCGTAGCGTAATCCGGACGGGAGGTAGTACCAGGCCAGCGCGGTCTGCTCCGGCTGAGCGGACACCACGAGGTCGCCCGTTCTGAGCATCGGCCCCAGCTCGCCGGCGATGTCACGCATGTCGCTCTTGTAGGACGGCGCGAACGACTTGGGGTTGGCCAGGAAGGCGACACACAGCACGATCGCCGCCACTCCCACGATTCGTGCGCGCGCGCATGTGAGCGCGGCCAGCAACACCAACGGGGCCACCGCCGGCGCCATATACCGGGAAGCCCAGCCGGTGGTGACCAGCGTCGAGACCCGGAACAGGGCCAACATAACCCCCGGCGCGGCGACCAGTGACCACAGCGCCAGCGCCTCGGGCGTGCGGCGCCGGGCGCGGGCGAACAGCGGCGCGGCCCCGACCGCCGCGGCCACGAGCAGCGTCACGTTCACCCGCTGGCCGCCGAGCAGGTCACCCGGCACGCTGGCGCCGAGCAGCGGTGTGTAGCGCCAGGGGGAAGTCGCGTGCACGATCTGACTGATCGTGGTCGGCAGCCACGGCAGGTACACGACCGCCACCGCAGCGAATGAGATCGCGGCGTCCCGCAGCACACCGGAGCGCACATCGGGCGGTGCCAGCCGGTACACGAGCACCAGCGCCACGGCGAAGCCGACCCACAGAGCAAAGGCGGTTCCCTGCGTGTAGAGCATCAGCTCGAGCGCGACACCGAACATCCACAGGTAGCGCCGGCGGCGGTACACGAAGGCGTGCAGGAAGCCGGCGGTGGCGAACAGTCCGAGCAGGACCATCAGCTCGTACGGCTGGGTTTCCTGCGCGTACTTGGTGAGGAACGCGTTGAAGGCGAACAGCACCGCCGCGAAGATCCCGGCCCGACGCCCGAACAGGCTCCAGCCGGCCCACATCCCCGCGGGGATGCTGATCAGGCCGCACAGCAGCGAGAGCAGGTGAGTCGCGGTCTCTCCGGCGCCGAAGAGGTCAATCCAGAAATGCAGCACCAGGTAGTAGAGCGGGGAGGATCCGGCGTCACGCAGCACGCCCGGCAGAGCGCTCAGCGAGTGCGAGGCGATGCCGGTGGCCAGCGCCTCGTTGAACCACAGCTCGCCACTGAGGGTGCGAGTGCGGATGAACGCCGAGATGGCGACCAGCACCAGCAGGACTGCCGCGGTGCTGACGCGGCGCGGGAGGCGGTTGAAGCGGTCCGGGGCGTGGACCTCGCGGATCGCGGGGATCTCGAGCAGCGAAGTGAGCGGGCGTCTGGGGGTCACGGTGGTCATTGGCAAGCGGGCAAGCGGGCAAGCGGGCGAGCGGGCGAGCGCGCCGGGGGGCCGAATCGGGCCCGCCGGCGCTTAGGACGCCTTCTGGTAGAGCACCGCGCTGTCGGCGACGCAGCACGCGTCGCGGTAGTGGTGCGGAGCGGTGGCGACAGGCTTCAGCTTTCCCGCGGCCACGTCGTCGGTCAGCACCTGACCCCACTGGGCCGAGCGCCGGCGAACGAGCTGCGTCCATGGCGCCTCCCAGTTCTGGGCGCCCTCGGTCAGTGGACGCACGAACAGAAGCTGCTGTCCCGGCTTCATGCCGCCAACCAGCGAGGCCAGCGCGGACTGCGGGTTGGTGTGCTTGAGGCGCTGCAGCGCGTCGACCCAGTTCATGTAGGAGGGGTCCGTGACGGCGCCGGCGGTGTTCGAGAACCGCAGTCCGGCCGGGAGGTAGTACCAGGCCAGCGGCGTCTGCTCGGGCTGCCCGACCACCACCAGATCGCCGCGATGAAGTTGCGGCCCCATCTCGGCGGCGACGTCGCGCATGTCGCTCTTGTACTGCGGTGTGAAAGTGGACGGCTTGGCCAGGAACGCGACCGCGGCCGCGATTGCGATGATCCCCACCAGCCGCGCCCGCGCACAGCCCCAGGCCGTCAGTAGCAACAGCGCGCCGAGGACCGGCGCGAAGTAGCGAGAGGCCCACGCCGGCGTCACCTGGGACGACACCCAGGCCAGGCCGAGCGTCGCGATCGGAAGCAGGATCAGCGTCAGCAGCGTGGTCCACTCGCGGGTGCGGCGATGCGCGCGAGTGAACAGCGAGCCGAGGCCGATCACGGTGGCCAGGACCAGCACCATCGTGATCCGGTCGCCGCCGAGCAGGTCGCGGGAGATCTGCACCGGCGCCCCGAACCGCGGCGAGGAGTCCCATGGCGCGGCTGTGTGGGCTATCTCGTACAGAAGCGTGGGGACCCACGGCAGATACAGGATCCCGGCGCCTACGAACGCCATCAGCGCATCGCGCGCGAGGCCACGGCGGTCGTCTGAGGCCATGAACGTCGGGATCAGCGAGATCGCCGACCCGGCGAAGAAGAACGTGCCCCACGAGTGCGTGTAGAGCATCAGCGTCAGCATCGCGGCGAACAGGACCAGGTACCGGCGCCGGCGGTAGACGAAGCCGTGGATGAAGCCGGCCGTGGCCAGCACCCCCAGCAGCCCCATCAGCTCGTACATCCGGGTCTCCTGGGCATACGCCGTCAGCCAGGCGTTGAACGCGAACAGGATCGCGGCCATGATCCCGGCGCGGCGGCCGAACAGGCTCCAGGCCGCCCAACCTCCGGCCGGGATCGTGAGGATCCCGAACACCAGCGACAGCGAGTGCGTGGCGGTCTCTGACGAGCCGAACAGGCTCATCCACACGTGCAGCGTCATGTAGTAGAGCGGCGGGTTGCCGTCGTGACGCAGCACGCCGGGGATCTGGCTCAGGGGGTGCAGCGAGATGCCGGTGGTGATCGCCTCATCCATCCAGTACTGGCCGCTCAGGTAGCGCGAGCGCAGCAGCGTCGAGATCGCCATCAGGACGATCAGGCCGCCGGTCACCCACAGCCAAGTGGGGATGCGCTCCACCCACGCCGGAATGCGGAGAGCGGGCTGCGATCGATCGGGATCGGGGACGCCGACGCCCGGCTTCGGTGCGGTGACGGTGGCCATCAGCGCCGACTGGAGACGATCATCACGTTTCCGAGACTACCCGCGGCAGTGGGTGAAGAGTCTGAACGGTCCACTACGGCCGAAGTAGTGATAGTGAACGGTGGGCCATTGGGAAAGGTAGGGCAGCAGGGCGAGGTTGCGCGACGCTCGCGTCTGCAGGATCACGTTGGGCGCGGTCGCCCCCGGCTGCGTGCCCGCGGGGGGTGGCGCCTGCACGGCGAGCGTGTGGACGTCAAGCGTCCAGGCCACCATCGGCACCTGGAAACCCTCGGTCATCACCGACCCGCAGCGCAGCAGCTTGTTCGCGCCGCCGTATCGGTTGACGATGTCGGTCACGCCCGTGCGCAAGCTCGCCTGATAGACGATTGAACGGTGGGTGACCGGGATGTCGATCAGGTTGCCTCCGATCCACGAGGGCACAAACAAAAACGTCAGTCCGACCAGTCCCACCCCGGTCAGACCTGCGCCCCACGTCAGCGCGCGCGAGGCAGCCGCCCGCCCGCGGCGCAAAGCCGCCGCGATCAGGTTGCCGAACTCCTGCGCGGCCCAGCCCCACGCGACCGCGCCACAGATCTCGATCAGCGCCGATCCGAACACCAGGTAGCGGTTGTTGCCTGAGAATCCGGCCTGGGTCATCACCGCGATCACCACGAACCACGCCAGCCCGAGCACGCCCGCGGCGGCCGCCGCCGACTGGGCTCGCGTTTGCGGGTTCGCAAAGAACTCCCGCGGCGCGCGGCGCCCGCGCCACATCAGCACCGCGACGGCGCCCACGAGCACGATCGCGGCAGCCTTGATGCGCAGGAGCACGGTTGGCCACGCGGCTTGGGTCAGTTCGCTGCAGAACGGGCACTTGGCGAGCGCGAGACTGTTGGATCGCACGTGCTGGGCACGGGTGGCGCCGCGCAAAAAATGACCTGATCCCCAGTACTCGGGTGCGAACCACAGAATCGGGATCGCCACGAACAGGCCGATGATCAGCTTGCGCGCCTCGGGATCCTTGAACCACAGGTAGAGGCCATAGGGTCCCCAAAACAGCCACATCTCCGGTCGATCCAGCGCGCCGATAAAAGCCACGACAAACGCCTGTCGATGCTTGCCGTCGAGGTGACGCTCGACCGCGATCAGGATCGCGGCGGCGGTGAGTCCCTCGGAGTAGCCAAGCGTGTTGGAGGAGAGGTAGCCACCCGAGAAGGCCAGTCCGAGTGCGGCGATACCTCCGGCCAGCAGCGCGGGAAGCCAGCTGAGAACCTGGTCGGCGGCCTCATCGGCAGCGGTGAAGTAGGACCCGACTGCCCGTGTCAGACGGAACGACAGGCGGAAGACCATCACCACGGCGGCGAACGCCCCGGCCCGTGCCACCACCAACCACAGGTCCGGCTGGGCCTTGCCGAACAACGCGAAGATCGTGGTGAAGATCACGGGCAGCGGCTTCCAGGTCGGGCCGCCCGTGGTCTGCAGGTTGATGTGGATGATCTCGCGCCCCCACACGAGCCACGCCCACGGGTCGTAGCTGGGGGTCGACGGGACCAGCAGTGAGACGATCCCGATGATCAACGAGACCGCGATCAGCCCGCCGTAGAACTGCTTGGCGGTCAGCTGCCACCACGCTCGGTCGCGCGCCGACGCGGGTGCACGCTCAGCCGGAGCCGCAGCGGCCGGGAAGTCCGTGGTCGAGGCAGAGAGCAGGTGAGCGAGCGGTCGTCGGGACACGGTCTGAAGTGCTGCGGGGCCGGATCGGCCCGGCGAGTCTTGATGGTGCTGGGCGAGGCCGGCGAGCTGCGGGCTCGCCGGCATGTAGGCCGAGCAGAGCCGCGCGAGAGCGGACAGCGCGGCTGGAATTGTAGAACGCCGGTCGGCCCCCGGGGTCACCCGGCTCCGAGGGCGTGCTTGAGCGCCACGATCCTCCGATAGGAGCTGCCGGCATTCGCGCGTGTGATCGTCCCGTGGCGAAGCGCCGTCTGTAGTGCGCCGAGCTCGCCGGGCGCGCTATCGGTGAACAGCAGCATGTCGGAGCCCGCCGCGGCCGCCAGCACACCGGCCGTGCGCTCGTCGTGGCCGGACGTGGAGCCGAGCGCGTCGGTGATCGTGACGCCGCCGAAGTGCAGCCGCCCGCGGAGCACGCCGTCGATGATCGGCTTCGACAGGGCGGCGGCCGCGCCCGTGTGGTCATAGGCCGGAAATCCCGCCACTGCCAGCATCACGGCGTCGACGCCACCGCCGATCAACTGCCGGTAGGGCACCAGCGCCGCGTGCCGCTGGGCCAGCGTGGGAGTCAGCTCCTCACGCTCGAGGTCGGTGCTGACGGCCGCGGAGCCGAGTCCCGGGAAGTGCTTGCCCGTGGCCGCCACGCCGCCCGCCTGCAGGCCTTCAGCGAAGGCGGTGGCGTAGCTCGCCACGGTGGGCGCGGAGAACGAGAACGCCCGCCCCTGGCGCTCGATGAAGGCGCCGCCGAAGGTGGGAACGTCGGCCACCGGCGCGAGGTCCATGTTGATCCCCCAGCGCTTCAGGTAGACCCCCGTGGCCCGCCCCTCGCCGGTGGCCGTGGACACCTGATGCGTGGCCACCATCTGGGGCGGAGACAAAAAGGGTGGCCCGTTCGGCAGGCGCTTGACCTCGCCGCCCTCCTGGTCGGTGGCGATCAGCAGCCCGGGGTTGCCGCCGGCGCGCGCCGCCCGTTGCAGCTGGTTGGTCAGTCCATCTGACTGCCTGCGGGAGGTCACGTTGGACGCAAACAGGATCACGGCGCCCACCTCGCCTCGGCGGAGACTGCGCAGCAAGGTGGCGCTGGGCCTGGTTCCGCTCATCCCCACCATGATCCGCTGGCCCAGCAGCTTCGCGGTCGAGCGGGGTAGGGGGATCCTCTGCTCGGCGCTGGTCAGGCCGGGCGCGCCGGCGCCGCCGGAGCGCTGATGAGAGCTCGCCACCATGCCGGTCAGGCCGGCCACGGCGAGCACAACGGACAGCGCCAAACGTCCTACCCCTGCACCCCTTCCGCGACGCAGTCCTCGACCTTCTGCAACAGCCCGTCAGTGCCCGCGTCGGGATACAGCAGGGCGCTGCCGATGACCTCAGCGGACTGCTCGGTGCCCTGGATCTGCACGCCCTGGGCGATGCCCGGCGTCTGCTCGAATACGATCCGCGGACCCTGCGGGTAGCTGCCCACCTGGATCCCGGGAAGGCCCGTGACCGTGATCGGGGTGGCCGCGATGTGATCCTGCTGCAGGCAGTGCAGGTGCGTGAGGCGGGGATTGTCGATCCCCTTGTGCGTGATGCGGGCTGCTTTCAGGGTGCCGGCCTCGGGCTTGGCCGTCGTCCCACACGCGGCGAGCGAGACTGCGGCCAGCCCGGCGGCCAGCGCGAGCTTCGCGGAGGGCATGACGCCAGAGGGTAGAGGATGATCTGCGCGTGATCGCCTTCGCCGCCATCTCCGGGCCGCTGCCCAAGCTTGGGGTGGTGGTCGTCGGCGCGCTCGCCGCGCTCGTGCTGGTGGCTCCCCACCGGCGCGCGCGAGCACTGGCGATGGTGGGGGCGCTGGTGCTCACTCCGGTCCTGCTGCTGGCCGACATCTGGAACTCGTCGAAGCTGCACCTGGTTCACAGCCATCCATTGGTGGCGCTGGTGGGCGCGGTGGTGGGGCTCGCGGTGCTGGGTGTCGCCGCCGCCGGCGTGGCACGGCGGCCGGCAGTGATCGGCCCTTTGGCGTTGCTGGCGCTGCCGTTCCGGATCCCCATCCAGGCCGGCTCGAAGGCCTCTAACCTGCTCGTGCCCCTGTACCTGGTGGTCGCGGCGGGGTCGCTGGCGTGGATCGTCCCGGTGCTGCGCGACGCGTCACGCCGGCCGTGGCAGCCGGAATACGTGGAGGGGCGCGATCAGTCCGGGGGCTGGTCGGTGTGGGTCGAGCGGTTGCTGGCGCTGTACGTGGTCCTGTATGGGATCCAGGCGACCTACTCCCCCGACTTCCAGACGGCGCTGCAGCAGATGGTCTTCTTCTACGTGCCGTTCACGCTGCTCTACCGCCTGTTGCGCGACCTGCGCTGGACGCCCCCGCTGATCCGCCGTTGCGTGCAGTTGCTCGCGGTCCTGGCGGTGATCTTCTCGGGGATCGGCTTTGTCGAGTACGCGACCAAGACGATCATCCTCAACCCCCGGCTCGTCGTGGCCAACGGCCTGCACACCTACTTCACGGTCAACTCGGTGTTCTTGGATCCCAACATCTTCGGACGCTTCTTGGCGCTGGTGATGGTGCTGCTGGCCGTGATGCTGATCTACGAGCGTCCGCAGCGCGAGCAGGTGACGGTCACCGTGGTGCTGGCGGTGCTGTGGGCGGGGCTGCTGCCGACCCTGTCGCGCTCGAGCCTCGGGGCCCTGCTGCTTGGCCTGGGGGTGCTGGCGGCGCTTCGCTGGAAGCCCTCGCGGGCGCTGGTGGTGGCGGCCGGGGTGGTCGCGCTGGGAGCCGCGGTGGTGGCGCTGTCGCCGACCACGTTCGGCTTCAACCAGGGCCTGAACGGTGCCTCGTCGGGGCGCGGGGGCCTGGTCAGCGGCGGGCTGTCGCTGTTCGCCGACCGGCCGGGTTGGGGATATGGCTCGGGCTCGTTCTCGACCGAGTACAAGCGGCACAACCGCGCCACTTTTACGGCCCTGTCGGACTCGCACACGATCCCCATCACGGTCGCCGCTGAGCAGGGCCTGATCGGCGAGCTGGCCTACCTCGCGCTCCTCGTGGCGGCGTTCGTATGCCTGCTGCGCCGGGCGCGCGGTGACCCGGTGCGAAGCGCGCTGGCGGCGGCGTTCGTGGCGCTCGTGTTCCACACGATGTTCTATGCCGACTTCCTCGAGGACCCGATGACGTGGGCGCTGCTCGCCGTCGGAGTGGCGCTGGCGGCGGACCCGCCGCGGGCCGTGGACTCGGCTGCGGCCCGTGCTCCGCGCGCCGCCGGAGCCCCGGCGACTGCGGCCTGACCACGTCGAGCCCGGCGCGGGTCAGTGCGTTGGCGGCCCGGTCTGACCGGCGGCCTGCGCCAACCGCAGCAGGAGCTCGTGCAGGACGTCGCGCTCCTCGGCGCTCAACGGTGCCAGCAGCTCGTCCTGCGCCTGACCGGCAAGCCGCCGGCCCCGCTGCAACGTCGCACGCCCCTTGTCGGTGACGTGCAGGGCGTGGGCGCGGCGGTCGCTGGGGTGCGGGTGGCGCTCGACGAGCCCCTGGCGCTCGAGCTCGTCGATCGTCGACACCATCGTGCTCGGGTCCATGCCGATCCGGCGTCCCAGCTCCTGCTGGCTCAGCGCGCCTTCGTGCGTCATCACGTTCAGCGCGCCCCACATCCGCGGGGTCAGCCCCACGGTCTCGAGCCGGTCGCTGAACTGACGTTGCGCGTACACGCCCAGACGGCTCATGAGATAGCCGGTGTTGCGGACCAGGGCGGGGTGCAGCCCGGGGGCGGATGAAGGGCGGGCCGGCACCGTGAAGCGAAATTTTATATTGCGCGCCTAATTGTTTGTGCTACAAATGATGCGCTGCACGCACCAATCGGCGCAAAAGGGGAGTCTGAACCGCCATGATGACCGCCGTCACGCGTTGGGTTCTCGCGCACAAGCGAATCGTCACCACCTTCTGGGTCCTCGTCACCGTAGTCGGGATCGCGACCGTGGGGCAGTCGACGAAGTCCTTCAGCAAGGAGTTCAGCGTCCCGGGTCGTGAGGGTTATGAGACCAACTCCGCGATCGCGAGGCTCTATCACCAGGGAGGGCGCAACGCTCCGATCGTCCCGGTGGTGACGCTCCCGGCCGGCACCTCGGTGGCCTCGCCGTCGGTGCGGGCCGGCCTGATGCAGGTCGAGGCCAAGCTGCGGGCGGCGATCCCTGGGGTGCGCACGGCGTCGTTCGCCTCGACGGGCAGTCGCGCCTTCGTCTCCGCCGACGGCCGCACCACCTTCGCGCTCGCGTACGCGCCGCCTGACAACGAGTCCTTCGGGAACAACACCAGGGCGGCCAAGAAGGCGATCGCCGCGCTCGCCGGCGACACGATCGCCGGAGCCCCGGTCCACGTCACCGGGATCGACGCGCTGCAGAACCAGACCGGCGGCGGCAACGGTCCCGGAGTGCTGCTCGAGTCTGTGCTGGGCGGCCTGGGCGCGCTCGTCGTCCTCGCGTTCGTGTTCGCGTCACTGCTGGCCTTCGTGCCGATGCTGATGGCGATCGTCTCGATCATGACCACGTTCCTGGTGCTGTGGGGCGTGACGACGGTGACCAGCGTGTCGATGATCGTCGAGTTCCTGGTGGCCCTGATCGGCCTCGGCGTCGCGATCGACTACTCGCTGCTGGTCGTGGTGCGCTGGCGCGAGGAGCGCGCACACGGCCACGACGGCGACGAGGCCGTGGTGCGCGCGATGGCGACCGCGGGGCGGGCCGTTGTCCTCAGCGGAACCACGGTCGCGATCGGACTACTGGCGATGATCGTGCTGCCGCTGCCGTTCCTGCGCTCGATCGGCTACGCCGGGATGCTGATCCCGCTGGTGAGCGTGATCGTCGCGACCACCCTCCTGCCGATTGTGCTCGTGAAGGCCGGTAACCGGCTGGACTGGCCGCACGTGCGCAGCGACGACCAGGCCAGCCGCTCCTGGACGCGCTGGGCGCAGCTGGTGGTTCGCCGGCGCTGGTTCGCCGCGGCGGGCGCGGCGGTGGTGCTCGTGGCGCTGCTGATCGCCGCCACCGGCCTCAAGCCCGGCCAGGCCAACGTCGACACGCTCAGCAAGCAGGGCGACGCCCGGGTCGGCCTGCAGGCGCTGGAGCACGCCGGCATCGGGTCGGGGGCGCTGACCCCGGTCGAGATGCTGTCGCCCGCCTCGGCGGCCAGGAAGGTCGCCGATGTGACGGCAGCGGTCCCGGGCGTGCACGGGGCGGTGGCCCCCGCGGGCGCCCAGTGGCGCCGTGATGGGACGGCGGTGGTCGATGCCTTCACCGCGGCCGACGCCTCGACGACGATTGGCCAGCACACGATCGACGCGGTTCGACGCGCGGCGCACGGGCTCGGAGCCGGGGTGCGCGTGGGCGGAATCGGCGCCGAGAACCAGGACTTCGTCAACGCCATCTACGGCAGCTTCCCGGTGATGATCGCGCTGATCGCCGTGCTCACGTTCCTGCTGCTGGCACGGGCCTTCCGCTCGCTGCTGCTCCCGCTCAAGGCAGTGCTGCTCAACGTGATCAGCGTCGCCGCCGCCTGGGGCGTGATCACCCTGGTGTGGCAGGAGGGGCACGGCTCCAACATCCTGTGGGGGATCGCCGCCACGCACTCGGTCAGCGCCTGGATCCCGCTGATGGTGTTCGCGTTCCTGTTCGGACTCTCGATGGACTACGAGGTGTTCATCCTCTCGCGCATGCGCGAGGAGTACGACAAGAGCGGGTCCACTGACGTCGCGGTCGTTCGCGGCATCGGGCGCACCGGACGGCTGGTGACCAGCGCTGCTCTGATCCTGTTCCTGGCGTTCGTATCGATGGCGTCGGGCCCCGACACCGATGTGAAGGTGTTCGCCACCGGGCTGGCCGCTGGGATCATGCTCGACGCCACGGTGATCCGGGCGCTGCTCGTGCCTGCGGTGGTGTCGCTGTTCGGGCGCTGGAACTGGTGGCTTCCCGAGCGGCCCGCCCGGCTGCTGCGCGTGGAGCCCTCGCTCCCGGTGCGGCCCGCCACGGCGGGGGCGGCGGACTGATCGCGGCTTAGCCGCCCACCGCAGTCCGACCTAGGGGCCGCAGTCCGCACGTGGCCATCGACCGTTGGAATGCCGGAGAGCCCGGATTGAGTCCGGCTCCCACCGGGAACATCATGCCCTGGAGGTAGAGCGCCAGCCCGGTCGGAGAGCGGGAGAGTGTCGGGTCGGGGAAGTTGGGCATGCCGTGGCTGCGCATGCACTTGGCGAATGCGAGCGCCGCGAGCTTCTGGCTCTCTGACAGAGCACGCGGCGGGCCGCTACCCGGCGCAAGCTTCGCGCACGCCTTTTGCGCGGCCTGCAAGGCGGGTGAGTTCTTGTCCAGGCCGGAGATGCGTTGGAATCCGCCGCCCTGGAGCGGGTCGGGAAAGTCCGGTACGCCGTTCGAGCGCATGCAGTCGGCAAAGCGCAGCGCCGCGGCGTTGTCTGCCGATCCGGTGGTCTGGCTCGCCTGGCCGGAGGACCCGCAGGCGCAGAGCGTCACCGCGCAGCCCACGGCGACGAGCAGCATCGACGCACCGCCGCGATGGTGGCTGGGCGTTCGGCCGGCACTCATGCGTCATGCACCTCCTCGACTCCGTTCGATTGGCTCGGGCTGTGGTTGTACAGCGCCACGTGTAACCGGGCGGTAACGCCGTTATGCGGCTGTTATCGCTCTGTCGCGAACGTGACACAACGGGTGTCGCGGCAGCGAACGACATAGCCGGAGGCCGAGCGTAGGTTGGCGGCATCGCTGAAAACACACACCGACAAAGGAGATCGGCGATGCGCAATACATTCATCACAGGTTGTGGTTCCTTCATCACCGCGGCGCTGTGTGCCGCGGCGATCAGCGCCCCGGCGCAGGCGGCGACCCCTCAGGCGAGCACGGTCTGCCACCCCGAGGGCGTGGGCTGGAGCAGCGCGCCGATGTCGGCCACGATGACCGGGACGATCTGCGACAACGGCGGCACCGGCGGCAGCGGCTCGTGCCCGGGTGGGCCGCACGTGTCGACCAGCATTGCTTGGTGGGCAAGTCCGTTCGTGTCCGTCACGAAGATCACCGAGGGCTGCTACCACATCAGCTCCTACGGCGGAGCGGAGTCGATGTGGGCGAACATCTCGACCGCGGTCAGGGACCCCCTCGAGCCGTGGGTGACCGTGGACGGAACGGTCTGGCTGCGGATCGCGATGACCAGCAACGGGACCACCTACAAGCAGACGGGCGCGTCGACGAATCTCCTCGGCGCACTCGTGGGCCTGCTGGGCGAGATCTGAGACACCTGCTCAGGGCCGTCTCGACGTCGCCGGTGTCGAGACGGCCCAGCCGTTGGGGCGTTTGGCGGTGTTTTGGTGCGTCTTTGGTCCGGGCGCGCAGTATGCAACCCATACTTGCGAACAGGGGCCGGGACCGGGGACGACTCGTCCAGCCGGCGGCTCGAACCGGAAAGGACGTTGAATATGTCTCGAAGTCGACGGATCACTGGAGTCGTCGCCGTGGCGGCGACTTGCCTGTTGGGGCCCGGAATCACCAGCGCATTTGCCGCGGTCACGCCCGGGTGGGAATGCATCCCCGCGGCGGCGGGCGGGGCTGTCGTCTCCGGGGGTACCGGTGCGGCGCCGTCGTGCGGTGCGGGGACGACCGTGGTGCTGGCTCCGACGTACGTCGCATCGGGGATCGGCGGTAAGCCGACTGTCGAGTTCTCGAGCGTCAACCTGCAGGTCGTCTCCGGATCAGGGACTACCAGCGCGACCCCCAACGGCGAGGGCAACCTGGTCGTCGGCTACGCCGAGAACCCGAGCAGTAGTGCGCGAACGGGATCCAATGACCTGGTAGTGGGATCCGCTGGCGGGTGGACCGGTTACGGGGAGTTGGTCGGCGGCGACGGCAACCAGGTCAGCGGCGCCTATGCGGCATCGTTCGGAGCCTCGAACCTCGCCAAGGGTGTGGCAGCTCTGACTGCTGGCGTCGGCAACACGGCCTCGGGCACCGAGGCGACGGCGATCGGTGGCGCGCACAACACCGCCGCCAAGAACTATTCGTCGGTGACGGGAGGGCAGTCGAACCTGGCCAACGACCTGTACGCCAGCGTCAGTGGCGGCTGCGACAATCTCGACGGTCCCGGCACCGTGCCCACCGGAGCTTGTAACGGCACCGACGAGTCGATCCTCGGTGGCTCCAACAGCCACGCCGATGGGGCGGTCGCGACGGTGAGCGGCGGCCAGCACAACTACGCCCACGGGCCGATCTCAACCGTCTCGGGCGGTTTGGACAACTCCTCTGACGGGACCGGCTCCTCGGTCAGCGGCGGCTACACCAACACCTCGGGCAACAACGAGAGCTCGATCTCCGGCGGTGCGAACAACACCGCCACCGGCGAGGTGGCTTCGATCGCGGGTGGCTACTACAACACCGCCACCGTCGACGAGGCCTCCATCCTCGGCGGGTGCTCGAACCTGGCGGGCACCGGGAATGTGGGGATCCAACCCAGCTGCAACCAGTTCGGCGACTCGTTCATGTCGATCGTGGGCGGCATCGGCAACCAGGACACCAAGCTCGGCTCGTCGATCCTCGGCGGTGAGAGCAACAGCATCACCGGGGGCACGGCGGACGCGATCGCCGGCGGCTCCGCGGAGTCGATGACCACCGCGACCAACTACCTCAGCCGGATCGGGTCCACGGGCTTCACCCCCTGATCACCTGATCGGCTGAACGCGGTACCGGCCGGTCGTCCCGAGGGATCTCGGGGCGGCCGGCCTCGGTCGTTCCGGGGGGTCTCGGGGCGGCCGGCCTTGGGTCGTTCCAGACCCTCCGCCGCCCGGGAGTTGAGCGAGTGCTTTGAGCGAGTGCTAAAATCATGGCATGGAGTCGGACACCGCGCTCGCGGGCACCAAAGCGAAGATCGCCGAAGCGGCGCTTCAGACGCTCAAGTCCCACGGGTTCGCCGGCGCCAGCGCGCGCGAGATTGCGCGGACCGGAGGGTTCAACCAGGCGTTGATCTTCTACCACTTCGGCAGCGTCCAGAAGCTGTTGCTGGCGGCCCTCGATGTGGTCAGCGAGAGACGTCTCGAGGCCTATCGAGACACCTTCGAACGGGCACGCACCGTGCCCGAGCTGGCGGCCCTGGCTCGCGAGATCTACGCGGAGGACCTGGAGAACGGCTACGTCACGGTCCTGGGTGAGATGGTCGCCGGCGGCGTCTCTGACCCGGAGCTCGGGCCCGAGGTGGTGGCCCGGATGCAGCCCTGGATCGACATGGTCCAGCGCAAGATCGAGCTGCTGCTGGCGGGGTCGGCGCTGGAAGTTGTGGTCCCGCCGCGAGACCTCGCGTTCGCGATCATCGCGCTGTACCTGGGCATCGACATGCTCAGCCACCTGGACGGCGACCGCAGCCGCGCGGAGTCGCTGCTGGACCTTGGCGTCCGCTGCGCGCCGCTCGCAGGCCTGCTGCTCGCGTCGCAGCCGGCGGTGGCGTCGTGACCGCCGGCGCCACGGGCACGGACGTCGTAACCGGCGCGACGGGCACGGACGCCGCCACCGGCGCGACCGGCACCGACCTGGTCACCGGTGCGTTCAGCTACTCGGGCGCGCGCCTGGCCGAGCGGTTGCTCGAGGCCGGGCGGGAGGTCAGAACGCTCACCTTCCACCCGGATCGCGCGCATCCACTGCGCCCGCGCGTCAGCGCGTCCCGGTACCGCTTCGATGACCCGGTGGCGCTGGCGCGCAGCCTCGAGGGGGTGCAGACGCTCTACAACACCTACTGGGTCCGCTTTGACCGCGGCGCCACCACGTTTCAGAATGCGGTCGCCAATTCCCGGATGCTCTTCCAGGCGGCCCGGCGTGCGGGCGTGGCGCGGGTCGTGCACCTGAGCATCGCCAACCCGTCGATCGAGTCGACGCTGCCCTACTACCGCGGCAAGGCGCTCGTCGAGCGGGGGCTGGCCGAGGCCGGGGTTCCGTACTCGATCGTCCGGCCGACGTGGATCTTCGGGGGCGAGCGCGACGTTCTCACCAACAACATCGCCTGGATCCTGCGGCGGATGCCCGTGTTCGCGCTGCCCGGAAACGGTCGCTACCCCGTCCAGCCCGTGCACATCGACGATCTCGCGGAGATCTGCGAACGGGCCGCGGGCGCCGACGGCGACGTGATCCTGGACGCCGCCGGACCCGAGACGATGTCCTTCGAGGAGCTGGTCGACGCGATCCGGAGCGCGGTCGGCTCTCGAGCGCCGATCCTGAAGGTCCCGGCGCCGGCGATGGCGGCCGCGGCCCGCGCGCTCGGCCTGCTCGTCCGCGACGTCGTGCTCACGGGCGATGAGATCCGCGGGCTGACCGCCGGCCTGCTGGTCTCCCACCACGCTCCGCTGGGACGGATCGCGTTCACCGACTGGCTGGGCGGCGACGGCCGCGCCACCGGCCGCGTCTACGCCAACGAGCTCCAGCGCCACTTCGCCATCCCCGCTGGGGGCTGAAGGACGCCGCGGAGCCTTCCTGGGGACCAAACCGGGCGGTTCGTGCCGGGAGTGATCGATAAAAGGTGCGCTATTCGCACACAATGTCGATCCTTCCCGAGGAAGGGGGCCTGGGCGGCGGCGGTCGAGAGCGCGGCGCCGGACCTGCCGGCGACTCCAAGCGCGTCAGGTGGCGTAGAAGATCGACTTCACCTCGGTGTAGGCGTCGAGCGCGTGCGGCCCCAGCTCCCGGCCGTACCCGGACTGCTTGAAGCCCCCGAACGGCGTCGACACCCGGACCGAGGTGTTGGAGTTGATCGACAGCACACCCACCTCGAGCGCTCGGGCGACCCGGAGCGCGCGGCCGCCGTCGCCGGTCCAGATCGAGCCTGACAGGCCGTAGATGGTGTCGTTGGCCAGTCGGACGGCCTCCGCCTCGTCGTCGAAGGGGATCACCACTGCCACGGGCCCGAAGATCTCCTCGCGCGCCGCGCGGGCATTCGGGTCCACCGGGCACAGGACGGTGGGCGGGAACCAGTAGCCGGGGCCATCGGGCGCGCTGCCCTGGACGGCCACAGGCGCTCCTGGCTCCACGAACGAGCTCACCGTCGAGCGCTGCCCGGCGGAGATCAGCGGCCCCATGTCGGTGTCCTCCGACAGCGGGTCCCCGACCCGGATCGACGTCACCGCCCCCTCCAGCAGCCCCATGAAGCGGTCGAGCACCGAGGACTGCACCAGGATCCGCGACCGCGCGCAGCAGTCCTGGCCGGCGTTCCCGAACACAGCGCCGGGGGCGGCCGCCGCGGCCGCCTCGAGGTCGGCGTCGGCGAACACCAGGTTGGGTGACTTGCCGCCGAGCTCGAGCGTCACCCGCTTGATCGTCGCCGCGGCCCCGGCGGCGATCGAGCGCCCGACCTCGGTCGAGCCGGTGAAGGCGATCTTGGCGACGTCGGGATGCTCGACCAGCCGCGCGCCGCACACCGACCCGGGGCCGACGACGACGTTGAGCACGCCCTCGGGCAGGCCCGCCGCCCGCGCGATCTCGGCGAACCGCAGCGCAGACAACGGGGTGAGCTCCGCCGGCTTGAGCACGACCGTGTTCCCGGCCGCCAGCGCCGGGCCGAGCTTCCAGGCGGCGATCGTCAGCGGGAAGTTCCAGGGGACGATCAGCCCGACCACGCCCAGCGGCTCGCGCACCGTG
Organism: uncultured Solirubrobacterales bacterium; assembly: GCA_963799995.1. GTDB lineage: Bacteria > Actinomycetota > Thermoleophilia > Solirubrobacterales > Solirubrobacteraceae > Palsa-465. The sequence continues at coordinate 201,019 of CAWCZI010000007.1, read as the reverse complement.
AACCCCTGACCGCCGCTGACCGGGATCGTGTCCCCGAGCAGTCGCTCCGGAGCGCCGGCGTAGTAGTGAAACACCTGGGCGACCATGCCCATCTCGCCCCGCGCATCGCCGATCGGCTTGCCCGCGTTGCGCGCCTCGAGCATCGCCAGCTCCTCCAGGTGCTCGACGACCGCGTCACCGATGCGCCGCAGAACCGTCGCCCGGTCAGACGGCGACACCGCCCGCCAGGCCGGGTAGGCGGCACGCGCTCGGGCCACCGCGGCGTCGACATCGGAGGCGTCAGCCCGCGGAATCTCCTCGAGCACCGCCTCGGTGGCGGGCTCGAGCACGCTCAGGGTGTCGGTCACGTCCGAGCCTCGGTGCCGATCACAGGTCCGACGGAGCGGCCGGCGCGGTGCCGATCACCTCAGCCCCGCCGTCGGCGAACTCGATCGTCCGGATCGGCCCCGTGAACGTGCGCCGGGCGGACAACAGGTACCACAGCGTGACGGCGACCATCACCGCGATCGTGACGATCGGGGCGTAGTTGACCGCCGACCAGCTGAACGTGCTGCTGAACGGTACGGCGGCCGGGGTGAACGGGAGGCAGAAGATGATCACGCACAGAATCACCCAGACGATCGCGATCACGTTGATCCATCTGTATTTGGTCCCGAGCGTCCAGGGCCCGGGCTCGAAGGCGGCGCCCATGCGCCAGCGCAGGTAGATCGGGATCGTGTAGGCGATATAGAGCCCGATGACGGAGATCGAGGTGACCGCCAGGAATGCGACCGGAAGCCCGGCGTGGTTGCCCTTGTACGCGGGGATCGTGATGATCAGCGCGAACACGGCGACGAACACGACGGCCCACGTCGGCGTCCGGTTCTTGCCGAGCCGTCGCCACAGGTTGTGTCCGGGGACGGCACCGTCGCGTGAGAACGCGAACGTCATCCGCGAGGAACTGGTGACGCACGCCATCCCGCAGAAGAGCTGACCGATGGTCGAGATGATCAGGACCGCCTTGGCGGCGGCCGAGCTGAGCGCCGATTCGATGATCGACTGCGAGGTGCCCCCGGCGGCGTCGATCGTCTTCACGTGGGTCGCGGCGAAGGTCAGCGCCAGAAGCACCATCCAGCCGAACACGGCCGAGTAGAACACCGAGCGCCACACGCCCTTGGGCGCAGCCTCGGCGGCGTCATGGGTCTCCTCGGATATGTGCGCCGAGGCGTCGTAACCGGTGATCGTGTACATGGTCAGCAGGAACCCGAGCGGGAGCACGTAGAACCAGTACATGTGGCTGCTGAAGCCCGACAGGTTGATGCGATGCCCGAACACGAAGCTGAAGCTCTGGTGGTGACTGGGGACCGCGATCAGGATCACGATGATCACCATCACTCCGACGATGTGCCACCAGGCCGAAACCTGAGTCAGCATCGAGACCAGGTGCGAGGAGAAGATGTTGATCAGCGCGTGCACCAGCAGGATCAGCACGAACAGGACGAAGGTGTGATGCAGCGCCGATGACACGCTCGTGGTGCCGAAGTTGACCCCGAGAAAATGCAGGCCGTAGAACGACAGCGTCGAGTTCAGGAACGTCGCCGCCGCGTAGTCGACGGAGGCGGTGACCGCAACCAGGCCGATCAGGTTGAACCAGCCGGTGAACCAGCCCCAGGCGGGACCGCCGAGCTTCGAGGACCAGTAGTAGATCCCGCCCGCGGTCGGCATCGCCGAAGCGAGCTCTGACATCGAGAAGGCGACCAGGAGGATCAGGATGCTGATCAGCGGCCAGCCGATGGAGATCGCGACCGGGCCACCGTTGATCCACGCCTGCCCGTAGGTTGTGAAGCAGCCCGCGAGGATCGAGATGATCGAGAACGAGATCGCGAAGTTGGAGAAGCCGCTCCAGCCTCGTTTGAGCTCCTGCTTGTAACCCAGCTCGGCGAGCCTCTGTTCATCCTTGGACAGGCCCTGGGCTTCGCTCGTCATCCGGTCCTCCTCCTCGCGTTGAAAAGGTCTGATGAGCCGTCCTTCAACGGCGGCAAACATACCCCGCCGTCGCGCAAAGTCAAGGTCCCCGGGGCCAGGCCGACGACCGCAGCGGCCATCCCTATGCCCCCGTCCACTTGGGCAGCAATCCGGCGAGCACGTGCTCGGTGGCCCGCAGATGCTCGGTCATCTCCCGCGCCGCCGCCGCCTCGTCGCGCCGGCGGACGGCCGTCAGCAGGCGCCGGTGCGAATCGTTGGAGGAGTCCAGGACCTCGGGCGGATGGGCGATCAGGGAGATCAGCCCGCTCATCACGCCCTGGGTTTCGGTCATCGCGGTCACCAGTCGCGGACTGCCGGTGGCCTCGGCCAGCCCCACGTGCAGACGTACGTCGAGCCGGCGGTAGGCGGGGAAGTCATCGAGCACCCCGTCGATCCCCACGACCAGCTCCTCGAGCGCGTCGACCGCGGCGGGGCCGGCCCGCTCGGCCGCCAGTACGGCCACCCCCACCTCGACGGTCATCCGCTCGTCGCAGATGCCACGCCAGTTGGCCAGGACCTCGGGCGAGGGAGGCGGAGGGGGTGGCTGTGGGTCGGCGACGAAGGTGCCGCCGCCGCGTCCCCGGGTGGCGTGCAGGTGGCCGCTCTGGGCCAGCGCCACCAGGGCCTGGCGCAGGGTTGAGCGGGCGATCTCGAGCTTGATGCACAGCTCGCGCTCGGCCGGCAGGCGGGTGCCCGGCGGCAGCAGCCCCAGTCTGATCGCGGTGCCGAGCCGCTCCACGGTCTCCTCGAACGCCGTCTGGGAGTGGACCGGAGCGAACACCGTGTCCAGCGAGGTGGCCGACTCGAACGCCGGGGTCAGCACCAGGCGATCGTCCCCACCCGGGTCATCGCTGCTCGAGGCCGCGCCGTCTCACAACCGCTCGAATCCGCGTCTTCGCTCCCAGTCAGTGACCGTGGACTCGAACGCCGCCAGCTCGATGTCGGCGGCGTGGACGTAGTGGGCCACGACCTCGTCACCGAACGCCGCGCGCGCCACCTCGCTGGTGGCGAACAGGTCGCGGGCATCTCGCAGCGTGGTCGGCAGCCGGGGCTTGTCGGTGGCCAGGTAGGCGTTGCCCTCGTAGGCGGGCTCGAGCTCGAGCTCGCGGTCGACGCCGTCCAGCCCGGCCGCGATGATCGCGCTGAGCGCCATGTACGGGTTCAGGTCAGAGCCGCCGGCGCGCAGCTCGAAGCGCCGCGCCGGACCGTGGCCGACCACACGCAGCGAGCACGTGCGGTTGTCCTTCGCCCACGCGACGGTGGTCGGGGCGAACGACCCCTCGGTGAAGCGCTTGTAGGAGTTGACGTTCGGCGCCAGCAGGAGCGTCAGCTCGCGCACGCCGGCCAGCTGCCCGGCCAGGAACCGATCGAACAGCGCCTGGTCGCGCGCGAACACCATCCCCTCGGAGTCCGAAAGCGAGAAGTGGATGTGGCACGAGCTGCCCTCGCGCTCGTCGAACTTGGCCATGAAGCTGATCGCCATGCCCTCCTGGGCGGCGATCTCCTTGGCGCCGTTCTTGTAGATCGAGTGCTCGTCGGCGGCGGTCAGAGCGTCGGCGTAGCGGAAGTTGATCTCGTGCTGGCCGAGGTTGCACTCCCCCTTGGAGTTCTCGACCGCCAGCCCGGCGCCCTCCATGCCGTTGCGGATCCGCCTGATCAGCGGCTCCACGCGCGCCGTGCCCAGCAGCGAGTAGTCGATGTTGTAGAGGTTGGCCGGCTCGAGTCCGCGGTAGTCCTTGTGCCACGCCGACTCGTAGGTGTCGCGGAACACCATCAGCTCGAGCTCGGTGCTGGCGTTCGAGCTCCACCCGCGTTCGGCGAGCCTGGCCAGCTGGCGTCGGAGCACCTGCCGCGGGGAGGCCAGCACGTCTGAGCGGTCCTCCCACGCCAGGTCGGACAGGCACATCGCGGTGCCGGGCAGCCACGGCGTCAGGCGCAGCGTCGAGAGGTCGGGGCGCATCGAGAAGTCCCCGTAGCCGCGCTCCCAGGAGGACATCGCGTAGCCCTCGACGGTGTTCATCTCCACGTCGACGGCCAGGAGGTAGTTGCAACCCTCGGCGCCGTTCTCCACCACCTCCTCGAGGAAGTGGCGAGCGGTGAAGCGCTTGCCCTGCAGACGGCCCTGCATGTCGGTGAACGCCAGCACCACCGTGTCGATCTCCCCGGTGTCGGCGCGCTCGCGCAACTCGTCCAGCTTCATCCGCACCCACTCCCGGTCATCCGCTCCACCCGCACTTGGCGAAGGTATAGGAATCGAGCCTTAAACGCTAGGTTTACGCGCGTGGCCGAGATCACTGCGATCGTGGATCGGGTGGCCGCGCTCTTGGGACCGCCCACCGGTGACCCGGTGCCGCTCGAGGGCGGCATCACCAACCGCAACTTCCGGATCCGCTTCGGCTCCCGCGACTCGGTCCTGCGCCTTCCCGGCAAGGACACGAACCTGCTGGGGATCGATCGGGACGCCGAGCGCCTGGCCGGTGCCGAGGCCGCCCGGCTCGGGATCGCGCCGGAGCTACTGGCGGCGGGGGACGAGTACTTGGTGACCGAGTACGTGGATGCGACCCCGATCGACCCCGACGAGCTCCGCGCAGACCCGGGGTCGGCCGCGCGCGGACTGCGTGCCTTCCACGATTCGGGCTTGCAGCTGCCGACGCGCTTCTGGGTCCCGGAGCTGCTGGCCCAGTACGCCGAGATCGTCCGCGGCCGGGGCCATCGCCTGCCCGGCCGCTACGAGGAGGCGTGCGAGCTTGCGGACCGCATCGCCCGGGTTCTTCCGCCAGACCACGCCGTGCCCTGCCACGACGACCTGCTGCCCGCCAACATCCTGGCCACCGCCGCCGAGCCGGCGCGGGCCCTGCTGGTCGACTGGGAGTACGCCGGGATGGGCCATCGGATGTTCGACCTCGGAAACCTGGCGGTCAACAACGACTTCGACGAAGCCGCCGAGGAGCGCCTGCTCAGCGCCTACTTCGGGGAGCCGCCGACCCCCGGCCGCAGGGCCTCGCTGGCGCTGATGCGGATCATGTCTGACGCCCGGGAGGCGGCTTGGGGGGTCGTTCAGGGCGCCATCTCGGAGCTCGACTTCGACTTCGCCGAGTATGCGCGGCGGCACTTCGTGCGGCTGTCTGAGGCCGCTCGTGACCCTCGACTCGAGGATTGGCTGCGTGCCGCGACCCCGTGAGCTTCCCGACCGCGCCCGCGTCGTCATCATCGGCGGGGGCGTCGGCGGCGCCGCGATCGCCTATCACCTTGCCGGGCTCGGCGAGCGCGATGTGGTCGTGCTCGATCGCAACGAGCTGACCAGCGGGTCCACGTTTCACTCGGCGGGACTGGTCGGGCAGCTGCGCGGGAGCGTCTCGCTGACGCGGATGATGATGGACTCGGTGGAGCTCTACCGCCAGCTCGACTGCGGCTGGGTGGAGTGCGGCGGCCTCCGGCTGGCCTGCAGCGAGGAGCGCGAGCAGGAGGTGATGCGCCAGGTGGCGTGGGCCAAGACGTTCGGGCTGCCGCTGGAGCTGCTCTCACCCGAGCAGGCGCAGGAGCTGTTCCCGCTGATGGTCACCGACGGCGTGCGCTGCGCCTCCTACCTGCAGACCGACGGCTACCTCGATCCCTCGCAGCTCACCTACGCGCTGATCGACGGAGCGCGGCGCGGCGGCGCGCAGGTCTTCACGCACACCCGCGTGAATGAGATCGTCGTCAGCGATGGGCGCGTGCGCGGCGTCAGGACCCAGTGGGGCGACATCGAGGCCGAGGTGGTGGTCAACGCCGGCGGCATGTTCGCGGCCGAGCTGGGGCGGATGGCCGGCATCCGGGTGCCGGTGATCCCGTTCGCGCACGAGTACCTGGTGACCCAGCCGTTTCGCGAGCGCGGCGGCGCCGGGGACATCGTCCACCTGCCGACGCTGCGCGACCCCGACCTGCTGATCTACTTCCGCGAGGAGGGCGCGGGCCTGGTGATGGGCGGCTACGAGCGCCAGTCCGCACCGTGGGCGCTGGATCAGCACCTCGTGGACCGGATCCCCGAGGACTTCAACGGCCGCCTGCTGGAGGAGGACTGGCCTCGCTTTGAGGAGATCGCGCGCAACTCGTCGCGGCGCGTGCCGGCGATGGAGGAGGTCAAGGTCACCCGGCTGATCAACGGGCCCGAGGCGTTCACCCCCGACAACGAGTTCTGCCTCGGTGAGAGCGAGGTCCGGGGGCTGTTCGTGGCCGCCGGCTTCTGCGCGCACGGATTGGCCGGCGCGGGCGGGATCGGCAAGGTGATGGCCGAGTGGATCGTGGGCGGCGAGCCGTCGCTGGACGTGTGGGAGATGGACATCCGCCGCTTCGGTCCGCAGTACGCGTCGCCCCGGTACTCGCTCGCCCGCGCCAAGGAGGTGTACGAGACCTACTACGACATCCGCTACCCCGGCCACGAGCGCCAGGCGGGGCGGCCGCTGCGGACCTCGAGCGCCTACACCTGGCACCGCGACCACGGCGCCGCGTTCGGCGAGAAGTCCGGCTGGGAGCGCGTCAACTGGTATGAGTCCAACGCCGCCGCGGGCGATGAGTCGCTGCGCCCGCGCGGGTGGGCTGGCATGCACTGGTCACCGGCGATCGGAGTCGAGGCTCGCGCCACCCGCGAGACGGCCGGGCTGTTCGACGAGTCCTCGTTCGCCAAGCTCGAGGTGGCCGGTCCGGGCGCAGCGCAGCTGCTCGAGCGCCTCTGCGACAACCGGGTGGCGCGCGAGGTCGGGAAGATCACCTACACGCAGATGCTCAACCGCCGCGGCGGGATCGAGTGCGACTTCACGGTCACGCGCGTGGCCGAGGAGACCTTTCAGATCGTCACCGGGACGGCGTTCGCCAACCACGACGCCAGCTGGATTCGCCGCCACCTCCCGCATGACGGCTCGGTGCGATTGACCGACGTCACCTCCCGATGGGCGTGCTTCGCGCTGTGGGGACCGGCGGCCGGTCGGATCCTGGCGCCGCTGACCCCCGACGCGCTGGACTTCGGCTACATGACGATGCGCGAGCTGGCCATCGGCGACGTGCCCGTGCGCGCGCTGCGGGTGACCTTCGTCGGCGAGGCCGGCTGGGAGCTCTACTGCCCCACCGAGTACGGGGCCGGGCTGTGGCGAACGCTGTGGGAGGCCGGCGCCGAGCACGGCCTGGTGGCCGGCGGGTACCGGGCGATTGACGCGCTGCGGTTGGAGAAGGGCTACCGGGTATGGGCCGCCGACATCACTCCCGACGAGACCCCCGCGGAGGCCGGATTGGAGTTCTGCGTGCGCCGCGACAAGTCGTTCGTCGGCTCGGACGCGATCGGCGAGCCCAGCCGGCGGCTGCGCTGCGTGGTGCTCGAGGATCCGCGCTCGGTGGCGCTCGGCAACGAGCCCGTGCGGGTCGGCGACGAGATCTGCGGGCGGGTGACCAGCGGCGGCTTCGGCTATAGCGTCGAGCGGTCGATCGCCTACGCGTACCTGCCGGTCGACGTCGATGAGGGCACGGCGGTCGAGGTCGACATCTTCGGGCGCTGGGTGCGGGGCGACGTCGTGCCCGAGCCCGTGTTCGACCCGGCCGGGCGTCGGGTGCGGGACTTGATCCTCTCCTGACGCACGGGTAGGATCGCCAGTCTCGTGACTTGGGGATTTCTGTGGCTCATGCTCGCGCTCAAGCTTCCGTTGGCGGCGCTGATCTACATCGTCTGGTGGGCGATCAGGGCAGAGCCCGACGAGACCTCATCCACCGATGACGACGGCGGGATCAAGCGCACCCGTCCGCATCCGCCGAAGCCGTTCCCGCGCCGCCCCCGCCGCGGGCCGCACGGCGATCCCGCGCCGCAGCCGCCGGCCCGGGTCCGCACGGTGCGTGCCCGGGCGCGCACCTACGGCCACTGATCGCCGCCGGCGCTGGCACACTCTGTGTCCATGAACGGCCCGGCCTCGGTCCTGTCCGACGGGACGATCCTGCAGCTCGTGGAGCAGGGCAGGATCCGCATCGACCCGTGGGACCCGGGACTCGTGCAGCCCGCCAGCGTCGACCTGCGGCTGGGGGACTCCTTTCGCGTGTTTCACAACCACCGGGCGTCGGCGATCGACCTGCGCCACCCGCCCGAGAATCTGACCGAGGAGGTGATCGTCCCGGAGGGGGACTCGTTCGTGATCCACCCCGGGGAGTTCTGCCTGGGCCGCACGCTCGAGTGGGTGGAGCTGCCCGACGACGTCGTCGCGCGGATCGAGGGCAAGTCGAGCCTCGGCCGCCTCGGCCTGATCGTGCACGCCACCGCGGGGTTCTGCGACCCCGGCTGGAAGGGGACGCTGACGCTCGAGCTCAACAATCTCACCCGGATCCCGATCAAGCTGTATCCGGGCCTCGAGATCGCCCAGTTGTCGTTCATGATGCTCGACCGGCCGGCGCTTCGGCCCTACGGCAGCCCCGACCTCGGCAGCCATTACCAGGGGCAGCGGGCGGCGACGGAGAGTCGCTACCGCAGCGCGCCCGCCGGGCGTCCGATCGGGTAGGCTCCGCGGCCGTGTTGACCGCGTTAATGGCCGCCGCGGAGCCGTCCAAGGTCCCGTTCTACATCGCCGGCGGCGTCCTGGCGCTATGGGCGGTGGTGCTGTCCGGGCTCGGTCTCAACCGTCCGAAGTTCCCCGGCGGCACGGGTGGCCAGCGCGGGGTGATCGCCATCAGCTTCGTGCTGATCGTGATCGCGATCCTCGCCGCCATCCTCACCGATCCGTAGGCCCTCGGCGTCCGCGCGGCACGCGTACTCGCACTCAGGGTCGGGTACTAGAGTCTCCAGCGGTCGTCCCGTCCGACCCGCGGGCGGCGATGGCCTCCGGCAACCGCGTATAGGAGCGCCATGACCACCGACACTCAGCAATCAGCGGACGGCGCGGACGTAGCAGCGTCCGGCGACACGCTGACCGTCACCGACAACCGGACCGGGAAGACGTACGAGATCCCGATCGAGGACAACACGATCCGGGCCACGGAGCTGCGCAAGATCAAGACCCATGAGGATGACTTCGGCCTCATGACCTACGACCCGGCCTACATGGCGACGGCGTCGTGTCGCTCGGCGATCACCTTCATCGACGGCGAGAAGGGCGTGCTCGAATATCGCGGGTACCCGATCGAGCAGCTGGCCGAGAAGTCCAACTACCTCGAGGTCGCCTACCTGCTCATACACGGCGAGCTGCCGACCCAGGCGCAGCTCGACGAGTGGGAGCACGAGATCACGATCCACACGTTCGTGCACGAGAACGTCAAGGAGTTCATGCAGGGCTTCCGCTACGACGCGCACCCGATGGGGATGCTGCTGGCGTCGGTGGGGGCGCTCTCGACCTTCTACCCCGAGGCGGCCTCGATCAAGGACCGCGAGAAGCGCTACCTCCAGGTGATCCGGCTGCTGGCCAAGATGCCGACGCTGGCGGCGTTCTCCTACCGCCACAACCGCGGGATGCCCTATGTCTATCCCGACAACGACCTCAGCTACGCCGGCAACTTCCTGTCGATGATCTACAAGATCGCCGAGCTCAAGTACGAGCCCGATCCGCGGCTCGAGCACGCGCTCGACGTGCTGTTCATCCTGCACGCCGACCACGAGCAGAACTGCTCCACGAGCGCGGTGCGCAGCGTCGGCTCCTCCCAGGTCGACCCGTACTCGGCGATGGCGGCCGGGGTGGCGGCGCTCTACGGCCCGTTGCACGGCGGCGCCAACGAGGCCGTCCTGCGGATGCTCAGCCGGATCGAGACCAAGGACAACGTCCCGGACTTCATCAAGGGCGTCAAGAACGGGGACGAGCGTCTGATGGGCTTCGGCCACCGTGTCTACAAGAACTTCGACCCACGGGCCAAGATCATCAAGAAGGCCGTCGACGAGGTGTTCGAGGTCACGGGCAAGAACCCCCTGCTCGACATCGCCACCGAGCTCGAGCGGATCGCGCTGGAGGACGAGTACTTCATCGACCGCAAGCTCTACCCCAACGTCGACTTCTACTCCGGCCTGATCTACGAGGCGCTGGGGATGCCGGTCGAGATGTTCCCGGTCCTGTTCGCGATCGGGCGCACCAGCGGCTGGATCGCCCAGTGGCTGGAGATGATCGACGATCCCGAGCAGAAGATCGCCCGTCCGCGCCAGATCTACACGGGCGAGCGCGGGCTCGACTACGTCCCGATGAACGACCGCTCCTAGGCAGGCCCTCCTCTGGGGTGGGCCGCCGCTCGCGCCGCCCCGTCCGCAGGCCTCCGTCTCAAATACGCCTATATGGCGTGTTAGCGACGGAGGCCCCCCGCAATCAGGCTCGGGTACCACCGGGGATGGGCCCACCGCCACCGTTACCGGGACCGACGCTCGCCGCGAACCGGCCGTGGAACGAGAACGGGATGTGATGCGGGACCTCGGCGCGGGCGAGCTCCGTCAGATCGGCGGCGTCGAGCACGAGCAGGAACGACGTGCCGCGCCCGCCGTCGAGCACGACCGAGAGGAGCACCCCGTCGTCCTCGGCGGTGGCGTCGGGACGGCCGACGAACACCGGCTCACCGGGCCAGCACCCCGCCTCGTGCCAGTCGGTTGAGGAGCCCTCCCCGACGTCGGCGCGCACGATCCGGTCAAACCAGCCGCCGTCGTCGCCGACGCCCCAGGCGTAGCGGTAAGGGCGCTCGTTGTGGTACGCGTAGTTGATCTGGGCGAGCTCGATGGACGCGTCGATGAGCCGCTCGGAGGTCACCGTGCCCTCGCTGGGCCGCAGATGGAAGCGGCGCAGCTCGGCATGGTGGCCGGGCGCGCGGTCGCGGACGCGGTCGAGGTAGAGGTCCTGGACGATGGAGGCGTCTTCGTAGACCGTGGCGTCGACGATCACCTCGTCGCCGTCCTCGTAGGCGTTGACGTGGTGGAAGGCGAAGCAGGCATCGGTCTCGAGCGGCGGCCGGACCGATCCGGTTGTGCGGTCGACGAGGATGAAGCGGGTGCCACGCTCCGGCCTCCATGAGTAATTCTCTGCGTAGGGCCGCCCGGACAGGGCGAGGCGGAGGGGGTTGACCGTCCACGGAAACTCGGCCAGGACGTACCAGCGCTCGGTCAGCCCGAACGAGTGGACGTAGCCGGGCTCGCGGACGGGGATCGTGGCGACGACCTCGGGCCGCAGCGTGTCCGGCGCCACCCGGTAGAAGCGGTATTGGCTGCGCGGTCCGAGCCGCGCGGCGAAGTTGAGCATCGCACCGTCGCGGCGGTCGGCGTGGGGGTGTGCGGTGGTGAGGTTGCCCGGCGGCATGTAGGGCACACCCGCCGACTTCAGCGTGCGGGGATCGAACTCGACCGAGATCGGTGCCTCGGTCATCGAGAGGAAGTGCTCGCCGAGCTTGACTACGTTGACGTTGGCCGAGTCTCCGAACTCGGGGCCGCCCCGGAACAGCGTCTGGACGCGCTGGAACAGCGACCGGCACGGGTCCGTAGCGAACTCCGGGTAGGCGATCCGGCCCTCCTCGCGGACCGCACGGTCGGTGCGTCCCTCCAGGAAGCGGTTGCCGTAGGACACGCGACCGTCGCCGAACGTGAACCGGTGCAGCATCGCGAGCCCGTCGAACCAGTGGTTGAACCGCCGATCGCCCGCCTCGAACTTGGCCGGGCCGGTGCGCAGCAGCGAGCCGCTCAGCCACGCGGGCAGCTCGCCGGCGATGGGCAGCGAGTCGAGCACGATCTCCTCTTCAAGGCTCTGGAAGCCCTTCGCGTACGTCGCGGTTGCCGTCGCCGTCGTTGTCTCCATGATGCCTCCCGAATGATGCGGTTTGTACCGTTCCAACCGTAGGGTACGATTTACGACGTGTCAAGCGTGAGGTTGAGCACGACGAGCTACGTGGTCCTCGGGCTGGTCGAGAGCTGCCAGCCCGCGACGCCGTACGACATCAAGCGCATGGCCGAGGTGAGCACGTCGCATTTCTGGACGGTGGCCCACACGCAGCTCTACAGCGAGTGCTCCCGGCTGGCGCGCGAGGGGCTTCTCGACGAGCGCCAGGAGCAGACCGGGCGGCGGCGCAAGCTCTACCGCCTGACAGATGCGGGACGCGAGGCGCTGGACATCTGGCGAGCCGAGCCGGTCGGGGAGCCGATCGAGATGCGCGATCCGGGGATGCTGAAGCTGTTCTTCGGCGCTGATCCTCGCCCGCTGGCCGAGGCGCAGCTGGCTCTCCACGAGGAGCGTCTGGCGGAGTACCTCGAGCAGGCGAAGAACGAGATGCCCGAGGGCATGCGGCTGGCCCTCGAGTGCGGGCTCGGCCACGAGCGCGAGTACGTGCGCTACTGGAACGCGGTGCTCGACGAGGTTGCCGGGAGCGCACCCTCAGGCGCCCGGGCGGGACGCGACGGAGCCCCAGGCGGGATGTGACGGGGCCCCAGGCGGGATGTGATCACACCCACAGAAGAGCGCGGCTAAGCGGACTAGCGTGTCCGGTATGGATACGTACGCCCTCAAGGACGGGACCGTGGTCGAGATCAGGCCGATCCGCGCCGAGGACAGCCAGCGGCTGCGTACGTCGCATGCCCGCCTGTCGCCCGAGTCGCGCTACCGGCGCTTTCTCGCCGCCAAGCCCGAGTTGACCGCGTCGGACGCGAGATACCTCGTGGATGTCGACGGCTGTCACCACTTCGCGCTGGTGGCCACGCTCGATGACGAGATCATCGCGGTGACCCGCTTCGTGCGAGCGCCCGAGGACCCCGGGACGGCCGAGTTCGCCATCGTGGTCGGCGACGATCACCAGCGCCAGGGCCTGGCTGGCGAGTTGCTCCGGCGCCTGGCCAAGGCGGCCGCCGACCGCGGCGTGCGTCGTTTCCGCGCCTCCATCCTGACCGATAACGTGGCGATCCGCCGGCTGATGCACACGCTGGCTGCCGGCCCGCTGACCGAGAGCCGGTCGGGCACCGTGTCCGAGGTGGAGTTCGAGCTGGCGGCGGCGGGAGCGGGAGCCTTGCTCCTGCGATGATCGCCACGTGCGCTGGAAGCTGACCGTACGCACCGGACCGAAGGTGCAGCGCCAGTCCTTCGATGGCCTGGAGGAGGCGCTGGCCGCGCTCGAGCGGCGCGCCCGCGAGATCTCCGGCACGGTCAAAGACCGACCGCTCGACGCCAAGCTCAGGCGCTTCGAGCCGGCCGAGCGCGTCTCCGCCCGGCTCGAGGTCTCCGGCCCCGAGCGCCTGGTCGCCAGCGTCCGGGGCGGCGTCGACGTTCGCGGAGACGGCTCGGTTGGGGCCTACCAGGGCCGGGTCAGACGCCAGGTGATCGAGGCGCGCAAGGGCGAGAGCCCCTACGCGGCCCTGCGCCGCGCGCTGCAGGACTGACGGACCGGCTAGGACCGGCTAGGACCGGCTAAAGCACCAGCGTCTGCCCGTGCCGGCGCAGCCAGGCGGTGTGCTGGCGGTAGTCGGGGCAGTAGCGCCCCAGCAGCTTCCAGAAGCGTGGCGAGTGGTCCATCACGTGCAGGTGGCAGACCTCGTGCCAGACGACGTAGTCCAGGACGGCCTCGGGCGCCAGCAGCAGCCTCCAGTTGAAGCTCATCGCGCCCGTGCGCGAGCAGCTGGCCCAGCGGGTTCGCTGCCCCCTGATCGTCAGCGTCTTGTACACAGCTGCCGCGGCCGAGCAGGCGTCGTCCAGGCGCGGCTCGATCTCGGCACGCGCCGCGCGCCGGTACCAGCGCTCGAGCGCCGGTGCCCGTTCGGCACCGGCCGGTGTCAGCAGGACTCCGCCACGGAGGTGCACGCGGGTGCGCCCGGGCTGTTCCAGCGTCGGCAGCAGCTCATCCAGATACGGGACGCTGTCACCTCGCGCCGCGACCGCGGCCTGGGCGCGGTGGAGGTCGCGCATGCGGCGCTCGATCCACGGCCGCAGCTCGCGCACGGCGGCGGCGGCCTCGCGTTCGGGCGCCCGCCGCGGCAGCACCACCTCGACACCGCGGCCGGCGTCCACGGTCACGCGGACCCGTCGCGCCCGCTCCGAGCGCCTGACCCTGTACGCGATCTCCTGCACGCCGCGACACAGTACGGTCAGGACCCGACATGTCGTCGTTTCCCGATCTGATCGAGCCGTTGCGCGGCGCAGGAGTGAGCCTGCGTCTGGCCGCCGAGCGCGACATCCCGGAGATCCTGATCGCCCACCAGGACGACCCTGAGCTGTACGTGCGCCTCGGCCTGGAGCGGCCGCCGAGCGGCGCCGAGCTGGGGCGGCGCAGCGATGGGGAGGACTCCGAGCGTCAGGCGGGCCTGGGGTTGCGCTTCACGATCGTCGAGCCCCCCGGGGACGTGTGCCGGGGCCAGCTCGACATCCACCGCATGGAGTGGGAGGACGGCCGCGCCGAACTCGGCATGTGGGTGGTGCCCGCGGCGCGCGGCCGGGGCCTGGCGCGCGAGTCGTTGACGCTGGCCGGCCGCTGGCTGTTCACGGCCTGCGGCCTGGCCCGGGTGGAGCTGCTGACCGAGCCCGCCAACACCGCCATGATCGCCGCCGCGCAGGCGGCCGGCTTCGTGCTCGAGGGCACGCTGCGCGGGTATCTGCGCGAGCGCGGGCGACGCATCGACGTCGCCATCATGTCCCTGCTGCCCGGCGACGGGGGTCCGGCATGAAGCAGTGGCGCGTGCCCCTGCCGCCCGGCGTGCGGCCGCCGTACGAGGTGTACGTCAACGGCGTGCGCCAAGAGCTCGGTCGCGACTTCCGCGTCTCCGAGGGTCAGCTGGTGTTCGAGCGCGAGCTCGTGCAGCAGAAGCTCGGTGCCAGAGCGTGGCTGCTGGGCATGTGGGGAATCGGCACCTACAAGCGCAACGATGAGATCGACGTGCGCTACGAGCTCGACGGGCGCCCGATGGTGGCCCAGGCGCTCAACATCATCCCGCCGTCCTGACCACCTCGCGGCGCACCCAGGGGCGCAGCAGCTTCAGCGCCGACAGGATCGCGCGGGAGGCGTGCGAGCGGTTCAGCGTGTAGAAGTGAATTCCGGGCGCTCCGCGGGCCAGCAGCTCGGCGCACTGAAGCGTGGCGTAGGAGACGCCGAGCTGGAGCACTGCGTCGGGGTCGTGCGAGCGCCACTCGAGCGCCTCCTGCAGCGCGGGCGGAATCGTCGCCCCGCACATCCCGGTGATCGTCTTGATCTGGCGCAGGTCGGTGATCGGCATGATGCCGGGGAGGATCGGGACCTCGATACCGGCGGCGCGCGCCTCCTCGACGAAGCGGAAGTACAGCTCGTTGTCGAAGAACAGCTGCGTGATCAGAAAGGAGACGCCGCTGTCGACCTTCTCCTTGAGGAAACGCAGGTCGTGGGCCAGGTCCGGCGCCTCGGGATGGACCTCTGGGAAGCAGGCGCCGCCGATGCACGTGCCCCCGTACTCGGAGCGGATCAGCGTCGAGAGCTCGGTCGAGTAGCTCAGGCCGCCGGGATGCGGCTCCCAGTCGCTCTGACCCTTGGGTGGATCGCCGCGCAGCGCGAGCACATTCTCGATCCCGGCGCGGCTCATGTCGGAGAGGACCTCCTGCAGCTCCTCCCGTGTGGATCCGACACAGCTGAGGTGGGCCATCGCCTCGATCCCCAGCTCCTGCTTGATCCACTTGGTCAGCTCGAGCGTGCGCCCGCGGGAGCTTCCCCCCGCCCCGTACGTGACCGACACGAACGCCGGGTCGAGCTGTCTGAGCGACTCGAGCGCCAAGCCGAGCACGCGCTCGCCGGCGTCGCTCTTGGGGGGGAAG
Organism: uncultured Solirubrobacterales bacterium; assembly: GCA_963799995.1. GTDB lineage: Bacteria > Actinomycetota > Thermoleophilia > Solirubrobacterales > Solirubrobacteraceae > Palsa-465. Next base: position 185,297 of record CAWCZI010000007.1, on the reverse strand, counting down.
AACTCGAACGAGAAGACCGGCTCTTCGGCGGCTTCGAGAATCTCATCGATGCGCACGCGGGAACCGTACCACAACCTTGACAGACATGTGTCAAGGTTGCCGGTCGAGCTCGGCGACCAGCTGCTCGACGCGCCGCGCGATCTCGTCGCGCGTGGCCCGGACCTCCGCGAGCGGCTGTCCCGCCGGGTCCGGCAGCTCCCAGTCGACGTAACGCCGGCCGGGGATGTAGGGGCACTGGTCACCGCACCCCATCGTCACGACCACGTCGGCCTGCTCGGCCAGCTCCCGGGTGAGCAGCCGCGGCCGGCGATCGGCGAGGTCGATCTCGAAGCCCGGCTCGCGCATGACCGTGACGACCTCGGGGTGGACGTGCTGCGCCGGCGTGGTCCCGGCCGACAGGGCGCGGTGGCGTCCGGCCGCGGCGCGCTCGAACAGGGCCGCGCTCATCTGCGAGCGGCCGGCGTTATGCAGGCAGACGAACAGCGCGGTCGCCACCGATGCCCTCCTCGACCAGGATCGGTCGTTGTGGCTGCTCGCCCCGGATGAGCTGGTAGGTGAGGGCGCCGGCGGGTGCTCCGATCAGCGGCCCGGCGACGTAGATCCAGAACCCGTGCCACTGGCCCGAGACAAGGGCCGGACCGAACGAGCGCGCCGTGTTGAGCGAGGCGCCGGTGAGGGGGCCGAAGGCGAGGGCGGCCAGGCCCACGGCGGCCGCGATCGCGATGGCCGCGGGGGCCCCGACCGCTCGGGTGTCGGTGGCAACGCTCATGATCACCAGCATCAGCAGCGCGGTGAGGATCGCCTCGAGGATCACCGCCCGGCCCGCGGCGATGCTCGGCACGGTCGCGCCGAGATCGGCGGGATGCCCGGGCCAAACCGCCAGCAGGACCAGCGCCGCGAGGCACGCGCCGGCCAGCTGCGCGGCCCAGTAGGCGAGCAGGTCGCGCGCCGGCAGATGCCGCGTCAGGAAGAAGCTCAGACTGACTCCGGGGTTGAAATGCGCGCCGGATATGTGCCCGAGCGAGGCGATCGCCGCCAGCAGGACGAGGAAGAACACGAGCCCGACGCCGACCACACCCAGCGCGCCGTGGCGCTGCGCGTCGGTGACGATGGCGCCGCACCCGGCGAACACGAGCGCAAACGTCCCCACCGCTTCGGCGGCTGCACGCCGGCCGAGCGTGGGGCGCGGGTGACTCATGAGCCGGCGCTGGGGGCGGGCTCTAGGCCGCCCCGGGCTTGCGCGCCCGGACGATGGCGGAGCTGGCGTACTCGTGGACGCGGTGCGTCGGGCGGACCTCGACGTCGACCAGGCCGGCCGCGGACAGCGCCGAGCGGAACTGCTCCTCCGTCAGCGCGCCTGCGATGCATCCCGTCCACTGCTGCATGTCGGCGCGGGTCGCGTCATCCATCCCGGGGTCGGCGATCACGTCCGAGACGGCGAACCGCCCGCCCGGGCGCAGCACCCGCGCCGCCTCGGCGATCACCGTGCGCTTGTCCGCGGCGAGGTTGATGACGCAGTTGGAGATGACCACGTCGACCGAGCCCTCGGGCAGCGGGATCTCCTCCAGGTAGCCCTTGAGCCATTCGACGTTCTGCACCCCCGCCTCGGCGGCGTTGGCACGCGCGAGCTCGAGCATCTCGTCTGTCATATCCAGCCCGATGGCGCGGCCTGTCGCTCCGACGCGCCGGGCGCTGATCAGCACGTCCGCGCCCGCGCCCGACCCGAGATCGAGCACCGTCTCACCCTCGTGCAGATCGGCGACGGCCGTCGGGACGCCGCAGCCGAGCGATGCCTGGACCGACCCGGCGGTGGCGCCGCCGGCGTGTTCGGCGTCGTACAGGGCGGGGCCGAAGACCTCGGTTCCGCTCGCATCCACGTTGCTCAAGGTTGCGCAACCGCACTCCGTCGGTTCGTCGCCCGCGATCGCGCGGGCGGCCTCCGCGTAGCGCTCGCGCACCGTCTCACGCATCAGGAGAGCGTCTGGATCCTGTGCGGCACTGCCCGCGGCACAGCCGCAGCTGCCACCCGCGGCCGCCGTGCCGCAGCACACGGACTTCTCGGAGGGCTCGCAGCAGTTCGCCTGCGCGTCAGTGCTGCAACAGGACAGGCTTGGGGACGGGTCGGAGGTCAGCTCAGCCATGAGGTCAGCTCCTGGAGAACGGGGTTGCAGGCGGAGTAGTAAGCCCAGCGGTGGCGGCGCTCGACCGACATCAGGCCGGCGTCGACGAGCTTGCGGATGTGGTGGGAGAGCAGCGACTGCTGGATGTCGAACAGGGCGATCAGCTCGCACTGGCAGACCGCCTCGTCGCTGCGGCGCACGACATCGAGGATCTGGACGCGCAGGGGCTCTCCAAGGGCCTTGGCGACGCGGGCGATGCGCTCGGCGTCGAGCCCCGGGTTCAGGCCGGCCGAGGGGGGGCAACAGTTCCCGGCAGAAGGCCCGGGGAGGAGTACGGGAGGGGATACGGTCATAACAGGATCTGTTGTTGTGAAGGAGCTACCGTACCACGTCGCGGCATTTCCTCAGGTCCGGGTCCAGCCCTCGGCATCGCCGAGCGATTCGCTGTGGACCTTGCCCTCGAGCCCCAGGTGCTGCAGGTAACAGAGGGTCTGCGCGAGGAACCAGGCGGCGTTTGACGGGTTGAGCGGCTCGCCGTAGATCTCGGGGGCGATCTCGACCGCGGTCCGCGGCTCGGACCCAAGCGCCGCCAGCGTCGCATCCAGGCGCTCGTGGACCAGGCGGCGGTTGCCCTCGATGTGGCCGTGCACGTCGACGAATGGCTTGCCGTGGCCCGACAGGGCCAGGCGCGCGTCGAGCGCATCGACCCGGTCCAGCGAGGTCAGGAATTCGCCCACCGGGTCAGGCGTCCACCCGTAGTCCCAGAACAGCGAGATCCGCCCCAGCACGTGATCGCCGGAGATCAGCAGCCGGCGCTCGGCCTGGTAGAGGCAGACGTGCGAAGGGGCATGCCCCGGGGTCTCGTGCACCGACCAGGTGCCGAGGTCGGTCTCGATCTCCACTCCAGGCACGAGCTCGCGATCGGGCTCGACGTAAGCGGCGACCCCTGAGGGGATGTCCTTGGCGCGCTCGGCGTAAGCGGTCAGCGCCGCCTGCGGGACACCGCTCTGGCGCCCCACCTCGAGTCGGCGGGCCAGCCCCGCGTTGGGGTCGTCGCGGCTGGCGAACCCGTGCTCGTGGCGGGGATGCATCCACAGCTCACAGCCGGCGCGCTCGACAATCGGTGCAGCCTGGCCCCAGTGGTCAGAATGCGCGTGGGTGCAGGCCACGAGCCGCACGTGCTCGAGCCGGAGGTTGACCTGATCAAGCGCACGCTCGAGTTGGGCCAGCGATCCGGGTTCGTGCATGCCGGTGTCGACCAGCACCACGCCGTCGCCGGCGGCGATCGCCCATGCGTTGCCGTGCGGTACGCCGGGCCAGGGAAGGGGCAAACGTAGCCGCCATAGGCCCGGCAGCACCCGTTCTCCCCGGCCGAGCTCACGTTGTCGCGTCACCTGGCGCACGATATTGGTGACGCGTAGACTGCGGCGACTCGATGGCCACGACCGCTGAGATCGCCAAGCGGTACTTCGCGGCGCTGTCCGCGCACGACCTCGACGCCGCGGCCGAGTGCTGGGCCCCGGGCGCCATCGACCGGATGGTGGGCGGGCCGGAGCTGATAGCCCCGGGCGGCATCCGCGACTACTTCGGGGAGCTGTTCGCGGCATTCCCGGACTTCAGGCTCGAGATCGTGGAGCTCACCACCGGGCGCAGCCGCACGGCGGTGCGCTGGCGGGCCCGCGGCACCTTCGCCGGGCCGGGCCGGCTTCAGGGCTTTGACGCCAATGGCGCGCGCATCGCGATCGAGGGCTGCGACGTGATCACCGTCGAGGACGGCCTCATCCGGCACAACGACGCCTACATTGACAGCGGTGACCTCGTCCGCCAGCTCGGCCTACTCCCGCCCGTCGGCTCCCCGGCCGAGGCTCGCCTCACTCGGCTGGCCAACTTTCGGACCCGGGTGGCGGCGATGATCCACGGCGCCGAGGCCGAGCCGATCGCGGGCGGCGTATGGATAGTCCGTGGCGGCTTCCCCGCCAGGGTCATGAGTGTGTATTTGATCGAGGACGGCGACGGCGTCACCGTCTTCGATGCTGGGATCGAGGCGATGGGCACCTCGGTCGCGGCCGCGGCAGCGCGCCTGGGCGGTATCACGCGGGTCGTCCTCGGCCATGCCGACTGCGACCATCGAGGCAGCGCTCCGGCGCTCAACGCGCCCGTCTATTGCCACCCCGCCGAGCGGGCGGCCGCCATGTCCGATGCGTACATGCGCGACTACTGGGACCTGCAGAAGCTCACCGTCCACGGGCGCCTGCTGTTCAGTCGCCTGCTCCCGAGCTGGGACGGCGGCGCGGTCAGCATCGCCGGCACCGTTCAGGAGGGAGACGAGGTGGCCGGCTTCCGCGTCATCGACCTCCCCGGCCACGCCCCGGGGCTGATCGGCCTGTTTCGCGACTCCGACCGGCTGGCCCTCGTCTCTGACTGCTTCTACACCCTCGATCCGCAGACCGGCAAGAAGGGCGGCCCCCGGATTCCGCATCCCGCCTTCGACATGGATGTTGAGCAGGCGCGGGCCTCGATCCGCAAGCTGGCCGACCTGCAGCCTTCGGCCGCCTGGGCCGGGCACGCCGATCCGGTCACCGGCGACGTCGCCGCCCAGCTGCAGCAGGCGGCTTCGGCGCCGCTCTGACGGTGGGCCGCCGCAACCGCCGCCGCGAGAAGCTCAGCGCGCCGGTCACCGAATACGCCGACGGCGAGGGCAACGTCCTGCGGCTGCGCGGGTCGCTTCCGCCGGCTGCCCGCCTCCGGTACGCCGCCACCTTCGCCGGCGGCCTCGAGCGCGAGGATGCCCTGCAGCGAGCCACCGAGCTGCTGTTCGAGCTCCTGGCAGTGTCGTGGACGATCGCCGGGCTGGACATAGCCCGCCAGAAGGAGCTGCTGGGCCGCTACCGGATGGCCACCGTGGCCGAGCGGCAGTTTGTGCGCGAGTCGCTGCGTGAGCACGTGAATGAGCATTTCCCTGAGATGGAGGCTCCATGACCGGCATTTCCACCCCCCTCCCGGACCCGGCGGCGTTCGCCGCGCTGATCTGCGACTGGTGCCTGCAGGTGGCCCCGGGCGAGCGCGTCCTGGTCGACTCCACCACGCTGGCCGAGTCGCTCGCGCTCGAGCTCAACGCCGCGATCCTCGAGCGTGACGCGTGGCCGTTCATCCGCCTGACCCCACCCGGTCTCGGCGCCGATTTCTACCGCCATGCCGGCGAGCGCCACCAGACGCAGCCGCCGCCGATCGAGCTCGGTCTGGTACGCGCGATCGACGCGTTGGTGCGGATCGACGCTCCCGCCAACACCACCGAGCTGGCCGACGTCGACCCGGCGCTGATCGCCCGGGTGGCCGGCGCCCGCCGCGAATTCCAAGAGGCCTCGCTGGCCAAGCGCTGGTCCGGCACGCTGCTGCCGACGCCGGCGCTGGCCCAGCAGGCTGGGATGGCCCTGCGCCAATACGCGGAGTTCGTCAACCGGGCCCTGTTCTTGGACAGCGCCGACCCGGTGGCGGCGTGGCGGGAGCTGAGCGCCCGCCAGGCACAGCTGGTCGAGCGCCTGAGCGCTGCCTCTGAGATCCGGATCGAGGCCGAGGGGACCGACGTCAGCATGAGCGTCGAGGGCCGCACCTGGATCAACTCCGACGGCAAGCGCAACATGCCCAGCGGCGAGGTCTTCACCGGCCCACTTGAGCATTCCGCCAACGGCACGATCCGCTTCACGATCCCCACCGGCCCCCGCGGCGTCACCGTTACGGGCGTCGAGCTCGCCTTCGAGGACGGCCGCGTGGTCGACGCCACGGCCGAACGCGGCCGCCAGTACCTCGACGCCGCGCTGGCCACCGACCCCGGCGCGCGCTACCTGGGCGAGCTCGGGATCGGCACCAACGCCGGCATCGACCGGCCCACGGGCCACATCCTGCTCGATGAGAAGATGGCCGGCACGGTGCATCTGGCGCTCGGCCGCTCATATCCGGAGACCGGTGGGACCAACCACTCCGCGTTGCACTGGGACCTGATCTGCGACCTGCGCCAGGGCGGGCGGATCACCGCCGACGGCGAGACGGTCGTCCGGGACGGCGCGGTCGTCGGCTGACGCAGCCTTGACAGGAGGTGTGAGTGAGTGCATACTCACACCTGTAGCCATGAACCCTCCCACCACCACAGCCCGCACGTTGTCCACCGCTGAGGAGCGTCGCGAGGACGTCCTGCGCGCCGCGATGGGCGTCGTCGGCGAGCGCGGCCTGTACGGCACGCCGACGATGGAGATCGCCCGCGCCGCGGGGATCTCGCAGGCGTATCTGTTCCGTCTGTTCCCGACCAAGACCGAGCTGTTCGTGGCCGTGCTCGAGCGCAGCTTCGAGCGGATTCACGACACGCTCGTCGATGCCGCACGGCAGGCGCGGCGCGAGCGGGTGGACGTCAAGTTGGCCATGGCCGAGGCGTACACGGAGATGCTGCGCGACCCCGAGTTGCTCCTGACGCAGCTGCAGGGCCAGGCGGCGGCGAGCGAGCCGACGGTGCGTGCAACGCTGCGAGCCGGCTTCGCCAGCCTGCTGGAGATGGTGGAGCGCGAATGGGGCGGCTCTCCTCAGGAGATCCAGATGTTCTTTGCGCACGGGATGCTCTGCAACGTGATCGCCGCGATGCAGATCGACGATCTCGGCGAGCACTGGGCCGAGGTGCTGGCCCACGCCGGCACCGACGCGTGCGAGTAGCAGTCTCTTTTTTTGAGCACCCAGTGAGTGAGCAAACACACACCACGGCTTTTGCCAGGAGAACCAAGTGAGTGATCAATCACACCCCCAAGGAGCCATGATGTCCCTCAGTTCCCTATTTCGCAGGGCCCAGCCGTCGCGGCCGAGCGTTCCCTGGACGCTCGCGATCGTCTCGCTCGGCGTGTTCATGACCGCGCTGGACAATCTCGTCGTGACGATGGCGCTGCCGGCGATCCGGCACAGCCTGGGTGCGTCGATCCAGTCACTCGAATGGACCGTCAACGCCTATACGCTGACGTTCGCGGTCCTGCTGCTGACCGGAGCGGCCCTCGGCGATCGGTTCGGCCGCCGGCGCATGTTCGCGGTCGGCCTGACGATGTTCACCGTCGCCAGCGCCGCCGCGGCGCTGTCGGGAAGCGTCACCGAGCTGATCGCTGCCCGCGCCGTGCAGGGGTTCGGCGCAGCGATCATCCTGCCGCTGACCCTGACGCTGCTCTCCGAAGCGGTCCCGCCTGCTCGTCGGGGCATGGCGCTCGGCGTGTGGGGTGGAGTCAGCGGTCTCGGTGTGGCCCTCGGCCCGCTGATCGGCGGCGCCGTCGTCAGCGGTATCTCATGGCACTGGATCTTCTGGATCAACGTGCCCGTCGGCCTCGTGCTGGTGCCGCTGGCCCTGACCCGCCTCACCGAGTCCCGCGGGCCGAGCGCCCACCTGGACCTGCGCGGTCTCGGTCTCGCCGCTGCCGGCCTGCTCGGGATCACCTACGGCGTGATCCGCGGTCAGGCGCTCGGCTGGACCAGTCCGACCATCCTGGCCTCGCTGGTCGCCGGCGCGGTGATGCTCGCGGCATTCCTGATCTGGGAGTCCCGCGCTCCGGCCCCGATGCTGCCGCTCGGGCTGTTTCGCTCGCGGGCGTTCTCGGCCACCAACGGAGTGTCGTTCGCGATGTACCTGGGCGTGTTCGGTGCGATCTTCCTGCTGGCCCAGTTCTTCCAGACGGTGCAGGGCTACTCGCCGCTGCAGGCGGGCCTGCGCACGCTGCCCTGGACCGGCATGCCGATGATCGTCGCACCGATCGCCGGGCTGCTCAGCGACCGCATCGGGTCGCGGCCGCTGATGGCCGTCGGCCTGGCGCTGCAGGCCGTGGCGATCGGCTGGCTGGGGACGATCCTCAGCCCCGATGTCGCCTACGGGCGTCTGGTGATCCCGTTCGTGCTGGCGGGTACCGGGATGGCGCTCGTGTTCGCCCCGTCGGCGAACGCCGTGCTCAACGCGGTGCGACCTGATCAGGCCGGCCAGGCGTCGGGCGCCACCAACGCGATCCGCGAGCTCGGCGGGGTGATGGGGGTGGCGGTGCTGGCCTCGGTGTTCAGCGCCAACGGCTCGTATGCGTCAGCGCACTCGTTCACGGCCGGGCTCACCGCGGCCCTGCCGGTGGGGGCGGTCGTCCTGGCCATCGGCGCACTGCTGGCCCTGCTCGTGCCGCGCACAAGGGCGGCGGCGTCCGCGTCGCCAGCCTCGTCCGTCGAACCGGCGGAGCGCGGGATGGCAGGGATCCCCGACAGCGCGCAGGCGGCCCTTTAGCTGCCGGCGTCTCCCCCGGCGGCCCTTCAGCTGCCGGCGTCGCCCTCGGCGGCCTTGATCACCAGTGCGATCCGGGCGCGCCGTCGTTCACCCTCGGCTTCGAGCAGCGCCAGGCGCTCCTGATTGTGCCGGCGCTGTACGAGGCCGACGTCGGGCGGCATCAGGTCGTAGACGTCTCGGATCGGGGGGTGGTTGCTCATGGAGGTTGAGTACGTCAATGTAGGTGCCTTACCAGCCGGAATCGGTCGTTGAGGCAGAGGACTTGAATCGCGCACGGCGGCTGCGAGGCACCGACGCGCTTGCCACCGGGGGGTCCGTCGCGAAACTGCGGATCACGCGACCGGAGGCGAAGTCAGGCTGACTCGGCGCCTGGTCGGCTCGGTGCTCAGCGCCAGCTCGACCGCCCGCTGGGCGTGCAGCCGCGTGGTGTCGAACACCGGCACCGGCGAGTCCTCGGGCTCCACCAGAAGGTCGATCTCGGTGCAGCCGAGCAGAATCGCCTCGGCGCCATGCTCGGCGAGCCGGCGCATGATCCTCCGGTATTCCTCGCGTGAGCTCTCGCGGATCACGCCGACGCACAGCTCGTTGTAGATGACGTCGTGCACGATGCGCCGATCAGCCGCGTCGGGCACCAGCACCGTCAGTCCGTGCACGTCGCGCAGGCGGCCGACATAGAAGTCCTGCTCCATCGTGTACGCGGTTGCCAGCAGACCGACGGTCGACAGACCACGCTCGAGCACGGCGTGTGCCGTGGTGTCGGCGATGTGAACGAACGGCACGTCCACCGCGCCCGCAACAGCCTCGGCGACCTTGTGCATCGTGTTCGTGCACAGGACGATCAGCTCGGCTCCCCCGCCTACGAGCGAGCGCGCCTCATCAGCGAGGCGCTCGCCCGCCGCCTGCCATGCGCCGGTGCGCTGCAGCTGCTCGATCTCGGCGAAGTCCACCGAGCGCAGCACGCAGTCAGCGGAGTGAAGCCCGCCCAGACGGTCGCGCACGAGCTCGTTGATCAGCCGGTAGTACGCAGCCGAGGACTCCCAGCTCATCCCGCCCAATAGTCAAATTCGCTTCATTGATAACGACCGTACAACCCACCGCGTAGTATCTCTTGCGGCATGGGAAGGCGTGGGATGATCGCGATATTGGTGATGGCAGGCTTCGCTCTCGGATGCGTCGTCGTGCTGGCCCAATCCGGCGTCCCTGACCGATCTGTACGCACCGCCGCTCACCGGCCCGCCGCGCAGACCTTCGCGAGCCTGCCGATCGGTCTGCAGACGGCGGCCTCGGCAACGCTCGGAGCGGCCAATCGTCACTTCGACGTCGCGCGCCGCGACGGACGCCTCTTGGTGGCATCCGGCGCCGGATTGTCGACGCAGTTCACGCCCACCGGTCCGCGGATCTCCGCCGGCGGCGCCACGCTCGGCCTTACCCTGACCGGCGTGCGACCGCAGCCCGCGCGGGTCGGGCTCGCGGTCGGGTGCGCCCACAGCGACCCGCAACACCGTCGCCTACCGTCATCCCGGGTTGGTCGAGTGGTACCGCAACGGGCCGCTCGGCCTCGAGCAGGGCTTCACCGTAGCTGCCCGGCAGGACGCCTCACGCGGCGGCTGGCTGTCGCTCCGCGAGCGCATCTCGGGGGGCTTTCAGGCGAGGTCATCGGCCACAGGGGTGGTCATCTCCCGCGCCGACAGTGGCGCGAAGCTTCTCCGACTGAGCGGACTGAGCGCCCGGGACGCCCGGGGCCGTTCGCTGCCCTCGCGCTTCGTGACGCACGGCAGGGCAATCTCGATCCTGGTGCGAGACGCCGGCGCGCCGTATCCGATCACCATCGATCCCACGGTCGAGACGATCGAGCTCGTTCCGAGCGGCGGCGACGGCATCAACGCCTACGGCACGAGCGTGGCGATCTCGCGTGACGGGAACACGGCGCTCGTGGGGGCGCCCAACGACAACCCGGGTCCGGACGATGCGGGCAACCCCGACGGTCCGGGCATCGGCGCGGTGTGGGTGTTCACGCGCTCCGGCACGGCGTGGTCGCAGCAGGGAACGAAGCTGACCGCCAGCGACGAGGTCGGCAACGGTCAGTTCGGGGCCAGCGTCGCGCTCTCTGACAACGGCAACACGGCGTTCATCGGCGGGCCGGGGGACAACTCCTTAGCGGGGGCGTTCTGGGTGTTCACGCGGACCGGTACGGCGTGGACGCAGTCAGGAGCCAAGCACACCGTGGCAGGCACTCGCAGCTTTGGCAGCATCGTTGCGCTTTCAGGCGGTGACACCAGCGCCATGGTCGGCGGCGGCAGTAACTCCACGGGAATTGCCACGGTCTGGCCCTACGCCCGCTCCGGATCGACCTGGAGCCAGCAGGGGCCGGCCATCTCCACCACGACGCACACCTCCCTGGGGGTCCTCGAGGGCATCGCACTCAGCGATGACGGCAACATGGCCCTGATCGGAGACCCTGGCGCCAACAGCGCGGCCGGGAGGGTGCTTGCCTACTCGCGCTCAGCCTCCACGTGGACACAGACCGCGCAGATCACCCCGAACGATGAGTCCGGTGATGGCGAGTTCGGCTACTCCGTCGCGCTGTCCGCGGACGCAACCACGGCGCTGATCGGGGGCGCGCTCGACGGCGTCCAACCGGGCCCGCCACTCGGGCCTGGCGCGGCGTGGGTGTTCACGCGGTCGGGCTCGGATTGGACGCAGCAGGGTGCAAAGCTCACTCCGTCCGATGGCACATCGTCCGAAGAATCATTCGGGGCTGCCGTGGCGCTGTCCTCCACTGGGAATACGGCTGTCATCGCCGGCCCGGGCGACTTCTACAACCAATGCAACTGCGGTGCTGCGTGGGTGTTCACGCGCTCTGGGTCGACGTGGAGCCAGCGGGGTTTAAAGATCCAGACGTTCGACCCGTCCGGCTTCCAGTTCGGCTCTCCGCTTGCCCTCTCGGGTGACGGGGCGACGGCGGTGTTCGGGGAGCCGACGGCCTACCCTGACGGCCGGGCATGGGTGTATCCGGTGGACACCACGCCTCCGGCGCCGTTCTCGCTCATCTCGCCGGCGGCCGGCGCCACGAACCTGTCGAAGGAACCCCAGTTCCTCTGGGATCCGACCACCGACAGCGGCTCCGGCATGGACCATTACGAGCTGTGGATCGACGGCAGCAAGGCCCAGACGGTTCCGCTCTCGGCGTGCTCGGCGAGCACCTGCTCGGTTCAGGCGAGTCCAGCACTGACCGGGGGACCCCATACGTGGTTCATCGAGGCGGTCGACGGCCGGGGGAACGTGCAGACGAGCACCGGCTCGGCTCGCAGCTTCTCGGTTGACGCGACCCCGCCGGACGCATTTCCGAACATCGCACCCGCGGACGGATCTCGATTCGATGACGCCACTCCCACGTTGCAGTGGGGCGCCTCATCGGACTCGGGCAGCGGACTGGCGGGATATCGCGTCTTCATCGACGGCGTTCAGAGCGGACCCGATCTGCCGGCTACTGAGACCTCGTACACCCCGCCGGCAGCCCTGGTCGATGGCTCCCATTCTTGGTACGTGGAGGCTTTCGACGCCAACGGGAACGTGCAGCAGGGTTCTCAGTGGAGCTTCGATGTGGACACGCAGCCTCCGAGCGCTGCGGTCACTGTCGATGACTCGAACCCGCTCACCGGTCAGACCGTGACGTTGGATGCGTCGGCCTCGTCGGACTCGGAGGGGGCACCGATCACCGACTATCAGTTCGATCCGGAAGGCTCGGGCACGTTCACCGACAACGGGTCGTCCGCGACCGTGCAGCATGTCTACTCGACACCGGGCGTCTACCAGGCCGCGGTCAAGGTGACGAACTCGGTCGGTCTGACGGCGACGTCAAGCGTTCAGGTGACGGTGCATCCGGCACCGCCGGCGGGACCCGTCGGGGTGAGCATCGATGGCGGCGCGCTGTATACCAACGATCAGAGCGTGACGCTGGACGTGGTGTGGCCGGCGGGCGCGGACACGGTGACGGTGGCCAACGATGGTGGCTTTCAGGACGCGCAGACGTTCCCGGCGGCGGCGAGCATCCCGTGGATTCTCGACTCCGCCGGCTCGGAGCGCTTGCCGAAGACCGTCTACGTGCGGTTTGGCTCGAGTACGCAGAACTTCACCGACGACATCATCCTGGACACCGTCGCGCCGTCGGTCGCCAGCGCCGCGGTCAAGGAGACGGGACCCGATACCTACGCGGTGTTCGTGTCGGCGAGCGACGACAACTCGGGGCTGGGCTCGATGCAGATCACGACCGACCAGTCGAGCCCGGGACCGCCGCAGGCGTTCGCCGACTCGGCCACCTACACGGGCAGCTCGCTGCCGCAGTGGATTCGCGTGCAGGACAAGGCCGGCAACTTCTCGACATGGCACGCGATCGTCCCGGCCCCCGCCCCGCCCCCGATGCAGCCGAGCGCCACCCAGGTCCGCGCGGCGTTGTCGAAGGCGCTGTCGCCGAAGGGGCGGTCGGCGAGAATCGGGATGCTGCTCGAGCATGGTGGCTACACGTTCTCGGTGACAGCGCCCTCGGGCGGCAGGTTGGGTCTGAGCTGGTTCGCGATCGCCAAGCGCGCGCATGCCTCGAGCAAGAAGGACACCGTGAAGCTGCTGGTCGCCTCGGCCGCCGCTCGCTTCACCAAGGCCGGCAGCAGAAGGGTCAAGCTGAAGCTGACCGCCAAGGGGCGCAGCCTGCTCAAACGCGTGAGGCGCTCTCAGAAGTTGAGCGCGGTGGCAACGTTCACGCCCACCGATGGCTCCAGGACCACGTCAACCAAGACGATCACGCTGCGGCGCTAGCCCCCCAGTCGGGGGTCCGCTCACCTGCCCTTAACCGGGCCGCCGGGTCCGTTCAGTAGTTTGAGTGCAAGATGCGCCGCCGTACGAAGATCGTCGCCACGATCGGCCCCGCCTCGCGCGAGCCTGAGACGCTCGCGCGGATGGTCGAGGCGGGTCTGGACGTGGCGCGGCTGAACTTCTCCCACGGCGACCGCGAGATCCACGCCGAGAACGCCTCGCGGGTGCGCGCCGCCTCGGCTCAGGTGGGTCGCCAGGTGGCGATCCTCCAGGATCTGCCCGGCCCCAAGCTGCGGATCGGCCACCTCGACGGGATCGTCGAGCTCAAGCCGGGGGAGAAGCTGACCCTGGTCTGCGGCAGCGCCGAAGTCGGCAACGAGGAACGGATGTCGGTCAGTTGGGCCGGCCTGGCCGACGCGGTCGATCCCGAGGACGTGGTCTACCTGGCCGACGGCGCGATCCGTCTGCGGGTCAAGAGCGTCCGCATGACGGAACGCGAGATCGATACCGCCGTGGAGGTCGGCGGCTCGGTGGCCTCACGCCAGGGCCTCAACATCCCCGGCTCGACCCGCGGGCTGGCGGCGGTGCCCGAGGAGGACCTCGACATGCTGCGCTTCGGCGAGTCGATCGGCGTCGATGTCGTGGCGCTCTCGTTCGTGCGCACCGCCGAGGACATCGAGACCGTCCGGCGGCACACCCGCCTGCCGCTGATCGCCAAGATCGAGAAGCCGCAGGCGGTGGACGAGGCCGAGGACATCATTCGCGCGGCCGACGTGGTGATGGTGGCCCGCGGAGACCTCGGTATCGAGCTGCCGATCGAGGACGTGCCGATCGTGCAGAAGCAGCTGCTGCGGATCGCCGGGCGCCTGGCGCGGCCCTCGATCACCGCCACGCAGATGCTCGACTCGATGGTCGCCTCGTCGCGGCCCACCCGGGCCGAGGTGGCCGATGTCGCCAACGCGATCCTCGACGGCACCGACGCGGTCATGCTCTCGCAGGAGACCGCGATCGGCGCCTACCCGGTGGAGGCGGTCGCGATGATGGCCGCGGTCGCCGAGCGCACCGAGACCGTCCTGCCCTACAAGACCTGGAACGAGGAGCGCGTCCGCCGCGATGCGCGCGACCCGGCCTACACGATCGCCTACAGCGCGTGCGCGGCCGCGCGGGATCTGAACCTGGCTGCCCTGGTCGTCCCCACCCTGTCAGGGCGCTCGGTGCGGCTGATCTCGGCGCACCGCCCGACCGTCCCGATCTACGCGCTCTCCCCGGGGAGGGAGACCGTCCGGCGCTGCAGCCTCATGTGGGGGGTGCAGGCGGCCTCGATGCGCCGCCACGAGGTCACCGAGGAGCTGATCGCCGACGCCGCGCATCGTGTGGTCGAGCTCGGCTGGGTCAAGGCCGGGGAGCGGATCGGCGTCACCGCCGGGCTGCCCAGCGGCCGGCCGGGCACCACCAGCCTGTTCCAGGTCCAGGAGGCCTACTGACGCGCCCCGGACGCGATCCCGGCCACGTCAGCCGGGACCCACGCGCTCGCCTGAACGTACCGCCACGGGGAGCCGATTGGCCGGTGGCGCCAGCGGGCAGGTCCAGCGCGGATCGTAAGAGCACGACGGCTGGTAGGCGAAGTTGAAATCCAGGACCAGGCGCCCGTCCTGCTGTCCGAGGTCCGCGCCCTTGACCGTGTCGAGCAGGTAGCGACCGGCACCATAGGTCCCGGCGGCGCTGGTGGCGTCGGCGAAGGGAACGAACAGTCCGCCGCCGTAGCCGTCGAGCAGGTAGAGATCGAGGCTGAGCTCGGTCTCGCCGTACGTGAAACGGGCCCGGGCGAAGCGGTTGAAGGCCATCGGGCCGGAGTTGCTGGTCGCGAGCTCAAACCGCATCGGCTCCGCGGCCTCCACGTCCGCGAGAGCGCGCCACGCCGGATCGTAGTCATACATGTATGGGCTCGAGGAGCCGGCTCGCTCGGAGACGGGGATCGGGGATTGCGGATGCTCGCGAAACAGCGTCCTGCGCGCCTCACACCAAGCGCTCCATGCGGAGCGGGGATCAGAGCTCGATCGCACCCGGGCGTAGAGCTCGCCGAGGCGCCGCCGCCAGTCGAGCAGCGCGAGCTCGTCCGCAACCGGGTCGTCGTTCATCGATCTCGCTCGCAGATTACGCGCGAGCGGCCAGCTCAGCCCACACCCGATATCCGTCAGGGCGCTCTGCCCCCCACGCTTCGGACACTTCTTCGATGATCCGAAGCCCCCAACCTCCGGCCATGGATCGGTCGTCGGCGGCCGGGAGCGCGGGCTGCCCGGACAATCCCGGATCGTGGACCGAGATCAGCAGACGTCCCTCGCGTCGGCTGACTTCGACTTGCAGACGATGCTCATCTGCGCACCCTGAATGCCGCACGGCATTGCTCACCAGCTCGCTGGCCACGAGGCGCCCGTCATCAAGCGACCAGCCCCCGTCGTGCACCTCGGCCAGAGCATTGCGGACGATCACCGGCGCGTACGGATCGCACGGCACCTCGAGCGAGAGCAGATCAGCAGATGACCCCATTGCTCAACGGATACCCGCGATGCGGGATCCGTACCGGGTCATGGCGGTCAATCGGGCCCGGGGTCGTCCTCGAAGGTCAGGCGCTCGCCGACGCCGGTCACCTCAAAAAGCCGCTGCACCTGACTCGTGCCGCGCCGCAGCAAGAGGATGTGGCCGTTGGATTCGGCCAGGTGGTGCGCGCGGATGATCGATGCGAGGCCCGTGCTGTCCATGAATGTGACGCCACCCAGATCGATCAGCAGACGCGTGATCTGAGTGCGGTCTATAGCGGCAAGCTGGCGGTCGAGTTCCGGCGTCGTGGCAAGGTCGAGCTCTCCAGTCAGCGTCACGACGACGCCCCGAGGATTCGAGACCAGCCTGATCGCCAACCGGCCCGATTCAACATCGGTTACGGGGTCGTGCGCGACGACTCCTGGGTCCTCTACCACCCGAGAAGCATCCAGATTTTGCATCAGAGATCACCCCTGGAAACGCTGATGTTCCGTCCGACCAGTCCATCGGATGACCGTTCTGACCCTCCGAAGTCCCAAGTCTCTGTGTGTCGGCACGCCTACCTGATCCGCGAGGTCTCAGCCCAGCAATGCGGGCGAAAAGTAGCACCTCCTCCGTCAATCGCCAAGCCCGCCGGCCGGGGCTACCAGATCATCGAGACGCCGTAGCTCCCGAGCGGTTCGTCGGACGAGATCAGAGAGGCGCCTTCGGTGAGAGCCTGCGCGATGAGCAGGCGGTCGAATGGGTCGCGGTGGTGCCAGGGCAGGCGTTCGACCGCGGCCGCATGGTCGAGGGTCACCGGGAGTGGTTGCGCGCCGGCCCCAAGGAGCGTCGCCGCGAGGTCCTCGGGCGCGTCCAGCTTCCCGAGGGAGCGCTTGATCGACACCTCCCAGACAACGGCGGCGCTCAACAGCACCTGGTTGGTGTCATCGGCGAGCTGCCGCGCGGCGTCGGACCCGAAGCGGGCGTCGTCGGACAGCCACCACAGGGCGGCGTGAGTGTCGAGCAGGAGCTTCACTCGGCGCCGAGCGCGGCGGCGATGTCATCGGGCAGCTCGTCGAAATCGTCGGCCAGGTGGACTCGGCCGCTCCAGGCGCCACGTACGGAGGTCAGTGACGCTGTACCGGCAATCGGCACCAGCCGGACGACCGGCTTGCCGTTGCGGGCGATGACGATGTCTTCTCCGGACTCGGCGCGCTCCACGAGTTGGGAGAGCTTCGTCTTTGCTTCGTGCATCCCGACTTGCGCCATGACATGAGTAGCGTACCATAGCTAGCTAGCTAGCCTAGCTAGCTCCGTTATCTCCAGCTCGACTTCTTGTCGGCTCGCCCGTGGCCGTCCCCCACTCCGGATGTTTGACCGCGCCCGCAGCGGGCAGTCAAACCGGGACCGTTCCAGCAAGCAAAGAGAGGTCTGTATGAGTGACATCGTTGACAAGGTGACGGGCAAGGCCAAGCAGGCAGTCGGCGACGTGGTGGGGGATCGCTCCCTGCATCGCGAGGGCCGCAAGGAGGAGCGCAAGGGCGACGCCAAGGAGGAAGCCGCCCGTGCCCAGGACAAGGCCGACGCCAAGGCCGACGAGGTCGCGAACCTCGAGCGCGAGACCAACTAGCAGCTTCGGGCCGGCACCGGGGCGGTCACCACAGGATCGCTCCGGTCGTCTGCCCGTGTGGGTGGTGCGGTGCGGCCACTCACGCCGTGTGCGCCACGCCGGATGTTCAAACCGCGTGCTCGCGCAGCCAGCGCCAGAACAGGCGCCCCGCGGCACTGAGCGCCGGACGGCGGCGGCGGATGGCATGCAGCTCGCGCCGCAGGTCGACCCCGCGGATCGGAAGGCCGACCAGCGTTCCGGTCCGCTGCTCGGCTTCGATCGTCAGCTCCGAGATCACCGTGAAGCCACCCGCGTCGAGTGCGCGCTTGAGGCTCTGGAAGCTGGCCGCCACCATCGCCGGGGCCAGCTCGACGCCGATCCGCGCCAGCGCTCCCTCGGCCACCGCGCGGGTGCCGGACGCGGTCTCCCGCGTCAGGTAGGGGTCGGTGAGCAGATCGCGTGGCGACACCGACCGGCGACCCGCCCAGCGATGCTCGGCGGCCACCACGACCACGAGCCGGTCATGCGCGATCGTGATCGTCTCCCAGCCGGCGAGTGGGTCGAGCCCCTCCACGAAGCCGATCTCGGCGCGGCGCTCGCGGACCGCATCGAGGACGCCTCGTGAGTTGATGAGCTCGAGCTGCGGGTGGATGTCCGGATGCACGGAGCGGAACTCCGCGAGCCACGCCGGCAGCACGAACTCGCCGATCGTCAGGCTCGCGCTCAACCGCAGCTCCGTCGCTTCCGCGCCCCGCGAGAGCTCAGCCGCGCGGGTCACCTCCGCGAGCGACTCCAGCGCGCGCTTGGCCGGCGGATACACGGTGCGCCCGAGCGCGGTCGGACGGACGCCGAACCGTCCCCGCTCGAGCAGCTCACCGCCGATCCGCCGCTCGAGGCTCTGGATCCGCTTGGTGACCGCGGACTGTGTCAGCAGCAGCGCATCGGCGGCGCCCTGGATGCTGGCTGCCTCGAGCGCGGTCACGAACGCGGCCAGCTCCCCTCCCGGCAGGGGGTGGGCATCGGTGCCGGTGGACGCCACGGCAGCAACCATACATTCCGGGTGGGAATGTCTGACGGCCGGATCTGACTGGTAAGGAACGCCCGCCGGACGGATCATGCTCAACATGAGCCTGGTCAGCGCGCCGTCATCCGCCACAACCGTGGGCCTGCACTCACCGCAACGGTTCCTCGATGCGCTGGAGTGTCCCGGCGACGTGTTCCGTCACATCGGTCCCAACTGGTTCGCCTCGGTGATGGGGACGGGGATCGTGGCCAACGCGGCGGCGTTGCTCCCGGTGCGGATCCCCGGCCTGCGAACCGTGGCTCTGTGCATGTGGCTGCTGGCCGCCACGATGCTGCTCGCGCTCATCGTCGCCACCGCCGTCCACTGGTTGCGCCATCCCGAGAACGCACGTCGTCACCACCACGACCCGGCCATGGCTCCGTTCTACGGCGCGCCGCCGATGGCGATCCTCACCGTCGGCACCGGCGCGCTGCTGCTCGGCCGCGACATCATCGGTGTGGGGACGGCGATCACCGTCGACGAGGTCCTGTGGGCCGTCGGCACCGTGACCGGGCTGCTCAGCGCGACCTTCATCCCCTATCTGATGTTCACCGAGCACAAGTTCGAGCTTCGCGACGTCTCCGCCACATGGCTGCTGCCGATCGTCCCGCCGATGGTGTCGGCGGCTGCGGGGGCCGGCCTGATCGCCCATCTGCCGGCGGGGCAGGAGCGCGCGACGATGTTGATCGCCTGCTATTCGATGTTCGGCCTCAGCCTGGTGGGCTCGCTGATCACGATCACGCTTCTCTGGGGACGGCTGCTGGCCCACGGCACCGGCCCGGCCCGCGTGGTCCCCACCTTGTGGATCGTGCTCGGCCCGCTGGGACAGTCGATCACCGCCGCCGGCCTGCTGGGTACAGCCGCCCGCGGCGCGATCCCGGCGCCGTACGCCGGCGCTATGGACGCTATGTCCGTCCTCTACGGAGCACCGGTGTGGGGGTTCGCGGTCGCCTGGCTGGTGATCGCGGCGGCGATCACGCGCCGGACCGCCCGGACGGGGCTGCCGTTCTCGCTCACGTGGTGGAGCTTCACGTTCCCGCTGGGCACGCTGGTCACCGGCACGTCTCAGCTCGCGCTGCACACTCACGTGGCCGCCTTGACCGGCGCGAGCTCGCGCTCTACGCCCTGCTCGTCGGCGCCTGGCTGGTCGCCGCCCCGAGAACCGCGCGCGGCAGTTATCGGGGCGAGCTGTTCCTGGCCCCGGCCGTCGCTCGCTGATCGTCTGCCTCCGACTGTAATCCGGCCGATCGTCTGCGTCGGCTGGAATCTCGCTGGTCGTCGGCCTCGGCTGAATAGATGACGGTCATGTTGCGCCCGCCGTGCTTGGCCCAGTAGAGCGCGCGGTCGGTGTCCCGGATGAGCGCATCCGCGTCACCGTTGTTCTCGCTCGAACCCACGCCGGCAGACAGAGTCACGCTTCCGACATCCCCCAGAGGTGTGGTTTCGATTGCGGTGCGCACCCGCTCGGCCGCGGCGTGGGCGCCGTGCTGGTCTGTCTCGGGCATCAGCCAGGCGAACTCCTCGCCGCCGAGCCTGGCCACGATCTCGCCTTCGCGGCTGTATGCAGTCAGCAGCTGGGCGAACAGCACCAGCACGCGGTCACCGGCCGGGTGACCGTGCTGATCGTTGACGGCCTTGAAGTGATCGAGGTCGATGAGCACGAGGCTGAGGGGGCGCCCGTAGCGGTGTGCGCGGGCGATCTCGGCGCTGAGGCCCTCGTAGAAAGCACGGCGGTTGGCGATGCCGGTCAGCGGATCGGTTGACGCCTGACGGGCGAGCTTGTCCCTGGCATCGGCATTCGAGATCGCCAGCGCCACCAGGGAGGCAAAACGCTCGAGTCGCTGCTCGGCGCCGGCCGGGATCAGCTCAGTTCCGTAGGCGGCACCCAGCGCTCCCCATAGCTTCCCGTCGACGGTGATCGGCGCCGCGACCCCGTCGGTGCCCCCGATTCTGCTCATGGTTGCGGCGATCGGGTCGGTGCTGCTGTTATAGCCGGCCTCGGTACGGGCAGGCCGTCCGGTGCGAAAGACCTCTGCTGAGGCACTGACCCCGTCCAGGTCATAGACCGCGTTCGCGAGGTCCAGACCGTCGCGTGACCATCCGCCGAGCACGATGCCGTGATTGTTCGCCTCGTCGAAGCGGCTCACGGCTCCGGTGGTGGAATCGAGCAGGTTGGCAATCTGCTCGGCCACCGACGTGAACACGACGTCCGGCGACTCGCCCTGGGCGACGAGCGTCGCGATCTGGCCGAGCGCGGCCTGCTCGGCGTCACGCAGTGCCAGCTTGTGCGTCGAGTCTCGCGCGCCGGTGGTGGCCTGACGCAGGATCACCATCATGGCGACCGTCAGCGTCAGGCCAAGGCTGAGGACGAGCCACGGAACCGCGGAGATCGCGGATGCGGGAACCTCCGCCCAGACGCTCCAGCGCCGGCCCGCCACCGCGATCACCGCGGCGTGCCCGGCCAGAGCTCCCGGGCTGGAGATCAGGGTGCTTGCGCCGTCGCGGATGGTCAGGTGAACACCGGGCATGTGTGCCGTCACCATCGAAGCCAGGTCCTGGGCTTCGTAGGACGCGCTGACCCAACCTTTGAGGCGGCCGTGCTGGTCCCTGACCGCCGCGTACACGACCACACCGCGCGTCGGCTGCGCGCGTGCGAGAAACTGCAAGGGGGGAGTGGCGAGCTGAAGCCCGGTCCGCGCCGCCTTCAACAAGAGATTGCGGCGCAACGGGTTGGCCCCCAGGTCCAGACCCAACGGCGCCCGGCCCGGGGAGCCGGCCTCGCGCTCCGCGGTGACTACCAGGTGCAGCGGCCGCCGGCTGTCGGCGCGCCTGACGCCGGGCTCTGGCAACTCGAACAGCCGCAGCCCCGTCCCGCGCTCAAACGCCGCCTGTCGGCGTTGTGAGACGGGCTCGACAAAGGCCGTGCTGTCCGCCAGCGGCTGGCTCATGACGATGTTCGAAAGCACGGGCCAGCGCGATTTGACCGGGCCCGGGAGGGTACCCGCCACCCGCGCCAGCGCCAGCTCGCGCGCCAGCACGTCGTTGACGG
This sequence comes from uncultured Solirubrobacterales bacterium, assembly GCA_963799995.1. Taxonomy (GTDB): domain Bacteria; phylum Actinomycetota; class Thermoleophilia; order Solirubrobacterales; family Solirubrobacteraceae; genus Palsa-465. The sequence continues at coordinate 163,847 of CAWCZI010000007.1, read as the reverse complement.
ACTCGCTCAGCACGGTCACGGCTTGCCGCTGCGCCGCGCCCTGCCTCTGCTGGTTGCGGTCGGACTCCCCGACGTAGAGCACCACGGTGAGGGCGATCACGGCGACCAGCAGCGCCGAGCCGGCCAGCCACCAGTGATCGACGAGACGCCGCATTCCCCGACCTATCGGCATTTTCCGGCCTGTTCATGAGGCTGTCTTCGGTCCCCGCCGGCGGGTCCTCGGAGGTCCACTACCGTGGGAGGCAAATGCACGCCAGTCACCGTGATCGTGTCGAGTCGCTGCTGGCCGAGGCCAGCGCCGAGCGCGCGGATCTCATGTCCCATCTTTCACCCGAGATGCAGGCGTCTCTCCCTGTGGATGCCCAGGGCGTCACCCGGGCCATCGATCATCTCGCAACCGCCGCCGGCTGGTCGGACAGCGAGCGGCGCGCTCTGATCCGCCCGCACGCTGTCAACTCGGCCGTTCTGCACGCCCGCGTGTTCGGGCGCGAGCCGCTGGCGCCCGAGACCGTGATCGCCTCATTCGTTGAGGGTGCACGGGTCCGGGCGGATGCGCTGGCCGCGCTGGCCGACGCGATCGGCGGCGAGCCGCTGGGACGGGAGGTCAGGACGTTGCTCGTCGCTGACCCTCCACCGGTCGGCGCCGGCGCCGATGACGTCGTGACGGCTCTCCGCGGCGCCTACGCTGCGCAGGAGAGCGCCGCGCTCGTGATCGCTGCGAGCCTCGACGCCGGGCGTTAGACGGCGGCGCGGCTGTAGAACTCGGCCTCCTGCTCGCCGAGCTCGGTCGCCGGGGGATCGTCGTAGAACCACTCCCGGGCGATCCGGTGAAAGTTGTTGCGCGCGTAGAGCTGGGAGATGACCGCCAGCGTGAGCACCTCCATCCGGCGCCCGAAGATGTGATCCGGGGGCGCGGACTCGTGGCGGAGCTGGCCGAAGTACTCAGAACGCGGGTCGCTCATGTCGATCAGCACCTGGGTTGCGTAGTCCGGGGTCAGCTCGATCTCGCGATCGCAGGTGTACCAGGACGTCGCGGCGCGGAAGTGGGCCAGCACCCGATCGGGGTTGAACTTGTCGGGGTCTGGGAAGAAGCCGGTGGCGGTGCCCAGGCGCATGATCGTGTCGGTGTCGCCCTCGATGATCGCGCGCGCCACCTGGATCTCCAGGTCGACCGCCCCGGACGGCATCCGTTTGAACAGGCCGAAGTCGAAGAACGCCACCCGTCCGTCGCCGAGCAGCATCGAGTTGCCCGGATGCGGGTCGCCGGAGAACTGGCCGTGGCGGTACAGGCAGCCGAAGTAGAAGCGGAAGATGATCTCGCCGATCCGGTCGCGCTCATCCTGGTCATAGCCCTTGAGCTCCTCGAAGCCGGTGCCTCTGACGAACTCGGACACCATCACGCGCTCGCGTGAGAGCGAGCTGACGACAGCGGGGATGACGATGAAGGGGTGCCCGCGGAAGATCCGCGCCAGCGTGCGCTGGTTCTGGGCCTCGAGCTCGTAGTCGAGCTCCTCCTGGATCCGCGAGCGGATCTCCTCGCCGATCGCCTTGGGGTCCATCCCGGGCGCGATCCGCTTGACCAGGCGCAGGATCAGTCCCAGGTTCTGCATGTCGGCCCGCACGGCCGCCGCCACGCCGGGGTACTGGACCTTGACCGCCACCTCACGCCCATCCTCTTTTAGCACCGCGCGGTAGACCTGGCCGATCGAGGCCGCCGCCACGGGCTCCTTGTCGAAGTCCTCAAACACGTCAGACAGCCGCTCGCCGAGCTCCTCCTCGATCACCTTGCTCATGTCCTTGAAGCTGACGGTCGGCGCCATGTCGCGCAGCGCCGCCAGCTTGCGCTGAAACTCCTCGCGGTACTCCTCGGGGACGACGCCGACGTCGAGGAACGACATCACCTGCCCGACCTTCATGGCGGCGCCCTTCATCGTCCCCAGGGCGGTGACGATCTGCTCGGCGGCCTCGATGTGGCGCCGCTCGAGCGCCGCCTTCTGGCCGTCCTTCGTGCGCGTCACGTTGGCCGCCCGGGTGCCGGCCTGACGCAACGCCTGACCTGCCGCCAGCCCACCGATCTTCGCGGTTCGCCCCACGCGCGACGTGGGGATCTTGTCGTTCGCCACCGTTCTTCAGTCTAGGCCGTGGCCTGCTGGACCTGCGAGCCGGGCACGATGTCGTCCGAACCGTCGGGCCAGCGCACCCAGGCCTTGTGGCCGCCGTCGTAGTCATCGCCGAGCAGGATCAGCGTCGCATCCTGTCCCATCGCCTTGCACGCGGCGTCGCCCTGTGGATCGACGCCGCGCCAGATGCGGACGAAGCGATTTCGCTCGAGCTCGTCGGCCACGGTGGTCGGGTCGGTGTGGCCCGGATGGATACGCGTCTCCCCGGGCAGCTTCAGGAGCTTGTCCATGATCGACTCGCGCAGATCGGCGTAGGTCGTGTGCCCGGGAGCCCGGACCCCGCCCACTGAGCCCTTGAACAGGGTGTCGCCGGTGAACACGTCGGTCCCGTCGATCAACAGCGACAGCATCCCGGCCGTGTGCCCCGGGGTGTGGATCGGCTCGATCCGCAGCGCTCCGGTCTCGATCGGCTCCCCGGCCTGCATCGTTGCGGTCGCGCCGGGGACGAGATCCCGCTCGAGCGGGTGGATCAGCACCGGCGTGCCGGGGTAATGCTCCAGCACCGCGTCGAGCTCGGCCACGTGGTCGTGGTGATGGTGGGTCAGCAGCACATGGGTGAGCTGGAACTGCCCGCGGTGCAGGTACTCCAGCAGCGGGGCCACCGGCCCGCCGGCGTCGATCATCACGGCGTGGCCACCGAGCTCATCGGCCACCACGTAGGTGTTCGACAACCACTGATCACTCATCGAGCGCTCGACGATCACCCTTTGAGCCTATCGAGTAGTACCCTGCCGACAGGACATGAGCCTGATCCACACCTGCTACCGGATCACCGATGTCGATCGATCCGTCGAGTTCTACAAGGCGCTCGGCTTCACCGAGATCGGACGTATCCCGATCCGCCAGGAGGCGATCAACGTCTTCATGGGATTGCCCGACGACGGCCCCGAGCCGCGTCTGGAGCTGACCTACAACTTCGATCAGCAAGGGCCCTACGAGATCGGAACCGGCTACGGCCACATCGCGGTCACGGCGCCGGATCTGGATGGAACGCTGGCTCAGCTCGCCGAGCAGGGAATCGAGCCCGAGAAGCCCCCGTATTCGATCCGTGAGGGCGGCAACCGCCTGTGCTTCGTCCGGGATCCGGACGGCTACCGGATCGAGCTGATCGAGCGAAGCTGAGCGGCGGGCTCGAGCGATGGTCGACACCGCCACGATGGGCAAGCTGCTGGAGCGCTTCGCGCAGGGCGTGGCCGCCCACGATCGCGAGAACCCCGATCACGGCAGCTGGGGTATCGGTATGGCCCACTTCGACATCGAGCGGCTGGGGCTCGAGGAGGGGGAGGAGATCCTTCCCGGCATCGTGCTCCAGGCAGACGGCGGCGTGACCGGGAACTTCCGCGTGCTCTGCGACGGCGAGCACGATCAGGAGGGTGAGCAGCAGGAGGAGGAGGTCGTCGACGCGGTCGCCTCCGAGGAGATCGGCGAGCCGGTGTTCGTCGAGGGGCCGGCTCCACCGATTCGCCCCCCGCTGTAGGGAGCCGCCCCGCCTCATCCACCGCCGAGCTGCACGGCCTTGACGACCAGCAGCGCGACCGACACGACGAGATATCCCCGCAGGGTCAGCATCGCGGCCTTGCGGCTCGTGGACCACACGGGCCGGGCGAGCAGCGCCAGCGGCGGCATCGTCCACTGCTCCTTCGGGATTGTGGGCCCTGGCTCGATCTCGGTCACGCCCTGGCCGCGGCGGCGCGAGCGCAGGGAGATCAGCCCCGCCGCGCCCAGGCCGAGCGCCAGCGCGGCGCCGCCACCGAGCGACACGGCGGTGACGTCGATGGTGGGAAACACGGTGGTGGCCATCAGGATCAGCGACAGCAGCACGAGCACGCCGACGATCACGATCGCCAGGACGTTCAGCCACGTGGCATTGCGCCACGGTCCGAGCACCTCTCGGTCGTTGCACAGCAGTAACAGGAACACGCTCGCGCTCGGCAGAAGCACGCCGGCCAACGCCTGGACGGCAAGCGTGATCACCCCCAGCGGCGCGCCGGGGATCAAGACGATCACCGCCGCTCCGGCGATCAGCGCGGAGAAGATCCCGTAGAACAGCTTGGCGTCGGAGAAGCTGCGGTGCAGCGAGCTCTTGGTGCCGAACACATCTCCGAACGCGTAGCTCGTCGACAGCGTCAGGGCCCCGGCGCCGATCAGAGACGCGTTGAGCAGCACGATCGCGAAGAACGCGGCGGGGATGGAGCCGAGTACGTGGTCAAGGCCGCTCGCGGTCGCCCCCGCGTCGGTGAAATGCCCGAAATACCGGGTGTGCTGGAAAGCGAACGCGGAGACCGCGATCAGTGCCGCGGCGCCGACCACGACGACGATCGCGCCGATCCACGTGTCGAGGCGTTCGTAGTTGATCCAGCGCGGAGTGATCCGCTTGTCGATGATGTTCGACTGCTGGAAGAACAGCTGCCACGGCGCGACGGTCGTGCCGACCATCCCGATGATCAGCAGGATCGACGTCGAATTGGCCCCTCCCTGGATGCCCGGGACGACGAAGTGCTGGGCCATGTCACCGATGTGCGGATGGGCCATGAAGAACAGCGGGATGACGAGCAGGTTGGCGAACACGAACACGAACATCGAGCGCTCCCAGAAGCGAAAGCTGCCGCTGGCGGTCATCGCCACCAGTCCGATCGCAGCGATCGGCACCGCGATGTACTTGGACACGCCGAAATACCCGAGCGACAGGCTCACCCCGATGAACTCGGTCACGATCGTCAGGAAATTCAGCAGGAACAGGTCGCCGACCGAGAACCAGCCCCAGAACCGCCCGAAACGCTCGTTGATCAGCTTCGCGTGACCAACTCCGGTGACCGCGCCGAGCCGGACCACCATCTCCTGGTTGACGATCAGCACCGGCACGAGCAGGATCAACACCCAAAGCAGGCTGGTTCCGTAGTTCTGACCCGCCTGGGAATAAGTGGAGACGCCGCCTGCATCGTTGTCTCCGACCATGACGATGAGCCCCGGTCCCAGGATCGCGAGCAGGGCCAGCGACCGAGCGCGAAGGCCGTGGTGCGCCTCCTCGTGCTGCCCGATGGTCCCGAACGCGCCCTGGATGTCGCCGACGTGCGCGGAATCGAGCGTCGTGCGTTCACGCTCGGTCGCCATCTGTTCGCGTTCGGCTACCCGCGGGCGAGCCCGGCGCGCCGCCGCCATCCCTCGGGGAGCAGCAGCTCGATCACGTCATCGACGGCGACCACGCCGATCGGTTTCTCATCACTGTCGATCACCGGGATCGCCAGCAGGTTGAAGTCGGCCATCAGCCGCGCGACCTCCGGAAGCTCGGTCTCGGGTGAGACTGTCGGAACGGCGGTCTCGATCAGCTCGGCGACCGTCGCCTGCTCACCCGCGCGCACGAGCTCTGAGGCCAGGACACCGCCGGCGAGATGACCGTCCGTGTCGATCACCCACAGTGTCAGGAGCTGACCCGGCTCGAGCTCGCTGCGGCGCACCGCGGCGAGCGCTTCGACCACCGTCGCACCGGCCGGCAGCGACGCGAAATCCGGGTTCATCAGGCCGCCCGCGGTCGAGGGGTTGTAGCCCAGCAGTCGCTTGATCTTCAACTGCTTGGCGGCGGGCAGAAGGTTCAGGACGGGGATCCGCCGATCCTGCTCTATCTCGAGCAACAGGTCGGCGGCGTCGTCGCTCTCCATTCGTCCCAGGACCGCCGCTATTTCCTCGTCCGAGCGCTCATGCAGGAACTCGACCTGGTGCTCGTCGTTGAGCTCCTCGAACACGTCGGCTTCGAGCTCCTTGTCCTCTCCGACCGCCTTGAGGATCTCCTCCCCCTCCGCGTGCGAGGCGGCCTCCACGAGGTCCGCGATCTGCGCAGGATGAAGCCGCGCCAGGCGCCGCGAAGCCAACCGCAGCCGCGAGGTCGGCACATGCCCGACGAACGGCTCGGTCTCAGACCAGGGAACAAACTGCTCGTGCTCGGGCTCGTGGCGGCGGAACTGGCGCGGCAGGAAACGCCACATGGACGCGCGGATGGCCGGGTCGATCCCGGCGACTCGCCATGACCCTCCCTCATGCACCAGCTCGACCTCCCGCGCCGTGACCAACCGCGCGGTACTGACATTGATGACGCTGTGACCCAGCACATCGCGCCTCAACAGCACCTCTCCGGGCCGGCGCTCGAACTGCGCCAGGTTGAGCTTCGTCGTCGAGGTTCGCGCCGCCGTCTGCTCCAGAGCGGCGATCCTTTCGGCGGGCACGAACATCTCACGGCCACCGATGCGGGCCTTCAGGCCGGTGATCGGCGGCAGTTGCTCGCCGGCGTCGAGCCTCGCGATCAGATCGTCGACGCGCCCCAGCCGTTCCCCTGAGGAGTCCAGCAACGGACTGCCGACCAACGACGATAGATGCAGGACCTCTTCGGTCATCAGCAGCTTGTCCACAGCCTACTGAAGGATGTTGACCGCGCGCGCGATGACCAGGCCGATCGTCACCAGCGAGACAAGCGATTGCACCCCCATGATGCTCTTGGCGGTCGGCGTGAGCGGCATCGTGTCGGTCGGGCTCAGCGCCAGCGCGTTGGTGAGCGAGACATAGAGGTAGTCGATGAACTGGGGCCGCCAGTTGGCGGGCCCGAAGCGATCGTCGCTCATCTGCGGAAACAGGAAGTCCGGCGGTCCGTCCTGTCCGGCGGCGCGCCGGCCGACCCCTCCGCGATCTGTCAGCCAGAACCAGAGGGCGAAGATCAGGACGTTGGTGACCCAGATCAGCGCTCCGGAGGCGATCAGCTCGCGCGGGTTGGGGGAGCCATGGTGCAGCAGCTGATGGGTGAGCAGCGCGAGCGAGGTGATGTTGGCTGCGCTGACCAGGGCCGTCAGCCCCACGGAAGCGAGCCGACGGCCGCGGTGGTCGTGCTCCACCTCGCGCGGAGAGGCCATCGCCAGCCCCACGAGCAGAGCCGCCTCCAACGCGGGCAGCAGCCATCTCGGACCGGCGGTCAACCGCTTGGGCAGCAGCAACTGCAGAGCGATCGCGACCACCACCGTGGCCAGCGCCGGCCACAGCGGTTCTTTCCGTGGCGGAGGCGGATACCGCCGGCCTGGCGCGGCGGTCGCCACCGGTTCGCGATCGGCCTGCGCCATCCCACGACAGCCTACGCTCCGTTTCCGACGGCTCCAGGGCCTGGTCAGTGAGCGTGGCCGCCGATGAAGGCGAGGCAGCTGAGAAGGATGAGGCACAGCGCCGTTGCCGTCGTCAGGCGAGCGCAGACGCGCGCCAGCGCTCCGGGCTGTTTGCGCCGGAGGAAGAAGAAGATCATCAGCGCGAGCACGATTTCGTTGCCCGTCGCGATCGAGTCGAGCGCGCCGACGGGCTCTGGAGTCCAGTGCTCGGGGCCGATCGGAAGGCCGCTCGTGCGCGAGATGATCCACAGCGCCACGACGGCGAGGCTCAGTATCGCACCGGCGGACAGCAGCTTGCGAGAAGGCGCGCGATAGATCGCGACTCCCCACGCACACTGGGTGATTGCGAGCACGATGAAGAACAGCGCGTAGAGCGCGTATTCATCGAGGTGCTGTATCGCCGCCAGGACATGGATCAGGCCGGTGATCCAGGCCAGCCCGCAGGCGATGAACAGGCGATCGTCGAGCTTTGCTCGCGCCGGTGTCGGCTTTGCGTCCCCGGTCAGCGGTTTACCGACGGCGGCTGGGTGTGTGATCAGCCCGTTCACCACAGCGTACGCGGGGGAGGTCAAGCGACAGCCCTCGCGGCACCATTTTCGGCGTCCTCGGCGAGTAGGGGCGCGATCGCGTCCGGCGCCTGTGGACGGGCAAAGTAGAAGCCCTGCGCGGCATCGCAGCCGAGATCGGTCAGGAGCTCCAGCTGGTTCGCCGTCTCAACCCCTTCCGCCACGGCGGTCAGGCCCAGGGAGCGGGCCAGGCTCAGGACGGCAGCGACCACGGCTCCGTCGGATTCGCTGCTTCCCAGCCCGGCGGTGAAGGATCGGTCCACCTTGATCACGTCGACGGGGGGAAGGTCACGGATCTGGCTGAGCGACGAGAAGCCGATGCCGAAGTCATCGAGCGCGGTCAGCACGCCCTGCTGCTTGATCGCGAGCAGGTTCGCGAGCGCCACCTTGGGGTCGCGGATCAGGGCGGTCTCGGTGATCTCCAGGCATAGAGCACCCGGCTCCAGTCCCGCGGCACTGAGCGCGCCGGCCACGACGCTCGGCAGCTCTGGGTGCGAGAGCTGTCGCGCGGAGACGTTCACCGCCACCCGGACATCGGCTCGGACAGTGCCGGCGCGTCGCCAGGCCGCGAGCTGGGCGCAGGCTTCGCGGAGAACCCAGGCGCCCATCGGCACGATCAGCCCGCTCTCCTCGGCGACGGGGATGAACTGCGCGGGGGGCACGAGGCCCCGCACGGGGTGCTTCCAGCGCACCAGCGCCTCGACCCCGATGATCCGCTTCGTCGCCAGATCGATTTCCGGCTGGTAGTGCAGGCACATCTCCCCGTTCTGGAGGGCGAGCCGCAATGCCTGCTCGGTCGCCAGCACATCAGCCGTGCGCTGGCGCGCCTTGGGGTCAAACAGCTCGGCGCGCCCGCCGCCGTGCTCTTTGGCCGCATACAGAGCGATGTCGGCGTCGCGCAGCAACGAGTCGGCGTCGGCGGAGGCGTGCTCGTTGACGCGGACCCCGATGCTGGCGGAAAGCTGGAACTCGCGGCCCTCGTGCGTGAAGGGCGCAGTGAAGGCGGCGAGTACGCGGTCGGCGATCTGGAGCGCCTGTTGCGCGTCCGAGTTCTCGCACAGGATCGTGAACTCGTCGCCGCCGAAGCGGGCGACGGTATCCTCGGTGCGACTGGCCTCGGACAGCCGTCGTGCGGCCTCGCGGATGACCTCGTCACCGACCGCGTGCCCCATCCCGTCGTTGACGAGCTTGAAGCGGTCCAGATCGACGAACAAGATCGCCAGCTGACCCGAGCGCCGGCGTAGGCCGACCAGCGCGTGACGCAGCCGGTCGAGGAACAACGCCCGGTTGGCCAGCCCCGTCAGATGATCGTGCAGCGCCTTGTCTGTCAGCTCCTGCTCGAAGCGCCGGCGTGCCGTGACATCGTGGGTCTGGTCGATGAAATAGCTCACGTTGCCATCCGTATCGCGGACGGCCGTGACGCCCAACTGGACCCACACCTCCTGACCGTCGCGATGCAGGTAGCGTTTCTCGATCTCGAAGCTCTCGATGGCCCCCGTGATCAGGGCGCGTTGCTGTTCGGCGCTGACCGCCTGGTCGTCGGGATGCGTGATCGCCTGAAAGTCGCGCGCGAGGAGCTCCTCCCGCGTGTAGCCGAGCATCTCGCACAGAGCTTTGTTCACGCTGAGGAACGTCCCGTCAGGAGCGACCAGGGCCATCCCGGTGACGCCGCTCTCGAACGCGTACAGAAACCTCTCGGACTGCTCACGCGCGACGCGGCGCGCCTCCTCCATGCCGGCGCGCATCTCCTCGTTCAGACGCCAGGTCACCACGCTCGCGGCCACCGCTCCAAGCACGAACAGCCCGTGGATCGCCCCCCACACCCACGGATTGCCGCCATGGTCATAGACCGAGCGGGGGGAGAGCGCGCCAAGGACTCCGTGTTCGATGACGACGTAGGCGATCGCCAGACCGAACGGCACCCAGTCCTCGTAGAGGGCCAGGACCGCGATCATGATGAAGAAGTGAAAATGGGCCTCGATCTGCCCATGCCAGGCGTGGACGAGCACAGCCGACGAGGTCAGCAGACCGAACACGACGGCGATCGACCGAGCCCGGCGCCCGGCGCCGGGCAGTGATCCCGCCACGCCGGCCAGAGCGATCGGCAGCACCCATCCGACAGACGACGCCAGACTCCACCCCTGCGTGAGCGAGAACAGGGGCAGCGCGACCACATGTGCCCAGAGGATCCACAGCAATGCTCGATGCCGGGACTCCCATGCCTCGTCAGGGAGCGTTTTTCCGTGGGGCAGCCAGTCCCGAACGGCGGCGCACGCCAGCCTCAGTCGCGCAGATACCGGGTTGGATGCGGGGCGGGAGTAGGACATCGAAATCGGCCACAAACGTGGTCTGGTGGTATCGACCACCAGGTTCGAAGACTTGAAAAAGCGCCAGCCGCGACTAGGTCAAGTGATGCATGACGTGACACCGCAGCCGGCGGGGGTGGGGGCGGGGACCCGGCTCGCGACGGTCGCGCGGGAGTGGACGCGGATCGGGATCACGGGGTTCGGCGGTCCGCCGGCGCACATCGCGCTGCTGCGCCGGCTGGTGGTCGATCGCTACGGCTGGATGGACGCTCGTGAGTTCGAGGACGCCAACGCCGCGTGCGGGCTCTTGCCGGGGCCGGCGTCGACGCAGCTGGCGATCTTCTGCGCCTATCGGGTAGCGGGGGCGCCGGGCGCGATCGTCGGCGGGCTGGGATTCATCCTGCCGGCGGTCATCCTGGTGCTGGCGCTGTCAGTCCTGTTTCTGGCGCAGGCGCCGCCGCTGTGGGTGCGCGGCGCCGGCGCGGGGGCCGGCGCGGCGGTGGCTGCTGTCGCTGTGCACGCCGCGCGTGGCCTGCTCGGGCCCAGCTTTGCCCGCGTCCGGGGGCATCGAGCCCGCTCGCTCGCGTGGCTGGGATACCTGGCGGCGGGCGTCGCCGCGGCCGCGCTGATCGGACCCTACCTGGTGCTGGTGCTGCTGGGCTGTGGCCTGCTCGAGCTCGCGCGCCGGCATCGGTGGTCGATGTCGGCCGGGGTGCATTGGGGTCCGCTCGCCGCGCTCGCTCCCGCGGTCTCATCGGGTGGTTTCGCGGCGCTGGCTTGGACCGCGCTGAAGGTCGGCGCGCTCTCCTTCGGCGGCGGGTTCGTGATCATCCCGCTGATGCAGGGCGATGCCGTGCACGTCTATCACTGGATGACCAACGGCCAGTTCCTGAACGCGGTGGCCCTGGGCCAGGTCACCCCCGGGCCTGTGGTCGCGACGGTCGCGGCCGTTGGCTACGCGGCACACGGCCTCGCCGGTGGGGCGCTGGCGGCTGTGGTTGCATTCGCACCGTCGTTCTCGTTCATCCTGCTCGGCGGCGGGCGCTTCGAGCGGATACGTGGGAGCGCCCACGCGCGAGCGTTCCTCGACGGCGCCGGGCCCGCTGCGATAGGTGCGATCCTCGGCGCGGCGATCACGCTGGCCGCGGCCCTGAGCCAGGCCTGGCAGTTCGCGGTCCTCGCTGCCGCTGCGGTCTGGCTGCTCACTCTGCGTCGCGGCATCGTCGAAACGCTGCTGGCTGCCGGACTGATCGGAGCCGTCGTCGCGCTCCTCGGCGGCCCGCTGCCCTAGGCCCAGGGGGAACTTCGGCCTAGGGACCGGCCAGTGTCGTGGGCCGCCAACTGCGCTCGGTGGCTCTCCGGTGAGCAGCTTCGCGACCAGTTGCGAGACCGTCCGAGCAGCCGCTGGGTGAGCTACCCGGCCACGTAGCAGCCTCGGTCGTCACGATCGGCGAGCTACCGCTCGGTGTCCTCCAGGCCGGCGATGCCACGACTCGCGCACGCCGGGCCGACACGCTCGCGCTCGCCCGGACAGCCGACCCGATCCCGATCAGCGAGCCGATCATGGTCGGCTGGGCGCGACTGGTCGCAGACTGCAAAGCCGCAGGCATACATCGGATGGTCAAACTCACGGACGCTCTGATCGCCGCGACAGCGGTCGAGCACGGGCTCCCCGTTATCACCCAAGACGACGATTACGACCACATCGCAGCCGCCCACAAAGCGCTGCAGGTGATCAAAGTCTGACCAGGAGCGCACCCGTTCCGTCGCAAATACGCCTATACGACGTAGTAGCGACGGCGCCCCTCTCCGCGACCGCTAATCAGTTGCGAGGGTCCGCACAGGTTCGCGCTCGCCCGCGGCGGTCGCGGCCAGGAGGGTGAGTGCTTGTGCGGTGGGGGTGCCGGGCTCGGCGTGGTGGATGACGAGCGTCTGGCAGTTGGTGTCGGGGATCGGGAGCTTCTCGTAGCTGAGCTCGAGCGGACCGACCTGCGGGTGGTCGAGCACGCTTATGCCGCTGCGCTTGGGCCGGGCATCGTGTCTGGCCCACAGCTGACGGAAGCGTTCGCTGCGAACGGACAGCTCGCCGACCAGCTCGTTCAGGCGAGGATCATCGACGTCGGGGCCGACGAGGGCGCGTAGCCCGGCGACCGTGCTTTCGGTGACGTATTCCCAGTCGCCGTACATGTCGCGGACGCGTGGGTCGAGGAAGGCGGCGCGGACCAGGTTGTGCCCCGGCGCGTGATACGGCGCCACGGCGGTCGCGAGCGGGTTGGCGGCGAGGACGTCCATATAGCGGCCGTAGACGTAGGCGGGCGTGTGGCTCCACGACGCGATCAGCCGCAGGATGCTCGCGGGCACCTTCTCGGGCCGCGGGCTCCTGCGCCGCCGGCGCGCCGGCGGCGCCGCGAGACGGTGCAGGTGCGCGGCCGCGTAATCGTCGAGCTGAAGGGCCCGAGCAAGCGCGTCGAGCACCTGTGCAGAGGGGTGCTGGTCACGGCCCTGCTCGAGACGGACGTAGTAATCGGCGCTGACGCCGGCGAGCATCGCGACCTCCTCGCGGCGAAGGCCCGGTACCCGCCGGTGGCTGCCGGCGTCGGGCAGCTCGACGTCCTCGGGACGCACGAGCTCGCGCCGAGCGCGGAGGTACTCGCCGATCGGATTCTCGCGTGCCATGGCACAACGATACGACCGTGCGGCGCAGGGACCCTGGCCCTGGCACTACCAGGATCAGCAGAGCCCTTGTACGGCCGGCCTCCCGGTCGGACACTCGTTGCATGACCCAGACCGCAGACCTCATCCAGACCCCGTTCGGGGCCGACTCGACCGCCGCTGAGGTGATCGAGGGCATCTCCCTTCACAACAAGCGCGCGATCGTCACCGGCGCGTCATCGGGAATCGGTGTCGAGACCGCACGCGCCCTGGCGACCGCCGGCGCGGAGGTCACACTCGCGGTCCGTGACACGCAGGCCGGTGACCGAACGGCCGGTGAAATATCGGCTACCACGGGCAGGACTGTGCACGTCGGGCGCCTCGATCTCGCTGACCAGGCGTCGGTCGCCGACTTCGCCGCCGGCTGGACAGGGCCGCTGGACGTCCTGATCAACAACGCCGGGGTCATGGCGCTGCAAGAGCTGACGCTGACCCCGGACGGATGGGAGCTCCAGTTCGCGACCAACCACCTCGGCCACTTTGGGCTCGCGCTCGGGCTTCACGACGCGCTCACGGCCGCAGGCGACGCCCGGATCGTGTCGCTCAGCTCGCGCGGTCACCTGCGCTCGCCGGTTGTGTTCGAAGACATCAACTTCAGCTCCCGCCCGTACGACCCGTGGCTCGCCTACGGACAGTCGAAGACCGCCAACATCCTGTTCGCCGTCGAGGCGACACGGCGCTGGGCCGGCGACGGCATCACGGCCAACGCGGTACACCCGGGCGCGATCGCGGAGACCAAGCTCTCTCGGCACATGAACCGGGAAGAGCTCGGCAGCCTGCGAGCTTCGGGCACGTTCCGCTTCAAGACGATCGGGCAGGGCGCCGCCACGAGCGTCCTGGTGGCAAGTTCTCCCCAGCTCGAGGGGATTGGGGGCCGCTATTTCGAGGACTGCAACCAAGCCTCGGTCCTCGCGCACGATCCCGCCGACCAGGCCGACCCCGGCGCCTACCGGCCGCGTGAGGAGCAGGGTGTCGCTGACTACGCGCTGGACCCCGACAACGCCCGGCGGCTCTGGGAGCTGTCGCTCGCGGCCCTCGCAGCGGGCAACGCATGAGCAGTCGCCTTGACTCCAAGACCGCACTCGTGACCGGCGCCACGGGCAGCATCGGGCGCGCGATCGCCGTTGCGTTCGCGCGCGAGGCCGCGCACGTGGTCGTGAGCGGGCGTGATCTACAGCGTGGCGCCGATGTCATCGACGAGATCCGGCGCGCCGGTGGCCACGCGGACTTCGTCGCGGCCGACCTCGACGGCTCGCCTGAGGCGTCACGCGAGCTCGCCGCCGAAGCTACCCGGATCCTGGGCGGTCGCGTCGCCGTGCTCGTCAACAACGCCGGGATCTTCCCCCGGAGCCCCAGCAGCGCGGCAACCGACGAGGACACGTTTGACCGGATCTACGCTGTCAACGTCAAAGCGCCGTTCTTCCTGACGGCCGCGATCGCGCCCGAGATGGCGCAGCGCGGGAACAGCTCGATCATCAATCTCGGCTCTTGGATCGCCCGCATCGGGATTCCCGTCTCCTCGGTCTACAGCTCGAGCAAGGGCGCGCTCGAAACCTTGACCAGGGCCTGGGCCGCCGAGTACGGCCCTGCCGGCGTCCGCGTCAACGCGATCTCCCCGGGCGTCATCCTCTCCTCGACATCGCAGTCCTCCGTCGTCGAGGCGATGATGCCCGGAACCCCCGCCAACACCGCGGGCACGCCAGACGCGATCGCCAACGCTGCCGTATACCTCGCCAGCGACGAGTCACTGTTCGTGCACGGCACCGTCATCGACGTCGACGGCGGTCGCACCGGTGTCGCCGTCATCGCGCCGAGCTGACGCGGCCTCGAGCCGGGGCTCCGGCATGCCGGTGGAGCATCGACGCGTCCGTGCGCCTGCGCAAACGTCGGTGGTCGGCCCGTTGTTGCTAAAGCCCGATCCCGGGAGGCCCGATAGGCCTGATGTGTCGTTTGTCGCTAAAGCTCCGCCGCCGAGGCGTTGGGCCCGCGAGCACCTGTCCGTCCGCGTAGCTATTGGGATGTGGGTCACCCAGGCTGTGATCGGCCCCCTGTATCTGGCGCTGCCCGGCGTCAGTGGAAGGCACGCGGGGGTGGTGTACGCCTGCAGCTTGCTCGCCTTGGCATGGGCGGTGATGAACGCGCTGATTCCGAGCGACCCGAGGCTGGCCTTCATGTTCCCCCTGGGCGGAGTGTTCGCGCTGGCGGACGTTTCGGTGTTGGTCGCGTCGACTGGGGGCGCCGGCTCGCCGCTCCGTGCGTCCCAGCTCTTCTTCGTGGTGTTCGCGGCTTGGTTCATGCCGCGCAAGATCGGCGTGTGGGTGTTGACCGGCGCGGTTGCCCTCACGCTTCTTCCTTTGGCCTACGACGGCCATGCGCTCGCTGGCTCGTCGCTCGGCTGGACGATCATGCTGATCCTGACGTTCGTGGTGGTGGGCACAACGATCATCGCGGCGCGCGGCAAACTGGAGAGGCTTCGAGACCGGGCCCGCGCCGATTCACTCCGCGACCCGCTCACGGGCCTGGCCAACCGGCGAGCTCTCGTGGATCACTTTCGCCGCTTCACAGCGGGACGCCGAGAGAGCGACCGCCTTGGGTTATTGCTGATCGACTTGGATCACTTCAAGAAGGTGAACACTCGACACGGGCTCGGCGGCGGTGATCACGCGCTCACGGTCGTGGCCGGCGCGCTGCGAGATGCGGTGCGCGACGGAGACCTGGTGGCCCGGATCGGCGGTGATGAGTTCGCGATCGTCGCCTCGGACGTCGATGAAGCGTTGCTCGCGATGATCGGAGAGCGCGCGGTGCAGGGCATCACGGCCGCGACCGAGACGTTGAAGCTCGAGGGCATCAGGCTCGGAGCCAGCGCCGGTGCCGCCCTGTCCCCCGAGGACGGAAGCACCCCCGAGGAGCTGTTCATCGCTGCGGACGCAGCCCTTGCTGCTGCCAAGAACGAGGGCAAGGGTCGCCTCGTACTTGCCGCATGAGCCCTCGATCCCGGCGCGGGTGAACGCGATGAGGAGCGGCGTTCGCGCAGTCGCCACAGGGGCGGTCACCGCGAGCTACGAGGGTCGCTAGCGTTGGTGCGGGAGACCGCACTGACCGTGACGCCATCGGATGGCCTGACCCCACCACCGCCAAGCCCGACGCTGTCGGGCTTTCAGCTGACAACGCTCGCCGGTCTCGGCGAGGAGCACACAGCGGAGGTCGGCGCGGTCTTGTACGACGTCGGCGATCGCAGTTATCCGTTCATCGCCATCCTCGAGGGCGAGGTGGCAATCCTCGACGCGGCCGGCAACGAGATCGTCCGCCACGGAGCATCGGGATTCCTCGGCGAGTTGAACCTCCTCTCCGGACAGACGGTGTTCGTGACCGCGGTCGTTACCCAACCCGTGCGCTACATCGCGGTCGAGCGCGAGGTGATGCGCTCGCTCCTGTATGAGGACGGACCGCTGGGCGACGTCGTGCTGTCGGCGCTCATCGCCCGACGGGAAGCTCTGCAGCGGGTTCCGGGCTTGGGGCTCGAGATCGTCGGCCCGCACTCATCCCAGCGCACTCGAGAGATGGTCGAGTTCGCTCGCAGCAACCGTCTGCCGTTCACCTGGCGCGACCCGGACTCCGCAGCGGATCCCTCGGCGGCCGGGCTGGTGGCCGACCTCGACGCGGCGAGCCTGCCGCTGGTGCGCCTGCCGGGTGGCGTTGACCTCCAGGCCCCATCCACCGGGCAGGTCTCCCGCGCTCTGGGTATCGGCCGCGAGCTGGCGCAGCGCGAGGAGGTCGACCTCCTCGTGGTCGGTGCCGGTCCCGCAGGACTCGGAGCAGCTGTCTATGGCGGTTCGGAGGGTCTCGACACCCTCGTCATCGAGAGCACAACGCTCGGCGGCCAGGCCGGATCCTCTCGGAGGATCGAGAACTATCTCGGCTTTCCGGCCGGGATCACGGGCAGCGAGCTGACCAGCCGCGCCGTCACCCAGGCTCGCAAGTTCAACGCACGGCTGGCCACTCCGTACCGGGCGCTGTCACTCGAACGCGGCAACGGACGCCACATCGTGCGCTTGGAGGAGGGTCACGAGATCGCCGCGCGAGCCATCCTGCTGGCGACCGGCGCGCAATACCGCCGACTCCCGGTTGAGAACCTCGACCAGTTCGAGGGGATGAGCGTCTTCTACGCCGCCGGACCCCCCGAGGCCCAGCGGTGCGGCGCCGAGCGCGTAAGCGTGGTGGGAGGAGGCAACTCGGCCGGGCAGGCCGCCGTCTGGCTCGCGCGCGGCGGAGCGCTCGTCACCCTGCTCCACCGCCGGGCGGACCTCCGCGAGACGATGTCGGACTACCTGGTGCGCGAGCTCGAGCAATACGGCGTAGCCGTGCGCAACCGCAGCGAGATCGCCACCCTCCACGGCACGGACGGGCAACTCGAAGGCGTCACACTCAAGAGCGGCGAGTCCCTGCCCGTCTCGTTCCTGTTCCTGTTCCTGGGGGCGCTGCCCTGCACCGAATGGCTCGGTGATGTGGTCGCACGCGACGAGAAGGGATTCATCCTCACGGGCGCCGCCGTCGGCGCGGGCAACTTGCTCGAGACCACCATTCCGGGCGTGTTCGCCGCCGGAGACGTCCGCTCGGGCTCAACCAAGCGATGCGCCACCGCCGTAGGCGAAGGAGCGTGGGCCATCCAGCTCGTCCACGCTCACATGGCGGCACACCCCGCCGTGGGGTGAGACTGCGTCCTGAGGGGCTATGGGGCTATCGGATCGTCATCGTCCCGGACGGGACGGGGACCGCGTCCTGTCGGCAGGGCTGGTTGAGGAGCGTGTCGCAGGTCGGCAGCGGCGCTTGCGCGTGTCCGCCCTCCAGATGTCCAAGGACGATGGCTGAAGGGTGGTGGGCGTCTGCGTAGATGCTGTTGATCGCGGGGGTCGTGGTGTAGGCGAAGGACCAGCCGCCGGTCTCACCGGTGGGCGCGTCGACCCAGAGGCGGATGCTCGATCCTTTGCGGAAGACGTAGTCGAACGGCCACAACTGAACACGCATGTAGGGCAACCGCGCAACGGCGCCGGTACCCAAGGCCGGATCCCAACCACCATCGACCGGCGCCGCTGCCGCCTGGCCCAGCGTGCAACCTCATGCACACATAGCCTGCATGAGGTCGCACGGCGCGCTAGGCGTGCAGGTCCAGGCGCCAGTCGTTGCAGGTCATGAAGTGCCCCTTCGGGAACTCGAACTCGCACGCGTCGAGCAGCTCGAAGCCGAGCTTGCGACAGATCGCGTTCGACGGCGGGTTCTCGACGTTCGGGAAGGCGTGCATGAAGCGGTGCTTGTCGTCGCGCTTGGCGAGCTCGATCGCCTGCGCGGTCGCCGCCACCGCGATGCCGCGGCCCTGGAACTCCGGCACGACCATCCAGCCGACCTCGTAGACCTGCTCGTCGCGCCACTCCTTCGTCCAGAAGCCGACCGAGCCGACGCCGATGCCGGTGCCGGCGCTGCTCGCGACGTCGACGATCTTGAACATGCGATCGCCGCCCTCGAGGCGCTCGTAGCGCTCCTGACGCTCGCGCAGCTTGTCCGGACTCTCGGGGCCGCCGAGGTGCTCCGTCATGCGCGGGTCGCCCATCAGCCGCTCGAGCAGCGGCAGGTCGCCGCTGCCCCAGGGCTCGAGGGTCACCATCGCGCTCACTCTGCGCAGCCTAGACAGGTATGGGTCAGGCAGATCAGCTGGACGGCGGTCGCTCAGCGGTGTTCCCGTCGGCGAGCAACGTGATCGCTAGGCGGTGTGCGTCCTCATGCACACATAGGCTGCATGAGGACGCACGGTGCCCGCCGAAGGGCGTGTTGCAGGCGCCGCACCAGGCGAAGTAGGTCTTCCGGCCGAGGACGCCTGCCTGGCCAACCCCGACCGCGCCCTGAGCGGCTGGGATGTGGAGGACGGGTCCGTCGGTCCGCCATGTCCTGCCGCCGTCGGCGGTCGCGACCGGGTAAGTGCCGTCGCCTGCCTGGGGGAGGTTGGTGATGGCGAATCCGATGCGGCGGCTGGCGAACACACGGACGCCCGTGAAGCCCGGGCTGACCGGCGTGCCTGGGCGGAGGCCGGCGGGAGCGCTCGGGCGCAGCCGCCTGGCGGTCATGCTCTTGGGCGGCGAGGCGTTGTCCGGGGCGGTCCTGGGCGGCGAGGAGTGGTCCGGGGCGGTGCCAGACGACGGTCGCTTCGCGTGAGGCGCCGACGACGCGCTGCATGCAGCGAGCATCAGCGAGCAGATCGCCGCAAGAGCCCACCGAGGCATTGACGACGGACGTTCGATAGATCACATTGTCCACCGCCACACGAGCCCGGCGCCGGCCTGGTGCTAGATCACCCCGGTTGCGATCGCCGCGCCGACGCAGGTCAGCACGACCCCGCCGAGCAACGCGGTGAGGTGCTCGACGCCCGCCCCGAGCCTTGCCCCGAGTTCGAGGCCGATCAGCGACAGCCCGACGCTCACGACGGCGATGACCGCGATCCCCACGGCGAGGGGAGCGTGGTAGGCGCCCAACGCGAACCCGACGATCAGGTTGTCGATGCTCAGGCCCGCGGCGAGTAACAGCAGCCGACCGAGCCCGGCGCCGGCGAGCGCCGGCGGTTGCGTGTCGGCCGATCGGAGCGCCTCGATGATGGTGTAGGCGCCGGCAACTCCGAGCAGCAAGCCACCGACGAGGTGTGCCTCGCCGCCGAGGGTGTGGGAGAGCCGGCGGCCGAGCAGCAGTCCGATCACGGGCATGCCCGACTCGAAGAGCCCGAACGCGAGCGCGATCCGGACGCGTAGGGCTTGATCGACTCCGGACAGGCCGATCGCGATCGACGCGGCGAAGTTGTCCATGCCGAGCGATCCGGCGACGAGCAGCAGCGCCAGCACCGGCCAAGCGTATGGGGAGCTGTCGCGCGGTAGCATCGGACGCGCGCGCGAGGGCGCAGCCAGTCCGCGGACAGGGAGCCTCCCACCTCGCACAGCGCAGGTCTGGATTCGTCGAGCAGACGACGTCTTCGCGAGCCCGGGACGGCGGACACCCGGTGAGCGCAAGGAGGACCGTCGTTGAATCTCGAACACCACCGCAAGCAGGCCAAGCGACTGCTGCGCGGCTACCACCAGGACGAGCCCGACGCGGTCGCGCGCGTTCACAAGGTCCTGGGTCAGCCGGACAGCATGTCCCTGGCCGACGCCCAGCAGGTGATCGCCGTCGAGCACGGCCAGCGGTCGTGGGCCGACTTCAAGCGGGCGATCGAGGGCCACCGCTCCGCGCTGGCCGCGGGACGGGCCGTCGCGGCACGGGCCGAGCAGATCGTCGACACCGACCTCGAGTATCGGCCGGGTGATCCGGTCCGGGTCCGGGTCGCGCATCGCGAGCAGCGGATCACGGTCACCGACGGCGCCGCGGCGATCGCCAGGGCCGGCAGGCCCGCCGGTTGGCGCAGCGCCACCCGCCGGCTGAGCAATGAGATCGACGTGAACATCAGCCGGGACGGAGCGATCTCGCTGCCGGTGGTTCGCGTCGGACCCGGCGAGCAGAAGATCGTGGAGCGAATCGCCCGGGCTTCGCTGGCCCTATATCAGGAACTCCTCGACCTCGATACCGCTGACGACGGTGTCCGGTGATCGCCCGGGCTCGCCTCCGCTCAGATCCAAGGGCTCACGAGGATCGCCAGGTCGACGACGAACAGGACGATCACGATGTCGTTGAGCAGTGCGTTATCCGGGAGTCCGGGCGCGATCTGCACGATCCCCCAAAGCGCAAACGCGCTGACCAGGATCGATCGCGTGAGCAGCTCACGTCGGTTCTCGTGATGCGCGATCGCGTGGGCGAGATACGCCCCGGCGGCCAGAAACAGGGCCGCTCCCTCGGGTGCCCGAGCGGACGATCCGCCTCCCCCGGCCCGGACGCCGATCGCGATCAATCCGGCGCCCGCGCTGGCCGCGATCAGGCCGCCGGCGAGGTGGCGAAGCTTCGTTCGGCCGATTATGAGTTCTTGTAGTAGTCGGAGTTGATCGTGATGTAGTTCTGCCACTCGTCGGGCACCTGGTCCTCGGCGAAACACGCATCGACCGGGCACGCCTCGACGCAGGCGTCACAGTCGATGCACTCCTCCGGATCGATGTAGAGCTGGGGGGCGTCGTCAAACCCCTGCTCGTCCTGGGTGGGGTGGATGCAGTCAACCGGGCAGACCTCCACGCACGACAGATCCTTCGTCCCGATGCACGGCTCGGCGATCACATACGTCATTTGCGGATTCTCCTGACAGGATCGGCTAAGACCATCGCTCGAACTGTTGCACTTCAACCGAGGTTGAAGTCAAGCGCTGGCCGACACCGGCCTCGGGGCGCGCCTGGTAGCCGTCGGCGGGTCGTTCTGGCGAAACGCCAGGACGCGGTCGTCGAACATGCGGCACACGTCGATCGATTCGCAGTTGCACTTGCTGCACATCTTCAGTGCTCGACGCACTGAGGTTGCTCTCGCGATCAGATCGTCGAGCTCTGGCAGTTTCAGCATCGCGAGCTGGCGCAGCCGTTCGTGCGCGGGCTGGTCGCGTGACCCGAGCAGGTCGCGGATCTCCTCCAGCGTGAACCCGACCCGCTGCGCGGCGTCGATGATCGCCAGGCGACGAAACACGTCCTCGGTATACCGCCGCTTTCCCGCCGAGCGCTCGGGCTCGGGAAGCAGCCGGCGGGCCTCGTAATAGCGGATCCGCGACGTGCTCATCCCGGCGCGCGCTGCCACCTCGCCAATCGCCAGCTGTTGCACGATCTCGCTCAACGTATGTGGTGCTCCGCTTGACTTCAACCCAGGTTCAAGCGCAAGGCTACCGATGTGGCTAATGCTTGGAGTGCTTCTGTTTCTCCTGTCCCGGGGGTTGGCCACCGTGTCCGGGCGGGGTGGGATGGGCGGATGGCTGCGGGCGAGACGTCGATGCCGGCGGGGCGTTGCTCAGCGCCGCGCCCAGGTTCGTGACGGCGGCGTTCAACGCGGGGGCCGCGCTGGATGTGATGTGTCCCTGCTGCTCGAGCATGGCGACCTGTTGTGAGAGGTCAGAGAGCTTGTGCTGCGCGTCCCCGGTCTGCCCCATCTCGTAGGAGTTCAAGATGTCCGAAACGCGGTTGGTGATCTGTTGCGCTGCCTGCTGATCGATCGAGGCCGACTGGGCGTCGCGGGTGGTTAGCGCGGTCAATGCCGCGGCGGCTCCCGAGACGGTGCTCGGTTGGGCAGCTGTGCTCGACGCACGCGTGGTTGCGGTCGTGGCCGACGTGGTTGCGGTTGTCGCTGGAGTGCTTGAAGCAGCGGCGTGGGTGGTCGATGTCGCGTGCGAGCGCGCCCGGCGCTTGTTGCTCTTGGACAGCCCTGGGCCGCCGCCTGCGCCGGCCGCCGAGTGAGGCGAGCCCCCGGCGGACGCGAGCGCGATCACGACGACCGCGGCCACGAGTGCAGCGAGAACGCCCCCCACGATGAGGATGGGGCGTCTTCGGGCGAGCGCAGCGCCCGGCAGCGGCCGCGTGGCCGCGGTCTGCGGCAGTCGTACGGTCGGCTCGGCGCTCACCGGCGGAGCGAGCCGGTCGCGCGAAGTGGACGTCAGCAGGTCGCGGACCTGAGCCGCGCTCTGCGGCCGATCGTCGGGCGACTTGGCCAACATCCGCTGCACGAGCCGCTCCAGCGCGGGCGAAACGAGGTCGTTACCGGCGCGCAGGGAGCGCGGTGCGACGTTCGCGTGCTGGTGAAGGATCGCGGCGGCCACCTCGCCGGTGAACGGTGGCTCGCCGGCGATCAGTGCGTACAGCACGCAACCGAGCGCGTAGACGTCAGACCGCGCGTCGGCGGCTTTGCCGAGCGCCTGCTCCGGCGCCATGTAAGCCGCAGTCCCGACCATCGATGCGGTGTGCGTCAGCGCGCTGGCGTCGACCGCGCGGGCGATCCCGAAGTCCAACACCTTGACCGAACCGTCGTCGGCGACCATCACGTTGGCGGGCTTGATGTCACGATGCACGATCCCGGCGGCATGCGCGGCGGCCAGCGCGTCCGCCACCCGCGCAGCGATCGCCGTCGCGCGATCGGGTTCCAGCGGGCCATCCTGGCTCAGGATCGTCGCCAGGCTACGCCCGGCGATGTACTCCATCACGATGAAACGCGTCGTCTCATCCGCGCCGGTGTCATAGATCGCGACAACGGCGGGATGGTTCAACGCCGCGATCGCGCGCGCCTCGCGCTCAAACCGCGCGACGCTGGCCGGGTCCTGCTCAGACAGCAGCCCAGGCAGCACTTTCACCGCCACGCTTCGCCCGAGGACCAGGTCGGTAGCGCGGTAGACGATGCCCATCCCGCCACGGCCGATCACCTCCCGCAGCTCATAGCGGCCCGCCAGCGTTCTGTGCGCACCCTCCACCGCCAGCATTCTCGCGGCCCGCCCGTGCAGCCGCCCCCCACGTCCGGTCGGGACGCCGCGCGCACCCGACCGTTGGGACCCACGAATCTCGGCGATACTGGCGTGATGGGGTTCTATGGCGATCAGGTCGTCCCTCGCTTCACCGACCTGGTCATGAGCCGCCGCGAGCTGACGCCGATCCGCGCGCGCGTCGTCGCTTCGCTTGACGGGGAAGTGCTCGAGGTCGGATTCGGCTCGGGGCTGAACGTCCCCCACTACCCGCCGGCCATCACCTCCGTTCGCGCGGTCGACCCCGCAACGGTGGGGCGCAAGCTCGCCGCCAAGCGCGTCGCTTCAAGCAGCGTCCCCGTGCACTACGTCGACCTCGACGGACAGAACCTGTCGCTGCACTCGGACAGCATCGACCATGTGCTGACCACTTGGACGCTTTGCAGCATCCCCGACGTCGATCGAGCACTCAGAGAGATCCACCGCGTGCTGCGGCCCGGCGGCGTGTTCCACTTCGTCGAGCACGGCCGGTCACCCGACCGCAAGGTCGCCAGTTGGCAGGATCGGCTCACCCCGATTCAACGGCGGGTGGCCGGAGGCTGTCACCTCAACCGCCCGATCGACCAGCTCGTGGTCAATTCTGGGCTCAACCTCGTCCGACTGGAGAACTACTACGCGACGGGTCCCCGTGCATTCGGCTACATGTTCGAAGGCGTCGCGACCAAATCCTGACCGCGCAGGAGTAGAAGCTCAGACTCTGGCAAGCCGGCCGCGGACGGGTTCTCCGTCATGCCGTCTCCAGTGTGCCGCCGCACTGAAGGCAACCATGTTGCGCTTCGAGGAGCGCCGCGCCGGACGGCGCCTGCCAGGCTACCCCGCAGCCCTTCAGGCAGGCCAGCGCCCAAGCGACGGCATTGGCGCGCCCGTCGAAGTGACGCTGGTCGACCGCCTGGCCGGATTCGGGGTCATGCCAGCCGTTGATCTCGCCGTCCTTCTCCCAGTAGACGCGGATGCGGGCTCCATGCCGGACACCGGGCTGGTCAGGTCTCCAGGCGCGGACGATATGCCCGTGGTCACCTTCGGCCCACAGTTGATGGCCCCGCAGGGCGATCACAGTGCATTCCTGGAATTCTGGTTCGGACATAACGCAGGTCCCGCGGCCTGAGCGTCCTCGGGTGAAATGGCCGTACAGGCCCCCACCCGTATCAAGACTAACGGTCTGTTTGGCTCACCAAAATCAAGTTGCGGGCGGCTCCTGCCGATGCACCTGGGTGCGCACGCGGAGCTCAGCCGTCCCGGGGGCAGGACCATCGCTTCTGTTGATCAGATGAGCACCACGCTCGAGACCGGGCTGCAGATGCCGCTCGACATGGAGCGGACGATCGAGTACAGCCGCGCGCTGGTCTCGGCGCTCCCCGAGGCCACCGTGATCGTGGTCGACTGCGCGGAGACCGTGCTCGTCGCCGAGGGCAAGCTGCTCGAGCGCCACGGTTATCAGCGACGGGCCGTGACCGGCCGCCGGCTGGATGACATCCTGCCCTCCTCCACGAGCGAGATGCTCCGCGGGCGTTACCTCGAGGCGCTGACCGGCAAGACGCTGAGCTTTGACTACCGCACCGCCGACGGTAAGACACTGTGCTGGATCCAGCTCACGCCGATGTACTACGGCGGCAGCTCACCGGTGGCGGTCACCGCGGTGATCCAGGACGTTACCCACCGCCACCAGCTGACGGCGGAGCTCCAGGCCGAGCGCGAGCGCCGGCTGATCGCCGAGCAACTGGCGGGAATCGGGCACTGGGAGCTCGAGCTCGCGACCGGGATGGTCTCCTTCTCTGACGGGGCGATGCGGCTGCTGGGGATCGCTCTCCCGACCGAGCTGCCCCTGGCCACGCTGCTCGAGCGGATCGAGCCCGCCGACCGAGACACCGTCATCGCCGCGCTGGGCGCCGCCACGGACCTGGGCCTGGGCGAGTGCGAATGCCAGCTCAACGGCGGCGACGGCAAGCGGCGGCGGCTCCTCGTGCGCGGCACGCGCTCCACGCTGCCCGACGGGCGTGACCTGATCACCGGGGCGGCGATCGACCTCACCGCGCTCCGGGCGGCCGAGCAGGCACGCACGGAATCCGAGACGATGCTTGAGCAGGGCTTCGACGGGTCGCCGATCGGGATGGCCATGACGGACCCTCGGGACGGGCGCTTCCTCCGCGTCAACGATGCGATGTGCCGGCTGCTCGCGCGCCCCCGTGAGACGCTGCTGGCATCCACGTTCACCGACGTCACGCATCCCGAGGATGCCGCCGGCAACGAGGACGGCCGCCGCCTGATCATGTCCGGCGGTCTCGAGCATCTCGAGCTGGAGAAGCGCTATACCCGGCCTGACGGAACGATCATCAACGCCTCCGTCCACATCGTGCCCGTTCACGGTCGCGACGGAGACGTCCATGCGCTGTTCGCCCAGGTCGTCGATCTCACGGCGACCAAGCAGCGCGAGGCCGAGCTGATGCACGAGGCAGCCGACCTCGAGCGCCTGGCGATGATCCATTCGGCCCTCGCCGACGACCGGCTGGTGCTGGACGCGCAGCCGATCGTCGATCTACAGACCGGGGTGGTCGTGCAGCAGGAGCTGCTGGTCCGCCTTCGACTCGAGGACGGCCAGGTCGTGGCTCCCGGCGTGTTCCTGCCGGTCGCCGAGCGCCACGGCTGCATCCGCGAGATCGACAGCTGGGTCACTGTGCAGGCGGTCGAGATGGCCGCCACCGGCGCGCCGGTGGAGGTCAACCTGTCGGCTGCCTCGGTGGGTGACGCCGACATGCTGGCGACGATCCGGGCGGCGCTTGAACGAACGGGCGCGGACCCGTCACTGCTCGTGTTCGAGGTGACCGAGACCGCCCTGATGGCCGACGTGGAGCGCGGGCGCGCGTTCGCGACCGCCCTGCGTGAGCTCGGGTGCCGCTTCGCGCTCGACGACTTCGGCACCGGCTACGGCACCTTCACCTACCTCAAGCACATCCCGATCGACTACCTCAAGATCGACATCGAGTTCGTGCGAGACCTGATCCACGACGAGGCCGACGAGCGGCTGGTCAAGGCTATCGTCACGATGGCCCGCGAGCTCGGCAAGCAGACGATCGCCGAAGGGGTCGAGAACCTGGCCACCCTGGTCCGCCTGCGCGAGCTGGGCGTCGACCTGGCGCAGGGTTACCACATCGGGCGTCCGGCTCCAGTCGGCTCCTTCGTCGCCACCTGAAAGTCGGCCGGGGCCAGGGAAACGCTAGGCGTGCGGAGCGCCGCCGCTGAGCCTGATCGCGATCAGGAGCTCTTGGACGTCGGCCAGGTTGCGCAGATCGCAGCCGGTCTTTTCCTCGATCCGGCTGAGGCGGTGGTGGGCGGTGTTGACGTGGACGAACAGGCGCTCTGCTGCGAGCTTGGCATTGAGGTTCGCCTCGGCGTAGGCCACCAGTGTGCTCGTCAGCGCGCCTCCGGCCGCGGCGTCCTCCTGCACGAACTGACGTATCGCGGGTGCGATCAGCCGCTTCGCGGTCGCGTCCCGACGCAGCGTCAGGTAGTCGAATGCGCTCAGGTCCGGCAGCGCGATCACGCCGCCTTCGCGGCCGACAGACTCGAGCGCCGTGATTGCCTCACCATAGGCGTCCGGGAGGCCGGCTGTCGTCTCGAAGGTCGTGCTCACGCCG
This sequence comes from uncultured Solirubrobacterales bacterium, assembly GCA_963799995.1. GTDB lineage: Bacteria > Actinomycetota > Thermoleophilia > Solirubrobacterales > Solirubrobacteraceae > Palsa-465. The sequence continues at coordinate 136,872 of CAWCZI010000007.1, read as the reverse complement.
ATCGCCAGTCCGACTCCCACGGCGGCGAGTTCGCGCTGCGCCCGTTGCATCGGTTCGCTGAGCCGGGGAGGGTCCTGGCCGTCCAGTGCACGGACGATCACGATCTCGTCCTGGCGCACGACGGTCAGCGGGCGCAGCACGCCTCCCGCGGCGCGTGCGAGCGCCGATGCGGCGGATCGCAGCGCGAATTCATCCTCGGGGGTCGTCACCGGGACGGCCGCGATCAACAGACAGCGCCCACCGCGGTCGAGCCCCGCGGCTCGGGCCGCGGTGAGCCGGGGCCCGGGCGGAGGCTCACGCCCCGCGAGCAGATCCTCGAGCAGGTCGCGGCGCACCCTGTCGCCCTCGGCGAGGAGCAGCTGCTGGGTGTCCAGGTAGACCTGCGCCGCCTGGGTGCTCGCGTAGTCGATGAACTCCATCACCACCCGCGCGGCGCGCAGGCCGGCGGCTCGCGTCGCATCGTCTCTATCCGCCAGCTCGACGATCGCGTCCCAGACCACGCGGTGCCCGATGCGAAACGCATGCAGGAAGTCGGCCAGGGGGACTCCGCGCCGCGCGCGTAGGGCGGCATGCGGCCGCATGAAGGCCAGGTCCTCGGAGGTCACCGGCCGCCCCCGGAGAAGACTGGCCCGGAGCGCGTCGTGGTTCTCGGCGACGTGCTCGGTCACGTCGCGCAGCATCGCCGGGTCGCTCATGGCGCCGTACGCGGGGTTCTCGGCCTGTATCTCCCGGAGGCTCTCCTCAGCGAGCTCCGCGCGCCTCGCCTCGAGCATCTCCGCGATCCGCTCCAAGCCGGCCCCGGTCATGCGCGCAATGTAGCCGGAGGCTCGATCGCGCGCTTGAGGATCTTGCCGGTCGCGCCCTTTGGCAGCTCGTCGACGAACCACACGTGCCGTGGGTACTTGTAGGCGGCGATGTTGGCCTTCACGAACTCGCGCAACTCGGTCGCGCTGACTTGCGCTCCCGGCTTGAGCGCGACCGCGGCGCCGACCTCCTCGCCCAGCTCGGCGTGGGGGAGGCCGATCACCGCTGCCTCGCGGACGGCCGGGTGCTCGTACAGGACCTCTTCGATCTCCCGGGGATACACGTTGTAGCCGCCCCGGATGATCAGTTCCTTCTTGCGGTCGACGATGAAGAAGCAGCCATCGGCATCGACCCTCGCGATGTCACCGGAGTAGAACCAGCCGTCGGCGTCGATCGCGTCTCCGGTCGCGTCTGGACGGTTCCAGTAGCCCTTCATCACGTTGTGTCCCCGGATCGCGATCTCGCCGGCTTCGCCCGGTGCGGCCCGACGCCGGAGCTCATCGACGAGCTTCATCTCCACGCCCTCGACCGGCGTGCCGATCGAGCCCGGCTTGCGCTCGCGGTCGGGGTGGTTGAAGCAGGCCACCGGCGAGGTCTCCGACAGGCCGTAGCCCTCGAGGATCACGCACTGAAACGCGTCCTCGAATCCCCGCAGCACCTCCACCGCCAGCGCCGCTCCACCGGAGACGCACAGCCGCAGCGTCCGCGTGTCGAAGCGCTCGCGCTCGGGGTGATGGAGCATCGCGACGTACATCGTCGGCACACCCTCGAATACCGTCACCCGATCTCGCTCGATCGCCGCGAGCGCGGTGCCCGGGTCGAAGCGGGGAATCAGCACCAGCGAGGCTCCGGAGCTCACCGCCGCGTTCAGACCGCATGTCTGTCCAAAAGCGTGGAACAGGGGCAGCGCGCCCAGAATGACGTCGTCAGGACCGAGCGAGAACAGCTGCTTGGTCACGTCGGCGTTGATCGCCAGGTTGGCGTGGGTCAGCTGTGCCCCCTTCGGCTTGCCGGTGGTGCCCGAGGTGTAGAGGATCACGGCGGTGTCGTCGGCCTCGCGCTCGACGACGGCGTCAAGTGGCGTCACCGCTGCGAGCGCCCGATTCAGCGCGCCTGGCTCGACCACGAGGCACTCGGCGCCCATTTCCGCGGCGCCCTCCTCAGCCGCGTGGGCCATCTCGTGCCACGCGAACAGCAGCCTCGCCCCTGAGTCGCGGAGGTAATACGCGACCTCACGCTGCTTGAGCAGCACGTTCATCGGCACAACGACGCCGCCGGCGCGGAGCACGCCGTAGTAGGCGAGCGCGAACTGCGGGACGTTGGGGAGCATGATCCCGACCCGATCGCCGGGCTCGAGCCCCCGGTCGTGCAGCAGTCCCGCGACGCGGGCGGTTGCGGCCTCGAGCTCAGCGTAGGAGAGCACCGCGTCGTCAAGTCGCAAGGCGGGACTTGACGGACGCCGCCCGGCGGTGGCGGTCAGGTTGTGGGCGAGGTTGGCGCTCATCGGCTAAGTCCTTTCCGAGTGGATGTTCGGACAAGCGTGGTGAAGCGCCCCGGCGATGTCGTTGTGCGCGGGACACAATCTTGCGGGTCGAATTTCGGGTGCCCGCACCGATGCGGTGTGACACTCCGTGGCCGATCCTTATCGCGCAAGCAAAACCCTCGGAGGAGCGCGATGAACGAGAGCACAACGACTGAAAGGCCCCCATCACGGGTGCGGCGAACGAGCGAGGCGGCGCGCTCGGGCCTGGACGTGATGCTGAGCGAGGCGGCGGCCGGTGGGGCGCCGCGATTCCTGGCGCCAGGGTCTGGCGCGAAGGTGGGCGCCGGCCTCGTTCGCCATCCACGCCGGATCGTCGCCCGCGCCGCGGGTCTGACGTCAGATCTGGCCCGCGCCGCGGCCGGCCGCTCTGACCTCCAACCGGCCAAGGGCGACAGGCGCTTTGCCGACCCAGCGTGGCAGGGCAACTGGCTTCTGCGCCGGCTGCTCCAGAGCTACCTCGCGGTCGGCGAGACCGTCGACGGCCTGATCTCCGACGCCGACGTCGACTGGCGTGCCGAGCGCCGGGCGCGGCTCGCGGCCGGGAATGTGCTCGACGCGCTCGCGCCGACGAACTTCCCGTGGTCCAACCCGGCGGTGATCAGGGAAACGGTCAACACCGGCGGCGGCAACCTCGTTCGCGGGGCGCGTCGGCTCACCCGCGATCTGTCCACTCCGCCGCGACTGCCCGCAACCGTGGATACGAGCAAGTTCGAGGTCGGCGGCAACCTGGCGCTCACGCCGGGATCGGTCGTGCTTCGGACCGATGTGTTCGAGCTGATCCAGTACAAGCCGTCGACCGCGCAGGTGTATGAGACACCGCTGCTGTTCGTCCCGCCGACGATCAACAAGTTCTACATCCTCGATCTCGCCCCGGGGCGGAGCATGATCGAGCACTACGTGGGCCAGGGCCAGCAGGTATTCGCGATCTCCTGGCGCAACCCCGAACAGGCTCAGGGCAACTTCGACCTGGACACCTACGCACAGGCGGTGGCCGAGGCCCGTGACGCGGTCGCCTCGATCACCGCCCAGCGCAAGGTTCATGTTGCCGCCGCGTGTTCGGGGGGGATGATCACCGCCGGGCTCCTCGGTCACCTTGCGGCAGCGAGGGAGCTCGCAGGCATTGCCAGTCTGACGCTGATGGTTTGCGGGCTCGACAACGCCACCGAGGGCACAGTCCCAGCGCTCGCGACCCGCGACCTCGCGGCCGCGGCGGTGGCCGAGTCCGCGCGCAAGGGTTACCTGGACGGGGCGGCGCTCGCGGGCGTGTTCACGTGGCTGCGCCCCAACGACCTCGTCTGGTCCTACGTCGTCAACAACTACCTGCTTGGCAAGGCCCCGCCGGCGTTCGACATCCTGTACTGGAACCAGGACACGGTCCGCCTCGCGGCGGGACTGCACCGCGACTTCATCCACATCGGACTCGAGAACGCGTTCACCCGGGCGGGTGCGCTCGAGGTGCTCGGCCGCCCGGTCGATCTGGCAGCGGTCGACGTCGACACCTACTTCGTCGCCGGTCTGAACGATCACATCGTCCCGTGGGAGAGCGCGTACCGCGGCGCGAAGCTGTTCGGGGGCGAGAAGCGATTCGTTCTCTCCAGCAGCGGCCACATCCAGGCGCTCGTCAACCCCCCGCCTCGCGACGGCGGCGAGTCGCGCTCGAGCTTCCGCGTCGCGGATCAGCTCCCGGAGACTCCGAGCGAGTTCCTCGCGAACGCGCCGAAGCTGCCGGGGAGCTGGTGGCCGGATTGGGACGCGTGGCTGGCCGGGCGCTCGGGCGAGCTCAAGGCGGCACCGAAGAGGCTCGGCAACCGTGCCCACAAGGCGCAGTCCAAGGCACCGGGGACCTATGTGCTCGCAACCTGACAGCCGGCGACTCGCCGACGAGCTCGAGCTGCCGGCCCTGCCCGCTGAGCGTTGGTGGGGGGACCACCTGCGCGAGACCCGCTGGCAGCTCGAGCTCTACCGGCTGCTCGCCGACCCGATCTTCCGCGGTCACGGTGTGCCGCATGGGGACGGGCGCCCGGTGATCCTGATGCCCGGTTTCGGCGGCGGCGACCAGACACTGCTCGTGCTCGCCGCTTGGCTGCGCCGGATTGGATACAGGCCGCACACCTGCGGGTTCGTCGCCAACACCGGGTGCGGTGACCGCGCGGTCGACCGTGTCGAGCGCCGGCTCGAGAGTCTTCACCGCCAACACGGGCGGCGGGTGGCGCTGATCGGACACAGCCGCGGCGGGCACTATGCCCGCGCGCTCGGGCGCCGGCATCCGGGCATGGTCTCGCATGCGATCTCGGTCGGAGCGGGCTTGCGCCAGATGCTCGCGGTCAGCTACCCGACCGAGCTCGCCGCCGCGGGGGCGCGCCGGATGGTGTTGCGCAGCGGACGGGCGCGCTCGCCCCTCTGCTTGACACAAGCGTGCGACTGCGCGTTCGCCCGCGACTTCTCCGGCCAATTCCCGGTCGACCGCGTCCACCTGACCAGCATCTACTCCAAGAGCGACGGTGTCGTTCGCTGGCAGTCCGCGCTCGTGCCGTACGGCGACTGCGTGGAGGTGACCGGCAGCCACGTCGGTCTGGTCTTCAACCGCAAGACCTACCGGGCGATCGCGGCCGCGCTCGCCGAACCCGAAATACCCCCTGATCCGAGTGGAGGACCCCCATGCTGAACGCACCCGCGCTGTTCGAAGACCTCGGACATTCACTGGCCACCGACTACTTCTTCCTCCGCGAGCAGCTCACCGACGAGCAGCTCGACCTCCTGCGTCGCGTGCGCGTGTTCGTCGACGATGAGGTGCTGCCGGTGATCGGCGGCTACTGGGAGCGCGCCGAGCTGCCGTGGCCGTTGATCCGCAGGCTCGGAGAGCTCGGGATCGTCGGCGAGGACATCGACGGTTACGGCTGCCCCGGGCTGGACCCGATCGCGTCCGGGCTCATCCACATGGAGCTGAGCCGTGGCGATGGGAGCCTGGCCACATTCCTCGGCGTTCAGGCCGGGCTGGCGATGAAGTCGATCGCCGCGCTCGGCTCCGAAGCGCAGAAGCAGCGATGGCTGCCGGGGATGGCCCGGTTGGAGAAGCTCGGCGCGTTCGCCCTGACCGAGCCCGACCATGGCTCGGACTCGGTGGCGCTGGCCACCAGCGCCAGGCGCGACGGCGACAGCTACGTGCTCAACGGCGCCAAGCGCTGGATCGGGAACGGCAGCCTCGCGGACGTCGCCGTGGTCTGGGCGCGCGGCGAGGACGGTCGTGTCCAGGGCTTCCTGGTCGAGAAGGGAACCCCGGGCTACGTCGCGACGGTGATCGAGGGCAAGGGATCGCTGCGCGCTATCTGGCAGGCACAGATCTCGCTGACCGACGTCCGCGTGCCGGCGGAGAACCGGCTGCCCGGCGCGAACAGCTTCAAGGACACCGCTCGGATCCTGGCCGGGACCCGCAGCGCGTGTGCCTGGGCATCGCTCGGTCACGCGGTGGCCGCTTACGACACCGCGCTCACGTACACCAAGCGCCGCGAGCAGTTCGGCCGGCCGCTGTGCAGCTTCCAGATCGTCCAGGACCGGCTCGTGAAGATGCTCGCGGAGCTCACCGCGATGCAGCTCTACTGCCTCCAGATCGGACGCCTGGCCGAGCGCGATCAGCTCAGCGACACGATCGCCGGTCTGGCAAAGCTCAACAACACCCGCAAGGCCCGCCAGATCTGCGCCGACGCGCGCGACATGCTCGGCGGCAACGGGATCCTGCTCGAGAACCACGTGATCCGTCACATGGCCGACATCGAAGCCATCCACACCTACGAGGGCACCGAGACGATGCAGGCGCTGATCGTCGGGCGGGACATCACCGGAATCGGAGCGTTCGCCTGACCGAGCCGGCTTGGCCCGTCTCGGACGTGCTCACAATTACCAGACGATTGCATTAGTGGGCGATCCGCCATAGCTTCTCGCTCCCGATGATCCACCCGACGGGCTGGCGCGTATCGATGCTCATCCACGGTCGCCGATTCGAGTGCGGCCGGATCCCGAGAGGGGACACGTGATGGGGACTGCGTCCATGCCGTTATCGCCGGCGTCGCGCTGGGAGCGGGTGAAGGGGTCGATGACGTCGCGGGAGTGGCGTCAGGCGGGCGGGATGGCGGCCGTGATCGTCGGGCTGCACGTGGTCGGGTTCGGGATCCTGCTCCTGGTTGTCGCGCCCCACAAGTACAGCCTCGGCTCGTCGGGCACGTTCGCGATCGGGACCGGGGTGACGGCGTACACGCTCGGCCTGCGCCACGCGTTCGACGCCGATCACATCTCGGCGATCGACAACACCACGCGGAAGTTCATGAGCGAGGGCAAGCGACCGCTGAGCGTCGGGTTCTTCTTCTCGCTTGGGCATTCGACGATCGTGTTCACCCTGGCGTTCCTGATCGCGGCCGGCGTCAAGGCGCTGGCCGCCCCGGTGCGCAACACCGGGTCGTTGCTGCACAAGACGACCAGCGTCATCGGCACCACGGTGTCGGGCACGTTTCTCTACGTGATCGCGATTCTGAACATCATCATCCTGGTCAGCATCGTGAAGATCTTCTTCGAGATGCGACGCGGGGCCTACAACGAGGAGCAGCTCGAGAAGGAGCTCAACTCCCGCGGGTTGATGACCCGCCTGTTCGGCAAGCGCCTGAACAAGATCACCGAGCCGCGGCAGATGTACCCGGTGGGCTTGCTGTTCGGGCTGGGCTTTGACACCGCGAGCGAGGTGGCGCTGCTCGTGATCGCCGGGAGCGCCGGAGCCGCCGGGCTGCCGTTCTACGCGATCATCTGCCTGCCGGTCCTGTTCGCCGCCGGGATGTCACTGCTGGACACGATCGACGGGTCGTTCATGAACTTCGCCTACGGCTGGGCGTTCTCCGAGCCGGTGCGGAAGGTCTACTACAACATCACGATCACCGGGCTGTCGGTCGTGATCGCACTGTTCATCGGAACGATCGAGCTCGTCGGCCTGATCACGCAGAAGCTCGGGCTGACGGGGGCCGTCGTCGATTGGTTTCAGAACTTCAACATCAACACCGCGGGATTCATCATCGTCGCGATGTTCGTGGCCACCTGGGTGATCTCGCTGGCGATCTGGCGCTTCGCTCGGATCGAGGCGAAATGGACCGCAGGCATGCGACAGGCCGCCGCCCGCTCAGCGCTACCAGCCGAGGAGTGATCGGACATGACCGTGGCCGCGCAGACACCGCCGCTGATGTTCGACAGCATCGAGGAGGCGATCCGTGCGGTCCGGCAGGGAGGGATGCGCCTGTCGACGGCGCGGCGTCTCGTGCTCGAAGCGTTCTTCTCGGCCGAAGGTCCCGTGTCCGCGGTGCACCTCGCGCAGATGCTCTCGATCGACGAGTCGTCGGTCTACCGAAACCTCGAGGTGCTCGAGCGCCACGGACTGATCCGCCACGTGCACCTCGGGCACGGACCCGGCCTGTACGCGCTCGTCGGGCGCCACGAAGTCGAATACCTCTACTGCGAGCGGTGCGACAAGGTCACCGCCGTCACGCCCGAACAGCTGGACCCGGTGCGCCGCAACATCAAGCAGCGATTCGGCTACGAGGCACACTTCACCCACTTCGCGATCGTCGGGCTCTGCGAACGGTGCGCGGCGCTCGGGCCGCACCCCGTCGCTCACTCAGCCGAGCACGGCGCGAGCGAGTGAGATCGCGATCACGGCGGCGACAGCGCCGGCGGTGAGGGCGAGCACAGCCAGGGTGAGCCGCAGCCGCACGCGGGCTCGAGCTGGGGTGGGCTCGTTCATCCGTTTGCCTCGTCGACGATCAGGGCGGTGAACGGTGGCCTGCCAGGGGGCGCCACGTTGAAGCCGAGGCCCCATTTGCCGACCATGATCAGCGCCGGCGCGGCGCGGGAGTAGAGGCCGGGCTGGGTCTCGGTGAGCTGGTACTCCTGTGTGGGCATCTGCATCTCCAGGTGGTTGAAGGTGAGGGTCACGTTGGCGTGGCGAACGGGCCGGCCGTTCTTGGTGATCCGCAGCGCGAACGAGTCGGGGGCTGCGGCCTTGTTGGGGGAGACGAGGACTTGGAGGCGGTAGCCGGCGCGCTTGACGGTGGCGGCCACCCGCCCGGGGCCGACCTGCGCGAGCGCCGAGTTCTGCAGGGCGAAGGCCGGGGGCGGTGGCGCCAGGCTGGAGAGCACGGCGGCCACGAACACCGCTGCGGCGACCAGGAAGGTCTCGCCTCCGATCAGCCGGCGCAGCAGCCGGGCGGCCGGCTCGCCCAGCTCCGGCCGGTCCGCCGCGGCGACGAGCCGGGGCTTTGAGCGCAGCAGGTTGCCCGAGGCAAGCGCCATGGCGGCGGCGAGGATCCCGATCTTGACCAGGATCGCCACGCCGTAGCCGGTCTGCCACAACGCGTCGAGCGCCGGCATGTGCTCGATCGTCGCGCCGGTGCCGGTGCCGAGCAGCACCAGGACGGACACGAGCGCGAGCGCCGAGAAGCGCGGCACGACGATCGACAGAGCCGGGACGCGTGTGCCGGCCACGAGGCTGAACCACAGCACGAGCAGGCCGACCAGCCCACCGAGCCACAGCGATCCGGAGATCAGGTGCAGCCAGTCGAACGGCACCGACAGGCCACGCGGCGAGGTCTGGCCCGCGTGCCCGGTCAAGCCCGGGATGATCAGCACGGCCGCGGCGGCGATCGCCGCTCCGAGCTGGGCGATGATCTCCGCGATCGAGCGGTGCTCGCGCTCGGGGCGGTCGAGCCACAGCGAGACCCAGGCGGCAAAGCAGAACAGCGCGAAGCAGATCAGCATGTCCACGTACCCGCGTCCGAAGGCCGTGACGCGAAACAGCGGCACGAGTGCGGTGACGTCGAACACCGAGCGCAGCGAGTCGATGGCGGTCGCGAAGTCCAGGTACACCGGGATCGCGATCACTCCCACCACCGATGCGATCACGAACGCGATCGAGACGGAGCGCAGCCGCACTCCGCCCACGCGGCGCGGCAGCCATCGGGCGATCGCGAAGCGAAACGCGAACAGCCCGATCGCGATCATCACCGACAGGAACATCACCCACCGCGCCACCAGCAGGTTCGGTGACGTCGCCGACCTGTCGATGCTCGGCACCGCGAACTTCGGCGCCGGGCCCGGGTTCGGTCCCACCGCATAGGTGAACGCACCCTGCACCGGATGACCGTCGACGGAGATCGCCCGCCAATAGATCAGATACCAGCCTTCCGGCAAGTGCGGACGCAGCGGCACGATCAGCGTGTCCGGATCGGCCGCCGAGCGCCTGACCGGACCGGTGGTCTGCTGCTGGCCGGCCGGATTGGTCACCGAGATGATCGCGAACTTCGGCTCGACGGCCTCGTCGTAGGTGAGCTGCACGTTCGGGGGCGGACCGTTCAGCACCCCGCTGGCCGCCGGCACCGTCCTGATGAGATAGGCGTGGGCCGAGGCGACGCTCGGCACCGCCAGGACCATGACGCCAACCGCGAGCGCCGCGACGATCCGCCCCCGTGCACTCATGCCAGGGTCCGCCCGGAAGCGTCTGCGCGGCTGACCAGCGCGAAGCCGCCGGCACCGAGACCCAGCAACCCGACGATCAGCGCGATGATCGTCAGCAGCGAGGTCCCGCTGCCGCCGAGTGACGCCTTGGCCTCGATCGTCGGCGCCGGAGCCGCCGAGGACTCCGGCCCGGACCAGTTCACGATCGACCCATCGGAATAGGTCTGCTGCACGCCGAACGTGTAGGTCTTCGACGAGGCCGGCTGGGCCAGGAACTGAAACAGCGAGTCCTCGCCCGTCGGCGTCCGCCCGCCCGTCCAGGTGACCTTCTGGACCACGGCGCTGTCACCGGATCCGGTCTGCTGAACCTGTTGCGTCCAGCCCGCCGGCGGCGGCACGAACGAGTCGATCCCGAAACCGCTCGGGACCGTCATCACGATCTTGTTGGTCGTCAGGCCTGCCTTCTCGGTGGGTACGGCGAGGCTGTAGAGCTGCAGCTCGCCCGAGAGCGAGACCGCGGGGCTCACCCGCGCGTGCCCGGACGCCACCCCGGGAACGGTGAGCAGCGCGAGGAGCGCGAGGAGCGCGAGGAGCGCGAGCAGCGACACTCGCGGCGCTCGCGCCGGCGTGATCTTTGACGTCACGTTTCTGATCCTCCTGTTGGGTCGACCTCGACCCTCCCGGCCCGCGTGCCGCGACCCGCGTCGCGTAAGCGCGTGGGTCGGCGCGAAGACCGGGACGGTCCTTTAGCGAAAGCTGAGCTGTAAGAAGCGCCGCCGGCTCGACGCGCGAGCCGGCGACGCAGCGAGCTCAGCTAGGAGGACCGCGGCCCGACCATCCCAGCGCCAGCGGCGCGACACGAGGACGAAAAACGTCGCTGACGTCCCACCGCTGCGGGCCGATGACCGCCGCGGCTGGTGGGGCAGCGGCACGCCGCGCGACTTCTGCGAGCACCCAGCGCGCCCCGTGAAACAGGGCGGCGAGCACCAGCCCGACGCACAGCGCCGCCGGCACCGACCACCAGCCTCCGTAGCCGAAGATGCCGGCCAGGCCCGCCGGGTGCCCGGTTGCGAACAGCCCCTCCAGGAACTCCTGGGACACGTAGATCGCCAGCAGACACGCCGAGCACGTCAGCCACAGCCCCAGCAACGAGAAGCTGTAGCGCGGCAGCGATCTGTGGCCGCCCATCGCGCGCCCGAGCGCCGACAGGAACCCGCCGACCGCCAGACCGAACAGCAACACGATCCACGGAACCAGCGAGTGCAGGTACGAGTGGCCCTGGCGCTGGAGCTCGACCCCGGCCGCCCCGCCGTAGGCCAGCAGGTAGCGCAGCTGATGCACGGCAAACGCAGCCGCGGGCACCACCGCCGCTCGAGCAACAGCCGGCACCGCAACACGCCGATGAGCGCGCAACGCCATCGTGGCGGGAGCATACTTCTAGAGAGAGTTCGGATGCTGGGGTTGGTGCCAGCTGGGCCAGAGTAGGTGGACCGCTGCTCGACTCAGTTGTGGCCCCCAGCCTGGGACGATCATGATCTGTCCGTCCCAGGTGACTTTTGCGTAGTCCCCGCCGATGGCGCCGATGTACTTCTCGTCTGCGGGTTGCTTGACCACTCGCCCGACGCGGTCCCAGCGTACGCCGAGGTTGGTGCAGTAGAACTGCTCGTCCGTGCGATCGAACTGAAGTTGGCAGTTAGGTGCATGGTCGAGTCGGGTGTTGTAGGTCTCGCCCATCCCGTAGAAGGCGCCGGTCGGCGTGCAGGATCCGGTCTTGGGGCATTGATGGGCGACGGTGAACCGTCCTGGCGCGTGGACGAGATACATCGGTGTTCCCCTGTGGCCGAGGAAGTGGGCCTCGATGCGCGTGAACGACCCGACCGGGAACCGGCTGGCTGGCCCGACGATGTAGCCGAGCCCGACCTGCGTTCCCGGCGCGAGCCGTCGGAACGCGAGTGATTTGATGACCGCAGCCAGCTCGCTGCGCACGGCCGGCGACGCCTTGGGTCCGATGATCGCGGTCGCGGTCGCTTCCTCGCTGTAGGCGACGATCTCGTCGGTTCTTGCCGGCGGGAGTCCGTCGCGTCGCACGGTGGCCGTCGTGAAGAACGGCTGCGTGTGTGCTGGACCGAACTGGTTGACGTCAATCGGGAAACTCGAGTCCGGACCGAGCCACCCTCCTCTGAACGGCTGCAGGATGAGCGCAACACCATCTGCCGGAAAACGCCCGCTCCTGTCCAGCGGCATCGTGAACGCGGCCCCGGTAGCGAACGACAACGTGCGCTTCTGGGGTGGACCCGTCACCGTTCGAACCTGAGTGAAGCTCGACAGAGTCACCTGCGTGCCGGACAGCGAGAGTCTGAGCGTGAAGCCCGCGGGATAGGAGACCGACCACCCTTCCGGATTGGAATACGTCCCACCATGGCCGCCCGCCACCGTCTGCGCCGAACGATGGGCCGAATGGATCGTGGTAAGCGCGACGACGGTGACGAGCACGGCGACCGCGACGCTCAGGGCGGGGATCAGCACGCCGCCTGCTCGTGTCCATCGCCTCGGCGGCCGGCGCGGAGGTAGGTCCCCGGCCAGACCGCGTTCGTCGCGACCATCCACCCCTTCCCAACCCGGCATGACCACTGCGATCGGTGTAAGAGGCGGCAGCTCGGCGACCGGGTTGGCCGCGCCCAGGCGCCGCATCGCATCACGGGTCATTTCAGTACCTCCACGTTCGATGAGTCCCGCCGCGGGGCTGACTCGCCGGCGACCTCAAGGGCTCGCGCGAACCGGCGGCGGGCGCGAGACAGCCGCATCGCGACGGCGGCGCGGGGCGCCCCCACCGCCGCGGCCAGCTGAGCGCCGTTGAGCCCTTCCCATGCCGCCAGCAACAACAGTTCCTGATCCGCCGCGCTCATCCGCGCGAGCGCGTCCGCCACCCCAAGATCGACCCCGGCCGAGCGTGCGGCAACCGATGCGACTTCCTCCCGCGTCAGCCGGTCAAGCAACGCGGCGCCGCGGCCATGGGATCGGCGGCGGTTGGCCACCACGCCGCGGGAGATATTGAGCAGCCACGGCAGCGGGTCATCAGGAATCTGCTCGTGCCGCCGCCACGCAGCCAGGAACACTTCTGAGACCACGTCATCGACACCGTCTGGTCCGGTGCGTCGCAACACAAACGCGCGCACGGCCGGCTCGTACGCCGCGTACACCTTCTCGAAATCCCGCCGAGCATCCATCACCGAATAAAGAGTCCAGCAACCGCCCGGGAATAACACCCCCCTCGCCGTGGCCGACCGCTCCGGCCAGCGAGGTCAGCGAGGTCAGCGACTCTAGAACTCGGACGCGAACACGTAGCTCACCGCGAGGCTCCGGTAAGGACGCCACCGCTCGGCTGAGAGCAGCACGTCGGGCCGGGTCGTGCGCTTGAGGCGCGCACGAACTCGTATCGCGGCGATGACGCTTGACGGATAACCGCTATTCACCTAAAGTGCTATGCACCTAGTTATATGGAGGATTATTCGTGATCGAGTTCCACCTCGACTCTCGCTCCGGCGTTTCGCCGTACATGCAGATCGTTCAGCAGGTTCGCCACGCCTTGCGTCTCGGCCTGCTGGACGAGGGTGACCAGCTGCCGACGGTCAAGGAGGTCGTCGCGCGTCTCGCGATCAACCCGAACACCGTCCTGAAGGCCTACCGCGAGCTCGAGCACGCCGGGCTCGTCGCCGCGCGGCCCGGGGTCGGCACGTTCGTCACCGGCTCCTCGCTCGCTGATCCGTCGATCGCGGCACACGGGCCGTTGCGCCGCGAGCTGCGCGGCTGGATCGTCAAGGCCCGGCGAGCCGGTCTCGACGAGGAGTCGATCGAGGCGCTCTTTCGCGACGCTGTTCGCTCCGCCCGCATCGAGGGGGTAGCGTGAGCGTCGCGCTGGCGGCGAGCGGCCTCGGCAAGCGCTACGGGCGCCGCTGGGCGCTCTCAGGCTGCACGCTCGAGGTCCCGGCCGGCCACGTTGCCGGCCTCGTCGGGCCCAACGGCGCCGGCAAGACGACGCTGCTGCACCTCACGGTCGGCCTGATCGACCCGAGCGCGGGCACGATCACCGTCCTCGGCGAGCAGGCTGCCGCGACGCCTGCGCAGCTCGCGCGCGTCGGTTTCGTCGCGCAGGAGATGCCGCTTTACCCGTCACTGTCGGTCGCCGACCACCTGCGCCTGGGTGCCGCGCTGAACCCGGGCTGGGACGCGGCGCTCGCGCGGAGCCGGATCGCGCGGCTCGGTCTCGACCGGGCACAGCGCGCCGGGACGCTGTCAGGTGGGCAGCGCGCGCAGCTCGCGCTGACGCTCGCGATCGCAAAGCGTCCTGAGCTGCTCGTGCTCGACGAGCCGGTTGCGGGCCTCGACCCGCTCGCGCGCCGCGAGTTCCTCCAGGGCCTGATGGAGTTCACGGCCGAGCACGCGGCGAGCGTCGTGCTGTCCTCGCACCTCGTCGCCGACCTCGAGCGCGTGTGCGACTACCTGATCCTGCTCGCCCAGGGTCGCGTCCAGCTGTGCGGCGAGGTCGACGAACTGCTCGCCACCCACCGCCGGCTGAGCGGACCACGCCGCGACAGCGCACGGTTGCCGGTAAGCCAGCAGGTGATCGAGGCGGGCCACACCGACCGCCAGAGCACGCTGCTCGTCCGCACCGAGGAGCCGATCATCGACCCGGCCTGGAGTGTCGAGGAGGTCAGCCTCGAGGACATCGTCCTCGCCTACATGGGCCGTCCGGCGCGCGATGCCGAGCTTGCAGGGATCGGCCGATGATCTGGGTCGCGTGGCGCCAGTTCCGCACCCAGGCGCTCGTCACGCTCGGCCTGCTCGCCGCGTTCGCCGTGCTCGTGCTCGTGACTGGCCTGCACCTGCGCGACGTCTATGACTCGCTCGGCGCCGCGCACTGCGACGCGCGCAACAACTGCACCGCGCTGGGCGCCCATGACACGGCCCTAGCGGACCTCCTCGGTCCTGCGTTGCTTGCGATCCCCGCGCTGCTCGGAATGTTCTGGGGCGCACCGCTTCTCGCGCGCGAGCTCGAAAGCGGGACCTACCGCCTCGCGTGGACGCAGACCATCACGCGTCGCCGCTGGCTGTCGGTCCGGGTCGCGCTCGTCGGCGTGGCCGCGCTCGTGGTCGCGGGCCTCTCCAGCTGGCTCGTCAGCTGGTGGTTCGCGCCGCTGGACGCAGTCAACATGAACCGCTTGGACCCCAGCGTCTTCACCGCGCGCGGGGTCGTCGCGATCGGCTACGCGGGCTTCGCGTTCGCGCTCGGCGTCGCTGCCGGCGCGCTGACGCGCCGCACGCTGGCGGCGATGGCCACGACGCTGCTCGGCTTCGTCGCGGCGCGGATCGCCGTCACGCTCTGGGTCCGCCCGCACCTCCTCGCAAGCAGGCACGTGTTGTTCGGGCTGATGATCGGGAAGGACCGCGGGTTCCTCGGGTTGCCGTCGGACTTCGGCGTCTTCGCGGGCTTTCCCCCGCTCCCGAACGCCTGGGCGCTCTCGTCCACGCTCGTCGATCGCGCCCACCGCGCCCTCAGCACCGCGCGGATGCACGAGCTGTTCATCCGTAGCTGCCCGACGCTCGCGGCAACCTTGTCGCACAACCCCGGCGCGGGCGCCGGCAAGGGCTCGCCCGGCCCCACGGGAGCCTTCCTCCCCTGCCTGCACGCGCTTTCGCATCACTTGCAGTTGCAGGTCGCCTACCAGCCGCCAGGCCATTACTGGCCACTGCAGGCACTCGAGACCGGCATCTTCCTGGTCGCGGCGCTGGCGCTGATCGGCGCCACGGTCTGGCGCGTCGGGCGGCGCGCCGCGCGCAGGCCAGCCGTCGGCGAGCCGCGTCAGCGGACCGCAGACCCGGTCGTCCTGGAAGTCGCGCCGGAGATGCCGCGGCCTCGGAATTGATCTGACTTTCCCGCTCTCGGCAGAAAGGAACCGACCATCATGCGTTGTCACCGTCCACCCATCTTCAGCACCGTCATCGCGGTCGCCGCCGTGTCGCTCTTCGCCGCCGGCTGCGGCGGTGGCTCGTCCACGACTCCCACGACGACGATGCAGAACGAAGCGCTCGCCTTCTCCCACTGCATGCACTCCCACGGGGTGCCGAAGTTCCCCGACCCCAACACCAGCGGACAGATCCCGAAGGAGCAGATAATCGCCCTGGGTCCGAGCAGTCCGCAGTTCAACGCGGCTCAGCGAGCCTGCGCACAGCTTTGGCCATACGGCCGCAGCTCTGCCCAGAGCCCGGCGCAGGGTCAACCGCACACCGCCGCCATGCTGGCCTTCGCCCGCTGCCTGCGCAGCCACGGGTTAACGAACTTCCCCGACCCCACCAGCAGCGGTCAGGTGACCCACGAGATGGTCGCCAGCGCGGGGATAAACCTGCATCAGCCGGCGGTGCTCCGGGCCGGCGACGCATGCGTCAGCGTCACCCACGGGGCCATCACCAAGGCGATCGTTGCCCGCTTCGTCGCGGGACAGTAGAACCGTGGATCCGGAGCCCTTCGTCGCCTACGCCGCTCACGAGCTGCGCGGCGAGATCACCGTTCAGCTCGCCCTCGCGGAGGCCACGCTCGCGGACCCCAACGCAGACACCGCCGCCCTGCGGGAGATGGGCGAGCAGGTCGCCGCCGCCTGCGCGCGACAAGAACGGTTACTCGAGGCGCTGCTCACGCTTTCCCGGAGCGAGTACGGGCGCCTGCGGCGCGAGCCCGTCGACCTCGCCGCGACTGCCGCCGGAATTCTGCGAGCCCAGGATCATCGCGGAGTCACAAGCACGACGGAGCTCCAGCCCGCCGGAACAACCGGGGAGCCGCAGCTGATCGAGCGCCTCGTCGCGAACCTGGTCGCCAACGCCGTCCGTCACAACATTCCTGGCGGCCGGCTCGACATCAGCACCTACACCGCCGCAGGACGCGCCACCTTCACGATCGCCAACACCGGACCCGTGATCCCCACCGGCGAGCTCCCCCGGCTCTTTCAACCATTCCAGCGACTCGGCCCTCGCACGGGCTCCGCGGCCACCGGGGTGGGGCTCGGCCTCGCGATCGTGCAAGCGATCGCCGACGCCCACGACGCCACCGTCACCGCACAAGCCCGAACCGGCGGCGGCCTCAGAATCGACATCGACTTCCCCGCCGAAACGCTGGCTCCCTTCCCCGTCATTGCTGATCTGATCAGGCGCGAGGGCGCCGGCGCCGGTAGGTCATAGACGCCTGAGCGGGACGTGGGGTCGGTAGAGCACCGTGACGCTGCTCTACGGACCCCACGTCCCCGCGAGACGTCCGGGGGCGGGCCCCACCGCGTTCAACAGCCGGTGCGCGACCAGCGCGCGAGCGCGTCTGCGTCCGCGGCGGACGTGCCGCTGTCGCGACGGGCGTTTAGTCTGGAGCGAGGAGCTGCGACAGCCCGGCCCAGTTGTAGCTCGTGGCGAGCTCGGCGAGCCGGTCGATCGTGATCTGGGGGTTGTGACGCCACCAGCGGGCTAGTTGCTCGGCGGACCCGGATCCGGCGTTGGCGAAGGCGAGGATCTGCGCCTCGTCGGTGTCCGGTGGCGAGTAGCGGCGGATGACGGCCGCCAGCAGATCCACGGTGGCCATACGCAGTCGGGCGATCTCGTCGGCGATCGGTCCGGCGGTGGCGGCCCCCGGCCCGTAGAGCATGTCCCAGCGGCTGGGGGAGGCGGAGAGGAAGTCGAAGTAGGCCCTGACGATGCTGTCGATGATCTGCCGACGCGCCTCGGCTGTCGGCCGGTCGCTGTGCGCAGCGGCCGCCGCGGTGCCCAGCCGTTGGTCAAGCTCGGCGCGTGCGCGTCGATAGCACGCGAGGTAGAGCCCTTCCTTGCCGCCGAAGTAGGTGTAGAAGAGCGGACGCTTGAGGCCGGCGCGGCGGCAGATCTCTTCGATCGAGGCGCCGTCGTACCCGTATTCGGTGAACACCTCCTCGGCGACGTCGAGCATCTGTCGCTCACGCAGCTCGCGCGGCACGCGCCCGTGCTTGTAGCCGCCGATCGCGCCGCGGCGAGCGGGCTCTGCTGTCGCCATCTTGAGAACGGTACCGCACGCCGTTTGACATGTACAGCGCTGTACCCTACATTTCTGTACAACAGCCCGGGATCGACCAAGGCAGTGAGGGAATGAGGAGAGGCTCGATGAACGCCATCGGCAGAAAGCTGGGCATCGGCGTGGCGCTGGTGGCGGTGTTGGTGTTGGTGCTGACCGGCGCGGGGGGCTTCGCGGATAGCCCAGCCTCGCTGGCCGCGACCCCGGCCGGGCCGCCGGCTCCTTGCCCGAGTCAGCAAGCGCACCCGTGGTGTAACCGCTCCCTCTCGCCAGACGCGCGGGCGCTGCTCTTCCAGCAGGCCATGACCGAGGACGAGGAGATCACCCTGCTCGGTGGCGATATCAACGGGGCGAACGGCCACACTGGGGCGACGTACGCGGTGCCCCGGCTGGGGCTGCGCCAGGTGTACTTCACCGACGGCCCGGTCGGGCCGCGTCAGGGGTCCGCGACCGCGATGCCGATCCCGATGGCGCTGGCCGCGACGTTCAGCCCTCAGTTGGCGTTTCAATATGGCAACGAGGTCGGCACGGAGGCCAAGGACAAGGGCAACGACTTCGTGTTCGGCCCGACGGTCAACATCATGCGCACCCCGCAGGGAGGCCGCACCTACGAGGCCTACGGCGAGGACACCTATCTGGTCGGCCAGACGACCGTGGGCTGGGTCGATGGTGCGCAGGCCGCCGGGGTGATCGCCACCACCAAGCACTTCGTGGCCAACAACCAGGAGGGCCAGGTGGGCGCGCCGCCGCTGACCGCCGCCGAGGATGGCCGCCAGACGGTGGACGCCAACGTGGCCGAGCGGACGCTGCGCGAGGTGTACTTCCCGCAGTTCGAGGCCGCCGTCAAGCAGGGCAACACGGGCGCGATCATGTGCTCCTATAACCGGGTCAATGGCGCCTACGCCTGTGAGAATCACCACACCCTCCAGCAGGTGCTGGAGGGCGAGTGGGGCTTTAAGGGGATCGTCCTGGCCGACTACGGCGCCTCGAACGACTACGAGGGCGGGGTGCAGAACCCGACGGCGGCCGACCTCAACAACGGCCTGGATTTCGTTCCCGACGAGGGCCAGGTCGATCAGGCGTACAACCCGCTGCTGATCCAGGCCGCGCTCGCCAGCGGCCAGGTCAGCCGAGCCACGCTCGATGCGCACGTGCGCAGGATCCTGCGCACGCTGTTCGCTTACGGCATCTTCGACCGCCCCGGGTACGCCAACGACGACGCCCAGATTCCCGTCGACCAAGACCAGGCGACCGCTCAGCAGATCGAGCAGCGCGCCATCACCCTGCTCAAGAACGACGGCATCCTGCCGCTGGCGCCGGGGATCCACCGCATCGCCGTGATCGGCCAGTACGCCAACCTGTTCGTCACCGGAGGGGGAAGCGGTCAGGTGACGCCGCGCTCGGTGATCACCGCCCTGCAGGGGATCACGGCGCGCGCCGGGCGCAACGTCACGGTCACCTATGCCAACGGGCAGGACCCGGCGGCGGCCGCGGCCGCGGCTAAGGCCGCCGACGTGGCCGTCGTGGTCGTCGGCGACGTCGAGAGCGAAGGGCTCGACAAGAGCTGCATCGACCTCAACTGCTCGCCGAGTGACCTGCAGGACGACGTGGGGATGGGCACCGCCGGCACCTCGCCGTGCTCCACGGCCGGCTTCTGTCCGGCCAACGGCACTGACGAGGACGGCCTGATCAGCACCGTGGCGGCGGCGCAACCCAAGACGGTCGTCGTCCTGGAGACGGGCGCGCCCGTGCTCACCCCGTGGCGAAACCAGGTGCCCGCGATCCTCGAGGCCTGGTATCCGGGGCAGCAGGGCGGTACCGCGATCGCCAGCGTGCTGTTCGGCGACGTCGACCCCGCCGGACGTCTGCCGGTCACCTTCCCGCAGTCCGCGTCGCAGCTGCCGACCGCCGGCAGCCAGCAGCAGTACCCCGGTGTGGCGAACGAGGAGAGCTACTCCGAGGGCGTGTTCGTCGGTTACAAGTGGTACGACGCTCACCACCTCACGCCGGCGTTCCCGTTCGGCTTCGGGCTTTCCTACACGACCTTCCGCTACGGGCCGCTTCACGTCAGCGCCGCGCCCGGACCCGATCGGGTGGCCACCGCCACGATCGAGGTCGCGAACACCGGCTCGCGCGACGGCATCGCGGTTCCCGAGCTCTACGTTTCCAAGCCCGCGACCAGCGCGCTGCCTCAGCCCGTCCGGCAGCTGGTCGGTTACGCGTCGGTGACGGTGCCGGCCGGGCGCACCGCACGGGTGACCTTCCCGCTCAACGACCGCTCGTTCGCCACCTGGACGAGCACTGGCTGGCAGATCCTGCCCGGGTGCTACCAGCTGGGCGCCGGCGCGTCCTCACGCGATCTGGCGAGCAGCGCGACGATCGGCCGTGGCGCGGCCTGCCCCGGCGCGGGAGCACTCCTATCCACCGGTGGGAACTTCTGGCTGCCCCTTCCCCCGGTGGCCACGGCGGTTCTGCTGCGCGCGCCGCGCATCTCGTGTGCGCGGGCGGCGGGTGCGTTCAGGGCAACGTCGCTCGAGGGCCTGCGGCTGGGAATGACGCGGGCGCGGGCGCGTGGCCTGTTCGGGAGCCTGGAGCTCCGGGGGCGCAAGTACATGGATTTCTTCTGTTCTGCCGCACAGGGTGTCCGCGTGGGCTACGCCTCGCCACGGCTGTTGCGGACGCTGCCGGCTGCTGAGCGCCGGCGGCTGCGCGGGAGGGCGATCCTGATCCTCACCTCTTCCCGTCACTTCGCGCTGCACGGCGTGCGGCCGCGAGCGCGGCTGGCGAAGGTGGCGCGCCGGCTGCGGGTCAGCCGCCCCTACCGCGTGGGGCTCAACACGTGGTACCTGGTGCCCGACGGCCGGGTGGCGCGCGGCATCTTGAAGGTCCGCCACGGCGAGATCCAAGAGGTCGGGATCGCCAACGCGGCGCTCACCGCAAGCCAACGCGAGAGGGCGATCTTCTTGAGGAGCTTCCCCTGATCCGATTCGTTCGCGCAGCCATCGGTGTACTCACGTTCACGGTCCTGGTCGCCGCGCCGGCTGCCCAGGCTGCGGGCACGCCCGTCGGCTGTGACACGCGGCTGCCGGTCACCGAGCACCGAGCCGCCGGCGCCGTGCTGACGCCACCCCGCGGTGCCCCGGTGCCGGTCGTATGCGTGGTGTCGACTGGCTACGCCACCTCGGAGTCGACGATCGGCGTGACGCCGCGCGGCACGATCATCTACTCGCCGGCAGGCTCGGAGAACTCGGTGGCGAGCTCGCCCGACGGGGGCGCGCACTGGTACATCACCTACCCGTTCGACGAGCAGTACACCGCCCTGTGGAACACCGACGACCCCTACCTGTGGGTAGACCGGCGGACGGGCCGGATCTTCTGGTCGCACGCCACCGGCCCGACGCGCACCGCACCGGTGCTGGTGAGCAACAGCCCGCTGCCAAGCGGGATCCCGACCGCGATCGCCGCCGCATCCGGGTTCCAGGTGTACTCGTCCCCCGACGAGGGGGTGAGCTGGCACACCGCCGACTACTCCACCGCGCCGACGGGGGACTGGGACAAGGTGTTCACAGGACCGCCGGTACCGGGCGCCGCCCAGCCCTCTGGCTACCCGGACGTCGTCTACTTCTGTGCCAACTCACCCACCGAGGCGCTCGGGCCGGGGCGGCTCTGCTACCGCTCGCTCGACGGCGGTGTCACGTTCGAGCCGGCGGGCTACGTGTTCCCGTCTGCGCAGCAGCCCACCGACGAGTGCCAGGCGCTGCTGGCCGACAACGGCGCCGTCGGACCCGACGGCACGGTCTTCCAGCCGGTCACCTGCGCCTCCGGCTCGTATGTCGCGGTCAGCACCGACGAGGGCTCGACGTACCAGTGGCGCCGGGTTGTGGGAGCGCCCCCCGCGAGCGGCATCGCCGGCGTCTCGAGTGGCGTCGGAGGCCTGCAGATCGCCGTCGATGATGCCGGCGAGCTGTATGCGATGTGGTCAACCGGCCGGCGAGTGATGGTGGTCCGCTCGCGAGACGCGGGCCGCACCTGGTCGCCTGCGCTCGACGTCACCGCACCCGGGCTGGCCCAGGTGGCGCTGCCGGCACTGGCCGCCGGACCGGCGGGAGATCTCGGCGTCGCCTACTACGGCTCGTCTGACCCCAAGGCGATCCGCCTCACCGCCTATGAGACCACGACCGCGACCGGCGCAGATCACGCGCCGGTGTTCACGAGCGCCGCTCTCAATCCGCCCGCCCAGCCGATCTTCCAACCCTCGGGCGTCGCCGGCGGCCTCACCCCCCGAGCCGACTACATCGGGGCGACCTTCGACAACGACGGAACGCTGTGGGTCGGAGCCGTGCGCCAGATCGGAAAACCCAACGCCAAGGGGAACGTGGCTACGACCGGACTGGTCGCCCATCTCAGCACGCTGCCGGCCCCCATCACCCAGCCCCGCGTGGGGTGTCCAGCGCCGTCCGGCAGGCTGTCCGGCCGCTCGCTCGGTCCGATCACGCTCGGCCGGACGCGCGCGCGGGTCCGTCGCGGGCTGCGCCGAAACGACTACCACCGAGCTCGGTACACCGACGTGTTCTGCTTCACCCCGATCGGCATTCGCGTCGGCTTTCCCCCGCCCGCCGCCGCAAGGCGACTGTCGCCCAGGGTGCGTCGCACCACCAAGGGACGCGTCGTGCTGATTCTGACCGCGAACCGGCATTACGCGCTGCACGGCGTTCGTCCCGGAAGCGCGCTCGCTTCAGCCGAGCGCAGACTGCGGCTCCAGCGGCCGATCCGCACCGGCCGCAACACCTGGTATCTGACGCGTCTGGCTGAGGTGACCGGAGTCCTGAAGGTCCGTCGAGGCGTCGTGAGGGAGGTCGGGATCGCCGACGCGCGCCTCACGAGCCCGCGGCGGCTGGCCGTTCGGTTCCTGTCGAGCTTCTGAGTGGCCCCCGCGCGCAGACCCGACCGTCAGCCAAGCTGGGCTTGGCGCGCGGCGCCGCCGTCTGTCCACCTGAGCGTGTTGCCGTCGAGCTTCAGATTGGCCAGCGACGTGCCGTTGCCGGGCACGACGCTGTCGATAAGTTGGGTCCCGTCGTTATCGACAGCTTGGATCTCCTCGGCGACACAGGGGGTGCCCGGCGCGCAGGGTGGCGTGTCGACCAGCACGCTGGTCCAGACATTGCCGGGGCCAGTGGGGTTGGTCGACGTGATTGCGTTCCCGTCGCTGTCAACCGCTACGCAGAGCGTCGCCGTCGGACACGACACGCCCCCCCAGATCGCGTAGTCGGCATCTACGTGCACTGCGGTCCAAGTGGCGCCGGCGGCCGTCGGATCGGTCGACGTGACGACGTTGCCGGCGGAGTCAAGAGCGGCGCAAAACGACGTTGTCGGGCAGCTCACGTAAGACAGGCTGCGCCCATCAACGTTTCTGAGGGCCCAGGAACCGGCTCCTGCCGTGGGATCACTGGACGTGATGATGTTGCCGTAGGAGTCGACCGCGACGCACCATGACGCGGTGGGGCACGAAACCCCGAACAGAGCTTTGCCGCGCCCAACGCCCGTCTCGGTGGTCCAGGCCGCGGCGCCGCCGGCTGGGTTCGCTGAGGTGACGACGTTGCCGGCTGCGTCCGTGGCGACGCACAGCGAGACCGTCGGGCATGAAACATCGGTGAGCCCGAGGGGGGCCCGGTCGACGGCGCTGACGTGCCATGCGGACGGCCCGCCGGTTGGGTTGGTCGAGGTGACAGCGTTACCCGCCTGGTCAACCGCGACGCACAGCGAGACCGACGGACAGGAGATACCGTCAAGCCAGCCGACCGGCTGGCCGACCGCCGATGAGCTGTCGAGGTGCGTGACCGTCCACGCGGAGGCGCCGGCGGTTGGATTGGTCGACGTGACGACGTCACCCTCCGAGTCGACAGCGACGCACAGGGAAACCGACGGACACGACACGCCGTCAAGCACATTCGCTGTGTCGACTTCGGCGTCGCTCCAAGCGCTGCGTCCGCCAGTTGGATCGATCGACGTCGCGAGACTGCTGTTGCCGACCGCGACGCATAGTGACGCCGACGGACACGATACGCCACCCAGCGGCTCAAAGGACGGCAGGCTCCAGGTTGCGTGCCAGGCGGCAAAGCCACTGGGATCGGCCACGAGCTGGTCGGCTTGGCATGGCATCCCCAGGCACGGGACCAACGCCGACCGCGCGAGCAGGCCGGTTCTGAGATCAAAGACCTGGATCGTGTCGGAGTGATTGAGGTACCTGTCGGCGTAGTAGAACTGCAGCGCGGCGAACGGGGGGGCCAGTGCGACCTCTCCCAGCGTCAGGGAAGCCCCGGTGGTGTTCAATTCGCCGGTGAGGTGATACGAGCGGTTCAAACCGGCCAAGCAACCGTTCCACGCGATCCTACTGGAGCTCGGGCTGAACGCCGATCTGATCGTGGCCTGACCGTCGCCGGCGACCACGGTTCCGCGCGCTGCGGCACACGAGACACCACGCGATCGTGGTAGCGGCTGCCAATCCAACGAACGCGCGCGCACCGAGCCCACCCGGTGAGGACTACCACCCGAGAGGCGCGTCACGTAGATACGGTGCCCTGCGCCAACGTAGGCCACAGACCTTCCGTCCGGCGCCCAGGTCGGCGCGACACCGCGCGCCAACTGACGTGACTCGGGGTGTCCGACGCGGACAACAAAGATATATCCGCCACGCACAAACGCCAATCGCGAACCGTCGGGAGACCAGGAGGGAGAGCCGCCGCGCGAGATCAACTGAAGCCGCGAGACGCTGTTGCCGGCCCCCACCACGCCGGCACGAACGACCGCCACAGCGCCGCGTGAAGACCACACGGCGTCTGACACTGCGCCACCCACGAGTCGGCGCGGCCTGTGCGCGCCCAATTTGATCTGCCACAACCCTTGCCATGAGCTGCCGGCGCGGCCCACGAAGGTCACGGCGCCGCCGCTTGGCGTAAATGCGGCATGAGTTCCACGGACGGGCGACAGAGAATCCCCCGACAGGCACCAAAGGCATGCGCCAGTCGCTCCGATGATCTCGATCCGTGAGCGATGGGAATCATCGAAGACGATCTCCCGTCCGTCCGGAGACCACCGCGCCGCGACCGGGTGACCGCACAGGCTGGCGTCCGTGCACAGCCGCTTGGTGACGCCGCGAGTCGGACTAAGCGAGACCAGGCCGCGACCGCGAAACGGCTGCGCGACCAGCACACCATCTCGCCCCTTGAACGCAGCACGCGCTGGCGATACGACCACGCCGCCGAAGCCAATCGCAGAGGAGGCCACACACAACAACGCCATCCTCAACCGATCAGCATGTCTCATCATTACAACAACGAGCGTGCCCCGGCAAAGTTGCGCGGCACCCAGGGCAGCTCCAGCGGTTCAGGCCTGATCCCAGTCGAGTTCGCTGACGGGCTCGCGCAGAGGCCGCAGGTCGAGGCCGTCCGGATCGATCTGCCTCGCGGCGATCGTGAGCGTCTGATGCTCGCGATGCCGCACCGCGACCCAGTGCTCGTCGCACTGCACGCAGACGAACGGCTCGAGGTTCCCGTCGACGCGGACGAGCATCTCGCCGCGGACCGCGGTCGCCGCCCGCCGGCGCCGTTCGCGATCCAGCGCGCGCCACGCGATGATCAGCCCGGCGTCAGACCGCTCGGTCGGGAGGTCGGCACCCGGCGAGTGCAGCCAGCGCTCAAGCTCGCGGCGCGCCGACACGTATTCGGTGTCGCGATACTGCTCCCGCTCGGTAGTCTCGATCTCGAGAGCTGGCCCGGCCTGATCGGCACGCACCCCGTGTCGCACCTTCACGCTGTTGGTGACGCCGTTCGCGCTTCCTGAGCCGCTCATCACCGCCCGAGAGCCACGATCGGCGAAGACCGGGAACCGCACCGTCTCAAGCGTCTGGAGTTGACGTTCGCGCATGTCCCGGAGCGCATGCTGGTAGCGCCGGGCGTTCTCGGCCGCTTCCTCCTCCGAGCTGCTCACGAAGCGGGTCAGCCCGCCGATCGATTCCTCGTGCCCGCACGCGCAGCAGACGACGAACGGGCTCGGCTCCATCCCGGCATAGTGAGGATCGCTGGGCGGCCTCGATGAGCCGCCGTGCATGCCACGGGAGTCATCCGTCGCAGTGACCTGATCCCACACCGTGTGACCGCACGCCGGGCACGCCTCATCCGCGTCCTGCACCCGGGAGCGAGGCCAGTCCCCCGGCAGCTCCGGTGCGATCGGCGTGCCTTTGACGTCCCAGCACCAGGCCGGCGCTCTCGGGCCGAGGATCGGCTGATCCAGGACCGCGACCCAGGCGCCGCCAGCGACGGCGGCGCGGATCCGCCGCCCGGCATCATCGACCACCTCGGCTCCGACAGCCCGCGACGCAAGCCGCCCCCCGATCAACGTCCGATCGTCGGACAGCCCCACATGATCGGGCCGATAGTCATCCAGCCTTGGCCCGCACGGGCGGTCGAGCTCGGCTGACAGCCAAACGTCGCCATCGGCGTCGAGCAGCACGCCCGCGGCGCCTGTAGGTGTCTTCACACTGACCAACACTTCGACCACGAGCATTCCGTGAGTCTGACCGATGATCGCGAACCACAGTCCTCGACCACGTCCACGCCGCCGCAAGAGACCGTCCTGAGTACGCCCGCCATTTCAACCGTCACAGGCGGCCAGCTCCCGAACCTCGAGTTCTTCCGGCGAACCGGTCACCCGATCGGGCTGGTCTTCGCCATCCAGGAGGGATGGTCGCAGTGGTGTTCATGGTCCGGCGCGCGCCCGAGACGATGAGCCACCGCCCGTGGACCGGATCGCGGCCTACGGCGGCTGGTTCGGTTGATGGGTATCAAGCGGTTCACTGCCGGGGTCCAGGCCAGCGCTTCCGTATCTGGTAGCGTGCGCGCGGGCGCTCATTGCACGGGAAGAGTCGAACGAGAGCAGGATTGGTGGTGGCGATCCTGGTGGTCGCTGTCCTGGTCTACGTCGGCGAGGCGTTCGCTGCAGGGTCGGCTCCCGAGTGGCGTGCATTGGTGTTGCCTGCGACACCCAGCACGCTCAACGCGGTGCGCTGCGGGTCGCCGACGGCCTGCCTCGCTGTCGGCTCTGACCAACAGGGAGCGGTTGCCGACCAATGGAACGGGGCACGCTGGACCGCTCTGTCGCCGGTCCAGCCGTGGCCATCGTTCGGTGCCCCGAAGTTCACCGGGTTGTCGTGCGCCGGGCCGAGATTCTGCATGGCCGTCGGCTTGGCGGCTTATGGATGCATGCTTGCCGAGCGCTGGGACGGGACGAGTTGGTCGCTGCAGACGTCAGGTATGAATAACGTTTTGCCCTGTGAATCGGGCAACGGCCTGAATGACGTGTCCTGCACATCATCGAGCTTCTGTCTAGCGGTCGGCGATCTAGCGGTCGGCGGCGTCGTTGAGAGGTGGAACGGTTCCTCGTGGTCAGCGGTCCGGGGCCCGCGGGGCCGAGGGTTCACCACCGTCTCCTGTCGCGCGGTGCACGGGTGCGCTGCCGGCGGTGCAACGAATACCGCCTACGCGGTGGGGTGGTGGAACGGGCGGTCGTGGGCGACCCGCACCATCGCGGATAAGGGTGGATACGATCCTGAGACGGAGGGCCCGGAGATCACCGGCATTTCGTGTACCTGGGTGAAGTTCTGCGTCGCCGTCGGAGGTGACGGCACGGGAGCGGTCGCGTTCCAGTGGAACGGGCGGCGGTGGATCCCGCGATCCAACGGGGCGTTCAGTACGCGCGATTACGACTACCCCGGCCCCGTTTCGTGCGCCGCGACAAACGCGTGCACTACCGTGATAACCCCCCTCACCAGTGGGACGATGAACTCCTACTTCTTCAACGGCTCGCGGTGGTCGCTCTCGGGCACGCTCCCAGGTGCTGGGGGAGTGCAAGGGATCTCGTGTGTTTCGGCTCGGGCGTGCATGGCAGTCGGTGACGAATACGCCGCAAACAGCTTCTGAGGGCTCACGACTTAGGGAGCGGAGAAAGATGCCGGGGAAGCGGAGATCCGTAGGCCGATCTGGTTGAAGCGGCGCTGGAGCTCGAGCTTCCACTGCCGCAGGAATGCAGCCACGCGAGTTCGCCCTGGACCCGCCGTTGAAATACGCCTACTGCAGCAGTGCAACGTTGCCGCGGCGCGAAGCAGTTGTCTGGCGCCGGCCGCCGCGACTGTGTTGCTCGTCCTCGAAAGAGTTCGTTTGACCACGCAGCGCCCGTCCTCCGGCGGTGACCAGTAGTTCGCGGTCCTAACCTCATCAAGCTATATGATTCATCACAAGGTCGCTGTCGGCCGCATCTGCCGGAATCGCTTACGTGCCAGCAGTGCTGGTTGCTGCTCTGACTCTGACGGCCGTTTCGTTTGAAGCGACGGAGAAGCGCCGGTTATAACGTGGGCTCGCTACGCGCCGCGGGTGCGTCAGAAGGGGATCGCCGTGACCAGTGCCCAAGATCTGTCGAGGGTGTCTTGCGATCTTCAACCGCGGTCGCCGCTTGGCACGACCCGATCTGCGGGTCGGGATCGATCCGTGGGGAGCGGTTCTAGGAGCGGCCACGGGCAGCCGGCCGTCGCGCGAGCCTGGCTGCGGCAGGCACGCGCGGGGAGCGGACAGATGCGGGTGAGCGAGCGATACGGGAAGGAAAGCGCCAGCAATGCGGCACCGATCCGGTCGCTCGGGCGCATCTTTGCCCTGTTCGCCGCGCTCCTGGTCAGCCTCACGCTCACGGCAGCGGCGAGCGCGAACGTTTCCTTCACCAAGGCCTACGGCTGGGGCGTTGTCGACGGCGCCAGCCGGTTTGAGACCTGCACCAGCACCTGCCAGACCGGGATCCTGGGCGGCGGCGCCGGGGAGCTCTTCGCTCCCATGGGCGTCGCCACCGGTCCAACGGGCGATGTCTACGTCGCCGACACGGGCAACCAGCGGATCGACGAGTTCTCCGCCGCCGGCGCGTTCATCAAGGCCTACGGCTGGGGCGTTGTCGACGGCGCCAGCCGGTTTGAGACCTGCACCACCACCTGCCAGAAGGGAATTCCGGGGGACGGCGGCGCCGGGCAGCTCTACAACCCCGAAGGCGTCGCCACCGATAGCTCGGGCGACGTCTACGTCGCCGACACGGGCAACCAGCGGATCGATGAGTTCTCCGCCGCCGGCGCGTTCATCAAGGCCTACGGCTGGGGCGTTGTCGACGGGGCAAGCCGGTTTGAGACCTGCACCACCACCTGCCAGAGGGGAATCCCGGGCGTCGGCGCCGGGCAGCTCGACCAGCCCGGCGGCGTCGCCACCGATAGCTCGGGCCACGTCTACGTCGCCGACTCCTACTACAGCCGGATCGATGAGTTCTCCGCCGCCGGCGTGTTCATCAAGGCCTACGGCTGGGGCGTTGTCGACGGGGCAAGCCGGTTTGAGACGTGCACCAGCACCTGCCAGGCGGGGATCTCGGGCGGTGGCGCCGGGCAGCTCGACGGCCCCACGGGCGTCGCCACCGATAGCTCGGGCGACGTCTACGTCGCCGATTACAAAAATGCGCGGATCGACAAGTTCTCCGCCGCCGGCGCGTTCATCAAGGCCTACGGCTGGGGCGTTGCCGACGGCGCCAGCCGGTTTGAGACGTGTACCAGCACCTGCCGCGCCGCGATCTCGGGCGGCGGCGCCGGGGAGTTCGACGGCCCCGCCGGTGTCGCCACCGATAGCTCGGGCGACGTATACGTCGGCGATTACTACACGCGGATCGATGAGTTCTCCGCCGCCGGCACGTTCATCAAGGCCTACGGCTGGGGGGTTGTCGACGGGATGAGCCGGTTTGAGACCTGCACCAGCACTTGCCAGGCCGGGATCGCGGGCGGTGGCGCTGGGCAGCTCTACGGCCCCTGGGGCGTCGCCGCCGATAGCTCGGGCGGCGTCTACGTCGCCGATTCCCTCAGCTTACGGATCGACGAGTTCAGCGGTGCGCCCGCGGCGCCGACGGCGGTGCGGGCGGTGTCGGGGTCGACGACGACGCCGACTGGTTCGTTGACGGTGACGTTTACGCTCGGCGCTGATAACGGCAGCGCGGTCACGAGCCAGACGGCGCGCTGCACCTCGAGCAACGGTGGTGTGACCGAGACCGGCACGCACCTCGGTGGCGGCGCCGCGCCGATCATGATCGCGTCGGTCACGACCGGGAAGAGCTACACGTGCACGGTCACGGCCACCAACGCCCGTGGTGCGAGTCTCGCGTCGGCACCGTCGCTGCCGGTGATCGTCGGTGCGCCCGCGGCGCCGACGGGAATCACGGCCGCGCGATTGGCGGCCGGTCAACTCCGGGTAACGTTCACGCCCGGAGCGAACAACGGCAGCACGACCGCCCACTACACCGCTTCCTGCGCCTCAACCAACGGTGGTGCCACTGGCGCCGCGACTGGGTCGGCAAGCCCGCTCACCGTCAGCGGCCTCACCGCCGGCAAGAGCTATTCCTGCGCCGTTACGGCAATGAACGCGAGAGGCAAAAGCCCGACATCGAACGCCTCCAGCCCGGTGACAGCATAGTCGAGCTGGCTCCGTGCCAGCGCGCCGCGGGTAGGCCTGTGCTGGCGCCCAGCAATCGAATCGGCCAAAGCGGCCGCCCGGCCACCGCCAACGATCAGCGGCCCAGTGAACCCGCTCGTCCCGGTGAAGGCCCGGGCCCAGTTACCTACCGGTGGCCCTCACGTGCGGAGAGCCACCATTGCGTGTCTGGGGTCACTGGTGCTCTACTGACTCACCGCGAATCGTCATCGCAGGCTCGCTGCCGCGGGCACGCGGCCGTAGCGGCGCAGTCGCGGTTCGCGGTGAGATGTGGCGTGAAGGTCTGATCCACTTCCAAGCAGGACGTTACCGCCACTATCGACCCCGACGCACATCGAGGTAGACGGGCACGACACTCCGGACAAGGCCCCGCTCGCGCCTGGAGCGGTGCCATTCAGGCCGGGCTCGGGCGTGGGCTCAACCCTGGTGAGGGTCCAAGCGCTCGCGCCGGCGGTCGGTCGGGTCGACTGAAGGACGTTACCGACCGCGTCGCCGGTGACGCACAGCGAGCCAGACGCACATGACACGGTGACCATGCCGGTCATGCTGAACTGTGCGGAAGTATCGACCGTGATCACGTTGCCAGCATCGATGCTCGCGGCATCCCAGCTGTGTCGGCCACGGGCCGGGTGGCTGGATGTGATCACACTGCCGTTGTTGGCAGCCGCCACGCACAGCGACACAGACGGACAGGATATGCTTCTGAACCCACTGGAGATGGCGCTGAGATCGGTTAGCCGCCAAGCGCGCCGACCAGCCGCAGGATGAGTCGAGGTGAGAATATCCCCGGCGTCGCTCACCGCAACGCAGAGCTGCGTCGTTGGGCAAGCGAGACCCAGCCAGAAATCCTGGTAGGCGCCCCCGAGCTGCGGATGGGTGATCCGCCACGCCCGGCGCGGACCCGTAGGATCGGTGGTGGTGAACACGTTGCCGCTGCCGTCCATGGCGACGCACCACGACACTCGCGGACACGAGGCTGTGTCGAGCGGATTGCTGCCCTTGTCGATGTTGACGGATCTCCACGGCTTGCCGACGCGGAGGGGATGAGCGGAGGTGATGACGTCGCCATGCGCGTCGAGTGCCACGCACAATGACTTCGACTGGCACGTGATGGCCCAGAGGGCGTGGCCGCGGGTGACCCGAGAGGATCGCCACGTGCTCGCAGGGCCCTTGGGGTCGGTCGAGATCAGCACATTGCCAAGATCATCGACCCCGGCACACCATCGCGTCGATGCGCACGACACATCGGAAAACCCGCCCTCGGGATCAACCAGCCGCGGCGCGGTCCAAGTCAGGAGGGCGGCCGACGCAGCCGCAGGCAGAGTGACGACGGTTGCGCCGAACACGAGTAATACGAGAACGGCGCGGAAGCGACCCGAAACCTTCATCTCACCTCTCCGTGCACAATGTCCCCAAGCACGGCGATCCTACAGCAGCACTGAACCCGGTCTGAAGCCGCGGGCGGGGCCGGCGTGAGCACGCCAGGTCGACCGCCGGGATTGACTTGGGCTGCGACGACCACAGCCGGCCGAGGGACTGCTGCCTTGGGACGGTTAGGAGCAGTCCTGCGTGAGGAGCTGGACTGGCCTCATGCATCGACGAGGGGACGGTGCTCGAGAACTACGGATGTCTCGATCTGGCGGTGCGGGATCGTCCAATAACTGCGGAGAAGCGAGGCGCTGCGCTCTGGCTCAAGCAGCGCGAAGCCGTGGCGTTGATAGAAGCGAATTGCCCAGTCGGCAGCAGCCCATGTCCCGACAAGGACGCGGCGGGTACTCAGCGGTTGTACATGGCTCAGTAGCGCCCCACCGATGCCGAGCCGCTGCTGGCTCGGCAGGACGTAGGCGTGCCGGATCAGATGCACGTCGAGGACTGGTTGGATCCCCATCACCCCGAGCAAGCATCCGTCAGCCTCGTAGCCCCAGAAGTCCACGCCAGCGGTGATCTCGGCGTCCAGTTCGTGCGACGACATGTACGGGTCATGCCAGCGATCAGCAGGGATGACATCTCGATAGGCCTCGGCGGCGCCGTTGATGATGCGCAGGGCGGCCGGTCGATCGTCAGCCAGACAGCGGCGATCCGGCGCTAGTGATCCTCCAGAATAATCAAAGCGTGATGCTGGAGGATTACACCGAAGATGCGCGACACGGCGTAAGAAACGGCGACGATCCGGTCTGGTGCGACATCCCTCAGGGCCGTCTCGACCTCTCGCTCGAGGTTCCGGTAAGACCATCCAAGAACCGTGATCACTTTCGTGTGATGAGCCACGCTCTTAGCATGTAGGAAGGGGCGGATGGATCGAAGCGTGCCCGACGTGACAGAGCTCGCCCGGGGACGGTCAGGAGAGCGATTGCGTCTTCGCTACCGCCGCGCCCGCCTAACGGTCACTTCGAGCTTGTAGGTCTCGAGGCATCCGGATTCCGGGGCAGCCGACTCGCAGAACTTCACCGTCGTCTGGCCCCTTCCGACGGCGTGGTAGAGGTAATACTGCGTGGTAGTGCCGTCGGCGTTGTCGCTGTTCTCGTAGCCGCCGTGGACGTACTTCAAGACTTTCTTGGCTGGCCGCCTAGACACGTACCAAACCGGAAACGTCTCGCCCTGCGTTCCGATCTCGAACCCGATGTTGATTCGCTC
This sequence comes from uncultured Solirubrobacterales bacterium, assembly GCA_963799995.1. Taxonomy (GTDB): domain Bacteria; phylum Actinomycetota; class Thermoleophilia; order Solirubrobacterales; family Solirubrobacteraceae; genus Palsa-465. The sequence goes on along the minus strand of CAWCZI010000007.1, from coordinate 103,772 downwards.
GCACGGCGTTACCGTGATCTTCGACTTTTTCGGCGTCAAGACGCGGACGGTGCGACACGCGGATTTCGCGGCCGCAGGCGTACTCCCGACAAAGAGTCCGATACTTGCCAGCACGGCAGAGACCGCGAACGCTCTGTATGTCATCCGATTTCCCACACGCATGAACGTACAGCATCACCGGCCCGGGCACGACTGGGCGTCCCGTGGTGGTCTCGAATCGGACGGTTTGCGGTCGGCGCTTCACCGTAATCCTCGCACTATTGCCGTAGCCGAGACCTAGCTTGACCCTGACCATGCGCCTTGGCCGCCGGTGATTGTTGCGAGTTTTCCCGTGCGACAGGAGGCAAATCCCAAGAGGTGCTGTGACGCGCCGCGGCGGGCTTTTACGTTCAACTCCAGCCAGCTGTAGTCACAGGCCGACCTGGGTAGTTGGGCGATGAAGAATCCTGTTCCGTCGGCGGAGACGGTATGGCCGCTGTAGAGCAGCGTGCCGGCCGTGAATGAATGGGGCGTCCCTACGGACAGCTTGACGTTTGCGCCGCCGTCGTAGCCGCTGACGCCGATCACAATCCCGTTGCCGCCGCTCGGTGGGTCGATCAGTTCGAACTCGGCGGGGTTCGGTGCCCCGGGGCAGATACCGAAGGCGTGGCCGTCGAGAATCACGCCAGCGTCCTCTAGCGCGGCCGAGCCCTTTTGGCCCTGCTTTGACCAAAGACTCCAGCTCTGCCCGTCGATCGTGCCCTTGGCGACCTGGCTGGCGCCGGGGATGCTGGCCGCGGCCCGCCCGGAGGTCGCTGCGTCGGTGATCGGAGAGCAGCTAGACAAGTCAGGTCCGGTGCGCGACGGCGGGCCGCCGCCGACGAGCCGCCCGCCTCCGTTGGCTGACTGGAACTTGTTCGGGAACCCGGACGTGGGCAATGCCCAGATCCCCTGGCTGTCGCTGATCGGGACCAGCTCTCCGTCCTTGCAGTCGCTGGTCGCGAACGCCAGGTTGTGCTCCGTGGCATAGCTGCTCGACGCCGTGTTCATCTCAATCCCGGAGACATCACACGCCGACTCCGACAACGAAGTGATGAAGAACCCAACACCGTTGACCTTCTGCGCCGTCGTCGAGGCCACCAACTTGGTCGTCGCGAAGTTCCCGAACGTGTCGCGGTAGATCGCCACCCTTGCCGTGCCCGGGTAGCCGACCACCCCATAGGCGATCCCGTCACCACCACCTGAGGGCTCTAACAACTCCATCTCACCAGGATTCGGAAACCCAGGACACAGACCATGAGCCGTGCCATCGACGACGACGCCACCAGTCTCCAAGCCGTTGGCGCCACTGCGGCCGTGCTTGGACCACAACGACCAGGCATGCCCGCCAACCGAACCCGACGCCACCTTTGTCGCGCCCGCCTCAAGCGCGCTCGCCGACTCCGACCCCGACGTCGTCTGCGGAGCACAATCCGACGCACCAGGACTCTGATGATCCCCACTCACATCCGAAGCAGGCAACCAACCCCCGGTCGGAGAGCCTGAGGGATCCGTATGAGCCGCAACTAGACGTCCGTGCACCGTCGGCCCTGAACTGTGGGTCGGGGATGCCGGCGACCGGCCGGAGGTCAGGCTGATCACCACGACAACAGCCGAGATTATGAGGACGAGCCCCGGGACTGCCAGGCGCCACCTCCTTGGGACGGCGCTGGGCGCCGACCTCGTTGCAGCACTGTCCGAGGTTGCGGTCGCCCCGACTGCTCCGCCCATCGCATCGTCGGCGAGCGCCTCGCGCGCGATCTCATCGGGATCCCCGACGCGATCCAGAATCGCCAGGACCGTCGCGTCCGAGTGATCGGACTCCGCCCGCAGGCACTCCGCCACATGAGTGCGCAGATCCTCAACGATCTGTGCCCGGCGCTCGCCCGCCAACCCGCTGAGTGCTTGCTCAAGCCTTCGGAAGTACTGATTCAGAATCGCGTCCGCGACTGGGTCTTCCATGTGCGCTCTCCTCGTCCAAGACTGCGTCGATCGCGTCCCTAAAACGCCGCCACTGCGCCGTGAATGCGTCCAGTGCCCGATGGCCCTCTGCTGTCAGCCGGTAGTAGCGGCGAGGCGGCCCCTGAGACGATTCCTGCCAAGTGGTCTCAACTAACCGTTCGTGGCGCAGTCGCGCCAGCAGCGGATAGACCGTGCCCTCGCTGGTCACCAGCCCGTCGGCGCCCGCTAGTTCTCGGGTCAACTCAAACCCGTAACGGTCCCCGTCGCGCAGCAACGCAAGCACGCAGTACTGGATCGACCCGCGTCGCAGCTGCGCCAACAGCTTGGCTTCTCCACCAGGTACCATGCGGCGCATCGTACTCCGGCAGGCAAGTCGAGTCGACGCGCGTCGCTAGTGCCAAAGCGCTCGTCCGATCGAGGGGGCACGACCGTTCCGAACGTGATCGTCAATGAAGGCCGCGTTGTGGGGCGCGTGACGCTCAGCAACATAGTGCGCGGCCCGTTTCAGTCGTGCAACCTGGGCTACTGGGTGGACGCGGGGCAGAACGCTGGGGTTTCGCCACCGCCGCGGTGCGAGAAATCGTGGATCTCGCTTTCGGACCGCTTGGCCTGCACCGCGTCGAGGCCGGTGCCGGCCCCGGGGCCTCTCGGGCCCTGGCGTTGGGCTTGATCCGTTCGCGTTGCGGTGGGAGAGTGGCGGCGGGTGGCCGTACCGATTCTCATATTCGTTGTGGGGTTCGTGGCCGGATCGGCGCTACCAGCGCGCTGGCTCCCGGAGCTTGATGAGGGGCGAGTCGCCGGCGTCGCCTTTCTCGTGGTCTGCGGCCTGGTCGGCATGGTGTTCGCTCTGGTCGCGCTCCACGTGTACGAAATCGTGCGTCAGCTCGACACTGCCAGCTCCCTTGGGGTGGGCAACGCTAAGCCGGACGTAATCGCGAACGGCCTCCTGGCCATGCTGCGAGACGTCGGCCCGATTCTCGGCCTCGCGGCAGCCGTGTATCTGTTAGCGCCGGCTCCTGACCAGGACGAGTCACCTGACGGCCCGCCCGAAGGTTGACGGTCGGTTTCCGGGCTCCGGGCGCGGAGCAAGCTAGATCTCGATCGTCTGGCCGAGCTTGATCGGTGTCGCGCGGGCGGTGGCAGCGGCCAGCCGCTCCAGTGGGTTGCTCACCGGCTCGTATATGCCCGGTAGGTCGTAGCCGCCGTAATGGATCGGAACCAGCCGCTCGGCCTGCAGCAGCTCGGCGGCCAGAGCGGCCTGCTCGGGTTCCATCGCGCCGGGCAGCGGGCTGGCGGGCCGTCGGTGCGGGAGCGAGAGTCGGGCGCCGTTGATCGGGGCCAGGACAACGTCGGGCTGCCCGTAGCGCTCGCCGATGCGCCACCACCAGCCGTGCCAGATGGTGTCGCCGAGGTGCAGCACGCGCTTGCCGTCTGCTTCGAGCAGCCAGGACACCTGCGGATCGCCGGTTCCGTCGACGGCGGGCAACGCGGTGAACGTGAACGCTCCGGCTCGGGTCCTGGTCCACGCAGCCGCTGTCTGCCGGGCGAGTCCGGCGGCGGTCAGCTCGTGGTCGGCCTGGACGACCGCCAGCCGCTCGCGGCCCTCACCGCCGTAGTCGACCGGCTCATAGACCGTCGCGCCCGCGCCTAACGCTGCGGTGAGCGCGGCGGCGTCGGCGTGATCGCGGTGCAGGTGGGTGACGAGGCCTGCAATCGCTCCCGGCCGGGCGGGGACTACTTCAGGGAGGGCGATCTCCCGCCCCTGCTTCCCCAGCCACGCGAATACGACCGCCGCGTCCTGCAGCGGATCGATCACCACCCGCTCGCCTTTCGCTTCGACCTCCACGCCGGCCCAGCCAAGCCACCGGATCCGCATGAGTCCACCCTTCATCGACGACAAACAGGACGATCGTCCTGAATATATAAGAAACGCCCGTTCTGTATAAACTCATGTGGATGCCACGCCGGTCCGCCGTGGAAGTCGCAGGCTCACGGGCGCAGACGCTCGCTGTCGCTGTACAGGTCGCGTCGGTAGTCGGCCTCGAGGGACTCACCATCGGCCGGCTGGCCGATCGGCTGGGCATGAGCAAGAGCGGCCTGGTGGGCCGCTTCGGCTCCAAGGAAGCACTTCAGCTGGCGACGCTTGATGAGGCCGCCGACATCTTCCGTCGCACGGTGTATGAGCCCGCCTCCGCGGCGCGGCCGGGCCTGGCTCGGTTGAACGCGATCTGCGACGCCTGGATCGCCTACCTGGGTCGTCCCCCTTTCCCCGGTGGCTGCTTTCTCACCACGGCGATGGTCGAGTTCGACGCGCGTCCGGGGCGGGTCAACGACGCGGTGAAGAAGGTGATGCGGCGGTGGCTGGCCCTGCTCGAGCGAGAGGCGAGCACGGCGATCGAGAACGGTGAGCTTCCCGCGAAGACTGACCCCAAGGACGTGGCGTTCACGATCAACGCGCTGGCAGTCGGAGCCAACTGCGACTTCCAGCTCACCCGCAACCCGGACTCGCTGCAGCGGGCTCGGCGAGCGATGGCCACCGCGATCGGTCGCTGACCACACCGCGCGCGTGGTCGCAAAATCGCACCGTGGAGGCCAGGCGGTGCTGGTGGAGTGCCTGTCGGGCGCTTGGTCGCAAGCGGTCTGGGAGGTATGCTTCGCGCGGCCCCGCCCGGGGTGGTGGCGGTGGTGGATCAGACGAAGGGGCGTGGATAGTGGCTGGGTTGATCGAGGTGGCCTGGCTCGGCATCGTGCGGGGCCACTCCGGGGCGTCCGTCGCTGTCCGGGACCTGCGGCGGGGTCTGCCGTGGCGGTGTCGTGCGGGGTTGCTCAGTGCCTCGGTGTGCTTGGCGTGCGTGTTCTGCGCCGCCATGCCGGCGCCATCCGCAGCAGCCGGTTATTCGAAGATCGTCGATCTGGGCCAGGGGGTCGTGCCCACCTATGACGGGGACGGCAACGCCGGGCTGGCGGTGGTCGGCGGGCAATATGAGGTGCTCGTCACGAACGGTCTGTGGATCAACGGAGCTGTCTCGAGGCCGTCGGCTCCTGCGTCTGATCCGTCTGCCACGTTCGACCCGGTCGCGATCAACAGCGCGGGGGTCGTGGTGGGATCGGCCGCGACGGGGGCCGGTTCGACGGTGCCGGCGTATTGGGACTCCACCCGTTCCAGCGCGTTTGCCGAGGTCAGCCTGAGTGGCGCGACCGTCGCCGGTGCGCCGGCGTCTGGAGGGGGGTTTGAGTCCGTTGACGCCGCCGGCGAAGCGGTCGGTTACGTGCAGAGCGGATCCGGGATCGCTGGATTGTTCGTCCCCGCCGTGTCGGGGGTGCCGGCCGGTCCTGCACAGACGGTCACCACCTCTGGCCTTCTCACTCTGTATGAGGTCTCGGCTGGGTATGAAGCCGGCGTGAACAACAGCGGCTACGTGAGCATCGACCGCCACACCCAGGCAGCCGTGCAGACGGGGCTGGGCCCGGCCGAGGCGTTCTATGCCGGGTTCGGTGACTCGGGCGACATCGGCGCCTATCAGACGCAGAGTACGGGTTATCCCGAGAAGGCGTTTCTGTATCAGCCAGGCAGCGCGACTGCCGCGCTGCAGTCGCCGGCCGGCACCGTACCGGCTCTCGCCAGCGTCAACGGTTCGGGCCAATCAGTGGGCTACTCCTATGACTACGGGGCCTCGGGCGGGTCGCCAGGCGACCCCAACAACCCTGCCGAGATCTGGGCCGCGGACGGTAGCTACGCCCCCCTCGCCGCCGATCTGCCGCCGAACTCAGGGTGGACGTCGCTGAACCCGCTCTCGATTGACGATCAGTCAGACGTTGCCGGCTCCGGTACGTTCAACGGCCATACCCACGGGTTCTTGCTGGAGAACAACGCTCGTCCCTCGGCCACCTCAGTCAGGTGTCTGCCGGCATCGAGCGGTACCGGCACCGACACGTGCACCGTTACGGTCTCGGATAAGAGCGGTCTGTCGCCCACCCTGACGCCCACGGGCTCGGTCGCGCTCACCGCCAGCGCGGGCACCTTCAATGCCGGCTCGTCGTGTCAGCTGGCCGGCGGGGCAGCAGATCTCAGCGCTTCCTGCGCAGTGAGCTACAGCCCGCCATCCGGTGTTGGCGTCCGCTCTCCCGCCCCTGTCGTCAGCGTCACCTATCCCGGCGATTCCGTGTTCGGGTCAAGCGTGGGCAGCCAAACTCTCGACTGTCTGTCAGGAGCCATCTTCGAGCTCGACAGTCTCACAAGTGCCGCGCCGACTACCCATGGCGTTCAGGTCGGTGCACCAGTCACTCTCCACGGTTGCGGCTTCACAGCTCAGACCGTCGTGCGCTTCGGTGCCGATAACGCAACGGCAAAGGCCGCGGCCACGACCGACGTGTCGACTGACGCCACGAGCCTGACCGTCACCGTCCCCATCTACGCGATCAGTGGTCCAATGTCGATGACCGACACGACATACGCGACGAGCCGCACGGCCACGCTGAGCTCGCCCAACCCGGTTCAGATCGACTCATGGCGAAATACCCAAGGCTTCTCATTCAAGAACTTCGGAGGCACCGTCACTCCGGAGGATCTGGTGTACGAGTTCCCGACCAGCAAGCTGGCCGTGTCGGCGGTCGGTCCGGTGCTCAGACCGTGGGCAGAGGATTTTCTCAGGCTCAAGGCGAGCTCCGCGTCGGACGGCCTGTGCTACGGCTTCGCGCTTACGTCGGGGGAGTTCACGGATGGCTTCCTTCACCTCGGATTGTTCGATCTGTCAGCCCAGACACCGTTCGAGCTGGCGAGAACCTCCACCTTGACGAGGTATGCGACCCAGCAGTGGCTGGGGCAGTACTCCGATCAATGGCGTCCGTTGCGCAAGCAAGCCCTGGACAGCACCGGCGGTCAGGCAGACATCATCTCCCGTCTGTCGGCGGTAATGGGACCGGCGGGCGGATTGGATCGGCCGGCCATCATCGGCATCTACGGGAAGGCTCCGTTCGGCTCGACGTGGGAGGGCCACGCCGAGATTGCGTACGGGTGGGGCCCATCGCCGATCAGCGGTGATCCAGCGGGCAGCATCGCCATCTACACCGCCGACTCGAACGTTCCGTTCACCTCCGGCGAGAATGCCGACGCCAGCGGCACCGCGCACGCCGCAGCACTCAAAGACTCGTGGATCAGGGTGCAGCCCAGCGGTGGTTGGACCGCCCCCCACGAAAACCTGAGCGGCCCCGCCAAGGGTCTCGTCGTGGCGCCGGTCAGCGCGCTGCAGGGTCTGCAGACGTTGAGCAGGGCGTCGTTACGCCCGCGGCCGGCGAGTTCGATCTCGCTCAGCTCCGACGACCGGGTCCAGGGACTGGCCGACTCCACCGGCCACCCGGTGAGTCTCGCACGGGACAGTGCGGATGTGCAGATCGTTCCGCAGATCACCGACTCGAATACGCCCTCCGCGGCCACCTCGGCCATCTCTGGCCCTGGTTGGAGCGGGATCGACCAACTCCTCATCAATCACGGCCAGAGCACCACAGAGCTCAACGGGGGAAATGGTCCCATCACGGCGTTGTGGCAGGCCGCGCATGTCGACGCCGACCTCAGCGCCAGCTCGGGACACGTGAGCGCCAGGTTCGACCCCGCCGGCACTGCTTTCGCCGTGACGCCGGTGGCACACGAGCGCGCTCCGCGATCGGCCACTGCGATGCTGACCGCCAAGCTCGACGGTGACAACACCGAGCATGTCGTCACGTTGACAGGGCCGGCTCACGTGACGGTGTCACTCGGCGCGGCCGTCAAGATCATCTCCCGATCAAATGCGCGCTACCACGTGACGCTCACGACGCTCAGACTGGGCGGAACACCGCAAACCGCCGATTTCGGGATGGTCAGCCTGGGGCGCGACGAGACGCTCTCGATTCACCCTCAGAGCTGGACGCGTATCGCGACCACGCGATACACGGCGACAGTCAGCGCCCCGGGCAGACCGCTCGGACGACTACGGTTGAGCAACCACGCCAAGGCTCCCGTGTCGACGCTGGTGCACCTCTCTCGCCATAGCAATGTGCTGCGACTGACGATCCGTGTGCCGGCGCTGCTCGCCGGCGAGTCCAGCGTGTCGATCGCCGTTCGCGTTCGCTCACATGGCCGCCTGCTCGCCCGTGGCATCGGAATCGCGCGCGCGGGCGGCGCCGCACACACGACTCGGGTCAGGATCGAGCTCAGCCATCCCGTCCCCGCGAGCTCGCACGTGGCGGTCACGATCGACACCATCAACGGCGGAGACGCCCCCGCCGGCAGCATCTCGAGATTCGCCCCGCGCTGACCGCGTGCACCGTGAGGCGTCCTCCCGGCTGCCTGTGGCGCACAAGCTCTGGACGCTAGAGCACCTGTGCGACAAGATCGGTTCATGGATGGCCGGCCGGTGAGTCGAGTGCGAGTTCTCGCACCGGTCGCCGTGCTGTGCTCGCTCGTGCTCGGCGCGTGCGATGCCGCGACGCCACGCACCATGTCGCGGTCGCCGTCGGCTGCCGTGCCGTCGGCTGTGACTCCACCGAAGGCGGTCACCGCCCAGCGGTTCGGACCGGCGGCCGGTGGCGGGGTGCGACCGGGCACGCCCGTGAGCGCCGGCTTCACCGGCATCCGGGTGTTCATCAACCGCCGCAACGGATTCGCGCTCACCGGTCTTCCCGATGCCGGCGGTGGCACGTATCCCGTCGCCAGCACCGACGGCGGCAAGACGTGGCGGACGGATGGCCCTGTCCTGCAGATCCCGGCTGCCCAGGGCGCGGCCGCCGTCGGACAGGCAGGCGTCGCCGCCCCCCGGATCTACTTCGCATGGTGCGCCGCGTGCAACAACCTGATCGACCTCACCCCGGATGCGGGCAAGCACTGGTGGGCGGCACGACTGCCCGGTCAGATCCTCTCGCTCACCGGCACCCCACACACCCACGCCGGCCTCGTCGCAATCGTTGAAGGCCCAACCGCCGACCCGCGCGGCCGGGGTGCGTCGCTCTGGGAGTACATCTCGACGAACGGCCGCCGCTGGACTTATGCGTACAGCCTGAGCGCCGTCAGCTGACCGGCTCCGAGGGCTGCGGTTCCCCAACGCCCACACTGTCCCGCGGCGCCCGCACTTCCCCGCTAGGCCCACGCCGGTCATGAGGGATCTGCGATCCCTGGCGGGAGCGGGCTCCGCCTTTGGTGGTTGTTTGGCGTGGATTTGCCCTGGCCGCTCACAGTGCCGCACACAGCAAATCTCGGACCGGGAGCAAAGGCACATGAGCGTCGTTCAATCACGGGCAGCATCGGGGCAACCGAACCCGTTCGGGGCAGAACCCGCGCGATCCCCACTGGACCTCAGGCCGGTCCTCGGCCTCGGGCTGCTGGGCCTCGGGATCGCGATGTTGTGCCTCGGGATCTTCCACGGGTTCGAGCACGGGTCGTGCTCGAGCACCGGGTATTCCCGCAACTACGGGCCGGTGCCGGTCTGCGCCAAGGGCACCGGCTGGTGGATGCTGATGCTGATGGCCGGGCTGGTCGTCGCGGGGATAGGAGCGGCGGCGGCCGGCTCCGCCGGCAGGCTCGTGCTCCCGCTCGCGTTCATCGCGATCGGGGTCCCGTTCATCGCACTGGCGCTCGGGAACCACGGCCAACTGCTGTTCAACGCCTCCTCGGGCTCGGGCAAGATCCTCGCCGGCGTGTTCGGGGGCTGCTTCGTGATCGCGGGGCTGATCTGGGGGGCGCTCACCGCCCGTCACATCACCGGCGTGAGCAGCGGCTCGCTGCTCGCCGGGCTGCTCGCAGCGGTCGCCGGCGCCGGCGCCGCGTTCGCGATGGCGGCCGGCGTCTCCGGGGCCATCGGCAAGGCGACGGGGCCGAGTTCGGTCCAGGTCGCGGCGGGCGTGAGGGTCCTGTCTGCGTCTGCTGAAAGGGCACGTGAGGTCTCGCTGTGCAAGGACCTGGTGGCCGGTGAGCGCATGATCGGCGCGCGCGAGCGAGGGTCGCTCACCGCCGAGTGCAGGACAGACTGGAAGGCGGCAGAGCACCAACTGCCGGCGGCTGCAAGAAGAGGCGCGCTCGCGTATGCAGGGGCGCAGTGCCGGCAGCAGACGCAGCAGGCCGGCTCCGGGCTTCCCGCCTCGGCCGGCTCCACCCTGGCCCGGGCCCTCGCCGCCGCGTGCGGAAACCCGGCGCCGATCAGCCGGGGCACAGGCCTGAAGAGCCTTCAGGCGCGGCTCTGCCGGCAGATCATCGAGGCGCAGGTCCCCGCGGCGGCGCGGAAGCAGGCGCTCGCAGAGTGCCCCAGGTCCTAGGTGCAAGGGCGGGAAGGTGCGTGACCTTCCCGCCTTCCTGGTCGTATTGAGATGCGACCGATATCGAGACGATGATCAAGTGGCGAAATTTCCTCGCTCACCGGTATTTGCGCACCCGCGTCTCGTCCACGGAGGGGCCGAGCCACGAGTCGAGTCTTGGCGGGTCCTTGAACTGCAGGAGCTGCAACTCGCGTACAAGGAGTTGGGCAATCGGGTCCAGCGACTCATGCTCGACATGCTGAGCAAGTGGCCTCCACGGGAACCGACACCGGGCTTCTCCTTTGGGACGTTTGCTTCGACCGGTGGGTAGTGTGCAATCAGGTGAGTACTTCAGACGAGGACATCACAGACATGGACGAGAAGTCCTTCGAGGCACTCGAGGACCGCGTCGACAGGCTCGCGAACGACGACGAGCGAGCTCTCGAAGCGAATCCCGGCCCAGACCTTCCTGCTGGCGTACCGATCCATTCCGAGGCCGACTTTGAGGCGGCCGTGCGCGCTGCGCTCGACGCGCTGCCCGCCGAGGTTGAGGACCAACTGCGCGGCGTCGCGATCACCGTCTCCGATGACGGTGCCGCACACCATGCGTATGGAATGTTCGTGCCCGGTGCGCAGAACCTCAGTCGCGTCGCCCAGTGGTTTCCCTGGGGCGAAGCGAACGACGCACCCGACCAGATCGTCATCTACCGAGACACACTCACCCGCGACTTCGGCAAAGACCAGACGCTTCTACGTGCGAAGATCATCGAGACCGTGCGTCACGAGGTTGGTCACGCGCTTGGCCTCGACGAAGCTGGCGTGCGCAAGCTCGGCCTGTAGAGGCACGACAAGCAACTGAGCGGCGCCTGGCGAGCCGTTCGACCAGGCGCCCGACCGGTGGCTGATTCATCAGGCGGTTGCTTTGATCAAAGACATCCAGCGGCACCGCCGGTTGCTGCGTTTAGCGTCAAGCACGCTCCAGCGTCCGCTCGCGCGGACGACTGCTTCGATCGTGGGCGGTCACCCGCGCGCACGATCAGATTGGCGACGACGGGATGACGCGCGTCGGTGTCGATGGGCGATCGCGTGAACGCAAGCGTCAGCCCCGGAGACGTCGGACGCTTCCTACCGGGTGAATCCGAGCGTCGGGTGCGGCCGGCTCAGCTGCTGCTCTGGACGATTAGCAGCACTCTGAGCCGGAGGCCGGACGAGCGCAATCGCGGAGCGTGATCGAGGCGCGGTTCTCGGCGAACGTCGCATGAGACCAGCGCCGGCCGGCACCGGGTGCCCTGCTCGCCCATCGCCAGATCCTCACCGAGGCGGCGTTGCGGACGGGCGGGACGCGCCGCGGCGCCCCGCCTCCGCGGATCGCTCAGCAGGTCCCGGGCGAGCTCGGGATCGACTGACAATTGCCCGTCGCGTTGTTCCCGTCGCCGCCGAGGACCGAGCTGCCGGTGCCGCTTGCCATGTTTCCCTCGCCGCCGAGTACCGACGCTTCGAAGGTGGTTGCGAAGTTGTTGTACCCGCCGCCGATCGACGCATCGAGTCCCGAGGCGGTGTTCCCGAAGCCGCCCAGGATGGCCTCAAACCCGGTCGTGCATACGCGCGGTCCGATGGCGGTGACCCGCGAGCCACTTGGGTTCGAGCCGGACCCGGCCAGGTTCATACAGCCGCCGGTAACGCTCGCGCTCAGAGCAGAGGCCAGGTTAAAGCCTCCGCCGGTGACCGAGGCGTCCTGTCCGGATGCCTGATTGCCCTGTCCGCCGGTGATCGTACTGGCGCCGCCGTTGGGGCAGGTCGACGTAGCCGGGGTCCCGGTGCCGGCACGGCCGTCGCACCCGCCGGCGACGCTGGCCTCGGTGGCTGCCGCGACGTTGTGGTAGCCCCCGAGCACCGACGCGCGGGCGCCGGAGGCCGTGTTGGCGAGACCCGCTGCGAAGCTGCCCGTGCCTGAGGCGACGTTGTTCTCGCCAACGGTGGTCGCGTAGCTGCCGGTGGCCTGGTCCAGCGTGCCGCCGACGATCGAGCCGTAGCTGCGCCAGCCGTTGCCCGAGCCGACGATCAGGTTGTTGGAGCCGGTTTGCGCGAAACCACTGGGGTTCTCGGCGTAACCAACGATCAGGTTGCCCTCGCCGTTGACCGTGCCGCTTGTCGCGCCCGACCCGGACACGACCTGTACGTTGACCGATGAGAACTCGACCGTCGGCTTACCACCCACACCAGAGGACACATACGTCGGGGTGAGTACCGGCGTCCCCGACGCACACGAAGGAGCAGCACCCGTCCCGCCCGAGGTGACCGCCAGACCCGCCGTCGTCGGAATGCACTCCCACCCCGGCGTCACCGCCGCCGCGGCCGCCGACACCACGCCGCCCACCATAACGACCCACACCACGCTCACCACAGCAAACCGCCTCATCCCAAACCCCTTCCCGGTTACGCACCCGACACCACGCCGGGCGTCAGCGGTCACCATACCCCCACCGGGTCTCGATCCGGTCCTCGGTCCGGCGCGGCGTAGCTCACGACCGGGTCGGTGGCGGTGTCAGCTTGGTGTATGGAGCGGAATGCGGATACGGATGTTCCGGGGCCTCTAGCGCCGGAGCTCGGCTCTGAGCCGAGTAGCAAGCCGCACGGAGGCCTCGATCTCGACTTTGCGTATCGAGACGCTCTCGATGTTCAGTCCGAAGGGAACGCCGACACGCCGGCAAAAGGCGATCAGCTCGATCGCCGTTGCGGCGGCTTGGTCGTAGGACGCGTCAAGGGTGTCGTCAGCATGGCGCAGATCGTTCGCGATCCAGCGCGGCACGTCGACACCGAGCCACTGCAGGAACTCCAACGTCTTCATTGAGCCGCAGACTGAGAATGTGAAGACGATCGGCACCGGCTCCAGGTCCTGGGCGGCGCACTCGTAGCGATAGTCGGAGACCAGGTCCTTTGCAGCGTTGACGTCGTAGACGACCTGGGTGACGAAGAAGGAGCAGCCTGCAGCCTGTTTAGCGATGAGCCGCAGGTGCTCATTGCCGCCCCGCGCGTGCCGCTCGGGGATCGCGACTCCGCCTAGCGGTAAGTCCGGCCGGACTTCGGTCCGGAGTTCGTATGCCCGCGCGAGCGAGGTCGCGACCGCTTTCTCGCGGGATGACGCCCCGACGAAGACCGACAACACTCGGGTTGAATCCTGGTCGCGGAGCCATACACGGAGGCCATCTTCGGGGTGCTTGCTGACCGCTCGGTAGACGATGGCAGGCACGTCCAGGCCGACGAGATCACGAGCCAGGTACTGGGCCGGGTCCATCGTCGGCAGGAACGGGAACGGGCGTTCGTTGGGATTACGGTCGCTCTCATCATCGATGTCGTAAAGAACGAGGCCATCTATCCCCACCGAACGGAGTCGGGCGAGGGTGACCTCAGCGATCTGCCTGGTCTGCTCCGGCCCGGTCGCCAGCCTCGGTGGCGTCACCGCGAAAATCAAGAACTCACCCATCCGATCGGCGATGCGCTGCTGTAGCTCCACGCGCGGAACCGTAGCCAACCGTCGACGCCTCGGGCCAGCCCGACCCCGCGTCTGTGCACGTCCAGTTGCCATGGCCGGACCCGAGCCCTGCCGGGACGCGTTGTGCTCCTGTTCAGCACGCCTCGATCGCCTCGGCGACTTCCTCGCCGAGCAAACCAACACACACCAGACCAGGAGAGCACAGAGTGAGCACCACGGAGAAGCCCATCGGCAACCGCTCGACGATCCACTCGACGTTCGTTATCGAACGGACCTACGCAGCAAGCCCAGAGCGAGTGTTCGCTAACTTTCGGTCCCCGCGCCCGACGGAACCGTCTACAGCTTCGACGCCGTGTACGCGGACATCGTGCCCGCACAGCGGATCGTCCACACCTACGACATGCACCGCAACAACGCCCGGATATCGGTATCCGTCGCAACGATCGAATTCGAGGCGGTCGGCGATACGACGCGCCTGACCCTCACCGAGCAGGGCGTTTACCTCGACGGCCTCGACGCCCCTGCCGAGCGCGAGCACGGCACCAAGGCGTTGCTCGACGCGCTCGGAAGCCATCTGCAGAACACGGAGCAGAGCTGATGCGAAGCAAGCTGAGAGTCAGCATCACGATGTCGCTGGACGGCTACGTCGCCGGCCCGGGCCAGGACGAGGAGAATCCGCTCGGTGTCGGCGGGATGGACCTGCACCAGTGGTTCTTTCCGCTCAAGGCGTTCCGAGAGATGCACGGGCAGGACGGCGGCGAGGTCAACGTCAGCAACCCCGTGGCGCAGGAGCGTCTGGCGAACGTCGGCGCGACGATCATGGGCCGCAACATGTTCGGGCCGGTCAGGGGCTCGTGGCCGGACGAGTCCTGGCGGGGCTGGTGGGGCGAGAACCCCCCGTTCCATCATCCGGTGTTCGTGCTCACCCACCACCCGCGCGAGCCACTCCAGATGCAGGGCGGCACCACCTTCCACTTCGTCAGCGACGGGATGGAGTCAGCGCTGAAGCGGGCGAAGGACGCCGCACAGGGACACGACGTCTCGCTGCCCGGCGGCGCGTCCGCGGTCAACCAATACCTGGCCGCAGGCCTGGTCGACGAAATTGATATCTCGATCGCGCCGCTGATCCTCGGTACCGGTGAGCGTCTGTTCGCGGGCCTCGACCACGGGACGCTCAAGCTCCAGCAGATCCGCGCCGTCGATGCGCCCGGCGTCACCCACATCAAATACCAACTCGGCTGACCTGGTTTTTAGCGGGCCGCGCGTTAGCGAGAGCATCGGCAAGCCTGCTCGAGCTTGGCCAAGCCGCTCTCGAGCACGAAGCGCCGTTCGGTGATCAGCCCCCACTTCTGCGCGTCTTGTCGGGTAGGCACGGACACCTCGAACCCCATGCCGATTAGCTTGGGCCGGGCGGCACCGCTGCCGTGGGAATGGCGTTGTCGACGAGGACTGCTGCGATGGCGGCGGCGGTGGAGAAGGTTGAGGTGTTGAGGACTCGGCTGCGGGCCGAGGCGCCATCCAGGAGCAGCGCCAGTTGCTCGCCGAGCTGTTCGGGGTTGGTGGCGCCGGCCTCGCGGGCGGTCTCGGTGAGCCGCGCGGCAAGGGCCTTCTTGTAGTCGCGGGCGTATACGCGTGCCGGGTGGCCCGGGTCGGAGATTTCGACGGCCGCTGCGATGAACGGGCACAGCGGGGGGTGGATGTCGAAGGCGGCGAGGAGTCGTTCGCGGGGTGTGAGGTCGGCGCGGTCGAACACCTCGGGCAGGATGTCGGGATCGAATCGGCGTAGGTGTTCGGCGATCAACTCGTCCTTGCCGGGGAAGTGCTGGTACAGCGTGCGCTTGGACACCTCTGCCACCGCGCAGAGTTGGTCCATGCCGGTGCAGTTGATGCCTTGATCGCGGAACAGCTGTCGCGAAGCGCTGAGGATGCGTTCTCGTGCGCCCCTGCCGCGGCGCAGGCCTCGGGGCCCCTTCTCCAACTCCGTCATAGGCCTAGCGTAGCTCAGTTGGTACTGATCGGTGTGCATAGCTTGCATTCTCTGTAGATTCCCGATAGGTTAAGCACTCAGATCGGTGTACATAGCATCGAACCGACCAATCGAATGGAGTAGTTATGGGAAAGCTCGATGGCATGACCAGACTGGGTGGAAAGACCGCCGTGATCACCGGCGGCGCTACTGGCATTGGCCGCGCCGCGGCAAAGCGCTTCATCGAGGAGGGCGCCTTCGTCTTCATCTTCGGCCGCCGGCAGGGAGCGCTCGATGCCGCTGTGGCCGACCTCGGGGTCAACGCCCGCGCGGTGCAGGGCTCGGTCTCCGATCTGGCCGACCTCGATCGACTCTACGCGGCGGTGAAGGCCGAGCGCGGAACCCTCGACATCGTCCTTGCCAATGCCGGGGCGGGAAGCCAGCTTCCGCTCGGCGAGATCGACGCCGAGCACATTGACGAAATCTTCGACACCAACGTGAAGGGTTCGATCTTCACGGTCCAGAAGGCGCTACCGCTGATGGGCGAGGGCGGTTCGATCATCCTGACCGGATCGAGCGCCGGCACCACGGGCGCCCCGGCATTCACCGCCTACAGCGCGAGCAAGGCGGCAGTGCGCAACCTCGCGCGGACCTGGGCGCACGACCTGAAGGGCACCGGCATCCGGGTCAACGTGCTGACACCCGGACCGACGGCGACCGAACTCGCGAAGGAAGCGCTCGGCGAGGAAGGCCAGAAGGCCTTCGCCTCTATGAACCCGCTCCAGCGCATGGCCGAACCGGCGGAGGTCGCAGCGGTGGCCGCCTTTCTCGCGTCGCCAGACAGCAGCTTCATGACCGCCAGCGAGGTCCACGTCGACGGCGGCCTAGCGCAAATCTGACGCACTACTACGCCCGGCCGGTCACTCCATTCGATATTCGGAGCCCGTAGGGCGTGGCAACACAAAAGGAGAACATATGAGCTATGCAATTATTGGCTTCGGCAACATCGGCCAGGCTCTTGCCAAGGCGTTTGCCCGAAGCGGCATCGAAGTATCCGTTGCGACCACTCGCGACCCGGAAAGCTTCGCATCCGCCGCAGCCGCGATCGGACCCGAGATCATTCCCACAACGCTGGCGGAAGCCGTCAACGCGGACATCGTCTTTCTGGCTGTCCGTTACGAGTCACACGGGGATGTCGCGAAGGCGCTGCCGAACTGGAAGGGAAAGACCATCATCGATGTGACCAACGCCTACGGCGTGTCCCCCGAGGAACTGGGAGGACAGCCTTCCTCCACGGTCATCGCGCAGGCCTTCACAGGTGCAAAACTGGTCAAGGGCTTCAACCACTTGGTCGCTGGCGTCCTCGACCAAGACCCGGCCGTGAACGGTGGCCGGAGAGTCGTGTTCCTGGCGAGCGACGACGACGACGCAGCAGCGGAGATCGGAGCGCTTGCGGAAAATCTCGGTTTCTCGCCGATCCAGCTTGGCGGGCTATCGGAAGGTGGACTGCTCGTCCAGGCGCGCGGAGATACCTGGGGTCGACTGATCTTCAAGGACTTGGTCAAGTTTGACTGAGATGCGGCGCCCGACAGGCCCTTAGTGCACGAGGACTCGGACCGAGAACGCCAGGGCGCCCGCGGGGCGGCCAGAGAAAGCTCCGCAGGAAGGCCCTCGCTGACCGGCCGGGGCAGGAAGTTTACGGTCGTGGCGGCGGCCGCGGGGATGAGCGGACCGCTGCTCTACCTGGTCAGCGCACCCGGTCAGGCGCCGCAGCTCCAGCTCGAGACCGGGCCGCCGGCCGACCGGAAGACATACGTTCTCCACCGGACAAAGCTCGACGCATCGAGGCCTTCGCGCGCGCGTTCATCGACTACGGCGGCCGGTACGTCGCGCAGCTCGCCCTCCGACGCGAAAGCGCCAGCCTCACGCGGAACGTCGAGATCTTCGCCGCCGATCCCATGAAGCAACTGCCTTTCTTTGCCGTCCGCGAGGACCTCATGCTGGACAAGATCAAGAAGGTCACAGACCTGTTGGCGCGTCAGAAGCACGAGATCGACGGTCGCTGGGACCAGGCTGCGCCCCTCGACCAGGGCGCCCCACCTCTATGGGAAGCTGCGCAGGAAGGCCCTCGCTGAGCGTCGGCTGGAGGTGAGGGCGTGATTGGCGATCCCGATCGCCAGGACGCGGCCGTGCTTGACCTCGAGCACGCCCGAGCTCACCCGCCCGGCCACCACGTACCAGGTCTTTCGACCGATCCGGTACCGGCGCGCCCGTCTCAGCCGGCGGCGGGCCGAGCGCCACCGCGTCCCGGGACGGACGCCGTCAAGCGCGTAGTGGCGGTTGGCCGTCAGCAGCAGGACCGCTCGGCCCCTGACCTGCCGGCGCACCCGCGGCGTGAGCAGGCGCAGCAGCCCCGGTGACGGATAGCCGGCCTGGATCGCGCCGCCGGCGAGGCAGAACGAGTCCACGTAGCGGTGCTCTCGCCGGTGTGAGCGGTGAAGCGCCAACCGCAGCGCTCGCCGCCGCTGCCCGAGCCGCGCGGGCCCGAGGCGCGAGCCGCCCAGGCGCCCGCGCGCCGGCGGGCACCCGGACGAGGGCGGCGTGAACGGCTGGGTCCCGCACGCAAAGAAGTACGGAAGCTGGTCCAGGGCAGCGGGCACCGTGGCCGAGCTCGGTCCCTGGTAGCGGGCTCCGGTGTCGGGCCGCTGCCAGCAACCGCCGGGGAAGTAGACCGTGCGCGAGGTCGCGCCCTCGGTGACGACCGGGGCCACGAGCACGTCGGGGCCGAGCAGCCACTCCTGATCTTGCCGGGCGGCCTGCGCGTCGCCGGGATAGCCCAGCCACAGCGGACGGGTGATCGGGATCCCGGTCTGGTCGGCCTCCCGCCACAGCCTCAGGATCAGTGAGCGGGCGCGCAGGTGAAGCGCCGTCAGCCGCTCGTAGACCTGCACCGTCTGCGCGTCATAGCTCCAGGGCGTGTGGGTGCCGGCCAGCACCGATCCGTGCAGCCGGAACATCGGGGATAGCGCGGCCCACTCGGCCCAGCGCAGGAACAGCTCCTTGGTCGTGGCCGGATAGGGACCGATGTCCAGGTAGCCGCCGATGTCGGTGCTGAAGCCGTAGGCGCCGCCGATGGCGCGGTTGAGCATGTCGCTAGTCTGCGACGCCAGGCCGGAGGCCCGGGTCCAATCGGTGGTCTCGTCTCCGGGGAAGTTCGCGTTCTCGTAGGCAGCGTCGCCCGGGGTGCCGCTGTACCCCGCGCGCGTGTAGAAGAAGATGTGGCGGTCGGGGTGGGCCTTCTCGTAGGCGTCGATCGCCTCGCGCGTCGCCTGGTCGTAGAGCACCGGGTAGCGGTTGTGCATCTGGACGCCGGTCGAGCCGTCGTGGAAGTGCATGCCGGTGAGCACCTGCTCCCCGAAGTCCTGCATGAAGCCGTCGGCCCCGAGATCGAGCGCCGCCCAGATTCGCCGCTGCCACCAGCGCACCGCGGCGGGGTTGGTGAAGTCGATCATGGCCGCCGGGTCGTTGAAGTTCGAGATGAACGTGTACGGGCTGCCGTCGGCCTGCGTGGCGACATAGCCGTGGGCGAGCGCGTAGTCGTAGTCGGCGGGATCGTCGGTGCCGGTGGTGTCGGTGCCGACGAAGGCGCGGAAGTAGACCAGCGGGTGGATCCCCCGCGCCTTGAGCTCTGCGATGTCCGCAGCCAGCGTGGCCTTCGGCAGCTCCGCCCAGCCCTCGATCCGGTACGCGTCCAGGCGCAGGTGGTAGCGGTCGATGTTGGCGATGTCGCTCTGCACCTCGCGCTGATAGCTGGCGGCGGGGTCCGACGGGTACTTGACCAGCCGGTCGAGTATCGAGCCGGCCGCCCAGCTCGGGGGGACGGGCTGGCGGCCCGTGACCGCCGTCAGCTGCGATATCGCCCCCGCCGGGTCGGACGCGACCACCGTGTAGTCCAGTGTCGGTGCGCCCACCTCCACCTGCCAGGCGTTCGGGCGGTCGGAGTCAAGGCGCCAGTGCGAGATCTCGTCGCGGCGCAGCAGGAACCCGTAGCCGTGTGAGGAGACGAACGACGACTGCACGTAGTAGGCGGCCTCTGGGCCGTTGGGAAACATGTAGGTGTCCTGCCCCGGCGTGGCGGGGGCCGTCAACCCGCTGGCGCTGCCGGAGCTGACGTTCTCCTGCTCGAGCCAGTTGTAGAACTCCGACCCGTGCTGATCGAGGCTGTTGTGCCGCCCGCCGAAGCCGTGAAATGCCTCGGCCGGGCCCTGATTGAAACGAGTCAGACATCGTCGCCACCCCGGCGGCCGGCACCGGCCTGGCGCTCACGCTCAGCGCGTCACCGGACCCCGGGGAGATCGTCGCGACGAGCGTGCGGCCCGTCGGATCGTCTGTCGACAGATCCAGCACGGCGGCGTCGCCCTGGCGGTGGACGCCGATCACCGACTGCGCCGCGTACTCGACCCCGGACTCGGTCACCGACTGCAGCGTCCCCTCCCACTGACCGGCCGGTGTCTGCGAGATCGACTGGGTGCCGACCAGGAAGCTCAGCGGAGCGTAGAGCGAGGGCGCCGCCGGGCCGATGGCTCCGAACTCGGTTTGCGACATGGGGGCGATCGGCAGCGGTAGCGACGGCCCGGCGCCGGGCGCGACCTCGCGCAGCACCGTCTGGCCGGCCGGGTTCTGGATCGCCAGCCCGAACGGGTCGCGGGTGATGACCGCGCGGGCCCCGCCCGGCGCGGTCACGACGATCTGCCCGGCGCCCACCGAGACCCCCACGCTCGAGCCCGAGGCGCGGGCGCTCGCCGGGGCGGCGGAGAGCACCGCGACGACGCCGGCGAGCAGAAGCAGGCGCGTGGTGGCTCTCATCGGCCCGGCCGGCTGGCGACGCATCGCGGGCAAACCTACCGAAGGCCGGGCAGGCGGCACGCCACTCCGACCAGGCGGTCTCCGGGGTCAGGTCGCCTGGTGCGGCTCGCCGGCGTGTTCGCCGACCGGCTCCAGGATGAAGCTCTCGATCGCGATGTCCGGGTCGACGTGGTTGTCGCTCATGAACGCGATCACCTTGCGACCGGTGATGCTCTCCACACCGGCGACGAGATCGTCGCGCATGACCCCCTGATAGGCCTTGCGCAAGTCGAGCACGAACTGGGCACGGCCGTCGGCCACCAGGCTCTGCTCGCCTCGGGTCAGCGTCTCCCGGAGGACCACCGAGATGAGGTCCCCGTCGATCGACGTCCACGCTTTCGTGGGCCCGCGCCCGGTGTAGGACCGATACAGCTGCACGACCAGATTCGAGATCTGCGCCGCCGGCGACTTGTCGCGTGTGGTTTCTGGAGTGGTGCCGGACATGGGCCGGCCTCAGTTCTCGTCTCGCCCTTGGGGCCGGCCCGAGAGAGAGAAGGGGGAGACGGTGAGGAACCTCCCGCAGGCCACGCCCCTCCTCGTCGCCGCACACCGCGTGGTCCGAGCAAAGGCCGTTGCACCAGACGCTAGCGCACCCCGAGCTCGGCGGGGGGCTATGATCGAACGTGCGCTCGCCACTCTGTCCAGGGTGTACGCGAGGGCTTGACCAGCTGGATCGGCAGCGACCCGCCCGAGCGCTCCGCTGCGGTGCCATCGCATTTCGAAAGCTTTGTCTGGGAGATGCGATGACGTACACGAATGAGCGCCACGCCCTATCGAGGGATGCTCGCTGGAGCGCTCCCGGTCCGCTCGCGGCCGGGGTCAACAGGATCTTGGATCTGGATCCTGAGCTCGGCACCGGAATCCCCGACGACGACTGGGATCTGGCTCGGCGGGAATGCCTTGGCAACCTGGTGCGTATGGCCCGCGGTCCGTGGTCGCTGCCGTCGGCGGGGGCCTTTGAGCGCGATGATGTCTTCGGGCTGGTCGTCGTCGATGGACTGCTGGGCCGGGAGATGGCGCTCGGCGAGCACTACATCTTCGAGTTGCTCTGCCATGGGGATGTCCTGATGCTGCATGCCGCCGAGCCTCCTCGGCTGGGCAGCGGCGTCAAGCTCACCGCGCTGAGCGAGATGAACCTGCTCGTGCTGCGCAACTCGTTCATTCGCGCCGCTGCTCGCTGGCCTTCGCTCATGACCAACGTGAACCGGCGGCTGGAGGCTCAGCGACAGCGCCTCGCGATGCACGGATTGACCGCGCATCTGCCGCGGGCCGAGCACCGGGTGCTGCTGGCGCTGTGGAATCTGGCCGACAGCTGTGGGCGCGTCACCCCCGACGGGATCGTCTTGCCCCTGTCGCTGACCCACGACGTGATCGGACATCTGGTGGCGTCTCGCCGGCCCACCGTCACCCTCGCGATGGGCGAGCTCGAGGCCGCCGGCTGCGTCCGGCGCCGTTCAGACGGCTGCCTGATCCTCACGCCCGCCGCCGAACGCGCGGTCGAGGCGATCACCCACACGCGGGAGACAGCAGCTGCGATCGGTCAGAGCATCACGCTCCGCAAGCCCATGCTGTCCGGATCCGAGATACGACCGCCGGCCCGTCAGGTACGCCAGATCAACTCGCGCCGGCGCGGCGGCCGCCCGCCGGCGGCACCGCGGCGGGTGGACGTCAGGCCGTCGGGCTGAGCCTCGCTGGGGAAACCTGATTGGTGTCGCGAAGGAAGGCGGCGATCCCGGTCACATCGAAAACACGCTGGACCGCCGGCGTGAGCTGATCCTCGATCTCGAGGGCCCGATTGGCCCGGACACCGGCGACGAGCACGGCGATCCCGCTGCTGTCGATGAACGCGAGCCGGGAGAGGTCCAGGCGCACCTTGACCCGGTCCCGGGTGAGCTGCTCGAGGCGCGCCTGAAGGTCTTCCGCGGTGCTCAGGTCCAACTCGCCGCGCAGCGACAGACGGACGGTCCGGTCGGCACCGACCGATTCCTCCATCGCGAACGACGGGGGAGGCTCCACCATGCCGCCAATCGTGTCACACCCGGCAACTCGCTCCGGCCTACGGTCAGGCGGGCGCATCGGTCCGGGCGGCTCGCGAGCGGGCCCGGCGCTCGGTGATCGACGCGATGAGCACGCTGGCTTCGAACAGCAGGTACAGCGGCAGCGTCTCGAGC
The DNA here is from genome assembly GCA_963799995.1 of uncultured Solirubrobacterales bacterium. Taxonomy (GTDB): domain Bacteria; phylum Actinomycetota; class Thermoleophilia; order Solirubrobacterales; family Solirubrobacteraceae; genus Palsa-465. Next base: position 80,995 of record CAWCZI010000007.1, on the reverse strand, counting down.
GCCATCGTGATCACGTCGCTCGGCAGCACCGCGGCGATCAGCACGCACGCCAGCAGCGCGTAGCGGCGGTTCTTGCGAAGCTGTCGCGGCGTGACGATGCCGGCCCGCGTGACCGCGATGATGGCCACCGGGATCTGGAACATCAGCCCCATCGCCAGCATCGTGGTGGCCGCGAACTTGTAGTACTGGCTGGCCTGGACGAGGACGTTGAACTGGTCGCTGTTGAAGTTCTGAAAGAAGTGCAGCGCGGCGGGCAGGACGACGGTGTAGCCGAAGGCCACGCCGGCGACGAACAGGACCGGGATCGCCATCGTCACCGGGAGCATGCGACGGCGCTCCTCCGGCCCGAGGGCGGGCATCAGGAAGCCGTAGGCCTGCAGCAGCAGCACCGGTAGCGACAGGATCAGGGCGAAGATCAGCGTCACCGTCACCGTGGTGGTGAACGGCTCCCCGATTCCGAGCGTCACCGGCCGGTCGCCGGTGGGCGGGGTCGACAGCTGGGCGACGTCGCGCTGCAGGCTGTGCTGCACGCCCGACAGCGAGGACTTGACCGACGCCGGAACGCGGGTGCGATCGAGCGCCGCGGCGACGACGCCCAGCTGCACCGCCACGTCGCGGGCGCTGCGCTGGACCTTGTAGGTGGCGCCGAGGGGTCCGTGGCCCTGGCGCACCTGCTCCTGTGTCTGGTGCGCCAGCGGCGTGTCGATCAGGTGCAGCAGGAGGTTGTTCTGCCAGAAGCAGATGCCAAACGCGACCGCGACCGCGATCAACGACACGATCAGCCGCGTGCGCAGCTCATCGAGATGGCCGACGACGCTCAGGGTTTCTGAGTGGTTGACGGGGCGCCAGCGAACTGGAGCCATCGCGTTTGGCATCTGCATGATCTGGGAGAGGACGCGGTTGGGCTACTTCTTGATGAGCGGCCCGGCCTTGGCCAGCACCTGCGCCTTGCTCAGGGGCTTGTCGAACGCACCGTTGGGCGTGATCATGTCCCCGGTGAGCAGCGCGATCGACGCGGCGTGGCGCGCCTCGATCTGGACGATGGATCCGGCGACGGCCAGATACTGCTTGTTGGACAGCGACGGACCCGCGCCGTTGTAGGCGCCGACGCCGGTGTTCTCGAGCACGTAGGCGAGCTTCAAGAAGCCGGCCTGGTTGGTCACCGGGAACGAGAACGTCGGCTTGGACACCGGCTTGCCGCCGGCGGCCTTGATCGCGCTGGTGAGTCCGGCGACGTGCGCGGCCTCCTCCTCGCCGAACGTCTGGGCCAGAGACTTCGCCTCGCCGCTGAGCCCGACCGACTTGCCCTTGACGGTGTAGAAGTCGGTCTCCAGATACTCGAGCGTGAGCGCGAAGTTCAGGATGTCGAGGTCCGTGGCCCCGCCGGCCGCGAACGCGTTTGTCACGAACGGGGCTACGGCGCCTGCGCCGTAGACGGCGCCGGCGGCGATCGCACCGCGCAGGATGAAGCTGGCGCGGGTGACGCCGTGGACCTCCACGGCCTCCAGCCCGGGGGTGGGGGTTTCAATGCGACTCATATCGGATGCTTCCTCTCAGTTCGTTTCCGGGCTCAGGCGATGAACGGCTTGACGACGGCGAGCACCTGCTGCATGCTCATCGGCCTGGCGAAGGCGCCGTCCGGGGTCGGCGTCTTTCCGAGCACCAGGTTCAGCGTCGCCGCGTGGCGGGCCTCGATCGTGTGGATGGCGAGCGCCGCGGCCAGGATCTCCTTGCTCTTGATGTTGGCCGCCTGACCCAGGTACGCGGCCGCGCCGAGGTTCTCGACCACGCCGGCCAGTTCGGTCACCTGCGCTGCGCTCTTGATCGGGAACTTCCCGGTCGGCTCCATCGCCGCCGTGCCGAGGCTGCCCGCGACCTTCTTGAGCGCGATCACGTGCTGGGCCTCTTCGGCGCCGAAGGTCTTGATGACCTCCAGGTTCTTGCCGTGGAACAAGCCGCTCTTGAGGACCTTGGCGTAGAACTGGGACTCCAGGTACTCGAGCGTCAGCGCGTAGTTGACGATCGCGAGGTCTCCGGAGCTGCCGGAGCTGCTCGAAGCTGCGCTGCTCGTGGTCCCGGCGGCCGCCGCGGATGACGTGGCGGCGCTGGAGCTGGTGGCGGATGAGCTCGAGCTGGACGAGCCGCAGGCGGCGATGAAGGCCGCGAGGCCGGTGGCGGCCGCGCCGGCGCCGATCTTGCGCCCTGCCATGGTCAAAAAGCGTTTGCGCTCCACGTCGTCGCGCACCAGCTGCTCGACGGCGCCGGGCTCCTGGTTCTCGGTGATGCTGGATTCGGACATCGGGTCTCCTGGCTGGGGGCACGGGTTGCGGCAGGGCTGTCCGGCGGCCCCGACCGATGCTGGTCCGGGCCGCTGAACCCCTGCTCGACCAATGTCTACGGCCGTCCGGCTGGTCTGGATCACCGCGGCCCTGATCCGGTCGGCCGCCGCCGGCGTACTGGCCTACATGAACCACCCCCTCCCATCGGCAGTCCTCCGCATCGTCGCCTCGGCGGCCGCCGTGGCCGCGACGGCGGCCCTGGCGGCCGGATGCGGCTCGAGCTCCAGCTCCTCGACGACCTCCAAGGCGGCACCGGCCGGCGCCGCCACGACGACGACCTCGACGTCAGCTCCCGCGCTCGCCGCCCACAAGGTGGATGTGTCGATCAGCGGCTACGCGTTTCATCCGGCGACGATCACCGTCGCCCCCGGAGCCAGGGTCACCTTCACCAACCACGATCAGACCGCGCATACCGCGACCTCGACCAAGCCTGGCTTTGACACCGGCACCGTCAAGCCGGGCAAGAGTGCGACCGTGGTCCTCAAACGGCCGGGGACCTACACGTTCTACTGCCAGTTCCACGCCTTCATGCACGGAACGATCGTCGTCAAGTAGGGCCCCGTGAAGCCCACCTTCAGTCGGGCGTGCAGGCTTTGACTTATCCGGCCGACGGCGTAAACCCGGTCAGCAGGAGCTCGACTCGGGCGCCCCGGCCGTTGCCGGGATCCACGGCCCGGACATGACCATCGTGCGATTCGGCGATCGCTTGCACGATCGCGAGTCCGAGTCCGGTACCGCCGGCGGTACGGGCTCGCCCGGGATCGGTGCGATGAAAGCGCTCGAACACGCGTTGGCGTTCGGCGACGGGTATCCCGGGTCCGTCGTCGATCACCAAGAAGCGGATCTCCCCGGAGCCCGCCGGGTCGACCTCGAGGCGAACCAGACCGTGCTCGGGGGCGGTGTGCTCGATCGCGTTTCGAGCGAGGTTGCGCAGGGCCTGAGCGAGCCTGTCGGGGTCGCCGCGCAGCGTCCCGTCGGGTACGGCCCCCAGCTCGAAGCGGCGGGTGGCGGTGAGGCTGACCCCGTCCCAGAGCTCGGTGACGAATCGGCGCAGCTCGATCGATTGGGGGCGCAGGAAGTTGGTCTGCTCGGCCGAGGCGAGGAGGAGGAGATCGTCCACGAGGCGAGTGATGCGGCTGATTTCGGCCTGCACGAGGCGCTCGACCCGGCGCATCTCGGCCTCGGAGGGCGCGTCCTGCGCGACCAGGACATCGAGCTGGCCCCGGATCACCGTGAGCGGTGTGCGGAGCTCATGGGAGGCGTCGGCGACGAACTCGCGCTGGCTCGTGAACGCCTCCCGGAGTCGGTCGAGCATGTGGTTGAAGGCTTCGGCCAGGACGCGTACCTCGCCGCCATGGGGGCTGGTGGTTTCCATCCGGGGCTCCAGGTCACCGGCATCAACGCGAGTGGCTACGCCGGCCATGCGCCGCAGCGGCGCCGAGACGCGGGCGCCGGCCAGGTAGGACGCCAGCAGCGCCACCACCAGGGTGAACGCGCCGGCCACGGCGAACGCGCCGGCCACGCCATGCTGAGCCTGCTCTACCACCGCCAGCGGCTCGGCGACCCCGGCAACCACCTCAAGCTTCCCGGCTTCGACCGAGCGCTCGTAAACACGCATCGCCCCCACGTCCGGGACGTGCTGGGTCGAGTAGCCAAGCCGCGGTTTCAGGAGCTTGACGCCCTGTGCATTTTCTCTCGCCTGCTCCTGAGGGGTTTCACCGTCTTCGGGGCCGGTGGCGGCAAACAATTCGGGGTGATTACTGACCGTCGCTTCTCTCGGGATGAGGACGAACAGCAACGTCGAATTGGCCGTGTATGGCTGTGCGGCGACGTAGCGTTGCGCGGCAGCCACGGTCTGCGTCGGGCTCTGACCATGCAGCGAGGCCAGCAGTTGCGAGAGCTGGCTCGTCTCGCCGGCGATCGTCCGGTCGATCTGGCTGCGCAGTTCCGCACCGGTGTCTTCGTAGATGACGACGAAGATCACCGCCGCGGAGACGAGCATCACCCCGGCTACCCAGGTGGTGAGCCGCCAGCGCAAGCTGGCGGGCCACAGCGATCTAACCGCTCGCCGCAAACCGGTAACCGACGTTCCGGATGGTCACGATCAGCGCGCCGTGCTCGCCGCCGCCCAGCTTGCGGCGCAGATATCCGATGTAAACGTCGACCAGGTTCGTGCCCGGATCGAAGTCAACCCCCCACACCCTGCGCAGGATCTCGTCGCGAGCCAGCACTCGTCCCCGGTTACGCATCAGATACACCAGGAGCTCGAATTCGGTCGTCGATAGCCGGACCGGCTCTCCGTCGCGGTATACCTCGCGCGTGAGCAGGTTCACCTCGATGCCTCCGCCGGCCAAGGCCGTCCGTGGCGTCTCCCTGACAAGCCGCAGCTGCGCGCGGATCCGGGCCGCGAGCTCGCTCAACGAGAACGGCTTGGTGATGTAGTCGACGGCCCCGGCATCCAAGCCGGCAACTCGGTCCTCGATCTCACCCCGCGCCGTGAGGATGATGATTGGGAGCTCAGGCTTGGCCCCGCTCACCTCTGCGAGGACCTCCAGGCCGCCGCGCCCGGGCAGCATCATGTCGAGCACGACGAGATCGACTGACTCGTTGAGGGCCATCTCGGTGCCGCCGACACCGTCGACTGCGGATCGCACGGTGAACCCATAAGCGCTCAACCCTCGTGCCAGAAAGTCAGCGATCCAGGCCTCATCCTCGATCACCAGGATCACTTTGCGCATCGGCACTTCCTGCACGCCGCGGGCTGCTCGGACAAGAGGTCTCGGCCCGTCACTTCCACGCGGCGCGACGGAGCTGAGCGTGGACGCGGGCCAGCAGCTCTCCGGGTGAGAACGGCTTGGCCAGGAAGTCGCTCGCCCCCGCGTCGAAGGCTGCGATCCGATCGGCCACCTCGATGTGATCGCTGAGAACGATCACGGGGAGGGCCGGCTTGCGCTCGTGCACAACCCGAAGCATGTCCAGCCCATCGCGCCCGGGCATTTGTTGATCGATTACCACAAGAGTCACCTCATCAGGCAGCGCGCGTCGCTCCCCGTCAACCCCCGTGGCTCCCGTCACCTTGCAGCCTTCGGCCTGCAGTCCCGACCGAAGCAGGTCGACGATGGCCGGCCCGTCCTCGATCACAAGGACGTGCCCGGTGTCAGGCATGGGGGCTAGGACGGGATCGCGTAGATCGCGCCGCCACGCTCGAGGACCTTTCGGGGGGCCAGCGGCGCCGGTGGCGGACCGCTTTCGACCGCGCCCGTATTGGCGTTATAGACCCCGCCGTGGCATGGGCAGACGATCTGGCCGCCCTGATAGCCAACCTGGCACCCGGCGTGCGTGCAGATCGCGCTGAACGCGTTCAACGAGCCGTCGCTGTGGCGAATGATGAGGTCGGGCTGGTGGTCTCCCGGGTCGGTGTACGACGCACCCTGATTGCGCGGCAGCTGGCTGGAGGATCCGATCCGCACGGCACCAGTCGGGAGCGTGCCGGCGCTGGCCGTGGTGGTGGGCCCCGTCGCCGCCGGGTTGGCGTTGGCGGCCGTGCTCGTCGACTGTGCGCTGGCCCTCGATGGCGCGGCGGTGCGCGCGGCCAGTCGGGTCGCGCCGGCTCGGTAGCTGCCCTTCGTGAGCGCAGCGATGGCGCCCAGCGCCACCGCGAGCAGGCCAGTGGCTCCCAGCGCGCTGGTCATCAGCGCTCGACGCGTTGATGCCGGCTCGCCTGCCACCGCCACCCCTCGTCCGGCTGACCGCACGAGCTGTCTCCGCCTCACCGCCGCGAGGCGGTCAAGCGAGTTGTCCAGTGCCGGCTGCCCGCTTGCGCCCGCCAGTACGAACGGTAGCCACGCGAACACGAACACGATGTCTGAGCCCAGAAAATACGGGGTCGTATTCCAGCTGTTGGTCAGAAAGAGCACGAGGTTGAGGCCCAGACCGACCGCCGCCGCCGCCCGCGTAAGTAGCCCTCCGAGAACCAGCAGCCCCACCACGATCTCAACAAACGCCACCCCGACCCCCGCGAGCTTCGGGTCAGGCAGTGCGAACGCTCGCAGCAGGAATCCACCCGGGGTCCCGTGCGCAAACGCGCTCAACTGCGATCCAATGTAGGTGGGAGCCCCTGGATGCAGAAAACCGGGGTCGCTCAGCTTCTGGACTCCGGCGTACACGAACGTGATGCCCAGAAACATGCGCAGCGGGAACAGAGCCAGCGCCGAGCTGAGCGTGGGAACCCCCCAGGCTCCCCGCCGACCCCTTGCATACGCGCGATCGGCATTCACCTGTCAGCAAGGTTCAACGCCGGGCGTAAGTCGGCCGTAAGTAGGGGCTGAGACTCCACTTACCACGCGACTCGGCCTAGCGGTCTGAACTTACGGACACGTCTACTGGTCCAGCAGCGCGGTGAGCGCGCCCTCGACTGCGACGAGCAAGCAGAACGACCTCCGTCGGATGTCGAACGAGTGCGCCGTCGATCTCGCTGACACGAGGCTGGGGTCGACCCGCACTGTCACCTCGGGCAGTGCCAGGCAGAGTGCCCCGATCCGCTCGAAGATGTCCTTCGGAATCTCTGTCTGTCGCACCGATGACCTACCGGCGGAACTCGGCTCGGGTTGCGGCCGCGGTGCCGCTGAAGTACTCGGGTGGACGGATGAAGCCCCACTCGCGGAACTTCACGCCGTCGTCGACGGCACGTCGGTAGGCGAAGCAGACGAGGTAGAGCGTCCGGATGTACATGACCGCCTCCAGCCGCTCGAGTTCGTCGTCGGTCGGCTCGATGTGTCGATAGGCGAAGTCGGCGAGGCGCGGTCCGCGTCCGGACGCCTTCCAGTTGATCGCGACGGGCCCTTGCTCGGTGAGGACGGCGTGATCGGGGGCGTGGAGGAGATCAAAGCGCTCGCGCTCGGCGGTCGCGACCTTCGTATCCACGGCGTCGAGCAACGCGAGGGCGGCGAGCAGGTCGTGGTGCTCCAGGAACCGCAGGATCGCTGCGTCGCCCTGAACACGGGCACGCGGCCGGGCGGGCGGAAAGGATCGGGCGACCCACGGCTCGCCGTCCTTGCGGTCGATGCGGAAGACGTAGGTCTTGTGCACGCTGACCATGGTCGCTGCGACCGGGTCGATGCCGTAGCGATCGCGCAGATGAGCGAGAAGCCGCTCCGGAACGGGCTCGTGATTCAGTGTTACCAAGGCGCTCGGGTCTCGTCAAGCCGAGCGACGCGCGGGCGAAGGCCCGGCGGAGGCCGGCTTGTCCGTGTGGACTTCGGCATCGCGGGCGTATCATGTGCGCCGTGGCAGGCTTGGACCGGGGCGTCCTTGCCAGCGAGCTCAGGGTGGTGCTGGGTCAGCTGGTGCGTCGTATGCAGGCGGAGCATCGCTTTCCGCTGATGCACGGCGCCGTCCTTGCGCGTCTCGAGCAGCGCGGTCCTCTGACGGCGACGGACCTTGCCGCGGCGGAGCGCGTGACCACGCAGTCGATGGGGCAGACGATCCGCGAGCTCGAGGCACGGAGCCTGGTTGTGCGCCGGGCAGATCCCGCCGACCGGCGGCGCAAGCTTCTGGAGCTGACGCGCTCCGGGAAGCGGATGCTCGCCGAGGATCGCGGGCGTCGCGAGGGCTGGCTGGCCCAGGCCATCGAGCATGGGTTCACCGACACCGAGCGTGAAACTCTGGGCGTGGCCGTCGGGCTCCTCACCAAGCTCGCCGAGCTCTGAACCGGATCCGGCCGCTTTAGGTCGTTTTTGTAGGTTGCCGCAAATTTGCTGTCAAAGCGGGGGAGTGTTAGGAAGGTGACCTTCGTTTTGTCATCGAACTGCAATCATCGCCTTCACCATGGTGAGTTGCAGAACCCCTGGCAGGGGGGGAGCTGCCGGTTGCCCCATCCTCGGATCCCAGCGTGTCTGACGGGTCGGCGATACCGCGGGTACGCGTCATCGTGGCCGACGACGATCCGGACATCCAGACGCTTCTGGCGGATCTGATCGGCGACCACGACGCCCTCGAGCTCGTGGGCTCGGCCGAGCGCGCCGAAGAGGCGATCGAGCTCGCGGTGCAGGAGCGCCCCGACGTCGCGCTCCTTGACGTCCGGATGCCCGGCGAGGGGCTGGTGGCGGCGGTCGGCATCAGACGCCGCGCGCCCACCACGCGCGTGATCGCGCTGTCCTCCGAAGACGACCGCCGGACGGTGGTGGCCATGCTCGAAGCCGGCGCGGTCGGCTACCTGGTCAAGGACGCGCCAACGCACACGATCATCGAGTCGATCCTGCGGGCGGCGTCGGGACAGGCCAGTCTGGCCGGGGCCGTGACCGCCGGAGTCATCGACGAGCTGATCGAACGGGGCGCCGATCGGCGTCGCGCCGACAGCCAGCGCCGTGAAACCCAGGTGCGGATCCGGCGATCGATCGATCAACCGGATGGCCTCATGATTCACCTGCAGCCGATCTGCTCGCTCGGCCGCGGCGCCGTGGTCGGTTTCGAGGCGCTGTCGCGCTTCGCGGCGGCTCCGGTCACGCCGCCGGACCGCTGGTTCGCCGAGGCCGAAGAGGTGGGGCTGGGGCTGACGCTGGAGCTGCTCGCGGTGAAAAAGGCGCTCGCCCTGCTGCCCAACCTGCCGGCGCCCGTGTACCTGGCCGTCAACGTATCGCCGGCGACGGCCATCTCGGAGGGCTTTTCGATGCTGATCGAGCGCTGCGACGCGACCCGCGTGGTGGTCGAGATCACCGAAGCGGCGCCGATCGATGATTACGACCAGTTCGCCGGATCGCTGCGGCGGGTGCGCCGGCTCGGCGTCCGCCTGGCCGTCGACGATGCCGGCGCGGGGTTTGCCAGCCTGCGCCACATCCTCAACCTGGTTCCGGACCTGATCAAGCTCGACGGCACGTTGATCGCCGGGATCGAGGGTGACCGCGCCCGGCAGGCACTCGCCGCCGGGTTGATCTCGTTTGCCGAGGTGCTCGGCGCCAGCATCATCGCCGAGGGGATCGAATCCGAGGGACAGCTGGCCGCGCTGCGGGCGCTCGGCGTCGAGTGCGGTCAGGGGTACTTCCTGGCTCGGCCCCAGCCGCCCGCCGGCGTCCTCGAGGCCGCTGCGATCGGGGACATCGAGCGTCGGCTTGCCGCCACCTCGCGACGACGCCGTCTTTAGCTGCGGATTGAGGGGCGCCACGCCGGCGAGCCGGTAGGGGCGGTGGTGCTTGACATTTCGCGCGGGGTGTACGATCACTGCTGGCGGTTCTCTCTTGCGTGCGGTGCGGTGCGGTGGGGGATGGCTGGGGTGCAGCGCGGAACAAGTTCTTGGTGGCATGCGTCGCCGCGTTTCCTGGTCCGTGACAGGTGGTGGCCTTTTGGCGTGGAGTTGTTCTGCGTCAATGCTCAACAGACTTGGAGACCGTTCGTATGTTTCGCTCACTGGGAGGGACGCTGCGCGCAGGCAGTCGACAGGTGGCCGAGGCGCAGCGCCGTGGCACTACGCACCGCGGGGGTCTGCTCGCACTTGCCCGCTTGCGTTCGGCTCGGGTGTTCAGAGCGGTAGCGCTGCTCGCGCTCACGGGCGCAGCGCCGCTGATCCTTGCGCAGGCCGCGACCGCGGCCGGCGGGAGCTGGACCGGCGCCGCGGCGATCCCGACCGCCCGCCAATTGGCGGTGGCCGCACCGCTAACTAACGGAAACGTGCTCGTCACCGGCGGATACGCCAGCAGCGGTCCCAGCGCCGACAGCGAGATCTATCATCCGGCGAGCAACTCGTGGACGGCGGCGGCTGCGATCCCGAACGCCCCCTACGGGGCGGCGGCGGCGCGGCTCGGCAACGGCAAGGTGCTCGTCACGAGCGGCGGCATCGCCGGCAGCATCAGCGCCGACAGCGAGATCTATGACCCGGCGAGCAACTCGTGGACGGCGGCGGCTCCGATCCCGACCGCCCGCTTGGAGGCGGTGGCGGCGCCGCTCGCCAACGGCAAGGTGCTAGTCACCGGCGGCAACAGCGGCGGCAGCAATTTCCTCGCCGACAGCGAGATTTATGATCCGGCGAGCAACTCGTGGACGGCGGCGGCAGCGATCCCGACCGCCCGCGACGGGGCGGTGGCGGCGCCGCTCGCCAACGGCAAGGTGCTCGTCACCGGCGGCCAAACCGCCAGCAGCACCGGCAGCGGCGGCAGCGCCGACAGCGAGATCTATGACCCGACGAGCAACTCGTGGACGGCGGCGGCCGCGCTCCCGAACGCCCGCGCGTCGGCGGAGGCGGCGCCCCTCGCCAACGGCAAGGTGCTCGTCACCGGCGGATACAGCAACGGTTGGCTCGCCGACAGCGAGATCTATGATCCGGTGAGCAACTCGTGGACGGGCACAGCCGCGATCCCGGACGCCCTCGCCGCGGCGGTGGCCGCGCCGCTCGCCGACGGAAAGGTGCTTGTCACCAGCGGACAAGACCCCAACGGTATGACGGCTGCCAGCTACACCTACGAGGGCCCACCCACGGTGGCTTCGGTGGCTCCGAAGACTGGGCCGCTCGCGGGTGCTCAGGCGGTGATGATCACCGGTGCGAACTTCACGGGCGCGACGGCGGTGAAGTTCGGGACGAGCGCCGCGACGAGCGTGGTGGTGGTGTCGAGCACGAAGATCACCGCCAAGACGCCGGCGCATGCCGCCGGGGTGGTCGATACGCAGGTCGTGACGCCGGCAGGCACGAGCGCGCTGGCCGCGGGTGACAAATACACCTACGAGGGTGCGCCGACGGTGACGTCGGTGGCTCCGAAGAGCGGGCCGCTCGGGGGTGCTCAGGCGGTGACAATCACGGGCACGAACTTCACGGGCGCGTCGGGGGTGAAGTTGGCGACCAGCGCCGCGAGAAGTGTGGTGGTGGTGTCGAGCACGAAGATCACGGTCAGGACGCCGGCGCATGCCGCGGGCGTAGTCGACGTGCAGGTCGTGACGCCGTCGGGCACGAGCGCGGTGGTCGCGGCTGACAAGTACACCTACCAGGGTGCGCCGACGGTGACGTCGGTGGCTCCGAAGAGCGGGCCGCTCGGGGGTGCTCAGGCGGTGACAATCACGGGCACGAACTTCACGGGCGCGTCGGGGGTGAGGTTCGCGACCAGCGCGGCGACGAGTGTGGTGGTGGTGTCGAGCACGAAGATCACGGCCAAGACGCCGGCGCACGCCGCTGGAGTGGTCGACGTACGGGTCGTCACGCCGTCTGGCAGCAGCGCGGTGGTCGCGGCTGACAAATACACGTACGAGGGTGCGCCGACGATCACGTCGGTGGCTCCGAAGAGTGGGCCGCCGGGTGGGGCTCAGGCGGTGACGATCACGGGCACGAATTTCACGGGCGCGTCGGCGGTGAGGTTCGCGACCAGTGCGGCCACGAGCGTGGTGGTGGTGTCGAGCACGAAGATCACGGCCAAGACCCCGGCGCACGCCGCCGGGACGGTCGATGTGAGGGTTGTCACGCCGGCGGGCACGAGCGCGGTTGTCGCGGCTGACAAATACACGTTCACTTAAGCCACCATGACCGATACGACTCCCCTCATCACCGGCGTGGACTTTGTCTGCATCCCGGCGCAGGACTTCGACGCGATGACCCTTTTTTACGGCGAGACGCTCGGCCTGCCGTTCGTCAAGCGTTACGGGACTCGGCCGGGCGCCGAGTACCAAGCCGGCAACCTTACGCTGGCCATCATGCGCACCGAAGACTTCGGCGGCACATTCTCGCCCAACGCGATGCCGATCGCTCTGCAGGTCGCCGACGTGGCGGTCGCGCGAGAGCGGCTTGAGGCAAAGGGGGTGCGTTTCGTGAGCGACACGTTTGACTCCGGCGTCTGCTGGCAGGCGATCTGCCTGGACCCTGACGGCAATCCTCTGTCGCTGCACCACCGCTACGCGCCGAACCACGAACGGCCCGCCGCGCCGTAGCCGATCCCGACGCAAAAGCTTGCCTGGCCGGCGCGCGTTCGTGTGTCCGACGACCGAGACGAGGGCTGCTGCCTTCGACGAGGCGGACAGGCGGCGTGGGGGAGAGGACAGGGGCGCAGGACGCGGATCCGCTGAGCCGGCTGCTCCGGTACGTTGCGGCGATGCGGTTTCGCGCGATCCCGCCCGAGGAGTTTGAGTGGATCACCCGCCCTCACGGTGATGGCGAGCCGGCGCGTCATGTCGCTGAGCTCAGCGATGTCGCGGGGTTCGCCCACACTCGGGCGAACATATGGCGATACGAGCCGGGAGCTCGCGGACTCCGCCACCGCCATCCTCATCAAGAGGAGACGTTCGTGGTCCTGGGCGGAACGCTGACCATGTACCTGGGCGAGCCTCCGGAACGGATTGAGGTGCAGAGTGGCGGTCTGATCCACGTCGACGCGAGGACGGCGCTGCAGACCGTCAACGACGGAATGGAGGACCTCCTGCTCTACGTCTATGGCTGTCCACCAGAGGACGAGCATGCTGAGATTCTCGATTCCGCGATCTAGTGATCGCTACTGCGCGGACCAAGAGTGATGGCCCGAAACTAGGATGCGGGGCGATTCACAGAACGACAGTGCGCCGATGGGGCACAGCGCGAGTGCCTACCGGTTCGTCGTGCTGGCATACATCCTCGCTGTCTCGATGCCGCCGATCGGGTTCGTTCTGGGGCTCATCCTCGCCATCCGTTTCGACAGACCCGCATCCAAGCAGGGGGTGTGGGTAATCGCCCTCAGCATCGTCGCTGCCCTCGTTTGGACCGCGATCGTGGCCGGCGGCGCGCTGAACACCCCGAGCAGCGACTTCTGAACTGGTCGTCGCCGGCCGGAGCCTCTCGGTGAAGGAACAGGTCAGTGGCAAGGGCGGATTCACTGCTGGGCCGATGTGTTGACAGCCGCGCGGATACCTGCAAGCGTCGGGTCCAGCTGTGGCGGGTGCGGCACTCAGGTTTGCGGATGCGACCGCCTTCGGGGCTCGGGGGCACGAGGGCGTGGCCTCTCGGCGACCGTCGCGAGGTCGTGCTGGGGTGCTGGTCGCTACGGCGTTGCTGGCCGGGGTTGCACTGGTCGCGGCGGCGGCGCTTGTCGGCGTCCGAAGCGGCGCGTCGAGCGCGCGTTTGCTGGCGCGTCCTTCGGCGGCGGGCGGGTTTGTGCGCCTGCCGGTCCCCCGCTTTTCGGATTCGGGTGTGCGTGTTGACGCGCCCGGTGCGCGCTATCCGCTGCGAATCGACCCGTTCGTCCAGCAGGGCCGGAAGCTCGTCGGCACCGGCGCCGTCGGCGACGCCAGCCCCGGCCTGGGCTGGAGCGTGGCGCTGTCGGATGACGGTGACACGGCGCTCGTCGGCGACGTCGGCGACAACAGGGGCAAGGGGGCGGCGTGGGTGTTCACGCGCTCGCGGGGGCGCTGGTCCCAGCAGGGGCGAAAGCTCGTCGGCGCCGGCGGGCCCGCCGGCGCCCAGCAGGGCTCGAGCGTGGCGCTGTCTGGCGACGGGAACACCGCACTCGTCGGCGGCGACGGCCGCAAGGGCGGGGCGGTGTGGGTGTTCACGCGCTCGGGGAGAACCTGGGCCCAGCAGGGCCCAAAGCTCGTCGGCACCGGCGCCGTCGGCGGCTCCGGCCAGGGCTCAAGTGTGGCTCTGTCGTCCGATGGTGACACCGCGCTCGTCGGCGGCTACCTCGACAACTCCAACGCGGGGGCGGTGTGGGTGTTCACTCGCTCGGGGACGACCTGGACCCAGCAGGGCCCGAAGCTCGTCGGCACCGGCGCGGCCGGGCCGGGTGCGGGCGGGCTCGTTCCCGGCGCCGGGCAGGGCTCAAGCGTGGCGCTGTCGTCCGACGGGAACACGGCGCTCGTCGGCGGCTTCCGCGACAACGGCGGCCAGGGGGCGACGTGGGTGTTCACGCGCTCGGGGACGACCTGGACCCAGCAGGGCCCAAAGCTCGTCGGCACCGGCTCGAAAGGCGAAGCCGGTCAGGGCTCAAGCGTGGCGCTGTCAGACGACGGGAACACGGCGCTCGTCGGCGGCGGCGGCAACGTCACCAACGTCGTGGGGGCGGCGTGGGTGTTCACGCGCTCGGGCTCGACCTGGACTCAGCAGGGCCGAAAGCTCGTCGGCACCGGCGCGGCCGGGCGCGCCGACCAGGGCTACAGCGTGGCGCTGTCGGCCGGCGGGAACACGGCGCTCGTCGGCGGCTTCCGCGACAACGGCGGCAAGGGGGCGACGTGGGTGTTCACGCGCTCGGGGACGACCTGGATCCACCAGGGCCGAAAGCTCGTCGGCACCCGCGCGGGCCGCCGCCCCGGGCAGGGCTTCAGCGTGGCGCTGTCGGGCGACGGGAACACGGCGCTCGTCGGCGGCCCCTACGCCAACAACCTCAACCCCCGCCACGGCCACACCGCCGCGGGGGCGGTGTGGGTGTTCGTCAGGTAGACCGTCAGGCAGCCGCCGAGGGCGTCGTTCTCGGCCTGCCGCTCGCCGAGCCACACCCACCCACCAACTGCGCGCCGCGGGAATCACCCCGCCGCGGGATACATAGGCGCTAGCCGTGTGGCTCCACGTGCGCGCTTCCAGCAGCCGCTGCCCTGGGATGCCCGCTCCCGGCGGACAGCAGCTGGCTCGAGCTCGGCGCTGGCTGATCGCTACCCGCCGGCTCACTTGCTGATCGGCAGCGAGCACTGATGCGCGCTTCTGGCGACGAGCAGGCAGCGCCAACTCCGAGATTCGCCCGGCGCGTGCCTTGCTTTGCCGGCATAGCACGGGAATGAGGTACGCGCCCTGGTTTGCGCGGCCTGCAGGGCAGACGGGACGATGACGCCGGCGCCGCGCCTGTTCAGCAAGGAACCCGCCCCGCTGGCCGCGCAAGGCGGGGCGCTGCTCACGTCGGCTGAGATGCTTGTCATCGAATGAAAGCGGGACTCTTTCGCGCCGCTGCTGGATTCGGCGGAGAGGAGAAGTCTGCTGCCACCGATTCGGAGCAGCTGAGAGTGCTGCCTGTGCGTGGAAGCAGCCACCGCGCGCACTGGATTTGGCGAGGAGCGGTACCGACCATCGCTTGGATTCTGCGCCCTGGTTTGACGTCGGCACGGGCATCCGGGCTCGAGGCCTCCTTTGGCAGTTGGCGGATCGGAAGCGGTCGTTCTTGATGAGCTCCGCAGCGGCGGGGATGCGGCTGTCTTGGCAGTGAGCGCCGGGGGACTGACCGGTAGCGGTTCCGGCGCCTCGTCCGGCGCGGGTGGCGGCAGCGCCGTGCGTGCGCCAGTGGTGCGCAGTGTGGGCGTCGTCCGCGAGCGTGTGGGCGCCGTTAGGGCGAGGTGTCGCCGGCGCGGCGTCGTCGCCAGGCTGCCGGTTCCGAGGTGGGTAGTACTTGAGAGGGATCCCGGGTCTGTCATCTTCGGTGGGAGGCGGTCCGCGAGCGGGTGGAGTACGTTCGATGCGTGAGCCGAGGCGAACATCTCGCCCGCACGTACTGGTTCGATCTGCTGATCGCGCTGCTGGCGATCGTGGCGATGCTTGACGTGGTGCTCGGACGCGGCTCGTCCGGAGCTCCGACAACGACGCTGTGGTTCTGCCTTCCCGCGCTCGCGATCCTGGTGCTACCCGTGTTCGCGCGGCGATGGTTTCCGTTTGCCGGACCGGCGGCGTACTGGCTTTTGGCCGCGGGAATCTCGTTCGTCGACCCGCTGCTGATCCCGTACCCCGAGTCCCTCTTCCTGCTCGGGCTGGCGGCCGCATTCCTGCTCGGGAACCTTCGGGACGTCCGGCGGGCTGGCCTCGGACTGGCGATCGTGGTCGGCGCTGCGGCGACCCTCGTCTACAACATCCCCGGGCACTCGGTCTGCCAGCTCGTCTTCATTCCCGTCGACTTCGCCGTCGCCTGGGTTGCGGGCTTTGCCGTCCGCGCGCGGGCCGAGCAGGCCGAGGTGGCGGAGTCACGTGCGATACAGGCCGAGCACGCCGTGTTCGAGGAGCGGGTGCGGATCGCGCGGGAGCTGCATGACGTCGTCGCCCACCATGTGAGCATGATGGGCGTCCAGGCCGGCGCTGCCCGGGTCGTGATCGACCGTGACCGTGTCAAGGCGAAGGAGGCGTTGACCGCGATCGAGGTCTCGAGCCGACAGGCGGTGGGGGAGTTGCACCGCCTGCTCGGATTCCTGCGGCAGGCCGGCGACGAGGACGATCTGGCTCCGCGCCCTGGCCTGAGTCAGCTTCCGCGGCTGGCGGCGAGCATGAGTGAGTCCGGGCTCGCTGTCGCGGTCAGCATCGAAGGGGAGGAACGCTCGTTGCCGCCGATGATCGGCGTGTCGGCGTACCGCATCGTGCAGGAAGCGCTGACTAACACCCTCAAGCACGCGGCGGCGTCGCGCGCCGACGTGCGCGTGCGGTACTGGCCCGACGAGCTCGAGGTCGAGATCATCGACGACGGCCGCGGCGCGACGGCGCTATCAGGGACGAGCCCGGGCGGCCTGGGGTTGATCGGCATGCGCGAGCGTGCCGCCCTGCACGGCGGCCAACTGACGGCGGGGCCGGTATCCGGCGGCGGGTTCGCCGTGCGCGTCAAGCTGCCGACCTCGGACGGTGTGCTGTGAGCATCCGTGTGCTGTTGGCCGATGACCAGGCGATGGTTCGCGCCGGCTTTCGGATGATCCTCGAGTCCGATCCCGAGATCGAGGTTGTCGGCGAGGCGGCGAACGGCGAGCAGGCCGTGGCCAGCACCCGGCGCTTGGGGCCCGACATCGTGTTGATGGACATCCAGATGCCCGACGGTGACGGACTCGAGGCCACGCGGCGGATTACCGAAGACGGCGAGCTGCACAGTCGTGTGGTGATCCTCACCACGTTTGAGCGTGACGAGTACGTGTTCGAGGCGCTGCGGTCGGGCGCCAGCGGCTTTTTGCTCAAGAACGCCCCACCCGAGGAGCTCCTGCACGCGGTGCACGTCGTGTGTGCCGGCGAGGCGCTGCTCGCCCCGTCGGTCACGCGGCGCATCATCGAGCAGTTCGCACGCCGGCCGGTCAGGCCGGAGCTCGGCACGCGGCTGGACGCCTTGACGGCGCGCGAGCGCGAGGTGCTGACGATGCTGGCGCGCGGTAAGAGCAACGCCGAGCTGGCCGCCGAGCTGTTCGTCAGCGAGGGCACGATCAAGACCCACGTCTCCAGCCTGCTCGCCAAGCTCGGGCTCCGTGACCGAGTTCAGGCCGTCGTCCTGGCGTACGAGAGCGGGCTGGTCACGCCCGGCGCGTAGACGCGCCTCTGTCCTTCGACAGAGGCGCGAGCGGCAAAGATCTGCGCTGAGGAGGAGCGCAGACACGCCCTGCGGGCGATGACAGGCACAGGCGGCGGTCCGAGACTGATCCCCAGGCAACTTGCACCCACCTGAGGAGCAGTGATGACCGCACCACCCATGTTCAACTTCTCCGCACTTCCGAGGCGGTCACCTCGGCTCAGGCAGTTGTCTTCGCCGCCCGCGAGAACAACGGCATCCACGTCCTGCCGCTCGGGCGCTCCCGCCAGGACGCAGTGACCGTCTCGGTCGACGACACGCGGGGCGGCCACCGCTTCGACCTTGCCGTCGCCCGCGACCGCGCGCTAGAGGCCTTCCATCACCCATTCGCCTACGCCGCTGCCAACCTCGGACGGTGTGCTGTGAGCATTCGTGTGCTGCTGGCCGATGATCAGGCGATGGTTCGCGCCGGCTTTCGGATGATCCTTGAGTCTGATCCCGAGATCGAGGTTGTCGGGGAGGCGGCGAGCGGCGAGCAGGCCGTGGCCAGCACCCGGCGCTTGGGGCCCGACATCGTGTTGATGGACATCCAGATGCCCGACGGTGACGGACTCGAGGCTGCGCGGCGGATTACCGAAGACGGCGAGCTGCACAGTCGTGTGGTGATCCTCACCACGTTTGAGCGTGACGAGTACGTGTTCGAGGCGCTGCGGTCGGGCGCCAGCGGCTTCCTGCTCAAGAACGCCCCACCCGAGGAGCTCCTGCACGCGGTGCACGTCGTGACTGCCGGCGAGGCGCTGCTCGCCCCGTCGGTCACGCGGCGCATCATCGAGCAGTTCGCACGCCGGCCGGTCAGGCCGGAGCTCGGCACGCGGCTGGACGCCTTGACGGCGCGCGAGCGCGAGGTGCTGGCGCTGCTGGCGTGCGGTAAGAGCAACGCCGAGCTGGCCGCCGAGCTGTTCGTCAGCGAGGGCACGATCAAGACCCACGTCTCCAGCCTGCTCGCCAAGCTCGGGCTCCGTGACCGCGTTCAGGCCGTCGTCCTGGCGTACGAGAGCGGGCTGGTCACGCCCGGCGCGTAGACGCGCCCTCTGTCCTTCGACAGAGGCGCGGGAGGCAAAGATCTGCGCTGAGGAGGAGGCCAGACACGCCTTGGGGGCGATGACACTCGCAGGCGGCGGTCCCAGACTGATCCCCAGGCAACTACCACCCACCGGGGAGCAGTGATGACCGCACCACACGCCGCACTGAAGAACTCGATCCTGCCGGCCGTCGCCGTTGGATCGGAGGGCTGAGCGATGCGGGATCTCTCCAATAACGGCAAGAAGACCGTCGCAAAACGCTTCGGGCCAGGCCGGATCACGGGCCTCGCTGCTGATCGCCGTCCTCACGCTCGCGCTCGGCTACCTCCACTTCGCCGGCAGCTCTACGGCCGTCTCCGTGCCTGCCGGCGCGCATGCCGGCCAGCTGACGCTCAAGAGCTGTACCTACAACACCGAAAAGGGCGCCTACGCCGCCGACTGCGGAACGCTCGTGGTGCCCGAGAACCGCCATGATCCGCACTCGCGGCTGATCGCACTTCCGGTCATCAGTGATCCGTGCCCATTCGGCCCATCCGGGCGACCCGATCTTCCGCCTGCAAGGCGGCCCCGGCATCACCAACATGGTCGTTCCCGGACGCCAGCCGGTTCACCGCCAACCACGACGTCGTGCTCGTCGGCTACCGCGGCGTCGACGGCTCGGTCCGGCTCGACTGCCCGGAGGTGAGCTCGGCAATGGAGGACTCAGCTGACCTCCTCAGCGAGCAGTCCTACCGCGCCGTCGCCGCGGCGTACCGGTCGTGCGCCGACCGGCTCCGCAGCGATGGTGTCGATCTCGCCGGCTATTCGATCCCCGAAGAAGTCGACGACCTCGAGGCGGCCCGCCGCGCCCTCGGCTACCACCAGATCGACCTGGTGAGCGAAAGCGCGGGCACCCGGGTCGCGATGATCTATGCCTGGCGCTACCCGAAGAGCATCCATCGCTCGGTGATGATCGGCGTCAATCCACCCGGCAACTTCCTCTGGGACGCAAAGACGACCAACGAGCAGATCGACCGCTATGCCGCGCTCTGCGCCCAGGCGGCGAGCTGTCGTAGCCGGACGCCGGATCTCGCCGCGTCGCTGAAGTCCGTGTTCGCTCACGTTCCCAGTCACTGGCTGGTCCTGCCGATCGAGAACGGCGACTTCAAAGCCGCCGCGTTCTTCGGCCTGATGAACGAGACCTCCGCCGGCGGCGGCCCGATCGCCGCGCCACTGACGATCAACTCACTCCTCTCCGCCGACAAGGGCGACGCAAGCGGTGCGTGGTTCCTGTCGGTGATGGCACGGCTCACCTTTCCGAGCGCGTTCGTCTGGGGCGACCTGGCGGCGATCGGCCGCAGCGACGCCACCTACGCGAAGCACTTCTACGCGTCGGGAGCAAACCGTGGATCGCAGATCAGTGCTGCCGGCAACAACCTGATCTGGGCCGGCGGCAGCGTCCTCAACGCCTGGCCGGCGAACCCGGACGAGAACGAGTACACCCACGTGCAAAACTCGAACGTTCCGACGTTGCTGATCGGCGGCAACCTCGACTTCGCAACGCCGCCCGAGAATGCGACCCGCGAGCTCCTGCCTCACCTCGCGAACGGCCGTGAGGTCGTGCTCTCGGACCTCGGCCACGCCGACGACTTCTGGCCCTACGAACCAGCAGCCGGCACCCGTCTGATCAACACCTACCTCGACACCGGCAAGGTCGACACGTCCCTCTACACCCACAACAAGGTCGACTTCAGCCCAAGCTCCAGCCAAGGCGCCTACGCCGAAGACGCCCTCGGCGCGATGACGGGCCTCGGACTCCTCATGATCCTGTCACTGCTACTGATGTGGCGCCGGGCGCACAAGCGCGGCGGCTTCGGGCGCAAGGCGAGCGCGATCCTGCGCTCCGTCTACCTGCTGGTGCTCGGCCTCGGCGGATGGTTCATCGGCCTGATCATCGTGCTGGTGGCTTTGCCGACAGTGCCCCTCAACAGCGAACTCATGGCTGTTCTCTCCATCGGCACGCCGATCGGCCTCGGCACCTACTGGGCCTGGGTCAACCGCGACCGGCCGGCCAGGGCCACGAGGATCGGCATCTGGGTCGCGCTGACGGGCGCCCTCGCTCGGCGCGCTGCTGGGGTTCAACGCAACATCCGGGATCATGGCGGTCATCACCACGATCGTCGGAGCAGCTGCCGGTGCGAACCTCGGCCTGATCGCCCTCGACGTCGCACGAATCGGCGAGCGGCCGGAGACCCGCATCACCCGCCCTGGACTGCACCATCCTGGCGAGGGCGTCGCATCGCATGAGCAAGCCCTGAGTGGACGGGAGCCGGGCGCCGCTCTTGCGCTGCCTCTCGCTGTAGGAGTACTGTCGGTGGGGACCGTTGAGGCTCGGCTGTCGCCGGCCGCCTGGTTACTCGGGGGTCGACGAAAGGAGCCAGCCATGCTGGCAACCGAGCGCCGTGTCGGGTATGCGGCGGCGGCCACGTCGGGCGCGTCACGCGCCAGCGGCTTTAGTCCGACGACGGCGGCCGCGGATCTGACGCCGAAGGCGGCATGGTCCAGGCGGGTGCGGTGGGTTGGCGGGCTGATCCAGGCGGCGTTTGCCGCGTTCTGGATCGTGCGCGGGAGCGCTGTCATCGGTGGAGGCGTGGCGGGTGTGCTGATCGGAGTGTTCGGCGTGATCGTGATCGGCGTCTTTGTGTACGCGATCAGGGCCGCCGCCGGCACTGCGCCGCGCCCGAGAAGCCAGGAGGGCAAGCGGATCGAGCGGGACGTGACGATCGCGACGGTACTTGAGTTTGCCGCGGCGATCGTCCTGCCGGTGATCGTCAGCGGGGCCGGGCATTCGGACTGGGTGCTGCCGTCGATCGCGATCACGATCGGACCGCTGCTGCTCTGGCTCGACTATCGCGTAAGCGTCCCGCGCTATCGACCTGTCGGCTGGGCATTGACCATCGGGCCAGTGATCCTCGTGATTGCGCTGTCAGGGACAGCGCTCGTGGCGACGACCGGCCTGGGCGCCGGCATCCTGCTTCTCGGCACCGCCATCGCGGGCTTCCACGACCTCGCCAGAGTGCGTCGAGCCGCGCAGCGTGCGAAGGCCGAGGAGATCGTCGTCCCCGCAACCGTGGGAGCGCCGGCATGAGTGACGATCAGCTTCACGTGGTGTTCGGCGCAGGGCAGGTGGGGCGTGCCCTGACCAGCCGTCTCGCTGGGATCGGGCTGGCGGTCCGGGCCGTGTCCAGGAACCGGCCGGCGGAGCTGCCCGATGGCGTCGATTGGCGGGCAGCCGACGCGAGCGACCCCGAGGCCGCCGCGGCGGCGGCAGACGGCGCGTCCGTCATCTACCAGTGTCTGAACGCGCCATACACCGACTGGCCGCAGCGATTCCCACCCTTGCAGCGCGGGGTGCTGAGCGCCGCGGAACGCCACGGAGCGCTGTTGGTGACCCTGGAGAACCTCTACGGCTACGGACCGACCGCGGGCCAGGCGATGACCGAGGATCTCCCGCTCGCGGCCACCACCGTCAAGGGAAGAACGCGGGCCGCTATGACCCAGGAGTTGCTGGACGCATCGGAGGCCGGTCGCGTGCGGATCGCGATCGGGCGCGCGTCTGACTTCTTCGGCGCCGGGATCACCACCGGGACGACACTCGGCGAGCGGGTGTTCGCCAACGCGCTCGCCGACAAACGCGCGGACTTCATCGGCAACCCCGATCTGCCCCACACCTACAGCTATGTCCCGGACATCGCGACTGGCCTGGCCACACTCGGGACTGACGAACGCGCGGTCGGTGAGGTCTGGCACCTACCGGGACCCGAGACGGTCACGACCCGCCAGCTTCTCGACCTGCTGGCCGGCGATGTCGGGCACCCGGTCGGCGTCCGCAACCTGCCCAAGCTGGCCGTGCGCGCTCTCGGCCTGTTCAACCCGTTGCTTCGGGAGCTGGTCGAGATGTCCTACGAGTTCGACGAGTCCGTTCGTGCTCGACACGACCAAGTACGAGTCCACGTTCGGAAGCGCGGGCACGCCGCTCGCGACCGCGATCACCGCGACAGTCGAGTGGTATCGCAGCCAGAACGGCTCCACCACCCACGCCAACGAAAAGACCTGAACCATGCCCCCCACAGATACCGCGACCGCTGAGTTTCGGGAGTTCTCCAACCCGGCCACCGGCGAGTCGATCACGGTCACGGCCACCGCGCAGGACGGCGCCGAGGATGTCGTTCGTTTCAACTGGCGCAGTGCCCCCGGCGGGTCGATCACCGAGCATTTGCACCCCCACCAGGAGGAGCGGTTCACGATCACGGTCGGCGAAGCGCATTTCACCGTCGCCGGTGAGCACCGCGTGGCCGGCCCTGGCGAGACGCTCGTCGTGCCCCTCGGCGTGCCTCACGCGGAGTGGAACCCCGGATCGGTCGCGATCGAAGGCATGGTCGAGCTTCGGCCGGCGCTGCACACCAAGGAGATGTTCGAGGCCTTCGGTGGCCTCGGCTCTGAGGGCAAGACCACGTCCCGGGGGGCGCCGAAGAATCCGCTCCAGCTCGGTGCGACGGTCTGGCACTTCCGCCACGAGAGCCGAGCCACCTCACCACCGATCTGGCTGCAGAACCTCCTCCTCCCAGCGCTGGCGGCGGTGGCAAAGGTCTTCGGCGTGCGCCCCTACTACGAGCGATGGGACAGCCGGATCCAACCGCCCCGCGGTCCCCGGCTTCCGTGAAACGAACCAGAGGCTCCAGATCCTCAACGAGCGAGATCGCAATGGGCGGGTCGATTTCGCCATCAACACTGCATGATCCGCCGATCGCTGACTTGACAGAACCGGTGAATGCGCTGCGGGTCTACGGCTACTTTCGCTTCGCGCGTGAGCGCGGAGGGATGTTCCGGCGTTCGTTCCATATCCCGGATCCGCGATGGCGTACCCGTCCCCCGTTCGCGACGGTCCCGTCGATGAGGGCCAAGCCCGTCGATTCCTTCAACGATTTCTCGCGATCATCGTCCGTTGCCTGCCCGATGACGTAGACGTGTTCGCTAGAGCCTCCTGCCTCTTCGGCCGGACTCCACCGCCGTGTCGCGCTCAGCGACGGCATCCATACGTTCTCGTGGCCGACCGAAGACGAGTACATCGAGCGGATGGTCGAGATCCACATCCCCGCCCAAGCTGGTAGGCAACTTCGGTGACCGTGCCCTGGCCGATCTGCCGGCTCAGACCAGACATCCCGAGGGTCGTAGTGCGGGACGCGGCGATCACCTTCGCGGGTACCCACCGCGGTGCGAGCGTCAAGCGGTGCAGCCAGATCGGCGGGTCACGCAACTCTGGTCCGTTGAGCTAACCGCCGCTTCGGGCGCGAGGGCAAGTTCCACCGCTCGCTGCGCGTGAATGATGGTGGTGTCGAACACCGGCACCTCCACGTCATCGGGACCGATAAGCAGACCGACCTCGGTGCAGCCGAGCAGAACGCCCTCAGCACCATGCTCGACGAGGTTCGCGATCACAGCTCGGTAGGCCTCGCGAGAGGCGTCGTTGATGACGCCCAGGCAGAGCTCGTCATAGATCACCTGATGGACGAGCCGCCGCTCGTCCCGATCGGGCACCACAACGTCGAGCCCGTGCAGATCGCGCAACCGCCCGACGTAGAAGTCCTGCTCCATCGTGTACGCCGTGGCAAGCAACCCGATACTTGACAGCCCCGCAGTCCGTACTGCGTCAGCCGTGGCATCCGCGATGTGCACCAGCGGGACCCCAGTAGCAGCCGTGATCACCTCAGCCACCTTGTGCATCGTGTTGGTGCACAGCACTAGCAGCTCGCTGCCCGCGACTTCAAGCGAACGCGCTTCGGCCGCCAGCCGATCGCCTGCCTCGCCCCACGCGCCCGCCCGTTGCAGCTCTTCGATCTCCGCGAAGTCGACCGACCGCAAAACGCAATCCGCGGAATGCAGACCACCCAGCCGCTCCCGGGTCGCCTCGTTGATCAGCCGGTAGTACTCCGCCGAGGACTCCCAGCTCATACCACCCAATAGCCCGATACGTCTCACGACCCGCGAGCTTGACAGAACCTGAGAGCAGGCTGCAACAGCCTCCTTCCCGATCAAAGCAGAAGCCCCCGAGCCAACATCGCGACGCCCTTCAAGAGCCCGTCGCGAAATGACGCTGACTAGGTCCGCCGCCCGTGCTCGACCTCCCCGGTGGAGCGCTCTGGGTGCGCGCCTCGTCGTTCGTGATCGACCGCTCTTGGCGTCGACGCGAGCCAGAGCGGTGATCAATCTCGCGGGGTTTAGGGGAGCGGCTGGTCGACCAGCGGAAGGAGCCGTGAGTCTTCTAGCGCCGCGGTGCGGTGGCCGACCCCCGCCAGATAAGCCGTGTTCGAGACAAATGCGAAGAAATCGGAGACGCTTGCCTGCTGAATCAGCATCGCCAGATCCCACCGCTCCCCAGCCGGCCCGACGAAGTAATGACCGCCGGCCGCGAATAGCGCAACCGAACCACCAGATTCCTCAAGAAAGGGAATCGTGTGACGCACGTATCGGTCGTAGGCCTCGCGGCCCGAGATCGGCTGAGGCGGGGCGAGCTCTGGAGACTCCGAATAGTCCGCCCTCTCCCGAAAGCGCAACAAATTCAACATCAAGACCGGACCATCAATGCCGCGCTGGAACAGCAGGCGAGCACTGTCATCCGTCGGCTCCAAATGCATGCTTGGAACGTATCAGCGCACGTGCCCCGCCGGCAGCGGCCGTCCGGCGCCGCTTCTGCTTCGTCGCCCGAGCGGCAGTCTCGGCGGGACCGCTGCCCTTCGCACGCTCCGGCAGCGAACACCTGCCTGAGCGATGCCTGTGATGTCGGAAAAGGAGGGCCTCGCAAACAGGGTGACGATCGACCTGCTCGTCGCCACGAGCACAACCGCCGGCGCCGTCGGGGTGTCCGGTAGCGAGACCACCGACTCGGAGTACCCCGTTTTGCTGAATGCAGGGAAGCCACCACCCGGCGGTTACCGGACAGCCCCGGAGACCCGCAAAATTCGATTGCGAGTCTGCGCGCGTCCGACGGCCCAGACGCGCTTTGCGCGGCGAGCGAGGCGCTCGCCGCGCCCAAAGGCCGTGTCGCGCTCGTGGCGAACAGCACGTCGCTGAGGATTACGACGGTGTAGCCCTGCTTTCGTCGCGCGGCGCGTACGACCCCACAGACTGCGACTGCTCATCCTGGTCGAGAGCAGCAGCGCCGGCGACAGTGCCGCAGCGGGGACAATCCAGGCGTCGAGCGTCGACGATCGTGTTTCGCGCCGCAAGCCGCGTGGTACGGGAACGTTGAGGGGACGGCCCGCCTGCCCTCATCGACTACCCGGAGGTGCCCGTGACGACCGTGATCGCCTTTGACGTCAACGAGACGCTGCTAGACCTGCGTGCCCTCGACCCTCATTTCGAGGCGCTGTTCGGCTCCACCGGGATGCGCGCCCAGTGGTTCTCGCAGATGCTGCAGCTGTCGTTGGTCGGCGGGCTCACCGGCCAGTACGTCGACTTCACGACTGCTCAGCGGGCGGCGCTGCAGATGCTCGGCGAGCGCGAGGGGATCGAGTTTGACGACGCGACAATTGCCGAGACGGTCGACCGCATGCGAACCCTCCCGCCGCATCCGGAGGTCACCGAGACGCTGCGCAGACTTGCCGGCACCTCGCTGCGGCTCGTCGCGCTCACCAATTCCACCGCCGAGGTCGCCAACGACCAGCTCACCTATGCCGGCCTGCACGAGCTGTTTGAGGTCGCGCTCTCGGGCGACACGGTACGGGCGCTCAAGCCGGCAGCGTCCGCCTACCGACACGTCGCCGAAGATTGCGGTGTCGCGCTTGGTGAGGTGCGCCTCGTCGCCGCCCACGCCTGGGACGTGTCGGGCGCGCTGGCAGCCGGCGCCCGAGCCGCTTTCGTGGCGCGCCCCGGAATGGTCCTCTCCCCGCTCGGCGCCGCACCCGACATCATCGGCGCAGACCTCGCCGAGGTCGCGCAACTCATCATCGAGCGCGATCTCGACTGACCGAGATGTCTGACTGCTGCGCTGGCCCGAGGACACACCGAAGCAGCAGTCGCCGGCTCAGTCCCAGTCGGCGACGAGGGAGCAGCCTGTCCGACACGCCGCCTGCTGCTGCAGATCGGTCTTCAGCGAGTTGCGAAACCGGGAGGCGAGCGGTAATCCGGCGAACAGTGCGGCGCGCGATAACGCAGACGTGCGGCTAAGGGTTCTGACTGATCGGGAGCTCGTGCTCGGGCGCCGCTGCAGCGGCGCGGATCCGCATGTCCTGCAGGTCGCCTGGCGGTTCGCCCAGCAGCAGCCACGTCCGATCTGGCAGGCGCGTGACCTGCCGTGCAGCATTCAGGGCGGACAGCCGAGCGGATACCGAAGGGCGCTGACTGCCGACCAGCTCGGCCAGATCCCCGTGCGTCAGCTTCAGCGGCAGGACGGTTCCCGCAGGGGTGACGCGACCAAAACGCTCCGCGAGATGCCACAGCAGCACCAACAGCCGCAGCTCCACGTGCTGCAGACAATGGACCGCGACGTTGAGGGCGAGAGCGTGCGACCGCTCAACCGCACGCCGGAATAGGTTGTGCATCAGCGTCGGCCAGCGCGCCGACACCGTGACGAGGCGCGGATCGAGCAGTGCCAGTCTGACCGGCGTGACAATGCGCCAGCTCACCTCGAACGGCATCGGTGAAAATTGGCCGAAATGATCCCACGGGCGCAAAACGCTCCCTGGGCCCACGAGTTCCCCGCAGCGCCGACCGGCCACCTGCACACCGCGAATCAGCAACCCATCGAGGACGAGTAATCCGAGGAGCTGCGGCGAGCCGATCTGGCCGGCGTCGTGAACGCCGACGCCAATGGTGGCCACGTCGGCGACCAAGTACGTGCGAGCCTGTTGAAAATCCTGTGGCGAGAGCTCGGCGCCGAGCTCTGGATCCTCGTCAAGGACTCGAACCCGGCCAGTAGGGCGCTCCGCGCCGGGGTTCGTGTGCACCGCTTAAAGCTACTCGCTGTACGCAGCGTCTAAACCTCACCTCGGGCGTCGAGCAAAGCTCTCACTGCGGCCAGAGCCTCACGCCCCCAGACCGTACGAGCAATGACATCGCACGGCCGTCGTACCGGGGTCTGCGGTGGGGGCGAGCGGCGGACGGGTACGCGCCCCTTGAGCCGTTCGGACGGCAACGCAAGTCATCACCGCGGCTCATGACCGATACGCATCGTTAAAACCACGAAGGAGTTCGGGATGGGATTTGAGCGGGCCACAGCGCACGTGAGCGCCGATCCGATCAGCTTTGCATCCGGTCGTCCCGCCCGGGTCGACGGCTACCTCCCGATCCGGGATTACGCCGTGATCGGTGACGGCCATACAGCGGCGCTCGTCGGGATCGATGGCTCGGTGGACTGGCTATGCCTGCCGAGCTTCGACGGGCCGTTCGTATTCGGCGCCCTGGTCGACGCGGATCGCGGCGGACAATTCGCTCTCGCACCCGTGGCACCGTACGAAGTGAGTCGACGCTATCTACCAGACACGAACGTGCTCGAGACGGTGTTCCAGACCACCGACGGTTCGGTTCGCTTGACCGACGCGCTGGTGCTTCAGCGTGACGATCGCCCGGTCCGTGAGCTCGTCCGCCGCGTCGAAGCGGTGAACGGCGAGGTGCCCATGGCATGGCGCGTCGCTCCCCGCTTCGATCACACGCGTCGGCCCGCTCTCATCGACCACCGACCGCAAGGGATCGTCGCCGCGCGAGACGGCGCTGCGATCGTCCTGCAGACGTGGGATGCCGGTCTCCCGCAGGTGTCCGAGGATGCCATCTGCGCGCGCTTCACGCTCGCGGCTGGCGACGTTGCGCTGCTGGTCGCGAGCGCGATCTCGATAGCAGATGGTTCACTGCCCTCGGCGACGCGAGCTGAGCTCGAGGATCGACTCGAAGAGACGATCCACCAGTGGCAGGACTGGACTCGCACAAGTCCGTACAAGGGCCCCTGGCGAGACGCCGTCGCGCGCAGCGGGCTGGTGCTCAGGCTGCTTGTGCACGCTCCGACGGGAGCCATCGTCGCCGCGCCCACCACCGGCCTACCAGAAAGGCTTGGCGGCTCTCGCAACTGGGATTATCGCTTCAGCTGGCTGCGAGATTCTTCGTTCGCCATCGATGCGCTGATGCGTCTCGGTGACGCCGAGGCGGCCGGGCGTTATCTCAATTGGGTGATGGCCGCGTCCGCCGAACATCACCCCCGGCTTCATCCCTTCTACCGGCTGGACGGGACTGCGAACATCGGTCAGGAATCCCTGGACGTGGCCGGCTACCGAGGCTCTCGTCCAGTGCTGCGAGGCAATGGCGCCGTCGACCAGCGCCAGCTCGGCAACTACGGCGACTTGTTCCAGGCCGCGACGCTCTACTCCGACCGCGGCAACACGTTCGACGAGCACACGCA
Organism: uncultured Solirubrobacterales bacterium; assembly: GCA_963799995.1. GTDB lineage: Bacteria > Actinomycetota > Thermoleophilia > Solirubrobacterales > Solirubrobacteraceae > Palsa-465. Next base: position 51,984 of record CAWCZI010000007.1, on the reverse strand, counting down.
GATGCGGCTGGCCGGGATCGCCAATTATGTCTGCGAGGCATGGGTCGAGCGCGATTCGGGGATCTGGGAGCTCGGCGCCAGACGCCATTACACGGCGTCCAAGATGCAATGCTGGATCGCGCTTGACCGCGCGATGAAGCTGGCCGGCACGGGCCGGCTCCCCACGGGCCACTCCGACCGGTGGCGAGAGGCGGCGTCCCGCATCCATGCGTTTATCGAGGAGCGTTGCTGGTCTGCGAACCTGGGCGCCTACGCGCGATCAGCCGATAGTGAAGAGCTCGATGCCGGCGTTCTCGTCGGGGTGTTCATGGACTACGAGCCGAGCGACCGTCAACGCCTGCACCAGACCGTCGATCGGCTGCATGAGCGCCTCGGCGCCGGGCCGCTGTTGTACCGCTATTCCGGCATGTCCGACACCGAGGGGACCTTCCTGGCCTGCGCGTTCTGGATGGTCCACGCGCTCGTCCGGCTGGAGCGTCTGGACGAAGCGCAGGGGATGATGGACGAACTGGTCGGGCTTGCCAACGACGTCGGGCTGTACTCCGAAGAGATGGCGGCCGACGGCCGCGAGATGCTAGGGAACTTCCCCCAAGCGCTGACGCACCTGGCGCTCATCAATGCCGCCGTCACATACGCCGAGGCGCGCCGGCACGCGGTGCGTGCCTGACCAACGACCGGCTCCGGCCGGCGCGGCGCGGTTTGTATTCGGTCATACCGGCCGGCCCGTCAGCTGACTCCCTCGCCGCTCGTCGGGTACGCCTGAAGTACCAAGAACGACAACGGGTGACCGAGCGTCACCGACTGGAGCGTGGACATGACAGCATCGAGTGGCCGTAAGGTGGCGGTCGTCACGGGGGGGACCGCCGGGGTGGGGCGCGCGACCGTACGAGAGTTCGCCAAACGGGGGTACGACGTGGCCGTGCTCGCGCGCGGCCAAGCGGGCCTGGACGGCGCCGTCAGAGACGCCCGGGATGCCGGCGGCCAGGCGATCGGGATCATCACCGATGTCGCCGACCACGAGGCCGTCGACGCCGCGGCGAGCCGCGTCGAGACCGAGCTGGGCAAGATCGACGTTTGGGTCAACGTGGCGTTCGTGGGGTCCTTGGCCTTCTTCTGGGACACCAGCCCGGAGGAGTACAAGACCATGACCGACATCACCTACCTGGGTCAGGTCAACGGCACCCGCGCCGCACTGGCTCGGATGCGACCGCGCGATCGCGGAGTGATCATCAACGTCGGTTCGGCGATGTCATATCGCTCGATTCCGCTGCAGTCCGCCTACTGCGGCGCCAAGCACGCCGTCAAGGGCTTCACGGAGTCGATCATCACCGAGCTCATGCACGAGAAGAGCAAGGTCAAGGTGTGCATGATCCAGCTGCCAGGGCTCAACACGCCGCAGTTCAACTGGAACCTCAACAAGATGCCCAAGCATCCGATGCCCGTCGCCCCCGTCTTCCAGCCCGAGTTGCCGGCCAAGGGCATTGTGTTCCTCGCCGAGCATCCCCGGCGAAACATGTGGATCGGCGTATCCACCGCGTACACGATCCTCGGCGAGCGCCTCGCGCCCAAGGTCGCCGACTTCTACCTGGCCCGGACCGGTGTCAGCGGACAACAGACCGACACGAACCTGCCGCGCCTCGGCTCCAACGTCGGGCAGCCCCGGGACGCCGACGAGGATCAGGGCGCGCACGGCCCCTTCGACGACAAGGCCTACGGCAAGGACCCGGTCACGTGGCTCTCGATGCACCGCCGCGCCGTCCTCTCGGGCGTCGGCGCGACCGCTCTGGCCGGCGCTGCCGCCGTCCGCGGGCGTAGCTGAGCCGGGGAAGTTCGGTATGAGTGGCCTCGGCGAGCAGCCGGCCCCACAGATCTCCCTGCGGCCCCTCGGCTCACCGCTCACCCTGGGGATGTCCGGGCTGGCGATCGCCTCTCTCGTGCAGAGCGGCGTCGAGCTGCACTGGACGCCGGCGGGTCAGACCTTCCAGGCCGGGCTGATTCTGATCGCCGTACCGTTCGTGCTGCAGCTGCTGGCCTGCATCTTCAGCTACCTGGCGCGCGACGGAGCGACGGGAGCCGCAGTCGGCGTTCTGGCCACCAGCTGGCTGGCCATCGGTCTGATCCACATCGCCGCCCGGCCCGGCACCACAAGTGGCGCACTGGGGCTGCTGCTGCTCGCCGCGAGCGGCACTCTTGGCTCGGCGGCGGCTGCGATTGCCTCCGGCAAACCGCTGCCGGGCGCGATCTTCGCCGCGGCCGCAACGCGGTTCGCGGCCGCGGGGGTCTACCAGCTGAGCGACGTCGCCGGCTGGGAGCGCGCCGCCGGCCTGCTCGGCTTGCTCGTGACCGCGCTGGCGGTCTACGCCGCGCTGGCGTTCGAGCTCGAGGGCCAACGTGAGCAGGCGGTGCTGCCCACCTTCCGCCGCGGCCGAGCCGCCGCGGCCATCCGCGATGGTGCGGGCAGCGATCGCAGGCGCCTTATCACCGAGCCTGGCGTCCGCGAAACGACATGAACCGACCGACTGGAGTGAAACCATGGCCCGACCCGACGACACCTCGGCCCTCCCCACACATAGCCGGTCTTCTATGGCGGTGATCGGCGCGCGGGCCCTGGTGGGGGCCGCACTGCTGACGCGACCGCTCCCGCTCCTCGGCGCTGCCGCCGGGAGCCAGTCGGCGGGCGACAACATCGCGATGTACGCACGCGTGCTCGGAGTCCGACACTTGATCGAGGCCGCGATCCTATGGCGGTGGACCTCACCCCCCGTGGTCCGTACGGGGGCCGTGGTCGATGCCATCCACGCGGCTAGCGCGCTCGCGCTGGTCAAGACCCGCCACCATCCTCGCCTTGCCGCCCTCAACGCCGCCTCGGCCAGCACGTTCGCGCTCCTCGGAGCCGGGTTGGCGAGGCGTGTCGGCCGGTAGTCGTCATCACCGCGCTCGGCGCCGTCCCGCTCACCGCAGCGCATTACCGGAGCCGGCCCAGCGGCCGGTGGAGAACTCGCAGCGTCCAATGTGTATGACGTACGACAGACCGGTTTTGTCTCGTTTGGACGCACGGGTATAAGGCCGACAATGCGTCGGCCCCCACTTCTCCGGCAGCTTGCCGGGGACCCGACTGCGCGTGGCCGGGCCGCGCAATCAAAGCGCTCCGAGGAGCTGCGACCGCGCACCGCGACCGCGGATCGGGTGGTGAAGTCCGTGTGCCCGTTCTGCGCGGTGGGATGCGGCCAGTCGATCTACGTCAAGGACGAGAAGGTCGTTCAGGTCGAGGGCGATAAGGACAGCCCGATCTCTCGCGGGCGTCTGTGCCCGCGCGGGTCCTCGACCCTCAGCATGATCACCAGCCCCACGCGCGAGACCAAGGTCCGCTACCGCCGTCCGCACGGCACCGACTGGGAGGACCTTGACCTCGATCAGGCGCTGGACATGATCGCTGACCGCATCTTGGACACCCGCGCGCGCACGTGGGAGGACGTCGACGGCGACGGCAACAAGCTCAACCGCACCCTCGGCTTTTGTTCGCTCGGCGGCGCGACCCTCGACAACGAGGAGAACTATCTGATCAAGAAGCTGTTCACCGCGGCGGGAGCGGTGTCGATCGAGAACCAGGCGCGGATATGACACTCCAGCACCGTCCCCGGTCTGGGGACATCGTTCGGGCGCGGTGGCGCCACCACATTTCTGCAGGACCTGCAGAACGCCGATTGCATCGTGATCGAAGGCTCCAATATGGCCGAGTGCCACCCGGTCGGCTTTCAGTGGGTGGTCGAGGCGCGCAAGCGGGGGGCGAAGATCATCCACGTCGATCCGCGCTTCAGCCGCACCAGCGCGATCGCTGACGTGCATGTCCCGGTCCGGACAGGCACCGACGTGGTCTGGCTGGGGGCGATCATCAACCACGTTCTGCAGACGGGCAGCGAGTTCCGTGAGTACGTGGTCAAGTACACCAACGCGGCGACCATCCTGACCGATGAGTTCATCGACGCTGAAGATCTCGACGGCGTGTTCTCCGGATTTGACGAGCAGGAGGCGACCTATGACGTCTCCTCTTGGCGCTATGAGGGGATGGAGGTTCCCTCAGCTGCCGGCAAGCGCGAGCAGACGGCCACGGGCGAACAGTCCCACGGCGCGCATGGCGCGCACATGACGGGCGGGGAGCCGCCGCAGCTCGACGAGACGTTGGAGCATCCCCGCTGCGTCTTTCAGGTGCTCAAGCGCCACTTCGCGCGCTACACGCCGGAGATGGTCGAGGAGGTGTGCGGCGTCCCGCGGGATGTGTTCACGGCGGTCGCGCAGACGATCTGTGAGAACTCCGGGCGTGAGCGCACGACCGCGTTTGTGTACTCGGTGGGTTGGACGCACCGGACCACGGGCGTGCAGTACGTCCGTGCGGCGTCGATCCTGCAGCTGCTGCTCGGGAACATGGGCCGCCCCGGCGGCGGGATCCTGGCCCTGCGCGGGCACGCGTCGATCCAGGGCTCAACCGACATTCCGACGCTCTACAACATCCTGCCTGGGTACCTGCCGATGCCGCATGCGTCGGCTGACGCGACGCTGGAGGATTACATCGAGAACAACACGTCGCCCGGCGGTTACTGGGGCCACACCGACGCGTACATCAAGAGCCTGCTCAAGGCGTGGTACGGGGAGGCGGCGAGCGAGGCGAACGACTACCTGTTCGACCTGATGCCGCGGATCGACGGCGATCACTCGATCTATCCGATGATCACCAAGATGCGTGACGGCGAGGTCGAGGGGATGCTCGTCCTGGGCGAGAATCCGGCGGTCGGCTCGGCGAACGCCAAGTTGCACCGTCTGGCCATGGCCGAGGCGAAGTGGATCGTCGTCCGTGACTTTCAGATGATCGAGTCCGCGACGTGGTGGAAGGACGGGCCGGAGATCGAGACCGGCGAGCTGAAGACCGAGGAGATTGCAACCGAGATCTTCTTCATGCCGGCGGCGGCGCACACCGAGAAGGATGGGTCGTTCACCAACACCCAGCGGCTGCTGCAGTGGCACAACAAGGCGATCGAGCCGCCCGGCGACTGCCGCTCAGAGCTGCACTTCATGTACCACCTGGGCAAACGGATCCGCGAGAAACTGGCGGGCTCGACCGAACCCCGGGACCGCGCGATCCTCGACCTGACCTGGGATCTGCCCGAGAGCGGTCCGACGGCCGAACCCGACGCCGAGGCTGTGCTGCGGGAGATCTCCGGGTTCACGGTTGCCGATGGCAAGGCACTGAGCGGCTATACGTCCCTGAAGGCCGACGGCTCGACCGCGAGCGGCTGCTGGATCTACTGCGGGGTCTACGGGGACGAGGAGAACAAGGCCAACCGGCGCAAGCCCGGGCAAGAGCAGGACTGGGTGGCCGCGCAATGGGCGTGGGCGTGGCCGATGAATCGCCGAATCATCTACAACCGCGCCTCCGCCGACCCTGACGGCAAGCCGTGGTCAGAACGCAAGGCATACGTATGGTGGGATGAGAAGAGCGGCACCTGGACCGGACACGACGTCCCTGACTTCAAGGCCGACAAGCCCCCGAGCTACGTTCCCCCCGACGGAGCGCAGGCCGAGGACGCCCTGCGCGGCGATGAGCCGTTCATCATGCAGCCCGACGGCAAGGGCTGGCTATTCGCCCCCTCCGGCTTGACCGACGGGCCGTTGCCGACCCATTACGAGCCGCATGAGTCCCCATCGGGCAACCCGCTCTACGGTCGCCGGGCCAGCCCCACCCGTCAGACCTTCGACCGGGAGGACAACCTCTACAACCCGGTCCCCGGCGCGCGCGGCGCGGCGCTGTTCCCGTACGCGTTCTCGACGTACCGGATCGCCGAGCATCACACGGCTGGGGGCATGTCGCGCTTTACGCCGTACCTCTCCGAACTGGCTCCCGAACCCTTCATCGAGGTCTCTCCGGAGCTTGCCGCCGAGCGCGGGCTTGAGCACAACGGCTGGGCGACGGTCGTGACGATGCGCACCGCGATCGAGGCGCGGGTGATGGTGACCGACCGGATGATCCCGCTGAGGGTGGAAGGGCGGACCGTCCATCAGGTCGGGATCCCCTATCACTGGGGGACCAACGGCCTGTCGACCGGGGACTCGGCGAACGATCTGCTGCCGCTGGTGCTCGACTCAAACGTGCACATCTCCGAGTTCAAGTCATCGACGTGTGATGTGCGCCCGGGACGCCGGCCCCGTGGCCAGGCGCTGCTGGAGTTCGTGCAGCACTATCGCGACCAGGCAACCGGCCCGGAGGGAGCGGACGGATGAGCACACCAAAGCTGGCGACGACCGTGTGGCCGGGCAGCTACGGCAACGAGGCCAAACCCCGGATGGGCTTCTTCACCGATACGAGCGTGTGCATCGGCTGCAAAGCCTGCGAGGTCGCGTGCAAGGAATGGAACGGCGTGCCTGAGGCTGGTCTGCACCAGCTCGGCATGTCGATGGACAACACCGGGGGCCTGGGCGCCGACACCTGGCGTCATGTCGCATTCATCGAGCAGCGACGTCCGCTGGACATCTCCGAGGGCGCGCCGGATGACCTCGTCCAACACGCGGCCCTGCAGAACCTCGCTGAGCGGGTCGGGATGCCGACCGAGGACATGGGCGATTTCCGCTGGCTGATGTCCTCTGACGTCTGCAAGCACTGCACACACGCGGCGTGCCTGGACGTCTGTCCGACCGGGGCGCTGTTTCGCACCGAATTCGGCACCGTCGTCGTTCAGGAGGATGTCTGCAACGGCTGCGGCTACTGCGTCCCGGCCTGCCCGTTCGGCGTGCTGGACCAGCGCAAGGACGATGGGCGGGTCTGGAAGTGCACGATGTGCTACGACCGGCTCAAGGCCGACGAGGAGCCGGCCTGCGCTCAGGCCTGCCCGACTGACTCGATCCAGTTCGGTCCGCTCGAGCAGCTCAGAGAGACGGCACAGAATCGTCTGGAAATGGTGATCGAGGCCGGGGAGACGGGCGCGTCGCTGTACCTCGGTGATCCCGACGACGGAGTCGGCGGCGCCGGGGCGTTCTTCCTGCTGCTCGACGAACCCGAGGTCTACGGACTGCCTCCCGATCCGGTCGCCACCACGCGGGACCTCCCCGGCCTGTGGCGCACGACCGGCCTGGCCGCGACGGCAGTGCTGGCGGGCGTCGTGGCCGCGTCCGTGAGCGGGCGCCGATGAGCGGGCCTGCCGGGTCGGCTCCGACCCAGGGTCAGACGACGGTCTCCGGAGTCGCGCCGCGCAGGCGGCGCGGCGCCGAGCGGTCGATGGTGCCGCCCGCCGAGCCGCGGTCCTACTACGGGCAGCCTGTGATCGCCAAGCCGGTGTGGTCCAAGGAGATCCCGCTGTATTTCTGGGTCGGAGGGGTGGCCGGCGCGTCGGCTCCGCTGGCGCTCGTGGCCAGCCTGGGCGGCAACGATGAGCTCGCCCGGCGAGCCCAGGGGGCGGCGCTGGCCGGCGCGCTGATCAGCCCGGTGCTGCTGATCAAGGACCTGGGCAGGCCGATGCGCTTCTTCAACATGCTGCGCGTGTTCAAGGTCACCTCTCCGATGAGCGTCGGCTCTTGGATCCTCAGCGGCTTCGGGGCGGCGGTGACCCTGGGGGCCGCCCGGGAGTTCACGGACCTGCTGCCGCGTCTCGGGCGCGCCGGCCAGGTCGCCGGACTGCTGCTCGGACCGGGCCTATCGACCTATACCGCCACGCTCATCGCCAACACTGCGGTGCCGGCCTGGCACGACGCCCGCGGCGAACTGCCATATGCGTTCGCGGCCAGCTCGCTGGCCACCGCCGGTGGCCTGGCCACCGCGCTCACCCCGCCCCGCAGCGCCGCCACGGCCCGGCGCTTGACCGTCGGCGGCGCCGCCGCCGAACTCGTCATCACTGGAGTACTCGAGCGCCGCCTGAGCGAACGGGTTGGTGCCGCCTACCGTCAGGGGCGGCCCGGGCAGCTGTTGCGGGCCGCCAAGGTGCTGACCGGCGCGGGCGCCGCCGCGGTCGTCACGAGCCGCGGACGCCGTTTGCCTGCGGTTGCCGGCGGGCTGGCGGTCCTCGCGGGTGGGCTGTGCGCGCGCTGGGGGATCTTCGCGGCCGGGGTCGCCTCGGCGCAGGATGCGAGCGCCACCGTCGGGCCCCAGCGGGATCGTGTCTCGCAACGCGGCGGACGCCCCACGGGGTACGCCCGATGAGACGACCCCGGTCCGCTGCCGATCCGCTGAGGGCGACCCGTCGGACCCGCACGTTCACGCGCTTGGCCTGATCACCTACGTGATGTCAATGGGAGCGAGAGTGGCCGCCCTGATCAGCACGCGTCACGAGTACTGGTCGTTGTTCTCGGTCTATGTGCCGATCGCGGCGGCCGTCTTCGTGATCGTCCTTCTGCTCGTGCTCGGCGCGGTGCTGCGTTTCCGCCATCGGGAACACCCCGCGCGCTGGCATGACAATCGGCCGGTGGAGGCGGGGTACGCGGTCCTGCTCGTGGTGATCTCGGCCTTCCTCATGTACCTGACCTTCACCCACGAGCATCGTGTCGACACCGTCGCCAACCGCGAGCGACCGAGTCTGACCGTCAACGTCACCGCCGCGCGGTGGGAGTGGGAGTTCTCCTATCCGCAGTACGGGATCGTGCAGCGCAGCGGCACCGTTGGCACGCAGCCTCTGGTGGTGCCTATCAACGAGGCGATTCGCTTCAACCTGACCTCGATCGACGTGATCCACGCGCTGTACATCCCCGAGCTCGAGTACAAGCACGATGCGATCCCCGGCTCGGTGCAGAGCCAGGTGCTGACCTTCACGCGTGCGGGCACGTTCTCGGGCCAGTGCGCGGTCTTCTGCGGACTGCGCCATTCCGAGATGGTGTTCGACGCGAGAGCCGTCAGCCCGGCGGCGTTCGCGAGCTGGGTGCGCTCGAGGCAGAGCGGGGGAACATGACCGTCGGGCCCGCACCACCGGTGACCTCGCATTCGGGCGGGTGGATCGGTGCGCTGACCAGCACCGATCACAAGCGCATCGGTCTGAACCTCGCCCTCTGCTCGCTGGCCTTCTTCCTGATCGCCGGCCTGCTGGCGTTGCTGATGCGAGCGCAGATCTCCCAACCCAACAACCACATCGTCTCCGATCAGACCTATACCGAGCTCTTCACCATGCACGGGTCGACGATGATCTACCTGTTTGTGACGCCGATGGCCATCGCTCTGGCGATGTACCTGGTGCCGCTGCAGATCGGGGCGCTCTCGGTCGCCGGCGGCCGCGCGGCGCTGGCCGGTTTCTGGATCTGGCTCCTGGGCGGGCTGGTCATGCAATCGGGTTGGCTCACCGCCGGCGGGGCCGGCCGTGACGGCTGGTTCTCCTACGTGCCCCTGTCCGAGTCGCCGTACACCCCCGGCGTCGGTCAGGATCTCTGGGTGCTGGGGGTGATCCTGGCCGTGGCCGGGATGTTCGTCATGGCGGCGTGCGTGCTGGCCACGATCGCGCGCCACCGCGCGCCCGGGATGGCGCTGCTGCGGATGCCGCCATTCACGTGGACCGCGCTGGTCTCGGTCCTGATGGTGGTCGGCTCGTTTCCGGTGCTGATCGTGGCGATGATCCTGCTCTACATCGATCGGACCACCGCCGCGCACATCTACTCGGGGTTCAACGGGATCATCGACTACCAGGATCTCTTCTGGTTCTTCGGCCACCCCGTCGTGTACGTCATGTTCTTCCCCTACCTGGGCTGCGCGGCCGAGGCGATCGCCACCAGCTCCCACAAGCGGTGGTTCGGCTACCGCGCGTTCGTGGCCTCGATGATGGCCTTCGCCGCGCTGTCGATGAGCGTCTGGGCGCACCACATGTTCATCACCGGCGGGTCCTTCAACGAATTCTTCGCCTTCACATCGACGCTGCTGATCGTGCCGGCGGGGATCGAATACTTCGACATGATCGGCACCCTGATCGGCGGGGCGCTGGTGATGCGCAGCTCGATGCTCTTCGGCCTAGCGTTCTTCGTCCAGTTCCTGATCGGCGGCGTGAGCGGGATCTTTACCGCCTCACCCGTGCTCGACTACGCCGCCAACGACACCTACTTCGTCGTCGCCCACTTCCACTACACCCTGTTCGCGGGCAGCATCTTCGGGTTCTTCGCTGGCGTCTACCACTGGTTCCCCAAGCTCACCGGGTCTCTGCTGCGAGAGCGGCTGGGCAAGATCCAGTGGGGGTTGATGGTGATCGGCACCAACATGACGTTCTTCCCGATGTTCATCGTCGGCGCCGAGGGTATGCCGCGTCGTATCTCCCGCTATCCCCAGCACCCAGCCTGGGGAACGCTGAACCTGATCGAATCGATCGGCTCGGTGGTGATCGCCGTCGGCGTGCTCGTGTTCCTCGCCAACGTGTGGGTATCGCTTCGCCGCCGCGAGCCGTCGGGCCACGATCCGTGGCAGGGGCATTCGCTGGAGTGGTGGACGAGCTCACCCCCGCCGCCGCTGAACTTCGAGGTTCCGCTGCCTCCGATCATCTCCTACGCGCCCCTGCTGGACCTCCGCGAGCAGGCCGAGGATCGCGAGCTCGAGGCGACGACGGCATGAGAGGGGGTGCGATCCCGGTGCTGGTCTGGGGAACCGTGCTCGTCGTGCTGCTCGCCCTGAACTGGGTGTGGACCGGTGACCTGATCCAGGTCGCGAGCTTTGGCTTCGCGGTGGCGACGGTCGTGGCGTGGGTGACCGGGCTCACGCTGGCGCGCCCGCGAGACGCGTTGCGTCGCGGGCCGCCGTCGCGGGCCGATGAGCCGCAGGCCGTGCCCTCGGCCAGTTACGGCTCGGTGCTGTTCGCGGTCGGCGTGGCGTCCGTCGTGTTCGGCTTTGCCTTCGGTCACTTCCCGATCTACTTCGGGGGCGGGCTGATGGCGCTGGCGGCCGCGCGGATCATCCAGGAGCGCTCCGCCGAGCGCCGGGCCCGTGATCGCTGGCGTTCGGAGGCGAAGCGGTGAACCTCGTGTCCCTGCTGTGGCGCGACTGGCAGCCGACCTGGAACGTCGACGTGATCGCCGCCCTCGCCGCCTGCGCGTACCTGACCGCCGCGCGCGGCATCCGGTCCTGGCCGCGATGGCGCACAGCGAGCTTCATCGGCGGAGTCGGCGCCGTCGTCGTCGCGCTTCAGTCAGGCATCGATCCGTGGGGAGAGCGGAGGCTGTCGGCTCACATGGTTCAGCACCTGCTGCTGCTCGAACTGGCACCCCTGCTGCTGCTCGGCGGCCGTCCCGCGCTGCTGCTGCTGCGCGTCACCCCCAGAGATCGCCGTCCCGTCCTCGCGCGGTGGTTCGCGCGACTCTCGGCTCGGGCCCGCCCGTTGACCTGCCTGGGCGTCTTCTCCGTCGTTGTGCTCGCCACGCACCTGCCCGGTTTCTACGACGCCACGCTGAGCGACGGCACCCTGCACGAACTGGAGCACAGCCTGTATCTGGCCGCCGGGCTACTGCTCTGGTGGCCGGTGCTGGACGGTGACCCCGTGGTTTCCCATCGCCTCAATGGGCTGGGGCGGTTGATCTACGTGATCGTGGCGATGGCACCGATGACGTTGATCGGCGCCTACCTGTACCGCGACGCCACCGTGCTCTATCAGCCCTACGCCTCCGCCGCGCGGACGCTCGGCCTCTCGGCTATCAGCGACCAGCAGCAGGCGGGCGCGATCATGTGGGTGCTCGGCAGCGCCCTGATGATTGCGGCCGGCCTGTGGCAGGCCATGGCGGCGCTGGTCGCCGAGGAGCGTCGGATGCAGATCAGCGAGCAGGCCGCCGCCCAGTACCGGAGGCACGGGTCATGACCGCCGCCGCGCGACGACTGTTCATGCGATGGCTGACGCGGCGAGGACGCACGCCCCGGTGGCTGCGGGCCGGCGCGGCGTTGACCCTGATCTCGGTCCTGCTGGTCAACCTGGCCGGCGGGCCGGCGTCCTCGGGGGCGGTCGGGGCGCCGCAGACATCGTCGGCGCTTCCCGTCCTGACCGCCGCACCAGGCCCGCTCAAGGACCAGGGTGGGGCTCCGACGACGCTCCCCAACGCTCCGGCGAAATCGCCTGAACCTCCCGGCCCCGGGGATCCGACGACCAGCTTTCCGACCTCCCCGCAGCTCGTCGACCGGGGGTTGTCCCTGTATGAGAACGGCTGCTCGGCGTGTCACGGCACCCTGTTGCAGGGGATGCCGGGGGTTGCGCCCTCGCTGATCGGCGTCGGGGCCGGTCCGGTCGACTTCTACCTGTCGACCGGACGAATGCCGCTCGACAATCCCCGCGATCAGCCCGAGCGCAACCCACCCGCGTACGGCCGGGCCGACATCAACGCGCTGATCGCCTTCGTCGTCAAGGTCGGGGGCGGCCCGCCGGCGCCGGCCGCCGATCCGGCCCGAGGCAGTCTCGCCACCGGCTTTCACCAGTTCGTGGCGAACTGCGCCGGTTGTCACCAGCTCGTGGGCCGGGGCGGCCTGGTGCTCGGGGCCTATGTCCCGGACCTGCAGAGCGCGACGGCGCTGCAGGTCGCCGAGGCGATACGGACGGGGCCGTACCTGATGCCCCATTTCGATGCCAAACAGATCAACCAGCACGCGCTTGACTCGCTGGCCCGCTACGTGCTCTGGACCCGGCACCCGTCCAACCTCGGAGGCTGGGGCATCGACAACATCGGGCCGATCCCGGAGGGCATGGTGGCCTGGTTCATCGCGCTGGCCGCGCTCGTGCTCGTGGCTCGGCTGATCGGCGAGCGGATGAGTACCGAATGACGAGGGAGATGACATGACCGACAGCCCCCGCCCCGACGGCACGCCCCCCGGTTCCCGGGTGGCCCGGGCCCTCAGTGCGGTGATCGCCGTGCTCACGGCGTTTCGCAGCCTGCGCCGCAGATCCTCGGAGGATCATCCGCCCGTCCAGCCGCAGGGCGGACCGGATGCCGCGGGCAGCGATGACCCCTCGGAGCGGACGGTCCCAAGCAATCGCCAGGCGGAGAATCTTGTCGCGGCGCTGCTCGTGCTGGGCGCCGGCTGCGCGTTCGCGTTCATCGCCATTTACATCGTCGTGCAGACCAACACGCAGCTGCTGGGCCTGGCCATGGGGCTGGCGCTGGCGTTTCTCGCCGCGGCGGCGATCGTCGCGGGCAAACTCGTCGTCCCCCAGGAGAACAGCGTCGAGCCGCGCGATGAGCTCCTCGACGAGCCGGCGGCCAAGGAGGTCCTGGAGATCTTCGAGGCGGGAGGCGAGGGCATCTCACGCCGCCTGCTGCTCACCGGCGCCAGTGGGCTGGCTGGAGCAGCGGTGCTCGGCGCGGCGGCTGCACCGCTGGCCTCACTCGGACCGCCCGCCGGATCGGTGCGCGATTCACCCTGGCGGCGCGGGATCCGATTCGTTGATGACCAGGGCAGCGTCTACGCCGCGTCCGACATCCAGCTCGGATCGTTCTACACCGCGCTCCCGCAGGGGGAGAACCCCGACAGCCTCGGCGCCGGGCTGCTTGTCATCCGTCTGCCCGAGTCGATGATCCACCTGCCGGCGGCCCGGCGCAACTGGGCGCCGCAGGGGATCATGGCCTACTCCAAGATCTGCCCGCACGCGGCGTGCGCGATCAACCTCTACCGCTATCCACTCGACGAGTCGACCACCAACGACGCGCCGGCCTTCACCTGCCCGTGCCACTACTCGACCTTCACGCCCGGTGACGGCGGAACGGTGATCTTCGGCCCTGCCGGTCGCTCGCTGCCCCAGCTGCCGGTGATGATCGACACCGACGGCAACCTCCGCGCGGCGGGTGAGTTCGACCAGGACATCGGCCCGTCGTGGTGGGGCGTGCGACGAACGTGAGCCTGATCCGACGCATCGTGCACCGCCGCTTCGAACGCGGCCTGCGCTACACCGAGCAGCGCCTCGGCGGCGCGCCCGTCTACAAGTACCTGCTGCGCTACGTCTTTCCCGACCACTGGTCATTCCTGCTCGGGGAGATCGCCCTGTACGCGTTCCTGGTGCTGGTTGCCACCGGGATCTTCCTGACCCTCTTCTACATCCCGTCCGCGCATCAGGTCGTCTACCACGGCTCCTATCCGCTGCTGCAGGGCCAGGAGATGTCAGAGGCCTACCGGTCGGTGCTGGACATCACCTTCAACGTGCCCGCCGGGCTGCTCATTCGCCAGGTCCACCACTGGGCCGCGGACGTGTTCATCGCCTCGATCGTGTTGCACCTCGTGCGCATCTTCTTCACCGGCGCGTACCGCAAACCGCGCGACATCAACTACTACATCGGCCTGACCATGTTGCTGTTGGCGATCCTCGAGGGTTTCGCCGGCTACTCGCTGGTCGACGACCTGCTGTCGGGCATGGGGCTGGCGATCGGCTATGGGGTCGCCCTCTCGATTCCCTTCGTCGGCGGTCAACTCGCCTCCACCGTCTGGGGTGGTCAGTTCCCGGGCACGGCCAGCTTCTTCTCCCGGCTCGAGATCGTGCACGTGCTGCTGATCCCCGCTGCGTTGGGCATCCTGATCGCCGTCCACCTGGCCATGATCATGCGCCAGCACCACTCGCAGTTCCCCGGCCCGGGACGCAAGGAACGAAACGTGGTCGGAACTCCGACCTGGCCGGCCTACGCCCTGCGTTCGATCGGCCTGCTGCTCGCGGTCGCCGCGGTCCTCTTCCTCATCGGCGGGCTGGTCCAGATCAACCCGGTTTGGCAGTGGGGGCCATACCACCCCTACCTGTCCGAGAACGGTGCCCAGCCGGACTGGTACATCGGCTGGCTGATCGGGGCGCTGCGCCTGATGCCCAACTTCGAGCCGGTGATCGCCGGCCACACTGTGGTGCCCAACCCCTTCTGGGGCGGGGCTCTGTTCCCGTTGGTGGTGTTCGGCGTGCTCTACGCCTGGCCGGCGCTCGAGCGCCGCTTCACCGGCGATCGCCGCCGCCACGACCTGCTCGACCGACCGCGCGACCGACCGACCCGAACCGCCATCGGCGCGGCCTTTCTCAGCTGGGTGGTGATCATCTTCGCTGTCGGCTCAACCGACCGGCTGTTCTTCCGCCTGCACATCCCCTACTCGACGATGATCGACTTCTGGCGCGGCGGCGTCTGGGTGCTGCCGATCATCGTCTTCTTCATCACCCGCAGCGGAGCGCGAGCCCTCAAACGCTCCGAAGCCCACCCGCTGCGCAGCTGGCAGGGCACGATCGTCACACGAGGAACCGAAGGCGAAGCTCGTATCCTTCAGACAGCAGAGAACGCCACCCCGCCACACGACCCTCCCGTCGGCACCGTCCCCGGCCACGACTACCCCGAGCAGAAGTCAGATGGATGAGCCCGCGTGAAGGATCCGACACCCGCTCGCCGGTTGCGGCTCCTAGATCAGGATCCGGACCTCGGTGCGCGCCTATCGCCGGATGACTTTGCGCACGCCCGCCGCTACGCGGTCACCGAACTCGCCGAGCTCGATCGCGGGCTTCACATTCCGTGGAGCGTTGGGAGCAGCGACCTGCTCGGGGTGGTCGTGCTCGACGGGCTGCTGATCCGTTAGGTGCAGGTGGCCGAGCGCCGCTGCGGGGAACTGGTAGGACTTGGGTCCATTCTGCGACCGTGGGATCATTTCGGACGCTACGCCCCGCTGCCGTTCGAGGTCAACTGGAGGGTGATGAGCCGGTCAGACTCGGGTTGCTCGACGAGCGTCTGGCGACTGTCGGTGCGCGCTGGCCGGCCCTCATCCACGCGATCATCCAGCGCACTGTCGAGCGCTCCCACGCGCTGGCGCTTGACGTCGGCATTCACAGTCTCCAGCACATCGAGCTCCGGCTGCTCGTCCTGTTCTGGCATCTTGCAGACCGGTTTGGCCACGTCATCAAGGAGGGGACCATCGTGCCGCTCAGACTCACCCACGGTGACGTAGCCGCGCTGATCGGCAGCCAGCGTCCTTCCGCATCCGTGCACCTCTCCGCTCTCTCCAAACGCGACGAGCTGGTGCGCCGCAAGGATCGGACCTGGCTGCTCCGCGGAGATCCGCCGGCTGAACTCCGAGACATGCGCGCACGCGCGCAAGAGCTTCGCGGGGACCAGCCCCGATGCGCGCCGCACCGCTCTAGACGGCCTCGACGCCAAACTCCTCGCTCATCGCGACCAGCTCCAGAAGTCGGCGTGGCTGCGGCCCCACAGACCGCAGCGACATGCGGGTTCCTTGAGCGCGACGCTCTGGAACGAGCGCGCGATCGGCTTCAGGTCCTGCCCCTGGCCGCTGGGCCGCCGCGTCCGCGTTGACGCTTCGCGCGCCGGTGCCGACGGCATCGCGCCGGGCTCAGGCATCGTCCTGAGGGGCGACAACCGCCGGGCGAGCCCGGCGGGCTGTGGATCGCAAGCGGCGGATCTCGGCCTCGACGACGGCGGCATCGTGGCGCAAGCGCGAGCGCGCATCCCGCGGCGAGGGCCTCGGGCTCTCCCGAAGGTGCGTGCCCCGGATGCCACTGACAGAACGGTGGGCACGTGGGGGTCCAGCGCGGCGAGCAGCCGCTCTGTGTTGGTGAGGTAGATTCGGTACGGCACGCCCGCGGCCTCAAGGAGAGTTGCGAGGCGTTCTTCGAGCTGTCCTCCCCATCCCTGCACCAACGCTTCGCCGGTCGCTGTCAGCCTCAGCTGATGGCGGTTGCCGCCGCCGGGGTCCGGAAAGGTCTCCAGCCATCCAGCCTCGCCGAGCACTCGCACCATGCGACTGACTGACGGCTCGCTCACCCCCAGCCGCTCGGCCAGAGCGCGCTGAGTGTGCGCTCCTTGCGAACCGACCATGTACAGAGCGAGGAACCGTGCGTAGGAGATGCCGGCCCCGGTCCGCAGGAACTCATCAGCGGCCCGGTCAAGGCGCGCTGTGAGCTTGTGCAGACTTCGGCTTAGGGTGCGATCCACTGCGGTAACCGCCACCGCCTCGCGTCGGATTAGCCCGGACCAGCACCGTGGCGGTCGAGATGCGAGCCCGAGGCGGCGGGGGCTGCTGAGACTCCGTTCAGCAGTCCCTGCAGCGTCGTGGCGTAGATCTCGAGGGCGTGGCGCCCTTCGGGGGTCAGCGCGACCGAGGTCCGGGAGGCGGGTCCGCTGCCGGTTTTGCTGGTCGTGAGGTAGCCGGCCTCTTCGAGCTTGCGGAGGTGCGTGATCAGGTTGCCCGGCGTTAGCTCGATCATGTCCTGGAGGCGTTTGAACGACAGCTGGTCGCCGTCGGGCAAGGTGGCCAGCGCCGCCATGATCTGGAGTCGCGCCGGGGCATGAATCAGCGGGTCGAGCGCCTCGGCGGTCATGCGCCCGTCCGCACCGTGTGTGTCCGAGTCGCGCGCCGCTGCCACGTGCCGATCGCCGCGTTCCCCAGCAGCAGCACGCAGAGCCCCACACCGTTGACGAGCCACATGCCTCGAGGGCCGGCAATTGCGGCGAGTGCAGCGATCAGCGCGACCGCAACGGTGAGCGCGACTTCGTGCCAGCGCTTGTGGATCGCGCAGCGCCCGGCCCAGACGGCGGCGAGCGCGATCAGGGTTCCGTTCAGGAAAAGCGACCAGTAGAAGCCCGCACCGTGGTGTGAGCCGCTGTTCGCCATCCCGATCAGCGCCAGATAGCAGACAAGCAGGACCCCGCTCATGACAATGGCCTCGTCGCGCTGGACCTTTACGGAGTGGCCGCTGATGCCGGTCCGCGCTCGCGCGTAGGCATAGATGACGGTGGCGATCCGGAGTGCGATCAGCCCGTAGAAGAACACCAGCGACGCGGCGCTTGGGCCGGTGAAGGGGTGCTGATTGCGGACGTTTAGCCACACGAATCCGAAGCCGGCCAGAGCCACGACCGCCGCCACCAGCGACACCCACGGCGCCCGGAAATCCAGCGCGCGCCGAGCGTCCGCCTGCGTCTGTGTCAGCAGACGCGCCGCCTCGCGGGGTTCCATCCTGCCCTCCTCGGGGGTTCCGGATGACGGTCCGATGTGTGTAGTCATAGTCCTGTCTCCCAACTAGAGTTTGTGATGCAAACCCTAGCGGACTTTGTGGGGCAAAGTCAAGGGCCTGGACGCGTATGACCTCGACGCGGCAGTCGCGGCGAATCAGGACTTGACAGTCATTGCCTAACTGCCTAGTTTCCGGTCCCGTGGGAGAGAAGGCCGGGCGATGAAGCCGTTCCGACGACTCGTGGCGTGGCGCCGAGCGGTCGGCTGGCTGCAGGCCTCACTGTTTGTCCTCGCATTGGCGCTCGCCGGTTCCGCGGGCATCGTCGCCCTCGATTCCGCCATGGCCTCCGGCCAGTCGAACCTCCCCCCGGGCGGAGACCTGCTCGCGATCGGGCTTGGAAGCGGTCAGACGGTCGCCCAGACGCCGCTCCTTGACCCCCCCGACCCGCCCGACGTTGCCACGCCGACCGCTCAATGCGGGCCCGGGTCTCACCCGCTCACCGGATATCCGGACGGCCGCGTGCCCGCGGCGGCGACCAACTCGCCCGCCGCCGCGAAGGGGTGGACGTGCAATCTCACCGAAGTCGCTCACCAGGGCACGTCGGGCGGTTTCAAGGTGTTCGCCTACCAGGACCCCGAGGGCCACCTCTGCGCCTATTACGACACCGCGCTCTTGTTCCCGACAAACGCGATCAACATCGCCCAGGTCAAGCCATCGCTCGGGGTCGCGGTACTCGACATGTCCGATCCCGCCCATCCGGTTCAGACGGCGACGCTGACCTCGATCCCGATGCTCTCGCCGCACGAGTCGCTGTCGCTGAACGCCAACCGCGGCCTGCTCGCCGCCGTGTCCGGCAATCCGGCGACGTACCCCGGCGATGTCTCGATCTACTCGCTCGCCCAGGACTGCCGCCACCCGGTCCTCGACTACACCGGTCTGATCGCCCGCTTCGGCCACGAGGGCGCGTTCTCCCCCGACGGAAACACGTTCTGGGCGACGAGCACGGCGCTTCCCTCGATCACCGCGATCGACGTCTCTGATCCGAAGCACCCGCACCCGATCTGGCAGGGCGCCCTCACCGTCCACGGCCTCTCGATCAGCGATGACGGCGACACCGCCTACATGCAGATGCCGTCCGCCGACGAGCTCGACACGTTCAACGTCAGCCAGATCCAGGACCGCGTACCCAACCCGAAGGTCACCGAGATCAGCCGGCTGGCCTACAACCCGTCCTCGATTCCCCAGAGCTCGGCGCCGATGACGATCGACGGCCACCCCTACCTGCTGGAGTTCGACGAGTACGGCTACAGCATGCGTAATCCGCAGCCGGCCGACACGGTCGGCGCGGCGCGGATCGTCGATATCGCCGACCCCGCCCACCCGTTCGTGGCTTCCGACATGCGGCTGGCGATCGACGAGCCCGCGGCCCGCGCGGCGGCGGAAAGCGACCCAGGGGCGCTCAGCCCCGTCCAGAGCTACGCCGCGCACTACTGCGCGATCCCGCGAGAGGTTGATCCGGAGATCGTCGCGTGCTCGTTCATCGACTCGGGGCTGCGGATCTTCAACATTCAGAACCCGCTTCATCCTTACGAGGTCGCCTACTACGTCTCCCCGCCCAAGGTGGCGGACGAGAACGGCGCCGAGGCGAGTGACTTCGCGATGTCAAAGCCGGCGTTTGACCCCGCGCAGCACGAGGTCTGGTACACCGACGGCACCTCCGGGTTCTACGTCCTGAAGCTCGACACCAACATCTGGCCCGACCCGCTGGGCGTGCCAGCGCCGACAACGTGCGTCAGTCCCGCCGGTCGGCTGCTCGGTACCGCGCTCGGCCAACTCAAGCTGGGCGAGACCCGCCGCGCGGCGCGGACGACGTTCAGCCGCTACTCGACGCGGGGCCGGACCTACTTCGACTTCTATTGCCTGTCCGGCGGCGGGCTTCGAGCGGGCTACCCGTCGGCGAAGCTCCTGGCCAAGCTCCCGCGCGCCCAGCGCACCCGCGTCCGTGGGCGGATCGTGCTTGCTCTCACCAGCGACCACTTCTACGCCTACCGGGGCGTCAAGCCTGGCAGTTCGCTCGCGGCGGCGAAGCGGCGACTTCACCTGTCGACCGGATTCAAGGTAGGGCTCAACACCTGGTACCTGATCAACGGCCGCGCGGCAAACGGCGTCTTCAAGGTGCGGCATGGCGTCGTCGAGGAGGTCGGGATCACCAGCCGCGCGCTGACCGCCGACCTGACCCGGACACGCGCCTTCTTCCACTCGTTCGGGCACTGACCCCGCGGACCTGACCAGGTGGTGAGGGTGTGTCCTGCTCCGATTCCGCGGTCTTGCTATTTACCGCTCCCGGGCTGCGTAGGTCAGGTGGGTCACCCGCTGCGTCGGCTCCGCGCGGACCGGCTCCAGGGCCACGCGGCCTGCGTCCACGCCCTCGAACAGGCGGATTCCGGAGCCGAACAGAACGGGTGAGAGCGCGATCGTGAACTCGTCGATCAGTCCGGCGTTCACGTACTCGAGGATCGTTGCGCCGCCGCCGCCGATGCGGACGTCTCGGTCGCCGGCGGCCTTGCGGGCCTGGTCGAGCGCGGGCGCGATGCCGTCGTTGACGAAGTGGAAGGTGGTCCCGCCCGCCCGCTCCCAGGGGTCACGCTTCTCGTGCGTCACGACGAAGACCGGCGTGTGGAACGGCGGCTCCTCCGGCCACATCTGCTCGCCCGCGTCGAACATCCGCTTGCCCATCACGCTCGCGCCGGTGCGCTCGAACGTCTCCCGCACGATGTCGTTCTCCCGCCCTTCCTCGCCGCCCTCGCCGAGCTTCAGGTTCTCCCGGAAGAACCGCTGCGGGAATATCCACTGCTGCAGCTCCATCCACTGCTGCCCCATCAAGTCCCCGAGGGACCCGGGCGCGATGAACCCGTCCAGCGACATCGACACGCTGAAGAACACCTTCCCGGCCATCAGTGCTCAACTCCCTTCCGACCAGTCTCGGAGACGTAGGCAGCCAGGTTGCTCAGGGTCTGCTGGCCGCCCTCGATCGCGTGGTATCTCTCGACCGCCTCGTCGCGCAGCGCCTTGGTGGGGAACACCGTGCGCATCTCGATCCGGGTCGCCGCGCCGTCGGGCGCGAACGTCAAGACCGACTCGAACGCGTTCGGGTCGCCGCGGGACTCACCGTGCAGCAGCTCGATCCGCTCCGGCGGGGCGATCTCGATCCAGGAGATCCACTCCTGGTAGTCCGTCCCGTCCGGTCCGTGCATCACGAAGTCCCACTCCCCGCCGACGCGGAACTCGAACGCCCGCGTGGTGGTGGTGAACCCCTCCGGTCCCCACCACCGCGACAGGTGCCGCACCTCAGTGAACGCCTCGAACACCAGCTCCCGTGGGGCACTGATGACCCGCGAGATCACGATCTCGCGGTCGGCCGTCGCGGACTGCGCCGGCGCTCCTCGTCCCGTCGCGCTCATCGGCTAGTCCTCCTGCCTTGCCTGCTTGAGGTCCTGCACGTACTCGTCCAGCCGGGCGAAGCTCTCGTTCCAGAAGCGCTCGAACCCGCCGGTCCACTCGTGAACCGGCCGCAGCCCGCGGGCGTCAAGGCCGTACAGGCGTTGCTTGCCTGCCGGGCGGTACCGCACCAGTCCGACCTCCCGGAGCACGCGCAGGTGTTTGGACGCCCCCGGCTGGGTCATCCCCAGCTCCTCGGCCAGCTCGGTCACCGACCCCTCACCCGCCCGCAGCAGCACCAGGATCTCGCGGCGCTGCGGCTCGGCGATCGCGTTGAAGACGTCCGACGTCGTCGCTGCTCGTGCCATGGGCCAATCATATTCCGATATCGGCAAACGTCAAGCCGAATGACCGCGACACCCGCGGCAACGAATCCGCCGAGCTCTTCCGCGTCAGGACAGCATGCTTGCCGACAGCTCTTCGGCACGGCAGCTTGTCGCGCTCTAACAGCCTTTCGCTATCCCGACGCCAAGGCTTATCGCCAGAACCAACGGGGCGGTTCGATCACTCGAGACGTCGCGGCGGATCAGCCCGGAGAGCTCGGAGACGCGGACGCCGGTCCCGAGCTGGCGGCAACTCGGCTGCCAGACGCGGTCCTGAGGCGGCATCCTGCGAGCCGGTTAGCCCAATGATGCCGTTGACTTAAGGGCGGAGCAAACCCCCCGACGGGTCACTGCACTGCGTTGTGTACCTGGAGGCGCTCGAGCTCGTTGGCGATGACGGTCGCGCCGTCGCTGCGGGCGAGGGCGCTGGCCATCGCGCGGGCACCCTGTCTGATCGACTGGTCCTCGAGGGCCTGCGAGATCACACGGCGTAGCTTCTCGGGGGAGCTCTTCTTGCTGACCCTCACGCCGGCGTGCGCGACGACTACGCGGGCGGCGTTATCCGGTTGGTCCCGACCATCGGGAATGCAGACGAGCGGAACGCCGTCGGCGAGGGCAGCGTTGACGGTTTGCCAGCCTGCGTGGGTGATGACGAGCGCTGCGTGTGGAAGCACGGTTCGATGCGACAGGAAGGCCACGCTGCGCGTGTTGTCGGGGATCCGGAGCTGGCTGGGGTCGAGCGCGGGGCCGGCCGTGAGCAGCGCTCGGACGCGCAGCCCGGCCACGGCGTCGAGGACCCGCTGAGCGAGCGCCCGCTGGTTCATGTAGCTCGTGCTGAAGCTGATCAGCACCAGCGGATCGGTGTTCTCTGAAGGCCACGGCGACGCCCACCCAGTCTCGAATGGCTCAAACGCGGGGCCGACGTAATGGACGTTCGCCGGGAGCTGGGCTTTGCTCGAGAAGTCGAGCTCAGGGGCGGTCATCACGTAGATCGCCCGCGCGCCGAGGACCTGGTCGTTCCAATCCTTCAGCGGCGCGAGCCCGTGCTCGGCGCGGACATCGTTGAGTACGGGCAGCCCGGCGGCCGAGAAGCGACGGGTCATGGCGCTGAGCAGTTGATCGCGCGCAGCGCCCAACGGACCTGCCATCGGCCCCAGGCCGCTGAACAGCGGAGGCGCGCCACGAACCGGAATTGGATACGGGCAGTGAACGAGTGCCACCGCGGGTGTGCCGACGTATTCGGCGGCGAGTGCGGCCCCCATGAAAAGCCAATCGAACACGACTACGTCAGCGCTCCAGTCACCGAGCAGTTCGACATATTCCCGTGCTGCATCCCGTAGGGCAGCGATCGGCGCATCGCGCATTCGCTTCGCGGCGCCGATCGGTGTCCGCGCCTCCCAGTCGCGTACCGGGTCGGTCTCCGGTTTGGTCATGTCGAGGTCGGGCCACCACCGGCGGATCGGGACGAACTCCGCCCCGGTGCGCTCGATCCGCTCCTGCGCCGCAGTGTGGGCCGCAACACGTACCTCGTGGCCTCGCTCGACGAGCTCCCGTGTGAGCGCCAGCTGCGGTGGGGCGTTGCCGGTGAATGCCAGGAGCGTCTGGAAGATCTGCATATACTTCATCTTAGTCCTACCAAGATGAAAGAGTCAAGTCTCCCTACCCGAACACGTCGATACCGGATGTCCGCGCGAGCTGAAGCGGCTGCCGCGACCGGCGAACGGCTGCTCGCCGCGGCGTGGAACCACTTCGGCACGCGACCGTACGAAGAGGTCCGCCTGCGCGAGATCGCCGCCGACGCGGGCGTCACCGAACAAACGCTGTTCGCCCGGTTTCACTCCAAAGACGAGCTACTCACCGCTGCGTACAGATGGTGGGGTACGCGCGAGATCGAGCGCCGAGACGCCGCCCCAGTCGGTCGTTTCCCCGACGCGGTCGCCAACGTGTTCGACCACTACGAGGCGCATGGACCGGCGATCCTACGCATGCTCTCCCAGGAGGACCGCATCCCCGCCATCCGCAACCTGATGGACAGGGGGAGGGCCTACCACCGCGATTGGGCAAACCGAGTCTTCCAGCCACTCCTCGCCGGCCTGCCGCGCGCGTCCAGAGAGCGCCGGCTCACAGCCCTCGTGATCGCGACCGACGTGCTGGTGTGGAAGCTACTGCGACTCGATATGCAGCTCAGCCGCCCCCAAGCCGCAAAGATCGTCCTGGAGATGATCGAGTCCTACTCGCCGCGACCGAACTGAGAGAACCTCCGTCACCCACGCTGCGCGAGCGCTTCGAGCGCCGGGTGGTGCGCTCATTCCCACCCAAGCATCCAGGTGCGCCTGTCAGACAAGCCCGCGGCTAGCCCTCGGAGATCATCCGGATGGCAATCTCCGGTCTGATCCTCGCGGGGTTCCAGGACAGACGTGTTGAGGATTATAGAGATATAGTGAGATCTCTATGCGTACTCTGCACGAGGGTACAAGCACGAGACTGGCACGGCGGCGGCGTGGCGGGTGCGGGGACGGCGTCGCTGCTGGTGGCGGTGATGGCGGTGTGCACGAGGCGGTCGTGGTCGGCGGCTCGGTGCAGGTCGGCGACGTGCTGTTGGGTGGCAATGAGGGTGAGTTCGGGATGCATGGCTGGCTGACCTCGTGTGGGTTGTGGTGCGGGCACTGTGATCGGCGCTGGTTGCAGCCGGCTTGCAATCCGGTAAACGCCCCGGCCCGGGCACTGCAAACGCGGGTGGGGTGCCGTCGGGGGTGTTCGGTCGGCGGCGAGTGACCGGGGTCGGTACGGTCGCGAGGGCGTATGCGTTTCGGGATCCTGGGTCCTCTGCAGGCAGTCGGTGACGATGGGCTCGAGCTCGCCCTGGGCGGGCGGATGCCGAGAGCCGTGCTTGCTTTGCTGCTGCTGCGGGCGAACCAGGTCGTGTCGAGCGATCAGCTGGTTGAGGAGCTGTGGGCGGGTGAGCCGCCCGCGAGCGGCGCGAAGGGGCTGCACGTGCATGTATCGCGGCTGCGCCGGGCCCTTGCCGCCGGACACTCAGACCCAGACGGGGAGCGGCTGGTCACTACTGCCGGTGGCTACGTCTTGAGAGTCGGGCCCGAGGAGCTCGATGTGCAGCGATGCGAGCGGCTGATCGGCGAGGGCCGATCGCTGCTGGCG
Organism: uncultured Solirubrobacterales bacterium; assembly: GCA_963799995.1. Taxonomy (GTDB): domain Bacteria; phylum Actinomycetota; class Thermoleophilia; order Solirubrobacterales; family Solirubrobacteraceae; genus Palsa-465. The sequence goes on along the minus strand of CAWCZI010000007.1, from coordinate 27,104 downwards.
GCGGGACGACCAGATCAGGCACTCACCGCGCTGAGCGGCGCCGTCGAGCTGTGGCGTGGCGACGTCTTGGCCGACTTTCAATACGACGCGTTCGCGCAGGCGGAGATCGCGCGGCTCGGTGAGCTGCGCGCCGCCGTGCTGGAGGAGCGGATCGCGGTCGAAATGCTGCTGGGCCGGGAGGCGCAGGTGCTGGGCCAGCTCGAGCGTCTCGTGCGCGACTACCCGTACCGCGAGCGTCTTCGGGGCCAGCTGATGCTGGCTCTGTACCGGACCGGACGGCAGGCGGAGGCGCTGGGCGCCTACCGTGCCGCACGGTCGGCGCTGGTCGACGAACTGGGGATCGAGCCTTCGGTCGAGCTTCGGCAACTGCACGAAGCGATCCTTGCTCAGGACCGGGCGCTGCTCCAGACCGACCCAGGCCAGCCGGCCGCGCCCGCCGGCGCCGGCGCCACGACGGACGGGCGAGCGCCGGGCCATGTCCATCTGCCCGTGCAGGCGACAGCCCTCATCGGCCGCGAGCGCGAGCTTGCCGAGCTGATGACGCTCGCTGATTCGCGCCGGCTGATCACCCTGACCGGAACCGGTGGGACGGGAAAGACCCGGCTCGGGATGGCGTTCGCGGCGGGTCTCGCCAACCGCTATCCGGACGGCGTGTGGTGGGTTCCGCTCGCCATGGTCAGCGAGGCGCGGCTGGTACCAGCGGCGATCGCGGCGGCGCTCGGCGACATCGCGGATCTGCCGATGTATCTGCGCGGGCGAGCCCTGTTGCTCGTGCTTGACAACTTCGAGCATGTGATCGAGGCCGCTCGCGCGGTCGCCGAGCTGCTCTCGGGCGCCCCGGGTTGCGGGGTGATCGTGACGAGCCGGGAGCGGCTCGGGGTGGCCGCCGAGCAGGAGTACCCGGTGGCGCCGCTGTCGCCCCACGCCGCCATCGAGCTGTTCACCGCGCGGGCGCGGCAGGTGGAGCCGGGCTACGAGCCGGGCGCTGAGATCGACGCGATCTGCGAGCGACTCGATCGACTTCCGCTCGCGCTCGAGCTTGCGGCGACGCGGGTCAAGCTTCTCTCCGAGCAGCAGCTCCTCGCCCGGCTGGAGCAGCGGCTTCCGCTCCTCGCCGGCGGGCGCCGCGACCTCCCCAAGCGCCACAGCACGATGCGGGCGACGATCGCCTGGAGCTACGACCTGCTCACCCGGCCCGAGCAGCGGCTGCTCACACGGCTGGCCGTGTTCGTCGGCAGCTTCGAGCTCGAGGCAGCCGAACAGATCTGCGACGCCGATCTCGACGCCATGCGGTCACTCATCGACAAGAGCCTCGTGCGCCACGCCGACAACGGCCGGCTCTTGCTGTTGCACACCACGCGCGAATACGCACTCGAGCTGTTCGAATCAAGCGACGAGCACGACGAGATTCGCGCCCGCCACGCACGCTGGTACTTCGCGCTCGGTGTCGCTGATGGTGACGGCCCCCGGGAGGGCGCCGATGACCTGATTCGGCTGCGCCAGGACGCCGCCAATGTCGGACTCGCGCTCGCCTGGGCGCTTGACCACGACATCGCCGCCGCACTCCCACTCGCCGATGCCCTCTTCAGGCCCTGGTTAGGGGCCGGACGCATCCGTGAATTAGAGCGGTGGTACGAGCGGGCGCTGGCCGATCCGATCGCACTGTCGCCGGGAGACCGCGCCAAGGCCCTCGCCGGGCGCGGCCAGGCGCTGGTGTTCCTCGAGCGCCTCGAGCAGGCGCGGGCGGCACTGATAGAGGCGCTCACGCTCTACCGGGACGCCGGCGATGAACGCGGCCAGACCCTGGTGCTGCTTGGCCTCGGCGCCGCCGAGTTCATAGCCGGCGCGCCGGAGAGTGCCCTCGCATGGGCGGAGCAGGCGCTTCCGATCTACGAGCGCCTCGACGACACGCTGGGGATCGCCCGCACCTTGCACTACATCGCCGAGGCTCTCCGGGACCTCGGCGATTTCGAGCGCTCCGCCGAGCTGTTCGCCCGTTCCATCGAGATTCGGCGCGCAAACGGACTCGGTAGTGGTGCGGCCACGGTGCACAGCCTCGGCGACCTCTATCTCGACGCGGGCGATATGCCAACCGCCGAGCGCAACTACCGTGAGGCGCTCGCACTCGGCCTGCAAGAGGGAGACGTGCGGGTGGGGGTGTACTGCCTCGCGGGTCTCGCCTGCGTCGTCGCGCGAAACGAGGATGCAAGGGCGGCCGGCCGCCTGTGGACGCTCGCCGAGCGGCTCGAGCACGAGATCGGCTTTCGGATGGTCGCGGCCGAGCGAGTCCGCTACGAGCGGAACCTGACCCCACCACTCACCAACACCGACGAGTACCGCGCCGGCATCGCGGACGCAGAAAACGTCGACCCGCTCACCGCAGCCGCCGAGATCGTCAACCGGTAGTGCGAGACCGCCGTCGGATCTACAGGTCTTCGCGGAGTTGGCGCTTGAAGGCGCGGATCGCGCGCTCGTCGCGTTTGTAGAACGTCCACTGCCCGATCCGCTTGGAGCTAACAAGGCCTGCCCGCGCGAGTGTCTGCAAATGAGTTGTCGCGGTCGGCTGGGCGACACCCAATTTGTCGGCGATGAAGATCACACAGACGCCATCCTTGATCAGGTCTCCGTCGCGCTGCGGCGGGAAGTTCGCGACCGGATCCCGGAGCCACTCGAGGATCTGCAGCCGCCTCGGGCTCGCAAGCGCGCGAAGAACCGCGAGGGTGTGGCTTGTCGGGGCAGACGTAGACACCTGACTCATGCTAATAGGCGACTCTCGGAGCGGCTGCTCCCGCCGTGAGGTGAGGTCGGAACTTTTTGTCTCCGGGCTTGACTTCAAGCGCTTGAGGTGTGTTTAGCTGCCCGTATGACAGCTCTCACTATCCAAGACGTATCCAGGCGCAGCGGGCTGAGCGAGCCGACGCTGCGCTACTACGAACAGGTCGGGCTGATAGGCCCGATCGCCCGCGATCCGAGCAGCGGACACCGCCGGTACCGCGAGGACGACGTCGACACCTTGCAGGCGCTCGCTTGTCTGCGTGCGATGGGCGTCGGGATCGCGGATATGCGCACCTACCAGGCCAATCGCGAGATTGGGAACACCAAGGCGGGTGAACAGCGCGATTTGCTGCTCAAGCACGCCGAGCGGGTCGAAGCTGAGATCGAGACGCTGGGCATCCACCTGGAGTACCTACGCGCCAAGGCTGCGCTCTGGGATGCTCGCGATCACGGTGACACCGAGGAAGAGGCTAAGGCGAACTTGCAGGTACAGAAGGTGCTCCCACGACTGGAGGAGGTCCTCGTATGAGCACCAAAGTGTTGGTGACAGGCGGGTCTGGATATCTAGGCACGCGGTTGATCGCGGGGCTGCTGCGTGATGGGCGTGAGGTGCGCACGACGGTGCGCTCCCTGGAGGGTGAGACAGGTGTGCGTGCGGCCGTCCGCCGCGGTGGCGTGGACGACACCGGCCTTGAGCTGGTGGCAGCAGATCTGACCTCCGACGACGGCTGGCCGGCAGCGCTTGAGGGTGTGGAGGAAGTCCACCACGTCGCCTCGCCGATCCCGTCCGCCCAGCCCAAGGACCCGGACGAGCTGATCGTCCCCGCCCGCCAGGGTACGGTGCGTGTGCTGACGGCAGCCCGAGACGCCGGCGTGCGCAGGGTGGTGCTGACCTCCTCGTTCGCGGCGGTGGGTTACTCGCCTAAAGCGGTCCGCGACTACACCGAGGCGGACTGGACCGACCCGGATACGCCGGGGTTGCCGCCCTACCCGCGCTCCAAGGCGATCGCCGAGCGCGCCGCGTGGGAGTTCATCGAATCCGAGGGTGGCGACACCGAACTGGTGGTGGTGAACCCGACATTCATCGCTGGTCCGTCGCTGGTGCCATCGCTGCGCTCGACGCTGAGTTACTTCAAGGCGATCATCGAGGGCACGATGCCCGCGCTGCCACGCCAGCGCTTCGGCATCGTCGACGTACGCGACGTCGCCGACGCGCACATCTCGGCGATGGCGACTCCGGCCGCGGCCGGGAAGCGCTACCTGCTGTTGGCGGACGGCCCGACCATCACCTGGCTGGGGCTGGCACAGATCCTCCGCGAGCACCTCGGGCCTGCAGGCGAACGCGTCACAGCCAACGAGGCGCCCGGCGAAGACCCATCGCCGCTGACGATCCACAACGACCGGGCCAAGCAGGAGCTCGGCTGGCAACCACGCCCGGCACAGACCACGATCGTCGAGACCGCCGAGAGCCTGCGCGAGCTCGGCCTGCTGGACAAATGACGATCACGAGTCGTAACACCGAGCTTTCAGCTTTTGGTGTGCAGGGTGATCTGGTATCCGTCTGGGTCGGCGAATGTGAAGGTCCGCCCGAACGGTCCGTCAAAAAGCTCGGTCACGATCGTGACTCCATCGTCAGCGAGCGCGTCATGGATCTGCTGCGCGTCGGGTGCATGCAACCACACCGCGATGCCCTCCCCGGGCTGCTTGATGGCGTTCAGATCGACTCCGGGCAGCGGATCGCGGACGGCGAATGCGACCGGCTTGGTTCCAAAGACAACGGCGTGCGGCGGGCCTGCGGGGTTGCGGACCAGACCGAGGTACCGCTCGTAGAAAGCTGCGGAGCTTTCGAGGTCACGGACTTGAAACGAGATGAAATCGGGCCCAGTAGCGGGCATCAGAAGCTCCCTTGAAAGTGGTGGTTGGCGCGATCAAGCATACGTCAAGGTCTTGACAATTGTCAAGACCTTGACGTAAGCGCTGCGGTGCACCCCTCCAAGTCGCTGTGCAGCCGCTGCCGCTCTGACGGCTGCAAGCCAGACAGCATCTGTTCCTCCACCGCTGCGACGGCCGCTGATGCGGCCGTGATGATTCGTTGTCCTTCGGGGGTCAAGGAGTAGCGCTGGACGCGCCCGCGCCCCCCGGCCCTGACAAGCTCTGCTTCTTGTAAGCCGCCGAGGAGCTGATGCATCGCCTGGCGGGTGACGAACACACCTCGGGCGAGGTCCGCGTTTGAGATGCCGGGACGGGCGTTGAGGATCTCGAGGCATGAATATTGCGGCACGCTCAGTCCAAGGGGCCGCAGCGAGGCCTCCATCGCCGTCCGCAGCGCCGTGGCCGTCCGTTTCAACGCGTAGCCGATTGAGGCGTCGATATCAATCCGCGGCACGTCAAGATCTTGACACAGATCGCGGGCGACACTACGTTTCCAGCGAGCGAACCCCGCTCGCATTGCCGAACGATGACCCCTTCACCGCGTCCAACCACCAGCTCACGCCCGGCGCGGCTGGTTCCCGTTGGACCGTTTTCGCTGGAGGCGGCCGCAACCTTTGGCTTTGGGCCGACTGAAGGCCAGCCGCTTCGCTTCGACGGGGCTATGCGGCTTGCGTTCCCGGTTGATGGGGGCAGCGGATACGCCGGTGCGGTCCTTCGCCAATCCGCCGCGGATCAGGAGATCACCGTCGAGCTGCAAAGCACCGAAACGGCAGATCCCGAACTCGCACTCAAACAGATCGCGCGGATCATCTCCATCGACTATGACGGCCACGAGTTCTTGGGCGTCGGCGAGCGCGATCGCGTCATCGCTGAGCTGCAAACGCGGTTTCCCGGGCATCGACCAGTCCTCTTTCACTCCCCCTATGAAGCCGCTGCGTGGTCGATCATCTCCGCCCGGAAGCCATCGGCGGCCGCTGCCCGGACACGCACCGCGATCAGCGAACGTCTCGGCCACAGCTTCACCCTCGCCGGTCAAACCGTTCATGCCTTCCCACAGCCCGACGCGCTCAGTGACCTCACCGACTTCCCCGGGCTGGACCAGACCAAGGCACGACGCCTACACAAGATCGCCGACGCCGGCGCTGAGTTACAGGCCGACGCGCTGAAGTCCCGCGGACCAGAAGATGCGTTCATTTACGCACAGACCCTCGAGGGCATCGGACCGTTCTATGCGAGCCTCATCGTCCTCCGCGCAGCCGGTTTCGCGGACGCGCCGCTCGAGATCCCTGAACCCAGAACGCTCAGCCACGCCGCCGAGCTCTACGACGACCCACAGCTCTCGCTCGAACGCCTAACCCGACTCGCTGAGAACTGGCGACCGTTTCGCACCTGGTCCACCGTCCTCATCCGCATCGCCGCCGCCCACGCCAAAGCCCAACAATAGGTCTGCTGGTATCAGCAGTGATACCATCTACGGCATGGCCATGACCCTCCGCCTAACCGACGACGAGACCGACGCGCTGCGCCGGCGCGCGCAGCGCGAGGGTCGCTCGATGCAGGATGTTGCCAGGACGGCGGTGCGCGACTACATCGAGCGCACGAGCCAACGAGAACTGCTCGACGAGGTCCTCGACGCCGAACTGCCGCGCTACGCCGAGGCCCTGCGCCGGCTCGGCGAGTGATCTATCTCGACCTCGATTCGCTCCTCTACATCGCGGCCAGAACGCTCGGCGGCGAACCAGTCGTACGCGATTACGGTCTGCTCGAGTCCGCACTGGCACGCCCACGGGCATCTGCGTTCGGCGAAGACGCCTACCCCGACATCTTCGCCAAGGCCGCGGCGCTGTTGCACTCGCTCGCGCGAAACCACGCCCTTGTCGACGGGAACAAGCGACTCGCGCTCGCATCAACGATCGCGTTCCTGGGGATCAACGGTCACCGTCTGACGCTCAGCAACGAGGAGGCCTATGACCTCGTGATCGCGGTTGCGACCGGGGCGCTCGACGACGTAGACGCGATCGCCAAGGTGCTCTGCGAACGCACCGGCCCGCGCCGCTGACCACGATGCTCAACGACTCTCACAATCGACTATGAGAACGTGTGGGCGCACCCGCACCGCGTCAACGTGACCTTTCATTGGAAGCCGATCTCATGAGCGCCCAGCGCGACAGCGCACGATGGTCGCTGACCCGCCGGCGTCTTTTTCTCGGCGCGGCGGCGGTTGCGGCCGGGGGCGCCGAACGGCGGTGGGGGTCGACCGGGCGTTCAGCTCCAGCCAGGTCGCCCCGGTCGTGCCCCGGGTCGCGCTGGGCTCCCAGCCCGCGGGCCTGCCCGCGCGCCAGCACGCGTGGGGGGCGACGCTGGCAAGCGACGTGCATGGCAATCCGACCGCGCCGCGCTTTGACCGGCTGCTGTTCTTCGACGTCGAGGGCGGCGCGACGCCGGCGTCGGCTCGGCTGCTGGAGGCGGCGTTGCGGACGCTAGAGCGCCGTTATCGCTGGGGTCCCGACGGGCTGCTGTTCACCGCCGGGTGGGGGCCGAGCTACTTCGAGCGGGTCCTGCGGGTCCGCATCGCCGATCCCGCGCGCCAAGGGCCTGTCGGAGTTCGAGCTGCCCGCGATCGACAACTACGACCTGTGCCTGCACCTTGCCTGTGACGATGAGCGGCGCCTGGCCGACGTCGAGGCGGCGCTGGTCCACGGCGAGCCGCTGGCGGGAGCTGACGGGCCCCTGGTCATCTCCAGTGCGCTGCGCTGGCGCGAAACCCGGACTGGCTTTGTCGGCTCCGGGCTCCCGGCCGCGCACCAGAACGTCGGCGGAATCCCACCCGGCGACCCGGTGGCCAAAGACGCCTCTCTGTTCATGGGGTTTAAGTCAAACCTCAAGAAGAACCAGGCGACCGAGGACTCCGTGACCGTGCCCGACGGCCCGTTCGCCGGGGGGACGACGATGGCGGTCAGCTACATGCGTCTGCGCCTGGACAGCTGGTACCGCGAGCTGAGCGAAAAAGAACGAGTCGCGCGCATGTACGCCCCTCAAATCACGCCCGCGCGACTCAACCACTTCATCACCGGCGCCGAAAGCGACCCCAACCTGCTCGGCGACGCGATCAACCGATACGGGGTGATCGGACACTCCCAGACCTTGGCTCGCGCGAGACGTCACGGCAAGCCGCTGATCATCCGCCGGGATTTCAACACCGTCGACGGTGGGCAAGCCGGGCTTCACTTCGTCTCGGTCCAACGCTCGATCGAGGACTTCATCAAGACCCGCAACGCGATGAACGCCGCTTCCGCGCAGCTGCAGAACCCCACGATCACTGACACCGTCAACAACGGGATCAACGAGTTCATCTTCGTTCTCAAACGCGCGAACTACATCATCCCCCCGCGAGCCGAGCGCTCGTTCCCGCTGCTTCCCGGACGCCAAGGAGCCACCCGGTGATCGTGACGGGCGCGTCATGAGAGCCCGCCTGTGCGCGCTGGTGCTGCTCGTCGCGGCGTCCGCCGGACCGCTGGTGTCGACGGCGCGGGGCGATGGTGACCCGGGCAGCGACGTGCTGGTCTCCCAGAATCTGTTCATCGCCGCCGATGCCAACGCTCCGGTCAAGCAGCAGCTCCAGATCGGGGAATTGCTGCAGTCAGCGGCCCGCGCCGGTTTCCCGATCCGGGTCGCGGTCATCTCCGGCCCCGATGACCTCGGAGCGGTCACGGAGCTGTGGGAGAAGCCTCAGGCCTATGCCCGGTTCCTGGGGATCGAGCTGTCGCTGGCCTACACGCAGCGGCTGCTGGTGGTCATGCCCGACGGGTTCGGCTTCTACTGGCCGGGACACAGCTCTGCACCGGCATATCGCCAGCTGGCCCACGTCGCGGTCAAGACCGGCGGCGCGGGCCTGTTGAACGCCGCCGGGGCCGCGGTCGCCCGGCTGGCCGAGGCCGCGCACATCAAGCTGGCCTTCACCGCGCGTCCGGCGACCGGAACCGAAGCGCCTGCGCACGCTACCGGTTCAGTCGGGACGGGATCTGCCCCGCCCGCGACCGGCGCCGCAACCACCGCGACGCCATCCAACACTGAGACGGACACGGTCATCGCCGCCGTGGTCGTCGGCCTGGCCCTGCTCGCGGTGGCGACCCTGGCGGTTCGCTTCGCGCTGCGCCGCCGGGCCGGCTTCGCCGCGGCCGGCGTGGCCAGGCAGCGCTCGCGGGCACGGGCGAGGCGGCTGCGCTGGGCGGTGCCTGGCGTCGCGGTCCTGGCCATGCTCGCCGTCGGCGCGGTCGGCCTCCTTGCGCTCGGGCGTGGCGCGTCGCAGAGCCAGGCGCAGGCGCTGGCGACCAACCCCTCCTTGGACCCGGGGACTGCGATGGCGCGCGCCGCGCCCGGTTTCACTCTCGATGATCAGTTCGGTCAGCCCGTGTCGCTGCGCTCGTTCACGGGCAAGGTGGTCATCCTGGCGTTTAACGACTCCGAGTGCACCACCATCTGTCCGCTGACGACGACCGCGATGCTCGACGCCAAGCGCGAGCTCAGCGCTGCCGGCTCGCAAGTGCAGCTGCTCGGGATTGATGCCAACCCCAAGGCAACCTCGATCGAGGATGTCTCCAGCTACTCCCAGCTGCACGGGATGCAACACCAGTGGCGGTTCCTCACCGGCTCGCTGTCTCAGCTCAACGCCGTCTGGAAGGCCTATGGGATCGCCGCCGAGGTCCAGCGCGGGCTGATCGCTCACACCCCGGCGCTGTTTGTGATCGACCCCCACGGGCGGCTACGCAAGCTGTACATGACCCAGCAGTCCTACACCGCCGTCGGACAGCTCGGGCAGCTCCTCGCGCGCGAGGCAGCCAGCCTGCTGCCCACGCATCCCCACGTCGATTCCGACCTTTCCTACGCCCAGATCCGGGGCATCAGCCCCACCACGACCGCCACACTGCCGAAGGCCGGCGGCGGAACCGCGGCGATTGGTCCGGGCCGCGCCCCGCGGCTGTACCTGTTCTTCGCCACCTGGGACAAGGAGGTCACGAGCCTCGCCGGCCAACTCCAAGCATTGGACGGCTATCAGTCCGCGGCGCACGCCTCCGGACTGCCGTCCCTGACCGCCGTCGACGAGGGCAGCGTCGAGCCCTCGGCAGCGGCGCTTCCCCAGTTCCTGCACGGCCTGACGCAGCCGCTGGCCTATCCCGTCGCGATCGATCAGACCGGCCGCGTCGCCGACGGCTACGAGGTCCAGGGTGAACCCTGGCTCGTACTGACCTCCGCCACCGGCCACATCCTGTGGTATGACCAGGTCTACAGCTCCGGATGGCTCAGCCGCACCGCGCTGGACCGTGCGATCCGCGCCGCGCTAACCCGCGCTCCGACAGGCCCCAGCACCGCCGCCGCCGCCCAACGCGAGCTCGCCGGCTCACCGGCGCCTCTGGCGGCCCTACATCAGCAAGCCAGTCGGCTGCTCGGCTCCACCGCGGCGCTGCAAGCCCGCATCAAAGCCCTGCGCGGATACCCGATCGTCATCAACGCCTGGGCATCCTGGTGCACGCCGTGTCGCTCGGAGTTCGGCCTGTTCGCCAACGCCTCAGCGCACTACGGACGCCAGGTCGCGTTCCTTGGCGCCGACACCAGCGACTCCCCCAGCGACGCTCAATCGTTCCTCGCCCAGCACCCGGTCAGCTACCCCAGCTACCAGAGCACCGAGGTCGCACTCCAACCACTGCTCCCCGGCGGTCTGGAAGGCCTCCCGACCACCATCTACATCAACCGGGTAGGCAAGGTCGTCAACGTCCACACCGGCCAATACGAGTCACAAGGAACGCTGGACGGCGACATCGACAGCTTCGCCTTGACGGGCTGACCGACGAGCGCGCCTCGATACCGTGTCCCCCATGTCCGCAGGTCAGAGCAAGACTCTGGTGGTCGCGACAGAGGTCGCGTGCGGGGTCGTTGCTGGGCCTCTGTTCGGGGGTAGCTTCACGGTGATTGGGGCGAGGCGCGCCGGATATGACTGGCGGCGTCACGCAGTGAGTTCCCTGGGTCTGAGGCAGACCTTCAAGAAGCTGCCGGACTCCGCGATCGCCCAGGTGCCCGCCGCCGATCGCCCGTTTCTCGACGACCCGTTGATTCGCGACATCCTTGCGCCACCACGGCGGGGGCGCCGCTGAACCTCCGCACGATGCGTGAGTTCTTGGGCAACCCCGACGCGGCGATCGAGGAGATCCGCCTTCTAGCCAGACCGTGGGGCATCACCCCACCACCCGCCGGCGTGATACCGACCGCATTGTGGACGGGCGAACTGGACGAAGCGCACCCGCCGGCTCACGCCCGCCGCGTGGCCGAACTACTGGGCGGGGATCCACCGGTAACCGTCGTCCCTGGCGTCGGTACTTTCGGGCTCGGCCGGGTCTTCCCGGACGTGTTGCGGTTCGCCGTCGGTCGCTAGGCGCTGCGATGTTGGTGGCCGGCGGCCGGGGTGAGGCGGTGTTGGCGGTGGTGAGAGCTTGTGGGGGTTGCGTGAAGAGTCTGGCGGCGATCGGGCAATAAGGGACATGCATAAAGACAAGACCGACGCCGCGGTCATCCGGGCGTCTCGAAAGGACCGAGCCGTGTTCGGGGTGATCTTTGATCGCCATTGGCCGCGGATCTATCGGTATTGCGTGGAGCGCGCCGGGCCTGCCGCGGGGGAGGATGTTGCGGCGGAGACGTTTCGCGTCGCGTTCACCGAGCGCAAGCGGTACGACGGCCGTGACGACGCGGCGCCGTGGCTGTATGGGATCGCGACCAACCTGTTGCGTCGCTGGTTTCGCGCTGCGGCACGCGGATCGCGGGCGATGTCACGGCTCGGTAGTGAGGTCAGCGGTGACGAGCTGGATGAGATCGTCGAGCGGCTGGACGCCGAGTATCTCAGCCCAGAACTGAGTTCGGTGCTGGCTCGACTGTCCCCGGCTGACCGCGACACGCTGCTGCTGCACACGTTCGCTGATCTGACCTATGAGCAGATCGCGCGCGCGACCGACGTTCCCGAGGGGACCGTCGCGTCGCGTCTCAATCGTGCACGCACCACGGTGCGTGCCCATCTCGAATCCCTGGAGCTGTGCTGATGCCTTCCAACGTTGAAGAGTTCACGTGGGTGACCGACCACCGCCTAGACGTTCCCGATCCCGACGGCGCCATGACCGACCGCGCGCGGATGGCGCTGGTGGATCACATGTCGGCCGCCACCGATCGGCCCGGGCGCCGGCTGCCGTGGCTGATCGGCGCGACCGCGGTTGCGGCCGGCGCGGCCGGTGCGGTGGTCCTCGCCGGCGGGTTGGGTGCCGGCTCGGCCCCGCACCGCAGCGGATCGGCCACGCCGGTCGCGAGCCTCGCGCAGCAAGCCGTCAGGCCGTCGTTCGTGCTGCTGCAGGTCGCGGGCCGCGCCGCTCAGACCCCCGCGCTGCCCGGTAACGCCACCCTGGTCTGGCGATCCACCCACGTCGTCACGCCGGGTCGGGGGACGACGGTCTTCACCGGCTATGACCTGTTCCAGGACAACGGTGACTACTACTACGGTCAGACGTTCGCGGCGTTGCGTTCGGCGGCCAGCGATCCCTCGCCGTCTGACGCGCAGGCCGCGCCGAACGGTCAGGTCGTCGCCGCCGCGGCCGCCTCGGCAGATCTGACCCCGGGGCAGGCCGCCGACAAGCTCCTGGCAGCCGACCCGCACCCCACGCCTAAGGTTGGGCAGGTCGAGACGACGGAGGGCAAACCGTTCACCTGGACTCAGGCTGCGGTCGACCGCGACCTGGACGGCATCGAATGGCTCTCAATCAGCGAAGCGCTCGAGGGCGGCGCCGGAAAGCCGCAGGTCCGCGCCGGAGCGCTGCGTGCGGCGGCCGCGATGCCCAACACGACCGTGACCAACACGACCTACGACGGTCAACCGGTCGTCGAGGTCACCTGGCACCAGGGGCCCGGTCAAGATGTCGAGAGCCTGACCGTCGACAGCCAGACCGGAGTTCTGCTCCTCGCACACACCGGCGGCAGCCCGACCGAAGCGACCAGCACCACGACCTACAACGTCAGCCGGGTCACCGCACCGAGCCTCACCGCAGCGCACTAACACCCCAGACGCAGTCGCAGAACGCCAGGCGCGCTGCCGCTCACAGCCCCGACGTCCAGCAGCATCAACTGCTGGGCGTCGCGGGCCAGCGAGCGTCATAAATTACGCAGCATCGCGCCTGCGCTGCCGCTCACGACGAACAAGCAGAAGCCTCCGGCGAGGACAAGCAGCATCGCAAGGCTTGCGCTCTCGGCCGAATCCAGCAGCGTGGCGGCCCTCGCCGACGATCTCCGCCAACGCTGGCCTCCGGATAAGTCGATAGGTCGAACCGCGATTGGGTCGGCTCGGTCCGCGCCGGCCGACCCGACGCCCGTACCCCAGGCTGGCGAACAGCAGGGCGGACGCAGCCCGTGGGGTCGCGCCCTGCTCTTGGGTTCGCGAGGTATCCCGCGGGTCGGCGCCACGCGGCTGCTCGTGTCCGTTTCCAGCGACCAGGCGACGACAGGCGAGGTGCTGCTCCGTCACGGATGGAGCAGTTCGTGGACCTCGGTGGTGATCGGTTGCTTGTCGTCCGGAGCGGCTCGGATCGACGGCGCTGCGTTGACTGCTGTTACTGGCGGGCGGATGCGGCGACGTAGCGTGCTTGTGGTGTCGGGGGCCAGGGCTTGGTGAGCGGCAAGACGGCAGGATCGAGGGGGGCTGGTTGGCTGCGTTTTCACGACGGCCGCTGCTTGCCTGCAGAGCGAGAAGGCGGTTCGCTGTTGGTCGAGCGGCCTGCGTTGGTGCAGCGCGGACCACGGGGGCGTTCATGGTTTGCGAGTACTGCCCCGGGGACGGGCCGCCCAAGTCGGTGTTGTTGGCCTATGAGTCGCGTTTGAGCAGCGGGGAGATGGAGGTCTCGGCGAGTTCTCTGACGGCGGTGGCCTGAACGCCGGGGTCTTGGGGCGGGCGGGCTGGTCGTCAGGCGCCCGCGGCGGCGGTGACGTGAGTCCCGGGGGCGGCGTGCGTGGGGCCGCGGGAGCGTGTGCGTTGTGTTAAGGGGTGTCTCGGGGTGGGCGCGAACCGGGGTAGTGTGGGCTCAATCTGAGTAGAGGGGGCAGCGATGTTCTCGATGGGTGCGAGGGTGTGGCGGCGGGCGGCGGTGGCGTGGGTGCTGGCGGTGCTTGGGTTCTGTCCGGCGGCGTTCGCGTCGCCGAGCGTGTACGTCGCGAACTACAGCAGCGGCACGGTTTCGCAGTTCACGGTCGCGGCGGACGGGGCGCTGTCGCCGAAGACCCCGGCGAGCGTCGCGACGGGCTCGGGCCCGTTCGGGGTCGCGGTGAGCGCCGACGGGAGGAGCGCCTACGTCGCTAACGAAACCAGCAACACGGTTTCGCAGTTCACGGTCGCGGCGGACGGGACGCTGTCGGCCAAGACCCCGGCGAGCGTCGCGACGGGCTCGTTCCCGGTCGGGGTCGCGTTGAGCGCCGACGGGAAGAGCGCCTACGTCACGAATTACTTCAGCAACACGGTTTCGCAGTTCACGGTCGCGGCGAACGGGACGCTGTCGCCCAAGACCCCGGCGAGCGTCGCGACGGGCAGCAACCCGTTCGCGGTCGCGGTGAGCGCGGACGGGAAGAGCGCGTACGTCACCAACTTCAACGACGGCACGGTTTCGCAGTTCACGGTCGCGGCGAACGGGACGCTGTCGCCGAAGACCCCGGCGAGCGTCGCGACGGGCTCCTCCCCGAACGCGGTGGTGGTGAGCGCGGACGGGAGGAGCGTGTACGTCGTCGACCAGGGCAGCGGCACGGTTTCGCAGTTCACGGTCGCGGCGAACGGGACGCTGTCGCCGAAGACCCCGGCGAGCGTCGCGACGGGCTCGAACCCGCGCGTGGTCGCGGTCAGCGCGGACGGGAACAGCGTGTACGTGACCAACCAGGGCAGCAACACGGTTTCGCAGTTCACGGTCGCGGCGGACGGGACGCTGTCGCCCAAGACCCCGGCGACGGTGGCGACGGGCTCCGGCCCGTTCGCGGTGGCGGTGAGCGCGGACGGGAAGAGCGCGTACGTGACCAACTCCAACGGCAACACGGTTTCGCAGTTCACGGTCGCGGCGACCGGGACGCTGTCGCCCAAGACCCCGGCGACCGTCGCGACGGGCACCGAACCGCTCGGGGTCGCGGTGAGCCCCAGCCCGCCGGCGATCACCTCGGTGGCTCCAAGCAGCGGGCCGCCGGGGGGTGCTCAGGCGGTGACGATCACGGGAACGAACCTCGCGGGCGCGTCGGCGGTGAAATTCGGTGCGAGCGCCGCGACCGGTGTGGTGGTCGTGTCGAGCACCAAGATCACGGCCAAGACGCCCGCGCACGCCGCCGGGACGGTCGACGTGCACGTCATCACGCCGGCCGGCACCAGCGCGGTCATCGCGGCTGACAAATACACCTATCTGCAGAGCGTCTACGTCACCAACCACGGCAGCAACACGGTTTCGCAGTACACGGTCGCGGCGAACGGGACGCTGTCGCCCAAGACCCCGGCGAGCGTCGCGACAGGCACCGGCCCGTTCAAGGTCGCGGTGAGCGCCGACGGGAAGAGCGCCTACGTCACCAACCAGGGCAGCAGCACGGTTTCGCAGTTCACGGTCGCGGCGGACGGGACGCTGTCGGCCAAGACCCCGGCGAGCGTCGCGACAGGCTCGTTCCCGTACGCGGTCGTGGTGAGCGCCGACGGGAAGAGCGCCTACGTCACCAACTCCGCCGGCAACACGGTTTCGCAGTTCACGGTCGCGGCGAACGGGACGCTGTCGCCGAAGACCCCGGCGAGCGTCGCGGCGGGCTCGGACCCGCGCGTGGTCGCGGTGAGCGCCGACGGGAAGAGCGCCTACGTCACCAACGCCCAAAGCGACACGGTTTCGCAGTACACGGTCGCGGCGAACGGGACGCTGTCGCCCAAGACCCCGGCGACCGTCGCGACAGGCGCCTTACCGCTTGGGGTTGTGGTCAGCGCCGACGGGAAGAGTGCCTACGTCACCAACTCCAACAGCAACACGGTTTCGCAGTTCACGGTCGCGGCGGACGGGACGCTATCGCCCAAGACCCCGGCGACCGTCGCGACAGGCAACGGCCCGAACGGGATCGCGGTGAGCGCGGACGGAACGAGCGCCTACGTCACCAACGACTTCGGCACCACGGTTTCGCAGTTCACGGTCGCGGCGAACGGGACGCTGTCGCCCAAGACCCCGGCGACCGTCGCGACGGGCAGCAACCCGTTCGGGGTCGCGGTGAGCGCCGACGGGAACAGCGCCTACGTCACCAACTTCGGCGACAACACGGTGTCGCAGTTCACGGTCGCGGCGAACGGGACGCTGTCGCCCAAGACCCCGGCGACCGTCGCGACAGGCTCCCGGCCGGACGCGGTCGCGGTCAGCCCCAGCCCGCCGGCGATCACCTCGGTGGCCCCAAGCAGCGGGCCGGTGTGGGGGGCTCAGGCGGTGACGATCACGGGCACGAACCTCGCGGGCGCGTCCGCGGTGAAGTTCGGTGCGAGCGCCGCGACCGGTGTGGTGGTCGTGTCGAGCACCAAGATCACGGCCAACACGCCCGCGCACGCCGCCGGGACGGTCGACGTGCAGGTGCTCACGTCGGCCGGCACCAGCGCGGTCATCCCGGCTGACAAATACACCTATCTGCAGAGCGTGTACGTCGCCAACGCCGGCAGCAACACGGTTTCGCAGTTCACGGTCGCGGCGAACGGGACGCTGTCGCCGAAGACCCCGGCGAGCGTCGCGACAGGCTCCGGCCCGGACGTGGTCGCGGTGAGCGCCGACGGGAAGAGCGCCTACGTCACCAACCAGGAGGGCAACACGGTTTCGCAGTTCACGGTCGCGGCGAACGGGACGCTGTCGCCCAAGACCCCGGCGAGCGTCGCGACAGGCACCACCCCGTACGCGGTCGCGGTGAGCGCCGACGGGAACAGCCTCTACGTCACCAACGTCGCCAGCAACACGGTTTCGCAATTCACGGTCGCGGCGAACGGGACGCTGTCGCCCAAGACCCCGGCGAGCGCCGCGACAGGCACCACCCCGTCCGGGATTGCGGTGAGCGCCGACGGGAAGAGCGCCTACGTCACCAACCAGGGCAGCGGCACGGTTTCGCAGTTCACGGTCGCGGCGGACGGGACGCTGTCGCCGAAGACCCCGGCGAGCGTCGCGACAGGCTCGTTCCCGGTCGCGGTCGCGGTGAGCGCCGACGGGAAGAGCGTGTACGTCGTCAACCAGGTCGGCGGCACGGTTTCGCAGTTCACGGTCGCGGCGAACGGGACGCTGTCGCCCAAGACCCCGGCGAGCGTCGCGACAGGCTCCGGCCCGGTCGCGGTGGTGGTCAGCGCGGACGGGAACAGCGCCTACGTCACCAACTCCAACGACAGCACGGTTTCGCAGTTCACGGTCGCGGCGGACGGGACGCTGTCGCCGAAGACCCCGGCGAGCGTCGCGACAGGGACCAACCCGTACGGGATCGCGGTCAGCGCCGACGGGAAGAGCGCCTACGTCACCAACCAGGGCGCCGCCACGGTTTCGCAGTTCACGGTCGCGGCGAACGGGACGCTGTCGCCGAAGACCCCGCCGACCGCCGCGACGGGCACCGAACCGGCCGGGGTCGTGGTGAGCCCCGGCCCGCCGGCGGTCACTTCGGTGGCTCCGAGCAGCGGGCCGCCGGGGGGTGCTCAGGCGGTGACGATCACGGGAACGAACCTCGCGGGCGCGTCGGCGGTGAAGTTCGGTGCGAGCGCCGCGACCGGTGTGGTGGTCGTGTCGAGCACGAAGATCACGGCCAAGACGCCGGCGCACGCCGCCGGGACGGTCGACGTGCAGGTGGTGACGCCGGCCGGCACCAGCGCCGTCGTCGCGGCTGACAGATACACGTTCACGTAGAGAACGCCCAGGGAGCTCCCGGCAGCTAGCGCTACCCGAGAGACGAGCTTTCCGGACTGCGGCGACCCCGCCCGACCCGGACCGCCGGACGTTCTACAGCGCAATCGCGACGCAGGTAGAACGCCTCGCGGGAGCCCCTCCCCAGCGCGCCGTGAAGCGGCAGCCCATGATCATCGTCTAGGCGTTGTCCGCCGCCGTTCACCAAGCACTCGCGGCCGAGACCGACCGCACGGCCTCCTTGTCCGGATCCGCACGGCGAGCATCAGTCTCCGCGGCGCCGTCCATCCGCGCCGCTGATCGAAGACCGGCAGCACGGTCGGTGGCATATTCGACCGCGACCGCTTCTCACGATTGGACGAGTCATGGGCACCGTGGGTGTCGAGTTGGACAAGTTGCGACGGTCCGCCAGCCACCTCGGTCAACCGCTCCATTTGTGACGGAGCAGCCACGTCGCCCGTCGCGGCCGGTCTGCTCCTCCAGGCGTGGAGCAGCAGCACGCAATGATGCGCGTGCCCACCACCGCCTGCCCTCCATCCGTTGCGGCACGGGCATCTTGGGACTCGCCGCACCGCGCCCTCCTTCGCGCGGCCAGCAGGGAAGACCCCCGGGGCGCGGTGCCAGGCACCGCCTACTGCCTTGCGCCTGGCGATTTGCCGGACCACGGCGAGCGTCGGGACACCCGCCTTGGCCGGCGCGACTGCCTGGCGAGAGGCGCCGCTGCGATCCGGCAAGGGTTCCCTATAGGTGCATACAGCTGCCGTCAGCCAGTGGTCGGGACAGCGCTGGCGGTGGCGCCGCGGGCTTTGCCTTTCTTGGCGAAGTGGCGTCCGATCGCGATCGAGCCGACGATGCCCAGGGCGGTCGCGGCCAGGGGTAGGGTCTGGTCGTAGTTGTAGGCGGTGGAGTAGCGGGTGTGGCGGATGATCAGCGCGGTTCCAGCAGCCTGGATGAGGAACAAGGCCGCCCACAGGTAGCTGATGACATACATGCTGGTGCGAAAGTCTCGGGAGACGTCCCATATCGTGTCGAAGATCGCCATCCCGTCGTGGGTGCCGTCCGTCCCGTAGCGCTGGGCCATGTAGAACACGACCGGCTTGCGGGCCAGGACGCAGGAGCCCAGGAAGATCAAGCCGATCAGGGCCGTGACCGCGCAGTCCTTGTAGAGCAGCGCCTTGGGAGCGTGACTTCCGATCAGCGCGGACCATGATGTTGAACCGCATCCCCTTCCGGGCCGGGTGCTGCTGAAGGCCTTGGGCGATCTGGTCGTGCACCGTTGGCTCGTCGGCGGCCATGTTCAAACTGTTTCGTAGGTCGCGACGATCACGCCCTTGCTGGTGGTCGTGCTGTTGGTGAGATGCAGGGACGTGTGAACGCCGTGGGGGAACATGCGTCGGCCGGTGCCGAGCACGAGCGGAGCGATCGTCAGCAGGTATGCGTCGATGAGATCGGCGCTCATCAGTGAGCCGATCAGCGCGCCGCTGCCCATGATCACAAGGGGCGTCTCGGAGCTCCGCTTGAGATCGGCTACTGCGGCTGGCACGTCACCGTGCAGCAGCGTCGAGTTCGGCCACTCGAGCCTCGTCTCGGGGTCGCCCGAGGCGACGTATTTTTGAGTGTTGTTGAGCGAATCCTTGAACGGCCCCCCGTGGGTGTTCCAGTGGGTCAGCAGTTCCTCGTAGGTCCAGCGGCCGAGCAGCCAGGCGTGTTTACTACCCGTCAGCTCAGCCAGCCGCTCACTCAGCCTGGCAACCGTCGTTTCGTCACCGTAGGGGACTCCCCAGCCGCCGTGATCAAAGCCACCCCGCGGGTCCTCGTCCGGGCGGCCCGGGGACTGCATGACGCCGTCGAGGGTCAGCCCATTCATAACGATCACCTTCCCCATCTCTCATCCTCCTTTTCCCGCGCGCGGCGGGCTCGGATTGCTACGGCCGGCCGCCGCCGGGCGCCGGCGCATCGGTTGTCAGCACCTGGGTGTTGCGCCCCCGGAGCATGTTGGCCGGGCCTTGCCAATGGTTTGCGACGATGAACAGTGTCGCTCCGTCCGGGCCACCGAGGGCGCACGCAAAGCAGGCGCGGTCAAGCTCGACGGTTTGCAGCACCTCGCCGCCTTCGCGGACCCGCACGCACCGCTGGTTAGGGACGTCCGCGTACCAGACGGCGTTCTCGGCGTCAGCGCAGATGCCGTCCGGGACCCCCTCGCCGAGATCGGCCCACAAGCGCCGGTTCGAAAGTCCCCCGTCGGCGTCAATATCAAACGCGGTGAGCCGCTTGGCGTAGGACTCGGCGACGATCAGCGTCCGATCGTCGGGCATGATCAGCATGCCGTTCGGAAACCCCAAGTCATCGGCGACCATCCGAGCCGAGCCGTCAGGGGTGGCGAGCGCGACGATCCCGGGCGCGAACGGCTCGCCGGCCATCAGGTCAAAGCCCCCGCCGTTGACGTACGCGTTGCCGCGCGCATCAACCACGAGCTCGTTTACCGCCGCAGGGTCAGACGCCGCTTTGAGGTCGGCGTGCGTCACCAGCGACCCATCCTGCTCGCGCCGCAAGAGCAGCCCATCACGCGCTGACACCATCAATAGCCGACCGTCAGGCAGCCAGTCGACGCAAAGCGGAAACGACTCACCCCGAAGGACAACCTCGCTCTTGCCCTGCAGATCAACGGCGATGACCTCCTGCGTGCCCCAGTCAGAGAACCACAGGCGGTTCTGGTGCCATCGCGGCTGCTCACCGAATACGCGACCGTTCAACAAGACGTGGACTTCGGACATTGAGACGCTCCTCTCGACCAGCGACAGAACTAGACCGTACAGTACTAAAGGAGAACTAGACTGTCTAGTATTGTTCGGGTCGATGGCGAGCGCAGCCCCTAGGCCAGACGAGTTCGAGGGTGAGCATCGGTCAGCGCGCAAGCGCAGGGCGATCATCGAAGCCGCAACGACGGTGTTCCTGAGCAACGGCTATCTGGGCACGAGCATGGACGAGATCGCCGCCCTCGCGCATGTCTCCAAGCAGACGGTCTACAAGAACTTCGCCGACAAGGAGCGTCTGTTCTCGGAGATCGTCACCGCCAAGGTCGACGAGATCGCCAACCCCAACACCGACGAAGTGCTCAAGCTGAGCGACACGGGCGACCTCGAGCGAGACCTGCGCCGCTTCGCCCGCCGTCAGCTGCGCGCCGTGATGAATCCGCGCCTTCTACAGCTGCGCCGGCTAGTCATCGGGGAATCCGGTCGCTTCCCGCAGCTCGGCCGCCTCTTCTACGAGCGAGGGCCAGGACGCACGATCGACGCGCTGGCGCCCATGTTCGAGCAGCTCGCGTCCCACGACGCGCTGAAGCTCGACGACCCTCGCCTCGCCGCGGCGCACTTCAACTGGCTCGTCATGTCGATCCCGCTCAACCGCGCAATGCTGCTCGGCGACGACGAGCCCGCGACACCCACCGAGCTCAACCGCTACGCCGACGCCGGCGTCCGCGCATTCCTCGCGGCGCACCGCAAACGCTGACGTACACATCCCGCGCCGAGGCCCTGCCGTCTCGCATTCCTCGCCAAACGCGCATCCTGCCCACGCTCGCCACGCGACCTCCCGTGCGCGGCCAGATCTCAAGGTTTGAACTCGGCGACGAAGGCATGGAAGTCCACCGCGAGGCTGAGCCACGCAATCTCGCACGACCGGATCGACCCGAGCGTTCAAGGACTGATCAAGCTTGGAGGTCGATGAAGCCGTCTGCGCCGTCGACCAGGTGTGCGCGCGCACGGAAGGCCGCGGTCAGTCTTGGTGCACCGTGCTCCTTAACGCGCAGGCGAGAGAGCGAGACGTACATCGGAGTGTGAAGGATCGCATGGAACGGTCAGGGCGTCAGCGCAGCCGCTACGTCCACGAGCTCGCCCGCGAGAAACTCAGCGCCCAGCCGGTTGGCCAGAGCAGCGGAAGCGCCCGCGCCGGCCAGCCCGACTCGGATCTGCGCCGTCAGAGCGGTCAGCGCGTCGGCGCTGTCGAGGAACCGCTGCGGGGTTATCGCGGCGAGCACGACGATTGCGGGGGCGAGTTCATCCAGCGCGGCGGTGATGTCATCAAGCGGAGTGTCGGCGCCGAGGTAGGTGATCCGCCAGCCGTGTTCGCGGAGGGCAAGGCCGAAGGACAGCAGTCCGAGCTCGTGCAGCTCGCCGGGTGGGCAGGCCAGGATTGCGCGCGGTCCGACGCCGTGTCCCCAGTCCCGAGCCAGCGCGCGGAGGCGCCCGCCGATGATGTTGCTCGCGAAGTGTTCCTGGGCAACGCTTGCCTGGGCGGCGGCCCATCGCACACCGAGCCGGCGCAGGAACGGCAGGATCACCTCCGCAAGGGCCTGTCGGAGTCCGAACGCGACAAGGAGACGATCGAGCGCCGCCTGGGCGGCGGACTCATCGAGCGCGTCAAAGCTGCGCTCGAGTGCCGCTTCGATGTCGGCTAGGGTCGCCGATGCCGATTCGGGCTCTGGGTCGCCGGCTAGCTTCGCCAAGCGCGCAGCCTCGGAGGCGGAGAGCCCCGCGTTGATGTGCTTGCGCATCGCTCGGACGCGGCGTTCGTCCTGCTCGGAATAAAGACGAAGTCCGCCCGGGGTTCGCTCCGGTGTTACCAGCCCGTAGCGGGTTTCCCACGCGCGGAGGAGCTCGGGGCTCTCCCCGACCCGCCTGCTGAGCTCCCCAATCCGGAGTCGTCCATGCTCGGCCACTACCCGATGCTAGCGGATCTAGGCAAGAGCTTGACAAAAGCTATACAGAATCTGTACAGTGAGGGATATGACCACCGTGCCGCTCACCAGGCTCGAAGACCACGAGCTTGTTCTCCGAGTCGCTAGGGGCGACGTCCTCGCCTTCGAGACGATCTATGACCGGCACAGCGCCCAGGTCTTCGGACTCGCGATGCGGGTCACCGGTCGCCGGAGAGCGGCCGAAGAAGCCACCCAAGACGCCTTTCTCGGCGTATGGCGAGCCGCCCAAAGCTACGACACGAGCCGGGGAACATGCAAAACGTGGCTCTTGTCGATGGTGCGAAACCGGAGCATCGACTGGCTGCGCCGCGAAGCCCGACACGGTCGTGACGTCGCGATCGATGACACGCGTCTCGGACGACTCGAAGCAGCAGAGCGCACTGACGAACAGGCGGCCGAGCGCGAGGAATCCCTCCACGCCCGCAAACTGCTGCTCAGCCTTCCGGACGACCAACGCCGGGTTATCGAGCTGGCGTACTTCAAAGGGCTGACCCAGAGCGAAATCTCCGAAAAAGTGGGGATTCCGCTTGGGACGGTTAAGGGCAGACAACGCCTAGCACTCAAAAAGATGCACCGAAATCTCACCAGCGGTCCTGAGTTCGCACTGACCGAATCACGAACGCCGGTCTCGGAAGACGGCCCAACAGCTGACATCGCATAACGCGATGCCGACTAGACCACTGGGGGTGCAGTTGTGGAGCGCCCCTAATGCGCTAGCGCTCTCGAAGACCTGCTCGGCACCCGCGCCGCGTCCCGGCATTCATCGCATGCAAGACCCCCAAACTGCGGAAGGCGGAGCGTGTTCTGCTGGCCGCCGTCACGCGGGGGCGGAGCTGCCCCGATCTGCACAAGGTAGCCAAGCATGTCGGCTTGGGAGAGAGCTCGATCGCGCGGTCCCCGCGGAGGTGCAGGATCATGATTCCGGGGAGGGCGATGGCGGTGCCGGTTGGCGAGACGCCCATGACTCGCCGACATGCCGGCCTCCATCGTGAAGCGGATGGTGCACGCGGCAGGTTCGGCGAGCCATGCGCGGAGCGCGTCGTGCGATCGCGCGCAGAGTCGGCCCTGCTTCCCTGTCGGGACGCGCCTCTCGGACCACTGGTCGCCAGCCCCGCTTGGCGCGGACTGCGGGGAAGCCAGCGCCTTCCGATCGGGGCGCCGAGCCCTGCCGAGACGCGTTGTGCTCCTGGGCGAGGAGCAGCACTGGCCGACCGCGGGTTCGTCCGGCGTGGAGTTCGAGTCGGAGCCGCTGAGCCCGCCCCCCGGCTGACGAGGTCGCGGGCAGACCAGGCAATGCGGCGCGGGCACGTCTGCGTCGGGCTGGCGCTCAGGGTGGACGAGTTCGCGGGCTGACCGATAGCCTGCGGTCTGTGCGCCAGCTCAGTAGCTTAGACGCACAATTCCTAGCTCTCGAGACTCCGCGCCAGAGCGGACATGTCGGCAGTGTGGCGATCCTCGACCCGTCGACGAGGGCGACGGGCACTCTCGCGCTCTCCGATATCGAGGCGCTGATCGTCGAGCGGTTACCGCTGCTACCGCCGTTGCGGTGGCGCATACAGGAAGTGCCGCTGGGTCTCGACTACCCGTATTGGGTCGACGACCGCGATTTTGACCTGGACTTTCACGTCCGCGAGCTCGCCCTCCCAGCGCCGGGAGCCGACGCGCAGCTCGCCGAGCAGGTCGCGCGCATCATCGCGCGTCCGCTTGATCGCTCACGACCGCTGTGGGAGCTGTACCTGATCTCAGGATTGGCCTCCGGCCACGTGGCGATGCTGACGAAGATCCACCACGCGCTGGTCGACGGCCTCTCCGGCGCGGAGATCATGGGCCTGCTGCTCGACCTAGCCCCGACCGGGCGCGAGCTTCCCCCGCCCGAGGAAAGCCGGAACGACGAGTCGGCGCCCGGACAACTCGGGATGCTTGCCCGCGGACTGCGAGGGATTCCGCGCTACCCGTTGCGTGCGTTGCGATCGCTACCGGCCGCCGTCCCGAATCTGCAGGAAACGCCGTTCAGTGCGCTTCCGGGCGCGAGTGCTGTCGGCGCTGTTGCCAAGCGCGTCGAGCGCGTGATCACCGGTGCCGAGGCCCCGGTCCACGCGCGCGAGCGTCTCGTCGCTCCGAAGACGAGCTTTAACGGGCGTGTCTCCGCTCACCGGCGGTTCGCCTTCGGTCAGCTCAAGCTCGATGATGTGAAAGCGGTCAAGAACGCGCACGGCTGCACCGTCAACGACGTGGTGGTGTCGATCTGCGCAGCTTCGGTCCGCCGCTGGCTGATCACCCACGACGAGCTGCCCGACGAGCCGCTCGTCGCCCAGATCCCCGTCTCGGTGCGCACCGACGAGCAGGCCGGAACCTACGGAAATCGCATCATCCTCATGAGCGCGCCGCTCTTCACCGACGAGCCCGACCCTGTACGGCGGCTCATGCGCACGCACGAGGCGCTGGATGGCATGAAGGAACGCCACCGCGCCCTGCCGGCCGACCTGCTCCAGGACGCCAACAACTTCATTCCGCCCGCGGTCTTCTCGCGCGCAGCGCGACTGACCTTCCGCCTGGCGACCAGCGGACCCGGGCGCCCGACTTGGAACCTCGTTATCTCCAACGTGCCCGGTCCACCGGTCCCGCTGTACTGCGCCGGCGCTCGTCTGGTCGCGAACTACCCGGTGTCGGTGATCACCGATGGCATGGGTCTGAACATCACGGTCATGAGTTATTGCGGCAGCCTCGACTTCGGGATCGTCGCCGACCGCGAGCAGATGCCGGATGTCAACCAGCTCATCGGTTGGCTGGGCGATGCGCTCGAAGAGCTGAACCCGCAAGCTGCCACGAGGTAGGCCGCGGGTCGGTTCGGACGTGATCGCGGTGACAGCGGAGGGAAGCGTCTCGATCGCTTTTGAGCGGCAGGGGCTGACAGACTCATCGGGTGCCGAGCGCGTCGCGGATCGCCCACGCTGATCTGTCGTTCGCTGCCGCGCTCCAGATCCAGGGCGCGTTTGACGCGGTCATCAACGTGGCGTCATCCCAGGTCCACGGCGGCTTCCCTGCCGCGCTCGGGATCTTGCGGGCTCTGGGGGCGGTCGTCCTGTACGGCGAGGGCTTCTGGCGCTGCGGGGCCTGCGCGCGGCGATCACGGGCGCGGGCTTTGAGATCCTTCACGAATCACTGGCAACCGAGGGTGACTGGACGCATTATGAGGAGACCCTGACCGCCACCGCCGAACGCCACGTTACCCCGGACACCACTGCCTACGCGCGCCGGATCCGTGAGCGGCGCGCACTCCCCGGCGGCACCAGCACACTTGGCTTCGGGCTGTTTGTGCTGCGGCGCTCCTCAGAGTGAAGCCCGGCGGATCCTGTCTTCCCGATACATCGGCCACGGCGTGGCCGGAGCGAACGCTCGACGGGTGACCCATCTGTGAGATGGTTGGCGGCGGTGCCCGTCAAGATCCATCACTTGAACTGCGGGACGATGTGCCCCTACGGCGGCAAGCTCGTCTCCGGTGACGGCGGCTGGACGGGCGCAAAGGTCATCTGCCACTGCCTTCTGATCGAGGCGGCCGACTCACTCGTGCTCATCGACACCGGGATGGGGCTCGAGGACCTTCGCCACCCTTACCGGCGACTCGGCGTCCCGTTCTCAGCCGCCTTTCGGCCGTCCGGCGACAGCGCCGAGGCGGCCGTCGAGCGCATCCGAGGGATCGGATTGGACCCCGCGGACGTTCGCCACATCGCTTGCACTCACCTCGACCTCGATCACGCAGGCGGTCTCCCCGACTTCCCTGACGCGACCGTCCACACCTTCACACCCGAATACGAGGCGGCGGTGCGCCCGAGCCTGCGCGACCGCGCCCGCTACCCCAGGTGCCACTTCGCCCACGGGCCGAAATGGCACACCCACCAGGTAGACGGCGATGCCTGGTTCGGATTCGAGAGCATCCGCGTCCTCCCCGGCGTCGCCCCGGAGGTGCTCATGATCCCGCTCATCGGGCACTCCCGCGGGCACGCCGGGATCGCTGTGCGCGACGGCGACGGCTGGCTGTTGCACTGCGGCGATGCCTACTTCAACCGCAACGAAATCAAGACGCCTCACTCCTGCCCAGCCGGGCTGGGCGCCTTCCAGAAGCTGATGGCCGACGATGCCACGGCCCGGATCGCCAACCAAGAGCGCCTGCGCGAGCTCGCCCGCGCCCATGGCGACCAGGTGCGCCTATTCTGCGCGCACGACCCAGTCGAGCTAGGCCGCGAGGCCGCCTCGGCCTAACCGTCCTAGCAAGATGCCTGCGACAGACGGTCCGCCCCTCGATCGTGCGGCGCAGATGCTGTTCTACGCCGCACGACTCTGTTCTCCGTCTTGGTGGCTGATCACCCGTCCTGCCAAACGCGCTGGGACGGATGTCGCCGGCAAGGCAGCGGCTTACCAGCTTGCGTGGCTGGCCTTACTGGTAGTCCTACTTGCCGTCGGGCGGCCGAGTCAGCCTTGGCGGTCGATAATCGTGGCGCTCGCCACACTTCGATGGGTCGAAATTGCGACGTATAGCTTGGGCTTGGTGTTGGCTACGCACTGGCCAAAGACGGCCGGAAACCTCGTCACGGTTGCTGTCTACGCGCTCCAGGATAAGGCGTTTCATTTTGCCATTATCGAGCAGTGTCTTGTCCCGCATGATTTCGTTGATCAAGCGCACAAAGCGGCAGCGGGCCATTTCGACT
>CAWCZI010000006.1:0-11503 GCA_963799995.1 uncultured Solirubrobacterales bacterium | reverse complement strand
TCACACGGTAGCTCGCGGGTCGCCGGTCTGCCCGGCCAATGGCCGTCGGGTAACCGTCGACGTACCACTAGCCGCGGCGCGGCTCAGCCCGTGAACGCGCAGCTGCTAACCAGCGCGGGGTTCTGGCTGATCACGGCGACATTCCCATGATGCCGGACCTGCCAGCCGGCCGGTGTGTGCGAGCCGCTGAACGGCGGATGGAGCGTGAATCCGATGAACGCCGGCGCTCGACCACCGACGACAAGTTCACCGACCAGCCGTGGGTTGTCCGACTGAGTGCCGCTCGGGCTTGCACCCGGCAGGCCGGACGTGACGACGTTCTCGATCACGTGATCGCTGCGGTGGCGCAGGCAATCACGGACCGCCGCGATCTGGCGCAGCACGACCTTCCATGCTGCGGGAAATCGAACCGGCGCGATTTGCCGGCAGCCACTCGTCGCCGCCACACCGGCTGGCGTCCTCGCCTTGACACCCTCCGGGCAGCTGAACTGCTCGCCGGTCTCAAAGATGATCACGCAGGTTGTCGGTGCCGTGTGCGTCTGCCCGTTCGCCGAACCGGACGCGCTGGACGAGCACCCGCCACCGATCATTTCATTAGCTCCCGCCGCGGCGGGCGGGTGGCTGCCGCCACCTCCGCACGCAGCGAGCGCGAGCGATATCGCGACGACAACAACGATCAGCGAGCGCACGAGGCTCACAGCATCTCACGTGGCTGAATCGGGTCGCCCGAGACGATGCCCTGGGAGTGTCAACCCCGCGGCGGCTCAGCCAGCTGTCGCATAGCGGTCTGATGTACCGGCCGGCGGGATGCTTCGCCGCGACGCGGGGCTGCTTCCGTTAGTGACGGAGCTCGCCGAGCGCATCCGCCGACGCGGCGCCTACCGGGGCCCGTCCAGCGCGGAGGTCATTCGCTCAGACCGCGACGCGCGGTGATTGTCGTTGACGCATCGACGCTGACCGACTATCTGGTCGGCCGCGAACCCGCCTTGCGTCGCCATGGCCGCGAGCTCGGCGCGGACACCGAGCAGCCGCTGCGCGCTCCCGAGCTGGTGTGGCCGGAACACTGAGCGCGCTGCGGCGCATGGCACTCCGCAGCGATATCAGCGACGACCGGGCAACGCAGGCCGCCCTCGAACTCTCAGAGGTTCGCCTCGCCTGCTACCCGCACGCGCCGCTCGCAGAGAGCGTGTGGAGCATGCGCCACGAGTTGACGGCATATGACGCGATCTACCTCGCCGTCGCGCTCAGCCTCGACGACCCAATGCTGCTGACCGGAGACCGCGGACTCGCCGCCCGCGCGGGCGCGGTCTTGGGCGCCGACCACGTGACGGTCACGAGCTAGCGCCTGCGACACCCGGAGCGATGCACGTTTCTCCGCCATAACGCCCGCGCACCGCTCGGGAGTTAACGGGTCGGCGAGAGCCGCCCGGTCATATCCCTTCGTAAAGGGTGAAGCCATTGAAGGTCGGCAGATCCCAGCTGCCGTGATAGAAGTCGGGGCGGCTGACCAAGAGCGTGGCGAAGAGATCGGTCATGAGAGCTTGACTGAGGTATATCGAGGCTTGAAGCGGACCGTCCCTCGCACAGCAGGTAGACGTTATGCCCGCTGTTCGCGGGCTCGCTGTAATAGCTGTATGACGGCGCGTTGAGCGCCTCTGTCTCGCTTGTCGGGAAGCCCTCCTGGGTGTATGTCGGGTAGTTGTAGTCAGAGCCCACATCGGCTGCGACCATATAGACGAGCGGATCAGAAGTCGATAGAAGTAGACCCGGTTCGCCGCCTCTCCGTTGACGAGGAAGCCGGCGGCGTTGTTGAGGTCCATCTGCCACCCCCTCTGCAGCAGAGGCTCGAGAGTCGCGATCTTCAAGGGATCACTGACGATTGCGGCTGCCTGCGCGTATAGCGCCGTCTTCGAGGCGGTGTACTTGTCGTTGATGTCGCCCTGCAAGCCCCACATGTTGACCGTGGTGGGCGATCCGCCTCCTCCGGGCGATCGAATACGGCGCCCACGAGAGAGGCGAGAAGGCCGAACACGACGGCGAAGCCCTCTTCGGCTGGGACGAGAGTGGCCGCACCCCAGACAACCGCGTCAAGCAGGCCACCGATCCAGTACGTGAGCGTGGAGCTCTGCTGCTGCGGGACGGTCGCATTGATGAGGCTGATGCAGTGATCAGATCGTCGGTCTGGCGACTGTTGACGTCAAGGACGCTGTTGAACATGTTGCTGTAGTGCTCGTAGATGGTGTTGACATCGCCGAGCTCGGACGCAAGCGTCGAGAACACCGCATCGATGTCACTCTTGGCGTGGCCGGTCATCCACGACCACGGCCAGGGGGTGGCGTTCTTGGCGTCGCCGATCTGGGTCCCCCAGCCTTGGAAGTTGGTGGCGTTATCCGAATTCAGGTACTGGGCGCGCACATCCGCTGTCGTTGGCGGGTTGAGACTCGGCCCGATGAGCGCATAGATGACGGCCTGATCATCGGTGAAGGGAGTGAAGGGGTTGGCCGGCGCAGCGGCGAGAAAGCTCGGATTGACCCCGGCCACCGTCTGTTGGGCCGTCCAGAAGGGCGTGACCGATGCGCTGGAAGAGGTGACGCCGAGCCGATAGACGGACGCGACCTGCGACGGTGGCGACACCGTCACGATCTCGGCGTGACGATCTCCGTCCACGTCGGCGACGAGCTGGAGCGCACCGCTGAGCGCTTCCACCTCGTCGATCCCGGAGACGGCGACCGCGGACCCGTCCCACTTGAACACGATCCACGTCGTTGGCTGCGGCCCCGCCGCCAGTGTGGTCACGACCAGCTCTGAAACGCCGTCGCCGTCGATGTCGCCCGCCCAAGCCTCCTGAAAGAGCTCGGTCAGAAATACGTCGTACCGCGGAACCCACCACTCGACAGTGAACTGCCCCTCCTGCCACTCCACCAGCCCGTAGGTATTGGCGCCGACGCAGTAGACCATGAGCTCGGCACTCCCGTCGCCATCGAAGTCGCCGGGTAGGTAGGCATCGACCGATGCCATCCCCCAGGCTTGCCCGGAGCGAGGCGCGATCTTGTTGTGAGACGGCGTCCCGTACACGGCGAGTTGCTGCTGATCGAGATCCCAACGTAGCGCGACCAGGTACAGGTCGACGGAGCTGAAGACGACGATCGTCTCCTGCTTATCGCCGGGAACCACGTTGAGTCTGGCGGCGACCAACCGGTCGCCGGCACTGAGGTCCAAGCCCCCCGGAACGGCGGTCTTGACCGACCACTTGACCGTGATCGCTCCATCCGACCACTTCAGGACGGCGAGCGTGAGGGAAGCGGGATCGAACAGCACCGCCTCCGCACATCCGTCCCCATCGACGTCTGCCATCGTGAACCCGCATTGGCCGGGCTCGATGTTCAGGGTCGGGATGAATTGATTCACCCACTTGGCCGCCAGCTCGGTGCCATCCCACTTCAGAACGCCGAGGTACCCGCTCAGCGATTGATAGACCAGGATCTCGTCGCATCCGTCACCATCGAGGTCCCCGACGAAATACTGGTCGTTGGGGTAGATCTGCCAGCCTCCTGGCACCCATCCCGGCGCAGCCCACGCGTCGACGATCTGGCCGGCCGACGCGTCCGGCCACGCCGCGTCGAAGTCCGAGTAGCGCAGATACGACAACACCCCCAGGGTCGGAAGGCGGGGGTTGAGGATGATGATCTCCTGCCGGCCGTCCCCGTCGACGTCGCCCGAGGCGAGCGTGTACGACGACCCGTCGAGCGGAAACGGCGGGGCCGGAGTGCTGTTTGTGTAGCTGTTCACGTGACTCCTCGAATCGTGCTGTGGCCACAGGGCGCACGCCTGGGACCGGTCGGCTCAGACCGCCGAGGCGCGATTCTCTTCGCGGCTGCCGAGGATGTCAAGGGGCGAACTCAGCAGGTAATACGGCCAACCCGATGATTCCGTGGTCTTCGATCAGTAGTTACTGTGTCACGCAGCGGCGATCAGCATCGTGACACCGCCCGTCGCAAAATGTGTCAAATGCATGCACCTGCCACACCCCGATTGTCGCCCATGGGCAAGACGCAGCGGCGCTCAGCCGCGGGCGGGCGCGTCGGTCTCAGAGATGGGGGACGGTGCGCCGCGTGTTGCGCGGTCGTTGCCAAAGGCAAGCCTCGATCTTGCGCCCATCGCCGGTGGGAATGAGATGTCGATGGTGAGTCCGCCGTCCTGTCGGGCACTGGCTGAGAGTTCGGCGCCGTGAGCATCGGCAACCGCTTGGACGATCGAGAGGCCCAGTCCGTGGCCGGTGTTGTGGCCGGTGCGCGCAGCGCCGAGTCTCTCGAAGGGTTGGAACAGGCGTCCGATCTCGCTGGGTGGGATCGTCGGGCCGCTGTTCGCGATCGACACGAAGGGGTGGCGATCGCGGGTTCCGGTGGCGATCTCGAGGTGTCCACCGGGCGTGTTGTGGCGGATGGCGTTGTCGATCAGATTGGCGATCAGGCGCTCGAGCAGTCGCGGATCGCCCGTGGCCGGCGCTGAGTCGAGCGCCTGGCTCACGTCGAGGTTGAGGTCTTGCAGCTGTGTCTCCTGGGCGAGGATGGCCTCGGAGGCCAGGGACGCGAGGTCGAGGCGCTCGCGGCGCTCGAGCCCGGCTTGGCCGCGTGTGAGCGCCAGTAGCCCGTCGATCAACCGCTCCAGATCCGATTCGGAGGCAAGCACGCGCTCATGCGCTCTACGAAGTGAGGCGACGTTCGCTTCGGGCCTGGCGAGCGCGACCTCGCTGAGCACTCGCAAGCGGGTCAGCGGCGCGCGGAGCTCATGGGAGGCATTGGCCACGAACTGGCGCTGCGCTTGGTAGGAGTCCTCGAGCGGTTGCAGGACGCGCCCGGCCATCAGCCATCCGAGGCCGAGCGAGAGCAGCGACATCCCGGCGAGCGCGATCCCGGAATCGATCAGCAGCTGTTGCCGTACGTCTGTGCGCTGGCGGTTCTCTTGGGCCCACAGCTCGCCCTGATAGCGGTCCACGAACCCGCAGCCGACCGCCGCGGACCTGAACTGCGGCGACTGCTGGGTGGCACCTGTGATCGCGAACAGCGCTCCGTCGTGATCTGTCAGCGTGACGCTGGTGCCGCCAACGGGGTGGGAGGGGGCCGTCGTCGTTGGATCGGGAAATTGGGAGACGCCGTGGTTGCGCATGCATTGCGCAACCTCGCGCCAGTGCGCCAGCGCCTGCGCGGAGGGATGGGTCGTCAGGGGGAACGGGGCAGACCGCGGCGCCGCGCGCGCCCGGTTTGAGGGCAGTGCGCCGACCGGCGCGGCGCCTGTGCCGTTTTGGACGGTGAACACGAATCCGGCGTTGACCAGCAGCGCGTAGGAAATCGCCATCAGCGCCGCGCCGGAGAGCAGGAACAGGCCACCGTAGAGGAGCGTGAGCCGCAGGCGGACGGTGCGGTAGGACAGGTGTCGCCCCACCGCCAACCGGGTGAAGCGGCGGTTCAGGCGCAGCGTCATGTTCATATCCGATAGCCCGCCTTGGCGACGGTCTCGATCACGGGGGGGTCGCCGAGCCTGGTCCGCAGGCGGCTGATCGTGATCTTGACCGCGCCCGTGAACGGGTCCGCAGCCTCGTCCCAGACGCGTTCGAGCAGTTCCTCGGCGGACACGACGCGGCCCTCGGCGCCGAGCAGCAGTTCGAGCACGCCGAATTCCTTCGGCCGCAGCGCGAGCGGTCTGCCGGCTCGCTGCGCGCAGCGCTTGGCGGTGTTCAGCACGATGTCGTCGTGCTCGAGCACCGGCGGGATGCTCGGTTGCGCTCGCCGCGCCAGTGCCGTGATCCGGGCGACTAGGACCGCGAACGCGAACGGCTTGGCTAGGTAGTCATCGGCGCCGAGCTCCAGCCCATCGATCAGATCCTGATCCTGGGCTGCGCCGGTAAGCATCAGCACCCGGCTGCGCGCACCCGCAGCGACGAGCCTTCTGCATACCTCGTCTCCGTGGACGGCCGGCAGGTCGCGGTCGAGGATCACCACCTCGTATTCGTGAACCAGCGCGCGCTCCAGGCCGGCCTCGCCGTCCAGCGCGACATCGACCGCTATGCGCGCGTCGCGTAGGCCGGCGGCGATGGTCTCGGCCAGTTCCTCGTCGTCCTCGATCACAAGCACTCGCATCGGCCACTCCTTCCCGGATGACGGTAGCCGCCCGAGTGTTTCACCGCGGTTTCACCGATCGCGCCACACGGGCTCTTGCGGCCCAGAGGAGGAAACCGGGCGGAAACCACCGCTCGCGTAGAACCGACGCGGACACCGCCAGAGAACGGCAGAAGGAGACCGCAATGCGACACAGGCCCCATCTCCCACGACCGATCAGCCCCCGGCGCGCGCCTGCGATCAGGGGCCTTGGGCTGGCGGCGCTCCTCGCCGCGGCCGCGCTCGCGCTGGTGGCATGCGGCGGCTCCAGCGGGCTGCGCGTCGCGAGTCTGCCCGCCAGCAACACCGGGGCGGGCAACATCGGGGCGGGCGCATCTTCGACTCAGGCGACGACGGGGAAGAGCTCCACCGCAACCAGGTCCGCGAAGGGCAACCCAACTGTGCTGCTGGACGAGTGGGCTACCTGCATGCAGAGCCACGGCGATCCCAACCAGGCCGCCCCGACCGTCGACGCCCACGGGGTGATCAACGTCACGATCCCGAGCGGAGCATCGGACGCGCTGTCAGGCGAGGTCCACGCCGGGGCCGATCCCTGCAACCACTACATGGCCGCTGCCCAGACCGCACTGCGCGCCGCCAACCCGGTCGGCTCCCCTCCGGACCAGACAGAGCAGATCAAGTGGGTCAATTGCCTGCGCGCCAACGGCTACCCCACGTTCCCCTACCCGCAAGGAAACAGCACCAATTTCAACAGCACCGGCATCGACCCGACCAGCCCGGCCTTCCTGAAGGGGAAGGCCAATCAGACGTGCGGCAGGCAGATCGGCGCGCCGTCCTGGTGGACTAACGGCACTGGTCCGCCCGGCGATGTCGTGGTCAGCAGCTTCGGTATCGGACCGAACGGGCCGACGCCGGGCGTTTTGCCAAACCGCTCCCGACCCGTGCAGGGGGGCAGCGGGCCCGGCAGCGCGGCCGCGGTGCAGCCCGGTGGCTGAGGCGTCGCCCCGACGGGTCGCGGCCCTGGCCGCGATCGTCGGCGCAGTGGTCAGCGGCGCGGTCGCGGGCGGGGTCGCGGCGCTCTGGCCGGCGCCAGCCCCGGCAGCCCACCCTCCTCCTCAACGGGAGGTTCGGTCGCGACGGCCGCGGTGGTGCGGACCACGCTCACGAACGCGGTGCCGGTCGGCGGTTCGATCGGGTACAGCCGCTCGTACACGGTCGCTGCCCCGTCGGGTGCGAGCGCGGAGCAGCTCGACCAGGCAGAACAGGCCGTCGCTCAGGACCAGCAGGCGCTGTCTGCCGACGAGCAGACAGCGTCCGCTGCAGCGTCCGCCGATGGCCAGACGACGAGTGCCGCCCAGGCGAACGTGAACACCGCCACCGCGGCCTTCAATTCGGACCGAGCCAAGAAGAGCAAAGCCTGCTCTGGCCACAAGGCGGCGGCGGCGTGCCGGCAGGACGTCCAGAAGGTCTCCCAGGACCAGACGCAGTTGACCCAGTCCCGGCAGCAGCTGACCACCGCCCAGACGTCCGCGACGCTCGACCACGCCCAGAACCAGGGCAAGGTCGGATCCGACACGACCAAACTGCAGAGCGATGAGACCAGCTTGGCCTTGCTGCAGTCGACCGCGGCGAGCCCCGGCACGGCGTACACCTGGCTGCCGGCGGTGGGGCAGGTCATCCGCCGGGACCAGCGCGTCTACTCGGTCAGCAACGAGTCCGTGCCGCTGCTGTACGGCTCGATCGCCGCCTACCGCGCGTTCTACCTCGGTATGTCCAACGGCGCCGACGTGGGCGAGTTGACCCGCGATCTGATCGCGCTCGGCGACGGTGCCGGGCTGTCCTACAGCAACCACTACTCCGACGCCACAGCCGCCGCGGTGAAACGCTGGCAGCGGGCGCGTGGCGTGCCCGCGACCGGCGAGATCCTGCTCGGCCAGGTCGTGTTCGAGCCCGGCCCAATCCGCGTGACGTCCGTCACGGCCTCTGTTGGCTCATCGATCGGCGACGGGGGCGCAGGCGCGAGCGGCGCCAGCGGCGGGGGTGGTGGGACGGTGCTCACCGCGACCGGTACCACGCCGATCGTCACCGTCGATCTGGACGTGACACAGGAGTACCTGGTCAAGCCCGGCAACGCGGTCTCGATCGTGCTTCCCGACGGCACCTCGACGCTCGGCGGACACGTGGAAACGGTCGGCACCGTCGCCACGTGCCCGAGTGGCGGTGGCATCGGCACCGGTGGCGGAGCAAGTGGCGGGACCGGCGGTCAGTCCCCGTGCTCCTCCGGCGCCGGCGCCGCCGGCGGCAACACCAACTCGACACCAACCGTGCCGGTCACGATCAGGCTGGACCGCACCCCTCCAGGGGCCAGGCTCGACCAGGCGCCGGTGAACGTAAACATCACCACGCAACGGGTGAGGAACGTGCTGGCAGTGCCGGTGAACGCCCTCCTCGCGCTTCAGGGCGGCGGCTTCGGCGTCGACGTCGTCACTGCCCACGGCAGCAAGCTCGTCGGAGTCGGCACTGGCCTGTACAGCAACACGCTGGTCCAGATCAGCGGGACCGGGATCACCGCCGGCGCCCGGGTCGAGGTTCCCTCGTCGTGACCCTGGCCACCATCGAGCAAGGCCCGCAGGTTCCGTCCTCCACCCCTGTGCTGGAACTGGTCGGCGTCGTCAAGGAATACCCCGGCGACCCGCCCGTCAAGGCCCTCGACGATGTCAGCCTGCGGATCAATCCAGGGGAGCTGGTCGCGATCGTCGGGCCGTCCGGGTCGGGCAAGAGCACCCTGCTGCACGTGATGGGAACCCTCGAGCGACCCACTCGCGGCGTGGTCCGCATCGCCGGCGAGGACACCTCGACGATGTCAGACAAACAGCTGTCGGGGCTGCGGGCACGACGCCTCGGGTTCGTCTTCCAGCAGTTCTTCCTGCTCGACGGACTTACCGTCCTTGACAACGTCGCCGACGGCCTGATCTACCGCGGCGGACGGATCGCCGACCGCCGCCAGATGGCCGAGCCCGCGATCGGGCGGGTCGGGCTGGGCCACCGCACCGCGCACCGTCCAAACCAGCTCTCAGGCGGCGAGCAGCAGCGCACCGCGATCGCCCGGGCGCTCGCCGGCCGGCCCGCACTGGTGATGGCCGACGAACCCACCGGGAACCTCGACTCGGCCACCGGCGCCGCGATCCTGGGACTGCTGCGAGAGCTCCACGAGGAAGGCACGACGATCGTTGTCATCACCCACGACCCCGACGTCGCCTCCGCGACGCACCGACAGATCGAGATCCGGGACGGAAGGATCATCGGTGACACGCCAACCCCGTCCTGAGACCAGCGGCGGCGGCTCCCGGCTCACGCGCCGCGACCTGCTCCGGGTAGGCAGTCTCGGCCTACGCACCCGAAGAACCCGGGCGCTGCTGTCCGTGCTCGGGATCAGCATCGGCATCGCCTCGATTGTCGGCGTGCTCGGCATCTCCCAATCATCCAAATCCGGCCTGCTCAACGAGCTCGGACGCCTGGGCAACCTCATCACCGTCCAACCCGGCACCAACGCGTTCGGCCAGCAGAGCGAGCTGCCCACCACCGCCGAAGGCATGGCCTCACGCATCGGACCGGTCACGAACGTGGCCGAGATCGGCGCGATCTCCAACGTGTACGTGTACCGCAACTCCCTCGAGCCCGCCAACGACACCAGCGGCATCTCCCTGACCGCGACCGACGCCGCGCTGCCGGCCACCCTCGGCGCCAGCATCGCGCACGGCACGTTCCTGAACGCCGCCAGCGCCCGCTACCCGGCCGTCGTGCTCGGGGCCGAGACCGCCAGCCTGCTGGGGATCAACAACCTCGCCAAGCCCACCCAGATCTGGATCGGCGGGTACGGGTTCACCGTCGTCGGGATCCTCCACCCCGTGCAACTCGTCTCCGAACTGGACAGCATGGCGTTCATCGGCTTCCCAGTCGCCGAGCGCTACTTCGGCTTCGACGGGCACCCAACCGGTCTGTACCTACGCGCCAGCCCCACCCAGGTCAACGCGGTCGCCGGCGTCCTACCGGCAACCGTCAACCCCTCCAACCCCTCCAACGTGGCAGTCAGCTTCCCGTCGGACATCCTCAAGGCCAGGCTCGTCACCGAAGGCGCCTACAACGGGCTGCTGCTCGGCCTCGGCGCCGTCGCATTGCTCGTCGGCGGCGTCGGAATCGCGAACGTGATGGTCATCTCAGTCCTCGAACGCCGCTCCGAGATCGGCCTGCGCCGCGCGATCGGCGCCAGCCGCCGCCACGTCGCCGAGCAGTTCCTGACCGAAGCCGTGCTCCTCTCCGCGCTCGGCGGCCTCGCGGGGACCATCATCGGAATCGCCGCCACCATGATCTATGCGGCAAGCCAGCACTGGTCGATACAAATCCCCGCAGTGGCCCTGTACGGTGGCGTCAGCGCCGCCCTCTTCATCGGCGCCATCGCCGGCCTCTACCCCTCGATCCGAGCCGCGCGGCTCTCCCCGACAGAGGCGCTGCGCACCGTGTGAGCGGTCAGCCGCCGTTGGGCCACTTCGGTTGTGGTGTACGCAATACGGTACACTCCGCCTATGGCGAAGACCGTTCCAGTACGGGAGTTCAGAGCGAAGCTCAGCGAGCTGCTAAGCGACGTTGCTGACCGCCGTGATCACGTGCTCGTGACTCGCAACGGCAAGCCGGCTGCGGCCCTCGTTCCGATCGACGAGTACGAGGCGCTGGAAGAGACCGCGGAGATCCTGTCGGACTCTGCGGCGCTAGCCGCCATCGAGGCCGGCCTCGCTGATCTGGCACGAGGCGACAGCGTCACGCTCGACGACCTTCGCCGCGACCTCGGCGAGCGTCGAGCCGTCCGCTGACACGTGGGCAAAGTCGTTCTTGCGCGGCGCGCCCGAGACCATCTGCTCGACCTCGACTGGCCGCTCATCGACGCTGTCGAGGACGCGCTTGGACTGCTCGAGCGGGATCCTCACGCCGCATACGCGCTGCGCGGCCGTCTGCACGGCCTGCACTCGCTGCGTGTTGGCACGTATCGCATCATCTATCAGCTTGCCGAGGACGACCGGACAGTCCGCGTTGCGGCGATCCGTCACCGCTCGATCGCCTACCGCACTGATCCACGCTGATGTCCAGTCCATCCGTGGCGCCCCGCCGCGGGTTGCGTGCCTTGGCCTGGCGCCGGTTCACGGCTGGTTCACGACCGTCGCGCCCGGATGAGCGCTCGTGACGGCGAGCAGGGCGTCGTTGGCCGGGTCGCGGGTAGGTACTGTAGGCCGAGAACACGACCTTCCCGCCGGGATGCGCGGCGGAGTCGAGCTCGAGCGGCTGGTAGTCGCTCCGGGCGACGTACGCAGTGCCGTTGAGCAACGTGTCACTCG
>CAWCZI010000005.1:0-46189 GCA_963799995.1 uncultured Solirubrobacterales bacterium | reverse complement strand
CCGACGCCCGGACTCGAACCGGGGACCCCTTCATTACGAGTGAAGTGCTCTACCAGCTGAGCTACGTCGGCGACCGGCGGTGGCGAGTCTAGCTGCGAGAGCCGAGCCTGTCCTCGGCGTCGGCCGTGATCCCGGCGCGCGCCCGCCACTCCTCGGCGAGGATCGCCCAGCGCTCGTGATCGCGCCAGCGCCCGCCGATCTTCAGGTACCGGGGCGAGAAGCCCTCGCGACGAAAGCCGGCACCCCGGGCCAGGGCCAGCGAGCTGGCATTGGTGGGCTGGATGTTGGCCTCGATGCGGTGCAGGCGCAGATCCGAGAAAGCGTGGCGGAGCACCAGCTCGAGACCGTCGCGCATGTAGCCCTGGCCGGCGAACGGCTTGCCGACCGCGTACCCCAGGTAGGCGCTCTGGAAGCCTCGCCGGACGATCTGGGAGAGGTTGAAGAAGCCCATGATCGCCCCCTCCGCGGTACGACACAGCAGCATCGCCTCGAAGTCCGAGCGTCGCGCATCGGCGAGATACGCGGCGAAGCGCTCGTCGTCGGTCGGGGCGGTGGCCCACGGGCTGTGGAACGAGCGGCTGGCCCGCATCAGCGAGATGAACTCATCGCGATCGTCGCGGACGGGCGCCCGCAGGAAGACACGCCCGGCAGGGCTCACGCCGCCAGCACCTGCTCCAAGCGGTAGGCCAGGGCCTCGCAGGCCAGCTCCTCGGAGACGTTGAGCTCGAAGCGCCGCCGGGTCTCCTCCACCAGCTCCACCGCCTCTCGCAGGCGCCTCGGCTCCGGCCCCGCACACGCCCGCAGCGCCTCCAACCTGTCTTTGTTGCGCACGAGATCGTCGGCCCCCCAGGCCAGGCACGCGAGATCAGAGAACCACAGCGCCACCACCTGCAGAGCCAGATCAAGTGCTCCGGTCTGCACCCGCCGGCGGGATCGCCGGGCTCGCTCGGTCCACTCGCCCTCGACGCGCTTTCGTTCCTTGCGCGGCGTGAGCTCGAGCTCGGCCGCCGCGCCGGCCTCGACCTCGGCGACGGCGGTCTCGCCGCGCTTGCGGACCGCCGCCAGCAGCTCCGTCCAGGGACGGGAAGACGCCATCTCGCCGGCCAGCGCCGCCCGCGCTAAGCGCTCGCCGCCGGCGCGCAGGGCACGCCCCTCGTCGGTTGCCAGCTCCCGCGCGCGCTCGGCGTCTCCGAGCGCGAGCAGTACGCACGCCAGCGCCGTGTCGGCCGACACGCCGAGCACTTCGAGGGACGCCGCCAGCCGCTCATCGCCGGGAGGCTCGAAACGCACGATCTGGCAGCGCGAGCGGATCGTTGCAAGCACCTCGCCGAGGCGGTCGGTGAGCAGGATGATGTGCACGTACGCCGCCGGCTCCTCGAGCGTCTTGAGCATGCGGTTGGCGGCCTCGTCGCCCATCTCGTCGGCCCGCTCGATCACGAATACGCGCCGGCTGGATTCGAACGGGGTTTTGCTGGCCGCCGAGATCACCGGTCCGTCGATGTCACTGACGAGCATCTCGTGGGCGCCGCTGGGCGTCACCCAGGTGAGATCGGGGTGCGCCCCGGAGATCACGCGGGCACGGGCGCCGTCAGGGTCGGGCGAGCCTTCGGCCAGCAACTGCGCGGCGAGCGCGCGAGCCACTTCCCGCTTGCCCGCCCCGCCGGGGCCGTGAAACAGATAGGCGTGCGAAGGCCGGCCACCAGCAGCGACGGCGGGGCCCAGCACTGCACGCGCGTGCGGGTGACGTTCAAGCTCGGCGAGCATTGCCTGCGATCCTAGTGATCGCTACCGTCGGGTCCGGAGCCCGATGACGCGCGGCAAGCTGATCACGATCGAGGGCATCGACGGGGCGGGGAAGACCACGCTGGCCCTGTCGCTTTTGGCCGCGCTGCAGGCGCGGGGCGTCGATGCCCGCCTGCTGCGCGAGCCTGGCGGCGTCCGGGCCGCCGAGCTGATCCGCGGGGTGGTGAAGGACCCGGAGGTCCGGATCGGCGCGCGCGCAGAGGCGCTGATGTACGCCGCCGCCCGTGCTCAGCTGATCGAGGAGGCGCTCGTGCCCCTGCTCGATGAGGGGGTGTGCGTGCTGCTTGACCGATTCGTCGACTCCTCGCTGGCCTATCAGGGCGCTGGGCGCGGGCTGGGCGTCGAGTCCGTCCGGGCGATCAACGAGTTCGCCACCCGCTCGTTGACACCTGACCTGACGCTGCTGCTGCGGATCGACCCGGCGCTCGGACGCGCGCGCTCACTGCAGCGTGCTTCGCCGCCGGACCGGCTGGAGCGCGAGCAGGACGAGTTCTTCGCTCGGATCGCCGATGCGTATGACCAGCTCGCGGAGGCTGCCCCGGAGCGGATCCGCACGCTCGACGCCGGGTTGGCACCCGAGGCGGTGGTCGAGCACGCCCTGCGGGCGATCAGCGAGATGATCGAACCGGAGGGGCCTCAGCCGGCGTAGCCGCGGGGCCGAGCCCGGGCGAACGCCCAGGCGTCCGCCACCATCTGCGAGAGCTCCGGTTTGCGCGGCTCCCAGCCGAGCTCGGAGCGGATCCGCTCGCCCGCCGCGACCAGCATCGGGGGGTCGCCGGGACGGCGGGGCGCCTCGCGGACGGCTATCTCGGCGCCCGTCACGCCCCGGGCGGCGTCGATCACCTCCCGGACGGAGAACCCGTTGCCGTTGCCGAGATTGAAGATCCGGTGTTCCCCCGGGCGAGTGCCCTCCAGCGCCAGCAGGTGAGCCGCGGACAGGTCCTCGATGTGGATGTAGTCGCGAATCGCCGTCCCGTCGGGCGTGTCGTAGTCGGTCCCGAACACCTCCAGGTGCGGATTGATCCCGAGCGCCGTGCGCAGGATGTTGGGGATCAGGTGGGTCTCGGGCTCGTGGTCCTCGCCGAGATCGCCGCTCGCGCCGGCGACGTTGAAGTAGCGCAGGCTCACCGCACCGAGGCCGTGCGCGATACAGAAGTCGCCGATCATGAAGTCGACCGCGAGCTTGGAGGCTCCATACGCGTTGGCCGGCCGGGGCGGAGCGTCCTCGGAGATCGGAACCCGATCGGGCTGACCGTAGACTGCGCAGGTCGAGGAGAACACCAGCCGCGGGATCCCGACCTCGTGCATGACCTCTAGCAGGTTCAGCGTTCCGCCCACGTTTGTGCGGTAATAGAGACTGGGATGGCCGACCGACTCACCGACCAGCGCCAGTGCCGCGAAGTGCAGGACGCCGTCGAACCCCTCGGACAGGGCCTCGGCGACCGCGTCGCGATCACGCAGATCCGTAACCACCAGCCGAGCGTCGGGCGGAACGGCCTCGCGGTGCCCGCGCTCGAGGTTGTCGAGCACCACGACCTCGTGGCTGCCGGACAGCAGCTGCGTCGCGACGATCGAGCCGATGTACCCGGCGCCGCCCGTGACCAGGAGTTTCATCGCGGCCCCCGGCTGAGCCAGATCGTCCAGAGCATGACCACCGGAGATATAACAGACCTACAATCGCCTTCTCTGTGACCGACGCCTGGCAATCGATCAAGATCCGGCGCTTCGAGCACGTCAGCGCCGGCCCGACGACGTCCCTGCTGCGTGTCGACGGCAAGCCGGCGTGGCGACGAGGGAGCTCGCCGCGCCCGATCCTGCTGGTCGACACCGCCGGTGAGTCACAGCGCTTTGCCGCGCTGCCGGCGCCTGCGGACCCGCGCGGCCTCCTACGGGCGGCCTACTCGGTCCCGTCGACGATCGTCGGATCCGAGAGCCGCTTCTGGCTCGAGCACTCCAACGGGTTCCTGACCGAGCTGCCGGCGCCGACTGAGGGCGCCAGCCGTCGCGATCCGACCGTGCACGCGGACGAACTGGCGGGCGCCGCGCCGGATCTCGAGGATCTCCAGCTCCCGGACGCGCTTGAGACCGAGCGGCGGGCCGACGTGCACTCGAAGCTCGCCGAACAGTCCGGCGCGCTGGCCCTGTCCGAGCGCGCCGCGCTTGACAATGAGCAGGCCCGGCGCGCCGCGGAGGCCGAGCTGGCCCGGGCGCGATCCGAGATCGAAGAGCTCGAACGGCGACAGGCCGAGGCCCAAGTCGACATCGGGCGCGCCCGGGCCGAGGCCGAAGCGGAGATCGAGCGTGCCCGGGCTGAGGCCGAGCACGCCCGGGCCGAGATCGAGCGCGCCCGGGCTGAGGCCGAGGGCGGGCAGGCCGACGTAGATCGGCTGATTGCCGACCTCGAGACGACGACACAGCACCGGATCGCCGAGGCCGTCGCCGATGCGGAGAGACGGGTCGGCGAGGCCGTCACCGAGGCGGACGGACGCATCGCCGAGGCGGACGCTCGCTCCGTCGCTGCCGAGGCGGTGCTGGACGAGGCTCAAAATCAACTGAACGAGTTCCAGACGGCCATCGATGAGGCGCAGTCGCGCGCGAGCGCGGCGGAGGCCAACGCGACCGATGCTGAGGCGCAGGCTGCGGAGGCCGAGAGCCGCGCCGGTCAGGCCGAGCAGAGAGCGGCCCAAGCCGAGCAGGGCGCCGCTGAGGCCCATCAGACAGCCGCCGAGGCCGAGGCGCGCGCCGCTGAAACCGAGCAGCGTCTGTCCGAAACGGAGCAGCGTCTCTCCGAAGCCGAAACACGCACGAGGCATGCTGAGCAGCAGGCGACGCAGGCCAAGCAGAAAGCGGTCGAGGCCGAGGAACGAGCACAGAGCACGGCGACCGAGCTGGCCGCCGCCCGGGAGCACGCCCAGGAGCTACGAACCCATACCCAGGAGCTGGAGCGCCTCACCGCCGAGCAGGAGGAGCGGATCGAGTCGATGGACCGGATGCTCGCCGAGAAGCAGCCTGACCACTCAGCGCTCGAACGCGAGCTCCAGGCGCTGCGATCCAGCCGCGCGAGCGTTGAGCAGGAACTCGATCAGGCCCGCGACCAGCTGCGGATCATGACCTTCGAGCGCGACGAGCTGAGCCGGCAGGCGGCGGCGTTCGACGGGGTCGCGATCAAGGCACGCGAGCGTGCGACCGCGGCCGAGGCCACCAACGAGCGTCTCAACGAGACGATCGACGAGCTCCAGACCTGGCGTGGCGAGCTGGAGCGCCGCTTGGCCGCGACCACCAGCGAGCTGGGCGTGGCCAAGGCGGCTCGTGAGGCCGACGAGCGCGAGCTCAAACGGCTGCGCGAGCTGATGACCGATACCGGACAGCACGTCGAGCACGTCGCCGTGCAGGGTGGCGAGAGCTCGCACACGTTCGCTGCTCAGGCGGCGGAGATCGAGCTTCTGATGTCCGAGGTCGCTTCACTGCGCGCCGGACGCGATCCCACGGCCGAACGTTCCGGTTCCGCGACCGACCCGCAGACCGCCGACCGGGTGGCCGCCCTCGAGGCCGAGCGGGCTGAGATCGCTCGGCGCGCCGCGGAGCTGGGCGCGGCGCTGGCCCAGGTCCTGGAGCCGGCGAGGCTCCTAGCCGAGCTCGCAGGGGCGGGCGAGAGCGGTCCTGCCACCGGACCCGAGGCCAACCTCGAGCTGATCGGCCGCGCCGCCGAGCGAACGGCGCGGGAGCAGGCCGAGCGCGAGCTTCGCGCCGCTGCGCGCGAGTCCTCGCCGGGACGCCGGCAGCCCCGCTGAGCCGGCGTCACGGCCCGCCCGGCGTGCGCACCGCCGTCGCCGATCCGGCCGGAGGCGCCACCGCCAGAAGCGCCCCCTGGGCGAGCGCCCTCGCACCGGTGCCGCGTGGATCGAGTGCCTGTGCCCGCTGCGCTGCCGCGACGCCCTCCTGATCGATCCCGATGGCGAAATCCTCGTAGGCGAGCTGCTGCCACGCCTGTCCATCGGTTGGCTCGCGTCGCAGCGCTCTGAGCAATAGCCGCCTCGCCTGCGCGGGCCGGCCCATGTGGACAGTGATCGTCGACGCCGCCCTCAGCCCGGCGTCCGACACCGGGTCGAGGTGGCTGGCGGCCAGTGCCTCCGCGAGCGCCGACCGCAGCTTCGCCGGGCTCGAACTCGAGGCCGCCACGAGCGCCTGTGCGGCCTCGCGGGCGGCGAGCCGCGGGATCACGGCCGAGAGCGTGAACGCCGCCAGGCAGAGGGTGCCCGCGGCCACCCCCAGCGCGCGCACGGCCGGCGTGCGGACCGGCGTAGCGTCGGCGCTGGCGGGCGGCCGGCGGGCGCGGGCGGGCGGCCTGCGGGCGCGCTCGAGG
Organism: uncultured Solirubrobacterales bacterium; assembly: GCA_963799995.1. GTDB lineage: Bacteria > Actinomycetota > Thermoleophilia > Solirubrobacterales > Solirubrobacteraceae > Palsa-465. Next base: position 40,023 of record CAWCZI010000005.1, on the reverse strand, counting down.
GCGTCGGCGGCCCCGGTCCTGCGCCCAAGGCCGCCCACGAGCGTGCCGAGCAGCACCAGTGCCGGCAGGGTGACAGCCGGGATGTCCCAGTCCCAGTCATAGAGCTCGTGCACGGCATAAGCAGCCGCCCCGGCCAGCAGCCCGGCGGCGAGCAGCCGCCCGTCGCGGGTGCGCCGGTGGCGAACGGCCCTGACAGCGCCGAGCAGCAGCAGCGCCAAGCCGAGCAGCGCAAGCGTCGCGCCGACGATCCCGGTCTCGGCGAGGAACTGGAGCGGCACGCTGTGGGGCTGCTGCACCGAAAGGGTGTCCCGGCGATAGAGCAGATGCACGACGGCGAAGGACCCGGCGCCCCATCCGCCGAGCGGCCGGTCGCTGAATGCCCCGGCCGCCTCCTTCCACCACACCCAGCGATTCTCGCTGTCGGCCGAGAGCAGCCGGGCGGGGTCAGAGACGCTCGTCGCCCGCGTCGCGGTGAAGCTGTGCCAGGCGTGGCTGGCGGTCCCTCCCAGCCCTCGTCCGGACAGCGCCAAAGCCAGCAGCGCCACCACGAGAACCGCCGCCGCTCCGGCGGCGACCGCCCGGCCCGCCCGCCGGGCGCCCCCCTCGGATACACGTACGTGACGCTCGAGCTCGATCGCCCGGCGCGCCCCGAGCCCTAGCAGCAGCAGGCAGGAGGCGAGCAGCACGACAAGCTCGAGGCCCGCCCGCTCCCGGGAAGCGAGTGAGACCCCGGCGGAGGTCAGCGGGTGGCTCATCAGCCCCACGATCACCCCCGGCGCGGCGGCCAGGCAGGCCATCGCGAGCCACACCAGGCACCGCAGCCGAGCGCCGCTGAGCGCGATCGCGACCGCCAGCGCCACCACCAGTGCCAGGACTCCGCCGCGCGAGTACGTGAACGCGATCGTCTGCAGCATCAGGACGAACAGGACGATCGCCGCGATCCGCATCCATCCCGGACGGCCCCGCTGCACGGCCAGCGAGAATGCCACGGGCGCCGCCATCGCGACCAGCAGCGCCAGCGCATTCCAGTATCCGAGCGGCTCCTGCAGCCGTGTCAGCGTCCCGGTGGTGTTGAGGTCAAAGACGCCGGCGACGTGCAGCCCGGGAAGCAGCTTCTGGGCCAGCGCGTACACGGTCACTGCGGCGCCGACGCCGAGGAAGCCATGCGCGACCATCGCTGGAGCCCGCCGGTCCGAGGCCCCGAGCGCCACCGCCAGCACCAGCGCCAGCACGTAGCCGATGGCCCGGTTGCACTCCGCCCAGGTCTGGTCCGGGGCCACACTCCAGGCAAGGGTTACGCCGCTCCACAGCGCGAATGCGGCAAGCAGCGCGACGGCGCTCCAGACGATCCCCGGAGCAGACAGCCGCAGAGCTCCGCCCCACAGCCAGACCGCCATGGCGGGCGCCGCCACCACGCTCAGCGCGAGCTGCAGCCGCTCATCCCCCGCGGGCCCCACCGCACCGTGGTCGAACGCGGCGTAGAGACAGATCAGCAACAGCGCGACGGCGAGCGCCGCGGGCGCCCGCGAGGCCACGCCGGCGCGGGCTCCCGCAGTTCCGCTCCGGATGGTCGCGGACCCGCGCACGCCGAGCTCCGGGAGCCGTGCGCTGGGCATCGCGGCGAACCTATCAGGCCATGAGCGGGTCGGTATCACGGCCCTCAACGGGCCGGTATCACAGCCCTGACCCGGTCCGTATCACGGCCTTGACCGAGGCCCGCGTGCGCAGTCGCATCCGGCGTCAGGGCAGTCTCGAAAAAGAATCCGTTTTGCGGGAAGAATCTGCCGTCTCCACTGCTGGTCACCCGGTTTGCCGAGGCTCATGACTCGCTAAAATGGGACGTACCGCGAGCAGATGCGGCGGCGCCGTCGCAGGCCAGCTTTTCCGTCCGAGGCGACCGTCAGCATTCCGTCCCCCCTCGGCTGGTGGAGAGAGCCGGGGCAAGAGGCCGAAGCGAACGGAAAACCGAGAGGAGCAGTACCTATGTCGCATGCACCCGGAAGCCAGCTCACCCCCACGACCCAGAGGGGTAGCGGTCTCTCCATCCGTCGTTACCTGACGACGCCGGGCAAGCATCCATTCGACGCGATCGAGTGGGAGGTGCGCGACGCGCGCATCGGTCATGGGGACAAGATCTCCTTCGAACAGCGCGGCGTCGAGTTCCCCAAGATCTGGTCGCAGAACGCAACCAACATCGTCGCCCAGAAGTACTTCCGCGGCCAGGTCGGCTCCCCCGCACGGGAGCGCTCGGTCAAGCAGATGATCGGCCGCGTGTCGGGGACGATCAGCGGATGGGGCCGCGAGCGCGGGTACTTCGCCACCGATGAGGACGCTGCGACCTTCGAGGCCGAGCTGACCCACATCCTGCTGCACCAGCTGGCGGCGTTCAACTCGCCGGTGTGGTTCAACGTCGGTTTCGAGGAGAGTCCGCAGTGCTCGGCGTGCTTCATCCTCTCGGTCGAGGATGAGATGGACTCGATCCTCGACTGGAACACCAAGGAGGGCAAGATCTTCCGCGGCGGCTCGGGATCGGGGATCAACTTGTCGAAGATCCGCGGGTCGATGGAGCCGCTGTCCAAGGGCGGGACCGCCTCGGGCCCGGTCAGCTTCATGCGCGGCGCCGATGCTTGGGCCGGCACGATCAAGTCGGGCGGCAAGACCCGCCGGGCGGCGAAGATGATCGTGCTCGACGTCGACCACCCCGATATCCGCGACTTCATCTGGTGCAAGGCCAAGGAGGAGGACAAGGCCGCCGCGCTCCGTGACGCGGGCTTCGACATGTCGATCGACGGTGACGGCTTCTTCTCGATCCAGTACCAGAACGCCAACAACTCGGTGCGCGTCAGCGACGAGTTCATGCGGGCGGTCGAGAACGACGAGGACTGGCATCTGACCTCGCGCACCACCGGCCAGCCGATCGGTGAGCCGATCCAGGCCCGCCAGCTGATGAAGGAGATCGCCGAGGCCGCCTGGCGCTGCGCCGACCCGGGCGTCCAGTACGACACCACGATCAACCACTGGCACACGTGCCCGGTGTCGGGGCGGATCAACGCTTCGAATCCGTGCAGCGAATACATGCACGTCGACGACTCGGCCTGCAATCTGGCGTCGCTGAACCTGATGAAGTTCCGCCGGCCGGACGGGACCTTCGACGTCGAGGCCTTCGAGCACGTGGTCGACATCGTGTTCCTGGCCCAGGAGATCGTGGTCTCGCCCTCCAGCTACCCCACGGAGGAGATCGGCGCCAACGCGCGCGCGTTCCGTCAGCTCGGCCTCGGGTACGCCAACCTCGGCGCCTACCTGATGGCCGATGGAGTGCCGTACGACTCCGACGCGGGCCGCGGGACGGCGGCGGCGATCACCGCCCTGATGACCGGCCGCGGCTATCTCGGCTCGGCGCGGATCGCGGCGGCGATGGGTCCGTACGAGCGCTATCCGGAGAACCGCGAGGCGCACAACGCGGTGATGCGGATGCACCGGGACGCCTCGTACGCGATCCCTGACGAGAGTTGTCTCGACACCGCACTGCTGAGCTCCGCGCGCGCATCCTGGGACGAGGCGGTGCTTGCGGGCGACGCGCACGGCTACCGCAACGCACAGGCCACCGTCCTGGCCCCCACGGGGACGATCAGCTTCCTGATGGACTGCGACACGACCGGCGTCGAGCCGGACTTCTCGCTGGTCAAGTTCAAGGAGCTGGTGGGCGGCGGGCAGATGACGATCGTCAACCGCACCGTGCCGCTGGCGCTGCAGACACTCGGCTACGCCGACGAGCAGATCGAGCAGATCATCGCCTTCGTCAACGAGCACAACACGATCGTCGGTGCTCCCGGCCTCGCCGCCGACGATCTGGCGGTGTTCGACGTGGCGGTCGGCGAGCGGGCGATCTCGCACATGGGCCACATCAAGATGATGGGCGCGGTTCAGCCGTTCCTCAGCGGCGCGATCTCGAAGACCGTCAACATGCCGCAGACCGCGAGCGTGGAGGACATCGCCGACGCCTACATCCAGGCGTGGCGGCTCGGCGTCAAGGCACTGGCGATCTACCGGGATGGTTCCAAGACCGCTCAGGCGCTGCGGACCGACGCGCACGAGGGCAAGCCCGCACCGGTCGATATCCAGGCAGAGATCGACCGGGCAGTCACCGACGCGGTGGCCAAGGTCGGCCCCCGGCGCCGCCGGATGCCGCGAGAGCGCCAGTCGATCACCCACAAGTTCTCGATCGGCGGGCACGAGGGGTACATCACCGCCGGCATGTACGAGGACGGGACGGTCGGGGAGATCTTCCTCACCGACATCGGCAAGGAGGGCTCGACCCTGCGCGGGATGATGAACGCGTTCGCGACCGCGATCTCGCTCTCGCTCCAGTACGGGGTGCCGCTCGAGACGCTGGTGCGGAAGTTCTCCTACATGCGCTTCGAGCCCGAGGGCATGACCACCAACCCCGAGATCCCGTTCTCGAAGTCGATGCCGGACTACATCATGCGCTGGCTGGCATCGCGGTTCCTCGACACCGACCTGCAGGAGGAGCTGGGCATCCTCACCAAGGAGGTACGGGCCCGCAAGGCGGCGCAGGACGCCGCCAGCTCGCACCTCGGTGACACGGCCACCCCGGCGGCATCGGCCCCGGCGCCGGCCGGCGGCACCGCCGAGCTCACACGTCCCGCCACCTCCGCGCTGACCGACGACCCGCCGGTGCTGCCGGCGGTGCGCCAGGGCCTGGACCTCGGTCCGGCCTGCCAGCAGTGCGGCGGCATGATGCAGCGCACGGGCAGCTGCTACACGTGCGGCAGCTGCGGCTTCAACACCGGCTGCGGCTGATCACCAGCGCCGACCGCGCGAGCGAAGCCTCACTCCAAGCGCCATCCGCCCCCCGGCGGGTGGCGTTTTTCTCAGCTACCAGCGGTGGCGGCGCTGCGTGAGCGCCCGCGCCGGCGCGTGGCGGCGCCACGGGTGCTGGCGTCGCGCGAGGAGGCCTCGAAGAACGGGAGCGCCTCGAACATGAGGATCACGAGACCGGCGTCGAACGGCTCCTCACCTGAGCGGTCCAGCCGGGACTTGGCCTGGGATTCGATCTTGGCGACCTGTGCGAGCCAGGCCTTGGTGGCCTTGGCCAGCTCCGCGAAGCCCTTCTCATCCAGACGCAGCGCCGACCGGGTGAAGTGAGCGTCGGAGCGATCGAAGCCGCCGGCGGCGGCGCTCTGGGTCGCGTACTCGCCGATCTGTGAGAGAACCGCCGACACCATCGCGTGCTTGGCCAGCGGGCTGGTGGCCGCCCACGCGCTATCGCTGAAGCGCGGATGTTCGCGGGCCGCGTAGACGTGCTCGGTGGCGCCGCGCCGCTGGTGCGTGGCCACCAGCTCGATCAGGCCGAGCTTCTGCAGGGTGCGGACGTGGTAGGCGACGGTGCCCAGCGTGGCGTCCAGTCGCTCGGCCAGCTGAACGGGGCTCGCCTCGCGTTCCTCGAGCAGCGCCAGGATCCGGATCCGCAGCGGATGGGTCAGCGCCTTCACGTACCGAGGGTCATCGATATTGGTGATCGGCTTGACCTTTCGCTCCGCCATAAGCGCACAAGGTAGCTGCAATTGCGCAGGTCTGCTTCCAGACCTCGATTACTCAGTGACCGGCACGCGGTGATGCCCGAGCGAAATCACGGGCGTTGATCGCGCGCGTCCGCACGGGGGATGAACTGCGTCGGTCCGGCGCTCATCGGGAAGTGGCCCCGTATGACACTGAGGGTGTTTCACTATTGAGTCAAGCTGAGCTTCGACGAGGCACCGCATCGAGGCGAGCGTCCTTGTTGGGACTGGCGCCAGCTGGGCGACGTTGGTCGAGGCCTCGGACCGCGTACTCCTGCTGCACCGCTACGTGCTCGACCAGTCCAGCCGCGAGATCGCCGCCGATCTGGCGATCGCGCCGGCGACCGTGCGCGTACGTCTGCACCGGGCGATCAAGGACGGTGCGAGGGGTCGAGGACTGAACGCCTACGGCCGGGGCGGCGATGGTGCGCGGAGTCGAGGACCGATCGCGGCTGGCCGGGGCGGCGACGAGCGCCCAAAGGTGTTGCAGCGCGTAGGCGCGATACGGGCGCCACCGCTCCCCGATCCGGGCCGCCGCCGCCGGGTCGCCGGGTTGGCCCAACCGCTCGAGGGCACGACGTACTCCCAGATCGCTCGGCATGAAGGCGTCCGGGTCGCGCAGCGTGCGCATGGCCACGTAGGAGGCCGTCCACGGGCCGATGCCGGGCAGCGCCAGCAGGCCGGCCACGGCTTGACCCCGCTCGGCCCCGGAATCGAGGACCAGCTCACCGCCGGCCAGCGCCCGCGCCAGCCCGATCAGAGCCCGCCCTCGGGAGCGCGGCATCGCCAGGGACTCGGGGGGCAGGGCCGCCAGCGCCGGCGCCGTCGGAAACAGGTGGGTGACCCCGCCCACCGGCCGCGCCAGCGGCTCGCCGTGGGCCAGGACCAGCCGCGCGGCGTGCGTGACGGCGGCCGCCAGCGAGACCTGCTGGCCGAGCACCGCGCGAACGGCCAGCTCGTCGCCGTCGACGTGGCCGGCCACCCGCCGCCCCGGCACCGCGTGCACCAACCCTCTGAGCAGCGGGTCGGCGCCCAGGACCTCGGCCACCGCCTGCGGATCGGCATCGAGGTCGAGTAAAACGCGCGAACGCTGAACAGCCGGACCCAGATCGCGCAGATCCTCGAGGCGGAAGCGGGCCCGCACGTGGCCGTCCGCGGGCCACAGCTCGACGACGCCCGTTCCGTGGGGCAACCGCAGGCTGCGGCGATAGACCCCGCCGTCCACCTCCTCGATGCCCGGGACGGCGCGCAGCGCCAGGTAGGCGATCAGGCCGTCGGCGTCGAGCGGCGCGCGGTAGGGCAGCCGCAGCACGATTGCGGCGCTGTCGGCTCCGGGCCCGTGCTCCCGGGCCCGCTCGCGCAACTGCCGGGGAGCGATCGCGAACACCTGCAGGATCGTGGCGTTGAACTGGCGCACGCTCTGAAATCCGGACGCAAACGCGACCTCGGTGATCGGCAGCGCCGTGGTCTCGAGCAGGATCCGGGCGGTCTGCGCCCGCTGGGCGCGGGCCAGCGCCAAGGGGCCCACTCCCACGACGGCCACGAGCTGGCGGTGGACATGGCGCTCGGTATAGCCGAGACGGCGCGCCAGCCCGGGGACCCCGTTGCGATCGACCTCGCCATCGGCGATCAGCCGCATCGCCCTACCCACCACGTCCGCGCGCCGGTCCCATTCCGGGGAGCCCGGGGCGGCGTCCGGGCGGCAGCGCTTACACGCCCGGTGACCGGCCGCCTGCGCGGCGGCGGCCGTGCTGAAGAACAAGAGGTTCTCGGGCTTGGGCCGGGCCGGACAGCTGGGCCGGCAGTAGATCCCGGTCGTCCTCACGGCGACGAAGATCCAGCCGTCGAACCGGGCATCGTGGGTCTCGGCAGCCTGCCGGCACAGCGCGGAATCGGGGGGCATGTCCTCACTGTGGCACGGGTGGCACCCCATGTCTGGCGGGAATCGGACATCGACGCGACACCTGCCTCACGTCGACGCGGCACCTGCCTCAACGGCCGTCGGCGGTAGCTACCATTCTCTCTCGCGTTGAGCTTGCGCCTTGCACCGCGCCGCCTGCTGAGCGTGGTCGCGCTGATCACGCTGGCGACGTTCGGAGCGCTCGCGACCTCCGGCTTGGTCGAGCTGGCGGACTCAGACCAGCCCCCACCGGCCGTCGCGACGGTCACGGTGAGCGCCGACGGCAGCCTCACCAGCGTTCCGCGCTCGTTCCTCGGGGTCTCCACCGAGTACTGGTCGCTGCCGCTGTACGCGCCCCGGATGCAGGTGTTCACGCGAGTGCTGTCACTTCTGCACGTCCCGGGGGAGGGTCCGCTGGTGATCAGGTTCGGCGGCGACTCCGCCGACCATTCGTTCTGGGACCCGGCCCACCTGCCGCTGCCGCGATGGGCGTTTCGCTTGACCCCGCAGTGGCTGCGACTGGCGAGCCGCGTGGTCCGCCGGCTGGATGCGCGGGTGATCGTCGACCTGAACCTGGTCACCGACTCCCCCGCCACGGCGGCACGGTGGGCCCGTGCGGCGCGGGCCGGACTGCCGGCGGGGAGCATCGCCGGCTTCGAGATCGGCAACGAGCCCGACATCTACACCCGGGCCAACTGGATGGCGACCACTCGCGGCGAGCTGCCCGGTGACCGGGTGCTGCCGGCCGCGCTCACCCCGGCGGACTATGTCGCCGACTTTCGCGCCTACGCTTCGGCCCTCAGCCGGACGGTCCCGGGCGTGCCGCTGCTGGGCCCCGCCGCCGCCAACCCCCGCGTTCACGTGGACTGGATCGCGGCGCTCGTGCGACAGCACCTCCCGTCGCTCGGGACGGTGAGCGCCCACCGCTATCCGTACTCGGCGTGCGTGCCGCGCCGCTCGCCGGCGTATCCGACGGTGGCGCGCCTGCTCAGCCCTGCCGCCAGCAGCGGGATGGCCGCGGGGCTGACCCGGGCGATCGCGATCGCGCATCGTGCGGGACTGCCATTTCGCCTGACCGAGCTGAACTCCGTCACGTGCAGCGGACGCCCGGGGGTGAGCGACGCCTTCGCCACCGCGCTGTGGGCGCCGGCGGCCCTGTTCTCGCTCCTGCGGGCGGGTGTGGACGGCGTCAACGTCCACATCCGCGCCGACCCGATCAACGCGCCGTTCGTGCTGGGCGCCGGGGGGTTGGTCGCCCGGCCACTGCTCTACGGGCTCGCCCTGTTCACGCGAACGCTCGGCGCCGACGCCGAGCTGGCGAGCCTGCGTCTGCACGCCGCCGGTTCACTGCACATGCAGGCGTGGGCGGTGCGCGTCGCCAGGGGGGCCCTGCACGTGCTGCTGATCAACGACGGCCGGCGTCCGGTGCGGGTGACGCTGCGACTCCCGACCGCCGGCGCTGCCTGGCTCGAGCGGCTGCTGGCCCGCTCGGCGCGCGCTCGCTTCGGGGTGACCCTGGACGGCCAGCGGCTCGGCCCCGGCGGCACCTGGGTGCAGCGCGCAGACACTGCAGCGCTGGCCCGTGGTCGGCGCGGTTACGAGCTCACCGTCCCGAGCCGGAGCGCCGCCCTTCTCGGCGCTCGGCTACAGGCGGGCGCGTTCGACGCCACCGGCGCCTAGAGAGTCTCGAGCCCGCGACGCCTTGGACTCCAGATAGCGCCGCTCGGCGAGGCTGGTGGTCCGGCGCGCGGCCCGGGCGAAGGCGGCTGCCGCCTCGACGTGACTGCCGATCATCTCCAGCAGGTGCGCGCGAACGGCGTCCACGCGGTGGCTGCGCGACAGTCGCTCGTCACCTTCGACCTCGGCGAGCACCTGGAGGCCGGCCTCGGGCCCATCCGCCATTCCGACCGCCACGGCCCGGTTGAGGGTGACCAGCGGACTGGGCGCGGCGCGCTCGAGCAGCCGATACAGGGCGCTGATCTGCCGCCAGTCGGTCTGTGCCGCGCTCTCCGCCTCGTCGTGCACGGCGGCGATCGCCGCCTGCAGCTGGTAGGGGCCGAGCGGCGCGCGCGCCAGCGCCTCGGAGATCAGCGCCGTGCCCTCCTCGATTGCGGTGCGGTCCCATAGGGCCCGGTCCTGTTCGGCCAGCGGGACAAGGCTCCCGTCGGCCGCGACACGCGCCCGGCGGCGGGCGTGGGTGAGCAGCATCAGGCTGAGCAGGCCCTCCACCTCCGCTTCGGGCGACAGGCGATGCAGCACGCGCGCCAGGCGGATCGCCTCGGCGGCCAGGGCCACGCGCTGGACCTCGGGTCCGGAGCTGGCCGCGTAGCCCTCGTTGAACACCAGGTAGAGCACGTGCAGCACGACGCGCAGGCGCTGCGGGCGCTGCTCGGGCGCGGGGGGTGCAAACCGCAGCCCGCTGCTGCGGATCGCCTGCTTGGCGCGGCTGATGCGCTGCGCCATGGTCGCCTCCGGCACGAGGAACGCCGAGGCTATCTGCACGGTCGTGAGGCCGCCGACGGCCCGCAGCGTGATGGCGATCTGCGAGGCCTCGCTGAGCGCCGGGTGGCAGCACAGGAACAGCAGCGTGAGGGTGTCGTCCTCGTCGTCCGCCGGCCCGGCGGCGTCGGCCTCGTCCGCCGGCCCGTCAGCGCTCGCCTCGTGCGCGGGCCCGGCGGCGCTCAGCTCCTCCCGGCGGCTGCGGGCGTGCTCGGCGCGCAGATCGTCGATCAGGCGCCGGGAGGCCACGGTGACCAGCCATCCGCGCGGGTTCTGAGGCACGCCGTCACGGGGCCACTGCACCGCGGCTGCCAGCAGCGCCTCCTGGACCGCGTCCTCACACAGGTCAAAGCGTCCGTGGCGGCGCGCCAGCGCTCCGAGCACCTGCGGCGCCAGCGGGCGCAACAGCTGCTCGATGTCACCGGGTCCGATCAACCGTCGGGCCCGCCGACTTCCATGATCGGTCGCACCTCCAGCGGCGCGAAGCGTGCGCTCGGCCACCGCGCGGCGATCTGGACCGCCCGCTCGGTGCTCTCGCAATCGACGATAAGGTAGCCGCCGAAGTGCTCCTTGGCCTCGGCCAGGGGGCCGTCGGTGATCACCGCAACGCCGTCGCGAGGCCGGACCGTGCGCGTGTTGACCGGGTCGGCCAGCGGGGCCGTGGAGAGCAGCTCGCCGGACTCCCGAAGCTCGTTCATGAGCGCCTCCATCTCGGCCATCAGCGGCTCGCTGCCGGACCCGAAGAATGCCTCCCGGGTGTCGGGGTTGTCGTAGATCAACAGCATGTACCTCATGTTCTCGCTCCGTTTCGGATGATCATGCTGCAGTGTTCCCTTCTGAACCGGGGGTTGCCTTTACCCCACAGTCGGAGCTGGGCCCCGCTCCTCGACATCAATGACGGGCGAGCTGCCCGACGACGTCTCCGCCGTCGAGCCCGACCCCGCCGGCGATCGGCTCGCTCGTGTCCGGCGGGCCGGACGGACGGGCAGCGCGGCCCGCGCTCAGCAGCGCTGCCACCACCAGCGCGACCCCGGCGAGCTGCAGCGCGCTCGGTGACTCGCCGAAGATCAGCGCCGCCAGGGCCACCGAGCCGACCGGCTGCACCGTCAGCAGCATCGAGGTGAGCGCCGCCGGCAGCCGCGGCAGCGAGCTGGTGATCAGCAGCCAGCCGAGGACCTGAGAGGTCAGGGCGAGCGTGATCAGCCAGCCGGCGCCGGGCCAGCTCGGCACCAGCCGGGCATCCCCGATCACGAGCCCCGCGAGCACGCACAGCACCGCGGCCACCGCGGTGGCGTCAAACAGCGGCCCGGCGGGCCGCCGCAGGTCGACGCCGCCGCGGCGCAGCAGGAGCAGGAAGCCGACGTAGGCGACGCCTGCGCCGAGCCCGAACAGCGTCCCGCGGGTGGGGTTGTGGCCGTAGGCGCCGCGCTCGAGCACGCCGGAGATCAGCAGCACGCCGACCAGCGACACGGGCAGCGCCACCAGCACCCGCCGCCCCGGGGCCTCGGACAGGACCGCCCAGGCCACCAGCGGCACGAGCACCACCTGGATGTTGGCCAGCACCGTCGACAGACCCGCGCCCACGTCCCCGATCGAGTGATGCCACAGCATCAGATCGGCGGCGAAGAAGACTCCGGCGGCAAGCGCCGGGCGCCGGTCTGACCATCGCCGCGCTCCCAGCCGCCGGTCCTCGTGCCACGCCAGCAGGCCGAGCACCGGCAGCGCGTAGGCACAGCGGAAGATCGCGGCCGTGGACGGCGATGCGTGGCTGAGCCTCACGAGGATGCTCGAGAACGCGATCGTCACCGCACCGAGCAACGCGCACGCGCGCTCGCGGCCGTGCACCCAGCCGGTCACGCGGGCTTCCGGCACACGACCAGGTCCTGCCAGCCGGTCACGGCCCGCTCGCACACGGCGAGGATGTCGAGCTCCCGGCCCCAGGCGGTGCGAACGTGTCCGGCGCCGTGGAAGGCCAGCCCGTAGTCGCGGCCGACGCCTGGGAGCTCGCCCTCGGTCCACATCGATCGCGTGTACGGCACGAACACGAACTCGGCGGGGTCCAGAGAGGCGCGTGCGAACACCTCGGAAGCGCACCACGCCGTGCGCACCCGGCCGGCGCGGAACGCGTCGAACGCGTGGCGGCCGTGCACCGACAGCAGCGCGATCCCGTCCGGAGCCAGTACGCGTCGCAGCTCGTGCAACCACGCGCCCTGCAGATTCGTGCCGAGGTGGCTGAAGACGGATATCGAGTACACCAGCTCGAAGCTGTCGGCCTCGAACGGGAGCGGCGGCACGAACGAGCTCAGCTCCCAGCGCACTCCGGGGCGGTGCCGCCGGGCCCACTCGATCGCGGCCTGATCGACGTCGCACCCCGCCACGGCCGCGGCGGGCGCGAGCGCGGTGAAGTGCGGAAGCACGCGGCCCGCCCCGCACCCGAAGTCAAGGACCGAGGACAGCTGAGCCGGTGAGCGCCCCGCGACGCCGAGCCCAGCCGCGAGCTCGGCCGCCGCCACCCGTCCGCCGTCGGCGTACTCCGAGGCGCCCGGGGCGCCCGCGCGGGCTCGCAGCCGGCGGGACGGTAGCGGCTGCACCGTCGCCGCCCCGCCGAGCAGCCCGGCGGCCACCGGGGCCAGCTCGACCAGCTCGCGTATGCGTCTGAGCGCCCACCCGGCGGCGAGTGGCGCCCGGGGGTGAGGATTCGTGACGGCGCTCTCCGGGGGACGGGTACCGCCATCCCGTGCGACGAGTGACAGGATGGCCGCCCTGATGTTGGCAGAGTCGATGATCGACCAGGTTCGCCGCGACCGCGAGGCGGTGCTGCGCGGCAACTGGCGCGAGGGGACCCGGTCCGACGGCGTTTCCTTCGCCTACACGTGCCCGAGCCCGGCCCGCTACCCGTGGCAGTGGTACTGGGACTCGTGCTTCACGGCGATCAGCTGGCGCCGGCTGGACCCCAACCGGGGACGGCGAGAGCTGGAATCGCTGCTGGCCGCCCAGCGCTCAGACGGCTTCATCGGGCACACGATCTTCTGGGACCGCCCGCTCACCTGGAGCCGGCGCGCCACCTACAACGTGACCTCGCCCGACGCGCCGATGACCGCCAGCATCCAGCCCCCCGCGCTCGCGTGGGCGTGGCGAATCGCGGTCGGCGACCCCACGACCGTGCCCGGCATCCGCCGCCAGCACGACTGGCTGGCCGAGCACCGCGACCTCGAGGGCGACGGTCTGATCTGGATCGTCCAGCCGGATGAGTCGGGGATGGACGCCTCCACTCAGTTCGACGCGATCTGGGAACGGCGGGCGCACGGACTGCCGGGCTTCATGCTGCTGGTGCGCCGCAACCGTGAGCTCGACTACGACCTGCGCCGCGTCCATGCCGCCGGCGGCCCGGTGTGCTGCGAGGTGCTCACCAACGTGATCTACAACCTGTCGCGGCTGGCGTTGGGACAGCCGTCGCTCACGCAGGCGCTGATCGAGCGAACCTACGATCCCGCTCGGGGCCTGTTCCTCCCGGCGGCCGTCCCGGAGCCCCGCTCGACGCCGGCGGTGACCATCGCGGCGCTGGCGCCGCTGGCACTGCCCGACCTCCCGGACGCGATCGGGCGCCGGCTGGTGGAGGAGCATCTGCTCGACCCGGCGCGCTTCTGGCTGCCCGTGCCGGCGCCGTCGGTGTCCGCCGCCGACCCGAGCTTCTCGCTGCGCGACACCGGGCTGATCGGCCAGCGCCGCTACTGGCGCGGGCCCACCTGGGTGAACACCGCGTGGCTGCTGTGGCTCGGCCTGCAACGCCTCGGGTATGCCGACCAGGCCGTGGAACTGGCCCAGCGGCTCGGGACCGCCGTGGCCGGGAGCGGAATGCGCGAGTACTACGACCCCAACACGGGCCGCGGCATGGGGGCCACCAGCTTCGGGTGGTCGACGCTGGCACTCGAGCTGCTCGAGCCCGACCCGGCGCCGACGGGCGCCCACCTTCCGGGCGGCGGCTCGCGCTAACGTGGATTGCATGCAAACCGAACGCGAGATGAACCTGACCGAGGAGCAGTGGCGCGAGCGTCTGACGCCGGAGCAGTACGAGGTCCTGCGCCGGCAGGCGACGGAGCGTCCGTTCACCGGCGAGTACGTGGACGTCAAGGACGACGGGACCTACCGCTGTGCGGGCTGTGGCGCCGAGCTGTTCCGTTCCGACACGAAGTTCGAGTCGGGGACGGGATGGCCCAGCTTCTACGAACCCGCCGTGGCCGAGAACGTCGAGCTGCACGAGGACCGCAGCGGCGGGATGGTCCGGACCGAGGTCGTGTGCAAGCGCTGCGGCGGCCACCTGGGACACGTCTTCCCCGACGGGCCCCAGCCGACCGGACAGCGCTACTGCATCAACTCGTGCGCGCTCGAGCTCGAGTCAGACCCGAGCTGAGCCGGCAGCCGGCGCCGCACGCTCACTTGGGCGTGCGGCCGTCGCGCAGCTTGAAGTAGGCGTAGATCACGAACAGCACGGCAAGGGCCGCGAACGCGTAGATGCCGAAGCTCGAGATCGCGTTCCCGGCCGCGGTGCCGCCGAAGTACCCCACGAGGCCGTAGGTCACCCCCCAGCTGATCCCGCCGAGCGCGTTCCAGAAGAAGAACGTGCGCCAGTGCATCTCGTTGATCCCGGCCAGCCACGCGGCGGCGAAGCGCACGAGCGCGATCCAGCGGGCGAAGAAGACCGCCTTGGCGCCGTGGCGCTCGAAGAACCTGTCGCCGGCGGCGATCACGGCGACGCGGCGCTTGCGAAACGGTCCCGGCGCCTCCAGCACGTCGCGCCCGAGACGCCGCCCCAGCAGGTAGCCGAGGTTGTCGCCGAGGATCGCCGACGAGACCCCGATCAGGATCACCAGCCAGATCTGGAGCTTCCCCTGGCTCGCCAGCACCGCGGCCAGGATCAGCGCGGTCTCCCCCGGCGACGGTACGCCCATCGACTCCAGGCCGATGATCGCCGGCAGCAGGTAGCCAAGGCTGCTGGAGACGCTGAAGATCGCCGCGAGCGTCAGCATCACTGCGCTCAGGCGCGTCTTGCGGGCCCACTCACGGGCTCGTCCGCGGGTTGGCCAGTACGGCGAGCAGGGACAGTCCCGCAGGCAGCGTGCCGCCCCGCGCCAGCCAGCGCGCCTCGAGCGCGAGTGGGCGCTCGAGCACGTCGTTGAGCCACGCGGGCCCGAGCGCGAGGTCGTTGGTGTACCCGCGGTGAGTCCCGACGCGCCGCTGGGCCAGGCGCACCGCCGCGGCGGGCGCCAGCAGCAGGCTGTTGAAAGAGGTCACGCGCTGCACGCTCCAGCCCGCGTCCTGCGCCGCCGACCGCAGGCTGCGCCGCCCGTAGCGGCGGTAGTGGTGGTTGGCCTCGTCATGCAGCGACCACAGCGCCTGATAGGCGGGGACCGTGACCAGCAGGAAGCCGCCGGGACGGGTCACGCGTCGCAGCTCGCGGAGCGTGAGCCGGTCATCGGCGGTGTGCTCGATCACGTCGAGACAGGTGATCAGATCGAAGCTGCCGTCCTCCCACGGCAGCTCCTCGAGCCGCCCTACCCGCACCTCGCCGTGACCCCGACTGCGAGCGAGTCCGGCCGCATCTGGATCGAGCTCGATACCGGTGACCTCGCCGAACCGGGTCAGCTCCTGCAGCGTGCGACCCGATCCACATCCGGCGTCGAGCACGCTGGCGCCCGCGGGCAGCGGCAGTCGCTCGAGCTCGGCGAGGATCACGCGCCGACGTCCGCGGTACCACCAGTGGTGCTCGTCGACCTCGAGGGTCGCCTTCATCAGTGCCTGATCCATGGCGGACGATGCTGTCAGCTGGCGGCGCCCGACAGGGTCCTCGTCGGCGAGGGTGCCGCGGGCAGCCGCAGAACGAACGTCGCGCCGCAGCCGGAGCGGCCCGTTTCCTCCTCCAGAACCAGCTCCCCCGCCATCCGCTCGGCGAGCTCGCGCCCGATCGCCAGCCCTAGACCGAACCCGGCCGTGCCCCCGGTGTCCCGGCCTCGCTCGAAGCGGCGGAAGATCTGCTCGCGCTCGTCGACCGGCACCCCCGGGCCCTGATCACACACCCGGATGGCGACCTCGTCCCCGTGGCACAGCTGGATTCGGAGCTCCGATTGGGCGGGACTGATGCGGACCGCATTGTCGAGCAGGATGCGCAGGATCCGCGCGATGCTGCCCGGGTCGCCGAGCGCCCACACCGAGCCGCCGGAGTCGTCGATCCGCGTGACGATGCCACGCTCGGCGGTCCCGAGCTCGAACTCGGCCAGCACGGCGCGGCTCAGCTCCCCGAGCTCAACCGGCTCGGAGCGCAGCTTGATCTGGGCATCCAGCCGCGACAGATCGAGCAGGTCAGCCGCCAGGCGGCCCAGGCGCCGCGACTGCACCCGGGCCCGGTCCAGCAGCGCCCGGGCATCCTGGAGGTCGGGCTGGTCGTAGCGGAGGTCGTCGTCGAGCAGCTCGAGCATGCCGTCCAGCGAGGTCAGCGGAGTGCGGAGCTCGTGCGAGGCGGTGGCCACGAACGCACGGCGCGCCTCCTCCTGCTGCTGGAGGCGCTCCTGCATCGATGCCAGCGTCCGGGCCAGGTCGCCCACCTCGTCGCGGGCCCGGTCGACCGGGACCACCACGGCCGGCCCCTCGTGCGACAGCTCGAGCGCCGCCACGCGCAGGCGCTGCAGCCGTCTGACCAGCGTCGCCGACAGCGGGATCCCGAGGATCAGGGTCAGCGCCAGTCCGGCCAGCGCCGCGGTGATGAACGCGTTACGGACGGTGTGCACCGCTCCGGCGATCTCGTCGATCGGCTTGCGCACGGCCAGCACGTAGAGCAGGGTGCCGTTCAGAAACGGGATCGCCGCCCGCGCGCGCTGGCTGCCGTCGATCAAGCCGAAGCTGTAGACGGGCTTCCTGGTGGCGAAGGCTCTGGTCACGTCGTCGATCGGCGCGTCGGTGTCTGCGCCCCCGCGCGGCACCAGCAGGGGGGTGCTGTTCGCGCCGTCGGCAAGCGGGTTGGCGTACACGGTCACAGTCGTGGCTCCGGCGCTGTTCGCCAACGTGTCCTCGGCGTGCTGAAGCAGGCTGCGGGCTGGTGCCGACGTGGGAAGCGCGGCGAAGTCGAGCTTCTCGAACGGCCTCAGCGTGCCCCGCTTGCGCAGGTTGGTGCGCAGCGTCGTCTTCTCGGCGTTCTTCAGGCTCTGCTCCAGCGGGCCGAGCAGCGCCAGCGCCGCCACGCCCAGCGTGGCGACCGTGGTGACCAGCACGGCGCCGACGATCCGACCGCGGAGACCGAGGGCGCCTCGACGCCGCAGCGCCGGCATGAACTACGGTCCTCTGAGCCGGTAGCCGGCGCCGCGGACCGTCAGGATGTAGCGGGGCTTCTCGGGCTCGGGCTCGAGTTTCTCACGCAGGTGGCGGATGTGCACGTCGATCGCCCGCGGGTCGCGGTAGGCGCTGTCACCCCAGATCGCCCGCAGCAGCTCCTGGCGGTTCAGCAGGCGGCCGGGATCGGCCATCAGCGCGTCGAGCAGCTCGAACTCGGAGAAGGTCAGCTTGACGGGTGCATCGCCGATCGTCACCTCGCGCTGGGCCCGGTCGAGCGAGATCGGGCCGACGACGAGCACCTCGTCGCCCATTGCCCGGGTGCCGGCACGGCGCAGGACGGCACGGATCCGGCTGCGCAGCTCGGCCAGGCCGAACGGCTTGGTCACGTAGTCATCGGCGCCCGCTTCGAGTCCGAGCACGGCGTCGGCCTCGGAGTCGAGCGCGGTCAGCATGATGATCGGCACCACGTTTCGCCGGCCCCGGAGCGTGCGGCACACCTCGTATCCGTCCGGGCCGGCGCCGAGCGCGACGTCGAGCAGCACGATGTCGAAGTGCTCGGTGCTGGCGCGATCGATTGCGGCCCGACCGTCGGCTACCGCCAGCACGCGGTGGCCCTCACGTGAGAACGACCGGGTCAGCATCTCGCGCAGATCGGACTCGTCATCGACGACGAGGATGCTCAGAGACGCGTCGGCAGCCCGCGGGGGAGCCTGCGCCTGGCTCTGACGTTCACTGGACATCGTCGGATCCGATCGTACCGGGCGTCCGGACCACACCGAGCCGGGCGCGCCGTGATCACTGACCGACGGCCTCCAGCTCGCGGGCAGAGGCTGCCCTGGGGTCGGCCGCCGGCTGCTCGGCGGCACGCGGCGCCACGCTGCCCGAGGCGGCGATCGCCCACAGCACCGCAAGCCAGCTCAGGGTCGCCAGCGCCACGTGCACCCAGACCATGTCGCTGGGCAGCTTGAGCTCGTACTGCACGCTGCCCACGAGGCCCTGGGCGGCGACCAGCACTCCGAGCACCGTCAGCGGCTCGAGCTGGTCCTCGGGCGCGCCCCGCCGGCGCCGCAGCAGCCACACACCGATCACCGCCACACCGAAGAGCGCCGCGATCGTGGCGTGTCGGTGCACGACCCACATGAGCGTGTCGGCTCCCTTGAAGGTCAGGCGGTGGATCCGCTGTCCCGGCGAGCCGCCGGCGTGCGGCCCCGCGGCGGTGGCGGCGGTCCCGGCGAAGATCGTCAGCGCTCCGAGCGGCGCCAGCGCGCGGACCGACCACACGGACGCCCGGTCGGCGCTGCGCGGCCTCGACCCGGGCTCGTACCGAGCCCTCCAGGCCAGGGCCAGCGCCCCGATCAGGATGATCATCGAAAGGCTGAAGTGAGCCATCACGAAGCCTGGGGCCAGCTTTTCACGGACCGTGAAGCCGCCCAGCACCGCCTGCGCGACGACGCCGAGCGGCATCGCCACGGCGAGCGCCGCCAGGTCCCGGCGAAACGGCCGGCGCGTGAACGCGAGCACCGCGACGACGCCGGTGAGCAGCCCGACGATGCCCGACAGCGCACGGTTGCCGAATTCGATCAGCGCGTGGTAGGACAGCGGCGGAAGGTCCTTGCCGTAGCAGCGCGGCCAGTCCGGGCACCCGAGCCCCGAGCCGGTGAGCCGCACGGCTGCGCCCGTCAGCACGATCAGCGTCAGCGCAGCCAGCGTGATGTAGGCGACCAGACGGAACTGCCTCGGGGTGACGGCGAGTCGGTTGCGCACGGCGTTCATGACAAGGATGCCTGACGTTCGCCGATCAGGTGCCGTCGCGGTAGCAAAACGGCAGTGATGCGGCCCGCTCGGCGAGGCTCGGCGCGTTGCGGTCGCGCTGGGAGGCGATCAGGTCCACGTCGGACGGCCACTCGATCCCCACCTCAGGATCGTCGTAGGCGAATCCGCCCTCGAGCGCGGGGTCGTAGTAGGACGAGGTCTTGTAGGCCACGTCGGCGATCTCGGAGAGTACGCAGAATCCGTGGGCGAAACCGTCCGGGCAATAGACCTGGCGGTGCTCGACGTCGTCGAGTCTGAAGGCCTCCCAGCGGCCGAACTGGGGAGAGCCCCGGCGGATGTCGACCAGCACGTCGAGGATCGCGCCCCGCACGCAGCGGATCAGCTTGGCCTGTCCGGGCTGGTAGTGCATTCCGCGGACGATCCCCCGCAGCGAGCGAGAGTGGTTGTCCTGGACAAAGCGGTCGGAGATGCCCAGGGCCGAAAGCCACTGCTCGCGAAAGGACTCGATGAAGAAGCCGCGTTCGTCGCCATGGACCGCGGGAGCGAGCAGGACAGGTCCGGCGAGGTTGGTCTTCAGCGACTGCATGGCGGCGGCCCCGACGATATCGACCGGGTCAGGGCAGCGCCCAGCGGCCATCGCTCAGCACCGCGACCTCGTCCCCCGCGCGCGTGGTCCCGGTGACCTGAACGTCGTCGCCGCCGATCATGAAGTCGGTGTGCACGCCGCTGACGTTGACGCGCCGCGCCGCCTCGGCGTCGTCGGCCAGGTGGGCGAAGCCGGACCCGAGCGCGATGTGGCTGGTGGCGTTCTCGTCCAGGAGGGTGTCGTGGAAGACCGTGCCCGTGGGCCCGACACGACCGCTCGCGTCCACCAGCGCTACCTCGCCGAGGCGGTTGGCGTCGTCGTCACGCGCCACGTGGGCTCGCATCAGCTCAGCGCCCTCGTCGGCGTCGATCTGCACGGCCCGGCCGGCTTCGAAACGGACCCGAAGGCCGATGACGGCTCGGCCGGAGACCAGCAGCGGCCGGGTCGACGTGACCACTCCCTCGGAGCGCGACGGATCGGGGGTCGTGAACACCTCCTCGGTGGGCAGGTTGGGAATGTGCCGACGCCCGTACGCGGTGGTGAGGCTGCCGCCGGTCCAGCGAACGCCGGGGAGCAGACCCACCCGCAGGTCGGTGCCCGGTCCCTTGAAATGCAGCGAGTCCAGCTCGGAGCCGGTGAGCCGGGCGGCAGCACGTGCCAGCTGATCCGCCCGTTCCCACCACGCGGCCAGCGGATCTGGCTGGTCGAGCCGGCAGACCCGGACGATGTCCTGCCACAGCCGAGCCAGGGCGTCACCGTCATCCAACTCGGGGAACACCAGCCGGGCCCACGCGGCCGTCGGCCCGGGAACGATCGTCCAGTTGACTGTGGCCTCGTCGATCACCCTGGCCCACTCGGGGACGGCTACCGTGTCGCGCCCGACACGGCCTGGATCGAGATCGTCGAGCAGCCCCGGGGCGGCCGGCCCGCTGAAGCCGATCATCGCCCCGCCCAGCTCCGCGAGCTCGACCGGGCGACGCCGGACCCACGGAATCAGCGACCCGAGCGCTGCTTCGGGCGCGTGCTCGAGTCGCGCCCGCTGCACGTACGGGTCGGCATAGCTGACCTCCACGTGGTGCGCACCGGCCTGATAGCACGCCACCGCCACGGCCCGGGCCAGAGGCTCCTGGCCGAGCTTGGCGTTCACCGCCACGGTCTGCCCGGGGCCGACGTTGGCACCGACGCCGACGGTGAGCTTGGCCAGCGATTCGAGCGCGTCGCGCATGGCTGGCGAATCTAGTTGATCGGGCCCGAGCCCCTCACCGTGGTCGCCTGGGGGGATCCGTCAGCGCTGGCTGCGGTGAACGGCCCGCATGTCGGGGACGGGCGGGGGGCGCAGCCGCTGGTAGGCGAACGCACCGGCCAGCAGCAGGAGCCCGAGGACGATGAACGAGATCACCCGGTAGACCGAGGTCAGTGTCGAGAGGTCGTAGGTGAAGACCTTTACGACGCTCACCAGCAGCAGGCCGAGGCCCGCGTTGCGTACCGGGGCCATGTCGTGACGCAGCCCGACGACCAGGGCGGCCAGCCCGGTCAGCGTCCACAGCGCGCTGAGCAGCACCTGTCCCTGCTGGCGCACAGTGAGATCGAGCACTTCGTAGCCGGCCGTGGCGGCCGTGGCGGCCGCCGGCTGGAACACGGTGACCACGGCCACCGACGCGAGGTAGAGCGCCACCAGCGCGATCGCGCCGACGAGCGGGGCCCGGTACCTCGCCGCTGCCGTCCCCGAGACGCGCAGCAGCGCCACGGCCAAGGCGCCCAGCGCGACCGCGGCCGCGACCAGGCCCGGCGCCCCCACGATCAACGCCTGCGGCGGAGCCTCGACCACGCCGATGTGGAGCGTTGCGCCGCCGAGAAAGGCCGCCGCGCCGCACCCGGCGACTCGATGCCCGGCGCGACGCGACAACTCGGCCAGGGCCGCGCCCTCGAGCGCCCAGGCCACAACCAGACTTGCTCCGTCGAGCGCGCCGGCGGTCAGATAGCCGATGGCCAGCAGCCCGAGCGCGTCCAGCGCGACGCGGATCGGACCCCCGTCCTCCCCCTGCAGTCTTGCGCATGCCAGGCAGGCGATCACCAGAATCACGACCGTGCCCAGCTCGGTGATGCCCGGGTGCCCGACGCCCAGCTGCTGTCGCGGAGCCTGCAGCACCACACGAAGCAGAGCCAGTCCGATGTGGGCGCCGGCGCCGACCTCGAGCGTGATCCGCGCATCGCCCTCATAGGCCCACCGGCGGCGCAACCAGGCCAGACCGATGGCCGTGACACCCCACTCCCCCACCAGCACCGCGCCATGCGTGCGCAGCGCGAAGGCCGCGTCTATGAGCACAACGCCGAGGGCCAGGAGCATCAGCCGGGTCTCCGAGGCGATCGAGAACCCCCGCGCCCGCCACAGGCCGAGTCCGGCGTGCACGACCCCGAAGGCCGCCAGCCAGGCGGCGGCGACGGTGACCCCGCCGGAGTCGACGAGCGCGAAACGCCCCAGCACAGCGGCGATCACGGCACCGACGGCCAGCAGCACGATGGCTCCGCCCCGTACGCTCCGGCTGGGGCTCTCCCCGCGCGCGGTCAGCCGCGCCAGCGCCACCGCACCGGCAAGCCCCAGCGCGGCGAAGCCGCTCAGCACTGCGAGCTCGATCGCCGTGGAGTGGCCCTGCAACAGCCAGGAGCCCCACTGTGGCGCCACCAGGACCACCCCGGCCACGGCCATCCACCACCACCGCTGCCAGGCCGCGACCGCCACCGCCCCGGCCGCGGCGACTCCGAGCACGGCGACGGTCGTGCCCGTGTCGGCCGCGCCGACCACGAGCGGCACCACCAGCGCGCCCAGCAGCCCGAGGGTGCCGAGGGCCCGGCCCGCCCACCGGATCGCCAGCGTCGCGGCCAGGGCCCCGGTGGCGATCGCAGCACCGAGGGCGATCCACGCCGGGATCAGGTCGTAGGCCTGCCGGGCGACGATCAGCGTGGCGAACATGGCGGCGGTGCCGGCGCCGGTCATCGCCACAGCCGCCTCCGTCCGGCCGCGCCGGGAGTGCAGCAGAGCTCCGGCCCCGATCAGCGCGGCGGAGGTCGCGGCGGCGAGGATGACGCGGCCCTCGGGGTCGATCCAGCCCCGTGAGACCGCGAGGACCAGGAGCAGGACGATGCCCAGCAGCGTCGCTGCCCCGCCGATCCAGGCCAGCCAGCGCCCGCCCACCAGGTCGGCCAGCGGGAGCTCCGGGCGCCGTGGCCGGAGCGGGAGCTGCACGGGCGGGGCCTGGGTGATCGGGTCGGACATTTGCTTCGCCTCCTGTTGACCGTCGGTTGACAGACGTCAGAGTAGACACCTCCCGGACGCTTGTCAACCGCTGGTCAGCAGTTTGTCTACCGCTGGTCTACAAACTGTCGACCACCGGTCAGGAGATCGCACCACGGTCACAGCCGGAAGCGGCCGTCCCTACTCCGGCTGCCGGTGCTCCAGGAACGCCTCGGTCTCGCGCAGCGAGTCGGGAGTGCCGATCTCGTAGAAGCGCTCGGCGGCCTCGAACCCGAACAGCGCCCCTCGCCGGGCCAGCTCGCCGTACAGCTCGACCAGGTCGCTGACCTCGGGCCCGACCGCGCCGAGAGCAGCTGCGCTCAGCCCGCCGAGGCCGTAGTCGATCCACTGCATCGACGCGTCCGGCCGGAGCTTGTCGTAGACGGTGACGAGATCGCCGTCGAAGCTCGCGTTCGAGGTGTCCCAGCGTCCCTGGTTGCGCAGCACGGTCATCATCGCCGGACGGCCGCTGCGCAGCCATGCCTCGGCGGCGGCGGCGTAGTCGATGCGCAGGTAGGTGTCGCCGTAGAGAACCAGGAAGCGGGGGCCGAGCAGGGCGGCCGCCCGGCGGATGGCGGCCAGGGTCCCGATCGGATGCGGGCCATCGTAGCTGTAGGCGATCTCGATCCCGAACCGCCCAGCCCCGATCCGCCCCTCGATCCGGTCCCCGAGATACCCCACGCACAGCACGACCCGGCGAGCTCCGTGGTGGGCCAGCAGCCGCAGCTGATGGATCAGGAAGGGCTCGCTCGCGACCTCCAGCAGCGGCTTGGGAGTGTCACGTACGTGGTCTCCCAACCGCGTGCCGAGGCCGCCGGCGAGGATGCAGATCGGCGGCAGCGCCGCGGTCCTCACGCGCCCCTTACCGGCGCTGCTCGACAGCGTCGCGCGACCGCGCGTAGGGTGCAGCGCCCGCGTAGGCCTCCTCCACCCGCTCCCACGCATAGCGCGCGTCGCCGAGCTCGCCCAGGAACGCCGTGCCGCCGGCCAGCGCCGCGGCGAGATGCTCCCACTCGCGCGACCACGACACGTCCTCGTCACCGTACTCGCGCTCCTCGAGCGCGGGCGGCCCCAGCTCCGGTCCCATCCGGTAGATCCGCAGCCGCTGGGGTCCGTAGGACCGGACCAGCCCATCGACCTGGAGCTTGGCGGTGCGGCAGTAGACCTCGATCGAGAACAGGTTCTTCCACTCCGTCCACGTGACGTGCAGCATCGCCCAGGGCGAGTCGCGCTCGTCGGCCGCCCCGAGCAGCAGCGCGGCGTTGTCCTCGACCGGGGTGTCCCAGAAGTGGGTTCGCAGCAACGCGCTGTGGAGCGGGAGCGGCCCGGCCAGCCAGTGCGTGAGGTCGAGCAGGTGCATGCCCTGATCGATCAGCTCCCCGCCGCCCGAGCGCTCCGGCTGGGCACGCCACTCGCGGTCATAGCCGATCCGCCCGCCGTGACCGTAGCGCGCGCGCAGGTGCATAAGGTCGCCATGAGCTCCGCCGTGCACCTCCGCGGCCAGCTCCGACAGGGCGGGATGGAAGCGATGGTTGAAACCGACCTTGACCCGCCTGTCGGCCTCCCCGGCCGCCGCAGCCAGGCGGGCCACGTCGGCCGTCCCGAGCCCGGCCGGCTTCTCGACCAGAACGTGGGCTCCGGCGCGCAGGGCCTGCTCGGCCAGCGGCGTGAGCTGATCGTGAGTGGCGGCCACCACGACCACGTCGGGGGCCAGCGCGAGCAGCTCATCCAGCGTGGCGCACGCCCGCCCACCATGCTGCTTGGTCAACTCCGCAGCCCGGTCCGGGATCGCGTCGACCGCTCCGATCAGCCGGTCGCCGGTGCCGAGTGCGGCCGCCCGCTTGTCTCCGATCAGTCCACAGCCGACGATGCCGACGCGGAGATCCGGCCTACGCATACTCGGTGGAGTGCGCGCCGATGAACTCGAAGTCGAACGGAAGCTCGGTGGCCCCGGCGGCTGCCATCGCCTGTCTGGTGTCGGCGGGGTTGCGGGCGTAGACGAGCAGGAATCCGCCCCCGCCCGCACCGACGAGCTTGCCGCCGACGACGCCGCTGCGGCGCGCCAGCGTATAAAGGTCGTCGATGCGCTCCGTTGCCATCCCCGGTGAGCGCCGGCGCTTGTTGAGCCAGTGCTCGTGCAGGGTCTCGGCGTACGCGAACAGGTCGCCTCCGAGCAGCAGCTCGCGGCTGCGCCGGCCGATCTCCTTGGTCGTGTGCAGGTTCTCGATCATCTCGGCGTCGCCCGCCTGGGTCCGCTGATCCTGGTCGGAGAGCACCGTCGCGGCGCTGCGCGCCTCGCCCGTGTAGAACAACAGCATCTGCTCGCGCAGCGAGCGCAAGGTGGGGGTGGAGAGCTCGAGCGGCTCGACCTCGACGCTGCCGTCGGGCGCGAACGTGTACGCGCAGATCCCACCGTGGGCCGCGACGTACTGGTCCTGCTTTCCGCACGGCTCTCGGAGCACGTCGATCTCGATCTCGCAGGCGGCCTCGGCCAGCGGCCCGGCGGCGATCGAGGTGCGGCGAGCGTGAGCCAGTCCTTTGAGCAGCGCGACGGTGAAGGAGCCCGAGCTGCCCATACCGGTCCCGGCCGGCACGTCGGCGACCGACGCTATCTCCAGCGGATTGCCGCGCCAGTGGCGTCCCAACGCCTCACGCAGGATCGGGTGGCGGATCTCACCGATCTCCTCTACGTCCTCGGTCTCTGAGTACTTCATCCGGTAGCGACGCTGAAACACGGTGTGCATCAGCATGTACACGTACTTGTCGATCGCCCCGGCGACGAGGAAGCCGCCGTGCTCGCGATAGTAGGAGGGCAGGTCGGTGCCGCCGCCCCCGAGTGAGATCCGCAACGGGGCGCGGCTGAAGACGACGCTCATGCCACCCTGGCCTCGGCGCCGGCGCCGCGGCGTCCCACACGTAGGGGTTCACATCAAGCCAGCGCACCGTACGCACGATCGACTCCGGGATGCTGAGGGTCGGCGCCCAGCCCAGCGCCCGGATGCGCGAGCAGTCGAGGTGGATCAGCGGGCTGTCACCGGGCCATCCGCGCGCCCCGCCGGCATGTTCCAGCGCCGGACTGACGCGCATCTGCTCGCAGATCAACGACACCGAGTCGTCGACCACCACCGTCTCGTCGGTCCCGAGGTTGTAGACGCCAACCTCGCCGGCCCGTCCCTCATGCGCCGCCACGGCAGTCAGAATCGCCTCCACGCAGTCTCCGACGTAGAGGTAGGACTTCTCCTGGCGCCCATCCCCCAAGATCCGCAACCGCGTGGGGTCGAGCTTCAACGCACGGTAGAAGTCGACCACGTGCCCGTGCGTGTAGCGCTCCCCGAGGATCGACACGAAGCGAAACACCACGCCGGCGAACCCGAAGCCGTGCGCGTAGGCGCCGATCATGCCCTCGCCGGCCAGCTTGGACGCGCCATAGAGCGAGGTCTGCAACGGAAACGGCGCGTCCTCGGGGGTGGGAAACACCTCCGGCTCCCCGTAGACCGAGCCGGTCGAGGAGAACGCGATCCCGCTCACGCCCGCCGTGCGCATGGCCTCCAGCACCGTGGCGGTGGCGATCGTGTTCTGCTCCAGGTCCTGACGCGGACGCTCCAGGCCATGGCGCACGTCGGCGTTGGCCTGGAGATGAAACACCCAGTCGCACCCCTCGAAGGCACGCGAGAGCCCGCTTCCGTCGAGCACATCCGCCTCGTACATGGTGACCTTGGGATCGGTCAGCAGGTCAGCCACGAACTCCCGACGTCCCGTCCGGAAATCGTCGACGATAACCACCTCGATCCCGTCAGCTCTCAGGCGCTCAGCGAGATGGGAGCCGATGAAGCCGGCTCCGCCGGTAATGCAGGCGCGGCGCATCCGTTACAACGAGAACCCTGCCGCCAGCGCGTCGCGCCGGAACATCTGCACGGTCTCAAGCGAGTACTGCAGTAGGTCCTTCCCCAGCAGATCCAGCTTCTTGAGCAGATCATGGGTGATGGTGATGATGTGACAGCCGACCTGATCGGCCTGCACCACGTTGAGGACCTCGCGTGGAGAGGCCCAGATCAGCTCTGACTGCGGCGCCTGCACCATGATGTCCACCGCCCGGGCCATCAGCGGCACCGGATCGATGCCGGCGTCAGCGATCCTGCCGGCGAACACCGAGATATAGGACGGCGCACCCTGCTTGACCGCCTCGGTGAGCAGCTCGACCTGCGCCGTGGTGAACACCGCGGTCACATTGACTTTGACCCCGTCCTCGGACAGCTCGCGGACCAGCGGCGCCATCGACTCCCCGGCCGTCGTCGAGACTGGAATCTTCACGTACACGTTCTGACCCCAGGTCGAGATCATCCGAGCCTGGCGGCGCATCTCATCCGCGTCGTCTGCGAACACCTCGAACGAGATCGGATGCGAGGTGATCCGCTCCAGCAGCCGCTTGGCGAACTCCTCGTAGTCAGTCAGACCGGCCTTCCACATCAGTGTCGGGTTGGTCGTGTACCCCGCGATCCGCCGATCTGCGGCCAGCGCGAGAATGGTGTCCAGGTCCGCGCCGTCGGCGAAGATCTTGACATTGAGCTCGTCGATCACGGACTCCAATTTACTCTCTCTGAAGGCAGGATCGGTGTGGGGTGGCTTGAGCATCACGTGCCCCTCCCCAGGATGAAGTCCACCGCGGCCCCCAGGCTGCAGACAACCCGATCGGGTCTTGAGTCACCCCCGCGCTTGTGTGCGCTTCCGGGGTACTCGATCAGCACCGTTCGGCAGCCCGCCGTCCGACCGGCCTCCATGTCGGAGTCGGTGTCCCCGATCATCCAGGACCGCCGCAGGTCGATCTCCAGGTCGCGCGCCGCGTCCAGCAGCATCCCTGGCTCCGGCTTGCGGCACCGGCAGTCCCGAGCCAGCTCAGGCACGATTCCCTCGGGGTGGTGGGGACAGATGCGGAAGTCGTCGAACCCGGCGTTCTCGCCGGCGAGCAGCTCCAGGACCCGTGCCTGGACGGCGCCCAGCTCATCACGGGTAGCTGTGCCCTTGGCGGCCGCCGGCTGGTTGGACACCCCTACCACCAGCCAGCGAGCCGCTCGCAGCCGGCGCAGGGCGGCGGATGCGCCCGGGATCAGCGCGACGTCATCCACCCGGAGCGGAGACTCCGCCACGCCTGACCGCAAATCGAGAATCAGCTCATTGACGGTGCCGTCGCGATCGACGAAAGCCGCCTGCGCACCGCTCACGCCGGTCGGCCGGCGGCCAGAGTCTCCCAGTGACCGGACTGGGCGGCCAGGCTCGGGTGCGAGACCAGTCCGTGCCAGATAACTGCCTGGAAGGACTCGACCAGCGGCGTCTTGAGGTCCGCCGGCGGGCTGATCACGATCGCGATGTCGGCCAGCTGGGCGAGAGTCCCGTCCGGGGACCCGACGATGCCGTAGATGACAGCGCCGACCTCGCGCGCGCGTTCGATCGCGGCCACCAGATTGACCGACACGTTGTGCTCTCGCGAGCCACCGCCCACGCTGAACACGAGCAGCCCGTCAGCCGGTGAGAGCTTGGAGACCGTTAGCCACGCGGTGAATGCCGTCTCCCAGCCGTCGTCGTTTGTGCGCGCGGTGAGCTCCGAGACGTTGTCGGTCGGAGCGTACGTCTCGATCAGGCACAGCTTGCGGAAGTCGTTGACCGCATGCGACGCGTGCCCGGCTCCGCCGCCAACGCCGAGGATGAAGAGTCGACCGCCGCGCTCGCGCAGGGCGGCCAGGCCGGCGGCGATCGCGTCGATCTGGGTCGGGTCCACGGCGCGCGCCAGTTCGGCGGTCGCGTCGAGGTAGCGACTCGAGTGCTCGGAAGCCGACATCGCGTCAAGGGTAGTGAGAACGCTGCCCTCAACGATCCATGGGAGCGAAGAACTGCTCGTCGATGCGCCGCAGCGTCGCCAGTGATGGATCAGTCCGCAGGCGCTCTCGAAACGCCTCATCGCGCCATGGGTCCCATTGGGCGCTCAGCAGGCGGCCACTGATCCCCCGGGCGGCATCGGAGAGCAGGAAGCAGACCAGCTCGGCCGCGTCCTGAGCGGGGGCGCCCCCGTGGGCGAGCTGGGACACGGTCCGGTCGTAATAGTCCGCTCCGGCGCGTTGCGGGCCGGCTCTGAGCGTCTGCTGATGCATGCGGGTGGCCACGAACCCGGGGGCGACGGAGTTGAGTTCGATCGCGGCCGACCCCGCGACATTCTCGGTCAG
Organism: uncultured Solirubrobacterales bacterium; assembly: GCA_963799995.1. Classification (GTDB taxonomy): domain Bacteria; phylum Actinomycetota; class Thermoleophilia; order Solirubrobacterales; family Solirubrobacteraceae; genus Palsa-465. The sequence goes on along the minus strand of CAWCZI010000005.1, from coordinate 10,856 downwards.
TCGCACCACAGCTGCCTTGGAGGCGGCATAGGCGTCGTAGCGCGGAAGCGGCGAGACAGCTCCACCACCTGACAGCGTGACCGCCCGCCCGGAGGCGCGCTCGAGTCGAGGCAGACAGTGCCGTAGCGCGAGGATCGTCCCGAGCAGATTGATCTCGATCGCCCGGATCAGCTCGCCTGCCTCCACGTCCTGAAGCCGGCCGATCGGGCCGAGCACACCCGCCGCGGCGACCAGGCCGTGCAGCGGACCGGCGCGGTCGATCGCCTTCATCGCCCCCTCCCATGCCGCCGAGTCCGACACATCAAGAGCAAGGGCATGGTGACCGCCTCCGTCCAGCTCGGGCAGCGCTCGCTGCAGCGCCTGCTCACCGCGGGCGGCGATCACCACGTGAGCGCCCCGACTGGCCAGCTCGCGAGCGCATGCCAAGCCGATGCCCATGGACCCGCCCGTGACAAGGATGCGGCGCCCCGCGAGGTCGCCGCTCATCGTGCGCTTGCGCCGGGCGGCGTCACGGAAATGGACCGATGCGTGGTTCTCGGCATAGCGAGAGTTCGTATCATGCCTGCGCTCGCTGAAGGGGGGTCGCCGGGGGCCGGCACAGCACCGGCCGCACCGGGCGTCGGCTGCCGTTCTCCCTGCTAGCCCATTCCACGATGCCGATCTGGTCACTCATCGCCGCTCGCGAAGCTGCCCTGCTCGCGATCCTCCTGCTACTGGGCTCCGGGCCGGCCTCGCTCCTGCCGCGGCGGACCGACCCCGCCGCCCGGATCGCATTGGCTCCGCTGCTCGGGTTCTGCCTTGGCACGTGCGTCACCACCACGATCCTCCAGTTCGCCCCGGTCAACTCCACCTACTGGGCTCTGATCGTGCTGGCCGTGGTCTCGGTGGCGGTGGCCGTGGTTCGCTGGCGCCGCTGCGCCGATCACCGCTTGCCCCGGCGGCGCGACCTGGCCGCGCTGGCGGTCGTGATCGTGGCCGTGGTGGGGCCGCTCGACGGGGTGCTGACCGAGCGCCACTCGACAGGGCCGGCTGCCTACTACTTCACCGACGGCGACAACTACGTCGCCGTCCAGGACGCGGCGCGGACGGTCTCGCTGCACGCCGCCGTCGATGCGTGGCACAGCCATGGCGCCTCTGTCCGCGCGTTCGGGAACATGACCCAGTTCGTCTGGGCGTTCTTCGCGCAGTTCGGCTCCAACCTCGACGCGACGCCCCTGGCCTCCAATGTCAACGCCCTGCTGGGGCTGGGGGCGATCGACACCTACGACTCGTTTCTGACGGTGTTGCTGTTGATGGGCGCCCTGGGAGCGTTCGCGTCGGTCAGGCACTTCGCCCGCGGGCCGACCCTCACAGCGACGCTGGCAGCGGTCCTGTTCGGAGGCGCGCTGTTCCTCGAGCTTTGGTTTGACACCTACCAGGCGGCGCTGATCGCGATCGGGCTGGTGGTGCCGTTCTTCGTCTTGGTCGACCTTGCTCTTCAAGCCCGCAGCCGGGCGGTTCTGGTTCTGACGGCGCTGGTGCTGGCGACGATGCTGTCGGTGTATCCGCTCTACATCGCCCTGCTGATCGGGACCGCGGTTGTGATGGTGGCGGCCCGCGGCGTAGTGCTGCGCCGGGCGGGGACCCCGCTGCGCCCGCTGCTGCGCCCGTTCGCGCTGTCGATCGTCGCTGTCGCCGCGCTGTCGCTGGCGTTCGACCCGATCGCCGTGCTGCGCGACGTCCACTACTACGGCCTGGTGCTCAACAACGAGGTCCCATACCCTCGCGTCAGCTACACGCTTCCGCTCGACGTGCTCCCAGGCTGGATCAGCCAGACCCGGGAGTTCTGGGCGCTTCCGGGACTGACCACCGGCGGGTTCAAGCAGATTCTGCTCGGAGTCCTGCTGCCACTGGCGTTCCTGGGCTACGTCGCGGTGGGGCTGCGGCGGTATCCGCGGGCGCTCGCGCTCGTCGCGATGGCAGCGATCTGCGCGGTCGCGGCCGAGTACAGCTACGTCAGCCAGCAGTCCTGCACATACTGCGCGGAGCGGGTCCTGCTGCCGTTCGGCCCGATCGCCGCGGTGCTGATCGCGCTCGGGGTGTGCGCCGTGGTCGCCTCCCACAGCCGCTGGTGGCAGGCGGCCGGGGCGATCGGCGTCCTGCTCGTGCTGGTGCCGGTCGCGCAGCGGGCCCGGATCGAGTTGATCCGCTTTGCCAACGATTCCTATTTCCTGGACCGCGCCAACGCCGCGCTGCTCTCACGGGTGCCGAGCGGCCGCGGCGCGATCGAGGAGGAGGGCTACGGCGCCAGCGTCGCCGCTCAGGCCGAGCAACCGCTGGTCTACCACCTCATCAACGAGCGCGCGCCGGGGCGCGTGTCGATCGTGCTCGGCTCTGACGCCGGCAACGCGATCCAGTACCTGGACTTCGGCCCGCCGCGGCTGCCGCCCGGGCCCGAGTTCAATCCCCGCTACCGCTATGTCCTGACCCGGCTGGCCGCGGTCGCCACCGACCGCCGGACGATCGCCAGACGGGGAGGGATCGCGCTCGAGGAGCGGACCCAGCCGTTGGACATCACGCCGTTCGACGGCCTCGCCGTCCCGCTCGAGCGACTCGGCGAGAGGGGGGTCGCCTGGGTCCAGGGTCAGACACCGCTGCGTTTCTACGTCGCCGGCTACGGAGGCAGCTCAGTCTGGGGGCGGTTGACTTTCCGGACCACCGTGCCGGTGTCCGTGCCCCGGCAGCCGGGGGTCCGCACCCGTCTCAGCGCGGGCACCCTGACCGCGTGCGTGCGGGCGACCGGCCAAGCGCCAACGCGACAGGTTCAGATCACGATCAAGGCTGACGTCACACCGGGGCCTGTGCCGCGCGAGACCTTCCCGCCGGGGATGCCGCTCGAGGGCTTGGCGCTGACCTCGATGCGCGCACTCACCGGCGGTTGCACCGTCTGAAACCGCGCTCAGCGGTCTGAGCCCGAGCTCGCGCTCGGGGTCTTGCCGGCCGCGTCCAGCTCGCCCTCGTCGAAGCCGTAGCGTGACTCGACGATGAACTTCGGACGGTCACGCGTCTCGTCGTAGATGCGCCCCACGTACTCGCCGATCACTCCGAGCGAGAGCAATTGGATGCCACTGAAAAAGGCCACCACGATGACCACCGTCGGGTTGCCGATCGGGAAGGCGACACCGCCCAGCTTCATGCCAAGGTAGACGAGCGCCAGCAGGAACGCCAGCACTGCGAACGCGACCCCGATGATCGAGATCAGCTGCAGCGGATAGCGGGAGAAGCCGACGAGTCCGTTGATCCCGATCCGCAGCGATCCGAACAGCTGGTTGTACTTGCTCTTCCCGGCGGTTCGGGCATCCCGGTCGTATAAGACGCTGGCCTGGCGGAACCCGACCAGTCCGACCAGGCCGCGCAGGAACCCGTGGCTCTCCTTGAGCGCGACCACGTTGTCGACGACGCGCCGGCTCATGAGGCGGAAGTCGCCGGTGTTGGGGGGGATCTCGACCTCGGCGATGCGGCGGATCACTCGGTAGCCTGCCCACGCGACGATCCGCTTGGGGAGCGTCTCGCCCGCACGCGTGCGGCGCTGGGCGTAGACGACGTCAAATCCCTCACGCCAGCGCGCGACCATCTCGGGAATGAGCTCGGGTGGGTCCTGCAGATCGCAGTCGACGACGACGGTGGCATCGCCGCTGGCCGCCTCCAGCCCGGCCAGAGTGGCCATGGGCTGCCCGAACCGGCGGGAGAAGCGCAGCATCTTGACCCTGCGATCGCGCTCGCGAAGCCCCAGGATCAGATCCTCGGTGCGGTCGGTCGAAGGATCGACGCTGAAGATCAGCTCCCACTCGAGATCGAGTCCGTCCAGCACCTCGCTGAGGCGCTCATAGAGCCGCTCGACGTTGTCCTCCTCCTGATAGGCCGGGACGACGATCGACAGAGTCTCAGTCATGTGCTCACCGTCCGGCGGCCTGCCACCAGCGATCGAATCCCGAACGGAGGACGCAGCCCCGCGCGCGCCAGCCGGGACTCCAGACGCCACGCCAGCTCCCCGGCCCGCGAGTCGTGGGTGCGCCGGATGTCGGCCGCGACCCGGGCCTCGAGGGCAGCGCCCCGCAGGTGGTCAAGGCGGCGACGGTTGCGCTGCTTGACCAGCCAGAACGCCGGATACAGCAGCGCGGCCAGGTGCACATCGGTGAACGGCTCGAGGCCCGACTGCGCGCATTTCGCGGCCAATTCCCCCCGTGCGTACCGGCGCTCGTGGCCGAGGAAGCGGTCGTAGTAATCGTAGGTCCGGGGCCCCGCCGGGACCACGATCACGGCGGTGCCGCCCGGTCGCAGGATACGGGCCATCTCCGCCAGAGCCAAGCGGTCGTCGGGGACGTGCTCCAACAGGTTGGCGCTGACCACGGCGTCGACGCTGCCGGTGACGATCGGCAGCCGGCATGCGTCGGCATGCAGCAACCGCGCCGACGGCAGGCGCGCGTGTACCCGGCGCAGGCCGCCGGCTACGAGGTCCACGCCGATCAGGCAGGCGTGCGGATGGAGCTCGCGAAGGTCCTCGAGCAGGTATCCGCTGGAGCAGCCGATGTCGGCGATCACGGCCCCGGGCGCAAGCGGACCGATCCGCTCGATCATCGCCGACCGCGTCCACCGGTCCAGGAAGTGGGTGCGCGAGGACTCCTCGTGCAGAGCCTCGAGCTCCTCGGACCAGTTGACCGACGGATCGTGCTCGACGTAGGACAGGAACGGCTGACGCCGGCCGTCGTCCAGCCACCCGCGATCGTATTCGGGCACCACAGACCGAGACCCGGGAGGCTCGAACATCGTCGCTGCGTCCTCCTGCCACGGCTCCCGAGGTACGCTCGCATTGCGCTCGGCCGCCACCGGCCACAGCGTAGATCACCGGCTAGGATCGCGCCCGTGGCCCGGAGCGAGCAGTCCCCCGAAGCACCTTCGTGCCGAATCTGCGGCGCGGCCTCCGAGACACTCGGGCAGGTGCACGGCAAGTTCAGCGGGCGCAGCTACGAGCTGCGTCGATGCGTCAGCTGCCGCTACTCGTTCATCGCCGATCCGTGGACGGAGTTCGAACGCATCTACGACGACCGCTACTACGCCGGACAGGGCGTCGACCCGATGGTCGACTACCGCTTCGAGCTCGAGCAGCCCGAGCGCACCGTGCGCCGTTACGAGTGGGAGGGCATCACCCGCGTCGTGGATGGACTGCTGGGCGGACTCGATGGAGTCCGCTGGCTGGACTTCGGCTGCGGCAACGGCGGCCTGGTCCGCTATGTGCTCGACCACACGTCGGCCTCCGCCTGCGGGTTCGAGGAGGGCTCGATCGTCACCGACGCGCTCCAGCGGGGTATCCCCATCCTGTCCGCGGAGGCGCTGACGGCACGCGATGGCCAGTTCGACGTCGTAAGTGCGATCGAGGTCCTCGAGCACACTCTGGATCCGCTGGTCGAGCTGCGGAGGATCCGGCGCCTGTTGCGCCCGGGGGGGCTGCTCTTCCTGACCACCGGCAACGCCGGCCCGTACCGTTCCCGGATGCTGAAATGGCCCTACGTCCTGCCCGAGATCCACATCTCGTTCTTCGAGCCCGAGACGTTGGACTACGCTTTGCACGAGTGCGGTTTCGAACCAGCGCACATCGGCCTCGGCGGGGGCTTCGAGCAGATCCTCAAGTTCAAGGTGCTCAAGAACCTGAGGATCCGCCGCCGCAGCCGACTCACCGATCTGATCCCCGCCAGGCCCCTCGCCGTCGCCGCCGATCACCGGGTGCGGCTCAGCCGGCATCCGATCGGGTGGGCGGCGTGAGCTGGACCGGCGGCGATATCAGTCCTGGGCGACCTCCCGCCAGCTCGGCGGGAGGTTGCGCTGCACCTCGATCTCGCCGCTGAACTCGACCGGCTCGCGCGACCCGTGCTCTTTGACCCATTGCGCCATCCGCTCGATGCCCTCGCGCAGGGGTACCGGAGCCGACAGATCGAATACCGCCTGGACCTTGCTGTGTTCTGAGAACGCGTCGACGACCTCGTTGCGAGCCTGGCGATGCACCACCCGGGGCTCGACCGCGAAGGCATCGGCGATCATGCGGGCCAAATCCAGCACCGTGCATGGCTCGTCGGCGCCCACGTTGAACACCTCGTTGGCCGACGCCTCGACGAACGGGCTGCGGGCGATGACCGGCGCCACGTCGGCGATGTCGGAGAACGCCCGGGTCTGCAGGCCGTCGCCGAAGACCGGCATCGGCTCATCGCGCAGCACGGCGTTCATGAAGATGCCGATCACGTTGCGGTACTTGTCGGCGATGTTCTGACGCTCGCCGTAGACGTTGTGCGGCCGGAACACCGTGTAGGGCAGGCCGAACATGTCGTGCGCCGCCGCCAGATCGAGCTCCACGGCGTATTTGGAGATTCCGTACGGGTCCTCGGGAATCGGAACCGTGGCCTCGGTCATCGGCACCTGTCCACGACCGTACACCGCAATCGACGATGTGAACACGAAACGGCGCACATCATGAAGCACGGATTGATTTATCAGATTGACACTCGCCTCGAGGTTCGTACGGTAGTTGTAGGCACGGATGAAGTGAGACAAACCCTCGGCCGCGTACGCACCGAGGTGATAGACGTAGTCGAATGGATCGTCGCTCCACAGTCCCTCGACGAAGTCCGCATCCCGCAGGTCACCCTGAACCCACTGCGCGTCCGAGGGCACGTTGTCGATGTAGCCGCCCGAGAGGTCGTCGGTGGCCACCACCTCCATCCCTAGACTGAGACAGGAGTCGGCCACGTGTGAGCCGATGAAGCCGGCCGCCCCTGTCACAAGTGCGCGAGGACTTGACATGGCGCCGCAGTCTAGCCTCCCCGAGCGTGGCCAGCGGGTAGCATCGGCGCCGTGACTCGTTGCCAAGAGCCGGGCGAGCCCCGGACCAGCCAGACCCGATGAGAAGACGACTGCGCGCGGCCGAGGCGCGAGCCCGGCGCGTGTGGCAGCTGTCCGGTGAGCCGGCCCCGGCCGCCTCGTCGGCGCCCGCGGTCCCGCTGGGGCCAACCGAGCCCGCGGCCCCACCGGCGCCTACCGACCCGCCCGCCTCGGATCCGGCTCCGCCGGGCGCCGACACCGACCCGCCGCTGCTCTGCTGGCCTCTGGACCATTTCTACAGCCCCGTGCCCAACAACCGGGTGCTGGCACGGGAGCCGGCTCGCTCGCGTGTCTGGCCGGCGACACCCAGCGATACGCCCGGGATCGACTGGCGCGGCGCCGATCAGGTCAAGCTCCTGCAGGAGCTCGGCGCCCAGAGCCCGATCGTTCTCCCCGACGGCCCTACCGGGGATCCGCGTGAGTACCACGTCGCGAACGAGATGTTCGCCCGGCTCGACGGCTGGGTACTGCAGGGCATGCTCCGTCACTTCCGCCCCGACCGGATGATCGAGGTCGGCTGCGGCTGGTCGTCACTGCTCACTGCACGGATAAATCGCGAGTACCTCGACGGCAAGCTCCATTTCACCTGTATCGAGCCGTACCCACCCGATTTCCTGACGGGCGGAGTGGGCGGGATCTCGCAGCTTATCGCCTCGCCTGTCGAGGAACTCGGGGTCGAGCCATTCCTCGAGCTCCGAGAGGGCGATGTCCTGTTCATCGACAGCTCCCACACTGTGAAGACGGGCGGCGATGTGCAGTTTCTCTATGGAGAGGTTATTCCGCGGTTGGCCCCGGGGGTGGTCATTCACATTCACGACATGGGACTGCCGCGGGACTACCCGCCGGAGTGGGTACTGTCAGGGCGCGCGTGGAACGAGCAGTACCTGGTCGCGTCCTTTTTGGCGTTCAACTCGGCCTTCCGCGTCCTGCTTGGTGTCAGCTGGCTCAGCGTCCACGAGCCGGAGCTGTTAGCGGCAACGCTTCCGGGTTATCCCGTTGGCTACGGTGACAGCGGTGCCTCACTGTGGATCCAGCGCAACCCGGCCACCGCCGGGCGCTAGGCCTTCTTGAGGACCACCATACCTCCGTTGACTCGCATCCATTCGATCCCCAGCGGCTCGGCAATCCACTCAGGCTGGTGCAAGCGCAGAGGCCCCTCCGCGGTGTGGTCGATCAGGCGCTTGACCAGTCCCACCATCCCGTAGTCATGGCTGGGCATCCGCTGTGCGGAGCCCTCACCGTTTTCCCGCGCCACCTCGATGAAGTCGTCGAGCTCCGCGATCCCAACGGTTGACGAGGGATCAGCAGCGTCCGGCCACGACGTGGGCACGTAACCGGTCGCCCAGTCTTCGATCACGTAGAAACCGCCGCGACGCAGGTGCGGTCCGTAGAGGGCCTGTAGCGAGCGGGCAGTGGGCAGCCCCGCGTGCGAAGCATCGTCGATGATCAGCTCAAAGCCACCGGGCGCGTACTGGCCCGCGATCCGGTGCAGCAGCTCTGCATCGGCCTGGTCGCCTGTGACGATGTGCACGCGCGGCCCCAGGTCGACGGCTGGTGGCGCGAGGTCGAGGCCAACGATCGTGGCGCGCGGAAACGCGTCGCGCCACATCGCCAGCGAGTCGGCCTTCCAGACGCCGATCTCGAGCATGCTGAAGCGGCGGTTGCGAAGATCAGACAGAACCTCCTCGTACACCGGTAGGTAGTCGGCCGGCTTCACGGTCTCATCGCCGGGGACGCCACCGAGCTCCAGCCAGCCGTGGCGCATGGTCCGCTGACGCACGGCGCGCGATGCGCGTGACGCGAGGAAACGGGCGCGGCGCAGCGCGGCGCCCGGGGGCGGAAGGCCGCTCACCGGGTGGCGCTCGCTGAAGCCGAGGCCCTCTCGCCCAGGAACTCACTCAGGGCGGCAGTCATGATGGCCGGCGAGCAGCGCTCGGCTGCCAACGTCTGTCCGGCCGCCGAGAGGGCCGCCCACAGCTCGTGGTTGGTGAGCACTCTGATCACGCGCTCGGCGAGCTCGCGGTCGTCGGTGCCGATCAGCAGCTGCTCGCCGTCGACGGCGTCAAGGCCCTCCGCCCCGATCGGAGTCGTCACGATCGGCAGGCCCGCGGCCAGGGCCTGGGTCACCTTGCCCTTCAGGCCCGCCCCGTAGTTGAGCGGCGCGACCATCGCCATCGCCGCATCGAACAGCGGATCGATGTCCTCGACCCAGCCGGCGACCTCCACCAGCGGGGACGCGAGCGCCTGCACCTCAGGGGGCGCGAGCGGGCCGATGATCGTGACCGGGACATCTCCCAGCTCCTTCCACACCCGGGGCATGACGCCCCCGACCAGGCGCACCGCGGCGTCCACGTTCGGCGGGTGCTCGAAGCCGCCGATGAAGACAACCCCGCCGCGACCCTTCGCCGGGGGAACGTCTGCTCTGACCTCGTTGACGTTCGGCACGACCCGGACGACCGCGCCGGGCACGTCGGCCTCGACCTGGTTGCGCTCCTCGGCGGTCACCACGAGCGTTGCGTCGGTCGCGCGGATCAGGGCCAGCTCGAGCTCCCTGAGAACGACCGCGCGCGGTCCCAGCGTCATCTGTCCCGATCCGTCGGCGATCCCGGCTCTGCGCGCCTCCCGGAGCCAGTGCAGGTCGACCGTGTCGTAGACGATCCGAGCCGACGGCGCGCGTTCGCGGATCAGGTCCAGCCAGCGGCTGGTGGTGTGCGGCCGGCACTGATCACCAGGGCCAGTCCCGGACCGATGGCCTCCAGTTCGCCCGGGATGTCCACATCGCGATACCAGACCTCGACGCCCATGCGCTGGAGCGCGAGCCCGTAGGGCAGCGGGAAGCCGAGATCGTCGGGGAAGAAGGTGACCCTGCACCCCAGGTCGATCAGCGACCGGATCATGCTCAGCATGCGCAACGAGCCCGAGTCGCGGTCCCACATCGGCACGCGGTGATCGACGATCAGCACGTGCGGCCCGCGATGCCGGTTCGCGGCTCGCCGCAGATTCGCGGGGCCGGAGGCCACGTGCTCGCGCGCGAGCCGATGGCCCCATTTCTCGACGAACTTCGCTCGGTTGATCTCCTGATATCGCTTCAGGCCCTTGGTGACGTCGGTGCCCGAGGTGCTGCCTTCTAGGTGCACCACGTTGGCCCGTGGCTCGTACATGACCTTGAGTCCGCGCTCACGGGCTTCGAAGCACAGATCGGTGTCCTCGTAGTAGATCGGGGCGTAGCGCTCGTCGAATCCGCCGAGCTCGTGCCACAGGTCAGCTCGCACGAGCAGAGCCGCCGCCGAGCCGTAGTCGACCTCGCGGCGGAACTCGAAGTGCCAGTCCGCGGGATCGCCTCCTCGCCCGTAGTTGCCGGCCGTGCCATCGCGCCACACGACGCCCCCAGCCTCGTTGAGCGACCAGTCCCCGTACAGGAACTTGGGCGCCACGACGCCGATATCGGGCCGCGACTCGGCGCAGTCCAGCATCTCCCAGAGCCGCGGTCGAGAACCTGGATGTCGTTGTTGCACAGAACGATCCAGCGTCCGCGGGCAGCGGACGCTCCGGCGTTCATGCTGCGCAGGAAGCCCAGGTTGGTGGCGTTGACGACCACGCGCGCCCCTCCGACGATGCCCAGCAGAGCCTTGGTGGCGGTGGTCGGCCGTGTCGTCGACGAGGATCGCCTCGTAGCTCACGCCGGAGGTCTTGTCGCGGATGGACTCCAGGCAGCCTCGGGTCAGATCGGCCCGCGAGTGCACGGAAACGACCATCGACACCTCCGCATGCTTGAACTGCGGCAGCTCGATGGGTCCGGCCGCGTGCACCGCGCGCGCTTCCGAGCGGTCGAGGGAGCGCCGGCCTCGCAGTGAACGACGCAGCGCCCGGGCGGGCAGGGAGCTCGGGCCGCCGAGAAGTCCCAGGAACCTGTCCCTGCCCCTTTCGAATATGCGCCAGCTGACCGT
>CAWCZI010000004.1:0-92719 GCA_963799995.1 uncultured Solirubrobacterales bacterium | reverse complement strand
CGCTTCCGTTGGATTGATGACGCGCCGCCGCTCTTGCTCGTCGTCGGGCTGAAGCGGCGGCCCGTACTGCACGTGGGCGCTGTGGAGTGACGCGTCGGCTTGCGTGTGCGCGGCGGGTTAGATGGTGGCGAGCGTTTCGAGGGTGAGGCCCGGGGTGTTGCGGAAGATCTGATCGTTGGAGACGAGCGTGACGCGCAGGCGGATCGCGGTCGCGGCGATCCACCGGTCGGCTGTGTGGTCGCGTGCGGCGAGCGCGTGGCCGGCGCGTTCGCAGTCGACGCGGAGTTGCGCGCAGATCTCGACGAGGTCGGGTCCGGTGTGCACGATCTCGACGCTATTGATGGCGTGTTGGAGGCGGGTCATTCGGGCTGTGCCCCAGCCGCGGCGCAGCACTCCGTAGCGCAGCTCGGTGACGGTCTGGAAGCTGATCAGCGCGGGTCGGCCGGCGATGATCGGGACGTAGCGTTGCGCGAGTTGCGAGCCGGGTACGAGTTGTGCGCTGAAGACGTCGGTGTCGATCACGATCGGGCCGCGCGGTGCCGGCCGACTCACTGCTGCACGGCGGCGAGGAATGCGTCGGCTTCCTCGGCAGTGAGTTCGTTGATCACGAGCTCCTTGGGAGCTGGCAGTGGCTGGGCGCGGCGGAGCAGTTCCTTGATTGGCAGTTCGCGGTGCTGCTCAATTGGGGTGTCGGCGGACTCAGTCGACATTCCGGAAAGTGTAGGCACCGCCAGGGGCGGCTGGAAATCCTCGACATCGGCCGCGCGTCGGCGGAGGATCGGGTGTTGAGCCCGGGTGGTCCGGGCTGCTGGAACGATCTCCCAACGGAGGGAGGAGCGATGCAGGATTCTCAGGTGTTGTTGGACGCGGCCGGACGACCGCGGGCGCCGGTGACGCTACCCGGCTACCTGGCCGGCCGCGCGCCAAGGAACAAGGGGATGAAGTATCCGGCCGATCCGCCGCGAGTGGAGGAGATCATCCGGGTGATGCGCCGTGCCGGGAACGGCCCGCACGGGTTGCGGATGCGGGCGCTGATCGTCGTGTTGTGGCGGGCGGGGTTGCGGATCAGTGAGGCGTTGGCGTTGGCGGAGACCGATGTTGATCCGCGTCGTGGGTCGCTGCTTGTGCGCCATGGGAAGGGTGATAAGCGCCGCGAGGCGGGGATGGACGACTGGGCGTTTGAGCATCTCCAAGCCTGGCTGCATCATCGCGTGAGCTTGCCGGTCGGACCGTTGTTCTGCGTGATCGACGGCCCGACCCGCGGGCGGCGGTGGGCTGCCAGTTGCGTGCGCGATGAGCTCCGCACGCTTGCTAGTGCCGCCGGGGTCAGGCGGCGCCTGGCTCCCCACCAGCTCAGGCATGCCCACGCTGTCGAGCTGGCCCGGGAGGGGGTGCCGGTGAACATCATCCAGCGCCAGCTTGTTGGATATGCGGGTGATATGGCGGCTCCGTCAGGGATCCCGTTGTGGATTGCGTCGGTAGGGGTTAGCGCGGGGCTGGCTACGCGGTGGGCGCGTAGCGGAGGTCGCCCGGAGGGCGGCCGGAGCGGAGCGCCTACCGCGTGCGCGCCGTCCGGGAGGGGGTCCAGTGTTGCGCTCTTTCCCTCGAGGAAGGAGTTGTGAGATGACGTTCGTGCCGTGTCTGGTGCGGTCGTTTGAAGGGTCGGAGCTTGTCTCGATCACGCTGGGGCATCCGCTGGTGGATGGCTATTTGGAGTTCGTCGGCGCGCGTGGCGCGGTGAACACGTGGCTGGCGGTTGGGTATGACTTGAAGGTGTTCTTCGAGGTGGTCGCGAAGGAGCCGGCGGAGGTGACCGCGGCCGACGTGTTCGCGTTCCTGGCGGCGCAGCGGGCACCGCGTCGCGGCGATCGGGTGGTGCGGATCGAGGACGGCGAGCCGGGGTTGGCGGCGCGTACGATCGCGCGGCGGCTGTCGAGCGTGGCGGGCCTGTTCGAGTACCTCCTCGCGCGTGGTGACGCCGGTGTGGCGAGCAATCCGGTGCCGCGTGGGTTGGCGGGTCGCCGCGCCGGGCGTCGCGGTCGCGGCGGGGTGCGGCTGGTGCGCACCCCGCGGACGTTGCCGCGAGTGCTGTCGCCGGGTGACGTCGATCGGCTGCTGGGTGCGCTGCGCACCAGGCGTGACCTGGCGATGGTGCTGGCGATGCTGCTCGGCGGGTTGCGTCGTTGCGAGGTGCTCGGCTTGCGGCTCGGTGATGTGAGCGTCGGTGAGCGGCGGGTGCATATCGTTCGCGGGAAGGGCGGTCGGGAGCGGATCGTGCCGGTCTCCGGCCGGTTCTTCGCTGCGCTGGGCGAGTATCTCGAGCTCGAGCGCCCGACGAGGCCGTGACGGACGCGTGCTTCGTGGTGCTGAAAGGCCCGCGGCGTGGGCTGCCGCTCTCGCCGTCCGGGTTGGATGAGGTGCTCGACGGCGCACGAGCGCGCGCCGGGCTTGCGCGGTGCACGTGTCATCAGTTGCGGCACACGTGCTTGACGCGGTTGCGTGAGCAGGGGATGGCGTTGGAGGCTGTGCAGGCGCAGGCCGGGCACGCGTCGATCGAGTCCACCCGGATCTATCTGCATCTCGCGAACGAATGGCTCGCGCGCGAGTACTTGGCTGCCGCGGAGGCGATCGACGCGCAGTTCGACCCGCTCGCCCGGGAGCGGGCGTCGTGAGCGGCTTGGAGCGCGACCCGCAGGTTGAGGAGCTCGTCGCCGCGTATCGCGCTGACCTCGAGGCCGCCGGGATGTTCGCGGAGAACGAGGTCACCTCGCCGGCGCGGTCGTTCCTGTTGCGCGTCGGCTGTGAGGGCTGGTCATCGATGTCGCTTGAGCAGCAGTTGGCGATCCCGGGCCAGGACCGTCGGTTGGTGACCTGGCTGATCGTTACCGGTCGGTTGCGGCCCACGCCGGAGTATCTGGTCGCGAGCAAGCTCCGGGTGGGGAGCTCGCGGCGCGCGTTCACCGCGAGTTCATGAGCGGTTCTGGCCGACCGCCCTCCGAGCTCGGGTTCGAGGACAAGCCGGCCGCAGCTTCAGTGGTGGGCGACGCGATCGTGCGGTGGTCGCGGGCGTGTCGCCAGAGCGGCTCACGGAGCCCACGTTCGACACGGCCCGCGACCAGCTAATCGTCGCGATCCGCCAGCGCAATCCTCATCCTGTGCGCAGAGATCGTTCACGACGCGCCTGTTCGGCGCGGAGGCGACCTTGTTCCACGCGGGTGTGATCGATGTGCCACCCCGCAAGCGTCACTGGGACAAGTCCGCCGAGCGTGCACAGCAATGGGCGGCCGTCCCGCCGCGGCTACGGGCGACGTTCGAGGGGTACATCGAGCAGACGCGCCTCTCGCTGCGGCCCGCGACGACCCTTTGCGTCGAGGCGTGTCCTGCGCGAGTTCGCCGGCTGGCTGACCGCACAGCGCCCGAGGTCGCGCGGTCAGCGATCTGCGCCGCGCTCACATCGAGCGCTACAAGCGTCACTTCGCCCAGCGCCGATCGGTCCGCGGCGGCGGTCGGCTCTCGACGATCGGGCTGGCCGAGCAGCTCGGCACGCTACGCGTCTGCCTCGATCGACTAAGCGAATGGGACTGAGAGGACGCCCCGACGCGCGTGCTGATGTTCGCCGGTGACATCCCACGCCGGGATCCAGCCACTCCCGGGTTCATCGACGATGCCGCGGCCGCGAAGCTGCTGCGTGCCGCGCGGGAGCACCCCGACCCGTTCACCGTCTCGCGGTCGAGTTCCTCGCCCGCACCGGGCTGCGGAAGGGCGAGTTCCTCGACCTCACGATCGATTCGGTCGTGCAGATCGGCGCCGCGTACTGGCTACACGTCCCGCTCGGGAAGCTCCGCACCGACCGCTACATCCCGCTGCACCCACAGCTCAAAGACATGCTCGATGAGTGGATCGTCCAGCGACCCGCCGGGCTGCGCGAACCGTGGCTGTTCATGGAGCGCGGCCGGCGGATCGGCAAGCAACGCGTCGGAGACGCGCTCGCTTCAGTCGTCGCACGAGCTGCCGGGATCGGGCGCGTGACCCCGCACCAGTTGCGGCACACGCTGGCTACCCAGGCGTTAAACCGAGGCAGGTCATGAAGTCAGCCGCGGGGCTGGTCGGGCCAGGTGATGCGGATCTCGATGGTCCTCGAGGAACTTCAGGAGCGTGTCGGGGGCTCGGTAGCGGCCGGGTTTGGCGTCGAGGGGTTTGGCGCGGTCGATCGCCTGTTGCTTGTGGGTCATGTCGGCGTGCAGGTAGATGTTGGTGGTGGAGATCTGTTCGTGGCCGAGCCATAGGGCGATCACGGTGACGTCGTTGCCGGCGAGCAGCAGGCGCATCGCGGCGGTGTGTCGGAGCGTGTGCATCGTGACGTGCTTGGTCTTGATCGATGGGCAGCTCTCGGCGGCGGTGGCGAGGTGGCGGGCGAGGCGTCGTTCGATCGCGTCGCGGCTGAGGTGCTTGCCGGTGGTGGTCGGGAACAGCGGGTCGGTCGGGGCGCCGGCGCGTTCCTTGAGCCAGGCCTTGAGCACGTTCCTGGTGTCGCTGGGACCAGCGGCGTTCGCCTCTCCTTGCGTCCCTTCCCGATCGTGTGCACGTTCGCGCCGGTCGAGAGCGTGATGTCGGCGCAGGTCAGGCGGCGAGTTCGGAGATCCGCAGCCCGGCTTGGATCGTGAGCACGAACATCGCGTGGTCGCGTCGGCCGGTCCAGGTGGTCTGGTCGCAGGCGGCCAGCAGGGCGTCGACCTCGGGCTCGGTGAGGTAGGTGACGAGGTTGCGTTCGGTTCGCTTGTGCGGGATCGCGAGCACCCGCTGGATCGATGCGGCGTGCTCGGGGTGATGCAGCGCCATGTATGCGAACAGCGAGTGGATCGCCGCCAGGCGGTTGTTGCGGGTGCGGCACGCTGTTGCCGCGAGCTTTCTCGAGATGGTCCAGGAACGCGGCGATCAGCGGCGCGTCGAGCTGGTCGATGTCCAGCTCGCTGGGCTGCGTTGCCGGTCCGCTTGGACGCGAAGCCGAGCAATAGCCGGAACGTCTGGCAGTAGGCGGCGATCGTGTTCGGGCTCGCTCCGCGCTGGGCGACCAGCCGGTCTGTGAAGTAGGCCTGCATCGCGGGCGCGAGCGCGCTCATCGCGCACCCTCCGAACCGGTCGGCAAGCCGGTCGGCTGCGAGCGCCATCAGCTCCGGCGAGGCGGACAAGTACCAGTACGTATCCGCGGGGCTGACGTGCCCGAGATACGTGGACAGCGTGGTGATGTGCTCGTCGATGTTCTCGCCCGATCGTTGCCAGTCGATCAGGGTCTGCACCGCGAAGCGGTGGCGGAGATCGTGGACCCGCGGACGCACCTGCTCGGTGCGCAAGCCGATCTGGGTCATGATCTCCCTGAACGCCTTGCGCAGGCTCTCGTCGAGCACCGGCGTGCCGGCGCTGGAGAGAAAGAACGCGCGCGAGCGCGGCGTTGGGCACAGGCGGTCTCGCACCGACTCGTAGTGGCGCAACGCCTCGGTGGCGGTCGGGTGCAGCGGCACGAGCCGCGCGCGGTCGCCCTTCGGCTTGCGGATCGTGATCAGGCCGGCGTCGAGGTCGACGTCCTCGCGCTCGAGCGCGACCGCCTCGCCGATCCGCATGCCGGACACGGCCAGCAGCCCGAACAGCGCCTCATAGCTCGCCGCGCGCATCGGGTGGCGCAGCCGCCGCGCCTCCTCAAGCAGGCGGCAGATGTCCTGCTGGGAGAACAGGTACGGGGTGGCGCGCTGGCGGCGAACCGGAAACACGTCCGGCGGCGGGATCTCCGCCGTCGGGTCGAGCGTTTGCAGGTAGGCGGCGAACCCACGCGCGACACGCAGCCGCTTCGCCCACTGGTTCGGATGCACCCCGACAGGCAGCCTGGCCCACCGAACCGCGAGCTCGGTGATGACCGTCGTCGCGCTGGCCGCTTCGAGGTAGCCGACGAGTTGCCCGAGCGTCCGCTCGTCCTCTTTGAGCTTGAACCCGAGCGCGCGGCGCAGCCGCAGGTACTCATCGACGTGCGCTTGCAGACCGCTCATCGTCCAGCACCTCCCGGCCACGGCGCCGCCAACATGCGCAGCCGCTCGACATCGACGCGCGCGTAGATCGCGGTGCTCTGCAAGCTCCGATGGCGCAGCACCTGCCCGATCCGCACAAGCGGCACGTTCGCTTGGACCATCTCGCACGCCGCCGTGTGCCGCAGCCGGTGCGACCCGAACTCCGCGATCCCCGCCCGCCGGCAAGCACGACGCACGGTCGAAGCGACCGTCGCTGAAGCGATCGGCTCGTATGGCGCCCTGGATCGCAGGAACACCTGCCGGCGGCCGCTGTGCGGCCGTCCGCGCCGCAGGTAGGCGGCGATTGCCTCGCCCACATCGGCCGGCAGAGGCAGGCGCTCTTCTCGGGCGCCCTTGCCGCGAACGACCAGCTCACCGGCCCGCCAGTCGATGTCATCGAGCGTCAGGCCGGCGACCTCGCCGCGACGCAACCCCAGCCGCAACAACGTGATGATGATCGCGTAATCACGCCGCCCGAGCGCCTGGCGGCGATCACAGGAATCCAGCAGCGCGCGAGCGTCCGGCCTGCTGACCCCCCTCGGCAACGGCGAGCTCGAACGCCCCCTCACCAGCAGCGCCGCCCGCGAAAGGTCAAACGCGACCAATCCCTCGATGAAGCAGAACCGCAGAAACCACCGCACCGCCGAGACGAACGTCTGCGTCGCGCTGACCGACACGATCTCAGACTCACGCAGCACCGCGGCCGTCACATCACCTGCGACCAGCCCGGCGATCCCGCGGTCCGGCACCAAGCCCTCCACGAACCGACGCACGCACGCCGAATACAACGCCACCGTGCCCGCCGCCAACCCCCGCTCAGCGAGCAGATAACGCTCAAAGCGCGCCAGCAGCACGTCCGTCGGCGAGCCCGGCGCCGGCTCCTCCGCCTTCAGCTACCCCGTGCCCGCGCAGCACATCAAGCAGGCACCTCAGCCCCGGACGCGACCATTGGGAACGATGTCGGCCCTCCGCCCGCTGCCACACCAGGAACTCCTCGACACGCGCCCCGCTCACATCGGCGACAGTCAACCCATCCGCCTCCAACCACCGGCTGAACCGTGCCGCCTGCCGAAGCTCGCTGATCGTCGACCGCGCCGTATATCCGCGCCGGCGCAACTCCGCCCGATACGCATCCGCGAACGGGGCCAACGGCCCCGTCATCAACACCCTGCTCACCCTGCTCGTCGGTCTGGCCATCCACTCCTCCTTCTCCGGGAAACGGCCGGGAAGGATGACCACCACCACAAGCGTTATGCCGACATCAACCCCGTCAACACCCCAACGTGCGCGGACTTCCTCTCACGCCTCGGCATAACGATCGGGTCGGCTTAATGGTGTGGCGCGAACCGCCGTCTCACACCCACCGCGCTGGCAGCATGGTGCAACTGCTTGCGCGCCGCCGACGCCTCCCACCGGCGACCAGCCGTCGGTCCGTGGATCACACACAGCATCGCGCTGATCGGAAGCTGGCGACGGATCTCAAGCCACGGATCGAGCTGCTCCCAAGCCCAACGATCCATTCCGACCTCGCGGCGCTTGCCGCCCTTGCCACGCCGGATGAGTACGGCGCCGCGCGATCTGTCCAGATCGCTCTCCTGCAGCGCCAGCGCTTCGCTGATACGGAGCCCGCCGCGCCAGAGCAGAACGATCAGCGCGCGGAGCCGGTGGCCGTCTGCCCGGTCGCTGATGGTACGCATAACCGCGACGATCTCCTCAACCGTCGGTGGATCGGCCGGGTACTGCTCGCCCTTGTTGCGGGGCGGCCGGCCTCGGGTGGTAGCCGGGCATCGTCGCGGGCGAACGGCGGTGGCCGGCGACGTCCAGCAGCACGGATTCCATGGATCCTCCCTTGGTGGGGTTGATGATGCTGCTATTCGAATCAGGCCGCCGGGGGCGCAAGGGAATTGGGAGCTGCTAGCCGTGCGAGCGCTCTTGGTGCCCGCGGTGGATGTCGCACAAATCGAGGGTGTCCGGTCGGGTTTGTTGAATTCCGGGATGCCTCAGAATTTCATTGATTGTGATCGTGAGCAGGCGTTTTTGTTGCCGCCGTCGTTGCGGGATTGGTTGCCGGAGGATCATCTCGCGTGGTTCGTGATCGAGACGGTCGAACGGCTCGATCTGGACGCGTTCTATCGCGGCGTATCGGGCGGACGGGCATGGTCGCGCGGCGTATGACCCGTCGATGATGGTGAGCTTGGTGCTGTACGCGTATTGCACGGATGTGCGGTCCTCGCGCGGGATCGAGCGCCACTGTCGCCAGGACATTGCGTATCGGGTGATCACCGCGAACGTGGTGCCTGATCACGCGACGATCGCGCGGTTCATCGGTTCGTCACCAGCAGTCGCTGGCTGACTTGTTCACCTCAGTGCTGAGGTTGTGCGCGAAGGCCGGGCTGGTCGGGTCGGGGGTGGTCGCGGTCGATGGGACGAAGCTGACCGCGAGCGCGAGCAGCGACTCGCAATGTTGACTATGACCGGATCGCGCGGGAGATCATCGCGCGAGGCGATCGAGACCGATCGAGGCCGAGGACGAGCAGCATGGCGATGCGCGCGGTGACGAGCTCCCGCCAGAGCTTCAGACCGAGGCCGGCCGGCGGGAGTGGCTCGCGCGCGAGCTCGCGCGCGAGCAGGCACGAGGATCGAGCCGGCGACGAGACGCTCCGAGGCGCGGAGATCCGACCGAAGGGTTCGACGCCGAGCGGATCGTGGCGCGCACGCAGGGTCGGCGGGGTTGGCTGCGGGAAGCGCACCGCCAGCTCGAGGCGCAGCGGTGGCTGACGGCCGAGCCGGTCCCGCGCTCACGAGCTGATCGACTGCGGTTGGCGGCCGGCTGCTTGGAGGACGATCTCGACGCGGAATGCCGCGGGAATAGGGCATATGAGGCGATTCGGGAGCAGCGGCGGCTGCACGACAAGCGCCGGCTCGGCGGGCCGACCGAAGCCGTACACGCCGCCGGCGATCCCGGCCGGGCGAGGTGAACGTGACCGACCCGGACTCGCGGCGGATGAAAGGCAACCGCCGCTACATCCAGGGCTACAACGCCCAAGCCGTCGTCAACGAGCAGCAGATCGTGATCGCCGCCGAGATCACCGACCGACGCCGGCGACTTCTCGCAGCTCGGGCCGATGATCGACGCCGCCCTCGACGAGCTCCACCACGCCGGCGTCGACGGACAAGCCTCGGTCGTGGTCGCCGACGCCCAGTACTGGAACGAGCAGCACATGGACGACCCTGATCACCGGCCACGGGATCCCGGTGCTGATCCCGCCCGACGCCGGCAAACGCAAAGGCGAGCGGCCCGGCTGGACCGGCGGCCGCTACTCCTTCATGCGCACGAGTTCTCGAGACCGAACTCGGCAACGAGCTCTACCGAAAACGACAAACAGCGATCGAGCCGGTGTTCGGTCACACCAAACACAACCGGCAAATTCACCAGTTCAACCGACCGCGGCAGACAGGCAGTCAGAACCGAGTGGCGGCTAGTCATGATGAGCCACAACCTCACCAAGCTCTACCGCCACGAAGCCGCATTAGCCACCTGAGGCGATACACGGGAGCCGATTCGCCCCCAACCGCCGAAGCGACCGAGGCGCCGACCGCCTTCCGTCAAAATCCCCCCGTCGGTCGAAAACCTTTACGCGACGTCCACCGCGCAAAGCGGGAGCATCGCCGGCGTCGACGACGTGCGCGTCCGGGAAGCAAAGCGGGGCTGGCGAGGTGTTCACGCCGCGGCGCCGGGGCCGGGAAGTAGCTCGATGTCGTTGGCGTGCATCGGCGCTCCGCAGTGCCCGCAGCGCAGGTCGACGTGGGTGATCTCGCCGCAGGCGTGGTGGCGGTAGAGAACGGGCGGTCCTGCCTGTCCTGCGAGCCACTTGTCGGCCCAGCCCACCATCACCATCAGCATGTCGACGAGTTCAGTGCCCTTGTCGGTCAGGATGTACTCGTATCGCGGTCTGCGGTCGTAGGGGCGGCGCTCGAGGACTCCGTGCTCGACGAGGTGGTTGAGGCGCTCGGTCAGGACCTTGCGTGAGATTCCGAGGTCGGCCTGGATCTGCTCAAACCGGGTGAGCCCGACCCACACGTCACGCAGGATCAGTGGCGACCAGGGTTCGCCGATGACGTCCAGAGTGCGGGCGATGGAGCACGCCATCTCGCCGAAGTTGGTGCGCTGCATGTCATCGAGGCTAGCAAATGGGGTTCCCTCAGGGAACGCGGTCTGGTACCGTTCCGGCATCTCCTAAAGGAACTCCAGAGAGGAGCACGGACATGAGCAAGGTTTTCAGCGCCCACGCCGTCTCGGTCGACGGCTACATCAGCGGACGCGACCCAAGCGACGATCAGGGTGGGTTTGATCGCGGCCTCGGCGACGCGCCGATGCTGTTTGACTGGTACTCCGACGGCGACACGCCCAGCCAGGTTTTCGGCGGATTTCAGCTTAGTGAGCCCAGCGCCCGGGTCTTCGACGCACTCGCCGCCCGAGTCGGTGCTGCGGTGGCGGGACGCACCACGTACGAGCACTCTGGCCACTGGGGAGGGGACGGCCCGCATCCGACGGCGCGGCTGTTCGTTCTCAGTCACCGGCCGGCGCCGGAGATCAGCGAGAAGCAGACCCTGATCACGACAGGGATCGAGGACGCGATTGCGGCGGCCAGCGACGCCGCCGGCGATAAGGACGTCGCCCTCATGGGCGGCGGCGTTCTGACGGCGGCGTTGGCGGCAGGACTCGTCGACGAGCTCGTTCTGCATCAGGTGCCGATCCTGCTTGGCGGCGGACGTCCGTTCTTCCAGGCGCTGCCCGAGCACGTGCAGCTCAACCTCGTCGAAGCCGTAGTGGCGCCGGGTGTAACCCACCTGCACTACGAGGTGGTCCGATGATCCTCCTCACCGGCACACCACTAGGGCGCGCTAGATGACATGGGAGGACTCGCCCCCGTTTATGGGCCGCAGGATCTCCCTGGCCTCGCCACGGAGATCGACGTGGACCACGCTCGCTCACAAACCGAAAGGAGCCCTTGATGACCACACTTTCGACTGACATCCTTGCCCTGTTGGAGAGACCGAACATTGCGCACGTCGCCACGCTACGCGCCGACGGCGCCCCACACACCGTGCCGGTGTGGATCGGTTTGGAGCAGGACAAGCTCGCGTTCCTCACCTCACCGCAATCCCAGAAGGCGCGCAACCTGAGCCGGGATCCACGCGTCGCGATCTCGGTCACCGATCGAGACCAGCCGACATCGATGGCCAGCATCCGCGGCCACGTCACCAACATCGTCCGCGACGAGCCGGCTTGGGAGATCATCGACCGTATCTCCCACAAATACGTCGGCCAGCCTTACCCGCGGGACGAGAGCCGGATCGTGTTCATCATCGAGGTCGATCATGCCTTTGCTCACTCCTTCGGATAGCCCTCGCGGCGAAACCCGGCGCGGCCTGTACCTGGCGCCGTTTGACGAACTCGCCGACCCGCAAATCCTCACCGAACTCGCGATGCAGGCAGAAGCGTGTGGCTGGGACGGGCTGTTCCTATGGGACCACATCGTCTGGCGAGCCCCCGTACGAGCGGTCGCCGACCCGTGGGTCGCGCTGAGCGCGATCGCCGCCCAGACCGAACGGCTGCGCCTCGGCCCACTCGTGACCCCCCTGTCCCGCCGACGGGTGCAGAAACTCGCGCGCGAGACGGTCACCCTCGATCACCTCAGCAACGGTCGCCTCACCCTCGGGGTCGGCCTGGGCAGCAGTAACCCAGACGAGCTCGTGCCCTTCGGGGAGGTCGTCGAGCCGCGCGAACGGGCACGCTTGCTGGATCACGGGCTGAGCCGGCTGGCCGAGCTCTGGTCCGGCGAGTTCGAGCCACCGCCGGTCCAGCACCCAAGAATCCCCATCTGGGTGGCCGGCACGTGGCCTAACCGCCGACCTCTCACCCGTGCTGCCGCATGGGACGGGATGTTTCCGATCGAGCTACCTGGACCCGACGCCCTCGCCGAGCTCGCCGTGGAGATCGCACAACACCGCTCGCCAGACCAAGGCCCGTTTGACCTCGTCGTCGAGATCGATCCCGGAGAGGACGTCTCCGTATGGAGCCAAGCTCGCGCGACCTGGGTCCTGACCAGATTTGGGCCCCAGCCTCGGCAGTCTGAAGTTCACCACGTGATCGAGGATGGTCCCCGGTAACGAGATCGCCCCTCCATAGCCATCGGCCCTGGACGGCGCACATGATCGACGGACGCAAGCACGAATGAGCCAAACGCCGCCGATTGGGCAACGGCGACCCCATTGACTGTCGCTGGCCGCCGGCCAGATCTGCTTCCTCGCCCAGGGGGAACCCTCGGGCGAGGCTGGCTCCCGCGCGATCTGGCCGCGACAACCGTCCCGGAGGATGCCTTTGACGTCGCAAGAGCAGGACTGCGCAAACAAGGGCGACGATCGACCTGCTCCTCGCCAACACTGCTTTCGCCGGTCGGTGTGGCATGGCTCGACCCCCACGCGCAGGCCGACCTCGCCGTGCCGTCCGCGCAAACCGCGTCTCTTGCCGAGTCGCAGCCGTGTTGCGTCGCCACGCGAATGCAGGTCTCGGTCTGGTGGGAGCCGGCTGGGAGCGGCCGGTGTGCGCATACAAACGCGGGCTTGCGGCCGCCCCAGCCTTGCGGCGGAATCCGTTTGCCAACCGCTGGGCAGGCCGGGGGATTTGCCGAGCTGGGTAGGCATGTGCTACTTTCCTATTAGGAAAGTAGTTTCCATCTAGGAGGCAGCCATGCATAACAAGCCACGTCAGCCGGTCGGCCGCGGGGCGTGCGGCGGCGAGGCGGCGGCCGCGCTGGCCGAGATCAAGCGACGGCAGGAACGCGTCATCGAGACGGTGCTGGTGCCGGTCTGGTACTGGTGGGTCATGGCAGCCGGGATGGTCGCCATCGGGGTCGCCCGCGACAACGGGAGTGCGGTCGCGCAGGCGATCACGATCCCGCTCGCCGCGCTCGTCATGGCAGGGCTGACCGCTGAGATGATTCCGGCGGTGCGCCGTCGGGTCCAGGTGCACAGCACCACGGAGCCTGGTGCTCGTGGCGCAGCCGCGATATTCGCTCTGATCGTGCTCGTCGATGGAGCGATCGTGGCCACAGCGGCCAGCCTGGCCGCGGCCCACGACCCCGATCCAGTCACGATCGGTTGCGCAGCCGGAGCTGCGGTCATCGTGATCGCCGGGCCACTCGTGAACCGGTACCTGGGCGCGCTCATGCTGAGCAAGGCCCGCCAGCGAATCAGCGACGACGCACCGCAGACCGGGACTCAGAACCCGTGAGCACGGCTCGCTTTGATGAGCTGATTCACGCACCGACGAGGCTGGCGATCGTCTCGCTGCTCGCAGCGACGCAATGGGCCGACTTCAGCTACATCCGCGACGAGCTTGGCTTGTCTGACTCGGCGCTATCCAAGCAGCTATCCACTCTTGAATCGGCGGGCTACGTCGAGATCCGCAGAACCTTCATCGGCAAGCGCCCCCGCACCTCAGCCAGCCTCAGCCCAGACGGCCGACGGGCCTTTGACCAGCACGTGGCCGCGCTCCTGCAACTCATGTCCACAGCACAGCAACATGCCGACCCGCGGCCGGCCGTGGAAGCCGCGCGCCAAATCCTGGGACGCTGAGCAGCCGATCCCACCACTGAGCAGGGAGATTGAGCATGACTGTCGATCCGGCTGGCGGCCATGACCGCGTGTACCTCGAGAGCGTTGTCGTCACGACCGGCCAACGCTGCAGTTCGATGACGGTGCCCGGGCGGCGCCGGCGAGCGGGGGATCGGCCGCAAGTCGGACCGATGAGTTCCTCGGTGCGCGACGGTCTATGTCCTGAGACGCGACAAGAAGACGCGCAACGATGAGCAACCGCTCGCCGACGGGATACCCGAAGATGGCTGACGTCGCGCTCCAGCATGCCGTCCAGGCACTGCTCGACGAGCTCGTCACCGACGGTGATGAGGTCGGCCTCCAGGCGGCTGTGATGAAGGACGGCGCACTCGTCGCCGGCGCACATAGCGGCATCGCCGATCCGGTCAGTGGCGAACCCGTGTCCGCCGGCACCTTGTTCTTCGCCGGTTCGACCGCCAAGGGCGTCCTGAGCTCGCTCGTGCATGCCCTCGTCGCGGCCGGCAGGCTTGACTACGACCTGCGGCTCGCCGAGGTGTGGCCCGAGTTCGCTGCTCACGGCAAGGGGAACGTGACCGTGCGACATGTCCTCATGCATCAGGCAGGCGTCCCCGGGCTGCCGCCCGACCTGACGACCGAGCAGCTGTGTGACTGGGATCACATGTGTGCACTCGTGGCTGACGCCGCGCCGTGGTGGCCGCCGGGGACCGCGTTCGGCTACCACGCCCAGACTTTCGGCTTCCTGCTCGGTGAAACGCTCCAGCGAACTACCGGTGTAAGCCTCGTGACGCTTCTCAGAGAAACACTCACCGAGCCGCTCGGGCGTCATCGACGAGCTGCACTTCGCGGTCCCGCGGCCGCTCCTGGACCGGGTCGCCCGCCAGGTCGCACCGTCCGGACCTCCCTCGCCGGGCCCTGCCCCGGGCAGTCCGCTCGCCCGCGCGATGCCTCCCGGCGCCGCTCCCGATGCCGCGTTCGCTAACCGGCGCGACGTGCTCACCGCCCAGATCCCCTCGTTCGGCACGATGAGCGCCCGAGCGGCGGCCCGCGTCTACGCCGCGCTCCTCGGGCACATGGCCGGGACGCGTCTGCTCTCGTCCGAACAGCTCGCGGCCGCTGCCGCCGTCGCCTACACCGGGACAGATCAAGTGATGGAGATGGAGATCCATTGGTCGCTCGGCTACAGCCCCGACCGACCCGGCAGCGCCCGCTCGCGATCAGGCTCGACCTTCGGGATGGTCGGCATGAACGGATCGGCGGCCTACGCCGACATCGACACCGGCGTTGCGATCGCGCTGATGCGCAACCGATTCTCCCCTGACTTCACGGCGATCGCCCGCCTGGACGACGTCGTCGCCAAGGCCTACCCACCACCCACCAACCTCGAGGAGAGAACTCCGTGATGTCGGCACCCCGTACAGAGCTCGACACCCGCTTCAGCGAACCAGCAGCACAGCCCACCAGTTGGGAGGACACGCTAGAGGCGATCACACAGGCCGAGATCTTCTGGATCTCGACCGTCCGCACAGACGGCCGGCCGCACGTCACCCCGCTCGTCGCCGTCTGGCTCGACGGCGCGCTGCACTTCTCCACAGGCCCCGGCGAGCAGAAGGCGCGCAACCTTGCCAGCAACCCGCGCGTCGCGCTGACCACTGGCACTAACGGCTGGCAGAGCGGCCTTGACGTGGTTGTCGAGGGCGAGGCGACCCGCGTCACCGACACACAGCAACTCGACCGGCTCGCCTCAGCCTGGGCACAAAAGTGGGACGGGCGATGGCAATACAAGGTCAGTCAGGATGGCTTTCGACACGAAGCCGGGACAGCGCTCGTGTTCGCTGTCCGCCCAGCGAAAGTCCTTGCGTTCACCAAGGGCGTCTTCAGCCACACCCGACATCGCTTCTGAGGCGTCGACGCCACCGACGACGCAGACCAGCTAGACGGCGACCGAATGGAGCGCGCGGCCGAACCCACCCCGGCGTCTACCGACCCGCAGTCCCTCAGAAACCGGCGCGGCCAGGTGCACCGATACCCGGCCGGCCCCGCCCCCCGTTGAGGAGATTGTCGCAGTCCTGCACCAGGCCGGAGACGGTCCCGGCGGCCAGCGACGCCGGGCCCTGATCATCCATTCTCTGGCGCGTCGGCCTACGCATCAGCGAGGCGCTGGAGCTGCTGCAGACCGATCTGGACCCCGAGCGGGGGTCCACCCTGGTCCGGCGTGGCAAGGGCGGCCTATGTCGAATGCAACATAGGTTCCCTTTCCCACGCCTGACGAGCACGGCGCCACGGGCTCGGTCGAGATCACTCTCGTGGAGGGCCAGCGTTTCGCTGATCCGCAGCCCGGCGCGCCAGAGCAGCACGATCAGCGCGCGAAGCCGCTCGCCGTCTGAACGGTCGCCGACACTTCGCATCACCGCGACGATCTCCTCGACCGTCGGCGGGTCGGCCGGGTACTGCTCGCCCTTGTTGCGTGGCGGGCGGCCTCGGTGGTAGCCAGGCATAGTCGCCGGCGAGCGACGGTGACCGGCGACATCCAGCAGCACGGATTCCATGAATCCTCCCTTGGTGGGAACAGGTTGACGGTGGGCTGCTATTCGAACTCAGCGGCCGTCCCGTTGGGAGAGCTGACGGCTACGTCACCGCGTCTTCCTGTCCGCGCCAAGCTGGGCCCGTGGAGTCGCCGACGCGATGCCCGTGCGACAACGAAGGCAGGTCTGCGGCATCTGTCGCGGGCCGGCCCGAGTATGGCTCCTCCACGCCTGAACCGGCGGAGCCGGCGTCGACGCCGTCGTGACCGCTCTGGTGCTTGCACCGGGCCGCGGGTTAGCCGCTTCGAGACACAATTTGACTGATCTGGCTCCCGACCGCTGGCGTTGGGCGCCTAGATTGTCCGAGGGGAGTTCATTCGGCGTGTAGGGCGGTCGTTGCCGTTGAGGCGGCGGCCCGTCCGGCCGGGGCTAGCGCGCCGGCAATCGCGATGCCAAGCCCGGCGAGGGCGAGGAGGGCGAGGCCTCCGGCGGTGTAGACGTGCACGACGCCGGGCGGCAAGAGGACTCCTGGGTTGTCCCTGCCGATCTCGTGTATGACGGTGTCTTGGATCGCCATTCCGGCGGGGAGCGCGACGATGATCGCAGCGAGGGCGGGAACGGCGATCCAGCAGATGACCATGGTCAGCGTCTGGCCGGGGGTCATTCCGAGCGCTTTGAATATCCCGAGGTCGTGGACGCGCTCTCGGGTGATCATGAGCACGGAGTTGAGCACGCCGAGGGCGGCCAACGCCGCGATCATGAGGGTCAGTAGCCGCATGAGCGAGGTGTCGACCAGCGCGAATGCCCCGACCCCGTGGTTTATGCCGAGCCCGATGATGGTCACGTCGTAGCTCGGACCGAGGGCACGCTCCAGCGACGCTTCGTAGCCTTGCTGGCCGGCGGGCCTGATCGCTCCGATGTCCCACGTGACGGGTAGGTGGATGTCGGCATTCGCGAGCGTCTGACGGCTGGTAAGCAGTGTCCCGACCGCCAGTGGCGGTTCAGGGGCGTAGACCTCACCGGTGATCCGGGCGGTGACGGTTCGGCCATTGAGGTTGAAGTGAATCGTTTGCCCGACCGCGAGGTGCGCGGTGCTGGGTCGTGCTGTGTTGACGACGACCTCGCCCGGACCGTGGAACCAGGTTCCGCTGGTGATGTCCCAGCCGAGTCCGGCGGCGTTGCCTTGGTATGCCGTGATCGGCACCTGGGATCCTACCCCGGGTGCACTGACCGTGGCGTTCGCCTGGTCTAGGTACGCAAGGGTTCCGGGCTGGGCCCGTAGTGTGGCGATGACCTTGTGCTGCTGGCTGGGGGCAAGTGCCCCCAGGTGCGGTGGAATGCCAGTGCCGACCAGTACGGTCCGCTGCGTCTGAGTGGTGGCTGAGTCGATCTTGGCGATCGAGGCGTCGAGGCCTACCGCGAGGACGACGGCGGTCAGGCCTAGGGTAAGTGTCCCCAGCGTCAGCGCCGAGCGGGCGGGTCGGTTGAAGGGGGCCGCCAGCCCGAGTGATATCGGTCGCGGCAGTGGCAGCTTGCCGGCTAGGCGGTGGGCCGCGAATCCGTGCCCGATCCGGGGTGCCTGCCCGGCCGCGATAGCTTGAACGGCAGATAGCCGTCCGGCACGCAGTGCTGGGATGAGCGCGGCCAAGCCGGTGAGGGCGAGCAGGCCGAGCGGTGCCGTGAGGTAGATCCACAGTGGGACTGCGGCGCCGCTGCCCGGCCCGCCGTTGACCAGCGGGAGCACCCAGTGACGGCCCAGGACGGTGCCGGCGATCGCTCCGCCCAGTGCCGGGATTCCGATCTGAACGAGGTAGGTCGCGGCGACTTGGCCTGGGGTAAAGCCGATGCTCTTGAGCACCCCAATCCGCCGGTATGAGGCCATCACCGCGGCGGCCACGATACTGGCGGTCATCAGCACGGCCAGCACCAGTGCGATGATCCCGAATGACACCGCGAACGGCGTATTAATGCCCTGCACTGCGGCGAGTCCTTCCGCCGTATCGAGCGACGGAACCCAGTTGATGACCGCGCCTGGAGGCAGCGCGTGCCTGATCTCGTTGAGGTCGGCGCGCACCTGCTGCTCGGTGGAGGCGGCGTTACTGAAGGTGTAGAGCATCTTCACGACCCGCGGTTGATCCCGCGGGCGCAATGCAGCCAGCTGGCTCGGCACGACCCACGCTAGGTCGGCGCTGGTGATCGAAACGGCGATCCCGACCACTTTCAGCTTCGGCCTGCCCGACGCGCTGGTAACTGTGACCGTCCCGCCGGGCACGGCGGACACCGGCCTGTCGTGTGACAGAACGATCTCGCCCGGGCGGCGTGCCCACCGCCCGGTGAGGAGAATGAGGTCGTCCAGGGGCCCGCCCATCGACGCACGGCCTATGACGCTGATCCCCTGCCCTGGAATTTCCGCATTCGTCTTCACGTCGCCGCGTGGAATCAACCCGCTCTCCCCGGCATGCAACGACGGCCTCGCTGTGGGAGCGGCAGGCCGCGGCGAGCGCCGGGCGGGGGTCACGGCCGGCCCTCGGCCCTGGGTGAGGTTCTTCCCCGACCCACCGCGGGCGGCCGCTCCGATCCGACGTCGGCCAGGGTGATATAGGTCTCGGGATACGGGCCGGCGCCTTGTGTCACGCCGGGCAGGCGCCGGGTGGCTGCCAGATCGGCGGCGGTCGCCTTGGACCCGTTGATGCTCACCGCGAGATCGGCGCCGTGCTGACGGCTCAATGCGTTGAGAAACTGTGCGTTCGCATTCGTCGACAGCGTGAGGCCGAGCGTGCCGGCTGCTGCGCTCACCGCCAACAGCAGGAAGATCACGCCCGTCTGCACGAGCCGCCGGGATGCGCCGCCCGAAGCGGCTGTGAGCACCGCCTTGGCGCTCACAGCCGGGGCTCCTTGCCCGGGGCAGCGGTGTCGGCCTCGACGCGGCCATCGACGAGCTGCACGGTGCGCTTCGCGTATGTGGTCGCCAGCTCCCGGCTGTGGGTGACCAGCACGAGCGTCTGCCCCTCGCGGTTGAGCTCCATGAGCAGCTGGCCGATCTCTTTGCCCGTCATGGTGTCCACGGCGCCGGTCGGCTCGTCGGCGAGCACGAGCGCCGGTGAGTTCACCAGCGCCCGGGCGATCGCGACTCGCTGGCGCTCACCGCCTGACAGCCTTCCTGGGTAGGTGTCGCGG
Organism: uncultured Solirubrobacterales bacterium; assembly: GCA_963799995.1. Taxonomy (GTDB): domain Bacteria; phylum Actinomycetota; class Thermoleophilia; order Solirubrobacterales; family Solirubrobacteraceae; genus Palsa-465. Next base: position 73,323 of record CAWCZI010000004.1, on the reverse strand, counting down.
TATTTCTCGATCCCCAGCTTCGCCAGCAGCTCGCCGGCCCGCGCACGTGTCGGCGCCCGGCGGAGCCCCGCTAGCTGTGTCGGCAGCAGCACGTTGTCTAAGACCGTCAGATCCTCGAGCAGGTTGAAGAATTGAAAGACCATCCCGATCTCCCGCCGGCGAAACCGTGCCGCTGCGGTCTCGCCCATCTGATCCACCCGCTCGCCAGCGACGGTCACCGCGCCGCTTGACGGCCTGTCAAGCCCGGCGATCAGGTTCAACAGCGTCGATTTGCCGCTGCCTGAGGGCCCCATCACCGCGACCGCCTCCCCTGACTGGACGGCAAGGCTCACGTCATCCACCGCGGGATGGCCCGCGCCGTCATAGCGCTTGGTTACATCGCTCAGCGTGATCAGCGCGTCTGAGGCCTCTTGTCTCGTGACGGCGGTCGCTCTTTCGGTCATGCTTGCTCCTTCATTGACGCCGAGCGCGCTCCCTCCGAGTGCCAGCGGAACATCGATTTAGGTTGCATCCCCTCGGCCCTCAGCGGCTGAGGCCGCAAATGGCGGTCGCGCGCTCGAAGGCTGGAGATGGGGTCGGTGGTGTTTGGAATCGCGGGTGATCAGTCCGCCGTTGTTCTGCAGCTCGCTGCCGCCGACGGCGGCCGGCAACACGCTGACGCCTGCCTCACGGGCGGACTTGAACACCGGCGACTGCGAGCTGATCCCCGAACTGACCGGAATCTCCCCACCTCCGCCCTCCGCCTGCGCTCGTGTCGGGGAAGTTCGGGACCCCCCGGGGCGCATGCAGCCGGCGTACTTGACGCCCTGCTCGGAGGTGCCTGAAGCGGTGGGCCGAGAGGCTGCGTTCGAGGGTCCGGAAGCGACGATCGTCAGTGCGCAGCCAACCGCTACCGGCATCCTCACGCTGGAGCGCGGGCGGGTGGTCCGGCCTCTCGCGCGCGCCGCGTCGTACCGGCGATCGCGCCTCATCCCTCCCATCGCCGGTCCCACCTTCGCTGTGCGTGGCCGTCGCGGCTGGTAGATGTTGAAGCGGGCCACGGCGTCGGATCCTGCGTCATCGCGGGGGTTGTACGCCCCGGCGCTTTACACGGCGATAAAGCTGTTAACTCGCTGTAATCCGCGTTCAGGCATTCTGCAAGTCGAATGAGCCTTTCCGACCCGCCGTGGGCCGCGATGCGGCGGTTTCGGCCTCCGCGGACGACGGTCCGGTGGCGGTTGACGCTGCTCTACGGCAGCCTGTTCCTCGGCTGCGGCGCGGCGCTGCTCGCGATTACCTACGCCCTCGTTGCCCACGCCAGCATCACGCACACAGGCCCGAGCGTCGTGGCGTTGCCGCGTCGAATCCAAGTGCTGCTGCCCCCACGCCAAGTCGAGGGCACCCTCCGGCAGGTCCAGTCGACCCAGCGGATCGCCGATCTGCACTGGCTCATCATCGAGTCTGCGATCGCGCTCGCGGTCATGGCGATCGCATCCGCCGCCCTTGGCTGGCTGGTCGCCGGGCGCGTGCTCGCGCCGCTACGCACGATCACCGCCAGCACGCGACAGATCTCGGAGACCAATCTCCACCAGCGGCTGGCGATCGCTGGACCGCGGGACGAGCTCAGCCAGCTTGCCAGCACGATCGACGGGCTCCTTGAGCGCCTCGAGGCCGCGTTCGACGCCCAAAGGCGGTTCGTCGCCAACGCCTCGCACGAGCTACGCACGCCGCTGACCACGATGCGCGCCACGCTCGATGTCGCGATCGCTAAACCCCACGTCCCTCCGCAGCTTCAGGCGCTGGATGCGAACCTCCGCGAGGACCTCGACCAGGCCGACCGGCTGCTGGAGAGCTTCCTGACCCTCGCGCGTGCCCAACACCGCGAGTTGGGCGAGCCGGCCGCGGTGTCGCTGACGCAGCTCGTCGCCGAGGCGCTAGCGGTTTGCAGCGGGGCGATCGCCGCCAAACAGCTCGACCTCAGCACCACGCTAACCCCGGTGTGGGTGGCGGGCAGCGAGACGCTGCTTGGGAGGATGATCGAGAATGTGGTCGAGAACGCCGTGCGCCACAACCAGGCAGATGGGTTCGTGAGGGTCGCGCTCGAACTTGACGGCACTCACGCGCGGCTGGGCGTCGAGAGCGGAGGCCCGATCATCGACCAGCACGCGGTCACACAGCTCGCACAGCCGTTCCGGCGACTCGGCGCCGAGCGCACCGGCTCAGAGAACGGGCACGGGCTCGGGCTCTCGATCGTCGGGGCGATAGCCACCGCCCACGGCGGCAACCTCGAGTTGACGGCCCGCCATGAGGGCGGGCTCCGGGTCCAGATCACCCTCCCAGACGCAACGGACGCGCAAACCCTCATCGCATCGGCGTGAGAGTCTTGGTCGTCGAAGACGCGCCACGGTTGGCGAACACCATCGCCGAGGGGCTGCGCGACCAGGCGATCGCCGTTGACGTCGCCTACGACGGGCACGACGCCGCCACCAAGCTCAACGTCAACTCCTACGACGTGATCGTGCTCGACCGTGACCTCCCCGGCATCCACGGCGACACCCTCTGCCAAACGATCACCGGTAGCAAGAATCCGGCGATGATCCTGATGCTGACCGCCGCCGGCTCAGCGACCGATCGCGTCGCCGGGCTCACTCTCGGGGCCGACGACTACCTGCCCAAGCCATTCCACTTCCCCGAGCTCGTGCTCCGCGTCCGAGCGCTCGCCCGCCGCAAGACACCAACCCAAGGCAGAAACCTCCGAGCAGCCGGCATCGAACTCGACCCGCTCACCGGCATCGTCACCCGCGACGGCCGAACACTTGACCTCACCGCCAAGGAACGAGCCGTCCTGGAAGCCCTGATCAATGCCAGCCCGGCCGCCCTCAGCCCCGAGAAACTCCTCGAACAAGCCTGGGACGAAAACGCCGATCCGTTCACGAAGACCGTTCCGGTGACGATCCACCGCCTGCGCCGAAAGCTTGGCGCGCCACCGGTCATCCAAACCACTTCGGGAATCGGATACAGGATCGCACCACCCGAGCACACGAGCACGCAAAGCCGCCCGTGAATAATGCGCGCTCCGCGACGCGCCTCAGGTGCGTCGGCGTGCAAGCATCCCCCGTGCCCAGGGGAGCGCGGGCGGCCCAGTAGTCGTGCGATCGTGCCGATCCGGCGGCCGGTCGCGGTGGTCTCAGGGGTTACCGCCGGGGTGGTGGCCGCGCGATCACGCGGCCGCAAGGTCGGCGCCGACGAGCCAGCGCCGTTATGTACCGGCCACAAGAGCGACGCGCGGCGCATGAGATCGGCAGGTCCCCGCGCCGCCGCTGCCGCGGGCCCCCTGAGACGCTGCCGACCGGTCGCTGCTCGACGCGGAAGGCGGCCACCGAGACGCGCGCCCGACCGCCTGACCCCCCGCGGGGTGTGTACGTCAGCGTTTGCGGTGCGCCGCGAGAAATGCGCGCACACCGGCGTCGGCGTAGCGGTTCAGCTCGGTGCGGGTCGCGGGTTCATCCTCGCCGAGCAGCATCGCGCGGTTGAGCGGGATCGACATGACAAGCCAGTTGAAGTGCGCCGCCGCGAGGCGAGGGTCGTCGAGCTCCAGCACGCCGCGGGAGGCGAGCCGCTCGAACGTGGTCGCCAGCGCATCGATCGTGCGTCCTGGCCCTCGTTCATAGAAGAGACGGCCGAGCTGAGGGAAGCGGCCGGATTCGCCGATCACCAGCCGTCGCAGCTTTAGCAGGCGCGGATCCATCACCGCGCGCAGCTGGCCGCGGGCGTAACGGCGCAGGTCCCGCTCGAGGTCGCCCGTGTCCCCCAGCTTCAGCACTTCGTCGGTATTGGGATTGGCGATCTCGTCGACCTGGGCGGAGACGATCTCTGAGAACAGCCGCTCCTTATCGGCGAACTGCCTGTAGACGGTCTGCTTAGAGACACGCGCTAGCGCAGCGATCTCGTCCATGGTCGTGCCCAGATAGCCGTTGCTCAGGAACACCGTCGTGGCGGCTTCCATGATCGCCCCGCGTTTGCGCGCCGACCGATTCTCACCCTCGAACTCTGCCGGCGGGGGGGTTGCGCTCGTCACCGATCCGGCAGTGTACTGGACAGTCTAGTTCTTAGCTAGTACTGTACGGTCTAGTTCTAGTCGCGGTAGACAGGAAGGGTCTTGATGTCTCGGGCCTAGCCATCCGAGACCTGCCCGCGGGGAAGGAGCATGAAAGATGGGAAAGGTGATCGTGATGAATGGGCTGACGCTCGACGGCGTCATGCAGTCCCCGGGGCGCCCCGACGAGGACCCGCGAGGTGGCTTTGATCACGGCGGCTGGGGAGTCCCATACGGTGATGAGTCGATGGTTGCCACGTTGGGTGAGCGGTTGGCTCAGCTGACGGGTGGTCAACACGCGTGGCTGTTCGGGCGGCGCACCTATGAGGAGCTGCTGTCCCATTGGAACACCCAAGGGGGGCCGTTCAAGGATCCGCTCAACAACGCCCACAAGTACGTCGCCTCGGGCAACCCCGAGACGAGGCTCGAGTGGCCGAGCTCGACCCTACTGCACGGTGACGTGCCGGCCGCGGTAGCCGATCTCAAGCGGAGGTCCGAGACGCCCCTTGTGATCATGGGCAGCGGCGCGCTGATCGGCTCACTGATGACCGCCGATCTCATCGACGAGTACCTGCTGACGATCGCTCCGCTCGTCCTCGGCACCGGCCGACGCATGTTCCCCGACGGCGTTTACACGTCCCTGCAGCTCACCAACAGCACGACCACCAGCAAGGGCGTAATCGTCGCGACCTACGAAACAGTTTGAACATGGCCGCCGGCGAGCCAACGGTCCACGACCAGATCGCTCAAGGTCTCAAGGAGCACCCGGCCAAGAAGGGGATGCGCTTCAACATCCTGGTCACGGCGGTCGAGGTCGGAGGCAGCATCGCGCTTTTCCACCTTGCTCGCCGGATGGGCGCCAGTGACGTGGTCAGCTACCTGATTGGCAGCATTGCCCCAGTCCTCGGCGGCGTCATGGTCTGGGCCAAAGCGCGCAAGTTCAGCGGGGCCTCCGCCGCGATTTTCTCGTTCACCGCACTATCGGCGGTCATCGCGCTGATCGGGAGTCACGCTCCCAGGGTGCTGCTCTACAAGGACTGCGCGGTCACGGCCCTGATCGGCTTGCTCTTCGTGGGCTCGTGCATCCTGGTCCGCAAACCGGTCGTGTTCTACATGGCCCAGCGCTATGGAACGGACGGCACCCACGACGGGATGGCGATCTTCGACACGATGTGGGACCTCTACCGGGACTTTCGCACCGGCATGTACGTCATCAGCTACCTCTGGGCGGCATTGTTCCTCGTCCAGGCCGCTGGAACCGCGCTGATCATCCGCCAGACCCGCTACTCCACCGCCTACAACTACGACCAGACCCTGCCGTTGGCCGCGACAGCCTTGGGTATCGTCGGCTCGATCGCGATCGGACGCTACTTCGCCAAGAAAGGCAAATCGCGCGGCGCCACAGCCAGCGCTGTCCCGCTCGCTGACTGACGGTAGCTCTATCCACTCACAGGGGAACCTCCTGCCAGTCCACAGCTGCGCCTCCCGCCAGGCCCGCGCGCCGGCCAGAGCGGGTGTCCCAGCACGCTGGCCGCGGCCCCCGCAAATCGCCACGAGCGCCACCGGCGAGATCGCGGACAGCGCCGACGATGGCGAGCGTCTCCCTGTCCGCGCGATCCGGGACGCGACCGCTATTGGGGCAGATGCCATCCGCCGTGCAAAAGCAGGGCGGGCACCCCGTTACGGTTCAAGGAAAAGGGCGAGAGCCGGCCGCCTTGGGGCGCCGAGGGTTCTGCAGGTGGTGAAGGCAGTCACTCCGCCAGCCCTGATGTGGCGAGTCATCAGGCTGCGCGTGACGTGATGCAGGTTTCCCGCGTTCTGTACAGGGTCGCAACCGGGTGCTTATCAGTCGCGGTCGAGGGGCAGTTCGACGTGGATTGCAGTTCCTTGACCTTCGGGGCTGGTCATCGCGATTCTGCCCCCGAGTGCTTCCACGCGGTCCCGCAGGCCGATAAGACCGGAACCGCGGGTGAGGTCGGCGCCGCCGTTGCCGTTATCCCGGATTGCTAGCTCGAGGCTTTGGTGGTGCGCGTGTGCGCGAACCTCGACCAGTGAGGCTTGCGCATGTTTGGCGGCGTTTGCGAGTGTCTCGGACACGACGTAGTACGCGGCGACCTCCACGGGCTCGCTGAGTCGTTGCTCGACTTGCAAGTCGAGGCGGGTCGGGATGGTGCAGCGGCGGGCGAGTGCCCGCAGCGCGGGATCGAGGCCCCCTTCGGAGAGGATGGCGGGGTGAAGGCCGTGGGAGAGCTCGCGCAGGTCGTCGAGCACCTCGACGAGGCCCTGCCCGACCCGGGCGAGTTGTTGGCGCGGGTCGTCCATGTCGGGCGGAATCAGTGCCTGGGCTCCTCGGATGGCAAGCGCAAGGGAGAGGAGCCGTTGCTGAGCTCCGTCGTGCAGGTTGCGCTCAAAGCGCCGGCGCGTCTCGTCGGCTGCGGCAACGATGCGCGCTCGCGAGGCAGCGAGTTCGGTGTGTGCGTCGATGTTCGCGATCGCGGTGGCGACGAGGTCGGTGAACCTTGCTACTCGCTCCTCGGTGTCGGGTGGCAGTGGCTCGGGTACGTGCGTGCTGACGGCGATCAACCCCCATATCTGTCCGTTGACCGCCACGGGGCAGGCAACAGCTGATCTCGCGCCGTGCGCGCTCAGAAGCTCGTCGATCGGTCCCTGGGGTGTCGAGTAGTCGTCGCGCCTCGCGGGACGACCGGTCTTGATGGCGAGCGCGGCGGTGCTGTTTCCGGTCAGGGAGAGCCGTTGCCCCACGGTGCGTTCGAGTCCGGTCATCCCCCAGGCTGCCATCACCGTGCCCGTGTTGTCGGGGTTGAGGCGCAGGACGGACGCTGAGCTGACTGTGAGCAGTTCGCCCAGTTCCTGCGCGACGGTTGCGAACACGAGGTCCGCGGGGGATTCTCGGGCGACGAGCTCGGCGACGCGTCGGAGCGCCCCTTGTTCGTCGGCGAGCCGCTTGACCTCTGCGCGAGCCTCCAGGTTCGCGATCGCGGTCGCGACGAGCTCGGCGAACTGGGCGATCCGTGTTTCGGTGTCGGGCGGCAGCGGGTCGATTTGCACGGATCCGACGAGCAGCGCTCCCCAAAGTCGGCCTTCGACCAGGATCGGGGCTCCCACTGCCGATTGCATCCCTTCTCGGTGCAGGTGCGCCGCGAGCTGGCCGGTCGCGGTCACATAGTCCTCGACCCGGGCTGGCTTCCACGTTTCGAAGATCTGGGCGCTCACACTGTTGCCCTTGAAGCTGATCCTCGCCCCGACGGGAAGTCCGGCTTGAAGCGGGCCCCAGCTGGCAACGAAGGTGACCGTCTCGTCCTGCTCGTAGCGGAGCATCTTCGCGCCGTCGACTTTGATCAGCCCTCCCAGTTCCTCGGCGACCGTAGCGAACACCTCGTTCGCGGGTGCGCCGCGCGCCACCAGCTCGGCGACTCGCCGCAGCGCTGCCTGTTCTTCGGCGAGGCGCTGAAGGTCTTCGTGTGCCTGGGCGTTTGCGACGGCGGTGGCCACGAGTTGCGTGAACTGTCCGAGTCGTACCTCCGTGTCGCCGGGGAGCTGCTCCGGCTGCGTCGAGTGCACGAACAGCGCGCCCCAGACCCGCCCGTCGACCACAACCGGGCTCCCGACGGAGGAGTGGACACCTAGCTCTCCGCGCACGAACGCGGCGATTGGTCCGTCGACCTCAGCCCAGGCGTCTTCGCGTGTCGGCAGGCCGCTCGTGACGATCTTCGTCGCGATCCGGTCTCCCTCGAGCGGCCAGCGGCCGGAGACATCGGCGTGATCACCGCTCGCCGCCCAAGTGGCAACGGCGATGACCATATCGTCGGGTTCGAACCGGATCAGGCCCGCTAGGTCCGCATCGAGCAAGCTACCAACCTCCTTGGTGACGGCGGCGAACAGCCTTGCCGGCGGCAGTCCTTCCGCCACGAGCGTCGCCAGCCGGCGCAGCGCCGCCTGCTCCTGGGCGATGCGCCCGGCGTCAGCCCCTGAAGGAACACCGACTGCCTGGGGGTGCGCGTTGAACATCCGCCGGTACCGGTCGACGATAGAACGCGGGCCGGTCACGCGCGCCCCCCCGGGGTAGCGGTCGCGGGTCGACACTCAGCGAACGATATTCGACCCGGAAAGCGGGGTCATGAACCGCGCGTGTCGTCAGTCCGGCGGCCGGAGGGGGTTTGGCCGTGCGGCCAAAGCGAAGGCGGAGCCAAGGTGCGACACTCTGGGTGGGACCATGAGTCGAGGGACGCTCATCGTGGCCGATGACGACGTTCTTCTGCGCGAGGGTGTTGCAGTTCTCCTGGCGCGGGCAGGATTTGAGGTCGTCGGTCAAGCCGGAGATGCTGCCGCGCTGGTCGACCGGGTTCGCGAGGATCCGCCCGATGTCGTAGTCACCGATATACGGATGCCGCCGACCCATTCGACCGAGGGCCTTGAAGCTGCCCGGGCGATTCGGGCTGAGTTTCCCGAGACGGGGATCCTGGTGGTTTCGCTGTACACGGAGGTCAAGCACGCGATCGAGCTCCTCGCCAGCGGCGGGAGGGTGGGCTACGTGTTGAAGACCCGGATCACGAGCGCGAACGAGTTCATCGAAGCGGTGGAGCGGATAGCCGACGGCGGCTCCGTCGTCGACCCAACGCTCGTCAGCGAGCTGTTACGGGCTCAGCGGGCTGAGGATCCGCTCGCGGAGCTTAGTCCGCGCGAGCGCGAAGTCCTCGAGCTGATGGCCGGAGGGCGCTCGAATGCCGGCATCGCCCGCCTGCTCTGGGTCACCGAGGGAACCGTCGAGAAGCACGTCAACAGCATCCTGAGAAAGCTTCAGCTTCCAGAGTCCGGGGACGATCACCGCCGCGTCCTGGCGGTGATCGCCTTTCTGAACGTGGCCTGAGTCGTTATTGCTCCGGCGCCGGACCGGGGTTGTGTCTCAGGATGTCCCGGATCGCAAGAGCAGAGAGGTCGGTCTTCGACAGGAATCCGACCGCGGGGCTGGCGTCGATCAGATCGGCGTAGTCGCTGTGCCGGTGCAATGAAATGAGAATCACGCGGGCCGGGCTCGCAGCCGGGCGATCGGTCAGTGCCCGGGCGAGGTCGAAGCCGCTCTCTGTTCCCAGGTCGATATCGAGCAGCGTGACGTCGGGCTCTAGCGCGGCGATCTGCTCAAGCGCTTCGGCTCCTGTTCTGGCGATGCCGACTATGTCGATCCCCTCCCGCTCCAGCAGTGCTCCAGCCTCGCTCAGGAACGACTCGTTGTCGTCAACGATCAAGCACCGCACTCGCTCAGCATGCCAGTCCGGATCGGCCTGGGCATTGCAGCTAGCTTGAATCTTCCCACTGCTTTGAGGTCAGGCGCACGAGCCATGCTCGGTCGACGGTGAAGCGATGTGGTGCTGCGTTGCCCGACTGGGATTGCTCACTTGGAGCTAGCACCAAGCGTCGCCTTCATACATCCCCGAAACGAAGATGGGCGCTGGCCGTGCAGACAACGACCCCGGCAAACGGAAGCATCAGCACATACCGACTCCGGCAGCACTGCTTCGACCGGAGCGCCCGGAACCCATCTTCGCGGGGTTGTGATCCTCGCATCGACAGACGCACACCGGGCGGGAATGCTTGCCAACCGCAACCCGGGAGGACTGATGGGGACCGTCACCGTCGGACAGGAGAACTCGACACCGATCGAGCTGTACTACGAGGACCACGGCAGAGGACCGGCCGTTGTCCTGCTGGCCGGCTGGCCGCTGGACAGTCGCTCCTGGGAGGCGCAACTGCATCCGCTGTTGGCGGCCGGCAATCGCGTCATCGCCTACGACCGCCGTGGGTTCGGCCGATCGAGCCGGCCGACGCAGGGATATGACTTCGACACGCTGGCCGGAGACCTGGACAAGGTCCTGACCGGGCTTGACGTTCACGAGGCCACGCTGGTCGGATTCTCGCTCGGCACCGGGGAGCTGGCTCGTTACATCGGCACCTTCGGGACCGATCGTGTGCGGAGCTGCGTGTTCATCGAGAGCCTGGCGCCGTCGTTCGCGAAGTCCGAGGAAAACCCGCAGGGAGTGGATCACACGGGGGTCGCGGAGGTGCAGCAGGCGATCCTCGACGACCGGTTCGCTTGGCTGACCGGCCTGGTTGGGGACCTCCTCAACACCGATGAGTACTTGGGCAAGCGGGTGAGCGAGGGGACCGTGCGGGCAATCTGGGACGCCGGCGCCGACGCTTCCCCGTGGGCGACGTGGGCGTGCCCGCCCGGCTGGCTGGAGGATTTCTCCGAGGACATCAAACGGATCGACGTCCCGACCCTGATCCTGCACGGGACAGCTGACCGGATCCTGCCGATCGACGGTCAGGGTCGGCGTCTGCACGCCGCGCTGCCGAACGCCCACTACGTCGAGATCGACGGAGGCCCGCACGTCATGTGCGTGACCCACGCCCCAGAGGTCAACCACGAACTGCTGGCCTTCGTGTGCCAGCCCGCACCAATTCCCGCCACTGCCTGAATACCCGAAGGAGCCAGAGCCATGTCCGTTCAGTCCCGAATCGTCCTTGAGCCCTCCGCGCAAGGGATCGTCGACGCGACCTCGACCCCACCGTTCCTCTACGAGCTCGAACCAGCCGCGGCGCGGAAGGTCCTGGATGATCTGCAGGCCGCGCCGATCGAAAAGCTGCCTATCGAGGAGGAGTGGATCACCGTCCCGGCAATGGTTGGCGACGTCCGCGTCCGTATCGTCAAGCCGGTCGACAGCACCGGAATGCTGCCCGTGATCATCTACATGCACGGCGGAGGCTGGATCCTCGGCAACGCCGGCACACACGATCGGCTCGTGCGCGAACTCGCCGTCGGCTCGCGGGCGGCGCTGCTGTTCGTCGAATACCCCAACTCGCCCGAAGCCCACTATCCGGTGGCGATCGAGCAGGGGTACGCGACCGCCCAATGGGCGATCAAGGAGGGTGCGGCAAGAGGGCTGGACGCTAGCCGCATGGCTGTCGTCGGCGAGTCCGTCGGCGGCGACATGACCGCGGCGCTCACGCTGATGGCCAAGGACCGAGGCGACGTGAAGTTCGTCCACGCCGGCATGTACTACCCGGTCACGGATGCGGCGATGGACACGGAGTCCTATGACGAGTTCGCCGAGGGCTACTACCTCACCCGCAAGGCGATGGAGTGGTTCTGGGACGCCTACATTCCCGGACTCGATCAGCGCGACGAGATCACCGCCTCTCCCAACCGGGCCACCAGAGAGCAGCTCCAGGGGTTGCCGCCGACGCTGCTTCTGGTCGACGAGGTCGACCCGTTGCGCGACGAGGGCGAAGCCTACGCCGCCAAGCTCCGCGCCGCCGGCGTGCAAGTCACGACCGTCCGCTATGACGGCGTGGTGCACGACTTCATGCTGCTCAACGCGATGAGCGACTCACGAGCCACACGTGCGGCGATCGCCCAGGCGACGGCGCACCTGCGCGCGGCGCTCGGGACCGCCGAGGGCCCGAATGGAGGCTGAACATGACCACCAATGCACCGATCGATGAGCTGGCGACGAGGCTCAAGCGCACGGAGATCCAGCACAGTCCGTCCTCGATCCCCGGGCGCGAGATCGTGCAGGTCCTCACGGAGATTCCAGCCGGCGTCGAGTCCGGCTGGCACCAGCATCCCGGCGAGGAGGTTGGCTACATCCTCGCCGGAACGGTCGAGATGCAGATCGAGGGCAAGCCGACGCTCACCCTGCACGCCGGCACCGGCTTCCTCATCCCGCCGCGAACGCCCCACAATGCGCTCGACCTCGGTCCGGACACGGGGCAGATGCTCTCCACCTACATCGTCGAGGTCGGCGTGCCGATCGCGGAGTTCACCTAGGCGAGGCGGTGGCCGGCGTGTCGCGATCCACCCGGGGAGTCGTCGAGTCGGTGAACGTCGGCACCCCGCAGCCGATCCAGGTCGGAGACCACACCGTGCTGAGCGCGATCTGGAAGCACCCGGCGACCGGCCGGGTGCCGCTGCGCGGAGTCAACCTTCAGGGAGACGATCAGGCCGATCGCACCGTGCACGGGGGCCCGGATAAGGCGGTCTACGCGTACGCGCGCGAGGACATCGACTGGTGGGAGGCCGAGCTCGGGCGTCCACTCGGGACCGCGCCCTTCGGCGAGAACCTGACAGTGCGCGGACTGCCGGTCTCCGAGGCGGTGATCGGCGAGCAATGGGCGGTCGGGTCCGCGCTGTTGCAGGTCGCCCAGCCGCGCCTTCCCTGCTTCAAGCTGGGGCTACGGATGGCGGACCCGCGGTTCCTGAAGCGCTTTGCCGCCGCCGGTCGTCCTGGCGCGTACCTGAGAGTCCTGCGGGAGGGCGACATCGCGGCCGGCGATGAGACCGTGGTGCTCAGCCGCCCTGCGCATGCGGTCACGAGTGCGCTTGTCTCGCGCGCGCTTCTGGGCGAGCGTCAGTTGTTGCCGGTCGCGCTGACGGCGCCGGAGCTGCCTGACGAGCTGCGGGCCTGGATGCGGGAGCGTGCAGCGTGAGCGCGCTGCCGCAGCTCGAGCCGCTGGGCTACGCCCGCACCCGCACGCTTGACATCGCCTACTTCGAGGCCGGTTCGCCCGAAGGCGATGTCGTGCTGCTGTTGCACGGCTACCCGTATGACATCCACAGCTACGTCGACGTCATCCTGATGCTCGCCGACGCGGGTCTGCGAGTCATCGCGCCCTACCTTCGGGGCCACGGGCCGACGCGCTTCCTCGACCCGTCCACACCGCGGTCGGGGCAGCAGGCGGCGCTTGGTCGTGACGTCGTCGAGCTGATGGACGCGCTTGGCATCCCCGGGGCTGTGCTCGCCGGCTATGACTGGGGCGCCCACCCCGCCTGCGTTGTCTCGGCTCTGTGGCCGGAGCGCTGCGCCGGGCTCGTCTCGGTGAACGGCGACCTGATCCAGGACATCGCCGGTGCGGTCGAGCCGATCCGGCCCGCGCTCGAGGCCGGGTTCTGGTACTTCTTCTACTTCGCTACCGAGCGGGGCCGACGCGGGTTCACCGCCAACCGGCGAGACATCGCACACGTGATCTGGACCCGCAACTCGCCCAGCTGGCGGTTCAGCGACTCGGACCTAGATCGCGCAGCCCGCGCCTTCGAGAACGAGGACTACGTGGAGGTCGTCGTTCACTCCTACCGTCACCGCCTCGGCCTCGCAGCCGGGGACCCCGCATACGAGCATCTCGAGCGGGCGCTGGCCGCGCTGCCCGCAATCACCGTGCCGGCTGTCACCTTGGATGGTCTGGCGGATGGCAACTTCCCGGCCACCGACGGCAGCGCTTCGGCGCATCACTTCGCGGGCCCGCGTACACACCGCCGAGTCTCGGACGCGGGTCACAATCTCCCGCAGGAAGCACCCGACGCATTCGCCCGAGCGGTAATGGACGTCGTCGGCCTCCGATCCATCGCGGCGGGCGCATGAGCGAGATCATCATCAGGTCCACGCCGTGGTCGGTGGCCGAAACCACCAGTCGGCTGTCGGCGGTCATCGCCAAGAAGCGACTGAAGCTGTTCGCGGTGATCGACCACCGCCGCGAGGCAAGCGACGTCGGCCTTGATCTGCGCGACACGACGGTCGTCATCTTCGGCAGTCCGATCGCTGGCACGCCGGTCATGGCGGCTGCGCCACTCGCGGCGCTTGACCTGCCGCTACGGGTGTTGGTGTGGGCTGCCGCCGACGCGACGAAGCTCGGCTATCTGGCGCCCCGCGCGTTCGCCGAGCGCTATGGCCTCGACGCGGAACTGGCGTCCAGGCTCGGCGGTATCGAGGCGGTCGTCAACGCCGTGCTTGAAGCGGGCGCGGCGGCGTCCACGGCGGCTGGCCGCGCTGGAAACGACGCTGATCAACGACAGGAGGAGTCCCAATGACGAGTTCAACTCACGCGACGCATCTTCCGGCTCTCGGGGAGCCGCATCAGCGAGACGAGGTCGGCCACCAGCTGCAGGGCTTGCTCGTTGAGCTGGTAGATCTGGGACTGCTCGGCAAGCAGCTGCACTGGAACGTGGTCGGGCCGCTGTTTCGCTCGCTGCACCTGCAATTGGACGAGCTGATCGACTCGTGGCGTGAGTTGGCCGATGCCGTGGCCGAGCGGGCGGTCGCGATCGGCATAGCCCCGGACGGCCAGAGCGCGACGGTCGCGGCCGACAGTCCGCTGCGGGGCGTGGAGCGCGGTGAGCTGGAGGACCGGGTGGTGATACGCGAGTTGACCGGCCGCCTGGCGGAGGTGGCCGAGCGCGCACGGGAGCGCATGGATCGGCTGGGGGAACTCGACGCCGCCTCGCAGGACGTGGTGACCGAGGTGGTGCGCGCGCTCGAGCAGCAGCTATGGATGATCCGGGCCCAGTCGCCGGACGGGCGTGCGCGCTGATGTCTCCGATCAGCCGAGGCTTTCAGGGCCGGCGCGATCCCATCGCCGATCCATCGCGTGTTCCGGCGGGTCAGTACCTGACCGACGATTTCCCGGTCCTGTCGGCCGGACCGACGCCTCATACGCCGCCTGAGGAGTGGAGCTTCGCTATCGCAGGCGCTGTCTCGGAGCCGATCTCCTGGACGTGGGATGAGTTCCTCGCGTTGCCTGCGGATCGGATAACGGTCGATATCCATTGCGTGACGAAGTGGTCAAAGCTTGATACGAGCTGGCGGGGTGTGCCGGTCGAGACCCTGCTAGAAGCAGTCGAGACCGAGGCCAACTACCTGACCGCCTGGTCCGATGGCGGCTACAGCACGAACCTCGCGCTCGAGGACGTGACCGACGGGCAGGCCTGGGTGGTCTACGAGTACGACGGGCAGCCGCTTGACCCCGAGCACGGAGGTCCGGCGCGGCTGCTCGTCCCGCACCTGTACTTCTGGAAGAGCGCGAAGTGGGTGCGGGGCCTGACGCTCACGCTCGATGACGAGCCGGGGTTCTGGGAGGGCTACGGATACCACAACCACGGCGACCCATGGCTCGAGCAGCGCTACCAGGGGGACTGATGTCCGCCACCGAATTCGCGCTCGTACGGTTCCGCGATGTCCTCGGCGCGGAGACGGCCTTCACCCGTGCCCGCGACCGGAGCACCCACGAGGCGCCGTGGATGCGGCAGGTCGGTCTTGTCGAGCATCACCACAATGGGCATTGGGTGCTGCGGGGGACGTTCGCCGGGCACTATCTCGATGTCGATGAGGCATTGCACGTCTCAGGGCGAGGCACCGCGGAGGGCTTCGCCGGCGGAGCAGTGCTTGGAGCGCTGCTCGGTCCGCCCGGGCTCGCCGCCGGGATGGTGCTCGGAGCGATGATCGGCTCGCAGATCGGCCGGCCAAGCGAAGTCGACTCGGAGCCGCACGCATTTGCCGCGCAGTTACAGACGTCTGTAGCGAGCGCCGGGTCAGCGATCGCGCTCATCGGCGACGCGAACGACGTGGACGAGATGCTGGGCGCGATCGGGGAGGGCGAGCACGTCGTACGCCAGAAACTGACGCCACACCAAGCCGACACTTTGCAGGCTTGGCTGAAGTCCACGCCGCCCGCATCGCCGGGACCCTCTGCCCGAGGTGAGGAGGCTGTCGACAGGTCAGGGCAGGTGTCAACCACTCAGGCGCCGTGATAACTGTGCCGAGCAGCGGGCTCGCGACCTAGTCATGACGGCGACGCACGTCGGGGTCGAGTGCGACCGAGAACGGCAGCGCATCTACGAGCGTCTGGCCGACGACGACGCTGCGCTGGCGCGTCTCATCGCGCGGTATGGGCAGCCGGACCCGTTCTTCTGGGGCGTGCTCGAGGAGGCCACCGGCGGGGACGCCTACGCCGAGTTGGCGCTGCACATCGTCAGCCAGCAGATCAGTACCGCCGCGGCGCTCACCATCTTCGGGCGCCTGCGGAGCGTGCTCAACGGAAAGCTCGATCCGACGCTGACGTCCGCCGCCACGGTCGAAGAGCTGCGGGCGGCCGGACTTTCGGGTGCGAAGGCGAGATCCCTACGCGACCTCGCCGAACGCCTCCTCGACGACCGTCTCTCGTTCGATCGGCTCGCGGCCAGTGAAGATGCCGCGGCCCAGGCCGAGCTCGAACAGGTGCGCGGGATCGGGCCGTGGTCGGCGCAGATGTTCCTACTGCATAACCTCCGGCGCCCGGACGTCTTTCCAGCGGGCGACGTCGGCCTGTTGCGCGCTGCCCAGTCGGCGCTCGCACTAGCGCAGCGACCAACGGCGGCCGCGCTCGCCGAGCGCGCCGAACGCTGGCGGCCCTTCCGGTCCTACGCCGCCGCGCTGCTCTGGGCGCACAGCGCCGAACACGCGACAGCGACGAGCACGACGTGAACCGCACCATCCACCAAGCTCGTCCGCTGGGCCGCCTGCAGCGCGCCACGATCGCGAGCGCGCCGGGCCGACCGCACCGTGTCGTTGTCCTTGGCGGTGGGTTCGGCGGTTTACACGCGGCGTTGCGGCTCCGGCGCGGGCCGGTCGAAGTGACCCTGATCGACCGCCGCAACTTCCACCTGTTCCAGCCGCTGACCTACCAGGTTGCGACAGGCGCGCTCTCGGCGAGCCAGATTGCGTATCCGCTGCGCGCGATCTTCAAGCGAGACGCCAACGTCCGGGTGTTGCTGGCCGACGTCGGCGACATCGACCTCGACGGGCGACAGCTGCTCCTTGACTCAGTCGACGGACTGCCCGCGCCCAGTGTGGTTTCGTACGACTCGCTGATCGTCTCGGGCGGCTCGCAGTACTCGTACTTCGGCCACGATGACTGGCGCGACGTTGCTGCCGAGGTCAAATCACTCGAGAGCGCGATATCGGTGCGCAGCCAAATCCTGCGCGCATTCGAGGCGGCTGAGATTACGCGCGACCCGGCTGAGCGCGACGCATGGCTGACATTCGTCGTCGTCGGCGGCGGTCCGACCGGTGTGGAGATGGCGGGACAGATCGGCGAGCTCGCCCGCGACTCGTTGCGCTACGACTTCCGTGAGGCGGATCCGCGGAGAGCGCGCATCCTGCTGGTCGAGACGGGCGAGCGCCTGCTCACGAGCTTTGCGCCGTCGCTTTCGGGCAAGGCAGCAGCGTCTTTGCGTCGCATTGGTGTTTCGCCGCGCCTCAGCTCGACGGTCGTCGCGGTCGACGCTCGCAGCGTGACGGTCGAGATGGGCCAGCGCCACGAGCAGATTCCGACTCGGACCGTTATCTGGGCGGCCGGCGCCGTGGCCTCGCCTCTTGCCAGGCGGCTCGGTGCGCTGAGCGGTGCTGAGATCGATCGAGCCGGTCGCGTCACCGTCGAGAGCGACCTGACACTCCCCACACACCCCGAGGTGTTCGCGATCGGGGACATGGTGCGCGTCCGCACGCCGGACGGATCGGTCGTGACGTTCCCCGGGGTCGCGCCGGTCGCAATGCAACAGGGTCGCCACGCCGCCCAGGCGGTCCTCGATCGCCTGCAGTCGCGCCATCCGTCCGCATTCCGATACCGCGACAAGGGCAACATCGCAACAATCGGTCGTGGAGCCGCAGTGGTCGAGGTGAAACGGATCCGCATCGGTGGCTACGTCGGTTGGGTGATTTGGGCGGTCGTCCATCTGTGGTACCTGATCGGATTTCAGAACCGGCTGATCGTGATGATCCAGTGGTTCTTCAGCTTCTTGACGCGCGGCCGCGGCTCCCGCCTGATTACCGAGACCTCAGTGAACGATCGACCCGACTTCGCGCCAAACAAGTCACGCAAAGAGGATGAGACCCGGCCGACCGCGGGCCGTCAGGCATCGCCGTGGTAGCACCCGTCGCGCGGTTTCGCCCTCAAAGCGCGGGTCAATGGCGCGCGGATACAACGCTGCAAGCCGGGACTGGGTTCGGGTCTCCAGCGTCGCGGGGACTCCCTGCCTACGTCTGTCGTTCGTCTCGCCGCGCGGGCCGGCGCCCTTTGAGGGTTGCACGCCTGACGGCGTGCGGTCAGGGCGCTTGACCGGCCCGCACCCCGGCAGGCCACCGAGCGAGAGGACCACGTAGTCATGCGCACCAGCCGAGGACTCACGGACGCCCAGCGCGAGCAGCGCCGCGAACAAGATCGCCAGCGCCTGCACGAGGCAGCCCGGCAACTCCTCACCTCCGAGGGATGGCAGCGATGGATCACGATCCGAGCAAAGGGTCGGGCTCGCCCGGCTCTCCTTGAACAACCAGCTCCTCGTCGCGCTCTCCCGCCCGGACGCAATGCTCGTGGCCGGGTCAAGGCCTGGCTCTTGATGGGGTACTGCGTGCGAGCGGGCGAGAAGGCGATCCGGATCATCGCGCCGATGCCGATCAAGCCGCAGGACGAGTATCACGCCGAGAGCGCGGGGCTACACGCGGCCGCGGCCAGCATCCGGGCAGTCTCGGGCTCTGCGCCGGTCGTTCGCGCCCGGATTCCGCGCATTGCAGGTCTGGACTCGAGGTCGCCGGGGCGCTTGTCGCCACCACCAAGCAGGACTGTCGCGACGCGCGAGCTCTTCGCACGCCGTGGGCTGATCGTGTTCGGGGCCCCGCTCCGTTAGAACTGGTCGCTGCTCTCGATACGACTGTTCTGTCAGGGGGTCCGATGACATCAGCTTCGCGTTGCGTTCTGTTTGGGAAGCTCTGGCGCGCCGAGCAGCCGGGATTGACCGTTGGGCCGCGGCTTGCTGTAATGCTGTCCTATGACATTAGATAAAGGGGTCAGGCGGGTCGGTAGCTCGGCCGGCGACGCGCGGCCTGCGGTCGACGGACTTGACCGAGCAGCGGCCGCGCAGGTGCCGGCGTCGCCGATCGAGTTCCGGATCGATCCGTCCTCTGGCGTGCCGACGTATTTGCAACTGGTTCAGCAGGTGGAGCAGGCGCTGCGGCTGGGGTACCTCA
Source organism: uncultured Solirubrobacterales bacterium (assembly GCA_963799995.1). Classification (GTDB taxonomy): domain Bacteria; phylum Actinomycetota; class Thermoleophilia; order Solirubrobacterales; family Solirubrobacteraceae; genus Palsa-465. The sequence continues at coordinate 54,402 of CAWCZI010000004.1, read as the reverse complement.
AGCCGGGTGACCAATTGCCCAAGGTCCGGGACGTGGTCGCGTCGCTGGCGATCAACCCGAACACGGTGCTCAAGGCCTACCGCGAGCTGGAGACGAAGGGCCTGACGGCCGGGCGGCCCGGTCAGGGCACGTTCATCCAGGCCACGCTCCGCCAGGTCGCGCTGCCAGAGCTGGCCGCGCTTCGTCGCTCGCTCCTGAGCTGGCTGGCGACCGCTCAAACGGCGGGGCTGGACGCGGACGGGACCGAGGCGCTGTTCGCCAGCGTGCTGCGGGATTTCTATGAGCGCGGCGACCGCCGTGGCGCCGCAACCGACGCATCGGAGGACGTCGCGTGAACATCATTGAGGCCCGCGGCCTCGGCAAGAGCTACGGTGGCAGCTGGGCGCTGCGGGAGTGCACGCTGGCACTTCCCGCCGGACACGTGGCCGCTCTGGTTGGGCCGAACGGCGCCGGCAAGACGACCCTGCTGAATCTCGCCGTCGGCCTCGCCGCGCCGAGCGCAGGCATCGTCACCGTGCTCGACGGTCAGCCCGCGGGTTCGCCCGCCGCGTTGGATGGGATCGCGTTCGTCGCCCAGGACACGCCGCTGTACAAGAACCTGTCCGCCGCGGACATGCTGCACGTGACGCGCAACCTCAACCGGCGCTTCGACGGCGGTTATGCGAAAGCTCGGCTGGACGAGCTGGGTATCCCGCTGAAACAGAAGGCCGGCAAGATGTCCGGCGGTCAGCAGGCGCAACTCGCGCTGACGCTGGCGCTGGCCAGACGCCCCCAGTTGCTCGTGCTGGACGAGCCGATGGCGATGCTCGACCCGCTCGCTCGTCACGACTTCATGGCTGCGGTCATGACCGCGGTTGCCGACGACGGAGTCTCGGTGGTGCTGTCCTCCCATGTGTTGGCCGAACTTGAGCGTGTGGCCGACTTCCTCGTCCTCCTATCGAGCGGGAGCGTCCAAGTGGCCGGCGAGGTCGACGACCTGCTCGCTTCTCACCGCGTGCTCACGGGCTCGGCCAGCGAAGCTGCCCGGTGCGCGGAACGGCTGAACGTCGTGCACGCCCGGCGCGGCGAGGCGCAGGCCCACCTGCTGGTCAGGACGAACGGGGCGAGCGACCCGCTGCCGCGAGGTTTCCAGGCGCACCCGGTCAGCCTGGAAGAACTCACGCTCGCATACCTGCGCGAGCCGGGCGCAGCGGCGCTGCCCAAGGCGACGCGCGCAGGAAGCACCCCGCGCTCGGCGGTGACGCAGTGACCACACAGGCGATACTCGCATCACCGAACCCGAGCGGCGGCCTGCGGCCTCTGCCTTGGCGGAGGATGGCCTGGGTCACGTGGCGACAGCACCGGCTCGGGCTCGCCGGCGTCGTCGCGGTCCTCGGTGCCGTGTCGGTCTACCTGCTGGTCACCGGCCTGCCGATGCACCACGCCTACGCCGCCGTGACCGCCTGCCGCCCGGCGAGCTCAGCTTCCTGCCAGCAGGTAGCCCAGAACTTCCTGAACACCTACGTGCACCGCGTGCTGGTGACCGCAGGACTGTTGCAGGTGATCCCAGTCCTTATCGGAGCGTTCGCCGGCGCGCCGGTAGTCGCGAGAGAGTTCGAGACCGGCACCTTCCGCTACGCTTGGACCCAGGGCTTCGGCCGCGCCCGGTGGACCATCGCCAAGCTAGCGCCCCTCGCACTCGCACTCACCATCGCAGCCGCCGCCTTCGGCGTGCTCTTCTCCTGGTACTACCAGCCGATCATCGGCGCGGGAGGCGGCGACAGCCCCCCACTGGCGGCCACGATCTTCGACCTCCGCGGAGTTGCGCTCCCCGCCTGGACCCTGACCGCGTTCGCGCTCGGCGCCCTGGCCGGCACCCTGACCCGCCGGGTCGTCCCCGCAATGTTCGCCACCCTCGCGCTATGGATCGCACTCGCGTTCGTCACCGGAGCGTTCCTGCGCCAGCACTACGAAGCACCGCGACTCAATCACACCGCCAACGCTCCGGCTGGGGCGTTGGTGATCAACCAGGGGCTGCTCCGGGAAGGCAAGCCAGCCACCCTAACCATGATCAACCAGACCCTCGCTCGAGTCGACGTCCAGGCGCTGACACTGAACTTGTTCCACCCCGGGCCCGCGACCCCGGCCAGTTTCGGAGACCCGGTGCAATACCTCATCCAGCACGGCTACACGCCATTCGTGACCTACCAGCCAGCCAGCAGGTTCTGGCTATTCCAGATGATCGAAGGCAGCTGGCTCCTCGCGCTCTCGCTGCTGCTCATCGCGACGACCGTCTGGCGAGTCCGCCGCCGCGCGACATGAGCCGACGGGTCGCGGTCGCCCGCTTCGGCCGAGCGGGAGCAGCGCGCTATCGACCTCGACGGACTGTTCCATCTGTGACGGAACAGCTACGTCGCCCACCATCGCCAGGCCGCTCGTCTCCGACACGGGGGCACGCGACGGGCCCAGCCACGCGCACCTGACGAAGCACAAAGGCAGGTCTTGATCAGGCCCCGGCCCACAATCGCGCTCTTCGCCAGGAACGCGCCCGGCGACTTTCGGCGGCGGCGCGATCAGCCGACTTCCCTGCTGGCCGCGCTTAGCGGGGCCCGTGGAATCTTCGACGAAATGCCCGCAGAACCACGAGAGCAGGTCTGCGCCGCCCGTCGCGAGCTGCCCTGCGTGACTTGTCGACGCCTACGGTTCAGGCGATAGGCGCTGATATCGGTAGCTGCATTCAGCGGCGAAGCAGGCACCCGGCGCGCTGCTACTTCTCGGTGATCCACCGTTATCGGCGTTCAAAGGGCGGCTTCTGTTCTCGGAGATGCGACGTAGGCACCGGTCCGGCCACCCCCGTCGGCTCGACCGGAGTGGGGTGCTACGGACGGAGGGTCAGGTTCTGGCGGATTGGGGTGCCGGGCAGTTCAATAGGCGCGGGCGGCGATTGCGACCAGGTCCTCCGCGTCCAGTGCGTCTGGAACGGCGCCCGCTGGGGTGGTGATACAGCGAATCGAAACCCCGGCGCCGTTCAGCGTTCGCTCATCTTCCTCGCTGCATTCTCTCCACGGGAGGCGGGCGAAGCCATCTTGCGCGGCGTCGATGGCTGAAGCGACATCGGCGACGTCGGCGGTGCGGTCAGCCAACATCGCGGCGGCCTCGGCGAACAGGGTGGCCTGCACGGCGTCGACGGCTGCGGCCGCGGCCGCAGCGGCCGACTCGACGGCGATCGGGTCCCTCTGAGACTCGTCGCGTCGAGCGACCGTCACCTGGTTGTTGGAAAGGTCCCGCGGTCCCACTTCGACGCGTACGGGTACGCCTTTGAGTTCCCAGTCGGTCAGCCGGCGTCCGAGCCCGATGTCCGTGCGCATGTCGGCCCGGACGCGGATCTTGAGGTCGGCGAGTTCTCGCTCGAGTCGCGCGATCGTATCGGAGACCCCCGGCGCATCTTTGACCGCTACGACGATCACCTGCACCGGAGCCACGCGAGGCGGGAGCCGCAAGCCGGCGTCATCGCCGTGGGCCATGATCAAGCCCCCGATCATCCGGGTCGAACTGCCCCACGAGGTTGTCCAACAATGCTGCGCCGTGCCGCGGTCGTCGGTATACGTGATCCCAAAGGCGCGCGCGAAATTCTGACCTAGCTCGTGGCTCGTCGCCAGCTGCAACGCTTTGCTGTCACGCATCATGCCCTCACAGGTCAGCGTCGCGGCCGCTCCGGCAAACCGCTCAGCCTCAGTCTTGAGACCCGTGAGCACCGGGATCGCAAGAACGTCCTCAAGCACCTGGCGATAGACCTCGCGATGGATACGCCGGGCGTAGGCGCTGGCATCAATCTGGGTCGCATGAGCAGTGTGACCCTCCTGCCAGAGAAACTCGCTCGTGCGCAGGAACAACCGCGGGCGCAGCTCCCAGCGAACGGCATTCGCCCATTGATTGAGACACAACGGCAAATCGCGGTAGCTCTGAATCCAGCGCGCGAGATACTCACCGAAGACCGTCTCGCTGGTCGGTCGGATGACGAGTGGCTCCTCGAGCCGGCGTCCTCCGGCCTCGGTCACTACGGCCAGCTCGGGACTGAAGCCGTCGACGTGCTCGGCCTCGCGCCGCAAGTGGCTCTCCGGTATCAGGAGCGGGAAGTAGACGTTCTCAGCGCCCGCGGCTTTGATCCGTGCGTCGATCTCGGCCTGTACCAGCTCCCAGATCGCGTAGCCCCAGGGTCGAATCACCATCGTGCCCCGCACCGGCCCCGTCTCGGCGAGCTCGGCCTTATTCAAAACGTCCTGATACCACCGCGGGAAATCCGCCGCCTGTGATGTCAACACCGCCATCCTGCCCAGGCTACGCGAGTGATCAACGTATGACAGAAGGCCCGACCCGGCTGCAACGGCCAAAGGCGTAAACCCGACGCCGCTGTCGCGAGCCCTCCGGGCTATGGGGCATAGCCACACGACCAGTCCCTCGGACCACCCGTTTCGCTCCGCGCAGCTCCACAGGCGCTGGCAACGTGCCCGCGTTGGGCCTCAAGCGGGCATCCTCGTTCAGGCCACCTCGTCAGCTGGTCGATGGGGTCCCCACCGGTTCCTGCCATGTGCTGCTGATCTCACCGCTAGCGGGCCGGGCGACATCGGATGCTGGCCGGGTCGTCCTGGGTTTTTGGTCCAGTCTCCAGTCGGTGCCGGTGGCGGCTCTTTCGGGCGTCTGGCGAGCTATGAGGGAGCGCGACCGGAGCATGATGGTGAGTACCGCGAGTGCGCCGGCGGCGCCGGCGAGGGCGAAGGCTGCGGTGGACCCGGCCCGGTCCATGAGCAGACCGGCGCAGGCCGCTCCGACGGCACTGCCGAATGCCATCGCGGTAGCGAGCCAGGCGAACGCTTCGGTCATGGTCGCGGTCGAGGTGGCGTGGTCGACCATCGCGTAGATGGTGGCTTCGGTCGGCGCGATCGTAGCGCCGGCGAGGAGCAGCACCGCCCCGAGCGCGACGAGGTTGTCGGCCGCTGGAATGAGGGCGAGGTGCCCGACGGTGAGCGACCCGAGGATGAGCACGAGGCCGGCGGGGGTCCGGGCTCCGCCGCCGAGGCGGGCGGCGAGCAGCCCGCCTATGAACGACCCGAGGCCCCAGAGGGCGAGCAGCGGGGCGGCTGCAGCGGCGCTGCCCAGCGTCTTGGCAGCGGCGACGACAGCGACCTCGCCGGCACCGAGGAGGACGCCAACGGCGATCAGGACGATCGCCAGCGTGCGCATCACCGGCGTGTGCAGCGCGCTCTGGCGCGAGCGCCGCGGCGCCGGCGCCGGCCGCCAGTCGCGTGAGGCCGGTTGCGCGGCGAATGCCATGGTGGCGACCAGCAGCCGATCCCACCCGCCGCGAGGGCTGAGCCGGTGGACCACAGCGCACCGATACCCAGGGCCAGCGGCGGGCCGAAGATGTATGTCAACTCGACAACGGACGCCTCGAGGGCATAAGCGGCGCGGATGACGCTGGGTTCTGAGAGCAGGCCGGGAAATTGGCTTCGCAGGCAGGCGCCGACGGGAGGCGTGGCCAGCCCGATGCCCGCTGCAAGTGGAACCAGGACGGTGAGCGAGGCACCCACCCGCTGCACCGCGATCGCGACCAGTAGGCCGGCGGCGACGGTGGCGCTGACCAGCAGCACCCGCGTCTGACCGCGCCGGTCGACGAGTTGCCCGAGCGCGGGCCACCGACGTCGACGGCGATTGCGTACACGGCGGTCACTACGCCCGCTGCGGCGAACGAGCCGGTCAGGTGCTGGGCATGGACGAGCAGCCCGATGCTGAGCATCTCCAGCGGCAACCGCGCCAGGATCGAGGTGGCGAACAGCCGTCGTGCTGCGGCAGATGACGCGATCGCGTGCATGACCCGATGCTAGGTTTGCACTGGTGCAGATGGAAGATCCACAATCATGGCTTCACACGAGACCAGTCAGCCACTAGAACTGCTCCTCTCCGTGACCCGCGATGGCTCCCGCACACTCGGAGCCCAGATCGAGGACCAGCTCCGCCAGGCGATCCGAGAACATGCGCTGCGACCGGGCGTCGGGCTGCCGTCCACCCGGGATCTGGCCCGCCAGCTGGCGGTGTCGCGGCGGGTCGTGGTCGACGCCTATGCCCAGTTGGCCGCCGAGGGCTACCTCAGTCTTCGGCAGGGTGCGCGTCCGCGGGTCTCGGACGCCGGAGCGGCCGTGAGCGAGCCGACGGCTGCGCTAACACCGCCGGCACCGAGCGCGCGATTCGACTTCCGGCCCAGCGCCCCCGACGTCTCAAGGTTCCCGCGAGCGGCGTGGCTGCGTTCGCTGCGCCACGCGCTCGCGACGATGACCGACGCCGAGCTCGGGTACGGAGACCCGCGCGGGGTCTTGGTGCTGCGCACCGCGCTGGCGGACTACCTCGGCCGCGTCCGCGGCGTCGTGGCCGATCCCGAACAGATCATCATCGCCAACGGCTACACGCAGAGCCTCGGCCTGGTGTGCCATGCCCTCACCGCGGCCGGGGCCACACGGATCGCACTCGAGGACCCCAGCAACCCCGAAGACGCACTGGTCGCCGCCCGTGCCGGCCTGCACCCGGCTCGGATCGGGGTCGACGAGGCCGGAACCCGCATCGTCGAGCTCGAGCACGCCGACGCCGACGCCGTCGTTCTGACACCCACCCACCAGCACCCCACCGGCGTCGTGCTCACCGGCGAGCGACGGATGGAACTTCTCGCCTGGCTCCGCGCGAACGACACGATCGCGATCGAGGACGACTACGACGCCGAGTACCGCTACGACCGGGCAGCCATCGGCGCTCTCCAAGGCCTCGAGCCCGACCGGGTCATCTACGCCGGCTCGACGAGCAAGACGCTCGCAGCCGCCCTCCGCATCGGCTGGCTCGTCGTGCCGCCCTGGCTCCAGCCAGCCGTCAGCCACGAGAAGCGCCTCACCGATCGGGGCAGCGCCCGCATCGAACAGCACGCGCTCGCCGACTTCCTAACCCGCGGGGAGCTGGACCGCCACCTGCGCCGCATGCGCACTCGATACCGCAAACGCCGCGACGCGCTCATCGACGCGCTCGCCGAAACGCTCCCCGAAGCCACCGTCCGCGGCGTCGCCGCCGGCCTGCACGTCACCGCCCAGCTACCCGACACCTTCGACGAGCAGGCGATCCGACAACAGGCCCTCGTCCGGCGCATTGAATTCGAGACGATGGCCGACTACCGCCCCGACACCCACGGGCGCCCGCCCATCCTCCTGCTCGGCTACGCGCAGATGCCCGAAGCCGCCATCCGCCCCGGCATCCACGAGCTCGCCAAAGCAGTGCAAGCCGCAAGAACCCACGCCTGAAAGATCTCGCGGCGACCGTCGAACGGGCTGCAGCGCCACTGATCGGGATGAGCACGCAGTGCCGCTTGGAGTTCGGGATCACCGAAGCTGGACATCGGGGCCGCTCGCGAATTCTACGGCGGGCTCGGGCGTCTCTGGCCGAGCTCCTCGGCGATGTGCTCAAGCTCGCTCGGAGTGCCCGACATGATCGTACGCGCGTGGGTGGTGAGCAGCTGTGCGGGCCAGTGCCACCAGGCGGCACGGAGCAACCGGTCGACGTCGGCGCTGTCAAAACGATGGCGGACGATGCGTGCTGGGTTGCCGGCCACCACGCTGTAGGGCGGGACGTCGGCGGCGACCACACTGGCGGCGGCGACGATCGATCCATGGCCGACCGTGACTCCCGGAAGCACCAGCGCTTCATAGCCGAGCCACACGTCGTGTCCGACGACGGTGTCCCCGCGCGAGGGAGCACTTGTGACGAGGTCCATCGTCGTATCCCACGGCGCGCCGAAGATCCCGAACGGATACGTCGAAGGACCGCAGTCCGCATGATTGGCGCCGGGCAGCAGGAACCGAACCCCGGCGGCGATCGCGCAGAACCGTCCGATGATCAGTCGTTCGGAACCGAATGCGTACAGGACTGCGTCTTCAGCGAAATGCTCGGCCCGGGTTGGGTGGTCGTAGTACGTGTACTCGCCGACCTCGACGGCGGGGTGCTCCACGAGTGGTCGGAGGAAGACCACGCGGGGCTGTCCGGCCACAGGGTGCACGACGGTGGGATCGGGAGCGTCCGGAAGCACTGGCATCCCGGTCACGATCCCAGGGCGTTGTCGGACCTTGCTCGGCCACGGGGTTGTTCGCCATTCGACTGACTTGGCACCAAGCTCCCTCGGCACGGCTGTTCTGTGGGTCGAAATCCCATCACACGGTGGTCGAGAGCATTAATGATCTTGCGGGACATCTCGGCCATCTCGGGGGTGGGCCCCCCCGACGGGCGGTGGCGGCTGCTTCGGCCGCTCGGGTGACGGTGCGGCGGAAGTTGTCGGCCTCGGCCTGATCTTGCTGCTTGAGCAGGCTCATGGTTGCCGTTAGGGCTGGCAGCACATGGTCGGCGAGATCGGCGGTCGACTTGCCGTCCAGCTCCACGTCCTTCGGACGCTCGGCGAGTACGTGCCCGAGTTGGCCGGTCGCCGAGGCCAGGACCATGGCTCCGGACCTGGCGACCCGGCCGGCCTGTCTTGCGCTGGCGGCGGCGATCAGCGTGACGGCGCCATACGCAGCAGTCGCGAGGGTGAGCTCGTCGTGTTCAGTGAGGGTGGTGGACATGGTGTGCTCCGTGGTGTGTTGGGGTGGCGGAAACGTCAGGCCTGCGTGCGATCGGTGGGATGCGTGCCGGCGTGACGTCCAGGGCCTGGGCGGCTCTGGTCTCATGAGCCTGAAGTCGTGCTTCGGCCTCGCGTGCCGGCCCGATCCGGTGTGGCCGATCGGCTCGCGACGGCCGGTGGACCGGAGTTCACGTTCGGTATCTGGCCCGCGACGGCATCGATGGCAGCGGCGATGGTGTCGGGGTGCTTGGCGACGATCCTGCTGTGGTTGGACGGTACGGTCGCGAAGATGGTGACGTTGGGGTTGCTGTCGACGATCGGATCGATGTTGGCGCGCACCCTGCGCATTTCTTCCGCGGTGGCGCCGAGGTGCTTCCCGGTCGCCTTGATGATCGCCACTGGACAGTGGGTCTTCGCGTAGTCCGTGGCGATTTCGGCCGACAACTCGTTGAGTTCGATGTTGGCCTCGGCAGCCTGTGACGCCGACATCCGTGTACCGAGGCCGAGTGCTGCGAGGATCTTGATGGGGATGGCATTACGGCGGAACAGCTTGCGGACCCGGTCGCGGAAGGCGTCGTCGATTGGGTCCACGGGCAAGGCTCCGTCGACACAGACGACGCCGGCAACCTCGTCGGGATGCTGGGCCGCGTAACACACGGCGACTGCCGCGCCGTGCGACCAGCCGGCGATGATCGGCCGCACGAGGCCCGTGGAATCGACGACGGCGGCGACGTCAGCCAGGCAGCTGGCGAAGGAGTAGTCGGTGGAGCGCCCGGACTTGCCGCGGGCGCGGCCGTCGAACGTGACCACTCGGTAGCAACCGGCCAGTAACGGCAGTACGCCCTTCCAATGGCGCTGGGTGGCGAACATGCCGTTGACGAGCAGCACCGGATAGCCGTTGCCCCCGGTGTCATTGGCGTCCAGCACGGTGTCAGCGACGGGGACCTTGATGTGACGAGGCATTTGATGTGCTCCTAATTTCGTTCGTGGATCGCTGAAGTAGCCGTGCAGGTCAGGTTGCATTTGGTGTCGTGACGCTTGAGCTCTCGCCAGGTAGCGCGGCTGGTTCGTATTTGGGGTAGGAGTCGAGTGAGACCGGCTACCGCGAGGAGCGACGCTGCGAGCTCGGTGAGGCTCAGCTCCAGCGCATATGCATAACCGTGGTGCAACGTGCCGAAGAAGATCGCACCCGTGATCGCCACTCCGAGAGCGGCGCCGACGTTTTGCATCGTTGTGAGTGCTCCGGAGGCGGCGCCGGCCTGTTCCGCCGAGACTCCGGACAGGATCGTTGTCGTCAGCGGCACGATGAGCAGCCCCATTCCGGCGCCGATCAGGAGCAGTCCAGTCATCAGTGGGACGACTGATCCTCCGACTCCGACCACCGCCACCGCGGCCAGCAGCACGCCGTGACCCGAGGCCAGCACGAGCGCGCCGAGCGCCACGAGTCGCCGTCCGTAGCGCTCACCGAGCGCCGGCGCGCGGACGGACGTCGCGACGTAGGCGAGTGCCAGGATCGTGAACACGAGTCCGGCCCGAAGTGCGCTCAGCTTGCGGCCCTGCTGTAGGTACAGCGCCAGAACAAGGAAGAACGACGCCTGTCCGGTCCAGAAAGCCAGTTGTGTCACAAGGCCAGCGCTGAACGAGCGGACACGGAAGAGCTCAGCGGGGACCAGCGGCTCGCCGCCGCGACGGGCGACGTGCCGCTGGTGGGCGGCGAATCCCACCAATATCAGAGGCGAGGAGGCGAGCGAGGCCCACGTCCAGGCCGGCCACCCCTGCTGGCGACCCTCCACGAGCGGCAGCAAGACCGCCGTCAGGCCGGCGCTGAGAAGCACGGTGCCGGCCAGGTCGAGGCGGCTACGATGCTCGGCCCGTGATTCGGGCACCAGGCTCGGCGCCAGCGTCAGGGCTATCGCACCGACAGGCACGTTGATGAGGAAGCAACTGCGCCAGCTCAGGCCGGCGATGTCGGCCTGGATGAGAGCACCGCCGATCAGCTGTCCGCAAGCGGCGGCCAGACCCATCACGAGCCCATATGCCCCAGCGCACGCACTCGGTCTGGTCCCTCATAGGTCACGCCGATGATCGACAGGACGTTTGGCATCAGCAGCGCCGCACCAGCCCCTTGCGCCAGGCGCGCGAGCACGAGCACGGTTGGCGTGCCGGCTGCCCCACAGGCCGCGGAGGAGAGAGTGAACAGGCCGAGGCCGAGTGAAAAGGTGCGACGTCGGCCGATCTGGTCACCGAGACGTCCGGCGGTCATCAGGACCACAGCGGAGGTCAGGGCGTAGCCGGCGACGACCCATTCGATCGCGCTCCCGCTCGCATTGAGGTTGTGCTGCATGGAGGGCAGCGCGACGTTGACGATGAAGAAGTCCAGCACGACCATGAATGTGCCGGCCAGCAGTATCGTGAGCGCGGCCCAGGGACTCGCGAGCGCCCGTGAGAGCCATGCGCGCTCGGCCGTCGGGTGGATGGATGCGGTGTCTTGCGTAGTCATGCTCTGGAGGTCCTGTTCACGCGGTGTCATAGCTACGGCTTAGGTCTTGCCTGTGTCGAAAACGCTCTTTCGACTGCCGCCGGATCAGCTTGATGCTGGCCGGATACCCTCGCGTCGGTGACATCGCCAGTCCCCTCGCCGGTCGATACGACCTCTCGAACGCAACACGTTGAGCCCGGCACTTCATTCCGCGTGGGAGTCGCTGACCTCCTCCTGACGATGTCTGGCGCCGGGGCCATCGAGTTCACGACTCAGCGTTTCTGCGAGGGCCTCGAACAGTGGATACGTTGCGGGTCCGTGGACGTGATGGATCGCGGGGCGCCGCATCTCCCAACGGTCGATCAACGCGCGACCGAGAAGGAGCTTGATCAGCTGGAGGTCGAACGCTCCGCAGCACTCAAGCGCCGCCAGTTGCTCGAAATAGTCGGGCTCGCGGTAGAGCACATGGGCCTCAGGCGCATCGGTGGCGACGTATACGGCGAAGGCGTCGCGCAGTTCATGGGGAGATTCGAATCGCGCGAGCAGCCGCCGCGTCTCGACCATCGAGTCTCCGTTCCAGCGGCGGAGGAACTCAGCCGCCATCTGCGCCTCGCGACTTCTGCGCGCCTCTCGCACCTGCTGTGCGGCGAATCCGGCGGCGGCGAAACCACCGAGCAGCCCGACCGCCAGGACGCAGGTGGCGATCGCGTTGCCGGATGCGCGTCCTCACGCCAAAGCGGAGTCTGCCTGAGAGTCGCGCGAACCGGAGACGCGCTTCACGACGTGAGACATAGGTGGTTATGCCTTTCTCGCCTCGCCCTTCGGTCGGCGGGGTCAGTTCGTTTTGTCTTCGGATCCGAGCCGCTAGAGAGCAGCCATTCGCGCCTCGAGATAACGTCGCTCCGGGATGCTCGTGGTGAGGCGAGCGGCGCGCTCGTACGCCGCGCGGGCGCCGACCTGCTCGCCGGCCATTTCGAGGAGATGGGCGCGCACGGCCGCCAGACGGTGGTGGTCGCGCAGTGGCTCGTCGAGCGTCTCCAGCAACTCCAGTCCGGCGCGGGGACCGTGGACCATTGCGATCGCGACGGCTCGGTTGAGCGTGACCACCGGCCCCGGTGAGACGTGCTCGAGGATCTCGTAGAGGGCGAGGATCTGCCGCCAGTCGGTCTGCGGTGCGCTTGGCGCCTCGTCGTGGATCGCGGCGATGGCGGCCTGAAGCTGGTAGGGGCCTCCCGGTTTGCTCGCCAGCGACTCCTCGACCAGCGTGACGCCCTCGGCGATCTTGGCGCGGTGCCACAGCGAGCGGTCCTGCTCGGCCAGCGGGACGAGGCTTCCGTCCGCGCGGGCGCGCGCTGGGCGGCGGGCGTCGGTCAGGAGCATCAGCGCAAGCAGCCCCGCCACCTCGCCGTCATCCGGCAGCCGGCGGTGGACCTCGCGCGTGAGGCGGATCGCCTCGGCGCTCAGCTCGACGCGGGCCACGTGCGCGCCGGAGCTTGCCATGTACCCCTCGTTGAAGATGAGGTACAGCACGTGGAGGACGACGGGCAGCGCCTCGGGCGCGGGAGGCGCGAAGTGAGCGCCCGCGGCGCGGATCGTCGCCTTGGCGCGGCTGATGCGCTGCGCCATCGTGCTCTCCGGAACCAGGAACGCGCTCGCGATCTCCGCGGTGGTCAGGCCGCCCACGGCGCGCAGGGTCAGTGTGATCTGCGAGGCGGGCGTCAGCGATTCGTGGCAGCACATGAAGAGGAGCTCCAGCGTGTCGTCCTCGTCCGCCGCCTCGCCCCGCGGCGGCTCATGCGCCAGGCCCTCCTCGCGGCGGCGCCGTGCATTCTCGCTGCGGAGCTCGTCGATCAGCCGCCGGTGCGCGGCGGTGAGGAGCCAGCCGCGCGGGTTGGCCGGCACGCCGTCGCGCGGCCACCGGAGCGCCGCGTCGAGGAGCGCCTCCTGCACGGCGTCCTCGCACGCGTCGAACCTTCCGTAGCGGCGGACGAGCGTCCCGAGGACGCGCGGCGCCAGCCCGCGCAGCTGCTCCTCGATGCTCACATCTCCTCTCCGCCGGGGGTCATCACGCGCCGCACCTCAATTCCCATCCAGCGCGCGTCAGGCCACGTTGCCGCGACCTCCAGCGCGCGGTCCAGCGAGTCGCAGTCGATCATGCAGTAGCCGGCCAGATGCTCCTTGGCCTCGAGGTAGGGCCCGTCGGTCACGGCCGGGACGCCGTCGCGCACGCGCACGACCTTCGCCTGCGATACGTCGGCGAGGCCTTCGCCTCCGACCCATTCGCCCGAGGCCGTCAGCTCGTCGATCAGGCGCCCGACCTCGGCCCCGATCTGGTCCATCGGCTCCGGTGGGTTGTCCATGAAGTTGGGGTTGTGGTGGATCAGCAGCATGTACTTCACGTCGTCGCTCCTTTCGAGGGTTCGTGGTGAGATCGGATCCGATTTCTCTTTCTCGACATGTCGAGCGACGAGGTCCGGCTCCGACTCCGGTCTGAAAGTACAAATGCCGAAGGAAGGACCGACATGACCGCCGACCGTTCCCGCTGGACCGCTCTCTACCTCCTCTGTGTGGGGATGCTGATGATCGTCCTCGACGTCACCGTCGTGAACGTCGCGCTTCCGTCCATCCAGGACGACCTCGGGTTCTCGACCTCCAGCCTCGCATGGGTCGTCAACGGATACCTGATCTCGTTCGGCGGGCTGCTGCTCCTCGCCGGGCGCCTCGGTGATCTGCTTGGTCGCCGGACCATCTTCCTGGCCGGGCTCGCGCTGTTCACCGGCGCCTCAGCGTTGTGCGGCCTGGCGCAGAGCGAGGTGTGGCTGGTCGCGGCGCGATTCGTGCAAGGCATCGGCGGCGCGATGACCTCGGCCGTCATCCTCGGCATGATCGTGACGATGTTCCCAGACCCCCGGGAGCAGGCGAAGGCGATCGGCGTGTACGCGTTCGTCGCCTCGGCGGGCGGCTCGGTCGGCCTGCTTGCCGGCGGCGTGCTCACCCAGGCGATCGACTGGCACTGGATCTTCTTCATCAACGTCCCGATCGGCATAGCGACGGCGATCCTCGGCCGCCGACTGCTGCCCGCGGACGACGGCATCGGCCTGAGCAACGGCGCCGACCTGCCGGGCGCCGCGCTCATCACGGGCGCGCTGATGGTCGGCGTCTACACGATCGTCAAGCCCGCGGCCGAGGACGGCTGGGGCGCGTCGACGACGCTGATTCTCGGCGCGGTCTCGATCGCCCTGCTGGCCGCGTTCGTTGCCCGTGAGGCGAAGGCCGCCACGCCGCTGATGCCGCTGCGGATCTTCCGCTCGCGCAACGTGACCGGCGCGAACCTCATCCAGGTGCTGACCGTGGCCGGGATGTTCGGGATGTTCTTCCTCGGCTCGCTCTACCTGCAGCGGGTGCTCGGCTACGACGCGCTGCAGATCGGCCTGGCGTTAGTGCCGGTGACGATCGTGATGGGAACGCTGTCGTTGCGCTATTCGGAGAAGCTGACCCAGCGATTCGGCGCCCGCACGATCCAGTTCCCGGGGCTCGGCTTGATGGTCGCCGGCATGGTGATGTTCGCCCAGGCGCCGGTCGACGGCTCCTACGTGCGCGACGTCCTGCCAGCGCTGCTGCTGACCGGCACCGGCGTGGGCCTCTGCTTCCCCGCCCTGATGGGGCTGGCGATGTCGGGCGCGACGCCGACCGACGCCGGCCTGGCCTCGGGCCTGGTCAACACCGCTGCGCAGGTCGGCGGGGCGCTGGGCCTGGCGGTCCTGGCGACGGTATCCACCGCGCGCAGCAACCACCTGGCGCACGCCGGCGCGGCGCACGCGCAGGCGCTGACCAGCGGCTACCACCTGGCGTTCCTGATCGCCGCCGGCCTGGTCGCCGCCGCGATCGTGGTCGCCGCGGTGGTCGTGCAGTCCGAGAAACATGCGGCCGCGGCGATACGCCAGGCCGGCGAGCTGGCCTACGAGGGCCGCTAAATCAGGCGCTCAAGAGCGGAGAGGTCGAGCGGGCTTGTGTGCCGCTCGCCCGCCGCGAAAGAGCGTCCGCGTCGTCGCCACCCCTGCCTCACCCCCGGAAGTCGTCTCGGACGCGGTCACGCACCGCGTCCGAGCGTCTGTCGGCCTCCAAGCGCTCGACGTCCAGACCCAGGCGCTCGGCGCGTTTCCACAGCTGCGGGCCCTCAAGCCGGCCCTGGTCGGCGAACAGCGCGTCGTGCATCTCCCAGAACGCGTCCTGACGCGCCGCCACCTCTGCCGGCGACCGCCCGGCCGAGCGAAAGCCGGGCGCCGCCGTTGCCGCGACATCGACCAGGTCGGCTGTCGCCTGAGGTACCGCGATCTCAGGCAAGCAGGTGTGAGCGAGGTACTCCGTCAGCTCCCGCAATTCGCCAATAGGGGGAATTCGCCCCTTCTGAACGCCAGCCGAGGTTCGCCGCCGGATGGCGGGTTTGGCAGTGCGCCGCCGATGAGCGCATCGCTCGACCGTTGGGTGCAGGAGCACGTACGAATGGCGAGCGCCGTTGCGTAGCCGCATGCGGGGTTGGCGGGCGAAGTCGTGCCGGTGTGCGCGCCCGTGCGACGCGCGCGAGAGACGGCGCGCAAAGACGCCCGCGCAGACAACGGTCGCGGAGTATCGCGGGGTGCTGCTCGGCGGAAGGGAGCGACGCGGGAGGGCGCGGGACGCTGGCTCGCCGCTCCTGATTGAGCGTTGCGGCCGGCTTCCACTCGCCGTGCTCGATGACGCCTATTGCCAGTCGATGGTCGTTAGCCGGAGCCGTGCCAGGCGACTACGCGATCGTCGAAGCGCAGCCCGCGATCGGCCTCGATGTCACGCTCGTCTACGGGTCACTCGCGGTCGGGCGCTCTCAAATGCGACTGGACAAGCGGCGCCAGCAGCTGAAATACCGAGATCGCCGCGGCGGCCACGATGGTCGCGGTCAGGTCGCTACGGGCTCGCCGAGGTCCGTGCGTGCGAGCTCCGCGCGGGAGGCGATCTCGAGCTTGGTGAACACTTTGCGCAGGTGATAATCCACCGTGCGCGAGCTGAGGAAGAGGTTCGCTGCCACCTCCGGGTTCGTCATTCCGGAAGCCACGAGGCGGGAGATCTGTAGTTCCTGGGGCGTCAACTGGTCACGCGTCGTCGGATCGCGCTTGCGGGCGGTCTCGCCGCTGGCGCGCAGTTCCGCCTGCGCGCGCGCCTCCCAGGGCGACGCGCCCAATCGCCCAAAGAGTTCAAGCGCGGCGCGCAGGTGGCGGCGGGCATCGACGCGTCTTCGCTGCCGGCGTAGCCATTCTCCATACAGAAGCTCGGTGCGCGCCTGGTCAAACGGAGGGAGGTTGTCGGCAAGGGCGATGGCGTCCTCGAAATGCTCCTCGGCGTGCGGCTCGTCGACCAGCGCCCGGCAGCGCGCGAGCAGGGCGACCGCTTTCGGATCGGACGAGCGTTGCGCCCATGCCTCGTACCGTGCGAGGTGACCAGCGACCTCGTGGAGCCGATCGGAGCGGGCCGCCGCCTCGACCGCGTCGGGCACGTCGGGGGCGAATGATGGGTCCGTGTCGCGACGCCCCGTTGAGAACGCCCGCAGCAAACGGTCGGCTGCGTCGGCCGGCCGACCCAGGCCCAGGTAAAGCAGGCCCAGCACGCGCTCGGCGTAGTGGACCATGGCGGTGGCGCCGCTGCGCGCGACCAGGGCTTGTATCTCGGCGACGTGCGCCTGCGCGCGCTCTTCGGAGCCCCGCACGGCATCGATCAGTGCAACGTCCATGAGGTTCCAACCCGCTGCCCAAGGCTGCCCGGTCTCCAGCGCCAGGCGCCATCCTTCCTCGGCGGTGGCGTAGGCCAGTTCGAAGCGGCTGTGGCCGATCAGCGCCATGGCTTGCACGTGGAGACAGAACGGCAGCGTTGTGACCTCGCCAGTATCGCGGGCGCGGCTCACGGCTCGGCTGGCGTGGCGGAGGCTGGCTTCGCCCATCCCAGCTCGGAGTGCCGCGAGCGCGGACCAGATCAGGCAGACCGGAACGTCGATCCCCTCTGCAAGCTCGACGAGCTCGGCCGCCAGGGCCTTGCCGCGTGCGTGGTCGCCGGAGAGGTCTGCCGCCCTCGCGATCAGCGACGCCTTGATGAACCGGTCGATCTCGCCGGCGCAGGAAGTGTCCGCTGCGCGTTCGGCGAACGAGAGGGCCTCGTCCGGGGCGCCCGCCTGGTCGGCCATCGCGCATCCGTCTCGCAGGATCTTCAGGCTCAGCGACGGATCCTCGCTTAGCGCGGCTGCCTGGTGGAGCGTCGCGACGCCGACGAGCAGGCCCCCGCTCTGCCCCTCGATAGCTCCCCTCCAATACAGGAGCTCTGCGCGCTGCGCGCGATCGCTCAGCGGCAGGGATCGGATTACGAGCTCCCGGGCTCTGTCCACTTGCGCCGCGAACCAGGCGGCTTCGACCGCCGATGCGAGACGTCTGGCGCGGCGGGGGGTGGTCTCGCTGAGCGTCGCGGCGCGCTCGAACGCGGTCGCCGCCGATGCGTGACCGCCGCGCAGCTGCGACCGTCGCCCGGACGCCTCGAGCGCATCCGCGACCTTCTCGTCCGCGGTCGAGGCCGCCATCGCCCGCTGCCAGATCGCGCGCTCGGCGTGCTCGTCATCCGCCAGCGCGACGGCCAGCGCCGCGTGCGCGCGCCGACGGTGGCTAAGCGGCACCGACTGGTAGACGACCGACCGTACGAGCGGATGACGGAAGCTCAGCGCGGTAACGTCGATACGCACCAATCCCGCCTCCTCTGCGGGATCGAGCGCGTCCGGCGGCAGGCCCAGCTCAGCCGCCGCGCGAAGCGTGACCGCCAGCTCACCGGCCTCCTCCGCAGCGGCGATCAGCAGTGCGGCCCGGGTCGGCTCGGGCAACCGCTCGATCCGCTGTGAGAACGCCGACCTCAATCGGTCGGTCACGGGCAACGCGTCCGGCAATGGCGCTTCCCCAGCGAGCTGCGCATCCGATAGCCCAGCAGGTAGTTCCAGCAGCGCCAGAGGATTGCCCGCTGCCTCGCTAAGCAATCGTTCGCGCACCGACGGAGCAGCCTGCCGCGAGCCTTGATCGAGCATGAGCGCGGCCGCGTCCCGGTCGAGCCCAACTACCTCGATCTCCTCCAATCCAGCCGCGTCGAAACATCGCGCCTCGCCGTCACGGGCGCCAACCACGATCACCACACCCTCAGCGAGGAGCCTTCGGGCGGTGAACGACAGCGCGTTGGCCGACGGAAGATCCAGCCATTGCGCGTCGTCGACCAGGCACAGGATCGGCCTCGATTCCGCCGCCGCCGCCAGCAGCGAGAGAACGCCGGCGGACACGAGAAACCGATCGCGGCCCTCGCCCGGTGCCAAACCAAGCGCCGCCGCCAGCGGCTCGCGCTGCGGGGCGGGGACGCCATCAAGCGCGTCCACGACCGGCCACAGCAGTCCGTGCAGCCCGGCGAAGGCAAGATCGGCTTCGCCCTCCACTCCTGTCACCGCGAGCACCGTCATGTTGTCACGCGCTCGCTCGGCGGCGTACGCCAGGAGCGCTGTCTTGCCGATTCCCGCCTCCCCACGCACGACCAACGATCCGCTGCGCCTCCGGCGTACGCCGTCGAGCAAGCGGTCGATCGCAGCACGCTCCGGCGCCCGCCCCAGAAGCCCCGATGACGGCTGTCGGCCGTGGTCAGAGATCCTCGCAAGGAGGTCAGCGTCTGCGACGTGGTTGCCGGACGCGCCCCGACGGGGGTGGTGGGAGAAACAGCCGATGGTCGGACGTGTACCCGAAGAGCGGGCCGCTCCAACCCCGCGCGACGGCTTTGGGGACGCGGCGAATGGCACTCGCGGCTATCGCCGTCGCGGCCGCCGGAAATGTCATCGGCACGGTGGCGGTGCCCCGACGAACCCTCATCCGGCGTCGCGCGGTGATCGGGATCAACGCTGTGCCGGCGATCTACAGAGCGCTGCTGAGAGTCGGAGAGCGAGCGTCAGGATGCTCGACCGCTCCGTAGGGCTGATGGCCGCGGCCGGTGACGTCGGGCTGGCGCTCTCCGGCGTGCTCGGCGGGGCGGTTAGCGCCCCAGGGGGCCGCGTTGTGCTGTGTATCATCGCCGGACCGTCGCCTGCCCCGCTCATGGTCGTGGCGGCAACGGCTGGGGCTGGGCCTCCTCGCGCGTCGCCCGTTGCTGACCCTCGCCGATGCTGCCGCTGATCGCCTGGGGAGCCATTCGGTGCTCATGAGGCCCGCTCGGTCACCAAGCGGCCCGTTCGAGACTCCTCCGTCGGTATCGCCGGGCTCACGGACGAACGGGTGATGGGCTGTGCGCTGGGCGGCTCTCGGCGAGCCCGGACCCATGCGGTGAACGCCTCGATGCCGTCGATCACGTGATCGAACCGGACCGAATGCAACAGGTCAAAGGAGTGCTGCGCTCCCGGTAGCTGCGCGTATACGACCGGATTCATCGAGACGCTGCGGAGCGCGTCGACGAAGCTCTCGGCGGTCGCGGCGGGGATGAAGCTGTCGTTGTCCCCATGCACGACGAAGAACGGCGGCGCGTCGCGGCGAACGTAAGCGCGCGGCGATGACGGCACCGGACCGCCGAGGTCCCGGTTCCCGTAGAAGCCGTACAGGCACACGGCGGCGCTGACCGACGTGTCAGCATGCTCGAAGCCCGGCTGGAACGCTGGGTCATTCGTCGTCAGCGCGGCCATCGACGCCAGATGCGCGCCCGCCGAGTCTCCGGCCACTACCAGCAGCGAGGAATCGGCTCCGTACTCGCCCGCGTGCTCGTGCGCCCATGCGATCGCCCGCTTCGCATCGATCTGCGATGCCGGGAAGCGGCCGGCCCTCCGGAGCCGATAGTCCGCGCTGATGCATACCCATCCCTCGCTCGCGAGCCGGTAGAACAGGGCCCGTGCTTCGCGGCTCTTGCCGCCCATCCGGAAGTGCCCGCCGTGGAAGTGGATCAGCGCCGGCGCGGCTGGCGGACGCGACCGGTGGCAATAGAGATCGAGTCGATTACGCCTCCCGGCGGGGCCGTAGCTGACGTTCGCGGTCCGCTGCACGTCGCGCGGGCGGAGCGGCATGGGCCAGAACACGGTCCGCGCCGGCACACGCCGGCGCACCGGCCCGCCAACGGGCCGGCCGCTCGGCCTGCCGAGACCCAGATCACGGGCCAGGGCGCGCGCGAGAACCGGGCCTGCCAGCAGCCCGCGCCGCATGATGAGCGCAAGGCCAGATGCCGTCAGGGCAGCCAGGCCAAGGACCGCCAACGTGCCCGGCGACCCGAGACTCTCGTTTCCAAGTGCGAGTAGCGTCGACGCGGCGAGCCAGCAGAAGGCGAAGAACGGATACTCGTTGGCCAAGTAGCCCAGCCAGAAGCCCACGGAGGCGGCGAGCCGGGGACGGCGTGGCGGCGCCAACGCCGCCACGGTGACGAGGGCGACGGGCGCCACAGTCCAGACGTGACTCATCGCGACTGCCCTTGTTCGGCGCACCGTCGCTGCGTGGTGACGTACACGAATTGAGGATTCATCGTTTCTTTCGGGTTGTCGCTGTCGTCGGCTGATGATCGATGGCCGGCGCCAGGACTCGCATCGGCGATCCCACCAGTCGTCGTGATCGGCGCGCGACGAGCGGCGCGGGGCGCCGGCATGGCTGCTCTAGGAACCTCGACCAGGCGCCAACGCGCCCGTTCCACGGCGGAGTGGCTGGCGAGCACGCCGATGCGATCAAAGCCGGCGACCACGACGCTCGCCGACATGCACCACCACCTTCATAGGCAACTGGCCAGAGCGATCATCGCCGAACGGCTCCGCGATGCAGAGGAACGCCACCGTCTCAGGCAGCCGCGTCAGCCAGGTGGTCGCCGCACGAGGCGGCTTCCCAGCAGCGCGACGCGCTGGGCCCCCGGCCTTCGAACGCTTATGAACGCTCGCCGCGCCGAATTCGAAACCACCCGCACGCGCACGACGAAAGAGCAGCTATGAACAGCAACCGTTGGACCTCGTCGACTGTCCGGTCGGCCGACGGGACCACGATTGCCTACGAGACGCTCGGGTCGGGAGCGGGCCTGATCATCGTCGGCGGCGTGCTGAGCACAGCCCGGGCGTACCGCGAGCTCGGACGTGAGCTCGCCGGCTCATTCACCGTGCACTTGATGGAACGCCGCGGCCGCGGGGCATCGGGCCCCCAAGGCCCGGCCTACACCGTCGAGAAGGAGTGCGAGGACCTTCTCGCTCTGCAGGCGGAGACCGGCGCCGAGCGCGTGTTCGGCCACAGCTACGGCGGGCTCGCAGCGCTCCAGACCGCGTGCCGCAAAGCCGTGTTCGGGCAGATCGTCGTGTACGAACCGGGGGTCGTCCTCGACGGTGCACCAGCACCGGCCTGGCTTGGCCCTTGCCGCGAGCTCCTGGCCCGAGGCGACACACGGGGAGCGTTCGCGACGATGGTCAAACACGCAGGATTCGCACCCCGCGCGCTGGCCACGATGCCGCTCGCGGGTGTGCGGCTGATCCTCCGCGCGGGGATCCGCGGTCGCGAGTGGCAGCGCACGGAAGCGCTTCTGGAGGCGAACCTCGCCGAGCAGCAGGCCCAGCTCGACGCCGCCGGCATCGCCGGCTACACCGAGATCGAATCCAAGACGCTGCTGATCGGCAGCTCACACAGCCCACCGTCGGTCGCCGCGCAGCTGGACGCGGTCCGGCGGGCCATTCCCGGCTCGACCGTCACGATCCTCGACGGGCTCGACCACTCCGCTCCCGAGACCCACCCGGCAGAGGTGGCGGATTGCGTGGCGCAGTTCTTCACCCAAAGGCCAGGCGACCCCGAAACCGCGGGCCGGCTGGCCGCGCGCCAGACAATCGCAACCACGCGGGAGAAGGCGATCGCATGATCACCTTCGAAACCAGCGTCCGCGTCGAGCGTCCGATCGAGGAGGTGTTCGCGTTCGTCGCGAACCCGCTCATGTTCCCCCGGTGGAACTTGGCCGTCCAAACCGTGCACCGCACTTCGGGGGAAGGCGGCGGGCCGGGCTCGACGTACTCGATGCAGCGACAACTGCCGACCGGTCTGGTCGAGAACGAGCTCGAGGTCCTCGGCCGCGAGCACCCCACGAGGTTTGCCGTCCGCACAACGTCGGGACCGACGCCGTTCCTCTACCGCTACCGATTCGTCCCTGACCTCGCCGAGACGGTCATTCACCTCGACGCCACCGTCGAGCTGCCCAGTGCCACAGCCGTCCTCGGCCCGCTCGCGGCGCGCGCCGTCGGACGAGGCGTGGACGCCAACCTCGCCGCGCTCAAGCACGCGCTCGAGGCGAGTGAGATGCACACACAGTCACAGCAACAACAATGACGTCACACGTAATCGACTCAAGTGGACATCGTTCTTACGTTTCACGGCAACGTCGCCCGCTCGATCATGAAAGGGCCACCATGCCTGCATATGCCATTGCCAACGTCCAGTCGATCACCATGGGACCCGCAATCGCCGAGTACCTCGAGCGCATCGACGCGACGCTTGCTCCGTACGGCGGACGATTCCTCGTGCACGGAGACCCCGCCGACGTTCGCGAAGGAAACCTCGTCGGTGACCTCATCATGATCGAGTTCCCGGACCGCGACCGCGCTGAGGGTTGGTACGAATCTGCCGGGTACACAGCCATCGTTTCGCTTCGCACCGAGAACACCGAGGGCTGGCTCATCCTGATCGACGGTGTACCAAGCGACCATCGCGCCACCGACATCCTCAGCGCAGCTCCCACCAGCTCGTAGCCGAGCAGGCGTCGGCCCGGATTGGGAGCGGGCGCAACCGGAGTTGAATCGCCACCACGGCGACAATCCCACGTTGTACATCGGCCGACCCTGCCCCCGACACGAGCTAAGCAGGAGTCGGTGCGGCGACGAGACGCGGAAAGCCGGCCGAGGGAGGCGCCCGTCGAGGCAAATCCAACGTCAGCGCGGCCCTGCTGTCAATCGCAGAGCAAGGCCGCGGTGTGCCTCCGGCGCGACACCGCTTGAACGGACCTGAGTTCCGCGCGCAGAGCAGGGCTGCCGTTGGCCTCAGGCAACCCCCGCAAGGTGGTGGATGCTTGTCGGTGCGAGACTAGAGTTCGTGGCCCGGGCTGCCGGGGTCTGAGGCGCGGCTCCCTGCCGCTCGTACTGCTTTGGCGAGCTCGTGGACGCCGGCGCGGATGGCGGATTCGGGCATTTGCGCGTAGCCGAGCAGGAGGACCGGCGGGCGCCCGCGGGTGTCGGGTCGGTAGTCGGCCATCGTCTCGAGCTCGACGCGCCGGTCGTGGGCCTCCTCTCGGATCGCCTGCTCGTTGATGCCGTCGGGCAGCTGGACGGTGACATGCAGCCCGGCGGCGACGCCGCGGACAGCGGCTTCTGGGAGTGTTTCGGTGAGCGCGTTGACGAGCGCGTCACGGCGGCTGCGGTAGCGGGCTCGCATGCGGCGCAGGTGGCGGTCGAGTTCGCCGCGAGTGAGGAAGTCGGCGAACGCGTGCTGTTCGATGCGGGCGGTGCCTCGGTCGGCGAGGAGCTTCTCGTGGCTGACGGCTTGCAGCAGCGACGGGGGCACGACGAGCCAGCCGAGGCGGAGCGCGGGCGCGAGGGTCTTGCTCGCCGAGCCGGCGTAGACGACCCGGTCGGGGTCGAGGCCCTGCAGCGCTCCGACGGCCGCGCGGTCGTAGCGGTATTCGGCGTCGTAGTCGTCCTCGATTGCGATCGCGCCCGGTCGCGCAGCCAGGCGAGCAGGGCCGTTCGCCGCTCGCCGGTGAGCACGACGCCGGTGGGGTGCTGGTGGGCGGGCGTCAGCACGACGGCGTCGGCGTCGGCGCGCTCGAGTTCGTCGATCCGTGTTCCGGCTTCGTCGACCCCGATCAGAACCGGTTCCAGGCCGGCGTGCGCGGCGACGAGGCCGTCCTCGGGGTTGCTCGGGTCCTCTAACGCGATCCGTTTAGCGCCGGCTGCCGCGAGTGCGTGGCACACCAGGCCGAGGCCCTGCGTGTAGCCGTTGGTGACGACGATCTGCTCGGGGTCGGCGACGACGCCGCGGACGCGGCCGAGGTAGTCCGCCAGCGCGGAGCGCAGCACCTCGACCCCGCGCGGGTCGCCGTAGCCGAGGTCGGCGTCGGTGATCGTCGCGAGCGCCTGGCGCAGCGAGCGCAGCCAGGCCGCTCGCGGGAACGTCGAGACGTCAGGCACGCTGGGACGGAAGTCGAACCGCACCGGTGGCGCCGCCGGCGCCGCGACCGCCCGCGCCGTGTTCGCCGCCCCCGCCGCGTCCGAGACACGCGGGCGGGCGCCCTGCCGAAGGCTCAGATAGCCCTCGGCAGCCAGCTGCGCATAGGCGTCCACCACGACCCGGCGCGAAACGCCGAGCTGGCGCGCCAGATCACGTGTGGACGGCACCGCTGCACCCGGTCGCAGGGCACGATCTCGGATCGCTCGCCGAAGCTGGTCCTCGATCTGTGCGCCGAGTGTCCGGGAGCCATCGCGGCTCACGGAGAGCAGCAGCTCTACCGGCTGACTGGTCTCGTCCAAGGCCATGATTGTGGATCTTCCATCTGCACCAGTGGAAACCTAGCATCGGGGCGTGCACTCGATCGCGTCATCCGCCGGCGTACGACGCCTGTTCGCCACCTCGATCCTCGCGCGGTTGCCGCTGGCGATGCTCAGCATCGGGCTGCTGGTCCATGCCCAGCACCTGACCGGCTCGTTCGCCGCGGCCGGCGTGGTCACCGGCGTCTACGCGATCGCGCTCGGCGTCGGCGGGCCGCTGCTCGGGCGGCTCGTCGACCGGCGCGGACAGACCTCGGTGCTGCTGGCCAGCGCCACCGTGGCCGCGGCGCTGCTGGTCGCGATCGCGGTGCAGCCGGTGGGCGCCTCGCTCGCCGTCCTGCTCGCGCTCGCGGCCGGCATCGGGCTGGCCGAACCGCCGGTCGGCGCCTGCCTGCGAACCCAACTTCCGGCCCTTCTGTCCGATCCCGGCGCCGTCCGCGCCGCCTACGCCCTCGAGGCGTCCGTCGTCGAGCTGACGTACATCTTCGGGCCGCCGCTGGCGCTCTGCATCGGTGCGCTGTGGTCCACCGGCGCGGCCCTCGCGGCGGGCGGGATCGTCCTGCTGCTCGCGACCACGGCGTTCGCCGCGCAACCGGCCTCACGCAGCTGGCGACCAGCGCCGGCGGGCCGGCGACCGCGCGGAGGCTCGCTGCGCGCGCCGGCGATGCGAACGCTGGTGATCGTCCTGATCGCCGTCGGCGTGCTGCTCGGCGCCGACGAGGTCGCCGTCGTCGCGGCCGCCAAGACGCTTGACAGCACCACGGCAGCCGCGCCGCTGCTCGCCGTCTGGGGCGTCGGGTCGTTCGCGGGCGGGCTGCTCGCCGCCCGCCTCGGCGGCGGAGCCCGCACCGCCGCCGGCCTCGCGCTCGTCCTCGGGGCGCTCACCGCCGGACACCTCGCCCTGATCCCGGCGGCCGGCAGCGTCGTTGCGCTCGGGGGCGTGCTGCTGCTCGCCGGCGCCACGATCTCGCCGACCGAAGCCACCATCTACGCGATGGTCGACCACGCCGCCCCGGCCGCGACCATGACCGAGGCGTTCGCCTGGCTCGCCACCGCGATGGCAGTCGGCGGTGCCATCGGAGCGGCGAGCGCCGGCCTACTCGTGGACCGTGCCGGCCCCACCGCCGGATTCGCGCTCGCCGGCGGCGCCGGCGCACTCGCGGTGCTCACCACCCTGCTCCGGTCGCGCACCCTCACGCCTCGACAGACGCCCGTAATCGCGCTCATCGACACCGACACCGACAAGCAGCCGCCTGACCGTCGTCCTGGTGTTCCGTTGACAACTCGCCAGCCGGGGATCCCTGAGACGCCGAGTTCAGAGTCGAAACTCGCGCTCGAGTCGCAAGCTGTCGCGCAGGCGGCGGTCGTGGGTAGCGACAACCAGCGCCCCCGGCCAGTGTTCCAACGCCGCTTCGAGTACTTCGATGGACTCCATGTCGAGATGGTTCGTCGGCTCGTCGAGGAGGAGGCAGGTCGCGCGTTGGTGCGCGATGATAGTCAGCTCCGCGCGGGTCTGCTCGCCGGGAGACAGCGTTGCGACGCTGCGCCGGGCGACGCTGGAGTCAAGGCCGAATGACGCGAGCGCCGTGCGGGCGGACGCGTTGTCGAGTCCGGTGAGCTCTCGGACCCGGGCAGCGAGCGCGGCGGAGCCGGTCAACGCTTCGCGGGCCTGGCCTAACTGCGCGATGACGGCTTGTGGTGAGACGCGGCGGCGGCCCTCGGCAGCATCGACTTCGCCGGCGAGCGTGCCGAGGAGCGTCGACTTGCCGCTGCCGTTCGGACCACTGATGAGTACCCGTTCGCCGTGTGCTACCGCGAAGTCAAGCGGTCCGAGCGACCACTCGCCGCGCTGCAGGAAGGCTCCTTCGAGCGCGAGTATCCAGGTGCTGCGACGCTCAGCGGGCGTGAGCCGCAGGTTGAGGGCCGGGCGCTCCCACGACGCGGCGGGAGCGTCTATGCGATCGGCACGAGCGCCGATCTTGCGGGCGCGTGCGACCATTCCCTCGGCGCGCATCTTCACCCACTCGCGGGACTGCTTGTCGTTGTCATGAACGCCGCGGTGGGCATGTTTGACGCTTGCCGCAGAACGTCTGCGTGTCTCCCGCTCGGCCGTGATCAGTCGATCTCTACGTGCGAGTGCGTGCTCACGCTCGCGACGCGCCCGCTCGCGCGCCGCCTCGCGCTCGCGCTAGAAGGCGTCCCAGCCGCCTCGATATTGCGTCGCCTTGCCGGAGTCACGGTCCAGCTCGACGATCTCGCTGACCGTTTCGGCGAGCAAGGCTCGGTCGTGGGAGACGAGCACCGCACCCCCCGGGCGCGCGCCAAGCAGCGTCGCAAGCCGCTGTAGCCCATCCGTGTCGAGGTGATTCGTCGGCTCGTCGAGGAGCACGACGTCAAAGCGGGCCACCTGCAGCGCCGCGAGTCCTGCGCGCGCCGCCTGTCCCCCGACAACGTGCCGAGCGGCCGCTCGAGGAGCTCGGTTCCGAGGCCGAGATCCGCCAAGCAGCACCAAGCCGCGCATCGACGTCGGCACCGCCCAGAGCGAGCCACCGCTCCAGCGCAGCAGCATGTGGCTCGACTGCCTCAATGTCACCTGCTGCCAGCGCCGTGGCCCATCGATCAAGCGTCGCGCTGGCGGACGCCAGGCCGACGCGGTCGAGCACGGTCTCCCATACCGTCAGTCCGCGATCCTCCGCATCGGCGAGCTGCGGCAGGTAACCGACCGTCACAAAGCGTCGGACGATGCCCGTGTCGGGTGCTTCGCGGCCGGCGAGGATTCGTAGCAGGGTTGACTTGCCAGAGCCATTCGGACCGACGAGCCCGATGCGACTGCCGGCGTCCACGCGCAAGTCGACGGCGTCGAGCACCGTGCGGGCGCCGAACTGGCGGGTTATCTGGCGAGCCTCGAGCAGCCTCGACGACATGCGGGATCCCTTCGGGGTCCGCGGTCGTCTGTGGCAAGCAGGATCCGCCACAGACCCGAACGTCGATAGTTGATCTGGTCGATCACCTGCAGCATCAGGAACGTCGCCGGGTAAAGCGCCGCTGCCGCCGCAGGAACGACATCGATCGGCAGGCTGTAGGCGATCACGACTCGGACTCCGCCGTCAGCGAGCAGACCGACCCCCCAGATCACGCTTGAGATGCGCCACACGCATCGAAACTGGGGAAGGCGATCCCAGAGGCTGGTCCATGACTCGTTCGTGAACGCCCGTCTTCCCTCGAGCAGAGGGCGGGCGAACAGGAACGCCAGCGGCCGTTTCCCGTGGGCGCTGATCAGAAACCACGCGCCGCCGACGGCGGTCACCCAGGCTTCCTTGGCGAGCAGAAACCGAGGACTCCCGGCAATCAGAGCGATCCCCACCCCGATCAGCATCGTCGTCATCACGAACACTGCCAGGCCGTCGAGCGTGCCGCTTTTGATCAGCCTGGCCGTGGTGGTGATCCCGGGCACGACGGCACCGGCTAGGAGCGCGAAGTAGACGCTCATGCCCGCCGAACGTGACCCGTAGTACAGAGCGATTGGGGCCACGACGTCGAACAGAGCGGCGACAGCACGAGTGGGCGCTACTCGCATCGGCGCGCCCGCCAGTCGACTTGGGGATCGTCCCGCACGGCGGCGAACACGGTCGCGTCCGCCGACGCGCTCCTCGCACGCCGAACGCGCACGATCGCCCGGCGGAGCGTCGTCGTCAGCCACACGGAACGTTCCGATGGGATGGCGCGGCGCCGCTGTTCGGCGGCGCGCAGCATGTCGTCCGTCCTGACCTTGGCGAGTTGGCTGAGCAGCTGTGGGTTCATGGTTGGCTCCTGGTCCAAGAGGTGGTGGGTGACCGGTGATCAGCGCTCGCCGACGGTGGCAGCCGTCGGTGCCGGTCGCATCAGCGTGGTCGCCTGGCGATTCGCCGGTCAGACGGCTATGGGCTCGCCGAGGTCCAAGTCGGCGAGGTCCGCGCGCGAGGCGATTTCGAGCTTGGTGAAGACTTTGCGGAGGTGGTAGTCGATGGTCCGCGGGCTGAGGAACAGCTGTGCGGCTACCTCAGGATTGGACTTCCCGGAGGCGACAAGTCGCGAGATCTGCAACTCCTGCGGTGTGAGCTGATCGCGGGTCGAGGGGTCGCGCTTGCGCGCGGTCTCGCCGCTGGCGCGTAGTTCTGAGCGTGCCCGCGCTTCCCACGGCGTGGTGGCGAGCTGTTGGAAGATCTCCAGCGCTGCCCGGAGATGGAGACGTGCGTCGATCCGCCTGCGGTGGCGTCGCAGCCACTCGCCATACAGCAGCTCGGTCCGCGCTCGGTCGAATGGCGACAGTGCGTCGGAAAGCTCGACCGCATCGCGGAAGTGGCGCTCGGCATCGACCCCGTCCACCAACGCCTCGCAGCGTGCGAGTAGGGCCAGGCGGGCGCGGTTGGAAGTCGGCGCGAAGCATTGCCGATAGCGATCGAGGTGAGAGGCCACCTCGTCGAGTCGCTGCGAGCGGCTCGCCGCCTCGACCGCGTCGGGAACCCCCAGCACGAACACATAGTCCGACTCGGGACGCATGTCGAGCACCGAACCGAGCAGTCGGTCAAGTGCGGCCGATGGTTGACCCAGACCGAGGTCGAGCAGCGCAAGCGCTCTAGCGGTCCTTCGGCCCAACAGACGGGCGCCGCTTCTCGCGACCACAGCCTGAGCCTCGGAGGCGTGCTCACGCGCCTGCTGCTCGTCGCCGCGGACAGCGTCGATCGTGGCCAGGTCCGCGAGGCTCCAAGCGACCGGGTGCCCGAGATCCGCCACGAGCCGCTGGCTCTCCTGAGCCGAGGCGTAGGCGAGATCGAACTGGCCACGGCCCACGAGCTGCGACGCCTCCACCTGCAAAGCCAGCGGCAGAGTGGAAACGAGACCCCGTTCGCGCGCGATCCGGACTGCGCGACTGGCGAACTGAAGGCCATCGCCCAGATGACCGGCGCGGCTCGCGCCTTCCGACGCCCAGAGTAGATGGCGGGGTCTGTCAAGGCCCTCCGCGAGTTCAACCGTCCGCTCCCACAGCATCTGCGCGCGAGCAAAGTCGCCCTCGTGGTCCGCCACCGAGCTCGTCAATTGACAAACGACGAAGCGCTCCGCATCCGTCTCGGCCGGCGTCTGCGACGCTTGCCGGCAGACGGCGAGTTCGCGCTCATGGTCCTCGACGAACGCCGCCACCACACCAGCCTCCATCAGCAGCTCGAGGATCAGCGACGGCTCCTCAGTCGCCTCGAGTCCCTCCAGCAGCGCGGTGAGCGCGCCAGGAAGCGAGCCGGCGAACGCCGAGATCAGGCCGCTCAGATACGACAGCCGCGCGCGCTCGGTCGGCTCCGCGAACGCCAGCGCACGCCTCACCAGATCAACCGCCCGGTCGGCCTGTCCGGCAACCCAGGCGGCCTCAGCAGCTTGGGCCAGCCGTCTTCCGCGGGCTGCGTCGCTGTCACTGAGCTCGGCGGCCCGCTCAAACGCGGTGACCGCCGATGCGTGGCCGCCGCGCTGTTGTGATCGCGCCGCGGAAGCCTCGAGTGCCGAGGCAAGCTCGTGGTCGGGCGTGAGCGTGGCCATCGCGCGGTGCCAGAGCGCGCGATCAGAGCCCTGTCCCCTTCCGAGCACGGTCGCTAGCGCAACGTGAGCCTGTTGACGTCGGCCGGCCGGCGCCGAGTCATGCACCGCCGAACGTACAAGGGGGTGGCGGAACGTGAGCGCGGCGCCTTGGGTTCTGATCAGGCCCGCTTCCTCCGCAGGGTCCAGCGCGTTCTGGGGCAGCGCCAGTTCGGCGGTTGCGCCGAGGGTGACCGCGAGCTGGCCCGTCTCCTCGACGGCGGCAACAAGCAGGGCCGTCTGAGTGGACTGCGGTAGCCGTTCGACTCGTTGGATGAACAATCCGCGGAGCCGTGCCGTCAGCGGTAGGGCGCCGGGTAGCTGAGCCTTGCCCGTGAGCTGGGAGTCCGACAGCGCGGCTGGGAGCTCGAGCAACGCCAGGGGATTGCCGAGAGCCTCGGACAAGAGGCGATCCTGCACCGCCGGGGCGAGCTGTGACGAGGCACGGCTGAGTAGCTCTTCGGATGGCTCGCGATCCAGCCCTTCGAGCATCAGCTCCTCGAGGCCGGGGGCGTCGAAACGCGGAGGCTCGCCCTCGCGCGCACCGAACAGAATCAGGACGCCCTCGGCGACGAGCCGCCGCGCGGTGAAGACCAGCGCATCCGCGGATGGACGATCCAGCCACTGTGCGTCGTCGATCATGCACAGAATCGGTTGCGCCTCGGCGGCCGCCGCCAACAGCGTGAGGGCACCTACCGAGGAGAGAAAGCGATCGCGGCCCTCACCGGCCGCCAGGCCCAGCGCCGCCGCCAGCGCCCCCCGCTGGGGTTCCGGCAGGCTTTGGAGCTCGTCGATGATCGGCCACAGAAGCGCGTGCAGGCCGGCAAAAGCCAGGTCGTGTTCGGCCTCGACGCCGGTCGCCCGCAGGACCCTCATGTCGGTGGCGTGAGCCGCCGCGTAGCCGAGCAGCGCCGTCTTGCCCATCCCTGCCTCGCCCCGTATGACCAGCACAGCGCTCTCCCCGCACGCGGCGCCGCCGATCAGGCGATCGATTACTGCACACTCGCGCGCGCGGCCGACCAACTCCGGGCTCGAACTTCCGTCACAGCCAGGCATCACGGAGGACACCGGCGAGTCGACCGGCGAGGGCACCGATGCGAGGTAGGGCTTCGACCGCCATCTTCAGACGCCAGTCCCGTGAACAGAAAGCGTAGAGGAAAGCCGCGCGGGCTCGCCTCTGCAATCCACCCAAACCCTCGGAGAACTAACCATGCGAAACCTTGCCAAATGGTGTTTTGAACACCGGGTAATCGTCGTGTTGACCTGGCTGACGATGCTCGTCGGCGTCAACTTGGTTCATTCCGGCGCCGGGAGTGCCTACAGCGACAACTTCAAGCTTCCGCACACCGACAGCTTCGATGCCATCCGACTGCTGCAGCGCAACGCACCGAAGGCCTCCGGCGACACCGAGCAGATCGTGATCGCAGTCGCGCGCGGCCGGGTCACCGATCCGGGGGCCCGCGCTCGCGTGGGCGCGCTGCTGACCAAGGTGGCCGCGTTCCCACACGTCTCGATGGTGCGCTCCCCCTACGCGGTGGCTGGCGCTGCTCAGATCGCGCCCTCAGGCCGCGTAGCGTTCGCAAACGTCACATTCGACATCCCATCGAACAAGGTCTCGGTAGCCGCGGCGAAGCGGTTCGTCTCGGATGTGATCACCGCCTCCGGGGGTGGAGTGCAGTTCCAGGCAGAAGGCCAGATCGCCACCGAAGGCGACACCGGCGGCGGGACGAGCGGCCTCGCGCTCGGGTTCCTGGCGGCGGCGGTGGTGCTGTTCGTCGCGTTCGGGTCGGTGCTGGCGATGGCGCTGCCGCTGCTGACGGCCGGCGTCTCGCTGGGAACCGCGATCGCGATCGTCGGGCTGCTGTCGCACGTCATGGTGATGAATTCCTTCTCCGGCCAGCTCGCGCTGCTGATCGGGCTCGGCGTCGGAGTCGATTACGCGCTGTTCATCGTGACCCGCTATCGGCAAGGGGTGCTGCGCGGTCTGACGGGCGAGCAGGCTGTGATCGAGACGCTTGACACGTCCGGGCGCGCGGTCATGTTCGCCGGGATCATCGTGTGCGTTGCGATGCTCGGCATGTTCGCGCTCGGCGTCAGCTTCCTGTACGGGGTCGCGGTGGCCGCAGCGATCACGGTCTGGTTCACGATGCTCGCCGCGCTGACGCTGACGCCGGCGCTGCTCGGATTCTTCGGACCGCACGTCCTACGTCGGCGCGAGCGTCGCGCGCTGCGCGAGCGGAGGCTCACGAGCCGCGACGAGTCGCACGCCTGGGCGCGCTGGGCTCGATCGCTGCAACGCCGGCCGGCGGCAGTCGCTGCCGTCGGAGCGGGAGCCATGATTCTGATCGCGATCCCGTTCTTCTCGATGCGACTGGGATCTGCTGACGCCGGAAGTGACCCCGCCAGCTCGACGACGCGGCGAGCCTATGACCTGATCGCCCAAGGCTTCGGCCCCGGCTACAACGGCCCCTTGCAACTCGTCGCGCAGGTGAGGACCCCGGCTGACCGCGCGGACTTCACGCGCGTGGAGCGGGCCGTCGCCGCAACGCCAGGAGTCGCGGGCGCCGGCCCGGTGAGCCTGATTCACGCGATCGACGGAAGACCAGATGTAGCGGTCGCGGACGTCTACCCGAACGGCTCACCCCAGGCCGCCGCGACTGCGGACCTGCTGCACAAGGTCCGCACCCAGGTTGTGCCGACAGCGACCCGCGGAAACCGCCTGCGAGTACTGGTCGGCGGCAACACCGCCATCTTCGACGACTTCAGCCACGTGCTTTCGCGCAAGCTGCCCCTGTTCATCGTGGTCGTCGTGCTCCTCAGCGTCCTGCTGCTGATGGCCGTGTTCCGGAGCATCGCGATCCCGCTCACCGCCGCGGTGATGAACCTGCTCTCGGTCGCCGCCGGACTCGGTGTCGTGACCGCCGTGTTCCAGGACGGATGGGGCGCCGCGCTGCTCGGCGTCGACAAGACAGGCCCGATCGAGCCGTTCCTTCCCGTGCTGCTGTTCCCGATCCTGTTCGGGCTGTCAATGGACTACGAGGTGCTGCTCGTCAGTCGCATCCACGAGGAATGGCAGCGCCGAGGCGACACCCGGGAGGCGGTCACGCACGGCCTAGCCGCGACCGGCCGCACGATCACGGCCGCCGCCGCGATCATGATCCTCGTATTCGGCTCGTTCGTGCTCGGCGGCTCGCGCGTGATCGAGCTGTTCGGAGTGGGACTCGCCGGCGCCGTGCTGCTCGACGCTGTCGTGATCCGGTCGGCCGTCGTACCGGCGGTGATGCTGCTGCTCGGGGACGCCAACTGGTGGCTCCCGCGTCAGATCGTACGCTGGCTGCCGCACCGCGAAATCGAAGCCGGCACAGAAGACGGCGCGCGAGCCGGCGCTCGCGGTTCGCACATGGGCATTTCTACCGCGCCGGAGCCGGCCCGCACAACCCGATGAACACGAAACAAAGGAGACATCGATGACTACCGCACGCGCGCTCGCAGAGCGCTTCGCCCAAACCCTGACCGACCACGATCTCGACGCGTTCGCGGAATTGTTGGACGGCCAGTACATAAATCACAACCGCTACGCGCTGCCCGGCAAGGAGGGCTCGGTCGCCATCTTCGCTGACTTCCTGAGCGCCTTCGAGGACTTTCGAGTCGAAGTCGACGACGTCGTCGAGGACGGCCAGACGGTCGTCGGCCGCTATACGTACCGCGGACGTCACACCGGCACCTTCATGGGCATCCCGCCGAGCGGCGTGCAGATCGAGATGCACTCGATCGACATCTGGCGAATCCGCGAAGGGCGCCTGTACGAGCACTGGGACGAGCTCAACAGCCTCGAGTTCTTCCAGCAGATCGGCGCGGTACCAGCAAGCCACTGACCCCGTCCAGCTCGATCCCCGACAACAGAACAACAAATGCTCACCACCAGCCTCGCTCTCGCATCGCTCAGCGCGCTCGCCTGTGCCGTCGTGTACGGCACGGACGTGTTCGCCGCGATCGTCCTGCGGCCCGCGCTCGCAGCGCTGGACGACGGCGCGCTCGTGCAAGCCGCTGGGCGCATCCACCATTACGCGGACCAGCGGATGCCACTCCCCGGCGTTGCAGGCATGCTCACTGCGGCTGCGGCAACGCTCACCGCCAGTCTCGGCGGTCACCCTCTCCAGGCCGGCCTCAGCGGCGGGGCGCTAGTCGCACTGGCGGCCTGGCTAATGCTGTACCTCCGGGTAGCCGCACCGATCAACCGCGAGCTCACCCGCGCAGCCGCAGCGCATCAGATCCCCGCAAACGCCCGGGCGCTACAGAACCGGTGGGACAGCATCATCGGCCTGCGCGTCGTCCTACAGAGCATCGCGCTTGCACTCCTCGTGAGCGTGCTCGCGTTCACATGAGCACGCCACGCCCGCGCCACACACAACACCGCCGACCGACTCCGTGTGAACACCTATCCAGTTCCTTCCAGCTTCAAGGACGCAACGTGAAAACGCTAGAAGCCAACAAGCAGCTGACGACGCCCGATGGCACGACCTTCGTCGTCGTCGCATCGCGATCCAGCAACGATGGCTCTGAGATCATCTTCGAGATCACGATGGCCCCCGGCGCGATCGGTCCGCCACGCCACTTGCATCCAGCCCAGGACGAGTCGTGGACCGTCCAGGCGGGGGAGCTGTCACTGCTTGTTAACGACGACTGGCGCACGCTTGCGGTCGGCGAGTCGCTGACGATCCCGCCGGGCACCGTGCACACGCTGGCGAACCGATCCGCGACGACCGTTCGTTTCCACGACGCCCATCGCCCGGCGCTCGATTTTCAGGAATACATCGAGGACCTCGACCGGCTCACCCGAGCCGGAAAGCTGACCGCGCGGATGACTCCCCGCACGCTGATCTACGGCGCCATGGCCCTCGTCGAGCACCGCCCAATGCAACTCAGCGCCAACCGTGCCCAGCGGGCTGCCGAATCCATGCTCGCGGCGCTCGGAACCCTGCTCGGCTACCGCGTCCGGCCATGACCGCCCCGACCCGCGCCAATGCAAGGAAGGAAGGAATTCGAATGTCACACGATCATCGTCGGAATTGACGTCGACGGCCGGATCCACACCCGAGTTCCGATGGCCCCGAAATAGAGACGACACGGCGGTCTCGAACCGGGCACCAATCCCAGAAGGCAGGAAGCGCATGTCCGATATTTCGTTGGAGGATCGCGATGCTGAGGCGTCGCTCGCTGACGCGCGGGCGCGCTCAGCACGGCTCGAAGCCGCGTTTCGCCACGATCCGAGCGGCTATCGAGTTCTGACTGGCGATCGACCGACCGGGCCGCTGCATCTCGGCCACTACTTCGGGACGCTGCTCAACCGGGTGCGGCTGCAGAACCTGGGTGTGCAGACGATGGTCCTGGTCGCCGACTACCAGACGATCATCGATCGTGACAGTCCCTCATCGCTGCCCACCGATGTCGAGGAGCTGGTCGCGGACTACGTGGCGGTCGGTATCGATCCTAGGCGCACGACGATCTTCGCCCACTCCCAGGTGCCCGAGATAGGCCAGCTGATGGTCCCGTTCTTGAGCCTCGTCAGCGTTCCGGAGCTCGCGCGCAACCCCACGGTCAAGGAAGAGCGCGCCGCCGCGGGACTGCCGGTGGCGTCCGGATTGCTGTTCACCTATCCGGTCCACCAAGCGGCGGACATCCTGTTCTGTCACGGAAACGTGGTGCCCGTCGGCAAGGACCAACTCCCGCACCTCGAGATGACCCGGCTGATCGCCAGACGCTTCAACCAGCGCTACAGCCCCAACGAGCCGTTCTTCCCCGAACCCGAGGCGTTGCTCTCAGACGCCCCGCGCCTGCTCGGGACCGACGGCCAGAAGATGAGCAAGAGCCGGACCAACGCGATCGCGATCGGCGCCACCGAGGATGAGACCGCCCGGCTGATCCGTGCGGCGAAGACCGACTCGGACCGCCACATCACCTACGACCCGATCGGGCGACCAGAGGTCTCCAACCTGGTGCTGCTGGCCGCCCTGTGCCTGGAGCGAGAGCCGCGCGACGTCGCCGAGGAGATCGGTGGCGGCGGGGCGGCCGCGCTGAAGCGCGTTCTCGCAGAAGCGGTCAATGAGCGCCTGCGCCCCGTTCGGAGCTTTCGCAGCACGCTCATCCAGGACCGCACCGGCCTGCGCGAGGTACTCATGGCCGGCAGTGAGACAGCCAACGTCTTGGCCGCCGAGACTCTCAGGAGCGTCCGGCGTCTCATGCACACGGTCTACTGAGCAAAGCCACGCCGCAGCGCGCACACGGCAACTGGCGCGTTCCGCCGGCAATGCGGCACCGCGCCCGGTCCAGTGCCCGCACTGACGCAGAGGACTCGTGTCGGGGACGGCACGCAGGACCGCCGCAAACGGAACCGGGCGCTGCAGTCATCGCGACACGCGCACGAGCCGTCGACGCCGGTACTTCTCGAACGATGGACGCGGGTCTCGCGCCGAGGAACGCGGACGCACTGATTCCGGGGAGCGTCGATTCCGCGCTGTCGATGTTGTTACGCGTCCATTCGTCCGATCCGTTGGACGAACCGCCCGTCCGGGTCATCGCGCTCGTCGGTCAGGCCAATGCGGGCACACAGCCGCAGACTGCGCGTGTTCTCGCGTGCAACGACGGCCCGGACGATCGGAGCCCGTTCACGCTCAGCGATGTCCGACAGGAGCGCTTCGAGGAGATAGCGGCCAAGCGTCACCGGGCGGTCGTCATCGAGCGGGTCGACCTCTGTGAGCACGGCGCCCTGGAGGTCGGTGCTAACGGCGGCGCACTCGAGGTAGGTCGAGGTCACGAGCTCGCCGCTATCGCGGACGAACTCCGCTTCGTGCGACCCGACGGCCACCAGACCATGATCGGCGAGCTCGAGGCCGACGATCGCGTGATCGGTGTGCGGACGGCGCCAGTCGTGGTGGTCAGCCAGCCGGGCCTGGATGAACGTCTGCACGTCGTCCTCGAACCAGACGCCCGTGCTGCATCGCATCCCAGCGAGCAGCTCACGGTCGCCAACCCCCAGGTACCGGGCCGCCGGCGTCGGAAGCTCCACCGCTCAGCGAGGTCCAGCGATCGAGATTCTGCGCGGACGGCGGATCGTCGGCGCTGCCGCGACCGCGCTGGCGAGTGCGATCGGTGCGTCCGCGTCCGGCAACGGACGCTCGTACGGATAGATCCGCGAATCGTCGCCGTCATCGAGCTTGATCGCCGGCGCCGCCTTCAGCAGCGTCTGCCCCCTGCCGAAGCGCTCGAACCGCAGCGCCAGCGCCGCGCCCACGAACGCCGAGTCAAGCAACTCGAGGTCCGGGATCGGAATCGACACCGGCGCTTCTGCGCCCTCGAGCATCAGTTCCGCAAGCTCACCGTGGATCGCCGCCACGAGCGCGAGCCTGGGCACACTGGCCGGATCGTGCATCAGCCGGTTGCGCTCAGCCACGGTCTCGGCGACGACGGCCACGAGTGCCGTCCGGAGCTCGTCGTCCAGCGATGACGCCCACTCGAAACGTCGGCGCAAGCTCGCCGAAGGGCCCAGCTCGGCGAGCCGACGAACAAACTCGACCGTCGCGCGACGGCTCTCGATGTGCGCCGCCCTCTTGGCGATGGCCTTCGCAGCGGGCTCATCGTGCGCCCGGGCGGCTCTCGCCGCATCGAGGTTCAGCGCCGAGTAGACATGCCAGGCGCCCGCGACCCTGCCCCCCACCCCACGTGGGTATTCGGCCACTCCTGCGCTGATCAGGTCGCGCTCACGCAGCCGCCTCAAGGTGGCCTTCACCGTCGCCTCGCCACCTGGGCGATACTCGGCTGCGATCTCCGCCGCCGTAACGAGTGGAAGCTCGACGATCACCCCACGAATTGTAGCCGATGGCGCAGATCACGCCACCGGCTACCACGGTGCGGGGGCGGACGCTTCTCAATTGCACCTTGAAGGGCTCCAAGGTGCAGAACCCAGCCGAAAGCACCGCAAATAGACCGAAATTGGAATCCTCCGATCCGGCGGCATAACCACCCGATTTGCAGGCCCTTCACGCCCGAAACGGCCGCGTGCACTGTCGCTTCACACGCGAGAGGTCGGTGGTTCGAAACCACCCGTGCCCATAAATCGCTGCAAATGGCCTGGTTTTGTGGTTTTGGTCTGCCCTCGAGTGTTGGCACGGATTCGAAGTGGGTGAATCGCCCCGGGGTGCAATTCAGGGTGCGCGACAGCGGATCATGACGTCTCGTCTTGCATCGAGCGGGTGCTGAGGCTGAGGTATTGCGTGCGCACGGCTGAGTCCCGCCCGATTCACGTCTCGATGGCCTCAGGTCGCCGGCCCCTTCCTTCCGCGCATAGGGGGTGCGTGATCCCCGACGGCGGGAGTCGTGCCGTTGGATGAGGGCAGGTGTTGCGTTCCGGCCGTTCGTCGTGCATTACTTGCTGTCGGAGGGCGACGTGGTTTGATATGGGCGATGCGTGTGGCGGTGATGGGATCGGGGGGCCTTGGCGGCTACTTTGGTGCGCTGCTGGCGAAGGGCGGCACCGACGTCAGCTTCATCGCCCGTGGTGCTCACCTTGAGGCGATGCGGCGCGACGGGCTTCGTGTCGAGGGCGGCCCTGAACCGTTTCATCTGGAGCATGTTCGCGCGACGGACGACCCCGGCGAGATCGGCATGGTGGATCTGGTGATGGTGTGCGTGAAGCTCTGGGACTCGGAGCCCGCGCTGCAGCAGCTACAGCCGCTCGTCGGGCCCGATACGGCGCTGGTTTCGTTTCAGAACGGCGTTTTGAAGGACGCGATGCTGCGGGCGGCCTACGACGATTCGCAGCTCATCGGCGGCGTCGCGTACGTGGCCACAACGGTCTCTGAGCCTGGGGTCATTCGCCGCACAGGGCCCTTGCAGCGGTTGATCGTGGGCGAGTTCGACGGGAGGCGGTCGGCACGCGTTGAGGCGTTTCACGCGGCGGCGCTGGCCGGCGGGATCGATGCGGAGGTCAGCGACGACATCCGACGCGCGATCTGGGAAAAGTTCGTCTTCCTCGTCGGGCTATCGGCGACCACGACGACCATGCGCCTCCCGATCGGACCGATTCGCGAGAACCCACAGTCGCGTGCCCTGCTGCTCGATCTGATGCGGGAGGTCGTCGCGGTCGGGCGTGCGCACGGCGTGCCGTTACCGGAGGACTATGCCGAGCAGCGGCTCCAGTTCGCCGATGGCGTGTCGGCTGAGATGACCTCGTCGATGCACCACGACCTCGGGCGTGGCAACCGGCTCGAGGTTCGTTGGCTTTCAGGGGGTGTCGTCGAGCTCGCAAAGGAGGTCGGCGTTGAGACGCCGCTGAACCGTGCCGTGGCCGACATCTTGTCTGTCCACTCCAGCGGCCGGTCGGATCACTGACTGAGTGAGACGGGCGGTGCAATCCGTGTCCCCGATCCAACGCTGAGCGATCAACGAGATGGTGGATGACTCGTGCTTGAGGGTGGGGAACTAGCGGCAGTTCTGGATCGAGGCCACGCACGGAGACCATCCAGGGGGTGCGACCCGGGGTGGCGTACGAACGAGTCGGTCAGCTCGTAGCGGATCAGGGGCTGGGTGAGGTTGTGGATGTTCGTCACCAACGAGCGCTCGCGAGCTCCCGCCAGCATGCTGGCGCCGTGATGCGAGCCAGGGGATCGCTCGCAAGGCCGGCTATGCGGAGCAAAGCGGGTGAGCGACTTGCCGTTGGCGGCTTCAGAGGAGGATGATTGGTGCATGGCCGTCGCCGATGATGATCCGCACTTTGATCCGGAACACGAGCATGGTTCGGAGCTGTCCGAGACGCAGCTGAGGGTCCGGGCGCTCGAGAGCGTGCTGGTGGAGAAGGGCTATGTCGATCCGGCGGCGCTCGATCTGCTGATCGAGACCTACGAGAGCAAGGTCGGTCCGCACAACGGCGCGCGCGTCGTCGCCAAGTCTTGGGCTGATCCTGAGTTCCGGCGCTGGCTGCTCGCGGATGGCGGCGCGGCGATCGCTTCGCTCGGCTACGCGGGGCGCCAGGGCGAGAACCTCGTGGCGTTAGAGAACACGCCGGATGTCCACAACATGGTGGTTTGCACGTTGTGCTCGTGCTATCCGTGGCCGGTGTTGGGGCTGCCACCGGTTTGGTACAAGTCGGCGCCGTACCGCTCGCGCGCCGTGGCCGATCCGCGTAGCGTGCTTCGCGACTTCGGGCTCGAGCTTCCGGTGAACACGAGGATCCGCGTGTGGGATTCAACCGCGGAGGTGCGCTACCTCGTGGTGCCGATGCGGCCGGCGGATACTGACGGCTGGAGCGAAGATGAGCTCGCCCCCGTGGTCACTCGCGACTCGATGATCGGGACGGGCCTACCAAGGCTGCCGCAGGACGTCACGCGGTGAACGGTGCTCACGACATGGGAGGCGCGGACGGCTTTGGCGCAATCTTGGCTGAGCCGCACGAGCCGATATTCCACGCCGAGTGGGAGCGGCGCGTGCTCGCGCTGACACTCGCGATGGGCGCCACCGGCGAGTGGACCCTCGACGCCACGCGCTTTGCGCGCGAGAACCGACCGCCGGTCGAGTACCTGGCCATGACCTACTACGAGATCTGGCTCGCAGGACTTGAACGGCTGCTCATCGACCACGGACTGGCTACCCCCGATGAGCTCGCGGCAGGTCGATCGCTACAACCGCCAAAGCCGGTGAAACGGGCCCTTGATGCCGCCGACGTCCCGGGTGCGCTCAGCCGCGGAAGCCCGACGAAACGGGATGCTCCGCGCGCGGCACGGTTCGGCGTCGGTGATCGCGTGCGGACGAAACACATGCATCCGCTGACGCACACGCGATTGCCGCGCTACGCGCGGGGCCACATCGGGACCGTCACGCACCTACATGGCTGCCACGTGTTCCCGGACGCTAACGCACACGGGAACGGCGAGGACCCGCAATGGCTCTACACGGTCTCCTTCGCCGTACAAGAGTTGTGGGGCGCCGACGGCGACCCGTCGGTGACGGTCTCAGTCGACGCGTTCGAGGCATACGTTGAGCCGGCAACATGACCAGCGATGCTCAGGCCCCCACGCGAGAGGCTGCCGAACGCGTCCCTGGCGTTCCCTCCAACTCCGGCCGGCAGACGTTCCGTGAGCCGTGGGAGGCGCAGGCGTTCGCGATGACGGTCGCACTGCACGAGCGCGGCCTGTTCACCTGGCCGGAATGGACCACGATCCTCGCCGCCGAAATCAAGGATGCGCAAGACGCCGGAGATCCAGACACCGGTGACAGCTACTACCGCCACTGGCTCGCGGCGCTCGAGCGCATCCTGACGGAAAAGAGCCTGACCGATCCAGCGACGCTCACGCGGTACCGGAGCGCCTGGGAGCGCGCCGCCGACCGCACACCCCACGGCACTCCAATCGAACTCACGCCGCAGGACTTCGGATAGACCACGAACGCGCACGCTGCCGCCCACAAGCAGCGACCAGCCGCGCCCCGACGACGCTGATCTGTCACGGGTCCGAGGGCCGTCTCGCTACGCGACCGCGTCCTTGGCTGCCCTGCTCTCGACACGCCGCTTCGCACTTCTGGCCGAGCGCCCGAGAACCCGCAAAGCGCTCTGAGCAGGGCTCGCGCACCGGACGGCCAGCGACCTGCTCGTCGCCACATCCGGGTCTCTGAGCGAGTGGTCGCGCTCGGTCGACGGCGTCGCGCTGTCAGCACCGTTGCCTTGGCGGGGGCTGTCGCGACGTCGCTCGCGTCCCTACCCCACGTGCTGGATCGACCATCACGCGAAAGAAAGAGGGGTGGGCGAGTTCATCCCGGACGGGCCGGTCCTCCCGCCCGGGAACCTGCGCCGGGGCGGGAGGACGATAGGCGGACAGCGTGGTCCTACGCTGCGTCGGCGTTTTGCTCGTCGTCGAGTGCGAGCTCTTCGAGGTCGGATGCCGCTCGGTGGCCGTCGAGATCGACGGTGCTCTCGACGCCCGGGTCGGTGAGGAACACGTCGCGGTTGAGCTCAACGAGCGCCGGGGAGAGCATCGGCCGGATGAGCTCCCACACGGCGCGGCGGAGATCGGTCTCGCCGCCGGGAAGCGCCTCGCGGAGCTTGCGGGCCATGCGTTCGGTGCCGAGCGCTTTGGTGCGGGTGACGCCGCCAGGGTCGAGCACGAATGCGGCTGCCCAGCGGGCGGTGAGGTGGGCGATGCCGCGCAGCGGGTCGGGGTCGGCGAGCGCACGTTCGAGCTCGGCCTCGATGATTGCGTCGACGTGGCGTGGTTCGAGGCGGCCGGTGTCGCCGACGGGCTGCTGGCGCTCGGGATCGGTCCAGCCGGCTCCGTAGGCAATCAGCTCGCGGTAGTCGCGGACGAGCAGTCGGCAGATGAGCTGCCTGAGCGCATGGAGCTGGCTGTCGCGGGGGTCCATCAGCCCGGAGCGAATGTCGTGGCCGAGACCGAGATTGCTCCGCGTCGCCTCGGCGTGCCGGGCCCTTGCCTGTGCCCGTCGCTGCTCGTCTTCGACGGCTGCGTCGTGTAGGTCGTCGTCATCGAGGCGGGCGCCGGCGAAGTACGCCTCGTCGCGGGCCGGGCCATCGTCGCCGTTGCCGAGCTGCTCGTGGGCGAGGTCGAGCATGAAGACCGGGTCGACGACCCAAATCCCGGCAGCGAAGTCCTGGCCGCGCTCGTGCACGAACGCGTACCGCCCGTTGCGGGCGCGGTCGCGCACCGCGCCGGTGATGCGCATCTTCGCGGCTCTGGTCTTGGCGCGGGCCGTGAGCGTGTCGAGCTCAGCTTCGAGCCGCTCGAGCTCACAGCCGAGGATGTTCGCGATCTGGTGTTGGCCGTTGGCGTCGAGGTGCTCGCGGGCGTGCGCGATCTGTTCTGCCGCGTCGAGCATGGCCCCGTCGTCGATCCGGACTGCGTAGGCGTGGTCGTCCTCCACGACGGTGCGGTGCACGAACGCGCCGAGGTCTTGGAGCGCCTTGTCGTGGAGGTCGGTGCTGGTGATTCGCTTGGCGACGGCGTCGGTGAGCTGTGGTGCGATCTCGTGCATGTCGGCCAGCCGGTTGGCCATCCTGACTGAGATCTGCTCGCCGGTCGGGCGCTCGGCGACGCGGACGCGGATCGGTTCGGGGAGCGCGAGCTGTCGGCGGAGGTTGTGCGCGCGTTTGGGTGAGATGCCGAGGTCGGCGCACACTGCGGCGATCCTGTCGGCCTCGGGCAGGCCGGCGCGGGCTTCCCAGCAGTCGCGCAGCTGTTCCTGCTGGTCGACGAGTGAGAGGCTCTCGCGCTGGTTGGCCTGCGCCTGGATCCGGCGGATCTCATCCGCGCCCGGCTCGTGGTCGAGCAGCAGCACGATCAGGCTCTGCACGGGCGTCAGGTGTTCGTAGCCCTCCATGCCGGCGAGCTGCGCGCTCGCCGCCGCGGCGAGCAGGCGGCGCTGCCCGTCGTAGATCACCGCTCGGGGCTGACTGGGGTCGGGCCGGTGGCCGATGCACGGGACGAGTTGGCCGGTGCGCATCAGCATCCCGGCGAGGCGCTCGATTCCCTCGCGGGAGATCTCGCGGCGCGCGTTCGGCGCGAGCTGGAGCGCGTCGAGCTCGATCTGTTCGATCCGGCCGTCAACGGGTGCCCGCGAGACGGTCGTGACGTCGAACAAGGCTGGACATGGGAGCAGAGCGGTGTTGGGGATCTGCATCAGGTTGCTTCCCTTCTTCTCAGAGGTTTGTCAGTGGCCGCGTGGGCGGCGGTGCCGGCTCGAGAGCGCGGCGACGGTGTCGGCGGCGATGTGGTCCAGCGCCT
Organism: uncultured Solirubrobacterales bacterium; assembly: GCA_963799995.1. Taxonomy (GTDB): domain Bacteria; phylum Actinomycetota; class Thermoleophilia; order Solirubrobacterales; family Solirubrobacteraceae; genus Palsa-465. The sequence continues at coordinate 10,360 of CAWCZI010000004.1, read as the reverse complement.
GCGCGGGATCGGTGATCACGGTGATGCGGTCGCACTCGACCGACAGCGGCGCGATCCCGATGCTGAGATGGATCGTCGGGACGCCGAGCTCGGCGAGCCGCCGGATCCGCTCGACGCCCGCGCGTGTGTCCGCCCAGCCGCCGTCCGAGAGGACGTAGACAAAGCGGGGCCGGCGAGGGTTTGTCATGTCGAGCTGGTCTGAGACGAGCTCGATCGCGTCGCCCGCGAATGCGGTGCCGCCACCGGTGCGAATGGCGGGGACGAGCCGCAGTGGCCTCGTGCCGTCGGCGAGCAGCTCGGCGCTGTTGCCGAACAGGGCGGTCGCGCAACGGCCGCCGATCTGGCGCAGTCCGTCGGTGATGATCCACGCGATCGGTCCGAGCGCGTATTCGTAGCCGCCCATCGACCCGGACGTATCGATGATCAGCCCGACGTGCGGCTCCTCGATCGGAGCACGCACCTGCCGGATGACCCGCCACGGGTGCCCGCTCACCGGCCGACCGGCTGCCTGCTCGGCGCGGCCACGTGCATAGGCGCGGCCGTCGAAGCGGCCGCCCGGGGTGCGCTTGTCGATCTGCCGCGTCCCCCGGGTGATCGCCTGGCGCATCCGGGTGGCGTATCGACGGGAGTGCTGCACCTCGTCAGGGAACGGGGGCCGGTCGACGCCGCGGTCGGGGAGCCGGCCGCTCGGCAGCCCGGTCCCGCGCCCGCGCCCGAGCTTCGTCGCCCCCTCGCCACGGCCGACGGCATCGCGCAAGACCGTGTCGAGGTCGACGTCCTCGTCGAGCTGCTCGACCTGCGCCCTGCGAGCGCTCGTGATCGCCTGCTCGATCGCGTCGCCGAGCGACCCCACGTCCCGCGCGACGTCGGCGCCGCCGTCGCGCCCGCTGGCGTCCCCATCGTCGGCGGGTCCGTCAGCGCCTCCACCTTCGCCGGCCGCCCCGTCGCTATCGCCGGCACCTGGTGGCGGCTCGGGCGCTCCGACGATCTCGCGGTACTCGCGGGCTGCCTCGTCGAGCCGGTCGAGCTCTCCGTCGGGGATCCACACGACCCTGGCGTACAGCTCGTCGAGCGCGCGGAGGTCGTCATCACCGAGCACCGCCCGCCACAACTCACCGAGGCCGAGCAGATCGGCCGGGTCGACGATCCCGTAGTGGGTGCGAGCTTGCAGGTAGACGGTGGCCCGTGCGGCGAGATCGCGTGTCAGCGGCCGGCTGCTGGCGGCGAGCTCGAGCACCTGCCCGGTGAAGGCCGGGAGGATCACGTCCATGACGGCCGCCTGCAGCGCCCGGCGGACGAAGCGCCCGCGGAGCGAGTCGGGCGGGAACTCGCGGACGCCGTGGGCCTCCATCCGTGGCTCCTCGAGCAGCCGCCGGTCGACCGCGAGCTGCCGGTCGACGGGATCGTCAGACTCGGACAGCTCTAGGTCGTGCTCGATCGCCCAGCGCTTGGTGTGCTTGGCGTGGAGGGTCTCGTGCAGCGCGACCCCGAAGCAGCGCAGGATCGCGCATCGCTCGAGCGCGCCCGCGGCGATCGCTGCCCGCGGGCCGAGCAGCGCCTCGGAGTCGAGGTAGACGGTGCGCGAGTGGATCTCGATGTGCCCGGGATCGGACAGGCCGGGCCCGATCAGCGTCCACACCGGGTAGAGCCGCTGCAGCACCATCGTCCAGTGGTCGGAGAGGTCCTGGTAGAGCGGGTCGAGTCGGCCGCGCTGCGCGGCCGCGCGGTGCAGCTGCTGCACGAACGCCGCCGGACGCACGGAGGTTCTGGTGGCGGGCCTCATGAGGTCACTGCCCGTGGGTACCCGTTCAGGTTCGGCAGGCCGCTGCTCGCAGAGACCCGCAGTCGGCCGTAGCCGGCCTGGTCGAGCATCCGGCAGGCGGCGGCCGCCTCGGCGTCCTGGATCTTCCCGGCCTGGACCTGCTCGTGCAGGTTGGAGGCGAAGAACGCGAGCGCAGCGCGCTCGCCGACCCGCTCGGTCATCCGCCACAGCGACTCGATGTCGCGGAACTGCGGCGTCCAGCAGAGCCCGTCCTCGCCGGCGATCCGCTGGCGGTCGAGCCGCATCGCCTCAGCGACCAGCGACTGTGGCGCTCCGAGTTCGGCGAGCGCACCCCAGTTCGATGTCACCTCGAGCGTCGCAGGGAAGCGTGAGTGCCACGCGTCGGGGATGTCGGTCGCGCCGACGAGACCCGGGTTGTACGCGAGCAGGACCGCGAACCCGGGCTAGCGACGACGGTCTCGCCGGTTGCCGCCAGGTACAGCGTGAGGCGCCCGTCGAGGGTGGCGTTGATCGAGAGCAGCGCGACGTCACGCGCGGTGTTGACCTCGTCGATCATCACCACCCACCCCTCGCGCATCGCCTGCACGAATGCCGAGTCGACGAGCGCCACCTGTCCGCCGGCGCCGGCGACGGGGACGTAGTCGTAGCGGAAGAAGAACTCGTCCGAGGACGGGCCGGGCTGCAGCTCGACGAACCCGTAGAACGGAGCCCCGTGCCGGTCGGCGACCTCGACGGCCGCGGCCGGTCCAGAGGCGGTAGGCGATCGCGCGGGCGATCTGGCTCTTGCCGGCGCCGGGCGGGCCGATCAGCCGCAGGAACGTCGACTTCGCCGGGTCGTGCATGTCGAGCAGTGCGAGAGCGAGCTCGTCGATCGGCTGGCCGTGCAGGCACGGCGGGTAGATCCGTTTGCCGTCGGGCAACAGGATCGGCTCGCCTGGGGTGGCGAGCTCGAGCGCTGCGGCCGGTTCGGGCACGAGGTCTCCCTCGGCGGCCACCCCGTCGATCTGCGACAGGGCAGCGGTGATTGCGCTCATGCGCTTCTCCTTCTCAGAGGTTGGACAGACGTGCACGAGCGCCCGCCGTAGGGCGGGCGCTCGCGTCATTGGTGCTACTAGTGGTTGTGTGCGGGGGCGCTTGCTAGGTGCGCATTCCGCGCGGCGGCACGGGCGCGGCGAGGATCCGCTCGGGGCCTTCGATCGGCTGAACCCCGGCGAAGCCGTCGCCGGAACCGAACACGCACACGCACAAGCCGGCTGGCCGTGCGCTGGAGCGGAACAGGACGCCGTCGAAACCGTCGGCTGCAAGCAGCGCGCCGGCTTCCTGGAACGCGGGCCACTGCGACCGCTCGGGCTTGAGGTCCGGCAGGCCGAGCGCTCTCAGCGCCGCGCGCCGAGACAGGTCGGCGACCCGGGGCAGGTTCAGTGAGAAGCGCCAAAGGTCGCGGGGGAGCCACCGGTCCGGCGGCTCGCCGAGCTCGGCAAGCGCGCGATACCACTCCGCCCACACCGTGTCGGGGTCCTGCGCCACATACAGCGCGGCGAGCTGCTCGCCGCGCTGCCAGCGCCCGTCCGGCGCCGGGTGGCCGGGCATCGGCGGCGCACCGGCGCGCACGTGCCGGTACCAGACCCCGGTCGTCGAGACCGCGGGTATGTTCGCTGGCATCGCGCTAGCCGAAAGTCGGCGACTCGAGTTCGGCGACCACGCGCGAGACCTGCTCGTAGCCGCCCACGGCGATCACGTCCAGCGGCTTGCGATGCTCGAGCGCCGGGATCGGCTTGTTCAGCCAGACCGGCACCCGCTCGGCGCCGAGCACGGCGGTGAGCCGGTCGGCGATCGCTGAAAGCTCGACGAGCCGCTCGGCGCGCCGCCCGCGGGGCGCACGCTCGCGCCGCAGCCACGCGGACACGGTGCTCACGCCCGAGCCGGTCGCTCGCGCGATGTCCCGGTCGCTCAGAGCGGCGACCTCGCGTAGATGGATCGCCTCATCGGCGTACGCAAGCGACATACGCCTCAGTGTAGACGAAAACGAGCGTAATACGAAAGAGCATGTAATGAGCCTCCAATTGATGCGTGGTTGTCGATGCATGCGTCAGCTGCCGAACACGCTGGCCGCCACCCTCAGCCTTGCGGCGGTCGCCGCGTAGCCGGCGTCGTCCTTGCTGTCCGCGACCTGGCCGGTGATCGCGCCGAGCTGCGTCGCGACGGTGCTCTCGTCGCCGCGGACGCCCTCGAAGCTGTCGAGGATCTGGTGGTGCTCGGCGCCGCGGGCGGCGAGCACGGATACGACGTGCTCGATCCCCCCGCGCCGGATGTAGGGGATGTAGGTCTGCACGTGCCCGCGGGCAGCGCCGGGCCTGGCTGCCCGGCCGACGCGCTGCTCGAGGCCGCTGGGCAGCCACGGCAGGTCGAGGTGGCAGAGCACCGAAGCGTTCTGAAGGTTGTGGCCCTCGTGACCAATTCGCGACAGGCACAGCACCGGGAACTCGCCGGCGGTGAAGCGCCGCTTCAGCGCCTCGAACTCGCGACGTGGTGATGCTGCCGTCGGCCACGTTGGCCTCGACGCCGTGGCGTTCGCGCAGGGCGCGGGCGAGCTGGCGCAGGCACCAGACGCGCTCGCCGAACACGATCACCTGCTCCTCGGCCGCGACGCCGGCGAGCGTCTGGGCGGTCACACCCCGCAGTAGCGGCAGCCCGTCGCCGCCGCCGCGGATCGCCTCGGCGACGAGCCCTTGCCGGACCAGCGCGGTCGCGAGCGCGGCCTTCGAGTGGGTCAGCGTCTCGGGGTCGACGCTCGCGTCGACGAACACGCCGACGTTGCCGAGCACGACGCCCTGGGCGCGGGCGAGCTCGGCGAGCGCCTGCTTGTACATCGCGCTTCCGGCCTCGATCGACTTCAGTTCTCGGAGCACCGAAAGCAGCCGCTGATACGCCTCCTGGCCGCCACGGCGGATCGCCTCGAGCAGCTCGGACAGCGCCGGGTCGGGGTCGAGCGCGAGCGGCTGTGCCGGGCGGACCTCGGGCATCCAGGACTGCATGTCGGCCCGGGTGACCCGGACGAGGTGCGGGCCGTAGTTGACCCGCAGCCGGTGCGCGTTGATCTCGTCCATCAGGTCGCCGGCCTCGCGCGTGTTGAGCCGCTCGGTGATCATCGCCTCGTCCCCGACTGCGAGCCCGACGAGCACGTCGAGGTGCTCGGCGCTCTTCCCGCGCGGGGTGGCGGTCAGGAGCCAGCAGTCGGCGACCGCTCCGAACCTGACCTGCGCGAGCGCCTGGTGCGCCTCGGTCGCCGGGTTGGCATAGCGGAGCGCCTCGTCGGCGATCAGCAGGTGCCACGGGATCGCCTGCAGGTCGGCCGCGTAGCGGTCGAGCACGCTGTTTGCCACGAGCGCGACGCCGGGCCGGTCTCCGAGCTCGCGGTCAAAGCGCCGGATCTGCCCGGCGATCTGCCGATCGTCGGAGACCACGAGCAGCTCGACGTTGGGCGCAAGCGGTGGCAGTCCGCGCCCGGGGGCGCCTCTGGTGAGCTCCTCGCGCCACTGGCCGAGCAGCCGACCCTCTGCTATGACGAGCGCGCGGAACCGGGGCTGGCTGGTGGCTCGGTGTGCGAGCGCCCGGCCGGAGCTGATCGTCTTGCCGGTACCGACGGCGGAGGCGTCGACCCCGGATCCGACGACCTTCAGCGCTGCCATCTCGCGCTGGCGGCCGAGCAGCACCGGGTCGTCGGCCAACGGTCGCGCGAGCGTCATCCGCGCCACCTGGCGCGCCCCGGCCGAGAGCGTGACCTTGGCTCCGGCGCGCTTGAGCGCACGGAGTTCGGCGATCGACTGCTCGGCGACCACTCGCCAGGTTGTCGCCGAGACGCCGTCGGAGGTCGTGATCGTGAGCATTCCGGGACGTCCCTTCATCCGCCCGATCCGGACGGTGTCCCTCAGCTCGCCGGAGGCCTCCGTCGAGAGCAGCAGCGGCAGCCCGGCGTCGACGGCCGTCTGGACGGCCTCGCCGAGATCCATCACGGCGCTCGGGTGGCCGTTGTGCTCCTCGCGCGGCGCCGAGCCGAGCCGCCGCTGGGTGAAGCCGCGGGCCGGGAACGTCAGGACCCTCAGCTCGAGCTCGGACGTGCTGTGGCCACCGGCGCTCTTGTAGGAGCGGCGGTGGACGGCGAGCCGGCCCCAGCGGTCGCGCTTGTCGCGCGGAACGCCTGGACTGATCGGCATGCAGAGCTCGCGTGAGAGCTCCTGCGCGAGCTGGCCCGCCGAGTCCAGGCACTCTTTCGGCCCCGCGTGCAACGTCTGCAGGTTGATCCGCTCGAGCAGCGTTTCCCGGCGGCCGAACGGGAGCACCGCCGAGCGTAGGTCGCGCTCGAGCCGGCCGCCGAGCTCGGCGATCAGCCGGATCGTGTCGAGCGCCAGCACCGGCATCAGGTGCCACCCGTCGCTCGATCCCATCGCCGGCACGACGAACACGCCGACCGGCCGCTCGACCTTGCCCACCGCCCCGAGCCGCTCGCCGGCGAGCGACAGCCACGTGTTCGAGCCGATCCGCCAGCAGCGCAGGTCGCCGGCGTCGAACTGGCTAGGGTTGGCGAGTAGCCACCGCGACAGGTCGTCCGCCAGATGGTCGCCGAGCCCGAGCGGTCGGGCGAGTACGCGCCGCTGATCGAGCTGATACGCCCAGACGCGTGGATCGTCGAGGTCGACAGGTAGCGCGGCGTGGGCGCGCTCCAGCCGCTCGTCGAGCGTGCTCGCTGGCGTGGTGACGGCGCTCCAGTCGAGTCCGGCCGCCCGGTCGACCGCCGCCTGGCCGTCGATAAGGGCCGTGATCGCCGCCGAAGCCAGGCGTCTGGCGCTGAGCCTCCCCTTGCCGTGGCGGTGCAGGACCGCTTGGGCGTGGGCGTCGCGGTTACGCCAGGCGTCCGGGTCGTTGGGGTCGACCGGCTCGTTGGCGGCGAGCCGCTCGAGTGTCCGCAAGGTCAACTGCTCGAGCGCGCGGGTCCAGGTTGGGAAGCAGCGCAACAGCTGCAAGGTCGCGTCCGTTCCCTTCGCGCCAGACTCGAGGCGCTCCCGTTCGAGCGTGCGCTCGTCTGGCTGCGCGGACCAACCGCCCACGGTTTCCCAGCGCAGATATGGATCCGCCGCCGGGGTGCCGGCGGCGGTTGTTGGGTTAGTCATGCAGCTCTCCTCGTGAGACGGTTTTCGATGAAGCGCGCCTGCGCGCGTTCAATCACGCAGGCGCGTGGACGCGGCGCCACCTCAGGGCGGACGGCAGCGCCGCCGGCTCAAGTCGGCGGCGCTGATGCTCTGAGGTCGGATGTCAGAACGGCAAGTCGTCGGCGCTCGCCGAGCCCGCTTCGCTCGGCGAGCCGACGCCCGCCGGCTCGCGGTCGGTGCTGCTCGCCGGCTCGGGGTCGGTTCCGTTCTGCTCGGCGGCGTCGGCGGTGGCGACGGCTGACGTGGGCCGGCCACCCTCGAACAGGACCTGGCGGGCGCGGAATGTCACTGCCTCGCGCTTGTGCTCCTGCTGGTCGGTCCATTCTCGCCAGTCGAGCTCCGCGTCGACGAACACTCTTGAGCCCTTGTGCAGGTATTGCGCGCAGCTGCGCGCCTGGGCGCCGTACACCTCGACGGTGAAGTAGTTGGTCTTGTCCACCCACTCCTCACCGGCCCGTCGTCGAGTGGTGGTGGCCACTCTGAGCCGGGCGACGTCGGTGCCCGACGGCAGCGATTTGAGCTCGACGTCCCGGGTCAGGTTGCCGGACAGAGTTGCGGTTGCGATGTCTCGCATTTGTCCTCCTTCACGATGGGCTGTGTTGTCTAGGTATGGGCTTGCCGGCGCTGAGTCCCGCAGGAGCCGATCGGCAGACCGCGACCGGGGGTCCCTGCCGGGGGTGTGATCCGATGGAACTCGACCGGGGACTGGAGTTCCGCGATCTGCTGCTCGGCGATGATCAGCGCCGGGAGGAGCTCGAGGCACTGCTGACCGCCCGCGTGGCTGATCCGTCGCTCGCCGCGCTTGTTGGCGCGATCTCGGGGCCACTCGAGCAGCTCGAGCAGCTCGAGCGCATTGTCGACGCCCACCTTCCGCTCGGAACGCCGGACGAGGCCGTGTCCTATGCGCTCGCCCCCGCCAGCGGTTTCAGCGCCGCGTCGGTCCTCCAGTAGTGCAAAGCTGAGGAGCGCAGAGGCGGGGATCCGGTCGACGAGGTCCGCCGGTTGCTAGCCGACCACGTTCCTGCCGGGCGGTTGAACGTCGCGTACATCTTCGACTCCCCCCGCTGTGGCAACGTGATCACCGGTCGCGACGAGCTCCCGGTCGATGTCTTCGAGGTCTACTGCGAGCACGACGGCTGCTGGGTCAGGCATCTGATCGACCCCGCCGCTGCTCACGCCGTCTTCATCAACGCCAACTAGGATCCGGCGCTCGAGAGTTGGATGTAGGCTCCCGAGCGTGCGGTGACCGGGACGGGGCGAGCCTCGACCCGCCGGCGTTGTCAGGCAGCCTTCTTGCGCGGCCGCCATCGAGTGACGTTGTGGCGCCAGCGCATCAGGTCGATGCTCACGCCGTAGTGCGCTGCGGCCGCCTCGAGGTCGCCTCCGCAGAGCCCCATCGTGGCGTGAACGCCGGAGCCCGGAACGAGTAGGCAGCCGGCCAGCCAGTCGGCCTCATCCTCCATCTCTTTGGAGAGAGTGCGGCCGAACTCGCCGAATGCGGGCGCGGGCGGGTGCTCGAGCAGGACGTGCGCGACCTCGTGCGAGACCGTGTTGACCTGTCGTTCCGGCGTGTGGCCGTCGTTGACGACGATCAGCTTGTGCTCGCCGCGGATGACGGTCACGCCCGAGAAGGCGCCCGCGTCGACCTCGAGCAGGTGGCGGCGGTGCTCCTCCGGCATCGCGGACAGCTTGGAGAGCCCCACGACGTGGATGTCCTTGGCCGCCGCCAGCTCGCGCGGGTCAAGGCGACAGCGGGCGGTCAGGCCCAGATCCTTTCGCTCGGCGAGCGCCGTGCGCTCGGCCTGGGCCTTGAACCCGTGCCGCATGTTCCTTACGCGGCGCCGGCCGCCTGCGGTTCGATCGCCTCTGCTTCCTCGTCGCCCGCGCCCTCGTGCTCGTCGTCGCGCTGGGCGAGCTGGTCGTACGCGGCACGCAGCACCGAGCTGATCGCGTCCGCGCTCTCCGGGCTGAGCGCCTTGTCGGCGCGCAGGAACGTCCGGATCGACTCGAGCGTCTCCTGGCGCGTGTCGAGCGCGGCGACCTCACCGCGGGCGAACGTCTCCAGTGGGACACCCAGCCACCCGGCCAGCGACAGGAGCGTCGCTGCGTCCGGGACCTGCCCGCGCGACATCCGCGTGAACACGGTGTGGTCGGGTAGCTCTAGCTCGCTCGCCAGTGTCCGCCAGCTGATGCCGGCCTCCTCCTTCTTTGACTCCAGGGCCCCGTACAGGGCGTCGATGTCAAGCTCGCGTTTCACGTTCCTCCTTTCCTTATGGTGCATTGTACCACCAGTGGTGGCTTCTCCCACCATCTATGATCGGCGGGAGAAGCGGCGGCTGAACTCGCGATCGAACGCGTCCGCCGTCGCCTGGTCGTGCAGGTCGAACGCACCCCACCAATCCGGCCCAGTCAGCATGATCGCCTTGCCGAGCGCGATCTGGTCGCTCGGCTGCAGCCGGTTGCGAGCGGCGATGACCCGCACTCGATCCGCATCGAGCATGTCGAACTGACCGCCCGTCTCGGCCCGGGAGCGCCGGTCCCATTCGGCGACCATCGCATCGACGTTCGGCTTCATCGCCGGGTCCGCTCCCCACGCCGTGACCTGTGCCTGAACAGCGACGCGCACCTGCTCCATGCTCGTGGTCTCCTGTGGCGACCCGGACCCCAGCTGGGCGAGGCGCCGGGCCGGCGCGTTCGGGTCCATTGCGGCCTTGCCCAGCCCACCGAGGGCCGCGAGCGCCCACGCCATCACGATCGTGCGATCGTCGGGCTCCAGGAAGTCGAAGCCCAGCCGGGCCCAATGCCAGCGCCCGGTCTCCATCGCCGCGTGGACGAGCACCCGGTCGAGGCCGATCTGCCGGTACAGAGGGAACGCCTGGTTGAGCAGCACGTAGCTGAGCGCCACGCCGCGGTACACGTCCTGGACCTTCAGCAGCTCATGGACCACGGCCCGCTGATCCAACAGCACGTCCCGCGTGATCTCGGCGACGACCTGGCCGATCCGGTCGTCCACGATCACCGCCTTGAGCGACACGCGATGTCCCGCGACCGTGATCGCGCAGTCGTTCGGGAACGGCACGAACAGGAAGCCGCTCGGCGTGAACGCGGCGTACAGCTCCCCGAATGCGTTGTGCCGGGCCTCCGCGTTGAGCCGCATATCGCCGAGATCGTCGATCCGCCGGGTCAGCTCCGGTCCGTCGAACGCGCCACCGGCAGCGCGGCGAGCCGCGATCTGCGCGAGCGCTTGCGCCTCATCGATTGCCACCACCGCATTGTGCGAGACCGACGGGTCGAGCTCCGCCCTGAGCCCCGCTACCGATGATCGCGGGAGATCAGAGCCCGGCCCCACCCGGGCAGGTAGACCACGCGT
>CAWCZI010000003.1:0-57789 GCA_963799995.1 uncultured Solirubrobacterales bacterium | reverse complement strand
CACGCGTCGCAGTAGCGCTCGCTGCACTTCCAGCCGCCCGGGTCGGCAAATCCCCAGGGCTCGTCGGGGCCGAACCGCTCGTAGCAGGCGACGATCTGTCGAGCGACTTGCGCGATGCGGACGAGCGCGCCGCGCAGCTGCCCGGCCGATCTGCTGGTGGTCACGAGCGATGCGCCGATCTGTTTGCGGCGCGGGCCGGGCTTGGCGATCTGGGCGAAGCAGAACTCGCGCGGCCGGGATCGCCCTCCAGCCAGCGCCCGGCGAGGTAGACGGCGGGCTGGAAGTCGTGGTCGGCCTTGTACTGGCTCAGCGGCGTGGTCTTGACCTTGTAGTCGACGACAGCCGGCAGCAGCGCGCCGGCGTCGGGCCGCCGGGTCTCGAGGTCGAGGTAGCACAGCACGCTCCACTCGAGCCCGGGCGCGAGCGTGTACTCGACCTTTCGCTGGACGGCGACCGGCTCGCCGAGGTGCGGGATCAGCTCGCTGAAGGTGAGCTCGACCGCGTCGAGGCCGAGCTTGAACGCGCTGTCCTCGCGCAGGTCGGTCTCCCAGGCGATCCCGAGTTGCTCGCGCTCGGCCTCCGCGGCGGCTTTCCAGCCGTCCCAGAACGCGTCCTTGACCTGGTCGAGCGGAGAGGCGCTCGCCGTGGTCGAGGATGTGCCGGTAGTAGAGCGTGATCGCGTCGTCGACCTGGCGGCCGAGGAACATCGCTCCGCTCGGCGCGGTCTTCTCGCCGAGCATGTAGCGCCGGCGCCAGTCCTCGGGGCAGAGGACGAAGCGGTTGTAGCTCGAGTGCGAGAGGTGCTGGAGCGGCTGGCCGTCGTAGCGCGGTGGGAGGCGCCGCGGGATCTGGATGCGGGCCGCGAGCTGCGCCGCGCTCGGGATCGGCGGGACGGCGGTTCCGCCGGTGTCCGCCGGTGCGGGGGTGAGCTGTTGGGGGCTCATCACGCGGCCGCCGGTCCGAGGTCGCCGAAGTCGACGGTGACGACCTCGCCGTGCCCGTTCGTCGCCGGGCTGGCTGGCTCGGCGGCTGGCGCCTCGGGGGTTGGCTGGGCGGCTTGGTCGGCGACCTCGCCCTGGCCGATCCCGTTCTCGGGCTCGCCGTGGGCGAGGATCTCGCCGAGGTCGCGACGGACCGCCTCGGTGCTCATCCGGGTCTGGTAGCCGTGGCGCAGCCACTGCTCGGTCTCCGGGGAGAGCACGAGCAAGTCGCTCTTGCCCTGGCGGCGGATCGCCTGCACCTGCTTCGCGTGCGGGCCGATCGGCAGCACGACCGCTTCGAGCGAGGTGTACAGGTAGGCGCCGATCCCGGCGGCGACGGCGGCGCGCTTGCGCGCGTCGGAGTAGAGCGCCTTCAGCCCGGCGAACGAGCCGGGATCCATCTCGCCGAGGTCCTCAAAGACGGCCTCGACGTCGGGACCGCCCTCCTCGACCGGGAGGGTCACGATCAGCCGGCAGGCGAGATAGACGCGGCGCGTGCCGGCGGGGACGAACTCGGCGGGGATCGACTGGAATTGCTGGCGCCAGCGGCCGGGCACGACCGCGTTCAGCCGCTGGATCACCGACTGGGCGCCGAGGTAGGCGGCGACCTGCGCGCCGGCGTACGGCTGGCCGTTGTACGGCACCTTCGTCATGGCGCGGAAGCCGATCGCGCCCGGCGCGAACGGCCGGCGGAACAGGGCGGCCGCCTCGGCGTGTGTGCGTGCGGGCGGGTTCGCCGGGGTGTGCGAGTGGTTGGACATGAGTCTCCTTTGAGAGTTGGTGTGCAGCGGGCCGGTCGCGGACGCGCACTGGTGCGGCGCGTCGGCCGGCGGTGTGGTCTGACCGCTTCAGGCGGCCAGTGAGCTCGGCATCTGCTGCAGCCCGGCCTCGGTGAGGAACCGGGAGGGGCCGCCGGTCGGGCGACGGCCGCGCTCGGCGACGTGGGTGATCAGCAGCCGGTCTTTGGCGCGCGTGGCGGCGACGTAGAACAGCCGGCGCTCCTCCGCCAGCCGCTCCGGGTCCGGTGAGGAGATCGACCGCCACGAGGGCAGTAGCTCCTCCTCACAGCCGAGCAAGGCCACCGCCTGCGCCTCCGTGCCTTTGGCGCGATGGATCGTCGACACGGTGATCCTCCGGTCGCTGGCGGCGTCGACCTCCTGGGAGTGAAGGCCGGCCGCCTGCTCGAGGAACCCGGTGAGCGTCGCGTCCTCGTCGTGCTCGTCGTGGGCCTGCGCGGCGCGGCACAGCGAGCGGAGGTCCTCGAGCACCCGTTCGGCGTCGCGGCGGCGGTCGGGGTCCGGGGTGTGGTCGCGCTCATGCTGGTAGTGGCGGACCAGCCCGCCCGGCATGGTCACGGCCGCGATCACGATGTGGCCGGTCGATCGTCCGGCGGCTAGCTCGGTGCGGACCTGCTCGAGCGCCGCGCCGAACTCGACCATCCGCATGCGCGCGGCTTGGGTGCGGATGCCGTCGTGCTCGCCGGCGCGGGCGCTGGCAGCGATCAGGTCTCCGCGGTGATGTTCGCGCGCCCAGGCGACGAGCTTCGTGACGGTCGCGGCACCGATCCCGCGCCGAGGCGAGCCGATCGCGCGGCGGTACGCCTGCGCGTCGAGCGGGTTCTGGATCAGCGTGAGGTACGCGAGCGCGTCGCGGACCTCGGTGCGCTCGTACAGCCCGAGTGAGCCGAGCACGCGGTGCGGGATCCCGGCGTGCGCGAGCGCTCGCTGCAGCGGCTCGGTCGCGTACCCGGTCCGCGCGAGCGCGAGGATCTCGGCCGGCGGCGTGCCGCCCGCGAGCGCGTCCGCGATCTGGGCGGCGACCCAGTTCGCCTCAGCGTACTCGTTCTGAAACGCCCTGACACGAACCTGGCCCCCGGAGCCGCGCATCGCGATCAGCGCCTTCCCGGCGCGGCGCTCGTTGTGGCTCACGCAGCGGACGGCCGCCTCGAGGATCTCCGCGCGCGAGCGGAAGTTCCGCCCGAGCACGATCTGCGCCCGGCTCGGATGCCGTTCGTGAAAGCACAGGATGTGCCGAGGGTCGGCGTGCCGCCAGCCATGGATCAGCTGGTCGTCATCGCCGCACACGCACAAGTTCCCGTCCGGGCCGGCGAGCAGGTCAACGAGCGTCGCCTGCGCGTGGCTGGTGTCCTGGAACTCGTCGGCCAGCAGCCATCGCCACCGCTGCCGCAGCCACGCGAGCCGGTGCGGATGCTCTGAAAGCAGCCTGACCGCGCAGGCGAGGAGGTCGTCGAACTGAAACGCGTTGCAGCGCCGCAGCTCGGTCTCGCTTTCGCGCCACACCGCGGCGATCAGCGGTGCGCCCGGATGTGAGGTGGAGCGCTCGTATGCGTCCGGGGACAGGAGCGCGTTCTTGGCGCGCGAGATCTCGGCGAGCACTTCGGCGCTCGCGGGCTGCCCGTAGTCGGCAAGAGCCCGTTGAATGTCCCCGCGTTCGGCGTCTGAGAGCAGCCAGTCGATTACCCGGCGCATGTCCCCCTGGTCGTAGATCGTGTAGCGCTCGGTGCGCCCGAACACGCTCGCGTGCTCGCGCAACAGCCGCGCGCACACCGAATGGAACGTCGCCGCCATAACCGCACGCGCGACGGTCTCGCCGAGCAGGTCGGCGAGCCGCAGCCGCAGCTCTGAGGCGGCGCGAACGCTGAACGTCACCGCGAGGATCTCCCACGGCTGTGCGCGGCCACTCGCCAGCAGATACGCCGCACGGTGACCACGGCCACATCACGAGTAATCCGGCGATCGGCAAGCGCCGCCGCCTGAAGGTCTCCAAGGCGCGCCCGGTGCACCTGGACAGCGCCGAGCAGATCGCGATCGTGCTCGAGGCCGCCGGCGAGCTCGACCGCGGCGACGCCGTGCTGGACCTACGGGACCGCCGTGGCCGCACCTGGAAGCAGCGCCAGCCCGTACAGACCACAGGCCGACGGGCAGCGATCGCCACGCTGCTACTGGGCGGCGGCCGTGCCTCGGCAACCGGCGCGATGGTGTGGCGCGACGTGGACCTCGCCAACGGGCGGTTCGAGGTCGGGCGCGACAAGACCGACGCCGGCATGCGCGAGGTGGACATGCTGCCGCTCCTGCGGGAGATTCTCACCGAGCACAAGGCCGCGAGCGCGTGCACCGGACCGAACGACCCCGTGTTCGTGACCTCGAGCGGCAAGCCGCGGTCGCGGCACAACCTGCGCCAGGACGTCGTCGACGCCGTGATGATCCACGCCAATCGGCTGGTCGAGGAGCGGGGCCTGCATCCACTCCCGCTCGGCATCACCCCGCACAAGCTGAGGCACACGTTCGCGTCGATCCTGGTGGCGATCGGCAAGGACCCGACGTACGTGATGCAGCAGCTCGGGCACACAGATCCGGCCTTCACGCTGCGGGTCTACTCCCACACGATGCGCCGCAGCGAGGAGGAGCGCGAGCGGCTCAAAGCGCTCGTCCAGGGCCACGTTTGGGCAGCGAATGGGCAGCGAGAGCCTGCTGCGGACCAACCCGCCCATCGCGCGACCGACTCCTGAGAAGGAGAAAGCCCCACCGGGGCAGGGCTTTCCTAAATCGGGGCGCCCGGATTTGAACCGGGGACCTCACCGACCCGAACGGTGCGCGCTACCAGGCTGCGCCACGCCCCGATGAAGTCCAGTATCCCACAGCAGTGCGCGCTTCCGCGGACCGGGGACCAGCGGCCGGCGGGGCTTGCCCGATCCGCACGGTGTCAGGCCTGAGCGAGCCGCGCTGGCTGATCAGCTACCGAGCAGATCCGAGCTGAGCTTTGAAGTGGCCGAGGTCGCCTGCTGAGCGCTGCTCCCGAGGGCACGGGAGGCGCCCGTCACCGCATTTTGGGCACCATCGGTTGCCTGCGTGGCGCCGGACACCACCTTATCGACGGCGCCGTCGGTTCCGGGCAGGACCTTCCCGACGGCCACGGACGCCCCGGAGACGGCGCCATTGACCGCGCCGGTGGCACCGGAGACGACCTTGTTCATCGTGCCCGTGGCGCCGGTGACGACCTTCTTCACAGTGCCCGTTGTGCTCGCGACGACCTTGTTGACCGTGCTCTTACTCCCCGCGAGGACCTTGTCGACCTTCCTGTCGGCGCCGGTGACCGTGGTCCGGGCAGTGCCGGTAACGGTCCGCGAAGTCCCGGTGCCCTTGCTCGGAGAGCTCGACGTCCGGGGCCGGGCCGGTCCAGGATTGCGCGACGGGCTGCGCGGCGCGGCGGGAGGCGCGGTATGGGAGGCCGCAACGCCGGAGAACCGGTGCAGGCGCGGCGCAGCGCCATGCGATGCGGCGCCACGGGCGCGGGACGCCGCGGAGCCGGCGAGCCCACCGGCCACGGTCGCGGGAACCACGTGAGAGGCACGCGTCGCCGGAGCCGCACCGAAATGCGTCGCTGCGCCGGCGGCACGGGGAGCGCCAACGTGGTGGCCTGTCCACAGGCCGGTCACCATGCCGCCGCCCGCTCCCGCGATCGCGAGCGCGGCCACCGTCGCGGCGGCCTGGCCGATCCCGATCGAGGACGCCGCCGGCGCGGCGATGCCGGCGACCGACTGCAGCGAGCCGGCGCCTGAGGCGTGTGCCGCCCCCTTGGCGGCTGCCGACTTGCCGGCTGCCGACCTGCCGGCGCCGCGGCCCCAGGGCCAGCGCCAGATGGGGAACGGAAGGAATGCCGCGATCTTCGCGGCGATGCCGATCGGCTTGACCAGCGTCTCATCGACCCCGGCCAGACGAGCTACGCGCCGGCAGGCCTGGCAATGGGCCAGGTGGCGCGTGAGGCGGCGACGCTCACGGATCCCGACCGAGCGCGCGGACACAGCGCGTCCGTCGCCGATCATTGCCTGGATCTGCTCGCAGCGGCGGCCGCTGGCGAGCTCGTCGTATTCCTCGCTGAGCTTGCGCCGAGCCCTGAACAGGGTGCTCTCGACCATCTGACGCGACATGCCTGTGCGCTCCCCGATCGCGCCATACGAGAGACCCTCGAACTCGCGCATCACCAGCAGCTGGTGCTGGCTCTCCGACAGGCCGCTGAACGCGCCCTGGAGGTCGATGATCTGCTGCTTGCTCTCGGCGGCGGCGGGCGGCGTGGGAGCCACTGAGAGCAGGCCCCGGCGACCGCCCGACAGCTCCTCGTCGGCGTCCAGCGACACCTCGCGGGCGCGACGGGAACGCCGGAACTCGTCGATGCAGGCGTTCTTGGCAATCTCGTAGAGCCAGGGCTTGAAGGCGATCTCCTGCTCGGTCGCGCGCAGCCGGCGCAGGGCCGACATGAAGACCTCCTGTGCGATGTCCTCCGCGCGCCCGTGGTCGTGAACCTTGGAGAGGATGAACGCAGCGATGCGCTCGCGGTAGCGCGAGTACAGCTCCTCGAAGGCGCGATCGCTCCCATCCCGCGCAGCAGCGACCAACTCCGGCTCACTGCTTGACGGCGTGTATGGGGCCAAGCTCAGCGTCAGTGCCATTTGACCTCTTCTGATGGACGGTTCTTCTTCCCTACCCGCTCTTCAGTGAACCATAACGTTTATTCGAGGATTTGTCGAGCCTCTTGTTCTCGCGAAGAAACCTGCAGCAGACGCGTCAGCACCGTCCCGTCAGGCTGAAAATCCACCATTTGACCGGTTGCCTCCATCCGGAGGACGCGCCATACTTGTGGCCATGTAGTAAACGGCAAAGGAGAGATAACCGATGGCCAACCACCTGACGCCCACCGAGCTCGCGCACGAAGCCGGACTTGATAGGCGTGATGTGATCGTCAAATGCGTCGAGTTGGGCGTCCCGATCTTCAACGGTCGAATCGACAAGACGCTCTTCCTCTCCAGCCTTCGCGAGATCCCGAGCTACCAGCAGGCCCAGCCGCAGTCCGCGGCGTAGACCAGTCTCCCTCCGCCGCGCTTCGCGGCTCACCTATCCCCTCCCCCGCGGCCTGCCGAGCTCGGCCGGGGCGCTACTGCTGTGCCGACTGACGCAGCAGCGTCGAGGTGGTCTGCTCCAGGATCTTCCGCCAGGCCCGCGTAGACTCGCGCTCTGCGTCGAAGTGCTTGACCACCTTTCGCACCCGGGTGGCGGAGATCTCGATTCCATGACGCGCGCAGATCCGCTTGAACCTGGGGTAGTCGTGGGCGAGCTTCAGCGTCACCGACTGGAAGCCGTGGCGCGCGACATCGACTCGCGAGGTGAAGTTCATGATGTTGGTCTGGAACATCAGCTCGTCGCTGGTGTCGGGCTCGATCAGGATGATGTCGACCCCCGGGTAGCGATCCTCCCAGCGCTTGGCGAGCTCGTGCAGACGCTGGTGGGCCAGCATCTTGAAGGCCTGATACCCGATCTGGGGGAAGCCCATGTCGGACACGCGGCGGGGACGAAGCCCGGTCAGGGTCGGGATCCGCTTCTCGAACGTGTTGATGTAGGGAACGAGCGGGTTGACGACCACGATGAACTTCGCGCCCGCCTCGACGGCGATGTCGAGATTGGTCGTCGACACCAGCCCGCCGTCGACGATCTCCCGGTCTCTGACCTTGACTGGCTTGTAGATCATCGGCAACGCGCTCGACGCGCTGACCGCCTTGGAGATCGGGATGTCGTCCCAGCCCTCGGATCCGAACACGATCCGCTCGCAGGTATCCAGATCGGTCCCGACCAGGTACAGCTCGCTGCGTAGCATGCGGAAGTCGTCGCTGCGATCTGGATCCGACAGGATCCGCCGAACGTAGCGCTCGATGCCCTCCCCGGAGTACAGGCCGGTCGGCAGCGCTTCGGCCAGACCCAGCGCGATGTCGACCGCCGAGATCTGGCCCACGTCGCGCGCCAGGGTGCGAAGCAGCTGGGCCAGGCGCAGTGGGAACATCACCCCGCGCGTGAGGAACTCCCTGTAGTTGGGCTTCAGCAGCGAGCTGACCCGTGCGTCCGGGAACGGGGTCGGCACCTGCTGGACGATCACCCGCATCATCTCCTCGGGGGTGACCCCGTTGGCGACCGACGCGGCGACGAACGATCCGGCGCTCGTGCCGACGTAGACGTCGAACTCGTTGACTGTCCGGTTGACCGACAGCAGGTCCAGCGCCCGCAGTGCCCCCATCTCGTAGACACCGCCGGTCAGGCCACCGCCGCCCAGGACCAGCGCGGTCTTGGAGCGCTGCTGGCGCCGAGTGCCGGTGCCCCGGGACGCCGCCGTGCGATCCGTCGCAGCGGCGTCGAGCTTGACGACCTTGCCCATTCTTAAACCAATCTTAGGGGTCGGCGCCCGCGGACACCGCAGCTTTCGCCGCTCTCAGCGGTTACATGTCTGCAGATGAGAGCCCTTCCCGCTCCGCTCGCGCGCACGCTGGGGCTGGTCGCGTGGGTCGCCATCCTCGGCATGGCGCCGGTCGCGCGCGCGGCGAGCTCGCCGCAGCGCACCCTCAGCCGAGCCCTGAACGCCGGCATGCGCGCAGCCGGCAGCTACAGCGGCGCCTACGTCGAGGACCTCACGACCGGGCAGACGCTCTACTCGCACAACGCCCGGACGGGGCGGCTCCCGGCCTCGGTGGAGAAGCTCTACACGACGTCGACGGCCCTGTTGGAGTTCGGTGCCTCCGGCACTCTGAACACCTCGGTGATGGCCGTCGGGGCCCAGACCGGCGGGGCCTTCACCGGCACCCTTTATCTCAAGGGGGGTGGTGATCCCACGTTCGGCTCAGACAGCTTCGACCGTGCCAACTACGGCACCGGAGCCACCATCCAGAGCCTGGTCTCCAACCTGGAGTCGGCCACCGGGATCGACAGCTTCGACGGCAACATCGTCGCCGACGAGTCCTTTCTTGATTCCCGGCGCGGCACGCCGGCCACGGGCTATCGCCCCTCGATCGACGTCGAGGGGGAGCTGAGCGGGCTCTCGTATGACCGGGGTTGGACGGATAGCAGCGGCACCGTCTACTGGCTGCATCCGGCGCAGCAGGCCGGACAGCAGCTCCTGACCGCGCTCAAGACGGCCGGGATCCACGTACCGCACGACACCAAGGTCAGCGCGGGCCCCACCCCGCCCGCCGCCACCACGCTGGCCGAGGTTCCCTCGCCGCCGGTCTCGACCCTGATCGCCCTCACCAACACACCGTCGGACAACTTCTTCGCCGAGATGTTGCTCAAGGATCTCGGAGCCCGTTACGGAGCCGGGGGCAGCACCTCCGCCGGAGCCGCCGTGGTGCGGTCCGAGATCGCTCGGAACTTCGGCCTGCATCCCCGACTCGACGACGGGTCCGGCCTCTCGCGCTACGACCGCACGACGCCATTCGATGTCGTCAGCCTGCTCCGTCAGCAGGCCTCCGACCAACCGTTCACCAACTCGCTCGCCGTCGCCGGCCGGACGGGAACGCTGGTCAACGAGATGCGCGGCACCTACGCCCAGGGACGCTGCCGCGGTAAGACCGGCACCCTGCATGACGTCTCCAACGTCGTCGGCTACTGCCACGCCCAGGACGGGCACACGCTCGCCTACGCGATCATGATGAACGGTATCTACCCCGACTACGCGCACCCGATCCAGGACGCGATGCAGGTGGCGATCGCCCGCTACAACGGGTGAGCCCGCGCGCGCCGAGGCGAGTCGCCGCCTCCGGCCTCCGAGAGACGCGCCACGGCGCGCGAACGCAAACAGCGGCGAGGAAGAGGGAGAGTTGCCGGCCCTGGCGGGGGGTCGGTCGCAAAAGGGTCATATACAACCCTTTGCGACCACGACGATGGGCCTGACGGTCCGCGCCGCCCGATCCGGGCCTCCAGGCCACGAACTCCTCCCTCCCCAGCCGTCGTTCGCGACGCCCCCGAACGTCCCGCCCGGCGCCGCCCCCGCCGAAGCCCAGCGGAAACCGCCGCCTACCCCAGCAGCTTTAGCAGCCCCACCTCGTCGAGCACCGGCACCCCGAGCCGCTCGGCCTGGGCCAGCTTGGAGCCCGCTGCCTCGCCGGCCACCACGTAGTCGGTCTTGCGCGACACCGAGCCGGTGACCCGGCCACCTGCGGCGATGATGCGCTCGGTCGCCTGCTCTCGCGTCAAATCAGGAAGCGTGCCGGTGAGGACCAGCGTCTTGCCGGCAAGCGGTCCGTCGCCGGGCGGGGGGCCCTCCTGCTCGAACTGCAGGCCCCGCTCGCGCAGGTCCTCGATCAGCTTGACCATCAAGGGATCGTGCAGCTGCTCGTGGATGATCGCCGCCATCTTGGGGCCGACCCCGGGGGTGGCCTCGATCGCCTCGATGTCGGCGGCGAGCAGCGCGTCGATGGAGCGGAACTGCTGGGCGAGGTTGCGGCCGGTCACCCCACCGACCTCCTCGATCCCGATCGCCACCAGAACGCGTCCGAAGGGCTGGCGCTTGGAGGCTTCGATGGCGGCCACGAGCTTCTCGGCCGAAACCTGTCCGAAACCGTTGAGCTCGGCGATCTGCTCGACGGTGAGGTCGTAGAAGTCGGCCGCCGTGTGGACCCAGCCGAGCTCCATGAACAGACTCACCTGCTTCTCCCCGAGCCCGTCGATGTCCAGCGCTGTCTCGTAGTGGGTGAGAAGCTGCCAGCGCCGCCCGGGACAATCGCGGTTGGGGCAGCGGGTGAAGACCGACCCCTCGGGCTTGATCGTGGGCGTGTCACACACCGGGCAGCGCTCGGGCGGCCGGGGCGGCGGCGGTCGGTCGCTGTGCTCGGCCACGTGCGGAGCAGGTGAGAGGACCTGAGGGATGACGTCCCCCGCGCGCAGCACGATCACGTCCTCGCCGGGGCGGATGTCCTTGCGGGCCAGGTCCTCCTCGTTGTGCAGCGTGGCCAGCTTGATCGTCACCCCCGCCACGTGCACCGGCTCGAGCATGGCGTAGGGGTGCAGGTCGCCGAACTTGCCGGGGTTCCAGCGGATCTCGTTGAGTCGCGTCACCGCCGTCGTCGGCGGGAACTTCCACGCGATCGCCCACCGGGGGTCGCGGCCGACGACCCCCAGGCGGCGCTGCAGGGCGAACTGGTTGACCTTGACCACGACGCCGTCGATCTCGAAGTCGAGCGAGCCGCGCCGGCGCTCCCACGACTCGCACTGAGCCACGACCTCCTCGTCGGTGTGCAGCTTCTTGACGTCGGGATTGACCGGGAACCGGTGGGCGCTCAACCACTCGAGCGCGTCCCAGTGCGCATCGAAGCTGAGCCCGTCGGTGACGCCGATCGCGTAGCACCACAGTGACAGCGGGCGCTCGGCGGTCAGCTTCGGGTCGAGCTGACGGATCGTCCCCGCGGCGGAGTTGCGCGGATTCATGAACGTCGACAGTCCCGCCTCGGCGCGGCGCTCGTTCAGCGCCGCGAAGTCCGGCAGCGACATGTAGACCTCGCCGCGGACCTCGACCAGTGCCGGCGGATCCTCGATGTCCAGGCGCATCGGGATCGATGCGATCGTCCGCAGGTTGTGGGTCACGTCCTCGCCTATCTCCCCATTGCCGCGGGTCGCGCCGCGCTCGAACACCCCGTTTCGATAGATCAGCGAGATCGCCAGTCCGTCGATCTTCGGCTCGGCCACGAACTCGAAGTCCGGGTCCTCGATCCCCTCCCGCGCCAGGTGGTTGCGCATCCGCTGGATCCAGGCCCGCAGCTCCTCGGCGGAGCGGGCGTTGGCCAGCGACAGCATCGGCTCGGGGTGACGGACCTTGACCAGGTCTGAGACCGGCTCGCCACCCACCCGCTGCGTCGGCGAGTCCGGCGTCACGAGCTCCGGGTGCTCGGCCTCGATCCGGCGCAGCTCGTCGAGCAGCGCGTCGTACTGCTCGTCGCCGATCTCGGGGTCGTCGAGTACGTAGTACCGGTAGCCGTGATGCTCGAGCTGCCGGCGAAGCTCGGCGGCGCGCTCGCCCGGATCCGGCTGCGGGTCCTGCCCGGCGGCCGCGCTCACGACTCGGCCACCTCGTCGACAGCCGGCGCGGCCACCTCCTCTGCAGCGGGCGCTATCAGCCGTGCCAGGTCGTAGCGTTGCAGGGCGTCGAGACCGTCACGGTCGGTGAGATCGAAATGAATCGGCGTGACCGCGATCCGACCGGCGGCCACGGCGGCGAGGTCGGTCCCGGTCTCATCGCGTTCGAAGCTGGCGTCGCCATAGATCCGGTAGAGCCGGCGGCCGCCGGGGGGAGTGGGGTCCTCATCCACCAGCGACAGCTCATCACGGTAGATGCGCTTGCCGAGCCGCGCCACCGACACGCCTTCGGGAGCAGAGCCGGGAACGTTGATGTTGAGCAGTGTCCCGTCGGGCAAGGGCACGCTCTCGAGCTCCGCCACCAGCCGCGCGGTGAATGATGCGGCGACCTCGAAGTCGAAGCCCGAGCCGGTTCGAAAGTCGAGCTCGAGGGAGCTCGACTGCTGCGAGACGGCGATCCCCGGCAACCCCAGGACGATCGCCTCGAGTGCCGCCGCCACCGTCCCCGAATAGGTGATGTCGTCGCCGAGGTTCGAGCCGTGGTTGATCCCCGAGACCACCAGCTCGGCCTGGAAGCCCTCGATCAGACCGAGGTTGGCCAGCCGGACGCAGTCGACAGGGGTGCCGTCGGTGGCGTACCCGACGGTGCCGTCGCCGAAGTCGACCTCCTTGACCCAAAGGGGCCGGCGGGTCGTGATCGACCGGGCCATCGCCGACCGGTTGCCGTCGGGCGCGATCACCGCCAGTTGCACCGATGGCACTCCCACGAGCGCACGGCGCAGTGCCTGCAGTCCCGCTGCCTCGATCCCGTCGTCATTGGTGAGGAGAACTCGCACCGAGCACCAATGCTATGGCCCGGGGAGGCGGTATGAGAACGAAACGAGATCGCCCCCCCTGGGGCGCCCCGGGCGATCTCGGCCCCTTCCCCCGAACCAAGGCGCCCACCGCGGCCCGAGTGGTGAAGTCCTCACCGCTCGGGCCGCGGTCACCCCGATCGCGCCTGCGCCCCTCTTGTAGCGGAATAGTACGGTTTGATCACTCTACGCAACATCGAACATTCGTCCAGATGCGGGTTGGCTCGGGGCGCAAGCGGGAACGGCGGTGGCGCCGTATCCGATTCCGGCGAGGTACAGGCCGCACGGCGGTGCGGTCGGCCCGGCTTCGCTCCGCGGCCGGCCCTCGAGCAGAGCGCGGAAGCTCTCCGGCGAGCGTCTGGCGCCGGCCACCTCGAGCATGGTCCCGACCAGCACCCGGTTCATGTGCCGCATGAACGAGTCGGCCTCGATCCAGAACTCGAGCACGTCGGGGCCGGCTCGCCGCCAGCGGGCCGACCTGATCTGGCGCGAGAAGCGGACGTGGTAGGTCTCGGCGGGCGTGAACGCGGTGAAGTCGTGCCTGCCCACCAGCGCAGCCGCGCAGGCCTCGAGCGCGTCGAGCTCGACCGGCCGCGTCCAGTGCAGCGCCCGGCCGTGCTCGTGCGCGCTCCGGGCCGGGCGCGTCAACAGCCTGTAGCAGTAGGCGCGGCTGGTGGCGTCGCGCCGGGCGTCAAAGCCCGGCTCGGCCGCGACGGACGCGATCACCGCGACGTCCGCCGGCAACAGCGCGTTGAGCGCGGCGGCGGGTGCGGCCTCCCCCGCGTGGCTGGCCACCTGACCCCAGGCGTGGACGCCCGCATCGGTGCGCCCGGCGACCGTCAGTCCGACCGCATCGCGCCGCAGCGCCGTCGCCAGCGCTCGCTCGAGCTCCTCCTGCACCGTCCGCTGCCCGGGCTGGCGCGCCCAGCCGGCGAAGTCGGTCCCGACGTACTCGATCAGCAGGCGTGCCGTGGCGCCAGACCGGACCGGGGGCACGTCAGTCGCAGATACCGCTGCTCACGTGCCCCGCGCTCGCCGCAGGCAACGCCGTCCGGCCCTCAGACCAGCTCGAGCAGGACCATCTCGGTGGAGTCCGAGCGGCGCGGCCCCAGCTTCAGGATCCGCGTGTAGCCGCCAGAGCGGGCCACGTAACGCGGCGCGATCTCCTCGAATAGCTTGTAGACCGTGAACTTGTCCTGGCCGAGCGCCGACAGCGCCTGGCGCCGAGCGTGCAGATCGCCGCGCTTGGCGAGCGTGATCAGCTTCTCCACCTCGGGCTTGACCGCCTTGGCCTTGGCCTCGGTGGTCTGGATCCGCTCGTGCTCGATCACCTCTTTGGACAGGTTCATCAGCAACGCCTTGCGGTGCGAGGCGGTGCGGCTGAGCTGATATCGCTGACGCTGATGACGCATGGGCGGACGGGCTCCTCTCGCTAATCGTCGCGCAAAGCGAGTCCGCGTGCGTGCAGGGTCTCGATGACCTCATCGATCGACTTCTTGCCGAAGTTCGGAATCGCGTTGAGCTCACCCTCGGTCTTGGAGACCAGATCGCCGACTGTCTGGATGCCGGCGCGCTTGAGGCAGTTGTAGGACCGCACCCCGAGTTCGAGCTCCTCGATCAGGATGTCGTCCATGGCGTTGGGCGGGCGGTTGTTGGCGCCGACCTGGCCGGCGCCGACCAGCCCGGCATCGAGCGCCCCCGGCGTGCCGACCTCGCGCAGCTCGACGACGCGATCGGCGTCGGTGAAGATGGCCAGCTGCGAGATCAGAATCTCCGCCGCCTCGCGCAGCGCGGCGTGCGGGTCGATCGAGCCGTCGGTCTCGATGTCGAGCGTGAGCTTGTCGAAGTCCGTCTTCTGCCCGACGCGGGCCTGCTCGACGTTGTAGGCAACCCGCCGCACCGGCGAGAAGATCGAGTCGATCGGGATCACACCGATCGGCTGATCCGGGGACTTGTTCTCCTCGGCCGGCCGGTAACCGCGGCCGCGTCCGATCGTCAGGTAGACCTCAAGCTTGGTCTTCTTCTCGAGCGTGGCGATGTGCGCGTCCGGGTTGAGGATCTCCACGCCCGAGGGCAGGTCGATGTCCTTGGCGGTGATCTCCCCAGGACCCGTGACCACCAGGGGCGCCTCGATCTCGGTGGCGTCGGAGTGCATCCGGCAGACCACGCCCTTGAGGTTGAGCACGATGTCGGTGACGTCCTCCTTGACGCCACGGATCGTCGAGAACTCGTGCGCCACGCCCTCGATCCGGACGCTCGTCACTGCGGCGCCCGCCAGCGAGGAGAGCAGCACGCGTCGCAGCGAGTTGCCGAACGTGTAGCCGAACCCGCGATCCAGCGGCTCGATCGTGAACGAGCCGCGGGTATCGTCGACTGATTCGCTGGAGATTCGGGGGACTTGGAAGTCAAGCATCGGGGTCCTAACGTCGTGGGTTCCTGGCCGCCTCAGCGGCGGATTCAGATGCCACGCGCAGCCTCCGGCCGGCGCGGCTTGAAGATCTTTCGCTTACTTCGAGTACAGCTCGACGATGAGCTGCTCCTGCACCGGAGCGGCGATCTCTCTCCGCTCGGGCTTGCGCAGCACCTTCGCGGTGAGCGAATCGTGGTCCGCCTGCAGCCACGCCGGCACCTGTCCGGTCAGCTCGGTGGCGTCCCGGATCACCTGACCGGCCGTCGAGCGGTTGTGGATCGCGATCACGTCGCTGTCCCGCAGCTGATAGCTGGGGATGTTCACGCGACGGCCGTTGACCGTCCAGTGGCCGTGCAGGATCAGCTGGCGCGCCTGGCGCCGCGAGGCGGCGAAGCCGAGGCGGACGAGCACGTTGTCGAACCGGCACTCGAGCATCCGGAGCAGGTTCTCACCAGTCACGCCCTGCTGGCGGGATGCCTTCTGGTAATAGATCCGGAACTGGTTCTCGAGCACGCCGTAGTAGCGCTTGGCCTTCTGCTTCTCACGCAGCTGCACGCGGTACTCGCTCTGCTTCTGGCGTCCACGGCCGTGGTCGCCGGGCGGGTAACCCCGCCGCTCGACGCCGCACTTGTCGGTCAGGCACCGCTCACCCTTGAGGAACAGCTTCTGTCCCTCGCGGCGGCACTGCTTGCACTGAGGGGAGGTATCTCTGGCCATCAGACGCGCCTACGCTTTCTGGGACGGCAGCCGTTGTGCGCCTGGGGCGTGACGTCCTTGACGCCCGTGACCTCCAGGCCCGCGGTCTGCAGCGATCGGATCGCCGTCTCGCGGCCGGAGCCGGGGCCCTTGACGAACACCTCGACCTTCTGCAGGCCGTGCTCGATGCCCTTGCGGGCGGCCGCGTCGGCCGTCACCTGGGCGGCGAACGGGGTCGACTTGCGCGAGCCCTTGAAGCCCGCGCCGCCGGCGGACTCCCACGCGATCACGTTGCCCTCGCGGTCGGTCAGCGAGACGATCGTATTGTTGAATGAAGTCTTGATGTGCGCCTGCCCCACGGGGATGTTCTTGCGCACGCGGCGACGGCCGCGCTGAGGTCTGCGAGGAGCTGGGCTCATTTCTTGGCCGCCTTCTTCTTACCGGCGACCTGCATCCGCTTGGGGCCCTTGCGGGTGCGCGCGTTGGTCTTGGTGTTCTGGCCGCGCACCGGGAGGCCGCGCCGGTGGCGCAGGCCGCGGTAGCAGCCGATCTCCTGCAGGCGCTTGATGTTCTGGGAGCGCTCACGGCGCAGGTCGCCCTCGACCGTCAGGTCGTTGTCGATCAGCTCACGGAGCTGGACGACCTCCTCCTCGGTGAGGTCGCGCACCTTACGGTCGGGCTCGATCCCGATCTTCGCGAGCAGCTCGTTGGAGGTCGAGCGCCCGATCCCGTAAATGTATGTCAGGCCGACCTCGACCCGCTTGTTCAGGGGGATGTTGACCCCGGAGATTCGTGCCATCCGCCTACCCCTGTCGCTGCTTGTGTCTTGGATTCGAGCAGATAACGAGCACCCGCCCATTCCGGCGGATGATCTTGCACTTCTCGCACATCGGCTTGACCGAGGGTCGTACTTTCACGCTCGCTTCGCTCTCACTGTCGGGAGTTTCTCCTGTGGTCCTTCGGCAGGGCTCTGGAGACCGGTACGGTCGCCGCTACCTCGTCGAGGAGCACTTGCAGCGCAAAACACTTGCGCTACAGGCGCACCGGGGGATGTTAGCAGGGCCCGCTGACGGTATGACGGTGGCCGTTCAGGCCGCAGCACGACCACCGGATGCCTCATGCCACGGGGTCAGAATCCGCGGGCCCTCGGCGGTGATCGCAATCGTGAACTCGAAATGGGCGGCCAGCGAGCCATCCTGGGAGAAGATCGACCAGTGGTCGTCGGCCACCCGGACGCCGTGGCGCCCGGCGGTGACCATCGGCTCGACGGCCAGCACCATGCCCTCCTCCAGTGGCACTCCGGTCCCGGGGAGGCCGTAGTTGGGGATCTGGGGCTCCTCGTGCATGTCGCGCCCGATGCCGTGCCCGACCAGCGAGCGCACGACCGAGAGTCCCTGCGCCTCGACGTGCTCCTGGACGGCGTGCGAGACGTCGCCAAGCCGGTTGCCGGCGCGGCACTGCGGTACGGCGGCGAACAGCGACTCCTCGGTCACCTTCAGCAGCTTGTGGGCCACCGGACTGATCTGCCCGACGGGGAACGTCCGCGCCGCGTCGGCGACCCAGCCGTCAAGCACGACGCCGATGTCGATCGAGAGGATGTCTCCGCGAGCCAGCTTGTAGGGCCCCGGGATGCCGTGCACGATCATCGAGTTCGGTGAAGCGCAGATCGATCCCGGGAAGCCCCGGTAGCCCTTGAACGCGGGCGTCGCCCCCTGAGAGAGGATGAACTTCTCGGCCGCCTGGTCCAGCTCCCTGGTGGTGACGCCGGGGCGGATCTTGCCGGCCAGGAGGTTCATCGTGCGAACCAGGATCGATCCCGCCGCGGCCATCCGCTCGATCTCCTCCGGGCTCTTCTTGATGATCACGCCGATACCGCCTTACTTCGCGCCACTAAACGTCCTCTTCGAGACGCAGCGTTGCGATCACGGCGCGAATGTGATCGTGCACCTCGGTCGCCGGGCGGGTGCCGTCGATACGGCGCAGCAGGCCCTGCTCGTCGTAGTGCTCGACCAGCGGCTCAGTCTGCTCGTGGTAGACGTTCAGCCGGTTCTCGATCACCTCGGGCTTGTCATCATCGCGCTGGACCAGCCGCGAGCCGTCCTGATCGCAGACTCCCTCGTGCTTGGGCGGATCGAACTCGACGTGGTAGTTGTGACCCGACTTCACGCACACGCGGCGGCCGGACAGCCGGCGGATCACCTCCTCATCGGAGACGTCGATCAGCAATGCGGCCGTAACCCGGCGCCCCAGCTTGGCGAGCTGGCGGTCCAGCGCCTCCGCCTGCTGGAGCGTGCGCGGGAACCCGTCGAGGATGAAGCCGTCCTCGGCGTCCTCCTGCTGCAGGCGGTCGGCGGCCATCGCCACGATCAGGTCGTCCGGGACCAGATCGCCGGCGTCCATGGCGCCCTTGGCCTTCTTGCCGAGCTCGGTTGACTCCTTGACGTTCGAGCGCAGCATGTCGCCGGTCGAGATGAACGGGAGCTGGAAGTCGTCCTGCAGACGGGCAGCCTGAGTTCCCTTGCCGGCACCGGGAGGGCCGAAGAGGATGAGGTTCAACTGCGCGGCCACGCTACTTCAAGAAGCCCTCGTAGTTGCGCATCATCAGTTGGGCCTCGAGCTGCTTCATCGTGTCCAGGGCGACCCCGATCACGATCAGGATCGACGTGCCGCCGAAGAAGAAGTTCGCGCTGGTTTGGTTGATGAGGACCGTCGGCAGGGCCGCGATCGCGGCCAGGAACAGAGCTCCCGGGAAGGTGAGGCGCGCCAGGATGCGGTCGAGGAACTCGGCCGTGGGCCTCCCTGGTCGCACCCCGGGGATGAAGCCGCCGTACTTCTTCAGGTTGTCGGCCTGGTCGACGGGATTGAAGGTCACCGCTGTGTAGAAGTAGGTGAAGAGGATGATGAAGATGCTCTCGCCGACCACGTAGTGCCAGCCCTGGGGACTGAAGAAGGCCTGCACCTTGTAGGCGAAGCTGTGCGTGTTGTTCTGTCCGATGATCTGGCCAAGGGTGGGCGGGATCGCCATCACGCTGGCGGCGAAGATCACCGGGATCACGCCGGCCATGTTGACCCGAAGCGGCAGGTAGGTCTGGCCGCCCTGGGTCATCCGCCGCCCTATCACCCGCTTGGCGTACTGCACAGGAATCCGCCGCTGGCCCTCCTGGACGAACACCACCGCGGCCACCACCCCGATCGCGATGAACGGCATGATCACGCGGAACACCTGGTCGGGGTTGTTCCACCAGGCCTGCACGCCGCTGGGGATCCGCGAGACGATGCTGGCGAAGATCAGCAGCGAGATCCCGTTTCCGATCCCGCGCTGGGTTATCAGCTCGCCCATCCACATCAGCAGCACCGTGCCCGCGGTCAGCGAGATCACGATCATGAACACCTTGAACAGCGTGAAGTCGGCGATCAGGGTCTGACCGGCGGACTTCTCGAAACTGCGGAACAGGAACACGTAGCCGATCGACTGGGCGAAGGCCAGGCCGACCGTGAGGTAGCGCGTGTACTGGGTGATCCGCGCCTGGCCCACCTCGCCCTCCTTGGAGAGCTTCTCGAGCGAGGGCACGACGACCTGCAGCAGCTGCAGGATGATCGACGCGGTGATGTAGGGCATGATCCCCAGCGCGAAGATCGCGATCCGCCCCAGGCCGCCGCCGGAGAACAGGTTCAGCAGGCCGAAGATGCCGCTGCCGCCGAGGCTGTTCTGAATCGCCGCCGCCGCCGACCTCGAGATCCCCGGCGCGGGGATGTGGGTCCCGACGCGATAGAGCAGCAGGATCCCGGCTGTGAACAGGATCTTCTTGCGGATCTCGCCGACCCTGAACGCACCGAGGATCGTGGAGATCATCGGCGGCTCAGCTTTCTACCAGCTGGCAGGTCCCGCCGGCCGCCTCGATCTGCTCGCGGGCGGCGCGGCTGAAGCCGTGCGCGTGGATGGTCAGCGCCTTGGAGATCTCGCCCTTGGCGAGCACCTTCACGGGGACGTTCTTGCGCGTGGCCAGGCCCTTGGCCTGCATCGCGTCCAGGGTCACCGCCGCTCCCGCCTCGAAACGGGCCTCGAGGTCGAGGAGGTTGACCGGCTGGGTGTGGGTGCGGAACGGCTCGAACGGCATCGACTTCTTCATGTGCGGTCCGCGCAGCTTGCGCATCCGCATGTGAATCGGCATCTGCCCACCCTCGAAGCGGGCGCGCTGCTTGGAGCCCGAGCGCGAGCCGTAGCCCTTCTGGCCGCGACCGGATGTCTTGCCCGTGCCCGAGCCCTCGCCGCGGCCGATCCGCTTGCGCGGGCGCCGCGAGCCCGGTGCCGGGCTCAGGTTGTGCAGCCCGATGCGCTCCTCGTCACCGGTGCTCATGATTCCCTGACCTCCACCAGATGGCGGACCTTGTGCAGCATCCCGCGGATCTGCGGTGAATCCGAGACCTCGACGGTGTGGCCGATCCGCCGCAGCCCGAGCGAGCGCAGCGTGGCCAGCTGGCGCTTGTCGCAGCCGTTGCGCGACTTGCGCTGGGTTACCCGAAAGGTGCTCACGACGAGGACTCCGGCGGCTCGGCCTCGGTAGCCACTGGCTCGGCGTCGGGAGCCGCCACTGGCGCGGCGTCCGGGACGGCGGTCGGCTCCGGGGCGGCTACCCGCGGGTGCTCCACGGCCATCCGCGAGTCCTCCGACGCCATGCGCGGGTCAGAGGCGGCGCCGCCGCCATTGGACCCCGGCGCTGGAGCCGAGGAGGCGGTCTCGCCACTGGTGAGACCGAGCACCGCATTGATCGAGAGGCCGCGCAGCTCGGCCACCTCGTCGGGGGTGCGCAGTGACTCGAGCCCGGCCATCGTCGCCTTGACGAGGTTGATCGGGTTCTGGGACCCGAGGCTCTTGGAGAGGATGTCGTGGATGCCGGCGAGCTCCAGCACGGCGCGCACGCCGCCACCAGCGATCACGCCGGTACCGGGCGCAGCCGGCTTCAGGAACACCCGGCCGGCCCCGAAGATGCCGGTCGTCTGGTGGGTGATCGTGGACCCGTGCTTGGGCACGCGGTAGAGGTTCTTCTTGGCTCGCTCGACGCCCTTCTGAATCGCGACCGGGACCTCGTTGGCCTTGCCGTAGCCGATCCCGACCACATCGCGCTCGTCACCGACCACAACCAGCGCCGTGAACGAGAACCGCCGGCCGCCCTTGACCACCTTGGCAACGCGGTTGATCTCGACGACGCGCTCCTGGAGGTCGAGCCCGGCTGAGGAAACTGTGCGATCGCGTGCCATGGAGAGCTGAGGGTAGCGGGGACTAGAACTCAAGGCCGGATTCGCGCGCGCCGTCGGCGAGCGCCTTGACACGGCCGTGGTACTGATATCCGCCGCGGTCGAAGACGGCGGTCTGGATGCCGAGGGCTTTCGCGCGCTCGGCCAGCAACGCTCCCGCGCGCGCGGCCTGCTCGGCGCCGCGCAGGGAGCTCAGGTCGCCCTCGGTCCAGTTGACGGCGGCCAGCGTGCGGCCGGAGTCGTCGTCGATCAGCTGGGCGAAGATCCCGCGGTTGGAGCGAAACACGGAGATCCGAGGACGCTCAGCGGTGCCCTGCACCTTGGCGCGGACGCGGCGGCGACGGCGCAGGCGCTTCTGCGGTTTGGTGAGAACGGTCATGCTCGCTTACCGACCTTCCGGGCGACGTACTCGCCCTCGTAGCGAATGCCCTTGCCCTTGTAGGGCTCCGGCTTGCGCTGCTTACGGATGTAGGCGGCCACTTCGCCCACCTGCTGCTTGGACGCGCCACGGACGACGATCCGGGTCGGCTGCGGGACCTCGAACTCGATCCCCTCGGGAGCCTTGACCGGAACCGAGTGCGAGTAGCCGAGCGCGAGCTCGAGGTCGCGGCCGCGCAGCTGCGCGCGGTAGCCGACGCCCTGGATCTCGAGGCGCTTCTCGAAGCCGTCGGTGACGCCCTGGACCATGTTGGCCACCAGAGTTCGGGTGAGGCCGTGCAGGGCACGGTGCTCACCGCGGTCGGTCGGCCTGGTGACCAGGACCTGGTCACCGACGTGCTCCACCGTGATGTCGCGGTGCACGCGCTCTGAGAGCTCGCCCTTGGGCCCGTTGACGGTCACGCGCTCGGGATCGATCGCGATCGTCACGCCGGTGGGCACCGGGATTGGCTGTCGTCCGATTCGGGACATCGTTTCCTATGGTTACCAGACCCGGGCCACGACCTCGCCGCCGACGCCCGCCTGGCGAGCCTCGTGGCCGGTCATGACCCCTTTGGAGGTCGAAATGATCGAGGTGCCCATGCCGCCCTGGATGCGCGGGATGTGGGAGTGGTCGACGTAGGTGCGCTGACCCGGGCGCGACACGCGCTGCAGGCCAGAGATCACGGGCTTGCGGTCGTTGGTGTACTTGAGCGTGATCGTGATCTGCTCGCCTGGCCGGTCCGCCGTGGGGGGCTCCACGCGATAGCCCTCGATGTAGCCCTGCTCCTTGAGGATCCGCGCCAGCTCGCGCTTGAGCCCCGAGGAGGGGATGGCAACGTCGTGGTGCTGGGCCTTGGCCGCGTTGCGCAGGCGGGTCAGGAAGTCGGCTACGGGATCGGTCATCGACATGCGGTCACCAACTCGACTTCGTCATCCCGGGCACGTATCCGTTGTGGGCCAG
The DNA here is from genome assembly GCA_963799995.1 of uncultured Solirubrobacterales bacterium. Taxonomy (GTDB): domain Bacteria; phylum Actinomycetota; class Thermoleophilia; order Solirubrobacterales; family Solirubrobacteraceae; genus Palsa-465. Next base: position 35,308 of record CAWCZI010000003.1, on the reverse strand, counting down.
CTCGCGCAGGCAGATCCGGCACAGGCCGAACTTGCGATAGACGGCGCGCGCGCGGCCGCACCGGCGGCAACGTGTGTAGCCCCGGGTCTTGTACTTGGGTGTCCGCTGCTGGCGGACTCGCTGTGAAAGCTTCGCCACTTTGCTCCTTCTAGCTCACGGTCGCCGGCCGGCGACCCTCCTTGGAGAACGGCATACCGATCGCCTCGAGCAGCGCGAACGACTCCTCGTCGCTGGCCGCCGTGGTCGTGATCGTGATGTCGAGGCCGCGCACCTGGTCGATCTCGTCGTAGTCGATCTCGGGAAAGATGATCTGCTCGCGGACCCCGAGCGAGTAGTTGCCGCGGCCGTCGAAGGCGCGCGGGTTCAGGCCCCGGAAGTCGCGGATCCGCGGGATCGCCACCGACATCAGCCGGTCCAGGAACTCGTAGGCGCGCTCGCCCCGCAGCGTCACGGCGACGCCGACCGGCATGCCTTCGCGGATCTTGAACTGGGCGATCGATTTGCGCGCGCGGCGGATGCTCGGCTTCTGACCGGCGATCGTCGCCAACTGCTCGGTCGCCGCCTCGAGGACCTTGGAGTCCTGCTTGGCGTCGCCGCAGCCCATGTTGACGGTCACCTTCTCGATCCGGGGCGCCTGCATGACGGTCGAGTAGCCGAACCGCTCCACCAGGGCGGGACGAATCTCCTCGAGATACCTGCTCTTCAATCGTGCCGTTGCCATTCCTAGTCCAATCTCTGACCGCTGCGCTTGGAGACGCGCAGCCGCCTGCCGTCCACGATCTCGATCCCGATCCGGGTCGGCTTGCCGTCCTTGGGGTCGACCAGCATCACGTTCGACACGTGGATAGGGCCCTCGCGCTCGATCACGCCGCCGGCCGTCTGGCCGCCGGCCGTCTGCACCGGGCGCTGGTGGCGCTTGACGATGTTCAGACCCTCGACGTACACCCGATCCTTCTTGGGCTCCACGCGCAGAACCTTGCCGGTCTTGCCGCGATCCTTGCCGCTGATGACGACCACCTGGTCGTCGCTGCGGATCCGTGCGGGCATCGCTAGAGCACCTCCGGGGCGAGGGAGACGATCTTCATGAAGTTGCGCTCGCGCAACTCGCGCGCGACTGGGCCGAAGATACGCGTCCCCCGCGGGTTGTTCTGGGCGTCGATGAGCACCGCGGCGTTTTCGTCGAAGGCGATGTAGGTGCCGTCGTCGCGACCGTAGGACTTCTTGGTCCGTACGACGACGGCCGTCACCACCTCGCCCTTCTTGACCGAGCCCTGCGGGCTGGCCGTCTTGACGGTGGCGGTGATCGTGTCTCCCACGCCCGCGTAGCGCCGGCGGGAGCCCCCGCGGACGCGGATCACGAGGATCTCCCTCGCGCCGGTGTTGTCGGCCACGCGCAGTCGGGTCTCGTTCTGGATCACTTGGCACGCTCCACGACCTGCACCAAGCGCCAGCGCTTGAGGCGCGACAGCGGCCGCGCCTCGCGCACGATCACCGTGTCACCGATGTGCGCGTCGTTGGCCTCGTCGTGCGCGTGCAGCGTGCTCGACGTGCGCACGATCTTCTCGTAGCGCCGATGGCGCCGGGCGACGTCGATCCGCACGGTGATCGTCTTGTCGGCCTTGTCGGACACGACGATTCCCTGGCGCGTCTTCTGGACACTGGGAGCGCGCTCGCGCGGCGCCGTCGCCTCGGTGCTCCGGGCCGGCGCCTTGGCCTTGGCACGGGCGCGTCCCCGTCGGCGCTCGCCGGCCTTCTGGCGGCGCTCGGCCAGGCGCTCGTCGTGACGCTCCTGTCCGGTCCGCGGGCCGCTCGGCTTGACCTTGGCGGCACGGGCCGCGCGGGCACGGGCACGGCGCACCTTCGGAGCCAGCACCTCCTGCGGGCCGCCGCCGCTGCCCCGGGACGGAGACGGCGCGCTCGGAGCCTGCGCCGGTGCGCTCTCGGCCGCCGGGGCCTGCGTGGTCTCTTCAGCGTTCTGGTTGGTCTCTTCTTCAGCCATTTTCCTGAGCCTGGTCGTTGTGGGCGGCGATCTCGCGCTCGCGCTGCACGGTCAGCGCGCGAGCGACCTCGCGTTTGGCGCGGGCGAGGCCCGCGGTGTTGTCGAGCTCGCCGGTGGCGTGCTGGAAGCGCAGCCCGAACAGATCGCGCCGGGCGGTGTTGATGTGCTCACTCAAGTCCCTCGCGCTGAGGTCACGCAGATCTCCCGCTCGCATGCTCACGCGTCCTCTCGGAGTACGAACTTGGTACGCACGGGCAGCTTGTGACCGGCCAGGCGCATCGCCTCACGGGCGAGGTCCTCGGACACGCCCGCGAGCTCGAACATCACTCGTCCGGGCTTGACGACCGCCACCCAGCCCTCGGGCGAGCCCTTGCCGGACCCCATGCGGGTCTCGGCCGGCTTCTTGGTGAACGGCTTGTCCGGATAGACGTTGATCCAGACCTTGCCGCCGCGCTTGATCTTGCGGGTCATGGCGATACGGGCAGCCTCGATCTGGCGGTTGGTGAGCCAGCCGGCGTCGAGCGCCTTGAGGCCGTACTCGCCGAACTGCACCTTGACCTGGCCGCGCGAGAGCCCCGCGCGACGCCCGCGGTGCTGCTTGCGGTGCTTGACACGTTTGGGAGCGAGCATCAGCGACCGCCTCCGCCACCGGAGCCGCCCGAACCGCCGCCGGACCCGCCCGCGCCGCGACCGCCGCCACCGGGGCCGGACCCGCCGCCCGGACCACGACCACCGCCGCCGCCACCAGGACCGCGTCCACCGCCGCCCGGACCACGTCCACCGCCGCCGGGACCGGACCCGCCCGCCCCGCGACCGCCGCCGGGACCGCCCGGACCACGACCACCGCCGCCGCCACCAGGACCGCGTCCACCGCCGCCCGGACCACGACCGCCGCCGCCACCACCCTGGCCACCGCCGCCACCAAAGCCGCCACGACCGCCGCCGCCACCACCCTGGCCACCGCCGCCACCAAAGCCGCCACGACCACCGCCGCCGCCCTGGCCGCCGCCGCCGAAGCCGCCGCGACCGCCGCCACCGGAACCGGACCCGCCGGCCCCACGACCGCCGCCGCCGCCCGGACCACGACCACCGCCGCCCTGGCCACCGCCGCCGCCGAAGCCGCCACGTCCGCCGGCACCGCCGCCGCCGCCACGGGAGCCAGACCCACCGGGCCCGCCGCCACGGCCGCCCGGACCTCCGCCACGACCGCCACCGCGACCGTCCCGGCCGGAGCGACCGTCACGGCCGCCGGCCCCGGGCCCACCCGCCTGCGGGGAGGGCTCGTCCATGATCGTCAGGTCGGCGCCGGTGTAGCCCTCGGGCATGATCTCGCCCTTGTTGATCCAGCACTTGACGCCGATGCGCCCGAAGGTGGTGCGGGCTTCGTGGAAGCCGTAGTCGATGTCGGCGCGCAGGGTGTGCAGCGGCACGCGGCCATCGGAGTAGCCCTCGGTGCGCGCCATCTCGGCACCGCCGAGACGGCCGGAAACCTGGACCTTGACGCCCTTGGCGCCGGAGCGCATGGCGCTCGTCAGCGCGCGCTTCATCGCCCGGCGGAAGGCGACGCGGTTCTGCAGCTGCTCGGCGATCGACTGCGCGACCAGGCGCGCGTCGAGCTCGGGGCGCTTGATCTCGAGGATGTTGACCTTGACCTGCTTGTTGGTGATGCGGTGCAGGTCACGGCGCAGCTGATCGACCTCCGAGCCCGACTTGCCGATCACGATCCCGGGACGCGCCGTGTTGATGTTGACCTCAACCTCGGTGGCGTTCTTGCGAATCGTGATGTCGGACAGCCCGGCGTGGGACAGCCGGCCGACGATGTGCTCGCGGATCTGCGTGTCCTCGTGCAGGAAGTCGGCGAAATTGCGCTCGTTGAACCAGTTCGACTTCCAGTCGTGGATGTAGCCCACGCGGATCGACTCGGGATGAACTTTTTGACCCATGCTCTCTATCTCAATTTCAATCTGGATTCGTCTGTGCGAAGCACTGTTAGTTCTTTGGCGTGAGCAGGATCGTCAGATGGCTGGTTCGCTTGCGGATCCTGGTGGCGCGGCCCATGGCGCGCGGCCGGAATCGCTTGATCGTCGGACCCTCGTCGGCGTGCACCGCCTTGACGTACAGATCCTCGCCTACGAGCTCATGATTGTGCTCGGCGTTCGCGACCGCCGACTCGAGCAGCTTGCTCCAATCCTGCGCGATCGCCCGCGGCGTCAGAGCCAGGATAGCTCGCGCCTCCTCGACTGACTTCCCGCGGATGTGGTCACACACCAGCCGCGCCTTGCGGGCGGAGGAGCGCACGTACTTGGCCTGGGCGCGCACGACCGGAACCGGCGCTCCCGGCTCACGCGTCGAGCGCCGCCGCCGCGGAGCGGGCGCAGCCGGCTTCTCGGGCTTCGCCGTCTTCTCAGCCGCGGCCTCCGCCTCGGGCTCGGCAGCCGCCCGCCGCCGGCGACGCCGCGGCTTCGCCGGAGCCTCAGCCTCGTCAGCCACCGCGTCCTCGGGCTCGTCATCAGTCTCCGCCTCAGGCGCCGGCGCCTCATCAGCCGACGGCGTCTCAGCCGCGGCCTCATCGGCAGCAGGAGCGTCGGGGGTCTCGTCTGAAGCATCAGCCGCCCCGGACGAGGTCGCATCCACGGCCGACGCCCCTCGTCCGGTCTCGGACTCAGCCGCGGCTTCTACCTCGCCCGGACGCGGGGCGTCGGACGGGGCTGCGGCCTCGTCGGCAGTCACCTCGTCGGGAGTCTCCTCAGGCCTCATCGACGCTTCCCGGTTCCAGCATGCCCGCGGTATAGGCGTGTCGGCGCAAACTCGCCCAGTTTGTGCCCGACCATCGACTCGGAGATGAACACGGGCACGTGCTTGCGGCCGTCGTGCACCGCGATCGTGTGACCGACCATCTCGGGGAAGATCGTGGACGTGCGTGACCAGGTCCGGATCATGCGCTTCTCGCCCGAGGTGTTCATCGCCTCGATCCGCGCTATCAGCCGCTCCTGAACGAACGGGCCCTTCTTGCTCGATCGGCTCATCGGTTCTTACCCTTGCCTCTTCTACGACCGCGCACGATGTACTGGTCGGATTTCTTGCCCTTCTTGCGGGTGCGGTAGCCGAGGGTCGGCACGCCCCAGGGGGTGACGGGATGGCGACCGGGCGTTGTCGAGCCCTCGCCGCCGCCGTGCGGGTGATCGACCGGGTTCATCGCGGTGCCGCGCGTCTGCGGCCGCACGCCCATGTGGCGTTTGCGGCCGGCCTTCCCGATCTTGACGTTCTGGTGGTCGGCGTTGCCGATCGTGCCCACGGTGGCGCGACACTCGGCGCGGACCATCCGCATCTCACCCGAGGGGAGCCGCAGCGTGGCATATTCGCCCTCCCTGGCCAGCAGCTGGATCCCGGTGCCGGCGGAGCGAGCCATCTGGCCGCCGCGGCCGGGCGTCAGCTCGACGTTGTGGACGACGGTGCCGGGGGGCACGTTGGACAGCGGCAGGCTGTTGCCGACGCGGATGTCGGCGCCCGGCCCGGACTCCACGGTGGCCCCCACGCGCAGGCGCTGGGGAGCCAGGATGTAGGCCTTCTCGCCGTCGGCGTAGTGCAGCAGCGCAATGTAGGCCGAGCGGTTCGGGTCGTACTCGATGTGTGCGACCTTCGCCGGAATCCCGTCCTTGCGTCGCTTGAAGTCGATCTTGCGATACAGGCGCTTGGCGCCGCCGCCGCGGTGACGAGCCGTCTTGCGCCCGTTGGAGTTGCGGCCACCGGACTTCTTGAGGCCCTCGGTCAGCGACTTCTCAGGGGTCGACCGGGTGATCTCGGCGTAGTCCGCGTAGGACACGAACCGCCGCCCGGGAGAAGTTGGTTTTGGCTTGCGAATCGGCATCAGCTGTCGGCGCCTCTCACTCCGGCGCCTCGAACGCCTGGAAGATCGGGATCGTGTCGCCCTCGCGCACTTGCACGATGGCCTTCTTCCACTGTCGCGTGCGCCCCGAGGTCTGGCCACGGCGCTTGGGCTTGCTCTTGACCGATGAGGTCCGCACCTCGACGACCTTGACCTCGAAGAGGATCTCGATCGCCTGGCGGATCTGGGTCTTGTGCGCCTTGTCGTGCACACGGAACGTGTACTTGCCCGCCTCGGCGAGGACGAACGACTTCTCCGAGACGACCGGTCGGATGATGACCTGACTGGGATCCATCAGGAATCCTCCGATTCGGCGGGGTCGGTTTCCTCGGCGTGGTTGGCGCGCGCCACCAGGACGGGGAGCGCGGCCTCGGAGATCAGCAGCGAAGCGGCACCGATCACGTCCGCGACACCCGCGTCACCGACCGGCATCACGGCGACCCGGCCGAGGTTGCGGAACGAGAGGCCGGCGTTGGCTTCGGCCTCGGTCAGCAGCACCAGCGTCGACCCGGTCGCGCCCGCCTCGAGCCAGCCGTCGAGCAGGTCGGCGGCCTGCTTGGCCGACGGGGCGTCGAACCCGGCCGCATCGAACACGGCCAGCGACTCACGCTCGGCGTGTACCGACAGCGCGCTGCGCAGCGCGGCGCGGCGCGCCTTGCGGTTGACCTTGACGGTGTAATGGCGCGGGGTGGGGCCGAACACGGTGCCGCCGCCGGTCCACACCGGCGAGCGCGAGGATCCTGCGCGGGCGCGGCCGGTGCCCTTCTGGCGCCACGGCTTGGCGCCGCCGCCGGAGACCTCGCCGCGGGTCTTGCTCGAGGCGGTGCCCTGACGGCGGGCGTTGAGCTCGGCGCGCACTGCCTCGTGCACGAGCGGCATGTTGAAGCGGGCCTCGAAGGCGACGCTGTCGAGCGGCTCCGAGCCGCCGCCGAGCTTGGGAGCAGTTCTAGGCATCGGTGCGCACCTCCACGGTGCCGCCCTTGGGGCCGGGCACCGCGCCGCGGACGAGCATCAGGTTGCGCGACGGCATCAGCTCGACGATCGTCAGGCCACGCTGCGTGATCCGCCCGCCGCCCATCCGCCCGGGCCCGCGGATGCCCTTGAACACGCGCGAGGGCGTGGCCGAAGCTCCGATCGAGCCCGGAGCGCGGACGTTGTGGGAGCCGTGGGACTTGGGGCCGCTGGCGAAGTTGTGGCGCTTGATCGCGCCCTGGAACCCCTTGCCCTTCGATTTCCCCGAGATCTTGACCTTGGCGCCGACCTCGAATGCCTCGACCGTGACCGTCTCCCCGACCAGCAGCTCGCCGGCGTGATCGCGGAACTCCGCCAGATGACGGTGGGCCGAGGCGTCCGCCTTTTTGAGGTGGCCGAGCTCGGCGCGGGTCAGCGACTTCTCCTTGCAGGTGCCAAAGGCGAGCTGGACGGCCTCATAGCCGTCGCGCTCGACGGTCCGGATCGCGGTCACCGGGCACGGCCCGGCCTCGAGCACGGTCACGCGCTCGACGCGCCCATCCTCGAGGAAACGCTGTGTCATGCCGAGCTTCTTGGCCAGGATCGCGGTCATCTCGGCCTCACGACGCCAGGCGGATCTCGATGTCCACGCCAGCCGGGAGATGGTCGAGCCGCTGTAGCGAGTCGACCGTCTTCGGCGTCGGCTGGTGGATGTCGATCAGCCGCTTGTGGGTGCGGATCTCGAAATGCTCGCGGGAGTCCTTGTCCTTGAACGGCGAGCGGATCACGCAGTAGACGTTCTTCTCGGTGGGCAGCGGCACGGGTCCGGAGACGGTCGCGCCGGTACGCGTCGCCGTCTCGACGATCTCCTTGGCCGCCGTCTCGATCGCCGTGTGGTCGTAGGACTTCAGGCGAATGCGAATCTTGTTTTGGGCGATGGTTGCCACTGGTTTACGTAAGCCGTTTCGTCTTTTCTCAGTGTTGAGGGCGAGCCCGGGAGGGAAACCCACCCGCCCTCGCCCTGAAAAGGTCGTATCTGTTTGAAAACAGGCGACGAGCCAGATCGGCCCGCCGCCTGCGCACTACTGAATGACTTCGGTCACAACCCCGGAGCCGACCGTGCGGCCGCCCTCACGGATCGCGAACCGCAGGCCCTGATCCATGGCGATCGGCTGGATCAGCTCGATCTCCATCTGGACGTTGTCTCCGGGCATCACCATCTCCGTGCCCTCGGGCAGGTTGGCCACGCCGGTGACGTCGGTCGTACGGAAGTAGAACTGCGGCCGGTAGCCCGTGAAGAACGGCGTGTGACGGCCGCCCTCCTCCTTCTTGAGGACGTAGACCTCGGCCTTGAACTTGGTGTGCGGAGTGATCGAGCCCGGCTTGCACAGCACCTGACCACGCTCGATGTCCTCGCGCTTGGTGCCGCGCAGCAGGCAGCCGACGTTGTCGCCAGCCTGGCCCTGATCGAGGATCTTCTTGAACATCTCGACCCCGGTCACCACCGTGGTCGTGGTAGCCCTGATCCCGACGATCTCGACCGTCTCGCCGGTCTTGATGATGCCCTGCTCGATGCGGCCGGTGGCCACCGTGCCGCGGCCGGTGATCGAGAACACGTCCTCGACCGGCATCAGGAACGGCTTGTCCAGGTCACGGACAGGCTCGGGGATATAGGTGTCCAGCGCCTCGGCGAGATCGAGGATCTTCTGCTCGTACTCCGCGTCGCCTTCGAGCGCCTTGAGCGCCGAGCCGATCACGAACGGGATGTCGTCGCCGGGAAACTCGTACTCGGACAGCAGGTCGCGGATCTCGACCTCGACGAGCTCGAGGAGCTCGGGGTCATCGACCATGTCCGCCTTGTTGAGAAACACGACGATGTAGGGCACGCCGACCTGGCGAGCGAGCAGGATGTGCTCGCGCGTCTGCGGCATCGCGCCGTCGGCGGCCGACACGACCAGGATCGCGCCGTCCATCTGGGCAGCCCCGGTGATCATGTTCTTGACGTAGTCGGCATGACCGGGGCAGTCCACGTGCGCGTAATGCCGGTTGGCGGTCTCGTACTCGACGTGCGAGGTCGCGATCGTGATGCCGCGGGCCTTCTCCTCGGGAGCGTTGTCGATCGAGTCAAACGACCGCACCTCGGTGCCGTCGCCGAACTTGTCGTGGAGCACCTTGGTGATGGCCGCGGTCAGCGTCGTCTTGCCATGGTCGATGTGACCAATGGTCCCGACGTTGACATGGGGCTTATCGCGCTCGAACTTGGCCTTCGCCACTTGGTGTTGCTCCTTCTTCTTTAATCGAATTTCGTTCGTCTAAGGACGAACCTGTACAGGGTATAAGTTTCCGTCCGGCATTGCTGCTAGCCCGCCGGCGGGCCTCCTTGGCGCTTGTTATGCGGCCGCCTGCTCGCCCACGACCTTCTCGGCGATGTTAGGCGGCACCTCCTCGTAGCGCTCGAACTGCATCGTGTATGTCGCCCGGCCCTGGGTGTTGGAGCGCACATCGGTCGCGTACCCGAACATCTCGGCGAGCGGGACATGCGCCGTGATGACCTGCGCGTTGCCGCGCTGCTCCATACCGTTGATCTGGCCACGGCGCCGGTTGAGATCGCCGATAACGTCGCCCATGAACTCCTCGGGCGTGACCACCTCGACGGCGAACACGGGCTCGAGCAGGACCGGCTTGGCACGCTGGACCGCCGCCTTGAGAGCGAGCGAACCGGCGACCCGGAAGGCGATCTCGGACGAGTCGGTGTCGTGGTACTTGCCGTCGGTCAGCGTCACCCGGACGTCCACCAGCGGGTAGCCGGCGCGTGGCCCGTTGTCCATCGCCTCCTCGACGCCCTTCTCGACGGCGGGGATGTACTCCGTGGGCACGGAGCCGCCCCTGATCTTGTTGACAAAGTCAAAGCCCTCGCCCGGCGCCGGCTCCACGGTGATGTAGACGATCCCGTACTGGCCCGAGCCTCCGGTCTGGCGCACGAAGCGACCCTCGACCTTCTCGGCGGTGCCGCGGATCGTCTCTCGGTAGGAGACCTGCGGCCGGCCGACGTTGGCGTCGACCTTGTACTCGCGCAGCATGCGGTCCACCAGGACCTCGAGGTGCAGCTCGCCCATCCCGGAGATCTCGGTCTGACCGGTCTCCTCGTTGGTGCGCACCTGGAAGGTGGGGTCCTCCTCGGCCAGCCGGGCCAGCGCGATCGACATCTTCTCCTGATCGGCCTTGGTCTTCGGCTCGATCGCGACCTTGATCACAGGCTCGGGGAAGACGATCGTCTCGAGCTTGATCGGCTTGTCGGGTGCGGCCAGCGTGTCGCCGGTCATGACCTGCTTGATGCCGACGGCGGCGGCGATGTCGCCGGCGTAGACCTCCTGCAGCTCCTCGCGGTCGTTGGCGTGCATCATCAGGATGCGGCCGATCCGCTCGGTCCTGCCGGTGGACACGTTGAGCACGCGCGAGCCGGCCGACAGCTTGCCGGAGTAGACGCGGAAGTAGGTCAGCTTGCCGACATAGGGGTCGGCCATGATCTTGTGCACGAGCGCCGCGAACGGCTCCTCGTCGGACGCCTGGCGATGCGCGATCCGGCCACCGTTCTCAGACGACTTGTCAGGCTCGACGCCCTCGATCGCGGGCACGTCGAGCGGGCTCGGGAGGTAGTCGATGACGGCGTCGAGCAGCGGCTGAACGCCTTTGTTCTTGAAGCTCGAGCCACACAGGACCGGCGTCAGCTTGATCGCCAGCGTGGCCTTGCGGATCGCCTGCTTGAGCCGCGCGGGCGAGATCTCGCGCTCCTCGAGGATCATGTCGACGAGCTCGTCGTCGAACTTCGAGACCTCGTCGAGCAGGTGCTCGCGGGCGGCGGCGGCTGCCTCCACGAGATCGGCGGGGATGTCGATGACGTCCTTCTCCTTGCCGAGCTCGTCCTTGTAGATGATCGCGTTGTTCTCGACCAGGTCGACGATCCCCACGAAGTCCGCTTCGGAGCCGATCGGAAGCTGGATCGGGATCGGGTGCGCGCCGAGGCGATCGACCATCGTCTGCACGCCGCGCGTGAAGTCCGCGCCGATCCGGTCCATCTTGTTGATGTAGGCGATCCGCGGCACGTGATACTTGTCGGCCTGGCGCCACACCGTCTCTGACTGCGGCTCGACGCCGGCGACCGAGTCGAACAGCGCAATCGCGCCATCGAGCACGCGCAGGCTGCGCTCCACCTCGACGGTGAAGTCGACGTGACCCGGCGTATCGATGATGTTGATCCGGTGCCCGTCCCACTCGCAGGTGGTCGCGGCCGAGGTGATCGTGATCCCGCGCTCCTGCTCCTGCTCCATCCAGTCCATCACCGCAGCGCCCTCGTGAACCTCCCCCATCTTGTAGGTCCGCCCTGTGTAATAGAGGATGCGCTCAGTCGTCGTCGTCTTGCCGGCGTCGATGTGAGCCATGATCCCGATATTGCGAGTGTTTTCGAGCGTGAACTTACGTGGCATGAATCTGAGGGGTTCGAGGCTGATGAATGAGTGGTTCCGTACCGGCTGCGGTCACAAAAAAAGGCCCAGTGGGCCCGTTCACGACGCAGCTGTCGGCTACGGGCAGGTTTCTAGTAGGTCGGCGTCTCCATCGCTGGGATCCTTCACGCCCGGGAGTGGGCGCAGATGAACACGATCCGACCCGAGGCGGGTACCGAATATAGCAGAGCCCAGGGCCCCGACGGCAGCGATTTCGGGGCTCGTCGCGGCCGCCAGGGCCCGCTGGCAGCGGGGGTCCTGGCGGGCGGCCTGGCCGGAGCCGTTCTGCTCGTGGTGGCCGAGTTCACGCCGCTGTTGCGCGTCCGTTCGGGGGCCGCGGGCCACGTCATCGACAGCGTCACGACCGGCTCGCACCAGTCCTACGCGCTGCTGCCGGTCGCGGTGCTGGCAATCGTGTTCGCGATCGGCGTATGGCAGACCCGCAGCCGCCTCGCGCTGCTGGCCACCGGACTGCTCGGAGTGCTCTCGCTGCTGATCGCGCTCCTCGGCGACCTACCCGACGCACAGGCCAGCGGCCTCATCGGCAACGCCACCACGGGCTTCACCACCGCCGGCGCGAGTCCCGCCGTCGGCCTCTACCTGGAGACGGCCGGAGCGGTCGTCCTGCTCCTCACGGCCGTCGCGGGCCTGCTCCTGCTGCCCGCCCCACCCCCCGCGGTCCGCAGGCGCCGCCCGCCGCGCGGAGGCGAGCGGAAGCCCGCCGGCGGCCCAAGTGCATCGCGCACAAGGTCTGCTTCCTGACCAGTTGGCGCCGACAAACTGTTTACCAACATTCTGCGCGTTACATTTAAGTCAACGCGAGGGTTGTCCTGCCGCAGCCCCCGGTCCCGTGCGGTGGGCGGCCCTCGCGTTTAGCTTCTTTCTCCGGCCCGCCGTCGAGCGGGTCGTTTCGTTTCCGTAGACCGCCGGCCACACCGCGAAGGGACGCGCGGCGAGGCGACCGACCGGGACGCGCGGAGGCGACCAAGCCACTCTGCAGCCAGCCGCCGGACGGGCGCCCAGAAACAGGCGGGTGCGTCCTACCAGCGGTAGTGGACGAACGCCCGGTTGGCCTGGGCCATCCGGTAGATGTCGTCCTTGCGCTTGTACGCGTTGCCCTGCTGCTGCACTGCGTCGAGCAGCTCGTTGGCGAGCCGCTGGGACATCGTCTTCTCACGGCGGGCCCGGGCGTACTGGACGAGCCAGCGAACGGCGAGCGTCCGGGAGCGGCGCGCGGGCACCTCGACGGGCACCTGGTAGGTGGCACCGCCGACGCGGCGGGGGCGCACCTCGAGCACCGGGGTGAGCGCCTTGATGCCGGCCTCGAGCTGCTCCACGGCGTTCTTGCCGGTGCGCTCGGAGAGGATCGCGAGGGCGTCGTACACGATCTTCTCGGCCGTCGACTTCTTGCCGTCGAGCATCACCTTGTTGATGACCTGCTGGACAAGGCGGCTGCGATGTACCGGGTCAGCCTCGATCGGCCGGACCTGTGCTGCGGCGCGGCGGGGCATTACTTCGCCTTCACGCCGTACTGCGAGCGGGCCTTCTTGCGATCGCCGACGCCGGCGGCATCGAGCGTGCCGCGGATCACCTTGTAGCGGAACCCGGGGAGGTCCTTGACGCGACCCCCGCGCACGAGCACGACGGAGTGCTCCTGCAGGTTGTGGCCTTCGCCGGGGATGTAGGCGCCGACCTCCATGCCGTTGGTGAGCCGGACGCGGGCGACCTTGCGCAGCGCCGAGTTGGGCTTCTTGGGCGTCGTCGTATAGACGCGCGTGCACACGCCGCGGCGCTGAGGGGCGGCGACCTTCTTCTTGCGGCCCTTCCCGGACTTCAGGCCCGGCGTCGCGAGCTTCTTCTTCGGCGCGGTGCGCCCTTTCTGATCAGCTGGCTGGTAGTCGGCATGCGGTCGCAGAGCGTAGCAGGGGCCCGCGGATCCGGTGGGTTCTGGTGAGGCGCATCAGACCGGCCTGAGCACGATCAAGCCGGAACCGACGCGAGCGCCTGGTCCACATCGACGTGCGGGATGTTCATCGCCTGCGCCACCGGCGCGTAGGTGATCTCGCCGTTGGCCACGTTGACGCCGAGCTTGAGGCCCGGGTTGTCGGCCACGGCGCCGTGGACGCCGGCGGAGGCCAGATGCAGCACGTAGGGCAGTGTGGCGTTGGTCAGCGCGTAGGTGGAGGTGATCGGCACGGCCCCCGGCATGTTGGTCACGCAGTAGTGCGTGATGCCGTCGACCTCGTAGGTGGGGTTGGTGTGCGTGGTCGGCCGCGAGGTCTCGAAGCAGCCGCCCTGGTCGATCGAGACGTCGACGAGCACGGCCTGGCGCTTCATCAGACCGAGCTGCGCGCGCGTGATCACGCGCGGCGCCCGGGCGCCGTGGACCAGCACCGCCCCGATCACGAGGTCGACCTCGGGCAGGCGCTCCTCGATCGAGAGCGTGGTGGCGAAGCACGTGTCGGCCCGGCCGCCGAACGCGATGTCGAGCTCGCGCAGGCGGTCGATGTTGCGGTCGAACACGTACACGGTCGCCTCCATCCCCAGCGCGATGAAGGCGGCGTGCATCCCGACGACCCCTCCGCCGATGACCATCACGTTGGCTGCTGCCACGCCCGGGACGCCGCCGAGCAGGATTCCGCGGCCACCGAGCGGCTTCTCGAGCATGAACGCGCCCGCTTGGGTGGCGATCTTGCCCGCGACCTCCGACATCGGCGCCAGCAGCGGCAGGCGCCCGCGCGCGTCCTCGACGGTCTCGTAGGCGATGCACGTGGCGCCGGACTCCATCAGGCCGCGCGTGAGGCTCTCGTCGGCGGCCAGGTGCAGGTAGGTGAACAGGGTGTGGTGGGGACGCAGGCGCGCGACCTCGGGGGGCTGGGGCTCCTTGACCTTGACGATCAGCGTGGCCTCGCCGAACACCGCGTCGGCGTCGGGCAGGATCGTCGCGCCCTGCGTGGCGTAGTCGGCGTCGCTTATCGACGAGCCGCCGCCGGCCCCGCTCTGGACGAATATCTCGTGGCCGGCATCGACCAGCTCGCGGACGCCGGCCGGCGTCAGCGCGACCCGGTACTCGTCGGTCTTGACCTCGGTGGGGACCCCGATCTTCATGCCACCAGCTCCCGGCCGCGCAGGGCCAGCCAGAACTCGATCCGATCGCGGGCGCTGGCCAGATCGCGCCCGGTCAGCTCCTCCACCCGCTTGATCCGGTAGCGCAGCGTGTGCCGGTGGCAGTACAGCCGCTTCGCGGCTCGCTCCCACTGGCCGTTCTCTTCTATGAACGCTTCAAGCGATCGCATCAGCTCACCTCCGTAGTGTCCCTCGCTGGCCTCGATCGGGCCGAGGATCGAGTCGCAGAACAATCTCAGGGCTTCATCCTCCTGCAGCGACAGCAGCAGCTGGAAGGAGCCGAGATCCTTGTATGTGGCCAGCGGCCCCGCCCCGTTGGCGGGCTCGGAGCCGTTTTGCCCTCCCGTCAAGCCGAGGCCCAGCGCCTCGACGGCGCACCGGGCTTCGTGGAAGCTGCGCCGGGTCTCGGCGGCCGCCACGGGCCGGCCGACCCCTACCCGCACGCCGCGGCCGATCTCGTCTGACACGCGGTCTGAGATCGTCCGCGCGAACGTGAACAGCTCGTCCTCGGGAAGTCCGCGCACGAGCGCACAGGTCAGCTGTCCCGTCGAGGCCACGAGGCCGGGGGCCGCCTCGTCGCGCAGCGCCGTGGACAGGGCGTCCTCGGCAGGCGTGGCCGAGCCACGCCCGGTGCCAGGACGCTGCACGACGATTGCCGCCACGCGATCAGAGAGGCCGAAGGGCTCGAGCCGGCGCATCAGCTCGACTCCGCCCAGCTCGCCCTCGACGATCGCGGCCAGCACGTCGCCGGCGAGCCGGCGCTCGGTGTCTCCGGCGACGCGGCCGCGCAGCAGCTCGAGCGCCACGATGGTCACGGCCTGGTGAAGCGTCAGCCGGTCGAAGTCCGACAGCGGGCCGCTGTCCTTGACCGCCACCAGCCACGCCTCGGGGACGCGCTCGTGACCCGGTGCCCCGCTCCCGGACCCGTCGGCGGAGACCGGCAGCGCCAGCCCGCGGTTGGCGTTCTCGGCGTGGGCGGGCAGGAACGCCCGCGCCTCTCTCCGCCGCGTGCGCTGCACGAGCTCGGCGCGGATCGCTTCGACGGTATCGGGCTCGAGCGGCCGGCGGAAGGCGCGCTCGGCGAGCGGCTCCCCGCGGGCGTCGAACACGAGTACCGCCGCCCCGATCAGGGTGGCCAGCGTCGCCGCCAGGGCATCCAGCCCTCGCTCTGACAGGACGATCCGCTCGAGCCGCTCGTGTGCGGCGATCGCCCGGCGCAGCACCGCGTACTGCTCGTTTACCAGTCGGGTGAACGCGGCCTCCGTGATGGCGATGAACGGCAGCTCGTACGGGACCTCGAAGACCGGGAACTCGCGCTCAGCGGCGGCCTCGACGAGCGCCTTGGGCACCCGGTCGTGGCTGAAGCCGACCCCGAACCCGAGCCCTGCGAGCTGATGGTCGGCGAGCCGGGCGACGAACTCGTGTTGCAGCTCGGGCGAGTCGAGCTGCATGCCGGTGCTGAGCAGCAGCTCGCCGCCCGAGAGCCATGGCGTCGGGTCCGGGAGCTCGGAGGCGTGAACCCACCGTACGGGCAGGTCGATCGCCGCCTCGCCGGTGAGCAGGCGGACGTCGAGGCCCTTCAGCAGTTCACGCACGGTGAGCATTCAGAGCTCCCGGCCCGGATTTCACTCAGCCCCTCGGACTCAGGCCAGCGATTGCATCCGCTCGCCGGCCTCGGTGAGCACCGGACGCAGTACCGCTTCCATCTCCTCGAACTGCTTGGGGCCCGCGATCAGCGGCGGGGAGAGCTGGATGACCGGATCACCCCGGTCATCGGCGCGACAGATCAAGCCGCGGCGGAAGAGCTCACCCGACAAGAAGCCCCGCAGCAGCACCTCGGACTCCTCGTCTGAGAACTGCTCGTCGGTGTCCTGGTCCTTGACCAGCTCGATCGCGTGGAAGTAGCCCGTCCCTCGGACGTCCCCGACGATCGGGATGTCGCGCAGGCCGTCGAGCATCTGGCGGAAGGCGCCCTCGTGCCTGCGCACGTTCTCGAGCACGCCCTCGTTCTCCATCGCGTCGAGGTTGGCCAGCGCGATCGCAGCGCAGACGGGGTGCCCCGCGAACGTGAACCCATGGGTGAAGCTGTGGTTGCCCTCCATGAACGGCTCCGCAACCCGATCCGATGCGATCACGGCCCCCATCGGCGCGTACGCGCTGGTCAGCCCCTTGGCGGTGGTGATCATGTCCGGCACGTAGTCGTAGCGCTGAGCGCCGAACCATTCACCGAGCCGGCCCCAGGCGCAGATGACCTCGTCGGAGATCAGCAGGACGTTGTACAGGTCGCAGATCTCGCGCACGCGCTTCCAGTAGCCCTCCGGCGGGACAAAGCAGCCGCCGGCGTTCTGGACCGGCTCCATGATCACGGCGGCCACCGTGTCCGGACCCTCGAACTCGATCCGCGCCGCGACGGTGTCGGCCAGCTGTGACGCGGTCAGGCCGTGGGGGAGACGGAAGGTGTTGGTGTTGGGCACGTGACACCCGCCGGGCGTCAGCGGCTCGAACGGCTCGCGCAGGCTGGTGATGCCCGTCGCCGACAGCGCCCCCATGCTGGTGCCGTGGTAGGCGATCTCGCGGGCGATCAGCTTGGTCTTGTTCGGATGGCCGGTGACCTTGTGGTACTGGCGCGCCAGCTTCAGCGCGGACTCGACAGCCTCGCTGCCGCCGCTGGTGAAGAACACCCGGTTGAGGTCGCCGGGCGCCAGCGAGGCGACCCGTGCCGCCAGCTCGATCGCCGGCGGGTGCGCGTAGGACCAGTTGGTGAAGAAGCCGAGCTCCTTCGCCTGGTCGGCGCCGGCCTGTACGAGGTCCGCCCGGCCGTGGCCGATGTTGACGCAGAACAGGGCCGAGAGCCCGTCCAGATACCGGTTGCCGTGCTCGTCGTAGACGTAGCAGCCCTCTCCGCGCGTGATGATCGGGATCTCGTGATCCTCGTACGCCGACATGCGCGTGAAATGCATCCAGAGATGGCGCCGGCCGAGCTCCTGGAGCTCGCTGCGTTCGGTGGTCACTGCCTCCTCGGTGCTGCTGGCCATGTCGCTCTCCTCTGAACGTTCTGCCGTTTTGTACAAAGGTAGCCGTCCGGCGTGGCTAACTCAATTGGACATTCCGTCCAAGCGGAGCGGCCTTGTTGTACACGACGTTCACGCAAGTCAATAGATTGACGCCCATGCGACTCAACCACTATCGCGGCGGCCAGGGCGAGCCGCTGGTGCTGATCCACGGGATCGGCAGCCGCTGGCAGATGTGGGAGCCCGTGATCGACCAGCTCCGGGCGCAGCGCGACGTGATCGCGCTCGACCTGCCCGGATTCGGCGCCTCGCCGATGCCCCCGCCCGGAACCCCGGCGGGTCTGGACAGCCTCGTCACGCTGGTGACCGGATTCCTGGACGGCCTCGGCGTGGAGCGCCCGCACTGCGCCGGCAACTCGCTCGGCGGCCTGATCGTCCTCGAGATGGCCCGGCGGGGCCTGGCGCGCTCGGCCAACGCGCTGTCGCCGGCGGGGTTCGCGAACCGCCCTGAGATGCTGACTGCCCGCGCGTCGCTGTGGCTGATGGTCCGCGCCTCCCGCCGCATGGCTCCGCGGGCTGACGCCGCGACCCGGACCCGCGCCGGGCGTGCGCTTGCCTTCGGCCAGGTCCTCGCCCACCCCACCCGGATCTCGGCGCGGGACGGCGCCGAGAGCATCCGGGCGCTCGCCGGCGCGCCGTGGTTCGACGCGACGTTGCCCGCGATCCGCGCGTTCCAGTTCTCCGCCGAGCCGATCCCTGTCCCGATCACGATTGCCTGGGGCGACAAGGACCGACTGCTGTTCCCGCGCCAGGCCGAGCGCGCCGCCCGCGCGATCCCCGGCGCGCGGGTGGTGAAGCTGCACGGTTGCGGGCACGTCCCCACCTACGACGACCCCGCCCAGGTCACGCGCGTCCTGCTCGAGGGCAGCGCGTCCTAGCCCGGCCCGGGACCAGACCGCCAGCCGTCCTAGTCGGGCCCGGTGGCCACGGGCCGCCCCGGGTCCGTGACCCATTCGCTCCACGAGCCCGGGTAGAGGGCAGCGGCGAACCCCGCCAGCTCCAGCGCCAGCACCTCATGGGCGGCGGTGATGCCCGAGCCGCAGTAAGCGCCGACATCGACGCCGCTGCGGACCCCGAGCGCGGCGAACGACTCGCGCAGCTCCGCAGCCTCGCGAAAGCGCCCGGCCGGCTCGAGATTTAACGCCATCGGCCGGTTGCGCGCTCCGGGGATGTGCCCCGCGACCGGGTCCAGCGGCTCGACCTCGCCGCGGAAGCGCTCCGGGGCGCGGGCGTCGAGCAGCACTCCGTGGACGGTCAACGCGGCCGCGGCGTCGGCATCGAGCACCGGCATCGCGCCCGGCCTGGCCACGAACGGCTGCGCTCCCGGTTGCTCGCCCCGGCCCGCCACCAGCCCCACACCATCACCGGACTGCATTGGGAGACCCGCCGACGCCCACGCCGCCAGGCCCCCGTCGAGCACCGCCACCTCGCTGTGCCCGAAGTAGCGCAGCAGCCACCACGCGCGCGCCGCGGCCAGCGAGCTGCCCTGGTCGTAGACGACGACTCCCCGGGTCGCACTCACCCCGGCCGCCCGCATCGCTGACTCGAAGTCGGCCGTCTCGGGGACCGGATGGCGGCCGCCGACGCCGGGCCGGCCCGCCAGCGAGGCGTCGAGATCGACGAACCTCGCGCCGGGAACGTGTGCCTGGGCGAACAGGTCGGGCCGGGCGCCGGGGCCAAGCTCCCAGCGCACATCGAGCACGGCCGGCGCCTCGTCGGCGGCATCCAGCAACCGCGAGAGCTCGGCCACCGAGACCAGCGGCGTTCTCACACTGAGAAGTTCTACACGGCCGCGGCGGGCGCGGCGACCCGTGCGCGTACCGGCGCCGGCGTGAGCCAGGCAGCCACCAGCACCAGCCCGAAGGCCAGGCACTCGGCCGCCAGGGTCAACGGGTGACCTGAGACCGGGTCGCCGAAGACGATGATCCCGCCGATGATCCCAGCCACGTTGGCAGCGGTCCCGGTGATGGCGATGACCGGCACCGCGTCACCGTCCTGCAGGCCCTTGGCGGAGGCGTAGAAGGCGCCCACCGAGGCGACGATGGTGACCAGCATCCAGGGGCTGAGCAGGCCCTCGACGCCGTGGGAGCCGACCATCCCGGAGATCGCCTTGATGGCGATGTCGGAGACTCCGAACAAGAAGCCGGCGGCGGCCCCGAGCATGAACCCGTGGTGCTCGACCGGAGCGCCCATCCGCGGCCCCATGATCAGCAACGAGCCGGCCAGCAGCAGGAACGCCTCGAACGCGATCATGCCGGGCACCGAGAAGCGCGAGTGGGCGCCATGTACGGCGGGCAGGCTGAGGCCGAGCAGGACCAGGCCGACGGCGGTCAGGGCGATCCCGGTCCACTGGCGGCGAGAGATCTTCAGCCCCAGGACACGCTCGGCCATGATCGCCAGCAGCACGACGCCCGAGGCGAGCACCGCCTGCACCACCGACAGCGGCGCCACCGCCATCGCGGCGACGTGGAAGATCCAGGCGCCGGACGCGATCACCATGCCGATCGCGAACATCCGCGAGCTGAACAGCTGCCGCCCCGACCGCAGCGGGTGCCGCATGTCGACCGGTGGCGCCGCGCAGGCTCCGCGATGCTTATACAGGAAGCCGACATTGGTCGCGAGAGCGCAACCGAGTGCGAGCATGATGCCGAGGATCAGAGTCATATTGGGGGAGCCCTTGCCGGTTCGCCGAGGTGCTGTACGCGACCTCATGGCGTTCTTCGACACGGGGCGGGTTGGTCTTGAATGCCCCGCGTGTGTGTCCAGCAGCATCTGGACGGCACGTGGGGCCCTGCCACTGCACGCCCTCAACCTTCCCGAACTCACATAAATTGAATCTATGTACCGTCCTATTCTTCTGATTGACATCGACGGCGTCATCTCGCTGTTCGGATTCGACCACCGAGCCCGGCCAGCCGGGCGCTTCGTGACCGTCGACGGGGTCCCGCATCTGCTCTCCGAGAGCGCCGCGGCCGAGCTGCTGCGACTCACGGAGGCCTTTGAGCCGGTGTGGTGCAGCGGCTGGGAGGAGAAGGCCGATGAGTATCTCCCCCACGCCCTGGGACTCCCGTCCGGCCTGCACCACCTGAGCTTTGCGCCCGCCGCCGTTGGTGACGGGAGGCACTGGAAGCTGACCGCCATCGACCGCTACGCGGGTCCCGATCGGCCGCTGGCCTGGATCGATGATGACCACGACGCAACGTGCCACGCGTGGGCGGCCCAGCGCCCCGGGCCCACCCTGCTGGTGGCCACCGAACCGGCCAGCGGGCTCACCGCCCAGCACACCGCGGCGCTCCTGGCCTGGGCCGAGACCTTAACCGACGCTTAGCGCTCGGTGCGGGGGAGACTCAATCGAAGGCGCCGTGGCGGCCCGATCCAGACTGGAAGCGCTCCACTCCGGCCTGAACCTCGGCCAGCGAGCGCAGCCCGTGCTCGAACTCGACGGACAACGCGGCGCGCTCGTGTAGTCCCTCCTGCTCGAGCGCCGACAGCCGGTCCTCGCGCAGGCAGCGCTGGGGAAAGCGCGCCAGCTCGGCGGCCAGTGCCCGCGCCGCGGGCAGGCTCTCCCCGGCCGCCACCACGCGGTTGACGAGCCCGATCCGCTCGGCCTCCGCGGCTCCGACGGGCCGGCCGGTGAGAATCAGGTCCATGGCCCGGCTCGCGCCGATCAGGCGCGGCAGCCGGACGGTCCCGCCGTCGATCAGCGGCACGCCCCACCGGCGGCAGAAGACGCCGAGGACCGCGTCCTCCTCGGCCACGCGCAGATCGCACCACAGCGCCAGCTCCAGCCCGCCGGCGACCGCGTGTCCCGCGATCGCGGCGATCACCGGCTTGGCCAGCCGCATCCGGGTCGGCCCCATCGGGCCGTCGCCGTCCGGCGCGACCCGGTTGCCCTGATCGGTGCCGATCGCCTTTAGATCGGCCCCGGCGCAGAACACGCCGCCCTCCCCGTGCAGCACGGCGACCGCCGCCTCGTCGTCGGCGTCGAACGCGCGGAACGCATCGGCGAGCGCCGCCGCCGTGGGCGCGTCGACGGCGTTTCGGCGCTCGGGCCGCGAGAGCAGGACCGTCGTCACGGCCCCGTCGCGATGCACCCGAACGGCGGTCACCCGGCCACCGCCAGGCCGACCGTCCGGACCCGGCTCACCTCGCACCCGCGGCGCGGCGCACGAACGTCCGCAGGGCCTCGACGATCTGCTCCACATCAGGGTCCCCCGAGGCCAGCGGTGACAGCGGCCCCACCAGGGCCTCGCCGCATCCCCCGACCAGCGCCGCGGCGGTCAGCCGGACGTCCTGCGCCGGGAGCTCGCCGGCCGCGATCCCGGCCTCGAGACCGGCGGCGATCAGCTCCGCGTAGCGGGCGCGGTAGGCGATCCGCTCCGCGTCGACCCGAGGGTCCACCGGCTCGGCGATCAGCGCCCAGGCCAGGCGGGGGTTGCGCAGCGCCCGGCGAGCGAACCCGGCCAGCACCGCCGCCAGGCGCTCGACCGCGGGGGCGGACTCGGGCATGTCGGTGGCCGCTGCACGCATGGCGCGCTCCTCGCGCTCGCAGACCGAGCGGAAGACCTCGACGAACAGCTCCTCCTTGGACGCGAAGTGGCGATACAGCGTGCCCGCCGCAACTCCGGCACGCTCGGCGATCGCGATCACAGGCGCGGCGGCGTAACCGCCCTCCTCGATCAATTCCCGCGCAGAGGCCAGCAGCCGCTCGCGTGTGCCAAGGGCGATCGTGCCCATCAGCCCTTGAACGTCGACGGTCCGAGATCGGAGAACGGCTCGTCGCGACTGCGCACGGCGGCTCGAAAGCCCTCGCGCGCGGCGAGGCCCTGGAACGCGTAGCCCTCGGGCGTGTGGCGGGCAACGCCGTCGAGCAGGGTCCCGAGCGTCTGGGCGGCCTGGAGCCCCTGTGAGAACAGCGACTGGTTGACCAGCAGCTTCATCATCTGCAACTGGTTGAGCGGCATGCGGGCGATCCTCGAGACCAGCGACTCGACACGTGCGTCGAGCTCCTCGGGCGCCGGGGCCTCGATCGCCAGGCCCCACTGAAGCGCCTCAGCGCCCGACAGGCTGTCACCGGTGAACAGCAGCCGCTTGGCACGCTGGGGCCCGAGCCGGTAGGTCCACATGGCGGTCGTGGGCGAGCCCCAGACCCGCGCGGGCGGATAGCCGATCTTGGCGTCGGCGGCGATCACCAGCAGGTCCGAGCACAGCGCCATGTCGGTGCCGCCCGCGACGCAGAAGCCGTGCACCTTGCAGACGACCGGCTTGCTGCAGTGAAACAACGACATGAACGCCCGGACGTTGCGGCTCATCATCGCGTGGTCCAGCATCGGGTCCCAGGTGCCGTTGGGATCGTGGTTGGCCATCATCACGAGCGGGTCGAGCGGTGACCCCGCCGGCGGGCCCGCGTCCCCGTCGCCGGCGCCCTGCAGTCGCCCCTGGCCCTCCGCGCTCTCCACCAGGTCATAGCCGCCGCAGAACCCCTTGCCGTTGCCGGCCAGCAGCAGCACGCGCACCTCGGGATCGAGATCGGCGCGCTCGACGCAGCGCTCGAGCTCGACCACCAGCGCGCGGTTGATCCCGTTGCCGCGCGCGGGCCGGTCCAGCGTGATCCGCGCCACGCCGTCCGCCGCCTCGTAGGCGACGACACTCATGCGGGCAGCGCGCGCTCGATGATCGCCTCAGCGTCGACCCCGACGGGCAACGTCCCGTAGACCCGGCCGCCCTCGCCCGCGAGCCGGGCGGCGCAGAACGCGTCGGCCACCGCCGGCGGGGAGTGGCGCACGAGCAGGGACGCCTGCAGGCCGACCGCCAGGTCCTCGACCAGCCGCCGTGCCTCGAACTGGCTGTCGTAGAGGCGCTGCTCGGGGCCGGCCCCCTCGCGGCCGGCGAACAGCGACTCGACGCGCTCGCGCGTGCGAGACACGTGGTCATCGAGGCGGTGGTCGCCGCCGGCGGCGAGCTCGCACTCGGCCAGAAACGCGGGGAGACCCTCGGGCTCCTTGACGATCGCCCGCAGCACGTCCAGGGCGGCGACGTTGCCCGATCCCTCCCAGATCGAGTTCAGCGGCGCGTCGCGGTACAGCAGCGGCATCCCCGAGTCCTCGACGAACCCGTTGCCGCCCAGGCACTCGAGCGCCTCGGCGGCGTGCCCGGCGCCGCGCTTGGACACCCAGTACTTCATGACCGCCGTCGCGAAGCGCCGAAATGAGCCCTCACCGGGCTCGTCGTAGCTGCGGGCCACGCGCATCGCGGTGACGGTGGCGGCTTCGGACTCGATCGCCAGGTCGGCCAACACGTTGCGCATCGCCGGCTGGTCGACCAGCGGCGCCCCGAACGCCGACCGGTGACGAGCGTGGTGGATCGCCTCCAGGGTGCCGCGCCGCAGACCGGTCGTCGATCCCAGCAGGCAGTCAAGCCGGGTGTGGTTGACCATCCGGATGATCGCCGGGACCCCGCGCCCCTCCTCGCCCACGAGGCGGGCCTCGGCGCCGTGGAACTCGACCTCCGAGGAGGGCAGCGACCGCGTGCCCAGCTTGTCCTTGAGCCGCTGGAACTCCATCCCCGGGCCGCGCGGCACCAAGAAGCACGACGGGGCGCCTCCACGTCCGCCCACCTGTGCCAGGACCAGGAACACGTCACATGGCGGATAGGAGCAGAACCACTTGTGGCCGTGGAGCTCGTACACGCCGTCGCCGGCCGGCTCGGCGCGGGTGATGTTGGCGCGGACGTCGGAGCCTCCCTGACGCTCGGTCATGGCCATCCCGGCCAGGGCCCCACGCTCGTAGTCCGGGCTGGTCAGCCGCGGCTCCCATTCGGCGGCCAGCTCCGGAGCGCCGTCACGCAGTGCCGGGATCGCGGCGTAGGTCATCGACACCGGGCACATCACCCCGGCGTTGGCATTGCTCCACAACGTGAAAATGGCCGCGCGCACGACGTGGGCGCCCGGTCGGGGAGTCCGCCACGGAAGGCTGTGCATCTCCCGCGCGACGGCGCCCTCCAGTAGCCAGTGCCACGAGGGATCGAGTTCGACCTGATCGATCCGCCGCCCGTAGCGGTCGTGGGTGCGAAGGATCGGGACGGTGCGCTCCGCCCGGCGACTGTGCTCGAGCGCCTCGACGCTGCCGGCGATCGCGCCGGCCTCCCGGGCCCGCTCCACGCCCCATCCGCCGCCCTCGCGCTCGAGCGCCTCGCCCAGGGCCAGGTCGGCTTCGAACAGGTTCAGCGGCTGCAACGGCGGCGGCTGGTTGAGAACGTCGCGGGCGGGGTCAGAGACTTCGATCGTGGCCACGAAGGCCTCCTTCAAGCAGACGTGAATCTGGGTTCACGCGTAAGTGAATCACGATTCACGTCCGTTCGGAAGGGGGTGCGGCAATCCAATGACGAATATCAACGCCCAGTTGACCCCCACCCCCCTTTCAGGGGCCGACAGCAGGCAGTGAGCCCCCTATGCGGCCGTGGCGGCGGTGCGCATCGTCTGCTCAGCAACGCGGTCGGTGGCGTCGTGCGTCCCGGCCAGCAGCCGGCGCGAGAGCTGCGCGCGCCTGAAGAACAGCGGCGCGTCGTGCTCCCACGTGGCGCCTATACCCCCGTGGACGTTGATCATCGCCCGGGAGGCGAAGTCCAGCGCCCCGCCGGCCGCGGAGCGCGCGGCGCTGGCCGCCAGCGCGAACTCCTCGGGCGCCGACGCTCGCGCCCAGCCCGCGTAGTACTGCAGCCCACGGGAGTTCTCCAGCCGCCGCAGCACCTCGGTCAGCTCATGCTTGACGGCCTGATAGGACCCGATCGCGCGGCCGAAGGTGAACCGCTCCTTGGCGTAGGCGACGCTGACATCGAGACACGTCTGAACGGCCCCGATCGACTCGGCCGCGATCAGCGCCTGCTCCAGATACCAGGCGTTGGCGAGCACATCGTCGCCGATCTCGAGCCGGCGCCCGCGAGCGCCCGAGAAGCTGACGTGCGCCATCGACCGGGTCGCGTCGTAGCGGACCACGGGCTCCACCGAGACGCCGTCGGCATCCGCTTGCACGGCGACGGCCACCGGCTCACCGGCCTCGGTCACCGCGACGACCACGAGCAGGTCGGCACCTGGCACGTCGGGCACGAACGCAACTGTGCCCTCCACGATCGCCTCCTCGCCGTCCACCTGCGCCCGGGGTGCCCCGGCCCGGGCGAACCCGGAGGCCGCCTCGACCGTCCAGCTCGGCTCGCGGTCGCCGGGCGGACGTGCTGGGACGAACGCCGGTCGCAGCTCGCCGGCGGCAACGGCGGGCAGCGACCTGTCCCCGGCGGCGTCGAGCACCGCGCTGGCGGGCAGCAGCCCCAGCAGCGGCACCGCGGCCAGCACGCGGCCGCACTCCTCGGCCACCAGCAGCGCCTCGAACGCGCCCAGGCCGGCGCCGCCGTGCTCCTCGCCGACCAGCATCCCCGGCCACCCCGCCTCGACCGCGGTCGGCCACAGATCGGGCAGCGCAGCGGGGTCCTCCAGGGCCTCGCGGGCGGCCTCGATCGTCTTGAAACGCGACAGCGACCCGCGCGCTGACTCGCGCAGCAGCACCTGCTCGTCGGAGAGCGCGAAGTTCATCGGGTCACCGCCTGCTTCTCGATCGACCGCAACTCGCTGAACGGCACGCCCTTGTCCAGCCTGGGCTCCGGCGGCAGGCCGAGCACCCGCTCGCCGATCGTGTTGCGAAGGATCGATTCCGTCCCGCCGGCGGACTTCAGGCCTGGCAGGAACGAGATCAGGTAGCCCCAGTCCCCGTCGACGTCGAGGGCCTCGGGCCCGACGACGTCAGCGCCCAGATCGGTGGCGGCAACCGCGGCGTTGACCATCGTCACCTTGGCGAGACCCGCCTCGGGGCCGGGGATCTGGCCGCGCGCGAGCATCGTGAGCGCCCGGTAGCCGTTGAAGCGAACGGCGAGAAACTCGGTGATCACCTCGCCCAGGCGCCGGCGCGCCTCGACGTCCATGCGGGCGGCGTCATCGGCGGCCAGCGTCTCGGCCAGGCGTGCCGGGGAGCCGAACGACTCCGAGCCGAAGCCGATCGTGAGCCGCTCGTACATGAGCACCGTCAGCGCCGTTCCCCAACCGTTGCCGACTCCGCCGACCACGGCGTCCTCATCTAGCCGGACGTCGTCGAAGAAGACCTCGTTGAACTCGGCCTCGCCCGAGATCTGCCGCAGGCCGCGCACCGTCACGCCGGGTGAGTCCATCGGAATGATGAACATGGTCAGGCCCTTGTGCTTGGGGACATCCGGGTCGGTACGCGCCAGCAGCAGGCCGTAGGAGGCGAATTGGGCGTTGGTGGTCCACACCTTCTGCCCGTTCAGCGTCCAGGTGCCGTCGTCGCTCTGGCGCGCGCGGGTCTGCACCGCGGCCAGATCCGAGCCGGCCGCGGGCTCGGAGAACATCTGGCACCACACTTCGTCGCCGTGCAGCATCGGGCCGAGGTAGCGATTCTTCTGTTCCTCGGAGCCGTGCGCGATCAGGCATGGCCCGAGCATCCCGATCCCGATCACGTCGAGGATCCCCGGGACCTGCGCGCGAGAGATCTCCTGATTGACGGTGACCTGCTCGATCGGCCCCAGGCCACGGCCACCGACCTCACGCGGCCACGTGACCGCGGCCAGCCCGGCCTCGGCCAGGCGGCGCTGCCAGGCCCGGCGCGCGTCGATGTAGGCGCTGTCCTCGGAGGACCCGGAGCGGGGCGGCGCCTGGTCCTTGTTGGCCTCGAGCCAGGCGCGCGCCTCGGCGCGATAGGAGGCCTGCTCGGGCGTGTCGTTGAGGTCCACGTCGTCTCCTCGTCCTCTGCTGTGAATCGGGATTCACGATGTTAGTGGTTGACCCCGCGCGTCGGCGCCGCGCGGTCTGGCGCGCCGCGCCGGTCAGCGGGGCCGGCGCTTACCAGAGCCGGCGCTCACCGGAGCCGGCGCCGCCGGCCGCGCATCCGGTCCAGCCGCGCCCCCTGCAGCCGGCGCCTGGCGGCCGGGCGGGCCTTCGCCTTCGCCTTCGCCTGTGCCTTCGCCTCGAGTCTCCCCCGTTCGCGGTCCTCGCTCAGCCCCACCTCCATGAACACCAGGCTCACCAGCGCCACCAGCCCAAGACCGACCAGCGACAGGGCCAGCAGCGGCCCAGTCCCGCCGGAGACCAGCACGCCGCAGGCCACGCCGACCAGCAGCAGCAACGCGGCGGCCCCGTAGCCGGCGACCCGGGCCCGCCGGCTCACGGGCCCATCGGGCGAGGCCGCCCGCGAACGACGTGTGCGCCCGCAGCCACGGCCGTGGCGTGGTGGCGATCGGGATCCGGGATCACGACGTAGATGCTGACAGTGCTCGACAGCGGGCGGGGCGACTCGCCCCCGAGCCAACCCTCGTCGGAGTACTGGCCGAGCATGATCAGGCCCACGCCGAGTCGCAGCTCAGCGTGATGGATGGCGCCGTCCTCGCCCCGGAAGACGTCCTTCTCCTCCGCACCGAACGCGGTCTTCAGGAACCCGACGGCCGCGTCCGCGTCGGCGTAGCGAAGCGCGGGGAAGATATTGGGGCGCGGCTCGTCGGGCATGGCGGTGATCCTGCTGATCCGGATTGGACGCGTACCCGGACGGTAGAGCGGCCGCGAGCCGCGGTCTTGGACGAATGGGAGCGGCGTGACGCGACCGCGTTCGGGTACCGGGCTACCAGACGACGAACGAGTCGCTGCCGCTGCTGGTGCGGTCGGGCAGCCGGATCGAACGCACAGCCAACTGCCGCAGCCCGGGCTTCCACACCGCCACCAGAGCGCGGCCACGGCCCAGACCGGCGACGGCGGCCAGGATCACCACCCGGTGTCCCGATGCCCACGCCATGCTGGTGGCCTTGAGACCCACCGCGGCCGGCATGTCCGGCAGGTGCCGGAAGCGCCCGGTGAGTGGATCCAGCAGCCAGGCGTCCATGACCTGGGTGGCGCTCAGCCGAAAGGCCGGATCGGCGAAGTCCAGCATGATCAGGCGACCGTGCGGCGCGCTCTCCGCATCGTCGGTGCCCCCGATCCGGCTCGGCCACCGCAGTCTCCGCACCGGGCTCCCCCCGAGCTTGACCAGCCTCAGCGGCGGCCCCGAACCGGCGCTGGTGAGCGCCCAGCGGCCGGCGCTCGCCCACAGCCAGGAAGTGCGTCTTCAGCAGCGTCCGGCCCGTGTCAGGAGCGATCACCCGGCGCCCGCTGACCAGCACCGCCGCGCCGGTCCCGACGGCGAGGAGCCGAGAGGAGCAGGCCACCCGACGCGGCGGGCGCAGCTCGCGCCCCGCCAAGGAGACCTCCGTCAGCGCGCAGCGGTGTGCGTGGGGACCGCCGATCAGCCACAGCGCGTGCCCGCGGTCCGCCGGCGCCAGCTCCGATGCGGCGCCGATCCGGGTCGCCCGGGTGGTGCCGTGACGCATCAGATAGACCTGCGGACTGCCGAGGTCTGACCGGCTGTCGACCCACAGGACGGCGTCGCGACCCACCGGCTGGACCGTCAGGAGAGGCTGGCGCACGTTGACCCCGGTGACCCGCGTGATCTCCCCGGAGTCGACGTCGAGCACGAACGGCGGGTCGGCCGATACCAGCAGTCGCAGCCCGGTGCGGCCGGTCAGGGGCACACCGTGAAGCGGCGGCGGCACTCCCGCCCGCACCGATGCTCCCCGCGCCGGCGCCACCCGGACGTCGATGGACGCATGATGCCCCGCCCACGCCAGCGCCAGCCGCCAGCATCCCGGCCGCGGCAGGTCGACGTAGGACGGGTAGATCTCACCCGGCGAGGAGTCCGCCGACCGGCTGATCGAGACGGTCGGCGCGCCGCCGCCCACCCGGCGAGCGGAGATCGCCAGCGGCATGCCGCGACGTGGCAGGCGCATCACCCACAGGACCTTGTTGGCAGGGTTGGTCGGATGTCCGGCGCGGATCGGGTCGGCGAAGAAGAACGCCGCCGCCCGATCGCCACTGGCGAGCTCGTAGGGCACTCTGAAGCCGGGGCTCGAGTCGGCCCACGCGCTGTCGGTCCAGGCCGGCCGCGGGCCGTGATGGATCGCGGCGGCGACGCACCCGCCGCCCCCCGCCGGGGCGCCATTCGACGCGGCGCCGCCGCAGGCAACGAGCCCCAGCGCCACGACCGCTGCGGCCGCCAGCGTCGTGCACATACGCGCACCGTCTCTCACACGTCCATTACACCGGTCGAGCTCGCACGGTTCCCGCGGCTGGAACCGATCGGCCTCGGCGGGTGTATCCGAGTCACCGTGCAACCTCATGCCTGCATAGCGTGAATGAGGTTGCACGGTGCCATGCTCGACGATCAAGGATCTGCCGGCCGACGGGAGGAGCACCACGGCCGAGCCTGAGTCTGAGGACCAGCGGCTGGTCGAGGCCGCGCGGGCCGGTGATCGGGTCGCGTACGGGCGGCTGCTCGAACGCCACCAGGAAGTCGCGTTCCGCGCCGCGTTACTGGTCACCGGCGTGCCCGCGGACGCCGAGGAGGCGACCCAGGACGCGTTCGTGAAGGCGTGGCTGGCGCTCGACCGCTTCCGGCCGTCAGCGCCGTTTCGACCGTGGCTGGTGCAGATCGCCCTCAACGAGGCGCGCAACCGCCGGCGCGGCTCGGGGCGGCGGGCGGGACTGGCGCTCCGCCTCGACGCAGCGCCGGCCACTGTTCCCGCTGCACCCTCCGCTGAGGACGAGGCACTCGCCGCCGGGGAGCGGCTGCGTCTGCTGGCGGCGCTGCGGGAGCTGCGCGAGGACGACCAGCTGGTGATCGCCGCCCGCCACCTGCTGGGGCTGTCGGAGTCAGAGACGGCCACGGCCCTCGGGGTCCGCCCGGGAACCGTCAAGTCGAGGCTGTCGCGCGCACTCGGGCGTCTGCGCGCCGAGCTCGAGGAGGATGACCGGTGAGCGAGGCGCTCACCCAGAGCCTCGAGCGCCTGGCGGCGTCGCTCGAGTACCCGCCGACCCCCGACGTCGTACCCGCGGCGCTCGCTCGTCTGCCCGAGAGGGCTCCGCGGGCCCGGCGCCGCACCCTTCGCACCGTTCGCGCGCGTCGGTCACTGGCCCTGGCGCTCGCCGCCGTGCTGCTGCTCGGAGGCGCAGCGTTCGCGATCACCCCGAGCCGCCATGCGCTCCTCGACGTGCTGGGCTTGCGCGGCGTTCAGATCGAGCGCGTCCCGCACCTGCCACCAGGGCTCCCTCACAGGCCGGCCGGGCTCGGCACGCGCATCCCGGTGGCGAGCGCGCGCCACGCCGCCGACTTCACCGCGGTCCTGCCCGACCACGCGGCCGCGGCGTACCTCGACCGCGGCATCTCCGGCGGGCGCATCACGCTGCTCGCCGGCCGGCTGCTGATCACGGAGTTCCACGCCCGGGCGTTCCCGGTGATGTACAAGCTGATCGCCGCAGGGACCCATCATCGACAGCTGCGCCTCCGCGGCGGCCCCGCCGTCTATCTGTTCGGCGCGCCGAGCGAGTTGATCGTGATCGACGCGCACCGAACGGTCCGCACGGTCCGCGTCCAGCGCGTCGGCAACGTGCTGATCTGGCAGCGGGGGCCGGTCACGATCCTGATCGAGGGAACCCGCACCTTCAAGGAGGCCGTGACAGCGGCGCGCGCCCTGCGCTGAAGCGGCCCTCGGCGCGGATCGGCGGCCGAGCGTCAGCTCAGGCCGCGGCGGCTCGAGCCAGGCCGAAAAGGAGAGCCGCGAGTGCCGGGTATCCCAGCAGCTCGCGGCTCAGTACGTCGCCAAGCGATTACTCCTCGGAGGAATCCCCGTTTCCGGACGGCAGGTCGAGGTCGGCCAGCTCCTCGGCGAAGCCGAGCGCCGAGCCGCCGTTACCGATGTTCTCCAGATCACTGAGATCGGGCTCGATGCCGCCGCCGAACCCGGTCAGGCTCTCACCGTCGGTCAGCCCGAGCTCGGCTGCCAGGTCGTCGTGGTCGAGCAGGCCAACCTCGTCGATCCCGCGGGGGAGCGGCTCGGCGGGCTCGATCTCGATCCGCCGGTAGCGCTTGAGCCCGGTGGCAGCCGGGATCAGCTTGCCGATGATGACGTTCTCCTTGAGCCCGTTGAGGCGATCGATCTTGCCCTCGAGCGCGGCGTCGGTCAGCACCTTGGTGGTCTCCTGGAAGGACGCCGCCGACAGGAACGAGTCGGTGTTGAGCGAGGCCTTGGTGATCCCGAGGATGATCTCCTCGGCCTGGGCCGCCTCGCCCTTGGCGTCGATCACGGCGTTGTTGATCTTGGCGTACTCGTTGCGGTCCACGAACTGGCCCGGGAGCAGGTCGGTGTCGCCCTTCTGGTCGACCCGCACCTTCTTCATCATCTGGCGCACGATCAGCTCGATGTGCTTGTCGTTGATGTCCACGCCCTGGGACTTGTAGACCTCCTGCACCTCGCGGACGAGGTACAGCTCGGTCTCGGTCCGGCCGCGGATCGCCAGCAGCTCGTGCGGATACAGCGAGCCTTCGTTGAGCTGGGTGCCGGGCTCGATCTTCTGGCCCTCCTCGACGTACAGCAGCGTCCGCCGCGGGAACGTGGAGCGGTGCTCCTCGCCCCCGTCGTCGGTGATCACGACTGTGATCGCCCGGTCGGAGTCCTCGATCGACACCTTGCCGCCAACCTCGGAGATCTTGGCCAGGCCCTTGGGCTTGCGAGCCTCGAACAGCTCCACCACGCGCGGCAGACCGTGCGTGATGTCGGCGCCGGCGACGCCTCCGGTGTGGAACGTACGCATCGTCAGCTGCGTTCCCGGCTCACCGATCGACTGGGCCGCGATGATCCCGACGGCGTCACCGATCTGCGCGAGGTTGCCGCTGGCCATCGAGCGGCCGTAGCACGCCTGACACACACCGGTCGGCGCCTCGCACTTGAGCACCGAACGAACCTGGACGGTGATCACGTTGCCCTTCTCGGTGTCCTCCAGCCACGTCTCGGCCAGGTCAGCCAGCTCCGCGCGATCGATCTCCTTGCCCTTCTCGACGATCACTCGCCCGCGCTTGGTCGACAGCTCGCGAGCCGCGATCCGGCCGATCAGGTCGGTGTTGATGTCGGTCGTCGGACGCAGCTTGCGCGTCTCGGGATCGACCTCCAGCTGGTACACCGGGCTCTCGATGTAGTCCTCGGTGCCACAGTCCTCACCGCGGATGATCACGTCCTGGGAGACGTCGACCAGCCGTCGGGTCAGATAGCCGGAGTCCGCGGTGCGCAGCGCCGTGTCGGCGAGGCCCTTGCGGGCGCCGTGGGTCGAGATGAAGTACTCGAGCACGGTCAGGCCTTCCATGAAGTTGGCCTTGATCGGACGCTCGATGATCTCGCCCTTCGGGTTGGCCATGAGCCCACGCATTCCGGCCAGCTGCCGGATCTGCGAGAACGAGCCGCGGGCGCCCGAGTTGGCCATCATGAAGATGGGGTTCATCTCCTCTAGGTGGTCGTACAGCGCCTGTCCGACCTCGTTGGTGGCACGGTCCCACAGACCGGTCACCGCCTCGTGACGCTCCTCCTCGGTGATCTCACCGTCGGAGTACTGCGCCTCGATCACCAGCAGCTCATCCTCGTATCGCTTGAGGATCTCCGCCTTGTTGGGGGGCGTCTGCACGTCGTTCTTGGAGATCGTGACGCCGGCCCGCGTCGCGTACTCGAACCCGACGTCCTTGAACGCGTCGAGGACCTGCGAGATCGCCGGGGCCCCGTAGCGC
Organism: uncultured Solirubrobacterales bacterium; assembly: GCA_963799995.1. Lineage (GTDB taxonomy): Bacteria > Actinomycetota > Thermoleophilia > Solirubrobacterales > Solirubrobacteraceae > Palsa-465. Next base: position 2,081 of record CAWCZI010000003.1, on the reverse strand, counting down.
TGCACGAGGTCGTCGACCAGCTTGGTGGTGTCCTTCTTCTTCATCGAGCGGTTGATGTACTCGAACGAGGTGGGGTCGAACTCCGCCCCCAGTGCCTCCTCGAGCGCGCGCTCGATCCGGTCGTTGTAGATGATCCGCCCGACCGTGGTGAGCAGGTGGCCGAACTCGCGCCCCAGCGGGCGGTACTCGGCTAGGTCGTGCAGCTTGACCACGCGGTGCTCGTAGGACCACTCCGCCTCCTGGGCGGTGCGGAACACGTGCGGCCGGGGCTCCTGCGTCGCCGGATCGATGTCCGACAGCGCCTTGCCCTCGGGCCCGTAGGTCAGGTAATAGGCACCGAGCACCATGTCCTGGGCCGGCGTGGCCAGCGGCGCGCCGTGAGCCGGCGAGAGGATGTTGTTGGCACTCAGCATCAGGATCCGGGCCTCGGCCTGAGCCTCCGCCGACAGCGGCAGGTGGACCGCCATCTGGTCGCCGTCGAAGTCGGCGTTGAAGGCGTGGCACACCAGCGGGTGGACCTGGATCGCCTTGCCCTCGACCAGCACCGGCTCGAACGCCTGGATGCCCAGGCGATGCAGCGTCGGCGCGCGGTTGAGCAGCACGGGATGCTCGTGGATGACCTCCTCGAGCACGTCCCACACCTCGGGGATCATCGAGTCGACCATCTTCTTGGCCGCCTTGATGTTCTGCGCGGACTTGCGCTCGACCAGCCGGGCCATGATGAACGGCTTGAACAGCTCCAGCGCCATCAGTTTCGGCAGACCGCACTGGTGCAGGCGCAGCGACGGCCCGGACACGATCACCGATCGGCCCGAGTAGTCCACGCGCTTGCCCAGCAGGTTCTGGCGGAACCGGCCCTGCTTGCCCTTGAGCATGTCTGACAGGGACTTCAGCGGCCGGTTGCCCGGGCCCGTGACGGGACGCCCGCGGCGGCCGTTGTCAAACAGCGCGTCGACCGACTCCTGCAGCATCCGCTTCTCGTTGTTGACGATGATCTCGGGCGCGCCGAGGTCGAGCAGACGCTTGAGGCGGTTGTTGCGGTTGATGACGCGCCGGTACAGGTCGTTGAGGTCCGACGTCGCGAAGCGACCGCCGTCGAGCTGGACCATCGGACGCAGCTCCGGCGGGATCACCGGCACGGCCTCGAGCACCATCATCTCGGGCTTGTTGCCCGAGGACAGGAAGGCGGAGACCACCTTCAGCCGCTTGACCGCGCGGGCCTGCTTCTGGCCCTTGGCCGTCTTGACCTGCTCCTGCAGATCCTCGGATTCGGCGTCAAGATCGACCTGCTGGAGCAGATCGCGGACCGCCTCGGCGCCCATGCCGCCACGGAAATACTCGCCGAAGCCGTACGGGGACCCGAACCGGTCGCGCAGCTCACGGAACGTGGTCTCGTCGTTGATGACGTCCTTGGGCTTCATCGACTTGAACAGATCCCACACCTGACGCATCCGCTCGGCGGCGTCCTCGATGTAGGCCTCGGTGTCGTCGATGTCGGCCTGGAAGCTCTTGCGCAGCTCCTTGAGCATCTTCTCGCGCTCGTCGTCGGACAGCTTGGCGACGTTGACGTCGAGCGTCTCGGCCCACAGGTGGTCGTCGTCGGAGAAGTCACGGCCGGTCTTGGCCGAGTTCAGGAACTCCTCACGACGGGCCAGGGACTCGCGCAGTTCGAGAACGCGCTCCTCCTTCTCGGCCGCATACGCGTCGAGGACCTTGTTGACCTCGCCCTCCAGCGACTCGACGTCGCGGTCCCGGGCCTCGTCATCGACCCAGGTGACCATCGAGGCCGCGAAGTACAGGACCTTCTCGAGCTCCTTGGGAGCCATGTCGAGCAGGTAGCCGATCCGGCTCGGGACACCCTTGAAGAACCAGATGTGGCTGACCGGGGCGGCAAGGTCGATGTGGCCCATGCGCTCGCGGCGGACCTTGGAGCGCGTGACCTCGACGCCGCAGCGCTCGCACACGATGCCCTTGTAGCGGACACGCTTGTACTTGCCGCAATAGCACTCCCAGTCCTTCGTCGGACCGAAGATGCGCTCGCAGAAGAGGCCGTCCTTCTCGGGCTTGAGCGTCCGGTAGTT
>CAWCZI010000002.1:0-72740 GCA_963799995.1 uncultured Solirubrobacterales bacterium | reverse complement strand
CGAGCTCGTAGTGGGCGTTTGCCAGCTCGAGCATGCAGCGGGCAGGTTGGAGCACGCGGATCGCCTCGTGCAGCAGCTCGATCCCGCTGGGTCCTTCCGTGACTGTTCCTGCTGCGCGAAGGGTCATCCCCAGCGCCCACGGCGCGCCGAACGCTCTGGCCCGTTCGAGTGCCGGTTTGAGGACCGTGTGCGCCTCCTCGATCCGTCCGGTCCGGGCGAGTGCGGGGCCAACGAGGGCGCGCCACGGATTGAGCGAAGGGTTGCTCCATCCGCGCTCCTCCAGCCAGGAGCCGGTCCGCAGCAGTTGCTCGATGCCTTCTCCCAAGCTTCCCTGCGCAAGCGCAAGCGCTCCGAGCACAACTGGCCCCGGTGGTGGGCAGACGAATGTGCACAGGCCCTCCGGCGGTTCAGCGGCCATCTGGATCGATTCGACGAGCTGACTTGCCTCGGCGAGTTCTCCTCTCGCAATCAGGACATCGAGCAGCTGCGCCGCCGACCACCAGTAGAACGCCGTAGCACCGCCTCGCTGCCCTTGAAGGAGGTGCCACGACGTCCGCGCGTCGGCCTCGGCCCGGGTGAGCGCACCGAGCCGAAAGCGGATGTGTGCGATCTGTGCGGCCGCGGCGCCGGCGTTGGTGAAACGTCCTCGCCGGATCGCTTCGGCGCTCGCACGCTCGTGCCGCGTGAGCGCCTCCGGGTCATCGGCGATGATGCTGGACTCTCCGATCCCGGCCGCGGTCTCGACGCCATCGTCGGCGTCGAGCCAGGTCGCGAGCGCCTCTCGCACGTGACCGGCGTACTCGAGCGCGCGGGCGGCCGGCGCGTCGCCGGTCTTGGCGATGTCGAACGCCGCAACCGCGAGCGCGCGGCGCTCCCCGGGGGTCGTGCCTTGAAGATCCCTTGCCCGCTGCTGGATGTGCTCGCTGCGCCTCCTCCAGTCCGGGTCGGCGGTCCAGGCCAGCGCGAAGAAGTCGCGGGTGCCCGATAGAAGCAGCCGGCGTTCTGGATCTTCGTCGGCCGTCTGGAGCGCCTGCTCGACCGCGATGACCGCGGCGGCTGGATCGCCGGCGAAAGCGAGCGTTTGCGCCCGCCAGCGGTGGGCGAGAACCTGCATCTCCCTGTCGCCGGTCGCGGTGGCTTGTGCAAACGATCGGGTTGCCTCGACGACGTCGATCCCGACCAGCGCTTGACCCAGGTCGTAGTTGAGCTGCGCTCGGGCCGTCAACTCGGGGGGTTCTTTGAGTGCTCGCTCCAGATACCGCGCGGCACTGTCCGGCGCCCCCGAGTTCAGTGCGTGTCGGGCCGCGGCGGTCAGCCAGTCGACGACCAGCGGGTCCGCGGCAGGCTCGCAGTTGAGCGCATGGATGGCGATCCGCTCCGCCGGCGCGCCGTCGTCAGCGAGCAGCCGGGCCGCTCGTCGGTGCGCCCCGCTGCGCGCACCGGCTGCCAGCTGCTCGTAGATGGCCGCCCGCGCAATCGGATGGATGAACGCAAGCGGCCGGCCGTGCCGCAAGATTTCCGCTCCAGTCAGGGCGTCCGCGGCGCGCAGCGCCTCCTCGATCGAAAGGCCGGCGAGCCCGGCCGCATGACGCGCATCGGCGTCCGAGTCCAGCACCGCCACGGCGTCGGCGAGCCGCCGTGCTGCGTCCCCGAGTCGCGCGAGGCGCGCCAGGATCGACCGCTCCACCTCGATCGTAGTGAGACGCGGCACGAATCCAGCGTGCTCGGCAACCGCTTCGATGCCCGCGCTTCCCACGACGCGCACGAGCTCGGTGACGAAGAATGGATTGCCTCCAGTCGAGTTGACGCACGCATCGAGAAACGCGCCGTCCGGACGGCGGCCCAAGCCGCGCTCGATGAGCGCAGACACGCCCCGAGGATCGAGTGGATCGAGCTCCAGCTCGCTTACCGCCTCGTCCGCCGCAAGCCGTGCCAGCAGCTCCCATTCCCCTCCAGGCTCGGCCGCCCGCCCGGCCACGAGCACGAAGACCGGCACGTCACTGAGCCGGGAAGCGAGGTAGACAAGCCACCGCAGACTCTGATCATCGGCCCAGTGCGCGTCGTCGACCACAAGCGCGAGCGGACCAAGCCGGGCCAGGCTCACTGCCAGCCAATACAGGCCGTGCACGACCGCATCCGGATCACCGGCCGGCCCATCGATCGATGGCACGACCGCCGGAAGCGCAAGCGCAGCAGCTCCACTGACCGCGACTTCCAAATCAGAAGGACGTAGCGCCGCAAGCTCCCGCTCAAACAACTGACGAGCGATACCAAAGGACATCTGACGTTCAAGCTCGCCTCCGCGCGCCGCGAGAACTCGGAGCCCCGCCTCCATTGCAAGCTCTGAGGCCGCAGTCACCAACGCCGTCTTGCCAAGACCGGCGCCGGCCAGCAGCAGCACCATTCCTCCGCGACCGTCATTGCATGCCGCCAGCCATCCCCTCAGCTGCTCGAGCTGGATCTCTCGTTCCAGCAGCGCCGGCTGGTCGCCGGAACCCTCCCGCGGGTCGTATCCGACTCGGGTACTGCCCTGCCCCGCCTCCGGCGTGTCGTCAGCGGCTGCCACTTCGATCCGTCCACTCCAGAAACGTCGAGGTCAGCCGCTGCAGACGCGCCGGCTCCTGGCGTTCGAAGCTCTGCCGCGAGGTCAGGTCAAGCGCGGTCATGTCCTCCAGGAACGGCTGGAAGGCGGCCACCATCGCTGCCGCCAACGGTCCCCTGGCCTCGTCCCAGCCGGACAGCCCGACATTGAACTCATCATCGCCCGTACGGTTCCAGCCAGCATCCTCCATCGCGCTTGCCGCCGGCTCAGCAATGGCATCGACGGTCGCGTCGAAGCTGACCTCGCCCGGCGGCCGCGGCCGGGGCGCCGCCCCGACCGCCTGCATGCTGCGGTGGGCGAACTCGCGGATCGCCTCGGCGCTCTCAGCCGCGTCACGGTAGACCGGAAATGCACGATGCGAATCGTTCCCATCCTGCACGACGAGGAACGGGGTCCCGGCCAGCGACCCAAGCGTGCGCTCGTGCATAGCATGGCCCACGATCCCCAGCAGCGCCGTCCGCGCGGCCCAGATCCGCCCATGGCTCTCACTGATCTCCTCGCCACCGACCCACAGGCGCAACCCCGGCACGTACGAATGCGGGACAAATCCCGCCACGCCCGCTCGCGGGTGGTAACCGATCTGGAGCATGCCATCGACACCAAGACGAGGAAGACCAAACACATCCCAACTCTCCGCACGCACCCCGCTGGGGAGCTCGCCCAGCAGCACATTCCATGGATTACCCGAACCGTGGTTGTCGAGCAGAATCACCTCGCTCGCGCCGCCATCAAGCAACCCGGCAGCCGCAGCTACGACATCCTCCGTCAGCCGGCGACGCCCGACCTCCCAATACTCAGGACGACAGGCCAGCACCTCCCGCACATCGCTGATGTGAGCAACCGCCTCCATATCCGCGCTCAGCACAACCCTCATCCTGACGCCCTCCTCACCGCGACTCAACAAGACAGTCCCAACACGACCCGCCCGCACCAACCCGGTAGGTGATCTAGCCGGCCCGGTCTGGACTGGCCGCGCCGCTGATGACGGCGAACCTAAGCACGAGCACCCCATGCCGCCGACCCCCGGCGTGAGACGGGCCGGGCTCGGGCGTGATCGCGCCTACGCCAGCGATCCTGAACGAGGAAGCAACGGGCGACTTGAACGTCGGCACCAGCCGCCCCGAACCGCTCAGCCGCAGAACACCACCGCTCAGACGCAGACGAAACGCGCTTACGAAAGTGACCATCGACGGGTAGAGCCACGCATACCGCGGAACCTTCGCAAACAGGTGACCGTCACCGCCCGCGAAGCCCGAACCCGCACGTCTGCTCTGCCCATTCCCCGGCACACTGAACGCACCGTCGGCGGTCGACCACCCCGCCTGCCCACCCATGAGCCACGGACCGAGACGCCCACTGCACGACGCCGAACCGATACCCGACGCAAAGGCACGCACCGCCGGCTGATTGCGCTGCGGCGCCGAGCTGGTGAACGGGAGCGAGACGCGACACGACCCCACGCCCGGCGCCGCGACCGCCGCTCCGGCCCAAGATGCAACCACCGAAACAAGAACCCCGAGCACCGCCCACCACCGACGAACCGATCGTTTACACATGACAACTCGCATAGCCACCTCTCCTTGCTTGATCACGACTGCGAGCAGCGTGGCCACCTTTGCGCGCCTTCACATCAGGGAGCCTCCCCGAACCTTCAGAGCACCGACAGGCTCGACAGCTGCTCAGCGAGCAGTGGTGGACGTTGCCCTGATGCGCTGCCCGCTGCCGATACGAGCCATCGGCGGATGGCGAGCTCCGATGCCCGCGCGGCTAAATGCGGGTCTCGACCCCACACGCCACGAAACACCTTCTCCTCGCCAGGAGCGGGCATCTCAGCTACGTCTGGATGTGAGCCGGGGGCCGCACCGCGACGACCGGTGCGGTCCATAGTTCAGAAATGCCTGCTAACACGCAGGTTTCCGCCCCCAGAAAGAGCCTGCGCACTCGAGAATAGGCAGTTACTGCCCAATCCCTGCCCGGACACGGCCAGCGCTCTGGCAACAAAAAGCCCCGCATTTGCGGGGCTTTTTGTAAGCGTTCAGTTGGTTTGGGGGACATAACTTCGCTCTGTCGAATCTTGGGGTGTGGAGCGGTCTGAGGCTGAGGCGATCTACGACGCGGGGCGCGAGGTCGTGGTCGAGGTGCTGTTGCGGATGGATCGCCAGATTCAGCAGTTGGCTGCGCGGGTTGATCGGCTCGAGCGGGAGCTGCGCAAGAGCTCGCGGAATTCTTCGCAGCCACCGAGTCAGGATCGGCCGAAACCGCCGCCGCGGGCGAAGGGCCGCTCGGGTCGCGAGCCGGGCGCTCAGCCCGGTCACGAGGGGCACGGCCGTGAGTTGTTGCCGACGTGGGCTGCGGATGAGGTGGTCGTTCATTGGCCGGTCTCGTGCGGGTGCGGGCACGTGTTCTCAGATGGCGAGCGGGTGGCGGTCGGCGCCCCGGCGCGTCACCAGGTCGAGGAGCTGCCCGAGATCGCGACGCTGGTGGTCGAGCATCAGTGCCAGCGGCTGCGATGCCCTGACTGCGGCGCCCGGCAGCGAGCGGCGCTGCCCTCAGGGGTCGCCGGGAGCGCGTTCGGGCCGCGCTTTCAGGCGGCGGTCGTGACCTTGTCGGTCCGTAACCGAATCTCGCGCCGGGACGTCGTTGAGCTGTGCGAGCAGCTGTTTCGCGCGAGGGTCAGCACCGGGACGGTCGACGCGATCCTCGCGCGTGCGGGCGACGCGCTCGAAGACCCTTACGAGGATCTGCTCGGTCGCGTCAGGCGCGCCAAGGCGCTGAATATGGACGAGACCGGCTGGCGGCTGCAAGGCCACAAACGGGCGTTGTGGGGAGCGTTCACCAGCCAGCACGCCGTCCTGCGAATCGCGGCCGACCGCCACGAGGACCACGCCCGCGACCTGCTCGCCGACAGCCACGCGATCGTGACCTCAGACCGCTGGTGGGCCTACAACCACCTCCCGCTCGGTCGCCGCCAGGTCTGCTGGGCGCATCTGCGACGCGACTTCCAAGCCCACGCCGAAGGGCGTGGCGCCGAGAACGAGTTCGGCGAGCAAGGCCTCAAAGTCTGCGACGAGCTGTTCTGGTCCTGGGAGATCTACCAACACACCCACCAACGCACAGAGCTGCGGCGCCGGATCCGGCGGCTGCGCCGCGAGCTCAAACCGGTCCTGCGCAAATACTCCGGCAAAGCCCCCCGCTACAAGCACACCCGCGGGCTCGCGCGCAACCTGCTGAAAGTCTGGCCGGCGCTATGGACATTCACCGACCACCGCACCGTCGAGCCGACCAACAACCACGCCGAACGCGCGCTCCGCTCAGCCGTCATCTACCGCAAGCTCTCGCTCGGCAGCCAGTCAGCCGACGGTGAGACCCGCATCGCTCGGCTGCTCTCAGCCCATACCACCTGCCGACTGCAACACCGCAGCCTGTTCGAATACCTAGCGACCGCGCTCGACCACCACGCCCGCGGCGCCCCCGTCCCACTCCTCGCCTAAGCCCCAGCCGGCCCATCAGGCCGACCAACTGAACGCTTACGGCTTTTTGAGTCGGGGCGCCCGGATTTGAACCGGGGACCTCACCGACCCGAATTATGGGCGAAACCCACCCCGCAAAGGGAAAAGCCCTGCAAATCGACGTTTTGCAGGTCCGCGCCACCTGCTCTCAGATCCTCGGATTTTGCGGTCGATTCCCGGGGATTAGGCAGCGAGACCGAGTTGCTGCCCAACCGCAAGCTCGTTGCCGGCGACCCGCTCGCCGACCGCTGTACGTCATCGCACAAGGCCGCCTCACGAGCTGCGACCCAACTGCCGACGAGACGCGTGACGACGCTCGCCGCGGGCCATTCGCCCTCGGCGAGTCGCTTGAGCGCCTCTCCCCCGCGCTGCCTTGCGTGCGTGCGCGACCAGTCATACGAGGTCGGCAGGCGTCCGAACCGAGCCTCCCACGAGCGCATCGCTCTAATTACTCGCGCGCGAGACCAGCGGCGCTGGATCGCGCCTGGGTGGCACCCCTTGCAGTAGGCGTAGGCGTCGCCCTTGCCGTTGCGTGGCTGCGTGTACACGCCGCACCCCCGGCAAACGCCCACGTAGCGGGCCTTGACCGCCCGCGCATTCTCGCCGGTCGGGTCGTAGAAGTACGCTTTGACCGTAGCCGGCGATCGGCCAAGACGGTCGGCGATCTGCCTGATCGAGAGGCCCTCGAACTCGCGGTAATGGCGCGCCAAGGCGACTCCCCGGCGTCGCTCGGCAACCCGACCGCTTCTGGTGTTTGACGCCTTGGACGTCACACCGGGTCACGCTACCTGGCGCAGTTGGCGTTTCCGCCGAGGTCGGCAGCAAGTACCGGGTCGGCAGCAAGTACCGACGCGCCGACTTGACCTCACACCCGCGCTGAGTGGCTCCAGCCTCGCCGACTCAAGAGAGGCGGAACGCCGGCGAAACAAGGCGCGCTCGCGAGACGTGCCTTCTCACGACACAGGGCGGCCGCGTGACGGTGATCGACGCGCAACTGGCGATGAGCAGGTGCGTGGCGACCTGCCGGCCGAGACCAGCTTTCGTGTTTGCGCAAGCTTGGGATGGCGGCACGGCGTCGTGACTGCCTGTGTCCGATCTCCGGAAGCGCGCGGCGGCCGCTGCGGGACGCCCCTGATGGCTGTATCGCTTTTCGAGCGACAACGGCACTGCGAGGCAAGTGGCCTGATCCGGCTGTGGCGACCTGGGTCTGCCCGGCAAGGCACCGATACGACGCGGGCGCTTCGCTTCGGCGTGGATCGGATGTCGCAGGGCCGGAGCTTCGACCCGGCGTCTCCGGGTTCTGGAGCATCGGCGAGCTGCTCGTCGACGAGCTCGCCTGAGCTGAGTGGCCAGTCTGGGCAGGGCTAGGGAGAACGTGCTGGATCTGATTCGGCGCGGGCGCGCAGCCCGTCGAGCATGATGTCGACGATCTCTGTGAGTCCTGATGTGGCGCTGGTCTTGGTGGTGCGGGCGAAGTCTGGGTCGGTGAAGCGCAGCAGGATTGCGAGCATCGTCACGCGGATCTAGGTCCGCCGCGGCCGGGGTCGCCTGGCCCCGCCCCCGCGCCGACACAAGGTGATCGGTCGAGCTATCCGGCTCGGGGCTTTGGGTCATCACCAAACTGGCCAACGACGATCCCGCGGCGTGAGTCCGTGCGCGTGATCATCACGGACGACCAGGCGGGGATGCGCTTGCGCCTGCCAGAGCGACGACGGTTCGCGCGATTGGGCGGCGTGGTCGAGCTGTATGCGCGCACGACGGCGATGTCGTCTTTCGCGGGGGTCTACCCACGTAGCGTGGAAATCTCCATTCGGGGGTGGGGAGGCCCAAGCGCTGCTCTTACCTTTCCGGGCATGCGAACACCCGCGGACATCCTGCCGACGGCGGCGCAACGCTTCGGCAACGCTACGGCGCTGGTGACGAGCGCCCGGACGCTCAGCTTCGTCGAGCTCGACGTGCTCAGCGACGCGGTCGCGGCGGGGCTGATCCGTGGCGGCCTGGCCGCAGGGAACCGGGTGTCGCTCTACTCCGAGAATCGCTGGGAGTGGATCGTCGCGTACCACGGCATCCTCAAGGCCGGCCTCGTCGTGAACCCACTCAACGTCATGCTGACGCCGAGCGAAGTCGGTTTCGTGGTCAAGGATTCCGGCGTCACGGCGGTGATCGGGTCCGCCGAACGCGTCGCCCCGATCGTCGCCATGGCCGATGACCTCCCGTCGCTTCGCGCGCTGTTCGCGTTCGACAGTCCTTCGAGGGGAATCACGGAGTTCGAGACGCTGCTCGACCCCACGAGGTCTTCGTTTGATCGGGTGGCGGCGGATCCGGCGAGCGTCGGCTCGATCGGGTACACCTCGGGCACGACGGGCTATCCCAAGGGTGCGATGCAGCCGCATCGAGCGGTGCTCTTGAACGCGTCCCTCACCGCGACGATGCACGGCCGCCGACAGGGGGACGTCATGGCCACAGCCCTTCCTGCCGCTCACGTTTACGGTAATGCGGCAATCCATGCCACGTTCATGACCGGGGGGACGGTCGTCCTGCAGGAGCGATTCGACGCCGGCGCGATGCTCGAGCTCGTCGAACGCCATGCCGTCAACCTCATCGAAGGGGTCCCGGCGATGTACGCAGCGCTGCTCTCGCACGAGGATCTCCCCGCACGAGACCTTCGGACGATCAGATACTGCACCGTCGGCGGTCAGACGATGTCGGTCGAGACGATGCGCGACTGGGAGGCCCGAAGCGGCGGGCGCCTGATCGAGCTGTGGGGGATGACGGAGATCGCGGGCCTCGGCACCACACACGCCGTCCACGCCCCCGCAATCCTCGGATCGATCGGCGTCTCGCTGCCCGGCGTCGGCGTCCGAGTGAGTGGTCTCGAAGACCCGGTGAGCCCTGCGGCTCCCGGGGAGCCAGGCGAGCTGCAGGTCAAGGGGCCGATCGTCATGCTCGGCTACTGGGGCAACGAGCAGGCCACGGCGGAGGCGTTCACGACCGACGGGTGGCTGCGCACCGGTGACGTGGCCACGGAGAACGAGTCGGGGCACTTCTTCGTGGTCGACCGCCAGAAGGACTTGATCGTCACCGCCGGGTTCAACGTGTACCCGGCCGAGATCGAGCGCGTCATCAACTCGCATCCTGCGGTATCCATCGCGGCGGTCGGCAAGCAACCCGACGCCGTGAAGGGCGAGCTCGCGGCCGCCTACGTCGTCCTGCGGCCCGGCGCGAGCGTGAGCCGCGACGAACTGCTCAGGCTTTGTCGCACGGAGCTCGCGGCTTACAAGGTGCCCCGTTCGATCGACTTCGTCGATGCTCTTCCCATGACGTCGACCGGCAAGATCATGCGGCGCGAGCTCAGCAAGCACGACGGCGCGCCGACGCTCGCATAGTGCGCGGCAGTCGCCTCTAGCGGCCGACTCATCTCTCCGATCGGGGTTGCGAGATTCGCTGGTTGGCGCCAGTTCGCAGTATCGACGTCACCGCTGCCGTGACCACCGAACAGGCCTCGCCTCTTGATCTGCGCCAGGTCGAGGCTGAGAGCCCTCCCCCGAAGAGGTGCGCGTCCGCATTGACGTTCTCCGACTTCGAGCACCTCACCCAGGCCGTGCAGATTCCGCGCAGATCCGCGTTGTTCAAGGCGATCGTGCGGATGCCTGCCCCATCGAGCCAGACTCTCCGATCGGGGGTAGGTGGTCGACCGCGCCGCCCTTACGGTTGGCAGACCCCACAACAGGAGACGCAGAGATGGCAACGACACAAGGTGCGCCCGTCACCGTGGAGTTGGACTCCGGGTACCGGATGTCCATCGACGGACAGCTCACCGACGCGCCAACAAACCTTCCGGTCTACAACCCCGCCACCGAGCAGCAGATCGCGAAGGTGCCGGCGGCGACGCGCGACCAACTCGACGATGCCGTCCGCGCCGCCCAGCGCGCGTTCCCCGGGTGGGCCGCGACGCCCCTCGACGAGCGTCAAGCGGCCGTCGCTCGAATGGCAGACGTTCTCGAGGCCCACGCCGACGATTTCATGGCACTCCTCACCCGTGAGCAGGGCAAGCCACGGGCCGGCGCGGAATGGGAGGTCATGGGTTCCGTGATCTGGCTGCGGGAGATCGCCACCCAGAGCCTGCCCACCGAGACGCTCGTCGATGACGCTACGCGCCGTGTGGTCACCCGCCGCACGCCGCTCGGTGTCGTCGGAGCGATCACGCCGTGGAACTTCCCGATCCTTCTGGCGGTGTGGAAGATCGCGCCGGCGCTCGTCACCGGGAACACCATGGTGCTGAAGCCGTCGCCCTTCACGCCGCTGTGCACGCTCAAGCTTGGAGAGCTGTTCGCCGACTGCCTGCCCGACGGCGTCTTCAACGTCCTCAGCGGCGACGACGACCTCGGCAAGTGGATGACGTCCCATCCAGGCATCGCAAAGATCGCGTTCACGGGAAGCACCGAGACCGGGCGGGACGTCATGCGCTCCGCGGCGGACACCATCAAGCGGCTGACCCTCGAGCTCGGCGGCAATGATCCGGCGGTCGTGCTGCCCAACGTGGATCCTGAAGAGGTGGCGCCGAAGCTGTTCTGGGCCGCCTTTCAGAACAACGCGCAGTTCTGCAATTCCACCAAGCGGCTGTACATCCACGACGCTGTCTACGACGCCGTCCGTGATGCGCTGGTCGCGTACGCCAAGACGGTCGTGACGGGGGACGGGGCGAAGGCCGAGACGGACCTGGGTCCGATCCAAAACGCTTCGCAATTCGCGAAGGTGAAGGAGTTCTTCGACGACTGCACCGCCCAAGGTCACAAGTTCGCTGTCGGCGGCCAAATCGACGAGCAGTCGCCGGGCTGGTTCGTTCCGGTGACCCTCGTCGACGATCCCCCGGAGAATTCCCGCATCGTGCAGGAGGAGCCGTTCGGCCCGATTTTGCCCCTGCTCCGCTGGACGGACGAGGACGATGTCGTGGCCCGTGCCAACGCCACCCACTGGGGCCTAGGCGCGTCGATCTGGTCCACCGACCTAGACGCGGCGCAGCGCCTCGCCGAGCGCATCGATGCCGGCACCGTCTGGATCAACGAGGTACACCAGTACGCACCCAACCAGCCGTTCGGGGGACACAAACAGTCGGGCCTCGGGTGCGAGAATGGCATCGACGGGCTTGCCGAGTACACGAACTGGCAGACCATCACACAGTCGAAGGGCTGACCTCGGGACGGCGGTGCGCGTTCACGACGTGCTCGATGGCGATCGCGCCCACCGCGACGCGGCCGGCGCGCGGGCGAGGTGGCTTTCCTCGCCCGCGCCCCGAGCTCGTGTGCTTTCCAGACGCTCGTGAATCCGCCGTCGATGAAGAACTCGGCGCCCCTGACGTGCGTGGCGGTGTCAGGGTGACCGCCCGCGGACTGGAGGCCTAGGTTGCTGCCCGAGGGGGTGGGCGTTCGTGAAGTCGGCCCGCGGGACGGCTTCCAAAACGAGCCTGAGACGATCCCGACCGACGAAAAGGTGCGGTTGATAAACCTGCTCGGGCGTACGGGACTACGGCGGCTCGAGGTGACGTCGTTCGTGCGCTCCAACGTGATCCCTCAGCTCTCCGACGGTGCCGAGGTGCTGCGCCGCATCGACGTGCCCGCCGACGTCGATGTCAGCGTGCTGATCCCGAACGAGCGAGGGTTCGAGCGCGCGCCCTCGCCGTACGTGACCACTTCACCGAGATCAATTGTTTCCTGAGCGCGTCAGACGCACAGCCGGCGCAACGTCAACTGCTCAATCGAAGGGTCGTTCAGCGCACTCGAGCGAGTATCGCCCAAGCACGCGAGGAGGGACCAGGTGTTGCTCGTCCTCACCGCAGCCCCGGACAGCGAGGCTGCCCAGCAGATCGAGCTACTGTCGGTCCTGCACGCCCTCGGCTGAGCCCGCCGTCAGTGTGAGTGGGCCGAGCCCGTCTCCCGAAGCGGACGCCGGTCCACATTCCGGCGGGGACGCCAACCGCGTCGCGTCGTGCGCAAACCGCGTCGCGTCGTGCGGATCGCTCCAAAGGCCTCCCACCTCGTGACGGACCCCGCGGTAATCCGAGATGAGGGTGGACCGTGATCCCCGCGCCACCTTGCTCGGCGCGGTGAACCCGACCCGGGTCAACCCCGCATAGGGTCGTCAACCGCGGCGCTGACGACGGTGTTCTCTATCGCGCCCACGCCCTCGACCTCTACCCGCACCACGGCGCCCGGAGCGAGGAACCGATTGCTCGGGTGCCCGACACCGGCTGGCGTGCCAGTCAGGATGACGTCGCCCGGAGCGAGTGTTGTGAGGCGACTCGTGAACTCGACGATCGCAGCGACAGTGTTGCGCAGCGAACGAGACCTCACCTGCTGGCGCTGCTCGCCGTTCACGAAAGTCCATAGGCCGACGTCGTTGGGATCGGCATACTCGTCCAGCGTGCAGACGCAGGGACCGAGCGGCGTGAATGTGTCGAAGCTCTTGGCCTTTGAAGGATCGGGTTTGCCCCCGTTGTACAGACCGCGCTGCACGTCTCGAGCGCTCACGTCGTTGGCTGCGGTGTACCCGAGGACGTGGGCTAGGGCGTCGGTAGCGCGGACACCGGACGCACGTCGGCCGATCACGACGGCGATCTCTCCCTCGTAGTCAACCTTATCGGGACAAAGCGCAGGAAGTCGGATGTCATCGAACGGTCCGGCGATCGAGCTGCAGGCTTTGAGGAACAGCATGGGCGGTTCCCGGTCGTCGTCATGGTGACCGACCTCCGCGGAATGCTCGGCGTAGCCGTATCCAACCGCCCACAGATTGGTCGGGCGAGAGACCGGAGGGCGCAGGACGACCTCGCTCGCAGACACGACCCCCCGCATCGGAAGGTCGCGCAGCTGCTCGGGCGTAACGCCCGAGAGCAGCAGTTCGTCAAGTCCGCGAGCGGTCGCGTCCCAAAGCGCCACCGATCCGTCGGGGGCGAGCGTTCCGAGGCCTTGATCGGTGGAGACGTAGCGGGGCACGGTTGAGACTCCTTATTCGATTCAGTCGGGCGCCGTTGCGAAGCGCGAGTGACGACGCGAGGACACGCGCCACTCGCACTCGCCGGTCCTCACGAACTCCAGCTCGCAGTCGACCACTGCCTCCAGGACGAGCGCCGAGCCCTCCGGGCCTCCGCGCCGGAACAGAGTCAGGTTCCCGGTGCCCCGGGCTCGCGAATCAGAGACGAGGACGAAGCGGAAGTTGCTCGCCAGATGACGGGTCTGGCGAGCGGTGTCGCCCTCGCGCGCCTGAAGGAACCCCTCAAGCGCCGCTTTGCCGGCATACGTCTGACCGCGGACTTCGAGACGCGGCACCGGCTGGTCGCTGAAAAGTACAAGGCCGCGAGTTGCTTGTCCCGCGTCGATGTACCGATGGAAATCGAGGAACAGCTCCTCGCAGGCGGCCCGCGCCGAGCCGAGACTCTCAGGCAGGCTGTCCGACACTCTCGCCGCTCAGGATCTTGTCGAGTGCCGTCTGCAGGATGCGTTGAGGGTTCGATGGCGTGGTCCTCTCGCGAAACGCGACGTGGCCATCGGGCCGCACCAGCACCGCGCCGCCCGGCTGAATCCCGGTGGCCGCGACCCAGCCGGCGGCGTCGACACGCAGATCGACGCCAATCTCCGCGAGAGTGATTGGTATCCCGACGTGACGCGCCGCTTCGACGGCAGCGCCCCACACCGCGCGCTCAGCGGTGAAAAGCACGAACGTCCGCTCGAACAGATCCGCCGAGGCAACCTCGTGACCGGCGGAGTCGTGCATCGTGGGCAGGGGAAACCGCGCCCCGACCTCGACACGGGATAGGCGCAGCGGCGCAGGCAATAGATTGGGGCTCTCCCGGACCACCGCCCCCTGTTCGTAGACGTAGGCGAGCTCCTCCTCAACCTTGTCGAAGTGGCCTCGCTGACGCTCGATCTCCTCCGCGAAACGTCGGCGCTCAGCTGACCCGACCTCCCCCGGAGTGGCGAGCCGTCGGAGAATCGGGCGGGGGTCCTGCGCCCAGCAGCCGAGCGATTCCAGCTGCAGGAAGTTGGACACGCTTCGCGTGCGGTTAGCGTCCGCCACGGGCCGACGTTCGGCTTCATAGGTGTCCAGCAGGGCATCGCCCGCCCACCCAGACAGAACGGCACCCAGCTTCCACGCGAGATTGTGGGCATCCTGGATGCCGGTGTTCATGCCGAAGCCGCCGGTGGGCGGGAAACGGTGCGCGCAGTCGCCGATCAGGAATGCGCGGCCACGTCGATAACTCTCTGCGACTTGGCCGGACATGACCCAGTTGCCGACATCCGCGATCTGCACCGCAACCTCCTGCCCGACGGCGGCGAGCACGAGCCGGCGGCATCGCTCAGGCGTGAAAGCCTCGAAGCATTCGCGCGCCGGATCCATACGCAGGTGAAAGACGTACCGTTCGTGTCCGTCCATCGAGATGAACACGCCCTGCACGTCGTCGTTGACGATCCAATAGAGGACTGCGGGCTGGTCGGCGGTCCACTCTGAGAGGTCCGCGTGTAAGTAGATGGACACGAACCGCGCCAGCTCATCAGGCCCCTCCATTCCGATGCCCAACGCGTCCCGCGTTCGGCTCCAGGCGCCGTCGGCCGCGATCACGTAGCGGGCGAGCAGCGGCTCGTCCTTCCCCGCCACTTTGACGGCAACCACCTCCTCGTCGAGCTCTTCGACGCCCGTGACCTCGCGCCCATAGCGCACCTCATCGCCGGTCAGCTCGGCGAGGCGGTCGCGCAATATCGCCTCGATCACATCCTGGGCGCAGGAGACCTCGAGCGCCGCGGTGACGCGGTGGCGCTCCTCGCCGCTGTCCGATCGTCGCTCGTACGAGAGCCGTCCCAGCTCTTCGCCCGCGATGGACCGTCGCCAAACGAAGTTGCCGGTGACGCTGCTACGGAGAGCGCGGCGGCGCACCGCTTCCTCCACACCCCAAAGGCGAAAGATCTCCATCGTTCGCGGATTCGCCACGTGGGCCCGCGGATGGGGATTCGGTCGGCTCCGGCGGTCGAGCACGATTGACGCGACACCCTGGCGGGCCAGGGCGACGGCAGCGCTAATCCCGACGACACCCCCACCCACGATGGCGACCGGAACTGGGTCCGCTCTCGATGCGCTCATCACGCCAACAGACGATAGATCCTTCTTGATCTAGTGTCAACAGATCGCTAGCGGGCGATATCGAGTTAGCGTCGAGTCGCTAGACCTCTCGGCTTACTTGACTATCTGTCAAGAGCGGACTAGACTGGAATGATGAACGACGTTACGGCGCAGCTCAGGGTCCGGCGCCCCCCGGTCCTGCAGCCACTGGACGGTGAACCCGCTCCGTCGGTCGCGCGTCCCCTCTTTCATCATGTCCAACTGAAGACGACGCGACTCGACGAGATGGTCGCCTGGTATTCGAGCCTCCTTGGACTCATCGTGTGCCATCGCGGCTCCGGCGCCGCGTGGCTGACCAACGATGAGGCCAACCACCGACTCGCCATCGTCAGCACACCAAACCTGCGTCCCGACCCGGACCACCTCAGCCACGCCGGCCTGCACCATACGGCATGGGAGTACGGCAGCCTCGACGAGCTACTGGAAACCTATGTCCGCATGCGCGACCAAGGTCAGTTGCCCCATCGCACCGTCAACCACGGCCCAATCACCTCGTTCTACTACGAAGACCCGGACGGCAACAGCGTCGAGCTGCAAAACGACAACTTCGGCGACTGGTCCGAGTCGGTCCAGTTCTTCCGCAGCGACTCCTTCCAGCGCGACCCATTCGGGCCCGGGGTTGAGCCCGAAGCCCTGCTCGCCGCGCGCGCCGCAGGGAGCACACCCCGCGAGCTCGCCGAGCGCAGCTACGCGGGCGAATTCCCGGTTACGCGTCCCAACGACCGGCGCATCGCGCTCTAGCTTCTGGCACCGGCGAGCCGCGCCGAGCCCTCGCGGGTCGGTGAACCGGTGGCAGGCCCCTTGAGACGCTGCGTCTCGTCATCCCAGGGGCTGAAGGAATTGGCGGCGGGGAAACATCTGAGCCCAGTTCCGGAGGCGTCGGTACTGGCGCCGCGGGACCGGCTTGGGTTCCCCGAGCGTCGCGCGCGCCGGCTAGCTCGCCAGCATCGCTCAAGCCAGCGCCACACCCCGCAGTCATCGGCGACGACACGGGGCTGCCGGAGCTTCTCGCGCCGCCGGCCCATGCGGGGATACCGGCGGGCGCATCGGCATCTGCTCGAGCAGGCATGAAGCTCGATCGCGAGCGGGTGCGGCGGCTGTGGCGCGAGGAGGGCCTGGGGGTTTTTTTTCCCCCAGCGCTGCAGGCGCCACCGCGGTCGGCGACTCGACGTGCGGGCCGGCTGCACGCGGAGCGGCCTGATCTCGCGTGGGCGTTCGACTTTCAGTTCCACGTGGCCGAGCACGGTCGGGAGGTCGAGCCTGCTCTACGTCATCGACGTCGCGTGGCATTGGCGATGGAGGCTGAACAAGGCATCGACCACGACCGGGTGGTCGAGGTGCTTGACTGGATCAAATCGGTCGGCAACGCCGCCAGCCCGAGATCGTACGTTGCGAACGACGGACCGGAGATGACTGCCGTGCATGATCACCTCGGCCGTCTTCGCCGCCGCCTACCGAGCACCGTCGGCTGGCACCGGCCGTAGTCAGGCTGTGGAAGACCTCGGTGAGGCCCCGGTTACGCCAGCCGTGGCAGCCCTTCAGCCGCCGCCGCCGCGCCAGCCTGATCAGCGGCAAGATCATGCCGGGCATGAACCCCTCAGCCGCCGGAGCGGCTTACAGGATCAGCAGCTTCGGTCCCAAATCAACACCAACCACCCCGCTCTCACTCAAGGTGGGACGATGGAACGGGGGCTGGCCGCCGGGGTCAGATTCAGTCCCGCGGCTCGCTCCGGCCTTCTCACGCGTTCCCGGTGACGTTCTCCGTGCCGTCCGGCGCCGTCCGCCGCAGACCACGCAGCCAGCTTGAAGCGAGTAGCCGGACGTTGCCTTGACGCTTGGCCAAACCGACGGCGATCAGGAGCACCACACCGTCGAACAGGTCGGGGATCCAGACGGGCGCGCCTCCGAGCTGCAGCCCGGTCACCCCCATCCCCAGCAGTACAACGGAGAACAGGGTGCCCCAGACGTTGTACCGACCCGGTCGAAACTGCGTTGAGCCGAGAAATGCGGACGCGAAGGCGGGAAGAAGGTACCCCGGACCAATCGTTGGATCGCCGGTGGCGAGGTCAGACGATTCGAGAACTCCGGCGGCGGCTGCGATGACGCCACAGGCAACCAGGCACAGAAGAATCGTGGCTCCGGTGCGGACACCCGCCAAGCGTGCGGCTTCAATGTTGCCACCTGTGGCATAGACACGGCGTCCCGCACGCGTCCGTTCCATCACGTACCACGTAACAACGGTGACCACCAGCGTGATGTACACCGGGATGGTCAGACCGAAGATCTGGTTGGTGGCGATTTCCTGATAGCCGGCGCCAAGGTTGAGGATGCTCTGGTTGTTGGCGATCCAGTCGATAAGCGCCGTGAGCACTGAGGACAGGCCGAGGGTGGCGATGAAGGAGTCGATTTGCAGCCCGACGATCAGGACGGCTGTCACCGCGCCCAGCACCGCTCCACTCAGGAGGGTCAAAAGGACCGTGACTGGGATCGACATCCCCAGCTTGGATAACAACCAGGCAGCCAAGATGGAGCCGATTCCGACCTGAGTCCCTAGCGCCAGGTTGAAGGTCCCTGCGGCCAACGGGATCGTAAGACCGACCGCGGCCAGCGCCGTAATCGATTGACTGGCGAACAGCGACTGCCAAGTCGACCACTGCAGGAACGTATCCGGCACCCAGATCGAGAACACCACGAACATGACGATGAAGATGTAAACCGCGCCGATCCGCCGAAACGACAGCGCATCCAAGACGCGATGCCTTAGGTTCCCGGTTGCTTGCGGGTTGGTGCGGGTGGCGTGTGGTCGGTCGGCAATGGCCACGCAAATCACCTCACGGTGAGAGTCGGTTGAGTGTCGGCGTCAGACGTTCCGGGAAGACCCAGGTTCGCTCTGACGAGGCGGTCCTCGCTGAGCTCGTGACGCGCAAACTCGGTGGCCACGTGCCCGTCCCTGAGCACCAAGACCCGATCACAGAGAATCATGATCTCCTTCAAGTCAGAGGAGGACACCAAGATCGCCATGCCGGACGCCGCGGCGTCGCTGATCAGGGCATAGATCGCCACCTTGGCCCCGACATCGACACCCTGAGTCGGCTCATCGAGCAGGAGAACCCGGGGTTGCGTGTTCAGGCACTTGGCGATCACGACCTTCTGCTGATTTCCGCCGGAGAACAGCTGCATCGGACGCTCTGGGAGCGGGGGCTGGAGTTGCAGGCGCGATACCCACCCCTCGATCTGGTCCTGCTCCGCGCGACGATCGAGCGGAGCCAGCGCCAAGCGCCGAGGGGAAAGGGCGAGACTTGGAAGCGTCACGTTTTCTCGGGCGCTGAGCGCCATCACACCGCCGTGATGTACGCGGTCGGCAGGCACGAGAGCTAGGCCGTGACGGAGGCTCTCGGTCGGATCGCCGCCGGGAACCGCACGGCCGGCGACACTGACCTCGCCGCCCTCACGCGCCACCCCACCGAACACGGCCGCCGCAAGATCATCCCGTCCGGAACCGAGCAATCCGGTGACCCCGACGATCTCACCCTCGTGGATCTCCAAGTCGACGCTACGGACGGTCGCCGCCTTGAGGCGTGTCGTTCGCAAGACCGTCTTACCCCGCTGGTGGCGGTCGACCTTCACCTCGGCGACGGCGCGACCGACGATCAGCGAGATGAGACCATCGTGATCAACCTCCGACGCCGGCAGATCAGCAACAACCTTGCCCTCGCGCAGCGCCACGATGCGATCTGAAAGCCCGAGGACCTCATCGAGTCGGTGAGAGATGAAGACCACCCCCGCCCCCGACGCGGCCACGTGACGAACTGCAGCGAACAGTCGCTCAACCTCCTCGCCACCCAGGGCCGCGGTCGGCTCGTCCAGCACCAGGACCCCGTCGGACGGCGCCCAGTCGCCTACCGCACGGGCGATCGCCACGATCGTGCGCTCGGCAGCCGCGAGCTCGGCTACCGGCTTGGTGACATCGAACTCGCCTCCGAACCGCCCCACCGCCTCGGTCGCGGCCAGTCGTTCCCGCCGGGCATTGACGGGACGCAGTTCGAAAGACTCCAGGGGACGGCCGATGTCGAGGTTCTCGATGGTCGAGAGCCCCGACACCAGACCGAGATCCTGGTGGATGAAGCGCAGCTGACGATGGTTGATGACTGCCCCCGGATCGGCGGCATAGAGACCCGCAAGCACTTTGACCAACGTCGACTTCCCCGACCCGTTCTGACCAACAATCGAGACGATCTCCCCTGAGGCAACGTCAAGGGAAACGTCATCCAGTGCCTTGAGACCGGGGAAGGACTTCGACAGATTGCGGACGCGCAGGACGTTCGCACGCTGCGGCCGGGATTGTGCCTGTGCCGAGTCTTGGGCCTGGGGGGTCATCATCAGCCCGTAGGCACGGCGTGCGCCCACAGCTTGGCGAAGATCTGTGGATAACCCGGCGTCGGCGAGTAGCCGCCCGGGCCGACATGCCCGCCCGTCAGGTTAGCCGGGGTGATCAGCTGGGTCTGCAGCATCCCAGCAGCCTCCTCTTTGGTGAGCGGCTCGTGCGTCGCCAGTCGGGCCGCGGCATCCATCGTCGTGAACCCGAGCACGCCATAATCGAACGTGACCGCTGCATCGATCGTCCCGCTCTTCATGTCCTGGATGCTCTGGGGGATAGGACTCCCGCCGGCGATGGGGATGTGGATGCCGGGGACTTTCAGCGCTGCCGGCAGCCCGATCGCAGTCTCCAGGTTGGCGAAGATGGCCGCCTTCGTGTCCGGGTGCGACTGCAGGTCGGAGACAATCGTCGCCGGCGCGGTCGAACCATCCTGGGCCAATGGGATCGGGACCGTTCGCACCGTGCACGATGGACAGTTGCGCGCCATCTCGGACTTGAACGCCGCGGTGATCACCGGCGAAAAGTCAAGCTCGGGCGTGTAGTACCACGCGACGTCCCCCTTGCCGCCGACCTTGGCGATCGTCCAGTCAGCCAAAATCGTGCCCTCGAGCTTGAAGTTGTTTGGCCCCGGCACCGAGGATCCGATTCCCTGGGCGGGACCAGCCATGATCCCGCCGGCGCTGATCGGAACCCCGGCCTGCTTGTACTGCGCGATCGTCGCGCCGAGGGAGCCCAGGTTCACGGCCGGTAGCAGCAGCGCCGCCGGCTTCTGCGCCAAGATCGTTCCGAGGGCGCTCTGCAGATCGCTGGCCGAGCCGCCTGCCTGGGTGATGATGGGCTGGGGCACCCCCATGAGCTTGGCTGCCGCTTGGTAGATCGGGATGAAGAGACCGCACGTGGGCGCCGCACAGTCAAGGTAACCGATGGGGCGTGTCGGCTTCTTCAGCAGCGGCTTGTCGACGGGGAATGCCGTCGGCTTCGAATATTGCACCACCACGGCCTTCGCCCGGGCTAGGCCGGCAGCGTCCCCACCGCCCCCGGACAGCGTGCTCGACGTCTTGGTCGAGGTGGTCGAGCTGCTGCTCCCGCAGGCGGCGAGCAGCGCGCACCCGGCGAGCAACAGTCCAGTGACAATGATGCTTCGGAACCTGGCCCTCATATCGCTGCTCCCTCGTCGATTCGCCGCCACTCAGTCGTGGCGTCTGTTGCGTTTTGCGGCCGGGCACCGCAGGTTCCCGGGCCTGACATGACGTACGTGAGGGTGAGACACGACCACGCTCCGTCGGTCGCCGGCGTCTCAATTCGCGGCGGTGTCGCCGCTGCGCGTCCCGAACGGCCGCGGCAAGGCGTCGCGATCGATGTTGTTGCCCTCACCTTCAGTCTCCTCTCATGGCCGAGGTGCGGTGCGATCAGACGCTCCGGCCTCTCTCCAGCCGCGGCATACCGCGATGTAATCACCCTATAGCGCTCTTGATTGTCTGTCAAGTGCTTTGCTTCTCGGTCTACCATGCCCGACTGCTGGTAGAATCGCTCAGAACGCTCAGGTTTACTGTGTTGTCAACTGATCAAGACAGCTACGGCGGCCTCGTGTCGCCTCTTACCGGCCCCGGCAGTGTGAGATCGGCCGAGGACGCCGCGTGAGCTGCGCGATCGAGTCCGTTCCCGCGCGACACGTCATCGGTAACGAAAGGGCAAGGTGCGTGCACTGAGGGTCTGCACCGAGGACGGTCCCGAGGCGGTCGAGCTGCGCGATGACGTGCCCATGCCGACGGCGCCGTTCCTGATCTCGGTCTGCGCCGCGGGGGTGTCCTTCCCCGATCTCCTGATGACACGCGGGGAGTATCAACTGCGACAGCCGCTGCCATTCACGCTCGGGTCGGAAGCTGCCGGGGAGGTAATCTGCGCCCCCGAGGCGAGCAGATGGAAGGTCGGTGACCGCGTCGTCACCCTGAGCTTCGGCGCGCACGCTGAGTTGCTCGCAGCCAACGAAGCGCTGACGTTCGCGCTGCCTGACACCCTGACCTTCGCCGAGGGTGCAGCCCTTCCCCTGAACTACCTCACTGCGTTGGCCGCGGTGCAGCGACGTGGTCGACTCAGAGCCGGAGAGACGGTTTTGGTCCACGGCGCCGCAGGGGGCATCGGAACCGCATCGGTTCAGATCGCGAAGGCGCTCGGGGGGCACGTGATCGGCGTGGTCTCGACCACAGGGAAGGCCGAGACCGCGTTGGCCGCCGGCGCGGACGAGGCGATCGTCGGTGAGGACTTCCGCCGACAACTGTCCCACCCCATCGACCTCGTCATCGATCCAGTTGGCGGGCAGGATCGCTTCACCGAGAGCCTGCGGTCGTTGGCGTCCGACGGTCGCGTGGTCGTCGTCGGTTTCGCGGCCGGGGACATTCCGAGCGTTGCGGTCAATCGGTTACTGCTAGGCAATGTCGGTGTCCTCGGCTGCAACTTCGGAGCGCTGGCGGCAGATCCCCAGGGAATCAAGGAGGCGTTTCGCCAGTTGGAGACGCTCGTCGCCGCTGGCACCGTCCGGCCGGTGATCGGACAGCGCTTCCCCCTGCAAGAAGGTCCACGCGCGCTTCAACAGCTCGCTGATCGCAGCGTCGCCGGCAAGCTGATCCTCGCCCTCTCGTAACGACCCCGCTCACCGGCGGAACGCCCCGTGGCCGCGCCCGGTCGTCAGGCGTCAGCTTCCGACCGACGCATGACCTCCCGAGCGACAGTCAGTTTCATCATCTCCGTGGAACCCTCGGCGACCTGAGCAATCCGAGCGTGGCTGTGGAGTTGAATCAGGCGCGTCTCCTGCACCAATCCGAGGCCCCCGTGGACCTGAATCGCTCGGTCGATCACCCTCGCCGCCACGACGGGGGCGAGGCACTTAACCATCGCCACCTCCTTGCGTGCGTCCACGCCCTGATCGACCATCCACGCGGTCTTGTAGACCAGCAACCGAAGTTGCTCGATGTCCATCTCGGACTCAGCGACCATCCACTGGATCGCCTGCCGGTCGGCGAGCGGCCTGCCGAATGTCGACCGCTCTCTCGCGTAAGCGATCGCCTTCCGCTGCGCCCACCGGGCGGCGCCGACGAGGCGTGCGGCGATGACGCAGCGGTTGCGGTTGAGCTGCTCCATCATGTGACGAAACCCGTGACCCCGTGGGCCGAGCATGTTCTCCGCCGGAACGACGCAATCGGCGTAGATGTAGTCGCACGAGCGGCCCAGGTAGCCGTAGCCGACGGTCTCGAACCTCTGACCGATCGAGACGCCGGGGCTGGGGTAGTCGACCAGAAACATGCTGATCCCGCGGTGTCCCCTCTCGGGATCGGTCACCGCGTAGCACAACAGGTATCGCGGCGTGAGCGCCGGGTGCTCCGGCGGCGGCGCCCAGCGCTTGACGCCGTTGATCACGTAGTCGGCTGCCTGAGGGACAGCGGTTGTGGTGAGTCCGGCAGCGTCAGACCCGGCGCTCGGCTCGGAAATGTTGAGATGAAAAAACGCGTCCTGCTCGAGCAAGGGTCGGAGATACTTCTCCTGCTGCCACGCGGGCGCGGTGTAGAGCGCGGGATTGGGCTCCATGAGCCCGGACCAGTTGATGAGACCGCCGTGCATGACGTGAGTCGACTCAAGTTCCTCATAGACGAGGCATTTGGCGAAGGTGCCAGCACCAAGTCCTCCGAACTCCCTCGGGACCGATAGCCCGCGGAGGCCATATTCGCGAAACTGGCGGATAACCTCCATGACGACATCCGGATCCATGTCGTAGTCGTCATAGGCCCACTCGCCTTCGAGGGGTCGACAGACCTCGCTCACGAAAGCGGCCGCCCGTTCTTTGATCGCCTGCTGCTCGACCGTCAGCTCCCAGTGCACCGGGGCCCCTCGATCGGCGAGGACGCGAGCCCCGCGCATGCCTCGGACACAGCCTCAGGCGCCTGCGATGGTCTTGCTGCGAGGCGCGCCCTGATCAGCTCGCGGCGACGGACCTTGCCGGCCGCGTCGCGGAGTGGTGCCGAGACAAACTCGTAGGAACGTGGCCGCTTGTAGCCGGTGAGTCGACGACGAGCGTGTCCCGAAATTTCGGCCTCATCACTGTTCGCGCTGGCGTAGATGATCGCGTGCGGCACCTGACTCAGATCTTCGTCGGGAAGGCCGATAACGCAGCAGTCGAGCACGGCGGGATGCTCCAGGATGGCCGCTTCGACCTCAGCTGGATACACGTTGAGGCCCCCCACGAGCATCATGTCGCTTTCCCGCTCGTCGATGTACAAATACCCGTCTTCATCGAGGTGGCCGATGTCCCCGGCGGTCTCCCATCCCTCGCCGTCGGCTCTGGCCTCGGCCCCGACGTAGCGATAGGTGGGTCCCAGCGCCGGGTCGCGGCGCACCCAGATGAGTCCGCTCGCCCCAGGCGGGAGAGGGGTTCCGTCCTCGGCGCGAACCTGAACCTCACCACCGAGCGGGAGCCCGACGGTGCCCGGACGGTCGAGCCACTGGCGACCTGTAGCCATGAAAGTCACTAGTCCCTCGGTGTTGCCGTAGAGCTCGACGATGCGGTCGGCCCCGAGCCAGTCGATCCACGCGCGCTTGAGCCAAGGCGGACAGGGCGCGCCCATGTGAGTCGCGGTGCGAATGCTCGACAGTCGGTGCCGGCGGCGCACCTCCTCCGGCAGCTTCCAGATCCGACTCATCATGGTCGGCACTAGGTAGACCTCGGTCACCCGCTCTCGGTCGATCGCTGCCAGGAACCGTTCCGGCTCGAACCGGTCGTCCAGCACCACCCGACCGCCCCGCACAAGGGTGCGGACGAGGCTGTAGAACGGACCGTTGTGGGAGAGTGGCGCGGTGATCAGCGAGACCTCGCCTGCTTCAAGGCGAGCGTCGTGACCGACAAGGCTTGAGGTGACCACCGCCGGTTCGGCGGAAACGATCACCTTCGGTCGCCCGGTGCTGCCGCCCGACGCCATGCCCTTCCAGGACGGCGACACCGCTCCTGGGTCCAGAGCGATCTCCGGATGGGGGCTCGGTCGATGGCCCGCCGGCAGCCGGGGATGGTCCTCCTCCGCGCTTTGGCCGCAGCCCCCGCCGACAACGAGCGACGGCCCGATCAGGTCTAGCAGCGCAGCCAGCTCAGGTGGCGCGAGCCGGTCGTTGAGCGGCACAGGGATTGCCCCGAGCTTCCAAGTCCCCAGCAGGACACAGACGAACGCGAGGCCGTTGGGAAGCACCAGGCACACGTAGTCCTCTGCGCGCACTCCCAGGCTGACGAGCTCTCCGGCCCACAGATCGGATTGTGCGTCGAGCTGCGCCCGTGAGATCGACCCCTCGTGCGAGGTGACAGCAACGCGGGTCGGATCGGCCGCCGCATGGACCCCTAGCACCGAGGTGATCGACCGCCCGACCAGGTCGCTCACACGCGCGTCACCGGAGCACGCCCGGTCAGCGCCCGTTGGACCCGACACGCGCCGCGAGGTCCGCTTCCATGCTCTCGCTGCTCTCGGCGTCGCTCCAGTGGGTCGCGTAGTGTCCCTGACGGTCGAACAGGTAGGTCACCGCGGTATGCGGCATGGCGTAACCGTCGGGGTCGTCGGGGTCGGCTCGTCGACGAGCGAAAACCCCGAAGCTGGCCTTGGCGTCCTCGATCTGCTCCGCTGTGCCGGTGAGCCCGGTGAAGCGAGGGAATTGGTCAGTCAGGAACCGACGCATCACCTCGGGCGTGTCCCGGTCCGGGTCGACGGTGATGTACAGCGGCTCGACCTCGCTCGAGACGCCGTCGTCGACCGCGTCCAGCACGCCGGACAGCCGCGTGAGCGCGCGGGGGCAGATCGCCCGGCAGTGAGTAAAGCCGAAGAACACGATCATCCAGCGACCGCGATAGGTCGCATCGGTGACCCGCCGGCCATCGTGGTCGACGAGCGCAAAGGTGGCGCGCGGCTGAAGGCTCATCGAACCGGGGCGAAGGTGAGGTCGTGAGGCTCGTGATCTTGACAGCGCAGGCGGAGGACCCCTCCCATGTCGTCCAGCGTGATTATGGGCGTTGGCGTGCCGGGCGCTGCCGCGATCTGACCGTCCTGCACAGTTGCGATCTCGGTTCGGTCGAGTTCGCACCGCCAGTCGCCGTGATGCAGGACCCGTTCCACGTCGACTGTCCCGTCACCTGTCATGTCGTCCCGACGTTGCAGTCGCGTTCGCAGTACGCCGTCGGTCACCGCGGCGCGGCTCACGTCGACATCGAAGGCCACCTGAGTCAAGGCTGGCTCCGAGAAGTGACGGTCGGACCATGGCTCGTTGAACAGTGTCCATAGACCACCCTCGACGTTCAGTCGCGCGTAGGCGAGAAGCGCGTTTCCCGACAGCGGGTCCATCTCGACGTAGCGTCCAGTCTCATCGTAGATAGCGTCACGGCGCGGGTAATAGAGCCCACCGTTACGCACCGTCGGGTTCATGTGGCAATCGGCGTATTCGAGCAGCCCGTCCAGGGTCTGCGTGTCTCCCACTTCCGAGGCCCACGTCGCGACCCAACCGAGATCGGCGTTCTTGTAGGGAGTCGGTCGCCCGTTGAACTCGCGCGAACTCGGCTTGACCGCCACGGTCCCGTCGGGCTGTGGCGCCAGAAAGGCGGCGACCTGCTCTGCGTAGTGCTCCCGCACGAACTCGCGGTTCCACATGTGCATCATCGTGCCGCACCAGGCGTCGACCCACGGCATGGGCTCGGCGTTGGGCACCACCGCCTGCGAATCCTCGAACACCATCATGTTGTAGTGACCGGCCGCGTCGAGACGCCCGAAGTCCGCCCAGGCCTGCTCGTAGCCGGCGAGGATCTCTGCGGTCCGGGACCCGCCGGTGATCAGATCGTGCATCCGGAACCCGAGGATCGCGGGCTGGTTGCAGATCTGGAAGACGCAGTTCGGCTCACAGGCCACGCCGATGTAGCCGTTGCGCACCATCTGCCAGTAAAGCTGCTCGTTGAGCGAGTCGCGGTCGTAGGCGAAGCTCTTTTCGTCACCACCCCAGAACATGCTCCAGAACCTGAACGTCAGTGTCCCCGGTTCGGCAAAGCTGTCGCGGCGGAACAGGTAGTCGTGCAACAGCGCGGTGGACTGCACGTACGCGCTGTACATGATGTTGTCTTTGATCACCGGATCCCACTCTTCGGAGTAGGAGTCAGCCAGGTGAGCGTTGAACCAACCGCCTCCGCGGCTCGTGTCGCGCCAGTAGAGCCACACCTCGGGCTCAAGCAGCTTGTTGACGAGACGTTCGATCATCGGCTGAAAGCGGCCTGGCGCGGCCGGGAGTCGGTTGCGGTGACTCAACGCGGCGGCATAGACCATGTAGGCGAGCTGGAACCGGTAGCCAGTGAAGTCGTCCTGGTGCGGAGCGAGACTCTGCATGAGCGACCAGTCGTTGGGGGCCAGCCGCGACAGGTTGTCGAAATGCCGAAGATGACCTAGTTGTTGGTCGGTGAGCGGCAACTGCTCGGCACCGGTTTGGTCAGCCGCAGGTTCGCTCCACGAGATCATGATGTTCTCCTCGTCTGGTTCGCCAAAGATTGCGTGTCGTTCATACCGGGTCGGCCTCGCGGCCGCTGCTGCTCAGAGCGCGTCGCATGATCTCGCCCGTTGATGTCTCGGGCAGCTCGTCCGCGAAAGTCCCCGAGCGCGGGACGTTGTACGCCGCACCTGGCCACCGCAGCGCGATGACGTCGTCGTCGAGCGACGCGCTGAGACTGCCGGCACCGAGGCGATCGGCTCCCCGGTCCTCGCGCGGAGCGAGAGAGATGACCAGAACATTTTGGTCCGACCGTCGGCGCTGGCTGAGCAAGCTGGACGTAGCGACTGGTCCGGGATCGGGGTAGCTGAACCCGGGAGGTCCGCTGCTGCGTCTCGAGATTGCGCACGACCGGAGATGCTCCGGACGGGCGCGGTTGCCAGCGTCTCCACACCGACGTCGGACTCAGGTGGGCCGGGGCGCTCGACGCCCCAGCCCACCGTTGCCCCTGGCGGCCAAGAGAGGAGGAGCTCGGCTGCCACTCCGTGCTGCCTATGCCGCTGGGCAGTTGGAGGCTCCAAACGCATCGACCAGACCGGAAACGGCTCGGGAGTAGAAGGTCGCGGGCCAACGTATCGCGAACTCTCACCGCAAGCTTCCCATCGCGCGGGCTATGGCTATCGCGCATCAGGCAGACATCCGCAGAACCGCCTTGACCACCCGGCCCTGCTCGGAGTCCTCGACCGCTCGGTTGATCTCCGAGAACTCGTAGAACTCGACGAGGCGGTCGAACGGGAAACGCCCCTGGCGATACATCTCGACGAGCTTGGGGATGAACACGTGAGGCTCGCTGTCGCCCTCGATGACACCACGTAGGGTGCGTCCGAACAGGATGCTCGCCATGTTCAGTGTGACCTCGGTCTCCAACGGTGCCGCCCCAACTAGGCCGCAGGTTCCAGTCACGGCAAGGCACTCGACCGCTTGCCGCAGCACCTGCGGGTTGGCGGTGGCCTCCAACGAGTAGTCGACGCCGATCCCATTTGTCAGTGCCTGGATTCGCTCCACCACCTCGCCGTCCCGAGGGTTGAGTGAGTGCGTGGCGCCCAGCTCGCAAGCCAGCTCGAGCCGCCGTGGGTTGAGATCGACAGCGACGATCATCGTGCAGCCCGCGAGCCGAGCCGCCATGACGGCGGCGAGGCCGACTGATCCGACGCCGAAGACGGCAATCGACGAGCCAGCCTCCGCCTTCAGGGCGTTGAGAACCGCGCCGGCCCCGGTCTGGATCCCGCAACCGAGTGGGCCGAGCAGCTCAAGCGGCGCGTCGCCAGAAACCTTAACCACGTTGCGCTGATTGGCAACCGCAAAGGATGCGAACGACGACTGCCCGAAGAACCCGCCGTGAACGCCTCCGCCGATAGGTGTCGTCCCGTCGAGGCGAGCGCCAGAGAAGTTAGCGGCCAGGAAGTCGTGGCAGTACATCGGCCGCCCCGTCGCGCAGTTGGCGCACTGGCCGCAATAGCCGTAGGAGAGCACCACGTGGTCGCCGGGAGCCACCGTTGTGACGGCATCGCCAACAGCGTCGACAATACCTGCCCCCTCGTGCCCGAGGACCGCTGGCAGAGGAGTAGGAAGCTGCTGGTCGCGGACGACCATGTCGGTGTGGCACACGCCGGTCGCGAGGATGCGTATGCGCACCTCGTCGGCTCGTGGGTCCTCGAGCTCCACGTCGCACAGCTCGAAGGGCGCCCCGGTCGCTTTGGTTACAGCAGCTTGGATTCTCATCGCACGACCTTGGCACCCTGAGCGGTCGCAGAACACCTCCGAGTGGAGATTCGTGAGGGGGACGCCGCCGCGCCTGTCGCGCCCGAGCAGGACCGGGCAGATACGCACCTCATATGATCCCCGCGAGGCAGGCGCGGTAGATCGCGTCGGCGCGGTTGCGGGCACCAAGCTTGCACAGCGCGTTCTGCCAATAGGTCTTAACCGTGTTAGGCGCCAAGAACAACTGGCGCGCGATCTCGGTGTTGGTCCCGCCGACGGCGACGCGCACCAGGATCTCGTACTCACGCGCCGTGAGCGCGACCTCGGAGCCGCGACGGACTCGCACCGGCAGTGGCCGGCCCTCGGCGGCAGCAATGACGCCCTCCACAAGGTCGGTAGGGCGAGTGTCCTTGAGCAGGTAGCCAACCGCCCCTGCCTCGATGGCCGCTCCGACCGCAGGGTGTTCGGGGAAGGCCGTGAAGAGGATGATCTTCGCCTCTGGCGCCGCGGTTCGCAACGTACTGATATCGGATGCTCTGAGCGTCTGCCGATCAAGCCGCACGTCGAGCAGGACGACATCCGGTGCGTACTCCCGGGCGAGAGCCGCTCCCCGGTCGATCGAGGTGGCGTCGGCCACGACGTGCGCGCGAGAGCCGCGCATCAGGGCCACAAGGCCGGTGATCACCACGGGGTGGTCGTCGATGAGCAGGATCGAGATCGTGGCCGGCGCGGTAACCGACCCCGCTGCCCGCCCCACGCCGCAAGTCACCCGCGGCGGCCGACCACCCGATATGGCGTCGATTCTCACGTCCGTCCTCCTCTCCGTCTGCCTCACTGCGACCGGCATTGGTAATGCTCCTAGTCTACTATCTCTTGATGACTAGTCAAGCCGCCAATCGCTAATGCCGGCAGTCGGCAGAACGATGGTCCTTCCAGTTTGTCGAGCAAGTAAGGCCTCGATGATTCGCCGCGATGACCTCGGCAAGGTCTATTGACATTCGATCAAGAGCGGCGTAGTGTCTTTGGCGGCAACGGCGAGCGCAGCCGGTAAATCGACGGCGTCGGCGCGACCCCGCCAAACGGCCGGCGTGCCGCGGCAGGGGTCCGCACCCGAATTGACCTGGGAGAGGTGATCTCGTGAGTGGACTACCCGATGGAACAGTTGACAGGTCCGACAGCCCGATCCTGGGCAGTCCGAACGCCTTCAAGCTCGCCTGCTTCTCCACCAACATTGGTGGGGGGCTGCTCATGAGCGACGTGGAGGGACAGCCGCAGGCGGTGTGGCCCGAGCAGGTGCGGATTGCGCAACGCGCCGAGCAGGTCGGCTTCGAGGCCATGGTGCCGCTTGCGCGCTGGCGAGGACACGGTGGCCGCACGAACCCCCAGCATCGAACCTTCGAGACGTTCACCTGGGCTGCGGGACTCGCTGCAGTCACCGAGCGCATCAACATCTTCGCCACGTTCCACGTCCCCACGGTCCACCCGGTGATGGCGGCCAAGATGGCGACAACGATCGACCACATCTCTAACGGGCGATTTGGAATGAACATCGTGGCCGGCTGGAACCAGGAGGAGCTGGCGATGTTCGGGATCGAGCAGCGAGATCACGACCAGCGCTACGAAGCCGCGGACGAATGGACTCAGGTGCTCAAGCAGATGTGGGAGACCGAGGGCGAGTCGGACTTCCACGGCAGGTTCTTCGATGTCGCCAACGGCTTCAGTGAGCCCAAGCCAGTCCAGCGGCCGCGGCCGCCGCTCATGAGCGCGGGCGTCAGCCCGGCGGGGCTGAACTTTGCTGCGACTCACTGCGACATGGTCTTCGCCTCTGTGGAGAACCCTGAGAAGACCGCCGAAAAGATCGCGGCGATCAAAGCGCAGGCCCGAGAGCAGCACGGCCGAGAGCTCAAAGTGTTCGCCACCGGCTATATCACCTGCGCCGACACTGACGAGGAAGCACAGGCGGAGTACCAGCGCACCATCATCCAACGCAGTGACTGGGACGCGGCGAGGGCCGCAATGGCCAAGCTCATGGCCAATGTCCAGTCGATCGACTTCGAGTCTGAGCAGATGCAGCGCATGCTCGAATCGCTGCTGCGCGCTTTCTTCAGCACACCCTTGATCGGGTCACCGGAGACGATCGTCCGCCAGCTCGTCGAGCTGTCCGAAGCGGGAGTGGAGGGCATGGCCATCACCTGGAGCAACTTCGAGCGGGGACTCGACCAATACGAGCGAGACCTGCTCCCGTTGATGGTGCAAGCCGGTCTGCGAGCGCCGATCGCTGCGACCGCCAGCCTGACACCTAGCTAATCGGTCGCTTTCCCGTCACGGGGCTAGCGACCGGGAAGCCGACACGCTGGCGAGCACCCCGGGATCTGCCCGCCGAGCATTGAAAGGAGCCTCCCCTTGTCTGTTGTCCTGATCACTGGGTCCGGAAGTGGCATCGGCAACCTCACCGCCTCTGCGCTGGCCGGTTGCGGACATACGGTCTACGCCAGCGTGCGCTCGCTCGCCAATCACGACGCCCAAGCGGCGCGCGAGATGAGCGAGAAGGCCCGGCGTGAAGCGGTAGACCTGCACGTCATTGAACTCGACGTCCAATCGGAGGCCTCGGCTGACGCTGCCGTGGAAAGCATCCTCGAACAGACGGGGCAGCTCGACGTGGTGGTCCACAATGCCGGGCATCTCTACCTCGGCTACATGGAGGCGTTCAGCGCCGAGGAGCTCGCGCAGGCATTCGACATCAACGTGATCGGCGCCCATCGGGTCAACCGAGCGGCGCTGCCCCACATGCGCGAGCGACGTACCGGCACCCTCGTCTACGTCGGAAGCACCACCAGCGTCTGCGTTCCTCCGTTCCTCGGGCCGTACGTGCCATCGAAGTTCGCCCTGGACGCTCTTGCCCAAGTCACTGCATACGAGGCGAGCCAGTTCGGGATCGAGACCACCATCGTGATGCCGGGCCCGTTCATGCAGGGGACCCAGCACTTCCAGGACGCCAGCCACGCCAGCGACGTCGCGGTGTTGCGCGCATATTCTCCACTCGATCCGTTGGCCGCTGAGAACGAGCGGGCGACTACCCGCCTGTTCTCGCCCGAGAGCGATGCCCACCCAATATCGGTGGCGCAGGAGATCGCGCGGATTCTCGGTCTGCCGGTTGGAGAGAAGCCGCAGCGCACCGTTGTCGACTTCACCGATTCGGGTGTCGAAGAAGTGAACACGGTCAACCAGGCGGCGAGCGACGACTTCATCAGGCGCATGGGATTCGATCGGCTTCTGCATCCCCAGACATCGCCGTGACCTCCGCGCTCGTGGGCGGTCGCCACGAGCCCTGGGGCCCGCTTCGCGGTTGAACGCATCGAGATCCCCCCGCGGGCCCCGACCAGGTCGTGGTCGGCTCGAGGCCGTGGGCATCGGCCGCGCCGATATCGGTGCCCGAGATGTGAGTTTCCGGTTGCCTATCCGGTGGTCCTCGGCCACGAAGGCTGAGGCACGGTCGTCGCGACGGGCGCCGACGTGACGACGGTCCACCCCGGCCAGCGAGTCGTGCTCACCTTCGACACATGCGGCGCCTGCCCGGGGTGCCGCGCGGGAGCTCCCGCCTTATGCGCTAAGCAGTTCGTGCGCAACTCGGGCGGTGATGAGACGCCCCCCGCCCCCCGCGCGATGTCCGACCTCGGAGACGTCCAGCTCGGCTTCTTCGGTCAGTCATCGTTCGCCGAGTATGCGATCACCACGCAACGCAACACGATCGCGGTCGGCGACGGCTTGCCGCCTGAGCTGCTCGCTCCACTCGGATGTGGGTGCAGACCGGATTCGGCGCCGTCCGCAACGTCCTGCGACCGTCAACCCCCGACCGTAGCAGTGTTCGGCGCGGGTACGGTCGGCCTCTCGGCCCTGTGCGCGCTCCAGCTCGTGGATGGCGTCGCGGCGGTCGTCGTCGAGCCAAACCCGACGCGCCGCCGTCTGGCCGAGGAGCTCGGCGCCGCCGTGACCATCGACGGCACTCACGCGGACCTTCAGGGCGCTATCCGGGGCTCTCTCCCCCAAGGGCTGCAGGGCGCCGTCGAGTGCAGCGGTCACCCGTCGGCTCTCGCGGGCGCGGTCGCAAGTCTCGCTCGTGGGGGGCGCCGTGGTCGTGGTGGAGGCACCCCCCGTCGGCACAGCCGTCGAGCTGGATGTCTTTGATCTCACCTTGGGCTCCAAGCGCATCTTGGGCTCATGCCACGGAAACAGCGAGCCTGCCGAGATGATCCCGTACCTGGCGGGGCTCGTCGGGGACGGCCAACTGCCCCTCGATCGTCTCGTGACGACCTATCCCTTCGAGGAGATCGAACGGGCGGCCGCCGACATGTCCGCCGGGCGCGTCATCAAACCCGTCCTGGTGTTTTCGCAGGCCGACTCGCGAGACTAGCTACTTCCCCCGGATAAACGATCTGGGTTAGGCGGCGATTTGGAGGCCGCCGGGGGTGCGGCTGGCGCCGATTGACACGGCGACGGCTTCGAGCAGGCTGGCGCCGATCAATCGGGTGGATCGGGTGCTGAGGTCAAGGAGTGCGTAGGCGGCTTGGCGGCGGTTGATGCGCTGCTGGTCGCGGAGGCGCGCGATGGCGTCGGCGAGTCGTGCTCGTTGTTGTGGGGTGTCGATTTGTTGGGCGACGGTGGTCAGCGCGTCCCAGCCCCAGTCGGGATCGTCGTGTTCGATCGATTCGCGGAGGCGTTGAAGGTCAGGTCCGATCAGCTTGGGGAGCGTGACCAGCAGCGAGTAGTCGATGCTGGGGAGGTCGATGAGTCCTTCCCAGAGATGGTCAAGCGCAGAGTCAGATAGGCCGGCGAGATCGTGGACCGCTTGGCGTGTGAGCGCCGCGACGTGAGCGCGTGCGAGCTGCTCGTCGGAGGGGCCGCGCTGCTGTCCGCAGCAGCGTTTGGTCTTGCGGCCCGAGCCGCAGGGGCAGGGCTGGTTGCGTCCGGGTTCAGGCACTGGCGCCTCCTGTTCTTGACTGTCGGTGAGGGTTGCATCTGGGCCGGTCAGAACGCGTGGGTCCGTCCGGGCTGTATAGGAGGATTTGCCTGCTCGTGAATGGTTTTCTGACCTGGTGGAGGTGTGATGCTGACGCTCGTCGGCGGGCAGGTGGAATCGTTGTGGGACGAGGTGCTGCCGGTCGAGGTGCGCGAGTTGCCCGACGATCTAGCCCGGCTGGACGGGGTGTTGTCAGATTCGCTGTTGTTGTTCCCGATCGCCCAGGCGTGGGAGCAGCCGGCGCTGGGGCGGGGGCGTCCGTCGATCTCGATGGCGACGTTCGTGCGGTTGATGGTGGTCAAGCACCGGACCGGCTGGGGATACGAGACGCTGGTCCGCGAGGTGTCAGACTCGCTGCACTTGCGGCGGTTCTGTCTGATCGCGATCGATCAGCGCGTCCCGGACGAGTCGACGATCAGAAAGCTCGCCCGACGGCTCGGCGCGAGTGTTGTTCAGGAGATCACGCGGATGGTGATCGAGAAGGCCCAGCGCGAGACCAGGTTCACCGCTCGTGCCGCTCGGATCGACTCGACCGTGGTCGAGGCCGACATCCGCTACCCGTCCGACGCGATGCTCGCGCTGCAGGGCGCCCGGGCGCTCGCGCGCGAGGGCAAGAAACTGCAGAGGCTGATCGCCGGCAAGGTGCGAGTCCGCGACCGTTCGCGCTCGATCGGCAAGACAGTCCGCGCGATCTCCAAGACGCTCGCTCGTCGCACTGGCGAGGCCAAGGCGCAGGTCATGAACCTCAACGAGCAGGCCGGCCGGCTGATCGCCCGGTCCGCCCGGGAGGCCACGCGGCTCGCCGCATCGGCGAGAACCTCAGCACGCGGCCGGGGCGCCAAGACCAAACTCCGCGCCGCGAACAAGCTGGAGGAACTCGCGGCGCGCTGCGGCAAGGTCTCAGAGCAGATCGACCGTCGCGTCCGCGGGCAGAAGATCACCGGCCGGCTGGTGTCGATCGCCGACCCCGACGCCCGACCGATCCGCAAGGGCAAGCTCGGCAAACCGACCGAGTTCGGGTACGTCGCGCAGATCTGCGAAGTGACCGAGAACACCCGCAAAGGCGCCCGCGGATTCATCCTCCCCGCCGGCCACGAGCTTGGCAACCCGGCCGAGAACACGCTCCTGCCACGGGCCGCTACCGAACTCCACCGAGCGGGGATCCGGCCCAGGGAGATCATCCTCGATGGCGGCTTTCAGCCCGGGCCGACCAAAGACGCGCTCCCCGACCTGGCCGAGCACCAGATCCAGATCTCCGGCCGCCACGAACCCGGGTCACGACGAACCCGCAAACGCCGCGCGCGCTACCGAACCGGGATCGAGGGACGGATCAGTCACCTCAAACGCGGCTACGGCCTGCGCCGCTCCCGGCTCAAAGGACATGACGGAATGAGAATCTGGACCGGATGGGCGATCCTCGCCTACGACCTCGACACCCTCGCCATCCGCACCCACTGAAACACTCCCCCAAGCCCGACTCCAACCGGGCAACCATTCACAAGCCTGACTCGGCCGCGCCACCCCAGCGCGGCCGTTTCAGTCCAGGCCGTTTATCCGGGGGAAGTAGCTAGACCGCAGAAGGCAGGATGACTGGCTTGGCCTCACGTGCGGAGCGCATCGCGTTCAGTGCGTCGTTGACCTGATCGAGCCGGTACCGATTGCCGAGCATCGTTGAGAAGTCAAAACGGTCCTGGTGATCGGCGAGGAACTGCAGCGCGCGGTAGTAGTGCGAGACATCTGCACTGACAGTCCCCAGGACGGTGAGCTGGCGGGTGTTGAAGTAGGTGGCGTAGACCTGGCTGGGACGCGGCTCTGATGCGCCGACAACCAGATAGCGGCCGCCGGCCCGGACAAGATCGAGCCCCTCCTCGAAGGCGGCTGCGGCGCCGCTGCACTCGACAACGAGATCGGCACCGCGACCGTCGGTGATGGCGCGGATGGCGTCTTGGCGCTCGGTCAGCGTGGTGGTCGTCACATCGAGGACGAGGGTCGCACCCCAGGACTCGGCGATTGCCAGCCGCGGCTCCGGCGCCCCGATGCACACGGTCTGGCGGGCGCCCATCTGGATGGCGTACGCCAGGGCGTACAGTCCGACCGGGCCGCTGCCCTGGACGACAACCGTGTCGGTGCAGGCGATCGCACCGATCTCCTCATAGGCATGGACGATCGTGCGGAACGCGCAGGTCGCCGACGCGGCGACGTGGGGCTCCAGCCCCTCCGGGATCTTGATCGTCTTGCAGATCGGCATTACGTAGCAGAACTCCGCGTAGCCACCGGTGAGGTATGGGTGGACGTCCGCAGGCCCCCAGCCGTACATGCGCTGGTTCTCGCACAAGGTGGGCTGCTTGGCAATGGTGCACCAGTAACACCGTTCGCACCACCCGTAGGCCCAGGCGATGAGGTCACCGACGACCAGCGGCCGGTTGAGCGAATCCGTGGCGCGTCCCTCCCCCAGTGCCACGATCCGCCCCACGATCTCATGGCCCAGGACGAGCGGCACCTGGGAGTTGCCGACTTCCTTGAAGTCACCGGCGGCGATGTGCACGTCCGTCCCGCACATCGTGCAAACCTCGACCTTCACCAGAAGGGCGCCGGCCTCCAGCTTGGGAACGTTGATCTCCCGCACCTCAACCGGCTTCCCATAGGCGGGCAGGACAGCCGCCCGGCTGATGTCGGGGTAATCATTCAGCGACACGGGCGACCATCTCGACCTCAAAGAGGACGCCACAGCTGCGACAACAGTAGTGACGAAGAACAAAGGTGTCGTCTCGCGTGTTCACGTTCGACGGCTCGTGATGGTTGATCGACTCGTCGTAGACGCCGGCCAGTCTGTGCCAGTCGTCGGCCGCGCCAAGCGCGTGGCCGCACTTGAGGCAGCGAAAGGTTTGTTGAGTCCCGGTCCTCTCCTCCTCCAGGTACTCCAGGATCCGTCCCATCGTGCTCAGCTCCTCACTCGTTCCACCCGTTGACGCCGCAGGGCAGTGCGGAGGTCTTCGGTCGCCTCGTCGTCCACGCGAGGGGGCGTCCCGGCAAGGACCACGCCGTAGACCTCGCGCGCCGCTTGGGGACTGACCGACCCAAGCTCCACATCGTCGCGCACGCGGACAGGGTCGCGCTCCAGCGGGTCGCCGAAGCCGCCGCCGCCGGATCCGACGTAGCCGTACAGGACGTCAGCGGCCATGACCTCGGTGACGCTTTTGGGCGCCGTCCGCTCATCGGCGCCCCCGAGGTCGACGACGGAACGCGGGACCGTGCCCGCGGCGAAGTGGCGGCCCTTGACGTCCGCTCCTCGCACCACCCCCGCCGGGGAGTGCGGGGCCGGATAGCCGCCCGAAAACCCAAGGGACGACCGGACGCTGTACCCGGCGCCCAGGGTGATGGCCGTCAGCTGGGGAGTGTTCCACGGGATCACTGCCTCCGTGAGGCCCAGACCGCCGCGGAACCGACCGGGACCCCCGGAGTCGACGACCTCCTGACGCCAGAGGTACAGGAACGGGTAAAGCAGCTCGACGCTCTCCACGTTCGTGATCACGGCTTTCACGGCCCAGTGGTTTGCTCCGGTGTCAGGCCCATCGCGATCAGGGAATGCGCCCCCGCCGCCGGCGTTGCCGTCGAGGATCAGAGAGGCGAAGAACTGCCCGTCGCTTCGGGCGCCGGCCAGGACGAACGTGTTGTGTCCGCCGCCGCAATTGCCGCAGGACTCCCGCCTGAGCTCGTCGTCGGCGGCGCCGAGAAGCATCTTCGACAGCACGTTGTGGCATGTCGTCAGCACCAGCAGATTGGCGCCGGCCGGAACGTTGGCTGAGAGCGCCGCAGGGCGACGCGGGTTGACGACGCTGCCCTCAGGCAGATCGAACGAACATGCGCGAAACAGCCCCTCGTTCCAAGGCAGGTCGTGGCAGAGCATCGCCACGAACGGGTTAAGGGCCGAGCTGCGGGTGCCGACCGGCCCGATGTTGAGCGAGCTCTCGACCTGAGGTGAGGATCCGGAAAAGTCGAAGTTCAGCGAGTCGGCGGACTTCGTCAGCGTGACCGTGACACGTAGGTGGTCCTCGCGAATCCCCTCGACAGCGTTCTCGCTGGTCCATGTGCCGTCCGGAATCGTTCGCAGACGGGCCCGCACCCGTTGGTCGGCGTAGTCGAGTAGCTGCCGGAAGAGCTGCTTGACCACGTCGGCACCGTAGCGCTCCAGCAGTTGGTTCAGGCGCCGTTTGACCACGTTGTTTGCGGCGATCTTGGCGCGCACATCGAGCAGCCCCAGCGCCGGCGCCCGGAACATGTTGCGCAAGGTGTCCTCAACGTCCCGTCGGATCACCCCCCGCTCGACGAGCTTAAGCCCCGGAGTCAGGAACCCCTCCTGGAATACGTCCGTCGCTGACACGCAGAGGCTGCCCGGGTTGAGCCCCCCGATATCCGCCTGATGCGATGCGCACGCAGCCCAGGCGATGAGCTCGCCTCGCCAAACGACGGGCGCCAGCAGCTGCAGGTCGGGGCCGTGGACGGCAGCCACATAAGGGTCGTTCAAAATGAACTGGTCGTCCTCCTCAAAGCCCGGGTTCTCGCCGTACCGCTCAGTGATATGGCGCACCCCGGCGCCGAGCGAGCACACCCAATGAAGGACGCCCGCGCCGAACACCGCGGCGTCCCCCGAAGGGGTGCAAATCGCCTCCTGATGGTCGCCCGCCTCGTAGACCACTGGGCTACCGGAAACGCGCCCCATCGTGTAGTACGCCTCAGAGATGATCTCGTCGAGCTTGTGCCGGAGCACCTCGAACGTGATCGGGTCTAGAGACGTCTCGTCGGTCACTGCTGAGGGTTCGCTAACGGAGTCAAGCACCGTACACACCTTCGTTCCTCGATCCGATCAGGATTCTCACATTCCGGTATGAGTCGATCGTCGCACGACGCGTCGGCGGCACGACGATCGTCGTGCCGGCGGCTTCGATGACCGCCGGCCCATCCACCTCGTTGCCGACCCCGAGATCCTCGTAGCGGTAGATCGACGTGTCCTGAACGCCTGGGGCGAAATACGCCGGGCGGGTGCCAACACGCGCGGCGCGAGGATCCTTCCCGTCACCAACCACGGGCGGCCGAGCAGGCACCGGCAGCTGCCCATACCCCTTGACCACGAAGCCCGTTACGAACCGACCGGCATCAGCGTACCCGGAGCCCTGCCCGTACAACCTCTCGTATGCAGCGTCGAAGTCGCCGCCAATCCGGGCAAAGTCGGGGCGCAGATACGTGGCGCGGTCGATGTCCAGGTCGACGGTGTGGACTTGCGCGCCGTAGCGCATCTGGAGGGTGTAGGTGATCGTCCGGTCCGCCGACGAAACGCCATCCCGCCGCAAACGCGCAACCACCTCCTCCTCGAGCACCCGAAAGTTCTCCGTGAAGCGCTGCTCGGGCATCGGGATAGGGGAGAACTCATGCCGCTGGCGGGTGTGCAACAGCGGGGCCGTCGCCACGCCGAGGGCCGAGAACGTGCCTGCGAGTGCGGGCACCACGACCTCGGGGATATTCGCCTCCGCGGCATAGAACGCGCCGTGCATGCCGCCGGCGCCCCCGTAAGCGAAGACAACGAAGTCACGGGGGTCGTAGCCCCGCGACTGGACGCGCGCGGTCACGAGCCCCGCCATATGGGAGTTGGCGATCTGAAAGATCCCGGCGGCGGTTTCGGACACCGACAGGCCAAGCGGCTCGCCGATCGCGCCGACGGCGGCCTCCGCAGCCTCGGAATCGAGCTTGACCCGCCCTCCGAGGAAGTTGGCGGGATTGACGTAGCCGAGGACGAGCGCCGCATCCGTGACGGTCGGCTCAGCCCCGCCGAGGCCGTAGCAGGCGGGACCCGGCTGAGCGCCGGCGCTCCGCGGCCCGACATGAAGCACGCCCAGCTCGTCGACCCAGGCCACCGAGCCACCGCCAGCACCCACGGACTCGACCTCGATCATCGGCAGGCTGAGGAAGAACCGCTCGGCGACCGGCTCTCTGGCGTACAGCCAAGAGCCTTCCGTCACGACGGCGACGTCGAAGCTGGTGCCCCCGACGTCGGCGGTGACAATGTTGTCCGCACCAATCAGGCGCCCCTCGTTGCGGCTGGCGATGACGCCGGCGGCAGGCCCTGAGTGCAGCGTCGACACAGGGCGAGTTTCTTCGGCATAGACTGCGCCCCCGTCGGCTTGGGCGACTACGAGTTGGCCCTTGAAGCCGGCCGCTTGCAGCGTCGACCGCACGCCGCCGAGGAAACGCCGCATCACGGGTCCTGCAAGGGCATCCACCGCCGTCGTGGCGAAGCGCTCGCTCTCCCCGAGCGTGGGGGCAACGGCGTGTGAGAGGTGCAGCGAAATCTCTGGGTGCTCGGCCCGGATGATCTCGGCCGCTTCCAGCTCGTGGGTGGGGTTGCGGATCGACCAGAGGAACGCAACGGCCAGCGACTTGACGCCCGCCTCAACGAGCTCGGCTGCCGCGGTGCTGATCTCGCTGCGCGCCAGGGGGACAGCGACGTCGCCCGCGGCGTCGATCCGCTCTGTGATGCCACGCACCAGCCGCTTGGCGATCAGCGGCTCGGGCTTGGTGCGCCTGTAGACGTGCCGGACCTCCTCCTCGCTCACGCCAGCCCAGGTCGAGCTGGCGCGCCCGATGTGCAGCGTGTCCTCGAAGCCGGCGGTGGTGAGCAAGCCTGCGGCCGCGCCCTGTCTGGTGATGAGGACGTTGGTGACCGTCGTCCCGCTGATGCGAAAGATCGAGGTCTGGCTCAGCAGCTGCTCGAGCGAGAGGCCGAGCTCGGCTGAGGCAACCTTCACCGCATTGAGGACGCCGACCGCAAGATCCTCGGGTGTCGTCGCCGACTTAGCGGAGACAGTTCGCCCGTCCTGCCTGAGCACGACGACGTCGGTGAACGTCCCACCGGTGTCGACACCGATGATGTTCGAGCCCGCACTCGTCCCGGTCCGGTTGGCGCTCGTCAACGGCGTCTGCTCAGACACGTCGGCCCCGTCGGCTCGACGCACCAGGCTCCGTGCCCATCATGTGCTGCGCGGGCTCAGTCGCTCGAAGGCCTGCTCGACCCGCCCGAGGCCCACGTGGGTGACCTTCTGCTCCAGATAGCTGATCAACTCCTCGATCGACTCCTCGCGGCCGAGGCCGCTTTCCTTCGTGCCGCCGAATGGGGTGCCCCAGTAGTGCGTCGCCGCGCCGTTGATCCAGACGTATCCCGCTTGTAGCCGCTCGGCGGTGCGATGGGCAACGGTCAGATCCTGGGTCCAAACGCTCGCCGTCAGGCCGTACTCGACGGAATTGGCCGCCTCGATCACCTCGTCGTAGTCCTTCCAGGACGAAATCGCAACGACCGGTCCGAAGATCTCCTCCTGGGCGATCGTCGCTTGTCGCGGCACGTCGGCGAACACGGTGGGCTCGACGTAGAAACCGCCCTCTAGGCCCTCGGGACGCTCACC
The DNA here is from genome assembly GCA_963799995.1 of uncultured Solirubrobacterales bacterium. Taxonomy (GTDB): domain Bacteria; phylum Actinomycetota; class Thermoleophilia; order Solirubrobacterales; family Solirubrobacteraceae; genus Palsa-465. Next base: position 31,366 of record CAWCZI010000002.1, on the reverse strand, counting down.
ACCAGTAACCAGGCGTGCCTGTTCGCGGCCCGACGCGATGTAACGGTTGACGCGGTCGAGCTGAACCGCGCTGACCACAGGGCCCATGTCGGTGTCCGGGTCATAGGCGCGTCCGACCCGGATCTGCTCAAAGCCCGCCGCCACACCGGCGACGAACTCGTCATACAGGCTCTCATGAACGAATGCCCGGGATGTCGAACCGCAGGATTGGCCCTGACTGACGCCAAGGTTCATGCCGTGGACAGCGCCCGCCACCGACGCCTCGAGATCGGCGTCCGGCATGACGACCAACGCGTTCTTCCCGCCGAGCTCCAGAGTGACGTTCTTGACGCCCTCCTCGGCTGCGGTGCGCTGGATTAGTCGTCCGATCTTCGTGCTTCCGATGAAGCCGATCCGGCGAATGAGCTTGTGGCGGACCAACGCATCCCCCGCCTCAGGTCCGCCGGTCAGGATGTTCACTACTCCTGGCGGAAACGCCTCAAGCGCGAGTTCGCCGAGCCGCAGCGCGACGAGCGGGGTCTGCTCGGCAGGCTTGAGCACGCAGGTGTTGCCAGCCAGTAGCGACGCGATCGGGCGCGTGACCGCGAAGAGGAGCGGGTGGTTGAACGGGAAGATCCGGGCCACGACCCCGTAGGCCCGGTAGGTGGTGTAGTGCAGGTTGTCCCGGCTGGCGGGGATGACCGCGCCGTTCAGCGAAGTGGCCAGCTCGCACCAGTTCTCGATGTGGGCAATCGACGCGTCGGCCTCCCGGCGCATCGCAGCGAGCGGATTGCCGCTGTCAACTGAGTCAAGCAAGGCTAGCTCGTCGGCGTGCTCGCCGATCAGCCGAGCGTAGGCCTTGAGGTGACGAGCGCGCTCGCGAACCGTGAGCGCCGACCAGGCGGGGAATGCCGCCTGCCCGGCCCGTACGGCTGCATCGACATCAGCTGCGCCCGCCCAGGGCACCTCGGCGATCACCTGCCCGGTGGACGGATCGACGACGACTTCGGTTCGGTTGTCGACAGCGCTACACAGCTGCTCGCCGACGAGCAGGCGCCAATGCCGATCTCGGAGCACCGCGCCCAAGGCGCCCTCGTCAGTAATCCCTGTCGCCATCCCCATCTCCTCTTTTCCTCGTCCGAGATTCAGCGTGTCGACGCCGGGATCACGCTACCCAACTCTTGACCTCGTGTCAAGAGACCAGACGTGGGGGAATCGTCGGCCTTCTGTAGCCTATCCCCGACCAGTGCCTCGAAACCGTCAAACGACCCCGCGCGCGCACCGTGTCAGCGAGATCGTCTCCGCCGCTAACGAGCTGTTCCTCGCTCACGGGGTAGGTAAAACGGCCATGTCACATGTGGCCGGCGCCGTCGGGATCGCCAACGCCGCTGTGTACTGGTACTTCCCGAGCAAGGACGACCTGCTCGCCGAGGTGTTCCGCCGTGCCGTCGTTGATGAGGTGGCGCGCCTCAAGGACAGCGCCGGCGACCCGTTCTCATCCCTGATCAAGGGACTCGTCGACCTGCGTCCCTACCGCCAGATCCACATGTCGATCCACGAACGGATGAGTGAGTCCCCGGCTCTGACCGACGCTCATGATCAGCTGATCTCGTGGATTCGCGAGATGGTCATGGCGGGCCTCGAGTACCACGGGCGCGACGCTGAGGCCGAAGCCGACCTCGTCGAGCTCGTGGTGGTGCTGTTTGAGGGAAGCAACGTCCCAGGCGTGCGCGGTCGCACAGCGACCGACGTCATCCAGATCATGATCGACCGGCTGATCGTGCCCCGCAGCGTCGACTGCCCGCGTCCCGCCGCACGACCGCCGGTCGGGTAGGCATTTACGTCGCCGGTTGTCTGGCCCCTGACTGAGACAACACGACCAACGTTGGCCCGAGCGAGCTTTACCCGGCCTCTGGCGAGCACTTGACTCTGAGTCATGAGACCGTGTAGGCTACGGGGCCGTTGTCGCCGTCCTACCCCTGACCCGGTTTGTTCCGGCGACGGGAGAACCAGATCGCGCGCCTGCGCCATCACAACCGTCACCCGTACGGAGGAGCACATGGGCACCGTCAAGATTCCGGCCGAGCAGTCGATGCTCATCGGCGGCGAGCGAGTGGCCGCCCACGACGGACGCACGCTCGAGACAACGAATCCGGCTACCGGAGAGGTGCTCGCCACGATCCCACGCGGCGGCGAGGCCGACGTCGAAGATGCCGTCCGGGTGGCATCCGAAGCGTTCCCGGCATGGCGCGACAAGCCGCCAGTCGAACGCGTGGCGGCGCTCAACGCCCTCGCCGACCGCATCGAGGAGAACGCGGAGCAACTCGGCCTGATCGACGTGGCCGAGAACGGCTCGCCGATCCGCGAGATGCGCAAGGACGCGTGGGTCGCCGCGTGGTTGATCAGACATCTCGCGGGGCTCACGCTTCGGGTGTGCGGCGAGACGCTGCCGAGCGATCCGACGCGGTTCAACTTTTCGATGCTGCAGCCGTTCGGGGTGGTCGGTCGCATCATCCCGTTCAACCATCCGGTGCTCTTCGCCGCCAGCCGGCTCGCGGCGCCGCTGGCCGTCGGTAACACCGTTGTGATGAAGCCCTCCGAGTACACATCTATTTCCGCCCTCCGCGTCGCCGAGCTGGCCAACGAGGTGCTCCCTCCCGGAGTCTTCAACGTCGTGACAGGTCTCGGGCGCGAGAGCGGAGACGCAATCGTGCGACACCCGCTCGTCCGCCGCCTGGCCTTCACCGGAGCTGCCGACACCGGCCTGTCGATCCAAGCAAGCGCGGCCGCGGTCGCGGTCAAGACCCTGACGCTGGAGCTCGGAGGCAAGAACCCGATCGTGGTCCTGCCTGACGCCGATCTGGACGAAGCGGTCGACGGGGCCGTTCGCGGCATGAACTTCACCTGGCAGGGACAGTCCTGTGGCTCGACCTCACGTCTGCTCGTGCACTCCTCGCTGCGTGAAGAGTTCGTCAAACGCCTGGCCGCACGGCTCGCGTGCATGACCTCGGGCCGCCCGGAAGAGGACTCGACCGATACCGGCGCGATCGTGAACCGAAACCAGTACGACAAGGTCCTTTCCTACATCGAGATTGCCAAGGCCGAGGGAGCTCGCGTGGTCGTCGGCGGCGGCTCTGCCGATGTGCCGGGGCTGCCCGACGGACTGTTCCTGCGTCCCACGCTGCTCGAGGACGTGGCACCGGACGCGCGCGTCGCCCAGGAGGAGATCTTCGGACCGGTTCTGGTCACTATTCCGTTCGACACGCTCGACGAGGCGCTGCGCATCGCCAACAGCGTTCGCTACGGGCTGACGGCCAGCGTCTACACGCGCGACCTCGGCCTCGCGCATCGCTTCGTCCGCGAGGTGCAAGCGGGAATGGTCTGGGTCAACGACAGTTCCAACCACCTTCCCGGGCTGCCGTTCGGCGGCATCAAGGACTCGGGTGTGGGACGGGAGGAAGGCTTTGACGAGCTCCTCTCCTACACCGAGTCAAAGAGCGTCTCGATGCGCTTCGCGTAGAGCCCGGACCATGACCCAAGACAGTCCCTCGACCTTCGACGGTCTCATCATCGGCGCCGGGCACCACGGTCTCATCCTGGGGGCCTACCTCGCGAAAGCCGGTCTTCGGATCGCAGTCGTGGAGCGTCGGGAAGACTTCGGCGGAGGTCTGAGCACCGAGCAGGTGACCCTCCCGGGATTTCTACACAACCTGCACTCGACCAACCACTTCAGCATCAGTTCAACGCCGTGGTACCGCGATCTCAACCTCGCGCCGAGTGTGCGGTATCTGACCCCGACCTACGAGTTCGCTCAACCGCATGTCGACGGAACCGCCCTCGTGTTCTCACGAAACATCGACGAGACCGTCCGAAACATCGCCCGTTTCTCACGCGCCGATGCGACCGTGTTTCGCGAGTGGAACCGGCGCGCCGAAGAGATGACGCGCCAGATCTTCATCACAGAACGCTTCTCGGAGCCCCTCACCGAGCAGCGCCGGGCCGAGCTCCTCGAACGCAGCCCAGTCGGCCGCGACTTCTTAGCGCTGACCGAACGTCAACCCGGTGAGGTGGTCGACGAACTCTTCGAGAGCGAGCGCGTGAAAGTGTTGTTCATGTTCAAGCTGTCGCTGTTCGGTACTGTGCTGCACGAGGCGCTCGGCACCCGCAGTCCAACAGGATCGCTCATTCGGGCGTTCGACCTGACGACCGGCTATCAGCTGTGCGTCGGCGGCAGCCGCCAGCTCGCCGAGGGCCTGATGTCGAGCTTTCGCTCCGGGGGCGGTGTCTACCTCGATGCTGCGGATGTGGAGCGGATCGAGATCGAGGGCGGGCGCGCGACCGGTGTGGCGTTGGCCGACGGCCGATCCATCCGAGCCCGCCACTTCGTCGCCTCGACCGTCGACGTCCACCAAACGTTCACGAGGTTCGTCTCGCTCGAACTACTGCCGGCCGCGTACGCCGAGAAGGTCGACCGCTTCCGGTACACGAACTGGGCACTCTACGGCCTGCACCTAGCCCTCCGCGAGCCGCCCCGATACCTCTCCGCGGACTTCGACCCGCACGTCAACCGGGCGATGAAGTACAACATTGGCTCCGAATCAATCGCTGGCCTCATGCGTGCGCACGCGGAGGTGGAGGCCGGAGTCATCCCGAGCGAGACCCAGTTCGGGGCAGGCGCCCTCTCTGTGCTGGATCCCTCGCAAGCTCCATCCGGGCAGCACACCGCCTACGCGTGGCACGTAGTGCCCTTCGCCCCGGGAGACGATCCCGGCCAACTTGACGCGAGCAAGGAGATGTTGCGCGAGCGGATCCTCGAAAAGTGGCGACAGTACGCCCCCAACCTCACCGAGGACAACATCCTGGGCACGTACGTCCACGCTCCGAGCGACTACGCCAGCGAGATCGTCAACATGTACAGGGGCGACATCATGATGGGGGCGATCGACGGCGGGCAGGTGATGCACAACCACTTCGGCTACCGGACGCCGATTCAGGGGCTGTACATGGCTGGCTCAGCCACGCACCCAAACGGCGGGATAACTGGTGGTGCTGGATACATCGTGGCGGGCCTCATCGCCCGCGATCTTGGCCTGGATCCGTGGTGGGACCCTGTCGACGCTGAGGCGGCCCTCGCCGACCTACCCGCCGTCGCAGGATGAATTCGACTCGCTCGACGAGCGCATGCCGTTGACGCGTCCGTTCGCGCTGGCGATCGGCGACTACGCACACGTCGCCGCCTTGGCCGACGGCCGCGTGCGCGTGGAGGGCTTGGACCTGCGGATCCTGCGTCTCAGCGCGGAGCAGGTCATCCAGCGCACCATGGAGCATCAGGAATGGGAGATCGCCGAATTCTCCTTCGCCCAGTACGTCGCCCTGCGCGGGAGCGGGGAGCGATCGCTGATCGCCATTCCGGTGTTCCCGTCGCGGGTATTCCGCCACGGCTCGGTCTTCGTTCGCGGGGACGGTCCGAGCGACCCGAGCGGGCTGGCGGGCGCCCGCATCGGCGTGCCCGAGTGGGTACAGACCGCCGGAATCTGGACGCGCGGAATCCTCCACGAGCAGTATGGGCTGGATCTCAACTCGATCACCTGGATCCAGGCCGGTGTCAATCAAGCGGGCCGCAAGGAGAGCGCCCCCGTGACCCTCCCAGCGGGTATCGCCTACGCCTCCCAGCCACAGACCACGTTGACGGAATTGCTCGATTCCGGCGAGATCGACGCCATCATCAGCGCTCGACCCCCTGCCAGCTTCACGGACGGATCCGGGCGAGCCAAGCGCCTCATCCCGGACTTTCCCGCTGTGGAGCTGGCGTGGTGGCGGGAGACGGGCATCTTTCCAATCATGCATGTCGTCGTGCTGCGTCGCGACGCCTACGAGGAAGCGCGGTGGATCGCGCGGGGCCTCCTTGACGCCTTCACCGAGGCGAAAGAGCGATCGCTTGCGGCGCTCGCCGACAGCGCGTTCAGCCACGCGCCGCTGCCATGGATTCCTCACCAACTCGCCGAGATCACCCGTGGCGAGGACGAGTGGTGGCCCTACGGAGTAGAGCCGAACCGCGTCACCTTGGCAGCCTTCCTGCGCTACTGCCGCGAGCAGGGGGTGGCACCGGCCGAACTCGAGGTCGACGACCTCTTTGCGCCCGAGACATTGACCAACGTGCTGATCTGACTCGACTCAACCTTCCGTGTCCGCGAGCCCACATAGGTGACATAAATGAGCGTCGCTGGCTTGCTTACCGACTGGACGCTCGACGGCGTCGTCGGCCTTCTCTTCACCCTCCTCACCGTGACGCTCGGCCCGGTCTACCTGGTCGCCACCAAGCTCGGCCGCCGTCGTGATCGACGCCAGCGACGGTGGCCTCCACGACGGACCGCCTGCTTCCTGGCCGGTTTAGTGGTGCTCGTCTTCGCCACCGACTCGGGGGTGGGCACGCAGGCTGACGAGCGCCTAGCGGCGCACATGATCGAGCACATCCTGATCTGGCTGCTCGCCGCGCCACTGCTGGTTGCCGGCGCCCCAGTCCGCCTGACCTTATTCGCGCTAGGCTCGAGCGGTCGGCGGCGGGTAGCGCGCGTGCTGGGATCGCCAACTGCAAAGGTGGTGACGGGTCCGGCCCGGTCGACCGCTGCCTTTTCCTTCCTGATCCTGATCAGCGCGCTGCCGCCGCTCTACGATCTCACCCTCCGCAGCGAACTCATCCACGTTGGAGAGCACGGCCTGTACGTGGTCGCGGCGTGCCTGGTGTGGGCCCCGCTCATCGGCGCCGACCCGCTTCCACATCGACCGAGCGCCGCCAGCCGGTGCGCCTGCGCCGCCGGCTGCACATTCTCGATGACGCTCGTCTCCCTCTGGCTGCTTCTCGCCCCCGCACCCGTCTACCGACTCAACGAACAGGCTCTCGGCCCGCTCGGCGCGCTACACGATCAGCGGCTAGCAGCCACAATCATGCTCCTCGCGGCCGTCCCGGGGCTCATCCTCGCCTTGTCGGCGCGAGTTGGCAACGTCGTGCGAGCCGCCGATCCACCCGGGGGCGTTTCTCCAGGCTCGCGATCGACAGCCTGAAAATGGTGCTTCCGATCGTCACCCTCCGTTACGGGATTTTGACTTGTCGGCGGCGGGCCTGGGTCGGGTGGGGCGGCTCCCACGCTGCGCGACTTCAACGCGTTCATCTATTTCCCATCGCACGTAGCAGGCGGAGCTGGCGCTGACGGCGAATGGGCGCACCCTCACTAGCCAGAACAGCTTGGGAACATCGAACACCGAGGCGCCCGACCTGCCGAGCAGTGGCTCAGATAACACTTCAACCCGCCCACCGTCGATGACGATTATATCGCCGGGGACCAGCTCGCTTGCCCGCCTCGCCTTCGTGGATTTTCGGCGATTTGTGACGCCGCCGCGCATCAGTCAGCACTCCCCGCGGAATGACCCGTATGTGCCGCGGAAAAACACCAGCGGCTCGAGAATCGCCGGCGCCGCCTCCATAGCCAGCACGAGGGCAACGACAATCGTGTGGTCGCCTGCCGCGTGCTCGGCCTCTAGTGCGCACTCGATCCAGGCAAGGGCATCGGACAGTGCAGGGCCGGTTGGCCTCGGCTCGCACTGCACGCCTGCGAAGCGGTCGACCCCTTTCGAGGCAAAACGCCGCGTGATCTCCGCGTGATGGTCGGCCATCACGCTGATACAGAACCTTCCGGTGCTGCGGATCACAGGCCACGTCGCGGAGGTGCGTGACGGACAGAAGAGGATCAGCGGCGGGTCTAGCGACACGGACGTGACCGAGTTGGCGGTCATGCCTATCGGCCCGTCCGCGCCGTTGCCGGTGATCACTGACACGCCGGTCGGCAGGTGCGAAAGCACGCGTCGGAAATAACCGCGATCGATCCGAGCGACGTCATTCATCGTGCCACCGCCCGACAGATCGCTGGCATGTTCGCCTGCGCCCAAGCGTCGACTACGGAATCGAGCTCGTCGAACTGCGTCATCACGAAATAGAGACCTTGTGATGGGACCGAGGCGCCGAGCTCAACGAGCAGCGGTCGCAATGCGGTGTCGACCGCCATCGCATGGTGCGCCGATCCTCCGGTCATCACTGGGACGAGCGTCACGCCCGCGAGGCCGTTATTGGCATAGCGGTCTAGGAAGGCCTTCAGCAAGCCGGTATAGGTCGCCTTATATGTGGGCGACGCGATCACCGCCAAATCGCCGGCTGCAACCTGAGCGTTAAGAGCCGCTAGCCCCTCGTGCGGCCACGTAAACAAGTCCGACCCGTGGTCGCAAAGATCAATCTTTTGAGTAACTGTCGCGCCGGTGGCGGTCGCGACACGGCTAGCGACGGCGTCCGCGATGATGAAGGTACGCGACCTCGGCTTGGGATTCCCAACGACGACCGACAGTTCCACCACGTGGCCTCCTACCTTGATCTTCGTGCACCCCCAACAGCCGGTGCGAACGCGTATCGGACCACGGTCTTGTGTCGCAGTGCCCTGACGAACGTCTTACGTCGCCAAGAGTTCATCGTACCGATTGAAGCCGGCAAATAGTAGGTCTCTACCCCGGGAAAAACGGCGTCTAGGTTCTGACGCCCACGGTAGAGAGGATCCTGTCGCACGCCTCGAGCGCATCGCGGTCAACTCGGTTTCGCTGGCATCTTCATCCCACAACCGGCCAGGCACCCAGGGCGGTCGTGTGGGTCCCGATCCAGCGGCCCCGCAAGACGGCGAGAACCGCGGCGCTGGACTACGTCGACACCACCGTGTTCGGCGACCACGCCGAAGTCTGCAACCAGTACCTCGCCAAAACGACGCGTCCCCGTTGAAGGACGTCTGAAGCACCCCGAGTGGCACGCCGAGGACGGCGGCCGTTGACGCAACATCGAAGTGATCGCCCGCGACGTCGAGTTCCTCGACGACAGCGCCGTGACCTACGGTCACAAAACGGCGGGCGCGAAGTCACGGAACACGTGCGCTCCAGTGCTGCGCGAAAGGATCCTGTGAAATCGCGGCCGAAGGGAGACCGCGACGTTGAGCGAGGTTGCCTTGGGTGAGGGCCGCGCTTATGACTCGCCAGGAGCTTCGGTTTTTCCGAGGACGATGATCGTTCGCGTCGTGAGTATCTTTGGGCCACCTCGGCGTCCGCGGCGGATCCGGTCTACGACGTTCTTGAGATGTTCCAGATCGCGCACGCGGACCCGCACGAGCGCGTCGGGGTCACCGGCCAACGTAAACGACTCCAGCACTTCTGGAAGGTCAGTGACCGCGGTGTCGATGTCGGCGACCTGCGTCCCGGCTGCGAAGCGCAGCTCAATGAATCCTTCGATGCTCTCCCCGAGAAGTCCGTGGTTGAGTACGGCGGCGTAGCCACGAATAACACCCTCCCGTTCGAGTCGATTGATCCGCCGCTTCGCGGCTGGTGGAGACAGGCCCACTGCCCTGCCGATCTCGCTGGCCGACCGTCGCGCATCCTCGACGAGCGCGGCCAGAATGCTCCGATCAGTTTCATCGAGGATTGGTCGCATGGGTTTCAGCATCGCACGTTGTGCGCCTCCCAGCTTTCCACTTTGAACAAATATACGTCAATTAGGCAAATATGGCTTGATCTGGCTTGTTCAGCACGTCCAAAATCGTTCGCCCATGGCGACAGCTGTCAATGACGTCGAGCTGACGACCCTTGAAGCCGTTCAGGACCGCGTGCTCTGGTTGGCGACGTCGATCGTCCATCACGCAAATCGGGTGCGCGCAACCCCCTCTGGCGTGAAGGTCGGAGGCCATCAAGCATCGTCAGCCTCCATCACCTCGATCATGACCGCGCTTTGGTTTGAGCACCTGCGCGCAGCGGACCGGGTTTCGGTCAAACCGCACGCATCCCCCGTCCTGCATGCCATCAAGTATCTGCTCGGCGAGCTCGAGCCGCGGTACCTCACGACCCTTCGGGAGTTCGGAGGATTACAGAGCTATCCAAGCCGCTTGAAGGATCCCGTCGCTGCTGACTTCTCTACTGGTTCGGTCGGAATCGGGGCCACCGCACCGATCTGGAGCGCGATCGCTCACCGGTACGTAGCCGGCCACTTTGATGTTCCGCAAGGAGGCAGAGAGGTGGCGCTCCTTGGCGACGCAGAGCTCGATGAGGGTGCGGTGTGGGAGGCGCTGGTTGACCCGGTTGTGCCGCACTTGGGCGAGGTGCTTTGGATCGTCGATCTCAATCGTCAGTCTCTGGACCGAGTCGTGCCGGACATCGCGGCCGGACGGATCGCATCCATGTTTGACGCGGCCGGGTGGCAAACGATCACCTTGAAGTACGGCCGCTGGCTCCGAGAGCTCTTTGATCGAACCGGCGGCGGGGCTCTGCGACGCCGGATCGACCGTATGCCGAATGAGGAATACCAGCGGCTGCTTCGTTCCGGTCCAGCCGAGCTGCGCGAACGACTCCCTGGAAGCGGGCGCGCAAGCCGGGACATCAACAGGCTTGTTCGCGAGCTTGACGATACAGAACTACTTCGCGCGATTCGCGATCTCGGTGGCCACGATATTCGCGATCTGCTTGACGCCTTCGCTCGAGCAGATGCAGCCCCCGACCGACCGAGCGTGATCTTCGCGTTCACGATCAAGGCGTGGCGTCTTGCGACCGAGGGCCATCCTGCCAACCATTCGGCTCTGCTTTCGAACGAACAGATGGTCGAGCTAGCCGAGGCGACGGGCGCCGACAGCTCCGATCCGTGGTTGCGCTTCGAGGACCGCTCACCAGAGGCCAACCTGTGCCGGCGTGCAGCAGAACGGCTGTACCGGGAGCCACGACCGCTAACCGTCGTGTCGCCGCCACCACCAGAGCTTGGGCGAACTCACAGCGGTCGGCTGTCAACCCAGCAGGCCTTCGGACGGTTCTTTGTCGACCTCGCGCACACGGCACCAGAAACGGCCGCACGGGTGGTGACCGTTAGCCCAGACGTCGCGTCGTCCACCAACCTCGGCGGCTGGATTAACCGTGTCGGGATCTGGCATGTCGGCGACCGTATCGACTGGTTCGCCGACGACACTGATCGGCTCCTACAGTGGCGTGAAACCGAACACGGCCAGCACATCGAGCTCGGGATCGCCGAGGGCAACCTCGTCGGCCTACTGAGCGAGCTCGGAGCGACGTGGTCGCGGGATGGACAGCCGCTCCTACCGATCGGCACGCTCTACGACCCCTTCGTCAACCGAGCGCTCGAACCGTGGTCCTTCGGTATGTACGCCGGCGGCCAGTCGATCCTGGTGGGCACGCCATCCGGGGTGACGCTGGCTCCCGAGGGCGGCGCTCATCAGTCAATCATCACCCCTTCAGTTGGGCTCGAACAGCCTCGGTGCGTAGCGTGGGAGCCTGCGTTTGGCCAAGACTTGGAGTGGACGCTTCTGCATGCCCTTTCGCGGCTAGGCCGGCCCGATGGAACGTCGGCTTACTTTCGGCTGACGACGCGGCCGCTCGATCAGACGCTAGCCGCGCTTCCTGCATCGTCAGCCGGCAGGGCGGAGCGACGTCGTCAGGTCTTGGCGGGCGGGTATGCGTTGGAACTGGCCAAACAAGCCCCCGCCGTGCGGTTGGTCGGCGTGGGGGCGATCGTGCCTGAGGTTGCCGAAGCTGGCCGCCAGCTGACAAGCGCTGGCGTTCCATGCGACGTGCTCTGTCTGACCTCCGCCGATCTCGTCTTTCGCGCGCTCCAAGCTCGGCAAGGACTTCGTGCAGGCGACCCCTGGATCCTGGATGTTCTGTTCCCGCCTGACCGCGCTGCGCCGACGGTCTCGGTGATCGACGGCCACCCGCACACGCTGAGCTTTCTATCCGCGGTGCAGACCCCCGCCGTTGTCTGCCTTGGAGTCGACGACTTCGGCCAGTCCGGCGATGTCGGAGACCTATATCAGCACTTCGGAATCGACACCGACACGATCCTTGGCGCTGCCATCGACTCGCTGGAGAACACACGCTCGTGACCGACATCCTGATGCCCAAGCTCTCGGACTCCATGGAAGAGGGGATGCTCCTCACCTGGCTAAAGCAGGCTGGCGAAGCGGTTGCCGCCGGGGAGGAGTTGCTCGAGATCGAAACCGACAAGTCGACCGTGACCTATTCGGCCGAAGTCGCCGGGATCTTGGAGATCCTCGTCTCAGAAGGCTCCACGGTTCCTGTCGGGGAACCGATCGCTCGTGTCACAGATTCACCGGCGGAGACCAACACGCACGCCGAGCCTCCAAAGCCGTCGACGGCGATCTCGAGTGGTCCCGACACGGAACCAGAAGAGGTGCGAACTGATTCTGAGCACGCTCTGAACTCGAGCGCGCACTTGGCAACGGATGCTGACCCGGAAAGACTCGATCGCCCCTCGAACAAGGTCGCTACGCCGCTCGCCCGCCGGACTGCGGAGGTCCATCGTGTCTCACTTACGGAGGTCACGGGCACCGGTCCGCTCGGACGCATCACTCGAAGCGATGTTCTGCGGTTCGCAGGCCTCGAACCTTTAGCATCGCCGCAGAGCAGCGCCGCGCCCGCACGCGAAGCAGTTGCGCCTCTCTCGTCGACGGTACCTGCGGCGCAGGCCCTAGGGTCCAGCGCCTCCTCGCGACAGGAGCCCACGCGACTCCAGCAGGTCATCGCACGACGGATGGCAGAGGCCAAGGCGACCATTCCGCACTTCCAAGTACAGACCGAAGTTCTGATGAGCGGCTCGATCGCGTTGCGGGCGGAGCTCAAAGCGGTGGCAGGCGAGAATGATGCCGTTCCGTCGTTCAACGATTTCGTAATCAAGGCGTCCGCTGCAGCACTTCGTGATCACCCGCTGGCGAACGGCTCGTACGCAGACGGCGGATTCGAACTCCACGACCGCATAAACGTTGGCATGGCAGTCGCGGCTGATGGAGCTCTCGTCGTTCCAGTCGTGCTGGACGCCGACGAGAAATCACTCGGCCGCATCGCTCAAGAGACCCGGGCCCTAGCGAGCCGCGTCCGCGACGGCACAATCGCTCCGCCTGAACTCTCGGGCGGCACGTTCACGGTTTCCAACCTAGGAATGTTCGGAATGACCGCTATCACCCCGGTAATCAATCCGCCCCAGGCGGCCATCCTCGGCGTCGGCGCGATGCGAAACGAGCTGGCTATGCAGGCCGGCGAGATCGTTGAACAGACCCGTATGACGCTGACCCTCTCGTGCGATCACCGGATCTTGTACGGAGCCGACGCCGCGCGCTTCCTCGCTCGGATTCGTGACCTCCTTCAGAACCCACTGAAGCTCGCGCTGTGAGATCGTGACTTCGGTCGACTGCCTCGTCATCGGCTCGGGCCCCGGTGGCTACGTGGCCGCGATCCGCGCCGCCCAGCTCGGAATGAGGACCGCCTGCGTCGAGAAGGCCGACGTCGGCGGTCGCTGCCTCAACGTGGCGTGCATTCCGGCCAAGGCAGTGCTGCGAGTCGCGGATGTGCTGGCCGAGATCCGCGACGCGGACGAGTTCGGGATCAAGGTCGGCCAACCGGAGATCGACTTCGGCGCCGTCGGCGAGCGGCGCAAGAAGGTGATCAAGACGCTGACCGGCGGCGTGGCGGGCCTGTTCAAGAAGAACAGGATCGAGCTGATCGAGGGCTCGGCGTCGCTCGCCGGCGACGGCAAGGTGAACGTGGCCGGGCAGACGATCGCGGCGAAGACGATCGTGCTCGCGACCGGCTCGGTCAAGCGACCGATCCCGGGCACCGAGTTCGGCGGCCGCGTGATCGGCACCGAGGAGGCTTGGGCGCTGACCGAGCTGCCGAAGGCGATGGCGGTCGTCGGCGCCGGAGCGTCCGGGGCGGAGATCGCGTCGGCGTACGCGCGCTTCGGTGTCGAGGTGCGGTTGTTCGAGGCGCTCGACCGCGTGCTGCCGACCGAGGACGCGGACATCTCCAAACTCGCCGAGCGCGGGCTCAAGAAGCAGGGCATGACAATCCACACCTCGACGCCGGTGCACGACGTCGTCAGCAGCGACAGCAGCGTCGGTTTCCAGTTCGGCGAGGAAAAGGGCGAGGCGGACTGGCTCGTGATCGCGGCCGGTCGGGCCCCGGACGTCGAAGGGCTCGGGCTCGACGACGCCCGCGTGCAGCTCGGCGACCGCGGCCTGATCGAGGTCGACGGCGCGATGCGCACGAACGTCGCGGGCGTATACGCGATCGGCGACCTGGTGCACGGGCCGGCGGTCTCGCACAAGGCCTCGGACGAGGGCGTGATCGCGGTCGAGGACGCGGCCGGGCTCGAGACCCACCCGATCGAGTACGTCGACATCCCCCGCGCGACGTTCTGCACCCCGAACGTCGCGAGCTTCGGGCTGACCGAGGCGCAGGCCCGCGAGGCCGGTCACGACGTCGTCGTCGGCAAGGTCCAGTACGGCGCGGTCGGTGCCGGGACCGTGTACGGCGACCGGACCGGCGTGATCAAGATCGTCGGCGAGCGCGAGTACGGCGAACTGCTCGGCGGCCATGTCGTCGGCGCCAAGGCGACCGAGCTCATCCAGGAGCTCGTCAACGCCCGCGCACTCGAGGGCGGCTATGCCGAGGTAGCCCGGATCGTCCACGGCCACCCGACGCTCTCCGAGGGCGTCATGGAGGCGGCTCGCGCCGCCAACGGCTGGCTGATCCACGGCTGAACAACCCATGTCCCGACCTGCTTGAGCGCTCGGTGCTCGCGCGTGGATCTCGTCACCGATCATCATCCCGAGGATCCTCGACTCGATATGGCGGTTAGCTGGGCATTACTGCGCGCAGTTGCCGACGGGGTCTCCGAGCCTGTCGTCCGCGTGTACCGGCCTGCTCCTTGCGTGGCATTTGGTCGCACCGACGCGATGCGCCCCGGCTTCGAACGCGCGACCGAAGCAGCTCGCGCACACGGATTTACGCCGATCGCGCGCCTAGCTGGTGGCCATGCCGTCGCATATGATCAGGACTGCCTGATCGTAGAAGTCATCCGGCGCGCGGCGAGGATCAGCGGAGCCCTAGAGCATCGCTTCCACGAAGTTGCTTCTCTTCTTAGAAATGCCGCGGCCACGGAAGGCATTGCCCTTGAGCTAGGTGAGCGCGAGGGCGAGCCCTGCCCCGGTCGTTTCAGCCTCCACCTTCCCGCCGGACCAAAGGTCGCCGGCATCGCTCAGCGGGTAGTGGCGGGCGCCGCGCTGACCAGTTCGGTGCTAGTCGTCGGTGGAGGTGATGAACAGCGCGCGGTCATCACAGACGTCTATGCGGAGCTCGGACTCCCAGTTCGCGCCGATCTGGCTGGCGCGGTAACCGACCATTACCCTGACGCGACAGTAACCACGTTAGAAAGCTCCGTAATGCGATATACGCGCGCCCATCTTGACTGTGAGCTACGTCCGCTTCGCCACGCAGACTCTCGAAGTGGCACTGACTAGGAATGCGGCCGGGCCACAAACCTCACGGCCACATGGGCCGAACCCGGGGTTATCAAGTTCAGGCCGCCGGGTTTACTTGGTCTTGGTGACCCTGCCAGGACTGTGCGAGCCCAGCGGGGTCGGAGACCTTTAGGGACGCAACACCTTGGCGCGGTTACGGTCAGGCGTCACGACGCGTCGCCTAGGCTGCGCGAGCAGGACTGGTACAAACCCGGGCGCAAGACGCAGCGGGAGCTTCGTAACCTTCAAGCTACGGCGGGAAAACGACAGCTCGCTGCGCGGCTGAAGACCATCTGCGGCGAGTTCGCGGGATCGGCAATGTGGCATAGCTGCTGCATACGCACGTAGCGATCGACCCGGTCTGGGTGTGTTCCTCCCAGGTAGTTCCCCAACACCGCTCCTCTGTCGTGGGCGACCAACGTGAAGCGCTCTAGATCCACCTCGGCAAGGAGCGCGCAAAGTTCCGCGGCTACGTTCCGCCAGCGCCAATCCCCGGGTCGCTTATTTCCCTGACCGTAACCCTTCAGGTCGACTGCAACGACTCGATTTGTGTTGGCGAAATGCGCAATCTGAGGCTCCCACGAACGCGAGCTCTCGGGATTGCCGTGAAGAAAGAGCATCGCTGGCGCGCTAGGGCTCCCGGCTTCCACGTAGTGCCACCGGATCGGCCCCCACGGACGATGGCATCGCGGAAGCGATGCGTGCCTTCAACGTCGCCGACGACCTCAATCTCGCCATCACTATTCGGCAGGGTCACCGCTTTGATCAGTCATCTGACCCTCGTTCCGTTAGCGGCGCTTCGCTTGCGGCAGATGACTTGGCCTTGGCTGCCCGGGCCGCATCGAATCCAACGCGTTCACCACGGCCGTTATCTGGCCACATGATCTTTGCATCATCAGAAAGAGACGCCCCGACCCGCGCACGAGCGACCTGGAACGGAAGAGTCGGCCGACGCCCGCTCACCTGCACGTTAGCGTTATTGAGTCGATGCCGAAACGCCTGGGCCTGCGAGAGAAACCCCTCGTCGCAGGTCAGCGTAGGACGGAAGTCGACTCTTGTCCGCTCGTTGCACCCGAACGACCCGCAGACGGTCCGCTTGACCCGCTTTCTAGGTCTTGGCGGCGCAGCGCCACGGCGAGTGAACAATCGTGGGTTTCACACACCGGGCAATTACCGGTCGTGCTCGAGATGATCTGGCCTCCGCCGAGGGCAAAGCCGTACAACGTTAGGCACGACCACCTGGCCGATCTCAGCACGTTCCAATGTGACCGCAGAAGGCGCCCGACGGGGTGGCGTACTTTGAAACGCCTCAGATCGGAGTCCACCTCCGCGTCGGCCGACCGTTCGATGACACGGACTCCCGCATCAGCTACAGGAGCTTTCAGTTTCATACCAATGTCACCCCTCTCGTACTCCGATAACGCTCGCGACTCATGGATCGTTCCGCCTAGCATCGGCACTCGCCCGCGTGGATGTGGTGGAGAAGTAGACGGACCGCCGCCGGCGCCCCTCTCGTTCCGGTGGCTGACGGGCTGGCCGGCGACCCGAGTTCATGACATCATGCTAACGGTCTCTTGACCAACATTCAAGACTTTGGGCGCCCCTACCTGTGGCAGCCCCGTGACTTCAGAAATCATGGCGCGGACTGGCAGACGTCGACTGGGAGGCCCACGGATCCTGGTTCGGCCACACGGTCCTACCCTCCGTCATCCGGACCCTGCTCGGCGTCGACGAAGCCAGCACCGACCCCCAGCCCCGCGGCGCTGCGCCGGGGACCGTGAGCCCAGCAACCTGGACAGTCTCTGGAGCATGGCGTCGTAGTAGGGCTCGCACTCTCGGGTAGCCGCTCGGCCATGGCGATGGTGAGCCGGCAGATCTGCACCTGTGGCGCACAGGGCTCGGACCTTCTGTGGGGAATCCCGGCCACTCACTCGGTCCAGGCCTGGATCCCACTGATGGTGTTCGAGTTCCTGTTCGGACTCCCGATGGACTACGAGGTCTTCGTCCTCTCGCGTATGCGCGAGGAGTACGACCCCACCGGTTCAACCACGGCCGTCGTCGAGGCGCTTAGACGCACCGGCCGCCTCGTTGCCAGCTCCGCACTGATCCCAGTCCTCGCCTTCATCTCCATGGCATCGGCGCCAGGAACCGACATCAAGATGTTCGCCACCGCGCTAGCCGCAGGGAGCTTCCTTGACGCGCCATCATCCGCCGGGATCGCTGCTGGTCGTCAACGCCTTCGGCGATCGCGCCGAGGCGGCCGATCGCTCGAGGACGTCCGTGCGGTCCGATATCGCGGCCTACCCACGACGATCGGCACGTCGCGACTAACGCCAGGCGGGACAAGGCGGGCTGCCTCCTGGTGGCCCCAGAGAGCGGCCACCACGGGATCGCCCGCGCGATCGAGCCGTCGCGCACGCTCGTGGACGGCGAGGCGCTCGTCGCGGCCTCCTGCGCCACCGTCGAAGCGCCGCTGGAGCTGGTCTGCGCCCCCGCCGCACGCGGTCACCCGGGCGGCGTTTGCGGTGATCAGCTGAACGTCTCCAAGCTCCGTCCGGCTTCGACCGGAGCGTCGCCGCTGAGCTGCTGGGCGCCGATGACCATGAGCAGTCTCAGCTTGTCGTGATCGGGTGTCCCGGGCGAGGCGGTGAAGACGAGCAGTGCCTGCCCGGCCTCGTCGGCGCTGAGGACCTGGCAGTCAACGTCGATCGGCCCGACCCCTGGGGCGATGACCCGTTTACGCCGGGCCGGCCGCGACCCGACCCGATGCTCAGCCCAAGCCGTTCGGAACTCCGCGCTCGTGCGCAGCAGCAGCGCCAGAAGCAGCTGTGCCTCGGGATCATCCGGGGCCTTGGCGACGACGCTCCGCAGCATGGCGACGTACAGGACCTGGTGGTCGGCGCGGTGCTCGGGCGGATATAGCTCCTGCTCGCGAGGATCGGTGAACCACCGGTAGAGCAGGTACCTTCGGTGGTCGCGGTGCTCGGTCTGCCGGCCGAGCAGGGCCACGGCGCCGGGGTTCTGGGCGAGGGTCACGCCGAGGTCGGTGATGACGAGCGCCGGTGCGTCAACGCGGTCCAGGACGCGCAGCAGGGCAGGGCTGACGTGGTCGGTACGGCGGGAGCAGTCTGGAGGCTGACGGCCGGCCAGACGGAAGAGGTGGTCGCGCTCGTCGGACGTGAGCCGCAACGCACGAGCCAGCGCCGTCAACATCGACGACGACGGCTGGGGGCCGCGGCGTTGCTCTAGCCGGGTCAGGTAGTCGGTGGACATGCCGGCCAGCGACGCCACCTCCTCGCGCCGCAGCCCACGCGCCCGGCGCCGAGGACCGGGAGACAGCCCGACGTCGTTGGGTTGCAGGGCGTCACGCCGCCGACGCAGGAAGTCGGCCAACTGCTCGCGGTCGGTCATGCGGTAAGTGTGAACGAACGCCGGGGGCGCAACCAGGGATCGCCACTCCTCCGTTCACCAGGTCCCTTGTGGGAGCCCCGACCTTGGGACACCCTTGTCGTATGCCTCCCGACCACCAGACCGACCCCTCCGCCGACCACGAACCGCTGACCGCCTCGATCGAGGTTGGCCTGTCCGCGCTGGCGGGCCGCACCGCAATCGTCACCGGCGCGACCAGCGGCATCGGCGCCATCACGGCTCGGGCGCTCGCGCACGCCGGGGCCCGGGTCGTCCTTGCTGTGCGCGACCCCGCTCGTGGAGCGGCCGTCGCCCGGGAACTCCCAGGGGAGACCGACGTGGCCCGCCTCGACCTGGCCGATCTGAGCTCGGTCGCGGCCTTCGCCGACGCGTGGACCGGCGACGTGGACCTGCTCGTCAACAACGCCGGGATCATGTACGCCCCCGAAGGTCGCACCGCTGACGGCTTCGAGCCGCACATGGGCACCAACCACCTCGGCCACTTCGCGCTGACCCAGCGGCTGATGAGGCACCTCACGGGTCGCGTGATCACCGTCAGCTCAGAGCTACACCGCCGGGCTCGACTGCGGTTGGACGATCCCAACTGGGAACGTCGCCGCTACAAGGCCGGACAGGCCTACAATGACTCGAAGCTCGCCAACGTGCTGTTCACCGCCGAGCTCAAACGGCGGCTGCGCGAGTCGAGCAGCCCAGCGGACGCCGTCACAGTGCACCCTGGCCTGGCTCGTACCGACCTGGCCAGCGGCGCTCGCGTCCAAGGACTCGTTCCCCGGCTCTTCGGCCAGGACGCCGCCCGGGCCGCTCGGTCGACTCTCCTGGCCGCAACGCCCCGGGTAGCCTCGGGCGCCTACTTCGGACCGGCTGGCCTGCTCAATCTCCGCGGCGAACCCGCGTCGTACGACCCGTCCGCGACGGCTCAGGACGTGGAGCTGGCCCGCGAGCTCTGGGAACTCTCCGCGCGCCTGACCGCATCCTGACCGGCGCAGGTCGAGACTAGGACCGGCACGCGCGGTGCCGTGTGCATCGACCACCACATTGCGCGTGGTTCAGGGGCCGACGGGACGTTTCCGTCCAGGCACCAAGCGAGGACGGCGGGACACGGCCCGTACCCGGTCTCTCGGGGGTCATGTGGCCGGCGGCGGGAGGAGATCGCAGCTGAGGCCGAGGTCGCGCGCGATCTCGGCGTGAGAATACCCGGCGGCGCTGAGCACCAGCGCCTGCAGCTCGGTGCCCTTCAGGGTGCGCAGCGCCTCGCGGCCGGCCAGGCGCTCGCACACGTGGTGGGCGTGGTGGCCGCAGGCGGCCTCGGGATCGACTGTGAGCTCGCGGGCGCCGTGGCGCCATGCCGTGGCGGCGCGCGACGACGGTCAGCCACCCGAGGCACTCGGGATTCGCGGTGATGTCCGGGCGGGTGAGCAGCTGGGCCCTAGCGTCCTGGGAGGCGTCCTCGATGACCGCGGCTGGGGCGCGGGGTCCGGTGGCGACCTGGCGAGGACGGTGCGGTGATGTACGCGGTAGAGCCGCTGACGGTGTGGGCGCGGTCGGTGGTGGGCTGGGTGGCGGCGGAGACGATGGCCGCCCGTCGCCGCGATCGGCCGCAACGCACGCGCCCTCGGCGGACTGGGTGCCGGCGGGCGCCCCGGGCCTTGATCCTTGCCATGGCCGACCCGCGTCGGCCGCGCCAACCCGCCCGCGCCGACCCGCAGCCCGCAGGGGGGCCGCGCCCGGAGACGGCTCGCGAGGTGTCCGGTGGATCTCGCTCAGTGCCGGTAGACGGCCAGGCGGGTGATCTTGCGGTCCAGGTCGATCGTGAAGACGTCGACGATCGGAACGATCCCGTGCTCGGGGTGGTCGACCTTTGAACTCGACGACGCAGCGCTGGTCGTCGGCTTGCTTGCGGGCATAGGCGCGCAGCGCGGCGTCAAACGGGCCGAGTTGCACCTCGATCGCGTCGATCATCGCCAGCGCGATCGTGAGCTGCTCACGCGCGGAAGTAGCGCGTCGAGACAGGAGCAGGTCACCGTCGCGGCATCTGTCCGCACCTGAAAATCGCTAGGCTCGCGTCTCTCAACCTCCGGGCTCGAGAAAACTCCTGCGAGGCCACCGGCTGGCTACCTGACGTGCTGGATCGACCATCGCGGCAAAAGGGGGGCACGCGGGGCCGCACCCTCCCCCCGATCCTCCCGCCCGGAGCCTGGTGGCCGGGCGGGAGGACGACGCGAGTGTGAGCGGCTACGCGGTATCGTCGTCCGGTTCCGCACCAAGATCGAGCGTCTCGAGGTCGGACGCCGCGCGGTGGCCGTCGAGGTCGACGGTCGTCTCAACGCTATCGTCGATGACGAACGCCTCACGGTTCAGCGCCGCCAGCGCGGGCGAGAGCATGGGGCGCATGAACTCCCACACGGCGGCGCGGAGCGCGCCTCCGCCGCCGGGGAGCGCGTCGCGGAGCTTGCGCGCCATGCTCTCGGATCCGAGCGCTTTGGTGCGCGTTACGCCGGCGGGGTCGAGCACGAAGGCGGCGGCCCAGCGGGCGGTGAGCTGGGCGATGCCTCGGAGCGGGTCGGGATCGGCAAGCGCACGTTCGAGCTCGGCGTCGACGATTGCGTCGGGCTGGCCTGGCTCGTGGCGTCCGGTGTCGCCGACGGGCTGCTGGCGCTCGGGATCCGTCCAGCCGGCGCCGTAGGCGATCGGCTCGCGGTATTGGCGGACGAGAAGCCGGCACACGATCTGGGTGAGGGCGCGGAGCTGGGCGTCGGTGGGGTCGATCAGCCCGGCGCGGATGTCGTGTCCGAGGCCGAGGTTGCGGCGGGTCGCCTCGGCGTGCCAGGCCCGAACCTGCGCCCGGCGCTGCTCGTCCTCTGCGGCGGCGTCGCGGAGCTCGTCGTCGTCGAGGCGGGCGCCGGCGAAGTACGCCTCCTCGCGCGCCGGTGCCGTTTCGACTTCGCCGAGTTGCTCGTGGGCGAGGTCGAGCATGAAGGCGGGGTCGACGACCCAGATCCCGGCGGCGAAGTCGCGTCCGCGCTCGTGCACGAACGCGTACCGGCCGTTGCGGGCGCGGTCGCGCACATCGCCGGTGACGCGGAGCTTGAGCGCCCTGCTCTTGGCGCGGGCGGCGAGCGTGTCGAGCTCGGCGTCGAGCCGCTCGAGCTCGCAGCCGAGGATCGCGGCGATCTGGCGTTGCCCGTCGGCGGTGAGGTGGGCGCGGGCGTGCCCGATCTGCTCGGCGGCGTCGAGCAGGGCGCCGTCGTCGATCCGGACGGCGTAGGTGTGCTCGTCCTCGACGACGGTGCGGTGGACGAAGGCGCCCATGTCCTTGAGTGCCTTGTCGTGCAGATCGTCGGTCGTGATCCGCTTCGCGACGGCCTCGGTGAGCTGGGGGGCGATCGCGTGCATGTCGGCGAGACGGTTGGCCAGCGTGACCGACAACTCCTCGCCGACCGGGCGCTCGGCGACGCGTGCGCGGATCTCGTCGGGGAGCGTGAGCTGCCGACGAAGGTTGCGTGCGCGTTTGGCGCTGATCCCGAGGTCGGCGCACACGGCGGCGATCCGATCGTCCTCGCGCAGGCCGGCGCGGGCCGCCCAGCAGTCGCGGAACTGCTCCTGCTGGTCGACGAGGCTGAGCTGCTCGCGCTGGTTTGCCTGTGCCTGGATGCGGCGGATCTCGTCGGCGCTCGGCTCGTGGTCGAGCAGCAGCACGATCAGGCTGCGGATCGGCTGCAGTCCCTCGTAGCCCTCGCTGCCGGCAAGCTCGTGGCTGGCATTCGCGGCGAGGTAGCGGCGCTGACCGTCGTAGATGAGCACAGGCCCGTCGGTGCTCGGGCGGTGGCCGATGCACGGGATCAGCTGGCCGGTGCGGCAGAGCATCGCGGCGAGCCGCTCGATCCCCTCGTGGGAAATGTCGCGTCGGGCGTTAGCGGCGAGCTCGATCTCCTCCAGGGGGATCCGGTCGATCCGGCGGTCGATGGGCGAGTCGGCGAGGGTGACGTCGAACAGGGCGGGGCGTGGCAGCAGGGCCGGGTTGGGTTTCGGCATCTTGGGTGCTCCTTGAGGTGTGGGTTCAGTGGGTGCGCGCGCGGCGGCGGGCGGCGAGCGCGGCGACGGTGTCTGCGGCGATCTGGTCGAGCGCCTGCGCGGGGTCGGTGATCACGGTGATTCGATCGCACTCGACCGACAGCGGCGCGATTCCGATCGACAGGTGGATGGTCGGGACGCCGAGTTCGGCGAGCCAGCGGATCCGCTCGACCCCGGCTCGGGTGTCGACCAGCCGCCGTCTGAGAGGACGTAGACGAATCGCGGGCGCCGGGGGTTGGTCATCTCGAGCCGGCCTGAGACGAGCTCGATCGCGTCCCCGGCAAACGCCGTGCCGCCACCGGTCCGGATGCCGGGAACGAGCGGCAGCGGCCGGGTGCCGTCGGATAGCAGCGCGGCGCTGTTCCCGAACAGGGCGGTCGCGCAGCGCCCGCCGACCTGCCGCAGGCCGTCGGTGATGATCCAGGCGATCGGCCCGAGCGCGTACTCGTAGGCGGCCATCGACCCAGAGGTGTCGATGATCAGCCCGACGTGCGGCTCCTGGATCGGCGCCGTGACCTGGCGGATGATCCGCCATGGCTGCGTGGTGACCGGTCTGCCGGCGGCGTGCTCGGCTCGGCCGCGTGCGTAGGCGCGACCGTCGAAGCGCCCGCCGGGGTTGCGCTTGTCGATCTGCCGGGTGCCGAGTGTCATCGCCCGGCACATCCGGTTGGCGTACCGGCGGGCGTGCTGGACCTCGTCCGGGCACGGCGGGCGGTTGACGCCGCGGTCGGGCATCCGCCCGGTCGGGAGTCCGGTGCCGCGGCCCTTGCCGAGATTGCCGGACTGACTCGCTCGCCGGGCGGCGTCGCGGATGACCTCGTCGAGGTCGACGTCGTGGTCGAGCTGCGCGAGCTGGTCGGCTCGCGCCGCAGCGATCGCCTGCTCGAGCGCGTCGGTGAGCGGGCCCGCGTTGGCTCCACCGTCGCAGGCGGCGCCGTGGTCCTCGCCTTGGGTCGCCGCTCCCTCGCCTTCACCGGATCCTGCCCCTTGCGCGGCACCGTCCGCGCGCGTTGGCGGTTCGGGTTCGCCCACGATGCGCCGGTACTCGCGTGCCGCGCCGTCGAGCCGCTCGAGCTCGCCGTCGGGGATCCAGAGGAGCCTGGCGTAGAGGTCGTCGAGCGCTTGGAGGTCGGGCTCGCCGAGGACCGAGCGCCAGACCGCCTGCAGCGGGGCGACCGCGTGCACGTCGATGATCCCGTAGTGGGTGCGCGCCGCCACGTAGACGTGCGCGCGCGAGGCGAGGTCCCGGCTCACACCGGCTCCGAGCGCGCTAGCGAGCAGCTGCTCGGCGAATGCGGGAAGGATCACGTCGGTGACCGCGGCCTGGAGCGCGCGGCGGACGAACCGGCCGCGCATGCTGTCGGCCGGGAACTCGCGCACGCCGTGGGCCTCCATCCGCGGCTCCTCGAGCAGCCGCCGGTCAACGGCCAGCTGCCGGTCGTCCGCGTCCGCAGATTCGGACAGGGCGACGTCGTGCTCGATCGCCCAGCGCTTGGTGTGCTTGCCGTGCATCGTCTCGTGCAGCGCGACGCCGAAGCACCGCAGAATCGCCCGCCGCTGGAGCGCCCCTGCGACGATCTCGGCGCGCGAGCCGAGCAGCGCCTCGGAGTCGAGGTAGACGGTGCGGGAGTGGATCTCGATGTGCCCCGGGTCCGACAGGCCTGGTCCGATCAGGGCCCATACCGGATACAGGCGCTGGAGGATCGCCGTCCAGTGGTCCGACAGGTCCTGGTAGACCGGATCGAGCCGTCCGCGCTCGGCGGCGGCGCGGTGCAGCCGCTGCACGAAGACGGGCAGCCGGCCAGGAGGGTGCATCCTCACGGCGGTCATGAGGTGACCGCCCTCGGGTAGCCGTGCAGGTTCGGCAGCCCGCTGCTCGCCGAGACGCGCAGCCGTCCGTACCCGGCCTGGTCGAGCATTCGGCAGGCGGCCGCCGCCTCTGCGCCCTGGATCTTCCCCGCCGTCACCTGCTCGTGCAGGTTCGACGCGAAGAACGCGAGCGCGGCCCGCTCGCCGACCCGCTGGCTCATCCGCCAGAGCGATTCGATGTCGCGGAACTGCGGCGTCCATGAGAGCCCGTCCTCGCCGGCGAGCCGCTGGCGATCGAGGCGCATCGCCTCGGCGACCAGCGACGCCGGGGCGCCGAGCGCGGCGAGCGCTGCCCAGTTGCTCGTGACCTCGAGCGTCGCCGGGAATCTGGAGTGCCAGGCGTCGGGGATGTCGGTCGCGCCGACGAGCCCCGAGTTGTACGCCAGCAGGACCGCGAACCCGGGCTGGGCGACGACGGTCTCGCCCGTCGCGGCCAGATACAGCGAGAGCCGCCCGTCCAGGGTGGCGTTGATCGACAGCAGCGCGACGTCGCGGGCGGTGTTGACCTCGTCGATCATCACCACCCAGCCCTCGCGCATCGCCTGCACGAACGCCGAGTCGACGAGCGTCACCTGCCCACCGGCGCCGGCGACCGGGACATAGTCGTAGCGGAAGAAAAATTCATCCGACGAGGGCCCTGGTTGCAGCTCGATGAACCCATAGAACGGCGCCCCGTGCCGGTCGGCCACCTCGCGGCCGCGTCCGGTCCAGAGCCGGTAGGCGATCGCGCGGGCGATCTGGCTCTTGCCCGCGCCGGGCGGGCCGATCAGCCGCAGGAAGCTCGACTGTGCCGGGTCGTGCATGTCGAGCAGCGCCAGGGCGAGCTCGTCGATCGGCTCGCCGTGCAGGCTCGGCGGATAGATCCGCTTGCCGTCGGGCAGCAGGATCGGCTCGCCGGCCGCCTCGAGCTCGAGGGGCGCGGCGGGGTCCGGGACGAGGTCCCCTTCGGCGCCCACCCCGTCGATCTGCGACAGGGCAGCGGTGATTGCACTCATGCGCTTGTCCTCCTTCTTGGTCTTGGTCAGGGACGGGTGAGCGGCCGGCGATCGGCCGGCCGCTTACGTCGTCTGGATCGCGCGGGTTGCCTGCGTCAGGTGCGCATGCCGCGCGGTGGCACCGGCGCAGCGAGGATCCGCTCGGGACGGGCGACGGGGCGCACGCCGGCAAACCCCGCCTCGGTCCCAAACACGCACACGCACAGCCCGGCGGGGCGGGCGCTGGAGCGGAACAGCACGCCATCGAACCCATCCGCGGCGAGCCGTGCGCCGGCCTTCTGGAAGGCCGGCCACTGCTCGCGATCTGGGGAGGGCTCGGGCAGGCCTAGCGCTTCGAGCGCCGCTTGGCGCGAGAGATCGGCGACACGTGGAAGGCTCACCCGGAAGCGCCACAGATCGCGCGGCAGCCAGTGGTCGGGCGGTTCACCAAGCTCGGCCAGGGCTCGGTACCACTCGGCCCACACCGTGTCGACGTCTTGGGCGAGGTACAAACCGGCGAGCTGCTCGCCGCATTGCCAGCGCCCATCAGGAGCCGGGTGGCCTGGCATCGGAGCCCCACCGGCACGGACGTGGCGATACCAGATCCCGGTCGTCGAGACCGGGACGATGTCGGCTGGCATCGCGTCAGCCGAACGTCGGAGACTCGAGCTCGGCGACGACCCGCGAGACCTGCTCGTAGCCGCCCTGCGCGATCACGTCGAGCGGCTTGCGGTGCTCGAGCGCCGGGATCGGCTTGTTCAGCCACACCGGCACCCGCTCGGGTCCGAGCACCGCGGCGAGCCGCTCCGCGATGGCAGAGAGTTCCACCAGCCGCTCGGCGCGCCGGCCGCGAGGAGCACGCTCGCGCCGCAGCCACGCCGACACGGTGCTCACCCCAGAGCCGGTCGCGCGCGCGATGTCACGGTCGCTGAGCGACGCGGCCTCGCGCAGATGGATCGCCTCATCGGCGTACGCAAGCGACATACGCCTCAGTGTAGACGGAAGTGAGCGTAATACGAGCATGTAATGAGCCTCCAATTGATGCGTGGTTGTCGATCGTGCGTCAGCTGCCGAACACGCTGGCCGCCACCCTCAGCCTTGCGGCGGTCGCCGCATAGCCGGCGTCGTGCTTGCTGTCCGCGACCTGGCCGGTGATCGCTCCGAGCTGCGTCGCGACGGTGCTCTCGTCGGCGCGGACGCCCTCGAAGCTGTCGAGGACCTGGTGGTGCTCGGCGCCGCGGGCGGCGAGCACCGAGACGACGTGCTCGATCCCGCCGCGGCGGATGTACGGGACATAGGTCTGCACGTGCGCGCGGGCCGCGCCCGGCCGTGCCGCCCGGCCGACGCGCTGCTCGAGACCGCTCGGGAGCCACGGCAAGTCGAGGTGGCACAGCACCGACGCGTTCTGGAGGTTGTGCCCCTCGCTCCCGACCCTTGAGAGGCAGAGGACCGGGAACTCGCCGGCCGTGAAGCGCCGTTTGAGCGCCTCGAACTCGGACGTTGTGATGCTGCCGTCGGCGACGTTGGCCTCGACGCCGTGGCGTTCGCGCAGCGTGCGCGCCAGCTGGCGCAGGCACCAGACCCGCTCGCCGAACACGATCACCTGCTCCTCGCCGGCCACCCCCGCCAGCGTCTGCGCGGTGACGCCGCGGAGCAGCGGCAGCCCGTCCCCGCCACCGCGCACCGCGTCGGCCACGACACCCTGGCGGACGAGCGCCGTCGCCAGCGCGGCCTTCGAGTGGGTCAGCGTCTCGGGGTCGACGCTGGCGTCGACGAACACGCCGACGTTGCCGAGCACGACGCCCTGGGCGCGGGCGAGCTCGGCCAGCGCCTGCCTGTACAGCTCGCTCCCCGCCTCGAGCGATTTGAGCTCGCGCAGGACTCCGAGCAGCCGCCGGTAGGCCTCCTGTCCGCCACGGCGGATCGCGTCGAGCAGCTCCGCCAGCGCCGGATCGGGATCGAGCGCGAGCGGCTGTGCCGGGCGGACCTCGGGCATCCACGCCTGCATGTCTCGGCGGGTGACGCGCACGAGGTGCGGGCCGTAGTTGACGCGGAGGCGGTGGGCGTTGATCTCGTCCATCAAGTCGCCGGCCTCGCGCGTGTTGAGCCGCTCGGTGATCATCGCCTCGTCCCCGACCGCCAGCCCAACGAGCACGTCGAGGTGCTCGGCGCTCTTCCCGCGCGGGGTCGCGGTCAACAGCCAGCAGTCGGCGACCGATCCGAACCGGACCTGCGCGAGCGCCTGGTGCGCCTCGGTCGCAGGGTTGGCGTAGCGCAGCGCCTCGTCGGCGATCAGCAGATGCCACGGGATCGCCTGCAGGTCGGCGGGGTAGCGGTCGAGCACGCTGTTGGGGGCGAGCACGACCCCTGGCCGGTCGCCGAGCTCCCGGTCGAAGCGGCGGATCTGCCCGGCGACCTGCCGGTCGTCGGCGATTACGAGCAGCTCGAGGTTCGGCGCCAGCGGCGGCAGCCCGCGGCCCGGCGCGCCGCGGGCGAGCTCCTCGCGCCACTGGCCGAGCAGCCGCCCTCCGGCCACTACCAGCCCGCGGAACCGCGGCTGCGTGGAAGCGCGGTGCGCCAGCGCCCGGCCCGAGCTGATCGTCTTGCCGGTGCCGACCGCGGACGCGTCGACGCCCGAGCCGACGACCTTCAGCGCCGCCATCTCGCGCTGGCGGCCGAGCAGCACCGGATCGTCCGCCAGCGGCTGCGCGAGCGTCATCCGCACGAGCTGCCGGGCGCCGGCCGACAGCGTCACCCTCGCCTTGCGAGCGCTTCAGCGCGACCAGCTGCCGAGCGCCTGCTCGGCGACCACCCGCCGCGTCGTCGCGGACACGCCGTCGGAGCTCGTGATCGTCAGCATCCCCGGCCGGCCCTTCATCCGCCCGACGCGGACGGTGTCCTTCAGCTCGCCGGCGGCCTCGGTTGAGAGCAGCAGCGGCAGGCCGGCGTCGATCGCGGTCTGGACCGCCTCGCCGAGGTCCATTGCCGCGCTCGGGTGCGCGTACTGCTCCTCGCGCGGCGCCGACCCCAGTCGCCGCTGGCCGAACCCGCGCGTCGGGAACGTGAGCACCCGCAGCTCGAGCTCCGCCGTCTTGGTGCCGTCGCCGCCCTTGTACGAGCGGCGGTGGACGGCGAGCCTGCCCCCACCGGTCGCACTTGTCGCGCGGCACCCCCGGGCTGACCGGCGTCCGCAGCTGCGCGCGAGAGCTCCTGGCCGAGCTGGCCCGCCGCATCGAGGCATTCCCGTGGCCCGGCATGAAGCGTGTGGAGGTTGATCCGCTCGAGCAGCTCGTCGCGGCGGCCGATCGGCACGACCGCCGAGCGCAGATCGCGTTCCACTCGGCCGCCGAGCTCGGCGACCAGCCGGATCGTCTCGAGCGCGAGTACCGGGACCAGCTGCCAGCCATCGCTCGACCGACCGGCCGGTAGACGAACACGCCGACCGGCCGCTCCACCTTGCCGACCGGTGCGAGCTGCTCGCCGGCGAGCGCGAGCCAGGTGTCCGAGCCGACCCGCCAGCAGCGCAGCTCCGCAGCGTCGAACCCATCGGGGTGGGCCAGCACCCAGCGCGACAGATCGTCCGCCCGGCGCTCATCGAAGCCGAGCCGCGGGCGAGCGCGCGGCGCTGGTCGAGCGCGTACGCCCAACACGCCGGATCCTCGAGCGCGATCGGCAGCCGCTCGTGCGCCCTGCGCACCCGGCTCGTCGAGCAGGCTCGCCGGGCGGTGACCGTGCCCCAGTCGAGGCCGGCGTCGTGGTCGGCCTGCGCCTGCCCGTCGATCAGTGCGGTGATCGACGCCGACGTCAGCCTCGTCGCGCTCACGCTGCCCGCGGCCGTGACGGTGCAGCACGGCTTGGGCGTGGCGTCGCGGCTGCGCCACATGTCCGGGTCGTTGGGGTCGACGCGGCTCGTTGCCCGCCAGCCGTTCCAGCGCTCGAGCAGTCAGCTGCTCGAGCGCCCGGCTCCAGCGCGGGAAGCACCGCAGCAGCTGCCCGGTCGCGTCCGTTCCCGCGCGCGGGTCTCCAGGCGCTCGCGCTCGAGCGTGCGCCGTCGAGCGCGGCGGCCCAACCGCCTCCGCCAGTCGCCGGCGCGACCGCAATACGTTGTCGCCGCCGGTCATCCCGGCGGCAGGAATTGGTTCGCCATGTAAGTCTCCTTGTCAGACGGTTAGATGAAGCGCACCCGCGACGCCCGTTCAGACGCGTCGGTCTGGTGCGCAGTGGAAATGGGTGCGCGGCCGGAGAGCCAGCTCCCCGACGGGCCCGGTCCGGCGGTTCCGCCAGCCGTCCTGTGCGTGACCGTCAGCGGTCAGCGGTCAGCGGTCAGCGGCCGCGCGCGACGCCGGCCGTGGGGGCGGCGTCGCTGCTGGCGATCACCCGCGACCGCGGATCAGAACGGCAGATCGTCGGCGCTCGCCGTCCCTCTGCCTCCGACGACGAGACGCCCACCGGCTCGCCGTCGGCGGGCGCCGCCGCCTCCGCGCCCGCGCCGTTCTGTTGCTCGCTGCCGTCCGCGGCTACGGCCGAAGCGGGCGGCCGCCCTCGAACACACCTGGCGGGCCTGGAGCGTGACCGCCTCGCGCTTCTTGTTCTCCTGGTCGGTCCACTCGCGCCAGTCGAGCTCGGCGTCGACGAAGCACGCGCGAGCCCTTGTGCAGGTACTGCGCGCAACTGCGCGCCTGGGCGCCGTACACCTCGACGGTGAAGTAGTTGGTCTTCTCGACCCACTCCTCGCCGGTTCGTCGACGGGTCGTGGTGGCGACCCGGAGCCGGGCGACGTCGGTGCCCGACGGCAGCGTTGCGCAGCTCCACGTCGCGGGTGAGATTTCCCGACAGTGTTGCTGTGGCGATGTCACGCATGATCGTCTCCTTCAGTTTCGTTTCTCGATCTCTGGACGCGTCGCGTCCCGTGCGCTTCCCCGGGCCGTCCGATGATTTGCCGCGCTGGCGGCGCCGTGCCCCGCTCTCGGCGAGGCCGGCGTCGCCGACGGTGCCCGTCGCGGGAGCGTCGCCGGGCGAGGCACCCCGGCCTGTGTCAGGACCCGACGGAGGCCGTCTGGGACGGGGGTCGGGCCGAGCACCCACATGCCGTCGAGTGGTGATTCCAGGATCCGTCGCCGCTGTGATCGACAAACAGCCGAGCATCGCCCCTCGGCGAACATCCACAGCGGCTCCATCGCGTCGCCCGTGAACAGCAGCCGGGGACGTGCCCGCAGCCCGTCGATCCTGAGCTCGAGCCGGATCACCGTCGGCCTGGTCGCGTCCCCGGTCATCCCTGTCCACGTCACGACGTAGTCGACGTTCTCGGGCGGGCGCCTCTCCGCGGCGCACCGCGTCCAGATACTCGTCGAAGGCGCGGCATGATTCCCCACTCGTGCTCGACGATCACGAGCACATCATTGCTGTCTGTCATGACCCGCTTGACTGGGATCGTGCCGGCGATGAACTCCTGATAGGCGTCCTCGCCCGCCGCCACCGGCGGTGGCCAGGCTCGCAGGCTCGGCAGTCGCACCTGAGCTCCGATCGGTAGTTGTTTCCGGCCCGGACACCGGACGGGCACCGGAGCCGCCTACCGACACCAGGTATTGCGCGGCGGACCGCCGATCCCGCGGCCTGGTTCCGGCTTGGGCTTACACCCCCACGCCACCCGGG
>CAWCZI010000001.1:0-21092 GCA_963799995.1 uncultured Solirubrobacterales bacterium | reverse complement strand
GAGCGCGTCGCAGATCGCCCGAGTCATCTGCTCTCGGAATGCATTCCGAGAGAATCGCTCGGCATGCTGGGCAATTCTGTCCGGGCTCGTCTCGAGCCGATCGCAAGCCGCGATCGCTGCGAGGACCCGATCCTCGTCCAGCTCGTGGAAGAAGACGCCGGTGAAGTCCTCCTCGACGGTCTCCAACGAGCCTCCGCGGCCGTAGGCGACGACCGGCTTGCCGGCGGCCTGGGCTTCGACGGCGACGAGACCGAAGTCCTCCTCGGCAGCGACGCAGACCGCGCGGCAGTCCTCCATCAGCTCGATCACGACGTCGTCTTCGACCGCTCCGTGCAGGGTCACGTTGTCTCCCGCGATCTCTTGCAGATGCGGCAGCATGGGCCCGTCGCCGACGACGTCCAGCCCGACCCCGGAACGTGTCGCCGCACGGACCAGTAGGTCGACGTGCTTGTAGGGCAGGAGTCGTGAGACCGCGAGCAGACGCTCACCGCGGGGGGTCGGTCGAAACCGATCGGTGTCGACCGGAGGCGGCACGACGAGCTGCGTCGATCCCGTATTCGGCCCAAACCCGCCTTCGTGCGGTTTGGCTGATCGCTATGTAGAGGTCGGCACGTCGCGCTGCTCGGCGGTCTATCCGCCGGAATAGCCCCAACGCCGGATAAGCCAACGCCTGGCGAACCGAACGCCTCGCATCTGTCTGAAGATGCTTCCCGCCGTAGAGCCAGCGCGCCGGGGTGTAGCAATACACGACGTGGAACGCGCGTGGGGCGGTCCTGGCGATGTGAGCCCAACCGCTCGAGCTCGCCAGGACAACGTCGGCGTCGATCTCACCCAGCTGGCGGAAGGCGCCGGGATAGAGCGGAAAGAGGTTTCGGAACCCGCGGTCAACAGGCAGGCGGTCAAGCCAGGATGGTCGGACGTCACGGCCCGCAAAGCCCGGCAGCGTCGAATCCGGGCGGTAAAGCGACGTATAGATCGGCGCCTCCGGCCACATGTCCGATAACTCCAAGACCACGCGCTCGGCGCCACCGCGCTGGTTCAGGTAGTCGTGGACTATCGCGATGTCGCGTCCGCTCAGGTCATCCCGACCAGGCTCGCAACCGGCGACGAGGTGCGAATGGTCGATCGACAACGAGGACATCAGAGCCCTTTCCGAGAGAGCACGTACGGGACCGTACGCAGCAGGATCTTGACGTCAAGCCAGAGTGACCAGTTAGTCACGTACAGATAGTCAATCCGCGCCATTTCATCAAGCGGGATACGAGCTGACCCTAGCACCTGCCAGTGTCCGGTCATCCCCGGCGTGAGATGCAGGCGCCGGCGCCGCCAGCCCTCGATGCGGCGATCCTCCTCGGCTACCAGGGGCCGTGGCCCGACCAGGCTCATCTCGCCACGGAAGACATTGAGCAGCTGGGGAAGCTCGTCCAGCGATGTGCGACGGAGGAATCCTCCGACGCGAGTGATCCGCGGATCGTTCGCGATCTTGAACAGGCCGTGGGCCTGGTTAAGATGACGAAGCTCGTGTTTCCTGGCATCTGCGTCAGGGACCATGGTCCGGAACTTCAACATCTCAAAGCCTGTGCCGTCGCGCCCCACGCGGTGCTGGCGGAAGAAGATCGGGCCATCAGAATCCAGCCTGATCGCGATGGCGATGACCACCATTAGGGGGCCAACGACCAGAAGCCCAAGTGACGAGACGAGGACGTCCAGACCGCGCTTTGCCAGCCACGATGACCGCGAAAGACCGGGCGGGCCCATCGAGAGGAGCGGCAACCCCTCGACATCATCGAACTTGACCGAGGAGCCAACGATCTCCAGCACTCTTGGCAGAACGCTGACCTTCAGCCCCATGGTCGTGGCGGCATGGACCAGATGGATGACCTCGGCTTCGTCAGCGCGGCCGGTAGTGATCATGACTCGGTCGATGCGGAGCAACGAGACCGTGTCACGCAGGTTCTCGACGTCGACCTCGTAATCCTCGGTCGCCGCACTCGCTGCATCCAGGCCATCGCGATCCACGTTGGCGACCACCACGGCATGCAGGGCGGGCCGGCCGGCGAACTTCGCCCGGAGCCAATCGCGGGTTACTGCGTCGCCGATCACGAGACACCGCTCGGGCTCCGTGAGCCGGCGCGATAGCACGCGCGCCGCTGCCCGGAACGAAATCAAGAGCAGGAACAGGGTGATCCAGAGCAGCAACAGCTCGCTGCGCCCCTTGGCTCCGGAGATGACGACGCTATTGATCAGCCAGCCGATCAGAGCGCAGAGCGTTGCCACCTGGAACAGGACGGGAGCCTCATCAAGCGTCGACTTGCGGACGAGCAGATCCTCGCCGTCATAGGCCCCAATGAGCTTGCTCACGATGATGACCAGCGGCACCGTCGCGAGCATCGAAATGCGCGGATGGTGATTGCCGGCCACCAACATTGACAAGAGCAACGCGCAGGTCGCCGCCAGCGCGTCAGCAACGGCGAGCAGTCGGCGATAAACAGCATCGCGTCCAACCCCTGCAGATCCCTTGGCCAGCTGCTCGGCCAGCTTTGGCGCATTGGTCGCCGCTGGCGAAACGACCAGCGCCGGAACTGGATGTCCCGCGGGCACGGAAGGGCCCACACCGGCTAGAGCCTGGTGCGTCGCACCAGGCTGCGTCAGCAAGTTATCCCCCACGTGATCGGGGTACGGCGAATTTCGCATAAAGCGCATTTAGCGACACATCCCAGCGCATCTCGTTGACCCAAACTCGAACTGAAGCTGGGTCCGGGTGGCCGTCGGAGCCCCTGCTACTGACGGCGTGGTGGCACCGTCGTCCGCCGCAGTCTAACAGGAGCATCCCGACTATTGCCTCCCGGAGCATTGATGGCATCCGCGGTGTCCGCAGTTGTGATCAAGCCGTAAAGCGCAGTATGGGTAAACAACAAACCGCACAAATGACGGGGGAAAAGCAAGTGACGAATCAGACGGACTTGCATACACCTTGCATTACCAGCCCCGTCAGATCGATCGGGATGGTCAGGCCCCTGACGCAATTGAGGCCCGCCAGCTTGCGCTGGCGGGCCTCAGATACGACAGCTGAAGAGCGCTCTTTGGATCGCGCCCTGGTTCTCTACTTCAGCTCATCGCACCCGGATCTTCTGGTCGACGTCCTGCGTCCCACAGGACAGCTTCCCTACGACCCGCAGCGTGTACTTGCCTGCGGCGCCCGGCGCGGAAACGCTGGCCCTAAATTTGCCGGGTCCATGCTTGCCTCGATCGGAGCTCTTGACGACGTGCCCGTGGCGGATGAACTCGATCTTGATCGCGGCACGGTAGCGGAGGGTGATCTTAACCTTGACCTTCTGGCCGGCGCCCACAGACCCAGGGGCCTCCACCTTCTGGATCGGAGAGGCGAAATGGGTCCTGAAGCGCGCGTCCTTGCCGTTGGTGCGACCGTCGGAGTTCTTCGAGACGATCCGGTAGTGGTACGTCGTGCATGGCTGCAAGCGAGACACCTTGGCCGAGACCGACTTGCTCGCCGGAACACTCGGACACCGGCTGGCGCCGTTTGGACAATGTCCGACCTGCCCCCGCTTCGTCTGGTGGCCGTATTTCTTTGTCTTCCCGTACTGGAAGCTGTAGAAAGTGATGTCACCGCCCGCCACGCCGGGACCGCTGACGCCGTTCAGCGTTGCGCGTGTTCCCTTGATCTTGGTCGGGTGCTTGGTGGTTGCGATCGGAAGCACATTGGTGCAGTACTTCGGATTTGTCGTCCCGGGGGGACAGACAAGAGTCGCACCGGCGGGCAGCGCGGACAGCCCAGCGGCCATCGCGGAGAGCAGACCGGCCAGTGCGAAAGCGCGCCATGCGTATTTATACCTCGTCAATTCAGCTGTCCTCCTGAGAAGCTGGGGCAAAAGTGACGGCCGAGACGGCCGGTGCCCTTCTTTACGGGGACACGAGCTCTCAGCTGACATGCGGATAAATACCTGCCTTCAAACGCCGGGCAGGCAGCTTCCTCAAGCGGCACTACAGCCCCGGGCTATGCGGCGAGGGTGCGGTTGAAGCGCCGCAGCGCTGTCGGGAAGCAGATCGCCATCAGGAGCAAGCACCACAGCAGCATCGCCAGCTCGGGGTGATCGAGCTGCCAGGACCCAGTGGTGTGCACGCCCGGGGTGGTGAGGGGGCGAACGGTCGCCACCAGCGCCGAGATCGGGTCCCAGTCGGCGATCGCCTTCGGGATCGCGTCCATCCCGGAGATCGGGACGAACGTCCCGGCCATGAAGCTCAACGAGAAGATGACTTGGCTCTAAGCGATCGTCAGCCAAGACGCAACGACTCCCCCGCAAAATTCTGGTGTCAGCCAAACTCGAGTCGCGGTCGCGGCGCTACGCCGATCGCCGGCGCGACCGACCGCGGGTGGGGCGCTCGTTGGGGTCATAGGGATGGATCCGGCGTAGGTAACGAGCGAACTGGGGGACGGTGAAGTCCAGCTGGATGGCGACCGGGTTATAGATCAGCCCCTTCTCGATCAGGCCCGCACGCCGAACCGAGAGCTCCTTTTGTCTCATGCCCAGGTGGGCGGCGATGGCGCTGGACGAGTGGGAGCCATCTCCAAGGTCGGCCATCGCCGACATGTAGATCCGCTCGGCCTCGGTGGCTCGCTCATAGCGATCGCGGAAAAAGCGACGATCGAGCTCATCGTTGACGAGCTCCTCGGCAACCTGCGTGTCGGCAAGCTCGATCTGCGGGCCCTCGGCTTCGCGCCACACGGTCTCGCCCCACTGCTGGAGGAAGTGCGGGTAGCCCTGGGTGTGGTCCAGGATTAGCTCCAGGGCGTCGCGGTAGTAGTGCACCCCGAGGCGCTCCGCGGGCACGGTCAGCGCGTTGGCGGCGGTGGGGCGGGGTAGTCCCTCGATCGTGCGGTACTCGAACAGCCGCTCCGTGTAGGGCTTGGCGTTCTTGAGCATCAACGGCAGCTGAGGCAGGCCGGCCCCCACCAGGAGCACCGGGGCGGTCTGCTGACTGATGCCATGCATCGCGGCCGCCAGTATCGCCAGGCTTCCGCGCCCCAGAAACTGCATCTCGTCCAGGAACAGGGCCATCCCGGACCCGTGCTGGGCTGCGACCGAGCCGACCTCCGCGAGCAGCTCGACAATGTCGGCCTCCGGATCGCCGGAATCGGCGATCCCGCTGACCGCCTTGGCGTCGATGTTGAAGCGCCAGGTCCCGCTCTCGTCCATCGCGAAGGCGAACGACCGCAGCACGCCCAGCGCCCGCTCCACGCTGGTGCTCATCCGCTTGGCAAAGCTCAGCTTGCGCAGCGCCCGGTGGCAGAGGCGGGCAATCAGACGCGGCAGCTCGTCGTCTTCGTTGCACTCCACCACACCGGAGGTGATCCAGGCGCACTCGCGTGCGATCACGTCGGCCTCGTTGAGGAGCACCGTTTTGCCGACCCCGCGCAGCCCATCGAGCACGAAGCTGCGTGCGAACTGACCGGCGGCGAGCCGCTCGAAGGCGATTCGAAAGTCGTCGAGCTCGGCGTCCCGGCCGGCCAGCACCGGCGGGCGGGCGCCGGCTCCGGGCGTGTACGGATTGGCTTGGCGGTTCACTATCTCAAACTGTCTAAACGGCATTTTAGATCGTTTCAGACGCGCCCGACGGACCCCTGACCCCGCCGTCTAAAACGTGGCTTAGATCACGTTAGACGGCCGCCGTCTGGCAGCCTTCCGGCAATGCTGAAGATCGCCGTGCTCGGCCCCGGCGGGGTCGGAGGATTCGTGGCCGCCGCGCTCGCGCGCGCGGGAAACGACGTGGTCGTGGTGGCCCGCGAGCCGACCGCCGAGCTGATCTCAGAGCACGGGATCGCAGTGCAGAGCACCGCCCTCAACGAGGATTTCACCGCTCGGCCGCAGGCGCACGCCACGCTCACGACACCGGTCGATCTCCTGCTGGTCGCGACCAAGGCCGGTGGCCTTCAGGCGGCGCTCGAGCGGGTGCAGGCCGAGCCGGAGCTGGTCGTGCCGCTGCTCAACGGCCTCGAGCACATGGCCGTGCTGCGGGCGCGATTCGGGCCAGAGCGCGTGGCCGCCGGCGTGATCAGGATCGAGTCAGACCGCCCCGGGCCGGGACGGATCGTCCAGACCAGCCCGTCGGTGCGGGTCGATCTTGCCACCGATCACCCGGCACTCGCGGGCCGCGTCCAGGCGGCGGCGACGCTCCTCGAAGCGGCCTCGATCCCCGTGACTATCGGCGCGAGCGAGTCCCAGGTGCTGTGGTCAAAGCTCGCCCGACTCAACGCGCTGTCGCTGACCACCAGCGCGAGCGACCAGCCGATCGGGTTCGTGCGCGCCGACCCCCGGTGGCGCTCGGCGCTGGAAGGCGCCGTCAACGAGACCGTCGCCGTCGCCAACGCCGACGGGGCCTCCCTCGACGCCGCCGACACGCTGGCCGAGCTCGACCAGGCGCATGCCGAGCTTGGCTCCTCGATGCGGCGTGACATCGCCGCCGGCCGTGAGCCCGAGCTCGACGCGCTGGCGGGGGCCGTCCTGCGCGCCGGCGAGCGACATGGGCTGGCCTGCCCCGTTGTCAGCTGGCTGACCGGCCAAGTGGCGAGCCGAGCTGCGACAAATGTCTAAAGATGAAATCCTCTAAATCGGTATATTTGCTTTCATTGATTGTCGACGCGTAGCAGGGGTCAGTGCAGCGAGGCTCGAACCGAGGCGAGCCGCAGGAGCAGAAGACGCAAAGACGGTCGGCGCAGCGGAGGCCGGATCCTCCGTTCGGTCGGCATTTGGCTTTTTGGGGGTGCAACGAAGGTGACTCGGAACATTGGCCTGCCGACATCCGGCGGGGACAGACATGAGACCGCGGATGGGCCGCAGGAATACCTGCCGGGTGATCCGCTGGCGCCGAAACGCCGAGGGGAACGGCGCTGGCGGGCGCGGCCGCGCCGGCCGAGCCCGCCGCTCGAGCTGACGCGAGACGCTGACCTCTCTCCGGTCTGGGAGGTCACCTCGCGCACGGGCTCGGACCACGCCGGACTCAGGCAGTCATGGCGTCGCGATGCAGTGCTGCGGCGCGCCCTGGCGCTGACCGATGTCGTGGCCGCCTTTACCGCTCTGGTCGTGGCGGCGTTCGTGGTTCCCGGCGGATCGGTGAGCCTCGGGCTGGCAGCCATTGTGCTGGCGCCGCTGGTGGTCGGCATGAGCAAGGCACTGGGCCTGTATGACCGAGACCAGTACGTGGTCCGGCGCACGACGATCGATGAGATACCGACGCTCCTGCAGCTGTCGGCCTTCTACGCGCTGTTCGTATGGCTGACCGAGGCCATCCTCCTGAGGGGCTTCCTCACCCGCCCGCAGGTGTTCGCGCTGCTGGTCACGCACGTCACCGTGCTGGTGGCGGGGCGCTGGCTGGCTCGGATCGCGACTGCGAGCCGCGACCGTCGCCGGAGCGCTGCCTCGTGGTCGGACCCGCGGATGCGGCGCGCCGGACGGCGACCAAGCTCGCGGGCTCCCCGGGGGTCAAGGTGACGGTCGTCGGCTACCTGGCCCCGTCCAACAATGGACCCGGCTCCCCGGCTCCGCTGACGGGGCCTGGTGACTTCCGCCAGCTGACGGAGATGATCGCCGAGCTGGCGGTGGAGCGGGTGATCATCGTCCCCGACGGTCACGATCAGCAGGAGGTCATCGACGGTATCCGGCTGATCAAGGCGCTCGGGGTCAAGGTCAGCGTCGTCCCCAGATTGCTCGAGGTCGTCGGCTCCGCCGCCGTCTATGACGACGTCGACGGCGTCACCTTGCTCGGGGTCAGGCAGTACGGGTTGTCCAAGTCCTCGGAGATGCTCAAGCGCACCATGGACATCTGCGGCTCACTGGTCGGGATCGTGGCCCTGTCGCCGGTGATGGCCGTCCTGGCTCTGATGGTGAAGCTGGACTCCCCCGGCCCGGCGCTGTTTCGTCAGATGCGGATCGGACGCCGCGGGCGGCGGTTCGAGATGCTCAAGTTCCGCACGATGGTCAATGATGCGGAGCAGATCAAAGACCAGCTTCTCGAGCGAAACGAGGCGCAGGGCGGCCTCTTCAAGATCACCGATGATCCCCGGATCACGCGCGTTGGCCGATTCCTGCGCCGAACCTCGCTCGACGAGCTGCCGCAGCTCTTCAATGTCCTGCGCGGGGACATGAGCCTCGTGGGACCGAGGCCGCTGGTCCTGGACGAGGACGCCCTGATCGAGGGCTGGCAGCGACGCCGGCTCACGGTCAAGCCCGGCATGACCGGCCTGTGGCAGATCTTCGGCTCCTCGCGGATCCCGATGCCCGAGATGGTCAAGATCGACTACGCGTACGGCGCCAACTGGTCCATCTGGCTGGACATGAAGATCCTGCTGCGCACTGTGCCGTACATGCTGGGACGCCGGGGGCTGTAGACAGCGCCGCCCGGGGCGCCGTCAGCCGGCCCGCCGCGAGGAATCCATCGCCGCGCGGATCACCGCCGCGGCTGGCGCCACCTCGGGAGGCAGGCGTTCCAGCAGGTCGGCCCAGCCCAGGCGCAGCTCGGCCACGGCCTCCACATGACGAACGCCGGCATCGACGTCGCCCAGCTGGGCGGCGGCGATCCCCGCCCAGAAGCGCAGCTCGGGATTGCCGGGCGCGCGCTCGTAGGCGCGCAGATACAGGTGCGCCGCCTCGTCGTGGCGTTCCTGGTTGACCAGCTCGTCGGCCTCGCCGGCGATCGCGTAGACGTCGTTGAGGTCGATCAGGCGCCGCAGCTCGGTCAGCGGATCGGGATGATCCTCGACCCGCAGCGAGACAACGGAGTCCCAGTGGTTGCCGCGCGCCGGCACGACGAGGATCGCCGCCGACTGACGGCCGCGCAGGTCACCGCCCTCGCCCTCGGCCGCGTCGAGCGCGGTCAGCAGGCGCGCGGTCAGCGACCCCTCGGCGGCCTCGAAGGCGGCGAGCATCGCCGGCCACACCCGCTCGGTGCTCATGATGTTGGCCTGGCAGCAGACGCCGTCCCCGACCGCGTGCCCCGCGAAGGGCATGCAGCTCTCGCCCGTGTGGATGGCCACCGCTCCCGTCGCGTCGAGCACCGCCACCTGCCGGCCGGCTGAACCCTCGTCGTCGGCGATCAGGCGATCGAGCGCCGCCTGCGCGCCCAGACCGCCCTCGAGCAAGTCCAGCGCCCGTGGCCCGTAGGCGATCTCGACGTTGGCCTGGGTGGCCACGGCCCCGACGCCCGCCCGCGCCCAGGGCACGATCGGCCCGACCGAGAACCAGTGCGACTGGACGGCCACGCCGAGCTCGCCGCTGGCCGGGTCCCGGGCGACGATCGAGTACGTGCCCTGGCGGGCACGCGCGGTGGTGAGCGGTGAGGACGTCATGTGCGGCCGCGGAGCCTACGGCGTCGGTTGATCACCAGATTTTCAGGTCCTGCCTTACAGCATTTCGGTCGCAACGACGATGCGGCTTACGCTGATCATCTTTTCTTTACACAACAAAACCTGATCAACGCTATGTTGGGCTGACGTTCGCTTATTCGCCGATCCGCGGGGGCAGGACCAAAAGGGGCGAGCGGGGCACAGGTACGGATACAAGGGGTGATGGCGATATGGACGTGGAGCAATACCGGTCCGGCGGCTCGATGAAGCCGGAGCGGCGCCGGTGGCCGCGGCCCAGCCGACTGGGCGACTCGTCGGGGCTCGCGACCGACGTCGACATCTCTCCGGTCTGGGAGACCATCCCGCAGGCCGGCTCGCGCAGCCCCGGGCGCCAGGAGTCGTGGCGCCGGGACACCCGGCTGCGCCGCGCGCTCGCCTTCACCGACGTCGTGGCCGCCTACGTCGCCCTGCTGGTGGCCGGGTACCTGGTTCCCGGTGGATCGGTGACGCCCGGGGTGGCCGTCCTGCTGGTGGCGCCGCTGGCGATCGTCATGAGCAAGGCACTGGGCCTGTATGACCGAGACCAGTACGTGGTCCGGCGCACGACGGTCGATGAGATCCCTTCGATCCTGCAGCTGTCGACCTTCTACGCGTTGTTCGTGTGGCTGAGCGAGAGTGTGCTGCTGAGGGGCTTTCTCACCCGCCCCCAGGTGTTTGCGCTGCTGGCCACGCACGTGACCATGCTGCTGGCGGGGCGCTGGCTGGCTCGGAGCGCGCTGCTCGCCGCCACCTCCCCGGAGCGTTGCCTGGTGGTCGGACCCGCGGACACCGCGCGCAGGACGGCGAGAAAGCTCGCGGACTCCCCCGGGGTCAAGGTGACGGTGGTCGGCTACCTGTCACCGTCGGCTGAGTGGCCGGACTCGCCGTCTCCCGACCCATGGCTCGGCGATCTTCGCGCGCTGACCGGGATGATCGCCGAGTTGGCGGTCGAGCGGGTGATCATCGTCCCCGACAGCCATGATCAGCAGGAGGTCATCGACGGTATCCGGCTGATCAAGGCGCTCGGGGTCAAGGTCAGTGTCGTCCCCAGGCTGCTCGAGGTCGTCGGCTCCGCCGCCGTCTATGACGACGTCGACGGCATCACGCTGCTCGGAGTGCGGCAGTACGGGCTTTCCAAGTCATCGGCAGCTCTCAAGCGGGCCATGGACATCAGCGGGTCGCTGCTCGGGATCCTGGTCCTCTCCCCGCTGATGATGCTCCTGGCCGTTGCTGTGAAGCTCGGATCGCCCGGACCGGCGCTGTTTCATCAAGTTCGCATCGGGCGTCGTGGCCGCCGGTTCGAAATGCTCAAGTTCCGCACGATGGTCGATGACGCCGAGCAGATCAAGGACCGGCTGCGCGAGCACAACGAGGCCGAGGGCGGCCTCTTCAAGATCACCAACGACCCCCGGATCACGCGCGTCGGCCGGTTCCTGCGACGCACCTCGCTCGACGAGCTGCCCCAGCTCCTCAACGTCCTGCGCGGGGACATGAGCCTCGTCGGCCCACGGCCCCTGATCGTGGACGAGGACGTTCTGATCGAGGGCTGGGAGCGCCGGCGCCTGACGGTCAAGCCCGGCATGACCGGCCTCTGGCAGATCTTCGGCTCCTCGCGGATCCCGATGCCCGAGATGGTCAAGATCGACTACCTCTACGGCGCCAACTGGTCCATCTGGCTCGACATCAAGATCCTGCTGCGGACCGTGCCGTACATGCTGCGACGCCGCGGCCTCTAACTGCGCACTTCGGACATCTCGCATTTAGGATTGTCTTCCGATGGCCGAGATCTCATCGTCTCTGTACCGCGCCGGGGAGGGCGAGCCAGTGGTTCTCCTGCACGGGTTCACTGGCCACTGGCGCCACTGGAAGCCGGTGCTTGCGGATCTCGTCGCGCGCTACGAGGTGATCGCGCCGACGCTGTCGGGGCACAACGGCGGACCCGCGTACCCGAGCGGTATGGGCCTCAAGAAGGTCGCGGATGCCGGCGACTCGCTCGAGCGCCATCTCGACGAGCTCGGCGTCGGCACGGCCCATTTCGTCGGTAACTCGATGGGCGGATCACTCGCGATCGAGCTTGCCAAGCGCGGCCGCGCGCGCAGCGTGGTCGCGTTCTCGCCGGGCGGTGGCTGGGAGCTGGACGGTCCCGAGCCAGAGCGGATCGCGCGTTTCTTTGCGCGCCAGATGCGGATGCTCCGCGTCTCGCGCAAGCAGATCCCGCGGCTCATGCGCCGGCCCGGTGCGCGCAAGCTCGCGCTGCGCGACATCATGCGCCACGGCGAACTGATCTCTGGCGCAGACGCTGTCGACCTGAGTCTCGATCCGCTGGGTTGCACTGTCGTCAACGACGTGCTGGCGAGTCTCCGCGACGGTCGTGCGCACGTCGAGGACCTCGACCAGGTCGCCGCGCCGGCGCTCATCGCCTGGGCCGAGCGTGACCGGATCCTCCCGCTCGCGACCTGCTCTGCGCGCTTTAGGCGAGAGATCCCTAACGCCCAGTTCCGGGTCCTGCCGGGCGTTGGGCACGTGCCAATGTGGGACGACACGCGCCTCGTCGTCAAGACG
The DNA here is from genome assembly GCA_963799995.1 of uncultured Solirubrobacterales bacterium. Classification (GTDB taxonomy): domain Bacteria; phylum Actinomycetota; class Thermoleophilia; order Solirubrobacterales; family Solirubrobacteraceae; genus Palsa-465. The sequence continues at coordinate 9,133 of CAWCZI010000001.1, read as the reverse complement.
ATCACCGACTGGGTCGAGGCACAACGCGGGACGCCGGTGCCAGGGGACCTCTCGCTCGCCGTCGAATCCGCGAGCTGACAGGAGCCGGCGAGCCCGCGCGAGTTCAGGCTCGCGTCGGGCGGCAGCCTGGACGGTATCGCCGCCGCGTTGTGCGCCGAACCCCTCGGTGGCTCACGGTCACGATCCGAAGTGTCACTGCGTGCTCTGGGATGCGAACCCGCACGGAGTGCAGCGCCCGGCCATGGGCGCGTGCGACGATCCTCCGTCCCCTGCGCACGGTGACCGCGACGATCCGGCCACCGCGCATCGCCCGCAGGGCAATACGGACAGTGCGGACGCGGGGGCAGGCGGGCGTGACGGCCGCGCATGAGGCGGTCGTGTAGCAGGCGAGTGGCCCCTCGGCGGTGAGCGACTGGGCCGGTGAGGTCTCGACGTCGACCGCAGCGGCGAAGGCGTTCATCGCGAAGGTCGCCGGGTCGACGCCCGGCATGAACTGCTCGGTGCACGGGGTCAGACCAACGCGCGCGGGAACGGCGGGGCCGGGGTGGTTCAGCGCGTCGAGCAGCAGCGCCCAGGTGACGGGGTCGTAGCTGCCCAGTGCGAGGTGCTCGGAGGTATCGTCGGGGCAGACGTCCTGGACGGCGACGTTCGTGATCTGCCCGCCGCCGCCGTGCAGCGATGACGTGCCGGAGCTGTTCTGGTTCGGCTGCACCTCCTCGTCGTAGTGGCTGTAGATCTCGGTATAGGAGATCCCCGGGAACGTCTCCTGGCCGCTGTTCAGCGCTGCGATGAAGTTAGACGTCGTCTTTGACTGCCAGTCAGAGGGCTGGCACGGCCGCGTCCCGTTGCACGCCGCGTTGGCGATGATCGTGCCGTGGTTGGGGCCCGCCGCGCCGACCACGTCATCGACCATCGCGCGAGTGTCGGGCCAGAAGCGCAGCGCCCAGCGTGGCACCATGCCGCCCTGGCTATGGCCGTAGATCGCGATCCGGTGGCCCGCGCGCGCGTACATCGTCCGGATCGCGTTGACGACGTACTCACCATTGACCTGCATGTCGTCATTGCCGGAGTCCGGGAACGTGACGCCGCACCATTCAATCCCCAGATGGCTAAGGGCCGGCTCGTAGTTCCAGGAGAACTCCTGCGTTGCCGTGATCCCGGTCCCCGGCACGAGCAGCACCGGCGCCCGCGTGGCACGTCCAAACCCCGGCGAGCACTCAAGCGACGCAGCCAGCTTGGCGGCGGCGACGTCAAGCGGCGGCCCGGGGCGGTCGAGGGGCGCGAACGTCCGCGCGGTGGCGCTGCTCGCTACTGCGCCAGCGGCAGATACCACGGCGGCGAGCGCAACCACGGTCGCGACGAAGTGCCGTGCACCTCGGCGCCTGACAAACCCCGCCCCCGCCGTCAACCAATAAACGGAGCAACGCATCGACCGAGCGTATCGGCACGCGCGCTGGCCGGCGTCGGTTCGACAGCGTCGTCATGTGCCTACCTCCCCGCCAGGAGGGGTGGCGGGCGGACCGGCGCGTCGGGCTTGCGCGGTACCGCGGCGACGGACGATACTCGCGGGGTTGCGTGGCGCCGGGCCGCGCTGTAACGGCCGCACTCCCGAGCGGGGTTCGCGGCCTCAACCCCAAAAGGGGGGGACTGATGCTCGCAGGATCCGGCAGGTTCACACTGTGCGGGGTCGCGCGGCGCGTCGCGCTGATCGCGATCTCGATCTCGATCGCGATCGCGTGCGGCGCGGCGACCAGTCGCGCAGCCGACTACCAGGACGCCAACAGCAACGTCTGCGAAGGGGTCGACGCGAGCACCGGTTCGACGTGTTTCAACACGCACTTGGTCGCGAACGCCGCGTTTAACAACATCGCGATGGGCGCCGACATGATGAACGCACTCACCAGCGGCGGCGACAACGTCGCGCTCGACAGCGGCGCGCTGTCCTCGGACACGACCGGCAGCAACAACCTCGCCTTCGGCTCAAATGCGCTGTTCAGGAACACGACCGGCAGCGACAACATCGCGAGCGGCACCGGCGCGCTGGAAAACAACACGACCGGCAGCGACAACCTCGCCAGCGGCGACTTCGCGCTGGACGCGAACACGACCGGCGCCGACAACGTCGCCAGCGGCCTTCAGGCGATGCAGAGCAACACGACCGGCAGCGACAACCTCGCGAGCGGCGACTTCGCGCTGCAGGACAACACGACCGGCAGCGACAACCTCGCCAGCGGCGACTTCGCGCTGGTCTCGAACACGAGGGGCAGCCAGGACCTCGCGAGCGGCACCAGCGCGCTGCAGGACAACACGACCGGCAGCGACAACCTCGCGAGCGGCTACCAGGCGCTGATGAACAACACGACCGGCATCAACAACGTCGCGAGCGGCCCCGACGCGCTGCAGGACAACACGACCGGCGTCGCCAACGTCGCGAGCGGAACCGACGCGCTGAAGGACAACACGACCGGCGTCGACAACGGCGCGAGCGGCACCCTGGCGCTGCAGAGGAACACGACCGGCAACGACAACGTCGCGAACGGCTACGAGGCGCTCGGCTCGAACACGACCGGTAGCGAGAACCTCGCGAGCGGCGCCTTCCCGCTGAGCTTGAACACGACCGGTAGCGACAACGTCGGGCTCGGCTTCTACGCGCTGGCGGCCAACACGACCGGCATCAACAACGTCGCCAGCGGCCCCCGGGCCCTGCAGGACAACACGACCGGCAACGACAACGTCGCGAGCGGCACCCTGGCGCTGTCCTCGAACACGACCGGTCACGACAACCTCGCGAGCGGCACCCTGGCGCTGTCCTCGAACACGACCGGCGTGAACAATCTCGCGAGCGGCAGCTATGCGTTGGCGGCGAACACGACGGGGACCGACAACGTTGCCAGTGGCACTGATGCGTTGCAGCACAGCTCGACCGGCAGGTATAACGTTGCCAGCGGCCCGTTCGCGTTGCAAACCAACACGGCCGGCAGCTCGAACCTAGCGCTCGGGACCAATGCGCTGAAGAAGGATACGGGCGGCTCGAATCTCGCGCTCGGCGTCGACGCGCTGGACTCGAACACGACCGGCAACTCGAATCTCGCGCTCGGCGTCAGCGCGGGGCAGAACCTGACGAGCGGGTCGAACAACGTCGATCTCGCGAACAAGGGGGTCGCCGGGGAGGCGGGAACGATCCGGATCGGTAGCGCCAGCCAGAGGAAGGCGTTCCTGGCCGGCGTCTCGGGCTCGTCGATCACCGGCCCTGACCAGAGCGTGGTCGTCAACTCCTCCGGTCAGCTCGGGACCGCGACCGCGTCCTCGCGGGCGCTGAAGGAAGACATCGAGCCGCTGAGCGAGAACCCCGACCTGGTGCTCGGCCTGCGGCCGGTCAGCTATCGCTACAAGCCACAGTACGCGCAGGGGCAGGATCAGATGCAGTACGGGCTGATCGCCCAACAGGTCGCCAAAGCCCTGCCCGCGCTCGCACAATACGGCGCTGGCGGCAAGCCGACCGGCGTCTACTACCAGGAACTACCCGCGCTACTGCTCGCAGAGCTCCAACACCAGCACGCCCGCGTGAACAGACAGCAACACCAGATCAACCAGCTCCAGGCGGAGGTGAACCAGCTCCGCGCGCTCGCACTACAACGTCACTGACACGCGGTTATTCCCGCTCCGGACGCTGAAGCTCCTGGAGCGGGAAGCCGCCAACAACTGCGCCCTCGCTAGTTCCCGCGTGCTTGCTATTGACAAGCTCCCTTGTTTTTTTGCAAGTATCCAGATCCAGGTGCGTGCCGTCGAGTTGCGTGCCCAGGTCAGCGATGGGGAGCTAAAGGTGGTGCAGCTCGCTCCCCCGGCGCCGCCGGTGGGAGGCTCCCTGCCCGGCGGTGAGCCTGAGCTGCGGTTCGCCACGGGCCCCGGCATCCGCCACCTGATCGCAGGCACTCTGACCCCTGCCCAGGCCGTGAAGGAAGACGTGGTCACCATCCTGAAGGGGAACCTGAAACTGCTCGAGCGATTCACGGAGCTCTTCCGTATCGATTCCTGAAAGGGTGAACTTGTGCTGACTGAGGTGGCCGACGGCGTCTGGGTCCGGCAGAGCGCGTGGGTCTGGACCAATTCCATCGTGATGCGCGGGGAGGGTGGGTTGATCCTGGTCGATCCCGGCATCGATGGTTCTGAGCTGAACGAGCTCGCCGATGACCTGGACCGGCTCAGCATTCCGGTGGTCGCCGGGTTCTCCACCCACCCCCACTGGGACCACCTGCTGTGGCATTCCCGGTTCGGCGCCGTGCCGCGCTACGCCACCCCCGCCGGCGCCCAGGCTGCCACTCAAGCCCGGGAGCGGGCCCAGGCGATGGCGGCGGAGAGCGCGTCAGGCATCCCTCTTGAGCTGATCGGGCTCGTCACCCCGCTGCCCGCGGACGGCGGACCCGTGCCAGGCGAGATCATCGAACATACGGCGCACGCCATTGGCCACGCCGCGGTCCTTCTCGCGGATCGTGGCGTCCTGCTCGCCGGCGACATGCTCTCCGATGTCCTGATCCCGCTCCTCGACGCTCGCCGGCCCGATCAGGTGGGCGCCTATGAGACGGCACTCGACCGGCTGGGAGAGGTCGCCCGGCACGTCGACGTCCTGGTCCCCGGCCACGGAGCCGTTGCCAAGGGTCCCGAGATAGCGGCCCGCCTCGCCGCCGATCATGCCTACATCGACGCGCTGCGGCGAGGAGAGGAACCGGTCGACGCGCGTCTCGGGCCCGGTGCAGACTGGCTGTCCGACCCCCACCAGTCGAACCTGAAACAGGCCGCTGCCGACGGGTGGTGATGCCCGATCGAGTGGTGGTGTGTCGGCCGCTGTCGATTTCGCGATCGCTGTTCGTAGAGAGGATGAGACGGCGCATCGGGCGCCGTTCATCACCCGAGAGGAGATAGCCATGGGACGGATCGTTGTTCACGAGTTCATCACGCTCGACGGCGTGATCGACAATCCAGCATGGACGATGGAGTACGGCTTTGACCCAAAGATGGGCGCTGCGATCGCCGGGATCATGCAACCAAGCGAGGCGCTGCTGATGGGGCGCAACACATACGAGTTGTTCGCGCCGACATGGTCGACCCGGACCGCTGCTGACGATCCCGGCGCGCCGTTCATGAACGAGTCGCCGAAGTACGTCGTGTCCTCGACGCTGACGGAGCTCGAGTGGACCAATTCGACGCTCCTGGGTGCCTACGACGCCCAGACGGTTCGTTCTCTCAAGCAGCGGATCGGCGGTGACATCTATGTCAGCGGGAGTGGGAGGCTCGTGCGCGCGATGCTCGCTGACGGTCTCGTGGACGAGCTGCACCTGTTCGTCTTTCCGCTGGCCCTGGGCGCCGGACCGCGCCTGTTTGCTGACGGACTCAAAGCCAAATTCACTCTCACTGAGACGCAGTCCTACGACAACGGTGCTCTGCACCTGGTGTACCGGCCGGTCAGACCACGCGCTAATTAATTAGGAGGTTCCGATGCCCCAATACCTGCTGTCCGTTTGGCACGACGAGGACTATGTCGTCGATTTCTCCGCTCCCGAGGCACAACACCGTGTCGCCCGAGTCGCAGCATTCAACGACGAGTTGCAACGATCGGGCGCCTGGGTGTTCGCCGCCGGCTTGCACCCCGCGTCGTCCGCGACGGTCGTGCGCTCCTCCGGAGATCACGTCTCAATGACGGATGGCCCTTACGCCGAGACGAAGGAGCAGATGGGTGGTTTCTGGATCATCGAGGCTGCGGACCTGGACGTCGCGCTCGACCTGGCGGCAAGAGGCGCCGCCGCCAGCGACACGCCGATCGAAGTCCGCCCGCTGCAAGGATGACCGACACCCTCGACGCTGTATTCCGACGCGAAGCTGGGCGATGCATCGCCACGCTGATCCGCGTCCTCGGTGACATCGACCTCGCCGAGGACGCAGTGGCGGACGCGTTCGCGATCGCCGCCGAGCAATGGCCGAAGCGAGGGATCCCGCCGAACCCCGGCGGCTGGATCACCACCACTGCACGCAACCGGGCAATCGACCGCCTGCGCCGCGAATCGACCCGCATTGAGCGCTACGTCGCCGCCCACCAAATGCACACCCCAGACACCGATCCGGGCGCCACCCCTGAACGCGAAGCCCTCGACCGCTTCGTCGACGTTGTCCCCGACGATCAACTCAGGCTCATGTTTCTCTGCTCCCATCCCGCGCTCGCCGCCGACTCGCAAGTCGCGCTCACACTGAGGCTGCTGGGCGGCCTACAGACTGGCGAGATCGCACGGGCTTTCCTGCTACCGGAGGCGACCATCGCCCAACGCATCGTGCGGGCGAAACGCAAGTTGCGCGACAACCACGCTCCCTATCGCATCCCGGGTGCCGCCGAACTCCCCGATCGACTCCACGCCGTCCTGGCCTCGATCTATCTGATCTACACCGAAGGACACACCGCCACCAGCGGCCCCGCCCTCACGCGTGTCGACCTCTCAACCGAAGCGATCCGCATCGGGCGCGTCCTCACCACGCTCATGCCGGACGAGCCGGAGATCATCGGACTTCTCGCGTTGATGCTGCTGACCGAGGCCCGCCGCTCCAGTCGCGTCGACGCCAACGGATCAATGGTTCGCCTCGCCGACCAGGACCGTTCGCGATGGGACCCCAACCTAATTGAGGAAGGCCACCGACTAGTCCGGGCATGCCTGCGGCGCAATGATCCCGGACCCTTCCAGATCCAAGCCGCGATCGCCGCCGTTCACACCGACGCGCCCACGGCCGCCGACACCGACTGGTCTCAGATCGTCGCGCTCTACGACCAGCTCTACGCGATCCAGCCAAATCCGGTCGTCGCCTTGAATCGCGCCGTCGCCGTGGGCGCGCTCAATGGCCCCTCAGCCGGGCTGGACGCGCTCGCCAACATCAACCTCGACGACTACCAGCCATACCACGCCGCCCGCGCAGACCTTCTCGCACAAGCTGGACACATCGACGAAGCGGTGACGGCCTATGAGCGGGCCATCGAGCTCACACTCAACCGCGCCGAACGAGAGTTCCTCAGCCGGCAACGGCTGCAAGCGACAACGGGAGGCTGACGCCATGGGGAAATTGACCTTCGGCATGAACCTGAGCCTGGACGGCTACATCGCCGCGCCCGGCGACGACCTCGGCTGGAGTGTGCCGAGCGACGAACTGTTTCAGTGGTTGTCTGACCGGGTGGGGGCGAACGGCGTTACCCTGCCGCCAGTAGGTCTGACTTGCGTGCGGTGGCGTGGATCACGTTCCGGAGTGCGTCCACTGCGGGGCGGGGGCGGTCGTCGACCCAGGCGATCACGACGTCGGCGTAGTCGTCCTTCAACGGGACGAACACCACGCCGGTGTCGCGCAGAGTCCGGGCCGAGAGCGGCAGACGTGTCACGCCGACGCCGGCGGCGACGAGCGCGAGCAGACTCTGGACGCTGGTGCCGTGCTGAACGACCTTGGGGGTGAATCCGGCGGCGGCGAAGTCTTGGTCGTACTTGCGATGCCATGGTTCCCAGGAGGAACGGGGAGTCAGGACCCAGGATTCGTCGGCCAGCTCGGCCAGGAACAACTGTGTCGCCTTGGCCAGTCGATGACCAGCGGGAAGGACGACACCCACCGGCTCTCGCAGAACACGCTCCGTGGCGAGATCGTCGAGCAGCGGGGGGCGGGTTAGGCCGGCGTCCAAGCGGCCGTCACGCAGCCCTTCGACGAGTCGCGCGATCGGAAGATCTTCCGTGGTCAGCGCGATCTCGGGGTGGGCCTCGGAGAAGGCTCGCACGACTGGCGGGACAACGTAGTTGCCGACCGATGGCAGGAAGCCGACGTGGAGGGTCTGGCGCTCGCCGCCCGCCAGCCGCCGCACGCGGTCGAACGCCCGATCGGTGCGAGTGAGCAGGGGCTTTGCCTCACCGAGCAGAGCAGCACCGACAGCGGTGAGCTGCACGCCGCGCGGTCCACGGATGAACAGTGGTGCCCCGATCTGGCGCTCTAGTGAACGGATCTGCTCTGAGAGCGACTGCTGAGCGACGGGGATCTTGGCGGCCGCCCGCGTGAGGCTGCCTTCCTCAGCGACCGTCACGAAGTAGCGAAGCTGCCGTAGGTCGAACGACACGAAGCGAAGCTTAGATACAGGCTCTTCCTGTGGCTAGACAGGAAGGTGATGTTGTCAATCCCGATCCGCGGACCGTACGTTCAGGCCATGAACCAGCACACATCACCTCGCACCTGGCTGATCACGGGAACCTCGTCCGGCTTCGGGCTGGCGATCGCTCATGCGGCCCTGGCAGCTGGCGATCAGGTCGTCGCAACCGCCCGGCGCCCGGAGGCGCTGAACGCACTCGTAGACCAAGCCCCAGATCGGGTGGCGGCTGTCCGCCTGGACGTGACCCGCCGAGAAGAAGTCGCCTCCGCTGTTGACACAGCACTAAAGCGGTTTGGCCGGATCGATGTGCTCGTCAACAACGCGGGCTACGGAACGGTCGGCGCTGTCGAAGAGCTGGACATCGAGGAGCTGATCACGCTGCACGAGACAATGTTCCTCGGGCCCGTCAGGCTGACCCAGGCCGTCCTGCCCGGGATGCGCGAGCGGGGCAGCGGAACGATCGTGCAGATCAGCTCGATGGGCGGTCAGCTGGCGCCGGCCGGCTTCGGTGCCTACTGCTCGGCGAAGTTCGCGCTTGAAGCGATGTCAGAGGCACTCGCCGCTGAGGTCGCCCCGCTCGGCATCCGAGTACTGATCGTCGAGCCAGGAGCGTTTCGCACCGAATTCGGCGCGGAGCGGATGCACCGCACCCGCGTGATCATCGACGACTACGCCCCCACAGCCGGAGCGACTCGCGCAGCCGTGGATCAGATGGATGGCTCCCAGCCCGGCGACCCGGACAAGGTGGCAGCCGCAATCCTCAAGGCGATCGCCGCACCAGAGCCTCCTCTGCGCCTCGCGCTCGGCGATGACGCCGTGAATGCGATCCGTGCCAAACACCGCCAGCTACGCGCCGACCTCGACAACTGGGTGCACCTCAGCCGCTCAACCGGCCGTAGCGATCAGCATCCGGCAACCCATGGCCGACGCCACGGCTGAGATCCGGCCCGATTGGACGGCATCGAGTGTCACAGCCGC